>CAVQDN010000030.1:0-17310 GCA_963711275.1 uncultured Acidobacteriaceae bacterium | reverse complement strand
ATTATTGCTCTCCCGCCAAGAAGCAGGAATTGTTTCCGTTCTGCGGGAATCGCATGGCGCTGACCATCTGCGAAGACGCATGGAACGACAAGCATTTCTGGCACAAGCGCCTGTACACCATCGATCCCGTCGAAGTCGCTGATTCAGGCCGGCGGAAATTTCGTGCTGAACATTTCCGCGTCGCCGTTCTGGATCGGCAAGCGCGAACTGCGGCGCGACATGCTGGCCAGCATCGCGCGCCAGCATAAGGTGCCGGTGGCGCTGGTCAATCAGGTTGGCGGCAACGACAGTCTGGTGTTTGACGGCTCCAGCCTGGTGCTTAATCGTGAAGGCAACGTCATCGCGCAGGGCCAATCCTTCGAAGAAGATCTGATCTACTTCGATTCCGACCGACTTGACCGGCGAAATGCACGAGCAGATCGCCGGCGAGGAGGCCAGCGTGTATTCCGCCCTGGTGCTGGGCACGCGCGACTACGTGCACAAGTGCGGATTCTCAGCAAGCGATCTATCGGGCTCAGCGGCGGCATCGATTCCGCTCTCACCGCGGTCATCGCCGCCGATGCGGTCGGACCGGAGAATGTGATTGGCGTCGGCATGCCCGGGCCCTATTCGTCGCCAGGGTCGATCGACGATGCTCGCGCTCTGGCGACAGAATCTCGGCATTCGTTTCGAGCTGCTCTCCGATCAATCCCGCTTACGAAGCGTATCGACGGCACTCTGCAACGACGTTTTTGCCGGCACGACAGGAAGACGTCACCGAAGAAAACATTCAGTCCCGCGCTCGGGGCATGCTGCTGATGGCGCTCTCCAACAAATTCGGCGCGATCGTGCTCTCCACCGGCAACAAGAGCGAGCTGGGCGTGGGCTATTGCACGCTCTATGGCGACATGGTGGGCGGTCTGGCGGTGATCTCCGATGTGCCAAAAACTCTGGTCTATCGGCTGAGCGAATATGTGAATTCACGGCGCGCCGGTGATTCCGCAGGCCACTCTGGAAAAGCCGCCGTCCGCGGAGTTGCGGCCCGACCAGAAAGACAGCGACTCGCTGCCGCCTTACGAAGTTCTGGACGCAGTGCTGGAAGATTATGTGGAGGATTCCCATTCGGCGGAGCACATCGCGGCCGATCGCGGATTCGACATTGAAGTGGTGAGGCGGGTCATCCGCATGGTCGATCGCGCCGAATACAAGCGCCAGCAGGCCGCGCCCGGTCTCAAGATTTCTCCCAAGGCCTTCGGCTACGGACGCCGTTTTCCGATTGCCGCGAAGTGTGAAGTTTGACGAGCGAAGTTTGACTCACTCGAAGCTGTCTTCCGATCTCATGTATCCTGATGGATCGCTTTCCTAAGACATTCAAGACCGCGATATTCGAAAGGAAGCCATGCGCAGTGTTCTGAACTCGATCTGTATTTTTCTTCTGGTTGGAGTTATGGCTGCACAGAGTACATCGACGGCAGCCAAGGCCGAAACCGGCGCCGAGCTCTGCAGAAAAAGCGGAATCTTCATCCAGCGGCCTTCCTTCGGAGGCAACGGTCGATTCTTTCTTGCATCAGCAATTCGGCTACGAGACGGACTTAACCTGGAAAATTTCCAGCATCAAGCCGTCCACGGTTGCAGGATTGGCCGAAGTCAACGTTGTGCTGGCCAGTCCGCAGGGCCAGCAGTTGATGCGTTTCTTCGTCGCCCCTGATGGAAAACAGGCCCTGGTTGGCGAAATTATTCCCTTCGGCGCAAGACCCTTTGATCCGGCGAAGCAGTTGCTGGACAAGGGAATCACCGGTCCGGAGCGCGGGCCTAAAGACGCGCCGGTCACGATCGTGGAGTTTGGCGACCTGCAATGTCCTGCCTGCAAAGCAGCCCAGCCCACGATCGAAGCACTGGTTGCGGCCGAGCCCAATGCCCGCTTCGTATTTCAAAATTTTCCTCTGGAGATGCATAACTGGGCGGCGAAGGGCGCGGCTTATGCCGATTGTGTGGGCCGCGCTTCGAACGATGCCTTCTGGAAATTTGTCTCCAAGACTTACGAAACTCAAGCGGACATCACCGCCGAAAACGCGGACGAAAAGCTTACGGCAATCGCGGATGGAGCCGGAGTGAAAGGCGCCGACATCGCTGCCTGTGCCGCCAAGGCCGAGACCAAAGCTCGCGTCGATGCCTCTTTGGCCCTCGGCAAATCGGTGGATGTAAGCGGGACGCCTACCCTCTTTATCAACGGACGAAAGATCGGAAGCTTGGATCCGCGAATGTCGGATGTGTACAAGAGCCTGGTGGACTTCGCCGCGAAGGGCAAAGTAAGTCGGCGGCCGGCTTCCGGGTAAAGTCACAACCGACGAAAATCGGACTACCGCTGGCTAACGCCGGAAGTCCGACGCCGGATAGCGGAAGCCGCTTTACTTCTCGCTCAGCCAAATCTCCGGAGTGGTTCGGTTGATGTTTGCCAGCACGTGCGGAGTAATGACGATCATCAGTTCGTCGCTGTCCGATTCCTTGGTATTGTTCACCATCGCCTGATTCAGGAGCGGTATATAATCCGAGTCCCGGGATCCCGCTCATCGAAAGCGTATCGGTTCGCGACACTTCGCCAGCCACCACCGCCGGCTCGCCATCCTTCAAGTTGATGCTCCCTTTGTATTCGCGGTTCGAGATGACCGGAATTCCGTTGTTCGATTGCCCAGTGAGCGATCGCACCTGCATCTCCAGGTCCAGGCTGACCGAGCCGTCGCCATGAACGACCGGCTTCGCCTTTACGTTCAAGCCCGAGATCTTCATAGCTGACGGAAGGGAACGGCGGAACATAAGCTTTGATTCCCCAGGACCTGCGAAATCTGCGGCGAATTGTAAATGGGCGCGTAGCTCGCATTCAGAATCGGATAACGCTCCCCTAAATGAAAAGTAGCGTCGTTGCCCTGGCCGGCGCGCATGCTGAGATTTTCCAGGCTGCGTACCCACGACTCGTTCACCGAAAGAGCCGCCGCGAATTGATCCAGACTGAGGCCGCTGAAGGTGAGCCCGCCTCCGAAAGTGGCCAGCGGCTGGCTAAAGATGGAATTCTGCTGCCCTCCGAGTTGCGCCAAAAGTCCGGAGAGCGCGGAACTGCCCGTCTGGTTGATTCCTCCAGATGCGATCAACTGATTGATGAGCTGCTGAATGTTCTGTCCGCCGGTCAGTGCCAGCAGCGCCCCCGCGGGAATGTTGTAAAGGTTGAAGGTGTTCGGAATATGCACTCCGATGTTTCGCGTGAGCTGGTGGCCGATCTGAAACACGCGAACATCGAGCATGACCTGCGGTCGCCGGTTGCCAAGCTGCTCCATCAATTTGGAGCAAGCCTCGAGGATCGGCTGGGGACCGCGAACTTCCACCGTATTTCCGCTCTGCCCTGGGCTCACGAACGTCAAGCCCAGTACGCCGCGCATGGTGTTGATGACTTCCGTCGCCTCCTGGGGCGTCGAGTGCTCCGGCAGGATGAAAGTCCGCAGCGACATACGGTCAAACTGCTTGTGATTCTCGGTGCTGTCGGCGGCAATCAGTAAGTGATGGTTATCGAGGGCCGCCCACATAGTCTTGCTGGCCTCGCACGCCAACTTCAGCGCAGTGAAGAATCCCACGTCGTCCACATTGAATCGAACCTGACGCGGCTGGACTGAATCGTCAAACTGCGTATTCATTCCATATGCGGCGGAGAGCTCGGCAAACAGACCGCGAACGTCTCCCGTGTAATGGAAAGTGCCCCGATCGTCCCTGGGCTCGAGATGAATCTCGCCGGAATCGGCCAGGCGAACCGGCGTGATTGGCGCCAGGATGGGTCCCAGTTCTCGAGTGGCTTCCTCCAGCCGCTCCCGCGCGAAGTGGTTTTCAGAATCGAGGGCGAGGGCAGCACGAAATTCGGCAGCCGCCAAGGCACGCGAATTCTTCCACAGCAGCAGATTTCCGCGCTGCACATGATTGAAGACGAGTTGAGCCTTCAGCAGTTCGCGCGCGGTCAAAAAGTGGATATTCTGTGGCGCCAGCCGCGAGGCTGTATCGAACTGTGCGAGCGCCTCTTCGAAGCGCCGGTGGTCCTGCAGCTTCACACCTTCGTGAAAAGCGGCGCGGGCTTCTTTTAGTTCTTTTTTCGAAGTGATGCAGTTGACGCCGCCGGGAACGCCGTTCCCGCAGGAAATCACCGGAGGAGAAATAGGGTCGTCATGGGCGGCGAAGGCAGTCGATGCCGACGTTGCGAGGAGTCCCGCCGCGAGAATAAATGCTTTGTACTGCACGTCGTGTGATTTTAATGTAGTTTCCGCAAGTATGGCACACGCCAATAGGACCTCGTACCTTCGAGTTCAATAGGCACTGTGGCTTCCATTCCGAGAACGAGAACGCGCTCCGGACTTGCAAGCTTTCTAGAATCGCGGGGACGGTGCTTGCTATTTGCCTTGGGCATGGAAAAGACGTTGCTAGCAACGTCTCTACGAGAGCATCAGGCGTTCGATGTTGCGAGCTTTGCCCGTCGCATCGTCGCAATCGATGATCACGGCACAGAGGCGGGCATCGCCGGTGGCGGGTTCGAAGCGAACCGGCATACCGTTCAGAAATTTGCCCACTACCAATTCCTTCTTCACTCCGATAACGCCATCGTACGGCCCGGTCATGCCTACATCGGTAACGTAGGCGGTTCCATTGGGCAGAACCCGCTCGTCGGCGGTCGGGACATGGGTGTGCGTGCCCACCACCGCCGTGACGCGGCCGTCCAGATACCAGCCCATGGAAATTTTCTCCGAGGTCGCTTCGGCGTGAATGTCCACCAGAATCACTTTGGCCCGAATCTTCTGCAGCAGCTGATCCGCGGTGCGGAAGGGATCGTCATTTGAGGCCATGAATACGCGCCCCTGAAGATTCATTACAGCGTAAGGGACTTTTCCCTTAAATCCCTCATATAGGCCGGAGCCAGGCATATCCGAGGGAAAATTCGCGGGGCGCAGCACGCGCCGTGCGGGCCCGTGCCCATTGCCCTCGACCGTTTGAAAGTAGTCGACGATTTCGCGCTTGTCCCAGACGTGGTTTCCGGTTGTGATGACGTCGATGTTGAGTTCGAAGAGTTCCTCGGCCAGTGCCGGAGTAATACCGAAGCCGGCCGCCGAGTTTTCACCATTCGCAATGATCAGATCGATGTCGTAATCGCGGACCATTCCGGGCAACCGATCTTTGACGATATCTCGTCCCGGCCGTCCGAAAATGTCACCAATAAAAAGAATTCGCATAGTAGCGCAGCGTAGGAGTAGCGCCGGCATTCCGCCTGCTGTCCGGAGGGCGACTTGTCCTCCGGGCCGAAATTTGATGTTAACACGCTAGAACTGGCTCGTCCGCGGTATAGCGAGGAGGATCCCACGCGATTCTTGGAGAATAGAGAAAGCATTGAAAGTAAAGCTAAGGAGCGGACAACTCAGCCGTCCGCAAGAAGTCGTAGTTTCCTGCAGGATTCAGCTTCAAGTTCCGCACCCGCCGCGTGTGCACAACGACGTTATCCAGATACCAGAAATTGATGTAAGGCAGATCATCTGCCAGGATCCGCTGCACCTCGGCATACAGTGGCTTGCGCACCTTGGGATCGATCTCCCGCCGAGCTTTGTCGATGAGAGCGTCCACTCTGGGATTCGAATAGTAGCCGCGGTTGGCCCCGTTCGGCGGAAACCTGGCCGAGTCAAAGGCATATTCAAAAATGTCGGGATCTTCGTTGCCCCCGATCCAGCGCAGCCCATACATTTGAAACGCTCCGTGTTGTACGTCCGCGAAAAACGTAGCTGATTCGAAGCTGCGAATATCAAGTGCGATTCCGACTGCGCGCAACTGCTGCTGCATGACGGCTACCATGAGGCGGGTACTCTCTACGGTCGAAGTCTTCATCGTTATATGGAAACGCACTCCATTTGCCATTGGATACCCTGCGGCATCCAGGAGTTTGTTCGCCTTGTCCGGGTCGTGATCGTAAGCCGGCACATCTCCGTTGTAGGCCCAGCTCTGCGGAGGCAGAACGCTGCGTGCCGGTTGTGCCTGCCCGCGCCACAAGTATTCAATCATCGGAGGCCGATCGAGGGCATAGGCGATCGCCTGCCGCACCCGCACTTGTTTCAAAATTGGATCACGCAGATTAAAACCCAAGTACTGGACTTCGGTCCCAGCCGCGTGCTCGACTTCGAGATTAGGATCGTGCGCCAACGTAAATACGGTATCGGGCGTCAGTGAATTGATGGCAATGTCGCCGCTGCCCTTGCGCAGTTCAAGAGCTTCGGTGGTCGCGTCAGGGACTACGGCAAAACGCACTTGCGGGAGCCTGGGCGCCCCTCCCCAGTAGTCATTGTTCCGTTCGATGACGACCTCCCGGTCAGTCTCTGCGCTGACAAATCGAAACGGGCCTGACCCGATGGGATGCCGCGTCATTTCCTCGCCGCTGCCATCTGGAACGATCCCGATCGCTCCGTCCGAAAGATTCCATAGGAGGCTTGCGTCCTGCTCTTTCATGCGGAAGATGACCGTAGAATCGTCAGGCGCTTCGATGTGATCCACGAAGCGATAGACCGCCGCCTTGGTGCTGCGAATCTTGCCTTGGAGTAGCGAATCGAACGTCCACTTCACGTCCCGGGCAGTTAACGGTCGCCCGTCGTGAAACTTAACCCCGCGATGGAGATGAAAGACGTAAGTCAGCGGATCGGGAATGTCCCAGCGCTCGGCCAGTCCCGGAGCGACACTCAGATCGTCTCCCCGCGATAACAGGTCGTCGAAAATCAGGTTGTCAATTCGTTCTGACTGCGCGTCGATCCCCACCCGTGGATCGAGATTGGTCGGGCTCGATTCGATGATCATAACCAGCGTGTTGGGATCGGGCTTAGACGAACAGGAAAGCAGCGAGAGAATGGCAAGAAGTCCACAGAGTCCCATCGTGAATCGACGTCGGACCTTAGACCCCAGACCTCGGCCGTCCGCACCTGCGGTCCGAGGTCTAAGGTCCGAGGTCTGGTTTTCACGCATACGAAATCTTTCCCAGCACGGAGGGCCGCTTCGCGCCGGTGGCGGAAGGAATATTCGAAGGCCGCCGGTTCCAAGTCTCGTAAGCGAGCACGGCGAACGCGACGGCCTCTTTGGCCTGCGAAGGCACTCCAAACTCGTCGGAGAATCGCAACTGGATTCCGATCTGCGCCAAGTTTTCCGTCAACATGGCGATCAGCGTGGCGTTCCGGGCACCTCCGCCAGAGAGGATCATTTCTCCAAAAGCGTTCTTGGAGCTGGGCTTCTGAATGATGAATCGCCGCACTGCTTCGCCAATCGACCGCGCCGTCAACGCTGTTGCCGTTGCGACCACGTCTTCCTTGCGAAAGCCCGCGCATTGGCGCAGGAAGTCGCGAACAAATTCGCGCCCAAATTCTTCGCGTCCGGCGGTCTTCGGAGGTTTAGCGCGGAAAAACCTGCGCTTCAGAATGTGCTCTAAGACTGGCTTCAGAACCAACCCTTCTGCAGCAAATCCTCCGTCGCGATCAAATGCGCGTCCAAAGAGCGCTTCAGTGACCGCGTCGATCACCATATTCCCGGGCCCGGTATCGAAGGCGAACACTCGGCCTTTGCCGCCGGCCGGAATCGCCGTGAGATTGGCAATCCCTCCGATGTTCTGCACAATGCGACCGATCTTCGGATCACGGAAGAGCAATGTATCAAGGTAGGGAACCAGGGGTGCGCCCTGGCCTCCCGCCGCCATGTCTGCCGGACGAAAATCCGAAACCACGGGCACCCCCACCCGCGCCGCGACAATGGCAGCCTCTCCTGTCTGCCAGGTCGCCGTCACTTTTCGTCCGAGGAATGGGCGCGGCTCACCCTGATGGTACAGCGTCTGGCCATGGCAGCCGATAAGCTCAGCCTTCGCCTGAAACTGCCGTTGGGCACTCAGCAGCGCGTCAGCATATAACTCTCCCAAAAGAAAGTTAAGCCGTGCAAGATCAGCCACGCGGGCGCTTTCCGCATTCATGGCGGCGAGAACAGCTGCCCGAACCTTAGCGGGATATGTGTATTCCGCGTGCCCCAGCAGTTTGATCGTGTGGCGAGGGCGCCCCCGCCCGCGAAACCCCTCAGCAGAGCCGGACGCTCGTTGGGCATTCGAAGCCCCACTCTCCCCGATGCGAACCAGCGCTATATTAATCCCATCGGCCGATGTCCCGCTCATCACTCCGGCGACGATCATTGCCTTCTTGCTCATGTGCGCGACCGCTTATCCGCTTGACGACTGAAAGGGTCCAGACGCAGCTCTTCTCCAAACTCCCACAGTCTGCGGGTCAGTTTCTCTACCGTTGCCGCTGCTGGCGACTTTCCTGCTCGCAGTATCCGGGCGTTCTTTTTCTTGAACGCCACTACTCGCCGTGCAGCCTCAGTTACGCGCCTCGCGAACTTCGAATCCCGTCCTGCCGTCCTTATCAGCGATTCGTAAGCCCGGACCATGTAATCTTCGCGATGGCAGATCAAACACAAGTCTCCGCCCGCTCGAATAAACTCCACAGCCGCTTCATCGATCGGCGCCGCCGAGAGCACGCCGCCCATCTCCAGATCGTCGGACACGATCAGGTTCCGGTAACCGATGCGTTTGCGCAAGATTCCAGTGATCCAAGTCTTGGACAGGGATGCCGGACGTCTATCCCCGGTGACATGGGGATACGCCGCATGGGAGATCATCACAAACGGCAGTTGTGCGCGAAGCGTTCGGTAGGGAAGCAGATCCTCGGCCCAGAGTCTCTTCCGGGATTTTTCGATGACCGGGAGTTGGCGATGGCTGTCAAGCTTGCCCTCGCCGAGACCCGGAAAATGTTTGCCACACCCCATTACTTTCGCGGTCTGAAGCCCGGTCAGAAATTCCCGAGCGTAGGTAATTGTCTCGGGCGGATTCGCCGATACCACCCGCGAATCCATCACGCTGCGTGAAGCCTCAAATGCCAGATCGAGCACCGGAGCGAAGTTGACATTGAATCCTAACGATCGGCAGTTGTCGCCGATGATTTGTCCGTGCCTCCGGAAGAGCTTGTGATCGCCGGTGTCGAACACGTCCCCGGGCGACGGCGTCGCTCCCAGCGCATCGCGAAAGCGATCGACCATTCCGCCCTCAAGGTCAACGCAGGTAAACAGCGGAGTGGTGACGCAGTTCCGGCAGTCGCGCAACAGGCGCCACGTCTGTTCCGGACTCTTGATATTCCGGGCGAAAAGGACGACTCCTGCCGGTTGCAACCGTGTAAGCAGGGAAGTGAGCCCGGGCGTCATCTTCGTTCCATCGAAGCCGACGATCAGCAGCTGTCCAATCTCCGAGATGCCGCGCGATTTGCGTGATCCCATGATTTGTGACTGTGGAATTTCTCGTGTGACGCGGTCTCCTCGGTGGTTAGATTTCTTTTTTTAATTGCGCCAGCAGATTCAGCGCCTCCAGCGGGGTCAGCCGGTTCAAATCCACCTCCCGCAATTTGTCAAGCACCGGCTGCGAGAGCGGCGTAAAAATCGTCAGTTGCGCCGCCGGCGGAGTTGCTCCCGGAGAAAGATGCGCGGTGGCCTGCTGCTCCGCGAACTCGTGCTCCGCCAACACCTCGCGCGCTCTTACCACGACCTCGTTCGGCAGTCCCGCCAGCTTGGCGACTTCTATACCATAACTGCGGTCCGCTGCCCCGGGCTCAACCTTTCGTAAGAATACGATGCCGCCGCCTGTTTCTTTGACCGACACGTGGTAATTTTTCACTCCGGAAAGTTGTTCCCCTAACTCGGTGAGTTCGAAATAGTGAGTTGCGAATAAAGTTTTCGCGCGCACTCGCGCGTGCAGGTATTCGACCGCAGCCCAGGCGATCGCCAGCCCATCGTACGTGGAAGTCCCGCGTCCAACTTCGTCGAGCAGGATGAGCGACCGCGCCGTTGCCGTGTGCAGGATGGCTGCTGTTTCCGTCATCTCGACCATGAACGTCGAGCGGCCGCGGGCCAGATTGTCGCTCGCTCCGATGCGGGTAAATACCCGGTCAATTACACTCAGCCGCGCCGACCGCGCCGGCACGAACGATCCCATCTGCGCCAGAATCACGATAAGCGCCGTCTGCCGCAGATAGGTCGATTTGCCGCCCATGTTCGGCCCCGTGAGCAACATGATGTTCTGCGCCGTGCCGTTCAAATAAAGATCGTTGGGCACGAAGCGCTCACTGCCTCCTGCCATCTCCTGCTGCTCAATCACCGGATGCCGGCCTTCGACAATCTCGATTTCGCTGGCCTCGGCCGTCTCAACAAAAGTCGGGCGGCAGTAGTTACGCAGGGCTGCGATGTGCGCCAGCGAGGCGAGCACGTCCACTTCCGCCAGCGCCAGAGCGGTCTGCCGGATGCGCTTGGCTTCGGCCGCAATCGTGGTGCGAAGGTCGGTAAACAGCCGCCGCTCGATCTCGACAATTTTTTCCTGCGCATCCAGAATCTTGGTCTCGTATTCCTTCAGTTCGGGCGTAGTGAAACGCTCCGCCCCGACCAGTGTCTGCTTGCGTTCGTAATCCTGCGGAGCCAGATGCAGATTCGGCTTCGAAACTTCAATGTAGTAGCCAAAGATGGAATTGAATTTCACTTTCAGCGAGGAAATTCCGGTGCGTCCGCGCTCCCGCTGCTCGATCTGCGCCAGCACCTGCTTGCTGTTGCGCGAAAGTTCGCGCAGTTCATCAAGATCGCGGTCCACGCCGGCGGCGATCACGCCGCCGTCGGCAAAGCTGAGCGGCGGCTCCGGCACGATTGTCTTGTCAATGCGCTCGCGTACGTCTCCCAGCTCATCGAGCGATGTATGCAAAGTTTTCAGGCGCTCCGCTCCCAGGCGGGAGAGCGCCGCCCTGATTGCGGGAAGTTTTCCGAGCGATGCCGCCAGAGCGAGCACATCCCGCGGATTCGCGGTCTCAAGCGTGACGCGGCTCAGCAATCTTTCCAGGTCGAGCACGCCATCGAGGGCCCGCCGCAACTCCTCCCGCGCGACCATTTCTTTCACACCCGCTTCCACCGCATTGAGTCGCCCGTGGATCTCGCCTAAATCGAGCGACGGCCGCAACAGCCATGCGCGCAGCAGCCGCTTGCCCATGGGCGTAACCGCACAATCGATCGACCGGAACAGAGTGACGCCCGCATCCGCGCCCGCGAACAGCGGTTCGATCAATTCGAGATTGCGAACCGTGACCGCATCCAGCACCAGGCAACTCTGCCGCTCATACCACCCGATGCGGTCGACATGATCAAGCGACCCGCGCTGCGTGGATCGCACGTAATAAAGAATTGCGCCCGCCGCGGCTGCGGCTGCCGTTCGCCCCGCCAAGCCGAAGCCTTCGAGCGACAGAACACCAAAATGATTTTCCAGCAGCGGAATCGAGTGATCGGGCGCAAAGATCCAGTCATCGAGCGGCGTCTCAGTGCAGGCGCCACCGGAGCCCTGAGGCTGCGGCACGGCGACTGGCAATGTCCCTGTGGGGACGGGCGACTCGCCCGTCCGGACTCAGTAACCCTCCGGCTGTAATTATTCTCAAACAGCGGCGCCGCCGAGCCATACAGCAGTTCCTTCGGCCGGAGCTGCTCCAACTCCTCCTGCACTCGGCGCAGCGCGCCCTCACCGGAAAATTCCGTGGCCCGGAACTCGCCTGTGGACAAATCCAGAGCTGCGAATCCCACCCGATCCCCAACCTGCGCCAGTGCCGCAAGAAAATTATTTTCCTCCGAGCCGAGCGACGAATCCGCCGCCGTTCCCGGGGTGACCACCCGCGTTACTTCGCGCCGCACCAGCTTCTTGGCTTGCCGCGGATCTTCCATCTGCTCGCAGATGGCCACCTTGAAGCCCTTCCGAATCAGCTTTCCGATGTAGGCCTCCGCCGCGTGATAGGGCACGCCGCACATCGGCACCGCAATTCCTTTTTCCTTATTCCGCGAAGTCAGCGTAATCTGCAGCTCTTTGGCCGCCAGGATCGCGTCGTCGAAGAAGAGCTCGTAGAAATCCCCCAAGCGAAAAAACAAGAGTGCGGTGGGATGTTCTTTTTTGACGGCGGCATACTGCCGCATCAGCGGAGTGGACGGCTCGGTCATCTGGGCGGGCTTGGGCGGATTATAACAAAGCGCGCAGCTTTTCTTCTGCGACATTTCACATCCACTGGGGGGAAATTCGGCAGTAAATCAGTGTTGACGGCGGTTCTCTTCCGGTGTTCTCCTTCCTCATGGAACTCCGCAAGGATCCCATTACCCGCTCCTGGGTCATTACCGGCGATGATCCCGCCGAAACCGGACCACGTGCCGAGACTGCCTGCAGTTTTTGCGATGGCCCCAGTGCGTCTCTGCAGGTGATTGCGAAATCTCCCAACGCGCCCGGCGTTCCGTGGTCTGCACGATCCGTTGTGCATCCCACTCCGCTGTACCACATCGAAGGCGAACCTGGCCGCCGGGGCGATGGCATCTATGACCGCATGCACTCAGTGGGCGCGCACGAAGTACTGGTCGAAAACCCGCGGCACGACCGGCACCTGTGGAACGCCAGCGACGACGAGATCGGGCACTTTCTTCGTCTCGCCGCCGAACGCATCCTCGACTTGAAACGCGACCCGCGCATCAAGTACGTCAGCCTCTTCAAGGACTACGGGAAGAGCGCGGGGCAGGAGTTCGGCCATCCCACGTCGCAGATTACCGCTACCATGTTCGTTCCGCGGCGCGTGCTCTACGAGTTGCGCGCCGGCCGCGAGTACTTCCTCAGCAAAGAACGCTGTGTTTTTTGCGACATTATTCAGCAGGAGGAGCGGCAGGCTTTGCGCGTCATCGAGGCTCGTGGAGACTATCTCGCCCTCGGTCCTTATGCTCCGCGAGTGCCCTATGAAACCTGGATTATGCCGCGCAATCACGACGCGTCGTTCGAGCGAACCGGACTGAACAAGCCGGGACTGCGCACGAATTTGGCGGCGCTTTTGCGCCGTACTTTGCAGCGCGTCCGCTCAATTACCGAGGAGTTTCATCTCGTGCTGCATACCTCGCCCAGCAGCATGCACCCCTCTAAGAATCTTGGCTACTGGAAGACCATTGACGATGACTACCACTGGCACATCGAAATTCTTCCCGTGTTGGCATCCAAGGCGCGGTCGTACACCTTTAAAGAAGTGTACTATTCGCCCATCACTTCGGAGACCGCGGTGAAGCAATTGCGCGAGGCGAGAATTGATGGGTGAATCCGATACCAAATCCAAGGTCACAGGTCTCATACCAATGGCGCACGTCGCTGACGTGCAGCGCTCGGCCGATTTCTACAAGAAGTAGGGCGAGACGATCCCATGGCTATAGCCTGCCAAGCGGGCTAAGAGCCTGTGTGCTTCTTGTGCTGCTACAATCCCTGCCGTCAGGAGACCGTCTCGTGAAGTATTTCTTCTGTTGCCTATTATTTCTCACCTCCAGCCTCGCCCAGACTGCCGTTCCGTCCACGGACAAGCAGAAGGTTCTCTGGCAAAAACTCGAGGCCCAGATTCAAGACGTCGATCAGCATCTCGACGGCGTGATGGGCGTCGCCATCGAAGACCTTAATACCGGCGAGCACTTTCTACTGAACGAGGATGAAGTCTTCGCTCAGGCGAGTTCCATCAAGATCACAGTTCTGGCCAATTTGTACCTGCAGGCGCAGCAAGGCAAGCTCAAACTCACGGATCTCTATACGGTGCAATCCTCCGATCTTGTCCCTGACAGCGACATCATGGGCGGGCTAACGCCTGGAATTACGCGCATCACGCTGCGCGACCTGGCGACGATGATGGTCGCGGTCAGCGACAATTCCGCGACCAATGTGCTCATCGACCGCGTCGGCATGCAGAATGTGAATGCCATGCTGGACTCGCTCAGCCTGACCCACACGCGCCTGCGCCGCAAAATGATGGATGTGCAGGCCGCCAAGGAAGGGCGCGAAAATATCTCGACGCCGCGCGAAATGATGATGCTGCTCGACGCCATTTATCACGACAAAGTTTTGAACAAAGAATCAGCCGCCGACTTCTTCAAAATGCTAAGCACCAACAAAGATTCGTGGATTCCACGCAACCTGCCCGCCGATCTAAAGGTCGCCAACAAGCCGGGATCGCTGGAAGCCGTACGCAACGACTCCGGCATCGTCTTCGTCGAAGGCCGTCCTTATGTGATTTGCGTCATGACGGCTTTTCTGCGCAACGAACGCGACGGGGAAGAGGCCATCAGCAAAATCTCGCTCGACGCCTGGCGCATGTTCGACCGCCTGACCCGCGCCACGGAATATGGCAGAGTAGTCTCCCCAGGAAACGGCGTTCGCTAAACAAGATTCTGTGGGGCAGACACTCTTCTCCGCCGCTTTTGCGGTTAGTTGTAACGTTGATTTCTGCACCTGCGCGACAAATGCCCACTCCGCGTTTGATAATGTCGGCATGTCTCAGACTCCACCCGTCCGTCGACTGAAGACCTATACTGGCGCCCAGGGATATGTTTATCAGTACTACTTCGTCGGAAAACGGCCCGCGTTTCCGGACGACCCCGAATCCCCCGCCACTGAATTTGTTTTCGACGTCACTTCCGATCGGAAGCTGACTTATGCTGTCAGCGTTTTTCTCCCCGACAGCGCCCGAGAGGCCTGGAGCCAGAAGCACGGCCGTCCATTGAGCGACGCTGAACGATATGCCGCGGCCAAGCTTCGCCTATTTCGCGCCTTCGATGAAGTTGAGGATCTAAAGACCCACGGCCGCCGCTTGAGCATTGACACGAATTTGCTCGAAGAGGCGTTGAGCAGCCTGGGAGTGGAGTAAATGGCCAGCAGGTTATTTATGCTTGATGTTCCAGATTGATGTTTCGGCTACTGTGTTTGTTTCGCTGTCGTCTGTAGTTCCCGCGCCCGCGCAACCAGTTTCTTCAGCTTCCCCTCTATCGCTGCATCGCCGATGTGTTCGTCCTGTAACACGCCATCGGCGTCGATGGTGAAGGTATGGGGAATCGAATGCACTCGGAACCCTTTCGCGATGGGTGCCTCGAAGCCGTCGTCCCGATATTGCAGCCAGGTCATTTCGTTTTTTGCGATGAACTCTTTCCACTTCTGTTCGTCGGTATCGAGACTAATGCTGAGGACGACTAGTGGCTCTCCACGAAACTTTTTGGCAATCTCCCGCATGTGCGGCAAGGCCTCCCGGCAGGGTCCACACCATGTCGCCCAGAAATCAAGCAGCACCACTTTTCCTGCCAGATCATCCAGTGAAATCCGCTTTCCGTCGGTGGTAGTGATGGCAAAAGGGGGCGCCATTCTGGCCCGAGCCAGGTTGGGTTCGCCGATGTAGCGCAGAGCCCGCTGGCGATCGGGATCGTTGTCGGGTTGCAATTTCACGAAGTCCTCAAACCTGGCCTTGGCGGCATCGTCCTGTTTCAATTGCGCCAGCACGAGACCATCCGCGTAGACGGCGGACGGAAACTTCAACCCCACGGCTAGAGCTTTGAGCATCTCTTCGTGCGCGTGCGTGAACAGTTCGTCTTTGTGCATCTCCATCCCTTCATGAGTAAGCAGCGCGCCAAACTGATAATGAGCCAGGGCCATATTCCTGGGGCCCTGAGCCTGAGCTACCATCTCCTCCGCCGCGCCCTCGGCGGTCTTCCACTCCTGCAACTCGATTCCGTACTTGATCATTTTCTGTTGGCAGGCCAGACAGTGCCCAGCGTCCTGTTTGTCCGCTTTCTTAAACTCCCCCAGAGCCAATGCGTTTTGCCGCTGTTTCAGAAATTCGAGTGCTTCTTTGTATGTTTTCTGCGCCTTCTCGTTGGTGGGAGCGCCGTCGGTTTTCTCTTGGGCCAGCACAGGCGTTAGGCTGAAGGCCATCGCAAGGAGTATGCCTATGAATCGCATGTCAATTCCTCCACCTTGAAATTCGACCCAACAAATTACCACGACTCATTGAATTTGGCGACGATTTCTATCGCCGGCAGCGGAGCGAAGCTTCACCAACTGGGGAAGGCTCGAGTTCGCTCGTGCATGTCGACTCCGAAAGAAACCGCAGCTTCAGCTGAGGTTAGCCTCATTGATGCTGCGATTTGCGGTAGACTCAAGCATTCCGGAACTTTAGGCCTATGTCTCTGCTCTGGCTCCGTTTCGCGCTGGGTTGCTACTTTATCAGCCTGATCTATGCTTTCGTGGCGCTCACGCGCACCAGCGATCTGTTCAGCCGCATCGCCCTGCATGCGGCCAGCCTGGGCATGGTCTTCCACTTTGTCTCGCTGACTGAACTTTTTCTTTCCGGCCATGTTGTCTGGGCGTCGGTGCACAACGGGGAATCACTGCTGGCCTTTCTCTCGATGACGTTCTTCATGCTGATTTATGCGATTTATCAGACCACCGCGCCCGGCGTGGTTGTATTTCCTGTCGTCTTTTTTCTGACCTTCGTTGCCGCCGTCGATGAGCAGCCGGTGCTGCTGACCCAGTACGTTTCCAGTAAAGGATGGCTGGCAGCGCATATCTTTCTGATCTTCATTGGATATGCCGCACTACTGGTCAGCTTCGGCGCCAGCCTGCTTTATCTTCTTCAGGAGCGCCGCCTGAAGGCCAAAAAATCCACCAGCCTGATTTCGTTCCTCCCCGCGCTCGAAGTAATTGACCAGATCGGCTACCGCTCGCTGCTGCTCGGTTTTCCGTTCATGACGCTTGGCCTGCTGACTGGATCGGTGGTCGCCATCTCCACCTACGGCCGCCTCGATTTTCTTGATCCCAAGATTCTGTTGTCGGTGCTGATGTGGGCCGTGTACATGCTGATGGTCTTCACCCGCTGGAACTCCGGGTGGCGCGGACGCCGTGCCGCCTTCCTTGCGACTTTCGCGTTCGTCGCCGCCCTGGCTGCGTGGGCCGCCAATTATTTCTCCGCGATCCACAGGTTCGCTGCGTCATGAGATTCCAGCTCATTGGCGTGAATCACAATAGCGCTCCGGTGGAATTGCGCGAGCGCCTGGCGATTCCGGAATCGCACCTGCCCGATGCCTGCCGCGAACTCTCAGCCTATCCGGGTATCGAGGAGGGGATAGTGATCTCCACTTGCAATCGCGTGGAGATTGTGACCCATACCACCAACGGCAGCGCCGACCTGCGCGGATTTCTGCGCCATCACTTTCATCTGGAGCCGGAAGAGCTCGACCCGCATCTCTATGAATTCCGCGGGAAGGACGCGGTGCGCCACCTGTTCCGCGTTGCTTCCAGCCTCGATTCGATGGTAGTTGGCGAAGCTCAAATTCTTGGCCAGGTCAAGGAAGCCTATGCGACCGCCCGCGCCATGGGCGCCGTTCGGGGACAACTGGATCAAC
>CAVQDN010000029.1:0-19081 GCA_963711275.1 uncultured Acidobacteriaceae bacterium | reverse complement strand
CACAGCATTGGGATCGCGCAGAGCCTGCGAGGTGACCCAGTTCTGACAATAGCCGCAGTGCAGGTCGCAGCCCAGCATGCCGAAACTGTAGGCTAGCGCGCCGGGATGGGCGTGGAAGAACGGCTTTTTCTCGATAGGATCGCATTGCATTCCCGCGGTGTATCCCCAGGGAACGTCAAGCTTGCCGCCGCGGTTGAAACGGACTTTGCAGACGCCAGGCTGGCCTTCGGGAATGGGGCAGCAGTGGCCGCAGGAGAAGCTCCAGCGGACGCGGTTGTGGTCCAGTTTTTCGTAGAGAGGGGTGACCGCTTCGCGGGTTCGTTCGTCCAGGACTTGGCGCAGGGTGGGCACGGAAAACCTCTTTGGAGACATTTTAGCGCGAAGCGACTTATTTTCCGATTTTAGGAAGTCACAGTCCCCACCCTAACATCGCAAAGAACGCGATGTTTGGAGTGGGCACCCGCGGTCTCGGCTAGTTGGTGATTGCTGCTGTTTCTGTTCTCTTGCGGCCGGCGCCCGGTTTTTTGGGCGTGTGCTGTTGGAGCCAGAGATCGGCTCGCTGTTCGATGGCAGCGGCTTGTTCACGGGTCATGCCGGAGGCCAGGACGGCGGCGAGATCTTTGTTCTCCTGGTCGCCGCGAGCTCAGCGCTACCACGGTCCAGAAATAGGCTTGATTCACGTCTTTGGAAACACCGCGTCCGCCCCAATAGAGGAATCCTAACTTGGCCTGGGCCGCGAGACTGCCATGTTCGGCGGCGCGGCTGAACCAGCGGAAGGCTTGTTTCTCGTCGCGAACGATTCCGTTTTTTTCGTCTCCCTGAAAATAACGAAGGCCCAAAGCATTCTCGGCGACGGGATCGCCATCCTGCGCCATCTGCCGCATCAGCTCGAACGATCTAGTCTCGAGTTCCGGAGACGTGGTAGAAGGCTCCGCCGGGTAGGACTTAGGGGTGGAGACGAGGCCAGAACGGTCGGTATGGGAATTCGCCCACGCTGCTGAAGCTTGCTCTGAATCAAGGGGGCGAGGTTGTAGCCGAGAACCATCGCAATCGCCGCGGCGACACAAACCAGCAGGATGAGGTGAGACCGGGGCAAGCTGATGCCACCAGACATTTTCTCATCGGCGCTCTCGGCTTTGTGGTCTTGATCGGGCGCGGAAGCGAACAGCACGCTGCCCGGCGACGGGGAGAATCGGTTGACGGTGGTTGCATCGGCAAGAATCGCGAGATCTTCAGAACGAACAGCGCGATTGACTGCGGCCATCACGGTCTCGGCGAGACGCTGGAGCACCCTTCCGTCATTCTCAGAAAAGACATGCGCGTGGCTGGAGGTCGCGAATTTCATCGATCTCTCGGCGACTCGGAGGGAACGGCGACCATGGAGCGAATGCCCAAGGCACGGCAGCTCTCTCGATCCACCCGGGCGTCGAGCTCGGCGTCATCGCAGCGGAGCAACGTTCCAGTCTTTACGCATTCCCCGGAAAAACCGGATCCCACCTGCAAACGTGCACCGACCGGAGGCGCGTCCGGACCAGAACTGGCGCGACAAACCAGGAAATCCGGATCGGCGTCCCCATGGCGATGGCAGCGCCCGAGGCATGAACCAGAGTTTGGGCGCGTTCCACAACTAGTTGCAGAGCCCCGGCAAGATCGGAACCGAGGGCCTCCACCTGACGTTGCACGGCGGTGACGGCCGCCAGGGTATCGCTGTAGTTAGGACGCGGAGGAATTTCTTCCTGAGCTCTGGCCGGGGCGGCAAGCTGAGTCTCGCCGTTGGCCACTCCGGCCATCACGTTGACGAAAAGCCATTCCCGCAAACGGGACAGGGCTTCCGAAGAGAGCTCGGAAAAATGAAGACCGGCGCGTCCCGAAGCGTTGACCAGATCACCTGGCCGGTGGTGTAAATATGCTCGGCGCAATCGGCCAGATCCAGGCACAGATTCACGGTCTTTTCGATTTCGAGAGGAGAATGGCACTGGATGGCGACGCCGTCTTCGCTGATGTCGACGATCTCATGCAGATCCAGCATCGCGCCCTGGGATTCGGCGGTGAAACTGATGTAGGCGGGCGTCTGGATTTTATGTCGCACACGCCGGCGCCGGTTGGGTGAAACGGGTGCCGCGCCGAGTTGATGAACGCCGATGGCGAAGGGCCCGAGTTCTGGTTGCTCCATATATTAGCGCGGCTTAAGGGAAAAGTAAGCAAGGAAGAGAGAATAAGGTGGGCCAGTCTGACTGCCCCCGTGGGGAAACTACTTCCGCGTCATCCGCAGCTCGATCATCATCCATTCCTCCCCTTTGTCATCGATCATGAAATGGCGATGAAGGAGAAGGCGGCCGTTTTCCTCAAGGTGTGCGCGCGCGACGGTCTTCCGCCCAGGATGCTCGGTATCGAGGGGCGTGGTCCACAGGACAATGTTCTGGCCGTCGAACGTGCCGTCGCTTTGGCGAATCGACATCGTCGTCTGCCGCGAGTCGTACCAGACGGTGGTGAAGCGATTCGTTTTGGAATCGAAGCCGGAGATTCCGGTGCCGGTGCCCTTCGTTCGGTCAGAATTGAAGAAGGTGAAATCCGACTGCAGAAACTTGCCGTCCTGGATCATGTACTGCTTGCAGGTGCCTTTGGTCACAATCGGCTTCCCGTTTATCGGGAAGAACGTATTGACGACGTCCCAGTCGCCGGTAAATTGCGCGAGCAGCCTCTGACCGGCGCCCGGCGCGTTCGGCGGCTCGTACTGAGTGTGGGTTTGCTGCGCGAATGCGGCAGTGGCAATCAGCAGCGCTGCGGTGATCCATTTCCTCATGGCACGTGATGATAGGCGAAAATCGCAAGCGTTGCATGGGTTTTGGGCTGGCGAGCCGATCCTCACAATTGCCGTAGACGACTGCTGAGTCCGTCGATTTTTGTAAAGGCCCTCATTCAGTCGTACTAGAGGTGGTAGTTGATTATGGGAATTGGCTAGTCTGTCTCGCATGGCATTCGTTCGCGGCATCGTGTTTTGCGGACTAGTTTTCCTTACTGACTGCAGTCTTCTCCTACATGCTCAGACACCAGACACAGCCGCCATCAGGGGCACCGTGGTTGACCAAAGCCATGCTGCCGTGTTGGGTGCGGAGATCAAAATCACGAACCGTCGGACCGGGCTGAAAAGGACCACGCAGACCGACGACTCGGGTAATTTTTCGGTCGCAGGACTGGCGGTCGAGGGCGACTACGAGGTGAGCGCCGAGAAAGAGGGATTTGAGCTCGCCGTGTCGAAAGGCGTGACCTTAATAGGCGGGGCGGCAGCCAACCTGACCTTTCATCTTTCACCCGCCGGCGGGAAAACCGAGATCACCGTGACTGGGGCGGCCGGTGGCGTTCGCACCGACATACCACAACTTGGCGATCAGCTAGGCACGTTTCAGATCAGCGAAACTCCACTTCTTAATAACCGCATCACGTACTTGCCGATGCTGAATGCTGCGAATCGTCCGGCGATCAATCAGGGCGACGTTTTCATGAATCAAAATTTATTCACAAGCAATGGCACAGGCCGCCGTCAGGCGTGGTTTGAAGTGGATGGGGCAAACTCAGTGGACCTTTGGGGACGCCAGACGATCTTCACGAACCTGCCGGTCGAAACGTTGGACGAGATGAATGTTCTGACCAACCCGTTCTCCGCCGAATACGGAGGGAGTGCGGGAAGCGCCGTCAATATCGTCACGAAGAGTGGGGGAAGCCAATATCACAGCAGCCTGGTTGGGAATTTTCGTCCTTCGGCGACGGCAGCGGATTTGTGGGGTTTCACTCCCGGCACAGCGACCAGTGGCAATCAGTTGACGAGCGATGAACTGTATCAGCCGGCGCTTACATTGGGCGGGCCGATCGGCAGCGCCAATCATACTCACTTCTTTCTAGGCGGCGAATACACCTGGGAGAACAAAGTTTCTCCGATCACCAATGCCCTTGCGCCGGGTGGCTTCGAGGGCAAGTACCGCGACTGGATGGGGCTGGCGCGCCTCGATCATCAGCTGAACAACAACAACGATTTCTTTCTTCGACTCAACGCCGACCACTTTGTCGATACGAATCCCAACGGGATTGTCGGCGGAAACAGCTTGCCGAGCGTAGATCGAGTATTCACCCGCAGGACGTATACCGCCGAGTTGGGAGAGACGGACGTAATCAGTCCGAATTGGCTGAACAACGTTCGCGCGGAATTTCAACTGGCCTCACCGATCACGCAATTCAGTCCTGTCATTTACAGCACGCAGTTTTCCGTGCCAATTCAAGGTGCGGCCACTTTTACGACCGGCACTTCTCAGTCCGCTTTGCTGCTGAATCATCAATTTGAACTCAACGACACCGTCTCGACGACGATTGGCCGCAACAATCTCCGGTTTGGGGCACAGGCGATACACGCGCACACCGGCGGCAACAGCAAAGAATTTGGCGGCCCGATCTACCTCGGATCATTTGCCTACAACACATGCACCCAATCTGTGGCCACATGTGAGAGTTCGGCCTACCTGGGCGACATCAGCCACGTGAAGAGCTATACGCAAAGCTATGGGAATGCAAACTACACGGTGGACGATACGCTCTGGGCGTTGTTTGTGCAGGACGACATACGCCTGCGGCGCGACGTTAATGTGAACCTGGGTCTGCGATATGAACGCCAGACTTTCACCGATTCCACCCGGGATTTTGCGCCACGGGTTGGCTTCGTGTGGAACCTCCGCGGCAAAGGCGTCACCGTTGTGCGCGCGGGATTCGGAATTTACTATTCGCAGATCGTTGACAATTCCGAAGCGAGCTATGCTCTCACCGGTCCGACTGGGGTTTTTAACTACACGGCAACACCGGGCCAGGTGGGTTTCCCGGCAAGCATTGCGGATGCGCCCTTACCGGCATTTCCTCCGGGCGCTCAAATTCCCCTGCGAAGTCTGTACGTCCGGCCGGGTCGAAGCTCTTATTACGATCAGTTTTTCCCCACGCCGACCTTGATCGGATACCAGAACGCCTTGCTGAGCCCGTACACAGAACAGTGGAGCTTCGGGGTCGAGCAGGCGCTCGCGCAAAACTGGGCTCTAAGTCTCGATTACGTTGGATCGCATACGCTGAAGGTCAATCGTCCATTGGACGTGGACCCGCCGGCTCCTTTTGTGCGCACGGTACCTGGGCAAACTCGCACACCTCAGGTGGCGAATTGCACGAGACCGCTCTGGATAAATTTTTATTCTCAGGATGGCCTTACGTGCGACACGTCGAGTAAGCAGGGAACGTCGGCCTCAGTTCCGATACCGGCGTACTCCGTGATTCAGGCCGACGTTAACGATGGGTTCGCCTACTACGACGCCTTAAATGTGAATTTAAATCATCGCTTCAGCCAGCGGCTGCAGATGCTGGCCAGCTATACCTGGTCCCACGCGCTGGACAATGTTGACCCAGATATTCCGTCTCAGAATCCGAACGATCCGAACTTTACAGGCAGGCAGGAACTTGGTCCCGCGATTTACGACGAGCGGCATCGCTTCGTGCTGAGCGGAGTGTACGTCGCGCCCCTCAACATCAACATCGGCGTGGTTGGGACGCTAGGGAGCGGGCTGCCGTACAACTTTGTCACGGGAACGACCAATAGTGGCGACACGGGCGCTACCACAGACCGGCCGATCGTCAACGCCGCTGTGATTTCGCGCAACGCGGGACGCGGACGATCGATCTACGACGTGTCTCCGTTCATTGAACGCCGATTTTCTCTGGTTGCAGACCGCCTGGCCTTGAACCTGCGCGCTGAGGCCTTCAATGTATTCAATCATCCAAACTTTGTGGGTTACGTCTCGACCTGGGGAAACGGGGCAGCGCCACCGGCGAATCTTGGAACCCCTTTGACCGGCATCACGAATCAACTTCCGGCACGGTCGTTGCAGTTCCTGGTTACGCTTGCATTTTAGGACTCGCAGCTCGGGTCCTGGTTGCGGAGTACCGTCAGCGATCCCTAGTGGGCTCCTTGACGACTTGACAACGTCCCGGTCGCCGGTAAATTGGGGGAGCAGCGTCTACCGGCAAACATTGGATATTTAGGAGGCTGCGGAAGAACCATTTCGCGAGGCCTCAGCGGCTAAAAGCCGTCATTGATTTTGCACGACTTGCGGCGCGGCTAAAAGCCGCGCCCTTTTAAAACAAACGCAAAGGCAAACTTTTTCCGCAGCCACTTAGTGCACTTGCCTATTTCACGCTTGGCTATCTGAGTAGAGAACGAAACTTAGTGGGACTGTCCGGCCCACGCGTCAACACTAAACGAGGCTGCGTCCCGACATACAGTATTTTCGGCTAAACCTAGCCGGATCGGCGCAGGATTTGGGCTTGGCGCAGGCTGGAGATGCGGGAGATGGCCGCCACCATCATGCTGGAGAGGAGTTGCATGGTGGCCACGTCGCGCTCGTCGAAGGCGCCCGGTGATGAGGACAATACTTCGAACACGCCCAGGGTACGCCGGTAGTGACGCAGAGGAGAAACGAGAATGGAACGGACTCCGAGACGCCGGCAACTGGCCAGGTTGACCCTTGGATTACGCTCGGCGTCGTGACAGAGCATGATTTCGCCGGTGCGGACCGCTTCGGCGGAGATGCCAACGTTGGTTTGCAGACGGACGCCGAGATCGGGCGCGGTGCGGCCGGCACGGGCGCGGCAGACGATTTCGTCCCCGGCGCGCAGAGCGATGGCGGCTCCGGTGGCGCCGGTCAGATGCTGGGCGCGTTCGGTAATCGCGCTGATGGCGGGTTCGAGATCGAGTTCCGCCGGATGAATCTCGGCATCGTCACCTACGGAGACTGCCCGAAAGCCCGACGCGGGATGGGCGGCGTTGGCGACACGGAGCTGGCTGCGCTGGGCGAGGGACGGCATGTGGTAACGATCTGACATGCTGACCAGATCGGGGTCGGGCACGGTGCGCAACAAATCGCGCACCAGGTTGTTGAGTTCCATGTCGGTGATGAGGTGCGCAGTCTGCTGGTTGCGCAAGGATCCGCCAAGCACGCGCGACAGTCCGAGCAGGGCGTGACTTCCACAGGCCAGGCAATAGGGCTTGCTGTTGTTGCTGATCAGTTCACACTGCACGCAAAAAGTTGCAGATTGCAAAGGAACAAAATTAACGTCCTGAAAAATAGCGCCGCACGGGGTCTTGCCTGACATAGATGCTGGATCCTCGCTCTTAACATGTGCACTAGAAGGTAAATAGCCAGGCAAGAGGCGAGAAAGTAGCGGTATTGGTTCGGGGTGTGGAAAACTGGACGGGCGTTGCTAAGAGTCGTGAGCGTGCGGAATTTGCCGGACGCCGCGGGCGGGGACGCCCGCCGGACAGTCCGGCGGGAAGGCGGCGTCTTTCGATATATCGATCTTTAGATATATTCCATCTTTTAAAATGTATCCATCAACTATATCCATCCTTTCTCCACGTCTTCCAATCCTCGCGGACGGCGTTGACCATCTCTTCGGCGGCTTGGTGCAGCCATCTGGGCTTCTGTTTTTGCATGTGATTCAGGATCGGCTTACGCGCGGTCCTGGTTCCGAGATGGATGTTTGCGGTCTCCCATCCCATGGCGCGAAGCAAGCGCAATTCCTTGCCCGGCGCCTGAAGCGAGGCCAATTCGATGCGGGAGCAGTGCGGACTCAGCCGGCGCACGATCCAGCGTCCGCGCAACTGAACGAACGGGTCGAGACATCGCACCGCCCGGCTGATAATCGCCTGATAGAGAATCTCGGGAGGGCCTTGGTGATCCTTCGCCCAATAGCAGGCGGAGGAAACTAAAGCTTTGGCTTCGCGGGCGATTCTGCCACCGTGCCAGTCGGCGATGGCAACGTAACGCGCGTGGCCGAGGCTTCCCAGGCCGGCGACGCGACGAGCCAGGCGATAGAGCAAGTCCCGAGCGGGCATGAGGTGCTCGAGGGCGTCGATGGCGCTGACTGGCACGTCGCCCTTCACGGTTGGGAGCGCATCCATTTTGGCCCAGAAGTGGACGGGATCGCGCAGTTCACTTTCCGCAATCTCACGCAACCATTCATGATGCTCGCCCAGGACAAATGGCATTCCCCCGGAACGCAAGCTTTCCTGATAGCCCTCGATAAGAGAGTCGCAGATGTCTTTGTGCTTGAGAGGCAAGTGTCCGGCTTCTGCGGCAAGATGCGCGCTCACTGCGAGGCGGACCAGATCGTTAGCGTAGGCCATGGGGTGAGTTTCGTCGAAGTCGTTGACGCCCCAGATGAGACGTCCTTCCACATCGCGCCAGGTGCCGAAATTTTCTACGTGCAGGTCGCCCACAGCGAGCACCTGCGGCGCCTTGGCGAGATCGGGACAGACTTTCGGCCAGATTTGCGCCCAGCGATAGAAGGTGGCTCGCAGAAAGGGGAAGACGGCCGCCTTCATGTTGGCGTGTTTGATGCGCAGATCCTTCGTGACAAGATCCGTACGATGGGCCAGCCAATCTTCGAAGGCGTGGGTCGCTTTGACGACGTTCATAGCGGCTGACGATAGTGGGTGCAGGATTCAGAAGTCAAACGGGATCGCTTTTCATGCTGGTCTGACGGATAAGGCTGTCGAGCTTCGCTCGACGGACAGCCGAGGGCGGCTGTCCCCACATAGCCCT
Organism: uncultured Acidobacteriaceae bacterium; assembly: GCA_963711275.1. Classification (GTDB taxonomy): domain Bacteria; phylum Acidobacteriota; class Terriglobia; order Terriglobales; family Acidobacteriaceae; genus Sulfotelmatobacter. The sequence continues at coordinate 10,454 of CAVQDN010000029.1, read as the reverse complement.
CTCAGGGACGCAATCTCGCTTGATGACAATCACGCGCAACGGTGACGGCCATCACTGAAATATTCAGGCCATTGGTTTTAAATAGGCACAATTAAATAGGCCTGCTAGTGAATTAGAGATCGCCCGGCCCTACCCACAGAACCCCACAAGCCGTTTCCCCAGACGGCAAGGGCCGGGCGCATGAGGCTTAGAGATCGCAATTTCCTCCGTACCCTTTCCGCCTTCGCCGAGCTGTCGGACATTCCCAGGGAAGTGTGTGCTGATAAATACAGCGTCTCTTAATCAACACGGAATCAATCTTCTTCCCGCCATCGAAGTCTTTAATTCTCAATCGAATACGATTCGGCCCTGCTTCTGCTTCAACATTGCATAGTGAAGAGGTCTCTGGAGGACATTATGCAGATGGCAATCACATTCATGGCGGTGGTGGGAGGAATGGTTTTCTCGCTGGCGGCGGCGTTGCTGGCGGAGGAATTCATTTTCGGGCAGGTGTTCCGTCTGTTTTTTTCTCAGCGGGCGGCGGCGGTGAAATCGGAGCTAAAGCGCTGAGTTTCAAGAAACTCGCAAAGGAGAACGACGATGCTGGCGTTGAGGTACTTGCTGATTACCGGTGGCCTCGGGATGATTCTCGTGGCTGTAAGCATTTTGGGGTATGACCTGTATCGCGAATTGCTGTACCGGCGCGCGCTGGCTGCAACGGGGGCCGGCACTTTGCCTCCGCTGCCGCAGTGGCGCTGGCGTACCTCGCTGGCTCTGGCTCTGCTGGCCTGGGGACCGATCCTGGTGGCGTTCAGCATTGTGGTTGTGCCGAGCGGCATGGCGGGAATCCGGGTCAGCGAGATGAGTGGCACGGTAGCGGGGACACTTTATCCCGGCGTGCATTTTGTCGCGCCGCTAGTGGAGGACGTTGTGCTGTTCGACACGCGGGATCAGGTCTTCAGCACGGGAGCGTCAGAGGATGGCGCGCTTGAAACTGGGCTTGAAACTGGAACGAAGGCGGCGGCGAAAGTAGGAGCGAAATCACAATTCCTCGACGTGCAGGCAAAAGAAGGCCTGACACTTGGGCTTGCGATCACGGTGCGATACCGTCTCGATCCCAAACGGCTGGACTACATTCAAAGTAATCTGCTGCGTCCCGTAGAGAAAGAAATTGTTCCGCCGATCGTGGCCAGCGTGTGGCGCGAACTGGTTCCGAACTATACGGTGCGCGATGTTTTTTCGGCCAAGCGGGAAGAAGTGCGGCAGAGAGCGGCGGGAATGATCACGCAAAAGTTGGCCGCTGACGGAATCGTGGTGAAGGAGGTCATGCTGCGGGACATTCAGTTGCCGCAGCAGTACGCCGAGGGGCTCGAGACTCTATTGTTGAAAGAGCAGGAAAATGATCGTATGGGCGTGGAAACGGAGCTGAAGCAAAAACAAGTGCGCATTTCGGAACTCGAAGCCGAGGCGACGAAAGTTCAGCAGATCAAGCAGGCTGAGGGCGAGGCGCAGGTTCACGTGTTACAGGCGAAGGGCGAATCGGATGCGATGAAATACACGCTGCCCCTGAAAGAGAAACAGATTCAGCAGAGCAAACTGGAGGCCGAGGCGCGCAAGGAAGCGACCATTCAAAACGCGGAGGCGGCGGCCCAGGCCAAAGTTATCGACAGCAAAGCCGAGAGCGAACGGCGGACGTTGCTGGCAGCGGCGGAGGCGGATCGCATTCGAGTGACGGCAGCCGCCGATGCGGAGCGGCTCTCGAGTGAGGCGGCAATTTTGAAGCAGAATCCGCTGCTGATTAATAAGATTGTGGCCGAGCGGCTTTCGGACAAGCTGCAGATCATGATGGTGCCGGCGGATGGGAAGTTTTTCTTTGCGAATGACGTGTTGAGGAGTATGAGTGTGGCAAATCAGGCGGGGCAGGCGGAGCAGGAACAACCGAGGTAGATATCAAGAAAATCAAAATCCGCCACTTCAGTATTGTTCAGCCGGGCTTCGCCCTGGGTAGACAGACGAGGCGGCTGTCGCTACGTGGTTCGGTGGTGTCCAAACAGTACAGGGGGACGGGGCTATCTCATGCGGGTCGCGGTTTATAATCTCGGCATCCCTAATCTCGGCGACCCTAACGTTGGTGCGAATTCATTTTGTCGCGGCTTGCGACTTGCGGACACCCTCCGGGTGATGGCTCTGCTTTCTTTCTTGCTACCGGCGATTGCGGCGCGGGCGGTGGATTGGAACGAGCCGGAACAGCAACTGGCACGCCAGATCGTGGCGGTGACTGGACCTGGCGCCGTCGCTCTTACGGTCGACAACCGTTCGTCCCTGGGCAAGCGCGATCAAGAAATCATTCAGAACGGATTGCGCGCGGCGCTCGAAGGACTCGGCATTCGCTTCGCTACAACGGAGCAGGCCGCGGCCACAGTTGCTATCTTTTTGTCCGAGAATTCGGCGTCGTACGTCTGGGTGGCGCAGATTCATCAGGGCACGGGCGAGACTGTTGTGGTGATGGTATCGGCGCCGCGGCCACAAGGTTCGACCGCGGCACACGAGTCTGTACCGCTCAGCCTTCGCAAACTTCCGTTGTGGACGCAAGACGATCCGATTCTCGATGTTGCTGTGCTGGAGGAGAACGCGACGCCCACGCACATTGCAGTATTAGATGCCGAGAAAGTGGCGCTCTATCGCTGGCAGGCGGGGAAATGGCAGATGGAGCAGGCGCTGAGTATCGTCCATGCGCGGCCGTGGCCGCGGGATTTGCGCGGCAGAGTAATTCCGGGCAGAGATCATTTGCTGGATGTTTATCTTCCCGGAGTGATCTGCCGCAGCGCTTCCGCAGCGCCGCTTGCGTTGAATTGCCGCGAGACCGACGATCCGTGGCCGCTGGTGCCCACCGGATTGAGTGGAGGAACTTTCTCAAGTTTTCCCGGCGGGGGATCGTCTTCGGCGACAGTTCCGGCGATGGGAGCTTTCTACGCGCCCACGCGCAACTTCTTCACCGGCGTTTTAACTCCGGGCATCGGCAAGATCTCCACGGTGCCCAAGTTTTTTTCGGCGGCGTTCTTGCCTCGCGATAAATATCTGCTATGGCTTTTTGCCGGCAGCGATGGCCGCGTGCACATGGTCGACGGCATGAGCGACCAAGGCGGCAAGTTTGCATGGGGCAGCGATTTGACGACTGTGAAGACCAGCTGCGGCAGCGGCTGGCAAGTGCTGGCTACAAGTTCTGCGGAGAATTCTGAAGGCGGTTCCAGGGAAGCAATCGGAGATGTGGTGCGCGCGTACGAATTTCCCGATCGCGATCCCGTCGCTGTAAGTGCGCCTATCGATTTCGCGGGCAGCGTTACTGCCTTGTGGACGGAGGCGAAGGGCGATACGGCGATCGCGATTGTGAAAAATCGAGAGACAGGAAGCTATGAGGCTTTTCGATTGGCGGTGGTTTGCAGTCAGTAGCGTGATGGTTGCTGCTCTGGCGGCGAACGCCGAGACGCGGCCGCAGTACGGAGGCGTGCTGCACGTTGCCATGCAGTCCGTACTTGCATCGCTGGATCCGGTGAATCTTGATTCGGTGAACGGTTTGCAGGACAACTCTCGGCAGGGTTCATTTGCCGGACGCAGCTTGACCGGGCTGATATTCGACACGCTCGTGACCACAGACGAAAGTGGACGGGTTCAGCCTTCGCTGGCCGTCGCGTGGCAGGCATCGGCGGGCAGTCAACGCTGGCAGTTTCGCATTCGCCGCGGAGTGAGGTTTCACGACGGAACGCCCTTGACTGCGGAGATTGCAGCGGCTTCACTACGCGTCGCGAATCCGTCGTGGAATGTGTCGGTGGAGGCGGAATCGGTGGTGATTGACGGCGCTGGAGCTGATTTGCCGGCAGAACTTGCGTTGCCGCGGAACGCAATCGCGAAGAGAACTTCCGATGGCAAGCCAAGCGGCACCGGCCCATTTCATATTGTCGAATGGCAGCCCGGAAAGAAGCTGGCGCTGGCGGCGGAGGAGAATTGCTGGCGCGGGCGTCCGTTTCTTGATGCTATCGAGATTGAGATGGGAAAGAGTTTTCGCGACCAGATGACGGCGCTGGAACTGGGCAAGGCCGATCTGGTGGAAGTAGGGCCGGAGCAGACGCATCGGATTTCGCAGGACGGCCGCAGGCTGGCGAGTTCAATTCCAGTTGAATTGCTGGCATTGGTGTTCGCTCGCGATGTAGCGTCGCCGGAAGAAAAACTTCTGCGGGATGCATTGGCCTGGAGCGTGGAGCGCGCATCCATGCGAAGCGTGCTGCTGCAAGGCGCGGGACAACCGGCGGCCGGCATTCTTCCCAACTGGATGAGCGGATACGAATTCGTGTTTCCCATTGAAGCGGACTTGGCGCGCGCGCGCCAGCAACGAGAGCAGGTTCACTCCGTTGCCACATGGACTCTCGGATATGACGGCAGTGATCCTCTGGCTCGCTTGCTGGCGGAGCGGATCGTGCTCAATGCCAGGGATGGTGGACTAGCGCTGCAACTCACTTCGGCGGCTACCGCTAATTTGCGATTGATGCGAATTCCGCTTGCCGCTCCCGATCCTTGGATCGCTCTGCGGGAGGTTGCAACGTTGGCGGGGCAGCCCATGGGAAAGAGACAGGGGTCGGTGGAGGATCTGTACGCGTCCGAAGTTGCGCTGTTGGCGACACAGCGCGTGATCCCTCTTTTTCATCTGCCGGTGTCGTACGCATCTTCCTCCGCATTGAAGGGTTGGGCGCTGCGGCCCGACGGAAGCTGGACTCTGGACGACGCATGGCTGGAGAATGGCGGACAATGACTGGCGGGCGAACATGATCGGGCGAATATTATTGAGCCAATTATTACTAAGCGAAGATGATCGTCAATCCTGATCGGAGATCATGACCTTCCGGCGTAAACTTCTTGCCATTTTCGCGCTGACGGTTTTTCTGTCGGTGGGAGCCGTTGCCTGGCTGGTGCTGGTATTAACCCGCAATGCGTTCGAGAAGACTGAGGATCAGCGTACGGCGGCTCTGGTCACGCAGTTTCAGCGGGAGTTCATGCGCCGAGGTGAGGATGTCGCACGGCGAGTGGAAGCCATCGCCGCTTCCGACGCCGTCGGCAGAATGGCCACCGCGCTGAATGGCACATCTGCGGATACACCTGCGGATAGGTCTGCGAACTCCGCCGAATACTTTGAACTTGCAACGTCAATGGCAGAGAGTCACCAACTCGACTTTCTGGAATTTCTGGACGCGCACGGCACTATTATTTCTTCGGCGCAATGGCCGGCGAAGTTTGGCTATCCCGATAGCGCGTTTGCGACTCTTTCGGCTTCATCCGGACAGAGCGCATTTCTGAAGCGGGAAGAATTGCAGGACTCCACCGTTCTAGGGCTCTTTGCGGTGCGGACGAACGGCACCGCCGACCATTCGCTCTATGTGATTGGAGGGCGGGGTCTCGATAAGAATTTTCTTTCCGGGCTCGACCTGCCTGCGGATATGCGGGTCCTGCTTTACCAGAATCGAAGCGACCATTTTTCGCCGGAGTCACTGCTCGATCCGTCCGTCACGGCTAAGACTCCTGAGAGCGCGCGCGTCGCGGACAAGTTCGCACCCCTAATTGAGTCGGTGCGGCAGTACAACCAGGAAATGACCGGGACGGTAGGCTGGTCGTCCGATCCAGCGGATGAAGAGGTATTTCACGCGATTCCGTTGCGTGGCGCGGTGGGGGGGATCATTTGGCCAACGACCGTCCTTTGTTGGCGATTCTGCTGGTAGGAAATTCGCGGCGGTCCTATGTTGAACTGAAGCGCCGCATCGGTGCGTCGGCGTTGCTGGTGGGTAGCGGCGGAATTATTCTGGCGATCCTGCTCAGCAGTTGGGCGGCCGCTCGCGTCACTCGTCCGGTGGAGGAACTGGCGCGGGCTGCACGCGATGTTGCCGCGGGACATTGGGATACGCGGGTGGAGATTCACGGCGGCGACGAAGTGGCGCAACTTGCCGCGTCGTTCAATCGTATGACGGCGGAATTGCTGGCGCAAAAAGAGCGCCTGGTGCAGACCGAACGAGTCGCGGCCTGGCGCGAATTGGCGCGCCGACTGGCGCACGAGTTGAAGAATCCACTGTTCCCTCTTCAACTCACGGTGGAAAATCTGATGCGCGCGCGGAGGCACAGTCCCGAACAATTCGAGGAGGTGTTCCGCGAGAGTTCCAGCACGCTACTGGCCGAGATTTCGAACCTCAAGACGATCATTGGACGCTTCAGCGAATTTTCGAAAATGCCGCACCCGCAGTTGCAGGCTCTGCAGGTGAATGAGGGTGTGCGCGCAGTGGTAAAGTTGTTTCAGGCGCAACTGCAGACTCCGGGACGCGAGCCAATCGCCTGCAAGCTGGAGTTGGACGAGAGTGTTGGGACGATCGCCGCCGATCCGGATTTGTTGCATCGCGCACTGTCGAATCTGGTCCTCAATGCGATGGACGCCATGCCGCATGGCGGAACGCTCACGCTCCGAACCGGCCATGACCGCGGAAATGTCGTCATCGAAGTGGGCGATACGGGCACTGGGATGACCCGCGAGGAGTGCGAAAGAATCTTCACTCCTTATTACACCAGCAAGCAACACGGCACCGGGCTGGGCCTGGCGATCGTGCAGTCTGTGGTCAGCGATCACGGCGGACGCATCAGTGTTCGCAGCGAGACCGGCCATGGGACGACCTTCGTCATCGAACTCCCGGATAATTCTGAATCGCTGCAGAACGCCGCAGCGGAAAAGCAAGCAGACGAACATGCGGCCGGGTTTTCCGGCTGAAGATCAAGGAGGATGGTTGCCAGGCAAAGCGCACCTTTTGATCGTTGACGATGAGGCGAATACTTTGGCATCGTTGTCGCGTGCCTTCCGTTTAGCGGGGCACGAAGCCACGGTCTGCGACAACGCGGCCAAGGCTCTGGAGCTGGCAAAGTCGCAGCACTTCGATCTCATTCTCTCGGACGTGGTGATGCCGGGCAAAGATGGATTGACTCTGCTCGAGGAATTGAAGAAGTTGGGAGTCACCGCGCCGGTCGTGATGATGTCGGGGCAGGCGCATATCGAAATGGCGGTGCGCGCAACGCGGCTGGGGGCGCTGGATTTCCTGGAGAAGCCGATCTCCAGCGAAAAACTTATGCTCACCGTGGACAACGCGCTCAAATTACAGCGTCTGGAGAGCGAGAACCGGCAACTACGGCAGCAACTCGGCAAACACGAGATTGTCTGGAAGGGCGAAGCGATGCGGCGGGTGATGGCGCAATTGGAGCGCGTGGCCGCGAGCGAGGCGCGGGTGTGCATCTTTGGCGAGACCGGCACCGGCAAGGAACTAGTGGCGCGAACGATTCACGAGCGAAGCCCGCGCGCCTCCGGACCGTTCGTAACTCTGAATTGCGCGGCCGTGCCGGCGGAGTTGATCGAGTCGGAACTGTTCGGACATGAGAAAGGCTCGTTCACCGGCGCGTCTGGACGCCACGTCGGCAAGTTTGAGCAGGCCGACCAGGGAACGATTTTTCTCGACGAGATCGGCGACATGCCTTTGAATATGCAGGCGAAATTACTGCGTGTGCTGGAAGAAGGCGAAGTGGAGCGCATCGGCGGCGACAAACCAGTCTGCGTCAAGGTTCGCGTCGTGGTGGCGACGCACCGCGACCTGGAAGCGCGGGTACGCGAGGAAAAATTCCGAGAGGATCTGTTTCATCGCATCCACGTTTTCCCGTTGCTGCTGCCACCCTTGCGAGAGCGGCGCGACGATGTTCCCGCCCTGGTGGAACATTTCGCCGCGCAAGTGTGCGCGCAGAACGGATGGAAGCCGATTCCGTTCACCGCCGATGCAGTGCAAGCTTTACAGGCGCATTCATGGCCGGGCAACGTTCGAGAATTGCGTAACATGGTCGAGCGACTCATGCTGTTGGCGACCGATGGTCAAGTGGACCAGACAACCGTGGAGATGGCTCTGCCGAAAGCTGTTTCGGGAGTAGCGAGTATTCCCACGGCCATTGGGTCCGGTCTCCTCGCCGACCGGGTGCAGTCTTTCGAACGGGAAGTGATTCTCGCGGAACTGAAACGCAGTCACCAGAACATGAGCCTGGCGGCAAAGACACTCGGTGTGGAGCGGAGTCACCTGTATAAGAAAGCGGAGCAATTGGGGATCGATCTGCGCGCAATGCGACGGGAGCAGGAGTCGCAAGATTGAGCGCGGAGTGTGGCGAGCAACAGTTCGAGCGACATGGTTGTGCTGAGGGAGAGAAGACGCGGCAAGCTACGTCTCTACGAATCTCTCTCGCTTTAGATCGGCGGCGAGCAGGCGGTGGAACAAATGTTCTCCTGCTTCGCGGCGCACGGAAAGGCGGCCGGCTCCGTAGGCACGCGACTTCAGGCCGCGCTGCACATCTTCGCAAATGCCCAGATCTTCGTCCTGGACACGGCTTCCTACGTTGACTGACTCGTTGTTATATTCGCTGCGCGCATCGCTCACGTCGCTGAAATAAAAATCGAAAATCACCGTGCAGTGATCGGCGTCCACGGGGATTACGTAGTTCGTATCCATGTATCCCTCGTAACAATTGATCATCAGGTTGGGATATTGCCAGAAATAGCGGGCGCGATCACCTTTGCGGGTTGCGCCCGTGGCCGCGTCTTCGTCCGAAGCAACCATGGGGCTCGACTGCAGACAGTAGCGATGTTCGCTTTCAATCGTGTATTGCTTGTAATCGAGCACTGAGCTCAGCCCCTTGTGCAGGTGAGGCACGTGATATCCGCCGTCGAGGTAGTTATCGACGTAGACTTTCCAGTTACATCGAATGTCGTAGCTCCGGCGAGCGAAGTAGTGCAGCTTGCTGAGGCCGAGTGGAGCGACGCGCTTCACCAAGCCGCCCAGGAATTGCTGCAACGGCGCAGCCTGAGGATCGAGATTCACGAACACGAAGCACTCCCAGGTTTCGACGCGGATGGGGACCAAACCGTTCTGAGCGCGATCGAAATTTTCCACGCCGTCGAATTCCGGCATGCCCTTGAGAGAGCCATCGAGACCGTATTTCCAACCGTGGTAGGGACATTGCAAGATGGCGATTTGACCGCAAGGCTGCGTGACGACCGCGGCGGCGTGGTGACGGCAGACGTTAAAGAAAGCCCGCAGTGCGCCGTCGCTTCCGCGCACGATTACGACCGGCTCTCCGGCAAGACGCGTGGAAATAAATTCTCCGGACTTCTGCAACTGTTCCGTGCGGGCGGCGAGCTGCCATGTTCTGCCAAAAACGTTGAGCCGCTCCAGTTCTGCGATACGCGGATCGAAATACCACGGCGCGGGGATCGTGGAAGCGTGCGAGAGCGGAGCCCGATCGTCGTAGCTGGAGAGAATCTGCTCGATGGAAGCCTGCATATTTTATGCTCTGGAATGAAATTTTATGCTAACGAGGGCGCACCTCGAGTGACTCGGTTGCCGTGGCGGGGACGTCCATCGCCATCGCAAAGTCGCAGAAACTGATCCTCGCAAGGAAGAGAAAGACCGCGGTCCCCGCCCGCCCAGGAACGAGGCCCGCGATCTGACGGATGGCGGATTAACCGGCTCTTTGGGAGCGAGGATCCTCCGCACGCACCAGCGGAGCGTTCGACCAGATGTTCGCTCAAGAACCACACTTGCAGTTCGTTGGCGCGCAAAACATCGCTGACGACGAGATCGTTGGTGCCGTCGTCGCCCAGTTCGGATGCGCGGGCCGCCAGCTGTCGGCAGTGACCGATAATGATTTGATGCGCATCGAGCAAGCGGGAAATCTGCACCGGCACCTCTTCCCTGCCGCGCGGTGGACGTTCGATGCGTGTGGTCTCGGCGACGTTGGCGGCCATCGCCAGCGAGATTCCGCCAAGCAACTGAATGCGTTCGGCAATCTCGTTGACGATCTCGACCTGCTCGCCAAAGTGCTTGTCGAACAGCAAATGAAGCTGGTAGAACGTGGGCCCTGCGACTTGCCAGTGTGATTTTTTATACAAATCGCGCAAGGTCATGGAATCGGCGAGCAAAAGATTCAGTTGCTCGGTCATTTCCAAGCGCACGGGTTCTTCCAAATCGAGCGGGAGGGCGTGCGAGACGGTGCCGTAGGCTTGAATCTCGGCGGCACGCTGGTGAATGCGGGGCTGTGCATTGATTGAGGCTTGACGGGTGGACGGGACTGGCTTCTTCGCCATAAGGGATTCTCCTGTTGAGCGAGTACCCTTTCGGTGAGGTTACTCAGCTCCGATATCGTTGCGGCAACAATCCTGATCACCAACTTGGATGATGCCATCTTCGATCAGATGCGATGATTTTTGCAAGTTGTGAGCATGAGGAAGACATAAGTCTGTGGTGGCCGACGAAAGCGAAATCAGGTTTTGAATTCGCGCGGAAATTCGCTGGCCCGGGTCGAAACTTCGAGACTTTGCAACGGCAGGTTTGACGGCACTCCGCGCCGTTGCTATGATCGAAGTG
>CAVQDN010000028.1:0-4314 GCA_963711275.1 uncultured Acidobacteriaceae bacterium | reverse complement strand
AAGCGCGTGACGTTCTTGACGTTTGCCCTCGCGTTGTGATATTTGCTCGCCCACGTTTGAGGCCTAACCGGGGCCGAGAGAAACACAGGGAGGTTTTCTATGTGTCCTGCCGTCAGTAAGTCGAAGGAATTCGTCTGCGCCAAGATCATCAAAATGATGCAGTCGCGCGTGTTGTTATGCGTATGTGGAGTCATTCTGTTTTCTTTGCCCGCTTTTGCCCAGCTCAATTACGGGCGGATCTACGGGGCCATCACGGACCAAACCGGAGGAGCCATGGCCGGGGCCATGGTGACAGTAGTTGATGTCGACCGCGGGATCTCACGGTCAATCGTCGCGGATGACGCCGGAGAATTCTCAGCCTCGAGTTTGCTCCCTGGCAACTACACCGTACGCGCGGAGGCCAAAGGTTTTAAAGCTGCCGAGCACAGCGGGCTGACGGTAGGAGTCGGCCAAGACGTTCGTGTGGACCTATCGCTCCAGCCCGGCGAGCAGACGCAAACGGTCACGGTCACCGGTGACGTGCCGATGGTGAATACGACGAGCGCGACGCTCGGCGGGACGCTGGAAAACGCGACGATCGTGGATTTGCCGCTGAACGGCCGCGCCTTCCAAAAGCTTCTGGATTTTAGTCCTGGGATGCAGCAGCTTCCCGGCGGCGCCACGCCGGCGTACAACGTCAATGGTCAGCGCGGCGGGAACATCACCTGGATGTTGGATGGCGTGGACGAGATCAACATGGCCGGCGGCGCGGGACCTACGGTTGGCGGAAACGGGGGCGGCGTCGACGGTGTAACCATCCTATCGCTGGACGCTATCCAGGAAGTCAATACGATCCAGAGTCCCAAGGCAGAATACGGCTGGATGGCGGGGTCGATCGTCAATATAGGTTTGAAGTCAGGAACCAATAGTGTTCATGGAACGGCTTTTGGGTTTTTCCGCAATGGCGCTCTGGACGCGAAAAATGCGTTCCTGGGAGCCGGACTCTCCAAAGCCACGGATAATCTCAAGCAGTACGGCGGCACGATCGGCGGACCGATCAAAAAAGACAAGCTCTTTTACTTTGGAGCATATGAAGGGAACCGCTATACGCTGGGAGCCCCCAGGACGATCACGGAGCCAACTGATGCGTCCGGGCTTGGAACCGGTAGCAGCATCCCAGATGCCATCGCCGCCATGAATGCCGGAGCGCATGCATTAAGCACGATGAGCGTTTTGATGGCGGGATGCACCACGGCCGCGATCAACCCCGCTCTGAAGACGGGCGCCGCAGTGGCACCTTTCTGCGGTCCGGGCGCCAGCCGGCGCCCCACTCAGCTTATTCGAAAACGATACGGGTTTATCGACTCTGCCGGTGCAGTTCAATAACGTGGGTGGGTCGGATAATGGGCTGGCGAAAATCGATTATCACCTGAATGCCAAAAGCACCTTCAATGGCGAATATTTCTTCGGCGATGGAAACGTCGATAACGCCACCTCGACGGTATCGCCCTTCTGGCTGGCCGATAATCATTTCCGAACGCAGACGGGACGCGTGGTCTGGGTCTGGACGCCGAAGTCATCGATGGTTAATGAGATGAGGTTTGGCCTTCTGGAATACACGCAGCTCGGTTTCCCGGACGATTGCAATGGAAATGACGGAGCGCCGAATTACGCAACGGCATACGGGTACAACTTGGGACTGAGCATACCAGCGCCGCAATGCGGGTTCGCGAATGTCACGATCACCAACTTTAATAACTTGGGGACCCAGAGCACGAACGGAGGACCACAAGCGAACCATTTCAGCGTCTGGTCCGGAGTCGACAGCCTTTCATACACACGCGGTAGCCACCTCTTCAAGTTCGGCGGGGAGATTCACGACACTCGTTTCAGCGGCAGCAAATCGCTGACGAATGACAACGGCACGTTCAATTTCGGTAAGATTGCCGCGTTCGGCGGGGCTTCAGCGCTGCAGGATTTTCTGGCCGGCGTGGCCTCCTCAGGCACCATCCTCGCCGGAAACGCTACGCTGTCGCAGCCGCTTTCTTACAACCGCTATGCCCTTTTCGCGCAGGACGACTGGCGGATCAAGCCGAGAATCACCCTGAACCTGGGAGTGCGATACGAGTATGTAGCGCCTATCACGATAGGGAACAATGTATTGGGCAATTTCAACCCGGGAGCTCCCACAGGACTGGTGCAAGAAGCGGGAGGTAAGGCCGTCTATACTCTTCCGAAGGATCTCTTTTCGCCGCGCTTTGGAATCGCCTGGGACGTAACCGGCAAGGGCACAACAGTGGTCCGCGTGGGCGGCACTTATATGCACGACTTCCTCGTGTTCCAACAGCTACTGCCGAACCTGCAAAACGTTCCTACGGGGTTTGCTCTCGTTTTGCCCAACGGCGCGCTGGCATCACCGCAGCCGGGCAACAATCTTCTCGGTACCTTGGCTCTGTCTGGAGGCACATCTGGTTCGCAGATTAATTGGACGGGCAAAGGGCCCGTCGTCACGCTCACTCCTAACAGCGTAAACAGCTTGGGATTCGCTTGCGGGAACGGGCTTACCGCTCTGGGCGCCGACCAAGCCGGCACCTTGCAACTTGAATCCGCCGGTAACCCCTCAGAACGGGTTCAAACCAGATGGAGTGGTTGCCTGGAACCTCTCCGTACAGCACGCATTCGGAAAAGATCTTTCCTTGAATGTGGCGTACGTCGGCAACCATGGCGAGGACCTGCGAGGCACGGCAGACATCAACCAGCCCGACACTTGGCGTCAGCAACGGAAGTTCAGGCGCTGCGCTGGAGAACGAACTGATCAGGCGGCCGTACACACAGAACTGCCCGACCACATTCTTTGGCGGCTTGGGTGTGAACCCAGGACAGTGCTTCCCGTATCTCGGACAAGTTGAAGAAAATCTCCCGAATGAGATTTCGAATTACAACGGGCTACAGGTAACCCTGAACAAGCGGGTTTCGCATGGCCTGCAGTTCAATGCGGGCTATACGTACGCCCACGCGTTGGATATGGCCTCGGGCCTTTCCAACTCGACCAACAGCAACCTGGAAAACACGCTTAATCCCTGGTTGGACTACAGCAGTGCCGCCTTCGACGCGCGTCATCACTTCACGATCACCGGCACCTACGATATTCCCGGCCTTAAGACAAAAGGGCAGATGCTGGAGGGCTGGCAGGCCAATATCGCGCTCACGATTGCTGAGCGGGTTACCTTGGGACGCCTTGGACACCACCGATGACCTGAGCGGAACCGGCATCCTCAACGATCGCTGGAACATTCTGGGATCTCCAAGCAACATCGTGACCGGAACGGCCGCGCCCGTTCCGTGCTTCGGAATAAACGGCAGCAAGTTTGCCGCTTCAGGCACCGGCTGCACGGTTGTTCCCGCGCTAGCCAATCTGCCCAGCCAATGCCTGACCGCCACTGGAGCGGCGGCCAGCAACCCGTCGGTTGCCGCAGCTAACAATGCAACGGGCGAACTGGGTGCTCTCGGCTGCTATGTCCAGAATGGCACGGCGATCGTACCTGCCGCGCAAGGCACCTACGGCAACATGGGCCGGAACGTCCTAAGGGCTCAGCCGTTCAGAGAAACCGATGTGTCCATCACGAAGACTTGGAAATTCGGCGAGCGGCTGACGGCGCAGTTCCGCGCTGAATTCTTCAATATCTTCAATGCGGTGGAATTCTCAAACCCGGGACAAAACTCCGCAACAGCCAATCTGGCTTCGCCGGCACAGTTTGGCGCGGCCACCTCGACGCCTAACACGTTCAGTTTCATCTTCGGGAGTGGCGGTCCGCGCACAGCGCAATTGGGATTGAAGTTCCTCTTCTAAGATTCGATCCTAACGGCGGCTCACGCGCCAGACGCCAAGATCAAGGAGGGCCGGAGTAAATCCGGCCCTTCTTCTTTTGAAATTTCTGAAGCGGGATTTTTCTCGAGGGATTAGCCACTATTTAGCAGTCGCCCAGGCCAGTTTGCCTCGTTTAACGGAGCTTCGTTCAGGCAGAACCTTTTCCTCGGCTTCGTCAGCATCGGATTCGAGGACGGACGGTATCTTTCGGATCATCGCGGCCGACAAAGCGATGGTCTCGCCGCTTTTTCTCCGGAAAATGAAACCTGGAGGCAGGATTGTCATCGCGCCGCTCAATCTGGCTTTGCGAATCGCCGGGTGCGCTTATCGTAGGCGGACTCGCCCTGCGCGCGCGAAACTCTCTTGGCCTGAGAGTTCTCTGGGTCAAAGTGTTCTCGGCAAAAAGTGAGCGCCCGCGGCAACAATCGACAAGGAGCCGGTCGCTTTTGTTACACGCACCTTTGATC
>CAVQDN010000027.1:0-7932 GCA_963711275.1 uncultured Acidobacteriaceae bacterium | reverse complement strand
ACCTGTCGATGGCGAATTACAGAATTGGCCGAAAGCGACGTGGAGTAACAATGTTAAAAAGGGCAACGGCAGGCTAGTTTTTAAAGGCGATTTGGAATTCGCCATGGTCAGGCATGTTGTTCTCATTCGCAAGGCGATCGCGATCCGATTCTTTACTTTGCGGGTGCGAGTATACAGGACCTTCCCCCCGCTAACCTCCTTTTCCGGACAGAAGCCCGAGCCAGGAAGCGAATGCGGACTCATGGGGAAACCGCACTGCATCTGGGTCGATTTCACTAATGATGCCACTGACTCCCGGCACATCCGTCAGGTCGACTCCCACAATGCACTGCTTACCGTTCTGCGGCTGGTTCAGAACAAGAACTTGACTGCGATCTGGCCAATTCTTCCCGGGCGCGCCGAATTGATTATTCCGAACGACGAAGGCCCGGACGTGATGTTGCCACCTGGATTATTGAATTGCGCGTGATTGAAAATGTTGAAGAATTCGAAACGGAACTCAAGCCTGGACCGCTCCGCCAGTTTCACGTCCTTCAGCAGCGACATGTCGAAATTGTTTATGCCTGGGCCATGGAAGAACGCTTTGTTGGCTGTACCTTCGTGTCCGATAGCAGAGGGCGCAAACAGGGCAGTGTTGAAGTAGGGGATACCGTTCCCCACATTCGCTTGTCGGGGGTCTTTGAAGTTCAAGCTGCCGCCCAGGAAGTCCGGAGTATCAGTTGTCTGATTGAAATCGCCGAGCAAAGAATGGTCGTCGCCTTCATACATGATGATCGGGAATCCGGTCGCCAGGTGCGTGATCCCGACCAGCTTCCAGTTGGAGGTCAAGCGCGATGCGCGGTTACGCGATAGCTGATCGAATGGCAGCAGGTAGCTGTAGCTGGCCACGAAGTTATGAGTCAGATCGAAGCTGGATAGACCCCTGCTCAACCGGTGATTGTACGGGTTGGGCAGCTTGTCCTGAAGATTGGACGCGTCATCGAGGGACTTGCTGAAGGTGTACGCCACAACAAAGCTGATGCGGCCGCTGGTGTGCCGCAGGCTGGTTTGCAGCGAGTTGTACGTGGAGTTCGCGATCGTGGCGAACAGATAGTTGTCCACAAAGTTAGGCCCGAATGGCTGGCGCGTGCCATTGACGACGGTTCCATCCTTGCGCGTAAACACGGCGCTTTCGAGAAACGGCCCACAGGTCGGGCTTCCAGGCGCTACCTCACTTGGCTGGCTAAGGCTCAGGCAAAGTTGCGGGTTGCCGGGATTGTTCTGAAGCTGCGTCAGCAGATGATGGCTTTGATTGCCGATATAGCCGACTGATAGCAGCGTGCTGCCTCCAAACTGGCGCTGCAGGGTCAGGTTGTAGCTGTCCGTGAACGGTACTTTCTGGTCAATCGGGGGCACGGGATAGCCGCCCAGTGGGAGAGCCAGGGACCAATTGAAGTTCTGGGTGCTGTAAGGGAATGGAGCATGGATGCCGCCATCCAGCCGATTGGTGTAGGGCGAAGCGAAGACCGCTGGAAGTGGCGCGGGGTAGTAGATGTCGAAGGGTGCCAAGCCGGTTTCGTCAATCTCCAGCGCTCCTTCCAGATTGTTGTAGAAGATTCCAAAGCCACCACGGATGCTGAACTTGTCGGGCCCTCCTAGCAGCTTCCCCAGGAACCCGCCCGACGGTGCGGGAGCGTAAGCGAAGCCAAATCGCGGCGCGAAGCCCTTATACCTCGTCGGAGCGATGGTCCTGGGGATCTTGCCGTATCCCGGAACGGTATCTCCAGGGAAGACATAGCCGGCCGGAGCACCGGGATGAACCGTCGACTGAACTCCCAGGACAAAGGTGCTGGCCTGGTCATATTTCTCGTACCATGGCTGGATCACATCCCACCGCAGGCCATAGTTCAGCGTGAGGTTTGATTTTAAGCGCCAGCTATCCTGAGCATAGAGACCGAGGTAATTGCGGCGGTTATCAACATTGAAGCCGCCCTCCTGTACAAAGCTGGTTGGAGCGCCAATCAGGAAGTCCGCAAAGTCGATTCCGGTCTCGGTGCCGTTGAAGCTGATGAAGCCGTTTCCACCCACCAGCGGCATGGGTTCGTAGAAGTCATTAAAGGCGTATTTGCCGCCCATCTTCAGCGTGTGCTTGCCTACGACCTTTGAAAAATTGTCCGCAACCGACGGCATGTTTTCGTATCGGTTGTAATTGACCCCAGCCATACCGATGCTGTAGCTGTTGAAACCAATGGCGGGCACTCCCTCGAGCGAGCCGGCCGCATTCACAATGCCCCCCGGTTGATCCTCGTTGAAACCCAAGCTCGACAGCTTGCCGAAGCCTTTCAAGGGCTGCGTGTTGTGATACACGTGCCGGTTAAACGTCAGATTCAGTTCGTTGAGTGTGGTGGGGCTGAAGGTCTTGGTATCGTTCAACGTGTAGAGCTGAGAGCGGCCGCCATCCTGTGATGGGAACCCCGGCGTATTGTTGGTGCCGAAAGGCGTCAAGATGGAGACGCCGTCGATGAAGTAGTAGCCGGAAATCGTGCCCCAGCGGTCGGTATTGATATCGATGCGGGCGCTTCCGAGGTCATCTTGCTTGTGAATCGTGTTTGCGCTGCTGACGAAGGTTGATCCGACGTTAGGCAGCGGGACATACTGCATCAACGCCTTAGCTGGAGCTGAGAACGCGGATTGGGGGATGATGGCGTTTGGAAAAACGCAGTTCGTGTTCAAGGTGCAACCGGGCGTGTAATATGGCTCGCCATTTGTCACGGTGTAGCCGAGCTCTTTAGAGAGAAGACTTGCCCAATAGCTTCCGCCGACGGTTCCCGTCATGGAGCTGGCAGCCGCGGAGAAATCGCCGTTGCGCTCGGCGGGCGACGGGACCGGAACCTGGCCGGTGCCTTGGCCTACGTTGTTCCGGGTACCCTGATAATCCGCGAAGAAAAACACTTTGTTACGCCGAATCGGGCCGCCTATAGTTCCGCCAAACTGGTTCTGTTGGAAGGCGGTCCGGCTGATGTCGAAGAAACTGCGAGAATCGAGGTCGGTGTTCCGTAGGTAATCGAACGCGCTGCCGTGAAACTCATTGGTCCCGGATTTGGTGACAACGGTGACCAAGCCTCCGCTGTAGTTGCCGTGCTCGGCGTCAAAGTTGGCCGTTAGTACCCGGAATTCGCCGATGGAATCGAGATTGGGCACGACCGTCGCGCCATTGTTCACCGCGTTGTCCACCGTACTGCCGTTGACCAGGAAACCGTTGGATGTCTCGCGCTGGCCGCTGATGGAGACATTGCCTTGTTGGGTGGTCCCAAAGAAATTCCCGAAACCCTGCGACTGCGGGGAAAGTTGGGGCACGACACCGGCCTGCAGGCCCAGCAGATCTGTGAACATACGGCCGTTAAGCGGCATGCTCTCCATGTGACTGCCAGCGATCACGTCGCCCAATTGCGTGTTGGCCGTCTCCACGTGCACGGCGTTGGTGGCGACTTCAATCGACTGTGTCACTTCACCGACTTTCAGAACAATGTCGAAGCGCAACTCGTCGTTGGTGTTGAGCGTAATGTCCGTTTGTTCGTAGCGCTGGAAGCCTTCGGCTTTCACTTCGAGCGAATACCGCCCCACCGGCAGCGACAGGAAGGAGTATGATCCTAAGCTATCGGTAACTGCCGTATTCGTGACGTTGGTGTCGACATTCGTAGCTTTGATGTCCGCTTTAGGTACAACGGCACCAGTGGCATCGCGGACCACTCCGGAGAGGGAGCCGTTGACAGCGGCCCACGCGGACGCTATCAGCAGGAGGAAGAATACACAGAGTCTAGAGAGTCGCATGCGGCCACCTCACCTATTTTCTTGCTGTATGATCGATCACCGTAAGTTACACTAGCGCGACACCTAGTGTCAACCGTTGTGAACGATCATTTCAAGTCTTTTATTTGGGAAACCTGGTCTCGTTTGCCGACTCTGAAGTTCGATCCCTCTCGGAACGCGTCAAAACGTGATGGTAAGGCCACCATCGGCCACCAGCGTGTGACCGGTGATGTACGACGCTTCGTCAGAGGCCAGGAAAACGGCCACGCGCGCAATCTCTTCGGGGCGCCCGACCCGCCCCAGCGGAATTTTTCGTTTGCCCACATACCAGGCCTGGAAATACTCGGTAGTAGTTTCGTCGACGCCGTTTATGATCGACATGGGCGTGTGGATGCACCCTGGCGCGATCGCATTCGCATTGATCCCGTACGGCGCCAGCTCGACTGCTAGCGATTTGGTGAAGCTCACAATAGCGCCTTTGCTGGCAGCGTACGCTCCGACTGTGGCTTCGGTCGCAATGGCCTGAGTGGAGGCGATATTGACGATCCGGCCCCAGCCCGCTTTGATCATGTGCGGGGCTACCAGCTTGCAACCAACATATTGCGCTTCCAGATTCACCGCGTGTATCTCGCGCCAGTGTTCGAGTGAACTGCTCAGAAGGTCCTCGTAAAAGGCGATGGCGGCGTTGTTGACTAGGATATCGATGCGTCCGCGTTCCTCCACGATGCGTGTCACCAGTTCCGCATATCCCTGGTGATCGGTGATATCCAGGCGGCAGCCGAATGCCTTGCCTCCGGCCTGGCGAATTGAGGCGCTGGCGGCTTCGATATGCGCGCCCCTGTCGATGCCGTAAACCACGGCGCCTTCTTTGGCAAACTCGCTCGCAATCGATGCGCCGATTCCCTGCGCGGCTCCGGTTACTATGGCAACCTTTGCGTCAAGTGTCATTGTCATGCCTTTTCTGCAGCTGACGAGCTCTCCGCCACTGTAATCATAACCGCTCCTGCCAAAGTGATGCCGCCTCCGATCAACATCGATCCGGTTATGCGCTCATGCAATGTCACCGCCGAGATCAAGACCCCAAGAAAGGGCAACAAATAGATGGAGACCGAAGCTTGGCTCACGTCCAGGCGGCGGAGCACGAACATCCACAGCACCATAGCTAAACCCCAACTGAAGACACTCAAGACCAGGACCGAGAGCCAGGTGGCGGTCGTGTAGGAGCCGATAACCGACCATGTCAAGGGCTCGGACCAGATCAGGAGCGGGATGCTCAGCACCAAAGCCATCGCGTAACCGTACACCAGAATTTCCAGACTGGAAAAGCGCTTCAGGAGATCCTTGGAGTACACGTTGTAAAACGAACTGCTAGCGCAGGCAAGCAGTACGAGAACGTTTCCAACGAGAAACTCGCTGCGAACTAAACTTTGCTGCCGCAGATCGGAGTGCGAGAGCAGCATCACGCCCGCGAGAGAGATGCCAAGACTCAGCCAGCGAATCCACGTCATTCGTTCGCCAAGAATGATGGATGCGAGGACTGCGGTTAGAATCGGTACCGTGAGATAGATCAGGGCGGCGTTGGAAGCCGTGGAGCGTTCGGTTCCCCAAGCCAGAAATGCGGAGGCGGGAATGAGTCCGAAAATACCGATCACGATGAAACCCGTCCAGTCTCGGCGGCTCCAACAGCGCGGCCCCCCAAAATCCTTGGAAGCCAGGCGCTCTTTCAGCAGAAAGGGCAGCAGGATCAGCGTGGCGAATAAGAATGTCCATGCGCTGACCGCAACGGGTCCCATTTGGGTGGAAGCCGTCTTATAGGCGGCATACTGTGCGGCCCACATTCCGTTTACAACGAGCAGTAGTGCGACGTTGACTAGATTTTTGGAATACACGCAAGGCCTTCAGCTTGACGGTGCAGTGGACCAGTGTTATACATGATCGAGCATCAGTCAAGGTAGGTACGACCAAATTCCCCCTTGATCAGACCGAGACCTACACACATTGACCCAATCAATAGTTGCTCGTACAGAGCGAGGAAATAAAACGAACAAAATGACGTATATGTCATACACACGCCGGTCATTCCTTGAAGCTTGCGCCGCCCTCGCGGCGGCATCTCAGGCTCCCAGCGCCGGGGCCTTTCCATTGGCCACGGAAAGTGGACGAACCATTTTCCCGTATGGCACTCACGTCTATCGCGAGCCTTCGCTGCCGCTCGAAGGATTGCGCTTTGACTTTCCGCTGTTGAAGCGCCTCGGCTTCACGATGATCAAGATTCAGGAGTCGTGGTCGACCGATGAACGCAAGGAAGGTGAGATCGATCTTTCGAAGGTTGCTCAAGTAGTTTCCGATGCGCAACAGAGCGGATTGCTGGTGTATTTCGGCGTCACCATGGAGCAGGCGCCGGCCTGGCTTTGGAAGAAATTTCCGGATGCCCGTATGGAGTGGGAATCGGGCGAGCGCCTCAGCGATCCGACCCAGTACCTGCTGCCAAACGATGGCAAGCCAGGACCGTGTTGGAATCATTCCGGCGCGCGCTCTGCCGCCATTCGATTCATTGAGGCCGTAGGAAAGCAAATCGGCCGGTACGACAACATTCTCGTGTGGAACGTCTGGCAGGAAGTCGCATTTGATTTCGGGATCAACCGGCTCGGCTTGTGCTATTGCCCAAATACCCTGGCTGCGTTTCGCGGCTGGCTCCGGCAGAAGTACGGGAATCTCGAAGCGCTTAATCGCGCCTGGTACACCGCGTACGGCGATTGGGACGAGATCGAGCCGCCCCGCCGCTTCGCAAAAGTGCCGTCCATGATCGACTGGCGCTACTTCACCGAAAACGTGTATCTTGCGGAGGCGCTGCGCTGGAAGGCAGACGCGTTCCGGCGCACCGATCCAGGACATCGGCGCATCCTGGCACACACTGGCGCGCCGTGCTTCGGCGGCTCGGCCGACTGGAGACTCGCCCGCGCTGTCGATGTGTACGGCAGTTCCTGCTATCCGGGGTGGGGAGAATTTCAGCAGCCCGATGTTTCCGACGCACAGCGCGTCAAGGAATCAAAGGCTGTCTGGCAGCAGGTGCTCGACAACGCACTCAAGTGGGACTACATCCGTTCGGCGAGCGTGAAGGGCGAGTTCTGGACAGCGGAGTTGCAAGGGGGACGGGCAGGCGGCGGCATCACTCCCGGCCGCGTACCCGATCCGGGCGACATCCGCCGCTGGGTGCTGGGAGCGTTGGCCGGCGGCGCACGCGGCATCTGTTTCTGGAATCACCGCAGCGAACCTTTCTGGGATGAGGCCTACGGATTCGGGCTGATGGAGCTGGGCGGCCAGGAGACGCCCCGTATTGCCGAAGCCGGCCGCATCGCTGCCGCCATCAATAAGCAGGCGGCCGATCTGTTTGTCTCCGGCGAGAGTCCTCGGGCCTCTGTGGCCATCGTCATCGACGAGGACCTGTGGAATTTTGTGAATTCCTCGGGAGACGAAATCAAGAACAGCTTTGTGGCCAATCTACGAGGCATCCATCAGGCGTTGTGGCAGGAAGGCATTCCTGTCGATTTTTTGGACGCGGGCGACCTTAGCGCAGCCAGCGCGAATTATAAGGTGCTGATCCATCCATTCCCGGTGGCGCTGAGCAGTGAGGCCTTGGACGCGTTGCGAAACTTCGTGCAGGCCGGCGGCATGGTGGTTTCCGGCCCGTGCCCAGGTCGGTACGATCGTTTTGGCTTCGGCGTTCGTGGCGAGATGCCTGCGGCCGTGATCGAGCTTTTCGGCGTCACCCATAAGCAGATCATTCCGCTCTCCGGCCGCAACGCTCATCCCACGCAGAGCACCTACAGGCCGGAAAGTGTCGAGAGGTTGACACTTGAAGGTGTGGACCCATTCGCAAAGGCAAAGGTACAGACTGCGTTCTACCTGCACTACCTGAAAACCACGACTGCCGAGCCAATTCTACAGTACCAGGAAGAGGTTGTGGGCTCCTCTAACCGCTTCGGCGCTGGCCGTGCACTGCTAATCGGAACACTGCTGGGTCCCGGGGTCCTGGAATCCGGAGGGGGCTCGAACCAGGCATTTCTGGCCACAGTGCTCGCTTCCGCAGGTGTGCGTTCCGATCGAGTAGGTCCGCTGTTGCGCCGCCGCCGGACGCGAAGC
>CAVQDN010000026.1:0-169258 GCA_963711275.1 uncultured Acidobacteriaceae bacterium | reverse complement strand
AGAATGAATCGAGCGAATGCACGACGCGATGTGTGGGCAGAACCAGCAGGCCAGGGTCATTCATGTTGACCAGAGTCATCATTACAAATTCATAGGGAGCTTGCGGATTCGAATTGACGCCTGCGGCGCTCCGGCATTCGTCGCGAAAGTTGAGGGCGGTTTCGTAGCGGTGATGGCCGTCGGCGATGACCAGCTTTTTGTCGTGCATCTTTTTTTGAACGGCGGCGATTACGGCGGGATCGGAAATCCGCCAGACGCGATGCGCGACTCCGTATTCGTCGTCCACTTCGATGGTGGGTGCGGCTTTCAGCTTGAGCAGGGAATCGATCTCGCCGGAATCTTCATAGAGCAGAAAGAGTTGCTCGTAGTGGGCGCGAGTGGCGCGCAACAGGTCGAGCCGGTCGGCCTTCGGCTTGGATAGAGTTTGCTCGTGGCGGAAGACTACCTTGGCGGAATAGTCTTCCAGGCGGCCGAGCCCGATGAATCCGCGGCGCTCAAACTTGCTGCCCGACGGGGCCGTGAAGGTCTGGGAATAGACGTAGATGGAAGGCTCGGGGTCCAGGCGGAAGATGCCTTCGGCTCGCCACTGCCGGCCATAGGCTGCCGCCCGGGTATAGACGTTGTTGCCGGCGTTGTCCTCGGTTTCGCGGCGGCCCAGGATGATGCGCACCAGGTTGTAAGGGCTGGCGGCGTAGTAGCGTTCCTGCATCGCGGGAGTGATCTTGTCGTAGGGCTGGGTCACGACTTGCGAAGCCGAAACGCACTGCAAGTCATAGCGGAGAGCACGAAAAGGTTGGATGTCTGCCATGGAAACTTTTGATTGTAACAAGATAGCGGGAAGCCGTTTGCGGTCAGTCCACGTAGGAGCGGACGATGACGATACGGATCGAGTGAGAATGGCGGTTCTGGAGCGACGGCGCGGGAGCTACTTCTTGCGGTTTTTTGCGACTCCCAATGTTCATTCATCACAGACGCGCGTCGCCGGGCGGTGTACTATTTCCCAATCATGGGGGGCGTTGTCGAATGAGGGCGGCCGAAAAGCCCCACTTCTCGCAAAAGAAGCGAGAAATGGGGCACCCCAGACTGGAAACGGTCGTGACCCGGGAGTCGCTGCTGATTACGGTCGGCCAAGTCTGCAGGCAACCCCTGGTGGGCCGGAAACAACCAAACTCCGGTTCTGGAATTTGTCTCCGACTTTTGACAAAAACCTTTGTGCCGCGAGGCGACGGCTGTGCTAACATCCGCCTCACTGAGGTATTTATGGCCCGCCTGCGTGGATACGAAGGGCGCTGGTCATCTCACCCGATGGCCGTAGTTCGACGTGGCTGTCTGGTTCTTCCCCGGGACCCGACCAACCCCGGCTGTGCAAAAAATCTTCCACCGTGAACGTGATGCGGCTGTGGCTTTCGCTGGCGGTTGTAACGCTGGCCTGTCTCGCCGTTCCTGGGTTCGGGCAGACCGACGTGAATGATGTTCACATTGTGCCGCGGGAAGCGGACAAGCCTGCCGACCCTCCGAAGCCGGATCTGGTGGCCTCGACCACGGGGTTGAGCGCGCATGTGCACGCATTGAAAGTTGACGTTGACCTGGTATTGGTCCCGGTGACCATTACCGATCCGATGAACCGGCTGGTGACTGGCCTCGACAAGGTCAACTTCCAACTTTTCGAAGGCAATGCGGCGCAGGAAATCCGCACATTTTCCAGCGAGGACGCTCCTGTTTCGCTGGGCGTGATCTTCGATTCCAGCGGGAGCATGGCCAGCAAGATGGATCGCGCGAAGGACGCGGTGATCGAGTTCTTCAAGACCGCGAACCCGCAGGACGAATTTTTCATGATCACATTCAACGATGAACCGGAGGCGGTCAGCGATTTCACGAATTCGGTGGATGAGATTCAGAACAAGCTGGTGTTCGCCGTGCCCCGGCGTCGCACCGCGTTGCTCGACGCCATTTATATGGGCATCAGCAAGATGCGGCAGGCGAAGTATCCCAAGAAGGCGTTGCTGATCATTTCCGACGGCGGAGATAATCACAGCCGCTACACGGAGGGCGAGATCAAGTCGCTGGTGAAGGAAGCGGACGTGATGATCTATGCCATTGGGATCTACGACCGTTACGCTTCGGCGATGGAGGAACGGCTGGGCCCGCAGTTGCTGAGCGACATCACGGAACTAACCGGAGGACGGGCATTTACCATCGATAATCCGAACGACCTGGGGGATGTGGCGACCAAGATTGGAGTGGAGTTGCGCAATCAATATGTCCTGGGATACCGTCCGACCAAGGTGGTGCGCGACGGCAAATGGCGTAAGATAAAGGTAAAGCTGCTGCCACCGAAAGGATTGCCGCCTCTACGGGTGTATGCCAGGACGGGATATTACGCGCCTGCGGAATAAGGCCACGAGGGTTGTTCTCTTCACGTTCGTGATTTGCGCCGGGGGGCTGCTGTCGGTGCCGGTCCGGTCGCAAGTCTGCTCCCGCCTCAGACTGCATTCCAAGCCCGTCTTCTGCCGTCTACCGCCATGCTTCCTCGCCGCCTCGCCGCACGCCCGCGCCCGTCAGGCGCAAAACCCGACAAAGACAAGCCAGATCAGAAACTCAACGACCAGGGCGTCTTCGTCTTCCGCAAAGATGTGGACGAAGTGCTGTTGCATGCCTCGGTGATCGACGACAAACAGCACATTGTCACCAATCTCGACCGCAGCGATTTCACGGTCTTTGAAGACGGGAAGCCGCAGAACATCATTTCGTTCCATCACGAAGACATTCCGGTATCGATTGGCATCCTCATCGACAACTCCGGCTCGATGCGGGAGAAGCGGAACAAGGTGAACCAGGCGGCGCTGAATCTGGTGCGGTCCAGCAATCCGAAGGACGAAGTCTTCATCGTGAACTTCAACGACGAATATTATCTCGACCAGGACTTTACCAACGACCTGCTGAAATTGAAGGAAGCGCTGGAAAAGATTGACGCCCGCGGAGGTACGGCTCTCTACGATGCCGTGGTGGCGTCGGCCGAGCATTTGAAGCGAAATGCGCGGCTGGAGAAAAAAGTATTGTTGATCGTGACCGACGGCGAGGACAACGCCAGCAACGAGACGTTGGAGCAGGCGGTGAAGCAGTTGCAGGAGGAGAATGGGCCGTCGGTGTATGCGATTGGAATTTTGGGGGATGAGGAACATCCCAAGCGCGCCAAGCGGGCGCTGGAAATTATTGCGCAGCACACCGGCGGGATCGCTTTCTTTCCCAAGACGCTCGATGAAGTGGACGAAATCAGCCGCACGGTGGCGCGCGACATCCGGAATCAGTATACGATTGGCTACCAGCCGACCAATCCCAGGGGGAATGGCGGCTTTCGGCAGATCCGCGTCGACGCCAGGGCCAAAGGACACGGCAAATTGATGGTGCGCACCAAGAGCGGGTATTACGCGGGCGCGCAGTCGGGTGCGGCAGGCGCCGGCAAGTAGGCATTTCTTCGATCAAGTCCGCGTCGCCGTGGTCAGAAAAACGCCTGCGTGCAAACGCCACTCCGATCAGGGGTGCTCCAGCAATTGCGCCGCCGTTTCGATCAGACGACGATTCGTCCTGCAACGCTTTCGCCACGCGCACGATTTCCTGCTCCGCCTCCGCATATCTCTTCTGTTCGATGCCTTCGCGCACGCTGGGCACGGTCTTTACGCCGTATCCGCTGTAAACGCCGGGAGCGTAGAGCAGATGCTTGTACCAGGGACGGCGCGGCAGGCCGTCTTCGTTGGTCAGTTTGCGCTCGCTCTCGATCAGTTGCTGGTTCAATGCGCGCAGCGACTCTGCCTGAGCCTCGTCCAGAGCCGGCTTGCATTTGCGATCAGCGCCTGACGGTAGTGCTCGGCGCTGCGGGCCACGCCTCGACCGCGTTCTGCATGGGCGCGAAATTCAGGTGTGGAGGAATCTCTTCGCGGGGCGGCGCGATTGTCGGGCGCCGCGGATCGAGCGTCGCTTTGAAAACGCCTTCGTCCAATTCCTGATTGCGTTCGCGAATTTCTTCCTGCTTATCGGCCAGCAATTTTTCCAAGTCTTTGGTGTACTTCTGGACGGTGTCGGCGAAATCCACGAAATCGAAGGGCAGAATTTCGGCGTCGGCCAGTCGCATCACCGACGTTCCAACCGTTTGCGACAGCGCGCGGCCGTAGACGAAATCGAAGTCGGAGAAATGCGTGTACCAGTAAAAGTCGTCGTAGATGGAGTGATAGATGCCCTGTTCATCCTCGCCAGCCGTAACCCAGATCGAGCGTGGCGATGCCGAGATGATCGAGGAACGCGGTGAAGTCCGTGCCTGAGCCGAGGGCGTTGATGCGCAGATCGGCACGCTGCCGCAATTCTTTGCGGTCGTCGGCCGACTTCGCCTCGCGCAATCTTCGACAACTGCAGCCGCTGCCAGACCGTCATCTTGGTTTCAGGATCTTCGATGTCGCGGGCGACGCCGTTGATGAACTGTTCCAGCGTGTGCGAGCCGCCCATGCCGAGCGTGCCGCGATCGTTGCCGTCGCTGTTGATGTAGACAGCGGCGTGCTGGCGCAATTCATCAGCATGGGTTTCGACCCATTCGGTCGATCCGAGCAGCATGGGTTCTTCGCCATCCCACGCGCAATAGATGATGGTGCGGCGCGGTTTCCATCCCTGCTTGAGCAAGAGTCCAAGGGCGCGAGCTTCTTCCAGCAGCGGGGCCTGGCCGGAAATCGGGTCCTCCGCGCCGTTTACCCAGGCATCGTGGTGATTGCCGCGAATGATCCATTCGTCGGGCGCGACGCTGCCGGGAATTTTCGCGATCACGTCGTTCACCGGCTTCGTGTCCCAGTTGAATTCCACTTTCAAATGAACTTTCGCCGGTCCCGGTCCCACGTGATAGGAAATCGGCAGACTTCCGCGCCACTCTTCGGGCGCCATCGGCCCTTTGAGTGCGGCCAGCAAAGGCTGCGCGTCGCCGTAGGAAATCGGAAGCACGGGAATTTTCGTGATGCTCTTCGCTTCTTTCAGCGACAAGCGCTTGGCGCCGGGAATGGCGCCGATGCCGGGCGTGAGCGGGTCGCCTGGATTCGAAGAGGCAAAGTCCATCACGCTGCCGCGCTGCACGCCATCGGGATTGCGCATCGGGCCTTGCGGGAATACGTTGTCGACTCCGTAACCGTCATCTTTCGGCTCGGAGTAAATCAGGCAGCCGATGGCGCCGTGCTCAGCCGCGATCTTGGGTTTTACGCCGCGCCAGGAGTGGTAATACTTGGCGATCACGATTGCGCCCTTCACCGAGATGCCCAGGCGGTCGAGTTTTTCGTAGTCGTCGGGCAGTCCGTAGTTCACAAAGACCAGGGGCGCGGTCACGTCGCCGTCGATGGAATAGGCGTTGTAGGTAGGGAGTTGCTCCGACTTCTGATTCGAGGTGGGATCGACCGCGAGCGCCGGCTCTTCGAGCTTGGCCGTGAACTTGGTGGGCTCGATCATTTCCAGGATACGAATTTTCGGCGTGGGAAACAGCACATCGAAGGTTTCGATGTGGGCATCGAGTCCCCATTCCTTGAAGTGGGCCAGAATCCATTCGGCATTGTCTTTGTCGTAGGGCGACCCAACATGATGGGGGCGCGCGCTGAGGCGGCGCATGTATTCCTTCAAGTTGGCGGGATCGGGGATCGCGCGAAATTTTGTTTCCCATTCGCGCTCGGTCTGGCTGGAGTGAGGCGAGTAGCCGACTAGCGTAGTGTCATCGGCGGCCAATAACAGCGAGGGAACAATCAGGTTGAGGATCAACAGCACGGCGGCGAAGCGTCGCATGCGATTCCTTTCTGGTTTCGGTGCGGGGAATTATAACTTGAGTGAGGAAGTCGTTTTCAGCGGAGCCGTTTTTCAGGCGGGGGGATCTCGCGCGGGGCCGCATCCAGCGTAGATCCGCGCGAGATCCCTCCCTCGGCTGAAGTGCGCCGAGGTTCGGGATGACGCCGTCTGAAGGGATGACGCCACTGAAAGCATGACGGCTCTGAAAGAAAGATCCGCGCGCGGCACTCCCGGCAATTGACGATCCTGCACGGTCCCTCGTACCCTGTAATGTGACCTCGAAAACTTCTGAAATGTCCCACCTGCGCGTTGCCGACGACATTACCCAACTGGTCGGCGAGACTCCCATGTTGCAGTTGAAACGGATGGTTCCGGCCGGGTCGGCGAGCGTCTTCGCGAAGCTGGAATATCTGAATCCGGGTGGCAGCGTGAAAGACCGGGCGGCGATTGGGATCATCCGGCGGGCTGAGCAGGAAGGCAAACTTCGTCCAGGCGGGACTATCGTTGAAGCAACTGCGGGCAACACCGGGATCGGGCTCGCCCTGATCGGCGTGAATCGCGGCTACAAAGTGCGACTGTTCGTGCCGGAGAATTTTTCTCAGGAAAAAGTGATCATTATGCGGGCGCTGGGCGCCGAGGTGGTTCGTACTCCGGACGCCGAAGGAATGCAGGGCGCTATCAAACAGGCGAAGGAACTGGTCGCTAGCGATCCTGGGGCGTTCATGGCCGGGCAGTTCGAGAATCTGGCCAACCCCGACTATCACTACGAGACGACCGCGCACGAAATCTTTGAGCAGATGGAAGGAAAGATTGACGCCGTCGTGCTGGGCTGCGGAACCTCGGGAACTTTTTCGGGAGTGGCGCGCTACGTGAAAGAGAAATTGCCGCGCGCTCTGGCGTTTGCGGTCGAAACTCAAGGTTCTACGCTGGGCGGCGGGCAGCCAGGGCCGCATAAAGTCGAAGGGATCGGCACCAGCTTCATCCCAAGGACGTTTGACGCATCGGTATGCAATGAAGTGATGATGGTGATGGATGACGACGCTTTCGATACCGTGAAGGCCCTGGCCGCGCAGGAAGGCGTGCTGGCGGGATCGAGCGGCGGGGCGGCCGTGTTCGCATCGCTGCAAGTCGCGAAAAAGCTGGGCCGGGGGCAGCGTGTGGTGACGATCATTCCGGATTCGGCGGAGCGGTATTTGTCGAAGAAGATTTTCGAGGGCGGCGTTTAGGGTCTACCATCTCGCAGCCCCAGACTTAGCAGATTCAGACTCGGCAACTTCAGGTTCATGAAAAAAAATAAGCAACCAGGTTTTGCTACGCGCGCCATTCATTCCGGCCAGGAGCCAGATCCTTTGACCGGCGCCGTGAGCGTGCCCATCTATCCGACGTCGACCTACGTTCAACAAGGAATCGGCGAGCACAAAGGGTATGAATATTCGCGCGTGTCGAATCCGACGCGCACGCGGCTGGAGGAGAATCTGGCCGCGCTCGAAGGCGGCGTGGCAGCTCCGGTGTTCGCCAGCGGCATGGCTGCCATCAATGCAATCGTCTGCATGCTGAAATCTGGCGACCACGTGGTTTGCGGCAATGATTTGTACGGCGGGACGCCGCGGCTCTTCAACAACGTCATGGCCGGCTTTGGGCTGAAGTTTTCTTACGTTGACACTTCCGAGTCTCAGAATGTCGAACGCGCCGTCCGCAAGAATACGCGGATGGTGTATGTGGAGACTCCGACGAATCCGTTGATGCGGCTGAGCGATCTTGCGGCCATCAGCCAGATCTGCCGCCGGAAAAAAGTCTGGCTGGTAGTCGATAACACGTTCATGTCTCCGTATTTCCAGCAGCCGTTGGCGTTGGGCGCGGACATGGTCGTGCACTCCACTACGAAATTCCTGAACGGGCACAGCGACGGATTGGGCGGAGTAGTGATTTGCGCGAAGCCGGAGCACGCCGAGCAGTTGGCGTTCCTGCAAAAAGCCGCTGGCGCGATTCTTTCTCCGTTTGAATGCTGGCTGGTGCTGCGCGGGGTGAAGACGCTCGCAGCACGCATGGAGATTCACGACCGCAGCGGACGCATCGTCGCTGATTTTCTCTCGAAGCACAAAAAAGTGAAGGCCGTATTCTATCCGGGATTGCCGGATCACCCGCAGCATGCGTTGGCGCGGCGTCAGATGAGCGGTTTCGGATCGATGATTACGTTTGAGACGGGTTCTCTGAAAAACGCCAACCGGATGCTGAAGAAAGTCCGCGTGTGCTCGCTGGCCGAGTCGCTGGGCGGAGTCGAGACGCTCATTTCGCATCCCGCGACCATGACGCATGCGGCGCTGGGCGCGAAGGGACGCAAGGCCATCGGCATCACCGACGGGCTGGTGCGAATATCCGTGGGCATTGAGGATGTGGACGACATTCTCGACGATCTGGATGGCGCGCTGAACGCGATTTAAAAACCTTTTTGCCACGGATTCACGGATTAACGCGGATAAAAGCCCGGCGATGACTTCCATGCAAAATCAAGTTTCTGCGCGTGAGTGGAATTCTGCCGTCTACCACCGGCTTTCCGGACCGCAGGTTAGTTGGGGCAAGAAAGTTCTGTCGCGGTTGCGACTGCGAGGCGACGAAGTTGTGCTGGACGCCGGTTGCGGAACTGGCCGGCTGACCGCTGACTTGCTCGACGCGCTGCCACATGGACGCGTGGTCGGCGTCGATCTGTCCCAGAACATGCTGAGTTGGGCGCGCGAGCACCTGGAATCGCACTGCGGTTCGCGCCCGAGCCTGGTTGCTTGCGATCTGCTGGACCTTCCCTTTGAGAACGCCTTCGAGGTTATTGTGAGCACAGCGGCATTTCATTGGGTGCTCGACCACGATCGTTTGTTCGCAAACCTGCGGCGGGCGCTGGTTTCAGGCGGACTGCTGGAGGCGCAGTGTGGAGGCGGTCCGAACCTGGGCACTCTGCGCGAGCGTGCGAACGCGCTGGCAGCGACTCCGAAGTTCGCGCCGTTCTTTGCCGGCTTCCGCGAGCCGTGGCTCTTTCAGAATGCGGAGAGTGCGGCGTTGAGTCTGCGAAGCGCGGGATTCCGCGAGGTCGAGACGTCGATGGAAGCTGCGCCGACGGTGCTCGATGGTGCACGGCAATACAACGAATTCGTGCGTAATATTATTCTGCGGCGGCATTTGGAAAGCATTCCTTCGGAGGAACTTCGCGCTGAGTTTATGGCGGAATTGACCGAGCAGGCTTCGGCGGATGATCCGGCGTTTTCATTGGATTATTGGAGGTTGAACCTGCGCGGTCGCGCGAGTGGTGAGCACCGGGGCTAAAGCCTTCTTACTTCTTGCGCCGCTTACGCGGCGCTGAAGCGCCGCTCTTCCACGGTTTGCGCACACATTCAGGGTTGCCCTGGGCATTGCGCAGGCATTACGGTCGCGCGCTGCATTGAGAGAGTTTGCAGCGGCGGGCTACGCAGTTGATTGGTCGATCCACTCCAGGTAGGCTGCACTGCCATCGTCAATGTCGATTGAAATGCATTCTGGGAGTTCGTAGGAATGCAGCTGCCGAATGGCGTCGAGCACTTCTGAGAATTTTCCCGCCGTCGTCTTGATCAGCAGCAACCATTCGGCGCTTGACTCCACCTTACCCTGCCAGCGGTAGATCGATTCAATCCGGGGGAGGATGTTCACACACGCGGCGAGGCGCTGCTCGACGAGATGGCGCGCGATTTTGCGGGCCTCGTCTTCCGACCCGGTGGTGCAGAGGACGATTCGCTTGTTGGTCATATAAAATCAGCCGTCTGCCCTCGGGCGTCGGACCGTACCATGGGCGGGGGCACTGGCTGGACGCAGCGAGGACTCTTTGATGCTAACGCAAATCAAGTTTGGCACATCCGGCTGGCGCGCAGTATTGGCGGAGGAGTTTACTTTTGCCAACGTGCGGCGCGCCGTGCGCGGGATCGCCCGCTATATCGCTTCTCAGAAGCCGGGAGGAGCGCGGGTGATTGTGGGACGCGATCCGCGGTTTCTGGGCGAGACTTTCTGCGCGATAGCCGAGGAAATCCTGACGGCGCACGGAATCGCGCCGCTGATAGTTGCCGAACCCGCGCCCACGCCGGCGTTTGCCCATGCGGTTGTCCACAACAAGGCGGATGGGGTGATCAATTTCACCGCGTCACACAATCCGCCCGAATACAACGGAATTAAATTTTCCACGCCCGATGGCTGCCCGGCTCTGCCTGAAGTGACGAAAAAGATCGAGGCCGAAATCGCTGCCGGAGATCATTCGCCGTCCCATGACAAGCCGTCCGACGTGGGCCACGCCACTGCTCCCACGGACGTGGAAACGCTTGATCCTAAGCCCGCCTATTTGAAGCGCCTGAGTGAAATCATCGACGTCGATGTGATTCGCAAGGCGAACCTGCGAGTCGTCTTCGATCCCATGTGGGGCGCGGCTCGCGGATACTCGGATGAAGTGCTGCGCAACGCCGGGCTGCAAGTGGCTACGGTGCACGACTATCGCGACGTGCTGTTCGGCGGACACGCTCCCGAGCCCGACGATCATTTGCTCGAAGACTTGCGAAAAAAGATGCGCGAGACCAAAGCTCAGATCGGCATTGCGACCGACGGCGACGCCGACCGCTTCGGCATTGTTGACGCCGACGGAACGTTCCTGCAGCCCAACTACGTGATTGCTCTGCTCTTTGACTACCTCGTCGAGAGCCGTGGCTGGAAGAATGGCGTGGCCAAGTCCGTTGCGACCACCAATCTGATCAATGCCCTGGCGGAGCGACACGGTGTGGAATTGCACGAGACTCCGGTCGGCTTCAAGTACATCGGCGAACTGATCATGCAGGACAAGATCGCAATCGGCGGCGAAGAGAGCGCGGGCCTGTCGATTCGCCATCACGTGCCCGAGAAGGACGGTGTGCTGGCCGGCCTGCTGTGCTGCGAGGCGGTCGCGCGCCGGGGGAAGTCTCTGGGCGAACAATTGAAGGCGGTGTGTAACCAAGTTGGTTCCTACTATCCGCAACGCGAGAACTTCCGCTTGACGCCCGAGGTCAAAGCGAAGTTCACTGGGAAGTTGCGGTCCGATCCGCGCGATTTCAACGGTCGCACCGTCAGCCAGGTGGTTCGCACCGACGGATTGAAGCTATTGTTCAGCGACGGCTCGTGGGTCTGCTACCGGTTATCGGGAACTGAACCGGTGGTGCGCGTCTACACGGAAGCGCGCAGTGAGAAAGGGCTGGAGAAGCTGAGCGCGGCCGCGAAGCATTGGATTTTCGAGTGAAGGCGTTCTGGGGAAGTTCTTACAGGTGAAAGTTCTTATGGTAAAAGCTTTGTCCAGAATCGCCCGCTTGCCACGTCCTGAGGACGGTTTGCGCGCCATGGTCGAGCGCGCGCCGCAAGCGGAAGCCTTTGCCGCTTCGTGGATTGAGCGCCTTCGCCCGCCGGCGACTCGCATCTATGCGCTTCGGCGCCGCATCGCCACCATTGGTGTGACCGTGTTGGCCGCGGCCTGTTTGTTCATGTTATGTTCGGGGACAATGGAATGGTCGTCTACAAGCAGAAGCGTGCCGAGTACCAAGCCCTGCGGAAACAGATTGTCCGGGTGCAGGAGGAGAACGACCGCTACACCCAGCAGATCCAGGGGCTGAAGAGCGATCAGAAGTCCATTGAGAAAGAGGCGCGCGAGCAACTGGGCTATGCCAAGCCCGGCGAATATGTTTACGTTCCTCCGGTTCCGGCTAAACCGGCCGCGCCCGCAACGCATTCTGCGAAGAAGTAACCGGGCTGCTTTCCGGTGTGCAACTCTCAGTAGGCATTTTGACAAGGGGCTGACAATCCAGCAGCTCCCCTGTGGTATATTTCCGTTGCTTTACTTCACAACTGAGCGAGGATCGGCCGCTCCGAAAGGGGCGGCACAATCTTGATGCAATGTGGTTGTTGCGGCTTGGGGCCGCAATCTGAATTTCAAAAGGAGAAGAATCGGCCATGAGAAAAGTGTTCGTGCTATGTCTTGCAATATGTTTTGTGTTCGCCCTGACAGCAATGGCGTTTGACGATATGGGAAAGACCGCCACCGTCAAAGGTTGGGTGAGCGATGACAAGTGCGGCGCCAAGGGCGCCAACGAAAAGGCTGAGGCATGCACCAAGAAGTGCCTGGCCGCGGGCGCGAAGATGGTGATCGTCACCGACAAGGATCAGAAGATCCTGATGGTCGATAATCCCGATGCGCTCAAGGGACATGAAGGACATCACATCGCCGCGACCGGAATGGTGATGGGCGATTCGATCCACGTGGAGAGCGTAAAGATGTTGTGATTCCGTTCACGAATGACTTTAGGGCGGCTTACGAGCCGCCTTTTTTATTTTGCGGTAAGTCAAAACGCGGGCGGGGGCGCCCGCGCCACATGAGCTATCTCACTACGCCTTCCAGCGGGGAGCTGGCTGTCGCGTACAACTTCTTTGGCATGCGGCCAGCGAGATAGGCTTGGCGTCCCGCCAGCACCGCGTGATGCATGGCTTCGGCCATCAGCACGGGATCCTGCGCGTTGGCGATGCCGGTGTTCATCAGCACTGCGTCCGCGCCGAGTTCCATGGCGATCGCGGCATCGGATGCGGTGCCTACTCCTGCGTCCACGATCAGCGGCACGCCGGTAATCATCTCGCGCAGAATGCGGATGTGGGCCTGGTTCTGAATTCCCATGCCGCTGCCGATGGGCGCGCCCAGCGGCATGATGGTAGCGGCGCCCGCGTCGATCAGACGTTTCGCAAAAACAATGTCGTCGGAGGTGTAGGGCAGGACGGTGAAGCCTTCCTTCACCAGCACGCGCGTGGCTTCGAGCGTAGCCTGCACGTCGGGATAGAGCGTGGCCTGATCGCCGATGACTTCCAGCTTCACCCAATCGGAGAGGCCGACTTCGCGGCCCAGACGCGCGGCGCGGATGGCTTCGTCGGCGGTGTAGCATCCGGCGGTGTTGGGCAGCAGGAAATATTTCTTGGCATCGATGTAGTCGAGCAGCGATTCCTTGCTGCGGTCAAGATTCACGCGGCGCACCGCGACGGTGACCATTTCAGCGCCGCTGGCTTCGAGGGCGCGCGCCGTTTCCTGGAAGGATTTGTATTTTCCTGTGCCGACGATCAGGCGGGAACGGAAGGAGCGGCCGGCGATAATTAGTGAGTCCGACATGGTTCTATTGTAATGAATGCGGCAAGCATGAGCTATCTTGCGAACAATCGGGCTGGACATGCGGACTAGGGGGAGCTATCTTTCGGTATGCTCCAAAGCTATACAGAGGCGGAGAGGCAAGATTGGTTTAAGGTCAAGGTGCGAGGCAGAAACCGATTCATCTGGCGAAAAGGAGTTCTGCCGACCTTTCTGACTTGCCTGATCGTGGCGCTTGGCCTTGAGCTGTCCGGTATCTTACGTTTTCATTCTCCGCTCCATCTCATTATCCTTCCGATTGTGCTACTGGGTGGTTATTTGGAAGGTAGCTGGAAATGGAAGGATTTCGAGAAGAAATACCCTGAGTAGTTCCCCCGCAGTATTTCGCGTTACTGAACCCTGGATACGGTTCCCGCACTAAGGAGCCGGGGTGGCTTCCGCCTGCGCGTATAACTCATCAATCTGCTTTTTGTAGCGCTCTTCAATTACCTTGCGTTTTAGTTTCATTGTTGGCGTCAGGGAGCCATTGTCGGGGGTGAATTCGTCTGCCACTATCATTACTTTCTTTAACTTCTCAAAGCGCGCCAGATTTCCGTTCACGCCTTCGACAATTCCTTCGTAGAGTGCCTGCACTTTCGGATTGGCAACCAATTCCGCTCGCGAGGCGAACGCAATCTGGTTCTCCCGCGCCCATTCCTCCAGAGCAACAAAATTCGGAGACACGATGACCGCAGGAAACTTTCGCCGGTCGCCGAGGATGGCTGCGATCCCGACCAGAGGATTCAGTTTCACCGAATTTTCGATGGGCTGCGGCGCGATAAACTTTCCGCCGGACGTTTTGATGAGATCTTTCTTGCGATCGGTGACGGAGAGATATCCGTCGGCGTCGATGTTGCCGATGTCGCCGGTCTTGAACCAGCCGTCGACCAGCGCCGCCTTCGTTTCGTCTGGGCGGTTCCAGTAGCCTTTAAACACTGAGGGTCCGCGCACCAGAATCTCGCCGTCTTCGGCGATGCGAACCTCGAGATTGGGCAGAATCTTGCCGACTGTGCCAATGCGGTGATTCACCGGCGTGTTTACCGCGATCACCGGCGAAGTTTCCGTTAGCCCGTAGCCTTCGTGAATGCGTATGCCGACGGTGGCGTACCACTCGGCAAGCTCGCGTCCCAGCGGCGCGCCGCCAGAGATGAAGGTTTCGACCCGCCCGCCCATGCCGGCGCGGATTTTCGAAAATACGATTTTGTTTGCCAGCTTCCAACGGCGTGAGGTGGGAGTCTTTCCGGCGAGAATCTCAGGCTTGTGCTGTTGCCCCACCGAGAGAGCCCAATCGAAGATGGCACGCTTAGGGAAACCCTTGGCCTTCTGCTCGGCCTGGGCATAGATTTTTTCGTAAACTCTAGGCACCGCCACAAAAGTGGACGGCTGTACTTCTAAAAGACTCGCGGCCAACCGGTCCAGGAATGGGCAATAGGCCAGCGTCACGCCGTGATACAGCATGGCGAAATCCACGTGGCGCGCGGTGATGTGGCAGAGGGGCAGAAACGAAATGCTGGTCAGGCCGGGGCGCATGTCGAAGCCGCGCAGCGAATAATCAATGTTGGACGCGATGTTGCCGTGGGTCAGCATGGCTCCCTTGGACGCGCCGGTCGTTCCTGAAGTGTAAACGATCGTAGCCAGATCACCGGGGCCCACGGAGCGCGCGCGGCCCTCGATTTCAGCTTCGAGTTCCCCCGATCCCTGCGATGTGATCTGTTTCATGGCTACGCATTGGCCGGCGAAGGGAGCACGATCTCCGTCGAATTCCAACGCATCCATGACCACGATTGTTTCAATTTGCGTCTGGGGCAGTACCGACAGGATCTTGCGCAGTTGCTGCTCGGACGACAAAAAAATCATCCGGCAACCTGCGTCGCGCAGGACGAAAGCGGTCTGTTCCGCGGTGAGCGTGGTATAGAGCGGCACGGTCACCGCGCCGAGCAACAGGCTCGCCATGTCGGCCATGGGCCACTCCGGTCGGTTTTCGCTCAGGATGGCAATGCGATCCCCGGTTCGAATTCCCCAGGAATGCAGCGCGCGCGCCGTCCTGGCCACGCCTTGGCCAAACTCGCGAGACGTGACCGGCATCCACTTCCCGGCGTCGCGGTACAGCATCATGCGGTCCAAATTGCGTTCGATCGCTGCGAAGAATATGTCGTTCAGAGTGGCAATGCTCATTGCGTCTTTCGGGTCCCGACGGCGGAGCTGTGCTTGTATGTGCAACCGGCTCCGAAAAGAACTGTACTGTTTTGCCAGTGGTTTGGGCAATGCGTCCCATGACATTGTTAGGTACTTCTCGGTGTACCATACAGGCGACGTGGATATGCGGTGTTATTACTCTCGTGGGAGGATTCAAGAATGCAAAGGACGAGCTTAGCGCTGTTGTTGGCCGGGTTGCTTCTGGCAACGACCGCCGCACCAACGGTCGCGCAGACTAAGAAGGAGGATTCGAGCATGCCTAAGGTGGGCGACATGGCTCCGGACTTCACTCTGAAACACTTCGATGGCAACGACCTCAAAGACGTGAAGTTAAGCGACTACCGGGGCAAGAAGAACGTCGTGCTGGCGTTCTATATTTTCGCTTTTACCGGCGGTTGAACGCAGCAAATGAAAAACTTCCAGCAGAATTTGAAAGCGCTGGAAGCAGCCGACACCCAGGTCCTGGGTGTGAGCATGGATAGTGCCTTCGCCAACAAAGCCTTCGCCGACCAAATTGGAGTGACGTTCCCGCTTCTGAGCGATTGGGGCGGAAAAGTAACCCACGAGTACGGCATCTACAAAGACCAATACCAGGCGGCGCGCCGCGTGAACTTCCTGATCGGAAAAGATGGAAGAATCATGGAAGAGCAGGTGGACAAGGACGCGATCGATCCCAAGAAGATCGTCGATGCCTGCCAGCGTCCAAAGCTGAAAAACTAACCGCCCCGCAGCCCTCGTAGAGACGTAGCTTGCTACGTCTCTGCTTGCGGCATTCCCCATGCCGAGGCAGGAGAAGCCGTCGAAGAAGTGAAGAAGTAATGGGGCAGCTTCGTTCACCTCTCGTTCGACCCTCGCTCGACGGACAGCCGAGGCGGCTGTCCCTACATAGGCACATGTGATAGGTTCGCATGAGATGCGCGGGCGGATCAGACAATTGATTACGGCAACGCCGGGAGAACTCGAAAGCTCTCCCGGCGTAGTCTTTTGGGGTGAACGGCTTCATCGACGTACTGACGGCTGAAGAATGACCGAAGCGAAAAAGACCGAGGCCAAGCGTCCCGCGATTAACTGGATGGATATCCTGTGGCTGGTGTTGCTGGCGGCACTGGCCGTCCTGCCGCCGGTGCGGGAGTACCACAAGCAATTCATTTTGCTTGGTTTCGGCATTCTCCAGTTGAGCGAAGGCTGGCTGATTGCGCGGCTCCCGAGGCGCGGGCCGGCTTACATCGTCTTGCTCAAGATCGTTCTGGCCACTCTGCTGGTCGATCACACCGGCGAGATACCGATCAACAGCTACTACTATCCCATCTATTACTTGCCAGCGGTTACGGCG
The DNA here is from genome assembly GCA_963711275.1 of uncultured Acidobacteriaceae bacterium. Lineage (GTDB taxonomy): Bacteria > Acidobacteriota > Terriglobia > Terriglobales > Acidobacteriaceae > Sulfotelmatobacter. Next base: position 152,738 of record CAVQDN010000026.1, on the reverse strand, counting down.
GCCGAATATTTCGGGCCATGGGCTACATTGTTTTGGACCTCGCTGGCCTCTACCGCCTACTGCGCTTATCTCTACCCCGCGCTCCAGGAGTACGAGATCACGGCGGAGGATTATGGACGGCTTGCGATCCGCATCGTTTTTTTCTTCCTTGCCGCCATGGTTGTGAACCGCTTCGTTGTCGAGAGCCGGCGCCAGACCCAGCGCTATCAGGAACTGGCCGAGACTCTCGCCGAAACCAACCGCCGCCTGGAACAGGCGCAGGCCGAGGCGCGGCGCTCGGAGCGGCTAGCTGCGCTCGGTCAGCTCTCTGCCGGCCTGGCTCACGAAATCCGTAACCCCCTGGGTGTGATCAAAGGCTCGGCGGAGATGCTGACCCAAAAACTCGGAGACTCTAATCCTCTGGCTACGGAACTTGCGGGATATATCTCGACCGAGACGAATCGCCTCGGCGCGCTGGTCACGCGCTTCCTGGATTTCGCACGGCCGCTGCATGCCGATCTGACGCCGCAGGACATTACTACTGTTCTTGATCGTGCCTTGAACGATGTTGGGCAGTTGTGGAAAGGGGCCGGGGTGCGGGTGGAGAAAGAATATGAGCCCGATCTTCCGCTTGTCCCAATGGATGAGAGTCTGTGCGAGCAGGCATTCGTCAATATTGTGCAGAACGCTTACGATGCCATGAGTGCGAGCGGCGGCGCGCTGCGGGTCTATGTCAGGAAGTCGCAGGCTGTGGATCGGGATGGCGACTACACCGAGGGAGTCGAAGTTCGCATTGCCGATACTGGGCCGGGCATTCCGCCGGAATTGCGCGAGCAAATCTTCAACCCATTCGTGACCACGAAGAAAAGCGGAGTGGGGCTGGGTCTGTCCATTGTTTCAAAAATTATTGACGGGCATCACGGCACAATCCGCATCGAAGCTCCGCGTGCTGCTTCCGGCGACGGCGATCGAGTTCGGAGTGAATCAGGCCCGGTTGACCCAGCCTCGGTTGAATCAGGCCCAGGCGGATCCGGTCCGGGCGCCCGGTTCGTAATATTTTTCCCCGTGGCCAGCGACAATAGCGCGGTGGGGGAAACATCTCATCTGGTGATTTCGTGAGATGCACGCACTCGAGGAAGGCGCGCGAATGCCGGCAATTCTGATTGTCGAAGACGAAGCCAAGATGCGCCGCCTGCTCGAGTTGAACCTGGGCGACGACGGCTTCACCACGTTATCGGCCGAAGATGCAGAGACTGGCCTGAAGCTGCTGCGCGAAAATCCCGTGGATCTGGTATTAACCGATCTCAAACTTCCCGGCATGAACGGCCTGGAGTTTCTGCAAACCATCAAGCGCCAGAACGCCGCGCTGCCCGTGGTAGTGATGACCGCCTTCGGCAGCGTCGAGACCGCCGTCAACGCGATGAAGGCGGGGGCGAGCGACTACGTTCTAAAGCCGTTTTCGCTGACCGAGATGCGGATGGTGATCCACAAAGAGTTGGACGTCCGCAACTTGCGCGAAGAGAATCGGTCTTTACGGGAGGCGTTGGGCAAGCGCTATTCGCACCCCAACATTGTGGCGCGCAGCCCGAGGATGCAGGAGGTGCTGGCTACTGTGGAGCGTGTTGCACCCACAAATTCCACCGTGCTTCTGGGCGGCGAAAGCGGCGTGGGAAAAGATTTGATCGCGCGCGCCATTCACGAGAAATCGCGCCGCGCGTCTGGTCCGTTTCTGAAAATCAACAGCACGGCGATCCCAGAAAATTTACTGGAGAGTGAATTGTTCGGCTTTGAAAAGGGCGCCTTCACGGGTGCGGTCGCGAGCAAGCCCGGCAAGTTCGAACTGGCGGATAAAGGAACGCTCTTCCTCGATGAGATTGGCGACGTGCCGCCGGTTACCCAGGTGAAGCTGTTGCGTGTGCTGCAGGAGCGGGAGTTCGAGCGCCTTGGCGGAACGCGCACGGTGAAGGTAGACGTGCGCCTCATCGCAGCCACGAACAAGGATTTGCGGCAGGCGCTCGAGCAGGGTACATTCCGTGAAGATCTCTACTATCGCTTGAACGTCGTGCCCATCGATATCGCGCCCTTGCGCGAGCGCAAGGAAGACATTCCCGATCTCGTGAACCTGTTTATCTCCCGTTTTACCGGGGAATCGGGCAAGCCAGTCCAGGGCATTACAGCGGAGGCGGTGCAGGTTCTGGTGAACTATCACTGGCCCGGGAATGTCCGCGAGTTGCAGAACATTATCGAGCGCGCCTGTGCGTTGGCGAAAGGCAGTGTGCTTGGCCCCTCCGATATCCACATCGATATTCGTCCCTCGAAGGCGGCAAACAGCCCCGGCGGATTCCTTCCCGACGGCATGACGCTGGAACAGTGGGAAGATGAGATGGTCCGGGAAGCCCTGCGCCGCGCCAACGGTAACAAGAGCCAGGCCGCGCGCCTGCTGGGTCTCTCGCGCAACGCATTGCGTTATCGGCTCTCGAAAATCGGCATTAGCGACGAGGCCGACAAAGGGGCGTGAGGGAGTTCAGTTGGAACTCGGCGCATTGCGCCTAGTCCAATTTCAACGGTCGCGTGATAGGATGTGTTCATGGCGAACACATCTAGTGCAACCCTGAGCATTCGGCTGAAGCCAGAGATCAAGAGGCGGCTGGCTAATCTGGCTAAGGTTTCCGGGCGAAGTTCTAATTTTCTGGTCTCGGATGCGGTCGAATCCTACGTGGGGGATCAAGAGAGGATGCTGGCTGAGATCCGTCAGGCGGACGTTCAGGTCAAGTCCGGCCATTACATAAGACACGACGACATGAAGGCTTGGCTGCTTTCCTGGGGCACCAATCGTGAGATTCCGCCACCTGAGTGCGCCTGCGGCAAGCATCACGATGACGATGACGAGCCGCAGTGCCGGTAGAAATCGTCTGGTCTCGCATGGCGAGGGCGCGACTGGAGGAGATTCGCGCTTACGTCGCCAAAGATAAGCCCGAAGCAGCGGCGCGGCTGACCACCCGGATCGTCGCCGTAGTCGAAGCTCTAAGACTTCATCCTAATCTGGGCCGTGCGGGAGCAGAACGCGGAATCCGCGAATTAGTAATCGGAGGTACTCCGTACATTGTTTTGTACTCAGTGAAGAGAACGCGTGTCGTTATCTCTACGATTTGGTACGGAGCGCAGTCAAGAAAAAATTTAGGCAGTGGCGGTGGGAAGGCGAAGTGATGATTGCGAAAGGCCGGCAATTTTGAGGACCGCGGCCGATGTCTCGCCTCATGCTGTCTTGGCTCATTTCATACCACTGCTGCTTGGCCTGGTGTTCTCGAATCTCTGCGCTGAACTCTCTGCGCAAACTCTAGCCGACCGCCTGGGGTATCCTCTCGGCACCAAGCTCATCATCGTACACGCCGACGATCTCGGCCAAAGCCATGCCGTAAATGCTGCGGCCATCAAAGCTCTCGAGGGCGGCACGATTAGTTCCGCGAGCCTCATGGTGCCGTGCCCGTGGTTTCCGGAGATGGCCGACTACGCCAAATCCCATCCTGACGCTGACTTTGGACTGCACCTCACGCTAACCGCCGAGCACATCTATTACCGCTGGGGTCCGGCTGCGGCCGCCGACAAGGTGCCGAGCCTGATCGATCAAAACGGATATTTCCATCACGACTGGGAGCCGAACGAGGGCGACATTGCCAAGGAAACCAGTGCAAAGAAAATCAATCCGAAGGAAGTCGAAATCGAGCTACGCGCTCAGGTCGAGCGCGCGCTGGCCATGGGCGTCCGCCCTACGCATCTCGATTCGCATCAATACCGGCTCATCATGAGCGGCAAGGAATTGTTTGAGGTGATGCTGCGCGTCGCGCATGACTATCAATTGCCGGTTTTCGTTACCCGGGACTGGTTTGCCGACCATCCATATTTGCAGGCGAGCCTTGGTCCGAACGATCTGGTGTTGGACCACACGGTCACGATCGAGCCCGATATCCCACCGGAAAAATGGGCGGATTTTTACCTTACTGCGCTGAAGAACCTGCAAGCTGGCGTGACCGAATTCGTCATCCATCCCGGCTTCGACGATGAGGAACTGCGCGCCGCCACCCGCGAGCGTTCTAGTTGGGGCGCGGCCTGGCGGCAGCGCGACTACGACTTTTTCACCAGCGACCAGTTTCGGCAGGCTCTCGCCGAACAGAATATTAAGCTCATTACGTGGCGAGAACTCGCGCAGCGCGCGGCAGCGAAATAGGGTTTCCAGGAGTACGCTGATTCCAAGGGGCACACGCTACTGGCCGAAAACCACCACCGTTGGCTGAGGGTGGCCAAGTGCGTTGGAATCGAGAGGTTGCCCCATAGAATCTCTCTTCCTGCTTGCTGAAAACAAACGACTTGCAGTATCCCCCTTTTCCTCCCTTTGGCACGGCACTTGCCCTCACCTTGACGGAAGAATTCCTATTGGATACGCATTGATATCGCAAGTGTCCCGGTCCCAGAGGTGGTTATGAAAAACAGGTTTCTTACAAGTTTGGCAGGCGTCGCGCTAGCGCTATCGGGGGCGCTGTCGATTGGCGCTCTGGCGCAAACGACCGACGAAGGGCCGGCGCCCTCCGATCAGCCCAGTGCTCCCATGGAGATCGGTCAGGCACCAAATCCCAGCGCTCAGCCGAATTATTCCCAGCAGAATAGCGGCCAAATGGGATACCCGCAACCCGGCGATGCACAGCCCAACGATGCACAGCCCAACGATGATCAGCCTTCCGAAACTGAGCCTCAGCCAAGCGAAGCCCAGCCCGGTGGACCGACGGGCGAAGCTCCAGCGCAGACGGATCAGGGGGTGGCGCGCATTAGCCTGATTCATGGTGACGTCTCCACGCAGCGCGGCGACTCGGGCGATTGGTCGGCAGCAACGCTGAATCAGCCGGCGATGACCGGCGACAAGGTTTCCACGGGCGACAACGCGCGAGCGGAGCTTGAACTCGACTTCGCCAACATTCTTCGTCTGGGCCCGAACTCGCAGGTCAATCTGGCGACTCTCACAAAAAGAACGATTCAACTTCAGGTGGCCCAGGGTATTGCGACTTTCAGCGTTTCGAAAGACAGCGAATCCGAACCTGAGATCGATACGCCGAACGTGTCGATTCATCCTTCGCATCATGATGGCGTCTTCCGCATTGAAGTGCGGCCCGATGGGGATACAGTCGTGATCGTGCGGCAAGGTGAAGCCCAGATCGCCACTCCGCAGGGCAGCACGGAAGTGCACGAGGGAGAAATGGCGACGGTGCGCGGCGATGCCGAGGACGCACAGTACAAAATTTCCCCGGCTACCGATCGTGACGATTGGGATCGCTGGAATAGCGACCGGGATCACATGATCCGCAACGCGAATTCCTGGCAGCATACGAACCGGTACTACACCGGAGCGCAGGACCTCGACGCTTATGGCCGATGGCAGAATGTTCCCGACTACGGCGACGTTTGGGTTCCGAACGAGCCCGATGGCTGGGTTCCGTATCGCAATGGCAACTGGACTTATGAGCCCTACTACGGCTGGACTTGGGTTGGCTACGAGCCCTGGGGCTGGGCGCCGTATCATTATGGCCGCTGGTTTCCGTACGGGGGTGCATGGGCCTGGTGGCCTGGGCCGATCGATACCGGAGGCTTCTACCGTCCATTCTGGTCGCCTGCATACGTATCGTTCTACGGTTGGGGCGGAGGCTTCGGCTTCGGAGTTGGATTCGGCGGCTGGGGCGGTTTCGGATGGCTTCCGATTGGGCCTTGCGACTTTTTCCATCCGTGGTGGGGCGGATATGGTGGACGCTTCGGCGTGGTCGGCTTCCGCGGTGGGTCTAACGGCTATAACCGCTACGGAGGATTCGCGCCGCTACACAATGGAATGCGGTACTCGAATATCGCGAACCTGCATGACAACCACGTGGGCCGGGCGCTTTCGACGGTGAATGCAGGTCGCTTCGGCGCAGGCAGGGTGACAGCTGTTGGAGCGAGCCGCGAGCAGTTGAGCGGAGCGCGCATGATGGCGGGCAATCTGCCGGTCGTTCCCTCCCGGGCCAGCCTGTCGGCGAGCGGGCGGGCGGCAGCGCCATCTACCATGCGTGGTGGCGGATCGCAGCGATTCGTGGGTTCCGCGCACAGCAACATGGCGCGGCCGGTGTCGTTCCAGCAGCAGACCGCGAGTCTGCGGCAGTCGATGGCGCAGAGCCATGTGGGTGCAATTCCGGCTGGCGGCCGAATGAGTGCTGGAGGGTCCGCCGGTTTCCGCGGCGCGAGCGCGACTAGCTCGATGCAGAAACCGAGCGCAGGGACGTTTGGTGGACGCGAAATGAACAACTCCGCGAATCGGAGCGCGGCGGGTAACCGCAGCTTCAGTAACAGAAGCTTCACTGCGCCCAGCAGTATGCGTCCCTCCATGGGGTCTGCAAATACTGGCTCGTCAAATATGCAGCGCGGCGGGCAATTCCCGAGCAATGGCGGGGGATACCGGCCGTTCACGCCACCTTCGTCTGCTGGCAACCAGGCGACGCGGAGCGGCGGGGCTTATAACGGAGGGGCTTATAGCGGAACAGGCTCCTCTGCGGCTCGCGGCAACTCCGGCAGTTACTGGAATCGGACTGCACCGAATTCGAGTTCGATGGGAGCGCGAGGCAATAGCGCCTACCCGGGCGGCAGTTACGGGCGTGGATCGTCCGCGCGTCCGCAACTGGATATGCGGCAGCCAATCGCGCGAGCTCCCTACGGTGGTTATGGCGGATACGGCGGTTACTCGCGCGGCGCGACTCCCAGCTACGGCGGAAATCGCGGCGCACCCAGCTACGGAGGCGCACCGAGTTATGGCGGTTCGCGCGGCGCCCCGAGCTACGGCGGCTCGCCTAACTACGGTGGTTCACGCGGAGTGCCGAGCTACAGTGGCAGTCGAGGACCGAGCGGCGGCGGACACTATTCGGCGCCCAGGGGTGGAGGCTACTCCGGTGGACATTCTTCCGGCGGACATTCCTCCGGTGGCGGCGGACACTCTGGTGGTGGGGGACATTCTGGCGGTGGCGGCCATTCCGGCGGCGGAGGGCATGGCGGCGGTCATCGCTAATAAGCTCGTTAAAAAGCTTGGAGACGTAAGTCTCTGAGGGAAGCAGCAACTTGATGTAGACAGAGTTGTTGTAAATGCAGTGCAGTAACAGAGGCGGGAAGGGCGTGCTTAACGGCACGCCCTCTCTGTTGTCTGAAAGTTTCAAGGTTTCAAAGTTTCAGGGTTTCAAAGTTTTGTGAAAGTTTCAAAGTTTCAAAGTTTCAACGACCCGGGCCTTGTTGACCGTGAAACCTTGAAAGCTAAACTTTGAAACCTGAGACTCTGAAACCTTGAAACCTTGCCTATCACGGTCTTGCGTAGGCGGGGCTGTCGGGGTCGGGGCGGTCGTAATCGCGGCCGTACTTGTTTTTATGGGCGAGCGCGAGGTCGGACTCGGCTAGCGTGAAAGTTCCGAGCGATGTCACTCCGGGAGCCACCGTGATCTCCCGGCTGAAGGCGCGCAACGCGTCGGGAGCGACCGAGGAGTGGAATACCTGCAGTGCATAGCGGCCCGGAGGAACGTTGGGAATGATAACGTCTCCGTGCGAATCTGAAACGGCATAGTACGGAGTTGTCAGGGTGATGACCACGGCGCTCATCTCAGCGTGGATACTGCAAAAGATGAAAGAAACGCCGGGTTTGTCGAATTGAACGAAGCGCGTGGTTCCGCTCTCATAGAGTCCGAGATCGAAACGCTTTCCCTCGAACAGCGAAAACACATTGTGGAAAAAGGGATCGTGGTTGGGAAACTCCACTTTGCCGCCCACCGGAATCACCAGAAGCGACGGATGAAACATCTTATTTTTCTGAATCAGTTGCGGAATCTCTGACATTTTTTGCCGAGGCAGCTCGACCGTCGCTCCTACCGGGGTCAACCAGACGACGGCCTTGGATGCGTTGCTCAGGGCATGACCGTTCCTGATCAATTCCACGCGCGCCTTAAGCGCGGTATCCTGTCCGGCGGCGCTGAGGGTTGCCGCTGCCAGCGCGAAGAAGAGCAACGGCCCGCGGTGAATTGAGCGAGTCTTTACAATCAAACTCAAAATAAAATTCAAAATAAAATCCCCAGGGACAAATTGACCTGATTGGTCACGGTGCTACTTTCATAGACGGGAAATGTGCGCAATCGTCTGAGTTCAGCGGACAGCAGGAGGTCGGAGCGTGGGCGAAAAACAACGTTTCCCAGCAGGCCGCGATTTCTTCCCAGAATCGGGCCAAAGTTATTTTGATCGGTGGCGAAGCCGCGGGCCTCGCCGGCAAAAGCGTTGTCTTCGGCGAATACTCCATTGAATTCAATTTTGGAAGTCGCCTGGAATTTGAGTTGACTCCATCCGCCCATGGTGTCGAGCCCGCGAATTGGAGTAAACGGTGCACTCGGGTTTCCTCCGTACAGAATCGAAGTGCCGATGGCGCCTCCTAGACCGCCAATACCGCGCCCGCGGTAAAACTCACCCGAGAGATTCAAGCGGGAAAAAATGGGAACCTGCCAGTCCGCCATGCCGGCCCAGGCGTTGACGAAACGGTCCCAGGTCCAGTTCTGGCGGCCATAGTAGCCGGCGACGCCGAAGCTGAGAGGATGGTCCAGCACCGGCCACGACCACGCGGTGCGGAAGGCGTAGGCGGGCTGTCCCGACAGTTCCCCGGCTTGCGCTGAACGATAAAACGAATCGCGGGGATACTCCCAATCGAGATTGTCGAGAACTCCCGCCTGCACGGTTACGGTCTGCTGGTCGGAGATCGCGAAGCGGTGCTCGACTCGAAGTTGCGGTGTCCATCCCCAGAGATTTCCGGCGAGGGCGAACGCCGGAGTGGCCAGCGATGCGAACGATGTGGGGGAGAGAGGCGAAATGAACAAGGCATCCTGGCCCGCAACGATAGAACTGTGTTCCCAATCGACTCGCAGGTTTGCGGTCTGCAAGCGGACGATTCCGAAGTCAACGCCGTTCCCGGTTGCCGGAAATCCGCCGGCGAAGTCGAGTTGAACTTCCGCCGAGGTGCGAGCTCCGGCGACGGTCGGGCCGAAGATTTCAAAGCCGATTTCCGACTGGCGCAGCGTAGCTCCCAGATTCGCGACGGGCGAGCCTGCGCGGACGGACTCGGAATAGTTGGGGAAATCCAAATCGTCGGACCTGCCGACATTGCGGAAGGCATTCATCAGAACGATGCCGTGAAGCCGCGCACGGTACTTGGAAGCAGTTTCAACCTTGGTTTGATATTGCTCGTCGATCTTTGAACCAATGAGCGAAGTGGTTTCTTCCAGCTTCTGAACCCGTTGTGCGAGCTGGGTTCCGGATTGAGGCGCATATGTGTCCGACGTGACGCGCGATTCTTCTTCCGGGGGCGGCGAGGATTGGGCCGTCACCGCTCCTGGCTCGCTGCCGGGGGGCATCGCAGGCCGTTCCAGAAGGGCACGAGTGGCTTGCAGGTCCTGGCGCAACTGGCGCATCTCAGCACGGGACTCGGCATTTTCGGCGCGCATGGCTTCCACCAGGCTTCGAAGTTCATGGACCTGATCCTGCAGGTCACGTACAGCGCTTCCGCTCTCGCCGGGCGCTGCTGAAACGGTCGCGGGCGCATCTTGCGCCCGGCCCAGTGCTCCCAATAGAACTAAAGAGGCGACTGCCAAGCCGGTCCCGCGAACCGCGCGAATCTTCAGGTTCTCCACACCTTCCTCCTACAATTCCGGGGGCAGGCACTTGTGCGAAATGAGGGGACTGCGCCTACGAGCCCGGATGGGAAATTGAATTCTGACCTGCGTTCTCCCGCTGTGCGGGCACAAGCGAAGACAGTTCCATGGTGGACTCGCTGGAACTTTGGCAGGAATCCTGCGCGCGGCCGGGCAATACGATGCGGAAGACCGTTTTGCCCAGGAACGTACGCTCCATCACAATTTCTCCACCGTGATCCTGAACGATCTTCTGCACCACCGCCAAGCCCAGGCCGGTTCCGTTCTCCTTGCCATAACTGACGAAGGGATGGAATAGCCGGTCGCGGATGGATTCGGCGATGCCGGGGCCGTTATCGGCAACCGATATCGTGATGGAACCTGCCGTCTCAGAGGCCGTCACTTCGACGTTGCCTCCTACCGGCGGGGCAGCCTCGCAAGCATTCAAGAGCAGGTTATACAAAGCACGCTCCAGCTTGCGTTGATCGAACCATCCTGAAATTTGCGCCCCGCACACTAAATTGATCGACCGGATGTGATGTCGCGGGTGCAGGCGGACCGCCTGAACGGAACGGTGAATCGTTTCCGACAGATTGGCGTAGGCGGGAGTCAGCGATTCGCGGGTGCGGGCGAATTCAAGCAGAGAATCGATGAGGTCCGTCATCAGGTTCACGCCAGATCGAACTTCCTGATAGAGCTCTTCGCGCTGGGCGGGAGTCAAGTGACTGTCGCACAGGAACTCCGAGTTGGCTACGATGGCAGCGAGAGAATGGCGCAAATCGTGCGAAATCGAGCTGGCCATGCGTCCGATAGTGGCCAATTGCTCGGACTCGAGCAGGTCGCGCTGGCTCTTCAGCAGGCTGGCGCGCATGCGATCGAAGGCGCGAGTGAGTTCGGCAACTTCATCTCCTCCCCGGCGATCGAGGGGATGATGAAAATCTCCCGCTTCCAGGGCGCGTACGCCGGCGACCAGACTTCCCAATGGCCGCGTAAAAGTGTCAGAGACGAAGAACATCAGTCCACTGCCTACCAGAATCGCAGCCAGGCCGAGCAGAAGGAGATAACGATTCAGCTGGTCGACGAACTTCGTGGCTTGATCGTAGGAACCGAGCACGCTCAGGCGCACTGGAGTGGATGTCGATCCCGATAAAACGAGGGAAGTGGCCAGGAAGCCTTCGTTGCCGATTTCGATATCCCGCGGGTCATCGTGGACAGACCCGGCGATCAAATTCTGAATGCTGCCGCTCCGCACCTGGGCCGGTGGCAAGGTAGTGCCGACGATTTCGTTTCCGCAGGAAAAAGCAACTTCGCTGCCCGCTACTTTGCTGACTTGGGCTGCCATGCGATCGTTGATTTCATAGCCGATGACGAGAAAGCCGAGCAGAGTTCCGTCGGTGCGCGTGCCGCGATAGATCGGTTGAATAAAAGTCTGATAGAGATGATGGTCTCCCAGCCACCAGTGGCTGGATTCTCCTCGATCCTCATCCAGCGACTGCTGGAAATATTTTTCCGCCGCCTCGCTGGTAAATCCGGGAGTCTTGGTATGCAGCGCGACGACTTGACCCCGATGATCGACCAGCACAAAAAGGTCGCTGTCCGCGATTTGCGAAATGTCCTGCGACGCATCCTGGATGGTGACGGGATCGGGACTGCCCATAATCGCGCGTGTAATAGGAAGGTCGGCCAGCAGGGCCACGTCGTTGGTCAGCATGGTTTCGCGTTCGTGGCGAAAGTCCTGGAAGGCAGCGACCGAATCACGGAGATTGATGGCGATGCTTTGCCGGACGTTTTTCCGAATGCTGCGCTGCACCAGGAGCAGGCTGGTGGTGGTGAGCCCGGTCGTGATCAGGAGCATGGAGAGAAGAAAACGCGTACGCAGCCGCAGGTGTGAAAATGCACCGCCGGAATCAGCGGGGGAAGAATGGGGCACGGATTCAGGAGACGGGTTCACAAGGATCAGGGAACAAACTTATATCCCATGCCATGTACTGTGCGGAAATGTACGGGGCTGGATGGGTCTCTCTCCAGTTTCTGGCGGAGTTTGAGAATATGGTTATCCACGGTGCGCGTGGAAGGATAGTTCTGGTAGCCCCAAACTTCGTTCAATAGTTCGTCGCGGCCGATGACCCGGTCGGCATTCTGCACGAAAAATTGGAAGGCCTTAAATTCCTGGGCGGTCAAAACCACAATCGCTCCATCGCGCTTGACTTCCATCTTCTTGAAATCCGCGGAGATGTCACCAAAGCTGACCAGTTGCACATCGGCCGTGCGCGCGGTGTGGCGCAACGCGGCTCGCACCCGCGCCAGCAGTTCCCGGGGACTGAAAGGCTTGGTGACGTAATCGTCCGCGCCCAACTCCAGCAATAAGACTTTGTCGGACACGTCGCTGGCCGCGCTCAGAACGACGATCGGAAGGTGGGGGGCGGTCGCTTTGATTTCTTTGCAGACATCGCGGCCGGAAACCTTTGGAAGCCGCAGGTCGAGGACGATGGCGGCGGGCGCGGAAGCTTGAAAACTGTCGAGCGCGGACCGGCCGTCTGCCTGAGTTTCCACGGAGTAGCCCTCGCTCTCGAACAGCCGGCGAAGGGCCTTCTGGACGGCCGGGTCATCCTCTACAACGAGGATGCGGCCGGCAGGCTTGGCTGAAGCAGGTGGATTGAGTGCTCGCGCGGAACTGAGCGGTATAGCCAGGTTCCCCATAAATTTTGTCCTGCGTGCGGGAGAGCCTTCCGGGCCCCAAAGACGACCGGAAGTGGATCGACTATGAAGCTTACAACCGTTTGTGCCCGAAATAGGCGCAAAGCGAGCGTTTTTGACATTTTTTTTACAATATAACCTCGATGTTAAAAGACGCTCCGGAAGCGGAGTTGCACGCCGATTCCGAGTTGTTCGGCCACCGCTCGGCGGGAATCATCCTGTCGTAGAATTAAGCCCTTGCCTGGCCAATCGGAACTAGACAGTCTGGTGGTCGTATTGGTGCGTCCGCGCAATCCTCTGAATATCGGGGCTGCGGCTCGTGCCATGAGCAATTTCGGGGCGCACCGGTTGCGGCTGGTGAATCCGTTCGCGGAGGGATTCCGCGAAGCTCGCTCCGCCGTCGGCGCATCTGATTTGCTTCATCAGGCGGAGGAATATAAGAGCGTTGCCGCGGCCGTCTCCGACTGCGCTCTTGTCGTGGGAACGACGGCGGTGCGCAATCGTGTGTTGCAGCAGCCAGTACGCCGGCTTGACGAACATGCGGGTGGAGCAATTCGCGAACAACTTCAAACGCAACGGGTGGCTCTGTTGTTCGGCTCGGAAAAGATCGGCCTCACTAACAAGGATTTCAGCCACTGCCACTGGTTACTGAATATTCCTACGAAGCAGCAAAATATTTCCATGAATCTAGGACAGGCAGTTGCGGTGTGCCTATACGAATTGGCGCGGACAGAGGAGCCGACTAAGCCACCTCCGCCGGCTACCCAAGATTCTGAGCCGGCGACCGCGGGGGCTACCGAGCAAATTACCGAGAGCCTGCTCGAGGCGCTGCGGATCAGCGGCTACATCAAGCCGGGGACGGACTCCATGTTCGAAAAGAAGGCCCGCTGGTTGATCCTGCGTTTCAAGCTGGAAGCTTACGATGCAAAACTGCTTCTGGGTATGGTGAGGCAGATTGTGTGGAAGTTGCGCCAGGGCAACAAGAGCTAGCGAGTTTGCTTTTATCGATTGAGTCGCTCGGCTGAAGCCTGTACGCCGCTTCGCTTGAAGCGAAACTGGATGAGCCACGTACTGGCCCCCGGCTGTGGCGCGAACTCCCAGTGCTGCGCCGCTTTCAGAGCCAGTCCGGCGAAGTATCGGCTAGGCCCAGTGGTCTTTAATTTCGCGGCTGTGACTTTTCCCGAGGGATCCACTTCAACCCGCGCTGTCACCTTGATTGTCCCCGTGATTGTGTTCCGAGAGTTCTTAGAAACCTCCGGGAGAACCTCGTGCACGACTTCGCCCTGGGATGTTACATCTCCACTCGAAGCTCGGGATCGATCTATCACTGCTGGATTGGGCTTCGGTCCGGGTGGGGGTTGAGGCGTACTCTGAGTCGAAGGCTGCTCGGGTGTGGGTGTGGCTGGCGCGGTCGCGTTGTTCCCACCAGAAGAACCGCTGCGAGAGAAGAAAACGACGAGCGCAACCAGCAGTGCGATCACGAGTAAGGCGGCGGCGATGGGCCCGCGCTTTACCGACCTGGGGGGAGGCGGAGGTGGGTGTGGCCCAGCGGGCACGGAGCGTCCCGCAGGTTGCAACCTCGCCTGGATTTCGGCAATCGAGCAGCGCCGCTTCGGATCGAGATGCAGGCACTCGCGGGCGATGCCCCGAAACGGCTCTAGAACCGTCCCCGGTAGATCTGGGTCGGTTGATCCCTGCTCGGCAAACGATACATTCTGCGTGAGCGCGGCGACCAGCGTAACCCCCACTGACCATATGTCGCCCGCGGGGGAGACAATTCCGGCGGCGGTTTCGGGAGCATCATAGGCGTCGCGTCGTCTGCGATCAGAATGCAACTCAATGGCAGGAACGACCTGATCGGCCGAGAGCTTCAACTGATCGCCGATGGCCAGCACGTTCGAAGGTTTGATGCGCCCGTGCACAAATCCCTTGCCGTGCAGGTACAAAAGCGCGTCCAGAACCGGAGGGAGCAAGTCGGTCACCTCGCCAGGCGCCAATGGCCTTTGAGGAAGAATCTGCGATAAGTCCTCCTCCGCATATTCCATGACGACGTAAAGCAGTGGCGTGTTCTCGAGCCGGCAACGCCCGGCTTCGTAGATGCGTATCAGGTGCGGATGAGAAAGTTGGGCAGCAGCACGCCAGAGCGAAAGTTGAGGTTCGGCCTTCGCGCCGTCAGCCGCGATCAATTTGATCGCAGCCTTCGAGGAAGGCTGTCCCGGACGCTCCGTAAGGAACACGGCGCTATGCTCGGAACCTCCGAGCCACTGCCGAAGCGGGAATTTTCCTTCGACGACGCGGCCTGCCCACGTTTTCCAGAGCCCTGAATTGCTCATGCGTTGGTTACTCGCGAACGAACATTCTACGGCATTGGCGAAAATCGGGTAAACGCACGGAGGTTGGGTGCGGGCGCGAGCTTTGGCGTAAGAGGCTAGTGGACAGTGGTCAGCGACCAGTGGTCAGTTAGACTCACGGACCACTAACCACCGCGCACTGACCACTGACAGTTCACCTGGTCTTATAGCTGAAAGTCACCTTCGTTTCTTCGTCGAGCACAAGCGGGCGCACGAAACTGAATGAAGTGCCAGTTCGCGGCACGTCGATGGCCACCGGCAGGACACCCGCTACCCGGCGCTGCAGGTTCAGGACGTTGGCGGAGGCGGTATTCAGCGGACCTGCAACTGCCGGAGGCGACAGCGTCAACTGGTTAAGATCGCCCATTACGGCGCCGTGGAATGTCGATGCCCCGGTTTGGATCTGCGCCGCTTGTACTGTCACTTCCACGGTCTCGGAGGCGCTCGCAACGCTGATTGGAAAGGAATACATCGACGGTTGGCTGGCGTTGTAGTTGAGATTGAATATGCTGGTTCTGAATCCTGGTATCTCCGTTTTGGCTTTGAAGTTTCCCGAAGGCATACCAGGGATGACCCACCAGCCCTGAGCGTCAGTTTGCGCCGTCCTGGCCGCTCCGTTATCCGAGGTGATAGTCACGCGCGCGTTGGGAACGGCGGCCCCGCTGGGATCGACGACATAACCGCCCATTTGGCTTGGAGGGGCGGCCGCTCTAACGTTGTTCAACGTTTCCGAGTCGCGATTTCTTTGCGCATTAATCGCATCTTCCTCGCGAAAGGTCTGAGGCACACGATTGGCGGCGATTACGTCGCCGCCAAAATCTTTTACTTTGTATTGCTCCGGAAGAAAAACTTCCCAGCTCAGCAGGCTGATGGGAATGTCCATGCTCGGAAGGGTGAGATCGGCGCCGCCTTTTTTCGCAAACGGAGCGCCGGAGTGCATGAACACGAACGAAACGGTGTAGGAACCGGTGGGGTGAAATCCGGGACGCAAGAGCGGCACGCGGTTTCCATCCGGGCCTTGCACCGGCTTCACACGCTCGCCGCCCACATCGGCCGAAAGGATAGTAGCGCCCGCGGGCAGCGCCACTTTCAGGAATGGTTGCGCTTGGTTCTTGAGAATGAGTTTCACTTCGGTCAATGACTTGCCTTCCGATGTGACGAGCGTCGTCACGATTGCGCTCTCGGCCTCGGCTGCGAGTACGCTGCCGTCGGGGAAGCGCACCCACTGCAACGCCAGGGCGGGCGAGTCAGCAGCCTGGGTGTGATAACGAAACGCCGCCTGCGGCGGGAAGTGCGCGAGCGCCCGAAGATAGGGACTGGCTTCTTTCACGTCCATGCGCTTCAGGGCGCCGCCCTCGTTTGCTGTCAGTTCCATGGTGCCGGTGCCCTCGACGAGCACTTCGCCAGTCTCGCGTTGCGCGTCCTTGAAGCTTAGGAACGGAGCATCGGCTTTGGTGCCGGTGATGGACCGCTCCATCGAAATCAGAAACTGGTGACTGCGCTGCGCGGGAGGATTCACTTTCAAGATTAGAATTCCGGACTGGGTTTCTGTGGAATCGAGCGTTGCTCCGGTCACCCCAGTGACTTCATATCCGACGGGCAGTTCCACCTGAAATTGTGAAGGTTCGCCCTGTACGACTGTGATGTCAGCGAGCACGGCCACACGCATTTCCGCTTCGCCCACCGAGATCAGCGTCTTCGCGTCGGAGAGGAAGCGCACTTCCCGCGGCGCAGCCGGCGTTACGGTTTCGCGCGTTGTCCACCAGATGGTCGCAGGCTGCCCCGGAACCAGAGTGGCTTCGATTGCGGTGTGCCCGCTCTCGGATTTCCTGCTGGTGATCAGGCCGGGACTGATGTTCGCGAAAGTGTGGTCTCCGGGAATTATCATTTTCAGCTGCACGCTGCCGGCGGCGGGTACCGGCAGATTGAAGGAAGCGCGTCCCGCTTCGATTCTCAACGGGAGGCCAGTATCAAGAGCGACGGAAAATTCGCCTGGCCCCGGCAGAAGAGCGAGGTGCGTGCCATTTTCCTGGAGCAGCGGAACGCCCTTGCCGTTTTGATGCGCGTCAAGTACGGTCATTCCGCTGGTCAACGGAACTTTGCTCATGCCTTTGCCGAAGACTTCGCCTTCCAGTTCGACCGTTCCGCGCACTCCGTCGTTCTCGATGTGCAACTTCACCTCGGCATGTTTGATCGCATAGGGAAGTGGCGCGAGATCGGGCCGCTTCGGCGGCTTGGCCGCGAGCGCCACGAGACGGTTGTATTCGTCCAGCGTCAGCGTGACATTGCCGGGATCAGGCAAAGGCAGCGTCGATTTTTCTTCTGCGACGCACAAGCAGCATAGTAAAAGCACCATAAATAAGCTTTTCATCGCACACCTCCCTTTTTGTCATGCTGAAAATTGAACTCCGCGGTGGGAAACTGATTCTCGCTGGTGAGTTCGGAAACGAGGAATATCGACGGACCAAATGCGGGGAACGTGACGTTGATCGGCAGAATGCCGGTTACTTTTCCCGAGATAGACTTGGCTTTGAACGTGTCGAGGAGCGCCTGCGTCGCGTCCTTTTTCTCCTGAAGCTCGCCGGCTTGCGCTTTGGCGAAGGACTCTAACCGGTCGTGTTGTCTGAACGTGAATGCTCCCGTACTTCCGGCGCCTGTTGGCCCTGCGCGGGGCGGTTCCAATGCCGCCGACACGGGATTCTCATACGCTTGCGTGTGAAACGTTCCCGGCTCGGCCGCGACTTTGAAGAGTGGGGGGTAGTAAAGCAACAGTCCCGTGCGGGAAATGGGAAGATCGAGCGCGGGCAGCGTTACTTTCTCGCGGCCCTTGTCGTGCCACGCGGTTGCCTTGGTGAGATAGAGAATTTCGACGGCGAATGCGGGCGCATCGTCTCCACCGCGCGATTTTTCCAGCGGCAACAGCAAACTCCCGTCGGGCGATTGTCCGGGGCGCACCGGTCTTCCAGCGAGCGAAACGCTCCAGACCGTGGCTCCTGCGGGCAGCGTGACTTTCACAAAGTTGCGCTGGTTGTTTCGAACCGCGTAGCGCGCCTGCACTAATTCTTTTCCGTCGGAGCTCATCAGCACCCGAT
Source organism: uncultured Acidobacteriaceae bacterium (assembly GCA_963711275.1). Lineage (GTDB taxonomy): Bacteria > Acidobacteriota > Terriglobia > Terriglobales > Acidobacteriaceae > Sulfotelmatobacter. The sequence continues at coordinate 134,900 of CAVQDN010000026.1, read as the reverse complement.
AGCGAGCTTCTTCAATGTTCGCCATCAGAACCGCCTGTTGGTCGTAGCGCGCGACGTTCACACTCAAGGAGCGTGTTGCGCCCGCCGCGCCGGATCGGGCACGGAAAGCGACCAGCGCGGGCGACTGGCGACTCGCGACCATCTCACCGAGATCGGTGGCGTCGGCATCTTCGAGGCCTTGCGCTTTTTGATCTTTGATTTCGCCGGCTCCAAGAATTTCCACGGCGACTCCTCCGGTATCGCGTTCCGTGTTCAGTAGCCGCAGCAGAGGAATGTCGATGACGCCGTCGCGTGGAAGCCGAGTCTCACCACTGATGACAAAACGCGCGCTGTGCTCGACGGGCTCGAGGAAGGTCACGTCGAGTTCGCCGTTGTTCATCTCCCAGTCGGCCACCATCGCGCCGGACACCTGGTTGATGGTCACTTTTTCGGGAAGGTGGATGCGCACTTCGCGGGCTGCGCCCTGCACGATCTCGAAATTCGCTTCGGCAGAAATGCTAGTCGAATCCTCCGCCAGGCTGGTCAGTTGGGTGAGCGAACCGCGTAGACGAAGCGGCAGTTCGACGTGGTGGTCTTCTGTCTTCTTTCGCCAGGTGAAGGTCAGGGCCTCATTTCCTCGCGCGTAGGCTTGCCATTTGGTTTCGCCGGAGGTCTCCGACTTTTCGGAGAGCAATCCTCCGCCGACTCTCAGATCGATGCCTTGCCGCGGCAGCATGACCGAAGCGCGAGTTACGCCCGATTCGGTGGAGGGTAGAGAAATGCTTTCGTCCCCTGCGGACGAGGTGACTGGGACATCCACGTCAAGCAGCAGTTCGAAGCGGCCGGCGTGCGAGAGAAGCGCCGAAACGTGCGCTCCACCCTTGCCGGACGCGCCCGGTACCAGCGAAATCTCCTTGCCCTCGAGCCGGGCCTCGCGGACCAACAGACCCGCGGGCACGGGCACGCGCACCCAACCGTCTTTCAACACATCGACCGTCAGGCTGGCGCGTCCGGCAGCCAGATCGCCGGTCACGTGCAGGTCATAGTCAACCCGTGTCAGTGTGGCGTCCAGGGGAGGCGGTTCGGGATCGTGCTCGACCGGGTAGGCTTTGGCCCGCAGCACGCGGTATTCGTTAACTGGAATCACCACCCATCCAGCGATATGGGAAGGTTCAAGCGGCTTGTCTTGAGCTCCGGCTGCCGCGCCCCAACAAAGGGAAGCGGCGACGAGGCAGGGGAAAAACGGTCTCAGAGCAAATCGTCTGAGTTGCGAAACTGCGGCAAGAATTGAGTTCTTCATACTTTAAACCTCTCGGTTCAAGCCTGACTCCAACCATTGGGGGGATACGCCTCTCTCGCCGGGAGATGTTTCGAGGGCTGCGGCCATTCGCAGTAAGAATGCCTGGGGAGCCGGAAATTGCACGCAGATTTTGGTAACGGTTACGACGCAGGCAGGAACGCACAAGCAGGATAAGAGGGGCTTCCAGCCAGACTGTGCTGTACCATAGCAAGTCGAAACCGAGGCAAGTCTCTCAGCTTACGGCGGAGACTCGAGGTCCGATTTGACTTTCAGCACCGAGAAGTCGAGGCAGGTCTATGAGCGTACGGTGGGCGTACTCGTGGAGGCCAGCAGTTCGTCGTCGCGAGGACCGGCGAACTTCGGCAAGTATCCCATCTTCATGGAACGCGGGCGCGGCTCGCGTATTTTCGATGTCGATGGCAACGAGTACATCGACTGGATGATGGCCTTTGGCGCGCTGCCGCTGGGACACGCGCATCCTGAGATCGTGGAAGCGATTGTCGAAGCCGCCGCCACCGGAGCCCACTTTGCAACGGCAACGCCTGCGGAGTTGGAAGTGGCGGAAATGCTGCAAAGCATAGTTCGCAACGCCGAGCGCGTGCGCTTTGCCAATACCGGCACGGAAGCGATGATGGCAGCGATTCGCCTGGCGCGCGGCGTGACCGGCCGTCCGAAGATTCTGAAGTTCGAAGGACACTACCACGGCTGGCACGACGATCTGCTGGTGAGTTCGAACGTGATGCCGCCGAGCGCGCTGGGATTGCGCACCGATCCGATAAAGATTCCCGACAGTTCAGGATTGAATCGAAGCGCGCTCGACGACACGATCGTCGTCCCCTGGAATGATTCGCAGGCGCTGCAGCGCGCGGTCGAAAATCATCCCGGGCAGATTGCGGCGATCATCACGGAGGGGGTCATGGCCAATATGGGCGTGATCCCGCCGGTAAAGGGATATCTGAAAGGGCTCGAGGAACTCGCCCGCGCCAACGACATTGTTTTTATTCTGGATGAGACCGTGACCGGATTTCGCATCGCTCCCGGAGGCTGCCAGGAATACTACAAACTTTCTCCCGACCTTGTGACCTTCGGCAAGGCCCTGGGCTGCGGCCTGCCGGTGGCGGCATTGGTGGGCCGCGCTCAAGTGATGGACGCGCTGCAGTGGGGAGGCGTGCTGCATTATGGCACCCATAACGGATCGCGCATTGGAATGTATGCGGCGCGGGCCAGCCTGCGCGTGCTGACTCGCGACAACAACGCCGCCTTCCGGCATACCTGGCGTATTGCAGAACGATTGTGCGCAGGGTTACGGGAATTGTTCGAACAGAAAGGGATGGCGGCGATCGTGCAGAATGTTGGTCCGATGTTTCAGTTGATGTTTACCGACCTGCAGGCGATCCGCGACTACCGCGAGTTTTGCCAGTTCGTGGATCGGGCGGCGTTTCAGAAGTTTGTGCTGTCGCTGTTTCCGTTTGGCGTGTATGCCTCACCGTCGGCAGCGCTGCATTCGATTGTCACGCTGGCGCACACGGACGAGGACGTGGATCGAACGCTGGAGGCGGCGGCAAAGGCGCTCGAGAGTTGAGGGCTGCAACTCAAGCAAGGTTTACGCAGCAATACCGGACATAACATCGCTAAACTCGACCGGGGCTCCCTGGACCGGAATTGGCGAGCTGCCGGTTGGCGGAAACGCCCACAGCTGCCCTTCCCAGTCGCCAAAGTCGAAACGGCCGTCCTTCAAACCGTTATAGGTGTTGTACCACTGAATCTTATCGGCGGCGTAAACCGTCGCGTTGGTGTGAATCGCAAGAGCGCCCATAAGGTATCGACCGTCAGCTTCGGTGCCTTCGTTTCCGGGTTGGGTGTCGCCAGCTCCGCAGGCGTAAACCACGATGTTGTCGACCTTGTTCTTGATGGCTACCCACCGGCTGACGTTGCTGTGCAAGACGTCTTCTTTTCCGAGTTCGAGGCCCATTCCACCCGCATCCATACACACCTGCGCCTTCTGATTCTCACCTGCATAGCCGTGACAAAGGATAAAGAGCGCGTTGATTTTTCCCCATCGCGCGAAAGCATTGATTTGCATGAACGCCGAATGCAGACCAATCGTTTCATTGGTGTTAATGATGCCCAAATGAGGGCGATTGGGTACACCACCTTGCAAGCGTCGGTCGTGCAAAGCCACATAGGTTGCCATAATTTTCATCTCCTGGGTAAACCCGAGCCGGGTGGCCCGCCTTGAACTCCTGCCCGAGCGGGGCACTAGATTCCCACTGGCAGAGGTTGGTGTCAAGATGAATTTGGGCAATAAAATTTGTAAGCCAACGGCGAAGACCGGCAAGGTGTACGTGAGCCTAGGCTCCGAGCGACTGGATTGATTACCCTGAACCGGCGTGCATGGGATAGATTCTGATCACTACGCGCTCAGGACTGAATTAACATCATTCACTGGACCGGGTGCTGGTACGCGATGAAGACACAATCGAAGAAAATCAGCTCCCGCGCCGGCCAGCTTCTTTCGCTTGAGGGCAAGGTTGCGATGGTTACCGGAGCTGCTTCGGGGATCGGGCGCGGCATTTCGCTTCGGCTGGCCGAGATGGGGGCATTCGTTGCGCTGCTCGACGTTGACGACATCAGAGGACGCGAAAGTGCCGCCGAAATTGAAGCCTACGGGGGCGAGTCGCTTTTTCTGAACTGCGATGTCCGCAGCGCCGCCGAGTGCCGGCGCGCCGTGGAAACCACAATTAAGAGTTCGGGCAGGGTCGATATTGTCTGCAACTGCGCCGGGGTTGCCATTCGAAAAGACATTGTCGATCTTACCGAGGACGAATGGGACTCTGCGCTCGATGTGACGCTCAAGGGGATTTATTTGCTCTCACGCGAAGTTGTGCCACACATGATCCGCAACGGCGGCGGCAGCATTGTGAATATTGGTTCGGGGTGGTCGCTCAAGGGAGGGCCGCGGGCTGCGTCTTACTGCGCGGCCAAGGGCGGAGCGGCGAACCTGACGCGGGCGATGGCCATCGATCACGGCAAGAATAATATCCGCGTGAACTGTGTTTGCCCGGGAGATGTGGACACGCCGATGCTGCGCAGCGAGTGCATGCAGCTTGGGGAGGACGTGGACGCGTTCATGCGGCAAGCGGCGAATCGGCCGCTGGGGCGTGTCGGCACGGTTGAGGATGTTGCGAATGCTGTTTTGTTTTTGGTGAGCCCGATGGCGAAGTGGATTACGGGCGCGGCGTTAGTGGTGGACGGGGGAGGATTGGCGTAGAACTCCATGCGTCTCCCCTTTGACGACCCGCAGGGGCTAAAGCCCACACTTTCGCGAGACTCGATCGGCACGGCCTAAGCCCCGCTCTGATACGAACTCTGCTGAAGCCGTGCTCTGGTACCAATCCCGGAGTTACTGGTTTCGGCGTTGCCGCGCGGCTTCGTAGAGCACGATGCTGCCGGCCACGCCGGCGTTTAAGGACTCGACCTGCGGCATGTGCGGGATCGCTATCAGTTCATCCGCCTGGGCGAGCAGGGCGCGGGGCAGGCCCGCGCCTTCGCTGCCGACGAATACTGCCGATGGGCCGGTTAAGTTCGCCTCATCGAGCGGCGTGCCTTTGTGCGATGACGTTGCAATCAGACGTACATTTTTTCCGCGCAACTGCGCTGAAATCCCCTCCAGGCCGCCTGCGGCTTTTGCCAGGACGACCGGCAGGCGAAAGATCGATCCCGCCGAGGCGCGAATCACCTTCGAATTGAATGGACTCACGGTGCCTTCGCCCAACACCACGCCCGCGCTGCCAAAGGCTTCGGCGGAGCGCAGGATTGTTCCCAGATTGCCCGGGTCCTGCAGCCCGGCGACCACCATGACCGGACCGATCTGCAGGCGTTCCAGAACATCCGCCAGTGAGAATTCCTTCAGTCGGACGAGCGCGGCTACGCCTTGCGGCGTCTCGCAGGGAACGGCATCGTCAAAGAGCTTGTCCGGAAGCAGGAGCGTGTCGACGTTCGCGCCAATCTGGGGCAGCAGGCGCTCCGCCAGATTCTGTGCCGATTCCTTGAAGAAGACTGCGCGAAAGCGCAGTCCACTGCGCGTGGCTTCTTCTACGATGCGCAGGCCTTCAATGGCGCAGCTGCCATCGTCGGTGCGTTCGGCCCGAGCGAAAGCCTGGCGCAGTTCCTTCACCAAGGAGTTATGGCGGCCTTCAATGCGGCGAAGACGTTGCTGGGGCGGGGATTCCGAAGTTCGAATCATGTCCGGTGACTCATGATACGCTGCCCCTTCATCTTGCGGTTTTTTGCCGTATTATGGTAGGTTTCGCGGTCTGAATAAATCGAGCCTGAAAAAGAAGAGAAGGGAACGCCCGTGCGCGTCGAGATTGTAAAAATCAGTAGCGAGACCCCTGAAATGTCGCTGGTGAAATATGCCGCGGATCAAATCCGTTCCGGCGAAGTGCTGGGCATGCCGACCGATACGTTTTACGGGCTGGCGGCCGACCCGTTCAATTTGCGCGCGGTGGAGCGCGTTTACGACATCAAGACGCGTTCGCGCCACAAGCCGCTGTCGCTGCTGATTGAGAGCACCGACCAGGCGGAAGAGCTGGCCAAGCCGCTGCCGGAAGAGTTCTACGCGCTGGCGCGGAAATTCTGGCCGGGCCCGCTGACCATCATCGTGAGAGCGGGATCGCGCCTGCCGCTGAAAGTGACGGCTAATACCGGCAACGTCGCGCTGCGTGTGCCGAACGCAAAAATTCCGCTCGCCGTGGTGACGGCCGCCGCCATTCCCATCACGGCTACGTCTGCGAACCTCAGCGGCGCCTCGGAGTGCACCACGGCGGAGCAAGTGCGCGAGCAACTCAAGGGCCGCCTCAACATCATCGTCGATGGAGGCGATTCTCCGCGGGACATTGCTTCGACCATCGTCGATTTGAGCGACGACGTCGCGCGCTGGCGCATCATTCGCGAAGGCGCGATTCCTGCCGACGAGATTTCCAGCTTCTTCGCGCAAGGATGAATCCGCACCGATGGAACGGCCGAGGATAAACGCCGACGAATGACCGATGCGCCCGCCAACCAGCCTTCGCGACCACGCTGGTGGTTTCGTCTGTTGGTTTTGGCCGCAGCGGCAGTTTTATTGGTGCTGGGAATTACAGCGGTTCGAGTCGTGCAAACGGCCTCTTTGCAGGAAACTCATGCCGCGGATGCAATTGTGGTCTTCGGCGCCGCGGAGTATTCGGGCCGGCCGTCTCCGGTGCTGCGAGCGCGTCTCGACCATGCTCTCGACTTATTTCACCGGGGCGTGGCGCCCGTGGTCATCACAACCGGTGGGTCCGCAGCCGATCCGCATTTCAGCGAGGGTGGCGTGGGCCGCGATTATCTGATGCGCCACGGCGTTCCGGAGCGCAGCCTGATCGCGGAGACGCAGGGAAGCGACACATCGGAATCAGCCGTACGCGTCGGCGTGATCATGCGTGCCAATGGGTTGCGCAGTTGCGTAGCGGTCAGCGACGCCTACCACGTTTTCCGCATCCGCAAGCTGCTGGAGCACGAAGGCCTGGCCCCGGTCTACGTAGCGCCGCGGCCTGATTCCCGACCGCACAACGCATGGCAGCGCGAGGTGGCGGTGTTGCGCGAATCGACCAGCTACTTATTGTGGCGGATTGGCATTACGTGAGATTTGGCCGCTGCCGGATTCAGAAACTATCGATGCCGTTTGTGGTGCGAACTTTAAACCATTCGTAACGCAGGCTGTTCTGCGTCAGTCCATTGCGGACTTTCATGAAAGCGTGTTGGATCCGCACTTCAAGATTGTTGTTTTTCATCATCTGAAGCTGATCGTTTCGTGCCCCCCGGTTTTCGGCCATTTGTCGATTCTGGCATTCCCGGTAGTCCTGACTTTGTTGGCAAAGCTCATATCCATTGCTGTAGTTCGCATCGCGAAGAACCTTCATATCGAGGTTCTCCTTGATAGCGGCTGCCAGCATTTCGTCGTAGCGGTCGTACCAGATGTGGACTGCACTCTCGGTCTGTTGCGGCGTATGCGTTGCTTTGAAAGCGGCGATTGCGCGCACAATTTCGTCGGCGTTTTCCGCTCCGTCCATCTTCAAACGCGGCAGCGGCCCGGCGGTCGCTTCCATGTCTTCGTCGGTGAAGACTTTTTTGGCGTGCGCTTTCTGTGCTTTTGTATCTCGGGCAGCTGCTGCCAGGGGACTGCCTGGGTCCGGGCTGGGGCTCTGCGATGCCGAAGCGGTATTGGGCGGCTGGGTTTGCGCCAAACTCAGCGCGTGGGACGCGACCAGAAGAGCACTCAACAGCAGACAGCACAACTTTGGACGATAGGATTGCATTCCTCGCATAGGCTATCGGGATGACTGAGAGCGTGAAAGATGACCTTAGTTTTGCGCTTCCAGGAACGAAAGTGTTTTCGAGGACTACCACCCTTCACGATCACGGAGAGATGTGATGTGCGCCACGTGATGGCGGCCGTGCCAGGCGTACAATGCGAGCGTCTTTTCCAGAGTCATTGTCCCCAGGTCTGGATGCCGGAAGGTCCGCTTCCAATCCTCTGCCGTCAGAGATCGCAGCAACCGCATCCAGCGGTCGTGCAGCGAGTCGAGCAGAGTCAACGAAACCTCCACCGGCGTCGCCTTCGTGTCTGGCAGTTCAGCCCAGCGATCTTCCGCATAGGGCTTGATGGTCGGCTCGTCTTCCGTGAGCGCCAACTTGAACCGCACATACGAGTTCAGATGGCTGTCGGGTACATGATGCACGACCTGGCGCACGGTCCACCCGCCGGGACGGTAAGGCGTGTCAAGTTGAGCGTCGGACAGTCCCAGGACGGCGGAGCGCAATTTCGCCGGCGTATGATCGATCTCGTCCAAGAAGGTCTGCTTTTGTTCTTCAGTGGAGTGGCCATCGTAGGTGAACTTGCCGATGGGATAGCGCAGGTCAGTCATGTTGTCTCCAGGCCTTCCGGTTCCTATCTTAACCCTCGTACGAAACGAGGGTGACGCCCCGCGGGCACGGTAATCAAGCGGGTGCTCCGCTGCCCTTGTCTCTTAACTCCTCGTGTAAAAAAAACGCATAATCATCTATAATGATAAACAGCTATACGATTATATGACTACATCACAACCGGAGACTACCCGTCTGACTATTACCTGGTCCAAAGAGGCCGATCATGCCTTGCGCACTTTTCTCGGTTCCCAGGGCATGAAAAAGGGGGACCTTTCGAAATTCATCGAGGAAGCAGTCCGCTGGCGCATCTTTCATCAGACGGTCCGACAAGCCCGCGCGGCGTTTGCCGACGTTTCCCCAGATGAACTTCAGAAGATGATCGACGAGTCGGTCGAAGACGTCCGCGCGAAACACTATCGGGAACGCGCCCAACGTCCCTGATGCGTCTCATCCTCGACACCAACATCCTGCTCTCCGCGCTGCTGTCTCCCGTGGGACCGCCCGCAAAGCTGTTGGATGCCTGGGAGCGGAGAAGATTCACACTCGTCGCCTGCGATGCGCTCATAGCGGAGCTCCGGGACGTCGCCGCCCGGCCATTTTTCCGGGCAAGACTTCGAGCAAGCGCGGCCGAGTTGCTCGCCGCAGGCCTTCGGGACTTCTCTTTCTTTTGCCGGGACCTGCCGTCCGGCCCAGTCGCGCCGGACCCCAAAGACAGTTACTTGCTCGCGCTGGCGGAAGTGAGCTGCGCTGAATTCCTCGTGACTGGCGACAAGCAACTACTCTCGCTCAGACGTAACAAATCCACTCAAATCAGTAGCCCCGCAGTGATGATCGAGGCTCTGAAGGCCCGGCGCAGTAGGTAAGTCGCGTCACGATCTTCCTGCAAGAACCCCGGAATCTGCTCAGTTAACTACAACTGATGGTGTTCGCCCGTCCCCAACCCCATTCCCTCCGGCTTTGAATTTCGATTCACCACGCCCTGATGTTGGTGCATCCAAGGTGGGTTCTAGGCTAAACTCTCTGTGCAGTTGAGTTTAGCTACTCGGTTCCTGAGTTGGCTACCGGTCGCAGCTTGAGGAACTCCCTATGAGGGAACTATGCCATCGTCGGTCTGGTCTGGCCACTTAACCTTTGGACTTATCTCCATGCCGGTGCGTCTTTTTTCGGGCGCGCGCAGTAGCGGCATTTCCTTCAACATGCTGCACCGCCCCGACAAGCAGCGGGTGAAGCAACAATATATTTGTCCCTTGGAGAACGTGGTAGTAGACCGCAGCGAGATCGTGAAGGGCTACGAGTTTCGCAAGGACGAATACATTGTCATCGAGCCCGAGGAGATTAAGAAGATCGAGCCGCAGACTGCCAAGACGATGGAGATTCTCGAATTTGTGAAGTCCACCGAGGTCGATCCGGTTTACTTCGAGTCATCCTATTACATGATGCCGGAAGAGGCGGGCCGGCGGCCGTATGCGCTGCTGACCAAGGCGCTGGAGGAGAGCGAATACGTCGCCATTGCCAAGATCACCATGCACAACCGCGAATACACCGTGTTCCTGCGACCCCACGAAGGCGGACTCATGCTGCATACGATGTATTACGCGGAAGAAGTGCGCAAAGTGGAGGGCTTCGGCGCGCCCGACGTGGAGTTAAAGGAAGCTGAAGTGAAAGTGGCGCATCAGTTGATTGAGGCGCTGGCGGACGAATGGGATCCTGAGAAGTACAAAGACACGTTCCAGGAGAATCTGAAGAAACTGATTGAGGCGAAGCTCGAAGGTGGTGAGGTAGCCGCCGTCGAAAAGCCGAAAAAACTGGCCCCCGTGGTCGATCTGATGGCCGCGTTGAAGCAGAGCCTGGCGCAGATGGAAGGCAAGAAGAAGCCGGCTGCGACGATCAAGTCGGAGCCTGCTGCCGCTGCAGCGAAGTCGAGGCGCGGACGCGGGTAGGGCGGGCTTCCGGCTCTCGGCGTCAGACTTAGACCCTGCGAGGGTCCGCGCGAGATTCTTCCCTTCGCCTGAAAAACGGCTCCGGTCAGAATGACCACGCGCTCATTGTGAAGTGTTCCTGCTCATCCAACTTGCATCCTTCATCTCGCATCTGACGGCTTAGCTAAGAGCCGATGGCTGAGAGCTGACGGCCGTCCACCTAGCGCGGATAGCGCGCAATCGTTACAATAATCGCTTCTGTCGCAATCATTCGAACCAGAATTTTTCTTCGGGGTGCCGATGAGTTTCCGACGTGTGGGCTGGGTAGCAGCGATCGCGCTGGCGACCTGGCTCGAACTTTCCTGTGGCCAGGTCTATCGCCCGGTGGTCATTCCCATCAGCATCACGCCGCCTAATCCCGCAAACTTTCGTGAAGTCTTTGGTATTAGCGCGAATGTGCCCTTTAATCAGGGAACTGCACTGCAGATCGACGTATCGGGTGACAGCAACATTGGAGTGGCTAATGTCGGAGTCAATCCCACACACGCGGCGATCCTGCCTAACAATTCGCGAGTTTTTGTAGCCAGCGCGGGAAGCATGTTCACGGGGGACACGGATGTGGTTACCGCGTTCTTTCCGGCCGGCGACAGTAACAGCGCGAGCGGATTGAGTACCACGACAACTTTTACTTACCCAAATGTGGGTCCTGTCAATCCCAGCACCAATCAACCCTTTACGTGCTCTTATCTGCCAGATTTCGTGGCCACAACGCAAACAAACGCGGTTTTTGTGGCCAACTACGGGGTGGAGAACGGATCCAACTGTAATTTCAGCAGCACCGACTCGGTCGCCGCCCTGAACCCTGCGCAGAGCACCATCGGCAACATTGCATATCTTCCCGCAGGCGCCCATCCGGTTGCGATGGTTGAGACGCCGGACGCGGCAAATCTTTACGTGCTCAACCAAGGCAACAACACGGTGAGCGATCTTTCTCCCCAAGATCTGTCAACCCTGGCCAGCATTCCCGTCGGCAACCTGCCGGCGTGGGCAGCTGTTCGGCCGGACAGCCGGCGCGTGTATTTCGTCACGCAGGGCGATGGAGAGCTCTATACGATCCGCACCGACACAAATCTTGTGATTCCGGGATCTCCGCAGTCGGTGGGAGGCGCGGGGGCTAACTTCGTACTCTACGACAAAAGTCTCAACCGGTTGTATGTAACCAATCCCAACGCCGGGGCCGTCTACGTTTTCGACGCTACCACGGACCCGCCCACTCCGATGGGCAGCGCCACGGGAGCGATCAGCATACCTGCCCCGCCTATTCCGGCGAACACTGCGCCATGCAGCGGCGCCGTCTGTTCTTATAGCTCCGTGATGCCCGTTTCGGTCGCGCCGCTGCCGGATGGCACTCGGTTCTACGTGGCAAGCTATGTCACGGCAGCATCTGGATCATCGTGTCCCGACCCGAACGTCAGTGCCGCCGGATGCGTGATTCCGCAAGTGACGGTTTTCGACGCTGGAACTTTGGCTGTAAAAAGTACGGTGTTTCCGCTTCTCGCGCCGGTGGCGAATCCGGTATCGCAGGTTCAGCCCTTCGCGCTGGCGCCGGCAACATTTTGCTTGCCGGTCATTCCTTACACTCCGGCCTCGGCGCGGTTCCGCATGTTCGCGGTCGCGGCAACCGACAGCACTCGCGTGTATGCCAGCATGTGCGATGGCGGTTCTGTGGCCATCGTCAAGACTCAGACCAATACGATCTCCACAGGTGGGAATGCGGCGGACACGCTGATCAGCGATCTACCCGCTCCATTCAGCGCGGCGGCCGTATCCGGCGGTGAGCCCCCGCCGCAGTCTCCCGTATTCCTGTTGACGGGACAATAGAAAAACTATTGCTGATTGATGATTTTTGATTGTTGATTGAAAATCCCAGGACCTGACTTATACCGGTTTCCAATCAGCGGTCAAAATCAAAAATCAGCAATTATCCTATGCCTTGGCGGGAACTTCCTCTTTTTCCCTTACCGCATCTCTGGCCGCGTAGTGCGAATCGACGTATTCGTCGAGAATCCCGATGAACTCCGCGACGATGCGGTCGCCCTTGAGGGTGGTGAAAAGCCGTCCGTCAACATAGACCGGGGCCTTGGGCTCTTCGAAGGTGCCGGGCAGGGAGATGCCGATGTTGGCATGCTTGGATTCGCCGGGGCCGTTGACTACGCAGCCCATCACCGCAAGCTTCATTTCTTCGACGCCAATGTAGCGGCCTTTCCATGAAGGCATTTGCTCGCGCAGGTAAGTTTGAATCTGTTCGGCCATTTCCTGGAAGAAGGTGCTCGTAGTGCGCCCACAGCCTGGGCAGGCAGTGACCTGCGGCGTGAAACTGCGGAGGCCCATGGATTGCAAAATTTGCTGGGCGACGCGGACTTCTTCCGTGCGGTCGCCGTTGGGCGCGGGAGTGAGCGAAACGCGAATGGTATCGCCAATGCCCTCCTGCAGCACAACTCCCATGGCCGCGCTCGAAGCGACCACGCCCTTTGCCCCCATGCCGGCTTCTGTCAGTCCAAGATGCAGTGGATATTCACAGCGCGCCGCCAGCGCGCGGTAGACATCGATCAGATCCTGCACGCCGCTGACTTTCGCGCTCAGTATGATCTGGTCGGGGCGCAGGCCGAACTGCTCGGCGAGTTGTGCCGAGTTGAGTGCGCTTACGACCATCGCTTCCATAGTCACTTCGCGGGCGTCTTTGGGCTCGTCAAGGCGGGAATTCTCGTCCATCATGCGGGTGAGCAGCACTTGGTCTAGCGATCCCCAGTTCACGCCGATACGTACCGGCTTCTGATACTTCACCGCGACTTCGATCATGGTGCGGAAGTTGGAGTCACCCGTACGGCCAATGCTGGCGTTGCCGGGGTTGATGCGGTACTTGGCCAGATCGCGCGCGCATTCGGGATACTTGGTCAACAGAACGTGACCGTTATAGTGAAAGTCGCCAATGATGGGAACGCGGATACCTTGCTTGTCGAGTTGCTCGACGATGTGAGGCACGGCCGCGGCGGCCGCGTCGTTATTTACAGTGACGCGTACCAGTTCCGACCCGGCGCGAGCCAGCGCCGCTACCTGCTGCACAGTCGAGGGGATGTCGGCCGTATCGGTATTCGTCATGGACTGCACCACGATTGGTGCATCCGACCCTACGCGCACACCGCCGACGACGGCCGTAACGGTCTTTCTGCGTTGAATGTTGGCCATATGGGAAATTCTATTTTATCACGTAGAAAGGGGCACTCCGTTGAGGAGCATCCGAGATCCTCATGAGATACATTGCCTCTCTCCAGCATCTCTGTGTTCTCTGCGGCTCTACTCTGCGAACTTTGCGGTAAAAAGCTTTAAACAGCTGAGATCGCTGACAACGGCCACGGAGAACGCGGAGTAAAGAGGATCAAGAAAAGCGATGGCGCAACTGTCCGGATTCTGTAACACATTGCAGGCTTTCGGCGTCTGTGAAATCATTAGATTTACCGTTCCATAGAGTATTCAGGAACCACACTTCCACCTCTGGCCGAAAGAAGAGCTGTAACGCGCCGCTTCAACTTTCTCAATGAAGCTGGCCCGAATTGGAGGTTTTTCATGAGTCCCGATCACCGCACCAAGGCAACGCGCAGTCGGAAAAAACCAGTCCAGAACGGCCCTGCTGCGCCGGCATGGCCCAGCTATAAAGGTACCTCCCAGTTCGTGGGAACCAGCCCGAGCGGCCGGGTGATTGTCTACGTAGACCCCGGGATTGGCCAGTCGGGTCAGCAGAATGCCCAGGATCTGCTGAAGGATGCCGATCGCGTCGTCACCGCCAATGACGCGATCTTCGGCACGACCGGAGGGCCAGTAAGCGTAATCGTTTTCGCTCTGGGCAACGCGACCGACGGAACCGGTGGGGCCGACCACATGGGCTGCGATTACTTCAATGGGGCGGCTATTGAGGTCGAACGCTTCATTCGGCAACTCTGCCCGCGTCTCCGCGTTGTTTGAAGCCGAGCTTAGCGAGTGCTCAATGAATGGAAATCTTTGCGGCGAGAGCACGGGCGAAGCGCTTTCGCGCTGGTGCGCCACGGTCATCAGTAATAATGCGCTGTCGGATTTTGCCACCGCGCCGCAGTGGGCGCAGGATGGCGAACCAGACTTCGTCAGCAAGACGGACCCGACAGACCAGAACGCAGACAGCACTGGCTGCGGGATGGCGTTTCTTTCCTGGCTGATGAGCCAAGGCAATAGCCTTGACAAGATTGCTCCGGTGATGATGGCATTGGGCGACTCGGGAACATTGGCCCAGCTTTACGCCAAGCTGACCTCCGATGCGGCTTCCAATGCGTGGCCGAAATTCAAAAGCGCGGTCCAGGCGCTGCCGAACGGCGTCACCAGCGACAATCCCTTCGGTGCGGCTCAATCCGCTCAACTTGCAAAGGTGGATGCCGCCAAGCCGCCGGCAGGAGCGGTGAAGGCAGGTGCTCCGACCTCGGTTTGCCCGCCTAAATCCAAACGATTGCTGCCGCCAAAGGTGTTAAGCCGCTCCATCAAGACGGCATGAACGATAGCCGGCGGCTGAGTATCAGACGCCGGCTTGGTTGAACTGTGAAGGTGCGCGAAAAGCTTCTTACGGCAAGCGATCGGCCAGCCCGGGAATCGTCTTCATCAAGTCGTTGTAGATGACCATCACGGCAAATATCACCAGGAAGACGAAGGCGGCCTGATAGACGCGCTCTTTGATGTTCATGCTGATATCGCGGCGCATGAGGCCTTCGATCAGCAGGAACAGGATTACGCCGCCATCGAGGATGGGAATGGGCAGCAGGTTGAAGATGCCGAGGTTGAGGCTGATGGCAGCCGTCAAGCCCATCAGCGGAGTCCAGCCTTTGCGGCGGGCCGCTTCGCCCGCAGCCTGGCCAATCCGGATGGGGCCTTCAATCGAACGCATGGAAATTTTGCGCTGCGCCATTTTCTTGACCAGTTCCAGGATCAGCAACGCGTTCTGGCGGTTTTCATGCAGCGACAGTTTCAGAGCTTCCGCGAAGGGCAGCGTCTTGACTTTCATTTGCATGCTGCCGATGCCGATGCGATACCACTTGTCGGTAAGAACGGGTTGAACCGTGAAGGTTTTCTGCTCGCCCTTGCGCAGTACGGTGATCGCGATGGGCTTATCTTTTGTGACCTTGAGGCTCTCGATCATGGCGGCTAACGCAGGCACTGGCTTGCCATCCAGGCTCAGAATCTGGTCGCCTTCTTTCAATCCCGCTTTTTCGGCCGGCATCCCCTCCACCAAGTCGACGATGGTGACAACGCCTTCTTTTGGCGCCCAGCCCGCATATCCGATCTGATCGACACCCATGGCCTCAGGAGTTACGGTTTTTTCCAGCGTCCGCCCGTTGCGGTCGATGGTGACATCGAGAGGTTGCCCGGGACTTAGCGCCTCCTTTAGTTCGACCTGCTGCCAGGTGGGGTTCTGCACGTCATCGATGCGCGTAATGCGGTCGCCAATCTGGAAGCCGGCCTTGGCTGCAGCTGTATCCTTCAGCACCCATCCGATCACCGGCGGCTCGTCATATACGGCCGGATATTCGTAATGCACCATGTAGACGGTGGTCAGCAGAACGATCGCCAGCAAGATATTCATGGTGGGCCCGGCAATAGCGATCAGGAAGCGATGCCAGCGGGGATGGTTCATGAACTCGCGCGGATCGTCGGAGCGCTCGTCCATGGGATTCTCGCCGCTCATCTTGACGTAGCCGCCGAGCGGGATGGCATTGATGCGATAGTCGGTGTCGCCCTTGCGGAAGCCGACCAGGCGCTTGCCGAATCCAATGGCGAACTGCTCCACACGCACTCCCAGCCACTTGGCCACGATGTAGTGGCCAAACTCATGGATCAGGATCATGAAGCCAAGGACAGCAACCACTGCTATGAGCGAGGTAAGAAAATCAGACATAATCGAGATACGCGCTCCCCAACCGATTAGATTCCAAAACTACGCGAAAGATGTTGCCCGGGGCCGGTCAATCTTCTTTTCCCGCGCAACCCGTTCCTGGGCATATCGGCGGGCTTCCTGATCCGCTTGAAGCACTTTTGCGATCGATTCCAGCCGCCCTGGATTTGTTGCCGCCAGCACATCTTCGATGATCCTGGGAATATCGCTGAAGCCGATGCTGCCTTCCAGAAACGCCTCCACGGCAACCTCATCGGCTGCGTTCAGCGCTACCGTCTTAGTTCCGCCAGCGTCGGCTGCCTCATAGGCGAGACGGAGACAGGGGAATTTTTTCAGGTCCGGAGGGCTGAAGTCCAGATGACGCAGGTCACTCACCGCAAAGCGCATATCCGATTGTATTCGCTCAGGATATGTTAAGGCATAAAGAATCGGAAGCCGCATATCGGTCACCGAGAATTGAGCAAGTATGCTGCCATCCACAAACTCCACCATGGAGTGAATTGTGGACTGCGGATGCACTATGACTTCCACCCTTGACGGCGGCAGCTGAAACAATCTGCACGCCTCAATCACCTCGAACCCTTTGTTCATCAGGGTTGCAGAGTCGATGGTAATCCGTCAACCCATCTTCCATGTTGGATGGTTCAAGGCCTGCTCCACGGTGATCGAGGCAAAGTCGTCGTATGGCGTATTCAGAAACGGTCCGCCCGAGGCGGTCAGCCAGATACGCTTGACTTCCTCAATGCGACCGGCGCGCAGGCATTGATGGACGGCATTGTGCTCGCTGTCGATGGGCAGCAGCGCCTTGCCTTGCTTGCGAGCTTCTTCCGTGATCAACTCTCCCGCGGCCACGAGGCACTCTTTATTCGCTAGCCCCACAGTCTTTCCTGCGCGTACCGCCTCGTACGTCGCCTCCAGGCCCGCCACGCCCACAATTGCGCTAACCACAAAGTCCACTTCCGGATGGGTGGCAACCTGTACCGTTCCAGCCGCGCCATGCACAACTTCGACTCCGCGCAATTCCACATTTTTCAGACGGGAACGCAGAGTCTCCGCATCGGCCTCGGACGCCATGGAAATCAATCGTGGGCGCCAGCGCGAGGCCTGCTCAAATGCGGCGTCGAGGTTCGATCCGGCGGCCAGCGTGACAATCTGAAAGCGCTCAGGGTATGACTCCGCAACAGTGAGAGTGCTGCGGCCAATCGAGCCCGTCGATCCCAGGATGGCGATGCGTTTCATGGTCATTTGACCCGGTTATTTGCTCGCTGCCGCGACCGCGTAATGGTCAATCCAATCGCGTTGCTCGGTCGTTTCTGGAACGGAAAGGCCACGTGCTGTAGAGACTGCCTCCACGGCAGCCCCTGGACTCATTCCTTTTTTTACGAGTAGACAGGCCGCCACTAATCCGCTCCGCCCGATTCCCTGGCGGCAATGAACGAGAACGTTCTTGCCGGTCGAAAGAGCCCGAGTGACGCTCTCCAATTCTTCGGACCACTTCGCTTCGGACCTTGGAACCTGTCGATCTGGAATGGGAAACGACCTGAATTCCATTCCTTGCAGTCCAACCTCGACCGCTTCATCACGAAGATCCAACTCTCGTTCCTCGTCGGTTGTAAGAAGAGAAAGCACAGCGTCTACACCTGCTTTCTTCCATTTGGCGATGTCATCCTTCAGCCAGTCGCCACCGCGCGGACGAGCGGACATGGCCAGTTTCCCAGGCCACGACTCGTCGAGCCAATAGAGTTCCTTTCGCATCGCTATTCTTTATTATTCCTATCCTTCACAGCGACATTCACGACATCCTTCACCACGACCTCCCGAGCCAGGTCGTCAACATCCACGCCCCGCTGGCGAAGAATGTGGATACGATGATGCCCATCCAGTATAGTTCCTTCCGGTCGGGTTTTCAGACAGTTCTCTTGTCCTGGTAACAACGATGCTAGAAGGACTTCCGTCGAAAGCCGCTCCAGCTTTGCAAGCTTGGCTGGGTTGAGTGAACCAACAAGGTGGAGCGATTGCAGCGGAGGGTACCGAGGCGGGTCCATTAATGATGTTGATTAGCCGTTACTGCAACACACGCCAGGCCGTATAGAACCATAATACAGGAGCGGCAAACAGCAGGGCATCGATGCGGTCGAGCATGCCACCGTGGCCGGGTAGGATCGCTCCGGAATCTTTTACACCCGCGCCGCGCTTAATCAGAGACTCCACCAGGTCGCCAAGCTGCGCGGCAACGTTTAAGGCGATGGTTAGCAGAATGACGGGCCACATGGCCGGCTGCTCCAATCCGAACAGACCGTCGCGGCGCTCGATCAGACCGACACGCAGCAGCGCAGAGCTTATCGGCAGCGCGTAGTGAAACAGCAGCCATCCCACGCCCACGCTGGCCGCTAGCGATGCCGCTGCGCCTTCCCAGGTTTTCTTCGGGCTGATACGCGGGGACATCAAATGGCGTCCGATTGACTTGCCGACGAAGTAGGCGAAGATGTCTCCCGCCCACACCACCAGCAGCAAATACAGCAGGTAAAATGCACCCGCCCACTGCTGGCGAAGCTGCACCAGCATGCCCATGGGCAGCGCGATATACGTGAACGCGAAGACCGAGGCCGCGGCTGCCGGATAGCCGGTGCGAAGTTCTGACCGGCGCATCGCAATGGTCAATGCCAGAAACGGCGCGATGGCAGCGGCAAATCCCAGGCAATAGACAAAGATCGCCGTCGATAGCAGCGGTTTCTCATTCCCCACATTGAACGAGAGCAGCAAAAAAAAGGCGGCGACGAAAATGTAAGTTGGCAGGCGCAGCGGCTGCACGCCGTAAGATTCCGTCAGTTTCAGGAATTCATGAACCGTGATCAGAGCTACCGACGCTGCGACGACTGCCACCACTGGAACTGGCGCCCGCAGAATGAGCACCAGCACAATGGGAATCAGGACGACCGCGGTAGCGATGCGTTTGAGCAAGGGAGACTGGTGGGCCGTGCGTGTATGATCTTTGCACGAACCGAAGAATTTAACCACAGAGCACACAGAGAATCACAGAGGAGCTCGTTTCCCCTGTGTATCTCAGTGCCCTCTGTGGTTAATGTTTTTTTGCGGCGGCCGATGTTTCCAGGTGGGTGTGGACGTCGCTGTGGTTCAGCCCGCCGTAGCGCCGTTCGCGTTTCTGGTATTCCGCAATGCCCTCGAGGAGGTGCACGCCGCGAAAATCCGGCCACAGCGTCGGGGTCACGTAAATCTCGGCGTACGCGAGCTGCCACAGCAGAAAATTGCTCAAACGCATCTCGCCTGAGGTCCGCACTACCAGGTCGGGATCGGGAAGATGCCGCGTATACAAGTGGCGGCCCACCATATCTTCGTCGATCTCGAGATGCTCGACGCCGCCATTCTGCGCTGCCGCGTTTACCATTGAGCGGAAGGCGTCCACCAGTTCACTGCGCGCGCTGTAGTTTAGCGCCAGGGTGAGCACCATGCCCGAGTTCCGCGCCGTGGCCTCGCGTGCCCAGGCCATGCGCTCCTGTACAGCCTCTGGCAACTCGTGCTGCCGCCCGATATATTCCAGGCGGATATCGTTCTCATTCAGGGTGGGAACTTCCGCCTTCAAATAGCGGCTCAACAGCCCCATTAGAAAGCCCACCTCGCTCGTAGGGCGCTTTTTCCAGTTCTCTTCCGAAAATGCATAAAGTGTAAGTGCCGAGATACCGATGCGCGCCGCGGTTTCCACCGTCGAACGTACGGCCGTAACTCCGGCACGATGTCCGGCCACGCGCGGCATGTGGCGGCGCTTGGCCCAGCGTCCGTTGCCGTCCATGATGATCGCGATGTGTCTCGGGAGCCGGTTTGGATCTAATCGCCGGTAGACTTCGGTTTCCTTGCGGTCGAGTCCCGCGAGTACTTTGTCGTGCAAAGTGATCCCCTCGACATGAGGCTAACACAGGGGGAGGGCCTTGGCAATGATCCGTTCCCTTGAGGCAGTGTGGGACTGTCAAAAGCCGAGGACAGGAGTGTGCGCCCCACATCCGCTACTTCACTATCGGCGAATTGGCATCCGCGGGCTTGGTTTCCTCGGCGTGAATCTTGCCGTCGTCCTCCGCATAAAAAGATCGGTGCTGGGCGTCCATATTCTTTGGGGTCATGGTGAGGACGAAGCTGTCGTTCTTCCCCTTGAAGCTTGCGACGTAGTCTCCTCGATTGGGGTTGACCATGCGCTTGGTGAATGACCCGGAATGCACGAGTTCGGCTAGTGATGTGGCGAAATGTCCGTATTGCTTGTTGAATTGGCGTTGGGCTCGGAGCACGACTCGCGTGTACGCCAGGGCGGCAGCTTCAGAGTCAGAACGAGCCGGATCGCCGTGAAACTTGGGTTGGTAGGTCTGGGGCGAGGCTTGTGCCTGGGGAGCTGGAGTGGGAGAGTCTTGCCGTGCGAAAGCGAATGGCACGAGCGTAGCGAACAGCACAATCAAGAATGCGTTGAGAATGCTCGACAGTTTCGACACACACTTGGTGCGCGGCGATTTCGAGAATAATACAAATGGCTGGCGGGGAAAGGGCAGAGATGGACAAAGCTTTGCTTGAGGGTTTCGTGCCAAAGCGTGATTCGGGCTCATTTTTCCATGTTACTCCCGTAATTTCATTTCGGTCATGTTCTCTTTGCATCCAGCCGATTTATTACTATGCTGGATCAACGAATCTAACCCTACAGGGAAAACCATGAAAGCAGCCGTAGCCAGAAAACCAGTAATCCGAATCGCGGTGGTGGAAAGCGATCCGTTGCGTTTTGTCGGGTTCCGCGCATTGTTCGATTCTGAGCCCGAGTTCGAACTCATTTCGGCCGGACTGCCGGAGATCAGCACACTGCCCGCCATTGATCTCATCCTGCTGGGCAACCGTTCGGGGCAAAACCTGTTTGACGTGATGGCCAGCCTGAAGGCCACGCGGCCCGACTTGCGTATCATCGTAACCGGTTCGGGAATTGACGAGGAAACTATTCTGAAAGCGATTGCGTCCGGGGCCAAGGGGTATGTTGACGAGGCCGCCACGCCTGCGGAGTTCGCGCAGGCGATTCGCATTGTGA
Source organism: uncultured Acidobacteriaceae bacterium (assembly GCA_963711275.1). Taxonomy (GTDB): domain Bacteria; phylum Acidobacteriota; class Terriglobia; order Terriglobales; family Acidobacteriaceae; genus Sulfotelmatobacter. The sequence goes on along the minus strand of CAVQDN010000026.1, from coordinate 113,715 downwards.
ACCAGGGATCTGTCTGGGCGCCGCGCAAAGTTTTGTCCATGTTCATTGAGCGCGTGTCATCGGCACCGGGGCGCATTTTCCCGGCGGGCCGGGTTACCTTCACTGACCGCGAGAAAGAAGTGCTGGAGATGCTGGTCGCCGGCCGTTCGAACAAAGAGATTGGCGGCCAATTGGGGATCGAGGAGCGCACGGTGAAGGCGCACGTCGCCAAATTGATGCGCAAAGTCGGGGTGCAAAACCGCATTGCCCTGTCGGTACACGCGATTACGCATTCGCTGGTGACGGCCAAGTGACGCAGCGGCAAGCTACAAGCTTGTAGACAGGAAACGACTGCCGGGACCGTTCCTTTCCGCATAAGCTTCTAATCCGCGGACGGCATTACCTGGGGACACTTACCTTCGTAATCTTGTGGCGTTTTCTTGCCTGCCCCATACTCACCTCACCTACCACAGAACCTGGGAGACGGGGTTGAGAGTGGCGATTAGGGTCACTACTTTCAGCCCCGCATTTTTCGGTCCCCTTTCCGTTCTTCCTCTTAGCCAGAACCAGCTGATTTGATCCCAGCCTGTCCCGTCCCGCCATCCAGATTTCATTTACAATCGACATACCAATTCTCAGTCGTCTTTGTGTGAGGAATCATGAAAAATCTTGTATTGCTGACCCTGCTTGCGTCACTTTCTGCCGTCCCACTTGCCGCAGGTCAGGCGAGAGAATCGAAGGCCTCCGATCGGGTGCAGGCGGCCGCGGACGTTCTGAATCAGATACAGGGAGCCCCGGACTCAGGCATTCCGCAAGAGATTCTCAGCAGAGCGGAATGCGTGGCTGTGGTTCCCTCGATGTTGAAGGGCGGATTCATTGTAGGTGCGAAGTACGGCCGCGGGCTGGCCAGTTGCCGCACGCCGAAGGGCTGGAGCGCCCCTGCATTTTTTATGACCACGGGGGGCAGCGTCGGCTTCCAGATCGGCGGGCAGGCTGTCGACCTGGTGATGCTGATCATGAACAACGACGGCATGCAGCATTTGCTGTCGAGCAAGTTTGCGCTCGGAGCCGACGCCTCGGTAGCCGCAGGCCCGGTGGGCCGTCACGCCGAAGGTAATACGGATTGGAAGATGCGCGCCCAGGTGTTGACCTATTCCCGCGCCCGCGGAGTCTTTGCCGGCGTGAGCCTGAACGGCGCCGTAGTGAAGCAGGATAAGGACAGCACGCGCGAGTTCTACGGGCACATGGTGACTTTCAAAGCGGCATTGACCGGCGAAATTGATCCGCCTCCGGCAGCAAATCCGTTTCTAACTACGCTGGCCAACTGGGCGCAGGAGGCGGCGAAATAGGCCGCCATTGACGGGTTGCGTGAAGGCGTTGGGAATATGAGCTCTCATCTGATTGCTCCTCTGCTGTCCGGAAATCTGGTCGGGTCGGTCGGCGCCAGCTTCGTGGTCGCGGAATGGAAGGATATTGGCGGACCGCCCGGGCCGCCCCGCTGGATTGCTCCTCTTCATCTTCACCGCAACGATGACGAAGCCTGGTATGTGCTCGAAGGCAGCTTGTGCGTTCAGGTGGGCGATGACGTAGTGGAGGCGCACGCTGGCTCTGCCGTTTTTGTGCCGCACGGTAGGCCGCATACCTATTGGAACCCCGGGCCAAGTCTGCTGCGATATCTTCTGGTAATGACCTCGAATACCTATTCGCTGATCCAAGACATCCACGCCATGACAGACCGGTCCCCAGCGGCGCTGGCGGCATTGTTTCAGAAACATGACTCTGAGTTGCTGGGTGGCTAGCGCGGGAGTCGAGCTTCGCTCGATCGGACAGCCGCTGCGGCTGTCCCCACACGATCTGAGCTTTCCTTCCCGAGTTTGACAAGGGATTTTTCCGGGTGATACGGTCACGCTTCCCCAGATGCGACGGAGACTCGAATACGCGGCAGCCTGGCCGTTCATCAAGCTCTTGGGTTTGATGCCACGCCCACTCTCGCGCGCTTTCGCCATTGGCCTAGCCCAGGTTGTTTATCTGCTGCACTTTCGTTTGCGCCAGGTCGGGATGCGCAATCTCGAGATGGTGTTTCCGGAGAAGAGTGTGTCCGAGCGAAAGCGCATCTTGCGCGGAGTTTTCACTTCGCTGGGCCGGCAACTCGCCGAACTCTGCCAGTTTCCCAAATACTCGCCCCGGAATATCGACGACGTTGTGGTTTATGACGGGCTAGAAAATTACGAGCGGGCCTACGCGAAAGGGAAGGGAGTCCTGTTTCTGACGGCGCATTTCGGGGGATGGGAGCTCTCCGCGTTCGCCCACTCCTTGCACGGTCACTGGCTGCACATCGTCATGCGGCCGATGGACAACGAGTATCTCGACCGCCTGCTGCAGAGCTATCGCACTATGCATGGCAACAAGACTGTGGCCAAGGATGATTTCGTGCGCGGCCTGCTGGCGGCGATGAAGGCCGGAGAAACTGTCGGCATTCTGATGGATACCAACATGACTCCGCCGCAGGGAATTTTCGTGGATTTCTTTGGCATTCCCGCCTGTACGGCCAGTGGCTTGGCGCGCATCGCTTTGCGCACGGACGCAGCGGTTGTCCCAGGATTCACGATTTGGGATCCAGTCCTGCGCAAATACCGGCTGCGTTTCGATCCTGCGCTCGAACTGATTCACACCGGCGAACTGGAGGCCGACATCACTGCGAACACGCAGATGTTCACGAAAGTGATTGAAGGCTACGTGCGAAAGTATCCCGACCAGTGGCTTTGGGTACATCGCCGTTGGAAGACCAGGCCGGAAGGACAACCTCCGCTGTATTGAAGCGATTGAATTAGCTGAACCCTGCAAAAGATACACGGTCCGGCCATTACCCTACACTTCAGTAACATGCGCCCAAGTCACTCTCATGGCAGTGTGTCTACAGTGACCAAATATCACCAATCCGAAGATGTGGGCTGGGACCGGGGACGCGAGGGGTACCTCGATTTGCCCCAGAAGCCGGTGTACGCGCCGATGTCTAAGCCTGCTCGCAAACCTAAAGGCAACGGGTCGCCGCTCATGAGCATTTCCACCGAGGAGCGCCTGGGTTGCCTGATCGTTGCAGGCGGGATGATATGGGGGGCCTACGCTGCGACAGTAAATTTCACTGGCGTGATCAGCTTCGAGCTAGTCCCTCCTGGTCCAATCGAAGTGTGCGCCCTCGGAATTCTCGTCTGGTTACATGCCAAGTGGCGGCGTTCCACGAAAGTAAGCTAAGCTTACGGACAGCCTGTAGTTTCTGCCCATTGCACCCACCTGGCACCCGAAAACGCGGGTCTTCTCTCGCTCAGGAAATTCGCCGCACAATATTCGTCGCGCAGTATTCGGCGCACGGTAAGTTCGGCTATCGTTCGGATTTTCCACTGCGTTGCGCTGCTTAACGCCGCGCCTTCCGGTAAAATCGAATCCTCCTATGGAAACCTTTGAACAGATCGCCGAACGTGAGCGCCAGTATTTGCTGCAGACCTATAACCGCTATCCTATCGCTCTTACCCGCGGCAAGGGCGTGTTTCTCTACGACATTAGCGACAAGCGCTATCTGGATTTTGTTTCCGGCCTTGGAGTCAATGCGCTGGGCCACGCGCACCCGCGGATCGTGAAGGCGATTCGTGAGCAGGCAGCGAAGTTGGTGCACGTTTCCAATCTCTACTACCACGAGTACCAGGGACCACTGGCCGAGAAACTGTGCAAGCTCTCGGGATTGAACCGGGCGTTTTTCTCCAATAGCGGGACCGAGGCGATCGAAGGCTCGATCAAACTGGCGCGGCTGGCGGGACATCGCGCGGGGGGCGAGGCGAAATGCCGATTGGTGGCACTGGAGGGGTCCTACCACGGCCGCACCTTCGGAGCGTTGTCGCTGACCGGCCAGGCCAAGCACCGCCAGGGATTTGAGCCCTTACTCGAAGACGTGACCTTTGTGAAGCAGAATGATCTTGAAGGGTTGCGAGCTGCCGTAAACGATAATACCTGCGCCATAGTGCTCGAGCCGATTTTCGGCGAAGGCGGGATCTACGAATGTTCGGTGGAATTCCTGCGCGAATGCCGCGCGCTTGCGGACCGTCATCGCGTGGCGTTGATCTTCGACGAAATACAGTGCGGCCTGGGACGCACGGGAACGATGTTTGCATTTCAGAGTTTTGGCGTGACACCCGACATAGTCGCGATTGCCAAGCCGATAGCCGCCGGACTGCCACTCGGCGCATTTATTGTGAAGGAAGAATTCGCGACGGCGATTTCGCCGGGCCAGCATGGCACGACCTTTGGCGGAGGTCCGCTGGCCTGCCGCGTCGCACTGGAGTTCCTGGCCATTGTGGAAGACGAGAAGCTCCTGGACAACGTCAACAAGGTTGGGGCCTATTTGCAGGGGAAGCTGGCGCAACTGGTGGAGAAGCGCGCGGCGGCCACGGCGGTGCGCGGGCGCGGATTTATTCAAGGGATTCAACTCGGGATTCCGGCGCGTCCCATCGTGGATGCAGCGCTGGCCGAGGGGGTATTGTTCAACAGCACGCAGGACACGGTCGTCCGATTTCTGCCGCCATTCCTGATGGAAGAGAAACACATCGACAAAGGCATTCGTGTGCTGAAGAAGCTCCTGGGCAAGAAACGAAAGGCGGCTTAACTGTTGTTCAGTGCAGCAATTGATTAGTGCACAAAGAATGCCGAGCCTGCCACTACGATGCCGACAACTCCCAGAAACATGCCCAGGTACCAGAAAATCTTTCGGCCGGAGAGCAGAGTGATCGAAGTAATCACCAGTCCCACTTCGAGGAAAACCTCAGCCAGATCGAATCTGTCGGCGCGGTTTCGCTCGTGGGCGACTTCCGCTTCCATCTCGGTGGCTTTTTCTTCGATTCCTTTTTGTTCTTCCTTGTAACGGGTTGCCTCTCCCGAATATTTCTCGCGCAGCTTGGCGAGAGAGGCCGCGTCGGTGGCGGCTTCGACCGAAGTTAAGTCGACAAAGAGTTCGTCCGTGTGCCGCCGAATATTCTTGGCCTGGTAGAACGCCCACTGGTCAGACGACTTCGCCTGAAGCACCACCTCTTCGGTGTGAGCACGATGCCCGAGCAAAGTGACGACGGCCACGAGCACGGCCAGCACGGCCATGGTTACCGAAATTGGCGCCAGGCTGGGATCGTGTTTCGCATGCTCGGCATGCTCCTGCAATTCGCTGAGTTCTTCGGACATTGGTTACTCTCCCATCACTTTTACGATGACTCTTTTATCACGCTGCCCGTCGAACTCAGCATAAAAAATTCGCTGCCACGTGCCTAAATCGAGTCTGCCTGCGGTAATGGGAACGATGACTTCATGATGGATCAGCAGCGCCTTGAGATGGGAGTCGCCATTGTCTTCGCCGGTTTCGTGATGTTTGTAGCCCTTACGAAAAGGGGCCAGATGCTCCAGCCACTGGTCGATGTCTTCGATCAGCCCGCTTTCATTGTCGTTGACGTAGATTCCTGCAGTGATGTGCATGGCCGAGACCAGAACCATGCCTTCCTTCACTCCACTCTTGCCGACGATTTGTTCTACCTGCGGTGTGATGTGTACGTAGGCGCGGTGGGTCTTGGTATGAAATTTTAAGTATTCGGTGAGTATTTTCATCGTGATTCCGGCCCATGCCGGTCTCAAATCCTAGTGAAGCGACTCCGCCACTTTACCACTCGCAATCAGAGCTGCAATTCGAGCGAGGTCCGCGTACATCACCCGGTCTTTTTCCATCGTGGCACACACGGAGCGGATCGCCGCGTGCGCCGCCTGGCCGCGCTTCGAAGTTTTCAGGGGAGCCAGGAAGTCAAGCGCTTGCGCGACTGTCATGGCCTCGATGGCTAGGACGTTCCGCGTGTTGTCTACCACACGCTTCAGCTTGGTTGCTGCAGTCATGCCCATGGAGACATAGTCTTCTTTATTGCCGGAGGTTGTAATCGAGTCCACGGATGCGGGGTGCGCCAGAACCTTGTTCTCGCTGGCCAGCGCCGCCGCCACGACCTGCGGCATCATGAAGCCGGAATTCAGGCCGGCACTCGAAGCAAGAAAAGGCGGTAAGCCCTCGCTCAGCGCGGGATTCACCAGTCTCTCAATGCGCCGCTCGCTGATGCCGGCGAGCGCGCTCAACGCAATGGCCAGGAAATCCAAAGCAAACGCCAGCGGTTCGCCGTGAAAATTTCCGCCGGAGATCACGTCCCCATCGGAGTTCCGAGAATCGGTGATGAAGACCAGCGGATTATCGACCGCGGAGTTCGCCTCGATCTCAAACACTTCGCGGCAGTGTGCGATCGTGTCGCGAACCGCGCCGTGGACTTGCGGGATGCAGCGCAGCGAATACGCGTCCTGCACACGCCCGCATTCACGATGCGAGTCGCGGATCTGGCTGCCTTCCAGCATCCGCCGCAGGTTCGCGGCCGTCTTAATTTGTCCGGCATGCGGACGCGCCTTGTGAATGCGCTCGTCAAAGGCCGTGTCGGTTCCCTTGAGCGCGTCGCAACATAATCCCCCGAGCACGTCGGCGGTGTTGACCAGAGTTTCGGCTGCCAGCAACGCCAAAGTGCCCACCGCCAACATGGCCTGCGTCCCATTGATCAGCGAGATGGTTTCCTTGGCCTCAAACACCAGCGGCTTGATCTGTCCCCGCTTCAATGCCTCGGAACTGGGAACGCGCACACCTTTGTCGTCGAAGCATTCTCCTTCGCCGATCAGCGCCAGAGCCAGATGAGCCAACGGTGCTAGGTCGCCGCTGGCGCCTACGCTGCCCTGCGAAGGAACAAAAGGAGTGATGCCGCGATTGAGCATTTCGCAGAGCGTATCGATGACGACGGCGCGCACGCCGGAATGGCCTTTGGCCAAGGAGTTAGCCCGCAACAGCATCATGGCGCGCGTTTCCGCGACCGAGAGCGGTTCGCCCACGCCGACTGCATGCGAGCGCACCAGGTTGACCTGCAATTCGCGAATCTGTTCCCCGGCAATGCGTACGTCGCTCAGTTGACCAACGCCAGTCGTGATGGCATAAGCGATCCGGTTGCTTGCGACAATATCCTCGACCACGGTGCGGGCTTGGTTGACGGCCTGCCGGGCGTCCGGGGAAAGCAAGGCAGCGCGGCGAACTTGCATACTTGCGACCTCGCGCACGTCATTCAGCGTGAGATCGTTTCCGTTGATGTGCAGTGCGTTCAAACAACCCTTTCCTGCTTCGATGTTGGATCCGTGGACCCGCAAAACCTTGTCATTCCGAGAGGGCGAACGCCCGCGTGGGGACCCTGCTTTCCGACGGCGCCGGCAAACAGCAGATGCCTTTCCGGCAGCCAGCGGAATCGGAATGACCAAGCATCCTATTTTTCCATTGCTTCGCGGAACGCGGTTAAATACTTCTCCGGCAACGCCGCCACTTTCATGTTCGAATCGGTGACGATGTGCGTGGTTTCGCCCTCCGCCAGAAGCGCCCTGCTCTGTGCGTGTACAAGCTCATAACTGAATACGACGACCGAGTCGCGCACCTTCTTCAGCCGCGTGCGCACCACAACTTCCTCATCGTAATAAACCGGAGCTCGGTAGCGGCATTTCACGCCGGCCACGGCGATGAACCGCCCCTCGTCGCGCTCCATGTCACGGTAAGAAAATCCCATCTCCCGCATCAATTCCACGCGGCCCACTTCGAACCAGATCAAGTGGTTCGAGTGATAAACGACACCCATCTGGTCGGTTTCCGCGTAGCGTACCCGCAGCCGGGTTTCATGGAATGCATGTGGACCGTTCGAAGTCATTTGCCTGTCCACACCGGTTTGCGCTTCTCCAGGAACGAAGAAATTCCCTCGCGGAAGTCCGCAGTGGTGCGGATCGAGGCATTCTCGCGCACGGCCGACTCGATCTGAGCATCGAGGTCTGCGCTGGCATGATCGGTGAGCAGCTGTTTAGTGGCGCGCAGGGAAGCCGAGCTGTTCTCCATCAACAACGCCGCCAGGTCGCGAGCACGTGACATCAGATTCTCCACCGGCACAATTTCGCTCGACCAGTCCCAGGCGTGCGGCTTCCTCCGCTCCGAAAATCCTTCCCGTCAGCAGAAGGTCGCGAGCCTGCTTCTCGCCCACTTGTCGCAACAGAAACGTGGAAACAATGGCGGGCACAAAACCGATGCGGACTTCGGTGTAGCCAAACTTCGCGTCCGGCACTGCCAGCGTGAAGTCGCACAGCAGAGCCAGTCCGGTTCCGCCGGCGATTGCGGGCCCGTTGACTGCGGCAATTGTTACTTTGGGAAACTCATACAACGAACGGAACAAGCGCACCATCGTCTGAGAATCCTGCAGATTCTGCTCCGGCGACCGGCCCAGCAACGACTTCAGGTTGTCCAGATCCATGCCTGAACAGAAGGCCTTGCCCGCCCCAGTCATGATCAGGACGATCGCCTCCGACTTCGCGACTTCGTCCAAGGCACGCAGCAAATCGTCAATCAGTTCGAAGCTGATTGCATTGCGTTTCTCAGGACGATTGAACGTGATGGTGGCCACGCCGCCGTCGTACGCGAGTTGTATCGTGTTGTAATTCATAACCTGGGAACCTGCCGCGGATTTCACGGATTCCCACGGATCAAGAAAACAATTCGTTTGCTCTATCCGCCTAACTCCAGGCAAATCCGTGGCTCATGAATCCGCGGCGTGAGCACTGGAAAACCGTGCGCCGATTCCCGCTGTCGCCTTCAGCAAGGAATCCAACGGCTTCAGCGGTGGCAACTCCGCGCCGTGCTGAGTAAGGGTCTCGACGACTTTCTCTGTCGGGATGTTACCAACCAAGGCGTCCTGCGCAAAAGGACATCCTCCCAGCCCGCCTAACGCAGAGTCAAAGCGGCGGCAGCCGGCATAGTAGGCAGCCAGAATCTTTTCCGCCGCCTGCTCGGGACGGCTGTGCAAATGAACTCCCATCTCCAGGTAGTCGTACTTCGCCATCACCGCGCTAACCAGTTCGCTGACCTGCTGCGGGCTCGCCATGCCGACGGTATCCGCCAGCGAGATCATGCGCAAATTATCCACTTCCATGAGCGAAATGGCCTCGATCACTTCTTCGGGACTCCAGAGGTCACCATAGGGATTTCCGAACGCCATCGAGATATAAACCACAACGTCGAGGCCGCCATCGTCGGCCTTCTTTTGAATCTTCTCCAGTTCGTCTAGTGCCTCTTCGGGCGACTGATTCTGATTCTTGCGCAGGAAAGTCTCTGAAATCGAATAGGGAAATCCCAGCGTCGAGACCGCCTTCGTCTCAATCGCCCGCTGCGCGCCCTTTTCATTCACGACGATGCCGATGATTTCCACGTCATCGGGCGGATCGAGTTCTTTCAGCACCTCCTCCGAGTCCGCCATCTGCGGCACGGCCTTGGGCGACACGAACGACACCGCATCGATATGCTTGAATCCCACGCTGATCAATGCCTTCAGGTAATCCGCCTTCAAGTCGGCAGGAATCAGTCCCTGCAGCCCTTGCCAGGCATCGCGTGGACACTCGATCAGTTTGACCGGATCAGGCAATCGTTCACCACGGAGACACGGAGGCACAGAGAACTAAAGAACCTTCCGCACTACTCCTCCTCTCATTAATGTGGAAACGTTGAAATTAAGAATAAGCCCGACGCGCATACCGGTCATCTTCAGGTAAGTCAGGAGTTGGGCTTCGTGGACTGGCAGTATGTGCTCAAGACACTTAATTTCTAAAATCACCTTGTTCTCGATGGTGAGATCGAGCCGGTAGCCGCAATCGAGCTTGACGCCCTTATACTCAACCGGCAAAGGGCGTTGTCGTTCGAAGCGAATTCCGCGAAGATGAAACTCACGGCAGAGGCATTCCTCGTACGCAGACTCAAGAAGGCCCGGACCCAACCCTCGGTGGACTTCGATTGCAGCCCCGATCACAATTCAGTCAGATCTTCATGAAGAAGTTTGCTCCGTGACTCCGTGTCAATCCGTGGTGAAAGTTCATGTCTGCAAGCACTCCCACCTTGAACTCCGCCACATCCGGATTCAACGCCGCGGCTTCGAGCGCTTGCGTGATCGCCTCCCGAGTCTCGATCGGATCGATGATCTTGTCGATCCACAGCCGGGCCGCGCCGTAGCGCGGATCGGTCTGCTCGTCGTAGGTGCGCTTCACCGACTCGTACAGTTCTTTTCGCTCTTCCTCACTCAACTTCTTGCCGCCGCGTTCAGTTGTTTCACTTTAATTTCGACCAGCGTTCCCGCCGCCGAATCGCCGCTCATCACCGCGTAGCGCGCCGTCGGCCAGGCAAAGACAAAGCGTGGATCGTACGCCTTCCCGCACATTGCGTAGTGGCCCGCGCCGAACGATCCGCCGACGATCACCGTAATCTTCGGCACCACGGAATTCGAAACCGCATTCACCATCTTCGCGCCCGCTTTGATGATGCCGCTCCACTCCGCGTCGCGCCCTACCATGAATCCGTTCACGTCGTGAAAAAATATCAGCGGAATCAGGTTCTGGTTGCAGTCCATGATGAAGCGCGCGGCTTTCTCCGCGGACTCGGTGTAAATCACGCCTCCGAACTCGACGCGCTTGTGGCCTTCATGATCGGTCTGCTGGGCGTGCAGTTTCTGATTGGCGACGATTCCCACCGCAAAGCCGCCGATGCGGGCGTATCCGCAGATCATAGTTTTTCCGTACTCCGTGCTTGTACTCGTCGAAGCGGCTGCCGTCGAGCACGCGCGCCAGCACTTCCTTCATGTCATAGGGCCGCGCCGGCGACGAATCGTAGATGCCATAAATTTCTTCCGCAGCCAGTTCGGGCTCAACCGGTTTCTTGCGGTCCCAGGGAGAAAGCCGCCGGTATCCCCACTTCTCGACGATCGAGCGAATGCGCGCGATGCAAGCCTCGTCGTCGGGCTCGCGAAAGTCAACCGTGCCGCTGATGGCAGAATGCATGGCCGCGCCGCCCAGTTCTTCCGACGAAACCTTCTGTCCGATTGCGGCCTGCACCAGCGCGGGGCCGGCGAGAAACAATCCGCTGCCATCGGTCATCAGCACGTGATCGCACATCACCGGCAGATAGCCGCCGCCGGCCACGCACATGCCCATGATGGCCGCAATCTGCGGAATGCCCATGGCCGACATCACCGCGTTGTTGCGAAACACGCGCCCGAAAGTCGTCGGTGTCGGGAAACACATCTTCCTGCAGCGGCAAAAAGACGCCGGCAGAATCGACCAGGTAGATCGTCGGAATGCGATTCTCGATGGCGATGTTTTGCGCCCGAATCACCTTCTTCGAGGTCATGGGGAAAAACGCGCCCGCTTTTACGGTGGCGTCATTGGCGATGATCATCACCATCCGGGTCTCAATCCGCGCCATCCCCGTGACCACGCCCGCGGCCGGCGCGCCGCCCCACTCTTCGTACATGCCGTGCGCCGCGTAAAGGCCCAGTTCGAAAAACGTTTCCGGATCGGCCAGCAGCGCAATGCGCTCGCGGGCGGTCAACCGCCCCTTGGCATGCTGGCTTTCGATGGCCTTGCAGCCTCCGCCCTCGCAAATCTTTTCGCCTTCATTGCGCACCTGCGACATCAGGTCCGCCAGAAAACGCATGTTGGCTTCATAGCGCGCGGAAGTAGGATCGATCTTCGTCGTCAGCACATTTTCCGGCGCGGACGAGTTCTCGTTAGCAGTTTCGTTACGTTCAGCCATGGGTCGAGAAATGAAGACGCGGACTGATTACGGTATACCAGCGCGGGCGGACCCGCGCAATGCAGCCAGGTGGATTCCTATCGAAACCGACTTCCAGAGGCCCTGTGCGATGCGATGGAGGGCCTCGCCTACTGGATCCGCGGCAATTCGGTCCACCAGTCTCATGCGCAATGCCTGTGAGGCCGTGACTTTCTCGGCGGCCACCAACATTCGAGCGCGCCGCCCTTGCCGATCAGCGAGGCAATCGCTGCGTGCCTCCCCGCCCGTGATCAGTCCGAGGCCGCTCCCCGATGCGCAAAAACCGCATAGGAGATGCGATGCGATGATGGCAGGCGAGCGCGAGGTCCAGACCGCCGCCCGTGCAGTATCCGGAATGGCGGCGTAGACAGGGGCAGGGAAGCTTGCGATCGCGGTCATTAAGGTCTGCCCCATCTGGAAAATTCATAAGCCGTGGAAGCATCGAGGACGAAATCTCTTCAAATCCGCGCCGCAGAGAAGAATCGATCATTTCCGGCAAGCACGAGTGGCTGATTTTCCAGTGCCACCTTAGCGACCGCATCGGTCAGCGAGAGCACACACTCGCGCGCATGCGATTGGTCCCATCCTCCGATCAAAGCCGCAGAATGCAGACTTCCGAGTGCTCGTCAAGGTGGAAACCAGACCTGGGCATCGATGGCAGGAATTTCAAACTGCTGCGGACTGAAGCCAAAGCCACAAGCGAGAGCTAAGCGCTTCGTTCCACCCACTCCGCCAGGCCGGCAGCCGTCTTCCTCCAGCAGAAATGTTCCCACGCCAAAGCATTCGCCGAAGATGCGGTGCGACTCAGGATCGCGAGCGGCACGCGTGATCCACTGCTGCCCGACGCGGTACTGTGCGGCGAGTAAACCACTTCTGCGGCAAAACCTCCACCAGTCCAGCCTGCGGGTAGAAAACAAAAAGCGCAAACGCCGGATCGTCGTTCGACATCGCCTTGTAGCTGGTTGGGACGATCAGCTCGTCCACGGTCGCCAGTTCCGACGGGCACTTCGATCTTGTGCATGCCAGGGCCTAATGCCAGGGGGACCTTCGAAATCCGCAATCGGAGCCGTCGTCGAATAGATGCGGTCCGAGGACGGTTTGAACCAGCCCGCGACCTCCGCCAGATCAAACGATTTCAACTGATCAGGATCGAAGCCAGGTCAGGCGAATGTTGCGCCCCTCGGGACACCAGATACCGACGAAATGCGGCGGCACGAGGAATGGCCGGCAGTAAGTGTTGAGTGCGAGGCAAGCCTTGCCCGGTTCCGGCTCAAGGCCGAGAGTCACGAGATGGGCAATCGGGCCCTGTTCGCCGTGATGAGTCCAGACGAAGTGCTGCCCGCCCAGCGATCGGAAAGCGGGAAAAGTTTTCCAGTACCAAGGCGCCGGACCGACCGTTTCTGAGAGGATCTGCCGGAGGCGGGAGGCATTGACCCCGGCCATCAGCCTGCCGCCGGCACGCCCGGTCCCTTCACGTGCGCGCGAATGAATTGGACGATGTCGTCCATGCCGTGCCCGGCTGGAAAATCGCGGCCACGCCGATCTTCTTCAGCCCGTCGATATCCTGGTTTGGGATGATTCCTCCCACCACCACGATCACATCGTCCATCTTGTTCTGCTTGAGCAAGTCCATCACGCGCGGCACGATGGCGTTGTGCGCCCCGGAAAGAATCGACAGCCCGATTACCTGCACATCTTCCTGCAGCGCCGCGCTGACGATCATCTCCGGCGTCTGCCGCAGATCCCGTGTAGATCACTTCCATGCCGGCATCGCGCAAGGCACGGGCAATCACCTTGGCCCCGCGATCGTGCCCGTCGAGGCCGGGCTTGGCCACCAGCACGCGGATTTTCGTTTCAGCCATCGCCAACCATTTAACCACAGAGGGTCGTGAGGTTCACAGAGGCGGCCAAAAACATGGCAACCTGGCCGGTTTTTCTCAGTGATCGGCTGTGCCGACTAGGGTTAAACAGTTTTGATGTCCAGGCTCCGCCACAGATACCAGCAAGCCACGCTGCGATACGGAGCCCAGGCTTTGGCAATCTTTTCCATATCTTTCGGCTTGGGCAGTTTGCGCTTCCTGTAGTGTTTTTTCATCGCCACCTGCACTCCATAGTCGCCCGTGGGCAGCACATTCGGACGCCGCAAGGTAAACATCAGAAACATATGCGCCGTCCATACGCCGACGCCTTTTACCTGCGTCAGATGCTTGATTACCTCTTCATCCGTCAGTGCATGCAGTCGCGAAAAGTCCAGCAGCCCGGCCTCCGTTTTCGCCGCCAGATCTTTCAAATATGCCGATTTCTGCTTCGACAGCCCGACGCTCCGCAGTTGTCGTTCGTTCAATTTGAGAATTCCTTCGGGAGTGAGCGGTTCTCCTGCCAGCGCGGCAAAGCGCTTGAAGATGGTCACCGCCGCTTTGCCGTTCAATTGCTGGTAAACGATCGCCTCCGCCAGGCTGCGAAACTCCGGCAGTCCAAACTCCATACGGCACGGCCCCACCCGCTCAATGATGGCGCGCAATGTCGGGTCGCATTTCTTGAGATGGGTCACGGCCTTTCGCATGCTCTACATTTACCACAAAACGTAGCCGCAGGCGAACGAAAAGACGAATTCAGTCTGGCGGCCACTGCGCTCTTTTTGCCGGCAATCCCCATTACTTCATATCGTCCCGCCACGCAACAAGTTCGAAGCTTCCCACATATGCCCGCGCGGGATAATCGCCGTGGAAGTAGGTTTTATACACGCCATTGAAAGTCTCGTAAAGTTTCAAGTCAGTGCAAAAAACCTGGATAGAAACCACATCATCCATCGTCAAACCGGCAGACTCGACCGTCTGCTTGATCCCGTCCATCGCGAGACGTGCTTCCTCCTCGGGGCTCGCTGGCGGCACGCCCGTCTTAGGGTCGAGGCCGATGTGGCCGGCAATGTAGAGCGTATTGCCCACGAGCACCCCGTCGCTAAACGGCAACGCTTTCATATCGCCGGATCGAGGGTTCACGATGTATTTCCGGTCTGCCGCCCCCGCCGCGATACAACTTACGAGAAACAGGATTGCCGACAACGATGGGCAGTTTCATGGTTTTCTCCTGACGATCGAATCGAAAGTTAACCTTGCAGCGTCACGCGGTCTTGTGTTCGCCTCCCCGGAAATTCTCGATGAGATGTTCGGAGGTGCGCAACGAGAACGCCAAAATGCTGATGGTTGTGGTCTTGTCGGTGCAATTCAGAAACACGCTGGCGTCGCAGACATACAGGTTCGGCACATCGTGCGTTTGTCCGAAACGGTTCGTGACGAAATTCTTCGGATCATTGCCCATGCGGCATGTGCCGGTTTCATGCAGGCTCCAGCCCGGGATTTCCGGTTCGTCCCCCGAACCCTCAAACACACCGCCGGCGGCCCGGAGCACCTCGGCGCACACCTGTTTGGAGTGTTCCCACATCTTCAGCACATTTTCGTCCCACTCGAAGTGCATTCGAGCCACTGGAATCCCGTATGGATCTTTGACCTCCGGATCCAGATCCATGAAGTTCGTATCCGAGCGCAGAGAAGGCGCCTGAATTCCGAAGCTTACTGGAGAGGGATATCGACGTTTAATCTCGCGTTTGAAGGACGATCCGAAGCCGTCGAGTTCATTGGCGAACCAGGGAAACTCGGTGCATCCGCCGTCAGGGTAAATCGAATACCCGCGAATGAATTTTTCCTCGCGTGGATCTTTCAGATTCTGCCAGCGCGGCATCCATGCAATCGTGCTGTCAGCCACATGGTCCGGGAAGCTGGGTTGTCCAACCAGTTGCGGCAGATATCCCCGCGCCGACTCGCCATAGAGATGATCGCAAAGATTGCGGCCCAACTGCCCGCTGGAGTTCGCAATTCCGTTCGGCCATTGCCGGGATTTCGAATTCAGCATGATTCGCGCCGACTCGATGCAGGAAGCGCCCACCACGACGGCGCGCCCATACACTTCAACTTCCTGTTTTGTTTTGCGGTCGATGTAAGCCACTCCGGCCGCGTGGCCGTCCTCGCCGACCAGGACATTCTTCGCCAGCGCGTTGGTACGCAGATCGAGATTCTTCGTAGCCTCCGCTTTCGGCAACAGGAAATAAGGTGTCGAGAAAAATGCCCCCACATCGCATCCCGTGGTGCATTCTCCGCAGAAATGGCACGCCGGATGTCCTTCATGCGGCTGCGTAAGTTGCGCGCAACGATCCGGCAAATACGGAACGCCGACTTTCTTGCATCCCGCCTCGAGAATGTAATCGAGACAACGGAACTTGAAGGGCGGCAAGTACGAGCCATCGGGATTGCTCGGCCGGTTCTGCACTGTGCTGGCCACGCCAATCATCTTCTCGACGCGGGTGTAGAAGGGACTAATCTCTGCGTAAGTGAGCGGCCAGTCCACGTCGTAGCCGTCGAGCGAGGCCGCACGCAGATCGATCTCGCCGAAGCGCGCCGAACTTCGTCCCCAGAAATTCGTTTTGCCGCCCACGGCGTTGCACCGCGGCCACATCCATTTCGTCCCCGGCGCCACGGTGAAGGGGATTTCATGGTCCCAGGCGGCTTTCGTGTATTCGTTGTCCATGTAGCCGAAGGATTCGCTGCGCCGCTTGGGATCGTCGAGCCCGCGAAACTTCATGTCCCACGGCATGCGGTGAAAACGAAAGTCTTTTTCCGGATCGAGCCTGCGCCCCGCGTTAATCGCGCACACTTTCAGTCCGGCCTCGCACAACGTCTTGATCGCCATGCCTCCGCCCGCGCCGGTTCCAATCACGATTACGTCGTAGGTTTGTTTGGCCATGTTTGCTTAATTGTGTGCGTCGTTAGTCGTTCGTCCCTATCAGGAACTAACTTGCGCAACATGCGCATGCTCCGGATCGTCGTGATGAGGACATTCCGGTGACTCGGCGTAAAATCTCAGCGCCGGATTGTCCAACTCCTTGTATCCAGTCTGGCTGGTATAAAAGCCCGTCACCGTGTACTCGCGCACCATGCGGAAGAAATGACGCCCAGTTGTGCCGGCCGATCGCGCCTTGTCTTTGAACCCAAGCGGCTCGAGCAGGGAAGTCTGCTGTTCCGACGTAAGCTCAACAAATCGCTTTCCGTCCGTTTGCTCAGCGTGTGCGTTGAGCCATGACAATCCCGTGCGAAATGAATACTGCACTTCAGGATCGTTCGCCACCATGAAATCAATGAACTCGGCGACACCCGCCTCCTTTGCGCCCGGCGTGCCGTCGCTCGGAATGATGATGTCCGTCAGTCTCTCGACCATGGCATACTCCGAGGCTGTAAAAAATTGCGGACGATAGATGGCAGGCTTAACCTGCAAGGCTGCGTTGCCGACGTGACCGCACGCGAAAGCCCACCTGCTGAAGCCCGGAAACTGTGCCGCAGCTGCAGCCGTTCCAAGAATCCGCAACACTTCCCGCCGCCGAATGCCTTGTCCCGCCATCAAGTTCTCCGCAACAAAAGTGTCATTCCGAAATCAAGGTTGTCATTCCGAGCAAAGCGAGGAATCTGCTGTCCTAGCCTACGAGAGGAACCGAACCGTCTTCTCCACTAACTCCGCCGTCGGCTTGTAAGGATCGCCTGGCGCGTCGTACTCGATCGAACAATATCCCTTGTACTTATTCTTTTTTAGAATGGCAAACGTCCGCGCCAGATCCACATGCGTGGGCTTGCCCTGTTCGTCGACCTCACCATCCTTCACGTGGCAGATACCGTAAGCGCGGGCGAACATCGCATCGATGGAACGATAGTTGTAATCGTCGTCATGAGTATTGAGCGTGTTGCCAAAATCAGGCAGCGCCCGGAGCCACGAACTTTTCACCCGGTCAATAACCTGCACGATAAAAAACGGATCCTCGCTGACGGCATCGTCATTTTCCAGATGAATCACCACGTTCTTTTTGGCGCCATATTCCGCCACGCGCGCCAGAGTGTCGGCCGTACGCTCTACGTCGGGCTTCACATCCTTAGCCCCTGCAATGTGCGTGCGAATGCTGGGAGAACCTAGCGCCGCAGCCACGTCCACCCATGCATTGCTTGACTCCACCGCCTTCTGCCGCTCAATCGGGTCGACCGAGTATTGGCTATGACGAGCGTCCACGGCGATGTTGACGACAGCCGAGCCGGCCTTCTCAACAGCAGCGCGAAGCTGCTCCAAATATTTCGGATCGGTTGACGGAAAAACCGGGCTCCAGAGCTCAATCTTGTGGACGTTGAACTTCTCGGCCACGTGCGCCGCAAAATCCTTCAGTTCGATCTGTTGCGATGCCGGAACCGTGCTGGGAGATTTGCCATCCCACCCTTTCCATCCGACCAGGAACTCGCGAAATGGATAAGCTGCCACGGCGACGCGCTCACGCGGAGCGGAAGGAAATCTTACTGACGGGCGCGAACTGTCCGCTGCCTGGGCAAAACGCGGCAAAAGCCAAGTCGCTGCCGCCGCTTCGGCACACTGCCCAAGAAACTGTCTCCGGTTGATCGGGTGCATGCCGCGTCAGTGTACCAGAGAAGTGTCCCCGGCATTCCCGGGGAAGCCGCCAACCTTAGAGAGTTTCCATGAATCTAAGGCGCAATCATTACAGGAGTATCACTAGCTCTGAAGATGAACCAATAATCACGGGACTGGGTGAAAACAATGTCGAACAAAAAGGCCCCAGCAGTGCCGCCAATACCCGATCAGAACTCGTCACGACAATCCAATAAACTTGCGGCAGGCGGAGTCACCCGGCGTTCTTTCCTGGCACGGCTGAGCGCGGGCGGTATTGCCGCTTCCACCGCGCCGTTGCTCCATACCATTTCCGCGGCGCAGGTTGAAACATCTCCAGCCCCGCCAAGCACTCCAGCCGGAAATTTTCCACCAGTTCCGATTGTTCTCAACGTCAACGGCCGCGACTATCGCCTCAAGCTCGAGCCGCGAGTCACGCTGCTGGATATGCTGCGCGAACGTCTCCACCTGTTTGGCACCAAGAAAGGATGCGACCACGGCCAGTGCGGCGCCTGTACGGTGCACATCAACGGACGCCGGGTGAATTCCTGCCTCACCTTCGCCGTCATGCACCAGGGCGATCGGATCACCACTATCGAAGGCTTGGCGAACAACGGGGAACTGCATCCGGTGCAGGCAGCTTTTTTGGAGCATGACGGCTTCCAATGCGGCTACTGTACTTCCGGCCAGATCATGTCGGCCGCGGCGTTGCTCAAGGAGCCTTGCGGCGCAGATGACGATTCGGTCCGCGAATGTATGAGCGGCAATATCTGCCGCTGTGGCGCTTATCCCGAACATCGTTGCCGCCGTGCAGGAGGCGCGCAAGCGCTCGTAAAGCGGTTTCATAAGCGGGTAAGGAGTACGTTCCCATGCAAGCATTCCAATATCAACAAGCGCCCGTGAAGTCGAGGGGGCGTTGGGGGTCGGCATCGCCCCATACGAAGTTTGTTGCCGGCGGCACCACGTTGATCGACCTGATGAAGCTGAACGTGGAACGTCCGACCACGCTGATCGACATCAACTCTCTGGCGCTCGACAAGATTGAGAAGTTGCCGGACGGCGGGACTGAGAATCGGAGCCATGGTCCGCAACAGCGATCTGGCGCACGACCCAACGGTTCAGAGCATGTATGCAGTCCTCTCGCTGGCGCTGCTCTCCGGCGCGTCTCCGCAGCTCCGCAACATGGCAACGACCGGCGGCAATCTGCTTGCAGCGCACTCGCTGTGTACTACTTCCGCGACACTGCCTACGCCTGCAACAAACGCAATCCTGGCTCGGGCTGCGCGGCCATCGACGGATTTAACCGCATCCACGCCATTCTTGGCACCAGCGAACACTGCATCGCCACGCACCCTTCCGATATGGCCGTTGCCATGATGGCTCTGGAAGCGATCGTTCAAATCCGCGGACGCAAAGGGCGAAAGCGCCGTTCCCGCTCAATGAATTCTATTTTGTGCCCGGCTCCACGCCGCATCGCGAGAATGTGCTTGCAACCCGGCGAGCTGATCATCTTTGTGACTCTGCCGGCGCTGGCCAGCGGAACGCGTTCCTATTACCTGAAGCGCCGCGATCGTGCGTCCTACGAATTCGCGCTGGCCTCGGCGGCTGTGGTCGCGCAGATGCAAGGACAGAACTTGCAGCGCGTCAGCATCGCTCTCGGAGGCGTCGGCACTAAACCATGGCGATCGGAGGAAGCCGAGCAGGCGCTCGAAGGCCGCGAAGCCAGCGAAGCCAATTTCCGCACCGCCGCCGAAGCCGCTCTGCGCGGCGCCAAGCCGCTGCACGACAACGCTTTCAAAGTCGAGCTCGCCAGACGCACGCTTGATCCGCGCGTTGAGAGTCGCGACCGCAGCTGCTTAGCAAGTAGGAGGTAAGCTTATGAGCATATCTGTGATTGGCCAACCAGTGACCCGCATCGACGGCAGACGCAAAGTCACCGGCCGCGCACCCTATGCCGTGGAGTATCGCATCCCGAATCTTGTTTTCGGTGTTGCCGTCCCAGCACGATTGGCAATGGACGCATTATGAGCATCGACACCGCTGAAGCGGAGAAAATGCCGGGAGTGTCTGGCGATCCTGCACCACGGCAATGCCGAAAAACTTTATCGGCCGGCGGGGTCGCTGGAAGAGTCAAAGCCAACCTGGCGAAAGCCGGCCGCCATTCGAAGATGAAAACGTCTATTACTACGGCCAATTCGTGGCCATGGCGGTCGCCGAGACCTTCGAGCAGGCGCAGGATGCGGCCTCTCATGTGCACGTCGACCTACGACGCCAAACGGCCCATGCGTTCGGCTAGCTGCAAAAGCTTCCGTCCGACCGTCCCAATGCCAATTATACGTCGCGGCGACGCCGACGCTGCGTTTGAACAAGCCGCGGTCAAACTGGACGCGACATACGTCACTCCGAGTCGAAACCCACAATCCCATGGAAATGCACGCGACCATCGCCGTGTGGGAGACGCGACAAGCAAATACCTTGTACGAATCCAGCCAGGGCGTGGTGAACCATCACAATGTGGCCTCGCAGGTGATGGGCATGCCGCTGGAGTCGATTGAAGTCATCTCGCGCTTCATCGGCTCGGGATTCGGATCGAAGCTTTTCCCCTGGCCGCACTCGTGGGCGGCAGCAGTCGCCGCGAAGCAGGTTGGGCGTCCAGTGAAAGTTACCGTGCCCCGCTCGCTGATGTTCACTACCGTGGGACACCGCCCGCAGATTCAGCAGCAATTGCGTGCCGGCGCCACCGCCGGACGGCAAGTTGCTCGCCTTTCGCAGCGATGTTCTGCAGCATACATCCATGGTGGACGAGTACCTGGAAGACTGCGTTGATCCCACGGGCATGCTCTATAGCTGCCCCAACGTCGCGGCCTCGCAGCACACGTCGCGTTGAACGTGGGGACGCCCACACCGATGCGCGGACCGGGCAGGACGCCGGCATTGTTTGCGATCGAATCAGCGATGGATGAGCTGGCTGAAAAGCTCAACTGGATCCGCTGGCGCTGCGTCTGCGGAACTACGCGGAGCAGGACGAAAGCTCCGGGCGTCCGTGGTCAAGCAAGCACCTGCGCGAGGCCTATCAGACTGGCGCCGAACGTTTTGGCTGGAGCAGGCGCAATCCCAAAGTCGGCGCCATGCGTCAGGGCAACGAAATCCTCGGCTGGGGCGTGGGAACCTGCACCTGGCCGGCGCACCAGCGGGGCGCCGAAGTGCGCGTGCGCTTGATGGCCGATGGCACCGCGCGGGTCTCGTGCGCCACGCAGGACATCGGCACCGGAACTTACACCATCTTTGCGCAAATCATTGCGGATAGGACTGGCGTGCCGTTAGACAAGATCGACGTGGTTCTGGGCGACAGCTCGCTTCCGCCCGGCCCAACCTCCGGCGGCTCCTCGGCGACCTCTACCGTAATTCCCGCCATCGCCAAGGCAACCGACAACGCCGTGCAGGCCGTGCTCAAGGCGGCGACGAGAACTCCGCCCGCCGCGTTCGGCAATGTCGGTCCGCGCGGCCTGAAAATGGGCCAGGGTCGCGTGCACGCCCAAGATCAGCCGCCCGCCAGCGGCATTCCCTTCCAGGAAATTCTCATATCGCAGAAGCTGGCAGGATTGGATGGTTACGCCAAAACGGACACGACGGACGAGCAAAAGAATTACTCCACTCATTCATTCGGTGTTCACTTCTGCGAGGTCGCCTTTGACGAGACATCCTGCGCGTGCGCGTGAGCCGCTGGCTGACGGTGATCGACGGCGGGCGCATGATCAACACCAAGACCGCCCGCAACCAGATCCTAGGCTCAGTGACGATGGGGATTGGCATGGGCTGCTCGAGAGAAGATTCTACGATCCGCGCACCGGCCACCCGGTGAACAACAATTACGCTGACTATCTGGTCCCGGTGAATACCGATGTGCCGCCAGATCGAAGTCGTGTTCCTCGATTATCCGGACACCATCATGAGCGAGTATGGCGCGCGCGGTATCGGAGAAATTGGGCTTACAGGATGCGCTTCGGCGATGGCCTCCGCCACCTATCATGCAACCGGCGTGCGAGTGCGCGAACTTCCCATCAGGATTGAAAAATTGATGTCTCAGAACGATCGCACGTGATTCAGCGCCACTTCCGCAGCTGCTTCCACACCTGCACCAGCGTCTGCATTTGGCGGGGGCTGGGAAGCCGGCTGTAGATCAGCCGGCAATCCCGGTAAGCCTGTTCGTAAAAATCCCGAACCGCTTCTACGCTGAGATGTGCGAGATTGTGACGCAGCTCCTGAATCTCGTTCTTACTCAACTCGTCCACCTTTTCGCGATCAGGACGCCGGGACATAGGCAAACCATGCTAGCATGTTCGCTATTTGTTCTCCCTTGGTTTCATTGCGGAGGTCGATTACCCTCCGGTGTCGGCGTTAGGGGCATTGAACTTACAAACTCGAAACCATACACAACTCCGGTCAATACCGTAACTACTGTATAGGCTGCGGCTTGGGCTGCGTGCATTCTTCTGCAGATGACGGCCTCGGTTGAGGGCGAATCCCTCCGGTGTCGTTGCAGTTTCGCTGCTATTATCGAAGCACGCACGAGACCAGGCCTAAGAAACCTGTGAGGACCGGTTATGAGCTCCATCGAAGTCTTAATCGTCGATGATTCAAGAACGGTTTCGGCGCATGGTCCGGTCCTTCACTGAGTCTCAGCCGGGGAACCGGGTCTGTGGCCAAGCTGGTGGTGGAATCGAAGTCGTTGAAAAGTCGCGCCAACTACATCCCGACTTAGTACTCGTGGACATTAACATGCCTCGGATGGATGGCTTGGAGGCGACACGAATTATTCGGCGTGAGAGTCCTGATTGCAATATCGTTATTGTTACTCAGAACGATGCGAGGGTTGCTCGCGAACAAGCGCGCAGCGTTGACGCAAGCGGCTTCGTAACAAAATCTGATTTAATCCGAGATTTGCTTCCGGAGATGGGAAGGGTGGCAATGGAAAACAATAGCAGCTTGGGCGAGACAAAAAACGCAGCGGCCCAAGGTGAGCCCTGGTGCGGTCTTTTAGCCGGCGCTGCGCCGCGCGATCACATCGTCCAGCTTTATCAGGATCAGCAATTTCTCAATCGGGCCGTCTGTCGCTTTGCGGCTGCGGCGATTGCCAACGGCGAGGGGGTAATTCTAGTTCCGACGATCGCTCATTGGGACGCTTTTCGGCCCCGCCTGGAAAGCGAGGGCGTGGATGTGAAAGCCGCGGAAAAGCGGGGACAACTAACGATTGTTGACGCCGACAATCTGCTGCCCACCTTCATGCGTGACGGAATGCCGGATTCGCCCGTTTTCCTAGGCTTAGCTGCAAACGTTGTTTCACAAGCTCGCGGAGACGGTCGCTACCCGAAAGTACGCTGGTGGGGAGAGATGGTTAACATTCTTTGGGAGCGCGGCGACGTTGCCGCGAGTATGAACCTCGAAGATTTATTCGACAAACTCGCGCATGAGCAGGATATTGCGATCTTCTGCTCGTTCTTAATGGATAACTTCAACGGAGACGTGCATGCTCGTATGCTGCCGAGACTCAGCGAGAATCACTCCCATCTTATTCCCGTCGAAGATTACTCTCGGCTTGAGCGAGCCGTGTCCGAAGCACTTCGAGACGCCGTGGGCCCGGACGAATCCCGTGTCCTAGAGGACCGACTTCTGTCGCGGCTATCCCGGTTCGTTCCACATGCCGCGCTCTCAGGCGTTGCTTTTGGCGTTGCGTCAGACTCTCCCACTTGTAGCCGATGATGTGCTGCAACGGAGTCGCACGCTGTATCGTGCTACTGGTTAAGAATAGAGATACTCCATGGCCCAGGATGACGAGTTCTTTCTAGCCAGCACTGTGTCAGGCGACGGCACCACTTTGGGCGGGATAACCGCCAACGAGATCGGTGTGCTTGATGCTGTCGATGTTCCGATCAATTGTAATCAGCCGCGAGTGCAAAGTGGCCCGCATCAACCGGGCCGCCATGACGGTACTTGGCCTGAACGGCCTCGGATCTCGGTTGTTCTCTTGGCAACACTCTTGCGGGCGTGAAGGATCTCAATAGAATCTGCACGCGGGTGATCACTGACGGAGCACCACACCGGATCGAAACCCGCGATGGCGATAGACATTTTCTTCTTCGAATAGCTCCCTACACCGGAAGCGATCGCCAGATTCTGGGCGCGGTGCTCACATTCACGAATGTCACGGCCTTTCGCGCAAGTATCGAGCAAGCCATCTACGAACGGGAATACACGAAGGCGATCCTCAACACGGTAGTTGATCCCGTGGTTGTTCTCGACGCCAAATTGCAGGTACAGACGGCGAACCGGGCCTTCTATACCATGTTTGGGGTTTCGCGGGATGAGACGCAGGGCATTTCGATCCGCAAGCTGGGGAATAACGAATGGGAAACCTCCGAAGTGTGGGAATCCGTAGAAACAACTCTTTCTGGCCCTAGTGAATTTCAAGCTGTCGAGATCGACCGCGAATTCCCTGCCGGTAGAAGGACGCTTGTGCTTGACGCACGCCGATTGGCGGGAGCCGGGGATTCTCTGATCGTTCTCACGTTCCATGACGTCACCGAGCGAAAGCAGGCAGAACGGACAACCTCACTTTTGGCTGCCATTGTCGATTCTTCAGATGATGCCATCCTCAGCAAGAAGCTCGATGGGACGATAACCAGTTGGAACCAGAGCGCCGAGCGACTGTTCGGATATAAGGCAGCAGGAAGCCATCGGTCAGCATATTACGCTCATCGTCCCGTGGGAACGACGTTCAGAAGAAGAAGACATTCTCAGGCGCTTGGCAAGAGGCGAGCGAGTCGAACACTTCGAAACGGTGCGCAGACGGAAAGACGGCACTATCTGGATGTCTCACTCACAATTTCTCCCATCCGCGACGCGGCAGGCAGGGTCATCGGAGCATCAAACGTAGCCCGAGACATCAGTGAAAGAAAACGCATTGAAGTAGCACTGCGAGAAAGCGAAGAACGTTTCCGGGCGATTGTTGAAACCACGCCTGAGTGCGTCAAACTGATCTCGGCAGATGGTACGTTGTTGCACATGAATAGGCCCGGCCTGGAGATGGTTGGCGCTCGTTCCGCAGACGAAGTGGTTGGCAAGAATGTTTATGACCTGATTGCGCCGGAGGATCGGGACCGATTCAAAGCTTTCAATGAGAGCATCTGCCGGGGCGAGCAAGGTTCACTACAGTTCGACATCGTTGGGCTAGAGGGTAAACGGCGGCACATGGAAACCCACGCCGCACCCTTGCGAAATCCGGATGAAACCCTAGTGCATCTTGCCGTTACGGCCGACATTTCCGAACGGAAGCAGGCGGAGGAATTGCTGCGTCGGAGCGAAGAACGGTTCCGCGCACTCGTGAACGCCAGTTCTGACGTGGTTTATCGCATGAGTCCCGACTGGAGCGAGATGCGCGAGCTCGATGGCAGGGGGTTCATCGCGGATACGGGGAAGCCAAGGAAAGATTGGCTGAACGAATATATTCATCCCGACGACCAACCGCTTGTGTTGCGGACGATCCGTGAGGCAGTGCGGACAAAAAGCATGTTCGAGCTTGAACATCGTGTCCGACGAACGGACGGCACGCTGGGCTGGACGAACTCGCGGGCGGTTCCCCTGCTCAATGTAAACGGCGAGATCCTGGAGTGGTTCGGTGCGGCCAGCGATGTGACTGCTCGCAAAGAGGCAGAGGAAAACTTCCGCAAGCTGGCCCAAACGCTTGATGCAGAGGTGCGGGCTCGCACCCGAGAACTGGAGGAGCAATCCAACCAAGTTCGCGAGCTCTCCTGGCGCTTGTTGACAAGTCAGGATGAAGAACGCCGGCATATCGCTCGCGAGTTGCACGACAGCGCAGGTCAGACATTGACCGTGCTTGGCATTAGCCTCGCGCAGCTTGTTCAGAAGAGCTGGGCGCAATGCCCCCGAGCTAGCCACTGAGGCCGAACAGATTCAAGAAACAGTTCAACAGTTGCACCGCGAGATACGCACGACTTCTTACCTGTTGCATCCGCCTCTGTTGGACGAGAACGGACTATATTCCGCGATCAGTTGGTACGTACAAGGGCTTCTGGAACGGAGCGGCCTGGAAGTTCAGCTTGATATTTCAAAGGAGTTTGGGAGACTGCCGCGTGATATGGAACTCGTGATCTTCCGGCTGGTGCAGGAATGTTTGACGAACATTCACCGGCACTCCGAGAGTAAGACTGCTTCGATCCGGATTGCTCGTGAATCGAATCAAATTACCTTAAACATCCGGGATCAAGGCAAGGGCATGTCCCCCGCGCGTTTGGCTGAGATTCAATCGGGACGCTCGGGCGTTGGAATAGGCGGGATGCGGGAACGCCTGCGTCAATTCGAAGGGACTATGAATATCGAGTCGGATAGCTCCGGGACCCGCATTTTCGCGACCATCCCGCTCCCCAAGAGTGCATCGCCAGAGGACCCGAGCAAGGCTGAGCCCTTGCAACCAAGGGTGTCAGACGTTATGAATACGGTCTGAACATGAGCGCTTCCAAGATGTCGAAGCCTCGCCGCGAACGGACCATTGATGGCCGCGACAGCTAAGTGCGTTTAGAGCGCTCACTGGGGTCGCTCTCGATTTTTAGGAACGATTTTTAGGAACAGCGGCCCTGGTGAACATTGACTCCCGAATCGTCGGCAAAACGGAAACTATACAGATCCTTCACAGGAATGGCAGTGCGAAAACCGGTCATTCACTTGTTCCGAGCTATTCCTCCCAGGAATAATCGGTCGTTCGATTGGTTCGATCTCAAGCGCGAGTCGGTAGAGATGAGCAGAGAGCCGATGCACAGGCCTCCCCTCATGGCATACAATGCAGCAGAATTCCATGACAACTTACGATGTAACCATCGCTGGCGAGCTCAACCTGGACCTTATCCTGTATGGTCTTCCCGACGCGCTGCCGCCGGAACGGGAGTTGTTGGCCAGTGAAATGGCATTGACGCTGGGGAGTTCGTCGGCCATCGTAGCTCACAATTTGGCTGCTTTGGGATGCCGGGTTGGATTCACATCCTGTATTGGGCAGGACGATCTTGGCGATCTGGCATTGAATCGCTTGCGGGCTGCAGGCGTGGATGTGTCTACGGTGCGTCGCCTATCCCCGCCGGCAAAAACAGGATTGACGGTTCTCCTGCCGCGCGATGGATGGAGAAATATCCTCACGTATCCTGGGACGATATTTGAACTGAGGCCGGAGCACCTGGATGTGGGATATCTGGCCTCTGCGAGACACTTCCATCTTTCGTCGTATTTCCTGCAGAAGGAACTGCGAGGCCACGTTCCCGCATTGTTCCGAGAGCTCAAAGCGGCGGGGTTGACTATCTCTCTGGATACGAATGACGATCCCGCAGACGAGTGGGGAAACGACATTGAAAGCGTGCTTCCAATGGTTGACGTATTTTTTCCGAATGCACGGGAAGCCATACACATCACTCGCAGCAAGAGCCTAGACGAGGCGATGGACAGGCTTGCGGGCATCGTGCCTTTAGTGGTGGTCAAATTGGGCGCCGAAGGTGCCACCGCGCAAAGAGGCAAGCAGGCAATTCACTCGCAGGCGTTAAAAGTGCAAGTAGTCGATTCGGTTGGAGCCGGGGACAGTTTTGACGCCGGCTTTCTTCGCGAATTCGTGAATGGATCTGATCTGGTCACCTGTCTGGAGAGTGGCAATCTCGCAGGCGCGCTTTCCACCACCCGCTCAGGTGGAACTGATGCGTTCCGAGACCAGGAGTACCGTGAACGTTTCTACTGCGAACGCTCAACTCAGAATTCTTCGATAGAGGGCAGCCCACAACGAAGTCGCCCCCGGTAGTCCGGCCTAGGATGCGGCGAGGTCCGTTGCTGCACCTGCTGGTGGTGGACGGAGGAGTCTTAGCTAGCGGCGCTAAGCAGTGGAGCCTCGGAGCTGATCGAGATGCGTATGAAAGGCGTTCTTATCCTCGGATTGTGTGCGGCGAGCGCAGCATGGGCCGCTTCCGTTGATGCGCCGCCCACCGACGCTTTTCGCGTTCTCCCGCCGGTAGTAAGGGAAGGCCCGGTTATCACGCCCTATCTGCAGTATCAGACAGAAATGGCATGGGAGCAGGACGACCAGCGCCGCGAAGCCTGGGAAGGAATACGAACTGAAAAAGATTTGCTGACTGTCCAGCGAGAAGTGGAACAGCATCTTCTCTCGATGTTGGGCGGTCTTCCGCGCGAAAGAACGCCTCTGCATCCCCGCATCACCGGAAATATCCAGATGGATGGCTTTCGAATCGAGAAGTTGATTTTTGAAAGCTTGCCCAGCGTCTATGTTTCCGCCCTGGTCTATGTGCCGGAAGATGGGAACGAGAAGCATCCCGCGATCCTTGTCCCGGCCGGCCATGCCGCGAATGGAAAAATTCACTATCAGGCGCTGTGTCAACGACTAGTGCAGCGAGGGTACGTCGTTATCTCTTGGGATCCGGTGGGGCAGGGCGAGCGCAGCCAGTTCTGGGACGCAAAAGCTGGCAAGAGCCGCTACAACTTGATCTGCGCCGAGCATGCGGTACCGGGGAACCTGGCATATCTCGCGGGAACGAACCTGGCGCGCTGGGAAATCTGGGATGGCATTCGGGCAGTGGATTATCTGTTGACGCGGACCGACGTGGATCCGGAGCGCATCAACATCACAGGCACAAGCGGCGGCGGATTTCAGGCCGCACACATTGCCGCCCTGGACCGTCGCATCAAAGTAGCAGCGCCTTCCTGCTACATCACCGCGTTGCCCATGCGGGTCTACAACCGCATTTTCAAGGATCCTGACAGTGACCCCGAACAGGATCTTAATGGCATGCTCTCGAATCATGTGGACCATGCGGGGCTCTTGCTGATGATGTATCCACGGCCGGTGTTTGTGGCCGCGGCGGTGCTCGATTTTTTCCCGATCGAAGGCACGCATAAAACCGTCCGCGAAGTAGCTGAACTCTACGGCAAGTTCCATCATGCGGACCGCATTGGAATCGCAGAGGGTTACCATGCCCATGAGTATTCCCTGGAGAATCAGGAAGCGGCGATGGAGTTCCTGGATCACTTCAATAGCTTGCCTGCGCGGCGAGCTCTGGCACCGGTAAAGGAACTCGAGGATAAAATGCTGCAGTGCACGCGCACAGGCCAGGTGATGCTCGACTTTGGGGATGCGCGTTCGCTCACGGACGTGATCCGCGAGTATTACCTAGAGCACAAGAGCAAGTCCGTGAAGACTCTCAAAGAGCTCTATTATTCTGGAGTCTACCCGCGCATCAACTCGTGGTCCGTCGCCGAATTCCAGGGAGGGATTTCCGGACGGCGAGAGATCCGCTGGGAAGCGCGCGGAAGTTCGGAATTCGACGGAGTCACGATCGAGAAGTATGTGCTTCACCACAGCAGGTATCTCGAATTGCCGCTATTATATTTCCACAAGACCGACGGCAGTCAGCGTCCGGTGCTGTTGTGGCTGGGGAAAAACGGCAAAGCCAGCGCGGACGACTGGCCCACCTTAATGAAATATGTGGCGGCAGGCTATGACGTTGTTTCGGTTGATCCTCGCGGAATGGGGGAAACGCGAATGCCCTACAAAGCCGCGTCTCCCGACGATCCGGCGCTGGCGCAATTGGAGTTTGATCACGCCTACGTGAACCCGCTTTCCGGTGTTCTGGCAGATTATGTCTACAACTCGCTTTTAACTGGGAGGCCATATTTTCTGCAGATGATTGAAGACGTAGAGATTGCTACTCGCTTCGTGAAGGCACAGCTTAACTCTCGAGGCGAAATAGTTGTTACGGGTGTAAATGATGCCTTCACGCTGGCCAGCGCGATTTCCGAAACGCTTCCGAATATTAAGGTGCTCTCGCAGCCAGACACGCAAGTGATCAAGTGGTCTGAATTGGTAAACCAGAAGACCGAGCTATGGCCGATCCAATACCTCCTTCCGGGTGGGGCATACATTCATTGAGACCTGGGCTGGTTGCGATCGTGGACATTCCCCCAAATCATTGGCCCGATACAACAGGCAGGATCAGGGCCGAAGGATGTGTCGCGTCATGAAAGATGGTGTTGGTAGCCGGAACAGATTTTCGAGCGGACGCAGCATCTTCACCGGTGTTTAGATTTCTGTCAAAACGTGGAAAGTTGCTGCTGCTGATTTCGAGCCGCAGCCGGTGTCCCTTACGAAATACGTTGCTCGTGGACCACAAGTCGAGCGTGAATTTGTAGGTCTGACCAGGATTCAGGAATGCGGGCTTCTCCTCGGACTCACGATAACGCGCCCGAATAATACCCTCGGTCAGGTTTTGCGCGAATCCGTCGGGCCCAACATCTACCAGCTTCGCGGTGAAATCGGTATCTACCGCCGAGGAACTGGCGAAGAGCTCGGCGGTCACCGGTCCTGTCACTTCCAGGTCTTGCGTAAGGACCGGGGTGGAGTAGACGAGCACATCCTTACGCTCTTCTACCGTCCTTTGGTCGTGCGGTCCGGGTTGAAGATGTCCGCTGTCACAGCACAAGGGCCCGCCGACAGTGGGCGTCGGATTCGCCGGATCATAGATGTAATGATCCGCTGATTCCGCACCCGGCGCCGCGGACGACAGTGTGCCATCTCCGCTCGCTGAATTTGCTTTTCCTCCCGAATGCAAGAAATATCGCTCCTGCTGGGCGCGCGTCAAAGGCCAGTCGTCCTCGTCGCGCCATTGATTGGCCCCCATCACAAAAATTCTCACGGGTTCGGGGCTGGAAAACTCGTTGGAGACGTTCTTGAAAAGATGGTCATACCAACTGACGATTACATCATTTTCCTCAAAGTTAGCGGACGCGCCAAAGTCGATATCCCCGATCTTGCGGCCCGAACCAGCATGTCCGCCGATGGTCACCAGCAAGCGCTGCCCCCGTCGTGCGGCATCGCTTCCACCATGCAGCTTGACTCCGACATAGTTGCGGAGCGAACCGCCTTGAAAAATGTCATACCAGGCTGCGACCGTCAGCATGGGAACCTTAATGTCGGAGTAGTGTTCCTCAATGGACCAGCGCTGCCAATACTCGTCATAGTTGGGATGGGCTAACCAGTCGAGGAAATAAGGAGCCAGCGAGTGGGTCAAATCCGGATCGGCTGCGGTTGGCGGCAGGTCGAAAAGTGGATAGGCAGTGAGAGGAAGCTTCCAGATTCCGTTGAGTGCATTGGTATGGCTCCGCACCGAGCGATTGAGCGTATCTTGCGCCAGACCGGAAGTCCACGATTCGTTGAACCATTGCTCGAACGCACCGCCTTGGTAAGTCCATCCGTCGTGATAGTTACTGGCGGTCACGACCGGGCAGAGGCCGGCCAGGTGCGGCGGTTGCGCGATGGCGGCCAGCATCTGCGTTGCGCCCACGTAAGAGCCGCCGAACATCCCCACCCTGCCGTCGGAGTAAGGCAAGGATGCCGCCCACTCGATAGTGTCAAAGCCATCATCCGATTCATGTTTGAATGGGTACCATTCTCCGTCGGAAGTGTAGCGTCCACGAACGTCCTGCACGATGACCACATAACCACTGGCCGCTGTTTTCAGTCCAAAACCGGCCGAGCCGTTCTTGTCGTAGGGTGTGCGCTCCAGAAGAACGGGAAAAGTGCCTTCGGTTTTTGGCCGATAGATGTCCGCTCGAAGAACCGCACCATCTCGCATTTTGACCGCCACACTCCGTTCGACGGTCACGGCGAATGGTTCCGCAGCCCAAACAGAGGGCGCGCTGATCGTCAGGCTTGCGAATGCGATGGTCAGGAAACTTCTGTGAAGAATGGACATGGTTCGTTCTCCCTAGTGCCGATGTCGGCATTTTGAATAGCGGCGATTCATTGTTCGTCATTCAGTGTTCTGCGCCCACAAGTTTAATCAGACCAAAGTGTTCGGGCACGTGAAACGTTTTGCTCATGGGGGGTTGCCAGGTTATCTCGTGCAGATGATCCGGCGGGCCCTGGCTGCGGAACAAGTTTATGCGCAATGTGTTTCCTGGCTCCGGGGGACGCGCATCGATTGCTGCGAACGGGATCCGCATGGCGCCATACCAAATATGTTTTTGCTCATCGATTCTGGCGGCCGCTTCGAATCCTGAGTTCCACCTCCAGCCATCCTCATGATGAGGATTGTGGAGATTCACATCCAAATCGATCCACTCGCCTTGCGGGGAAACTTCGAATTCCTTGTATCGTTTTATGTCGGAGAAATCGGAACCGACAAATACTTCGGCGACGTCCCAGTTCCAAAGCTCGTTGGTTTCCTGGCGAGTATTCGGTGCGGCCTTCAGATGCAATTGCTCGTAGGGGCAAACAAACAGGAAATACAGGTTGTCTTTTGTCCATCGGGAGCGCACCTCGGTCCGATATCCTGGGACGACTTCGCCGAAACTATCTCTCTCCATATAGGTGGGGCGCGCGGCAGTCCAAAATGCTGAAGCCGGATCGAACTGCAGAGGCACGTCTTGACTTGCGAACGTACTCTCTTGTACGGCCTGCCCGGTGGCCAGCCCAGGAACACACCCAAGAAGCCCAACCGCCAACGCTTTAACGAAGCCAGTCATCCAAGTGCTCCTGTACGAATGTGTCATCCTGCAAACGCGGATACGATCTGCACACCCGGTCAATTTCTTCCATCTGACCGGGAGAAAGGTCTTCGTTTGGGTCAAGACACCAGCGTCCTTCGAGCAGTCCTTGGCGCCGCAGGATCTCATGAATTCCCGGAATACATCCGCGAAACTGGTGGGCGGGATCGAAGATGGCTGCGTTCGCGTCGGTGATCTGCTGGGCTAGAGTGAGTTGTTCGCGCGAGATCGCGTCGGAATTGTTCTTTACCAGTGCCAGGTGAGAAACCGCTGTCTTCGTCCACACCGCCCAATGCCCAAGCAAGCCGCCGGCAATCCGAATTCGTTGGTTTCCGAAGACAAACGGGGTAAGCAGATCGTTCAAAATGTTGTCGTCGTTTCCGGTGTAAAGCGCGACCTCATGCGGGCGGCCGGACTCGGCTAGCGCGCGCACCACGTCCACGGTCTGATAACGATTGAAGGGAGCAATCTTGATCGCAACCACGTTTTCGATCTCGACGAACTTCCGCCAAAACTCGTAGGGTAGGAAGCGTCCTCCGACTGCAGGCTGCAAATAGAAGCCCATGACCGGCATCACGGAGGCGATGATTCGAGCGTGTTCGAGGAGTTCGGGAAGGGTCGCATCGTTCAAGGCAGCGAAACTCAGCAATACGGCGTCGTAGCCGGA
The DNA here is from genome assembly GCA_963711275.1 of uncultured Acidobacteriaceae bacterium. Taxonomy (GTDB): domain Bacteria; phylum Acidobacteriota; class Terriglobia; order Terriglobales; family Acidobacteriaceae; genus Sulfotelmatobacter. Next base: position 80,257 of record CAVQDN010000026.1, on the reverse strand, counting down.
CACTTTCGCCAGTTGCGATTCATCCAGGGCCTGCTCGCTCTTTCCACAAACGCCGGCGATCTTAACGATCTCACTGCTGCGACTCTCTTCTATGGCGAGGCTCAGAACCGGTTCCAGCAATCCGATGCGTGGGTCGCGAATTGCGAATTGAGTCGTGTGAACCCCCACTGCAATGCCGCCCGCGCCAGCCGCCAGATAATATCGAGTCAGTGCACGTTGTCGGCGTTCGTCTAACTTGCGGTTGCTTTTGAGCGCGAGAGGATGGGCGGGAATCACAAGGCCTGAGAGAAGTTTCTCGCGCAGCTTCATCAGAATTTCCCGTCCCGCCTCTGGAAATGCGTCGGCTTGTTCAACACCGCACCACCTTTGCGAATCCAGTCCGCGATCCATTCGATCATTTTGCGGGGACGCACGGTGGGGTCACCAAAAAGCGTCTGAGCCTTGCTGGCATCGCTGAGCAGGGCGGTGGAATCCCCATCGTCAGGCTGGAAGATCGGCTCTATTCCAAATTGCCTCCCAAATTCGATTGCGAGATCGCGCACAGAAAGAGTCTCGGGTCCGGTAAGGTTTAAGACAAACGGCGGCGACTGGCAATAAGGGAACGAGCGCAGGCACCACGAATTGGCGTCCCGCTGCCAAATCACATTGACATAAGGCATGCTCAGGGAAATGGGGCGTCGCTCGAACACCGCTCTGCCAATATCCAGCAGTACTCCATAGCGAAGTTCGACAGCATAATTCAGACGCAAAATGGCCACGCGCGTTCCCCATCGCATCGACCCATTCTCGAACATGCGCTCGCGGCCGAGCGTCGATTGCGCATACTCCCCGACGGGGCCGACCGGGGTGGACTCCACCGCTCCGCCGTCCAACACGGAACGCAAGGGATAAACGTTGCCGGTCGAAAAAGCCACGATGCGAGAGTTGCGATAGCGTTCCGCAACCAAGCCAGGCAAGAAACTATTCATTGCCCAGGTCAAGTGTTCCGCGCCGGCCGTCTCGAATTTGCGGGCAGCCATGAAGATGACGTTGGGAATTTCTGGCAGGCCTTGGAGGGCTCCCCGTTCCAATAGATCGCATGCCATGGTCTCAATTCCATGCGCTGACAACTCGGCAGGCAAGCCAGGGTTGCTGAAACGCGCCACCGCAACGATACGCTGGCGGGTTCCGGCGAGATCCGCGGCGCGACGCGCCAAACGGGCCAAGCTCGGTCCCATTTTGCCGCCAACTCCCAGGATTAAAAGATCGCCGTCTAACCTTGCCATAGCTGTGGCGTCAGCGTCCGTAGGACGGGAGAGTTGCTCCTCGAGTTCTGCTAAGTCGTGGATGGTCGTCATTAGCCGAGCTCAAAACCTGCGATGGCGTAAATCGTATCCTCGTGAGCTTGCAAATCCTTCCCGCGGACCATGCGCTGAAGATGTCTTGCCGGAGCGAATGCAAGATCCTTTGCGATCGCGACAGCGTTGCGGTTCTTGGGAAGCAGATCCCATGACCAGCTATCGGAGACCGCGCTCCCCAACGCGCGTTCCGTCAGAGTACGAGCAGTTCCGGAAGTCTTGCAGACCGATGGTCCCAGGTATCGAGTGCGGAGCCCGGGCCGCGTCAACAAGTATGAGCCCTCGATAAAGAGTGGAGGCTGGCTGCGTCGCAGGAGCCTCTCCAACAATTCCGAGCGATCCGCTCCAAATGCGCGATGGTCTGCGACTCGCCAGTCTCTTACTGGAGTTTTCTCGACAGGAGCCGCGGCGCTTAATGCGTGGCTTGATCCTGGCCGGGACCAGCGCTCCACTGCTTGTTCGCAACGAAATCCCATTTTTTCGTAGAGCGTCCGGCCTTGATCGGTGGCGTCGAGCTTCACGGTTTCAATCTGCATCTTGTCAGCCTGATTCAGCGCCTGCGTCATTAAACGTCGCGCATATCCCCGCCCGCGGTAGGACATTTTGGTCAGAACCATACCGATCCATGCCAGGCGCCGGCCGTAGCACAGCAGGGTCGTCGTCGCTGCCAGTTCGCCGTCACCTTCGATTGCCAGGCAGCCTTCGGGAGCCAGTTCGATCAGCAAGCGCCAGTCGTCACCGGTCTGATTCCAGCCAGCTTGTTCCGACAATCCCACCGCTGCCGGAACGTCGCTTGCAACCAGCCGGCGCAAGATAGCCTCCGGGCAAATGCTCATGGCTCACAATTCTCCCGAAACCAGCGTGTGAAGTGCGGCAGCGCAATGCCGGCATCCTCGATTTCCGGGTGCCATTTCTTTTCCCACTCGAACGACACGAAGCGATCGTAGTTGAGTTGGCGCAACGCCGACCGCACCTCGAGTAATGGAAAATCTCCGTTGCCGGTAAGGGCGGGCTTCCCATCAGAGTTCTGACACAGATCTTTGAGATGAACGTGGCGTATTCTGGCGCCCAGGTACGACGCGCCTTTCTGAGGCCGTTCCCCGGTTTCGAGCAAACAATTTGCCGGGTCCCAGACGGCACCGATTCGGAGAGACTTCGCATCCGTCAAAATTTCGGCTGTTTCGCACGCGCTCGCAAAATCACCGTGAGTTTCGAGCCAGACTTCAATCCCCCCCGGGGAGATGCGGTGCGCAAGTTCGCCGATCGAATTTGCGATCCAATGGTGTGTGGAGGCTCGATCGGCACCTGATTGGACCTTCTCTCCGAAAACTCGAATGCCCGGAGCGTTCAGTGTAGCGGCCAGATCGGCCATGCGCTCGCCTTCTTCCAACCATCGCGCGCGTTCCTGTGCGTCGGGCGAGTGAAAGCGGCAACTCGTGTCCACGCAAGAAATGACCAAGCCATGGTCTGACAACGATTGTCGGGTGGCGTCAAGTTGCGTTCCGCGAAAAGCGGGCAGTTTCCAGAGCGAGTCTTCATTCTCCACAAATCGCAGTTCAATTCCGTCATAGCCGGCGCTGGACGCGATCGCACTGATCTGCGGCATCGTCCAATCGGGACAGGCGAGTGTGGAGAAGGATAATTTCACGGCTACGTCATTCGCGGCAGCATGCCAGCAGTCACGCGGTTCCCGACTCTCTGTCCATTGAAGAATTTCTCCAGGTCATCCATCAGGACATCAGCCATATTGTGCCGGACGCGACGGTTGCTAGCCGCAATATGAGGCGTGACGATGGCTCCCGACAGGGTGCGTAGTGCGTGACCGATGGGAAGAGGTTCCATCGGATCGGTGACGTCGAGAGCGCAGCGAAGCCTGCCGCGCCGTACTTCCTTCGTCAGCGCTGCAAGGTCGACCAGTCCTCCGCGGGCGATGTTGATTACGGTACCGCCTTTCGGGAGGCGTGCCAGACGATTCCGGTTCAAGAGGCCGCGGGTTTCATCGGTCAAGGCCGCAGTCAGTACGAGCAAATGCGCGCGACGCAAAAGGAACGGCAGGGCTGTGAACCGAACAGGGTATTGCCTGGCCAGAGACTTAGGCGCGTAGGGGTCGTAAACCAGCCATTGCAACTGGAAGCCGCGCATCAGGTCCACCAGTGCGCGACCGATTCTGCCGAAACCGATCATCGCCACTTCGCGACCGATCAGCGATTCGGCAGAGCCATGCAAGTGCAAATCTTCGTAAATGCAATTGGACCGCTTGCTCATTTCCTGGCGATAAAAATCCAGATTGCGCGCGCTATAGATGAGGAATGCCGCGCCTAGTTCCGCCGTCGCCCGAGCCATAGGGGCAGGCGCAACGGTAATCGTCAATTCATCGAAAAGGGAAAGAACGAATCGCGATTTCACCTCTCCGCCGCAATGCGCGATGATCTGCAGTTTGGGCGCCAAGCGTAGCAGGTCCTCAGAAAAGCGCGGCGAGTCCCAGGTGGTTATAAGAGCGTCCGCCGTCTTCAGCTTCCGCGCGAGCGCGGAGGTTAGCGCACGGGCTCCGTCCCGGTCCCAGCGAAACAAGCGCGACAATCGTCTTTGCTGCTCTGTAGAAAAGAAAGACGCGAACAACTCCTTTCCAGCACAGACGATCAGTTGCAGACCCGGCATGCCGCACAGTCTAACATCGGTTTGACTAACATGGTTTTGCGATTCATTTCGTTTGCTATCTATTAACTTCTCTTTTGTCGCGGAACACAGTATAAGACTAGGCGGGACGCTATCGAATGAGCAGCGTAAACACGGTTGATTACGTGGTGATTGGCTTGTATGCGCTGCTGATGGTAGTGGTCGGGCTCTATGTGGTGCGCTTCAACCGCGGGGCCGCGGAATATTTCCGGGGTGGAAGCCGAGTTCCCTGGCTAGTCGCTGGCCTGAGTTGCTTCATGTCCGGCTTCAGCGCGTGGACGTTTACGGGCGCGGCCGGCGTGGCTTATCGCGCGGGAATCGCAGCGACGGGGCTATATATTGGCAACGCCTTGAGCTTCCTGCTTGGGTATTTTCTATTCGCTAAGCTCTGGCGCCGCAGCCGAATTACAACGGTGATGGAGTACTTGTCCGCCCGCTTCAATCTGGCCACTCACCAGACCTTCTCGTGGACAACGATCGCGTTTCAGATTTTTACCAGCGCCAGCACGTTGTATGGCCTCAGCCTTTTTGTCTCTGCGGCATGTGGTTTTCCCGTAACTTGGACCATTTACGGAGCCGGCGCCCTGATTGTGTTCTATTGCGTCTTGGGTGGCCTTTGGGCGGTCGTGGTTAGCGATTTTCTGCAAGCCTCAATCCTGATGCCGTTTTGCCTGGTGCTCGCCATCCTCTCGCTGGCTCGCGTGGGCGGAATGATGGGATTGATCCATTCGCTGCCCCCGGAGATGAAGACGCTGCAGGTTTCAGGCGAATTCGGTTGGCTCTACATTGTCTCGTGGACCGTCATGGTCTCGTTCGGATACAACACCAGCGCCATGGCACAACGCTACTTCAGCGTTGACAACGAACGTTCGGCTCGCAAAGTGGCCTTGCTATGCTGCGGTTTATTTTTTGTCGGTGCGTTCCTGTGGTTTATTCCGCCCATCGCGATGCGCGTGGTTTATCCCGACTTGCGCACGGTTTGGCCTTCACTGGCCAACCCCGGCGAGGGAGCATACGCGGTCGCCAGCTTGACATTGCTGCCGCATGGGTTGATTGGCGTTATGCTGGCTGCAATGTTCAGCGCCACCATGGCCAACTTGTCCGCGCAGTTCAATCTCAAGTCCGCGATCATATCCAAGGATTTGTATCAGGCATTGCTGCGCAAGGACGCAGGAGATCGTGAATTATTGATCGCGGGCTGGGTGACGACATTCCTGGTCGGAGGGGCGACTACGGTGATCGCCGCCATTATGGCAGGCAGCGGGCAGAGCGTATTTCAGATCATGCTGACGTTCAATACTCTTATGTCCTTGGCTTACGGGCCGCCTGCGCTGTTGGGATTGGCCGTGCGCCGGACGCCGCCGTGGTCGGGGCTGGCCTCGTTCGCCATCGGCCTTATCCTTGGCATGCTGGGCGCATTCCATTATCACTGGTCGCTCATTCAGCAGGTCGCTTATATCATCCCGGCATCTTTTGGAACGTTCTTCCTCAGCATGCTGTTCGATCGGGGAGACACACCCGCCCGTGCGAGACTTTTCAGAAATCTGAATACTCCGATCGACGTTGCCCGGGAATTGAAAGACTCTCCCGATTTCACGGTACCCGTTTTTCGCTTTCTCAGCCGGACGATATTGTGTATCGGATTAATGAGCCTGCTCCTCATATTGGCCGCTCCACCGAATCAACGGACGACGGTGCTATTGTTTGCCGGTCTCACTCTGTTGGTGGCAGGGTCTTTGTATCTGGTGCGAGGCGGGGAGCCTGCCGGTGAGAAGACGGCGTCGTACGGCAGCGCCATGCCGCTGGACTCGCGGCATGAGCATGAGTAGGAGTTCCAATTCTTATGATCCGTTTGGCGCTCATTGGCTGCGGCGAACACTCAGAGAGCGGACACGCCATACCCCTTGCCCGCTACAAGGCTGCCCATCCGGCCGAGATTGAATTGACCGCGGCCTGCGATCTCAATCTGGAAAGGGCGCAACTTTTCTGCCGCCAGTACGGTTTCACAAACGCCTACCGCGACGTTGATGACATGCTGGCACGACATACCCTGGACGGCTGCATCGCGGTTGTCCCGGTGGAAAAAATTTCTGAACTTGGCATTAAGTTGCTGGGCTTGCGCATTCCGTGCGTCGTGGAAAAGCCGCTGGGCGCCTCGCTCGCGGAGGCGAAAGCGCTTCTCGATTCGGCCCGGGCAACGCGCACCGTGAGCATGGTTTCCGTGAACCGGCGCTTCATGCCGTTTCTCAACCGCGCGCTGGAATGGACTCGCACCGCCGGATCCCTGCGCTACGTGCGTTGCGTGATGACCCGGCAAGAACGGCGTGAGCCTGAATTTCTCGGGGCCACCGCGGTTCATGCGGTCAACACGCTGCGTTATATCGCCGGTGAGGTGGTCAACGCAAAGATCCGCGCGCTTGGACATGCCAAAGGAGACGCGGAATGGTATGCGATCAATCTCAGCTTTGAGAATGGCATCTCCGGAAGCCTCGATGTTTTGCCGACGGCGGGAATGCTCGAAGAAACCTACGAACTTATTGGCGAAGGCTTTCGCGCATTGGTAACGTGCCCGTTTGGACCTCAGCGCGGGTTGCATTGTTTTCGCGAGAATCGGCTGGCCCTTGTGGAAACTGCTTCCGGGAGCATGCCAGAAGATGTGCTCAACGGATGTTACGACGAGGCCGCGGAATTCGTCCGGGCCCTGACTCTCAAGGAAACGGCCCGCCCTTCGATTGAGGAAGTTTTTCCTTCGGTGGAACTGTGCCGGACTCTATCCAACGCTGTAGAAAACGAGGAAAAGCTGTTTTCTACGAAACCCTGACTCAGGAGGGAATCTTCACGTGGTGATCAAGTGCTTCAACGACAAGCGCGAAATGGCCAAAGTTGCGGCCGAACAGGCTTCCGCGATCTTGCGCCAAACCATACAGGCACAGGGAAAGGCCCGCCTGATCGCAGCCACCGGAGCTTCGCAGTTTGAATTTCTGGAGGTGCTCACCAGTCTGCCGGGAATCGATTGGCCGAAGGTCGAAATGTTCCATCTGGACGAATATATTGGGCTTCCAGCTTCGCACCCCGCCAGCTTCCGCCGCTTTCTGCGGGAGCGGTTGATTGAAAAGGCCGGGATCAAGAAATACTTTTTGCTGGATGGAGAACAAGATCTGGCTGAGGTGATCCGCCGAGCAGGTCACGCGTTGCTCTCCGCGCCGATTGACTTGGCTTTCGTGGGAATCGGGGAGAATGGACATCTCGCATTCAACGATCCTCCGGCCGATTTTAAAGCCGAGGAGCCTTACATCGTCGTCAATCTGGACGAAGCTTGCCGTCGCCAGCAACTTGGCGAGGGATGGTTCGCCACTCTCGCCGACGTGCCGCAGCGCGCCATTTCCATGAGCGTGCGGCAGATAATGAAGGCGAAAAAGATCCTGTGTATCGTGCCCGACTCCCGCAAAGCTGAGGCCGTAAAGGCATGCCTTGAGGGGGAGATCAGCCCTTTGGCTCCGGCTTCCATCTTGCGGACACATCCGGACACGATCGTGTACTTGGACGCCCAGTCGGCAGCGCTCCTAAGTCCCGCCATCTTCGCATCCGCATCCTGACCCCGTGTTAACGGCGAGAGGACTGCCAAGTTTCGTATTGTCTTTAAATTTTCGTTTACTTTTTATATTTTTCTGTTATTTCTTTCGCTGACGGAAAGTTTGCGTCGAAATTCCATGTCGTTTGAGCCCCTTGTCGAACCGGACTGGCTACGCAGCCTCAGCGAACGCCAGCCGGGAGTAGCTGAGCTGAAGAGGAACCCGGAAGAGCAGCGGCGACTGGGTTACTTTTATACGCTTGGCGAAATCTGCCAACAGCCCTCAACGTGGTTGCGTACCGGTGAACTCATGCGCCGCCGCGCCGCCGATTTGAGATCGATCGTCGCCGGAATTTCCACCCTGACCTTGACCGGTTCGGGGAGTTCAGAATATGCCGGCGATTGCGTTCGTATTCCCTTGCAAAATGAACTGGGGCTGGCCACTTTGGCAATCGGCGGCGGAGTAGTGCTGGTCCACGGAGGCCGGGCCCTCTCACCGGAAAGACCCGGGCTGATGGTCTCTCTAGCTCGATCCGGCGATAGCCCGGAGAGCGTCGGAGCGGTGGACCTCATGCTCCGTACGCAGCCTGAAATTCGCCATCTGATCTTGACCTGCAACCGGGCTGGAGGTCTGGCGATGAATTACCGGGGCGATTCTCGAGTCACTGTGATCACCTTGGGCGATGACACGAACGATCGTGGTCTGGTGATGACCAGCAGCTTCACAAACCTGGTGTTGGCCGCGCGGTTCCTGGGTTTGATGGGCACGCCTGAACGCTATCAAGCGATTTGTCAACAGTTGAGCCGGACCGCCTCAGAGCTAATACAACAGTACCTCCACGTGCTAGCCGAGACGGCTAAGGCCCGTTTTACACGCGTTCTCTTCTTGGGAAGCGGTGCGCGTTTCTCCGGAGCACGTGAAGCCGCTCTAAAAATGTTGGAGATGACAGCGGGCCGGGTCGGCACCATGTGTGAGACCTATCTTGGGCTTAGGCACGGTCCAATGAGCTACGTTAATGAAGACACTCTGATCGTGTGCTTTTTGTCCTCGGATTCGATGCTGCGAGCGTACGAAGCCGATGTGCTTCGGGAACTGGACCAGAAACAACTCGGACTCATGAAGGTCGTCCTCGGCGAGGCGATCCCTCACGAACTGGTCCGCAACCACGATGTAGCGATCGAGTGCGCGGGCTTGAATCTCTTGGGCGACGATAACTCTCCGGTCATCGATGCCGTGGCTGGACAACTGCTGGCCTTCTTCCGGTGTTTGGCAGAAAATCTTCGTCCTGATTCGCCTTCCGAAAAGGGTGTCATCAACCGGGTGGTTCGGAGCTTTTCTTTGCACTTCCCCGAGATCTGAAATTTTCTCTCGCGAGGGTCAAGGGGCGCGCAAGAACGAGATTTGGATCACACAATCCTTGCGTTTATTTTTGTACGGCTTCATTTGCTATTCTTTGTTTACTTTTGCTGGTGGAGTGTGGTAAAACGCTCGGCGATAGAAACTCACCGCTGTGGGAGATCACTATGAACTTGGGGACGCGCCTTTCTATGTTTCTCGTTCTGCTGACGGCTTTGGGAAGCGCCCAGTTTATCGTTGCGCAAGGCACGGACTTGGGCACGATCCAGGGCACCGTGAAGGACCCCAGCGGCGCGGTTGTTGCCAACGCGAAAGTGACCGTACTCGACGTTGAGACTAATGCTTCGCGGCAGAGCAATGCGAACGGAGCGGGAGACTTTGAGGTCTTCGGCCTAAGGTCAGGCCGCTACAAAGTCTCGGTCACTGCCCCCGGGATGAGCACAGAGGTGATCAACGATGTTGAAGTGAACGGCAGCAAGACAGTCGGGCTCAGCGTAACTTTGCGTGTATCCAGCGTCGCTGAAAACGTGGAGGTCTCGGCGGAAGCCGCGACCATTGATACCGAGGACCCGACTATCAGCGACACCATCGGTCATCAGTCGGTGATTGACCTGCCACGCGACACTCGCGATATCTATTCGTTCCTGTATTTGAATCCGAATATCACGGGGGCGGATGAACCGGGAGATTTCAAGTTCATCGGCGGGCAAAGTTATGGTGGCAGTTTCTCAGTCGACGGTCAGCGTTCCAACGGAGGCATATTCGGTTCGCAAACCGACAGCAAGCCTTCTCTCGAAGCGGTCGATGAGCTCAACGTTCTCTCCAACAGCTTTAGCGCCGAATACGCGGGCACGGCCAACATTCGTATTACCACCAAACGTGGACAAAATCAGTTTCACGGGTCGATGTTTTATAACAATGCCAACTCTGCTCTGGCCGCACTTTCGCTGCAGGATCTTGCCGGGATTGCCGATTTTACGCCGAACGCGTTTGCTTCCAAGTATCCCACGCCTTATTTCAACATCAACGATCTCGGGGGATCGATCGGTGGTCCTATCAAAGGGCTAAAACGTACATGGTTTTTTGCCGCTTATGAACGGGACTACGACGTGTCGCCGGTGAACATCTCATCAACGAAACTTCCTCACCCGTCGCTGTGGACAGGAGATTTTTCCTTGATGCAGGACGCCGACAAGCCGGACGTTCCGGCGGGCGTTGTACTTACTCCGCAGGAGATTGCTACCGATACCGTTGGTGGCGCGGGCCAGCAGTTTATTCGAATTCCGTCAGAACTCTTGAATCCGTCGGTGCAAAGCTTGATCACCAAGTACTTTCCTCACGTTGGCGTGGCGGCGCCGATTAATAGCGCGACTGGCCGGATTCCCGGTTATGAGACGCAGTTGCCCGGTCGGGATACTCTGGACACAGGTTCTCTGCGAATCGATCACGACTTCAGCGAGAAAGATCACGTTTATGCCAGCTACAACACTTCAGCAGAAACCAGCGCGACAAACCCGGTTGTATCCCCTTACACAGGGCTTGGTCTGACGCAAAACAATCGCCAGAACCAAACCGTAGCTCTTTCTTACACCCGTCTTTTTAAGACGAATCTCGTCAATGAAATGCGCGGTGGGTTCAATAAACAGAATTTGCTGGAACACAGCAACACCACCTTGCAAGGTTTCCTTACCGGCATAGGTTTTGACGCGGCTGATATCGCCGCTTATGGTTCAGTCGTAGGTCAATTCGCACTCTCCACCTTCGGGCATCCCGCCATAAGCTTCAACAATAGCTTTGCTACTTTCACCAACGGTGGTCGCAATACCTATCGGCCTCAGAACCAGGATCTGATCACTTTCGGAGACACACTCACGTGGGTAGTGGGGAAGCACAACTTGCGAATGGGCGCGGACTTTGTGCGCAATCAGGCAGTGGACGGATTTGCTCTTAACCGCGGCAACCCGCGTGGCTCAATGACATACACCAATCCCGGTACCTGTGCGAACGATCCTTGCTCCAATGCGGATACGTTCACGGAATTCCTGTTGGGTCTGCCCCCGACGAGCGCCAGCTACGTGTTGCAGGCACGACCTCCCATGAATGTCTACAACTGGGAGGAAGGATACTTCGCTCAGGACGACTGGAAAGTCTCTTCCAAACTCACTCTGAATCTGGGCCTTCGCTACGATTTAGCGACTCCGTTTATCGAAAAGAGTGATCTGCTCATCAACTTCGACCCCGTCGGCAAGAATCCCAACGGAAATCCGGGAGTGTTCATCATTCCATCGTCCAAAACTCTGCCTTATGTGGATACGCGGATCGCCAGCTACGGATATATCACGGCTCCGCAGGCCGGTTTGGGCCGTGGCCTGGTCCATACCGATAATAATAATCTTGCTCCGCGGCTAGGTTTTGCCTACAGGCTTGGGGACAAATCGGTGTTGCGCGCGGGCTGGGGCGTCTTCTATCCGACATCCGCGGCGCAAGGAATTCGCGACGCCATCGGAACCAATCCATTCAATCAGGGAGTGACGTCGAGAAAAACCCTCGAGGGATGGCCAAGCCCATCGCAAGATGGCGTCAGTCCCATCACCGGTGGAACCCCTGAACGGGTTCGGCAATTCTGTGACAGCCAACGCCATACCGCTGAACATTCAAACGCCACGCATCCAGCAATATAACGTCACCTTCGAACGCGAGATCATTCGAGACGGAACCCTGCGACTTTCTTACCTCGGAACACACATGAATGGATTGATCGCAGGTAAAGACTTGGACGAACTCGCGCCGAACAATACTCCGTTTGGGACAACCCAGGGAGATGGCGTCACCATTTGCGATCCTACTCAGGGAGACTGCGCTTACTCGCCACAAGATCTGGCGCGACTGCCCTATCCGCTGGTAGGAGAGTTTCTGCTCACCTATGGAAATTTCGGGCATGGGAATTCCAACTCCTTCCAAACCGAATTCACCCGGCGTTACAAAAGCGGCCTCATGTTGGATATGTCGTACACATATCTTGACCAGAAAAGCAGCGCATTGGACACTGCGAACTCCAGCCTGGGAGGAATCGGCTACAACCCATTCAATCCCAATGCGGACTACGGAACGGATGGTTATGTCTCGAAGCACCGTTTCATCGCTTACGGAATTTATGATTTGCCGATCGGACGGAACCGCAGAATTGGCAGTTCGCTTTCTAAGTGGGCCGACATGTTGATTGGCGGCTGGCAAACGACTTTCAATATGTTTGCTAAGTCCGGGCAAGGGTTCACACCATTTTGGATCTGCGACGATTGTGATCCAGTAGAGCCGGGGAACATCGCCGTTTCGTCGATCGATGCTGTTGGAGATTTCAATGCCGAGCCCTCATTCCGGCCAACAGTGTTGAGCAACAACATCAATACCGGGAAAAAGGGAGTAATGCGTTCATCTGGAACGCCAGTGCATTTGGGCTGCCCTCGGTCGGAGCCGACCTGTTAAGCAACCCGGCCGTTGCCAAGAGAAATATGCTGGTTGGGCCAGGAGCCTGGGGTGTGAATCTGGGTATTCACAAGGCCTTCCCAATCGGCGAGCGCGTGGTTGCAACGTTGGGAGCTGATTTCGATAACATTTTCAATCACCCTCTGCTTGCACCTGATGCAAACTTCGGCGGTGGTGGAGGCACCTTCGCGCAACTGGGCGACTTTAATATTAATGTCGATCAAAACACCGGGGCGGTGTTGCCGATTGCGGCTGGGGACGTCAATATCAACCCTCTTTTTGGCCAACTGACAAATAGTTTTCCCCAGGAAGGTGTGCTCAGCCAGCGGACTATTCGTCTGCGGCTGCGAATCACTTTCTAGCTGCGCTCGTTCCGCCGCTTGCACTTCGGGACGGCAGCGCGCACTCGAATGAAGTGCTGCGCCACATCCCAGGGCCGATGAAACTCCATATCTTTATTTTTCGCGCATTGCTCGTGGTGGTGTGCTTGACCAGCGCTTTTGCTGATCGGCCCGGAGGGTTCCGTGTCATTGGACCGGGCGGCGGCGGCGCCATGTTCAACCCCACCATCAGCCCTCATGACCCTAATACTGTTCTAGTCTCCTGCGACATGACCGGCTCTTACATCACACACGATGGTGGACATACCTGGCGCATGTTCAACCTTCGGGGCGTGGTGAATTTCTTTGTCTTCGACCCGCTGGATCCAAAAACGATGTATGCGCACGCCACAGGTTTATGGCGTAGCACCGACGGCGGCGAAAACTGGAATCTGGTCTATCCAAGTCCTTCGGCGGTGAAGGGCGTCAGATTGAATTCGGATCATTCCGACGAGCAGATCCTTGCCGATCCAGATCCATTGAACGCGATCGCAGCCTTCGCGGTTGATCCCTCCAACTCAAAGATCCTGTATGCCGCTGCCGGGACGAAAGACAGTCCCGCGCTGTTTGTTTCGCCCGACTACGGAAAGAGTTGGCAAAAACAGGTGCGCCTGCCCGAGGTCCCGCGCCGGCTTTGGGTGGATCCACATTCCGCCGCCAGCAATCGCACTCTGTTCGTGGCAAGCGCTCACTCGATTGCGGTGATCAGCGCCGGAGCGGTGCGTAGTCTCCCGCTTCCGGCTGCCGCCACCGACGTTTCGCTGGGCTTTGATGCGGATGCGCCGCCAACCATTTACGCCACCTCCGAGCAGGGAGTTTTCGTTTCGAAAGATGGCGGTGCGAATTGGAGCAAGAGTGATCTGCCCGGCGAGGGGGCGAAAGTGCGGGCCATAGCGACTAGTCTGCACCATCCGGAGACGTCGTATGTTTCCTACGATCATTTGACGCTCGATGGCAAACAGTGGATTGGCGTGGCCAAAAGCACCAACTCAGGCGCTGACTGGCAGTTGGTTTGGAAGGAATCCGGCGTAGCGGCCAAGAACGTGAAGGACGCCTGGATCACCGAGCGCTTTGGGCCGGGTTGGGGAGAAAATCCTCTAAACCTAACCGTAGCTCAACAGGATGCCAGTTTGGCGTATGGTACGGACCTCGGAAGAACCATGCGGACCAATGACGGGGGCGCGACCTGGGCCGCGCTGTATTCCCGTAAAGTAAATGATGCTGGCTGGACCAGCACGGGCCTCGACGTCACCAACAGCTACGGAATTCACTTCGATCCGTTCGATCCAAAACGCCAGTTCATTACTTACACGGATATCGGACTCTTCCGCAGTGAAGACGGCGGCGTCTCATGGACTAGTTCGACTGCCGGAGTGCCCAGTGAATGGCTGAACACCACATATTGGATCGTTTTCGACCCCAAGGTGCGAGGCCGCATGTGGAGTGTGAATAGCTACACTCATGATCTTCCTCGCCCTAAGATGTGGCGGCATAACTCGGTGCTGAATTACAAAGGTGGCGTTTGCCGCAGTGAGGATGGCGGCAAGGTCTGGACTAAATCGAACTCTGGCATGGACGAGACCGCGGCCACTCATATTCTGCTCGATCCCACCAGCCCAGTTGACGCGCGAGTACTATACGTGACTGGCTTTGGCCGGGGGATTTACAAAAGTTCAGACGGCGGACGCAGTTGGGCCCTGAAGAATAACGGGATCACGCAAGAGCAGCCTTTCGCCTGGCGGCTAGCGCGAAGCTCGAATGGCACGCTCTACGTCGTGATCGCGCGACGTTCCGAAGATGGAAGCATCGGCAATGCAGGCGATGGTGCTCTCTACCGTTCGACGGATGGGGCTGAGCACTGGCAGCCCGTTTCACTGCCTGCGGGGACGAATGGACCGAATGGGCTCGCCATCGATCCACGATCACCCGATCGCCTTTACCTCGCTGCCTGGGCTCGAGCCGCGGGGGAACACGGAGATGGCGGAGGAATTTTCCTCTCGGAGAATGGCGGCAAGAACTGGACGCAGGTCCTCGACAAGGATCGCCACATATACGATGTTACCGTTGATCCGCAAAACCGCGATATTCTCTACGCGGCGGGCTTTGAGTCGTCGGCCTGGCGCTCGGCAGACCGCGGGTTGCATTGGACCCGTATTCCGGGATTCAATTTCAAGTGGGGACAACGCGTGATTCCCGATCCGCTGCACCACGATGAGGTCTACATCACGACTTTCGGCGGGAGCGTCTGGCAGGGTGCGGTGAATGGGCGACCACGGCCCATCGACATCGCCACGCCGGTGCTCGAGCCTGGGCAATAGGATCTCCAGTGATCACTCGACGTCAATGGCTGTATGGAGTGGGTCTGGCGGCAAGCTCTGGAACACAAGGTGGCCGGGCAGTCAGTGTGGCGGCCAGGAACGAGGACCAAGACGGCTCCTTGCAGCTCTCGAAGTACGAGCCAAGGAGTATGCTCCACGTTCGCGAGTCCCAAGTCGAGCGCTCGAAGTTTCCAAACATCGACTTCCATACCCACATCTCGGTCTCAACAAAGTCTGAAAAGGGCGTGGAACTCTCGCCGGATCGAGAATACCTGGGGACTCCCCAAGAACTGCTCGCGGTGATGGACCGCAAGAACATTCGGGCTATGGTTAACCTGACCGGAGGCTACGATCAGGGTCTTGCCGAAGCCGTAAGCAAATACGACCGTGTATATCCCGGCCGTTTTTACACCTTTACCGAGCCCTGCTATTCCCGGGTCAAGGAAGCGGATTACCCAAAGCTACAAGCGCAAACCATAGAGCAGGCCCATCGCGACGGAGCGCGCGGCTTGAAAATCCTCAAAACGCTGGGACTGTATCTTCGCGAAGACATCACCTCGGGTACGCTAGTGAAAATCGATGATGCGCGCTTTGATCCCATGTGGGACGCCTGCGGGCAACTGAACCTGCCGGTGGCAATTCACATCTCTGATCCCATAGCGTTTTTCACTCCTACCGATCGTTTCAACGAGCGCTACGAAGAGTTGAATAACCATCCCGACTGGTCCTTCTACGGACAAGACTTTCCCAGCAACGCCGAGTTGATCGCCGCCCGCAACCGCGTGATCGCCCGGCATCCCAATACCACGTTTGTGGCGTTGCATGTGGGGAACTTCTCGGAAGACCTGCAAAATGTCGCCGAGAACCTCGACCGGTTTCCCAATATGTCGGTGGATATTGCCGCACGCATTGGTGAATTGGGCCGGCAGCCGATCACCGCCGGAAAGTTTTTCGACAAGTATCAGGATCGAATCCTGTTCGGGACGGATGCAACGCCTCACGGTGACGAATTTCCCCAGCAGTTTTTCAACGATAAGTTATACGAAATCTATTACCGGTTTCTGGAAACGCAGGACGAATATTTCGACTACGCTCCGGCGAAAATACCGCCGCAGGGACGCTGGCGAATCTACGGCATTGATCTGCCGGATAACATTCTGCGCAAAGTTTATTATGAGAACGCCGCACGGCTGCTGCGAATCTAAATGCGGATCCCCTGGCGAATCGCTGTGCTTGGACTAGCGGCCTCTGCATGGGCCGCGCGAGCGGAAGTGCGCGTCTGGCAGGGCACTCTAACGTTGCCGACGTACGAAGAAGGGCTGCCTGATCCCAACCCTCCCTTCGACCAGTTGACTAATGGTCGGTTCAACTATCCCTACACTCTGCGCACGAACCTGACCAGCCGGCGGGCCGATCATGAATGGCGGGCGATCTATCTCGAGAACGAATATCTGAAGTGCTCCGTATTGCCTGATATTGGCGGCCACCTTTACACATGCGTCGACAAGATATCGGGCAAGTCCATGTTTTATGCCAATCCTTCGATTAAGAAGGCCGCTATTGCATATCGCGGGGCCTGGGCCGCATTCGGAGTCGAGTTCAATTTCCCTGTTTCGCACAATTGGGTGACCATGTCACCGGTCAACTTCGCGTTTGCGAAGCACGACGATGGCAGCGTATCCGTCACTGTCGGCAATATCGACCGCGTTTACGGCATGGAATGGACGGTGGAGTTGACTCTCCGTCCGGGATCGACAGTGCTCGAGCAGCGCATAACTCTCAGCAATCGCAGCGACGTGAGACATCGCTTCTACTGGTGGAACAATGCTGGAGTGCGAGCGTGGGAGGATTCGCGAATCGAATATCCGATGCGGTTTGTGGCCACTCACGGATTTACCGAAATTCATCCCTGGCCGGTGGATCAAGATGGTGTGGACTACAGTGTGGTTCGCAATCACACCAAAGGCCCGGTTTCCATGTTCAGCTACGGGAGTCGGGAAGATTTCATGGGGGTCTGGAATCCCCGCACCAATACCGGGACCGTGCATTTTGCGGAGTACGAAGAAGTTCCGGCAAGAAAAATCTGGTCCTGGGGTGTGGACGCAGATGGCTTGGATTGGCGCAAAGCCCTCTCCGACGATAACAGCGGCTACCTCGAGGTCCAGGCCGGACTGTTTCGCGATCAGGAGACCTATGCTTTTCTTGAGCCCCGCCAAGTCCTGCGTTTCTCGGAGTACTGGATGCCGGTGCGGGAGATCGGTGGAATTTCGCGCGCCAATCTTTCTGGGGTGGCGAGCCTTAACCGCAAAGGCAGCGCCCTCAGCGTCGGATTTAATGCGAACCACCCCATCCCGCGGGCGTCGGTATCCATTCTGAAGGGCGAGCAGCCAGTGTTTCACGAGGTAATTGATCTCACCCCCGAGCACACCTGGATCCATGAGTTTCCGGATGCCGACGCGCAGGCGAAGTACACGCTCGCGATTCAGGACGGCAAAGGCGCTCTCCTTCTTCGCCAGACCGAGGGCGAATACGCCTGGACTCCCGAGTCCGAAATTCACGTCGGTCCGCAGCCGTCCTACAAGATTCCGGACCCCGACAAACGCACTGCCGACGACTGGGTCGAGCTTGGCAAAGACGACGAACTGAACGGCAGAAATCTGGACGCTCTCGAGACGTATAAGCAAACACTGGAGAAGTTTCCGGATAGCTTCGCGGCCGGAAAGGCGGCGGGGCGTCTTGCTGCCGGACTGCTGCGCTTCTCGGAGGCTAAGCAGTTACTGGAAGCGCTTCATGCGCGGGACACTACAGACACAGAGATCTCCTACTACCTGGGCCTTGCTTATGCCGGACTCGGCGAGACCGATCATGCGCGCGCTGCCTTCGAGCAGGCTGAGCGCCTTCCCTCCTTTTATTCCGCAGCCGCTCTGTCCTTGGGAGAGTTACTGGCGCGCACAGGCGAATTGCGCGATGCCGAGCGCCATCTAACCAAAGCTGTGCAATCTGCTCCCAACGATCTTCGAACCTTGGAGGAATTGGTAGCGCTGAAGGATAGTGCTGGCGAGTCCAAGGAAGCACAAGTACTGGCGCGAGATGGGCTGGCCCGCTTTCCCCTCAGCTCTTTTCTTAAAGAGGAACTTGGAAATCCCGATCTTGCTCATCTTGCCGACGATCCCGACCGCGTGCTGAACATTGCCGCGCAGTATATGCGGCTCGGCCTCTATCAAAAAGCCTTGACCGTGCTCTCGAGGCAATATCCACCGGTGGTCAAGGATCAGAGTGAGCCGGGCACCGTAGCTCCGCCGGATCACCCAATGGTTGCCTACTTCCGTGGATATTGCCGGGAGAAGCTCGGACAGTCAGGATCGGACGATTACGCCGCTGCGGCCAAATTGTCGACCGCATATATTTTTCCCAGCACAGCCGAGGAACTGTTGGTGTTGCGTTCGGCTCTGCGAGCGCGGCCCGCGGACATCACTGCCCACTACCTGCTGGGAACGTTGTATTTCTCCCGCGGCTTGACGGATTCCGCTCTCTACCAATGGTCGGAAGCTCGCAAGCTTGGCCATGAACCTCCTGTGCTGAGCGCCAGTATGGGATTGGCATTGCTTCAAATAAAGAATGACCCTCAACGCGCGCTGTCTGCATTTCAGGATGGGTTGCGCAGCGATCCCACCAACATCGCGATCTACATGGGAATGGACCAGTCGCTCAGCCTGCTGAACCGTCCCGCGCGCGACAGGGTGGAAGCCCTGGAAAAATATCCGCAAATGGATGCTGCTCCTCCAGCGCTCATCTTCGAGTTAATTCTGAACCTGGCGGAAGCAGGCGATTTCGAACGTGCTACCCAACTCTTCCACAATCGCTTCTTTCCTCGCGAAGAGGGTGGGAC
This sequence comes from uncultured Acidobacteriaceae bacterium, assembly GCA_963711275.1. Classification (GTDB taxonomy): domain Bacteria; phylum Acidobacteriota; class Terriglobia; order Terriglobales; family Acidobacteriaceae; genus Sulfotelmatobacter. The sequence goes on along the minus strand of CAVQDN010000026.1, from coordinate 61,246 downwards.
CAACGTTCGCCAGGTATGGATTGAAGTGCAGTTGCTGCGCGCGCTTGCCCTGGCAAAGGAAAGACATTGCGGCGAAGCTCTGACAGTTGCCCGGAACCTTGGTTCGGAAGTTCCGGGATTGGCCTTCACTCGCGACGGACTTGAGCCCATCCTTCAATCCGCCAGAACCCACTACCTGCTCGGCACCGTATTTGCCGGTTGCGGAGGAACTGTGGATGCCAGGGCCAAATTCGAGCTCGCGTCTGCGGCCTCCGCGCCCGACCAGATCAAGTGGGCTTGGTTGGCCGCTCAAAAATTGCCAGGCTTCAATCCGGCGCAATGGCACGGCCGCCTGCAAGCCTCTCTGGAGCAGGCTGAAAATCGCGGCAGCACCAGCTCCTATCCCAGTTGGTGGGAATATACAGCCGCATCCCTGGCAATGGAACTCGGCCAGAACGCGGAGGCAGACGCTAGATTTCGAAAGGCTTTGTTGCTGCCAGGCCGAATGCTGGCATATCACCTGACGCGTCTGGCCAAGTCCGAAGTTACGCCGTGATCACCTCGATTTTTGCCTTGCGCAGGGCCTCGCTGAACTCTGCCGGGGCCCGAGTGTCAGTGATTAATCGGTGGACTCCTGAGAGCAGACCGATGCGGGAAACGCTCCTCCGGCCTAATTTGCTGAAGTCGGCCACTACATTGACCTCTTTGGAAATATTCATCATCATGCCGTTAAGTTGGGCCTCGAGTACGTCCGGAGTGGAAGGTCCAATTTCGAGGTCGAAACCGTCGACAGCCAGGAAAAGACGGTCTGCGCGAAATTCCCTGAGCATCGCTTCCGCTTGAGGTCCCACGAAGGAGCAAGACACGGGGCGAAGCAGTCCTCCGATCATGATCACAGAAAGGCCCGCAGCGTCCATTAACTCGCAGGCAACATTCAACGCGTGGGTAATGACAGTAACCGATTGCAGCCGGCGAGCTTTCAGGTGCCGGGCAATTTCCGCCGTAGTGGTCCCAGAGTCCAAGATCACGGTCTCATGGTTTTGGATGAGCTCCGCTGCCGCCCGACCGATTCGTACCTTCTCCGCATGGTGCAGAGTTTTTTTCAAGCGCAGCGGATACTCCTGGGTCGCTTCCACTTGCCGGACAGCGCCTCCATGCGAGCGTATTGCCATTCCCTGCGACGATAGGACGTCCAGATCGGCGCGTGCGGTTACCGCGGAAATAGAGAACTTTTCGACCAGGTCTCCTACCGTGATCTGGCCCTTTTGCTCGATTAGATCGGAAATTCTTCGGCGCCGCTGTTCCGCCAGCAAACGAGAGTCCTTGCCATTGCGCATTAATTTAATCCTCACCGGTTCGGGCGCCTGACACAGCCGCCCCCGCCGAAGTGGGTGATTTTAATATTTATACACTTGCGCCCACCTTAAAGAAGAAAGAAAATAGCATGCAAACGACAGCCGAGGTGTCAACGTGTAGAGCGCGGTCTATAAAGGGCTTTCTGAACATTTGCGAAACCTTCTGGGACTTACGTGGTTTCGTTTGTCTTCGTTTTCTTATTATAAAGTCTTTGTCGATTTTTCGCGCGGTTCAGCGTCACACCGATGGGAGCTTGAATAAATAGCAAGGAAGAGAAATTGAGAAGGCGTGACTTCATCACGGCGCTGGCGGTGTCCGCGCTGGCTGCCAGATGGCCAGTTCGGGCCCAGGAGCAAGTTCGCCGTCCGCACTTGCTGATTGCGGACGCGGACCCGTTTACGGGTCTCTCCTTGTTAAAAACCCGGTACGCGGCCGGCAGACGACCATCGGAAGACATGGAAGGCTGGGCATTGTCGTGGCTATTGACCGGGGACGAAGCGTTCGCCGAGCGCGCAGTCGCTGAGATGCGAACGAAACACGTGGCGGCCAAAGGAAAGCCTTCCCGTTCCTGGGTCGACTATGCACGATGGTCGCTGGCGTTCGATTGGCTGTTTGCTTACCGCGGTTTTGATCGCGCATTGAAGGATCGGGTGGCGGGCGAGTTGAAAGATGGTGCGGCCGCTATGATTGCCACTCCCGACTTTTCAAATCCCGGTGAGATGTCATATCACAACTATGCCTTGCGCTACCTCGCCTTGGCTGCCTTCACCACCGCGGCGAGTGAAGGATATTCCGATTCAAATCACACATGGCGCGACAAGATTGCGAAGGGTTTTGCCAACATCCTCGAAACTACAAATGTCGTGACCCCGGATGGCAGCTACCACGAATCGATGGACTACATGCGCATTACGTGGGCATCGCTAACCTTGATCGCAGAGTTGGCGCGTACCACCACGGGGGTGGATCCCGCTCATCATTTCTCCGTGTTTCGCAACATGGGTACTACTTACCTGTACAAGCTTCTTCCCGACGGCACGCCTTCGCGAGAGGGAGACAATGAATATCCGATTCTGGATTCAAGAGACACTGCCGTGCTGGGCTACGCCGTAAACCGTTTCAAGGATCCCTATAGTGCATGGCTTTTGCGCAAGAGCGGGTTCTTTGTCAAGCAATGGGTGCTGCCGGTCTTAGAGTTTCTGTGGGACGATCCGGAAGTTGTCCCGCGGGATCCGGCTCTGACCAGCGAAGAGGAATTGCCCCGTCAGCGCTACTTTGCTGGTGTAGGGCATCTGGTGATGCGGGATGGTTGGAAGCAGGATTCAACCTGGATCGAGTTCGATTGCGGTCCATATTTCGCCAAACACCAGCACCTCGATCAAAATCAATTCACGATTTACCACCGCGGCTATCTCGCCATCGACAGCGGCGCGGACTACACCGACACTGAGAGTCCCCACTACCTGAACTACTATCGGCGCACGGTGGCTCACAATTCCATCTTGGTCTACGATCCCGCGGAGAAGTTCTTCTGGTCAGACAATGTGTTGCCCGCGGCCAACGACGGTGGGCAACGCATGGACTCCTCACGCTATTGGAATACCATCCGGAGCCCTGAGGACTGGAACCGCACCCGCGATGTGTGGGATCTGGGCTCCATGCTCTTGGTCGATCATGTTCCCGGCCAGTATCACTACGCGATGGGGGATGCCAGCAACGCATACTCTCGCGAAAAGCTCCGGCGCTTCACGCGCGAAGTTCTTTACGTCCCAGGACATGGAGTTCTTTTCGTTTTCGATCACGTAATCAGCACAGATCCGTCGTTTCGAAAAGTCTGGTTGCTTCATGGCGTAAATCAGCCAGCGGTGGACCAGCAAGCCGGACCGGGAACGCAAACCGCTCAGGATTTCCGCAATGCCAAAACCTTCAGCTTCGCGGATGGATCCGGAGAGTTGCTGGTGCATTCGCTTCTACCCCTCGAACGCGTCGTGACCAGGCGCGGCGGCATGGGGAACGAATTCTTCACGCCTGGCGATGACCACGGCGGAGCGTGGGGATCGGGTGAAAATTGGCCCCTCGAGCCGGCGGCGGGGGAGCCTTTGCCGGAAGATCCGAAGCTCCGGCGCATGTGGAAACTTTTTTGGGGCGAGGACTTCAACAAAATTCTCAGTTCTAATCGCAAGAACGTGGTTCCCGGCAGTTGGCGCATCGAGGTATCACCCGCTTTGCCGGCGGAGGAAGATTTTTTCCTTCACGTGCTTGAAATGGGGAGCACCGGGAAGACCGGACAAAAGCGAACGGCGCTGCTGGATGGTGTCCATTTCCAGGGCGCTGCCTTCGAACGGGGCCCCATGGTGTTGTTCAGTACGATGGGTTCAATGGTCAGCTCCGGGGAAGTATCGTTGCCCGACTTAGCTTGCGAATCGTTGATCATTACCAGTCTGCAGCCGAATTGCATTTACGAGCTCAACTTCGGCGGGCTGAATATGTCATCTTCGCCCACAGCCGTCCTTCCGGGCGTGGCCGCTGGTACCGAGCGGATTCGCGCCAACTCTAAGGGAATCTTGCGAGTGGAGCGCCGGGATCTGGGCAATTTACGTCTGCGCATTGCGCGCGTGTGAGCTCGTTCCGAGGTCCGCAGTAGCAACAGGGATGCGCCTCGGCTGGAATAAGTGGGCGGGTTTGATTCTAGATAAGCCGGCCGCGCTCCTGAGTGCAGCGCTGCAGACCTGAGGCAAGTTATCGGAGAGCCAGTCATCACCGTGGCGCGCAAGTCTCCGGCCCGTCGGCCGATCTCGAACTTACGCTGGTGGATCGGCGGAATTCTTCTCGCGTCCACGATCATCAATTATTTAGACCGGCAGTCGCTTTCCCTCCTCGCTCCCTATCTCAAACTTGAATATCACTGGACCAACACCGACTACGCGAACATCGTGATCGGATTTCGCCTGGCGTACTCGGTGGGGCAGACCGTGTTTGGCCGCTTCATGGATCGGATCGGCACACGGCGCGGCCTGTCTCTTACCGTAGTCTTTTATTCGGTCGTTTCCGTGCTCACTTCGTTGGCCCGAGGATTTTATAGTCTTGCTGCGTTCCGTTTTTTGCTGGGCGCCGGCGAATCGGCAAATTGGCCAGCTGCCACCAAAGCGGTTTCGGAATGGTTTCCATCGCGCGAACGGGGACTGGCTACCGCCCTGTTTGACAGCGGGTCTTCTGTCGGTGGCGCGATTGCCTCCTGGCTCATTCTCTCCATCTACTTCCGCTGGGGCTGGCGTCCGGCATTTGCGATTCCCGGAATGCTAGGTTTTCTGTGGGTGCTCGTCTGGCGCTGGCTCTATCACCCGCCCGAAAGCCATCCCAGAATCAGCGAAAGCGAAAGGCAGATGATTCTGACCGATAAACAAGAATCGCGATTGCCAGGCTCGGACGGAAAGCCGCTGGGTTGGCGCCAACTCTTGGTCTTGCCGCAAACTTGGGGTGCCGTCGTCGCCAAGGCGTTCACGGATCCCGTCTGGTTTTTCGTTACCGATTGGTTTCCCATTTACTTGGTAACCAAAGGGATTGAACTGAGAAGCGGGCTGATTGCGATTTGGATTCCATTCCTGGCCGCTGATCTCGGGAATTTTTCTGGCGGCATTGTCTCGGGCTATCTGATCAAGCTGGGTTGGTCCGTGGGCAGAGCTCGAAAGGCGGTGGTTATTTTTGGCGGTCTAGGTGTAACCGTGCTGATGGCCACCGTTCTTACCAATAATCTTTATCTGCTCGCGCTGCTTTTTGCTCTGGCGACCTTTTCCTACGCCGCTTTTTCTACCATGGCCAATGTGTTGCCGTCGGACCTTTTTCATAGCGAATCGGTCGCGAGCGTGAGCGGATTGAGCGGAACTGCGGCGGGGCTGGGTACGGTCGTGGCTTTCGAACTTATCGGGCACTTTTCTGACGCCCGCCGCGCCATGTTGGGACATTCCTTCGATCCGATTGTCATTGTCGCTGGACTAGTTCCTTTTCTGGGGATGATTCTGGTTCTGCTGCTGGTGCGCAACACGGAGGCCACCACGCGTGGTCTGGTTCGACCAATCTAGTGTTCGACCAATCTGAGCAGTGAGGATGCATGAAATTAAGTCTTGCTGACCGGCTTGCTGCGAAACAGCGCCACGGTTTCAGGCTGCGCTGCTTTGCACAATATCGGCGGCAGACCCCGCGCAATCAATTCCGCATCCGCCACAACCATCTTTCCGATCTGTTTGATCGCACCTTCCAAGGCCCCGGCCTGGTGCGCACAGAGGATGGAATTGTGAGTGCGGCGCGCAGGATGCGCGAGGGACAATGGTTCTTCGGGAAAAACGTCGGTCGCAAAACGAATATGTCCCTTTTCAGCAGACTCCAGCATAGCGTCGAAATCCACGACCGCGGCACGGCTGACCAACACGACGGCAGACCCCGGCTGCATGGAGGCGAACTGTTGTGCACCCACGAAGCCCTGATTCTGCGATGTGACTCCAGCCACAATGAAAACCAGGCGCGAGCGCCGCAGGAGCTCGTCGAGCGAGGCTGCTTCGCAACCCAGGCTTCGAACGTATTCATCGGGTAACCATGGATCGTAGGCGCGAATACGACAACCAAACGGCCGAAGCAACGGCACGATCGCTTTACCAAGGTCGCCCAGTCCGATCAGACCTACATCTTGGCGGAACAGAGAAAACGCCTTCCGGTTCGCGGCTAAGCCGTACTCCTCAGTCCCTTGCCGAAAATGGCGATCGGATCGTGTGATGCCGCGGGCCAGATCAATTGCCATGCCAAGCGCAGCCTCTGCCACGGGTTCGGCGAACGCAGGACTGATATTGAGCACTCGTATGCCAGCGCGAAAACAGTAGCCGTAGTCGATATTGGGAAGAAAATTACCCTCCACATTAAAGACCGCTTTAAGCGAGTCCGCTTGTCGCAGGCGTGACTCCGGAAGATCAATCTGGCCGATGATGATCTCGGCGTTCGCCACCTGGTCTTCAAACAATTGGTCGGTCACAGGACGGTCTTCGTGAACGACCAGGTCTCCAATGGCGCGCAACCGGGCGAGATCGTTCTCATCAAAAATGTCGGATACCGCGCGCGGAGATGGGGCCAGAAAGATACGTTTCAAGTCGCGAGGCGGCATAGAGCTCCTGAGATTCACATACGGGTTTACGCTAAACGCGAGCCTTTATATCAAACTCCCTTCCGCCAACCCGGATCGCTCTCACTCTTCAGTTCCACGGTAAGTGAACCGTCTGGGTTGACCGGTTGTTCACAGGCCCAGGCAACGGGCTTTTTCACGCCCGGACGAATCTCAAGCTGGGCGGACAGAAAAACATTGCCGCTGTAACCTTTCGGAAGCAGAAAAGAAGCTTGTCGGATTCCACCGCCATGAGGATGTCCCGCATCGAGCGCGCCCTGCAAGCTTATCTTCTTGTCCGGACTATCCAAGTGCAGCCAGAGTATCCCAGGAGCTCCAGCCGCTCCCCGATTGCTCACGCACACGATCAGTTCGAAAGTGTCATATCGCTTGCGTTGCCATACCCACGAAGGCCGCAGGCGGTATCCAATACTAGTTCGCAATCGCTCGAATCCGCGCGGGTACATTTCGTTATAGCGTGCCAGATTGTCAGCCTCCGTCCAGAGCGACCAATAATTCGCTCTCAGATCCGGAACGTGCAGCATGTAATTCTCCAGTTCGTTGATTCCGGCCGCGTCCAGTTTCAATTTCCGCGTGTCGTATTGGCGGAAGTAACCATCCTCCATGATGGCCGCCAGCCATGGTGGCCGATTGGCCAGTTCTTCGATCTGGATTGGCTCTTCGACAATAATGCTGTCGGAGCGCATCCACGCGCCTGCCCGCACCGCCATGTCGATAACAGCGCGATTCCCCACCCTGCTGATGTCAGGCTGTGTGTTGACTGCGAGCGGCGTCTTTTTCCAGGCGTCGAGTTGCCGTGCGGTCATGTTTATCAAAGTTCGCTGCGCCGTCACGTAGTCAGGAAAAGGATTGGGAAAATTGCTGGTGTGTCCCTCGCCCCAGAACCCGTACTGCATGAGATCGACCCACTCGATCAGGGGATTGCCTTCAAACTCGGCGGCAAGCAGATCGTTCAGCTCCGCGAATGCTTTTTGAAATTCTGGGTGATCGTAGCGCGGCTCCCGATATTCGGCGCCTCCCTTTCCCGGGATCGGCCCGATTTTTATCAAAGGCACGCGATCGCGCAGGAAAGGGGGAAGAGCAACCTGTTCTGGCTGAAACGAAGTGTTAGAAAGTTGAACCCGAAATGCGACTCGAAGTCCTTTGCGTTTGGCTGCATCCAGAGTCAGGCGCCAAATCGGCTCGAGATCGAGGCGTCCGGGTCGCGATTGCACATTGCGCCAATCACACCGGATGTAGAGAACGTCCACGAAGGGCAAGCTCGATATTTTCTCCACGTGCTGCTCGAGCGATTCCCGTCCCGAGCGCGCGGCCAAAGACGGCCCGCTCTCTTCCCAGCTATAGCCGACGAGTCCGAGTCCCGGATTACGTAAAGGCCGTTCGGATGGCGTCGTAAACAGCACCGTTTGCCAACCCTGGTCTTGGTCGATATCAAAGGGGCCCTGATCCAGACGTTCTCCAGTTCGCGGTCCAAAGCCAGAGTCACACTCCGGTGCGAAGCGAGTGACCGCGTCGGCTCGAGCGATTGCTGGAAGGAGTACAGCACCTTTCAATAGATCTCTGCGACGCATTCCCTGAGGTTTCCTCTCCTGCTGAAATTTTGTCAGAAGCGAGAAAGAATCTTAAAACATCGGCTCTCTCGAATCCCACTTGACCGGTGTCCATATTTCTGCAATTATCGAAACATGCCAGTAGCCTCAACCAAGAAGAGTACCGAGCAGGTTGCAAAATTCGCCGACATGCTTTCCGCGATGGGCACCGAACCGCGCCTTCGAATTATGCAATTGCTGCTATCCGCGCATCCGGATGGCTTGGTCGTAGGCGATATCCAGTCTGAGCTGGACATTCCGAATTCCACGCTTTCGCACCACCTCGACAAATTAAAGAATGAAGAACTCGTGAACGTACGTCGCGAAAGCACTTTTTTGCGGTACACGGCCAACACTGAAGCACTCCAGGAACTTCTGCAATTCCTCTACGCCGAATGCTGCACTCGAAATAAGGCAGTTAAACCCCAAGATATCGTCCAGCTTTGTAACTAGGAGATGCCATCATGAGCGCCACCGACATCAAGGAAGTAGTCAAAGAAAAGTATGGTCAGGCAGCCTTGCGCGTGAAATCTGGCGGCAGTGGCTGTTGCGGAGCGACTGCGGCAAGCGGCTTGGGCTGCGATCCAATCACGTCCAATCTGTATGACTCTTTCCAATCGGGACAAGTCCCTGAAGAGGCCATGCTCGCCTCGTTAGGATGCGGAAATCCGACTGCATTGGCAAAGTTGAAACCAGGAGAAGTTGTTCTCGATCTTGGCTCAGGCGGCGGGGTGGATGTCCTGCTTTCGGCGAAGCGGGTCGGGCCCACAGGCAAGGCATATGGTCTCGATATGACGGACGAGATGCTCGCGCTTGCCAATGAGAACAAGCGCAAGGCTGGCGCCGAGAATGTCGAGTTCCTCAAGGGCGAGATCGAGCATATTCCTCTGCCGGACAACTCTGTGGACGTGGTTATCTCGAATTGTGTGATCAACCTTTCTGCGGACAAAGATCGTGTGTTACGAGAGGCCTTCCGGGTGCTGAAGCCGGGTGGCCGCTTTGCGATTTCCGATGTTGTGACCCGAGGTGAAATTACTACTGAAATCCGCCAAAGCGTGCTTCTATGGGTCGGGTGCGTGGCGGGGGCCCTCGGAGATGACGAATATCGCAGCAAACTCTCCGCGGCAGGTTTTGAGCAAATTGATATCGAACCGACACGGGTCTATCGCGCAGAAGATGCGGGGGAATTTCTGGCCGCAGCCGGCATCGATGTGGACACCATTGCACCGCAGGTGGATGGAAAGTTCTTGAGCGCCTTTATTCGGGCCGTCAAACCTGCCCACGCTGGAACGAAGCCATGTTGCGGACCGACCTGCTGCAACTAGGAGGGAACGAGTATGCAAGGACATTACAACGCTTTATTCCTCTGCACGGGCAATTCGGCGCGCTCCATCATGGCTGAGGCAATTCTCAACTCCAAAGGGCGCCCTAATTTCACGGCCTACAGCGCCGGAAGCCATCCCTCAGGAAAAGTCCGACCGGAAGCAATAAGACAGCTCGAAATGGCACATTTAGCAACCGAGGGTCTGCGCAGCAAGGCGTGGGATGAATTTTCTCTGACTGGCTCTCCAAAGCTTGACTTTGTTTTCACGGTTTGCGACAACGCGGCGAAGGAGGTCTGCCCAATCTGGCCCGGACAGCCGATGACTGCGCATTGGGGAGTTCCCGACCCAGCGGCGGTTCACGGAACCGAAGCGGAAGTGGAACGGGCGTTTCGCGAGGCATTTTTTATTTTGGAGCGCAGAATCAGTCTATTGCTCTGTCTTCCCCTGAAGACTCTGGACAGCCTTGCACTCAAGAGGGAACTCGACAACATCGGCCAGACGATGGCCCCCGTCACCCACGAATAGCAATGGGTTTCGACAACGAGGCCACCCTTCGTGGCTGGCCGCATTACTGGGATCACAAAATGAAGGCAACGAATCGTCTCAGTTCTCGCGACCGCTATCTGACGGCGTGGATCTTCGCCGCCATGTTCGGCGGCGTTGTATTGGGCTGGCTTGTGCCCGGAGTCGTACCGTTTCTGAATCGCTTTAACATCGGTACGACTTCTATTCCGATTGCAGCGGGATTGATTTTGATGATGTATCCACCTTTCACGAAGGTGCGATATGAGAACCTGCACGAGGTCTTTCGCAACAAGAAAGTGCTCGGTCTTTCGCTCGTCCAGAACTGGGTTGTAGGGCCGATTCTGATGTTTGTTCTGGCCATCGTCTTCCTGCGCGGGTATCCGGAATACATGGCCGGACTCATCATGATCGGTCTCGCACGCTGCATCGCGATGGTCATCGTGTGGAACGAACTGGCGCGAGGCGACACGGAATACGCAGCCGGCCTGGTGGCCTTCAATTCTCTTTTCCAGGTCTTTTTCTATTCCCTCTACGCTTGGGTTTTTATTACCGTCCTTCCGGCCAAGCTCGGCCTTCACAGTGCCATTGTCAATGTGTCAATCGCAGAAATTGCGAAGAGTGTCTTTATTTACCTCGGAATTCCTTTTCTGGCAGGATTTTTGACTCGCACTGCACTGGTTCGTGCCAAAGGGCACGATTGGTACAACAGGAACTTCATTCCCCGTATAAGCCCGCTGACGTTGATCGCGCTGCTATTCACAATTGTGGTGATGTTCTCTCTTAAAGGCGGATACATTGTTCGCCTGCCCTTGGATGTCCTGCGCATCGCTGTGCCGCTATTGATTTATTTCGTGTTGATGTTCTTGGTGTCGTTCTACATGGGCAAGAAAATGGGAGCGGACTATTCCAAGACGACAACCCTTGCATTTACGGCCGCCTCCAACAATTTCGAACTAGCGATCGCGGTGGCAGTCTCGGTATTTGGCATCAACTCCGGAGCGGCATTCGCGGCGGTCATTGGCCCGCTGGTGGAAGTGCCGGTGATGATCGCTCTGGTCAACGTGGCCCTCTATTTTCAACGCCATTTTTTCTCCGACGCCCGAGCGGCAACTACCGAGCCGGTCTTGACAAGTCTTGATCGGGGATAATCGGAAATCTATGTTCTTGTCCGCTTTTCTCATCAGCAACGTCGTGAATCACGTGCTTTTCGTGTTCCTCAAGGCGTCTGTGTACTAGACGCGGTACTCGATGCTGAAGGAAGCGAAGGCGTCAATACTGCGCCGGGTGAATCTGGAATAAGTACCCGTTTCATCGATTCAGGAACTTCATTCGCGTGCGCGAGCAGTTGGCTAACCTGCCATAGTTGGGTGTCGGATAGCTTGGTCTTGAAGGAGGGCATCCCCGAAAGACGGATTCCGTTTGCTGCTTTCCAGTAGGTCTCCGATGCCGGATCGTCGGTGACACCCTTACCGCGGAACAATTGTGGCGGCTTGGGAAACATCGTTGTCGCATAGTCAATGGGGGGCTGCCCTGGGAGTCCGTGACACAAGGCACAGTGCTGTTTGTATACGCTCGCACCGGCAAGAAAATTAGGTTCGTCGGCGAGCACAGAAGATGGGGGAATGTGTTGCTTCTCAATATGCGCATCCAGAGCCATATTCGCGAACTTCTTTTCAAGCGGCATAGGTGGATCGGCCGTTGCGACCGGCGCCATGCCAGTAGAGAAATAGAGGAAAACACAACCCACTGAAATCGCAATGGCCAGAATGAACCCAATCACCCTGCCCTTGATCACTTGTGCGCTCCCGTTCTTTATCAGAAATTAAAGCGATATCCCAGAATCGTCTTCGCGATCAGGTGGTCAGCCGCGTCCGTGATGCCCACTCCGAGGCCGAAATTGATTTCCCATTGTGGAGCGATATTCAAGTCAATCGCGGGAAAAATCTGGTGCTGTTGTTGAGAGACCGCATCGAACCCAGTGACGGGGGCCGACTGAACCGTAGTATTCGAGACCGCCAGCGACCTTCGGAGTCACGTCGTAGCTGAACTTGAAGTTTGGCGAAAAGACAACGCCCTGATTCACGCTCTCGCCGTGAAAGGACCGATCTAGCGTAGGGTTCAAGGACCAATACCAGCGGCCGACTTTTTGGTCCACGATGGGCCGGATTTCCCACGTCCACGTGTCAACGGAATATTGGCGCCTCTGGTAGCCGATTTCATTCGAGATACTCACTCCCACGGCCCAATGCCATTTCTTCGGTACGGCCACGCGCGGTCGAATATGATCCCAACCCATTGCCACTCTGGCCCTCGGTTATGGAGATGAAAATGTAAAAGCCACACTCGAACCAGTCATTGAAGCCGTGGGTGATCTCCACGGTCTCGTGCTCGGCGTGATTGGTGGGGTAAACACCGTTGACGATTGTCTTCGATCCATCAATCGTGAAGTTGCTATGGAGTTCCACCATAGTGTGTCGGGGATCGACCAGGTCGGACCCGTACACCTGGATTTCGTAATTGTCTTGAGCGTGGCTGAGTGATGCCGCAAAGATGAGGATCAGAAATACGATCGCGAATTGTCGGTAACGTACCGTGCGATCACATTCACGAGATCCCATGAGGAAATTGTCAGCTACAGAATGAATTCATCGTGGCGGACAAATGACAAGTTGTTCATGTTGCCTCGCGAGGCGCTCTAACGTGCATCAACCTTAGTAGTATGAGGAGGTTGTTGTCATCTTCGTTTGTTCCTATGGTCTGCCGAGTACTGGTCTCCGCTAACTTGTTGGTGGTAGGAGGTGTGGCGATTGGACAGGAACCGTCAGGGCTCCCAGATGCGCCCAGTGCAAGTCAGACTCAGTCGGCTCCATCCAACGTTGCACAGAGCGTACGGCAGCATGAACCGAGCAAGAATCACATCTTCTGGATAATCCCCAACTATCGCTCGGACGAAAACGCCGCGGAGATCAAACCTTTGACGCCTGCCGAGAAGATGAAAGTTGCATTGGACGACTCTTTTGATCCCTCTGCGTTTCTGGTGGCTGGTATTTTTGCCGGGCTATCCATGGCGCAGAAGCAGTACAGCTCATTCGGAACAGGAGCGCAGGGTTTTGGCAAATATTACGGAGGAGCATTTGCAGACCAAGCAATTGGCAACATCATGAGTGAATGGCTATTTCCAGTCGCTCTGCACCAGGATCCTCGTTATTTTGTAAAAGGCTCAGGGGGATTTTGGAAGCGAACCGGATATGCGATGAGCCGGGAAGTTATCACTTGCGGCGATGATGGCCGCAACCACTTCAACACATCCGAACTGGCCGGAAATGCTGTGGCCGCAGGCATTTCCAACCTCTACTATCCGGCCGTTAATCGATCATTTGGAAATACCGCGAACAAGTGGGGACAACAAATAGCCCTGGATACCTTCTTCAATGTGGCAAAAGAGTTCTGGCCCGACGTGCGCAACAAAATGTTTAGGCATTGAGCGCGCGTAACGCTGACACCCGGTTAACGCTGAGCGGCAATGGAGAGCCGAGAGGACAAAGCTGACCATGCCACGAAGACCTCCGATCTCTACTGAGACATCGCAAGCATACGCAACGCGCACCGAGTTTGGCAGAGTGTTCGCAGAAAACATGGATAATTTGCATTTGCTTTCGTTCTTCCTCACAGCCGATCTGGCGAAGGCCGAGGAGTGTTTCGTTTCCGGCTTGGAAGACTGCGTCGAAGGAACTTACGTGTTTCGAGACTGGGCGCAATCCTGGGCTCGGCGGACCACTATCCAGAATGCAATTCGCATGTTGGCACCCCGCAAGAACCACTCGACCGTCGCAGTTGCACCGAGTGATGCGGTCACTTGCAGTTTCGGACGGACGCAGGATACCGATTACGCAATCGCCCGCATTCTCCGGCTTGAACACTTCGAACGTTTTGTCTTCGTGATGTCCGTCCTTGAAAGATACTCGGATCAGGATTGTTCCGTTCTGCTTGGCTGCTCGCGGCAGGATATTGTGGAGACAAAAATGCGAGCGTTGCTGCATGTCGTGGAGTCAAACAGGTTACTCCCCATGGCCCCGTCCGGGTGCGGCTCCAGCGATCCGGAAGAGGCACAAACACCAGAAGTGCAGTTGGAGCCGCAGTTTTGAAGACTGTGAACCGAGGCATCTTTCGAAAGATACCGAGACGCGCTCTGAAGCAAACTCTACCGACAAACAAGATCAACAGATCGACATCGCTCGTGACGGTCCCGTGCGGTGAATCCTAGGCCAAGTAAGGAACTGTCATGAAAATTCTGCTCTACAACCCCGACAACGGCGTGACTCGTAACTTCATGCCGCACCTCTGGATGTTTTTGCTCAAGTCTCTAACTCCTTTCGGCCATGAAGTGCTGCTGATCGACGGCAACGCTCAGCCGATGGACGAGCTTCAGATCGCACAGTAGGTTCGAGACGAAAACATCGGACTGGTCGGCATTGGCGCCATGACCCGAATGATTGCCAAGGCGTATCGCATAGCCGATGCCATTCGCGCCACCGGAGTTCCGGTCGTCATGGGTGGTCCTCACGTTACCGAACTGGCCGACGAGGCTCTCGGTCGCGATGGCGGACCACGCCATGCCGATGCTGTAGCCCTAGGCGAAGCCGATGAAACTTGGCCGCAGATTGTGAAGGACGCTGTTAACGGTCAGCTTAGAGAGGAATATGCCCCAATCGACGACATGGGAAAAGAGCGCAAGCCTTCGCTGAAGCGATACCCCGTGATTCCTTGGGACTCAATCGACCTTGATCAATTCAACCTTGTTCCTCAGTCCGCCGCCCCACTGCTCCGGAAAGTTGGTGAAGGCTGGGGAACTTTTCAAATCGTCCCCGTCGAGTCCGGACGAGGATACCCCTACGGCTGCGAGTTCTGCACGGTCACTGGATTTTTCGGCGATTCCATTCGTTTCCGGACCAACGAAAGCGTCGTCAACGACTTCTCCTGTTGAAAGCTCGCGCTCGTAAAGAGAAGGGCCAGATTGCCGTCTTCTTGATCGACGACAATTTCGCTATCAATGTAAAGCGCACCAAATCATTGCTGCGCGACATCATCGCTGCCAACCCACAGATGCACTGGGTCGCACAGATCAGCGCTAATTTGTTGCGCGACGACGAACTGGTGGACCTAATCGCGGCTTCCGGCGGCAAGTGGATCTTCATCGGCATGAATCCATTGATCCGACCAACCTCAAAGACGTGAACAAGGGATTCAATAAGCGGGTGAATATGCGGCTGTGCTCGAACGGCTCGCGCGACGCAACGTCTATGCCATCACATCATTTATCTTCGGTATGGACAACGACACTACCGGCGTGGCCGAGCGAACGCTCACGCAAGTCCGAACCTGGCCTCCCGGTCTGCCCATTTTCGGCCTACTGGCGCCCTTGCCCGCGACTCCGCTCTACAAGCGCCTGGAAACCTCGGGCCGGCTCACGCGCCCAAAGCACTGGCAGGAGTTCATCCCGTTTGCGATGGCTCACACGCCACTCAAGATGACCATTGAAGAGGCTCATGCCGAAGTGAAATATGGTTGGGAGCAAGCGTACAGCCCGGAAGCACTGGCTCAAGCGGTTGACGCGCTCAGTGACCAGCCTCTTGGTTATCGCATTAACGTCTTCCTCGCGCGTCTATGCTTTCGCGGGATATATTTCCCAATGATGGGAAAAATGGCGTGGCTGAAGGTGGTCGCTCAAAACCGCCACACCATTCTGAAACTAGTAAGAGAAGCCTTCTTCGGCCGCCGAGCGCGACCAACGAATCCGGACACACAAGATGCATACGAAGCTGTCGCGGCACCAGATGTCGCCGGCGAATTGAACGCATAACTTGGCGGGGCAAGGGCGTCATTGTCCGCGAGTTGCGTCCAGCATGATCGCCCGTCTGCACCGCTCAGGAGATTGTTCCGAACAGCGCCCCGACTCCTGCCGTCAGCGCCATGGCGAGAGCACCCCAGAACGTTACCCGTATCGCTCCCACTGTCACGCCTGCGCCGCCCGCGCGTGCAGCCACTCCGCCTAGAAGTGCGAGGAATACGAGTGAAGTTCCCGAGACCAGGGGAATCAGCCCCGCCGTCGGTGTTACGGCGCCGACCAAGAGAGGCAGGGCTGCGCCAACGGCAAAGCTGCCAGCCGATGCCATAGCGGCCTGAATCGGACGCGCCCGAAGAGTTTCGGAGATACCGAGTTCGTCGCGGGCATGCGCGCCTAGCGCGTCATGCGCCATCAACTGCTCGGCAACCTCTTTCGCGAGCGGAGGATCGAGTCCGCGCGCGACGTAGATTGCCATCAGTTCCTTGTGCTCGCCCTTGTCGTCCGCTTTGAGTTCCGCGCGTTCAAGTGCGAGGTCGGCTTGTTCGGTATCTGCCTGTGAGTGGACCGACACATACTCCCCGGCAGCCATCGACATGGCCCCGGCCACCAGACCCGCGACGCCCGCGATGAGTACGTTGTGATGAGTCGCATGCGCGGCTGCGACACCAAGCAACAGACTCGAGGTTGACAGAATGCCATCGTTCGCGCCCAGTACCGCTGCACGTAACCATCCGATGCGGCCGGTGCGGTGTCGTTCCGTCTTGCCTGCATTCACCCTTGAGAACTCCTTGATCTGAGAACCGCTAGAAGCCGTGTCCGCACGTTCAATCTAGACAGACAGTGGTTGGTTTCAGGTTGTCGGCTTAACGAAATAAGAGTAGCCGTTGGTAAACACACTCAGAAGAGAGACCGTGTAAACAAACTTTCCTGTTTTTGCTATGCCGCCTGGAGCATGTGGACGGGCAGAGACAAAATTATGACAGCGCCGCCTCCTGGACGGTCCGAGACCTTGGCCACGCCACCATGCGCCTGGGCAACTGCCTCCACAAAGGCAAGTCCGAGACCATGACCGGGAGAATTCTTTCCCTTCACGAATCGTTTGAAAACCTGGCTGCCGATATCGGGCGAGAATCCCGGACCATTATCTTCAATCACTAGTTCTGCCGACCCTTGCTGCGAACGGAGTCGGATGGTCACTCGGCATCCCGCAGGCAAATGAGTCAATTCGTTTTCAAGCAAATTACTGACCACACGATTCAGCAGGGTCACGTCCGCATCCACGACCACGTGCTCTTCGAGGTCAGTGGTCACTTCGTGATGATGTTCAGACATCGCCGGTTGGTAAATATCGACCAGTTGTCGCACGACATCGGACAAGTCAACCGGGCGGCGATCGATGTGAAGAGCACCCGCTTCCGCTTCGGCAAGATCCAGCGTGGTGTTCAGCAGTTGCAAGAGCCTGTCCAGGTCTTCGATCGCCTCACCAACCGAGTTGCGCCACGTATCATTTCCTTCATTACATAATGCCGATTCCAGCGTTCCACGAATCAAGGTCACCGGGCTTTTGAGGTCGTGCGCGATACTGCCAGTGACAGTACGAAGCTGATTCACCGAAGCCTGGAGCCGGTCCAGCATGTTATTGAAGGTCTTAGCCAACCGCGAAATCTCATCCGAATTTACAGGCTCAGGCAATCGTTCCTTTAAGTCTTCGGTTCCAATTCGCGCCACGGTTTCCGTAATTCGCTCCACACGGTGCAGGGTACGGCGTGCGCTCCAGTAGGAGATTACGAAGCCGAGTAGGAACATGCCACACCAAAGTGTGAGAAAACGCCGTGCTAATGAGTGCAGCACATGCTGGGCGCCATGATCTGATAGTCCGAGATAAACAGTTCTTCCGTTTTGCGCCTTCTCAACTACGCGAAACGGTTGTCGATATCCTTCCACCGTTATGGACTTCGGAGGCCCCGCAACCAAATTCGTCCGCTGAATCGCTGCTACAAAAGCATCCTTCGAGCTTGGACCCACCCACAACGGACCATCAGGGTTATTGGGGTCTGTTGCCAAGAAGAAGACGGAATTCAGCCTTTCGCCGCGGGCATTGCGCTCATCCGGCACTTCCTGAGTAGCAAGCTCGGCAACCTCTCGAACGACCCTCTTGTATAGACGATCGCTCGGGGTGTCGGCCGAGACCTGAGCCAGAACCTCTGCTTCGCCGCTAAGCCAGGTGTCACTGCGCTCCCGAATGCCCTGAGCGACAAGGAAATAAACTATGGAGAAAGCCACAGCAGTTCCGAGCGCGAACGCCAGAGTTGTCCAAATCGAAATCCGCCAAGCGGCGGTAGAGCGTAGATTCTTAGGCATGCTTGAGAACGTAGCCAACACCACGAATGGTGTGAATCAGCGGTCGCGGAGTGTCATGATCCACTTTGCTGCGCAGACGATAAATATGGACATCCACCACGTTAGTTGCGGGATCGATCCTCATCTTCCACACGTGGTCCAGAATCATGGTCCGGGTTACTACGCGGCCTTCGTTGCGGCAAAGATATTCCAGCAAGGAAAACTCCTGGGGAGTCAATTGCAGCAAGTGATCACCCCGGCGCGCTTCACGACGCACCAGGTCAAGCTGTAAGTCGGCAGCTTGCAAACGCATCGATTCATTCTGCGGAACCGCGGACCTGCGAAGGAGATTTCTCAGCCTCGCCAGTAATTCCGGCAGCGCGAATGGCTTCGTGAGGTAGTCGTCTCCGCCTTGCTCCAATCCTTTGACCCGCTCGTCAACGGAACGGCGGGCGGACAGGATTAAAACTGGGACTGAACTTCCTTGGGCGCGGCAGTGGGCAATTAAATCCAACCCATCCAGGTCCGGAAGCCCAAGATCGATGATGAAGGCATCGTGGATACCCTCCAGGGCCATGGTTTCCCCGGCTTTGGCCGTACTGGCAGCATCCACGAGGTATCCGGCCTCCGTCAGCGCCCGTTTAAGGAACTGCTGAATCGATACGTCATCTTCTACCAACAGCAATCGCATAGTAAAAATCCCGCCAGTCCAAGAACTTTACACCTCCAGGTGGGATGCAGGAAACTCACCAAACGTTAGAACGGCGTTAGACCTGGATGACGCGGTTCAATTCGCTAAAGATTGCTCCTCGCAATGCCGATAATGGCATTCATATGGTCAACTCCATTAGCAGCGCCAATGCCAGCTCCACTAACGAAGTCACTCAACTGGCTGCTCGCCAGCCGCAACCGCCAGCGCAGAACGAATGGAGCGATCCCGCAGGACACAGTTAGCCTGAAAAGTACCGGCGATCTGAGTGCTGGAGATCCAGATCACGACGGCAAATAGACCTTCGTGTCCTCCATTTTTGTCACTTCTACTGTGATTGCCGTAAGCCTTCCGTGCTATTGCGGACGCCATGTCATGTCCACCCGCACTGGGATGTCGTTCTTGACAGGCATCGTCAGGAGCGAGGGCGGGTCGATCTTGAAATCCGTTAGCGTAGCCGGAATGGTGCCCGTAATGTGAGTTTCACCGCCTTGGGTTTCCACTTTGAAAGAAACCTTTTTGTACTTGGCAGTCTGGCCGGCGAACTGAATCTCCAGATCAGCATTGATGGTCGCCGATGAGGCAGCCGATTCGGGCAGGCGCGTGCGTACAGTGACTATAGGAAACTCCGCGCCGCGCGTAACCTGAACCATATGAAGGTCGCGATTGCTGTCCCCCGAATCAAACGACTTCACGGCCACCGCAATCAAGAAATCGCACTGTCCGTCGTGGCAAACGCCCTTGCCTCGCGCCGCATGGCTCACGCCCTCAGACTCATGCAGTGGGTGCGACACATGATAGGTGAGTGTGCTTTCTTTGAGGACCCATTGGCTGTCCGCGGCAAACGTGGGGAGGGCCACCAGCAAAAACGCGATCAATATGTTCTTATTCATAGACTTGTGCTCAGAACTTTACTGACACCGACAAAAGAGCTGCCCCAAACGCCCCCGCCGTAACGATGGCCACCGGGCCATGCGCCTGCGCGATCCCATGGACCTTTTCGCCGTTGTTCTTCTGACTGAAGGCCATTGCCCCAAGAATGGGAGTGAGGATCATGCCCGGGCCGTGAATCCAAGCCATCGCCTCGTGAAATTTTATCGGACCGCGCTTTTTCGTTCCGGGGATTCTGGGAGCGCGAATGGCGTAATAAGCGGTGATCCCGTATAGGTCGCCGGTGAGCGCACCCAGAGCAACGTGTAAATCGCGAGTAGCCGTGCCTTCACTTTTGCCGCCAGCTCCAGGACCGAGGATCACCGTCGCAACAAGCGGTATCGTCGTGATCAAACCCATCCGTTGATGGATCTTCAGCATGTGCGTCCGTTTATCCAGCAGCGCCTGCTCACGGGGGTTTCCTTGAGTCTGTTCCGGAGTAAGGCCCAAATCCGAAAGCGAAGGCGCCGTACTGCTGGATGGGGCGTTCGGCAAATTATCCTGTTGCTCTAGTCCAGGTTTGGTGGTGGTTGGCGCGCTGGCCTGCAGCTTCTCGTCCACAACTGATGGCTTAGTTCCATCGACAGCCGCGGACGGAATCTCCAAAGTCTGGAAACCGGCGGCCTGAAGCTTCATCCGATAACTCCCCAGCGGCAGATCGTCGAATCTATAAGAGCCATCCGTCCCCGTCGTGGCACTTCGTGCTTGGCCGTTGTCCACGCTCGTCACCGTCACGATGGCGTTCGCAACCGGATTCCCGGACGAATCCACGATCCTGCCCGTCAGCACACCCATTCCGGGCGTCTGAGCGATCAGTGAAGGTACCAGGTGAAGGAGCAGCCAAATAGCTAGGCCACAACGGATAGCACCAGGCCGATTGCCAAAAGTATTCCTTAACATCAGTCACCTCGCGCTTTCTAGAAATAGAGACTGTGTTTCCCTGAACTATTTCGCACTGCATGCCGCACTGAGACCAACCTTGCAATGAGCATGGAAGATGTGGCGCCCGATCAAGTACCCAAGTGTGCTTCCCACTACAACATCGGAGGGGAAGTGTTGCAGACTAGTGAATCGCGCCACCGAAACGGCCCCTGCGGTTCCGTAAGCGAGCCACTCTACCCAAGGCTTTGGGTATTCGTGCGCAATTGTGCTGGCCGCGGTCCACGTGATGATCGTATGGCCGGAGGGAAAGGAATTATCCAAGCCGCTGGTCTGAAAAAAATGTCCTTGACCCGTTCCTTGTGTAGGACGTTCACGCTCGGCAATGAGCTGCAGCACGGCGTACACGACGCCGCTGTCTGCCATCGCCTCGGCTCCAAGCACGCCGGTTTCGAAGGCATGAGAATCTCCTTGGGCCTTTCCGTCGATGAGAAGCACCCCCACCGCACCAGCGGTTGCGAACAGTCCCACGTCGGAGATGTCAGCACTCGCGCTCGAAGGGTTTCTCGGAAGCGCGCCCGAAGCATGCTTATCAATCGCGATCAGGCCTGCCGTGACAACGGGAAGTCCGATCAGCCACTTCAGTTCAGAACGATGGAGAGGAGCTGTATAAATATCGGCCTGATCACGAAGCCCACGTTTGACCCATCGAGTAAGAAATTTGCCGCGACTCGAATCGGGAGATGCCGACGCGGACGATTGGGGTGGATCGGCGGAAGTAGCCAAGTCTCTAGTTGCGTAAAAGCTCGTACGCATGACCGCTGATGGAGCGTCCGGCAACTCCTGCGAGGCGGCCAATGTCGATTGCAAAATACTCGCCAATAGCAAGACCAACGGGCGGCCCCAACCCCTATCGAATACGCGCAAGGACATGTTAAAGCCGAGTTCAGAGTGACGCTGGCGTGGCACACCACGACCGGCAGCCCGCTTTTACGATACGACCGGAACATTACCGCTCCCTTTCTAGAAGATGACAGTTTGTTCATCCTGGAGCATTTTCCACTCCCGTCTACGCTTACGATTTCCTCGATACCGGCGTCGGAGTTGCAACAATCTCTGTCTTTGGAGCTTCATAGTAGGCACCGTTCTTTGGCTTCTCTGGGTTCAGAAAGCGTGGGCGCTCAACCGATGGCGATACCGATGGGCGTTGGGGTTGGGACTCCTATCAAGGTGGCAATTGACTCAGACGTACGAGTGCGGAAAGTAGGTCAGGCGATCCAATGCAGGACAACGTAACCAGTGTATGCGTTTGACAAGCTGCTGATTCCGGTCGGAACGGTGGTGAACAGGACCTGTGTCAGCAGCCGCCAGCAATCAGGCTCACTCGCTCTAAGTCACTTCGTTACCGGCTCGGAGGGAACAGCCTGGAGGCCTGCCACTTCTTCCATCCGCCGCAACACAGCGGAGAAATCTTCCTCTTCACCGCCAGCCAATTCCTCGGAGTTAACGTAAAATGAAGCTTCAGTCGCCGGCATGCGGACATGATCTTTTGCCGCCGCCCTCAGAATCAATGCAAAGTCTTTGTTCATCAGGCGGAGGGGAAATTGCGGATGGTAGTCGTCGCGTGCCGCACTCGCCAGCTTTCCCACGTGAGCCGGAGCGATCACAGCTGTCTGCGACAGGACGTCGAGCAGTCGCTTACGATCGAGGCCAGCCTTCTCGCCAAGAACCACTGCCTCCGCAATTGCCTGCATCCCAACTCCCAATAGCGTATTGACGACCAACTTCATTGTGGTGCCAGCGCCTGCACCCCCCAGAAGGAAATACCGTTTTGCGATTGCCAGGAATATTGGCTCGGCAGCGCGAAACAAGTTCCCGTCGCCACCCACAAGCAGAGTCAAAGTGCCTTGCTCGGCAGCGGGGGTGCTGCCCGAGATGGCGACGTCCAACAGTTGAATACCGGCTCTAGCAGCAAGACTGTGCAGTTCGCGCGAGGTATCCGGGGAGATCGTGCTCATCTCAAGCACGACGGTTCCTGGCCGCGCGCCAGAAAAAACTCCTTCCGCTCCTGTATACACGCTGCGAACTGCCTCATCGTTGGTCAGGCACGAGAGAACTACATCCACCGTGCTCGCCAGCGCCTGAATACTCTTCGCAACGATGCCGCCCTGGCTGGCGATGGTTTTCGCCGTGGCGATATTTCTGTCATTTACCGAGAGTGTGTATCCGTGATCGAGCAGGCGTTGTGCAATCCGACTCCCCATGTTGCCTAAGCCAATGAATCCTAATTTCGACTGATTTGCTGTAAGGCTTTTCATAGAAGCTCCTTTGAAGTGGCAAGGGTTCGATGAAGCGTCAGCCACGGCATATCAAGGAGCAAGTTTCATGCCATCACCTAGCAGTGACGCTGGTGAACCAAGCGCTCGTCTTCATTGGAGAGGTTGCTGGAAAACACTTGAGATGAAGGCCATTTGAAGTGCGCGGCCTGTCAACATGAGGACGCTGCGTCATCTGGAGGACATACCTTCCGAGTATTCTTGACGCCATCCCAACTGACCATCCAAGTGTCGCCACTGAAAGTATTCAACCACCCACCTGGCGTGGATTGACGCGGAATCTTCCAACCAGCGTCGTCATCACCGGTTGCGACTCGATGGAGATCCTGCAGCAAGCTCTCCATGCGGCCCGCAGTTTTCAGCCGATGGACTCTTCCCAGGTCGCGGCTCTTCTGGCAAAGACGTCAAAGGCAGCCAGAGGCGGGCCAGTTCGAACTTTACAAGACTAGCCACCAGTTTGATGGCACGTATGCCAATCCCCAGTGGCTTGGCTGACGCCGAAGGACTTTGGAACAAGAAACCGTTGGGCTGCAACGATGGAATTATTGTCAAAGACTCAAATGACGCATGCGCGCATCCTACTTCTGATCGAGCTTCAGATATTTCTTCCTGCTCTTCCGGTTTTGGGCCGCGCCGAGAGTGTTCCCTTACCTAGTTTTCGCCGCAGGTGCGAGCGAGCCGGCACGTCGTGTCCCTGACCCTGCATGCCGTGAGCGAAAATGGCCTGAATTCCTTCGCTTGCGACAGTGCGAGCGTTGCTCCCCGTGATCCGTGCTTCCCATGGAAGCTATCACACCGGGTTGGATTCATCGCACAGGCGCTGGTAGTATTCCCGTCCTTGCTGAAATCCGCGTGTAAAGGGCTCTTCTACGGCCACCCTGGGATATTGCTGCTGCAGTTCTTCCAGGTCGCTCGTCATCTCCGACGCGATCTGATCAAACTCTTTGCAGAGATTTCTAGCGTGCAGGGCAGCTTCGAAGCCCAATAGGTAGAACTTCTCGCCGTCTCCGAACTGCCGGCCAGACTTAAGATAGTTTTCCAACGCTATATTAAGGTTTGTCCTGTCTGTGTTCACGGTGTTCTCCTCTTTAGCTCAGTCGTCCCTTGAATGGCGCGGACGAAAGTTGTCTGGCACGACTACCATCGCTCATGCGGCAGTCTTGGCGAAAGAACGTTTCGATCTCGGTCACTTCCTCATCGGTGAGGCGCAAGTCACCGGCGCACATGACTCCCTCTGCCTGACGTGCATTGCGGGCACCGACGATCGCTCCGGTGACGGCAGGATGGTGTAGTGTCCATGCGATTGCGACTTCTCCCGTAGACCGGTTGTGGCGCCTGGCAATCTGCTGCAAGCGTTCAACCAGCGCCAAATTGCTTGAAAGATCGGCTCGGTAAAGTCGGGATGAGTTTTACGCCAATCGTCCGCGGGCAATTTGGCTGCGCGCTCGCGTGTCATGGCGCCAGTCAGCAGACCGGAAGCCATCGGAGAGTAAACGATGACTCCAATTCCTTCCTGCAGGCAGTAGGGCAGAACCTGGTCTTCGATCTCCCGGTGCACCAGCGAATACCGAGGCTGTAGCGATGTAACGGGAGCTATGGCCTTGCGCGCGGCGCAGTTGCCGGACATTGAAATTGGAAACTCCAATCCAACGCACCTTGCCTTGCCGCTGCAGGGAGGAAAGCGTTGCCCATCCCTCTTCCAGTTCCGCTGAATCCGGATCGGGCGGCCAGTGAATCTGGTAGAGATCGATTGCCTCGACGGAGAGACGACGGAGGCTGTCTTCGACTTCATGCCGGATCGAATCGGCGCTCAGCGTATTTCCTTACGTTGCCCTGCGAGTCCCAGCTCAGGCCGCACTTGGTGAAGACGTAAGGCCGCGGACCCGGCCAACTCTTGAGCGCCCGGGCAACTACTTCCTCCGAGTGTCCCAGGCCATAGACCGCGGCTGTATCAATCCAGTTGACTCCGAGTTCGAGCGAGCGGTGGATCGCTGCGACGGAATCATTGTCGTCCTGCGATCCCCATGCGAACTGCCATCCAGAGCCGCCGATGGCCCAGGCGCCATAGCCGACGGGAGTGATTTGCAGGTCGGAGTTGCCAAGTTGCGTGTTTGCATTTTCTATCTCCTTCAAGATTTCCGTTGGAATGTCTGCCCTGATGGGGACGCTCTCACGCTTTGGCAGCCTGCGGAGGGAACTTCTTGAACATTTTGGCCACACCCTTGTTCAGGTTCTTTTCATTTTTCTCCGCATTGTTCGAGACCGTGTCTTCGGCACTGCCGCGCCAGATCAACTGCTTTGTTTTTGCGTCGTACAAATCGACGAGCAGAGTTCCTTCTTTGTAGTCCTGCTCAGTAGTACTTGCCTCGCCCATTCCACCGAATCCACGCCAACGCCATCCCCCACCCATTCCGTCATAGAAAGTCTGAAGTGTCCTCTCGGTGTGACTCGTCGCAATCGCTACGATCGCCACATCGCCGCCGCTGTCAACCTGAGTCCAGCCTTTGGCCGCCAATTGAGCATCGACTGCGCTCTTAATTCGCGAATCCCACAATGAATTCGCGCGGCTTGATTTCCTGCCACGAATAGGTCTTGTACTGCGAGAAATTGGCTTGGTGATCAAAATCGCTTTTGACCTGCTGTGCAAATGCAGCTCCCAGCATGGCCACGAAAAACAGAGTGCAAACTGCTGCGCTACGAAAAACTTCATATATAAATCTCCTTTTCATACTTAGGGAATGCATGCATTTGGATCTCCAAACGCCTTTCAGAATAAAAAGTCCCTTTCACTCGCTCTTGCTCATGGTTTACGAGCGCCGATCGTGCCAGCGCTGCTTCCTGCTGAAAGCAAGCAAAGGTTTCTGGCGTCCGCATATGGTCAGCTGCGTCGTACGACTGACATGACACGATATGCGAGATCCACAATTCGCGCATTCAACGCAGAACCTAAGCTGACGGTTCTCTGGCAACTCGATTGCTCCAATCGTTCCCGGCTGCGCAAATCAAAACGGCATTCTGCCGAGTCTGCGTTTGCGCGAAGAGACTTTATGGTGACATTGCTAAAGCAGAGTTCGGCTCTCTTACTGGTAGCTTCAACTATGTCGGCTACCGCTTCCGAAGGATTCGCTTACCCTGCAAATGAACCTGGGTCGGCGACTCCGGTCCAATCGGCGCAGCACCTTACACCTTCGCGTCAGCAGGTTTTGAGGCGACTGAGGCTCAGGCCAGCGGCCAGTGGCCGCATTACGGCGGGGGTATGCAAGGTTGGGGTAAGCGATTCGGTGCGACTTTGGCGAACACAGAATCGCGCAGATTTATCCAGGGGTTTGCCTTGTTGACAATCTTGCATAAGGATCCGCGATATTTCCCCTCGCCCAAGAGAGGGCTCCTCACGCGGGCATGGTATTCCGCAACCAGGGTAGTGATTACGAAGAACGACCGCGGCGAGAGTACGTTCAACACTTCCGAGTTCCTGGGCGCGCTGCTTGCCAGCGCGCTACAAAATAGTTACTACCCCAGGCAGGATCGGACGTTCGGGCATACGATGGATCGTTTTAGCGGCGCCCTGAGCTCGGATGTGATTGGGAATCTTCTCCGCGAATTTACGCCCGACATGAAGCGGCTTTTCCGCAGGCATGCTCCGAAGAGGGTCCTGAGGATCGAAGAAAGACTTCCTATCCCTGCCGAGGACAAGCTTTAGGCCTATCGAACAAGCTGCTTCGCATCAGGACTACATTTGACAACCAGAAGTGTGGCGTCGTCGTCGAACCCAACTTCCCGAGAGAAATCAGTAACGCTCTCAAGGATATGGTTCATCAGTTGATCCGCGGAAAGCATATAACCCTCTTGAATCAACGCTGACAAACGTTCCATCCCAAATTCTTCCCCGAGCGAGTTTTCTGCCTCGGTCACACCGTCGGTATAAAGAACCAGAATATCGCCGTCAGTGAAACTGGCCGGGTTGACAGCACAACCAACGTTATCGAACATTCCGATCGGGAAACAGGATGAGTTCAAGGCAACAACATCACGGCTCTTCGCTTGAAACAGGAGAGCGGGGTTGTGGCCACAATTGACGAAGCGAACGGACTGGCTGCGCGCATCAATTTCCGCCAGCAGCAAGGTTACATAGCGGTTACCGCCAGATACGGAATGTATTCCGCTATTCAACCGATTCACAACTTCCAGCATGTCTCGTTGATCCCTTGCCTCCAATTGCACGGCAGCCGCAGTGGCAGACATCAAAAGGGCAGCAGGAACTCCCTTGCCAGCGACATCTGCGATCACCACCTGGATCGTATGCTCGTCGATGGGTATGTAGTCGTAGTAGTCACCGCTTACACCTCTCGCAGGCTGCATCGTGCCGGCAATGTCCAGTCCGGGGATGGAAGGCCGATGGATGGGCAGAAACATCCTCTGAACCTGAGCGGCTAATTCAACGTCCTGCAGAAGCTGATCGCGCTGCTGGCGCACTGTCTTATCGAGTTTTTCTCTTTGCTTTACGTATCTCTGTATAACGTAGACGACAAAAGTAAAGCCGACGACCGCCGTGAGATTGTGCGTAATCCGTGCTTCGGGGCTTGGATAGGGAGGGCCGAAAAGGTCGTGCAAAAAGACACAAACCGCGATCAGCCCATAACTAATCTGGGTGCGCAGAAACATGGCGCTTATCCCGAGAGGCAATATGTACAGATAACCGAGCGAAACAGAAGAAACGACGAAGTCGGCATAGGCAACCGCAGCAATCGACCCGAAGATAAGCATTGTTGGCAGCCATCGAGGGCCACCGGCCACGACTTCGCGTCGCAATAGAGATCGTGAAGGGAACGATGTTAGAGTTCCAGACTGAATTCCGGCCGTCACTTCTGCCATAAACACCTCACCAGAATGGGTTGAGTGCATTTCTGGGTCCAAAATCTGAGAAATCATTCCCAGTCATTGATACGCGTTTCCGCAAACCGTCGTGATCCAGGGCTGACCAAATAATGACGTAGAGTTTATTGCTTGACATTCGAGGGCACTCTTCCTGGCGCCTTAGAAATCTTTCATCGCTTAGTCGATTTGTATCTCTGAGATCAAGGCCAGTAATGTCACTCCAATGGATTGGAAGGCTACGTGCTTTTCTGCAAGTTAGAAAAGAAAACATCCGACTACACAAGAAAACTGTATATGGCGGGCTATGGTGAATATCCGATGGATTGGCAATTGAAAGGCACGGCCGCCTTATTTTGTGGCTTTCTGCTAGCGGGCCCGCTTGTAGCGCAGCAGAACGTCGTCACGAATCCTCCTCAGGCGGGGGCCTCCTTGACCCTGACTGCCGTATATGACCAACAAACCGAACACAATGCGTTCTCCTATGCGGGCAAGACTGAACCTCCGTTGATCCGGGTGTCGCCGGGTGAGACGATCCAGGTGCGATACGTAAACGACCTGCCGGTCCACTCAGATGAGACATGCGCGCTTGCGCCCTGCGAAAACGTGAGCAATTTGCATTTTCACGGCCTGCACGTTTCACCCCAGAGCCCGCAAGATGATGTCCTGACAATGGTGGCGATGCCCGGGCAAGTGCTGAACTATCGAGTCGATGTACCGTTCGATGCGCCGCCCGGACTGTATTGGTATCACACGCACCCGCACGGAGAAAGCGCTCGCCAGGCTCTCGACGGCATGTCCGGGGCGATCGTGATTGAGGGCATCGACAGGTACTATCCGGAGCTTCGCGGCATGCCGGAGCGAGTGCTCATCCTCCGCGATCGGGTTATCGACGACGGCGATGATAGCAAGAGGATTCGAGCGCAGGTCGAAATTCCGCGAAATCGGTGTGGAACGTCGACAGAACAAAATCGAGAGCGGGTCTTTACTATAAACGGCGCGGTCCGCCCACTGATCCCAATTCGTCCGGGCGAGCGCCAGTTCTGGCGAATCGTGAATGCCTCACCAGACCGTTACGCGGACATTCAATTGGGGGACCAGCAGTTGGAGATTGTGGCACTCGACGGTATGCCGCTTTCATACCACGACAACAATCAGGGCACGCGAAGAGTGGATCACATTCTTATTGCGCCCGCCGGACGTGTGGAGACAATCGTTACTGGTCGGGCCGCGGGCACGCGCACCACCTTAAGCACCCGATGCTTCGATACCGGACCGGATGGAGACAACAATCCTGCGATGGTGCTGGCTGATGTCGTGAGTAGTCCGCAGGCAGCGGAACCGGAGCGCAAGGTGCCTGCCCTGAGCGGCCCACCGGTTTACAAGAGCTTTTCCAGCGAGCAGTTGGAAACCATCAAGGCACGCGATCCCG
This sequence comes from uncultured Acidobacteriaceae bacterium, assembly GCA_963711275.1. Taxonomy (GTDB): domain Bacteria; phylum Acidobacteriota; class Terriglobia; order Terriglobales; family Acidobacteriaceae; genus Sulfotelmatobacter. The sequence continues at coordinate 31,962 of CAVQDN010000026.1, read as the reverse complement.
ACTTCACTGTCGTCTTCACCGAAGACAAGAACGGGTTTTATATCAACGGCAAGAAGTTCGCTATGGATTCGGCTCCCATGTTGCGCGCCCGCGTCGGATCCATGCAACACTGGCGCGTCGTAAACGCCACGGGCGAAGTGCATCCGTTCCACATCCATCAAGTGCACTTCCTGGCCTACGCTGTAAACGGAGTTCCTTCAGAAATGCCAGAATGGCTTGATACCGTCAACGTGCCTTACGGTGGCACCGTGGACCTCATTATGGACTTTACTGACCCGGTGATCCGGGGAGTGTCTGTCTTTCACTGCCACCTGCTGAGCCATGAGGACAAAGGCATGATGGCAAAAATCGTCTTCGAATGAAGGCGGATTGAAAGGGATGCGAGCGTTCTGAGAATTCGAAATTGCGCTACCAGAGCTCATTTTAAATACAATATCTTCCGGTGTCGTCGCAGCACTGCGCGACAGATAGACCATGACGGGCTGGAAGATTCCTCCTCTGATCCTTCGACAGGTATTCTTGCACTACGGGCTCGCTGTAGTTTCCGTTGGAATCGCGCTCGCCCTGGCGCTAGTTTTTGGGAGAGGTTTCGATGTTCGCGGCGCATTTTTCCTGACCGCCGTAGCCATGACGGCCTGGTTTGGAGGAATGGGCCCAGGCCTCGTTGCCTTATTCCTCTCACTTCTGAGCCTGGGTTATTTTTTTACCCCGCTGGTTCCTTATGTCGAACTCGCTGGGATTCGAGTGCCCTATCGTGTCCTCTCCCTGACATTCTTTGCATCATTGGCGATTTTGGTGTGCTGGCTCAGCGCCTCGCGACGGAGAGTACAGGAGGCGCTGCGGGAGAGCGAGCAACGCTGGAGAACCCTTACCGAGGCGCTGCCGCAGTTGGTATGGGGCGCCGCTCCGGATGGCGGGTGCGACTACTTCAGCACACAGTGGACGAACCTATACGGGTATACCCGAGAGCGCGTTGCTCGGCTGGCGCTGGATGCAGGCACTACATCCGGATGATCGCGAGCCTACCCGGCAATTTTGGACAGAGTCTGTGGCCGGGCGTCAGCCTTATGACGTGGAATACCGGATTCGCCGCAGCGATGGGACGTACGGCTGGTTTAAAACGCGGGGAACGCCCATACGGGACAGCGAGGGCACGATCGTGAAATGGTTCGGTACTTGCACTGACATCACCGACCGGAAGCGGGCGGAGCAGGTCCTGAAAGAGCACGAAGCGGAACTGCGCCAGGCCCGTGACCTGCTCGAGGTTAAGGTGATGGAACGAACTAAAGAATTACGGCGCAGCGAAGCTTATTTAGAGGAAGCGCAGAGACTAAGCAAGACGGGGAGTTTCGGGTGGAATGTTCCCAGCGGTGAAATCTACTGGTCAGAAGAAACATTTCGCATTCTTGAATACAGCCATGACACAAAACCTGGGCTAGAGCTGGTTCAGAAACGAACCCATCCTGAGGACAGGGTCCGCGTTCATGAACTGATCGACCGTACGTCTCGAAACGCCGAGGATTTTGATTTAGAACACCGATTACTTATGCCCGATGGATCGGTCAAACATGTCCACGTTGTGGGTCATCTGCTGGAAACAGGTCAGCCTGGCAAAACCGAATTGGTCGGAGCGATCACCGACATTACTGAACGCAAACACGCGGAGGCAGCGCTGCGCCAGACCGAGGCATACTTGGAGGAAGCGCAAAGGCTGACCCACACAGGCAGTTGGGCGTGGAACGTAGCACGCCGAGAGAACGTCCATCTGGTCGCAGGAACAGTATCGGTTGTTTGGGCTCGATCCAGAAAGCAATTCTCCATCCTTCGAAATAGCGTATGCAGCGTATTCATCCCGAGGACCGGGCTACATTCGATGAAGCGGTCGAACGAGCGATTCGTGAAAGATCAGATTTCGAAGTTGACTTTCGCATTGTTCTCCCAGACGGCTCGACCAAGTATAACCGCTCGGTCGGTCACCCCGTTTTCAGTGCTTCCGGCGAGTTAGTCGAATTCGTGGGTACCGGGATGGACGTCACCGAGCGAAGGCAGGCAGAGAAAGAACGAGAAAGGCTACGTCAGGTACAGGCCGATCTGGCCCACATAAACCGGGCGACGACATTGGGCGAATTGACCGCATCGCTGGCGCACGAGATCAATCAGCCCATCGCGGCCGCCGTGACCGACGCCAGAACTTGCCTGCGGTGGCTGGCGCGCGAGCAGCCAGACATAGCAGAGGCGCGTGAAACTGCCGGCCGAATGGTCAAAGCTGTGACCCGCGCGTCCGACATCATCAGCCGGCTTCGACAGCTCTTCAAGAAGGGCGCGCCACAAACCAATTTGGTGGACGTGAGTGAAGTCATCCAAGAAATGGTTGTCTTGTTGTGCGGCGAAGCATCGAGGTATTCCGTTTCGATTCAAACGGACTTGTCCGCGGACTCACCTCGGGTCATGGCTGATCGGGTGCAATTGCAGCAGGTTCTCATGAATCTCATGCTCAACGGCATCGAATCGATGCAGGACACGGAGAGAGGGCGCCAACTCACAATCAGATCCTTGATGGGCGAAGACGGTCAGCTGTTGATTTCGGTCAGCGATACGGGCGTTGGACTTCCTCCGGAACAACTTGAGCAGATCTTTAATGCGTTCTTCAGTACCAAGGCCCAAGGTACCGGCATGGGGCTCTCGATCAGTCGGTCGATCATCGAGTCTCACGGCGGCCGCTTGTGGGCCACCTCCAACTCTGGACGCGGTGCAACGTTTAACTTCACACTCCCGGGTGCAGAGGCGCAGGGATGACCCCGGCTGACACAGCCACGGTCAATATCGTCGACGACGATGACCTGGTACGCGCGTCCATCCAGGGAATGCTGAAGTCGGTCGGCCTCCGATCCCAGGCCTTCGCCGACCCCGCAGGAGTTTCTGCGCAGCCAGCATTCGGACGGTCCGAGTTGCCTGATTCTTGACGTACAGCTTCCTGGACTTTCCGGCCTAGACTTTCAGCGGGAATTAGCGGATGGGGGTTTCCAGATTCCAATCATCTTTATCACCGGTCATGGAGACATTCCAATGTCAGTGAAAGCGATGAAATTCGGCGCCGTCGAGTTTTTGACCAAGCCGTTTCGCGATGAAGATCTCCTGGAGGCAATTCAGCAAGCTCTTGATCGCGACCGCGCCAGGCGTCGGCAACAGGGTCTGACTGCGGAATTGCGAAACCGCTACGAAAGTTTGACTACACGCGAGCGCGAAGTCATGGCTCTCGTAGTCTCCGGCATGCTCAACAAACAGATCGCCGCAGAACTGGGAACGAGTGAAATCACCATAAAGGTGCATCGCGGCCGGGTGATGCAGAAGATGCACGCTGACTCTCTCCCTGACCTGGTAAGAATGGGGGAAAAGCTCAATCTTCCGCTGGGCAGAGCGATCATCGAAAGTCACGCCCACACCCAAGAAAGTCTCCCGTTAGCATCGTGCACGCCCCTCAAAAAGGGGCTCGGGAACGGCGTTATACCAAGGCATAATTGCGCCCGAGTTGCAGTCGCGCTAGCTTTTAATCATGGCAACTGAGGAAAAGACAAAAATGGTTGTCATCGTCGATGACGATGAATTGATGCGCAACGCCCTTCGAGGTCTCATGAAGCAAGTTGGCCTGGTGGCCGAAGCTTTCGCATCAGCGGAAGACTTCTTGGCCTTCGACCGCAAGCAGCAAACGGGATGTGTCATTGCGGATATTCGGATGCCGGGAATGTCGGGTTTGGAGTTGCAAGCCAGACTGAAGGCAGAGCATTGCAATATTCCCATCATATTTATCACCGGGCATGGCGATGAAAAGATGCGGCTGCAAGCATTGCGAGCCGGCGCGGTGGAATTCCTATCGAAGCCATTCGACGATGAAATCTTGCTCGAGAGTGTTCGCGCGGCAATGAACAATTGAGCGATGGGGAGAAGTAGCTCAACAAGCTGCCAGGAGGCTCTGTGGGGGCTTTGCAACAAATCGGATACAACGAACCGGACTTGAAAGAGCGCAAGTTCGAGCAAATTATCGGTAGCAGTCCCGCCCTGGAAAGCATGCTCGCACAGGTTGAGCGTGTAGCACCTACCGACTCGACGGTTCTAATTCTTGGAGAAACAGGTACCGGGAAGGAACTCATCGCAAAAGCTGTTCACAACTTGAGCGCGCGGTGTGGAAAGCCGTTCGTGAAGCTGAATTGCGCTGCCATTCCATTCGACCTGCTGGAAAGCGAACTATTTGGCCATGAGAGGGGAGCTTTCACTGGAGCCATCGCGCAGAAGATGGGGCGTTTTGAACTAGCCGACCAAGGGACCCTTTTCCTGGACGAAATCGGCGATATACCCCTGGCATTGCAACCGAAACTCCTGCGAGTTCTGCAGGAACAGGAGTTTGAGCGACTGGGCAGCGGTCGGACTCACAAGGTGAACGTCCGGCTCGTCGCGGCGACGCACAGAAATCTCCTTGAAATGGTCAATCACAATCAATTTCGCAGCGATCTCTACTATCGTCTTAACGTTTTTCCGATCGAGTTACCGCCTCTCAGGGAGCGACGGGACGATATCGTGCCGCTGGTTCTGCACTATGTCGAGGTCTTTGCCCGGCGCATGGGAAAGCGCATCGATCAGGTTCCTGCGGAGACGCTCTCTGCTTTTGAGGCCTATCCGTGGCCTGGGAATGTGCGAGAACTGCAGAACTTGATCGAGCGAGCGGTGATCCTCTCGGACGAGGGCCGCTTCCATAACCCTCTGCCCAAACAGGTCGCAGCGCAGATCGGTGCAAGTCCTGAGCCAAGAACTCTAAAGGACTCTGAACGAGCTTTGATTTTGCGTACGCTGGAAGCCGCTGGGTGGGTCATCGGCGGTGCGACTGGCGCGGCAGCCAAACTGGGATTGAAGCGCACTACTTTGATTGCCAAGATGAAGAAGCTTGGGATCGCGCGCCCAGAGCGGCAAGCCGACGTAGGGCTAGTTGACGACCTTCCTTCTCTCGCGGAGCCGATTACGAGAATCCAGTAGCTTTCCCCAAACACCAAGCTTTCATTCCTGTAAGACAGCTTCCTCGCATTCACGACATTCGGCGATCAGCTGACTGTTGTTATTACCTCCACTCGATCACTCGTCTTCCTCGCGATGTCGATGTCATTCCATTGACACGCCACAAACGCAAGCGGCGAGACTTTGCCATCAAGGTTTCATGCAGCGTTGGTGGCCACGCCCAAGTTGCCTGTTCTGATTGGGTTTGTGGTGTTCGCGCCGCTATGGCACGACGGGTGCAATAGCAAAGCTAGTTCTGAAAGCTGGAACTACAGAGGGATCAAAGATGTGGATTGTTCGATTGGCGTTGCGTCGGCCCTACACCTTCGTGGTGATGGCCATACTAATTCTCGTGATGGGTGGGATTGCGATCTTTCGCACACCAACCGATATCTTTCCCAACATCGACATACCGGTGGTGAGCGTGATTTGGAACTACAACGGTCTGGTGCCCAAGGACATGGCGGACCGCATCGTCAGCGTCACCGAGCGAAACATGACCACCATCGTCGACAACATCGACCATGTCGAATCGCAGTCGCTCTATGGCATCGCGGTCGTTAAAGTATTCATGCAGCCCAACGCCAGCATCGACCGTGCGGTCGCGCAGATTACGGCCAGTTCGCAAACCCAACTTCGACAACTGCCAGCCGGCACCACTCCACCGCTGATCATCGCTTATAGCGCGTCCAGTGTACCGGTGATGCAGTTGGCCCTCTCCGGACAAGGACTCTCCGAGCAACGGCTTAATGATTACGGCCTCAATTTCATTCGTACCCAGCTGATTACGATTCCCGGAGTAGCTGTCCCTTACCCCTACGGCGGTAAACAACGGCAGGTGCAAGTCGATCTGAATCCGGCTGCGCTTCAGTCGAAAGGCCTTTCTGCGTTGGATGTGGTCAATGCGATCACCTTGCAAAACCTGATCCTGCCGACGGGCACCTCAAAAATCGGTAGCAAGGAGTACGACGTTGACATACCCAACGCGGCGCCGCAGTCGATCGCGGACTTGAATCGCATTCCGATCAAGACCGTCGGTAACACCACGATCTACATGAAGGATGTGGCCTGGGTACGCGATGGCTTCCCTCCGCAAACCAACATCGTGCGCGTGAATGGGCAGCGCTCAGTGCTGCTCACGATTCAGAAGGCCGGAGATGCCTCTACCCTGAAAGTGATCTCCGGCATTAAGTCTATTCTTCCGCAGATCGCGACTACCGTTCCGCCGCAGTTGAAGATGCAGCCACTCGCAGACCAATCCATTTTTGTTCTGGGAGCGATCAAGGGCGTGGTTCAAGAGGCGCTGATTGCCGCGTGCCTCACTGCAGTGATGATTCTCATTTTCCTGGGCAATTGGCGCAGCACCCTGATCATTGCGACATCCATTCCGCTGGCGATTCTTACGTCGATCATCGTGCTGAGCTTGATCGGACAGACGATCAACATCATGACTCTCGGGGGGCTCGCACTTGCGGTAGGGATACTTGTAGACGATGCGACGGTGGAAGTCGAGAACATTAATCGCAACCGGGAAGCGGAGCCCGACAAGAACCTGGACGAAGTGGTCTTGGACAGCGCCATGCAGATCGCGACACCTGCGTTCGTATCAACCTTGTCGATCTGTATTGTGTTCGCACCAATGTTCCTGCTGTCGGGGGTAGCACGATATCTGTTCCTGCCTCTTGCTGAGGCGGTTGTGTTCGCCATGCTGGCCTCTTATTTCCTGTCCCGGACGATTGTTCCGACCATGGCAAAGTATCTGTTGCAGGGACAAAAAGTAGGAGAGCATGCTCGCGGATCGGGCAACGTATTCGTGCGTCTCCAGCAGCGGTTCGAAGCCGGCTTTGAGACTTTTCGGGAGGGATATCACCGGTTGTTAGAGGCGTGCCTCCATCACCAGCGGGCATTCCTAATCATCTTCTTCGCGGCTTGCCTGGGATCGCTGGCGTCGATCGTTCCATGGCTGGGGCAGGATTTCTTCCCCACTGTAGACGCCGGAAGTTTCAAGCTTCATATGCGTGGGCCAACCGGGATGCGCATTGAAGACACGGCGTTCCTGTGCGATCAAGTCGAGGAGTCAATCGGGAAACAGATCCCGCCCGACGAAGTGGCGAGCGTGATCGACAATATCGGCCTGCCCTATAGCGGCATCAATCTGTCTTATAGCAACTCAGCTCCGATCGGCACCTCCGACGCGGACATCCTGGTTACTCTTTCGCCGAAACATCATCCGACCGCCGACTACGTCAATCAGCTCCGCTTGCGCCTGGCCAGGCAATTTCCGGGCGTTATGTTTGCCTTTTTGCCCGCCGATATGGTCACGCAGATCTTGAACTTCGGTCTGCCCGCTCCAATCGATATTCAAGTGATCGGTCACGACCTGGAAGGCGACCGAGTGTGGGCGAGCCAGCTGATGCAAAAAATCAAGTACGTGCCGGGCACTGCTGATCTTCGAATCCAGCAGCCGTTCGATGAACCCTACATGCACCTCAGAATCGAGCGCACAAAAGCTCAGGAGCTCGGCTTCTCGGCGCATGACATCGCTCAAAATCTGCTGGTTTCACTGAGCGGTAGTTTTCAGACGTCGCCAACGTTCTGGCTTGACCCCAAGAACGGCGTGAGTTATTCCATTGCGACGCAGACGCCGCAGTATCACGCCGATACGCTGCAAGACCTCGTGAACACGCCGGTGACAGGCAGCAATCCGTCGGCTCCGCCGTCTCTCATGGCAAGCCTGGTTTCTACCCAACGGGGAACCGGCATGGCAGTCGTGTCGCACTACAACGTTGCACCGGTGATTGACGTCTTCGGCTCGGTGCAAGGGCGCGATTTAGGTGGAGTTTCGCGCGACATCAACAGGATCATCGATTCGGAACGAAGTTACTTGCCGCGCGGGTCGCGAGTCGTGATGCGCGGCCAGGTGCAGACTATGAGGTCGTCCTACGCCGGACTGCTCTTGGGTCTCCTTTTCGCCATCCTGCTGGACTACCTTCTGATCGTCGTGAACTTTCAGTCGTGGCTTGACCCTTTCATCATGATCTCGGCATTGCCCGCGGCATTGGCAGGAATTGCCTGGTTCCTGTTCATCACTCACACGACTTTGAGCGTACCCGCGCTGATGGGAACGATTATGTGCATGGGCGTCGCGACGGCAAACAGCATCCTGGTCGTGAGTTTCGCGACAGAGCAGATGGTGGAAGGAAAAGACGCGATCGCGGCTGCCCTGCAGGCGGGGTTCACACGTTTCCGTCCGGTGCTGATGACCGCTTTGGCAATGATTATCGGCATGGTGCCGATGGCGTTGGGGCTCGGAGACGGTGGTGAGCAAAACGCGCCTCTGGGACGGGCCGTGATTGGTGGCCTGCTTTTTGCGACCGTCTCGACGCTGTTCTTCGTTCCTGCATTTTTCAGCGTGCTGCATGGCTACAAACAAAAACACGCATTGCTCAAGACGCAACCGCCGGATGGAAAGCTTGGTGAATCAATATGACGCAAATCGAACTTGATGAACAGGTCGAGAGGCTGAAGAAGGCTCTCCGACCTACAAATCCACGAAAATCGCCTCGACGCTGGCTGGTGCCTGCGCTCACAGTACTGGTTGCAGTGTTGGTTCTAGCTCTTGGAATCCGGTCTCGGGTGCGAGATGAGACCACGCTTCGGGCCGTGACCGATCAGATGGCTGTATCTTCAGTTTCTGTTGTGGCGCCCAAGCTGACTGCCCCGGCCACGGAGATCATCCTACCCGGCAACATGCAGCCATTCATATCGTCTCCTATTTATGCCCGCACCGACGGCTACCTGAAGAAGTGGTATTTCGATATCGGCGCGCATGTGAAGGCGGGAGAGTTGCTCGCCGTCATTCAGACGCCAGAGGTCGATGAACAGTTGGCCCAGGCGCACAGCACCCTGAATACAGCTCAGGCCAATCTGGAACTCGCGCAGATCACCAGGGATCGTTACCAGTCGCTCCTGACAAAGCATGCAGTCGCGCAGCAGGACGTTGACAACGCTGTCGGCACTTACACAGCGAACAAAGCGATTGTGGATGCGGACATGGCAAATGTTCGCCACTACGAAGCCCTTGTCTCCTTCGAGAAGGTATATGCGCCGTTCGATGGTGTGATCACGGCGCGCAACACCGACATCGGAGACCTTATCAACTCCGGAAGCAATACCGCTCCCAGGACCGACCTTTTTGACATTGCCCAGACTCGGACGTTGCGCGTGTATGTGAATGTTCCCGAGGAATACTCGCAAGGTATCAAACCGGGTCAAACTAAGGCGGATGTTGCTTTGGCCGAGTTTCCAGGCAAGAGGTTTCCGGGAAACCTGGTGCGCACCTCGGAATCTATCAACGCAACCACCCGCACTCTGCTCGTGGAGGTCGATCTTGATAATCCCGGCGGCAGTCTCTTTTCTGGGTCGTACGCTGAAGTGCACTTGAACATTCCTGCGCAGAATTCGACCTATCTTCTGCCAGTCAGTGCTCTGATCTTTCGATCCGATAAGTTGCAGGTTGGCGTGGTGAGAAACGGGAAGGTTGCAGTGAGCGACGTTACTCCGGGCCACGATCTTGGGGATCAGATCGAGATCGTTGCCGGTCTCAAGGCGGATGACCAGGTGGTGTTGAACCCACCCGATTCTCTGGTGTCCGGTCAGAACGTAAAGATCGTCCAAGCAACACTTCCGGGGGATCCCCAATGAGCACCTTGACTCACTTTACCACCCGCATGCGGCATGGGATTTGTGCGGTTCTGATTCTTTCGGCGGCGCTGTCGTTCACCGGCTGTGCCGTCGGACCAAAGTACAAGACACCCGTAGTTGCGGTTCCGCCCGCATACAAAGAGATGGGGAACTGGAAGACCGCGCAACCAAATGACCGGAACCTTGGTGGGAACTGGTGGGAACTGTTTCAGGATCCGCAGCTGAATGCTTTGGAGCAGCAGATCAACATTTCGAACCAGAATTTGAAGGCGGCGGTGGCGCAGTATCAGCAGTCTCGAGCTGCGCTCCGCTATGCTCGCGCCGACTACTATCCCACCGTAACGGCGGCCCCATCAGCTACGCGCGAGCAATATTCCAACAACCGCCCGCCGCAGAGTTCCACTCTGGATGGCATAACCTTCAATGATTTCGCGGTCCCGGTTAACTTTTCCTATCAGGTCAATGCGTGGGGAAGAGTGAGCCGCAACGTGGAGTCTTATCGAGAGCAAGCCCAAGCCAGTGCCGCTGATCTGGCGGTGGTGAACCTCAGTATGCATGCAGCTCTGGCGATCGATTATTTCGCGGCGCGAAGTTTGGACGCTGAGGAAAAATTACTGCAGGACACGGTTGCGCAGTATGAGCAGGCTTACCAGCTCAATGAGGACCGGTACCAAGGTGGACTCTCTTCTGAAGTAGAAGTCGAGCAAGCCAGGACCATATTCGAAACCACACGGGCCCAGATGGTGGATGTCGGCGTGGCCCGCGCGCAATACGAGCACGCGGTGGCGGCATTGGTCGGCAAAACGCCGGCGGATTTTACCCTGCCACCGTTGCCACTCGCTACGCCGCCGCCGCCAATTCCGGTGGGCGTTCCCTCGACCCTGCTGGAACGGCGCCCCGACATTGCTGGCGCCGAGCGCCGCGTGGCCTCGGCGAACGCCCAGGTTGGTCTTGCTAAGACTGCCTACTATCCGCTGGTGAATATCCTGGGCTCGGGCGGCTTCGAGAGCGGAAGCATCACGACCTTACTGCAAGGACCGAGTGGGTTCTGGGCGGTTGGATCTTCTGCTGTAGTGACCCTCTTTGATGTAGGCCGGCGGCGCGCTGTAAACGACCAAGCGAAGGCCAGCTATGACTCCTCGGTTGCGTCCTATCGCGAAACGGTGCTGACGGCCTTTCAACAAGTGGAAGACAACCTGGCCGCCCTTCGTATCCTGGAGCAGGAAGCCGGAGTTCAGGCGACCGCGGTCGAAGCCGCGCAACGATCTCTGAGCCTGTCAAATACGCGCTACGAAGGCGGAGTCACCAGCTATCTCGAAGTCATTACCGCTCAGAATGCCGCCCTGGCCGACGAGGTTACAGCCGTCAACATTCTAGGCAGACGCATGGCGAGCGCGGTGCTGTTGATTGAGGCTCTAGGCGGCGGGTGGGACAGCGCGAGCCTTGCCGCAGCGACCCGAGTGCTGCGGAGAGCTGGCGAGAAGTTCGAACTGACTCTTCAGTCGTCGAATTCTCGGATGTGCTGAAATGAGAAATGAATAAGAAGAAAACATTGGAGGAGAGAACCATGAACAAGAAAGAACTTTCTGCAAGTCAGGCCGGGCAGGTTTCGCTCGGTAAAGAAATCTCGGTGAATCGCATTGGCTTTGGGGCGATGCGCTTAACCGGCGAAGGCATCTGGGGGCCGCCGAAGGATCGAGCAGGCGCGCTCGCAGTACTTGCGTAGGGCCGTCGAGTTAGGTGTGCAGTTCATCGACACCGCCGATTCCTATGGGCCCTAACGTAAGCGAAGAACTGATCGCGGAAGCTTTGTTTCCATATCCGGCCGGCGTTGTGATTGCGACCAAAGGGGGATGGAACCGCCCCGGCCCAAATCAGTGGACCCATGATGCAACTCCCGAGCACCTTCGCAAAGCAGTGGAGGGCAGTCTGAAAAGATTGCGACTGGAGCGTATCGATGTCTATCAGTTGCACATTCCGGATCCCGTTGTCTCCTTTGATCTATCGGTTGAGACGCTGGCGCAACTTAGAGAGGAAGGCAAGATCCGCAACGTAGCGCTGTCGAACGTCACGCAAGAACACATCGAACGGGCTCGCAAAATAGTTCCCATCGTTTCCGTGCAAAACCGTTACAGCTTCGCGGACCGTGAATGGGACTACGTTGTTGACTATTGTGAGCGTAACCGAATCGTATTCATTCCTTGGTTCCCTCTGGGAGCGGGCAGGATCGCCGGTGAGATTCTTCACCAAATCGCGGAAGCGCACCATGCCAGCACGACGCAAGTAGCGCTTGCTTGGCTGCTATGGCGATCGCCAATGATGCTGCCGATTCCGGGAACGTCATCGATCGAACATCTTGAGCAGAATGTTGGGGCCGCCACGCTGCGCTTAACCGAAAACGAATGCGAGAAGCTATCGGGCGTTCCCGAACTTGCTGGATCGCGATAACGACAAGGAAACAAGGATGGGGATGAGCCTGATCGAGGTACAGTGGATGGTTCGGCAGCTACCTTCGTTAACGTCTGTTCGAACCCACGCCCCCCGGACGATTCGCGTGTCTCTCACGACGTCTCGTAATTCCACTCCGATAAGGCTGGCATCGGCGGTCCAACTCCGCGACTGCCGCCGGTAAGACGATTTTCTGCGAGAGGCCGGTCCGGGCTCGCGGATGAGCTGGGAGGATTATCTTTACGTTCGTGGACAACCGCCCCGCAGAATACTATTGTACGAAATTAAAATGTTTCCGTAAGCAAATTGATAATAAATGAGATAGTGGTGGAGGCGGCGGGAGTCGAACCTTTCATCCCCATTTAGATTCTGTAACTTACTGATTCTACAAACGGACGAAAGTGCCAAAAGGCCTACAAAAGTCTGCCCATCGTACAATTATCGTACAATTTTTGCTCCTTTGAAAAACAGGACGAACGCCGAGCGCTTTTAACTCAGAGAGCACAACAGCAGACCTCTCGGCATCGGCCATGGCGATCGTTTCCGTGATCTCTAAGTTGACACAGCAAGGATCCAGTCCGGTCTCCTGCAAAGTCTTGCTAATCTGGGAGGCCAGTTCAGGTTGCGCGAACTGTTTGGGCGTGACGTTTAGATTTACCGTGAGGGGCGGAGCAGACGGAAAGAGTGCCTGCCAGGCACGGAGTTGCGGGCAAGCGTCGTAAAGCAATTGCCGGTTCAGGGGCAATAAATTCTGGGGATAAATTAAATTCTAGACGAGGAAAAATGCTGGGAAAGTTACCAAAGTCTGAACTCGGATCTTCCCGAGCAACACCGGAGACCAAATGGCAGGGCGACTAAGATAAGTCGTGAGATTATTCGCGCACTTTGTTTGCATGATGCCTACCCCGTCTTTCCACCCCACCCTTCGCTATTCGTTGACAAAACTACTCTATTTCAAATTCGACGCGGTTACGCCCTTGACTCTTTGCGGAGTACAGAGCTGCATCTGCGCGGGTCATCAGGTCGCTAAAATCAGGACACGCCGTTGCGCGGATGCCAGCAACTCCGAAGCTGGCGGTCGCGCCGAAAGCGCTGCCCGCAACGGTGAACTTCTGGGCCTGGAATTGTTTGCGGATCCGCTCGATGGCAATCGCGACATTTTTCTTTTCTACATGCGTGATGACCACCAGAAATTCTTCGCCTCCAAGGCGGCCGCAAATGTTTGACCTGCGGGTGTTGGACTTGAGAATTTCGGCGAAGCTCTTGAGCACAATGTCTCCGGCATCATGTCCGTGGGTGTCGTTGATGCTCTTGAAGTGGTCCAGATCGGCCATGACTGCCCAGATGGGAAAATCGTGACGCACAGCCGCGCTGAGTTGGCGGCTTGCCCAGAAATCGATCGCACGGCGATTGGGCAGGCCGGTGAGCGGGTCGGTTAGGGCCATCTCTTCCAGTTGCCGATTCTTGTCTTGGACTTCGCGGTGGAGATCGACCATGCGGCGGCCGACTCTTACACGGGCTTGCAGTTCTCCCGGATGGAAGGGCTTAGTTAGATAGTCATCGGCTCCGGCGGCCAGACCTTCAATCACTTCCTCTTTGTCGGTGTTGCCGGTAAGGAGGATGACATACGGATAGAACTGTTGGCAGTCCTGGCGGATGCGCTGGCACAGCTCAATGCCGCTGATGTCGGGCATATTCCAGTCGGTAATCACGAGTGCTGGCTGGTGTTCGATAAACAAATCCATGGCTTGGCGGCCGCTCTTCGCCAACAGAACGGTGTAGTGCTCTTGCGAGAGTGTTTGCTCGACCAGTTTGCGATATACCGGGGAATCATCCGCTACCAAGATCTTCACATCGTGGGAAGAGGGGTCCATTGTTTAGCCTCGGTCTTACTTCTGTTCTTGAACAAGCGGCCTAAGTGAAAGTTATCATGAGAAACAAAGCTCTGTGATTGGTTCGGCTGGCCAGACACCGCAAACCTCGGGCTCGCTCGCGGTTCCGTTTGGTCAGGCCGGAGTTCGGAACATCTTCTCCGGGCCTTCACATCTGGGTATTTCGAGTACGCTTTCGCGCGCACACTGAATCCCACTCTTGTTACGAAATCCGAACAAGACCGGAAAAATGACTTCCGTAATTAGCAGTTACTTATCTTTTGTGCCACGCTGGCGGTAACTTCTGTTGCATTTAGTAGGTATCCGATGTTTAGTAAATCGCCGCAGTCTGTCACGGGCACGATCTTAGTCGCCGACGACCAAGTTTCCAACCGCGAGCTGTTAGAGGAATTGCTCACCGCGGAAGGATTCAAGGTGGCGAGTGTTTCAAACGGCACAGCCGCATTGGAACAGTTGTCCATCGTTCCAATCGATCTGGTGCTCCTTGACGTCATGATGCCCCATCTCAATGGCTTTGAGACCTGCGAGAAAATCAAGGCCAATCCAGAAACTTATTTGATACCCGTAATTCTGATTACGGCGCTCTCTGACAAACAGGATCGCATTGAAGGTATCAAGGCCGGGGCTGATGACTTCCTCACCCGCCCTGTCGACCGCACCGAATTGCTCGCCCGCGTGCGTTCGCTCCTCAAACTTAAGCTCCGGACGGACGAACTTGAGCGCGCGGAATCAGTCCTGTTCACGCTTGCCAGGAGCATTGAAGGGAAGGATCCCTACACGCACGGTCATTGCGAGCGGTTGGCGGAGTATTCCGCTTCTTTGGGAGAGCATCTCAAACTGTCGGAAGACCAGGTTACTGCTCTCCGACGTGCCGGCGTGGTTCACGACATCGGAAAGATCGCGATACCCGATGCAATTATCTTGAAGCCGACCAGTCTTTCGCCAGACGAATGGAAACTCATGCGGGAGCACCCTGTGGTCGGGGAGCGTATCTGTGCCCCGTTGAAGTCCTTTCGCTCAGTGCTTCCGATCATTCGCCACCACCACGAAAAGTTTGACGGCTCCGGATATCCGGATGGACTTGCAGGAGAAGCCATACCGATTACAGCCAGAGTGTTGCAGATCGTGGATGTGTACGATGCGCTTACGACGGTAAGGCCGTATAAGCCCGCCTTCTCCATCACTGACGCATTGCAGACTATGAAGCTGGAAGTAGCCAAGGGATGGTGGGACCCAAGCATTTTCAGTCTGTTCGAGCAGTTTGTCAGGAACGGCACAGCTGATTTCCTATCGCGCGGCGCGGCGGCAGGTGCGAACAGCTAGAAGCGGGACATCTCTTCGACGGGTGAGACCAGACATCAATATGCGAGTACTTACTGTTACCGACGCCAGGAAGTGCCCTGTCAGCGTTGCGGCTGAAGCAGGTGCGTGGTACGTGATGACTTTTTTGCGGCGCACTACTCTCATTTTAATCTTGCTCGCGCTCGCGGGAATGGTCAACCAAGGTTTCGCCGCCCCGCAAGAAGACCGAGCGAACGGCGAACCCCTCAAACAATTGAGCTTGGCGGAACTCGGTAACGTGGAAGTTACCACAACATCGAAAGAGCCGGAAGAGGTTTGGAAGACGCCTGCGGCGGTCTTCGTGATCACCCAGGAGGATATTCGACGGTCTGGGGCCACCAGTATTCCGGAAGTCTTGCGGCTGGCGCCAGGGGTTGAGGTGGCGCAGGTAGACTCCGATCACTGGTCGATCGGCATTCGCGGATTCGGCGCGGTGCTAGCCAGCAAACTGCTAGTACTGATCGACGGTCGGAGCGTTTATACGCCGCTCTTCGCGGGCGTCTATTGGCAAGCCCAGGCGACTCCACTCGAGGACATTGAACGTATCGAGGTAATCCGGGGGCCCGGCGGCACGATCTGGGGAGCGAATGCCGTCGATGGTGTCATCAATATCATCACCAAGAACGCCAAGGATACTCACGGGGTGATGGTGTCTCTGGGCGGCGGCAATGTTGACCAGGGTACCAATACTGTCCACTACGGGGGCGGAAACGGCCGGGGCTTCGACTATCGCGTCTACGGTTTAGGCTTCGTCCGAGGGGCCGACTTTCATCGCAGGCGGCACAATCTTTGATCAGTGGCGAATGGGCCAGGGCGGTTTCCGCACAGACTGGGACAGGAACGCGCGTGATACCTTCACGTTCCAAGGTGACATCTACAGTGAAGGCGCGGGAGAAGCGACCACATATGCACTGTATTCGCCTCCCTCCCAAGTAAATGCTTACGGCACGGCGGACTTGACGGGAGGCAATCTGCTAGGCCGCTGGAAGCACGTTCTGAACGAGCGGATCGGACTTCCAACTTCAGGCCTACTTTGACCGCACGAACCATTTCGAGCCTGAATTCGGAGAGACTCGGGACACCTTCGACGTCGACTTCCTCGAGCATTTGACTCTGCCGGGGCAGCAAAACTTTCTCTGGGGACTCGGGGTGCGCGTGAGCCCGGCGAAATGTTGTGCAACGAGTCCCGACGATCGACTTCCTTCCGCAACACCAGACGGACTTGATCTATAGCGGTTTTTTGCAAGATG
The DNA here is from genome assembly GCA_963711275.1 of uncultured Acidobacteriaceae bacterium. Taxonomy (GTDB): domain Bacteria; phylum Acidobacteriota; class Terriglobia; order Terriglobales; family Acidobacteriaceae; genus Sulfotelmatobacter. The sequence continues at coordinate 15,284 of CAVQDN010000026.1, read as the reverse complement.
AGATTGGTTTCTTCAATCACCGACTTTCGCTGACCGTGGGAACGAAACTCGAACACAACAACTACACCGGTTTCGAGGTGCAGCCGAGCGGCCGTCTGCTGTGGAACCGCACAGCCCGGGAGTCCTTGTGGGGCTCCGTTACCCGGGCGGTTCGAACTCCGTCCCGTCTCGACACCGACGTTGAACTCACGGACTTCGCAACGGTGACGCCGCTGCCCGTTTACTTGCGCGTCAGCGGCAACCCCCATTTCCAATCGGAGGAATTAGTCGCCTATGAAACAGGTTATCGAAGGCTGGTGACGCCCCACTGTTATGTGGATGTTGCCTTGTTCTACAACGACTACAACGATCTTTATAGCTTTCAGGTGGGTACGTTTTTCCTCGAGACGTCGCCCTCGCCAGTACATGCAATTCTTCCGCTGCTTACCAGCAACGGAATCAAAGGCACAACGAAAGGTTTCGAACTGTCGCCCGATTGGAAGCCGGTGAAGGGATGGGAACTCAGGGCCTCGTATTCCTACCTGGATATGGAATTGGAAAACAAACCGGGCAGCAATGATCCAACCAGCGTTTCGGGATACGAGGGATCGAGCCCGCGCCACCAGGTGGTGATTCAGTCTTTCGTGAATCTGCCAAAGAAGCTGGAGTTTGACCAGACGTACCGTTACGTCAGCGCCTTGCCCGCCCAAACGGTTGGTAGCTACCAAACAATGGACGCGAGAGTTCGGCTGGCGCATCACTCCAGAACTGGAGTTGTCGGTCGGGGGTCAAAATCTGCTGCAACCGCATTTCGCCCAGTATGGAGGCGATCCCGGCGGGCCGGTTGACGTTAAGAGGAGCGCTTACGCGAAGCTGGTCTGGCGATTCGGTGAGAAGTGATTCTGTAGGTTCCCTCGGCTCCGGAACGCATTATTGCAGACCTGACGCTCAGATAACACGTGATCCGGCAACTTTGACCCTCGTTGGTCACACAGCACTTTTTCCGGTCTCAACATGCGGAAATACGGGGCGAGGTAGGTACCAACACCGAATGAAGCGCGAAACTCAGAAGGTTCTGTTCCAAGAGCAACGCAGGGTGTCGCGTGATCGGGGCGTCTTGCTGCAGCGCGCAATTGCGGCTCTTGTGTACCTGCTCTTCGCCGGGTCAAGCGCCTTCGGGCAACAAAAGCCCAGTGAGTACCAGGTCGAGGCTGCCTATCTCTACAACTTTGGCCGGTTCGTCGAATGGCCCGCAAAGGTCACAACTGCCAAGACTGGCTCCTTTACCATCTGCGTCCTCGGCGAAGATCCCTTTGGAGCAGCTTTGGATGCGACGCTCGCCGGCGAAATGATAGGAAACCAGAGAGTGACCGCGAGGCGAATCTCGAGTCCGCAGGAGTCGGCCGACTGTCAGGTCTTGTTTATAAGCTCTTCCGAGGCTAACCGGCTCAACAAAATCATCGGGGCATTGGATAAAAGCGCAGTCCTGACTGTCAGTGACATTCCGCAGTTCTCGCAGCGTCGCGGCATGATCCAGTTTGTCTTGGAAGAGAATCGAATCCGTTTCGAGGTCAACCTGACCGCAATCCAGCGCGCGGGCCTGACGCTCAGTTCCGAGCTGCTCAAGGTGGCGACCGTCGTCAGAAGGAGTCCTCAGCCTGGAGATTGACACACCATGCCTAGAAACCAGCAATATTCGATCTCCAAGAAACTCACCTTGATGAACGTGCTGGTGAGTGCTGTGGCCTTGCTTCTGGCTAGTGGCGGCTTTTGCGCCTATGACCTGTACAGCTTTCGTATGGCCCTCGTACGCAATGTCTCCATCCAAGCCCAGATCATTGGAGACAATACCGTCTCAGCGCTTCTGTTCAATGATCCGCACTCCGCAGAGAATACGTTATCGGCATTGCGTGCCAACCCCAACCTTATGTACGCCCAGATTTACGCGAGAGACGGCCAGCCTTTCGCGAGATACTGGCGTGATCGCGCGGGCGAGACGAGGGTCGTGCCCATTATTCCTGCCGGCCAAACCCAGAGCCACTGGTTCGAAGACGGGCATCTAGGGATGGCGCGCTCGATCATTTTCCAGGGCAAACCAACGGGAACCGTGTACATCCGCTCCGACTTAGGAGCGATGAACGACCGACTCAGGAGCTACGGTCTAATCGTCATTGCCGTATTGTTCGTCTCCCTGCTGGTCGCCCTGGTTGTCGGCCTTGCGATCAACAGTTTCATGGGCTCACTCTATTCCAAGCTGGAAACCGGCAATCGTTTCATGGAGCTATCAGTTGACATGTTTTGCGTCGCTGGGTTTGATGGATTCTTCAAGAACTTGAACCCCTCTTTCGAGAAGACACTGGGCTTCACCACGAATGAACTTATGGCGAAGCCTTACATAGAGTTCATACATCCGGACGATCACCCGGCTACAGTCGTAGAAAAGGACCAGCTGCAAGAGGGAAAAGTCACTTTTGCATTCGAAAACCGTTATTTGTGCAAAGACGGCTCTTACAAGTGGCTGTTGTGGAATGCGGTTTCCGTGTCCGAGCAGGAAGCTATCTATGCCGTGGCGCGCGACATCACCGAGCGCAAGCGGGCCGAAGCCTTGCTCCGGGAGAGCGAAGAGCGGCACCGCAAATTGTTTGACAACAATCCACATCCGACCTGGGTCTTTGACCGGGAGACGCTGCGCTTCCTTGCGGTAAACGACGCCGCAGTCCGCAAGTATGGCTATTCCAGGGATGAATTCCTGGCCATGACCCTGAAAGACATTCGCCCGCCCGAGGATGTTCCCGCCCTGCTGGAAACTGTGAAAGCCCTCGGAGACGGAAATGAGAGCAGCAGTGCCTGGCGGCATCGACTAAAGGACGGAACCATCATCGACACAGAGAATACCTCTTACGCCCTGCACTTTTTGGGCCGAGCCGCGCGGGTGGTGGTTGCGGTTGACGTTACGCAGAGAAAGCGGGATGAGGCAGAAAAGCGTGAATTCACGGAGAGCTTGGCTGCCACCAATCAAGAGCTCGGGCTTCGCAACCGCGAGGCGGAGCGCGCTACCCAGATGAAGAGCAAGTTTCTCGCCAGCATGAGCCATGAATTACGAACCCCACTGAATGCGATCGTGGGTTTCTCGGACCTCCTGGCGGAAGGAACTTCGGGCGCACTGAACACCAAGCAGAAGCGATTCGTGGATCACATCAAACAAGGCTCAGCTCATCTACTGCAGTTGATCAATGACATTCTGGACCTCTCTAAGATCGAGGCGGGACAACTGGAACTGCATAACGAAGAGTTTCTCGTGAAGGACGCCCTGCCGGAAGTACTCTCCACCATTGGTCCGCTGGCAATGGCCAAGAACATCCGGATGGAACAGAAGCTGGAGAGCAAGTCTCTGGTAAAGGCAGATCGCGTGCGCTTTAAACAAATCCTCTACAACCTGCTCAGCAACGCGGTCAAATTCACGCCCAAGGGCGGGCAGATCAGCATCGAGTGCGTCGACGATTGGGACTTCGTTCGCGTGTCGGTAAGCGACACCGGGATCGGCATTCGGCCTGAAGATCAAAAGGTAGTCTTCGAAGAGTTTCGGCAAGTCGAGGGGAACGCTGGTGACACTCAGCAGGGCACAGGATTGGGGCTGGCCATCACTAAGCGCCTGGTCGAGCAACAAGGAGGCCGGATTTCGCTGGAAAGTCAGTTGGGAAAAGGCAGCCGGTTCACCTTTAGTCTTATGGCCGCTGTGCCGACATCCGATCTCCGCCCGGTTGAGGAACCAGCAAGAGTTCCTGTCGTGACGCCTTCAGGCCGTCTCACCCCGCTGGTGCTGGTCGTGGATGACGAAGTGCCGGCTCGTGAGCTTTTGGCCAGCTACCTCGAGCCAGAATACCGGGTGGCAATGGCTCGGTCAGGCGTCGAAGCTCATAAAGAAGCTCAACGATTGCGGCCTGACGCCATCACCCTCGATGTAATGATGCCGGGCAGCGATGGCTTCGAGACCCTTGTCGCGCTGCGGAAGGACCCAGCAACGGCTGACATTCCGGTGATCATCCTCTCCATTGTGGATCAAAAGCAGGTAGGTTTCGCCTTGGGTGCGGCCGACTATCTCATCAAACCAGTTCGCAAACCCACGTTGCTGGAGGCGATTCACAGGCACGTGCCGGCTCCCGCCGACGAGGATTCGTCCATTCTGCTGGTGGACGACGACCCTAGAGCTTTGGAACTGCTGCAGGAGGCGTTGCGCTCGGCCGGATACGAGGTTCAAAGCGTGCGCAGCGGCGCCCGCGCTTTGGAGGTGCTAGCTAACAAAGTGGTAGGCGCAATCCTGCTCGATCTACTGATGCCTGGGATGGACGGCTTTCAAGTCATCCGCCATGTCCGACAGGAGCCGGCCTTAATGGATCTCCCCATTCTCGTCATGACCGCCAAGAACCTGAGCCGGGAAGAGATTGCTCTTCTAAACCGGGAGACGCAAGGGCTCCTTCAAAAGGATGGCTCCTGGAAGCAACAACTCATCGCTGAAGTTGGCAGAGTAACCCGAGGCCGCAACCGGGCGAAATCTGCGGGGCAGTCATGATCCGAATTCTTGTTGCCGAAGACAACGCCGTGAACCGTGAACTGCTCCGCGAGTTGCTAGAAACGCGCGGGTACACAGTCTTTGAAGCGTGCGACGGTCAAGAGGCGCTTCACATGATTGAACAGGCGCAACCAGAACTGCTGCTGCTGGATATCGGCATGCCGGTACTGGACGGATTCGCGGTCATACGAAGAATTCGCGAGAATCCTCGCTTGGCGCTACTGCCGGTAGTGGCAGTCACCGCGTATGCTATGCGAGGTGATCGGGAAAAAATCCTAAAGTCGGGGTTTGATGGCTACTTGTCGAAACCGCTCAACCCATCCTCCCTCACCGAGGAGCTAGATCGCCTCCTAACTAAAGGTAGTCAGCCTCCCAAGCCAGATCCGGGCCATGAGGGCCAACGTGCGAAGAAAGCTGGGGCTGCTGGTGCAACCGGCAGCAGCTAGGCCAATCCCGTCGGGGGTTGACCCTAGGATTCCATCTTTTCGACTTCTTCTATGAATTTGCGAATCGACTGCTGACTCCGCTCACTTACACTCGCGAATTGAATCCCTTGCCGCTGCTCATTGCCCCACACGACGATACCGGCCGCGTCAATGGTCACAGCAGCGATTGGTAATTGGAATGACAATCGGACAGCATCCTGGGGTCTCAAGCCACCCACCTCCACCTGCATGCCTCCTTGACTGAGGTTCCAACATACCCCGCGGAGTGTTCGGGCCCCCACTGTGCACGCGACATCGGCCTGGATTGGAACGCGGATATATTTGCGCCGATTCTCCAGCATTCCGCCACTCACAGTGCGGAAGAGGACGCTGAGCTTCTGTCTATCCACAGGTTTTTGAAGAAAGAAGGTCGCTCCGAGCGCAAACGCATCTTGCATAGTTTGCCTCTCGTCTCGTCCCGTCACGATAACGATAGGGGTGGATTTGTTCCATGACGATTTGCGGATAAGGCGGGCCAAGTCGAAGCCATTCAGCTTAGGCATTTCCAAGTCTAGGAAAATTCCATCGAACTTCTCCTCATTCACCACTCCGACCGCTTTTTCGCTATCGCTGAAGGCGCGTACTTCGGCATTTAGAGACGTGAAAACCTCAGTCATTAGTTCCAAGCTTGCGATGTTATCTTCTACGATAAGCACTTTCAGCAGTTGCATGCAGCCGTCTCCATCTCGCATCGATCATTCCCCATACTATAGTGCGCTATCGCATCTCCTCTAGTTACAGTAGGAGGCCTGGGACGCAGGTAAGGCGGTGGCGGCCCGGAGCCGACAAAGCCGCTCAGATGCATCGCGCTTGCTTGGGCACAATCTTCTCCAACCATGTGTGGTCGCTACCGGCCGCCGCGGAGAAAGCAGAATCGTGAGGAATGTTTCGATAGGGCGCTGGGATGAAATGGCAATAGCGAGTTGAGCACAGGATCCGCGACGGTTCGACGAGCGACGGAGGGTCTTAACCGAGATTCCCAACCCCGCACTCTCCTGAAACCCACGCGCTGAGATCTTCGGCCTTGGCGCATAGCTTCTTGAACTCTTTCGCAGCCCCGCTAGATTTCTCGGATTGCTCCTGGCTCGCCGGATCAGCTCTTTGCAGCGCCGAGTGAGCGCTCTCGTAGAAGCAGTGCGGTAGGTCACAACGAGAGTTTACCGCCAGTGACGGGTTCGTCGCGCCCATCAACTCCGGCCTGGGCGTATGGAGGGAATCGAGCGCTTTCAATAGCTTGGATTGATCCGCCCAGAGGAACTAGACCAAAATAGCTCATAAGCTAATTAAAATAAACGAGATAACTGGTGGAGGCGGCGGGAGTCGAACTAATCACTATGCTGACAGCACGTAAGTTATTGATTCTAGGAAGTGCCACAAGGGCGAAAAAGGGCCCCATTGCCCGATCCATTGTACGTTTATTGTACGAAAATGTTTTTCGCATTTCGACTCGCGGAAAGCTTCTCGAGAAGATAGCCACCAACGCTCCTCGAGGCCGCCGGGCGCTTTTAGCACTTGGTCACTTCGATTCCGTAATGATCGCGTTCGCAGCGTTGCCGGCCACGACCCAGCTTGTTGACCCGGCCACAACGGCTTCATCCTCAAACCACAGGAACCCGAAGTCGTCGATGCACTCCGGAAAATCCGGCTTGATGATGATATATCCCGGAATCACGGCACCCGGGATGTAAGCATTGTCGGCGCGATTGTTGCTGTACGTCTTCGTCTTCGAGACTGTGCCGACTCCAGCTACATACGAAGTGCTAGATACCGGGTGCGTACCGAGAATGTAGTTGACCGCGCGAAGTGTGTATTCGGGGCCCACGAGATCCGGAAATGTCTTGTGGAGGAAATACATTCGGACCGCCATGTCCACCACGGCGCCCGAGCCGCCCCAGGTGCCGAGGCTCGGGGGTACGCCAAACGGAGTCTCGTCCAGCCTCTTGTCCAAACCAGCCATATATGTCTTTACCGCTTCGCGCATTTGATCTCTCGCGCCGGCATCCAGATAAGACAACGCCCGGACTGCTTTCCAACCGTCGAAGTCCATCTGTTCCGGAGTAATCATCTGAGGAAACAATTCCTTGAGCCGGGACTTGTATGGCTCGGCACCATTGGTGGCGATGGTCAATTCCAGAGCCGCGCCCCAGTCCATGCCGACAAAAGATCGGCCGCGGCCGAAGCCGGTCGGTGGAGCTGCCGGTGCTGCAGAGTTTGTCGCAGCACCCGAGATGCTCTGTGGTTTACGAGCGACCTGTTCGCCAGAGACAACTCCCTGAGAGGCCGCCAGCACACCGTTTGCGGGAGTTTCTCGGTCTGGCCCGCTGGATGTCGGATACAGTTTTGGATTCGCCGACGTGTCCTTCCATGCTTTGATTGCGGTCTCAAGGCAGTCTTTCGCTAATGCGTCGTCCCAGCCTTTCAGCGTATCCGCTGCTGCAGCCAGCGCCGCAATGGCATTCCACTGGAAATACGAGTTATTCGTAGTGAAGATCCAGCGATCATCGGGTTTGCCGGAGTAGTCGCCCTTCACTTCGTTCGGGTCGAGCGTCGGATCGTAAATGCGGCCGTCAGTTTTCGACGCTCCGTCGCCCACCTGTGTGTACTGGCGTAGATCCGGCTCGTGAGTTCCGCGGATGGCGTGGCCGATGTTGTGGAACTTCGCCAGGATGAGCAGTGCGCCGTGCTTGACTTGCTGCACTGTATCGGGCACGCCATCAGGGCGGTGCATCTCAACCTCACGGGCCGCTTCATCCACCGTAAGCTCGTCGTACTTGAGATTGAATTCGCGATACGCCAGAGCGAGGCTCTGAATCACACTCAACTGCGCAGGCTCTTCGAGGTCGAAGTCGCCGGCGTCATACCAGCCGCCCACGTTCATCCCTGGAATGTGATCTCCGCCCTTGTACTTCCCGTCCGTTGCTGTGGCCTGATTCCAGCCGTCGAATTGTTCCCCAACTACGGGCGCCATGAGGCCATCATCCAGGTGCGAAGCGCCATGCCACATGCGGTAGCCTTCGCGAACGGAAACGTGATCCATCTGCTCGGCCAGGTGATGATCCAGGCTGTCCTGCCAGATGTTCGCGTAAGCGTCCTTAGAGATGGGGAAGGGCGCCGTACGCTGGTCTGCGTAATCGATCACATAGAGGCCGGGGTCGTTCACGGGAGTGAAGTCGAATTTCGAGTAGACGTAGCGCAGCCACGGTGTTGAAGGCGTGGTCGGGCCCTCGAACACCTGCTTGTACGATCCGTCTTCCATCAGCCGCAGCACTCTGGCCGTCTTCGGAGCGTTGTACTTCGGGTCGAGTTCGAGCACCGCCACCTTTGAGAAGCCCGGCGCATAGCCAACCTGGCTATGCGCGATCATCGGCGGCCGTGTCCAGTTTGGAATCACGTCTGGCCTTATGTGCCAGACAATGGCGCCGGTGGTCTTGCCCGAAGGGATCAACGAGCGCAACACGAACCAGCCGTTCTGCGCGCGGTCGCGTCCATCGAACAGCATGAGGTTTGCCGTGTCCGATACTACATTCACCCGGGCCAGCGCGTCGTCGACCCCCAGCGTGATGCTCTTGCCCTCGGCGAACGGCAGCGGCTGAGTATATCCCTTGGCCTTATCCCAGTCCTCCAGGTAGTACTCCTTTTTCGGTTCATCCGACAGGGGCAAAACCTTCGTCATCGGATCGTTCGGCGTACGCGGGAAGATACCGGCTTTGGTTCCGTCCACCAGATAGGCCTTGCCCATGTAGATAGAGGGCAGGAACTCGAGGTTGAAGCCTGCCCTCCCGGCCAACTTCTGCGGTAGCGGCTTGTCGAGATTGATGCTGACCTTCACGCCGCCGGGTTCCGCTGCCACTTCCAGTGTGTAACTGAAGTCGAACGTCGGGAAAGCGAGGTCGGCGGTGAGCCGGCTGGTCGCCTTGTCGGCATGGCGAACTTTGAGGGTTGCTACCAAATCCCACTGCTCCGGCGTTGGCATCAGGCGCACGTCGCCGTTGGTGGCGATGCGCTGGCCGTGGAGAATCATCTCCATAGCTGCGTTCTTTTGGTCCACAAAAACAGGATGGTACGTGCTGTCGTAGAGAAATACGCTGAAACCTTGGGTGTCGAGGTAATTCTTGTCGGTCACCTTCATGGCAAAATCGGCGGCGGACAGGCCTCGGGCCGAGAGCATGGCCAAGAGGAGACAAACTGTGATTCGCGTGAACATAGATTGGGATTATTACTGCTCCTTTGCTCCAACATGATATGACATGCACACTTCTGGTGAGTTCCCCCAGGCGCCGGCAGTTCTGAGTGGGGTAGCAAAAGGATCAGCATCTGAGCAATCGAAGCTGGTAAGAGGGAGCTTGCGACGGTGTGGTCATCGTTCCCGTCGGGCGCGGCTCAATATCTTTACGAAAGCAAAGCGCAGTCGTTTCGAGAAACCTGTTTCCGTCACTTTTTTCCGGGAAGAATGGGGCCGCAACGTGGAAGCATTGCATACCCCTATATGCAGAAACATTGCTACAAGAAAGTTGCTTGGAAGGGGCGAGCTTCCACGACGTAATAGTCATGCACACTGCGGAATTATGTGGGCCCAACTTGCGGGACCGAGAACATGTCCCTTCGATGCGGCTCCAGACTACGAGTTCGATCCTCCCTCGATTGCATCTTCTCGGCAAGCTTCAGGACCATATCTGCTTCGGAGCGCGCGGTTGTCGCTCTGTTCACAAGGCAACCAAACGCGAGGGCCGTCGATTGTCGAAGTATGAGGTTAGTCTTCATTGAATACATCTGCCGCCCATTTCCATGGCGGGTCGGTTCCAGAGAATCGAGTAACGCTGAAAATGACAACTGGGGATCTCGGTCTGCGACATCTGCACTGTGGTTAATGGTGGCGCCATGAATTGGGCCAGCCTGATGTCATCGAATCCTACGACCGACAAACCTTGCGGAATATTGAGACGGAGGTCGAATGCCGCTCGCATCACGCCGATGGCCGTCATATCGTTTGAACAGAGCACAGCGGAAGGCCGATCAGGCATGGCAGCGAGAGCACCCAATGCTTTCATGCCGGCTTCGATCGTGTGATCCCCATCGACGAACATTCCGGAAGAAGCTCTAAGCCAATTTCCTTCATGCATTTTTCGACCGCGGATCTCCGTATAGTGGCGGTTTTCAAATCCCGTGGGCCGCCGATAAAAGCGATACGCTCGTGTCCCAATGCCGGCAGCTGGTCACCAAAGGTCAGAATCGCGACTCCTCCAACCCTACGCTCAATCATTTGGGTACGCGATTAATGGCGCGCGACACTGTGGCGGTGGACACTTTGGCCAGTCGCGCGATTTCCCGGAGGGTCAGTCCCTTATTCATAGTTATCGGTACAGTTAGCGAATAATTGCCAGAGAATGGTACACCTCTTCCTATTCTCTTGCTGGGTTAATTGAAGCTAAGATCCAGGTTGATGTCATGAGGGGTCGAACATTATTCGGAGGGCGTATGCATATTTGCCCGGAGCCTGGTCCGGAAGGCGCACTCGGAGACCATCGGCCCGCTGCTCAAACTGCAGCTTCGCGTCACTGCCTACCAAAATCACGGACCGAACGTGTTCGTTGCCAACGGCCGATGCGAGCGAGTGAATCACGGCCTCGCCATTAGTCGGCCAGCCCAGCCCAATCGCGTAGAGTACATCCCCTTTGGTCGTGAAACGAAAGTCTTCGGCTGTATAGCGCGTCGTGTCGGTATCGTGGAAAGATCCGGCCGCTACCTTTGTTGGACCTTCACCATAGATCCTCCACGGTCGAGTGCCGTAGATCGACTCCCCATTCATATTCAGCCACGCGCCTACGTCGAGAAGAACGTGCTGTACCTCGTCCGGGATGGTGCCGTCAGAGCGTGGACCGATGTTTAACAACAGATTGCCGTTCTTGCTGACGATATCGATCAGCTGATGAACCACGAATTCCGGCGACTTGAACGTGTCGTCCTTGATGTAGCCCCACGATTTATTACTTACGGAGGTGTCGGTCTGCCAGTAGAGGGGACGAATGTCGCCCAGTTGTCCGCGTTCCAGGTCGAGCACAGCGGAGTGCTCCTGCATGGCGTAGTCTTTGTAATTGATTACTCCTATGTGGTCGCCGTATTTCAGAGAACTGTTGTAATAAAAAGCGGCAAACTTCATAAGATTTGGCCGGATCGAAGCCTGTCCGATCCACCAATCGAAGTAGACGATGTCGGGATGATATTTCTCCACAAGTTCTGCACTTCGCGCGAGCCAGTCGTCGGCCCACGCTGAAGACGCGTAAGTGAAATCATCGTTAAGAGGGACGCCCCACGGGGCCGACAACCAGTTATGAGCTGGTCCGTAGAATGCTGCATATTGCGGATTGTTCACATCCGAGGGAATAGTACGGCCCACGCCGAGAAAAAAATTGTGTTCCACTCGGTGAGATGACACTCCAAAGTGCAGCCCTGCAGCCCGGACGGCTTTGCCCAGTTCTCCCGTGGTGTCGCGATGCGGCCCCATTTTGGCTGCGGTCCAGTCGCTCAATTCGCTGTCATACATGGCAAAGCCATCGTGATGCTCAGCCACAGGTACAACGTACTTTGCCCCGGATTTCTTGAATAGCTCAGCCCACGCCGCCGGATCGAAGCGCTCGGCTTTGAACATAGGGACAAAATCCTTGTAGCCGAACTTATCTTGCGGACCATACGTTGCGAAATGGTGCTTATATTCGGGCGATCCCGGCACGTACATATTCCGCGGATACCATTCGTTGCCGAACGCGGGGACGGAGTAGACACCCCAATGAATGAAAATGCCGAACTTCGCATCTTTGTACCATTCGGGCACCTCGTACTTCTGAAGCGATTCCCAGTCAGCCCGGAACGGGCCCTGGTGGTCCGCGTTCTCGACTTGTTTCAGCAATGCGGCGCGCTCTGAATCGTATCTACCGCTCGCTTTCTGCCAGATTTGATCGATGCTAGCCGGCTCCTGAGTAGCGGTTGGAGCCGTGGCACTCTGCGCGGCCGTCATAGAAACCGCAGACGACAGCAACAAAATTGTGCCAACTTTAAGAATTGAGAGTAAACGAGGTGAAAGCATTATTGCCCTTTCGTTAGTCGCATCGTCGATTTCTGCCGGTTCATTCGGCAGCAATTTCTGGTCGAGAGCAACGCGGCCCTAAAAAAGAACATCAATCCATGTTGACCATAATTTTTCTGAAGCGTGATGGATTATCGCTCCAGGAGCGCAGCGCATCCGCTGCTTGCTCAAGGGGAACAACCAGACCCACGGCTTGATCAACAGGGAACGTCTGCGCTCCCAGAAGCTTGATCACGGCCTCGAAATCCGCTGGTAGAGCATTTCTGGAGCCGACAATATCCAGTTCTTTTTGAACGAACAGCCTGGTTTCGTAACTGACCGGTTCCTTCGCATAGCCGATGTACACTACGCGCCCAGTGAATGCGACCTCTTCGACCGCGGCTCGGAACGTAGCCGCGGTGCCAATCGCTTCGATAGCAACATCCGGTCCTCGGCCATCTGTCATTTCTAGCAATCTGTCGTGTAGCGGCTCTCGCGCGCTATTAATAATGAGTTGAGCGCCGGCCATGCGCGCCAAGTCGAGTTTGTCGTCATCCACATCAATACAGATCGTTCGCGCACGCTGGGAACTCGCGGCTGCTACGACACCAAGTCCTACGCCCCCACAACCCCAAATCGCAACCGTGTCGTTTGCGGTTACACGTCCACGTGTGACGGCATGAAATCCTACGGTAAACGGTTCCACCAGGCACAACTCTTTCAGCGTCAGGTTGGCGGGATACAGTTTTTCTCGCGGCATCACAATAAATTCTGTGAGGGCGCCATCCCTTTGTACGCCGAGAGTCTGGTTGAATTGGCAAGCGTTCGGGCGTCCACGCAGACAGGAAGAGCATTTGCCGCAGCTTGTGTATGGGCAGACCGCCACGTTTGTCCCGACAGGCAATGCGCCTTCACGTCCTTGGTCTTCCACCACCGTAGCCGATATTTCATGGCCCAGAATGCGGGGATACGTGACGAGTGGATTCAGTCCGCGGAACGAATTCAGATCGCTGCCACAGAATCCGACGAAGCGGACCTTGAGCAGTACGTTCGTATCTGTGAGCACCGGATCGGCAATGGTCCCCAGATCAGCCCGGCCCGGTTTGCGAAGCACAAGCGCTCTCATGTCTGTACTTGTGGGAAAATAATCGGTAAAGGTATCGATGTCAACAACAGAAGCTCTAGACAGGGACTGCTTCCGTGACAAGGCTCTGGCACGTTAGACGATTACTTCGCTAGAGGGCGATCTCAGCTTCTAAATTGACGAGGTGCTTATGAACACACGAATGAAGGACATCGCCAAAGACCTCGGAGTATCCCTGATCACCATTTCCAAGGTCTTGAGAAATCATCCTGACATCGGAGAGGCGACTCGCGAGCGGGTCCTCGCGCGCGTGAAAGAGCTGGACTATCGTCCTAACTTTGCTGCGCGTAGCCTGGTGACCGGCCGCTCTTATCTTGTGGGCCTGGTTGTTCCCGATCTGCTTCACCCATTCTTTGCGGAAGTTGCCAAGTCTCTCTCCGAAGTTTTACGACAAAGCGGCTACTATCTGATCGTTTCCTCCTCTGACGAAGATCCGGATCTCGAGGAGGTGGAGATCAATCACTTGCTGGCACGCCGGCTAGACACCTTAATCATTGCATCGTGTCGGACGACGGTAGACGTTTTCTTTCACATCGAAAGACAGAACATACCGTATGTATTGATCGATCGGTGCTTGCCTGGTCTTTCGGCGAACTTCGTCGGGGTAGACGATGAATCGGTGGGGAGGCTCGCCACCAAGCACTTGATTGATATTGGCTGCAAAAGAATCGCTCACATTTGTGGACCGGAGATCAGTCCTGGGATTCGCCGGATGGAAGGATATAAACGAGCCCTCGCGCAAGCAGGGATGAAAGTAATGGATGATTACATCGTCACGCAACGGAAGGGAGATGTAGGAACTAAACAGGGCGGTGCCGAAGCCATGAGCCAACTCCTAAGTCTCGATCCCAGACCAGACGGGATGTTCTGCTTCAATGATCCTTTGGCAATGGGTGCCATGAATTACGCGCTGGATCACGGAGTACGAATTCCACAGGATTTGGCGGTCGTTGGCTGCGGAAATCTCCACTACGATGATTCACTTCGTGTTCCTCTCTCCAGCATCGATCAACACAGCCGGAGAATCGGAGAAGAAGCTGCCCGCATCGCGCTCCGCATTCTGAACTCAAAAGCACCCCCAAAGCCGGAAACTGTGGTGATGCAGCCCGAGTTGATTGTGCGCGAATCGACACACCGGCGCACGGGCAAGGACATTTCAAAAAAGGTGCAGGCAAGCGTCAAGCGAAGCCAAAGGCCTTAAAAAGCCCCTCGCGTGCACGGCTCTATCATTGCCTAGCATTTCCATTTCGAGTTCGTTACAGTTAGCGCTGCCGTCGTACGTACTTTTGACCGAATGAGATTAAACTTGCTTCCATCCAGGAGCTTCTGGACTTCTCTTTTTCTCGGCCTGTGCGGGCTCACCGGGACCGCGACACAGGCAACCGCCCAGCTGTGGGATGTGCCCCCACTACCCCCAGTCAAGTACGCGCAAGCTCGGGACGGTATGACGGCCACAATCGGAAACGAGAGCGTGCACATTTCCGTTTGCCGCTCCTTCGTCATTCATTTCGTCGCTGCGCCCGAGCCGCCCAATACGATTCGCCAAAGCCAGCCATGGATGCTCGATTCAAAGCAGTCGTGTCCGGGCGCGAAGTTCCAGATTTCACAAACATCCGATGCGGCGATCCTCACTACCGATGCATTGAAGATCGAACTCTCGCTCAAATGGGGCAACGTCCAATTCAGCACGGCTACAGGCGAGGGTCTGTTACGCGAACGCAACTCGATTCCCCGGACCTACGAACCGGCTGAACTGAATGGAGAGAAGACATTTCACGTCGAAGACAGATTTGCTCCGGATTTCTCCGAAGGCTTCTACGGTTTGGGGCAACACCAGAACGGAATGTTCAACTACCGGGGCGCCACCGTCGAACTTGGGCAGAACAACACGGATGTAGCGATCCCTTTGCTGTTGTCAAGCAAAGGGTATGCTTTGATGTGGAACACCGCCTCGCTGACGCATGTTGACAATCGTTTCCCGCTGGAACTGAATCTGGATTCACTTGCCGGCCATGCCGTTGACTACTACTTCATTTATGGCCCGGA
>CAVQDN010000025.1:0-8966 GCA_963711275.1 uncultured Acidobacteriaceae bacterium | reverse complement strand
GGCTGTGTTGAAGGGTCTGGAGCGAGGCCGCAAGGATTTTGGAATTGCTTCGGGGTTAATCATCTGCGCCATGCGCAACCGGCATGAATCGCTTGAGATGGCAGAGCTCGCCGTGGATTTTCGCTCGCGTGGTGTCGTTGGGTTCGACCTTGCCGGAGAAGAAGGCGGTTATCCCGCCAAGAAGCACGTCGATGCTTTTCATTACATCCAGCGCGAGAATTTCAACATCACGATTCACGCCGGGGAAGGCTATGGAAAGGAATCGATTTGGCAGGCAATCCAGTATTGCGGGGCACACCGGATCGGGCACGGAACGCGGCTGATCGACGACATCGCCGTCGTGGACGGCAAGGCCGTGAAGTTAGGCGACCTTGCCCAGTATGTGCTCGATAAAAGAATCCCGCTGGAAATTTGCCTGCTGAGTAACGTCCACACCGGTGCCACACCGAGCTTGGCCGAGCATCCTTTCAAGATTCTCTATCAGGAGAAGTTCCGCGTCACGCTTAACACGGATAATCGGTTGATGAGCCATACCACCATGACTCGGGAATTTGAAGCCGCCGCAGGCACGTTTGGTTTGTCCATGGATGATTTTGAGAAGATCACCATCAATGCGATGAAAAGCGCTTTCCTGCGCTATAAACAGCGCTGCGATTTCATCTACTCGATCATCAAGCCGGGTTACGCCAGGATTCGTCAGTCCGCGAAGCTTTCGACTCACTCCCCTCAATAGTTGCATCCGCGATTGGAGGCATAGCCTACCCAGAAAGATCAAGCCGCCAATGTTGCCAGCGTTTCCGCAAGCACTAACGTCCCTCGGGCAATGTCATCGGGAGATGCATACTCGTCGGGACGATGACTGTATCCGTTTCGGCAAGGAATAAACAACATAGCGACGGGAGCGATGCGTCCGATAAAGAGCGAGTCGTGATAAGCGCGGCTGACCATCGGGAGAAACGTCAGACCGTGCTGCCTGCAGGCTTTAGAAAGCGCCTCGATCACGACTGGCGAACAATCCTCCGGAGCGTCCGCGTTCAACAACTCGGTGCGGATCGAGACCTGCCGCTTCTCCGAGATCGTGCGACCCGTGGCCTCCAGCGCTTGCATCACTGCATCGCGGCGCTTGAGATCAGTATCGCGAATGTCCACGCTCAGACGAACCTGGCTGGGAATGCTATTGACCGCGCCGGGAAATACCTCGCAGATGCCTACGGTTGCTACTGTGTCAATCGCTCCGCTCGTTCGTGCCGCACTTTCAATCGCCAGAATCAACTCGGCCGCCGCGCAGAGGGCGTCGCAGCGATCGGGCATCAAGACTCCGCCGGCGTGTCCACCCGAGCCATCAATCAAAACGCGGAGACTCGCCGGCGCCGCAATCTTCGTCACAATGCCGAGTTGAATATGATCGCGTTCAAGCAAGGGGCCTTGTTCGATGTGCAACTCCATGAACGCTTTGTAATAGCTCTTCGGCAATTTCACCTTCTCGAGTTCGCCTGCGAACCCTGCGCGGGCGCGAACTTCCTCGACAGACGCACCATCTTTGTCCGTCAGCTTTCCCGCAGCATTTGGAGAAAGTGTGCCAGACAGGAGCCTGCTTCCGAGACATCCGATTCCAAAGCGCGTCGGTTCCTCAGCGGTGAAAATAAGCAACTCAATCGAATGCTTCGGGCGAAATCCGCAGTGCTGCAACGCTCGGATCGCCCCGAGACCTCCCAACACGCCGACCACGCCATCGTACTTCCCTGCGTTGGGAATGGCATCGACGTGCGACCCGGTGCCGACCACCGGAGCAGCATGGTCCGAACCATTCCAGCGTGCGAAGGTATTTCCAATCGCGTCATGCCGCACCGTGAGCCCAGCCTCCTCGCAACGCGCTTTCATCCACGCGCGCGCCTTCAGATCTGTGGGCGTGAAAACAATTCGCGTTACTGCAGGAGCCTCAGCGTCAGAGAATGAAGCGAGCGCTTCGATTTCCGACATCAGGCGGTTGCCATCGATCTCAAGATTCATGGCTGCGGGCTCGCCCAGGGATGGCGATGGAAGTTTTTATAGATAAGATATTTTGCGGGCGTCTTGCCGATCGCTCCGAACCATTGCGGACACCACGGCGCCATCCAGATGAAGTCTCCCGCTGTCACCGGATACCACGAATCGCCGAGCCGGTAGATCCCTCCACCATCGAGCATGATGAGTCCATGCTCCATCACGTGCATCTCGACCATGCTCAGTGCCGCTCCCGGCTGGTACACCATCGTGTTCACCGCGAAGTCGAAATTCATTTCGTCGGGAAGCAGACATTTCACCTGCAACCTGGGGTCGTCGTCGAGTGGATGCGACGGCACAGAATCTTCACTTGACACGATGAGGCTTGGGGGCGCGACCGAATCCAGCGCCTGATAAGGTTTCTCGATCACAGCCACGCGGCTCAAATTCGTGCTCGTCACGCGATGGGGCAGCCCTTGGGGAAAATAAGCATAACCACTCGGACTGAGTTCTTCCGATTTGCCGTCAACCTCTACTTTCACTCCGCCCTCGATCACAAAAATGAAGCGCTGCGCGGTCGTGCTGCCAAGATCCCCGCCCGCTTGGAACTCGGCTCTATATTCCGTGAATCCTGCACCCATTGCCGGACAGATATGCACGATCGCCGAGCAAGCCTTCATCCCGGGCAAGCTGGTACGCACAGAAGTGTCTGCGGTCAACAGCAGATGATTGCGCTGATGGGAACTGCGTGTCTGGCCAAGATTGTGCACGTCACATCCTCTCTCGAACTAAGGACGAAGAGGCAAGCTGATCCAGCAAGTGCAAGCCGCACTCGATTGCCTTCTCCACGTCCTCAACTGCAACCGATTCCGCAGGGTCGTGGCTAATGCCGCCAGGAGTTCGCAGAAAAATCATCGCCGCAGGAACCTTCTCGGCCAGGATCATAGCATCGTGACCAGCGCCGCTCACCATGCGGTGTGGTGCGCCGCCTGTTTTTCCGATCGCACGCTCGATTTCAGCAACCAGAGACGGATCCATCGCGACCGCCCGCTGCTCCAGCAATGTTTTCCACTGCGCTGTTAATCCCCGCCTCCCGGCAATTTCTTGCGCCCGCTCGATGAGCTCCCGCACAGCTCGGATTCGAACCTCCTCCGAGCCATGCCGGACGTTGAGCGACAATCGTGTCTCCCCGGCAATAACGTTGGTTGCCCCGGGCTTCGCCTCGATCTTACCTACCGTCGCCACCAAACCGGTTACGTTTCGAGCCACGCGCTCGACTGCGGTAATCCACTCCGCCGCTCCGGCAAGGGCGTCGTATCGAAGATGCATGGGCGCCGTGCCGGCGTGATTGCTGCGGCCAACGAATGTGAACTCCAGCCGGCTCTGCCCCGCGATGGAGTCAACGACCGCAAGCGGCTGTCCCAGCTTTTCCAGAACTGGTCCCTGCTCAATGTGAAACTCAATGTATCCAAAGTATTCGCCGTTCAGACACGCTTGCGAAATCTCTGCCGGATTCAGACCAAACTCTTCGATAGCCTTTTGCACCGAAGTCCCTTGGCTGTCTTGAACCTTCAGCAGTTCTTCATCGAGCCGGCCCACAAGAGCCCGGCTGCCGATGAACGGTATTCCGAAACGAACTCCTTCCTCGTCGGAGAATCCGACGACCTCGATTCCGAACGGAAGCCTCCGCCCGTGCAGAACTTCCAGCAAGCTAATCGCGAGTACCACTCCGAGAACGCCGTCGTAAGCGCCTGCGTTCGGAACTGTGTCGAGGTGCGATCCCACCAGCAGCTTCGGGGCGCCAGATTGAGCGGCCGGATACGATGCTAGCAAATTGCCGGCGGCGTCCACGCGGACCGGAATGCCGAGAGGTTCCAGCCAGCACGTAATTTCGCGGTGACAATCGCGCATCGGCGGAGAAAGGAATGTCCGCCGTGTGCTCCCCTCGTCCTCCGAGAAAGAGGAGAGCTTCTGACACCGGGCAATGACTTCTTCCGCACGCTTCCGTATCTGGCTCGCCATAGCGGCCTGGTTCGTCGTTCACCCAATCAAGCACTGAAGATGAATCGTTTGAGACTCACGCCTCGCGGATGAGCTTCGCCGCCGCCCAGCCGATGATAACCAGCGCAACCAGAATCTCGCAGGCATACGCGTTTCCGTAAGTCGCAACTGGGAAGTGATTGCTGATCATAATAAAGACAACTGGAACAGCCATAAAAGTATTGTGTTTGGAGCGCAGCTTGGCTTGAGCGCCGAGGGAAGCATCGAACTGTGCGCCCGTCGCAGCCGTGGCGATCATCTTGCGTTGAGACGGAAGAATTCGGAACCACACGTTGGCTGTCATGATGGTTCCGAGCATAGCCCCCACCTCGATGTAAGCTGCGCGACCGCTGAGCACATGCATCAATCCCCAGGAGATCGCCGCAATCATGATGAGAGAAAAACCCGCGAACGCTGCTTCAGATTTGCCCAGAGGCGACCGTGCCGCCAGATCGTAGATGAGCCAGCCGCCGAGCAACACAGCGAGCCCGATCGCAATGGCGGCTCCCTGGGAAATATTCGCCACGTCCGTGTCGACGAGTCCCCCGCTGAAGTAATAGACGAGGAAAAGCAGCGCCATTCCGCTCAACCAGGTCATTAACGCTTCCCAGCGAAACCATCGGACTTGCTCGGGCAAGACTCCCAGCGACTTCTGCTTCGTGACCGCGTAAAAACCTCCGCTGTGCACCATCCAAACCTGCGGCGGTGTTCCGTCCCCCGCGGTCTTCTTCTCCAGTCGCCCGAATTGGCCGTCCAGCCACGTAAAGTAATAGGTTTGGCCAACCCACATGATTGCAGCAAAAATGTGGAACCATCGCACGCTCAGGTTGAGCCATTCACGCATCGAAGAAGTCAACTTGCAAACTCCTTGGCGAACAATCTTGCGCTCAGCTTCCCCGGTAAGTTGTGTAGCCGTTTGGGCTCAGCAGCAGCGGTATGTGAAATTCGGTTTCACCGTCCCTCACCCGAAACGTGACTTCGACGACGGGGTAGAGTGCGTCGATTTCTTGCGGCTCGTGGTACTTTGCGATATCGAAAGACAGGCGGTAGGAGCCCGCGGATAAATCTTCGCTTTCCGGCAGCAATTGACCGCAGCGACCGTCGCGGTCCGTCCGCTCCGATGCCAGCACGCGCCAACCGGAAGGCTCGCGCTTCTCCAACCGCACGACCACGCCACTCGCTGGCTTGCCGAGAACAAGGTCGAGAATATGTGTCGAGATACGTTTCATCCCTGAAGCCATTTTCTCAGCCGGATATGCGTGATCTGCCACTGCTCTTCGGCTGCCTCGTGAAGCTCGGTTCGCGCATCATTCCGCAGCCTGCGCCTGAGAATCTCCAGAAGGTCCGCCGGCGATTTTCCAGTAGCACACACGATGAAGATTCGCCCGAACTTATTTTCGTAGTCGCGATTCCCGTCCGCCAAAGCCATCTTAACCGCATCGCCAGCGTTCGCGACTTCTTTTTGCTCTCGCATCGCCCAAGCCAAAGACGAAGACCGTTGAGCTGAGGGATTGGGCGCACTCGACTCGCCGATCCGCGGATGGCTATTGAAGGCTTCTATCCACTCGGTTTCGTTCAGGTCGCGCCACACCTCGTCAGCCGCGGCCATTAGAGCCGCTTCGTCTTGGAATGGTCTGCGAGCGGCCATCTTGCGGGCCCACGCCATTGAGCCGCAACAAGGCAGAATCTGCGCAGCGGCTGCCTCGAGGGAAGCGTCATTCCAGCGCGCCAGAACGTCACTCATGCCTTCTTTCCATCCGCGTTCAACAGGTTCAGGAATTCGGCGACCAGATTGCTCACGACCGCAGCGCGATATCGTACCGTCGATCGAATGTCGTCGATGGGCCGGATCTCCTCCGCGGCCCTCTTCCTTGCCGACAACACAAGCGATTCATCAATCGCCTTCCCTCTCACCACCCGTTCCGTCTCGCTCAGCCGAAGCGGAACCGGAGCCACGCTTCCCAGAGCGATGCGAACATCTTCGACTGTGCGGCCCGCAACCCGCCCCAGCGCCGCGATGCAGACCTTTGAGATCGCCTGGGCATTGCGTCCCCCAACTTTTCGCGCGTGGTAAACATATCCTGAAAACCGCCTCGGAAGGCATACCGCCTGAATCAACTCGTCGGGCGCGAGCTTCGTCTTCTTGTAGTCGGTGTGGAACCCTGCGTAAGAAATCCGACGCTCCCCTCGAATCGACACCAAAATCAGATCCGCAGCGTAGACCAGCAGCGCAGGAAGTGAATCCGCGGCCGGCGACGCATTCACGATGTTGCCCCCGAGAGTTCCGCGATTTTGGTTGGCAATTCCCCCGGTCCAGCGGGCGGCCTGCGCCAGCATGGGGAATTCGCGCCCAAGTACTTGATGTTCACGAATATCGGTATAGGTACATCCGGCGCCAACGCGAATTTCGTTGGCCAGTACTTCAATATTCCGCAACTCCGGAAGATTCCAGATACTAACCAGTTTTCGCGGTTGCAGCTTCCCCGCCGCGTACTGCACCATGATGTCTGTGCCGCCCGCGATGGGAACCCATTCGCCGGGACTCCGCGCCAGAAGGCCAACGGCCGCGTGCAAACTGCCCGGCGCAACGATTTCGTAATCCTTCGGATCGGACCTCATTCAGACCTCATGACGACGCCGTCGTCCTGCGATGCCGCTCTGGCTACCGCCTCGAAAATCTGAACGTACCCTGTGCAACGGCACAGATTGCCAGAAAGACCTTCTCTAATCTCTTTCAGAGTGGGTCTGGGCTTCTTGTTCAAAAGATGAAATGCGGCAAGAATCATTCCAGGAGTGCAAATGCCGCACTGTGCTCCCCCGCATTCCAGAAAAGCCTCCTGCAAAGTTTGCAGCGCAGCGCCTGGCGCAAGTCCTTCAATGGTGACGATGCTCGCGCCTTCCGCCTGCAAGACCGGAACCAGGCAGCTGTTCACTAGCGTCCCGTCCATCAACACCGAGCACGAGCCGCACTCGCCTTCCCCGCATCCTTCTTTGGCTCCGGTCAGCCCGAGTCGTCGCCGCAGCACATCCAACAAGCGTTCGATGGGGAAGGCAAGCACTGTTTTTCGCTCACCGTTCACCGTGAATGAAATCTCGGACTTGCCGCGATCCTCTAATGAACCGATCATCGAACTTCGCTCGCAACGCCGGAGTCGCTCGCACGAGAGTGCTCCGTAATCGGCCTCGAAAATATCCTCTGGCAGTAGCGGAATCGAATCGAAACCAATTCCCAATGCGTCTTCGATCGCGTTGAGAATCGCTGGCGCTGGTCCGTCCATTGGAAGTTCCCCAATCCCCTTCGCGCCAAAAGCGCCGTAGACGTTGCCCAACTCCTCGAAGAACACTCGGATGGGCGGCAGATCGCTTGAGGTCGGCATGATGTAATTTGTCATCTGGCTGTTTTGCATGCGTCCGCCCTGCCAAATGACTTTCTCAAACAAGGCAAATCCAATGCCTTGGGCGACCCCGCCCACGATTTGTCCGATGGCAAGAACCGGGTGAAGCACTCTTCCCACTTCCTGTAATCGCTACAAAGTCGTTTACCGACACGCTGTACGTCGTTAGGTCGACCGCGACTTCGGCAACGTAAACTGCCCACGAATACGCAGCGTAAGCTTCTCCGCGATATTTTTCATCGTCCCAGAAGATGTCACGAGGCGGCTCGTATTGAGCCCACGAACGAAGTTGGCCACGCGTAGCAGCATAGTTTCGGCATGCGGCGCGGAATTCGTTCGCTGAGTAAGATTCGCCGAGCAAACCTGCCAACGTCAAAGTCTGCTGTATTCCTCGCGCCGCGGATTCCACCAGCTTTCCCTACCACCATCACTGTGCGCGACGCAACCGTGGGACCGCTGTTCGGCACCTCCGTGGTATCCGGCTGCGCAATCGTTACGTCTTCATAGCGCAGGCCCAGTGCTTCGGCCGCAATTTGACATAGAACCGTTTTCGTCCCCTGGCCAAACTCCGTGCTCGATACCAGCACGCGAACGCGGCCATCGGCGCATCCTTCCACGCCAACCACAGAACTCAGGTAGCGTTCACCCGATCCCGTAAATCCCGCGCCGTGCAGGAAAGCCGCAATGCCCATCACTCTTTTCTTCGTGATCCCGGCCTGATTCTCAATCGAGAATCGCTCTTTCTTGGAGTGGTACTTCGAGAGGCTGAGGGCCCGGTCGAGAAGTTTCGCTAGATCGATCGGTTCACGCAGGGTTTGTTCCGTGATGGTCGTCTGTCCGGGCTTCAGGAAATTCCGGCGCCGGATCTCGATCGGCGAAAGCCCCACCACCTGCGCGATCCGATCCATGTGGCGTTCCATGGCAAACAGGCTCTGGGGCGCGCCAAAACCGCGAAAAGCTCCGTGAGGCGGCGCATTGGTGGCAACGGCCTTTGCCCGGATTCGAACGTTTGGCCAATAATAAGGACCGCCCGCATGAATGGCGCCGCGAGAAAGAACTACGGAGGACAAAGTCGCATAGGCCCCGCCATCGATCGTGAACTCGATTTCTCCGCCCAGAATCTTGCCGTCCCTGCTTACGGCGGTGCGGTGGCGCGTCCGCGAGGGATGCCGCTTAGTGGTCGCGGCCATATCTTCCGCGCGGTCGTAGACAATCTTCACCGGTCTCCCCGACTTGATCGCCAGCAGCGCGGCGTGTCCCGCGATCATCGACGGATAGTCCTCCTTGCCGCCGAAAGCGCCTCCGGTTTCCATCTGGACGACGCGGACTTTTTCCGCAGGCAGGCGGCACAGCGCCATCAACGCCTTGTGCACGTAATAAGGACACTGCAAAGAACCCCACACAGTGACGCCCTGTTGCGCCTCCTAGGCGGCAATCATTCCGTTATTTTCTATGTAGAGCTGCTCTTGTGCGCCAGTTGAATATTCCCCTTCGACAATGTAGGCGGCCTTCGACCAGACCTGATCGACATCGCCCTTTTCAATTCGA
>CAVQDN010000024.1:0-52164 GCA_963711275.1 uncultured Acidobacteriaceae bacterium | reverse complement strand
AGCGTCCTCGCGCAATTTGGTTAGGTAGGCGCGGAGAGCCGGCTGCAGTTTCTGGTAATAAAGCGCGTCCTGGATTTTCGGAAGTATGTCCTTCATGGGAGGGACACCGGCTTGCTGGTGATCGACAACCTTGAGGATCACGTAGCCCTGCTTAGTGTGAATTACGCCGGTCAGGTCGCCGGCCTTCATGGCGAATGTCTGGTCTTCAAGTTCCTTCGCCAGTTGTCCGCGCTTGAACATGCCAAGAGCACCGCCGTCGGTGGCGGAGGGACCGTCCGAATATTTCTTGGCAATGTCCTCGAAATTGGCTCCCGTTTGAATTTGTTTCAGCAGGTCATTGGCCTTAGCTTCGGCTCCGCTCAGAGCTGCAGCATCGGCGGCTTGTTTAGCGGCCTCATCGACGGGCGGTTGTGCCCCGGGAGCTGCAGCGGCCGCGCCTGGGTCGGGGGCGGGCGTGATGGAGGGAGTGACAGTTTTTGGGGCAACCAGAATCTCGCTCAGGCGAATGTACTCTGGCTGTTCCATCTCGCTTTTGTGCTCGTCGTAAAACTTCTGTTCTTCGTCTTTACTGATAGAAAGGTGGCCACCGACTTCCTCGCCAATGACTCTCTGGGTGATGATCTGGTTGCGCATGTTCTGCTTGAAATCTTCCCACGAGATGCCCTGCTTGGTGGCTTCCTTTTCCAGGTCTTCCATGGACTCGAGCTTCATGTCTTTGCGCATCTGATCGAGCTTCTTGATCAGCTCAGTGTCGCCGGTAATTCCCAGGTCTTTTCCTTTGTCGAGCAGAAGATGCTGGTCGATGAGATCGCGGAGGATATCTTTTTCACGCTCGGCATACGCTTTGTCCGGATCCTTTGGATCCTGCTGCTTGACTTCATCCTTGAGCTGATCTTTGCTGCGCTCAAACTCCGAACGCGTAATGATCTGGTTGTTGACGCGGGTAATGACCTCTTCGACGACTTGTCCGCCAGAGATCGGGGTGGCCGGTACCAGCGGAGTGGCCTTTGCCGTCTGCGCGGCTGCCATTGCGGGCAGACATGCCAAGACTATGGGAACCAGGGTAAGTTTCTTCATAAAATTGATGGACCGCCTCGCTTCCTGGGCTTTCTGGGGCAAGAGGTGAGCGGGGCCGGTCCCCAGTATTTTACTCCTTTGGAGCGTAGATCGGCGGGGGACATCTAGTTTGGGAAATGGCGCAGTGTGGGAAAGGATTCGTATCAGGGCATCGCTTCAGCGATGCCGCCAAATGCGACAATTCTGTGCGGCTTCAGCCGCCGGGGCTGGCCGTCACGGCGCAGCGGCTAAAAAGCGAGTCTACTTGACTCTTGAGGCATGCCTGAAGGCATGCCCTGATACGAGTCTCTCTTCAAGTTGCGCCATTATCATGGTTTGGCGCGATCATGGTTTGGCGCCTTTCATTGGAAGACTGAGCAAGTCCGGAGGTTACCCACCGGCCATCAGGCGGTACGGACGAGGGCGAGTGCAGTTTGGTCATCACATTGGAGCGACTTTCCACCGAATTCACCGACAGGAGTCAAGATGTAGGTGCAAAGTTCCTTAGCCATGCTGGGTGGGGCGGCTTGGAACAACTGCTTGACGCCTGAAAGGCCGAATTCTTCGGTTGCATGTCCAACTGTGGTATGTCCCACATGCCGCTCGCATGCAATGACTCCGCGAGAAACCAGAAGCAAGGCGGCGCCCTTCTCGAAGCCGATGGTGGGAGCATCGCTGGTAACGTGGGAAAACAGTCCTAGAGGCAGGCCAGTCGATCCGAGCTCGACGATCCCGCTGCGATCGCGAAGAAGACCCGGCGTGTGTCCTGCATTGCTGTAACACAGCGTGCCGAACTTTTCGTGATAGCAGCCGATGAACGCAGGGCAGGGATGGACGGCGCGGGAGGTCTCGAGAAGTCCGCGATTCAGACGCAGGCTGAGTTCGGTCATAGCCTCGGACTCGTTGATGTCGGGACGCGAGAAGAGTTCCACTCCAACGTTGCGGAAGATTCCCTGGGCGGCGGTGAGAATGCCGCGATTATCCTCGCGCCGTCCGGCGACGTCCAGCAAACCGAATAGAATGCGCTCGGGGCCAACGCGGAGGGAGTCATAAAAGTCGCCGGCAACGCGTTTGCCGGTAAAAAAAGCCGCAATGTCCGCTCCCTCGATCACCGCAAACGTGGTCGCAACGGGATCGACAGTGGGAGCAGGCTCCGGGAGGTCGGAATGAAAAAGAGAATGCATAAAAGCGGGATCAGAGCCGAAGCTAGCACAGGAATCAGTGCAGGGCAAACCAGGGGGGCACTTAGGGCTCACTCTCCGTACTTGTCGGCAAGATATCGAGCCAGGTCAGACTCAAACTGGCCGTAGTCGGAATGAATCGTGGCTCGTAAAGCGGCCTCGGTGGAACTGCCCTGACTGAGCCGTTGCAGGATGCGCTGGATATCGCTGAGGCCATAGGAATCGTTGATGTAGGAGACGGCCGCGAGCGATTCGGCGTAGGCCACATAAGCTTCTGCGCCGGAGAAACGCTGGAAGCTGCCTTCCAGGGCATTCAGTGGGATGTTGCGTTGCGCTTTGTAAAGCAGAGAGAGCTGGTGTCCTTGGCCCCCGAGGCTCCTGGGTTCGAGGAACTGGGCGATGCCTTCATGCAACCAGGGCGGACACCGCCCTCCGGAGAGCTGCGTAATAAACGAGTGCGCCAGTTCATGTTTCAGGACATGAGCCAGCTCCGGCGTCATGGAACTTAGGCCGCTGATCGGGATGCGCAGCTTCCCGTCGTTAATTGCTCCGGACCAAGTAGGGGCGTGGCTGACATCGAAAAATGCCTGCTCGGTATACAGGGTTACAAGAATGTTGTCACGGGGAGGATTGCCGAGGTCCCGAACGAGGTCGTCATAGTCGGATTCGAGCGCCGCCAGAATTTGCGAACGCAGAGTTTCGGAAGTTTGTTTACCTTCATAATGTAGAACGAAGTGACTGCTCTCCCCTTGAACGAAGTCGGACTCGACCGTCTGCTCGCGCTGGGCTTTGGCCAGCAACTGCTCGACTCGCACATCGGGACGTAATTCGAGAGAGCGCTTCCAGGAGATGACCGCTTCCTTGGTATGGTCGGAGGCGAACTGGGCATAGCCGAGCATGGTATAAGCGTCGGGCGAATCGGGCGCGCTCCGTGCGGCCCGCTGGGCATGGGACACAGCCTGGGCAGCGTTGCCGGTGCGGACCAGCAATGCGGCGTAATAGATGAGAATAGTGGAATTATCCGGCTGAAAGCGGAGCGCGTTCTCAAAATACTGGCGAGACTGGGCGATGTTCCCGTGCTCGAATTCAAACTTTCCCGCGATGAAGTCGGCGGTCGCGCTCAACTCCGCATCGCCCTTGCTTTCCAGCTTGGAGAGGGCTTCGGGGTTGACCCTGCCGTCTTTGATCAGCTTGGCGACAAGGTCGCCCTCATTCGCCAGGCTGTTGGGGGGATTGAAGGCCGGAAGGTCCCCAACTTTCGCACCTCCGGAGGCGGCGGAAGGACTACGCATTCCTCCGGCATCCACATGATCGACGGCCGATTTGGGTATGGCGTAGGAGTCGTCGCCGATGTCGTATTCGTAATGATTGCCGTTTTCGCGAACCTGATCGGCCACGATGGCGCGGCCATTCTTCAGATGGATCGTATCAGCCCACGCGCTTCCAAGGGCGAAAGACCCTGCAAAAGCGAACTGCCCTATAAAGAGGATGATGACACGTAGACGCATTCAGGCGCATTCTAGCAATGGGGGACGGTCCTACCACGTGACGAAGGTGCTACTACAGAATTTCAGACTTCTGAACTGCAGACTGAAGTGCAAACTAAAGATGCGCGGCATGCATGCAGCGGCGGCCATCTGGCTTGCAATCTATATGCTGCCAATGGTTTGCGCCGTGGCCGAAGACGCTCCCGAAAAGCCGGCTGAGGCGCTCTACCTTCAGCTCGGACAAGTGGACCTCGATCCCGGCCAGGTGTATCAGGTTCGGGGCGCGTCGCTGGATCGGTCGGCAATCCACATCACTTTAGAAGATGGCACTATCGGCTTCACACACGACGTGATGGGTCGGATCACGGGAGCGTTCTTCGAGGGTTATGGCGAAGTGCTACTCACGCCTCCGAATGAAGTCGAACGGAGATCGATGAGTTTGTTCACCGGTATGGCAATTCTGGAAGAGCACTTTGCTACCGCGTATTTTCGCTTCAACGACGATGCCGCGGAGGAACTGCGTCCCGATCTGCGGGCGGCCGAAAACAAACAGGAGTTTATCGATCGGTGGGCAGCGACTGCGCAAAATCTAGCCAACGCAGACGCCATGAGGTTGCTGATGAGTTTCAGCCGGCTGCTGCCTGTGAAGGGCAACCCTACATCCCCCGAGCAAAGAGATCTGCCAGGCAGTGTCGGAGATCGGTTCCTCCACGCTCGGCTGCAAGGAACGAAGCTCGGCGTTTTCGACGTCTACTTCGACTCCTCCGCACCCGAACAAGTTCAAGTCGGACAGGCGAAACCGGCCGAGAACGGGGATCTTTATTACGACGTTTGGGCGTCATTTGCCCCTGGCGATGCGGCGCCTGCGAAGACCAATCGCGACCCAACGTCGGCGTCCGAAAACCGGTCCGTGCCCGGAGACCAGAAAGCGCGCGAAGGCCGCGTCCAGATTCGTCGCTATACCATCACGACCGAGGTTCAGCCCCCCAAACAGATTCATGCAAAAGCGCGCGTGCAGTTGGAAGTCCGTGAAGGCGGATCGCGCACACTGTTGTTTGAACTGTCGCGATTCTTGCAAGTTGAAAGCGTCAAGCTCGACGGTCAAGAGGTGGAGTTTATTCACAATCCGGCGGTGCAAGGAACTCAGCTCTCGCGTCGGGCGAATGACCTTGTGGCGGTGATACTTCCGGCGCCGGCGCAGGCCGGGCAAAAGATCGATCTGGAATTTGTTTACGGTGGCGAAGTGTTGGCCGAAGCAGGTAGCGGATTACTTTATGTCGGAGCGCGAGGGACCTGGTATCCGAATCGCGGAATGGCAATGGCCGACTACGATCTGACGTTCAGCTACCCGCCGGGCTGGACACTGGTGGCGACAGGGAAACCGTCTACTCCGTTGGAGGAGAAGCCCGCAAAAGCCGATGGCCTGCAGACTTCACGCTGGGTTTCGGAACGGCCGATTCCATTGGCGGGGTTCAACCTGGGGAAGTACAAAGTAGCCACGGTGCAAGCCGGGAACATCCCAGTCGAGACCTATGCCTCAACCGGAGTAGAGCGAAACTTCCCCAGTCCCAAAGTTCAAGTGATTGAACCGACTCCAAACAGCCCGGCCTATCGACGAAGTCAGCTGATTGTACCGAGCCATCCTTCCCCCACCCAAACCGAGGTCACGGTCGGTGAAGCCGCAGCGCACGCCATTCAGTACTATGCCCTGCGCTTTGGTCCATATCCATATAGTCATCTTGCTTTGACGCAGATGCCCGGGGGCGATAGCCAGGGTTGGCCCGGTTTAATTTTTCTATCGTCGTATGCCTTTCTCAACCAGGAGCAGCGCGAACAACTCCATTATGAGCCTTATCGGATCGTGCTCCAGCAATCGATTCCCGCCCACGAGACCGCGCACCAGTGGTGGGGAGATCTGGTCACCTGGAGCAGCTACCGCGACCAGTGGTTTTCCGAGGGACTGGCGAATTACTGCGCCTTGATGATCGTGCAGGAAAAAGATCCCGCCGGCTTTCGGCAGGTGATGGAGAAGTATCGTCAAGACCTGACGGCGAAGAACAAAGATGGATTGGCACCGATGGAAGCGGGTCCGGTGACCTTGGGCGTGCGACTGCTTTCGTCGCGCTTCCCGGGGGGATACGAAGAAATCATGTATGGCCGGGGAACGTGGATGTTTCACATGCTACGGACGATGTTAAGAGATGCTGCTCAAGAGGGCCAAACCAAGGGGCAGAGCAGTGGCAATGTGGAGGAGCCTTTCGTGCGCGCCTTGAAAAAGGTGCGGGAACGTTACCAAGGCAAATCGATCAGCACCGTCGAACTACTGGATGTTTTCGCGGACGATCTTCCTTCAGCACTGCGTTACGAAGGCAAACGTTCGTTGGACTGGTTCTTGAATGGTTGGGTCAATGGGACGTCCTTGCCCAAGCTCGAACTCCGGGGGGTGAAATTCACGCCAAAGGGTGCGGGTTTGGTGGTGAGCGGCACAATCCTTCAGAAAGACGCGCCGCAAGACCTTGTCACATCGGTCCCGGTGTATGCGGTATTCGCGGGCAAACAACTGACGCTTTTGGGGCGCGTATTCGCCGACGGCGAGGAATCTTCATTTCATCTGACGGCTCCGGCTAGGGTGCACAAAATCGTGCTCGATCCCTATGAAACGATTCTCACCAGTCCGAAGTAACTTGCTCCGCTCCAGAGACTGGCAGTGCCGTATCGGGCGACAATTCCCTACCCGATTCCCGAAATGAACTACAGCGCAGCAATCGCGCCCCTACTTCGTAGACCTTCCTTACCTAAGTGCTGCACTCCGTTCAACTTTCCACGCCGCTGATGGCAGACGTTGTGGCAGCAGATCTGCATACAAACGAAAATGTCCGGCCGTTTCAGGGGCGGCGGGCAACCAGCGAGGAAAACCACCATGTGCTTCGAAACCGCGGCAGGGCCGGAAGAGGCAATCTTGTTGATTCGCGTCGCCGAAGGGTTGGGGCACACAGAGACGATTCTGTTCGTGGAAGACGAAGCGTTTGTGCGAGAAGTGACCTGCGAAGTTTTGCAATCGGCCGGATACCGGGTCTTAGCGGCAAAAGATGCGGCGGCAGCCGTGATGCTCTACTGTCAGCGTGCGGGAGAGGTGAAACTCTTGCTCACTGACGTCGTTTTGCCGGACGAGACTGGACCTGCACTGGCTGGCAGACTACGGAGACAGAATCCGGAACTCAAAGTTTTATTCGTCACCGGAAATGCGAATCAGATAGCGCTATACCAGGCAAATACCGAGGAATACCTGCCGAAGCCCTTTTCCACCGAAGGGCTATTGCGGAAAGTGAGACAAGTGTTGGATCGGGCGGACTTCGGGATCGGCGACAATAATCCAGTCACGCACTCCTGCGATAACGCGTAGTCTGCAGGATCTCAGCCGGTATTTCCGAAAGCGGAACTACGCGCGACACAACGCCTAGTTCGGCGCAGGCTCGCGGCATGCTGTAGACCGTGCAGCTGGCTTCGTTCTGTCCGATGGTAAAGCCGCCCGCGCGATGGATGGCCTTCATGCCTTCCGCGCCGTCTGAGCCCATTCCAGTCATGATTACTCCCAGAGCCAGGTTTCCGAAGGCTTCCGCAACCGACTTCATCAGGACATCGATGGACGGAATGTGCAGGCAATCTTCGCAATGAGCATCAAGGCGGAGAATGGTTCGTGAAGCGGACGTCCGCGCGACGGTCATGTGCTTCCCCGCAGGAGCGATATAGACGACGCCCGGCTGGATCGGCTCTCCGTGCGTTGCCTCGCGCACGCTGACAGAACACAGAGCGTTCATCCGTTGTGCAAAGGGTCCGGTGAAACCGGGTGGCATGTGCTGCACGATGAGCATTGGCACCGAGAAATCACGAGGAAACAGAGGCAGGATCTCCTCCAGAGCTTTCGGCCCTCCAGTGGAACTTCCCAGCGCGATGATCGCAGGCACGACGGTGGAAACTGTCTCGCCCGCCGCCAGCGAGGACGAGGGCTGGGGACGCTTTCTGGAAGGCAAATCGGTTTCGTGAGCCTTCCGCGATTGAGCTGCGGCTCGAATCTTGGCGATCAGATCTTGCCGGATATGGAGAATGTCAAGCGAACTGGCCGACATGCATTTGGGTACGTAATCAAAGGCCCCGCTGGCCAGCGCGTCGAAAGTTTGTTGGGCGCCTTCTTCTGTCGCCGCACTGACCATGATTACGGGGCGGGGAGACTGGTTCATGATGCAGCGCAGCACTTCCAGGCCATTGAGCCCGGGCATTAGGATGTCGAGCGTGACGACGTCGGGATCCAGCGCAACGATTTTCTCGAGCGCTTCACATCCGTTGCAAGCGGTCGCAACCACCTCGAGGCCGGATTCGGATGCAATCATGCGAGAGATAGCGGTTCGCATGAAAGCGCTGTCGTTGACCACCAGCACGCGGACCGGCCGCTTTGTGATGTTCTGGCTCATGTCCGGTCGATGGTGCAACGCGAGCGAATGGACTTCGTCGGCGAAAGCATCTTTCGTGATGGCGTTCCTGTGACTAGCAGTCCATCGGCGCGGGAACGGGCCGACTTTAGACGTTCGCGGAACCGAAACGATCCTTAGTGACCAGTACCATCGGATCCCAGGCGGGAAAAGATCGATCCGCAATTCCTCCGCGCGCTCGATGGCCTCGATTCTTTGCGAATAGAGAAGCGGGCATTGGGATGCGAGCGTCAAATCGTCGGTAAATGACCGGTGCCTATGGGTGGTACGCTTTCTGGCCGACTCGATGCCTACGCGGCCGACCCAGCGATCATGTGCTCAAACATGGCCTTGGCGACTTGTTCCGGGCCAGAATGATAGACCCCACTCTGAATCGTTTGCCGCAGGGCGTAAACGCGTTCCTGCCGGACTTCGGGAAGTTCGACTGCCTGTGCCACCAGCGCCTGTACCTGGGAAGGAACTCCGGAAAGTTCGGCCTGATCTTCGCCCGTGAGCGGCCTGTTAGTGGCGGACCTGTCGGTCGTACTTTCTGTAGTGCTGCTCTCCGTTTGCGGTAAGGGTTGCGATCCGTGATTGCGATCGATTCTCATGCTGGGTCGCTCGCCCTGAATTCTCCGGTGCAATTCAAATTATCGGCGGCGCGTTAAAAACTTTAATTTTATCCCGCCATTTTATCCCGCAACCTGCCTAGATTTGAGCCCATCGGCCTTTTCATGTTGTTCTATCGGTTAGGATTGCAACGACTTTAGTCCGTCGTTTGCGAGGGCCTTTCCGTACCCCGTAGCGCCCTTCGCTCGCTGCTTTCGGGGAAGCGCGTGGAAATCACGGTCGAACCGTGGCATCGATTTCTTCCTGGTTAACTTTTCGGAACGGGTTTCTCAGGCTCCCGCACCGGTGCAGGCGGCGCGGGCTCTCGTACCCCGCAAGCTCATCATTTCTTCCAGGCGTGATCGCAGCCGCACCACTGCCAGCGAATGAATCTGGGATACGCGAGACTCCCCGATCCCTAATACCACTCCCACTTCCTTCATGGTGAGTTCTTCGAAGTAGTAGAGTGCCAGCACCTGCTGCTCCTTTTCCGGCAATTCGGAAACCACCCGGGCGAGAAGCTGTTTCATTTCGGAACGCTGACAGCGAAAAAATGGCGTGTCCTCCGGCGCACTGGGGAGGTAATCGCACAAGTCTTCTTCCTTCCCATCCCATGGCGACTCGATGCGTAAGCTGCCCACTTCCAGGCTGTCCAGTTCGCCCAGCAGGTGCTGCAGATCCTGCAGGGTCATCTCCAACTCGGCTGCCACTTCGTTCTCGCTGGGAGCACGGCTCAACGCCATGCTGAGCTTGCGGTGGGCCTCCTCGACCTTGCGCGCCTTGCGCCGCAGTTCTCGCGGACCCCAATCCATTTCGCGCAGGCTGTCGAGGATTGCGCCGCGGATGCGGAACTTGGCGTAGGAGCCGAACTGCACGTGTTTAGAGCTGTCGAACTTATTGAGCGCATCGATCAGCCCGATCACCCCGGCGTGAACCAGGTCATCGAGCGGGACATGCCGCGGCAGCCGCTCGTGGATGCGCCGTGCCAGGTAGCGGACCTGGGGCAATTGCTCGATCAGAATGCGATCTCGATCTTCTTTGTTCTGCCAGACGCTGTAGGCTTGCGCGGTGTGCTTGCTCATTGCATTGTCACTTCCCGTGAACCAGAAATTCATTGACCTCTTTCGGCAATGCAGCCGACCGGCCACTCTTGATTTCAAGGGTCTTCATCGCGACCTTCGTGTTGCACCTTCGTCATCGCAACCTTCACGGACTCACCTCGGCCCCGTTCGCACCTACCGGAAAGAGCACGACCTCTTTGGGCAGAAATGGTTAAGCAAATGGCGGCGGCAATACGGGTTCCAGGGGTTGACTGGGCGGCCCCGACGGAGGTCTCAGTTCTTCAAATGCGTGATCGAACCACCAGCGCCGCAGGATTCCTGGACGAGAGTATGGTCTCCAGCATGATTTCAAGAATCCAAGGCAGGCCCCGGACGTGTTGCCGCAGCGTTTCAACTTGCTGGATTGCCCCCCAATCTTTCCGACTGGAGTGCCGCCGTCAGGGGCAAGCGGACGGTACAGCTTCGCAGGCCCTTCTGCTCGGCACTGGTCCATTCCGCACCTGCCTTCTCAAAGCCGGCTTGGGCGATCAGCAGACCCAGTTCCTGGCGCGAAAAGGGTGAATGTGCGGGCGCCGGGCCTGGGTTCCAGGAGACAACGCAAGAAACTTGTTCCGGTTCAGGCGTAACCACAATCTGCAGGGCGCTTCCTTTTTGAGTCAAAGCCAAGGCGGAATCGATAAAACGAAAGATCAGACCGGCTAGACAGGGCCGAGCGGCCTTCACCGGAAACGGAATCGAACTCATCAACAAGAGCTGCACGCCCAAGGCGTCAGCGACCGGAATCAGATCATCGACTGTGTCGCGCAGCAGTCCGTCGAATTGAAACGTTTCCAATCGCTCCGCGTGTCGCTGAACATCGGTCAGTTCGCGGAGAGCTTCCACCAGGATTCGCATGCGCTCGGTCAGTTCCAGTCCCTCGCGCAACGTCCGGACATATTCTTCTGTGCGCCGCGGGCCGGAGACGGCCAATTCCAGCGAGCATTGCAGTCCGGTCAGCGGCTGATTGAGAGCATGGAGCAGATACGCCAGCGGACTACGCCCCCCGGGCAGGGTTTCCGTAGCTTTCCGGGGTGCGAGTTGGACACCGAGGGCGCTCATATTCGGACTTCTGAGGCTGGCAGTTCGGACAGACCGCTTAACTCATAGCCCACTCCGCGCACGGTATGAATCAGCTTTGCATTATGGCCGTCGTCGATTTTTCGCCGCAGATAGTTGATATAAACGTCCACCACATTGGTCGTGGTGTCGAATGTCAGATTCCAAACGTGCTCAATAATCATGGAGCGAGTCACCCGGCGGCCCGCGTTAAGCAGCAGGTATTCCAGGAGGGAAAACTCCTTCATCGTCAAATCAATCCGCCGCCCGGCGCGCTCCACCAGTCGTTGTACGCGATCGAGCTTGAGATCGCCGGCAGTCAGCACCGATTCGGACGGCAAGTGGCTACGCCGCACCAGGGCGCGAATGCGAGCCGAGAGTTCGCTGAACGAAAATGGCTTGGCCAGGTAGTCGTCGGCGCCCGTATCGAGGCACTGAACGCGGTCTTCCACCCGCGTGCGCTGCGTCAGTACCAGCACCGGAAGACTGGGCTTTTTGGAGCGCAAGTGGCGCAGAACACTCACCCCGTCCAGCTTCGGCAGATTCAGGTCAAGAATTACGACATCGTAGTCGAGTTCGGTGGCCGCGTTCCGAGCCTGTTCGCCATCCGGAAAAACGTCCACCGAATAGTGTTCGCCTTCAAGCCCCTGCCGAACGAATCTGGCCAGCGCTTCATCGTCTTCCGCGATAAGAATTCGCATCAGGTGAACCGTCCTTAATCCGATAAGGCCAGTCTAGTTAGAAACCGCTCAACTGCAGCCAAAACTGAGCCCATCCAAAGGTCTCTGGGTGCAGAAATGGTGTTCCGTTTCAAAAGAGGAACTCGGAATCAGCCGGCATTCAGGAATTTTCTTTCTACTACGAACCTAGGCGGCCAATTCTTTGGAGGCTGGCTCTCCAGAGATAATCCGAAGGGAGTTTCTTCGACTCGGAGTCATCCTGCGGATGTGGAGTAAAACGACACTGAAGTCTCTGGTCGTGCCCGGCGGGCTACTGTTCTTGGCAGTTGCGGTGCTGGTCTATTCCGGTTGGGTCACGCTGGCGCTAGCCGCACTCAGCTTCCTTTACTATTGCGCACTGATCGGAGGAATGCTGCTGGCGTGGCGATTTCATTCCAGCCGCACCTTCTTCGCCTTGCTGATACTGTTCTTGGCCCAGGCATCCGTTGCTCTATTTGGTGGAGGACATGTTTCGCCGGGAACCGCGGGATGGATCGCTCTGCAGGCAGTCGCCGTATTGGTGCCGCTGGACTTCGTCCTCATCGCACTGATGCAAGAGCGCGGGTTCACCGTTCCTGCCATGGCGCCCGTCGGACTGCTCCTGTTCGTGCAGTCGGTCATCGTGGCCGTGCTCTGCCGCTCGGCGGAGACACCGCCATCGTCCGCCGCTCGCCTTCATCATTTGGCGGCGCCAATCTCTTTCCCCATCTTCTTACCGACCTATGCACTGTTGGTATTCGCCGGCGCCGGCATTTTCTTGCTAATACGGTTCCTGTTCAACCGGAAGCCGATCGACAGCGCATTGCTGTGGTCGCTGTCCGCCTTTTTCCTGTCGCTGCGATTTACTACGACGGTTCGCACTTCGACCATATATTCGGCGACCGCAGCGTGTATTCTCGCCGCATCGATCGTCGAGAACTCCTATCTTCTCGCCTATCACGATGAACTTACGACCCTGCCCTCGCGCCGCGCCCTCAACGATGCGCTTCTGCGTTTGCAGGCTCCCTATTCAATTGCGGTGGTGGATATCGATTACTTCAAGCGCTTCAACGATACCTACGGGCACGACACCGGCGACCAAGTCCTACGGCTGGTCGCGTCCGGCCTGGCACGCGTGACCGGCGGGGGACAAGCCTTCCGCTGCGGTGGAGAAGAGTTCAACATTCTCTTTGCGGGAAAGACCACGCCTGAGGTGGTGGATCATCTGGAACAGTTACGCGCGACCATTGAATCCTCCGAATTCCACATGCGAGGAACCGATCGCCGCCAGGCCGCGCGCGGACCGGACCGCCGCAACGAGAGGATTCGTGGCCGGCCGCGCAAAGGCCACGCGATCCGACAACTGACGAAGGAAACCTTTCCGGCGCCGCTGTCCGTAACCATCAGCATCGGGGTTGCGACCTCTACGAAAGAAGCGCCGGATCCCGAGCATGTCCTGCAAGCCGCCGACAAGGCTCTATACCGCGCCAAAGCCAACGGACGAAATCGGGTGGAGACGGCATCCTCCAGCCGCCGGCGAACCCGCAGCAAAACTGCTGGGATTGCGTGAACGGTCAGTCGTGTAAAGCCCTTTAAATCGATGAATAGCACTCAAGAGAAAAGGGATCAGGGCGGAATTTCTCAACCGTGCGGCCCGGACCGCCAACCCGTAGGATGGGAAGCATGCGGTCCGGTTCCGTACGTTTCGCAAGCACCGCAGGCCGTGCGGTCAGCCGGCGGTCGGAGGTGAGATTGAATGCTTTCGGCCTGTGCCCGCGCAGGCAGGACACTTCAAGCGGATAAAGGCGACACCATCGGACTTACCGTTCAAGTCCACTGGCTTCGCAACATACCCAGTTCCGCCGCAACTCGGGCAGTCGTCCGGAGCCACTGCTCTCCCCCCTCAGGATTGAGAGCATTGTCCATGAAGCGGGCGCGAAATTTGCGGCGGACCATTTTGCGTTACGAATCACGAACAAAATTCCCGGTTCTTCGAAGCGAGGTGCGATGAGCCAGCGTCACCGCAGCCCGCCACGAAGCCGCCATGCCGAAACTGGACGCCGTGGTAAACTGTAGCTCCGCCGGAGAGGTGGCAGAGTGGCCGAATGCGGCGGTTTGCTAAACCGTTGTACGGGCTAACACCTGTACCGAGGGTTCGAATCCCTCCCTCTCCGCCAGGTTCTTACTCCCTTAGATCCAGGTATAACGCGCAAGTCCAGCAGAACTCAGTTGGGTCAAAGAAGAAAGAGAATACGGCCTTCCTACTCGGGAACAAGCCCAGACAGCGTGGCTTTGTCGTCGCCTGAAAAGCGGGACGGTTGCGGACGATAGCCATTGCGGGTGCGCACCTTATATTTCTTCCGGTCCTCGCCTATGAGTTTCACGGTGATCGCGCGCCAGCCGGTATTGGCGTTGGGCTTCGGGTAGTAACTCAGGGAGTAAAGATGTGCCAAATCGTCGCGGATGGAAGCGAACGCCCGGTGTTCATCTCTCCAGTTCTTGGCGAAGTAGGCCTTGCCTCCAGTCGCGGCGGTCATGCGATCGAATACCGCGGTTGACACCGGCTCCAATCTAGCTTCTTGTGTGCTGATCATGTAGATGGAAACGCCGGCAGACTGGGCAAATTCAGCGACATCCTCGGGCGGTACCACGCTGGAATTGTCCGGGCCGTTGGAGAATACCACTACGACTTTTCTGCCCGTATTTTGAGCCGCGTCTTTCAGCGTCAGCAAGAGCGCGTTGTAGAGCGCCGCCTGATCTCCGGCGACAGTCGAGCGCACCGCCCGCAAGACCCGCGACCGGTCCGAAGTGAGGGCGGCCGCGCGAGAAAGATCCCGGCTATATGAATAGAATGCGATCTTGTCGGCCTCTCCCAGGGAGCGGATAAACTCGATAATCGCGTCTTGCGCGAAGACAAAGCCCCGGTACATGTAGTCGCTGGTATCAAACAGGACGAATACATTTGCTCCGCTTACTGCCGAGGCGAAGGTCTGAGACGAGGAACCGTCAGATGAGGGCCTGGCCGCGTTATTCGACGGAGCGGACGAATCCTGCTCGGCAAACTCGCCGAGCCTGCGGGCTGGTTCGTCGCCCTCAGCAAAGGTGGCGGTCTTCTCCACAATTCCATCTTCCACGATGGCAAAATCCTGGGGACGCAGTCCGGTAACGTAATTTCCTTTCTTGTCGGTCACCGCCACGTTCAACTGAACCATATTGACCACAACCTGAAAGTTCGGGCTCTCCTGAGCGGAGATGCCGGTTTCAACGCTCAATATGAACCCCAAAGGGACCAGAATCAGTACAAACAATTTCCTTACCATGTGTTCAAGGATCCTAATCTGCGACTCATTTGCATAGGGTCGCCGCATATGTCGATCGGACTTTGGTTCAGCCTCCACTTCCTTGTTCGGCTTACATCTCAAGGACGAACCGCGCTAATCTTCGACCGCAAAGTCAACTTGCCTTCACGAAATTCCGCTCCGGCTTCATGCATCGCGCGAAGAAGCGCCGGCCAATCCTCAAAGTCGGTAGCGAAAATCTTTTCCACCATCATCCGGGTGAGCTCCGGCACGAAACGGTTCAGCATGACGGGCGAATATCCTGCTT
Source organism: uncultured Acidobacteriaceae bacterium (assembly GCA_963711275.1). GTDB lineage: Bacteria > Acidobacteriota > Terriglobia > Terriglobales > Acidobacteriaceae > Sulfotelmatobacter. The sequence goes on along the minus strand of CAVQDN010000024.1, from coordinate 36,905 downwards.
CATCGGCCAAGCGAGCCCAGTAGAGATTGGGCGAGTCCCAGGATTCCGCAAAGAAACGGCTTGACTGCCCAGAGAACGGAGGCATGGGCGCTACATTCAGCAGTTCGAGGCCGTAATTCTGAGCCATGCTCGGATGCGGGGTGCCAAAATCATGCGACAAGCGCTTCCAGCTGACTTGTTCGGGATGCTGCCGATACAGGTCTTGCAGTTCCTGCGCGGCGGTTCCCAACATGGCAGGTTCCTCCGGATATTTGCTTCGGAACTCAGCCGCCAGATAGAACGTATCTGCCGGCATCATATGAGGAAGCATTTCTGCTGCGCGACCTGTGCGCAAGGCTTGTTCGACTTGCCTTAGACGCTGCGGAAGCAGTCGCCCTGACAGAATTGTGAGTACCTGGCTTCGCAGGGTCTCGTCCTTTTCGGAAGCGGTCAGGAGTTCTTCTCCGGTCCGCTGATACAACGCGATCGCGTGAAGTTCCAAGGGGCTGACATTCCACCAACGAGGCAGGATTGCTGAGGCCAATAGCTCCGGCGTTAATTCTCTCCAGATCAGAGCTTGAACACTTTCCGGCGAAATGAAATCCTGCTCCAGTCCGGCCAAAGCGTAGGGCAGATCGACCAGTGAGCCGACAAAGTGGGCGCCTCCGCCCGCCGGCGAACCCTCGCCCATAAGCTCCGGCGACTGCCAGAGTGTCTTCATGCCCTCAACCGTCTCTCCGGCGAAATCGTGGGAACGGACGAACAGCGGATTATTATGCAGGGCCTGGGCGCCCGGCGGTTCGTAGTAGGCATAGTTCAAACCGACAAGGGTATCTCGCAGGAAAGAGGCGAGCTGACCCCGGGCGTCCTCGATCTGTGCGCGCGAGGCCTTCGGAGACTTGAGGACTTTCGGCAAGTCGGCTCGCATCTGCAGATCGGTGTGATGATTGTTGTAGATTCCCGAAGCCCACTCCGTTCTCTCTCCATTGGTGAAGATTGGCCGCGGCATCTCAAATTCGCGCGTCTGGCCAGCCAGCACGACTGCGTACTCGGGTGGTTGTTTCCCTCGCGCCTTTTCAGCCAACGCGTCCCCGACCGTCAGGACGGTGTCAAGCAAGACCAGCCGCTGATCGTCCAGCACCGAGCGAATTCTGCCGGCCAGCTCACGGTGCATCTGTTTCCCCTCTGGAGTATCCTGCCGAGGTCCAGCCAGCAACTCGATGATCTCGTCTTGCGAGCCTCTAGCCTTGCCAATCGAAAACCGGAATAATTCTCCCAACGAACTTTGCCCGGCGTCGTATACCTGAGCGGCTGATCGAATGGTGGCGAAAGGCTTGATCACCTGTTGCCACGACTCATTCAAGTGTGAGTTCGAGATTTGCCCCTGGCGGGCAAGAATCTGCCAAATCCCAACATTTGCCTGAAATGTGCCGATTGCATTGCCGCGCGAGGCGGAGGGCAGGCTGTTCAGCCCTCGAGCGACGTCCAGAAACAGCACGATGGATTCGTCGGTCAGCTCTGGAAATTCGGAAAAAATCCGATACTGATCGCTGAAATCCTCGAACCGGTTAGCCAGCAAGCGAACCGTAGCTGGCGCCAGGCGATGTTCGGGAGATCGTCTGCTGTCCAATTCGCTGATTGTCATATAGGTTTGCAGAGGGCCGCCATCGCCGGGTGCCCGCGACAGCGCGAACATGATCTCCACCAGATAATCCGGACTCGTCAGGCGGGAGCTCTGTTTTCCCCAGTTGTGCAAGATCTTTGAGTTGTGACCATGCAGCAGAATGTCTTTCCACAGTTCGAGATTCCCGGGGACGAGCGGCTTTCCGCTGCTGTCCAGCTGAAGGCGAGTGGCGAGAAGCAAGAGCGCAGGTGCGGGTCTGTAGAAACCTCTCGTGGCGGGCACGGAAGGATCTGGCGCGCGCAGTCCCGTGTAGAACAGACGCAGACGATGCGGGTCAGTAAAATATGCCTGCTGTGCTCCACCGACCCGCGAAAGCACGTCGAAATAGGCGATCAGCCAACCTTTATCCTTGGCCAGCAATCTGGACACAAATAAGGCAGGGGATGCTGGGCTCGCTCCGACCAAATCTTTCCACGCAGCTTCCGCTCCCGGTCCTCCCGGTACGTTGACCCGGTCCCCGCTGATGCAGAGACTCCTCCCGTAAAAATCAAGCACTGCAGCGTGAGGGAGCAGCTTCGCGAGGCCAATCGACTGCTGCAAAGACTTGCTGGTTTCAGGGTCAAGCCGAGACAAGGCCCAATACAGGCGCGCGACCGCCGCATCATTCAGGATCGTATCCAGCAAGTCCCTGCTGTTTTCTTTGAAATTCTTGGAACTCGCCTTGGTCCAGTCGCTTTCGGCGAAGAGCACCGGCACAGGCGAAGAGGAGAACGGATACTCAAAAGGTTTCCCGCCTTGCAGCGTCTGCTCTAGTTCGGGCAGGGGAAACCCGGAATCAATGGCCAGAAAAGCCCTCTCCGGATCTTCTGTTTGCAGGGAGGTTTCAGGATCGCCGCAATTTGCCCGGGTTCGATAACCCAGAATGCGCAGAAGCGGTTTTGCCTCGTCACAATTCGAAACGCGAATCACCATATCGGTGCCGGCGGCTAACTCCGTCAACTCCCTGGCCTGTACGACGTATCGCCTCAAGAGAATAAGGAACTCTGTTGGCCGAGTGGAACCTTCGAAACCCTGGGTAAAAACATTCCGGCTCAGCAAGGGCAAAACTTCTTCTGGCGAAATCTTTTGACTGATCCCCGCCATGCGCAGAAAAGATCGCTGTGGCCCTGGAATCACGAACTGCGACGAGACCGGGGGAGTTTCGTCTTCCGAAGAGAGTACGGCTGCGTTGGAGTACTGTGAGCGCGCGGCTGCGGGCAGTTCCCCACTACTCGCGAAGGAGTCGCAGTTCAAGAGAGAAAGCGCGACCAGGACGGACAGGCAAAGAGAAGATTTCACGGCTGGATTCCTCGCGGAGCTGGCGAGACCTCAATTCACCTTGAATCTATCGCGGAAGGCAGGGGTGTCTTCAACTCGCGAACCGAAATGTCCCGATCTAGGCGGTGAGAGCCGGACCTTGCTCCGAATTCGATGTCGGCAAAAATACCTCATATTGAGCAACTATCCAAGCTGTTTTTTGGGATTTCTTTTGAGGAGGGCTTCACGGCGGAATTACTGCTTCCGGGATGCCATGCCGCCGGGATCGGCAAAACTTATGGCAGCAAAAATCTGAGACCTACTTAACAATCCTTGAGATCGATCCATTTGAGATCGATCAATAGGTTCTGCCTGAGGCTGTGGGATGCGGGAGGAGCGAGGGCAGGACGTACTTTTTGTCGCCCCAGATGAGGCGGTTGCGCCACTCGGGGTCGTTGCCCGAAGAGGAGAGCTCCAGCGTGCGCTGGCGCTGCTGCACGCTCTCGTTGACGGTCTCGACGGTTTGAAAGGGCAGCTCGATACGAACGGGAGCGCGTTTGTGGCCGTGCTCGTCGTACTTGCCGTCCCAGATGAGTTCTGCCATGCGTGAGAGTGGAGGAAGAGAGACATCTTACAACAAAGAGGGGAGAGGAGAGGTGGCGTGGAGGATTATCTCGGAAAATGGAACAGGGCGATCAGTCTAGGGTGGAACGGTGTCGGCGGAGAGCAGATTCCTCGCTTTGCTCGGAATGACAAAACTTGGGGCGTGTGTGACACGGAAAACGTGTGTGGTCCGGAAACACGAAAGCCCCGGTAGTCATCCGGGGCCTGAATTGGTACTGGAACACCGCCTGCGAAGCATCTTTAGGATAACTCGCGGCGCGGCGAAGTCAAGCACATTTCGATTTGTCGAGTGACTACAGAGGGTGACGGACTCGAACCGTAATGGCTGATGAGCCACTCGACCGCTTCGCAGGCGGCGTCCAGTACCCACTGGCAACACCCTCTAAACTCCGCCCGCATGCGAGATTCTACGGGGTGAGCGAGCCGAGGGGGTCCAATCTGCAAATTAAAGTTGGGACAATTCCCGAATCGGGAGTCAGGTATGGCGGGTCTCTTGGCGATCTCACCCCAGCAGGTTGGCGGCTTCTTTGGCGTAGTAGGTGAGGATGATGGTGGCGCCGGCGCGGCGGATGCTTAGTAACGATTCCATCATGACGCGATCGCGGTCGATCCAGTTGTTTTGGGCGGCGGCTTCGATCATGGCGTATTCGCCGGAGACCTGATAGGCGGCAAGGGGCAGGTCGAAGCGGGCGCGGGCGGCGGCGATCACGTCGAGGTACGGCATGGCGGGCTTGACCATGATCATGTCGGCGCCTTCTTCGATGTCGGCTTCGATTTCGCGCATGGCTTCGCGCAGGTTGGCTCCATCCATCTGATAAGAGCGGCGGTCGCCGAATTGCGGGGCGGAGTCGGCGGCCTCGCGGAACGGGCCGTAGAAGCCGGAGGCGAACTTGGCGGCGTAGGAAAGAATCGGCGTATTGATGAGGCCGGCGTCGTCGAGGGCGCGGCGGATGGCGGCGACCCGGCCGTCCATCATGTCGGAGGGGGCGATGATGTCGATGCCGGCTTTGGCGAGCGAGACCGAGGTGCGGGCCAGCAGTTCGAGCGAGGCGTCGTTGACGATCTCGAAACTTGACTGAGCGGCATGCGCGGCGGCGGAAGCCATTGTCGATGGCCTTGTCTTTTTCCTCTTTGCTCTTCACCGCCAGCACCCGCTGCGAGGGCAGTGCATCGCGTCCCGCGCGGCGGCGCCCAGGGATTGCGGGCTGAACGTCTCTTCACGATTCCGCAGTGGCCGTGCGACATGTATTCGCACAGGCAGACGTCGCCCATCAGGATCAGCCCCGGGACCTCGCGCTTGATGGCACGAGTAGCTTGTTGCACGATGCCGTCGTCGGCCCAGGCGCCGGTGGCGACTTCATCTTTTGTCCGGAAGGCCGAACAGAATCACCGAAGGCACGCCTAGGGAATGCACTTCCTGCGCCTCTTTCACGGCTTCGTCCACCGATAGGTTGAAGACGCCGGGCATGGAGCGGACTGCCTTGCGGACGCCTTCACCGGGGCACACGAACATGGGATAGACGAAAGCGTCGGGCGTCAGGCGAGTTTCACACACCAGGTTGCGCAGTTCCGCGGTGCGGCGAAGGCGTCGAAGTCGGGTCACAGGGAATGCCATGGCGGTCACCGGGAAGGCGCGATAAAGCGCTTCCCTCTGACAGAACATCCAGAGGATTGGTCGGATCCTGCTGGAACGATTCGAGAAGGCATCGGACCTGAGAGCACCCGATGTGACGCAAAGTAACGTGCGAGTATTCCGGCAGTGTCCTCGGAATCGACGGATTCGGTGCCATAGAATTAGGGCGGATGAGTCTGTTCCAACGCCACCGTTGGTTTGCCGCGGCGGCCGGAGATCACTCTGGCCTTTGCCGCGGTGTCGCTGCTCGCCGCATAAGAGCGCGGGCCTGACCGCATTTGCCGATCTCTCGGGACTGGCTCTGATGCTGGTGGCCGGCTGGAATCGCGTTGAGCAATGCTCGGTCACGACCGGGGCCGGAGCGCAGTTTCTGGGTGCTGATGGCCCTCGGGTTCTCGCTGTGGGCGTGTCAACCAAAGTTCTTGGACCTATCACGATTTATTTCTGCATCGCCAGATTCCCGATCTCTCTGTCTTTGACATCATTCTTTTCTTCCATGCGGTGCCCATCATTGCGGCCGTGGCCTGGCGGCCCGATTTGCGGCGAAAGAGGGGAGAAGCCATTCCGGACTGCGAAATTTTCTGATGCTGCTGGGATGGTGGATTTTTCTTTACGCCTTCATCGTGTTTCCGCACCAGTATGTGGTGCTGAAATCGTAGCCCTTTACAACGTATACTACAACCGGCTCTACCAGCTGGAAAATGTCCTGCTGCTGGCGGTGTTGATGCTGGCGGCATGGACTAGTTCGGGCGGATGGCGGCGGCTCTATCTGCACTTCTTGCGGGGTTGGCGCTGCTGTACGGCGTCGGTTCGCGAGCCCTGGAGCTGGGCCGTAGAGAATGGACAGATACTATTCGGGAAGCCTGTATGACGTTCCGCTCATCGGCGCGCTGGCGTGGATCGCTGCCACCGCTTTATCGGCGCGGAAATGGGATCTGCAAAGCCGCGAGATCAGCTTGGACCCGCGGTGGAAGAAAGTGGTTCCGCGACTGGCGATGCTGGCGCTCTTGTCGCTGCCAGTGCTGGGGCTGTGGACTGTACTGCTTGACCAATCGGCCGCTCCGTCGCGGGTATTCCGGGTTGCCACCGTGCTGGTTGCGATGTTGGTGTTGGGGGCATTCGTGTTCCTGCGGCAATATGTCCAGGACCAGGCGCTGATGGGACTGCTGCAGGAGTCGCGCCGGGGATACGAGAGTCAGAAGCGTCTGCAGAGCGAACTGGTGCAAAGAGAAAAACTGGCTTCCCTCGGCAACCTGGTGGCGGGAGCGGCGCACGACATCAACCACCCTTTGACCGCGATCGTGAGTTATTCGGAGCAGCTCTGGGCGAAGGAACGGCTCACCGACGAACAGAATTCGCTGGTGCGCAAGATCGTGAACCAGGCCCGGCGAACTCGCGATCTGGTCGCCGACCTGTTGAGTTTTGCCCAGCAATCGCCGGGGGAAAAAATTCCCGTAGACGTCACCATGCTTCTGCAGCGCGCGCTCAGATGCTGGAGTCGCGCCGCTTGTCGGAAACATCCGCGTAGGCCTGTCCATCGACGCCGATTCTCCTCGGGTGCAGGGCAACGCCAACCAGCTGTTTCAGGCGTTTGTCGAGATCATCGAGAACGCCATGGACGCACTGGAAGAGAACGGGCGGGGGGCCTTGGAAATTACCGCACAACGCCAGGGCAAAGAGGCCGTGCTGCAGTTTTCGGATACTGGGCCGGGGATTCGCGAACCGCAGCGGGTTTTCGATCCGTTCTATACCACCAAGCCGGTGGGAAAAGGTACGGGGCTCGGGTTGAGCGCGGTGTATGGCGTGATTCAGGATCACAGCGGCCAGATCACCTGCCAGAACAAACGCGAAGGCGGGGCGCTGTTCGTAGTGCGACTCCCGGCTGAAACTGCACGGTTTCGCGGTGAAAGTGGCCGGAGCGGTTGGCTCGGGAGCGTAACCACGGCTGCGTGCCAGCAGTTTAAGCGGTTGCCGCGAATTCATCTTCGATCCTAAATCTGTTCAAGCCTTTCTGCCGGAACCTCTTAACGTCTGCTCTTGAAATTTTCCTTCGCCGATGCGGCTTTGTGCTCCTGTACCATTAAATGCGATGCCTGGTGAATTAGCGCATAGTTCGGCGCGGGTGCTGGAGTTCGATGCTCTGCGGCAATTGCTGCGGGGATACGCCTCTTCGCCTCTGGGGCAGGAGCGGATTGCCGCGCTCACTCCCTCGACCGATCGGGACTGGATTGAGAGCCAGCAGGACACTGGCGGCCGAGATTCGGGAATTCCGGCGCGTGGGCGGACGATTTGATTTTTCCGGGCTTGATCGAGATCGGCCTGCTGGTCGAGAAATCGCGCATCGCGGGAGCCGCGCTGGAGACCACAGAGATTCGCGACGTGATACTGGTGGTGGATCGCGCGGCGGAATGGCGGGAGATTGCGCTGCATCCGCCGGCGAACATGAAGTCCGATTGGCAGCAAGTGCGGATGCTCTCGGACCAGATCGTCGACTTCACGGAGTTTCTGCGGTTTTTCCGCAACAAGATCCAGCCTGATGGAACCTTGGAAGATAAGGCTTCGCCAGAACTGGCTCGCATTCGCCGCGAGATTGAAAAGCAGCGGCGCTCGATTCAGGAATCTCTGCGCGGATATTTGCGGCGGCTGGCCGAGGGTGGCACGGTGCAGGATGAGCTGATCACGATCCGCGGCGAACGTTTTGTCATTCCGGTGAAGGTGGAGCAGAAGCGGCGCGTGCAGGGGTGGTGCACGGCGCCAGTTCGAGCGGGCAGACGGTGTTCGTCGAGCCGCTGGAGACGATCGAGCAGAATAATGAACTTGTGCGATTGCTCGAAGAAGAGCTGGCGGAGATTCACCGCATTCTGCTGGAATGACGCAGCGCATTGGGGCGCAGGCGGCGGAAATTCTGGCGGCGGTCGATGTGCTGGGCGAACTGGAACTGCAGTTTGCCAAGGCGCGCTTTGCGGAAGACTACAACTGCGTGGCGGTTACATTGACTCAGAGTAGCGACGATTCCGAGAGCGGTGGAGAGGGAGCCGAGCTTCGCCCAGGCTGGACGGGCGAAGGCGCCGTCCCCACACGAGCCGGTTGCTGCTTCATAATGCGCGGCATCCGTCTGCTGGAGCGCAATCTGAAACTCAAAGGCGTCGCTGTGGTGCCGGTCAGCGTCGAACTGGAAGGCGAACGGCGGCAACTGATCATTACCGGGCCGAACACGGGCGGTAAGACTGTGACGCTGAAGACTGTTGGCCTGCTGGCGCTGATGGCGCAGTCGGGGCTTCCGGTGCCAGCGGATCGGGCTGAGTTGCCGGTGTTCGACGCTGTGCTCGCCGACATTGGCGACTATCAGTCGATCGAGCAGAATCTCTCCACCTTTTCGGCGCACGTCACCAACATTGATTTCATCTCGCGCACGGCGACCGCGCAGTCGCTGGTGCTGCTGGATGAGCTGGGCTCGGCGACCGATCCGGAAGAGGGCGCGGCTTTGGCGGTGGCGATTGCCGGACACTTTGGCGGCATCGGATGCATGACCGTGATTTCGACGCATCACACTTCGCTGAAGGTTTACGCGGCGAATACTCCGGGCGTGGTGAACGCGTCGGTGGGATTTGACGAGGCGACGCTGCAGCCGACGTATGAATTGAAAGTCGGCGTGCCGGGGGCTTCGGCGGGCATCAACATTGCGCGGCGGCTGGGCTTGAATCCGGCGATCATCGACAGCGCGCAGGTCGAACTCGGGACGCAGGCTCGCGATGTGGGGCAATTTCTTGACAAGCTTCACGCCGATCTGCGCGAGGCCGAAAATGAACGCTTGCGCCTGAAGACGCGCGAGCAGGAACTGGAACGCGAGAAGGCGCATCTGGCGGCGGAGGGACGCAAAGAGCAGCAAGCCAAAATCCGCGAGATGGAGAAGAAGCTGGAAAGTGTGTTGCGCGACTTTGAATATCACGCGCGCGAGGCGGTGACTGCGATTCAGGATCGGGCGGCGGCGCAGAAACTTTCGAAAGATGCCGAGCGCCGGATGGCGAAGTTGCGGCGAGAGTTTCGCGAGCAGTTCGATTCGAGCGTGGTGGCGCACTCCACCGGGGCGGACCAGGGCGATCCGCACGCGCAGCCGCAGGTGGTGAAGCAGTTTGCTGAAGGCGACACGGTGAAGCTGAAATCGACGGGACGTCCAGCGCGGGTCGTGCGCAAGGTTGATGACAATCACTTTGAAGTGGAGATGGGCGCGATGAAGATGAAGATCGCGCGCGATGATATCGCCGAGGTGCTGGCGAGCGCCAGGCCGCGGTGGGCGATTCTCCGGTGAAGGCGGCGCGGGCGCGGGGGATTTCCGTCTCGCTCGAAAACGAAGGGGCGAACGTGCCCAGCGAGATCAATGTGATCGGCCGGACCGTGGACGAGGCTTCGCGGGAAGTCGAAAAGTTTGTGGACCGGGCATTTCTGGCGGGGCTGCCGCGGGTGCGGGTGGTGCATGGCAGTGGCATGGGCATTCTGCGCAAAGCGTTGCGGCAGTTATTGCAGCAGCATCCGCATGTGGCGTCGGTGGCCGAGGCTCCGCAGAATGAAGGGGGCGGTGGGGCGACGGTGGTGGAGTTAAACTTCTAGAATCGTCTAAACGAAAATGAAATTTTCTAAGAAAAAACTCAAGACGCCTCTTGAGCGCGCTACCGAGGCTTACTACGAGAACATGACTCCGGAGGAGTCGGCGGCGGAGCGAGAACTTGAGAACGCAATCGCCGGAGCCGGCTCAGGAATTGATGTGGACGGAGAAGAGTAAACTGTCAAACTCAATTCAAGAATTGCTGAATCTTTCTACGTAAAGTTTGACAATGTAGCGTTAACACTTACAAGCCGTATTTTCGGCACAGTTTCCTCTGCCGTCCACACCTGCATCGTCCTTTCCACAGCTTCTCCACAGCAATCCCTCTCGCGTATATTCCAATCAGCTGCTTTTTGCCTCACAATTCCTACGGAGAACTCCATCTCTAAATGGCGAACCCTGGCGATTTCGCGTACACGGTCAAGCAGCAGGCGGATATTGTCCGCATTGTTGGCGATTACATCAAGCTGAAGAAGGCGGGGGCGCAGAATTATTCGGGGCTGTGTCCGTTTCATGGGGAGAAGACGGCGTCGTTTTCGGTGCATGCTACGCGGCAGTTTTATCACTGCTTTGGCTGCGGCGTTTCCGGGGACGTGTTCAGCTTTGTGCAGAAAATCGAGAACATCACCTTTCCCGAAGCCGTGCGGATGGTGGCGCAGAAGCTGGGGATTCCGCTGCCCAAGGCTGCCTATTCGACTCCGGGAGAAGCCAAAGAAGCGCGGCTGCGAGGGCAGTTGCTCGACGTGCATGAGCGGGCGGTGGCGTTTTTTCAGGAGTGCTTGCGGCGTCCCGAAGGCGCGCGGGCGCGGGAATATCTGGCGGGACGCGGGCTCGATCAGGAAATGATTGCGCGCTTTCGCATTGGCTACGCGCCGGATTCGGGATTTCTTCTGCGCGATCGTCTGAAGCAGGAATTCAGCGAAGAGGTGTTGCGGGAGAGTGGGTTGTTTTCGTGGAAGCAGGAGGAGCGGCTTCCGGCTTCGAGCTCTCGGCTTCCGGAAAACGCCGTGAACAACGAGGCGGGTGCCCCGTCCTTGTCCGTCCGCTCTTTGGACGGACAGGGCGGGGATTTTGACTCGACCCCGAGACCGGAAGCCGAAGGCCGGAAGCCGGAAGCCGCCGCAATGTACTCCAAGTTCCGCAACCGCGTCATGTTCCCGATCGCGAGCGAGGCGGGGAAAGTGATTGCGTTTACGGGGCGGACGCTGGCTACGGATGAAAAATCGGGGCCAAAGTATTTGAATTCGCCGGAGACTGCGATCTATTCGAAGAGCCGGGTACTGTTCAATCTGGATGTGGCCAAGGAATGGGTGAAAAAGTTTGACTATGCGATTCTGGTCGAGGGGCAGATGGATTGCATTTCGGTCTATGCCGCTGGATTTCACAACGTGATCGCCAGTTCGGGGACGGCGTTCACGGAGCTGCAAGCCAAGCTACTGGGACGATTCAGCAAGAATGTGGTGGTGAACTTCGATCCTGATACGGCGGGGGCGAAGGCGACGGAGCGCACGCTAGGCTTGCTGGTTGAAGAAGAATTTCAGATCAAGGTGCTGACCCTGGAGCAGGGATTCGATCCCGGATCTCTATATTCGGCACAAGGGCAAGGAAGCGTACAGAGCGGCGCTGAAGAATTCGCAAAAATATTTTGATTACCTGATCGAGCGGGCGCGTTCGCAGTTTCCGGTGCGCAGCGGCGAGGGCAAGCACAAGGCGGTGAATTATCTGTTGCCGCATATTCAGCGCGTGCCCAGCCGGATTGTGCGCGACGAACTGGCGCAGGAGATCGCACAGAAGTTGGGGATCGATTCGGCGGTGTTGCGGCAGGAATTGCGGCATGCGGCGGGGACGCGGTCGACATCCGTGGTCAAAGCCACTGCCGAGGCGCACGTCACGGATGCGGAAAAAGTTTTGATCCGCGCGCTGGCCTCGGTGCGGCAAATGCAGCCCGAGCGAGGATCATCATTTCCGCGCGCGATGACGCCCGAGGTGGCAAAGACGAGGAGTTCGATCCGGCGCGGCAGGCGCAGTTTGTGCTGCAGAACGAAGCGCTGCATCACGGGCTGGCGACCGAATCGCTGGCTGAGTCCCTGCTCAACGATTCCCGGTTAAATGCGGACCGCGATTATGCCGATGTGCTTGAGGTACCAGCCACGGAGAGCGATCGCCGGATGCTGGCGTCGATTTTGCTGAAGGAAGACGAAGAACTGACGGCGGAGGTGCTGGAGGCTTCAGTGCGAGCCTTGCGCCGCATTCATTTGCGCCGGCGGCAGGAAGATGTCCAGCGTGAACTCAAGAAGCCCGGTCTGGCTGCAGACAAGGAGCGGTTGCGCGAACTGCTCACAGAATTGGAGCGAATCAGCCGGGCACTGCGGGATCCGGGTTTGGCCGAAGGCAGTCTGGCGGAAGATGGTTCGAAGGCGGGGGAACAAAAAAAACAGCGTGAAACAAAAAGCCGCTGGAAGCCATCTAAGTATTTAAGAGAATTGCAGATAGCGGCAGGTATGGGAGAGATAGGGCGCGGGCAACTGTTAGACGGTACAGCACTTATGTGCTAAAATCTGTAAGTTTGTGCTAGGCGCGCAATCCCGCACTACCCACATTCCCACCTTTGAAGGAACTGTATCACACGCTCCTGTGGAGCGGAATAACGAAGTTTAAGGACACACCTTTTGGCTCTTGACGACAAGTTCGATGACATTAAAAAGCTGATCGATACGGGCAAAGAGAAGGGATATCTCACCTACGATCAGGTCAACGACCTGATCCCGCACGATGTGCACAGTCCCGAAGACCTGGATGATCTGCTGACGACGATCGGTACGCAAGGAATCGACGTGCTGGAAGGCCCAAAGCTGCCTTCGGCCACGCTCGATAAAAAATTTGACGAATCCGAAGAAGGGGAAGACGTTGAGCTCGACCTGACCCCTGGAGCTCTGGAAAAAACTAACGATCCCGTCCGCATGTATTTGCGCGAGATGGGGACTGTGCCGCTGCTGACACGCGAAGGCGAAGTGGAAATCGCTAAGCGCATTGAGCGCGGACAACTGCGCGTGCTCAAGGCGCTGTCACGGTCCCCCATTGTGATTCGCGAATTGCTGGCGATGGGCGAGGACCTCAAGAAGGGCGTGCGCTCGATCAAGGAAGTGGTGACGTTCGATGAAGAAGAGATCACCGATGAGATCCTGCAGAATCGCCTGAACGAGTTCACCGGCAAAATCGACGACATGGCCAAGCTGTACAAGAAGGCCGCGCTGCTCGAAGAGAAATACGCCGAAGTTTCGCTGAAGAAGAAACCGAAGGATCATCGCCGGGCTCGCCGCCGGTTGGCGCGCGGCATTGTTGCGGTGTCGCAGGCGGTGCGCAAACTGGGTTTCACCAACGCCGAGCGGAAGCGGCTGATTGAACGCCTTAACAAGACAGTCGACGGCATGCGTTCGCTCGACCGGCAGACGCAAAACCTGGAGCGCAAGGCCGACGCCACTCGCAGCGAAGAGCAGAAAAAAGAATATCGCCGGCAAGCGCGTGCGATTCGCGGCGAAGTCGAAAAACTGGAACTCGAAACCGGAGTGTCGTTTCCGGAGCTCAAGCGCACGCAGCGCGAGATCATCCAGGGCGACATGGACGCGGAGCACGCCAAGCGTGAACTGATTGAGGCCAACCTCCGCCTGGTAGTTTCGATTGCCAAGAAATATACGAACCGGGGACTGCAGTTTCTCGACCTGATTCAGGAAGGCAACATCGGCCTGATGAAGGCAGTCGACAAATTCGAATATCGCCGCGGTTACAAGTTTTCCACGTATGCCACGTGGTGGATTCGGCAGGCCATCACCCGCGCGATTGCCGACCAGGCGCGCACGATTCGCATCCCGGTGCACATGATCGAGACCATCAACAAGCTGATCCGCACTTCGCGGCAGCTGGTGCAGGAGTTAGGGCGTGAGCCCACGTCTGAAGAGATTGCCAAGCGCATGGATATTCCGGTGGCGAAAGTGCGTAAGGTGCTGAAGATCGCGCAGGAGCCGATCTCTCTTGAAACGCCGATCGGCGAGGAAGAAGATTCGCATCTCGGCGACTTCATCGAAGATCGCGCTGTGGTTTCTCCGGCCGAGGCGGTGATCAACGTGAACCTGAAGGACCAGACGGGACAGGTCCTGCGGACGCTGACCCCGCGCGAAGAAAAAGTCATCAAGATGCGCTTTGGTCTCGAAGACGGCAGCGAGCACACGCTGGAAGAAGTCGGGCAGTCGTTCGCGGTCACTCGCGAACGCATCCGCCAAATCGAGGCCAAGGCGCTGCGCAAGCTGCGGCATCCGTCGCGCTCGCGGAAGTTGCGGGCGTTTATGGATGGGGTAAGGGACTAGGGTACGTGGGTCGGACATCGTCCGCCCTAGCGTCCTTCAACATTTTGCATGGTCCACTTTCGCGTGGTCAACCATGCTTCCGAAGCGGGAGATGAAACCTTTCCAGGAGATTTACGCGGCGGAATAGGAGAAATACCCCCGATCTCGGATGTGTTCGCATCGATCGCGAAACTCTTGGCGATCGCGGGTCCCAAACCAAGCGCTACTTTAGTGAGGCAGTCCGATTCCCTTATGGGCCGATCCGGTTCAAACGCGTCGCCATCATCGAAGAGATCTCGTCGCAAGAGGATTCCAATCTCGTCCGATCAGCGGCGGCGTCGTGTCTCCAATTATTGGCCGCGGCGAAATGGCCGAACTGATTCGTGAGTTCGATTGGACGAGGACCCAACTCGGCCCGGCTGAAACCTGGCCGGATACCCTGGTGACTACGGTTAACATGTTGCTGGCCTCGCGGCATCCCATGTTTCTTTGGTGGGGTCCGGACCTGATTCAGTTCTACAACGATGGATATCGGCCGAGTATTCGCGCCGACAAACATCCGTCGGCCTTAGGCCAACGCTGGCCCGATTGCTGGCCGGAAATATGGCCTATCATCGGCCCACAAATTGAAGCTGTGATGGGTCAGGGCGAATCCACCTGGAATATAAACCAATTGGTCCCTATCAATCGCAACGGAAAATTGGAGGAAGTCTTTTGGACCTACAGCTACAGCCCCCTCAGGAACAAAGAGGGGAACGTTGAGGGAACCCTGGTGGTTTGCAGTGAGACCACCGAGCAGGTACTGAGCGAACGGCGTTTGCGCACTCTGCTTGGGGTCGCGGCCGACACGCCGGGGCATGACCAGATTCAGAATCTCAATCTTTGTCTTTACTAGCTTGGCGCAGATCTTGTGGGCAAGTTAGGGGACGATTCGGCTGACCTGCCATTTGCGCGCTCTATCTGTTGACTGATGGAGAGGTTCTCCGAGGTGTGAGCACGCCTTCCGCTGGGAAGCCAGCCGATGCCGAGCACTGGCCTTTGGTGGAAATCGTAAAATCTCAGACGCCGTTGCTGATGGGATCTGCAAGGGCGCTTCGGCAATCTCATCTTTCTGCCCTGGCCGGAGCCGGTGACACAGGCCTACTTGTTGCCGCTGCGAATGCCCGCATCGCCGGTGCAGTCGATTCTTGTGTTCGGCCTCAGCCCGCGCTTGCCCTTCGACGATAGCTACCGGACTTTTCTGGAGTTGGTAGGAGCCCGGATCGCCGGACTTCTGCAGAACGAGGTTCACAAGCTTGAAGTGGCTGAGGCTGCCAAGAGGTTTAGCCGCCTGGCGCAAGCCAATCCTTTCGGAACCGTCATCGGCGACCTGCGTGGGCGGCTGAACTATGTGAATCCCGGCGTTCCTGAAAACGTTAGGTTATTCGGAGGCTGACGTGGCCGCGGGCAAAGTGCGTTGGGACACTCTTACTCCACCAGAATACGCAGAGGCCGATGCTCGCGCAGTTCAGCAACTTCGCGCGCAAGGGAGTTGCGACGTATATGAAAAAGCCTACGTCGCGAAAGATGGGCGCCGGGTGCCGATTCTGATCGGAGCAGCGGCGATCGATTCCGCGGGGGGCGATCCGGAAGTTGCGGCATTTGTGACGGACCTTACTTCGCTTAAGGCCGCGCAGGAGGCGCTGCGAACCGCCAACGAAGAATTGGAGAAGAAAGTAGCGGAACGCACGGCCGCCCTGGAAGCTGAAATTTTGGATCGGAAGCGCGCCGAAACCAGCCTACGGGAACTTACCGGGCGATTGTTGCGTACTCAGGACGAAGAACGACGGCACATGGCACGCGAATTACACGATCACGCGGGGCAGACTCTGGTCGCGATGGGGTTTAATTTTTCCGCGCTGCTCGAAGTTGCCAGAGATCTGGATCCCAAGATCATTCGTCTGGTGGAGCAGAGCCAGCAACTTTCGGATGATTTGTCTAAGGAAATCCGCACTCTCTCTTACCTTCTGCATCCACCTCTGCTCGATGAGGCTGGACTCACGTCGGCGCTGCAATGGTACGTGGATGGCTTTTCGAAACGGAGCACCATTGCGGTTGATTTAGAACTGCGTGAGCCTGCAGGCCGATTGCCAAGAGCGCTGGAAATGGTCGTGTTTCGATTGGTGCAGGAGGGTTTGACGAACATTCATCGTCATTCGGGCAGTCCGTGGGCGAAGATTCGTCTGATTCGATCGCCGGACATGGTGCAGCTCGAGATCGTCGACGGGGGCAAGGGAATTTCTTCCGAGAAAAGAAAGGCTCTGGCCACGGCTCAGGTTGGTGTCGGAGTGCGGGGCATGGAGGAGCGGGTACGTCAGTTCGGGGGGACATTTCAGATCGACTCGGGCTCGGTTGGGACGACAGTGAGCGTGAGGATTCCCGTGACGACGGAATAGGGGTTAGCAATGCCGGGCAAATGAATTCCGTTTCGAATCGGTGGAAGGAACGACCGTCTGGGGCAGCAACTTTGGCGCTTGCCGCTCGGCTTCGCCGTTGCTGGACAGCCGAGGCGGCTGTCCCTACGTGAGCATTGCGAGTTATTGGAGTAAATGCCCCGGCGAGATTAGTTCTTCGTTTTCCTCCGGTTTCCACAAGTAAGTCTCATCGTCCACAGCTTCTTCACAATGGGGTGGCTTTTTTGTATTGCGGGGCGTGGCGAACTGTCTGAGAGTGGGGGCAGTGAAACGTGAGAGTTTCTGAACTTGCCCGATGATTGCGGCAAGCCAGCGGCAGCCGGTGATTCTCGAGGGTGAATTGCCGGGGGGAATCCAGAAAACGCGCGCAAGCGCGAACTGGTTGCCCGGGCGTTGCGGCTCTCCTCCCCCACTCCGCTCTTCGGGGCGGGAACTGGGCCGCTGGCCAACCGTAGGGTTGTAGGATCGTGATCGCGAGGTGACGCATCCGCAACTGGCTTTGGCAAATGCGGCACTCCTTTGGAGCGCTGTCGGGCCGAAGCCGTCATTCCACCGTCATGCGGTGACAGCTAGAGCAGGAATCCACGTTCGATGCGGCTCGGGTGGCTGGCCCGGGCCGCATTTTTTTAGCTCTTAGCTTTTAACTTTATAGCTTTTAGCCACGGCGTTTCATCGCACTGCTAGTCGATCTGGAGAACCGCTCCCAGTAACGGACTTCTTTTCTAACGGTTTCCACAACATATCGCGGACCTGCACAGCTTCTTCACAACTGATTTGGCATTTCGCTTTATATTCGCTTATGCTGGGACATAAGAACAGAGCAGAGTGCGGTATACGTCCATGGCTACCACCGACTACAGCATCAGCAGCCTTCCGGCGAACGTAGAGGCGGAGCGGTCGATTCTGGGCGCGATCCTGCTCGACAACTTTGCCTATAACCAGGCTGCCGAGCATTTGCGGATCGAGGATTTTTCCCTGGACTCGCATCGCCGCATTTATTCGCGCATGGTCGATCTGGCAGAGTCGTCGCGGCCGATCGACATGATCACGCTGATCGAAGAACTCGACCGGCACAAGGATCTGCAACCGATCGGCGACGTGGCCTATGTGTCGAGCCTGGTCGATGGCGTTCCCGACCGGCCCAGCATTGAGCATTACGTCAAGATCGTTCGCGACAAGGCGCTGCTGCGCGGGCTGATTTCCGCGGCCAACACGGCGATCGCGCGAGCATCGGACCAGGGAGACGCCGCCGAAGATGTTTTGAGCGACGCCGAGGCCGCCATCTTTCAGCTCTCGGACAAGCGCATTGGGCGCGGTTTCATGGGCGTGCAGGAGATCGTCCGCGAATCGTTTGGCTCGGTCGATGCGTTGTTGCAGCGCGGCCAGCGGATCACGGGACTGGCGACGCACTACACCGATCTGGACGAGATGACGTCGGGGTTGCAGCGTTCCGATCTGGTGATCATTGCGGCGCGGCCTTCCATGGGCAAGACGGCGTTCGTGATGAACATCGCGGAGAATGCGGCGATCGAGGATCAGCAGGTAGTGGGCGTGTTCTCGCTCGAAATGTCGCGCGAGGCGCTGCTGATGCGCTTGTTGTGTTCGCAGGCGCGAGTCGATGCCCACAAGATGCGCACCGGTTCATTGTGGCAGGATGACACGAAAAAAGTTGTGCGGGCAATGGAGCAACTGGCGCATGCTCCGATTTTTATCGACGATACTCCTGGCATTTCTCTGAGCGAGATGCGGGCGAAGTCCCGGCGGTTGAAGCAGGCACAGGGCGGCAAGCTCGATCTGATCATCGTGGACTACTTGCAATTGATGTCAGGCGGCGGGAAGCGATTCGAAAATCGTACCCAGGAAGTTTCCGCAATCTCTCGGGGTCTGAAGGCCCTGGCGAAGGAACTTGCCGTGCCGGTGATTGCGCTTTCGCAGTTGAGCCGCGCTCCGGAGAGCCGTGGTGGAGATCATCGTCCGCAACTGGCCGATCTGCGAGAGTCGGGATCGATCGAGCAGGATGCCGACTTGGTAATGTTCATCTTCAGGGAAGAAATCTATAAGCAGGACGACCCTGAATTACAGGGCAAGGCCGAGATCATTATTGCCAAACAGCGGAATGGTCCGATCGGAAAAATCAGAATGGCCTTCCTGAAAAATAGCACCAGATTTGAGTCACTTGCCGAGGGGGACAGTGGCGGCGAAGAGTAGGCTTGGCCTACAGCAAAGACCCTAGAGTGGCCGCCGTAAGTCCCGCAGGACGTTGTATTTGCGGCCCTCGCAGAAATTGGCAGGCCTGCCTGTGGAAAACTTTGTGGAATTGAAAACCATTTTCGAAATTGCTTTCGGCGACGACCGATCGGTCGGTTTCACAAAGAGATCTCTGCCGGCTTTAAGAGTATGAACAGTAACCAGTTATGCAATTCATGAATCATTAACATTGTCACGAACTGGACGAAGTCCGTAGGCCTTCGGTTTTGAGATTTGCACATTTTGGAGTTCTGGTACTTTGGTTTTCGGCCCAATTTTAGGCATCCTTCCTTCAGTTCTGTTCCCGCTGTTAAGGCAAAGATCTGATCGCAACAATCGGTCTTTTGGTGATGGCGCGAATAGCGCAGCTTGGTCACGAACGGTCGAATTAGTTGCTGCCCCAGCCAACTCGACATTTGCCTTTTCCGGACAGAAATCGGTCGAGCGCAACAGAAATCAGTCGAGCGGTCGCACCCAGATGTTGCGGAAGCTGATGGGTGGACTGGGGTCGCCGTGGGCCTGGAGTTTGATCGGGGCGCCGTCGAAAGCTTTGTAGAAGGGCGGGCCGATGTAGCGCGTCTCGCCTTTTAGTTCGAAGTGATTCTCGACCAGCACTCCATTGAAAAAGACGGTGACGTAGGCGGGCGACTTCAGCGTGCCGTCGGGGTTGAAGACGGGGGCGGTCCAGGCGATGTCGTAGGTTTGCCATTCGCCGGGCTTGCGATTGGGATTGGCGAGCGGGATGGCCTGCTTGTAGATGCTGCCGGCCTGGCCGTTGACGTAGGTTTTGTTGTTGTAGTTGTCGAGGACCTGGAGTTCGTAGCCGGCGTCGCCGGGGCCGGTGGAGGCGAGAAAGACTCCGCTGTTGCCGCGGAGCTGGCCGGAGCCGGTGACGTTCTCGGGAATTTTCCATTCGATGTGGAGTTGATAGTTCTTGAAAGTGCGCTTGGTCTCGATGTTGCCGGAGGGCTTGTCCACGGTGAGGATGCCGCCGGCGACGGTCCACTTGGCGGGGGCGTTGCGGTCTTGCGCGGAGACCCATTCGTCGAGATTCTTGCCGTCGAAAAGGATGATGGCGTCCGAGGGGGCGGCACCGCAAGTGGCGCCGGGCGTGACTACCTTGGGCTCGGGCTGCCAGACTTCGGTGTCTTCCGGTTTAGGGGCGGGCTTGGCCTCGGGCTGTTGGGCGAGTGCGGTGGCGGCGAGGGTTATGAATAAGAGTAGGGTTGTGGTTAGGGTGCGCATAGTTGGAGAAGGATACACCCGAGGGAGGGAGATTCGGTGAAGACGGAGAGATTAACGAGAGCCGGTCAAAGAGTGAGATGGCGATTTATCTCGCACCTTCTGGATGCTCCTGCTGCACCCCAAAACGGAACCGAGGGACTGTTTCGGTTGGTTAGAACACCTCAAAATGGACTGCAGTTTCTAGCCGCTTCGCCGCTGATGTCGGCGCGATATTGGTCGATATGCACCTGCTTCCTAGGCGAAAAGGAAATTATTCTTCTTTGCCCATCGATCACCACACCCATCAGAGCGTCCTTAGACGGATCATCGTGGTATACGGACCAGCGGAATAACTCCTGCCCATCCCGGATACCTGCACGATAGGCCGGACCATCCTGCACGACGCCGGTTACGCGTTTCGCCGCAAGACTAGCGCCCTCGTCGAGCCCCAGGTCAACGACTGATTGCGTCTCGCTCTGGAGCAGCGCGCACCCGCTCAATTTCTCGGGTAAAGCGACTTCTACACCGTCGATAGCCATCCGGCGCAATTGCTGCATTTCTTCCCCGGACAGGTATGCCGAGAATGCGGCGAGAAGCCGCTCCTCAGTAAACTCTGGTGCAGGATCCTGTGTCTCATTCTGGTGAACCAGATCAAACATCACATTATCCAGCGAGTTCCTACCTTTGCTGCGGATACGAATCGCTGAGTCAGCCCACAAAGCGATAGCTGCGCCGCGCTCATACGATAACGCGTAACCCTCTCCCGAAGAGTGCGACATCGTTTTCCAAGCCTCTTCCTTCATGCCGCGAAGAGGTGAGAGTTCGTAACGGCGCAGCCATCGGTTTAAGTAATCGAGATACTCCGAATAAGTCGTCAGGCCGCCGCGTAGCGGAATCACACCTGCGTAATACACAGTGAATCCTTCGGCGAACCACTGGGCCACTTCGTCCGCACCGCGCGTCCCCATACCGCCTGGATTCCAATGATGAAACATCTCATGTGCCATTAATTGCAACCGTTCGGTGTCCATCGTGTCCTCGTGCGAGAGAAACAGCATGTAGGCATTCAAGAAACCACTGCCGTCGTTGTCACCCGAGTGCTCGTCGAAAGGTGCAAGGGTCACCAAGAAATAGCGCATTGGAACGGCATGCCAAAACCGGTTTTCTTCCTCAAGGATGCGCTGCACGTCTTTGAGTGCATCTGCGTCACTGAATTTCCAGACGCCCCTGGCTGCCAACACGACGCTCGTCCCGTTGACATTGCTTTCGGAAATGCGGAAGTTTCCCCCGGCGAGCAAACAGTCGAGAATCTGAAGCCATGGTGCTCTCGCGTGGA
Source organism: uncultured Acidobacteriaceae bacterium (assembly GCA_963711275.1). Classification (GTDB taxonomy): domain Bacteria; phylum Acidobacteriota; class Terriglobia; order Terriglobales; family Acidobacteriaceae; genus Sulfotelmatobacter. Next base: position 15,546 of record CAVQDN010000024.1, on the reverse strand, counting down.
TCACTCGCTGCTTTCCAGCGTCTCGGATTATGCCGAAACTGGTAATAACCGGAATGTTCTTGGGCAGCGCACGCCAATCAAAGGTCACGTCTACTTTCCCGGCACTCGACATTTCGGGATAGACGAGCGCATTTTCCGGATTGAAGAGAAAATAATCCGTGTTAATGACCGCCATGTGCTCCTGCGGATGACGAAACCATTCCGTTTGCTGCGGCACGATGTCATAGCTAAGCTGAACGCGTTCTCCGGTACGGGCATGGAGAACCTTCTGACCGGCATCTATGGGATGGTTAGTTAGGGTCGCTCCGGGTGAGTCGATTTTGAGGTTCTGCGTCTGGTCTTCCAGATGCGTTGCGCTACCCCAGTGAGTAGGGACGATGATCTCTGTATCTGGCTGCTGGATACGAAAAGACTCGATCACGTGGAAGGCATTTCGGCCATTTACCATAACCGGTTCAAACCGAACTGTGATGGACGGGGAGTGTCTGTCCGCCGCACGAAGCCGAGGATTTCCGAGCCCCCAAATAGCAGTGGCGACGGCTATTACCGCTAAGTGTTGCTTCGGGATTGAATAGGAAATAGCGGCAAAGGACTTCACGGCAGAAGCGTAGCACAGTTGGTACCTACTCTTTCGACGGGCAAGCCAAAAGTCAACTGTTGAAAACAGGCTCACACTCGAGACCCGCGAGCTGCGCTCGCTGGACAGCCGAGGGCAGCTGTCCCCACTCTCTTTCGTTTGGAATTTACATTGATTACCAGTGCCGCTCGGTTCGCCTTCATGCGCTTCTTGCCGCGGTTTCGCAGGGAAAGGCTGATGGGAACGATCGTTTTCTTCGAGTCTGGCGGACTCCTGATGCGACCGTATTTTAGCCGGATCGCTAACGCCTGAATACCCTTTCGTATTCCGTTTTGCTGACCGTACTGGGACGTCCATCGACGTGCCAGATATCCTCGACAGGCTGTCCCGGACGAACTAGAGTCACCGAGAGCACGCCCGCGCTCCGGCCTAAGCGTTTATTTGTAACGTGGACGGTGAACTTCCCTGCCACGTTGACTGCAAACTCATAGTCGCTAACTGCCTGCGCAAAGCCACGCTTCGACCATCCCGCAGCGTCCTTCTCAATGTCCGTTGCAACAAGTCGATTGGTTCCGTCAAGTCGGCGCTGCTCTTCTGCGGTTGCCGGCTCGAATTTGTTTCCGGTCCATTTCTGGAGAGAACCATGGTAATTCGCGTAGATGTTGCCTTCGAATGGTGTGTACAAATCTGGGGTATTGGCCTGTTCTTCGTCCGAGGCTTCGACCACATGGCGCTCCACTCCAGAAACTGTTATGTGAAGCACGGTGAGGGAGGTTCGTTGATCGTCCGGCTGACGGACTCCATAAAGTAGTTCCTTGAGTACAACCCAAGGATATTCCAGGTAGCTTATTCGGAAACCGCGGCGAGCCACGCCCGTAAATAAGTACGCTTCATTTGAGCTCCATAGCAAATCGGCGCCGCTATCGTCGCGGATGATATAGATCTTCCCAAAGACGAGTACCACGGCTGCCACGACGAAGACGGAGGCGATGAGGATTGATCGTCTCTTGCCCGTTTGCAATGTGTCCTCACCCTTCTGGACTTTCCTAGTTACTTCCCTCTCCGACTTTCAGGACGGCCAGAAATGCTTCTTGCGGAATGTTGACGCGGCCGATGCGCTTCATGCGCTTCTTGCCTTCTTTTTGCTTCTCCAGGAGCTTGCGCTTGCGCGAGATATCTCCGCCATAACATTTGGCGATAACGTTCTTGCGAATCGCGTGTACTGTTTCCCGGGCGATGATTTTGGCGCCGATCGAGGCCTGAATCGCCACCTCGAACATCTGCCGAGGAATGAGTTCTCGCATTTTGGAAACCAGAAGTTTCCCGCGTTCATAGGCAAAGTCGCGGTGAACGATGATGGAGAGCGCATCGACCGGCTCGCCCGCGACAAGAATGTCTAGCTTCACCATGGGCGATTCCCAGTAATCGGCCAGGTGGTAGTCGAGAGAAGCATAGCCGCGCGAGACGGACTTGAGGCGATCGTAAAAATCGAGGACGATTTCGTTCAGCGGCAATTCGTAGTGAAGCATCACGCGCGAGGAACTGACGTACTCGAAAGTTTTCTGCTTGCCGCGCTTTTCTTCGACCAGCTTGAGAATCCCGCCGACGTATTCTTCGTTGGTAAGAATTGTGGCCAGGATGACCGGTTCTTCGACCTTGGCGATTTCGCTGGGATCGAGCCAGCGGGAAGGATTGTCGATTTCGACCATGGTGCCGTCGGTTTTATAGATCTTGTAGCGCACGCCGGGAGCGGTGGTGATCAAATCGAGATTGAATTCGCGCTCCAAGCGTTCCTGAATGATCTCCATGTGAAGCAGGCCGAGGAAGCCGCAGCGGAAGCCGAAGCCGAGCGCGACCGAACTTTCGGGCTCGAAGAAGAAGGACGAATCGTTCAGGCGCAATTTTTCGAGAGCCTCGCGCAGCTGGGTGTGCTCGTGGGCATCGACGGTGTAGAGACCGGCGAAGACCATAGGCTTGATCTCTTCGAAGCCGGGCAAGGCTTCGAGCGCGGGATTGGCGTCGTGAGTGATGGTGTCCCCGATCTTGGTGTCCGCGACATTCTTGATGTTGGCGATGATGAAGCCGACTTCGCCCGCCACAAGCTGGTCGATCTCAACCGGCTTGGGCGTAAGCACTCCGAGAGTTTCGGCGTCAAAGGTAGTGCCGTTCCACCAGAGGCGAATCCTGTCGTTCTTGCGCAGAGTGCCCTGAAACACGCGAGTCAACACGACGACGCCGCGGTAAGCGTCGAACCAGGAGTCGAAAACCAGCGCCTGGAGCCGGTTGTCGGGCGAGCCCTTGGGAGCAGGTACACGCTTCACAATGGCTTCGAGAACTTCGGGAACGCCCTGACCGGTCTTCGCGCTGATGAGAACGGCGTCGGATGCATCGAGGCCGACGGCGCCTTCAATCATCTCTTTGGTACGCGGAATGTCGGCGCTTTGCAGATCGATCTTGTTGATGACGGGAATAATTTCGAGGCCGTGATTGATGGCGAGATACGAATTCGCGAGCGTCTGGGCCTCGACTCCCTGCGACGCATCGACGACCAGCAAAGCTCCCTCGCAGGACGCCAGAGAGCGCGAGACTTCATAGGAAAAATCCACGTGGCCGGGCGTATCGATTAGATTCAGCTGATAAGTTTGGCCATCTTGCGCGGTGTAGGCCATGCGGACCGCGTGCGCCTTGATAGTTATGCCGCGCTCGCGCTCCAGGTCCATGGAATCGAGCACCTGGGCCTGCATTTCGCGCGCGGTAAGCGATCCAGTCAGCTCGAGCAGGCGATCGGCCAGCGTGGATTTGCCGTGATCGATATGCGCGATAATCGCGAAGTTGCGAATGAAAGCGGCGTCCATGAGCGAGTGGATAACTCTTGATTCTAGCAGGGGGGAAACAGTTGCCAGTTGCCAGTTCTCAGTTCTCCGTTCTGAGTTGCGATGATGGTCGAGAGAACTCAATCCATTCGTACCTACCCTTCTGCTCTCGGGTAGAATCCTGCTCTGTTGAAGAAAGGAAAAGAAGGATGCGTAGACTGATCCTTGTGGTTTTCTCGATGCTGGCGTGCCGAGTCATGTTCCTGGGTCAAACTCTTTCGGCTAAGGTACAGCCGTTTGTGAAGGTGAATGCGCCGGTCGTGGTTCTTACGCATGCGCGCGTGATCGATGGTACGGGGGCTGCGGCACGCGAAGATCAGACGATCATTCTCAGCAAGGGGAAGATTGAGTCGGTCGGCCCCGGTTCGGACAGCGTTCCGCAGAACGCGCAAGTCCTGGACCTGCACGGCTACAGCGTAATTCCCGGCTTGGTCGGGATGCACGATCACATGTTTTATCCCATGGGAAACGGGGTTTTCGGGGAGATGGCGTTTAGTTTTCCGCGCTTGTATCTTGCCGGTGGTGTGACCACGATTCGCACCACGGGGGCGCTCGAACCGTACACGGATCTGGAGCTCAAGAAGTCCATCGATGCGGGAGAAATGCCCGGACCGAAAATGCACGTTACGGGCCCGTATCTGGAGGGCAAGGGCTCTTGGGCCATTCAAATGCACCAGCTCACCGGACCTGAGGACGCGACCCGAACAGTAAATTTCTGGCTTGACCAAGGAGTGGACAGCTTCAAGGCGTATATGTTCATTACTCCAGCGGAGCTTGGCGCCGCGATTGTTGCCGCCCATAAACGCGGGGCGAAAGTTACCGGACACTTGTGCTCCATCGGATTTCGCGAGGCTGCCGATCTCGGAATTGACGATTTGGAGCACGGCCTGTTCGTGGATACCGAATTCCTTCCTGGAAAAAAAGCGGGAGAATGCCCGGAGGAGCCCGAGAATCCCATTCTGATGTCGAAGCTCGATACGAATGCTGGCCCGCTGCACGAGCTGATCTTGTACCTGGTGCAGCATCATGTCGCTGTCACTTCGACTCTCCCGGTATTTGAGATGGGAAGTTTCCCGGGCAGACCGGCCATGCAGAAACGCGTGCTGGATGCACTTTCGCCGGACGCTCGCAGTGCGGTACTGGAGCGAAGAGTACGGTCCAGCGATTCAGCGCGGACGCGCCAGTTGTATGGCAGCGATGTGTCTCCGTGGCCCGCCGCGTTCAAGAAAGAATTGGATTTCGAATACGCGTTCGCCAAGGCAGGCGGATTGTTACTTGCTGGCCTTGATCCCACGGGGATAGGCGGTGTCATTGCGGGCTTCGGCGATCAGCGTGAAGTGGAATTGCTGGTGGAGGCGGGATTCACGCCGCTGGAAGCGATCCACATTGCGACCGCGAACGGGGCACAGTTTCTGGGAGAGGCGGACCGCATCGGAACAATTGCCCCGGGCAAACAGGCGGACCTGGTTGTGATCAAGGGCGATCCCTCGACAAAAATTGAAGACATCGAAAATGTGGAAACCGTTTTCAAAGACGGCATTGGCTATGATTCGGCCAAGCTGATTGAATCGGTTCGCGGTGTGGTGGGAAGTAGATAATTCCGAGTAAGTCTTCCGAGTAAGCCCATGCTTGTTCTCGCTTCCGCTTCGCCGCGACGGCAGGAACTCCTGCGCAACGCGGATATTTCATTCGCTGTTCAGCCGGCGAGTATCGACGAAACGCCGCGAGCGGGAGAAGCTCCCGGCGATTGTGCCGTGCGGCTGGCACGCGAGAAGGCGCTCGCGGTGTGGCACGCTCGGCCGCAAGATTTGGTGCTGGGAGCGGACACGATTGTCGTTGTCGATGAGACCATGCTCGGCAAACCGGTAGACGCCGCCGACGCAGTTCGCATGTTGCATTTGCTTTCAGGTCGCGTCCATCGAGTGATTACCGGTGTGTGCGTGGTTGCGGCAGCTGTCAGAAAACGGCTGCCAGTTTCCGGTGAGCATGAAGAGCGTCCTGGGGAAATAGTGAAAACTGAGAACGGCCAAGTGAGAACTGCTTCGGAAACTACGCTGGTGACGATGACTCAGTTGTCCGACGATGAGATTCGCGAGTATGTCGCGACGGGAGAGCCCATGGATAAGGCAGGAGCCTACGCAATTCAGGGACTGGCCTCGCGATGGATTCCACGCATTGAAGGCGACTACAGCAATGTGGTGGGGCTGCCGGTAGCGCTGGTTTACCGGATGCTGCGCGAAGATTCAGAGATTTGAAATGCCGCCGGAGTGTTGGGCGCGATCGGCTATGTGGCGAAGAGGTGCAAGCCAATCGCTCTGCGAAGCAATGGGAAAGGCTTATACTTTCTTTTCTTCCTCTTTTTTCACCGCTTCTTGTTGCTTCGCTTCTTCCTTTTTAAGCGCCTCCTGCTTTTCGACTTCGGGATCTTTCATGGACGTTTTGAAGTTCCGGATGCCCTCTCCCAGACCTTTGCCCAGAGCTGCGAACTTGCTGGTGCCGAATATCAGAAGCGCGATCCCGATGATCAACAGCAAGTGCAAAGGCTGAAAAAGACCTTCACCCATAACTCCTCCGCTGAAGCGGTCTTCGAGCGTGCTGACGCTCTCTGATGCTCCTGAGAAAAGTGTAGGCTACCGCATGCGCGGAGTCAAAGGCGGAGGCGAGCCCTCGCTTTTGTTTCGACGCTCACCGGCAGGGGTATCATGAGTCTGGCTGTTGCGGAGGTTCAATCGCATGTTCACGGTTCGCGGGATGCGGCTGCTGTGGTTCTTGTCGTTACTCTTTGTCTTCAATATTGCGATAGGTTCGGCCCAAAGCACGAGGCCGGCGCCAGCTTCGCCGCCGGCCGAACAGCGCAAAACCAGCGAACCCTACACTGGCGATCTCTCTATTTTCGATTCTCCGGGCCGGGAAGATCGACTTCAGCTTCATCGCGTGATGGATGTACTGGGCATCACGCCGGGAAAGGCTGTGGCCGATGTCGGCGCCGGGTCGGGATGGTTCACGGTGCGTGCCGCAAAGCGTGTGACCGCGAGTGGGCTGGTTTATGCGGTTGACATCAATCCCGAGGCGATTCGTTACATCGGTGAACGTGCTCAGAAAGAGCAATTGCAGAACGTGAAAACAATCCTAAGCACGCCCGACAACCCGCAGCTTCCCGCAGATTCAGTGGACGCTGTGTTGTTACTGAAGACCTATCACGAAGTCGCGCAGCCCGTGGTGTTGCTGCGAAACCTGCGAGCGGCGCTGCGTCCGGGCGCCAAGGTGGGCGTCATCGACCGCAACGGTAACGGTGAAGACCACGGAGTGGGACGCGACGTGGTGATTCGCGAGGCGAAAGAAGCGGGCTACAAACTGGTTGACCAATATGATTTTGTGAAGGGCGACAAGATGGACTACTTTCTGGTCTTTATCGTTGAGCGCTAGATCTTTTTGCCGCGGTAGCGTCAGGCATTCTCGATCATTCCCGCCAGAAGCACCGCGCGGCGCGGCAACTCGGAGATGACGATATGTTCGTGGACGGCATGCGCTCCTCCGCCTGCGCCGCCCATGCCGTCGAGCGTTGGAATGCCGATGCCTGCTGTAAAGTTTCCGTCGGAGCCTCCGCCGACTGCGGCTTCTTCGAGTTCCCAGTTCAGCTGCTTCGCGATTGCCTGCGCTTTTTTGTAAAGCGAGATCACGCCGGCATTGCGCTCCATGGGCATGCGGTTGATGCCACCTTCGATGCTGAGCCGGCAGTGTTGGTCAAAAGGCTTCAGAGACCGAAACTTTCGATCGAGCCCGGCAGCCTGTTTTCGTTCCTTAATGCGAACATCTATTTCCACGGCGGCTTCGGCTGCGATTACGTTGGTACGAGTTCCGCCGCGAATCACGCCGGGATTCACAGAGAGACCTCGCCGCAGATCATTCATCTTTGAGATAGCGGTGATCTGGCGCGCAAGTTCGACGACCGCGCTGTGTCCCTTGCCGGGATCGAGTCCGGCGTGTGCGGCAACCCCTTTCACGTGGAGACGATACTCGCCCACACCTTTGCGCGCCGTTTTTACAGCGCCGCGCGGCGCCGCAGGCTCGAGGACGAGCACGGCCGCGGATTGACGGGCCAATGCCTCGGTAATTTTTCGGGAAGAACGGCTGCCGACCTCTTCGTCCGAAACCAGAAAAACCGTTACCGGTCGCGGCAGACCGCCGGTTTCCGATTGCAGGGCCTGAATCGCGTAAAGCATGAGCGCTATACCCGACTTCATGTCGAGCACGCCGGGACCGTGCAGACGTCCATCGACAAGCTGGCAAGGCATGGTGGCAAGGCTTCCCAGCGGGTAGACCGTATCGAAGTGGCCGAGGAGCAGGACGGGTTTGATCTTCCTGTTTCCGAATCCGGGAAAATCGATTTGCACACTGTCCGCGAAATTTTCGGCGCGGTGCACGCGTCCGCGTCCACCGAGGGTTTCGAAGCGGGCGGCCAGTAGCGCCCCCATGCAGTCGGCGGCCACTTTGTTGTCGCTGGGAGATTCGATCGAGACGAACTCCCGGATTGTCTCGACCATCTCTTCCTGCCGCGCTTCGAAGTAACGCAGCCTCTCGCTCCATATTGAGTTGGAGGAAACTTCGCTGGATCGTTTCGGGCGCTGTATTTTATTAGTCGCCATCTTTAATCTTTAATCTTCGTGTGGATCTTCTTTGGATTACTTCTTCGTGCCGATAATCGGAGCCGAGGAAGCACCTTCGGGCGCAAGCCGTACAGTATAATCTTCAAGCCGTTTTGAGACGAAGTGTTTTGAGACAACCAGCTTTGAGACAACCATGAATAAGAGCATCCCTGTGACGGAACCTTCGCAAGATTCTGCGAAGACCGGGCTCGATATCCACGAGATTTTGAAGATTCTGCCGCATCGGTATCCCTTTTTATTGATCGACCGCGTGCTTGATTACACCCGGAAACAGCGCATTGTCGCCATCAAGAACGTGACTATTAATGAACCGTTCTTCATGGGGCACTTTCCGGGGCTCCCCATCATGCCGGGCGTACTGATCGTGGAGGCCATCGCGCAGGCCGGCGGGGCGCTGCTGTTGACCGAAGTCGAAGACCGCAGTGACAAAGTCATGATGTTTACCGGGATCGAGCGAGCCAAATTTCGCAAACCGGTGAGCCCCGGCGACCAGCTGCGCCTGGAAGTGGAAGTGACCGGCTGGCGTTCGGTGCCGGGCATGACGGCGGCGAAGATGCAAGGCTACGCTTATGTGGGAGACAAGCGCGTGGCCGAGGCGATTGTTTCGTGCCAGTTGGTGGACAGCTCTCGCGGGCGCGGAGCGAACAGCGGGGACGGCAATGCGGAATCGTAATTGCAATGGATGCTCATAACTCTGCCAGCCACTCCATGAATCCATCGCCCAAGCCCTCAGTTTCCAGGAACGTACATGCCACCGCGATTATCGATCCGAGCGCGAAGGTTCCTGTGTCCTGCAAAATCGGGCCGTATTGCGTGATTGGCGCCGATGTCGAACTGGGTGAGGATTGCCGTCTAGCGTCGCACGTGGCGATTGACGGGCCCACGAAAATTGGATCCGAGAATGTCTTCTTCCCTTTCTGCGCGATCGGCATGGCGCCGCAGGATGTTACATACAAAGGCGAGCCGACGCGGCTTGAAATCGGCGATGACAATGAGATTCGCGAGTGTGTGACTATCAATCGCGGAACGGTGAAGGGCGGAGGTGTGACCAAAGTCGGCAGCCATCTGCTGATCATGGCTTACACGCATATCGGGCACGATTGCGTGATTGAGGATCATGTCATGCTTGTGAATGGCGCGACGCTGGGCGGACACGTGACGGTCGAAGAGTGGGCGGTGGTTGGGGCGCTCTGTCCGGTCCACCAGTTCGTACGCATCGGCGCGCACTCCTACGTTGGCGGTGGCACTACGATCACGCAGGATGTTCTGCCGTACTCCATGACCTCGGCGGCGCGCGACACGCACGCCTATCGAATGAATAGAGTTGGACTCGAACGGCGCGGGTTTTCGAAGGAGCGCATTGCGAAGATTCATCACGCCTACAAAATTCTGCTGGCCTCGAAGGTGAATACGTCGCAGGCATTGGAAAAGCTGAAGGCAGAGACGGATCGCGGCACCGATGTGGACATGCTGATCCGGTTTATTGAAGCGTCGGAAAGAGGGATTATCAAGTGATCAGGTTGGCCGATCCGGGGTTGGTGAGTGTAAGGCATTCGAAGTAGTAATCATGATCGCAGTTCGAGATCGAAGAGATGCTTGGGGCGGACCGAGTTCCTGACCTGAATATTGATTACGAGCGAGCCCTGGGTTGGCAGAGCAAAAGCAAAGGCTTCCAAAAGAGCGAAATGGCGCTCTTCTCCGAGTGCATGCTGAAGTGTGCTCGAAAACTCTTGACACCGCCGACATTGTCAGAGACGCAATTTTGCAACAACTATCCTGCGGGGTGGTCCCGTCTGCTGCGAGGCTCTGATGTCGTCGATTCCGCCGAACATTCTTGCTTTCTCGTAACAGAGATCTGCGCAACCTCACTTAGACAGCGCAGATTTACTGCACCGTCAAGTCGATTATCGTCTTCTGCGTTGCCGAACCGGAGGCCCCGGTGACCGTGATCGTGTAGGATCCCGAAGTCGTGCCGGGGGTGCTTTGACGACCGCCCCCGTTGCCAATACCTCCACTGCCGCCACCGCAGGCGAGTGCGCCGCCGGCGAGAATGACAAGCATGGCAAGCATTGCAACGAGCGGTTTCCTCCTCAGGCGCTTGGCCGAACTTCCAAAGATCACGAAACAGGCAAGGACTGCGGCGCCGCCCTCTGATAGCCAAAGTCCGGTTGGCCGATTCGGATACAGCGCCGCACCGATCGAGGGAGCCGTTGTAGAGATCGCCAGCGTAGCCGTTCCCGCGCCGCCGCTCGTGATGTTGACCGGATTCGTTGTGCCGAAACTTAAGGTGGGCGGATAAACGGCACCCGCGGGGCTGGATGTCACCGCCGCTGATAGCGCGACGCTGCCCGTGAATCCATTGCTCGGCGTGATGGTGATTGTCGAGGTATTCCCTGTCGTCGCACCTGGAGTGACCGTGACGGCCGTTCCACTCAAGGCAAAGGTTACGGCAGAAATCGGTTGATATCTCCACAGATCGTTCTCATAGCCATACAGGCCGGCCGAATCGATTCCAGTGCCGCCCCACAGCCAGAGACTACCGTTGTTGTCGGTCCAGCTTGCCGCCAAGCTGCGGATCCCTGGAATATTGGCAGCCGAAGGCACTCCCATGCTCCCGTACACGCCCTTGACGGAACCCACCGATGTGTTGCTGCTCCCGCCCATCCAAGCCCATTCATTCGTGGTGGGGCTGAATTCCCACAAATCGTTCAGGTAGTTCCAGTCGGAATTAGAATCGAATCCTTCGCCACCGAAAAGCCAGAGATTCCCGCCGTTGTCTTTCCAACTCGAAGCCTCGTAACGGCTGCCGGGGATATTTCCGGCGGAAGGCTGGCCCGGGGTGCCATAAACTCCGGGCTCATGGCAGTACTTCTGCGGTACATCTGCGCAATTGAATGTGCTACTGCCACCCATCCAGGCCCACTCGCTGATTGCGGGATCGTATTTCCAAACGTCGTTGAGGATTCCCTCGTTGGACCCGGTGGAATCATATCCCTGCCCCCCGAGGAGCCATAGGTTTCCTCTCGTGTCGACCCAGGTCGCGTCTTCCCAGCGGGTACCGGGGAAGTTTCCGGGCGCAGGCGTTCCCAGCGTGCCGTAGATTCCGGCAACTCCGCCGTCGATGCCGAAGGTGGGACTACCACCCACCCAAGTCCATTCGCGGGATGCCGGGCTGAACTCCCAGAGCTCGTTCGCCACGGCGCTATAGCCCCCGGGAGACTCTCCCCATCCCGAAAACAGCCAGAAATTGCCGTTCTCGTCGGTCCAGCTGGTACCCAGCCAAAGGCCTCCGGGAGTGTTGAGGGGGGAGCCGGTGCCCTGGGTTCCGGGCACCGGAGGCACGCCTGATAGGCAGCTGTTGCATGTCGAGTTCAAAGGAACCGTGCTATCTCCCGCAATCCATGTCCACTCGCTGGTGGAGATGTCGAACTCCCATAGGTCGTCAAGCGAGACAAAATTTCCGGCGGCGTCAAAGCCGACGCCGCCATACAGCCACAGGCGGCCGCTTGCGTCTGTCCAGCTCTGAGCATTGTGCCGTGCCCCGGGCGAGTTTGTGGCGGCGGGAGTTCCAAGGGTTCCGTAGACTCCCGGTTGACCGCAGTTTGCAATCGTTGCGATAACAGGACAGTTGCCACCCACGGTGCTCCCGCCTGCTACCCACGCCCACTCGTTGGTGGAGGGGTCGAACACCCAAAGGTCATTGAAATAGTTCAACGTCGTCGTGAACGTCAATCCGCCAAAAAGCCAGAAGCGGCCATCGATGCTGGTCCAGGTAACTTCGTCAACCCGAGTGGGCGGAATATTTGTGGGCGCGGGCGTGCCTTCGGTGCCGTAGACGCCGGGCCAGACGCCGAATTCCCCGGAGACTGTGCTGCTGCCCCCCATCCAGGTCCACAGGTTTGCGCCGGATGTCTGAGCCACCGCAGTCAGGGCGTAGATGGCGGTACAGAAGGCAACAGCAAGCAGAGATCGCAACCGCAAACGACGACACATGCTGTGTTCCTCAGCTGAAATATTTTGGGCACACCTTTTTCCCTAACTGAAGTCGCAAGGTGCTTGCGACTGAAACCGACACGACAGATAAAACGACAAGGGAAAGTAATACGGCCAGACTCGCGCAGATCACAGGAATTATGACACCCGATACCCAAACTGTCGAGAACAGCCATTGCACTCAAAACCCCGCTGCGGGGGCCGCAAAGGGTGGGGCAGGACCGCTCGGAAGTGCGCACATAAAAATTAACGTTGGCCAGCGCCAGAGCCGGGCCGCAGTTTTCCCTCCCCAGAATTTCGAAATGCGGCAGAATGACAAGTATGACTTCATCCCTCCGTTGTTTGGGCATTTGCCTTTTGATTGGTTTGATCACGGCTGTCGATCCAGTCTATGGCCATCCAGTCTCCGGGCAGACTCCACCGCCGGCGCGACCCACGGAGCGCGTGGCGCCGCCGACGCGGGACCCTGACACTGCCGGCTATGTCACGGCGAAGGAGTTGCCCGACGGCACAAACCCGCCGGTGAATGCGGACGGTAATTTCATCCTCGGGCCTACGCATGAGGTTGCTCCCGATGCGTCTGCCCCCGATGTGTCCGGAAAAGATGGCATCCCTAAGGGCACCGTGATCGAGTTCACGATGAACTCGGCGGACAGCAAAATCTATCCCGGCATTGCGCGGGACGCGGGCACGTTCGGGACTCCAGATCCCGCGGACCCTGCGAAGCTGGTGGTGACGACAAGCCATCCCGCTGCTTACACGCGGAAGGTGGCCGTCTATGTTCCCAGGCAGTATGTCGCAGGCAGCGTCGCGCCTTTTATTGTGGGGGCGGACGGGCCTGACCGGTTGCTGTTCTCGACTCTGGACACATTGATCGCGCAACACAAGGTCCCGGCGATGATCGCGATTTCGATCGGCAACGGAAGCGGGGACGCGCAAGGGAGTGAACGCGGTTTGGAGTACGACACCATGTCGGGAGTCTATGCGGAGTTTGTGGAGAAGGAAGTCTTGCCTCTGGTGGAATCCCAGGCGCACGTGAAACTGACGAAGGATCCCGACGGCAGGGCGACCATGGGTGGCAGCTCGGGAGGTTCCTGCGCGTTGATCATGGCGTGGTATCACCCTGAGTTGTATCACCGTGTTCTTACTTACTCGGGAACATTTGTAAACCAGCAGTGGCCTTACAATCCGCAAACGCCGCATGGCGCGTGGGAGTTTCATGAGCACCTCATCGCGGAAAGCCCGGTGAAGCCGATACGGCTGTGGATGGAAGTTGGGGACCGGGATTTGCTCAATCCCAACGCGATGCGCGACAACATGCACGACTGGGTTCTCGCCAACGAGCAGATGGCCAAGGTACTCGCGGCCAAGGGATATCACTACCAGTTCGTGTTTGCCCGCAACGCCGGGCACGTGGACCGGGCGGTGAGGCAACAGACGCTTCCCGAGGCGCTGCAGTATGTCTGGCAGGGCTATCCGTCTTCTGTGAGTAAGAAGGGAGTTAAGAAGGACGGCAAGAATTGATCCGCAGTTGACTCTTGAAGAAATTAAGAAACGGCCGACCGGGGTCACTGCGTGCATGCGCGATTTATCGACAACTATCGCTCTGACACAGTGGATTCCGGTGAACGCCATCCACATTTTCTGCGCGCGGAAACTCCAATTCAGGGTGAGTTCTAATCATGAGGCTAACGCCCCATGACTATTGCACGGTGAGAGTGACAGTGTCCGTTGCCGTGGTGTTTCCTGAGCTTCCCGTCACAGTCACGGTGTAGATCCCCGCCGTTGTGCCGGGATTGCCGCCTCCACCACCCCCGCTGCCGCCACCGCCGCACGCGAGTAGCCCTCCAGTGAGAGCCAGAAGGAAAACGCCAAGCCTCGTGCGGCCATTACGACGCCGCGATGGGATGCCCATCCCAAATGCCAGGGCCAAGGCTAGGCCCGCGATGTTGTACCAAATCGCTCCCGGCCGCTCCGGAGATGCCAGAGCAGCGCTAGTCGCTGCCGTGGTGGAGACGGTAAGGATGGCTGTTCCGGCGGAGGCGCCGGTGATATCTACCGGGCTGGTCGAACCGAAACTCAACGTGGGTGGGCCTTGAGCGCCAGTCGGGCTAGATGTGATCGCAGCCGTAAGCGTCACGTTACCGGTGAATCCCCCTGATGGAGTGACCGTAATCGTAGATTGATTCCCCGAGGTTGCACCCGCAGAAACAGATACCACGGTCCCCGAAATCGCGAATGGAGGCCCGTTGATTCCCAAAGGAAGGTTTTGCGAGGAGGAGGTAAGAAAGCCGCCTGTAGGCTGATAAATGGCTTGAATGTAAATAGTTCCTGCAGGCAGCGAAGAGGTCGTGTACGCAGCAACGCCACTCGCATTCACAGGCACAGTCGCGAGCAGATTCGGTTGGAGCGACGTATAGAAGGCGACGTTGCCTGTGGGAGTGCCGGTGCCCGCGGGATTGCCGGTCCCAAGGGTCACGGTGGCAGTCATAGTCTCAGGTTGACCGTAGCGACCGGGGTTAGGAGAGAACGCGATCGTTGTCGAGGACGAGAATCCATTGACAACCACTTCAGCAGACGCCGAGATGTTCGGCTGATCAGCGGTATTGCCACTAAACGAAGCGACGAACCAGTGCGGTCCCACGGAAAGCCTGCTCGTCAACATGCTCGCGACGCCAGAATTATTGAGCGACGACTGTTGAATCACCGACCAATCGTCCATGAAGTTGACTGTTCCCTGCAGAATCGGAAAGGAAGAACTGTCTGTGACGGTGGCTGAGAGGCTCACGGGTTGACCATAGAAGGCGGTTCCCGGCTGAGCGGAGAGAGCGGTCTGCGAGGTCGAACGCGATTCCGGCGCACCTGATGCCTCGTATGCGCCCATGTCCACGACGGGCTCGCTCGCGCCGGTGGCGTTCTGGATGCGCGGATTGCCGTCGAAATCGGTGGCGAGAGACCCCGGTGCCGCATTGAAGCCGGCGTCAATTGCCGGAGAACCGGCCAGCAGATGAAAGTCGCCGTTAGATGGATTCTTGAACTTCGGATCGGCAGAAATGTTTCCGGTATTGCCGGCGGGCGAAGTACACCAGCCGCCGTAGGCCGCGCCGCCAGTGTTTCTCACGTCGCTGTTCACAACAATCGGAGGTGCGCCGCTCAAATATTGATAGAGTGGCCAGCATGCAATCGCGGAGTAAGAATCATTTGCGATGACCAGATTGTTGAAAAAACCCAGCTGACTGACGTAGCCGGGAAGCGCCACCTGGGAGCCGTCAACCCAAGCATTCACTATGAGAGGATTCAACAAAATCGTGTTGCCGTAGATCGTGTTGTTCGTGACGAATACGGCCAAGGCACCGGTGGCTCCGTTGACTTCCGATGCCATGCTAAGGTAAACGCCACCGCCGGCCACGCCAGACACATTGTTGTAGATCAGATT
>CAVQDN010000023.1:0-882078 GCA_963711275.1 uncultured Acidobacteriaceae bacterium | reverse complement strand
ACTGTCTTTCTTCGACCGGAGGCTCAGCGATTGACGAAAGGAAGGCAGGCCGCATACGCGAGCACCAGGGCGACCGTTTCCGAGCGTTGAAGCGTCGCCCCTTTCCCATGGCGAGCCACGACGCGACCACGACCACGACCATGAGCACGAGCGCGACGTCGCCGAGTGCACCGACTTGCCCGACGCGAGGAATCCGACGACGGCCCCGCCACCCAGGGCGATGAAGAGGTCGCCGCCGAACACGTTCCCGACGACGAGGTCGTGCTCACCTTTGCGCGCGCCGCCTGGATCGACGCGCGACGAGCGGTGCCGAGGTGCCGATGCCGACCAGGGTCAGCCCTGCTAACCCGGCGGAGAACCCGAGATGTTTCGCGACGCCGAGCGAGGAGGTCACGATCACCTCGGCGCCGCCGAGCATCAAGACGAGCATGCCGATCGCTCGAACCGATTCGACAGGCCAGCGTCGATGTCTCGATGGAAGCGAACTCCGCCATCTCAGATCCGAGCGGATCTCCGCTTCCGCGTCCCTGTCCGAACAGCAACGCCGCGACCGCGGCGCCGAGCGCAACACAGCATGACGATGCCCTTGACCATCGGTGATACCCCCGATGGCGAGGATGGCGAACAACACGACGGACGCCACGCTGATCGGCGCCTCCTTCCGGCACGGTCGCCGAGTCGACCTTCAAGGGGGTGATCAGTGCCGCTATCGCCAAGGCCAGACAGACGTTGGCGACGATCGACCCCACCAGGCTCCCAATGGCTAGAGAGGGCGACTTGGCCGCGGCGACACCGGCCACGATGAGCTCCGCGACGCTGGTGCCGAGGCCGCCGACCAGGGCGGCGGCGACCGTCGGGCGTACACGCACCGAGGCAGAGATGCGGCCAGGGCGATCACGAACTGATCCCCGCTGACGGAGAGCACAACGAGGCTTCCGAACACCCCGACGAGGTCGAGCCATAGGGGGGCCGTCGAGGGCACGAGGAACGCGAGCATGGTGCCGACCAGGCTTCCCGGCGCCCCGATATGAGGTTGTATCACCGGATCGTACTGCGAGGAGCCACTGAATAATGACCGTTGGCCTGCGACTACGCTGCTGGGCGAGTCTGGAGGCCCCGTCCGACATGGTGAGGGCAGCAGTTCGGTCGGGCTATCGGCTCAACGTCGAAGGTGACGACCCCACCACCGCCAAATGGCAGCGTGGACGCTCCGAAGGCCCCTTCAAGGCCAGGGCTCGGTGGGACTACAGGCCGGAGTCGAACTTGGTTCCGGCGGACAGGGAGTCCCGCGGGACTACTCGTACCTGATTCGAAGTTTGCCCGAAGGTCGGTGGGATCCCACGAAAATCCCCACGCATTCCAGGGACCGCCGTCAGGAGCCGGCTCCCTGCTCAGCGTGGAGGGAGTCGCATCATCCGAGGTAGACAGCTGAATCGGGCCCAACTCGATCAGTCCGTGGAGTCCAGTTGGAAGGACGAATAGGTTTCATAACCCGAAGGTCGGAGGTTCAGTCCTCCCCGCCACTCAGGAGCATTCACGAAGGTGAGGGTGTCAGCGGGTGCTGGAGCTCCGTTAGTTCGACTCGCCGGAGGGTCCGTCCGTCTTGGGCCCGGCTGGTCGCCATGCGAGACTCAGCCGATGCGGGTGGGGACTCGAGGCCGCGGTTAGGTCGTGGGTGCGGTCGTAGTAGCCGTGTCGACGTTGGCGCCGCTTCCCCGCCCCGGTATGGCGGGCGCTACGCCGGGCGGCCCGGGAGCTCCGCTGGCGTTGACCGTGGACGACCTGGCGGCGCCGGTAGGGCTTGGGCTGACCGACGTGTACTTCGGATGGCACGTCGACGACGGTAGGCGGGGCGCGATCCAAAGCGCGTACCGTGTTCGTGGTTCCCGCCCCGTTCTCGGCGGCCCGCTGCGTGGCGCGGCACCGGTGGTCTGGGACAGCGGCAAGGTTCTGTCTGCGGCGCAGGCGTTCGTGCCCTATGGGGAACGCACCTTCGCGAACTGACACCACCTACCGGTGGACGGTTCAGACCTGGGACGGCTGGGAGTCAACGGGCCACGAGCGCTCGCCGTGCATTCGACACTGGTTTGGATGACGTCGACTGGCACGTGGACTGGATCAAGCTGACCGACTGTCGAGCACCTGGACCAGCCAGAGACGTTCAACGTCCAGAACACCACCGGCGTCTGGGCCTACAAGGACGAATACAGCTACGTCCGGAAGGTGGCAAACCTCGGCGGCTCTCCCTATCGTCCGGGCCCGAGCGTACGTGTCAGCCGACCAGCAGTACGAGCTCCTATGTGAACGGGTCGATGGCCGCCAAGGGCGAAGCGTACGTGTACCCGGACTTCCAGTACTACGAGACGACCGAACATCACTCACCGTCTCCTCAGGGCGGGAAAGGCCAACCCGCCTTCGGGATCATCTACAACTGGCAGGGCCCCCGGCAAGGGCCGACCCGAGGGCACGCCGGGCGTCATAGCCCGCATCACGGTGCTGCACGCCAACGGCACGGTCGACGTGATCACGACCGATGTGCACGTGGAAGACCCTCCAGGGAGCGTGGCTGCCGGGCGTCCAGCGGGACGAGGAGGGCGACCCGGTCGACTACACCGAGAGCATCAACGGCCCGGCCGAGCCAATCGCGCTGGGACGAGCCCGGGTATCGGGCCTTGGGATGGCAGCCGGCGATGGTGATCGGTCCCTCATCCCACCGCACCTTGGACTCATCTCGTGTCCGTTCGGACCCGGGATCGTTTACGATCCCGTCCGCGCCGTTTCCGTGAAGCGCCTTGCATCGGGCGCCCTCGTGGCGGACTTCGGGAAGGTCTACGCCGCAATCCCCTCGGTCACCTTCAGCCACGGGCGGCGCGGGCATCGGGTGACGATGCACGCCGGGTACCTCCCTCGACCCCCGGTCGGGTGCCGTCTCCATCACAACGGGGACCCAGCACACGAACATGAGCTACTCCTACGTCGAGCGGGGCGGCGGTCGAGAGACCTCCGACCGCCTCGGGCAAGAATGACCACGCCCATGGGCCTTCCAAAACCTAGATTGCTGAATGCTCATGGGCGAATCCCTAATCCCCACCCACCTGTTTCGTTTGCTGGCAGTTGCTCAAAACCGCGTTAGACCGGCCATCCTGCAGTTTCGAGTGCCGCTGACTTGGCATAGGCGACGGAGTCACATTGAGGAAGCAGTCTGCGGAGCGGGAAAGGGAAAGTTCTTCACAGAGGGATTGGTTCATTGGAGGCACACGGAGCCGGGACTGCAGGTTGCGAATGCTGCCACGGTGGGGTATAAAAGGTCAAGTATAAGGCGGAGGTAGTTT
The DNA here is from genome assembly GCA_963711275.1 of uncultured Acidobacteriaceae bacterium. GTDB lineage: Bacteria > Acidobacteriota > Terriglobia > Terriglobales > Acidobacteriaceae > Sulfotelmatobacter. The sequence continues at coordinate 878,746 of CAVQDN010000023.1, read as the reverse complement.
TTCCATGGAGCAGCCAGCGAAGAAAAAAGTATACGAAGCCCCTAAGCTCGTGCGTTACGGTGATCTGGTTGAAGTGACGCGGTCGATTGCCGGTAAGACGGGGACATGACAATGCTTTCAAGGGTGCGAAAACTGCCTAGAGGTGCTGCGTTTTTTCATGGGCGAATCCGACTCCTTACCTTCGAAACCAACCTATTTCGTTTGCGGCCTACACGTTCGATCTGACAGATATATTCCCGATCTTATCCCTGCGAAATTCGGTAGCGCTGATGTTGAAATAACGTTTCAGGAACATCCCGACTCCTCCCGATTCGAAGGACAAACGCTGCGATACTCAAGCCGAAACGCGGCTCCCGACGGCGAGCCGACAGTTCGGTTGTGGGAGATCGCCTCGCCAGTGTTGCTTTATAAGTTGGTCTATGGCGACGGTACCAGGTTTGTGATCGACAGAGCGGGGTCGAGGGTGTGGGCTACATGGGCTAGTGAATCGACTTTCGAAGATACGCTTACGTACTTGTTAGGACCGGTGCTGGGATTCCTCTTGCGTTTGCGCGGTGTAACCTGTCTCCATGCCAGTGCAATCGCAATCGACGGAGTTGCCATTGCATTGGCGGGCACTGCCGGAGCCGGGAAATCTACCGCGGCTGCGCAATTTGCTTCCATGGGTTATCCCGTGCTTTCCGATGACATTTCCACTTTGGAGGAAGCAGGCACTTCATTTCGAGTTCAGCCCTCGCCCGCCCGACTGCGGCTGTGGCCCGCATCGGTAGAGCATTTGTGTGGGGGCCCGGATGCATTGCCGCGGCTGACTCCATCCTGGGAAAAGCGGTATTTGGATTTGCGAAATGGGGACCGGCGTTTTCAGTGTACCCCGCTGCCACTTGCTGCCATTTACGTTCTGAGCAACCCACCCGGCCCAGCCAGGGAGATCGAGGAAATTGTCGGGTCAGAAGCAATGATGCAGGTGCTTGCAAATGTCTATGTGAATTATCTTCTGGACGGCAGTTTTCGTGAAAGAGACTTTGTCAGAATTGCAAGGGTGGTGAACACGGTTCCAGTGCGCAGGGTCAACCTTCGTCACAACTTCGCGGCTCTGGAGCACATGTGCCATTCGATCGTGACTGACTTTTCTCAAGCCAGGAACATCGATCGCCATGTCCGAGACGGCTGGGCCACCCCCTCCTCGTCCGTTTCTTGTCTGGATTGACGGATCGGGAATGTACAACATTCTTAGCTATGGCAGCATGGTGTCCGACTCGGTCCGTATGACCGCGTATGCGGATGCGCTGCGGAGAGTCGTGACTTCGGAATCGGTAGTGCTCGACATTGGCACCGGATTTGGTTTTTTTGCCGTTTTGGCCTGCCAGCTGGGAGCGCGGCGGGTGATTGCTATTGAGCCCGACAGTATCATAGAGGTCGCACGAAAAGTTGCCGCTGCGAATCAATGTGCTGACAAGATCCAGTTCATTCGCGATGTCTCGACTAACGTTTCCCTTAACGAGCCGGCCGATGTGATCATTTCCGATCTGCGTGGTTTACTGCCGTGGTTCGAGAAACATCTGCCAGCCATAATCGATGCAAGGAAGAGATTACTTTCCCCGGGGGGTACGCTCGTTCCTTCTCGGGACATGGTTTGGGTTGCGCTTGTCGAATCCGCCGAACTATATAGGCCTTATTCGGAGCTCTGGTGTTCGAAGCCGCAAGGCGTGGATTTAGCGGCAGCGCGGCAGTTCGCGATAAATCTTTGGAAGAAAGGGCGCAAAGTTTTACCGTCTGAATTTCTTGGCGAACCGCAATTGTGGGCCAGTCTCGACTACGCTTCTGTCGAGGATGTCAATGTCTCGTCCACAATTGCCTGGACACTGAGCAGAGCTGGGACGGGGCATGGAATAATGATTTGGTTCGATACCGAGCTGTGCGACGGAATTGGATTTTCGAACGATCCAACACAGCCGCAGCTGATTTACGGCAACGCGTTCTTTCCGTTTGCTGCGCCGATCGAAGTGAGGCCGGGTGAGTCTGTCACCGTTGATTTACGGGCCACATTAGCTGAAGCGGATTATGTGTGGGTTTGGAAAACCAAGGTTTTATCCGGTAATCCGCCTCGGACGCGGGTCGAGTTGAATCAATCTACATTTTTCGCCTGTCCCCTATCGCGCGAGCAAGTTGCCACCCGCTCGGAGAATTACGTTGCCAGTCTTGGCGAAGACGGCATCATTGATAGAGCGGTGCTCGATTTGATGGATGGAAAAAGAACAGTGGCGCAGATTTCCGAGCAACTGCGGGAAAGATTTCCAGCACGGTTCTCCAATATGCGGGAGGCACTGGCGAAGGTCGGGGAATTGTCAGCGCGTTATAGCCGGCCGGGCCGGTCGTCCGTGTGAAAGGCGAGCCGCGCTATTATCGTTGAAGCGGGGCTAGCGGGCGGTGTCGATTTCTGAGTAGCTGGCAGGACGCGGGTGTAGCGCTCAGCCACGTTTTCCGTATCGTTAATTACAACATTGCCAAACTGAACCCAGGCGTGAGCGTCCAGGGCGTTATTTTCTTTTTCTTTGCGTACGCCGATGTGAACCGTGGCGTCGATGCCTTGTTGGCGCAGAAGCCAGCAGAGGGCGACCGAGCGTCCCAGGCATTGCAAGGGCAGGGGACAGCGTCGCGCGACGGCGGAGAAAAGGTGCGTATAGGCTTGGATCTCGTGAAGAGAGGGTTCGGGCATTTGGCCGGCATTGGGTGCGAGACGCTGAATTCGGGCGAGCAGACGGTTGAGTCCGAACAGTTCGAGACCGGCATAGGTTATGGGCAGAATCAAGATAGTGCGCAGCACGAACCTTTTCGATTCCGAAGGGAGCCGGAAGAATTTGCGGCAGGCATTCCACATTTGTCTTAATCTTCGCACGATGCGTGGATCTTCGCACGCATAATTGCGGAGGCGGAATTGCGTCAAGGGCAAAGCGAGGCGGTGAGACGGTTTTTGGAGATTGGGGTTAGTTGCCAGGCGTCAAATTTCGCGAGCGCGTCGGCGCCTTCTATTTTCAGTCGCAGTGGGCCAGATGGGATTTGATAGATTCGCGCAGTGAAGGCGGTAGTTCGGTTGACGAAAAGCTCCAGAACCGATCCGTCAAGGAACAGATGCAAGTGCAACGGGGATCCTGCGAGCTCCCGGAGAGCGGTGCCGTCACGGCGTTTATGCGCAGTTCTCGACTTCCGGATTTGTTGGTGCAGGAGATCGTTGCGAAGTTGTCCTCCGTCTCGGATTGCAGGTGAATGGAAAACGGATCTGCCGTGGCTGTGAGTTCCAGATTGCAGTTCGGCGGCCAGGTCGTGAATGCGAAGAGTATTCGAGAATCCGCCGTGCGCGCAGCCGGAGTGGTGTTCGACGCGATACTGGTGTGCACGGATCGGAGTTGCTGCGCAGCGCGGAGCGACGTTCATTTGCAATTCGTTTTCTGAATTCAGCGACAAGAGGCGGGGGAGCGACATGGCGCCGGCCCATCCTGCGGCGAGGAGGTCGGCATCTGGTCTGGTTTCGGTAATCCATCCCCAGAGAATCCGATTGCCCTCTGCATCGAGCATGCTCTTGGCAGCATAGTAGGCGCCCCAATCGACGATGCCTTCTTTTTCCGGCGTGAAGCGGCGGTTTGTGTAAGTGCCGACCTTCCATCGAACTTTGCCCATGGTGGAGATCAGTAGCACATGCTTGTCGCCGAGGGGGAAAAAATCTGGGCATTCCCACATTTCTCCGGTTTCGACGGGGTTGACGCTATTGTCGTTGACGCTCTTTTCATTTGTGGATGACGCTTCGAGCAGAGGATGCAGGTATGTCCAGTGGCGCAGATCGGGCGAACTATATAGAAGGATGGCACCGCCTTTGTGGCGGATGCCGGAGCCGAGAATCAGCATCCAGTCATTTCCTTCCCGCCAGAGGCAGGGATCGCGGAAGCCGGTGACGGCGAGTCCCGCGGGAGGAGCTGCGATCACGGGTTCGGCGAGTTTCTGCCAGGTGCGCAGGCTGTCGTCTTTCGCGACTGCGAGGCATTGCACTTCACGCCAGGTGTGAACGCCATCGCGCAACGTGGCGTCGGCTTCGGACGGGGGCGGAGCGACGCCGGTGTAAATCACGGTTGGCTTGCCGTTGTCGAGGATGGCGCTGCCGCTGAAAACGCCGTCGCGGTCAGGTCCGCCGGGAGTGGGGGAGAGAGCAATCGGTTCGTGATGCCAATGAATCATGTCGGGGCTGGTGGCATGCGCCCAATTCATGTGGCCCCAGACTGGGGCTTGCGGGTTGTATTGATGGAACAGGTGGTAGCGGCCACGGAAGAAAATGGGGGCGTTGGGATCGTTCATCCAGTTATGCGCGGGGAGCAGGTGGTACTGGGGACGAAGGGGATCAGTGGCCAACTTGCGACATAGGGCGGCACGGTCTGAGCCGACGGAGAGCGGGGAAATGTGCGGCCACGCCGGAGAGAGGGCGGCGGCGCTTGAGAGTTGCAGGAAGGCTCGTCGCGAAAGGATCATGATTTAGCGTCCGCTGGCGAGTCTGCGGGAGCTCGCGCGTTGTTTGCGACTTCCTGGTGCTCGGCGGCTAAGATCTTTAACCGCAGAGTGCGCAGAGAAGAGCCGCGAAGTTCGCAGAGAAGTTCGCCGAGAAGAAGTGGGACTCGCCTTATGTCATACCATACGAATGCGCGCGGAGTGTTGGATATAATGCGGGAAAGCGGAGCATCTTCCACTCAATCGTGCATCCCATCGTGTTTCGACACCGTTCCGGTCTCATTTATTTTCTTGGCGGCATAATCTTTGCGGCGAGCGTCGGCTTGCGGGCACAGACTGCGGCTGCTTCTGGGAAATCCGCCGAGCAGGCGGCGCTGCAGCGTGGGCAGGAGGCCGTCCACGGCGGAGACATTGCGCGCGCGCGAGCTGAATTTGAGAAGGCGGTGCGGCTCGCTCCCAATGACGCGGATGCGCAGGCGGCGCTGGGCTGGGTGATGGCCGAGCAAGGAAAAACGGATTCGGCCGTGACGCACCTTCGGACCGCTATTAAGGCCAGGCCGGGACTGGTGGAGGCGCGGCTGACGCTGGCGAGCCTGCTGGCGCAGCAGGGGAAGGCGGCGGAGGGCGAGCAGGAAGCGCGAGCGGCCGTGAAGATTGCTCCAGGAAATGCGGAGGCACATCGAACGCTGGCGAAGATTCTGAGTCAACGGCCGGGGGATGAAGCTCTGCCCGAGATGCGCCGCGCGGTGGAACTGGCGCCCCAGCGCGCCGACTTGCGGGATGACCTCGGGAATATTCTGGCGCAGCGAAATGAGTTTGCCGATGCCGAAGTCGCGTTCAAAGAAGCATTGCGCTTACAACCGAACCTCGAGCAGGCGCACTTTCATCTGGGCGTAGTGTTCTTGCAGGCCCAGCAACTGGACCAGGGCGCCAGCGAATTGCGCAGGGCGATCGAGTTGGCCCCGCAAGATGCGGTCGCGCATTACTACCTAGCAAAGACTCTGACTGCACAAGCCAAGAGTGCCGATGCGCTGCAGGAGTTGCGGAAGGCTGCGGCGTTCAAGCCGGACTGGTTTGAATTGCAGATTGAATTGGGCGTTGCCTGCCAGCATGCCGGGGACGCGGACGGCGCCGTGGCCGCGTTTGGCGAGGCGGTGCATCTGCGTCCCCAGGATGCCGAGGCGTACAACGATCTTGGTTTAGCGCTGGTGCAGAAGGGGGACGCGGGGGAAGCGATCTCCAAATTCAAAACTGCGGCTCAACTGCGTCCGGACGACGGCACGTTTCGCGGAAATTTAGCGATCGGGTATATGCAGCGGGCGGACTTCGATGCGGCCATTACGGAACTTGAAGCTGCGCTGAAGTTGGCGCCGGAAAACGCCTCGCTCCACTACAACCTGGGTCTGGCCTACAAGCTAAAGGATCAGCTCGACAAGGCGATTCCCGAATTTCAAAACGCGATTCGGTTGCAGCCCGACCTGGCCGATGCGCACTACACTCTGGGGGTTTTGTTCTGGCAAAGAGGGGAGTTCGACAAGGCGACCGAGGAACTGGAGAAGGCGATTCAGAATCAACCCAACTACGCGGAAGCTCATTACACGCTGGGGACGATTTTCAAGCAGCAGGGAAAACTGCCGAAGGCCGAGGCGGCCCTGCGGGAGGCGATCCGGCTACAGCCGGATTTTGCGGGGGCGCATACCACGCTGGCCGCGGTGCTGCGGCAGTTGGGCGACGCGCAGGGCGCGGCCGAGGAAGCAAAGGTGGGGGCGAAAATCTCCGCCGCTACCAACAATCTGCAAGCCGCGACGTTTTCGACGAACTCGGGAAAAAGACTCCTAAATACAGGAGACCTGAACGGGGCGATCGCACAATTCCGCTCGGCCATCAACTCAGATCCGAATTATGCCGCGGCGCATTATCAGCTGGGTCTAGCATTGAGGAAGCAAGGTCAGAACGACGAAGCGACGAAGGAATTTCAAAAGGCCGCGGAGTTGGATCCAAATTTAACGGCACCGGAGAAATAGCGCAGCCGAGTCGAAGTTTTCAGTTGCTGCGATTGCGAACCGATATCAAATCCGTCATCACGGGGACTCCATGCACGATCTTCACGTGCAGAAGCGCTTCGAAGGGCTTCAGTTCGCTTGGCCTCGAGACCTTCAGTCGCCCCAGCAATTCCTTCACGGAGTCTTCCCGGCAAACATATTCAACCGCCGCCTGGGTGCCGAAGGTGGTATCACCGGCCAGGATCAGGATGGAGCGTGACGGGTCTAGTCCGGGCAGGAGGCTGACGACGGCGTAGTCCTCCGTGGTGGGCTGGTTTGCCGGCGTTCCCAGGAATATTTTTGGCTCACCCGGTTGGGGATGAACGTTCAATACGGCGAGATCCCCCTTCCTCGGGCCGGAATCAAGACGCTGGAAAACGAATTCCTGAGTTCCGGGGATATCGAGCAGGGTCAGATTCTCGGAAGGCGAGCCTACGAAGATCAAGTCGTTGTTCTTGGCATCGTCGAGAGAAAACAGGGCGCCGCGCTTGACGCGAATCGGGCGATTCAGAAGGGCGAACACGTGGTCCAGTTCGTGAATGGCCAGCACCTCCCCTACGCCGGTGTAGTGATCGAGAATGAAACTCCGGGCGTCGGATGAGGGGTTGAAATACCGCATGCCGGTTTCAGGCCTGCCGACAAAGCTGCCATTGCTGAAGATCACCCAAGGCTGCTGTGGGGCGGTTAAGAAACGATTCCAGAAAATCTGATAGGCGGCGGGAGCAGACTGACCGGCTGCAGCCTGCGTGTGCAGCCGCTGCGACAGCAGGATGGCGGTTGTGAACAACGACGCCGCCAGGACAACGGAAAACACCGCAACCGTAATCATCCAGCCGCGGGTGAAGCGAGGGGACTCCTCTTTTTTCGCCGGAGGTTCGAAAACCAAAGGAACTGGGGATTCAGCTCCGGGCTTGGGATAACGAACGTGGAACGTGAGCGCGTAGGAGCCCTTGGGAATCTCCACCAGAATGAGATCGTCGGAGCCTTCATGCGCATAGTACTCGGCCAGTTTGACTCGCAGACGCCCGGCTTGGACGCGGACCGTGGAATCACTCTGGGGATCGAAGCCGGCGGGGCGGCCCAGGACTTCGGTGGCAATCTGGTATTCCTTGAGCGCGATGCCGGGATGGTCCAGGGAATGTTCGGCGAGGTAGCGAAGCAGTTTGCACAGAGATTCGGAGCTGTGCAGACTATGACTTTTAATAAGTTTATCTATTTGCTGGAAGCATTCTTGTCGGCCGAGTGCGAGAGTGTGAGTGACAGCCATATTACCGAGAAGTAACGGAACCCTGTATCTCACTGCAACGTTGGGAGTTTACGCCCGTGTAACGGTATCAGACTTAGTGAAACATAATCCAGTTAATTGTTTTGTACTACGACTGCACGGAATGTTGTCAAGTCTCCCTCTGCATTTCCGGGGCACATTCGCGGGGCGAAAGTTTGAGGAGGAAGTTCATGAAAAGGTCAGCATGGATCTCAGTGGCTGTGTGCAGTCTCCTGTGCAGTCTGTGGGTGCCGAGCGCACTCGGTCAGGCCGTCTACGGCAGCATTCTGGGTTCGGTGACAGACCCGTCCGGAGCTGCGGTGAACGGAGCCAAGATCACGGTCACGAGCCAGACTAAGAATGTTTCCACAGAAGCTACCAGCAACGAAAGCGGAAACTACGACGTCACCCACTTGATCCCAGACGTATACGTCTGTGCGCATCGAAGCTCAGGGCTTCAAGGTCCTTGAGTTTAAGAACATCCAGGTATCTGCGGACGCCGGCGAGCGCGTGGACGGCCGCTTTCAAGTTGGCGGTTCCTCAGAGACTGTGGAGGTGACCAGCGAAGCGCCTCAGCTTAAGACCGACCGCGCTGATGTCTCGGTCGAGTTCAGCAGTAAACAGCTTGCCGAGCTTCCTATCTTTAACCGAAACTTCCAGAGCCTCGAGCTTCTTTCGCCAGGCACTCAGGCCATCACGGGCTGGGGCCACGCGGCCACGGAAAATCCTCAGGGCAGCAAGCAGATCTTCGTGAACGGCCAGCACTTCAGTGGCACCGGGTACGAACTGGACGGCACCGACAATCAGGATCCGATTCTAGGGATTATCATCGTCAACCCGAGTCTCGACTCGGTCACGGAAACCAAGATCGCAACCCAGAACTATGACGCCGAGTTCGGCAAGGCTTTGGGTGGGATCATGTCAGCCCAGACCAAGTCTGGCAGCAATTCCTTCCACGGCAGCGCAAGCTGGTTCCGGCGCACGGACGCTTTAGCGGCTCGCGATCCGTTCACAGAGTTCAAACCAGACGCAGTTACAGGACGCCTGATTCCTTCTTCGCGATGGCAGCAGTTTGCCGGGACAATTGGCGGACCGGTTATCAAGAACAAGTTATTTTTCTTTGCCGATTATCAGGCGACGCGTCAGAAGAGCGGCATCAGCAACCAGGAGTCGATTCCAACCGCTCTTTTGGAGAGTACTTGTGTAAGCGGCGGCACCTACTGCAACTTCAGCGATTTCGCCTCGAAAATAGGGAATGGCAAGGTGGGCGATCCTTCAAACTACATCTACGACCCAAGCACAGGCGATCCGAACACGGGTGCGGGCCGTCTTGTTTTCTGCGGCGCACCGACGTCTATCCCTCTCGCGTCCTGCACTTCGGCAAATAACTTTTTGGTTCCGGTGACTGCAATGTCGAAGGCATCTCTTGCGATGCTGGCTGCTTTTCCCACCCCCCAGCACTGGTCCCGTTAACAACTTCGTGGGAGCCGGCGCCGGGCCATATAACCAGAACAGCTTCGATACACGCATCGACTTTGCTGCGAGCTCGAGTCTGAGCGTGTTCGGCCGCTTCAGCCTCGACTACTTCAGCTTGTCAGGCGCACCCAGCTTGGGCGCGGTAGGCGGCGTCGGTTTTGGACCGGGTGGTCTGGCGGGAAGTTCGAATGTGCATAACTACAGCTTGGCGACCGGCGTCACCAAGACTTTCAGCTCGACGTTGCTTGGTGATTTCCGCTTCGGTTACTTCAAGTACAATCCGCTGACGAACAAGCCAGATGCCGGGAAGGCTGCGATGACGGCATTCGGCATCCCCAACGCAAACATGGGAGACAACTTCACCTCCGGCCTAGGCGAGTTCGACATGGATGGTGTGGGAAGCAACTTCGGTGATGGTTTGGGTGTTGCGCGCTGCAACTGCCCGCTGATTGAAAGCGAGCAGCAGTTCCAATGGGTTGCGAACATCACGAAGATCCATGGCAACCACCAGTTTAAGTTTGGCGCGGACGTCCGCTACGCCGAGAACCTGCGGGTGCCGAGCGATTCCAACCGCACCGGAGTGTATGCTTTTAGCCACCTGGCTACTTCGAACAACGGCATTGGCGGCCTTGACTGGGCAACCTTCATGCTAGGCGATGTCACGAGTCTGGGACGTTACGTGAGCACCAGCGTTAATGCCGCAGAGCGGCAGCATCGCATGTTCTACTACGGTAAGACACATGGCGCGTTACACCGAAGTTAACTGTCAATTACGGACTACGGTGGGAGGTCTACTTTCCCGAGTACGTAAACGGCAAGGGGAACGGTGGATTCACAAACATGGTCTTGGGTGACGGTCATGACCGCGTGGCCGGATACGACGGCATCGGGATGAACGGCAACATCAACAACAAATGGAGCTACTTTGCCCCGCGCCTTGGCGGCGCTTATCAGCTCAACGCGAAAACGGTAGTACGCATGGGATATGGCCGCAGCTTCGACATGGGCGTGTTTGGTTCGAATTTTGGGCACGCGGTTACGCAAAACCTGCCCGTCCTGGCCAACCAGTCGGTGCAGGCGGTAAACAATAACGCTAACGCCACCAACAACAACATTCCGGCATTTAAATTGGATGCCGGACCGCCCATTTTCGTGTTTCCGACCGTTCCCGCGAACGGTTTGCTGCCGGAATCGGCAGGCAGGCAACCTGCAACCACATATCCGTCCAACCTTCCAGCGACTTCCTACGCTTGACGCATGGAACGCAACCGTGCAGCGCCAACTCAACAACACTACGTCGCTGGAGGTGGCTTATATCGGAAACAAATGTCTAACGGTTTTGCCGGTGATGGCAACACCTACAACAAAAACCAGCCGTCCATCGTGAATTACGGTGCAATTAACCCGGCGACCGGCAAGGTTTACACGCAGGCCGAGCGCAGGCCCTTCTACAACAAGTTTATCTATCCGGACTGCTCGACAGTGACGCAAACTTGCGGTAACTCGAATGTGCCGTTGGCTGACCAGTTAACCTGTTGCACGACGGATCAGGGAGGCTATCTAGGAAACGATGCAAGCAGCATCTACAACGCATTGCAGGTCAAAGTAGACAAGCGGTTCTCAAGCGGACTCCAATTGCTGACGCATTACACGTTCGCGCATGCCAACAAGTACGACTCCAACTACTACGCCATCAGCCATCCGCTTTCGTATGGCCCTGACGATCAGGTTCGAAATCACGTTTGGTAGACCAGCCTGGTCTACCAATTGCCTTTCGGCAAGGGCCATAGCTTTGCCGGAAACGCGAATCGGGCCGAGGACCTGATTATCGGAGGTTGGCAAGTCTCCGGTACCACCAATTGGAGCAGTGGGCTGCCCTGGACTCCCAGCTTCAACAACTGCGGGAACGAAGAAGATGTGGGGGTGTGCCGTCCCAATCGCGGATCTGGTTCCTTCCACACAGGGCCGGGCTCCTTGCAGCATCCCGCTGGGGAAACCCGTACATTCAGTTCTTCACTCCGGTGCCGGACATCACCAAAAACAGCGGTGGTCCGTTTGCCGATCCCGGTACCGCACACCTGGGCAATATTGGGTTCGACAGCTTCCGGGGCCCGCGGCCGTTTTTTGCGGACGCTGCCGCCTTCAAGAACTTCTCCATCACCGAGCGCGTGAAAGCACAGTTCCGTACGGATATCTTCAACCTATTCAACCACCCAGTGCTGGGCTTTAACGCCAACCAGGGCAACACCTGCATCGACTGCAGTGGTAACGCTGGTCAGATCACCGACATCGAGGCCGACTCTTCGCCGGGTTCGACCAGCGGTATGCGTCAGATCGAATTTGCCTTAAAGATCACGTTCTAGGCGACATGGAGTAACTCACAGAGGGATTCCTTCGGGAGTCCCTCTTTTTATCTGCAAAGGAGCAAAGAGCTTTTTCTAACGCCGTCCGGTGAATCGGCTATGAAGAAAAAAGTCGTAGGGCTGGGCGAAGTGCTCTGGGACCATCTGCCCGAACGAACCTGCCTGGGTGGGGCGCCGGCCAATTTCGCCTACATTACGACACTCATGGGTGATCAAGGAATTGTCGCCAGCCGCGTGGGAGAGGATTCGCTGGGGATCGAGGCGCTGCGGCGGATGGAGGAGCTCGGGCTCGACATCGATCATGTGCAGACCGACCGGCAGCTTCCTACGGGCGCAGTGAGAGTAGAAGTTGACGGCAAGGGGACAGCGCGATACAAGATTGCGGAGCCGGTGGCTTGGGACGCTCTGCAGTGGACAGCGGATTGGCAGCATTTGGCGGAAAGGGCGGATGCGGTTTGTTTTGGGTCACTGGCACAAAGGTCGGACGAAAGCCGGGCTACTATTCGGCATTTTCTTAAGGCCACCGCCACGCACACCGTGAGAATCTTCGACGTTAACCTCAGGCAGTCCTATTATTCGCCGGAGGTGCTTGCGGAATCGATGAGACTGGCGGACATCGTCAAGCTGAACGACGAGGAATTGCCGAAAATCATGAGCTTGAACAAGACGCCGTACAAAGACGACTTATCGTCGGCGCAGTGGTTGACTCGTACTTACGACTTAAAGCTCGTCTGCATCACGCGGGGCGGGCGCGGGAGCTTGTTGGCGCGGGGTCAGGAATCGAGCGAACATCCGGGTTTTCGAGTCCACGTGGCGGATACGGTGGGATCGGGGGACGCATTTACGGCGGGGCTGGTGCACGAGTATCTGCAGGGCGCGTCATTGGGGCTCATGAACGAAGTAGCGAATCTGGTGGGAGCCTGGGTCGCCAGCGAAGTGGGCGCAATGCCGGCGCCGAAGCGAGGGGCGCTGGAACACTCGCTGGCAGAGATCCGCTGAGACGTCGAACCAAACAGCTTCGGACGGAAGCAATGGGGATGATCTAGACTCTCGACTTCAAATCCTGGCCGATCACGGGTTTCAGCCTGGGGCGGGCGAATTGCCGATCCGAGTGCGCCTTGGACGGATGCAACACGCGAGACAGTCGACCTTCGGCTACTAAACGTTCATACGCGTCCTGCCACGTGGGGATCGAATCGCCGGGTTGAATCCAATGGGCATACGCTGCTTCGTTGCACCATTCCGCCAGTCGTGGCATCACGCGGGCGTGAGCTCCAACGCCCCGAAAGTTTCTCATGGTCTCTTCGCTCTGCCACGCGGTCAGCGTCCAGAATGTGAGACCGGAATCGATGAGAAGCCTTCCACCGACAAAGCCAGGCGCACGCTCCACTTGGCGCTGACTCTGGAACGTTCGCCACAAGAACGATGGAAGAAACCTGACTGAGCGCACCCGCAGGCGCGTGACTGATGCAAGCATAAGCCTCCTGTCTCATGGCGATGGCTAAATGCCCCAACCGCAAACCAACCTTTGCTCTAGGACGCGGCCGTTACCGCTGCGGGCAGGCTGGCAGTCTGGCGCAGGGGCTCGGCCAATGCCCGCATCACCTTGCCGAATCCCGCGAAGTCGAGCGATTGGGGACCATCGGAGAGGGCGCGTTCGGGGCAGGGGTGAACCTCGATGATTAGGCCATCGGCGCCAACTGCTACTGCTGCCCGCGAAACGGCCGCAATCAGGCTCTGCTTGCCGGTACCGTGGGATGGGTCGGCGATCACCGGGAGGTGCGATAAGTCACGGGCCAGCGCGACGGCCGCAAGGTCGATGGTATTGCGCATTTCGGTTTCAAAGGTCTTAATACCGCGCTCGCAGAGTACGACCTGCTGGTTGCCTCCAGAGAGCAGATATTCGGCGGCGAGCAGCCACTCCTTGACAGTGGCGGACGGGCCCCGCTTGAGCAGGATCGGCTTATTGATGGTGGCGAGACGCCGCAGCAGGGCAAAATTCTGCATGTTGCGCGCTCCAACTTGCAGCATGTCGACATGCTCGCAGATGACGTCGACATCTTCTGTGCTCATCACTTCAGTCACGACGGGAAGGCCGGTTTCTTCACGGGCTTCGCGCAGAATCTTGAGCGCTTCCAGGCCAAGGCCCTGAAAGTCATAGGGGGAGGTGCGCGGCTTGTAGGCTCCTCCTCGAAGCATGGCGGCTCCGGCGCGCTTGACGGCGTGGGCCGTATCCATTAATTGCGCCCGCGACTCTACGGAGCAGGGGCCGGCGATCACTACTACTTCGGGCCCTCCGATCGCGACGCCATTTATTCTTACTATGGAGCGCTCGGGCTTCACCTGGCGGCTGACTAGCTTGAACGGCTGAGCGATGGCGACGACGTTATCCACTCCAGGAGCGACCTGTAGCGCCTCGATCTCGTGGCGGCGCCCGCTGCCCACCGCGGCGACGATGGTGCGTTCGGTGCCCCGAGTTACATGCGGCTGATATCCGGCTTCGCGGATTCGCTCAATCACGTGGTTAATTTCCTGCTCGCTGGCTTTTTCTGACATGTTGACAATCATGGTCGCGCCCTCCTGGGGCAGTTTTTCGGAAAACAAAAGCCGCGATCCCTGGATCGCGGCTTGCGGCGGAAGCTTGTTTCGTTTAGGTGGCCGTCAGTGGCTCAACCTCGCTCCAAGCTGCTCCGCAGCCGCTGCTTCTGGAAACCAGAAGTAAGCGGTAAAGGCGGCGCATGGAGTAAATGATGTCATAAGAATTCCTGTTGAGATGCCAAACTCGTCGAAACCGACGCAAATGGCCGGAATTGCCGGACTACTGGATGGAACTGGCTGCCTGGGAAAATACGCTATTCGAGTTCGACCCGATCAGTCGAACCGTGCCCACCACCAATACCAAAATAACCGCCAACATCACCGCATATTCGGCGATGTCCTGCCCCGCATCTTCCGTCCAAAGGCGATTCATCAGTTTCCGCATTTGTTCTCCTCCAGCCCCACGTCAGTTCTTGAGAGGGTACCACTGAACCTAAAGTTTGTGGAGACCATGATGCACGCTCACGAAGGTGCTTGTCAATGCACGTTTTATGATTTTTTGCCGCAAAATCAGTGCTCTGGAATGGCCGCTGGGAGCCGAATTTGAGCGCTATCCCTGGGGACTTGCGGCAGCGGGTGCGGCAGCAATTCCTGGGCGGACTTCTGAGTATACTGCACAACGCGATTGGGAAGAATGCCGAGATAAAGGGTAGCCGCCAGGCTCAAGGCGAAAGCGACTCCCAATCCAAACGGAATCGAAGTCACGGGTACATCCTTGCGCGATTCACGCATGTACATCACCACGATAATGCGAAGGTAATAGTAAGCGCCGATTGCACTATTGATTACGCCGATAAGGGTGAGCCAAATCAGGTGCGCTTTAACCGCGGCGCTGAAGACGTAGAACTTGGCAAAGAATCCGCCGGTCATGGGAATGCCGATCAGGGAAAGCAGGAAAATGGTGAGCGTGGCCGCCAGCAGCGGGGAAGTGCGCCCCATACCTTCGTAGTCTTCGAGGCTCATGTAACGCTCGCCCACGTTGCCGAAATGGCTGACCACGGCGAACGCGCCCACGTTCATGGCGGCGTAGGCTGCCGTATAGAACATGGCGGCAGAAATGCCGGCGGTGGAATTCGCCGAGTCGGTCATGGCGAAGGCCATCAGCACATATCCCGCATGGGCAATCGACGAGTAGGCCAGGAGGCGCTTGACGTTGGTCTGCACGAGTGCTCCGAGGTTGCCCAGGGTCATGGACAGGGCTGCCGCCACCCACAGCAGTCCGAAGCGGCCCGGGGCATTGATGGTGAATACCACTCGCAACAGCACGGCAAACGCCGCCGCTTTCGGCGCCGTCGACATGAAACCTACGATTGGGGACGGAGCGCCTTCGTAGACGTCGGGAGTCCAAATGTGGAAGGGCGCCGCGGCGACTTTAAACCCGAGGCCGACAAACATCAGCGCCATTGCCACAAATACTAGTAACGGCACTGGGCCGGACTGCAGCTTTTGGCTGATCTGATCGATGTTGGTGAAGCCCGTCGCGCCAAACATCATCGCAACACCGTACAGAAAAAATGCGGTGGCGAACGATCCCAGCAGGAAATATTTGAGGGACGACTCGCTGCTCGAAGCTTCGTTGCGGCGGAATCCCGTAAGGATATAAGTGGAGATCGAGGAAATTTCAAGGGCGATAAAAATCAGAACCAATTCGACAGCCGACGACATCAGCGCCATGCCGACCGTACCCAAAAGAATGAGCGCGTAGTATTCTCCGGCGCGAATCCGCTGCACCGCCATGTATTCGAAGGAACTTAGGATCACGAGCGCGGCGATTCCGATGACGAGGAAGTGGAAGAAGACACTGAAGTCGTCGACCTTCACCATGTTGGAGAAAGCGAGGCCTGGCGATTGGACCATATACCAGGTCGCGAAAAGTCCGGCTACGGCGCCGCCGAGTCCGAGAAAGCCGAGCAGTTTCTGGCTCTTTTCCTCATTCACGAGAGGATCGAGCACCATGATCAGGATGCCGAAGGCGGAGAGCACTAGCTCGGGCAGAATGCGGACATAATCTACGCCCTGCGGGATTGTCTGCAACAATGCGGCGCAGAGCATCATCACTGTCCCACCACCTTGCTGACGACTTGGGTGAAGGGAGCGAGCGCAGCCTGTACTGCCGGGTCAATTGCGCCCAGCCACAGAATCGGAGCCACGCCCATCACCAGAGCCGCGACTGCACAGGGCCAGACCGCCGCTTTTTCAAAGGGAAAAAGATCGGGCAGCGAGTTATTTTTAGGATTCGTTACCTGGCCGTAAAACACTCTTTGATACATCCACAAGAGATAGCAGGCGCTCCAGATCACGCCCGTGGCGGCGAGAATTCCGTAGATTGCGCGTGCCTGAAACGCGCCACTTAGGACCAGGAATTCGCCAATGAATCCGTTGAGCAGCGGCAGACCAACCGAAGCCAGCACAATGAACAAATATGAGGCCGCATAAACGGGCATGGTCGCGGCGAGGCCGCCGAACTCGGAAATCTCGTAAGTGTGGCGGCGTTCGTGAAGAATTCCCGCCAGCATGAACAGCCCGCCAGTAGCAACCCCGTGTGCGAGCATGATGAACATTGCGCCATTTAACCCGGCTTGTGTGAAGCTGAAAATTCCCAGCACCACAAACCCCAGATGACTCACCGAAGAGTAGGCGATCAGCTTCTTCATGTTGGGCTGCACCATTGCCACCAGCGCGCCGTAAATAATCCCGATCAGCGCCAGCGTCATGATCCACGGAGCGTTGTGGCGAGCTTGCTCGGGGAATAATCCCAGGTTAAAGCGCAGCATCCCGTAGGTCCCCATCTTCAGCAATACGCCTGCCAGTAGGACCGATCCGGCGGTGGGGGCTTCGACGTGCGCGTCGGGCAACCATGTGTGAAAGGGGAACAGCGGGACTTTGACGGCGAAAGCCAGGAAAAAGCCGAGGAAGAGCCATTGCGCGGCCGCGGGGAAGTTCGGCACTGCGCCGCGGGCGATCTGATCGCGAATGACGACGAAATCGAAGGTTCCGGTGTGCGCGTAGAGCCAAAGAATCGCCGCCAGCATAAACACCGACGCGATCATGGTGTACATGAAAAACTTCACCGCCGCGTAGACTTTGCGCTCATGTCCGAAGACTCCGATCAGTAGGGCCATCGGAATCAGCGTCGCTTCCCAGAAGAAATAAAAGAGGAAGAGATCTAGCGAGGTGAAGACGCCGATCAGCGCGGACTCCATGATCAGCAGTAGGATGAAAAATTCCTTTACCCGGTCGTGGATTGAGGTCCAGGAAATCAGCACGCACAACGGCGTCAGGAATGTCGTGAGAACCACGAGCCACATGGAGATGCCGTCCATGCCCATGTGGTAATGAATGTTTGGAGTCGAGATCCAGGCATGGTCG
Organism: uncultured Acidobacteriaceae bacterium; assembly: GCA_963711275.1. GTDB lineage: Bacteria > Acidobacteriota > Terriglobia > Terriglobales > Acidobacteriaceae > Sulfotelmatobacter. The sequence goes on along the minus strand of CAVQDN010000023.1, from coordinate 861,143 downwards.
ATTTCGTACTGAAACCCCGCCTGAGAACGATGGAAGTGCACGGGCAAATGCAGCGACAAAAGAAAAGTAAGCAGCGAAAAGACCAAGGCGAAGATGCGGATATCGCGATCGCGCCGGGGAAATACCACGAGGAGCAACGCGCCCACCAGCGGGGCGAAGGTGACTAAGGTGAGAATGTAAGGGCTCCAGCTATCGGTGCTCATCGCACTCCCATCCAGATCATGTAGGCAATCACCAGAGCAGAGCCGGCCGCAATCCAGCCCGCGTAGGAGCGCAAATTGCCGGACTGCATGTGGCGCACTTCGTCGGAAACGTGGCGCGCGCCGTCGGCGGCATTGTTGACGGTATCGTCGATAATCTTGCGATCGATTCCTTGCCATAGAATCGCGGTCGATCCCTGGATCAGGGGCCTGACGAACAGTTTCGCGTAGAACTCATCGACGTAGTATTTGTTTAGGACCGCAGTGTAGAAACCGTTCAGTGAGTCTGCCATCCTATCCGGCAGTCGCGGATTCCTATAATAGAGCAACCACGCCAGTCCGAAACCGAGCAACGCAGCCAGCACCGAAATTGCCGTGAATATCAGCTCGGTGGACGCGCCGGTTTTCGGCTCAGTGCCTTCGGTTTCTCGTTCGGTTGCGCCCTTTTCGCCTATCTGCGCATTTCCGCTATCCGGCGGAAGCGTGGAACGAAATACAGGACCGACAAAGTGATCGAAGCGATTATTGCCGCCCAGTGAGCCGGGGACGCCAACGTATCCGCCGACGATCGACAAGATGGCAAGAATCACCAGAGGTACGAGCATGACCTTCGGGCTCTCGTGAACCCCGGCCGCGTGCCCAGCGTGCGTGTTATGCTTCGTGTCGTGGGCGGAATGGTTTATGTGTCCGTGATCCGCCTCCGCGGCGCCGCGATATTCACCGAAGAACGTCAGGAACCAGAGCCGGAACATGTAGAAGGAAGTGATGAACGCGGTCACCAGCCCCACGAACCAGTAAGCCCAGCTCGCCTGGTACGCCCGCCACAGAATTTCGTCCTTGCTGAAAAAGCCCGCCAATCCCGGAATGCCGGCGATCGCCAAGGTGCCAGCCGTCATCGTCCAGAAGGTCCAGGGAATCTTGTTCCGTAGGCCGCCCATCTTTCGCATGTCCTGCTCGCCGCCTACGGCGTGGATGACCGAACCCGCGGCCAGGAAGAGCAGGCCTTTGAAGAATGCATGCGTCATCAGATGAAAAATACCCGCAGAAAATGCCCCGACGCCGCAGGCCATGAACATGTAGCCGAGTTGCGAAATCGTGGAGTAGGCAAGGACCTTTTTGATGTCGGTTTGCGCGATGCCAATAGTCGCCGCGAAAAATGCCGTGAGCGTTCCTATCATCGCAACGACCATCAGCGCCATCGGCGCCCGCTCAAAAATTGTGTGCGAGCGCGAGACCATATAGACGCCGGCAGTGACCATCGTCGCGGCGTGGATCAGCGCGGAAACCGGCGTTGGTCCTTCCATGGCGTCGGGAAGCCAGACGTAGAGCGGAATCTGCGCCGACTTGCCGCAGGCCCCCACCATCAACAGAATTCCAATCGCGGTGAGAAGTCCAGCGCTGCCGGTTTCAGGAGTGATGGGCTGAACTTGCGCGAAGACCTGACTGAAGTTCAGGGAGCCGAAGTGCTGGATGATCAGAAACAGAGCGATTAGGAATCCAAAGTCGCCAATGCGGTTGACGATAAATGCTTTTTTCCCTGCCGATGCCGCGGAATCTTTCGTAAACCAGAAACCGATTAGCAGATAGGACGCCAGGCCCACGCCCTCCCAGCCAATGAACATCAGCAGGTAGTTATTGGCCAGGATCAGCGTCAGCATGAAGAACATGAACAGGTTCAGGTAGGCGAAAAAGCGGTAGTAACCGGGGTCATCCCACATGTAGCCGACGGAGTAGATGTGGATGAGAAATCCCACACCGGTGACGACGAGCAGCATGACCAGCGAGAGTTGATCGAGGTACAACGAGAAGTCCGCGCTAAAGTTGCCCGAGCGGATCCAGTGAGCGACGAATTCCTGATAAGGAAGATCGAGGGATGAAAAGCGCAAGGCCACCGACAGCGCCCAAGCGAAAGCTGCGCCGGAGAATACGAGACCGACCGTCGTCACCGCGGTTCGCGAAGATTTCTTTCCCAAGAAACCATTGATCGCCGCGCCGGCCAGCGGCAGGACCGGGATCAGCCAGAGATTAAGGGATGACGTCATAGTTTGAGCAGGTTCACCTGATCCACGTTCAGGGTTTCGCGAGTACGGTAGACGGCGATGATGATCGCCAGGCCCACGGCAGCTTCCGCCGCTGCCACCACCATGACGAAAAAGACGAATACTTGTCCGGCGAGCACATGCCAATGGGCCGCGAAGGCGACGAAAGAAAGATTCACGCCGTTCAGCATCAACTCAATCGACATGAAGATCGTGATGATATTGCGCTTGATCAGGAATCCGGCCACGCCGCAGGCGAAGAGGAATCCGCTGAGCACAAGATAGTAGGAGAGAGGAACCATTTATTGCACCTTCCTGGCTGGCGAAGTTGCCGGCTTGCTCGCCAACACGACCGCGCCCATGATCGCGATCAGAATCAGGACAGAAGTAATTTCAAACGGAAGCAGAAATTCATGGAAGAGAAGCTGTCCGATAATCTTTGGATCGCCGGGTAGAGCGCCCGCCGCGACCGCCTCCGTTCCCGAATGCCGCAGGACGACCCAGCCCACCAGAATGCTTCCCAGCAACATGCCAGGAATGCCGAATGAAATAGCAACGCGGCTCCCCTTGGTTCGCTCTTCGACTCCCGCATTCAAGAGCATGATGGTGAATACGAACAACACCATGATGGCCCCGGCATACACGATGACCTGTACGGCAGCGACGAATTCCGCCCCAAGCAGCAGATATTCGCCGGCCAGCGCAGCCATCACCGCGATCAGCGAGAGCGCGCTATTGATGGGGTGCGTCTGCGCCAGCAGATTCACCGCGCCCGCGACACAGACGGCCCCGAAGGCCAGAAAAAGAATTAAATGTACGCTAAGCATTGAGTTTCGTTTTGACTACCAGGCTACTGCGATCGCAGTGGCAATCAGATTCACCACCGCCAGCGGCAGCAGGAATTTCCAGCCAAACGCCATCAACTGGTCGTAACGGAAGCGCGGCAGCGTGCCGCGCACCCAGATGTAGAGAAAAAGAAATACAACAATCTTTGCGGCGAACCAGAACAGGGGCAGCACAGCCAGGATCAGCACTGGAGCGCCATGCGCCTGCAGCCATGCTTGCTCGCCAAACGGGCTATGCCATCCGCCAAAAAACAAAAGTGTCGCAAGGCACGCGACTGTGATCATGTTGGCGTATTCCGCCATAAAAAACATGGCAAACTTCATGGCACTGTACTCGGTGTGATAACCGGCGACAAGCTCGGTTTCGGCCTCCGGCAAATCAAACGGGATGCGGTTCGTCTCCGCGTATGCCGCCATCAGGTAGCAGAAGAAGCCGATAAACTGTGGAAAAATATTCCAGCGCGGAACGAATCCCCAAAAATGTCCGGACTGCGCGTTCACAATATCGCGCAGACTGAAGCTGCCGGACATGATCAGCACCCCAACCAGCGACAAACCCAATGAAATCTCATAGCTCACCATCTGTGCGCTGGCGCGCAGGCCGCCCAGCAGCGAATATTTGTTGTTCGAGGACCAGCCGGCCAGCGCGACTCCGTAGACGCCGATCGAGGTGACCCCAAGAATCAGCAGTAATCCGGTGTTCACGTCTGTGATCTGAAAGGGAATCCTGTATCCGCGGATCGTGACGTCGTTTCCGAACGGAATCACCGAGATCGACGTGAGCGCAAAGACAACGGCGATCAGCGGCGCCGCAATAAACAGCGGCTTGTAAACGTGCGGCGGAGTCAGGTCTTCCTTGAACAGAAATTTAATTCCATCGGCGGCGGGCTGAAGCAGTCCAAACGGGCCGACCCGCGTCGGTCCCCAGCGATTCTGCATATGGCCGACAACCTTGCGCTCCAGCCAAACCGTATACGCGACTGCGGTGAGCAGCCCGAACAGGACGATCGCCGACTTGATCACCGACGCCAGTATGAATAGCCAGATGGGCAATGCCACGCCTTGCTTCCTCTCTTACCAGGAACCCAAAAAAGAAATTAGTCCGCCGCGACTTCCGCGGGCTTGACCTCGTGACTCTCCATTACCGATTTCAAGGTGCGCGAGTAGCGTCCCAGCGTGCCGGATGTAAATAGCCCGTCGTTGGCCGGCGAAATCGATTCCGGTTTGTGCACCGCTCCGGGACCGCTCTTGGTCAGCGATGTGTGCTCGCTGTTGCCCGCCAGAAGATTTGGGCGCGAGATGTTGTAGCCCGGAACGAGTCGCTGAATTTCATCGAGAATCGCCATGGGATCGAGCGGACTCAGCTTGGGCTCCAGGCCTTGCGATTCAAGCCAAACGGCGTGACGGTCGGCCTCTCCCGACTGAGCGCCGCGCGACTGCCCCATATCCGCCCGAATGCCGCCGCCGAATGGAACCAGTTTGCGGACCTCAAAACCCATGGCGTCGGCGATGCGGACAATCATTTCAAAATCGCTTTTCGTCCCGGAAACTTCGCCCGCTTTCTTTACCAGTTGTACGTCGCCGCAAGTATTGGTCATCGTCCCCGCTTTTTCGTAAGCATTGGTGGCGGGCAGCACCACATCGGCCATGATCGCGGTCTCGGTCAGAAACATATCTTGCACGGCCACGAAGGTGTTGGAAAATGCGAAGGGATCTATGTCGAGGCGTCCCACGGGATTCGATCCGACTATATAGAGCGCCTTCAACTTGCCGTTCTTACCAGCTTCCACCATACCCGCGAAGTCGAGGCCTGCGGTTGGAGGGATGGGCCACTCGTCGTGGAAGTCGCTGGTGCCCGAGGCCGGATGATAGCCTGGCAGCAGGTCGGGATAGAGGCCCATATCGGCGGCGCCGCGCGAGTTGGAGTAGTCGCCGAGGCAGATGAACTTCGCGCCGGAAATCGCGGAACCGAAGGCCACGAGGCTGGCAATGTCGTTGCCGCGAATTTCCGATCCGAAGATGATGACGAGATTCTGTTCGGCGCGAAGTTTGTCGCGCAGCGCAGTCCAATCCAGCGCGGGCGAGTCGCCCGCGCCCACATGATCTGTTATGCCCTCCAGGGCGGCGTCGTTGCCGGATAAGAAGGTCGCAACTTTACCTTCTGCGCTGGCCGGAATTTGAATGAAAGCCGTGGCTTGCCTGCGCAATTTGATCGGCTGCGAGTTCACCACGTAAAGCTTGGCGCGGTGCAGGCGCACGTTGTTGCGAATTTGCCAGGCCAGCAGCGGATGCTGCTCGGTGGGATTGTTGCCGATGAGCAGAATCGCCGGCGCCTTGAAGACGTCCGCCATGCTGGCCGTCGCGTCCGGCTTGCCGCGCAACGCCGCCGACAAGGCCGGGAAGTCAGCTGTTCGATGATGATCGATGTTATTGGTCTTCAATACTATGCGCGCGAACTTCGATAGGAGATACGCTTCTTCGTTCGTAGTGCGCGTTGAGCCGATCACGCCGATCGCGGATCCGCCGTCTTTGTCGCGAACCTCGGCGAACTTCTTTCCGATCAACTCGAATGCCTCTTCCCACGTGGCAGGAGTTAATTTGCCATTCTTGCGGATCAGCGGCTGCTTCAGGCGCTCTTCGTGATTGGCAAAATCGAAAGCATAGCGGCCTTTGATGCAGAGGAAGTCGCCGTTGGTGCCGCTCTTATCGCGATTGTCGCCGCGAACAATTTCCATGCCGGTGTCAGAGCGCCGCACGCCCAGGGTCGTCTTGCAGCCGTCGCCGCAGTGCGTGCACACCGTGCCCACGTGCGTCATTTCCCATGGCCGCGTCTTGTAGCGATAGGCGCCCGAGGTCAGCGCGCCCACCGGACAGATGTCGATGCACATGCCGCACTCTTCGCACTCGAGGTGATCTTCTTTATTGGGAGCGATCAGCGAACTCACGCCGCGATTCTGGACACCGAGGGCCCACACGTCCATGCCCTCGCCGCAAACCCGCACGCAGCGGTAGCACAGAATGCAGCGCGGCCGGTCAAAGAACACTATGGGAGACCACTGTTGCTCATCCTTGTGATTTTTCGCCTCCATGAATTTCGATTCGGCGGCGCCGTACGAGAATGTCATGTCCTGCAATTCGCACTCGCCCCCGGCATCGCAAACCGGGCAATCCAGCGGATGGTTCCCCAGCAGCATCTCCAGCATCGACTTGCGCGCCTGCTTGATCTCCGGGCTGTCGCTGGTGACGATCATTCCCTCGCTGACCACCGTGGTACAAGCGGTCTGCAGCTTGGGCATTTTCTCGACTTTCACCAGGCACATGCGGCAAGCGCCCTGCAACGAAAGATTGGGATAATAGCAAAAAGAAGGCACCTCGATGCCTACGGTTTTGCAGGCCTCGATCAGCAGCGTCCCCGCAGGAGCCGTGATCTTCTTGCCGTCGACAGTGAGATTTACATCAGCCATAAGATAGCGCCGGCGTCCCGCCGGCTGTAGCGAGGGCGACCCCGCCCTCGCACCCGTCAGCAAACTGAAAACCCGCGGGCATTCGCCCGCAATTGCGCCGGCGTGACGCCGGCGCTACGACAGCACTGGCTGCGCCACGCCTTCCTTCTCAAACCGGCAGGGCCTGCCTTCCAGGTGATCTTCAAATTCTTTGCGAAATTTTTTCACGAAGGCGATCATCGGCATCGCGGCCGCATCACCCAGCGGACAAAACGTTCTCCCCAGCATGTTCTCGGACAAATACTGCATGTTGTCGATGTCTTTCTTCACGCCGGCACCCGCATGAAAGCGAATCAGCGTCTTCTTCAGCCAGTCTGTGCCCTCGCGGCAGGGAATGCACCATCCGCAACTTTCATGCTGATAAAACTTCATGGTGCGCAGCGCGAATTTCACAATGCACTGCGCATCGTCAACGATCACGACACCGCCCGAACCCAGCATGGAGCCGGCCTTCTGCACGGAATCGAAATCCATAGCTACATCGATTTCCTCCGCAGTGAGGCATGGACAAGAAGATCCGCCCGGCACCACTGCCTTCAGAGTGCGGCCGTTGGGAATGCCACCGCCGACCTGGTAAATCATTTTCTTCAGGTTGTAACCCATGGGTAGCTCATACACTCCGGGCTTGGCGATATTGCCGCTCAGGCAGAACAACCGCGTGCCGCCATTTTTCGGCGTGCCTAGCTTGGCGTACCAGTCGCCGCCGCCAAGAATAATGTGAGGAACGTTAGCTAGCGTCTCCGCATTGTTGATGACCGTCGGTCCGCCCCACAAGCCGACCACGGCCGGAAACGGCGGGCGGATGCGGGGAATTCCGCGCTTGCCTTCGAGCGACTCCATCAGCGCCGACTCTTCGCCGACTTCATAGGCTCCCGCGCCGCCGTGCCAATAAATGTCGATGTCGCGGCCGCTGCCGAAAATGTTTTTGCCGATAAATCCCCTGGCATAAGCATCGCGGATCGCCTTCTGCATGATGACGGAAAGATAACGGTACTCGCCGCGAATATAGATGTAGCCGCTGCGCGCGCCCACGGCCAAAGCACCGATCATCACGCCCTCGATCACCGCGTGCGGATCGTGCTCAAAGATCAGGCGGTCTTTGCAAGTGCCGGGTTCGCTTTCGTCGCCGTTGCACAGCACGTATTTCGGCTTGGCCGACTGCTTGGGAACGAATGACCATTTCATCCCGGTGGAAAATCCAGCTCCACCCCGTCCTCGCAGCCCGGAATTCTTGACTTCATTCACAATGGCGTCCGGCTCCATCGCCAGCGCCTTCTGCACGGCCTTGTAGCCGTCGAGTTCGAGATAACGGTCGAGATTCGTCGCACCCATGCCGAAGCGCCGGGAGACGACTTTCACCTCGTCGGGATGGGAGACCAAGTCAGCCATGGAGCAGATTGTTGATTTAAGATTTTAGATTGCAGATTTCAAATGCAGATCAGAAAGCAATCTAAAATCTGAAATCGTCAATCTGAAATCTATTGCATTGCCTTCTTCTTGTACTCGTCGAGAATGCCGTCGATCCTTTCCGTCGTCAGGTTCTCGTGAAAGTCGTAGTTGACCTGCACCGCCGGAGCCCAGCTGCAGGCACCGATGCATTCCACTTCTTCCAGCGTGAACAATCCATCCGCTGTGGTTTGTTTGTGGCCGATTCCTAACCTCTTCGCACAGTGATGCAAGATTTCTTCTGCTCCGCGCACCATGCAGCTAATATTGGTGCATACCTGCACCACAAACTTGCCGCGTGGTTCGACGGTCAGCATCGAGTAATAGCTGATCACGTTCCGCACTTCGAGTTCTGTCAAATCCAGGCGAGCTGCAATTTCCGCGATGATTTCGTCGCTGAGAAATCCGACTTCATCCTGAGCGTAGAGAAGAGTCGGCACAAGCGCTGAGCGCTTGGTCGGATAGTGCGGGACCATCTCCGCGAAGCGAGTTTCGAATTCCTCAGAAAACTTCACCGATCAATTTCCCCCAGCACGATGTCGATACTCCCGATCGCCGCGACCACATCCGCCAGCAGCCGTCCCTCGCACATCTTGGGAAGCGTCTGCAGATTCGCCAGGCAAGCCGCCCTCATATGTACGCGATAAGGCTTTGCGGTTCCGTCGCTGACGACGTAGTAGCCCATCTCTCCGCGTGGCGATTCCACCGCCTGATAAACCTCGCCCGCCGGGACCGCGAAACCCTCCGTGATGATCTTGAAGTGATAGATCAGCGCTTCCATCTGCGTCTTCATTTTTTCGCGGTCCGGCAGCACCACTCCCGGAGCGTCGGCCTTAATAGGGCCTTCCGGCATGCCGTCCAGCGCCTGGCGAACAATGCCGATCGATTCGCGCAACTCCTGCACCCGGCACATGTAACGGGCGAAGACGTCGCCTTCCTGCGAGATCGGTACCTTGAACTGGAACTTTTCGTAGCTCGAGTACGGCATATCGCGCCGCAGATCGAAGTCAACGCCACTTCCGCGCAGAGTCGGGCCGCTCGCGCCCAGCGCGATCGCATCTTCCGCAGTCATCCGGGCCACGCCCTTCGTTCGCATTGCCCAGATCGGGTTTCCAGTCAGAAGATTCTCGTACTCATCTACCTTCTCCGGGAAATAGCCGGCAAAATGGCGCACGCGATCAAAGAATCCCAGCGGCGGATCCAGCGCAATCCCGCCCACGCGAAAATAGGACGTCATCATGCGCTGCCCGCTGACCGCCTCGAACAGTTTCAGAATTTCTTCGCGCTCGCGGAAGCAATACAGGAAGACCGTCATCGCACCGATATCCATGGCGTGAGTGCCCAGCCACACCAGGTGGGAGTTGATACGAGTCAGTTCGTTGAGCAGCACACGCAGCCACTGCGCTTTCGGCGGAATCTCCAGCCCCAACAACTTCTCCACCGCCAGCACGTAGCAGAGATTGTTGGTCATGGGACACAGATAATCGATGCGGTCCGTCAGCGGCACGACCTGCTGATAGAACTTGGCTTCGCAGGTCTTTTCGATCCCGGTGTGCAGGAAGCCGATGTCGGGCATCATGCGCACGACGGTTTCGCCGTCAATCTCCAGCAACACCCGCAGCACGCCATGGGTCGACGGATGTTGCGGGCCCATGTTCAGGATCATGGTGCGATCCTGTCCAGGCTCCAGCACCGGAGTGGGATTCAAATGGGCCACTACCGATATCCCTCTACCGGATAGTCCTTCCGCAGCGGATGCCCTTCCCAATCCTCGGGCATCAGAATGCGGCGCAGATAAGGATGCCCGGTGAAGCGAACCCCGAACAGATCGAAAACCTCGCGCTCGAAATAATTGGCGCCGGGCCAGATAGAAGTGAGTGACTCGATGGCGGGGCTGGCGCTGTTGAGGCGAACTTTGAGGCGCACGCGCTCTTTGTTCGGGATCGAAAGCAGGTGATAGATCACTTCAAACCTGGGTTCCGACGGATACAGGTCCACGCAGGAGACGTCGGAAAGAAAATTGAACGGACACGCGGGATCCTCTTTCAGCAGGACGCAAGCCTCGCGAAGGTGATCGCGACCCACATAAATCGTCATCTCCTCGCGATCGAACTTCACGCCCGTTACCGCGTCGGCATTCCAGTTCACCAGGCGGGCCACTGCCGGATGATTCTTTAGTTGGTCCAGATCGGTAATGGGCGGCGCGAGCGGCATCAGAAGTTCCCCCGCTTCGCAGAGGTTTCGCCCCAGTCCAGCACGCCCTTTTTCCAGACATAGAAGAATCCGACCAGGAAAATTCCGATGTATACCAGCATTTCCCACAGACCGAAGCGCTTCAGATCGCGCAAAATAATCGCCCAGGGATAGATGAAAACTGCCTCAACATCGAACAGAATGAACAACATGGCGACCAGGTAAAACTTAACCGAGAAGCGCTGCCGGGAGTCGCCTACCGGGGTCATGCCGCATTCATAAGGGGAAAGTTTGGCGCGGGTGGGTTTGCGCTGCCCAATCAGCCAGGAAAGGGAGACAATTGCGGTCGCAATCCCGCCCGCTATAAGAATATGGATCAAAAACGGGAGGTAGCGAGCGAAGTAATTGTCGGGCATAGGAGAGATATATATAATTCGCGCCAAGCTTTACTTAAACGTTCTAGATTATGGGGTTACACTCAACAGTGTCAAGCGAGCGAAGGGCGAATTGAGCTAATTGTGTAATTGGGTAATTTTGTAATTGAAAACCGCGCTCAGACCGTCGAGCTTTGCCGGCTCAATTACCAAATTACCAAATTACAAAATCACACAATCCCTATGATTTTCGGCTTTAACACCGATGTGAAGCACGGCGACACGATCTATCACGTGCAGAGCGAAGCGCGTGAGGGCGAACTGTTGCTCCAATCTCAGGTCTTCGTGCGCGGCCGCTGCATCGGCAAAAAAGCCACGTCTTATGCTACCGACACTGGGGAAGCGCAGCTCGGCGACGCCCAGAAAGAGCAGCGACTGCGCGAACAGCACCGCCTGGTACTCGACGCGATCCGCGAAGGTAAGCTGGACAATGTTCTGGATCATCCTGAAGCGGAAGCTTTGGCCGCGGTGAAAGAATTGGACGTGCAGTGGCTGAATGCCGAGTCGGTTCATGGCAATCGCAATCTGACCATGCAGCTGCGTGTCACCGAAGGAGGCGCTGCTGCGCCCGGGGCGCGCCTGACTTTTCGCTTTGCCCGTCCCGGTGCGGCGCCGTTCTATACCCAAGCTGTCGCCGATTCAACCGGCGCGGCCGAGATCAAGATTGAGGTCGAGGAAGCCGGACTCCCAGATTCGTCGCTGCTGGTACAAGCCAACTACGAAGGCCGGACGGCCACGCGCAAGTTTGCCCTGCAGCGCGCGCCGTAATATCCCGGACGGTCCACTCTCTTGGAGAGGTTCGCGCCGCCGCACACCACCTTATGAAACTTCAGATCAATGGGGAAGAGCGCGATTTCAGCGATGCGCCTTCGCTTTTTACTCTTGCGGCGCTGGTGGAAAGCCTTGGCATCAAGGCTGACCGTGTGGCCGTGGAACTGAATCGCGACATTGTTCCGCGAGATCGCTGGGCTGAGACTCGACTCACCGACGGTGATCGGCTGGAAGTTGTCCACTTCGTCGGTGGCGGCTCGGAGTTGAATCCCTGGCAGGAACTCTCTTAGTCACCCTTTTTCCACCGATTCTCCGCTTGACGTGGGCCGACGCACGCCTAAAATGTCTAAAACATTTTGCTTGCATATTGTTTCAAACATACTGTACGACAGCCGTTGAGGAATCATGCAGGACCGTTTCACATCGCAACAGGTGACTGTCTTGACTGGGATCACGCCGCGCCAGTTGCAATGGTGGGACGAGCGCGGGGTGGTGAAGCCGGAACGGGAAGGGCATCGGCGCCTGTATTCGCTGAATCATCTGACCGAGGTGGCTGTGATCTGCGAACTGCGGCGCAAGGGATTCTCCCTGCAGGGGGTGCGCAAGGTGATGCGATTTCTAGACCGCGAGATCGGCAAGGGATTGGCGGAAATTGTCGACCGTACTTCCGACTATCACCTGCTGACCGATGGGACGCATCTCTATCTGGAGACTTCGGCGCGGCAGATCGTCGACATTCTGAAGAATTCAGATCAGCCGATTCTGGCGGTATGCCTGAGTGATGCGGTACGGCAGGTGCGGGCTGGGGTCGTCTCCGGAAAGGCGAATACTTCGGTAACGTCGCCGGAATATCGCAGGCGTGCTAAAAAAGCTTCGTAGACAAGCTTGGGGCGCGCGGCACGAACGAGCACCAGTTACAACGAGCGCACGTTACACAAGGAGGAATGCATGGTCGGCGAACTGGATCTTCTCAGTGAATGGATTCCGGAACAGATGCAGCCGGGCACCGTCTTTGTGCTGGAAAATGCCGGCGAGGTTGGCGAGAAGGAAGATCCTTACTGGGCTGTGTTGTCCTGTCCTTCGTGCGGAATGCTGGGCCTGATCACGCGTAAACAGATCAATGGCTTCCTGCCTGTGATTTGTGGCTCGGAAAACTGCTCGGCGCAGTTCTTTATTCGCGACAGCGAAGTCGTGGTACGCAAACCTTTCTAATCGTTCGCATTCGTAGAGACGTAGCTTGCTACGTCTCGCTCACCACAAAATCCGAAGCTTCCCTCGAACGAGTCCCGACCACCACTTGTTCCGGTTCCGCCTGGCAGAGACCTTGCAAGCAACGTCTCTACGGTCTTGAAACCGTCTGCAACTCCACCGGAACCTGCTCGATGATTTCAATCCCGAAACCCTCGAGTGCGGCTACTTTCTTGGGACGGTTGGTCAGCAGCCTGATGCGGTGCAAGTTCAAATCCGAGAGAATCTGGGCGCCGATGCCGACCTCGCGCTGAATTTGCCTTTCATTGTCGTACAACGCGGGAAGCCTCTGCCCGCGATGAAAGCCGAGCGCGGTGCGGTCGCCGATCTTTTCGACGGAAAATCCCTGCGAGGTCTGGTGCAAGTAAATCAGCGCGCCACAGCCTTCCTGGGAAATGCGGCGGAGAGAGCCTTCGAGCGTGGCGTGGCATTCGCAGCCGGTGGCGCCGAAGACGTCGCCCATCAGGCAATGCGCGTGCATGCGGACCAGAACTGGAGCTGTGCTGTTTTCGATGTCACCGCGAATCAGGGCCACGTGCGACTCGCCACCGTCGACTTCGCTCTCATACGCGATCATCCGGAATTCGCCGAAGCGGGTATCGATCAGAGCCTCACCTACCCGATGCACGTATCGCTCGTGCGCCATGCGATACCGGATCAGTTCGGCGACGGTGAGCATCTTCATCTTGTGTTCGCGGCAAAATTCGATCAGGTCGGGCACCCGTGCCATGCTGCCGTCGTCCTTCATGATTTCGCAGATGATTCCGGCAGGCACCATGCCGGCGAGCCGCGCCAAATCTACCGCAGCTTCGGTCTGGCCTGCGCGCACCAGGACTCCACCTTTGCGGGCGCGAAGAGGGAATACATGTCCAGGCCGAGCCAGATCGGCAGGTCTCGTAGCCGGATCGATTGCCACCTGAATGGTGCGGGCTCGATCGTAGGCGGAGATGCCAGTGGTCACGCCGCTGCGGGCGTCGATCGCCTCGCAGAATGCCGTGCCGAATTGGGAGTATTCTCGGAGGTCATGGGACCGATGTTGAGATGCTCGAGGCGCTCTTCGGTCATCGCCAGGCAGACCAGGCCGCGTCCGAACTTGGCCATAAAGTTGATGGCTTCCGGCGTGACTTTTTCGGCGGCGAGGGTGAGGTCGCCTTCGTTCTCGCGATCTTCGTCGTCGACCACCACGATCATGCGGCCCGCGCGGATTTCCTCAATTGCATCGGGGACATCGGTGAAGGGGTGCTGGGGACTCATATTGTCGCGATTTTAGCCGAAGTGATTACTGCAGAGCAAAAGCCTTTAACCGCAGAGATCGCGAAGGCGACGCGGAGAAGCGAAGAACGAAGAAGAGATCTCTTTGCGCGCTCCGCGTACCTTAGCGTCCGCTGCGTTCAAAGGCTTTTTTGCTCCGCGAGAAACTACACGTCGTTTTTTGCGCTTTTCCAGAATTTAATTTCTAATGCACCCACATATGCGAACCGTGAAGATCTTGATTTGGGCGTGCATCTTCAGCGTCTTGTGCTTTGCCGCAGCCCCTCCCGCCGACACCAACGAGGCCAAGCTGGTGATTCAGGCAGCGTTGCAGCCCTCGCCCCTGGAGGTGAATCTTCACCGTTTGACCGACGAGATCGGCGGCCGGGTTCCGGGCACGCTGGCGATGCAGCACGCCGTGGCGTGGGGAATAGAAGCTTTTAGGGCGGCCGGAGCCGACAGCGTTCACACCGAAGGATTCACGATTCCGTACTCGTGGTCCGAAGGCGCAACCGAGATGAGTGCGACGACCGCCTACCAGGTCGATGCCACGACTGTGGGAGGCGGTACTGTGCTTTCGTCGTTTCGTGTCCGCGCCGTCTCGGTGGCGTGGGCTCCCGCGCTCGCGCCGGTGAAGCACGTTCCCGTCATCGATGTGGGCGATGGCACGGAAGCCGACTTTAAAAAGGCAGGGGATGTTTCCGGCAAAATTATTTTGGTTCACACGGTCGTTCTGAAGACTTGGGACGATCTTTTCGCGGAATATACGAAGGCTCCGCCGGTGATCGATCTGGCGGTGAAAGCAAGGGCGAAAGCAGTAGCTTTCATGGCCACGCGCGAACACGACATTCTCTACCGCCACACGAATTCGGCCGCTGGAGAAATCGATCGGCTCCCCATGGTCATTGTGGCGCGCGAGGACGGGGAGCGCATGGCGCGCCTGCTGGCTGCGGGAAACTTGGTATGGGCCGACCTCTCGATTCCCAATCAGATTGGCGGGCCGATCAAGGCTTCCAATGTGGTCGCGGAACTTCGCGGCAGTGAAAAGCCGGACGAGTTCGTGATCCTGGGCGCGCACCTCGATTCGTGGGAACTGGGCACGGGCGCGCTCGATAACGGCTGCAATGCCGCGCTGGTCGTCGACGCGCTGCGGGCCATCAAGGCCTCCGGCGTGAAGCCGCGACGCACCATCCGTTTCATGCTTTTTTCCGGCGAAGAACAAGGATTGATCGGTTCCCACGCCTACGCCCTCAACCACCGCGCCGAACTCGACAAGGCTGCGGGCGTCATCGTCTACGATTCCGGGACAGGAAAGACGACCGGCTTCTCCGTAGGCGGTCGCAAAGATGTGCTCTTCACCGCGAAAGAACTGATCGCCCCGCTGGCGCAATTTGACGTCAAAGAGCTTAAGCCCGATATGGAATGGGGCACGGATCACTTCGACTTCATGCTGGAGGGTGTGCCTACATTTGTCGCCGATCAGCAGGAGGCCAACTATCTCGAAAATTATCACGCCGTTTCCGATACCTACGACAAGGTGGACTTTCCCCAGCTGAAGAAGCATGTGGCCGAGGCCGCGGCGCTGACCGTTGAGCTGGCGGATTTGCCTGAGAAGATCGGCCCTCGCCTGACCCACGATCAAATCGAGCAGACCATGCGCGAGACCAACAGTGTGGAGATGCTCAAGGCCGACGGCATTTGGGATGATTGGGTCAGCGGAAAACGGGGAAGACAAAAGTGATGAACATTGTTGATTGATGATTTTTGATTGTTGATTGAAAACACTAGGGCGCCCGGGTTTTGCTTTTCAATCAACAATCAGAAATCAACAATCAACAATTCTTTTGCCGCCAGGACTGCCCATTGCTCTATTTCTGGATTCTCTTCAACATTTTCGCGCTGGGCATGCTGCTGGTGGATCTTCGCGTCTTCCATCGCCGCGGCCAGGTTGTCAGTTTTCGTGCAGCGCTGAGCTGGAGCGCGATATACGTTGTGCTGGCCGCCGGGTTCGCGGTCCTTCTTTATTTCTGGCAAGGACACCAGATAGCGCTGGAGTTTGTTACCGGCTATGTTCTGGAAGTTTCTCTCAGCGTCGACAATCTGTTTCGTCTTCCTCGTGATCTTCAAATATTTCGCTGTTCCCGACCAGCAGCAGCACCGGGTTCTGTTTTGGGGAGTTATCGGAGCGTTGGTTTTGCGGGGCATTTTTATTGGGGCCGGCGTAGGCCTGATTTCCCGTTTCCATTGGGTGCTTTACGTCTTCGGGGCACTGCTGATCTTCAGCGGCATTCGCCTCGGTGTGAGCGGGGATCACAAGGTCGATCCCGCGGCAAATCCGCTGGTAAAAGCGCTTCGCCACTTGGTTCCTGTGACCGACGACTACCAGGGCGGAAAATTCTTCGTTCGAAACCCGCAGGAGAATTCACGCTTGTACGCGACGCCGTTGCTGGTGGTGCTTCTGGTCATCGAGACCACCGACGTTCTGTTTGCGGTCGATTCCATTCCCGCAGTTCTCGCCATTACTCTGAACGCTTTCATTGTATATACCTCGAACGTATTCGCGATTCTGGGACTGCGCTCAATGTATTTCGCGGTGTCCCGGCTGATGAAAGTTTTCCGCTTTTTGCACTATGGACTGGCGGCGGTGCTCGTGCTGGTTGGCCTGAAGATGCTGATATCGGAATATTTTCGGATTCCCACGGCAGCTATGTTGGGCGGGGTGGCGGGCGTGATTCTGGTCTCAATCGCGATTTCGGCCGCCTATCCAGCCAGTGAGGACGCGCACAACGTCAAAATGTAAGGGGAGGCAGAAGCATTTTCGCGGTGTCTTACGAAACGAAGACGACGCTCTCTCCCCGGACCACCGAGTGCTTCAGAAACTTCTTGTCATCATGATCGGGATAGTCCATGCGATAGTGAGCGCCGCGGCTTTCTTCGCGCGCCAGAGCCGACCGCGCCACCAACAACCCAGCCAGATGCAGGTTCGACGCCTCGTGCGCCCGCCGTGTTTTGGGGTGCGCCAGCCTGGGAGCCATCTCCTCCAGACTCTTGATCGCTTTCTGCATACCCATGCGGGTGCGCACGATGCCGACTTCGTTCTCCAATAGAACTTGAATCTGTCCGATCAACTCTTCCACGCCTGCGTCTACTGGTCCATTGGAATAAGCCGCTTTCGCCTCTGCGCTTGCACGTGATACCGGTTTGGCTTGCTCTCGCATGGCCTTACCCGCGCGCGCGCCATATACCAGACCTTCCAGCAGGGAATTGCCGGCCAGGCGATTTGCCCCGTGCACACCTGTCGCGGCCGCTTCGCCGGCAGCATAGAGCCCGGCAAGGTTCGTCTTGCCATTGAGATCGGTGCGGACGCCGCCCATGCTGTAATGCGCCGCGGGACGAACGGGAATCACATCTTCGGTGATGTCCACGTTGTGCTGCATGCAGGTCGCGTAAATTCGCGGGAAACGCTTCTGCACTTTTGCGGCACTGAGATGCGTGAGATCGAGATAGACGAACGGATCTTTGGCGCGGCTCACCTCCATTTCGTGAACAATGGCGCGCGCCACCACATCGCGCGGCGCCTGTTCGCCCATGGGGTGATATTTGCCCATGAACCGGTTCAGTTCGATGTTGCGCAGATATGCGCCCTCTGCCCGCAGCGCTTCGGAGAGCAGAAACCGTGGCACTTTCTTCATGTACAGCGCGGTCGGATGAAACTGCACGAACTCCATATCGCTGACTTCCGCACCGGCGCGGTAAGCCATCGCTAAGCCATCCGCCGTAGCCACTTCCGGATTGGTCGTGTTGCGATAGAGTTGCCCCATGCCTCCCGTAGCCAGCAGCACGGCGGAACATGCAACCTCATGCGGAACGCCTTTTTCATCGAGCAGCGAAACGCCGGTGACTTGTGCCGGCGTCGGTGAGCAGGCTGGTGGAAAAGGCAAACTGCGCAAAAGAAATGTGCTTCAGGGACTGTGCCTTGGGTGAAGCACTCGCAGGATTTCTCGGCCGGTCGATTCACCCTCGGCGTGCAAACTGCGGTAGCGGCTGTGTGAATTTTCCGGTTCGAAAACGAGTTTGGTCCCAGTGGTGCTTGCCCCAGGCGATCAATTCGTCGATGCGCTCCGGGCCATCCTCCAGCAGAATTTTCACGGCCGCGGGATTGCACAGTCCATCCCCCGCGCTGAGAGTGTCCTGCAAGTGGAGGATGACTTCCTCTTCGTCGCTGAGCGCCGTAACCTGCGCCGATGGCGAACTGGATGGCGAATTCTTTTTTCGCCAGCACGAGCACACGCCCGGCTGCGGCCAGTTCAATGGCAGCGCGCAGGCCGGCAACTCCCGCGCCAATCACCACGAAGTCGGTCTCGGCTGGAAGACCCTTCATAATGGGTACACAACACAGGGAAATAATGATCTAAGTAATGACGCGCTAAATAATTAAGACCGGAATGGTACCACTTCGGGCGCGGGCAATCCCTCGAGCGCTTACGCTATCATGGAACCGCATGCCGCAAGTGACTATTCACGTTCCGCCCAGGCCGTATCAGGCCTGGATCGAGAACGGCCTGCTCACTCGGGCAGGTTCCGTGCTGGGCGAACTGTTGCCGCAAGCCAGCCGCATTTTTGTTGTGACCGTTCCTCCGGTTCGCAAGCGTTGGGGGCGAAACTGGTGAAGTCCCTCCAAGGCCGGCGGTTTCACTCCGCAAGTGATCCCGATGCCCGATGGCGAGCCAAGCAAGCGCCTGGCCACTGTGGAAGCTCTCGCCGACAAACTGGCGCGGATGGGAGCGGATCGGAAGGCAGTGATCATCGCTTTGGGCGGAGGAGTCGTGGGCGACGTCGCTGGATTGCTCGCCTCTCTGTATATGCGAGGGATCGAGTTGGTGCAGGTGCCCACGACCGTGCTGGCGCAAGTGGATGCTTCCATCGGCGGAAAAACGGCGGTCAATCTGGTGGCCGGAAAAAATCTATTGGGAACGTTTCACCATCCCCGCGTGGTGCTGATCGACCCAACAGTACTGAAGACTTTGCCCGACCGCGAGTTTCGCGCCGGGCTCTACGAGGCGCTGAAGTGCGGCATCATCGGAAACGTCGAACTGTTTCTACGCTTCGAGCAGAATCGCGCGCGCATTCTGAAGCGTGATCCCGCAGAACTCGAGTGGCTTATCACGCAATCGGTAAGACTGAAAGCCGAAGTGGTTTCGGCGGACGAGCGCGAGGACGGCCTGCGCCGGGTGCTCAACCTCGGCCATACGATCGGCCATGCGCTTGAGGCGGAAACCGGCTACCGCCGCCTGTTGCATGGCGAGGCCGTTGCCTGGGGGATGATTGCCGCCACCAACATCGCGCGCAGCGTGGGCCGCACCGACAGCGTTACCGCGGGCCGAATCGCCGATGCCGTGTTGAGTCTGGGCCGCCTGCCGGAAGTGAATGTGAATTCGCGCAAGATTTTGAGCCGGCTGCAGTCGGACAAGAAAACCCAGAATGGAGTCGTGCACTTCGTTCTGCCGCGCGAGATCGGCAAGGTGGAAGTTGCCAGTGATGTACCGGCCAGTGCAGTAATCGAGGCCGTCGAAGAACTGCGCCGCCTATCGCGCGGCGGCGGGGCTTGGGGAAAATAGAGCTCCGCAATTGTATCGAGTACGCCAGCATTGGGTAGGGCAAGAATTGGGAAGGGCACGGCTTCAGCCGTGCCGTTAGACTTGCAAAAGGATATAGGCTTTAGCCCCTGAGGAAACCGATCTCTCAGGACGAAGAGGAACGCTATGCCGGAAACCGCACAGCAATATATCCAGCGAATCTTGAGCCATGTCGAAGGTCAGGACGCCATCAAAGTGCAGCGGGCCACCGCGGTCAAACTGAAAAAGCTAACTCGAGGCTTGACGCCGAAACAACTTCGGTGGCAACCGGAGCCGGGGAAGTGGTCGATCGCCGAAATCGTCGCGCACCTGGCCGATGTCGAGATCGTGGCCAGCTGGCGGATGCGGTCAGTCCTCGGCGCCAATGGCACGCCCATCCAGCCTTTTGATCAGGACGCGTGGGCATCGGTGTTTCAATACGGCAAACGCGATGTTAAACAATCGCTTGAAGTCTTTCCGCGTTCTGCGCGAGAACAATCTGGCGATGCTGAAGGCGCTTCCGCGCGAGAGTTGGGACAATTACGGCATGCATGCCGAGCGCGGCAAGGAGACTATCGCACATCTGGCGCGCATGTTTGCCGGGCATGATACCAACCACATCCTGCAGGTGGAACGAATTGCCGGAGAGCTGAAAAGCGGTCGACGGACGGCAGAAGAAGCGAAAATGAGCGGCACCGGTTTGCAGGAAAAAAGTGTGCAGGGGACCAATGTGCAGGAACCCAGCAAAACCACGGTCATCGGCGCAGCCCCGGAGGGCGCGAGCGATCCGCATTCGGCGGCACGCGCGGTACGGGAGATGTTCACCTCAATCGCGCCGCGCTACGACCTGCTCAACCACGTGTTGTCTTTTAATATCGACCGCATGTGGTGGCGCCGCACGGCGCGCGCTTTCCGCCACATGCTGCATCGAGCAATGATGCCCGCATCCTAGACCTGTGCTGCGGAACCGGAGACATGACTTTCGCTCTGCGCCGTCAAGCAGGGAAGGCTTCTCCGCGGATTCTGGGCGCCGATTTCTCTCACGCCATGCTGCAGCGCGCAACCGCGAAGTCCGCGCGAAGCGGATCTGATCCAAGCTCGATTGAACCAGGCTTGATCGAACCACGCTTGATCGGACCGGCTCGATCCAACCGGGTTGGATCGAAGCCGATGCCCTCAGCCTTCCGTTTCCCAATGCGCACTTCGATCTTGTGACCTCCGCGTTCGGTTTCCGCAATCTCGCCGACTACGACGCCGGACTGCGGGAGATCGTCCGCGTGCTGCGTCCCGGCGGGGAATGCGGCATCCTGGATTTCGGCGAGCCCAAGGGAGCGATGGGCGCGCTCTACCGCGTCTATTTCAAGCAGGTGCTGCCCCGCATCGGCACCTTGATTTCCGGCGTCCGCGGCCCCTATGCCTATCTTCCGGCCTCGGTCGAGCGTTTCCCGCCGCCAGAAGAAATGCTAGAGAGGATGAAACGCGCAGGCTTTGCCGAAGCAACTTGGACTCCCTACACCTTCGGAATTGCGGGATTGTATCGCGGGAAGAAACTCACGTAGCGACGGCCGCCCTTTGACTGCGCTCAGGAAAGACTGTGGGTCTAAAAGAATCAATAACTTGCTCATTTCAATGCGATACATAATTGGCAGTACGGGGAATTCCGAGAGTCGTACGTAAAGACCACCGGTCAATGCGTGTAATGACCTGTTAACGTAAGCGAGCAGCAGTGTAGGACTGCCTGATACGCAAACAAGATCCAGATCACGATTATGGCCACGAATCCAGACATCGCCCTGCTCAGCCGAATTCGCGATTCTGATCGTCGATTATCAACCAGACCAAGGACAGCGGGAACACAAGGCTCGGATGTCCTGCGAAACCGACCGAGCCGTGATGCCTTTAATCCGGAGATTATGTTAACCAGACGCTGGAAATGTCCTTGCTGTACATCGAAAGCGAGCCAACAAAGGATCCATCCTGTCGCTGAGACTTGTTCCCAGCATGCCATTCTAAGGTCTCAAACAGTACTGTTTCAGCTATAACGGATCGCGACGACACTCTTGCAAAGAGAAACCGGCGAGCGACCACGCCGCGAGAGCTAGATGCGTCGAGGCCGAAACGCATCCAGTCCACGAATGACGGATTATCGGTCCGCTGTTGGACATGGCACAGGTTAGCGGTAGCTCGTCGATGTGGGCCGCAATCCGCTGTCTTGAGTAGAAGCCAGAAAACACAGTCACGCGCCTTAATGAGCGCAGACGTTCCCTGCCTGATCGAGAGGGAACGAGCAAACGAACATGACCTTACTCAGACTCTCTGGGTTGGTACTGCTGCCGATCGCCTCGCGGTAATTTGGGCTTGAGTGCGGTGGTCTCAGTCCGAGGCCTCGGTTCGTGGGTCCGCCTGCGAAGTCATCTTCTCCTTTTCTGGCCTCATTCTGATCCCATCTTTTCGTCCTGTTTGAGTTTCTTCCGCCAATTGCCTGTAGAACGTGCGAAGATAGTCTTTGTACGGTCACCTCCTGTTGTTGGATTTCCTGCATGATCCGTACCATGGAGGTCTTCCCTGGCTGGTGGGAGAAGGATGCGTGCAGTGCCGCCGAGGACGCGCAGGTCCGAATCTAATTGTTGCTCATAGTGGGAGATTGCTATATGCACTGTCGAGCTAAATGTCAGAATTTACGTGGTTGCCGCAGGTGAAATCTCTGTTACACTCGTCGAAAATCCCCATAGCTACTAGCCAGAATGCTTTCGTTTCGTCTCCACCGCGTCACCCGTTCACAATTAAGAACAGATGCTCAAAGGTGATAGGCAGAAGAGAATGGCCGCGACGATGGCGAATCCCGGCCGCCATGAAGCAGCACAGCGAACATTGTCTATTTTACGAAGTCCGAGTGTCGCGAAATCCTACCCCGCGTCCCGCAGCAACTTGCTCAAGGCGTGAATGTCATCGGGGCTTACATCTCCGAACACAAAATACCGCAGCCCATTCTGCGTCCAGCTTTCCGCGTTGAACGATAGAGCATGAACCGGCCCGGAGGGCAGGCTCGCCGTCTCTTCTGCGCGATCCTGAAAAATGAAAGCGGAAACCTCATGCTTGCGCATCTGATAGATCAAATGCGCGCCCGGCGCCTGCCCCAGATAAGTGACCCGGCCTCCAAGCAGCGTGAACGGCGATCCCTGCAACTCAGGCAGATTGAAGCTGAACGGAATCTTCCCTTCAAACCATGGCTTCACGGTATGCCGGTCGGTGGATATCACGTCCACCGGCGTGGCGCTGGCCAGAGCGCTCACGTGCAAGTCGGCGATCTCGCTGTACACCCGCTGCCGGCGCGCGCTCTCGCGTCCCAGGTAGAAATTTGCAGCGACCGACAGAATCAGCATCGCAAGCGCCGGTATGACGAGAATCTGCCATAGGCTGCCGCGTTGCCGACTCGGCTTAGCGGCGATACTCTTCGCGATTCGGTTCCGAAATTCTGCGCTGGCTGTGTAACGCTTGCCGGCCATCTGCACGGAGCGCTTCATCTGCACGCGTTGGAGCACATCCGCCGCACACGTGGCGCAACCGGGCAAGTGCTTCGCCAGCACGTTGGCTTGGGTGGAGTCGAGCTCGCCGTCGGCGTAAGCATCGAGTTGTTCGCGCCATTGCTCACATGCCATGCCGGCCTCCCTGATTCTTCTTTCCAATTATGTTGCGCAGCGCTTTGCGCGCACGGAACAACCGCGACATCACCGTCCCCGTGGGTATGGCGAGGGTTTCTGCAATCTCCTGATACGACATTTCCTCCACCTCGCACAACAGCAAGATCTCGCGGAACGGTACAGCCAGCTCTGCCATGGCCTGCTGCACGATTTCGCGGTCCCCCTGCTCGATCAAGATGCTCTCCGGCGTGGTGTTTTCGGCGGGGAGCACAACCTCATCCACTTCTCCATCGAGCGCCACCATCGTCTTCAAGCCCGTCCGCGAACTCAGGAACGAATTTCGCAGGATACGGTACATCCACGCTCGAAAATTCGTGCCCGCCTGAAAGGAAGAAAATCCGCGTAATGCCTTGGTGTAGGTCTCCTGCACCAGATCTTCCGCTTCCATGGTGTCGTGCGTCAGCCAGCGTGCGAAATTGTAGAGCTGGTCGAACAGCGGCATGGCCAGATCTTCAAATGTCGCATCACGCACGGATTCTTCCGACACCTTCATAGGTAGAACCAGCCCCACGCTAATTTATTCCCACAGCTACGGCGAATTCTTCGGGGGATGCCTTCCGCGTCAGCTGGTGGCCGCATCGCTATGAAAAGAATCGGCGAACGCGTCTGTGATGGTGTAGCGCATGACGTGCTCATATTCCGGACCCAGGAACCGGCGCAGGCGATCGGTATTCATAATGTATTCCCCCGTCATGTAAGGGACAGCTTCGGGTGGAATCGCGGAAATCTTATACTTCCACAGCAATTTCAGCACTTGCCGCATAGCCCATTTTCCCGGGACGCGCACCAGTTTTGCGTGTGCGATCTCCACACAGCGTCCAAAGGTCAAAGGCTCGCCGCGCCCGGCGACGTTCAGGATGGTCAGGCGTTGGGTCTCGGGCTCGCGCTGCAGGATGTGGCGAATCAGCCGCGCCATGTCGTCGACATGAACAAACTGAATCCTGTTGTCCAGATATTGGTGGCCGCGCGGTAACATGCAGGGCAGGCGCTTGCCCTCCTTGCGCATTTTCTCAGCGCGCAAGCTCTTGCCCTGGGGCGTGCCGCGGAACGCTCCCATCAGGTAGTTATCCACGCTGGCGCCGGCAAATATGTGGGGCCGCAAAATATAAGCGCTGCACCCGCGCAGGGAGTGGGAACGGGTTTGCACCACTTCATCGGACTGCTTCTTATGCATGGCGTAGGCCAGGGAGTGCGCCGCCAGCACCGAGTCTTCCGTCGCCGGTTCGGGCAGGTTCGGCCCGTACGCGGAGACGCTGCTGGGAAAAATGAACTGTCTGATCCCCTCGTCGGTCGCGCGATTGGCCTCGGTGACGGCTTCCATCACGCGCGCCGTTCCGGCCACGTTGATCTGCCACATGCGCTCGATATCAATCACGCCCGTACGCACGGGATCGATCACAAATGCCAGGTGAATCAAGGCGTAAGCATGCGTATCCCGAAGAAGCTCGTATAAAACCCGGGTGGAGGACTCCTGGCCCAGGTCCAGGCTTTCAAACTGCAACTCGGCGCCGGCCGGGGGAGGACTCATGTCCACCCCAATCACCGAGTAGCTTCCCAGCATCGGTAAAAGCCTGGAGCCCAGATTGCCCGACACACCAGTAATGACGACGACTGGTTTAGCCATCAGTTCGGGTTTGCGGCCGGAGGCGATGTCGGCGGCGGGGTTTGCGGCTGAGCCGCTGGTGGCGCCTGGCCGGGAGCATTGGGTAGATTTGGATTACGCGGCGGCGGAGTCGACATTGGACCAGGACCCGGACGCCCACCCATCGGCCCAGCCGGGGCCGAAGGACCGAAGTATGCTTCATTGGTTTCGACCTTAAACGAAGTGTTCAGCTCGTCCATCTTCTGGCGCATGCGATCATTTTGCAATTTGCCGTGTATTTCGTTCGTCGCCTGGTCGAGCGGAATCTCGCTCTTGCTGTTTACTTTGTAAATGTAGTGCCCTCCCGCGTCGTCGATCACCGGCGAAACTTCACCGGCTTTTAAATCGAACACTGCGGCATGGGTAGGAGGCAGAGTATTGCGGCGCACGCTCGGCAAATTTACCGTTGGGGACTGCATCTTCATCCCAGCAGCCTCGAATGCCTCCTTCTGCAACTTTGCGAAGTCTTCCCCGGAGGCGGCCCGCGCTCGCAAGCTCTCGGCCAGTTTGGTCATCGCCTGCTCGCCTTCCTCGACCTTGGCTTTCTCCGCAGCCTGCTTGGCCTTCTGCGCTTCCTCGCTCTGCTTATCGTTCTTCTCATCTTCCAGCTTGGCTTCGGCGTCCGGCTGTTTGGTGCGTGGAACAAAAAGCCGGTCCAGATTGAATTGCTCGTAACTGTCGGCGTGCTCCTTGTAATATTTCTCAATTTCCTCGGGTGAAATCTTCGCCGCTTCCTCCTGAATCTTCTGCTGCAGTTCCTGGGTCAGAATCTGCATTTTCAGGACCTTCACCCGATCTTCAAACTGCGGAGTTTTGTCCAAGCCCTTTTTCTTAGCCTCGTTCGAGGACGCGAGCCAGCGGGGTAGAAGTGTGGCCAATTGCTTCTTCATCTGCGGCGTTACGTTCGGAGCCAGATGGCTGGCCAGTTTCTCGAATTCGGCCTTGGTAATTACCGTCTTGCAATCGGCTGGGGATATCGTTGCAGGAGTCTTGGCCGCGCCCACCGGCTTCGCCGTCGTGCCTTTGGCTGCGGCCGGCCTGGGCTGCGCCGAACATACTCCCTTAATAGTGATGACCGCCGCTGTGGCCGGAACCGATGCCGAAGT
This sequence comes from uncultured Acidobacteriaceae bacterium, assembly GCA_963711275.1. Classification (GTDB taxonomy): domain Bacteria; phylum Acidobacteriota; class Terriglobia; order Terriglobales; family Acidobacteriaceae; genus Sulfotelmatobacter. The sequence goes on along the minus strand of CAVQDN010000023.1, from coordinate 835,149 downwards.
ATCGGCTGGCGCCTGGCTAGGCGGTGACGCGGCTGGGGCGCCCAGAGCAGCTTGGCCCCAGGCTAGGTTTGCCCCGCCAGGATTCCACACGCTAGCGCTCCGAACAAAGCACACAACAACCACCTCTTACGCATAAAGCATTTCCTCCAGGATTGGTCCGTCAGAAAGTAAAAGAATGCTAAACATCAAATCCTAGCATAAGCAGGCAGTTGTCGCACGTCAGTGGTTCTCAAAGAACGGCTTCGCAACCCGTTTTGGCTTTGAGCGCTACCGCTATGATGCTACGATTGGTTGGCGCTTTTCTCCCGCAGCGGCGATAATTCCTGCATGTCGGGGAACCCCGCCATTCCTTCCTCTGAGTTGATGCGCGCCGAGAAGCGCGCCGCCGCTGGCAGTTCCGTGCTGGCGGCACTGATCATCACTGGGCTCAAAGTTGTGGTCGGATTCAGCACGGGAAGTCTCGGCATTCTCTCCGAAGCTGCGCACTCCGGGCTCGACTTGATCGCTTCGCTGCTCACGTTTTTTTCGGTGGGCGTCTCCGACAAGCCCGCCGACGCCGACCATCAGTATGGCCACGGGAAAGTAGAGAATTTTTCCGCCTTCGTTGAAACCGGCCTGCTTCTGCTCACCTGCGCGTGGATCATCTATGAGGCGGCATTGCGTCTCTTTTTTCGTCACATTGAAATCGAGCCCTCCATTGCCGCTTTTGCCGTGATGCTGTTCTCCATGGGCGTCGACTGGTGGCGCTCGCGGGTGCTGGGCCGCATCGCCAACAAATATGACAGCCAGGCGCTCGAAGCCGACGCCTTGCATTTCTCCACTGACATCTGGTCGGCCGGTGTGGTCGTGCTCGGACTGATTCTGGTTCTTCTCGGCCGCACCTATCACATTGACTGGCTGCGTGACTCCGATCCCGTGGCGGCGCTCTTCGTGGCTGGCGTCGTGGTATCCGTGAGCTGGCGATTGGCTCGCCGCACCGTTGACGCCCTGCTCGATGCCGCGCCGCCAGGCGTGCGCTCCAAGATCTATGACGCGGTCTTGCGCGTCGATGGTGTTCTCGAAGTCGATCGCATTCGCATTCGCAAAGCCGGGAACCGCTATTTCGCCGATCTCGCCGTAGGGCTGGCGCGCACCGTGACTTTCCAGCGCTCAGGCCAGTTGGCCTCGGCTGTGTCGGAGGCTGTCCACCGCATCCTGCCCGATTCCGACGTCACCGTGCAACCCGTTCCGCGCGCGCAACGTTCTGAAAATATCTTCGACCGGATCCGAGCCGTGGCCACCGACAAAAATCTCAACGTCCACGACATCAGCGTCCAGGATTTTGCCGGCCGCCTGCACGTTGAACAGCACGTCGAACTGGACGAGCGCATGACCCTCAAAAGCGCCCATGATCAGGTTACTGAACTCGAAGCCGACATGCGCCGAGACGTCCCCGAAATCGCCGACATTCTCACCCACATCGAGAGCGAGCCGGCCACGATTGAAAAGCCTGAGGAGGTTGTCAGCGACGCGGAACTCGAGCATCGCCTTAAGGCAGTGGCGTCGCAATTTCCCGAAGTCCTCGACGTGCACGATTTCGTCATCAAACGCGTTCGCGGACGCCTGTACGTCTCCTGCCATTGCACGTTGTCCGATAATCTTTCGCTATCTCGCGTGCACGACATCCAGACCGAACTGGAAATTCGTTTCAAGCAGGACGCGCCCGAGTTGTTCCGCGTCCTGATTCACCCCGAGCCCAGCACGGATAACCGGAGATAACAGCAACGATGATCATCGCCAAAGCAATCTGGACGGAGAATGAGCGCTACGTCGGAGAAGCCAGTTCACGTCACGCTGTAGTGATGGACACAGCGACGGAAAAAACCGCGAATAGTCCCATGGAACTGGTGCTGATCGCGCTCTGCGGCTGTACTGCCTCAGACGTGGTTGGCGTTCTCCGCAAGAAGCGGGAGCCTTTCACGAGCCTGGAAGTCAGCGCCACTGGCGAGCGGGCGTCCGGCTATCCTGCCGTGTTCACGGAAATCAATCTCGTCTATCGCATCGGTGGTAAAGTGTCTCGCAAAGCGGCAGAGGATGCTGTCCGCCTCTCGAAAGAGAAATATTGTTCGGTGTCAGCCATGGAAAAAACCGCGAAGATCACCGCGAAGATCGAACTGGACGAGTAGAGGAAGCAGATGCAATGAGGGGGCCTTCAGGCGCGAACGCGAAGAGGTTACTGCCAGCCGCAGAGCGGCGAAAGAATGCAGCCCACGGCGTAAGCCGTGGGACGCCAAAAGCAAAATCAACAAGCCCCGAAGGGGCGAAAGAAAAGGGCCGCGGTATCTAGGGAGCGAAACCGTTTCCCGAGCAAAAATCGATGTCGAATCGCGTTCTTTTGTTCACCCAACCCGGCTGCCTCTCCTGCGAGCTGATGAAAATCTTCCTCGAAGCCAAAGGGATTGCATTCGAAGAGCGCGATATCGTCGCCCACCCCGAAGCCCGCCGCGAAATGACCGAGAAACACGATAGCGAGGAAACTCCAACCCTGGTGATTCTTTCTGGCGAAACCGAAGAAGTGATTGTCGGATTCGATCCTGTACGCCTTGACCAGTACCTCGACTCCGATTCGGTGACTGAATCCTGAATTCCGCTCGCCCAACCACTCAACATCCCCTGCGCGGATATTTCTTCATCGGCTCTGCCGCATTTCTCTGGGGAGTCTCCGCCGCGCTCGGCCGCGCTGTCTTCACTGGCAAGCTGCTCCTAAGCGGAGAAGCGCAGCACCCTATCGACCCGCTCATTCTCTCGCAAACGCGGGCGTCTTTCTCTCTGCTGGTTTTACTCGCTTTACTAGTAGGCCGGCGCGGATGGCAGCGCATCAAGCTCCCGACGCCGGATCTCATCCAATGTCTCGTACTCGGCATGCTCGGCGTGGCGATGTCGAACTATTTCTATTACGTCGCCATCCAGAGAACCAGCGTCGCCATCGCCATCATCGTCCAATACACGGCGCCGGTCTGGGTGCTTCTGTATGTCGTTGCGCGCGGGCAACAAAAACTTTCTCTGCAGAAAGTGGCCGCCGTAGGAGTCGCGATCACCGGCATTGCCTTAACGATCGGCATCGTCGGCGCGAAATCCGCAGCGCCATTCCGCCTTGACGCTTACGGCTTCTTCGCCGCCCTGCTGGCATCGTTCTCTTTCGCCTTCTACAACGTGGGCGGACACCGCATTCTCGCCCGCCACGACCGCTGGCGCGTCCTGGTGTGGACACTGATTTCCGCCGCAGTCTTCTGGCTCTTCGTCAATCCTCCGTGGAAAGTGATCGCGGCCCACTACGCGCCCGCGCAGTGGGCATTCCTGTTCATCTTTTCCATGATCTCGGTTCTGGGATCGTTCTCGCTCTACTTCCTCGGCCTCCAACATCTCGAACCCACGCGCGCCATCATCGCCAGTTGCCTGGAGCCGGTGTTCTCCATCCTGCTGGCGGCTGCGTTGTTGGGAGAAGGTCTGCGCCCGATTCAGACGTTGGGGATTGTGCTGGTGCTGTCGGCGATTGTGATCGTGCAACTGCCAGGCCGAGGAGCAGCGGATCAAGGATCAGTTGTGATCGACCCGATCGAGTGAAGATGAAGTGCCGGGGAAATTCTCCGGTGATGGCTCGCGGATGGTTTTGAATGTTGGGCGCCTAGGACGCGCGAAGTCACCAATGACCATATGCAATAAGCTTCAGCAATCCGACCGCCATGAAAAGCAGCAAAACGAAGATACAAATCGCACTGGGAGGGGCCATCATCACGTTCTTCCACGTGGGGTGCGCGGCTGACGACGAGGCGACGAATCTCTTGCTACTTGACCAAGCGAAAAAAATGGCGACGGAAATGGAAATCGGGGCCGCGAGGAACGTAAACCAGTCGTATCGACCGGGAAGCCAGAATAGAGTGCTGTTTGCCACAAAGAGGGCCAGCAGGCTCAGGAAGAAAAGAAGCCATTTCATTGAGGCGCGCTCCTTCGATGAAAATGAGAGCTGGCTTGAATTATAACGAGTGAACCTCTGCTCCCATTTTTTACTTCAAGATCAAAAAACGTTGGAATGGTAGCTGGGTCATGCAAACCGATTCCCTTCGTCTCGTGCGAATCCGCTACGTCTTGGCCAAAGCAATCGCTTGACGCACGTGCCCCCGCGACTTCTTCAACGCCTCGGCAGCTTTCGACCGTTTCACTCCCGCAGCCAGCATCACCACCGCGACCGGCGTCCGATTGCCGCTGGCCTTGAGAGCCGCGCTGGCCCTGTCATGATCGGCGCCAGTGGCTTGTTCCAGGATTCGAATTGCCCGCTGCACGAGCTTCTCGTTCTTCGTCCAGACATTGACCATGAGATTTCCGTAGACGTATCCCAGCCGAGCCATGGCGCCCGTCGAGATCATATTCAGAACCATTTTGTGAGCGGTGCCAGCCTTCATGCGCGAAGATCCAGCCAGAACTTCGGCCCCAACTTCAGTGACAATGGCAAAATCGGCGGCGCGTTCAAGCGGCGAGTTGCGGTTGCAAGTCAGCGCGATCGTGCGCGCTCCGTGGTTGCGGGCGTATTCAACAGCGGCGATGGTGAAGGGAGTGCGTCCGCTGGTGGCGATGCCCAGAACAATGTCGCGCTTGCCGGGTTTCCGCTTCTTTATTTCCGCGAATGCCGCCGCCGTGTCGTCTTCACTGGCCTCCGTGGACGCACCGAGCGCCTTCGGTCCTCCCGCCATGATGTATTGCACGCTGCGCGGATCGGTATTAAAAGTCGGTGGAATCTCAGAAGCGTCGAGAGCGCCGAGACGCCCGCTGGTTCCTGCACCCACGTAGATGAGGCGTCCGCCCTGGCGAAGCCCGGCGACCACAACATCGATGGCGCGGGCGATCTGCGGCAAGGCGCGCGCCACGACTCCCGCCACGGTGGCATCTTCCTGGTTCATCAGGCGCACGATTTCGAGCGACGACATGCGATCGAGATCAGTGGCGGCGGGAAGATTCTGTTCGGTGGGCAAGCGGCGGAGGTCAGATTTCTCTTCTTTTTCTTTGCCAGTTCGAGTCAAGTCGTGCGCCTTTCGGTATTGGGAAAGCACTCATTCTACGAAAAGCAGATGTTACGTGTGGAGTCGGAACTCTGATTTAAAGAGGGGACGTCATCCCGACCGTAGCCGTTCTTCAGGCGAAGGGAGGGATCTCGCGCGGGCTGATTCGGAGCCGGTCCATTTACGTCAGCGTCAGCGCTTCGACCGCCGCATCGTGAAATCTCGGACGGACTTGCTTGATCGCCTGATTCGCGCAATCCGGCCACGTGCGATTCGTCAGTAAAACAATCGACAGCCGGCGCTCGGGGTCGATCCACAACGATGTCCCGGTGTAGCCAAGATGCCCGAAGGAACTCGCCCCGAAATATTTTCCGGACTGCGAGGGGGCAGACGGCGTGTCCCAGCCCAGGGCGCGGGACGTTCCCGCGGGGGCAACTTGGCGCGTCGTAAATAGGGTGACAGTCTCGGGACGGAGAATAGGTCGTCCTCCATGCAGCATGGCGTGCGCGAAGCGAGTCAGGTCCTCAGCGGTAGAGAAAAGCCCGGCATGTCCGGCGACGCCGCCCAGCACGAAAGCATTTTCATCCTGCACTTCGCCCTGGATGACTTTGTGCCGAAAGGTCCGGTCGTCCGCGGTAGGCGGAATCTTTTCTCGCGTGCCCGCCGGAGGATTGAAAGTGGTATTGCTCATCGCCAGCGGGCCGAAAATTTCGCGCTGGCAGAAGGAGTCCAGCGATTCGTTCGCCAGACGCTCCAGAGCTGCGCCCAACAGGATGAATCCAATGTCGCTGTATTCGGCCCGGGTGCCGGGATCGGCCGAAAGGGAAGTCGTAAATGCGGCTCGCAGCAGTTCCTCGCGCGACCGGGCTTTGAGGAACAACTTCTCATAGGCGGGCAGCCCCGAGGAGTGAGCCAGAAGCATACGAAAAGTGACGTCCCGGCGCCGGGAATCGGCCTCGCCGCAGGAGTCGGCAAGAAACTCGGGGACGGTCCCAGCCACGGTCGCGTCCAGCTCTAAAAGCCCGCGTTCGTAAAGGATCATTGCCATAGTGGTCGTGGCAACGACCTTGGTCACAGATGCCAGGTCGAAGACGCTGGCGGGACTAGGCGCCGGGGAATTCGCTTCGTATGTAAAACGGCCGAAGGACTTTAGAGCCACCAGGTGATCCTGATGGGCGATTGCCACGCAGGCGGCCGGGAAGGCACGCTCCGCAACCGCTTCGCGCAGCACCGAGAACGCGGAGGAAAAAGCCTCGTTCTGATGCTTCAAAGCCGGGACCAGCGTGGAAGCGCTATTGGGGGCTATACTCACTGGAAAATTGGAACTTCACGGGTTATAGCAGACTGGGATGGGAGGGTAAAGATGGGAGGGTAAAGGCTACCGAGCCTGGCACCCTACCCTTAAATGAAAGAGCCATGGAACACGCCGCTTTCCCACGCTTTATCTTTATCCTTCGCCCCAGGTAACCTCCGCCCCGTCTGCGGCGTCTAACCCCTAGGGATTTAGGAATAAAGATTGGGACTTGGTGGGTTCCGACCGGCGTATAATCAGGTTCAAGGAGTACGGTATGAAACTCAGATGGCTGGCAATCGCTGTGGGATTGGCGGCGTTCAGCGCGGGTCCCTGGACGTTAGCGCAAGTTTCCGATCAAGACAAAGATCAGCCGAAGTCAGGCGACGTGCAAAATGCGCCCAAGCAGGCGCCTGCGACGCTCCCCACGGCCGATGACAGCCAGATTAAGCATGACGGCGGCAAGACCGACGTCGATGCCGTGGGGAACCGCAACATCGGATGCGGTCGCGGCGTGGGGAACTGGTACACGGTCGAGGGCCAGGTCGCGCGCGGTCGCGTCTATGCTCAGCAGATCGAATCGCAAATTAAGCTGGTCAACGATCCCGTGATCACCGAATACGTGAACCGGATCGGCCAGAACCTGGTGCGCAACTCCGACGCGCAAGTTCCATTCACGATTAAGGTGATCGATTCCGACGTGGTCAACGCCATGGCGCTGCCGGGCGGATTTTTCTACGTGAACTCTGGGCTGATTCTTGCGGCCGACGAAGAAGCGGAAATGGCGGGCGTAATGGCGCATGAGATCGCGCACGTCGCGGCCTGCCACTACGGACGCGAAATGACGCGAGCCAACCTGCTGCAGATGGCGTCGATTCCGTTCATCTTTATGGGCGGCGCGATCGGCTACGCCGGTTACGAAGCGATGGGCTTGGGAATTCCGCTAACGTTCCTGCACTTCTCGCGCGGATTCGAAGCTGAAGCCGACTACCTCGGCATCGAGTACATGTACCGCGCCGGCTATGATCCTTCGGCCTTCGTCTCCTTCTTCGAAAAGATTCAGGCGATGGAGAAGAAAAAGCCGGGCACTCTGTCGAAAGCCTTCGATACCCACCCGCAGACTCCGGACCGGATCGAGAAATCGCAGGACGAGATTCGAAAAATTCTTCCCGCCAAGCAGCAGTACGTAGTCACGACCTCGGAGTTCGACGAGGTCAAGGCGCGCCTGGCGGCCATCGAAAACAAGCACAAAGTCATTGACGAGAAAGATTCGAACAAGCCCAGCTTGCGGCGCACCGCGAACACGACCGACAAATCCGGCGACACCAAGAGCGATGACGATCGTCCGACGCTGAAGCGCCGCGACGATTCGAACTAGCTCACATAGCGACAGCCGCCTCGGCTGTCAGGCTTTCAAATTGATCATTGACCGGCGGCTGCGGCCGCCGGTTTTCGTTTTGGCCGACAACTCCGTAATCACGGATCGGAAAAGGTTACGCTCGGGTAGAAGGGAAAGTAGCTCCGACTACTCGCTTCTCAGGATGGCAATAACGTCGAGCCTCGCTATACGGCGGGTTCCGGTCCAGATACTCGCCGAGGCTACGAGAGCGAAGAAAAGGACTAAGGCGGAGGACATTGCCAGGCCAATGGGCTTCGCTCCCTCAATCAAGCTCTCGAGAAAGCGGCCGGTGACTTGTGCTCCGGCGATTCCGGGGATGGCTCCGGCTACGACCAGCAGCAACCCCTGCCTCAACAGCATGCCCCGAAGCCGGACAGGCGTGGTCCCGAGAGCCATCCGCACACCCATTTCCTGCGTCCTCTGGACGACGGTGTAAGAAACGATGCCGTAAATGCCAATCACCGCCAGCAGCAGGGCGAATCCCGCGAAAATCCAAATAGCGGTCCGGTAAAACTCCGGGGCAACGAAGACGTCGTCCAGCCGCTGCTCCATGGTTTTCACGGCGAACACGGGAACTTGCGCGTCCACAGACTGGATCGCATCGCGGATCGCGGCGAGATGATCTTCCGCACGGCCATCCACGCGCGCCACAAATGTCGAGAAGAAGCTGCCGGGAGCTGTCGATGGAATGAAGACCTGATTCCCATTTGCAGTTGTCGGATCAGTCTCATACTCCATTCCCTTCACGACGCCAACAATTTTCCAAGTGTCCCCACCGATCGTCAGATGATGATCCACGGCGTCCTGGGGCGCGCCGAAGCTGCCCGCGAATCGCTCATTCACGACAGCAACCTTGGCGCCCGAGCGGACTTCACCTTCTGCGAATTCCCGGCCGTACAGAATCCGTCCGCCCATGGTCTGGAAATATCCCGACAAAACCGGAACAAGCGTGGAATTGCGTTTAGCCGGGCGCCCATCCAATCCAAACGGTCCCCCGACAAAACCCGAGGCGTACAGCGGAAGGAATTCGGTGGCACTCGCAGTGCGAACTCCGGGAAGCCGGCGCACGCGATCAAGCACCTCCTCGAAATAGGGGAGTTGCCGCTTGACTAGTTGGTGGGTCGTGCCGTCCAGGGAGACGCCTACAGTCACGATTCCTTTCACATCGTAGCCGCGATCGATTCTCATCAAGTGGACAAAAGCACGCCCGAGCGATGCCGACCCTGCGATGAGAATCATCGTGAGCATAACCTGCGCGGCTACCAGGCTTTGGCGAACCAGCCGCGAGCCGCGAGTCCTACTGGAGTTCCGCGAACGGAAAGCGTGGATGCGGCCTACATAGAGCGAGGGTAAGATGCCCAACGCCAAAGCGGTAATGACCGACACAATCACGGTGAAACCCAGTACGCGTCCATCCAGGATTAAATAAGACTGTGCGCCGAGCGGTGGAGGCTCCGCCTTCATGGCCAGCGAGGTTGTCCAATATGCGATCACCAATCCGGCCAGAGTGGCAACGAACGAAAGGAGCAGGCACTCGGTGAGCAACTGTCGCGCTAGCCTCGCGCGACTTGCCCCCAGCGCGGAGCGTATGGACAACTCCGCGGCGCGATCGGTGGTCCGGGCAATCAAGAGATTCGCAACATTCGTGCACGCAATCAGCAGGACCAACACAACCGCACCCAAGAACATCAATGAGGCGTTCTTCACAGGGCCTGCGAGTCCGTCCTGAAGCGATGTCATGCTCGGGTGTAGGCTGGAATAGTCGATTCCTTCCTGCTTTGACGACAGGCGCTCTACCTCCACAGCAAGCGCGGCACGCGCCTGCGCCCATGTGATGCCCGGTTTCAGGCGCGCAATGGTTGCCCAGCCATTATTGCCGGGGCCGAAGGCGGCTGGCTTCCAGAGAACGGCCTTGCCGGGGTAATCAAATCCCGGCGGCGCGACGCCAACAACGGTAAGCGGCTTTCCGTCAATTCGGATCGTGGCGCCGAGGACTTTCGGGTCGCCTGCGAAAAGCTGTTGCCAGAGTCCGTAACTGATCACCGCCACTGCGTTGCGTCCGGGCAATCCCCACCCGGTTCCGTCCACATCCTCATCGGCGGCGAATCCACTTCCGAGCACCGGCTGCGTGCCTAGCACCGCGAAGAAATTCCATGATGTCTGGGCGACGTGAGCCCGTCTCCCGACGCGCATTCCACCAAGGTTCACATCGCCTTCCTCAAAAAGCGCGGCATCGGCGAGATACGCACTCTGCTGCCGCCAATCGTGAAACTGCTTCGCATTGTCGTGTGGAGGAATGAACTGATGCAGTAAGGCGAGTCGGTCTGGCTGCTGAAAGGGAAGAGAGCGCAGCAGCAAGGCGTCGACTACGCTAAAAACGCCCGTATTCGCGCCGATGCCGATAGCCAGGGTCAGGATGGCGAATCCAGTGTGCCACGGATGGGCCGCCCAGGCTCGAAGAGCGTACTTGAGGTCCTGAAACATCTCGCAAGAACCTCTGACGTACGACACTATGCAGCGTGCTTGGCCAGTTCGGCCAAGCGTTCCCGATGACGCTCCGGCGAGGTGATAACCTTCATCTCCTGCCAGTCATAAGCAAATTCTTTGCCGCAATCTAAACAGGCAACGTAGGTGCCGGTTAAAGCGGCGGCTTCGGGACGGCGCGCTTTGGCTCCGCGAATCGTTACGGGAAAACTGTAGCGCGCGTGCCTGCAGCCAAAGAACACATCCACCAATTTAGCGAACATGATCCACCTTCCACATTCGAGCCTGGGAGGCTCGAGGCCAGATTTCAACTATACGCCCCCGCCTCAACGATGTTTCGTCCTGGCGGATACTTAGATACTTAGATTCCTGAATTGACAAAACGGTTTCCGTTTTGTATACAAAGAGATTCCATCCGGGAAAGACCCGCAAACCATTCTGCCATATATAGTTAGGAGTAGCAGGAGGGGTAGGAAGAAAGTTACACGCTTTGTGGGCCGCGCTTTTTCTGCTGCTGGCACTTGGTCATGATGGCCGATCGTAGCCGACCGCGGAGGTCATCGGGCAGTTCGTAGAGTTGGGAGTCACGATAAATCTCGATGGTCTTTTTGGTCGTATCGCAGACGACGTAGCAGTTGTGGCACCAGGAAAGATGGTTTTCCAACTCGACCTTTGTCTTCTCGTCGAGAACGCCGTCCAGGTAGTTCGTCAACTCGGTCAGGAATTCAGCGCATTTCACTGGTTGCCATCTCCGCTTGAAACATCTTTCGTTTTGTCGTCCACATGCTTTTCACTGCTCCTGCCATTGTCTCGCCTCTGAAAATACCTTCCCAACCGTTCGCGAAGCTGCAACCGTGCCCGCAGGAGCCGCGATTTCACCGCCGGCACGCTCAACTCGAGCGCCGCAGCGGTTTCTTCGGTGGAAAGTCCTTCCACATCTCTCAGCACGAACACCGTCCGGAAGCCCGGGGGAAGCCCCTGGATGGTCTTGCTCAAAATCTCGCGCAATTCACCTTGCGTGTACTGCTGCTCCGGATTCGGACTCCAATCCGCAATCTCGCGGGGAAGTGAATCGTCTTCCGTCTTAATATCTTCGTCAAGCGATACTGTGCGCTCCGGCTTGCGCCGGCGCAATTTCATCAGCGCTTCGTTAACCGCAATCCGGACCAGCCAAGTATAAAACTTCGACTGCTCCTGGAACTGCGCCAGGTTCCCGTACGCTTTCAGGAACGCTTCCTGCACCACATCTTCCGCATCTTCGCGGTTTTGCGTGATGTGTTGCGCGATCCGGAAAACGTTACGGTCGTAACGACGAACCAGCTCTTCGAATGCCGAGTCGTCGCCGCGCTTAGCGGCCTGGACCAGCGTCAACTCTTCGCTAACTGGCCCTACTACTTTGTTTTGGATGGCTTCCATTCGCTTGGCGATGCAGTATTTTCGGATGCAAAAAGCCCGATACTGGAACTAGATGCAACCCCAAATTTCGGAACTGTTATTCTACTTGGTAACGGGCCTGTTTGCCCAATGGCTTTGTCGTAGTCGGCAACCAATCTTTGCGCTACAGTTCAAAGAGTCGAGTGTAACGCGGGAGAGCAGGTACCGAAGTACCCTGATGTCACTCACCAAGTACCGTATAATCAGCGTTTAGGGCAGTGTCCTTCCGTGTGGACGCGGTCGCGGGAAAGTCTCGAGCATTAGAAATGGTTTTCTGAGCATGGCGGACAACAACGAACTTCGGCAAATCGTCGAGCAGGCGGTGGCGCAGGTGCTCGACCGGCAACTTCCAAAGTTGCAGGCGGAGTTGGTCGCCCGCCTCACCGCGGAATTGCCCGCAATATCGCCGAAAGGCGCGGCCAGTCCCACCCAGGGGAATCTTGTTCAAGCCGTTGCCAGCATTCATGCCGGAACCACACAAAAGGAAATTCTGCGGGCGCTGCTCGATGCCGGCAGCATCTACGGTTCGCGCGTCGCGCTCTTCGTCGTGAAAGCTGGAACTGCCAACGGCTGGCAGAGCCGTGGCTTGGGCGAGGAAGATGCAGTCAAAGATTTCCCTCTCGATATGACCTCCGGACCTGCGGCCCACGCGTATCAGAACCGGACTGCCACTCCGGCGAACATTGCCGAGATGGATCGGCGATTCGTGAAGCAATTCGGCGGACCGGCGAACGAGCAGCTCCTGGTGCTGCCGCTGGTTCTCAAAGATAAAGTTGCCGCCTTGCTCTACGCCGACGGCGGCGCCGACGGCGCGCTCGACGGGCCTTCGCTCGAAGTACTGGTGATGGCCACCAGCGCGTGGCTGGAAGTGGTTTCGCTGCGCAAGCAGGCGCAGCGCGATTTTGCCGATGCCGTCCCACCCAGCGTAAGTGCTGAGCGGCCTCCTGTCGCGGCCCCGGTGCAGACGGTCAGTGCTTTTTCCGATCCCTTCGCTTCTCACACTCCCACCCACATAGCGGCCAAGCCTGAACGGGAACCGGCTGCCGAGGTGGTGGAAGTGGCTGCGCATGCAGCTTCGGCGAATGCCGCCGCATCCGCTCCAGCTGCGGACCCTTTTGCCGGCCTCTCTGCCGAGGACGCCGACACTCACCGCAAAGCTCAACGCTTCGCCCGCTTGCTGGTGGATGAAATCAAACTGTACAACCAGGCGAAGGTGGCCGAAGGCCGCCGCCACCGCGACCTCTATGACCGCCTGAAAGAGGATATCGAAAAAAGCCGCTCCACATTTCAAAAGCGCTACGGCAGCACCGCAGCGGCCAGCGGCGATTATTTTCAAAAGGAAGTTGTGCGCAGCCTCGCAGAAGATGACCTTTCCATCATGGGCGCGAACTTCCGCAAATAAAAGTTTGAGAAGACGAAGGCCTTTGTGGGGACAGCCGCCATCGGCTGTCCGTCGAGCGCAGCTCGGACCTTTGAGAGGGAAGGGCACCGCATCAGCCGCTGCGGAAAAACCACACATGTTTTTGGCATCGTGTCATGAACGATTGCAGCAACGTGGAAGAGCGGCGCTTTTAGGGCCGCGTAAGGAGTCAAATGAAAGCGGGCTTTAGCCCTGGGGGGTGCCCGGCCGAGATTCCCTCAAAATCATTTCTAGCATCTCAATAGATAGGCTCTGGCGTTCCCGCACGAGAAAATTAAAGGTGGTTCGATTGGGTCTCAAGCTGATGTGGATGCTCGCGCTCGGCCTTCCGTGCGCGTTCCTGAGCAGTACGCGTTCCGTGGCCTTTCCCCAACAAGCGTCCCCTCCCACCTCCTCGAATACTCCCGACAAGAAATCCAAAGCCCAGAGTCCGACTGACGTAAAGCCCGCGACGCCCAAATCTGCGCGACCGAAATCCTCGCCCCCCTCGAGGTCCGTCAAAAAGCCACGCACCGCCTTAACCCACGCCGCAGCCGCGAAGCGAAGAAAGCGCCCAATGTCCCCGCGCGTCCGCCGCATCCGCCAGGCGTTCGTGGCCTCCACAACTTTGCGTCCTATGGCGCAGCAATTGATTCAGGATCGCACTCCCGCCGGATATGCCGGAGTCGAAGCCTATGCGCGCACGCACTCCAAAGAGGACGCCGGGGCGCTGGCTTGGCTCGTCGTGGGATACGCGCACATCCTCGACCACGAATGGCTCATGGCCATCGATCCCCTGAATCGCGCCAAGCCGCTGGCCGGCGACTTAGGAGACTACGTCGCCTACTACCTGGGAACCTGCTACCTGCAAACCGGTCATCAGTCCGAAGGTCTCGCAGCATTGTCCAACTTCAGCACCACTTATCCCGATTCGTTGCTCATTCGCGATGCTCACCTGAGTTACGCGACCGCGCTGCTGAGTGAAGGCCGAGCCGCCGAAGCCGCCGACTTGCTCGAGAAAGATCGCCTGCCCGCAAGATCCGACATCGAGTTCGCCTTGGGCCGGGCATACGCAATTCTCGGTCAAACCCAAAAAGCAGCCGACGCCCTGGCGAATGTTTATTACAACATGCCCACCGCGGCCGAAGCCGATGCCGCCTTTGCCGAGTTGAAAAGACTTCCATCGGCGCCCCCAGCAACGCCGGCGCAGCGCAAAATCCGCGCAGACTTGCTGATGAAAGCCAAGCGCTACAACGACGCCGTGGACGAATATCGCGAACTCGCCCTCAATGCCAGTCCGGAAGGACGTCCGGCGGCGGAACTCACGCTCGCGGATGCCTTGCACCGCAGCGGCCGCAATCGCGAGGCCAAGTCCGAACTCTCCACTCTTCCGGGCGCGACCCCCGACCAGAATGCGCAGCGCCTCTACATTCTCGGCGAAGTCTTGTTTGCCTTGGATGAAAATGAAGATTTCTACCGCTCCGTCGACGAACTTCGGCAAACCGCGCCTACCAGTTCCTGGCTCGAGCAGGCACTACTCTCAGTGGCGAATCTTCATCTGGTGCATCACGAGTACGAACCGGCGCTCGACGCGTTTCGGGAGTTGCAGCAGCGCTTTCCCACAGGCGCGCGCGCTTCCTACGCACATTGGAAAGCAGCATGGCTCACGCTGCGCTTCGGACGAAACGAGGAAGCCAAGAAACAATTTGACGAACAGATCGGGATGTATCCCGCGGGCAACGAAACGTCCGCGGCCCTTTATTGGCGGGCCCGCCTGGCAGAAGAAGATCATGACACTGCCATGGCTCGCGCCTATTATCAGAAATTATCGGATCGCTTTCGGAATTATTACTACGCCGAGTTGGGCAGGGAGCGTTTGCAGAAACTGCCGGAAATCCCCGACCCGCCGGGCCAGTATCCGCTGCTCGATCACATTCCGCCGCTCGATCATGGCGAGAGAGTAACTCTATCGGAACCGCCGAACGACGATTTACATCTGCAGAAAGCGCAGTTGCTTGGCAACGGCGGCCTGGTGGATTTTGCCGTGCGTGAATTGCAGGCCGCCGCCAGCGCCGACGGCGGAAACTGGGGTCCGGCCGAGACCGCGCAACTCTACGTCGATACCGGCCATTACGATCGCGCCATCGAAGTCATGAAACATTCCGTCCCCAGTTATTTCGCGGTCGACATTCCGACCCTGCCTCGCGTCTATTGGGATGCCCTGTTTCCACGCCCCTACTGGTCCGACCTGAAGAAGTATTCGTTAGCCCACGGACTCGATCCCTATCTGGTAGCGTCGTTAGTCCGGCAGGAATCGGAGTTCAATCCGCTCGCGGTTTCCCGCGCCAATGCCGTCGGCTTGATGCAGTTGCTGCCCAAGACCGGAAAAAATGTGGCGCATCAGGAATCGTTGAAACACTTCAACGCCGCCCAGCTGTTTACTCCCGCCGTTAATCTGCAACTGGGCACGCGCTATTTTCGTGGCATGGTCGACAAATTCGGCGGATCGTTCGAGCACGCTCTGGCCGCTTACAACGCCGGCTCCGACCGCGTCGAGGATTGGATGGGACAAGGCCCGTATAGAGACTCGCCCGAGTTCGTGGAGTCCATCCCCTTCACCGAAACCCGCGAATACGTGCAGGCAATCATGCGCAACGCCGCCGTCTACAAACAACTCTACGGCGCCCCGTAAAACCGTTCTGCTAACCTGTCATTCTGAGGGAGTGCGAGCGAATGCGAGCGCGAGTCGAAGAATCCCTATCCCTGAACAACCCGCGGGCACATGCAGACCATTCTGCCGCCCATCCCATGGAACCAAACCGGCGGCCCATGCGTATCTATAGGAGAGCCGGAGGTGTGCCGATGAAAACTATTGTGTTCGTCCTCTTAAGCCTGAGTACCGCGAGCCTGAGCACCGCGATGATCGCACAGAACATCAAGGTCGAAGAGGTTGGCAAGAGTCCGCTCGAGGCGAAGTTCCCCTCCGGCGGTCAGGTTCGAATGGATCTTTGCTCCAGCGGAATCGAACTCATCGGAACCGATCAACCCAGGTTGCGCGTTTCTTACCATCCGGAACGCGACGACGTGAAAGTGCAGATTCAGGTATCTGGAGAGCGCGCGGACCTCAGGATTACCAATTGCCCGCGCAATAACTTCCGAGCGACCATCGAAGTGCCTAAATCTTCCGCTCTTTACGTTCGAATGTTTGCCGGAGAGCTCAAGGTCCGGGATATCACCGGCGACAAAAACGTAATACTGCACTTTGGCCAGCTCACCATGGACATTGGAAAGGCCGAGGACTATGCCCATGTGGATGCATCGGTCAATAGCGGGCAACTGGACATTTCCCCCTTTAGCGTTTCAAAAGGTGGACTGTTTCGTTCCTTCGATCAAAGCGGCCCCGGCAAGTACCGCGTCTACGTCCACGTGGGAGCGGGCCAGTTGGAGCTTCGTTAGCGGTTACGCCCCGCTCTTCTTGGGACGGCTGAAGAGAATCTCAGCTACCAACAGCCCGGCCCCAACCACAATCGCGCTATCCGCCAGATTAAACACCGGCCACTGGTATTGCTTCACATAAAACAGCAAGAAGTCCACCACCCGTCCGCTGGCCACCCGGTCCCAAAGATTTCCCACGGCGCCACCTAGAATCAGCGACAGCGCAATCCCCGTGATGGTCAGGGCGCTCCGCTGTCTCCACAGCAGTACCGAGACAATCACCATGGCGATGACCGAGAAGCCGATCAGCAGCCCGGTCTTCCAATGCGAGGGGGAATCGGCAAACAAACTGAACGCCGCGCCCGTATTCTCCGTGTGTGTGAGCCGGAAAAATCCCGGAATGATCTGGATGTGCGTAAACATCGGGATCCGAGCGGCCACCACCCGCTTCGTCCACCGGTCGAGCAGGATGACAAGCAACGCCAGAAAGAAGTGAACGCACCGTGCGCGATAGCAAGAAGACATTCAGAATGTTTTCGTTTTTCTCTGCGTTCTCTGCGGAAGCTCTCCGCCGCCTCTGCGGTTAAAGGCTCTTCGTCGTATCGAAGCGCAGTTCAGAGCTAGCCTGAAGCTATCATTTCCAGTTCTTTCAGCACCGCGCTGCAGCGCTCGCAGACTGTCGGGTACGCCTTGTCCTCTCCAACATGCGTGGAGTAATTCCAGCAGCGGTCGCACTTCGCCCCGTCCGCCTTCCTTACTTCAATATGCACTCCGCCAGTCCCATTGCCCGAGCCCTGCGCAAGCGTGACGGCCGAAACGATAAAGAGGTAACGCAGCTGGTCTGCGTACCGCTGCAAGAGCGAGTACATGGGATCAGCAACAGCAATCGCAACCTGCGCCTCCAGCCCCGTCCCAATCAACTTGTTGTTGCGCGCTTCCTCCAGCGCCTTCAGCACTTCGTCGCGCACCGCCCGCAGGCTCGCCCATTCCTCGTCCGACTTCGAATCAGTTGCGGGAATCTTCGCATCCCCTAAAATCTCCGCCGAAACAGGAAATAGCTCCACATGTACGCTGTCCGTGCGTCCTGCAACTTTCGGCAGATAGGGCCAGATTTCCTCACAGGTAAAACTCATGATCGGCGCGAGCACGCGTACCAGCGCTTCCCCGATCCGCCAGATCGCAGTCTGCGCGCTCCGCCGTCCCTTCGATTTCGGCGCGGAAATGTATAGCCGATCCTTCAGCACATCAAAATAGAAAGCGCTCAAGTCCACGATACAAAAATGATTTACCCGGTGATAAATCTTATGAAACGCGAACTCCTCGTATGCGCTCCGCACATCCGACGCGAACGCGCACGTCTGCCGCAGCATGTACTGATCCAGTTCTTCCATCTCTTCGAACCGCACCGCATCCTTCTCCGGATCGAAGTCATAAAGATTTCCCAGGATGTAACGAAAAGTATTGCGAATCTTGCGATAGTTCTCCGCCACCCGCAGCATCAGCGCTTCCGATCCCACCACATCCTCGCGGAAATCGACCGAAGCCACCCACAACCGCACCACTTCACCGCCCAGCCGGCTGGCAATATCGACTGGGTCGACATCATTTCCCCGTGACTTCGACATCGCCTGGCCCTTCTCGTCCAGAGTCCATCCCGGCGTCACTACGCCCTTATACGGCGGCGTCCCATGCGTGCCCATGCCGCAGAGCAGGGAAGACTGAAACCAGCCGCGATACTGATCTCCTCCTTCCAGATAGAGATCCGAAGGCCACGGATAATCCGGCTCATCCGCCAACTTTTCTTCGGAGATCAGCGCCAGATAACTCGCACCCGACTCCAGCCACACATCGAAAATATCGGTTTCCTTCTCGAATTTCGTTCCACCGCAGTGCGGACAAGTCGTTCCCGCGGGGAGAATCGTATCCGACTCCGGCGTGAACCACGCGTCCGCTCCGGCCCGCGCGAACAACTCCACGACTTTCTGATTCACCGCATGATCGTTGAGCGGCTTGCCGCACGCCTCGCACAAGAAAACGGCGATTGGCACTCCCCACACCCGCTGCCGCGAGATGCACCAATCCGGCCGCGTCTGGATCATGTTCGACATCCGCTCCTCACCCCACGCCGGATCCCACTTCACCTTCTTGATCTCTTCCAGCGTCCGCGTGCGCAATGTGTCGTTCGCAGAAACTCCTTTCGATTTTCCGCCCGGCATCGCCGTCTCCATCGAAATGAACCATTGCTCAGTCGCGCGAAAAATCACCGGATTGTGGCAGCGCCAGCAGTGCGGATACGAGTGCTCGGTCTTTTCGGTATGCAACAGCGCCCCGCGACTCCTCACCAAATCAACGATCGGCTGATTCGCCTCCCACACCCGCTTGCCGGTATATTCCGGCAGCCCGTTTCGCAGAATTCCTTTCTCGTCGACATTGCTCGTAGCATCGAGCCCGTATTTCATGCCCGTGATGAAGTCCTCGGCCCCATGCGATGGAGCGGTATGGACCACGCCCGTCCCCGTGTCCATGGTGACGTAGTCCGCCAGCACGCCCAGAATTTTCCGATCGAGGAACGGATGCTGAAAGTTCAACCGCTCCATCTTTCGTCCCGGGAAGTGCGCCAGAGGTCGCGGATCTGCCAGCCCACACTTCGCCACCACATCGGCCGCCAGCTTCGACGCGACAATGTAAACCTCCCCGCCCGACTCCAGCGCCACGTACTCTTCGTCCGGATGAAACGCCACCGCCATCGACGCGGGCAGCGTCCACGGCGTCGTGGTCCAGATAATGGTCGAGACTTTCTTTCCCACGAGCGCCGCGTCAATCTTTGCCGGATCGTCCACCAGTCCGTACTTCACCCATACCGTGATGCTGGTGTGGTTCTCATATTCCACTTCAGCTTCGGCCAGCGCAGTCTCGTCGTGCATGCACCAGTAAACCGCGCGCAGCCCCTTGTAGACGAATCCGTTTTCGTAAAAAGAAAAGAAAGTCGATAGCACCACCGATTCATACTGCGGATTCATCGTGGCATAAGGCCGGTCAAAGCGCCCGAACACGCCAATGCGTTTGAACTGGGTCCGCTGCAGATCGAGAAACTTCTGCGCATACTTGCGGCACGCAGCCCGCACCTCCGTGGGCCGCATCTGCAATTTCTTGCCGCCCAGTTCCTTGTCGACTTTGATCTCAATCGGCAACCCATGGCAATCCCATCCCGGCACATAAGGCGCGTCAAATCCCGCCATGGTCTTCGATTTCACGATGAAATCTTTCAGGCACTTATTCAGCGCCGTACCCATGTGAATGGGCCCGCTGGTATAGGGCGGCCCATCGTGCAGAATGTACCGTGGCGCACCCTTCCGAGCCTGGCGGATGCGCTCGTAAATACCCATCTGCTCCCAGCGCTCTAGCATCTTGGGCTCGTTCTGGGGCAGGTTAGCCTTCATGGGGAAGGCAGTTTGAGGCAGATTGATGGTCTTTTTAAGCTCGAAGGCCAATCGGGTCGCGTCTCCCAAATGATTGAATCAGTTCATTATAGCGAGTGCAGTTGGTCTACGTACATGCGCGCAAAAATACGATACGCACGCCCATCACACACTCGATGAAGTCATCCTGACCGGAGCCGCTTTTCAGGCGCGGGGAAGAGCCTGCCCTGAGCGAAGTCGAAGGGGTCTCGCGAGCAGTCCCGCAAAATATTCCGTTCCGGTTAGCGTCCCGCGTCCCGGAAATCCACTGTCCGAATCAGCCGACTAGATGTACAATTTCAGAAAGCAATGCGATTGGCCCGCTGTGCCGTGCGCGGTCAATGGTTACTTCATTTAGACAAAAGGGAAGCAACTTGCCAGGTACGCCGCTCATCTGTGTAAAGAAGGCATAACCCGGATTTTGCCGAGGAATTAACCGTAGGAATTTGCAGCCCCAGCGCGGGCCTCCACACCGGAATTATGGGATCCGAACAAATCAATCCGATTAGCTCCAACGAGCCAGAACTGCACTTCCTCCTGGCCAAGGATAGCTTTGAAGAACCCCTGTGGCAATCGCTCTTCCGGCAATTGGACGAGTTCTTCTTCCCAAAAAAACTGCCTCCACTCAAGCTGGAATCGAAACCCGAGCCGGTCAGGGACATTTGGGGTTTCTACGACAACAAAAAGAATGGCGCGTTAGGTTCGACGGGCGTTCACGTTCTGATTATCGCTGTCATCGTTGCCGGCACCCTAATTGGACGCCGCGTGGTGAATGCGGCTCCCGTGCAGAAGCCAACTGTAACTTTAGTCGATCCCGGACCTCTTCCAGACCTGAAGCCCTCAAAGACGCAGGCCGGCGGTGGTGGTGGCGGCGGTGATCGCGACGTGCTGCAGGCCACTCGTGGCAAGCTTCCTAAATTTTCCATGACGCAGATCACGCCGCCAGTGGTGGTCGTGCGTAACGAACATCCCAAACTCGCAGTCGAGCCCACAATCGTAATCCCACCGCAAGTGCAGCTGGCTACCAATAACATGCCGAACCTGGGCGATCCCTTGTCCCACGCGGTATTGCCGTCGAACGGCACTGGTTCCGGCAGCGGCATTGGTTCCGGCAGCGGCGGCGGGGTCGGGTCCGGCAAAGGACCAGGTTTCGGCCCTGGCGAGGGCGGTGGTACTGGCGGCGGCATCTTCCACGTCGGCGGCGGTGTCTCTCCCCCGCGCCAGATTTACGCGCCCGAGCCTGAATTCTCCGAAGAGGCGCGCAAAGCGAAATACCAGGGCGTCTGCACCCTCGGCCTGATCGTGGGAACCGATGGCCGCCCCAGCAACATTCGCGTGCTGAGCAGCCTCGGCATGGGCCTTGACGAAAAGGCCATTGAAGCCGTGAAAAACTGGAAATTCGAACCCGCCATGAAAGACGGTCATCCCGTCCGAGTGGAAATTGCAGTAGAAGTAGACTTCCACCTGTACTGAAATTCAAGTAGCGCCGCCGTCCCCGGCGGCTGTCGTGGCGGCGTCCTCGCCGCCACCCTCCAAGGCAAAATACCCTCGCAGCGTCTCGCGAAAACGCCATCGGCTATTTTTCAACTCTTCCGCAACACCGCAAAATGCGGAGTAGTCCTGGTACGAAATCCCAACTGCTCATACACCCCGATCGCTCGCGTGTTGTCGCGCCTGACGTGAAGAAATGGAATCTCCCCACGATCGCGAATCCCCCGCATGATCTCCGTCATCAGCGCCCGAGCGTAACCTTTCCCCGTATGATCCGGATGCGTGCAGACCGCGCTCACTTCCGTATACCCCGGCACCTTCAGGCGTTCGCCCGCCATAGCGACCAGCTTTCCCTGTGAACGAACGCCAACGTAGGCACCGAGTTCATGGGTTCGAGAACCAAAAGGGCCGGGCTTAGTCAGAGTAGCCAGTTCCACCATCTCCGGCGAATCCGTCAGGCCAAGGCGGACAATCTCAGTCGAATCGGATCGGGCCGGCTCTCCGCCGCCATTTCCGCACACCATCTGCAGCATCGGGCCGCCCGCCACCAATTCCCAGCCCGACCGCGGTTGGTACGCGCTGTCAAGAAACAGTCCAGCCGTCCCGCCAATGCCCACCAGGCCCGCAAGAGCCGCATAACCTTCCTGGCTGTCCTCCTCAAAGGCCGTGAGCGGAGAAACTTCGCGAACAAACCGCCGCGCCCGGCCAGAGCCCTCGGCAAAGCGCGCATGCCGCGTAGTCAGCGCCTGCCAGATCACATTATCGAGAGCGTGCATAATTTCGTCTGCGCCTTCTTTCCCGATTCGATTGCGGTCCGGGCGGGCAGGACAGAATAATTTCAACGACAGATTAATCCCGGACATTCCCCGCGGCTATCCGAACCTTGCGCGCAAACCAGCAGTTGAAGCGTAAACGGTTCTAGGGAAGGGCGCGGCTTGAGGGCCTTCGGAAAGACTCCGATTCGGATCAGGGCACGGCTTCAGCCGTCCCGCAAACGCAGGACACGGGTTTTAGCCGCTGAGAGGTAGCCACGAAGGAACCAAAGAATAGCCGCGACAAGGGCTCTGAGCGGGACCCCGGAAACATTTCTTGCGCCCGCCGCGCTACAGCTTGCTCAAAAAATCCGTAATCTCCGGTTCCGTCCAATCCACCGCCCCAATGAACTTACGTCGCGTTACCCCATTTCGGTCAATGATGAACGTCTCCGGCCAGCCGTGAGTGCCGTAAAGCGCCGGAGTCTTCTGCGCGGGATCGCGCACGGTCAGCAGGTCCACTCCGTGCTGCTTCAAAAATGCGCGGTAAGCACCTTCATCTTCGTCGATGCTAACCGCCACGACCGTCACGCCTTTCGCCTTCATTCGCCGCTGCATCTCCACCAGCGATGGCATTTCTTCCACGCATGGCGGACACCAGGTTGCCCAGAAATTCAGCACCACGATCTGCCCGCGAAATTGGTTGAGCATGACCGTTCGATCCGAATCCTGTACCGTGAAATCCGGAGCGCTAGACCCGATGCGCGGCGGCCGCGATCCAGTATTGCAGCCGCAGAGCGCAATCAGTAGAAGAAAGGCAAGGAAAGATTTATGTGGGGACAGCCGTCCCTTCGACAGGCTCAGGGCAGGCCCTCGGCTGTCCAGTCGAGCAAAGTTCGACAAGCCTGTGGCAGGGAATGCATCGCCGGAGATAGCTGCGAACTGAGTTATGCGGGACACATAGCTATAATAATAGATCCGACAGCCGATTGATAAATTATGGCCGCGATGGAAACAGATGCGCTGCGCCCCACAGTCTCGGTGATCATTCCCGCCCGCAACGAGGAAGCCTCCCTCGCGGATTGTCTGCACTCCCTGGTTGCTCAGTCGGGCGTTGCCTTCGAGATCATCGTGGTCGATGATCACTCCACCGATAGCACCCGCGAAATCGCGAACTCGTTCCCCAAAGAAAAAGTCCGCGTGATCGAAGCCCCTCCGCTGCCAGCAGGCTGGACCGGCAAGAATAATGCCGTTACTACTGGCGCGCGCCGGACCAGCAGCGAATGGCTCCTGTTCACCGACGCCGACACCGTACATCTCCCCGGATCGCTGGCCCGCGCCGTCGCGGAAGCAGAAGAGAATCACGCCGATCTGCTCTCCTACTCTCCGGAACAAATCGCAGTCACGTTCTGGGAAATGGCGACTCTGCCCGTCGTATTCGCGGAGTTGGCGCGGCAATATCCTCCGTCAGTCGTGAGCGATCCCGCGTCGCCCATCGCCGCCGCCAACGGCCAGTACATTCTTGTCCGCCGCGAAAGTTATCAAGCGGTCGGCGGCCACGCCGCGATTGCCGGAAACATCCTGGAAGACGTCGCCCTCGCCCGCGCCGTGAAACGCTCCGGCCGAAAGATACGCTTCCGCTACGCCCCCGACGCCGTCCGCACCCGCATGTACCGCAACTACCACGAACTCCGCGACGGCTGGACCAAGAACTTAGCACTGCTTTTTCCTCGGCCAGGCGGGCTCGCCGCAAAGACTCTCGTTCTCTGGGCAATCCCGTGGGCCGCCTTGTCGATGGCATATGGGAGTTATGGCTGGTGGTGGGTCGCGATATATGTCGTTACTTTTCTCTATTTCGCAATTCGAATCAGGCGAGCCAACTCCACCCTCCGCGGAAAACTTCTAGGCGTCGTATTCGGCATGCCGATGTTCGCGTATTTGTTACTGCGCTCGAAGAGGGCCCACGCCACCGGCAGCGTCACGTGGAAGGGCCGCACCTATTCAGACAATCCTCTCTCGGATAATGCGAGCACAGACAAACCGAGCTCCGACAACACTCACTTGCTGACAACCGACAACCGGCAACTGAGAACTGACAACTGACAACCGGCAACTGTTCACTATGGTCTACTTAACCCGCAAAGCCGAATTCTCCGCCTCGCACTATTACCATAATCCCGACTTCACTCCGGAAGAAAACCGCCGCATCTTCGGCAAATGCAACAACCCTCACGGCCACGGACACAACTACACCCTTGAAGTCACGGTGAAAGGCGAGGTCGATCCCCGCTCCGGCTTCGTGGTCGATCTCAAGCAACTGAAAGAAGTCATGCACCACGAAGTCCTCGACGCCATGGACCACCGCTTCCTCAACAAAGAAGTCCCGGAATTCTTCACCAAAATTCCGACCACAGAAAATCTAGCGATCGCCGTCTGGCAGCGCCTGGAAACGAAACTCCAAAAAGCCCGCCTGCACCGCGTCCGCGTCTACGAGACTCCAGACCTGTTCGTAGATTTCTACGGAGAACTAAGCTAGGAGCTAGAAGCTGATCCATGAAAGCCCATCTCACTCGCCGCTATCGCTTCTCTGCCTCGCACCGCCTGCACAGTGCCGAGATGTCGGCCGAGGAGAACCGCGACACCTATGGCAAATGCAACAACCCTCATGGACATGGCCACAACTACACACTCGAAGTCACCGTCAGCGGCCCGGTCGATCAGAGTACCGGGATGGTCTGCAACCTGGTCGATCTCGATGGCGTCGTCGAAAGGGAAGTCCTATCCCGCTACGACCTGTCGAATTTGAATACACTGCAGGAGTTTGCCCAACTCGTGCCCACCACGGAAAACCTCTCGGTCGAAATTTTCGAAATATTGCAGCGCCGCTTTCCCCAGGCGCATCTGGAAAGAGTGAGGCTCGAAGAAACCATGATGAATTCCTTCGAGTACGCCGGCGCCGCCGAACCGAGAAAATAAGGACCTCATGAAGCCTGCCACCGAAGTACCGACCGTAACCAGCGCCACCTTCGAAGATCTGGTCCACGAAATGTTAGTCCGCCTGGGCGAAGATGCCGGACGTGAAGGGCTCGCAGCCACCCCCGAACGCGTTCACAAGGCGATGAAGTTTCTCACCAAGGGCTATCAGGAAGATCCCGACGCCCTGCTGAAAGGCGCGCTCTTCACGGTCGGCTACGACGAAATGGTCATCGTCAAAGACATCGAAATGTTCAGCCTCTGCGAGCACCACCTGCTCCCCTTTTTCGGCAAAGTCCACGTCGCCTACATTCCGAAGGGCAGAGTCATCGGTCTGAGCAAAATCCCGCGCCTGATCGAGCTGTTCTCGCGACGCCTGCAAATTCAAGAGCGCCTCACCACACAGATCGCCGAGACCATCCAGAAGGTCATCGAACCCCAGGGTGTCGGAGTGGTCATCGAAGCCCGCCACCTCTGCATGATGATGCGCGGCGTCGAGAAGCAGCACTCCGCCGCCGTTACCTCGTCGATGCTGGGCTGCTTCCGCAACGAAGAAGAAACCCGTTCCGAATTCCTGTCGCTGATCCGCCAACGCCCCAACGGCGTCTGATTTGCGACTTGAGGGAGAGCTGGGTGCCCCACTCTTCTCGCGTTCTTTGCGAGAGGGTGGGAATTTTTATTTTGTCACCGAGACGAATCTACATCCTGCGGTAAGATACTCGACAATTCAGAAAGCCCCCGAGACCTTGACCCATCGCATCTCAACCAGCGCTTCGAAATCCCGCCTCCGCGGCCAAGTCGCCCTTATCACCGGCGCCACGCGCGGCATCGGACTCGCCGTCGCCCACGCCCTAGCCGCCGAAGGCTGCAACCTGATCCTCACTGCGCGCGACGAATCCGCGTTATCCCGCGCCGGCAGGGAACTGAAGTCCGCAAAGACTCGAATCCTCACTCACTCCTGCGATGTCCGCGATCCCCACTCCGTCGACGCCCTCTTCCGCACCGCGCGCCAAAAATTCAACCGCCTCGACGTTCTCATCAACAACGCCGGCATCGCGCACCCGAATTTCCCGATCGAGAAGCTCCCATTTCCCATCTGGAAGGATGTCCTGGAAACTAATCTCGATGGCATGTTTCTGGTAACTCAAGCTGCCCTCGGAATGATGAAGTGCGGCGGCACCATCGTGAACAATCTCTCCGTTGCCGCCAACCGCGTCTTCGCGGGCTCGGCCGCGTATAACGCTTCTAAGCACGGAGCCCTCGGCCTCACCAATACGCTGCGCGAGGAACTCCGTCCCCGCGGAATCCGCGTGATCGCCTTGCTGCCCGGCGCCACCGACACCGACATCTGGACCACGCTCTGGCCCCAGGCTCCCCGCCGAAAAATGATGTTGCCCACGACTGTCGCACAGGCCGTCCTCGCAGCCATCGTGCTTCCCGTAAATGCCACCGTCGAGTCGCTGGAAATCCGTCCTACGGCTGGGTCTTTGTAGCAGAGTCTCCCGCAACTTCGCCTCGCTTCGCTCTGGCGGGACAGCGAAGCCGCTGTCTCTACGTGATTTCTTCTCATGACAGAATTGCTGGGGCGGGAGTGGGTGGGGACGTGGTTGCTGTCAGCGGGTCGACTTGGAGGGTGAGGCGGTCGAGGTTGCGGACTACTACGAGTTGTCCTGGGGGCAGAGGGGAAGATGCGACGGCGTCCCAGAGTTCGCCGTGGACGAAGACTTTGCCTTGAGGCGAGAGCGCGGTTTGCGCGACGCCGGTTTCGCCTACTAACCCTTGAGCTCCCGTGACAACTTTGTTTCGCCTCGCTTTGAAGGCGATGGTCATCAGGAAGGCGGTGATCAGGCCGAACGGAATGCTGATGGCCAGCGCGGTCAGCAGGTGGACACGCATTTCTGGGATTGGCGAATCGACCAGAAGCAGCCCGCCCAAGGTGAGAAGCACGATGCCGCCGACGGTGAGAACTCCGTGGCTGGCGAACTTGGCTTCGGCGGCGAAAAGAGCGAAGGCTCCGAGAATCAGTCCCAGCGCGGCGAAACGAGTAGGAAGAAAATTAAGCGCGAAAGCCGCGAGCAGAATGAACACGACGCCGACGGTTCCCGGAATCACAGCGCCGGGATGATTGAACTCGACATAAAGCGCCAGCGCGCCGATGACGAGAATCAGGAACGCGATGTTCGGGTCCATGAGTCCGTCAAGGATGTGTTCCTTCAGCGTCATGTCGAACACAACAATGGGCTGGCCTGTAAGGTTCAGTGAAGCTGGCCTTCCGTCGAAGCGTTTGAAAGTCTTTCCCTGCATCTGGCGAAACAAATCATCGGGGCTCGAGGCTACGTAGTCGATAAGATGTCCCGCCAGCGCTTCCTGCTCGGTGAAGGATTTCGATTCGCGCACGGCGCTCTCGGCGGCTTCGACGTTGCGTCCGCGCTTGGAGGCGAAGGAGCGCATGAGGGCGGCGGCGTCATTCTCAATTTTGCGATTCATCTCATCGTCGGGCTTGACCTGCACCGGGCCGATCAGCGTGACAGGATGCGCAGCGCCGGCCGCTGTTCCGGGAGCCATGGCGGCGATGTCGGCGGATTCGAGAATAAATATTCCCGCCGAGCCCGCATGCCCGCCGGTGGGCGTCACGTAGACGATGACCGGCACGGGCGAGCTGGAAATCTTCTCGATAATCTCGCGGGTCGAGCTGACGAGGCCGCCGGGCGTATTCATCTCGATCAATACAGCTTGAGCGCTGCGGCGGTGAGCTTCATCGATGGCGCGGGAGATGTATTCCGCGCTGATGGGCTGGATGGTGTCGTTAATCGTGATCTTGAGGATCTGGGCGGAGGCGGGTGCGGCGAGGGCGAGGATGAGGCAGGCAGCTTGGGATATCGCCGCAAATTTTTTTGTATACCTTATCGGTAAAATATCTGTTTTCTTTGGGTTGCAGGGATGGGATATGGGTTGGTCCCGGTAAAATCTTGAGGTTGAAGGAGTTATGGGTAAAATATTGCGGAACAAGGACTTAGCTTGGTGATTGTTGGGTGACTTAGAGCTAGGAGTACGGGATGTCGTCGAGCAAAACACAACTAGATCTATTTTAACAGTTTGAGGGTGAATGCTCGCAAAAGCGCGGGACCGGATTCGCTTTCCGGACAGGGGCTTAGGGGGAGGGGAAAAGATTTTGCTTGACAGTGTGGAACTCGCGCGCGTGTCGGAAGAATCACCTGCTGCTGAGGATTCCGGGGGAGTCTCTCTCGGCTTGGGTTCGAGCGAATGCCTCGGCTTCAGCCTCGCTGTCACCTTCCCACAAAACTTCAAAGTCGCCCTCTTGAGGACCCCCGGGACTGATCACTTTCGCGATCTGAAATTTCCCGTCCGGCGTCCTATTCTTAACGAGATTAGCTGGAATTCCGCCGACCAAGAGGTTAACCGGATACAACGGGCTAGACCTAAGCTTCGACATAAAAGCCGATCATATCACGACTATCGGGGCTATACTTTTTCGCGTGTACGATTTTTCGTGGACGACTTTCCTGAGCTCGATCGTCGGTAGCGGCACCACAGCGTGGCTCGTAGTAAAGGGACTTGGCAGTCATCTTGCCGACCGTTGGTTAGTACGGTACAAGGGTGAACTTGATAAAGAGTTCGAGAAGTACCGTGATGCGTTGGAACAGAAGCGCAAGCGGATTGAAGCCGAGCTAGGACAGCGTACGTATGTCAGCAAAGCCCAATTCGACACCGAATTCAGCGCCATAAAAGATATCTTCGCAGCCTTAGGAAAGCTCCGCCTCAGCTTTAACGGGCTTCGTCCGTTCGTAGATTGGATACCGCCTGATGAGGAAGGAAAGCTACAGATCGTTTCTACGCGTCTCAGCCATTTCAAACCACTTCTCGATACGCTCGTTACGACGGTTGAAAGCGCATACCCGTTCGTGCCCGACGACATTTATGAGCAGTTGGAAATATGCATGAGAATGGGTTTCATAGAGATGAGGCACATTGAGGAATCGGGCTCTAAGGCGCTTTCCCCGAGTGGCTACAGTGACGGGTTAAAGCAGCATGAACAATTCAGCAGAGCATATTTCGCCGCAGCTAAGAGGGTGCGGCAGCGATTGCAGCAGTTGTCTGAGATTTGAAGGCTCAGTGGCGTCAAGAGATTGTGCCGTTAGTCCAACCAGAACCTCTGGGCACGTTCCGATCTGGGTGCCCGGGCCCCGGGGAGGCTGTTGTCAGTGTCCCTAACGGGACAGGGACGTATAATCGCTCGGCTGGAGGAGCTCTTGATTCGACCGACCTTGATTCGAGCGATCTTAATTCGACCAGTGGTAGTGGCGATGTTTGTGGGAGGCTGCGTGTTGGCGACCGCAACTGTGAGCCTGGCGCAGTCCAAACCGATTTCTTTGAATGCGGAGCAAGCGCAAGCTGAGGCCGTACATTTTCTTGCGGATCTGGTGCGCATTGACACTCAGGATCCGCCGGGCGATGAGTCGAAGGTCGCGCACTATCTTGAAGGTGTGCTGAAGAGCGAAGGAATCGAATCGGAAATCCTTGAACCGGTGCCGGGGCGGGCCAGTATTGTTGCGCGGCTCAAGGGCAACGGAAAAAAGCGTCCGTTACTGATCATGGGACACGAGGATGTTGTTCCCGTGGATCGATCGCACTGGACGGTTGACCCATTTGCCGCCAGCGAGCGCGACGGCATCCTCTACGGCCGTGGTGCGTCCGACGACAAGGCCATGGTGGCCGCCAACCTGGAAGTTTTCCTGCAATTAAAACGCATGAAGGTACCGCTCGATCGAGACGTGATTTTCTTGTCCGAAGCCAGCGAGGAAATGTCTTCGCCCGCTGGCATGGACACCATCGTCAAGCGCTATTGGGACAAGATTGACTGTGAGTTTGCGCTCAACGAAGGCGGCGGATCGCTAGTTGAGAATGGGAAGGTGAAGTATTTCGGCGTCGCGACCGCAGAGAAGCTGCCGAGAGGCTTGCGCCTGGAAGCCACCGGCAGCAGCGGACATGGGTCGGTGCCCCGGGTCGATAATGCGGTGGTGCACCTCGCCGCTGCTGTCGCGAAGGCGGGAACCTGGGATACTCCCGCGCGTCTCAATGAAACCACGCGCGCATTTTTCGAACGGCTGGCCACGATTTCACCACCCGAAGAGGCGGCATGGTATCGAAACGTGCTCGACCCGAAAGTGCAGGACGAGTTAAAGCATAAGAAGCCGCAGTATTACTCGATGGTGCGAACGTCGGTTGTTCCGACCATGTTGAAAGCAGGCTACAAATCCAACGTCATTCCGCCCTCCGCGGAAGCGACGCTCGACGTACGCGCGTTGCCCGACGAAGACCTGGGCAGGTTTCGCGAGATGCTGGCGGAGATCATCAACGATCCGCAAGTAAAAGTCGTCGCCGAGGATGTTTCGTTTTCCATGCCGGCGTCGTCGCCCAGCAAGTTAGGCACGGAAATGTTTGCCGCTTTGGAGCGTGCGCAAAAGGAAGTCAGCCCCGAGGCTGTTACTTTGCCAACGATGACCACCGGCGCGACGGATTCCTCATTTCTGCGAGCAAAAGGCGTTCAGGCTTACGGGATTGGCGTGCCCAAGACCGAAGAAGAGAATCGGGGCGTACACGGCAATGACGAGCGCATTGAGATCAAGCAACTCGGGTTATTTGTGCGGTATCTTTTTGCGGCGGTGACTGGGGTTGCGGCACCATAGGTGCGGATATTGGAATTTCCATCCCGCGCAGCGGATTATCCATCCAAGGAACGACCCCGCATCATGAGTTCCACCTCACGAAATAATCGAGAGTCATTTTAGCGGGAATCTGGGTAGGGATGCTTCGACTGCGCGGCGAGGATCACTTCGTTCTCCTCGGCGCTTCGCTCAGCATGACAGATTTTCTATGGGGTTACGCTGCGGTGAATATCTTTGGGAGAAGAGTCGGTTGTGGACGCGGGGCTGCGGACTTCGGGGGTTGGTTTCCATCCGGGGAGGGTGGTGCTGCCGGTGATCAGGCGGGCGCCGCGTTCGTAGGTGACGTAGGACCAGGCCCACTGGATGAAGACTATTAATCGGTTGCGGAAGCCGATTAGAAAACAGAATGTGGACGAAGAGCCAGGATAGCCAGGCGATGAAGCCGGAGATGTGGATGCGTCCGAACTCGGCTACGGCGGCGGCGCGGCCGATGGTGGCGAGGCTGCCTTTATCCCAGTAGTGGAATGCGGGACGGGAGTCAAAATCCCCGCCCTCTCGCGAAGGGCGCGAGAAGGACGGGGCACCCGGCAGGACCGACCTGTCAGTTGGAGGGGAGTCAAAATACCCGCTTCTCGCAAAATCGGCGAGAAGTGGGGCACCCGACGCTTTTCCGGGTCCCGCAGCCGGAGGTGAAGTCAGTTCTTTTCGAATCAGTTTGGCGACGAAGCGGCCTTGCTGGATGGCTACGGGGGCGACGCCGGGGAGCATTTTGCCGTGCTCGTCTTTTGCAGCGGCCAGGTCGCCGATTACGAAGACTTCGGGGTGACCGGGAATGCTGAGGTCGGAGTGCACGAGGACACGTCCGGCGCGGTCAGTCTCGGCGCCCAGGTTCTTGCCGAGTGGGGAGGCTGCTACTCCTGCCGCCCATAGGATTACTGTCGCGGGGAGGCGCGTGGTTCCCGTACATACGGCGCCGGGTTCAATTTGCGTCACCAGGGTCGAAGTACGAACTTCTACTCCCAGGTGGTTGAGTTGTTCCTGCGCGCTGCGCGAGAGATCCTCCGCATAAGCGGGGAGAATGCGCGGGCCGCCTTCGATCAGCAGGATGTGGGTGCGGGCGGGATCGATGGAACGGAACTCGTGGGCGAGCGCGTGGCGGGCGATCTCGGCGAGAGTGCCGGCCAGTTCGACTCCGGTGGGTCCGCCGCCGACTACCGCGAAGTTGAGCGGGACGGCGGTTCCGCCGGCGGCGGCTTGCCTTTCCTCCAACTCGAAGGCGAGCAGCACGCGGCGGCGGATTTCGAGCGCGTCTTCGATGGTCTTGAGTCCGGGAGCGTAGGGCTCCCATTCGTCGTGTCCGAAGTAGCTGTGGGTCGCGCCGGCGGCGACGATCAGATAGTCGTAAGCAATTTCGGTGTCGGAGGTTTTCACGGTGTGGCGGTCGAGATCGAATCCGGTGACTTCGGCCATGAGGACTTCGATATTTTTGTGCGAGCGAAGAATCGAGCGGATGGGCGCGGCGATCTCTCCGGGAGAAAGTCCGGCGGTGGCGACCTGATAGAGAAGCGGCTGAAAGGTGTGGAAATTCTGGCGGTCGATTACGGTGATTTGAACCGGTGCCCTGGCCAGGGCTTGCGCGGCGTTGAGGCCGCCGAAACCGGCGCCAACGATTACCACTCGCGGTGGCGGTGGCTTATTTACGTTGTCCTCACGGGTTGCTGTTGCGGGGTCCACCTCTATAAGATTCAGCGGCGATGGCAGACGGTTCTAGAACTTCGACGAAGGCCGAGACTCCGGCGTGGATTCGCTGGGCGATGCCTTCGGCGGCGGACCTGATTTTTGTCTTGCTATTGGTGACGCTTGTGTTTACGCCCCTGTCGATGCGTCTTTTGGGAGACGCGGGAATCGGATGGCATATTCGGACCGGGCAGCAGATTGTGGCGACGCATGCTATCCCCCGCGTGGATTCGTTTTCTTCGAGCATGGCAGGCAAGCCGTGGTTTGCGTGGGAGTGGCTGTATGACCTGGTTGTGGGCCAGTTGGAATCGGCGCTGGGGCTGAATGGAGTGGTGTGGTTTACGGCGGTAGTAATTGCTGCGGTGTTTGCATGGATGTTTCGTCTGCTCGTTGTGCGCGGGACGAACCTGCTAGTAGCGCTGGGGCTGGTGTTGCTGGCGGTGTCGGGGTCGATGATTCATTTTCTGGCGCGGCCGCATGTGGTGAGCTGGCTGTTTACGCTGGCATGGTTCTGGATTCTCGATTCTTCGGAGCTAGAAGATTTTCATCAGCCTGGTAGATCGTCGAGGCGATGGTTGTGGGCGCTGCCGCTGTTGATGCTGGTATGGGTGAATCTGCATGGCGGCTTTCTGGTTGGATTTGTGCTGTTGGGAATTTTTCTGGTGGGCGCTGCTTGGAACTGGTTCAGGGCGAGACAGAACCGGATCGAAGAACTCCTGCAGAAAATTGCAGCGCGAAACCGAGTGCGGGCGCTGGCGTGGGTGACGCTGCTTTCGGCGGCGGCGAGTCTGGCGAATCCTTATGGATGGAATCTGCACTGGCATGTATACCGCTATCTTTCGGATCGCTTCCTGATGGATCACATCGATGAGTTTCAGTCGCCTAACTTTCATGGCGTCGCGCAGAAATGCTTTCTGGTGCTGCTGCTTATTACAGTGGCGGTTCTGGCGATTCGCGGGCGCGAGTTGCGGATGAGCGCGGGGCTGACGGTTTTGTTCGCGGTGTATGCGGGGCTTTTTGCGTCGCGGAACATTCCGGTCTCTTCCATTCTGCTGGTGTTGGTGGTCGGGCCTCTAGTGCCAGCAACGGGAATCGCGCGTGGATTTTCTTCCCAAATGTCTACAATCGAAGTGCGATTGAAAGGTCACTTGTGGCCGGTGCTGGCGATTGTCGTCACGTTGGCCATCGCCGCAAACGGCGGGAGGGTCGGATCTGGGGTGGGGATGGATGCGCATTTTGATCCGCAGCGCATGCCGGTCGAGGCTGTTAATTTTTTGGAGAAGCAGCAAGTTCGAGGGCCGGTGCTGAGTCCGGACTTCTGGGGCGGGTATTTGATTTACCGGCTTTATCCCAAGTCGCGCGTGGTGGTGGATGACCGGCACGATTTCTATGGCGGGGAGTTCTTTAAGTCTTACTTGAAGATGATTCATGTGGAGCCGGGGTGGGAGGATTTTCTGCGATTGCACGAGGCTTCGTGCGTGCTGCTGCCCAGACAATCGGCTCTGGCGGATCGGCTGGCCGGGACCATGGGTTGGAAAAAGATTTATTCGGATGATGTGGCGATCGCGTTTGTGCGGGACCGATAGGGACACGTTGCCGGCAGGGGGTTTGGTGGCGCGGGCGAGGACGCCCCCGCGACAGCCGCCGGGACGGCGGCGCTACTCGGCGGAGGCTGACGACGGCGGGTGCTGACGACGGGTGCGGTATGGAGACACATCGGGCGCTTCTTGGGGCGGGCTAGAAGCGGTCGTTGGTGTCGATGCCGAAGCCCAGGATGGCGGTGACTTCCACGGGCTGAGTGCCGCGCATGGCGGGTTGGAACTTCCAACTGCGGAGGGCGGCGAGGACTTTCGCGGTCATCCCGGCAGCGCCGGCTTCGAGAACACGGACGTTCTTGAGGTTGCCTGAGGCGTCGAGCGCGCAGGTAACAACCATGCGGGCATGTGGCAGGCCGGTGGCCAGATCGGTGCGCACGGCTGCGGGAGCGGCTAGCGTGCCGCCGAAGGGATGACCGGTCGCGCCTTCATCGGCGAATTCCATGACCACGGTGCCCGCCGAAGTATCGAAATATGTAGTGTATTTCTCGCCTCGCAATAAGTTCCGGTAGGGCTCGAAAGCTCCACCGGAAGTAGCTGTGGCCACTACGGTTACGCCTAACGTCTGTTGCGATCTGGGGGCTGAGCGCGCCGACGTACGGGGATCGTTGCCCGAAGCTGTTCCGA
This sequence comes from uncultured Acidobacteriaceae bacterium, assembly GCA_963711275.1. Taxonomy (GTDB): domain Bacteria; phylum Acidobacteriota; class Terriglobia; order Terriglobales; family Acidobacteriaceae; genus Sulfotelmatobacter. The sequence continues at coordinate 800,354 of CAVQDN010000023.1, read as the reverse complement.
AGCTGGGAATTGTGACCGTTCCGGTGCCTCCGCTGATATCGACACCGCGGACCGGAGGAGTGCCAGAGGGGGAATTTCCGGCGCCACCTGGACCAGTCGCAGGGGAGATGCCGCCGCGCGCGTTGGCGTCAGTGCCGCGTCCGGCCCCGGTTTTTCCAGCGCCGGAGCCCACGCCATTGATGCCGCTGCCGAGGCCGTCCCCATGTCCAATACCGGCGCCAGCGCCCGCGCCGCCAAGGCCGGACTTGTCTTCGCTGGTGCCAGTGGGAGACATGGCGAGCGATCCGGTGCCGCCGTTCGTGGGCAACCCAACTTTGGAGCCGGGTTGAGTGGAGAGCACAGCGCCAGCGTTGGCGCCGCTGCTGCCAGTGTTGGGCGCGGCGAGGCCTTTTCCCGCGTCCGGGGGTGCCGCGAGGCTTGCGCCGCGACGACTGAGGCCAGAGTCGCTAGCGCTCGAACCTCCACTTACGGAAGGCGGAGGAGGAACAATATTGTTTGCCAGCAAGGTTCCGCGTGGAGTCGCCGCGCCGCCGCTGTTACCCGTTCCGCCACCCGGTCCGGAAAGTGAAGGCGGAGGCGGAACCACGTTCGGCGTGCCAAGCGTTGGCGAAGAAGATGAAAGCGAGCGCGTGCTGTTGACGTTCGATATCGCTGCCGGCGGTGGAGCGACCACGTTCGGACTGAGCGTGGCGCCCATACCATTGCGCGTGCCGCGCGCTGCGCCTTCAGCGGCGGCGACAGTGGGCGGCGGGGACACAACGTTCGTGGCAAGTAAGTTTCCGGCTGCACTGGTTGCGGGGTTCGAATGAACCGATGGAGGCGGGGGCACAACTTCGCTGGCGCCAAAAATTTTACCCACCAGGCTGCTCATGAACGATCCGCTGCCGGTTTGCGGCGGGGGCACAACGGTTTTCGATGCATCCAGGACGGTGCCGCCAGCAAGGCGATGGACGTCTTGCGAAACGTTCGCGGAGGGCGGCGGGGCTATGACGGAGGGCGCGGGCAAGTTCAGTTTCGCACTGCGCTGCACGGAGCTTTCCGGAGCCGAGACTGGCGGCGGCACAACAGCGGCACTCATCTGCACGGGCGCGCGGGACAGTTCCCGATTCAGGGCGCTGGGTGCGGGAGCAATCACGTTCGCGGCCAGCGCCGGAGTGGAGCGAGTTTGATCGCGCGCAACACTCGGGGCGGGCGCTATGACGGACGTAGTGAGCGAGGGCGCAGTCGTTGTCATTGTGATTGCGCGATCGCGAGACACGCGGGGCGCCGGAGGAATCACCGCCGGTCCCAGAGCCGGAGCCACAAGAGTACGGTCGCGAGCGACGTCGCGCGCAAATACGGGTGCCGGTGGAATCAAAGCAGCGTTGAGATTGGGCGCGGTATGCTGCTGATCGCGCGAGATCGTGGGCGCTGGAGCGATCACGGAATCGAGTTGAACTCCATTGCGGGTGTAATCGCGGATTACATTCGGTGCCGGCGCAACTAGAGTGGCCGCTAGATTCGGCGCCGTGCGGGTCGAACGCAAGCCTTGCGAAGGCGGAGGGCCCGGATTCGGCTTGATCGCTAACAGGTTCGCCACCGCATCGCGCGTGGAGGGCAGCTTCAGGTTGGGCGCGTCCACGACTTTGGAAACCAGGGAACCGCCACGGGCGATCTTGATGGTCTGGGTGCGATGATGGGCTTCACCGCCGCCGGCCCGGCCGCTGGTCCCCGCCTGCGAGCCGCCGAGATCTTCGGTGCGAGGCAGTTCGGCGCCACTGTAGTAGATCACGTCGTGGCTGGAAAAACCGGGCGCGACAAAGGGCCGGAGTTCCGCGATCTTAACCTGCACAAAGATCGCGGCGAGGATCACAAATGCCTCCACGACGTAGGAGGGGATCATGATGCGCAAGGGAATCAATCCGAATGGAGCTTCGCCGGCGAGGCGCCGTTCGGAACGCACGAACGCGGGGCGAATCGATGTAACAAACTCCTGCCAGGGCGACGACCAGTCAACCAGCAGTTTAGGAGGGTCGTAATGTTGGACGACGTACTCTTCGAGTTCGAGGGTTTCAATCACGCCTGGGCTACTCCACTGTCTTTCTTCGTTTCAAGTTTCTTTTCGTCGAGGGTGATCTGAATTTTATCGCCCACGGCAGTTCTGGTCTCCGCAGCGGTGCGGCATGGCAGTTCCAGAACCGATGCCGCCTGCGTCCGGACCGGGGCAAAGCGCCAGGGCTGCAAATCATCCTGAATATGAATGACGGTCATGGCGTCATTCAAATAAACGACGTCGATGGGAAAGCCCATGCCTAAAGTATGAACGCCATGGCAGGGGACAATCCAGAGGCCGGAGCCATTACGGAAGTCACGCGATGGGACTCCCAGCAGGCCGCGGAGGCGAGTCCAGTGCGTGTCGGCGACGGCCAACGCCGTAGCGAGGTATGCCTGACGCGTTTCGTTGAAGGCTTGCCCCTGTGAGGAAAAGACGGCCATGAATACAGATACTCCCGTGTTCGTAGTAGAGCTCGCGCCGCCTTTTATTTCCCGCCCGATACCGGGCCCAGTTGCCGGATCAGTTCGATCACAGCCGGGCCGATGGTGACAAAAATAATCGAGGGCAGAACAAATATCACCAGTGGGGGAACCATCTTGATGGTGGTCTTGGCAGCTTGTTCTTCGGCCCGTTGCCGGCGTTCCGTGCGGAGGGAATCGGAATGCACCCGGAGGGCTTGGGCGACGCTGGTGCCGAAGCGATCTGTCTGAATCAGTGTACCCACAAGAGAGCGGATGTCGTCAACCCCCGTGCGGTCGACCAGGTTGCGGAGGGCCTCGGCGCGGGGCTTGCCGGCGCGCATTTCCAGGTTCACCAGATGGAATTCCCCGCTGAGATCGGGGTGGGCGTGGTAAAGATCCTGACCGACGCGCATCAGGGCCTGGTCGAGCGCGAGGCCGGCTTCCACGCAAATGACCGTAAGATCGAGGGCGTCGGGCAGGCCGATCCGAATGCGATGCTGGCGAGCTTTAATCATGCGCTTGAGGATAAAGCGCGGCAGCAGGAACCCGAGACCGCCAATCCCGATCAGCAAGGGGAGGTTGTCAAAACCTGTCAATAACGCGACAGCGCCAAAGCCCGCCAGTCCCATTAAAATGCGGGCGCCGAAGTAATAGTTGACGTCGATGGCATCGCGGTAGCCGGCCTGTATCAGCCAGGCGCGAGTGCGGGAAACATCGGCGGGAGAGAGCGGAATGGCTTTGCTGAGAGGATCGAGCGCCTGCTCCATCCGTTCCCGGAATGCGGGCTTGTTTTCTACGGGCTGTTGCTGACTGCCCAGCGCGCGCAAACGGGCGCCGAGGACGGAACTGGGCGTCACGACGGCGGCTCCGAAGGCGAAGACCGCCAGCACCACGGTGACGAATACGACGACGATGAGGATTAGAGGCAGCATGACTTTACTCTAGTTAAAACTCCTGCTCGGGATGGCAATGCCGTGCTTTTACGAGTGCTTTGCTTGGCAGACTGCCGTCCAGGGCTATCGCGACGCAGCAGAGACGAGGGAGATTCCTCCGCGCGTGAAGCAAAGCACGCGCTGTCGGAATGACAATGCCGCGAAATAGCCATCATTTCTTTTCTTCTTTCCTAAAACGTACTTTTACTAAAAGTGCTTATCAACCCCACCCTACCGACTAAACCTGGATCCGGATGATTTTACGGATCACGAAATATCCGATTGTTTGCAATACGATGCCGGCGACCAGTAACGTGTGGCCGATGGGATCGGAGAACAGGGGGCGAATGAAACTGGGATTGAGCAGGAGCATGACCGTCACGATGATGGGGGGCATCCCCATTAGCAATGCCATCGTAAGACGGCCCTGGGCCGTATAGACGCGGACCTGGCGTTGAATTTTGAAACGCTCGCGGATTACATAGGACAAATTGTCGAGAATCTCGGCGAGGTTGCCGCCGGTCTCGCGCTGCAGCATAACCGCGGTGACGAAGAATTTTACATCGACCAGCGGCATGCGCTCGGTGAGATTGATGAGCGCATCGCGAACCGGCATGCCGAACTTCTGTTCTTCGTAGAGTTGGCGAAACTCACTGGAAACAGGTTCAGCCACTTCGGCGGTGATCATCTCTAGGGCTGTGGTGAAGGCGTGTCCGGCGCGAACGGCGCGAGCCAGAGTATCGATCGCCTCGGGAAAAAGCCCCTCAAACTTCTCGAAGCGCTTATTGCGCCGGTACGAAGCGTAGGAGTAAGGGAGGATGAAGCCGACCAGCAAGGCGACCCAGGCGACTTCCACGCGCTTGCTCAGGCCATAGGCTGCGATGGCCGCGATGAGACCAGCGAGGGCGGAGAAGCCGAGAAAATTGCCGGCGCGCATCGATAGGCCGCCCTGCGCCAGCATTTTCTGAATTTCTATAACCCGTGCGGAACGCCGCAGTACGGTGTCGAACGCGGGAATCTGGCTCAGTTGCTCGTCCCGCAGCAGTGCGAGTTCTTCCTCTGGATCGCGTTCCGGGGCCTTGCGCTCGTTGGCCAGGCGTTCCTTGATGAGACGAGCGCGGGCGTTCCGCTGGTCGACCACCGACAGCCCCGCAAAGACCGCCAGGGCGACCAGAAGGAAAACGAAAAGCGCAATCAGCGTTGCCGGCATAACCGTACTTAGACCTCAGTTCTAGATTCGAAGAGCGACGGTTTCAAGTGCGCTCCCAATGTCCCCAGCCGTTCCGTAAACTTGGGGCGGATGCCAGTCGCGCGGAATACGCCGCGCACCTTTCCGCTCTCGTCGGTGCCGGTGCGGTCGAAGCTAAAGATGTCCTGCATAGCGATGGACTCTTCGTCCATGCCGGTAATTTCCGAGACCGTAATTACCTTTCGGGTGCCGTCGGAGAGACGCGCGATCTGAACCACCGCATGCACTGCGGAGGCGATCTGATGGCGGACGGCGCGCTCCGGGATGTTGAGGTTTGCCATTGAAACCATATTTTCGACGCGCGCCATGGCGTCGCGCGGGGAGTTGGCGTGGACGGTGGTTAACGATCCTTCGTGGCCTGTGTTCATGGCCTGCAACATGTCGAAGGCTTCCTCGCCACGAACCTCGCCGACCACAATGCGGTCGGGACGCATACGCAGGCTGTTAATGACCAGTTGCCGCTGGCGGACTGCGCCCTTGCCTTCAATGTTGGGCGGACGAGTTTCCAGGCGGACCACGTGCTCCTGTTTGAGTTGGAGTTCGGCGGCATCTTCGATGGTGACAATGCGGTCGGAGTTGGGAATGTATCCGGAGAGCACGTTCAGCAGAGTCGTTTTACCGGCGCCAGTTCCACCGGAAACCAGAATGTTGAGGCGACCCTTGACCATGGTGGAGAGCAATTCCAGCATCGACTCGGTGAGGGTTTTGTTCTCGATCATCTGGCGGGCAGTGACGGGCTCGCGCCCAAAACGGCGGATGGAGAGGCAAGGGCCGTCAATGGCCAAGGGCGGAATGATGGCGTTGACGCGCGATCCGTCCGCCAGACGGGCATCGACCATGGGAGAAGACTCGTCGACGCGGCGGCCTACGCGCGAAACTATGCGCTCGATAATCTGCATGAGGTGCGAATCGTCTTTAAAGGACAAAGCCGTGCGTTCGAGTTTGCCGCCGCGTTCGACGTAGACCCGGTCGAATCGGTTCACCAGGATATCGGAAATGGTGGCGTCCTTTAGCAACGGCTCGAGTGGGCCGAGTCCGAAGATCTCGTCGAGGATTTCGCGGGAAAGGCGTTCGCGCTCGGCAAAGCTGAGCGGCACAACTTCGCTGTTGACCGCGTTGCGAATGACCACCAGGACTTCGTCGCGCGCGGAGTCGCCGGAAGTCTTGCCGAGTTTTTCCAGGTCGAGGCGATCGAGAATTTTGCGATGCAGGTCGGCCTTTACCTGCTGGAAGAAATCGGCGCGCTCGAACGATTGAAGATTTCCCATATGGCCCTAGTTTCCTAAACCGACTTGAAGAGCGACCATGCGGCACGCTTTACGTCGGCATCGTTGCGAGTCAATTCCTGTGCCAGTCCGGAGAAACAGCGAGCCATCTCGGAGGACCTCTGATCCATCACCGGAGTGCCGCGGTCGATGGCGCCGGATACGGCGAAATATTGGTTTGGAATTCGCCATAGAAGTTTAGCGCCCACCGCCGTCTCGGCGTCCGCTTCACTAAAGCCCGGCACTTTGCGGAAGCGATTCAAGACCAGCCGAACGCGATCGCGGCTGCCGGCCTCTCCCAGATATTGTTGGACCCGGGCGGCGCTCCACAGGGACGCTACATCGCTGCAGGCGACCAGGAGAACGGTCTCTGAGAGACTTGCAATGAGTCGGCTGACTGAGTCAAAACGCGAAGAAGCATCGACCACCACGTAACGGAAGTGCGTGACCAGCATGTCGAAGAGCCGGACAAAGTCCGCGGTGGTAGGCTCTCCCGTAGCGGGCAGATTGGTTCCGGGCAGTAATTGCAGGCCGCCATTGTGGCGCGTCATGAAGCTTTCGAGCAGGGAAGCGTCCAAGCGGTCAAGATTGCGAATAGCGTCGGCCACAGTAAATACCGGCTTGAGGTTCATGTGCAACGCTGCATGGCCCAGCGGAGCCAGGTCCACCAGGGCAGTTTGTCCAGAGGCGGATTGCAGAGCGAGCGCCAGATTGACCGCCACGGTGGTCGCGCCATTTCCCCCCTTCGCATTGATGACCGCGAAAACTTTGCCACGAATGCCTTCCTGACGGCCCCGGCGTTGCGCGTTGGTGAGGCGGACGAAGGCGTCGAGCAGATCGGCGGTGGTGGTGGGGCGTTCAATGAATTCGCGGGCTCCAGCCCGCATGGCGTTGACGATAATTTGGGGCTGGTTCAGATTGCCGATGGCAAAAATTGCGGCGTCGGGCATCTCCTGATGCAGAAGCTCGATGGCTCGCAGAGCCATAGCAGGATTATCGGCGGGGATATCGACCAGAGTGACGTCGGGATTGGCAGATCGTACTCGCTGAGTTGCAGGGCCCACGGGCAAGCTCGCATAGGTATGGACGGTCCGCGCCACACTGGTGCCGTCAACGAGCACTTGCAGCACCGCGCGCTGCTCGTTGTCCGCGGCTACGATGACGACTGATAGTTCCGGCATGACGACCCGTTCCCTAATTCGCTGCGAACCTTTGTTTCACTTGTTTCACTTTGTGCGCGGCATATGCGCCGTTCACGCGATGCCTAGTTTCTTTTGTCGAACTTGCCCGGCTCCAGGAAAGGTTTCGGATTCCTGGGCGGGGCAGGGGGCTCCGCGCTGGGCGAAACGCGGTGCACGGTGCACAAGACCATGAGCTCCGAATTGCTCTTCTGCAAGCTTTTGCTGCGAAAGAAATTACCCAGGATCGGGATGTCGCCCAGGCCTGGAATCTTGTTGTAGATGTCGGTGACGCGATTGTCCATGAGTCCCGCGATCACAAAGCTCTGCCCATCCTGCAATTCGAATTCAGTTTCGGCTTTGCGCGTGCTGAGGGCGGGAACCGTAAAGCCGGAGATGGTCAAGGCGTTGGCGAAGTCCAGGGTGCTCACTTCGGGAGCCACTTTCAAGTGAATATTCCCGTTGGGCATGATCACTGGAGTGAACTGCAAGCGCACGCCGAATTCTTTGAACGAGATGGTGACCGCGGTGAAACCCGCGCCGGGCTGGACGATCGGGAAGGGAAATTGACCTCCGGCCAGGAAGCTCGCTTCCTTGCCATTCACCGCGATCAGATTGGGTTCGGCGAGAATCTGCAGCAGATTTTTTGTTTCCAGCGCCTGGATCGTAGCGCCGAGATTGATATCGGAACGGAAGAGAAAAAGGTTCAGAACATTGTTTACGGTCGTGCCGGTCGTGGTGGTGGCGGCGGTGCCGTTCGCCGTCACGGACGTGCCGGGAGTCAGGGTTTGCGGACCGAAGCCGCCGAATTGCCCCGTAGTCACGGTACCAAGAGTATTCGCGGCTCCCGTGGAAATGAAGTTGACTCCGAGTTGAGTCAGGGCACTGCGGTCCACCTCCGCGAATTTCACTTGCAGCAAAACCTCCTGGGCGCCGACCGGTCCGAAGGTAAGCACATTCACTACTTTCGGAGAATAGGCGCTGGCCAGTTCTCCGGCGCGCTTGGCGACGTCTTCGGTGGAAACGTGTCCGGAGAGAACGACCGCGGCGCGAGAAGGAGTGACGGCAATCTGCTCGTCGGGGAAGACGCGATGTTCTTCGTCGGCGCAAGCGCTGACATCGACGTCGACGCGAAGATCGAAGCTGCGGGAGCGCTCGAGTTCATCCCAGATGAGAAGCGATACTTCCCCCGGAGACTTGCCATGGACGAGAATCTGCGTGGGGGTAATGACTTGGGCATAGGCGATTCCCGGATCGGTGATGGAGATCCGCCTGAGCCGTTCTGTCGTGTTGATCAATAGCGACTTGCCCACCATAACGCGCAAGGGGGCCGATCCCTGAGCCTGCTGGGACTCGGGCGGCAGGGTGGTGGTCTGAGTGCCGGTGGGGGCGGAACTTTGGGACTGCCCAGCGGGCTCGGTCTGCTGCATGATCTCTGAAAAGCACTGCAGGACCAAGGCGCCGGACAGTAAGGCCCCGAGCAAAGACGCGCGAACATTGAATTGCAAATTCAGATTCCCTGTGAGGAAACGGGTAAAGCCTGGTTTAGCTTGGAAGGTCGACCTCATCCCAATCAGTTCGAGCCGCAATTCTCCTCCGAACACTTCACGATTTCTGGCTTTTTGTCGCCCTGATATACCTCAACGCTGACGCCGGTGGAAGGTGGAGGGAGGGATGGAGCTCTCTTCGTCGCGGTGCGATGAACAACCGGTGGTTGCACGGGCGCGGCCAGTCCCTTGTAAAGACCTCTGGAATTGGAGGCGGGGAACTGGTCCTGCCGGGTGTCGAGCGGATTGCGCAGCGCGAGTTGAATGTGCCCTTCGGAACTGGCCAGGGTGAGCCGCTGGGCGTCGTCGGGCGAAACCAGCAGCGTGATGACGGCTGTAGTCTGGGCTTCGCCGGTAGCGGTTCTTTCCAAGGTGTGGCCCGACGCCAGGACTGCGACGTTCTGCAGGACGGTGGTGGTCTGCTGTTCGCCGGATCCGCCTGGAGTTCCAGTCAGCAAAACGTCGACGCGTGTTCCGGGCGTCACGAATCCAGCGACTGAGACGACTTCGTTTACTCGAACTGAGACGGCGCGCATGCCGGGAGGGATCAGCGAGGGAAGCCCCGCCCCGGCGTTTTCGCCGGCCAGCCGGTTGGGCAGAATAAATTCTCCCTTCGAAATGGGGACGATAACACCGTGACCCAAAACCTCGGAACGCCTTCTGGGTGAGCCGGGAGGAAGATCGGCAGCGGGAATTTTTATAATTTTTATGTCGTGCTCTTCTACGCGCGCCCCGACCTGCAGATCGTCGGCTGCGACGATCACATCCACGCCGGATTCGGAGCCGGAGCCGGATCGTGATTGTAAGCTGCGATAGACGTACACACTCGCGAGGAAGCCCAGCGCGAGCGCCAGGACTCCGATCATCAATAAACGTGTGCGGTTCATACTGCTCCCTGAGAAGCTCAGACTCTCGCGCTGCCGCGAAACAGCTCCGCGACCTCGTCCCCAATCGGGTTGTCAGTTACTGGATGGAACTGGCGACGGAGGAAAACACGTTACCGGCGTTGGACCCGATCAACCGAACCGTCCCAACGACAATGACCAGGATTACCGCCAACATCACTGCATATTCCGCGATATCCTGTCCTTCCTGTGCGGACCAGAGCTTGCGTACAAGTCCCATAGACATACCCCTTTTCTGTTTTGAGATCGAGTGGAACGTACCCGCCGCTTCTGGGACGAATCGCTTAGAATCAGTCTAACTCGACTAGCTAATAATACCTGCAATGTGACGAAAAAGCGGTAATTTCTTGCATACCAGGGTGGGGAATCGCCTCAGATATGCCTTTGGAGGTGACTTTGGTGACCTTACCTGACGGATTTGTGGCAGTGCGAGGCTGCATTGCGGTAGTCGCGACTGGCATGCCCCGGCATGCAGGCGCCGCGGTGGAACCACGCCCCTGATCTTCGCCCTGATCTTCGCTAGCGTTTGGCTTGATCAGGGTTCTCTCTTCGCCGGGTAGCGAATCTGCATATAGAATGCCGACGTTGCCGGGAAGTGTTACCAGGGGCGCGCTGCTCTCCTACTATTTCAGCCATTTCCGCCAAGGACAAAAATGGAGACTCAGCAGCAACACTCAGGCCGTCATCAGAAACGGCCCACGCTGCTTATCGTCTGCGTGTCGGCAATCGCGCTCGCGCTATTCTTTATTCGCTCAGATATTCGCCCCGATTCTGCCGCACCACCCAACGATTTTGCCTTCTATTGGACCGCTGCCAGACTGGTTCTTGATGGAAAAAATCCTTATTCCGTCGCCGATACTCTTGACCTCCAACGCCGTCTTTGCTTGGCCGGCGATCGTGCATTGGTGATGTTGAACCCTCCCTGGATCCTTCCGCTCATCGCGCCTTTCGGTGCCATGCCCTTTTCTAGGGGAACGCAACTTTGGCTGGTGATGGGGCTGGCGATCATGATGATTTCTGTCCACTGGCTTTGGGAGCTTTATGGGGATGGCGGGAGTCGATGGATTGGCTGGCTCGTCGCAGCCACATTCCTGCCCGTGGCGGTCGTATTGGCCATTGGCCAGATCGGGCCCTTGATTCTGTTTGGGCTTGCTGGATATTTGCGCTTCCAAGCGCGGCAGAAGAATTACCTTGCGGGCGCATTTCTATTTTTCGCGGCCCTGAAACCACATTTGATCTTTCTCGTTTGGGTAGCTCTGCTCCTCTACACGCTACATCGCAAGCGATGGGAGTCCCTCGCCGCTTTTCTCTCCGTACTGGGCGTTGCCAGTCTTCTAGCGCTGGTCCTCGACCATCATGTCTTTTACGAGTACGCAGCCTTGTTGCGTAACGGAAAAGCTGTTCTTGAGGCAACACCCACGCTCGGCGGAGTTTTGCGTTCCATCTCCGGTCTTCCTGCGATGCAGTTTCTTCCTATTGCAGGAGCTGCTTTATGGTTTGCAATCTACTGGCATCGCTGGCGCTCCAGTTGGGAGTGGCGCTCCCGGCTACCCAGCTTGCTGTTGGTATCAATCGTGGCAACGCCCTACTCGTGGTTTTTTGATCAGGTGGTGCTGCTGCCCAGCGTCTTCTTTGCGACCCTTTCGGTGATTCGTTCGCGAAGGCGTGTCTGGCTCGAAACCGCGAGTGTATATATTGGCGTGAACGCGATTGTTCTCCGGTTTCTCCTCGAGCGCCGAACCATGTTCTGGTATTCATGGACAGCGCTGGCTTGGTTGGCTATTTACGTGGCGATCCAGAGCCGCAAAACTGCGGTTGAATTCGGCGCGCATGATTGACGCGGCAGCCAAGAGCTATGTCTTAAGCCGGTAGTAGACAAAATTGAGCAGTAACCTCCGCTACGGCAGAGTACGAGGAGCAGAGACATCTTCTCCTCGCTTTCGCAGCAGCACCACAGCCAGCATCGGCAGATAGAGGAAGATCACCGTATAGCGTCCAACTTGGGTGAAGCTGGATGGGATGTGATACCAGCGCCAGATTCCCGCTCCCCAACTGAAAAAAATAGTCCAGACGATTTCGCGACGCGATCGCGGAATCAGCCAAAGAATAAAGCTGTCAAAAAACCAGCGCTGCGGCATTAGTGCGGCGAAGAAGAGAAGCATCGCATCGCGATTCGGATATCGCAGCAGTGCAAGAGCCAGCAGCGCTCCGGGCAGAACGAGGATCGGGATGAAATGTTGATAGTTTCCCATCTGTCCAAACCACAGCCAGGGCCACTTCGGCATTACGGCAAGGCTTGCGAAACCCACGACGACGCAGGCGAGCAGGCCGCGGCGGCTGAGGCGGGTGAGAAAAACGGGCAATCCTACCTGGGGCTTGGCCATGGTCGCGGGCAACAAGAGTGGGAAGAATCCACTGGCCGCTATCAAGGGAGACCACTGCACGGCGAGAAGTCCGGCCCAGTAGGGATAGGCAAAAAAGATAAGAAGGCGTGTATAGCCGTGACGCGTTAAACCAAAAGCAAGCAGCGCGGAACTGATTCCCCAAAACAGTCCAGCGGCCAGTTCAGGCTGCATGGATACGAAGGGAAGAGCGAAGGGCGCCGCAGTCAGCGGGTACTGTTCGAGCGGTGTATCGTAGGGATTTTGCCGAGCCAGCAGGCGATGCGCCAGATGCAGCGCCCAGCGGAAATCGGCGGCATCCTGATGGAAATGTTTCATCAGGAACCAGCAGAATGCACCGCTGGCAACGCCGATTGCAGCCGCAACTGCGATGCGACTTCGCATAAAGTAGGTTGTTGCCCACACAGTTGTAACATGAAGCGGTTCCTCCGAATTCCTTGTCAAGACTGGTGAAGGGAAAGCATTTAATTTTGCGCAAGCACCTGAAATTTGTCGTGGGATTTGCACTGGCTGTTGCGGCCTCGGCCAGTACGTGGTTCTATACGAACCGAATTCTGAGGGCGCAACAGATTGCCGATGCGGCTGCGCACAGCCGTCCTCGGGGAAATCTGTCGGATCTGTACCCTCGCTGGCTGGGAGCGCGAGAACTTCTCCGGCATCGCCGCAATCCTTATAGTGCGGAGATCACGCGGGAGATTCAGCAGGGATACTACGGGAGGGCGCTCGATCCAACGCGCGCCGACGATCCCAAGGATGAGCAGGGATTCGCCTACCCGGCGTATGTTGTGTTTCTTTTAGCGCCGACGGTAAACCTGCCATTTGAGGTGGTGCAGCCGGGATTTCGCTGGCTATTGGTCGTGCTGGCGGCGGGCACCGTTTTGCTGTGGCTCCGAGTTTTGCGGTGGAAACCGTCGCTCGGTACCGCGATTATTCTCATGGTGTTGACGCTGGGCTGGCTGCCCATGGTGCAGGGGATCAAGTTGCAGCAATTGAGTCTGGTGGTGGCGGGGTTGCTGGCGGGGTGCGGAGCATGCCTGGCGGGCGGGTGGTTTTTGTTGGCGGGCGGACTGCTGGCGCTGGCGACCATTAAACCGCAGCTGACGTGGCCGCTTGTCTTGTGGCTTTTGCTCTGGGCTGGCAGCGACTGGGGTTCGCGGCGACGATTCGCTTTTGGATTTGGATTGGTCATGTTGCTTCTGCTGGGCGGAGCGGAATTGCTGTTGCCGGGATGGTTGCGCATGTTCGCTGAGGCGATTGGGCAATATCACCGCTATACACACAATCAATCGGTGTTGGTCTGGTTATTTGGAACCGTCGCGGGGAGGATTCTGGAAGCCGTGAGCGTGTTGGTGTGCGGCCTGTGCCTTTGGCGCGTGCGCGGAGAACCCGCCGGCAGCGCGGCATTTGGGCGGGCATTTGCCTTGGTATTGGCTTTGACGGTGGTGATTGTTCCTATGTTCGCTCCCTACAATCAGGTGCTGCTGGCGCCGGCAATTTTTGCGTTGTTACGGAGCGAGGGTTCGGGCGAACGTATTCTTCCGGCGGTTCGATTGTCCCGCGCAGTGGCTGGCATTTTGCTGGTCTGGCCGTGGATCGCGACTGTTGGACTCAGTCTGGCTTACGTCTGGCTGACTCCGGGAATCAGGCAGCGAGTATGGCCCATACCGTTTTATTCGAACTTCATGATGCCGGTATTCATATTCGGTTTGGCGCTGCTGGATACGCTGGATGCGCGGCGCGCGTGGCTTGCGGGAGCGCGCGGCTGCAGAGTAGTCTGGTGCGGCTAGAGATATTGCCGCATGAGCGTTGCCTCGCTTCGGGCGAAGGCAATTTGCTCGCTCGAATGACCGTCCATGCCCTTGACCGCAATCATTCCTCATAGTTCTGGCTCCGGGATGTTTCCCGTCCTGAAGTTTGTGCAGGGCAGCGAGCAGAAGGATCTGGTCATGGATCGGACCCCGTTTACCGTGGGACGAAAAGTGGATAAGGATCTGGTGATCGCCGATCCGCGGGTGTCGCGCGACCATGCGCAGATCATGAAAGAGGGGCAGGAATTCTTTCTCGTCGATCTGGGCAGCAAGCATGGCACGTTCGTGAACGGAGAGCGCGTCCAGCGGCAGAAACTGGAGCGCGGGGATCGGCTGGAATTCGGGGCGCGCGATTCCGCGTATCTTTTGTTTAATCCGGGACAAGCTACTTCCAACACAGCGCGGGAATTTCTCAGCCAGATTTCCGTCATTCAGATTAAGCCGGAAGCGACCGATCTGGAAAAGCTGAAGATTTTTCTGGAAGCGGCGCGAAAATTAAATACGGCCGGGGTGCTGGACGAGATTTTGATGACGATGCTGGATGCGACTTTGCAACTGACCGGCGCCGAGCGCGGTTATGTGTTTCTGAAGGATGAGAAAGGGAATCTTCGGTTGGCGGCGGGGCGCAATTCCAAGAAAGAGCCGTTGCTCGACGACAAGACGATTTCGCACTCGATTCTGGAAGAATCGCTGCGGTCGAATTCTGAGTTTCTGGTGAAGGACACCAGCGAATCGCTCGATCTTGCCGGCCGGCAAAGCATTGTGGCCTACGATCTACGGACGGTCATCTGCATTCCGCTGCGCAAGATGCAGGTGCATTCCACGCGCGGGGCGCAGACGCCGGTGCCGGAAGGGAGCACGGCGGAGGCCACGGGAGTTCTGTACGTGGACTCGCGGTTCGCCTCGCGCGATATCAGCGGCGTGGACGAGGACATCCTTCATGTGATCGCGACGGAAGCGGCGTCGCTCATTGAAAACGCGCGACTGGTTCAGGCCGAGGAAGAGGCGCGACGCTATCAGCAGGAGCTGAGTATTGCGGCCAGCATTCAACAGCGGCTGATGAAGGTGAAAATTCCGGAAGTGCCCTTTGCCCGGATGGACGGCAGGAATTTGCAATGTAAAGAAATTGGCGGAGACTTTTACGATGCCGTGAATACCAAGGATGGGCTGGCGGTGGTGCTGGCCGACGTCAGCGGCAAGGGAGTTTCGGCGGCTCTATTGGCTTCGACATTGCAAGGGATGATTTATTCGCAGCTGGTTGCGGGGATGCCGCTGCTGGAAGTGGTGACTGCGGTGAACCGATTCTTCACCGAGAAGATGGGCGGTGAAAAATATGCGACCGTACTGCTGGTGCGGCTGCGGCACGACGGCGAATTGGAATATGTAAACTGCGGGCACGTGCAGCCGCTACTGGTATGCGGGGGAGAAGTGATGCGTCCGCCGCACGGGAATGTGCCGGTGGGCCTGCTTCCGGACGCGACGTTTGAAAGCGCCCGCTGCCAGATGAAATCCGGCGATCGCTTTATTCTGGTGACCGACGGCGTCACCGAGGCGGAGAACACTACAGGCGACTTTTTTGAGGACTTCCGTCTGGAAGCGGCGGCGGTTAAGACTGCCGGGCTGGATGGAATTTTTTCGGCGGTAACGGAATTCTGCTGTGGTAATCCTCTGAGCGACGATTGCACAGTGGTCGAGTTGTGCTACACCTGCGTGGAGTGAAGGGGAGTCCTGGTCTTTCCCGAATCGAACGAATCATCGACTGCTTCCCGGTACGACGCTCGACTTACCAGGGAACGACGCCTCCTGTCTGGTAGAAGCCGCCGGTGGGAGCGTCATCGGGAACTAGAGACTGGCGGACCGTTTCTGCTGCTCCTTCCGCAATCGTTTGGGTGCCGCTGTTGCCGTTCATGTCAGTAGCTGTATATCCAGGATTGACGGTGTTGACCTTGATGGCAGTGTCCCTCAACTCCCAGGCAAGTTGCACGGTCAGCATATTGAGAATCGCCTTGGAGCCGTTGTAGCCCAGAGGCTTGGTGCTGGCGAATGGCCAATTCGGATCGGCATTCCAGGTGAGCGAGCCGAGACCGCTCGATACCATCACAATACGGCCGGATGGGGCATTCCGCACCAGAGGCAGCATAGCTTGGGTAACAGCGAGCACGCCGAAGAAATTGACATCAAGAGCGCGGCGAACCGCCTCAGGATCGGCGACGCTCGGCGGACCGTCCCCCTTCACGAGGACCCCTGCATTATTAACGAGGATGTCGAGCCTGCCGTGCTGTGCACGAATTTTTTCCGCAGCCTTGGCGATGGTTTCGGGTTTGGTGACATCGAGCTCAATGAAGTGCGCGTCGATTCCATCCGCTTTCAACTTCGCTTCAGCAATTTCCCCCAGTTGCGGATTGCGTGCGCCGATGAGCACGGTGATGCCCTCCGCGCCGAGCTGACGCGCCACTTCGAATCCAATGCCCTTGTTTGCTCCTGTTATCAAAGCAATTTTGCCTTTGTGTTTCGGCGCCATGCGGTCTTCCTCTCTTCTGAAATAATTAGAGAGGAACAAACACAGGCAGGATTCAGAATCCACCGAGAGCATCGTTTAGAGTCATCTAGCGAGAACAGCGGTTACACCATCAAGTCAAACTCGCAATCAGCCGTTCTCCACGGAAACGGCGTAGTCCGTCCCTCCCAGCGAGGGCGACTTTTTTGAGGACTCCCAGCTGGAAGCGGCGGCGGTTAAGACTGCCGGGCTGGATGGAATTTTTTCGGCGGTAACGGAATTCTGCAATGGCAATCCGCTCAGCGACGATTGCACGGTGGTCGAGTTGTGTTACACCTGCGTGGAGTGAAGGGGAGTCCCGGTCTTTTCCACGATTGGCCGTTTGGGCCGCTCATGAGTGATATGGTGATTTATCAGCGTTGAAACGGTTGCGCACTGCCCGGCGGCTCCAATAATTTCCGGTTGGCCGACCATCCGGGCGTTATCGCATGGCCCTTCATATCGACATGACGAGTATAGGCGTAGACAATCGGCGGCCCGGGTCAGGAGCAGCGCAATCGTCATTTCGGGCGCAATAAACGCATCGTCTTGCATATTGAGTCCGCTATACTGCTCTCTTCCCATCTCTCATCCGGAGAACCTGAGTGAAGCGAATTGCCCTTGCCGTCATTCTGATTGCGTCGGTTCAACTGGCAGCGCAGACCAGTTCCATCGCAGCCCCTTCTTCGAATCCGAAGGTCAGGGCAATTACTGCATTCGTCCGGCTTGACCGAGGAACATACCAACAGCAGATTGCCGACGCTCTCGTAGTCTTGCGAAAGGCCAAGGCCGATTTCGAATCCGCTGGCTACGAAGTGGAAACGATACGCGTAACCACGCAACCCCTGGCAGAGCTCGTCGCCGATATGCCAGAGGACCAGGCGCTGGCATTTCTCACTCAGGTTGATCAGCTCTCCGCCAAAGAGAATTTCATTCCTAACGTTGGACCGGGCATGATGCACGAGAGCGACGATCCTACGACAATGCACCTGCTGGAGAGGGCTCTCTCGACTCTGCCAAACCTCCAGGCCAGCGCCATCATCGCGGATGACGCCGGCATTCATTGGAAGACGATTCGTCGCACCGCTGAACTTGTGAAATATGTCAGCGAGCACAGTCCCCGCAGCCACGGAACGTTCAACTTCACTGCCACCGCGATGCTGAAGCCGTTGTCACCCTTCTTCCCTGGGTCCTACCACACCGGCTCCGGCAAACAATTCGCCGTTGGTTTCGAAGGCGCCAATGTTGTTCGCGACGTTTTCGTGAGGGACAAAGGAAACGCTGACGCTGCCGTCGCTGACCTGACGGCTGCGCTGACTAAACATGCATCCGTCGCAGACACGGTAGGCAACAAGGTGGCTGCAGAGACAGGTTGGAGCTACGTGGGAGTCGACCCTACCCCCGCGCCCCTCGGGGACGTTTCCATCGGGGCCGCCATCGAAGCATTTACCGGCGCTAAGTTCGGTTCCAGCGGAACCCTCACTGCGGCTCGCATCATCACCACTGCAGTCAGGGCTGTGCCACTGAAACAAGTCGGCTACTCCGGACTGATGGTGCCGGTTATGGAGGACAAGCTTTTGGCACAGCGCTGGGCTGAGTCCACCTACAACATCGACTCTCTGCTCGCTTACTCGGCCGTTTGTGGTACTGGCCTGGATACGATCCCGCTCCCCGGAGACATCAGCGTCGCTCAGATGGAGCGTATCTTTGCTGACGTTGCCTCGCTCGCGACGAAGTGGAACAAACCACTCTCGGCGCGTCTGCAGCCCGTTCCGAACAAGAAGCCGGGCGATCAGACTGACTTTCAGGATCCGTACTTGTTCAACACTACAGTGCACCCGCTGCCCTAGTTTGCTTTGTTCGCTTGCCAGCCGTGCTGTGAACCCTCGCGGAGTGAAATGCCGGCGCCGGGTGTCCCGAGGTCTTGGTTCTGAGACGTGGGCTACAGCAGAAAGAATAATTTCGGCAGCCTGTCTCTGGATTCCACCTGCATCATGGGCAAACCGGAAGGAATCGGCCTGGCCGAGAAATCGTTTTATAAGCACCGGATGGGATGGTGATGTAATTAGGTCAGGTTGGGTAAAGTGCATACTTCCGTTAGGCGATTACACCATTCAAGTCAAACAAGTCAAACTCGCAATCAGCTGTTCTCCACGGTAACGATGTAGTCCGTTCCTTCCCAGCGATTCTCCTGAGGCCAGAAAAATGTGAAGACGGCTTGCGCTCCGACCGGCAGCGATGCCGTTGGCAGGTCGAGGATGTAGATTCCGAGACCGGTGTCCCGCGCGTCGGTGTCGTGCGTGGTCGTCCAGCCGTCCACGGTCCAATGCACTCGCCCGGGCGTTAGGAGGACGATGCGCAGGGTCTTGTTTCTGGGGACGCTGCGGGTTTTGTTATTGAATCTCCAGCCAAAGATCTGACGGACATGTTTATCGACAAGATAACGCTTCACGGTCTGAGGAGGCTGGTCGAAGACCTTGTTGTCGCGAATTGAGCGGCGAAGCTTTACATATTCTGAGTGGGCCCAGACCAGCGGACAGGCGGAGCCAGTGGGCTTGCCGCGGAAGAGTTCGAGCGAGGGAATGTCGGCGGCGTCCCAGACTTGTTCGGGAAGCAGGCGGCTTTGGTCGGCGGGGGAATTTTCGATGACGGCGAGCAGGGCTTCGGCTTCGTCACGGTGCCCGCCGGCCAGAGCGTAGTGGGCGCGCTCGCCGGCGAGCAGGGGCCAGGGGCGGCCGATGCCGGTCCCGTCGAAGGCAGAGCCGTCTTTGTGTTCGCCGTAGCCGTCGCCGTTGTAGCGATACCAGCATGGGCCCTGCGGCAACTCGACGGCGAGCAGCGCGTCGATGGCGCGAAGAGTATTCAGAATGCGCGGATCGTCGGGGGCGCGCAGGCCAAATCGCACCAGCGCCAAAGCGTCGGGGCTGATCATATGGTACGCAGGTTCGCCGTCCTGACCGGGCGGACGATTCTTGATGGGAACGAAGCCTTGCGTGGGCGAAGCGGCCCCGTCAGTATCAGGCGGAGCGATGCGAACGTAATAGCCGGCGATGCCCAGCTGCACCGCCAGGTCGCCTCCGGTGGCGTATATCCAACGTTCGATGTTGTCATTCCAGGCATCCGCGGTGTCACGCAGGGTGGGGGCTTGCTCCGTGTGCCCAGTGAGTTCGGCAATATCGGCGGCGGCCAGCAGCGCGGAGATTTCGGCTGCGAGCGTGAAGGGAGAATAGCCCGCGTCTTCTTCCCAGCGATCTTGTTGGGTGACCGGACCGTTGCGAAGAATAAAGCTGGCGGCCTTGCGCACCATGGGCCACCAGCGCTCGAGTTTGCCTAACGACTCAGGCGCTTCGCGGCGGAGGAGATCCAGCAAGAGGATGGGGAGCGCGGTTTCGTCCATCTGGATGCCGCTCCAATAGGGACGTCCGTCGAGCCACAGATTCTGCGCCCAGTTGCCGGCAGCTTCCTGGGTAGCTTCGAGGTAGCGCAGGACGCGCACCGCGTCGGTGACTGCTCCGGCAGCCAGGAGCGCGCCGGCAGTCTCGACCAGGTCCCTGGGCCAGACGAGGTGGTATCCGCCGAGATCTTCGTCGCCTTTATTGAATCCCCAGGGAACCGAAAGGCTGGCAATGATGCCGCCGAGAAAATCTTTGGACTCGTGCGTTCGCAGGACGGCGGTCGATGAGCGATACAGATCGCTCTGACGCAGAGGCTCGTCGAGTTTGAGTAATGTGGTTTGCCAGTTTCGCCACTGCGAGACGTAGTGGCGGCGAGTCTCCGCGTAGTCCTCGAATAGCGTAGACCGCGCCTGCTGTCCAGCTTCCGTCCAAATACCTCCAAAACCGAGGGCGAGTATGAACTCGCCGTTGCAGGCGGCGAGATCGATCTCTCCGGTGAAGGCAATATTGCCGTTTTCCGCGCGCGTGTATTCCCACTCCATCTGAAAATGTTGCGATAGGTCCTGCCAACCGTCGGAGACGCCGACGAATCCTACTGACGTTTTTCTCCACGGGGCCGAGCAGGCGAGGGACAAAGAGGTGCCATCGTGCTGGGC
Organism: uncultured Acidobacteriaceae bacterium; assembly: GCA_963711275.1. Taxonomy (GTDB): domain Bacteria; phylum Acidobacteriota; class Terriglobia; order Terriglobales; family Acidobacteriaceae; genus Sulfotelmatobacter. The sequence goes on along the minus strand of CAVQDN010000023.1, from coordinate 779,985 downwards.
AAAAAACATGGGAAGGCCCTTGTAGTCGCCTATCCAGCCGGTGTTACCGTAACCGCAGTTCGCGAGATGCGGCGAAAGCAACGCGTAAAGGTGATAATCGGAGAGTTGTCCCTGCAGCGGTTCGAAGCGAACCTTTTGGAGGACGACGTTGCGATAGGGGTCGGTGAGAACTTCTTTGTGAATGCGGTAAACCTCCGCTGATTTCAGTGTTGGTTAGTTCAAAGGCGGGAACTCCCGGCTCGAAAGGGCGATTCTCAAAGGTGCAGTGGCGTTTCTCCTCGGAGAAGAAATCGCGCCCGTTGGTCACCATGAATCCCAAGTCGCGAGTACACGCCTGATCAACACGGGGAAAATAAACTTCGTTGAGAATTCCATGGCTCAGGGTAAACCAGACTTTGCTGTGCTGGTTGAGCGCGGTGCCAGCGCCGGTCTTGGCGCTCGAGGTCCAGCGCGGTGGAATGCCTGGCCAGCCGGGAGCGAAGCGAGTCGAATCAGTCATGAAAGCTGGTCCTCGGGGCCGGGGTTATGTCTCCGGCGGAATTGACAAACTTATTGCAAGAGTGAGAATCCCATTTCTCGCAAAATCGGCGAGAAGTGGGGCACCCAAGGACGCGAGCTTCGGCGGCAGAAGTCATCGAATAATTACCGGCCTGATGGTCGGCAAACCGCAACTAATAAACGGCTAATAAAGTTAAGAAAATAGAAGCGATCAACGATAATAGATCAGCGCCATAACATGTTTAGGACATTCGATGCACGAGCGGGGATGATAGTCGCAGCCTTGTGGTTATGTTGTGCTCTGGGACTCGCGGCGCGGGCCGAAGACGTTCCGAGCCCTGCCATCACATCCGCGCTCGACCGCGGATTTTCCGGACTCTACAACCTCGACTTCACGGGCGCGCAAAAGGACTTCGCGGCGTGGCAACAGATGCATCCGGACGATCCGGTGGGGCCGGTCAGCGAGGCGGCAGGCTTTTTGTTCTCCGAGTTTAACCGGCTGGGAGTGCTGGAGGCACAGTTCTACGAGAACGATGAAAGCTTCTTCGGACGATCCAAGCCTGCACCCGATCCGGTGCTGCGAGATCATTTTCAGGCGGCGATCGGGCGGGCAGAAAACCTTTCGCACGAACGGCTGGCTAAAGACCCGAAAGATCGGGACGCCTTGTTTGCCCTGACTTTATCGGCGGGCCTGCAAGCCGATTACGCCGCACTGATTGAAAAACGCAATCTGGCATCGCTGCGCTTCACTAAGCAGGCGTCGGCATCGGCGCAGCAATTGCTCGCAGTGTGTCACGATTGTTATGACGCGTTGCTGGCGACCGGTTTCAGCAAATACATTATTGGCAGCATGGCGGCCCCGGTGCGGTGGGTTCTTCGCCTGGGAGGACTGTCTTCGGATAAGCAAGGCGGAATTGCGGACTTGCAAAAGACTGCCGAGCACGGACACTACCTGGCGCCGTTCGCGCGAATTCTGTTGTCGATTGCGTATGTGCGGGAGAAGGATAAGTCGCGAGCACTGCAACTGCTCATCGGACTGCGCCGCGAGTTCCCGGCAAATACGCTCTTTTCCCGCGAGATTGCTCATCTGCAATCGTCGCATTAGCCCAGGCAGAATTTCTTCTTTCTTCGTTCTTCTTTCTTCGAAGTATCATTTCTTCAGATTTCAGACCAAATCCTGTTCCGCGGGTCTTTCATCAGAAATTTATCGGTTTGTAACCGTCCTGTAACACTACGCCGATAAAACGGGTACATCGATTCAAGGAGGAATGATCTGGCAATGCGCAAAATGGTGCTGCTGTTAGTGTGTGTCCTTCTGGCCATGCCGGTAGTTGGGCAAACCACGCTGAACGGAGCCGGTGCCACGTTTCCCAACCCGATGTACTCGAAGTGGTTCAGCGAATACCACAAGCTTCATTCAGAAGTGCAGGTCAATTATCAGTCTATTGGTAGTGGCGGCGGAATTCGCCAGGTAATTGCCGGCACCGTGGATTTCGGGGCCAGCGATATGCCAATGACCGACAAGCAGTTGCAGGAAGCGAAGACAAAGATATTAAATATTCCGACGGTGTTGGGAGCAGATGTGCCGGCTTACAATATTCCCGAAGTGAGGGGGGAACTGAAGTTCACGCCCGAGGCGCTGGCAGGTATTTTCCTGGGCAAGATTTCCAAGTGGAATGATAAGGCGATCACTTCGGTGAACCCCGGAGTGAACTTACCCGACAAGGAAATTATTGTGGTCCATCGCTCCGATGGCAGCGGGACCAGTTTCATTTGGACAGACTATCTTTCTAAAGTCAGCCCGGAATGGAAGAGCCAGGTGGGGGCGGACACTTCCGTGAAATGGCCCGTCGGACTGGGCGGAAAAGGCAATGAGGGGGTCGCTGGATCGATTCGGCAGCTATCCGGTGCGATCGGATACGTTGAGCTGATCTATGCAGTGCAGAACAAAATTACGTACGGCAGCGTGCGAAATTCGGCCGGATCGTTCGTCAAGGCATCACTGGAAGGCGTAACCGCGGCGGCTGCTTCGGCTCCGAAGATGCCAGATGATTTCCGCGTGTCGATCACCAATGCTCCGGGAAAAGATGCGTATCCGATTTCGAGCTTTACCTGGCTGCTGATTCCGGCCCAAGCTAAAGATCCGGCGAAAGGCAAGATTCTGGCAGACTTTCTGAACTGGATGGTTACCGACGGCCAGAAGATGACGGCTGAGCTGTCGTACGCCCCTCTGCCGGAAAACGTCGCAGCCAAGGTCAAGGAAGCGATCAAGCAAGTTAAATAGGCGAGTCAAAATAAGCAGGCCAAATAATCCCGCAACCGCAGAACATTTTCAATCATCATCGCAGGGTACAAGGAACAGGGTACAAAGGAGAAAGAACAATGAAGTCTGCGTGGAAGGTGTGTGCAATTCTGTTTCTGGCGACGGGACTGGTGGGGCAGACCAGCACGGCGCCCAAACCCAGGAAGCCGAGGACGGCCGAGGGGACAGTGACAGCAGCCGACGTGCAGGCCTTGAAGGACGCGATTGCGTCGCAACAGGCGGCGCTGGCGCAGCAGCAACGAGAAATTCAGGAACTGCGGGATGAACTTCACAATAAGGATCAAGCCGCGCAGCAGGCACAGACCGCGGCCGCGGATGCAGCGAGCAAGGCGGACGCAGCCCAGGCGCAGGCCACCCAGCAACAGGCGGCGGTCAGTGAATTGAAGGGCGACGTATCCGATCTGAAGACTAGTGTGGCGAGTACAGTCGTGACTGTTCAGGAAGCGCAGAAGAGCATTTCCGGACCCCCGACGGCGATTCACGTGAAAGGAATCAACATCACGCCCGTCGGCTTCCTGGCGGCTGAAACGGTTTACCGCCAGCGCGCTCTGGGGGCGGACGTCAATACTCCCTTTAACACTGTGCCGTTCACCGGTGCCTCAACCAACAACATATCCGAGTTCTTCGGTTCGGGACGCCAGTCGCGAATTGGCATGCTGGCGGAAGGCCGGCTGAAGGGGCGCGAAGTTGTCGGGATATGTGGAAGCCGACTTCCTCTCCGCCGGGGTGACGTCCAACAACAACCAGAGCAACAGTTACTCGCTGCGCCAGCGGCAAGCGTGGGGCCAGGCCGCGATGGACAACGGCTGGAGCATTACCGGCGGGCAGATGTGGAGTCTGCTCACCGAAACCAAGCATGGCGTGGACAATCGCACGGAAGCGCTTCCCATGACCATCGATCCGCAGTACACCATCGGCTTCACCTGGGCGCGGCAATACGGAGTGCGACTGGCGAAGAACTTCGGCAACAAGGCTTGGTTCGCGGTTGCGGCGGAAGAGTCGCAGGCGACCCTGACCTCCCACAACAACGCCGCGAATTTTCTGGTGGGAACGCTCGGCGTAACGGGCGGCCTGTATAACAATCAGGCAAACTACTCGTTCAATCCTTCGCCCGATATCGTCGCCAAGCTGGCATTCGAGCCGGGTTTCGGACATTACGAAATTTTCGGAGTGTATAGTCGCTTCCGGGATCGCATTTTTCCTTGCGAAGACGTAGCTGCAACCGCTGTCTGCGGCAGCGCCACCAAGGCAGGACCGAACGCTACCACTGCATTTAACAGCTCAAAGAACGGCGGCGGCTTCGGCGCTAACGCCCGCTGGTCATTTGCCAACAAGCATATTGATTTCGGACTGCATGGGTTTGGCGGCAGCGGAGAGGGTCGCTATGGCACGGGAGGATTGTCGGACGTTTCCGTCCACACCAATGGATCGCTATATCTGATCAAGAGCTTGCAGGGGCTGTCGACGCTTGAATTCCATACTTCAAAGGCTGATGTCTACTTCAATGGCGGAGCAGAATACGCTGGTCGCGCGGCGGACTATGACCCGGTCCAAAAGAAGTATGTAGGTTACGGATCGCCGTTCTTCGTCAATACGGGTTGCTCAACCGAAACTGGACCCGGGGCCGGCGGATTCGTTCCGGGCGCGCTGGCGAATTGCAACGGCGACACGCGAGTACTCATCGAAGCGACCGGGGGTGTCTGGTTCAAAGTGTATGACGGAGCCAAAGAGAAACTGAACTGGGGGCGTATACAGTTTGGTCCGCAATACTCGGTCGTGATCCGAAACGCCTGGTCCGGTGCAGGGTTCCCTAGCGAGGCCCAGGGAATCGACAATATGGTTTTCACGTCGTTCCGTTATTACCTGCCCTAAACGGTTCGCACGGACCATGGCCGGCACTTCGACGGAGCGACCGTCGAAGTGCTGGCTGTTGTTCTTTAGGGAGCGGATTGCGGATGGTGATTGCGTTGATCCGCCCGTGCGCGGAATGCTTTATACTGATGTTTCCGTAGGTTTCCTTCGGTGGTTTCGTCGACAAGAAGACAAATCACACAAAGAATAAAGAATGCGGTAAGCGCGTCTATCATGGCTCGTATCTCGCTCGACAATCCCCAGTACTTCCTGAATCGCGATACTTCCTGGCTCGCGTTTAATCGCCGCGTGCTGGAGGAAGCGTCGGACGAGGACAATCCGCTGCTGGAGCGGCTGAAGTTTCTTTCCATTTCCGCCAGCAACCTGGACGAGTTCTTTGAAGTGCGCGTAGCGGCGATGATGCAGCAGATCGAGGATGGCTATAACGAGGCTGGCCCGGACGGTCTGACCCTGACGGAAAAACGCGACCTGCTCAGCAAGCTAACCCATGAATTTGTAGACGACCAATACGACTGCTGGAATACCCGGCTGCGTCCAGCGCTCTCGGAAAACGGAATTCGCGTGCTGGGACTGCATGAACTCGATCCCGACGCGCTTCGCTTTGTCGAAGAATATTGCGAGAGAGAACTTGACCCGTTGCTGACGCCGGTGACGGTCGACCCGGCCCATCCTTTTCCGCGAGTCATCAATAAAGCTTTGTGTGTGGGTTTTCTCTTGCGGCGACGGCGGCGCTCTGCCTTGACTTATACGGGCGTGGTATCGGTTCCGCGGGCTCTGCCCCGGCTGGTACGGCTTCCGTCGGAGAGCACGGCAGATTTTATTTTCCTGGCCGACCTGGTGGCGCATCATGCGGTCCGCATGTATCACGGTTACGACATTGTTTCGTCGGCACCATTTCGCGTGACCCGCAACAGCAATCTGTATCTGGCGGAAGAGGAAGCGCGAAGCCTGTTGGAGTCGGTGCGCGCGGAACTGCATAATCGGCGCAAAGGCGATGCGGTGCGGATGGAAATTGAAGCGGACGCCGATCCCGAGATTATCGATCGACTGCGGACCGTATTCGAACTGGATTCGTGGCAGGTCTTTCCGGTGAACGGTCCTGTGAATCTCTCCCGGCTGTTCAATATCTACGAGCAGGTTAAGCGTCCGGAGCTGAAGTACCGTTCTTTTTCCCCGCGCGAGTTGCGTTTGACCTCGAAATCGAAAGACCTGTTTGAGGAGTTGCGCCGGCATGACATTCTTCTGCATCATCCTTTCGATTCTTACGATGCAGTGATTTCGTTTATCGAGTCGGCCGCCCACGATGAGAACGTTCTTTCCATCAAGCAGACTCTTTACCGCACCAGTGAACATTCGCTGATCGTCCCCTATCTGATGGACGCGGCGTCGCGCAAGGAAGTCACGGCGGTGGTGGAGTTGAAGGCGCGGTTCGATGAAGCCTCAAACATACGCTGGGCGCGCGATTTGGAGGATGCAGGGGTGCAAGTGTTCCACGGCCTGGTGGGTCTGAAGACGCACTGCAAACTTTCACTGCTGGTGCGCCGCGATCCGGACGGAGTGACTCGCAGTTACGCTCACATCGGCACCGGGAACTACAACGCGACCACGGCTCGAATTTATACCGATCTCAGCTTGTTCACTGCCAACCCGGAAATCACGCGCGCGGTCCACGATGTTTTCAGCTTTCTGACGGCCTATGCGGAGAATCCGAGTTACGATCCACTTCTGGTGGCGCCGCTCGACCTGGCAGAAAAAAGCATTGCCCTGATCGATCGCGAGGCGGAACATGCGCGGCAGGGAAAAGAGGCTCGCATCATCGCGAAGATGAATGCGTTGCTGGATAAGACTGTCATCCAAGCATTGTACCGTGCATCGCAGGCCGGAGTGCAGATTGACCTGATAGTGCGCGGCATTTGCGCGCTTCGTCCTGGAGTGCGGGGGGTGAGCGACAATATTCGGGTGCGCAGCATTGTGGGGCGTTTCCTGGAGCACAGCCGCATTTTCTACTTTGCCAATGGCGGCGAAGAAGAGATCTACATCGGTAGCCCAGACTGGATGCCGCGCAACCTCTATGAGCGGGTTGAAGTGCTGGTGCCACTGCGCGATGAAATGCTGCGAGAACGGGTGCGGCACGAAATTCTCGATGCCTACCTGGCTGACAACCGCAAGGCGCGAATCCTGGTGAAGGATGCGACTTATATCCGGGCGTGGCAACCTATGCACGGCGCACGGAATCGCCGTCCTCCGACGGGAGCCGCGGCTTTCAGCGCGCAGGATTTCCTGATGAGCGTAGCCGAAGGCAAGGCCCCCGCGGCTGTGCCTGTGCCGGTTCCGGCGCGAAGGCGTAGAGTCATGGTGGGGAAGGAACGATAATTCAAAGGAACCATAAGCTCAGATGATCCTCTATTTTCTGCGCCACGCGAGCGCCGGTGAACATCTTGCGAATCCGAAGAAGGATGAAAAGCGCGCGCTCGACAAAGAGGGAATCGAGCAGTGCGGCTACGTCGGCCGCGCCCTGGCCGCGCTGGATGTTCAGGTGGATGCGATCGTTTCCAGTCCGCTGAAGCGGTGCACGCAGACTGCTTCGCTCGTCGGCAATGAACTGGGTTACGAAGGCAAACTACAGATAGAAACCGGGCTCCGTCCAGAGGCCGGACTGGCCGACTTCCGCAAGCTCCTCGAAAAATATTCTCGCCAGGAAGCCATTATGGTGGTGGGGCACAATCCGAACCTGAGCCAATTCCTGGGCGCGGTGATCAGCGACTCGGGCTGCGAAGCGTCGGTGGAATTGAAGAAGGGTGCGGTGGCTAGGGTGGAAATGCGCCGCACATCGGGAACGTTGCAGTGGTGCGTCACTCCAAAGCTTTTGCGCACACTTTATGACACGGCCGTGGATAGCTCGCGCCCGAAGACTTCGCGGAAATAGTCACGCTCTTTCTCGATCGCCCAGAGTTCCAGATCCACTCCCATGCGCCGCCGTGGGACCAGGGTTAACTTCACTTCCGCCGATCGTACCCCGACGCGCACCTTTTCCACCGCCCGGCTGCGGCCCAGGTTCAAGGCGCGTGCCAGACGAAGCAGCAGGATCGCCTTCTGCACGTCGGCACGATCGCCTGGGTCCAACAGTTTCATGGGACCGTCTTCAAGGGCAGGGCGGGATTTGCCCAGGTAGCGGGCAATGGCTCCAATGATGCGCCGCTGCTGCGGTGTATAGCCGAGGATCTCAGAGTTCGAAATGATGTAGTGGGTATGGCGATGGCGTCCGTTGCGATTCACGTAGTCGCCGACTTCGTAGAGCATGGCCGCGGCTGAAAGCCATTCGCGATATTCGGGCGGCAACCGATGCAGCGAACGCAACCCCGAAAACAACAAACCAGCTGCATCACGGACATCCAAGGCATGCTTGCGGTCAACACGATAATGATCGACCGCGTCCATGATGGATTCCCAGCGCTCGAATTCGACCTGCCTGCCGGAGCGCGTGCTGCGATCGTAATCGGCGGCCATCTGGGCGAGGATTCCGTCGCGCAGGCCGAGGGGGGAATAGCGGAAGCCTTTCAGTCGGAGCCGGTCCAGGAGTTCCTGGTAAACGGTGGCGCCGGCGACGATGATTTCCGCTCGCCGCAGACCGATGCCTTCGATCTTGCGGCGCTCCGCTACCGGCAATCGCGCCAGGCGCTTGGCGATGCGCTTCATTTCGGCGGACGACACCGCCAGCCGTTGGCGGCTCGCGCCTCGGCGCAGGTGGCTGGCGACTGCTGCAAGGGCCGCTGCGGTTCCGGAAGTCGCAATCACATTTTTCACTTTCGCCTTGGTGATGCGATCGGTGACGCGGTTGACTTCGCGAGTGATGAAGCCGCGCAGGCGCTTCAATTCTCCCTTGCGGGTCGGATCGTGGCGCAGGAATTCATTGGTGAGGCGAACCGCACCCAGTGGGAGGCTGACTGCATCGCGAATGTGTCCGCCCTCGGTGACGGTCAGTTCGCAACTGCCGCCGCCCAGATCCATCATGAGCGTGGGAGACCTGTCCACGCGTCCGCTGGAGACCAGCCCCAGGTGAATGAGCCGCGCCTCTTCGACGCCGGAGATGATCTCGACTCGCCAGCCGGTAGCCGATCGCACCCATTCCAGAAACGCCTGAGAGTTGCGCGCATCCCGAAGCGCGCTCGTGGCGACCACGCGTACGCTGTCGGTGACAATCTGTTGCGTGGCGCGATGGAATCGGCGCAGGACCTTCACCGTCTCCGAGATGGAATCGGGAGTTAGAAATCCGGAACCAAAAACGCCTTCGCCCAGGCGTGTGACTTCGCGATCTTCGTGGAGAGCGCGGAGGCGCCCAGCTTGCAGTCGCGCAATTTTCAGCCGGACGGAGTTGGAGCCGATATCGACCGCGGCAAACGTGGGCATGAGGAAGGCTCACAGTTTACACGTAGGCAGCCTGATCGTCACCGCGGAAGCTGTTAGCTCTTGGCTCTTGGCTATTGGCTTTTGGCCAAAACCAAAAGCAAGAACCAGGAGTCAAAAGCCAAACGCTTGAGAGCCAAAAGCTAAGAGCCAAAAGCGAGCTTACGCGGCAGATTCGGTTTGCTCTACCAGAGTGGGGCCCTTCGTACTCACTTTCCGCATGGGTGCGGATGGGACGGAAACTGATTTCTCCGGAGATTGTGTCAAGGAGGCTGAGAGGGCAGCAACGGCGTGGCGGAATTTGCTTCCCGTAATATTGTGGAGGGCTGCTACCAACGATGATTGGCTGACTTCGCCCAGCCGCTTGCTTGCGGACTGCGTTAGTGTGAGCCAGTCGTGCCAATTGCCTACGGCATCCTGCAATCGCTTAACCTGCTCGATGAATTGCGCAGCCTCGGGGGACTTTGGGGCGAATTCGGCCGCGTAGCGGGCGCGCTTCACTACGGTACGATATTGGTGCAGCAGGTCTTCGTTTACGGGACCAACTGGGCGCACCACTTCTTTCAACATCGAGCGCGCTACTTTCAAGGCATCGCGGGTGGTTTCGGTTTGAACTTCTTTCGCTCCGCGCTTGAGACGCTTCCGAATCTCCCGGATCATCTCCTTCGTCAGCATCTTACGCAGTTTCTTCTCATGTTTTGCCCGAAGCTCGATCAGCCCCTGCATCAGCTGCGTCTTGCGGCGTGGCTCCTGAGGAACCTTCAGGCTGCGCAAGGCGGACAGCTGAACATCCAAATCGCGAACTTTGCCCGCGCGCCTGCGAATCCGGTCCAGCATCTTCAGGAGTTTCTTCTGGTTCCGGTCGCGCTCCGGCAGAAGCAGTTCGAGCAGCGTCTGTAGCCTGCGGCTCGTCGTGCGGAAACCATGCACGCTCTCTACATTTTGCGCGTCTGCAAGTTTCAGGAGAGCCCGCTCCGTCTTCCGGAAGGCAAGCTGGCTACGTTCGGATGCAATCGACATAAGAAACCAAGTCCTAGTAGCGGGAAGAATCCGTCTGTGCTCTAAGACATATCAGACAACAACAGTTTGCGATTCAGGTTTACAGATAGTCCCAGCGGAAAAAGCTTGTTTGATTTTAACACCTTTGTAACAACTCTCTGCTAGGGTTAAGCGGAATGGCCAATCCAGCTTTCCCTCGGCCTGATATGCCCGGACCGCAACCCCTTGAAGGGACGAAGGTTACGTCGGTGTCGGCGCACCGGGCGGCGCCCTTGCTGCGGGCTTCCAGCGGCGAAGTTCCCGACCGTATTTTTAAGTCCGTCATGGCGCTTTGCGGCGTTGCCGTTCTGGCCGTGCTGGTTCTGATCGTTTACGAACTCCTGTCGGGTTCGGGCCTCTCCTGGCATGCTTTTGGCTTCAAGTTTTTCGCGGGCAGCGATTGGAATCCGGTCAGTGAGCAGTTCGGCGCGTTGCCATTCATCTACGGGACACTGGTTTCGTCTTTGCTAGCACTGATCATTGCAATTCCGCTTGCGGTAGGCGTCGCCGTTTTTACCACCGAGATGTGCCCCCCCGTGCTGCGCGCTCCACTCTCGTTCTTCGTGGAACTGCTGGCCGCGATTCCGAGCGTGATTTACGGCCTTTGGGCAATTTTCGTTCTAGTACCGCTGTTGAGCGGATACGTCCAGCCTTTCCTGGCCAAGACGCTGGGATGGACCGGGATGTTTGAAGGCCCGCCATTCGGATATGGCATGCTGGCGGCGGGGATCATCTTGGCCATCATGATCGTGCCCATCATTTCCTCGATTACGCGCGAAGTGCTCATGGTTGTGCCCCAGCATCAGCGCGAGGGGGTGCTGGCTTTGGGAGCAACGCGCTGGGAAATGATCCGGATGGGCGTATTGCGCAACGCGCGCGCTGGAATTCTGGGCGGGATCATTCTTGGATTAGGGCGGGCGCTGGGAGAAACCATGGCCGTCACTATGGTGATCGGAAACCGGCCGGAGATTGCGAAGTCGCTGTTCGCACCCGGTTACACCATGGCCAGCGTGCTTGCCAATGAGTTTAGCGAGGCCACCGGCGACGTCTATCTTTCCGCCCTGGTCGAGATTGGCCTGGCCTTGTTCCTGGTCACGATCATCGTAAACGCGTTGGCACAGCTACTGGTGTGGACGGTGACGCGCGGGCAACCTGCGAGGGGACATGCCTGAGCTAACTGGCAGCATTCCCGTTCGACAAGGAGTGGCACCGGTCAGCTTGCGCCGCCGCATTATCGATCATGTCATGACCGGAGTAGCGGTCTTGACCGTCGTGCTGGTACTGGTTCCGCTGGTTGCCATCTTCGGATACCTTGTGTACCGCGGCGTGGGCTCGATCAACTGGGCCTTTCTGACCCAAACTCCGAAGCCCGTGGGAGAGCCTGGCGGTGGCATGGCCAATGCGATTGTGGGATCAATGTTGATCCTTGGAATTGCCAGCATCATCGGAGTGCCGTTCGGAATCGGTGCCGGCATCTATCTGGCCGAGTTCGGGCGCAATCGCTTCGGGAGCGCAATTCGGTTTACCGCGGATGTGCTGAACGGAGTGCCCTCCATTGTGATTGGCATCGTTGCCTGGGCCATCCTGGTGCGCGGGCGCGGATTCTCGGCGCTTGCTGGCGGAGTGGCGCTGGCGATCATGATGGTTCCCGACCATCTGTCGAACTACCGAAGAGATGCTGCTGCTGGTGCCGCAAGCCCTGCGGGAAGCGGCATACGGACTTGGCGTCCCATACTGGCGAACCACCCTTTCCATTACGCTTCGCACTGCGACCTCGGGAGTGATTACGGGAGTCATGCTGGCTTTTGCCCGAGTGGCGGGCGAAACCGCGCCCTTGCTTTTTACCGCGCTGGGCAATACGTTTTGGAATCTCCGCTACAATCAGCCGACCGCCGCACTGCCGCTGCAAATCTACACATACGCGAATTCGCCCTATGATGACTGGCACCGCCAGGCGTGGGCGGGGGCGTTCGTGCTCATCGTCCTTATCGTCACGTCGGTCGCGGCTGTGCGCGTTGCGGTCCGCCGTGGCACGTTTGGAGCCGCCTAGGCTATGGGTGTTGGAATCCAGGTCGAGAAGCTGAATGCCTGGTATGGCAAAGGCCAGGCTTTGTTCGACATCAATCTCAAAGTGGCGGCGAACCATGCTACGGCGCTGATTGGTCCGTCAGGTTGCGGCAAGTCGACTTTTATCCGCTGCATCAATCGCATGCATGAGACGATTCCAGAGGCCCGCGTCGAGGGGCGGGTGCGCATTGGCGAAATCGACGCCTATAACGGAACCTCCGCGACCCAACTGCGCCGGCGTGTAGGAATGGTGTTTCAGAAAGCCAATCCGTTTCCCACCATGTCGATTTATGACAACGTGGCGTCCGGGCTGAAGCTGAATGGATTTCGTGATCGCCGCAAGCTTGATGAGATCGTACAGGGCTCGCTCGATTCGGCGGCACTGTGGGATGAAGTGAAAGATCAGGTGCACAAGAAATCCGGCGCCAGCCTGTCCGGCGGGCAGCAACAGCGGCTGTGCATTGCGCGCGCCCTCGCGGTCGAGCCCGAAGTCTTGCTGATGGACGAGCCCTGTTCGGCGCTCGATCCGATTTCGACGGGAAAAATTGAAGAATTGATCTTCCAGCTCAAAGAGCGGTATACCATCGTAATTGTCACGCACAACATGCAGCAGGCGGCGCGGGTGGCCGAATTCACCGGCTTCTTCCTGTTGGGGAAGCTGATTGAGTTCGACAGGACGGAAAAGATCTTTACCAAGCCGTCCGACAAAAAGACGGAAGACTACATTACTGGCAGGTTCGGATAGGGGAAGTTCTGAATAAGGCATAAGGAAGGTTTGGATCATGCGTACGCGTTTTCAGCAAGGGCTTGACGATTTGCGGCAACGGTTGCTTCGCATGGGGGGACTTGCGGAGCAGGCGGTGGACCGCGCGCGCCAGGCTTATGTGGAGCGCGACCTGACCCGTTGCCAGATGGTGCTCGAAGGCGAGAGCCTGATCAACACGGCAGAACGCGAAATCGACGAGGCTGCGTTTGACCTGCTTGCCATGCAGCAGCCCATGGCAGTCGACCTGCGTTTCATTCTGGCTGTCACTAAAATTAACTCCGATCTGGAGCGCGTGGGCGATCAGGCCGTGAACATTGCCGAGCGCGTGATGGATATGGTCGAACTTCCCGCCGCGGATTTGCCGGTGGATATTGCGCGCATGGGAACTGCCGTAAGCGCGATGGTGCGCCGCTCGCTGGAGTCGTTCATTGAAGGCAAAGTTGAACTGGCTCAGGCCGTGCTCGAAATGGACAACGTGATTGATCGCATGCGCGACGATGCGTTCATCCAACTGGTCAAGACTATGAACGAGCGGCCCGATGTGGTGCGGCAGGCTCTGGACGCTCTGCTCGTGGCCCGCAATCTGGAGCGGGTTGCCGATCACGCCACCAACATTGCCGAGGACGTTATTTTCTGGGTGCAGGGCGCCGATGTGCGGCACAACGTCCATCCCGGCGAATCGGAGAATCCCGAACCGGAGCGGCCGACGTCGAGAGTCTCGGGTATCTAAATTATTTTCAGGAACCGATTTCAGGACAGGCGCGGCTAAAAAGCGCCCTTTCAAACAACAGCCGCTTTTGACCATCCACCGGGCATTGAATTACGCTCATCTCCTTGTTTTTTTTGGACTGCCGAATCGCGGAGAGCCTGTGACTCATTTTTTCCTTCGTTCCGTGTCTGTTGTCTTTCTGGCCGGCGCTGCGGCTTTCGCGCAAGCACCCTCCGCCGATCATCCTCCCGTCATGCTGCCCACCAGCAAGATGCTCACCGTTCCCTCGCCGGGACGCATTGGCAGCACCAACAGCTTTCCCGCGACTATCGTGTTGAGCCCCGACGGCCGCTATGCCGCATTGCTGAATGACGGATACGGCACGCAGGAGACGCTCGCGCAGCAATCGATCTCGGTGCTGGATCTCCAGAGCAATCAGATCGCGGACTATCCCGACGCGCGATTCACGAGTGACTCGCACCAGAGCTATTTCCTGGGACTGGCATTCAGTTCCGATGGCAAGCACCTCTACGCCTCGGTGGGTTCGCTGACCGATCCAACGGGAGCCCGCACGGGCGACACGGGAAACGGGATCGCGATTTATGGTTTCTCGGAAGGAAAAGTCACGCCCCAGGGTTTCATCCCCATCGCACCACAGCCGCTAAAGCCAGGAAAGCACGTTGCCATCGGACTGCAGAAAACGCTACCGAACACCGCCATTCCTTATCCCGCAGGATTGACAGTGGTGCGCAACCCGAAAGGCGCGGACTGGCTCATCGTAGCCAACAATCTTTCCGACAACATCGTCCTGCTCGATCCAGTCACCGGGAAAACTCTGGAGACGTTCGATATGAGCATGCAGGATTTGGTCCCCTCGACCTTTCCTTATACCTGCGTCGCTACGCGTCACGGTATTCGAGCCTGGTGCAGCTTGTGGAACACTTCGCAAATCGTCCAGATTGAATTGGTGGGCGCAAGGATCGGCAAGTCGATCGGGCTTCCCGGATCGAAAGATCCGCTGGCTCCGAGCTCGCATCCCACCGCAATGCTCTTGAGTCCGGACGAAAAGCTCTTGTATGTGGCGCTCTCCAACGCCGATACGGTAGCGGTGGTCGACACCGAGACCGGAACGTTCCGCGGCCAGCTCAACCGAACCATGAGAGAGAAGGACGTCGCTTTCGGCCTGTGTCCTACGGCCCTGGCGCAATCGAAGGATGGCAAGCGCCTTTTTGTCGCCTACTCCTGCGTGAACGCCGTGGGGGTGTTTGAGGTATCCAGCTTCTCTACGGACAAAACGGTCCACGCGACAGGGCGACATCGGGCTGATTCCCACCGACTGGTATCCGACGGCCCTTGCCGTCCAGGGTGACGACTTGTTAATCGCCACCGCCAAGGGCGTAGGTACCGGTCCGAATAACGGCATGGGCAAGACCGCCTCAGAGATGAAGCATCACGGCCATCCCTACATTCCCACGCTGCTGCGCGGTTCCGTCGCACGCCTGAAGATTTCCGACACTATGAATCGTCTTCCCGGGCTCACGCGCATCGCGGAACAAAATAACCTCTTTACCAGCGATCCGGGCACGATCTCGTTTGCGGGCGGAAAGAATCCCTTCAAGCATGTGATCTACGTCATCAAGGAAAACCGCACCTACGACCAGATTCTCGGCGACCTCAACGTTGGCAACGGCGATGCTTCGCTGACGATGTACGGCGCGGACATCACGCCTAACGAGCACAAACTCGCACTGCAGTTTGGCGTGCTCGACAATTTCTACGATAGCGGGGAAGTCTCGGGCGATGGGCATCTCTGGTCCACGGCCGCGATCACTTCCGACTACAACGAGAAGACCTGGCAAATCGCTTATCGCGGCAAGGAGCGCACCTACGATTTCCAGGGGCAGGTCGCTGATGAATATCCCCTGGAACATAATCAGCCCGACATCGACGATCCTTCCACCGGATTTCTTTGGGACAATCTTGCGCGGAATAAAGTGAGCTTTCGCGACTACGGCGAATTTGTGAACGCATTGTGGTGCAATGAGAAGCCGACAGCGGCCAGTCCGAAGCAGGGAACTCCGTCGGGACAAGAAGCGCGTTGTCCGCGAACGGTGGTCCAGCAGGGCGGTACGCTGCCTCCGAATGTCGGCGATCCGCATGCCGGGCCCAGCCCATTCCCGTGGGCCGTGCCTTTGTTTAGCGGCGTGAAACCGACCAAGGCCGTTTTGCGCGACCACTTCGATCCGTTGTATCCGGATTTCAATACCGAATATCCCGACCAACTGCGTGCCGACGAATTCCTAAACGAATTCAGCGCTTACGTTCACGCCCGCGACGCGCACGAGGGCCCGCAGTATGAGTTGCCGGCATTCGTGCTGCTCTACTTGCCTGACGATCACACCGGCGGCACGCGTCCCAATTTTCCGCGGCCCGCAGCCTCGGTTGCGGATAATGACCTGGCCCTTGGGCGCGTGGTGGAAGCGGTTTCGCACAGTGCCTACTGGGAAGACACGGCCATCTTCGTATTGGAAGACGACGCTCAGAACGGCGCCGACCATGTGGACGCGCACCGGTCGATCGCGTTGGTCATCAGCAAATATTCGCCGGGATCGGCAACCCAGCCGAACGTCGAGCATCGCTTCTATACGACGGTGAACGTGATTCACACCATGGAATCACTGCTCGGCCTTCCGCCTATGAATCAGAACGATAGGTATGCGCCCGTGATGGGGCATATGTTTTCTGGAGCTGGCGATCAGCCGGCTTACAAAGCTGACAATCGAAATCTAAAGAATGGGCTTATTTACGAAACGAATAAGCGCGACGCTCCGGGAGCAAAGATCTCCTCGCGAATGGATTTCTCGCGTCCGGATGCCGCGCCAGCAGCCCGTCTCAATGAAGTATTGTGGCGAGACCAGAAAGGTGCTGCGCCAATGCCCGCACCGAAACACACCGTGTTTCCTGCGGGGGGCGAGGACTGAGCTCTCCAGCTCTCACTCGGAATTGACGAGGCTGTTCGGACGCCATGCATAGCATAGAATGCTGCATTTAATCTACAGTATTCTATGCTATCATGGAGATGAGGGTGAAATTGCTATGAGGTTAGCGGACAAGATTCGGACCCACAGTCGTAAGAGATATGTTCTGCCAGCGCTAGAAAGGAAAGTTTCGCGCTTCTCCATCCGGGCTGGTGACGTGGTAAATGAGCTGGGAATCGGAGGCGGTCGCGCCCCGGCGGTTTGCAGCGCTCTAAAGACGCACCAGTTCTTGCGAGACAACGAACTGCGCCTAATCGAGGCCACAGGCCCCAAGTCTGGGCAGAGCACAACCGTGACTTATACCTACGAGTTTGCCAATTCGGGGGCATCCGCGAAGTCGGAGGACGCGTGGTCGAAGTTGCGGGGGGCGCTGAAGGACGTTTTTGCCGAACTAGGAGGCGGTGAGGCCTATCTTCGGGCCGAGCGCAGTGACTTCTACGGTCCTGGGAGCAGTAAGTGAGCCGCGTCTACTGGGACACGATGCTGTTCATTTATTGGCTCGAAGACAATCCGCAGTATGCGAGGCGCGTAACCGAAATTCAATCGCGAATGAAGGAGCGCCGCGACCAGTTGCTTACCGGCGCTTTCACCTTCGGGGAAGTGCTGGCGGGGGTATATCGCAGGCGCGATGCTCAGCGGGCGGAAGAGGTCCGGGTGCTTTTGCAGCAAGCCGTTGCCGAGGTCTTGCCGTTCGATCTGGAAACGGCAGATCATTACGCGCGAATCCGAGCGGCGTTCGAAGTGTCCCCGGCGGATGCGATGCATTTGGCAGCGGCTGCTCATGCCGGCACGGACCTCTTCTTAACGAACGATAATAGGCTGGTCGGCAAGTTCGTGCAGGGAATTCAATTTATCGCATCGCTGAACGACAATGTCCTGTGAGCAGCGGCCCTGTTCCCCGTTTGTTTACTTCAGGCCGACCGATTGCTTCAGCGGCAAATTCTGTGAAGAATCCCCGACCATGAAGGTGTAGTCTCCTGGAATCAGCTGCCAGCCATTTTGTTCCACGTTAAAGATAGAGAGATATTTCGGGTCGATCTCGACCGCGACTTCTTTGCTCTCTCCTGCGTTGAGTGTGACCTTGCGCCAGCCCACGAGCCGTTTCGGAGGCTCCGCAGCCGCAGCCGGTAAAGAAGCGTAGACTTCGGCGATCTCGGAGCCGGCCCGGTTGCCGGTATTAGTGACGGTAAAACTTGCGCGCGGATTCTTTCCCGGGGTCACCTTCATATTCGAATATGAATAAGTGGTGTAGGAAAGACCGTATCCAAAGGGAAACAGCACTGGCTTGTTTTCGCGC
Organism: uncultured Acidobacteriaceae bacterium; assembly: GCA_963711275.1. Lineage (GTDB taxonomy): Bacteria > Acidobacteriota > Terriglobia > Terriglobales > Acidobacteriaceae > Sulfotelmatobacter. The sequence continues at coordinate 761,973 of CAVQDN010000023.1, read as the reverse complement.
GTCGTACCACTTGTATCCAACCTTCACTCCTTCGTCGTAACTGACCTGAAATGCTGGCAAGCCTGCTGCAATCCGTTTCCATCCTTGGCGATCCGCGTCGGTGGTGGCTTTCGGCGGTTTCACGATCGTGGGATGCGGCAAATCAGATTCGCTCTTGGGGAAGGTGATGGGAAGCTTCGCGCTGGGGTTTACATCCCCGAAAATAACATTCGCGACAGCTTCCGCTCCGCGGCTGCCCGCATACCAGGCCTCGAGAACGGCGCTTACTTGATCTAGCCACGGCATAGTGACGGGACTTCCCGACTCGATCACGACCACCGTATGCGGATTGGCCGCTGCGACTTTCGCGATCAGATCATCCTGATGTTCGGGAAGAGACAGGCTATCCAAGTCCATCCCCTCACTTTCCCATTGATAGACGAATACGATGGCGACGTCAGCATTTTTTGCCAGCGCTGCAGCGGCGTTCGGTTCCGCGCCTGAGTTAAATTGCACGGTCGCCGACGGCGCCTTGGCGCGAATCGATTTGAGCGGCGAAGTGGGGAACCAAATCTTTTCCTGCCAATGGGTCTGGCCCTTGCCTGGTGGCATGATTGCGTTGCCGCCGGGAGGATCGACTTGCGCCGAACCGCCGCCGGAGATCATTCCCACATCCGCGTGCGGGCCAATCACAGCTATAGTGTGGATCTTCAAGGCCTCGAGCGGAAGCTGCGCGTGTTCGTTTTTGAGAAGCACGATGCTCTGCTCTTCAATTTTCTGCGCCACTTCCAAACCGCCCACGACGTCAACGACACCCTTCTGCGGTGGATCGTCGATTACTCCGGTGGCGAACATCGAGCGCAGGATCCGATGAACATGATCATCTAGTTCGGCCGCGGGGACTTTGCCCGACTCGACCGCCTTCTTCAAAGCCTCTCCAAAGAAGATCTCGCCCGGTTCCTCATGATCGAGGCCGGCCGCCGAGGCCTTTTCCGCGCTGTGCGTCGCTTGCCAATCGGAGAGCACAAACCCCTTAAAGCTCCAGTCTTCTTTCAATACATCGGTCAGCAGATATTTGTTTTCGCAGGCGTAGTCGCCGTAGACGCGGTTATAAGAGCACATCACGGCGGCTGCGTCCGATTCCTGTAATCCAATCTCAAACGCCAGCAGGTCGCTCTCCCGCGCAGCGCGCCTGTCGATATTTACGTTTACCGCATTGCGACCACTTTCCTGGTCGTTGAGCGCGTAATGCTTGATGTCGCCTATCACATGCTCGGCCTGTAGACCCTTCATGACTGAGCCGACCAACTTGCCAGCCAGTACAGGATCTTCACCCAAATATTCGAACGTTCGCCCGTTGCGCGGTTCGCGGGTTAGGTTGATGCCGCCACCGAGCGTCATGTTGTAGCCTTGGGCGCGAAGTTCGCGCCCGATCAGAGCTCCGTATTCATGGGCCGCGTCGAGATCCCAACTCGCGGCTGCGGCCACGTCTGCGGGCAGCGCCGTCGAGTAGCGTCCATTCTCGCCACTGCTCCGCACTCCGTATGCGGCGTCCGACATTTGAATCGGGGGAATACCTAGGCGTTGAATGCCGACAACATATCCGGCGCCACCGTTGGAATGCACGGCCAGAGGACTCATTGGACTGAGTCCCTGCATGCCCGTTCCATGCAGCAACGAAATCTTCTCGTCCAGCGTCATCTCTTTCACCACCATCGCCGCGCGCTCGTTTGGAGAAAGACTGGAGTTACTCCAAGGATGATTGTTGTTTCCCGACTGGGCGAATGCGAAAGGCAAGGCGAAGAGGAGAATCAGCGTGAAAACGAAAAATCGATTTAGCAGGGAAGAGCGGCGCAGGGGCATTTGTTCTTTCCTTGTATGAAAGGTGGTTGCCAAATCGTTAATGTTACGCCTTTTTGCCAAACGGTACGGGTTAATTTTGGAATATCCGTAGACCGAAAAGGTAGCGCCGCCGTCCCCCGGCTGCCGTCATAGGGACGTCACGCCCCACCCGCGCGGGCAAGATGCCCCCGCGACAGCCGGCAAGATGCCGGCGCTACAACGGCGGGGACGCGGTTCGATGACGGCATCCCTTGGCCTTCGTTTGTTCACCGCTTTACACTAGGAGGGTGAAGATTGCGCTCGGCCAAATCAATCCTACTGTCGGAGACTTCTCCGGCAACGCCGCAAAGATCATTGATTTTTCCCGACGCGCCCAGACTGCCGGCGCCGGCCTGATTTTATTTCCCGAGTTATCGGTATGCGGCTATCCGCCCCGCGACCTGGTGGAGCGACCTTCTTTTGTTGCCCGCAATCGCGAGACCGCAGAAAAGATTGCCGCGGAAACTCGAGGGATTGCGGTCATCTGCGGTCTGGTCACTGCCGCCCACTCGGAAACCGGCAAAGCAGCCATGAATTCCGCAGCCTGGCTGATCGACGGCAAGATCGCCTTCATCCAGTCAAAGATGTTGCTGCCCACTTACGACGTCTTCGACGAGATGCGCAACTTCGCTCCCGCCAAGAGTCAGGAATTGTTTCCGTTCTGCGGCAATCGCATGGCGCTCACGATTTGCGAAGATGCCTGGAACGACAAACGATTCTGGCCGAAGCGGCTGTACACAGTCGATCCCGTTGAATCCCTGATTCAGGCCGGCGGAAATTTTGTGCTGAACATATCGGCCTCGCCGTTTTGGATTGGCAAGCGAGAAATGCGCCGCGACATGCTGGCCAGCATCGCCCGCCAGCATAAAGTTCCTGTGGTACTGGTTAATCAGGTGGGCGGCAACGACAGTCTGGTGTTCGACGGCTCCAGCCTGGTGCTCAATCGTGAAGGCCAGGTCATCGCCCAGGGGCGCTCCTTTGAGGAAGATCTCATTTATTTCGATTCGCAGATTTTGTCGGGAGAAATGCACGAGCAGGTCACCGGCGAAGAAGCCAGCGTCTATGCCGCTCTGGTGCTGGGCACGCGCGACTATATGCACAAATGCGGATTTCAGAAAGCAATTATCGGCCTGAGCGGCGGCATCGATTCCGCCCTGACGGCCGTCATCGCCGCCGAAGCGGTTGGTTCGGAAAATGTAATCGGCGTTGGAATGCCCGGTCCATACTCTTCGCAAGGCTCCATCGACGACGCTCGCTCGCTGGCAAAGAATCTCGGCATTCGTTTCGAGCTGCTCTCCATAAATCCCGCTTACGAAGCGTATCGCGGGATTCTGAAACAGGTTTTCGCAGGCACCAAAGAAGATGTTACAGAAGAAAACATCCAATCGCGGGCGCGAGGCACGTTGCTGATGGCGCTCTCGAACAAATTCGGCGCGATCGTGCTCTCCACTGGAAACAAGAGCGAACTGGGTGTGGGCTACTGCACCCTCTACGGTGACATGGTTGGCGGCTTGGCGGTGATTTCCGACGTCCCGAAGACGCTGGTGTATCGTTTGAGTGAATATGTGAATTCGCGGCGTGCCGTAATTCCGCAGGCCACGATGGAGAAGCCTCCGTCGGCCGAGCTGCGGCCTGATCAGAAAGATAGCGACTCGCTGCCACCCTACGAAATTCTCGACGCGGTTCTCGAAGACTACGTAGAGGATTCCCACTCCGCGGAGCGGATCGCGGCCGATCGCGGATTCGATATCGAGGTGGTGAAGCGCGTTATCCGCATGGTCGATCGCGCCGAATACAAGCGCCAGCAGGCCGCGCCAGGTCTCAAGATTTCTCACAAAGCCTTCGGCTACGGACGGCGTTTTCCGATTGCCGCCAAGTTCGAAGATTGAAGAACCCAGTTTGAAGTATCCTGATAGATCGCTCTCCTGAACTTCTAAAAAGGTGAAACTCGAAAAGGAAACCATGCGCACTTTTCTGAACTCGATCTTTATTTTTCTGCTGGCCGTCACGCTCGCCGCTGCGCAGACCACCCCAGCGAAGTCCGCTCCGGGCAAACCTGCGGAAAAATCCGCGTCCGCGGAATCCTCGAATCTTCCCTCGGAAGCGACGGTCGATTCTTTCCTACGCCAGCAGTTTGGCTATGAGGCGGATTTGACCTGGAAAATCTCCAGCATTAAACCTTCGACGGTCGCCGGGTTTGCGGAGGTTACGGTCGTTCTTGCCAATCAACAAGGCCAGCAGTTGATGCGTTTCTTCGTTGCTCCCGACGGCAAGCAAGCTCTGGTCGGCGAAATTATTCCGTTCGGCCCCAGGCCATTTGATCCGGCGAAACATTTGCTGGAGAAGGGAATCAACGGTCCTGAACGCGGTCCCAAAGACGCACCGGTCACGATCGTCGAGTTCGGCGATCTGCAATGTCCGGCCTGCAAAGCGGCGCAGCCTACCATCGAGGCGCTGGCCGTCCTGCCCAATGTTCGGTTCGTGTTTCAGAATTTCCCGCTGGAGATGCACAATTGGGCGGCAAAAGGCGCGGCTTACGCGGACTGTGTAGGCCGCGCTTCCAACGACGCCTTCTGGAAATTCATCGCCAAAACTTACGAAACGCAGTCTGACATCACCGCGGAGAACGCGGATGAAAAGCTGACGGCGATTGCCGATGGAGCCGGGGTTAAGGGCGCCGACATCGCAGCGTGCGCCGCGAAGCCGGAGACGAAGGCTCGCATCGACACCTCCCTAGCGCTCGGCAAGTCTGTCGACGTGAGCGGGACGCCCACGCTTTTTATCAATGGACGAAAGATTGGAAGCCTGGATCCGCACTATTCCGATGTATACAAGAGCCTGGTGGAGTTCGCCGCGAAGGAAAAATAAAGCGGCGTCCGGCTTCCGGCGATCGCTTCCGGAAAAATCATGCGTACGGGAAGTTGGATTTCTTCGGATTGAAGCCGGAAGCCGAAACCCGGATAGCCGAAGGCGTTTTTACTTCTCGCTCAGCCAAATCTCCGGAGTGCTTCGGTTGTTGTTTGCCAGCACGTGCGGCGTCATAACAATCATGAGCTCGTTGCTGTCCGATTCTTTGGTATTGTTCACCATCGCCTGATTCAGGAGCGGTACCGCGCCAAGGCCCGGGATTCCGCTCATGGAGAGCGTATCGGTTCGAGATATTTCGCCAGCCACGACGGCCGCTTCGCCGTCCTTCAGGTTGATGCTCCCTTGGTATTCCTGGTTGGAGATGACGGGAATTCCGTTGTTCGTTTGTCCAGTGAGCGAGCGGACTTGCAACTCGAGGCTAAGGCTCACTGAGTTATCGCCGTGGATGACGGGCTTGGCCTTCACGTTCAAGCCCAGATCTTCATAGGTGATAGAAGGAAAGGGCGGAATGTACGTCTGATTTCCCAAGACCGCCGAGATTTGTGAAGAATTGAAAATGGGCGCGTAAGTTGCATTCTCAATCGGATAACGTTCTCCTATGTGAAACGTTGCATCGTTTCCCTGGCTGGCGCGCATGCTCAGGTTTTCCAGGCTGCGCACCCACGATTCGTTCAAGGAAAGATTCGCGGCAAACTGATCGAGACTCACACCGCTGAATGTGAGCCCGCCTCCGAAAGTGGCCAGCGGCTGGCTGAAGATGGAGTTTTGCTGTCCTCCCAGTTGCGCCAAAAGCCCGGAGAGGGCTGAACTGCCGGCCTGGTTAATTCCCCCCGATGCGATTAGCTGGTTAATGAGTTGCTGAATGTTCTGCCCCCCCGCTAATGCCAGCAGCGCTGCCGCCGGGATGTTATACATGTTGAACGTATTGGGAATGTGGACTCCGATGTTGCGCGTGAGCTGATGGCTGATCTGAAACACGCGCACCTCGAGCATGACTTGTGGACGATCGTTGCTAAGCTGGTCCATCAATTTGGCGCAAGCCTCGAGGATTGGCTGCGGCCCGCGCACTTCTACCGTATCCGAGGTCTGGCCTGAGGTGATGAAGCGCAATTCGAGTACGCTGCGCAAGGTGTTTATCACCTCCGTCGCTTCCTGCGGAGTGGAGTGCGGCGGCAGAATGAACGTTCGCAAAGACATGCGATCATATTGCTTGTGATTCTCCGGGTTGTCGGCGGCGATGACCATCTGGTGCGTGCCCAGAGCTGCCCACAGGGTCTTGCTGACCTCGCATGCCAGCTGCAGCGCGGTGAAGAATCCCACGTCGTCGACATTGAATCGCACTTGGCGCGGCTGGACGGAATCGTCAAACTGAGCAGTCACTCCATAAGCCGCGGACAATTCCAAAAACAGGCCGCGAACGTCTCCGCTGTAATGGAAGGTGGCTCGGTCGTCCCGGGGTTCGAGGTGGATCTCAACAGAATCGGTAAGACGGACCGGTAAAGCCCGCGGCCGCGTAGGCGCTAATTCGCGGGTGGCTTCGTCCAGCCGCTCGCGCGCGAACTGGTTTTCCCCGTCGAGATCGAGAGCAGCGCGAAATTCGGCAGCGGCCAGCGGGCGCGAATTTTCCCACAGGAGCACGTTGCCGCGCTCAATGTGATTGAAAACCAGCTGAGCTTTCACTATTTCGCGGGCCGTCAGAAACTGTTTGTTCTGTGGCGCAAGCCGTGAAGCTGTATCGAACTGCGCGAATGCATCTTGCAGTTGCTGGCGCTGCTGAAATTTCACGCCCTCGTGGAAAGCGGAGAGGGCTTCTTTCAGTTCTTTTTTCGAAGCGATGCAGTTCACCCCGCCGGGAACGCCGTTTCCACACGAAATGGGCGGAGCGGACGAGGGATCATCGCCGGCGGCGAACGTCGAGGAGAGCGCCGCCAGTAGTCCCATCGCGAGAATGAATGCTCTGCGCGGCACTGTGTGTGATTTTAATGCAGTTTCCGCGTGTACGGGATAGGCCAATAGGACCTCGTACCTTCGAGTTCAATGGGCACTATGTGCCTCAGCATTCCGGAGAACGAGAAAACTTATCAGACTTGCAATCTTTCCTGAGCGTAGAGACGTAGCTTGCTACGTCATGCTCGAGCCTGGCAGAGACGTTGCAAACAACGTCTCTACGAGAGCATTAGACGTTCAATTGTGCGGGCCTTGCCTGTGTTGTCGTCGCAATCGATCACCACAGCGCACAGGCGGGCGTCGCCCGTGGCGGGTTCGAACCGCACCGGCATGCCGTTCAGGAATTTGCCCACCACCAGTTCCTTCTTTACTCCGATGACGCCGTCGTAAGGCCCGGTCATGCCCACATCGGTGACATAGGCGGTTCCGTTGGGTAGAACTCGCTCGTCCGCCGTGGGCACATGGGTGTGCGTACCGACCACCGCGGTGACGCGCCCGTCCAGATACCATCCGAGAGAAATCTTTTCCGACGTCGCCTCGGCGTGGATGTCTACCAGAATTACCTTCGCTTTAATTTTCTGAAGAAGCTGGTCCGCGGTGCGGAAGGGATCGTCGTTCGATGCCATGAACACGCGCCCCTGCAGGTTGATCACCGCATATGGAACTTTCCCCTTAAACCCCTCATAAAGGCCCGAGCCCGGCATGTCCGCGGGAAAATTTGCGGGTCGCAGCACTCGCCGCGCCGGCCCGTGTCCATTGCCCTCGACCATCTGAAAGTAGTCGATGATTTCGCGTTTGTCCCAGACATGGTTGCCGGTGGTGATCACGTCAATGTTGAGCTCGAAGAGTTCTTCCGCCAGGGCCGGAGTAATCCCGAAACCAGCCGCCGAATTCTCTCCGTTGGCGATGATCAGGTTAATGGCATGATCGCGGACGATTCCCGGCAGCCGGTCTTTGACGATATTCCGTCCGGGCCGTCCGAAAATGTCGCCAATAAAAAGAATTCGCATAGTAGCGCCGGCGTCCCGCCGGCGGTCCGGAGGGCGACTCGCCCTCCGCGCCGAAATTTGATGGTAACACGCGAGAACTGGCTCGCTCGGCGGGTAGCGAAGGGGATCCACGCGCGATTCTCGGAGAATAGGGAAAGCGTTGAAAGTAAAGCTAAGGAGTGGATAACTCGGCTGTTCTCAAGAAGTCGTAATTTCCCGCTGGATTCAACTTCAAGTTCCGCACCCGCCGCGTATGCACCACGACGTTGTCGAGATACCAGAAATTGATGTAAGGCAGATCATTCGCCAAGATGCGCTGCACGTCGGCATACAGTGGTTTGCGCACATTGGGATCGATTTCGCGCCGAGCCTTATCGATTAGAGCGTCGACTGTGGGATTCGCATAGTAGCCTCGGTTCGCCCCGTTCGGCGGGAATTTCGCCGAGTCAAAGGCGTATTCGAAAATATCGGGATCTTCGTTGCCGCCGATCCAGCGTAGCGAGTACATCTGAAATGCTCCGTGCTGCACATCCGAGAAAAAAGTGGCGAACTCAAAGCTGCGGATATCGAGCGCGATCCCGACCTCATGTAACTGCTGTTGCATGACGGCGACCATCAGTCGAGTGTTCTCGTCGGTCGAGGTCTTCATATTGATGTGAAAACGCACGCCGTTGATCGCCGGATAGCCGGCGGCATCGAGCAACTGATTCGCCTTGCCGACATCGTGGTCGTAGCCCGGAACCTCTCCGTTGTACGCCCAGCTCTGCTGTGGCAGAACGCTGCGCGCCGCCTCCGCCTGTCCGCGCCATAGGTATTCAATCATTGGCCGCCGATCGAGTGCGTAGGCGATCGCCTGCCGCACTCGCACATCTTTCAAAATCGGATCGCGGAGATTAAATCCGAGATAGGCCAGTCTGGTTCCGGCGGCATGCTCAACCTGAAGATTGGGATCATGCGCCAGAGTAAATACGGTGTCCGGCGTAAGTGAGTTGATGGCCAGGTCGCCGCTGCCTTTGCGCAGTTCGAGAGCCTGCGTGGTCGCGTCGGGCACCACGGCAAAGCGTATGCGCGCCAATTTGACCGCTCCGCCCCAATAATCGTCGTTGCGTTCGATGACGATTTCCCGGTCGGTCTCAGCGCTGACAAACCGGAACGGGCCCGACCCGATGGGATGCCGCGTCATTTCCTCGGCGCTGCCATCCGGCACAATCCCCATCGCGCCGTCCGACAGATTCCAGAGCAAGGTAGCGTCGGGCTCTTTCATATGGAAGATCACGGTTGCTTCGTCAGGTGCGTCGATCCGATCAACGAAGCGATATACCGCTGCTTTGGTGCTGCGAATCTTGCCCTGCAATAGGGAGTCGAACGTCCACTTTACATCCCGCGAAGTCAGCGGGCGGCCGTCGTGAAATTTGACTTCGCGATGAATATGAAAGACGTAAGTGAGTGGATCGGGAATTTCCCAACGCTCCGCCAGTCCAGGCGCGACATTCAGATCCTCCCCGCGCGACAACAGATCGTCAAAGATGAGATTGTCAATTCGTTCCGACTGGGCATCGATTCCGACACGGGGATCGAGATTGGTCGGGCTCGACTCGATAATCATGATCAGCGTGTTGGGGTCGGGTTTGGCCGAACACGATAGCAGCAAGAAAAGCGTGGCCAGGCTCAGCAGCGTGACAAGTCCCGTAAAGAAATGGCGTCGGACTTCGGACCTCGGACGTCGGGTATTCAGGGCTGGAGTCCGAGGTCTGAGGTCCGAGGTCTGATCTTCACGCATATGAGATCTTTCCCAGCACAACAGCCCGTTTCGCGCCGGTCGCGAATGGAAGGTTCGACGGCCGGCGGTTCCAAGTCTCGTAAGCGAGCACGGCGAACGCGACGGCCTCTTTGGCCTGCGAAGGCACTCCAAACTCGTCGGAGAATCGCAATTGGATTCCCAGCGGCGCTAAGTCTTCCGCCAACATAGCGATCAGCGTGGCGTTGCGGACGCCGCCGCCAGAGAGGATCATTTCTCCAAAAGCGTTCTTGGAGCCGGGCTTCTGAATAATGAATCGCCGCACGGCGTCGCCGATCGAGCGCGCCGTCAACGCTGTCGCCGTAGCGACCACGTCTTCCTTGCGAAAGCCCGCGCATTGGCGCAGGAAGTCGTGGACAAATTCGCGCCCAAATTCCTCGCGTCCGGCGGTCTTTGGAGGTTTCGCACGGAAAAATTTGCGCTTTAGAATTTGCTCCAAAACGGGTTTCAGAACTAAACCTTCTGCGGCAATGTTTCCATCGCGATCAAACGGCCGTCCGAAGAGCGCTTCCGTGACCGCGTCGATCACCATATTTCCCGGCCCGGTGTCGAAGGCGACGATGCGGCCGGCAGCGGTACCCGCAGGCATCGCCGTCAGATTTGCGATCCCGCCGAGATTCTGGACGATGCGGCCGATTGTCGGGTCACGGAGGAGCAGGGAATCAAGGTAAGGAACGAGCGGCGCGCCCTTGCCTCCCGCCGCCATGTCTGCCGGACGAAAATCCGAAACCACCGGCACGCCCACCCGCGCCGCGAGGATAGCGGCTTCTCCGGTCTGCCAGGTCGCGGTCACCTTTCGTCCGAGAAAGGTATGGGCTTCGCCCTGATGGTAGAGAGTCTGCCCGTGACATCCCACAAGCTCAGCCTTCACGTGAAACTGCCGCTGGGTGGCCAGCACCGCATCGGCGTATAGCTCCCCTAAAAGAAAACTAAGCCGGGCCAGATCGGCCACTCGAGCGCTTTCCGCATTCATCGCTGCGAGAACGGCTGCGCGAACCTTGGCAGGATAAGAATAATCCGCATGCCCCAGCAATTTGATCGTGTGGCGCGGGCGCTCTCGCCCCCGCAGGTTTGCTTCCGGACCGGAAGTTCGTCGAGAGCCGGAAGCAGGAGTCTCCCCCACCCGCACCAGCGCCACATTAATCCCGTCAGCGGAGGTCCCGCTCATCACCCCGGCCACGATCATTGCCTTGCTGCTCTTCTTGCTCATGAGCGCGACCGCTTGTCCCCTCGACGGCTGAAAGCATCCAAACGTAACTCTTCCCCGAACTCCCACAACCTGCGCGTAAGCTTCTCCACGGTTGCGCCCGTCGGCGCTTTTCCCGCTCGCAACATCCGCGAATTCTTCTTCTTGAACGCCACTACTCGCCGTGCAGCCTCGGCGACCCGCCGCGCGAACCTGGAGTCCCTTTCCGCTGCCTTGATCAGCGCTTCGTAAGCCCTGACGATGTGATCTTCCCGATGACAGATCAGGCACAGATCTCCGCCTGCCCGAATAAATTCGACAGCCGCCTCGCCGATTGGCGCCGCCGAAAGCACGCCGCCCATTTCCAGATCGTCGGACACAATCAGATTCCGGTAACCGATGCGCTTGCGGAGTATGTCCGTGATCCAAATGTTAGACAGCGACGCCGGAGTCTGATCGCGAGTGACCTGCGGATACGCTGCGTGGGAAACCATTACAAACGGCAATTGTAGGCGTAGTGCCCGGTAGGGCAGCAGATCCTCAGCCCAGAGCCGCTTCCACGGTTTTTCAATCACCGGCAGTTTGCGATGGCTGTCGAGCTTGCCCTCGCCCAGTCCGGGAAAGTGCTTACCACATCCCATGATGTTCGCTGAGCGAAGCCCCGCCAGAAACTCACGCGCGTAAATTTCAGCATCGCGCGGATTCGCCGACACCGCGCGTGAACCCATCACGCCCCGCGAAGCCTCAAATGCCAGATCGAGTACGGGCGCAAAGTCGACGTTGAATCCCAAAGATCGGCAGTTCTCTCCGATGATCTCCGCATGCCTGCGAAATAACTTTCGATCTCCCGTGGCGAACACCTCCGCCGCCGAGGGTGCCGGTCCCAGGGCTTCGCGAAAACGATCGACAACTCCGCCCTCAAGATCGACGCACGTAAATAGTGTCGTGCCGACCAACTTCCGACACTCGCGCAATAGCCGCCACGTCTGGTCCGGATCCTTGATATTCCGTGCAAAAAGGATGACGCCGGCGGGCTGCAAACGGCTCAGCAGTGAACGGAGCCGCGGCGTCATCGCGGTGCCGTCGAAGCCAACAATCAGAAGCTGTCCAATCTCCGAGATAAAGCGCGCCTTGCGTGAGCCCATGATTTGGAGGTGAGGAATTCCTTTGTCTTCTTCTATGATTAAATCTCTTTTTTCAATTCCGCCAACAAGTTGAGTGCCTCCAGCGGCGTTAGCCGGTTCAAATCCACTTCACGCAGTCTCTCCACTACAGGCTGTGACAGCGGCGTAAAAATTGTTAACTGTGTAGGCGCCGGTGTGGCTCCCGGCGAAAGATGCGCAGTCGCCTGCTGCTCCGCGAACTCATGTTCAGCCAGCACCTCACGCGCTCTTTCCACGACTTCGTGTGGCAACCCCGCCAGCTTAGCCACTTCTATGCCGTAACTGCGATCCGCCGGCCCCGGTTCAACTCTACGCAAAAATGCAATCCCGCCGCCAGTCTCTTTTACCGACACGTGATAATTCTTCACGCCCGGAAGCTGATCGGCCAACTCGGTAAGTTCGAAGTAATGAGTTGCAAACAAAGTTTTGGCGTGCACTCTCGCGTGCAGGTATTCGACCGCAGCCCATGCAATCGCCAGCCCATCGTAGGTCGAGGTGCCGCGGCCAACTTCATCCAGCAGAACAAGAGAACGCTCCGTTGCTGTGTGCAGGATCGCTGCCGTCTCTGTCATCTCAACCATGAAAGTTGAGCGGCCGCGCGCCAGATTGTCGCTCGCTCCGATGCGCGTAAATACGCGGTCAGTCACACTCAGCCGCGTCGAGCGCGCTGGCACAAACGATCCCATCTGCGCCAGGATTACAATCAACGCCGTTTGGCGTAGATAGGTGGATTTGCCACCCATGTTCGGGCCAGTGAGCAGTATGATGTTGTGCGTGGTTCCATTCAAATAAAGGTCGTTGGGCACGAAGCGCTCGCTGCCTCCAGCCATTTCCTGCTGCTCGATCACGGGATGCCGGCCTTCGATAATCTCGACTTCGCTGGCCTCGGCAGATTCTACAAATGTGGGACGACAATAATTACGCAGGGCTGCGACATGCGCCAGCGACACCAGCACGTCCACTTCCGCCAGCGCCAGGGCAGTCTGGCGGATGCGCTTGGCTTCGGCGGCAATCTTCGTGCGCAATTCTGTGAAAAGACGCCGCTCGATCTCGACGATCTTTTCTTGCGCATCGAGAATCTTGACTTCGTACTCTTTCAGTTCGGGCGTAGTGAACCGCTCCGCCGCGATCAGCGTCTGCTTGCGTTCGTAATCTTGCGGAACCAGTTGCAGGTTCGGTTTTGTAACCTCTATGTAATAACCAAAAATAGAATTGAACTTCACCTTTAGGGAGGAAATGCCGGTGCGTACGCGCTCCCGCTGTTCGATCTGTGACAATACCTGCTTGCTGTTGCGGGAGAGTTCCCTCAATTCGTCAAGATCGCGGTCCACGCCCGTCGCGATTACGCCGCCATCCGCAAAACTGAGCGGCGGTTCCGGTACGATTGTCTTGTCAATGCGCTCACGTACGTCTGCCAGTTCATCGAGCGATGCGTGCAGAGTTGTCAGGCGTTCCGATACCACGCGAGCCAGCGCAGCCCGCACTGCCGGAAGTTTCTGGAGTGATGCCGCTAGCGCGAGCACGTCACGCGGATTCGCGGTTTCAAGCGTGACGCGGCTCAGCAGCCTTTCCAGATCCAGCAGGCCATCGAGCGCGCGCCTCAACTCCTCGCGCGCGACGGTCTCCCTCACACTCGCTTCCACGGCGTCGAGCCGCCGATGAATTTCGCCCAAATCGAGTGAAGGACGCAACAACCATGCGCGCAGCAGCCGTTTGCCCATGGGTGTGACTGCGCAATCAATCGACCGTAACAAGGTGACACCCGCATCCGCGCCCGCAAACAGCGGTTCAATCAACTCGAGATTGCGCACCGTGACCGCATCCAACACCAGGCAACTGTGCCGCTCATACCATCCGATACGGTCGACGTGATCAAGCGACCCGCGCTGCGTGGATCGCACATAATATAAAATCGCGCCCGCCGCCGCCGCTGCTGCCGTTCGCCCAGCCAGACCGAAGCCTTCCAGCGAAAGAACGCCAAAATGATTTTCCAGCAGTGGAATGGCATGATCGGGCGCAAAGATCCAGTCATCGAGCGGCGTTTCGGTGCAAGTAGCTCCAGCTGCCCGAGGCTGCGGCGCGGCGACTGGCAATGTCCGTGTGGAGACGGACGACTCGCCCGTCCGGACGAGCAACCCTCGGCTGTTTTTGTTCTCAAACAGCGGCGCCGCCGACCCATACAGCAATTCCTTCGGCCGTAGTTGCTCCAACTCCTCCTGCACTCGCCGCAACGCGCCTTCGCCCGAAAATTCCGTGGCCCGGAATTCTCCCGTGGACAAGTCCAGAGCCGCGAATCCCACGCGATCCCCAACCTGTGCCAGTGCCGCCAGAAAATTATTTTCTTCCGAACCGAGTGACGAGTCCGCCGCTGTTCCTGGCGTGAGCACGCGCGTCACTTCGCGCCGCACCAGTTTCTTCGCCTCCCGCGGATCCTCCATCTGCTCGCAAATAGCTACTTTGAAGCCTTTCCGGATCAGCTTCCCGATGTAACCCTCGGCCGCGTGATAGGGCACGCCGCACATGGGCACGGCGATTCCTTTTTCTTTATTGCGCGAAGTCAGCGTGATCTGCAATTCTTTCGCGGCCAGGATAGCGTCGTCAAAGAAAAGTTCGTAGAAATCCCCCAAGCGAAAAAACAAAAGCGCAGTGGGATGTTCTTTCTTGACGGCGGCATACTGCCGCATCAGCGGAGTGGACGGCTCGGTCATCGGGGAGGGCTTCGGCGGATTATAACAAAGCGCGCCGCCCAGCTTCTGCCGCATTTCGCCTCGGCCCACGGCAAATTCCGGCAAGAATTCACGGTTGACTCCGGTTCGCTCGCGGTGTTCTCCTTCCCTATGGAACTCCGCAAGGACCCCATCACGCGCTCCTGGGTTATGACCGGCGATGATCCCGGCGAAACCGGATCACGTCCCGAGTCGGCCTGCGTTTTTTGCGATGGCTCTTCCGCATCTCCCCAGGTGATTGCGAACTCGCCCAACGCCCCCGGGGTTCCCTGGTCCGCGCGTTCCGTCGTGCATCCCAAGCCGCTTTACCACATTGAGGGCGAGCCTGGCCGCCGCGGCGACGGGATCTATGACCGCATGCATTCGGTCGGCGCGCATGAGGTGCTGGTCGAAAACCCGCGCCACGACCGGCATCTGTGGAGCGCCGGCGACGACGAGATCGCGCACTTTCTTCGCTTGGCGGCCGAGCGCATTCTCGACCTCAAGCGCGATCCACGCATCAAGTACGTCAGCCTTTTCAAGGACTACGGCAAGAGCGCCGGACAGGAATTCAGCCATCCAACGTCACAGATTACTGCCACCATGTTTGTCCCGCGGCGCGTGCTCTACGAGTTGCGCGCCGGCCGCGAGTACTTCCTCAGCAAAGAACGCTGCGTTTTCTGCGACATTATTCAACAGGAGGAGCGGCAGGCTCTGCGCGTTATTGAGGCACGCGGAGACTATCTCGCCATCGGTCCCTACGCGCCGCGCGTCCCCTACGAGACCTGGATCTTGCCGCGCAATCACGACGCCTCGTTCGAACGAACGGGACTCAACAAGCCGGGGTTGCGCACGAACCTGGCCGCGCTTCTGCGCCGCACCTTGCAGCGCGTCCGCTCTATTACCGAGGAATTTCATCTTGTGCTGCACACTTCGCCGAGCAGCCTGCATCCCTCCAAGAATCTCGGCTACTGGAAAACTATTGACGACGACTACCATTGGCATATCGAAATCCTTCCCGTACTCGCCTCCAAGGCGCGATCGTACACTTTTAAAGAGGTCTACTATTCTCCCGTCACCTCCGAGACCGCAGTGAAACAATTGCGGGAAGCGAGAATCGATGGCTGAATCCGACAGCAAATCCAAGGTTACAGGTCTCATCCCGATGGCTTTTGTCGCCGACGTGCAGCGGTCCGTCGACTTCTATAAACATCTGGGGATGGAAATTCGCGGAAGCCTGAAGACTCCTTCGGGCCAACTGCAATGGGTCCACTTGGGCTGCAAGTAGGCCGACTTGATGTTCGCGCGCGCCTCCGACCCAGTCATTGCCAGCCAGCAAGCCGTATTGTTCTATCTCTACTCGGCTGACCTGACTGCTCTGCGGGCGCATCTGCTGGGCAAAAGCGTAAAGGTTTCGCTGATTAGCTATCCCGACTACATGCCCAAGGGCGAGATTCGCGTGGAAGATCCCGATGGCTACGTGCTTCTGATCGGCCAGGCGGGCTAAACCGCTGCGTGCTTTGCGGCTGCTACAATCCCTGCCGTCAGGAGACTGTCTCGTGAAGCATCTTTTATGCTGCTTATTGTTCTTTACCGCCTGCACCGCTCAAACTGCCGCGCCGTACAGGGACAAGCAGAAAGTTCTCTGGCAGAAACTCGAGGCCCAGATTCAGGACGTCGACCAGCATCTCGACGGCGTAATGGGAGTCGCCATCGAAGACCTCAACACCGGCGAGCACTTTCTGTCTGAACGAGGACGAAGTTTTCGCCCAAGCCAGCTCCATTAAGATCACAGTTCTGGCCAACCTGTATTTGCAGGCGCAGCAAGGCAAGCTCAAGCTCACCGATCTCTACACCGTGCAGTCGTCCGATCTGGTGCAAGACAGCGACATTATGAATGGCCTCACGCCCGGCGTGACCCGAATCACGCTGCGCGACCTGGCGACGATGATGGTCGCGGTCAGCGACAATTCCGCGACCAACGTACTGATCGACCGCGTCGGCATGGAGAACGTGAATGCCATGCTGGACTCGCTCAGCCTCACCCACACGCGCCTGCGCCGCAAGATGATGGACCTTCAGGCCGCGAAAGAAGGCCGTGAAAATATCTCGACTCCGCGCGAAATGATGACTCTGCTCGACGCCATCTACCATGGCAAAGTCCTGAACAAAGAGTCGACGGCAGACTTCTTTAAAATGCTCAGCACGAACAAAGATTCCTGGATTCCCCGCGACCTGCCCGCCGATCTGAAGATCGCCAACAAGCCCGGCTCGCTGGAAGCGGTGCGCAACGACTCTGGCATCGTCTTCGTCGAAGGCCGGCCTTACGTGATTTGTGTCATGACGTCTTTTCTTCGCAACGAACGCGAGGGGGAAGAAGCTATCAGCAAAATCTCGCTCGACGCCTGGCGCATGTTCGACCGGCTCAGCCGCGCCACGGAGTACGGCAGAGTCGTCTCTCCAGGAAACGGTGTGCGATAGCAGAGGTTTGTGTGGGGCGGACGCTTTTGTCCGCCGCTTTTGCTTTTGAATTTGCTTTTCTGCCCGGAAGCCCTCACTGAAGAGGCACGTCGATCACTTCGATCGTCAATGCCGGGACGGTGTGGTTCCAAACTCCGCTCGGAACAGAAACCGTGGACTGTTCGGGATGAATGGCGTCCGGATCGGTATCGAGTTTGTCGCCTGGTAGGTGGCGCCGTGCAGCGTCACCATGCCAGCCTGGTGCGCGCTACTGACGCCCGTTAGATGTACGGATAGTGGCTGTTCTACACTGGACGCGTTCACCAGCTTGAGGTGCAGCAGCTTGTCCCCGAACTCACCGTGGCCGAGTAGAAGAAACGCTTGCCCTCGCCGGAGATCGTGCTGTGCGCTGTGCCATCCCCCAAGTGCTCCGCAAAAAGACACTGCGCCCAGTAGCTGGGAGACGCATAGGTCTTCTGCGCATCGAAGCCAATCAGGTCGGTCGTCCACTGCATGGCACCCGGATTGACATTCACCAGCAGGGGAGCATAACTGGCCATGACGATCAGGTCGCTATTGCGCTCGAGGGACGTCATCCAGGCCGCATCGCCAAGGGCGTCGCCAAAATTTGGCGTGGGCGTTCCCGAGCGCGTCGCCCATTCACCGACAAATATTTTCGGGCCCGTTCTGGCGGCTGCATCGTAGTGGTGGACGAGATCCATCATGTCCGAAGGCGATTTGTAGTAATGGTCGTCCACCACATCGGGGTGTGCCGTCTCGCTGTCGCCGCTGGGATCGGTAGCGATCAGCTTGTATTGCGGATAACGCTTCCGCAGCGCCGCGGCAAACTGCGTAAACCGCGCTCCATAGCTGCCGGACTTGTCGAACTGGTCCTCGTTTCCGATCTCGATATAGTGCAGCGGAAATGGAGCCGGATGGCCATCGCGCGCCCGTTCCGCTCCCCATTGCGTGCTCTGATCGCCCGTGAGATATTCCACCTCATCCAAGGCGGACTGAACGTAAGGCTCGAGATCCTTGCCCGGCGCCACATGGTCGCCTTTCAGCGAGTATCCGGCATAGACCGCGAGCACGGGCTCGATTTTCAGGTCCTCGCACCATTCCAGAAACTCCAGCAGACCCAATCCATCGGTTGACCAATAGGACCACGGAGACGGGTGGCCGGGACGATCCACCAGCGGCCCGATCGTCTTTTTCCAGTTGTACCAGTCCTCCAGCCTGTCGCCTTCCAGATAGTTGCCGCCCGGCAAACGCAAAAAGTGCGGGTGCATGGCAGACAGGCGCTCCATCAAGTCAGCACGGTTGCCGTTTGGCCGGTTCTTGAACGTCGGCTGCATAACAGAGACCAACTGCAACCAAACGTTGCCAGGGTGCGCCACCGTGAACTCGATGTGATTCGCCGATGATGTCGCGATCGCTCCCGTGACGAGCTTGTATTGGTACCCCGCCCACGGTCCTGTTCTCAGATCCACCGTCGCCTGCGCTTGCAGGGCTCCCGTGCGGTCATTCATCAGCTGAATCGTCAACGGCCCCACTTCGGAATTTTCCACGCGGGCATATAACGATCCTGCATATGTCGTATTCGGAAGGAGCGCGAAACCCCAGAATCCTGGATTGCTCAACCCCGCCTCACTGCCAGCAGATGCGGAGGCCACGGAAAGTTTCAAGCTGTAGGGCAAAGCCTGACTCGGCCCGGTCGACTTGTCGACGGAGCTGCTGGCGACAGCATCGCCACGTCGCACAAGCTCCCAAGGCACGGCTCCCTCCCAGTTGGAGCGGAAGGTACGGTTCTGAACCATCTCCGCGTAAAGCCCGCCCTCGTAAGAATGATTGATCTCCTCGGTCATCAGGCCGTACAGCATCGGGCTCACCGGCGAGACGATTCGTGCCGCATCGATGGTGAGCTGCGCAGGGGCGGTGGGCGCGTTCCGCGACTGCGCCGAGGCGATGTCGGCGGTCGAGAGAATCACCAGCGGTACAGCGCAAATATAAAGATAACGATGAAAATAAAGATAAAAAAGAGGGATTCGCCATCTACTGTCGACGATCCAGTGCGATCGGTGAGGGGAGGCTTCGCCGTCACAGACCCGTAATTTGTTAGAATTTGTGCGAAACATTCAACGGTCCTCCTGGTACTCCGCCCTGAGGTGATGATCGCCTGCGCATGACGTGTGGCAGAAGTCTCTGGAGATCGCAGCGTCGCAGCGACTGCTCAAGTAAAACAGATTTTATGTCAAGAGAGTCGGATCTGCCGGGCCACTCTGAACCGGCTTTTACAATATAAGCGCGCCAGACATAACCGGCTCCGAACCTCCAAGCGAGTGGTTGGATATGTGCGACAAACAGGTTGTCCGCGTTCGATAATGTCGGCATGGCTCCGAATCCGCCCGTCCGCCGCCTGAAGACTTACACCGGTGCCCAGGGATATGTTTATCAATACTACTTCGTCGGAAAACGGCCCGCGCTTCCGGACGATCCCGAATCCCCCGCCACTGAATTTGTTTTCGACGTCACTTCCGATCGCAAGCTGACCTATGCGGTCAGCGTTTTTCTCCCCGACAGCGCGCGCGAACCTGGAGCCAGAACCATGGCCATCCTCTGAGCGAGGCCGAGCAATACGCCGCGGCCAAGCTTCGCCTGTTCCGCGCCTTCGATGAAGTTGAGGATCTCAAAACCCACGGCCGCCGCCTGAGCATTGACGCAGCGTGGCTTGAAGAAGCGCTGGGGAGTTTGGGAGTGGAATAGAAAGGCTGAGGCAATGATTCTGATAACGTCAGCGATTTGCGGTAAACTCAAGAGTTCCGGAACAAAAAAGACATGTCTCTGCTCTGGCTCCGTTTCGCGCTGGGTTGCTACTTTATCAGCCTGATCTACGCCTTCGTAGCGCTGACCCGCACCAGCGATCTGTTTAGCCGCATCGCCCTCCACGCGGCCAGCCTCGGTATGGTCTTCCACTTCGTTTCTCTGACTGAACTGTTCCTCTCCGGCCATGTTGTCTGGGCGTCCGTGCACAATGGGGAATCGCTGCTGGCCTTCTTTTCGATGACATTCTTCATGCTGATTTACGCCATTTACCACACCACCTCACCCGGCGTGGTGGTTTTTCCAGTGGTGTTTTTTCTGACCTTCGTGGCCGCCGTCGATGAACAACCCGTACTTCTCACCCAGTACGTTTCGAACAAAGGATGGCTGGCGGCGCACATTTTTCTGATTTTCATCGGTTATGCCGCCCTGCTGGTCAGCTTTGGCGCCAGCCTGCTGTATCTTCTGCAGGAGCGCCGGCTGAAGGCCAAGAAACCCACCAGCCTGATTTCGTTCCTTCCCGCGCTCGAAGTGATTGACCAGATCGGTTATCGCTCGCTGTTACTCGGTTTCCCCTTCATGACGCTCGGCTTGCTGACCGGTTCGGTGGTCGCGATCTCCACCTACGGACGACTCGACTTTCTCGATCCCAAGATTCTGTTGTCGGTGCTGATGTGGGCGGTATACATGCTCATGGTCTTCACCCGGTGGAATTCCGGATGGCGCGGGCGCCGCGCCGCCTTCCTCGCGACATTTGCCTTTGCCGCCGCGCTGGCGGCATGGGCCGCCAACTACTTTTCGACCATTCACAGGTTCGCCGCCTCATGAGATTCCAGCTCATTGGCGTGAACCATAACAGCGCGCCGGTCGAAGTGCGCGAACGCCTGGCAATCCCCGAATCACGCCTGCCCGATACCTGCCGAGATCTCAGTGCTTATCCCGGGATCGAAGAAGGCATGGTCATTTCTACCTGCAATCGCGTGGAAATTGTTACGCACACCACGAACGGGGCTGCCAACCTGCGCGGATTCTTGCACGATTATTTTCACTTGGATCCGCAAGAACTCGACCCGCACCTCTACGAATACCGCGGCAAAGAGGCAGTCCGCCACCTGTTCCGCGTCGCTTCCAGCCTGGATTCCATGGTGGTCGGCGAGGCGCAGATTCTCGGCCAGGTTAAGGAAGCCTATGCCACCGCCCGTGCCATCGGCGCCGTCCGCGGACAACTCGACCAGCTTTTCAGCCGTGCCTTCGCCGTGGCCAAACGCGTGCGCAGCGAGACCGCGGTCGGATCGTCGTCGGTATCGATCGCGTCGGTCGCGGTGGAACTCGCCAAAAAGATTTTTGGAACATTGGAAGGGAAAACGGTCTTCATCGTGGGCGCCGGAAAGATGAGCGAACTTGCCGCACGGCATCTGATGGCCCACGGTTGCGCTTCCATCTTCGTCTCCAACCGCACCTATGAACGCGCCATCGGTCTGGCGCAGAAGTTCGACGGCCAGGCGATCAAGTTTGATGACCTGTATAACTCTTGCGATCGCGCCGACATCGTTATTACTTCGACCGGCTCGCCTCACGCCATCTTCCGCCGCGAACATGGCGAACAGTTCCTCTCCCGCCGCAAGAACCGGCCGATGTTCTTCATCGACATCGCCGTGCCTCGCGATGTTTCTCCGGAGATGGCCAAGCTCGACGGCATCTTCACCTACGACATCGACGACCTGCAACAGGCCGTCACCAGCCACGTCGCCGACCGCCGCAAGGAAGCAGAATTAGCCGAAGCCATTATCACCAGCGAAGTGGAACGCTTCGAAGCCAAACTGCAGACGCTCGACGTTGTGCCCACGATCGTGTCGCTACAAGATCATCTGGAAACCATCCGCCAGGCTGAAATCGACCGCGTCCGCGGCAGGCTGGGCCCCCTGACTCCCAGAGCAGGAAATTGCCGTTGAAGCGCTGACGCGCGGCATCATCAACAAAGTCATGCACACCCCGATCACGACGTTGAAGACGGCGGCTAAAGAATCTGAGGCAACGACAATCGTGGACGTAGTTCGCCGCCTGTTCAATTTGCGGGAAAAAGAGAAAGCATCAGCACCCAGGCCGCGGCGAAAGAAACAAAAGAAACAGAAGTGGGACCGCGCCAGTGATGCCCAAGCTCCGCATCGGCTCCCGCGGGTCGCAACTCGCTCTCTGGCAGGCGAATCATATCTCCGCACTCTTGCGCGCCCGCGGCCACGAAGTCGAAATCGAAATCATCCAGACCACCGGCGACAAGATCACTGATGTCCCGTTGGCCCAAGTCGGAACGAAGGGTGGACTTGGAAAAGGAATTTTCACCAAAGAAATTGAAGAGGCTCTCGCCGCCGGCCGCGTCGATCTTGCCGTGCATTCTCTGAAAGACCTGCCCACCGAACTTCAACCGGGATTCGAAATCGCCGCCGTCACAAAAAGGGAAGACCCACGCGACGCCTTCTGCTCGCGCCACTATTCCAGCATTCAGGATCTGCCACCGGGCGCACGTGTCGGCACTTCCAGCCTCCGCCGCCAGGCTCAACTCAAAGCCATGCGCCCCGACCTCGACATTCATCCCCTTCGGGGCAATGTCGACACGCGCCTTCGCAAACTCGAGCAGGGAGAATACGCCGCCATCATCCTCGCCTCGGCCGGACTGAAACGGCTCGGCAAGACGGAACTCGTCAAACAAATCATCAAAGCGGAAATCATGTGTCCGGCAGCGGGCCAGGGAGCGCTCGCCATCGAGATCCGTAAAGGTGACGACACTACCCGCCAGCACTTGGAATTCTTAAACGATCCAGCGGCCCGCGCCGCGACCTCCTGCGAACGGGCCCTGCTCACCCGCCTCGGCGGAGGCTGCCAAGTTCCCATCGGCGCCCTCGCGGAGATACGAAACGGGAAGATGCATCTCGAATCGGTCGTCGCCGATCCCGACGGTTCCAAAGTGCTACGCGACTCCCGCGACGGGGACGATCCCGAAAAACTCGGCGACGATGCCGCCGCAGCGCTCCTCAGCCGCGGTGGCGACCAAATCCTGAAAGCCGCATATGGCCGCGGCCTGGCTGTACCGCCGCAACCATGAACTGCAAAAGCCGACGGGCGTGGTTCGTGTCAGGGCATGCCTTCAAACGTGCCGTATCGACATCGCCTGCGACTTCGCTTTCAGGCGCGGAGGCTTTCACTGCATGAGCCGCAGCGTTCTTCTCCAGCTTTTAGGCGGCACGAAGTCCTCGCACGCCTTGCGCCGCTGGGTCAACCTATGGCCGCCATTTCTGGGCGCGGGTATTCGCATCAAATACATCGCGCCCGACATGAGAGCCATCGACGTCGAAATGAAGCTGCGATTCTGGAACGCTAACTACGTCGGCACGCATTTCGGTGGTTCCCTCTTTGCCATGACCGACCCTTTCTATATGCTCATGCTGATGGCAAATTTGGGACGCGACTATATCGTGTGGGATAAAGGGGCAAGCATCCGCTACCGCAAGCCGGGGAAAGGAACGGTGCGCTCCGAATTCCGCCTGACCGACGCGCAACTCGACGACATTCGTGAGAAGCTGAAGACGCTGCCGAAATGCGAACCGGTGTTTCGAGTTCAAGTGAAAGATGAAGCTGGAGTGGTAATTGCCGAAGTAGAGAAACTGCTCCACGTGCGCACAAGCACGAGGCAGTAAACAGCGAGCCGCCGAGCGGCGGAACAATGCAGCCCAAGGCGTAAGCCGTGGGCCGGGCAGCGACGAAAGAAGATCATTTCGTGTACATCCCTGAACATTTCCGGGTCCGCGACCATGGCGACGCCACCGCATTTATGAACGCGAATCCGTTCGCGATTCTGGTCTCATCCACGGACGAAGGCCCATTCGCCACGCACCTGCCGCTATCCGTGCACGCGACGGACGAGCGGCTCATCCTTCGCGGTCACGTCG
Source organism: uncultured Acidobacteriaceae bacterium (assembly GCA_963711275.1). Taxonomy (GTDB): domain Bacteria; phylum Acidobacteriota; class Terriglobia; order Terriglobales; family Acidobacteriaceae; genus Sulfotelmatobacter. The sequence goes on along the minus strand of CAVQDN010000023.1, from coordinate 738,233 downwards.
CCAGGGCTAATCCGCATTGGCGCTATCTGGAACAGCAACCGAAGTGCATGACCATCTTCCACGGCTCGCACGCCTTCGTATCCACTGAAAACTACACTACGCGCGAAACTGTGCCCACTTGGAATTACGGTGCTGTGCATATCTACGGAAACGCCCGCCTTTTTAGCTCAACGGAAGAGCTGCAAAGCATGCTCCACGAATTGATTGCCACATTCGAGCCCCCTTACGCTGAACAATGGTCGAGTCTCAGCCAGACATACCGTGAGCGCATGCTAAGCCATATCGTCGGCTTCGAAATCACTGCGACAAAGATCGAAGCCAAATTCAAGCTGAGTCAAAACCGCAGCAAGGAAGAGCAGGCCAACGTAATCGCGTCGCTCGAGAAAGCCGAGGACAGTGCCGTCTCAGGCGTAGCGCGGCTTATGCGTGAGCAAAGATTAGGTGTGAACAAGCACTGAGCAGTGTGGGGCAGGCACTCCTGCCCGCCACTCTAACCATGAGCAAGAGTCTAAACCTCACGCCTAATCAATCACTGAGCGGAATCCGCGTACTGGTCGGACGCGCCCGTCACCAGGCCGGCACGCTCTCTAGTCAGCTCCGCAAGCGCGGCGCGGAGGTGATCGAAATTCCATTCATCGAGATTCGCAAGCCGAGATCGTTCCAGCCGCTCGACGCGGCGCTCAAGACTCTCGCCACTTACGACTGGCTGATTCTGACTAGCGTCAATGGCGTGGAAGCAATGTGGAATCGTCTGGAAACAATCCGGGAAAGGCACGACTTCAGTCTTGAGCCTGCCCTGAGCGAGCATTGCGAGCCGAAGGGTGCCATAACGGCCTCCAAATCAACATCGGCTTTAGCCGCCGAAGGGCAGCTTCCGCGGATCGCCGCCATCGGACCCGCCACCCGGAAAGCCATCGAGCAGCGTGGCGCAAAAGTAGATGTCGTTCCCAAAGAATACGTGGCCGAGTCTGTGGTGCGTAGCCTAAAAAATAACGTCAAAGGGAAGCGTGTCCTGCTGGTCCGTGCCAAAATCGCGCGGGATGTGATACCACGTGAACTTCGCAAGGCGGGAGCCTACGTTGATGTAGTCGAAGCCTACGAAACCATTGTGCCCCAATCCTCCCGCGCGCGCTTACGCGCTACTTTGAAGAATCCAGAAAAGCGTCCGCACGTAGTGACGTTTACCAGTTCCTCGACTGTACGAAATTTTAGGAGTCTGGTTGGCTCCCGCGAAGCGATGGAACTGCTGCCGGGAGTTCGCGGGCGCGGGCGCCCGCGCCACACAATTCTTATGGCCTCGATTGGCCCGGTCACGTCATCGACGCTGCGCGAATATGGCCTGTCCGTCGATATCGTAGCCAAAGAGTTCACCATCCCAGGGCTGGTTGCGGCGATCGAGCGAGCCTTCGCGCGACTATAGGCAATGGGTTTCCTCTGTGTCCTCTGTGGTTAAGCTTTTGAATTCTATTCGGTCAGTGAGCAGCTACAATCGGCCGGCGCCACATGAGCCAGCAGAAAGTCCGCGACACGCTTGTAAGCGTCAATCTGATTTTCTACACGCGCAAATCCATGGCCTTCGTTTTCGTAAACCTTATAGTCGATGGTGCCCCCGCGCTTCTTAATCGCATCGACGACCTGCTGGGCTTCCGACTTGGGACAGCGCGGATCGTGCCCTCCAGCTAACAGCAGTAACGGCGCTTTAACCTGATCAATAAAGTTGATCGGCGAGCGCTCTTCATAGAGCGCTTTGTTCTTCGCCGGATCGCCCATCGTCGCCAGGTCAGACTGCTGCAGCACCGGATCTTCATTCTCAATTTCGGTGAACCAGTTCACGAAAGGCACAATCGGCACTCCCGCTGCCCAAACCTCCGGCGCTTTCGTCACCGCCATCATGCTCAAATATCCGCCATAGCTTCCGCCCATCACCGCAATCTTTTTCGGGTCGAGATGACCGGTCTGCTTGATCCAGTCCACACCAACCAGCACGTCCTGCAAATCGCCGCCGCCCATGTCGAACAGATTCGCCTGCTGAAATTCTTTGCCGTATCCAGTAGAACCGCGATAGTTGGGCACGAGCACCATGTATCCCTGATTCGCGGCGTACTGCACGAAGCGGTTAAAAGAATTCATGCTTTGCGAAGTGGGCCCGCCGTGAATGTATACGAGCGCTGCATTCTGCCCGTTCCGCACCATGTTGAATGGCACATAGAGAAACGCGGAGATCGTCCACTTTCCGTCGCGGCTGGGATAGTGCACCAGATAGGGCTCAACCATGTCCTCCGAGCGCACGCCGGCAACCAGCGAATGGGTAACCTGCAGTGATTTGCGGATGGCTACGTTGTAGACCCAGAGATCGCCGGGCTCGGTCGGACCGTTGTGGTAATAGAGCAGACGCTCACCATCTTTCGTGAACGCATAACGCCCTCCGGCAGGCTCGTTCAGGCCTTTGGGGATCGGCAGAGCAGAAGACTTTCCGGTGGCAAGGTCGTGTAAATAGATATCTTCGTTGCCGTCAATATTCGCCGTAAAGGTAATGTATTTTCCATCAGGCGAAAACTCGCCTGCGCGAATTTCCCATTTGTCGTGGGTCAGCCAGTGAATCTTTGTGGTGGCAATCTCAAGCAGCCCGACATTCTCATATCCATTGGACGCGTTCGAGGTCAGAAGCACGCTCTTACCGTCGGGTGAAATATCAGTTTGCCGAAAATCGTTGCTCGCCCTCGTGCGGCGAAAGCAGCGTGCTCTTTCCGGCCGCGACATCGGCAACAAAGATATTCGAGTCCGTGCCCTTTGCCTGCTCCTGGGTGTAGACGATGTACTTTCCATCTTTCGACCAGATCGGTCCGTGATTTCCTTTATCCTGCGGCGTGTTCGTAGTGAGGTGTTTGACCTCCCGCATTATCATGTCGTAGATGTCAATCTCGTAAGCCGCGGAAGTCTTGGGCTTCACTTCATACGCGAGGTAGCGGCCGTCCGGCGACCACGTGGGATTGATCTCCGCGATGTTCCGTGTCTGCGTCAAATTCACTATCTTTCCCGTCTTCGGTGACACCAGAAAAATATCCCACTGCTCGTCGCCGTCATAGTCGGACTGATACGCGATCCACTTGCCATCGGGCGACCAGGCTGGCGCCGTCTGTCGCTGGTCGCTTACCGTCAGCTGTACGGGCCATCCGCCCTCGGCGGGAACGATCCACAGATTATTTCTCCCGCTCATGTTCGAGATGAATGCGATGCTGTTCCCATCGGGCGCCCACGTCGAACGGCCAACCTGCCGCGTCATGAAGAGTTTCTCGATGGTGAGACCGCGTGGCTCAAGCTGGGCGTTAGGCTTGGAGGCGATCTGCTTGGGATCGGTTACGGCATGGGGCGCCGGTAGAGTCTGAGCGCTGGTCCTGGCGACAGCCGTGCTCATGACATTGACAACGACAATGACAATTAGAAACAGTACATTGGTACGCATGGGAATCGTGGGCCGGCAGTCAGTTAGGCTTTCGCGTTCTTATGCATCTCCACCGTGCTCCAGGTTTTATCCTCCGCATGGCACAGCTTCTCCAGCGCGCAATCCGAGCACTTGGGCTTGCGCGCCATGCACAGCTTGCGTCCATGCCAGATGATCTGGTGCGAAAACAGAATCCACCTCTCGCGTGGAATGATCCGCATCAGATCCTGCTCAATTTTCTGCGGATCATTCTGTGTTGTGAGTTCCAGCCGCCGCGAGATGCGGTGGACATGCGTGTCGACTACCACTCCCTCGGCTATTTTGAACCATGTCCCCAGCACAACGTTCGCCGTCTTCCGCGCTACACCGGGGAGGGTAAGAAGTTTGTCCATATCTTTGGGGACTTGCCCGCCGAACTCGGTAACAATCTTCTTCGCCGCCCCCACTACGGACTTTGATTTATTGCGGAAGAATCCCGTGGATCGCACGTCCGGTTCCAGTTGTTCAGGAGTAAGCGCGGCAAATGCCGCAACCGTGGGATACTTGCGAAACAACTCGGGCGTAACCCGGTTCACGTTCACGTCGGTCGATTGCGCGGAGAGGATCGTCGCCACCACCAACTCCCATGCGCTGGCGTGAGTGAGCGCGCAGGTCACGTCCGGATACATCTGGTCGAGCCGTTTCAGAATCTCCGTGACACGTTCCGGTGCGACCGGATTGTAACCTTTGATCTTAGCGGTGGAACCAACAGGTTTTCCGGCGATTTTCTGGTGCCGCTTCGGGGCGGCTGCCGAGCCTTTGCCGCGGCTTCGACGGGCGAGGGTAGCCGTCCCCACACCAGCGTTTTTGGTTCTGACAGATTGCTCCTGGCCAGATTGGGCGGACAGGAGTGCCCGCGCCACACGAACCTTATCCTGACGGCCGGTGCGCGCAGGTCGTCGTGGAGTTATACCACGAGGCATATCGTCTCCTGCGGCAAATCTTAACAGACGCTAAGCCACGCTTTCACACCGTCCGTCGGTAACCTCGCGGGGAATTGACGCTTCCGGTCCTCCCCGGTAGTCTGGTAGTACTCCAGCGAGAATCGGGAAAGATCCCATGGCAGTCAACTCCATTCAACTCGGGCAAGTGTGGCGCAGCGATGCCGACGGCCAGGATTATCTGGTCACCAAGGTCTACAACGAAGTTTTCTCGCAATATGCCATGCTGCGCCCCGCCGGTATCACCGCTCCCGACGCCCCTACGGTACGCGTAAAGGTTACCAAGAGTCCCGAAGGCGCCAGCTTACCCGGTTACGCGTTCACCCAGGAAGGCTCGTTCTAGCCGGGTTCGCGCTCCTGCTGCGAATTTCCGTTACACTGGACGACGAATTCTGAGTTCCCGGTTTTCAGTTCTCAGTAAGAGCCCGACGCTTTGCCTCAGAGCGCAAACTCGGAAATGAGAACTCATTTATATGATTGAAAAGCTTCTCGCCATCCTCTTCGTCTTCATCAGCAAGGTAATCGCCGCGACCGGCTATGCCGGCATCACGCTGCTCATGGCGATTGAATCCGCCTGCATCCCGCTGCCCTCGGAATTGATCATGCCGTTCGGCGGATATCTCGTATATCAGGGCACGTTCAAGCTGTTCTGGCTGGCTACGGCGGGCGCGATCGGCTGCAACCTGGGTTCCCTGGTCGCCTACGAAATTGGGAGCTACGGCGGCCGCCCGCTGGTGGAGCGCTATGGCCGCTGGATTCTCATGGGACGCCGGGAGCTTGACTGGTCCGATCGTTTTTTCGCGCGCTGGGGATACTTGGCCGTGTTTTTCGGCCGGCTTCTGCCGGTCGTCCGCACCTTCATCGCACTACCCGCCGGAATCGCACGCATGCCCCGCAGCCGCTTTCATCTCTACACATTTTTGGGATCATGGCCCTGGTGCCTGGCGCTGGCCTATTTCGGCATGAAGCTCGGCGAGAATTGGCGAGACCTGGGAAAATATTTCCACAAATTCGACGTTGTGATTGGAGTGTTACTTGTGGTGGGGGCAGTCTGGTTTGTGTGGAGTCACTGGCAGAACAGAATCAGCACCCAGCCCTCAGCGTAGACACGACCGGTGTTGCGTGCGCACCATTCCTGAAACAAGTGATAGTGTACAAGCTGCCAATCTCGCTCCCCGGAGAAATCCCTAATGCGCCGCCTTCTTGCCGCGTTGTTATTTATCAGCATCGCCGTTCTTGTCGCCGTGCACGCCCAATCCGCTCCCACTGCTTTCGAGCGGCCATTCGTCGTGGAGTACTACTACAAAACCAAGTGGGGTCACGCCGACGAATTCCTGAAGCTGTTCAAGAAAAACCACTATCCTGTGCTGAAAAAAGAAGCCGAGATGGGCCGCATCACCAAAGTCTGGATGGACCAGCCGCGTTATCACACCACCGAAGACGGTCGTTGGGATTTTCGCGTGACCATTGTCTTCAAAAATGCCACCGTCGCCAACGAGCCCTTTGACGAGAGCGCGCTGCAAAAGCAGATGTATCCCGACCAGGACACATTCCAGCGCGAAGAGCAACGGCGTTTCGAAATCCTCGACGCGCACTGGGATTTGCCGGTGAAAGTAGTAGATCTGGAAGCGAAACCCTGACCGAAGCGGCAAAAGCTCCTCTGTATTCGATCCGCTGTATTTGATCCGCAACTCGATGCGCAAGGTCCGCAAAAGATGTTAAACCTTCGTAACAATCACGAAGGAAATCCTTTATCGCACCCATCAAAATTTGGAATTAGACATCTCCGCTACAAGATCGATAATGTAACCCATGGACCCCTTTATATCAGTTGAGGATTCACATATTGACGTACTCCATGAAATCACCGTGCGTCTGGGTACGGCGGACGGATTTCACGAAGTTCTGACTCGCGTAGTCGAGTTTGCCTCGGCGCTGGTCAAGTGCGACTCCTGCCTCATTTACATCCTCGAAGGCGATGAGCTTGTGCTGCGAGCTTCGAAGAATCCGCACCCAGAGGTGGTTGACCGCCTGAAACTTCGGGTGGGAGAGGGAATTACGGGTTGGGTGGCGGAACATCGCGAACCGGTGGCCATTCCTGAGGAAGCCGCGCACGATCCACGCTTCCAATTTTTCCACGAGTTGCCCGAGGATAGTTACGAAGCGTTCCTGTCTGTTCCGTTGATGTGCCGCGGCCGGGTCGTCGGTGTCATCAACCTGCAGCACCGCCAGCACCACGTTTACCGCCGGCGAGAGATACGAATGATCTCCACTGTCGGATTTCTCGTGGGCGCCGAACTTGAACTGGCGCGGCTGGAAGAAGCGAATTCCACGCTCGCCGAACAATTGCAGACTAGAAAAATTGTCGAGCGCGCCAAAGGCATCCTGCAACGCGATCTCGGCCTGAATGAAGAGCAAGCCTATCTCGCGCTGCAACGCCAGAGCCGCCAGAAGCGCCGGCCCATGAAGGAGATTGCGGAGGCCATCGTACTGAGCGACGACGTTCCGGGGGAATTCGCAGCTGCAACCACCAGCGTTTGTACCGAGCGCGAACCGGCCCGAAATTGCAAAGGGCTCAACGTCAGTGGGGTCGTAAACCGAGGGAACGGTTCGCTTCTTCTGGTGATAAGGAAAAGGCCCATTATCAGTCGCATAAGGCGCACGATCCTTCACGGCCTCAGCCCGTAAGATTCTTATCATGAGTAGCCGTTCTGCTCTTTAACGACTCAACTGCAAAAAATGAGGGCGGATAGCAGGTTCGCTATCCGCCCTCGGTATTGTGAGCCGCAGAGGACTACTGTGCGGCTGCCGAAGCTGTGGTTGCAGCCTTGGCAATCTGTTTCTCGGCCGCTCGTGGTGGCACGTTAAAGTGCAGCGTCATGCCGAATTCCGGCAGTTGCATGGCGCTCACGTAGCTGCCAGCCGGCCTGCTTTCGAGGATGAGGAGACTCAAATCAGCCGGCCTAGTGTCCTCCGTCGAGGGCACCATGAGCAAATACCCGGCACGAGTCCCGCTGAGCTTGCGAAGACTCAACATGCGTGCGGTCGCGTCGGGATCGAAGAAGAACTCATATTCTCCCGCTGGAACTTTAGTGCTTCCGAAGCGAACTTCGTGCGTGAGTGTGAACTTTCCGTGCGCGGATTCCTGGGCTGAAGCCAGGCTGGGCGCGAAGCTCAGAGTGGTGAACGCCAGCAATGCGGCGTATGCGAAATTACGAATCGAAGTCATGGAATCTCCTGTTCCGCTCTTCGTCGTAATGCGACGAGAGCGCGTCTGACGAGCACACTGCCCGCTAAAGGCGGGCGGCGTGGGCTCAGATTTTTGTGGAGATCAACTGGGTCAAAAGATCTGCATGCCGCTACAAGGATGCATGCAAACATCAACTCCGCGGGAACCAGCTGCAGAGCCGGCTGCGAAGTGATTTCACTATGCAACAGAAGGGTGCGACAGTCCAACGCAAAAAATCTATGCAGGGGATCAGGCGCGCATGTCGCCAGGGTCGTTTTATTGGATGGCTTAGCGCAGACAGGCACGCGTCTTGCCATTCAATGGAATCCGATCGCCATAGGACTTCATTTCTGACCCTCCATCGCATAGGTTTGCCAATTTCCCTTAGAAGTGAGATTATCCTTAGTGCCGGTGGCAGTGGCTAGCCACCGCCACCGCAAAGGAAGCTTATGTATCAAAAACGTCCGGGAGTATTTATGGCGGATTGGTGGGATGCCGATGGCCGCCGTCATCGTAAGCAATTCGCAACTTCAGCGGCAGCCCGTGAACACGAGCATCGTCAGACTGCTCTAGCCCACGCGGAGCGCGCCACGCGCGAGATGAAGCTGGCGGCCCGAACCAGTGGCACTAAGCGGTCGCCATCCAAGAAGGAAAATGGCGCCATCGAGCCCGCTACGGGCAAGCTCGGCGTGATGATCCCAGGCATGGGCGCCGTGGCTACGACTTTCGTCGCCGGCGTCGAAGCCATCCGCAAAGGGCTGGCAAAACCCATCGGTTCGCTCACCCAGATGGGGACCGTGCGCCTCGGCAAGCGCACCGATGGCCGCTCTCCTAAAGTCAAGGAGTTCGTTCCGCTGGCCGGACTCGACGATCTTGTCTTCACTGGCTGGGACATCTTTGAAGACAACATGTACGAAGCGGCGTCCAATGCGGGCGTGCTCGACTATCGTCTTCTCGAACAACTCAAGCCCTTTCTCACTTCCGTGAAGCCGCGCGCGGCGGTGTTCGATCACAACTACGTTAAGAAGATCGACGGGCCCAACGTGAAGAAGGGCAAGACAAAGATGGATCTCGCCGAGCAACTGCGCGACGACATCCGCGACTTCCAAAAAACGAGCGGCGCCGATCGTCTAATCACGATGTGGTGCGGGTCCACCGAGTCCTACATTGAGGCAACTGCGGCGCACCAGTCGGTGAAGTCGTTCGAGAAAGCGTTGCGCGAGAACGACGAAATGATTGCGCCCTCGATGATCTATGCTTATGCGTCGCTTATGGAAGGTGTTCCATTCGCCAACGGCGCGCCCAATCTGACGGTCGATCTTCCCGTTATGTTGGAGCTTTCGCGGCAGAACGAAGCTCCCATCTGCGGCAAGGATTTCAAGACCGGCCAGACCCTGATGAAAACGGTTTTGGCGCCCGCGTTCAAAGCCCGGCTGCTAGGGCTGAGCGGATGGTATTCCACCAACATTCTGGGCAACCGCGACGGCGAAGTGCTCGACGATCCCGGCTCATTCAAGACCAAGGAAGAATCCAAGCTGGGCGTGCTGGAGCACATCCTGCAGCCGGATTTGTACCCGGACCTTTACGGAAATATCTTCCACAAAGTTCGCATCAACTATTACCCGCCCCGCGGGGATAACAAGGAAGGTTGGGACAACATCGACATCTTCGGTTGGCTTGGCTATCCCATGCAGATCAAAGTCGACTTCCTGTGCCGCGACTCCATTCTCGCCGCTCCGATTGTGCTCGACCTCGTATTGTTCCTCGACTTGGCGAAGCGTTGCTCGGCATTGCGCGGCCTGGGCATTCAAGAATGGCTGAGTTTTTACTTTAAGTCTCCGATGAGCGCGCCGGGACTCTACCCAGAGCATGATCTGTTCATCCAGTTGATGAAGCTGAAGAACACGCTGCGGCACTTAAAGGGCGAGGATTTGATCACGCACCTGGGGCTGGAGTATTACGACTGAGTATGATCAAGAACGAGGTCGAACAACGCTAGGGATGCCGATGGACGATTGATGGAGGGGATACGAATCCGAAGTATTCGGATCTGCGTCACCGTCTTGAGCAGCGGGCTTCTGCGAATTTTCCCGTCGCGCGTGATCAGGGTTAGGCCCTCGGCGCGCGCAGTGCCTCCGATGATGCGATCTGACGGATCACGGGAGTAATCATCTGGAAATTGGGCGGCGAGAGCCGCAATCTCAGGTGTGATCGGCCGCACAGTTACATCTTCGATCAGTAAACGAACAGAAGTCTCGACCGTGCCATAGGCCTGTATTTTACCGCTAGCGAAGAGGGATGCTATTTCCCAAAGACTAATGGCTGAAATTGCAAGGCCACCGTCACGACGGGCCCGCCGAATGGCCGACGATGCCGTCCGAGAAAGCCGTTTTGAATCGTGCAGGGCCCAAATCAACACGTGAGTGTCGAGCAGAATCACCGCGAAGTTTCCCAATCTTCTGGCGGTACAGCCGGAGCCTCGATGTCGCCCACGATCCGAAATACGCCCTTCAAGCTGCCGATGAAATCTCTGTTCGGACGTTCCGCGGGCACTAGTTTTGCTACTGGCTTGCCGCGCTTCGTGATGACTAGAGGTTCTCTTGTAGAACGCACGTTCTCCATAAGCGTGAGACAGCGCGCCTTGAATTCCGCTGCCGCAATTGTCTTCATGGACCATTCTGACATACATGGTCATCTGTTGATGACCACTTCTATACCAAGTTTCTTCTCCCGCTTGTACTCGTCGAACTTCTCTAAGAAGCGGTCGATGTCTTTCTTCTGCAGATAGTATGGGGTCGAGAGGCGCAGCTTGTTCGGATCGCCGCCACGGATGCGAATCTGTGTAGGTCTTCCAGAGCCAATTCTCGAGGTCCCCGCGTGGTACTGGCGGGACGTTCACCGTGATAATGGCGCAGCGCAGGGCTGAGTCGGGCGAGGTCCACGATTCGGCGCCGCGTTTCTTCATTTCGTCCAGAATGTAGTTGGCCAAATGCCGATGACGGCGCTCGATGCGCTCCATCCCAATGTCGTTCGCCAGTTTGATGGAGGCGCGCAATCCCCATAGCGCGGGCACGTTCGAACTGCCGATGCGCTGGAAGCGTTCGGCGCGGAGTTTTGTATCATCCCAACCTTCGGTGGCGATTGTGCACCACACGCGGTCGATGACTTCGTCCCGCACGTAGAGAAAACCGGTTCCTTTCGTGGCCATCAGCCACTTGTGCGGACTCGCCGAATACATGTCACAGCCGAGTTCGGTCACGTTTAGTCTCATCATGCCGGGAACGTGTGCTCCATCGATGGCCGAAAGAATTCCTTTGGTTCGCGCGAGCGCAGAAAGTTCCCTTGCGGGGAGCACGACGCCCGAAAACGTGGTGATGTGGCTGAAGAAGAGGACTCGCGTTCGCGGTGTAATCGCATCGTTGAACAGATTGAGAACCTGCGCGGCGTCTTTCACGGGGCGGGGCAGCGTGATCTTTCTTACGACGATGCCGTAGCGCTTGGCCTTGAGGTTCCAGGGATGTTCGCCTCCGGGATGTTCCTGATCGGTCATCAGGACTTCATCGCCCGGCTTCATGTCGATGCCGTTCGCGATGTAGCTATTAGCTTCGGTCGCGTTGCGGAGCAGGGCGATCTCGTCGCGCTTGCAGCCTACGAATTCCGCGAGCGGGTCGCGGAACTCGTTCCATGCAGCGTATCCCCAAATGGGATAGTCTTCGGGATCCTGCTGGTCCATTTTTTCGGTAGTGTTGTATCCCTCGAAGATGGCGCGCAAGACTGGTGCGGGACTCGATCCGACGGTCCCGTTGTTCAGATAGATTTCGTCTTCCGGGATAATGAATTGCTTCCGCATCGCGGCCCAGAATGCGTCTTCGTCTTTATCGAGCAGAGAATGGTCGGGAAGCGGCGGAGTTTTTTGCAGCTGTGCAAACAGATTATTGCGGAAGGCCAATGAGGCTGCGACTCCGGTGGCTGCGGTGGAGAGGAAATGACGGCGGTCGAGCATGAAGCCTCCAGCGATGGGATCAACGAAGGCGCAATGGTACGACTGTGAGTCGCAGGTGGCAAGAACGATCCTGCTGAGGAGGCGGAGGCCGGGGCCACACTTTCCCGTGGGAGGCTTAGGTCATGAGGCACCATTCAGCAAGCAACTCGGCGTTCGTTCAGAAAGAGATGGCCAATTCTGTCAGGAAGATTTCATCTTCCGGAGTCAGTTTTTTCTCAAAGCTGGGCTCAGGCGACGGCTGACTCCACTGTAGGAGCGCCCATCGACATGCCGGACAGCAGGCCGCAATGGCCGAACGAGTTTGGCAAAACGGAATGTGATCATGCGGGTTTTTCATTTCCGAACCATCTCCCCGGTTTCCGCTCGCTCACTGTTCGCGTTCGAACAGGACGCGTACGAAAATCAATCTACTTCTTAGATCGGCAGTTTGGGGAGATGAAACAGTGGACGACGATGACCTAGGTAATGAACTGGGATCGCCTGTCGGATGGATCGCAATCACATGACCCGCCGCGGAAACGGTGCCCCTCCTGCAGTGGGACGCAGGAAAGGCGCCGGGTAACTTGGCTGTGGCGTGGGAGGCACTTCGTTGCTCGGTACTCTTGAGACGGCCCGTCAAGTTGTGTACAGTCGAGAGATCATCCTCAAATGAAATCACATTCTTGCTGGTTCCGGGTTAAGTGCGTTCTGTTCGCGGCGGCGCTTGCGCTGGTCTGCGGGCAGGCGCTGGCTGAGGCGAAACACTCCGAGACGCCCAGCCATTTAGGCGGAGTCGATTCGATCATTGAGCAGGCGATCACGGACGCGAACATTCCTGGGGCTGTGCTGATCGTCGGGCATGACGGGGCGGTGGTTTATCGCAAGGCTTATGGCAGCCGAGCACTGGAGCCGAAGCAGGAGCCGATGACACTCGATACGGTTTTTGATCTGGCGTCGCTCACCAAGGTGATTGCGACTACTACCGCGATGATGCAACTGTTCGAGCAAGGTAAGGTGCGGATGAACGATCCGGTGGCGAAGTATTTGCCGGAGTTTGCGCAGAACGGCAAAGAAGATATCACCATACGCCAGTTGATGACGCACTACTCAGGACTGGCGCCCGACCTGGATTTGACGACGTCATGGGAAGGGAAGGACACGGCTTACCAGTTGGCATTTGTCGAGCCGCCGGAAACGACGCCTGGGTCGGGCTTCGTCTATAGCGACATCAATTTCATTATGCTGGGAGCGCTGCTAGAGCGGGTGTCAGGAGAGACGTTGGATGAGTATGCGACCAAGCATATTTTTACGCCGCTAAAGATGACGCGGACGCGGTTTGTGCCTCCGTCGTCGTGGCAAGCGAAGGTCGCGCCCACGCAGTATGACGAGAATGAGCACATGTTGCGGGGAGTGGTGCATGATCCCACGGCGCGGCGGATGGGAGGCGTGGCGGGCCATGCCGGACTTTTCTCGACAGCAGATGATTTGGCGATGTTTGCGCAGGCGCTACTGAATGGCGGCGACGGCATTTTAGCGGCGGACACGGTAGAAAAGATGACGTCCCCGGAGCAGCCGCCGCAGGCGCCGGTGCTGCGAGGGTTTGGGTGGGATATCGATTCTCCGTTCTCGTCGAATCGCGGCGACCTGCTGCCGGTGGGATCATTTGGGCATACGGGGTTCACCGGGACGTCGATTTGGATCGACCCCACCACGCAGACTTACATTATTTTGCTGACGAATTCGGTTCATCCGCGGGGGAAGGGAAATGCGGTTGGGCTGCGGACCAAGGTGGCGACCGAAATCGCGGCGGCTTTGCAGCTCAGTCCTTCCGAAAAAGAGGCGATGCGCTGGAAGAGCATTACCGGATACAACGAGGCGATGAGCGCATCGCGGCGCATGAACACGCGCAACGGGTCGGTGAAGACTGGAATTGATGTGCTGGAGGATCATGGGTTTGATGTGCTGCAACCAGCGCCAGGAGCTGCGGGAAAGAAGCGAATCGGCGTAGTGACCAATCAGACAGGAATCGACGGCCAGGGGCTGCGAACGATTGAGGTGCTGGCCAAGGCGCCGGGAGTCTCGCTGGACGCGATCTTCAGCCCAGAGCACGGGGTGACGGGAGCGCTGGACACTACCAAAGTCGGTAACTCTGTGGATGAGGCGACCGGAATTCCTGTGTACAGCGTGTACGGCGGAACGGATGCGGCGCGGCGTCCGCCGGCGGATGTGATGAAGAATCTGGACGCGGTGGTGTTCGACATTCAGGATGCGGGAGCGCGTTATTACACCTACGAGACTACGCTGGGATATTTTCTGGAAGGTGCTGCTGCAGCGGGGATTGAGTTGATCGTGCTTGACCGGCCCGATCCGGCGACGGGCTCGTTTGTGCAGGGTCCGGTGTCGGATGCAGGGAAGGAAAATTTCACGGATTACTGGACTGTGCCGGTGCGGCCGGGGATGACGATGGGCGAACTAGCGAAGATGTTTAACGCCGAACGGAACATTAACGCCAAGCTGACCGTGGTGCCGTTGGACGGTTGGCAGCGCGGGGACTGGTTCGATTCGACGGGGCTGGAGTGGGTGAATCCGTCGCCGAACTTGCGAAGTGTGACCGAGGCGGCGCTGTATCCGGGCGTGGCGATTATTGAGTACACGAATGTTTCGGTGGGGCGCGGCACCGACACTCCATTTGAGTTGCTGGGCGCGCCCTGGATGAAGAGCAAGGAACTGGCAGCGTATCTGAATGCGCGCGGAATTGCGGGAGTGAGATTCGTTCCGGTGACATTTACGCCGACTTCGAGCAACTACGGGGGGCAGGTATGTCAGGGAGTGAATATTGTCGTCACCGATCGCAATGGCTTTGACGCTCCCGAATTAGGAATGGAACTGGCGGCGGCACTGCGGAAGTTGTATCCGGCAGATTACGAGATCGATCGGCTCCCCGAGTTGCTGATGAACCAGAGCGTGTACGATGCGCTGCTGGCTGGGCAGGACCCGCGGAGGATTGCGCAGGACTGGCAGGAGGGGCTGCAGAGGTTTGTGAAGATGCGAGAGAAGTATTTAATTTACAAGTAGGGGGTTCTCGGTCCGCAATCGATGAAGGAATAGCGATTTCTCGCCGAATACGCGTCCAAGTCAAATTTTCCGGGCAGCCGAAATCCCATTCGTTCCATCTGACTGTAGAGATATCGCAGCGACCACTGCACGACCATTAACTGTCAGTGCTCCCCAGTTCTAGTATACCTATGCTTACATCATTGATCGGCCGCCACAATTCCACTAGAGCTTGGTTTGCTCCACTGTTTTCCTTGTGCTTGATCACATGCTATGCCGCCGCACAGAACGAGGCTTCCGCGAAGGATGCGAAGCACAACCATCCCGCGCCGGGGACGTCGATCATTCGATTTGGTGAGATCGACGAAGGTGTTTATAAGGGATCGAAGCCGAAAACGGACGCCGATTTTCGCTTCCTGCGCTCAAAAAATGTAAAAACCATCGTTGACTTGCAATTCGTTCCGGTGCTGTACCGGCTCGAGAAGGACAAGGGGGAGAAATATGAGATTCGGGTGATTCCAGTCACGATCAATGCCTCGCCAGTAGCACCGTCAGAAGAGCATGTGCGGCATGCTCTGTGTTTGCTGGCTGACAAACGGATCCGGCCGATTTATTTTCATTGCGATATCGGCCGCGATAGAACAAGCCTGATCGCAACCTTGTACGAAGTCTACTTTCGTGGTCTGCCGCCCGAGAAGGCCCTCCAAGAAATGAAACATTTTGGCTTTAAGGACGACTGGACGCTGCGGGGCCTAAGAAATTACTTGCAGAAACATGCGAACTCTGGGTTTACGGCGGACGCCAATTGCCCTTGATATAGCTGCGGGTGGGCCAAAACTTGATAGGATCAGTCCCAGCCAAAACGGACTGGAGGCCCTGCCCAACATGATTACTCGCCGCAGTTTCCTCATCGCCAGCGGACTTACCGCGCTCGCTTCAACCCGCGTGTTCGGCGCCAACGATACCTTGCGCATCGGAGTCATTGGAGCCGGGCACCGAATGAAGGGTCTGCTCGACTCGGCTGACAAAGTCGCCCCTTATCAGATTGTGGCTGTCAGCGACGTGTATGGGCCGAGCCGCGACGCCGTCGTGCAGCGCTCCAACGGTCTGGCTACGACTCACCTGGATTATCGTGAGGTCCTGGCGAAAGATGTGGACGCGGTGATCATCGCGGCGCCGGACCATTGGCACGTGCGCATGGCAGTCGATGCGCTGGCCGCGGGCAAGGACGTATACCTTGAAAAGCCGGTCACCCACACCATGGAGGAGGGCGCCACGCTTACGCGCGCGCTTCGTTCCAGCAAACAGATTCTGCAGTGCGGCATGCAGCAGCGCAGTTGGACTCATTTTCGCGACGCCGTCGATCTGATTCAGGCAGGGAGTCTGGGCAAGGTCGTACAGGCCCGAACTTATTGGTGGCAGAACTATCAGAGAAACTGGCCGGCGAAGCCGATCGAGCCACAGGCGCTCGACTGGAAGATGTGGCTCGGGGGTGCTCCCGAGCAGCCGTTCAGCGAAGAGAAATTTAATTACTGGCGCTGGTACTGGAATTTTGGCGGCGGCGCGATGACCGACCTATTCACGCATTGGATCGATGTGGTGCACTGGGCCATGAAATCCGATCAGCCGCGCCAGGCGCAGATGCTCGCCGACAAATATATTTTTGAGCAATGGGAGTGTCCGGACACGATTCAGGCCGCCTTCCGGTATCCTGGCTTTGATGTGGTGTATGAGGGCATGATGAATTCCTCCGTCAACGGCGGGGGCCTTGAGTTTCGCGGGACGGAAGCGACTTTGAAGATCGACCGCGACGGTTTCGCCGTTTATCGCGAAGGCGTTCCCAGAGAGCAGAATCCGGTTCTCACCGAACGCAGCTTCCGCGACGGCACGATTTCACACATGGAGAATTTCTTCGAGTGCATCAAGACGCGCAGGGAGCCGAATGCTCCGGTAGAAACCGGGGTCGCAGCCGCGCGCGCCGGCCATATTGGCAACTGGGCGTACCACCACGGTCAGGCATGGCAGGCAAAGGGATGAGTAAGTGCGCTGGCGGATAACTCCCGGCCCGGGACGCTGCATCCTAGCGACTGAGGCATGGTAATCTCTGTGGCTGAATGAGTTGGACGTGCGCCGAGGAGGTGTGCGATGCGCGAGCTTTTGATGGTGCTTCTGGTATCGGGGATGGCATTCGGGCAAGCGGCGGATACTGCGAAGCCCGCCAATACTCCAGGTGCGGCTGGGGGGACATCGCAAACAAATCCTGCGGCTCAAGGGAATGGCGCTCCGGTTGGGACGGCGCCGGCCGAAGTAACGGATCCGAACCTGGCGATAATTCCGGCGGGGACAAAGATTCCTCTCTCTTTGGCGCAGGCCATTTCGACCAAAAATGCGCGCGAGGGCGATCCTGTTTATGCCTCGACTACGTTTCCCTTTGTGGTGAACGACCGCATTCTGGTGCCGGCGGGTACTTACATCCAGGGAAAGATTTCTCGCGTACAGCATGCCGGGCGCTCGAAGCAGCGGGCGGAACTTCTACTGCACTTCACTTCAATGATCTATCCCAGCGGTTATACGGTGATGCTGCCCGCGTCGGTGGAGAATACGCCCGGAGCCGATGACAAGAGCGTGAAGGACAAGGAAGGCACGATCCAGGCTGATAAAGACACGGGAAAACGAGTTGAAGATGCCGCGAAGGGCGCCGCGGTGGGCGGCACCGTCGGCAGCATCGGCGGACTGGCGGCGGGGGGCTTGAACGGCGCGCGGTATGGTGGACTTGCCGGAATCGCGGGCGGAGTGGCGTGGGCGCTGCTGAAGCATGGTCCGGATGTAAAGCTGCCGGTGGGGACTTCGATCGAGATGGAGATTCAGCGGCCGATCCCGGTGGATGCGAACCGAATTCAGGTGGCGCGGGCGGGACGGTAGGTTGGTGTCGTAGACCGGGTGCAGGTGAGGACGACTCTGTTTAGGCGAGTCCCCCTTTTGCCGTTTCTTTCGCCCTTCGGGGCTTGGATCATCTACCACCGGCCACCACCCACAGCTTACGCTGTGGGCTGCATTCTTACGCCGCTTCGCGGCTTCGCATCATGCGGTTTTCCGTGGAGACCCGAATCACCCGACAAGAACCTGCCTGCTAGACTTCGTTCATGCAGCGAGCCGACGTGTCTGCCATGTGGGGAATTCTGCGGCAGCTTTGTCCTCGATGCCGCGCGGGGAAAATCTTTCGCAAATCGGTATGGCTGTTTCCGGGAATGTATGAGCGCTGTCCGGTGTGCGGTCTGAAGTTCGAGCGCGAGGACGGATACTTCCTGGGCGCGATGTACATTGGCTACGGCCTGGGTATTGGCGCGATTGCGGTGTTGTCGGCTCTGGTGTGGGAAGCATTGAAGTGGCCTCTGACGAAAAGTGTGGTGGGCGGAATTGTATTGTTTCTGCCTCTGGCACCCGTTCTGACATGGATGGCGCAAGTGCTATGGATCTATATGGATCAGGGCATCGATCCGGATTGCAGTTGAGTTGTTCTTCGGGCCTCTTGGCTGGCGCATCAAGGCAGGTAACTTTCGTACCCACGATTTGCGCGCCGGGTTCTTCCGGCTGCTATACAATCCGCGGTAGGTGTTCTTCGTAGTCCCAGGGTGGAGGCGTCGAGTGGAATCTCTTAGTTTTGGGTTCGGCACGATCATTATCGTGGTGGTGGCCATTTATCTTCTCAGTTCCATCAAGATTCTGGCCGAGTATGAGCGCGGGGTGATTTTTCGGCTGGGACGGTTGCTAGCTACGGCGAAAGGGCCTGGGGTGGCGCTGGTGTTCGCGCCGATTGACCGCATCGTGCGCGTGTCGCTACGGCAGGAGGCGCTGGAGGTCCCGCCGCAGGATATTATTACGCGCGACAACGTCACGCTGAAGGTGAACGCAGTTATCTTTCTGCGCGTGATTGATCCGAACAAAGCCGTGGTCGAGGTTTCGAACTACGTCTATCAGACTTCACAGTTCGCGCAGACTACACTGCGGTCGGTGCTGGGCGAGCAGGAGTTGGATGAACTGCTGTCACATCGCGAAAAAATCAATCTACGATTGCAGAGCATTCTCGACCAGCACACTTCGCCCTGGGGCGTGAAAGTCACCAACGTCGAAGTCAAGCAGGTGGACATGCCGGAGTCGATGTTGCGCGCCATGGCTAAGCAAGCTGAGGCCGAGCGCGAGAAGCGGTCGAAGATCATTCATGCCGAGGGCGAGTTCTCGGCGGCGCAGCGGCTGGTGGACGCTGCGCATCTTTTGGCGACCGAGCCGGTCAGCGTGCAGTTGCGTTATTTGCAGACTTTGACTGAGATCGGCGTGGAGAAAAATACGACGGTAATTTTCCCAGTGCCGGTGGACTTTTTCTCGGGACTGCAGAAGTTGTTGGGAAGCGGGGACGGCAAAACGCCGGCGAAGACTGCCTAAGAAGTGCGGGTTGAGAACTTTCTGGAGTTGAACTTTTGGAGTTGAACTATGGCTTCAACACAAGATACGGAAATTACACTGGGAACGGGCAAGTTGCTGGTCCTGTTCTTCGGGCTGGTTGGAATCTGCGCACTTTTCTTCGCGGTGGGATATTCGCTGGGACGGAAGTCGGACCCCGGGATCACCACGGCGAGCGCGGCCGCTTCGCCGCAGATCGTTCCCGGCACAAACAAAGCCAGCAGCGGATCGCCGGCTATCGCGCCTATGACGTTCTATAAGTCGGTGGAGCAGAAGGACGCGAATCCTGAGCTGACACCTGCGGTCAACGCAAAGACAGAACCGGCGGCGGCGCCACCCGCGGGTACGGCTCCGGCGCAAACGCCTCCATCCGATGCACCGGACCCGGCAACCACGCTGCCAACGGCATCCTATTTCGTGCAGGTGGCTGCGGTCAGTAAACAGGAAGATGGAGACGCGTTGGTGGACGCACTCAAGAAGAAAACTTATCCAGCGTTTGTTGCGACACCCGTTCCGGCGGACAAGCTGTTTCACGTGCAGGTGGGGCCGTTCTCCGACATTAAAGATGCGGAGGCGATGCGGGCGCGGTTGATCGCCGATGGATATAGCCCGATTTTGAAAAAGTAGTTGGACGGATAACGAAAAAAGCAGATTCCTCCGCCACTCGCATGCTCTCGCGAGTCGGAATGAGAACCGCGGTGGGACTGACCCATTGCGGTCGATCTGCTGGATTGACTCCTATCGATTTTCGCGCTATTCCTAATCCCTCTATGTCGTCCAATGACGTATCTCTCGACCGCGCGCTGCATGCCATTGCCGACCCAACCCGGCGGCGGATTCTAAAGGCTCTCAAACACGGCGAGGCAGAAGCCAAAGCGGCCGGGCATTCGGCGACGATGTCGCCGTGTTTGTGCGCCGGGGACATTGAGGAACGAGTCCGCCTATCGCAGCCGACTATTTCCCATCACATGGCCGTCTTGACCAAGGCGGGGCTGGTGGAGGCGACCAAGAAGGGGCAATGGCGCTGGTACCGGCGCCATGAGAAGGCGATTCGAGGGATGTTCAAGACCTTGCGGGGAGAGTTGTAGGAACCCTTTAGCTTCGCGCCCCTCAGCGGCTAGAGCTGTTATTATCTATCTGCTACTTATGGCCGTGACTGAGGTCGGGCTTCCCCTTCGTTTACCGATCCGATCTGATCCTGTTTCCGGGCCTTGTCACATTTTTCCCCATCAGATTCCTAAGGCGTACCCAGTGCCCATTTTTCCAGGTCTCCCGTAGAGCGCAAGACGCCGAGCTGGCTGCGTTCGAGCTCGAAGGTCACGTCCTGCAGGGCGATGAAGCGTTCGCTGGCCTGGGTGCGGGCGTCATCAAGGTCATGAAGAGTTGCCGTTCCGGCATCAACGCGGGTTTGCACGGCGGGCAAGTTCTTCTCGGCAATTTCGTATTCCAGTTGCGCAACGTCGCGGGCAGCCTCCATTTGAGCGACGGAACGTTGCAATCGCAAGGTCTCTTCCGACGCCTGGTTGCGGGCGGCCTCCGCTTGTTTGGTCGCTTTGAGGGCGTCAGCGTCGGCGGCGTGGGCGCGGGATCGTTGCGAGGCGTTGAACAGAGGGAATCGGATACTCACGCCGATGGTCGCGTTGTTCTGCTGGAAGCTACTGGTCACGCACAGGAATTCGCCGAGAGATGTGGTGCAGGGACGGGATGGGATGTAGTAGTTCTGATAATTATTGAACCTGGAGAGCAGGGCATATTGCGCGGCGAAATCGACGCTGGGCCAGAGAGCTCGGTGCTCTGCCTGGGCCCGCAGGTACTGCGCGCGAGCGTGCTCGACGGCGGCTTCTACTGAGGGGTTGGAGGCGGCAGCCTCGTTTTCGGGCTCGGAGTTCATCCCGGCAGGGTTCATACCCGGCGGATTTGGCGCATCGGCAGGTGCCGCGGGGATGGAATCAGGATCTGTTTGGATGTTGGCGGCGGGAAGTCCGGTCAGCTTGGAGAGGTGTTCGCGCAGAACCTCGGCTGCACCTTGTGCCTCGGTGATGCGCTGGCGGACGCGCGCAGTGGAGAGTCGAGCCTTGAGGCTGTCGAGCTCGCTGTCAACGCCTTCCTTCACACGATCGGCGACTGCAGCTTGCATTTTGTTGACGGCAACCTCGGTTTCCTGGAGTCGGGCCTGCCGCTGTTCCCATTTGGCGAGCTCTGCGTAACTTAAGGCTGCGTCTTGAATGATCTGATTGCGCTGGTCTTTGGTCCTGAACGCAGCGACGGCGGAGTCGGCCTTCGCGGCGCGCTCGTAAGCGCGCAAGGCAGGATTGAGCAGCGCGGATTGTGCGTTGATGTTGAACAGAGCGGGCGCGGACCCCTCCAGCGCGAGCGGAAATCCATACGAATAACCGAGACCCGCTCCGGTGGAGAGTTGCGGGATGTAGTTATTGCGGAGTTCTTGAAAGCTGGCCGAGGCGCGTACCTCGTCGGCTGCCGCGATGGCTGCCGCAGTGGAGTGGACCAACGCAAGCTCGACGACGCGTTTAAGAGAAACCGGTTCGGCCACGAGCGAAGCGGGAAGAAGAAGGAATGCCAGAATCCACTTTGCGGTGTGTACACAGCGGCAGGAAGTTTTCATTGCGACCCTTTCCGAGCGATCTTTTCGGGATGATGTTAGTCGAGCGATCTTCATGAACTATCTTGCTAGCGCGATCTCTTCTCAGTGCGATCTCTTCTCAGTGCGATCTCTTCCGGGAAAATGATTTCATGAATTATGGGATGCCGGCGAGATTTTAAATGTCCGCGACAGCGGAGGCATCACGAAGACTAAAACCGCCGCATCGCGAAGGGCAGACGATCAAGGGCGCCTGCGATGCGCGAAAGCATTCAAGGTTCTACCCGCTTCAAATCTTCCTGTGCACGAGCGTAGGCGTGATAGAGGGCGAGGGCGGCGCGGTATTGTTCGGCGGCGCCGTGGCGGTCTCCTTCTTTTTCCAATAACTGGCCGAGAAAGTCATGCGCCTTGAAAGCCGGGCCCTCCTCGACGGGAAGCGCCAGATAACGGCGCAACAGGCGGACCGCAAGGGGACGATCGCGGTCGGTGTGCAGCAAAAGGCTGGCGGCATCCATGAGCGCATCGGCGCGGCCGACCGGGTTGTACTCCAGGGATCGAAGCGCTCGCTCCATTTCATCCAGGCGTTTTACGTGTGCCAGGAATTGAGCAAGGTGCAGCCAGTTCTCCGCCGTCCCGTTGGCTTCAATCGCGGTCCTGTACTCACGTTCGGCGGCGGCCATATCTCTGTTCTTTGCTGCAATGCGGGCCAGAACCCAGTGTCCCATTGCCGGATTGAACGAGAGTAGAGCATCGGCTTGGCCGCGGGCTTTGTCCTGGCCTCCCCCGATGATGGACGGAGCTTCGAGATAGAACTCTGCCAGATCGGTTCGGGCCTCCCAACTTTTTGGATCTAATTGGACGGCGCGTTCAAACGAGAGGCGCACTTTGTTTGCCAAGCTGGCGGCGGAGAGGAATCCGGCGCGGGCTGCCTTCTCTCCATAGATACGGCCTAGCCACTGATGATAGAGGCTCTTTTCCGGGTCAAGCTTGATGGCGCGTTCGCAAGCTGGAATGCCGCGGTCCCACTCCTCGATCATGAAGTAAGCACGGCAGAGCAGATTATGAGATTCGGCATCGGTGGGAGAGCGGGCGATCTGCTGCTCCAGATTCGGAATGACTTTGTCAACCTCGCCGGCGGCTAAAAGCTCTTTGGGAGAACTTGCTGCGCGCGCGGGTTGCAGCGGAGCGGCAAACAGAAGCAAAGCAAACAAAAATTGACCGAGCCGAAGATGATCATGAAACACTGCGGATCGCATGCCTACGGAACCACCTTGACGGCGGCGCCGTCGAAGAGTGGTTTGGATTCCTCAGCGGGCAAAGCTACGACATCGCCTGCGGAAAGTCCGGACGTAATTTCGACTCGAGTCAGGTTCTGCAGGGAAAATTCAATGGGCTGTCGTTTCACGTGGTGGTCAACAATTTTATAGACGTAAGGCTTGGCCTCATCGATGCGCAGAGCGTCACGTTGCAGGGTGAGCACATTGCTGTGCTCTGCTACGACGATGGTAACGCCCACGTTGATGTTGGGCAGCAGGCGGAGGTCACGATTGTCTACAACGCAAGTGGTCTCGCCAACATTTCTTGAGACCCGTAGCTTCACCGTTGAGGGCACGGTATTGACGGTGCCGGTCCAGGTGCGACCAGGGAGCGCGTCCCAAATGATTTCGACTTTTTGTCCGACCTGAAGACGGCCCACATCCGGCTCGTCAACGAAAGCCCGAACCAGCATTCGGGAAAGATCGGCCTCCTGCAACAACAACTCGCCCGCCTGTACAAAAGCTCCCTGCTTGACGGGAAGAGAATAGACCATGCCATCGAAGGGAGCGCGCACGCTGGATTTGAGCAGAGCGTCTTCGGCAGCGTCATATGCGGCCTGTGCTTCGGCGGCTTGGGCTTCGATGCGCGCAGTTTCCGGTTTGGAGTAGCGGTCTTTCTGTTTTTGTTCAGCCAAAGTGACGTCGGCCTGCGCGCGTTGCAGCGTATCTTCGGCTTGTCGAACTTCGCCGGGGGAGGCGGCGCCCTCCTGCTGCAAGCGCCGGAACGCATCGAGATTGCGCTGGGCCGCGTCGCGCACGCTCCGGGCTTTGGTGAGTTGTGCGTTCAAGGTGAGCACTTCTTCGTGGGTGCCTCCGGTCGAGAGGGCGGACTGATCGGCTTGCGCGGTTTTGACTTGCGCCTGGGCTCGGGCCGCTTGGGTGCGAATGTCGGCGTCGTCGAGTTGCAGCAGGAGTTGGCCTTTCCGCACGTGATCACCCTCCTTCACCAGCAGGCGCTTTACCGTGGTCGAGATGGGTGCGTGGGCTTCGAAATTTTGAATGGGCTCAACCTTACCGTTGGTAGAGACCAAACTGCGGATGGGACCACGCTCGACGGTCGCGGCCCGCACTTTCAAAGGAGTCTGGTGAAGATAGGAATACAACACGCCTAAGACCGCCACCAGCGCAAACGCGGGCCATATCCACCGCCGGCGGGACGGCGATTTCGAATTGTTCGTCGATGCCAACCGGTAAGCTTTCAGTGCGGCAGGAATAACTGTAAGTAGTAATTTACCATTCCAGAGGCCGCGGCTGCGCCGCCAGGGTTCCGGCATGGTATCTGGTTGGATGCGGGCAGGGCGGCTCCGGGTGCAGCTTCGTCCAACACCCCAATGTCGGACGCTACAATAGGGGAATGACTAAATCGCCTCGTTATACGCCTGAGCACGCCGCTGCCGGCCTGGACACGAAGTTTCCGGCGATTGAGACCTGGCCCAATCAATTTCCCGGATATGAGATTGTCGTAGATGATCCGGAATTCACCTCGGTGTGTCCGAAGACTGGGCTGCCGGACTTTGGAGTGTTGGCGATTCGGTACATGCCGGACAAAAGCTGTCTGGAGTTGAAGTCGCTGAAGGAATACTTGCAGAGCTACCGGAATCTGGGGATTTTTCAGGAAAACGTGGTGAACCAGGTTTTGGAAGATGTGGTCAAATGGGCAAAACCAGTGTGGGCGGAAGTGAGAGGGGAGTTTCGTCCGCGAGGCGGGATTGCGACGACGATTGTGGCGAAGTGGCCGCGGCGAAAAGGGAGAGAGCGTTCAGAGTGAAGCACTCGGTTTCTTAGCGAGATGCGGAGGCGGCTCGCGGCTGGATGCGCTCTATTTCAGCGGCTTGCTCAGCCATGAGGCGGCTGACTTCGTAGGCGTTCTGCAAGTTCAGCCAGAACTGCTCTGTCGTTCCGAAGAAGCGCGACAGGCGGAGGGCGGTATCGGCGCTGATGCCGCGGCGCTCGAGTACGATGTCGTTCACGCGAGGTGCGGGAACGTGAAGGCGCTTGGCTAGCTCGTAAGCGGAGATCCCAAGCGGCTTAAGGAATTCTTCCCGCAGGACTTCGCCGGGGTGAACTTTCCAGGTTGGTGGCCCTTTTCTGACGACACTCATAATTATCTCACGTTATAGCCAATTCCTCAGTGATCTTGCCGATTCCTAATGATAGTCCGTGATTTCCACCTCGAACGCATCGTGACCGCGCCACACAAAACAAAGTCGATACTGGTCGTTGATGCGAATACAGTGCTGCCCTTGCCGATCTCCGCGGAGCTTCTCCAGTTTGTTTCCAGGAGGACATTTCAAATCCTCCAACGCTCCTGCACCGTCCAGCATGGCTAGTTTCCGCTTCGTTACGTTCGCTGGTGGTGATCCCCGCGTCTTCCCGGTTCTCCATATTTCCGCCGTCAGCTTGTCGGCGAAAGTCTTGATCACTCCGTTATCATAACGTAAAGCGTTAATAATGTAAACCGTTAATAATGTAAGCCGGTATTGAAAGCACCTCTTCTGAGGCCCTTGTCCGTGCTATATTCGCTCGACCAGTGTCCCAAGCTGATCTCCAACCACGCACCGCGCTGATTGTTCTCACGGCGCTGAATCTGCTCAATTATGTGGACCGCAACGTCCTGTTCGCGGTGCAGCCGCTGGTGCAGGATGAATTCCATCTTTCCAATGCGCAGATCGGATATTTGACCAGCGCGTTTCTTGGTTTCTACATGATTGCGGCACCGTTTGTCGGGCCGCTGGCCGACCGGTATTCTCGCAAGCTCATCATCGTTCTCGGTGCGCTGTTCTGGAGCGGGCTCACCCTGCTCACCGCAGTCACGCATACGTATACGGAATTGTTGATCCGGCACACGTTGGTGGGCGTGGGAGAGGCGACGTTTGTCACGATTGCGCCAACGTTCGTGGCGGATCTGTTCGCGGAGAACAAGCGCGGACGTATCCTCGGAGTGTTTTATCTGGCGATTCCAGTGGGGTCGGCGGCGGGGTATTTGCTGGGTGGATCTCTGGCTCCGCATTACGGATGGCGATTCCCATTTTATATTGCGGCGGCTCCGGGATTTGTGCTGGCGCTCGCAGTTCTGTTTCTGAAGGAACCGGAGCGTGGGCAATTTGATTCGCTGGAGGAGACGCCGGAGCGGGGAACAATTCTAGGACTGGCGCGCAATCCGGCGTTCCTTACGGCGACGCTGGGCATGGCGGCGATGACATTCTCTCTGGGCGGGATCCAGGTCTGGATCCCGAAATTTCTTTATAGCGAGCGCGGCTACACGTTGGAGGCGGCCAATCTTGCCTTCGGGATCATCATCGTAATCGACGGAATTGTCGCGGCGCTGGCCGGGGGGTGGCTGGGCGATTATCTCCTGCCGCGAATGAAAGGCTCCTATTATCTGGTTTCGGCAGCAAGCATGCTGCTCGGAATGCCGGTCATGATTGTCGCGCTGTTTGTGAAAGGGCCGCTGATGATACCCGCGATTGGAGTATCTGCGTTTTTTCTGTTGCTCAATACCGCTCCGCTAAACGCGGCTGTGATCAATTCCGTAGGTGCGCACATTCGCGCCACCGCGCTTGCGGTGAACATTTTCATCATTCACCTTCTGGGCGATGTGCCTTCGCCGACCATGATGGGATGGGTGGCGGATAAGCGATCGCTACAAGCGGCATTTATTTTGCCGGTGATCGCGATGGGAGTTTCTTCTGCCATACTGTTCTATGGGATGAGGTTTGCGCCCCCGGTTGCGGTTGACGGCGCGTCCGCCGCAGCAGGGAAGACTTAAGGTGATTTACTTTCACTGGATTGCGGGAACGATTCTGGCGCTGGCCTGGGGTTCGCGCATTGTGGATGCAGCGCTCGGGATGCCCAGCGTGGCGGACGTTTCCCGCCCGGAGTGGGATCGGAATCCAGTTTCGCCAGCGGGGAACCCTCGCGTGTCGATCATTGTTCCTGCCCGCAACGAAGAAGAGATCATTGAGCAAGCGCTGAATACGCTGCTGGCCTTGGACTATGACAATTATGAAGTGATCGCGGTGAACGACCGCTCGACCGATTCGACGGGCGCGATCATGGAACGGATAGGTCTAAAGCCCCGCCCCTTCGACAAGCTCAGGGCAGGCTCTCTCGCACAAAACGCAAGAAGTACGGGGCACCCGCTTCCTCCAAATTTCCGCGTGCTTCATCACAGGGAACTGCCTGCTGGATGGCTGGGAAAGACGCATGCCATGTGGACGGCGGCGAACGAGGCGACTGGCGACTGGTTGCTCTTTACCGATGCGGATGTGCTCTTCAAGCCGGATTCGCTGCGGCGAGCGCTGGTTTATGCAGAATCCGTACCGGCCGATCATGTGGTTCTGTTTCCGCGGATGATCATGAAGCGGCCCGGCGAGTATATGATGATCGCGTTTTTTCAGACGATGTTCATGTTCGGACACCGGCCGTGGAAAGTGGCCGATCCCAGCACCGACGATCACATGGGCGTGGGTGCGTTCAACCTGGTGCGGCGCCGCGTATATGACGCCGTAGGGACTTATGCGGCGCTACGCATGGAAGTTCTTGACGACATGAAACTCGGGAAGGTGGTGAAGAAGGCCGGCTTCGCGCAACGCAATGTGTTTGGCGGAGATTTGATTTCAATCCGCTGGGCCAAAGGGGCGATGGGAGTCGTCAATAACTTGACCAAGAATTTCTTTGCGGTGCTGTCATTTCAGTGGTGGCGAACGGTGATTTCCGCGTTCGGATTGGCGTTTCTGAATTTTGGACCGTTTCTCGGCATTTTCCTGGCTCGGGGATGGGCGCGCGTGCCCTATGGGATGGCGCTGATGTCCATGTTTTCGATTTATGTCGGGATGTCCTGGCGGTCCGCTGTACCCGCGTACTACTTCCTGCTGCATCCGGTGAGCACGGTGCTATTCATCTATACGCTTTTGCGCTCGATGATTTTCACGTTGTGGAATGATGGGATTGAGTGGCGGGGAACGAAGTATCCGCTGGCAGAGTTGCGCAGAGGGATGGTGTGAGAAAGCAGATATGCGCGCTCCGCGCGAGATCCCTTCGACTTCGCTCAGGGCAGGCTCTTTGCTCCGCCTGAAGAACGGCTACGCTCAGGATGACTCCACTAAACACCGCAACCAGCAACAGAGACTGAGAACTGCTCTTCTCAGCTGGCGCGTTTGAGGCTGCCGCCGAAGATTATCTCTCTCAAACGTCGGGCATTGGCAGCGGCGCAGCCAGCCTGATCATTATCAAAATAGATGTAGATGGCTTTGAGCTCTTTTGCCCAGGTCTCGATCTGACGCGCCCATTGTGATAGTTGCTGGTCGCTATAACTTCCTTGATATTTTCCGCTGTCCGGGCCGTGCAGGCGTACGTAGGTAAAGTCCGCGGTGATTGAAAGAGGCGAGTGATATCCGGCCAGTTCGTAAATGCAGAACGCGGCGTTGAACTCCCGCAAAATCGAGATGACGTCGGCACTCATCCAAGACAATTCGCGAAACTCAAAAGCATATCGAAGATCGCGCGGCAGAATCTCCAAAAGCTTCCGCAGGCGCTCAGGGTTCACGCGCCATTTTGGCGGAAGCTGAAATAACACCGGGCCGAGCTTGTTGCCCAGGTGCGTGGCGCGCGGCAGCAGATTATCGACGGCATTTTCCGGGTCCTTCAATTTTTTATTGTGGGTGATGAAGCGGCTGGCCTTTACGGCGAAGATAAAATTCTCAGGTGTTGCATCGCGCCAACATTCGAAGGCGGAGATGGTGGGCAAGCGATAAAAGCTGTTATTGAGTTCAAGCGTGTCGAAGTGTTGGACGTAGAAATCAAGCATCGCCGACGCGGGCAACTTCTGCGGATAAAAAGGGCCCTTCCAATGTTTGTAGTGAAAGCCCGAGGTGCCGATGCGGATGTCACAGGACATGCGGGTAATGGATGTACCGGTGGAAATCTGAGTTGCCTTCACGCTCGCTTCCAGGGTGGATGCCGGTTACTCCGGCGGTTCCGCGCTTTCCACATCTCCATACGTGGCGGTCGTGTTGGGCGTGGCTTTAACCTTCGCCGGCTTCTTGGTGGGTCGCACGTGTCCGGCGCTGTAGTGGCCGCGATTTTCGACGTCGTAATTTTTCGGCAGCGGCGGAATCATCGCGGTGCCACCGGTGATCTGGCTGATCCGGTTCAGGATGATTTCAGGGCGGCCGTCATAGAGTTTGAGTGCTCCGTGAATTTCAATGGTGCGGCCCGCCAGGCGGCGGACGTCGCCGACATCCTTCAATCCGGAAGGGAAGACCACGACACTGAAAGGGCAGGCCATCTGATCTTCGCAGAAGTCGAGGAAATGAACGCCTCTGGCCCCTGCTTTTACTTTAAGCACTTTGCCGGCGACGCATTTTGTTTCGCCAATGTGTTGGCTCGCTTCCTGGAAGGGAATGCAGTCGGAGGCGTGGAGCAACGGCGCCAAAAGAACGATCAGGCCGAGAACGAGATCATTGGCCAGCCGCGAGCGTCGGAGCGCCGCCGGGCTTTGCCCGGCCGGACAGCCGGAGGCCGCTGTCCCCACATGTTTCGATATGGGATTAGAGCTATCTCGCGACATAGCTTGATTTTAGAAATGTAGCGGTGGAATTTCTGTGAGGGAAGGAAATAAATATACAGATTGTTCCAGAATGAAACTGGGCGAAATCCCCACTTCTCGCAAAGGAGGCGAGAAATGGGGCACCCAGACTTGGCAGAACGAGCGACAGCTCTACTTGAACGACTTGACGGCGGCGGCTTCGTCGTCTTTCACGTCGAAGACGGTGTAGAGCTTGGTGATCTGAAGCAGGTCGTTCACTTTCTTGGTGAGGTTCAGGAGTTTCAATTCGCCGCCCTGATTTTTCGTCGTAGTGAAGGCGCTGACCAGTTCGCCGATGCCTGAGCTGTCGATGTAGTTGACGTTCTGAAGATTGAGAACAATCTTCTTGTTTCCCTTGGCCAGGATATCGCGCACCGTGTCGCGCAGAATGACGCTGCCTTCGCCGAGGGTGATGCGTCCGCTGCAATCCACAATCGTAACTCCATCCACTTGCCGACTGCTAACCTTCATGGTCACTGGGAAGCCTCCTTGCCGCCCGCGGATGACCCGTGGACGTGCTTGATGAGTTTGAGTTCGGTGCCCGTTTGGGAGGGCCGGATTTCGACCACATCCATAAACGAGCGCATAAGAAAAATTCCGCGCCCGGAAGTCTTGAGCAGATTCTCGGGGGCCAGCGGGTTGGGAATCTTACTCAGATCCATCCCCGCGCCTTGATCGCGAATCGTAATCACGAGATCGTTGCCGGTGCGCTCGAAGGCGAGAGTGACTTTCTTGTCCGGCGCATAGGCGTTGCCGTGCAACACGGCGTTGACCGCGCCCTCGCGCACGGCCATGGAAATCTGCATCACTTCATCGTCGGGGAAACCAAGCTCGGTAGCAACGATGGTGGCCTTCTCCTCCGCATTGTCGATCGTCTCCAACGAGGAGTCGAGCGTGTACGAGACCCGTTGCTCGGTCATGGCCATGGACGAAGTGTCACACCGATTATAAGACCTGCACGATGAATCTGCCTCCCGGAGCCGCAGCAGGCGCTCGCCAGAAGCGATTCCCGGCGAATGCGGTAGTTTGCCTGCCGGATGGGCGAGTTGTCAAACCTTGACGGCAGGGAACGGCGGAGCGAGGGTTATAATCTGGCGGCGTGCCTTCGACATCTGCCCCCAACCTGAGAGTGCGGCTGCGACGGCTATTTTTCGCCGTGATTCTCGGCGTTGCCGCGGTGGCGGCTGTGGCATTTGGCCTGGACTATGCCGTCTTTCGCATCCGCGCGGCAACCCACCGGAACGCCTATGGCTCGGTGACGGTGAATCATTACTACGCCGTGCTGCAGAAGAACGGCAAGACGCAGTTCATCTTCGACCCTCCGCAGGCTCAGACTTGCGTGAACGCGCTGTTTCCGCACCAGGGATGGCTGCCTTGCTGGTATCTGACCCGGCATCCAGAGCAGCGGACAGATATCTAGCAGCGTTGTGGAAGAGCGGCCCTTCAGGCCGCGTAGAGTGTTGAAATGAAGCTGGGATTTAGCCCCTGGAAAAGACTGAGACGCGGCACGGCGTTAGAATGTTGCGTCGATGCATGGACAATATCCTGAAAGGAACTCATGTTCACAATGCTTGTGCGTAAGGAATACGTACTTGGCTTGATATTGGCTTTGACAGGCGCGACGTTAGCCGCTTCGGGCGAGTCCGACGCGAGGTTGCAGAAAGCCTATCGCTTCCAGCAGGGCGGATGGACTTACGTTCACCTGGCAGGCTCCCCATCCGACATCGGCTTTCAGCACGGATATTTGCTGGCACCGGAGATTGCAGACGCTTTTGCGGCAATCAAAATGTTCGACACGCATCAGACGCAGCGCGATTGGGAATTTTTCCGAGCCACGGCGCGGCAGATGCTTTGGCCTCATATCGATGCCGAATATCAGCAGGAACTGCAGGGCATTGCCGATGGAGTGAAAGCCCATGGCGTCGATCTCGATGTGTACGACATTGTGGCGCTCAACGCCTTTGAAGAAGTTCCCGATTACTACGTTCCGTGGCTGAACAAGCAACAAAAATCCGCCAAGTCGCCGAAGCTCGCCGCCCCGGGAAATTGCAGCGCGTTTATTGCTACCGGCAGCATGACCAAAGATCACCAGATTGTGATCGCGCACAACAACTGGACCAGCTACCTCGCCGGCGAACGCTGGGTGGTGATCTTCGACATTCAACCGGAGCACGGCAACCGCATTCTGATGGACGGCTTTCCCGGTGTGATTACCAGCGATGACGATTTCGGCGTGAACTCCGCCGGCATGATGATTACCGAAACCACGATCACGCAGTTTGAAGGCTGGGACCCGAACGGCAAGCCGGAATTCATGCGTTCGCGCAAGGCGCTGCAATATGCCAACAACATTGACGACTACGTGCGGATGATCAAAGAGGGCAACAACGGTGGATACGCCAACGACTGGCTCATCGGCGACCGCAAGACCGGCGAGATCGCCTACTTGGAACTCGGCCTGAAGAACACTCCGCTATGGCGCACCAAGGATGGATATTTCGTAAGCTCGAATTTCCCCCGCGATCCGAAGTTGATTCAGGAAGAAACCAGCGGTTTCAATCCGAACGATGGGTCTTCATCGATGAATGCGCGACACGCGCGTTGGGAACAAGAGATGAAGCAGAACAAGGGAAAGATTGATGTCACCATGGCAGAGCAGTTCCTGTCAGACCATTTCGACAGCTTCGAGAAGAAGGCACAGCCCAATGAACGTTCGTTGTGCGGACATGTGGATGCATCTTCGCGTGGCGTGAAGGAGTGGGGCTGGGATGCCTACAACCCGGGCGGCGCGGTCCAGGGAAAGGCGACCGACAGCGCCATGACCGCGAAGATGAGCTTTGTGGCGAGAGCGGGACACCCCTGCGGCGCGGATTTTCTGGCTGCCGACTACCTGGAACATCACCCGGAATTTGCCTGGCAAAAGCCTCTACTGCGGGATATGAAGGCTGGCCCCTGGACGGTGTTTGCCGCGGGGCAGAAGGAAGGACAGTAGTAGTGCGGGAAGGTAAATGGCGGAGAGGGTGGGATTTGAACCCACGATACCCGTTAAGGTATGTCCGCTTTCGAGGCGGATCGTTTCAACCACTCACGCACCTCTCCGGAAAGCAGCTTTCAGCTATCAGCCGTCAGCTATCAGCAAAAAGCAGATTCCTCGCTGCGCTCGGAATGACAGGCGCTTGGTTGACGGAGGACTATCGTCAAGTACTAACGAACCAACGACTATCGGCCAGCGACTAACGACGGCTCCTAAAGAACGTTTGTAGCATGTCCGCGCTGCGGCCGCCCAAGACTCCGCCGCGAACCTCGATCTTATGGTTCAGTTGCGGATGATTCAGGACCTGCATCACCGAATGGACAGCGCCGGCCTTGGGGTCATCCGCGCCATACACCAGACGCTTGATGCGGGCATGCACCAGAGCGCCGGCGCACATCGCGCACGGTTCAATTGTAGCAAACAGCTCGCAATCTTCCAGACGATGGTTACCAACGGTGGCACCCGTTTCGCGCAGCGCGATGACCTCGGCGTGGGCGGTGGGATCGGAATCGGTGAGGTTGCGGTTCCATCCGCGCCCCACGATCTGGCCCTGGCGTACGACGATGGCACCCACCGGGACTTCTCCCGCTTCTGACGCGCGCTGGGCGCAGCGCAGGGCCTCTTCCATCCAGACTTCGTCCGGGCAACGTTCGTCCGGACGAGATTCATTGGGAGCGGTCTCAGGTCTTCGGTCCTCGGGGTTAGGGCGCTCGGAAGGCGGGGGTTTCTGTGGGGACACTCGAAGGACGCTCCGCTTCGCATTCTAAATCATTCAGTGCTGAAACGCAGGAATGGGCCGCCGAACTGGAAAAGTGACGGGTAAACGCCGGATCGCCCGCCGAGAACTTAAATCACACTCAGCACCGCTCGCACGGCTTCTGGCACCACCGCATGAACCACCGCCGGGACCACCATGCGAATTACCGGGTAGGCGATCACGACCGCGGGTATAACGAACAGCAACCAAGTTCTCGTCGGAAGATTTGTGAAATACGCCTTCATGACATCCTCACGTAATAGGTTACGGAACAATCGTTAGGAAAGTTCCGTCAGAACTCGCCTCTCCTTCAGGTCTCTACTTGAGCAAGACTGTGTCATTCGCTTAGACGTTTAGGAATAATAACGGTGAGATTTTCCCGGTTCAGAGGGGGATCGCGTGGACCTTCCCGCGCCGGTTGAGCCTGAGATCCATCGCTCCGCCTGAAAAACGGCTCCGCTCTGGATGACGCCCCTCAAAGCCCCGCAGCGGCGTGCACTTGGTTTTGGCGATTCGCCCGACAGTGGTAAGCTATCTGCATCATGGGCCTGCCCAGTTTGCTTCGCAAAGTGTTTCTCGTCAACCTGCTGCAGGGGTTGAAGATCACATTCCGCTATCAGGATCCCAAGGAAATTTATACCGAGCAATATCCCCTTGAGCGCCCGCAAGTGGCGGAACGCTATCGCGGAGCGCCACGGTTGAATGTGAATCCTGACACCGACGAGACCATGTGCATTGCCTGTGACTTGTGTGCGTTGGCTTGTCCGGAGAATCTGATCGTGGTTTCGAGCGCGCGCAACGAGCAAACCAGGCGTAAGGAACTCACTGAATTTACCTATGACTTGAGCCGCTGCATGTTCTGTGGCCTGTGCGAAGATGCCTGTCCCGTCGATGCCCTCGAGCTCACCCAGGATTTCGAACTCGCCAGCTACACCCGCGAAGGCTGGATTTGGGACCGCAAGACGCTGGAAAAAGGGCCGCAGCCGACGCAGTACAAAAGATAGCTATCAGCTATCAGCGGTCACCTATTAGCTTAGCGCCTCCCAGCGCCTGGCGCCGCATTTCCTGAATCAGAAAACAATCCAGATCCTGCATGCTCAGGTTTTTGCTGACGGCTGAGAGCTGACACCTGACTTACGCCTGCTGTTGAGCCATGCAATGCATTGCGCCCAGGCCCCAGATGAAATCGCCGGAATAGATGGGGACGATTTCGCGTTTCGGAAACAGTTGCGCCAGCGTGTTAAGCGCGAGCCGATCGTTGGGACGATTGAAGACGGGCGCCAGCACGATTCCATTGGCGATGTAGAAGTTGGCATAGCTGGCGGGAAGGCGGCGGCCCTCGAAGATCACCGGCTGCGGCATGGGCAATTCAACGACGGTGAGCTGTTTACCATTTTGATCGCGGGCCGCTTGCAGGCGGCGCAAGTTGGCGCGCAGCGGCGAATGGTTCACATCTTTAGAGTCGGGTTCCACCATGGTGACGACAGTGTCGGGTGAAATGAAGCGCGTCAGGTCGTCAACATGGCCGTGGGTATCGTCGCCGGCGATGCCGCGTCCCAGCCAGATGGTGTGCGGCGCGCCTAGGTAATCGGCAAAGGCCTTTTCGTAGTGGATGCGTGCCATGTGAGGATTGCGCTCCTGCACTTTGCTGAGAAGACAT
The DNA here is from genome assembly GCA_963711275.1 of uncultured Acidobacteriaceae bacterium. Lineage (GTDB taxonomy): Bacteria > Acidobacteriota > Terriglobia > Terriglobales > Acidobacteriaceae > Sulfotelmatobacter. Next base: position 703,133 of record CAVQDN010000023.1, on the reverse strand, counting down.
TCCTCCGTGGTCAGTATTGTGCCAACTCCGTTGACGTCGATCGAGCCGCCTTCCAGGACAATCCGCTCGCGGGCAGCGATGGGATGAATCTCTTGAACATGGGCGGCCTTCGCCATCAGGCTGCCGATTTTTTCGTCCTGACGCCAATTGGAATATTTTGCCCAGGCATTGAAGCGAAACTTGAGAGCAAGTCTGGTTTCATGTGGGGACAGCCGCCCCCGGCTGTCCGGCCGGGCGGAGTCCGGCTGCGGCGCCAGGAAAATGCAGCCTGAATCGCGCAGCCAGACTCGGTTGGTGGGCCAGCGGTGAAAGCGGATATTCGCGGAGAGTGCGTCAGCTCGCTCTAGGACCTTGCGCGCTTGCCCGGCGGCGGATGCACTGTTGACGATCAGCTCGACGCGTTCATGCCTGGCCAGGTTTCGAATGATTTCGGCATAGACCCACGCAACAGGCTCGAATTTTCCCGGCCAGTCGTCGTGGTAGTGCGGCCAGGCCAGCCACGTGGCAGAGTGAGGTTCCCACTCCGCGGGCATGCGATAGCCGCGTGCAGCCTCACCGGAATCGCTTACACTTAAAGCATTACTTGAACGTCTGCGCGAGCCTTTGGCCACAGGAAGGTTTCCTAGTCTATTAAGCGGTTGGTAATCGAAGCGTAGCTGTCGATGCGGCGGTCGCGCAGGAAAGGCCAATTACGGCGGATGTCCTCCAGGGCTTTCAAATCAACGTCGCCGATGAGTATTTCCTCGCGATCATGCGATGCCTCCGACAGCACTCGCCCGAAGGGATCGCAGAAGAAAGAGGCACCCCAGAATTCAAGGCCCTGGCCGGGAGCGGATTTGCCGCGAATGTTTCCGGTCTCGAAGCCAACGCGGTTTACCACGACGACGTAAACGCCATTGGCAATGGCGTGGGACCGCTGGATGGTGCGCCAGGCGTCGTGCTGGGCCACGCCGAACTCAGCTTTCTCCGCGGGATGCCAGCCGATTGCGGTTGGATAAAATAGCACGTGAGCGCCTTGTAACGCGGTCAGGCGCGCGCCCTCCGGGTACCACTGGTCCCAGCAAACAAGCGTCCCAAGGCGTCCGGCGCTGGTGTCCAGCGCGCGGAAGCCCAAGTCTCCGGGAGTGAAGTAGAACTTTTCGTAGTACAGCGGATCGTCCGGGATATGCATCTTGCGGTAGAGACCACGCAAGGAGCCATCGCTGTCGAAGATGGCCGCTGTATTGTGATAAACGCCCGCCGCCCGCTTTTCAAACAGAGATGCGATCAGAACGACGCCGTGGCTGCGTGCGGCAGCAGAGAGTTTTTCGGTTATAGGGCCAGGGATAGGTTCGGCCAGATCGAACAGAGAATGATCTTCGCGCTGGCAAAAATACTGGGTTTGGAAAAGTTCGGGCAGGCAGACCACCTTGGCGCCGCGTCCGGCCGCGTCTGCGATGCGGCTCAGCGCCTTCTCCAAATTTTGTTCCGGCTCCGGTCCGCAGGACATCTGCACCAGGGCCACACGAAATCTTTCAGGCGGCACGCCTCGGCCTCCGCGATCAATATAGCATCCCACCCGAGCCCGGACTTCAGACCTCGGATTTCACTCGGCACTTCTTATGCAGAGCGCGCAGAAGTCTGAAAACTCTCCTGGAACGATGTTTAGCCGACGTATAACCGGCGTTCCGGCTTTGTTCGGAAAATAGAACTGAACGGGAATTCCGTTAAACATTCACATAACAGTGAAGTAGAATGTTTTGCAATTTCCTTAAGACCGGCGCGGATCGGCGCTGGCGGGGACAATCGACCTCCCTCTCAAATTCACTCACAGGAGTCTTCGGCCTGACAACCGGCCCAAAATCAAACCCGTATTTCGGATACCCAGACAAAGGAGAATTATGATTCGAAAGCCAAGCATCTCTTTGCTGACGATCGTCGCGCTGGCGTCGGTTGTGAGCGTTTGCCACGCTCAGTCACTGCCCTTATCGACACGTCACGTCCGCGAAGCCACGCTTAATGGGCAGGCCCCGTTGCTCGGACACCTGCCGGCAACGCAATCCCTGCGTCTTGCGCTGGTTCTGCCGCTGCGCAATCAGCCCGAACTCGATGACCTTCTCCAGACCCTCTACGACCCCTCCAGTCCGTCTTATCGCCAGTTTCTCACGGTCGAAGAATTCGCGTCACGGTTTGGTCCTACCCAGGAAGACTACGACTCGGTGATTCGTTTCGCGACCGACAACGGTCTTAAGGTTGTCGGCATTTCGCCGAATCGCGTGAACGTGGACGTCACCGGTTCAGTGGCCAACATTGAGCAGGCTTTCCATGTAAGCATGGGCGTCTATCAGCATCCCACGGAAGACCGCACCTTCTATGCCCCGGACCGCGAACCCACGCCGAACCTGACTATCCAGTTGTGGCACATTGCGGGCCTGGACAACTATTCCACTCCACAGCCCGCCTTTCATCGCGCTCTGAACGCGAGGTCCAACGCCACTACCGGGTCCGGTCCGTCCGCTTCTTTCTTAGGCAGCGATATGAGAGCCGCATATTATGGCGGATCCCTCACCGGAAGCGGACAATCGCTGGGATTGCTGGAGTACTACGGCACGGATTTGGCCGATCTCAATACCTACTTCACGAACGCTCATCAAACCAACAACGTCCCCGTCACTCTCAAGTCCACCGACGGGACCAGCGCGAGTTGCGTTTACCCCAGTTGTGATGACACGGAACAGACTTTGGATATGACTCAGGCCCTGGGCATGGCTCCGGGGATGTCGAGTCTGGTGATGTACGTCGGATCTACTGATGCCTCCATTTTCAACGCCATGGCTACAGCCAATCCTCTGAACGCGCAGTTGAGCTCTTCGTGGACGTGGAGCCCGGCGGATCCCAACACCGACAATCCATACTTCCAGGAGTTCGCCGCGCAGGGCCAGAATCTGTTTCAGGCGGCGGGCGACAGCGGAGCGTGGAAATCGTCGTCCGCAATTTTTCCGGCGGATGATGTTTATGTCACCTCGGTAGGTGGCACAGACTTAGACACCAGCAGCGCAGGCGGTCCGTGGAGTTCGGAAACCGCGTGGGTGGATGGCGGAGGCGGCATCTCGCCCAACCATTATGCAATCCCTTCCTGGCAAACCACCACGGCCGCCGGGTGCTCGAACTGCTCGAAAACCTATCGCAATGCTCCTGACGTTTCGGCGAATGCGAATTTCACCTTTTACGTTTGCGCCGACCAGACTACCTGCACTGCCAACAACTATGGCGGCACCAGCTTTGCAGCGCCCATGTGGGCTGGCTATCTGGCTCTGGTGAATCAGCAGGCAGTTGCCAACGGCAATCACACCGTGGGCTTCATCAATCCAAGTCTGTACGCGATTGGCTTGAGCTCGAACTACGGCGCGGATTTTCATGACGTGACCAGCGGCAGCAATGGCTTTTCCGCAACGACCGGCTACGATCTGGCGACGGGCTGGGGCAGCCCGAATGGCTCCGGCCTGATCGCCGCTCTCGCTGGAAGTTCGTCCGGTCCCGGATTCAGCCTTTCCGCCTCGCCCACTTCAGTCTCGGTGGCGCAAGGGCACTCAGGAACGTCCACCATTACTAGCACGGTGACGGGCGGATTCAACTCGGGCATTTCGTTGTCTGCCAGTGGCCAGCCGACCGGCGTGACCGTAACATTCAATCCAACCTCGATTACAGGAGCTGGATCCTCGACGATGACGATGACCGTGGCCTCATCCACGGCCGCCGGCACGTACAGCATCAAGGTGACCGGAACTTCGGGCAGCACTGTCGAAACCGCCACGGTCTCGCTGACCGTAACGGGAACCACCCCGAACTTCACCGTCAGCGCATCGCCCACGTCGATTAGCGTTGCTAGAGGAAGCTCCGGCACCTCGACAATTACAACGGCAGTTTCTGGCGGCTTCAACTCGGCTATCAGCCTGTCCGCTTCGGGACAGGGAAGCGCGCAAACGGTCACCTTCAGCCCCAGCTCCATCGCAGCGCCAGGCTCGGGGACGTCGACCATGACAGTCAAGGTGGGCCGGAACGCCAGAACTGGAAATCGCACTATTACCATCACGGCCACGGGAGGAGGAGTGACTCATACGACGACCGTCACTCTTGACATCCTGCGGTAACTCACGTTCACGACTGGTGCATTCGTCGGCAATGCCAAGCCCGGGCCTTTTGGTCCGGGCTTTTTCGTGTGCGGAGCGCTTCGCTGTCATAACCGGATGCGGATATCTGTTCGTTTACTTCTCTTGGTTGGCGGCGAAAACACGCGCCAGGCGGGGGTTGGAAGCAACCAGCTTTTCGAGGCGCTTCATCGTTTCATGCTGACGGCATCGACCGGAGAATGGCTTCAATCGCGCCTTCCGCGTTTAGCGACTCCGTGCGGACCAGATCCAGCAGAAATTCCAGCGCCGCATCTTGGCGCGTGAGGGCGATCGCCGAGAGCAGAACCGAACGCCACCACGGATCATCCGCTTTCGCGAAACCTTCTCGCAAGGCCTGGAAGCCCTGAGGAGAATGTGTACCGGCAATGGCGAGCGCCGCTTCGGCGGCGTTGTCGTCCGCGCTAGCCAGAAAACGTTCTACCCATGCAATTGCCCTGACGCCCTCCAACCGAAGGATTCCGCTATAACACGCGCCCAAGACTTCGGGCTCGTCCGCGCCCAGAATGGCTCTCAGGCGTAGCAGAAGCGACGCTGAGGGTGAGCCCACTTGTTCGATCGCCCGCGCCACCTCGACTCGGACGCCTTTGTCTTTATCCGCGAACAGTTCGAGCAGGTGCGCCAGCAGATCAATCTCGCTGAGGCTGCGGCAGGGAACGAGTGCCAGCGCGCAGGTAGCGCGCAAAGTTCCGGCCGTGTCGGACTGTCCACCCCAGACCGGCTCCATCTGAATGTGCCGCATGCCGCGCAGGTAAACGTCTGCCTCCTGGTAATCCAGCGCGGCGAGGGCGCGGCTGAGCGCGTTCTTGGCCCAGCATTGCGGGTCTGTTTTCACCGGATCCTTGAAGAAGCGATCGAAAGCACTCAGCAAATCCGGAACCAGCTTACTAATTCGGAATTCGCGCACCAGGTCCCCGGCTTTCCCTGCGATGAAGTTGTTGCGATGGGCTAAGGCCTTGCGCAACGGCTCGACGCGACCGTCCTCGGGCGCCTGGCGAAGCGCTTCAAGCGCGGCGATTTGGTCTTCGAAGGTGCGTTTGCCGGCCATGCTTGGGAGTGTAACTGACAAATCGCCATACCTGGCGACCGCGCGTGGCGTCGAGTCTTATGGTTGCTGTAGAGTAGTTCATCGGGAACAAATTGCATTCAGCTTGGGAGGTTTCGTTTGAAACCAGGCAATCATAGCAATTCGAAACAGCATTCGAATCAGGCGGGACAAGGCTCCGGCGGCGAAGGCAAAGACCGTCGTCTGCACAATCCCATCGAAGACCGGCTGGTTCCGCTGGAGCCGCTGGATCTCGGTAAGGTGAAGTCGATCGACGATCTGGTGCGGGCGATGTCCAAAACCGCGTTTACCGGACGCCAGCTCGGCGAGGCCGCAGACGTGCTCGAAGCCATGGCACTCGACGAAGACGCTTTCATCGTGATGACGCTGGCTGGCGCGATGACCGTGGCCAAGCAGGGTTTGATTGTCACCGAGTTGATCGACCGCGGCATTGTGAACGCGATCGTTTCCACCGGCGCGCTCATGGCGCACGGCCTGGTCGAAGCAACCGGGCGGGCGCACTTTCGCGCCAATCCGGAGGTTTCCGACGAGGAACTTTACGAGCAGGGTTACAACCGCGTCTATGACACTCTCGAGCCCGAACAGAATCTGGACGACGTCGAGGAGGTCATGGCCGCCGTGCTCGAGGCCTGGGACCACAATGAGGTGATGTGCTCCTACAAGCTGAATCATGCTATTGGCGCATATCTGGCGAAGCGCAATCAGGGGCAGCGGGGGATCCTGAAATCTGCATATGAGCAGGGCGTACCGGTCTTTGTGCCGGCGTTCACCGACTCAGAAATGGGTCTCGACACGGCGCTGAACAACCGGCTGAGGGAATCGACGGGAAGATACAAGATTCGATTCGATCCATTCGAGGATCTGGAGCACTTTGCCGCGACTCTGCTGCGGCAGAAGAAGCTTGGTATTTTCACCATCGGCGGCGGCGTACCGCGCAACTGGTCGCAGCAGTTTGGCCCGTTCATCGAACTCAGGCACCGGCGGTTGGGAGAGAACGTGCCTCTAAAGCGCTATCACTACGGGCTTAGGATTTGCCCCGAGCCAGTTTATTGGGGAGGACTGTCCGGCAGTCCCTACAGCGAGGCGATTTCCTGGGGCAAATTTGTGCCGCCGTCGGAAGGCGGGAAGTTTGGCGAGGTCTTCGTGGATGCGACCGTGGGCCTGCCGATTATCGTAGCCGCAGTGATCGAACGCTTGGACAAATCCAGGAAGGGAGGCAGTTCGCGCAAAGGGACGAAAGCTGCGGTTAGGAAGTAACGGCAAAAGGCATCAACCACAAAGGACGCTGGGGCGCACAGAGGCTTTCACGACGCCCCCCGGTATGAGGATCCAAGGCATCAGGATCAGTTCAACTGCAAATTAGGCGTTGCTCTAGCAGGTGGCAGACTCTTCAGCCGCAAACTTCTGGGCGGAGTCGTTCTCCCGGACGTCGTGACTGCCGGTTCGCAATCGCCGATAAAGCGGCGCAAGAATACTGTTTCCAAGGACTTCCGACTCTGCTTGAAACCAATCCTGCAGAGCTTGACCTTCCTCCTGACCGCGTGTCTCGTAGAGTTGCTTAGCGCGGGATCGCACCTTACGCTCTACGAGCTGTACCATCAGGGCTTGTTGCTTCTTTCTGCGTGTTTCGATGTCCACGTCTATTCCTCGATCTGAGTCTTTCCTGCTACATCTATAATAACCAATGGGTGTTAACGGAACATTACATTCGGTTCACGATACCGTTACTAAAGTTTTACTCCTTTTGACAACCAGCCAGCTCCGTCCTCTTGCCCAACATCATTAGATTCAAATACTTGTAAATCGATCCAAAGTAAAAACTCCTGACGGAGCATGGCCTCCCGCGCGTTTCTTTCTCGCTCAATCGACCCGCTCATATCTCTGATTGCCCAGATGTCTCCAGCGAATCCCGGCAGCATCCCGCCAAACGCCGAGCGGCTTTTCTTTTTCCGGATCGGAGCCAATGCGTAGGACGTTTTCGTCCAGGTCTTCGACCTGCATCTCCACGGCCCACTCGAAATTGTTGGGCGGGTTCCGGATTCTTGCGCCGGTCGTCACGTAGTGGCTGTGCAGTGAGCGGACATCCTCCACGCCGATCCATACCCACATGCGCGGCTGGCTTTGATTGTCATTGGTGAGGAAGATGGAGCACTTGTCTCGCGCCACGCAGGCAAATCCGTCGCCTGCCCGCCATCGCAGTTCGAAACCCAGAGCATCCAGGTAGTAAGCGATGCTGGCGTCCACGTTCTTGACGCGGAAGACCGGCGTCGGTGAACCGAAGGTGTTTGTTGAGGATTCCGGCATAGTATCCTCCGCGACGACAGCTATGCCAATGGTCTGCCAGTTAGGCTGCGGGTCTTATGCACGTGCTCGCCCTCACAGCAAGCCTCTCAGTCGAAAATCAAGACGGCCGAGGCGATCACCGTGGTCCAGAGGCCACGCTTGTCGCCCACGGCGGACTGAGTTACGTTTGCGGTTCGCACGATTTTGTTCGATAGGCGGTAGATCTGCTTCTTCTCATCCCAGGAACGGTCGGGATCGAATTCGACGTTGAGCGTGGTCGCGAGCATTTCGGCGGCCAGTTCCTCCGCATATTCCCCGGCGGCATCTTCGGTCTCGCCAAAGGAATGGTGCTCGCTGAGGTAACCATACGTATTGCGGTCTGCGGGAATGGCTACGCCAATCGACGAGGCCAGCAGCCGGTGGGGTTCGCGCGTGGAATTTTCCGCGACCACGGCGAAAACTACTTCCCCAGGATGCAGGTACTTTACCCCTTCCTTGCGGGCGAGCAGCTTGCAGTTTGGCGGAAAAATAGAAGAGACTCGAACCAAATTCTGGGCAGCGATACCGGCGTCACGCAACGCCAATTCAAACGAAGTCAGCCGCTCGCGGTGTTTCCCCACTCCCTTGGTAAAGAAAATCCGCTTCGGAACCATGTCTTTGCCCAAATCGGTGATCCTCCGAAAATAAAATTCAGTATTGAGAATGCACAATCTAACACAATGCTTTGTAAAGGAAATATGAATTTACGGGATGAGACGAAAAAATGCGGAGAGCGCCGGAGGGACGCCCCGCAAAATGACGAATGGAGTCACATCAAGACGGCCAATCCAGGGAGGCAATTCAGGGCGCGGCGGTCACGCTTGTCACTGTGATGGTGCTGTCCCTTTCGGTTCCCGTGACTGTGACTTTGGCGCCCGCTTGTTTGTCCAGAGTCGCCAAAGCTGCCTTATTGCTGGTGTCGAGAGTGTAGACCTTGTCGCCTGACACCAGAGCGTACTTTGCTCCCTTGCCGACACAGACGCGGGTGCAGCCGGCGTCGTCATTCGATTCCATGTGCTTGGCGCCGCACATCGAGTCACTGACTTTCCCGGTAAAGGTTTTCGCTTTAGCCGCGAAGGCGGAGGAGCCAGCTAGGCCTAAAATCAAGATCAGGGTCAACAGAAGAAATTCCAATCTCCGAAATCGTTCTCTCATCTCAGATTCTCCTTGTGGGCTGGCACCGGAGCCTCGCGGGGGGGCAGCCTCTGGATTAGAGGATGACCCATTCTGCGGGAAGTTACAAGAAGCCATCCTAATAAAACGGCTTTGGGAATGGTTCGTCTTCAGCCGTTCTGATCGGAGTCGCAAATGATCCAGGCTTTAGCCCTTGAGGGTCCTCGCAGCCTAGTCCCCAGTGGGCTGAGAAAGAGAAATGCGGGGAGCGCTGGCGCGCATCCCCGCTTTGTGCCCGGATTGTGTTGGGGGAGGGCCCGGGCTAAGTCATGTGCCAAAATCGTTTCGCGTCGCCATCGACGCGGCTTGCTAACCGGAAATAAGGTCAGCGAGCCGCTAGCACCCTGATTTCACTAATCCTACGGGATGCAATGCTTGCCAATGTCGATTCAAAGAAAATCTAAGAATACCGGACTGGGACCATTTCGGGAAAAATCCAAGAATCTGTTCCAAAAACCGAACAAACGCGCTCGGCGATCGCGGAAGGCTTCATTTTGGCGCTTTCACCGAGTAGATGAGGTCGACGTTGACCGTCTTGTCGCGCAAATTTGCGGTCACGTGTGACGCCACATCCCAGTCCAAGGTCGGCGGCAGCAGATTATGGGCTGCGGGCAAATACTCACTGAGATAGGTCGAGTCGTAAACGTCGCCGGGGCGGATCTTCCACGCACTGCGGAGTTTCGCGGTCAGGCTGTTGTCGAGGCCGCGGAATTCGAGTTCGCCCATGTGATATATGGAGCCCTCGGTAACCTCGAGTCGAATGGAGACCGTGCTGGAAGCGTCGTCGAAGCGGGCGTTCGTCTTGATCGTGGCGGTGATAAATCCTTTGGAGCCGTAGAGTTTCTGGATGTCCTTCAGGTTGTCTCCCAGGCGGATGGTGTTGGCCGGCTGGCCGGGTTCGGCGCGAACCATTTTCTGCAGAGCCTCGGTAGGAAACTCGTGATTGCCCGACCACTCCAGGCTCTTCAGCCTGTATTGCGGGCCGGGCGTGACCGCATAGGTGACATCGACCACGGTCTGATTGCGCGGGCCGTCTTCGTTCTCGGCTGCCGGCTGCTTCACGACTTTGGTTTGCGGCTCGCCGAACTGTGCTTTCAGATAGCCGTGCTCGTAGTAGACGGGAAGAAGCTGCCGCTGGACGAGCTGGCTGAGGCGGCTGCGGGAGTATTCGCGATCGGGAAGCCTTTTCACTGCAGCTTCGAGTGCTGGCAGATCGGCGTCGGCTGCCCCCGTGAACTCAATATTCCGAATTTGAATGAGAACATCGTTTACGTGGTAATTGATTGACTCGACGGGTCCGTCTTGCTTGCCTACGCGCAGATATTCGACGTGTCCGGGAATTGAGTTTTCGACCAGCATGGCTTGGAGCACGTCGGAAACCTCGTCGGCCAGGCGGCCGAAGACGGGCAGTTCTCCGTCAAACAATGGCGCATACTGTTTGATACGCTGGAGAAGTTCGGCATCGGAAAACCACACAAAATCCTCAAAGTGAGCCGGGACGAACTTCGCAGCGTCGGTCACGCGCAGCTCCAGCTTGGTTCCCACCGAGGAATAAGAAAAGCTGTAGGCGATCTCGGTGAAAACTCCCGTATCGCCCAGGCGGCGGGCGGCTTTCTTGAAGTCGTCGTCGTTGACCGCAGTGCCCATTTGCAGGCCCGTCGCCGCCGCAATGGCTTCCTCGGGATAGCGTTTGCTTCCCGTAACTTTGATCGCAATCAACTGGCGGGCTGAGGCCGGCATCTGAGCCAGCGTCTTCTGCGGGGGCTTCGCCAGACCCGGGCACGGCCAGCCAAGTCCCGCCATGAAGAACAGAAGCAGAAGTCTAGAGGTCGCCGTCGTCATCGACTTGGAGTCTGTACCAATTCTTCCGTAGATTTATGCTTCACTGCAATGTCAATAAAGGCGAGGGCAGCCCGGCTGAGAGCTTTGTCCTTGCGGAAGACCAATGCCAGATCGCGGCGAACCTGGGCGTCGGCAATGGGAACCGCGGCGAGAACCTTGGCCCGAACGTCGTCCTCCACATTCGACCGGGCGATGAAGCCGATGCCCACATCGGCAGCCACAAAGCGCTTCAGCAGTTCGCTGGAATCGAGTTCCATGGTGAAGTTCGGCTTCAGGCGCCGCTCGTGAAAGAGTTGCTCGATCGCGTCGCGCGTATGTCCAGCCTTGGGGACGACCAGGGGAACCTTGGCCACGTCGGCAACGGTAGCGGATTTCATCTTCCCCAGAGGATGCTGTGGCGGCGCAATGACGATTAACTCATCGCGATGGATAAGAACCACTGTGAGGCGCGTATCGGTCACGGGAAGAGAGATAACACCGAAATCGACCGAATTGTCGATGATGGATTCGAGAATCTTGCCGTAATCGGCCCGCTTGATGTTCACCGAGACGTCGGGATACTGCTTCTTGAAGTCGGCAAAGACATAAGGCAGGATGTGCAGGCAGGTGCCCTCGTTCGCGCCCACAATGATCTCGCCGCGAGGGACGCGCTCCATCTCGGCAATTGACACCAGCATCGCCTTGCGCGCATCGAGCGTTTCCTCGACATATTTCTGGAAGGCCTTGCCGGCGGCCGTGAGCGATACCTTGCCGCCCGACCGGTCGAACAGCTTGGCCCCGACTTCTTCCTCCAGCCCGCGAATCTGTGACGAAATAGCCGGCTGTGTCCGAAAACGCTTCTCCGCCGCGCGAGAAAACGACGCGTGCCGCGCTACTTCGAGGAATGTTTCGAGCTGGTCGAAATCCATGGAAGCTCTCAGCTGTCAGCTTTCAGCTATCAGCCAAATACTTCCGCTCAAGCGACTTGGCTGAAAGCTGACGGCTGAGAGCTGATGGCTTCAGTATAAAGTCCCGTTATCCCCGCTATAAGAACAATCGAATTGCCAGCCTCGACGACTGGCCTTACACTCCTCGGTTTGCACAACGCGACCGATTGTAGCAGCCTGGGCTAGCCGGACTGTCCGCGACCGTTTGCCCTTTCTTCCTAACGAAACTGCATTACGGCAAGGAGTTTGCATGGCTGATGCCAAGACCGTTCTCGCGTTCGCCAAGCAGCACGACGCGAAGATTCTCGACCTGCGCTTCACCGATATTCCGGGACTCTGGCACCACGTTTCCTATCCCATCGGGCAGTTGACAGAGGTTTCGTTTGAAGAAGGATTCGGCATCGACGGTTCGTCGATCCGCGGCTGGGCCGGCGTTCACGAGAGTGACATGTTGCTGAAGCCCGACGCCAATTTTCATTTGCTCGATCCCTTTACCGCCGTGCCGACGCTGGTGCTGGTCTGCGATGTAGTCGACCCTGTGACCAAGCAGCGCTACGATCGCGATCCCCGCTACATCGCGCGGAAGGCGGAGCTGTACCTCACTTCGACCGGCATTGCCGACACCGCCTTCTTCGGCGCCGAAGCCGAATTCTTCATCTTCGACAATGTGCGCTTCGATCAGCGCGAGCAGTACGGCTTCTACTACATCGACGCCGAAGAGGGCCGCTGGAACTCAGGCAGGGAAGAGAACAATCTGGGCTACCGGCCGCGCTACCGCGAGGGCTATTTTCCGGTCCCGCCCACCGACCATTATCAGGACCTGCGCTCCGAAATGCTGCTGACCATGCAAGGCTGCGGCATTGAAGTGGAATGCCACCATCACGAGGTAGCTTCAGGGGGTCAGACCGAGATCGACTTGAAGTTCGACTCGCTGGTGCGCTCCGCCGACAAGATGCTGCTCTATAAGTACATCGTGAAAAACGTCGCCAACCGGCAAGGCAAAACGGTCACGTTCATGCCCAAGCCAATCTTCGGCGAGAACGGAAGCGGCATGCACACTCACCAGTCGCTGTGGAAGTCCGGAGAACCGCTGTTTGCCGGCGATGGATATGCCGGCATGTCGCAGCTGGCGCTCTGGTACGTGGGCGGCCTCATCAAGCACGGGCCCGCGCTTTCGGCGATCATCGCGCCCACAACCAATTCCTACAAGCGACTCGTCCCCGGTTTCGAAGCTCCGGTGAATCTGGCTTACTCGCGCCGCAATCGGTCCGCAGCCTGCCGGATTCCCATGTATTCAATCGCTCCCAAAGCCAAGCGCGTTGAGTTCCGCCCGCCGGACCCGAGTTGCAATCCGTATCTGGGGTTCGCCGCCATGTTGATGGCCGGCCTCGACGGCATCGAAAACAAGATGGATCCCGGCCAGCCGCTCGACAAGGACATCTACGAACTCGACCCCGAAGCGCTATCGAATATCCCATCCATGCCCGGCTCGCTCGAAGACGCACTCGACGCTTTGGAACGCGATCACACTTTCCTGCTGAAGGGCGAGGTCTTCACCGAGGAGCTGCTGCGAACCTATGTCGACTACAAGCGTGCGAAGGAAGTGGACGCTATTCGGCAGCGACCGCATCCGTACGAGTTTGCGCTGTATTACGACATCTGACGGGCAAGAGAATATGAACCAATCGGCAAGAACCTTCCGAAACTCTGGTCAAAGCATGTCCTGCTTGCAACAACGGAATGCAGAATTCATGAGGATGCGAACACCTGTAACGGCAAGAAAGGTCTCAGCGCCATTGCAATGCTAGGTTCAGAATCGGAAGACTATCCCCGTCGAAACGCGCGCAACGTTCCTGTTCTGGCTGTAGTTGATACCGGGTACTCCTCCGATGGTAAACCTGGTATAGAGCCAGTCCGCTTGAGCGCGGATCGCAATGCGCGGCTTAAGCCAGTAATCAATGCCGCCGCCTGCGGCAAAGCTAAGAGCATGGTTGGACTGAAAAGTTTGAATGCTCCCCTGGTTTCCGAAGTTTTCGTTCGAGACGTGGCTCTCCCCAACCAGGAAGTGTGCAAAAGGGCTGAACCTTCCGCGTGATGAAGAAACCTGTGGCCCAAACAAAAACGAATAGGAGCTACCGCTTGCCGAAACCGAGTTTGCGCCATTGAGTTCTGGGAAGGTGTAACGGGGATATAGACCGGAGAAGTCGGCGACCACTCCGATCCACGGGCGCATTTTGAAGTTTACGGCAGCGTTCCAACCGTTCGCCCCTCCGTTCGAGTTGACCAAACTGAAGTCGGGCCTCTCATACGTATAGCCGCCAAAGACCTCGACGCGATCTGAGATTTGCGTCTGATCGGATTGCGCGGTGACGAAACAACCAAGCAGAAGGACTGCGAGAACGGATAAAGAGGCAGGACGCATGGGTTGCTCCTTGGGATCAGAGTTCTCAAGAAACTCTATGGGTCGGATGCACCGCTCCGAGCAACAGGATGTACGCTCACCCCTCTCGAAAACCTTGATTCACTCGGAGTAAAGGTTCAACGTCTTGAGCGATTCTATTTGTCCGGCGATGGCAGGCGCAACGCGAGGCCAAATGGATGAGCGGCAATGATCTATTCATTGCCGCTCATGCTCGCAGCCTCGGCTTGACCTTGGTGACGAACAACACGCCTGAGTTCCGCCCGGTCCATAATCTAGCGATAGACAACTGGACTACGGCAAGCTAAGACTACTTCGGTTGCTTTTCAATCGCACCAGTTACTTCCTTGGAATCCGGCGTCAGGGCGGCCTCGAAGGGCTGCACGACCTTGCCGTCGCGATCCACCAGAAACTTGGTGAAGTTCCACTGAATCTCACCGTAGACTCCCGCGCCCGTTTCCTTGGTCAGGTAGAGCTGCTGCAAACCTACGTCAACTACAAGCGTGCGAAGGAAGTTGACGCTATTCGGCAGCGACCGCATCCCTAGGAGTGTGCGCTGTATTACGACATTTAAAAAGGACTTAAGAAGGACTTCTTTACATATTAAAGTACTTTTCATAAGATAGCGCAATGTCTCAGTCGCGCACCGCATCCGGCCTCTCAGCTCCCGCCCGCAGCAATTCGCCCCTAGCCAGGAGGGTTTTCAGGCGCCTCATCCAAGGCTTGGCAGGCTTGGTTATATTGGGTCTCGTCGGCCTCACGACTCTGCTCGTTTTACTTTGGCGGGAACACAGCACCGAAATCACGTTGCCGACCCCCACAGGCCAGTTCGCGGTTGGGCGGACAACGTTGAACTGGGTCAACCATCTCGTGACGGACGAACTCTCACCGTTTCCACGAGCTAAGCGGGAAGTAGTGGTTTGGATCTGGTACCCGGCGGCAGCACCAGACGCACCCGCTGAATATCTGCCCAAGTCTTGGCGCATAGCTCTCGAGCAGCACTCCGGCGTCGTGATGAGCAAACTTCTCACCCGAGACTTATCACTGGTCCGAACCCATAGCACATCCGATCCGGACGTCTCCTCGCAGCAACGCTCCTATCCAATCGTAATCATGCGGGCGGGTGGCGGAGCTTTGACCACCGACTTCACCACACTTGCGGAAGACCTGGCAAGTCACGGCTACTTTGTCGTGGGCTTTGACGCTCCTTACAGAACCAGCATCATGGTCTTGCCCGGCAATCGAGTAATCACGAGACCTCCGGCCAACGATCCCGAGGATCTGTCACCGGATCAGGCCGAACGGCTGATCAATCGGCTCTTGCCGATGTGGACGAGCGACACAAAATTTGTAGTGAGCCAACTGGAGCAGTTGAACGCCGCCGATCCGTCCGGTAAGTTCACGGGCCGGCTGGATATGCAGCGGCTCGGCATGTTTGGCCATTCGTTTGGCGGGGCAACGGCGTTGCAATTTTGTCATGAGGACTCCCGGTGCAAAGCGGGCATCGATATCGATGGGGCTCCGTATGGCAGCGTGGTCCAGGAAGGTCTGAAACAACCGTTCATGTTTATGCTCAGCGATCACCGTCGCGATCTTGCAGATCCAGTTAGCCGACAGATCCATGCCAATCTCCAATCCATTTACGATCGCCTTCCGAATGGACGCTTATTCATCACCATCCGTGGTGCGAATCACTTCAGTTTCAGCGACCAGATGTTACTCAAGAGCCATTACCTGATCGGGATGATGCGAAAGCTCGGATCCGGGTCGCTGGAGGGGCGGCGGGGTCTCGCCATCACCGCCGACTACGTTCACACGTTCTTCGATGTTTATCTGAAAGGCGCACCGGCAAGCCAGCTAACGACTCAGCGATATCCGGAAGTTCAATTTGGTCCGCAATAACCGCAGCGAAGAAGGACGCTACTCGTGCCGCAAAGCCTCGATCGGGTCCAGTCGTGAGGCGCGGAAGGCCGGGACCATACCGCTGATCAGTCCGACGACCCCCAGGATAAGGGTGGATGCGATCAGCGTTCCGGGAGCGATGATCAGCCGGATATCGCCGGCCTCTCCGTTCTTGGCAAACGCGCTGTACAACGTGAGCCGTCCCACGGAAAGCGCGACCACGTAAGCCAATATCACTCCCAGGACCCCGCCGATGAAAGTAATGGTTAAAGCTTCGGCAAGGAACTGCATCAGAATATATCGCCGTCGCGCGCCCAGCGCCTTCTGCACGCCAATCTCGCGCGTGCGCTGCGTAACCGAAACCAGCATGATATTCATCAAACCGACGCCACCGATGCCGAGTGTAAGCGTCCCGATAAAACCCATCAGCACCTTCAACCCGAGTGTAATGATTTCGAACTGATGAACCTGCGTCATGAGGTTGAACACTCTCACAGCCTGACGGTCTGTCTGGTTGAACTTGTGCTGCGTCGCCATAATCGTGCGGACCGTTTGTTCCAGGCTCTGATACTCAGGCGTCTGATACGTAAACCAGATGCTGTCCAGGTAATGGGTGTTCTTTATCTCGCTCATGGTGCTGAAGGGGACATAGATCACGCGGTTGATATCGTCATTGCCCTCCTGCATTTTGGCGCTCAAGACACCAATGACTTCGAAGCTCAGGCCGTCAACGCGAATATGCTCACCCAAGGCATTGCGTCCAGAGAAAAGTTTCTCCTTCGCTTCCGAGCCGATCACCGCGACGTGGGCGCGCTGAACCTCATCTTCTGGATTGTAGAAGCGGCCCTGCCCGAGCTTGAGCGAACGGACGTCAAACACCGTGGGATAATTCCCGGTCACAGCCCAGGTGAAAATTCTGGTGTCATACTGGATGCTGGCCTGCTTGCTGACCTCCGGCGTGATATGAGTGATTTGAGGAAGATTAGTGGTGAGCGTCTCTACATCATCCAGCGTGAAACGAACGGGAACTCCCGCCTTCTGCCCACCTGCCTGCATGGAAGTACGGTCCGGTACCACAATCACAAGCTTGGTGCCGAAATTGGCAAAGATGTTGGCGCAGGCCCGGCCAAAACCATCGCCATACGCGAGCAGCATGACGACCGTGGCGATGCCCCAAGCCATGCCCAGCATGGTGAGCGCGGTGCGGCGGCGATTGTGCCGCATGGCGCCGTACGCTTCCTGGAGCAAGTCATTCAACATAAAGCACTTCTCACGACCCCTTGGCATCACTCCTGCCGGAGGGCTTCAACCGGCTGCAACATGGCCGCTTTGCGCGCGGGATAAAGGCCCGCGACGACCCCGGCCAGGGTCAAGCTGCCAATCGCCAGCACCGCCGACATGGGCACTAATTTCGGCGGATCAAATCCTCCCGGGCCGTGCACATTTCCCACCAACGCCATCAAACCTGTCGCCAGACCCATGCCGAGCAGCCCGCTGCCTAGCGTAAGCAGCAAGCCTTCCAGAAAGAAATGAAACAGTATGCTGCGATTGGTTGCGCCCAGAGCCTTTCGCAATCCGATCTCGCGAGTGCGTTCGCTGACCGCGACCAGCATAATATTCACGACGCCGATGGCGCCCAGAGCCAGCGTGACCATGCCCACCGTACCCAGGAACATGTTCATGACGTCGAAAATCGTTCCTACCATTTTTGATTCCTGGATAGAATCCCAACCATCAAAGGCGTTTTCATCGCTGGCATCGAAGCCATGATTGCGCGCGATAATCCGGTGGACATCTTCCTCCGCCAATCGGTGCTCGGCAGTCACGCGCGGCTGATATTCAATGAAGGAAATGGAGTTCTGGTGGTTTTCCCCTTTGAGCGGGAAGAACGTGGCCATCACGGGAAAAGGTATGTAGCCGCGCATGTTCAGCCAGGTGTTTTCACCCCGGCCAAGGTGCGGCATGCTGCCAATCACTTCAAACCGAATGCCGTTCAGCAGTACAAACGCGCCCACTGCTGGTCGCCCGGGGAACAAGGTTTTCAGCAGTTCATTGCCGAGGACGATTACATTGCGTCTCTGCGCTTCGTCCATCTCATTGAGCCAGCGCCCCTCTTTGAGAGGAAGATAACTGATTTCATTCAGTTGAGGCTCCACGCCCAGGATTTCGACCCCGGCAGTGGCGAATTCGCTGACCTGATGCAGGTCGGTGCGCGAAAGGACCGGGCAGGCATTCCCGACATATGGAGCTTGTGTCCGAACATCCACATAATCCTGGTAAGTGAGCAAGTAAGGGCGGGCCGAGTTCATGCTGCCCTCTACCGCGGGCGCGCGCCCAGGAAAAAGAAACATAATATTCCTGCCGAACTCGGCCAACTCGCGCTTGTTGCCCGAGCGGAAGCCTTCGCCCACGCCAACAAGAAGCAGTAAAGATCCCACTCCCCAGGCAATCCCGAACATGGTGAGGAACGAGCGCAGCTTGTGCGCCCACAGGTTGCGAAGGATTTGCGCGAAAATGTCGAAGACGGTCCGCATGACCCACAGACAATTGTACATTTACAACGTTGCCCGTTAATTAATCATACGTTGATCCGTCTTGGAAGGTTCCGTGGAGCTCAAGCAACACTTTCGCAGCCGCATACACCGCGCCTTCCTGCGCCATTTGCAGGAATCGAAGCCCGTCATCAAGGGTTATAAAGCGCTAGCGCCATATCCTCCGCCGCATAATCGAACTGCGCCAGGAACCCGGCAGCCGGCGGATTTTCTAACTCCCAACGTACCGTCCGCCGGATCGCCTTTTCAATGGAGACTGGCTCCTCATAACCCAGTTCCTGGCGGATGCGGGCCGAACTCGCGTTCCAGTGCTGTGCGGCATTGCCCGGCCTCATCAGATGCGGCGGAGTCCGCTCTACCGGCAGCACAACGAACTGCCCTTCCCATAGCATTTCCGCCGCGATTTTCCGCGCCCATGCCAGTTCGCTGAACGAAAGTTGTTCGCACACGTTGAAGATCCGTCTCGCGGCGCGATCATCCGTCGCAGCCAGCACGATGGCAGCAGCCGCGTTCTCCACATAACCACGGGGTGAGTGCCAGGCAGCCAGTGTCTCGGGAAAAATGATGTGCCGCCGTCCGTCGGCAATGCGTTTCACCACCGGATAAAACCGATGCAGCGGATCTCCGGGTCCGTAGACCATGGGCAGCCGCAGCACCGTCCCAGGAAGCTCCCGGTCGTCCATCACTATGCGCTCTGCCGGGATTTTGTCGTAATCGTCCGTCGCCCAGGGAAAAACCTTGCGCATCATCTTCATCGACTCCGGCGGATATGGATGCAGATTCCGCCGCAGCTCGGACTCTTCCGTAAGGGGCACCTCCTGCAACGGACCCGTTTCCGTGCCGTGCGAAATACCCACTGCGAGATACACGTCGATGCTGCTCAACATGACCACCCGTCGCGTCCCGCCCCGGAAGACATTCATCAGTTCCTCGGCCTGCCCGCCCGAACTGATAACCATGTCGATCACCACGTCGGGAGCAAACTGTCTGAATTCCTGAGCGGAGGCTTTGAGTTGCTGACGGTCGCCCCGAATCTCGACAACGCCGACAGGCGCTGGCGCACTGCCGCGATGAAACACGGCCGCCGTGTGCCCTCGCTGCTTCAGCGCGGCGACCACGAACCGCCCAATGAAACCGTTTCCGCCGATGAGGAGGATGCGCATGAGGCGGTCAGTTAAATCGACTTTGGATTTGAGAGTGTTACGGCTTCAGCTGCTTCTCGATCGCCGCCGTCATTTCCGTGGAATCGGGCGTAACGGCTGGTTCAAAGCGTTGCACCACTTTGCCGTCGCGATCGACCAGGAACTTGGTGAAGTTCCATTTAATGTCGCCGGCAATGCCCGCGCCTGTCTCTTTGGTCAGGTAGGAGTACAGCGGCGCCTGGTCGGCGCCCTTCACCGAAATCTTCGAATACATTGGGAAAGTCACGCTGTATTTCCGGGTGCAGAACGTCTTAATCTCCTCGTCCGTTCCCGGTTCCTGCGCACCGAAATTGTTGGCGGGAAAACCGAGAATGACGAATCCCTGATCTTTGTATTTTTCGTAGATTGCCTCCAGCGCGCTGTACTTCGGCGTGTAACCGCACTGACTGGCCACATTCACCAGGAGCACAACCTTGCCCTTATAGTCGGCCAGGGGCGCGGGTTTGCCGTCGATGGAGTTCAGTGTGAAGTTGTAGACTCCGGAACCTGCAAAGAGAGATGTGGCCATGATTAGAAACACTCCAAAAGAAAGGCCGGCAAAAAGAAGCTTCTCAAAAGAAAGGCGGACTCTCAGCAAGGACAGGATTGTGACGAACGGTCTCATTCCAGACTCCTCTGATCCTGGCTTAATCAAGGATGAGACCGACGATACAGACGAAGGGATACTCAGCGCAACGGGCGAAATGTAAATTCTATATCTTCGGGCAGGGACGCCGGGCTAAACGGCAGTCCGGACGGAGGTTTCCTTGACCATTCGTTCCAATTCGCGCAGTCGTTTGCCCGGAGGCGGGAACTCGGCCAGTTGCGGCCGGGCGATCTCACAACTGCTCACGGAAAGGAACGCGTCTCCCATGCAGTCCAAGGCACAGGCGGACCGCCCCAGCACCATCAACAGATACTTCTGAGCGATGGGACGATCGGCTGGATGGATCAGCGCCCACCAGCGGCGAACCGACTCCTGCACTTCGGATTCGCTTTTTTCTCCGACGACAAGGGAATCGATCAAACGGTAGACCTTGCTCTTAATCGCCTGGTATGAAACCGAAATTTCTTGCGGCATAGGGTTCCTGGGTTGCTCTGTATCTCATCTTTGTGCAATCCGCCCACCAAACCGCAAACCCCCGTTTTGGCGTGGGTTACAAGGCTCCGCTAATGTGAACGTACTATGAATGGAATAAATCGGGTATGGGATATGAATTCTGGAAGGGAACGTTAGAGTTGCAACGCTGCGCCTCGAGCTAGCGGGCTTTAAAACTCGGCCAGAGCTGAACTCAATTGTTGACCGGAACTCGGTAGGCTCCGTGCTCTGGGAACGGGCCTCACGGGGACTCGTGCGCCACGCGGGTTACAATGTTGCCCTTAGTCAACCGGGCTCTCGTCGAATCCTGCCATTTCCCAGCCAGGCGCAGGCAACTCTGGAATCCGGCATCCCCGTAATCAAAACGAACTGAACTCATTCGGAGGCTCGATGAAACGGTGGGCATGGCTGTTCGCAGTTCCTGTACTCCTCTCGGTGGCGGCAGCACAGATTGTCTCGTCCCTGAATTCTCGAATAGCTGACTCTCAGACAATACGCTCCCAAGGAGGCGACTGGCAGCGTCAGGTATTGCCGAGCAGGGATCTGCCCGGCGCAAGCTCGCAAAGCAGTTCGCAGGGAAACCGGCACGACGCCGATTCCGGCGACCGCATGTTTTTCCCGCGGGACATGTTCTGGGGATGGGCGCAGTTTGACCTGGCGCCTCCGCACAACGAGATCGATCCCAACCTCTGCGCCGGGAATGCAGGACAGTACGGCGGCGTCAACGCTCCCTGCAGCCTCTTCGCGCGCTATATGCTCTCGGGAATTCTTGAGGTTCGCCCGTTCGGCCGAGGTCCGCTGCGCAGGTTCATGGTCTACGGAGCGCCGACATTCCTGTTCGGCAAGACGATACCGAAGACGCTCTACACTTGGTCGCCGGACGCGATCGGAATCGAGCACTCCTGGGGAGTCGGGATCTACATCGACAAGGGATTCGAGTTTCGCGTGACCCAACACTTCCTCTTCGATCGTCTAGGCGCTCGCGACAAAAACCTGGGCGTCGCCGACCTGGGCAATAACGGACCCTGGGGACGCTACATGACGGTGGGCGTGCGAAAAACCTTCGGCACGCGAAGATGGTAGCGCAATCCCTCAGGCCGGGGCCGGAACCCGGGGTCGCAGCAATAGCCGGATCAGCCAGACGATCAGCGCCACAAACAGCCCGAGTAAAATGCACGGAATCAGGAAAATCAGAAACATCCAACCAGGCCCACCCATCGTTGTGACGTCGCCGCCAACGGTGGATGCGGGGTCGCGGCGAATCCGTCCACCGAACACCGTAACGTCGCGAGCAATTTTCGCTTCCTTATCGACGCGGATGTCGCCGCCAAAAACAGTTGCGTCGCCGCCGACCTGACCTTGATCCTCAACCACAACGCTTCCACCGAACGCAGTCACGTCTCCCGTTACATGGCCGCGCACTCGGATGCTGCAGCCAAAGCAGGTCGCGTCGCCGACTTCTTCATCGGGCCCGACGCTGATGTCGTTTCCCACGTGGGTTCGATCGCGGTCGGCAAAGGCGGCGCTCGAGAGCAACATAGTGATGAGGAGGCCGGCGCATAAGCACAAAAATGAGAGGCGGCGAACGTTGGAAGTCATGAAAATATTCCCATCTAACTTCAGAAGACGAATTATGGCACAGACACATCACGATGTCGCGCTATTATGTCAGTTGGGTAAAACAACAACGTCTGCCCGGAAATCGCAGCACTTCTCTATAATTGAAGGTTTTCTAAATCTCGCCTGGAAACTCCAGTAGGGAGGCTGTATATGGCTGGGACTTATAACGGCGTAGCCGTACCCGGGGACGGGAAGAGAATCGGCTACCCTAACGGCAAGTATAACGTTCCCGATAACCCAATCATTCCCTTCATAGAGGGCGATGGCACGGGGCGCGATATCTGGAAGGCTTCGTTGCGCGTGTTCAACGCGGCGGTGGAGAAGTCCTACAACGGCAAGCGCCGCATCGCCTGGTACGAAGTGTTCGCCGGCGAAAAAGCCAAAGCGAAATTCGACACCTGGCTGCCCGACGACACCGTCGAAGCCGTCCGCGAATTCCGCGTTGCCATCAAGGGTCCGCTCACCACGCCCGTGGGCGGTGGCATCCGCTCCCTCAACGTTGCCCTGCGGCAAATCCTCGATCTCTATTGCTGTGTGCGTCCGGTGAAGTACTACAACGGTGTGCCCTCGCCCGTAAAACATCCCGAGCGCATGGACGTCGTCATCTTCCGCGAAAATACCGAAGACGTTTATGCCGGCGTCGAGTGGGAGCAGGGAACCGCGGAGTGCGCGAAGCTGATCGAGTTCCTCAACAAAGACATGCTCAAAGGAGGCAAGAAACAAATCCGCCTCGACTCCGGCGTCGG
Organism: uncultured Acidobacteriaceae bacterium; assembly: GCA_963711275.1. GTDB lineage: Bacteria > Acidobacteriota > Terriglobia > Terriglobales > Acidobacteriaceae > Sulfotelmatobacter. The sequence goes on along the minus strand of CAVQDN010000023.1, from coordinate 680,119 downwards.
CATCAAGCCCATCTCCATCACCGGGACCAAGCGCCTGGTACGCATGGCGATTCAACACGCGCTCGAGTCCAAGCGCAAATCGGTGACGCTGGTGCACAAGGGCAACATCCAGAAGTTCACCGAAGGCGCCTTCCGCAAGTGGGGCTATGAGGTCGCCACCGACGAGTTCCGCGACCAGGTCATCACCGAGCGCGAAAGCTGGATCGTCAACAACAAAGACAAGAATCCCAATATGACCGTAGCCCAAAATGCCGACGCTATCGAGCCCGGCATGGAGTTCGCTCCTCCCGCGTTTCGCCAGGCCGTCGAAAAAGAAGTGAAGGAAGTACTCGACCGCATCTACGCCACTCACGGCAATGGCGCATGGAAGAAGAAAATCATGATCAACGACCGCATCGCCGATTCAATCTTCCAGCAAGTGGTCACTCGCGCCGACGAATACTCGGTGCTGGCCTGCCCCAACCTGAATGGCGATTACATCTCCGACGCCTGCGCCGCGCAGGTCGGCGGCCTGGGCATCGCACCGGGAGCGAACATCGGCGACGGCTACGCCATCTTCGAAGCCACGCACGGCACCGCGCCGAAATACGCGGATAAAGACGTGATCAACCCCGGCTCAGTAATTTTGTCAGGCGTCATGATGTTCCGCCACCTGGGCTGGCCCGAAGCGGCGGACCTGATCGAGCAAAGCATGGAACGTACCATAGAGCAGAAAAAAGTGACCTACGACTTCGAACGCCTGATGCCCGGCGCCACCAAAGTCAAAACGAGCGAATTCGCGGGACATATCATCGAGAACATGGGCGCCGGCGTGCTGGTGTAAGGCAGCAATGATCTCCCAAAGCTTTGTCATTCCGAGCGAAGCGAGGAACCTGCTTTTTGCCGCCAGCGCCCCGGAGAAACAGCCGCGAAGCGGCGAAAGAATGCAGCCCACAGCCTGCCCTGAGCCTGCCGAAGGGGCGAAAGCCGTGGGTAAGAATTCGTGACGGAATCAAGCCCCGAAGGGGCGAAAGATTTCGAAGCGTACGCTTTCATAGAAAGGACTCATACATGCGTAAGAAAGTCACCATCGTCGGTTCCGGCAACGTAGGCGCGACCGCCGCCCACTGGATCGCCTCCAAAGAACTAGCCGACGTGGTTCTAATCGACATCATCGAAGGCGTTCCGCAAGGTAAAGGCCTCGACCTCCTCGAGGCCATGCCGATCGAGAAGCGCGACTCCTACGTCAGGGGCACCAACGACTACAAAGACACCGCAAACTCGGACATCGTCGTGATTACCGCAGGCATTCCGCGCAAACCCGGCATGAGCCGCGACGATTTGCTCAACACAAACTACGGCATCATGAAGGCAGTCGTCGGCGAAGTAGTAAAGCATTCCCCGAATTGCATCCTGATCATCGTCTCGAATCCCCTGGACGCGATGGCGCAAGCCGCCTACAAGCTGAGCGGCTTCCCCCGCGAGCGCGTCATCGGCATGGCCGGAGTGCTCGACTCGGCCCGTTTCCGCGCGTTCATCGCCGACGAATTAAAAGTCAGCGTAGAAAACGTGACCGCCTTCGTCCTCGGAGGTCACGGCGACACCATGGTCCCGCTGCCCCGCTACTCCACAGTCGCAGGCATCCCAATCACCGAGCTGATCGAAAAGACAAAGCTCGAAGCCCTAGTCCAACGCACTCGCGACGGCGGGGCTGAAATCGTGAAATATCTCAAGACCGGCTCCGCCTATTACGCACCGTCAGCCGCCGCCACCGAAATGGTCGAAGCAATCCTGAAAGACAAAAAGAAAATCCTCCCCTGCGCCGCCTACCTGCAAGGCGAATACGGTATTACCGGCCTATACGTCGGCGTCCCAGTGAAGCTGGGCGCAAAAGGCATCGAGCAGATCATTGAGATCAAGCTGACAGCAGAAGAGAAGGCCGGCCTCGATAAGAGCGCGGCCGCGGTGAAGGAGTTGTGCGGCGTGATTGGAGTTTAGGTTAGGAGAGAATTAAAACGATGATGCCACCGCAAAGATATCGACCTTCCTCTCCTTAGGTCCCTGGTCGCCTTGGGGGGGAAGGCTCCGGCTCTGGCCGTGTATAAAGCGGTGGAGGATTTCTTCCCCAACTTACGGATGCTGACAAGTCGGAGACTTTACCGAGCGGCGGAAGCAGATGGACAAACCGCATCCAATGGGTTCGGCAGGCTTTGGTAGATCGTGGCGAGTTGACAAGCGCTGGTCGAGGCATTTGGGCGATATCCGATAAAGGTAGAGAGCGTCTTGGGCGGGAATTCAAACCTCTTCCGGATACTGCAGCGTCGCACGGTCCGACTGAGTCCTTGCCGAGCGAGGCGCTAGCTGCGTCGGATGCAGCTACAGCGACCGATTTCCCTGTCAATCTCGAGGAAGTGGCTGAGGATTACGCTGCCGCATTTGAGCGGAAGGTCCTCCAGGAGCTAATAGATCGGGAACCGAACGAGTTCGAGTTGTTTGCTGCGAAGCTCTTGGCTGCATATGGCTTCAGGAGGGTGAAGGTTACAAACGAGCATACGGCGCCGGACGGCGGAATCGACGGAAACGGAGAGCTCAAGCTTGGACTGGCTACGATGCGCGCCGCCTTTCAGTGTAAAAGGTGGCGTGGCTCCGTCGGCCGACCGGAGATCGACAAGTTTCGCGGCGCGATCCAAGGACGGTTTGAACACGGATACTTTTTCACCACCTCGACATTTTCAGCCGAGGCCCGACAGGCCTCAATCAGGGATGGGGCCGTGCCTATCTTCCTTTTCGATGGCCATGAGATTGTCCAAATCATGATCGACAAGGGCCTCGGTGTTAGCCGTAGGCCGATAGGGATTTACGAAGATCGTTTGGAGACCTTATTTCAAAAGGAATGAGCGGCGTTCCGCCTATTCCCCGTCGCCACGTTTCGTATATCTTAACAGGGAGTTGACCATGGTCATTGACCATGGTATTAAGAGAGTATGAAAGAAATCGCCATCTCCGAGTTCAAGGCCAAGTGCCTCGGCATTCTCGAAGAAGTTCGCAAGACGCGCAAGCCAATTCGGGTCACTCGCTTCGGTGAACCTGTCGCCGAAGTTGTCCCCTCGACGGTTGAAAAAACCAAAGGAAGGCGACTCGGTTCCATGGCGGGGAGCATGAAAATCCTCGGCGATATTGTCGGCCCCACGGGTAGCCTCGACGACTGGGACGCGTGGCGGGAATGAAGCTACTCTTGGACACTCACATCTGGCTCTGGAGTCTTGGGGAACCTCAGCGGCTTTCCAGACGCGTGACGAAAGAATTGGATGATCGCCAAAATGAACTCTGGCTTTCGCCGATCAGCGTGTGGGAGGCGTTCCTACTCGTCAGGAAGAAGCGCATCCAGATTGCAACTGATTTTGTGACCTGGCTCGCCGCCAGCTTGAACGTACTTCCTGTGATCGAGGCTCCGGTTACGTTTGAAGTCGCACGAATCCTGCCGACACTCAGCCTGCCGCACGATGATCCGGCCGATCTATTCCTTGCGGCTACGGCCAAAGCATTTGAGCTTACGCTCATAACGGCCGATCGTAATCTGATCAAGACGGAAGTCATCTCCATCCTCGCAAATTAAGCCGCGCGCGACTACATCTTCTCGATTGTCACTTTCTTCAACACCACATCCTTATTCGGTCGATCCTGACGATTGCGGGGTGCACCCACTATTTTCTGCACTACATCCTGCCCTTCGACCACCTCGCCGAAAATCGTGTGCTTGCCAGTAAGCCACGCTGTCGGCGCCAGCGTGATGAAAAACTGCGAGCCGTTGGTGTTGGGTCCGGCATTGGCCATAGCGAGCTTGCCCAGCTTGTCGAATTTATGCGGCGAGCCCTTTGTCTCGTCTTCAAACTGATAGCCCGGACCGCCCATGCCCGTGCCCTGCGGATCTCCACCTTGAATCATAAAGTCGGGGATCACGCGGTGAAAAATCGTTCCATCATAAAGGCGGTCTTTCGACTTCTTGCGGGTCGAGGGATGCGTCCACTCGCGCTTGCCCTCGGCAAGCTCGACGAAGTTGGCAACAGTCTTCGGCGCTTCCTTTTCAAACAGCCGGCAAACAATATTTCCTTCACTGGTTTCAAACGTGGCGTACAGTCCAGGTTGGCGAGTCATGAGTTCCTTTCAAAAAGAATCGTTAATGGTAAATGTGCTCACGTAGGAACAGCCGCCTCGGCTGTCCAAGCCACGCCGAAAGCCCGGCGCCCTAGTTCGGATTTGCCGGTGCCTTGGGCGCTGTCGTGGCAGGCTTCTTCACCGTACTTCCCGCGGTACTTCCGGCTCCCGGTTTCGGACTTGTTCCGGTGCTTCGCACAATGCTGATGTGAATAATCTTCACCGGGCGAAACGGTTTGTCATTCGTGGGATCGGTGGCCATGTGCGCGATCTGCTTCACCAGCGCTACGGTAGCTTCATCGCACTGGCCGAAGATGGTATAGCCGCCATTCAGATGCGGCGTGGCGACCTCTGTGATGAAAAACTGCGAGCCGTTGGTGCCGGGCCCGGAGTTCGCATAAGCCAGCCGGCCGGGCTTGTCAAACAGCAAATCCGGAGACGCTTCGTTCTTGAACTGGTAGCCGGGATCGCCCGTGCCGTTCCCGGCGGGATCGCCGCCCTGAATCATGAAGCCGGGGATCACGCGATGGAAAATAGTTCCGTCGTAGAGCGGTACGCCGTGTTTTTTTGCGCCGCTCACCGGATTCTTCCAGTCTTTCGTTCCACTCGCGAGACCAATGAAGTTCTCCACGCCAACCGGCGCTTTGTCGGGGAACAGCGTGCAAGTCAACTTGCCCACGCTGGTATTGATGACAGCGATCGGCTTGGTCGCTGTGTGGGCCACGGGTTTGGCTGCGCCGGGCTTGGCGGCGGGGTTGCTTTGGGTGGTCGATTTCGACTGTGCCCCGGCGGCCGAAACAGCCATCATCACCATGAACATCATCAGTATAAATAAGATCGCGAATGTCTTACTCATGTTGCTCCTTGCAAGCTGGAGATGTTGCTGTCGTGCAGTGCGCAACGTTGCATTGTACGACACTGATGGCTAGCATTTCTTGCTCAATCAACCGTGCGCGTGATATCCGGGGACAGCCGCCCTCGGCTGTCCACCCAACGAAAGGTGGGCGATTTCTGATTCAAACTATCTTGCGGCCCCCGCAGCTTGCATTTCATGGCTAACGCGTTCTACCTGACGAAAAACGCGCAGGAGATTCCCGCCAAGAATTTTGTGAATGTCGGTCGCGCTGTAGCCGCGATCGAGCAGGGACTGTGTAATCTTTGGCAGATCGGCGGCCGAGTCGATACCCTCGGGCGTCGCGCCGCTCACTCCGTCAAAATCGGAACCGAGGCCGACATGATCAATTCCCGCAATTTTCGCGATGTGATCAATATGATCGATCAGCGACTTCAGCGGCGGACGCGGAATCTTCGCCATCCACTCGCGCTCGATGCGGTCAATCTCCACATAGCTGACCGGCTTGCCCGCGGCCTTCAGTTCGTCGGTATATTTCTGAACGGCTGCGGCTTGGTCGCTCTTCTGAGCTTCCATCGCTTTGCAGAAGTCCGCATCGTCAAAGCCACTGTAGAAGTTAACTTGAACCACGCCGCCGTTCTTGGCCACGGCCCGCAACATGTCGTCGGTCATGTTGCGCGGAGCATCCACCAGCGCCCGCGCCGAGGAGTGCGACGCGATCACCGGCGCTTTCGTGGTCGCTATCGCATCCCAGAACGTCTTATCGGCCACATGTGAGATGTCGACCATCATGCCCAGGCGATTCATCTCCAGCACAACCTGTTTGCCAAAGTCAGTCAGGCCGTTGTGATGTTGCACTTTCGGATCGTCGATATCGCCGGAAGAGTCAGCCCATTCATTTGTGTTCGACCACGACAATGTCATATAACGGACGCCCAGCCGGTAGTAATCGCGCAGCAGGTGAATGTCATTCTCAATCGAGTGTCCGCCCTCGATTCCCATGAGCGCCGCAAATTTGTGCTCGCGGTGCGCGCGTTCGATGTCGGCCACCGAGAAAGCCATCATCATGCGATCCGGGTGGCGCGCCGCCTGCTGATAAACCGAATCGATCAGGTCGAAGGTGTGGCGGGCAAAATGGCCCTGATTCGTTTCCGGTTCGACCCAGATCGAGAAAAATTCCGCGCCGAGATTTCCGCGGCGTGCCTTGTCGAGGCTGATGTGACCTTTGTCGTTAGGATCGGTTGAGTCGATGTCGAAGTCTTCATCAAGAAACCGCTGCGGGGTGTCGGCGTGAGTGTCGATGATGAGAGCAGAATCGTGAATCTGGCGCGCGCGAGCGCTGATGATTATGTCGGATGCAGTGGCAGGCTTTTCCGGCGCCTGGCCTGCGACAAGCGTAGAGATCAGCACGAAGACGAGAAACCACCTGGTTGTCATATTATGTCCCGCCCAAACGAAGAAGATGCTGGCGGATTTACGATTGTATAGGCAGCGCAGCACGACAACCAAACGCTCTGCGCGGATGGCGTCGTCCTGACGGCAGCCGCTTCTCAGGCGGAAGGAAGGATCGCGCGCAGACCGGTAACGCGTTCAGAGAAGTTCCACGCGAGATCCCCCGGCCGGCTGAACTGCGTCGTGCTTCGGGATGACGCCTTCAGGCTGGTTACACATTCAAACTGCGCGCAAAGCATCGAGCGCCTGTTGCACACAAGCCTCCAGAGGTTTTTCTGTGTCAATCACCGTCTTGGTATGCGTAATCGCTTCGAAGCGCGCCTTCACTTCCAGATATAGCCGGTAGTCGCGATTTGCTGCGGGGTGTTTGTCGGCGGCGGCCTCGAGTCGGCGGCGCGCGGTTTCGTCGGAGCAAACGCATTCCAGAATCCGCCAGGGCTGGTGAAGGAACGCAGTCGCATTTAACACATTTTCAATCTGATAACGCCGCGAGAACGGACGCCCGTCGAGAAAAATCGCGCGAGTTGTATTACGCGACAAAAGGTATTCTGCCGTATCAAGCATAACGTGTAGGCAGAAATCGTCCTGGCCCGACGAATATTCAATTTCTTCAGGGAGAAACATTGCATGACGGATTTCGTCTTTGCTCAAGACGCGGCCCGAAGTCCGCGCTGCCAGTTCGCGGGCGAGCGTGCTCTTGCCGGTACCAGGTAGACCGGCCAATAAAACAATCATGAGAGGATCGTAAAGGATTCAGTGCGGCAGGTGTGAACTCGACAGAAACTTTGCAACCTTGTAATCCTGAAACTTTGAAACCTGCGGATCTCTTACTTCGTGCCAGCCCCCATTGCGACCTGTGTTTCAGGAGTTTCACGGTCGGGATGCTCCACCGGAACAATGTTCTGGGTCTGACGCCACTCCGAGTAGTGGCCGCTCACCATAATGTGGAAGACCCACTGGTGGCGCTCTTCTTCCGGTTCTACCAAGCCGAGCGCCTTCATGTAGAAAAGATAGTGCTCCATCCAGCGAATCTGATCTTTGTTCATGCCGCGACGTTGCAGATCGACGGTCACGCCGGCGAGATGCGAAGAAGCGGTATCGCCGTCGGCGGGCGCTGCATTGCGATTGTGGCGGCGCAGCTTCTTCTGAATCTTCACCGTGCGCACCGCGGAGTTCACCTGGATCTGCTGATGAAAGCGGTTGTAATAGGCCTGACTCAAATCGTCAACAAATTCCCGCGTCCACGGACGGCAGTAGCGCCGCGAGGGATCCAGCCGGGGATCGAATCGCAGCATTTCACCGGAGCGAATTTCCAGCAGGGAACCGTCTGCCTTGAGAGCTTCGAGTTCGGTTTCGTCCTCGATGCGCGGCAGCTCCAGGCGATCGATCTCAGCGTTCTGGATGATCAGCGATTCGTGCGACGGCCGGAACATCGGATTCCACAGCAGCCAGCGAAAGTGCCTGCGGTGAGAATGCTGCGGAATCGCGTGACGCACGGCAAAGGCACTGCCAGACAGCCCTCCGCATACTAGAACCAGAAGGAGAGCAGCAGCGAGTTGAGATCTGACGAAGTTTCTCACGAAGTGGCTACGTCTGGGGCGGGTACTCCCTCCCGCCTAGGCGCTCTTGCAACGCTATTACGCTGCGAGTAGCGGTTATTCTAAGCCATGCTGTCAAGCGGTCCAATCCGATACTGCCGCCACGCTATTACCGGCGTACTCAGCCGCTCGTACCCCGCGGTTACTGCCGGTTACTGGCAACTGCAACGGGGATACACCGGTACTTGTGTTGGCAAATAACGGGCCATTTTCAGGGGAAGATGACGGCCAGTTCATCTCTCGCGCCAGCTACAACTTGGCGCGATTAGGATGATAGTTAGGCGAGTCTGGTTGCGGCAGTTTGCGGCAAAATGACAAAAATCAGCGTCGCAGAAGGTCACCCAAGGCCTGTTTCATGACCTGTCCCCCAACCTCAGAAATGGCTTTGGTCAGTGGAATGTCCTTGGGGCAAACCTCGACGCAGTTCTGGGCATACCCGCATTCCTGAATGCCGCCGTCGCCCATTAGCGCCGCCAGGCGCTCGCGTTGCAGCTCCTTGCCCGTGGGATGGGTGTTGAAGAGCCGCACCTGCGCTATGGTGGCCGCGCCCACGAAGCCGGTGTCTTCATTGAATTGGGGACAGGCTTCCATGCAGCAGCAGCAGGAAATGCACCGCGAAATGGGATAGGCGACTTCCTGCTCTTCGGGCGACACGCGTGGCCCTGGTCCGAGGTCATAAGTGCCGTCGATTGGTACCCATGCCTTCACTGTTTTCAGATTCTCGAAGAGCACGCTGCGATCAACCGCGAGATCGCGCACCACGGGAAACTTGGAGAACGGCTCTAGCCGAACTGGCTGTTCGAGATTGTCGACAAGGGCAGAGCAAGCCATGCGCGCCCGCCCATTAATCAGCATGGCGCACGATCCGCAGACTTCTTCCAGGCAGTTCGAATCGTAGGTGATCGGAGTAGTCGCCTTGCCGTCCCGAGTGACGGGGTTGGCGGCGATCTCCATCAGCGAGGAGATCACGTTCATGCCGGAATGATAGGCGAGTTCGAACTCCTCCCAGTAGGACTTGGAGGTGGGAGTGTTCTGGCGTTTGATTTTGATGATGACGGATTTATTAGCCATTAGTCCTTAGCTTTAGAAATTAGCTCTACAGGATTCGCGATAACGATTCTTGCCGCCGTGGCGTTGCGGGGGTACTCGACGGACAAACCGAGACGACCCGCAGAGTGAAAGATGAAGTCCAGCATTTTGATGTCGGGAACCTGTTCTGAATACCTCCTGCTAAAAGACTGCATCGCGTCCGCAAGTGCGCCGTCGGCCAAGATCCTCCCGTAGCAGATGCCGAGATCGTTGTAGAAATCCATAAGCGGTCTAATTCGGACGTCGAACCCGCTTGATTTGCTGAATGGCGCGCGGAAGCAAAAGTAGTTGGCGACGTTGGAATCGTAAAGTGCGTTGCTATCGTCCACGGTGTGCGCCAGCTTTGTCACGAAGGAGAATTGAAGGTTCTCTTGATCTTTCGCGTTTGGTATCTCAAAGAGGGTTCTTGCAGTGGCGCGCACGTCAACAACCTCGCCGCGTGCGGCTTCCATTAATTCAAAATATTTTTTCTTGAAGTCTCGCGTGAGGCTTTTTGCGGCATCGAGCATGTAGTAGGAACGGTAAACGAACTGAAATAATCTGTTATTCGTAACCGATCCGCGAGCGAACTGTTCAGTCAGAAAAAGGTAAACATCGACAGCTTCTTGGCCAATGCCCTCGACAACGTCACCTTGCCGTTGCACGATTTTTGAGAAATCGGCATCGCGCAAAACGTCTCTGCCCCATTCGGGTCCAGTTTTTCTTCGTCCCATCAATATTTCCTCGGCCTTGGCTGAATCAGCGACGTGTCTACGGGCTCGAACTCAAACTTCGGTTCGTCTGCATCTGGCGCGAAATACGCCTTCGTTGTCTTCAGCCAGTTCTTGTCGTCGCGCTCGGGGAAGTCCGGTTTGTAGTGCGCCCCGCGAGATTCGTCGCGTAAAGCCGCTCCCTGTGCGATGACCCGCGCCAGTTGCAGCATGTTATAAAGTTGGCGCGCAAACACCACAGTTGTGTTCGCCCACTGCGTGCGGTCGCTCAGGTTGATCTTGCGATAGCGTTCCAGCATCTCGACCAGCTTCGCGTCGGTCTGCTGCAAATTCTTGTTGTAGCGGATCACGGTGCAATCCTTGGTCATGAGCTCGCCCAGTTCACGCCACAACTTGAACGGATTCTCCGTGCCGTCGGACTTCATCAGAGTCGAATTGATCTCTTCCTGACGCTTCTGTTCGGCCGCGAAACTTCCATTGCCATCGGACGCGCCCTGCAGTCCGCGCGCATATTTCACCGCGTTCGGGCCGGCGATCCCCCCGCCGTAGATGCACGAGACCAGCGAGTTCGCGCCCAGCCGGTTCGCGCCGTGATATTGATATTCGCACTCGCCCGCCGCGAAGATGCCGGGGACATTCGTGGCCTGCTTGAAATCAATCCACAGGCCGCCCATGGTGTAATGCATGCCGGGGAAAATCTTCATTGGCGTGTCGCGCGGATCGTCGCCCACAAACTTCTCGTAAATTTCTAGAATGCCTTCGAGTTTCTTATCGAGAATCTTGCGATCGATGTGCGTCAGGTCCAGATAAACCATCGGCTTGCCATCGATGCCGAGGTTGTACTCGTAGACAACTTTGAAAATCGCCCGCGTGGCCACGTCGCGCGGAACCAGATTGCCGTACTTTGGATACCACTCTTCGAGAAAGTACCAGCGGTCATTTTGTGGAATAGAGTTGGGATCGCGTTTGTCGCCCGCAGTTTTCGGCACCCATACACGGCCGCCCTCTCCGCGCGCCGACTCCGACATCAGCCGCAGCTTGTCTTCACCGGGAATTGATGTGGGGTGGACTTGAATAAATTCGCCGTTGGCGTAGTAACAACCTTGCTGGTAAAGCGCCGACTGCGCGGACCCGGTACAAACGACCGAGTTCGTGGACTTGCCAAAGATTGCGCCGATGCCGCCGGTCGCTATGATGATCGCGTCGGCAGGAAATGTCCGGACTTCCATGGAGCGAAGATCCATGGCGCAGACGCCGCGGCAGACGTTGTTGTTGTCGAGCACCGCGGAAAGAAATTCCCAGTGCTCGTACTTCTTGACTTTGCCTTCGGATTCGTAGCGCCGCACTTGCTCGTCAAGTGCGTAGAGCAATTGCTGTCCTGTCGTCGCGCCCGCGAATGCCGTACGGTTGTAAAGAGTGCCGCCGAATCTGCGGAAGTCGAGCAGCCCTTCCGGCGTGCGGTTGAAAGGAACGCCCATGCGGTCGAGCAAATCGATGATGCCCGGCGCGGCGTCACACATGTCTTTGATCGGAGGCTGATTGCCGAGGAAATCGCCGCCGTAAACTGTGTCGTCGAAATGCTGCCAGGTCGAGTCGCCCTCGCCCTTTAGATTTTTCGCGGCGTTGATTCCGCCCTGCGCGCACACCGAATGCGACCGCTTCACCGGAACAATCGAAAACAGGTTGACATTCGCGCCCATCTCCGCGATCTTGATCACCGCGGCCAGTCCAGCGAGACCGCCGCCTACGACAACAATTTTGGGAGTCGCCATCTTATTGCACCGGCCTTGTGCTGGTAGTTGCGGGGTGATCGGCAATGACGCGAGTCATCGTTCCGGCAGGAGGCTCCTGAAAGCGCTCACGGAACGTATACAAGCTGATCAGCCCCACAACGCTCAGCAGCATGAAAAAGGCGAGGCAAACTTTCAGAAGCCGCTGCTGCGCCTTGTCGCCCGAAACAATGCCCCACTTCGCCGCAAACAGCCAGATGCCGTAAGCGAAGTGCCACGAGGCGCAGATCAGTCCCACCACGTAGAAGGCGAGGAGCCACGGGTTATGCACTTCAGCCTGCACCTTGGCAAACGATGCTGCCGGATTTTCGTGCAGATCGTTCCCCGTAAACCTCATGGTGTAGGTGTGCCACACGATGTAGACGAAAGCGATGCCCCCGGTCCAGCGCTGCGCGGTGTACATCCAGTTGGCCGTCCACGGATAAGCGACGGTGTTCCCGTCTCCGCGATACCAGATGTAGAAGCCGTAGAGCCCGTGAAACAGAATCGGCAGCCAGATGCCGAACAGCTCAAGAAAAAATACCAGCGGAAGATTCGCCAGAAAGCTGACCTGGCGCGCATAAGCGTCGGGCCCGCTGATGGCGGTGGAGTTGGAAATCAGAATGTGCTCGAACAGAAACGCGCCCACGGGGACGATCCCCGAAAGCGAATGCAACCGGCGCAAAACAAACGAAGATCCCTGGCCGGCGCGCAACGGAGCAACTCCATGCGCGACTATTTTGGCTACAGCGGGAGCAGGAGAACTGGCTGACGCCACGTAACGCTCCTTATGAGTTCAGCTAATTAGTTTAAGAATGACAAAAGAACTTTTTATTATCGGGCGGCGAGAGAAGTGAAGTCAAGGAACCGTCGATCTTGCTTGTTGTCAATCCGAAGCAAAGTTGTCGTGCGCGGAGCGAACGACAACGCAGTCGAAGGATCCCTCAGTCCCAATCGTAATGATGACGATCCGGGAACTTTTTCGATAGACCGTACTTGCGTTCGAATTCCCGCGAGTCACCTCTCAGTCCTTCCATCGCACCACTCCAGAAACTGCCGAAACGCCACACCACGGTGACTATACCTTGCCTTCTCTTCAGCGCTGAGTTCGGCAAACGTTTTTTGAATTTGCGGAAAATAAAACAGAGGATCGTATCCGAAACCATTCGTGCCGCGCGGGGAGTCGAGAATTAATCCTTCCGCCGTCCCCCTAAAAATAGCGAGAGTCTGGCCATCGCGAGCGGCTGCCAGGACGCACACGAACCGGCCCGTGCGCTTCTCCGGAGGAATGGTCCTCAATTCGCGCAGGAGGCGAGCATTGTTGGCTTCGTCATCCGTGTTTTCGTTTGCTAGATGCGGCTGATCGGCAGCGTATCGCGCGGAATGCACGCCTGGCGCTCCATTCAGCGCATCCACCTCAAGCCCGGAGTCGTCGGCCACAATGATTTCTCCCTTCGCGTATTGGCCATATTCTTCCGCCTTCTTACGCGCATTCTCCTCGAAGGTGAGGCCGTCCTCGACCACGGCAGGCAGGGAAGCGAAGGTCGGAATCGCGGCAATTTCGATTCCATGCGGCGCCGCCGCCCCTGCAAAGTCCCGCAGCTTGCCGGGATTCGAAGTGGCGATGAGGATTCGTCGCATGACCTAAACAACCTTTAACCACAGAGGCGCACCGAGGAATTCCAAATTCTATGCCGTCCGTCGCCTTGCTGGTAGCGTCCAGACAATCAAGGCCGCCGCAGTCAGCAAGGAAATCCATCCACCCACCGCACGATCCCAGGTGCGAACGAACGTGACCTGCACACGATTCATCCCAGCATCGACCGGCACCAGCATCTGACCTGCCTCCCCGCTCGCCGTCTCGACCACGTGACCGTTCACTTCCGCCTGCCATGCAGGATAGCGAAACAGGCGCAGCGCCAGCTGATCCGGCGCAGACATTTCCGCCGTTAACGTTTTCGACTCCGGATCCCAACGCGAAACGCGAATCGCCGAGTGCGCCGGGCCGGCGACAGTGGCGTCACGCGCATTTTTATCGATCGACCCGGGATCGGCTCCCGACGGCGTGTATTCGTCGGTGCCTTCGTAACCCACTCGGTCATCCATGTTGTCCTGCATTTCACGCAGGTCGCCCGCATTGTCCCACCACGGCGTCTGGATCCTCTGCCACGCCATCACAATTACAAGAATCGAGATTGCACAGACCGCGCCTCGCCACCACCAGCGCCGCATTCCCACCGCAACGAATATCGTGAAGATCATGCTCAGGCAGAGCAGCCAGCGCCAGGGAAACTGCATGAACTGCATCTTCGGCAAAACTCTCCAAAGCAGAGCCGATACCGGAAGCATAAGGACGGTGCACGCTGCGCCCCATCCCAGCAGGACATTCCAAACGTCGCGCCTGATTTTAGGCAAGTTGTTGCTGAGACTCCTGACCCACAGCTTGTTCATTCCGGCTGCGGCGAAAATCGCCGTCATCTCCAAAACCGCAATCCAGCTGATGATGCGATTAAATTTGTCGTGATCGGCGTCGGAGGTACGGATGAACAGAAAATTATCTACGGGCCGAGATCCCTCCGAAACGGCCTGAGCAATCTTGATCCAGCGTTGTTCGTAGATCGCGGGCAACAGATAGAAAGCCGACAGCAGCGCCCCCAGCCCGACCGCCAACGCTCCAACGAAGAGCAGCCGCGGCGAACGCTCCTTCCCGGCAAAATACAAAAGCAGCAGAGCCATCGAATAGTGGATCATCACCGCCGCCGGTGCATTCGTCAGCCAGGCAGCAGCCAGCACCAGCGCGAGGGGCATGATTGCAAAGGTAAAGATCACCCGCCGCCCCTCGTCCACAGCTTTCAGCACGAACAGCAGCAACAGCGGCACCAGGCAACTCGCCAGCAATTCGGCGAACGCGCTGCGCCAGTAAACAATCACCAGGTGGTAAGGATTGACCGCATAGAGCACGGCGGCGAAGATGGCGTTGCGGCGGTCGAGCCAGCGCCGCATTAGGATGAACATCGACGCGCCCGCCGCCAGCAGCGCGATCCAAATGTAAATACTGGGCGCGAGTGCCCAGGGAAAGATGGCGCTTAAAAGCGCGCCGAGCGTCCATGACGCCGGCGGGTAAAAGACAAATCTCGGCTCGCCATAGCCAAAATGCGCCAGCGCTGCCCAGCGCGGATAAAAAATTCCATGCCTCCACTGCGAGAGAACTTCAAGCCACGAGTAGAGATGAAACTCGACATCGTGTCCAGACGGAGTTCCGAGAAAGAAGAAGGGAATCTCGACAGCGAAAGCCGCAGCCCCGATTGCAAGCAGCGGCGCCCAAAGCAGCGACGACTCCCGCCTGCCGACTCGTTCTCGAAGAAGTTGCTCTGCCGCACTCGTTTTTCCCAGATTGATTTCCCTCGCCGCAAAAATTCGCCGAACGGAACTAAAATCGCTTTGAGTTTACATGGAATATCGCAGAAATAATCCGGCAATGACCTGGATGGGGCTCCATCCTGTGTCGCGTTTTTCGCGACAGGGTGGGGAAGTTGACTCCCCGACCGACAAAAGAGGAGATCTGGAGATCTAAACGGAAGCTACGTCTTCGGGAGTACGTTGTTCCCGAAGTTCGGAGAGAAATTCGGTCTGTTGGAGCGAGGCTCCGCGCCGCAGAAGTTCGAGCAAGGGATCTTCGAGCTCATCGGAGGCTTCAGCCCCTGATGGGTCCGCCGGTTCAAACTGATTGAGGTCCGCGACCAGCGCCCGCGGAGAAATAATAAGTTGCGGCATGGCTGCGGGACCCTGGCGCAGAAAGCTGATCAGATTGCCTACTTGAGCGCGCTGCTCGGCGGTACGGGAAGGAAACTCCACTCCCATACCGTGTCCAGGATGTGCGACTCGCACCATGCCCTCGGTATGAACTTCAAGCTCGTCGGTTTTCAGGCAAAGGTCAACCAGGGCCCGTTCCGGAAAGGGCGCGTTAGTTTCAACGTAGCAACCGCCCAGGCTCAGATCGGTCAGCATGCAGTGAGGTACAGCCTCATTGGGTCCAGCTGCAACGATGCTGGCAGCGGCTTGCATCCAAGCCTTCAGTTTCGCCGTCGAGGCCTCATCCAGATCGAGGAAGCGAACGCCGGTCTGCCCGTTAGGATTCGCCCACGCGATTTCTCCGCGTGCCTCGATTTCCAGGGCGCGATCCGGAAGCTGAAAGTGGAAACGCAGCTGGACTCCGCGATTCTGCGGTTCGGCCGTCAATACCTCCATGCCGGTTTCAGAAAGATCCAGAAGAATTCCATCCAGTTTGTGATTCTCCGGCAGCGTAATCTCTACCGGAGCCTGGATCGGAACGCGGAATGCCCGGCGCCGTTCGCGGCTCAACAGAGCCGCTGCGGGGAGCATCCCAGCCTTGGCAGCTTCTTCGGAAAGCGGTTTGTACAGTACGAAGTGTGCCCCGCCCGTGAGAATGTCGCGCACCTTGGCCGCATCCGCCACCAGGGCGATGCTTAGCGGTTCAGTGCCCAGGGTCTTCGCCTGGCGCAGCACGTCTTGGGCCCGCGCCGGGTCGTCAAAGTCGACGATCAGCGCGGCAAATCTCTGTTGGTGGATTCGGGCCGTCGTGGTTTCCGGATCGCTGCAGCGGTCTAACGTAATGCCAAGAGGGGGCAGAACTCTGCCCAGAACCTCAGCCGCCTGATCGTCGGTCGAAACCAATAATGCCTGAAGAGTCATAGCCGTTCGGATTGCCGGTGCCCGTGGAATTAGGGCCAGCGAGGAGCTGTAGGGCGCGCTGCCTTGGACGCAGCCGTGCCCGCACCCGCGCCTGCCTTGGCCGCCATTGCGTCCCCAGGGTTCGAGGCCTCGTCCACTTCGGCGAGCACGACGTTATCTTCGTCATCGTTCTCGGCCAGGAGTGGCGCTACCTCCCGCAGCTTTTCCGCGGCTTGCTGGAGCATCTCTATCTGTTTGCCAAGTTGGGCGTATTTTGCCTGCTTCTGCCGCAGGACCTCATGGATATCTTTCATACAACCCCCTGTTGGCAATCTAAGGACGGCATCCCAGATGGGTCAACGGTAATCCCCGCCATGAGATTACGTGGGTAATGGGTCTCGAACAAAAAAGTAACGCTGGGAAGTCCAAGAAGGGTCGTTTTTTAAGGTTTTGGCTCTGAAAATCAAAATCTGCACGCACTTGGCGGATTCGCCGTCAGTGACTAGGATGGGGCTCGGTTCGGAATCCGACCGCAGATCCGCTCTCAACCCGTCAACGAAGGCAAGCGCGCCGCCGATCCCAGCAGGAAGATGGTTCCTACCACAATGCTGTAGGCCGAGGTTGCCAGGGTCAACGCGCGCAAAGCATTCGGCTTGGCCAGCGTCGCTGAGAACAATCCCGCCGCCGAAGCGCACATCAGAGTGTTCATCAAAATCAGGCCCAGGATGAACATCAGCAGCCCTAACAATCCCACACCGGTTCCGCCCAGATTTGCCGCCATTAGAAACAGCAGAATCTGCGTTGGCGTCTCTGCCCCCAAGCCGTGAATCACACCGACGACAAATGTGGAAGAAGTGCCGTAGCCATCCTTAAAGATCTGCGGAGCCTCTACTCTCGTGCCGCCAAAAATCCTGCCCAGCCGCCAGTAGACCCACAATGCGCCGTTGATCAACAACGTGATGCGGGTTCGGGGGCGGGCATGACTGTGACTGGAGGGGCGAAAGAACGTCCCCAGCACATAAACGCCTAACACGAGCAGAGTCACGCCCACCAGCCGTTCCGCCCAACGATCGCTGGCTGCGGGCAAAGAAAGACGGAAGACTACTGCCACCGAGCCCAGCACAGCCACAGTTGCCGCATGGCCGGCGACGTAGAGCAGTCCGTAGCGCATGGCGTCGTTGACTTTCGACTGCACGCTGCTGATGTCGGTGATGGCGGCGATGTGGTCGTAATCCAGCCCGTGCCGAAACCCAAGCACCGCAGCCGACAAAAGCGCCAGTCGAAGATTGACAGGATCGATCACAGAAAATGATCACGGAAAACGATTACAGAAAAAAGATAGAGAACATTTCCGCGCAGCAAACTCGCCAGCCGGAACCTTGGCGCACTGAGATGAGGCTAGCATACTCCTGCAGTTGCTGATTCTAGAGTTGCTGATTCTAAAGTTGCTGATTTTTAGACTTGCTGATTTTTGTTTCAGGGAAGCTGCGCCACCTTCGCGCGCGGCGCAGGACCAATGAGTTCGCGGAGCCGTCGCGAGAGAATGCCCGCCAGTGAACGATAGAAACGCGAACCAAGGTGCGGGAAAAGTTGAAACAGCAATCCCAGCGTCGGCCCATCCAGGTAATACGCCTCCAAGGCTTCCTTCGCGACCACTTCGGCCGTGGCCGGCAGTTCGTCGAGAAATGAAATCTCTCCGCAGATCTCTCCTGCGTTCAACTCCAGCGACGTCCCGCGCGACGGAATTTGCACGCAGGCCGTACCCGTCAGAATCAGATGGATTCCGTGCGTTCGTTTACCTTTTTGTACCAGCCTCTCGCCCGCCTGAAATCTAACCCGCGCAGCCTTGTCCACGATTAGAGCCCAGTCATTTTGGGTCAGGTGCACCAGTCCGTTCTTGGCGGTCGAGAGGACAGACACATCCCGGTGCTGACTTGTTGTGGACATGGCGCGCAAAATCAGCGGGAAGAATCTCCGGTTGTGATTCCAATGACAGGATCCCAAAACAGAGTTGATCGACCGACGACAAGCGACCAGTCGAGATTATCAGAAAGCCGTGCTGAAGGGCATGCCAGTGGAACAGGCGAAGGCAGGAAGGTAGCAGGAAGGTAAACGCACGGTACTCGCCGCAACCCATGTCTTCGGCCCGACACCGTGACTGTTCACATTGCCGCTGGAATGGTATGCGCCCGAAATGGGAATACGAAAAGGAATGGTGCGCCCTGAGAGATTCGAACTCCCGACCTTCTGGTTCGTAGCCAGACGCTCTATCCAACTGAGCTAAGGGCGCTTGCTGGGCAGGAACAACTCGCCTGATTATAGCTAAGAATCGTTTTCACGGAAAACTCACTTCTACCGCCTTATTATGAGCGCCACGCGGGAACGGCTCGCACTCAACGAGAATTCATACACCAGTCACGACCGTGGCAGGCTGAGAGGCAGCCCGGAGTAAATCTTTCCGGAGTCAGGCAATTCCTACAGGGCAGAAAACTCCACCTCCGTTTATTTTGAAGCATTTGCGGGACGGCATGCCGTTTGCTCTAGTAAAGAACAGACGAAGTGGCGCGCAACGGGGTGCTTCAGAGAATAACTTCGGCCAGAGGTTTTCTGTGAGCACCCCTTGCTTTTGTCTCCTAGACGCATTCGAGCCTTCCCCTTTAAAGGTTACCCACGGTCTAAAAGCCGTGGGTGCACTTTTTATGCAGATGAACTCCTTCTGTAGCACTGGTTACCGATCATAAATTAAAGTTGTTCTTTAAGAATGTTGGATGTTTCAGGCCAGCACGATCGGCTCCCGCACATCCACTCCCGCGTTCCGCAGCAGCTTTGCCACCGCGTCCTGATTCAGGCGTGACGCGTCGAATTCCACGCGCACCGTGTTGTCTTTCGATTGAACTGTACCCGCCGGATCCCGTAAACCTCACGCATCGTGTCAATCGCGCGCATTTCGTTCTCGCCGGGAATGGCGCCGTACCGGAAGACCACATCCAGATAAGTCATGGGCTTAGAACCCTTCTTTATGATGAGTGCGATTAGTGACGAGTGCGAATACCGGTCGAACCCGCCGGGTGAATCCAATATAGAGCATTGGCAATCAAACAAGAAGTTTTTGCTCCATCTACGTTATCGCGCTATGACGGCTCCAAATCCAGTTAATCATCTCGAGCGCGACCCGGTTTGTGGGATGAATGTGAGCCCTGCCTCCGCCAAGCATGTCCACGAGCATGCCGGGAAGAAATACTACTTCTGCTGCGCGGCATGCGGAGAAAAGTTCAAAGCGAATCCTCAGACATATTTGAGCCAGCCCGTTCCACCCTCATCGAACTTAGTCACGTTGGGGATGTCTACGGCGGCGAGACCTTCAACCGCGCCTCAAGCCGCAAGCGCGCTCTCAGCTCCGCGTCCTCCCCCGGTCCAAGCAAAGCACGGTGCCGACGCCGGCATACGTCTGCCCCATGTGTCCCGAGGTCCGCGAGAGCAAGCCCGGAGCCTGCCCCTCGTGCGGCATGGCGCTCGAGCCCGATGTGCCGCTTGCCTCCACGCGCACCGAGTACACGTGCCCCATGCATCCCGAAATCGTGCGAGCAGAGCCGGGCTCGTGCCCCATCTGCGGCATGGCGCTGGAGCCGCGCACAGTGACGGCAGCCGGTGAAGAGAATCCGGAACTGCGCGACATGACGCGCCGCTTCTGGATCGGCGTCGCCCTTACCGCGCCGCTGCTCGGCGATCGCCATGGGAAGCATGTTCTGGCCGCATGCGTTCATGAGCGCACTCAACGGCCTGCCGCTTGAATCTCGCCTGGCTTGAGTTCGCGCTGGCGACGCCCGTGGTCCTGTGGTGCGGCCTTCCATTCTTTCAACGTTTCTGGACGTCGCTGGTCAACCGCAGCCCGAACATGTTCACGCTGATCGGCCTGGGCACCGGCGTGGCCTATGGCTACAGCGTTGTCGCGACCCTCGCGCCGCGGATTTTCCCCGAGTCATTGCGCGGCATGGGCGGATATCCCGACGTCTACTTCGAAGCCGCCGCCGCCATCACCACGCTGGTCCTGCTGGGACAGGTGATGGAACTGCGCGCCCGCAGCCGCACCAGCGCGGCCATTCGCGCGCTGCTCGACCTCAGCCCGAAAACTGCGCGCCTCGTCCGCGATAGCCCGACGCGCGGCTGGCCAGCTGCAGAAAAAGACATTCCGCTCGAGCAGGTAAAGCCGGGAGATCTCCTGCGCGTTCGTCCCGGAGAAAAAGTCCCCGTCGATGGCGTCGTGCTCGAGGGCACAGCAACATCGACGAGTCGATGATCACCGGAGAATCGATTCCTGTAGAAAAATCTCCGACAGCCAGGTCATCGGAGCCACGATCAACACGACCGGCTCATTCATCATGCGCGCCGAGCGCGTCGGCTCCGAAACTCTGCTCGCGCAGATCGTGCAGCTGGTCGGCCAGGCGCAGCGCAGCCGCGCCCCCATTCAACGCCTTGCCGATCGCGTCGCCGCCTGGTTCGTGCCCGCCGTCGTGGCGGTCGCGGCCGTTACTTTTGTCGCGTGGTTGCTGTTCGGGCCCCAGCCCAGGCTTGCGCACGCGCTGGTGAACGCCGTGGCAGTTCTGATCATTGCCTGCCCGTGCGCGTTGGGACTCGCCACTCCCATGGCGATCATGGTCGGCACCGGCCGGGGCGCCCACGCCGGAGTCCTGATCAAGAACGCCGAGGCGCTTGAGACCATGGAAAAAGTTGACACGCTAGTCGTCGACAAAACCGGGACACTGACGGAAGGGAAGCCGACGACTCGATCAGCATTACGACAGCTCTGGAAGATGAGTGACCGCGAATTGCTTTCGGCTCGCCGCCAGCCTTGAACGAGCCAGCGAGCATCCTCTTGCGGCCGCAGTTGTGCAGGCGGCGCTGGACAGCGCGGTCTGCACCTTTCGCGAGCCAACAGAGTTCACCTCCGTCGCCGGGCAAGGGCGTTCGTCGGCGTCGTCGAAGGAAAGACAAGTCGCGGTCGGCAATCCAGCACTCATGGTCGAAGTCGGAGCACTGCAAAATCCTGATGCTGCTGTCCGGGAGTGCGCCCGGCAGCGACGACATTATGCGTCGCCGTCGACGGCAAATATGCCGGGAACCTCGCAGTCGCCGATCGCATAAAGCCTTCCACTCCCGACGCTATCCGCGGTCTCAAGCGCCAAGGACTTCGCATCGTGATGCTCACCGGCGACAGCCGCGCCACGGCCGCCGCCATCGCCCAGCAGCTAGGTCTGCTGCAAGACGAATTCGAAGCCGAAGTCCTGCCGGAAGGAAAGTCCGAAGTCATCCGCAAACTGCAAGAGCAGGGAAGAGTCGTCGCCATGGCCGGCGACGGTATCAACGACGCCCCCGCGCTGGCTCAAGCCGATGTCGGCATCGCCATGGGCACCGGCACCGACGTTGCCATGGAGAGCGGCGGCATCACCCTGGTCAAAGGCGATCTGTCGGGAATTCTTCGCGCCCGCAAGCTCAGCCAGGCGACCATGCGCAACATCCGCCAGAATCTTTTCTTCGCCTTCATCTATAACGCTGTCGGAGTGCCCATCGCCGC
Organism: uncultured Acidobacteriaceae bacterium; assembly: GCA_963711275.1. Classification (GTDB taxonomy): domain Bacteria; phylum Acidobacteriota; class Terriglobia; order Terriglobales; family Acidobacteriaceae; genus Sulfotelmatobacter. The sequence goes on along the minus strand of CAVQDN010000023.1, from coordinate 658,250 downwards.
CGGCGTGCTCTATCCGTTCTTCGGCTTGCTGCTCAGCCCCATCTTCGCCGCCGCCGCCATGAGCTTCAGTTCAGTGTCAGTCATCGCCAACGCTCTCCGCCTGCGCAATGTGAAGCTGTGAAGGGTGTGGACATTCTCGCCCGTCGCTATTGACCTTGGTTTACGCGTTGGTTTGTACTGCTTGCCATTGTTACGGCCGGTCAATTAGTCCGATGCCGAATTTTTGTCAGCTCAGGCCCAGTCATTTTTGTTGCGACCAACACTCCCAAAATCGTAGCCGTGTTGAGAACGCTTCCCGAGATCGTCATGAGCGCCTCTGAAACCGGCGGATGAAGCTCCGCCAGTGTCACAAGACGCTTGCTGACGTCATGGAGTTGCTCAACCTCGCGCAGGATAGCCTCAATAGGCAACAGTGGCACCGCTGGGGACCTCGCCGTCAGGAAGGGTCAAGCGTGTCCTCCTGATCACGCGGGTAACGATGTCTTCAGCGCAATCCCGGTACATGGTATGTAACGTGCTGCGCCAGCCTATCAGTTCGCCGCGCGCGAACTCAGTTTCCAGCCCTTTCGCCTCTTTCTGGTGCTCCTGATGGAAACTCTTCAGTAGAAATTCGCCCTGCTCCACCAGGCGCTCGATCGTTTCTGCGTTTTGAAGCGCTAGATGCATGCTGCCCTCCTCGGCGCGATCCTGTTGTATCTCGTTTTGGTGACACGAGAAGGCGGAAGTAAACTCCGCCTTCTGGTGCCAAACTCAGAGCGTTCTTACGCTGTTACGAGAGCCTCGTGCTTGTGGAAGGTCGAGGTGACGACGTCAAAGGTATGCACCTGGGGCGTTCCCTCGATAAATCTAGCCAACGTCTTCAATACCTGCGGATAGGTATTGGTGTTGTAACTGTCGGCGTCATTCTTGTTGTCCCACAGACTGATCGCGGTCACATCCACTCCGCCAGGGCCGGCGAAGGTGATTTCGTCCTTAAAACCGTTCTGTTTACGAAGTAAAGGAAGGACGTCTTTTTCAAATGCCCGCGTGTAATCGGAGAGCATATTCGATTTCAGATGGATAGAGATATTGCGTGCAAACATAGGCAACCTCCTTAGGGTTGGGGTTGCTAAGAAAGACTACTTCAGATGGGCTGACTTAGTTCAGGGAACCTGAAATGAGGAGAAGGTGGTAACCACCTCAGCTACAAGCCTAGTCTTATGCGGGGAGACTGTCAAACAGCGGGTCCGTGTGGGAAATCGCGATTGTTCGCCAGTTAGCCCAACGGGCGTTCGCTCTACTGGCCCAGAGCCCTTTCGGGGGCTTGGTTTTCACGGAAGGAGATAAAGTCGGCGTCGATGCCGCCTTTCAACCGTGCTGCTAGGTTAAAGCAAATGACCAGCGCCATCGCCGTCAGCCAGCCCGTTAGCGCATAACCGGCAACGGAAGCTAAGAAGAGCAGCACGTTGTACACCAGTGTCAGTAGTGGGTGGAAATGGAAATTGAAACTGAAATGAACCATAGGAGCGACTAGGCCGACAGGTAGAGTGAGATACGGAGCTTTGCTGAGGCAGTACGGACCCAGAATGACGCTCCGAATATTGCATAAATTGCGGCCACGACTCTGGCAATTGGCTGAATCCTCAAGGCCACGATTTTCATTTCAGCACCACAGTATACGATGTGAGGGATAGTTGACTCTATCAGGCCGTAACACGTTTTGACGGCTGGTCATTGAGTGCTATGGCGATATTTCGCCAACCATCACGTCTACGATTGAAGTTCAGTTGTTAGAACGAGCGGGCGGGATGGTACTCGCGGCTGTTTGGCCCAGCCATCTCCCGTGCGTGGGTCGGGTCAAAGAATTTGACCGATTCAATGCAGTGTTGCAGGGTATCCGTCAGTTTCGGATCAAATGAAATAATCTGAAACGACAACAGGTAACCGTTGATTGCAGTCTCATAGTCAATCGTTCGCATTTTGCCAACAGAGCTCTTTTGTTGGGAGTCGCTCTTCCAAAATTCCTTCCCGTCAATATTGATCTTTTTTGTGTCTTGCTCCTTCGGCCCGGCTGCCGCCTTTCGCGCCAGTTTCGAGGATGCGCCGCTCGTCTCTTTAGCAAAAATGGCAAATGTCGTAAGGCCGTTTGCTTGCGCCTGCAAGCCAAACAAGTTGTGAAACTTCGATGGAAGCGCGAATCCACGGAGGGCAGAGTCTTGCGGCAGAGGTAACGAGAACCCGAAAAATGCGTTCGTGTATTTCTCGGAAGAGACAAACCCAGCTTCTGGCACGGCAACCGAGGTTTCTTGCGCGGCGCACCCCATGGAAAGGAGTATGCCGAATACAAGAACAATGCTGTGTTTCATTGAGTCCCTCCGATGGAATCTTACTCTGAACTCATCAAAGCAGAAATCTCTTGACGTAATCAGGCCATTACACTCATTTAGTCTTGCGCGAATTCATTCCTTCAAATCCACATGCTGTACGTCCATAATCGCATGTTCCAAAAAATGCTCACCCAAGCGTCGAAACTTCTCCACCGAATCGGTGGCGAAGAACTTGACCCGCGGAAGCGCGCGTCGCTCTTTGGCGTCTCCGGTCGCGGGTACTAACTGCTGCAGACGCGAAGCCACTGACGCGGGCGGTCGACTCCGCCGAGTCCACGATGCACACATGTCCCGGCGCGGCGCGATGCAGCAGCGGCTTAAGCAGCGGATAATGCGTGCAGCCTAAGACCAGGGTATCGGCATCACGAAATCCTTCGGCGAACGCCGTCCCCAGATAAATGCGGGCGACCTGCTCGGTGACGGAGTGCTCGATCCATCCCTCTTCGATCAGCGGCACCAGTAGAGGGCAGGCTTTCTCCCGCACACTCAACCCTCGAGCCTCAAGAGCTTTGCGGTAGGCGTGGCTGCTCACTGTGGCCTCGGTTCCAATCACAACAATTTTCTGATTTCTCGTGGCAGCCGCAGCGGCCCCGGCGCCCGGCTCAATCACACCGACCACAGGGACGTGGGCTGCCGACGTGATGCGATCGAGCGCCAATGCGGTCGCCGTGTTGCAGGCGATGACCAGCATCTGCGCGCCGTGCGATTCGAGATAGTTCGCCGCCTCGACGGCATATCGGGCAACGGTCTCAACTGATTTAGAACCGTATGGCAGCCGCGCGGTGTCGCCGAAGTAGGCATAATCGGCGCGCGGAATGACTTCAAGTAACGCTTTAAGTACGGTGAGCCCGCCAAAGCCGGAATCGAATACTCCGATGGAGGTTCTGCGCGGAATCACGCTAGGCTAAGCCCAGAGCTCTCAACTGGGCAGGGGTTAAGGAGACGGGAATTAGAGCGCTCTGCTCACCTCTGAGCTTTGCGACCGGTAAGTCAGCGGTGTGTTTGTCCATTCGCAGCCCCTCTTCAAGAAACTGTCGCACGTCCTCAATTCTCTCGAAGCGTAGTGGAGGTGCCGGAGAGCGTACGCCGGACCGTGGACTATATATAACCGAATAATACTCGCGTGGGTGTGGACGGGAGCTGCCGCCCTTCACGATGAAGATCGACCCACCGTACACATACGCATCCTCAACGAAGTTTCCAGCAATCTGCTCGTTGACGACTCGGAATGACTCTTGGGGCACCGCCCTGCTATCCCTTTCTAGGGACTTCAAAACCTTGTCGTTCGGGCTCCTCAAGAAGATTCGCCTGAGTGGAATGTCGTCGAAGACCCCATCCTTCTGCAACGCCTTGTTTACTTCACCGTAGGCCGCAAGAGGACCTTTCGTATCGACAAGAGGCGTGGCCACAATGAACTGCCACTCTTGCAACTGGGGAATGAACGCCCAAAGGTACACGGTGACCGGTATCGATGCGCGCGTCAGGGCGGCCACAATTCGTTCAACCGATCTCGATGTCATTGTTTACCAGCGCTGCCGTAGCCATTGCATTACTCCGTTCCTGCCCGCTACTGCCCGATACAAGTCCTTGGCATTGAGTCCGCTTATAGCATACCTGCTGTTGATACTCCAATCCTTAACCACGTCCCATTTATTCTTAAAGGAAATGTTTCTGCGCCGATCGATGTCCAACGCTGTTTGGAGTTTCGCGGCACCTATCAGCTTAACCAGGTCGTGAGTATAGATGTCCTTGATTGCACTTTGGTCCGATGGGAAATCGTGGCGCTTGGTGTTCTTGGCGATGCACGCCTTTACAGCGCACTCCACTGCGAGCCCTGTCAGGTAGTATGCTCCCTCAACGTTGCCACCTCGCATTAGAACACGGGCATCCTTCAACCTCATTCTTGCGAGTTGTTGGAAGTCACGCCGCGTCTCTGCCACGGCGCTAACGGATGGAAGCTGGAGAGGAATCTACCGCAAAATTCTGCGCCGACCTTGCTCCGCAGCACGGCCCCGGCGGAATCGGCGCCCCGTGCGGGCAAGTTCGCGGATGTCCCAGAAATGTGCAGATCTTGTCGGTCGCTTCCGGCGAAAGAATGTGCTCGAACTTGCAAGCCTGCTGCTCGATCTCCGATTCGCTATCCATCGCCAGACTATCGGTAAAGAGCCGCTCCGCGAGCCGGTGCCGGCGGATAATGCTGCCCGCGCGCTCGCGACCGCGCGATGTGAGCTCGACGATCAGCGTCCCATCGCCCGAAGACGCGGCCACCGGCTTCAACGCCTCGTGGCACGGATTCACAAACGGCTTGTGATCGTGGGGTTGCGGCGGGTGCGGAGCGGAAACCACCAGACCCATCTCGATCAGCTTTTCAACTGCCAGGCTGACGGGCAGCGCCCCGTGCACTTCCATGCGCTCGACCTCGGCGATCTCTCCGTGCTCGGTCAGTACCCAGAGCTCTTCCAGCACCTCGTCCAGTTGCTCCTCATCGGCCATGGAGAAGACTTCCTGCGACGCGATCTTCCCATGATGCAACTCGATGCGCCGGTCAGCCAGCCGCGCCACCACGGGGTCGTGCGTGACCATCACAATGGTGCGTCCTTGCTGATGAAATTCGCGCAACAGGCGCAGCACGATTTCTTCATTCCCTGCATCCAGATTCCCCGTGGGCTCATCGGCCAAAATAATTTTCGGATCGTTAATCAGAGCCCGCGCAATGCACACCCGCTGTTGCTCTCCGCCCGATAACTGAGACGGCAGATGATGCGCGCGGTCGCCCAGCCCCACACGAGTGAGCGCCTCGACCGCTTCCTTCTCGTCCGTCATGCTGTGAAAGTATTGCGCCAGCATTACGTTCTCCACAGCCGTGAGAAAAGGAATCAGGTGAAACTGTTGAAAGATGAATCCGATTTTTTCCGCCCGCACGCGGTTCAGCTCGGTAGCAGAGATTCCTGCCACATTCTGCTCATCGAGCCAGATCTCGCCCGACGAAGGCCGGTCGAGGCAGCCAATCAGATTCACCAGCGTCGATTTCCCCGACCCGGAGGGACCCATGATCGAGAGCCACTCTCCAGCAGCTACATGCACAGAGATGTGGTCGAGGGCGTGAATATCGCTGGCCGCATCTTTGGCCTGCCCGCTCGCCATTTCTTTGGCGGGATAGAGTTTGGTGACATCCTTGATCTGGATCATTTCACTCTCCCCTCAGAATACTCGCCGGCTGCACCCGGCGCAGCAGCGAGATTGGGAGGATCGCCGACAACAGTGTCACCGCCATGCTACCAGCCAAAACCACCGGCAGCACACTGAGACGTGGCATCACCGAAGCGTGAAAGTTAACCCGCCCGATCCACGCCGCAATGCCGATGCCGACAACGAATCCGATCATGGCCCCGGTCGCCCCCAGGATTGCAGCTTCCGCCGCGAAAAATCCGTTTAGCAACCGCCCGGACGCGCCCAGAGCTTTCATAATTGCGAAATCCCGTCGCCGGTCGAACACCCACCCCATCAGCGTGGAAAGCACGCACAACGCCGCGGTCAGGATGATCAGCACCGCCGTGGCCAACAAAGTGGAGCGGGTTTTGCCGAGCACCCGCGCTTCGCCTTCCATAATCTGCCGCACTGGGCGAACATCCCCGGCAGGAATTGCCTGGGCCACCTGATTCATGATGCCGGAAACTTCTTCGGGAGAGCCGCTCGCGGCAATTTCAATCGTTGACGGATGCACCCCAGTCCACTTCACAAAATCGCTCAGGGAAATGTAAATGCGGCTGTCCTCGGCCGCGCCCGTCCGCACCGTGCCCGCAGGAGTCACATGTAGAGTTCGTCCACGGAAACTGAGATCGAAGGGCTGATTCTTCGGCGTCACCGTCGGTAGCGCCCGCACGCCAATCAACGCCTGTTGCGAAGCCGAGGGCCAGTTGCTGACCGACCACCAGCGATCGAGTTGCCGCACGCGATCGAAATCCGCACCGGCAACCACGATCGGCTGACCGTCTCCAGTACGCGCTACGACCAACGCAAATGGCACAGCAATTCCGCGCCCCGCCAGAACGGAATCCACGCGAGCGAGCGCATCCGGGGGCAGGGAAGCGCCGTCTCTTCCGACGACAATGATATTCGCTCCATAGTTGCGGAATTCCCGCCGCAGCTTCGCCTGCACATCCCCATAGAGACTAAGCATCGCCGTAGCCACAGCCGCAGCCACCACCATGGCGAACAACGCCGAAGCAGCACGTCCACGGCGCAGCACCGCCGCCCGAACCAGCATCCGCAGAAACATCGAAGTATGCGGAGCGTGCGCCCGGCCGGCCGCAATGTCGCGTCCGGAAAGGGATTTCGGCGCGCTCATAATTCCCCTCGCAACGCAAACACCGGGTCGAGACTAACGGCCCGGCGGATGGCAGCTGCGCTCCCCGCGAAAGTCACGATCACCGCAATCGCCAGGATCACCGGCAGAAGCACCGGTGGAATGGAAATATCCGAATTGAAGATGGAGCGTCCAATCTGATGCGCCAGCCCCGCTCCGGCCACGAAGCCCGCGACCCCGCCGATTAACGCCAGCAGCGTAGCCTCCGCGAAAAAAATCGACGCCACAGCAAGTTTGCCCGCACCCAAAGCTTTCATCAGGCCAACCTCGGCCCGGCGTTCAAACATGGTGGTAGCCATCGCCGCCGATACCGCCAGCGCCGACGCAAAGAGCGCCGCCAGAGTAATCAAGAAGATGAGTCCTTCGATCCGCGTAAGAATCGCTCCCTCGTTTTGCGAGACTTGTCGAATCTGCTCGGCGTGCGAGTGCGGAATCGCCTCCGCCAACTGAAACGCAATCGACTGCGGATAAGGCGAGCAATACCAGCGATCGTAGATCGCTCCCGACAAACTCTTCGGATCACGGCGGGCGAACGCATCCTCCGGCTTGGTAAGCGCACTGACATAAACGCGCCGCACCGCGCCGGGTCTGCCCAGAATCTCTTGTGCCAGAGCAAGGGGAGCCACGATCTCATCGTCCTCTGCCCCGCCGGTAGAGAGAATCCCGCTCACCCGCAGTCGTCTCCCTCCGACGGTAAGTTCGTCGCCGGGCGTCTTGCCCAGACGCCCGGCCAGCCTCTCGCCAAGCAAAACATTCCGCGACGAATCATCCGGCCACGCACCAGAAACTTTCCACCACAGGTGCGTCGAGCGCACGCCCGTGGTGAACTTGTCCGTCCCGAAGGACATCGGCTTCGCAAAATATGTCCCGAGCAACGTGACGTCCCGCCGCTTGCCACCCTGTTCAACAGTGACGCTCGCAGGCAGCATCGGCGCAAAGCCCGTAATGTTGTTATGCCAGAAAATTCCTTTGATCTTGGGCAGGTCGGTTTCGCTGAGAAACGCCCCGTCAGTGGGAGGCTTGAGATTCACTCCCCCCATCTCGATATCAAGTGAATCTTCTTGTGGAGTAACGATGAGGTTGGCGCCGATGGTGCGGAGCTCACGGTTGATCTTGTCGCCGATGTCGGTGGCCACGCCAATCATCGCCGTCGCCACCGTGACGCCCAGCGTGATGGCCGCGCCCGCCAGCAACTTGCGCCGCTTCTGGCGCCGGAAAGATTCGTAAACCAGCCGGACAAACATTGCTTACTGTTGTGCGAACATGCGACCGCCGGCCGCCACGTCCGCCTCCTGAATGATGACCGCGTCCGCGGTCTGCGTGGCCTTCAGCGGCACCGGATTGCATCCCCCCGGCTTGCCTACCGATTGCGGATTAATCGGCGCCGCACAATTCTTGCAAACCACTCCATTGGGACCCTTGTAAAACCCGACCGACCCGCAAATTTCGCAGGCGTCAAACACGGTGGCGACCTTGCCGTCCGGCTTCTGATAGAGCCAGAAGCGGATGGCCGCCCCATTCTCGGTAGCCTGGAAGCGGTGCAGATCGCCATCCGCAATCTGCGCCAGCGGAATGCTTACCCTCCCATTGGTAAACGATACCTCGGTCGCAGGAGAAAGATTGCTGGCACTCTTCGCATACACGAATTCGGCCGTAATCAGCGCGATGAAGATGAACGAGAACGTGAGCACGGAAATCATCCACATACGTTCGCGCCGTGCACTCCACGCGGCCTTGCGGCGCTCCGCAGGCGAAGCCGCTACGGGCACAGGTTCGCGCCGCTTGGCCTCGAACAGAATCATCAACGCCGCCAGCGCACAGATCGTCACGAAGAAGAACCAGTCGTTGCTGACGATCGGCCCGATGATCGCCATCTCACGCTTCGAAGATGCAATCACGCCGCTTTCCGAGAGCTCGTGCAGCCCGGAGATCACCAGCTGCGCCGCCACCAGGAACAGGATGGCGGTTGTAATGCGAAAGAATTTTTGCAGATTAATGCGTACGCTGCCCTTGACGAACATCACTCCAAAAGCGATCGCCGCGAGCACCCCCAGCAGCGTGCCCAGAAAGCTCAAAAGTTCGGTGGAATTCAACGAAACCGCGGAAAGAATCAGAACCGTCTCCGCACCTTCCCGCAGCACCATCAGAAAAATAAAAACAAATAGCCCGAACCACGCGTCGTTGCCTGCCAGGAGCCCGACCTTGCCCTCGATCTCGCCCTTCATCTTGCGCCCGGTCTTCATCATGAAAATAACCATGGTGACGACGAAGAAGGCGGCCACCAACATGATCCAGCCTTCAAACACATCTTCGTTCAAGTGAGTCCGGGAGATGACCACCGCCACGCCGATGCTGCCAAGGAACGCCGCAATCAGCGCCGCGTACACGGTCTTGCGCAATTCCTGACGCCCGATCTTAGTCAGGTAAGCCAGAGTGATGCCGACAATGAGCGCGGCCTCAACCCCTTCGCGCAGCGTAATGATGAAAGCCTGTAGCATGAAATATCGTTCCTACGTTTAATTAGAATCAGCCGTCGGTAACGGAAAGCCCACGGTCTACGCCCCTGCCGCTTAGAGCCTTTACGACTGAAGGGCACGCTCCCACCCCGCCCCTACTGCTTGGCGAACGGTTTTGGGAAGGGCACGGCTTCAGCCGTGCCGCTAGCTCCTGCTTAAACATCGTGGCTTCAGACCCCTGAGGGAAGCTCGTCTGCCCATGAACCGTTCTTCGAAGCGTTTTCCGTGTTTCTGATTTTGAAAATGATTTTCAATTTCAACTTCAAGGATATCCCCGCCGCGCCAAAAGCGTCAATCAGGCGCCTCACAACCGCGTAGGATTGGACTCACACGGGGCATTTCTGCCCTTGAACTGCTCCTGCTGGCATGGAAGCGCTTTGTATTATCGGAGGCACTGCAGCACATTTGTAGCCCTGGTGGCGAGATGGTTAAACTAATGCCCCTGTGGCGGTGCTGTTCAATGACCAAAGAAGAGAAAAAGCGCCTTAGTGCAGTCATTCGTGCGACTGAATACCTATTCCTAGAAAACATTGCCCTCAAGTTGGTGCTCGAACACAGGTCGGTCCCAAACTGGCAAAGATTGCTGGAAAGACTTCTCTCGGACAGAGAAATGCTTGCAGGCGTGCACCTGAAATTTCGTGATCTCTACGACAAGCTTGAGAAATCCGTTGATCCGTCGGAGGCCATGCAGTCCCTCTTGGGGCGACCGTCCGCACCGAAGAAACCACACTAGATCATGAAGAGCAAGACTGCGAGTTAGCGAGAGCACTCGCGGCACAGTTTGCAATGTTCGTAAGTTCCGTCACAACCGCCGCAGAAACGCATTCGCCTCCGCCACCCGCGGAAACAACTTCTCCTCCGCTTGAAACTCCGCCGAGTGCACACACCGCCGACTCCCCCGCAGCCTTACGGGATGCTTCAGATGCAGCATCTCGTGGTACACGATGTACTCCAGCACATACACGGGCACGGCGAAGTGATCGAAGATGCGGCTGATGATGATCGCATTGTGCGCTGGATCATAGTGCCCGAGAATGCGCCGGGTTCTCGTCTGGCTCCAGCTCATGCGAGGACGCGCCATCAGCCCGTAAAAAAAACGCGTGTTCAGGTCTTCGAAGACCGTGTCCAGGTCGTAAAATAATCCGCGGGCCGGGCGCAGCCGCTTCCGTCCGCGGATCTGCCGCACCAGGTGAGCCTTGCGCACAATTTCACGGCTGGCAACGTATTTCCGATAGCGCGCCGCCTGCCTACGATCGATGGGCCGGCGATACATCTTGGCCAGCAAAATATGCGCAATGGCCCGTAGAACCGTATCTGGCGCACCTTCCAGCAGATCGGAAAGCCGCACCAGCAACCGTCCATCGCGCAGCCGAATGGTGTTATTGACGTTGGCGAAGGCAAAAAATTCAATCTTCAACTCGGGAATCAAGGCAGACGGCCGCAGTTCCCGATAGGATTCCTGGAAGATTTCAAGCAGCCCTTGGCGCACGGTGAGCTTAGGTTAGCACGCGACCCGGACCTCGGACGTCAGACCTCAGTCACAGCGTTCCGTGTTTACGGCAGCCCCGAGGTGGTTTTTGGGAAAGGCACGACTTCAGTCGGTCCGAAGAGCCGCTAACGAGCACGGGCTCTTTAGCCCCTGAGGAGCGCTGTTGCTTGGCCACGGTCTGAGGTCTGATGTCTCAGTCCCACCCTCACTCCGGCTTCCCCCCATTCCTCGCGCTCGAATTCGAATTCAATCTCTTATGCTTGGCCGCGTCTTCCTGATCCGCCAGCAGCTTGCGATGATCCTCCGCCGACGTGTCCACGGTCTCCAGCACATTAGTCAAAACAAACTCATACTGATGAGATTCCTCCGCGGGAATATCGGCGGCATCCTTCAGCGCCCGCAGTTTGGCCTGGAACTCCGTGTCCGCGTCGATGATTATCTTCAGCGGCTTGCGAATGTCGTCCTTGCGATTGACATAGGTGTCGATATTGTCGTTGAGTTCGTCGTAAAGCAACTGAAAATCGTCGAGCAAATCGTGCGTCTGCCGCGCCCGATCTTTAGTCTTGGGATCGGTCCGCATCTGCTCCAGCTTCACCAGGCGCACCCGCGCGAACTGAACATAGAGCGTTAGCCGCTGTTTCGGTTCCCAACTGGCATCCCGAATCTGGTCGATCTCGGGTTGGGTGAGCGGTTCGCGATGGCGCTGTGCCTGCATCACGCAACCGCCGGCCACTAAAAGGGTTATGCAGAATCCAGATCGAAGCAAAGAAGCAGTCATTTCGCTCCTTTCGGAAACATGGCGAAGAGCAGATCGTCGCGCACTCGTTGCAGATGGTTAATCGCATCCCGCACCGGCGCCTGGTCGTCATGCGCCAGTGAGTGCAGCAGGTCGGTCAGCTTGCGAGTCATGCTGCGGACCGCGATCTCCGTCTGCTTCTGATATTTGCGCGACTGAATCGCAGAGTCCCGGGCCAACTCCGAGAACGTCACTACATCGGTCAACGCGGCCTGCCCCTTTTCGACTTCGGAGGCGGCGTAAAGCTTGTCGGCCTCGGCCAGTTCCTTCTGCGCGATCTGCACACACAGTCGGGGGCGCTCCCCAGTGCTCGCCGATGAAAGCTTGGCCTTCAAATCCTCGACCGAAGGTTGGTCTCGCGGGGCTGCGCTGGCAAAAAGAGCCGCAAACACCGCCAATAGAGTAATGGTTCCCCACAGCCGAAATAAGTGCCGCACCCCAAGCATGGTCCCAATCCCGCAGCGAATTATTTTTTCGGCTCAATGGCAATGAGCCGGTGCTTCGCCTGCCACTCCTGATCAGGATACTTCCCCAGGGCCGTATTAAGGAAGAGGCGATAATTCACCGAAGCCCGCTTGAAGTCCTTGAGATGATCGTAGGCGGAAGCCCGCAGAAAGTATGTAATAGGCACGTCTGGCAGCAATTTCGCACGCGCGTCGAGCGCCTTGACCGTCAGCGGATAGTCTTTGTTCTCGCTGGCGGCGAAAGCCAGGTCGCCGTATGCCGTCCCGAGGTCGGGTTTTATTTTCACCGCCGCAAGAAATTCCTTCTGGGCATCGGCAAATTTCTTCTGTTCCAGCAGCGCTTTGCCCAGGCTCTGATGCAGCGCGGCGTCGTTGGGATTCTTCGCCAGCAGCACCCGATACGCCGCTTCGGCCTGATCATATTTCTTGGCGATAACGTATAGATCGGCTAGATCGCGCTGCAAGGAAAGATCCGCCGGAGCCAGCTTTGCTCCGGCTTGCAGTTCGGCAATCGCGTTGTCATTCTTGCCCTCAGCCGCCAGCACTCGTCCCAATTCGATGCGCGCTTCGGCTTGCTCGGGATGCGCCGCAATCAAGCTGCGAAGCTGCGCTTCGGCTTCCGGAAAGCGGCGCCCACGCATATAAATATTGGCCAGCCCGGTCATTGCGTCGGAGGAAGAAGGATCCAGCGCCAGAGCCTGCTTATATTCGTGCTCCGCATCGGAGAATTTCTCTTGTTTTTCCAGCAAAAGTCCAGCGCCCAAGTGCGGTTCCGGATCCCTCGGCTGCAGAGTGGCAGCCTCCTGGTAAGCTGCAAGGGCTTCCTCCGGTTTCGCGGTCGCGAACACATGCGCCAGAGAAAGCCACGCTCGCGCCTGACCCTCGGCGACATTGCTCGTGGGTTTGAGTTGTGTTGCGGCCCGCAGGAATTGTTCCGCATCGGCTTGGCCGGCTTTGGCAAGCTGGAGCCCCAGATTCAGGTTCGACTCAAAAACATCCGGCTTCGCCGCCACCGATTTGCGATAGGCCGCAATCGACTCATCGAGCTTGCCCATCCCGTTCTCCGCAAATCCGAGATCGAACCACGCCACATAGTTTGATGGATCGTCATTCACCACCTTGTTTAGCAGGGGCTCGGCCCCGGCATAATCCTTCTTCTGAATCAACGTCTCCGCCCGCACGAATTCCGGCGACGGCCCCACTTCCTCGGCAACTTTGGCGTGATGTCCCGAGTTGGTCCCACTCTTGGTTCCACTCGTGTTTCCACTCGTACGATGAGTGCTGGAAGAAGAGCCGTCCGTTTGCGATTGCGATTCGGTCTGGTTCGAAGACGAAGTTGAGTTCGCAGGTTGCGCAACCGCCAATACCAATGCCCCGCACGCTACAACCGCGGCGAACGCCAGTCTAGGAGCGGCCATTGGATCGCGATGCGCCATTGCCATTCAGAATATGCGCCAGATATTTTCCCGTGTAAGAACCGGCCAGTTTGGCGATAGCCTCGGGCGGCCCCGCGCCCACAACCTTGCCGCCCCGGCTCCCGCCCTCCGGCCCCAGGTCGATCACCCAATCCGCCGTCTTGATGACTTCCAGATTATGCTCGATGACGACGATCGATCCCCCTGCCTCAATCAGCCGTCGAAAGGCCGCCAGAAGTTTGCTGACGTCGTCAAAATGCAGTCCGGTCGTGGGCTCGTCGAAAATGTAAAGCAGCCGCCGCTTCAATCGCCCTTCACCAGACGCTCCGCGGCCAGCATTCTTGGAAGCCGGTTGCAAATGAGCCGCCAGTTTCATGCGCTGCGCTTCGCCGCCAGAGAGGGTTGTGGCCGATTGTCCCAGCCGCAAATATCCCAATCCGACTTCTTCCAGCGACCGCAGCTTCTCGGTAATCTTGGGTACCTCAGCAAAAAATTTCAAAGCTTCCTTCACCGTCAAATTCAGTACTTCGTGAATATTCTTGCCGCGATAGCGCACTTCCAGCACCGTCGGCTTGTAGCGCGTGCCTTTGCATTCCTCGCAGATCAGTTCCACGTCGGCCAGAAACTGCATCTCCACCGTGACCGTGCCGTCTCCCTGACAAACCTCGCAGCGCCCTCCGGGAATATTGAACGAAAAGTGTCCGGCGCCAAAGCCGCGCTTCTTCGCCTCGGGCAGGGAAGCGAACAGGTCGCGGATCGCGTCGAATGCCTTGATGTAGGTCACCGGATTCGACCGCGGAGTCCGTCCAATCGGCGACTGATCGACCAATACGGCTTCCTCAATAAACTGATCGCCCTCCAAACTCTCCCAGCTAGCTGCGGGTCCCGTAGCTCCATTGCCCGACTGCTGCTTGGCCTGCGCCAGAGCGCGATACAGCACCTGATGCAGCAGCGTTGACTTACCCGAGCCCGACACGCCGGTAATCGCCACCAGCATGCCGAGCGGAATACTGATGTCCACGCCCTTCAGATTATTCGCGCGCACGCCCCGAATCCTGATCTGCTGCGCTCCGGGCTTGCGCCTTAGCGCCGGCGCCTGAATTCGCAGGTCTTCCGACAGATAGCGCCCAGTCAGCGAAACCGGATTGTGCACAATCTCGTCATACGTGCCCTCGGCCACCAGTTTGCCGCCATTCTCGCCCGCTCCCGGCCCCAGGTCGAGAATTCGATCCGCCGCCCGCATGATGTCAGGATCGTGCTCCACCACCAGAATCGTGTTGCCCAGATCGCGCAGCCCGTGCAGAATCTTAATGAGCCGGTGCGTGTCCCGCGGATGTAGTCCGATCGACGGCTCATCCAGCACATACAATGTGCCCACCAGCCGCGATCCCAGCGACGTAGCCAGCTGAATCCGCTGCGCCTCTCCGCCCGACAGCGTGGAAGAAAGCCGGTCGAGCGTCAGATATTCCAGCCCCACATCGTTCAGAAACCGCAGCCGCTCGCGAATTTCCTGCAGCAGTTTGTCCGCAATCTCGGCCTCCTGCGGGCTCAGCGTAACTTGCTCAAAAAATCGCAATGCTTCTTCCACAGTGAGGCCGCACAAATCGCAGAGATTCTTCCCGTTGACCCGAACCTGCCGCGCTTCCAGCCGCAGCCGCGACCCGTTACACTCCGGACACAGCGAATATCCACGATAGCGGCTGAGAAAGACCCGCACATGCAGCTTGTATTTCTTGCGCTCCAGGTGCGCGAAAAAACCGCGCACGCCAAGAAACTTTCCTTCGCCGGTAAGCACCAGATTCTTGTGTTCGTCCTCGAGATCGGCCCACGGCACATCCAGGGGAATGCCCGCCTGCTTGGCATAGCGTTTCAGGTCGGTAAACAGCGGACGATATTTGGGTTTGTTCCAGGGCTCAATCGCACCCTCGCCCAGACTCTTGATCTTATCCGGAATGACGAGATCGAGATCGAAATCGATCGTATTCCCAAACCCCTGACACCGCGGACACGCCCCATGAGGATTGTTGAAAGAAAAAAGCCGCGGCTCCGGCTCCTCATAACGCAGATTGCAGACTTTGCATTCAAACCGCTGCGAAAAGCGTAGTGTGGGACGGACACTCCTGTCCGTCGCCTTTGCTTGGGAATCATCCCCCGGAATCTCAAAAATAACTTCCCCCGATTCCCGGTAAGCAGTCTCGATCGCATCCACGACGCGCGTCCGAGCCTCAGCCGACACCACCAGCCGGTCCACCAGCACGAACACCGGCTCCGCAAAATTAATATCCAGCAGAGATTCCGGAGTAGAGAACTCAAAAACCTCGCCTCGCTGATAAAGCCGGTTGAACCCCGCCTTCCGCAAATCAAACAACCGCGTCTTCAAAGCCTCGGTCAACTGTGATGCGACTGGCGCGGGTGCCCCAGGTCTCGCCGCCTTTGCGAGACCGGGGCTCTTCTTCGGTTTCGGCGTGCGCTCAGCCTTTTGCGCATCTTGCTGGACGGTTAAAGCCGGCCTCTGCAGCGGGAACAGCACCTGCAGCCGCGTCTCCGGCCCCAGCGCCAAAATCGCGTCCGCGACTTCATCGACCGTATCCTTCTTCACCTCCCGCCCGCAGTTCGCGCAATACGTCCGCCCCACCCGCGCATACAGCAGCCGCAAATAGTCGTAGATCTCAGTGGCCGTCGCCACCGTCGACCTCGGATTCCGGGTAGTATTCTTCTGCCGGATCGCCACCGCCGGAGCGATCCCCTCAATTGTGTCGGCATCCGGCTTCTCGATCCGCTCCAGAAACTGCCGGGCATAGGCGGAGAGCGACTCCACGTACCGCCGCTGCCCCTCGGCATAAATCGTGTCAAACGCCAGCGAGGACTTGCCGGAGCCAGAAACCCCAGTCACCACCGTCAACGAATTGTGCGGGACCTCAAAATCAATATTCTTGAGGTTATGGACGCGGGCGCCGCGTACAACAATGCTTTCCGTGGAAGTGGAAGACGTTCGCTTGAACTCAAACTGCGTGGAGTCAGAAGACATCGGGTAAAAAGCAGCGGTCGCCAGGCCCGCCCCGAGCGCAAGCACCCAGAGGCCTCAGCAGCGACCACCGAATCATTTATTATAAAGCAGGGAAGAGATGCCTCTTCGAATCGTGAGACGTAGCTTGCTACGTCTCTGCCGGCAGCTTACCGAAATGGTGTAGAGGGAAGACGTTGCCAGCAACATCTCTACGGTTGGTTTCCCTCGTTCTCCCGGTCTCGCCGTCTTCCATAGCGAACCGCGAACCCGAATCCCAGCACCATGATGCCCAGCGGCGGCGCCAGCATGACAAAAATAGCGCGGTTGAGCGCCCGCTGAGCTTCCTTCGGTGTAGCCCTCGCATTCGCATTGCACATGGCGCACCCCTGGGCGAACGCGGGAGTAATCCCAAACGCCAGAATCCATGCCAGCGCGACCCAACGCAACTGAGACAAGAAATTCATAATGCCGCCTTCTGATTACGCACTATTGCAAGCCCACACCATTCGGCGGCGGCATCACCCGCCCCGCGTCGGGGAAGAAAAAGAAATACATGATGACGAAACACGCCGTCACCGAGAGCACCAGCATCCATCGCATCAATGACTTCTCAAACTTAAGTGCATGAAGTATCCGATGATCAGTGCCGACTTGATGATCGATAATATCAGCAGCACCTCGAGCATCCGCACCGGAGCGAACACCTGCCTGTACCCCAGCACGACCTCAATCGCAGTCAGTGCCAGCAACGCTCCCCACACCCAGAAATATTGCCCCTTGCTATCGTCGTGCGTACCGTGCGTTGCTACATCGTGCATGGCAGAGTCCTCGCTCAGTTTTTCTCAATTCCTAACATCATCGCTTCCGAGAAGGGCACGGCTTCAGCCGTGCCGCCTGCGGTTTCCACATTCGCGGCTTTTTAGCCGCTGTGGGGGAAGCCTTTGTTACGCGATCTTCGTCGACATCAAATAAACTAACGGGAAAATAAACATCCACACCAGATCGACAAAATGCCAGTACAGTCCTGAGACTTCCACATCGTGCGCGTCATAATCCTTCGGCTTCAGAAACAGAATCACCGCCGCAACCAGCAGCCCTAACCCCAGCGCATGAATCCCATAGTGAAAAACATTGTCGGACGGAATCAGAAAATATCCCGCAATCCAGAGCACGCCGAGAACCGGCAGAAACCATTTTCGAAACGCCACCACTCCCAGATAAATTACGCCAATCGTAACGTGCAGCATGTGCATCGCCGTCAGGCCAAAGAACGTTGCGGGAAACTGCGGCATATTTTTCGAGACGTCCGCCAATTCCCCCGCCGCGGCGCTTGCCGGCCTTGGAAACCCTGGAATGGTCAGCCCCTCGCCAATCAGCTTGCTCCACTCCATGCCGTGCAACACGATGAAAGCCGTGCCAAACACCATCGTGGCCAGAAGCCAGTTGCGGGTCCAGACGCGGTCACTGCGCTGCGCGGCAAATACGGCCATCACCATCGTCAGCGAGCTCGACAGCAGGCACGCCGTCATGATCGTGGCGTTGGCGATGCTCGCCGCATGAAATGGAGTCGGCCACGGAGTATAAATGCGGTTATAGCTGAAAGCAAACAGCAGCGCTCCGAAGGTCAGCGAGTCCGAGGCCAGAAACAGCCACATCCCCACCTTCTTCGAATAAGCTCCAAACAGCGGCGCCTCATAAGCTCCAGGTAGCCCGTGTTCAACGGCTCCATGCTCCAGCGCGGCGTTAGCCATTCCTCAAATTCCCCTTTTCTTATCATCGTGCGAACCCTTGCCCCCGAGGCCTGAACGTGCAGCCTCATCGCGCAAATCCCAACAACGCGAACACGTAAATCCACAGCACCGCCATGAAATGCCAATACCAAGCCGTGATATCCACCACGATTCGCCGCGACTCAACCGGCTTATGCAGCAGGGAAGCGCTCGCCGCCCAAATCAGCGCAATCAACCCCCCGCAAAGATGAACCGCGTGCGTGATCGTCAGCAAAAACACAAACGAACTGTTGGGATTCGTATCCACAAAAAATCCGCGAGCATGCAGCTCTCCCCAGGCCAGCCATTGCCCCGCAAGAAATCCGAGTCCGAGAACAACGGTAATCCCCAGCCAGGGAAAAGATTTCTCGTTCCCGAGCGAAACTCCAGGAATCGATTTCACCGGAGCCAGCGCCGCCTGCAGCGCCACCTTGCGCCGCGCCAGTTCCATGGTCACACTGCTGACCAATAAAATCGCGGTATTGATCGCGAGCAGCACCCAAGGCAAATCCACCCGCCCCCAGTCCCGCACATAACTATTCGACGCGCCATCGAATGTCGGCAGTCCCTGTCGCACCATATACGCGCTGGTGAGCGAGACGAACACCATACAGACGGTAGCAATCCCGCAGATCAGTCCCAGCCGCGCCCGCCGCAACCGCGCCCCATAATCTGGAACGTCGCCGCCGCGTCCGTTATCGCCTCCGCCAGCGGCAGGGGGCAAAGGCGGCTTGTGCCCGTGCCCAACATGATCGACCGGAGAGCTTGGAGTGTAAGTCGCCATAACTACTCAGTGTGTCGCAATGGCTGCCGGATCGTTCTGCATCACATAATCGCGCGGCGCGCCCGGCACACCATACTCATACGGCCCATGATTCACCACTGGAGTCACGCCGCCAAAATTGTCATGCGGCGGCGGAGTCGCGGTCGTCCACTCCAGCGTGGTGGCTTCCCACGGATTGTCGCTGGCCCTCGGTCCCTTGAACATGCTCCAGAACAGATTGATCACAAAAATAAACTGCGCCGCAATCGTAATGAACGCCGCATAAGTCATGAACTGATGAAGTGGCATCAACTTTTGCAGATACGCGACTTCAGTATATTGCGAGTAGCGGCGCGTCCCGCCCGCCATACCCAAATAATGCATGGGCATGAAGATGGCGTAGGTTCCGGCCAAGGTGAGGAAGAAGTGGACCCTTCCCCATCTTTCATTCATCATCCGCCCGAACATTTTCGGGAACCAATAATAAGTTGCCGCGAACATTCCGAAGATCGCCGCCACGCCCATGATCAGGTGGAAGTGCCCGACCACAAAATAAGTATCGTGCAACTGAATATCCAGCACCGGCTGTGCCAGGAACGGCCCACTCAAGCCGCCCGAGACGAACAGCGATACGAACCCAATCGCATACAGCATCGGCGTCTGAAATCGAATCCGTCCCTTATACATCGTCCCCAGCCAATTAAACGTCTTGATGGCCGAAGGCACCCCGATGCACATGGTCAAAATCGAAAACGCAAACGCCGAATACGGGCTCATCCCGCTCATGAACATATGATGGCCCCACACCATGAATCCAAAAAATCCAATCGACAACATGGCATAGACCATCGCCCGGTAGCCAAAAATCGGCTTGCGTGAAAATGTCGACAGAACTTGCGACGCAACGCCCATCCCGGGCAGGATGGCGATGTAAACCTCGGGATGCCCGAAGAACCAGAACAGATGCTGCCACAGCAGCGGCGACCCGCCCTTGTGGCCCATGATCTGCCCGTTCACCACAACCAGCGGCACATAAAAGCTGGTGCCGAGATTGCGGTCCATCAAGAGCAGGATTCCCGCCGAGAGCAACACGCCAAACGCTAGCAGCCCAAGAATCGCAGTGATGAACCACGACCACACGGTGAGCGGCATGCGCATCATCGTCATGCCTTTGGCTCGCAGATCGAGCGTCGTGGTGATGAAGTTCAACGCGCCCATCAATGACGCCACACAGAAAATCGCTATGCTCGTGATCCAAAGATCGGCGCCCAGTCCTTCACCCGGTCCGGCCGAGGGCAGCGCGCTCAGCGGAGCGTATCCCGTCCACCCATGCAGCGGCGCGCCGCCGGGACGAAGAATGCCGCAAGCATCACCACGAAGGCCAGAAACGTAGTCCAGAACGAAAGCATGTTCAGCACCGGAAACGCCATATCCGGCGCCCCAATCTGAATCGGTAGAAAGTAATTTCCAAATCCGCCCTGCGGCGCCGTCGTCAGTACGAAGAACACCATGATCGTGCCGTGCATGGTGAACAGCATGAGATACATTTCCGGCTTGATTTCGCCCACCAGCGGCAGGACGGCATTCGGCCAGTATCAAGTGGATGCGCATCAGCAGCGACAAATACATCCCCACCCACACCGCCGTGAGCGCCAGAAAAAAATACTGAAGGCCGATGACTTTGTGATCGAGGCTGAAAATGTATTTCCGAATGAAACCCTGAGGAGCGTGCGCGTGAACCGAAGCCGGGGTCGCCATTTTATTGTTTCTCCGCCTCCCGTGCCGCCAGCCACTTGTCAAAATCCTGCTGGCTGACAACGTGGACCATGCCGTGCATCTTGTAATGCCCAAGCCCGCAAAGTTCGGCGCAGGCAATTTCGTACTCACCGATCGCGGTAGGTTTGAAGTGCATATGAATATTCAGACCGGGAACCGTGTCCTGCTTGAAGCGCAGCGAAGGCACAAAGAAACTGTGAATCACGTTGACTGCCCGCAGACTTATGTCCACCTCGCGGTCCACCGGCAGATACATCGTTCCGGTCACCACATCATCCTTCGCGGCAGGATCAGAAGTATTCAGTCCCACCGCAGCTTCGCCGCCGGCCGACGGATCCATCAGCTTCGGGCTGGTCGCACCATATTTCCCATCCGGCCCCGGATAGCGGAAGTACCAGGCAAACTGCATTCCCGTAACTTCCACCTGCACCGCGCCCGGTTCAGCGGCATCGAAGCGCTGGCTGGCCCACACGTTACTGCCCATCAAGTTCAATCCGATGAACAGAACTGCGGTGAGCAAAGTCCAAACAACTTCCAGCGTGGTGTTTCCGTGAGAATAGGAAGCCGGCGCGGCCGTGGGACTCTCACGGTATCTCCACACGATGTATCCCAGCCCCAATTGCGCAGCCAGGAAAACAATTCCCATGATGATGAACGTGAGAGCGAACTGGCTGTCTATCCAATGTGCCGCAGCGGAGGCCCCCACCGGCAGCCACCAGGTCTTGGCGACGAAGAAATAAGTACTGGCCAGTGTGATCAGCCAGATCAAAAGCAGTAACGCGAGGCCCATTCCCCAGCCCTCCTGAACCTTAAGGACGATACGAAAAGGACGATACAAAGAATTTCCCCACGGCCGCCGCCCGCCTCACAGCGCAAGCACCAGTCGGCGGCGAGTGTACCACAGCGACCTGAGGATAATGCAATCGAGCGTTCACGAAAGAACAATACGTGAACCATTCAATCAACACTTTATGCACTGAATGATCCAGCGGCTGAAACACATCTACCCAGACAGCAGATCCGAAAACACAAACTGATCGCGGATCACCGTCTCGCCCACCGAAATCGCCAGCGCAGAATCGAATATAGGCCCCGCATAAACGAAAGAATGAAACTCTCCGCGTTCCCCGCATGGATCTACTTCCTCAGGCAGATCGGCAAGAAAAGCATCGTCGAATTCGCGCCCCACGAACGACCGGTCCAATTTCTCTGTATCGACACACGTCAACTTCGCTCGAGTGCCGCCTGCAATCATCTCCTTTGCCAGAGCGCGGGTCGGCCGCCCCCATAGCGGAAATATCGGTTCCAGCCCCGTATCTTTCATCTGTTTCATCCGGTAGGCGCGCACCTCTTCGAGAAACAGATCGCCGAACGCCACGCCTTCAATCCCCTCGGCAATCGCCTTCTCACAGGTCTGAGCCATCCGCGACTCATATTCCTCATTGGAGCAAGGCCACGGCAAGGGAACCGTCCAGAGCGGAAGCCCGGCCGCCGCCGCCTGTCGCTCAACCAACTCGCGCCGCACCGCATGCATGGCAACACGATCCGCCACTTCGTTGAAGGTCGTGAGCAAGCCAGCCACTTCATACGCGCCCTGCTGACGCAAGACATGCAGACTCCACGCACTGTCTTTCCCGCTGCTCCACGATAAAAGAATGCGCTTCATCGTCGAATCCAAAATCGCGTCGTCTTCTTTCTCTTGAACTCTTGCAGTTCCACCCGTGTAGATCCGTGAAAATCCCTGGCAAATATTCCTATTTCTCCGACCACTCCGGCACCCGCCCCGGAGTCCAAGGCGCTCCCGCCGCCTCCATGTCTTTCTCCAGTTTCGTCAGATCAACTTCCACCAGCGTTCGCAGCCTCGCAAGCTGCTCCCCAAACTCCGCCGCAGCAATGTTGTAAGAATCGACGATGCGACTGCGTCGGCTTCGCCAGGGAAAACCGTTCGCCCTCCATGACCGAGTTCACCCGCTCACTGATCGACGAAGGCACATTCTCGCTCCTCTTGGCGATTTCGACATCGCCGCGCAACGCCCGCAGAATTTCGCGCTCTCGCTGCTCGATTCCATCGGCGACGGCATCCAGCTGTTTCTCAACCGCCGGCGTCTCCCGCAGAGCTTCGCGAATCGCCTTCAACCGCGACTCCACCTCGTCAGAAGTATGCAACGCGCCCGAAACTGCGCGATACAAGCGAGTCACTTTCCGCAGGAACTCTTCCTGTGCCGTTCGATCCGCCGCATTCATTCCTGTGGAACCTTCAGTCAACACCTTGAACGTCTGCGGCCCGCCGAGTTCTGTCACCGCGCCGCCAACCTTGTCGAACATTCGCACAGAATAAGTTCCGGCCAGCACCAGCGGTCCCTGATCGGCCGCATCCGGAAAATCTTCTTCGCCGTCCTCGGAATGTTTCTTCACCTGTGCCGCCGGATAGCGCAAATCCCACGCCACCCGCTGAAACCCCGACTCAGCGCTGCCATCCACGCGCCGGATCGCCGCCCCACTCTCGTCATACACCACAAAATAAACTTCCGGCTTCGCCTCCTGCGCTTCAGCGCGCAATTCGTCATTCGTCGGATAGGGAAGAGTCTGATTTTTCTTCGCCGCGTCCTTCTCCGCGTCCTGCCGCTTTTCTTTCTTCGTCTTGATCTTCTCTTTCATGTACGCCGTAAACACCGCTCCATATGGAGGATTGTCCGCCGTATAAAACGCATCTCCCTGAAATCCCTTTCTCGGCCCGCCCAGCGGATGCCGCTCCACATACAGCAGCGCGTCCTTCACCGGAAACATTGCCGCGGCTTGCTCGGTCGATTCCGCCTTCATCTGCCGCAGCGGCGTGATGTCATCCAGCACATAAAATCCCCGCCCAAATGTCGCGATCACCAGATCGCCCTCCCGCGCCTGAATCACCATGTCGCGCACCGCAATCGTCGGCAGCCCGCCCTTCAGCCGCACCCAGTGCTGGCCGCTGTCGATGGAAAAGAATGCCCCGTACTCCGTGCCCGCAAACAGCAAATTCGGATTCACCGTATCTTCCGCAAACGCCAGCACCGGCCCATTCTCCGGCAGATCACCCGCAATCGAAGTCCAGGTCTTCCCGCTGTCGCTGGATTTCAGCAGATAAGGTTTGAAGTCCTCATTCTTGTGATTGTCGAACGCTGCATAAACCGTATTCGCATCGTGATTCGAAGCCGCCAAGCGGCTCACATAAGTCATCTCGGGAACGCCCGCAAACTTTTCATATTTCGTCCAACTCGCGCCGCCGTCGCCGGTTACCTGAATCAACCCGTCATCGGTACCCGCATAAATCAATCCTTCTTTCTTCGGAGACTCGGCCAGCGCCACAATATTTCCGTAAAACGAGGTCGACTGATTCTTCGCCACCGCATCCGGCCCCCAGACTTTTCCCATCACCGGCAGCTTGTTGCGATCGATCTGCCGCGACAGGTCGCCGAGATCGCCTTCCACGTATCGCCGCGATCGTCGCTGCGAAACAATTTGTTGGCCGCAAAATAAAGCCGCGTGTGCGAATGTGGACTGATGATGATCGGCGAATCCCAATTCCACCGCAGCGGCGGTTCCCCCTTACCCTCTAGCGGCTGCAATACCAGTTCCTGCCCCGTGGGCTTGTCATGGCGAACCAGCACCCCATACTGCGACTCGGCATAAATCGTATTCGGATCAACCGGGTCCACCTGCGACCGGAAGCCGTCGCCACCCGTGGTCACAAACCAATCTGAATTCACGATCCCATTAAGATTGCGCGTCCGCGCCGGCCCGCACCACGAAAAATTATCCTGAGTTCCCCCGCATACGTTGTAAAACGGCGCCGCATTGTCTACCGCCACGTCATAAAACTGCACCGTCGGCAGATTCGCTTTGAACTCCCAGCTCTTCGCGTCGTCGAAAGTCTCGTACATCCCGCCATCCGACCCGAACAGCCAGTGCTTGGTGTCGTCCGGATCGATCCACATGGCGTGATTGTCCCCGTGATGATTCACCTCGTTCACTTTGTGGAAAGTCTTGCCCCCATCGAGCGACTCGCGCAGCGAAACGTTCATCACAAAAATGCGATCCACATTTTTCGGATCGGCGATGACCCGCGCGTAATACATCGCTCCCTGATCGAATTCGTTGCGCCGCTCCCAGGTCGCGCCCTTGTCACTCGAACGAAAAACCCCGCCCTTCCCATCCGCCGCTTCAATCGTGGCGTAAATCACATTCGGATCCGCCGGCGAAACCGCCAGCCCAATCCTCCCCATGTCCACGGCAGGCAATCCCGAATTCAACTTCTTCCACGTACCGCCTGCGTCCGTCGACTTATAAATCGCGCTCTCCGGCCCGCCATCGATCAAAGTGAACACGTGCCGCCGCCGCTGATACGCCGCCGCATACAGAATGTCCGGATTCGCCGGATCCAGTTGCACATCGACAATGCCCGCGTTCTCGCTGATCGTCAGCACCGCCTTCCAGGTCTTTCCTCCGTCCGCCGACTTGTAGAGTCCGCGATCCCCGCCCGCCCCCCACAGCGGCCCCTCGGCCGCGACATACACAACCTTCGAATCCCGCGGATCAATCACCACCCGTCCAATGTGTTCCGACTTCTTCAGTCCCAGATTCTGCCAACTCTTGCCCCCATCTTCCGACCGGTAAATTCCGTCGCCATAACTAACGCTGCGCTGCGAGTTGCTCTCGCCCGTCCCCACCCACACCATGGAAGAATCATTCGGGTCGAGCGCCACCCATCCAATCGAGTACGATCCCTCGCCATCGAACACCGGAGTCCAGGTCGTGCCATCATTCACCGTCTTCCACACCCCGCCCGACGCCACGCCCACGTAATATTCCTTCTTATCCTTCGGATTCACCGCAATCGACATCACCCGTCCCGAAGCCACCGCCGGCCCAATCAGCCGAAACTTCAGCCCGGCAAAAGTATCGGGCGTCATCCCGCCTTTCTTCTCTTCTTTTTTTGGTTCCTCTTTCTGCTCTTCTTTCTTTTGATCCTTCTTCGGACTTCTCGCCGCCGCCGGATTTTTCTTGTCCGCGTCTTTATCGGTAGAAACCGGGGCAGCAGTCTGGCCCGCAAGCGAAAGTTGGAGCAAGAAAAGCGCAATCAGAAGAATGCTGAGACGTAATTTCAAGCGAAGCTCCAATTCAGGCCGGGCAAGCACGAATCGCACCTCAGACAACTCGGCGCTCTCCGCGTCCTCGGCGGTAAAAAGATTTGCAAAACCGATATGTATACAGGATTTCCTCTCTACTTAGAAGCGCTATCACGCTGGGCACCTGTCGTCCTGAGCGAAAGAGGCGCTTCGCGAACGCGAAGCACCTCCGCAGTCGAAGGATCCCTACCTCTTCTAAACTCTCACAATCGCGCCAGAGGTTCGATCTGAGAGCCAGATGCCGGACCTCATTTCCCCTCTCTTTTGCGAGAAAGCTGCCCTGAGCAAAGTCGAAGGGTGGGAATTTGACCTCAACAGTAATCCGAGAATCAAATAAAATCCCTCCATGCCCCGAAAGCCCCAACCCCAAGGCCACGACACCCGCTACGTCCAACTGCAAAAGAACTACTGCTTCGCGTGCGGCCAAAACAATCCCGACGGCATGCGCCTCAAATTCACCCTCGACGAAGTCCGTCAAACCTTCGTCTGCAAATTCCGCCTCAGCAAGCGCTACACCGGCCCGCCCGGACACTGCCACGGCGGCATCATCGCCACCATCCTCGACGACGCCATGGGCAAGGTCAACAAGCTCCGCCACGTAATCGCCCTGACCAAAGAAATGACCGTCGAATACCTCAAGCCCGTCCCGTTGCACAAGCCGTTGCACGTCGAGGGCAGGGAAGTGAGCGTCCAGGGCCGCATCCACATCAACACCGCAGAGATTCGCAACGAAAAAAATGAAGTGTTAGCGCGCAGCAAAGGCACCTTCATCGCCATCGACCCCGAAAAAATGTTCGCCAAATTCGTGGAGAGATAGCTGTCAGCAGTCAGCCCGTGCAATGCTCGAATGAATGGTCCTATGAGAGAGCAGTAAGAGTGCGCCGCCGTACACCAGCCGCGGAGCGGCGGCATATGATAGCCCAGGACTTAAGTCCTGGGTAAGGCGAGAAGAAGGGAATCGATTGTCCCCGAAGGGGACCGCGACCGCCGGCACCAGAATGCCTGTATTGCGCGTACTTTTGATGATGGTTCCACCCCGATTTAATACACAACGAATCTGACAATGCTGCTCAACGACAAACAGATTTGGTGGGAAACTCCGAATGCCGTTCGTATTCCCACCGGGATTGCAGTGGCGCTCGCTCTCGGTCTCAGGTTTTACGGTGTCTATCGAAGTTCTAGGAACACCCCCAAACGTTCGCCCAGAGTTATGCGGATTGAACGCATCGTCGCCATCAGTCTATGGAGTTTTATCGCCGTAGGCGTAGCGTTGCTGCTCCTTTTCAAAAGGTAGAATTGTCATACGGTAAAGCCGCCATCCTCCGTGTAAAATAGACTGTTACAGGCGTTACACGCCCATCCTTCGCGATCGCGAAAAGGTCCTAACCTATGTCCCAAAACAACGGTAACCCCACCAGCCTCCGCCTCAAGACCGGCCTCGCCGAAATGCTCAAAGGCGGCGTCATCATGGACGTCACCACTCCCGCCCAAGCCACCATCGCCGAAAACGCCGGCGCCGTCGCCGTCATGGCCCTCGAACGCGTCCCCGCGCAGATCCGCGCCGAAGGCGGCGTAGCCCGCATGGCTTCGCCCAAGATCATTCGGGAGATCATGGCTGCCGTCTCCATTCCGGTCATGGCCAAGTGCCGCATCGGACATTTTGCCGAAGCCCAGATTCTCCAGGAACTCGGCGTTCGACTACATCGACGAATCCGAAGTCCTCACTCCCGCCGACGAAGCCCACCACGTCGACAAGCACGCCTTCAAAGTCCCCTTCGTCTGCGGCGCCCGCAACCTGGGCGAAGCCCTGCGCCGCATCGCCGAAGGCGCAGCCATGATCCGCACCAAGGGCGAAGCCGGCACCGGCGACGTAGTCCACGCTGTCAAACACATTCGCCAGATCGTCCAGGAGATGAAAATCCTCACCGTCCTCGGCGAAGAAGAACTCTACGCCAAAGCCAAAGAGCACGGCGCTCCCTACGAACTGATCAAGATAGTCGCCAAAGCAGGCAAGCTCCCCGTCCCAAATTTCAGCGCCGGAGGAATCGCTACGCCCGCGGACGCGAGTCTGGTGATGCAACTGGGCGCCGAAGCCGTCTTCGTCGGCAGCGGCATCTTCATGAAAGACAGCACGACTTTTGCCGATCCCGCAGAAGCGGAGAAGCGCGCCAGAGCCATCGTGAAGGCCGCAACGCATTACAACGACCCTAAAGTGTTACTTGAAGTCAGCGAAGACCTCGTAGGAGCGATGAAAGGCCTCGCCGTTTCCGGCCTGGACGAAGCCCACATGCTGCAGACGCGGGGCTGGTAAGGAGGGTTAGGACATATACATGTTCAACCAAGCGCTCGCTGATAAGATCGTCGAATATCTCAACGTCACTTTTCCCGACAAGACGCAACTCGATGATCTGCGAGCAGCTCTTCCTGAATTTTCTACGATCTCTGAGGTCGAGTGGTTGAAATCGCTAGATGCCCTCAACCACGATGGACGTGTCGAGTTCAAAGGCATTCGTACTGGATTTGACGATGCACTGCAGATGGTTGCGAACATTGTCATTACAAATGCGGAAAGGGGCCGACTCGCGAAACCAGCGAGCGCCGGGCGTACGGTAACATCGTCCGTAGGCGAGCACAGGCCCAGTAGCCATTCGGGTCTCGCGGTGTTCATCTCCCACAGCAGCAAAGACACCGGCCTCGCTCTCGCTCTGATTGATTTGCTGAAAGCCGGTTTGGCGCTTACGGCTAACCAAATTCGATGCAGCAGTGTGGACGGCTACCGCCTGCCTGTCGGCGTCAACTCAGAAAGCAAACTCCGCGAAGAAGTGAACGCTGCGAGAGTTGTAGTCGGACTCATTACCCCGAGCAGCTTGGCTTCGTATTACGTAATGTTCGAGCTCGGGGCTAGGTGGGGTGCCAACCTGTTTTTGGCGCCGCTATTGGCAGGCGTAAAAGCAAGTGATCTCAGCGGTCCGCTGAGTTTGTTGAACGCGTTGTCCGCTAGCAGCGATGCACAGCTACATCAGCTAGTAGCCGATATCGCGCACAACCTAGGGCTACCGCTTCAGCCAGCCGCATCCTATATCAGAAACGTTCATGCAGTGAAAGCGCTGGCGGACGCCATCACGAATCCCGCGCCAGTTGCCTTAGTCGCTTCTCCAGTGAAGCCGAAGTTGAAAGTCAAGCTAAGCGCCGAGGGAACACCACCATCTCAGGTGTTGAGAGTGGCAGCAAATCGATCGGTGGAGGTAACACGAGTCGAGTACATGTTGAACAGCGAAGCTACGATTGCGGCGAGGATTTATCGCAACAAGGCGAATCGGTGGACATTCCTGTGAATGACAGCTTGCTCCTAAAGGTTTGGAATACTCCGCGCTCCGATCGCAACCAGTACGATCACTCTGGGCCAGCGAAGATTGGGATCACGGTGTCTGTCGATGGAGAGTCATACCACTACATTCTCCCGGTTCAGATGGAAAGCGCGCTACAAAACAACACAATGTACCGTAAAGTGATAGGCTCCAAGACTTTTCAGTAAAATATACTTCTAAAGGGACTTCCTTGCTGGCCTTCATGAACTGTCCTATTAAGAAGCCATGCCCATGACCTCCCTAAACATCTCC
This sequence comes from uncultured Acidobacteriaceae bacterium, assembly GCA_963711275.1. GTDB lineage: Bacteria > Acidobacteriota > Terriglobia > Terriglobales > Acidobacteriaceae > Sulfotelmatobacter. The sequence goes on along the minus strand of CAVQDN010000023.1, from coordinate 628,741 downwards.
CTCCCCGAAGCCCTAAAAGAATACGTCGAAGGACAGGTCGCTTCCGGCGATTGGGGCACGCCCAGCGAGTACGTCCGCGAACCCATCCGTCGGGATAAAGAGCGCCGCCTCGGCGATCTCGAGCAGGAACTCGTCGCCGCCACTAAGGGACCGAAAATCGAAATCCCGCTCGCCGAAATCCGCCGCAAAGGTCTGATCTCCGCCCTCCGCGACCGCGCCCGCCGCCGGTGAAAAAGCCTCGCCTTCTCCTCGCCGACGCGGCCATCGCCGTCCCACTTCGGCACGCGCGCACTAAAATTGCTGACTACTCTCTTGCCATCTTCAGCACGATCACAGAGACTCCGCTCAGGGCCCGTGGTGCAACGGTAGCACAGCACTCTGTCCAAGTCGCAGATGCGGGTTCGAATCCCGCCGGGTCCATTCTCCCATCTGTGGAGAAGAAGTTTCACTCGGGGAGAGAACACAGAGATAATCTCCCCAAGTAACTTGACTTCTCGCTACGCCAGATTAAAATTGAAACTGGACAGAGTGCCTGCACCACAGTATTCGTCGATGGCTCCGGATAATCCCGGAGCCATTCGCGTCTTTTCCGCGCCCTCAGGGTCGCAGACGAAGCCGTCACCTGCGCAACAGTTTTCTGCCTAACGCCCTCGCCATCGTGACCGGATGCGTCGCCAAAGTGCAGAGCTGGCCCAACACACTCTGCGGGTCATGGAAAACGCCCAGCTGTGCCAACACCGTCCCGCGGTCATAATAGATTTTTTCTCCCGCCAGCCGGTCCTCGGAGTCAAACGTGTACACGCCGCAAAGCGGGATCTCGACTCGCCGCCCGGTTGCTGGAAGGCCACGCCACTCACCGAGATGCGTGCCACGAATCATCACTTCGAGCAGAACGGCATCGTCGGTAACATGTCGTCGCACTACCTCGATCTCCAAATCAGGCAGCGCCTTCATCAGCTGCTCATAAAACAGGCGGACCCCAATTGCTCCCTCGTAATGTTCGCCCCACGCCTCATCGTCGTATCGTGCGGTACTGCCAAAGGTCTGGAGAACACCCTCAAGATCATGCGCGTTCTCCAGTCGAACGTGTTGCTCGACCAGTGCGACACGCGCTGCCCGCATATCTTCTTCGTTTTTATTGATCGGAATCGATGCGCTAGCCACATGCACCTCCGTTACGCCTACGAAGTCTGTGAAGTTTCGCGCAGAGATATTACCACTGGCAGCAAAAATAACCATTTGTCAGGGGGCCTCACCGCGAATCAAAAGTTCAAGCAGATCATCACATGAATGGCTGCCGTGGGTGCCAGGCGGAAAGGCTGGTAAAATTATGAAGATGTCCCGAGAACCGATAAGTCGGTCGTTGGCATCTGCCGTCGTATTCTGCTGCCTGTTATTGTCCACTGTGGCGCTCTCTCACGGCGCTCGCAGTCCGCAGGCTGGCAGCCCGATCGATCCAGATAAGTCCTCGCACGCGAGTCCGGTTCTCATCGAGCTCTTCACCTCCGAGGGCTGCTCCAGCTGTCCTCCCGCCGACATCTTTCTGCAAAAGTTGGATACGACCCAACCCGTTCCCGGCGCCCAACTAATCGTCCTCAGCGAACACGTCACCTATTGGGATCAGGATGGCTGGAAAGATCCCAACTCCTCCCCTTCGCTGACCGAACGCCAGAGTTCCTACGAAGGTGTTCTCGGCGAGAAGACTGTTTTCACCCCTCAAATGATCGTGGATGGAACGCAGGAAATACATCTGGCGAACAATCCGCAACAGATCAAGGATCTCTTGCAGAAAGCCGCGGCCACGCCCAAGGTTCCCATTCGCATCGGCGAAGTGACCGTGGACGCCGCAACTCCAACCATGCTTCGAGCGCACATTGAAACCGACGCGAACTTTGAAAAGCACAATGCCGACGTCTACGTAGCCATCGCGCTCGATCACGTAGAATCGCAAGTTTTGCGCGGAGAAAATGGCGGCCATCACCTGGTACACGTCGCCGTCGTGCAGGAACTCACCAAAGTGGGAAAATTACAAAAGGGAAAGACCTTCACCCAAGACGTCCAGCTGAAACTCAAACCGGGCACCGACCCCAAGAATGTCAGACTCGTCGCCTTGGTCCAAGAATCCGGCCCCGGCAAAGTATTGGGCGCAGCCCTACGAAAGCCCGCAATCTGAGACGATCTGTCATGCTGAGCGCAGAATGAGGTCGCAAAGCGGTCTCATTCGGAGTCGAAGCATCCCTGCCACGATCGCGTCAATAGCAACCATGTGGGGCGGACACTCCTGTCCGCCGCTTTTGACCTTACGTCTGGCAAACGGAACTGCCGCCTTCACTTTCCAATGTCGCGTATACTCCTGCACGGATCAACTCACTTCCCAAATCGTGAGCTCGAAAAGGAGCAAACTATGCCCGTCAAACAAGGCGACCTCGGCCTTCTAAAACATCCCGCATCGCTGGAACTTCTTCAATCAAAAATTCCCGCCCGCTTGGCCTATATCGCGACCGACGGCACGCCCCGCGTCATTCCCATCTGGTTTCACTGGAATGGAAGCGATTTTGTTATGGGCACACCTCCGAAGGCGCCGAAGTTGAAGGCTTTAGCTAAAAATCCCAGAGTATCGCTCACCATCGACGACAACACATTCCCGCACAAAGTGTTGTTGATTCGCGGTAACGCGCGCCTCGAACCCGTCAATGGAATCGTCCCGGAATACGCCACCGCCGCCGAGCGCTACTTCGGACCCGAACAGGGAAAGGCCTGGGTCGCGCAACTTGGAAAAATGGTCTCGTCGATGGTTCGCGTGACAATTACGCCGGACTGGGTCGGCCTGCTGGATTTTCAAACACGCTTTCCCAGCGCTCTTCCCCTCTAGCTAAACCACAGCAGAGGCGGTCTTCGGGCGAGTTCCGAGCCGAGTAGTGATCACGGGCATCAGGCCGCTCGACTACTGGGATCGGCCCCTGCTTCCCAAGTCCAAGCATTCCCTTTGCTCTCGACGAGCCCTATACCGGGAAAAGGAAAGTGATAGGCTAGGACGCTTATTTTCTCGGCAGCGGCTCGGTCAAGCAGTCCGCGTCGCGTGTTCGCCGCACCCTCGGGATCCAGGTCGAAAAGGCTGCGCCAGTCCGGATTTTCCATGTGCAACGCATTCAGCACGGAATCCGATATGTGTAACAACTGAGCATTGGCGGAAAAAATGAGTAAGGATATATGTCCAGGCGTGTGTCCGGGCGCGGGAATGGCACGAATTCCAGGCACGATTTCGTTTTCGCCATCAAACAGCTCGATGCACTCTTCGAGTGGCGGAAGGTTTTTCTTCGCGCAGCCAACCAGCAACTGCTTCATATGATCGTCCATGGCCGCGTCATGCAAGGCGGAAGGGTCGTTCCAAAAATCCCATTCCGTTCTTGACATTATGTATCGTGCACTGGGAAACGCTGGTTGGCCACTCGCGTCGAGCACTCCGCCAATGTGATCGGGATGGCCATGGGTCAATACCACGTCCGTGATTTCTTCCGGTGAAATGCCCTCGGCCTCCAGATTTTTTAGAAGATTTCCTGTCGTCGGTGCCAATCCGTCGGCTCCGGTATCAATGAGCACATTATGCTTTCCGGTTTTCACCAGAAGGCACGTATAAGGACTGTTGACATGAGTGGTCGGCAATTTGCGCTCGCGCAAACTACTTTCCACTTGTTCCGGCGGAACATTAGAAAAGAGCCACGCAATTGGGTACGAGAATGTTCCGTCACTAACCGCGACACATTCAACATCACCGACCTTGAAACGCTTGCTGTCTGATGTCATAAACACGTCCAGTCTGGGCCGAAATGAATCCCGTGCATCTTACAACAACTGGACTATGCCGACTCGCATCCTAGCCCCACATGCGTAAGCTAACTCCAATCATCCTCCCGCTTTTGCTGTTCGCAACCTCTTCCTCCTTCGCCCAGAAAGTCGAAGCCGGTATATTCCTCGACTATCTCAGCGTCTCTCAAACTAGCACCAACAATTTCGGACTAGGCGCCCGTTTTGGCTACCGCATCCATCGCGACGTCATGTTGGAAGGCGAACTGGCCTACGATTACGGCATTAACTTCGACGAAGCTTACCTCAACATTGCGAACGGAAATATCACCGCCATCGCGCGCACCTCGATCGGCGTAACGCAAGGTTTATTCGGCCCAAAACTTCAGTCCGCCGGAGGCGGATTCCGTCCCTTCGCGACTCTCAAAGCCGGATTCGTAGATTTCCGCCTGAGCCCCACTTTGCTTCCCTACAGCGATATCGCCAGCTCCGTCTTCGGCCTCCGCACCTCGAGCCTGAACGCCGCTATCTACCCCGCAGCAGGTATCGAAGCGACGCTGGGCCCGGTGGGTTTACGCCTCGAAGCCGGCGACGAAATCTATTTCAACCACGGCGCCCACAATAACCTCCGCATCACCTTTGGCCCCATCCTCAGATTCTGAGTTCCCCAGTACTGGAACCCTGCGGTGCTATCACGTTTTAAAAGGGCGCGGACTTCCAGTCGCGCCGCCAGGCCAAGAACACAAGAGCAGCTCTTGTCAGCCGAGGGAACCGTCACGCCATGCAGGCATCCGATAAAATCAAATCAGCATGAGAATCGGAGTCCTGGCCCTGCAGGGCGATTTCGACGCCCATCGCCGCCGGCTCGAAGAGCTGGGCGCCGAAGTCGTGCTCGTCAAAAAGCCAGAACAGCTCGACGACATCGACGGCCTCGTCATCCCCGGCGGCGAGTCCGGCACATTCCTGAAATTGCTGGGAGAAGAAGGTTTCGAGAAATTAAAGCAATTCGTCCGCCTGAAACCAACCTTCGGCACCTGCGCTGGCGCCATCTTGCTGGCGACCGAGGTTGAGAACCCCAGGCAGGCCGGCCTGGGCGCGCTCGACATCCGCATTCGCCGCAACGCCTACGGACGCCAAATCGACAGCTCTATCCGCGAAGGCCAATTCCTCCAGGAAAAGTCGGAAAGCTCGCCGCTGGAAATGGTCTTCATCCGTGCCCCGAAAATCGAGCATGTCGGCCCCGGCGTCGAAGTCATTGCCACCGAAGGCACAGACAATGCCCCGGTCGCCGTCCGGCAGGGAACCGCCATGGCCGCTACTTTCCACCCCGAACTCTCCGATGATACCCGTATGCACCAGGCCTTCCTCGACTTGGTGCGCGGCTCGGACACTCCTGTCCGACGGCCTTGAACCTTGCTTCTGGCTCGCCTTTCCTCCCGCTCACAACCCGCGTACAATGGCGACCGCCAATCGATCCGTGGAGGAACTTACCAATGATCAAGTCTCCCTTCGTAGTCGCAGCCATCCTCGCCGCCGCACTAGCGCTCCCCGCGCGCGCTCAAAACGCCATGAAAAAAGATACTGCGGTCAAGCCGCCCGATAGTCCATCCAAAGTCGTGCTCGATTCCTGGAACGACATTGGGCGCAAGCTCATCGCCATGGCCGAAGATTTCCCGGAAGAGAAATTCGATTTCAAGCCCACGCCCGCCCAGCGAACCTTTCGTGAGCAGTTGCTCCACGCCGCAGGAGCCAACTACTACTTCACCAATCCCGCCACGGGCAAGACAAGTCCCGTGGAGGAAAACCCGAAGCCCGAGCAGTACAAAACCAAGGCCGATGTTGTCGCCTTCGTCAAAAAATCGTTCGCCGATGGCGCGGCCGCTATCAAGGCCAAAGGCGATAAAGGAATGACCGATCTGCTGGTCGATCCTTTCAGCCATCAGCAAGTCCGGGTTTACGATTTCGCCTACGGCTTCATCGAACACTGCGGCGAACATTATGGCCAACTGGTCGTTTACTATCGCCTGGCCGGCCTGGTTCCACCGGAGTCGCGCCCAAAGAAGTAGAGGACGGCGCCCCGTCCTCGTCTCTCGGTTCTTTGGAGAGACCGGGCCGGGAATTTTGACTTCACAGAAGAACAGGGGAGGGGCAGGGATTTTCTCGCTTCAAAGCCTTACCGATACACGTAGGGCGTTCTTCTCTCCCGCTCCGGAAAAAGCTTCACCATCACCAGTCCGGCCACAAATCCCCCTACGTGCGCCCAAACCGCAACTCCTCCCACATCGCGCCCACCCTGCGCCACCGACAACGTGACTGCCCCCGCCAGAAACTGCAGCACAAACCAATAGCCCAGGATGATCCAGGCGGGAACATAAAACACAAACACAAAAAACCAGGTCAGCACGCGCGCGCGCGGATACAAAATGAAATATGCGCCCAACACTCCCGCAATCGCGCCGCTCGCTCCCACCGTGGGAAGGTTGGAGTGCGGATACATCGCCACCTGCGTCGCCATGGCAAACAATCCGGAGAGCACATAAAACAACAGATAGTTGAAGTGCCCCAGGTAGTCTTCAATGTTATCCCCAAAGATGAACAGGAACCACATGTTTCCCAGCACGTGCAGCCATCCGGCATGCAGAAACATAGAGGTAAAGAAGGGAATTACGATCGCCGCCAGCGGATACTTCGGCGATCCCGCCAGAAATGCCGACAAGTGGCTCGGCACCATGCCGAACTGGCGGGCAAACAGCTCGTAACTCCGTGGATCCAGCGACGCCTGGAATAAATAAACGAGAATATTGAGCGCGATTAAAAATCCGTTCACGAACGGCGTGCTGTATCGTGGTTGATCGTCTCGAATCGGAAACATAATCGATAAACTAAATTATTTAAGATATGACTCAAGATTGAGTAATTGGGAAATTTAGTAATTTTGTAATTTGAGGACAAAGCCCGGTACTTTCAATCGCAAACTTACCCAAATTACACAATTACTCAATTACCAAATCCCCCAATTAGGCCATGAATGGCGTCCTCATCATCGACAAGCCCGCCGGACTGACCTCGCACGATGTCGTCAATCGCGCGCGCCGTATACTCCACGAACGTTCGATCGGCCATCTTGGCACCCTCGACCCCATGGCCACCGGCGTTCTGCCGCTGGTCACCGGCAGCCTGACCAGGCTGGCTCAGTTCTACACCAAATCGGAGAAAACTTACGAGGGCACTATTAGGTTCGGCTTTGCCACCGACACCTATGACGCCGAAGGCGAAGCTACGACGACCCCCCAGCAGGTCAAGCTCCGAGCAGAAGAAGTCGAAGCCCTAGCCGCGCGCTTCCGCGGAGTCCTCCAGCAAACTCCACCCCCATTTTCTGCGAAAAAAATCAAGGGCGTCCCCGCCTATAAGCTGGCGCGCCAACAAAAGGAGGTTGTGCTGATGCCCGTACAAGTCGAGATCAAGGAATTCGAAATCCTCGCAGTCGAGGCCGGCCGCGTCCGCTTCCGCGCCCGCGTAGCCTCCGGAACCTACATGCGTTCGGTCGCTCACGAAATGGGCAGGGAACTCGGCTGTGGCGCGCACCTGGAATCGCTGCGCCGAACCTCCGTCGCGGAATTTACTCTGGAAGACGCCCACACCCTCGAACAGCTCGCCGAAGCAGCCCAACGTATAGGAGACAAGAGCGCGAGTCCCGAGGAGGAGGTAGGCATGACTCCCGGAGGGACGCATGAAAGTAGCCCGCCAGTTCTATTGGCGGGCGGGCGTGAATCACATGAACAGCGTCCTCGAAAGCCTGCCCTGAGCTTGTCGAAGGGGACGCCTGAAACGCTGGAAGATTTATTCGTCCACCCCCGCAAGCTGTTACCCGACTTTCCCTCCGTCACCGCCGACGAACCCACCGCCGCCCGCATCCGCAGCGGACGCACGGTGAATCTCCCCGACCTCTCCCGCGCCCGCCAGGTCAAAGTCTTCGGCGGCCAAAGGGAACTGATCGCCATCGCCACCCGCGTAGCCGGCACCCTGTTCCACGCGAAACTCGTGCTGGCCACACAACTGGCAGGGGATCGTATAAGGCGCAAGTAAAGATATTTTAAGCGAAGGATGGAATGCGCACGCCTACTTCAGACTTTCCAAGTACGCGATCAGCGCCTTCAAATCATCCGGAGGTAAATCAACAGGCGGCATGCCGCCTGCGTTCATTTTCGCGGTGGGGTGTTTGAATATTTCGGCCAACTGATCGGCTGAGAATTTCTTTCCAATGCCGATGAGTCCTGGCGCTGCGGCGGTTCCAACCCCGCCGTCCCCGTGGCACGCATTGCAGGATTGCGCTTCATAGATCGCTTTTCCCTTTGCGGCCAGCGGATCTGCGAGCGTCACATTCGCTGCAACCAGGGATGCGGAGGAAAGTTCCGGCTCGAACGGCTTGTGGGCGTATTCCTCTTCTTCCGCATTCTGCTTCGCCAGCTGTTGAGCCACTCCCGGATCGTGCCGATCCAGATACTGGCTGCGCAGACCCAAGCCCAGCAACATGAAGACCACGAACGCGTACCCTCCCATGGCTGCAGGCCGCTTCCACGGACGTCGTTCGATGCTGCGATCCAGAAAAGGAACCGCAAGAATGGCGACGGCGAGGAGCGTTGGAATTACCAGCACCCCCACAATCGCCGCCGATCCATGCCAGTATTTCAGCCATTGAAATATGGGCAGGTAGTACCACTCCGGCCGAGGTATGTACTGCGCATCCGCCGGGTTCGCCGGTGGCCCCAGTTGCATCGGCACAAAAAAGCAGAACAACCCGAGCCCGATGATGAGCAGCGCCGTCAGCGAGAGGTCCATCAAGACTTGCCGGGGATAGAAAAGCTCCGCCTTCTGCTTGGGATGGAGAGGGTCCTCGCTGACCGGTCCCGCGGCCCCAGCTTTGCGGAATAGAAAAATATGCGCGGCCACAAGCGCGAAGATGCACGCGGGAACAAAAAAAACATGGGCCACAAAAAACCGCGAGATCGTAAGGGTACCCATCTCCGTGCCGCCGCGCATCAGTCGCTTAAGGCTCTCTCCAATCCAGGGAATTTCGCTGACCGCATTCGTTCCTACGGCGGTCGCAAAATATGCTCTCTGGTCCCACGGGAGCAAGTAACCCGTGAACGCCATCGCCAGGACGAGTCCGAACAGCACGCATCCGGAGAGCCAGAGAAGCTCGCGCCGGCCCTTGTACGATCCGTAGATGTAGGTTTGCGACAGATGCAAGAACAAGACGACCACCATCGCGCTGGCGCCATAGGCGTGCAGGCTGCGCAGAAACGAGCCAGCCGTGACTGCTTTTGTGATGTAAGCGACCGTGGTGTGTGCGTGATCGGCGGAGGGAACGTAGTACAGCGCAAGAAATATTCCGGTGATCACTTGCGAAACAAAAATGAACAAAAGTCCTGAGCCGAATATATAAGCGAAGCGCGCCCCGCCGGGAATGGGCTCGTCGAGAGCGCCCCGCAGCAAATCATCAACACCGGTGCGGCGGTTCAGCCATCCCCACAATCCTGACGGCGGCGGCGAATCATCGCCTTCGCGGTTATATGTCGAATGCATTTCGTTTCTGCCTGTGACTTTCAGCCCTGATTTTCAACCCTGATTTTTAACCGATGACTTCCTTGTCCGCGACCAGTTGCCGGAAATATTGGAAACGGGCCAGCAGTTGCCCATCCTGGATCGACGTTTCCAGCGTATCCAGCCCGCGCCGCGAGGGCCCGCTAATGCGCGTTCCATCTGCTGCAAAGGTGGCGCCGTGGCAAGGGCATAGGAACTTTTTTTTGTCCTTGTTCCACGGCACCGTGCAACCCAAGTGGGGACAGATAGAAGTGAGTACGCGAACGTGGCCATCGACATCCTTCGTCACATAGACCACTTTTTCGGATACGGATTTGCGCCAGCCGTCCACTTGTTCAATCTGAAGCGTCCGCATCACGGGCTCTGTCAAGGCCGAGAAATCGCTCAACCTGCCCACGGTCGACTCTTTAACTTCGGTGGTGCGGCGCAAGAGAGGAAACAATGCGAAGCGAATGAGCGGTACCGACAGCAGCGTTCCGACACAAAATGACCCGAGTCCCAGCAAAACTCCAAGAAAAGAGCGACGGCCTTCGGGAAACAATTTAGACGCGGCAGGATTGGGTTCAGTGTTTTCCGAGTCACCCGTGCGTTCAAGCATGCAGTCTCACTTCCCGTGCTTAGGCTCCGGCCATGAAACGACCCGCTACTTTTCGTTCGGCAAAGTCCTGATATAAGCCACAAGGGGCCTTATCACCTTTCGTGCCGAATCCCCCGAAGCAAGGCGCAACTAACGTGCGAGGGTCACCTCGCGCTATGACCGGAATCATAAGTTCAAGTTAATGATCGGTGTACTATTTCATCCGGAGTTGTCCACCGTCTGTGCAAAATTGCTCACACTTAAGGCGTGGCTACATCGGTACGGGGGCGCGACGCCCTCGCCGATGATCCCTTTAGGCCACCCTGAATTGCCGACTACTTCTTGAATGTCCGGATATGAGCCACCAGTCCCTTAATGTCCTCTGCCTTCAGGGATGTTCCATACTTGGGCATCTTGTTCTTGCCGTTCGTAATGATGTCTGCGAGTTCCGTGTCCGACATTCCCTGCACGGCGGCAGTGGTGAGATCGCTGACGCCCATTTTCTTTCCCATTGCCGAACCGGTTCCGTCCGCCCCATGGCACGCCGCGCATTTTGATTTATAGAGCGATGCCGACGCGCTCTGCGCCTGCCCAGTCAACGAGAAAATAAATACGACGACGATGGCGGTCACTGTGGCGAACACCTGGCCCCTGATTGCTTTCATATATTCCACTCCGTCAACTCTGTGATTTTATCCCTCTAAATTTGTTCGGTCCAATACCTGTGAATCGCCCTTCAAGTTCGGGTCTCGGTGGTTGCCCGCGCATCTCTAGAAAATACAACATTAGAACGAGTAACGCAGAGACTCGGTCAGCGAATTGGCGTGAAAATAGCGTGGCGCGGTTGGGCCGACAAATGAACCTTCACCGTACTGATAATAATTCCAGCCCATGTTGTATGCCAGCTTATGGCCAATATCCACGCTCAGATTCGCTAAAGGCTGCTGATACCTGTACTGCACTGTGCCGAGAGGCTGCAGAATGTTGAACTGCGGCACGTTGCCGTCAACACTGGTAATGCTGTAGCCCACATTGGCCATCACTCGCTTCGCTGGCTTGAACCGGACAGCGGCCATGCCGAAATTGGTGTGGTTGGTGTAGTACGCGTTAGCCATCAAATTATTGGCCGTATCGTTCCCGCCACAATCATTATTGTTGGCGTTAGCCACAAAGGGGAGGATCACCCCGGTCGGCGGCGTGTCGTTGAAGCAGATCACGGCATTCTGAATCATGCTGTTGAAGTTGTACGCCAGATCCATTCCGAAGCGTTCGCGCGGCGCGAGCGATGCGGTCAGTCCGTAGTTTTGGTTGTGCCCCACGTACTGGGTCTCCGCATCGGCGTTGGATCGTTGCAGGATATTGACGGATCCGCCCAATGTCGCCCACGAGCGCGGTGTGTACGTCATCTGGAAGCGGTAGCGCGCTTCCTTGCGTGGCGACAGGCGGACGAACACCGCATTGTAGTTCGTGTGCTCCAGATCAAAGCTCAACCGCAAGGTATGGGTTGGTCGAGCCCAGAATCCGAAGAGTGCCGTTTTTTCTAAGCCCACGAAATGGTCCACGTCTCCGGGAAGATAATCAATGAAGTGGTTGAACTGCCTATCGCCATAGCGGTAACCGGCGCGAACCCCGACTTTTTTCGAAACGTCCCAGGCCAGTTCGGCCTGATTTCTCGTCCACGTCTGGTTGAAAGACGCTAATTGCAGGGTAGGTACAATCGTCGGTGCGGTAGCGCTCAGCGGAGTCAGCAAAGTGCACGCTTTTGTATTTATGCAATCGCTATCGACTTCCGTGAAATTGCCATTCTCCGGAATGCGGTATGCCCAGAAATAGAATTTCTCGATCAAGCGCAGATGTCTGGTCAGGTGCAGGGTGGCCCCGAGATCAACTACGTCCGAAATGCGGTTCGCCGCGGCAGTCCCGGTGCCAGTGAACGCCAGAGTGTTGCTGCGCGTGATCAGGCCGCCAAAAGACTCGTTCAAGGGTGTGTTGGAAGTGGCCGAACTATAAGAGTAAGAGCCGAGTACCTCTAACTTCCTGAAGTAATTGCTGCGCAGGCTGATGTGCTCGGTCGGCGTGGAAGTGCGAATCCGCTGGTTCCGCGAGTAGCTGAAGTACGCGCTGCATGTGACATTGGTCAAGGTTCCGTTGACGATCAAACTGCCTTGACCTGCCGGCACGGCGCATGGCTCTTTATTCACCGTGTCAATGGACAAGCCCAACGAAACGGAACTGGCCGGCGTTGTGGGCAGGAGCACCTCATTGAGGGGATTGAGTTGATAGTCTGTGTCTCCCTTGTAGTAATCGAGAAACTGGTCGTAGCTAAGGACAGTCCGGGGCGCGATTCTAAAGTCCACTCCCAGGCGGTACGAGTTCATGGTTGTATTCCACCCCTGCAGGAGCGAACCTTCCGTTCCCTCATGAATGCTGCTGTACGAAGGCCCGGTCATGTTGTTATGCGAATACCCCAACCGGAAGCTCACCCGCGATTGTGGAAGCAGTGTGAGATCGACGTCGCTCATGCGCCGCGTGGTGGCAAATTCGTGAGGCGAGTTCAGTATTGGAATCGACGGAGTCGAGCCCCCGGGAGCGGGCGGAGGCGGAGGGTTCAGTGGATTCGCCCACAAATCATAATCGGAGAAATACTGATCGCGGCGGAAACTGCTTTGCAGGTTGTACCATTTGCTCTTGTCCGCACGCAGCCGCAAAGCGTTGTTGGGATCGCCTCCCCATCCAAAACTGCTGACGTAAAGATCGTCGAACAACAGGCCTTGATGGTTGACCGACTGCATCGTAAGCGTCTGGTCAAGTATGCGCGGGCCGGTCCGGAGATTCACCAGCGTGTCGTACATATCGTCGCTGCCGCTCACGTCATTGGAGCGGTAGCCCAGTTCGATCGAGGAGTGAATCTGATAACCGCCGCTAGTGACGCCATCAGGTTCGGCGGGGGGCACTGGAGCTGGGGTCGGACTGGCGGTGGGACTTTGCGCGAGCATCGTTTCAGATGTTGCAATTGCGCACAAAAGCACCGCTAGAGCTATCTGGATTCGACGCTTCCTTTGAAGCTCCATCGATACTCCCTATTTGAAAAACACACTGCTGAAATTGGAGCCATGAATCTGCGTGTGGCACATGATGCAGGTCTGATACTTCGCCGATTGATTGTGCGCGGGGCCGATGGGCCCGCCCGCCGTCAACGTGCTCGAGAAAGTGTGGCACCCCAAACAGAGCATGTTCACCGGCATGACGTTCAGCAGCTTGGGATTTGTGGAACCGTGGGGCGAATGACAACTGGTGCAGCCTTCGGTTTTTACCGGCACGTGCTCGTAGAGGAACGGACCCTGCTTGTCAACGTGGCATTTGTAGCAGATGAAGTCACCACTCGCCAGGCTTCGTAACTGCCTCACCGTTCCCGTTCCGTGCGGGTTGTGGCAGTCCACGCATTGCACCAGGCCCTCGTTGACGCGGTGGTGATAAGGTTTGGCAAAGTCCGCCTTCGCGGAGGTGTGGCATCCATAACACAACTGAGGTTGGTCCTTGACTAGCAGGAACTCTTTTTCCTTAGCGTGATGGGGCGAATGGCAATCGAGACATCCGATGTCGTTACTGGAGTGGACAGATTGGGCGAAGTGCGATTGTTCGTGAGCCTCGCCGTGGCAGGTTAGACAGCGAGCGCTGGTCTGCTGCCGTGACTTCCCCTCGAACACGAATATTTTGGTTTTGTCGCCGCCGCCCTCCACGTGGTCGGCTCCGGGCCCATGGCACCCCTCACAACCCTGCTTCGAGGGACCGCCCTTCGTGTTCAGTGTGGTCTTCCAGTGCGGCGTTTTCTCCCAAGCGTTATAAATTTCCTCGTGACAGGTCTTGCAGGTCTCTGCTCCCACATACTTGGACACATCGGGAGACGAAGAAGGCGCAGCCGCCGCCGGCGCCCCGGTGGATTGAACACTCTTACCCGGAGTTGGCGGACTAGTCTGGCCGGGAGCAAAGGTGACGACGCAGAGAAAGAAGATCAACAGAAGAAATCGATAAACTACAGGACTCGATTTTGTTGGTACACCTTTCTTTGCTGGTACACCCATCCGACACTTGCGATTTGTCATGATGTGCACCTGGTCCTGTTCGTGATGACACTCGCGAAGCAGTCCGCTCGCGTAGCGCGCGAGGGTTCACCCCGCCTTGTAACCGTAATCACAAGTTATGGTCGGTGTACTATTTCATCCAGGGTTGGCTCGCGTCTGTTCAAAATTGCTCAACATCGGAGGTTTGCTATGAACCAGAACGCGGTTTTCGGCAGAACTGCGGATGACGGGTTTCGCGCCGACTATGCGGTAGCGAAATGTTGATCTACTTCCAAGCGCAGGTTCTTCATTTTAGCTGGCGCGAAGTCAAGGACCACGCGTGACGGGACATCGCCGTGTTCAAGGCGTTCGAAGATTTGGTTGATCGAAGACAGGGGTTGGAGTTCTATATCGGCTTTGACTTTACCTCCGGCAGCGAAGGCGAGGGCTTCGGCCATATCCTGGCGCGTGCCGACGAACGAACCCCGGATGGTGATGCAGTTGGCTACCACATCGAACAGTGGAACTGGAAATTCGCCAGGCGGCAGTCCAACCAGGACGCAAGTACCACGTTTGCGCGTCATGCCGACGCCTTGCTTGAATGCGATGAGCGATGGCGCCGTGATCAGAACGCCATGAGCTCCGCCTCCGGTCGCCTTCTTCACCGCGGCTGCCGGGTCTCCAGTCTTGGCATTGATCACGAAATCGGCGCCAAGGCGAGTGGCATGGGCCAGCTTGCCATCGTCGATGTCGATTGCGCAGACGAGGAGTCCCATGGCCTTCGCATATTGGATGGCCAGGTGACCCAGTCCGCCGGCGCCTGAGATCGCGATCCATTCCCCGGGCCGTGCTTCCGTTTGTTTAATCCCTTTGTAGGTCGTGATCCCAGCGCAGATTAGCGGCGCTGCTTCCGCAGCCGTAAGGCCGGCAGGAATATGGGCAACATAATTCGGATCGGCGATAACGTAGTCGGCAAAACCTCCGTTCGCTGAGTAGCCGCCGAACAGCGCCTGAGCGCACACCGTTTCCCAGCCAGTTAAGCAGTACTCGCAGTGACCACACGCCGAGTAGAGCCACGGCACCCCGACCCGATCACCCTCCTTCACAATTGTCACCCCCGATCCAACGGAAGTAACCAAACCGATGGCCTCATGGCCAGGAATGAACGGAAGTGTAGGCTTCACGGGCCAGTCGCCGTGGGCGGCATGGAGATCGGTGTGGCAGACTCCGCAGGCTTCGGTTTTCACCAGGATTTGGCCTGCTTCGGGAGAGGGAATGTCCAATTCCCGAAGCGATAAGGGTTTTCCGAATTGCTCGACAACTGCAGCCTGCATCTTGAGTGGCATGAAATCTCCTGCTCTAGTTCTTTTTTCCCAATGAGGTTCAGCTTAACAACGGACCTCTCGTTCTTCTGAGCAAGAGTGCTCACTCTGCTCAGCTCGTTGCGTGTGCATTCCGAAAGGAGGGTATATGGATCACAACGAATCGGTCCGGAGATTTGAACATCTGATGTTCAAACAGGCCGACCACGCGCATGACGCGGCAACTGAACTAGAAGCCTTGGTTTCGTTCATGCCGAGTGAGAAATCGCGCCAACTCGCACAACTCCAACTGAAAGCGAGTCACAAACAGGCCAAGGAGTTTCGCGAGCTAGCCCAGAAAGTCAAAGAGAGCTGGAGTCTTTTTTTTCTTTTGAGGGCTCGTTTGAGGTCTCGTTGAATACTGGCGCAACTTGATTGGCACCCACCGTCTCGGGGCAGTCGCCTTTTTCGTCATAATCGCAGACCCGACCGGGGTGCGCTTGTTGGCATTTCTGGCATAGTTGAGTGGCCATTTTTTCACTTCCTCCAAGGGGTGTAATAAATCGCATCGAAGATGCGACTTGACGATGGCGAGTTTACGATACGGAGTGGCCCGTCCAAACCTTCAATCAGATCTGTAGATGTGCGTACGTCCTGACGATACCCGGAATTCCCACAGGTGTATGGTCAGAAGCGACCACTATTGACAAAGCCTGCTCATCGGCAATTCACCAACATTTCTGAGAGTTTCTTGACGCATTCCGGACATCCCTTTAGTGTGGCGGCTAGCGACCCATGAAACTTTCCGTCGTCATGCCCGTCTACAACGAGCAGGGAACTGTGCGCGAAGCCGTTGCCCGCGTTCTGGCCGCGCCTTTGGAGATTGAACTGATCTGCATCGACGACGGATCAACCGATGGTTCCCGGGAAATTCTGACCGAACTTCAAGCCAGCCATCCCCAAATCCAAGTCCTGCTGCAGCCGAAAAATATGGGCAAGGGCGCCGCACTCCGTCGCGGTATTCAAACTGCCACCGGAGACTTCATCCTCATCCAGGATGCCGATCTCGAATACGATCCCGCCGACTATCCCGCCTTGCTCGTGCCTCTGATCGAGGGCAAAGCCGATGTCGTCTACGGATCCCGTTTCCTTGGCTCCGGCCCGCACCGGGTCCTCTATTTCTGGCATTCCATCGGCAACTCGGTCCTGACCCTTATCTCGAACGTCCTGACCAACATGAACGTGACCGACATGGAAACGTGCTACAAAGTCTTCCGCCGCGAAATCCTGCAATCCATTCCCATCGAAGAAGACCGCTTCGGCTTCGAACCCGAGATCACGGTCAAAATCGCCAAGCGCTGCCTGCGAGTCTACGAAGTCGGCATCCGCTACTGGGGACGCACCTACGAGGAAGGGAAAAAAATCAGCTGGAAAGACGGCGTCCGCGCCCTCTGGTGCCTCGTGAAATACACCCTGAGCTGACCACGTGTGGGGCGGACACTCCTGTCTGCGGGCGGGAGGAGGTCATCTAGACTCTACCGATGTGCGCTCTCGCCCCTTTTAGTATCAAAGCATTCAATTCGCCAAACGCTGTCCCGAAGGTTTCTGGATCGTGGTCTTGGTCGAATCTCGCGAGAGCCGTCTTCCACTTTGTGAACATCTCCCAGCCTCTCACCGTGTGAGCAATAAAAATGCGGTTGGTCAGTACTTCATTGGCTAGAGTTCTTGCCTGGAGCCACCTTTTCAGCTCTGCAATTTCTTCACCAGGCACTCTGGGAATCTTTTCATCCGTCTGGACTATGGCTATGAACGACGTAGTGAGAGTGGTGAGTAGTTCACGCCATTCCGTGACTTCGTTATCGGCGACCCACTGCCTTCTTTGCTGACTCCGCGTCAGGTAGTGACCAATCAATATCCCGAGCAAAGGCCCGACTGGCGCCCAAATCGTGAGAAAAACCGTGACCCAAAGAGGCATTAAGGGTATTTCAGTCATAATGTCCGATAAGAAGTATTATGTAAAACGATGAACGAGCGCCACATCGTCCGTGAGCCCGAGTCCCTCACTCGATCACTTCGACGGCTGCCTCAATTCCCCACGCCCGGATTCCCTTGTCAAGGGTCGCAAGCTTTCCGCGATGACGTGTCGCCAGACTAACCAGATAAGCATCCGTTATTTGGCGGTGCCCCGTGAATCGACCCTCGATACTTTTCAGAGCATCCGGAATCGGAATTGAATCTGGCCAGAATTGATGATAAGGAAGATTCAGATTGGATTCCAGCACGAGTAAAGCGTTCGCGGGCGTCAGCGAATTGACTGAAAACGCCGGATTACTCATGACTCTCACGAAAGCCGCCTCTGTGAATGGACAAGTTGCCCATCCGGCGCGGGAATGGCGCGCAAACCACCGTCCCACTCTGTCGTGGAATTCATGCACAGGCCATGCCAATGCGATCAGCACGTTCGCATCCAGCAGGAAAGGGCCCAACTAGATCTCATCCTCAAGCAAGCGCTTGATCTTTTCTGATGTAACTTTGGGAGAGTCCGCCGGCAGCACCACCGTGAGGAACCCATTGACCATGCGGGTCTGCACAGGCGCTTTGAAGCCTCTGCGCACCAGCTCGGAAGCCGCCTTGCCCAGCGGCACGGATCGGTTTTCGGCGTATCCCTTCAGAAGCTCAAGGACATCATCATCCAGATTGAGCGTCGTCCTCATGGCTCTATGATGCCACATGGATAACATGATGTCAAGTGAGGATGCCACGCATCACACAGCCGAAACAGCATCACCCTGGGCCCACCTACATCTTGTACTTCCCCAGATCGTCGTCGTTCAGCCCTTCAAGATATTTCCGCAACTCCTCGCTGGTCACCCGGTCCGTCATATTCGAGGCAAGCTTCGAGGTCTTCAGCACCACATCCTCCACAAAGATCGGACAATCCACCCGCAGCGCCAATGCCAGTGCATCCGACGGCCGC
Source organism: uncultured Acidobacteriaceae bacterium (assembly GCA_963711275.1). Taxonomy (GTDB): domain Bacteria; phylum Acidobacteriota; class Terriglobia; order Terriglobales; family Acidobacteriaceae; genus Sulfotelmatobacter. The sequence goes on along the minus strand of CAVQDN010000023.1, from coordinate 610,417 downwards.
GAATCAATGCTGATCACCTCGCCCCCGCGCTCCAGCCAAATGACCGCATAAAACGTGTCCTCTCGCAACTCCGTCACCACAACTTTGTGCACCTGGGTCTCCAGCCCGGTCAGCACATTTTTGATCAGATCATGCGTCATCGGACGCGGCGGGTTGACCTTCTCCATCTCCAGCGCAATCGCATTCGCCTCATAAACCCCCACCCAGATCGGCAAAACGGTATCCCCCCCCACATCCTTCAACACCACGATCGGCATGTTACTCACTGGGTCCATTAAGAGTCCGCGGATTGTCATTTCTACTTCCATGGGGAGCTCCTGATATTTGCCTCTTATATCACCAATTCGCCTAGGAGGCTGTTGGGAAAACTGCCGGTTACTCGCACTGGTACATACGTTCCGGGTTGGAGCGTGTGCGGGGCTGTGAAGTTCAGGGTTTTGTTGTGGGTGGTGCGGCCGATCCATTGGGAGCGGGCTTCGTTTTTGGCTTCAACCATTACTTCACAGGTTGTCCCGATATATCTCTTGTAGCGTGTGGTTTGGATGTCGCGTTGTTTGGACATGAGCACTTCGAGGCGGCGGGCTTTTTCTGCGTCGGGGATTGCGTCTTCCATGCTGAGGGACGGTGTATTCGGCCGTGGCGAATATTTGAAGGCGAAAACCGCGTCGTAGCCGACCTCATCGAGCAGATCCAGCGTTGCGGCGAAGTCGGATTCGGTTTCGCCGGGGAAGCCGACGATCACATCGGTGGTAATGCTGATTTCACGCTTTGCCGCTTTCATCCAGGCGATGCGTTCGAGGTATTGCTCGCGGTTGTAGAGGCGCTGCATGGCGTCGAGGACGCGCGTCGATCCGCTTTGTACTGGCAAGTGAACGTGGTCGCAGAGTGTGGGCACGGCGTCGATGGCGTTGACGATGTCGCGTCCGAAGTCGCGCGGGTGCGAAGTGGTGAAGCGGGCGCGCCTTATGCCCGGGACTTCCCCAACTGCGGCCAGCAGTTCAGCGAAAGTTTTCTTGGAACTTTTTTGGGAGCCCGGCTTCCCTTCCGGATCTTTATACGAATTCACGTTCTGGCCGAGCAGCTGAATTTCCGTGTAGCCGAGATCGGCCATCTGGCGCGCCTCGGCGAGCACCGATTCGGAAGTCCGGCTGCGCTCCTTTCCGCGCGTGTAGGGCACGACGCAATAGGCGCAGAATTTGTCGCAGCCTTCGATGATGGTGATGTATCCGCGATGCGGATTGGTGCGGGCGGTGAATTCGGTTTCGAAGCACTCATCGGTCTCGCGATCGTCGAGCCCGGTGACGCGCTGCTTCCCTGCTTCAATTTGTATCAGCATGTTCGGCAGGTTGCGGTACGACGCCGATCCACAGACCAGCGAAACGTAGGGCGCGCGCTCGAAAATCTTTTCGCCCTCCTGTTGCGCGACGCAGCCGAGGACGCCAAACGTCTTGCCTTGCTTTTTATATTTTTTGTAATCGGAGAGCCGGTTGAAAACTTTCTGCTCCGCCTTGTCGCGGATGGAGCAGGTGTTGTAGAGAACCAGGTCGGCCTGCTCGACCGTCTCCACCTGCCGATAGCCTTCCTGCACCAGCGTGCCGACGACTTTTTCGGAGTCGTGGGCATTCATCTGGCAGCCGAAGGTTTCGAGGTAGAAAGTCTTCCGCGGAGCCTTCTGTGGAACGTTCTGTGGAACCTCTGACATATGTTTCGAGTATAAACCCTTCGTCATCGCGATCCCGAGCGGGAATCCCGAAGCGGGAAACTATGCGAAAAAATGTTTGCGTGACGTCGGCAGGCCCTTGCCACGAGAGAGAATTGACGCGGGAAGCTGTCGTGGATCGAATGCACGGTGGTACGGAAACAGGTTCTGGGGTGGGCGTGGCAGGAGAACGGCCCCGTAGCTCAGCCTGGATAGAGCGCTAGGTTCGCACCTTAGAGGTCGTGAGTTCGAGTCTCACCGGGGCCTCCCTAAAGTTTTGGTTGAAGAGCCGCATTTCCTTGACATTGAGGGCGGCGGGCGAGAGACTTATTTTGTAAGGTGCGAACCTAGGCGCTCTGCTTAGGATGAGATTGAAGGGCGGCTGCAAAGCCGCCCTTTGTATTGGAGCATTAAAATAAGAACTGGCGGGGCTCCGACCGCGCCGCGTCAAACGGACAGTTGGATGCCCCATCCGATCTCGCCGCATTTTGGCGAGATAGGATGGGGACTTTGATTTTCGATTTTACGTTTTGTCATTCCGAGCGAAGTCGAGGAACCTGCTGTTCTTTGCGCCAGGCACACCCACCCTCTCATTTTGTTGTTGATTTACAATCCTCCGTGGACTAATCTATCCGTAACGGTCATTAATATTTATCTCTCAAACGACTATAAACACAGGCGCATTGATTTAGGAGTTGACATGGATAAGTTAGTGAGCGAACCAACAGCTGATCTCACACGACGAATGGACGTACTGATCTTCCTTCAACTGGACGAGAGATACCCTTCGATGACGGACAAGGTCGAAAAGCTGGCCGAAGCTGGTTTGAATTCAGGAGAAATCGGGCGGATCGTCGGGAAAACAGCGAATTACGTAACAGCGACACTATCTCAAGGGAAGAAACGTAAGGACAAAGGGAGACAATGAGAGAGGACACGGGCCCTACAATCACGGAAATCTCAACAAAGCTCGATCAGGCGATTCGACTTCTTGCTATATCCGTGATTAGCGAAAAAAAGCAGCGAGATCAGATTGCGATCCTGTCCAGGGCAGGTCTCGACCGGCATGAGATTGCCGAGATACTGGGAACCACCCCCGGAACGGTCAGCGTCGAACTCTCGATTTTCAAGAAACACTCGAAGAAGGAGAAGCGCCGTTGACTAACGCTAGAGGAGACTCCGACGATATCGCCAAAGCCCTGAAGTTGGTAGTCCTCGTCGCGATGGAGAACATGCCCTTCAAGCGCCAAGTCTGGCTCATGTCGAAGGCAGGCTTCCAGCCGACTGAGATTGCTGAACTTTTAGGCACGACAGCGAACTCGGTCAACGTTCGGCTCAGCGAAATGCGGAGAGGCGTGAAGAAAACCGAGAAGAAGGAGGCGTGAGGTAAATGTCGGAAGAAATGGAAGCGCTTGGGCGGATTGAAGCATTGCTGCGAGCGCTCGTGAGAATCTCATTGACTGAACCAGCATCTCGATTTTTGACAGACGAAAAGCTAAGGAATCTCTACGAAGGCACCGGGAACCTTAAGCGCACGGAGTTGGAGAGGAAGACCGGATTCTCGGCTGGCAAAATATCGGGTTTATGGGCTGAATGGGAACGTGCGGGTCTCTTGGTAAAGGACGGCAAGACCTATAGAAAGCCATTCGAATGAGCAACGCGAAAGAAACCAAACTCGCAGCAAAGGAACTAGAAATATTGCAGGACATCTTCATCTTTCTGTTGCTCGAAGCTTCGGTGCCTCAGCAGATTGTAAGAAAAATCGCAAAGGTGGAGCTGAAACGTGTAACAAGAATCGGGAAACTATTGAAGGCGAAAAAACAAGAGAAACAGTAGGAGTCCGAACCGAGTGCCTATTCAACCGACGACAGAGTTTGCTGCCACATCTCCTGATGTAACGCGGGGAATAATCCAAGACCTTCGCGGCTCCGAACGTCGGCGTAGCGTTTTCGAAGCCGTATATAGCGGCGGCAACAAGCCTAAGAACGCGGCCGAGTTGGCGAAGAGGACCGAATTGAGCGAAATGTCGGTGCTCCAGCTAGCCACGCCAATGGCTCACAAGCAATACTTTGAACAGGTAAGGCACGCGGGCCGAGTAGCGTTTAGGAAATACCCTCACATCAACGCAGTAAAGCTGACGATTCTCAGGTCCGCGAAGAGTGTCAAGCCACTCGTGGGGAAACCCGAACGCACAGCGGAACCTGAACCGGCATCGCGGCGGTCGGCCATTCCAGTAACGGCGAGGCGGCGACCCAGTCACGATGTGTTTGTTTGCCACGCTTCAGAAGACAAGGATTTCGTGGATCCCCTGGTGAAAGCTCTTAAGGACGCTGGCGTGCGAGTTTGGTACGACAAAGACGCCCTCTTGTGGGGAGACGGTTTGCGGAGTTCGATCGATAGAGGGCTTGTGAACTCGCGGTACGGCATCGTCGTCTTTTCCAAAGCGTTCCTGAAGAGAAAACACTGGACCGAACACGAGTTGGATGGCTTGTTTGCGAGGGAAAGAGGCGGGCGTAAGGTCATCTTACCAATCTGGCACAGAATCACGGACCGTGAACTCATTCGGTACAGCCCTGCATTTGCAGATCGCATCGCCATGATTTCAAAGAAAGATTCCATCGCCGACATCGTCAAGAACTTGAAAACCCTATTGAAAAAATCCTGATGGAGGCTCCGATCGGAGTCACATGGCTCGGGTCGCCGCTAGGAGTACTGCGGCCTCGGATGTTTGGGCTAGTAGATTCCTAGTCTGCTGCCGCTGGGGAGGGTTAGGGTGGCTAGGCTTCCCCAGCGCCGTTCGGTGATGGCGGAGACTGGGACGTTTTTTGATTTGAGGTCGCGCAGGGTGGCGGCGAGGTCGTCACACATCAGGAAGAGTTCGTGGCGGGAGTTTTGCCTGGCGTCATTCTGCTCTGGGCTTTTCTTATCCAGACTTTTCTTATCCCAGCTTTTCTTATCCCAGCTTTGTTTATCTAAATCATGGAAGGCGGCTTCGGCGGGAGGCAGGGCGAAGATCAGCCAGCCGTGGCCGGCGTTGACTGAGGGGAAATTGAGGACGTCGCGGAAGAAGGCGCGGTCGGCTTCCGCGTCCGTGGTGTAGAGGACGATGTGGGCGCCGTTGATCATTGGGGGTTCTCTTTGGGACGATCATCCTCTCACCGTGCGGTGGAGTTCGCAAGGAATTGCGAGAAGCACAACTTCTCACGGGATTGAGAGTTGTGGAATCCCACCTTTCGCAAAAAACCGCGAAAGATGGGGCACCCGGCGTCGGGGCGCTGCCGACAAAATGCAGAGGTCCTTCACTTCGTTCAGGATGACAACTTTTTTACTTCGATGACTTACTTCGATGACAAGGCGTTGTGGTTGGGGCAGACGGTGCAGCGAAGCGGGAGATCTTTACATCTACAGACGACGGGGATGTCTTTCCAGCCGCGGGCTTTGGGCTGAACGTGTGCCGCACAACGAACAACAAACACACCCGACGAACAGGCCCACAGACACCCGAAGGAATCCCGAACACAACGGGCTGATCTCCAAGCATGCAGGCCAGGAGGCACCAGGCTTCGCGGTATTTTTCATATCTTGCTTTGCCGGTGCCGCGAGGGGAGAAGTGGAGCATGGAGTGTCCCAGGAAAGCTTCGAGGGGGACGATATACCAGATGTTTTCAGGAACGATGTGGGCGGCGAGGAAGTCGATGTCGTGTTTGGTGTAGTTGTAGTTCTCGCCGCCGCCGCGGACTACGTATTGGCCAAGGCGGCAGGCGCTGGCGCATTTGACCTGGACACGCCAGAATGTCTGGACGCAGCCGATCAGGACATCGTAGGGATCGCTCTCTCCCCAGGGTTTGGCAACGCGGAAATCGAGGCTTGAGGCTCGCGCGATGAATTCGGCCTCGGCGGCTTCTCCGCGGCGCTTGTGGTCGGGATTGCCGAGGGTGGGAAATTTCGCGACCTTCCTGATGCGCTTTTCGTTGGACGGTTCCCGCTTGCCGGCTTTGTCTCCCTTCTTCCACATAATAGAAAAGGCGCAGCTGGTGGCTGCGCCTCAGTACTCCCTTGGAAAAGATATTTAGTCTAAGACACGAAAAGCGCGGCCCGGAGGCTGCGCTTTCTTTGTTTTCTGAACCTATATCTATTGTATCAACTTGCATGGGGTCAACCGGAAAGAATACGAACTTTATTTCCTGTTGCGAATGTGAGGGATGCGGGGAATTGGCCGTGTTTGGGGGCTTGACAAGAATTCTTAGGAAACTACTTCTTAAGGCGGGAGGCAGGGCGAAGATCAGCCAGCCGTGGCCGGCGTCGACTGAGGGGAAATTGAGGACGTTGCGGAAGAAGGCGCGGTCGGCTTCCGCGCCCGTGGTGTAGAGGACGATGTGGCGCCGCTGATCATGTGCGTGTTCCCTTCGAGCGGATCATCTTGAGTCGATCATCGTCTCATCGTGCGGTGGTTCGCAAGGAATTGGAGAACGCAACTGCCCATGGGGTTGAGATTTGTGGAATCCCACCTTTCGCAACGGCGGCGAAAGGTGGGGCACCCGTCTTGAAACATGGGACAAGCTCTCTCGCCAAAAACGCGAGAAGGGTGCGGCGCACTCACTCAAGTCGCATTCACACGCCGTTGGGGCGTTGGCGGATCAGGGAGAGGAATTCGGAGCGGGTTTCTTCTTCGTTGCGGAAGCAGCCGAGCATGGACGAGGTGACGGCGGCGGAGTGTTGCTTTTCTACGCCGCGCATCATCATGCAGAGGTGGCGGGCTTCGATAACGACGCCGACGCCCTGGGGTTCGATTACTTTTTGGATGGTCTCGGCAATCTGGGTGGTGAGGCGCTCCTGGATTTGCAGGCGGCGGGAGAAAAGTTCGATCAGCCGCGGGATTTTGCTCAGGCCGATGACGCGGCCATTGGGGATGTAAGCTACGTGCACTTTGCCGAAGAATGGGAGCAGGTGATGTTCGCAGAGGCTGAACATTTCAACGTCTTTGACGATGACCATTTCGTCGTAATTGACGGTGAAGAGCGCGCCTTTGAGCAGGGCTTCGGGATCTTCCTGATAGCCCTTGGTGAGAAACTTCATCGCCTTGTGAACGCGTTCGGGGGTGGAGCTGAGGCCTTCGCGGGCGGGATCTTCGCCGAGGCGGACGAGCATTTCGTGGACTAAATCTTCGAAGCTGACGCTGGTTATGGTTGGTGTTTCGGTGGCTGGCTTCATGGGTTAACTCGGATCCCTCAGCGGCTAAAGCCGCGCTTCAATTGTCTCATCTGACGGTATGGCTAATGCCATGCCCTGATACGCATCTTAACTGATACGAATCTTAAGCCTTCGGATACGAATCCTAACTCCTCATACGAATCCTACGCTTTGGTGCGGCTATCTCCGCGGTTCGGCGGCGCCTAGATACTCGAAGGAGTTCATCATGGTTTCTTCGAGTTTCACTCTTTCAAGATGCGCGTGGGGAAAGCCGCGCTGCAATATTTCGAAAATCTCGACCGAGAGGTTTTCCGTGGTGGGCACGTGGTGGGCGAATTCCTGCAGCGTGTTCAGATTCGACAAATGGTAGCGGGAGAGTACTTCCCTATCGACGAAGCTGTCGAGGTCAATCAGGTTGCAGACCATTCCCGTGCTCTGATCGACTGGTCCGCTGACGGTGACTTCGAGGGTGTAGTTGTGGCCGTGGCCGTGCGGGTTGTTGCATTTGCCGTAGGTGGTTTTGTTTTCGTCGGCTGACATTTCGGCGCTGTGGAGGCGGTGGGATGCGGAGAAGCGGTAGCGGCGGGTGAGATGGGCTTTCATAAGGGCAATTTTTGATTGTTGATTGTTGATTGTTGATTTTAAAAGCCTAACGGTTCGGCAATCTGCTGGGCGCCAGGGGTTGTTATTCAACAATCAACAATCAAAAATCAACAATCCTTTCTATTGTTCTCCATAGAAATCTACGAACAGGTCGGGAGTCTCGTAGACGCGGACACGGTGCAGGCGGGCTTTCTGGAGTTTTGTTTCCAGGCGCTGCCAGACGGCGATCGCTAGATTTTCTGTGGTCGGAATTTGGGTGAAGAATTCTGGGACTTCTTTATTGAGGAAACGGTGGTCCATGGCATCGAGAACTTCGTGGTGCATGACCGCTTTGAGTTGCTTGAGATCGACCACGAAGCCGGAGCGGGGATCGACTTCGCCTTTCACCGTGACTTCGAGTGTGTAGTTGTGGCCGTGGCCGTGCGGGTTGTTGCACTTGCCGAAGGTGCGGAGGTTTTCTTCCGGCGTGAAATCGGGATTGTGGTAGTAGTGCGAGGCGGAGAATTCGGCTTTGCGGGTTAGATAGACCATAGGGGAACAGTTGCCGGTTGTCAGTTGCCGGTTGCCAGTAAGCGAGTCTTGTCCGAGCTCGCTTTTTCTGAACTAGTCTTGTCCGACGTTGGTTTGTCTGAATATGTGCGGCCTTTCCAGAGGACGCTGCCTTTGGCGTGCGCGCGCTTCGATCGCAATAGCAAATAGGCGAACATCGGCATACCGAAGAGTACGCCGAGAACATTCCTATCCCAAGTGAAATTGGAGCGTCTGCAGTCGCATACCGAGGAGCACGAAGATCACAATGTCGGCACCGTTCCACCAGTGATTGTCGCGATACTCGCCAGGCCCATACGATCGGCGACCACCAAACTTGTCCAGAGCAATAAGCTTTTCACTGCGAGCCAGCCGGGATTGGAAAACAGCAACGCCAGGTTCTTGGTCCAGCCGTCGCGGAGTTGGCTGTAGTTGCGATACATGCGGGTGCGGACGGCATCGGGAGCGTAGCGGAAACGGATCTTTCGGCCGGATCGTTTCACGGCGCGAGCCAGAGCCACATCTTCCAGGATCTCGCCGGCGATGGCCACATGGCCGCCGACCGCGTCATAGGCTTCTCGGCGGATCAGGATGAATTGCCCGTTAGCGGCGGCGATGGGAGAAGCGGGATCGCTCACGACCGACGGAGGATATTGCCGCGCCAGTTCGGCGAAGACGACGGGCAAAACCGCCATCTCCCAGAACGTGATCGCAATCTGTTCGGGAGAATAGGAGAGCAAATCGGCGTGTTCTCCTCGGCTTCCGTCAAGGCTCGCGCCAGTGACCCGGGAATGTGCACGGTATCGGCGTCGGTGAACAGGAGCCATTCGCCGCGGGCCTGGCGCGCGCCGGTGGTGACGGCATTGTTTTTGCCGGTCCAGCCTTCGGGCAGCGGGCCGGCTTCGATTACGCGGACTTGCTCTTTGGGGAACGATTGCGCGATTTCACGGGTGCGGTCGGTGGAGTGGTCGTCGACGACGATAATTTCGGATGCGACGCCCGATCTGCGTGACCAGCGATTGAAGACAATCGCCGAGGCTAGCTTCCTCGTTGCGCGCGGGAATAATCACCGACACTGTGGGGCGCTGCGCGTCTGTTTCGATCGCAGCCATAGTTACTAAATCGACTGCTCGAATCTATTATTATAGCTGTGTGCCCCGCTATATGCCGCGATCCAGTTCTCTGGCCGCTGTCGATTCTCAGCCGTGTCTCCTGCTGCCTGCTGCTCTGCTTTGCCGGCTTGCTACACCGGCTCGCGGCCGCCGCGCATTGGGTCCAACGCTCCAGATTTCACTGTGCAAGATTCCGATCGTACCGTCGACGCTCAACCAGTTTCACGGGCAAATCGTGGTGCTGAATTTCTGGGCGACCTGGTGCCCGCCTTGCGTGGAAGAAATGCCCTCGCTGGTGGAGATGCAACGGCAGATGAAAGCGAAAGGCGTAACGGTGCTGGCGGTGAGCATTGATGTGGATGAGAATGCTTACCGGGCATTTCTGAAACAGCATGGCGTGGACCTGTTGACGGTGCGCGATCCGGCACAAAAGACGCCGGCGCTTTATGGGACTCACGGCTGGCCGGAAACTTTCATCATTGACCGAAACGGAATGATGCGGCGGAAGTTCATTGGGGCGGTGGATTGGACCGAGCCAGAGATCACGGATTACTTGAGCAAGCTGTAAATGGGCGGGGAAGAAGACATCTGGCAAAATCGGATTTAGACCGCGTTAGAGATGGAGCGATACGCGTCGGTTCTTTCGCCCCGTCTGGGGCTTCGTGTCATTTCGGTGCATAGCGCTCCCACGGCTTGCGCCGTGGGCTGCAATCGTTTCGCCGCTCGCGGCTGGAGTTGATCGGACCCGAATCATCGGCTTTCATCGAGCGTATCTTCTGACACGTCTTTTGACACGTCTCTTCGCATTTGACCTGAAAGTTTATTTGCGCGCAAGGTTCGGATAGCTGACTTGCGTTGCAGCAATTAATCTTTCTCGAAATTATTCTGTCCTCGAAAGCCCAATTCCAATCGAATGAGGACGGGAGATTCAGACGACGACCATGCCCGCTCTCGACAATGTGATCTGGCAGGCGCTGACTACGCGGCATGCGCGCTTTGCGGAGGGCTTTGGCCGGGCGCGGCGGTTTGTTCGCGAAGTTTCGCCGCTCACAGCATTTGAGGTGGAAAACCCGGAAGGTTATGCGGCACTCGCGGCCCTGGTAGGGGCCGGTGGGACGGCCGCACTGTTTCTTGACGGCGCGTACGAACCGCGGCCGGGGTGGGAACTGGTGGCGGGCGGTCCGATGCTGCAGATGGTTTGCGAAAATGGTGGCGGGCAGGCCCGATCGGATTCTCCTGAGATTGTCGGACTTGGCGTGAAGGATTCGCCGGAGATGCTCGAGCTGGCTACGCTGACCAAGCCCGGCCCTTTCGGTACGCGCACCCACGAGCTCGGTACGTACATGGGCATCCGCTGCGGGGGAAAATTGGTCGCGATGGCGGGCGAGCGTCTCAAGGTGCCGGGGTACACGGAAGTGAGCGCGGTCTGCACGCATCCGGAGCACACGGGGAAGGGTTACGCTCGCGTGCTGATGACCGAGATCATGCGGGGGATTCGCGATCGCGGAGAGATTCCGTTCCTGCATGTCAGGAGTGGTAACACGCGGGCGATCGGGGTGTATGAGCAATTGGGGTTTCGTACCAGGGCTAAGCCGCATTTCGCGGTGTTGCGGAAGTGTTGAAAAGCGGAAGAGTTGAAAAATAGTGGTCGGCGTTTCGCGGGACGCCGCGAGAGCGTTCCGGCTTGGTGTGGCGGCGGGGACGCCGCCACGACAGCCGCTGAGACGGCGGCGCTACTCGAAACTCAGTACAGGTGGAAGTCTACTTCTACCGCGATCTCCACGCGGACGGGATGGCCGTCTTTCATGGCGGGCTCGAACTTCCAGTTCTTCACGGCTTCGATGGCCTTCTCGTCGAGGCCCATGCCCAGGCTGCTTAGAATGCGGATGTTGCTGGGGCGGCCATCGGTTCCGACGATCAGTCCGAGGGTGCAGACTCCCTGATATTTCGCTTTGCGAGCCTCTTCCGAGAACTCCGGCTCTGGGGCATAGATCTGGCGCGGCGGGGAGACGCCGCCGCCAACGTGAAAGATGCCGCCACCGGTGCCGCCGCCTTCGCCGGGACCGAAGCCTGGTCCCTTGCCGGACCCGACACCGCCGCCACTTCCGGAACCGATGCCGCTGCCCGAACCGGTGCCGTTCGAGGGCAGCACGGCATGTGCCATGGGATCGCCCAGGTTCGGCATGTTATTGGTCGCGAGTTGCACTTGTGGAGGGATTACGATGGTGGGCTCAACCGCCAGCTTGGGATGCTCGTTGCGCACGATGACCATCGGAGGGGTGATCTGCGTCATGGAAAACTTCGGAAGCTTGCCGCGGGAGGCTTGTAAAACGTCGCGATCGCCACCGCCACCACCGCCCCCCGCCTGGGTTTTAGAGGGCTTCAGATCGGGAAGAGGTCCAGGATCGACTAGAGTCACGGTCACTTTCTGTGCCGGGGCGGCGTTTACCACGCGCCGTCCGATCAGAGTGCCTGCGATGACAACCGCCGCGATCAGGACGTGAACGCCGGTGGAACCCAGAGCCCCGTTCTTCTTGTAGTTATAGAAACCCCAGATGTCCTTAACCGGTTCGGGCTTCGACTCCAGCTTGAGCGGTGGGAGCTTTTTGGGGAAGAAGAACTCGTCGAGTTGCCGGGAAAGCGATTTCCAAAGGGGCTCTTCAAAGCTGTCGTTCGCCAGCAACAGGTGCAGCTCTGGCTCATTCGGGGCAATCGGATTGATTGGTTCGGGTCCCATATTTCCGTTTTGGACGATCTCGCTCGGGCTGCGAATTTTCTACGGTGACTTCCCTGGCAAAATCCGGGTTATGCCTTCTTTACACAGATGAGCGGCATACCCCGTGAGTTGCTTCCATTTCGTCTCGAATTTGTCAATTGAAGTTCCCGTCGCCGGCCTACGAACTTGCCAGACCAGAACGTTTCCTGCTTCCTGAAATTGTACCTCTAGTCGATTCATTTCGACAGTGCATTCCGCAGGACCCGAGAACAGCGGCGGGGAGGCGTCCGTTTCACCGCGAATCGGCGACGATAGCCTGCCCAGGGCTGAAACTCGCTCCTAGATGCGAGGCTTCGGCGTGCTCTGGCGACGCTCCCGCTATAATGGCAGATTCAACCGTTTGGGAGACGCGAACCGAGTGCCGCTCGAACTCAAAAAGACCATTAACCTGCCTCAGACTGCCTTCCCCATGAAGGCCAACCTGCCTCAGAATGAGCCCAAAATGCTGGAGCGCTGGGAGCAGATGGGGATTTACGCGCGCATTCGGCAGGCCCGGCAAGGCGCGCCCCGCTACATTCTGCATGATGGGCCGCCCTATACCAGCGGGCCGATTCATATGGGCACGGCGCTGAATAAATGCCTGAAGGACTTCATCGTCAAGTCGAAAACCATGGCGGGTTTTGACGCGCCGTATGTGCCGGGCTGGGATTGCCATGGATTGCCCATCGAGATCAAGGTCGATAAAGAACTGGGCGGCAGGAAATTGCAGATGCGGCCTACGGACGTTCGGGCCGAGTGCCGCAAGTATGCGCAGAGGTTTTTGGACTTGCAGCGGACCCAGTTCAAACGCATTGGCGTGTTCGGGCGTTTTGACCGGCCTTATGCCACCATGAATCCGCAGTATGAGTCGGTGGTGCTTTCGACTTTCTTTTCGTTTTACGAGAACGGATTCGTCTACAAGGGGCTGCGCGCGGTTTATTGGTGCATGCATGACGAGACTGCGCTGGCCGAGGCGGAAGTGGAATATGAGAACCACACCAGCATCACGGTGTGGGTGAAGTATGGGCTGCTGGACGATGCGGCGAAGATTGATGCGGCGCTCGCCCAGAAAAAAGTTTCGACCATTATCTGGACGACGACTCCGTGGACATTGCCGGCGTCGATGGCGGTGGCGTTTCATCCGGACGAAGAGTACGTGGCGCTGGAGTCGGGGGGAGAGGTTTACATTGTTGCTTCGAAGCTGGCTGCGGAGGTGACAGCAAAGTGCGGGCTGGCAGATCCGCGGCCGCTGGCGCACTTTCCTGGACGCAAGATGGAGCGGCTGAACTTTCAACATCCGTTTCTGGATCGCAAGATTATGGGTGTGCTGGCGGACTACGTCACCATGGACACGGGGACGGGGGTGGTTCACACCGCACCGTCGCACGGTGCTGAGGACTTCATCACCGGCATGAAGTATGGGCTCGATGCCACCAGCAACGTCGACGAAAAAGGAATTCTTCGCAATGGGCTGCCGGAATACACCGGGAAGCGGGTGTGGGAGGCGAACCAGCCGATCGTTGATTTGGTGCGGAGCCGCGGAGCCCTTCTGCATACGGAGAAGACGGAGCATTCGTATCCGCATTGCTGGCGCTGCCACAATCCGGTGATTTTTCGCGCGACCGAGCAGTGGTTCATTTCGATGGAGACGCCGATGCCCGGAGACAAGTCGGAAGGAGTCTCCGGGAACGACACTCTGCGCACGCGCACGCTGGAAGAAATCAAGAAAGTGAAGTGGGATCCGGCGTGGGGCGAAGAGCGGATGTCGAACATGATCCAGACCCGGCCGGACTGGTGCATTTCGCGGCAGCGGGTATGGGGAGTGCCGATTGCTGTCTTCCTGTGCGAGAAGTGCGGCAAGCCGCTCAACGATCACGCTGTGAATCAGAAGGTAGTCGAGCTGTTCGCGCGGGCGGGGGCCGATGCGTGGTTCACGCCGGAGTCGGACACGATTCTTCCCCCTGGAACAAAGTGTCCGCACTGCAGTGGCACGAAGTTTGAGAAGGAAACCGATATCTTCGACGTGTGGCTGGAATCGGGGGCGAGTTATCTGGCACTCGTTGCGGATGAACCGGCTTATCCCTGGCCGTCCGATTTGTATCTCGAGGGAGGGGATCAATACCGCGGTTGGTTTCAGTCTTCCCTGCTCTGCGGCATGGGGACGCACGGGACTCCGCCGTACAAAGGCGTCGTTACACCGGGGTGGACGCTCGACGAAAAGGGCCAGGCGATGTCGAAGTCGCGCGGCAACGATGTGGACCCGGTCGATATCTCCAGCCGCCTGGGCGCGGAAGTTGTGCGGCTCTGGGTGGCTTCGGTCGATTTCCGGGAGGACGTGGTTGGGTCGGAAGCGTTGATGCTGCGGGTGGCGGAAAACTATCGCAAGATTCGCAATACGTTTCGTTACATCCTGGGCAATTTGCACGATTTCGATCCGGAGAAGGACGCGGTCCGGTTCGAAGAGATGGAAGAGTTGGATCAGTACATTTTGCGGCAGACCTGCGGGTTCGCGACGGAAGTGCGCACTGCCTACGAGGAGTTCGCGTTTCACAAGATTTACCACCGGGTAAATCATTTCTGCATCGTGGACTTGAGCGCGTTTTATTTCGATGTGCTGAAAGACCGTTTTTACATTTCCGCGCCGAAATCGCAGGGGCGGCGGAGCGCGCAGACTGCGATCTGGCGCATCGGTGAGGCGCTGGTGCGCTTGCTGGCGCCAATCATGAGTTTTACGTGTGAAGAAATCTGGACATACTTGCCCAAGGTTGCGGCGCGGACCCAGAGCGTGCATGTGGAGCAGTTCCCGCTGACGGCGGGAATCCTGGGCGGCACCGCGGTTCCCACGGCTGACGCAAAATCAGATGAAGAGTGGGCGAGCTTGCGCGCGGCTCGGGATGAAGTGCTGAAAGCGCTGGAGGAAGCGCGGAACAGCAAGCTGATCGGAACCGGGCTGGAGGCACGGGTAGCGATCACTGCCTCCGATCCCTTGTACTCTTTGCTGCAGCGCTATGTGGACCAACTTCGTTATCTCTTTATCGTTTCGGCAGTCACGCTCACCCAGGGCTCCGGGAACGGTACGGGTGGCGTGCATATCGAAGTGAAAAAGGCCGACGGCGCCAAATGCGACCGCTGCTGGAACTACTCCACGCATGTCGGTGAAGACAAGTCATATCCCACGGTCTGCGAGCGCTGCAGCGCGGTGTTGAAAGAACTGGAAGCGCTACCCGCTCATTGATATTGATGAAGACCTCTTCGGCGCGCACGCTACACTTTCTACTCGCGCTAGCCGTCGTGCTCCTCGACCGCTGGACGAAGCGACTGGTGGCCGCGCGGGTCGGAATGTTCACCCACATCCAGATCATTCCAGGATTCTTCCGGATCACGCATACGGAAAATACCGGGGCGGCATTCAGCCTGTTTGCCGACTCTCCGTCGCATTGGAAGACCCTGCTGCTGATCGGGTTTTCTTTCATCGCGATGGTCATCGTATCGGTGCTGTTGTGGAGACAGACGCGGGGGCTGACGATTACGGGAATCGCGCTCTCGCTGATTCTGGGAGGAGCGGTGGGTAATCTTTGGGATCGAGTAGCCAGCGGGCGTGTGATCGATTTTCTGCTGTTCTATGTCAAGCAGTACCAGTGGCCGGTTTTTAATTTGGCGGATAGCGCGATCGTGGTTGGGGCCGGGCTGCTGGTGATCGAGATTCTACTTAACCGTCCGAACAGGAGCGCCGTGTAACCGCTAACGAAGCTCCAGCTGGCCCGCTCCCACATGGGCGTAGACGCGGTACCTGCCTGGGCCGCTTTGATCAAAGGAACGGAACAATCCCCCTTTCGAAACGCTGAATGGGGAAATGTCGAGTTGACCGCTATTGACGGATGCATCCACACGGGCGAAGTCGTCAGGCTTTCCAATGTCCATGGTGAGCTGGCCAAAGTGCAGTACAACGTCTTTGTCACCCGTGATGTCCCGTACGTTGAGCTCTCCGGCAAACATGCGAACGTAAAGGGCGGACGATTTCGGCACTTCGATAGTCGCCCGGAAGTTATTGCGCGGGCAGTTGGTAATCTGGAGGTCGGCCCGATCTCCGGATACTAGAATCCGCACCTTCACATCGTCGCGTTCCGGGTGGTAGGAAACGCGTAACCGGGGTTGATCCGTTCCAATGAGTTCGATCCCGCTGGAGCAGAGATCCATTCGAACCCGGCCGCCGGAGGAGAACTTCGCCTCGACTGGACTCTTGCCGACGTCTTCGATGTTGACGTTCTGCGCGGTCATCGCGGTGCTCAGGCTCAGCAGAATGAACACAATCGTTCTCACGGGAAGACCTCCGGTTCTGCTTAAGGATACGCAGAGGCCGTGGTGTTGGTTCCACAGGGTTGTTGAGGGTGTAGGGATTCTTCGAACCGCGCTCGCGTTCGCTCGCACTCCCTCAGAATGACAGGTTGCAGATTAAGTCTAGGGGGCGCCGTAGAGTTGTTTGTAGACGGCGGCGTTGCGCAGGATGGCCTGGACGTATTCGCGGGTTTCGGTGAAGGGGATGGACTCGACGAATTCCGGAGAATCGCGGTAAGGACCTTGTCCCATCCATTCTTCGACGCGGTCGGAACCGGCGTTGTAGGCGGCTAAGGCGTGCTGGAACGATCCCCCGAACTTGTCGACCATGCCGCGGAAATAGCGCGTGCCCAGCTGTAGATTGACCGCGGGAGTGAACAATTGGGCTGAGTTGAAGTGTTTCAGGGATTCCTGGTGGGCGACGACTTTGCCGGTCTTGGGCAGGAGCTGCATAAGGCCTACGGCATCTTTGCGGGATACCGCGAGCGGATTGAATTCCGACTCCTGCCGGATCAGCGACGCCACCAGATACGGATCGAGACCGTTAGATATGGAAAATTTCTTCAGGTCGGACCAGTAGGGCCGTGGAAATAGCGCTTCCCAGTAGATACGGGGCAAGGTTGGAATGTCGACCGCAAAATAACTGGGGACGGAATGCTTCATGGTTTCGATGGCGCGATCGTAGTGGCCGGTATCGACGTAGAGTTGCGCGGTCTCGGCTGGACCCCAGTTTCCGCCGTCGGCAGCGGAGGCAGCCTGCAATTCGCGCACGGCGAAATCAATCAATCCTCCGTTGGCCAGCAACTGCGCTTTCTGACGATGAAGGTCGTCGTTCGGCCGTTCCGATAGCGTCACTTTCTCGCCATGATCGAGAGGCGGGATATGATCGAGCAGCGGATATTCTCCGGGTGGATCGGGAGCTTCGGGAAGTTTTTGTAAACGCTCGCGGCCCAACTCGGCGTAGTAATAGTTTCGAAAGCGGTCCGACAACTTCTGATAATAAGCGCGGGCCATGGCGGGCTGGTTATCTTCTTCTGCAAGGCGCGCCCTCCAGTAGAGTGCGGCAGAGGTTTCGTTGCCCCCAGGATACATCCCGATCTGCTCGTCGAATTCTTTCTTGGCTTCCTCGTTCCGTCCGAAGCGCAAGGTGAGCCAGGCTGCCTTCCAGTGCGCATAAGAAGCGCGCGAGCCCCTTGGGAAGCGCTGTTGCAGCTCGCGAAAGGCATCGAGCGCCTGTTCATATTCGTGGTGCACGAGGTGCAAATTCGCGACTGAGAGCAGCCCCTGTTCCAGCCACGAACTGGCCGGCGCGGTTTGGCGGAGTTCGTTGACAGTGCGATAGAAAACGTCGTTCTCGTCCGAGGACCAGGCAACTTCTCCGAGAATGAAGAGCCGCTGCGCATTCTGGTCGGGGCTAGCGCCGGGTAGCGTGGTCAGTTCCGATTTGGCCTCGCGGTCACGGCCGCTGCGATGCAGCGCATCGGCCAGCGTGAGCTCTGCCGCCGGGCGTCCTTCCGGGCTGGCGTGAATCGCGAGTTCCCGATATTCGTCCACAGCATCGTTGTAGCGTTTTGCTTTCATCAGCAGGTCCGCGCGGGTCTTGCGCTGCGCGGGCGTTGGGGTCGGCGCTGAGGGAAGTCTCTTCAACTCGGCAAAGGCGGCATCCGCTTCCGCCGCGGTGGGCATGTTGTAATAAACATTGGCGAGGGCATCCCACGCTTTTTGGGTCTGGCCCAGAGCGGCATAGGCTCGTCCCAAGGCGAATTCGATATCAGATCTTGCGGGCAGGCGATCCTTCTCGAGAAGCTCGGCGGCTTCGGAGGCTCGACCTTCAGCCAGCAGCGCACCGGCGTAGCTCAGATGCGCATCGCGAATCAATAACGAATCGGGATACGCGGTGCCGAAGTTGGCGAGAGCGGCGAGGCCCTCGGCCTCATGCCCGGTTTGCAGGTAGCAGGTTCCCAGGTAGTAGGCGACGTAGTCTCCCAAGTCTCCCGCCAGCGGCTTGGCGCGATTCAGCGGATCGATGGCTTTGGGGCATTCGTGGTCGAGGACGTGCGCGTAGCCGACGGCCAGCCACGCCAAAGCGCCGGGGTCTTCCTTGGAATGGGCACGCGCATAGGCTTCGACTCCCGCGTAGCCGGCGGGAGAACGATCCTGAACCAACTGTTGCGCCATGGGACGCAATGTGGTTGAGGCGACGAAAGCCTGGCGGATACGGCGTACGCGGGGCGACATCGGCCTGTGTCGTCTTCGGGCAGCCGCGGCACGAGATGCTGCGGTGCCCTTGTTTCGGGGGGAAGTCTTGGCGTTCGCGGATTTGGCGGGCTTTTGCAGCGTGGAATTTTTCGTTGTTGCGGACTTGGCCGCAGGTCGCGCGGGCGCAGACGGGTTCTCGGCCATAGGTGGTGCTGTCTCAGACTCTTTGTCGGAAGCCGGCGCAGCAGAGGGAGCGTGTTGAGGAAACGCGACGGAATGCGTACTGCTCAGGAGCCCGCACAGAAGACTGAGGGCGAGTAGCCGCCAACACTTGAAACCCAATCGAACCACCTTAATATTTTCCTGCGGAGACGCCAATACCAGAGCCTGCTTGTTGAGATGCTGGATCCGACTTAAAGGGAACCCGCCAGCGTCCTCAGGGGCTAAAGCCCGAGTCTCTTAGCCCGCTGACCGGCACGGCTAAGAGCCATGCCCTTCCCACATCAATCTTGAACAAAACCATCTTGAAGAAGGCAATCTAGAACACAACGATCTCGAATCTATCGGCTCCCTGTTCACCGTCATTACCGTGGTGTCCCCAGATCGAGCTGCGCTCGACGGACAGCCGATGGCGGCTCTCCCCACATGGGTTCTTGGCTTCAGTTCTTACGTTGCTGACCTTTACTTGCCAGACCTTACTTGCCAGACCTTACTTGCGGAAGTTTGCGCCCATGACGGAATAGTCGTCCTCCGCCAGGCTGCGAACGACTTCCTTTTGAAAGTAGTCGCCACTGGCCGCCGCCGTGTTGCCATAGCGCTTTTGAAATGTGGAGCGGCTCTTCTCAATGTCTTCTTTCAGGCGATCATACAAATCTTTGTGGCGGCGGCCTTCCGCCACTTTCGCCTGGTTATACAGTTTGATTTCATCCACCAGCAGACGCGCGAAACGCTGCGCTTTGCGGTGAGTGTCGGCGTCGTCGGGTGACATGCCGGCGAACGGGTCCGCGGCAGCTGCCGGAGCGGACGCTGCGGCATTGGCGGAAGCCGCGTGCGAAGCTACTTCGACAACCTCGGCCGCCGGTTCCGGCTCGGGTACGGGCTTGGGCGCAATGTGCTGGGGAGTGTGTGACGCGAAAGGATCGGAGAAGGAACTGACCGTCTGCACCGGCGCCGCGACTGAAGGCCGTTCCACGCTGGCCGCGGGAGCATCGCTGAAATCCCTTTGCGCCTGCTTGCGCAACGAAACTACTTCGAGCCAGGCGCTTGTGGCCAGCACCAGCACTTCGAGAGAGGCCCCGTCCAGTGCGCCGTCCGCGCCGCCATCGGCATAGAGCAAGGCCGCAACTTTATCCTTCAGAACCAGCGGCAGAACCAGAATCTGTTCGTTCGCCGGCCCCCCGAACTGTTCTACGAAATGGCGATCCATCTCGGCAATATTCGCCGGAGTAGCGGTTCGATTCTGATAGGCATGAGCAGCCGGTCCCGCGGACATATCGAGCGGAAAATCCTTTACGGCATCGTCTTCGCCCAAACCGCGGCCCTGCCAGCCGTTGGCAGTCCCTGCTTTCACGACGAAGAGCGCGACGCGCGATCCGTATAAGCTGCCGGCATCAAGCAATGCCCGGAGGATTTCTTTTTGTGTAGTTCCAGCGTGAATGCTGGCGACGGCCTGAACCAGATTGCCCTGAGTCGGACTTCCCGCGCCTTTCGCCGATGCAGGCGGGGCCGAGGGCAACTCCGCGGTGAGGCGAGCGACCAGCTCAGCCTGCAGCTTTGGCAGTTGGCGTTCGAGCACTTGCGCTACCGCTCGCTCGATGATGTGCCGAAATTCTTTGCTCTCCGCCATACTCAGACCATTCCAAGAAATCGATCTATTCCAAGGCAGTGCTCACGACAATGCACCAAAGGACACTGCCCTAAACGCTGATTATACGGTACTTGCTCTGTGACATCAGGGTACTTCGGTACCTGCTCTTTGGCGTTACGCCCGGCTCTTTGCACTCTATCCCAAAGTTTTGTCGCCGCATACGGCAAAGCCATTGGGCAAACAGGCGGGTTACCAAGTAGAATAACAGTCTCGAATTCTAGTGACTTTTGCGCCGCGTTCGAGGTGACATAAGTTTTTTTCGCATCCCGAAAATACTGCATCGCCAAGCGAATGGAAGCCATCCAAAACAAAGTAGCGGGACCAGTTAGCGAAGAGTTGACGCTCGTACAGGCCGCCAAACGCGGCGACGACTCGGCATTCGAAGAACTGGTTCGCCGTTACGACCGCAACGTTTTCCGGATCGCGCAACACATCACGCAAAACCGTGAAGACGCGGAAGACGTGGTGCAGGAAGCGTTCCTGAAAGCTTACGGGAACCTGGCGCAGTTCCAGGAGCAGTCAAAATTTTATACCTGGCTGGTCCGGATCGCGGTCAACGAAGCGCTGATGAAGTTGCGCCGGCGCAAGCCGGAACGCACGGTATCGCTCGACGAAGATATCAAGACGGAAGACGATTCCCTTCCCCGCGAGATCGCGGACTGGAGTCCGAATCCGGAGCAGCAGTACACGCAGGCTGAGTTGCGTGAGATTTTAAGCAAGACCATTCAGGGCCTGCCCCCGGGCTTTCGAACGGTGTTCGTGTTGAGGGACGTGGAAGGACTTTCCACCGAGGAAACCGCGGCCGCGCTGGAGTTGAGCGTTCCTGCGGTGAAGTCAAGACTGCTGAGGGCTCGCTTGCAGCTTCGCGAACGGCTGGGACGGTACTTTCAAAGACGGGAAACTGGCAAGAGTGGCGACAAGAATTCCGAAGCTAAGGCGAGTGACGTTATGAGCGGAGATGGCAAACAGTGAAATGCGCTGAATTCCTGCAAGAGCTGACCAATTATTTGGACGGCGTCCTCGACGAGAAGACTAAAGTTGAATTGGAGAACCATCTTTCGTGGTGCCACAACTGCTATGTTGTCTGCGACACGACCAAGAAGACCATCGAAATCTATCGCGACTCTCAACTCTACGAATTGCCCGAAGATCTGCGCGGGCGACTGCGATCCGCCATTATGACCAAATGCCAGCAGCAGAAAAAGCGCGGCCCACAGAGCGTATAGACCTTTTTTACCCCTTCATGAGTGTGTAACCATTTCTCGCACAATGGCTTAGGTGTGTTTCCATAATGGGATAGTTCTCTTGATACAAAACGGAAACCGTTTTGTCAATTCGGGAATCTAAGTACTTGTCGATCGCCCGCACAGGAGTATTCTTCCGGCGGGGGCGTATAGTTCGAACCAGGGTTCGAGCATCCCAGCTCGAGTGTGGAAGGTGGATCATGTTCGCTAAATTGGTGGATATGCTCTTCGGTTGCAGGCACGCGCGCTACAGTTTTCCAGTCACTCTTCGCGGCGCGAAGGCGCGCCGTACCGAAGCCGCCAAGCTGACCGGGACCTACGTCGCTTGCCTGGATTGTGGCAGAGAATTTCCTTATGACTGGCAGGGGATGAAAGTCATCACTTCGCCGGAGCGTCATCGGGAGGAACTGGCGGAACTGGCCAAGCACGCCGCATAAACCGGGGACATCTTCTCTTCCTCGCGATTCCGCACGATACCGGGTTGCATCCTACCGTTCCAATTTCACGCACGAGGCTACTCCACTCTCAGCGTAATGCTATCGGCTGAACCAGAATAAGGCTGGCTTCCCTCTCGGCGGCAGATGTCAGCGCGCAGGATACTCCGCCGGCAACGGCACTGGAACTCGCTTATCGATCGGAAGGAACTCCCGCTCGCCGTGTCCGGTGTAGATTTGGCGGGGGCGGGCGATCTTTTGTTCGGGGTCGGTGATCAGTTCCTGCCATTGCGCCAGCCATCCCGCGGTGCGCGGAATCGCAAACAGCACGGTGAACATTTCGGGGCGGAAGCCCATGGCCTGATACATAATCCCGGAATAGAAGTCGACGTTGGGATAGAGTTTTCGTTTTACGAAGTAGTCGTCTTCCAAAGCGATGCGTTCCAGTTCTAATGCGATGTCGAGCTTCGGGCTGCGTCCGGTGACCTCGAAGACCTGCTCGGCGCCCCAACGGATGATTTTCGCCCGCGGATCGTAATTCTTGTAGATGCGGTGCCCGAAGCCCATCAGCTTGATTTGCCCGTCCTTGACCCGCTTGATGTAGGCCGGGACGTGATCTTTGGAGCCGATTTCGTCGAGCATCTTCAGCACTTCTTCGTTGGCGCCGCCGTGCAGCGGGCCAGCCAGAGCCGAAGCCGCCGACGCAACCGACAAATATGGATCGGCCTGGGAACTGCTGACGGACCGCATGGCATTGGTGCTGCAGTTCTGCTCATGGTCGGCGTGCAGAATAAACAGAATGTCGAGAGCGCGCGCAATCGCGGGATGCGCCACGTATTTAGGCTCGACCATCTTCCACAACATATTCATGAAATTCTCGGTGTAGCTCAGGTCGTTGTCGGGATAGACATAGGGGAATCCCACATTGTGCCGGTATGACATGGCCGCGATGGAGGGCACCTTGCCGATGAGCCGGACAATCTGATGCATCCGGTTTTCCGGGTCGTGCACGTCCTTGGCGTCCGGATACACACTCGACAGGGCTGCGATGGTGCTCACAAACATCGACATGGGATGCGATGAATAGCGGAAGCCTTCCATGAACTTTTTCGTGGTCTCGTGCAGCATGGTGTGATGAGTGATGTCGTGCACCCAGGCGCGCAACTCTTTCCCGGCAGGGAGTTCGCCGAACAGGAGCAGGTAGGCGACTTCCAAGAAGGTGCAGCGCTCGGCCAGAGTTTCGATGGGATATCCGCGGTACCGCAAAATTCCCTTGTCGCCGTCAATGTAGGTGATCGCGCTTTTGCATGACGCGGTATTCATGAATGCGGGATCGTATGTCATCAGCCCGAAGTCGTCCGCGCCGGACTTGACCTGTCTCAAATCCATGGCCCGGATCGTGCCGTTTTCGATGGGGAGGGTATAGGTCTGGTTGGTGCGATTGTCTGTAATGGAAAGTGTGTTTTCCGGCATGGAGTCTCCGCCTTATGCGGGCTGTCAATCGAACACTGCAGCGCCTATGCCCGTTCCCGACTTTAAGTGTGATTTGAGTTCTAAGAGTCTGCAATGCTCAGCGCTCATCTTACGCCAAATGCGGGCCACATGCGGCCGGATGGTTTGGTGCGGAAGTCTAGGATAGCTCGGGAAAGGTCGCTGGCCGGGTTGCCGAAAATCAGTCAGCTCACTGCTCGTAACTGAACTTCTTGTCTGTTCACGAAGAAAATAAACCGGCGGCCGCGGCCGCCGGTTTCTTAAAGACTGAGAGCCGAGGCGGCTGTCGCTATGCGACTAGTTTGAATCGTCGCGGCGCTTCAGGGTCGGACGATCGTCGTCGCTCTTGGTGTCGCCGGTCTTGTCGGTGGTGTTCGCGGTGCGCCGCAGGCTGGGCTTGTTCGAATCCTTCTCGTCGATCACCTTGTGCTTGTTTTCGATTGCCGCCAGCCTGGCCTTCACCTCGTCGAACTCCGAGGTCGTGACTACGTATTGCTGTTTGGCGGGAAGAATTTTCCGAATCTCGTCCTGCGACTTCTCAATCCGGTCGGGAGTCTGCGGATGAGTATCGAAGGCCTTCGACAGCGTCCCCGGCTTCTTCTTTTCCATGGCCTGAATCTTTTCGAAGAAAGAGACGAATGCCGACGGATCATATCCGGCGCGATACATGTACTCGATACCCAGATAATCGGCCTCCGCCTCGAAGCCGCGCGAGAAGTGCAGGAAGGTCAGGGGAATGCCAAGGCCCATGCCTTCGTAGATCCCGTATCCCAGCGCGCCGCCCATGAAGATGGCCGGCAGCGATGCCATCTGCAGCAGGTTCATGCGCGTCATCTCGCGCCCGTAATGGCAAGCCGCCACGTGGGCGATCTCATGCGCCATCACGCCTGCCATCTCCGCTTCCTCGTCGGCCGCGAGAATCAGGCCAGAATTTACGTAGAAAAATCCGCCGGGCAGCGCCATGGCATTGACCACGTCGGAGTCGATGACCTTGATGGTAAAGGGCACCTGCGCGTCGGAATTGCGCACCAGGTTCTGGCCAATCCGGTTCACGTATTCGGTGATCACGGGATCGTTGACCAACTTGATTTGCGACTCGATTTGCTGGGCATAGACTCGACCGCGTGCGACTTGACCTTCGACCGTATACCAGTTCCCGACACCGCGTCCGCATCCCACGTTGCGATTCCCTACGGCATCGACGTCGGTCTTGCCGCCATCATGCTTGATCTGGCTGTCGTCGGCCGTGGGCAGCGTGGCAGGCGGCTGCTTGGGTGCATTCTCCACGTCGCCGGCTTTTGGCTGATCTTTGTCCTGATCGGAAACCTGCGCTAACGTCCAGGGCCCAGCGCTGAACGCCGCCAATCCCACAGCGATTGCCAGCCATTTGAATTTCATACAGTACTCCTTAACGCTTGATTATACCCCTGCCGGAAGACAGCAATTGTCAATCTTTTCCCTCTGGGTTAGACGCCCCAGGCGGGTTGGAGGTTACCTGGGAGTCGAGATAAAGCTAAACCGCCCTACCAGCCAAGCTGCAGTAATCTTTACCCTCCCTTCCCAACCTGTTATAACCGCTGAGGTTTCAATTTTTTCAGTGAGCACAGCCCTGCATAGCGTTGCTAACCCTGTCCGGGCCCTGGACCATCAGGACGAAGCATTTTCTTCCGCGTTTTCCGTACTTCAGGAAGCGATTGAGCAGCGCGCCTTTCCTGCCGCCTGTGTAGCGGTCGTGCATCGGGATCGGCTGGTCGCGCTAAAGTCCTTTGGCCATTTCACGTACGACGGAGGCTCCCCCGCGGCGACGCCTGCCACCGTCTTCGACTTGGCATCGGTGACCAAGGCGGTCGCCACCACGACGATGGCGATGATTCTTTACGAACGTGGCCTTTTGGAGCTGGAGGCCACCGTGGCTGGAACCGTCCCCGAGTCTCTTGCCGACTCCTGCGGCGAGCCCGATGGCCGGCGCCGGAAGGTCACGTTCCGCATGCTCCTCGCCCACTCCTCAGGCCTGCCCGCCTATGAGAAGCTGTTCCTCAAAACACGAGCGCGTGACGAACTGCTGCGCGCCGCCTTCACCACTTCCCTCTCCGCCGACCCTGGGATTCGGGCTGAATACAGCGATATCGGATTCATCATTCTGGGAGCGGCTCTCGAACGGATCGCGAACGAGTCGCTCGACGCATTCTGCCAGCGCGAGATATTCCACCCACTTTCAATGAGCCACACCACTTTCAATCCAGCGGCAGATAGCCGCGGCCAGATTCCTCCTACAGCCGACGACCGTACTTTTCGCCACAAGATTATCCAAGGCGAAGTGCAGGATGAAAATGCTTTCGTGCTGGGCGGTGTCGCCGGGCATGCCGGTCTTTTCTCCACTGCTGAGGACCTGACTCGCTTCGCGCATGCCATGCTGCATGGAGGACGACCTATTCTCCGTCCCGAGACTGTCGCCCTATTTACTACGCGCCAAGTTGCCCCTGCAGACACGTCCCGCGCCCTGGGCTGGGACACGCCGTCTTCTCCCTCGCAGTCCGGAAAATATTTCGGGCCTGGCTCCTTCGGCCACCTCGGATACACCGGCACGTCGCTTTGGATCGATCCCGAACGTCAACTCTCTATCCTGTTATTGACGAATCGCACCTGGCCAGACTGCGCGAATCAGGCGATCAAGCAAGCGCGTCCGAGATTTCATGATGCCGTGATCGAAGCGCTGACCTGAATCGGCAGTCATCCCTCGCGGCGGGCGACCATTTTCAGAAAAAGGGCGTCATCCCGAGCGGAGCCGTTCTTCAGGCGGAGCGAGGGATCTCCCGCGAATCCGCTCTGCTTTTCGTAGAATGCTCTGCTTCCGCTGATACCCGAAAGGCGCACGATTTGACCCGAACTCGCAAAGACAAAGACAAATCCGACCTTCGCCGGCTCCCCACCGAACAAAATCTTCCCGCCGCCACGGATCTTGATCGCATGTCGTCGCTCGAAATCGTGCGACTGATGAACAAGGAAGATTCCACCGTTACCACGGCAGTGGGCCGCGCTTTGCCGCAGATCGCTCGCGCCATCGACGTTGTGGTCGCCGGACTTCGCCAGGATGGACGCCTCATCTACGTGGGGGCAGGAACCAGCGGGCGCCTCGGCGCTCTCGACGCTTCTGAGATTCCACCGACTTTCAATACCGATCCGCGCAGCGTGCAATACATCATGGCGGGAGGGCCGAAGGCGCTGGGTGCGTCCACGGAGGCCAGCGAAGATGACACTGTCGCGGCACTCGCTGAAATAAAGAAGCGGAAGCCTGCCAAGCGGGACATCGTTCTTGGCATCGCCACCAGCGGACGGACTCCCTTCACCATCGCCGCTGTGGAATACGCCCGCAACCACGGAGCACGGACGATCGCCCTTACCTGCAACCGCAACTCGCCGCTGGAACGCGCTGCAGATTTCGCCATTGTCACCGAAGTTGGGGCGGAGGTTCTCGCGGGATCGTCCCGCATGAAGGCCGGCACCGCCCACAAAATGGTTCTGAATATGATCTCGACCGGAGCCATGGCGCGACTGGGATATGTCTATGGGAATCTCATGGTCAACGTTTGGACCAAGAACGAAAAGCTGGTCCAGCGTGCCATCCGAATCCTGGAACAAGCCACTGGAGCCGATCACGATACGGCGAGCGCTGCTCTCAAAGCCAGCGGGAATCGGACACCGGTCGCGGTGGTGATGCTGGCTGCGGGAGTGAATCGGGCGAAAGCTGTTGCGGCATTGAAGAGATCGCGGGGGCATGTGCGGCAGGCCATTGCTTTGGCAAAGCGATAGGCGCAGACTGCAAAGACGCCCACTTCTCCCCGATTTTGGGAGAAGTGGGAATTTTGATGCCGCAGGAAAATAGGTAGCGAATTATGCCCTCTGCCCACTGTTGACACCGTACAGTATGACAGCGGCGCCATCATTCGATCGGGTCGATCACGACTGATACTTGATTTCTCGCGTCCCGCCCCGGCAGCTGCACAATCACAATCGCCGACAGCACCAGCACAATCCCCAAAGTCTGAATCGGGCGCACGCCCTCGCCCAGCAACGCTGCCGCCAGCAGGATGGAGAATACCGGCTCCAGGCAACTGGCGATGATGGCGCGCGTAGGCTCGAGATATTGCAGGCCGAGGAAGTAGAGGGAGAACGATCCCAGCACCGAGATCATGGAGAAGACGAACAGGAACGCCCATTGCGCGGGCGTGTAGTGGGCCGCGATCACTTTCCACGGAGGATTGACGAACAGCCAGAAGACTGCGGCGGAGATCAGCGTCCAAACCAGCACGCGCCAGCGGTCGTGGCGGGCGAGGATGCGGTGCCCGCCGACGTTGTAGAAGGCGAAGGAGAACGATGCCAGCAGGGCGGCGAGGAAGCCATAGGAATCGAGGCGCAGCGGCGAGGCTTTCCCGCCGGCGATGCCGATCGTCAACGCGATGCCGGCGATGGCCACTCCTACCGCGGCAACTTTCTGCAGCGAGAGTTTTTGCTGTCCGCGCGCAACGACGTACAAGAGCACCCAGACGGGCGCCGTGTATTGCACGATGATGGCAATGGCAACGCTCGTTCTCTGAATGGCGAAGTAATAGCAATAATTCGACACAGCCACGCCGAGAATCCCAAGAGCGAGGCATTGGATGAGATCGAGCGCCGGGAGTTTGATGCGTTGCCAGCCGCGTCGGCCCACTAGCAGAGCGAGCAACAGAAGTAGCGAGAACGAAGCCCGAGTTTGTGACAGGATGAGCGAGCCAATGGGATGGAGCGCCTGCTCGCTCGGCAACAGCTTACCCGTGAAGACGGCGCGGCCGAGCGCGGCGGAGACTCCCCAGAGAAATGCGGCGGAGCCAATAAACAAATATCCGCGAAGAGGATGTTGAGTGGTTGGGCGAGCGGAATTCAGGATTCAGCCACCGAATCGGAGTCGAGGAATTGGTCAAGGCGTACGGGATCGAAGCCGATAATCACCTCTTCCGTTTCGCCGGAGAGAATCACTAGCGTCGGAGTTTCCTCGCTGTCGTATTTTTCCGTCATTTCATGTCGGGCTTCGGGGTTCGTACTGATATTTCGTTCCTCGAACTCGATTGCTTTGGCTTCGAGGAAAATCTTCATCAGCTCGCAGGAGAGACAGCCGGATTGGGTGAAGATCAGAACGCGGGGCATTGGATTTTCCAAAGTCCCCACCCTAACATCGCAAAAAGCGCGACGTTAGGATGGGGCACCCTCGAGGTATTCGATTTTGGTCGTGATCTTTGCGGTCTTTTCCAGCATGGCCGAAACCGAACAATATTTTTCTTTCGAGAGGCGGACGGCATCGTCTACCGCTTTGCCAGACACTTTACCACCGATGCGATAGACAAGATTGATTTCCGTGAACACGGCGGGATAGCCGGATGCCCGCGCGCCAGTGGCGCTGACTTCCAGGCTCGTGAATGGCTCCCGCTTCTTGCGCAGAATGCCGACCACGTCCGATGCGGTACAGCCGCAGAGCGCGATCAGCACCAGTTCCATCGGCGAACCGGCGGTCTTCTCGGTCGCTGTGTCCATCACGATCGCGTGACGTGAACTGGCCTCGCCGATATAGCGCTCCTTGTCGGTCCAGATTGCTTTGGCGGTGATCACGACTCTCTCTTTCGGGGAATTGTTGATTGCTGATTGTTGATTGCTGATTGAACACCTTTTTTCGCCGTGGTTCGGGAGGCATTGAAGATCGCTACCAACTGATTCGCTTCCGATCTCAAGTCTTTCAACTTCGCTCCGGAATCAAACCAGCATCAGCCAGCATTTCCAACCAGAATTCGGATTCGTCGGCTTCCTCGATGACGATTGCGAGCTTCGCTAGAAATTCGGGCCGGGAGCGAGCCCTGCAAGCAGCCCTGTAGTTGGCTGCCACTGACATTCCTGAACGCAGGAGTTGATGACCGATCGTCTTTCCCTCCACGCCCGGCGGCAGAGAACGAATGACCCGGATAACTCGCAAAGCGAACTGCTTGGTGCGCTTCTTAAGCGCATCGGCCTGATGTTCCATAGAGGTTTTCAATCAACAATCAAAAATCAACAATCAACAATTTCCGCGACCGTGTCTGTGACGGATGTCACAACCTACCTCCGGTTATCCGTGCTGGGTTCGGGGTGAATCAAAACGCGGAATAACTCGGGCGCGTCCTGCTTGAAACGGATCTCCAGTTCGGTCTGAATGTCGTGCACACGGGACAGAGAAAGATCGTCCGACAGTGTGCAGTGACACGAGATGTACAGGCGGCCGCGCACGCGCTTGATGACGAAGTCGTGGACGTCGAGCACTTCGGGAAACTGAGAAGCCACGGCCTTCAAGCGATGCTCGAGTTCCGCGTCGCTCACCAGCTCTTCGGGTTTTTCGATGGTAGCGGGCTCGCTTTCGATGTGAGTGAGAATGTCGGAAATTTCAGGAACGTCGCGGCGCATGTCGGCTTCGAGTTCAGTGACCCGATCGTGGGCGTTTTTAAGGGTCATGCGCTCGTCGAGTTCGACGTGCTGCTCCACGTGCAGGCGGCCGGCAAAATCCTGGACGCTGATGTCATGCACGTTGAGATTTTTGTCGGTGGCGGCGGCCCGGATGCGGTCGAAGATATTCTCCGAACGTTGCGCCCGTGGAAGCGGCTGCACGGTCACGTCGGAGTCGGGAAGGATCTTGTGCACCGCCTCGGAAACGGCGGAAGCCAATTGCCCTGAGCGCTGGAACGTCACGGTGCGCGCCAGTCCCACGGCGAGATCGGCGAAGTAGCGGTTTCCGGCCCGCCGAATGCGAATGCGATCGACTTCGAGAACGCCATCGACGTGCAACACCGCATCGTAAATCTTGGATCGAACGCCCGGCGGAGCGGCATCGAGCAGAGCGTCAACGGTGCGGCGAGCCAGACGCCAGCTGACGGAAACGACCACTCCGGCCACGAAGAGGGCGGCGATGGGATCGGAATCGCGCAGCCAGTCAACGCGATAGTTGCGGCCGAAGAGTACCAGGATGAGTCCCAGTACGACCACGCCGGCCGACCAGATGTCGGTGGAGAAATGCAAGGCGTCGGCTTCCAAAGCCTGGCTGTCATACTTATTGGCGATGCGGCCCAGTGCGCGCGAGCGCCACCAGTCAATGCCCATGGAGAAGAGCATCACAGCGAAAGCGGCGATCGACGGCTCGATCTCAATGTGCCGAAAAAAGAGACGCAATGCTGCCTCATAGATGATCCAGGCACAGGTGATCAACAGCAGGCCGGTTTCGACGAACGCGGAGAAGTTTTCGACTTTGCCATGACCGTACTGATGGTCGGCGTCGGCGGGCTTGTCAGAGACGCCGACCGAGAAAAAGGTGAGCAGAGACGCGATGAGATCGAGCCCGGAATGCGCAGCTTCGGAGAGGATGCCGAGGCTTCCGGTGCTGAATCCGACGACAATTTTGAGCCCGGTGATCACCACTGCGGCCAGGACGGAACTCCCGGCGGCGGCGCGCTTCTCGGCGCGCATCAACTCGGATGAAGGAATGGCCGGGTTGCCCGACATGCAGGAATTATCGCCGCTGAGGAAGAAAAGCGCCAACAAATCGCATTCGTTTGCTCGCGTCCGGACATAAGCCGCGATGCGGCTCTTTATCCGTCAACTGCAAAGCGGCAAAAGCTGCGTCTTATGCTAGGATTTGAAGCTTAGCATTCTTAACTTTCTGAAGGACCAATCCTGGAGGAAATGACGTATGCGTAAGAGGTGGCTGATGTGTGTTCTGTTGGGTACGCTGGCCTGGGGACAAGCTGCACCCGGCGCTCCCGCCCCGCCGCAGGCCCTGGCCGATACTTCAGCGGAAGTTCCGGCCACGGCGGCGGTGATTACGATCAAGGGCGTTTGTGCAGCGCAGCTGAAACCCGTCGCAGCCAGGGGAACGGCAGCGAAGCCTGCGACTCCTTCCAAGACGGCGGCGGCAAAATCTCCAGCCGATTGCAAGACGGTCATTACTAAGGCCGAGTTTGAGAAGCTGATCAGCCATCTAGCACCTAACGTAACCCCGCAGATGAAAAAGCAATTGGCTGGATTGTTGCCGCGCTGGATCGCTATGTCGGACGAGGCGAAGAAGAAAGGCCTGGACAAAACTCCGCAGTTTGAAGATCGAGTCAAGGTCCTGAAGATGCAGATCCTGAGTCAGGAGCTGCAGCAGAAAATTCAGGAGGAAGCCGGAAAAATCTCTCCCGAGGAGATTGAAAAGTATTACAAAGAGCACGCCGACAGCTACGAGCAACTCAGCCTGGACCGGCTGTTTGTACCGCGCACCAAACAGCCCGAAGCTGAAGCCAACAAAGACGAAGGTAAAAACGAAAAGCTGAGTGAGGAAGCGCAGAAGGCCAAACAGGCTGAGGAAAAGGCCAAGATCGAGGAAGGCGAGCAGGCGATGAGCAAGCTGGCTGAGAGCCTGCGGGCGCGGGCCGCGGCCGGGGAAGATTTCGTAAAGTTGCAAAAGGAGGCATTCGAAGCCGCCGGCATGAAGATGCAGTCTCCGACGGTAAATCTGCCCACGGTGCGCCGCACCACGCTGCCTCCGGCACAGGCGGTGGTGTTCGATTTGAAACCCGGCGAAGTTTCCCAGGTCATTAACGATGCAGGCGGACACTACATTTACAAGGTGAACAGCAAGAGCGAGCTTCCGCTCGATCAGGCGCAGAACGAGATTCGCAGCAAGTTGCAAAATGAGCGCATGCGCCAAAAGATTGACGACCTGAACAACTCGTTTAAGGTCGAAACCAATGAAGCGTACTTCGGGCCTTCGCTGCCGGCGGGGCCGATGGGAGGCCGCCCGGGTGCCGGTCAGATGGCGCCGCCGCGAAATCCGACTCAATCCGGCGCTCCCAGCCAGGCGCCGCCAGCTCAGCAGCAGGCTCCGCCGCCGTCGCAACCGCCGGCAGCAAAGCCCAACTGATGGCGAAACCAGTCGTGGTCGTTACCGGCGTGTCGGGCAATCTGGGCTCCAGGCTTCTGCCGATGCTGGGGAGTTATTCGGTCATTGGGATCGATGTGAATCCTCCCCGCGCCAGCTCTGAGCTGCAATTCGAAAGTCTGGATCTCGGCCAGGAATCTTCTACCCGGCCTTTGTACGAACTCTTGCGAGATACGCATGCTCATGCCTTGATTCATCTCGCGTTCGTGATCGATCCGGTGCGCACCGGCGTGCTTGACGTGGAGCGCATGTGGCAGATCAATGTGGCGGGGACAGCACGGGTGATGGAAGCGGTCACCGAGGCCAATCGCACGACCGACGATTGCATCAAGCAGTTTATTTTTCCCAGCAGCGTGTCCGCCTACGGCCCGAACCTGCCGGCCCCGGCGACGGAAGAATCGGTGCTCGCAGCCCACACCCTGCCTTATGCCATTCATAAAAAGCAGGCGGATGAGGTTGTGCAAACCCGCTCCCACGCTTTGCGTGGATGCAGCGCTTACATATTGCGTCCCCATATATTTGCGGGCGCCAGCGTGGAGAATTATCTGATGGGAGCATTCCATGGCACGCCCAACGGCAAGGGCGCGCGGGCCGAGAAAATGCGGAAACAGGGCAAGCGGCTGCCCTGCATGCTGCCTCGCGGCCAGCAATATCTCGACAACAAGATTCAGTTTGTCCACGTTGACGACATGGCGCGACTGATTCGACACCTCCTGCAGCGCGAGCCCGAGACTCAACGCTTGACTGTACTCAACGTCGCCGGAAGCGGCGAGCCTTTGACCTTCGGGCGCTGCGTGGAGATGGCACAGGCAAAATTGGTGCGCGTTCCCGGAAAGTGGGCGATGCGGCAGGTGCTCAAATTCCTATGGAAACGGAAGATTTCGGCCATTCCACCCGAGGCAGTTCCTTATATGACCGGGGAATACATTATGAATACCGATCGCCTGCGCCGCTTCCTGGGCCCGGAATACGAGCACGTGATCCGCTACACCATTGCCGACGCATTCGCCGATTCGTTCCGGCGCGATGCGGCTGCCACCGCCTGACTTGGGGCTTCCTGTGCTCGTTTCCGTAGAAGCGCATCCAGCGACCAGCTTCCCGGACCGTTGATCAGCAAAAATAGGACCGTCAGCAGCTGCGCGTATTCCGAACGGACTTCGTGCAAGACGGCCCACATACCCACTTTTGGCGGCGCGGCCGGAAGAGGCAAAGGCGATGTGCCCAGGTAGAGCGAGATTTTGGTGGAAAGAATGGCGACGATCATCTCGACAATAAAAGGAGTTGCAATCGCGCGCGTGAGCCACCCGCCGAGCAGGAGCAATCCGCCGACGATTTCGAGACAAGCCACGAAGTCGGTTGTGACATGCGGAAAAGGCATGCCAAGTTTTGCGAAGCGTCCAATTCCCTGATTCGCATAGACGAATTTTAGAATCCCTTCCCAGAGGAAAACTCCTCCTGCCATCAAACGCAGAACGATTGTCGAATTTGGCCCGTCGGTGGGCGAATTGGTCAGCCAGGTGAATGCGTTTTTCATCTTCTCTCCTCGATTATTGACCGATTGTGTTGCTGCTTCCGTCCTGATAACCGGGGCGGCATGGATTTATTCCCCCGAAACATTTGCTGTTGGGGAGGGAATAAATTAGCGTGAACCTGGTTTACCTATGAAGGTGCCGGAAGCGCGCGGATCTGCCGAGACATTCGAAGCCCTGGCGATGCCGTTATTCGACCAGCTCTATAACTTCGCGCGCTGGCTGACCCAGGACACCGCGGAGGCGGAGGACCTCGTACAGGAGACTTATAGCAAGGCGTTGCGCGGGTTTTCTTCGTTTCAGATCGGCACAAACTTCCGGGCCTGGATGTATCGCATTCTGAGAAATTCTTTTTTGAGTTCACGAACAGGGTTGAAGACGATGGTTGCGATCGATGAAGAAGCGGATGAAACATTGCTGCCAGCCGATCGCGCTACTCCAGAGAGCATACTGATTCAACAAGCGGACCGGGAAATGGTGCAGCAGGCCCTCACCGAACTGGCTGTGCCCTTCCGGGAAATCCTGCTGCTGTGCGAGGTCGAGGAGATGTCGTACCAGGAAATTGCCGAGACGCTGGCCATTCCCACCGGCACGGTAATGTCGCGACTGTTTCGTGCGCGAAAAGCTCTGCGCGATTTAATCCGAAAGCATCAGGGAGGTCGAAATGGCGTGTGAGCAGTGGCGCAGCCAGCTCGATTCGTTTGCCGATGGTGAACTCGATTCGCAGCAAGCCAGTGCACTTGCGTCGCATCTGCCCGGATGTTCCGCGTGCGCCGGTGATGTCTTAGCCCGGGTGCAGTTAAAGCGATCTTTACAGGCAGCCGGAAAGCGGTATACGGCGAGCCCCGAGTTACGGAAACGAATCATGAAACTTGCGGCCGCGAAAGCGCGCCGGGAATCCGGGTGGTACTGGAAGATTCTGGCGGTGCCGGCCGCCACAATCCTGATCCTGTCGCTTGCGGTAAATCTATATCTAAGCCGCGAGAACGCCCGGCGGCAACATGTGTACAGCGAACTCGCCGATCTGCATGTGAGCACTCTGGCCAGCGCAACGCCAGTTAACGTTCTGTCAACTGATCGCCATACGGTCAAGCCATGGTTTCAGGGAAAGATTCCGTTTACTTTCAATCTCCCCGAGTTGCAGGGATCGGACTTCACTCTGCTTGGAGGAAAAGTCACATATCTCGCGCAGACGCCCGGCGCGCATTTGATTTATCAGTTACGGAAACACCAGATTTCGGTTTTCATTTTTCAGGATCGAGGGGAAGAGACTGCCAATCTACCGTCGGGGGCGGTTCATGCGGCGTCGTTTAATGCGGAGAACTGGACGCACAATGGACTGCGATATTTCGTAGTGGGCGATGTCAGCGCCGAAGACGTTGAAAAGTTGAGCAAATTGTTCCGGAACTCTGGGTAGAAAGGCAAACCTAGGCCTAAGAGCCCGGGCTGCGGAGTTGAGATTTTGGGCTTAGGACATAAGTCTGGACAGCCGAGGCGGCTGTCTCTACGTGAGTTTCTTCCCGCGATACAGGCCCGCAATTCCGAAGGTGTAGGGCGTCCAGGTGGCTTCGGCGAAGCCTGTGCGTTTCATCCTCTCCAGCATTTCTTCCGGCGGCGGGAAGCGCTCCACCGAGGCCGGAAGGTAGGCATAGGGACCACTAACGCCGGAGATCATAGTTCCGATGCGCGGCAGCACTTGCTTGAAGTAGATGCGGTAAAGGGCGCCCATTGCGCCCTTAGGCTCGCCGAAATCCAGTATGCCGCACTCGCCGCCGGGACGCAGCACGCGGACGATCTCGCTCAGGCCGGCATCATAGTCGGCCAGATTGCGGAAACCGAAAGCCGATGTCACCAGATCAAAATGCGCACTGGGAAACGGCAGGCTGAGGGCGTCGGCTTCGATCCAGCCTGGCGTAAGGCCGTTACTCGACGACTTCGCCAACGCGCGTTGCAACATAGCGTGAGAGAAGTCTGCGCCAAGAATGCGTGGAGAGGCCTTCCCCGCCTGGCGGCGCAGGGCGAAGGTCATGTCTCCCGTTCCGCAGCACAGGTCGAGGATGCGGGCGTCGGCACGGGCGCCATCAGGATTGAGGATGTGACGGAAAGCACGCGCTGTGCGGCGCCACCACATGCGGTCTATATTGCAGGACAATACGTGATTGAGCAGGTCATAACGCGGCGCAATCGAGGTGAACATCTCGCGAACTGCACGTGCGGCAGAATGCGGATCGTGCGCGCCTTCCGGCGTTGCGCCCACTACCGTCGGTTTGTTGGTTTCCCGCACAGTGGTTATCTGCACGCCGGCGCCAGTCACTGTCGTTTCTTCTTACGAACGCTCTTTTTCTGAACGCTCTTCAATTGCCCGGCAATTCGTTCGACCTGCAGGATGTGGTTGGTATCGTGTCCGGCGAACATGCGCGCCAGGTGCGCAATGGTCTCCTTGCCGCGCTCGGCGTGCATTCCGTAGTGGTCCCAGCTGTCACGCGGAAGCGCCTTCAGCATCGCCAGATTGTTTTCGCGCAGGACGCGGAACACTTCAAGTGATTGTTTAACATCGCGCTTGCCGTATTGAAACACGGATGCCCAGACGTCCTGATCAAAGGGCTGGATAGGTGTGCCGTTCTCCCCGAGCACGGAGCGCATTCGCCAACTGGCTACGATTTCGACGTCGGCCAGGTGCGCGACGATCTCGGCGATCGACCATTTTCCTGGCTCCGGCTGCCACCTGAGTTGTTTCGGCGTCCAGCCTTGAGTCAATTTCTTCAGCTTCGCCGCGGTTGTTCGCTGCACTTTGACTGCGTCCTGGCCTTCGACATAGCCCAGGATTCTCTGTATATATTGCGGCGCGGTTTCCGGCATATTCTTCCCCTGCTTCTGAGAGATGCTTCCGTCTGAGGCTAAAAGCTTGTTTCGTTACTGCCCTAACGGCCCGGCTAAAGAGGCCGCGGAAAGACTCTTCCGCGAGGCGGATACGGCCCTCAGCGGATAAGGCCGGCAGTCATTTTGCACTACTAACGCGGCCTAAAGCCGCGCCTCTTCAAAACAACGCCAACGCGGACTTTTACCGCAACCTCTCAATCCGTGTCCTTTCCAAACAAACGCAAAGGCAGACTTTTTCCGCAGCCACCGAGGCCGTGCCCTTCCCAATACCGGCTCTCTCAATCCCGCTTGCCCCGGGTTCTATTTTTTCCACGCCGAGCCGCCGCTCGACAGACGCCGCAGCTCTTCGATGGCGTCGATCACGGCAACGGCGGGCACATCGTTGGCAACTTCAACCTTGCCGATCTCGCGCGGCAAAATGAAGTGGACTACGCCATTTTGCGTTTTCTTGTCAGACTGCATGCGCGCCATAATTTTGCGCGGGTTGACATTGACTTGCGGCAGGCGGCCCAGGCTCAGCACGGCGTCGGCGATGCGGCCCGCAGTGACGCTGTCGGTCCGTCCCACATTCAGCGCGATGTTGGTCGCGGCAATCATTCCCCAGGCAACTGCCTCTCCGTGCAACAGGCGGCGGTAGCCGGTTTCGGCTTCCAGCGCATGGCCGATCGTATGGCCTAAATTGAGAACGCGGCGCAGGCCGTCCTCGCGCTCGTCGGCGGAAACCACCTCGGCTTTCAGTCTTACGGACTGCGCAATCAGCCACTCAAGTTCCGCCGGATCGCGCTTCAGAATCCGGGCGCGATTCTGCTCGAAGCGCAGAAACAGTTCGACGTTTCCGATAATGCCGCACTTCAGCGCCTCATAGAGTCCGGCGCGAAATTCCCGGTCGGGCAGCGTCTTCAGCACCGTGGGGTCGATCAGCACCACGCGCGGATGATGAAAGGTTCCCAGAAGATTCTTGCCCGCCACCAGATTGACGGCAGTTTTTCCTCCGATTGAGGCATCGACCTGCGCCAGAACCGTCGTCGGAATCTGCACCAGCTCGATGCCGCGCATATAGAGCGAGGCCAGCAATCCGCTGACGTCGCCCACGACGCCCCCGCCCAGAGCGATGATCACTGCCCTGCGATCGGCTCGCAGATGTGCCAGTTTGTCGGCCAGAGTCTCTACGGTGGCCAGGCGCTTGGCAGGCTCGCCGTCGGGCATGGGGATCACCTGCGGCGCGAAACCGCCGGCCCTCAAAGACTTCACCAGTTTCGATCCCCAGCGTTTGCGCACTGGAGGAACGGTCACTACAAAAACGCGGCTGCCCTGCGGCAGCAGTTCGCTCAGGACGGAACCCGCTCGCGAGAGCAGGCCATTCTCGATCCAAGCCTGATACGGCCGGGGAGGGACGTGAATGGTCACTTGCGGCATGCGGTTCCATGATAGCGTAAGCGCTCCCAGGACTGCGGTGCGAGAGGTGGTACCATTCCGGTCTCAATGGTTTGCTGTCTTGTTTACCGATTATGAAGGGTCTTCCAGCCGAGACCGACTTCGTGGTGATTGGCGCCGGCGTGGCCGCCCTGCGCGCTGCCATTGAACTGGCCGCCGCCGGGCGTGTGCTCGTGCTGGCAAAACAGGAAATCGAGCTGCACTCACCGTCCGCGCAGGTCACAACCCTGAGCGACGAAGATGACGTCACGCTTCACTTGCAGGACACGCTCAGTGCGGGAGATGGTCTGTGCAATCCCGCGGCGGTGAAAGTTTTGCTGGAGGAGGGCCCCGAGCGTATCGAGGAGTTGATCGCCTGGGGCAAGCACCATGAGACCAAACTGGTTTTCGGACTGGAAAGTTCACACAGCCGCCAGCGCAGCCTGCACGCCGAGGGAGAATCGACGGGGCAAGAAATCCTGAGAACGCTGTACGCCAAGGCAGAATCACTCAAGCACATCTCGATTGCGCCGTTCGTGTTTTCAACCGGCCTGCTGACGGACGCGGGGCGCATCACCGGCGTATCGCTGATCGATGAGAAGGGTATTCCGCATGAGGTGGCGTGTTCCGCCGCGCTACTGGCCACCGGCGGCATGGGCCAAATCTATCGCAACACAACCAACCCGGAAACGGCGACCGCAGATAGCATGGCGCTGGCTTACCGCGCCGGGGCGGAAGTCGGCGACATGGAGTTTGTTCAGTTTCATCCGACTGCGCTCTACATGAGGAAAGTTCCCCGGTTTCTCCTGTCGGAGGCATTGCGGGCTGAGGGGGCATGCCTGCGCAACATTGAATTAAACCGGTTCATGTCGAAGTATCACCCGATGGGCGAACAGGCGCCGCGCGATGTAGTGGCGCGAGCCATCGTTCACGAAATGGAAGTGAGCCGCGCCAGGGATCCGTTCGTGTATCTCGACCTGACCCACCTGAGCGCCGCAAAAGTGCAGAAGCGGTTTCCGCGAATTTACGCAACCTGCATGCAGCACAATGTGGACATTACCGAAGATGTGATTCCGGTTCGTCCCGCGGCGCATTT
The DNA here is from genome assembly GCA_963711275.1 of uncultured Acidobacteriaceae bacterium. GTDB lineage: Bacteria > Acidobacteriota > Terriglobia > Terriglobales > Acidobacteriaceae > Sulfotelmatobacter. Next base: position 571,074 of record CAVQDN010000023.1, on the reverse strand, counting down.
CAGCTTGGGCGGGGTGCGCACCGATCTTGATGGCAAGACGAACATGGCCGGCCTCTATGCCGCGGGCGAGGCCGCGGCGACGGGAGTGCACGGGGCGAATCGGCTGGCCGGCAATTCCCTGCTGGAAGGACTGGTATATGGAGCGCGTGCCGGAAGCGCCATGCGGGAGCGGGCTAAGCCGATGTCGCGTGCGAGCACAGAGGCGAAGGCCGCTTATTCAAATGGACCGGTAGACACAGGAGTAGAAGAGTTGATCGGGCAGATTCAGGTTCTGTTGGAGAACGAAGTGGGCATCGTGCGCACCCGTGCGGGCATGCAGAAAGCGATTAACAGGTTGGAAGAAATGGCTCCCAGGCTGGCGCATCCCAAGACGCGACGGGCACATGAAGCGTCGAATCTGCATCTTGCAGGTTTGCTGGTGGCGCGGTCGGCTTTGGCTCGCGAAGAGAGCCGCGGGGCACACTATCGCATGGATTATCCCGATCACGATGACAAGAGGTTCCTGAAGCATTCGGTGGTTCGCGGAGACAAGGTAGTGTTCGTGGCTTGATGCGTCGGCATCAAGTTCCACTCACGTTTCTCACTTTTAGTCTTTAGTCTTCACTCTTTGTCGGCTGCTGGAAACGCCGCCGAAATCACGATCGAAAGCAGAATCACGCCCGCCACGACGCTCAGCATAACGTAGGTTGGAATCCGAAAATATTCGGACATCAGCATTTTCAGCCCCACCAGCACGAGGACGGCCGCGAGGCCATAGTGCAGGAAGCGGAAGACCTTCATCAGGCGCGAAATAGCGAAATACATCGAGCGAAGTCCCAGAATCGCGAATACATTCGCGGTGTACACAATGAAGGCGTTCAGGGTGATGGCAAGCACCGCAGGAATGGAATCGACCGCAAACAAAACGTCGGTAGTCTCGATGACCAGCAGCACCACCAGCAATGGCGTGGCGTACAGGCGCGACTTCTCCTGCAAATTTCGAACGAAGAACTTTCCGCCTCTGTAGTCATCGGTTACGGGAATAAAGTAGCGGAGCGCTCTCACCAGCGGGTTCCCCGCGGGATCGACCTTGTGATCCCGGCTCACGCCGAGGCGGATACCGCTGAAGATCAGGAGTGCGCCGAAGACGTAAAGCACCCAATGGAAGCGGGAGATCAACCCGACTCCAGCGCCGATAAAGATGCCGCGAAGGATGAGGGCGCCGATCACGCCCCAGAACAGGACCCGATGCTGCTGCTGGTCGGGCACTGCGAAGTATTTGAAGATCACGAGGAAAACGAACAGGTTATCCACGCTGAGGGAAATTTCGAGGACGTAACCGGTGACAAACTCCAGGGCCACCTGGTGTCCTTGCCAGAAATAAAGAAGGACCGCGAACCCGGCGGCCAGCGCAACGTATACCGCGCTCCAGCTCAGCGCGGCGCGAAAACTGACAACCCGGCCGCGGCGATGGACCCGAAGATCGAGCAGCAACATGCCCAGCGCGAAAATGTTGAAGAGAACCCAGAAATAGAGCAATGGGAATTCCTGGCGGCGAAAAAGAGATTGTCGATTGCTGATTTTTGATTGCTGATTGAAAATCCAAATCCTACCGCTCTAGAGTTTTCAATCAACAATCGGTGATCAACGATCGGCAATTATTATTTTTGTCTTCCCCGTTTTCCGCTGACCCAGTCGTCCCAAATGCCTTCGGCCTTGAGCATCTCCACGCTCTTCGTCTCGCGCATGGTCTGCTCGATTTGATCGTGGGTCAGGCGCGGACCGATCTTCTGCGGCAAATCCGCCAGCTCAACGCTCAAGGCGGCGGCCTCGGCTACGTGTTTCTTCAGTTGGGGAAAATCGACTTTGTCGTAGGTGTCGGAGACGGCGTGATAATTTTCCAGATAGTTCGCCTCCTCCTGATCGGCGACGAATGTGGGCACCCCCTCCAGCATGAAATCGAAGTGATCGGTGCCCCATTCCATGTCGAGCTTTGCGTCTTTGACGTCAAATTCCGCGAGCGGGGCAATCAGTTCTTTCGCGGTGAAAAGCAAATCTTTACGGCCACCGATCGCGAAGCCAGTGGTTTTTCCGGTGCCCGAATCGTAGACGATAACACCGGCGGCTTTGTCGAGTTCGGCTCGATGGCTGAGGGCGTAGGCGTGGGAGCCGATCAGTCCTTGTTCTTCGCCGGAAAAAAGAATGAAGCGGATGGTGCGGCGCGGCTTCACGCCTGAAGCCTTGATGGCCCGCAGTGCGTCGACGACGAGCGCGGCATTGCAGCCGTTATCCAGAGCCCCGGTGCCCAGCTCCCAGGAATCGAGGTGCGCTCCCAGGATCACGAACTCATCCGGCTTTTCGCTGCCTCGAATTTCCGCGACAACGTTGGACGCCTTGATCGGCCCGCCGATCTGGTTGGGAATGGCGAGGTCGGCCCACACCAGATTTCCGGCGGCGAGCAGGCGCGCCATCCGTTCCGCGTCTTCGCGCGCCACGATCACCATCGGCAGGCGGTCAATTTCCCCGGCGGCGGAATTCGTGTGCCGGTAGAGAATGTCGTGCTCCCGGGTGGCCATGAACGCGACCGCACGGGCCTTCCCCTTGACTGCGAGATCGATGATCGGTGGTGCTTTCGTATATTCGGCGAACAGGTCGTCCCAGGTCTTCAGAACGACGGTGTGAACCAGCACAATCTTGCCGGAAACGTCGCCTGCTTTTTTGAAATCCGCTGTGGTGCCGTCCCCAACATCAATGACCGGAACGTGCTTGACGGGAGCGAGCGCGGGCGCCCAGGCCACCGAAACCGCGCGAACTCGGAAGGAGGAGAGCACGGTTCCTCCGCCCACCGTGGTGGCATCAACTTGGTAAGCCGTGGTCGCGCTCATCTCAGTCGCGCCCTCAGACCACGATGCCGGCAGCGTAAATCCTTCGGTGTGCACACTGTCGGCCCCGGCGGCCTTGAAGGCTTGCATCCCCCACGCCACGGCGTGCTGCATGGCAAGCGTTCCCGGAACGCGGCCGCCGATCTCATCGGTCAAGCGCTGAAGATTCCCTTCCAATGGCGAAGGCTGAAGCGCCGCTTGAATCACTCGATTGGCTTCGCCCGTATCAGCCGGAGGGTTGGCCGCAACGCAAAAGATGCTGAAAATGCACGCCCAGAACAGGCCTCTCACAGTTCGCATAGGTGGGTGAATTAGAAATGAAATTCGGGAAAAGCGCAAAACGAGCACCCGCCGGTAATCCCGGCTATTTCGGTGGCAGCGGATCCATCTTGTCGAGCAGACGAATGGTTTCAAGCATCACGCTCCCCACGATTTGCAGGCTCCTGGGGCTGAGCTTGTCGACCGTATCCTGCGTAGTGTGCCAGAAAACGTTGTTATAGCCGTAAGTGAAATCGATCAGGTCGGCGCTGGGCACGCCTCTCTTCATGAATGGAATGTGATCGTCGCCTACTTCATTGGTGTGCGCGAAAAAGTGCGATTGATATCCCAGCCGCCTGGCCGCTTCCCCCACAACATTTTCCAGCCACGCCGTGGAATTCCGGTCGCGATCGATATTTAGGTCGGCGTCGCCAATCAAGTCGGCCAACAGAAACGCTTTAATCTTCTTTAGCGTTCCGTCGCCCTGCCACTTTTCGGCCACATGAGTGATGCCATACAGGCTGTCCTCATCGAACGACATTACCTTGGGAAGGCCGCCGGAGCCGTCCGGCTTCATTGCTTCTTCAGCATCGTCCCAGACCAGCCAAATGCTGTAGCCGTCGCGGGGTTTGCCGCGCAGCTGGTTCGCCAATTCGAGCAACAATCCGCTGGAGGAGCCGCCATCGTTGGCGCCGACGTACGATGTGTTGCGCAGCGGATAGTTCGTATCGTAGTGGCTGGCCACCACGATGATGCCGTCTTTGTTTCCGGGAAATTTGGCAATAATGTTGTGCACCGGAAACTTTCCTTCCGGCGTATCGGCGGTGAAGATGTCGTCCTCGACTCGGTCGCCCTTCAGGTGAGCCTCGATATACTCCTCGACCTTCTTATGATTCGCGCTGCCTAGCGGGCGTGGGCCGAATTTGACAATATCCTTCACATATTGCATGGCGCGCTCCCCGTCGAACGCGGGCGGCGGACCGCTGTCAGGAGGAAGAGTGAGTGTGGGCCCTGTTGTGTCCGCTGGAGCGGAAGCTGCAGAAGCGGGAGGCGTCTGGCCCTGAGCCGTATCCTTATCGCGGTCGCACGCCAGCACCACCAAAGCAGCCGCCAGCAGAATCCACCATAAAGATCGCGATCCCATTTATTGCGCCTGCTTTTCTTTCCGTGCGTTGCGCCGCTTGGGATGCACCATCCACGAAACCCCGATGCTGAACACGTACAGCGCCAGCATGGGGGCGGCGAAAATGCACATATTTATGATGTCAGGGGTGGGCGTGACGATGGCGGCGATGACAAAAATGATCAGAATCGCATAACGGAAATGCTTCCACATGAAGCCCGGACTCACGATGCCCATCAGCGAGAGGAAAAAAATCAGGATGGGCATCTCGAAAATCAGGCCCATGCCGAGCACGATGCTCAGAAAAAGCTGGGTGTATTCCCCGATGGTGATCATCGGCTGAAACTGGCGTCCGAAGTCGATCAGGAAGTCGAGCGCCCGCGGGTAGACGATTTTGTAACCGAAGTATCCGCCGCACAGGAACAGTGCGATGGTTGAAATCATGAAGGGGACGGCATAACGCTTTTCGCGACGGTACAGGCCGGGTGAAATGAACATCCACACCTGGTAGAGGACGAACGGCGAGGTCAGGAATAATCCCGCAAGCGCCGAAACCTTCAAGTAAAGGTTGAAGGGCTCCGTGGGGTTGAGGTAGACCAGCTTTTCCGACAGCCCTTTGGCCTTGAGTGTCTCCATGATGGGCTTTTGCATGACCGCATAAATTCTTTCGTGGTACCCCCAGCAGATGCCGAACCCGGCTCCGACGGAAATAATCGAGTACACGAGGCGTTTACGCAGTTCCTCGAGATGGTCGAGGAAACCCATGGTCGGCATGGGCTCTTTTTCCCTATCGCCGCTGGCCGACGCGGCTGCGAATTCAGACATGCGATTCCTGGGAAGTGCGGGACGTCACTTCATCGGAAGCAGCGACTGAGGAAGCAGCGACCGAGTTGACGGGAATGTCGGTCTGTACCGGCGCGACGGCCTCGGTGGCAACCGGAGGCGGTTCGGTGAGATTCGTAATCGGCTCATCCGTGGGGGCAGCTAGCGTCGCTGGAGGTTCCGCAGTCAGCGTGCGAGCGGCAACCCCCTCGGGCGTCGGACTGGGCGGCAAAATCGTCTGCCGGTTCTCGACCTCCAGGTTAGAAATCTCGTGCTCGATTTGCGCCTTGAATTCGTTCGAGGCGCGCTTGAATTCGTTGAGCGCCTTGCCCACGGTGCGCGCGATCTCCGGCAACTTTTTCGGCCCAAAGATGACGAGGGCCAGAAAGAATAAGAAGATCGTCTCGGAAAAGCTCATGCCGTTCATCATACTGCCGGAGCCGGAAAAGCGGCAATGATTGCGCGACCGTGCTTCGACGACTGACGGCGCCGATTTCAACTTGCGAGGAACCTAATCGGCCTTCCTCCGCATCTCATAGAAGGCGGCTTTCGCAGGCTGGTTACCTCCGGTGACAATCCCTTTCCGGGGCAGTGTAAGGTAGTGATATACTGTTTGAATTCAGCGTGGTAGCTGGGGTGAGGTAAGCCCTCAACGAAGGAAATCTCAGATGGCTCGTAGTTCTCGCCGTTCACTCTTCCTGGTAGTTTTTTTCTTGCTTGCTTGCGGCTTTCTGGGAATTCTGTTCGCCCAGCGTTCCGGCCAGCAGTCGTCGATGACCGGCGACTCCGAGGTTAAGGACAGTCTCAAGCAGTTCACCGACGTTTACGCGCTGGTTGAGGACAACTACGCCGAGCCGGTGAATGCGGACAAAGCCATTTACAACGGCGCGATCCCGGGCATGCTGCACGCGCTCGATCCCCATTCGAATTTCTTCGATCCCAAATCCTATGCGCTGATGCGCGAGGACCAGCGCGGCAAGTACTACGGCGTGGGCATGACCGTCGGACCGCGCAACAATAAAGTCATCGTCATCTATCCTTTTACAGGCACGCCCGCGTATAAGGCGGGCATTCATCCCGGGGACGTGATCATCGCCGTTGACGGCAAGTTGACCGAGAATATGAGCACGGGCGATGTCGCCGATCTATTGAAGGGGCCCAAGGGCACGACGGTGCACATCAGCATCTCGCGTGAAGGCGTGGAGAAGCCGATGGAGTTCACTCTGGTCCGCGACGAGATTCCGCGCTACAGCGTGGACGTTCATTTCCTGATCAAGCCGGGCGTGGGATACATGCATGTGAACGGCTTCAACGAGACCACCGAGCATGAAGTCTCGGAGGCGCTCGATTCCTTCGGCGATCTCAAGGGCCTGATCCTCGACCTGCGCTCGAATCCCGGCGGATTGCTCAGTGAAGGCGTGGGCGTTGCCGACAAATTCCTGAAGAAGGGACAGCTCATCGTCTCTCATCACGGCCGCGCCTCTGCCGAGAAGCGTTACGTGGCGCAGCACGGCAATGGCGGCAAGGATTATCCGATCGTCGTGCTGGTTAACCGGCAAACCGCTTCGGCGGCCGAAATTGTTTCGGGAGCGATTCAGGATCACGATCGCGGCCTGATTGCAGGCGAAGTGACGTTCGGCAAAGGCCTGGTGCAGACGGTGTATCCGCTCTCGGAAAACACCGGGCTGGCGCTGACTACCGCGCACTACTACACGCCCAGCGGACGTTCGATTCAGCGCGACTATAGCAACATCTCGCTCTACGACTACTACTACAACCGCGACAGCGCCGACAGTGCCAACACGGCGAATCGCGAAGTAAAACTGACCGACAGCGGACGCACCGTCTACGGCGGCGGCGGCATTACTCCTGACGTGAACATCCCTTCGGTCAAGGGTAATCACTTCGAGGACACGCTGCTGCAACACTATGCGTTCTTCAACTTCGCCAAGCGCTACGTGGTGAACCACAAACCCACAAAGAGTTTCGAAGTTGACGACGCCACTCTGCAGGAATTTCGCAAGTCGCTCGATGAGGCCAACATTCCCTACACTCAGGCCGAGTTGATGGACAACAACGACTGGCTCAAGTCCAGCATCAAGTCGGAGATTTTCACCGACGCCTTCGGGCAGGATGAGGGCATGAAGGTCCGCGCGGAGTCCGATCCGGAAGTGGTCAAAGGTCTCGAGTTGCTGCCGCAGGCGAAGGCCCTGGCGGACAATGCAAAAAGGATTGTCGCCGAGCATAACGCGGCTCCGGCATTCAATCGGTAGAGTCCCGGGTAGGTGTGCAGTCTGAGAGTCTCGAAAATTTGATCTCCTCGTCGGCGTCATCCTGACCGAAGCCGTTTTTCAGGCGGAGGGAAGGCCTGCCCTGAGCGAAGTCGAAGGGATCTCGCGCGCAGACCGGCAGCGTCTGGGGAGAGCAACCTCCCGCACTATTTCCGAAGGCCACAAGCCTGAACTTCATAAGATGGATCTTTTTCAATATCAGGGGAAAAGCGCTGAACCTTGTTTCGTCCGCCGGCGTCGCCAGGGGAGCACTTGAAACCGGTAGTTCTGGCTGGGGCAGTAACTCTGGCTGCCGCCGCCGGATGGACGGACCTGCGCTGGCGGCGCATTCCCAACTGGCTCACGGTGCCGGCGCTGCTGGTCGGGCTCATCGCAAATTCAATCGTCGGCGGCTTGCCGGGATTGAAGGCTTCCCTGCTGGGTGCAGCCCTTGGCCTGGCGTTGTTGTTGCCGTTCGTGCTGCTGCGCAGCCTGGGTGCGGGTGACTGGAAGCTCGCCGGAGCGCTCGGCGCTTTCACGGGACCGGGTTTGCTGATCGATCTTTTGCTAACATCGATTCTCGTAGCGGGTGTTATGGCGGTGGTTCTGGTGATCTACAAAGGTCGAACCCGTCAAACCATCCGCAATATCGGGCACATCCTGATTTCGCTGGTGACTTTCCGGTTGCCGGGAGAGCGGGTTTCGCTCGATAATCCGGACTCCTTGAAAGTCCCGTACGGAGTGGCATTGGCCCTCACCGTACTTCTGTACGGCATCTTGTGGAAGCTGGGAGCGGCGGCCTGATGTTGAATGCACGGCGGTCGAATTCACGATTATCGAATTCACGACGATCGAATTCATCGCGATCATTTCTCCGACACCTTCTCGCCGATAGCAGCGGCGCCGAGATCGCGGAAGCTGCCGCCGTCCTTCCCTTGATGTTCATGATCCTTCTGGGAATCTTCTGGTTCGGCCAGGCATTCAGCATCTATGGCACGATCACCCGGGCGGCGCAGGATGGCGCGCGCGCCGGAGCCGCGCCCTATTGCACCACCTGTACACCCGGCGCGAATTCGCAGAATCAAAATGCATTCAACGCGGTGCAAGCCTCGATGGCAGCCGCGAAACTCGATCTGTCAAATGCAATATCCCCTTCTCCGGCGCCTGCCCTTAACGCTTGCAGCGGGGGCACCAGCGTTGCGTGCGACGGCAGTATCGGCGGCGGGACAAACGTTTGCGTGCAGAGTCCCGTACTGTTGACGACTACAAGCTCAGGAGTTTGCGGCGTGTCCGTCAGCTTTCAATATCCTTTCCAGTTCTGGCTGCCTTTCACTTCCCTGAACAAGCAGAAAATCTGGCTGCGGGCTTCGGCGCACGCGCGCATGGAGAACCAGTAATGATCCCGGTTCGTCAACTCTGTGCGAGGTTCGGCCATCGGTGGTTCGACGACCGCGGCGCCCAGTTGGTGGAGTTTGCCGTTACGCTGCCATTGATGATGGTATTCATAGTGGGCATCTTCGATTTCAGCGGAGCCTTCACGCTCAAGCAAAAGCTCACCAATATCGCCCGCGACGCCGCCCGCGCGGCAGCAGCCGAGCCAGCCAGCGATCTGAACATAAACACCGTCTTGCCGACATCGGTCAGCGACACTTTTCAGGCGGTCAAGAACTATCTGGCTACGAACAACATTAACGATTGCGGCGTTGCCGCCCCAGTCCATTCAACAGGGTTAACGTGGAAGTCTACGGCTACCGGAAATGGTTGTGTGACGCCAGGTCTGATCTTGACTATCAATCGCGGATACTATTTTCCCCAGACCGGAGCGAACCTGCCGTCAGTAAGCTGCACTTCACAGGCTCCTGGTGGGCAGACCGCGGTTATTGGGACCTGCGTGAGCATTCAATATCCTTACCCTTGGAGATTCGGCCGCGTGGCCAGTCTCCTGGGTTCCGCCGTCGCGCTTCCTACCCAAATCAGGGGCACTGCCGTAGCTATGAACGAGAATTGAAACCGAGAATTGAAATAAAGTATGAAAGCGCCCGCAATCCGTAGATTCCGTCTCACCCAACCCGCACGCCACAGCGAGCGCGGCATCACGATGGTCCTCGTCGCTCTGGCCATGGTCGCCATCATCGCCATGGCCGCGCTCTCGATCGACGTAGTTGCCCTGTATCTGGCAAAAGAGGAAGCCCAACGATCTGCGGATGCGGCGGCTTTGGCGGCGGCGAGAGTGATTTCGATTTCCGGCATTACGGGGACCGGGAATACAGATATTGACACAGCTTCCTGGTCGGCAATCTGTGGAACGAGTGGCGCCGCCACTCAGACGGCTCAGGCCGTGGGCAAGCAGAATTCGGTGGCGAATGTCGCGCCGGTGACCGTCACGGTCACATATTCGGCTGGAAGCGGGGCGAGTTTCGGATCCAGCACCGACTGCTCCGGATTGACTGCTGCTTTCGCCGTCAATCCGATGGTAACGGTTCAAGTCACGCGCGGCAGCTTACCGAATTTTTTTTCGCGGGTTTGGGGAAGAACGGGCAACACCGTCAGCGCAACTGCCAGTGCCGAGGCATTTAATCCCTCCAACTCGGGGAACGTCGGCAACGGCTCTACCGGGACCATTACTCCTGTGCAACCGCGTTGCGTGAAGCCCTGGGTCGTGCCCAACCGGGATCCTATGAATCCGGCGCCCAATGGAGGAAATTACTGCGACCAGGGAGGTGCGCCCGGCGCTTGTCAGCCCTTGGTTAGCACGACGGACGGATCAATTAAGAATCCAGGAATCTCGCTGAATGGCGGGAATACAAACGGCGTGATTGGCGAACGATTTTGGTTGGTCCCGGATTGTTCCTATAGCGGGTCATCTTGCGCGATGCGTGACAATCCCGCGCTGGCCAATCACATCCGGACGACGCATATCGATGTGGACATGCCCAACCTGGAATACCTTCCGGGATTGGTTGGAACCTCTGTTACTGCCGTCCCCTCGTGCTCCGTCGGATCGTCGACCTATGAGCAGGCGATTGCGGGATGCGACGCATCCACCAACTACCAATGCGGCGTGCAGAATCAAAACACCGTGGATCTAAGAGAAAACCCAGCTTTCTCTGGGGATACCGTGAATGGCTCGAAATGCCTGATTAGGGAGGGCGATCCCACCGATTCGCAGCCGGATGGTCAAGATACCCTGGTGACGTTGGCCTATCCTTTTCAGATTCTTGCCGGAAATAGTAGTCCGCTCAGCGGTCTTGCGGGTAAGCCTGGCAAGCCCGCCAGCAGCAGCACTTCGATTGTTTCCTTACCGATCTTCGACACTAAGACCCTCAGTAGTACGGGAACGACATCTGTCACCTTCGTCGGTTTTCTCCAAGTCTTCATCAACAGTGTCGATCAATATGGGAATATCGACGTAACCATTCTGAATGTGGCGGGATGTGGCAATGGCGGTACTACTCCGGGTAGTCCCGTTACTGGTTCTTCTCCCGTACCGATCCGTTTGATCACGCCGCGATAGGTACGAAGATCGTCTGCTGTTCTTTCCTGACTGAGGATCAGAACTTATTGGTTGGGAGCGTTGTTATCCGGCGGAGATTTCATTTCCGGCTGCGAAGCAGGATTGTCCTGCGGGGGCTGATTGGGCGGCTGCGCCTGCACGGTTGGCGAAGCGGCGTCGCTGTCGTCCCCGATGTCGTTCTGCACGGGTACCGGAGGCAGGGGCATGACGCCGCCATCGGCGCGCGTGCTGAGAATCACACGATCCAATCGCTGCGGGGCATTCTCCGCGCTCAGAATCAGAAAGTTAAATCTGGAGCCATTTAGCAGTCTCGCCAGAACTTCGGGCCCGGGTCCGGGCGCGATATCGGCAACTACCTTTTCTTGCTCAGCGCCGGCGGCGATTGAAACCTGGGCGCCGGTGCGCTCCTGCACCGCGAACAAGACTTCCGAGAGCGTCACCTTGTTGGCCTTGATGCCCAACAATCCATCGCGGAAGGTAACCTCGAGCACCGGTTTGGTCGAGCTTTCAACGCTCACCGGTTCCACTGCCGGCGTGTAGTTGGCCACCACCAGCCCAGCCCGTGCTGCCGATGGAACAGGAGACGCAGCGGGAGATGGAGCCGGAGAACTGTCAATTGCGGCCTCAGCATTCGACAAACCGCCACCCATGACTTTGATGATCACCGTTCGGCCGGACGGAAAAACCTGGTAGGACTGCGCGGTTTTCAAATCGAGCACGATTCGCGTCACCGGCGGCCTGCCCTGAAACAGGCCGACGCGCACATCTTTCACCTCGCCCCGGTTGACAGACTGACTGCGGAGCTGGTTACTAGGAACGGCATTGGGAAAATCGACCACCAAACGATCCGGGCCAGTCAGCACCTGCGTCTGGGGAACGATTCGCTCGCTCGATTCCACTTCAATCTCGACCGCGTCCCTGGCGCCGAGCACCTTCACCGTGCGAACCGAGCTTTGCGCCATCAGCCATGGCGAAGCAAGCACCACGCAGAATGCGGCCGCCAGCAGCCGACTCACGAGAGTTCGCGGAAGGGTACGCATGAATCTTTGATCTTTAATCTTAAAAAATTCTGTAATCTGTAATCTTTGCTAGCAGGACAATTTTTTGCGGGTTCTAACATGATTGTAGCAGCGAGGAACCGGGCGGGAACTTACGTAGGTATTAGAACGAGAGGTTCGGAGTACCTGGCCCCGTATTTCACGCGTCTAAGTGCGAGCGAGCTTTTGGCGAGTCTTCCAGTACATCGCAGTCAGGCCTGAGGCGACCAGAAGCCATGTACCGGGCTCGGGGACTTCACCACCCCCACCGCCGGTGGCGCAAGGATATCCCTTCCCTTTCGTCGAGGTGTTGATCGTGCCCGTGGGTTTCTTTCCGATGCCGCAAACGCCGGGCAGCGGCGGCGGCGTGATCGGCAGCCACGGCCCGCCAACGAAGGGATCAGCCACACCGAGCGGCAACGCCGGTCCAATTTCGGGACGATTGAGCAACGCGGACTGGTACGGAAGCGGCGGATTCGAAAGCGCTGTGCCCGTGACCGGCAGCGCGGGCTCGTCAAACTTTACCGCCGGAGGTTCTTCCGAAGAGGTCGCTTCCTGCGGAACTTCTTCTACACGGTTGCCGCAGCGCGAGCGTGCCGTGATTTTGCCGTCGGTAATTAAGGTCTCGCCTTTTTTCAGCGTGATTCTGTGTCTCGTAAAGTAAACCTTGTTGCCGATGCGGTAAGACACATAAGCGGTGCGCGCCAGAATCAAACGCACGAGACGGGCGCGATCATAATCGAAGCCCGCATAGTGCGAGGCGACGACCGGATCATGTTGCGCGACCCATTTCAATTCCCGCGCATCCCTGATTCCTCCTGACACGACCGAGTAGGGATAAACCGGACGGCTTTCGATCTGGCGCTGGGATTCCCGTTGAGTCAGCAATACGATGTTGTCGCTGCTCTCGACTGCCTGGGCGCTCGGCAACAAAGTCTTCGATGCCTGAAACAGCGATGGACACAAGTGCCGAAGTGTGACCGAGGCAAACGCGAGAACCAGGGTGGCGCACAGGGCAAGCAGCAGGGCACGCCGGATCAAGCGGTTTCGGCGATGGCGGCGGGTCGGTCGGCGCCGGAAAATGATCTCGACGCTTCCGGATTCCGGTTTCTGATACAACTTTTTACCTGCCTTTGACAGTTTGGTCCGGAGGGGGAATTTGGACCGAGACACTTCTCTGCACTACACATGCAGTTCCAGTGCCAACCGCCAAGTGCTTAATCCTTCAAAGAACGAAGGAGATCTGGGATTTGGTGGCAACATGCTAGCAGACCATGCAAACATTTGCACAAATTTCCACGTTAAGCACTTAGGCTCCCCCCTAGCGCGCGGACGAGGGTTTTGCAAACCCGTTCGCCGCAACAAACCAACGAATGTCCCTCGAAGCAGACGACGCATCGCTTTTGAAATGGTCTTTCCTCCCAACCCTCAAGAGTTCGGCGGCAACTAAACCAGACGAAGCCAAGCTCCAGCTGCGCGCGCCCGTGCAACTGGACGCGCGTGTTTTTGCGGAAAGTTCACGGAGTCCCGGCCGCGTGCCGGGTTTTCTTTCGTAAGCGGAGATTAGGGCGTTAGAGATTGAAGGCCGCGGAGGTTCTATGACTCGAAAATCGGATTCTCAAGAACCCTTACTCAATGCGGTGGCACGAAGGCTGGGACAAGCCGCAGGAACTGTGGCGAACCTAACTCACGTGTTGACTAGCGCACCGGGCAGCGGGAGATCGCATCCGCCGTCTAATCGCGAATCCGTGCGGTCGAGCTCACGTCAGCCGGAGTCTGCCAATTCGGGGTCAGTCCCGGCGGAAGCAAATTCCGCAAGCCTTCGACGAAGTCGAACTGCCAAGCAGCGCAAAGCGAGTCCCAAGAAGCAAGCCCGAAGGCCGGGAACCGCCCCAAGAAAAAGCACGGTCGCCACAAAACGCATTTCAAGGAGGAAACGATAGAGAGCACAGTTCCGTTGCTGTAATAAGCTTCCAACACTTCACAGGGATTTCGGAGTCCAAGGTTCATGTCGTCTTCTGTCCTTACGAGTACCGCAGCTCAGCCTCCGAGTGTCGATAAGCATCTATCTCCCCCGCATTCCTCCCGCCTTAAGATCATTCTCCTCATCGGCGCAGCTATTTTGATTTGTGCCGGAATTTGTCTGGCCGTGTTCTGGAATCGGATCTGGCCCTTCACCGAAAAAGCTGTGGTCGAAGATCTGGCGGAAGCCAGCGACAGCACTGTGACCATTCGCAGTTCTCACCGCACGTATTTTCCCTCTCCGGGTTGTGTTCTCGAAGGAGTTCAGTTTTATCACGGCCCGAACAAGTGGACTCTCATCACCATCGACAAGTTGACCATTGAAGGCAGCTATTCCGGCATTCTCACGCAGCATGTTCCCCGCATCACGGCCGAAGGTGGCCACGTATTCATTCCGCCATTTGGCAGCAACATGACTTTTCAGACGCAGCACTCCAAGCTTGTCGTCGATGAAATTGTCGCCGATGGAACTCTGGTCGACTTTGCTTCCGACGATCCGCAAAAAAGCCCGCTGCGCTTCGAAGTACGACAAGGCCTCCTGCACGACGTTCAATGGGGCGATCCGATTGATTACGATTTGAAATTTCACAACCCCGAACCTCCCGGCGAAATCGCGGCGCGCGGAAAGTTCGGCGTGTGGGTCAAAGGCAACCCGGGCGAGACTCCGCTTTCCGGGGAATACACCTTCGACCATGCGGACCTCGGCGTATATCGCGGGATCGCGGGAATGCTGTCCTCAAAAGGAAAATACGGCGGCTTGCTCAAGCACATCGATATTTCCGGCGCTACCGACGTTCCCGACTTCGAGGTGACCTCCGGCGGCCATAAAGTCAAACTCGTAACGCACTACAGCGCATACGTTGACGCCATTCACGGCGACACGTTCCTGCAACGCGTGGACGCGAACTTCGCCCGCACTCATGTCATCGGCGACGGAAGCATCGCGGGCATCAAAGGACGCAAAGGCAAAACCGCTCTGCTGAGCCTTTCTTCAACGCAGGGGCGAATCGAAGACCTTCTGGGATTGTTCGTCAAAGCTCCCCGCTCGCCTATGTCGGGGGCGATCGCTCTCAAAGCCAAGGTAGAGATTCCACCCGGCGAGGAACGATTCCTTAAGAAAGTGAAGTTGGCGGGCAGGTTCGGTATTGACCGGGGCAGCTTTTCCCAGTCAGGAACCCAGAAAAATGTGAATGAGCTGAGCGCCGGGGCAAGAGGCGAAAAAATGGAAGACGCCGAAACTGTACTTACCGATCTGGAGGGTCAAGTCACTCTCGAACAGGGGATCGCCAAATTCGCCAACCTCACCTTCGGTGTCCCTGGCGCCAAGGCGCGTGTCGATGGCCTCTTCAACCTTCTCAATGAAAAGATCGATATGCACGGACGAATGCGGGTGGATACGAAGATCTCAAAGACAACCACTGGTTTTAAATCCTTCCTGCTGAAAGCAATCGACCCGATATTCAAGAAAAAGAAGAAGGGTGAGGTCGTACCCATTCATATCACAGGGACTTATGAGCATCCGCAATTCGGTCTCGATATTACACAGCCGAATAACCGGGGGCACAGCGGCAAGTAGTTTACGCGTATTTTTGCGGCAAACATCGGCTCAATCTCGACATCCTAACTTTCATGTTAAAGGTTAGACCAGCATTCCTACCCAGGCCCTTCCTTGCTCTGCTCGTGGTTTCCGGACTCGCCGTACTCCAGCTGGCGTGCGGCGGGGGCAGTTCCAGTACCTCGACCACCGATCCCGTGCAGGATCCCGCTGGCCAGCCCTCCTTCAGCCATGTAGTGATCGTAGTAGAGGAGAACCATGGCTACTCCGACGTCGTAGGAAGTTCCTCCATGCCTTACTTCAACAGTCTGGTCTCACAATATGGCCTGGCTACGCAGTGTTTCGCCAATGCGCATCCTTCACTCCCTAATTATCTGATGCTTACCACCGGCCAGATGGAATCGTCCAACGACGGCTTCACCGGCGTGATCACCGACGACAATGTGGTGCGCGAGCTGGTGAAGATTGGCAAGAGCTGGAAGGCCTATGCTGAATCTCTCCCCTCGCCGGGCTATCTTGGGGGCGATTCCGGCGCATACACTCGGGATCACAATCCGTTTACATACTTCTCGGACGTGCAAAACGATCCCACTCAGGCGGCCAACGTAGTTCCCTTCACGCAGTTCGCGACCGACCTCGCCAATAATGCCCTGCCGCAATATTCATTCATTATCCCCAATCTCACAGACGACGCTCACGACGGCACTCTCACGCAAGCGGATAGCTGGCTGCAGAGCAATATCGCACCCCTGATCGCCAACTCCGCCTTTCAGAGTGGCGGCCTCCTCATCATCACCTTCGACGAAGCGGAAGACTCCGATGTGAACCACGGAGGCGGGCAAATCGCCACTCTCATTATCAGTTCCACAGCCAAGAAAGGTTACAAGTCCACAACTTTGTACCAGCATCAAAGCACGCTGCGGCTCATACTTTCCGTGTCCGGCGTCAGCACGTTTCCCGGCATGGCCGCCGCGGCTCCGGATATGACGGAATTCTTCACCGGACATTAGACATACCGCGGTCCCCATTCCAACCAACTACCCCAAACCAGCTACGAAAATGGCTGGGGTATGGCCAAACCGCCTTAATCCTACGCGATGCGGGGTATAGACATGCCTATTCTTAGATCGTACGGTTTAGTATGCCTGTTCCGGAAGCAGGGCGAAAAACGTCGTCCGTACGCATTCTCGTTGTAGACGATAGCCAGCTGATGCGCCGCTGCCTGCGAACTCTTCTGGAACAGAATGACTCATGGAGGGTCTGCTGTGAGGCGACCAATGGCCGGGAGGCGGTGGAGAAAGCCCAGCAGGCGACTCCGGACGTAATCGTCCTTGATTTTCAGATGCCCGGAATGAACGGCCTGGACGCCGCGAAGGAAATTCGGCGACGGTCACCTCAGGTTCCGATTCTCATGGTCACCCTGCATATGTCCCCTCAACTGGCGGATCAAGCCAAAAGGATCGGAATACGCGGCGCATGCGACAAGGGCGACATCCACTGCGTCGTGGAAGGCGTTGACACCCTGCTGCATCATGGCACCTACTATCGAACTTGATTCCCTTCTGGTGACTTCATTTAGCTTAGGCCCTCGGTAACCCTCTTTGTTACAGATGGCGGCGTATTCTCTTTTCTTGGGGAAAGGTGAGGCGCGTATTTCCATCAACATCGACAATCTGTCCAACTTCGAGTCCCTATCGACCCGAGAGCAAGCCACCCGTGTATATAGCCTGCTTCGCGCAATCCTAAATGTGCCGGCGGAATCGCGAACGGACACACTTGCGCAGGTGACGCAGGCGATCGAGCAGCATCCCTGCCGCAATTCCATTCGCTCGATGCTTCGCGATTTCTGGTCGCATCATTCCTACGTACGCGTGATCTCCGAAGCGGGATTGCCCGATGAAGCCTTTCTGGTTCGAGAATTATTGACCCGGGCTGTGCGGCATCTCTTACCGGTGGATGAAGTCGAAGGCGACTTATACGTCTTGATGGATTCCCTGAACTTAAAGGAATCCGATGCGCGCTGGGTGGCTTCGTTGCCCGACTCGCTGGTCGCTCCCTGGGCAGAGACCTTCCGCCCATCCACTTTTTCGATTCTGGCATCCTGCAAGATTCTCGCTCTACGAGCCGCCAGTGTTGCCCTGTCACGCGATTTGATTGCCTTCGCCGACGACGAGGACATTACCAAATCCGCCTTCTTTCATCTGCCTGCGCTCGTCGAGCATGTCATCCGGCATCCTGAAGACTTCCATCAGTGGGAAGAGCAAAGAGCTGCTTGCGAAGCGCAGTTGCAGACGGTGAATCAATCGCTGGCGGACCGAGGCTCCTCGGCAAATCTCATTTTCCGCGTGCGCCTTCTGCGCTCGCTTCTCGGCCGAATTCAACAGGTCATTAGCCTGGAGCGTCCCGACTCGGACGCGCGCAAACTCGCGGTCACCGTAGTGCACGGCTTCGCTTCTCAACGACGCGTCGGAACTGTGATGAGCGCCAGCACCCGCCGCTTGGCCCGCAGCGTCGTCGAAAGAACGGGACGCGCCGGGAAACACTATATCGCTCACAATAGCGAGCAATGGGGCGTGATGGGCCGGGGGGCGGTCTTTGCGGGCATCATTACTTCCTTCACTGCGTTATTCAAGTACTCGCTGGCCGCCACTATCCATGCTCCCCTGCTTCTGGCCATCGCCCATTCGTTGAACTATGTTTTCAGCTTTCTGCTGATGCAGGCGGGAGGATTCCTGCTGGCTTCCAAAATGCCGGCAGTCACCGCCGCGACTCTGGTGGATGCCATGGAAGATCCTGCCAAGGATCATATGGCCAGTCTGCAGGCGATCTCCAAAACGCAATTCATCGTAACCATCAGCAATCTCATCGGCGCCGTTCCCGCGTCCATTGCCATCGACAGAATTTTCAATGCGCTGCGTGGACATCCCTTCCTCCCGGAACCGGCGGCGGAACACGGCATTCACATGCTGTTTCCCCACGCTTCCATGACCATTCCTTTTGCCATCATCACCGGAATCTTTCTTTGGCTGTCGTCGCTGGCAACCGGCTGGACCGCGAATTATCTCGCTCTCCACCGCATGGCCTCGGCAATTTCCAATAGCCTGCGCATTCGTGCCAGGCTGGGCCCTGAACGCGCGGCCAAGCTCGCGCACTGGGTCAAGCATCATGCTCCCGGATCGGTCGGATATATTGTCCTGGGATTTCTGCTGGGCTCGGTGCCCATTATTTTCGAACTCTTCGGCATCCCGCTCGAAGTTCGGCACGTCACACTGGCCGCAGCCAGTCTCGGTTATGCCCTGGACGCTTCCTGGCTCTACGGGCAACTGCACTGGCGGGATGCCGTACTGGCATTTTCAGGAATCGTCCTCGTCGGCATCTTGAATATTGTCACGTCATTCGTGCTGAGCTTTCTCCTGGCCGTGCGCGCACGCAATATCGGAGAAGCACAATCGCGCCGCTTTTTGCGCGAAGTGGGACGTGAGTTGCTGTCTCACCCATTCTCTTTTCTACTTCCGGGCGAACCCAGCCACACAGAGTAGCTGTCTCAAGAATGACTTAGGAATGACTTAGGGAAGCGCACGCCCTCAGCGCATAGATATCAATATTTGTTTAGTCCTGTCATGCTGAGCGTAGTCGAAGCATCCCTACGTTCTCCAAGCCCTGATATTAGCCGCCCCGCAAACTTGCCGACAAAATGACAGCCCTGCCTGCACCGACCCTCACACCTGCAGCTTGCGAAGGTAAGGGACGCTGGCTTTCATCTTGTCCAGATCCATTTCGACGAAATAATTCTTGATGCCCCCTACTTTCGCGGCGCTAAATATTTTCTTCCAGTCCAGACTATCCTGTCCCACCGGCATGATTTTCTTGGCTTGCGCCGACCAGCCTTGCACGTGCATCGAAATGAAGCGCCCAGGATACTTGGTGAAATATTCAGCGGCATCGTATCCCTGACTGATGGTCGAGACCTGGAACTGAAACTTCACCAGCTTCGGATCGAGAAGCCCGAACAACACATCGTAGGTCCGCTTCCCGTCTACCCTTGAAAGCTCAAAGTCCTCATTGTGCAGTCCTTGCTGGATGCCGGCTTTGGCCGCGCGCTCCGCTATTTTGTTGTATTCGTCGGCCGCACGCTTCACCTCGTCCATCGTCGGATTCTTTGGCCCACCGAGGCTTGGAACCAACATTTGCGTCAGTCCGACATCCTTCGCCCAGTCAATGGCGCGCTGCTGATCGTTTCGGAGTTCCTCGATGCCGAAGTGAGAACTGATGCAACCCACACCGGCATCGCTGAGAATTCTGCGCAGTTCGGGACCTGTATATTTGGCGAGGCCGGCGAAGCCCGAGTCAGCGTAACCGACCGGCGAGCACAGCTCAACCATTTGAAATCCGGCCGCGGAAAGCTGCTTGATCGTGCCCGGAAAATCCTTGGCGATCATCTCCCGGACAGGCCAGGTTTGACATCCAATGGGCAGGCCCAGCGGATTGGCGCGGAGCTCCAGCGCACCTGCGGAAAGAAAACTGGCAGCGGCGGCGTAGGTCGTCGCGTTCTTAACAAACTCTCTTCTCGAAATTGCGGACATGTTGCCTCCCGGTAAACGAACAGAACCAATTTATGAAAGTTCGCTAAAGTTCCCATCCGCTGCGGCGTTCGGGGCGAACGTATTTCTGCGCGACCTCCGAATTCACGCTCAGGTTCGAGCGATCCCAGGCGAGTTTTTGTCCCATACGAGCCGCCACATTTCCCAGAAGCAACGTCTCGGTCACCATTCCCTCGAATTCGAAATTCCCACCCGGCTTCACTTTGCCGCCCTTGCAGGCGTCGAGCCACTCCCGCTCGTTGCCCGGCGATCGCGGCAAAGTTTTTGGCGGCTGCTTGTAGCTGTCCATCTTGCTTTGCGGAATCAGTTTCGGATTGCCGCCATTGAAGGTGCAAAGAATTTTGCCGCGGTCTCCCACGAAGAGAAGTCCTTCGTCCTCTCCTTCCGCATCGTTTTTAAAGGGACGATTGTCCTCCAACTCATCCGGACGCCGCGGCTTCAGGCCGCCGTCATACCAGTTGAAGTTTACGGGGGGCATGTCGCCACGCCCAGCAAAGTTATAGCGCACGATCGAGGCCATCGGATACGTCTCTTCATACCGGTCAGTGGAACTCGCCTCCACGCTCACCGGCGCTTCCAGTTTCAACACGCGAAAAATTGTGTCGAAACTGTACGAACCCATGTCGCCCAGCGCTCCGCAGCCAAAGTCCGTCCACCCGCGCCATACAAACGGCAAATAAGCATGATTGAAGGGACGCTGCGGCGCCGGCCCTAGCCACAGGTCCCAATCCAAACCTTCGGGCACCGTCTCGGCTTCCTTCGGACGCTCAATGCCTTGCGCCCAGAACGGACGGCTCGACCAGTTCATAACCTCCCGCACCGGCCCAATGGCGCCGTCCCAGATCCATTCACATAGCACTCGTGTCGATTCGGATGCCTGGTTCGCCACGGCAATCTGCGTCGCCACGCCTGTCTCCCGCGCAATCTCGGCAATCCGCCGCGCCTCATAAATCGTGTGTGTCAAAGGCTTCTGGCAAAAAACATGCTTGCGTTTTTTCATGGCTGCAGCCGATACAACCGCGTGCAGGTTGTCCGTAGTACACACTACGACGGCGTCCAGATCTTTTTGCTTTTCCAGCAATTCGCGGAAGTCCACGTAGGCCGCACAGCCACGATACTGGCCGGAACGCTGCTGGCTGCCGTAATACCCGTCCACAATCTTCTGGCAAGGTTCGCGGCCGGCAACACCGCTGGTCACGCCGAGAGAATGAGTCAACTGAATCGGCTGATCGGGACTCAGCCAATCCCATCCACTGTTGACGCCCAGCAATTTGCGCACGGAATTGCAGAACTCGTGCGTGTCCCATTGCGGATAATTCGCGCCGGTTTTGTTGACATCGCAGACAGCCACACCCTGAACGTCAGGCTCCGCCAAAAAGTGAAGCATTACACGCAATCCCTGCGCCCCCACGCCGATGAAAGCGATATTCACCTTGTCGCTGGGTGGCACATATCCCGCCCCGCCCAACACGCGGCGCGGAACGATCGTAAAACCAATCGCCGCCGCGGCTGCTTGCCCCAGAAACTTGCGTCGAGAAACCGAGCCCGCTAGAACCTTGCCGGACCGAACTTGATTCTTCATCCTTCCTCCCAAAGCCGGACGGCGGCGATAGTTTCATTTCTACCTCGCGCCTGTCAACGGGGGGAGCAAGCCAGACCGACCCTTTCGCATCTAGGTTGTGTTGCAGCGCCAGGTTCACCTTGAGGGTTCACCTTGAGGGTTCAACTTGAGAGGTTCAACTTGAGAGGTTCACTTTGAGCAGTCCCTACGCTGGAGTCATGCCGGCGAGTGGCAGCGTGAAACGCAAGGTCGCGGCTGTTTGCTTTTTCTCACAATGAAGGATTGCTTGCATTGTCATTACCGTCTATGAAGTCTATTGTACCGATCTTATTGATGGACTACCGCGGCTGGGGGCTGACGCCCGCCACGTAGAACCCTCGAAGTTCCCTCCGAATTTCCCGGAACTTAATAATCTCGGCAACGAAAAAGGACGTTGCCGATTTGCCATAATCTATAGTACGTTTATGGACATGCTTTTATACACATCGATGTAAGGTCCGACGCAAACAAAGTAGCGGCGAAGACCGAATCTAAGAAGGCCGAATCTAAAAGGAGAAAGTCCACTTCCATGAAATCCAGCAAGAACCTGTTTCTCACGGCACTGATTCTGGCGGCACTCACTTCCGGAGCCGCGGCGCAAACCGAATCAGCGTCGAACGAGGCTCCAGCCAACGGCTCCCCGGCCTCTGCGCCGGCCCCGCCTCCGGTTACCGCGGCCGACATCCAGGCATTGAAAGATGCCATTGCCGCACAGCAGCAGGAGATTCAGGCATTGCAGGCGCAATTACAGAGCAGATACGAGACGCCGCAACCAACCCAATCCGCCAGTCTTTCTGCGACGCCCGCGACACCCGCTGCGACACCTGCTGCGGCACCCGCCGCGACAGCACTCGCGACTCCCTCCGCCGCAACTGAAGCATCAGCTACAGTCGCGACTATCGGCCAGGGTCCGCAAGCCAATACGAGCAATCAGCAGGCTGGCAGCTCAGATGAGCGCGTTCGGAACCTTGAGCGCCAGATCAAAGGCCTCGGCCCCATCTCGTTCAGCGGCGACGTCCGTCTTCGCGCAGAGCCCTTCTTTGGCGGCCCCTCGGATCAATCGCTGGATCGTTTCCGCGGCCGGGTGCGGGCCCGCCTCAATGCGGTCGCCGATCTCGGAGAGCAATTCCGCACCGGCATCACTCTAGCCAGCGGTGACGTCAACGATCCCACCACCACCAACGCAAGCCTCACCGGTTTCTATACCCGCAAGGCCATTGCATTGGACCAGGCGTTCGTGGAATTCAAACCAAAGCGGTTCAAACCCCTCACCCTTGTCGGCGGTAAATTTCGTTATCCCTGGTACAACACCGAACTTACCTGGGATAAAGACTTGAATCCCGAAGGCGCGGCCCAGACCCTGGCGTTCGCCCTGGAAACGCCTGTGCTGAAGCGCTTCGCGCTGGTCGGCTTTGAGTTGCCATTCGCCGAAATGGCCGGCACCGCTGCCACCGACAAGAGAATTACGCAATCGATCACTTATGGCGGACAACTGCAGACCTCATGGCAGCTGGCGCCACACGTGATTCTCAACGCTTACTCGGGATATTATGACTTCCGAGGCGCCAACTCGATCGCCCTGGCGCTGGCCCGTGCCAGCAGCAAGAATCCGCAGACTCCGTTCGCAGGCGCCTTGCCGCTGGCCTCCGGCAATCCAGTGCAGGACTCAACCTACACGACCATTGCTACGACCATCATCACGATCGGCGGGACGGCCTATCCAACGGGCGTCACCTCCATCACCAATGCGCAGTTCGCCTCGCAGTTCGGACTGTTCGACAACATTGCCCGGGTCAACATTGATACTGGGCACGCTCGCGTGCCGCTAAGCTTCATCGGTGACTACGTTCAGAATACCGAGGCCTGCGGCAACTTGGTCAACATCGTCGCTGCTCCGTCGAACTCCGCGACGCAGACTTTCAAACAGACGCTCAATGCTCCTTGCAACTCGCACCAGCGCCGCGGATACTGGGCCGAAGGAAGAGTGGGCCGTCTCCAGGAAAAGGGAGATTTCCAGATCGGCTATACCCGTATTTACATTGAGCGCGAGGCCGTGCTGGGAAACTTCAATTACAGCGACATTCGTCAGGGCACGAATGTCACTCAGCACCGTGTCGATGCCTTTTATCAATTAGACCGCAGCGTGCAGTTGGGCTTCGCTGCTTTGATCGGCCGTCCTCTGGCGAGTACGGAGCCGTGGCTTACACGCTTGCAGTTCGACACGATTTACATCTTCTAGTGAAGCTATGAACTCAAGAACGCAAGAACGGGAGATCGCTTCCCTCAGATAGGTCCATGGTCGGCGCAGTGCCGGTGTAGTTTTCGTTGGAATCTTGCGATGCGCGAAAAGCTGGTACATTATTGGTACAGAAAAACCCGCAAGGACAGTGCATCGAGCCATCGAACAACTCGGCAAGTAATTGAGAAATTTGGTGGAGCTAGTCGGGCTCGAACCGACGACCTCATCGTTGCGAACGATGCGCTCTCCCAGCTGAGCTATAGCCCCTCGTATGGTGGGTTAATCGACAATGGATTGATCGATCACGGGTCGATCGACCGCCAATCGATCGACCGCCCGACCATTTTATCAGCGTTTCAGAATCGGCACCAACCCTGCGCGCATGCCCTCAGTACACGCCTTCAGCACAAAAAGTCAGGCCCACTCATAATCGCCCAAGCGAGAATTCGCTTGACGAAATATCTCGACTTGCGTCTAACTAGCAATTGGCGGCATCAGAGTCGGCTCGCCGTTGCATCATCGAGATGTTTACGCAACTGAATCCCGCGAGCGCCCGGCGGCAACGCTGGCTCGGGATCATTTCGCTTACCGTCCATGGAGTTCTGCTGGCCTGGCTGTTGCATACACCTGAACCTCAACTACTCACCGCAAACTCCGTCGCGAGCGGCCAAAACGGCAAGTCCGTTACGCGGCTCTACTGGCCAAGCAAAATTCCTGACGACAGCAAGCGGAGTTCTTCCGACGAGGCGACGCAGCGCTACCGTCATCAGCGCTTGAGCCATGACAAGCTAACGTGGACAGCGCAATCCAACCCGCCAAAGTTGCGAGCGCCGAATAACCAGCTGGCCCGCACCAACAGCCAGGACAACTCCAGCACCCAGACGCTTTCGGCCCTGGGTCACGGCGCACAGGCGGGCGCGCTTTATGGAACATTGAGCAACGGTCCGTTCTCGGGGAACGAGATCCGGCCCGCGTTGCCGGTCGCGACTTCCGATCCCATGGTCTACCCCTGGCAACTGCCTGCCGCTCCGGGCAATGAGATCATCGAAATCACGATCGACGAGCGCGGAGAAATCGTCCGCAAAACTGTACTGCAAAGCCTCGGCCCCGACATTGACGATAAATGCCTGGCAGCGCTGGAGAACTGGCACTTTCGTCCCGCAACACGCAACGGCACCGCCATCATGTCCAGACAGGATGCCATCTTCCCCTTCAAGGCAAGAGGTTAGCCACGACGCGAATCACAAAGCAGCGGATATAATGAACGGGGTGAGCGAGAAGGAAATAAAACAAGTCGCCTCCGCCGATTTTCCCACGCGCTGGGGCAAGTTTCGCATTTATGGCTTTCGCGGCCACGCCGGTTGGGACGGCGACCGCCGTGTCGAAGAAGCCGTCGCGCTGGTGGCCGGCGACGTGAAGTCCGCCCCACCGCTGGTGCGCATCCATTCTCAATGCCTGACCGGGGATGTTTTCCATTCCTTGCGCTGCGATTGCCGCCAGCAGATGGAGCTATCTCTCTCCATGATCGCAGAGGCAGGCGCCGGTATTCTGATCTACGAACTGCAAGAGGGCCGCGGCATCGGCCTGATGGCCAAGCTGCAAGCCTATGAATTGCAGGATGCGGGCCTCGACACCGTCCAGGCCAACGAACGCCTCGGCTTCAAGAACGACTATCGCGACTTCGCGCTCCCGGCCGAGATTCTGAAAGCCCTGGGAGTCACACGCGTGCGCTTACTGTCCAACAATCCCGAAAAGGTTGATGCCCTGGAACGCGCCGGAGTGCAAGTGGTCGAGCGCGTCCCCTGCGAAGTCACGCCCAGCCCGCACGCCGAAGAATATCTCAAGACCAAGAAGGACAAGCTGGGACATCTTTTCACCTGACGCAAAGCTTTTTGATCGCCAGGTTCTTCTCGACCTCGTCCAACATTTTTTCATCCGTTGTCTTTCTCCGCCCATCTTTGCGCGAATCCCCGCGCCGTGCTCTAATTCGCTGACTCACTCTCGCTGAATCACTCTCGCAAATGACCGCCTCCGATTCCGTACTCCGTAAGTCTTCCAGCGACCTGATCCTTCTTGGCCTTGCCTTGGTGGCTGCGGCGTCAATGGTTTATTACCACCTGGGTCTCTTCGTTCCTCGCGTGCTCGAGGTGCGGGCCGCCTTGGGCCTGGGCAACGGTTATTCGTTCGGCGACGATTTCTACCCCATCTGGCTGGCAGCACGGAAATCAGGAGCCGAGCAGGGTGATCTCTACAGCCCGGAGGTGACGCGCCACATTCAAACGGGACTCTTCGGACGACCGCTCGACGCCGGCATTCCCACCGATCCCCCGGCCGACTATCGCCAGTTCGCATATCCAGCATTTACAGAACTATTGCTCTGGCCGAGCGCCTTGTGTGACTTTTCGAAGCTGCGCGTCATTCTTGCAGTACTGTTCCCCGTTCTCACCGCTCTCACTTTGTGGTTGTGGATACTGGCGTTGCGATGGCGTCTACCTCCGGTTCGGTTCGCTGCACTCGCGCTGCTCGCGCTGTGCAATTACCCGATTCTTGAAGCTTTGTTCGCCGAGCAACCCGGCCTGATTGTCGGATTCTTGCTGGCCGCCGCTGCTCTAGCCCTCCGCAGGAGCCGGCTGTCGCTGGCCGGAGTTCTGATGAGTCTGACATTGATCAAGCCACAGATGACAGCGCTCGCAATTCTTTATCTCGTGCTTTGGAGCCTCGCCAGCCGGGGTCGCGCGCGCTTTTTGGCGGCCTTTCTTGTGACCACACTACTGTTGACTGGAGCCTCCTGGGTGATCTGGCCACATTGGATTGGAAAATGGCTGCAAGTCCTTCTTGGATATCATCGCTATGCGACGCCCCCACTGGTGATGGTCCTGCTCGGAGGAAGCTTGGGAACATCTCTCGGCCCGCTAATAATTGCGCCCGCGCTGCTGGTGAGTGTTTGGCTTGCGTGGAAAGCACGACGCGCCACCGTGGAATCTCTGCAATTCTGGTTGACCTTGAGTTTGTTGCTCACCCTCACATCCGTCACTCTGCTTCCCGGGCAGGCGATCTACGACGACGTGATTCTTCTTCCCGGCATATTCCTGTTGCTGCGCCATTGGCGCGAGCTGCGTGATGCCGGGCGCGTGTCTGGTATCTTGCTATTAGCCGGAGCCGTCGTTCTTTTTTGGCCCTGGGTTGGGGCGTTTACTGTGGTCGCGCTCCGTGCATGGTTTACACGCGTATGGTTTACAGCTGCGACTTTCGATTCGACCGCAATTTTTTCGCTGCCCATTCGTACCGCAGCATCGCTTCCCTTCGCGGTGCTCGCGCTGCTGGCTTATGCAATGCGAATCAATCGGGTTCGGAATCAAGCAGCTCCTTGAGTTCCCTTTTGCGTTTCACCGGAAGATATTGCAGGGCCGCGCGAGCCAAGGACGAATAGACTGCGCGCGCCGCGGGATCGCCGCGCAGCACCCGCAAATGCCGCTTCACCGTATCCACGTCGCCCCGGACTAGCGGCCCGCTGAACGCGCTGGCGGCGTCAAAAGCGGCATAGTTCGCCAGCGTCTGCAGAAGGATGGGAAGCATCCGCCGCTTCGCCGCTTTTGCATTCACCCCCGCGAGAGCGGCAACCTGCTCGGTGGTAGCCAGAAGCGCGGTGAGAAGCGGAGAGGCAAAAGTTCCCCACGCGTGATAGGCGGCCTTATCTTTCTTGCGAATCGAATAGGGACGACCGCCAACGTCTTCAATGATGCGGCGCGCCACCTGCACGGCACGCGCATCCCCCTCTGTCGCAAATGGCACTCCCGCCAACGACGGCCGCGAGCCCCGCACAAATGTCATCAAGGGATGCACTGACGCCACGGAAGCCCCGCGGCGGCGCAGTCCCTCGAGTTCATCGCTGCTAAGCGTTCCGCTGGAGTGGAACGCCACTCTTCCCTTCCATTCGATCTTCTCCGCGAGAGCGCCCGCGGTTTGTCCGATTTCAGCATCCGGCACACAGAACCAAATCAAATCGGCCCGCAAGTCCGATGGAGCAGTTAGTGCTCGGGCACTTACCTGTTTCGCAAGTCGCCGCGCCCTTTTCAACGAAACCGCACGAGAGCGCGCAACGACGGCCTCAATGACGTATCCCGCCCGCAGCAGTGAGACAGCCAGCGCCGTCCCGAAATTTCCCGCCCCAACAATCGCGACCCGCGGCTTCCCAGCCATGCCGGGCAGCATAGCAGAATGCGGCTTCCGGCTTCCGCTGTTCGGCTTTCGGAAACACGCCGGCCTTCCGGAAGCCGGAAGCCGTCTTTTCTGAAGCCATGTTTTAATGTCTGCATGCCCAAATCTTCCCGCCAAACCGCACGCCGCAGCCGCAGCAAAGAACGCATCATCTCTTCCCGAGTCGTATATCGTGGCCCAGTCTTCTTAGTCACCACCGATGACGTAGAGGAACCCAACGGCGTGCGGGCGCGGCGCGATATGATCCATCACTCCGGCTCAGTCGTAGTCCTCGCCGTCGACGATTCCACGGCGATCCCTCGTGTTCTTCTGGAACACCAATACCGCCACGCCGCCACCGACTATCTATGGGAACTCCCCGCCGGCCGCATCGATCCCGGGGAGCAGGAACTCCACGCCGCCAAGCGCGAACTGCTGGAGGAGACCGGCTACACCGCCAGTAAATGGCGCCGCATTTTGAAGTTCTTCGCCAGCCCCGGCTTCGTCGCCGAGACCATGGCGGTCTATTTGGCAACCGGCTTACTCGCTGGGGAGGCCCAACCCGAGGCCGATGAAGTGATTGATAAACGGCTGGTTCCTCTTCCAACCGCCGTCCGCATGGTCCTCCGCGGCACCATCCGGGATTCCAAAACCATTTCTTCCGTCTTGTGGCTCGATCATATGTCTCGCACCGCGAAAGGCAAGCCTAAGCCAACAGCAAAGCAAAGCCGGAAGGTCGCCTTGCACCCAAGGTAAGCGGCTTTCCTGTACTCATCCCTTTTTTTCGCACTTTTTTAGGCGGTCTGATCGCTTGACAGCCTACCCTTCCAGCCCCGAATTGCATCCTATTCCCGGAATTTAACTGCGGTGCACGTCCTTGGGACCCCCCATTTAAAGGACGTGCAGAGAGAGGGGGGTACGTGGAACGTTTGAAAGGAACCGTGAAGTGGTTCAATAACGCCAAGGGATATGGCTTCATCGGTCGCGCGGATGGGCCCGACGTCTTTGTTCACTACAGCGCGATTAGCTCTGAGGGATACAAGAGCCTGCAGGAAGGCGATCCTGTGGAGTTCGAAATCACCGAGGGCCAAAAAGGACCGCAGGCTGCGAACGTGACTAAGGCCGCTTCATAGCGTCGCGCCGCTGCGAGCGAACCCTCCGCTTCCGCGAGCGCCCCGTCACCCGCAAAGTGCGTGACGGTCGAATCCCCGCTGTCATCCAGCGCGACCGCCCGGCGTTGTCACCGTAAGCGCCCCCTCGCGGTGTCGTCCTGAGCGAAGGGATTTCCCGCGAAGCGAGAAATCCCGCAGTCGAAGGATCCCTATAACCCACCACTCTGGCCCCGCCGCCTAATCTTGTTTATCTTTAATCGGTGGACAACAAGGCCATCGCCAACATCCTCTACGAAACCGCCGACCTGCTCGAAATCGACGGTCAGGACTCGTTTCGCATCCGCTCCTACCGCAACGCCGCCCAAGCCATCGAAAACTGCTCGCAGCAGATAAAGACCCTCATCGAAGATCCCAAGCAGGTCCTGGCCATCCCCGGCATCGGCAAAGGCATGCTTCTGAACCTGCAGGAACTTTTCAAGGACGGCAAGCTATCGATCCAGACCACGCTGCTCGAGAAATACCATCCCTCGATGCTCCAGTTGCTAAAAATCCAAGGCCTCGGACCGAAGACCATCGCCCTGATCTGGAGTGCCTACAAAATCTGCGACATCGATGGCGTCGAAAAGCTGGCGCGCGAAGGCAAGATTCGTGAACTGCCCCGCATGGGCGAAAAGCACGAAACCAAACTGCTGAAAGCCATCGAAGACTATCGCCGCATCGGCGGCCGATTCCTAATCGACGCCGCCGAACTCGAAGCCGAAAAACTCACCGCGTATCTAGAGAAATATCCCGGCATCGAGAAGATCACGCCCGCCGGCTCGTTGCGCCGCGGACGCGAAACCGTAGGCGATCTCGACATCCTTGTCACCGGCGGGGCCTGCACGAGCGAAGAAGGACGCCAGAAGGCCATCGCCTACGTCGCCCAATATCCTCCGCTGATGGACATCATCGCCAGCGGCGACAACAAGATCAGCTTCCACCTGCGCAGCGGCATGCAGGTTGACGTTCGCCTTCTGCCGCCCGAATCCTTCGGCGCCGCCATGCAGTATTTCACCGGATCGAAGGCCCACAACGTTGCCCTGCGACAGCGCGCCCTGAAAATGGGATACACCTTGAACGAATACAGCCTGGCTATGCTCGACGGCGGAACGCCAGTCGCGGGAAAAACTGAAGAGGAAATTTATGCCAGGCTGAAGCTCGATTACATTCCGCCCGAGATGCGCGAAAATCTCGGCGAGATCGACCTGGCCCGGGATCATGCCCTGCCCCAGCTCATCACACAGAAAGACCTGCAGGGCGACGTCCACATGCACACCGTCGAAACCGACGGCCGCAACACCATCGAAGAAATGGCCGAGGCCGCCAAGGCCCGCGGCTACCAATACATGGCGATCACCGACCACTCCAAGAACCTGGCCTTCGCCAATGGACTCGACGACACCCGCGCCGTCGCCCACATCCAGCGCATTCGCGAAGCCGGGAAGAAGATCGAAGGCATCACGATTTTCGCCGGCATCGAAGTCGACATCCTGGCCGACGGCAACCTCGATCTCTCCGACGACGTGCTGGCGCAAATGGACATCGTCATCGCCAGCGTCCACTCTGTCTTCAATCAGGAACCCGCCAAGATGACCGACCGCCTGCTGACAGCCATCTCCAATCCCAATACTTCCCTCATCGGACATCCCACCGGCCGCATCCAACTCCGCCGCGACGCCTACGCCTACGACATGCACGCCGTCCTCGCCGCCGCCGCAAAACACAAAGTCGCCATGGAACTAAATTCCTATCCCGACCGCCTCGACCTCAACGACGTCCACCTCCGCCAAGCCAAGCAACAGGGAGTGAAGATCGTGATCAACACCGACTCCCACCACACCTCCCACATGGAAAAAATCCGCTACGGCGTCCTCCAAGCCCGCCGCGCCTGGCTGACGAAGGATGATGTGCTCAATACCCTGCCCGCAGAGCAATTCGCCAAAGCCATGAAGCACGCCTGGTGAAGTTCACTTACGAAATAACGAACTGGGGTGCCCCAGGTCTCGCTGGTTTTGCGAGACCTGGGAGGGGCTACCTCAAATGTTCACTCGTCACAGACAGCCCGTTCCGATTCCACTACCCTCCATCCATGACCGAAGGCCTCCACCGATTCTACGGCGGTAACGATCTACACTTCCTGACATTCAGTTGTTACCGCCGCCGCCCTCTCTTCAAGAACGAAGCCCACTGTGATTTATTCCTGAAGATTCTGGACCGGGTCCGCCGCCGTTATCGTCTCGTGGTGTTGGGGTACGTCGTCATGCCGGAACACGTTCATCTCTTGCTCAGCGAGCCGCAGCGGGAGACATTGTTGACGGCAATTCAGGCATTAAAGCTCGGGTTTGTGAGGAGTTTGGAGGGTGACGGCATTCCCATGTCTCGCAAAAACGGCGAGACATGGGGCACCCCCAGTGTAGTCCCCAGGAAGCCGAATCGATTCTGGCAGGCGCGTTTTTATGATTTCAATGTTTGGACTGAGAAGAAGCGAATCGAGAAGCTGGGATACATCCATCGCAATCCGGTGACCCGCGGATTGGTGGAGTCACCCGAACAGTGGCGCTGGAGCAGTTTTCGATGCTACTTATGCGGAGCGGTAGGTCCAGTGCGGATTAACGATACGGACATTCTGGTGATGAAAATCCGACCACCAGCGGCCTGATCGAGACATTTCACCGTCACCTGAGCGCATGGGCCGCCCGATAGTGGCTCGATAATATGACGATAATGTGACGACAATGTGACGACGATGGGTGCCCCATGTCTCGCCGTTTTTGCGAGACATGGGAAGGCCGAGACCTGGGGCACCCGGCGTTCCTGTCCCGTCAGGGACATCTGAAAATAGCCCGGCGCTTCCAGCGCCGGGTTAACGTCTTGCGTCTCAGCCGCGAAGCGGCGAAAGAATGCAGCCCACGGCGCGCAAGCCGTGGGTGGAGAAATCAAAAATGGACAAGCCCCGGAAGGGGCGAAAGAAAAGATATGACACAGACTCGGAGGGACAGCCGATAATCTTCGGAGACTCGGGAACGTACCCCGTCCGCCCCAGTTTCGCTCCCGGAACAAGATATTGTTGTTATTCCTACAGGGCCGGTGCGTGCCAGTCCGAAGGCAGCCCCCCTTCGTTCTTTGAAGGATGGGATTCCGCGGACGGCGGCGATGTCGCCCCATTTAAGTTGCCGTGCAGCTCCCCAGCTTCGCCCCCTAGCTTCGCTCCCGAACAAACCCCTGTCATTCCGACCGAAGCCGGAGCGCCAGCGACGGCGTAGCGGAGGAATCTGCTGTTCTTAATCGCTGACAGGAAAGCCGGGGGGGGGACCGATAGCCTGCCCTGAGCGGAGTCGAAGGGTCTCGCCATTTTTGCGAGATATAGGAAGGCCGAGACCTAGGGCACCCGGCATCGAGTTACAACCGGAGGCCACAAAAGCGCCGGGAATCAAACCGTTCAACATCAGCAACGATGAACAACAGAAAGGAAAATACGCTGCGAATCAATTTTTCAGCAGGTTGCCGGATCAAAATGTTCTGCATCAACATTGCAGACCCAACCATTGCGCCGCTCGTTTGATCCCCAAACAATTTCTCCGGTCTTCGTTTTCTTCCCAGCATGAAAACCGGGAAGACCAACGTTGCGCGTGAAAGTCTGCGTGCCAAGACATGGGCTGCCGTCATCATCTTTGTGCTTACATGATCTGTGTTTCTCTTCGTCTGGCATTTTTTCTCCCTCTTTTTCAAAGTTTAGCCTCAAGCAGTTTGGTTATGTCCTGCAGTCGTTCAATAATTCTGATTCCCTGTCCGGCTTTGCAAGGAACTTCAAACCTTTCGTACTCGCACAACTCCTTGAATTCCTCGTCAAGTTTTTCCTTCTCTGAAGCACTAAGGTTCGTGCGGTCTAGTTGGTTCAGCAAGAGATTGATGCGTTCAGTGCGTTTTGGATTGCAGCCGAGGTTCATTGCAACCACCTTCAGCCACCTAAACACCTGCCATACCAAAACGATCAAGACGAGCAGCAATGCCTGTATGAGTAGCATGTTAGATTCCACGTTCATCGTGAGTTCCCTCCACAGCAGCATGGATGGTATCGCATTTCTCTTGCCAGGGCGGGCTGGCTCAGTCTTGGTTCGTTGAAGGGTGGGATTCGCGTGTGAATCGATTTCCACAGATTTAATTCGCTTGTTGTGACGAACAACCTTTACTCAACCCTGTGAATTACAGCAAGCTGTAAGGCATGTGCGCGAATTCCGCATCGAGGCCCGCAACCCTGCTGAGCGCTCAAAGAATCGCCTCTAAGTCCTTATTCCTTAAGATTTTACCGATAACTCATTTAGCCTCAATATTTTGCACGTCGGCGAGGTATATCTCTGCCCGTAACCCAAACAAAGTAGGGATTTTATTGATTTGAACCAAAAAAAATTACATGAGATATCCAGCCGAGACGATTGCGCAAACCTCCAAAACTCGATTGACCACGCGAATCGTACTGCCGTTCCTGCGCCCTCCTAGTTGGAAAATGAAAGTAGACATACTTCGCAAGGTGGAAACCAGCGAGTCAATCACCGGAGAATTCTGGCTGGATGGCGTCAAGGAATGCTATTGCCTGGAACCATCCCGCTATACGCCGTTTTACTCGGGCCACCCCTGCATCGAAGCCGGACTCTATCACGTCGCGCTAACCATGTCGCCGCATCTCGGGTACATCTGTCCCGAGGTGCTCAACGTCCCGGGCCGGACTGAGATTCGCTGGCACATCGGGAATTTTCCCAAAGAAGTGCTGGGTTGCTGCGTGGTTGGCACCACGGTAGGCACAAATCAAGTCGAGAATTCGAGATCAGCCTTTGAGGCTCTCATGGCAAAGCTTAGGGGACAGGACATTCTCGCGGAGTATCACGATCCCATATCGCTGGCCGCTGGTTCCACGCCGGAAGGCGCATCTGAAGTAGAATCAGCGTTGCGAGAAGCGCCTATGCCTGACCGGACTCCTGTCCCTCCGCCGCCGCCCACTCCGCACCCTGCGCCACTAGCCGGCGCCGCTGCTCCAACCAGCAAGGGCCCAACCATCAACATTGGCGAAGAGTACGGCACGGCGAAAAAGAATCTGCCGCCAGCCAAGATCGTGATCATTGCCATTGGCCTTGTGCTGGTCGTGGTCCTGATCGCTTCGTTCCTGAAGCGTGCCACGCCGCAAGCCTCCGGCGTTCTCGACAACGTGGCCGCCGTCGAAATTCCCGGGCAGGGCTCGACCATGGTCGCCCTGACTTTTATTCTCCACAACACCAGCGACAAGATTCTCTACGTCCACACCATCGAGAGCAAGCTCCAGTCTCCCAGCGGAGACTCCACTGCCGACGCCGTTTCCGCCGTCGATTTCGACCGGTATTATCAGGCGTTCCCCGCGCTGAAAAATGGCGCGCAACCCGCCCTCCCGCCGGAAACTAAAATCCAGCCGGGCGAGAGCACAATCCGCACCGTTATCGTGGCCTTCCCCATAACTTTGGACGCGTTCAACCAGCGCAAGTCGATCAGCGTCGTCATCTGGCCCTACGACCAGACGGTGCCGATAACTCTAACCAAGTAGCCTCGAAAGGTATGTGACGTGTGGCTGTCTGGATGTGAATGTATGAATGTGGGGACAGCCGCCCCCGGCTGTCCGCGAGCGCAGCTCGCCGCTTTTTTGTTCAGCGCCAGTCAAAGCTATCGCGGAACCGCTTGCGCAAATGCCGCCGAATGCGTTTTTATAACAGCATGAAGATTTCCCGGAGTCCTCTCCGCATCCTGCCTTTGTTGTCCGCACTTTTGCTCCCGACGCTTCTCGCCGCGGCGGCTGCGGCTGCCGAATCGCACGGCAAATATATTTTCTACGTCGGCACCTACACCGAAGACGGCAGCAAGAGCAAAGGCATCTACGCCTACCGCTTTGACCCGGACACCGCTGAGATCACTTCCCTAGGCTTGGGGGCCGAGACAACCAATCCATCGTTCGTCGCTCTGCATCCCAGCGGCCGGTTTCTTTACGCGGTGAACGAGGTGGGCAATTACAAGGGCCCGAACAGCGGCGGCGTCAGCGCCTTCTCTATCGATCATGCCACCGGCAAGCTTACGTTCCTGAACGAAGTGCCGTCGCGCGGCGCCGATCCCTGTTACATCACGGTCGACAAAACGGGAAAATATGTTTTAGTGGCGAACTATACTGGCGGCAGCATCGCGGTATTTCCTGTGCTGCCGGATGGAAAGCTCGGCGAGGCCTCGGCTTTCATTCAGCACGACGGCCACGGTACGAATCCGCAGCGCCAGGAAAAAGCCCACGCCCACTCCATCGATCTCTCGCCCGACAACCGCTTCGCCATGGTTGACGACCTTGGCCTCGACGAATTATTCGTCTACAAGTTCGACAGCGCGAGCGGTTCGCTCACGCCAAACAACCCACCGTTCGCCACGTTCGATCCCGGGTCCGGCCCGCGTCACTTCGTCCTGAGCCCGACAGGAAAATTCGCCTATGTAATTTCAGAAATGAAGTCCACAGTGACGGCATTTTCCAACGACGAAAAGACGGGGACGCTGCATCCGCTGCAAACAATTTCGACGCTACCCAAAGACTTCACCGGCCAAAATGACGACGCCGAAATTCAGATGCATCCCTCCGGCAAGTTCCTCTACGCCTCCAACCGCGGAAGCGACACCATCACCGTTTTCGCAATCGATCCCGGCAAAGGCACGCTGACGCCGGTCGAATATACGCCGACCCAGGGCAAGATCCCGCGCAGCTTCGCAATCGATCCCACGGGTAAGTTTCTATTTGCGGAAAATCAAAAGTCCGACAACATCGTCGTATTCCGGATCGACGCCAAAACCGGACGCCTAACTCCCACGGGAAGAGTGTTGGACGTAGCTTCGCCAGTTTGTGTGAAGTTTCTAAAAGTCGATTGACCAGATTGACGCTCACGTAGAGGCGTTGCAAGCAACGTCTCTAAGATTTCTTCTGAAGAAATCTTCGCCGCACCAGATGTGTACTCGCGTCCGGC
The DNA here is from genome assembly GCA_963711275.1 of uncultured Acidobacteriaceae bacterium. GTDB lineage: Bacteria > Acidobacteriota > Terriglobia > Terriglobales > Acidobacteriaceae > Sulfotelmatobacter. The sequence goes on along the minus strand of CAVQDN010000023.1, from coordinate 534,811 downwards.
TTGATCTCGTCATACTTCAGGCAGCTGATTGATCCGTCCACTTCGAGTACTGCTAGCGCCACTTGATCGCAACTATTGATGCCGTGCTCGCGCAGAGCCCGGTGCAGTTCATCCATGCTGACGTGTTCCCGCGCCAGGTGTGGTTCAATGATCTTGCCATCGTGTACTAAGAGACTGGGCTCGCCCTCGATGAGGCGGCGGAATCGGCGGCTGCCGCCGGAAACATCCGCTACCAAATAATTTAAGATCAGCAGCGTGGCCGCCGCCACCGCGCCTCCGAGCAGCGAAGTGTCGGGCCCCGTCATGGCATTCTGCACCGAGTTCGACAACAAAAGCAGAAGGGTCAGATCGAATGGGGTCATCTGCCCAACTTCGCGCTTGCCGCTCAGGCGCACGCCAATCAGCACCAGCACGTAAATCACGCCGGTGCGCAGCACGATCTGCAGCAGCACGTGGCTGCCGGGGAAAAAGGCTCCGCTCATGATTGAGTGTTTCGTTCGCGGTCTTAATTCGCGGTCACGGGCACGGGAGCATTTTTCGGCGTGCTCAAATATCCCGTGGCTTTGTTCTTGTCCACGCTCCATACCACCAGCTCAAAGAGCAGATGATCCCGTCCAGAATAAAACTGAATGGGCTCGGCGACGTTGCGGTCCTTCTTTTCGATGGTGCGGTCATCCGCGGTGACGTTCACCGTGAATTTACCTTTCTTCATGTCAGCCTTTTTGAGTTGCAAGCTCACCGTGGACACCGGCTGCGGCTTGGCGCCCTTCAGCAGAGTGAACTCGTAGTAGTTGCGGTCGCCCTTGTGCTTCAGCGTCTCCAAGTCACCCTGCGTGTGCGCGATCAATCCGCTCTGCACGCCTAGATCGCCAATCGTGCTTTGCAACTTGGCTTTGGTGGCATCCAGATCGGCCTTGGTCGAAGCGACGTCGGTTTTGACGCCCCCGACGTCTGTCTTTACTCCCGATATTTCTCCGCTCACCGCGTTGATCTGAGCTTTCTGTTCACTCTCCAAACGAGTTTCGGCGGCCTTCTGCTCCGCCTGCAAGTCGGCAGTGCGCTGCGAGAGTTGCTTCTTGGTCATGCCAGCCTCGCGGGCCAGCGTTTCTTCCTGGGCCTCAGCAGTCTGCATTCGATTCTGCAACTCTTTTACTTGCGCGCGGCTGAGCTTAAGCTCTTCTGTAAGATTCTCCACGTTGGAGTGCGTCATGTATTGGGCATATCCGAACGCCGCCACCACTAACACTGCCAGCACAATCAGAACCCACTTGCCGGCGTTCGATTGATGTTCCATCTGTAAATCGCCTTCATCGGCCATACCGTCTTGCTCCTTGGGAGGTTATCGAATCATTACAGGGATGCTTCATTGTTGAGCAGGATCATCGGGGTGTCAACTGGCTGACTCGTCTCGGCGAAGCATGATCAAGCGGGATTGGGTGATGGACATTCAGTGCCGAAGCGTCAGTACCGAAGCGCCAAGGCTTCCTGTAACAATCGTTCAGGATCGCGGCGAATCGAGGACGCCCCTGCCCCTAGTCGCTTTTCCATTTGCTTTCGAACTGCTGCCGACGAATTGGTTACGGAGGGAGCGGGAAGCGAACGTGTTATATTTTCCGATTTCACGATGCAGGCATACGCCAGGCGCGCTGGAAATCCAGCCTGATCAAGAAATAGGCCATAGCTGAACCAATCTTGCGCGCTGGCACTATCATCTCCCGCGGAGCTGTCCAACTGCAGCGCCTGCTGGTAAAGCAGGAGAGCTTCCGTCAACTTGCCGGCCTTGGCCTGAAGCGCGGCCTCATTCACGTCCGCCACACTTTCAAGCTTGCTCTGGCCGGTCTGCGCGCCAAGCTTCTCCGCGAGGCGATATGACTGGATAGCCAGTCCCACCTGCGAAGCACGGGACTGACAATCGGCCATGCGCAACACGATGGCGATGACCTTGTCTGGAGCAGGACGGTTCTGTCGCGGCTGCCGCGCAATCTTTTCCAGGAACGCGCCGTAGTGAGAGGCTGCAGCTTGGGCCTTATCCTCCCGATCGAGTTCTTCCGCGAGAAACAGATGGGCGAACGATTGGTCCGGGTCCGCCGCCAGGGCCTCGTTCCAACTCACCAGGGCTACGTCAGCATGCCCTCGCCGCAGGGCAAGGAAACCACGATTAACCAGCAGATTGGCATCTCTCGGCGTGTACTTGAGTGAGGCAGTAGTAAGATCGAAAGCTTCGTCAAACCGGTTCTGATCGATCAGAAAGCGCAACAGGGCCTGACGAGCCGCGGGATCGGCGGGATTGACTTGCACTGCCCTTCTCCACGAGGATTCAGCCTGCAGCGGCTGGCCATCTTCCATCGCCCGTTCTGCCATGCGCATCTGCAACGAGCTGTCAAATGAATCGAGAGCGGCCGCCCGCTGGAGATCGTGCAGGTCATCGGTGCGCAGCGCAAGATAGTAGTGAGCCTGGTCGACCGTTCCCCAGACTAGCAGCACCAGCGCAGTACCGAGCCGCAGCGAACGGGCGGCGGCACTTCTTCCCACAAGCCATCGACCCATTGCGGCAAAGAGCCTCCGGCCCCGGCGGCAACATCCGCTACCCGCTCCCGCGAATTCAGCAACAAAGATGCGATTCGCCCATCGCGCAGCTTCCAGATGGCGCCGTCGAGAATGAAGTGATGAATGTTCACCAACGCAGTAAAGATCAGGAAGCTGGCCGCGAAATCATAATGAAAGGCGCGGCTCGCCACCCACGGACCCGGAACGAACAGGGCAATGCCGCCAATGATGAGTACGCCGAAATACGCCAGTGGCCGCCAGTTGCGCTGGTTTTTTCCCGCGGAGGAGACCGCTGACTCTCCGGCGGCTTCACGGCGCGCATAGTAACTGGTGATCCAGAGATATTGCGCGGAATGCATCACCGCCAGCACGCCCGTACTGTAGCGGTTCTGCGGGATTTCCCAGCCCTTGATCAGCGATATCACCGACGGCAGCAGAAACCAAAGGAACTGCGACGAGAACAGCGTCAAGGAGGGGATCAGCCTTCGCCATCCCGTGGTACGCGCCAGGCGCTGAAGCCCGAACACCGAGAGCCCAGCAAACGCTACGCACAGCACAATCTGCTCCCATCGGCTGACTACTTGCGGAATCCCAAGGGACAGGAAAAGGGGGTCGGTTGAAGGCCCCGTGTGAAATCCAAGGAACAAAATCAGATATGACACAATAAAAGCGCCATATATGGCTCGCCGTCCCGCTTTATCAGGATCCGCTCCGGCCCTTCGAGCGAACATCATGAACAGGCCATAATTCTGTCCGCTGTAATGCCACGGACTCCAAGTCAAATAAATAGTGAATATCCAGGGAAGAAGACGCAGCCAGAAATGCGACAGCAGAAGCGTGAGCAACAGCAGCGCCGTGATATGGACCGTAAAGATGCGGTACTTCTCAAAATCTTCGGAGCGATGGTAGGCGCGGTAAATTGTCGCCATGTAGTGCGGATAGTTAAAGAAGAGCGCCAGTACGTAGAACGCGACCGACCAGGTGCGTGCCTCTGAAGCCAGCGAAAAATACGAGAGCAGCAAGAGTGGAGCCGACCACGCTCCACAACCCACGATCAGATCGAGCCAGGGATTGTAGATCCACGGCGCTGTCTGCTCCTTCGAATTCTGTCGCGATTTGTTTCCCATGAACGAGATGGACTACTTACGAGACGAGGTCCAGGCTTGTTTAAGGCACGACCAGAATTATAGGTGGGGGATTCGCAATGCCGAGTAGCCGTAAAGGTGCGGCAGGGGTAACGAAGGTAACGAGCATAAGACTAAATAAGAGAGGAGCTCGGAGAACCGCAGCACCACATGTCCAGGCTATTCGAATTTCCAGCGGGTCGATTTGCTTTGAAAATGCTTCTCCCACAGGGCGAACACGATGCGCGGACGAACCGCAAACACGGGCTCCTTCATCGAAAGGATGTCAGCTTTCATGGATGACATGTCGAACTTGTACTTCTTCTCGTAGATTGCAAGGAATTTGCGCCGCGCAGCCACATCTGCGATTTCCGCGACGCCTTCGACGATCACGGCTTCATAAGCGTGCTCAGTACAGACGACGCAGTTCGAGTTCCGCTCCAGGTTGCGTGCTTTGCGCGACTTGCTGCCGGTGCTGAAGAGGAAACATCCATCCTGCCACAGACCCCAGACGATCATAGTATGAGGAGAACCGTCCGGCTTGACGGTGGTGATCCAGTAGTTGTGCGATTTCTTCAGGCGCTGCTCAGCCCAAGACCAAGGCAGCAGCCCCTTGCTACCTTTGGGCAGACCATAGCCGGGCATTTGTGGACGGCTGGACTTCGGCTTTTTTGACTTCGCTGCACCACTCTTGTCCGGCATGAAGAATCTCCGAACGCAGTACGATCTAAATTTCGACGATCATCGTTCCGTGTGGCGATCCTTCGCCCGGCTGAACTGCGCCGGGACTTCGGATGACGCCGCGATGCAAAGCGCAAAGTTTCGCCCCCGCCGACTCCCCGCTTCAGAGGTTCTTCTTCGTCCACTGGTCGAGGCGTTCGAGGGCCTGCTGCAGGTTCTCCAGCGAGTTCGCGACGCTGAAGCGGAGATAGCCTTCGCCGAATTCTCCGAAGGCGGTGCCGGAGAGCGCGGCTACTCCTGCCTGTTCCAGTAAGGCGTCGGCCAGCGCTTTCGATTTCCATCCCGTTTGCTTGATGTTGGGGAAAACGTAGAACGCACCCTTGGGCATGCGGCAGGAGAAGCCTTTGATCTGGTTCAGTCCGGCGACGAAGACGTCGCGGCGGCGTTGGAATTCGTCGCGCATACGGTCGACGGAACTCTGATCGCCACGAATGGCCTCGATACCCGCGACCTGCGTGAAGCTCGCCGTGCAGGAGTTGGAGTTGGTCATGAGGCGTGTCATGTGCGCGGCGAGGTCGGGACGCATCACCCCATAGCCCATGCGCCATCCAGTCATAGCGTAGGTTTTCGAGAAGCCATCGAGCAGGATGGTGCGCTCTTGCATCCCGGGCACCGACATGATGGAGAAGTGCTGGCCACCATCGAACAGCAGGCGGCTGTAGATTTCGTCCGAGAGGATCATGATGTTGCGGTCGCCGATGATTCTCGCGATCTGCTCGATCTCGGGGCGCTCCAGAACTCCGCCAGTAGGATTCTGTGGTGAATTTAGGATGATGAGCCTGGTGCGGTCGGTGATGAGGGATGACAGTTCACTGACATCGAGCGAGAAGTCCCGGTCTTCGCGCAGGTGGATGGGCACGGCGCGTCCACCCACATAGTGGATCATCGACTCATAAATGGGAAAGCCGGGATTGGGATAGATGACCTCATCTCCCTCATCAATTAAGGACAGGATCGTAAAGAAAATAATTGGCTTACCGCCGGGAACTACAACCACTTCATCGCTCGTGACTTTCACGCCGCGGGTGCGGCTGACGTATCCGGCAATGGCTTGCCGCAGGTCGGGCAATCCGGCGGACGGACCGTAGTGCGTCCAGCCGTCGCGCAGAGCATTCACACCTGCGTCGATCACGTTTGCGGGCGTGTCGAAATCGGGCTCGCCAATTTCGAGATGAATGATGCTCTTGCCCTGGCGCTCGAGAGCGCGCGCTTTATTCAGAACTTCGAACGCAGTCTCGGTGCCGAGCCGGGACATGCGGCGGGCTAACTGCAATTCGTGCTGGATGGCTTTCTCCATGCAGGAAAAACCGCTGACAGCGGCAAACTCGTTATTATAACGTTTCGCCAATCGAGCAACATGGCGAAGATCGGTTGGGAATTGGCAGGCGTGCCCGTGGTCAGAGAGACGTAGCAAGCGGCGTCTCTACGAAATCGACAACTTCATTCATGTCGGTCTGAACATGTCGGTCTGAAGAAGTATAGCCAGGAGGCGTAGGAGGAACATTCGGGCTGCGCCCGAATGACAGCCGAGGCGGCTGTCCCTACGCGAGCCGTGCTATTCGGAGACGCTGTGCTCTTCGCTTTGGGCGCGGAGGACGCGATCGACGGAGTAAGGGGCGCGCCGGCTGGGCTCGTGGTAGTGGCGGACTTGCATTTCGCCTAACAATCCGATGGCCAGCAGGTTTAATCCGCCGAGCAGGAAGCCCATTGCGGCCATCATCAGCGGGCCGTGCGCTTCCATTACTGGGACGTGGCGCAGGAATTTTTCCACACCGAGCCAGACCACAATGGCGCTGCCGCTGAAAATGCTCATCATCCCGATGCTGCCAAAAAAGTGCAGGGGCCGCGATAAATAACGCAGCAGGAAGCGAATGGTCAGCAGGTCGAAAAAAACGCGGAAGGTCCGGGTGATGCCGTAGTGCGAAACTCCGCGCTCCCGGTTCACATTGCGGATGGCCACTTCGCAAATCGTGGCACCGTGCCACGAGGCCAGCGCGGGAATGAAGCGATGTAGTTCGCCGTAGAGCGGGACCTGTTCGAGAATATCGCGACGGTAGGCTTTGAAGGTGGTGCCGAAGTCGTGGATGTTGACGCCGCTGATCTTGGCCATCATCCAGTTGGCAATACGCGAAGGAATGCGGCGCATCCAGAAGTTGTTGACGCGCACTTTGCGCCATCCGCTGACAATGTCGTAGCCGGCCGCAATTTTTTCCAGGAATAACGGAATGTCGTTGGGATCGTGCTGCAGATCGCCGTCCATGGCGATGATGTACTCGCCACGGGCGTGATCGAAACCGGCTGCCAGGCCGGCGGTCTGGCCGAAGTTACGGCGCAGCTTGACCACGGTGACGCGGCTATCGACCGCGGCGATTTCACGAAGCGTGTCGAAGGTGCGGTCTTTGGAGCCGTCGTCCACTAAAACGATTTCGAAGCTTTCCCCGTGAGCCTCCATTACGGCCTTCAGACGGTCGTAGAGGTCGGTGACATTCTCCTGCTCGTTGTGCAGCGGGACTACTATGGAATACTTGGGCACGGTGTTTTGATTATAGACCCAAAAGCGGTTCTCAGTCCCCAGTTCTCAGTTCACAGTTGGGTACTTTTGGTAACTCGTGAATCTACCTCAGTCAGCCTTGGTCTTTTAATTTTAGCTTGGACTTGTTTTCTTCCATGAAGGACTTGATTTCATTGGCGGCTCCCAGGAGGCGGTTCCACTGCTCGTAGTAAAGAGTGACCGGAAAGCGGCCCAGGCCATAGACGCTGACACCGCCTTTTTCGCCGACTTTGAAGATCAAGTCACCGCTGCGTTTCTTGGTTTCGACTTCCTTTTCGAGTTGAGAGAGCTTCGCTTTTAATTCTTCGTAGGTTGGTTCTGCCATAATTTCCTCGCTTTTGAAAACGAATGAGTTCGGACTAGCCTTTCAATGTTCGCTTAAACCCTGACTTCATGCAAACTCAGGACCGAAGGTCGAGGCATGTGCCCGCGAACCCCGGCGGCGGAAACTGAATTCTACTTCGAGCGCCGATGGGGATGAGTAACAACAAGCACCGCCCGCACCGCCCAGTTCCATCTAGGGTTGAAGCCCTGTAAATCAGCCTTGTAAACCTATGTAAAAGATCTGGCAATGGCACGAAGGGAAAGCACCAGGGTTGTAGAATAAAAGAAATCACTATCTAAAGTCGCGCATCTGTTGCATTTGGGGGAGTTTTTGTCGATTCCGATCGTCGCAAGACTAGTGACCTGCTTTGCGCTCGCCAGCCTCTTCACGTTGCCGGGAGGCGCACAACAGACCGCGACTCCGTCTGGCCCTGATTCGTCGACCCAAGCACAACCGCAATCCCCAACGAAGGATCAGGCTACCTCTTCGGGCCAGTCGACGGCAGAAGATAAGAATGATCAGGATAAGAAAGACGACAAGGCCGGCACAGACAAAGATAAGAAAAACGCCGAAGCCACGGGCCAAGGCCAGGGCAAGGTCGCCGGGACCTCGAACGACCGGCTCTTCTATACCCTGCCAAATTTTCTGAGCATCGAAAATACCGCGCAGCTTCCGCCGCTGACCGCAAAACAAAAATTTGGAGTTGTGGCGCGAGGAACGTTCGATCCCGTGCAATATCCCTGGTGGGCCTTCCTGTCGGCGTTCAGCCAGGCGGACAATAGCGAGCCCGGCTATGGGCAAGGCTGGGAAGCCTACGGAAAACGCTTCGGAACGGCCGCCGCTGACGGGACCATAGAGAATTTCATGACGGGTGCTGTTCTTCCTTCGCTTCTGCACCAGGACCCTCGCTTCTTCCAGTCGAGCAAGGGCGGGTTTACGCGACGGACTGTGTATGCGGTCAGTCGAATCTTCGTGACTCGGACCGATTCCGGCAATTCGCAGTTCAACTACTCTGAGGTTGTTGGCAGCGCTTTGTCGGCTTCGATCTCGACATATAGTTACCATCCACGGAGTACATACATCAGCACGCCGACCAACCCGCACATGTTCGTGCCTTCCGACCGAACTCTGAAGAATACGGCCAGCGTGTGGGGCTCCCAAATCAGCTATGACACCATCACAATCGTGGTGAAGGAATTCTGGCCGGACATCCACCGCGCGCTGGCGAAAAAACATAAAGCCGAGACGGTGGCGACTCCGTAGCCCCGTGAAAAACTCGAGCCGAGATATTGGTGGTAATCAAAGCGGCAGGGATAGGGGTCTCGGTGTGCGGGAGGGACGCTCGCGCGACAGCCGGCAGGATGCCGGCGCTACGACGGTCTGCGCTACGACGGTCTGCGCTACGACGATCCTGGCCATTTTACGGTCCGTCATCATTTACGTCGCTTCCCCTTCCCTGCTAACATCATTGGTTTACATCTCAATCGTTGAGCACACCTGATAACGCCTTCATAAATTTAGGGAGGAACCATGGGCAATCAAAGTTGGCATTAATGGCTTCGGAAGAATTGGCCGGAATGTCCTGCGCGCTTCGTTGAAGGATTCGAATCTGGACTTCGTCGCGGTGAATGACCTGACGGACCCGAAAACTCTGGCCCATCTTTTGAAATACGATTCAGTTCTGGGAAATCTGCAGAACGAAGTCTCCGCCGGATCCGACAGCATCACGGTGGACGGCAAGACCATCAAGGTGTTCAAAGAAAAAGATCCCGCTGCCCTTCCGTGGGATTCGGTGGGCGCGCAAGTGGTGGTCGAATCGACTGGCCGCTTCACCGACGCCGGCGACGCCAAGAAGCATCTGCGGGGATCGGTGAAGAAAGTTATCATTTCCGCTCCGGCGAAGAATGAGGACATCACGCTGGTGTTGGGCGTGAACCATGAAAAATATGATGGCGCGAAGCACAACATTATTTCGAACGCTTCGTGCACCACGAATTGCCTGGCGCCCGTGGCCAAAGTTCTGCAGGACGAATTCAAAATCGTCAGCGGCACGATGACAACGATTCATTCCTATACCAACGATCAGGTGATTCTCGATTTCCCGCACAAGGATCTTCGGCGGGCGCGCGCGGCAGCGATTAACATGATTCCCACTTCCACCGGTGCAGCGAAGGCCCTCAAACTGGTCATTCCGGAACTGGCAGGAAAGTTGGACGGGTTTGCCATGCGCGTGCCGACTCCGAACGTTTCAGTGGTTGACCTGGTAGTGTGGGTCGAGAAAAAGACGACGAAGGAAGAAGTGAATGCGGCGTTGAAGAAGGCTTCAGAGTCCGGGCCGCTGAAGGGCTATCTTGGCTTTGAAGCGGACGAACTGGTGTCGTCAGATTTCAAAGGCGACAGCCGCTCCTCGATCGTGGACGCGGGCATGACCCTCGTGGTTGGAAGTAACTGTGTGAAGGTAATCTCCTGGTACGACAACGAGTGGGGATACTCCTGCCGCGTGCGCGATTTGATCAAGTACATTGCCGGTAAGGGTCTGTAGGTTACGGAATCCATCCTGGCGCCGCAAACAAAACGCGGCGTTAGGATCGGGCACTCGACCGCCACATACAATCGCCGATAGAAGGACGACCAGCCATGTCCAAGCTCTCCATTCGTGATCTTCCGCTGAACAACAACCGAATATTTATGCGCGTGGATTTCAACGTGCCGCTGGAAGACGGGCGCGTGATGGACGACACCCGCATCCGCGAAACTTTGCCCACGATTGAGTACGCCTTGCGGCACGGAGCGCGCCTGATTCTGGCTTCGCACTTGGGCCGGCCTAAGGGCAAACCTAATCCGAAACTGAGCCTGAAGCCGGTGGCGGAACGGCTGCGCATGCTGCTGGACAAGGAACTGGCGCGCGGTGAAAATGTCGGCTTCTGTCCAGAATGTGTCGGGCCTGAGGCGGAAGAAGTTGCAACCCAGCTCGAAAAAGGCCAGACGCTCCTGCTGGAGAACCTGCGCTTCCACGCCGAAGAAGAAGCGAACGACGAAAAATTCTCCCGGCAACTGGCGAACCTGGCGGAGTACTACGTGAACGATGCGTTTGGGACCGCGCATCGCGCGCACGCCTCGACCGTGGGAATCACAAAGTTCGTGAAGCAATCCGCCGCCGGGCTGCTCATGGAAAAAGAGCTGAAATATTTGGGCAAAGCCCTGGAACATCCGGAGGAGCCGTTCGTCGCAATCCTTGGCGGCGCGAAGGTTGGAGACAAGATCGGAGTGATTCGCCATCTGATGGACAAAGTGAATTCGCTGATCATCGGCGGAGGCATGGCTTATACGTTTCTGAAGGCGCAGGGGCTGGAGATCGGCAAGTCGCTGCTCGAAGCGGATAAGGTTGACCTCGCGAAGCAATTGCTGGCGGAGGCGAAGAAACGGAATTTGCGATTTCTGTTGCCGGTGGATCACGTGGTCGCGATGAAGCCCGAGCCAAATGCGGTGGTGCAGCAGATTGGCGAAGGCCAGTCCATCCCGGCCGACAAGATGGCGCTCGATATTGGGCCGAAGACGATTGAGTTGTTCTCCGAGGAGATTTCCACGGCACGGACCATTGTGTGGAACGGACCGATGGGGGTGTTCGAGGTTCCGGGATTCTCGCGCGGGACGTTCAAGATTGCGCAGGCCGTCGCCGACAATGGCGGCGCCATCTCAATTGTGGGCGGCGGCGACTCGGTCGCCGCCGTGCACGCGGCGAACGTGGCCGATAAGATCACGCACATTTCTACCGGAGGCGGGGCGTCGCTCGAATTCCTGGAAGGTAAGAAGCTGCCGGGAGTTGAAGCGCTCACCGAGAAAAAAAAGGAAGCGGAAGGAATCACGGATGTGGGACATCGGCCCGCCGGCACCGGTCATCGGTCGCGCTAGGGCCCGCGACTCATTCCTTAATCGGGTTCTTAGCTTGGTTCTTAGCCCAGAAACTCCGCACCGGCCGATCCACATAACCCTTCACCGAGGTATCAATTAGACGCTATGCCTAGAATCAAAGTGATGGCCGCCAACTGGAAGATGTACAAGACCCCGGACCAGACTCGCGACTTCTTCCGCGCCTTTTTGCCACTCGTCTCCGGACATACTCGTGACGAGATTGTGGTATGCCCGTCGTTTTTGGATCTGCCCGCGGCGATTGAATCCGCGATGGCGTCGAACGTCGCAATCGGCGGACAGAATGTGCACTGGAAAGAAGAGGGTGCGTTCACGGGAGAAACATCCGCGGCGCAGCTGCTGGCAGTGGGCGCGACGCACGTGATCATCGGCCACTCCGAGCGCCGGCAGTATTTTGGCGAGACCGATGACACTGTGAATCTGCGATTGAAAATGGCGCTGGAAGCGGGATTGATTCCGATCTGTTGCGTCGGTGAAGTTTTGGAAGAGCGTGAGGCTGGACTCACCGACGACGTTTTGCGCCGCCAGTGCGTGCGCGCGTTTCATGCGGTCTCGGCGAAGAAAGCGGTGAAGCTCATCGTTGCCTACGAGCCGGTATGGGCAATTGGCACGGGCAAGACAGCGACACCGGAGCTGGCGGCCGAGGCTCATGCGGTGATCCGGCGCGAAGCGGCTGAGATTTTCGGCGAAGAGTTTGCCGGGAAGTTGCGCATTCTTTACGGGGGATCGGTGAAGCCGGACAACGTCTCGGCGCTTATGTCGCAAGAAGAAATTGATGGGGCGCTGGTTGGCGGAGCGTCGCTGGATCCGAAATCGTTCGCGGCGATTGTGAAATATTAGCCTCTCTATTTTCGCGCGATGCACATGATGTGCGAGCTCGCGCCGAGCACCGAAGGTTCGCTCTCCACTTTTCGTACTACCGCCAGCAGACGTTCGCGTTGTTGCGGATCGTTCCACAGGCGGTCGAAGTCACTCGCCAGCCATCCCGGACCCTCGATGGCTATCAACTCCAGCACGCGAAAGCCGGCAGCTAGAAATTCCTGCGAGAGTTCTTCGGGGCGATGAAAGAACGCGTCGGTGAAGTACAGGGGATTGGCGGTGGAGTTGCGGTGTTGACCTTCCTCCAAGTCGAGCGACAGGATTGGTGCGAACGCGGGGTCGTCGAAGAATCCGTGCGACAGGGAATCGAGCACCGATGCGAAGTGGCTGATGGCCGCGCCCAACACTACTCCTCCCGGGCGCAGAACGCGGTGAACTTCGCGCAGGCAGGCGAGACGCTGTTCCCTTTCGACCAGATGATAGAGCGGACCTAAGAGCAGCACCGCATCCGCGGTTGCGTCGCCTTGTAGGAGCTTGCGCGCGTCTCCGATTTCGGCGGACGCGAGTGGACGGTCGGGCTGGCCAGCGGATGCAGCCCGCGCTTGTTCGACATGTTTGGGCACCGGATCAATCAGGTGTACTTGATAGCCGCGGCTGGCGAGCCAGCAGGCATAAACGCCCGTGCCTCCGCCCGCATCGATGATTGAGGCTGGCGGCGGTGGCAGGTGGCGGAGAATCAGTTCCTGCGTTCGGGCTTGCTCTAGTTGAAACCATCCCGTGCGAAGGCGGGAGGATTCGTCTGCATCGCCGTAGTGTTGGATGACCTTGCGGATGGAAGCGTCGTCGCTCATGCGGAATGTTCGCGGAGAATGTTCGCGGGGAATGTTCTCGGCGAAAGCAGAAACGTTATGCACCGAGTCGCCTGTGCGGGGCGCGGTATCCCAGCTGCATGGAGACGTGGCGTGCCGCGTCTTTCAAAGCTTCAATGATGCGCGGCATGGTTTGGGAGTTCACTTGACCAATCGTTCCGCTCAGACCCACACTGGCTTCGATTACTCCCTGCTGATTGAATACCGGGGCGCCCACGCAGCGAGCTCCCAGGTTATTTTCCTCGTCGTCCACGGCATAGCCCTGGCTGCGAACTTTCTCCAACTCTTTCAATAGACGCGGCAGCGTGGTGATCGTTTTCGGAGTGCGCCTCTCCATGGCCCGCTCGGCAATAATGTTTTCGAGTTTATCGGGCGCAACATGCGCCACCAGGGCTTTCCCCACGCTGGTAGCGTGAACGCGCATCCGGCGGCCCACCCAGGTGTCCATCCGAATGAATCCCGGGGGTTCGACCTTCTCAATGTAGACCGCCTCGGGCCCGTCGAGGATCGCGAGATGACAGGTGAGGCCGGTTTTCTCCACCAGATGGCGCATGATGGGCAGCGCCACTTCTCGCACGTCAATGCCGCTCAGGGCGCCCCGGCTCAAACTCAGGATCTTCAGACCGACGCGATATTTGCCGCTGGCGGCATCTCGATTGAGGTAGCCCTGAGTCTCGAGCGTGCGCAGGATATAGCTGGCGGAACTCTTTGGAATCTGAAGCTTGCGGCTGATTTCGGCATTGCTCAGGCCTTCGGGCTCGTGGGCAACCGCTTCCAGCATGGCCAGAGCGCGCTCTACCGCAACGGAAGGCGATTCGTCTTTGGAATTGGTCTTCAAAACGCCGCCGAATCGTTATGGTAGCAAAAACCTTAGACGTACAACAAAATGAATGTATGTTCTGCCTATTGAACAATGCGCTTGACCGCGCGATACCGGCAACATACGATCCGCCAGTATCATGAATATGTGTTCATTATATTGCACACACCAAACAAGATAAATATATGACTCCAACCGCACCGGCCACCATGGAAATCGAAACGCTAACGAATCCAATCAGCACCGCACCCGCCGGTTTCGATCCGGTACGCGATTTGCCTGCCGGCTTTATGGAATTTTTCCTGCCGCTGCACGAGAGGTTCACGCCGCGTCAGCAAGAGTTGGCGCTGCGACGGGTCGAAGTGCTGCAGAGATCTTTCGAGGGCGATAAGCCCAGGCACCGCTTTCCGTCTGACACGGTGCGCAACGGGTGGCGGATTACATTGCCGGAGTGGTGCCGCGATCAGCGCAACCAGATGACCGGTCCCGCCGACGATGGCGAGCTTTGCGTGAAGATGCTGAACTCAGGCGCGCCGGGAGTAATGCTCGACCTGGAAGATTCTTGCGTCAACGAGTGGACGCATCATGAAAAGGGTATCGCCAATATTTTGTCCTGCCTAAGCGGCAAACTCAGCTATCACGACAAGAAGCGCGACCGCACTGTGGGCATTCAGCGAAATGGCACGGTGATTTTCACGCGGCCGCGCGGATTGCACCTGAACCAGGCCGGCCTGATTCCTGCCGAACTGGTCTCCGCTTCGTTGTTTGATGTGGCTCGCATCTTTTACGGCATCGACCCGGCGGAGTTGGAGCATCCGCTATGCATCTACATTCCGAAATCGGAGTCCGCCGAGGAGGCACTGTGGTGGCGCGATCTGTTTCAGGCGCTGGCCCGCTGGCGCGGACTGCCGCATGACTACATCAAGTGCATGGCACTCGTGGAGTCGCACCCGCTGGCTTTTCAGATGGAGGAGTTCGCTTACAACCTGCGCGATCACATCATCGGATTGAATCTTGGGCGCTGGGATTACATGGCAAGCCTGATCCATTTCAATCTCGACGATCCGGACTGGGTGCTGCCCGATCGCAACACAATTCCGCACAGCGTAGCGTTCTTTCAGAACCTGCGGGAACTGATGCCGGAGATTTGCCACCACCGCGGCATTCTTGCGATTGGCGGGATGACCGCGTTGTATCCCAGCCGCGAAGATGCGGAGTTGAACGCGCGGGCGCTGGCCGTACTGGAAAAAGACAAGAAGAACGAAGCCGACTGCCTGATGGATGGGGCCTGGACCGGGCATCCTGACCAGAACGCGATTGCGGTGGCTCAGTTCCCTTACCCGAATCAGCTCAACGCGCGGCCGAAGAATGCGAGCCGCTATCCGGACCTGCGGCCGCTGCCGCTGGGAGTAGGCGCGCGCACCGTGAACGGCACGCGGGCCGCGGTACGAACGGTGATTCGCTACCGGCACGGCGTGCTCAGCGGCAGGGGCGCCAGCCTGCTCGACGGGTACATGGAAGATCTCGCCACAGACCGTATTTATCGCCTGATGATTGCCCAGCGCGTGCTGCATCGCGATCTGGTTCCTGTGCAGGATGACCAGGGACGGACGGTGAAGCATACGCCGGAATTCGTTACGCAGCTATTCGATGAGGAACTCGAGCGCCTTTTAAGCGCCTTGCCCGCAAAGGCGCCAGAAGAGGCAGAACGGTTCCGCCGTGCTCGACAAGTCAGCGAAGCCATGATCGTAAACGGTGAATTTGATCCGGTTTAAGCAGAGTGTAGATCGCAATCAGTTGCTCAGGAGAATCCCAATGTCGGCCAACGGAAACGGACACAACGCGCATTCCTTCCCTCCCCAACATCAGATGGAGCACACCTTAAGCGCCCAGGATCGGGTCGCGCAATATTCTTTGGCCCAAGCGGCGATGGCCGGGGATTGGGAGACGAATCCGCGCTGGAAGGGCGTGAAGCGTCCCTACACGCCGGCCGATGTATTGCGTTTGCGGGGCTCGATTCACATTGAGCACACGCTGGCGCGCATGGGAGCGGAACGGCTGTGGGAGTTGCTGCAGACCGACCCGTACATTAACGCGTTGGGTGCGATGAGCGGCAATCAGGCGGTGCAACAGGTGCAGGCGGGACTGAAGGCGATCTACGTGAGTGGATGGCAGGTCGCGGCCGACGCGAATAACGCCGGGACGATGTATCCCGACCAGAGCTTGTATCCCGCGGACAGTGTTCCGAATCTTTGCCGCCGCATCAACAACGCTCTGCAGCGCGCCGACCAGGTGCATCACGCGGAGGGAAAAGTCGCTCCGGGGGAGACTTGGTTTGCTCCGTTAGTCGCCGATGCGGAGGCGGGCTTCGGAGGGACGCTGAATGCGTTCGAACTGATGAAGGGGATGATCGAAGCGGGCGCGGCTTGCGTTCACTTCGAAGATCAACTCTCATCGGCGAAAAAGTGTGGACACCTGGGCGGCAAGGTTCTGGTTTCGACTGCCGAGGCGATTCAGAAACTGGTGGCGGCGCGGCTGGCGGCAGACGTGATGAGCGTACCCACGCTGATTATGGCGCGCACCGACGCCGACAGCGCCCATCTGCTGACCAGCGATATAGATCCGCGCGATCGCGAATTCTGCACCGGCGAGCGGACCGCGGAAGGGTTCTTCCGCATTCGGGGCGGGATCGAGTCGGCGATCGCTCGCGGATTGGCTTACGCGCCCTACGCCGACCTGATCTGGTGCGAGACTTCGCATCCGGACATGGAAGAGGCACGCCGCTTCGCCGAAGCTATACACGCTCAGTTCCCGGGAAAGATGCTGGCTTACAACTGCTCGCCGAGCTTTAACTGGCGCAAGAATCTGGACGAGGCGAACATCGCGCGCTTCCAGCCCGAACTGGCGCGCATGGGATACAAATTTCAGTTCGTTACGCTGGCCGGTTTCCATGCATTGAACCTGAGCATGTTCGAGCTTGCGCGGGGTTACAAGGCGGCGGGAATGACCGCCTATTCGCGTCTGCAAGAAAAAGAATTTAGCAGCGAAACTCGGTATGGATACGAGGCGGTGAAGCACCAGCGTTTTGTGGGTACGGGATATTTTGACCAGGTACAGCAGGCAATCAGCGGCGGGCTAGCCTCGACAACGGCGCTGGCCGGGTCGACCGAAGCGGAGCAGTTCATGGAAGAGAAATCGACAGTGCGCCCAAGAAGCGGGCCTGAAGCCGCTGGCCCGGCCACTCTCGGGAACTGTGTGCAGATGCCGATGGTCATCGATCTGGGCTCGGAAGAGATGCTTTTGCCTTCGGGCGATTAACCGATTGCCTGTTGCGTTCAGAAGACGGGGCCGGTCTGCAAACGCGGACCGGCCCTTCGCATTGCAAAGACCGGAGTCGTAAACGGGGCATCTTCCAACCTTGGAATCCACAGTTTCCCTAAAATATTTGTCTCACTGCTTCGTCTACACCAGTAGATGGAAGAAGCGCTGAGAAAACCGGGAATGATGGCGGACCAAGATCAGCGTATCGCCGAAACTGTCGATCGGGAGCAGGCCCGGCTGCGCAGCTTCATTCGCCGGCGTGTGGCCGACCGGGAGGATGCGGAAGACGTCCTGCAGGAGGTTTTCTATGAACTGGTGGAAGCCTACCGCATGGTCAAACCGGTCGAGCAGGTGACCGCCTGGTTGTTCCGCATAGCCCGCAATCGGATCACGGATCTGTTTCGCCGGAAACAACGGGAGTCATTGC
The DNA here is from genome assembly GCA_963711275.1 of uncultured Acidobacteriaceae bacterium. GTDB lineage: Bacteria > Acidobacteriota > Terriglobia > Terriglobales > Acidobacteriaceae > Sulfotelmatobacter. The sequence goes on along the minus strand of CAVQDN010000023.1, from coordinate 517,337 downwards.
GAAACGAGCCCGCAACCGTCGCCGAGGATGGAGAGATGCTGAGCCTGGAAGAATTGCTTCCCTCTTCCGATGCCGGGCCCGACGCAGCTTATGCACGGATGGTGCTACTGGAAGAACTAGAGGCGGCTCTGGACGAATTGCCCGACGAGCAGCGCGAAGTATTCATCGCTCACGAGGTGATGGGGCAGAGCTTCAAGGAACTTGCGGCGCAAACCGGCATGAGCGTGAATACGCTGCTTTCGCGCAAGCACTATGCGGTGCTTCACCTGCGCGAGCGGCTGCAAGCCATCCACGGCGAATTTACGACAACTAACTTTGTGAGAACAAGAGGAAAAGAGAGATGAACAGGAAATGGATCGCGAGAGCAGTTCTGTTTGTGCCGCTTGCCGTGTTGTTCGTGGCGGTGTTCAGTTTTGTGGTCATGCGATTGTGGAATTGGCTGGTTCCACCCGTCTTCGGATGGCACGTGATCAGTTTTTGGCAGGCCGTGGGCCTGTTGATTCTATGCAAGATTCTGTTTGGCGGCTTCCGCGGACGTCCGGGGCGGCGCATGCATTGGCGCCAGCGGATGAGCGAGCGCTGGGAGAAGATGACTCCCGAGGAGCGCGAAAAGTTTCGCCAAGGCATGGGAAGTCGTTGCGGCACATTTGGATCTCCTGCGGCGCCTAAGGCCTGACCAGAAGCTTCTTGGCGTCAGCACAATGGAGCAAAGAGTTCAGCTCTATTTCTTTCAATCGTAACAACGTCCCCCGCGCGAACAGTGGGAATCGCACGTCGATGCAAACGTTGTGGCGAGGCTTGTCCAAGCATGGCCCTCTCGTGCCCCCAGGCCCCCCACCCCGTGCCATTGTGATTGCATGGCCGTTGACGCAACATACCGAAGACGCGCAGACTCCCAGGTCAGCGAAAATGCTGGAGCTAAAACCAAAACCGACGGTAGGAGCCTCACAGGCTCGATTCGCTGCTGAGACTCGTCAATCGCGCAGGCTCTTGCTCGCACTCGTAGTTCTCCTGGTTGCCATCTCTGCCCTTCTGGTCATGGATCGGCAGTTCTGGTTCGGCGCGGATCAACTAATTCTGGATTCCGTTGGAACCGAGCCCGCGAACACGCCGGGTGCAAAATCGGTTCCGAGCACGACGAACCAGTCGAAGCCGGCGACCGCGCCGGCTGCGAAAAAGCGCATCGCGGCGGCAATATCCACCGAGCCGCAGGCTGCGAACTCAAGCATCGTCGCAACCAACCACGCCGTGCTGCCCCCGCTGAACGTTGAAATCGTAGCCGGTAACGGGCACCGCTCGGTTCGTTCCGCCGGCAGCTCAGCGCAGGTTGAAATTGCAGGTTCCGGCTCCGCATCGAACCTTACGGCAGTGACCAATGCAGCGGGACGCGAGGGCATTTCCGCCGAAGAAGCCCGGCCACAGACCTATCCGCTGCTGGCGCAGCACATGAACGTGCAGGGATCGGTCGTGTTGCAGGCGGTGATCGGCGTAGACGGCATCATTGAGGATCTTCACGTTCTGAGCGGTCCGCCGATCCTGGCCGCGGCCGCGCAGCAAGCGGTGCGCGAATGGCGGTTCAAGCCGGTCGTGCAGAACGGTCAGGCGGTCGAGACCAAGGCCAACATCGTCGTCAACTTCACCATCAAGGTCGCCGACAACTCTGAGAAGACCACACTGGCTGAGAGCCGCTCCGACGGCCTCCTGATCTTCACCCGTTAGCCTTAATCATCTGCTCCGCATGCCTCCGCGAAGTCTCGGTAAGCTTTGCCCCGCTCAACATACGCGCCACTTCTTCCGTACGCTCCTCGCCAATCACGGGCCGGATGCTGGTCCGCGTGCGTCCGCCGGTTTCTTTCTTCTCGATCACATAGTGATGATCGCCGAAAGTTGCTATCTGCGGAAGGTGGGTCACGCACAATACCTGATTCGATCGGGCCAGCGACTTCAGTTTCTTGCCTACAGCTTCCGCCGCCCGTCCTCCGATCCCGGTGTCAATCTCGTCAAACACCAATGTTTTCTGGCTGCCCCGTTTCTCACGTTTTTTGGGAGACGTTCCCTCGGGGGTGTCCCCCTTCCCGCGTCCCTTGCGAGAAAGCCCGCCCTGAACTTGTCGAAGGGTGGGACCGCTGGCTGCCTCCACGCTGGCTTTGAGCGCCAGCATGACCCGCGAAAGTTCGCCACCGGAGGCAATATGCTCCAGTTGCCGCAACGGCTCGCCAGGGTTGGTCGAGATCATGTACATCACTTGATCGATTCCCGAGCCAGTCCAGTTCGCTTCCTCTTCCAAACTCGTCATCTCGATGCGGAATGTCGACTTCATCGCCAAATCGTTGATTTCCGCCTCCACCAGCTTTTCCAGCGTGTGCGCCGCGTCTGCCCGTTTCTTTGAGAGCGTCCGCGCTGCCCGCAGATACTCCCCGGCCGCGTTCGCCAGGTCACGTCGCAAGCCGCGTAGAATCTCGTCTTTGTTCTCGACCTCCGACAATTTGCGGGAAACGTCCGCCCCGAACTGTATTACCTCATTCAGAGTCGGACCATATTTGCGCTTCAGCCGATCGAGCAGTGCGAGCCGATCCTCCACCTGCGCCAGATGTTCCGGGGAAGCGTGAATGCCTCCGGCATAGTCGCGCACCGTTGCGCCCACATCTTCCACACTGATGCGCGCGGTCTCCAGTGCGGCGAAAGCGTCCTGAAACCTGGGTTCGTACCGGACCAGTTCTTCGATCTGCTTCTGCGCGGCCCGCAGCGACGACGCGGTCAACCCGCTGCCTTCATACAACAAATCAAAGGCATTCATTGCCGAGTTGTAGATTTTTTCGGCATTGGCCAGAACGCGCTTTTCCGTCTCCAGCCCTTCGTCCTCTCCACTCTGCAGCCGCGCGTCTTCGATTTCGCGCTTCTGGAAAATCCAGAGATCCACCAACCGCAGCCGGTCCTGCTCACCGCGTTCCAACTCCTCGATGCGCGTGCGAATTTCCTTCCACACGGCGAATCCGGTCTGGATCGCGTCCAATCCGCTGCCGGCAAATGCATCCAGCAACTCCAGCCGCGCCGGCCCGTCAAACGATAAAATAGATTCGTTCTGGGCGTGGATCGTCGCCAGGTAAGGCGCCAGCAGCCGCAACACAGCCACAGTTGCCGGCCGGTTGTTCACGAACACGCGTCCCTTGCCTCCGGCTGCAATTTCACGTCGCAGAATCAGCGACCCATCGTCGGACTCGTCCAATCCGTTGGCTTCCAGAATCTCGGGGAGTGCCTCTTGAGCCGCTCCGTCCGGCTCAAAAACCGCCGACACCACTGCGCGTTCAGCGCCCGCCCGAACCACATCGCTCGAAGCCTTGTCGCCCAGGAGCAACGCGAGAGCGTCCACCAGGATCGACTTCCCCGCCCCGGTCTCGCCGGTCAGCAGGTTCAAGCCCTGTCCGAATTCCACCACCAGATTGTCGATCACCGCATAGTTCTCGAGCCGCATCTCAATCAGCACAATGAGTCCTGGAAGGCGGAAGTTTTGCGCAGCATAGCATGAAAGCCAGTGACCAGCTTCCAGTTGTCAGCAGCCAGACCCTGTAAGGAGGGAAAACCGTTGTCGTACAGAGCGAAGCAAACGGTTCTCGAACGCGAAACACTTGCGCAATCGAAGTATCCCTGTAGTCTCATGTACGCCACCGCACGCTGCCCTCCGCCCGTTACCATCAGTCCACCCATCCCCTTGATTTGAAACGAACTGACCCGAACATCATCTAAAATAGATTCAATGGCCATAGCTGGACAGTATGCGCTCGGGACCAATGCGCGCTCGATCCCCGCGACCATGCTAGCCGCCGTATATCGCGGCGTGAATGACGTTCGCCTGGAAACTGTTCCCGTACCCAAAATCGGCCTACGAGAGATTCTTATCCGGGTCCACTCCTGTGGCATCTGCGGGACTGACCTCAAGAAGATTTCCACTGGTTCTCATTCGGCTCCTCGCATTTTCGGCCACGAAACCTCGGGCACGGTGGTGTCAGTCGGCGAAGGAGTTCACAACTATTCCCCCGGTGACCGGGTCATGGTCTTTCATCACATCCCTTGCCGCCAATGTTTCTATTGCCAGAACAAAACGTTTGCCCAATGCGCCACGTATAAGAAAGTTGGTTGCACCGCCGGATTCGAACCCTCTGGCGGGGGGTTCGCCGAATACGTTCGCGTCATGGATTGGATTGTTGAACACGGCACAGTCCGAATTCCCGATGGCGTTTCCTTCGAGCAGGCATGTTTCGTCGAACCGGTGAATACCTGTATGAAAGGAATCGAGGCCCTTCGCCTGCGCCCGGGTGAAACCGTCCTGGCCATCGGCCAGGGCCCCATCGGCATCATACTAAGTGTGCTGGCCACGCGTGCCGGGGCGAGCGTAATAACTTCCGATTTGTATCCGGAGAGGCTTAAAATAGGGTCAAGCTTCGGCTTAGACCTTACAATCGATGCTTCGCAGGCAAAGGTAATTGAGCGTGTCCGTGAGATGACCCAGGGGCGCGGCGCCGACGCGGTGATCCTCGCCGTCGGCGGCAACTCACTGATTCGCGCTGCGATGGATGCGGCCCGCCCCGGGGGGCGGATATTGCTTTTCGCGCAGACGCAGCACGGAGAGGCCGTAATCGATCCAGCGGCGATTTGTGTCGATGAGAAGACTTTGGTCGGGTCCTACAGTGCGTCGGTCGATTTGCAGGAAGAGTCTGTCCGTTTTGTCATGAACTGTGAAATGGATCTGGAACGGCTGGTCAGTCATCGCTTCCCGCTCGAGCAGAGCCCGCAAGCATTGAATCTGGCTGCCCATCCGCAAGCTTCGTCGATGAAGATTATGATTCAGCCCGGCGGTATCGTGGCCAGCAATACCAGGGCTGCCAGTACTCTGGAAGGAAACACGCAGTGAACGGAAAAATGACCGCTGCCGTCTTATACGGCAAAGAAGATCTCAAGATTGAGAAGGTACCCATCCCTCGCGTCGGCGATGGCGAGGTTCTGGTCAAAGTACAAGTTGCCTTGACCTGCGGCACCGATCTCAAGGTGTACCAGCGCGGCTATCACGCCCGCATGATCGTTCCTCCAGCGTTGTTCGGCCACGAACTGGCCGGCGTCATCGAGGAAGTCGGAGCCGGCGTGAACGGATTCAAAAAGGGCATGCGGGTCGTCGCCCTCAACTCCGCCCCATGCCAGATGTGCTTTTACTGCTCCAAGCACCAGGAGAATCTCTGCGAAGACCTCCTCTTCAACAACGGCGCTTATGCGGAGTACATTCGCGTGCCGCGCCGCATTGTCGAAGCCAACATGCTGATCATTCCGCCCAACGTCAGCGTTGAAGATGCGGCGATGACCGAACCATTGGCCTGCGTCTTGCGTGGCTTGCATGAAACCGGCGTCGAGATTGGAGACACGGTCACAATTCTCGGCGGCGGACCCATCGGCCTGATGTTCGTGCAGGTAGCCCGTGCCATCGGCTGCAACGTGATTTCGGTCGTCAAGCGCGATGGCCAGGTGGAAGCCGCCAAACATATGGGCGCGCACGAAATTATCCAAACTACAAAAGTTCCGAACGTCGTTGACGCCGTCCGCGCTCTCTCTCCGCAGAAGCGCGGGTGCGATGTGGTGATCGAAGCCGTTGGCCGGCCCGAGGCTTGGGAGTGGGCCGTCGACATGGTGCGCAAAGGCGGCACCGTGAACTTCTTCGGGGGTTGCGCCAGTGGAACCAAGGTGCAACTCGAAACCAATCGCCTGCACTATTCCGAAATTACTCTGAAAGCAACGTTCCACCACACGCCGGAAACGGTACGCCGGGCCTTCGGATTAATCGCGGCCAAAAAGATTCGCCCCACCGACTACATCACGGGAGAGGCGCCATTGTCGCGCCTGCAGCAGGTTCTGCGTCACATGCTGAACCGCGGCGGCGACATCAAAACCGCAATCATCCCCGGCCACTGATTGGTAGCGGACCGCCAAAGTTATTTGTCATCCTGAGCGAAGTAACTGGTTCGCGAACGCGAACCGGTTACGCAGTCGAAGGATCCCTGCAGCACCGATGCTGGCGACAGCGCGAATAGGAAACTTACGACGCTCTCGATTCTTAAGCACTGGAATGAATGCAACCGCCAACCCGTCCTCCGCCCTCGGCTGGAGCCGCCTGCCTGCCCACTACGCCATACCCTCGACCGCCCCCACGCTCGCCGAAGCCCAGGAATACTGCGCTCGCCTCGCCCGCACGCACTACGAAAATTTCTCCGTAGCCAGCTGGTTTCTTCCCCGCCGCCTGCGGCAGCATTTCTACAATGTCTACGCCTACTGCCGCATCTCCGACGACTTAGGCGACGAAGTCGGCGACACTGCCGCCTCTCTCGAGCTGCTGAATCAATGGGAGCAAGAACTCGACGCCTGCTACGCAGGCAATCCCAGGCATCCAGTCTTCGTCGCGCTAGCCGAAACCGTCCGCCAGTTCGACATTCCCAAACACGAGTTTTCCGATCTGCTCATCGCCTTTCGCCAGGATCAAACTATCACTCGCTTTGAAACCTTCAAGGATCTGCTGGCTTACTGCCGCTACTCCGCCAATCCCGTCGGCCACCTCGTGCTCTATCTTTGCGGATACCGCGACGCTGAACGGCAATATCTTTCCGACTTCACCTGCACGGCATTGCAACTCGCCAACTTCTGGCAGGACGTCTGCGTTGACTACGAAAAGGGCCGCATCTATCTGCCGCTCGAGGACCTTCGCCGCTTCAACGTCGGCCAGCGCGAAATTGCCGACAACCAGAACACACCGGCCTTTTGCGCGATGATGAAGTTCGAAGTCGAACGCGCCCGCGACTGGTTTCGGCAGGGCCTGCCGCTGATTCGAAACGTAGACAGCGAACTGGCCATCGATCTCGATCTCTTCAGCCGTGGCGGCCAGGAAATCCTCAACGTGATCGAAGGGCAGAGCTATGCCGTTCTCGGAAATCGTCCCTCCATCTCGAAGTCCCGCAAACTGGCTCTGGTCGCGCGCGCCTCTATGGCAAAAATCCTCGGGCCTGTGGCAAGAAAGCTAGGAGTCCAACCATGAGCGCAGGCACGCAGCAGGTTCCAGTTCCCTGGACTCCCGCTCCGCCCCAGCTGGTCATGGCATACTCCGTCTGCAAGGGCATCACTCGCAGGTCGGCGAAGAACTTCTACTATGCTTTTCTCGTTCTGCCGCGCCGCAAGCGTGAAGCGCTGTGTGCCGTCTACGCCTTCATGCGACTGTGCGATGACATTGCCGACGACCCTAAACTGAGCTTATCCGACCGCCGTCAAAGGCTCGACACCTGGCTCGACGCTCTGCACCGCGCGCAGCAGGGCCAGCCCACCGATGATGCCATCCTGCTCGCTCTTACCGATGCCCAGCGCCGGCACGCTATTCCAGCCGGATTGCTCGACGAACTGGCCCACGGCACCGCCATGGATGTTGAACAGGAAGAGTCATCCGCACAAACCACCAGTGTTCCCGGCCTCACCATTCAGTACAACACCTTTGAAGACCTCCGCCTCTACTGCTATCGCGTCGCCTCGGTCGTTGGTCTGGTCTGCATCCACGTTTTCGGATACCGTGATCCCGCGGCGGAAAACCTGGCCGAGCATTGCGGTCTGGCCTTCCAGCTCACCAACATCATTCGCGACGTGAAAGAAGACGCCGGCCTGGGCAGGATCTATCTTCCGGAAGAAGATCTGGCGAAGTTCGATCTCTCCGCATCCGAACTCCTAAACAACCCGGACCCCGCGCGCTTCCGCCCCGTGCTTGCGCTCGAAGCCGATCGCGCCCGTAAGTTCTACGCCGCCGGCGATGCTCTCATTCCATTCATCTCCGAGGACAGCCAGCCCGCTCTCTGGGTTCTGGTGAACATCTACCGCCGGCTGCTCGAAAAGATCGCGGAAAAACAATATGACGTGTTCACCACTAAAGTCTCCCTGAGCACCTGGGAAAAGTTGCGCATTCTCGGAAAAGGTTTCCTGAAGCGCCTCACGTGACTTGGGTGCTCCGGACAAATTGGGGTGCCCCGCTTCTCGCCGTCTTTGCGAGAAGCGGGAACGTTGACTTCTGATGCCAGAAAGATCCCCTCAACCCACAGTCGCCATAGCCGGAGGCGGCCTCGCCGGACTCGCCGCTGCTTGCGCCTTATCCGACGCCGGTTTTCGTGTCACCCTGTTCGAGAAGCGTCCTTTCCTCGGAGGCCGAGCGTCGTCGTGGGAACATCCCGGCACCGGCGAAGTCGTCGACAACTGCCAGCACGTACTATTTCGCGTGTGCACCAATCTGATCGAGTTTTATCGGCGCATCGGAGTCGAAGAGCAAATTCGCTGGTACGATGAAATGACATTCATCGAACCCGGCGGCCGCACTTCGGTGATGAAGTCTTCGCCGCTGCCCGCGCCGCTGCACACGGCTCCATCGTTTCTGAGCTTCAAATTCCTCAACGCCGCCGATAAACTCGGCATCGCGCGCGCCCTGGTCCCGCTTACCCTCAGGCAGCAGCGCGATACCGGACAATCCTTTCAGCACTGGCTCGACCAACACGGTCAAACGAAGCGGGCCGTCGAGCGCTTCTGGCGCCCGATCCTGGTCAGCGCGCTCAGCGAGGAACTTGATCTGATTTCCATTTCCGCCGCCGCTCAGGTCGTGCGCGAGTCGATGAAGTCTCCCAGCGCCCGGCACATGGGTGTTCCCTCCGTCCCTCTCACCGAACTGTACAATGCCGCCGGCGACTACATCCGCGCTCGCGGCGGCGTCCTTCACTTTCGCCGCCCGCTCGAAACCTTCGCCGTCGATTCTTCGCACGTCCGGATCCGGCTAGGAGGACAGCCAGAAAATTCAAAGGATAATCAGAACGAAATATTCGACTATCTCATTCTTGCCCTTCCCTTCGACGCGCTGGACCGCGTTCTTCCGCAATCCCCGGAAAGCGCACCGATTCGCGAGAAAATCAACCACTTCGAGACCGCGCCCATCACCGGCATCCACCTCTGGTTCGACCGGCAGATTTCCGATCTCGACCACGCCGTCCTGCTCGACCGCACCATCCAGTGGATGTTCCACAAGTCCCGCCTGCAGCCCATGCGCACCCAAGCCCCGGCCGCGGAGCGGGAAAGAACGCGAACGCAACGAAGGCCTGCCGTCCAACGGAAGCTACATCGAACTGGTCGTGAGCTCCTCGAAAACTCTGATCGACAAATCGCGAGCCGAAATCGTCGATCTCGCCCTCGCCGAAGTCCGTGAATTCTTTCCCGGGCGCCCGCGCCGCCAATCTGCTGAAGTCCACTGTGATCAAGGAACTTCACGCCACGTATTCCCCGCGTCCTGGGATTGACGCGCATCGTCCCGCGCCAGCTACCGCTTGGCCTCGCGTCTTTCTAGCCGGAGACTGGACCGCGACCGGCTGGCCCGCGACCATGGAAGGCGCCGTCCGCAGCGGATATCTCGCTGCCGAAGCGTTGGCCCGCGCCGCCGGCCTCCACTCCAGCTTCCTGTCTCCCGACCTCCCCGCTACTGGCCTGATGCGCCTGTTCGCGTAGACCCTATGAGGTCCATGAGGTCCACGCCTCTAAAAACGAAAACGGCAGACCGGATTGCCTCCGGCCTGCCGCGGCGCTATTCAAAATTACCCTACATCAACGGCGACTATCGACCCAGTCCCAAAGCCATGGTTTTCACCATGCGTTCCATTCGCATCGTCATCTTTGAGGGCCCAAACGTACGCTCCGCCAAGACCTCCTCGGACTTTCAGGTCAACGTACAGCATCTTCAGCAACGCCGTAGTGGGATTGTCATAGGTATAAAACGTTCCGCTGACCGGATCGTATAATGTCACGGCAACTCGAGGCCGATCGAAGTGTGACGCTATATCCATTTGCGGCGAGATCTGCCAGCGTCGAATACGTCGCCAACCCCGGCGTCAACAGTGTGTCGCATCCCGCAGTGTTGCCGCTCAAGTCAGGGCAAAGAGCCAGTTCCATTGGCCAGCGGAACCGGCGAAGGACCCGTCGAATTCTGGTACAGGCCGTTGTTTACATTCGGAACCCCGGTCCAGCCCGCCCCGTAGAGCGGCAACTCCCATCGTGTATTTCGAAGCGGGCACGCCCGCTTTCAGATAGGCATTCACGGTTGCATCGATATCGAGGCCCTGGCCGTACAGAGGGTCCTTCTTGCTATCGAACAGCGGAGAAGCGTCGTTGGTTTGCGTATCCCACGATCCTGCGTAGTTATAGCCGTCAATCGTGATGAAGTCCACCTGTTTGGCGGCAGCTTTCAGATCAATGTTGACGTAGTTCTGTGAACCCGCCGGTCCGTCGAACGACATCACATAGGTTTTTCCGGTCATTTTCCCTAAAGCGTCAATTGTTTGCGGAACTCCGCCAGAAGCGAGGTGAAATTTTGCGTGTCGCTCGGCAGTCGGAAACTCCCAGTCGATATTGAATCCATCGAACAATCCGGGAGCGGTAATCCCCGGAGCGATATTGCCGTTCACAAAAAGATCGATACAGGAGGCAGCCAGCGCCTGACGCCCGGCGGCTGTACTCGCAGCCGCTACGAAAGCCGCGGTGTTCGCTCGCCGAAGCGCCACCAATGGACATTAATACCTTGAGCTTGGGATGAAGTTGCTTGAGTTGCTGAATCGCCGCGAAGTTTCCATAGAGCGGCCCGGAGTACGCAACCCCGCTGACACTCGGCAGATAAGGAGTCTGGTAATCGGCCCAGGAATCGGCAATGGAGCACGCCGGCACCGGCTCGGTGGTTACGTTCGCGAAGGCATACATAAGATGAGTGAGCTTTCCGGCAACTCCGTTTTGCTGCAGGTTCGCGATGTTGTACCCGGCGTAGTAAATACTCCACTCTTCGAAGTATCCCCCAAGAATCTTATTGCGCTCCTGATGATGGCTGTCTTGCGCGAAGGAAGGAACCACCGCTGCGATCAGCATGACTACACCGGCCACCAGCATCCGGCACGAATGCGATGAAACGATCTTCGACATGGAAAGGTCTCCAGTTTCTGCGGAAAATAGGAACGCGGGGAGTATAGTACTCTATAGCGCATTGAGCAAGGCCTCATTCGCTGTGCCGTGTGCAAAACTTTTCTTCCGATACCGCTCTATAGCACAGTTGCCGCATTTAGCCCTTCTGTGCTCGGTTCATAGTTCTGGCGGGTAAATCTCGAACGCCAGTTCCGACATCCGCCCTCGCGGTTCTGCAACCCGTTCAAAAGACCGGCAACAAGCCGTCGCAATACGGCATCGAAGTTGTCCGGCACGTTCTGGCGCTTCTTTATTGACAATGGATTTCTTCCGGTGAGAGACTGCGGATTGCCGGCTTCACGTGGTTCGGCCCGCTCACCTGCCAAAGCCCGCCAGGTAGTGCCCCGCCGTATGAAGACTCATTCGAGCTTCGATCGTGAAACTTTTCAGCAGATGCTGGCCAACGCATACGCGGTGCAGGAGAGCCGCATCAACACTCAGTCTCTCTCCGACATCATGCAGGTCCAGCGCTCGGTGGCCAATGGCAAACTCGACCTGGAGGGCGCCATGAGGCACATCGTCGAATCGGCACGAAATGTGGCCAGCGCCGCCGGAGCCGCGATCGCTTTGTTCGACGGCGACCATCTCACCTACCGGGCCGGCAGCGGAAACGGCGCCGGCTGCATCGGACTACGGGTGACGGCTTCTCTTACTGTGTCAGCCCAGCCCAGGAGTCCCCGCGAGATTCTCCGCGTTGAGAATGCCCAGACCGACAAGCGGATTGAAGCGGACATCTGTCGCCAGTTCGGAGCCAACTCTCTGCTGATGATGCCAATTTATCTCGCTGGCATGGTAGCGGGCGTGCTTGACGTCCGCTTCCGTGAAGCTCACACCTTCCAGGATGGCGAAGTACGGACCTACCGCTTGATGGCCGAACAGATCGAAGCCGCCCTGATGCACGCTGCCCAGTCCGAACAGAAAGAAAACCTGGAGCCCGAACCGCCCTCTGTTCCCGAGACACCCGTTCCCGGGACATTTGAGCCAACCACTCCTTATGAGGAAATCGCTCTTCATCATGGTACCGCTCTTCCCGACGACGATTTCGCCGAAGCCCCTGGATTCTTCATGCTCCCGGAGAACGAGCACTCTCTGTACGCGCGTTGTTGCGCCGTCTTGTCCGATATCATGCGGTTGCCAGGATTCAGGCACACCGCCTGGTTCGCGAGTTCGCTAGCGCGGCGTGCGGGAACTTTCACCTGGGAAACCGGCTGGTCCACAGCCGTCCGTGCAGAATTATCATCCGTCTCCAAACGCTCCGCCCTGCTCGCGATGGCGCTGGCGCGGCGTGCCCAGAATGTCAGATGGCACGCTGTCAGATGGCACGCTGCATGGCGGCAATGGTCCGCCAGCGCACGTGGCGAATTGTCTTCCTACTCCAAACGCTCAACCTTGCTCGCGGTGCGGGCCGGGCAGGGGGCCAAAAAAATCGGCTGGTCCGGCGAACGGCGCGGCCTGGCCTTGGCGACGGTTGCGTTTGCCCTCGCATTGACCGCCTTCGTCGCATACACGAGCCGCGGACCGGCTGCGTCACTGGAACCTTCAACACAATCCAATTCCGTCGCTACCGAAGGGCGCTCGCAGGTACCGAAGCCACTTCCAGGCAAGAGTGCAATTCTTTCTCCCTCGGCCGCGTCGGCGACAGGAATAACGCACGCCCGGACCGCGCTCAGGCGAGTTCGGGTGGGGCAGAATGAAGTCGATTACGTAGCGGACGATGTCACGATGCGCGTCTTCACGACCAAACCCGCGGCCAAGCGTCCCCGCCCTGCGAATGGTCGAGTCGCGCGTTTTGGCGACGATGTCACCGTGCGTTACTTCACGCCACCCGCGTCACCCACAAGAACCGCCAGCCGATAAAGTTTGAGTCGAGTCGCAGGTCGAGCGTTTGAAACAGCGCGTGTCCGATTTTTCGCGTTGCTTGTATCATGGGAAGTGAATGGCTTTTCCTCTCCGAATCTGTGCTGTCTGCTCCGAGGAATTCGAGCTCAAACCGGATAAACCCGGCTTCGCCAATCGCTGCCCAGCCTGCAGCGCCGAGGAACTCGCCGCACCCGCGACTAAGCGAAGCATGGATGCCGACGAACGCAAGAGCTTGAAGGAAGCCAACGAATCTCGCAGACGCGCCATGCGCGACCTTCTCTACCGCAAGGAGAGCTAAAGATTCCCGCTTTTTGCGAAAAGGATGGATTCCGTAGGCTCGACTTATCCCGCCAGCAGCGCCACTCCCGCCGCTACCAAAGTTGCGGCAATCCACCGCCGCCGGTCAACTTTTTCATGCAGAAAAATCTTCGCCGCGAAGGCGTTGCCGATGAATGTGAGTGACGCGGCTGCAGGCGCTACCAGGCTCACATCTCCCCAGGACAGAGCGAACAGCAAACTGAAAAACGCAGCCGCCATGGCTGTCACGCCCAGAAAAAAACTCGGATTGCCGAAAACACGCGAGACCACGGCCCACAATCCAACCCGGCGCCACAGGTCATGCACGTCGCCGACCTGCTTCATGGCACGCGCTAGGAGAACATCGCCCACAACCGACGCGAAGACCACCACGAGAATCCCGCCCCATGTGTAAGCGTTTTTCATCGCGGCACCCCGCCAGAAACCGCCGCCACGTTATCAGCCGCGCGCTCTGGCGCAACATCGGACGTGGGTGCACCGTTTCTCGCGTCTTTTGCGAGAAGCTCGCCCTGAGCGGAATCGAATGGTGGGGATTCGGAATTACCCTGCGAAGTGAGGGCTGGGCCTCCTGCCACGAATCCCACTCCGCCGGAGATCAGTGCGATCCCGATCCAGCGAAGGGGGCTTACCTGCTCATGCAGGGCGAACCTTGCCACCAGTGCCAGCAGAACGTATCCCAGCGACGTGGCCGGTAACACGTAGGTCAGATCCGCCCAGGAAAGCGCATTCATGTAAGAGGCGAAAAAAGCGAGCAGAAGAACAATGCCCACCGCAACCCAGGGATTCAACACCGCCAGAATGATGCCTTGCAGATGATGGAGGGAAATATTCCCGGCCTGCTTCATCCCGTGCGAGAGCATGGAGTCCCCCGCCGCTGCAAAGACGGTTACTCCAGCCAGCACCAGATACTTGCGAAAGTTCACTTAGGCTCAGGTTTAAAGGTTTCAGAGTTTCAAGGTTTCAAAGACGCCAATGACTTCAAGGCAGGACACATTGAAACCTTGAAACGTGCAACCTTGAAACGTGCCGTCCTTTGAAACTTGCCGTCCCTACGCTTTCACTGGCTCGGCAGCGGCCGCCTCGTCATGATGTTTCTTCACCAGCTTGTTGCGCGCCGACCGCAGTTTCAGAAAGGATTTCGCCTCTTTGTAAAGCCGCTTGCGATCGTTGCTGTCAAACGCCGCCTTGCGCAATATGCGGAACACGGCCTTGGGACGGAAATAATACTCGTCGTAGAAACGATGCACCGCCGACATAATGTCATCGGCCGGCAGCCCCGGGTATTGAATCTGCGCCAACTGATGTCCGCCTTCATCGACCATCTTGTTGTCGCCTACCATGAAGCCGTTCTTCACCGCGTAGTCGTAAAGCTCGGTGCCAGGATAAGCGTGCGCCACCGAAACCTGAATGGTTTCTACATCCAGTTCTTTGGCAAATGCGATCGTGTTATTGATGGTCTCGTGGGTCTCGCCCGGCAATCCCATGATGAAGTCGCCGTGAACGACAAGGCCCAGCTTGTGACAGTCCTTGGTGAACTGCCGGGCGCGTTCGATAGTTGCGCCCTTCTTGATGTTCTTCAGAATTTGCTGGTCCCCCGATTCATATCCAACAATCAGCAGGCGGCATCCCGCTTCCTTCATCGCCTTCAGAGTTTCGAAGTCGGTGGTGACGCGCGATGTGCAGGACCACGTTAGCCCCAGCGGCTTCAGCTTGGCGCACAGTTCGATCGTGCGCGCCTTCTGAATGTTAAAGGTATCGTCGTCGAAGAAAAACTCTTTCACATTCGGCCACATCTCTTTGGCCTTCGCCATTTCCCGGGCCACATCGTCGCTGGAGCGTTTGCGCCACGGATGTCCACTCAAGGTCTGCGGCCACAGGCAGAAGGTACACTGTGCCGGGCAGCCGCGCGTGGTGTAGAGCGACACAAAGGGATTCAGCAGAAACGGCACGTTGTAGCGGGTCACATCCAAATCGCGCTTGTAAACTTCAGTGACATGCGGCAGTGCATCCAGATCCTGAATCTGGGCAGCGTCAGGATTGTGGACTACTTTTCCATCCTTCAAAAACGACACGCCCGCAATTTCCTCCAGCGCCTTGCCCTTGGCGTAATCCACCACCGCATAATCGAATTCCTTGCGGCAAACAAAATCGATCTCCGGACAATCGCGCAGCGATTTTTCCGGCAGCACACTCACGTGCGGTCCCACAAAAGCGATCTTGATCCTGGGATTCGCCCGCTTGATCGCCCGCGCCAGCAGTTGGTCGCCGGGAAATCCAGGCGTCGAAGTGAACAGCACCAATAACTCGTATTCCTTGGCAATCTCAATCGTCTCCTCACCGGAAACGTGATGCGGCGGCGCATCCAGCAGCCGCGCCCCCTCCAGCATCCCCGCCGGATAAGCCAACCATACCGGGTACCAGTAACTTTCAATTTCGCGGGTGGCGGGCCAGCGGGAGCCAGCGCCTCCGTCAAAGTTTTCAAACGATGGAGGATTGAGAAACAGTGTTTTTAAAGGCATAGTGGGTATTCTTTATTCTAGCATTTGGACAGGGTTCTTCCCGGCTTTGTCCCGTATTTCTGCAGGTTCTCCCATCCGTTGGTAACGACCTAAACAGTTGATTGCACTGTACTAGCCCTGCAGTAAAAAAGGAATGTCGCAAGCGTGAATGAGGGGTTGGATGCAGCGAAAGGCGACTGGATGCTGTGAGTGGGGGCAGGGATAACCTAAGCCGTAATTGGAAAAACGCCCAAAATGCGGACCCTTCGCCGTGGATGGGTGGAAGAGCGGCCCTTCAGGGCCGCGTAACGCGCTCGAAATCGCAGACGGGCTTCAGCCCGGTGGTCGAGGTTCCTCGGCGGATCACGTTCTTCCGCAGCCTCTAAAGCCGTAAGTCTTATTGAGCTTCGTTGCTGGTAGGAACCTTAAAAGTGATGCCGCGATCATCGTTGGCTTTCGCCGTGGCCGGCACGTCCACTTCAGACAACGGAATTTTCTCGGTATGCTGAGGCGCGAAGTTCCACAGCGTCTGGCCAACGATCGCGTAATTCTGAATTTCCTTCGTATGCTGGTCGCGGAACACCAAAACCGTGGCTGGCATAATCGCCGCTCCCTGCCGTTCCCCGCCGGGCGCGGGATCGGGACGCGCGTAGACGTCGCGATCGCCATCGGCCTGTTCCTGGCGAAGCATCTGTTGCTCCTCCAGATTCTGCCGATTCATATCGTTAGCCGTAGCGCGATCACGCTCGTAGCCTCCGTCGTAGGAAGAGTCGGAATCGCCCCACCAGAAGGGATCGTAATATCCGCCATACGCCCAGGGATACCCAAAGCCCCAGCATCCGTAGCCAAAGCAATTGTTGCGCAACCCGCGAAAGCGGGAACCACGAAATCCATCATGCAGGAAAGGTTCATGCGAGAACCCACGACCAGAAAAGCTGCGGTTCGAGAAACCGCGCTGGGAGAAAGAAGGAGAGTGACTGAAGCCATGCGCTGAACTCACCCCGGAGTGCATGCCACCGGAGACGTGGCCGCCACTGAATCCGCCATGTCCACCAAAACCACCCCCAGCATGACCTCCGCCATGCTGCGCCCATACAGGTATCGTTAGCAGAAGTGCAAATGCCGAGATCGCCGTACGGCCGCGCATCACAGAATTATACGCCTGTCCGAGACCGAGTTCTCTCGCACCTACCGCGCGGCAAAACCTGCGAAGGACGGCGCACCCACTGCGCCGGCGATGCCAGCGAGATCAACCGCGCGGACGACTGGTCAATCGTTGGGACCGGAGTCACCAGAGCTTTCAGTGATGGCCTTCTTGAGTCGAATCGTGAAGTTCGAGTCAGGAGGAGCGGTGCCCGAGACGGTTTCCGGGGCAAAACCTTCTTTGCGAACTGTGACCGAATATTTCGTGTTATGAGAATGGCTGAGACACCTGAAGATGAATGCACCTTTGCTTGTAACGAGCCGCTGCGTCTTCACCGGCACAACGCCTTCGTAGATGGGAGCATCCACTTGAAGAATCACCTCGACCTCCTGTAGCGCCGTGCCGTCATCAGCGGAAACTGTGCCAGTTACGTCAAACGCACAGTCCCGAACGCGGCGGGCGGCGCAGGCCGTCATCAGCGCGCATCCAAGAAAGAGCAATATCCGCGCTTTAATTTTCATGTCATTGATCTGGAGATGGTGAAATCAGCTCTATTTCAGCAAACTATCTCTTTTTCTTTCCCTTACCCGGTTTGGGCGAAGGCTTGTGTGCCGGCTTCTTCACCGGTTTCGCCGCAGCTTTCGACGGCTTAAGCGGGGTTTTGGCAGGCTTGGACTTTTCGGCCGCTTTCGGCTGTGGCTTTACAGGTGGGGCTGCGGGCGGGGCGACCGGGGCAAAAGCCGCCACAGCCCCTTTCGCCTTCTTCCCTTTCGGACCCGGCTTCGCCGCTGCGGCTGCTGCGGGCGCTTCGGCAGCGGCCTTTGCAGCCCGTCCGCGACGGGGCGCCGGCGGCGGAGGCGGTGGAGGCGGCGCAAACGGCTTCAGAAATTTTAGGGTCTCCGTGCGCGAACGCAGTTTTCCGTCCAGCAACAGCATGAACGCGTCATGCGCCAGCTTGGGATATTCCGGCAATTGCGGAGTGATGAGTAACTCCGTCATTTCGGGCAACGGCAGTTTCTGCTGCACCTGCCGCCATTTGGTCAGATAGTTCTTGATCTTCTGTTCCACCGACTGCTGCTTGGCGGTCACGGCAAGGAACAACACCATCTCCGGCCGAGCCGAAGAGAGCAACTGCCAGGTGCGCGACGGAGTGGCGGCCTCTTTGCCCATGAGGCGCTTGGCGAGTTGTTTGGCGTGATCTTCAATATCGCGCCAGGCCTCGACCAGGTCCTTGCGCGGAATCAGCTTTTGAATGTCCGAAACGTCTTTATCGGAAAAGTGCGATGTCAGAAAATACATGACAGCAGGGCCAGCGTCGGGGGTATATCCCATGTCGACCATCTGCTGCCGCGTCTTCATCAGCTGGCTGATGCCGTTGGTGTCAACTTTCGCGACCGTCCAGTGTTCGTGTAGTACCTCAAGCCAGCCTTCTTTCTCCAGCATCTTTACCACGTGCAGCGGATCGTCTTCATGCGCCAGAGCGGCGATCTCATGGCCGATCGAAGAGCGCAGAATGTGGTCGATATATTTGCCTTCCTTGGCCGCCTCATAGCGGGCCTGGGTGCGTTCCTCAATGGCCCAGTGGAAGCGCGCGGCAAAGCGGGTAGCGCGAATCAGGCGGGAGGGATCTTCCAGGAACGAATAGTTATGCAGGATGCGGATGACCTTGGTCTCGATATCGGCCACACCGTTGAAGGGATCGAGCAGCAGCCCGCGGGATCCTTCGTTGAGCGAGAGCGCCATGGCGTTCACGGTGAAATCGCGGCGCCGCAGATCGTCGTGAATCGTGGCTGGCATGACGAGGGGAGGCTTGCCCGTCTTTTCGAAGCGCTCGGTGCGCGCCATACTGATCTCGGCGCGGGCGTTGCCGGGCAGCGAAATGAAGACGGTCCGCATGTCTTCTTCGACCGCCGCGATCTTCGCCCCGGCTTTTTCCAGTTCTTTTTGCAGCTTGAGAGGATTGCCCTGGACGGTAAAATCCAGGTCGCGGATGGTGAAACCGCTGATGATGTCACGGATGGCGCCGCCCGTGAGGTAAAGGTTCATGCCGGCGGCGCGGGCTACGTCTTGCACCAGCCCGACGCCCTTCAGTTGGTCCGGCGTCAGCCGGATTTCCATCGTGTAGATGTAGTCAGCCATTCGTTCTCGAGCGGCTGTCAGGACCTAGGTTCCAAGTGCGATCCGAAAGACAATCGCGCCTCGGGGGAGGGCCGGACCCGCCAAACTTTCCACAAGATTTCCACAGCGCTGGCCGCCACACTCTTGGCGCTTCGGCCACTCAGATGCAAGTGGCTTAATACAAAGTACTTATACGAAGTGGAAACTTTGCAGCAAGTTAATGAAAATACCACAACGTTTACATTTTGGCTACTGCCAAGGCGGATTCCAGCCGCTTTCAGCCAAAAGATGCGAGAATCAAGTCGGCTTCCGCTTTCCGGCTTCCGGCTTTCGGATTCGAATTAAGCAAAGCTCGAAGTTGTATCAAGTTAGTTGCGGAAGCCGGAAGCCGATCCCTATGCCCTCAACCCACAAAAAGGTGATCGTTCGCAAAATGGACCGCGACACGGTCTCCGGCTATGTCGCTCCGGCGCAGTTCATCCACGAGGGCAAACTGGAACTGTTGAATACCTCGGGCACGGTGATTTCCATAGACCTGCGCGAGATCAAAGGCGTGTATTTTGTGCGGGAGTTCGGAGATTCAGAATCGCTGACCCGCAAGACGTTTACCTCGCGTCCTCGATCAGAGGGGTTGTGGGTGCGGCTGCGGTTTAAAGATAGCGAGATTCTCGAAGGGCTCATGCCCGCCGACCTGACGCAGACCACACCGGAAGGATTTCTGGTCAACCCGCCCGACCAGCGCTCGAACACGCAGCGCATCTTCGTCCCGCGAACCGCGCTGGAATCGCTCACCGTGCTGGCGGTAATCGGCGCCACCCGGCGCCAACGCCGCGGCGCACAGGATCAACGGCAAGTTCCCATGTTTGAGGAATAATGTTCGAAGAGTAAACTCACGTAGCGACAGCCGCCTCGGCTGTCCCGCAAAAGCCTGCCCTGAGCGAAGTCGAAGGGGCGAAGCCAACGGCCCGTCGAGACTGCTCTCCAATCCATGAACTGACCGCAATACCAACCCCCCATACCGAAGTCTCGTGAAATCCGTTGAAATCGGAGACGGGTTGATGTAGCGTGTGAGGTCCACCCAGGCCCAAGCTTGCAAAGAGACGATCGGATCCCTCCTTCTCCCGTCCGCTCGCGCTCGGTGGAGTCGTCCATCTTCGACCACAGGTGTGTATTCATGCGAGCGATTCCGCTATCGCGTCCCAGTATTTTCTTTTCCGGCGTCCATCCCATTCTGACTGCAGCAATTGTCTGCGCTCTGATGCTCTGCGCACCGACCTTTGCGCAGGAAGCGCCGCAGCAAATGGTTCCGGTGCCGCGTCCGCTCATCACCCAGAGCGTGGACGAATCACAGCTCACGACGCTGACGGGCAATACCCATCCGTTGGCGCGCCCGGAATTCGATCTGGGCGCGGCTCCGGCCACCCTTCCGATGAAGCGCATGCTCCTGGTATTGAAGCGCAGCCCCGATCAGGAAACCGCACTCAGAAAGTTGCTCGACGATCAGCAGGACAAGTCCTCGCCGAATTATCACAAATGGCTCAGCCCGGAACAGTACGGCCAGCAGTACGGGCCAACCGACGCCGACCTCCAGACTGTTACTTCATGGCTACAGTCGCACGGGTTCGAAGTGGGTACGACCCAGGGACGCACGGTGCTGGAGTTCTCAGGCTCAGCCAGCCTGGTAGAGGAAGCCTTTCACACGACGATTCACAAATACATTGTCAAGGGCGAGCAGCACTGGGCGAACGCAACCGACCCGCAGATTCCGACGGCCCTGACGCCGGCCGTGGCGGGAGTGGACTCACTCTATGACTTTCGCAAAGTTGCAATGAACCGGTATGTCGGCAACTACTCCGAAAAAACCAAGCGATTAGCCCTCACTCAACCGGAGTATACGTTCGGCTGCGGCGGGTCCGATTGTTACGGCGTGGTCCCGTACGACTTCGCCACAATCTACGATGTGCTGCCGCTGTGGACGAGCGGTATTAACGGAACCGGACAAACGATCGCGATCGTAGGACGGACTAACATCAATCCGCAGGACGCAACCGACTTTTGGACGCTGTTCGGTGTACCTGTTCCCGCCAACAAACTGAACATTATTTTGAACGGAGCCGATCCCGGGATCAATGGGGACGAAGGCGAGGCCGACATCGACGTCCAGTGGTCGGGTGCGGTTGCGCCCCGGGCGACTATCGATTTCGTGACCTCGGAATCGACTGAAACCACGGACGGAGTAGATCTTTCCGCCGTCTACGCAGTGGACAACAATCTGGCTCCGGTCATGAGCGAGAGCTACGGCGAGTGCGAACTAGGGTTGGGGACTGCCGGAAACCAGTTCTATTACGGCCTGTGGCAGCAGGCGGCAGCGCAGGGCATCAGTGTCTTCGTTTCCTCGGGCGACAACGGCGCTGCCGGCTGCGACAATCCCGGCGGACCTGCGCAATACGGTTTGAATGTGAACGGGATTGCTTCTACTCCCTTCAACGCCGCCGTGGGCGGAACTGATTTCAACCAGTACAAACAATGGACGACCTATTGGAATTCGACCAACGATCCCACCACCCAGGCCTCAGCGAAAAACTACATTCCAGAAACGACGTGGAATAATTCCTGCACCAACAGCCTCTGGCTCTCAGTCGGCTGGGGCACGACGGCAGAGCAAGCTTGTAACAATCCAAACATGACCCAGGCCGGTGGTTTGAACTCGACGGGTGGCAGCGGCGGCCCCAGCAACTGCGTGGTAAACAGTCAAAACCTGGGTAGTTGCACTCAGGGTTATGCAAAACCTTCCTGGCAAAGCGGCTCCGGCGTCCCGAATGACAATCGTCGTGATCTTCCCGATATTTCGCTCTTTGCCAGTAATGGTTTCCTGGGCAGTTTCTACCTGATTTGCCAACAGGATCAGACAAACGGTCTTTGCGACCTTAACAATTTTGCCGGATACGGCGGAACCTCGGTCGCATCCCCGGCCTTCGCCGGAATCATGTCTTTGGTCAATCAGCAGATGGGCACACCGCAAGGCGTCCCGGGCTTTGTACTCTATAAGCTGATATCGAAACAACCGAACGCGTTTCACGACATACCCGCTGGCTCAACCATCGCCATGCCGTGCTTCAGCGGCAGTCTAAACTGCACCGTAACTACGCCGGGCGATTCCTACGGTGTGCTTTCCGGTTACAGCACCGGCCCGCGATATGATCTCGCCACGGGTCTCGGATCCGTTGACGCCGCCAACCTGGTAGACAACTGGAACAAGGTTACTTTTATTGCAACGTCCGCAACTTTGCAGTTGAATTCCAGCAATCCAGTAAACGTAAAACATGGGACAGCCGTCCCGGTGAGCATTGACGTCAGTCCCACCGCCGTTACGGGCCAAGCTTCCTTGCTGGTCAGCACTGGGACCGGAACAACCACGGGACAAGCCATTGATGTATTCAGCCTGAGCAAGGGCGTAACGGGCGCCGGCACTACCACGAATAAGCTGCCAGGCGGCACCTACAACGTGATCGCGCACTACGCCGGAGACGGAAACTACGGCGGCAGTTATTCGGCTCCAGTCAGTGTCACAGTCTCGAAAGAGAACAGCCAGCCACAGACCTTCTTAATTACATTCGATTCCAGCGGAAACATTCTCAGCAAAAACACAACCACAGCCACCTATGGGAGTCCATACATCCTGCGGGTGAACGTAGAGAACGCCGCCGCACAGATGTGTGCCCCAGTGGCCACCTCGGGCGCAACGGCATGTCCCTCCGGGAACGTAACCCTGACCAACAACGGCAGCGCACTCGATGCTGGAACCTATGCTTTGAACAGTTACGGCTATCTCGAAGACCTGATAGTGCAGCTCCCCGGCGGTACCGATTCCGTAACGGCGGCTTACGCTGGCGACAGCAGCTTCGATGCAAATACCTCAACGAGTACGATTACTATAACCCCTGCCGCGACAGAATTGAACGCGCCAAGCGTTCTGAACTACTCTCTTGGCTACGCATTCAACGCGACTACGAAGCTTCAATCGCAGAGTTCTGGGGCGGCTCCCACGGGCACGGTAACTTTTCTGTTAAACGGGACCCCCATGGCGGGAACTGCAAATTACGCGGGAGTACCAGGTACTGGAAATCCTCCAGTCGCTTTGTTGTACGCGGGGTTTACGACTCCAAATCCTCCTATCACAAAGGCAGGCAGCTACTCGATTTCAGCCTCCTACAGCGGCGACGGAAACTACGCACCCTCTACCTCGTCGATAACGCAGATTCTCGCGCAATACCCGCAACCGCTGATTAGTTACAGCCCGCCGGTGGAGAATGTAGACCCAGGCGCCACGGCGACTGTGACCGCGGTTGTGGACGCGATGAATAAGAAGGCCTACCCCACTGGAACGGTCACGTTCACTGTCTTTTCGACCGGTGCAGTCTTGGGAGGACCGACGCCCTGTACAAGCACGACGGACAGCTCCGGGAATTATGCGTGTCAGGCGTCAGTGAGTTTTGCCGCAACTACGGAAACGTTGGTAGTGGCGCAATATAGCGGAGATGTTAACTACCCGGCGACCACCGGAAGCCCCGCCTATGTCAATGTGAACGACTTCACGATCGGGATGGGCTATTACACGATTACGGCGGCTCAAGGGCAGTCACAAACGATAGGGGTCAATATCGTGGACCAAGGCGCGTTTAACGGAACCGTGAGCAGCTTCGCCTGCTCGGGGCTGCCCGCGGAAACGATCTGCAGCTTCAACCCGACCCAGGTCACGGGGTCAGGGGCAACCACGCTTACAATTACTTCAACGCCGCTTGGGCAGATGCGTCGAGCGTCTAGAGAAAACCGCGGAATCCGGTGGATAGCCGCCGCGATGCTCCCTCTACTGGGGATTTGCCTGATCGGGACGCCGCCACGCCGGCGGCGTGGAGCTTTTCTGACGCTGCTCATAATCACGTTGTTCATGACGATGCTCAGTTGCGGTGGTTCCGGTGGCGGAGTTGGCGGAGGGCAAGTCACAAACAATCCCCTTCCATCCATTACATCGTTGTCTCCGACCCAGCAAGCGGCCGGTTCCGTATCGGAAGCTCTGCTCATCACGGGATCAGGCTTCGGAATCGGCTCGACGGTGACTTACAATAACGCCGCCCATGCTGCGAATTACACGAGCACGACGCAATTGTCGATTTTCCTGACCCCTGGGGATCTGGCCGCGACGGGCAGCTTTCCAGTGGTTGTGACGAATCCTGCGCCAGGCGGAGGCGCATCGGCTCCTGTGGATTTCAATGTCGTCTCCGGAACGCCGACTGGAACATCTACTGTGACGGTAACCGCTACTAGCGGATCGCTGACGCACGCTACAACCTTCACTCTCATTGTGCAGTAGATATTGTTCAGTAAGCATCGGTCAGTAATGGTTGTTCGATCAGTCTGGTTCAGTAAAGCTGTTTAGAAAGCGGCAGCTCGTAACTCTCGTGCGGACCAGCCTGCCATCACCCGTCAACGCTTTTCTTCGTTCCTCTTCGAAGCGCTGACCCTCCACCCTTGCCATCAACACGTCTAGTGTAGGATTTACTCGCAACTTCTTCCATCATCATGAAACTCTCTCAGATCGCTTCCGCTCTCCACCTGCGCCTCGAAAACGGCTCGCCCGACACCGAAATCACCGGCCTCAACGGAATCGAACACGCGGGTCCGGGCGAGCTTACCTTCGTCTCCAATCCCCGATACGCGGCGGCCGCGCGCTCCACCAAAGCTTCGGCCGTTATCGTTGGGGAGGACTTCCCTGCCATTCCTGCGGCCATGTTGCGGGCAAAAGATCCTTATCTCACGTTTGCCCGCGCGCTCGAACTCTTTCATCCCACGTTCCGTTATGAGCCCGGAGTGCACCCCACGGCCGTCATTCATGCAAGCGCGCGAATCGGCCCGAATGCGCACATCGGACCGTACGTGGTCATCGACGAAAATGTTGACATTGGGACGAATGCCGTGCTGCTGGCGCATGTCGTCATTTATCGCGGAGTGAAGATCGGACACAATTTGTTCGCGCACGCTCATGCGGTGGTCCGCGAACGCTGCCGGCTGGGCAACAACGTCCTCCTGCAAAACGGCGTGGTGATTGGCGCGGACGGCTTCGGCTTCGCCAAGACTGCGGAGGGCCACTGGCATAAGATTCCGCAGCCCGCGCCCGTGGTGATTGATGACGACGTGGAAGTGCAGGCCAATTCGTGCATCGACCGCGCCAGCGTCGGAGAAACCCGCATCGGGCGCGGCGTAAAGATCGACAATCTAGTGCAGGTTGGCCACGGATCGCACGTCGGCGAGGACGTCCTTCTGTGCGCTCAGGTTGGACTCGCCGGTTCAACCCAGATTGGCAACAAGGCGATCCTTACCGGGCAAGTTGGCGTGGTTGGGCACTGCAAAGTTGGGGAGGGAGCGATAGTGACGCCCCAAAGCGGCGTGGCGCATGACATCGCGCCGGGCGCGCTGGTCAGCGGCGCTCCCGCCGTCGATCACAAGTTGTGGTTGAAATATTCCGCGATCCTGCCCCGCCTGCCCGAGATTGCGCGAGCGGCGCGGGCTAAGAAACAAGAATAACCACAGAGGACGCTGCGGTTCACGGAGGAATCTCAGGCGTATGCGGTTCCGCCTTGCTGCTCTCTGCTCTCTGCAGTAGCTGTCGCTGGTTGACGATACTGTTCCGGAAGTCCGCTCTCGATGGCGACACGTACTTTTTCCATGAGGCATTCTCGGCTGACGAAATCTTTCGGATCAATCGGCGGATGGAAAATCACCTTCACTGATCCCGGTCGAATGGAAAATTTCCCCTTGGGCATGGCGTAGTGCGTGCCCACGATCGTCACCGGAACCACCGGAACCCCGCACTCCATCGCGAGATAGAACGGACCTTTCTTGAGAGGAAGCAGCTTGCCATCGAATGAGCGCTTCCCTTCGACGTAAATTGTCATGTTGACGCCCTGCTCCACCACGACCGCCTTCGCGGCGCGGACGGCCTCGATGCCGGCATCGCGATTTCCGCGGTCGACCGGCACCAGCGATCCCATGCGCATGGAGCGGCCGAGAATAGGCACCTTGAACAACTCTTTTTTCACCATCACCGAGGTGCGGCGCGGAATCAGCGGGATTTGAATAGGCGGATCAAGATTCGAAACATGATTCGTCATGAAGATGTAGCTGCGCGAGTGATCGAACTGTTCGAGTCCGACGGTTTCGACTCGCACCCCCGTGATCCACACTCCGGCCCATGCTCCCCAATTGAACAGGCGATAGAGCACGCGAACATCTCCCATGATGTAGCTTGCGGTGAAGCCGATGATCGCCGCCAGTGGAGCGGCCAGCGCCCAGAAAATCAGCATGAGCAGAGTGCGGATCATTTTGCGGTTCCGGCGGCTCCGGAGGCAGCAGCGCTCTGCGCTTCGCCTCTTAACCAAGCGGCCCGGCGTTCTCGCTGTTGCGCCGTAACCAGTTCGAGGTCCTTTACCTCGTATGACATTTCCTGACGGCTGCCAACCTTCCACTTCAGCTCTCGCTCACCCCCACGCCGCGAGCGAACCTTCACGGTGATCGTGTCCCCCGGTTCCAGTCCGGCTAATGCCTCGCGAGACTCTCGACCCGTGGCCTTGCCCTGAAGTTCAACAATGGTGTCGCCCACCTGCAGACCGGCACGTTCGGCTTCGCTGCCGGGCGTTACCGCTCCGACGGACATTGGACCATCGAAGTTCCGTGATCCCGTGAAACCAGCATCGGCGACGGTGTTTGGAACAGCTTCCACGCGCAAGCCCACAGGACGCAAAAAATCATCCCAGGGAATCTCGTCGGTTCCAGCTACATATCTGCTAAAAAACGAACTCAAATCCGCGTGGCTGACCGCCTCGGCGGCTTCTCGCACGCCCTCGGAATCGTTGAAGAAACGGCCCTTCTTGGCATAATTCGCATTCATCCACTGCAGCACTTCGCGCAGCGACGCTTGGCCGTGACTGGCATCGCGAACCTCAAGATCGAGCATCACTCCCAACAGTTCGCCTTTGTTGTAGTAAGACACGCTGCGATCAGGACGATGATAATAGCTGTTGCCCTCGAGCCACGCATCGAGGCTTGATTCTTCTGCGGACTGCGTAAGATGCGCCGGGCGCCTTTCGAGCTCCGTGATCTGTTCCCCCAGCCGGTAGAGGTATTGTTTTTCATCAAGCAGTCCAGCGCGCAATTGGATCATCCCTTCCGCAGTGCTGGTAACGCCTTCGCTGAACCACAACGCGCGCGTGTAATTTTCCTTCGTGTAGTCCACCGGTTCGAGCGTTTGCGGACGGATGCGCTTGACGTTCCACAAATGGAAAAATTCATGGGCGGTAACGGACGTCAGGGGCTCAAGGGATCGCCGCATGACGTCGGCATTCACATCAATGGCAGTGGAGAAAGCGTGTTCCATACCGCCGCCCGCGGGCGCGCGAGGAAAGTGATAAATGAACATATACGTATCAAAGGGACGATCGTTCATCCAACTGATGGCAGCCGCGACGATTCTATGCAGTGCGGCAACAATCTTTGCCATGTCATAGTCGGCGGAGTCGGCGTCGACGATCACTCGAAAATGACCTCCGGCTTCGTCGAAATCGGACTCCTGAAATTCGCCGACCTCGATGGGAGAGTCAACCATGCGATCGTAATTCGTGGCGGAGAATTCCTCGCCGGAGGATGAGGCTAGAGGAGTGGCGATGTGCCATCCCGCAGGAATGTGGCTGAAACGCACGGTCATGGGCGCAGAGCGCGCGTCCACTGGATACATCAAAAGCTGCGCCAAATTGAAAAATGCATGATGTGTATTGAGCTGGGCGTTGAATGGTCCGGGCGAATCGGCATAGATTTGATATTCCACAATCGCGCCGCGCTCCGTGCCTGAAATCTGCCAGCGGCTCTTGTCGAGTTCACGCACCGGGAGCGGATTGCCGGAACGATCTTTCGCTCGCACCCAGTTCACATACTGGGCGAAATCGCGAACCTGATAGAGCGCATTCCAAACCGGAAGCTGAAGTTCGCGCTGCGCGGTTCCTGCAGGCAGAAACATCTGCACTTCCAACAGATGCTGCTCCGGGAAAGAAAGTGACACCGTATAAGCGACCGGAGCCTGCGACTGTGCCAGCGCCGTAGACGAAACCACCAGAACGGCTAGGCCAAGCGATAGCCGCGCCCAGCGACCATGTCTGAAAAATAGCTTCATCCTTTCCCTGCCAATTCGCGCAGTCGTGCCGGCAGCTTTTCATAAATTCCGCCAAAGCCGCCATTGGAGAGAATCGCCACCACATCGCCGCTGCGCAACTCGGGAGCAATGGCCTCCACAATTGCATCAGCATCGGCGAGAAGCCTCGCCCGCCGGCCGTTTTGCTCAATCTCCGCGGCCAGAGCGGGTAACTCCAGGCGTTCGTTCTCCGGAACTGTTTCGGAGCGAAACACGCCTGCCACGATCACTTCATCGGCCTGCGCCAGGCTGCGCGCTAAATCATTTTGCAGAATTCGCCGGCGCAGCGTGTTGGATCGCGGTTCCAGAATTGCCCACAATCGCGCCTTTGGATAGCGAGCCCGAAGCGCTTTCAAGGTTCCTGCGATTGCGGTCGGATGGTGAGCGAAATCGTCGATGATGGTTACTCCGTTTACCTCCGCCTTCACTTCCAGGCGACGCTTCACGCTCTTGAAACGTTTCAACGCCGCTGTAACAGCATCTTTAGAAACGCCACATGAAGCCGCCAGCGCTGCCGCCGCTGTAGCATTCCAGACGTTGTACTCCCCTGCGAGCGGAAACTCGAGATCGACCCAAGGTTTGTCGTCATGGAAGACGGTCCAACACGTACGCGTGGCCTCAAGCCGCAGGTTCGTAACTTTCCAATTCGCACGCGCCCCGGCGCCATAGCGCTCGACCGGGCAAAACGCCTTACTCAGGCTGCGTTCCAGGCTAGGACTCTCCGCCGCCTCGCCCGCGACGCCATCGAAGGCTATGATCCGTCCCCGCCGTGGAATGAGATTCACCAGCCGTTTGAACGCGGTTTCCACGGCATCGAGATCTTTGTAAATGTCGGCGTGATCAAATTCGACCGAAGTCAGAATCACCGAGTCAGGAAAATAATGCAGAAACTTCGGTCCCTTGTCGAAGAAAGCCGTGTCATACTCGTCGCCTTCCAGGATGAAGTGCTTGCCCGCGCCGAGATGAAAGCTGGAGCCGAAGTTTTCCGCAATCCCGCCAATCAGAAACGACGGTTGCAGCCCGGCGGAGTGAAAGATCCAAGCGAGCATGGAAGTTGTCGTGGTCTTGCCATGAGTTCCAGCCACCACCAACACTTCCTTGCCGCACAGAAATTCGTCATGCAGCAACTGGGGCAAAGAACAAAATGGAATCCGCCGATCGAGCACTTCCTCCAGTTCCACATTGCCGCGCGACATGGCATTGCCCACCACAACCAGATCGGGCCTGGGCTCAAGATTCTTCTCGGCAAAGGGCTGCGCCACGGCGATACCCAACTCGCGCAAGAAATCCGACATTGGAGGATAAGCCGCAGCGTCGGACCCGGTGACATGAAATCCGCGCTGCTTCAGCATTCCCGCCAGGGAGGCCATCGCCGTGCCGCAGATTCCAATCAGGTGAATATGCTTTTTATCGCTCATCTCGTAATTCGTCGTCGGCAATTCAACGATCACTGCGTGCGGCGCCCTAAGGCGTCACCGCCGATTCCAAAATCCGTAACCCCACCTGCCCGGTCCGCACCATCAGTTTCGCCCGTACGCCGAAAGGCAGCGTAATGTTGCCCGCGGTAACGTGTCCCGACCGAACTCCATAGGCCACAGGCACTCCCAAGTCGCCGACAATTCGGGTCACTACATCCTGAAGCGTATAGCCCTGATTCGCGGTCTGCACACAGTCGAGCATTTCTCCGAAAATAATGCCGCGCACACCGTCGAACTGCCCAGCCAATTTCAATTGCATCAGCATGCGGTCTATTTGATAGGGCTTGGCGGCGAGATCTTCCAGGAACAGAATCATGCCGGCAGTCTTGATTTCGTACGGCGTGCCCAGCGAAGCAACCAGGATCGAGAGGCATCCGCCATACAAAATACCCTCAGCGTCTCCTTCGGCGAGTGCGCTGACTCCCTCGTTCAGCGCGACATCCCAACTCGTAGACTCGGCGAGAGCCGATTGCCACGATAGGCGGTCAATGCCGTCATCGTGTGCCCAGTCCTTGGCTGCCATTGGACCATGAAAAGTTATAAGGCGCGCGGCGTCGTGAAAATAAGTCAGCAATGTGGTGATGTCACTGTAGCCGACAAATATTTTAGGATGGGCTTTGATCTTTTCTAGATCAAGTTCTTTCAGCAAATAATTCGCGCCATAACCACCGCGTGCGCACAGGATCGCCCGCACATCGTCGCGCACGAACATTTCCTCCAGTTCGCGGGCTCTCCGCTCGACCGAGCCGGCGAAATAAAGATCCCGCTCCAGTATGGAGTCAAAATAAAACGGGTTGTACCCGGCACGTCGCAGCGCTTCACACCCCGCTTCCAGGTCAGCGCGTCGGACGTTACTGGCGGGCGCGACAATTCCTACGGTATCGCCGGGCCGAAGGGCGCGAGGTTTGACGGGCTGAGGGTAAGGTGAAGACATTGGCTGCAAAGCGGCTGATCGATGATCAGACGATCTATGATCGGACGATTTATGATCGGACGGTCTATGATCGGACGACCGACGCTCGGACGATCAGAAATTTAACTCAGAAAGAACTCCCCCCGGCACACCAGCCGCGCCAGGCCCCGCAGCAAAATACTGTTTCCTTCCCTGCGCACGGTTTGCGTTCCGCCCGGGGCGTGAACTTTAATCGGCGTCTCTGCCCGGCCACTCGCCATGGCCGCCG
Organism: uncultured Acidobacteriaceae bacterium; assembly: GCA_963711275.1. GTDB lineage: Bacteria > Acidobacteriota > Terriglobia > Terriglobales > Acidobacteriaceae > Sulfotelmatobacter. The sequence goes on along the minus strand of CAVQDN010000023.1, from coordinate 486,453 downwards.
CTGCCGACGCGCACGAACCCGTTCCCGAGGATTGCGTTTCTCCGACACCGCGCTCAAAAAACCGCGCTCTCACATCATGCTTGCTGTCAACGACAACAAATTCAACGTTTACTCCCTGCGCGAAGTTCGGACTGCGCTGAATTTCCCCTGCGTGGGTCTGCCAATCTTCCATAAATTCGGGAACAAAGACTACGTAGTGGGGGTTGCCCATCGATACCGGAATTCCATGGACCTCACGGTCCCGCGTCTTCAAAGCGAGCTCCCGCCCGACCACGGCTTCGCCCATCTCAATTTCAAACTCGTACGCACAATCATGGCGCGCGGTCAGCGTGCAGGTCTTCAGGCCGGCGCCGGTTTGAATCGTAATTTTTTCCTTCCCTCGCTCGGCGCATAAGTGGGCCGCAACGCAGCGGGTACCGTTACCGGAAATCTCCGCCTCGGAACCGTCGGCGTTGATCAAACGGATTTCAACGTCGGCCGAACTGTGGGGTGCTATCCATTCGACGCCGTCGGCGCCCACACCTTCATGGCGATCGCAAATGCGCTTGGTGAACACATCAATCGATTCGGCAATCGGAGCCAGAGAAACATCGATCAAAAGAAAGTCATTGCCACAGGCACTCGCCTTTACGAAAGGGATGGTGCGGACACCGGACCTCACTCGCGCTCCACCCGGCCGAGACAAGTCGCCGTACCCAGCACAGTCGATGCCTTCAACAGCCGCAAGAGTTCTTTCTGCTCGCGATTGCAGCCATCGACATCGAATTGCAGCCGAATATGCTGGCCCGTATTTGCACTATTCACGTTCTGCATCATCCGATGATGAACCTCCAGAATGCGGCTGACCTCGTTGCCTATCGCTTCGATGTTGGCCCCCGTGACTTCATAACTCGTAAGCAGAATCTTCAGATTGAACGTCTCCTCCAAATGCCCCAGTGCAAGCAACGCCAGCAGTACCATTCCCGTGGCAAACACCGCGGTCAGGTAAAGGCCTCCGCCTGCGGCCATGCCAATTGATGCCACCACAAACAGAGTGGCTGCCGAGGTTATCCCCGAAGTCAGTCCGCGAGTATGCAAAATCGATCCCGCTCCGATAAATCCGATTCCGGGAACGATCTGGGCCGCAATCCTCGCCGCGTCGGAAGGAACACCCGCCAGTGCGGCGGAGAGAACCGTGAATAACGCCGCGCCGAAGCAAATGAACATGTTCGTGCGCAAGCCTGTAGGACGGTGATTCAGCTCCCGCTCGAGTCCAATGACACCGCCGAGAATTGCCGCCAGCACCAGCCGAGCCAGAGAGCTTCCGACGATCCCGCTCGCCATCTCGCCGCGCAGTAAATCGATGAAATGTTGCCAGCTCATTGCATTACACGGCTGCCCGACAGCAGGCTTCCGATGCCGGATTCTATCATCGGTGCCCTAGGCTTCCGCGTTACCTGCCTGATTACCGGGCGCGATAGACGATGGCCCGCGGTTGCCCCGTGGCGTGGATTTCCACCAGTGACGGCAACTGTCGAGCTTGGACTGCTTGCCATACGCGATCGCCCTCGAAAGCCACCACGTAATCCGCATAACGCTCGGGATCAGCCAGAGCTCGCTCCCACAGACCATCGGGATCATCGGGCTGCTTCCATGTTCGGTGATTGCCTTCGTTGATGACGCGCTTGAGCGGAATTCCCGCCTGCTGCACGGCCCCGACATGATCGCCCAGGTACATGAGCAAGGTGGAACTGGGAGGCAGCTTTCGCAGCCAGATCGCAAGTTGGGCTTCGAGTTGATTGCGCGTGCGCATGTTAACTTGGGCTTCCTTCAAGGAAACCGGAGTAGATCGCCAGATTGAAATGTAACTGGCAATCACCAGCGCGAATACGCCCAAAACGCACCCAACGCGTAGCCGGAGGTTCCACTGTTCCGACCGCACGGCTCGATGGACGAGGAGCGCGAGCGCCGTGGCGAAGGCCGGGAGCAATTGCAATCCGTAGCGCACGTTGTAATGAGAGAACGGCCACCACGTGGGAACAAAAATCGGAACTCCCCCATACGCCACCGATAGCGCGTAAAACGGCAAGGGAACAAGCAGTAAATACAGCGGCAGCGACGCGCTATGATAAACCTCGCCGGGAATTGCAGATGATCGCCGACGACGGAACACCGCCGCAATCACCCCGCCCAGCGCCGTTAGAATCCACGCTCGCTGCACCCATTCGTTTTCCGCTAAATTAATTTCAGCCGATTTCAGAAAATACATCCCCGCTAATACCGGATTGCCGCTGCCGGGATGTCCCTGACTTCCCGCATGCTGTGTTCTGCGTTCGATCGCTTTTGCCGAATAAGGTCCGTTCGCGAACTCCAGCGGATTGCGATAGACGATTCCGTTATAAGTGAGCCACAATGCCGGCGCGGCCGCTGCGATCAGAACGAACTTCACGACTCCCGCTCGCGAGATGCGGATCGCAAAGATGTTTTTTTCGGATTCGCGGCGGGGCAGCGACGTGAGCAATAAGACCGTGCCTGCCACCGCCGCCGCTAGGAACCATCCGTCGTAGCGCGTCAGGCAAGCCGCCGCCAGGCAAACGCCGCACTTGGTGAGCGCCCTCGCATTCCCGCGCACGAACTCGCTGAAATACACGACCGACCAAATGAAGAGCGCCAGATAGAGCGACTCGCCCATGGCGGTGGTCTGCATATAGATCAGATTCGGATTCGCCGCGTAAACCAATGCCGCCGTCCACGCGGCAAGAGTTGCGGGTCTGCCGGGCTCAACGCCGCGCGCGAGAGTACCGCGAACCAGCCGAAACATTCCGATGACGCCAAACACGTAGGCCGCCATCGAAGGGATCGAGCCTCCCACGCCGCGGCGCCACATTTCGTCGGACAACAGGAACGGGATCATCAACAAATGCGGCAGCGGCAGCCACACCGTTCCCAGTTGCAAAAGGCCCGGGGTCTTCGAATCAAAGACGCGGCGCGCAATGTTCATGTGGGCGACGGCGTCTCCATAGAGCAAAACGTCGCCGCGCTGGAAATAGAATAGAAAAGAAAAAACAGAAACGCAGGTTGCAAGCCACGCCAGCAACCGGACCTGCGAGTCCCAAGGCGAATCAGGGAGCGAGTTCTTTATTTTCTTGGGCACAAGCGATGTCCGAGAAAGAGAGGCATGGCCCGCCGCCTAGTCGAGGTGAGTGAGTTCGCGGAAAATCTGAAAGCGCGCGTCAATCTCTTCCCGGGTCAGCGACTGCAGGCGCTCTGTACCGAAACGTTCAACCGCGAACGATCCCATTACGCCGCCGTAGAACAGAGCGCGCTTCAGCACTTCGCGGCTCAACTCCTTTTGTGAAGCCAGGTAGCCCATGAATCCTCCAGCGAAGGAATCACCCGCGCCCGTTGGATCTTTTACCTCTTCGATGGGCAGCGCCGGAGCGCGAAATGGATGACGTCCAATGCCGAATGCCCCCTCGCGAAAGAAAATGGTCGCGCCGTACTCCCCATGCTTGATGACCAGCGCCTGCGGTCCCAGGGCCAGCACCTTGTTCGCGGCCCGCGGCAGATTCGTTTCGTTGGCAAGCATTTTTGCTTCCGTGTCATTGATCAGCAGGACGTTTACCAGTTTCAGCGTTTCCTTAAGCTCTGCCAGTGCGCCTTTGATCCAGTAATTCATGGTGTCGCATCCGGTAAGGCGCACGCTCTTCATCTTGCGGCGCACCTCGGCCTGCAGCGTCGGCTGAATATTCGCCAGGAAAAGAAAATCGGTGTCCTCGTACTCTTTCGGAACGCGCGGCTGAAAAGTTTCGAACACATTCAGATCGGTGAAATTCGTCTTGGCTTCGTTCAGGTTATCGGCATAGGAACCGCCCCAGCGAAACGTCTTCCCTTTGGCTCGCTCCAGGCCCCGGGTATCAATTCCGTGCTGACGGAAGACTTGTTCCTGTGCGGCGCCGAAATCCTCTCCCACCACGGCAACGACTCGTACTTGTGTGAAGTAACTGGCCGCCAGGGAAAAGTACGTAGCCGCACCGCCCAGAATATTTTTCACGCTGCCCGAAGGCGAAGTAACGTCATCAAACGCAACGGAGCCGACCACGAGAATGCTCATTCGGAAATCCTGTCCTTAAATGGTAGGGGTTATAAGTTCGCCGTCTCACTTCACGTACTTCCCAAGAATCAACTTCAACTTCTTCTTGGTCGCGGCGGGAATCTTCTGCCGATCCGTCAGAATGGCATGAGCGAGCGCCGTCCCGCATTTACAGGAGCGCTCGCGCGGCATTGCGGCCACCGTCGCGCGCACTACTTTCGTGGCATTCTCCGCATTCTTGACCAGCACGGCGACGATCTGATCGACGGTCACCGAATCGTGATGCGGATGCCAGCAGTCATAGTCCGTCACCATCGCGACTGTGACATAGCAGAGTTCCGCCTCGCGTGCCAGCTTGGCTTCCTGCAGATTGGTCATGCCGATCACATCCATGCCCCAGCCGCGATATACGGTCGATTCCGCTTTCGTCGAAAACTGAGGCCCTTCCATGCACAGATACGTCCCTCCACGCTTGCCGGCCACGCCCACTTTCTTGCATGCCGACTCGACCACGCTCGCCAGCGCTCCGCAGACGGGATCGGCGAAGGCGATGTGCGCCACCACGCCGCCGCCGAAAAAAGTATCCACTCGATGGCGCGTGCGATCGAAGAATTGGTCGGGGATGACGAAGTCGAGCGGCTTATGCTCTTCCTTCAGCGAACCTACCGCCGACATCGAAACAATGCGCTCGACCCCAAGCTGCTTGAACCCATGAATATTGGCGCGAAAATTCAGTTCGCTCGGCAGAATGCGGTGGCCGCGTCCATGGCGCGCCAGAAACGCTACTTTGCGTCCCTCGAGCGTGCCACACACGTAGGCGTCGGAGGGCGCGCCGAAAGGCGTCTTCACTCGCACTTCCTTCGCCTTGCTCAACCCCGGCATGGAATACAACCCGCTGCCGCCGATAATTCCTATTTCCGCCTGTGGCATCTCTCTCCGGAACGCGCGCACGCACGCAAGTCAAACTCGTGATTATACAGGACCGAATTCGCGGTCTCACGTGAGGCGCGGACCGGACCACAACCGTGTGGGGATACAATTTGAGAGATGAGGTTCTGCATCGCAGCCTGCGCCGGGTTTTTTTTCTGCGGTCTTCTCGTTGCGCAAGACCATTCCGATCTTCAGTCGAGAACAAACTCGGTCACTGTTCCCGCAGTGATCGATCACAACCGCGTCGTCATCAGCGCAGACATCGCTCTTGCAGACGGCTCTTCCCAGCGGGTTCGCGCCTGGGTAGACAACGGAAATCCTGAGCTTTCTTTGTCGCGGCGTCTGGCCACCCAGCTTGGACTTGCGGTTTCCTGCACTGACCAGGAATGCTCATCTCCGCCGCCGCCAGAGATCGGCATCGGCGGAATGAAAATCCCGCTGTCAAGCATTCCACAAGCGAAGATTCCGCTGAAGCCCGTCAATTCGGCTTCGGTACTGGCCCCCGGTATGAACGTCGAGATCAACCTGCCCTCAACCATCCTGCGGCACTATGACGTTCTCATCGATTTTCCCGGACACAAGTTCTCCATCGGCGCTCCCGGCACAATTCATTTCCGAGGGCCAGGCGGCAAGGTCCAGGTCAGCGCGGAGAATGGCCTGATTCAAATTCCCAGCCAGATCGAAAAAAGGAAATACAATCTCGCCCTCGACATAGGAGCCAGCATCAGCTTTCTTGCGGACGAAGTGTTCGACAAGCTGGCCACCGCCCATCCCGATTGGCCGCAAATGACCGGCGCCGTAGGCTCGGCCAATATGTGGGGCCTTGAGGACGAACCGAAGTGGAAAGTCATGCGCGTGGACCGTGTGCAATACGGCCCCCTGTTCCTGGCCAATGTCCCTGTTGTCGACTTCCCGAAGGACAGGATGGACTTCTTCGCCAAGCGCGCGGGCCTGCCGACCGCCGGCCTGATCGGCTCAAATGCGTTGCTCAACTATCGCGTCGGACTCGATTACGCCCACTCCATGGTCTATTTCGAATTTGGCCGCATGTTCAACTTTCCCGACTTCGACGTCATTGGACTCACCCTGCGCCCCGAAAACGACGGCCGCTTCACGATCCTCGGGGTCGCTGATTTCGAAGGAAAGCCATCGATCCCACCGGGGCCGGATGGCGTCCAACCCGGTGATCTTCTGGTCGCAGTCGACGGCATCCCTGTGCAGGGCTCGACCATGGGACAAGTATGGAACATGCTGGGCGGAACTCCAGGGCAGGAGCGCAAACTGACCATTGAACGCTCGGGCAAGCAGTGGTATGGTCGCGGCGAAAGTCCAGCATTTCCTGGGAGAACTTCCGGACGAAAAAGAGAAAGAAAGAGAAAGAAAGGAAAAAGAAGTAGCAAACTACTTCGGACCGTCGCTCGGGACAAGTGCCCCTCCAAACACTTCCCTCTCCAAATTTGCGGTTGTGTCCGCGTCCAGGCTCTCGCTCATAAACACCGTGTCGCCTGCTCCTCAATCACCACCGCGCCATCTTCCGTTTTCCAGCTGTGGCGGCCTTTCAGCAAATCGCCCGACTCTGCCATTCGGTGAAGATTTTTCTATGGCGGAATTTCCGGTCTCCTCCGCTTGCTTATAGCGTTGCTTGAGCGACTCGCGCATAAATTTCCGCAAACTCTTCGGCCTTCTCCGCATTCGACCAGCGGGAAACGTAAAGCAGACCGAGAGCGACGCCCCCGCCCTATCAGGTTTGGAATTCGATTTGGGCTTGGCCGCATAGTAATAACCGCCCCGCCACGCCGGATACAATTTCTTCGACAATGGCTTTCCCGCGTATTGCTCGATCAGCACGGCCACGTCGAATTCACCCATCGCGCCAATATCGAATTTCTCATAATCCTTGAAATCATGCTTGAAGTCCGGGATCCGCATGGGCTCGATCTTTTCTCCGGCGAGGTAGGTCTCAGGCTCCATAATCTGGCGCGTGGTATGCGGAGGATTCTTCAATACGCCGGCAAACGCCCTCTCTTTTCCGCCCTTCTGCATCAACTTAACCACGAACTCCATCCCGTAACTGTAAGGAAACGTAAGTGACTCCTTCATGAAAATCGGCGCGTCGTTAAAGACCTTCGTGCTGGGCGTGCCGGTGAGGGTTTCTTCTTCCATGGCATCCACCAGCGCTGGAGAATCCGTAATCGAGTGCCCCGTCGGGGCCATGGCATATTGAAACATCATCGCCTGGGCCTGCCCCTCGATCACCGCCTCGCGCGCATTATCCATTTCGTCATTTTCAATATCTGCGGGAGTCGGATCCTTTCTGATCTCGCCCAGGTCTTTCTCGCCCTTCTTCATCCACTTCTGTAGTCCGATCGACTGATCCTGCAGCGCATGGGTCAACTCGTGCGCCATGACTGGCTCCTGCTCTTCCATGGGAACCCAGTCCAGCAGATTCACCGTTTTTGTTTTCGGATCGTAGTAGCCGGCCACTTCCTCGCGCAACAGCGCAACCAGAAACGTTTCCAGATTAAAATCATGCGGCAGCAGCCCAAACTTTTTCAGCACCAGTTCCGACCGCCGCAGCCGCTTTGTGTCCTCGTCATTCACGTGCTTGGTGAGATAGGAAACCACCTCGTCCCGGCTGGTCAGCTTGCGCTTCACTTCTTTCTTGATGGGCAGCCCGGTCTGCTTGCTGTCAAACTCCAGAATCTCGTCGACCGAGTGAAAAAGTTCCTCGGCCTGACGCGGCGTAATCTTAACTTCTTCTTTCGGAGGTTCTTCCTTCGGCGGTTGCGCCGGAGGTGGAATAGGCTTAGGCTGTTCCTGTGTGGGGCGGACACTCTTGTCCGCCGGGTTTTGATCTTGCTGTTCCGGCGCCGGAGTTTGCCCTGCTTGATTCTGCGCCTGCAATAAAACCGCGCGACCCAGCACGGCCACTAGACCTGCCGTCAAAAGCAGCCGAAGAAATACTGAGAAGCGCGCTTTAGCGATATATCATTGAGATTGAGTTTATACGTTTCCGTATACTTTTCCCTCATGACCGCTTCCAAGCCCGTCAATCTCTGGACTTCCAGCGCCCACGTCCGCGACTATCTTCAACGCGCCGACTTGATTTCCCACCGCCACGAAGGCGAAGCGGCTCTGCTCGAATTCATTCCCCCTGCAACGCGCCGAATTCTTGACTTGGGCACCGGCGACGGTCGCCTGCTGGGCCTTGTCCGCAGTGAGCACGCTGATGCCGAAGCGGTGTGCCCTCGATTTCTCGCCCGCCATGCTGGAAGCGGCTCGCCAGCGCTTTGCCGCCGAGTCTTCCGTATCCGTGATCCCTCACAATCTTGACGAGCCTCTGCCTAATCTAGGCAAATTCGATGCCGTTATCTCCAGCTTCGCAATCCATCATCTGGTGCACGAACGCAAGCGGACGCTCTACGCCGAGATTTACAGCCTGCTGAATCCCGGCGGCGTCTTCTGCAATCTGGAGCACGTGGCATCGCCCAGTCCGCGGCTGCACGAAGAATTTCTCGCGCGCATCGGATTCACCGTCGAAACCGAAGATCCATCGAACAAATTGTTGGATGTCGAAACTCAACTCGGATGGTTGCGCGAGATTGGCTTCGCGGATGTGGACTGTCACTGGAAGTGGCGGGAATTGGCGCTGCTGGTAGGAAGGCGCCCCTGAATCCCGTACCTCTGTCATCCTGAGCGCAGCATCGGCCTTTCCGTAGGAAAATCCGATGCGTAGTCGAAGGATCCCTGCCACACCGCTACGCTGGCCACTGCGCGCCAGACGTTCTTTTGCCGCGCTGTCCTTTCCATTCGTGAGCCGAAATATTCGCCTCAGGAGGACCGAGTTTCGGTCGCGTGAGCGACGCGTTCCGCCACCCACTCCCCCGCTTCCCTCGTCCCCAGCGCCCCGCCGATGTCCTGCGTAGTCTTCTTCTGCCGCACGGCTTCGAGCACGGCGGCTTCAATCTTCTCCGCTTCGCGCCGCCATCCCCAGATGCGCCAGCATCATCGCCGCCGTCAGAATCGCGCCAAACGGATTCGCCATATTCTTTCCCGCAATCGGCGGAGCCGACCCGTGCACCGGTTCGAACATCGAAGTCTTGCCCGGATGAATATTGCCGCTGGCGGCCATCCCCAGCCCGCCCTGCAAGCCCGCCGCCAGGTCGGTAATGATGTCGCCAAACATATTGTTCGTGACGATCACGTCGAACTGCCGCGGATCGCGCACCATCTGCATGCACAGCGCGTCCACATACATGTGCTGCGCGGTGATCTGCGGATACTCGCCGCTCACTTCCTTGAACACGCGCTGCCACAACCCCCCGGCGTGAGTCATGGCATTCGACTTATCGCACATCAGCACTCTCTTGCGCGGCGAGCCATCAACCTTGGTGTGCCGCTCGCAATATTCAAACGCATAGCGGATGATGCGCTCGACGCCTTTGCGCGTGTTGATGTCTTCCTGCGTGGCGATTTCGTCGGGCGTGCCCTGCTTGAATACGCCGCCCGCATCCGTGTAAACGCCTTCCGTATTTTCGCGAAGCACGACGAAATCCACATCCTTCGGCTCGACTCCTTTCAGCGGACACAACGCCGCATCGAGCAGTCGCACCGGCCGCACGTTGGCGTACAAGATCCATCTTGAAGCGCATGCCGAGCAGAATTTCTTTGGCATGAATGTTGGTCTTGACCCGCGGATCGCCGAACGCGCCAACCAGAATCGCATCGAAGTCGCGGCCCAGCATGGCAAAGCCGTCGGCAGGCACGGTGATCTGGTCGCGCAGGTAGCGGTCGGCGCCCCAGTCGAAATCGCGTCAATTCAACCTCGGCGCCCGAAGCCTGAATCACCTTCACCGCCTGGGGAATGACTTCCTGGCCTATGCCGTCTCCGGGGATGACGGCGATGCGCTTCTTTTGGCTCTCGGCTTTCCTTTTTCGAGTCCACGGCAGAAAATTAACACAATCGCTATAATCGAACTACAGATATGGGAATACCGCACTCCAAGCTCAGGGCGAAGGCTTAGGCGCGGCCGGCGTCAGCGACTATCGTGGCGCGACGACGGCGGCTCGTTTCGGCGATCCGCAAGCGGAGTTTGCCGCGTTGCGCACCGGTTGCGGCGTCTATGACCTTGGCTTCCGGGCTAAGATCTCGCTCACTGGCGGCGATCGCGTGCGCTGGCTGAATGGCATGGTCACCAACAATATCCGCGACTTGGCGCTACGACCAGGGCGTGTACGCTTTCTTGCTGAATCCGCAAGGGCGCATCCTCGGCGATCTTTATGCCTACAACCGCGGAGAATCCATCACGGTTGACACCGATCCGCGCAGGTGGAGAAAATTCTCGCGACCTTCGATCATTACATCATCATGGACGACGTTGAAGTCACGAATCTCAGCGAGCAACTGACCGCCTTGGGTATCGCTGGGCCGAAATCGCGCGAAGTCTTGACAGCCGCCGGGATCACGGTTCCCGATATACAGCCGCTGCAGGTCGTCACCCCACTATGCGATTGCCAGTGCGATTGCCTGCAGTGCACGGTGGTGCGCGGCGAAGACCCGCAGCACGAATCCTATGAGATCTGGATCGCGCCTCAAGATGTACGCAAACTCTGGGATGCTTTGCTGGCCGCAGGAGCGACGCCGGTGGGTTCCGAAGCGCTGGAGTTGCACCGCGATCGTCTCCGGCATTCCGCGCTATGGCGTGGACATCCGCGAGCGCGACCTGCCGCAGGAAACCGAACAGGCACGCGCCTTGAACTTCAACAAAGGCTGCTACGTCGGACAGGAAATCGTCGAGCGCATTCGCTCGCGCGGAGCGGTTCACCGCAAGTTCGCCGGATTTCTGGCAGAAGGCCCCGCGCAGTTCGCCGCCGGAACCAAAATTGTTGCCGGCGAGAAGGAAGTCGGAGAGATTACCAGCGCTGCTTCCCTGCATGCAGCAAGCGGGGAGAAGACTGTGGCACTGGGATACATTCGGCGCGAAGTGGGGGTGCCGGGACGCGAGGTTACGATTGGCACGGCGAAGGCGACCGTCGTGCAGTTGCCGGTCACCGATAGCGTGTTGCATGAAGATCGTTCGCTGGAGCAGCATTCGGCGTGATAGACCAATCGCTGCAGCCATGGACCGCGCAGTTTGCAGAGTGCAGTTTGAGTGGCGGCCATTTTCGGAGGCGTCATCCCGAAGCCCCGCGTTTTCACCAGCGGGGCGAGGGATCTTGCTGGAGCTTCGACCGGTACTTGCCGAGTCCGGGTCTCGCGCCTGGAAAACGGCTACTGCAATCATCTGCGGGAAGAATTTGAACGCTAGGGACGCGAAGCACAGCGAGGACGCGGAGAAATCCGGCGCTCTTTTGAGGAGAGAGATTATGGCTGAAAAGAAACATGAACAATCCGGCTTTAAAGTAACCGACCGGCGACTGTTCACCTCAGAGGGCGAATTGCGCGCCGATGCGCCCGAGGAAGTCGAGGCGGCCAAAGCGCCGACCCCGATAGCGACGAAAGACGTTGCGTCCGCCGGAAAAAATCGCCGTCCCGGCGGCAGTGGACGCCGGCGCGACCACGGATCGTGAAATGCCCGTACCGCCCACCAACGCGGAGCAGGAGGCTCAAGCCGCCGCCTATCGCCAGTCCGCCAAGGATCTGGATACGCAGGTCGAACTCAGCGGCCATTCCGCCAAAGATTTCGAGATGACGTTCGAGCGTTTTCTCGCCTCGCTCTACATGACCGCCATGATGCAACTGGGATTGATGCGGCAACAGGACGCGCAGCCGCAAGTCGACATCATTGGCGCGCGCCAGACCATCGACACACTGAGCCTGATCGCGGAAAAGACCAAGACCAATCTCACGCCCGCGGAAGAAAATTTCCTGCAGAACAGTCTGTATGAGTTGCGCATGGCCTATGTGGAAGTGACCAACGCGCTCGCACGGCCCCCGCAGCCAGGTCCCGCCACCGGAACCAGCGGGCGATAAAAGCGAAAAGATAAGACCGAGACAGTGAAAGCCAGAAGATGAAAGCGACCTTGACCGTGCTGGGCAGCGGCACGTCGATGGGCGTGCCCACGCTGGGATGCGACTGCGCCGTCTGCCACTCCAGCGATCCGCACGACCGCCGCACCCGGCCTTCGATCATGCTCGAGTACGGCGGCAAGGTCGTGCTCATCGACACCACTCCGGATTTTTACGCCCAGGCTGTCCGCGAAAACATCACCCGCGTCGACGCTGTGCTCTACACTCACACCCACGCCGACCACATTCTGGGCATCGATGATCTGCGTCCTTTCAGCTACCGGCACAAACCGGAGAAGTTGCCGCTTTACGCGCGGCCCGACGCAGCGGCATTTCTGCGCAGAATGTTCAGCTACATTTTCGATGCCGACTATAAATTCGGCGGACTGCCCCTGCTTGAACTGCGGCCCATTGATGGCCCGGTGGATGTGTTGGGAGCGCGTTTTGAGCCGGTAATTCTGATTCACGGCGAAACGCAGATCTACGGCTACCGCTTCGGCTCGGCCGCCTATCTTACCGATCACAGCGAAATCCCCGAATCGTCCATGCATCAACTGGAAGGGCTGGACATTTTGTTTCTGGATGCCCTGCGGCACAAGCCTCATCCCACGCACTCAACGGTGAAGAATTCGCTGGCCATCGTGGATCGGCTGAAACCGAAGCGCGCCTTCTTCACCCACATTTGCCACGACCTTGGCGCACGAAGCCACCAATGCCATGCTGCCGCAGGCACGTGCGTTTGTCGTATGACGGAATGAAACTGGAATTTGAGATCTGACACAGCTTGAAAAATTGTTGATTGCTGATTGCTGCTTGTTGATTTCCGATTGAAGATGCGATTCGGAGCGAACGCTTTTGAATCTGATTTTCAATCAACAATCGAAAATCAAAAATCAACAATTGATAGGTTTAGGTTCCAGCCAGTCGTGAAGCATCGATCCATGCAAGTCTTCCACAAACTCGACGAAGTTCCCGTGAACTTCGGCCCGACGCTGGTCACCGTGGGCAACTTTGACGGCGTCCACCGGGCGCATGGCCACGTGCTGCGCGAGATCGTCTCGCGGGCGCGAGCAGCGCAGGCCAAGGCGGTCGCGGTAACCTTCGAGCCCCATCCCACGCGGATTCTGCGGCCCGAAGCCGGATTGAAGCTGCTCACGCCCACTCCCGAGAAACTCCACTTGCTGCAGGCCACCGGAATCGACGCCGTTCTGCTGCTCCCTTTTGGGCGCGATCTCTCGCTGATGACTCCCCGGCAATTTGCCGAGCGCATTCTCAAGAAAAAGCTGCACGCCCGCGAAGTGCACGAAGGCTTCAACTTCCGTTTCGGCCACAAGGCGGCCGGAGACATGAACGTGCTTGCCGAACTCGGTCGCGAGATGGGCTTCGAAGTTAAGGTTTATCCCGAGATGACCCTGCGCGGCGAACCCGTCTCCAGCAGCCAGATTCGCAAACTGCTTACCGCAGGCCAAGTAAGCCGCGCGCGCCATTTGCTGGCGCGCCCTTTCAGCATCCTCGGCACGCCGGGACGCGGACGCGGCTACGGATCGAAGTACACCGTGCCCACCATCAACCTGGCACGCTACGAAGAACTGGTACCCAAAGACGGCGTCTACATTACCTGGACACGCGTCGGCGCTGAGCGCTTCGATTCCGTCACCAATGTCGGCAATCGTCCTACCTTCGGCGCGGAATTATTTGCCATCGAGACTCATCTGCTGAACTTCCATCCCATTGAATTGACTCCGGAAACCGAGGTTGAAATCTGCTTCCTGCAGCGCTTGCGCGATGAAATCAAGTTTCCCACCGTTCGACGCTCTGCGCGAACAAATCGCACGGGATGTAAAAAAGGCTCGAAGATATTTCCATCTGCTCTGGCGAAACGTGGGAGCCCGCCCCAGAACCGGCGCGCCATAAGGCCGTGCTCTTTCGATTAACCACTTCCGCCACCATTCCCCGCTAAAATATATTTTCATTCAGAATTTCTGACTCATGACTCATAGCTCAGGACTCATAGCTCGTAACTCATAGCTCAGGACTCACAGGATATGGACAAGTTTGTCATTCGCGGCGGAGAGCCGCTGCTCGGCACGGTCCGCGTCAGCGGCGCCAAGAATGCCGCGCTCCCCTGCATGGCCGCCGCCCTGCTCACCGATCAACCCGTCATCCTCGAAAACATTCCTCAGGTGCGCGACATCCAGACCACGCGCAACCTGCTGGCTGCCATGGGCGCCGAAGTCGAACTCGGCTACGGACGCGCCCAGCATCGCACCACCATCCACTGCGCCAACCTCCCCGCTCCCGAAGCCTCCTACGAACTGGTCAAGACCATGCGCGCCTCCACGCTGGTCCTGGGCCCGCTGGTAGCCCGTTGCGGCCACGCCCGCGTCTCGCTTCCCGGCGGCTGCGCTATCGGAGCTCGCCCCATCGATCTCCACATTAAAGGCCTCGAACGCCTGGGCGCAAAGATTACGCAGGAACACGGCTACATTGAGGCCAGCACGGACCGCCTGAAGGGCACGGAAATTGTTTTCGACAAGATCACCGTCACCGGCACCGAAGACCTGCTCATGGCCGCGACCCTCGCCGACGGCGAGACCATCCTGCAGAACTGCGCTCGCGAACCCGAAGTCGCCGACCTCGCCGACCTTCTCAACAAAATGGGAGCAAAAATCGAAGGCGCTGGCACGCCCACCATCCGCGTGAAAGGCGTGAGCAAATTGAAAGGCGCCAAGCACCGCATCATTCCCGACCGCATCGAAGCCGGTACATTCATCATCGCCGGCGCCATGACCGGAGGCGATCTCAACATCGCCGGATGCGATCCCTCCCACCTCGACGCCGTGCTCAGCAAACTTCACGAAGTCGGCGTCAAAACCAGGTCCACCGCCGACTCCGTCCGCGTCATGGGCGACAATCCCTTCACCGCCGCCGACATGTCCACCGAAGAGCATCCCGGATTCCCCACCGACTGCCAGGCGCAATTCATGGCCTTGGCAACGCAAGCCGAAGGCACCTCGATCATCACCGAGAATATTTTCGAGAACCGCTTCATGCACGCCCAGGAACTAGTGCGCATGGGCGCCAACATAAAAATAGAAGGCCGCCGCGCCGTCGTCCGTGGCAAAACTCCGCTCAGCGCCGCCGCCGTGCTCGCCAGCGACCTGCGCGCCTCGGCGTCGCTCGTGTTAGCCGCGCTGGTAGCCGACGGAGAAACCATCATCGACCGCGTCTACCACATCGACCGCGGCTACGAGCACATCGAAGAAAAGTTAAAAGGCGTCGGCGCCCAAATCCGCCGCATCGGCGAAATGTTCCCCAAAAAAACCGCCGCCGCAAAATAATCTCACGTACCCCCGGACGCATTCGTCCGGGGATTGATGACGTGACGCGGACTCGCTGCGGGGCGGGCGAAGAATGTCCATCCCCGGCGGACTGTTTGCGCTCTGTTAGGGCGCATTCCCAAAACGAGCTTTTCTGACCAGACTTTGAGATTGGAGAAATGAGAGACTCCATGGTGAAGTCATTTGCGAGCGGACCAAGGGCGTCATCAGTTCAGCTTGCTTAGGTCGGCCTGGAGGCTAATATGCTTTGGACTATTTTCGTTGTTTTGCTGGTTTTGTGGCTGTTGGGTTTCAGTTTGCACATTGGCGGAGCCCTCATCCACTTGCTTCTGGTAGTGGGGCTGGTAATTCTAGTCATTAACTTATTGAGCGGACGACGAGGTGCCGTCTAAGCAAGGGATCACGAACCCTAGTGCCGGCAGGTCGTGGTGTCATCGTCTTGCCCGCCGCGGAGATTCCTGAAGACAGCATTGCGAAGTACGAAACCGCGCTGCAAGACTGCAGAAATCCTGCTGAGCGTCCACGGGACGGCCCGCACGGGACGGCCCGCACGGGACGGCCCGCAGAAGGATCCAGTCGAAGGACATCATCGAGAGTACGCACACCGCACCTAGCCGAGGCAGTAGCGCCGAATAGGTATCATCCAGGATGCCGGGGGACACATCATGCCACAGAGCACGCACAATCGAGCCGCAGAACTCCATAACCTTGCGGCCCACGCCCACGCCGCGGCCGCCACGGCTCACGGCAAGGGAGATCATCTAACCGCTCACGAACTCAGCAAACAGGCGCTCGAACACTCCATGAACGCCCACCAGCTCGCCCAAGAGCTGGCCACCAAGGCTGCGAGGCCCAGCAAAGCTAAGGGCGGCATGTAATCGCGATCTGATCGGCTGCGGCTGGCCATTACATTCAAAACCCCTCAGTGAGTGCAATGGCGATTTTGCGACAGTTATCTGGGGAGAATTTCGCGCTTGACAGCTGCTACCGGCCCGGCGCAGAATGCCTGCGGTTGTTTCCCAAGTATTTTTCCTAGCATTGTTCCTTCTCTCTCAACAACCTCTCGGCATGATATCGGGACTCTGGGCCACAACTCCTCAGTGAGCGCACTTTTTCTATGCGCAGCGACGAGTCGAAAGGAGACAACAATGCACGAACAAGATCTTCCACTGCCGAACCCACTTCAACCAAAATCCTTAAGCCGGCGCAGTCTCTTCCGCGGGGCGGTAGGTACGGCGCTGGGAGCAGGTTTCTTGCGATCAACGTCGGCCTACGCCAGCGACGACCCCGAACACGCCGCATGCTTCGGCCCCAATCCGATTCCGGGCGGTGTTGCGGCACTTAACCCCTACGGGATTTTCGTTCACCACAATCCGATCAGGCCGGTCGCCCATCTGGCGGATATCAGTGACCCCTCGCAGATTACTGACTTCGATGGATTTGTGGGTTTAACGCACATCCTCGGCGGCGGGACGGGGATCGATACGACGACCGGCGCTACCACGCCGCTGGCCTACCAGGCCGACATGGGATTCGGTCAGGGCAAATTTATCGGCAGTGACGGCCGCATGCACCGAGGCACGTTCGCCTTTGTTTGACTTGACTTGTATACCGGTCCAGTTGGATCGACCATGCTCACTCAGCAGATTCATGACTATAACGTGCACGTAGACCGCAACGACGTGTTCTGGATGATTCCGGTGAAACACGACGCTCTTGAGGTTGACTTTGACGCTGAACGGGCGCGCCTGCGCGTGCGTGGCCTGGACGTGTTCGATGACCACGATATTGCCAACTCGCTTACGCAGGGGCTGGGAATTCCCACTCCACCAATTCCACCGATTTTTCCGGTCCGAGCGAAGGTGTCGTTTGACATCGAATGGAATGGCGCCATCGATACGGCGCAAATCAACAACATGTCCCAGCAATTCAAAGGAACATTCTTTGCGACGCAAACGACAATCAAATGGTTGTCCGAGCAGGAGGGCTTCGCATTCGAATCGGAACCGCCGAACCCAGCACGAAACGTAATCTCTGTATTTGGACGCGAGCAAAACGGCGTCTTTTTCAGGCAGAGCGGCTAAACTCTGGAGCTTGCGAGATAACTGTCGTTATCAAGCCATTACGCTCATTGAGGTTGTGTGACCGCACACACCACTCCGGAAACGGCCAGATCGCAAGCACTCGCATTCATCCCGTCGTCCACTTGAGCAGCAGCGGAAGGACAAATTCCCGCCAGTACATTGTACTTTCGTAATTAGGAATCCACGGTATTGAGGCGACCGCGGTTCCTGTGGAGAATCTAATTCTGTGAGGCAAGTCCTCACGAATATTTTCTTTAGGAGTACCAAATGGCATACGAGCCCTCCCTCAAAGTAGTTCATGCGCTCCTGCACCCCGAAACGCGCAAAGCCCTGTCGCTTCCCCTGGCAGTCCTGATCACCGGTGCTTTATCGCAGGTAGAGACGACAATCGAAATCGCGAACCGAGTCTGCGATTCGGTATTTCACCGTTCAGTTGAGGGTCGCCCGGAACCCTCTCTGGGATCGCGGAATACATAGTCCCGAAGAAACAAGAAACACCAGCGATTCCCGCGTGAACCGCTCAATCAATTCCCGATACTGCGGATACAGCGCGCGACCAACTGTCCCCGCTGGACGGCGTTGCTACGGTTGACGGCCACGTCTTTGGTTCGGGCGAATTCAACATTTTCATACTGACCGAGGATCCGGCGACCGTCTTCGGTAAAGCCCACGGAATCGTTATCGATCAGGGAGTGCCTAATGTCATGCGTTCGGCGTACCGCGAGATGGACGCCGGGGACTACGTGATGCTCTGGCCTTCATCGCCCACAGAATTCAGCGTTCTATAAGGCCACTCTTAGGCACTCCGGCACAAGGCGACAAAACTCAATGAGCGTAACGGCGATTTTTCGCCCACTGTGCCATCAAACGCAATTTCAGAAATAGATGTTCCGGCCAGTCTCAGAGGCCGCCTTGGCTCCAAGCGCAGGAAATGTTCTGTTCTTAAATTCGGGAAGCCGACCTCAGGGACCAACGGTGACGACTGCCGTTCCATCCTTAACCAAAGTCAAAGATACATTGGCCTGAGCAATCACGTGGAACGTACCCGAGGTGCTGGGAGCAAGGTACATCACTGTCAGGGAGCTAGCATCTGCTCCCTGAATCGTACCGTCTGGGCAAGGTCCAGCAGGCGGCGTAGTGCCCGACCAGTTGCACTGCGCGCCGCTGGCACCATTTGTCTGCAGCTCGGCGATGCTCCAGGTCAGCGCCGGAGCGGCGGGACTTCCTTTAACCGTAGCTTGCAACGTCACTTGGCCACTTGCAGGGATCGTGGCAGCTGCCGGCGAAACGCTCACAGTCACGTTATTGGGATCGAAGCTGCTACCACTACCACAGCCAGAGATGACAATCAGCAGGACGACTGACCCCACGCAGAGGGCTTGGGACAAATTCATTACAGGCCTCCAGCAAGAAGACCATTGGAATTTTTGGGTTCCCAAGTAGCCGGCATTTGTATCCCCAGTGGCCTCCGTTTGCGTCAATCTGGCGCGGGCCGGGTGTGAGCCAGAAGATTGTTGGTGTAAACAACATTTACACTCAAAACCCGTTCAAAGGTCAATAAGTTCTATGGCGATATCTCGCCACCCCTCGAATACCTCACGGAATTGCAGCATCATTTTGCCGCCGTTGTCGCGCGTCCTGGCGAGGCGAGGCTGGACGATTGCGCTTCATCTCCAGCAATCTTGCCGGATGCAGTCTCGTTCGGATAGTTGAAGAAGAGCTGATTGCCGTCGGGATCGTTGACCACCAGAAGCCGGTAGCCCCACCAGCCTTCCTTGACCGGAACACCCTTGGCCTCGAGTTCCGCGCGCAGCGCGTCCAACGCGGCGATCTGCTTCTCCGGCTCGACGTTCAGGGAAATGAACATCAGCCCCTTGCCAATCTTCTCCGGCCACGATTCGGCCAGGATAAGCGCGCAGCCCTGCCGGTCAACCTGTGCGACATCCGCTTTGCCGTCCTCGTTGTGGCGCCACGGGCTTGTGAAGCCGAGCCGGTTAACGTAAAAACGGAGCGATGCCTCAACGTCGGCCACGTGTAGAACGGGACGCGCGAACCAGTCTGTCATAAGCTATGTATCCTCGAATGAAGAAACGCTTCCTCCCGCGTCGTGAATTCTACGCCCACTTATGAATTCTTGGCCGACGCGAACCCGGCTACAAAAGCCCTGGCGAGGAGATTCTGAGCGTATGGTGATTTACCATCAACTGGCATGGCGACGCCAGACTTAAAGTCCCTCGACACCGCCAACCCGTCAACCGGCATGACAGACCATCGGAGAATTGAAGGCTAATTCACCCGAAGTGTGATTAGAATCTGAGTGACAGAGGAAGCGGCAATGACTTCGGTTCTGCAAATGATACGGTTCAAGCAGGAATCATTGGGACCGTTCGATCCAAGTCTCTTCTTGCCAGCATTGGTCCTCTGCCTAGCGGGGTCTCTCTGGGCAAAGACTGCCTCTAAATCGGGACCCCTGGCGCAGCCTGGAGAAGCGCTTGCGCTTCAGGGCCAAGGACCCACACAACCTACCTCGCCCGCGCAGGGCCTCATTAACCTCGACGTGGTAGTGACCAATCACTCAGGGAAGCCAATCTCCGGCCTCGGACCCAAGGACTTTACTTGCTGGACAACGACCAGCCGCAGAAAATCCT
The DNA here is from genome assembly GCA_963711275.1 of uncultured Acidobacteriaceae bacterium. Classification (GTDB taxonomy): domain Bacteria; phylum Acidobacteriota; class Terriglobia; order Terriglobales; family Acidobacteriaceae; genus Sulfotelmatobacter. The sequence continues at coordinate 466,369 of CAVQDN010000023.1, read as the reverse complement.
TTCCTTTCGCTCGTTCGATGGAGTCTCTGCTAAGCCCGATCCTCCGGTTGAAGTGATTCTGGTCGTCGATACGATCAAGATGCCATTTGATCTGGCTGCCTTTGAGGGGGAGGAAGTTGAGAGGTTCCTGAGGCGGAACGGCGGGCATCTGGCGCAGCCCGTTTCGATTTTCGGACTTTCCGATACCGGCTTTTGGACGCTAGCGCAGCCTTCCGGCGATGGAAATGCGTTAGCCGCGGAAATAGCTAGCGACAGACTAGTGTTTATCCGCCGTCGCCAGCTTTTGGGCAACGGAACGGGAGAGTTTGTCGACTCAGGCCGCGAAGATCCTGCTGGTTTGAAAGCCCTGAAGGCGCTCGGCGATATTGCCACGGCTGAAAGGCGAAAGCCTGGCAGAAAGCTACTGGTCTGGGTCGGACCCGGCTGGGGTATTGGGAGCGGAGCGGACTTTGAAAGCTTGCCGGACTATGACAGCGTACAACGAAGGGAACGCGCACGAGCTAGGCAAGTCACCTTCAATACGATCTACTGGTTTTCCACGCTGCTGCGCGAAGCTCGCATTTCTCTCTACAGCTTTTCGGTGGGGCAAACCGATCCTGATCCTCGCTCGCTCCTCTATTTGAATTTCCTGGAAGGTGTGGAATCGGTCCAGCAAGCAAGCCTCAAGAATCTGGATCGAAGGGTACTTGCCGTGCAGAGTGGGGGGCGTGTGCTGGGCCAGGGTAACGACTTAGTCAGTAAGATCGATAACTGTATTCAAGAGGCCCGCACTTTCTATACGCTATCGTTCGACCCTTCTCATGCGGATCACCCTGCCGAGTATCGCAGCCTGCAGCTGCAAGTCGGCCTAACGGGTTTGACTGTCCGCACCAATACCGGGTACTACGATCAACCGTACTATTCCGACCAACCGAATCTTGCGATCAGACGCGTCACGATCGAACAGTTGGAGCAGGTGTTGGCGTCGGCCCGCAGTGAGTCGGACGCTGAGCTGGCACGACAACTCTCTGATCTAGTACTAACCGAGCGACTGAGCTACATAAAACTTTCGTCCTGGATAGCGAGCTTGCGCGGAAAAAGGGCACGACAGGCGCTGGGTGCTCTTGCCGATCTTTCGTCGTTTCTAGATCCTCCGTCAGCCGAGGTCCCTGCCGACGTTTCGCCCGACGAAGGTGCACAGATGAGCATGATCTCTCTAGCCGTTGAATACTTGAATAAAACGATTCACCAGTTGCCGGACGTCTATGCGACGCGGACTACGGTTCGCTATGAGGAAACGCCCCAATACTTTGAGGCAAGTGCCCCGGTCGAATATCGGCCACTGCGCGTCGCGGCCAACTCCAAAGCAATAGTGCTCTACCGCAATGGCAAGGAGGTCGTCGATTCGGGCGGAGCGAAGGGAAAAAGGGGCAAAGCGGAAAACGGGTATTTAGTCACCTATGGTGTGTTCGGACCCCTTCTCGGCGCTGTAACCGATGCCATAGCCAGTGGTTTCGCCTGGAGCCACTGGGAAGTTGGTGCGGGCGGACGTCATGCAGTATTTCGCTACGAAATTCCAGCGGAGAGATCTCGTTACCAAGTCGGCGCCTGCTGTCTTCCAGACGGAGACGGAAACATTTCCTTCGAAGAGACCGTCGGGTATCACGGGGAGGTCGCGATCGATCCGACGAGCGGAGCCATCCTTCGCCTGGAACTGGTGGCAGACCTGAAATCAACCACACCACTTGTCCGGTCCGACATCATGATTGAATACGGCTCGGTGGAAATCGGAGGCAAGACCTATATCTGTCCGGTGAAAAGCGTCTCCATTTCCAGAGCTCGGTCAGTGACGACTCTGACGGAATGGGATGAAAGCTTCAGAACGTATGGACCCTATGCGACGATGCTGAACGATGTTGCTTTTGAGCGATATCACATATTTCGCGCCAAGTCGCGCATGCTGACCGGCTTCAGCCCAACACAAGAGGAGAAATCAGCGCCCCCGAAATCTCAGTGACAACCGCGTTGGTATTCCATAGACTGACTGCTCCGGCTTCATCTTCATCACACCCAAGCCCAACAATACCGGCACCAAGGGAGATGCGTGTCGTTGCACGCCACCAATCGCTCGATCCCTTCCCAGTCAAGTGGCGAAATCACGCCTTTACACTCATCGACTCACACAATATGTTCCCTGGCATAGCACGCAGCGCCGAAAGACTCGATGATCTCCTAGTCCCGCGTTAACCGCTCAATCAACTCCCGATGCTGCGGATACAGCGCGCCCAACTCTTCCCGCTTCCCCATCTCGAAGTCCTCAAAATCAAATCCCGGCGCCACCGTGCATCCGACGACCGAAAAAGACTTCCAATCCGCGACATGCGACGCGAACCAGCACCCCGCCCGCACCACCGCCTGCAAAACCTGCCCCGCCGTCCAGATCGCGTCCGAGAAGAATCCGGAAATAGCTTCCCCTCCGGCTCAATCACATGGACCACCAGCGGTTCGCCCGCGTAGAAGTGCCAAACCTCATCCGACCGCAGCCGATGAAACGCCGAGAAATTCTTCCCCTCCAACAAAAAGTAGATCGCCGTCGAAACCGCCCGCGCTCCCGAAAACCCCGCGGGCAACGCCTCCCGCGCAATCACAACCTCCGACCGATAAGTCTGCCGAAAATACCCGCCCTCCGGATGCGGCTCAAGTTGCAACTTCTCGATCCAATACCTGGCATTCCCGTTAGTCATAGCGCGCTCTCCCGAAAAATGATCCGACTTGACACCCATGCTATCCTCTTCCTCGTACCTCGCGGGCCCCGCGCGTCTGCCATCTCCAACGGCAGCGCCACCGACAATGAGGCGGCCCTACCTGCGTTCCCCTCGCAAGGAGCGTGGATGGAGGCGTTGCGAACCACAACCTCGGTGTGCGTCGCGCCTCCAGCTACAGCAGGCCGCGCACCCACCGCCATAAACATAAAAGAGGAGACACCATGAAATTCCAGAAACTCACGCCCAATCTTGTCGTCCGCGACGTCGCCGCCAGCATGGAGTTCTACCGCGCCGTACTTGGTTTTCAACCGGCCATCACCGTCCCCGACCAGCCGCCATACGTATTTGGATCGGTCACAGCCGGTGGCGTCGAGATTTTCTTCAACGACCAGAAAGCGGTGGCCGCAGAATATCCCGCCCTCGGCGCCAAACCCATCGGCGGCAGCCTTACGCTGTTTATTGAAGTGGAAGGCATCGAGGAGGTCCTGGCAGCCGTGAAGAAAAGCGGCGCCAAGATCACCATGCCCGTTGAAACAACAATTCTATGGGATGCGTGAATTTGCCTTCCAAGATCCCGAAGGCTGGGTCATCACCATTGCAGAAAAAGTGAAGTAGAAAAGTAAAGTAGAAATCGATGCAAAAAAGTCACCGAGGATCACAGGGCTCATCACCCCATGTCCTCGGTGCATTAACTTATAGTTACGACTCCAGGCAGCGACTACTTCACCAGGATCTTGCTGCCGCTGTCGTCCAGCTTACCCTGCACGCGGACGCGCTTGCCTTCGAACTTGGCAACGTCGGACTGATGGTCGATGTCGTAGGTCTTGCCGGCGTCATCTTTCAACATGTACTTGTCGCCGGACTTCACAACCGTTCCCGAAAAGCTCTGGCTATCCGAAGCACCTGCGGTCGCGCCGGCAGATGCACCTGCATTAGGCGCGGTCGCGGACGGCGTGCTGTTGGCCGGGGCGCTGTTGTCCTTCGAACTGGGCGTCGCTGACTGATCCGGAGTCTGCGTCGACGGAGTTTGAGCTCGACGGAGTCGCGGGCGTCTGGGTCGATGAAGAAGGCGGCTGCTGCGAAGCAGGCGGAATATCCGGCGTCGGCGCGGGCTGAGTCTGCGGCGTCTGTTGCGTAGGCGGCGTGTCAGGGGTCGGTGTCGGCTGGGTTTGCGGCGTCGTTTGATCCGCCGGTGTGGACGGTGTGGTTTGAGCGAACGCGCTGCCCCAGGAGATCGAACCGAAAACGATGGCCAGGGTGGCGATAGAAGCGAGAGACAGAATCCGATTTTTCACGAAATCCTCCAGGAGCCATGCGGCTCTCGAACAATGAATAGCAAATGGCAATGCCGTCAAATCGCCGTTGACGCTGGGATTCCGCCGCTCACATTGCAATTGCACGTTTTTATTGGAGTTACGCCGCCCTGCGCATCTCCATGTCAGGAATGTTTTTTTGCCGACTACAGGGGACGCTGTAGCCAGGAACCACGCGCCGCGCACAGCCCCTACAGAAGGATAGGAGTATTTCTTGCTCGCCCCGAAGGAAACAATTTCCAGGCTAAAAATAACGACTGCCGCGTTCGTTCAAAGTTCCTTCAATATTTGACAAACCGACTTTCACAAACCGACGATTTCGCCCCGGCCGAGTCGGCGGGAAGTTATGCCACGTTCTTATTGTCAAGATTGTCAAGCACAAGTTGTCAAGCACACAGGGGCCGCAACTTTCGTCGCGGCCCCTGGTCGATTCTGCGTGTGACACGTGGCAGAGTTTAGTGTCGGCCTCCACCTCCGCCGCCGCCCCCAGGACGCCGGTCCCGGCCTCCGCCCCCACCGCCTCCGGGACGCCCGCCACGCCCGCGCCCACGTCCGCCACCTCCCCCGGGACGCCCGCCACGGCCTCGGTCTCCGCCGCGATCTCCTCCACGGTCGCCGCCGCGCGGCCGATCGCCCACTCCCGCACCAACATGCGGAGCGCCTTCGCGGTTAAAGTTGGGCTCGCCCTCCGGCTCATCGGGAAAATCCCCGCCGCCCTCGATCACCAGTGAACCGGTCAAAGCCGGCTCCTGGCCGTCGCCCGACGGCGCCACGCCAGCCAGCCGCAGGAGGCGCTTCCCCGCCGCCCATCTTCGCGCGCTGCTCTTTCAAAATCGCCTTGCGCGACAACCGGATGCGGTTGCCTTCCACCGCCAGCACCTTCACCAGCACCTGATCCCCTTCTTTCAACTCGTCGCGAACATCGGCAATGCGATGCTCCGCCACTTCGCTGATGTGCAACAGCCCGTCGGTCCCCGGCAGAATCTCCACGAACGCGCCAAAGTCCGCCAGCCGCGTCACCTTCCCAAGATAAGTCTTCCCTACCTCGGCCGTCGCCGTGATGTCGCCGATAATCTGCAACGCCTTCGCCGCCGACGCCTGATCGCTCGACGCCACTTTCACCAGCCCGGAATCTTCCACGTCGATCTTCACCCCGGTCTGCTCCACGATGCTGCGAATCATCTTCCCGCCCGGCCCAATCAAATCGCGAATCTTGTCGACCGGGATCTGCACCGTGTAGAAGCGCGGCGCGTAGTCGGAAATCTTCTCGCGCCCGGTAGTGATGACCTCTTCCATCTTCTCCAGAATGTGCATCCGCCCACGCTGCGCCTGCGCCAGCGCCTCGCGCATAATCTGCGAAGTGATGCCCGCAACTTTAATATCCATCTGCAGCGCGGTAATGCCGTCCCTCGTCCCGGCAACTTTGAAGTCCATGTCGCCGTAATGATCTTCCGCGCCGGCGATGTCGGTGAGAATCGCGTACTGCTCGCCTTCCTTCACCAGCCCCATCGCAACCCCGGCCACCGGAGCCTTCAACGGAACCCCCGCATCCATCAGCGCAACCGAAGCTCCGCAAACCGTAGCCATCGACGACGACCCGTTCGATTCCAGAATGTCCGAGACCACGCGCATGGCGTAAGGCCACTTCTCTTCCGTCGGCAGCACAGCCGAAATCGCTCGTTCAGCCAATGCCCCGTGCCCAATCTCACGCCGTCCCGCCCCCCGCATAAATCCCACCTCACCAACCGAAAACGGCGGAAAATTGTAATGGAGCATGAAGCGTTTTTTGGCTTCGCCTTCGAAACCTTCCAGGCGCTGCATGTCGTCGCTGGTACCCAAAGTCGTCGTAACTAACGCCTGGGTTTCGCCGCGCGTGAACACGGCGCTGCCGTGAGTGCGCGGCAGGATACCCGCTTCGATCCATATCTCGCGCACTTCGTCGAAGGCGCGCGCATCGGGCCGACGCTTCAGATTAATCACCTGCTCGCGGAAGATGCGCTCGCGCAGCGTCTCGTAGTAGTGCGAGAGCTTCTTCTTAGCCTCTTCATCATCTTCCGGCAGAGTAGCTGCCAATTTCTTCTTGATGTCCCTGACCAGCGTGTAGCTTTCCGCCTTCGGATGTTTCTTGGTGTCAAGCGCATCGGCCACTTCGTCGCCGACGCGCGCCCGAAGGTCGTTGTAGTACGCGTCATCAAATTGCGGAGGCTCGACTTTACGCTTGGGCTTGCCGACTTTCGCCCGCAGATCGTTAATCGCGGCGCAGATCTTTTTGATTTCGGTATGCCCGAACTCGATCGCGTCGAGAACAGTATCTTCTTTCACTTCCTTGGCGCCCGACTCGATCATCACAATCCCGTCGGCAGTTCCGACGACCATGATGTTGACCAGGCTCTCGCGCATTTCGTCATACGTAGGATTCACGATGAACTGCCCGTTGACCAGACCGACTCGCACCGCGCCGAGCGGCCCGAGGAACGGAATGTCGGAAATCGTCAACGCGCAAGACGCGCCGTTGATGCCAAGCACGTCCGGATCGTTATCGGTGTCGGCGGAGAGAACGAAAGCAATAATCTGCGTCTCGCACTTGAACCCCTCGGCAAACATCGGACGCACCGGCCGATCAATCTGCCGGCTGGTCAGAACTTCGCGCTCGCTCATGCGCCCTTCGCGCTTGATAAACCCGCCGGGAAAACGTCCACCGGCATAGGTGTATTCGCGGTAATCGACAGTGAGCGGGAAAAAATCGATGCCCTCGCGCGGGTCGGGATTGGCCGTAGCCGTGGCGAGCACAACGTTTTCGCCGAGCCGCACAACGGCGGCCCCGTGGGCCTGCTTGGCGAGCTTTCCGGTTTCAAATGAGATCTGTTTACCGCCGGCGAGATTGACTGTAACGCTAGTTGGTTCTGGTTTCATAATTCATTCCTTTGGAAAGACAGCTTCTAGCTCCGAGCTGTTAGCCCGATCCGGGTGCTGGGTGCCCCACTTCCGGGTGCCCCATTTCTCGCCTCTTTTGCGAGAAGTGGGGATTTTGACTTTCGGATTTTGACTTCATCCCCGACAAGGCACACGTCACCCGCAACAATGCAGTGAGAAATGTATGTAGCGCTTGGAAAACGCACGTATGGAGATTTCCTCGATGCTGGACCGTCTCTCCAGAGACGGATTTCCAGAAATGCTGAAGGGAAAGTCTCAAAGTCCCGCAGGTATCAACGTCCCAAGGTTCTTTGAAACCTTGAAACCTTGCCACCCTGAAACCTTGCCTTTCCGTCTACTTGCGGATGCCGAGTTTGGTGATGACCGTCTTATACCGCTCGGTATCGTATTTCTTCAGGTAGTCGAGCAAGCTACGCCGCTTGCTGACCAGCATGAGAAGGCCGCGGCGCGAACCGTGGTCTTTCTGGTGCGTCTTGAAGTGCTCCGTCAATTGGCCAATCCGTTCGCTGAGCAACGCGATCTGGACTTCAGGGCTCCCAGTATCGCTGGGATGCGTGCCGTACTGGTCGATGAGGGATTTCTTGTGCTCTCTGGCTAACACTTGCCTGGTGCACTCCTGTCTTTAATCGATTGTCTATGTGACGCTTAGAGAATATCACGCGGAGTCACAGACGGTAAAGCATAAGCGCCCTGAGCCGGTGGAATCCCAGGTCGCGACGTGTGCGACGTTAGAGTGGGATTTTGACTGTTGATCCACGCGCCCGACGTGCCTCTTGACCGCATAGTCTCCCTCGCGCTGTCATCCTGAGCGCAGCCGCTTTTCAGGCGGAGCGAAGGATCTCCCGCTCAACGGACCCCGAAGGAGCCCGCCTGAGCGAAGTCGAAGGGATCTCGCGCCGAACCAACTGTCTCCTTGACCTGTCCCCGCCGCTCTCATACCATCCCTCATGAGGGCCAGAGTGAACTTCAAAATCGAATTCGACCGCGAAGATGACGGCCGCTGGATCGCCGAGATCGCGGAACTCCCCGGCGTATTGGCCTACGGCGCGACCAAAGACGAGGCCGAGGCCGCCGTCGAAGCGCTCGCCCTCCGTGTGATCGCCGATCAGATCGAGAATCTGAAGGTCGGACAGAAATCCATTAGCTTCGCCACCACGTGAGCCCCTCCATCGTAGCGCCTTTCGCATTTAATTCGCTGCCGGAGTCTGATACGATTGGCTCGTTCGGGAGGTTCGTCGGCTCATGTTCGGCCTGCCAAGAGAAATTGCGGGAACAATCATTGCAGCCGTCATCGCTGCCGTCATTTCCTTGCTCGGTCTAATCATCAGTAAGGAAAACAAAGTATCGGAGTTTCGACAAGCGTGGATTGATTCACTCCGAGAAGAAGTTGCAGCAATCATAACGCACGGCCACGTCGTGTATTCGGCGTATCATGCAAAGCAAGACAAAGCGATTGGTTGGCAAAATGTTAGGGAGGACTTGGTAAATCTCAATTAAGCGTCGGCGAAGATGAAAATTTCGACTCAACCCCAAGGAAAGACCCTCTGTCGCCGTCCTTCAGACGTTGAAAGAACATGAGCTTCTGTTCCCCAGTGAGGGTGAGCCTCCCGACCAGAAGACCCTGGGAATCGTCCGAGAGCAAGCTCTTGGAGGCCACGAATGTCGTCCTTAAAGAAGAATGGCGAAGGGTCAAGCGGGGGGAACTTGTCTACAGAGGGGCGACCATGCTGGCGGGATTGCTGGTCATTGGCGGGTTACTCATGTTGTTCAAACCTTCCGTACTCACACGTTCGAATCAAAACCAATATCGAGTCGTTGAGCGAACTGACATCTACGTTGACAAGCAGGGTCGAGTGGTGTCAGACCAGCCCTATGACCATGAGGTCGTGCATCTGGTCCTTGCTCATGACGAACGGAAGATTTACTCCCTGTGCGACCTAAGCCCGTGGATAAGCTGGACCCGAATGCGAGCTGCGGATTGCGACCTCTGCGGAATTACGAATGCCTTGTTGGAAGAGACGATGTGATGAAAGCTCCGATGACCTGAGCACCTGACCTGCAGGGACGGAGACGGGCGGAACGTCTACCTTTACGTGAACAAAGAAGAGTAAAAAGTATAAAACCTAGTCTCCGTTTAACAGAGGACTTCTTGTGAGAAATCTTCACAAAGACACGGCAAAAGCGTAGCGTTTGATCAAGATGGTCCTGTCAGCTGCGGGAATCATTACTGAGTGGAGCCTCTGCGCGTGAACATGAACGTCCTTCTGACGATTGCTATTGCCTCCATTGTCTTTGTCACCTCTAGCCTTGGAGGTCATTTGGCCTCCACTAAGCCGTGGCACAAGTGGGTGTTTTGGGGACTTGGCTTCGTGGCGTTGATACTGATTACTGTTCAAGTCATAGTGAACGAACGTGACAAACCTCTTACTTTGAAAGAGGCACAGGAACTGTTGAGGCAACAGCCACAAGCTACTTCAATGCCCGCCCCATCGCCCACAGCAGCAATAGACGAGGCCGCAAGGCCGCTAACGAAGAACGACTTTTGTAAGAATGCTTGGCAGTCTGAGAAGAGCAAACCTGCAAATGGCGCTCTGGCAAGTCTCTCAACGACACTCTTCTCAACATGGTTCCTGATGTGACTAAATCTCTCCGAGGTTTTAGGAGCCGTTGGTGGGTCGAAGCGCACGAACTAGAACTTGGCAGGAATAATGATTCTCAACGTGAGCAGTGGAACAAAACTAACCCCGACATTCAGAACCCGCACTTTGGGGCAACGAAGGCCCAGGAGGAGTGGAAGGATATCGAACGTGCGACGGACGATACTTACCGCTCGCAATTAGTTCACCTGCTTTCAGATGCCGACGCGTTAAGAATGGCTCTAAGAAACAAGCTTCCGAAGGAAGCTCAAATGCCCGAGGACAATGCTGCGGCTGCGTCCTTTGCACAAGCGCTAGCCGATGGTTCAGCTGTGCAATCTGGGCTAAACTGCTGCCCCGATTCAATCAAGAAAGCCGCAGACTATCTGGATTCGCTTGCGAAGCGTGTAGCTCGCATAGAAACACTGAAGAGCTAGTGACTTGGACAGTAAACCGAGGATAGCCGGGACGTTCCCCTTTCTCGGCCTGAAAAATTGTTGATTTCCGCCTTAGAAGGACGATAATTAGAGTGATCTTGACGGGGTGCTAAAACACCTGAGACGGCCTGTTGTTCGGGCCGTTTTCTTTTGTCCGCTTCTGTTGGCGTCAACCTCTGCCGGGTGCAGAATCCTTTTGCGCTCTTTGCGAAATGGTGGGAACACGGCTGCCGACGCCTCACGCCCGCCGAATCTCATCCAGCATGCGCTGTCTCAGAATGCGGTTGGCGCGGGTCTGGTAGCCCTTGCCGGGCTTCTTCAGCCAGGCGACGACGGCGGCGTCGAGCCGCATCGACACCGCCGGTTTCACGGGACGATCGAGGGACGATAGAACCTGCCCCGCACTGCGTCTCTCCACGCGGCGGGTGGCAGTTCGGGGATGTCGGAGGTGCGACTCGACCCTCGATTCGATCATCGGATTTGCCGCAGAGACGGGAAGGGCACGACCTTCAGAGGTTGCGGAAAAACTACGAATGCAGGCGTCGCCGTGGAAGAGCGGCCCTTTCAGGGCCGCGTAAGGCGCCCTGGATCGGAGGGGCTTTTAGCCCCGGTGGTCGAAGTTTCGTGGGAATTGCGTTTTTCCGGCAACCACTTTCAGTCGTGCCGAAAGGGACTCGCTAAGAATCTGGCTTTAGCCTCTGAGGAAAGCTTCGACGCCATACCTCAGCGGCTGAAGCCGTTCTGAAAGGGCGACGAATGCGGCACGAGTGAACTCGTGCCCTTCCCGGCTCGCTCTCTTGAGGGAAAGAGCCAACGAAAAGCATTTTTTCTCTTCCAGCCTGTTTTTTTCCACAGCCTTCCACAGAAAAAATCTCACTTCGTGTGACGAGCAACCTTTACTGAGGATTTCAGAACGCGCAAGCTCGCTACATGCGCGAGGGCTCTCCCAACCAGGCCGCCAAAATCTCTCCGGTTAGCGGCCTGGAAATCGAAGCTAAGTCCTTATTCCGCAAGATTTTAGCCATAAGCCCTTATAGCTCAAGATTTTGCCCGGATCCACCCATATCTACCCTCGGTAAATCCAGCCAAACAAAGATTTTAGGGGAACACCGCAAAAAAAAATGTGATGCTTATTTCCAACTCCGATCCTTCCCTTGTCAACCGTCACGGCTCTTTTCTCATCCCAACTCCGCGCACTCGTCAACACGGCGGAAATCCCGCTGGGAGGAAATTGAAATGAAAGCCCCCTTTCTTATCGGTCGCTTAATGTTCGCCGGATTTTTTATCAACGCCGGAATCAGCCACCTGCAAAATCGCAAATCGATGGCGGCGTATGCGCGCGCCAAAGGCGTGCCCCAGCCCGAGTTGGCGGTGACGCTAGCCGCCGTGCCGCTGCTGCTAGGCGGGGCCAGCCTGCTGCTCGGCGTGAAACCGAAGCTCGGAGCCGCGGCGCTCCTGGGTTTCCTGGCTGGAGTCTCTCCCATCATGCACGACTTCTGGCGCAATGAAGATCCCGAGACGCGCAACAACAACATGATCCAGTTCATGAAGAACATGGCGCTAGCCGGCGGAGCTCTCGCGCTGATGGGAGTCGAGGAGCCCTGGGAAGCAAGCGTGCCGGTCGGCAAACCAAGCCTCGGAGACAGGATTCGGAAGGTCAGTCGCCGAATCGCTGCGTAGCGGAAGCACGGCGCGAATGGGGCCGTGAGCGGGAAGCAGAGTGCGTCCCGCTCGCTAGACTTTCAGACGTCGCCGTCGTTACTCCCAAGAATCTTTATGAGTCCGTCGAACAAAAGCTAAGCATGTTCGACGATGGCATCGCGTCTCCGGACTGGAGAGTAAGGATGGGCAAAAAAACGTAAAATCGACACATTTTCGCATTTCGGTGTGACAGTCTATTTCTAGAACTCTATCTCTCACGTCACGGGGGATTCTCGAGCGTGTAAGTAATCCGGAGGCACGTCTTGGTATCGTCTCTGAGGTCGATGTTGCACTGCCCGGTCCGTGCTCGTGGAAAGTTTCTCGAAGGGGACCGCGACCTAATTAAAGAGAGCGTTACGTAGGGAATTCCCAGCCTTCTTCTTTCATCTTGCGATTCGTCCAATGCTGGAGCTGTTCGAAGAGGGCGGGTTCGATTACGGCGAAGCGGATGCCGACGCGCCCTTCGTCGCCGATCCACATCAGGCGGGCCTTGGCCTGGAAAAGGATTTCGCTTTCGGGCAGAAGGAAGCTGACATCGAGCAATCCCGCGAAACGCAGCGGGTCCTTCAAACCGTCGAGGCCCATGCCTCCGGTGCTGAGGTTCACTCCCTGCACGTGGATTTCTTCTCCTTGAGAATTCCTGATGGTGACCGCAATCTGAACCCGTGCGCGAAAAAATTTCTGTTGCTCGTTGCTGATGAAGCCGAGCGAGGCGGTGCTTTCTCCGGGAGCAAAGTTGATGTTGTATTCCTTGAGCTTGCGGCTAAGGTGCGGCGGGAGATGCCGAGTTGCTCGGCGGCGAGAGTACGCTGGCCGCCGGTACGCTCGAGGGCTTTGATGATCATTTGCTCTTCCATGCTGTCGAGATTGCTGACGGGCATGGAGGCGGTTTGACGCAGTGCGGTGGGCTCTCCGGAGAGAGTGACGCTGAGGCTGGCAAAGTCGATTTCCGGGCCGGAAGATTCCATCGCCATGCGGCGACCAGATTGCGCAGTTCGCGAATATTGCCGGGCCAGGAGTGCGAGAGAAGAGCGGAAATTGCCTGCGACGAAAAATTCTTGAGCGGAGCTTTGAGGCGCAGGAAATGTTCAGCCAGGGCAACGATGTCTTCAGGACGCTCGCGCAGCGGAGGAACGCGGAGCTGGAATTGGCCGAGGCGATGAAAAAGATCCTGGCGAAAGCGGCCTTCTTTGACCGCAGCTTCGAGATTCTGATTGGTGGCGGCGACGATGCGGACATCGACTTTGATTTTGCGGTGGCCGCCGAGACGGTAGAAAGGCTGGCCATCCAGCACGCGCAGAAGCTTGACCTGAGTCTGCAGTTGCAGTTCGCCGATTTCGTCGAGAAAAAGAGTACCTTTGTCGGCCAGTTCGAAGAGGCCAGGTTTCGAAACATCGGCGCCGCTGAAGGCGCCTTTTTCGTATCCGAAGAGTTCGCTCTCCACCAGATTCTCGGGAAGCGCGGCGCAGTTGATGTCGACCCAGGGACGGCCGCGGCGATGGGAAGACTCGTGAATCGTGCGCGCGATCAGTTCCTTGCCAGTACCAGTCTCGCCGGTAACCAGAACAGTTTCCGTATGCCCGGCGACGCGGTCCACCAGGCCCATGAACTTGTGCATGACCGGACTGGCGAGAATGAAGTTCGTGTCATCGATTTTGCGGGAAATCACGCCGGGCGCAAGTCCGGTCGCGGCAGCGCCGGATTGCTGGCAGTGACGCTGGCCTTGGCATGCGGGACCACGACCGCTACCACCGCCGATCGGCTTAGAAGTCGAATCACAAAGAAGTGTGGCGGAAAACTGCACGGCAAAGCCGGCGCCGGACTTGGGCCGGGCAAACAAGTCGGCAGTGATAGTCTCCTTGTTGCCGGGACGGTGAGAATTGCATCGCCGCATAGAGGGGATCTTCACCGTTTATTTTTTCCGTGGAGGCAAAGAGCGTAGAAAAATCCCGACCGAGAAGCTCCTGCGGCGAATAGCCGAGAAGCTGGGTAAAAAGCGGCGTTATAGGCGCGGAACTCTCCCTCTAGATCGATCTAGAAAACGGCCATCTGCGGCTGCACGGAGGCGGCATGTCGCCTCCACTCGTCCGAACGGGCAGGTCAGCGGTTCTGGCTGCTCAGAAATTTGCTCTGAACTCAGCTCTGAGCCTTTTGCCGAGTTTTCTCCCGAGCTTTGTTCCGAACTTTTTTCCGAACTTTTTTCCGGACTGGGGTACGGGGTGGCATAGTGTGCGTTTGGGACGATGTTGACATAGGCGGGGGTTCGGCCGAGAAGCATGTTACGCGACGGGTTACGTAAGTAATCGCTTTTCTCGTGGGCTTCCTGAAAATATTTTCGACCTCAGCCGTCGAAAAACAAGAGTGGAAATCTCCCGGTGGTTACTTCGGTAAGCTTCTTCAGACCTAGTGGTTGCAATAGGATTCCGGCAAGGCTAGAGTGGGGCTAAGGTGTGCCACAACGGGCCGCGCGCAGGCTAATCGCCGGCGCAACAAATGGTTGTGCGTGCGGCGCTCGGCTTCCGGATGCGCCGCAGGACGCTTGTTTTGGCCGGATAACAACTGGCTGGCTTGCGGCTGTTTGCCCCCGAGAAGCTGCAAGCGCACGGCGCAAGCCCTTCAGCTTGGGATTGATGCATCCCGAGCAAAGAAGGCGTTAGACAGGCTGTGGATGCAGGCTGAGACAGAACGATTGTCGATCCAAACGAAGCTATTCGTTGGCATCACTGCGTCGTTAGGCGTGGTGGTGCTGGGTTTCGCTTTGTCGCACTGGCAATCGCAGGATCTGTTGCGGTTTTTTTGTTATCTGGCGGTGGCGGTACTGGCGTCTGGGCTGAAGGTGCAGTTGCCGGGGATTGACGGCACGATGTCGGTAAACTTCCTGTTCATCCTGCTGGGCGTGTTGGAGTTGAGCCTTCCTGAAACGCTGGTTATCGGCTGCACGGCGACGCTTGTGCAAAGCGTATGGCAAGCCCGAAACCGGCTCGACCCGGTGAAAGTGCTGTTCAACGTGGCTGGAATGATGGCCAATGCCAGCGCGCTTACTTATGTCGGTTATCACTGGATGGCGGATCGATTCGGGGCGAACAAACCCATCCTTCTGATGGTAGCGGCGCTGGTGTTCTTCTTCGCGAATACGCTGCCGATTTCGATTGTGATTGCGCTGACCGAGGGGAAATCGAGCCGCAGAGTCTGGTCGGAGTGCTACTTCTGGTCGTTCCCGTATTACCTGGTGGGAGCGGCGGCGGTGGGACTGGTGGGAATTGTGAACCGGTCGGCGGGCTGGGAAACTTCGCTGCTGGTGTTGCCCCTCATCTATTGGGTGTATCGATCCTACCGGCTGTATCTGGGGCGGTTGGAGGCGGAGAAAGAGCGGGTCGAGGTGGAAAAGCGGCACGTGGAACAAATCGCGTCGCTGAACATGAGGACGATCGAAGCGCTGGCCCTGGCGATTGAGGCCAAGGATCACACGACGCACACCCATTTGCAGCGGGTGCGAACCTATGCCGTAGCGGTTGCGACGCAATTGAATCTGGCGGAGAGCGAAGTCGAGGCGCTGCGAGCGGCCGCTCTCTTGCACGACATTGGGAAGCTGGCGGTGCCCGAACAAATCATCAACAAGCCGGGGAAATTGACGGCGGAAGAATTCGAGAAGATGAAGGTACATCCGTTAGTGGGAGCGGAAATTTTAGAGCGAGTAGCGTTTCCGTATCCAGTGGCGCCGATAGTGCGGTCGCACCACGAGCGCTGGGACGGAACGGGATATCCCGAAGGACTAAGCGGAGAACAGATTCCGATTGGGGCTCGGATTCTCGCGGCGGTGGATTGTCTGGATGCTTTGGCCTCTCACCGGCAGTACCGGCCAGCGCTTCCTCTGGCCGAGGCAATGGCCAAAGTCAAAGAGATGGCCGGTAGGTGGTTTGACCCAAAAGTGGTGGAAATTCTCGAGAGCCGTTACGTGGAACTGGAGCGGATGGCGCAGATGTCGGAGGACACCGGAGCATCGCTGGGGCTGTCCAAGATGGTGCGGGTAGAGCGCGGGCTGGCGCCGGCCACCGGATTTGAACGCACCGACCCCACCCACGGCCTGATGGATAGCGCGGACTTTCTGACATCGATTGCGTCGGCCCGGCAAGAGGCGCAGACGATGTTTGAACTGAGTCAGGATCTGGGCGTGTCGCTGAGTTTGAGCGAGACACTGTCGGTATTGTCGATGCGCCTGCGGCGAATGATTCCATACGATTCGATTGCCGTGTTTGTGAACCGGAACGGATGGCTTCTGCCGGAGTTGGTGAGTGGCGAAAACTTCCGCATGCTGTCGTCGCTCAAAATCAAAGTAGGAGAGGGATTGTGCGGCTGGGTAGCGGAAAACTGCAAACCGATTGTGAACGGTAATCCCCAGGTGGAAGCAGGATACGTGGTCGATCCAGGGAAGCATACTACCCTGCAATCTGCGCTGGTGGTGCCTCTGGAAGGATTGAACGGAGTGGTCGGGGTGCTGGCGATGTATCAGGCGAATCGGGATGCCTTCACGCCCGATCATTTGAGAATTCTGCTGGCCGTGGCTTCGAAGGTGGCGCTGTCGGTGGAAAACGCGTTGAAGTATCAGCAGGCGGAAAGCTCGGCGACTACCGATTATCTGACGGGACTGCCCAACGCGCGATCGCTGTTTATGCATCTGGCGCAAGAAGCTGCGCGCTGCCGGCGCATGAAAACTTCACTGGCGGTGCTGGTCTGCGACATCGATGGATTCAAGCAGATTAACGATTCCTTTGGTCACCTGGAGGGCGACAAACTGCTGCGCGAGTTTACGACGCGGCTGAAGGATGTATGCCGCGGGTATGACTATGTGGCGCGCATGGGTGGTGACGAATTTGTGATCACGGCTCCCGGACTGACAGCCGAAGCGGCTTCGGAAAAGGCGGACAGACTGAATAAGGCCGCGATTGAAGCGGGACGGCACGTATGCGGTCGGGACTTGATTACGCTGAGCGTGGGAATGGCATTTTGTCCCGAAGACGGATTCGATGTGGAACGTCTGCTGTCCGAGGCCGACCGCAGAATGTATTCGATGAAGCAAGTCCATCATGCGGCAGCCGCTGCGCGAGACACCAAAACCGCCGGAGCGTCGGCCAAGTAGGCACCGTATGCTCCGACGACAACTAGCGCGGAAAATTGCACGGCATAGTTTGGCAATCGTCGCTATGGTTCTGCTCGGCGGATTGCTCTCGGCGACACTGGTGCGGCTGGCGCCTGGGTTTGATGTGGATGAGGCGCAACTGGATCCGCACCTGAGTGCAGAAAGTGTTCGGGCGCTGCGCCAGGCGCGGCTGGAACAGCACAACATTTTTAGTTGTTACTTGCATTCCTTGCAGCGTGCGGCCCATGGGGATTTGGGAACTTCGCTCTCTCTCGGCCAGCCCGTAAGCATGCTGCTGCACGAGCGGGCTCCGCTCACACTCCGACTTGTGGGATTTGGGCTGCTGCTGAGCTGGGCTCTTGCCATGGCATTGGCGCTGAGCGCGGCGTGGTTGCGGGTGTCGGCTTACGACGCAGTGACCACCGTGATCAGCGGGAGTTTCCTTTGTCTTCCGGCGGCGGTGCTGGCCCTATTGTCGGTGCTGTGGAATGTACCGGGAGCCTTAGCCATCGCGCTGATCGTGTTTCCCCGCGTATATCGCTATGTCCGCAACCTGCTGGCGAAGGCGCACTCCATGCCGCACATCGTTACAGCGCGAGCCAAAGGACTGAGCGAGTTGCGGATTTTGTTCTGGCATGTGCTTCCGGTTGCGGGGCCAGAGCTGTTTGCCGTCGCGGGAGTGTCGGTAAGCATTGCGATAGGAGCCGCGATTCCGGTAGAAGCGCTGTGCGGGCTCGCGGGAGTTGGTCAGCTGGCGTGGCAAGCAGCTTTGGCGCGCGATTTGCCGTTGCTGATGAATCTGACGATTCTGGTGACACTCGTAACCTTGCTGGCCAACTCCGGGGCCGATGTAATCGGACATATGTTGCGCGGGCAGGAAGCATGAAAATCCCTCGCATCAACGCGTGGCGCAGCTTGGCATGTACGGTGTTGCTGCTGGTGGTGGGAATGTCATTGGCAGCGAGCTGGCTGACGCCGTCGGGTTACGCGAAACAGTATCGGGACGCGACAGACGCGCGGCCCACACGACAGCACTGGCTTGGTACCGATGAGATTGGGCGGGACCGGTTTGCGCGTGTGCTGTATGGCACGCGGATTTCGCTATTACTGGCGCCGGCAGCGGCTCTGCTCTCAACGCTGATGGCGGCGCTGCTTGGAGGACTCGGCGGATATTTGGGTGGGCTCTGGGCGCGGGGAGCGATGGCGGTGACGGATCTGTTTCTGTCGCTGCCCTGGCTGTTTTTGCTGATTACCGTGCGGGCATTGATGCCATTGAATGTTTCGCCGCTGGCTTCCGTACTGGTGACGTTTTTGATGTTAGGGCTGCTGGGATGGACGAACGCGTCCCGCGTGTTGTGTTCGACAGCGGGATCGCTCCGAGAGGCGGATTTTGTAAGGCAGGCGAGGGCTTCAGGAATTCGCGGCCCGCGGCTGTTCTGGATTCATGTGCTGCCGAATTTGAAGCCCGTGCTATACGCTCAGTTCTGGATTTCGATCCCGGTATTCATTTTGAGCGAGGCGAATCTGGGGATTCTGGGACTGGGAGTGGCCGAGCCTATGCCTTCATGGGGGAGTCTGTTGAGAGAACTGGAAGGCCTGGTGTCGGTGGGAGAAGAACCATGGAAGTTCGTACCCCTGATTTTGCTGGTGGTGGTGGTGACGTCGTTTCAGATCGTGCTCTCGAAGCAGGAGGAGATCGCTGCATGATGCGTCTTCACGAAAGGCTGACAGGGATGAAAACGATCGGCAAAAACTCCATTTCGGTCTCAATTGCGTGCCTGGGAATTCTGGCGGGCTCGGCCGTGGCGCAAGGCGCGCTGAGGTTCTGCCTGCACTCCGAGCCAAAAACGTTTGATCCTCTGAAAGTGGAAGACGACGCGTCCGTTACGATTCGGTATTTGACCGGAGGAGTCCTGGTACGAATGAACCGGCAGACTCAGGCCCTGGAGCCAGAACTGGCACAGTCGTGGAAAGTATCGAAGGACGGGAAGCAGATCACGTTTCAGTTGCGCAGCGGAGTTTCCTTTTCGGATGGGACGCCATTTTCCGCGGAAGACGTGGCCTATACGGTGCGGCAGTTGATGGATCCGGCGTTACATTCGCCAACTGGAGACGCGTTCCGCTCGGGCCCGGGCAACGTGGAAACCAAGATTGTTTCTCCCACCCAGATTTCCATGATGTTTCCGGCGGCTGTGGCCGGACTCGACCGGCAGTTCGATCAAGTGGCGATTCTCTCGGCACACTCCGCCAGGAAGGAGATGGCGGTGCTGGGGCCGTTCATGGTGGCGGATTACAAGCCTGGCGCGACCGTTCTGCTGAAGCGAAATCCGAATTATTGGAAGAGAGACGCTCAGGGACGGAAATTGCCGTATCTCGATTCGATTCAGTTGGATATTCAACCGAACCGTGACGTGGAAATGCTGCGCTTTAAACGTGGAGAAATCGATATTATCAATACGCTGGACAGCGAGTACTTCGACAAACTCGCGGCCACCTCTCCACAACTGGTGCACGACGCCGGGCCGTCGCTTGACAGCGAGCAGATGTGGTTCAACGAAGTGGCGAAGGCTCCGCTGCCCGAATACAAGAAGGCGTGGTTCCGGTCGGCGACCTTCCGGCAGGCGATTTCCGAGGCGATCAATCGCGGGGACTTGAGCCGGGTAGTATTTCGCGGACACGCCCAGGCGGCGGTCGGTCCAGTGTCTCCCGCCAACAAGTTCTGGTTCAATTCGAAGTTGAAGGCCCAGGCTTACTCGCCCGATAACGCCCTGAAGACGCTGCAAGCCGACGGCTTCCGGCTCGAAAATGATGCCTTGAAGGATAAGAACGGAAATGCAGTGGTTTTTTCGATCATCACCAACTCGGGGAACAAATATCGTGAACGCATGTCAACGATGATCCAGGAAGACCTGCAGAAGATTGGAATTCACGTCAATGTGGTCACGCTCGACTTCCCTTCCCTGATCGAGCGGATGACGCAAACATTTGACTATGAGGCGATTCTGCTGGGGCTGACGAATACGGGACTTGATCCGAATGAGCAGATGAATGTGTGGCTCAGTTCGTCGGAAAACCACCAATGGAATCCGCAGGAAAAATCCCCGGATACGGCATGGGAGGCTGAGATTGACCGGCTGATGCGGGCGCAAGCTTCCTCCGCGGACGCGAAAAAGCGCAAGGAGAGTTTCGACCGGGTGCAGGAAATTGCCGTAGAGCAGGAGCCGTTTATTTATCTGGTGAACCGGAACGCGCTGTCAGCGGTTGCCGCGACCGTGCAGGGGGAGAGCCCAGTGATTCTGGCGCCACAGACTTACTGGAATGTGGAGCGGCTTTCGGTGAAGTAGGTCAGGACCTTTTAACCACAGAGGGCACTGAGGTTCACAGAAGGAAGTGCGGACAGAGGGAATGACAGACAGAGTGCAATCCGATGTTCTTTTAGCTGCACGCGTTTCTGTGCGGTATGGAGGTCGGCCTGCCGTGTTGCGCGACGTGTCATTGGAGATTCGGCAGGGCGAGGTGCTGGGGTTGGTGGGACAAAGCGGGTCGGGCAAGAGCACGCTGGCAATGGCGATTCTCGGCTTGCTCGATCGCCAGAGGGCGAAGGCGGATGGCACAATCGAATTCGAGGGTTCCGATCTGTTGACGCTTCGCGAGGGGGAGTTGCGCGGGCTGCGTGGACGAAAAATCGCGCTCGTGCTGCAAAGTCCGTTGTCGTCGCTGAATCCGGCGCTGAAGATTCGCACTCAATTAAAAGAAGCCTGGGGCGCGCATGCCGCCGGTTCGAGGATCGACTGTGACACGGCGATACGAACTGCGCTGGAGAGCGTCAGCTTGCCTGCGAGCGACGAATTCCTGCGCAAGTATCCGTCACAGATGAGCGTCGGACAGGCGCAACGGGTGCTGATTGCGATGGCGGTAATGCATCGTCCGGCTCTGCTGATTGCCGACGAGGCAACGAGCGCTCTCGACGTCATCACTCAGTCCGAAATCCTGGCGCTGTTTCGCGGGTTGAATCGCAGTTCGGGCATGGCGATCCTCTACATCTCACACGACCTGGCGTCGGTGGCGGGAATCTGCGACCGGATCGCGATCCTGCACGAAGGACAGATTGTGGAAACCGGTACGACCGAGCAAGTCTTGACGAGTCCGCAGCACGAATACACCCAGCGATTGATGGCGGCGATGCCGAAGATGCCTCAGCGAATCGTGGTCGCTAAAGCAGCAGCCATCTAAAATGCCGGTCGGTCGTCGCCCCGGCGCTTATCTTCTTCCATTTCCATCCCTCTACCTGAGCATCAACACGGATTTTTAAATAGGCCTCGTCCGGTCCCTCTTGGCTACACATGCTTGGCTACTCGCGTGGACCAAATCCGCTGCCACCGTAGTCACATTCATGCCAGAAGGCGGTGGGACAAAGTGTCCCGCGCCCACGTTGGAGGGACACAGTGGCTCAGAGTTCTCTAATCAGATTTTCCCATCTTCAATAGAACCAATCACTTACACGGCTCCGATTGGCCTCTCCCATGCAATACACCGAGTGGGTACGAGCGCGATCTTTCCCCCACAAGAAAGAAAGGGTGAGATTCATGGTGCATCAGCAGAAGTTACGCAAGCCGAAGGGCCGCGGAGAACGACATAGCGCCGCCTGGGGTAAGCGCCTGACCATGGTGCTGCTCCTGTCGACGGGCATGGCGTTCGGCGCGAGCCCGAATGCCGGCGAAAAGCCTGGCAGAATCGCTTCCGAACTTTCAGGATTTCTAGCGAAGGCGCGGCAAGGATCGGCGAAGGGCCAGACGGTGAAAGTAATCGTGCAATACCGTCAGGTGCCGACGACCGCGCACTATGCCACCATGAACGGACGCGGTGGACGTTTACACGCTAAGCTGCACATGATTAAGAGCGCCGCATTTACGATTCCGGTTAGCGCTCTGCCGGCGTTGGAGGCCGATCCTGAGATCGTGTCCGTCAGCATCGATCATCCTATGAACGTGATGGACGATCTCACCAACGGCGCCACGGGCGTTTCTTCGGCTTGGAATTCAGGCCTTGACGGCACGGGTGTTGGCGTCGCTGTAATCGATAGCGGCATCAACGACAGCCACCCCGATCTGTGGAATTCGGCCGGGACGGCTTCGCGCGTGGTCTATCACCAGGACTTCACGGGAACTCCCATCACCAATTCCAGCGGAGCACAGTACGACTTGTACGGTCACGGAACTCACGTCGCCGGAATCATCGGCGGCAACGGTTCCTTATCCGGCGGCCGATATTCGGGCGTAGCGCCGAACGTAAATCTCATTGATCTGCGGGCTCTGGACGCCAACGGTGCCGGCTCGGACAGCACCGTAATTGCGGCGATTCAGCAGGCCATTGCCCTGCAGCAGACGTATAACATCCGCGTCATCAACCTGTCGTTGGGCCGCGGAATTCCGGTCAGCTACACACAGGACCCTCTCTGCCAGGCAGTAGAAGCTGCGTGGAAAAGCGGCATCGTAGTAGTTGTGGCCGCCGGCAACTATGGGCGCTTGAGCGTAAATGGAAGCAACGGGTACGGAACCGTCACCGCGCCGGGAAACGATCCGCTTGTCCTGACAGTGGGAGCGGCGAAGAGCAACGGATCAACCTACCCGTCGGCTGAGACTGCAGCGAGCTACAGCTCCAAGGGGCCGACGACTTACGATCACGTGGTAAAGCCGGACATGATGGCGCCGGGCAATGACATTGTTTCGCTGTCGGCTCCGGGAGCGAGCCTGGAGGCTTCTTATCCGAACGAAATCGTCAACGGAAGCGATGGCAACGGCGACTACTTCACCTTGAGCGGCACCAGCATGGCGACGCCCGCCGTCGCAGGCGCAGCAGCTCTGGTGCTGCAAGAACGCAGCGCGCTTACGCCGGATCAAGTCAAGGCTCGGCTGATGAAGACCGCGTACAAGATGGGAATGTTCTCTTCGTCCGCTTATGTGCCGCATCTGTTTCAGACGTTCCTCAATTTTTATGACCTGCTCTCGGTGGGGTCGGGACTGCTGAACGTACAGGCTGCGGTTGCAAACAATGACCTGGCTCCGGCCACGGTCGGTTCCGCGCTTTCACCGGCCGTAGTCTTCAACCCTCTAACGCACACCGTTTCCATGGTGCAGGGAAACTCGACGGTCGCTCCCACCTCGGTGGTTTGGGGATCATCGGTGGTCTGGGGCAGTTCGGTGGTGTGGGGCAGTTCGCTGATCACTGGAAGCTCCGTAGTCTGGGGATGCTCAGTCCCCTGGAACGACAACACTCTGGGCGCTTTCAGCGTGGTATGGGGATCAAGCACAGGCAGTACGACGGCCTCGAGCGTAGTGTGGGGCGCGTCGGTATCAGATGCAAACAGCGCGTTTACAGACGCGGGTGACGACGAACAATAGTGCCGTGTGAATCCAAAGAAAGGAGAAGAATCATGAACAACACACGGAAGACTAGAACGTTCGTCGGCACCATGATCGCAGGCGCAGTAATCACCGCAGGCTATGCGGGATCGGTAAGCCATAACTTGCACACTTACTTTGCACTGGCAGTTCTAGGACTGGCTGCCGTGACGTCGCGGATGAGAGTGAAGCTGCCCGGAATTAACGGCAACATGTCAGTCAATCTGCCATTCCTGCTGACGGCGGTGGTGAGTTTGAGCGCCGCCGAAGCAGTGGTAATTACGATCGTTTCGACGGTGGCGCAATGCTGGCCGCGGAAGAACGCGAAGTTCAATCCGCAGCAGATGGCATTCAACCTCAGCACGATGGCATTCGCCAGCTGCCTGGCAACTCTGATGTTCCACGCGGAATGGCTGCGCGGAATCCACCAGGGTTCCAGCACGCTGGGATTGGCGCTGGCTACCGCAACCCTCTTCCTGGGACAAACCGCGCCGGTGGCTGCAATCGTGGCTGTGAGCGAGGGCAAAGCGGCCGGACAGATCTGGTGGGGCCTGGCGCATCTCTCGTTCCCCTATTACGTGGTCAGCGCCGGGGTCACGACGATGGTCCAGACGGTCAGCTCGCATATGGGATGGGGACTGGCACTTG
Organism: uncultured Acidobacteriaceae bacterium; assembly: GCA_963711275.1. Lineage (GTDB taxonomy): Bacteria > Acidobacteriota > Terriglobia > Terriglobales > Acidobacteriaceae > Sulfotelmatobacter. The sequence continues at coordinate 442,418 of CAVQDN010000023.1, read as the reverse complement.
CAGTGTTCCCGGTCATGTACGGAATCCACCGTTCCTACCGATTGTACTTCGGTCGGATGGTCGAAGCGCTGAGTCCGGAACCTGAAGTCAAAGCGATGCGTGCAGGGGCGTAACCAGTTCGACGGCTATCGATTTAAATAACCGGGTGGCGTGGCGAGTCAGGTCGCATGCGCCACCCTCTTTCTTTTTGGGCCTTTTTCGACTTTGCCATTCACGGAGTCGCGGCGGGAAAATTCTTTGGTGAACCTTCGGGTCTCGCTTGCGCCGCCTGATCTTTAAACTGCTGCTGGGTTCCGACGAAAAACTCCTCATACTTTCGCGTGCCGGAATGGCTTGACTCTTCGCCGTTGATCTTGCCCCAGATAAGCCTGCCAGGGCCGGAATCAGCGAGTGGCTGTATACCGCGGGTTGAATAGAACACGTATTCGTCGCGAGCCCAGCCGTATTGTTCCGGCGACGATGTTCTCAATGTTCCGGACGGCGGAATCTCAAGCACGGTCTGCCCGCCTTCCACGGGCAAAAGGGGCGCATCCGGAATCTCGAATTCGACCCGGACCCAACCGCTGTACCCTTCAGGAATCAGGAAGCGAAACGAGCGGGGATTTGGATTCCGCGCATCAGTGCTGAACACATTGATTTTGAACCAAGCTCCCACTCCAATCAGAAGGATCAGGGTCGCGATTCCGACGAAGATTCGAGCCGGACGATTTGTGCGATCGGGGAAAATCCATCGACTCAGCGCTCCTTCTATTTCGGATTTCGGGCGAAAACTTACGACTGCGGAATAAACGGTCGCAAGAGCCAGGAGAGCGGCGGCTAGATAGGGCAATATCATTCGGATTTAAGAGTAAGCACCCTCAGGCCGAGATCGATAAATAATTCGATGTTGCGCCGGCCGGGACGCAAGTGAATTGGGAAATTGCAGCCGGTCTGGCAAATCTGGTGCGCACGATCTTCGCCAGCGCGGGACCGTAAAAGGACCACATTACAAGACAAGCAATCAGCGCCACTCGCGCCGCGGCATGCGGTCTCAACAAGCTGACATATGCCGCGATCACGAGGCAGAACGAACCCAATAAACAGAGCAACTCGAAAAGGTTGAAAGGCACTCCGTACACCGCCAGCGAGAGCAACCTAAGCAGGTGAAAGCCCGCGACCATGGCAGTGATCAGATAGAGGATGAAAGGCAACATGGGGAGACCTCAGAGTAACTATCGCAACTATCATTCCAGCGACTTCTGCATGGGCAAAACGTACGCGTAATAAACGACGACGAAAACGAGAGCAATAAAAGCCGCAATATAAAGGGAGAGCAGGAGTCCGCGACGGGTTGTGAACGAAGACGATTGATTCTTTTTGGTACTTCTCTTCATGAACTACTACTCGCCGCCGCTTGGAAAGCGTCCGCTCCTCGTTCGGTGCGGACCGATGTTCAGGGCAGCACTCCAATCTCAAAATTCAGAGTAGAGAGAGCCAGGCGATACTGGTATTGAGCGTTGACATAGCCGATCGCAGCATCGGTTTGCTGCAACTGCGCCTGGCTTAGTTCGACGATCGAGCCCAGGCCCAGCTGATAACGGCCCTGAGCCAGATTCAAACTTAAGTCGGCTTCCTTGGCGAGCTCCTCGGCCACGCCAACGCGCTGGAATGCCGTATTGGCCGATAGCCAGGCCGTGCGAACGTCGCGGACTACCTGATCTCGCAGCTCGCGAGTATTCTCCGTCGCGGCCTGCGCCCGGTATTTCGCTTCGGAGGCCTGCGAGCTGAAAAGAAAGCCATTAAAGATCGGAACATTCATATTCACGCCTATGGCGCCGTACCAGCTGGAAATAAAATAGTTGGGAAAGCAGCCGCCAAAGCAGTCGGGACGTACGGGAGTCGCTCCTGCTATGCCCAGCGCGCTGATGGTAGGCAAAAGAAGATCGCGCTGCGCGCGTTGGAACTTTTCCGCCGCCTGTTGATCATAAGCCAGCGCTTGCAGATCGGGGCGTTGCTGTATCGCTGTGCCGATGAGCACGTCCACATCCGGCGGTGGCGGTGACAGTTGCGACTCTTCCTCCGTCAATTCGTAGCTGACCTGTTTGTCAAATCCCAGTACTGCGGTGAGCGCGGCTAATGTCGAATCGACATTGTTCTGCGCATCAAGTTGCAGCAGCTTCGCTTGTGACAGATTGACGTTAGCGAAGGACAAATCCAGTCCCGATTTCAGTTTGCTCTTTGTCAGTTCGTCGATTTGATGTTGCACAGATCCGCGAGTGGTAACGGTTTGTTGCGCGACTTTGAGCAGCGCCTGCGCCTGCAGCGCGTTGTAAAAGGCCTGGTCGGTGGCGAGAACAATATCTTCCGTCGTGGCCAGCGCATTGGCGTTTTGCGCTTTTTCAAGAAGCTTTGAGGAGGACACCAGGTTGCTGGTACGGCCAAAGTCAGTGATGAGCTGACTGAGCGTTACGCCGGCCCCCGCATGCTCGAGCAGACGAGATGCCGTAAGCGCCCCCGCGCCAATTCGACTGCCTTCGTTGGCATCGACCGCTGTGATGGCACCATTGAAATTGGGGAGCTTAGCCGCGCGGGTCTCGCGATAGACCTGGTGTTGGGCCAACGCGAGCAGACGTCCCACGCTGATTCGGGGATTGTTCTTGAGGGCCAACTGCTCGGCCTGGGCACGGTTTAGGCGCACAGTAATAGTTGCCCCCTGCCCCGCTGGCGCCGTTCTTGGAGTGATGGACGAATCCGTCTGAGACCCAGTGCCGCCTTGTGATCTTGCCATCAGATCCACGTGAACCTGAGCCGGCATCAATCCGCGAACCGGCGTGTGCAGCGATTGTGGCTGTGGAGCCGAAGGCAAGTTATCGGTTGCCCGCGATTTGTCGGAGGCTTGTGCCAAGGCCGAGTGGGCCAGCAGTCCGCACAAAAAACTTGCGAACAAAGATAGCAGCGGCCTGCAGAATACAATATTGCGCCTGGTCCGCCTCTTCTTTCGATCTTCTTCACGAGGGGTTGTTTCCATCTCTGAGCAATTCCGGCAATCGGGATGTTCCCAGTTCATGGAGTCGGCTCCATCGACTGAGTTGTCGCGGCTGGATGATTGCGCTTCCCGTACACCAGCAAATAAGCGGCCGGCACAATGAAGACGGTGAAAATTACCGAGGACGTCAGCCCCCCGATGATCGCCCGTGCCAGAGGCGCATATTGTTCGCTTCCGGTACCCAACTTCAAAGCCATAGGCACCATTCCGATGATGGTTGCGAGCGACGTCATCAAAATCGGACGCAACCGCACTCGACAGGAAGTAACGATGGCGTCTTTCACTGAACTTCCCTGGTCCTCAAGGCGGTGCGCGAATTCCACGATCAAAATGCTGTTCGATGCGGAGATGCCCACCAGCATGAGCACGCCCATTAGCGACATCACATTGAGCGTCGTCCCGGTCAGCGGCAGAATAATAAGAACGCCGATGAACCCCATCGGAACCGCTAACATGATCAAAAGGGGATCCTTGAAAGACTTAAACTGGGCGACCAGAATGAGGTAAAGAAGGATCACAGACATTGACAGGCCGATCGTAAAACTGCGGAATGAGGCGTTCATGCCTTTCACCATTCCCCGCAGATCGACTCTGACGTTCTCTGGAAGTTTCGTCTCGTCGACTGTCCGTTGCACCCGGTTGGCGAGCTTCCCCAAGCCTTCACCGACTGGGGTCACATAAACGTCAGTCACGCGTTGAATTTGGTAATGATCCACTTCTGTCGGGGTGCGAATGTCCTGTAGCTTTACGACGGCATCTAGGGTCGTGGGCTGCTTCAGGTTGGGAGCGCGTATCGGTATATTGGTCAGATCCGCAAAGTTGTGGATAGAGGCGCGGCCATTCTCGAAATATTGAACCGTAAGGAAATAGTCGTTGCCACTCTTCCGGTCAACCCAATAGTTGGGGGCAATCATCGAGTTGGAATTGAGAGCGGTGATCACGTTATCGACCACCTCTTTCTGCGTTAGCCCCAACTCGGCGGCATGCACCCGGTTGACATTCAGCCGCAGCCCCGGATAATTCATGTCCTGCGGAATGTAGACCTCTCCCACTCCGGGCAACTGCCGGATACGACTCGCGATATCCTGGGCCACGGCATACGACTGTTTCAGACTGCGACTGCTCACCTGTACGTCGATGGGAGCCGGCATTCCCGAGTTCAGAATTGCATCCACCATGGAACCGCTCGAAAAAAAAGTGCGGATTTCCGGATCTTGGTTCGCCATTTCTTTCCGCACTCGGTCCATATATTCGAAACTGCTCAACCGATGCTCATCCTGGAGCGCCACTTGGATCGTCGCCGTGTAAGGCCCAGCGTTGGTGGTATAGAGCGAAGAAAAGTCGGGAACCACTCCAATATTGGAAACTACCATCTTCAGATCTTTGGAGCCGACAACATTGCGGATCAGGTCTTCTACTTTGGCGACGTATTGTTCGGTCACTTCCAGCCGCGTTCCCGTGGGAACCTTCATGTTGATCGTGAACTGGCCCGCGTCGCTCTGCGGGAAGAATGCCAAACCCAAAAACGGGTAGATTGCCAGACTGACCAGAAAGACGCCACTCAGGATTGCCACGGTAATGCCGGGACGGACCAGCGCTCGATTCACCCAAAGCTCGTAGGAGTCCAGCATCCGGTTAAATTGACGATTGAATCCGGCAGTAAATCTTTCCCACCACGATTTTCCTGCCGCCGATGTAGGCTCAACTTCGTATTCCTGGCCCGCTTCCTCTTTGACCTGAGGCACGGCTTCAAGAAAGCGTGAGCAGAAAAGCGGAATCACGGTCATGGCGACGACATATGACGCGAAGAGGGAGATTACGACCGCGAGCGCCAGCGCCGAGAACAAAAACTTACTGACCCCATAAAGGAATGTCACCGGGAAGAAGACGACTACTGTGGTCAGAGTGGCAGCCAAAACCGCGAGGCTCACTTCCGAACCTCCCGCCTCCGCGGCGGCCATGGGCGCGGCACCGTGTTCCAGATGGCGATAGATGTTTTCCAGGGAGATAACTGAATTGTCAATAATGCGCGAAAAGGCAAGCGCGAGCCCTCCCAGGATCATGGTATTGATAGTGCTGCCCATCATGTACAGCACCACGAAGGTGGCTAGAGCGGAAAGCGGGATCGAGAGAAACACCGCCGAGGTGGCGCGGAAACTTCCCAGAAAGATGAGAATCATCAGGCTGGTAAGAGCCAGTCCGATGACGCCTTCGTGAAGCAGGGTCTTAATCGCTTCCTTCACGAATGCCGACTGATCGAATACGACCGCAGCCTTCAATTGCTTGGGAATGTCATAGAGGTGCTCAATGGCGTCGCGAATTCCCTGCACGACTGCGATGGTGTTGGTATCGCCTCCCTGCTTCATAATCGGCAGATAAACTGACCTCTGACCATCTACCCGCACCAGGTTGTACTGGATTTGGTTGGCATCTTCGGCTTTGCCAACGTCGTTCACCGTGACCCATGAGTTCCCCACGGTCTTAACCGGCAGCTTCGACAGCTGATCCATGTCATCGACGAGGCTGTTGGAGTAAACGTAATAATCGAAGGGCCCCATCTTGACGTCACCGGCGGGAAGAATCAGATTTGAATTGTTCACCGCATTCACGACATCCATGAGGCTCAATTGCCTGGACGCGAGCTTGTAAGGATCGACATAAACCATAATCTGCCGATACTTGCCCCCGAACGGAGGCGGGATTTCCGCACCAGGGACCACTGCAATCTGGTTGCGAATGGAAAACTGACCGATATCGTGAAGTTGCGTCTGGTTCAGCCCTTCTCCTTTCAAGGTGACCAGACAGACTGGCAAACTCGAGGCATCGAACTTCAGCACCACGGGAGGCAGAGTTCCGGGCGGCAAACGCTTCAGATCGGCCAAGGCAAGGTTTGATAGCTCGGTGACATCGGCATCGGCATTTGTGCCCGGCTGAAAATAGACTTTGATAATGCTCACGCCCAGTAGAGAGCGGGATTCCATATGGTCTATGCCGCTCGCCAAGGTAAAGAAGCGCTCGAGGGGATCGGTGATGTCGGTCTCGATATCCTCTGGGGGCATTCCGGAATAGAACGTAGCCACCACGACTTCGGGAAGATTGATAGTCGGGAACAGGTCCACCGGCATTCGTGCCACGCTGGTCACGCCAATCACGGTTAGCACGAGGCAGGCGACTATGATGAAGTAGGGATTACGAATTGAGAAACGCGGCATTTCATCTCACTTTTGCGATCAAGAAATTGCTTATTGCTGACTGCCCTCTTGGTATTCCATGATCTGCACCACCTGCGGGCGAACCTTGTCACCCGGCTTCAGGCCGCTGCGGTCGCTTACGACTACCTGCTCCCCTTCCGCCAATCCTGAAACCACCTCCGCGTCATTCGCGGTTTGAATCCCGAGCGTGATCGCCCGGTCTTCGATTTCGCCGTTGTGTCCAACTACAAAAACCGTGGTCTTGCCTCCCTCATGATTTACAGCCTGCAACGGTATGGCAGCGATGTCCTCACGATGTTCAAGCGCCACGCCGGCGTCGGCGTAGAGGCCTGGCATCAGGGCACGATCGCGATTTTGGACGTCAACTTCGGTGTGCATAGTGCGCGTGTCTTCCTTGACCTCTACGGAGAAGCGGGCAATCTTTCCAGGGAAGGTTCTGTTCAGCGAGGGCACGCGAACGTCCACTGGATCGCCGATATGGATGTATCGCACATATGATTCGGGCACCGGGATTACGAGGCGGAACAAATCATCCTCGGAAAGCTTCACGATCGGGATTGCCTGGGTGCTCGAATTAGTCCCCGCCTGCACCAGCGTTCCGAGGTTCGCGTAGCGCTCGGTGACGACGCCCGCAAATGGCGCCGTGATTCTGGAATAGTCAAAGAGACTTTGATCGCGCGAGAGCTTGGCTTTGGCTCCGGCGAGCTGGCTCTGCGAACCTTCCAAAGCCGCCTGCCCTGCGTCAACTTGGGAGGATGCCGCCAGATCTTTTCCCTGCGCGTCATCCACTTCCTGTTGAGCCACGATGCCGGGCTGGCTTTGAAATACTCCCTCCAACCGTGTGTACTGTAGGTGCAGCGCATTGAATTGCGCCTGGTAACGCGCCAACTCATGTTGTGCTCTGCTCACCTGATTGTAGGCGTCTTTGATTTCCGCCTGATCTTGCTGCAGTTGTGCCTCTAACTCCGGAATCTCAAGAATGGCCATGACCTGCCCGGCCTTGACGTGCGTTCCGTAATCCACCATGAGCTTCTTGACGTAACCGGACTCCTTCGCATAAACGTCAATCTCTTGAAACGGCACCAACTCGGAGGAGAGCGTGATTTTCCGCCCCAGAGACTTCTTCACTACCCTGGTTACTCCAACAGTGAGGGTTGGTCCTCCGGCTTGAACATGGTCGCTCCGGTCGCCCGAACAAGAAGACAGACTGAATACAAGCGCAGCGATGACGGCCGAGAGAAACGAAAACATCGACGCCTTGCGCCTGCAGGCTTGCGTGATGAACACTATGCGTTTTTGAGTCATCGTCGTGTGGTGCACCAACCTTCCCTACTGCCCCGGCGGACGCCCTGCCAGGCCTAGCGATTCATCTTCCTCACCTCACCCAGCTTCGCCACCGAAAAAGCGCCGGACCGGCAGAAGTTGATCACATTTTGCTCTGCCCGTTGAATCTCCGCCGCGGCCGCCGGCACCGCGGCAGCAATCTTCGCCGGGATCATCAGAACGCCGTGACGGTCGCCATGCAGCAGGTCGCCGGGGCTAACTTCCATTCCGCCCACGGTAATGGCAGCCCCGATGTCGAAAATGTGGGCATACGCGTGCGAGACGGCGACATTTCCGGCAAACAGCTGAACTCCCATCTCGCGAACTGCGGGCAGTTCTCGCACCGCACCGTTGGTCAGGTAGCCGATGCAACCCAGCGCCTTAAGGATGGCGGCGTGCATATCTCCAACAAAAGCGCCGCGGCCAGGCGGATTATCTTGGTCTTCCAATACGAGAATGCGCGGCGATGGAATCTCAAGAATGCTGTTCCAGAAATTTCCCTGGTCGCGGAACGTGCCGCCCACCATCGGCGGCGCGCCGCTGCGCAGCCGCGCCGTTGCCGCATAACCCACCATCGGCGGCGCATCTTCAAACATGCAGCGAATGCTGGCGTTAGTGAATCCCGTATTGTGCAGCCGAAGGTTAAAAGTTTCGACCGCATTCGCGACCATGCACGTATCGAATTGCCGGAGAGCATCCAACTCTCCCTCAGTCAACAGATGTGCCCGCGCCATGCACGCATCCTTTCATTTCATTATCCGACTTCCATTGATCATCGACAATTTCCCTGAATAAGAGAATTTACTCCCCGGGCTGTAATCGTAAAGCTCCATATTTTTGCAGCGATAGAGAGCCTTAGCTGTACCGTTGTCCACGGAGGCTACATTGAAGCCGCTCTTGACCCCGGCCACACTTGGCGGTTGCCGCATGGAAAACCGCGGGGTCTCTCATTCCCATCGATGAGCGGACGCTCATGATGGCAACAAGCCATGGCAACAACATCCGGAACAAGAAACTGGGGAACTTTCAGCAGAAAGGAGAAGGAGGCGGGCGATCGTACAGACTGGTTTCGAGAAGAATACTGGGTATCGGAGGTCCCGCCGGGGCGATGCGAGGATAAGAAGTTGGCGCCTGCAGGACGCCGGACTGAATGACCTGAGGCATCCAGTTGGCCGCACTCTTGGTCAGACGCTGCCGGCTTTGCTCTGGGGATGAATGTTTATGCAGGGTTCTTGCTGAGTATGAACCCCTGTAAGCGGAGCAGTACCGAGTAGCAACGCTCACCGTCAGCGCAGTCACGGCAACGAAAATGACGATCGCACAGCGCCATCGACCTTCGAGATTGGTGAGACGTAACATTTCAAACGTACAAGGCTAGCTATTAACATAGCGGATTTGCCGTGAGCAAGCAAACCAGGAGTGACCACAGTCGCTGCCATTAAGTTTGATACGAATGCCGTTCGCTGGGTTGCACCCACTCTGAAGACGTGGCGGAGCAACACAGCGGAGCAGCACTTAAGACCCTATCCTACAATCCCGGTGAAGCTGTTCTAAGTACCTTTTCATACTGGCCTTCTGTCGGTCTGCGTAGTGTACCCCGGAGACCTACCTTAGTCTCGCCTTCAGCCCCAGACTCGTGATGAGCCCTCCCCCGGGTGCAGACAGTCGTAGAACCTGGGGCTACGGTTCCACGGCTGACAATGCTAGAGACTGCGAAGAAATCGGTTCACTCAAACTATCTCGTGCAAGTGGCAGGCGCGTTACTTCTTCTGACGGGCCTCGCCTTTCTGGTTGGCTGCCAAGGCTTCAGCTCAAGCAATTCTGCCGCTAGCCAGCCAGTGCAATCCAGCACTTTATCTCTCAGCAGCGCCAGTGTGGACTTTGGCAGTGTCACCGCAGGCACGACTGAAACGCTGACCATGAGTGTATCGAATACCGGCACCGCCTCGATCACGGTCAGTGGAGTGTCGATTTCGAGCCAATATTTTTCGTTGAGTGCGCCAACTCTGCCGGTCACGATTCCTGCGGGCCAGGGCACCCGGGTCAGTCTGGTCTTTAGTCCCAATGCGGCGGGCTCCTTCAGCGCCACGGCTACCATCACCAGCACCGCTTCCAACGGCACGGCCACCGTCTCGCTTAGCGGAACTGGAATAGCGAGTGGTCAGCTGGCGCTGAGTCAAGCCAACGAAACCTTCGGCAACGTCACGGTGGGAAGCAATCAGTCTCTTTCGGAGACGGTCACCAACACGGGCGGTTCCAGCGTCACGATTTCTCAGCTCGGGATCAGCGGAACTGGATTCAGCCTAAGTGGGATCACTGCTCCGATGACACTGACGGCCGGGCAGAGCACAGCCTTCACCGTCACGTTCGCTCCGCAATCCGCCGCAAACGCGAGTGGCAAGATCACCATAACCTCGAACGCCCCGAATCCGACCTTGGCCATTCCTTTGTCTGGCATGGGAGTCGCGCCGGGCACGCTCGCTTCCAGTCCGGCCAGTCTCAGCTTCGGCAGCGTGACGATAGGAAGCAAGCAATCTCTGTCAGAGACGGTCACAAATACCGGCGGTTCCAGCGTCACCATTTCTCAGGTCGGCATCAGCGGTACCGGATTCAGCCTGAGCGGGATCACTGCGCCAGTCACGCTGACGGCCGGGCAGAGCACGACCTTGACGGTCTCGTTCACGCCAGCGTCGGCCGGAAGCGTTAGTGGCAACGTCACAATAACCTCGAACGCCTCCAATCCGGCTCTGAACATTCCGTTGACGGGCACGGGAGTTACGCCGGGGGCACTCGGATCGAATCCGACCAGCCTCAGCTTCGGCAGCGTGATCGTGGGAAGCAAGCAGTCTCTGTCAGAGACGGTGACTAACACGGGCGGTTCGAGCGTCACAATTTCTCAAGTCGGGATTAGCGGGACGGGTTTCAGCCTGAGTGGAATCACTGCTCCGGTAACGCTGACGGCCGGGCAGACCGCGACCTTCACGGTCTCGTTTACCCCAGCGTCGGCCGGAAGCGTCAGTGGCAATATCACAATTACTTCGAATGCTTCCAATCCGACCCTGACCATCTCGCTGGCTGGCGTGGGAGCGGCACCGGGGGCACTGGGATCCAGTCCAAGCAGTCTCAGCTTCGGCAGCGTGACTGTGGGCAGCAATCAGTCTCTTTCAGAAACATTGACCAATACCGGCGCTTCGAGCATCACCATTTCTCAAGTTGGGAGCAGCGGGACGGGCTTCAGCCTGAGTGGGATCACTGCTCCTGTAACGCTGACAGCTGGACAGAGCGCCAGTTTCACGGTCACGTTCGCGCCAGCATCAGCCGGAACTGTTAATGGCAGTGTCACCATCACTTCAACTGCCTCGAATCCGACCCTGACCATTCCGTTATCGGGTACAGCAGTCACGCCCGGGGCACTCGGATCGAATCCCACGAGTCTCAGCTTCGGTAACGTGACCGTCGGAAGCAATCGGTCTCTTTCGGAGACGGTGACGAACACCGGGGGCGCCAGTGTCACGATTTCTCAAGTCGGGATCAGCGGAACTGGATACACCATGAGTGGGATCACTGCTCCGATCACGCTGACGGCCGGGCAGAGCGCGACCATCAGCGTCACGTTCACACCAGCGTCGGCCGCAAGCGCGAGTGGGAATGTCACAATTACTTCGAACGCGTCCAATCCGACTCTGACAATTCCGTTGTTGGGCGCGGGGGTTGCGCCGGGCGCCCTCGGGGCGAATCCAACCAGCCTCGGGTTCGGCAGCGTGACCATAGGAAGCAAGCAGTCTTTGTCGGAGACGGTGACCAATACCGGTGGCTCCAGCCTAACGATTTCGCAAGTCGGCATTGGCGGCACCGGATTCAGCGTGACTGGGATTACTGCTCCGGTGACACTCACGGCGGGCCAGAGCGCGACGTTCAGTGTCGCATTCACGCCTGTCTCGGCCGGAAGTGTTAGTGGCAACGTCACGATTACTTCGAACGCATCCAATCCGACTCTGGTCATTCCGTTGACAGGTACAGGAGTTGCGCCGGGGACACTCGGGTCGAATCCGATCAGTCTCAGTTTCGGCAGCGTGACCGTGGGCAGCAACCAGTCTCTGTCAGAAACGGTGGCCAATACCGGCGGTTCGAGCGTTACGATTTCTCAGGCCGGGGTCAGCGGAACCGGATTTACATTGACCGGGATCACTGCTCCAATCACGCTGACAGCCGGCCAGAGCGCGACGTTCACGGTCACGTTCACGCCAGCATCTGCGGGAAGCGTTAGTGGCAGTGTCACAATTACTTCGAACGCCTCCAATCCGACACTGACCATTCCGTTGTCCGGCACCGGAGTTGCGCCTGGGACATTGGGCTCGAATCCCACCAGCCTCAGCTTCGGCAGTGTGACGGTAGGGAGTAATCAATCTCTTTCAGAAATGGTCACCAATACCGGCGGTTCCAACGTCGCCATTTCTCAGGCCGGAATCAGCGGAACTGGGTTCAGCCTGAGTGGGATCACTGCCCCAATCACGCTGACAGCCGGGCAGAGCGCGAGCTTCACGGTCACGTTCACGCCACAATCGGCTGCAAGTGCAAGCGGCAACGTTACCATCACTTCGACCGCATCCAATTCGACGCTGACGATACCCCTGTCCGGAACAGGCACTGCGGCGGCCGGACAGCTTACGGTAACTCCAACCACCCTTGGTCTTGGCAGCGTGGTCGTCGGGACGAGCGGAACGGCTTCAGGAAGCCTGACAGCCAGCGGAGCGAATGTTACGGTCACGGCCGCGAGCTCGAACAACTCGGCATTCAGCATCGGCGGCCTCTCACTACCGGTGACCATCCCGGCGGGCCAGAGCGCATCGTTTACGGTCACCTTCAGCCCGCAAATATCCGGAGCGGCGAGCGGTATACTCACCTTTACTAGCAATGCTCAGCCTGCCGCGACGACGGAAGCCCTGACCGGAACTGGCACGCCCGCGCCAATACACACGGTGGATCTGTCGTGGAACGCGAGCACGTCATCGAACATAAGCGGCTACAACATTTACCGCGCGGTGTACACCAACGCGTGCGGATCTTTCTCCAAGATCAATTCCGCGCTGAATGCGAGTACGTTGTACACAGACTCCGCGGTAGTAGACGGCACGTCCTACTGCTACGCTACGACGGCTGTCGATTCGAGTAACGCAGAAAGCGGCTACTCGAACATCGCTTCCAACGTTCAAATTCCTGCTCCGTAGTCCCAAAACTGGTGAGACTCTGCTCTGGCGGAGTGTTCACGTTGTGCATGGACCACGTCTCCTTCAGACAGCGATGCCTCTTCCCAAATATTAAGAACCGAAGCATTCCCGAAATATCAAATAGTTTTACAGGGGCGTGACCGTACCGATTTTCCCCGGCGTCTTTGTCATGCCTTGCGGGTTCCAAGGGTACTCCACGCTGTCACGATTACGTCGATGATCCCACGCGCCAGAGTTGGGGCGCCTGTGTCGCTATAATTATTAAAAGGTGTGCTTCGGTGCGGAATCGAGTCCCGCAGCATCAAAAAGACATGACGAGAGCTCATCAACATCCGCTTGAAAAGATCCTCCAGAGTCGCATTGCCATCATCGACGGGGCAATGGGTACGACCATCCGCACCTATGGCATGACGGAAGCGGACATACGCGGGGATCGCTTCAAGAATTCGGCCAAAGGCCTGCTGAACAACGGTGACCTCTTCTCCCTGACTAAGCCGGAGATGATCGGTGACATCCATCGCCGGTTTCTGGAAGCAGGAGCGGACATCATCGAGACAAACACCTTTGGCGCAACCAGCATTACGCAGAGCGAATTCTTCGTTGACGATCCCCGGGAGCATGGCGGCCGGAAGGATCCCGCGTTTTACCAAAAGGTGATCGACGATTCATTCCTTGGCAGCCTGGCGTGGGATATCAATGAGCAATCGGCGCGGCAGTGCCGCGAATGGGCGGATCGCGTCGGGACCGCAACCTCGCGTCAACGGTTCGTGGCGGGCGCGATTGGGCCGCTGACGGTCTCTCTTTCAAACTCGCCCGATGCGGACGATCCCGGCTTCCGGGTGGTCACGTTCGATCAGGTCAAGACCGCCTACGCTCAGCAAGTTCGTGCGCTTATCGCCGGCGGGGTCGATCTGCTGTTGGTCGAGACAATTTTTGATTCGCTGAATGCCAAGGCAGCACTGGTCGCCATCCGTGAGGTATTTGATCAAGATGGCAAAGAACTGCCGGTGATGATTTCGGCAGCCGTGGGACGTGGCGGCGAGACGATGATCTCCGCGCAGACCACTGAGGCATTCTGGAATGCAGTGCAGCACATGAAACCGCTGTCGGTTGGTCTCAACTGCTCTCTCGGGCCCGATCTGATGTATCCATTCCTGGAGGAACTCTCGGAAAAGGCGGACGTTGCGATCTCGTGCTACCCGAATGCCGGTCTGCCGAACCCCTTGTCGGAGACCGGATTCGACTTGGGACCCCTGGACATGGCGCGCTATCTGGGAGACTTTGCCCGGGCGGGACTGATCAATATTGCCGGCGGCTGCTGCGGCAACACCCCCGAGCACATCGCGGCTATCGCCAAAGCGCTCGAAGGCCAGGCCCCGCGAAAGTGGGGGACGCGGCCAACCGAGGAATCCTTCGCCAACCAGATTGAGAGTCGAGCGTGAGCGCGGCCGAGCCTACGAAGACGAAGCCACTCCGTCTTTCGGGATCGCAGCCGTTCACTCAACAGTCCGGCGTCTTCATCATGATCGGTGAGCGGACCAATGTGGCCGGCTCGCCCAAGTTCGCCAAGCTGATCAAGCAAGGCAAATATGAAGAAGCAGTGAGCGTAGCCCGGCAGCAAGTCGAGAATGGAGCCAATGTCCTCGACATCTGCATGGACGAGGGGATGATCGACGGCGTCACGGCAATGACGCGCTTTTTGCAATTACTAGCGAGTGAGCCCGAAGTTGCCAAGGTGCCCTTTATGGTGGACTCCTCGAAATGGGAGGTCATCGAGGCTGGGTTAAAGTGCCTGCAGGGCAAGGGCATCGTCAATTCGATTTCACTGAAAGAGGGCGAAGATAAGTTTCGCAAGAACGCCGCGACCGTCCTCAAATACGGCGCGGCGGTGGTTGTGATGGCCTTCGACGAAAAGGGTCAGGCAGCGACCTACGAGGACAAGGTTCGCGTCTGCGAGCGCGCCTATCGGATACTGGTCGACGAGGTTGGTTTTCCACCTGAAGACATCATTTTCGATCCCAACATCCTCACCGTTGCCACTGGCATGGAGGAGCACAACAACTACGCGGTTGACTTCATCAACGCCACGCGCTGGATCAAAGCCAATCTGCCGCATGCGAAGGTCAGCGGCGGCGTCTCGAACATTTCGTTCAGCTTCCGAGGCAATAACAAAGTGCGCGAGGCCATGCACTCCGCATTTCTTTATCACGCCATCACGGCGGGCCTGGACATGGGCATTGTGAATGCCGGAATGCTCGAGGTCTACGAGGAGATCGATCCTGAGCTCAAGGTGCTGGTTGAGGACGTGCTGCTGAACCGACGTCCCGACGCGACTGAGCGGTTGGTGGATTACGGCGAAACGCTGAAGGGCGTCGGCAAGGCAGTAAACGAAAAGAAGGCCGAAGAATGGCGCGCCGGCACGGTCGAGGAGCGTCTTTCTCACGCACTGGTCAAGGGGATCGACACCTACATCGAAGCCGATGCCGAGGAAGCTCGCGTCAAACTGGGCCGTCCCTTATTGGTGATCGAAGGCCCGCTGATGGCCGGCATGAGTGTGGTCGGAGATCTATTTGGAGCCGGCAAGATGTTTTTGCCCCAGGTGGTCAAGTCTGCCCGCGTGATGAAGAAGGCCGTGGCGCACCTGACGCCATACATGGAGGCCGAGAAAGTTGCGATGGCGGCGTCTGGCCAGGAAGTCAAGGCGCAGGGAAAAATCGTACTGGCGACGGTCAAAGGTGATGTTCACGACATTGGTAAAAATATCGTAGGCGTGGTTCTGGCCTGCAACAACTACGAGGTGATCGACATGGGGGTGATGGTCCCCTGCGAAAAGATCCTCGAACGCGCCAAGACGGAAAAGGCGGACATGATCGGACTCAGCGGGCTGATCACTCCATCGCTGGACGAAATGGTACACGTGGCCCGCGAGATGGAGCGTCAGGGCTTCAAGTTGCCCCTGCTCATTGGTGGAGCGACCACGAGCCGTGCGCACACCGCTGTTAAGATTGCGCCGAACTACAGCGAGCCAGTGATCCACGTGCTGGATGCCAGCCGGGCGGTGCCGGTGACGACCAGTCTTCTGAGCGACGACGGTAAGTCGGCGTTCGTGGCGCAGCATCGCACCGATTATGAGGCCCTTCGCAAGGCCCACTCCGCGCCGCGCCTGACGGTCGTCTCCCTTGAGACCGCGCGAAAAAGACGGACTCCTATCGAGTGGCGTGCCGAAGATCTACCTACGCCTTCGTTTACCGGCGTGCGTGTGCTCGACGATTTTCCTTTGGCGACATTGCGCGATTTCATTGACTGGACACCGTTCTTCCACACCTGGGAGTTGAAAGGCGTTTACCCGCGCATTCTGGAGGACGAGAGACAAGGTGCGCAGGCGCGGCAGATTTTCGCCGAAGCCAATGCGCTTCTGGATGTCATCATTGAGAAGAACCTGATCACGGCGCGGGGTGTATACGGTTTGTTTCCGGCTAACGCAGTGGGTGACGATGTCGAGCTATATACGGACAACACGCGCGAAAAAGTCCTCGAACGATTCCACTTCCTCCGCCAACAATCAAACAAGGAAGGCAGCGAGCCGTGCCGATCTCTCGCGGACTTCATCGCGCCGAAGGAGACGACGTTGCCTGATCATATCGGTGCGTTCGCGGTAACCAGCGGGATCGGCTTGAAGAAACTGTGCGACGGGTTCAGGGCCAAGCACGACGATTACAACGCGATCATGGCGGAGGCCATCGCAGATCGACTGGCTGAAGCTTTCGCCGAATGCCTGCACAAGCGCGTCCGATGTGAGTGGGGTTACGGTTGTAAAGAAGGCCTGAGCAACGCGGATCTCATCCAGGAAAAGTACCGTGGGATCAGGCCAGCCGCAGGTTACCCGGCGTGCCCGGATCACACAGAGAAGGGCCCGCTCTGGCGTTTGCTGGATGTGCAGGCGAATACTGGAATGTTGATCACCGAATCATTCGCGATGTGGCCCGGATCGAGCGTGAGTGGCCTCTATTTGGCCCATCCGGAATCGCGATACTTCAGCCTCGGCAAGATCGATCGCGACCAAGTCGCTGACTACAGCGAACGCAAAGGAATGACGCTAGCAGAAGCCGAGCGATGGCTCGGGCAAAATCTGAACTACGACCCTGAGGAATAGACGAGAGCAGTTTTCGCCAACCTGCGAAAATGCTCCTCGCCTCGCTGCGTGCGATTCCCTGAATCTGAGCCTTCAGACCGAGTTGAAAACTTGAAGCCGCCCATGTCTCGATCGTCGAAGTGCCGTGTTTGTATTAGCCAAGATTGACGAGAGTCTGGCCGGGGAACAGCGGAAGGAGACGGAGCGCGGACACAAGTTCGTGGAACTGGGGCGCTATCTATGCGAGGTACGGGCAGGACAGTGCTGGAGGCTGGAGAGTTTGAAGTTCTTCGACGAGTTTCTGGAGAGGCGTTTTCCGGAATCGAGGAGGAAGGCGTACTACCTGATGTCGATCCACGAACATTTGCCACCGCACGCAAGAAAACAACTGAAGGAAGTGGGTTGGACAAAGGGAGTCGAACTAGCCAAGCTCGCAAGGCGAGACAGGCAGAACTTCGATTGTGCAACCTGGTTGCACAAAGCCCGTCAGATGCCAAAAGAGGACTTCAAGAAGGAGGTCGAGAAAGAATTGACGGGGCGGGAGACCGAACCTTGGGAAATTATCTACTTCAAGCTGTACCAGAGCCAGACGCCCGTCATCGAGAAAGCGATCGAAACTGCAGCCCTGATGTTGGGAAGCGACCGATCCCGTGGCTACTGCTTAGAAATGATCTGCGCGGATTTTCTAGCCGGAGCCAACCTGGACAATGGAGACCCGGAGACTCTGCTGTTCTCGATGACGCGATTCTTCAAAGTCCACCCCGGAGAGCAGTGCAGGAATTCCTTGGAAGCTTGATGGAGAAAGCGTCATGAGTTCGATCGGTCCGAAGCTCGTGCGCGTGCAGCTGGATCCCGTGGCTTACGAGGCTCTTCGGCAGCGGATCCTGCGTCGCGATGGCTGGCGGTGTCAATCGTGCGGGGCAATGTCGAATCTAGAAGTCCATCACAAACGATTTCGCAGCCACTCCGGACATGATACTGACGAGAATCTGATCACACTCTGCTCCACGTGTCACGTATCGGCACACGGCGAGACTGCATAACTGCTTCGCAGCGAGTATGTTCTAGCTTGCGACGATAAAGGTCCCTTCCGAGAAGTCTTTTCCCCCCCCCGAGGAAAACGCGCCGTACAGAAAGGACTATGCTTCTTCTGAATAGCCGAGAGCACGCATTCCCGTTTCCGCTTCGTGCGAAATGATGAATCGTTCTGTCCATCCAATTCGGTGTCGTGTTGCGGTACGACCAACCACCGCCGAGAGTGCAACCTCTTCCTTTATCTCAATTCCAAGCCATGACTCAAGCTTTCGAAAATCAAATCTGCCAGCGATGATATCTTCATACTTAATGGAAAAAGCTGGGAAATCAGCGGGCAACTCCGACCAACTGAGCGCAATACGATTCCAATTCCTCGCTATTCCCGCTGCTGAGTTGACTCGGACGTCAGGACGGCGGTAATAGAGATGATGCCAGCCCGAGTCGGACAGGGACCTGTAGCAGTCGTACGGATTGCGAGCAAGGAAGATGAATTTTGCGTTTGGAAAAAGCCAATGAAGCAGCGTGGCTTCCGCAGCCCCCAGACGAACCTCTTTGAATCCCCAACGTTGAAATCCGCGTTCCCGCGCAGGTTCGCCAAGCCACTGGTCGAGAAAGGCAAGCAAACCCAATCGTAGATCGTTCCCTGGCGGATACAGCGAAGCGATCCACGATGTCGCTAGAGAAGAAAAGTGCTCCTCAGTCTGAGCCCAGTGCTCTGAGAGATTCGGAGATGTAGACAGCCGAGTCAACATTTCCGCAATCCCAGACACGAACCCCATTTCCCCAAGAGGTTCACCCCATAGGAGCACCCGGGGATCGGTGACCAAGATGCGTTGAAGCAATGTTGAGCCCGATCTCCACCCCGCGGCCAACAGGAAGATGGGCGCTTCACGTTCGCGCTCGTCACAAATTTGAGCTGAAGAATCGAGCGTAGCGATCGTCTCGCGCAGCTGTTTCAAACTTGGTGGTGCGACCTGTCTACATCGCGCCCAATCCCACAACTCGCGGGCAGAGTTTCTCCTTACCCGACGTGCAAGCTCGCCTGCGAGCTTTCTTCCAGATCTTGCGGCGCCGCGGAGAGACACCCGCTCGCTCGCAAAGTATGCATTTTCCATTTGACGCTCCATTCGCCCATTAGTCTGCTCATTGACCGGCGACGACTATGGTCGCGGCTCTCTAACCGATGATTCGCGAGAGTGGTGGCAGAAAGTCCAAGGCCAGAAATTGCGCGATTTCCGGCGCAATCAGAGCACAAGGACTCAGGACAAGGAGGAGCTCTACAACCCACGATTGTTACAGCCGCTTGCTCAGGAAGTACCGCTGGACGCCGGAATACTAGTTGCACCGGTTTAATGTCCGGCTTCACTGAACATATTCGAACGACCTCTGACAACGGTGGCGCATCGTTGCCCTTGGTCGGGGACAGGGTAGGTTTTAATTTCTTTACGCAGAAGTTGATGGAACTGGATTCTTCCGCCTCTGGACGCAGCGCAACCAGGTCGTCTGAGGCAGAGACGATCGGAAATGCCAGAGCCGACAGACAGGCGGCAATGACGAGAACGCGGGAACGGGGAATTGTCTTCGCTGTGCCAAGACTCAGCTGAGCTCTCCAGCAAATTACCAGAGCCCCCAGCGCAATCATCAGCCACAAGAGATTGAGGAGCAGTTCCATCGCAAACACTGGCAAGACAAATGCAGTGGTCGAGCACCAACAGTTACAGGAGCATCAAAACCGCGCCTAAGCAGCATCAACCGCCGGAGGGAGACCGTCAAGACCGGAAAGGAGGGTTTTACAAATCTTTACCTGTTTGGACTGAGCTCCCTTTCGGACGTTTAAAAACAGCATCACTAGTGCGCGACCAGCCGTTGCAGGGTCTTGGCAAAAGCAAGTATCGAAGCATTCTTGCTCAAATAATCATCCCGTATCTCTGAAAGCCGCCGGCGCACGAACGCTTTAGTCTTCCACTTCATTCCCAGGGCGACTGGCTCAGGGTACTCGTCTCGCTGCACGACAGAGATAACTTGAGACATGTGCGGCGGCACATTCGTTTGAACCCGTACTCTGTTATTTCTGTTTACTGAGTCTTGGCGCGCAACTATCTCTCCGCCTTTGCATTCCAGAACCTCGTCGAGGCTAAGGTGAGGCCATTCAACTGAAAATTGTGCGGACTGCGAACCTGAATTCCGTACTTCAACGCTGCGCGAATATCCCCTTGCAGAGATCGTGCGATCGGAATTGTGACGCTGCAAGGTTGCATTGCGAACTGCTTGCCCAAGCCCAACCCACCGTATTGTGGGGCACAACGAATTAATACGTGCGATGACATCGAGCAACGGCTCCGGATCCTTAAAAATCTCGTGATGTTCGACCACCAGCACGGGCTTGCCGAAGAACAGGTCGAAAGCGATATCTTCCGGACCGCAATGCTTGATGGCACGCCGCAGGAACAATGGAAAGTTGCCGTACTGGGTTACCGCCGGCTGACAAAGTTCGGATAACTTGAGGCGGACGTTTTCTCCGGTGGGATGAGGGACCGTATTCACCGCTGCATCGAAGTTGCGGGAGCGAAGAACGTCCATCGCCTCGACGGAAAACTTTCCTTGCGGGAATACCATCACCTTGTCACACGATATTCCGCTTATCTTCTGAAGAGTGCGTATGCGCTTCTCCGCCGTCACGACAAACGTGTGGAGCAAAGCTGTATTTTTAGACGCAAACTCGGCCTGCGTATGATCGTTTCCATGAAAGCACAACGAGAGATAGGTCGGATTTTCTAAAAACAATTTCAATACCGAGCTTGAACATCGCCGAAAGTTGTGCGGGATGAAAGCTAAACTGGTGTGAAAATTCTGCTGCTTCATCGATGCCAGCAAAGTATTGAAGTTCAGGAAACCATAGTTTTCACGAAGCACGGGATCGTCAACCACCAGGGACGCGCTCTCGGCTGTTGGTCTCCAGACTTGGTCTCCAAAGATTGCCCGAATCGTCATCGCGTGGGGAAGCAAGCGGGAGAAAAAACTGCTGACTGGATCTTCGCCAATATCCTCCTGCAAGTCAACGATTTCATGAGTACACAGAAAGAAAACCTTTGCACCCGCGGAGCTCACAGACGCCACGTAGGGGCGATCGGCGCTTGAAAGCAAGGCGCGAGCACCGGATTTCCCTAGTGAGAAAACACGGTCTATGCCTGGCCGAGCCGTACCGACTGCCAGGCCGGAGAATGCCTCGCAGAAATCTTTGGAGCCATCGGCGCACCGATAGCTCTGGCCAGAATCTTCTATTTCGTGTGCACCGGTGAGATGCCCTTCGGAAAGCAACGTAATGAGCCCTGCGTCAAATCTCCCAGATCGGACACCGTGCACCAACAGGTGTGAGCAACGTGCCAGCAAGGCCGAGGCCACGGGGGGCGGGAAGTCGTTTCCGCCTGTCCATCGCTCTATGACCTCCGGGTTAATAACGCAACAGGAATCCTCAGGCAGAGTTTTCTCAAGAAACGAAGTGTCTCCGGCTGTTGATTTCGACAACTCAACGGATTCGCAGTTGGCACCCAGAAATTCAGCCAGACGAAGCAGCCGCGAATCTACCACGGTCAATTCATCGACGAACGGCACGACCAGCTTCACGGCTCACGCTCTCCAATCGGGGCAGGCTTACTTGGAACCGGGCGGCGAGACAGCGGCATCAATCCTTTTGAAAATTCAGCAATCGTAGTCTGTGGCCCCAAAGGAACGTTGCACCTGGCAACAGGAACCGCCGGGTTGCCCTGGACCATCGTCCGTGGCGGCACTGACTTTGTGACTACGCTGCCCGCCGCCACGACAGATCCTTTGCCAATCACAACGTTTGGAAGGATGATGGCGCCTGGCCCTACAAAAACATCTTCTTCGATCTTCACGCCCTGAGTTTCCCGGAAATGAGCAATGATCGTCACCCGCATGCTAAGCGCACTATTGTCTTCAATGGTAACCAAGTGAGGGCGTGAAGTCTCGAGGATCACGTCGTAGCCGATCCAAACATTTCTGCCAATACGGACACCTCGTGCGCGGTGTAGTGCAACCCTTAAACTCCGCGCTCCCGGAAGTATTCGCGCCAGGTGCTGAAAGAGCCTATTCCTGACTCCGCGGAGTGTCCCTTCTTTCATACTCGCCTTTCATGTTCCGCGGCTTGTCTCTTCGTGGATGTAGTTCAAAAATGCGGCGAAGGAGTGCAGCTCCGGCATGCGCTCCTGGTCGATCTGAATGCCAAATTCTTCTTCCACCACCGCGACAAGCGTAACTGTCGCGAGAGAATCCCAAAGGCCGGGCACATCGGAGCTCGCGGTGCGAATCTCCTCGCTTGTAAGCGCAGGAAAGACAGAGGAAAAGCAACGGACAAGCAATTCCACTCGCTCCGTCGGTGACAAACCTATTTTAGACATTCGCGTGTTCCTTGACCTGATGGTAGAGAGCTGGAGCGTGCGTTGCAAAGAACTCGCGAGAAAGCGACATGCCAGAGTGCGGGGCTTTACCCATCAATCCCAAGAAGAATTCCTGCAGTGGACCGTTTCTTGCGGTTGGCACGTAATCGAAGACAATCTCTTCGCAGCCAAACCTATCAAACAGGAACTTCAGGCATTGGTGCTCGATGCGGCGCGAAAAAGCCCGGCAACTCAGGACCCAGGAATCCAGGTGCAGCTGGCGGCCTTCGACTTTTCCCAGCATGACGGCGATCTTCCCGAGCGCTCCGTAACGGTCTTCGTAGGAAACCAGCACGGAAAATGTCTTTGCGCTGGAGTGGAACAGGCTCCACTCCGACTCAATGTAACGCCGCCCATTCAGATTGAACTGATTTGTCTTGTTGACTAGTTCAAGGGCCCTGGCCTCAGGTGGCTTGTTCGCGTCAAAACAAATCGAAGACTTCGCGAGCTTCAGGAAACCGTCGAGCGATAATCCAGACGAATTACTGACGATTCCCTGCCATTCCGCGCCTTTCCTAAGACTCTCCAGACGCAGCGTGTCATCCGCTGAAACAGATGATTTGCCGAAAACTGACCGGAGATGTTTCAGTAAATCCCAAATTCCCTGGTAGTTGCCAGAAGGGAAAACGACGCATTCCATCTCTGGAAATGCAACGCTTACTTCCGCAACTTCCATTGGACTGTCATCGACGAAAAGTACGGAGTCGGCGTTGATGTTCCACTTCTCGAGAATACGCTTCACCGATTCCGACTTACGCGACCAGTGAACTTCGAATGGATATATTTCAGTGCGCGAAAGCAGCAAGTCGCGCCGGGCAAAGGCGCGATCTACAACTTCGGGCGAGTTCTTGCTCGCTACCCCAAGCAGCACACCTGCACATGCCAAAGAGGCGAGTGTCTGTTGATACAGTGCATGCATCTGAGTTTTGTGTTCCAGGTCCCACGAAATGCCATCGACCCCATCTTCGCCTACTATGCCCGACCATAAGGTGCCATCGAGGTCAGTAATCAAACCCTTCTTGGGTACGGGATTGTGGACAAGTTTTGCGAGTTGCTCGGCCAAAATGGAAGCGTGAGAGACGCTGTAAGGAAATCCGGCCGTGATTTCCGATTTCAAATCGAAGCGGGCATTGAATGGCGACGTTTCGTGCAGGTATTGGGAATTCACGATTCGCACATTCGGCTGTTCTCCCAGCCGGAATGCAAATGAAGCGACACGCTGCCGAATTTTGTTCTCCAATCCACCCGCCTGATGTGGAGTAGTCGTAAAGATTGGCGGCAGCGGAAGCATGGGCATACTCACGACAACAGGAGACTTGCTCGAAGATGCAATCGCGTTCTCGATGCGCTGAACCGACACGGCGATGGATTGCTCCACGTCAGCCAAGCCATCCGCTCGCCAATTTCCTGAGTTGCGCGTACTTAGCCGGGGATCGAGGTCAGCCCATTCGATTACGACGGCAATTGCATCGAAGTTTTGCGACTTTCCTCTTTCGATATTTCCAATCAAATCGCCAAAAAGGCCCGTATGCACCGAGACGCGCTGATCGGACTTCAACAGCCGCAAATGCGCCGCCAGGAAGGTCTGAAGATGCAACGGTGTGAAGCCCGAGGCTAGCAGTAGGTCAAAACTGCGGGCTTCCAGCTTTGTAGGGCTCTTTATGATCTCGAGCGCATCAATCAGCTTCACGTCTTACACGAACCTCGTTTCATCGTCATGAAATTGGAGTGTCTTTATAAGGCCTCCGACTTGCCGGCTGAGACGTTTTTTGGGAAAGGCGATTCCGCGTGTTCCCGCTTGCGAAATGCCCGGTCATATGCCGCGATCAAATGCGGTACTGAGAATTGCCAAGCAAGCGCTTCTTTCACTCTCTTAACCCCGAATTCTCCCATTCGCGCTCTTTCATTGGGATGATCGAGGAGCCACAAGATCTTTTCTGCAAAATCCTCGACCTGCCGAATGTTGTCCGCATACAGAGAAGCCCCCTGAGCGCTGAACCGGCCTTCCTTCAAATCGAATTGCACGATCGGCTTCCCCATCGTCATGTATTCCATGATTTTGATCATCGTGGAAATGCTGTTCATCTCGCATGGCTTGTCTGGATTTACGCACACATCTGAGGTTGAGAGAATTTCGACCAGGTCTTTTTCTGGCACTCTTCCCGTGAAGTTCATCACATCGACCACATCGAGCTTGTTCACCATTTCTCGAAGGCGCGGCAAGTCAGGCCCTCCGCCAACACAAGTGAATTGAATGTCACGGCGCCCCAATCTCTTGATGTGCGCGGCCACATTCACCAGAATATCCAGCCCTTCCTGAATGTTCATCGTTCCGACATAACCCACCAGGAAAGTCTTGCCTTTCTTCAATTCAGGTACCGGCGAAACTGCCTGAAACTTAAGATCAGGTCCGTTACGCACCACAAAAACATCGTCTCGCGCTACGTTGCCACGGCTGACAGCAAGCTCGCTATAACTTTGGTTTGTAGAGAGAACAACATCGCTAAAGCGGAAGGTCAACCTTTCCAGCCACACCTGCACCTTGTACAGAAAGGTCTCTTTTTCGTACTTTGAGAGATAGAGTTCCGGGCTGGCATCGTGATGATCAAAAATGTATTTGACTCCAAACAACTTGAATGGCAAGGCGACCAGAACAATATGGTCGGGCGGATTGCAACCTTGAATGACCTGAAAGCCATGGTGGAAGAAAATCAGCCAGGAGTACAAAACTTCCCAGAACATCGCACAGGAGTACTCGTAAATGTAGCCGAGTGGGCCTCTGCCTTCGATTGGGATCGGGTGACGGTAAATATGCACGCCTTCGAGCAGTTCGTAACTGCTTTCATAATCTTTGCCACGCGGACATAACACGGTCACTTCATAGCCATGAGCGCGCAAAGCGGTGGCTTCTTTCCAGACGCGGCTGTCGAATGGAACAGGCAGGTTCTCGACGATGATCAGAATTTTTTTCTGCACTCAGTTAACTCTTGCCCGAAAGAGCTTGGAAAAGTCCAGCCAGGGCGCACAGCATCGTGGCTTGTCCCCAATGGAGAGTCGGCGTTTTGTTCACTATATAGCGCGAGTACCGGCGGTAATAAAAGTATCCAGAGCGGTCCTGCATATGCTGAACCGTCCAGCGTGCGATTTTGCAAGCCAGACGAAGCGCGTCGGGGTCGCGGTCTCTAAAGAACACCAGCGTATCGATGGCTTGGGAAGAGCACTGAATATCGAGAGGCAGAGTTTTGTGATTGTAGTAGTTCGGCGTTCCGTCTTCCTGGAAGAAAGTTCTTTTCCAGTACCAGTAACCGGCCATCATTTGCGCTTCAATTTTAGGGTCGCCCACACTCTCTACGTAATATTTGAAACTGTCAAGGACGTACGCTGTATGAAAGTTATCTACCCAGTGCAGGTTTGCCTTTTCGCCGTAGTACCACGAATCATCACCCCTTTGATACTTCGCCGTGTAATGAATCGCCTTGAGCGCGTGTTCCCGGAAGGCATCGTTGTGAACATATGAATAGGTTCTAGCCAACAAGCTGGCACCGAGCGTATTTGCATTGTGGACCCGGTGCGTGCTGGTGGGGAAATATCCGATGCAAATGGTGTCACCATCTCGGTAAGCGCCAAGGTCGCGGATAATGTGCTCGCACGCGCTTACGGCAACTTTCAGATAGCTGTCTTCATGAAAGAAGTCGTATGCATCGAGAAAGGCATGACCGATCAGGGAGGTCCACACCACCGAAGGCTCTCCCTTCAGCGAATATGAACTGCGGGACTGGTAGTCGAAGTGATTTCCCCAACATGCGCCCGAATATCCACGAGATTCATTTTCAATCAGCCAATGCAAAGCAAACCCTGCCTTCTCGGACCACATGAGTTCCCCGGTCGTCCGGCCCAGGCGCATGAAGGCTTTGGCAAAAAACCCCATGGCTTTGGTCGAATGATTCTTCTTCACACCCAATAAGGGCCGCAAATTTACCGGAAACCTGCGGACCCCTTGCTGCAAGGCGATGCGCAAGAACTTATTGTTGAACGTGAAGGGCCGCACAAATCTCGCGTTGAGGCCGTCAAATGTATCGTATCCCTTGTAATCCTCTTTTTCGAGCCAGCCGAAAAGGCGATGAAGTGACTGGTATACCTCGACCTTCTGCGACGGGAGTTCGTTATCAGCGAAGGTCGTGGAGGCAGATTTTGCGCTAGCAATCATGAATTCTACTTCTCCAAATGCAGGAGCGGTTTACAACTTCTTCTTTGATCTTTGCTGTTAAGCTGATGTTAGCTTTGACATGTGGCATCTGGTTCTTTCACGAGTTGCACTTTCCCGATCGGCGTCCTTCGACGAACTAGATCGTCAATTTACGGCAATAAAATGCCTCTGCATAACCGCTCCTAGAGTTGCATTCCATTCCCCGCAAACGCATCAGAGAGCGAAACGTCTCCTCCTCGAACCAGCGCTTCCCTTTTTGCGAATCGAATACATGCAGTAAGTATCGTATTTTCAGGTCACAAATTTCGGCTGGGAGTGGAAAATAGACGCTCGGCCGACCGAGGTCACCATCGTATTTCGGAATTTCATATTCGAGAATCAGGTGATCTCGAAACGTGTTCCAGGTCATTTCTGCAATCAACCGGTGGTCCTGGTGAGCGTCTTTACGATTATGTGTAAGTATCAGATCTGGCGAAAGACTGCCTTTGAGCTCCTCGAAGACTTTCTTAATCTCGGCTCCAACGAAAGGCATAAAGCCATCAGGAAAGCTCTTGAACATTACCGTACCGGTTTTTGCTGTGCCTAGAAATGAATCAACTCCATTTTGTGCTTCGTTCTGTCGGACTCCGCATGCACTAAACACCACCCACGAGAAACTCGATCCAGGGTATTGATTCTGCAAATGAAGAATCGTGCCCCCGCATCCGATCTCGATGTCATCGGAGTGGCATCCGAGACAAAGAACGTGGAGTGGCCCGGAGTTTTCGCGAAGGCTTAAATTGATCATCTGCTTAAGTTCGAGATTCTTAGCCGACCGCTGTGCCTTCCATTCCTTGTATTTACCCCAGGTGACGATATAGTACGCTACCCGCAAACCGCAGGATTGATGGTGGCAGGTATTTGAACGATCTCACCTTCCGCCGCCGCACACCCGATCTCCTGGTAGCTCCCGCTGGGGAATAGCGGTAATAGGTCACCACAGCTTGAGAAGCGCCGAGATGATTCTTGAACGCAATGAGACCGTGATCGATGACATCTGAACGGCCTAAGTCGAATTCACACAACCGCTGCGTCTTGGCCTCCCGAATCGCGTGCCAGAAGAGCCAGGGCATTGACCCCAACCGGTGAAACTGCGCGTCGGAACACCCGTACTTGTACACCACCCGCTGCCCATATTGGAGGGTGAGAATACTCGCAATCGGAGATCGATCCTTCATTGCGATTCGGACCCGAAAGCCGCTCCCGAAGCAATCTCGCAAATTGCGGAACCACACAAATGGCTGGGGAGGCACTCCATGCCGTCTGCGGGTAAGGATCAGAAGACGATAAAATTCTCGCAACATGTCATCTGACGATCCCACTTCGTATTCCAAGTGTTCCATCTCGGCGCGACGGATCTTCCTCTGTATGCAGCTCTTGTGGAAAGCGCGAAATATTGAGTCTAACTCCGGCTTAAGATCGATGGTGTGGTATGCGTAGGAAGCGTCGGGATGGAGACCTTCAAGCGGGCTCTGCAACTGGCCGGCAGTGATCCATCGGAACTCTAGATATTTGTAGTGCTCCTCTTGGCAAGATTCCTGGGCGGCTCTTACGATCTCTTTCAGCTCCTCAGCGCTATTTACCAGCGGCTGACAAGCATCTGCAAAGGCAACCGAGACGAGACGAGAACCGGTGATCCAACTCTTAACTTTGGAGAGGACGACGGCATTCTGCAGCGCACCTCCCGAAGGAGAAGTTGTGAATCCGCATGACGAATAATTGTACGTCCGGCGCAATGCTTCTAACCATGCGCGCGTATGAAATACGGAAGCGTCCGGATGTCGGCTCAAAAGATCGTCCCAGCGAGGATCCTGAAGTGGACTAATACGATACACGCAACTCATGATTTTCCACCCGGAACGAGAACACTTGCGCTGGTCCAGATCAGCACCTGCACACAAAATGGTGCTCGGAACGAATCGTTCTTTAATTACATCATCCGAATTTACATCACCCGGTTCGCTGTTTCAGGCTCATCCGTATCGACGCTCGGGTGTTCATCAATCCTGTATCGCAGATTACCGGCTTCCAGTCGAGCAAAGGCAACCTTAGCCCGTTCGCTGCCGTCCCCTTCGATTTTCCACTTGTTCCCTTCCTTGGTTAATTGTAGTCGGGCACGCTGACGCCACCACACGTTGATCTCTCCCGGCAGAGCCCACCAGATTCCGCTGTTATTTCTGAGGCTCGCAAGGTGACGGAGCAATTCGCAATACAAACGACGTTCTCTTGGCCACACGACGTAGTCCGGATGTACGATAAAGCTGATCAGCCCGTGATGAGCCACAATGCGATCGATCTGCTGTTTCCAGAGATCTATTGATTGTTCCTCGAGGATGTAGAACAGCGCATAGTCCTGAACGGTAGTCAATGGCAGCTCCAGCACATTGCCGACAAAATACGGCATCACCGAGCAACATCCACCCCGCTGCGGCTCCAGATGCGAGACATTAGGAACCGACATCTCATATTGAAAATCAAGCAGGTGAAACCAGTCCTGGTTGCGATGCATAGCTCCCGCACGGAACCCATTAAGGCAAAATTTAGCAGCGTATTCGTTAATTCGCCTGGCGCGTCTGCGAAAACACCTTATATTGTCGTAGAGACGTCCATCATGGTCCAAATCGTGGAGATTGGCTTCGAAGCCCCGCTGCCGAACGTTCGCGACAAGTTTATCGAAACACTCGTATCGCACCTCGGGGACGAGTTGGAATGCGGCTTTCAAACCCGCCGAGTCGTCCAGGTCCATCAGCATGTCACAGTTGGCCGCGCCGAGCTCGTCCTCAACGTCGTGCGTCATCATCAATGCCGACGAGTGGCCTTCGGGCCAAAACCAAATGAATGGGATCTCCGTCCCCTTTTCGCAGCGGAGGAGCAATATCATCAAGGATTCAAGAATTTGTTCAACTGAACAGTCCACCGGCCATGACGGAAATCTTTCTCTCAGGCGCCGCGAAAGCACAAGGCGTTGAATTGCTTTCCGAACAGGGAATGCCAGTAGCGGTCTTACCAAGTAGTAGAGACTGCGCAGCAACCGGCCGCCAAGTCTTTCTGATATGTAACGCTCTCTCCGGAGATTTTCGGCGGCTTGCGTTGGATTAAAACTCAGCAAGACTCTGTCACCATCAAAGTCGGTCGCTTCTAAACCGTCGAACAATTTCTGATGAGACAGGCAAGTTTTGTCTCCGGCCCCGTTGCCGTAGCAGGTCGCCGCCCCGAAGCGGCAAAAGCTCTCTCTGCTGGAGAGCTCACCCTTTAGTTGAAACAATCCAAACTCGGGAGGACATCGAAAGAAGTCGAGAAAAGCATCGTTGACTCCACCGGGTGATTCTGGTGGCAATCTTCCCAAGGCATTATCCATTCTCCTATATCCTATCCCGTTTCCCGCTCTTTGCGTCACTACAGATGGCACCAAGGTAACTTTCCGCTTAACAAACACACTTGCTGGCGATCAGCGCCAGCGCGTGTCAACCACAATATTATCGAATATTATCGCCCTCTCTTTATCGAGGCGTCCTCCTTTCAACTTTATCGTTGTCCTTCCTCCCGGGTTCATCGCCCGATGCTTCCTGAAGGTATCCGTGCTTGCCGTTCGCATTTGCTTTCCAGACTTCCCACGGAGCACTGCCACCACTGTACAAGCTCTCCAAGTGTTGCTTGTCTTTGAACGTGTCCATGCTGGCCCAAAATCCGTCATACGAATAACCGATCAATTGGCCTTCGCTGAGAAGCCGCTGGAAAGGCTCGTTGACTAGCTCTTCCTTTCCTCGAATATAATCAAAAATCTTGTGTTTGAAGATGAAGAAGCCGCCGTTGATGCGTAGGTGACCATTATTCATGGCGTGAATTCCGGTAATTAGCCCACTGTTATTTTCGAGAGATATCATGTGGTAACTTAACTTGGGGTGAACACATAGAAAGGAGGCAATTTTGCCATGGCGGCGGAAATGCTCGATTTGTGCCGGTAATGCCAAATCTGTTACGCCGTCACTGTAGTTCGCCAGAAATTCCTCTTCGCCGTCAAGGTATTTTTCAACCGACTTAAGGCGCTCACCAATGTTGGACCCGGTCCCTGTATCAGCGAAGGTGATCTTCCAATCATCGATATCGCTATTCAGAAGATGAACTTTCTTGCCGCCCTGCGACAACACAAAGTCGTTTGAGACACATTCGTTGTAATTGAGGAAGTAGTTCTTTATGACGTTGGCCCTGTGCCCGAGGCAAAGAATAAAATCCTTGTGTCCAAAATGGGCATAGTACTTCATAACGTGCCACAGAATCGGGCGATACCCGATCTGCACCATTGGCTTTGGGATATCCTCGGCGTCGCGAATTCGAAGACCCAGACCGCCACAGAAGAGTACGACTTTCATACGTTTCACCTCAAGTTAGCTTCGTTTAACCGAGTTGTTCGTTATCGGACAGGGCAACAAGTCAGGAGGATGTGGGCGCGCTCTCAACATTCTAGTTTTGATCAATCGGATCTCATTCTTAATGATCGACAAAGTCGAGCGACCAGAAAAGATTACTTTGGAGAGTTTAGAGAGTTACTGACGAAAAGGTCGCCGTCAGAATTACCAGGCCGCAAATCTTGTAAAGCCATAATCGAAATTCCTGACTGTGTAATCTCGGAACCAACTCCTCATCCCCGCTCTCCTTCTTAGCCAGAAACCCATGCCAGGACTGCCGCTGGAATAGGTTGCATCACTGGTTTGCATAACTTGCTTACCATTAATGAAGGCGCTGATGACGGTGCCATGGATACTGGCGCTGACCAAGTCACCGTCCGCCAGTTTATATTGTGGTCCGGTCGCTTGTTCCAGGTAAGTGAAGCTACCCAGCGGCCCGTCCCAGCGCACAATCGACGCGTAGGCTTGAGCACTATTGAGACATCGAAAAAGAATCTCGTAGCCGGTCGATCGATGTGCACTGAGAGAGCTGCGAAGGCGCAATTCCACTTCTTCGAATACATCCGCGTTCTGATTCACGTTGTGAACGGTAGCCGCAGCCGTCTGGTCGGGAGGCCATGATCCGGACAATAAGGCGGTCGAGTCATCATAAGCGTTGGCGCCTGCCTTCCTACCTGATTCGGTGCCGAAGGCCAAGCCCGGAACTGTTTCGACATTACTCCAATCAACGGCGGTTGTTTTACCGTTGCGCCACTTCTTTCCCTCGGAAATTGGGTCTTCAGCGGTTGGAAAATTCGTTGTATAGCCCCTCTGGTAACCCTGGGGAAGAGGAAGCGGCGAAGTTAATTCCACCCGCACCTGCTCCGCCCGAGAATTACGGAGCATGAACCAAACAGCCGCTTCTAATGACAGCCCGGCGAAGATCACGGCCGCTAACAATATGCCGGCCCCCGTTTTCCGAAGTCCCTTGTCTGATCGCCCTCCAGAACCAGAATCCATTGAATAAAGCGGCTGCGAATTCTGAGCAAGTTTCTACGCCGCCCCTTGCATACCGAACGATGCCAAGCCATCGCGGACTTTCACCGAACCTGTCCCAAGGCCATAGATTCCTTCATCTCGGTTGGCCACAACTCGTCGAACTGACTCTTGAGCAGTTCCTTATACCTGGCCAGGCTTGCATTCATCTGAGTCTTGATTTCACGTCGATTCTTGACCATGGAATCAAATCTGCCCGCTAGGTCCGCCGGATCAAATGTACGGATATCAACGCAATAGTTCGACAATCCAAGCGCCTGCATCAGGTGCGTCACTTTAGGATGATGTGATACTGCCAGCACTGGTTTGTTTAACAAATGGGCGAACACGACGCCATGAAACCTGCAGGTTACGACATAGTCCAGCGCCGACATCTGCCGTAACTGTTCATCGAGAGAATAGACGGGCTCATATGGACGAGTATCAACGCCGTGATGATCTCGAAGTTGCGCGCGCAGGTCTTCGATGGCTGCCGGATCCGAGCCTATATCCGTGCCGAAAAGCGTTATTGGATAAGAGCGCTCGACCAGAGTTGAAGTGAACATCGCAAACCGGGCGATTACATCCCGGTAAACGATTGCCCTCGTTTTGCTATCAAATGGCGGATCAGCAGGGAAAGGCATCGGCGCAATTCCAACGATCTCACTGTCCCGCCTTAGAATCTTGGTTGAAGGCGCCTGCGAGGCATAAACATTGTCCGGGAAAACGTAGCTTGTGCCCTTGAAACCGATACTCCCAGCCAATCGTTGAGATTGCTCGTCCCGGAAGGACACATAATTCGCCAGTGACAGCCCACGACGAACAAAATATTTGCTCAGTGGTTTAATCAGGGGTCCAGCACCGACATTTAAAAGGATGCACTTGACGCCAGCCGATTTTGCCATGGCGAACCATGACAGGATCGCGTATGGAAATGCCCAGGTCCCGCCACGCTCCGTCAAATGTCCGCCTCCGGACACGATCAAGAAATCAAAGTTCCTGATTCTCTGTCGGGCGCCGATCAAAAACGTGAACTCATCGAATACAGCTCTCGGCAGGCGAATTGCCGGATTTCTCGTCGTTCGAAACCATTGAAGGAATCGGGTTCGCCCTTCCGCCGGCGCTGCCTGCGTCGGCTGGTAGCCAATGCTCCAGGTATGGCGCCGGATAGGATATGACGTCACACCATGTTTTTTGGCAGTATCTTCAGGGTTCATCGAGAACACGGCTATTTCTGTATTGGGCCACCGCGATCTGATGTTATCGATGACGCTGGCGATTTCCGCGTCATCGCCGAAATTACCGCCACCCGCGTGGTGTAGAATCGCGATCTTTCCGGGCTCTCGATTCATTCTGGCCAGATTGAGGAACTGCCGCCCGTGAGCTCTGTACCGGTCCGGGCGTGTCCGTGAGTTATTCGATCTGAAAAACAGAAGCAAATCGGATTTTCCAATCGGAATGGCGGCTGGAGAAGGGTTCGATTCCCCAGTACTCCAAAGGCCAACCTTGAAGCAAAGATGGATCGCCCTCGTGAACTTCTCTCATCAAATCTGGGACCGGTCGCCATCCCAGATCCTGAGCGACCTTGGTTCGTACATCGAGATCGATCCCTGAGACAAAAAGATATCCGCCCGGCTTCACGAGTCCAGCGATGTTGCGCAGACAAGCGTCGGCAGCAGCAGGTTTCATGTGGCACAAAAACCGATTTGCTACCACAATGTCCTGCGGTCCTAAAACGGATGCGAACTGCGGGTCGGTAGCATCTCCGGGACGCCAGTCGATTCCCTCCTTGAGCCATGGTCTCACCGTTGCCTCAGTGCCTTGTATCTCGAACATCTCCCGAACTTCTTTCTCGGTCATTCTTTCAAACATCGAGAGAGGCCGGTCTTCCCAAACTTGATCTTTCCAAGTCAGATCCGCTACATGCCCCGCGAGCTGACAACCGCAGTTTCCTGCGGTCTGAGTACCCTGAAAGGAATAGACTCCCCTCTTGGCAAAATTCACCACTTCCTCGGAGATATCGACGCCACGCATCCTTACTTGCAGGTCAGGACGCGAGGAGCGAAGTTTCCAGGCAATCGAATAGACTTCAGCTCCCTTGCTGCATGCCAGTACCGCGATATTGAGAGTCGCGCCCTGAGCCCTGTCTTTCAGCAACTGCACCATCAATTCCATCTCGGGCCGGTTGCGCAGGAAAAATGTCGAGTGACTTTGATTTCGTTCCGCATAGCGTTCTACCAATGCATGCAGGTGCCTGGCATAGGCTGAGGCAATGGGGAGCGCGCGAACGAAACCAGGCAAACAGCTCCATATCCGCCGGCCGCGATGAACGTAGACTGTCGCGCATCGTTGAAATACTTGCGTGTGGATTGACCCTGCGGACAACGTTGGCGATGCGTTCATTCCTTTGAGATCATCTCCCCTAAACAAACTCGAAAACACGGCCACCTTTTGCAGTCTCACCTACCGTGCGACTCCGGCATCAACGAGCCGCAACGAAGCCAGGGCCTTATCCGCAGCTTCTTCTCCGCTCTTGAAGCTCTCATCTGTCCACATATATCCCCAATCTCCGTAACGTCCGCAGTAGGCGATACCGATTTCATCCAGATATCCGTGAACAATCTTCAACGCCGCAGCCCGTTCGAGGTCGAAGATCACATTCGCGTAACGGAGGAACATCGCCTTGCGAGAAAGGACCTGGTCCTCCTCACGAAGCACGCCACACCGGCGAAGATCGCGAATCACGGGGTCAATCCAATCTTCCGGCTTGCCGCTGAACGGTTTGTATTTATCGGAAAAGTAAACTTCCGCCTGGATTCCGCCGCAACCGGCGGGAGCATTTCGATCCGACAGCATGTGTGGAAAGCCTAACCGGGCAAAGCAGACATCCTCGTCATAAAAATACGTCATGTGGGCACTGGAAAGGTCTTCACGGTTCACGCCAATGTTGACGAGAATGCAGGTAGTACATGCCAGTTGGCGCGACGCCGCAACCACGTCCGGAGGAGCGTCTTTGATCATGCGGATCAAATCGGGCAGCGCCACCGACGATACCAGCGCGCCATAAGCGACGGTTTTGCCGTTGGCAAACTTGAGCTGCCGCGAGCGCGCATCGACCGACACCAATTCGTGGTTCAAATGCAGGTTCCCCATCGGGACAAATTTGTTGAGGTAATTTACGAACCCACCCGCACTGGGATACCGGAAGTGAGTGATGTAATGGACATGAGGAGCGGACTTCGAAATCGCGCCGCGGAGCACCTCCTGAAGGCTAGGCCGGTAGATTCTCGGCCCCAGCCAGTCCGTGCTCATGTTCTCGGCCGCGGTGGTGTGGTACTTGCGCGTATAGCGCATAGGAAATTCTTCCGCGAATGTCCGGCCAAAGCTGGCGAGCAGCCAATCCGAATAATTATTGATTGCGCGCTCTGGGGCCTGCCGTTCTTCGATGAAGTCTTCGATTACTTTTACGACGACATTCTCAGGTAACCCATGAAGATGCAGCTGTACTGGGTGTAGAGGCCAGTGTCCCTGCCAATAGTTATTTAGGTTAATTTGGACGGTCTCGTACTTCTGCTCCACACTCTCCGCAAACAATTCCTGAATCCTGGAATCCTTGGTAAAAGATATGTGTGGACCTACGTCAAACAAAAACCCCGTCTCATACCGGAATGACGCCGTATGGCCGCCATGATAGGAATTCTTGTCGTACATGACGGGAACCATGCCCTCAGCATGCAGACGATGTGCCGCGCCGAAACCTGCCATTCCAGTTCCCAAGACTACGATGTTTGGCATGTCAAAAGGTTCTCCTCAGTTTATGGTCTAGATATTAAGGGAGGATGGCAAGAATTCAATTTCGGGGCTTCACACCAAGGTCACTGATCAAAAGTCTCTCGTAACGATCAATCTGAGCCAGTGTAAGCCGCCGAAGATCAGCGCCCGATTGATAACTTCGATACCACTCAACGATCCAGGCCAGAGCCTGCTTCAGCGGCAATAGGGGATGCCAACCGATCTTTGCTTTGGCTTTTGAAGCATCTAGCTTCAGGGCATGAGCCTCGCTGGGATGCATCGCAGAATCGCGAGTCCACGCAGCTTGATCACCCCAAAGCCGAACCAGTTCGTCGGCAATCCAACTCACGGGCATGGCGTCATCATCTGCAGGTCCGAAATTCCATCCGCTGGCGTAGGAAGAGCCATCCGTAGCGAGCAACTCGGCCAGCATCAAATACCCCCGGAGCGGCTCCAAAACAAACTGCCAGGGTCGAGTGGCGGATGGCTGGCGAATTGAACCTGGCCTGCCCGAAAGAAAAGCCCTCACCACGTCAGGAATGAGCTGGTTCGTAGTCCAATCCCCTCCCCCAATGGCGTTGCCCGCGCGAGCGCTGGCTAAGGCGACGCCATGTTCTCTTAAAGCGCTGGGCGGAAAAAACGATTCGCGGTACGAAGCCGTCACCAGTTCGGCGCATCCTTTGGAATTCGAGTAGGGGTCGCGTCCACCAAAAGGCTCGTCTTCGCGATATCCCCAAACCCATTCACGATTCAGGTAGCACTTATCACTGGTGACGTTAACGATCACGCAGGATTTCTTAAGTTGCCGCACGGCTTCGAAAAGATGGACTGTTCCCATCACATTGGAAGAGTAGGTCTCGATCGGGTCTTCGTAGCCGCGACGCACCACCGACTGTGCCGCGAGATGAAGTATCACATCGGGGCTAGCCTCCGCCAGCGCGTTCTTCAGTCCATTGAAATCGCGAATGTCGCCGGAAATTGAACGCAAACACTCGGCGACATGCGCCTGTTCAAAAAGATTCGGCTGGGTTGGCGGGTCGAGAGCGTATCCGGTGACTTCTGCGCCAAGCGTTCCCAGCCAAAGTGAAAGCCAGCTTCCCTTGAATCCGGTATGTCCGGTTAGGAAGACCTTTCGGTCTTTCCAAAAACTACGATTCAGCATCTAAGAATTTATCCTTCGCTTCCGGACAAAGCTTCGACCTCACTGTTTACGACAGGCCACCGTTCGTTTTGTTCACGCCACAGACCGTCTATAACCGAATCCTCGACAGCATCCACCTGAGCGGACAAAATAACTTCATCCTGCGCTACGTTCTGCCGAAGCACACACCCCCCTGAAAGCCCGATCGGCAGCGCTCCGATCTTGCGGGCGACCGCGGCCTTATCAATCAATCCATAGGTGGAATAGCCGCCGATTCCGTCGAGTCGCTCTCCTGCTTTGAGGTCGCGCTTGGCGACTGCCAGAACTTCGGCCACCGGCCCACCGATGGGAGCTACGGTGGGATCACGGTGGACCACTGCCCGGCCCAGAGTCGAAGCGATCTGCAAGTGGGGAAGATGAAAGGGTGTATAGAAGACGTAAAATGGCCCCTTGCCCAGCTTGTAATAGGCCATTTGCGCCTGTTT
The DNA here is from genome assembly GCA_963711275.1 of uncultured Acidobacteriaceae bacterium. Classification (GTDB taxonomy): domain Bacteria; phylum Acidobacteriota; class Terriglobia; order Terriglobales; family Acidobacteriaceae; genus Sulfotelmatobacter. The sequence goes on along the minus strand of CAVQDN010000023.1, from coordinate 404,922 downwards.
GCGCACATTCTCCTCGTGCACAACAACAAATGCACCGGTGTGCGGAGCCGCGCCCAAGGCATAGTCCACTAATCCACTATCGAGCATTTGATCGGCAGGCAGCAAATCAGCGATCTCGCGCACATACTGACACGCCGGACCATACATCCCACGACGACCGGGGTGAAATCCGGTGGCATTCGCGAGAACCGTCGCTTCCATGGAGAGCTTTGTCGAGTCGGCAAATGAGGTTACCTTGCGTACATCCTGATCGTTTTTCTCGGCGAAGGCTTTTTGCGTATCCGGGTTTCTGTAATAGTCCACCATTCCTTTAATATTTCCCGCTGCCACTGGACGTAAGCCCAATGTACGCAAGTACCGCAGAAGCGTCATGGCAACGCCCGGTTCGTCGCCGTCGGTGTGGGTAAGGACCACGCCGGCCTGATCTGCTTTTGCCTTCAGAATGGGTCCTACCAGAGAGTCCAGCTCAGCGTTCACCAGAACCAGGTGTTTTCCATGTTTGAACGCATCTAAGGCAACACGCGCAGCGGGGCCAATGGTGCCCGTGACCTCGACTAGAATGTCAATCGCATCACAGGAAGTCAGCACGGTAGGGTCATCTGCGACCACCGGAGTACCCGCCCTGATGAAGTCTTCAGCTTGCCGCGCCGAAGTCGCTTGCCGCCAGGACACAATTCCCGCCTCTCGGAAGGCTCGAACGGCATGGTCCGGTGTGCGGTTGGCGATCGCCACCAGACGAAGTCCGGGTACCGGAGTTCCTAACTGCAACGCAATCGCGCGGCCGGTGGCTCCAGCTCCAACCATCCCCACACGAATCGGGCGACCCACGTCTTCACGGTCCCGAAGAGCAGTATCAATAATCACAAGCAGCTCCTTTCGCACTGAATAAGAGGCCACCTACCGTCCTGCTCTGACACGGCAGTCGCAGGCAACGGCCACTTAATTTGAAACACCGGGTCGTCAAAACGCACCCCCCGTGCTGATTCCGGCGTATAAAAAGCTGATGCCATGTAATACATCTCCGCGTCTTCCTCGAGCGTCTGATATCCGTGAGCACATCCCTCGGGAACATACAACATCCGGCCGTTCTCGGCGCTCAAGACTACTCCGTACCAGCTGCGGAAGGAGGAGGAACTCGGCCTGACATCCAGCACAACATCAAAGATTGAACCCCGCGTGCATCGCACGAGCTTAGCTTCGAGAGCGGGAGCTTCCTGGAAGTGCATACCCCGAATCGTACCTTTCTGACGGCTCAGCCCCATATTTGCCTGCAAGGGTAAGAACTTGATACCCTGCTCGGCAAATTCCCGGGTGCACCACGCTCGCATAAATCGGCCGCGTTCGTCTGCATGCGGAGTCGGATCAATCACCTTCGCCCCAATCACCTTGACATCAGTAAAACGCATCAGAGTTCCTCAAACGCACCCGCGTTAGCTCAAAACGTGGTGAACTTCACGCGTTTGACCGCGCGTTGCGAGCTCGCGAAAGATGCTCTCCATGATAGTGGATGTTCGGACTATCTCCCGATAGTCAATCGGGAGTGGCGAATCCTGTTCAATGGATCGATAAAACTGCTCGATCAGGTACTTCATTCCTGCTTTCATATGAAAGTCTCGAGCAACAAACGTCTTTGCGTTGGTCACAAAGTTCCCCAAATACTGTCTTGCAAGATCGACCGGCGGAATGAACTTCTCGGCAAAACTAGGGTATCTATTCCCTCTCAATTTGATCAACGTCTCCTGGTCCTGATCCAAGATCAATCCATTCTTGGTCCCGTAGATTCGAAACTGGTGCAACGCAGGACGCATCTGCGAGGAGAATGTGAAGTAAGCAGTCACTCGATCATCATCTGCGATGATGATCCTGACTTCATCAATGATTTCATGCTCTCCCATGCTTCGTAGGTAAGGACTTGTAACTCCAAACGCGATCACCTGCGGCGTATCAGTCGTAATGAACTCGGCAATGCGAGCTATTCCATGGCTTATGACGTTCTGTAAAAGTTGACCGGGAAGGCGCCGTACCCAATGTTGTTTGTCCGCTAAGACGGCCTTTGCATAGCTTGATCCACCCATCTCGTAACAGTAATAACTCTCCATGTGAACCGGACCTGTGCCTAGGTATCCAGAATGGACCAGCTCACGCATTCTACGAGCAACGTGCCTGAACTGGTCATCATGACCGACGGTGACCTTTCGGCCGCTCTCTTGCGCAAACGCGATCAAATCTCTTGCTTCTTGCTCTGTAACGGTGAATGGTTTCTCGACATAAACATGCGAGCCGAACTCAATGCATTTTTTTGCGAGTGCGAAGTGGCTCGCGGGCGGCGTCGTTATGTGAACTACGTCCGGTAACACCGTCGATAACATTTCGTCCAGATTGTCGAAACTCTGGCGAATAGAAAATCGTTCTGCAAGTTGCTGTGCCATGAGCATTTCCGTGTCACAAACACCCACGACTTCGCAGCCATCGATTCTGTTGATTTGAGAAAGGTGGTCATCGGCAATCTTGCCGCATCCTACTATTCCAATTTTAAGCATGCTCCAGTCTCCTTCGGCATGCTTCGAAGTATCGCTCCAGTCCGTCTTGCGTTCTTATCTCCGGGTTCCACCCTAGTTGTCGCTTTACCTTCTCATTGGAATACCGTGCTTTTTTCCAAAACGAATACCAGCGCCGAGTGTTGAAGGCCGGCGGCAGCTGTCCGTTCGACCAGCTGGAATACTTTTCCCACAGGTAGCAAAACAAATAACTAACCGCGTGCGGGACATAAATGGACGGGAATTTCTTTACTTTATTCTTGTATGACCGAAGAAACTCTCGGCTCGTTGGCAGATCATCATCAACGACGTTGAACAGCTCACCATCGATCCCTGTGATTACTCCCGCCAATGCAACTGCATCAGCGCAGTTGTTGACGTATGTGAGCGGAACTCGGTTTGAACCACCAAGATGCATAAACAAACCGAACGGGCTGATGCCGACTCGCGCGCTGATGGCCTCATTTCCAGGACCATATACATGGCCAGGACGAACAGTAACGAAGGAAATTCCTAAGCGTTTGCAGCAACTGGCGACCAATTCATCCTGTTTCAGCTTGGCAAATGAATATGCATCCCCCCGAAGTTCCGCTCTGATCTCCACTTCCGAATTCTCGTCGATCAATCCCGGTGTTCGGTTGTGCTGGTTTGAATATACAGAAAACGAACTAACATTAACAAAACGCTTCAGCGTACTGTTTTGTGCGCACGCATCCAACAGGTTCCTGGTTGAAACGACGGAATTGAGGAATGCATCCGGGAATGACTTTTCTCCTCGGCCAGCGGCTAAATGCAACACAACAGTTACTCCTTCTGCCGCCCTGTTGCAGTCTTCCTTGGCTAGGAGGTTCCCACAAACAGTCTCAATCCGCGCATCCGATACTTTGCTGGACGGATCTTGACTGGTGTCGGCAGTTGATCGGCGTAGACACCGAATATTCCTAAAACCTAGTCTTAACAGGCTTTGTACCACTCGACGACCGATGAAGCCTCCAGCGCCGGTGACGAGTATTCTGTCGTGCTTGTCAACGATGAATTGTGTTGTCATCTTAACTAGCCTGCACAATTGTCGATTCTCGACGCGAAAGATTTTACTCCATCGAGAAACGAAGAGTTGCGTACAACTCCTCCAGCCAGAAGTCTTGGCAAACTATGTTTGCGCAAAGATGCATGTGATTGTGTCCATCGATCCGACAAGGCCGAGATCCTAATAATCTTTCGAATTCGTCGCATTGAGACGAAACGACATCCTCGAAGGAGTTCTTGAGTGCAGGATGAGGGAGGGCCCAGGCAAATCGATGCTTTTGAGACATGCTGCCAGTCGCTCTTGATGCTCGACTAATTTCAAATGTACTTCAGGGGCAGTAAACGTGATCGTGAAATTCACATGTATTCCCGATTCTACTTTCTATCTTTCGCAATAGCCGAGTCGCGCTGGGAATCTTCTGCGTACACCATCGCACTCGTTGCAGACCGGTAACCGTACCTTTGCGACGGCTTAATCCCATATTTGCCTGCAACGGTATGAACTCGATACCCTGCTCAGGAAATTGCCCGGGCACCTGGCTCGCATAAATCGGCCGCGTTCACCTGAATTCGGAGCGGGAACAATCACCTGCGCCCCCATCACGTCAATGTCAGCAAAACGCATCAGATTTTTTCCTAAGACTTGCACCCGAGCCCACCGAAGCCGCCTTCAACCTAGATCAAGGCGTGTTGAATCTGCTGTGCTTCGCCACGCATCGTAATCTGCGCAAGCTGTAAAAGAGTTTCCTTTCTCTCGCGCATTGCCAATGTGGGCTCGAGACCGACTGCTTGCAGAATTGCCTCCCAGCGATATGCCCAATCATGCCGCGTCAGAGCTTCCGTGACATTCTTTCGCCGGATCCGCTCCTGCTTCTCGGGATCCGATTCGATCGCACCTATAATGTCTTCCACTTCCTCGCAGTTATAGGGCAAGTGCGTCACGGCATCTGGCCAATCGAATAGCTGTTCGAACATTGAATTGTCGGGGCGTTCGCCCAGCATGATGGTTCCCGCCGCCGCACCCTCGAAATACCGGTTTCCAATCTCCATCTGATTGCCGCGTACATCCGGACGATCGATCAGTCCCGGATTGACGATGAAATATTTGCTTCTTTTCGCAATGTTCGAAAAAAGCACGCGGTGTTCCTTCGCATTGAGTACCTGGTTCGGGGCAATACTGTCGTGCAGATAGAACCTTCCTGCCGCAGCAGCCATTTTCAGGAAACTGCGGTGCGTTTTCTCCGATCGATGTTCCGATGCTATACACATCGATTGACCTGCGAGGTGGATTCGGGTAAGGACAGAACCGAATAGCGTCTACGCCTGGAGGTAGGAATGCGCACTTGGCCCCAAGCTTCTTGCTCAGCGGTTCGACCGTCTGGCTGTAATAAAGCATCACCAGATCGAACTTATCCAAAATGCGAAGATAATAATGAAAAGCCGGTATTTCCCTCACCCACAACTCGTCAATTAAGCAAACGGCCTTTCGACATTTGGCCCTCCAGTCGCCCAGGGCGGCAACTCGGATCAGTTCTGTCGGACTGCCACAAATCGTGAAAAAAAGATCGTAGGTATCGCTTAGAGAGACCTTTTCCATTCCCGGGTTCAAAAAGATCGGGGCACGGTATGCAATCTGTTTTGCAGTCATAAATCGTCGATGCGACAGGTCCAGACGGGGAGCTAGCACCTCCGCCGAATCAATGTCTGAAATAATGTCCTCAAATTCGAAATGAGGACAAAGGTAAGGCATGATTCTTTGGTGATTTCGTTGCGAGAAAATAAGGATTCGCGGTTTCTTAGATTTTCCATCCATCTCTACACCATGTCAGTTTGAAATTTAGATAGCTGAAGTTACTGAATCTAGAATGGGGGTGTTGTGCACCGATTTCACCCGTGTGTCACTGTCGAGTGCGAGTGTGGCTACGGCCTCCGCGAATGCGTATTCTTGCATCGCGGGCTCACTCTGAATGGTTCGTCTCATCCGATCTACTACGCGACCCACTAAACCCCGGTCGGACCATGGATGCAGCAGGTCTTGCACCAACTCCGGTTCCCCTTCAGGGACATCGTTAAAACTGGATTGTAAAAAACGGCTATGGCAGGTCTGAGCTTGCGGGAAATACGCGATCGTGTTGCTTGTCGTGATCGGAGGCAGTGTCCGACGCGATTCCCCTTGCAACTCAGCCATCAAAGCTCCGACGAGATCTCTGCCCTCGCCAAGCCGAAGATGGCACAATGGTGTGCACCTTGGATTCATCTCGATCAAATACGTCAGGTTGGTTCCACGTTCAATCATGAAATCCAACCCAAAGAACCCGGTGAGCTTCAACCGGCCCGCGATGAACTCCGCAGCCTGCATCATTTCACGGCTGTCAATAGGACGTACCACGATCGCCGGCCCCTTAATCCCTTGCGAACTGATTACGTCAACTCCGATTCCGGCTAGCACTTGCCCTCTCCGGCAGACCACCGCACAGTTAGCAGGCCTGCCCTGTATGTAGGACTGAGCAATCATCGATAGTTGTGGCCTTCGCCTCCAGGAGAAAAAAATCGATGATCGGCTGCGACTGGTGACCAGCTGCTTGAGTGTCGAAAACCCTCCTCGACGCCGCCCTAGTTCCACAAATACTCTTTCGGCCTCTTTTCGATCACGGGCGATTCGTACTCCGGAACCACCCCACGTGCCATCCGCTTTCAGCACCCAAGGAAATGTCGAAACGGTGCTGTTGCACCGCAGGTCCTCAATGTCGCGTATCACACATGTGCGCGGCGTGCGCACACCGTTCTCCTCCGCTATTCGTAGCAGCTCGTATCTCGAGGAAACGATAGAAAAGCTACCATTTGGCCCAAGAGAAGATTCGACTAAGGCAGTGATCTTAGCCGATCCTTCCTTCCTCGCCATCCCATATAACTGGTGTAGCTCCTGGACTCCAAGATCATCGCAAGGAACGATGATGTCCGGTCGCGACGACTCGATTGCAGTCAACAGTGATGCGATCGGACGGGAGCTACTGTATCGGTAGGTTTGACTAACGGCTCTAGTCTTGTGAGCCGGATGTCCGGGAAAGGGACAGAGCACAAAGACGTCACACGCCGCCTTGGCCAACTCGATGGCAACGCGCGCCGTCATCGGCCATCGGTTCGTGTTCGTGAGTAAGACTCTTATATTGGCGGGCATGAGGTTGGAAGCTCCTCAGACAGTGCGTACGGAATCAACGGCTTCGGCCTAGAACTTCTTCTCTCGTAAGCTGCTCTTTAACTCGAACCGTTGTTTGGGCGGGGGCCTTCGATCTCACGTTTTTCTTTGTACGGCGCAGATGCGAGGAGAGACGTTTGGCTGCGAACTCCGCGCCATACGCGAATCGCATCAGAGGCCCAAAGCTGTTCGCAGCCGCCGTTCCCACAAAATAAAGACCTGGTACCGAGGAAGCAAAATTCCGTGACAACACCGGCGAACCGTCAAGGCATTCAACGTCCTTCAAAAGATCCTGATGCAAGAAAGCAAGACGCTCGAGACAAACGCGGTATCCGGTTGCAGCGATCAGATGATCCCCCTGTAGGGTACGCTTCGTACCTTCCTTGTCTACAAGCTCAATCAAGATCCGGCCATTCGCCGTCCTTGCCTGCCCGATCTCGACACCAAGATGGAATGGGAACCTTCCAACCACTTGTTCTTTCACAAACCAACCCGGAGCCGGACCAAGCGTTTTACGCACCATTTTCAGCCTTAGCTCCTCGGGTAGCATATGGAACAAAAGTGGTGTGTTTGTATAGAAAAACAGCTTCCAGCCGCCTCCTATTCCGGTAAGTGGAGCGCGCAAGGAATCGACCAAAGAGCGTGGCTTGGGCGGATCATGAAAGCGAATCGTCTCCGCCCTTGCGATGAGTTGAACACGAGCACCTGCCTGATGCAGAAGAGCGCACAGATCCAGAGCAGACGCTCCGGCTCCCAGAACGAAAACATCACGATCCTTGAAACGGTCTACAGAGCCATGCTGGGAACTGTGACTTACCCATTCATTGGAAAGTCCTGAAAGCTCCGGAGGAACATAGCCGAAGTGGCTTATGCCAGCGGCCGCAACGACTCTCGAGCACGCCACGACCTCGCCGTCGTGTAAGCTGATCTCGAATCCGGATGAGCTTCGATTCAGGGCGACCACTTGTTTGTCTTCGATTTCCGTGACAAATCTACGCTGGAACTCGAGTCCGTAAGCAATAAAGGTTTCCAGCGCTACCGGCAGACCTGTGTCGGCATACGGGATGTTCTTCTCCTTGCAATAATCTTCGAGTGTGAAGATACCGTCAGGATGAGATAAGGACGAAGCAAAGCCTTCCGACTTCAAGCGCATGCCTTTCGGCATTTGTGTGGCCCAGGTGTGCATGGGCTTGCCAAAAATGCGAAATCTCAGGCCGCGAGACTTCAGGTGAGCCGCCAACGAAAGCCCATATGGTCCTCCGCCTATAACCACTACGTCTGTTGATGTTTCACTGGACTTGTTCATTGTCTCCTCAAATGGAAATGTTCGTTACTCTGCCGCCGGAGAACGAACTCCTTTGTCATCGAACGTCTCGTATTCCTTGCAGTCGTTCTTTTCCAGCGAATCGAACAAGCGGCTGATCGGGCGGAACAGCTCGTCCTTTACAATATCACTCTCGCCCTGCTGTTCGATCTCACCAGCAAATGCCATCATACTTGCCATTGTTGATCCTGCGATCGGTAATTCGTACAAAATCTACGATCGATTGACCGTCGCGTAACTTCTCAGGGACGGTCTGAAAATCTGGGTCTTTATTACCGATTACAATGGTTTCAGCGAAATCCAGAACGGCCTCGACGCGGTCAACCATAAGGCGTGAAATATGCGGGATACGGTTTAGAATGAAATCTCGATTTGCTCCAACCAGACTCGCTATATTGACATTCTTGTCATAAATGCAGAGTTCGTATCCTTTGCCTAGCAGACGCTCGATCACTTCGATGATCGGACTCTCTCGCAAGTCGTCCGTTCCTGCCTTAAAGCTGAAACCCAAGATGCCGATTTTCCTATGTCCTTTTTCGATAATTAGCTGCACACCGCGACTGATCTGCATTTCGTTGCTGGGCAGGATCGAGCTCAGAATGGGCAGCTGCAAATCGGCCATTTTAGCTTTGTACGTCAATGCACGCAGATCCTTTGGCAAGCACGATCCCCCGAAGGCAAACCCGGGGATGAGGTACGCCGAAGAGACGTTGAGCTTTTTGTCCTGACAAAAAATGTTCATCACTTCGTGAGCGTCGATCCGAAGAGCCTTGCTGAGGTTGCCTATCTCATTGGCAAAACCGATCTTGAGTGCATGCCAACAATTGTTGACGTATTTGACCATTTCGGCAGTCTCGACGCTGGTTCGAATAAGAGGTGCCTCAAGCTTCTCATAAAGCCGGGCGAGAAGGCATCCGCTGGGTCGGTCCAACTCGCCGATCACCGTCTTGGGAGGAGCGTAAAAATCTTTGACAGCTGAGCCCTCACGCAGGAATTCCGGATTATGGCAAACACCAAAGTCAACGCCAGCTTGCTTGTGTGAGGATTCCTCCAGAATAGGTATCACGATATCCCGCATGGTGCCGGGCAGCACGGTGCTTCGGACTACCACGGTGTGTCTCGAAGACTTGTTTTTGAGGGCATCCCCGATTTGTTCACAAATTCGTCGAATGAATCGCAGATCGAGGTTGCCATTCGGCTGACTGGGTGTACCGACGCATACTAACGACAATTCCGTTCCCTGAATGGCTTCCTCCGGATCGACCACCGCCCTAAGTTGGCCGTTCTTGACGTTGGCCGCTATAACTTCGCCGATCTCCGCTTCGATAATCGGAGTGCGGCCGCTATTGATGAGGTCCACCTTGGTCTGGATCGGATCAATGCCAACAACCTCGTGCCCGTCGTTGGCGAGACATGCCGCCGAAACAGTACCGACGTAGCCCAAGCCGAATACGCTAACTCTCATGCTTTCTTCCTTTGGCTAGTGCTGCAGATAATGCCTCCGCGGGCGGAAGGGCCTCCGTGGCCGAACCCGGCCTATTGTTTGCCTGCGGGAAGAGAGGTACTTTGGTCTCTCCTATGGCTGCCCGGTGGTACACCAGGCTGATGGCGCCTTATGACAGAACTCAGAGGTTTTAAATCCAATCGTTTGTGTACCTTAGTGCGTTGACCGCATCGCTATGGGTGCTACCCTAAAGGCGTACGGGAATACCCGTGCGGATCGAACTCTTCCCCCATGAAAGCGACGTCCCCAAGATCTGGCGTTGGTTGGGCCTTAGACGGGCCGCGTCCTACAGATCCGCCACGCCACGAAATCATCCTTTTCGATCATCCATCGCGAGGAACACACCAAGGGAAGGCCCGTGGTAAGCGACCCGAGGCAAATGACGGTGAAGCCTCCTCGTCGCACTACCCGGATTGCGTTAACAGGAGAACCCATCAATGAAGCACCGACTTCTTTTTTTACTGGTTTTGTTCAGTTCCTTTGCGGTTTTCTTGCTTTGTGCCGTCAGAGCATCGGCGCAGAGTTCATCCGGAATTCTTGATCCCTCGCGGGCTATCGACTGGTCCAAAGCAGGCGTCGTAGGGGGCATACCCAGTGGTAGTTGGGCGAACTGTGTCACGACACAATGCAATACCGTAAATTCTGGAACGGTAACAGCTGCCAGCCTTCAGGCAGCTATAAACTCGGCTCCGAATAGCACAATAATACAGATACCGTCCGGAAGTTTCAGTATTTCTAGTGTCATTATTATGAAATCGAACGTCGTTTTGCGCGGAGCGGGAGCGAATCGGACGACGCTAACGTTCACTAACGGTGCCTTTGGGGGAGGATGCTTTTACGGGGGAGCAGCAATCTGCTTCACGGCCGATGGGAGCACTTACAACAATTCTTCCAACAGTGCTCTGAATGGCCCAAACTCATCTACCTGGACGGCTGGGTTTGCTCAGGGCGCCACTTCGATCACCCTCACCAATGTCGGCAGTGCAGGTATCCTGAACGGGCAGTACATCTACCTCGACCAAGCTAACGATACGGCCCCTCTCGGTAACTTGTTCAACTGCGACATCGTTACCACATGCGCCATCGAAGGATCATCGGGCGGGAATGTCATAAATGGAGTCGGTCACGCCCAAGTACAAATCGTTAAAGTCACCGCCGGATGTTCGACTGAATGCACCGGGGCCGGGCCATTCAGCCTCACCATCACGCCGGGGCTTTACGGAACTAACTGGGCCGCAACCAAAACTCCGATGGCTTGGTTTCCGTCCGCTTCGGTGGTGTACGCAGGCGTAGAGAATCTCACGGTTGACAACCAAACCGGAATGGGCGACAACGGTTCAACGATAAACTTATTCAACGCCTTTAATTGCTGGGTCAGCGGTGTAGCTTTGCTGCACGGTGGAAGAGCGCATATTTGGATCATGGATGGGGCACACAACTCTGTTCAGAATAATTATTTCTACCAGACGCAGGACGCTCAGTCCCAAAGCTATGGGCTTGAAGTGGACATAGCCACCGACAATCTGGTCGTCAACAACATCATGCAACAGGTCACCGCTCCGCTGATGGGCGGCAACCAGTTCGGAAACAGCTTCGCCTACAATTACATGATAAACGACTTCCAGACGGCGTCTGCGAATTGCATGTATCTCATAACCATGGCGCACGATGCCGCTGCCGAATACAACCTCTACGAAGGAAACTTCGGCGAGGGCAACGATCTCGATGATGTTCATGGCAGTTCCGGCCTGAACACGATGTTCCGCAATGTGTTTACCGGGTACGAGCTTGGCAAAAGTTGCACGACTATTGGTATCATAATTGATCCTTATAACAGGGACGAGAACGTCGTCGGGAACGTTCTGGGAACACCGGGGATAACTATTGGCTACGACGATTTTTCTAACCCCTCCCAGGCCGCGCAAGAAAATTCCATGGTTTACATCCTCAACCAGCCTCACGGTTCGATGAGTGCCGATTCGGTCGTTGCAAAGACGTTGCTCCGCTGGGGAAACTACGACAACGTGACCGGGGCAGTGCGCTGGTGTGGAAACTCCTCGGACACGGGCTGGTCTACGAAATGTGGCAACTCGTCCGAAGTTCCGACCACCAGCGCCAGTCCTTACAACAACGCCGTCCCTTCCAAGGGGGACACAGGAATTGGGCAGAGCGCGATGCCTGCTTCATTCATTTATGCTTCGACTCCTTCGTGGTGGCCGAGCGGCAAACCGTGGCCTGCCATTGGTCCGGACGTGACCAATGGCAGCATGGGGCAGTGCAGCGGCGGAACTTATGCCGGACTCATGGCGACTGCGGCAGGGCAATGCACAGGGGGAACATTGTCAGCACAGGTTGACGCTGGCCATGCCTACAGCATCCCAGCGATGGATTGCTACTTCTCGTTGGGCGGTCCGCCGGACGGCTCGGGAAGCGCGTTGAGTTTCAACGCGAGCCAGTGCTATGCGTCCTCCGGGACATCTGGGAGCGGCCCAGCGCCCCCGACGGGGCTTGCGGCCGCGGTGAATTGAGGAGACGGCTCCGGCGCCGGTCCCGAGGCAGGGGTGGCTTTTCTCCTCGCGACCGCGAAGTGGCCGGCAGCCGGCTCTCTGCGGTTGGGTTGCCGGCTGGCTCATATGTATGCTCCCACGGCTTCGGCGGCCGGTCTTGTGTCTTTCCGTGCCGGAGCCAACTCGCGCAGTAGACTGGCAAGCTGGCGCAGCGGCGCCAGGCCCCAATGAAAAAGAATGACCGTGCCCAGGTAAAGGGTGACAAACAGCGTCGAAATAATGACGGTTGCTCCTAGCGCTGCGGCCGTACCTGAATGGGTGTGCCAGAACGGCGTGCCTCGGATGATCGCGGCAGTTGTCAGGCCGGCTGCAAGCGCTGCGGCAGCGTACCTCCAGATCGCGGCAATCAAATCTGAGGCGCCAAACCCGACGGGGCGACCAGCATACCAGAAGGCGGGAACCAAAAGGATCCAAAAGGAAATGCTCCACGCTCCGGCGATTCCCTCAGGCCCCCACCGCAGCGCCAGTAGAAACAGGCTGGCCGTGGCTGCTAGCTGGAACAGACTCCAGCGCAGCCAGCGCCCCGGCTTCCCGATGGAAAGATGGATCCAGCCAAGAGTGTGGCAGAGAAGCATGACGCCAATCCCCGGTCCGAATAGCTCAAAGATTATGCCGGCTTCCGACCATTTCGGTCCCAGCACCACCCGGACCAGGTCCTTGCCCACCAGGGTAAGATCGGCGCTCATTGCCATACCGACCAATGCAACCATCCCAAGCGAGTTGGCGAGGTACCGCCGGAAACGAACATGGTCCTGATTCAGCCGGCTCAACGCTGCCAATGCGACATTGTTAAGCGGCGCCGTGAGCTGGCTGCCGGAGAGTGCGAACAAATCATAAGACTTTTTGTAGAATCCAAGCGCCACTGCATTGAACCGCCAGCCAACCAGTAGGTTGTCGATATTCTGCGTGGAGTAGGCAAGGCAGAATCCGCCATAAACCTTCGCCGCGAACCGGATCGCAGCACCTGTCTTGCCCGTCCGCCGCGGCAAGCTCGGAACCCATCGGCAAAGCCACAAAGCTCCGATCGTCACGCTGAGCTGTGCCGCAACGATTCCCGCCACCAGCGCCCAATATCCCCAGCCTCTCAAAGCCAGCAGGATCGACACAGCTGCACATACAACCCGGCCGAAGACGTCGTTGGCGGAGGTCTCGGCGAAGCACAGTGCGCGCTTAAGTAGAGCCAGGTGCATGACGGAGAGTGCGGCAATGAAGATCCCAACTGAGAGGCCGAAGGCAACATTTGCCACCAGCGGATTCCCATAGAGTCGCACCAGCAGTGATCCCGCCGCTGTGAAAGCGATTGCCAGTATCAGACCAGCCCCCGAATTGAGCCAGAACAAATTGCTGGCAGTGAAATGGTCTATTTCCTCGAAATGGATGACCGCCTCCGTGAATCCGTTGAGGCCAAAGCTGACTATAAGGAGGCTGAAGGTGGTAACCATGGTGACAACGCCAAAATCGGACGGCGTCAGCAGCCTGGCCAGAACAACCGTGCTCACCAGTTGGGTGCCAAGAGAAAGCCCCGAAGCTGTTACTGATGCGGCGGCGCCCCGAACGGCTAGACGCCGCAATGTACCGTCTTTTCTTGCAGAGTGGAACGTGCCATTGGAGTCAAATGGATTCATTCTTTTTTCTGGGATCGTTCCGCCTGTAAAAACGGCGAACGAATTAAGCTTGACCGTCCTTGCGATGAACGACTAGTAAGTTGCTGCAACCTCGCCCCGTTAGGGCGGTTAGTGCAAATTCATACGTAGGGTACTGCTTCGAGTAGACCGTCTCAAGCCGTTTGCGCCACCCTTCGAGGCAATTCGAGCTGATATCTTCAGTGATATAAAAGCCATTGGGACGAAGGTGCTCAAGTGACTCTTCTAGAAAGGAGAGGTTGGCTTCAAACGTATGCAGACCGTCCTCTATGATAATGTCCATGCCGTCTCGCAAATTCGGGTGCGACCATAGCTCACGGATAGAAGACCGATCAAGTTGATCGCAGTAGAATGTGTTGATCCGATCTTCCTCGAACAGGATCCCGCGATCGACATCAGCACCGTACACTAGCGAATGCGGGAAAAGTTCGCGCCATCCGCGAAGAGACGCACCCGGGGCTCCAAAGACCCCCATGTTCGACAATACGTTGAGGTTATTGGTACCCAAGCCGAGCTCAAGGACCCGCAGCGGCTGATCGCGGCGGTCTCTAAAGAGAGCGGAATATAGGGTCGTGTAGGTGTGCAGGCCTTTGTCGCTTCCCCACTTCGTCATGACGCGACACATTTCTGTTGGAGCCAACACATTCACTGTTTGAATTTGCTTGGCAAGGCCTATCGGGACCTGCGTCGCCCCGAATCTTTGAACCTCTGGCGTACGCCTAACGAACCTCGAAGTGATCAGACCAGGGAGGTAGGATGAGAAGCACCAAAATTGGAATCTAAGAGCCTGTACCGCTCCCGGGGTCAGGGTCCGACGAACGACAGGCCGGATAAGTCGTTTAATGCGCTTCATTGTACATTATCTCCAGTTTCTATCCCTGAGGAGGCTGCTCTTTCCGCAGGGGTCATTGTCAACGTGATTTGTGTCGGTTGAGTGTCGGCGATGTGTTAACCAACATCCGCTTCGAACTGCAGGGCTACCCCTCTCAGCGTCAGCTCGCGGGCTCAAAGTGCAATTCCTTCGGCGGGCGGAGATCGGGTTTCGAACCTCGTCCCACGGCCCAATTCAGCACACGAGTGGTGCTCCGTGCCTTTGCCTCCCAAGTCAGGGATTCTCGAGCGTAGGACATCCCTTGCTGTCGTAAGCGATTGAGAAGGTCCCGATTCTCCGCGAGATCTGCCAATGTCTTTCCTATCTGCGATATCATTTCGCTTTCATTGGTAAGGGGCACCTTGTATCCGACCTGGGGATGGACAATATCTCCGGGACCGCCGAAGTCTGCAACCACAGGAACAGCGCCGCTCGCGAGAGCTTCGAAGATTACTCCCGCACCGTTATCGCGAAGAGTCGGAAATACCATCACGTCGGCTGATCGCATGCGGCCGAGGACCTCATCATGGCTGAGCCAGCCGCAGAAGGAGACCGCATTTTCAATTCCAAGCGACCTTGCGAGCTCTTCGAGGCGCTTCCGTTCCGGGCCGTCACCAACCACGGTGAAGCGTGCCAAATCGTTCCGCAAAAGGGTAGCAGCTCCGCGCAGAGCAAGATCGCAGGCCTTCCGCGGTACGAGACCACCGACGAATATCAGCTCGAGTCTGGCGCCAAATGGTTCCGGCTTGCGTAAGTCGTCGGAACAGACGGAGCGCCCGATGCCGGGCTCCGGGACGAAGAACAGTTTGTCGCGATAGGCGGCAAACTCCGAATAGGTTTGAGAGGAGGCTGCTATGATGGCTGTCGCGTAACGGTAGGTGGATCGGGCAAAAGGGAGCAAGCGGTAAACATTTCTTAAGCCAGCGATCCATTGCCTTTGCTTCTTGAGCTGGGTGAAACCGGATGGCCAGGGCAAGCCGCCGTTGAGCGGTCCGATCACGAATGGTATGGGACCCTGGCGCAAGAAGAAGGCGAATGGGCTAGGCAGCACCGGCGACATCGGAACGAGACGCAGTACGACATCGAACTCACCCGCAAAGATGCGCCGCCGCAACTGCCGCCAGGCGCGCCACTCAAATGCAATGGAAAACGGATATCTGAAGGCGGTTACCGCCTGACTGTCATGGTTGCATTTGAAGATCCTGCGAAAACCCCATGCAAAGATACGGTCGAGCAGCGGCGTCCGAACTACCTCGATGGCGCGAAACGGCGCTTTTGCACGGCGCAGAGCGTCCAAGACCGACGACCGGGCAACTAAGGTGACATCATGGAGTTGCGCGAGCGCTGCCGCGTGAGAATAGGTAACAAAAGGAATGCTGACCGCGTCCGGATTACAGTCCGGCCCTAACACCAAAATACGTAAGCGCCCCATTTCTTCTCCTATTTCCCGATACGTTCTCTTGCCATCAAGGGAAGCGTCGCAATTCGTTTCGAGTACTCCATTTAATCCATTTGGCATATGCAATAAGAAACCTTCACTCGCTTGAACGTGAGCAGCCTCACGTCGCTGCTCACCAACCGCGGGATCGTGCCGGAGAAACTACGCCGGAGTCAAGAGCCGACAGGCGCTTCCTCGCGGACGAGAACAGACTCCTCAGCGGACCGAAATAGCCGGCTGTCTAGGCGTACACGGCCAGCGTTAGATTCGGCATATGCTGGGGCAGCGGCGATCGCCAGCAGAAACACGATCCATGGAGGCCCCATCATCCTGAACGCCGCCTCCGTTAAGCCGGTGATAATGGTCGCGAGGAAAAAGGCCATCCTCAGACTTCCGATATCAGGGTCGCGGCGGAACGTGCCGATCACGTTCCGGTAACCCGTCGCGATCAGGCCCGCCAGTAAGCCCACTCCGATCCACCCCAATGAAATCACCACCTCGATATAACCATTGTGCGACTCATTGAGCCGAAGTCCATGAATTGTGTCCCAGATTTTTTGCAGCCGCGCACCCAGCCAGAAGCTCTCATACCCGACGCCGAACAGAGGGTTGCTGGGCATGGAGAGGACGAGCTTCCAGATATCCGTTCGGCCGGTTAGTGTAGAATTTCTTCCCAAACTCTGTATTAGATCCCCTGAAGACTGAAAGAATAGGGCATACAGGGTGCAGGAGAGCAAAGCCACAATCAGAAGATGCACGAGTGCGGGCCTGCGGCGAAAAGCCGGCCTCACCGAAAGCAACATTACGATGCTGGCCATGCTGAGCGCGCAAATGGAAGTCATTGAATCGCACATCCAGAGCAGCCACACGATCATCGCCAACACCGCACCAAGCGCGACTAGGCGCCGTCTACGGTTCGGGTCTTCCCGGTCGCTATAGGCGCTCCGAAAACGCCAAAGGAGCGCCAAGGCGAGGAAATCGCACAATTCACCTAGGCTGTTCTTTTGCGTGGCGACGCCGACCGGTTCCTCTATCCAACTTAAATTCAGCACCCGCCCCAGCTGCGGATAGTACTTGAAGAAGAGCACTGACAACGGCACGAGCACGAAGGCAAGGCGCGTAAACAGGCGTTTGATAGCGTCGGGGACATTCGGCTCGGTGAGCACGATCAGGACCATCATCAGGTCGCCAATCCCTTTGATCCAGTGCTTGAGCGTGACCAGGGGATAATCAGACCAGATCATGCTGAGCGCCGCGTACGAGAAGAACAGACAGATCGGCCAATTTTGAAGCAGGATGGAGCCCACTCGTCGCTGCCTGCCCACGACCACGATTAGCGCAGCGACTTCGAGACCTATGAAAACGGCCCGGTCAACGGGGCTACCCTCAAGATAGACACTGGCCATATCTGCCGGCGGCGGGCTTATCCCCAACCATTGCGAAGCCGACCGCGAGAGGCAGAAGAACAGCCACAACGTCGGAATCCAAAGAGCCTTGGAGACCCGGACCTTCTTATCGCGATCGAAAAAGAAGAGACCTGCGATGCCGATCGCGAAAATAACGGTGGCTAGCGACGGAGGCATTCAATGCGTCCTTACGTGCGCAGATTTCCCGTTGCAGTAGCGACTGGGTCTGTCAGCGAAACCATAGGAGATCTCGAGTGTAATAGCTGCTGCTCGGGGATACAGTTATGGTCGATGAAAAGTCTGTGTATCAACTCAAGCGACAGCAGCTTATGGATTTCGGTCGTGTAGTTGCGGTCGCCTTTCACATGGCTCCTTACCACGGCTTCCACCGCCTTACGATCCAGGTAGGGTCGGGATAGCGTCAATGGGTCAAGCAGCATTTCCTGGACGTATTTGGAGAGCGCATCACGGTACCATACGCGGAAATGATAGAACTTGTGACGCCCAAGCCACAGTCGTTCCAGCCGCAAGGGGGCAAACAGATGGTCGATTTGCGCGACCCATTGCGGCATGCCGTAGTCATAGGCGTACTCAGCCTTGAAGGTGAACGTCATGTACTGGCGGACCAAGCTGGCGGGCACCATGCCGCTTTCTGCCGCCACCCCAAAATCCGTTCGGATCCGGCGCAAGACGGGGTTGCCATCTTCAATGAGACGCAGGGAGGTTTCATTCGACAGCGTTGCAGATGTCGGTGCTCGAAATACCGTCTTGACGAACTCGTTATCTAGGTATGGGGAACGGAGCGCGAGCTGGGTTTGCTCCAGAGCCTGCAACCCGTAATGGTGCCACGGCGCCTGCTTGAACACCGCGAACGACAACGGATGCCCTGATACCTGCCGGTTATAAACGTCCTGCGCCTTATTCACGTGGTCGAGAAAATCAGGAGCAAACAAACCCTCAGCAGGTTGAACCGGCTTGAAAGCACGTACGCGGCGGAGTACTTCGCCGCCATAGTTGCCAGTCATCCGTACGGGCGCGATCTGAGCCGCGCGTTCGTTGACATATAGGTCAGGAGAAGCTGTCGCTCCCACGCATCCGTCCGTTAAGTACACTGTGCGCTCTAGATAACGTGGAAATTGGCGCAGAAAGTCCTCACCCACCGGGATCACCTGATGCGGCTGACCCACTGTAGCAGCCACCTTCCGCGCCAGCAGCACATCTTGGCAGTCCCGAAACATGCCTCCAAATGAATAACACGGAAGCTCGCCGGGCAGGAATCTCTGCCATGCCATAATCATTCTGGTATCGAGGCCGCCCGTGAGCGACATTCCGACCCTCTCGCTTCCGGCGAAGTACCGCGGGAGAGTATGCACAAAGGTCTGCTTCAATTCCTGATAGTACTGATCAGGTGTGAAACTATCCTGCCGTTCCCACTCCTCTGGATCAAAATACGAATCTTTGCGTCGTACGCTGCCGTTGTTAAATACCCAAGCCGAGCCAGGCGGCAGCACGCTGACGCCCTCGAAGATTGTTTTGTTTTCGAGTACGCAGCCATGACTTACGTATTCAGCTAATCCGCTGACAGACGCCTTCCGCAGCTCCGGACAAACCGCGAGCAATGCCTTCGCTTCCGCTGCAAAATAGAACTCGTCGCCGGATTCGTAGTAATAAAGACGACTCATGCCATAACGATCATTAAACAAGGTTGCGCTCTGACGAGTACGATCAACGATTACGCCATGAAATCGTCCATTCAATATGGCAAAAAAACCCTCCCGATCTTCTTCATATAAGTGGGGCAAATATGACGCGTTGTTGCCCCGTAGGTCGTGACCACGTTTCTCCAGTTCGGCCGCAAGTTCGGGGTCCTGGTAGTCTTCGCCCGCAAATACAAGTCCAACGTCGTCGCGCTCATTACAGATCGGCATTCCATCGGAGAAGGATCCTTTCCGAGCCACCCAGCCGACATACACCCCGAGGTCTTCGTTCATCCAAGTACCCGAGTTGTAAAACACCTCGTGCCGAATGGAGTTGAGCATGCCTAGCAACTGGCGCTCAGCATGCTGTCGAGGTCGATTTGTAATTAGGCCGACGATTCCGGGCATGTGCTAGAGAGCCTCCGCGGAGTTTAAACGGCGGTTGTACCAGGCTTCGCGATACGCACGCAGTTTTGCAGCAATAGATTCGGGAAGATGGTCGACGAATCTGTGGTGCAAACCCAACCGGAGTGCCAGCGCACCCCGCAGGGTAAGCGGAACGTAGTAGCGCGGCAAGTCAACGCGCACAAAGGCGTTGCGCTCCTTGAAATCGCTTAGCCCGCTCTTTTGCTTCTTGCCGTACGCGAAATTCGAATAGACCAGGTGTCTTTTTCCGCGTTGTGCACAGGAGCGCACTGCCTGCGCCAGCAAGGCATTCGTGGGAGCTTTTTCACGATGCGCAATCATTGAGACAATATTCATCAACCCTGCCTGCGTGCCGCTCTGATCGTGAACCAACTTGATGAACCCAATCAGCAAGTCACCAATGTATGCGCCAATGAAGATGCTATTGCTAAGGTAAGTCGCTTCCTCTCGATAAACGGTTTCGTAATCCTTTCCGTAATGGGGGAAGCGTCGGCCCTGACGGACCGGCGTTTCGTTGTAAATGGCCCAGATGCCTCTTGCCAGCGAATGATCAAACCCCACCTCACGGATCACAACTCCCTTTTTCTCCGCCTGCTTTGCCTTATTGCGCGCTTTAAACCCGATCTGCTTGTTCCACCAATCATCGAACGTGGTGATCGAAACCACCGCCATATTGTCCCATTCCATGGGATACGCGTATTTGGGCTCGGGTTCCGAGACCCGCTGCAAGAAGGTGAACAGGTCAACCTTGCTCTTCGATCGTTTCAAGTGCTCGATCACCGCAGATGGGTCATCGAGGAACATGTACTTGTCCGCATCCAGAGAAGCGATACGCAGCCAACGGCCGGCAACTCTGATCTGCTGGTTGCAAATTTCAAACAGCGAATTCACAGCAATTCCTTTCAGCGCGGCGTGCCCGCAACTCTCCAACTACTCGGTGACGTATTCACTCTTGACGGGATTTAGACCCATCAATGCCAGCAGTGCGCCTAGGTGGTCAAAGAGACGAACCAGCAGGCTCATAAAATGGTGATAACCAATTAGGAACGAGAACGGTAGTGCGACCGTGTACAGGAGCACTGCCGTGATGGATTTCACGATGTTCCACGATCCGAACGTCGGGTGCAACACCGCCGTAGCCCCTCGAAGCAAGGCTCGCCGCAGCATGAACCCGCACTTCCAGCGTGATGGCAGTACTGTCTCATACACCGGCGCTTCATTGCACCAAATGAACGTGCGCCCTTGGTCAATTTTGCGGCGAAAAAAGTCTCGATCCTCTCCCGTACGAAATTCTGGACGGAACGGTATCTCGCCAGGGCCAAAGACATGTCTGTCCAGCAATAGGTTGCCGGTTCGACACTCCATCCATTCCATCACGAATCCGGTCTCGTGCCTTGGGCGAACGTAGAAGTTGCTCTTCACCAGCCAACGCGGCGGTATTTCATCGAAATGGCGCAACACAGGTCCCAGCACGCCGTCCACTTGATACTGCGTGCAGGCCTGGAAAAGGTTCAGCAGCCAGCACTCGCCGGGAAATTCGTCGTCATCAATAAAAGCGACGAACTCACCATTCGCGATCTCCACTGCCATATTCCGAGCCCGGGCGATGTTCTGACGTGGTTCATTGCAGTAAATGATCGGAATCTGAGAAATTGCCTTCAATTCGTTTACGGTAGTTTCCGCCGAACGCTGGTCATCGTTGTCCACGATCACGATGGAATAATCGAAAATGCCGCCGGTGTCCTGCTTCTGCAGTTCGACCAAAAGTCGCGATAAGGATGCCGGTCGTCGATACGTGCAAACGCAAACCGCGATATGCCTAATATCCCCTGATTCGTATGAGTTCACAGCCCGCGGTCTTGTCATGATATTCGCCGACTCAAAAGCATCAGATTGCAAGAGAGATGGTTCCGTGGTGCTTGGAGGGTGTTTCAACAGAGGATTGAGGCCGTTCTGCTCGGACCACCCTGCTTGCAAGACTTCAGTAGAAATTGGCGGAGAGGGAAGGGATTCGAACCCTCGGATGGATTTTTCCACCACAACCAGGACACCTAGCTGCTGCCTTACCAACGGCGACCTCTCCGAAATACGACGGAAAATCTTAATTGAAGTAGTGAGAAAATGATGCCAGTTGGACAGCGTCCTTCCACTGCGAGAAAGCTCCTGAATTCAGGAACCCATATTCGTCAGAGTTGACCGGGTGAGTTTCCACCTCAACGACCGAGTTGGAAGCCAGACAACCAATCGTTTTCAGACGAATGGGAGTGAGCGGGGGCAATGAAAAGAAGAAATCAGTAATACGGTAACGCCTTGCCAGCATTGAGTTAATAACTCTTCGCCAATAAAGATTCGCACGACCCTTTTCTCCCCGCAGAAATGAAAAACTACGACGCACGACCGTCCCAGCGGGCAAGAGTCCTCCCATTAGAACGTTTGGGCACAGATGCATATGATGATGGCCGTCCATTCTGGCTGCCTTAACAGCGTACAATCTCTCGTACTCTTCGATTTGCGACCTCAGTACGTAGTCGAATGATTCTGTTAGCCCTGGATGGTACAAAACCTTTGCTAGCCGGTTGGAGGTCAGGTATTTGGCTAGTTTCCCTTGGTGTTCTCGCAATTTCGGATTGCAGTATGGTGCGGAAAAGGGAGATGTGAAGTTGATGTGCAGACCGGTATCGACACCGTATTCCTGGGCCAAGCCAGCGGCTCGCTCGGAGTCGGTCATGAAGACCATCGCGCTTGCTGACGAAACCGTGTGGTTTGTGACGCATTCCAGAATGCGATCCGTGTTTTCGCGATCTCTGCCCCAGTCGTCGGCATTCACGATAAGAGCGCCTGTCCTCAGATTACGTTCGTCAGTGATTTCCATACCAGTCTGCTCAAGAGGGGACGACGAGCTATCTCTCGGCGCCAATCGTGTTTGGCAAGATTCTTTGGATCCCTGGCAGCTTGTGGAGTCTGGCCATCTGCTCCCGCCTGACAAATCTTTTGACCTGGTGCGGTACTGCCCCTTGCTCATTATTAAAGAATGCCCACAGATATCCCACCAACAGAGCAAAGCCACCAATGACGAATGGCCGCTTCTGTATCTGGTAAAGCGAACGCGCAATCTCCCAAATCGGGTGATTGCCAAACTCATAATCTTTGACACCGTACTTGAATTTGGCTTGCAGAATCCCCTTTTGGGCTGTGCCCATTTCGCGATGGTGATTGCAGACCTTATCGGTAAAGGTACGCGTTTTCCAACCTTTCATCCGAGCGGTGAGGACGGCCAAGTAGTCGATACCTCCGCCCTTCATCGGTTGGTACCCGCCGATTTCTTCGAAGCAGCTACGTCGAAAGACCTGACACGCACCGGACACATGTTCGATATTCACGAAGCGATAATCGTAAACTCCGTTGGGGCCGTCGAAGAAAGGTGTCCCCACAACTCCAAGTTTGGGGTCCGAGTGGAGTTTTTCGAGTAAGTATGAGAAATAGTCAGCATCGAAGGATATGTCTGCGTCAAGACTGACGATGATTTCAAACTGAAGGTCGGCGACTATTGCCAATCCAGCATTGAAAGCATGCACCTTTCCTGCAAAGTGACGCTCCTTCCGTTCGGGCATCCGCAAAAGTTCAATCCACGGGTACTGCAGCGTGTAGCGACTAACGATTTCGTCCGTTCCATCCGTCGATCCATCGCTAACGATCACCCATTTCACCGGACGGATGGTCTGTGCCACAACAGACTTGATCGTCAGCTCAATGAATCGCGCCTCATTCCGAGCGGGAGTGATGACGACGTAGCGGGGCACTGTTCCCATTTTCTGTGAACGAACGATTGTGTTGCGAACACCCGAGGGATTCATGTTCAATCCAGCAGCCATGCTAGCGCGCCAGTGCGCCGACTGTTTGGAGGGCCCGAGAGGTCGATTCCGTCACTTCATCAGCCACGCGGACAACCTGCACATTCGTCATCTGCGGGAACATCGGCAAGGAAACGATCCGCCGAGCCAGCCTCTCGGTAACCGGGAAGTCTCCGGTCTTGTACCCGAGGTGAGCGTATGCTTTCTGCTGATGGAGCGGAACTGGGTAATGAATTCCCGTTCCGATTCCCGCATTCGCAAGACTTGTCTGCAGCGCCTCGCGATCGTCTACCTGAACGACGTACAGGTGATATACCGCACGGGACGACTCTGGCTCAAAAGGCGTGACCACATTGGCCGCCGACGCGATGAACTCTTCGTTGTATTTTCCCGCCAACTGCTGCCGGCTTTTGTTCCAGCGATCAAGATGGGCCAACTTGACGCTGAGAATTCCACATTGAATCGCATCCAGCCTGCCGTTATAACCTTCGAGGTCATGGTAGTACTTCTTCGCCTGTCCATGATCGCGAAGCATCCTGCTTTTCTGGGCTATCGTCGCCTGGTTTGTGGTTATCGCTCCGCCTTCTCCGCATGCACCAAGATTCTTGCCAGGATAGAAACTGAATGCGGCAGCCTGGCCCATCGAACCAGCTTTGAACCAGCGGTTGTGCTTGCGCGAAAAATACTCGGCGCCGTGAGCCTGGCATGCGTCCTCAATCACAATCAAGCCGAAGCGCTTCGCCAGTTCCTGGATTGCATCCATGTCAGCCATTTGCCCGTACAGATGAACCGGAACCACTGCCGTGACCGGACGTCCGCTACGACGGCTCACCAGCTTGCCAGCGGCATCCCTTGTGCAGCCGCTGCTCGAGATATTCCCGAAGCTTCTCGGGATCCATGTTGTAGGTGCGGGAGTCGATATCGACAAACTCAGGCCGTCCACCTGCCTGGGATATTGCTTCCGTGGTTGCGATAAACGTATGCGAGACAGTAACGACTGCATCGTCCTGCTTTAGTCCCGCCGCCATGAGAGCAAAACGCAGCGCGTCGGTACCGCTATTCACTGCAACCGCGTGGTCCGTGGCGCAGAATTCGGCGAACTCTTTCTCAAAGTTCTCCACCATGGGACCGCCAACGAATGCGGCAGTGTGCAGCACATGGCTGAAGACCTGCAAAAGTTCGGGCTCAAGTTCAACGTGAGGGGTAACCAGATCAAGAAAAGGAATGTTGTTAGAAATGCTCACCTTGCGACCTCCACGGTCTGTTCGATATAACGCAGAACTTTAGCCGGATTTCCGGCAACGATAGTATTCGGTGGAACGTCTTTCGTGACGACCGCCCCCGCTCCGACGATGGCGTTTTCACCGATGCAGAGGTTGGCGAGGATGGTGGCCCCGGACCCAACGGAGGCGCCTCTCTTGATAATCGTCTTCTCAACCTTCCAGTCGGCTTCGGTCTGCAGACCTCCGGTGGCGGCGGTGGCGCGCGGGTAAGAATCGTTGATGAACATTACGCCGTGGCCAATGAAGACGTTGTCCTCGATAATGACGCCTTCGCAAATAAATGTGTGGCTTGAGATCTTGCACCGTTTCCCAACGGTGGCGTTTTTTTGAATCTCAACGAAAGCGCCAATTTTCGTCTCGTCCCCGATCTCGCATCCATAGAGGTTGATGAACTTGGACAGCTTAACGTCTTTGCCCAGTTTGACGTGGGAACCGATCGCTACGTATTCATTCATTGGGTGGATGCTTTCTCTGGAAACGCGAGGTCAGCAGGAAGGAGGTATCGGGCGGTCAAACTTGCGCACTCAAGCAGTGACGGGTTAGAGATAAACGAGCGCACCTCGCTGTCGGATGGACTCGTTTGCTGCCTCCAACATCCTCACCACGCGGAGGCCAGCTTCTCCATCATTTACGGGGGTTTCATCCTTGGCAATGCAATCGACGAAGTACGACAATTCCCTGGTCAGCGCTTCGATCTGTTCGATCTGCGGAGCCCACATGTCGCCCGACCGATAGTTCACCAGCAAGTTGTAAAGCCCTTCGCGGCTGGTGACATTTACGCCCTTGTCGTAGATCTTGATCTTTTCGTCGGCTTCAAGATCGTTCCACACCAGCATTTTCTTCTCGCCGCCGATCAAGGTTGTTCGAACTTTCACGGGCGACAGCCAGTTCACGTTGATGTGGGCAATGACCTTGTCGGGAAAATACAGAGTGATGAAGGCTACGTCTTCGTGTCCGTTGAGATGAGTCTGGCCCGTGGCAGAAATGGCTTCGGGAGTCTTCTGGATCAGGTGGTCGATGATCGACAGATCGTGAGGAGCAAGATCCCAGACGACATTGACGTCATGCTGAAAGAGACCGAGATTCACTCGAGTGGAATCGTAGTAATACAGCTTGCCGAGCGCGTCGTCCTGCAGGAGTTGCTTGATCTTTTGGACCGCCCCCGTGAACAAGAAGGTATGGTCGACCATGATTTTCAGATTCTTCCGCGCCGCCAATTCGATTAGTTCCTGAGCTTGAGCCGCATTGCTGGTGAAGGGCTTCTCCACAAAAACATGTTTGCCATTTTCAAGAGCCGCTTTCGCCAGTTCATAGTGCGTCCACACCGGCGTTACTACGGCGATGGCATCGATATCAGGAGAAGACATCAACTCTGCCGAATCGTCCGTCACCAGGACATCCGGATAGGCTTTTGCCACTTTCCGCTGGGCCGCGGTGCTCTTGTCGCACACGGCCACGACTTTGGTTTCGTCCAGCCGGTCAAGATTTCGGACAACGTTCGGCCCCCAGTAGCCATAGCCTACAACTCCAAACTTAATCAGAGCTGCATTTTCTTGCGCGTGTATCGCAGTTTCTTCGGAAGACTTTATCAATTGTGATCATTGTTTTCACCGGAGGCGAACAAAGTAGGGAGGGTGAGCGGAGTTTCTTTAGTGAGCGCCGCTTCCCAGAACAACTGCTCCAGGAGTACGCCAAAGGATCTTCATATCTGTCCAGGGGACCAGGTGCGCGCGTAATGCAAGTCGAGGCGAACCATGTCGTCGAATTTCACGCGGCTGCGTCCACTCACTTGCCAAAGTCCGGTGATCCCAGGCTTGGCTTCGAGCAATCGGCGCGCGATGCCAGATGTCATATGCCTCGACCTCGTATGGAACCGGAGGGCGGGGCCCGACTAACGACATTTCACCCTTCAAGACATTGATGAACTGAGGAAGCTCGTCCAGGCTGGTTTTGCGCAAGAACGCTCCGACTCTGGTGATCCGGGGATCGTGGGTTAGTTTGTAAACGCCTTCCCCGCTTCCGTTCGATGGCTGTTTCTCGGCTTTTCCGGCAATCAGTTTTTGAACGTACGCTTTGTGAATCGCAGCATCGTTGTTCACATGCATGGATCTGAATTTCAGAAACACAAACGACTTGCCGTGCTGGCCAATCCGCCGCTGCCGAAAGAAAATCGGTCCCTTTGATGTCCCTTTGACTACGCCGAGCAATCACCAGGAACGCCGGTAGCAGAAATATCAGCGCCATCGCACTGCCCACTATATCCATCGTCCGCTTCAAGACGCGGAACACTTTCCTGCCATCTTCGCGCTGCGACAGATCGGGGTACAGCGTCGGATTGCTCGTTCCGTCCTGATCTTCGTGATCCCACTGGTCGGGAAAAACGTGGAACGAGATTCTCACGCGGTTGAATTGTTCGAGAGCTCAAATTGCTGCGTAACGTATCCGTGACCCGCGTGATGATGGTGCTCGGGATCGAAGCGCAATCCTCGGCGGCGATCTCGGTGAACATCACTCCGACTACGCTTTCCTCGGAGTACCAACCAGTAACGTCAGTATCGCGGGTTAACGCCGATAGCACCGACGAAATCTTTCCGAGAATTTTCCCGTTCTTATTAGACGGGCGGTCGCCCATATCCAGGAGCAAGAGTATGAATGGCTTCCGCGAACGCTCGCTTCTCTTTCTTTCCAGAGTAATCATTCGCCGGAAGGTTTCCGGATTTAAGACAGCGCGTTCCCCGCTGGATGCGGCCTCGGAGAGCGCGCCCAAAGTTATGCCGTTACTGCCAGAGCGTCGTGCGTGCACAATGTCCTCCGCTGATTTGCTGCTTGGGATAGGGCCCAGGAGCTTGCTGACTGCTAGGGGATTACGGGGGAGTGGAACAAAAATATTGGACGCTTGCTGAGGTTTGCTTATTCCTTGGGGGTGTCGGCTGCAGTCGTACTGTACCGTTGTAATAATCACTGTGGGCCACGTTGGCGCTGCTGTTCACTAACGCTCCTAACAGTTTCGATTTCTCAATGGCCTCGAGGCCCGCTTCAGCTGCTGTTTTTCTGTGGTACCTCTTCGTGTGACCAGCAGAATTCCGTCTGCCAGGCGGGACCACAGGCTGGCGTCCGCCAGTGGCAGTACTGGTGGAGAATCGATGACGATCCAGTCGAACCACGATTCCAGGTGGTCCATGAGGAGCGATAGTTTTCCTGACTGCATCAACTCCAGGGGATTTTGCGGTGCAGCGCCAGCGGGCAACACCCAGAGTCCGAGACTTTCCAATTTGTAGATATTGATACTTTCCGTTTGCCCACCCAGCCATTCGCAAAGCCCGGGGTGCTTGCCAATCCCGAATTGGTTCGCAATATTCGGCCGGCGCAGATCGCCTTCCAGTAGCAGCGTTTTCTGGTTTTTTCTGCGCGCCAGCGTGCAAGCGAGATTCGCGGAAATCGTGCTCTTGCCCTCCTGCGGAATGGTGCTGGTAATCAGGATCTTTTTAAGAGGGCGACTCTGCCGAAGCTGGCGCAGGCGGACAGCAAGAAAGCGGAATTTCTCTGCGCCCAAACTTCCTTCCTCTGCCACGGAGACCAGCCGGCTCTCTTGCCGGATGGAAACCGTCAGCACCGGGCAGCGCTCTATCTCCTCGGTGGCCGGAGCTGGAGGGTCAGCATCGAACGCATCCACGCGGGGCTGCTGTTCAACATTCAGCCCGGACTCGCGCATCTTCTGTTCGGCGGAGCGCAGCAGTTCCGTGGCCAGTGCCAGCCCCGAGCCTTCGCTTCCGGCGTTCTCCGCCTCGGCCCTCTGTAACGCGTCAAATATATTGCTCATTATTCGGCAACCCGTAAGCGCACGCGCGTTCTTCCGTCTTCTTCCCGCTTTTGCTCGGCCTGCAGATGGGCATAGAGCTGGAGCAATGTCTGGGCTGCTTTCCGCGCATCGAGTTCGTCGGACCTGCTTCTCTCCAGCGCGGGAGTTTGAATTCCAAGACGGAAGTCCGTTGCGATATCGTCGATGATGTCCGGGCTCACACTTCGCATCTGTCTTGCATAAGCCGCAATCAGCGCATTTTCGCAGATCGTATTGATCAATCTCGGAAGTCCTTGGGAGTGCTGATACACCGCAGCGACGGTTTCCGGCGGAAACAAGGCCGAGGGATAGGGGCAACCGGCAAGCTGAAGCCGTCGTTCCATATATCCCTTCGTCTCCTCTGAATTCAGAGGTAGAAGATGAGAACGCAGCGCAATTCTCTGCTTCAACTGGCGCAAGCTCACGGAGTCTAGTTTTTCATCCAGTTCGGGCTGTCCCACCAGCAGAATCTGCAGCAACTTCTCCTGGGGAGTTTCCAGATTGCTCAGGAGCCGGATCTCCTCCAGAATTTCCGCGGAAAGATGATGCGCTTCGTCCACCACCAGGGCGGTCGTCAGGTTTCTCTGGCTGCGCCCGATGACGTAATGAGCGATCTGCAGCAGCAATTCACCTTTGTTCTTGCTGGTGGCTGGCAGTCCCAGATCGCTGGCGAAGTACTGCAAAAACTCCACGGGAGAAAGACGCCCGTTAAAAATGTAGGCGTATGCGACATCTTTGCTCTGCTTGAAAAGTTGCAGCACGTAGTGCAGCAGAACAGTCTTGCCCGTCCCCACTTCTCCCGTCAGCACCACGAACCCTTTATGCCGCCGCACGCCGTAATAAAGCGCCGCCAACGCTTCGTTATGCCTGTTCGTGGGAAACAGGAACGAAGGATCGGGCGTGATGTCAAAGGGATTGCGCTTCAGGCTGTAAAAGGATTTATACATGGGGAATTCCCTAGCCGCGCAGGTAACTGAATGCGGTTCCGGCCAAAATCGTAACAGATACCAACTGCCGCTGTCGCCCATCCTATCCATAGGGTCCGGCGCTCCCGTCGCTCGTCCGCGGGAGCGGCGATCGCTGGGATTTCCGAGATCACCGCGACCGGCAACAGTTTCTTCAACTCCTTCTCGTCGTAAATCCGGTCGTCCATCATTTCGAGGCCGCCGGCTACAACCACGCCCAGGGCCAATCCGATTCCCAGCCCAATGCCGCAGAACTTCAGCCGATTGGGAAACTCGGGTTTTACCGGCAGGCTCGGCGGATCGATGATGCGGAAGCGCTCACCCTGTTGCAGCAGTTCCATGCTGGTGGCCATGGCGGACTCGTTCTTCTTCTTCAGAAGTCCGTCGTAATTTGCTTTGGACTGCTCGTATCCGCGCGTCAAGTCCGAAAGTTGCTGCTCGCGTATTGGCTCCTGATTCAAGCGTGCCTGATAGTCGACAACCTTTGTCTTTAACTCTGCCACCGCGCGCTCCCGGTTCGCAATCTCCACGCGGTTGGACTGCATCTGACCTTGCAGCTGAACCATCGGCGAAGCAGCGTCGGTCATGGTGGAGGGATCCGGAGTGGTGGTCGCTGCGTCCTCCGGCGGAGCCGAGGCCTTCGCCTTAAGGTCCGCGACGATGCGGTCTCGCGTCTTTTCGGTTTCGGCGATCTGCTGCTTGAGCTTGCGAACATCGGGGTGACGGTCCGTGTAATGGGAACTGAGATCCGCCAGTTGCGCCCTGAGCTTCTCCAACTCCCCGTCGATCGCAGGCAAGCCGACGTCGGCAACCCCGCCTGAAGTCTTCGGCGTGCCCTGCAACGAGCGGTATTGTGTCATCAAAGTTTCGAGGTACACCCGCTGCTGCTTGGCAGTATTCAATGCGTCTTCTTCGGTCTGCAACTGGGTCTGCAGGCCGGCCAGAATCTGCAGGTTGCTTCCGACCTGGGCCGGTAATTCTCCCGGATGCTGAGCTTTAAACTGGCGGATCTTATCTTCCTGATCGGACAAAATCTTGCGCGAGCCGTCTCGAGCTGGCTCTCCAGAAACTTCGTCGTATCTTCCGACTGCTGCTGGCGCACTTCCAGATTTTCGTTAATGAATAGATTGGTAAGTTCGCTCGTCACCTGTTGCGCCAGATGCGGATCTCGCGACGAATAGGAAACATTGAACGCCGTGATCTGATTACGCGCATCTTTTACGAGTTCGATATCGATATCCTTGCGCATGCGGTCAACCTTCTGATCGGGTGACGGCTGCGAGTGCGGATCGACATAGAGATTTAATTGGTCGATGATATGCAAAAGCCGTGTGCGGCTGAGAATCTGCTGGGTAATGCTTTGCATGCGATCCTGCAGATCATCGTTCACATTGGGCGTGACGTAATCCTTCGGCATGGTGGGCTGTTCCACCAGGATAAGCGTGGTCGATTGATAGCGCGGCGGCAGCACCCAGCTCGCCGCCCACACCATCGCCCAACCCACGAAAAGTGGGATCAGAAACTGCATGTGGCGGCGCCGTGCGACTCCCAGCCAATGCTGAAGATCGAAGCCTGCGCCACTGTTCTCGTCGAGCTCGTCAACCATAGAATTCATCTTCCCAGAGGCCTGGAAAACTGATAGGAGATTGAAACAAATTCGCGATTGGTATTGGGAGTCGCCGCCAGAACAGCGACACCGCCGTAATTCTGGTGTAGCCGCGTATAGCCAAGTTGGACATTGATATGCTGACCGAAATCTTGTTGGAGTGACGCGGTTCCCGAGACCGTATGACCATTCGTTCCCGTCGCTGCGGAACCGAGAAGATCGTTTTGCGCGTACATGCCGGCTATCGAACCGCTGAGCCTGCGCGCAATCTGTCGCCGAATTGACGCGGTCGCACTATCCATCTTTACTGCTTCGCTCAAGCCTCCACCGCCGGAAATAATGTGAGAGTAGCTGATGGCAATGTTAGTGAGGCGGCCTTGCCAACTCATACTGCCGCCGGCGGCGGGAGTCCACGCTCGCGCCTCAGGCAATTGGATCATCAGCGCACCAATCGGTGGCTGCACTGTATCCGAATATTGCGGCCCTCCGAAAACCGAGAGTGAACAACTCGACGTGGCGTAAAGCGTGTAGAAGAGGAACACCGCATGAGTCTGTGTCTCGCTCTCTCCAAGCGTTGGGTACGATACCAATCGCTGGTATTGATAGGTCGCGCCGATGTAGTTCATCTTCGACACTCGGAGCGAATAAAAGACCGATGCCCCCTGAGAACTGGAGTCAAACAGGCCCGGAACCTCGGCTTGATTTGGATAGTGCAAATTCGAAAACGTTCCGCTGGCTCCGATCATTCCATTGACGGCGAATTGATAGTTGAGGCCCACATTCCCAGCGTTATTGAGTTGATCGGCAATCGGCGCGATCACCGAAAAGTTCGGCTCTTGCGTTCCTCCGGAAACCGCTGCGGCTCCGGCCAGGTCCGGTTGGTTAAATACATTGGACGTTTTATGAAAGCCATCTTTGGCGCTGAAAGTCACGTGCGGGCTCAGCCGGTACTGCAGGTCGATGGAAGCGTTCTGGTCCGTTTCGTTCCTTGAACTCAGCCGCTGATAGAAGGTGAATCCGGGCGCGTAGTTCAAAACCCAATGCAGCCGCGAAGTAGTCTCGTCGAGCGCGATGAAGGGCGCTACTGAGTAGCTCACATCGCTCACCGGGTGGCCCGTGACCGAACCCACCGCGTTGTCGGTATATGCCGGGGTAAACGCAAGTCCTCCGCGCAGGATGTTCGACCGCTCGCTCGCACCAAAAGACGTCGGATACGATTGACCGCTTACCGGAGGAGGAGTCAGCATTCGACTGTCGTTGTTGTCCGGTGCATTGGCGGTCGCAGGTTGTGTAGGTGCGTTATCCACTTGCGACCAGAGGCACGCAGTCGGTAGCAACATCAACCCGACGCAGATTTTGAGCGATAGTTTCATGTCTACGGAACGACGATCGTGTCGCGAGGCTGAAGCTTGATGTTCTGGGCTGGATTCCGGCCCTTTACCACTTCCTTGTAGTTAAAGGGCAGCCGGGTCTGGGTGCCGTCTGCATTCTGACGAAGCACGTAAATAGCCTTCTGTTTCGCAAAGTCACGGAAGCCGCCGGCCAATGCGATCGCATCAAGCACAGTTGCCGAGTTGCTAATCGGGTACGACCCCGGCTTGTTCACCATTCCCAAAATATTGAACTTCTGGCTGTTGATTTGCTGAACGATGACCGTGACTTCCGGTTCAGCGATGTAATTCTTCAGCCGAGCGGCAATTTCCTGTTCCAGCTTCAGCGGGGTGCGGCCTGCAGCCTGTACCTCTCCAACCAGGGGCAACGAGATCTTCCCGTCCGACCGCACCGGGATGGACTTCGATACATCCGGCTCCTTCCACACATTGATCGCCAACACATCGTCGTTGCCGATGACGAAACTGTCGTCGTGCGCCTTCGTTGCCAGGGCGTCAACGGTCGGGGTGGCTGAAGCCCCAGGGCTTGCGGTGGCGGGCGCCGGGGTTTCTGAACCCGCTTGCGCGAAGACTGCTGCGGACGCAAAAAGAAAAATCAGCACACCGAACAGGACGGTCGTTCGCGAGTTTCCCCGCTGCATCGTCATCCCGATTTCTTTATTTTCCGCGCCCATGCTGATCGTCTCTCGACTCAACTTGCTTTTCCGCTCCCTTTGGCCTCAATGGAAACATCTGATCTGGTTTCCGACAAGGACGAAATATAGGATTCCGGAGCGCTCATCTGGTATTGGTCAATCTTGTACAGAATAGAACGATAGCTTACACCCAACAATCGGGCCGCAGCCTTTCGGTTCCATCCAGTCTTCTGAAGCGCCGCAGCGATGGCATTTCTCTCGGTCTCCGACCGCACGCTTTGAATCATGGACTTCAACGTTGTCGGCGTCGCATCGCCGGCCTTCACTTCCATGAGGGAGCGGTTTCCGTTGCTTCGAGCAGGCAGTTCCCCGCCGGCGCTGTAGAACTCTTCATCGCCAGCCACCAGATAACGCTTTACGTAGCTCTCCAATTCTCTCAAATTTCCCGGCCAGGAGTGGTTCTGGCAGGCGGTCAATGCCGATTGCGTGAATTCTCGCGGAGGCAAGCCATAGTGCTTCGCCAGCTTGTGCATCGTATAGCGCAGAAGAAGTTTGATCTCCTCTTTACGCTGCCGCAAGGCGGGAACATGCACAGTGAATGCGCTGAGCCGGTAATACAGGTCTGTGTCGAGTCGCTTCTCCGCCAGAGCGCGGTCCAACTGATCGCTGCTGGCCGCAAGAATACGAACATCCACTTCGACCGGCTTGGGATCGCCCGATCGTAAAAATCTCTTGTCCTGCAGCACCTTGAGCAGCCTGGTTTGCAGAGCCATAGCGCATCTGCGTGATTTCATCGAGTAGAAGCGTGCCCTTTTGGCCGATTTCGAGTTTTCCCAGACTCGGCTTTCGAGCGCCTTGTGAAGATCCCGAATAACCGTTTTCGCGGCCGAAAAGTTCAATCTCCAGCAGATCTCCCGGCATTTCGGCGCAATTCACTCTCAAGAAATTAAAGCCCGAGTAAACCGACATCTGGTGAATCATGCGGGCCACGGTGCCTTTGCCACTGCCAGGCTCGCCCAGAATCAGCACCGGAACATCTGCCTGCGCCAGTAATTCCGCCTGGGCGCGAAGCTGTTGCATGACGGGAGTGATACTGAGGAAAAATTCGTCCTCGCCCACGGATTCAATGTCCTCGCTCGCGATTTCCGCTTCGCCGCAATCGTTCGCCGTACACAGGTGCCGGTTCACCAGAGATTCGATCTGTTCTCGCGTGACCGGACGAGTCAGCACTTCCTTCGCGCCCATGCGGGTCGCTTCCTTTTGCCGGCCTGCGTCTTCGTGGTCGCACAGCACGCAAATTGGAAGCTCGGGCCGAAGCCTGCGCAGCCACGGCAACAGGTGAAGACCATCGCCGTCGCCCCGCGGAAGATCCAACAGGAGGAGATGGGGCGCAGTATCGGATTGCACTCGCTCCATCGCGTCCCAACCGCTCGCCGAGGTTTCCAGACGCCAGGAGTTGGACTGCGCGGTCGAGCCCAGCAGACGAAGAACCGAAACTTCGCTGCTTACGATGAGCAAGCGGAGGGTTTCAATTGTATTGGGAGCCATGGGAGGTAAGGTTTGCACTGCTGGGAAACGCTATTTCGGAAACGATCAGGCCGGTTCGACTTCATATCCTTCGACGCGTACCGCAAGCGATCGTTGGATCGCATCGATGGAAATCACTAGAGTTTGGTCACCATTGCGCGAGAGGAGAATGCCTTCCATGCCATCGAGAGCGCCGCTGCGAATGCGCACTCGCTGACCGATCTTGAGAAAAGGGTGAGCGGACCACGGCAATTCGGTTTCGACCAGATTGCGAACCGTCTCGATTTGTGTATCCGGAATCGGCGTACCTTCGCCTCCGGCACCCACCAGACTGAATACTCCTTCAACGCGAAGCGCGCGTAAGCGTTCCGTCCGGTTCGGCGTGAATTTCGCGAACACGTAACAACTGAACAGCGGCAACTCCACAGTCTTCTTGCGATCGCTCCAGCGATGGGTTTCCGTAATCAGAGGCAGAAAGGCCGTCACGCCTCGCTCTTCCAGCCGCTGCGCCACAATCTTTTCGTGCCGGGGCCGCGTTTGCAGGCCATACCAGCACTCGGCCGCGACTTCGACTGGAGGAATTGCTTGCGAGAAATCCAACGCTACACTGCTGACGGCCATAGCTTCGCCCTCTAAGTCACATCTCTCAGTGACCCGAAAATCAGACACACCTTGCCAATTGTTTTGAAATCTCAGCGACGAGATTTCCGGGGGGAGACACCAACGGTCGGGTCGCCGGGGGAGATCTGGCTTCCCGCTACATCAAATGCGTTTTCGTCTCGATGGATCGTTACTCAATGTACTCGATGCGATTACCGTTTCCCAGTCCACTAAAGTGCTATAGGCGGGCCAATAATCTCTATCATGTCTATCGCAATTATACCGTTCAAAGCTGCTCGCCAGGCTTCGTGGAACGTCGTATGAAATTGTGATTCAAGATTGTGAAGCGTTACGAACTTTCTTTGCCGCCGCATCCGAACAGGAACGACAGGGTCTGCTCAAGGGGGGAGGAAGCACAACGCAAATAGAAACTAAAGGCAATTGCAGATCTCTGCAATGGCTAGAAATACCCCAGTATGATATTCTCTAACATCCATAGTGAGATCTACCTATCGATTGAGACTAAGGGCCTAACCGGAAATGGAGTTTCAGTCCAATGACTTTGCGCCGGCAGGAATTCTATGTTGCGATGCAACAGACTGACTGCGAAGGTTTTAACTCATCCTCAACCGAGTTTGACCGAAACTGCTGGACGCAGAGAAAAGCGGTCCGGATTGCGGCTTCGACAGAGCAAAATGAGTGGTGAAAAGCATTGCAACTCCCGTTGCCCGGGGGTGTATTTTGCAAGAAAGGCGCAAGGAACCGAACTCCCCGGTTTTCCCGGGGTTGCTTGAAAACAGACAGGTTAACAGTACGCAATTCAAACCCGCGATCCGGCCGGCGTCAAGGGGGACCATTTTGAGCGAAACGAAGACCCGAACCACCAAGATCCGAGTGCTGGTAGCCGAAAGTTCTCGCATTCATACCAGCCTGCTGGCCGAGGCCTTGAAGCTCGACCCCCAGTTTGAAGTAATTCCTTTCGATTCAGAGTCCCGCCGTTTAGTCTCCGCAGTTACTGGCCTGGATACCGATGTCCTGGTAATCAGCGCCAATCTGGATGAGCGTCCTTCTCGCGGTTTCGAAGTCTTGCGCGAATTGCGCGCCGCAGCCCCGAATGTCAAGGCCATTGTGTTGATGGATTCCTTGAACGACGAGATGGTTTTGAACGCGTTTCGCGCTGGGGCAAAAGGTATCTTCGGCAAGAGCGACCCTATCGATGAGCTTCGCAAATCCATTCGCTGCGTGCATCAAGGACAAATATGGGCGAGCAGTCGGGAGATATCGCTCGCCATGGAAGCGTTGGCCAGCGCTCCCACCGTGAGGACGGTCAACGCCCGCGGCCTGAGCGTGCTTTCGAAACGTGAGGTTCAAGTGGTTCGTTGCCTGGCTGAGGGTCTGAGCAATCGCGAGATAGCCGACCGCCTGGAGTTGAGCCAACACACCGTCAAGAATCACTTGTTTCGCATCTTCGAGAAGCTGGGTGTTTCCAGCCGCATCGAACTCCTGTATATGACCTTAAGCCATTCGGGAGGCGGCCAGATGAATCTGGAAGGTTCTGCCAATGCGGCGGATCGTGTCGGCTTCCGCAACGAATTTGTCCTGCTTCAGAAGGCGGCCGATGCTGGGCTGCCGGCGGCTCAACTAGCCCTGGCGCAAATCTATCTAGCACGCCGAACCGGGCCGCAGGATGCAGTTCGTGCGTATAGTTGGTACCTTGTGGCACTCGAACGCGCGTCCCAAGCGAAGAGTCTTCTCACCAAGATGCTGACTCCGGAGCAGGTCGAGGAAGCGCATAAGGAGGCAAATGCCAAGCTCACCCAGCCGGAAACAGAAGCTGGCAGCGATTGAGTGCTCCCGAGCCCCTGGTAAGCCATACCGTTATAGTTAGCCAAGACAAAGCAAAAGGCGTGCCAAGTTCGGCACGCCTTTTGCTAATTAGGGAAGGGTGACTCTCTCTAGGCAGCTGAAACCGTGCTAACTTGCCGCCGAGACCGAAGAAACATGGCGCCGAAGCAGCACAACCCAGCCAGGAAGAGATACCCCACAGCCGCTCCCCCCTCGGGAACCACGGCCACAAACTCCTGGGCAGGACAGCCACTTCCCGCCTTGCAGATGGCACCGTTTAGGTCAGGAGAGATTATCTCCAAATTGTATCCACCGCTGGGAACGGCAGCGCCGTACGCTGACGCCAGCAAACCGCCGATTCCGGAGGTACACACGCCGGAATTAAACGCCCCCGAACCAAAAATATCGTTGCAGAGGGCACCAGTGGTGAGTGCGCCACTGTTGATGGGATTACTGGTTAGGTAGCTGGCGACTCCAGTCGGGTCGAACAGCGCCCAATCGGCGAAAGAGTAAATGATTTGACCCGTCGTACCGGGGGTCTGTTGAAGCACCTGCAGAGTCAGCCATCCTACCGCGTCATACTGCGCTAAGGTCTTGCCCGCCAAACCCCACGACGTGTTTGTGCCCGAAATGCTGGAAAAAGGGGTGATGGTAGCTTTCCACGTTGACAATGTGCTGTCATCGCCGAAGTCATCGCAGACAACCGGCGTATTCGTGACTCCGCCCACCGTAGCGTAGTAGGGGCTCACATAGATATTGTCGTAGACATAGCCGGGGGGGGGACCGGTCAGAGTTACAGAGGTTTGAGCAACGGCCCAAGTCCCAAGAGAGAGCGCCGCTATTCCCACCCACAAAGAAATTCGAATTGCCCTATTCATTGTCATCCCTATTCCTCGGTAATTTCACAGGTGGGGGAGACTCCTAGTGCGAGTCCGATGGGGCTCGGCACTCTGTCACTTTAGCGCGAATTAAATAACTGTCAAGACTGATAATTTCTGCAACACGTTGCAAACCCTTGCAACCTATTCAATTCGCAGGCGTCCTGATGCTCACCCATCCCATTTCAGGACTTTCCGCGGGCGAAATCGAGTCGAAGAAATCGCTGGACGTTCGGGAAGGTGCCTGCTCTGGCAGGTTGAATGACAGAAAAAGGGCGGGCGGGTACTACAGTTTCTTGTGGTGCCCCAATTGCTCCCTTATATTCTGTAATGGCCGGAAGTACGACTTGGACTGGTTTCGGGAGGTCTCTTATAGTGATAGTGAGGATTTCTACCGTTTTCCGTCTGACTTTACTGCTGGCTCTAATTGCCGCACTCTTTACCTCCTGCTCCCGCGACCCCAACATCCGCA
Source organism: uncultured Acidobacteriaceae bacterium (assembly GCA_963711275.1). Classification (GTDB taxonomy): domain Bacteria; phylum Acidobacteriota; class Terriglobia; order Terriglobales; family Acidobacteriaceae; genus Sulfotelmatobacter. The sequence goes on along the minus strand of CAVQDN010000023.1, from coordinate 366,396 downwards.
GGCAAAAATATCTTGAAAGCGGCCAAGCTTATTTCGAAAAGGGGAAGTTTGAGGAGGCTGCGATCGAGTTTCGCAATGCCATCGGTGTCGATCCCACCTTTGCGGCGGCGCATTACCAATTGGGGCTGGCTTATCTCAAGCTGCAGCAGTGGTCGCGGGCAAATCAGGAACTCGATCGCACTGTTGAGCTGCAACCCACAAACTATCCGGCTCGGGCTGAGTTGGCCAAACTCCTAATTGCCGCCAGAAACTTCCAGCCGGCACAGGAACAAGCGGATCTGTTACTGCGGGAGCGTCCGGACGATGCCAAGTCTCATTTCATTGCGGCAAATCTGCTGGCCGCACAAGCCCACTTCCCCGCCGCTATCCAGGAAATGCAGAAGGCGATCGCACTCGATCCGGGCGCTTGGGATTCGTATCTGAACCTCGCGCTGATGCAACTGAAAAACAATCAAGCCGAGGCAGCCGAGCCTAACTTCAAGAAGGCAATCGAGCTTAATCCCAAGTCAATCGAGGCGCGCCTGATGCTGGCCAACTACTATCAGGTGCGCAACCGGCTCCCTGAAGCAGAGCAGCAACTCCGCGCGGGCATTCAAGCGGATCCCAATAATCCCGAGCCGGTGGCCGCCCTTGCGCGTTTGTACATGGTTCAGGGCAAGAAGCCTGAAGCCGAAGGTCTTCTCCGCCAAGCCAAACAGACTTTTCCCGACAACCCCGCTGGCTATCGCCTGCTTGGCGAGCTCTATGTGGCCGACAATGACTTGGACAAAGCCACAGCCGAATACCGGGCGCTGTATCAACAGCATCCCAAAGACCTGCAAGTCGAAAAAACCTACACGGAGCTTTTAATCCTTACCAACCAGTTGCAGCAGGCCCGCGAACTGGATGACGAAATTCTGAAGGCCAATCCCAGCGATAACGAAGCCCTGATCTACCGGGGGGAGTTGCAAGTTCGAGAGGGAGACGCCAAGGGCGCCGTTTCGACACTGCAAACCGTCGTTAAGAACGATCCCAACAACGGATTGGCTCATTATCATTTGGGTGTCGCGTTCCAGAAGACGGCGAACCTCGAGGGAGCGGAAAGTGAATGGCGGATCGCGGTCCGTCTGCGTCCCGATCTCGCCGATGCGCAGCGCGATCTCGCCATATTGGCGATGCGACGAGGCGACATGGGCACGCTCGCACAGACTTCCACTCAAATGATTACTCTGCGACCGGCCGCCGTTGACGGATATGCTCTTCGCGCGGTTTCTGAAATCAATCGAAAGCAATTCCTCGACGCCGACAGAGATGCACGCAAGGCAATTGAAGTCGCTCCCGGAAACTCCGCCGGCTACGTTCAGCTGGGAAACGTAAATTTCGCTCAGAAGCGATTCCACGAAGCCGAGACTGCCTACCGCCAGGCGCTTGAGCGAGAACCGAAGTCGAACGATGCGCTCCGCGGCCTGATAAATACCTACCTAGCTCAAAAGCAAATCGATGCCGCGGTTGCCGCTGCGGAACTCCAGATCGCTAAAGTGCCCGCGAACAGCGGGTTTTACGATCTGCTCGGAACCTTGTTGCTGCAGCAGAAAAAAGACTTGAATGGAGCGGTAAGCGCCCTCTCCAAAGCCCTGGAGGCCGATAAAAACAACACGGATGCTCGCATTAAACTTGGTCAAGCCCAAGCGACTGCTGCGCACATTGACGACGCCATCAATACTTACCGGCAAGGCATCAAGATCGATCCTCAGGAAGCTTCTTTCTATGTTCTTCTCGGTCAGCTTCTGCAGTCCCGGCAGGATTGGAATGGTGCGACCGAGGCATATCAGAAAGCCCTCGCCATTCGACCCGAAAATCCCCAGGCATCGAATTATCTTGCCTCCGTCATGTTGCAAACCGGTGGAAACCTCGACGTGGCGCTGTCGCTGGCGCAAACCGCTCGGCGGGGCCTGCCGGATTCTCCCAATGTCGCCGACACGCTGGGATGGATTTACTATCAGAAAGGCGCCTACCGCCTGGCCGTAGGCCTATTGCAAGAAGCGTTGAAACTCGGCCAGGAGAGCAATTCCGGAGACAACCCGACCTTTCACTATCATCTTGGAATGGCCTATGCGAAAAGCGGGCAAGCCTCGCTCGCGCGCCAGCAATTGCAGCAGGCGCTGAAACTCAATCCTAATTCCAGCGACGCGGCAGAGGCTAAAAAGCAGCTTTCGGAATTGAAGTCATAGGCGCCGTGCCAAGCGGGGCGGTAGTCGGTTCGATTAATCCGGGGCATGCCGAGTACAAAAACATTGACACTCGCGACATAGTGCCGTTGAACTACGATCCTCGTATGTTTGCGAGGCGGAAGGGGCATGGCAGGCGCAAGAAGTTTCAGGACTGATCGACCCAATCTTGCGCTCGAAATCTTGCGCTCGATGTTGTGATTCGATGCGGGATGATAAAACGTTACTGTAGTCGCTCGCGGATTATCCCATGACGCTGACTGCCACCACTCGGGAATCTACTTCGAAGTTGTCGCCGCCGTTTCTTTTTCTTATTTTGGGCGCGATTTCTTTGCTGATCTGGTGGCGTCCTCTCGTCTTATCTTTTGCGCTGGCCTGGCACGACAGTCAGTACACCCACATCTTGCTGATTCTTCCCGTCAGCATCGCTTTGATATATCTGGATTGGGCATCGCCCCAGGCCGCCGGATCAGGCTCAGGCGTTGGCCTGGTTTTCGCTGGCCGCCGCGATCGTTACCACCGTCGGTGCGAGATTGCACATTTTACAACTGCGCCCCGACGAGCAACTTTCCATGAACATGCTCGCTCTTGTCGTCTGGTGGATCGGTGCTTTTATCGTTGCGTTCGGTACTCACGCCTTCCGGCAGGCCCTCTTCCCTCTCTGCTTCTTGCTCTGGATCGTTCCCATTCCCCAGGTCGTGCTGAACGCGATCGTGAGGCTGCTGCAGGAAGGCTCGGTTGTGTCGGCCCGCCTGTTTTTCGCACTCGCCGGTGTGCCGTCGGCTCAGGACGGAACCCAAATTACCATTCCAGGGTTGACGGTCGAGGTTGCCGCGGAATGCAGCAGCATCCGCTCCAGCTTGATGTTGGTGGTCACGACAATGGTGCTTGCGCAGTTGCTTTTGCGCTCAGCCTGGCGTAAGGCTCTCGTGATCGCAGTTGCCATCCCGCTCTCGGTGGCTAAGAATGGGCTTCGCATTCTCATCCTCGCGATGCTGACCACGCGGGTCGATCGGAGTTTCATCACCGGAAAGCTCCATCACCAGGGCGGAATCATTTATTTTCTTATTGCCCTGGCATGTGTCGGAATGCTTATCTGGATTGCCCGGCGTGGCGACGCGGGTCGAGATCCGCTATGAAAGATCGATAGAAATGGCCGATACTTGGCTGTTCTCCCCGCAACCTGAATCAATGCTTAGCAATCGCTCCAAAGTCACCTGGCAGCCGCGGCACGTCGTCTTCATTTGCGCGGTAATTGTGCTGGTATTGCTGATTGCATACGCATTGCGACTGCTTGCAACCGCAGGACGGGTTAGTCCGACCGCCACTCTGGCGTCGAGACCAGCTTCCAACGATGAGAAATTACGTTTGGCAGCACCGCAGCCCACACCGCCATCCAACCTGCCCCTTTGTCCGAACACGACCACTCCCATCCTGCAACCGTCATCGCACACCGGTCACCACAAAGTGACGCTTAGCTGGAAAGCGAGTCTTCCATCTTCCGATTCGAACCGGCAGGCGGCGGGATATTGTTTGTATCGGAGCACGACGCCCAATCCGGCAGGTGAGAATCCCCCATGCCGAGACTGTGAGTGGATCAACAAGCGAGCAATCCCCGGCACCGCTTGTGTCGACGACCTGGTGCAGGACGGCGTGGTCTACTACTACGTGGTAGAGGCGATTACTTTGGGGAGAGTTACCAGCTCATTCTCGAACCAAGCGCCTGCTCCAATTCCTTCTACCCAAAAACCGGGTTCGGTTACGGGGAACTCCTATCCCCTCTGTCGCGCATCGAACGGAGTACCATAAAATCCAGGCTGGAATCTGACATAGTTATTCTTCATTCCGAGCGCTTCGCCATTATGCGAGGCCGCTTTGCCTCGCCAGTTTCAGCGCTTCCAGCGCGGCCCCTCGCGCCCCCGCGGTATCGCCATTGGGCATGACGTGGATGGGAATGTCGGCCTGCTCCTCGCGCTGGGCCGGCATCCCGGCGCGGATCTCCGACAGGAACCACTGCTGGAATGGTTTGCTCGTCTCCAGAACACCGCCACCGACGATAAGGGCATCGGGGTCAAAAGTATTGATCATTTCGTCGAAAAACAATCCGAGGGCGTGCGCCTGAACCCGGAAAATTTCTTTGCACATGGGATCGCCCTTGTCCGCCAGCCCGCGAACAGCTTTTGCCGCCTGGTGCGGCTCCTGTTTCGCCAGTTCATGGCTTGCATGGCGACGCAAAAAATAGGGCAGGAGCGTCCTCTCGATCGCGGTTAGAGAGCACAGCGATTCCAGGTCGCCGGTTCGTCCGCAATTGCAGTGCGGCTGAATGTCCTCAATCTCCGCAATTGTCTGGTAGGGAATCAGCACGTGCCCGAGCTCTCCCCCGAACCCGTTCTTGCCCTTCACGACGTTACCGTCGAGAATGATGCCGCCGCCATTCCCGGTTCCGACGACGTCGGAAATCGAAGTTTCGCGGCTGTCGGCCCCGAAGATCGCATAGTGTCCCCACAACGCGGCCGCGTTGGCGTCGTTCAAGTAGGACACCGGCTTGCCCAGCTTATGCGCTAAGCCTTCGCGGATATCGAATCCCGCCCACCGGGGATGCACGAAGTTGGTAGAACCTCGCGCGCTGAGCCGGCCGGCTGCGCTCGACGGCCCGGGAGTGTCGAGGCCGATAGCGACCAAGTCGTCCAGCGAAATGCCCGCCAAATCGGTAGCGATCTTAAGCCCGGTTGCGATCTGCTGTAGACATACCTCCGGTCCCTGTTTCGAAAGTGCCGGATGCTCGCACAGACCCTCGATGAGAAATTTTTCGTCCCGGTCCACCAACGTATAGTTGATGGCAGTTCCGCCCAGATCCACGCCAGCCACGACTTCCACGGTTATGTCCCCTAGTCTCTATGTTAACGCTGCTCAGCTTAGCAGAATTGCGCGACTGGCTTAGATGACGGGAAAAACAACAGATGACTAACATGGTCATATCTATTACAATTGCACCATGAGGACCGTCAATATTGCAGAGCTGAAAGCGCGCCTGAGCTCCCATATTCAGTTCGTCCGGGATGGCGAAGAGATCCTGGTATGCGACCGCAACAAACCTGTAGCCCGGATTGTTCCCTGCCGTTTGGAGGGACACTCGGATCATGAGCGGCAGCTGGTTGCCGCTGGCCTAATGACGCTACCAATCGATGAACGGCCAGCATCTGTCTCCTGGCCAGAGCCCCCGGGAAACGTCTCTGACGAAGTCATGCGACAAGTATGGCGAGAAGAACGAGAAGGCCGCTAGCTCGGATTCCAGCTTTTTGGGACGCAAGTGCTCTGGTTCCCCTTTGCGTGCGGCAAAGCATGACGGCTCACGCGATTTCCCTCTACAAGACTTACGATGTCGTCGTATGGTGGGCGACGCCAGTCGAGATTGCCAGTGCGCTGGCCCGACTTTTGAGGATGAAGCAACTCGATTCCGGCGACTGGGCCAAGGCCAGCGACTTAGCGAGAAGACTTTCCTCTGTCTGGTCCATGATTCAGCCGTCGGACAGTTTACGGGCGACGGCGATACAACTCGTGGATCGTTACGACCTGCGGGCTGCGGACTCCCTGCAGCTGGCGGCGACTCTGGAATGGTGTGAATACGCTCCTGCGAACCGAGTCTTTCTGACCGCCGATCAAAAGTTGCGCGATGCAGCTCTACTCACTGGCTTCGATGCTCAGCAGTTGTAACCCCTCGCAACTATTTCGCAACGCTGGCATAACCAAAAATCGTCTTCCGCTCCAGGAATTCCTCCAACCCGGCCTCACCCCATTCCCGGCCGTTCCCCGACTGTTTGTAGCCCCCGAAGCATCCGGCAAAATCGACTCGAGCCCCGTTGATGTGCACATTCCCCGCTCGAATTCGTTTTGCAATCCGATGGGCGCGCTCCAGATTTCCCGACGTCACAAATCCAGACAGGCCATAGGGCGAGTCATTCGCAATTCGAACCGCGTCACTATCGTCTTCGTAGGGGATCATGCATAGCACCGGTCCGAAGATCTCCTCCCGTGCGATGGTCATGTCGTTCGTGACATCGGCGAACACCGTCGGTTTAACGAAGTAACCCTTGCTGAATCCATCCGGGCGTCCAGGCCCACCCGCGACCAACGTCGCTCCCTCTTCCATCCCCTTCTGAATCAGGCGCTGCACCTTGTCGAATTGCGCTCTGTTCGCGAGAGGTCCAATGCCGGTAGCTTCTGCACGAGGATCGCCCACCGCGGTAGCTTCTGCGGCTTTCTTCGCCGCCGCGACAGCTTCAGCCATTTTGAACCGCGGAATCAGCATCCGCGTTGGCGCGTTGCAGGATTGCCCAGTGTTGAGAAAGCATTCGCGCACGCCCTGCTTAACCGCTTTCTCGAGGTCAGCGTCATCCAGAATAATACTGGCCGACTTACCCCCTAGTTCCTGCGTCACTCGCTTTACCGTGGGTGCTGCGGCTTGCGCTACAGCCACACCGGCGCGCGTCGACCCTGTGAACGACACCATCGCCACATCCGGATGCGCTGAAATTGCGGCTCCTACGGTTGGCCCATCGCCACTTACCAGGTTGAATACACCAGCCGGCACACCGGCTTCGTGGAGAATCTGCGCAAACAAATAAGAAGAAAGCGGCGCAAATTCACTCGGCTTGAGAATCATCGTGCACCCTGCAGCAAGCGCGGGCGCCACCTTGGCCACTACCTGATTCATCGGCCAGTTCCAGGGAGTGATCAAACCACACACTCCCACCGCCTCCCATCGCATCAGGCTTGATCCCTTCAGTTCTTCGAACTTGAAATGCTCCAGCACCTTCACAATTTCCAACAAGTGCGCGAGACCGGCGGGAGCCTGCGCTTTTCGCGCCAGCGAAATGGGAGATCCCATTTCCTGCGAAATAGTCGCAGCCATTTCCTCCATCTTTGACTTGTAAACCTCAATGATCCGGCGCAGCAGCGCGACCCGGTCCTCGACGCTTATTTCCGAATACGACTCGAAGGCGCGCTTCGCTGCCGCGACGGCTCGGTCAACATCCGCCGCACTCCCAAACGAGATCGTCGCGATGGGCTCTTCATTCGCTGGGTTGATGACAGCGAAGTCGTGCCCCGTAGCGGGATCAACCCAGTTGCCGTCAATGTAAAATTTGCGGTAATCCTTCATGGTCTCCTATTTCGTCGGGTATGAACGCCGCTTTCCAGCCCTCCGCCGCAAGACGTGCCGGATGGCACTTTGGGCTCGCAGTTCGCTCGTCCGTCCGGTTTCGAACGTGATGCAACACGGGATGCAAACAGGTAGGACAGGGAAGAAGCAGCCGGCGTCAGAACTCTTGCGACATTATACCGCCAACAGGGGACAGCTTTTCAGGCTGAACGGTAGATGGAACACGCATTCCCTCCGATCAAGAGAGAGGATATGCATGGGTTCGAGCTGGCCTTGAAAACTATCGACTAGTGATGAAGCAGATCAAAGGTCACGGCCGAAGCCGATGACCCGATGTTCAGAACGGAAACCGCACGCTCGAGCCGGTGATGACCGGTTTTGTGGAACACGTAGCTGAGACCGACAACTCCGACCGCCTCGCCGGCGAAATTCACAGCCAACCCCGCCGTGCTTCCGGAAAACATCCGCGTTACAGGGTTTAGCTCCTGGCCTCCATTGCGGAGATTATTGCGGGTAACTATAAAGTCGGCTGTGCTGAACGCCGCACTCGTGGCGAACAGAAAAGTGTTTTCACGGTCCCAAAAGCGATGGCTCGGGGCCTCAGGTAACGTTACCGGATCCGTGGATCGGACTATCGGCGCCGGTTCGATCGAAGCTGGCGGCAATAGCGACAAAGAGGCTTTCTGGGCCATGGCCGGCCCGCAAAGGCCCAGAAACACAAGGAGTAGGGTGGCTTTAGGCTTAAGAATCCTGCTAAGTGAGATTGTCAGCATAACGTTAGTGAGTGTTCTATGTGTCCACTCGTACTAGTACTAACGCAATGCTGGGGCATGGAGAATGGCCCCTCCGTGCTACTCAATCGCCCGTGGGAGTAAAAGGAATGGTTACTGGAGTTACCCTGCGAGCACATCTGACTAAAGATGCGAGAAGGCGACGGGGTGCTCCGTCGCCTTTCCGCATTCGAGGGGTGTTCACTTCAACTGAATCGGCTATTGCGCAGACTTCCACCGCTCGTCAAGCTACGGGATTGCAGCCTGTACCGGCGGCGTAGAACGCGCACTCTCTTGTCCCGCGGAATTCACCGCTGTGGCTTCGTAGTAGTAAGTCTGCCCGGCTGTCACGCTGTTGTCGGTGAATGCGGTGTTTGCGTCCACTGTGGAATTCATCTTGGCGTATGTCCCGCTGGCGCTGGTGCTGCGGTAAATGTTATAGCCCACCACGCCCGTGCTTGCATTCCATGAGAGGCTGACGCTGTACTGCGGAGTGGTACCGGTCCCGCTCAGCGACTCGACCGTTTTCGAGTCGGACGCATTGCTGGTAAACGACAGCGATCCAGAAACTGCTCCGCTGCCGGTTGGGGTAAAGGCCACGTTGAACGACGAACTCTGTCCCGCGGGAATCGTGAATGGTAAAGAAGCTCCCTTCAGAACAAACTGCGAGCTGCTGCTGGCGTCTGCGGACACCGTCACACTTGCGCCGCTGGCACTCATGGTGATGGCTTGGGTGCCGGTCGCGCCCACATTGACATTGCCGAAATTCAACGACGCCGGCGCAATGGTCAGCTGCCCGGTCGTAGTCGTCGTTGTGCCCGTGCCACTCACAGGCAAGCTGAGACCCGGACCATTCGAGGCATTGCTCGTAAATGATAGCGATCCCGTAACTGCCCCACTGCCGGTCGGTTTAAATGCCGCGCTGAACGACGAGCTCTTTCCTGCGGCAATCGTGAAGGGCAAAGAAATTCCCGTCAGGGCAAACTGCGGACTGCTGCTGGAATCGGCGGACACTGTGACACTGGCGCCGGTAGCGCTCATGTTGATGGTCTGAGTCCCGCTCGATCCTACGTTGACATTGCCGAAATTCAGCGACGCTGGCGCAATCGTCAACTGCCCAGCCGTGATCGTGGTCGTTCCCGTGCCGCTCATCGGTACGTTCACGGCGGGACCGGAGACGAAAATGGATCCCCCACTGGGTCCGGCTGATTTGGGCGCAAAGCTAAGATTCACCGTCACGCTCTGCCCTACCTTCAGAGTCAGGGGCAGCGTTGGCCCGCTGACCGAAAATGCAGTCCCCGTCGTCTGCAGGGCGTAAATGGTTGTCTTCCAGGTGCGCGTGTTGGTCAGCACCACCGGCAGCGTCAACTTTGCTCCTACCGCCACCTGGCCAAAGGAAACGCTGGCAGGACTGGCACCCAGGCTGTTGCTCGTCGCGCCCGTTCCCCCGAGTGTCAATTGCAGGGCCTTATTCGAGGCGTTGCTGGTGAATGTGATCCCTGCTTGTATCCATCCCACCGCCGTCGGCGAGAAGGTCACATTCAGCGAGACGCTCTTACCCGCGGCCAGCGTCAACGGCAAACTGACCGCGGACGGCGTAAAGGCGGACCCGCTGCTCTTCATCGCCGACACCGTCACGCTCGTCGATCCGCCGTTTGTCACGACCACAACCTGCGTTTCACTGTGTCCGATGACGACGCTGCCAAAGGTCAAAGCGTAAGGCGTGCAGCTGAGTTGTTGAGCCGCGGCGCCCACGCCCAAGGGCATCATCACGGCGACCAGTGTTATGGCTATGAGAAAAACGACACGGGGAAGAAAAGGGTGAGAAATGGACTGGGGGAGTCGCATGTCATGAGTCTGAGGCTATTCGCTTCTCTTGGGTAGGTCTCGATAGGGCATCCAGAGATGGCCAACAGGCCAGTCTGGGCGGTATTAAGCCCTCGCAGTCTTCATGAAAAAAGGACATGCCAGACTTCCGGCCACGCCCATGCAGCAAGAACGAACGAATCACGGCGTTCCATGCATGATGAATGAATGACGAATACTGAATGACTAATAAGGTGGGAATCGCGGCGCTTCTGTTGTTAGTTGTAGGAGGAGGCTGCGGCGCCGCCAACCCTCCGCACACTTACGGAGGAGGAATCTGAACATCGGAAACGACGTTGGAGTATCCACTCTCCGCATTCGTTGAATCCACCGCGGTGGTGGCGTAGCAGTAGTTGGTTCCGTCTGTCACGGCAGAATCTGTGTAGGTGGTGCCGGCGTTCAGAGTGTTCCCATTGATCTTCGTGTAGGAACCACAAGCGCTGACGTACACGGCGCGGTAAATGTTATATCCCGAAATGTTCGGTGAAGTGCTGGCGTTCCACGACAAGCTGACGTTGTGAGCAGGAGCCGCCACGCCGGTTCCCGTAGTCGTATCGGTAGTAGTTGCAACCTGGGCGTCGCTGGTAAAGCTCAGCGTGGAAGTGTCGGCGCCGGCCACCAGCGGACTATAGGTCACCGTAAACGGTACGCTCTGTCCCGCCGGGATGATCGCCGGCAACGCCAAAGCGCTGATCGCGAAGCGCGAGTTGCTGCTGCTGGCGGCCGTAACGGTAACGTTCGCTCCCGTCGCACTGAGAGTTCCCGTGGCCGTACCGCTCGTTCCCGTGAATACGCTGCCCACCGCCACCGGAGCCGGGGTCGCGCTCAGTTGTCCTGCTACGGTCGATCCTGCCCCCGCGAGAGCAATGGTTAAAGTTGGATTGGATCCATTCGATGTCACGGTCACGCTGCCGCTGGCCGTGGCCGCGGAGGTCGGAGTAAAGGTCACAGTGAAGCTGACGCTCTTCCCCGCCGCGACGGTCGCAGGTGTAGAAATGCCGCTCAGCGTGAAGCCTGTTCCGCTCACTGCCGCCTGAGAAATAGTGACGCTCGAACCGCCGTTATTGGTTACCGTCTCCGACAAGGCCTGGTTGCTCCCGACCCGCACCGTTCCGAAATTTAAACTTGCGGGACTAGCTCCCAGCACTCCCTGTGAGACTCCAGTACCTGATAAAGGCACAGACAGCGAGGGATTCGGAGCGTCCGAAGTGATGGTTACGCTGCCGCTCGCACTTCCGGCCGCTTTCGGCGCAAACGTAACCGTGAAGGTGGTGCTTTGAGAAGCATTGACCGCGCGTGGCGTAGTAATGCCGCTCAGGGTGAATCCTGTGCCGCTTACCGCAGCCTGCAAAATGTTGACCGTTGACGCCGTATTGTTGGTTAGCGTGACTGTCTGGCTGCTCTGGCTTCCCACCGCCACATTGCCAAAACTCTCGTTGCCTGGATTACTTGCCAGCTGCCCCGTCGCTATGCCTGTTCCGGTAAGCGCGACCGTAGCCGTGCCCGGCGAAGCGTCGCTGGTGATGGTAGCCGTCGCATTGAAGACCCCCGGCGCATTGGGACTGAAGACCAGAGTGATCCGGCTGCCCTGGCCCGCAAGAACCGTGACCGGCAAACTTGGCGCGCTCAACGAGAAATATTGACTGGAAATCGACACTCCACTGACCGTAATCGAGGTGGTGCCGGTATTCGTTACACTCATGGTCAGCGTTGCGCTCGTGCCCACGGTGACATTGCCAAAATCCACGGTGGTTCCGCTCAGACTCAACGTACCCGATGACCCCTGCTGAGATGCGGCGGAGTTGCCTGAGCTGAATCCTTGGCAGCCCACCATAATCGCCACGCAAGCCAGGACGATCCCCAGTTCGCTCGCTCTGCTGATTTTCGCGGCACGAGGTGTAGCAAACGATCTGCTCATAATGGAATCCGTCAAAGCAACCGCGCGCAGTTTTTCCTTCGATTCGTGAACCTACTCAGTCTCCTCTTCGGAACGCGATTCGAACAGGTTTCGAAGGTTCATGCTCAAACCGCCGAAAGGTCACCGCCTGATGATGCTGATTTCAGGTTCCAAAACTGATGTCGAAAACGGAATGTTACAGCGTCCATTGCGAACGCCCATTGGACCTTCGTATTGCTGATGCCGGCTTTTGCTGCACCGTTCGCTAGTGCCGGATAATGGTGCCGGGAGAGGGAATCGAACCCCCACAGTCCTTTCGGACCTGCGGATTTTAAGTCCCGTGCGTCTGCCAGTTTCGCCATGATATTAAAGCACTTATATCGTATGAAGCGTCAGAATGTGTAAGTAAATGTGTCGGTTTGAAGATTTTCCACTGCTCGCCGGTCGCAAGAATAACGCGCTGTTACGGTCGTCGCTCTTTCACCACCTGTGCCGTTTCGTTTCTTTTTCGTCAGGTGAATTAGCGTCGGCGAGTGAGTCCCTTCGCCGAGGCCTCGGATCCAGGTGGTTCACGGAACGGTTCCACAGAAATGCACTCGTAACGCACTTCCAGCACGGTCAGATATTCTGTACCGCCCGGCAATTGAAGGACAACGCTGTCACCCGCTGCCGACTTCATCAACGCGCGCCCCAGCGGTGACACCCAACTGATGTGGTTGCGATTGAGATCGATCTCGTCGGTGCCAACGATGCTCACCACTCGCGATACTCCCGCGGCATTGGCATAGCGCACGGTCGCTCCGAAGAATGCCCTGGTCTTTGTCGCCGCCTGCCCCGGTCTTTCCTGTCCAGTTCTGGGAGTTTCCGGGTCCACCACTTCCGCGGCTTCGATTCGCTTCGTGAGAAAGCGAATCCGCCCATCGATCTGCCGCAGCCGCCGCTTGCCGTACTGATAGTCGGCGTTTTCACTGCGATCACCGTTGCTGGCAGCCCACGCCACCACCTCCGTCACGGCCGGGCGTTCCCTGGTGAGCAGAAACCGGTGCTCATCTTTGAGGCGCTGCAGCCCGCTCGGCGTGATGTAGTTCTTGACTGGCGTCGCGGGCTCGTCCGCTTGTGGTTGTCTCGTAAACCCTTTTCGCATCTCGTAGTCTTTCCAGGGCGAGTCCAGCGGGTGCACCAATGAACGCGGATGAACGCCGATAAACAACACCGTAGCTTATCCGCGTTTATGGGAGTTCATCTGCGGCCCTAGCTGATTTTTTCACATCTTGCAGTTGATTCCACCCGCCGGGGAGTGCGATCCAGAATCGCCGTGAACGCTCAGAACTCCACCCGTGCCTGAAATGCAATCATTCGTGGACTGCTATCGCCACCCAAACCGACGCCCAGCAAGCCGGTCGGGGGCGCAGTTGTGTAAGCGAGTGCTCCAAAGCCAGTCTGCGTGGAAGGCTTTCCTGGAATACCGGCCAGCACCATGCTAGGCAGCCCAAAGTTCGGGTGGTTGAAGAGATTGAAAAATTGACCCTCGAACCGCAGCTTTACATGCTCGGTCAAAGGAAACCATTTTGTCAGGTAGAAGTCGCTCCAGAGGAAATTAGGACCGCGCAGTGAATTGCGGCCGAGGTTTCCGAATTGGCAATGCTGTGGGTCGTCGCCACCGGCGCACTGCCCAGTACTCGGATCAACCGCTGATACAAAAGCGTCGGGATTCAACCACTGGATCGTGCCCGGTTGCGTCACGCCGGGGACGGGATGATGCGCATAGAGCGGGACGCCCGGAACGACACTGGCGAACTGCGGCCCGCTACCCTCCACGATGCCGTTTCCGTTCGCTGAATAGGGCGTGCTCAGCACTGAGAACGGAACTCCGCTATGCCAAAACATGGTTCCAGAAATCTGCCATCCATTGAGCGCGTAGCCCAGAGTATGACTGCGCACTCTAACCGGCAACTGATACACATACTGGGCATTGAGATTGTGCCGGATGTCGTAGTCGCAAGGACCATAATCGCGCGCCAGATCTCCCGGCAGAGGCGAAAGAATCCCTCCCGCAGAGAACGGAAGAAAGCCTCCGTTCGAGACCGTATCCATGCAACGGCTCCAGGTGTAGTTGACCTGGCCTTGCAAGCCATGGCCGAGCCGCTTCATCGCGGTCAGTTGAAGACCGTTGTAGTGGCTGTTCGCACCCGTGGATAACTGTGTCACCGCAGCAAATCGTGCATCGGTAGGCTGCAGATAGGGGAATGGCGCAAAACAGCCCTGACACACGGTTTGGTAACCGTTGACTTGTGTTGAGTAGGGCTGGTTCACCGCGCGCGTACCGACATATTGTGCGTGTAAGCTAGCCGTCGTTCCGAATTGATGTTCGATTCCCATGCTCCATTCCATGAAGTACGGCGCGTGGAGTTTGCCATCTGGAATGGCTGTGATCGCAACCGGTGGAAGAGAAGGCTGGCCTTGGGGAAATCCCGAAGTAAAAGTCTGATTGGCGGCAACGATTGCGCCGACTGCGCTGTTGGGCGCTCCCGGCGCTATGGCTCTGCCGCCGACGCTGCCAAGCACTCCTCCCTGAAACGTTTTGTCGTACGGCGGATTCGTGCCGATCAGGTCGGCCACCGTACCCGGCAAAATGTCGCTAAAAATTCCGAAGCCGGTGCGGAGCACTGATTTCGCCTCGAACTGCCACGCAATCGCCGTTCTTGGCTGCAAAATAACCACCGGCGTGGACGAGAACAGATTGCCGAGATGAGTTTGAATAACGGTGTTCAACGGTTGATCGTCGTGGGGAATGGAACTGAACGAGCCGCGAAGACGGCCGACCTGATCATGAGGATTCAGGGGGTTGGAGTTGAAGGTGTCGCGCACACCGAACGTCCAAGTCAGTTTGCGAGTCACTTTCCAGGTGTCTTGCGCATAGACATCGAGGTTGAGAAAGTTGAAGGGCTCGTTTAAGTGCGAAGGGAACGTCTCCGACGCGGTGTTTGCCACCCCATTGATAAATTGCTGCAAGTTCGCGTAGGTCACTGTGGGAACGGTGCCTTCCCCGAAGTCGTAGTCATTCAGGCGGAGGATACGGATATTGGTTCCGAACCGAAGCTCGTGAGCCCCGCGGCTCCAGGCGAGGTTGTCATTGATGAAGAACCGGGAGGCGCGCCTGCCTTGTACCCAAGTGTTGTCGAGCCCTCCAACGGGCGTGAAGGCGTTCGCGCCGCTACCCTGCAATACGATCGGGAAAGCCGAAAGGGTCTTCTGAAGGTTGCTCGGGCCAAACAGGCTCTCGTACCAGGAGAACGCCGGGTTGAAGTAGTTCACTAGGTTCTGCGAGAAAACGTGCGTGTGTCCTGCGGCGAACGAATAAAGAGGCTGCGGCGAAAACGCATTGAACACTGGGTTGATGGGATCCGTGTACGCAGCTTGCAGCCCGGTATCCGATTGAAAACGAAACCACGCCGTATCTTTCTGGTTGACGTTGTAGTCGAGACGGACGGTCTGGACCTGCTCGTGGTCGTCGCTGGAGTGCGAGACGCTCTGCCGGTTGGCGCAACCGTCCCCGGCGGCGCCAAGCGGGCAGCCAAGTATCGCCGTGGGTGTGCCGCCGACACTTCCGTAGAGGTTGAACATCTGTTGATAGAACAGACAGTTCTCGTTCGGATCGCTGGACCCGCAGCCGGTTGTTTGTCCCCCAGAAAGTTGCTGCAGGACGTATTGTTGGAATGCCGGACTGGGAACAATTGTGGGCGTTACGATGGGCAGTGCTATCCGCACCCATTCACTATCAAAGAAGAAGAGCAGTTTGTCGTGCGCGATCGGCCCACCGACACTGCCTCCAAAATGGTTCGCGGTCGCCCCCGGCTTGTGGTTTCCCGGCGTCGCGTTAGTAAAGTAGTCCGATGCGTTGAGCAGCGAACCATTCCACAGTTCATAGAGATTTCCGTGAAACTGATTCGTGCCGGACTTGGTGACGTAGTTGACCTGGGACGCTCCATACCGTCCCTGATCCACGGAATAAGAAAGAGTGTTGACAGTCACTTCTGAAATCGAATTCAAACCCAATACAAGGTTGGTGGAGAGCCCGCTATTGAGATTCGTGAGCGGGTCGTTCGTTTCCAGCCCATCGACGATGTAGCCGTTGGAGAGAGCGGGTAGCCCGTTGAATTCCACGTTACCGTAACCGTTTGTGCCGCCAACGAAATCGTTGCCGCTGCCGGCCGTGTTGATGAGTGCTCCTGGTGAAAACTGCAGCGGGTAGGTCAGGTCACCGCCCGGATTCGGAAGGTCCTCCAGCGCCGAAGTATTCAGAGTTGTGGATGTGTTTGCGTTCTCTGGGTTGATGAGTGGAGCCTCGCTACTTACTTCAACTGTCTCATTTGATCGGGCCACTCTAAGCGTGAAGTCCACTGTTTGCTTCTGGCCCAGGCCCGAAACGACGTTGTCATTTTGCCCCGGATCGAAGCCTGGCGCTTCCGCTCTGACCGAATAGGTCCCCGGCTTTAACTGCGGAAAGCTGAACCGGCCTGCGTCATCTGTTTTCGCGCCACGTTTCAGACCTGTCTCGCGATTTGTGATCGTCACTGTGGCACTCGCCACAACCGCGCTTGATGCGTCCCTAACTTCGCCAACGATGGCGCTGGTGGTTTCGCCTTGGGCCAGCGCTCCAACGGGAAGAAGACACGCCACGCGCCAGCACAAGAAAAGCACAATGCGCTTTCCACTCCATGAATACCCCACTTTCTGCCCTAAAGCGGCAATGTGCCCCAAATCAATCTATTAACCACCAATTATTCCTCTTAGTTAACCACAGTTAATACAAACAGACAAGGACAGGAGGGAAGGGGCGCGCCTGTCCTCTTAATATGGCTGCTGATCCTAGGGGGTTGCGGCTCATTCTCGCCAGGCGGCGATACCGCAAAACACTCACCACTGTGTAAGCCGGGAAACTGGCAGGATCAAGGGGGTGATCATCAGCCGAGATATCGGAAGTCCACCGTCACGGCGCAGGCGCTTCCTCGCGAGATCTGTGCGGCCGTTGATCGGGGGCGTCCAGGAGGCACGTCCCGTTATCTGAGGTAGGTTTTCACCATGTCGATAACCTCATCGGCCGCGTGCGTCTGCTCCGAATTCGGTTTCCGCTTCGGGTCAAGCACATGGTGTCGGATGTGGCCTTCCAAGAGCTCAGTCATTAAGCTGTTGACTGCACCTCTTGCTGCGCTGATGATTTGCAACACCTCCGAGCAATCGCGCCCCTCGTCGAGGATCCGCTCAAGAGCCTCAAATTGCCCGCGGATGCGTTTGCTCCGCAAAATCATCTTCTGTTTGTTTTTGATTGTATGACTCATTCGCAAACGAATGATATCATGCCGGAGCTTGCACTATACCTATGGGGGTATGTATAATGAGCCATTCTTTGGCGCGAGTTCATCATGTGGCAGCGCATGGCCTTCGTCATAACGGTTGTGCTTCTGGGATTCAGTGGAGGCGTGCATCGCCCTTTTTGTTCGTGGCATGCACGCGGAACGGGGCGCGGTAGCAGGTTTTTGTGTTGTTTCTGCGCTGGCTGTCGTCCAGGCTTGGATGGTTGCCTCTGAGATCGCCAAGGCCCGCAGGCTGTGCGGCAATATTCGAAATGCATGTTATAGAGGAGCGCAAGCGAAATTTCGAGCTGTTTCCCTCGTTGGACTGTGTGCAATCGTGACGGTCCTTCCCCTGGCATTGACTGGGGCAAACTCGGGAGCACCAGGCCGATTCGCCACTGTCATGTTAGGTGGTGTGGTGTTTTCCACTATCGCAGCGTTGACCGTGCTGCCTGTCGTCATTGCGCGGATCGCTGAGTGATATCGGTTCATTGCTCCGGTTCCGTTACTAGCGGCGCACCGTTCTTGAGGACACAGTTTGTGCTAGTGGCCATCGAAGTGATCGAAATGGTCGAGTCTTACCTGGAATATCGCTTTCGTACCACGGAGGGAATGTCGCTATGAGTTCTTCGCCCATCATCGAAAAGTCCCCAGCCAACCCTCCGCATCTCAGCGAGACGCGGAATTCCCCAGAACTGAAGGAAGCCTGACCCTGGCTCCGAGCGCGAAGAACACGGCACGGCGTGGAATGGGTCGAACTCGTCCGCATTGCTTTTGTGGCCTTGGCTGCGGCAGCGGTCTGGTTTCGGCTGTGGGAGCCGTTTCCGCACATCAGTGTAATCGGCATCGCGGCCGCCCTGATCGGCGGATATCCGATTTTCAAGGAAGCCTTCGAGAACATCGTTGAACGAAAGATGACGATGGAACTCTCGATGACCATCGCGCTTCTCTCGGCTTTGGCGATTGGAGAGTTCTTCACCGCTCTGGTCATCACTGGCTTCGTCCTTGCCGCCGAGGTTTTGGAGGGTCTCACAGTTGGTAGAGGCCGGCGGGCTATCCAGAGTCTTCTCGATTTTCTCCCCAGAACCGTCGCAGTCCGCCGCAATGATCAGGTGGTGGAAGTAGCGTCCGACCAAGTTCAAGTTGGTGACACGGTCATCGTGAAACCGGGTGGACGCATCCCGGTGGATGGCATTGTGCTTGGTGGCCGCTCGTTTGTGGAACAAGCGGCAATCACGGGCGAAGCCATGCCGGTTGAGAAAGCACCCGGAGATGCGGTCTATGCCGGAACCATCAATCAATCTGGGGCTCTGGAAATCGGCGCCCAGAAACTCGGACGCGACACGACGTTCGGAAGAATCATTGAAGCCGTCGAACGGGCGGAGAAGTCACGGGCTCCGATTCAGAAAACTGCGGATCGCCTGGCGGGTTACCTTGTGTATTTTGCCCTGGGAGCGCGGTTCTGACATTCATCATTACTCACAATGTCAGGTCAACCATTTCGGTCGTGATTGTCGCCGGAGCGTGCGGCATTGCGGCTGGAACTCCTCTTGCAATCCTCGGAGCCATCGGCCGAGCGGCGCATCAGGGAGCCATCATTAAAGGCGGCCTCTACCTGGAAGCGCTGGCTGCCGTGGACACGGTGCTCTTGGACAAGACTGGCACGCTGACTTTCGGTACTCCGCAGATCCGGGAAGTCGTTTCCGCCAATGGCTTCGGGGAACAACAGATCATAGCGCGCTGCCAGCATCGCGGAGCGCAAATCCGAACATCCTCTCGCCAAGGCAGTTGTGGCACGGGCAACGGAACTCGCCATTCCACTCGTGGAGCCCGATGAATTCTCGTACACGCCCGGAAGAGGAGTCAGGGTGAGTTATGAAGGCGAGGAGATCCTGGTGGGTAGTCTGGCGCTTCTCGTGGAACACGGCATGACGAGGGGCTTGCCCGGAACCAGTAACGGTGCGGGCGGGGCGTCGGAAGTCTACGTCGCTCGCGCGGGGCAAGTTCTTGGGAGCATCCGAATTGCGGATGTTTTGCGGCCGGAAGCCAAGAATGCGGTTGCGGCAATGCGACAGATGGGTTTGAAAACTGTTCTGTTGAGCGGAGACACGCAAGCTGCAACTTCATCGGTGGGCCGCGATCTCGGAGTGGACGAAGCGGTGGGAGGACTCCTGCCGGAGCAGAAAGCAAAGTGGGTGACTGAGCTGCGTAGCAAAGGGCGTAATGTCGCGATGGTCGGTGACGGAATCAACGACGCTCCAGCCCTGGTAGAGGCCAATGTCGGCATCGCCATGGGATCGGGAACTGATGTTGCTCGGGAGAGCGCAGATGTGATCTTGATCGGAAGCGATCTCTCGAAATTAGTCGAAACTTTGCGGCTTGCTCGACGCTGCCGCGGGATCATTATGCAGAACTTTGTAGGCACGCTGGTTGTGGACAGCATCGGAGTCGGAATGGCAGCTCTTGGCTTCCTAAATCCGCTCCTGGCCGCCTTTATTCACGTGACCTCAGAGTTGGCATTCATCCTCAATTCCACGAGATTGTTGCCCCGGAGTTCTGAAAGCCGGGCAATGAGATCGAGGAGTTGTGCGCGAAGCTTGAGCTGTGGGTATGCACTTTGCTCATGTGATCCAGAGTCGGAAAGGGCAGAGCTTGGGCAGTCCTAATCGCCCTGGCGATCGTGGTGATTTTGATCGCCGCAGTTCGTTTTGTTGTCTGGCAGATCAACGAAACCGTTTGAAATGGACGACCTCTATGGCTTGTTGGATTAAGTGGCTTCGAGAAGCGGGGACGGATCAGGCACTGTGAACGAGGATCGAGATTGTCCGCTGAAAACGAAGCGCCTCGTCGTCGGGCAGATTACGATCTGTCGAGGCTGTTGTTGCGGCAATGTCGAGCGTGGTTTGCCCGAAGTTCCGGTGGAATGGCTGAAGAGTGAATGGCGGAAAAGGGGACTGCTGAAGCGAGTCCAGTTGACCATCAGTGGTTGTGTTGGGCCGTGCGATGTGCCGAACGTGGTCGTGATTACAAGCTCATCGGGCACGGAATGGCTGGGGAATATCGTTGAGTTCGACCAGTACCGAAGCCTGGTTGAGTGGGCTGTTCGGTGTCGGGATGCAGGCGAGATGCTAGCCCTGCCGCGCGAATTCCATGAATGCAGGATCAGCCCTTTTGCTCTTAGAGATTGGAGAAATGAGTGAGGAACTGTCGAAGCAGCCTTCCGTAGAAGGGAGTGGCCTGAACGTGCAGAGAGCACCACAACGAACACTGCGGCATCCACACAGATCAAGGCTTCCGTGGATTCGGGCATTCCTTTTGGAGGTGCAAAGCAGTGACCTGGTGGTATCAATCTTGAAAAAGAGTCAGAATCAGAACAAGAGAGCGAGCCGCACGGAGGGGATGATTCGGCTGCTATTGATAATTCTGTGGGCCGTGGTCGTCGTGGTATTGGGTTTTTACTCGGGTTTTGCCTATCACCACCACTAGTCTGGCGGCCAGTAAACACAAAACATTGGTGGGCTGTACAACTCCGAGAGATCGCTTGGTACTGCGAAACAGAATCAGCCAAGCATCTGCGGTACCAAGAGTCTCGAATTCTCGTAAAGCATTGGCGTTACAGAGGTGCCGAATACATACCTGGCTAGGTACTCTCTCGTTGCGTTCGTTTGGCGTTTTGGTATAGATTCAGAAAAAGCCTCCATGGAGTAGGCGGGTGGCCCATCTTTGCATTGCACCATTCCCACGGAGGGTGCCCCATCCTTGCGTTTTTTGCAAGGGTGGGCGATTCTGCCGGCGCAACTCCTGTCCGTTCTACACCACCCGTTGTGTATGCCGTCGTCGTACCCGCCCTTCGCCTACGCGAAGGACGGGGCACCCGCATCTGTGGTGGCTTCTGCAGTTTGAAAGCCGGGCCGCCCGCCCCACCCACCCTTAGGTTTCCGGAACGGACCCAGCGTTGCGTTACGTTCAGATCTCGCGCATGACAATCATCAAAACTCCAACTTCTTATTTCGCCTGCGCTAGCTTCGTAACAACCGCAGCAAGTTTATCGAGTATCTGGTTCCAGCCCTCCATTTGACCGCTATTTTTCGCGCTCTCCATGGGTTCATTTCCAATGAAGGTGAGTTTCGTCTGGCCGTTTCCGAGATCCTCAAAGATGGTCACGTCGTACGCACCGTCTATGGCCTCATGTTCTATTCCTAATTGCGCAGGCTCGATCTTGTTTCCCTTCGAGTCGGAAAAGTACATCAAGGAAACGATCTTCTCGTACGGAACAATCTCGTGGTATTCAATCGCATTCCAGAACTCCTGCCCATCCGGCGACTCTCATGCAGAAGAGAAATTTTCCTCCAACGCGAAAATCCATCTGACAAACCGGCGCAGTAAAGCCCTTCGGTCCCCACCACTGCATCACGTACTTCGGGTCTGTCCACGCCTTCCAAACCAACTCGCGTGGGGCATCAAAAACTCTTGTAACGACCATCCGCTCAATTTCGCTAACCGTGTTTTGTGTCATCTCTGACCTCCTCTTTCTCTTTCTTCATTTGATTTACAACTACATCCAGTTTGTCGAAACTCTCTTCCCAGAATCGGCGATAGCTAAATGCCCAGTCGCTGACTTTCTTGATCGCCTCTGGCCTAAGCCTGCACACACTCTCTCGTCCACGCTTCGTCTTGATCACAATCCGCGCCCGCACCAGGTAGGCAATATGTTTTGAAATCATCTGCTGCGAAAGTGCAAACGGTTCCGTCAATCCATGCACAGAGGCAGGCCCACGGGAGAGTCGTTCGATCATTGCCCGCCGGGTTGGATCAGACAAAGCCGCAAACGTTGTACCTAATTTATCCACAACCATATGGTAGTGGATTATCTGTCAATGTCAAGTGTGAATTTTGCGATCCCTGATTTCTGTTCACTGATCCCAGTTGGCTCGCTACGACAATCGCGACGAGTGCGAAATCGCCGAGTCACTCCTCGACCCTGCTTGGTAATGGGAAGTCGGCTTCTCGTCATCAATCGCACAACTGACGACAAGCGCGTTTATGAGGACGAATGCGGTCTCAATGAGTGCATTGGCCTGTTCTCGTCATTTCACAACACATACCTTGACGATTTGATAGTCGAATGACTACCATCGGCGTTATTGAAGGTAGAGTGTCTCCCATGCCGAAAGAGTCGAAGCAACGCAGTGCCGTTCTGCAGGGAACGCTGGACATGATGATCCTGAAAACGCTTCTGTATGGGCCGGCGCACGGACATCAGATCGGCAAGCATATTCAGAGGGCCACGAATGAGTTTCTGCAGATGCAGCATGGTTCTCTTTATCCCGCCTTGCATCGGCTTGAGAAGAGAGGGTGGGTGGTGTCCAAATGGGAGACGGCGCCGGACCGCAACCGCGAGTTCAAGTACTACCGGTTGACGGATAAAGGCAAGAAGCAGCTTGTGGTCGAAGAATCGCAGTGGAAGCAGATGGCGGACGCGGTGGGTCGCGTGATGTGGCCTGCGGCCGAGGAGAGCTGAAATGCGATGGTGGCCGTGGAAGAATCGGGATGAGGACCTGGCGCGAGAACTCCAGTCTGACCTCGAACTGGAGGAAGAGGAACAACAGGAGTTCGGGTTGTCCGCGGAAGAGGCCCGTTTTGCCGCCGTGCGCGCTTTCGGAAACCCTACTGTGATACGTGAGCAGACGCGGGCCGTGTGGACCTGGAACTGGCTCGAGCGATTGCTGCGCGACCTTAAATATGGCGTGCGCACGTTGTGGCGCTCGCCGAGTTTCTCGATCGTATCGGTGCTCGTGATGGCGCTCGGTATCGGCGCAACCACATCGCTGTTCACCATTGTGCGTACTGTGCTTCTGCGGCCCCTGCCGTTTCGCGATCCCGGCAGGCTGGTGATGCTCTACGATCATTTTCGCCACGACGAACGCGGGGATGGGTTTAGTACCGTCGCCGCCGGCGACTACCGCGACTGGCGCGCGCAGAGCCACGGCTTTGAAGACATGGCCGCCATGCGCGCATACGGAGGCATCATCTCCGGCGTGCAGAGTGAGCTACCTGAAGTTGTGCAGAGCGCCGCAGGTTCGGCCAATCTCTTTCCCCTGCTCGGCGTGTCGCCGGTTTTGGGGCGGACCTTTACTGACGCTGAAGACCAGCCGGAAGGGCAGCCCGTTGTGCTGCTGACCTGGAGCATCTTTCAGCGCCGCTTTGCCGGCGATCCGTCGATCATCGGCAAGCAGGTTCATCTGGACACGAAACCAACTACAGTCATTGGCGTACTGCCGAGCTGGTTTACGTATCCCGATGCCAAGATTCAATTCTGGCTGCCGTATGCGCAGACCTTCTCGTACTCGCCGGGCAACTACGGGCATGCCGACCACCAGAGCATGGTGGTGGCACGACTCAAGCCGGGTGTGAGCGCAGCGGCGGCGACTCGCGAGGTGAGTGCGCTGCAGTATCAGATCCACCTCGCCAATGCGTCGAAGCCTGTAGCTGAAGACGTGTGGTCCCGGCCAATGATCGACGACCTCGCGAAGAATGTGCGCACGCCTCTGCTGGTGCTGCTGGGCGCGGTGGGCTGCATGCTCCTGATTGCCTGCCTGAACCTCACCAATCTGCTGGTGGCGAGGTCGGCTACCCGGCGCAGGGAGGTTGCGGTGCGCGGTGCGCTGGGCGGCAGCCGTGTTGTTCTCATCTGCGAGCAGATGACAGAGAGTTTGCTCATCTGTCTGGCCGGCGGAGCACTAGGCCTGCTGCTGTCGCTGGCTTCCACTTACTGGCTCGCGGCGCACTGGCGTAATCTACCCCGCGCCGAGTCCGTGCATGTCGATGGATGGGTCCTCACGTTTACGCTGGCGCTCGTAGCAGCCGCGGCACTCCTGGCCGGCCTTGTGCCCGCAATTTCGTCCACCGGAAAAGGGCTGCTTTCCGGGCTGCGAGATTCCTCGCGAACGATGGGCGGCAGCGCCTCCCGGGCGCGGCTGCGCAAGACGATGCTGACAGTGGAAATCGCCCTTACGGTTGCCCTGTTGATCTCGGCCGGCCTGCTCTTCAAGAGCTTCCTGCATCTACGCACAACCGATCTCGGGTGCCGCATCGACCACGTGATCACTATGAAATTCGGCCTGCCCGAAATCCAGTACGATACGCGCGAAAAGGTCGTGCGCTTCCACGAGGCGTTGCTCGAGCGACTGCGACGCCTGCCTGGCGTGCGCGGCGCGGGATTGGTTTCCGTTCCACCGGGGGCGGGCTTCTCATTTGGCCGGGTATTCAGCATCCTGGAGCGGCCCGCACCCAGCTACAGCCTTCAGTACGAAGCCGTCATTTTCACTGCCGATCCGCAGTACTTCAGCGTGATGCAGATTCCACTGCTGCGCGGCCGCGTCTTCACGGAACACGAGCGGCTCAGCAACGATCACTACATTGTTGTTAGCAAGACGTTCGTCGATCAGTACGTCCCGGGCGACGACCCGGTCGGCAAGCATGTCCGCGTGGACTGGGATACCAAGCCGGAAATCTACGAGATCCTTGGCGAAGTCGGCGACACGGTCAGTGACACTACCAAGCCGATTCAGCCGACGATGTACTTCCCTATCCTGTCGGGCATTCCCGATCGGACTTCGGAGGCGACGATCGTGGCCTACACTTCCGCCGATCCGCTGACGATGTCCATGCCCATCCAGCGACAGATCTCGGCGCTCGAGCCGGAGTTGCCCGTCTATAACGCATTGACAATGGATCAGATTCTTGGCAAGACCTCAGCCAGCCAGGGTTTCGCGGCCAATCTGGTGTTGGCCTTTGCCGCCCTGTCGCTTCTTTTGGCGGCGGTCGGCCTCTATGGAGTGCTCTCCTATCTGACCACGCAGCGGACGGCGGATATCGGTCTTCGCATTGCGGTTGGCGCGCAGCGATCACAGATCCTGCGACTTGTTCTTTTCGAAGGGCTGCGGCCTGCGCTTATCGGACTGATTTTTGGCATCGCTGCCAGCGCTCTGGCCACGCAACTGCTGCGATCAATGCTCTATGGAACCCAGCCGCTCGATCCGGCGGCGTTTGCGGGCGCAGCGGCGATGCTGATGGCTGTCGCAGTGCTGGCCTGCTTGATCCCGGCGTGGAGGGCATCGCGCATCGATCCAATTCAGGCACTACGAACTGAATAGACCGGCGTACATGCCCGAAAGTTGAAAAGGCGTCAACGAGTGAAAAATCGCCAATGCACTCACCGACGCCGCATTAGTACTGGGAAGTCGGCTTTCAGGAAGTAATCGCGGATGGTGGTCGGCGAGGAAACTCCCGACGAGGGCGCGGTCTCTGTCCCCAAGAAGTTGACGATCGGCTACTTTCGCCAGGACGTCGAGGAAATGCAGGGCCGTTCGGTCCTGGATGAAGCGATCGCAGGGAGCGGATGCGTCGGCGATCTACACCACGAGTCTCGAAGCCTTGCAGCGGGAAATGTCCGACCCCGAAAAGGCTGCTGACATGAACCGCATTCTTGATCGCTTCGGTCACGTGCAGGAGGAGTACGAGCATTTAGGAGGTTACGCGCTCGAATCGCAAGCCCGTGAAGTGCTCCACGGTCTGGGATTCAAAAACGATCAGACTTGCTGCAGCCGGTCGCTAGTGACGGATACTGGTGCCGGGAGGGGGAATCGAACCCCCACAGTCCTTTCGGACCTGCGGATTTTAAGTCCGCTGCGTCTGCCAATTTCGCCATCCCGGCTGCCGTTCATTTTAGCCTAGGGATGTCGCCACGAACCGTTCGTCTCAACCACCGAACGTCTGACTTAAGCTATCCACACCACGGTCATTCCGAACCGCGCTCAAAGCTATAGGTGAGGAACCTGCTTTCTTCTTCTCCCGAATCCAAACAACTCTCCGACCAGCAAGAGCCGATAAACGAATCCTAACTGTTGGCTGCAACCGCTTCGCTGCCCGTAACCGCCGCCGGCAGCGCTCGCTGCTTGCGCAATGCTTCGTGAAATTGTTCTACCGTCAGCTGTTCTCCATAGAACAACTGGAGCAAGGGATCCTCCGATGCGGCCCAGGCCTCTTTCGCCGTGCCGGGCTCCGAGTCCAATCCCTCCGGCTCCACCAGCAACTCCGGCAACAGCGTGCGGTTCTCGTTCAGCACGCCCAGGAATTTTTCCACAGCCGCGCGATGTTCCGGCGTCGCAAGTGTGAATTCGATTCCCATCCCTCTCTCCGGATGCATGATCCTCACCACGCCCTGTGCCCGTACCTCCACCCCGCCGGCGCGCATCGACAAGGCCACACGACTCGATGCCGGAAAGGGCGACGAAATTTCCAGATAGCATCCACCCAGACTCAAATCGGTAAGCTGGCACCGGATCGGAGGGTCGTCCTGTTCAATCTCCGGGGAATTCTGTTTGAGCCATTCCCGCAACTGCCGCGCCGTTTCCGGCGGAATTTGCTGAAAACGCAGGCCGGCCTGGTCTGACGTTCCTTCCCAGGCAAACTCAGCCGGAATCTCGAATGAAGTCTGCATTCCCGGCAAGGTGAAGGCGATTTGCCAGTGCCCGCTGGGACGCCGTCCCCTCTGGAGGTTGACCGCCATCCCTCCTTCGCTCAAGTCGATGGTGGTCACCTTCATGTTGTTGCCCGCTCCCGAATTACGCATGACCACGGGGATTTGCACCGCCACCCGTATATTGTGCCGCCGCTCGCTCTTCATCAGCGCCCGCGCGGCGCGAAAGCTCGATTTGGCACGTTCGCTGGATACCGGTTTGTAGAGCACGAAATGCGCTCCCACATCGAACACAGCTTTGAGTCCAATGATAGGTTCCACAATGGCGACCGCGACCGCCTGCTTGTTGCAGGGAGCGTTGCGGGCACTGCGCAGCACGTCATTCGCTCCGTCCTCGGCGCAGTCCACAATGATCGCCTCAAACCGCTCCCGGGTCAGCTTGCGCAGTGCGACGTTGGCATCCGCGCACAACTCCACCGCAATATCAAGATCCCCCAGAACGCGGCGTAGCAGTCGCACTATTTTTTCATCGGAACAAAGCAACAACGATTTAAGACTCATGCTGGGCCTGTCTTACGCAGTGAAATCGGGGAACCTTGCAGGGGCAAGAACGTCTTTCCGCGGCGCGCCGCATCGAGGGACCGTCCTACAGGAATCCCTGTACGCACTCTATGGCTATCGACCGGGGTGGGCAATGCCTGCGGCGATTCCGCAGTTACGGTCGTAATGTCCTGCTATTTTGCCGGATTGAAGGTGGACAATTCGTCGAAGCGGAACAATCGGAAATGAAGGGGACCGTTAGAGGATCAGGCTGGCCGCGAGTCGAGCGTCCCCCTTTCCCAATATGGGCTGGCGGGGTCCTACGAGGATCAAATTGGGCGTCCTAATTCCTGAATATTCATAGGCTTACATACATTCCTTCGTGTTTTCGGCAGCAAATCTCCAATTGACTTTAGCCTCCGATTAGCTATAAGATTCTGAATCTCCGATTAGCTTTGCGTTCGGATCAGTCAAGGTCCAATTTCGTTCACGCAGGGCCCGCGTTCCAGTTGCACCCTCTGGGCGGCGCGGAGAATCAAATAGTTATAAGGAATTTGCGGTTTCATCCCCTTTAGTGGAAAGGCATTTTTCATGGCCAAGCGACGCGGAAATCCGAACTGGGGCAAGCCCGAACCGATCGGGCCGATAACCCCGACCATCACCGAATTCGAACAAGTTGTGCGCGAGTACAAGCTCTCCCCCGATCAATATTTGCGTTCCACTCGCCTGCGCGAGTGGGCGCGCCGCAACAAGAATTCCAAGTACATCCCCGAACCTCTTTTGGAAGCCTGGGGCTTCGAAATCGAATCCACGCTGTAACCTTAGAAGTATAAGAGTGGTTTCTAGGGTCGCTCTGAAAATCCGGAGCGACCCTTTGTATTTGGTTTAGGTCGCGTATGGGGCTCATGAGTTCATGCGGATAGCCGCCCCCGGCTGTCCGGCCGGGCGAAGCCCGGCAGCGCACGTGCTGACCACATTGGTAGACCACATTGGTTGACCACAATCCTGGACCCCCGAATCTCACTCGCTCATCCGTTGGCGAAGCGCTATCATTCCCTCAAGCTCACACTCCCGATGCTCAACGTCCTGCAAATTCCGACCGCCGAACTGTTCTCCCTGCTGGCCGCGATCGGCTTCGCCGCCGGCCTGAATCTCTATGCCACCGTCGCCGCCCTGGGCCTCCTGGCCCGCTTCGGCCATCTTCCTCTGCCTCCAGGACTTCTCCTGCTGGCAGGCTGGCCGGTAATCGCCGCCAGCCTCGCTCTCTTCCTAATCGAATTCTTCGCCGACAAAATTCCCGCCTTCGACCTGATCTGGAACGCCCTGCATACCTTCATCCGCGTCCCCGTTGCGGGACTCCTGGCCTACCAGGCCACCAGCCAACTGTCCCCGGCGCACCAACTCCTGGCCACACTGCTAGGCGCCGCAGTAGCCTTAATCGCCCACAGCGGCAAGACCGCAGCCCGCGCGGCAGTAACACCCTTGCCCGAACCCTTCTCGAACATCAGTCTGAGCGTGGGCGAAGACGTTCTTGCCATCGGCCTGACGTGGCTAGCTACGCGCCATCCGTATGTGGCCGGCACCCTAGCCACAATCTTCATCGTGATCATCGTGCTCCTGATGCACTGGGTGATCCGCGCCATGCGCGCCCTATTCCGTGGCGCCGAGCACGAACTGGCTGGATGATGTAGACAAGGAAAGCAGATTCCTCCGGCAAAAAACGCCGTTCGGAATGACAAGACTCTAAATGGACAAAACTCTGGCGGTTGGTCGAACGATCTGCGACCTCCACACTTTGTCATTCCCACGCAAACGTTGACATTTCGAACCAGGGTGAAAGACCGGGAGGAATCTGTTTTCCTCCGCCTTGAAATCGGCTCCCCTAGCTTTCTGTCATTCCGAATCGGGCGGAAAGCCCGGTGAGGAACCTGCTTTCCCCGAAACCGTCATCACTGCAGCCTCGCCCCACCCCGCGGCCAAATCTTTCCAAGTCGGATTCTCCCGTTGAATCAACTCCAGCTTCTTCTCACGCCGCCACTTCTTGATCTCCGTCTCCCGCGCAATCGCATTCTCGACATTCTGAAAGGACTCAAAGTACACCAGCCGATGCACACGATACCTCCGCGTAAACTCTCCACCCTCACGCGCCCGATGTTGCAAAACCCGCGCCATAAGAAAGCCGGTCATCCCGACGTAAGTCACTCGGCTCTTGCTTGCCATGATATAGACGTAGTAGCGTCTCTCCCGCCTCATTTCCACTCCAAAGAACAGCAGATTCCTCCGGCAGAAAACGCCGTTCGGAATGACAAAACTTTAGGCATTTGTCGGAAGATTTGCAGTGTCAACCATCACAACGCGGCTGTGCAAAACATCTCCACAACCCCACACCCTACGGTTTGTCATTCCGAACCGAGCGCTAAGCCCGGTGAGGAATCTGCTTTCCCGCGGATTACTCCACCCTGCGCGGTTTTCGAAGCGCGGTTTTCGAAGGTAGGCTCTGCCTCATCCCTGGTGCTAAAATCGCCCCAATATGAGTCCCCAGCACCCATTTACCGACGTGCCCGATGCGATTGAGGAAATCCGCGCCGGGCGCATGATTGTGGTGGTCGACGACGAGGACCGCGAGAACGAGGGCGACCTTACCCTTGCGGCCGAGAAGGTCACGCCCGAGGCCATTAACTTCATGGCCAAGTTCGGACGCGGGCTGGTCTGCCTGGCGATGGCCGAAGAGCGCCTCGAACACCTGCACATCGGGCCCATGACCTCGGAGAACACTTCGCAGTTCGGCACGGCATTTTGTGAGGCGATCGACGCCCGCACTGGAGTCACGACCGGCATCTCCGCTTACGACCGCGCCCGTACGATTCAGGTTGCCATCGATCCTGCCACACGTCCTGCCGACCTGGCGCGGCCCGGACATGTCTTTCCCCTTCGTGCCCGCAAAGGTGGGGTGCTGGTGCGCGCGGGCCAGACCGAAGCTTCCGTCGATCTCGCACGGCTCGCGGGCATGGTCCCTGCGGGAATCATCTGCGAAATCATGAAGGACGACGGCAGCATGGCGCGCGTGCCCGACTTGGTCGAATTCTGCCGCGAGCACAAGATGAAGATGCTCACCGTCGCCGAGCTGATCCGCTATCGCATGGCGCACGAGCGCTATGTGCACCGCGTGGGCGAAGCACTTGTGGATACGCGCTACGGCGAATTTCGGATGATTGCCTATGAGAGCGAGGTTGACGGCGGCGAGTCGCACGTGGCCCTGGTGCGCGGCGACATTGAACACAGCGCCACTCCGGTGCTGGTGCGGATGCACGCCCATTGCTTGATGGGCGACGTATTCGGCGCGACCGGCTGCGAGTGCCATGCCACGCTGGAAGGCGCGCTGCGCCGCATTTCCCAGGAAGGCTGCGGCGCGCTGATTTATTTGCACCAGACCTCGCAGGGATTCTCCGTGGAGAAGATCGGCGAGCGCACTGCCCTTGGCTTTCACCGCGGGCAGAGGCTTCCCGGGTTGTATGACGCCGAAAGGCAAATTCAGCGCGAGGTCGGCATCGGCGCCCAGATTCTTTCGGACTTGAATCTGCACCGCATCCGGCTGCTGACCAACCGTCCCAAAAAAGTAGCCGCGCTCGAGGGCTTCGGCATAGAAATCATCGAGCAGGTTCCCGTGGATTTGAAAGAAGTCTCAAAACCGTAGAGACGTTGCTTGCAAACGTCCCTGTGTACGGCGCAACAAGCGGTGGTCAGGGCTCGGCAGAAAGAAGCTTGAGATCTTCGGACCTATGACCTACGAAACCGAAAAACGGGACGGTACTTAGGCGGGCTTTCGGTCAGATCGTCGCTCGATAAATTCTCTCGCGCCTGAGAGCTTGCCAGCGGCGACCATTCGCATGTGCGCGACGTGCTGGCGAAGCAGGATTCTCAACTCAGAGAGAATTAGCCACGCGTCATCGTCCTTCGCAGCCATTGCTAGTAAGCAAAGCCAACGAATTTTGTCTTCCAGGCGTCTTTGCACGGGTCGCGCCCTAGGCGGCTTGCCCGAACGTATCAATATATTCGTAAAGAAAGCATAAAGAGTCTTTGGGCAGACCTGACAGTTATTGGGGGAGGCATGGCGACAATTCTGAAAAACATGCAGGTCAAGTCGTGGCGAATTACAAAGTTGCTCAGGGTCAACTAGCCCAAGCCAGGCCGTCCGCACCGGAACCCGCGTCGATCAGCCTTCCGAGGGTCCAGTCGGAGGTGCGAATCTCAGCGATTTTGTGGCTCGCATCGCAGGACACGTATGCCACCGCGCCATCCGGGCGTACCAGCACTTCTTGTGGAGCGGCGGGAACGTCAATCGAGTGTTCGATCTTCATTGACTTGAGGTTCAGAACGGCCACTTGCCTGGCTGCGGGAATTGCGATTACCAGCCACAGCCCATCCGGCGTCGAGGCACTTCCATAGCCCGGAGCCGGCAGCGGAACCCATGACTTTACTTTCCGCGAGGTCGTGTCAAACACCGCAAGTTGCGGTTTCGATTGATCGGAAGTAAAGGCCATGCGATCGTCGACTGAAAGCGAGATGCGCTGGATGACCGGAGCGATGGGGATAACATCGATGGTCTTTCGAGCTTCGATGTCGAGCACGGAAATCGTGCCTGAACCAACATTAGTGGTATATCCATACCGTCCGTCGCGCGTGAGTGCAAGCATATGCGATTCCGGACGGCCGGTTGGGATAGAGCCGACGATCTTCAGCGAATGCGGATCGATGACGGTAATCGAATCGTCGAGTTCGGTGGTGACGTAGAGCAGGCCGTCTTTCGGACCAAACAATGGACAGTGCGGACGAACACCGTGGCCGAAATCAACTTTGCCGATCACCTTCCGTGAAGCGATATCGATAACAACCAGATCCCTGCCGTCACTCCCGGGCTTCCCGACCCCCGAGTCACCGTAGATGGGCACGTATGCGAAACGGCCATCCGGAGACGCCACTACTTCATGGCCAGTGGTGCCGCCCTCCGCAACCGTGGCGACTTGTTTGCCCGACTGGGGTTCGACGATGCCAAGAGCGCGGTCGCCTTTGTTGGCGACGAGCAAGACCCCCCCTGAAAGGGTGCTCGGTGCTGCTGAAACCGCTGGCGATACCGAGGAAGGCATGAACACAAAATAGCCTAAGATCAACGGTAATGGCATCAGGTAAAGGCGTGACATGACAGTCTCCCAGGACGGTGCGCCGACCAGTCTACCTCACCTGGCTCATTGCTTCGCGCCCAGATCGTCTTGCTGATGATAGTTCGGATAAGGCGGGCGCTT
Organism: uncultured Acidobacteriaceae bacterium; assembly: GCA_963711275.1. Lineage (GTDB taxonomy): Bacteria > Acidobacteriota > Terriglobia > Terriglobales > Acidobacteriaceae > Sulfotelmatobacter. The sequence goes on along the minus strand of CAVQDN010000023.1, from coordinate 333,820 downwards.
GATCTCGGGCAACGGATGCTCTTTCAACTGCTGCATCACCACCTCAATCGCTTTCTCCAGTTGGGCGTCGTGCCCTTGTCGAAACGCCGCAGGATCGAGATCAACTTCCACGTCCGGCGCAACCCCGTGATTCTCCACCTCCCACTCGCCATTCAGTCCATAAATGGCTGCGCGCGGCGCAGTGACGTGGCCGCCATCGATCAACTCAGGATATCCGCCAATCCCGACCAACCCGCCCCAGGTCTTTTTGCCAATCAACGGCCCGATGCCCGATTTGCGGAAGTACCACGGCAGCGCATCTCCACCCGAGCCCGACATTTCATTGATGATCATGACCTTGGGGCCGTAGATCGCTTCCGACGGACTCGTCCAGTCGTGACCTTCGCGCGTAACCACCTTGCTTAACATGGGACGCCGCAGGTAGTCGATGATGTAGTCGGCAAGCTGCCCGCCTTCGTTGAAACGTTCGTCGATGATCGCGCCCTCCTTGCCGACCTGCGAAAAGAAGTAGCGGTTGAAGCTGGTGTATCCGGCACCCGCGGTGTTGGGCACATGCACGTAGGCGACGCGGCCTCCGGTAGCCTGATCCACGCGGCGCCGATTGCTCTCGACCCACGCAAGATGCCGCAGGTTCTCTTCGCTCTCTACGGGCACGGCCGTGACGTCGCGGGAATCCTTGCCGTCCGTGTTTGCGCCCACTTTCAGAACAACCTGCTTCCCTGCTGTCTCCTCGAAGAAGCTGTAGATGTTGTCGGTAGCGTGCAGATCGCGACCGTTGACGGCGAGAATGTAGTCTCCCGCTTTAACGTTCACTCCGGGTTGAGTCAGCGGCGCTTCGTTGCCCGGATTCCAGTTTTCGCCATCGTAAACTTTGGCGATGCGATAACGGCCGTTTTCCAACGAATAGTCGGCGCCTAGAAGGCCGCCTTTCACTTTCTTAGGCTCTGGCGCTTCGCCGCCGCCAACGAACATGTGGCCGACGGTCATCTCGCCCAGGCACTCCTGAAATAAATACGTGAGCTCGTCCCGCGATGCGATGCCATCGAGGTAAGGCGCGTACTTTTTCCTGACCTTGTCCAGATCGAGGCCATGATAGTGCGGATCGTAGAAGAAATCGCGCTCAATGCGCCAGGTCTCGTTGTAAATCTGCTTCCACATGGCTCGCGGCTCAACGTAGACCTCCCATCCGTCGAGCTTCAGCGGGCCGAAACCGGGTTTCGAGGGCGCTGCGGCGCCCGCGGCAGCAGCTTCATCAACCGACGCGGTGGCCCATGAATCACGTTTGCGGTAGAGAATTTTCTCGCCATCGAAAGAGACTGTGAAGTCATTCACGTCTTCGATCAGCTTGTCGAGCTTGCGCTTACTCAGATCGAATTTCTGGATCGTTTGATTCACATTGGGATAATCGTCTTCCGTCACCACCATTGGGCCTTCGGAAAGAAAAAGTATTCCCGACTTACCCGGAAGCATATTCAGGTAATTCTTGGCCGGAATCGGCAACGAAACAATTCGCTGGCCGATGCCGTCGATGTCGATTTTGACGACGACGGCCTCTTCCTTCTTGTCCTTATCTTCATCTTTATCTTTATCGTCTTTCGCCTTGTCGGCTGCCGATTTGTCGTCCGCTTTATTCTTGCCTTTCACCTTCTGTTTAGGTTGTTCCGAGGATTTGGCCTTATCCTGGTCAGGCTTCTTCTCGTCCTTCGGCTTGTTCTCCTCGTCGCTCTCGGGAGCGAGTGGCGACTTCTCATCCTTGCTCAGGACTGCGACATAGACGCTGCGGGAGACGCGACGCTCCTGGCTCGTCATGTCGAGGCCGGCGGTGGAGAGACCAGTATTCGTCGAAGCAGTGAAGTAAAGGTACTTGCCGTTCTTGTCGAAGCAGGGATAGAGCGTGTCGCTCATGCCGTCGGTGACCTGAAAACTTTTGCCCTGATCGAGGGAATAAACAAAAACAGCGTGCAGCCCGCTGCGGAGCTGCTTGGCGTAGGCGATCCACTTGTTATCGGGAGACCAGGTCTGATTGAGCGATGTGGGGCCAAAGCCGCCGAAATAATCGGTGTCAATTAATTTTGGCGCCGGATTGTCGAGGTCCAGATACCACAACTGCAGCCGCTTGTCGGCGTACGCGATTTTCTTGCTGTCGGGAGACCAGGCAGGCGTGTAAAAGAAAGACGCCGGACTCCCCAGGTTGATGTGGCGAACCGCTCCCTGGCCACTTTGATCGCGAATGGCCAGTTCATATTCTCCGGACTCTTCGGAAAAATAAGCGATGGACTTGCCGTCTGGTGACCACGCCGGATCGCGGTCGGCCACAGCGGGACTGCGCGTGATATCGCGAATGTCTCCCTTATCGGTAGGAACGGTGAAGATCTCTCCCCAGGCTTCAAAGACGGCTCGCGCGCCGGTCGGAGAGATGTTGAAATTCACAATGCGCTTGGGTTCGACCTTTGCGAAGTGCGGCCGCACCGCTTCGATGTCGCCTACAACATGGATGGGAATGTTCTTGCCTTGGCGAGCATTCAAATCGTAGAGCTTGATGGCGCCGAATTGCTCGATCACGATGGCGTCGGGACCCGCCGAAGCAGTCTTGAAGTCAGCTCCGTCGCTGTGAAGAACCTCGGAGACCTGCTTGCTTTGGGTGTCGTAGGCGAACAGGCTCACGGGACCATTACGGTCAGAGAGGAAATAAATTGTGTTCCCGATCCACATGGGATGGTGATCGTTGGAGTTCTCGCGGGGAATTTTCACGATCGTGGAATCCTTGAGATCGGCGATCCAGATCGGTGTGGTCTGGCCACCGTGGTAGCGCTTCCAGGCTTGCTGCCACTTGGGATGAGGTACGTAGGCGATATGACTTCCATCCGGCGAAAAGCTGGCGTCTTCGGCGATGGGGAGAGGCAGCTGGGTGGGCAGTCCACCTTCGACGGGAATTGTGTACAGCTGATCTTCGAAATGCATGAAACTGTTGCCCCAGGAGTTGAACAATATCTTCTTGCCGTCAGGAGTCCAGCCCGCCACGTATTCTTCCGCCGGATGATAGGTCAGTCGCCGCGGAACTCCGCCGTCGGCGGGCACGACGTAAACATCGCGATTGCCGTCGTACTCGCCGGTGAAGGCGATCATGGAGCCGTCGGGAGAAAAATTTGGGAGAGTTTCGATGCCGACGCCGGCGGTAAGCCGGCGCGCCTCGCCCCCTTCACGGCTGACGATCCAAAGATCATTCGCATAGTTAAAGACAATCTGGGTCTTGCTGACGCTGGGGAACCGCAGCAGCAGCGGCGGATTCGACTGGGCTGCCGTAATTTGAGGAAACGTCGAGACGAAGGCGAACAACATAACAGCCAATACTTTACGCATGCGGGCTCCGGGAGATTCCAGGCGAACGGGAATCTTAAAGGGTCAACTGGAGCAGGTCAAGATTGGTTCCGTTGGTCGGGCCGAAAACTCCGTTGATTCAGATTGAAGCCAATAAGAAGGAACGCCAGAAGCTCTAAAATCTTGGGTTCGCTGCAGCTGCCGGCATTCCGCGGGCGAGAGCGCCCGCGCCACATTCGATTAGCGCGCTACGTTTGCTTCTCTTTGTGCTTTCCCGGCAGGCTTGCCGGATTTTCGTGAACTCGCTCGCGAAAGGTTCCGCGCATACCCGCTGCCAGCTTTACGCTGGACTCGCCAAATTTGTCGCGCAAGCGATCGGCCGCGGCCAGAGCATCTTTCCATCGCTGCTGGCGATTGCCATCCAGCAGATTGATCTGATCGGGTTGCGAAGTGAATGAGGATGCATGCACGCCCAGCAGGCGAATGGGATTCCCTTGTTTCCAATTCTTTCGGAACAGCGCGCGGATCTGCTCGAAAATCTCGGTGTCGAGCTGAGTGGGAGCTGCGAGAGTATGAGCACGGGTAAGGGTGGTGAAATCTTTGTAGCGCAGTTTGAGTTGAATGGTGCGAGCGTAATATTGGGATTCGCGCAGGCGGCGGCCAACCATTTCTGAAAGTCGCATCAGCGTGGCCTCGAGCTGGCTCGCATCGGCGGTGTCTTCGTTGTAAGTGTGTTCATGACTGATGGATTTGGCATCGGCATCGGCTCCGACCTCGGAATCGAACCAGCCGCCGGCGTCTTCGCCGCGAGCCTTGCCGGCGAGTGCCAAGCCCCATTTCCCGAAGCGGTCGCTCAATTCGGATTCGTCGAGGCGCGCCAGGTCTCCGACTTTCTTGATGCCAAGCGCGTGCAGGTGAGCTTCCATCACTTTGCCGACGCCGGGAATTTCGCGCACGTCGAGCGGAGCGAGAAATCTTGGCTTCCTCGCCGGGAACGATGCAGAGCACGCCGTTCGGCTTAGCCTGCGCCGAGGAAACTTTGGCGATCAGGCGAGACGTTCCGATTCCTACCGAGCAGTTCAGCCCAGTATCGGCTTTCATGCGCTGGTGCAGAGTCGTGCGCGGCTTTGAGCGGGGGACCGTGCAGGCGCTCAGTCCCGGTCATGTCGAGATAAGCTTCGTCGATCGAAGCCATTTCGACTTGCGGTGAAAATGTGCCCAGAACTTTGTGAGCCTTTTCCGAACACTCGCGATAGCGGTCAGGATGTCCGTCGACGAAGATAGCCTGCGGGCAAAGTTTCGCCGCCGTGCGCAGCGGCATGGCAGAATGCACTCCGAATTTTCGAGCCGCATAGGAAGCCGCAGAGACGACTCCGCGCTCGTCACGCTGCCCGCCTACGACGACCGGCTTTGCCTTTCAGCGAGGGATCGTAGAGTTCTTCCACGGAGACGAAGAAGGCGTCCATGTCGACATGGAAGATGGTGCGCGGGAACTCGGGCTGGTGGGAGGCAGCCATACTGCAGGAATTTTAGCAGCTGCTCTTGCACTGGTTCGCTCAGAACAAGCAGGCGTGCTGAGACTTGGAACCGCTGTTAGAATCCGCGTCATGCCCGGACGCGCTGTCAGGATTACAGCTCGCTTCGCGTTTCTTGTTTGCGGACTGATTTCGCTTGTCACAGCCATTCCTTACGTGGGGCTGCGAGGCGCGGAACTGCCGATTCAGAGCGAATGGGTGATATTTGCGGTTGCCCTAGCACTGGTTGGTTTTTTCAGCGTGATGGTTGCGGTGCTGCCGCGCTCGTGGATCGCGAAAGCATGCAAGAAAGATCGGGACGACGAACAGTTGTTTTCAGCGCCGCTCAAACTGCTCGGTGGCTTCGCGGCAATTTCATATGTCACGGCGCTCGTCGCTTATCTCGCTCCGCGCCGATGGAATCCCGATCCACAACTCATGTTTTCGCTGTGTCCGATGTATTTCGTGAAGACGATGTTCGATCCCTCGCGCGTCGCCACCTTTTTCCTGCTTGCTCCTATGAACGCCGCGGTGTATGGCGCACTCGGGACCACCTTGGGATATGCCTGGTTGGCTTTCCGTGAGCGGACATAAGGAACCGGGCGTGCGATTCTCGGCATCGAGCATCCCGGATAATAGTTCGACTCTTAGTATTGCTGGTAGGGATCCTTCGACTGCGCCGGGCCGACTCGCTTCGCGAATCGTCTGGCTCCGCTCAGGATGACAGACCGGCCAAGACCTTTTCCGTCGCTGGCGCGGGAGCACCGCCGCGCATCTGCCGCACCCGTCTCGTAGATCTTGCCGTATTCGCGCGCCGACGCGTTCCAGGAAAAATCCTTGTTCATGCCGTTGCGCATGAGCGCCTGCCACGACGTCTGGTCGCGATAGGCTGTCAGCGCCTGCTTGATGGTGAGCAGCAGCGACTCGCCGTTGTATTCGGTGAACTTGAAGCCGGTGCCCTTGCCGGTGCGGGCGTCCCAGGGCTCGATGGTGTCGTCGAGGCCGCCCGTGGCGCGAACGATGGGCACGGTGCCGTACTTCAGGCTGTAGATCTGGTTCAGGCCGCAGGGTTCGTAGCGCGAGGGCATGAGGAACATGTCGGCGCCGGCTTCGATCTTGTGGGCGATCGCGTTGTCGTAGGCGACCTTGACGGCAATCTTGTTGGGGAACTGTTTGTTCAGGCGAATGAACATTTCTTCGTAGGGCTTGTCGCCTGCGCCGAGAGCGACGACGATCATCTCTTCGCGCGCCAGTCGGTCCGCTATCTGCGCGATCAGGTCGAAACCTTTTTGCGCGGCGAAACGCGAGACGATTCCGATGACGGGCAGTTTCGAATCGGCATTGGGAATTCCGAATGCCGCCAGCAGATCCTGCTTGCACTTGGCCTTGCCGGAAAGATCCTGCGGCGAATATTTGGCGGCGATGAACTTGTCGGTCTGCGGACTCCACTCGTCGTAGTCGACGCCATTCAGAATTCCCGTCACGGTCGAAGCGCGGTCGCGGAGCACGCCTTCCAGGCCGAAGCCATATTCGGCGGTTTGAATCTCCTGGCTGTATTTCCGGCTGACGGTGGTGATGAAATCGGCGTAAGTCAGCGCGCCCTTGAGGAAGTTCACCTGGCCGAAGAATTCCATCTTCGACATGGTGAACAGATCCCACGGCAGCATGAGCAGCGGAAGCGTATCGGGCGGGAACAAGCCCTGGTAGCCCATGTTGTGGATGGTGAAGACCGTACCAGCGTCGCGGAAGGCCGGGTCTTCGGCATAGACGGTGCGAAGCAGAACCGGGATCAGAGCCGATTGCCAGTCGTGACAATGAAAAATGTGCGGCACGCCGAGAATCTTCGAAGCTTCAAGAACTGCGCGGCAGAACAAGGCGAAGCGCTCGGCGTTGTCGGGATAATCCCCGGCCGGCGTGCCGTAGAGAGCATCGCGATCGAAATACGGCGGATATTCGACGAAATAAAAACGCACGCCATTCTGACTGCCGCCGCTGACCACCGAAGCAAAGCGATACTGGTCGTCGAAGGGAACGGTAATGCTGCGAACCACCGTGGCGGCCTCGGACAGCTTGGTCTGGCGATAGCGCGGCAGATAAACGCTGACCTGATGTCCCAGAGCAGCAAGGGCACGGGGCAGGGCGCCGACCACGTCGGCCAGTCCGCCGGTCTTGGAAAAAGGAACGCCTTCCGAAGCGACGAATGCGATGTTCATGAGTGCGGAACCTCCAGAGCGCGCACGGTTTTTGGCGCCGCACGCTATGATGAATCAGACTCGGGGACCCAAAGGGTCCCGCCGTTAGGATGCGTGGACCAACAAGCCAGTCTACTTCCCGAGGCAGAGAGGGTCAACGTGCCAAAGGCCGCTTCTACCCGCCGTCCGCAAACTAAGCCGAAATTGGGACAGCATTTTCTGGCCAGCGACGAGTTCGCCGCCCGCATGGTCGAAGCTCTGGGCGACGTGTCGCAGAGCACGGTGCTGGAGATCGGGCCCGGACGCGGCATTCTTACTTCGCTGCTGGCAAAGCGAGCGCGGCGGCTGATTGCGGTGGAACTCGATCGCGTCCTGGCGGCCCAGCTGCGGCTGAAGTTTGGCATGGCGCGGAATGTGGAAATCATCGAGGCCGACATTCTGTCGATCGACTTCGATTCCCTCTTTGGACCGAAACCTGGGCTGAGCCAGCCCGGCATCGAACTAAAGCCTGAACCCGTAAAAGTGGTGGGCAATCTTCCTTATTACATCACGTCCGACATTCTGCTGCGGCTATTTGAGTTCTCGAAATATTTCGACAGTATCGTGATCATGGTGCAGCGCGAGGTTGCAGACCGCATCGCGGCGAAGCCGGGCGGCCGCGATTACGGAATGCTCTCGGCCACAGCGCAACTCTATGCTCGAGTAGAAAAGCTGTTCACTCTGCCGCCGGGAGCGTTCGTGCCTCCGCCGAAAGTGCACTCGACCGTGCTGCGGTTGACCATCGATCCGCAGCAGGAAAAATTGGACGTGGCGGGCGACGGGTTCATCGATTTTCTGCGACTGTCGTTCGGGCAGAAGCGCAAGACGCTGTGGAATAACTTGAAGGCGAAATATGATGCACCGGTGTTGAAACGCGCGCTCGCCGAATCCAAAGTGAAGCCTACGGCGCGAGCGGAAACTCTGAGCCTGGAGGAAAGCGCGGCTATCTTTCGCGCCTTGCGCAAGGCGGGGACGGAGTCATAGCATTTCTCCGATAGGCCTTTTCTTGCCGATCGCTATGGCAAGAATTCGCTGCAGAAAATTCACGGAGCGGCCATGGCTACTACCGTCTTGCGTCATCCCGCCGTTGCGGGACGCTTCTATCCCGGCGATCCGGATGACCTGCGTGCTGAAGCGCACGCCTATCTGTCGCAAGCGACCTCAACCAATCAAATCCCAGTCCGCGCCGTCGGATGCATCGCGCCGCATGCGGGGTACATGTATTCCGGTCATGTGGCGGGTGCGGTCTTTGCGCGCGTGGAAGTGCCGGAACGCTGCATTGTGTTGTGTCCGAACCATACTGGAATGGGTCGGGCTCTCGCCATCATGAGTGAAGGCGCGTGGCAAACGCCGTTAGGTGACGTTGCGATTGATGCCGAGCTCGCCGGAGCTTTGAAGTCTCGCTTCCCTGCCCTGCAGGAAGATTCCGCAGCGCATCGAGCCGAGCACGCCGCCGAAGTCGAGCTTCCCTTCCTGTTGCTGCGTCAGCCGGAGCTGAAGTTCGTGCCCATCGCTCTGGGGACCGCACAATTCGAAGTACTCGAACAACTAGGCCATGCTTTGGCTGATGCAATCGCGGCGCAGAAGGATCGCGTTTTGATCGTCGCTTCCAGCGATATGAATCACTACGAGTCGGACGCGGTCACGCGCGGGAAAGATCACCAGGCGATCGAGCGGATTCTCACGCTCGATCCGCGCGGACTCTTCGATGTGGTTACGCAACAGAACATCAGCATGTGCGGCTTCGGTCCGGCGGTGGCCATGCTGACCGCGGCTCGACAGCTGGGCGCAAAGTCGGCGGAACTGGTGAAGTACGCGACCTCGGGAGATATTTCCGGCGACCGCGAGATGGTTGTGGGCTATGCCGGGGTTGTCGTCTCATAATCGCATTTCTCTACGCCATTGTATTTTTCTACGCCGGACCTCGGCTGTTGCGCAGATCTCACAAATGCGGCCGCGTCCGTGGAAGAGCGGCCCTTTCAATCCGCGTAAAGGCGAGTGAAACGAGAGCGGGCTTCGAGCCCCTGAGGGAGATCTGTTCGAATGGCCGACCGAAACCGTGACTAACGGCGTCAACTCGACGTGGTTGACCCCAAATAAACAGGGCGGCCTGACGGCCGCCCTGAGTTTTTTGCAGACTGAATAATTAGCGATGCGGCCCACTGGAAGCGTGCCCGGAAGAGGCGCTGCTATGCACCGCCGATGGAGACGACATCGCACTCCGTGAGGCGCTGTTGCCAGAAATGCTGTTGCCAGAAACCGTGGCTGGATTCCGGGCTGAAGTCGTGGCGAACTGCGGCGCTGGCCGCACCTCGGCAAATCCCGACCTGGCAACCTGGTGATTCAGTTGATGGAGATTCTGCAGCGAACCGCGCTGGATGCCCATTCCCGCCGAGCCGGCGTTCACCACGTAGCGGGAGGACGCCAACGCCGAGGTCGTTCCAGCCCTTCCAACCACCACTGTCTTCACTGTTCCTGCCGCTGGCGCAACAAGTGGATGAAAATTGGCAGGCAGGGTGCCGGCATAACGCGGTATCAAGCCAAAGGAATTCCATCCCCCGGGCTGCCACATCCAGCCCATGCCGGGGACGAACATCCAATTTCCGTAGTGATAAGGCATCCATCCCCACGGATACGCGGATGCGAACATGTAACCTGCTCCGGGATACCAGGACCAGGCGCCGTTCATAAACGGATCCCAGCCGGCTCCCGTAAAGAAAGGCTGCCACATCATGCCAAAGCCGGGCACGTTCGAATAGGCGCCGTAGTAATTCAAGTCGCTCACCCCATAACCATAGGGCGACGAATTATTCTTTGCGTACTGATCGTGATAGGAGTTGGCCTCTTTGTCCCAGGAGTCAAGCGGCGCTTCTTCCACGCTCTTGGCGACCGTGTACTTGTCGTCATTATTCGCATCGAAGGTGGCAGTTTTCTTTTTCTCGACGATCAACTTGCCGGCCGGACCCTCAACCTCAACATCGCCCTTGAACACCGCCATCTTGGACGCTTCCGGCGACGTTTCCACGCGGAAATGCGCGGCGTGATCCAACGATATTTTTTCCCGGGAGAAATTCAGGCTGAACTCATCTCCGCTCTTGCCCAGCCAATTCACATAAGCCATGCCCTCGACCAGATTGATCACCGAGATTCGCTTGCCGGAGTCGCTCAAACCGAGGCTGCTGAACTCAACGGTGGTATTCGGAGTAAGGCGCAGCGTGCTGCCGTCTTCGAACTCCACTTCTGCCCGGGCACGGTCGTGCGTCCGGACCTGCGTTCCCTGCGTAATCGGAAGATTGAGAAACGCGTTCTCGAATCCCAGGCCGGTATTTTTATTGATTTGAACCGAACCCTGCACGTCGCTGAGGCGAACGATGCGGGCCTGCGAATCGGCCAGAGCCGGCAGCGCCATTAGCGCACAGGCAGCCGCAATGAGGAAAACCATGTTGTACTTGGAAACAGAGGGCGTGGACATAGCAGCCTCCAAATCGTCTGGCTTATTAGAACACGGTTTTAGCTCGGCAATTGTAAAATCTAGCCCCTTCGGCCTTTCAGCCTATACCTCGCGGGCCGGTCAGCGACCCGCTGCCGCCGGAACTGAGCCCATCTCCATGATCCGCTGCGCCCGTGCCCGGACCACGTTCATGACTGAGCTATCGTCGTAGATTTCCTGCAGAATCGGCTTCACCGCCTGCACTTCCACGAGTTGCCCTCGGCGGGCTTGGTCTTCCATCCGCTTCAATACATCGTCAAGAGCAAGCTTCTGATAACGGTGATAGTGCGCGAGCTGTCGGCCGAACTCCAGGGTTGCCCCGACGCTCTGAAACAATGCGGTCAACTGCTGCACGGCCGGTTGCGGTGAATAATTGTAGGTCGCGGAGGATTCCCGCTGGCCGTCTTTGTAGGTCAGTTTCTTGGCGCCGGTATTTGCAAGCTTGCGGTTGCCGGAGTCGATTTTGCCGGAAAAATAATGGGCCTGTGCCGCCAGTTCGAAGATGCGCGCGCGCGTTACGTCCGAAAACGTGAATTCGTTCTGGTAGTTCTCGCGGTCTTCCGAATCCGGCGAGATCTTTGCGGAACACTCGTAGCGGGCGAGTCCATCGGATTGCACCGAGAAGGAATAGTGGTCCGGATCGGATCCGGGAAAATCCAGGGAGAAGGTAATGATAGCTGAATCGACGGCGAGCAGTGGGACAGTCCAAAGCAGAACGACGCAGCCTATAATCGCCAGAGAACTGTGGCCGAACCACCCTTGACCGCGCACGCGATGCAATCCTGCCTGCCCGCCTCCGCTCGTTAGTCTCAGACTCGTTTTTGTAGTGGGCTCACGCACAGTTCGAAGAGGAAATTATGCCAGAAAGGGGCGGCCCGAAACGTCAATGCGCCACGGCACGCTGCCGGGTGAGCGTTCCCGTCGTATGCAGATGGCAGATGGCTATAGCGAGTGCGTCGGAAGCATCCAAGGGCTCAGGCGGCAAGGAAAGATCGAGCAGCCGGGTCACCATATGCTGGACCTGCTGCTTCTCGGCGCGACCGTAGCCCACGACCGACGACTTGATGGTCAGCGGCGAATATTCGGCAACGTCCAGCCCTGCGGAAGCCGCAGCCAGCATGGCGACTCCACGCACCTGCCCAAGCTTGAGCGCCGACTTCACGTTCAGAGCGTAGAACACATCCTCAATCGCAACCTCATCGGGCTGGTGCCTGACTATGATTTCTCCAAGCTGAGTGAAAATGCGGCACAGGCGTTGCGGCAGCGCTTCGCGCAGCGAGAGTTTGATCGCCCCACAAGTCAGGCAGCAAAGCTTTCCCGTCTCGTGCATCTCCACCACGCCGTAGCCGGTATACGCCCCGCCACAATCGATGCCCAGCACTCGCATGTGTGGCAGTGTAACGCGGAAGCGGAACGGAACCTATAGAAATGGGGTTAGCAGGCGGGTGCCTCGCGCTCGAAGTGTGGCGGTTTGAACTGGGCTCCGGCCACGTTATCCACTCCCATCCTCAGTTTTTCCACAACGTGGCGAGGCTACGAACCTTGTCGGGTTGGCCTTCCCGGCATTCGCATTGCTGGCAACATCTTTCGCCTGAATGGATTGAGCTGCGTCTCCCCTCTCGGAATCAGAATCGTTGACAATTTTTTCTGACCAGCTAGAATACGCCTCGCCTCTTACCTGTAAAATTTCCTCATGAGCCCCGAACTTCTCGATTCCGTCCTCTTACAAACTGACTTCCCCGATCTCCAGCTTCACGCCAGCGGAAAGGTACGGGATGTCTACAACGTCAGCGACCAGCAACTGCTTTTCGTCGCCACCGATCGCATTTCGGCCTTCGACTACATCCTCGCCACCGGCATTCCCCACAAGGGACGTGTTCTGACCCAGATTTCCTTGTTCTGGTTCGATTATCTTGCCGACCTGGTTCCCAACCATCTCATTACCGCGGACGTAGACCAATACCCGCCCGCCGCCCGCAAATATGCCGACCAGTTGCGGGGCCGCTCCATGCTGGTGCGGCGCGCCGAAATGTTTCCCGTGGAATGCGTGGTCCGTGGCTATATCTCGGGCTCCGCCTGGAAAGAATACAAGGCCACGGGGAAAGTCTCCGGCATCCAGCTGCCTGCCGGTCTGACAGAATCCGACGCCTTTCCAGAGCCCATTTTCACCCCGTCCACCAAAGCCACCACCGGGCACGACGAGAATATTTCTTTCGGCCAGATGTGCCAGATTGTCGGCGTGGAAACCGCCAGTCATCTTCGCGATCTGACGTTGCGTATCTACAAGAAGGCCGCCGCCTATGCGCGGCAGCGCGGCATCATCATCGCCGACACCAAATTCGAGTTTGGACGCACTGCCAAAGGGATTACTCTGGCTGACGAAGTCCTGACTCCCGATTCTTCCCGCTTCTGGCCCGCCGACCAGTACGCTCCGGGACGGCCGCAGGATTCGTATGACAAGCAGTACGTTCGCGATTACCTCGAGCAAATTCACTGGAACAAACAACCGCCCGCGCCCGCCTTACCCGCGGACGTGGCTCTCCGTACCAGTGAAAAGTATCTGGAGGCATATTTCCAGCTGACCGGTCGCAAGCTGGATGGGTAACCGGATGTTTGGAACAATCTCGACCCGCCGGAGCAGAGTATGACTCTCGCGGACTGGTTTATTTGTACAGTCGTCCTGGTCAATATCGCTACCGCCGCCATGCAGGGTTTTTTTTCCGAGGCCCTTACCATGGCCGGCTTGATCGTCGGTTATGTGGTGGCTGCATGGCAGTACCGCAGCTTCGCAGAGTGGTTTGAAAAGTTTCTTAAGAATGAGTGGCTTGCTGAAATTCTCGGGTTCCTGATCATTTTTTTTGTCATCGTGCTCGTCTTCGGCGTGGCCGCCAAGCTGGCGCGTTGGGTGATGAAGGAATCCGGACTCAGCGGTTTCGACCGTTTCCTTGGCGCAATCCTGGGACTTTTAAAGGGCGGACTGATGGTGGCGGTGATCCTGATGGGCATGACGGCATTCGAGCCGACCTCGAAGCTGCTGCAGAATTCGCAACTCGCGCCCTACTTCCTGGTCATGGGGCGGGCGGCGATCTGGCTGGCTCCTTCCGAGTTGCGGGCTCGTTTCTATCAGGGTCTCGATCTGCTTCATCAGGCTCCCCACAGCTCCCAAGCTTCCCCGCCGAAATAGGCCGCGGTGCAGTGAAAAAATTCATAGCAAAGAGAGAGATGCATCGTGAAAGATCAACTGGAAGCCCTGATCCTGCAGATGTACAGAAGCAACATTCTTTATTCCGAGGGCGTGCGTGAGTTCAAGAAGCGTTTCATCCTGACCGTTCTCCAGGAAAACAAAGGCAACCAGTGCCGAGCCGCTCGCGAACTGGGCATGCATCGCAATACTCTCAGCCGCACCATCAGCGAGCTGAAAATTGACGTCCGCCAGCTCCGCGATGGCGTCAAGCGTCCCCCTCGCGGCACACGCTCCGTCACCCTGGAAAAAAAGATCGTCCGCTAGGCAGACGGAAGGCTGAAACCCGCCGAATCGCTTTCGTCCGAACAAAAAATAATGGCAGCCCGCGAGGGCTGCCTTATTCCTTACGACGCAAGCCTTCCGGTTACTGCGCGGGCCGCTTATGATGCACCGGCGCCTTGTGTGTCGCGGGCGCCGCCTTGGCCTTCAACAGCGTCCCCTTCTCCATCACCATCATGAATGGACTCGGAGTATACGATGCAGGCTCGCCCTGAAAGTCGAAGCTGGCTCCGTCTTTCGGAATCAGTCTCGCCGGAACTTTCTCTTCAAACTGCAAGGTGATGTCGGCCTTCTTCGCGTCGATGTCATCCGAACTGCCCGCAATCATGAACTCCGTCGGGGTCGTACTGATGACCGTGCCGTTCATCTGCACCGCCTTGCCCTTGATAGCGTTCCAGACCGTCGCCTGATCATCCGCGCTGCCGTTGCTGAGCACGAATTCCCAGGTCGCGAAGTCCATTTTCTCCGGCGAGGTTGCCGCAATCATGTTATGCGCCTGTTCCGCCGGCGAAGGAGCGGGCTTGATCGCAACCTGTGGGCCGCCGGCCTTTGCAGCTGCCAGCAATTCCGCCCAGCCGTCATCTCCCGCGTGGAATTTCACATACTGCGAGCGCGCATATTTCTCAATTCCCGCCTGAGCCTGGGTCGGAGCAACCGCCGCCGCCCGCGCCGCGTACCAGATTCCATTTTGATAGTCCGGTGGATTCTGGCCCAGATAAGCCAAAGCCAGCGGATACACCAGGCTGAAATCTTTCTGCGTATCGGGACTGGCGTCCACCGCCGGTTTCAGGTGCATAACTGCGCAAGCATCGTCCTTATCCTGCAGGCACGAAATTCCGATCGCCGCATGGAAAATCCCGGTCATCTGATTCTTCATCTTCAGAATCTCCGGGTCCGAGGCTTTTTCTCCAGGCACGTGACAGTCCTTGCTCGCCATATTTTTTGCCGTCCGTCAGCAACTGCTTCGCATTCGGATCTCCCCCCTGAGCCGAAGACCCGGTCCAGGTAGGCCAGCAAAGTTAAGGCGCGCACATTGCACGGATCCGCGGCCACCAGTTTCGTGCCCGTCTCCATGGTTTTTTTCATATTGTTGGACTGCTGGTAAGTCTGCATCAGAATTTCCAGCGCCTGGTTCTTCATCACGCTGTTTGGATATTGGCTGACAAACGCCTCTAAGCCCGCTGATCTTCGCGTTGGGATCGGTCGCTTGAACGGCCGCAACATAGGCGTTGTACTCGGCAGGATCTTTTATGACCGGGGCCGCAGCCTGGGCGGGCGCTGGCGCAGCGGAGGGAGCGGGGGCTTGTCCTTGAGCCGGCGTCTGTCCCTGCGTGGCCGGCGTAGCCGGTTGTCCCGGAGCGGGTTGCGACGTACTCTGTGCCACCGCACCCACTGCAATCCCAAGCACAACGGTAAGCAGAATCGTTTTCATCAGTATGGCTCCTTGGATCTTTTGGGGAATAGCTTTTCTGGGAAACGTAATTCTGAAACTAGCAGCAACTGCATTCCGTCTGGACCACTCTGCGTCCGGATCCTGCTTTGGAATGCCCGGCTTCCTGGCAGGGCGCCGAGGAAAAGGGGTTGACTTGCTGCAATGCAAGTTCCAACCTTTTTCCCGGTCCGCCGGATTATAAGTACCTCTTCCGCCGAAGGCAAGCGACTTCCCAATCGTCCTCCCATTTGTTGCTAAGATGCCGATAGCGGAGGCGGCGGATGTTCCTGATCTGCTTCGCCGCGTCCGAATCGCTTCGCGGGAGAGCTTATTATATGGACACCGAACAACCTTTAACCGGGCAAGTGGCGGTCGTCACCGGAGCTGGCCGCGGGATCGGCGCTGCCATCGCGCGCCGACTCGGCGCACTCGGCGCCAGCGTCGTCCTCTGCGGACGCACCCAATCCACGCTCGATGCCACTGCCAAGGCAATTCTCGCCGCCGGCGGCAAGACCGAAGTCATCCCCTGCGACGTAACCCTGCTGCATCAGATCGAGTACGCCGCCGCCCGCGTCCAACAGCACCTTCGGCCGCCTCGACATCCTCGTCAACAACGCCGGCGTGGGCGGCTTTACCAAGCCTCTACACGAACTTCCGCCGGAAGACTGGGAGCGCATTCTCAACACCAACTTGCGCGGCGTTTATTTTTCCGTCCGCGCCTTCGCTCCCTTGATGATTCGCGCCCGCTCCGGACACATCATCAACATCTCATCCCTCGCCGGAAAAAACCCCGTCCCCAGGGGCGCAGCCTACGCCGCCTCCAAGTGGGGACTCAACGGCCTGACGTATTCGATCGCGGAAGAACTCCGTCCTCACAACATCCGTGCCGCCGTCATCTGCCCGGGGTCCACGGAAACCGAGCTCAGTCCGCATGCCGGCAAAGACCCCAAGAAAATGCTCCAGCCCGACAACGTCGCCCACGCCGTAGCCATGCTGGTAACGCAAGCCCCGCAATCGTTCGTAAGCGAAATCCTGATCAGACCAACCCAAAAACCATAAAACGCCCACGTAGCGACAGCCGCCTCGGCTGTCCGCGACGCGAAGCTCCGACTGGTTCTTGGGGAGTTTTATGTGGGGACAGCCGCGCTCGGCTGCAGCTCCGCCTGGTTTTGACTTTTCGAGCAGCGAAACCGCGGCAGTTCTATTTCTTAAACAAATTCTCAAACGCCGCCCGCGCATCATTCGGCCGCAAACTCGCAGGCGTCGAAGTCTCTTTCTCCCGGGTCACGCGAATCTCAAACAGCGGACACTCGTTCTTCGCATCCTTCTTCGGGATGCGTTCCTTCACCGGTTGCATGCACTCAAACCTGCTCCCCGGATCGAAATAAGTGCACTGCTTGCACGAATGCAGTTCAAACTCGCACTTCGGACACTGCCCCGAAGTCGGCATCCCCTGCAATACTGTCCCGCACTGCGTACATCGCGAAACCGCCCGCGTGCCCGGCAAATTGACCGGACGTGGACCAAACGTATTGTCCCTCTTAGGCGGAGCCGCGCCCGACTTTTCTCCCGACTCCTTGCGCGGCTCGCGGTCGCGATCCTGATAACCATGCTGACGATATTTCGCCACAAACCCTCCCTGCACGCGGCCCGTATTGTCTCCCCCGGATGGCCTGCGCGGCAAGCGCGCGAGTAGCGCCGGCACCTTCGACCTCGCTCAGGGCGGGCCTTGCTGGTTGTCGCGGGGGGGGTCTCGCCCGAGGGTCTCGCCCGCGCAACCTCAGACAGTCATCGCGACTGCGGCGCTACAAACTACTCGCTACAATATCCCCATGATCCACGAAATCCTCCCGGTCGGTCCGCTGCAATGCAACTGCTCCATCATCGGCGACGAAACCACCCGCGAAGCCATGGTCATCGACCCAGGAGATGACATCCAGGAAGTTCTCGCCCTTATCCGCAAGCACAATCTGCAAGTCAAACAGATCGTAGTGACCCACGCGCACATCGATCACGTCGGCGGAGCCATGAAACTTCGCGCCGCTACCGGCGCTCCCATCTTGCTAAACCAGAACGATTACGACCTTCTGAAGATGCTCGACGTGCAAGCCGCATGGATCGGCGTTCCGCCGCCCGGAAAAGTCGACATCGATCGCAGCGTAACCGCGGGTGAAACAATTACTGCCGGATCACTCAGTGCCAGCATCCTGCATACCCCGGGGCACACCCAAGGCAGCATCTGCCTGTACTTCGCTGCCGATCATAAACTCATCGCCGGCGACACGCTCTTCGCCGGCTCCATCGGCCGCACCGACCTGCCCGGCGGCTCCATGCAGAAGATCCTGCATTCATTACACGGCACGATCCTGGCTTTGCCGGACGAAACCGTTGTCATCCCCGGCCACGGCCCACTGACCACGATTGGCGAAGAACGCGAGACCAATCCTTTCCTCATGAAAAAGTAAAACTTCGCAATAATAAGCAACGGCGGAGGACTAGCCTCCGCCGCTTGAATAAATTCACACGTTGCAGCCATCAATCGTTACTGGTGCTCCATGTGCTCATGCTCGTCGTGGTCGTGACGCCAGTTCCAGTACGCCCGCTGCTCTTTGCGCTTGAGGTGCTCGTAGTCCACGTAGGCCCGGTGCCGTGTCTCCAGCCAACGTCGATAGACTTCGTCCTCACGCGAATCCCAATTGTGATAATCCTTGTGATATGGATCGTAAACCCGTCGCTCCCGTTCTTTCTCTTCATGCCGCTCGTGCTCGTCCTGTGGTGCGGCCATAGGAAACGCGCCCAGGGGCGCCAGCAGTGCAGTTGAGAGAAACAGCGAGGCAACGTATTTATTTCCACGATGCATAGTTTTTCCTCCAAGTGGCCAACTAGGATGATATCGTCACCCTCAGGGTTGGAAGCTAAAATTGCTTACGTTTCTGTCGAGCGCGCGTTCTCCCGTCCCAATTCGGGCCAGGTCACGCGGAAATCGAGCTACGAACTCAACTTTTCGAGTACCGCTCTGACTCCTTCGGCGAACTCGCTGCTCGCCGTAATCAAACTCAGAACCAAATATCCGTCGCGTGGAAAATCATAGAAGTGCCCGGGATGCACCAGTACCGATTTCTCTCGAAGCAGTTCAATCGCCAACTCCTCCTCCGAGCGCGTCGCCGGAACCCGCAACACCGCGTACCATCCGCCCTCCACGTTCAGTCGCGTACACGCCGCCTGCGCCGCCAACTGCCGATCGAGTTCCGTTAGATTCCCCGCTACTCGTGCCAGCAATTGCGGTTGAATCCTTTTCCTCTGCTCCAGCAGAGTCGGGATCGCCCACTGCAGCGGCGCATTCATCGAAAGGTAGGTATCGGCAATCACCTCCAGCCGCCCCATTGCCTCGGCAGCTTCGTTTTCTGGTCCACTCGTCACCGCCCACGCAACCTTCATCTGCGGCAACGCCGAAATCTTCGACAGCCCGCTCAAAGTAAATGTCAGCACATCCCCGTTCCCGGCAAAGCTCGCGTGCCTTGGTCTCCGAGCCGGTAGTCAAGAAACACTTCATCCGCAATCACTGCCAGCCCGTGCTCACGGCAGAACGAATTCAGCATCTCCATTTCCCCGGGACTCACATACGACCCAGTCGGATTATTGGGATGCACCACCACCACCCCGCGCGTCCGGCGCGTCACTCCATTTTGCAGCGACGGAAAATCCATCTGCCATCCGTGATCGTAGATCAACTCATAGGCCACCAGCTTCACGTCCTGCAAGTCCGCCAGAAACTCAAACAGCGGATAACTCGGCTTCGGTACGAGCAGCTCATCCCCGGCATTGCACAACAAGCGAAACACAAACGAATATCCTTCGCTTGTACTCGTAGTAAGAATGATCTGCTCGGCATCCACCCCGCCAACTTGATGTTCATCGCGGTAATATTCCCCGACTGCCTGCCGCGCCTCCGCCAACCCCTTCGACTGCGGATCGTAATCCAGCGCGCGCGCCGAAGCCAGCGCTCCCAGAATCGTCTGCGACTCGTAATGCAGTCCCACACGCGTAGGATTCGACGCGCTCAAGTCAAGCACCGTTCGCCCCTCCGCACGCACCTCTTCCAGCGCCTGCGCAAACCGATTCGGCGCCAACCGCCAGTTAGTCCGTTCAGAAAACATCAGTGGGATTCTATGCGATAGGAAGGTAAAACGCGGGCCCAGTCCATTCTGGGTGTGGAGAGGGCACAGTTGCCCGCTTGCCTACAGCGGCGCCTAACACCTCGCGGGCAAAAGTGCCCGCGCCACACATTCATTGGCGTCGCCTACGCTCCCGGCCCGCGGAACTGCTGCCGTGCTACTTCGGGAACGGTGTCGCGGCTAACATCGTCTTGCACGACGCGTTGCCGTAACGTGGGCCAGTCGCGAATCCCCACCGCCGGACACATCAATCCCTTTCCCTCCGGCCGCAACAACTGGCGCAAGGTCTGCACGCCATAGAACAACCCCTGACCCGTGTTGGCCGCCACAATCAGATGCGACTTGTCGGAGAACAGCAGGTAACCATCCTCGCCCACCAATTCGTCGGCCTTGAGCCCATTCCGCGCCAGAAACCGCCTCACCCGCGCGTCTTGCAGTCGAGCCAGCACAATCGCGCCGCCTTCCGCCTTGCCCGCAGCCTTCATGCCGAGGATGTCCAGCTTCAGCCCCGCTTGGTCCGCCACCTCTTCTGCCAGAGTTTCGGCAGCTATGCGATCCTCAGACTGATGCCCCAGTTGCACAAAAATCTTGGTCCGCGGTCCAACCTGGAATCCGCCATCGCGCAACTGCACTTCTTTCGGAGCGGGCACCAGCTTCAACTGCGGCTGTCCTTCGGAATCCAGAGCTCCCAAAGCCGAAGCACAAAGCGCTACGAACGGAACAACCCACAAAAGTCGCTTATTCATTCAGATCCCTGTTTATCCTGACTATGTGTTCAATCCTGACTATTGTACTCGCAACCCCGAACCTCGACGCCATGAAACCTTTTGATCCTCCGCAGTCATTGGACGATTCAGCCGGAACTAACTATTCCCAAACGCTTCCTTATTGACCACATACGGCATTTTCGTCACATCTCCGCCGTAGTTTCCCTCCACACATCGATCAGCCCCTGGGCACACCGCCCCGCCATTCCTTTATCCGGATCGGTCGAAAGCCGCGTGATCCGCGCCGCGCTGGCGAAGTGCGGCAGCAACCGGCACCGGTCCGCGATCGCCGGATCCCGCAGCGGAGAATCCGCCGGCAAAGGTTCCTTCTCGTAAACATCCAGCGCAGCCCCCGCAATCCAGTTCTCCCGCAGCGCCCGCGCCAATGCCGCCTCAGCCACCACCGGCCCCCGCGAAGTATTCACCAGGATACGCAGTCGGCTTCATCAGCCGAAGATTTTTTTCGTTGAACAGATGATATGTCGGCGTCGTACTCTCCCCGGTTCGCAGCAAAGGCACATGCACGCTGACAAAGTCCGCTCCCCGCAACGCCTCTTCAAACGGCACATACTTGATCCATGCTTTTTCTTTCGTCAGCCCTCGCGCATGCCGCAGATCATTGATCTCCTGAATCGTTTTCACGAACCCATGATTCTCATATGCCGGGTCATAGCACAGAACATTCATGTCGAACCCAACGCATTTCTTGATGAGTGCCAGCCCGATGCGCCCGGTTCCAATCACGGCCACCGTCTTGCCCGTGACTTCATCCCCCAAAAACGGCAAATAAGGATGCCAATATCCCCACTTATTCTCCCGCGTTAAATGCTCCGCCGCCCACATCCTTCTTGCCAGCGTCCCCATCATGAAAAATGCAAACTCCGCCGTCGCCTCCGTCAGCACATCGGCGGTATGGGTGAATGGAATCTTGTAGCGGTTCGCGTCCGCACGATTGATGTTGTCAAACCCTACGGCAATCTGCGCCACAACCTTCAACCTGTCCTTGCCCGCCTCAAACACTTCCGCGTCAATCGGATCGCGCAGCGTTGTGATCAACCCATCCACGCCCGCCTTAACCTTTTCGACGATCAAACTTCTTCGGCGGCGCCTCCGGACGCGGATAGACTTCAACCTCATATCCTCGCTTGCGCAGCAGATCAATCGCCTCACCAATGTCGCACGTAGCGAACACGCGAAATTTCTTGTCCATAAGTTTTCGGAAATATCATACTCGACTCGCAACATTGCCGGCGCCACGCGCCCGTCAACTTCTTTCATTTAATCTTCAGTCACGCAGCGTGTAATAAACCCATGGTTAAGAGGAACGAGGGTGGCAGCCCCTAATTGCCGTCCTTGTTCTCAACAATTGTTTCCAGGAACGATCCGAGGATCATCTATGCGCATCGCAACCTTTGCGGTCGTTGCAACTCTCTCCCTTACAACCATCGCACTGGCTCAGGAAAAGAAGATCGAGCGCAAGGACCTGCCTCCCGCCGTCGAAAAGACGGTGCAGGCCCAGAGCCAAGGAGCCACCATCAAGGGATTCTCGCAGGAAAAAGAAAAAGGCGAGACTTACTACGAAGCCGAAATGACCGTCAACGGCCACAGTCGA
The DNA here is from genome assembly GCA_963711275.1 of uncultured Acidobacteriaceae bacterium. Taxonomy (GTDB): domain Bacteria; phylum Acidobacteriota; class Terriglobia; order Terriglobales; family Acidobacteriaceae; genus Sulfotelmatobacter. The sequence goes on along the minus strand of CAVQDN010000023.1, from coordinate 311,758 downwards.
GACGTTCTTATCGACGCCAAAGGTGCCGTGGCCGAGGTCGAAGAACAGGTGGCACTAGACTCTTTGCCCTTAGCCGTAAAAAACGGACTCCAGGCCAAAGCTGGCGCCGGTAAGATTCTCAAAGTCGAGTCCCTCACCAAGCATGACAAACTCGTAGCCTACGAAGCCGTAGTTCAAACCGGCGGTAAGAAAAAGGAAATCCAGGTCGATTCCGATGGCAGGCAACTCGCACACGAAGAATAAAACACTATGCGGATTGGTTACCGTAGAGACGTAGCTTGCCACGTCTCGGTCCGCGCCCAGTCCGATTCCAGCCGCGAAGCGGCGGCAGAATGCTGCCCACAGCTTGCCCTGAGCCCGTCGAAGGGGCGCAAGCCGTGGGTGGAGACGTGGAAAGTGGGCAGGCTCTGAAGGGGCGAAAGAAAAGTTACGAGATGGATGTCGCAGGCACCTTACCAACTCCAAGGCATGCTGTGCGGGCTTGCGACGACAAACACGGCCTCGTCACACCGGTTCCTGATAGACCCCGATCACGTTTCCGCCCGGATCGCGAAATCTCGCAGTAATCTCCGGAGCATCTCCGCCGATGGGCTGCACGATCTCGCCTCCATTCGCGATGATCAGCTCCACTGTCGCGGCCGCGTCGTCAACCATGATGTAAACCAGCAAGCCGGGCTGGTTAGCCGGCGGCCGATCAAGAATCCATTCTCCGCTCACTTCTCCCACTGCGTCGTCAAAGGCAAGGCGACCATCTTCGCGCTCCCGAATGTTCCAGCCAAAAACGCGTTGATAGAACTCGGCGGAGCGCGCAATGTCCGTCGCTGGAATCTGGATATAACAGATCTTGCCGTTGCCAGGGGTTGGAGGCATGGCTTAGCTCGTTTATCCCGCCCTGCGGATCCGAGCTCGCGTATCGGTAACCGAATCTTCCCCGGAACCCAGCAGACCGGCCACGCTTCGCAAGCCTTCCCACGCCGCGTAATTTAACGAAGGCTCCGAGCTCACCAGGTCGCGGATCATATCCCAGGCCGCCATGTTCAGCGCGCCCTCCGGCGGCAGCCCCATCGCCAGCGACACTGCACACTGCGGACAAAAGCAAATCCTCTGCGCCCCAGACTTTTGTCGCGGCTTCACCCCTACAGTCTGCGCGAACATGTACACCGCTACCGACTTGTGTCCGGCTTCGATTTCACGTCTGCAGCGCAGACAAACGATGGGTTGCATAGATTACTTCCTCGCACTTTCTTTGGGACGGGAAAGGATACATTTACTCTCAGCCACCCCATCGCCAGCGGCAAGTACGAAGAAAGATTCCGGCCTCCAAAGCGAACTCTCGGCGATGGGCCCGCTTTCTCAATCGCAACAATTAAGTTTCTTATTGACACTCCCCATAACCATCTGTTACACATTGTAACGCTACAACGATTAACACAGAATCGCTGACAGGAATGACTAACACAAAGAAAGGCCGTCTAAAGAACATCGGCGAGGTCGAGCAGCTCGTCATGGATTACATCTGGACGCACGGTCCCGCTTCCTCCGAGGTTTGCCGGGAAGGACTGGCGTCCTCCCGCCGCATGAAAGATTCCACCATCCGCACCGTGCTGCGCCGCCTGGAAGAAAAAGGCTACCTCACTCACCATATTCAAGGCCGCACATTTATATACAAAGCGTCAGACGTGCGCCAGAACGTCGCCGTGCGCGCCGTGAAGGGAATCATCGACCGCTTCTGCGGCGGGTCCGCCGAGCAACTCGTCCTCGGCATGGTGGATAATGCGGTGCTCAACCGCAAGCAACTGGAACGCCTGGCCCGCAAGATCGCCGAAAAAGAGATCGCTGAAAAAGGGATTGCCGAAAAAAAGGATTGTTGAAGAAAAGGATTGTTGAAGAAAAGGAAAAGCCATGACTTTGATCGCTGTCCTCCCGGCGTCCACAACCCTTCTCGCGCAGCTCGCGATTCCTGCCGCTCGCGCCCTGGCACTGAGCATCGTCGTTGGAATCGGGCTCTCGGCGTTTCGGGTGAAAAACACTTCCTTGCGCCTGTTCACCTGGACCGCAGTCCTCTATGCCGCCCTCGCCATGCCTCTGTTGCAACAGATACTGCCGCCGCTGCCGATTCCCGCACCCGCGTTTCTGCTGAATGCTGTGAACGCGAAGCAGAACCAGATCTTCGGCGGCACTATGGAGGAAAGCTCTCCGCTCCAAGCCGCGGAGCGGCGTCAGAATGCAGCCCACGGCGCAAGCCGTGGGGGAGAACTACTCACGCACAAGCCCCAGCGGGGCGAAAGATTAGCGGCTACTGCGACCTCGCTGTCTCCCGCCTCGCATTCAATAAACGGACTGCTTGTTTCCTCTCCCGCCAATTCAAAATGGCCTCTGTCTCCAATTCGCTGGAACGTAATCGCAGCCGGGATCTATCTCGCGGTCACTATGATTTTGTTCGCACGTTTCTTCACAGGTCTCGCATTCACCCGCCGTCTGCTGCGAGCCTCGGCAAAGATTGACGATCCGCGCATAACGCAGCGACTCGCCGCACGCGCAGCCAACTGGAATTTAGCTTCCACTCCGCGGACCGCTGAATCGGAACTAATTTCCATCCCGGTCACAATCGGCGCTTTGCGCTCCACAATTCTGCTCCCTAGCGCCTGGCGCGATTGGGACGACGCCCAGATCGACGCCGTCATCGCCCACGAAGTCTCCCACGTGGCCCGGCGCGACGCCCTTACCCAGCGCCTTTCCCTGCTGCATCGCGCCATCTTCTGGTTCAGCCCCCTCTCCTGGTGGCTCGACCGCTGCCTTGCAGATCTCGCCGAGCAAGCCAGCGATGAAGCTGCCCTGTCCTGCGGCGCCGACCGCAAGCATTACGCCAGGATCTTGCTCGGATTCTTCGAGACCCTGCACGCCGCCCCGGGACGAGTCTGGTGGCAGGGTGTTTCGATGGCCAAAGCCGGTCAAGCTGAACATCGCGTAGAAAGAATTCTCGCTTGGAAAGGATCCGTTGCCATGAGTCTCCAGAAATCCGTTGCGGTTGCCATCGTCGCCCTTGCGGCTCCAGTGGTCTACCTCGCGGCGTCCGCACAGCCGCCCCAACATGTCAGCCTGCGAAGCGTTCAATCCGGACAGGACACTACGCCGCCCGCGCCGGCCGCCAATCGTTCGAATACGCCGCATTCTCAGCCAAGTACCACAGCAGCACCCGCCTCAGAAGTTCCCCCTCAAACCGAACCAACTCCTGAACTCCAGCCGGCACTTGCACCCGCGATGATCCACGGCACAATCCGGGGCGGAGTGTCCGGCATTCCGAGCCCGAGTCTTGCGCCCGTGGCTGGTATCGGCCCGGGCGTCGTCGCCCCGATGGCACCGCTGGGTCCATCGGTTCCGGTCGCTGTGATCGCACCTGTAGCCCCGGTTGCAGCGATTGGCCAATCGGACTCTGTAAGGTCATTCTCCGGCCGCCGTTTTTCCTATCACTACGGTTACGACGACGAACAGAGGTTCGTCATTGTCTCCGGCAAAACCGATAGCTTCACCATGTCCGGGTCCGCCGAAGATGCCCGCCACGTCGAGAAGCTCAGAAAGCAGATCCCCGGCGACTTCATCTGGTTTCAGCGCGACGAAAAATCCTACGTCATTCGCGACCAGCCGACAATCGACCGCGCCCGCAAACTCTGGGAACCGCAAGAAGAGCTCGGCAAGAAACAGGAAGCACTCGGTAAGCAGCAAGAGGCTTTAGGAAAGCAACAGGAAGAACTCGGCGCAAAAATGCAACAGATTCGCGTCAACGTTCCCGACCTGAACGCCGACCTCGAAAAACTGAAAGCCGAATTGAAGCAGCTGAGTTCCGGCGCCACCGTGGACCAAGTCGGCCACATTCAATCCGAAATTGGAGAATTGCAAAGCAAGATCGGCGAAATTCAATCTCACGCCGGCGACCAGCAAGGCAAGCTGGGCGAGGAAATGGGCGTTCTGGGAGAACAGCAGGGCAAACTTGGCGAACAGCAAGGTAAGCTCGGCGAGGAACAGGGCAAACTAGCCGAACAGGCAAGTCACCAGATGAAGCAACTCCTCGACGAAGCCATCACAAAAGGCACAGCCCAGCCCGAAATTTAGGCTATATATATCCCCCGCACGCGTGGGAGTCGTCCTGAACGGAGCCTTCTTCAGGCGAAGTAAAGGATCTCGCGCGGACAACGGCGAGGCGTCCACGGATCCCACGCGAAATTCCTCGCCCGGCTGTACTGCGCCGAACTCGGAATGACGCCTATGATCCACAATTCCGGATCGGTGGGGCACGCCATCATGATTTCATCCTGACCCCGCTTGACAATGCTCCCCTCATCGCTTAGAATTGGCACTCGGTAGGCGCAACTGCTAACAGCACTGCCTAACCCAACCAAATCATAGGTTTACGCAAATAAACCGAGTCACACAACCGTATAATTCCTTGAAAGGAGCAACAAATCATGGCGAAATTTGCACCACTCCATGACCGCATTCTGGTCCGTCGCGTGGAAGAGGCTTCCACCACCCGTGGCGGCATCATCATCCCCGACTCAGCCAAAGACAAGCCGCAGGAAGGCGAAGTCATCTCCACCGGCAAAGGACGAACCAACGACGAAGGCAAGACCTTCCCCTTGGCCGTCAAAGAAGGCGACCGCATCCTGTTTGGCAAGTACTCCGGCACCGAAATCAAGATTGATGGCGAAGACTTCATCATCATGAAAGAAGAAGAAGTCCTCGGCACCCTCACCGGCGCCAGCACCCCGGCCAAGAAAGAACTAGCCGGCTCGCGCAAGTAGTTTAAGCATTGTCATCCTGAGCGCGTTATTTGCGCGAAGGACCTATGCAGTACGGTTTAGCTAAAAGCCAAGAGCTAATAGCTAAAAGCTGCCAAAGAAATCCCGCAGGCAATCCTGCAAACAATTAGGAGAATAAAGCAATGGCAAAACAAATCGTTCACGGAGAAGAATCCCGACAGGCGATCCTCCGCGGCGTCAACCTTCTGGCCGATGCCGTGAAGGTCACCCTCGGCCCCAAAGGTCGCAACGTGGTCATCGAAAAGAAATTCGGTTCGCCGACCATCACCAAAGACGGCGTCACCGTAGCCAAGGAAATCGAACTTCGCGACGGCCTCGAGAACATGGGCGCCCAGATGGTTCGTGAAGTCGCCTCCAAGACGTCCGACGTCGCCGGCGACGGCACCACGACGGCCACAGTCCTTGCCCAAGCGATTTATCGCGAAGGCGTCAAGACCGTTGCCGCCGGCGCCAATCCCATGGCCCTGAAGCGTGGCATCGAGAAAGCCGTCACCATCATCGCCGGCAAGCTCGACAAAGAAGGCAACCGCGTCAATGGCGAACTCGACAAACTGTCGAAGCCCGTCACCGGCGAAATGATTGCTCAGGTCGGCACCATCTCCGCCAACAATGACGAGACCATCGGCAAGATCATTGCCGAGGCCATGAAGAAGGTTGGCAAAGACGGCGTCATCACCGTCGAAGAGTCGAAGACTCTGGAGACTCAGCTCGAAGTCGTCGAAGGCATGCAGTTCGACCGCGGCTATCTCTCTCCGTACTTCGTCACCGATCCCGAGCGCATGGAAGTCGCCCTCGAGAACGCCTACATCCTGATCAACGAAAAGAAGATCAGCTCGATGAAGGATCTTCTTCCGCTGCTCGAGCAGATTGCCAAGTCCGGCAAGCCGCTACTCATCATTGCAGAGGATGTCGAAGGCGAAGCGCTTGCCACCCTGGTCGTCAACAAACTGCGTGGCACGCTGCAAGTCGCGGCCGTCAAGGCTCCCGGCTTCGGCGATCGCCGCAAAGCCATGCTGCAGGACATCGCGATCCTTACCGGCGGCAAGGCCATCACGGAAGACCTCGGCATTAAGCTCGAGAACGTTCAGATCAGCGACCTCGGCCAGGCCAAGAAGATCACCATCGACAAGGACAACACTACGGTGGTCGAAGGCAAAGGCAAGCACGCTGAAATCGAAGGCCGCGTAAAAGAAATTCGCAGCCAGGTCGAGAAGACCACCAGCGACTACGACCGCGAGAAGTTGCAGGAGCGGTTGGCGAAACTGGTCGGTGGCGTAGCCGTCATCAAAGTCGGCGCCGCAACCGAAACCGAAATGAAGGAAAAGAAAGCCCGTGTGGAAGACGCGATGCACGCCACCCGCGCAGCCGTGGAAGAAGGCATTGTCCCCGGCGGCGGAGTCGCTCTGGCCCGTTGCGCGGCCTCACTCGAAAAAGTGAAGGCTGAAGGCGACGAGCAGATCGGCATCAACATCGTGAAGCGCGCCATCACCGAGCCTCTGCGCCAGATCGTCGAGAACGCCGGCGAAGAAGGTGCAGTCATCCTGGGCAAGGTGCTCGAATCCAAAGAGACCAACTTCGGATTCAACGCCTTCACCAACGAGTACGAGGACCTGGTCAAAGCAGGCGTGCTCGACCCGACGAAAGTCGTGCGCACCGCCCTGCAGAACGCCGGCTCCATCGCCAGCCTGATGCTCACCACCGAAGCCCTGGTAGCGGAGATTCCCGAAAAGAAGGAAGCTCCCGCCCCCGGCGGCCACGGCGGCGGCGGCATGGGCGACATGTACTAAAGCAGCTGTCAGCTATCAGCAACGAACGAAGCCCCGCTCGCGAGAGCGGGGCTTTTTAGCGTCGGGTCCGGAGCACTGGGAGTTATACTGCGATGCAAGATGGAAAAGATTGAGTCGCCGCGTGTACTCAAGGTCATCCCTGACGGACATATTGGTAAAGTGGCCTCTGTACCGCACCTATACCTACACCGGATATTCCTGTCATGAGTCCGAGTTCGCTGGTTCCAAACCCATTCGTCTATGGCTTTCTGCCTAAGCAGATAAGGGCATTCTGCGAGCATCAGCATTGCGGCTATGAAACGCTGTGGGAAGTTGAAAACTCGAAGGTGTATTTCGAGTCCGAGTTCATCAACCAAAGGTTTTATACCTGCAGAAATTGCGGTGGGAATGAGCTGCATTACTCCTTCATCTGGCGGGAAGGAAAAGAGCAGCATATGTTCCTCAAAGTCGGCCAATATCCAGAGCTGGAAGAGCGGGTCTCGGACAACCTCAAGCAGGCACTCGATGCATCGGACATCAAGCTGTACAAAAACGCATTACGGATGCGTAACTTTAATTTCGGCGTGGCTGCCGTGGCGTACATGCGCCGCATAGTGGAAAACCGAATGAACGACATGCTGGAGATCCTCCACGAATCGGCGATTGTGCACAATGCTTCGAAGGAGCTACTTGCTCGCCACGAATCGATGAAGAAGGAGAAGCGCTTCAGCGAGAAAATTGACTATGCGGGAGAATTACTGCCAGCGAGCCTTCGGCCCGCCGGCAGGCCGAACCCAATGGCCATCCTTCACCAACTAGCAAGCGACGGGCTGCATTCCAAGTCCGACGAAGAGTGCGTGGACATCTTCGACTCGTGCCGCAGGACATTTGAATACGTCTTTGGCAAGCTTCGAGTCGAGACAGAGGACGCAAAGAACTTCGTTACAGAGATGGATCGCCTTGGTGAGAAAAATAACAAATCTGGCGCAGGCACGACCAAACCACTTGGCTCGTAGGCGATGTTGTCGACGCTACAGGATGTCGTTCAGGTGTCCCTATGGGACACGGCTGCTTCTTAGACGCAAATTCCCGCCAGTGGAACTGGCGGGCTATTTTCATTGGTCCCTCCGGGACCTGTGACGGCGTTCACGCTCTGGTCCAAACTCGGTCCCGGAGGGACCTCTGAAAATAGCCCGGCGTTTCCAACGCCGGGTAGGGGTGCACAAAATGGAAGCGCGTGCCGGAGGCACGCCTGAAACGCCATCACAAACCTCTATCCCCACACATATCGCGGATCGTAGTCCACATGGTGTTTCTTCAAGAACGCGATGAACTCTTCCTCGAAACTGCGCTTCCGATGATGTTCGGCCTGCGAACGGATATACGCGATCGTGTGCGCCTGCTGTGAAATCCCTACCGTAAACGCTCCGTATCCTTCCTGCCACGCAAAATCTTTGGTGTGAGTTTCGTTCATCCATCGCGAGGATGCGCCTTTGATCAACTGCAGGGCCTTCGCCAGCGGCATGTTCGCCGGCAAAGATAAGAGAACATGAACATGATTTTCGGTGCCGCCAACAGCTAGGGCCTTGAATCCATTCTTTCGCGCGATGCCGCCGAGAAATGCCCACAGATCAGGTTGTATTTCGGGCGAGATCAGATTGCGCCGATTTTTCGTGGAGAAGACGCAGTGCACGAGATAAGAAACGTAGGTGTGCGACACGGTTCAAAGCGTAGAACAAGGTCGCTTCATACGAAGGAATAATCGTCGAGGAACGCCGAATGTTGTTCCAAAGTGGGATTCTGGCTCAAACGTGCCTACGGCACGCGGTTCCATTTTCTCTAACATTTACCCGGCTCGGAAACGCCGGGCTATTGTCAGAGGGTCCTCCCCGGGACCCGAATCCCGCTTCCCTTGCGGGATTCTCTCTTCGGTGGATCGGATTCCTATCTTTTTCCACAGTCTTCCACAGAAGAATTCCGCATTCTTGTGACGAACAACCTTTACCGAGGATACAGAAAGCGCATAGTGGAACGGTGCCCAGAGTCTCTTCCACACAACCGACCGAAAACACCTCGACCCGCGACCTGCTGGCCTCACCTAACTCCTTAATCCAGAAGATTTTACCCATAAGTCCTTTCGCTCTAAGATTTTGCAGTGGACAGCCCATATCAACCTCTCGCAACTCAAAGAAAACAAGTATTTTATCCGGTCGATATCAAAAAAAAGTGCGAGGTCTATACCCCGAATTCCAGCCCAGGCGCCTCTTTGTATGTACAAGTCATGAACCTTGCTTCCCAAGCACCCCGATGATGATGGAACCCTCCCGCTCCCTTTCTCGCACTTCCTCCAGCATCACCGATCCTTCAGGAAAGCGAGATTCCATGAGCCGACGTTCCCTCGTCCGTGTCGTAGTGTCATTGCTATCGATGTTGTTTGTCTGCCCCTCCTGCGCCCAAACCGTGCCGCCGCTCGACAAGATTCAAAACCAGCAGGAGCTCGACAGCGCGATCACCACTCTCGATGAGGCGCTGTTCGACGCCTACAACAAATGCGACCTCGACAAATTCGCTCCCTACATTGACGAAAATGTCGAGTTCTATCACAACCAGGGCGGCGTGACCCTGGGCAGAGCGGCCTTGACCGACAGCGTCAAGAAAAACATCTGCGGCAAGGTCACCCGCGAACTGGTTCCCGGCAGCCTGCACGTGTATCACATGAAGGGATACGGCGCGAGGGCGACGGGTCATCACGAATACGACGCTTCCAGTTGCAAATTCAAGCCCACCTTCACACACTGGGCGGCTGTTCTATCTCCTTTTCCTCCGCGCGATGGCTCTCGGCCGACAACTTTCTTAACGACAATCTCTCGTGATGCGCCAGCGCCAGACCCGTCGGTACCACAGAGGCGAAGGTGACCAGCCAGAGCAGGATTCCGCAACTGGCCGCCATCTCCGGCGGTACGTCAAACACCGCCGACAGCGTTGCGATGGTCGCCATCTGCGAGCCGCCGCCTACCGCCGGTAATTGAAGCATCGATCCCGCCATGCTCGCGCCCATCAGAATCAGGAGTTGCGACACCGGTATTTCCAGCGCATCCACGCCATAGGAATGCGTCACTTCCTTGTAAGCCAGTGCCGTGATGTACCAGATCACCAGCGACAACAGCGCGACCCACAACAGGGACAAAGGTTCGTGAATCGTCTTCAGTCCCGTGCCGAACTCGCGAACTCTCTGCGCCAGCTTGTGTCCGAGGCCAGAAGACAAGTGTGAAAACCTTTTTTCCACCCAGAGCGCTATGGCTTCCCCGTTGCGGCTGATGACGACCGCAACCGCCGCTGCCACGGTGACTCCCAGCACCAGCACAAATCCGGCGTCGCGAAACTGCCGGTAATACTCCGGATGCGGAATGGATTGCAGCGCGCTCGGCAAGAAAATCGCCAGCGCGATCAGCACCGCAAATGCGCCCACATCAAAAACCCGCTCCACCGCCCACACCGCCAACTGCGAAGAAAAGGAGAGATCGGCGCGCCGCGCCACCAGATAAGGACGGATAAATTCGCCGGCGCGCCCCAGCAGCGCCAGCCCGGTAAAGCCGATCATCATGGGCGCAATCAGCTCGTAGGTCTTCACCTTCGGCCGCACCGGCTTCAGAAAAATCTTCCAGCGCAAAGCGCGCAGCACGTAAGCCGCGTAAACATAAGCGATGGCATGCACCACATGAATTTTTCTGATGCGATGAAGCTGGCCCCAGAACGTTCCCCAGTCAAAGCTTCGCCAATGCCGGTATTGCAGGTAAAACAGAATGGCCAGAATAAGGAACACAACGACGCTGGCCAGAATGCGCTTTTTATCCATGCAGTGGGAAGAACTCCGCGCCGCGACCCTCGCAGGCGAAGCGGGAAACGGCAGTTCCAAGGTAAATGAGTGAGCCGAAGGGGTCAAACCTGGTGCTGGAAAGACGAGGATGCAACCGGCAGCCGATTCTATTCACGGGATTGCGACTTGCCGAGCTTTGTCTGTACCAGAGCGGAACTTTGCGTCTTGGCGACTGAAGTCGATTTCTTCTCGTTTGCAACTTTGCGGACTTCGGTTCGCGAAGCGGGGCGTGAGGAGGCGCTCTGCTGCGCCGCCTTCTTTTTATTGAAGTCTCTCACTATGCGCGCCACATAAGCTCGCGTCTCGTAATAAGGAGGCACGCCCTTATACTGCTCCACCCGCAGCGGTCCGGCATTGTAGGCTGCCAAAGCCTTCACCAGATCGAAGTTGTAACGCTCCAGCAGTTCCCGCAGATACTTCGTTCCTCCCTCAACATTCGCCCGCGGATCGAATGCATTCGGCACGCCCAGTGCGGACGCCGTTCCCGGCATCAACTGCATCAGGCCTTGCGCTCCCTTCGGTGACACTGCCCGCGCGTTGAATCCGCTCTCCGCTTTGATCACGCTGTTGACCAGGTCGGGATCAAGCCGATAACGTCCGCTCGCCGAATTCACTACGTCATTCAGATTGATCGGATTCGGGGCGAAGCCCAGCGCTGCTCGGGGCACCTGATTTCTGGCGTCCTTTGGGAGAAGGCCTGCCCTGAGCTTGTCGAAAGGTGAGGATTGGAACTGCACTCTGGAAGCCGGAAGCCCGGAACCGGTAGCCGGCAACTCCGGCGCTGCCTCAAAGTGTTCGATCTCCGCCGTAGGTACGTCGACGAAACTGGATCCATCCGCGCTGACATAGAGCCGCGTGATGTCGCCGACAACTTCGCGCCGTTCATGGCGGATCGAAAATCCATTGCGCAGCACCGCAACGTCGCCGGCCAAGCACGGAAGCGCCGCCAGCGCAAACGTCAGCAGGACGGCAATCCTCAGTCGAAAGAAAATCAAATTCCGCATTGCGAACGACCAACGACGAACGACCAACGACCAACGAGCAAAGACCAAGGCTGCGCTGCGATTAAACGCTCAGCGTCTCCGCCCCCAGCGCCAAATCAACCGCAGCCGCAATTCCGCAAGCATCATTGCCTCGAGTCACGGTCCACCCGCGGCCCAGCAGCTCTGCGCAGGCATTTCCCATGATAACCGGATAGCCGGCAAACTCAAGCATCTCGATGTCGTTGTGGTTGTCACCGATGGCCATGACCTCTTCTCGCCGGTAACCGCGATGCCGAGCCCAGCGCTTGAGCGCATGGCCCTTGGAACAGCCCGCATTCAGCACATCGATCATCGACAAATCCCGCGCCGGATACTCCGTTCGCAGAACAGTTACTTCTCCATCCACTCCCGCGCCTTCGAGCGCGTGCAGCGCCTGGCCCATGCGCGCCATGGTGCCGCAGAACATGGCCTGCACCGGATCGCTCATACCAAGTCCGATTCCCAGCGCATCCTCGATCGGCACGACGAAATCGATGTACTCCATGTTCTTCTCCAGCCATCGCCGGATGCTTGACCCGAGTTCGTCGAGGCGTTCCAGCACGATCGCGCCCTTGGTTTCTTTATCGAAGGTAAGGACGGTATTCCCCCGGAATTCTTGCATCGCGCCGCACAGCCTGCGGCAGGTTTCCACAGGCATCAGGTCGCGATGAAATGTCTCTCCCGCCAGCGACCGTGTCACCGCGCCGTTGGAACTGATCAGCCACAGATCGAACCCAAGCTGCACTGCGATCGGCAAAGCGAACGTATGCCTGCGTCCGGTCACGAGCACAATCTCGATGCCGGCACCGTGGGCCCGGCGCAGAGCCATCAGATCGCCTTTGGAAATCTGAAATTGAGGATTAAGCAGCGTGCCGTCAATGTCGGTCGCCAGCAGTCGAATGGAGGCCCTGGAAGTCTTCACTACACCAATTTTATCATCGCGAATGTCCGACCACCGGCCACGTAGGGCAGCCGCCGCGGCTGTCCGTCGAGCGAAGCTTGACTGTTGAGCACGTCATCCCGCCGGAAGCCGCGCCAGCAGCGTGCTGGCTTTGCGAAACCACGGACGTTCCCGACGTCGAAGATAAACTGGCATCGTGGGTTTCTTGTCGAGAATCTTGCGCGCCCACTCGCGAGCCTCGGCGGCGCGTCCCTGCGACTGCAGGAACAACGCGTAGTGGTAATAAGTCTCGGAAATAGTAGAAATCTGAATTGCCTCCCGAAAACTCGCATCCGCCTTTTCGGACTGTCCGGTTTGCGCATAGGCCCAAGCCAGTACTCCCTTCGCCCGATGGAAGTCGTAGCCGGGATCGGATTTGACGGCTCGCTCCAGGTCGGGAACGGCAGCCGCGAAGTCTCCGAGTTCGACTTCGGCAATACCGCGGCGATAGAACGGATCGGCATGGTCGGTTCGCGAAGAGATAGCCTTGTCGTAACAGGCGCGAGCGCGCGCGAAGTTTCCGTCGTCAAGATACAGCAGGCCTAGCTCTTCGTAATTTCCTGCCGAAGGATTGTCGAGGACGATGCGCTCCAGTTCCTGAATTCGCCGTCGCCGCGGAAAAATCTGAAACGTCCCGCGCAGCAGGCTCGCATCCGGAATCACTTCCACCAGGATATAAACGAGTGCCCCAACCCAATGAAAGAGGATTACCCAGATCCAAAAGAAGTTTGGGCGGCGGCGGATGAAGTGGACGATGGCCACAATCCGCAGCAGAATCGACCACCACGAAAAGGCGAAGAACAGAAAAGATCCCATCGCGAAATCGCACTATAGCACGCGGGCTTTGACTTGCGTCCATAGTCGAAAATCTGCCTACGAAAATCCCCGCCCAAGCGACGCTTGGACGGAGTGCGCTCCGAATCTCGGACTCCCGAATTTCATTTGGCGGCGGCGTGATGGTCGTAGCTCATCACGCGTGTGATTTTCCATGCGCCGTCTTTGTACTGCCACAGATGAATGAATTTGCCTTCGCCGACGCCTTCAGTGTCTTCATGGCCGGGGTGGTGGAAACGGTGAACGCCCACTTCGATCGCCCCGTAACCTTTCATATAAAAGACGTGCAGGCTGCCGGGAACCAGTTCGCGGGTGACCTTGCCGCAGATGTTTTTCTTGACGCTCTCGGTCAAGGCCGCTCTGCCCAGGGTTACGCCGCCCTGGTCGTGGTAGAACTCGACATTTTCGTCAATGTAGGATGCGAACTTTTCGAGATCGCATTTGTTGTAAGCGTCGAACAGCGCGGCATCGAGAGCGGTGATCGCGCTGTCGAGCTCTTGCTGGTTTTGAATCTTGTCGAGCGGCGGGACAGTTTGGGCGCAGGAGGAGCGGACAAACAACATTGGCAAAGATAACAGAGACACTGCGACACAAATGACAGAACGTCGGATCATAGAATCTCGCTTTCCTGAAGGATCGGTGCTGGAGAAAGTACGAGAAAGGGAGCGGGAGGGTTCCATCGTTATCGGAGTGCTTGGGAAGCACGCGGGTGGAATTCGGGGGTATAGATGTGTTTTGATATCGACCGGATAACATATTTGTTTTCTTTGAGTTGCGGGAGGTTGATCTCGGCGTTGGTTTGCAAAATATTCGAACGAAATAGGTCATCGCTAAAATATTCCGGGATAAGGGTTTAGTGAAGCCAGCAGGTGGCGGGTCGAGCTGTTTTCGGTCGGTTGTGCGGAAGAGGCTCTGGGCACCCCCTATTCCAAGATTGCGATTTCATGGGAGGAGTTCAGGTGCCTCTCCGGCCGGGCGCACCGGTTTAGCCACTCACTGTTGGATCGCGGTGTCCGAAGCGGCTGGCTTTTGCGTCACCTGCTGCGGAGCTGGGAGTTGGGAGCGTTCCCATCCTCCGCCCAGAGCCTCGACTAGCGCTACCGCGGAAGTCATTTCCTGCACTTGAAGATTATTCAGCGTCTGCTGATCGGCGAGGAGGGTGGTCTGCGCGACCAGCACGTCCACGTAGGGATCAATCCCGGTCTCATAGCGCGCTTCTTCGAGCGTGAGAGCTGTTTGCGCGAAATTCACCGCCTGCTGTTCCTGCTGAGTTTCCTGCGAGAGGATGCGCACTTCGGCCAGAGCGTCTTCTACTTGTTGGAATGCGGCCAGCACGGTCTGTCGGTAGCCTGCGAGATCCGCATTGTAGGTTGCGACATATTGCTGGACAGTAGCGCGGCGCAGACCGGCGTCAAAGATCGTTTCCGAAATGTTCGCTCCAACGGAAAAGAAGCGGCTCGGCCAGGACAACCAGTGAGCCAGGCTTGAACTCTCAAAGCCGCCCTGCCCGGTCAATGTCAAGTTAGGATAATAGGCCGCATACGCGATGCCCACGGCTGCATTGGCTTCAGCCATGAGGCGCTCGGCGGCAGCAATATCGGGCCGGCGCTCGAGCAGTTCCGAAGGCACACCCACCGGGATGGGAGGGGGAACAACAACCATCGGCTTTACCGGAACGGAGAAACCGGAGGCGGCCTTGCCCACCAGCATGGCGATGGCGTGCTCATACTGCGCCCGCGCGATGGCTACGTTGTTCGCTCCGGCTTGCGCGGTCTGCAGCGCGGTTTCAGCTTGCACCACCGCAATCTGATTCGTGATGCCGGCCTGATATAGGGACTGAGCCAGTTCGACTTCTTTCTGGTCGGCTGCGACGGTCTCATTGAAGATCTTCTGCAGTTGGTCCTGTCCACGAATTTCGAAGAAAAACGAAGCCAATGCCGCCTGCTCGGTCAGGCGCTCATTCTCCAGATCGGCCGCGCTGACTTGAGCGGCGTACCGGGCCTGGCGCACCGTGTTGCGGACTTTGCCCCAAAGATCGGGCTCCCATGATGCCTCCAGGGGCAACGAGTAGATTGTGCTTTCCGAACTGAAGCTAGAGCCAGTGCCGTTCGCCGTTACGGTGGTACTGCCCTTTAAATTCTGCGAAATTCGCGAATGTGTAACCGAGGGCGCAGCCGCCAACGTCGGGAAGAATTGGGCACGCGCCTCGCGCACCACCGCGCGGGCTGCCATGAAGTTCTCAAAAAACTGCTTGATGTTCTGGTTGTTGATGTTCAATTGTTCTTCAAGGGCGTTCAGCTCAGGATCGTTGAATATCTCCCACCACTTGCCGCGCAGCTTGGCATCCGAAGGCTGCGCGACCGTCCAGCCTTCGGTCCCCGGAACCTGCGTTGGCGATTCCTTGTAGACCGGGGCGGGCGCGGGAGTCGCGGGCGGATGATATTTCGGGCCTACGACGCAGCCCGGCAAACTCAGCAGCAGAGCAGCCGTACCCAGCCATAGCGCGCCAATTGCCGATGCGCGAGTTGCCGGTGTTTGATTGGCAATAGCCATAACCCTTCCGTCTGACCCATTGCCCATGACGATGCTCACGCGCTGCCAACTTCCGCCGCGGGGGAGGAATTCTGTACTGGAGTTCCCGCCATACGCAACCGCATGCGGTCGAACGCGAGATACACGACCGGCGTGGTGTAGAGCGTAAGCAACTGACTCAAAATCAGCCCGCCAACAATCGTGATGCCGAGAGGCCGTCGCAGCTCATAGCCGGTGCCTGTACCCAGCGCCAGCGGGAGCGCGCCTAACAGCGCTGCCATTGTGGTCATCAGAATCGGACGGAAGCGCAACATGCAGGCTTCAAAAATCGAATCGATTGGCTTCTTTCCTTCTTCGCGTTCCGCTTGCAGAGCGAAATCGATCATCATAATGGCGTTCTTCTTCACGATTCCGATCAGCAGTACGATGCCGATGATCGAAATAATGTTGAGATCCTCCTTGAACATCATTAACGCCAGCATCGCGCCTACGCTGGCCGAGGGGAGCGTGGAAATGATGGTCAGGGGGTGAACCAGGCTCTCATACAAAATGCCGAGAACAATGTAGACCGCCAGGAGCGCGGTGACGACCAGTATCGGCTCCGTACCCAGGGATTGTTGGTAGGCCAGCAACGTGCCGGCATAAAAACCCTGCATCGTCGCCGGAGTTCCCAGCCGCTTCTGCATCTGACTGATGCTCAACGTGGCGTCGCTCAACGACATATTGGGCGCCAAATTGAAAGACTCGGTCACCGACGGAAACAAGCCGGTGTGGTTGATTGCGAGCGGAGTGGTATTGGCTTGCCCCTTGGCCAACGCGAGCAGTGGAATTGCGCCACCCGAGGAATGCAGATAAATGTATTTCAGCCCTTCCGGACTCTGCCAATACTGGGGAGCGACCTCGAGCACCACGTAATACTGGTTCAGCTGCGTGTAAATGATGGAAACTTCCGACTGTCCGAACGCGCCGTACAGCGCCGAGTCCAGCGTCTGCGTGGTCACGCCCAGCCTTGCGGCCTTGACGCGATCGTAGGTCAGAAGTTCGTCCAAGCCGCCATTCTGCTGGTCCGAGCTCACATCCTGGAAACCGGGCAGGCGCTTCATCTCGCTGAGCATTTTCGGTCCCCATTGAACAAGATCGTCTACCGTGTCGGACTGAATCGTGTACTGATACATGGCGTTACTGGATCGGCCACCGATGCGCAAGTCTTGCACGGCCTGGAGGAATGCGGAAGCCACCGGAAGACGGTTCAATTGCGGGCGGAGACGGGCGATGATTTGCGCGGCGGTGACTTTGCGCTCGGCCAGCGGTTTGAGCGCGACATACAGTGAGCCATTGTTAGTGGCCCCACCGCCTCCGGTGAACGCAATTACGTTGGCGACCGCAGGATCTTTCTTGATGACTTCGCCGATCTGCCGGATGGAGTTGTCCATCGCGGCAAAAGAAGAATCCTGCGGCCCGCGCACGCTGCCGGTGATCGATCCCGTGTCCTCGACCGGAAACAATCCCTTGGGGATTTTGCTGATCAGCACTATGTTCGAGGCGATGGTGATGAATAGAACAATGAGCGTGAGAGTAGGATGGTCGAGAACCCAGTGCAGACTGCCGCGATATAACGACAACACCCAGTCGAAGAATTTCTCGCTGGCCAGATAGATGCGGCCATGTTTTTCATCTCGCTCGCTTTTTAAAAGGTACGCGCACATCATCGGCGTCGTGGTCAGAGAGATCAGCATCGAGACGAACACTGCGGTCGAGAGTGTCACGGCAAATTCGCGGAAGAGGCGGCCGACGAGTCCTCCCATCAACAGAAGAGGAATGAATACGGCGATCAGTGAAATGCTGATGGTGAAGACGGTGAAACCGATTTCCTTCGCGCCCTTCAGTGCCGCGGCAAAGGGTTCCATGCCGGCTTCCAGATGGCGGGCGATATTTTCCATTACCACAATGGCGTCGTCGACCACAAATCCGGTGGCGATGGTCATGGCCATCAGCGAGAGATTGTCCAGGCTGTAGCCGAAAAGATACATCACGGCAAAGGTGCCGATCAGCGATACCGGCACGGCCACGCCGGGAATGAGCGTAGCGCGGCCGTTGCGCAGGAAGATGAACACTACGACGATGACCAGACCGATGGAGATCAGCAGCGTTCTCTCCACGTCACTGACGGAGGCGCGGATGGTCGTGGTGCGATCGAGAACGATCGTCATATCGATGCCGAAGGGGATGGAAGCCTGGATCGACGGCAGTTCCGCGCGGACGCGGTCGACGGTGGCGATAATGTTGGCGCCGGGCTGACGGAAGACGATGACCGTAACCGCGCGCTTGCCATTCAAATATCCCGCGGCGCGGATGTTTTGCACCGAGTCGGTTACCTGAGCGACATCCGACAGATGAACAGCCGCTCCATTTTTATAACCGACGACGATCGGCTTGTAGTCCTGCGCGAGCGAGATTTGATCGTTGGCCAGAATGTCCGCGGTCACGTTGCCGTCGGTGATTTGGCCCTTGGCCAGGTCGGAGTTCTGCAGGCTCAGTACGGACTGGAGATTCGCCATGCTGAGTCCGTAGCTGGCAAGTTGGGTGGGATTGGCGTCAACCCGGACGGATGGCAACGCACCGCCGCCGACCGAGACCTGACCCACGCCCTGAATCTGCGATAGCTTCTGGGCTACGACCGTCGAGGCCTGATCGTATAACCTGGCGGGACCAAATTTGTCGGAAGTCAGACCGAGAATCATGATGGGCGCGTCGGCGGGATTTACCTTGCGATACGTGGGATTGCCCGGAAGATTGCTGGGAAGGTAAGTTCGCGCCGCGTTGATCGCAGCTTCCACATCGCGGGCTGCGCCGTCGATGTCGCGGCTGAGATCGAACTGAATCGTGATGGAAGAGCTGCCGAGAGTGCTGGCCGAGGTCATTTCCGTCACGCCCGCAATGTGGCCGAGCTGCCGCTCCAGTGGAGTCGCCACGGATGAAGCCATGATTGCGGCGCTGGCTCCCGGTAGACCGCCACTGACTGAGATCGTGGGGAAATCCACTTCCGGCAGCGGCGCGACCGGCAACACCTCAAATCCGATCGCGCCCGCCAGCGCAATCGCGAGGGTGAGCAGGGTCGTCGCTACAGGCCGGTGAATGAAGGGCGCGGAAATATTCATGCGGGCCCTCCCTGTTCCGCGTTACGGGCTTCCACGCGGTTCGTCTTGTGAGAAAAGCGTTGCGCCAGGTTGTCGAAAAAGATGTAGATGACGGGCGTGGTGTAGAGAGTGAGCGCCTGACTCAGCAGCAGTCCCCCGACCATGGCGATGCCGAGAGGACGACGCAATTCGGAACCGAAACCGCTTCCCAATGCCAGCGGCAAACCTGCGAGCAGAGCGGCCATGGTCGTCATCATGATGGGGCGGAAACGAAGGAGGCTGGCCTCGTAGATGGCATCGGCCGCCTTTTTCCCTTGCTCGCGTTCGGCTTCCAGCGCGAAGTCGACCATCATGATGCCGTTCTTTTTCACGATGCCAATCAGCAGCACAATGCCGATGATCGCAACCACACTTAAGTCCTGGTGAAAAAGAATCAGAGCAAGAAAAGCGCCCACGCCCGCCGATGGCAGCGTCGACAGAATCGTAATGGGGTGAATCAAGCTTTCATACAAGACTCCCAGCACGATATAGACGGTCACTAGCGCCGCAAGAATGAGCAACGGCTCATTGGAAAGCGAGTTGGTGAACGACGCCGCAGTGCCTTGAAAACCGGCTTGCAGGCTGGGCGGCAGGTGCAAATCTTTCTCTACTTTGTCAACTGCCGTAATGGCCTCGCCCAGCGCGGCATTCGGCGCCAGGTTGAACGACACGGTGATCGCCGGAAATTGGCCCTGGTGGTTGATGGAAAGCGCCTCGGTGGTTTTTTCGAAATGTGCAAACGCGCTCAGCGGGACGGCATTCGCCATTACGGAGCTCGTGGCCCCGGCGGAGGTTGCTCCGCGATTCGCGGTTGTGGATGCGGTCGGGGTAAGCGCGTTCGCCGGGGGAGCAAGCGTGTTGGCCGCCGGTGTGTAGAGCGCAGACGAGGTCAGCGCATTCGATCCGGCGGAGGATGAGCCGGAGGCCGCGAAGGAGGTTGAGGCTCCAGTCCCGGTCGCTCCCGCGGAAGCATTGGACTGAATGTAGAGATGCTCCAGCTTGTTGGGGTCCAACTGAAACTGCGGCTGGCTTTCAAGCACGACGTGATACTGATTGACCTGGGTATACATGGTACTGATCTGCCGCTGGCCGAAGGCGTCGTACAAGGTGTTGTCGATGGTTGCGGGTGCGATGCCGAGTCGCGAGGCGGTCGCCCGGTCGATCACCAGCGAAACAGCGAGCCCTCCCATTTGCTGGTCGGTTGCGACGTCTTCGAGTTCGGGCAACTGCCGCAGGCGGCTGACGAAACGACCGGTCCACTGGTTGAGTTCGTTGGCGTCGGGATCTTCGAGCGTGTACTGATATTGCGTGCGGCTGACGCGATCGTCCACCGAGATGTTCTGCACGGGCTGCATGAACAACTGGATTCCCTGCACCTGATCCAGTTTTGAGTTGAGCCGGCGGATTATATCGGAGGCGCTCATCTTGTCGCGCTGATCGAGTGGCTTCAGATTGATCGACATTCGGCCGCTGTTCGTCGTCGTGTTCGTACCATCGGCTCCGATGAAGGACGAAAGGCTTTCGACGGCGGGATCGGCCAGAATGAGTTTGGCCATCTCCTGTTGTTTCGCGGCCATGGCTCTGGAACCGATCGCCTGTGGCGCCTGCGTGATGCCCTGAATCACTCCGGTATCCTGCACCGGGAAAAAACCTTTGGGAATGATGATGTAGAGAAAAATCGTCAGCACCAGCGTGCCGAGCGCGACGAACAGGGTGATCGTCTGATATTGCAGGACAAATTTCAGGGTCCGCCCATAGAACGCAATCATCCGTTCGAAGACGCGTTCCGAGGCTTGATAGATGCGTCCCTGTTTTTCTTTCGGCTGGCGCCGCAGGATGCGAGCGCTCATCATGGGAGTCAGGGTAAGAGAAACCACCGCCGAAACAATGATCGTGACTGCCAGGGTCACCGCAAATTCGCGGAACAGACGCCCCACCACGTCGCCCATGAATAACAAGGGAATCAGTACAGCGATCAGTGAAACCGTCAGCGAGAGAATGGTGAAGCCGATTTGCTCTGCGCCTTTTAGCGCCGCCTCCATGGGCGGATCACCCGCTTCGATGTAGCGCGCGATGTTCTCGATCATCACGATGGCATCGTCCACGACAAATCCGGTAGAGATGGTCAGCGCCATCAGCGACAAATTGTCCAGGCTGTAGCCGAGCATGTACATCGCCGCAAATGTGCCTACAAGCGACAGCGGCACCGCCACACTGGGAATGATGGTGGCATAGAGGCTGCGCAGAAATAGGAAGATGACCAACACGACCAGGCCGACCGTCAACATCAGTTCGAACTCGACGTCGGAGACCGACGCCTCAATCGCGGTGGTAAGGTCGGTAAGAGTGGTGACCTGAATCCCCGTGGGCAGATTGGCCTGGAGCTGAGGCAGGAGTTTCTTGATGCTCTTCACCACGCTGATGGTGTTGGCTCCGGGCTGGCGCTGCACATTCAGGATGACGGCCGGAGTTTCGTTCATCCACGCTGCCTGTCTGTTGTTTTCTACACCGTTCACCACCTGCGCCACATCGGTGAGCATCACCGGCGCGCCGTTGCGGTAGGCCACAACAACTTTCCGATAGTCGTCGCTGGTAATCAGTTGATCGTTGGCGTCGATCTGGTAATCCTGGCGCGGCCCATCGAAATTTCCTTTGGCGGCGTTCACACTGGCCTGACTGAGTGCGGCGCGCAGATCTTCCATGTTGATGCCGTAGGACGACAGCGCCGTGGGATTGGCCTGAATGCGGACCGCGGGCTTCTGACCGCCGCTGATAGTGACCAGGCCGACCCCGCTGAGCTGCGAAATCTTCGGCGCCAGTCGCGTGTCTACGAGGTCCTCGACCTGAGACAGCGGCATGGCGCTGGAGGTGATCCCCAGCGTGAGCACGGGGGCATCGGCCGGATTTGTTTTACTGTAGGTCGGCGGCGCGGGCAGAACTGACGGCAGCAGACTCTGCGACGCGTTGATGGCGGCCTGCACCTCTTGTTCCGCGATATCGATATTCAGCGCCAGATTGAATTGCAGAACAATTACGGAAGCGCCGCCCGAGCTGCTGGAGGTCATCTGACTCAAGCCTTGCAGCTGGCCGAATTGCCGCTCCAATGGCGCGGTAACAGTAGTCGACATCACGGTAGGGCTTGCCCCTGGATAAAACGTCACGACCTGAATGGTCGGATAGTTGACCTGCGGCAAGGCAGAGACCGGCAGTTGGGTATAGCCAACAATGCCGACCAGGAGAATTGCGGCCATCAGTAAAGAGGTGGCGACCGGGCGCAGAATGAACGGGCGCGATGGACTCACGGGGTGCGGCCCCTGCCGGACGGTGCAGACTTCGAACCTTTGGCCCCGCTCTTGCCAGTCCCTTTTGCCCCACTGTTATTTCCACCGCCGTTTTCAGCCGCGTTGCCGGTGGTGACGGCGACGTTATCTTGCAGCTTGTCGAAGCTGCTGGTAGCGACCATGTCTCCCGGGTTAATGCCTTCCACCTGGGTGACGCCGCTGTCGGTCACGCCTGGCTTTACGCTGCGCATATGAGCGACGTCGTTTTGAATTACGTACACGAACGATGCCGAGCCATTTTGTTGAATCGCCGCGGCCGGAACCAGGGTCACGCCCTGCAGAGTGTTCACCAGCAGACGCGTATTCACAAACTGATTGGGAAAGAGCGCACTATCCTTATTGGCGAAGACAGCCCGCGCTTTCACGGTTCCGGTAGTCGTGTCGATCTGGTTATCGAGCGTCAATAATGTTCCGCTTGCGATCTTCGTTTGGGCGGTGCGATCGAAGGCGTCAACCGGCAGTTTGGCTTTCTTTTGCAATCTCGCCACCACCGGGCCAAGACTGTCTTCCGGTATAGTGAAGATCACAGTAATCGGCTGCACCTGCGTGATGACGGCGAGAGTTATGGTGCCCGCCGACTGCACCACGTTGCCGGGATCCACCAGGCGCAAGCCCACGCGGCCGGCGATGGGCGCGGTGATATGGCAGTACCCGACCTGAATCTCGTCATACTGCACGGTTCCCTGATCGTTCTTTACCGTGCCCTCATCCTGCATGACGACCTTTTCCTGATCGTCCAGCAATTGCTTCTGGATCGCATTGCGCGCCCAGGCCTGACGATAGCGTTCAAGGTCCATCTGGGCCTGAGCCAGCAGACTTTGATCTCGCTCTAGCACGCCCTGGGCCTGCAAGAGCGTGGCGCGGTAGGGCCGCGAATCAATCTCAACCAGAGGGTCGCCTTTCCTGACGACTTGACCTTCCTTGTAATGCACCGCGACCACCGGGCCCGTCACCTGGCTGGTAATCGAATCCGTATAGACCGGGGTGACAGTACCGATCTCGTCGAGGTAAATGCCGATGTTGCCTTGCTGGGCCGTCGCCGTCGTGATGTTGATCTTCGGTGGCGCGGCGGGTGGTTTCTTCGCGATCTTATAGTGCCGCCAGAGCAGAAACGCGATTATGGCGACAGTGAGGACCACCAGAATCCATAACCAAATCCGCCCGGTTTTGTGACCCTGACCCTCAGAAGCATGCTCCGGGAGTTGATGGGCGGGGTCCGTGATGGGATGCTCATTCGTGTCAACGGTCTTCGTATCAACGGTCAATAGAAGCTCCTCTGTCGGCTCCGAGACGCTGCATTATATCCCCAGCGAAAGCGAAAATTTGTTTAGAAGAGTAAACGAGGTAGGACGGTTGCTAGCGGAGATAGAGCGCAGAGCTCGAATGGGCAGTGTCCAGAATGTCAAGAACTACCGCGCCGCAAAGATATGTCGTCTTGTTGAAAATCATTGCGGGGACCGCGCCGATTCGGTGCGGAATCTTTCGCATTTCATCGGCCTCCCTGACAGGGTTGATTTGCGACAGAACGCACACCTTAATCTTGAACCCAAAGCGGTCGGGCCGCTTACTTTCCCAGACTCAAATAGCCCAGCTGAAACGGATTTCCTCCTTGAATCGCAATCAGATACCAGCCTGTGGCGCCGATATGGAGCGATGGGCCATAGGTATAGCCGAAGCCGGTATCCATCACGCTGGTCGAAGCCACCAGGCCTTCGCCAACAGGAATTGCCGCCCCGTTGACCGTCTGGCCCGCGCCCAGCTCAGCCTGTGCTTCCTGAGAATTGTTCACGAACAGCAGCACAGTTTTCAGATCGCTAAAGCGTGAAGCCAGGCTGCCTCGCCCTGCAATAAACCGAGCAATCAAGGCCGTAACTGTGTGCGCCGTACCTTCGAGCCATACGGCATTCGGATCGGCGAAGGAAGTCGTCAAACTGGCGGTATCGAAGACCATGCCAGTGATCTTTTCGCTTCCGGTAAGACTCGAATGCGGCGATGCGGCAGTATCGGTGGTTTGCAAATTGGCCAGCGCCCAATCGATCGTGTTCGCGTAACGATTGTTCAGCAACGCCAGATAAGACCACGTCTGGCAGTCTTCCGGAATCGGAGATGGATTGACCGTAATCTGATCGCCCAGCGTCCCCGTATAGAAGTAACCTCCGGCGGGGTTATACATCGCCAGCACAAAGTCGAGGGCGTGCTGCGCCAGGCTCTTCCACGACGAGCCATTCGCGGCAACGCCGTTATGTGTAATCTCAGCCAGCATGGAGAAGAAAGCGTAGGTATCGATATTGTGCTCGGTTGACTTGCCATTGAGCGAAGGGACTGACTGGTTGTACTGATTGATGTAAGTTCCGAAGGAATAACCGCCAGGACCAAGCGTGTTGTAGGTATTTGTAACGATCCAATTGGCCACCTTTAGCGCGGCGGTCAGATACCGCGTCTGGCCGGTACGCCGGGAAAGTTGCGCGAGAGCCATGCCGGCCCAGGCCTGGTCGCCAACCGCGCTGCCGTAGAAATAAAACGGAAATCCCGCGGGCGTGATATAAGCGCCGCTGCCATCGGTCGCAGGCGTGTTTACAAAGTATGCTTGAGCAAAGCGGCCGTCGTTGAAAGGGAAATTCGTTGCCTGCGCGTAGATCAGTCCGTTGCCCAACACCTCCGCCCGCGCCACATCGTCATGGCCTCCGTGGACCAGGTAGGCATCGATGGCAACGGCATTGTCGTAGGTAAAGGCGGTCGCGCCCAGCGCCTGGTCGGAATAACTCTGCGTCAGTCGTACGGTGCTTCCGGACGCATAAGCATCCATCATCGTGTTTTGAAATTGGTAGGCCTTCTCCACTGAGGCCCTATAGTTTGCAGCGTTCTCGAAAGCGCCGCCCGAGTTGGCTGGAACTTGTGCCTGTGCGGACTGCGCCAGGGCGAGGAGGGAAAACGCGGCTGCGGCCGCTCCAAGGGCAAGAAATTTTCGCAGGGTGTTCTTGTTCATGAATTGCTGATTTATCGACTGGGCGTTCATGGGTTACTCCTAGGATGGGATGTAGATCCGAGCCTGCGGTATTTGGCGTGCTATCAGCGAAGCCTAGCGCTGCCCCTTCGTCGTGTCAACCGCATGGTGCGCCGTGTCGGGTGTGCGCAAGAGTTGGACTGGGTTGGGCTGGTGGCCCCGGCGTGAGTCGAACACGCGACCTTCGGTTTAGGAAACCGCTGCTCTATCCATCTGAGCTACGGGGCCATTGCCGGAGACAATTTTACACTGCGATTACGCTTTCCTGTCCCACCGAATCAACACAACAAGTGAGAACGGAACACTACCTGGCGAGAACCGCGGTGCCAATGGCAGCCGCGATTTTTCCCGAGTTAGGTGTTTCAACAATAACATTCTTTCAAGAGTTAACTAAGTCACGCGCGGAATGTGCAGCGGATTCGTACAACGATCGAACTGGGCCACTTTTCGGAGAGGTAAACCATGCTGGAAGTTCTGAATCTGGAAATCGTTTTACTGACGTAGCATTCTTCGTGGACGCTCTCGCCGCTCTCATCGGTCATGCAGGTTTCCAGTGGGATAGAAACTGCACAGATGCGGCAGGTGATACCTGGTTGCGACGTGGATCGGGTAGAGCCTGTCATATATGGTCCTCCTTGCGGACTAAGGGATACAGGCAAAACACGCGAGCATATAGGTAGCAATTCGATCACCAATTACGCGTAGGCGCGCAAACCAGACTCTGACAGAGAGTTGCGCAAATTGAGACGATTTGCCAGAGCCTGTTTTGGAAGCGACCCGAGGCAAGAAATTCAGAGTGTGGAACATTCCTTCAAATCTAAAACCCGCGCTGCGAAGCGACTCCTGCGGATTGACAGCGAGCAAGACTGGACGTTGTGCCTTTGGATTTGCACAAGCTGGATTTGAACAACTACAAACCGGAAGCTTATGATCCGTTTCTCGATCTGTTTGTGTAAGGGTTCAACAACGGAAACAACCAACGAGGACCTAAGGAGTACGCCATGTACCTGAGCAAACTTTGCCTGTTCACGCTGGCCGCCACGCTTGCTGCTTCCCCGAAGGTGGGAATCCTGAATGTACAGATTCAGGAATATGACGTGCCGACGCCGAAGTCGCGGCCCCACGACCCGGCACTCGCCCCTGACGGCTCACTCTGGTACACAGGTCAAGGCGCAAACAAGCTCGGCCGCCTCGATCCAAAGACCGGCGAGTTCAAGGAATACGCATTGAAGACGCCAAATTCCGGGCCGCACGGACTGGTCGCCGACAAGGACGGAAATATTTGGTTCACCGCGATCTCAGGCGGCTATGTGGGCAAGCTGAATCCGAAGACTGGTGAAATCACCGAATATCGCGCCGAGAATGGCGTCGAGATCGATCCACACACACCCGTCTTCGATCACGATGGCATTTTGTGGTTCACGAATGAAGAGACCAACTACATCGGGCGTCTCGATCCGAGATCCGGCAAGATGACGCTGACCAAAGTTCCTACGGCGCATGCAGTGCCATACGGCATCGTGGTCTTGCCGAACAATACGCCTATCTTTTGCGAGTTCGGTGCCAACAAACTGGCGAGCATTGATCCGCGCACAATGACAATTCACGAATACACTTTGCCGGATTCGGGAGCTCGCCCGCGGCGGATCGCACTTGCCCCCGATGGGACAATTTATTACACCGATTACGCCCGCGGTTATCTGGGACACTTTAATCCGTCCTCAGGAACACTGGTGAAAGAATGGAGGTCGCCGGGTGGTGCGGAGTCAAAACCGTATGGAATCGCCGTCACGCACGACGGTGAGGTCTGGTATAGCGAGTCAGGTGTGAATCCCAATACGCTGGTTCACTTCGATCCCAAGGCGGAGACCTTCGGTACGAAACCGATTCCGTCCGGCGGTGGTGTGGTTCGCAACATGGTGGCGACCCCCGACCAGCATCTGTATCTGGCTTGCAGCGGAGTGAATAAAGTTGCGGTCGTGAGTCTTAACCAATAGGCAAGCACCGTCTGCGATCCTCGTTACGATCCTCGTCTGAACTGGGAGACCTCGACCGGACGAAGCTTCCCATTGCTGATGATGCCTCGGATGGGCGGCGCTCCCGGAGGCGGAACCGCGGTGGGAGCTGCATCGTGAACGAGCGGCGTGCGGCCTTTCAGCTCTTTGGCGTACCAGGCTCTGGTTTCCGCCGGTCCACGAAGAAGCTTGGGCTCCCTCTCCTCCGGAAAGAAAACGAATATCGTTTCATCCTCCTCGATACTGTGGTCAAGATATTCGTCCTCGGCCCCATGCTGCACCATGGGTTTTCCGATGGCGCTATTCACGAATTTTTGCACGTCATAAAATTTCGGGCCCCGGCGCGCGTCCTGCCCGAGCGATTCCGTCACCAGGGTCAAGATGCGCTGTTCCTGCCCTGGCAATACGATTGCCTTCAAGTCGTAGTCGCCGTGCACGCACTTCCCGCCCAGCTGCACACAACCGTGTAAAGGAGAACCTGGGTCGTTTACAACGGTGTATCGGGGAGGCAGAACGTCAATCCATTTCTTCGCTTTCGATCGGCGGCCGTCTGAGAATGCGTCGCTCCTTACGCTGGGATCGACCACCAGGCCGGCAACAGGTCCCTGGTCGGCGGTTTTAGCTTTGCAATCGATTGGTTTGGGAATGCAAAGTGGATCGGGAATATATTTCAAGGAAGCTTCGTTGGTTCCGCGCACCAGAATATAAACGCCAATGGCTAAAGCTGCCGCTGCGAAAACGTCCATGTCTTCCGGCCGAATGTCATTCATATGGAATCCCTCCAAGAACCACTACCCCGCGCGCACGCGATCCGGTGGGAGCTACGCTTCCGGGGCGTGCCAGGTGCGGGCTTCTCACTACGATTTCCTGCATGCCTGCTTGTCGCCGTCAAAATCGTTTCCCGGCAATCGCATGCACGCGAAAAGCACTCTCAGTCAGAAACTGGAGCGTCCTCGAATGGCGCGAATTTCGGCACATTAAGACTGATGCGTTTCGACGTGGGCGGCGGAGCCGGATACTTCACCCACATCGTGTGCTGTTCGCCGGCCTTCAGTGTGCCCCACCACATGTCCAGAATTCTCTTCCCATCGATGGTGAGGTTGTTGAATTTTTTGTTGGTGGCAGGGTCAATGTAATACACATCGTCCCAGTTAAAGTCATAACTTATGGGGTTGGTCCCGGTATTCACGATGCGCCATCTGGCGTACAGCGCGTTTCCGCTGACCCGCTTCAACTCGAGCAGGTCACAGCGCAAGCTGGGATCGTTGGCATAGAGTGCACTGGCGATCACCCCAGGCGCGGCCGGAGCGGCAGCGGGAGGCGGCGCCGGATCGGCCGCGGCGGGTTGCGGCGTTGCTGCGGTAGCGAGGGCGGGATCAACCTGGGCCGCCTGGGTCTGGACGTTGGAGACCGGCTGTGGCACCGGTGCGGGCGGATTCGAAGCCGGGACAGTCGCCGTGGTGTTAGCCAGCAGATCAATTTTATCGCTGCTTCCGTCCACCGTAGCCATCATCAGACTGTACGCCCAGGTCCCTGCGTTCTTTTGCGCTTTGACATATACCGTGCCCTTACCTTTCGATCCAGAAATCGGAACTGAAAGGTCGGCATCGCCGGTACCCTGCGAAATATTGATCGAACCACCCACGAACCAGCCTTCATTGATCGGCGTACCCAGGCGCTGCATCACTAGTGCATTCGATTGCGCTCTAGCTACGGCTTCTTTCGCGACGTCGGAAGCTCGCATGGCACCCATCACCAGGGTGACAATCGCACCCACGAACAAAATTACGCATAGAAGCGCAGCAGCCAGCAGTTTCCACCAATTTCTTCCCAGCCAACCTCTCCGCTGGTTAGGCATCAGCGTTGGAGTGTTGGCGGCTTGCGACATGCCGTTTGGTTGTGTGGACATAAGTTCCTCCTCAGAGTGGCAGATTTATCTTTCTGGGGGCCCTTCGCGTTTCTTCACAGCCTTTGGGGGAGGCTGTGCACTCTATAACCGCGCAATAGTAAGGCTAAATAGCGTACGGAAACAGATTTATTTTCTTGCGGGCGGGCTGATCCGATCGGGGGTGACCGACTGGTTAACGCTGGTTTCGAGCCTGATCATCCAGGGCCAAGTTCAATTCGAGGACATTCACTCGCGGCTCGCCAAAAAGCCCTAATTCCCTCTCCGAAATATGCCTCAAGACAAGGTCGCGGACGGTGGATTCAGGCAATGCCCGCTCTCGCGCAATGCGCGGAATCTGAAATTCCGCAGCCGCCGGAGAGATTTCCGGGTCCAGACCCGAGGCGGAAGTCGTAATAAGGTCCACGGGAATAAGGTGCGCAGGATTCTCCTGATGCAGGCTATTGGCATCGGCGCGAATGCGGTCAATCAGTTTCTGGTTGGTGGGAGCGTAATTCGTACCGCCGGAGTTGGCGGCGTCGTATCCATTGCCGGCGGCTGAAGGTCGCGAGTGAAAATATTTCGCAGACGAGAACGGTTGGCCAATGATGCGCGAACCAATGGCTTCTCCGTTGCGATAACGAATTTGGCCGTTCGCCTTATCTTTGAAGAGAAGCTGCGCCAGTGCGGTGATCACGAGCGGATAAATCACGCCGAGGAGGATCGTGGTTGCGATGGTCATCAGGAATGCAGTCAGCAGATGCTTTTTCATGGAAATCCTCAGGCCAGGTGCGCTGCCGTAATGATCATGTCGATGAGCTTGATGCCCACGAAGGGCGCGATCAACCCGCCGACTCCGTAGATAAACAGGTTGCGGCGCAGCAGGGCTTCGGCATTCATGGCCCGGTATTTCACCCCGCGCAGCGCCAGCGGGATGAGGGCGATGATGATTAGAGCGTTGAAAATGACCGCCGACAGCACTGCCGATTCCGGAGTCTTGAGATGCATGATGTTCAGCGCGTTCAGTACGGGGAAAGTGCCGGCAAACATGGCGGGAATAATCGCGAAATATTTAGCGACGTCATTGGCGATGGAAAACGTAGTGAGCGCGCCGCGGGTCATCAGTAATTGCTTTCCGATTTCCACGACCTCGATGAGCTTGGTGGGATTGGAGTCGAGGTTGAACCATATTCCCGGCTTCTTTCGCAGCTTGCGTGCCGGTGTTCATGGCAACGCCCACGTCGGCCTGCGCCAGAGCGGGAGCATCGTTAGTACCGTCACCGGTCATGGCGACGAGCTTACCGCCCGCCTGCTCGCTGCGAATGAGCTTCAGTTTGTCCTCGGGGGTCGCTTGCGCAAGAAAATCATCGACGCCCGCCTCGCGGGCAATGGCCGCCGCAGTAAGGGGATTATCGCCGGTGATCATCACGGTCCGAATTCCCATGGAGCGCAACTGCGCGAAGCGGTCGCGGATTCCTCCCTTGACCACGTCTTTGAGGTGGATCACGCCCATGGCCCGGCGATTCTCAGAGACCACGAGCGGCGTGCCCCCGGAAGACGCGATGCGCTCGACCGCAGCCCGCACTTCCTGCGGCATGGCGCCATTGTTCTGCTCGATATAATGGGCAATGGAATCGGCAGCGCCCTTGCGGATCTGCCGGCCATCGAGATTGACCCCCGACATGCGAGTCTGCGCGGTGAATGCAATGAACTCTGCCTCGTGAGCCGCGAAATCCCGGCCCCGCAGTTTGTATTTGTCCTTGGCGAGCACAACAATCGACCGGCCTTCCGGAGTTTCGTCGGCCAGCGAAGAGAGCTGCGCCGCGTCCGCCATGTCGGCTTCACTCACGCCCGGGGCCGGCAGAAATTCCGTGGCCTGGCGGTTGCCGAAAGTAATGGTGCCAGTTTTGTCCAATAGCAGAGTGTTCACGTCGCCCGCTGCCTCCACCGCTCGTCCTGACATGGCGAGGACATTATGCTGCACCAGCCGATCCATGCCCGCAATCCCAATGGCCGACAGCAATCCGCCAATCGTCGTGGGAATCAGGCAGACCAGTAATGAAACGAGAACGAATACGGTCTGGGGCGATCCCGAATAGATCGCAAATGGCTGCAGCGTCACCACCGCCAGCAAGAAGATGATGGTCAGGCCGGCGAGCAGAATATTCAGGGCGATTTCGTTGGGCGTTTTCTGGCGTGCAGCCCCTTCCACCAGCGCGATCATGCGATCGAGAAATGTTTCGCCGGGATTCGATGTGATTTTAACCTTGATGAAGTCGCTCAAAACGCGAGTCCCGCCCGTGACCGCCGAGCGATCGCCTCCAGCTTCGCGGATCACCGGCGCGGACTCGCCGGTGATTGCAGATTCGTTAACCGATGCCACGCCCTCGATAATCTCTCCATCGCCGGGAATAAGCTCCCCAGCGGCCACGGCGACCAGGTCGCCGGCGCGCAACTTCGCGCTCGGAATTTCCTCGGTCCTGCCGTTGGAGACAATTCGCTTGGCGATGGTTTCCGATCGAGCGCGCCGCAACGTCTCCGCCTGAGCCTTGCCGCGGCCCTCCGCCATGGCCTCGGCAAAATTGGCGAACAACACCGTGAACCACAACCACAAGGTAATCTGGAGATTGAAACGAAAATCCTCATGCGGATGGAGAATCAGAAGCACGGTCGTAATCACGCTGCCGATTTCCACTACGAACATGACGGGATTCCCCATCATGTTTCGTGGGTTCAACTTCAGCAGCGAACTCCAGGCAGCGCTGCGAACCAGGTTCAAATCCCAGACCGATTTGTGATGGCTTGGCATAGTTTGTTAAAAAGTCTTTCCAACCTGCATGAGAAGGTGCTCAAGAATTGGCCCCAAACTCAGAGCCGGAAAAAACGTGAGCGCACCCAGGATCAGGATTACGCTGATGAGCAGCAGCGTGAACAGGGGGGTGGTTACTGGAAATGTGCCCAGCGAAGGCGGCACATATTTTTTCTGCGCCAAATTGCCGGCGATGGCCAGCATCGGAATGATCATGAAGAAACGGCCGATGAGGGTCGTGATTCCAGTAGCCGTGTCATACCAGAGCGTATTCGCCGTAAGCCCGCCGAAGGCCGAGCCATTGTTTCCGGCGGACGATGTAAATGCGTAGAGAATCTCGCTGAGGCCGTGTGGTCCTGGGTTTAGAATACCTGACGTTCCAAATCCCTTGACTACGGAGATTCCCGTCAGCGTAAGAATGATCAGCGGAAAAACCAGCGATGTCAGCATTGCCATCTTGACGTCATAGGCCTCGATCTTCTTACCCAGATATTCCGGCGTACGCCCGACCATGAGTCCCGCGATAAATACCGCCAGCACGATATAAATGAGAATTCCGTACATCCCGGAGCCGACGCCGCCAAAGATGACTTCGCTCAGCATGATGTTCACGAGCGGAACCATGCCCCCGAGCGGCGTGAAGGAGTCGTGCCAGCCGTTAATGGCGCCGCAACTGGCATCGGTGGTCACCGTGGCAAACAACGCAGACTCGGCGATGCCGAAACGCGTTTCCTTGCCTTCCATGTTTCCGCCAGACTGCATGCTGCTGGCGCCTTGCGCGACGGTGGAAGGATAAAGCGGATTGCCTTGCGCCTCCGCCCAGTAAGCGACCGTCACGCCCGCGAGAAATAGAATTGCCATCGCCGACCACACCGCCCATCCATGCGCGGGAGAACTGGTCATCCGTCCGAGCGTGTAGGTAAGACCGGCACCGATGGCAAAAATGCAAAACATTTCAATCAGGTTCGTCAGCGGGGTGGGATTCTCAAACGGATGCGCGCTATTGGCGTTGAAAAATCCGCCACCGTTCGTGCCCCATTCCTTAATGATCTCCTGCGAGGCCACGGGCCCCTGCGCGATGGTCTGCGTAGTGACCGTGTCCATGACCGGTTTGCCGCTGGCATCCAGGACGGCTTTGCCGTCAGCCCCCACGCGCTGCACTTGCTGCGGCTCGACCAGTTTCACGGTGTCGTAGGGTTTCAGGTTCTGCACCACGCCTTGCGACACCAACAACAGAGATCCCACCACGCAAACCGGCAACAGTACCCACAGGCAGCAGCGCACGAAGTCAACCCAGAAATTTCCCAGGGTATTCATTTGCCGCCGGGCAATCCCACGAATAAATGCGATTGCCAGCACAATTCCCGTCGCCGCCGAAGCAAAGTTGTGATACGCGAGGCCCGCCATTTGCGTGAAATAGCTCATGGTGGTCTCGCCGGAATAGGCCTGCCAGTTGGTGTTGGTGGTGAACGAAGCCGCTGTGTTGAAAGCCAGATGCTGGGGGGCCACGCCGGCCAAGTGTTGCGGGTTGAACGGCAGCACTCCCTGAATTCGCTGGATCAGATAAAGGACAAGCATCGACACCGCGCTGAACATCAACATCGTCGTCGTATATTCTGTCCACCGCATCTCATGCGACTCGTCCACTCCCGTGAATCGATAAAGCAGCCGCTCGATCGGGCGCAGAACGGGATCCAGGAACGTGCGTTCCCGGGCGAACACGCGCGTCATGAAGACGCCCAGCGGCCTGGTAACCAGGAAAATCAGCCCGAGGAAGATGACGATCTGTAGCCAGCCGTTAAGAGTCATTTCAGAACTTTCGCCTCAGAATTTCTCCGGACGCAACAGCGCGTAGAACAGATAGACCGTCACCAGCGCGCTCACAATAAGCATGACGACAGACTGTACGTCCATGGAATCCTCCTACTTCATCCGGTCGCAGAAGCGCACATACGCTACCGACAATGCGAAAAACGCGATGGTCACAGCCGTCCACAGAATGTCCTGCATCACAATATCCCTTTCAAATCAACAGACGTCACCACGAACTTTCTTTTCTTCTCCACTTGCCGAAGTCAACGGTCACACCTTTCCGATTCGGAGCACTCTGCCCGCAGGACAAGCAAGAGAGCAATATCCATGCGCATGGGAGACATGGCTTCATATTCTTCTGCGCCGTTGGTTGCCAGCCTCACTTTAGCGCCCCGGCCGACCTCGCTTCCGTCCGAAAGAAAGGCTGGTGACCCCTTGCCTCTGAGTTGGAAGCGAGTCCACCTCGAACTTCCGGCACAAGGGCCATACGCTTGACCGGCTCCGTCGCGACCTCGCATTCCGGCGCGGCGGGTTTTGTCTCTTTAAGAAACCGTCGCGGATCGGACATGACGACCGCCAGATCTGCTCTTGCTGTCTGGTTTCGCCAATGCACCGCCTCCTTCACCAGAGCCAGCAGGACTCGCAGCAGAAAGGCTACTGCACCCACACACAGGACCGTGATTGCAAATTTCATAACGCCCGCAATGCCCTTCCACAAGAGTTGACAACATCAGGCGTAAGAGCAGAATCAAGACTTCATAAAAAGTTCATAAGGGAAAGTCATTTCGCCCAAACCAGTCCTCCTCCGGGCTCGATCGATTTGACGACGAAGCGCGTAAGAATTCAGGAAGAGGTTCGTAGACTTTTTGTAAAGGAACTACTAGATGGCGCGCGGGAGGCTGCTTTACTCACCTGGCTCAAACCGGTATCCGACCCACGGCTCAGTCACAATATAGCGTGGCGACGATGCATCGGGTTCCAGTTTCTTGCGCAACTGGCCGACGAATACGCGGAGATATTCCACCTGCTCGGTACTTTGTCCGCCCCAGATTGCGCTTAGCAAGGTGCGATGTTTGACCACCTTGCCGGGACGGCGCGCCAAGAAGACGAGCAGGTCGAACTCTTTGGGAGTAAGCCGCACTTCACTGCGGCGAACCGTCACTTTGTGGGCACCGGTATCGATGCGAAAATCACCAATCTCAATCACCGCGTCTGGTTCGCTCTCTGTCGGAACCCTTCGAAGATTAGCCCGCACCCGGGCCAGCAATTCGTTCATGCCGAACGGCTTGGTCATATAGTCATCGGCGCCGGCGTCGAGGGCTTCGACCTTTTGCTGTTCCTTGTCGCGGACGGAAAGAACCAGGATGGGCACCTGCGAACTAGCGCGAACTTTGCGGCACAGCTGAATGCCGTCCACCGAGGGCATCGATAAATCTGTAATGATCAGACTGGGCGACCAGTCCTTCATGATCTCCAGTGCCATCTCGCCGCTGTTCGCGATGCGGATGTCATATCCTTGGGCTGAAAGGCTGGTGCGCAGAACACGCGTGATCTGCGATTCGTCATCCACCACGAGAATGTGAGGCCGGTCCGCCATCAGCGAGCTTCCTGGGTAACGATGTGGACATCGACCGAAGGCGAATCGCGCAGAAAACGTTGGATGGCTAATAGATAAAGATATCGTTGCCAGCCACTTCGCGCCGATCGGCCAAAAATTACCTGGGTGATGTGATTTTCGCGCACCAGTTGTGCAACCCCATCGGCCACGCTCCCACCGGAAGTACGTACCACCCGCGCACCCAGGTTTTCCGCGAATCGAATATTCTCGGCGAGAGTTTTCTGATCCTCGGGACGAGTATCGCGTCCCACGTCAACGTAGAAAACGTAGAACTCGCCGCCCATTGCCTGCGCCATCCGCGAACCGCGCGCGATCAGATACTGGGCCGCGGGATTCGAACTGACACAAACGCCGATGCGCTCGCGCACGGTATGCGCCGGCTGCGTTCCGTCCTTTTCCAGAAAAGCGTCGAGACTGCGGTCGACAACACCGGTGACCTGGCGAAGCGCCAGTTCGCGCAACGCGATCAGGTTGCCCGGGCGAAAAAAATGGGAGAGCGCGCGTTGAGCCCGGTCAACGGGATAAATATCGCCGCGCTGCATCCGTTTTTGCAATGCCTGGGGCGTAAGATCTGCGAGCACGATTTCGTCCACCCGCTGCATCACCCAGTCGGGAACCGTTTCTCGAACCTGCACGCCCGTTATTTGCTGCACAGTCGGCCCTACACTCTCGACGTGCTGCACATTCATGGTAGAGAGCACATCGATCTTGGCCTCCAGCAGTTCCATGACATCTTCATAGCGCTTGCCGTGCTTGCTGCCTTCGATATTCGTGTGGGCCAGTTCATCAATCACTACGACCGCCGGTTTGCGTGCCAGGATGGCATCCACGTCCATCTCTTCGAATGTGGTGCCCTTGTACTCGAGTTTACGTGGAGGGATGCGGTCGAGTTTTCCGGCGAGTTCCGAGGTGGCCTTGCGGCCGTGACTCTCCACCACGCCCACCATGACATCTTCGCCGCGGCTGGCGCGGCGAATCGCCTCGCTCAGCATGTTGTAGGTCTTGCCCACGCCGGGCGCGTACCCGAGAAAGAGCTTGAAGATTCCCCGCGGCTTTTCCGGTGAACATTCGTTCAGCCACTCTTCGGGCGTCTTGGTCATTGCAGCTATTGTCTTTCGCTCCGCTGAAGTTGTCACCCTCCATCGTACAATGCGAATGTGAAAACCAGGATTCAACAGCAGGATAAGAAGGAAGATCGCGAAGCGGATCACAAGGAATCGCGGACGCCGGCACGAACCCAAGCCGTGCGCTACGGCGTCGTGGTCGCGGTTATTGGCGTAATTACAGCCCTCGATTTCAGCCTGCACGTCAATCACACCACCGTCGCGTTGATGTTTTTAGTGACCGTGCTGCTGACTTCGGCCTATTGGGGATTACGGTATGCCGTGGTAATGGCGGTCGGCGCCACGGCGGCCTTCAATTTTTTCTTTCTCCCTCCCGTCGGAACCTTCACCATTGCCGATCCTCAGAACTGGATCGCATTGTTCGCCTTTCTGGTGACCGCGCTGGTGGCCAGCAATCTCGCCGAACGGGCCCGGCGCGAGGCTGAAGGAGCGAAGCAGCACCGCCGCGAAGTGGAGAGGCTCTTCGATTTGAGTCAACGCCTGCTGGCTTCAGAAAACGTTCTCGAACTTCTGAACGCCCTTCCGCTCTACGTACAAGAGTCGTTTTCCGTGGGCAGTGTCGTAGTCATGGCTGCGGACCATCCCGCCGTTTATCGCTCCTCGCCTAACGCCACCTTCGAAGAAGCCATACTGCGCTCGACGCTGTTGCGCGGCGAGCCCATCACGCAGGCAGGAGTTTCTTATGTTCCTCTGCGCCTGGGAATGCGGACGGTGGGAGCGTTGGGCGTTACCGGCGATGAGCTTTCGCGGGAAACGCTGGATGCGCTGGGAAGCCTGGCGGGTCTGGCGATCGAACGCGCCCGCGCGCTGGAGGCGCTCAGCAAGAACCGCGCGGAGCAGGAACATGAGCGCCTGCGAACTGCCCTGCTCGATTCCGTGACGCATGAGTTTCGAACACCCCTGACCTCCATCAAGGCGAGCGTCACCACTTTGTTGTCGGGCTCCGGTCTTGACGATCAAGGCCGGCGCGAATTGCTGACCGTCATCGACGAAGAAACCGACCGCCTGAACCGTCTGGTGGGCGAGGCCGCGGAGATGGCGCAACTTGATTCCGGCATGTTCAAACTCGATCTGCAACCGCACAAGATTTGGGATGCGCTCGAGCCCGCTTTGCAGGATGCCAAGGCGTCGCTCGAAAATCATCCAGTAGACGTGAAAGCCTCTCCGGCCTTGCCGCCAGTCCGTATGGATGTGCAACGCATCAGCGAAGTCCTCATGCACCTGCTGGAAAATGCCGGTAAGTATTCCGACCCCGGAATCCCGATCAAAGTTACCAGCGAGGTAAAGGGTGACCGTCTGGTGACCAGCGTCGCCGACCGCGGCCCGGGCATCGATTCCTTTGAGCAGTCCTTGATCTTTGAAAAGTTCTATCGCGGCCAAAATCAACGTTACAGCGCACCCGGCACGGGCATGGGACTCGCGATCGCGAAGGTGATCGTGGAAGCACACGGCGGCACGATCGGTGTAGTCAGCCAGTTGGGCAGCGGCTCAGTATTCTCGTTCGCCTTACCGATAGAGAAGCCTCGTTGATAGAAGGCTGAAACGACCCGATCACAAATAACTGCGGAATCGAATAGGAACGTTTCGGCTTCCGCCGCTGAGGATTGCCGCTCCAGGGAGAACAAGCTTTTCGACGCAGACTCCGTTCACGGCTTCTTAATGTAATAGGCCGCTTCCTCCGGCCGCACCGCGCGCGGAATCCACAACGGCCGCCGCAGCCCGCCCGGCCCGGGCGCCGGACGGGCCAGCGCCTTCCATCTCTGATAAACCGCAAAGGAAAGATTCGTGTCCACAAAAATGTCGCCGTATCGATCCTCCGCCCCAGCTTTTTCCACGCGCACCATTTGATGCCAACAGTGCATGCCGCTGATCGGGTCGGGATGAACGGGAAACGTAATGTCCTGATGCACGCCGGCATCGCTCCACCACACGCGCTTGGTCTCCGGATCGGCGCTCTCATAAGGCGATACGCTTTCAAGTTGCCGCATCTTCCACTGCCCCTTGCCGACTTCCTTCAGATCGACCCATGCGCTCGACATGCGCTCCACCTGATCGTCTTTGTTGATCCGCCAGCGCCCAAGATGATGAGAACAGGCGACGACACCCGGCGTCAGCCCCTCGGTGACCCAGGCGTGGAGCACGAAGTAGCCGATCTCGGTGTGGACTTTCATCAGGTCGCCGGTACGCACCCCGCCAAGTTTTTTCGCGTCCACCGGATTCACCCACAACGGATTCTTGTGCGAAATCTCGTACAAGAACTTGGCATTGCCCGAGCGGGTGTGAATCAGATTCGGCAAACGAAAAATCGGCAGCAGCGTGTAAACTTCGCCGCGCGCATCCTTGGGCCACTCCACCGCAGGCGTGTACTTCGAATCGAAATCTTCCGCCGGTTGCCCCATCGAAGCCGCCTGCGCCGAGCGATGAATGTGGCTGCGGTAGTATTCCGGCAGCGTGAACTCCGGCCACTTCCAGTCGGCCATCGTTTTCGAAAACAACTCCAGCTTGCGCGATGGAGTGTTGTAACCGACGACCGCCTTGTCTTCGACCATCACGCCAACTGCGCTTGCCGTCCTTCGTAACCACGCCGTTCGGTTCGACTTGGGCCCCTGCCAGATCGGCGGCTGCCACCGGCTTCTCATTCTGCTTGTAAACGTCCCGCGTCACTTCGAACGCGCCGTACTTGCGCATGTACTGCAGCGGCGTCAGTCCTTCTTTGCTCGCGGTCTCCGGCAGACCGGGAACGGAGTTCTCGAAACATCCATCCGTAGTATTCGTCCACGGTGAGCTTCTGCCCTGGCCGGTAGGGTGATTCGAAATATTGCCGAATGCCCATCGATCCGTCCGGATCGATGGCCCATGACAGGTTGATCCAGAATTCGTCCTCTTCCCACACCTCGCCGGGATTCGCCTGATAGGTGTACTCGAATTTCTCTCCGCTTCTCTCGCGCAGCACTCGATTCACCGGCTGGCGGAACCCGATCCACTTGCCGGCGTACGATTCCTGGCTCATCAAGTCGTGGCGCTCGGAACTGAAGCCCATGGGCAGAACGTAGTCGGCGAACCAAGCGGTCTCGCTCCAGGTGGGAGTCAGCGCCGCATGCAGGCCGATTTTTTCCTCGTCGCGCAGCATCTCGATCCACGAAAAGCCGTCGGGATACGTCCACACCGGATTGAACACGCGCGTGAAGTAAGCTTCGATGCGCCCGCGCCCTTCTTTCAGGAAATGGGGCAGCAGAAACGACATTTCGTGCGTGCACAGCGGCCACTCCTGCGGATAGAGCAATTCATTCCAGCGCTTCTGCGGCGGCGGAACCTTGAATGTCTTGGGCACAAACTTGTTCCACGCGTTCAGATTGTGTCCGCCTTCGGTGCCTACCGACCCGGTCAGCACATGCAGCAGCATCAATGCTCGCGCCGGCTGCCATCCACCCAGATTCCCCGAAGCGCTGCCGCGCCACAGGTGCGACGCAAACCGGCTCCCGGCGGTCGCGATCTCGCGCGCAGTCTTGACGATGACTTCCGCCTTCACTCCGCTTTCTTTCTCGGCAAACTGCGGCGTGAACTTCGCGTAGTGTTTTTTCAGCGCCTCGATGACGTCCTCAAAGCTCTGATCGTTCGCCTCGAAAGCCATCGACTTCCAGTTCTTCCCAGTTCGTCCAGTTCTTCACGAACTTGGCATCGAAACGGTTCTCCTCGAGAATCACCTTCGCCATCGCCAGCAGAACAGCGGCTTCCGTGCCCGGATAAGTCGGCATCCAGTAATCGGCCATGCTAGCTGTGTTCGAAAGCCGCGGATCCATCACCGCCAGCTTCGCCCCCGCCATTTTTCCGTCGATGATTCGCTGCGCGTGCGGATTG
Source organism: uncultured Acidobacteriaceae bacterium (assembly GCA_963711275.1). Taxonomy (GTDB): domain Bacteria; phylum Acidobacteriota; class Terriglobia; order Terriglobales; family Acidobacteriaceae; genus Sulfotelmatobacter. The sequence continues at coordinate 271,328 of CAVQDN010000023.1, read as the reverse complement.
AAATAATGTCCTGACTCCAGATGCGCCGAAAGCAAAAGTATGAAGCGCGCGTTCGCGTGATCGGGTGAAGGCCGGTCGGCATAGTGCCACAGCAAATATCCGAGACGCGCCGATGACGAGCAGACATTCGTGTGCGAGTTGTGCCCGTCGATGCCCCAAGCCTGCAGCGTCCGGTCCATGATGAAGTCGTGGCCCGGACGCCCCACGTGATACATCACTTCTTCGCCGCGCCCTTCCTGAATCGCTTTGCGAATCCGCGTGCCGAACGTTTCCAGCACTTCCGCCCAGGAAGTGCGCGTCCACTTCCCGGCACCGCGCGGCCCGCTGCGCTTCATGGGATAAAGCACGCGATCCGGATCATGAATCTGATTGATGGTCGCCGGCCCCTTCGCGCACAGCCTGCCGCGGCTCGCCGGATGCATGGGATTGCCCTCAAACTTTGCGACCTGCCCGGTTTCTTTGTCGACATACGCCAGCATCCCGCAGGCGGACTCGCAATTGAAACAAACCGTGGGAACCAGCGAATAATGCTTCTCCACGCGGCGCGGCCACGCTTCCGGATCGAGCTCAACCCAGTCATCCCATTTCTCCACCGGAGGACAAGAAGCGAGATGGCTGCCGTCCCGTTTGAACTCATGACTCATTCAGATCTCCAAACTCGGTCAAGAAATGTGGGGACAGCCGCCCTCGGCTGTCCGCCGAGCGCAGCTCGGCTTCCTGTGTACACTGCCACAAAACCTAACTGTTCGGCACACTCTGCCCCGCCATGACGAAACACCATTCGAAAATCAGCAATCCCACCAAAGCCAATACTCCTGCAACGGGCACCGCTAAGAAAACCGGACGGACCCAACCACAAAAGCAGCAGTGGCAGAATTCCACCGGCCACTACCGCTCCTGCCCAGAACCAGTTCCGGAAAGGTCCATGAGTAATCAACCGCGCCGCGTAAGCCGAGTTATCGGTTGGGTGCGGCATCGTGAATTCCGCCTGCGACAATCAGCAAATGCAAAATCAACGTGAATGCCAGCGCCACTTTCGCGACCGCCAGACCGGCGCCGATCCGCCGGCCGCGGCGGGCAACAAAGCCAGCACGGCAGCTCCGCACATCAGCGTCTGCACCACCAAATGCACCGGCAACAGCGGAGTCTGCCACAGATCCCGTCCTTCACACTGTCCAAAAAGAAAAGCGGTATACATCGCAGCGAAGAAACCGACCAGCACCGTGGGCCACAATAGGGCAGATGCAACCGCACTCATGCCCAATAACGAGCCCAGCCAAAACACTCCACTCAGCGCGCTATAAGCGATCAAAATAAAAGCTCCGCGCGCCAGCCACGATTTGCTCTGCGGCGTAAACACCACCCGCAAGAAGCGCGCCTTGTGCTCAAGATCCCAAACCAGGAGCACCGTCGTAAGCGCCGTAAATAACAGCGCAATACTCGAAAGCGTCACATCGCGCCAGCGATCCGCTCCTAAACGCCCGAGCAGCATGGCGATCGCGGGGATCGCCAGCGCTCCCGACCCAATCGCCTTCGTCCAGCAGTATGCCGGAACCTGCCAGCCCCACGGACGCGCGTGCGAAACGTCATACGCGGCCAAAGCATTCTTCTGCAGCAGCGGACTATCCGGCGGATAGAGCGCTCCGCCTCCGTGCAGGCTTTCGTTGCGCTGCGACCACATGTAGATCGACTCATGCCGCGCCGCCGTTGGCACAATCGCGCTTTCGTCTCCGTCAATGTAATAAAGTTTGGGCCGCGTGCCCTGCTCGGGCTTGCGCACTCGCACCGGTTCGCGCGCCAGCAGTTGCGCGATCTCTCCATCGCAATCGTCAAGATCGCCGGCGATGATGGCGTGCTCGGGGCACACCACCACGCAGGAAGGCTCCAGTCCAACTTCCGTGCGATGCGCGCAAAAGTGGCACTTCGCCGCCGTGCCTTCGTCCGGATCGATATAGATGGAATCGTAAGGGCACGCCTGCATGCAGGCTTTGCATCCGATGCAGCGCTCCGAGCTGAAATCGACGATGCCATCTTTGCGCTGATACATCGCCGTAACCGGACAGATCGTCACGCACGGCGGATTCTCGCAATGATTGCAGCGCGTAACCTGAAACACGCGCCGCGTGTTGGGAAAAGTTCCCTTCTCAACGTACTTCACCCAGGTGCGATTCACCGTGAGAGGAACATGATTCTCCGTCTTGCAGGCCACCGTGCAGGCGTGACAACCGATGCACTTGCGGTTATCGATGATGAATCCGTATCGCATCTCGAATTTTTCCCGTGCACGTGCGACGCAAGCGTGGCGCGGCTTGGGTATTGTAGCTGGAAGAGCGGCCCTTCGGGGCCGCATGAGTCGCGTAGAATCGGCGCGGGCTTCAGCGCGGTGGTCGTTTTACCCTAACCTTCCCGAGCGCGTCAGAGCGAACTGTAGGCTACAATGTGCGTTTCCAATCAGGACCCCCAGATCGAAACCAACGCTATGACTGCTGAGATCGCAACCGGCACTCCTTCCCTTCTCGACGACAAAAAGATTTTCTATAACCGCTTCCTTCTGATCGTGGCGGGGCTCGGCGGACTGCTTTACGGCGTCGACGTCGGCATCATCGCCGGCGCTCTGCCTTATCTCGAAGCGACCTCGGGCCTCAATGCCGGACAGCTTTCGATCGTGGTTGCGGCGGTGCTGCTGGGCAGCGTCATCTCTACTTTGTTCGCCGGATTGCTCGCGGATTGGATGGGCCGCAAATCCTTGATGGCTCTAAGCGGCGTCATGTTCGTCATCAGCATTCCGATGATTGCCCTGTCGCACGGCTACGGGCCTCTGGTCTTCGGCCGTCTGCTACAGGGCGTGAGTGCGGGTCTGATCGGCGTTGTCGTTCCCCTCTATCTGGCTGAGTGTCTGACGGCATCCAGCCGCGGCAAAGGCACCGGCATCTTCCAGTGGCTGCTGACGCTGGGCATTGTGACCGCCGCGCTGGTCGGCGTGTATTTCAGTTTCCGCGTGGATCAAGTGGCCAAACTCGGCGACGCTGCCAGACTTCTCGCCTTCAAGGACACGGCGTGGCGCGGCATTTTCTGGGTCTCGTTGCCGCCGGGAATTTTGTTCGTCATCGGCAGTTTCATGGTCGCGGAGTCGCCTCGCTGGCTTTTGCGTCGCGGCAAGAAAGAGGCTGCCTACACCGCTCTCCTTCGCTCACGCACGACCGCGCAGGCCGATCTCGAACTTCAGGAAATGCAGGAAGTCACTGCTGCAGAACAGCGGAAGAGTTCCGGCGCGACCACGGCCAAAGAGTCGCTCCTGCGGCGCAAATATGTAGTTCCATTCGTGCTGGCATGCATCATCCTCGCTTGCAATCAAGCCACGGGGATCAACTCCATCATCGCGTACAACACCAACATTCTCTTGCAGAGCGGTCTTTCGGATGTCGCTGCTCACTGGGGTTACGTCGTATTCACCATCATTAATTTCGCGGTCACGTTCGGCGGCGTCCTGCTGGTGGACCGCAAAGGACGCAAGTTTCTGCTCGGAATCGGCACTGCCGGAATTATCGTTTCGCTGATCTGCACCGGAGTTCTTTTCCTAAGGACAGAGTGGCAGCGCGTAGATGCCAAGACCGCAGTCCAGTCTATGGTGACCCCAGACCAAGGCCTGAGGTTGCTCTACAACGAAGAAGTGGCTGCAAAGTTGTTGAATGCAACGCTAGCCTCCAGCAGACCACAAACTGACCGTCCGACTTCGCTGGTAGTGATCTACGCGTACGGAGATTTCAGGGCGGCAAGCCAGGTGGTTCGCTCCGACGACCCAGCCGCAAAACCAATCGAGATCACTCGCGAAAGCTGCGTACCCGCCAATAAAGTAGTAGCGTTTTTCTCCAATCCGTTTGGTAACCTCGATGCTTCACGCACTGCGCCGCTTAAAGATTGAAAATGCGCTTATCACGCCAGTTCCCCTTCCGCGCAATGGATGGATGGTGGCCATTACGCTGTTTGTGTTCATGGCGTTTTTCGCGGTGGGTCCAGGCGTATGCGTTTGGCTGGCGCTTTCTGAGCTGATGCCTACGCGCATTCGCTCCAACGGCATGAGCATCGCGCTAGTACTCAATCAGGCCGTGTCCACGACCATCGCGGCAATTTTCCTGCCCACCGTCGGCAAATACGGATACTCGACCATGTTCTTTGGCTTCGCCGCATGCACGGTGATTTATTTCATTACCGCAATCTGGTTCTTGCCCGAGACCAAAGGCAAAACCCTGGAAGAAATTGAAGCCCACTTCGAAGGCGCGGCTCTGGGAAATTAGCGCCGGCATCCTGCCCGCGCTGAGGCGTTACTCTCTTCCTCGTGTCATCTCGGTTTGCCGGTTGCACGGAAAATGATTTACCCTCAGCCCAGTTCCCATGACTCCCGCTAAACAAAAACAGAAGAACAACGCCAATCCTCAGCTTCCCACGCCATGCGGCGGGAAATCTATGAGCAACCCACGGCGATCGCGAAGACCGTCGAGAAGCACCTCAAGGACGACATCATCTTTCCCGGAGAACTCCATGCCATCGAAAGCGCGCTGCTCACCTTCGAAAAGCTGATCATCGCCGCCAGCGGATCGAGCCGTCATGCTGGCCTGGCCGGCGAAATCATGATTGAAGATCTTTCCGGCGTTGCCGTGGACGTGGAATATGCCAGCGAATACTGTTATCGCTCAACTCACGCGGCGGTGGAACCGATCGTAATGGTGATCACGCAATCCGGCGAGACTGCGGACACGATCGCGGCGCAGCGCGAAGCCCTTACGCGGGGAGTGAAGACGGTTGCCATCTCGAACGTTCCGGACACAACCATAACGCGTGAAGCCAGTGCCGCGCTGATCTCAGGGGCTGGACCCGAGCTGTCGGTCCCCGCAACGAAGAGCTTCACTACGCAGCTTACGATTCTTTACCTGATGGCGCTGTTCCTGGCACGCAAGCGCGGGCGCATGACTTCGGAAGTGACGCGATCGTACTTACAGCGGCTGATGCGGCTTCCCGCCGCCATCGAACAACAACTGCCTGCCTGGGACGCTCTCGCCGAAGAATTCGGCGCGGTGCACTTCAAGGCGGAAAAGTTTCTTTACTTAGGGCGCGGCGTGCATTATGCCATTGCGCGCGAAGGAGCGCTCAAGCTCAAGGAAATTTCCTACGCACACGCCGAAGGGTATCCTGCAGGAGAACTCAAGCATGGACCGAACGCACTGGTGGACGAGAAGTTGCCCGTCGTCGTGCTTGCCACCTGTGATCAACGTGATCCGGATTCAGTCTTGCGCTACCGGCGGACGCTGGAGGTTATGAAGGAAGTCAGATCGCGTCGCGGTCCGCTCGTCGCAGTCGCAACCGAGGGCGATCTGGAAGTCGCGGATATTGCGGAGCAGGTCTTCCACGTTCCCGCGGCTCCCGAGCTGCTGTTGCCCATTGTTGAAGTGATTCCTCTGCAGCTGTTCGCTTATCACGTCGCGGTGAACAAGGGATACGATGTGGATCATCCGCGGAACCTGGTAAAGGCCGTCGTCACAGAATAAAAGTAGGGCTGCTGAAGATCAGCAGTCCAGTCGCCTAAGGTTTTGTGGGGCTGATGGGCTCGGGGCCTCGACACAGGGCAAGACACGTCAGAACCCCGATGCCCACCGCGCCTCCGCCAATCGTCCATGGAGAATTCATGATGTTCCCGCCTCCCATGGGGGAAGGGGGTGCGCTCTTGGGGCCTCCGCATTTCTCGTCGCGCGATTGCTGTTGGCCTTCGTGCACCGTGACTCCACTTGACAGGGCGGGCTGCCTGGCCTGTTCCAGCTTGCCGGCGCTGGTATTGATAACCACAGCGTTCTTAAGAGCCGATATCGTAACCTTCCCATCCACGTCAGCAACGTCGTAGTGAGTCCATTCTGTACTGTTTTCGGGCACTATCGTAAGACAACCCACATGCACCCTTAGTCCGTGCATGGTATTCACCGAGAGTCTGCCATGTTCGAGAACGAGTTCGTCACCTTCAAATTGCACCAGCGTTTCCGGATCGAGGTCCGCGGCGGATCCACTGGCTTCAATCCGGGCGACCGCGCTTTTCTGGGTTTCTATCAGGTCACCTGCAAATAGAGCCGTGGAGGACGGAGGAGGATTTCCATTCACCAGCACGCCTGTTCCGTCGGTGTGCAACATGGCAGTGGGCCCGTCGTCAGCCAGCGACGACGCCGCTAGAATCGCAATCATGGGCAGGCAAAGAAAGTGGCACCACTTGAACATGGATACTCCGCTGAAGTGCGATCCTAAACAGGTTAGCCAGCGGCTTCGCAGCTGGCTATTGGCTGCTGTGGTGCCACGCCGAAAGGTGGGAACGGAACGAAACCTCGACCCCGGGAAGGATTGTCTCTTAGGCGCGCGCGAAGTCGATGTATCCCTTTTGCACGTCGGTGCGGATAAGCTTCACGCGCAGCTTGTCGCCGACATCCAGTCCCTGGTCGCCTTGCGCCAGCAGTCCCTCGATGCGCGGCTGGAAGATCCGAACGAAAGTTCCATGATCGGTCGCACCGCTCACGATCGCATCGAAGACTTCGCCGATCCGGCGCTGCATGGCGACAGCAGCGAGCCGCTTGGACATATCGCGCTCGACTTTCTTGGCGGCGTTTTCTTTTTGGGTGCAGTTGGCTGCGATGTCTGTCAGCTCAGCATCGGAGTAAGGGTCCTTTTGCCCGGCGAGCATCGCTTTAATCATGCGCTGGGTGACGACGTCGACGAAGCGGCGGTTGGGCGCGGTGGAGTGCGTGTAATCCTGAACGGCAAGACCAAAGTGTCCGGGAGCAGTATCTCCCGCGCGCTCCAAAACATATTCGCCGGGACCGATGAGTTTAATCACCGCGAGGGAGAGATCGGCGAAGTGATCGGGATCGGCCGCCTTACGCTTTATCAGGAATTCGTTGAGCGCTTTGGAGTCGGGTTGCGCCGGAAGCTTTTCTCCTTTGCTCGCGGCCAACTGCACGATGCGGTCCCAGCGTTCGGGAGTGCGCACGATTCGCCGCAACGACGAAACTTTTTCGAGCAGGCGAGCGACCACGCCGTTGGCGGCAACCATAAAGTCTTCGATTAACTCCGTGGCGCGGTTTTTCTGCTGCTTCACCACATCGATTACCTGATCGTTCAGCATCAAGGGCTGGAGCTCGTCGTTCTGTAAGCTCAGCGCTCCGTGCTGAAAGCGCTGCTCTTTCAATTTCTGTGCGACTTCATCCTGTAATTTCAGTTGCGCCTGCAAATCGCTGGAAACCCCGATCTTGGGTGGCGCCGCAGATTTGCCTTCCAGCCATGCGCCCAGGGAGTTGTATTGCAGTTGCGCCTTGTTGCGGACAACCGCGCGATAGACGCTGGGAGTTTTCAATGCCGCGCTGGAATCGACCACGAATTCAATCACAACGCTGAGGCGATCCTGGTTTTCCAGCAGCGATGTCAGACCGGTGGAGAGTTCTTCGGGCAGCATGGGGAAGTTGCGGACTCCGGCATAGACCGTTGTAGTCTCGCGCGCGGCATGTTGATCGATGGGAGTGTTCTTGGAGACGAAAGCGTCCACGTCAGCGATGCCGATCATGATCTTTCACATCGCCATTCGCGAGGCGTTCGGCTACCTCGATCTGATCGAGGTCGCGAGAGGTGTCGTTGTCAATGGACGACCAGAGCAGATTCCGAAGGTCACGGATATCGCCTGCGGGACTGACTTGCGGGGGATGAGCTTTCAGTTCGGCAAGTTGCTGCGTAACTTGAGGAGGAAACTCCGGCTGGAACCCGCGCTGCTGCATGATCTGCTTTGCGGTTTTTTGCAGGTCGATTTTCTGAACATCGATTTTCTGAACGTCAACGTTCTGAATAGTGACTGGCAAAGGATTGGCGTCGGGCATGAACTCCCCATCGACAAAGTTGGAATGGTTCAGGCTATCACGCGGGGCAGGGCTGTCGCGGAAGCCTTACGGCGAGTCCTATCAGCGCGGTCGGAACGCGGGAAGGCTGTTCGAAAGCTAGCTTCCGTGCAGGCGCTCGACGTCGGCATTGGTGTAGACCCGAGGGGCGTGCTGTTTGCGCGATTTCCAGAATGAGGCGGTTTCTCCTAAGGTCACCCCGTATCCCCATTCGCGTAGAGATTGCACATCGATCATCCTGGTGACCCCAGCCTCGGCGATGCTCTGGGGCAGCTCAGCCGGCAACTCAGGCGAGACCAGCTCGACGACGCTTGGCATGGAATAGCCGTAAAAGATGGGCAATAGGTCGGGCTGGCGCTGCAATTCGGGGTTCGGAATGAAGGGCTGCTGGCCGACTACCGGTACAATTTCGGGCAGAGGCTGGATATCGGGGAGCGGGGAGTCCAGCCAAAGAGACGGCGTGGCGAGGGACACAGCGAAGGTGGGCGAGCCGGAGATCATCAGATATGAGGGACCAGCGGGGAAATTCATGTCTTGAGCGGCAGCGATTCCAATCAGGGCAAACAATAAGCAGTACGCAAGACGCATGACGGCCTCCGTCTTCATCGGTAATTATGGACCGGGAACCGGGGAATTGCAAAGCGGGAATGGAACTCAAATCGAGCTTACATCGATGATTTGGCGCAGTTGTGAAAGATAAGGTTTAAGGTTCAATGGATGGGGCGGAGAGTCGGCGTTCGCGACGATTGCTGAGGATCACGTAGAGCATGAAGAGCACAACCGCCAAGTTGCCCACCAGCAGAGCGCAGCGCAGGGCAGTGATGCCGCGGAAGAGTTCGCGGACTTCAAAGGGCAAAAGCAAACCGCCGGAGACCAGAGCCACCCACTCGGCCCAGGTGCGGCAATGCCACAACCCATAGCCTTCGGTGAATCGCAAGGCTGCATAGGCAAATGCGATGCGGGCGGCCGCCCACAGCCGTGCATCGGTCACATTGTCGGCGAAGTCGAGAAACATTTGCGCCGAGCGGCGGTCGGTATTGATGTGGAACAGGCCCAGGAGACTCTCAGCATAAAACCAGACATCTTTGTGCACCAGCGCGAGCGCGCAAAATCCCATCAGCATTACGAAGATGCCCTTGAAGAATTCGAAGGTGGCTACGGCCTGAAGCACTCGCCGCTTCGCGCGGTGCGGAGCAGACTGATGCGGAGCAGACTCGTGCTGGGCAGACTTGGCTCCGGGCTGGGTCATGAATGCCGGCGACAACTGCAGGCAGAGTATCACGGGCGCGAAAGCTCGCACATACAGGACTTCTCGCTGGACTCCGTGTGACCCGTACGTGTCTGCACGCAGTCGCGGGGGCCGCTCCTTACCTCCGTAACTGGAGGAGACACCGGAAGAATGCAACGATCATCATGGAGAACGAAACCGGAGAACGAAACCAATGAGAAGACTTGCGTTTGCTGCGTCACTTGCGATCTTATGGGCCGCCAGTGCCTGGGCTCAACCAGATGCAGCCGCTCCCCAGGCTCCGCAGACCGCGCGACAGGCCCTGATTGAGATGTTTTTCAGCAAGACGCCTGGCACCTTGATTAAGCACTTGCCCACAGCCACGCGCGAGGCGTTGGAGAAGGCTGGAACACTGTCGACCTTGCAGCAGTATGCGCTGCTGGCGACTCAAATGCAGACCACGGGACAACAATTGAAGACGTTCGAAACCGGGCCGCTATTGCTGATTGCGGAGAACGCAAAGGTTGGCCAAAAGGTCGAAGTTACCGTGGAGAACGACGCGTTGCGCGGCGATCGCGAGGACCTGGAGTTGTCGTTCCATGTGTACAAGGATGGGCAACCGCAACTGACGCCCTTCATGCCGCTGACGACTCTCTCAATGAAGCAGGAGGCAGAGATCTGGAGGCTGAATGAGATTTCGGTAACTATTCATCTGCCCCTGGCGGACCCGGACCTTCTCAAGGCCATCACGGAAAAGATGAAGCCGCAAACCCGTGGGAATGCAACGCTCGCGCCTCGTTCCGACATCTCTGCGCAGTCCGCTGGCAGCGATGCCGCAGTGGTCGTCGCCGCCATGCGCAATATTCTTACGGCTGAGGTCACTTACGCCGGCAGTTATCCCGCCGTGGGTTACACCTGCTCGCTTTCGAGTCTGGATGGTTTTGGCGGCGGTGAACCGAATGAGCATCAGGCCATGCTGATCAATAGCGGGCTGGCTAGCGGAAAACGATACGGCTTCGTGTTTACGCTTTCGGGATGCGGCGGACCGCCCGCTACCAGATTTCATCTTACGGCTGCGCCAACTGGAAATTCTCTTGGACGGAAAACGTTTTGCGCGGATCAGTCGGGGGTGATTCGATCGGCCGACGATAGGAACCCGGCAACTTGCCTTTCTAGCGGAGCGCCGATGCAATAACCGTGTTTGCGCGGACACGTGTCGAGCGTATATCGCTTTCGACAATGGCGGCGACACGCCGCCACGACAGCCGCCGGGACGGCGGCGCTACGTTTCGCAGATTCACTTGTAAGCCGGCTTTAGCTTTTCTTTTTGCGAATCGCGGCTCGCAGTTCGGCGACGATCTCCTGTGAAGCTTTGACGGCCGCGGTGTGCTGATTCACGTTGAAGGAGATGGCGCCCACTCGGGCGTGCCCGCCTCCGCCGTAACGCTCGCAGATGCGCGCCAGGTTCACTTCGGGTTCCTGCGGAGCCCAGGGGTTCGATCCCACCGAGACTTTCACGCGAAAACTACTCTTGCTGAGCCCGACGCTGTAGACTGATTCGGGGTGCAAATAGTACGGAACGAATTTGTTGTAGCCCTCAAGATCCTGATCGCTGACGTCGAAGAAAATTGTGCCGTCTTTGCACTCAGTCCGTTGCTCGAGGATTCCGATGGAAAGTTCGTGGCGCTTGAGCAATGGCGGCAGTAGAGGCGCGACGAAGGGTTCTTCAAGAATCTCGCCCAAAAATTTTGTGGCCAGGAGCGGGATCAGCTTGGGGACGAAGCCGTGGTCGGGCGCGGATTCGATGACCATAGTGAGTTTCATGGCGGGAGCTTTCATCTCCACGGCGGTTTTGGCGTCGGGATAGAGGGCGCCGTCGATGATGTCGGTCCAATGAACGAGATCGGCCACAGGCTCGGGATCGAAGCCGAAGCGCTGCTGGGCGATCATAGCGATGAAACTGGTGCAGGATTTGAAATCGGGATCGTAGAACTTGCGGTTGCTCTGGTCCTGTTCGAAGTGCTCGGCGTCGGCGGGCGAAAGGAAGGCGCTCTCGTGATGGTCGAACCACCAGGTAATTTTGGGCGAGCTGGAGTATTTGAAGTCGACGATGGCGTTCTCCTCGCCGTCGAATTCTTTTTCCTCGAACAAGGCGCCGGCGCGGTGCACGAGGCCGGTGAATTCGAAATCGGCGTCACCGCGAATGCGCTCGCGATAAAAGCGGGAAAATAATGCGGCGGAGGAAGCTCCGTCGAAGCATTTGTCGTGGTAGAAGACCCGTACTCGCAAGGAATGCCCCAATCACTCAACAGAATCCCGCGGCAAACCACGCTGCCGGCGTGGAATCGCCTCGCGGGTAAAAGTTAATAGGATTGACAGCTTACAGGAAGAAAGTCAAGGGCGGGTGTCGAGCGGCGCTCGACCCTTCGGCTTCGCTCAGGGCAAGCTAGCCGAGGGCGGCTGTCCTCACATGAATGTCTTCGCGAATATCGCGCAGAAGGATCTCGCTGATCCCAGCGGGATCCTGTTCTCCGCCAGAAGATGTTTCGCGCTACATGGCGTTCGCTTGCTTTTCCGCCATGTCGCCGATCACCGGCAGCTTATACATTTGTCCCTGATTCGCCTTAATCAGCAGCATAATCCAAGCCACCAGCAAGCCGACACACAGCCCAATCCACAGGAGGAACGCAATCAGATGGCCCAGGATCGGAATAAACGCCAGCACTGCGGAGACTATGAAAAAGGCTATCCAACACACGAAAGCGGCCAAGCACAGGAAAATGTTCTGCCAGGCGTGAAAGCGGATAAAACGGTTCTTGTTGTAGGGTTCCATCACCAGAAAAATGATTGCCGGGATGATGGTGATGTAGGCCAGCATGCCCGCTACATTGTCTGTCATTCCACCGGCGGTAGCTGTCGCGGTTGCGGGGACGGTGGCAACTCTGCCCGCACATACCGCACAGGTTGTAGTGCCGTCCGCGATCTGTGCGCCGCACATATTGCAAAAGGCCATGGAAGTGTCCTCCTCGGGTCGTTTGGATGGATGGGACGCGGACCTGCAGGGTGCACGAGACCACTGCCAAGCGACGCTGCGGCAAGGTACCAAAAAGCCCAACGCAAAGCAATCAAGAATTTCGATCCGCAAAGGTTTCGAGCCGCAAAGAATGACTAGGGCTTCCCGGCTCGCTGCGCGGCGATGGCGCCGAGCCGGGGCAGCTTGAACATTTCTCCCTGGAATGCTTTGACCACCAACACCAGCCAGATCACGATCGCACCGAGCCCGACCACCGTGGAGACCAGTACGACGAGTAGCGGGCCGAGTACGGGAACAATGAAGAGAACGAGTCCTGCCAGTTTCAGGGCGATCGCGAGCAGAATCGCAGCGCCCCAAAGCAAAAGACACTGGAAGGAATGGAAGCGCACAAAGCGATTCTTGTTATAGGGTTCGAGCATAAGAAAGAGAATGGCGGGAATGAATGTGAAATAGGCTAGCGCTCCCGCGAGGGGCTCGGATAGAGCGCCGACCTTGCCCTGCGCGCGCGCTTCGGTTTGCTCGGTTTGCATGGCACGGCCGCAACTGGGGCAGAACTCAGCGGTCTCGGGCATTTGGGCAGCGCAATCCGGGCACGCAGCCTGGCTGACATTCGTCGAATCCATTGTCGGGACCATATCAAAATGAACGGTGGTGGGCAAATGGGCAGGATCCACCCAGCGAATTGACGGCGGGCCGGGGGGAGAGTATGGTTTCGTGCAAATTTCAATCTGAAGCCGAAGCAACGTTGGCGTGCTCGGAGGATGCATGGCATCGTTCTGTGCAGTTTGCGGGAACAGTCTAAGTGCAGAGGACCAATTCTGCCGCGTGTGCGGGGGACGGCCTTCCGCCGTCTCCCCCGGAATGGCTGCTCCCAAAATGTCTGCTGCCGGAAGCCAGACCAGCGGTAAGGCCATTGTCAGCCTGATTTGCGGACTGTTGTTTTTCATCCCATTCCTTTTCATCGCGGCAATTGTCTTTGGCCATCTAGCCTTGTCGGAGATTCGCAAGAGTGCTGGACGTTTGAAAGGAAAAGGAGTCGCCATTACGGGGTTAGTGCTCGGTTATCTCTGGATGGCGGGAATTCCAATGATTCTGATCATCGCGGCGATTGCGATTCCAAACCTGCTGCGGGCCCGGATTGCCGCCAATGAATCCGCGGCGGTGGGAGCGGTGCGGATGCTGGGGTCCGCGGAAATTACTTATGCGGCAGCCCATCCCGGCCAGGGTTATACGTGCTCGCTGTCGGACTTCGCCGAGGCCACATCCATCACGGGTCCGCTAGCGACCGGCCGGAAAAACGGATACGTGTTCGAGTTGACAAATTGCTCCGCGGAAACCGAAGGCGGCGCCATTGCGAAGTATAAGATTGCGGCGCATCCGCTGGCGGTCAACCAAACGGGAGTGCGTGCCTTTTGCTCCGACGAATCCGGCATAATCAAAGCTGACGCCAGCGGCTCCGCGCAAGGGTGTTTAGAACATGGAAGAGTGCTGCGGTGAATTTCCCCGATCCATTTCAGGAGGAACCGAATGTTTTGCACGCAATGCGGCGCGAATAATGCAGACACGGCGGCGGTATGCGTACAGTGCGGCAGAACCCTAACGGCGGCGACTCCGGCAACTCCACTGCAGGCGACCGGAGTAGTTCTGCCGCCGGGCGCGACGGAACAGAATTATCTGGTGTTCGCGATTCTGGCTACTGTTTTCTGCTGTCTTCCGACTGGGATTCCAGCCATCATTTATGCCGCGCAAGTAAATGGAAAATTGCAGGCAGGCGACGTGACCGGAGCGCAGGCGGCCTCCAGGAACGCGAAGATGTGGTGCCTGATCTCGCTGGGACTCGGACTCGGACTGATGGCGCTATACGCGATACTGATCATGGTCGGCGTTCTCAGCGGGATTCATCAGAATCGATAAATTCGGGAGGCTGCGGGATGCCGGAAGCGAACAGGAATCGATCGATCGTCGGTGCAATGTTCGGTGCAATGTTCGCGGCTCTGGCCGCGAGCCTCGTGATGCTGCGCCTTTTCGATCCCGCCACTTCCGGAATATTTCCGCCTTGTCCGGTGCACTATTTGACAGGTTGGTATTGTCCGGGATGCGGATCGTTGCGGGCGCTCCACCAACTGCTGCACGGAAACCTGCGCGCGGCTTGGGCTCTGAATCCGCTGACTGTGGTTCTGTTGCCGTTCCTGACCTACGGCCTGGTTTCGTTTGCCATTTTCGAAATTCGCGGGCAGGGTTTGCCACAGCCGTTCCTGCGGGCAGGGTGGATCCGGGCGCTCTGCGGGGCGATTATTCTGTTTGGGATTGTTCGGAATCTTCCGCTGTATCCGTTTGATCAGCTGGCACCGGGGAAGATGTTGGGGCTGTAATCGAAAATGCTACGCGACTCCTTCAGGACACGCGAGATCCTTCGCTCCGCTGAAGAACGGCGTCGCTCAGGATGACGCCGCATTTCTTGAGACATTAGAACAGGCGCGGGGTGTGGTTCTTCTTGCGGCAGTCTTCGCAGACACCATAAATCTGAAATGTGTGGCGAGTTGTGAAGTAGTGGTATTTGCGGCCGATTTCCTGTTCCAGTTGGCCGACTTCCTGGGAAAAGAATTCGACGGAGCTGCCGCAATCGGTGCAGACCATGTGGTGATGGCTGCGACGGTTGTACTGGTGCTCGTAGCGGGCGATACCGTCGTGGAAGGCGACCTCGCTGGCCAAGCCGCACTCCGCCAAGAGCTTCAAGGTGCGGTACACGGTGGTGTAGCCGATGCTGGCATCTTTTTTCTGCACCAGGCGGTGCAGTTCGTCGGTCGAGAGATGGTCGCGAGTTTCCAGGAAGGCATGCAGGATTACGTCGCGTTGCGCGGTCTGCTTCAGCCCAACAGTTTTCAGATGGCGGTGAAGGATTTCCTGGGCTTCGCGGACCATCTGCCGGGAGATGGTGGGCTGATCATCGATGCGCTTCTGCAGCATGGTGGGTAGAACCGAGTCAGAATATCATCCAGGCATCTTGAAAATGAAATTCATTTTCAACGGCGGGGGGCTGAACTGCACGCGAATGGAATACAATCAGAGTTCTCCGTAACCATACTGGCATGAGCACTTTGGCAGAGATCGGCACACTCAAATCCCGCCCGGCGTCGCTATCCCGCATCGCGCGCATTCTGCTGTGGCTGGCACTGGCAGGACTGATTCTTTTGGCTGGAGCTGTCGGATACGCCTATTACGTGGCCCGTTCTGCGCTTCCTCAACTCGACGGCCAGTTACTGGTCAGGGGGCTGGTAGCGCCGGTTACCGTGACTCGCGACAGTCACGGTGTGCCCACGATCGAAGCAAGTACTCTAGAAGATCTTTTTTTCGCGCAGGGCTATGTCACGGCGCAGGACCGGCTTTGGCAGATGGATGTCATGCGCCGCTTCGGGAGCGGCGAGCTTTCGGAGATTCTGGGCGAGGCTTTGCTGAAGGTGGATCGCGAACAGAGAATCTTGGGTCTGCGCGAGGCTGCTCGGAAGTCGCTGCAGACGGCCGATCCTCGGGATCGAAGTTTCTTTGAGGCGTATGCACGCGGAGTGAACGCCTTTATTGATGCGCCTCGTCGCCAGTTGCCAATAGAGTTCCGAATCCTCGGTTATGCACCGAAATCCTGGCAGGCGGAAGATTCGCTGGTCATTGCCAATGAGATGGTGAAGGATTTGAACTATCACTATTTTTTTGACGCGCTGGCGCGTGAAAAAATTCTGGCCAGGCTGGGTCCGGAGTTGACCGCGGACTTGTATGTGAATCGCTCGTGGCACGACCGTCCGCCGACCGTGATGCGGGAGGATTTGAACCAACCGGATGCCAATGCCGGCGATTCCGAGGACGACGAGGATTCTCCCGACGACTCGGTGACGCAAGAACGAATTCCTTCGGCAGAAGCTTTACCAGAGGGCTTGCCGGTGAATGGATCGAACGATTGGGTCGTTTCCGGGGCACACACGGTGACGGGAAAGCCGCTGCTCTCAAACGATATGCACCTCGGCCATCAGATGCCGAATCTCTGGTATGAGGCGCATCTGCACGCCGGCACTCTGGATGTCGCCGGGGTTACGCTGCCGGGCATGCCTTTTGTAATCGTGGGACACAATCAGCGGATCGCGTGGGGATTTACCAATGTTGGCCCGACCGTGACCGACGTTTACATAGAGAACTTCAACCTGCAGGGCGCGTATCAAACTCCAAGCGGCTGGGTACAGCCTGAGCATCGCGTGGAGGTAATTCACATTAAGGGCAGGCCCGACGTGGGCGTAGACGTTAAGACTACACGGCATGGACCTATCATCACGGAACTGGTTCCGGGCGAAACGCGGCCACTGGCGTTGCGTTGGACGCTCTACGACTCGTTGCACATTCCATTCTTTGACGTAAATACCGCGCAGAACTGGCAGCAGTTCCGGCGCGCGTTTTCGCAGTTGGACGCCCCTGGACAGAACGTTGTCTATGCGGACGTAGATGGGAACATTGGATATCAGGCTACGGGAAGGATTCCGATCCGCGCCGCTGGCGATGGCAGCCTTCCGGTGAGCGGAGCCGACAACGCGCACGAGTGGACTTCTTACATTCCATTCGAAAAGCTCCCCAGCATCTACAATCCGCCGTCAGGAATCATTGGCACGGCAAACGGAAGAATCACGCCAGACAACTATCCGAACTCGATCAGCATGGAGTGGGAAGCCCCCTGGCGCACGGCACGCATCTACCACGTGCTGGAATCGGGACGACAGTTTTCTTCGGCAGACATGCTGGCGCTGCAGACGGATATTCATTCCGAAGCCGATTTATTTGCGGCCGAACGGTTGGTATATGCGGTCGATCACGCGAATAAGCCTTCGGCGCGAGTCAGACAAGCCGCCGACATCATGCGGAGTTGGGATGGACGGATGCAGGCTTTAGCTGCTGCGCCGACGATCGCTGAGAGCTCGATGGTTGAACTAAGGCGTTTGCTGCTCGAACCGAAGTTGGGCAGCGCGCCTGCCGATCCTGCGAATCAAGACGCGATTTTGAATTGGAAGACTTATTCGTGGGAGCAGCGTTCGATGTGGCTGGAGAACATTTTGCTCCACCGGCCCAAGCGCTGGTTGCCCGAGGCATTTCCGAACTATGACGAACTGCTGGCCTCGGCCGTGGAGGCGGCAGTGAATGGTCCGACGGTGCCGAAGGATTTAGCGTCCTGGCGCTGGGGCGAATTCAATGCGGTGGACATCGAGCATCCAGTGTTGGGGAAAATTCCCCTCGTTCGACGCTGGGCGGCGCCCGGAGTACAGGAGCAGTCGGGCAGCTTATACACGGTGAAGGCGGTGACGCGGCATCATGGGCCATCGGAGCGGTTCACGGCGAATCTGGCGGACCTGGATCAGTTGACGCTCAATATCGTCACTGGGCAAAGCGGAAATTTCCTGAGCCCCTACTATATGGATCAATGGAAGGCGTGGTACGGGGGGACCACGTTTATGTTGCCGTACAGTGCGACGGCAGTGGAGGCGGCGAAGGCGCATCGGTTGACGCTGGAGCCGGCAGGGGCACGATCCGGCACTCCGTAGGTCAGGAACTCGCTGCTCCTCTGGCGGCGGTAGAATCGAAACGATCATCTTTCTACCATGGCTCACGCCGTGGGCTGTATTCTTTTGCCGCTCCGCGGCTCGACCCTGCGAGGGCTACTCTTCCCTCTTTTTCACGCGTACCACGGTGATTTTCGCGAAGCCTTCCTCGAAGGCCGGAGGCTTGAGCTTGGCGGCCATGCGGCGCATGATGTCTTCAGGGACGACACGGTCGCGGCGCTGGTGGCGTTCGATGCAAACTTCCAGGGGAACGTCGAAGAACACGGCGTGGACTTCGTAGTTATAATCTTTAGCGAGTTTGATCCAGTGCTGGCGTTCCTGCGGAGTCAGGTTGGTGGCGTCTACATAATTCATGGGACGCTTGGCGATGAGGCGCCCCTTCAGCATGGAGCGGAGGTTGGAGAACACTAGATCCTGAAAGCGCTGCTCGCGGACGTCGTCAAATAAAAGAGAGCGAACCATGTCGCTGGAGAGTGGGACTACATTGTGGCGCTTGAACCAGGAACTCTTGCCGGAGCCGGGCAGTCCGATAGCGAGGACGACAATGCCTTTCGGAGGACGCGACGTGGCGGCGGGCACAACCGCCGGAACCTGCGTCGCTCGCGGTGTGGCCTGGACCTCCGGGCCGGAAGCCTCAGGCTGTTCCTGTTCAGTCCCTTCTTCAATTCCTTGATCGGGCAGAGCGGGGACCGTGCCTTTGGCAGCAGCCGGGCTGAAGGCTTGGGCTACGGCTTGCTCGCGACCGCGTCCACCTCTCCCGCGTCCACCACGGCGGCGACGGCCGCGTCCACGCTGCCCTTCTGCGCGACCGGCCTGCTGACGGGGTTGCGAAGCGGCGTTTGCGGATTCTTCCTCAGCAGGTTGCGCTTCAAACTCCGATTCGGAGCCGGCGAGAATTTCGCCGTCGCTGTGACTCGACTGCGCATCGCTGGATTTCAGATGCTGAGGCTCGCCATGGCTCGTCTCATGTAAGGTATCAGGAGCCCGCTCCGCGTCGAAATATGCCGGCTGCAGCGGCGGAGGCGCCGGCTGAGTTCCCTGCTCCGGGACTTTCTTCTTACGGCGCTGTAATCTATCTTTCATCCATTTGCGCATGTTCAGGCTTGTAACACAGATGACGGGACCGGGGCAATTCTCTGCGGCGGCACACTGCACTGGTATTGCCATGTGAACCAGCCCTGGAAGAAGTCTAATATGGGAGCCATGCCTGATCTGATTCCCGCATCCATCCATGGTCAAAAATATATTTCCCTGACAACGTTTCGCAAGAACGGTGTGGGGGTCGCGACCGCCGTATGGTTTGGAGAGGACGACGGCAAGCTTTATGTGATGACGCGCAGCGATATGGGGAAGACGAAACGGATTCGCAACAATCCGCAGGTGCGCGTGGCGCCGTGCACAATTCGCGGAATTGTGACTGGAGCTGAGATCGCGGCGACGGCGCGGATTTTGCCGCCAGAAGAGCATGCCCGGGCGCGGCAGGCGATCAATCGCAAGTATTGGGCGGCGCGGATTCCGTTCTTGTGGTGGAGGACGGATACGTATTTGGAGTTGAGATTTCTCTAACATGCTCGGCAACAAGCCCGCAAATCAGAAACATCGTCGGCGAATGCCCTCCAGAGCCGCGTCTTCGTGAGATTCCGTTTGCACTCTCAGGACGGCAGAACATTCTGTCTCCATTGGTTGACGCTTTGATTCAGAATGGATGATGTGACCGAAATCGATTCGGCTGACCCGCCGGAAAAATCACAACCTCTTTTGCAGCGCTTTTCTCATGGATGGCGGGCGCTGCGGCACCGCAACTTTCGGTTGTTCTTTACCGGTCAGAGCATTTCCCTGATCGGCACCTGGATGACGCGTGTGGCCACCAGTTGGCTGATCTACCGGTTGACCGGTTCGGCCTTGCTCTTGGGGCTGGTGAGCTTCGCCGGGCAGATTCCCACCTTTCTATTGGCGCCCTTTGCCGGCGTGCTGGTCGACCGCCTTGATCGGCGGAAAATGCTGGTGTGGACGCAGGTGCTGGCCGGGTTGCAATCGCTGGCGCTGGCCGTACTGACGCTGGCCAAGGTGATCAATATTCATGAGGTTTTGTGGTTGAGCGTCGCGCAGGGGCTGATCAACGCCTTTGACATGCCGGGACGGCAAGCTTTCCTGGTGCAGATGGTCGAGGACAAGCAGGATCTGAGCAACGCGATCGCGCTGAACTCTTCCATGGTGAATATGGCCCGGCTGATCGGGCCGGCGCTAGCGGGCCTGGTGATTGGTTCGGTCGGAGAAGGATATTGTTTTCTGATCGACGGCCTTAGTTATCTTGCCGTAATCGCTTCCCTGCTGATGATGCGAGTGAACCTTGCGGCCGGGAAACCTTCGCGCGCGCCGATGCTGCAGCAATTGAAAGAAGGCTGGACGTATGTGATCGGCTTTCCGCCAATTCGAACCATCCTTTCACTCTTCGCCTTGATCAGCCTGATGGGAATGCCCTTCATGGTGCTGATGCCAATCTTTGCGGCCCAGGTGCTGCATGGAGGGCCGCATACGCTCGGTTTTTTGTTGGGAGCCTCGGGTGTCGGGGCGCTGATTTCCGCGGTATCGCTGGCGCTGCGCAAAACCGTTCGTGGACTCACGACCATGATTCAGATTTCAGCCGCCATGTTCGGCCTGGGCTTGATTTGTTTTGGTCTGTCGCGAATCCTTCCGCTGTCGTTATTTCTGATGTTGATTGTGGGATTTGGAATGATGCAAGGCCTGGCGGCAAGCAATACGGTCATTCAAACATTGGTGCCGGAGGATATGCGCGGGCGGGTGATGAGCTATTACACGATGGCATTCGTGGGCATGGCCCCCTTCGGCAGCCTGCTGGCGGGCGCGCTCGCGCACCGGTTCGGAGCTCCGCACGCCGTCATGATTACGGGAGCATTCTGCGTGGCGGGATCGGTGTGGTTCACAACGCAGCTAAAGGCGATCCGGAGAGTCATGCGGCCGATTTATATCGAGATGGGAATCATTCGGAGCACTCTGGAGCCGGCGATGGAGGATCAGGTCGGGCGGTAAAGGCGGCAAGCCATATGCTCTTGGACAGATAAAGTCCGTTCTGACTCCACCTTTCCCGAATGGGGACCTGTGTCATGCTGTTGATTTTAAGACATATTAATGATATGATGTCATTAAACGCGAGGTATGGCATGAATCCCGAAACCAGAGTAAAACTGAATGAGAACGGCCGTGTCGTGATCCCTGCATCGTATCGCAAGGCGCTGGGGATCAAATCGGGAGACGAACTGTTGCTTCGGCTCGAGGACGACGAATTGCGGATCAGCACTTTGAGAAGTCGTCTGGAGCGGGCTCAGCGACATGTGCGGAAATATGTAAAACCGGGCGTCTCCCTGGTCAACGAGTTGATCTCCGAGCGCCGCGAGGCTGCCAGGCGTGAGTAGGATCGTGCTGGATGCATCCGCACTCCTCGCTGTCCTCAACGGCGAACCGGGAGCGGATAACCTCACGCCCGAGTTACTGACCACGGCCGTCAGCAGCACCGTCAATATTGCCGAAGTCCAGAGCAAACTGGTGGGCCGCGGGCTAAGCCCTGAAAGTGCATGGGCGGCTGCCCTGGTTCCGGTTGAAGAACTGATTCCCTTCACCGCCGAACATGCCAAGGCGGCGGGAAGCATGATTGCGGAGACGCGTGCTTTAGGCCTGTCGCTCGGAGATCGTGCGTGCCTGGCGCTCGGCCTTGCGCTAAAGGCGCCGGTATATACCGCGGATCGAACATGGAAGAAGCTGAAGATTGGCGTGAAAATTCACGCGATCCGGTAGGTACCGACTGAGATCAAGGGCGAACCTCAGGCGCTAAAGTAGGGGCAGACGCATTCGTCCGCCCGCGAGCGAAGCGAGCGCACGTGTCCGCCCTCCCGCACGCGCCATAAGCTTGACCCGAAGATTCGTCGGTCTGAGTCCGTGGTAAACCGGAGCACTGAGCGCAATCTGCGGTTAGGCAAAGATTTCACTGATTTTGTCAGGCGTAACTTTCGGGCTTGGGTCCGCGTATATTATCTCCAAGAAGGCACCAATGCCCTATTCGCCCATACTGATCGCTCATATCTGCGCCGGGACCTTAGGGTTGCTGTCGGGAACCGCTGCAATGACTTTTCGGAAGGGTTCCCCCCGCCACGTCCTGGCGGGAAAGGTCTTTGTCGCATCCATGCTCACCATGGCCGTCCTCGCGGTGTACCTTGCAATCGTGAGGCATCAACCGAATAACATCGGCGGCGGGATCATTACCTTCTATCTCATCGGAACGGCATGGCTGACCGCGAAGCGCAGAGACGGCGAAACCAGTCGTTTCGATTGGGTTGTGCTCATGATTCCTCTGGGGCTCGGTATCCTCACCTGGATGAATGGCCTAAAAGTCGTGCGGAGCGGAGCGAGTTCACAGGACGGCGTTCCCGTGGGAATGACCTTCTTCATGGGGTCAGTCATGCTGCTGGCTGGCGCGGGGGACGTTCGCATGCTGCTGCGCGGTGGTGTTCGTGGAGTCCAGCGTATTGCGCGGCATCTCTGGCGCATGTGCTTTGGTCTGTTCATCGCAGCTGGATCTTTTTTCATGGGACCGTCGAACCGCCCATTGAGACTGCTTTCGGCAGTAGGGCTCGGGCAACACCTGTCCCCGGCTCTATTCAGCACGACGTTGTATTTAATTCTCAGCGTACTCCCACTGGTTATGCTGATTTTCTGGCTCGTCCGAGTGCGCTTCACAAATGCGTACAGCGGATCGATACAATCTGAAACTTAAGTTACGAATTCGCGGAATCCGGTAAACCATGATCCAGTGACAGTGTAAACCTGCGAAGGGTGCTCCCTTTTCTACCTAATCTTCTTCGAAGAATCTCACTTTGCCTTCTGTTCCGCGATCCATTTGTCGGTGCGGGCTTCGAGCAAATCCAGCGGCAGAGTTCCGCCGTCGAGCATTTCGTCGTGGAAAGTGCGGATGTCGAACTTGCGACCTAATTCCTTTTGGGCCCGGCCCCGGAGTTCGCGGATTTTTAACTGACCGAGTTTGTAGCTGAGGGCCTGCGCAGGCCAGGCGATGTAGCGGTCGGTCTCGGACTGGATGGTGGGCTCATCCACGGCGCCGGACTTGCGGAAAAAATCCACGACCTGGTCGCGCGACCAACCTTTCGAGTGGATTCCGGTATCGACCACCAGACGCACGGCGCGAAATAGTTCGGAAGAAAGCCGACCGTAATCGGAGACGGGATCCTGATAGAAGCCAACCTCCTTGCCGAGTTGCTCGGCGTAGAGAGCCCAGCCTTCGACGTAGGCGTTGAAGCCCAGACCGTGCAGGCGGAATTTCGGCAAGCCGGTGAGTTGCTGTTGCACGGAGAGCTGCATGTGATGTCCGGGAATGCCTTCGTGGTAAGCGATAGCCTCGTCGTCGATGAGCGAGCGCTCGGCGAACTTGGAAGTTGCGACCACGACGCGTCCGGGGCGCTTGCCGTCAGGCGTGCCGGTGACGTAATGCGTAGCCGCGGCCGACTGAAAGGCAGGAATAGCTTCCACAGTGACAGGCGATTTCGGAAGCAGCGTGAAGAGTTGCGGGAGCTTGGGTTCCATCTGCGCGATGTAACGGCGAAAGTCGTCAAGGATTTGCTCGGCGGAAGTCGGAATATATTTGGGATTGGTTTTGAGCGAAGCCCGAAATGAAGCGAGGTCGGCGAAACCTTCCTTCTTGGCTATGGCCGTCATCTCCGCCTGGATGCGGTCGATCTCACGCAGACCGAGCTGATGAATCTCGTCCGGCGTCATGTGCGTGGTGGTGCGGGCGTAAATATCATTTTCGTAACGCTTTTCGCCGTCGGGCAACGAAGTGATGGAGAGCGTGGTGCGGCCCGCGGGAGCGTATTCGGTGCGCAGAAATGTCGCGAAGGTTTTGTAGGCGGGGATGACGTCGGTGTTGATGGTATCGGTAATCTGTTGGGTCAGGCGTTTCTGCTCTTCCGCGGAGATGCTCGCGGGGTATTTTTTTGTCGGCTGAAGAAATGGGTCGGCTTCGATGATGCCCTCGCACTGCACGGGAAGCTTTTCGATCAGAAATCGGACTGGCATCAATTTATCTTTCATGCCGGCGCGAAGAACTTCAGTGGTTTGGCTGAGCACGCGCGGGATCTGATGCAGTCGGGCAATATAGTCCTCGTAATGCTTCACGGAATCGAAAGGAACGGACAGCGGGAGATCGGCAAGGCCGGTGTGGACGCCGTTCTGCTGGTTGATCGGCATCTCGTACTCTTTGAGATCGTAGTCGGTGATGCGCTGCTGCAGGACGCGCACAAGAAGATCGTGGGAGAGTTGATCCTGGTCTGTGAAGCCAGAGGTGGGAATAGCGTTAAGCCGGGCAAGAAAGTCTTGGTTGGTCTTGTGGAATTGCGCGATCGCTGCGAGTGAACGCTCGGCGAGCTTGTCGTTGTAGCGGTAGTCGCCGAAGGCTGTGGCGCGCTCGGGAAAGTTGCGGAGATCAGATTCGTACTGTTCGTCGAAAAGAGCATTCTGCGCGGCGATCCGCTCGGCTACCGGTTTCACGTTTTGGGCGGAGACGCAAGCGGCTACAAAGAGCAGGAGAAGCAGGCTATGGTGAGAGCGCATAGGTATGCAGGGTAACAGAGAGACGAATTATTGAAAACGTGCCAAGCATCCTAGGTTGCCGGTTACGGGACGATTTAATGGGCGCTTCCGTCGAACAACTGGAACTCGCGAATCCGTGGGGTGCTGGAAGAAGAGAGAATATTCAGGCGTATGCGCTGCGCACTGACGGGAGGAAACAGGTCGATCTTTTTGTGGCCGATGGTGGTTCCTGAGTAGATCGTTCTCCATTTCGCGCCGTCCATGATTTGGATGGCATACTTCTGTACTTTTTGCCCGTCCACTAACCATTCCATGGTGACCGCACGGTCGAAACGAATGGGATGAGTAAAAAACAGATCGATGATCGCGGAATGGGAACCCTCCGGAGGCGACCATAGAGTGTCGGAATCGGAATCGACAGCGGCGCGAAACGCAGAACCGTTGGCGGCGCGAGCGGCAAGATTCTTTTCGGGAGCGTAGATCGCAGCAATAGCCTCGCCGAATTCCTTCAGACGCGCTACGTCCGCGTCGGGGAGCAGGCCGCGATTGTCGGGCGCGAGGCCGATCATCAGTTGCGCCCCGTGACCGACGGTGCGGTTGTAAGTGTCCAACAACTCCGCGACAGATTTCAGACTTTTCTCGTCATTGGGATGCCAGAACCAATGGCTCGTTCGCAGCGGAGTGTCCGCTTCGGCGGGACGGTAACGCAGATAGCCGCGCAGATCTAAGACATCCCAATTCTCTTCCGGGGCGCTGCCGTCCTCATTGCCGACCCAGCGAATGTCGCCATATTTGAGAAGGGCGGCGTCGGCAAAGACTAGAGTGTTCGGCTGGTATACACGCAGATTTTCGACATAGCGATCGAAATCGTAAACGTGACCGGCGCTGCCGGCGCCATCGAGCCAGAACTCAACCAGGTCGCCATATTTCGAAGCCAACTCCGTCAGTTCGGCTAAATAGTAGTCGTCATACTCGGTGCTGTCTTTATAACGAGGCTCGTGGCGATCCCAAGGCGACAGATAGACACCGAACTTCAGGCCATACTCGCGGGCGGCGTCAGCAACGTCATGGACTAAATCTCCATGGCCTGCTTTCCACGGACTCGACTTGAGGCTATATTGAGTCTGCGCGGTCGGCCACAAGCAGAATCCGTCGTGATGTTTGGCGACAAAAACAACATACTTGATTCCTGCAGCCTTGGCTGCTTCTATCCACTGCTCAGGATTTACATTCGTCGGATTGAAGATGGAAGGATCGGATGTTCCGTCTCCCCACTCGCGATCCATGAATGTATTGGGGCCGAAATGGATGATCGCGCCGAGTTCCAAATCCTGCCAGGCGACCTGTTGCGGACTGGGCTTCACATCGCTGAAGTTCTGCCCAAACGAAAACAGCGCGCACAGCGTGACTAAGACGCCAGCCGGAAGGATTCTATTACGCATTTTCTGAAACATGACGTATGCACTAACTAAACCAGATCAGTTGAAACGTTGTTCGCCCGACAGGTCTGTCAGGCGACTCACTAACTTTGCAACCTTCTCTTCGAATGATCCGTATTGCAGAGCACTGTCGTTGTTCCCGTGTGAGAGGTCGCCGTTCCCTGATGCTCCTGCCGAGCTGTGGACTTCTCGCGCCAGGGTCATTTTAACAATATCCGCAACGTTGTCGGAATTGATCCCGCCGCAGGGCATGACGACAATGCGCTCGCATGCCGCCTGTACCAACCGTTTTAGGGTCTGAAGTCCGTCGGTGGCGCGCGGTTGGCCCGCCGAGGTGAGGATGCGAGTAGCGCCAGTCTGGATCACTTCCTCCAATGTTGTCTCCAGGTTATAGGAAGCATCGAACGCTCGATGGAAAGTTGCGGGCAGAGGGTGAGCTAATTTCACCAGAGCCTTCGTGCGCTCGACATCCACGTGGGCATTTTTCTGCAGAATACCCAGGACGACGCCGTCCATGCCGAGTTTCTTGGCCGCATCAATATCGGAGCGCATGATTTCAAACTCGCTATCGGAATAATAGAAATCTCCGGCCCGCGGGCGAATCAGAACATGAATCGGAATCTGCAACTGGTGGCGAGCCGCTTGCATAAGCGCCGCGCTCGGAGTGATTCCCCCGGACGACAAATCAGTGCAAAGTTCAATGCGGTGAGCGCCACCGCGTTCCGCCGCGACTGCGTGGTCCACCGATTCCACACAAATTTCCAGGACTAGACGATTGGGCATGGGTTAAGAATACGAAAGAACGGCAAGTACCGGCAAAGCTTTGCTTTAGGTCCGCATCAAACTTCCGCAGGTGAAGGTCTGCCGGCCGCCGCCAACAGGTAAATGTGGCCGCAGCGCCATAAGTACAGGCGCCATTCGACGGACAATTGATGGTGTTGTCCGGCTATTGATCGGTCCCCCATGGTTCAGGGAACTTTCCCACAGCGGAACCAGATTCTCTAACTTTTCGATGCTTTCCATCGAAAAGACTGGACACCGGTTGCAAAAAGTTGCATTACAATGAGAGACGGAGCGAAACCCGTTGCCCAAGTTTGAAGAGTGTCTTCAGCGACTGGAGAAAATTGTTCAGGAACTGGAAAAGGGAGAGGTCCCTCTGGAGAAGTCTCTGACCCTGTTCGAAGAGGGGATGCACCTTTCTTCCGCCTGCCGCAAGGAATTGGAACAGGCAGAAGGTAAAGTCGAGATCCTGCTGAAAAAGAACGGGAAGCTTCAAGCCGAAGCATTCGAACCGCTGACAGAAAAATTGCCTGCACGCCGGTAAGTCTGACCGCGATTTGAGAGTTTTAAGATGTCTGTGGAGTTGTGGTTTTTCAGGCCACCCCGCAGCCCTAGTCCGATGTTGACGTTCGCCGTTGACGAAGGTTGAAAGGGGAACAATGACCCAAAATGTAGTTGTGCTCGAGCAAGATCCTGGAGTTGCGCGGTCCCTGGCCGGAGGACTTCGCCCTCATTTTTCAGTTCACGTAACCCGATCCCGCGATGAAATGCGGGACAATGTAGTCCGGAACCGTCCGGAAGCCGTGGTGCTCAACATCGAGTACTGGCGGCTAACGGATGTGGAGAGTCTGCACCGCGACTTTCCGTCTCTGCCTATCGTCTGTACCCACCGTATTCCTGACGAGGAGATGTGGATGGCCGCGCTAGAAGCCGGGGCGAGCGACGTATGCCCCACCGATGATGTGGAGAACGTGCTGACTTCGGTTCTTCGAAGTACGGCGCTGTCGCGGGGCGCCGCCGCGTAGATGAAGCCTTCGTTCTTCGTTCTAAAAGGACGCCTGCGGGCGTCCTTTCTCATTTTCGTTTTCCGAACATGTTCCCGGCTCGTAATTTCCAGCTTCGTGCGCTTGTTATACTCACTGCTTCATGCTTGCCGAAACTCTCGAACAAGGACGGCTGCTGACCGACGCGGCGCTCGACCGGCTCATTCCGCTGGAGACCGAGCATCCGGTCTCAATCCACAAGGCGATGCGCCACAGCGTGTTTGCCGGCGGAAAGCGGCTGCGGCCCGTGCTCTGCATCGAGGCGGGCCGCATGGTTGCAGGGACGTTTCCGGCGCATGTTGAAGAACTGGGCGCGGCGCTGGAGATGCTGCATACCTACTCGCTGATTCACGACGATCTTCCTGCGCTCGACAATGACGATCTGCGCCGTGGGCGGCCCACTTGCCATAAAGTCTTCGGCGAGGCCCTCGCGATTCTAGCTGGAGATGCTTTGCAGACGCAGGCTTATGAAGTCCTGGCGCGGTTGAAGTGCCCGGCAGAAGCTCGCGTGCGCATCATCGCGGAGATTGCTCACGATACGGGGACGATCGACGGCATGATCGGCGGCCAGGTCGTCGATCTCGAAGCCGAACATACGCAGCCGACGAAGGAGATGCTGGAATATATTCATCGCTCAAAGACAGCGGCTTTGATCACGGCAAGCCTCGTGAGTGGCGGTTTATACGCCGGAGCGAAGGACAGCCAGGTTGCGAAATTGCGCGCCTTCGGCCTAGCAATCGGTTTGGCATTTCAGATTGTGGACGATGTTCTCGACGTGACGCAGACTTCCGAACAGTTAGGAAAGACTGCTGGCAAGGATACGGCGTCGGAGAAAGTCACTTATCCGGCGCTGTTTGGAGTGGCGGCGTCCGAGCGCAAGGCAGATGCCCTGGTGAACAAAGCCGTCGCAGAACTGGATAGTTTCGGCGAGCGGGCAGAAACGTTGAAGGAGTTGGCAAGGTTTCTGGTGGAAAGGAAGAAGTGACGCCAGACTTCACTACTTCCGTCCGGGTCCCGCCGGGGCGGGCGGAGGCGGAGCTGGAGCGGGCGCAATCACGCCCGGCGGCATTGGTATTTTCACAGTGACCGTCGGCATGATCTGACTATCGCCAACTCGGCCCGAAATTATAACCTTCTCGGCCATACAAATCCCCTTAGCTGGTCTTCATTATACACCGTAGGTCGCCCTAAAATACTCCTTGGCTTCGTGTTCGGCCTCAGCAAAAAGGGCATCCCTGACCGCCAATCCGTCGGGAAAGTTTACTCTTTCCGCATCGTGTTGCAACTTCATGAGCTTGTGTCGAAGCTTCATTATTTGATCGTCAGTGTACCGACCCGAAAAAATGTTCTCCCACTCCAACTGTGCGTCTATGAACATTGCGCCGAGCGTTATTGTATGCAGGCTCGCGGCCTTGTGTTTTTTGATAAAAGGAAACACGTCCCTGAGGGCGTCGGTGACTTGTGATGCAGCAATAACCGTGGCCCAGACAAATGCATATTGTCTCCACAATGCCCAAGCCGCAATTCCCCCGCTAGAAGCAATAGCCCGGAGAACTCCCAAGCTCGTCACCCATTTGCCCAGGTACTCCCTGTAGCGTCTTATGTAGGCACTGGCCACCTTGAGTTCAATCATCTGAGCCCAATACAACTGCTGCTGACGATGGGTGGCGTCCTCGCTCATTCGAATCGAGTTTACCCGTTGGGCGGTTCTTTATAAAGAATATGTACAGCGCTGGGAAAAAATCTTAAAATAACTGTAGGGCGATGGAGTTCGCCACAACCGCCTGTGCCGTTGACACAGTTCAGGCTGATAACTCCTACAGAATTGAACTCTTTTTTGTAGGAGAGCCTCCATCGTGAAAGATTTCCTCGCCATATCCATCGCCGCGATTGCCGGCGCCAATTTTCGATATTTCCTCAGCCGTCTGGCGGCCAGAGAATTTGGGCCGGTCTTCCCTGCCGGCACGCTCATCATCAACGTGCTGGGCAGCTTTATCGTGGGCTTCTTCGTCATCTGGACCAGTGAACGCGTTTTGCTGGACCCGCGCTGGCGACTGCTGGTTGTGGTGGGTTTCTGCGGATCGTTCACCACTTTTTCCAGCTACGCGTTCGAGACCATGGCATATTTCGAGCAAGGCCAATGGGGACTGATGCTCGGCAACGTGCTCAGCAATAATCTGCTCTGCCTTGCCGCCGCGCTCGCCGGAATGGCGCTGGCCCGGGTGCTGTAAAATGGCGAGCGCCATGGCGGTTCAAGTCACCATCTACCTGAACGAGGCGGACCAGTGGCATCACCGGCCGCTGCACATGGAGATTCTCACCTACTTGCGCAAAGAGAATGTCTATGCGGCGACCGCCATCCACTGTGTTGCGGGATTTCTGGGGCGGCAGCGCGTGGAGACTTCACATCTGGTCGAGGCCGGAGGTAAATTGCCGGTGATCGTCATTTTTGTCGACACGGATGAGCACGTGAGCCGCGTGCTGCCCACGTTGAAGGAAATGGCGGCGCACCGCTTGATCGTGCGCGAGAACGTCGTGCTGGAGCAAGGAAGCCTCGACTGACATGTCTTCCCCACCGTTGAGCCCACCTCTGGACATCTTGGCCATCGCCGCGCACCGCGATGACGTGGAACAAACCTGCGGCGGAACCCTGCTGCGGGCGGCGCAACGCAGGCAGCACACCGGCATCCTCGATCTCACACAGGGAGAAATGGGGACGCGGGGCACAGCAGAAGATCGCGCTCGCGAAGCGGAGGATGCGGCCAAGATTATGGGAGCTAGTTGGCGGCGGGCGCTCGACCTTCCGGACGGTCGCGTGGAGAACACATGGGAAAACCGGCTGAAGGTCGCGAGTGTAATTCGCGAAACGCGGCCGCGCGTGATTATTCTTCCTTATTGGAAGGGCCGGCATCCGGATCATTACACCGCCTCGATTTTAGGGTATGAGGCTTGTTTTTTGGCTGGGCTGGCAAAGCTTGACTGTAGCGCCGCCGCCCCGGCGGATGCCGGCGCTACTTTTCTTGCTGCGCACCGTCCGTTCAAGATTATTTACGCTACGCTCTATTACGATGTTCGGCCCTCCTTTGTCGTCGACATCAGCGAACAGTTTGAGGGCAAGTTGGCTTCGATTCTGGCTTACAAATCGCAGTTCAGCGATCAGGATGCGGGCAAGGACCTGTTCCCTGCCCATGACGAGATTCGCGCGCGCGTTGAGGCTATGGCGCGATTTTATGGCATGCTTGGCGGCGTGACTTATGGGGAGCCGTTCCTGCAAAAAGAGATTGGGCTGATCGACGACTTATTGGCCATTCCCGTCAAATCCATTTAGCATTGCTCAACCCCTGCCATCTCAAAGGAGACTCACAAATATGTTGCGTATGATTTTTATCTTCACTATCGCACTCGCCACGGTTGCGACAGCCGCGGCCCAGGCGGCAACCTGGCAGATTGATCCGAATCATTCGGCAGCGCAATTCTCGGTACGGCACCTGGGCGTGTTGACCGTGCGGGGCGCATTCACGAAGGTGAGCGGCACAGCGACGCACGATCCGGCAGACCCGTCGAAAGATACTCTCGAGGCCACGATCGATGCCAATTCGGTGGACACTCGCGTGCAAATGCGCGACAACGATTTGCGCAGCCCGCGCTTTTTTGATGTGCAGAAGTTTCCGACCATTACGTTTCGTTCCAAACAAACGAAAGTGGCAGCGCCGGGGAAACTGCTGATTACCGGCGACCTGACCATTCACGGCGTGACCAAGGAAGTTGTGCTCGACGTGGACGGGCCAACGGCCCCGATCAAAGATCCGATGGGTAAAGGACTGCGTATGGGGGCGTCTGCCACCACCAAGGTTAACCGTCAGGATTTCGGCGTAAGCGCCTTGCCGGGCGCAGTCGGAGACGAGATAACGATCACTATCGACACGGAGTTAGTCCAGCCGCCGAAATAGGACGGGCATCTTTCTCTTGCTCTACCCTCGGCTATTTCTTTAGGGCGACTGCAAGGCCATCGCGAAGAGGCAGGATCGTTGTGTAGAACTCGGGCGCGTCGTAGAGTTTGCGATTGAATTCCAGGATGGCCTTGGTCCTCGCGTCTGGATTTTTTTCGGCGACGCGTCCGCTCCACAACACATTGTCGGTGATGAACAGACCGCCCTTGCGCAAGCGCGGTGCGACCAGGCGCAGCACGCGCGGGTAATCTTCCTTGTCGACGTCGTTAAAGATGATGTCGAACTCCTGCTTCTGTTCTGACAGGTATTCCAAGGCGTCGCCGGTGTGCAGGCTAATGCGGCTGGAAACTTCGGCGCGCGTGAAGTAGCCGCGGGCGCGTTCCGCGTTCTTCGAATCGCCGTCCGTGTAGAAGACGCGTCCGTTATCGCCCACAGCCTGCGCCCACCAGATGGTTGAGTATCCGATCGCAGATCCCAGTTCGAACACGGTACGGGCGTTGATCATCAGTGCGAGTTGCTGCAAAACGCGCGCCACGGCTGGGCCCACAATCGGAATGTTATGCTGGCTCGCATAATCTTCCATCTCGGCCAGCACGGGGTCGCGCTTGGGCAGCATGGAGTAGAGATAGTCATCGACCGGCCCCGCGGTAGTGAAGTTGTAGTGCCGCCAACTGGCACGGTTGTCTTTCTTCGTGCTCTGGATTTTCTTATTTTGAGGCACGCGCTTCCCTTTCAGTTTGCCGTCAGCTTGCCGATCGTGATGCCCGGCTTCATTTCGACGACCTCGATGCCCGCAACGAGTTTTTTAAATTCGCCGGGAGTACCCGTGAGCTGCGGAAATGTGCCGAAGTGCATGGGAATGACAATCTTCGGCTTCAGCAGATTGCAGGCATAGGCCGCTTCTCGCGGCGACATCACAAAGCGATCGCCGATGGGCAGCATGGCAATCTCGGGCGCGTACAGTTCGCGAATGATTGCCATATCGCCGAAGACGGCGGTATCGCCGGCATGATAAATCTTCAGGCCGCCGGGGAACTCGATGACGTAACCGCAAGCCTCGCCGCCGTAGACGATCTGGTCGCCGTCGGAAATGCCGCAGGAATGATCGGCGTGCACCATAGTGACTTTTATGTCACCGACAGTCTGGGTTCCGCCTTTGTTCATGGGGGAAGTCTGCTTCGCGCCTTTTGTCTCCATCCATCCGCAGAGTTCGAAAATTCCCACGACGATCGGATTGTGCTGTTTGACGACTTCGACCGCGTCCCCGATGTGGTCGAAATGGCCGTGCGTGCAGAGCAGGATGTCGGCCTTCTTCACTTTCTTTTCGTCTTCGGGACACATAGGGTTGCCCATGATCCAGGGATCGATGATGATGGTTTTACCGGTGCCGGTTTCGATGCGGAAAGTTGAGTGTCCCAACCAGGTGAGTTTGATGTCTTTCAAATTCATGCTGCTTTTAGCTCCTCGCTACAACACTAATGAAAACATCTTTCCAAGAATCTCGTGATCTGCTTACCTGCGGAGTGCTTTTCACTAACCGACGTTCCTAGTTTAATATGAAACGCCATGGCAGAACTCAAGGTGCTGATTTCCCGGCAGGACATTGCGAAGCGAGTGAGCGAACTGGGCGCGCAGATCACGAAAGATTTTGCCGGAGAATCGGTCATTCTGGTGGGCGTGCTCAAAGGTGCGGCGATTTTTCTCTCCGATCTGGCGCGGAATATCGATCTTGACTCCACTTTCGATTTCATCGGAGTATCCAGTTACGGCAACCGGCCCAGCCCCACGCAGGAACTCAAGAGCGGATGGGACTCGACCGGCGAAGTGAAATTGACCAAGGATGTGGACCAAACGATGAAAGACAAGAACGTGATTCTGGTGGAAGACATCCTGGACACGGGGCTGACCATGACATACCTGAAAAAGATGCTGTGGGCGCGTCAGCCGCGTAGCCTGAAGGTCGCCGCGTTGCTCGACAAGCCATCGCGCCGCAAGCTTCCGCTGGAAGGCGACTACGTTGGCTTCAAGATTCCCGACGAATTTGTAGTCGGCTACGGCCTGGACTACGCGGAGAAGTATCGCAATCTCTCCGATATTTGCGTCGTGCCCAGAGGATAGTTTCTGCGGGAGCGAAGCGCAACCTGGCAATCGACCCGCTGCCGATCCGAGACTGAGCAAGCTGGAACGCGGCTGCTATCATACCAGCGATGGGTTCCGTCATTACCAAACCGGATCGTTTGCCGGTCGAGTCCCTCCTGCTCGATGTCGCCGACGTTCTGGCCACGTCGCTCGACCTGGATACGACCTTGAGCCGGGTCGCCGAAGTTGTTCGCAAAGTGATCGACTACGAGATTTTTGCCATTCTGCTGCTCTACGAAAAAACTCAGGAGCTTCGCTTCCGGTTTCAGGTGGGATATCCGCCGGAAATTGCCGATAGGAGCCGGATCAAAGTCGGCCAGGGAGTTACCGGCCAGGCGGCTCAATTGCGGCAGGCGGTACTGGTTGACGATGTTACGCAGGACCCGCGCTATATCGAAGCGGTTCCGAACGTGCGCTCCGAACTTGCGATTCCACTGATCACCAAGAATCGCGTTATCGGCGTGATCGACCTGGAGGCGCGGGAGCCCGGCTATTTCAACGAAGAACACGTCCGTGTGCTGACGCTGGTGGCCTCGCGCATGGCCGCCGGTATCGAAAATGCGCAACTTTACACCCGGACAAAAAAACAGGCGCGCATTCTGCAACTGCTCAACGAGATTGCACGCGAACTGACGTCGATTCTGAATCTGGACGAGTTACTCGGCCGCATCGCGGAACTGGTGCGGCGCTTGATTGACTATGAGATGTTCAGCATTTTGTTGCTGGATGCGACCGCCGAGAAACTGCAGCACCGTTTCTCCTTGCGCTTCAACGAGAACATTCATCTGAAGAATGACATTCCGCTGGGGCGGGGATTGGTGGGCTCGGCGGCAGAGAGCAGGCAAGCGGTGCTGGTTCCCGATGTCACCCAAGATCCGCGGTATGTGCAGGCGAATCCCGAAACGCGTTCTGAACTGGCGGTGCCGCTGGTCTATAAGGACAAAGTAATCGGGGTGCTCGACCTGGAGCATACGCGGCGCGGATTTTTTAGCGAAGAGCACCGGCTCACGATGACGACTCTGGCCGCGCAAATTGCAATCGCCATTGAGAACGCGCGCTTGTACGAAGAAATCGAGCGCCAGGAGCGGCGGCTGGAGCGCGACCTGGCGCTGGCCCGGGAATTACAGGGACGGCTGCTGCCGCAAACCAATCCCAAGCTTGCTCACCTGGACGTGGCTGCGAAATTCGTTCCCGCGCGAGCGATCGGCGGCGATCTGTATGACTTCATTCCTTATTCGATGTCGCGGCTTGGCATCGTCATCGGCGACGTCAGCGGGAAGGGCGCGCCGGCCGCCATTTATGCCGCGCTCGTCAGCGGAATTATTCGGTCACATGCTCCGATTGAACCGGGGCCGGCGGAAATGCTTTCCGCTGTCAATCTGTCGCTGGCCGAACGCCGCATCGAGGCGCAGTTTGTCTCCATTATTTATGCCTTGTGGGATGATGAGCATCGCACCCTGACGGTCGCGAACTCCGGCCTGCCGCGCCCGATTTATGTTCATGCGAAAGACGAAGTGATCGAGGCCGTCGAAGCGACCGGCTTGCCTCTCGGTCTGTTTGACGAAGCCGAATACGATGAATTCAAGTTCCGCATGAAGCCGGGAGACATGTTCGTCTTCTTCAGCGACGGCATTCTGGACGCCCGCAACAGCAAGGGTGAATTGTTTGGGCGCGGCCGGGTCGAAAAGATCATCGCCGAGTGCGAGGGAAAGTCTGCAACGTGCGTCGTGGATGCGCTGTTCAAGGCGGCCGCCGAACACTCAGCGGGAATGGAAACTTTCGATGACCAGACGGTGGTCGCCATCCGGGTGCGCGGGGGTACGCAGACACCCCCCAAGAAAAAATGATGTCCCGCGGTCAAACCCCAGCAGCCCGTCCCCCCGGATTCGTCTATCGCGAGACGAAGCGCGGCATTCTTCGACGCGGTGGACAGCTTGTTCTGCACTGTGAAGACGTAAGCCTTACCAAGCTGGCTGAGCGGTACGGCACGCCTCTCTATGTGTACTCGGCGGCCGCGATCCGCGAGCGCTATGAGGCGTTCGACGACGCGTTCCGTGATCTGCCGCATACCATTTGCTACTCCGTCAAAGCGAATTCGAATCTGACCATTCTGCGAATGCTAGCCAGGAAAGGCTGCGGATTCGACGTGGTCTCCGGCGGTGAACTGGAACGCGTGCTCGTCGCGGACCGCAAGGCCGCCAAGCAAGTTGTGTTCTCCGGTGTCGGCAAGACACGCGAGGAGCTGGCTGCAGCGTTGAAAGCAGGGATCATGCTCTTCAATGTCGAAAGCGAGTCGGAGCTGTGGGCGCTGGCGGAGTGCGCCGGCCGCCTGCGCAAGGCGGCGCCGCTGGCTCTGCGGGTAAATCCTGATGTCGCCGCCGAGACTCATCCCTACATTTCTACTGGCTTGCGCAAGCACAAGTTTGGAGTGCCTATTCGCGAGGCGCGAACGCTCTACGCCAAAGCAGCTGGTGTGGGATATCTCAAAGTGCGGGGCGTGAGCGTTCACATCGGCTCGCAGATCACGGATGTCGCGCCTTTCGGCGAGGCCATGACGCGGGTGGCTGATCTGGTGCGCGAACTGCGCAGAGATGGCCATCGCATCGGCTACGTCGATGGGGGCGGTGGCCTCGGCATCGATTACGACAAGCGGAATGTGAATGATTTTTCCGGCGCTGTGGCGTTGTACGCGAGGGCCCTAGCCTCACCTTTGCGTGAGTTGAGTGTCCGACTGCTTCTCGAGCCGGGGCGCTCGATCATCGGTCCGGCAGGAGTTTTGCTGACCTCGGTGATTTATCGGAAGGCAAATGATGGCAAGCGATTCCTGGTGGTCGACGCCGCCATGAACGACTTAATTCGGCCCGCGCTTTATGGCGCGCATCACGAGATTGTGCCGGTCAGTCAGCCCGAGGCCTCGGCGGCGAAATCGGAAATCACCGATATTGTCGGGCCGGTGTGTGAAACTGGAGACTTCTTCGCGCGCGACCGCGAATTGCCGGTGGTTGACGAAGGAGACCTGCTCGCCATTCTGGATGCCGGGGCCTACGGAATGGTGCTGGCTTCGAACTACAATACCCGGCCGCGCCCGGCGGAGGTTCTGGTCTCAGGCAAATCGGCGAAGGTAATCCGGCGACGAGAAAAAGTTGCGGATCTGCTGCGCGCGGAAGTGTGATTACTTCGCCACGCAATTACTTCCCTTCTCAGTTTTGTGGTTCTCCCCACTTCAGCTTAGTGCGAAGCACATGAAAGAAATCGGTTCCGGTGCGGAACAGATTCACCTCATGTTCGGAGCGGCGGCAACGCACGCGATCATGATCGCGCAGGTCGAGGCCCGGTTGTCCGTCCAGGCTCAGGTAAGCGACTTCCTCTTCGCTGCGCAGCAGGATTTCCATCTCCACGGAGTCCGGCACCACCAGCGGGCGATGGGTGAGAGAATGCGGCGCCACCGGCGTAACCACGAAGGCTTTGACGGTGGGCATGAGCACAGGCCCGCCCGCGGATAGAGAGTAGGCGGTTGAGCCTGTTGGCGTGGCGACGATCATGCCGTCAGCGCGATAACTCGAAACGAAGGCCTTGTCGATATAAAGATCGTAAGTATTCAGGCGGGCGAGGGCGGTTTTGTTGACGACTGCGTCGTTGAACACCAGATAGCTGCCGCGAACTTCGTCTCCGCGGAGCAACTCGACCTGCATCATCGAACGATGTTCGATTGCGGCGCGTCCGTGCCCGATCGCCTCCAGCATGGGGTAGAGCGATTGCAGCGGCACTTCCGTTAAAAATCCGAGCGATCCCAGGTTTACGCCGAGCAGCGGAACATCGACCGCCGCCGTGACTCTTGCGGCGGACAAAAGGGTTCCGTCGCCGCCCAGCACAATCAACAGATCGAGCGGTTGCGACGCCAGTTGCGCGCGAGGCACAACCGGCGGGCCGGCGATGTATTTTGAGGTTTCCTGATCGATGATGACTTGATAGCCGTGATCGGCGAGCCAGTTGAGGAGCCCGGGAAGAATTTGAGCGACGCTCGGCCGGTTTGGCCGCGAAATAATGGCGGCAGTTTTCCGGGAAAATGGTTGTGAGCTGACCATGAGAGTGAAAGTAAAGATTGTACAGAATCTTACGGTCGAACCACAGAGAGCGCGAATGCGGCAGGGTCCCCAGGACTTCTACAATCGAGCTTCGCTCGACCGGACAGCCGAGGCGGCTATCCCAATAACTAAAAAACGGCATAAAGTAGGAACTCGCGATTGCCTTCCGCGCCCAGGATCGGCGACTCGATGGTATCGGTCTGCCTCGCGCCAAGACTCTTCAGCGCGGTTCTTACTTTTTCCACGGCTGCGAGTTGGGCGGCTTGGTCGCGCACGATGCCTCCCTTGCCCACATGCTCCCTGCCCGCTTCGAACTGAGGCTTCACCAGCACGACGATTTGTCCCCCCAGACGTTCTTCGGGAGATTGGGGAAATGCGGCGCCGATCACGGCAGGAAGAACGAGAGTAGCCGAGATGAAGGAAACGTCCATAGCGATAAAATCCACCCTGACTCCGAGCGCTTCACAGGTGAGATAGCGAGCGTTGGTTTTTTCCAGGAGCCGAACCCGCGCATCCTGGCGAAGTTTGAAATCCATCTGACCGTAACCGGTGTCCACCGCAATGACTTGCGCGGCACCACGCTGCAGCAGGCAATCGGTAAATCCTCCGGTGGACGCGCCCACATCCAAACACACCTTTCCTGTGACTGCAATACTCCAGTGTTCGAGGGCGCGCTCTAGCTTCAGTCCGCCACGGCTGACATATCGGAGATCTGCGCCGAGCAGTCGGATTGCGCATTCAGCCGAAACCTGCGCACCCGCTTTTTCGAGTTTCTGCTCGTCCACCAGCACTTTGCCGGCAAGAATGAGAGCCTGGGCGCGCTCGCGCGAGGCAGCCAGCCCGCGATCCACAAGAAGTTTGTCGAGCCTAACTTTCAAGATTATCTTGCCCGTCAGTTCTACCACGAAGGTGCCAGCACTCGCTTCAGTGCAAAGTGCTGAAGCATCTCTCGGTGAATCACTTACGCGAGTACTTTGGTATCTTTTCCACAGCATTTTCCACCAACGTGTTGAAAACTTCGGTCCGCGGAATGCCTGCTGATCGGAATCACGACGAGCAAGAACAAAAGCCGCCCGAACGGAGGGCGGCTCTTCGATCTTCGCTTAATTCCAAAAACTATCCCGCAACCTCTTCCAACAGTTTCTGATCGATGTCGAAGTTCGAGTGCACGTTCTGCACGTCATCATGTTCTTCGAGCGCTTCCATCAAGCGGATCATCGTGTTGGCCGCGGCCCCCTCCACTTTGATGTAGTTCTGCGGAATCATGGCAACGCTGGCAGATATGGGCTCGATGCCGGCTTTTTTCACCGCTTCCAGCACCGCTTCGTAAGCGGAAGTCTCGGTCAGGATCTCCCAGTTGTCGCCATCGTCGTTCAAATCTTCCCCACCGGATTCGAGCACGATGTTCATCAAGTCGTCCTCTTTCGCCGCCGTCTTGGCGATCAGGATGTCGCCTTTCTTGTGGAACATCCACGAGACGGCTCCGGCTTCGGCCATGTTGCCGCCGTTCTTCCCGAAGACGTGACGGATCTCGCTGACGGTGCGGTTGCGATTGTCGGTATTGATGTCGAGCAATACCGCGACGCCACCAGGACCGTAGCCTTCCAGCGAAAATTCCTCGTAGGTGGCGCCGGGCAATTCGCCCGTGCCGCGCTGGATGGCCCGCTTGATGTTGTCGGCGGGCATATTCTCGGCCTTGGCCGCGACAATGGCGCCGCGCAGGCGCGGATTGGAGTCAGGATCGCCGCCGCCGTTCTTCGCGGCAATGCTGATTTCCTTGATGAGACGGGTAAAAATCTTGCCGCGCTTGGCGTCGAGCGCGCCCTTCTTGTGTTTGATTGTGGCCCATTTTGAATGGCCAGACATGGTTAGCCCTCGTATCTAAAATCTGTCTTTAAAGAACGCTGAATGGCGCAGGATTCGCCTTCAGAGGAGATCACAGGATTACCTCGATATTTATGCAGGCGAAATAAAATTATAACACGCCTATCCGGCCAGATTGTACCGCATAAGGTTCCGCCGTCTCAGTGCTAGTTTGGCTGACTCGGGCCGCGCCGACTCTTCACGAAGCGAGACCGTTGGCCAACCGTTGTACAATCGATGCCGTCCTTGCCGCTTAGGTTGAGGCTTCGCATCTGGAGTTTCCTCATGGATTCCCTGGAACAGCAGTGCACTCAAAAGAGAAACGACATTCTGGCTTACTGTAAGCGTTTAGCCGACGACGGGGCCCACTATCTTTGGGGTGCTGCGGGGGACAAGCCATCGACCAACGGCGCAGTTCAGTACGCTCCTGTGGTCCTGGACCCCAACCAGCCTGGACAGACCTCCTTTTGCGCCGCCACCATCACCGTGAACAAAGTTGTATACGTGTGCGCGGGCCGTTTCCGACACGGTGATCTCGCAACCACAAAACCCGCCCAGAAAATTGCAACTCCTCCAGTCGGGCCGCCGGACGCGAATTCGCTGAAGGAACTGCTGTCGTTTATCGAGAAGAATGGAAAGAATCCCGCGTCTCAGGTCGGCTGGGGCTTCGATCTGACCCCTCGGGTGGTCAAGGGGGACTCGATCATGGATTACTCCACCTCCACGAATGTGACGAATTCCGTGGTCTGGGGTGAAGGATGCGACGACACCCAGCACTTCGACTGTGGCGGATTTGTAAGGCACGTAGTCAGAAAAGTCTGCGGGGTTCCCATCGACGGCATTAGCCTGAACCCGGCAGGAAAAAATATTCTCGGGGAACCCATGGCCACTCAACTGGAGGAAGGAGACACTATTCTTCCCGCGGACATTCTGGTCTATGCGGGACACATCGCCTTCGCGATCGGGACGCCCTCGCAAACTTATTCGAAGGTGTCAAAGTATGCCGTGGCTCAGGCGGAGAGCGCGGTTTACGGAGTGAATTACGGCAAAACCCATGGCCAAGCGTCACAGAAGTGCATTCGCCTCTCGGCGTCGACTCTGCTGAACAGAAAGACAACTACAACATAAGCCGGCACCTCCAACGGCCTTGACTCTGTCCGGCATCGCACCTAACATGCCAAGCACAGACCGTGCTCGTGTGCAATCACTTATGGCTGGCCAGCTCCTGGGACACTACCGGGTTCTCGAAAAGATTGGTTCGGGGGGGATGGGCGAAGTCTTTCGCGCGCGCGACGAAAGGCTGGGGCGGGACGTCGCGCTGAAGTTGATCCGGCCGGCCTCCAGCGATAATCCCGATCACCTGCGGCGCTTCGAACAAGAAGCGCGGGCCGCTGCCGCTCTGAACCACCCTAACATTCTGGCGATTTACGACGTCGGTTTCGAGGGCACTATGCCCTACATTGTTTCGGAACTGCTCGAGGGCAAGAATCTGCGCCAGCGCCTGGAAGAAGGCCGGCTTCCCCTGGCAGAGGCCGCGGATTATGCCCTGCAGATCGCACACGGCCTGACTGCCGCACATGAGCGAAAAATTGTTCACCGCGATCTCAAGCCCGAAAATCTGTTTCTGACGCTCGACGGGCGGGTGAAGATTTTGGACTTCGGAGTGGCCAAGCTCCAGGCTCCCGCCGACGATCGCTCCATTGAGAGCATGACCACGGTGACGAAGCATGGAGCCATGATTGGCACGGTTGCCTACATGTCTCCCGAGCAACTGCGGGGCAAGCCGGTGGACCACCGCAGCGATATCTTCAGCTTCGGCGCGATTCTGTACGAGATGTTGACTGGGGCGCGCGCGTTTCGAGCCGAAACTGAAGTCGACACCATGACCGCCGTGCTGCGCGAGGACCCAGCCGGCATAACTCTCGAAGAAGCGGCGATTCCTCCCGGGTACCAGGACATTGTCAAACATTGTCTCGAAAAAGATCCGGAGAATCGTTTTCAGTCCGCCAAGGATCTCGTCTTCGCTTTGCAGACCTTGTCAGCGTCTTCGCCGCTCAGGATCGCTTCTCCCGCCAAGAAGCAAACGCGCACCACTCGAGTACTGCCTTGGACGCTGGTTGCATTGCTGGCGGCGGCGACGATGCTTCTGGCGGCAACCCAGTTACTGCGCACCCCGTCGCGGCGTCCGGCGTACCGTCGCTTAACCTTCGAAGCGGGCACAGTGTATTCGGCGCGCTTCGCACCAGATGGCCAGTCCATCGTGTATGGCGCCGCGTGGAACGACAAGCCACTGCAGCTTTTTTCCACCGTGGGGAATTCTCTTCTGGCCCAGCCGCTCAATCTGACTGATGCCAATCTGCTGGCCATTTCGCGCAACCACGAATTGGCGGTCGTGTTGCACGGCACTCACAATGGTCAGTTGGAAACGGTAGGAGGAATGCTGGCTCGCGCGCCTCTTGCCGGAGGTTCGCCGAAGGAACTGCTGGCCGACGTTCGCTGGGCCGATTGGGACCCGCAGGGCAATTTGGCAGTCGTGGAATATGCCGACGGGCACAGCCGTTTGGAATATCCCATCGGCACGGTGCTGTACCAGAGCCCAGGATGGATCAGCAACATTCGCTTCTCTCCTCAAGGCGACCGGATTGCGTTTATGGACCATCCTGCGCTTTGGGATAATCGCGGCGTAGTGTGCGTTGTCGATTTGTCCGGGCATGTGCAGGTTCTGAGCGGAGAATACGAATCCGAGCAGGGAGTCGCGTGGCGCGGGAAGGAACTCTGGTTCACTGCGGTTGCAAAAGGCACCGACCTCAATTTGATGGCGGTCAGCTTGGCGGGGAAAGTTCGCACGGTCCTCACCCTTCCTATGGGAATCACGCTGCAGGATATCGCCCCCGATGGCAGCGTGCTGGTCGCGTTGAACTCCAAGCGCCTGGCCATGGCATTCAGCACTCTCGGAAGCAAAGAGGACATGGAACTATCGTGGCATGACTGGAATGTCGCCAAGGATATTTCGCGCGACGGAACGTTCGTGCTGTTTGAAGATGCCAGCGAAGCCGCGGGGCCGGGCTATGCTGTGGCGCTTCGAAAGCTGGACGGCAGTCTGCCGGTTCGTCTAGGAGATGGCAGCGCGGGCGGACTTTCTCCGGATGGAAAGTGGGCGATTTCCATCTCCACCGGCCAACCCCAGCACGTAACGCTGCTGCCAATCGGCGCCGGACAACCTCGTGATGTCAACATTAGCGGCTTGGAACATATTCAAAGCGGATGGGCCCGCTTTCTGGCGGATGGTCAACGAATTATCACCAACGGAAATGAGCAAGGCCACGCGACCCGCTGTTACGTGTTAAGCCTCTCCGGTGAAACGCCGAAAGCGGTTACACCCGAAGGAACAGTGTGCGGCCCGTCGTCACCTGACAACCGCTTCGTGGTTGGAGTTGGACCGAATTCCTCCGTCGCCATTTACCCGATCGGCGAAGGATCGCCCCGTGCGATTCCCGGACTGCAAGCTGGTTTCCTGCCGGTACAGTGGTCGAGTGACGGCTCCGTTCTCTACGGCTATCACACCGGCGAACTTCCCAGCCGAATCTATAAGGTTAAGATCGAAACCGGTCAGCAGACCATTGTTCAGCAGCTGCGCCCAGGGGTTCCGGCAGGAGTCGTAATGGTTGCTCCGGTGCAGGTAAGTCGCGACGGGACACGTTTTGCTTATAGCTACAGCCAGGTTCTATCGGTGCTCTACCTTATTACTGGCTTGCAATAACGGCAGCCACGATTCGAAAGCTATCAATCCAGCGACCCGGCGAAATCAGCCGGCACATAGTGGAAGAAAATCGAGGTTGACGTTTGCCCCTCGCCGAGGCGGCTGCGATAGTGCGGCAGTCGAGTTCCGCGATAAGCCAGACCGTCCCCCAGCGCCTGATAAACCGTGACCGTGCCGCTGGAAGTATCCAAGTGAATGGGCCAGGGAGTTTCAAGCGCGGGTTCGGGAGAAAAATCGAGGCAGAGAGTTACGCTGAATTCGCATTGCTCCCGGTCGGTGTGCTTCTTCAGTTCCGCTCCCTCGAGGTAAGAGGCGAGATAGACGTACGAAGGCTTGAGCGGCTCTCCGGCAACGGCGCTTAGAGCCCTCGCAATTTCATGATGGAAGAAGCGCGCCACCGGCTCGTTGTAGGCCACGTAACGACGCGGGCTCTGTCCATCACCAAGCCGAATCGCCCCAGTACGAATCAGATAGCGATAATAGCGGCGCAAAGCGGCAATATGGAACGGATGAATTAAGTCGCCGAGCGGCGCATAGCCTTTTTCGCGAAATTGTGAATGCGCCTTCTCGATCCTCACTTCCCGGGCACGTTGGCGCTGACCTGCGTAGTCTTCGGGAAGAAGAATGTTCGCCGCCGCCAACACGCAACGTACCTTTTCCGGTACAGACGATGGCGCCGGCTCATTCGGGTGGAGACCGCGCAACACATCTTCCAGTTCCGGACCGAGCCAGAATGGAAGCAGATCTCCAGTTGCCCGCTCGGGGACCCATGCCATGGTTCCCTGCAAAGCAAATCCAGACAACAATTCTTGGTGCGAGGCAAGTTCCTCTGGCACTTGCCCGGCACTGTACAAGAAGCACTCGGGATTTAAATAAAGCGCTGCATGACGATTTTCTCGGGCCTGCAACGACGGGAAAGCATGTTGCGGAATCAGGTGCACCGGCAGTTCATCCAACATGCAATGGAATCGATCGGGAGGAAGCGTCGCAGCATAGGTGCGCCGCAGTACTCCGCGCCGAGCCAGTCTTCTCTGTGACACTCCTTCCTGCGACACTTCTCCCATCAGGGTTGTCATCCACTCCAACCACGCCGGATTGTTTAACGGCGAAGCCATCCGTTTAGTGTGAAGCGGCTATCGGCGAATTGCTGCGACCGGCAATTCACCGGAGTGATCTCGTGCAGCAAGTCGCACGGGAAGAAGACGATCTGGTTCTGCTGCGGCACAATCGGTCGATACGTGCCTGCGCTGACGTAAGTCCCTTGCTCCAGGCGGGCGTCGTGAATCCGAAGTTCACCGCCCTCGAATTGCCGCGGCTCGCGATGGAAGAAGTAAACAAAGGTCAGGTACCGCGAGGCTACACGATCGCTGCCATTGTCACTGTGGAAGTGGAA
The DNA here is from genome assembly GCA_963711275.1 of uncultured Acidobacteriaceae bacterium. Classification (GTDB taxonomy): domain Bacteria; phylum Acidobacteriota; class Terriglobia; order Terriglobales; family Acidobacteriaceae; genus Sulfotelmatobacter. Next base: position 226,492 of record CAVQDN010000023.1, on the reverse strand, counting down.
GAAATCCCCGTCGTTACTGGCTGTGACCTGAGCTTCAATCTGGGCAATAGAGACTTTTTCCATGCCAAGTTTGTCCAGAACCTGCGGCAACACGGCCTTGATTCGCGCCAGCATCAAGTCATGGTGATCTGCCAGGTCCATCAGAACTCTGGAGCGGCGATGTTCGTAGTTAACAATTCCACCATCTCCACCATCCGCGCTGGGTGAAACCACTTCACTGACGCTGAAGTCGGCCTCATGTTCAAGAATAAAGCGCGTGAGCTCGTCCAACTCCTGGGGTGCAAGGAACTCGTCGAGAACCACGCACTGCGCCGGCAAAACGTCCGGTCGTTCGGCGACCGCAGCGCTGGTTTCTGAAACGACCGCGGTGCGCACCGCGCTCGGCCCCGGCCCTTGCGACGGCGGCTGCGGTTCTCCCGGCGTGCGCATGGGGGAACCCGGCGGCTGCGGCGCCTTATGCGGCACTCTCACTCCCGGCCCCGGACCCGACGGTGGCTGTGGCTCTCCGGGTGTACGCATCGGCGAACCGGGCGGTTGCGGCGGCTTGGGCGGGGCTTTAACACCGGGACCCGGCGACTGCGACGGCGGTTGTGGTTCTCTCGCGAAAATGCCCGCTGTCCGCTCTCCACCTGTGTCGTTGAGCGGCACCGCGCCGTCCTCCAGAATACGCTCGACAATACTGCCGCCCAGCACGGCAAAGGCGCGCTGAGCTACGGTCTCGCCGACGGCCGAAGAGATCACCGCACGGACAGCATCATGCGTTTCCTGGTTCTCGCCGGAAGCGGTCCTCGCATGTTGAAGAAGAGTCGCCACCAGCGCGCGTTCTTGCGTGCTTAGGATTCGTTCATCTCTTACCAATGTTTCTGAAAAGGAATCTAGAATCTGCTTCGGTGTCATGAGAGACACGCCTCCCCGCGTGTGTGCAACTAATCAGGTTAGGGACCCGACTTACTGGGGAAGACGAAACAGACAATATACCCAGAGCCTGTTGATAACCAAGAAAATTTTGAGAAATTTGGCTTTCTCAGAAAGAGACTAACGACTTGCCAGCGCCCCGATCATCGACGAAAACATTTTCATGCCCGCGGTGCGCCCAGCTCTGGCTCGGACGCACGCTCGGGATGCGGCATCATTCCCACAACATTTCCCTCGGGACTGCAAACTCCGGCGATGTTATCCAGGGATCCGTTCGGATTCGCCGCCTGAGAAATTTCGCCCGCAGGTGAACAGTAGCGGAATACGACGCGATTGTCGCGCTGCAACTCTTCCAGGGTTGCGGCGTCGCAAAAATAATTGCCTTCCATGTGGCCGATCGGGATGGTCAACACTTCTCCCTGAGCGCAGACATTGGTGAAGGGAGTCTCTACATTCTCTACGCGCACCTGCACTGGCTTGCACACATACTTGAGGCCAACGTTGCGCATCAAGGCGCCCGGCAGCAATCCCGACTCGCAAAGGATCTGAAAGCCATTGCAGATGCCTAGCACCAGGCCGCCGCTCGTGGCGAACTTGCGCACCGATTCCATCACCGGCGAAAACTTGGCGATAGCGCCGGTGCGCAGGTAATCTCCGAAGGCAAAACCCCCAGGAACGATCACGGCATCACAATTTTCCAGGTTGTGCGACTCGTGCCACAGAAACGTGACGGGCTGCTGGGCGACGTGCTGAATCGTCCAGAAAGCATCGTGATCGCAGTTCGAGCCGGGAAAAATGATGACGCCAAATTTCATCGCCGATCCTCGGAGACAGGAATTTCAACTTAGTCTAGCACGCTCGCCAAAAGCAGATGTGCGGGGAGCCATGCTGGGCTAATGGCTCCAGTCTTTCACTCTTTGCTCTCTCCATTCGTCCGGCGTCTGCGGATCCGTTTAATGCAACCGCGCTCCCGATCTCTGCATCCTGTAGATTAGGCTCTGGATCTTTGTTTCTAAAAAACCGAGAATCGCACCGCCACGCTCCAACCAGACGGTGTCTCATTCAACCTGGCTTGAATGGTGACGTTGCATGGCAGGCAAATTCCCCGCGCGTATCTTGACAATTCTCTCGCCACTTCCGCGTCAGCGTGTCGTTGACCGCTATGCAATTGCCATTTCCGCAGCGGTCCTCGCCATCCTGCTTCGCTGGCTCCTGGATCCCGTACTCGGGCACGTCGCTTTCTATGTCACCCTGTACGTCGCCGTGACATTTTCTGCGGTAGTTTGTGGTTTCGCACCCGCCATTCTCAGCGGCCTTCTCGGTTTCCTGGGTATATTTTACTGGTTCGTCGATCCCCGCCACTCGCTCTCTTTCATTCGCCAGTCCCCCGAAATTCACGCCATTGTTGGATGCTTCCTGGTTTGCGCCGTGCTCATTGCCCTGGGCGAGGCCAACCGGCGCAAGCAACTGCGCCTGAACGAGTCCATTGATGCTCTCACCACCGAGGCACGCGAACGAAGACGTGCGGAAGACGCACTACGCCAGGCTCACGACGAACTGGAGCATCGCGTGAAGGAGCGCACCGTGGAACTCTCGCAAGTGCTCACCCGATTGGAGTCTGAAATTCGAGTGCGCGAGAAGAAGGAAGATGAGCTCCGCAATCTTTCTCTTCGCCTGATGACCCTGCAGGACGAAGAGCGCCGCCGCATCGCTCGCGAGTTACACGACTCAGCGGGTCAGACGCTCGCCGCCATGAAGATGTCGATTGCCCTGATCCGCCAAATCGAAGCCACTCCCGATCTGGCGCGCCTGGTCAACGATCTGAATACGCTGGCTGACGAAGCTCTGCAGGAAGTACGCACGACATCGTATCTTCTCCACCCACCCTTGCTCGATGAGGCCGGCATCTCATCCGCCGCCCGCTGGTTCATCGAGGGATTCGCCCGCCGCAGTGGCATTCAAGTCCATTGCGAGATCCCCGAACAAATGGAACGTTTTCCCCGAGAGTGTGAGCTTGTCCTGTTCCGGGTTCTACAGGAAAGCCTTACCAATGTCCATCGCCATTCCGGAGCCTCAACCGCGAGCGTTCGCCTCAATCGAGACACTGATCACCTCGAACTTGTGATAAGCGACAACGGCAAGGGCATTCCCGAAGAGTGCCTGCTTCGCTTCAACGCCTCCGTAGGCACCGGAGTCGGAATCACCGGCATGCGCGAACGCGTGCGCGAACTAGGCGGCTATCTCGAAATTCGTTCCTTAAAAACGGGTACAGCCATTAGCGTATCCCTGCCGGCATTGAAATCCTCAATTGCTCCTGGGCTGGCCGCACAGTCCATATCCCGCTAGTAATATTCCGCTAACCTCTTCATACTGCGGCTTTTGAAGATGACCCTGAGAGAGAATCTTCATGTGATCGCCCGGGCCGACAAACCGCTACTCCTGTGGTTCTGTCGCAGCCCAACACAACAGAGATTTCTTGACATGCGAAACCCCTGATTGTATTGTCTCGTCGCATAAGTTGCGTGCTCTACAAATCGATGTAGCCCGCCCCGCGGCAGTCGTACGGCCTCTGCTTTCCCCCTTCAGGCCGGCGGCCTTTGCGGTACGAAGAACCTCCACAGAGGAGTTGTGCCATGCAGCCTACTCGTCTTCTCGTCACAGGTTTACTCTCGTTTCTTTGCGCATCCCTGGCGTTGCTGGTTCCGCAAGCTGCCCGTGCGGTGGGCTTTCAGCAACCGTCCGCGGATGAACTGAAGATGACGAGCGAACCCAAGGCTCCGGGAGCGCCCGCCATCATCCTGTTCCGCCAGGTCGATCGCGACGACCGCGGCCACACCGCCCATGAAGATGTGTATTTCCGCATTAAGATCCTTACCGAAGAAGGCCGTAAATACGCCGACATCGAGATTCCCTTTTGGAAAGAACAAGGCAGCATCGTCAACATTCATGCCCGGACCATCGAACCGGACGGCTCCATCGTCAATTTCAGCGGCAAGGCCTTCGATAAATCCATCGTCAAGGCCCGTGGCGTGAAGTACATGGCCAAGACCTTCACGCTGCCCAATGTGCAAGTCGGAAGCGTGCTTGAATACTACTACACTACCGACCTGAGCGAAAATTTCCTCTTCGATTCGCGCTGGATTCTCAGCGACGAATTGTTCACCCGGAACGCAAAGTTCTCCCTTAGGCCGTATACCAGCGATTATGCTCCCTGGAACGTTCGCTGGACCTGGAACAGGCTGCCACCGGGTACGGCGCAACCCGCGGAAGCGCCCAACCACGTGATTAACCTGGAGGCCAGCAATATCCCGGCCTTCCAGACAGAAGACTACATGCCCCCGGAGAACGAGATGAAGTCACGCGTGGATTTCATCTACAGCCAGGATTTGTTCGAGAAAGAGCCGGACAAGTACTGGAAGAAAGTAGGCAAGAAACGCAACGATCAGTTGGAGAGCTTTATCGGCAAACGCAAAGCAATGGACCAAGCGGTATCCGAGATCGTTGCTCCCGGCGATTCGCCGGAAGTGAAACTGCAGAAAATCTACGCCCGCGTACAGCAAATCCGAAACACATCTTATGAAATACAGAAAAGCGAGCAGGAGCAAAAGCGCGACAAGGAAAAAAATCCCGAGAACGTGGAAGCCATCTGGAAAAAGCAGTACGGCAACGGCCAGGAATTGACCTGGCTCTTTCTCGCCCTGGCCCGATCGGCCGGGTTCGAAGCCTGGGGAATGTGGCTCGCCGATCGCTCGCACTATTTCTTCGTCCCTCAGACCATGGACGTGCAACGGTTGGATGCCAATGTTGTAGTCGTCAAACTTAATGGCAAAGACGTCTTCTTCGATCCGGGAGCCGCCTTCATCCCTTTCGGCATGTTGCCCTGGGTTGAAACCGCGGTGCAGGGATTGAAGCTCGACAAGGACGGTGGAACCTGGCTTCTGACTTCCCTTCCGGACAGCACCGCCTCCGGCATCCAGCGCAAGGCGGAATTGAAGCTCAACGAAACCGGCGAACTTGAGGGAAAACTGACTGTCACGTATACCGGATTGGAAGCCTCTCAGCGCCGGGTGGGACAACGCCTGTCCGACGAAGCGGAGCGCAAGAAGTTTCTGGAAGATGAGGTCCGCGAGGCCATCCCGATCGCGTGCGACGTCGAACTTACGAACCAGCCGGATTGGAAAACTTCGTCTTCTCTGGTCGCGGAATATTCGCTGAAGGTCACGGGCTGGGTCTCGGGAGCAGGGCGGCGTGCGTTGCTTCCGGTGGGACTGTTCGCCGCTCCGGAGAAGCACCTGTTCGATCACGCCGAGCGCGTACACCCCGTCTATTTCGAGTTTCCTTTTCAGCGCTCCGACGATGTAAGCATCGACCTTCCTCTGGGCTGGCAGATCGCTACCGTTCCCAAGCCGGAGAGTCTCGACGCCAAAGCCATCACTTACACTCTTGAGGCAAAGAACGATAAAGGCACGCTGCATTTGAACCGCGCGCTCAACGTCAACATTCTGATGTTGCCCGCGCAAAACTATGCAACCCTGCGAAAAATCTTTCAGATCGTGAGGACCGACGATGAAGAACAGGTCATCTTGCAACCCAGCAGCACGAACGCAGGTAATTAATTTCCGCCGGCCTAGCCTGCTTCTGTACGCAGTGCTGTGCGCAGTCCTTTGCGCCCTGGCTGCCCCGCGACTCGCCCATGCGGGCGGCGACGCCCCGGCCTGGATGCACGCCGCCGCCACCGCTCCGCTGCCTGCTCACGACGAAAAAACGGATGCCGTCCTGCTTTACTCGGAAACCGCCGTAAACGTTCAATCGATCGATAAAATCAAGACTCATGTTCGGATGGTCTACAAGATTCTCCGCCCCAGTGGACGCGACTACGGAATGGTCGCTGTTTCTTTTAATCCTCATCGCAAAATCACCGGCCTGCGCGGCTGGTGCATTCCGGTACAGGGCAAAGATTATGAAGTGAAGGACAAAGAAGCGGTCGAAGTCGCTCTCCCTAAAATCGCGGGCAGTGAGTTGATCTCCGACGTGAAGGAAAAGTTGCTGCAAATTCCCGCCCCGGATCCCGGCAGCGTCGTGGGTTATGAATACGAAGAAGACGAGCAGCCCATGGTGTTGCAGGATGTCTGGATGTTTCAGCGCGAAATTCCAGGCCGGGAACTGCACTACTCCCTGCAGCTTCCCGCAGGGTGGGAGTACAAGGCGTCCTGGATTAACTATTCCGAGGCAAAGCCCACACAGAGTAGCAACAACCAATGGGAATGGGTAGTCAGCGATGTAAAAGGGATTCGCAAGGAGGTTGAAATGCCGCCCATCGACGGGGTGGCCGGCCAGATGATCGTTTCCTTCTTCCCGCCGGGGGGAGCGGCCGCCAACGGTTTCAGCAGCTGGCAACAAATGGGCAGCTGGTATCTCAATTTAACCAACGGCCGCCGCGACGCGTCCCCGCAAATTACCCAGCAGGTCGCTACGCTTACCGCCTCGGCGCGGACTCCGCTGGAGAAAGCCAAGGCTCTGGCCCAGTTCGTACAAAACGACATCCGCTACGTGGCGATTGAACTGGGCATTGGAGGCTGGCAGCCCCATACCGCCTCCGACGTATACGCGCACCGCTATGGCGATTGCAAAGACAAAGCGACGCTGCTGAGTTCCATGTTGAGCCAGGTCGGCGTCGAATCGTTTTATGTGGTCATCAATTCTGAACGCGGGGGGGTGACTCCACAAGTGCCGGCCAATGTTGGCGGGTTCAACCATGTAGTTCTGGCGATCAAATTACCGCCGAACGTCTCCGACCCGTCGCTGGTCGCAACTATTCAGCATCCTCGCCTCGGTTCTCTGCTGTATTTCGATCCTACAAATGAACTCACGCCCTTCGGGGAAATCGGCGGATACCTGCAGGCGAACTACGGGCTGCTGGTTACGCCCGAGGGTGGAGAGTTGGTCGAATTGCCGAAGCAGCCCTCCGCCATGAACAGCATCCAGCGCACCGGCAAACTCACACTGGATCCGCTGGGTACATTGAGAGGCGAGGTCAGCGAGACGCGACTGGGAGATCGCGCCTGGGCCGAACGTTCACGCCTACGCTCAGTAATGAAATCGTCGGACAAAGCGAAGCCCATCGAAGACTTGCTCGCCGGTTCCTTGTCGCTCTTTAGTCTCACCCAGGCCAGCATCGACAATCTGAATCGGACAGACCAGCCCTTCGGTTTTCACTATGCGTTCGAAGCCCGGAATTACGCCAAGAATGCCGGTGGATTGCTGCTGGTTCGTCCGCGCGTGCTGGGAGTGAAAACCAGCGGCCTTCTGGAGACCAAAGAGCCCCGCCAGTTCCCCATAGAATTTGAAGGTCCATCCCGCGACACCGATAATTTTGAAATCGCGATTCCAGCAGGCTATATCGTGGATGACGTGCCTCCCGCAGTTGACGCCGACTATCCTTTCGCCAGCTATCACTCGAAGACGGAAATCAACGGGAACCTGATCCGCTACAGCCGCACTTTTGAAGTGAAGGAACTGAGCGTACCGGCGAGCCACGCCGACGACCTGAAGAAGTTTTACCGCATCATTGCCAGCGACGAGCGCAATACAGTTGTTCTAAAGACGAAGTAATACAGGCGCGACGATGATGGATAAATTGTGAAGAGATCGAAAATCGAAAATCCGGGAATGAGCGGTACAAACTCTTAGAACATCACTTTCGGAAGCCAGCAGGCAGTAGGCGCGCGAACGAAATGGAGGCGCAACGGGAACGCGCGCCCATGCCCGGAACCGCTCTACAGAAGGCCCTGCGATCGAAACCGAGTAACTGGGTCTGCGACCGGCAGACCTTGCCGCCGGAAAATCCAGCGGGCCACCGCAAAGCCTATCGCCGCGTAGCACAAATGCATCATTCGCATAAATACCCCCAATCAGGATCGATTCTTGGACCCTCAGGGGAGGAACAACTTCAGACTCTATCGGCACAATAGCAACGAGTCTCAAGCCGGACAAGGCACAACCGTGCCATCGAACTGGCACAGAAGTAATAGGCAGTAACACGAAGGGTCAGCAACCGGACAAAAGCTTGTAGTTTCTCGCTCTTCCCCGGACTCGCCGCAATCCGCACAAACGTGGGAAACTCATGTTCTCCGATCATCTCATCCGGTGCTCGGCCCGCAGGTGGAACCACTACCGTCGACAAGCTGCCTTCCGCCGTCAGCTTCTGAAATGCCGCCAGGTCGCGGCGCTGCAAGTCTTCCCAGCGGCCGATCAGTTCCCCGCTCTGCCGCTTCAGCTTCTCAAATTCCTTCTGCTCAGCCTCGGTCGGAGCCGAGTCGGCGGCGCCCACATCCATCGCCAGATAGGCCAGCTTCGCATCCAGCTGCGGAGGATACGCCAGCGAATCTTCATTCGCGCTGATCGTCAAATTGATGAGATCCTCGCGCACCGCAACCAGTTTCTTCTCCAGATCGTCGGCCGCCGCCACCATCGTCTTCGCGCTGGCATTCTCCGGCAATCGCCGCTTGAGTCCGGACAACTGCGAGCGCACGTCCTGAATCTGATTCACCGTGTCGTAAACCCGGCTCAACTCGTCGCGCGTCTGCAGCAGCAGATTGAATTGCTGCTCCAGATCGGCCTGGCTGACTTTCACTCGCGGATCCAGTTTCAAATCGAACGCCGCAGTCTGGGTTTGTGCTCCCACCGTGATTCGAACCTGGTAATGACCGGGCACTGCCACGGGCCCTCGCGCGCCGCCGCCATATTCCCAAAGATAGTATCCCGGAACGTGATGCGCCTCTTCATAGCGCAAGTCCCACACGAACCGGTTCAAGCCTGCCTCGGGCTTGATTTGCTTCTCCGGCTTCTTGTCGTCGGGATCGAGCGGCTCCTCCAGCGTGTTGTATTCCGCGCTCGAATATTTGCGAATGACTTTGCCGGAGGCGTCGAGAATTTCGATCTTCGTCTTCGGTATCCGTCCTTGGGCGCGTCTTTCAGGAAGTAATAAATCACAGCGCCCGCCGGCGGATTCTGTCCCGTCCGTTTGGAAGGATGCCGTTCGCCGCCCGCTCCCGCCTGAATCCGGTAAGCGGTCGCAGGCGTGTATAGGAACGCATCCTTCTGCGCGATGTCATCGCTGTACTGGCGCAGCGGAGAAAGGTCGTCGAGAATCCAGAACGCGCGGCCGTGCGTCGCCACGACCAGATCGTTGTCCTTGATGACCAGATCGTGCACCGGCGTAGTCGGCAGGTTCAACTTCAGCGGACGCCAGTTCGCACCATCATTGAACGAAACGTAAACGCCCTGCTCGGTCCCCGCATAAAGCAGGCCGCGCTTCTTCGGATCTTCGCGCACCGCGCGAACAAATGTAGTGTCCGGAATTCCCTGCCCCAGCTTCGTCCAGCTCTTGCCGTAGTCGCTCGTCTTGTAAATGTAAGGGCGCAGATCGTCGAACTGATGGCGATCGACGGCCACGTAGGCAGTGCCGGCGTCGAACGGCGAAGGATCGATCTGGCTAATGCGGCTCCACTCCGGCATATCCTTCGGCGTGATGTTCGTCCAGGTTTTCCCTTCGTCCTGCGTCAGCTGAATCAGGCCATCATCCGTTCCCACCCACAGCAATCCCTTGGTGATCGGCGATTCCGCCAACGCAAAAATCGTGTCGTAATATTCCGTGCCGGAATCGTCGAGCGTGATGTCGCCGCCGGAAACCTTCTGTTTCTCCTTATCGTTGCGCGTCAGATCCGGGCTGATCGCCTGCCAGTGCACGCCGCCGTCGGTCGTCTTAAACAGCCGCTCGCCACCGTGATACAGCGTGTTGGGATCGTGCGGAGAAAGCATGACCGGCGCAGTCCACTGAAAACGATGCTCCAGGTTGGCCGCGCCGTGCGCGTCGGAAAGCTCCGGCTGCTCGGTAATCGCCTTCACCTGCCCGATGTGCCGGTCGTAGCGCGTGATGTTTCCCTGATAATCCGCCGCGTAAACGATATTCGGGATCGCGCGGATCGGGCGCAATATATCCGGCCTCGCCTCCGCCCACGTCATACCAGTCGCTGCGGTCGATCGATCCATCGTCGCTGCGGCTCGCGATCGCAACCGTCCCGCTGTCCTGCTGCGGCCCGTAGACGCGATAGGGCGTGGCTGTGTCGGTGATGACGTGATAGAACTGCGCGGTCGGCTGGTTGTCCTGCCGAGTCCAGTTCTTGCCGCCATCGAGCGTCACCGTAACTCCGCCGTCGTTCGACGGCGATCATGCGCCGCGTATTCTGCGGATCGATCCACAGCCCGTGATTGTCGCCGTGCGGCACTCTGACCTTGTTGAACAAGTGGCCGCCGTCGGTCGATTTGTAGGCTTCCACATTCATGATGTAGAGCACGTTCTCATCGCGCGGATCGGCGATCACGTGCATGTAATACCACGGCCGCTGCCACAGGCTATGGCTGGGATTCACCAGTTGCCACGACTCGCCGCCATCATCGGAGCGGTAAAGCCCGCCATCGGGATTGTGCGCTTCAATCAGCGCGTAAACGCGATCGGAATTCGCCGCCACCGCCACGCCGATCTTTCCGTACGGGCCCTTAGGCAGCCCGTGCTCTTCCAGCCGCTTCCAGGTCGTCCCGCCATCGTTCGAACGATACAGGCCGCTGCCCGGCCCGCCGCTCGACATGCTCCACGAAGTGCGCCGCGCCTGCCACAGCGCCGCAAAAAGAATGTTCGGATTGTGCGGATCGAAGGCCACGTCAATGCCGCCGGTGTTTTCGTCTTTGTAGAGAACTTTCTCCCACGTCTTGCCGCCGTCGGTCGTGCGGAAGATGCCGCGCTCCGTGTTCGGACCGTAAGGATGGCCGAGCGCCGCCACGAACACAATGTCGGGATTCGTCGGATTAATAATCACCTTGCCGATGGCGCGCGAATCGCGCAGCCCAACGTTCTTCCAGGTCTTGCCGCCATCCAGCGATCGGTACACGCCATCGCCGTGCGAAATATTGCCGCGAATGCAAGCCTCGCCCGTCCCCACATAAAGCACGTTGTGATTCGAACTCGCAACGGCAATGCTGCCGATCGCCGATGTTCCCTCTTTATCGAAAACGGAGGACCACGTCATGGCGCCGTCGGTGGACTTCCAAACTCCGCCGCCAGTCGCGCCGAAATAATAAGTCGTGGGATCGCCCGGAATGCCGGCGGCGGTCAGCGACCGGCCGCCGCGGAAGGGACCGATCAGGCGATACTTCATTCCCTTGAAGGCTTTTTCTTCCGGCTTGGAGGCTTCGGCAGCCTCGGAGTTGCCTTCGGCTCCAGCCGTGGGCTGCGCAGTTTGGGTCGTTGCTCCTGGCTTCGCCGCTTTCGCCGCCTTCGATTGCCGCTCAGGCTTGGTTTGCGCGAGGCCTGCGGTGGTCGAACAGGATCGAGAACGAAAGTGCGAAGAGGAGCAGCGCAACCAGAAAACGTATTCCTGTGAAAACCTTCGTGGCCCATGTTCAGAGTTTCTCCGGGGAAGAAATCAAACGATTGCGCTATGGTAATCGCTGCAAGCCTTCGCTGCAAAGGGCAGACCGCCTCCCACTACTTGACTGGCGTCATGCTGACCGGAGCCGGTCTTCAGCCGGAGGGAAGAGCCTGCCCTGAGCGAAGTCGAAGGGATCTCGCGAACACAAAACGTATCTGACGGGCGCCCTCACTTCGCCAACAGCATCTTCTTCGCCGCTTCCAGCTCTTTCCGCTTCGCCGCATCCACCTTGGGATAGCACAGCTTCAAACTGTCCAGCGTCTCCACCAGCACCGCCGACACCACCAGCCGCGTGAACCATTTGTTATCCGCCGGCACCACGTACCAGGGAGCCTCCTCGCTCGCCGTGTTGCGGATCATCTCTTCGTAGGCATTCTGATAATCGTCCCAGTACTTGCGCTCGTGAATATCGGCGGCCGAAAACTTCCAGTTCTTCTCGGGATCATCCAGCCGCGCCAGGAATCGCTGCTTCTGCTCCTTCTTCGAAAGGTTCAGAAAGAATTTGCGGATCACCGTTCCGCTGCGCGTCATGTGCCGCTCGAAGCAGCGGATGTCTTCGAACCGCTCGTTCCAGATGTTCTTCGTGACCAGCGAAGGCGGCGTCTTCTGGCTCTTCAGAATTTCGGATGAACCCGCACCACCAGCACCTCTTCGTAATACGACCGGTTGAAAATGCCGATGTGCCCGCGCTCCGGCAGAGCGCAGGTCGTCCGCCACAGAAAATCGTGCTGCAGTTCGTGCTCTGTGGGCGCTTTGAAGGAGTACACCTGGCATCCCTGCGGATTGACTCCCGACATCACATGCTTGATAGCGCCATCCTTCCCGGCCGCGTCCATGGCCTGAAAAATCAAGAGCACCGCCCAACTGTCCTGGGCATAAAGCTTGTCCTGCAGCTCCGCCGTGCGGGCAATGCCCTTCCAGCAAAGCTTCGCTCGGCATGCTCCTTGGAGTGCCAGTGCCCCGTGTCCGCCGGATCGAAATCCTTCAACCGGAAATGCTTCCCGCTCTCCACTCGATAGGTCTTGGCCAGCTTGTCAATCTTCATCTCAAACCACCATTCCGGAGGCGTCATCCCGCCGGAGCCGCTTCTCAGGCGGAGGGAAGGATCTCGCGCGAACAACTTCAGCTCGGATCTACAACCATCAATGACTTTATCTCACAAATAGCCTGGAACAGGCGATGCGCCCAGCGGAAGAGCAAAACAATTCGCTTACAATCTCTTCGAACCCTCCTTCCCGGTTAGTGGTAGGATTTCTGCGCACCGATACGCTAACGTCCGGCCGCGGCTCTAAACTACGAATTCGCAAACTGAATCTTCGATCGGAGTCTCTATGAAAACTCTTTCCCTTGTCGGGGTCCTCCTGATGGTATTAGGCATTTTGTCGTTCGTCGTGCCCCTTCCTCATCACGAGCATCACGGGGCGAGGTTGGGAGACGCCAGAATCGGAGTTGAGACCGAAAGTAGCGACAAACTGCCTCCCGCGGCCGGCATCGTCCTTCTCGCCGGCGGGGTGGTCGCGCTGGTCCTGGGGATGCGGAAGAACTAGGGTCCGGACTCATAACCAGTAGCTGACGATAGCGACAAGGGTGACGGCGGCGAGGAAGTTGGCGGCGAATTTGTCATATCGGGTTGCAATCCTGCCGGAGTCCTTGATGCGCGAGAACATCCGCTCGATGGCGTTGCGGCCCCGGTAAAGACGGGCGAGAAGCGGATTTGGCGGCGATTGATCTTGGGCGGGATCTTTGCAACCGCCCCTAAACTTTTGATTTTTTGGCGTAGCGCGTTGCTGTCATAGCCTTTGTCACCATTAACAATCGTGGCGGGTGGCATCCGTTCCAGCAGCGTATCTGCGGCACTACAGTCCGCCACATGGCCTCCGGTCAGCAAGAAGGCAACCGGACGACGGAGCTCACCGGTCTGGGCATGTATTTTCGTTGTCCGCCCGCCGCGCGAGCGGCCAATTGCCTGATATTGCTCACCATATTTGCCGCCGGAAGCGCAGCGATGGGTTTTAATGGCCGATGAATCCATCAAAATCTGTACAGGTGGACCGCCCGCCGATGCCAAGGCATGAAGATATTGGTCCAGACCCCTTTGGCAGCCCATCGCACGAAGCGGTTATAGAGCGTCTTGTGATGGCCATCGATGTCAAGGAACGTCAATCCAGCGGCTTCCAGACTTCAGGACGCTAACGATGCCGCTGATAACGCGGCGGTCGTCCGCACGAGGCTTGCCCCGCGTGTCATTTGGAAGGTGCGGCCTAATTCTTGTGAACTGGGACTTGGTCAGCCAATAATTGTCTCGAATCATCTCTGCTCTCCCTTCGATGACCGTGAATCACAATTCGGGCATAGGGGCCAATTACGCCCATGGCTGACAAATCCTATATCGCCGGCGGTATAGCAAATCGCGGCAGCGGGGCCGCGAGGGGCGGGGCCTGGTCCGGCGATTGGCGTGATTGGGTGCCAGCATGGAGGGCGATTTCGCGAGATGAGGACGATTTGAAAACGGACAGGCCAGCGTTAATGCGGCCTGAAATGCCGGGCATTTTTTGCAGTCGCTATGATCAGCTCGTTTTTGCTTCGGCTAGGAGCAGATCAACCAGCAGCGCCCAAGCTCGTCGCAATTGCTCCCGTTCGTCAGTGCGCGTGACCACGTTGATCATCAGGCCATTGAGCGCCATCTCAGCGAGCCGCGCGATCGACTCAATCTTGGCGTCCGAAGCATTCGAGGGAAGACGAGCGCGTAGGGCCTCGACGACGAGGCGGTGCATGTCGGCAGCGCCTTCGGACAATCGGACGTTCATTTCGCGATCGAATATTGCTCTTGTGACGAAAACCGCTTGGGCTTTTAGCAGGACGGGATCGTCCTGCGCCGCGCGGATGAGCTGTTGGCCGAGACCGTCGAGATAGGCGCGAGCCAACGTCGGTTGGTGCCCCTCAAGCTCCAAAGACTGACGCCAATCACACGCGGCGAGCAGGATTTTGTCGAACCGACGCGAAGTGATGAAAGATCGTTGCCTTGCTTACATTGATCTCTCGCGCCAACGCACCTGCACTGAACGAGTCGGGGCCGCCACGCCCCAGCAATGTCAGCGCCGCGTTCAGGATTTCCTTGCGAGTTTCCTCGCCCGCCGCAGTGCGCTGCCCCTTGATCGTCATAAGCCAAATTTACTATTGACCGATCGGTCGGTCAATGGATATTCTGATTTTGACGACGGCTTTTGTATGGAGCCGCAGGCAAGTGGTTCAACGCGGGAGAACGCAAATGATCGCACAATTGCAAGGGTTTCCCGAAAATGTCATCGCCTTCGCGGGTCGAGGACAGGTAACGAAGGACGACTATGTTTCGACCCTCATTCCGGCAGTCGAGAAGGCTTTCACCGGTCACGATCGCCTTCGTCTCTATTACGAGCTTGGAGGCGATTTTGCTGGCATTGACGCCGATGCGATGATGGAAGATTTCAAGATTGGAATTCAACACCTCACCCGCTGGGAACGGTTCGCGGTCGTCACCAACGTCCAGTGGATCGCCCATGCGATTTCACTTTTCAGCTTCCTGATGCCGGGTGCGATGAAGGTCTTTTCCACTAGCGATGCTGATCAAGCGCGTTCGTGGATCGTATCGCCCTCTTTGTAAGACGATGCGCGGCTTCGCCGTCACCCGTGTCCGCTATTGAGTGGGGTTCCGCCACGCCAGCCGCGAAACGGCGAGTCTGCAAGTTGACCCAACTGCGACATGTGCGGCGTAGCGGATTCGCAGGTCGTTCATCAACGGGAGCGCGACAAACGGCGTTCCGGGATTCACTAATCCCGCAAAATACAAAGCGATGTTATGGGCAAGGAGCCTAGGTTGATCGGTTTCAACGACTTTCCCAAAACGGCCGGGTATCGCGTCCATGACGCTGCCCGCAACCCATTGCAATCACTGGACTTACGCAATACGCATACCATATTGTACGTACATTTACGTCATTAAAGTGTTCCTGCAGGAACACTTTTTCCACAGGCTGAGGTCATACCGCGACCGGCTTTTGACTGGCAACTGGCAGTTTGGCGTCCCGCCAGGCATCGAATCCGCCGATGACATTGACTACGTGCTTGAACCCCGCCCGCTGCAACAGGCTGCTGGCGATCATGCTGCGGTAACCGCCCTTGCAGTGAACCGCGATCGGCGCATCGTGATCCATCTCTGGCGGAGAGACTTTGAAATTATCGAGCGGCCACCAGGTCGCACTCGCAATGTGCCCGGCTTCCCACTCCGTCTCGCGGCGCACGTCGAGCACCTGTATGGGGCCTGACTTTAAGTTCGAATCGAGTTCGCGCGCTGTCATCTGAGAAATAGTAGCTAGCGGAAATCCCGATTGCTTCCACGCGGCAACGCCGCCCGCAAGATATCCATCCACAACTTCGATGCCGACGCGCGCCAGCCGGAGCCGCGCCTCCTCTAACTGCGATTCCGAATCCGCAATCAGCGCCGGATGCGCCGACAATCCCAGCACGGTGCCGGCCCACGACGCGAACTGACCGGATAGCGCAATGTTTATCGAGCCCGGCACGTGGCCTGCCGCAAACTGCTCACCCGGCCGCACGTCGAGAGCAAGGTCGCCCTCCTTCAACATGGCCTTCAACTCGGCTGGTGCGATCGGCCGCAGGGGCGCCAGCTCCGACAAGGCTGCGGCGCCGGTGCGATTGATCTCGGCATCCTTGAGGAAATATTCCGGCCGCGTAGGAAGGTTACTGGTCAACTGCGCGATGAATTCTTCCCTGCTCTTGATTTGCAGCGCGTAGTTGGTGAGCCGTTCCGTGCCGATCGTGGATGACCGTTCAGCCCGCATGTTCTTTCCGCAGAGCGAACCGGCGCCGTGCGCGGGATACACCAGCACATTGTCGGCCAGCGTCAGCACCTTATTGTGCAAGCTGTCGTAGAGCATGCCTGCGAGTTGCGCCGGCGTGTGCCCCGGCGAAAGATCGGGGCGGCCAACATCGCCAATGAAGAGCGTGTCTCCGGTCAAAACGGCCCACGGCAAACGAGATTTCCCTTCATCGGTCAGCACCAGGCAAATGCTCTCGGCTGTGTGGCCTGGAGTTTCGAGCACGCGAATCGAAGCCTTCCCAAAATTCAACTCGAAACCGTCTCTCACCGGCACGTGCGGAAAAGCCGCTCCGGCTCGCGCTCCGATGTAAATCTGCGCGCCCGTGCGGGCAGCCAATTCCTTATGTCCCGAAACGAAGTCCGCGTGCAGATGGCTCTCAATCACATGCCGGATGGCGACGCCCTGCTGCGCAGCGGCCGTCAAATACAATTCCACGTCGCGCTGCGGATCCACCACCACCGCTTCGCCTTCCGAAGCCAGCAAATAGGAAGCGTGCGCCAGGCATCCCAGATAAAACTGTTCGAAGTACATGGAGTCTGCCCCCGAGCGTGCTTAGCGTGCTGATTGATGCTAGACGAAAACCTCCGGCAACGCCACGGCTGAAGCGTCTAGTGCGAATGAGAATTACGAGGGAAGCGGAGTAATGAATTCCAGGCCGAAGCAGAAGCCGTTGCGGGAGCGAACAATGGCCGTCAGCCGCGAAAGAGTGGGCGTTTCGAACTCAATTTCGAGCAGGTCGCCCGGGTTCAACAGGATTCCGGCATACAACACCATGCCGCCTTCGCTCAGTTCGGTGCCGCGCCCCTCCACAACGGTCGTCGAAAAACCTTTGGAGGTCACGACCCGCACCGGCATATCAACCTCAACGCGAGGCCAGCGCCGCGTATTCTCGGAAGTGGGCATGTTGCCAATCATCGTTCTTAGGGGGCAGTTATTTCAAATTACGAAGGTGACGTGAGCTTTTGCGCAGGCCACAGCCGAGGTGGATCGGTGACCGTTGCGAGGAAAGCCCGTTGTGCGCGACGCGTCCTGTACAATCTGCGTGTGAAACCGCTGAGAAAACTATGTCTGGCGACGCTATTCGTCTTTTTGCTGGGCATCGGGTCGTGGGCAGAATCCGTTTCACAACTGCAGCCTACAGGTTACGTCAACGATTTCGCACACGTTCTTGACGCGCAGACAATCGCGCAGATCACGAACATCTGCCAGCAGATCGACGAAAAGGCTCACGCGCAAATTGCGCTTGTGACCATTAATTCCCTGGATGGCTCCGACATTGAGAGCTACGCGGTCGATCTCTTCAAGAAATGGGGCATTGGCGCCAAATCCACGGATCATGGAGTTCTGATCCTGTACGCGATCAAGGATCATCGCGCGCGCATTGAAGTGGGTTACGGATTGGAACCTATTCTGCCTGATGGCAAAGTTGGCGGCTTTCAGCGCGAGGCCATCCCGCTAATGCGAAGTGGCGATTACAACCAGGCTCTGCTCCTGGTTACAAGCCGCGTTGCCAGCGTGATTGCGACGGACGCCGGTATTCAACTGACGGGTTCGCAGCCGCGAGCTCCCGATCAGGCGGAGCCCCGATCCGGTGGAGGCCTTTCGGTCGGTGGGATCATTGGAATCATTATCGTCGTCTTGATTATTCTGTTTACGCCGCTCCGCAGCATTCTTTTCTGGCTGCTTTTTTCTCAGATGTTCGGGGGGCGCGGTGGCGGGTTCGGCGGCGGTGGCGGGTTCGGCGGCGGTGGCGGGTTCGGCGGCGGTGGCGGGTTCGGCGGCTTTGGCGGGGGCAGCTCCGGCGGCGGCGGAGCCAGCAGCAGCTGGTAGCAAGTGAGGACGAAATGGTTCCTGACAATAAGATTGACGACAAGATTGACGACTTTGTGAAACGGGCCCGCGAAGCGGCCGCAACCAATGTCGAAAGCATAATTCTGTTCGGCTCCGCGGCCTCCGGCGATTTTCATCTCGGCCTGTCAAATCTGAACATGCTCTGCATTTTGCGCGACTGTTCGTTCGCGGCATTGCAAGCGCTGGCACCGGTGGCGAAGTGGTGGGAAAAGCAGAAGCAGCCTCCTCCGCTTTGTATGACGCGCCGGGAACTCGAGCGCTCCACTGACGTCTTCACCATCGAGTTGCTGGATATGCAGCAACATCACCGCGTGCTGTTTGGTGACGATGTAGTGCAGGGCCTGCGAATTTCCATGCACGTTCACCGTGTGCAGGTCGAATATGAGCTGCGGGAAAAATTGATCCTGCTTCGCCAGCAAGTCCTGTTGGCCTCAGGGAACGGTTCGCGACTATGGGATCTGCTGCTGCGTTCGGTGCCATCGTTCGGCACGCTGTTTCGCCATGCTCTGATCGCACTTGGCGATTCGTCGCAGATAGGACGACGCGAAGCCGTAGAAGTCTTGTCGAAGCGGGTGGGCTTCGATCCCTCGGCCCTCCAGCAGGCCCTCGACGTTCGCGAACACAAAGCTCGTGCCAAGCAGATCGACATCAACGATCTGGTGGCTCGTTATCTTGCGGCAATCGAGAAAGTCGCCGCGGCGGTCGATGAGGCGTTAGACTCAGATGCATCCGGGCGGGCGTAAGCGCACCACATTCAGGTTCTGAGGAGGAAGGTATGGGGAAGGGCATAATCGCGGTGATCGTCATTGTGGTTCTTTTGCTGGGCGTGCTCATCGTCTTCGGACAATACGTTGGCGTGAAGAACACGCTGGTCACCAAGAATGAGGCGGTGAAAAGCGCGTGGTCGCAAGTGGACATCGTACTGCAGCGGCGTGCCGACCTGATCCCAAACCTGGTCGAGACCGTGAAAGGATACGCGAAGCAGGAGCAGACTGTGTTTGGCGATATCGCCAAGGCGCGCTCGCAATTGCTCTCAGCGGGAACTCCGCAGGAAAAGATTGCCGCCAACGGGCAGCTCGATGGAGCGATCGGTCGCCTGCTGCTGATCGTAGAAAACTATCCGCAACTGAAATCCAACGAAAACTTTCTACGACTGCAAGACGAGCTCGCGGGAACCGAAAATCGCATTGCCGTGGAGCGCAAGCGCTATAACGATACTTTGCAGGACTACAACACCTACATTCAGCAGTTTCCCAACAGCATTTTCGCCAAATGGGCGGGATTCAAACCGAATGAAGCTT
This sequence comes from uncultured Acidobacteriaceae bacterium, assembly GCA_963711275.1. GTDB lineage: Bacteria > Acidobacteriota > Terriglobia > Terriglobales > Acidobacteriaceae > Sulfotelmatobacter. Next base: position 207,061 of record CAVQDN010000023.1, on the reverse strand, counting down.
ACTTCGCGGCGTCGGAAGGAGCGCGGGAGGTCCCCAAGGTGAATTTTTCGAATCCCAGCACGGCGACTCCGCCGGCCAGTCCCCAACCAGCGCCGGCTCACTAGCGGCGAAATTATTAGCTCCTTTCGGAGAGACGTTGCTGGCAACGTCTCTCTCACCATCATGCGGAAAGCAGCGGGCGACGACGTTGCCGGCAACGTCTCTACGGATCTTCTCTACCGATCTGTTGAGCAATGCCAGGCACGCCGTCCGTCCTTCGGGGCGCAGCCTTCAAGAAGAGGAACTACCGAACATACGGATTATGTCCGCTAGGGTACAGTATCTGCGGTATTTCATCTTAAGCCTCAGGGCGTATGGTTGAGGAAGCCCTTCGTCAAATGATCAGCATCACGCAGGTGGATGCGATGCTGGAGCTGTCTGAGAGTCGCTGCAGTTCCGTGGCCAAATGTGCGGCTGCTCTCGGCCATAAACCTTGCGTCCGCCGAAAGGGGCCGGTTTGCTTCGGATTTTTGTGGTGGATGACAACGCGATGGCCAGAACCGCGATCAAGGCCGCTCTGCAGCAGCATTCGGAATGGGTTGTTGTGGGAGAAGCCGGCAGCGGCCGCCAGGCACTGGAAACATTCCGCCGCCTCAAGCCCCAACTCACGCTCATGGATTTCTCGATGCCGGAAATGAATGGCCTGGAAACTGCCCGGCGTCTAACCGAGCGCGATCCCGGTGCTCGGATCCTGATGATCACCGCCGATCCTTCGGGCCAATTGGAGCAGGAGGCCAGGAAGGCCGGAATCAAGGGAGTTTGCGCAAAGAGCAAAATGGACTGTCTGGTGCACGCCATCCAGACCATTCTCGGCGGCGGATCCTATTTTCAGGAAACCGCTGCAGCTTAATAAGCTGCCTGCACGCACTCCAGCCATCGCAGTTTGTTGCGCCTGCTTAAAGCGCGGCCACCCGCCGCTGCACCAGCAAAAAATAGACCGCGACCAGCACCAGCACCGCTCCATTCACGCCCAACACAATCGGCGCTGTAAATATTGGAACCAGCCATCCCGAGACCAGATTGCCCATGGGCATGCCGCCCCGGAACGCGCAGTTGTAAACGCTCATCACCCGTCCGCGCATTTCGTTGGTCGTGATCAGTTGCACCAGTGAAGTCACCGTGGCGAACACCGCCATCATCGAGGCGCCCACCAGCACCAGCATGGCGTAACTCAGAGGCAACGATTTCGAGAACGAGAATCCTGAAATCGCGGCGCCCAGACAGATCAGCATGGTCAGGGCGAAGCGGCCCTTCCTGCGCATGTTTCCGATGCCGGCCACGGCCAGCGATCCGCAGATCGAGCCCACGCCCATCAGAGAAAGCAGGTTCCCGTAAGTCTCCGGGCCACGGCCGAAAATGTCTTTCACGAATACTGGGATATAAGTCCGCATCGGCATACTGAGAGCCGTCATGCAGAACGCGAGCAGCGTGAGAGCTTCCATCGATCCCTGCTTGCGCACGAAGCCGATACCCTGCTTTAAGCTGCTGAACATTGACTCCGTGGTCGAGGCCGGCAGATACCGGGCCGAGATCATGGAAAGCGAAATGATCGGCGCCAGAAACGAAAGGGCATTCAGCCCGAAGCACCACTTTTCACCCAGCTTGGCCAGGGCCTGTCCGGCGAGCGCGGGACCGATTGTCACCGCCATGTTGAACTGAATGGAATTCAGCGCGATGGCATTGGGCATGTCCTCGCGATCGACTAGCGTAGGAATCAGCGCCTGGTAAGCCGGCCCACCAAAGGCCTGTGCCAGCCCGGAGACGAATGACAAACACAGAATCTGCCAGACGTGCACCCACCCGAACGCCACCAGCACGGTGAGTGTCCCGGCGCTTGCCATCTGCACATATTGGGAGACGAGCAGAATTTTCCGCCGTTCCGTCCGGTCGGCGACGACGCCGCCGATCAGCGAGAAAAGAAAAATGGGAATCCCGCCGAGAAATTGATCCATGGCCAACAGGAAGGCGGAATGGCTGAGCCGGTAAATCAGCCAGCCCTGCGCGACGATCTGCATCCAGGTGCCAATACTCGAAGTACAGGCGCCGAACCACATCAGGCGGAAATCTCGATATTGAAATGCTTTGAAGATTCTGCGCAGCGTTGACGTTGGCATGTGCTCCGGGCGGACAGCTACTCGCATTGTATCTTCGCACGCCACGCGTTCCCTGCGCTGCCCGATTAACGATCTCGGACTAAAGATCTCACTGATTGGACGACGAAACTTTCACATATGTAATCGGGAAGCCTTACGGAGATTGCGGGACGCGAACTCGGGTCCGTCCAGCGGCTGCCAGGACCGCCTGAGCTTGTCGGTGAGCGTCCTCGCTGACGCGCTGCCCGTATAATCGGTCTTTAGTCCTTTTTATGATTCAGACCCTATTCGGCAGCCTCACGGAAGAACAAAAGCCCAGCTTCATGGACCGCATGAAGCAGGCGGTCACGCGCACGCGCGAAAACCTCGCGGAGCGCATCGATGAAGTCATCTCCTTGGGCAAGGAGATCGACGCCGGCACGCTAGACGACCTTGAGGCCACGCTCATCGCCGCCGATCTAGGCAGCACGACCACCCAGGAAGTGCTGGGCAAGCTCCGCGAGAAGGCGAACCATAAACAGATCGGAAACGTTCAGGAACTCAAGCGCCTGCTGAAAGAAGAGTTGCTGACGATTCTGACTGCCGCGAACACGCGGCCTGTCAGCAAAGTTGATGGCACGCCGGAAGTAATTCTGGTGGTCGGAGTAAACGGCACCGGCAAGACCACGACCATCGGCAAACTGTCCCAGGTATTCCGTTCGCAGGGAAAAAACGTCCTGCTCTGCGCTGCCGATACATTCCGCGCCGCCGCCATCGACCAACTCGAAATCTGGGGATCGCGCACGGGAACCGAAGTGATCAAGACCAAACCCGGCGGCGATCCCTCCGCGGTGCTGTTCGACGCCCTGCAAGCCGCCGTGGCGCGCAAAGCCGACTACGTTGTAGTCGATACCGCGGGCCGTCTGCACACCAAGACCAGCCTGATGTCGGAGCTCGATAAAATGCGGCGCACCGCGCAGCGCATCATTCCCGGAGCGCCCCACGAAACTCTGCTTGTGATGGATGCGACCACAGGGCAAAATGGCCTGCAGCAGGCGCGCATGTTCACCGAGTCCGCAGGAGTCACCGGCATTGTCCTGACCAAACTGGATGGCACCGCGAAAGGCGGCGTCGTAGTCGCCATCTCGCGCGAATTAGGATTGCCCGTAAGATATGTTGGAGTCGGCGAAAAAGCCGGAGACTTGCTGCCTTTCGATCCAAAAGAATTTGTGGACTCGTTGTTTGAATAGGAGCGCATATGTCCGGTGCTGACGAAAAATCTTCGCGATTCAAGCTCATACTCGATTTCCTGAAGCGCCTGCTAGGCAAAAAGCCCGCGCCTCCCGCCGATCCATACGCTTATGCAATGGCCCCGCTGCGTCGCGGTCCCACGGGACGCAGCGGCGCCGCAGTCGCCGAGATCGAAGAGGATTCGTATAAGAGCTTCCCTCCGCGCCATTGAGGACTGGTATGGAGTGTGCCAGCGGAACGTTTTGCGCCGCCATTGGATATGTGGAAGCGCGGCCCTTCAGAGCGGCGTGAGTCGTTCCGACGAGTTGCGGGCTTCAGCCCGTGTATCCCTGCCGTGTTAGATTCTCCTGAATGCCCGATTACTCTCGCGACGAGAAACATATTCATCACGCATTGGAACTCGCACGTCAAGGCATCGGCCTGGCGTCGCCCAATCCTTACGTTGGCGCGGTGATTACCGACCCTGAGGGCAATGTAGCCGGAACCGGAAGCTACACTTACAGCGGCGTGAAGCACGCCGAAGTTCTCGCGCTCGAAGCCGCCAGCAACAAATCTCGTGGCGGAACTCTCTATATCAATCTCGAGCCGCACGCCCATCAGGGACGAACGCCTCCCTGCACGGACGCCTTGATTGCCGGAGGAATCCGGCGCGTCGTGGCCTCGATGGCCGATCCGAATCCAAAGGTGAGTGGGCTAGGATTCGAAGCGCTGCGCTCGGCAGGCGTGCAGGTCGAGGTTGGCCTGCTGCAGGAGCAGGGTCGCCGCCTGAATGAAGCCTTCGCCCGTTACATTCGCTATGGAACACCGCTAGTCACGCTGAAGGCGGCGATGACGCTTGACGGCAAGATTGCACCACCGCCCGCCGAAGTGCTCGCCCGGCACGACGGAATTCCTCCCGGAGGGTGGGTGACCAGCGAGGTCGCGCGTGCACACGTGCAGGAATTGCGACATCAGAACGACGCGCTGGTGGTTGGTGCGGGAACGATACTTTCCGACGATCCATTGTTGACCGATCGCAGCGGCCGTACGCGGCGGCGTCCGCTGCTGCGCGTGATTCTCGACTCCCGCCTGCGCCTACCGCTCGAATCGCGGCTGGTGCGAAATGCGGCGGCGGGTCGCAAGAACGATGTGTTGGTTTTTTGCGCCGTGGCAGAGGACCAGAAGAAGGCGCAACTCGAGGCACTGGGAATCCGAGTTGAGACCATCCCCGCGACCGGAGACGACGGCCGACCTGATCTGCCCGCCGTTCTACGCCGTCTGGGTCAATTAGAGATCATCTCAGTAATGATCGAAGGGGGGGCCACTGTGAATTGGGCCGCTCTCGCCGCCGATGTCGTTGACAAGGTCTTCCTGTATTACGCTCCGAAGATTCTTGCGGGTTCCGGATCGATTCCGTTCGCGGCCGGAACGGGATTCGCGCATATGAGTCAGGCCGCGCAGATCAAAGATATTCAATTGCATCGCTTCGGCGAAGATTTTGCAGTGGAAGGCTATCTGCGCGATCCGTATGAGGAATAGATTTTTTTCACCACAGAGTCACAGAGGAAATCAAGTCATGATTTGTCCTTCTCTGTGACTCCGTGGTGATGGGTTTATGATGTTCTGTTCATCTGAGAGGTCCCATGTTTACTGGAATCGTGGAAGAAGTGGGACGCGTTGCCGGCATCGAGCAGCGTGGCGAAAATCGGCGGATCACCCTAAATGCCGAGCGTGCTCCGAAGGAACTGAAGACTGGCGACAGCGTGGCCGTGAGCGGCGTCTGCCTGACCGCGCTCGAAATCAAACCGGGATCGTTCTGCGCGGATCTCGCACCCGAGACGTGGATGCGGACTTCGTTCTCGCGCATTCACGAGGGCGCGTTGGTGAATCTAGAATTGCCCATGAAAGCCGACGGGCGCTTCGGCGGACACATTGTGCAGGGACATGTTGACGGAGTTGGCAAGCTGATCGCGCTGGAACGCATCGCCGAATCGGAGAACTGGTGGCTGCACGTTGAACTGCCGGATGACGTCGAGAAATATACCGTGTACAAAGGCTCGATCTCGATCGAGGGCATCAGCCTGACGGTTGCGCAACTGGAGAAGAACCGCTGCACCGTTGCCATCATTCCGCATACGGTGGAGACGACTAACCTTCATTCGCTGAAGCCCGGCGATCCAGTCAACCTTGAAGCTGACCTGATCGCGAAATATGTGGAGAAGATGATGAAGGGCGAGGCGGGGCGTTCACTGAGCATTGAGGAGTTGGTGGAGCAGGGGTTCTAGGGAAATTGCTGATTAGTGATTTCTGATTGTTGATTGGAAGTCAAACGAAGCGTGGCCGTAAAGGTTTTCAATCAGGAATCAGAAATCATCAATCGATTTTAAGGTTTTCCCGCCTGATCCCGGCATCTCTGGGCCGGCGGGCTGCGCCCCTTCGACTTCGCTCAGGGCATGCTCTGCCTCGACAGCCGAGGCGGCTGTCGCTACGTGAGTTTTTACGCTTCCAGCTTTAGTTCATCCAGCTCGAGAAATTCCTGGATAATCGGCTCGGGGGATTTTTCCATTTCGCTGTATGGACCAAAAAAGATTGCTTTGGCTTCGTGCAGGAACACGACGCGCTCGGCAAGTTTCTTGGCCAGGCGCATGTCGTGGGTCACGACGATGCTGGTCAGGTTCAGCTGAATTTTCAGGCGCTTGATGAGATCGCCAAGCAACTGCGCCATCAGCGGATCGACCATGGTTGTGGGCTCGTCGTAGAGAACGCATTCTGGACGCGCCGCCAAGGCGCGGGCAATGGCCACTGAGCGCTTCATGCCGGTGGAAAGATCGGAAGGCAGCAAGTCGCGCATCTCCTGTACGCCGACCATCTGCAGCAGGCCATCGACGATCTGATAAGTCTGTTCTTCATCCAGTTCGCGGCTTTCACGCAGGGGGAAGGCTACGTTTTCGCCGACCGTGAGCGAGTCGAACAGGGCTCCGTTCTGAAAGACCATGGTGACTTTCTTGCGGATCGGCTCCAGTTGTTCCTCGGTGTAGTCGGTGATGTCCTGTCCGGCAACGATGACGCGGCCCGAGTCGGGTTTCAGAAATCCCATGATGTGATGCAATGACACGGACTTTCCCACGCCGCTGCGGCCGAGAATGCAGACTGTTTCCGCCGGAAGCACGTCGAAACTCACGTGGTCCAGGACGACATTGTCTCCGAAAGCCTTGGAGACGTTCTTTGAACTCGATGTAGGGCGCGAGTTTGGGATGGTCTGGCATGAATAGCTTCTAGCCGCTAGCTTTTAGCTCTTAGCTGTTACTTTACGTTCCCACTGGTTACGCCTGTCCTGCTGCAGCGCAGTTCGTTAGATAGATCTGTTCAAATTCGGTTTCGGAGACTGAGGTCTTCCATTTTCACCGCTTCCAGCTCTTGCGGTGTATTCAAGTTGCGGAACATGTTCGGTGAAAAACCGCCGGCTTCGAGTTCATCTTCTTCGATGGTCTGCGTTTGTTCGATGGCGAAGAGCGCGTCAATTTTGTAGCGACCTTCGCGCAGCGCCTCCTCGGCAGCGTCGGCGAATTTGCGGCGATACACGGCGCATAAAGGCTGCCAGCGGCCATTCGTTCGCGGGACCGTCACACCGGCGCTGGAAGCCTTGGCACGCATGATCAAGTACTGTAACAGCGCCGGCGACACAAAGGGCACGTCCACGGCGAGGATGAGGTTCAGGTCCGTCACGGACACGCGCAGTGCGGCGTGGATTCCACCCAGAGGACCGCAGTTGCGGAATAGATCTTCAACGACCGGTACGTAAGCCGCGAACTTCGTAGGATCGCCCACGATGCGCGCGTCGCCGGTTACGGAGAGGGCCAGTTCCAACGCTCGGGCCAGCAGCGTAGGGCCATGCAGCACAGGGCTATCGAGCATAGGGCCGTCCAGCGTAAGGAAAGCCTTGTCAGCGCCCATGCGCGTGCTCTTGCCACCGGCAAGGATGAATGCAGTCACGCCGGGCACAATGCTGTCCATGAACGGATGATACACAGATCGCCGCCTAGCGAGAGAGCTGAGGGCTGACTCTCATCTCGTTTCCAGTCAACCTCGAGTCGAGTCCTGCAGCGTCGGGTTCCGACGGCAATCAGAGGTTTCCACAGGCTAAGCGCTTGCATCTACTTCATTTACTTCGCTTGCGAGCGGATTCTTGCACGAAAGTAACCTACCCAAAGTCTATTTTTCAGGGGATGATGGGCGTGCCTCCGAGGGATCGCTAACCCGGAAGTTCTAACATGCCGCAAAAATTCATGGATGTGCTTATGCTGGGGCGCTGCTCTCACGAGTTTTCCTGGCCGCGCCGTGGCGGCGACGGCAACTATTACCAGGTCTGCCTGCTGTGTGCCGCGGAATACAAATACGACTGGGCCACCATGCGCCGCACCGAACGGGTGGAGCATGCCAAGCCGGAGACAGAGCATTCGGCGCAGCCATGGGCGCGAGAAGCGGCCTTCGTGGGTACCGCGAGCCCGCCGTCTGAAGCTCGATATTCCTTTACGCTACCGGGTCAACAAGACCAGCACGTGGTACGAAGGAATCATCGCCAACATCAGCCAGAGCGGAGTGCTGTTTAACGGGCCGGCCCAGCTTCCCATCAATGCACTGATCGAGATGGTGTTTGAGATGCCCGAAGAGATTTCAGGGCAGAAGAACAGCAACGTTATTTGCCAAGGCCGCGTGATGCGCGCGAAAGATGCCTCGGTGCCTGCGGATCAAAACGGTGAACTGGCAGCATCGATCGTCGATTACAAGTTTATCCACTAAATACTGCGGTGTGAGCGACTCCAGCCCTCCCCAAGCTTCGCTGGGAGTGCTGCCTCCAGCTCTAATCTGCCCGCATTTACATCTTCCCGAAAGCCTCGCAGCATCTAAACTATATCCGGATTTCAAGCCTGCTGTAGTCTGACCACGTTTCGAGAGCGGAGACCAGGAGTGGAGTATGAAGCAAACCTGCCTTTGGTTTTTTTCTTTGGCGCTGGCGATGGCTCTGGGGTTGGGAGCCGGCTGCGGCAAGAGGCCTGAGGACGCAAAGATTTCCAGCGACATTCAGGGCAAGTTCAGCCAGGATTCGGGACTGTTCGACCAAGCAACTGACGGTACAGACAAACAACGGCGTGGTCACGCTCGGAGGCACGGTCGAAAATGATGCGCAGCGCGAGGCGGCGAGCCGGCAGGCGGCTTCCGTGGCCGGAGTGCGGGAGGTCGTCAACAATCTGCAGGTTGGGAGTGCGCCGGTTGCCGGTGCTCCTCCGACTGAAACGCGGGCTTCCAGCACCGGGCGCGCCAGCCCTTCAACTGGCGGGCAATCGCGTAGAGATAGAGGCGCAGAGGGCGCTGACCGGAAAAGCAGGAAACCTCGTGCTGCCGGGAATTCGGGCAACGATAACAACTCCGCCGATGACTCGAATGCCGACCAGATGAATTCCGATGATTTGTCGGCCTCGAATGCCACGCCGCCGGCGGTTGCCGAGATCCCACCGAACCCTGCTCCGGCTGTCCAGACTGTTTCCCCGCTGACGCCGGCGGCGAAACGATTGATTATCGATCAGGGAACGCAACTGGCAGTTCGTCTCATCGATCCGATTGACAGCGAGAAGAATCAGAGTGGAGACACGTTCCACGCAACGCTGAACGCTGCTCTCACCTCCGACGGAGAACAGGCTGTGCCAGCGGGCGTAGAAGTCACAGGCCACCTGGTAGACGTTAAGAGCGCGGGAAAGTTTGCGGGGCAATCGGTAGTGGTGCTGCAGCTCGACAGTCTTTCTTCCGGCGGCAAGACCTACAGTTTGCAGACGGATCAATATCGAAAAGAAGGAAAATCGCGCGGCAAGAACACGGCGGAAAAAGTTGGCGGAGGCGCGATTCTTGGGGGCATTATTGGGGCGATCGCGGGCGGCGGGAAAGGTGCGGCGATTGGCACGGCGGCCGGGGCCGGAGTCGGCGGCGGGGCCCAGGCGGCTTCCAAGAGCCAGCAAGTCAAGCTGCCTTCGGAAACCGTGCTGAACTTCACCTTGCAGGCCCCGATCACGGTCGTGCAAGCTTCGGGTCCGGACGCGAACCGGCCGACGCTTGGGGATTCGCCGCAGTCAAACTAGGGCGATCAAGCTAGGGCAATCAAGCTAGAATATTTGCCCACGACTTCTTTTCCGCTTCTACGAAGAGAGACGTAACAAGTTAGGTCTCTACGAGATGTTTTGTACACTCTCTGTCTCAGGCCTCTGATGGCTTCAATCACGGCCCTGTTACACACAGAAAATGACGGTGTGCGGCTGGGGCGTGCCCTGGAGACGCTCTACGCTTGCGACGATATTCTGATCGTGGACCACGGCTCGCGGGACGCAACCCTGCGCATCGCGCGCGAATACGGAGCGAGGGTCGTGGCCGCCACGCCGGAATGCTCGTCGCAAGATTATCTTCGATTCGCGCGGGCGGAATGGATTCTGTGCCTCGATCCGTGCGAATCGCTGACGGAGAAACTGGCTGCAAGTTTATTTGAATGGAAGTCGGAATCGCTAGCTGCCAAGCCGTCTGCGACGCCCGTACATTCCGTCTTCTTGCGCGAAGAGACGGCGCAGGGCTGGGTGGAAGTCCCCGCGGCACAGACGCGCCTGGTTCCTCAGGGCTGGCGATTGTGGAAGGGAAAGTACCCGATGCACGAGCCTTCTGCCCTGGCGCTGGAGGGAGAATTGTTGCGTTTCGTCTTCCCGTGATGGCCCTTTAACCGCAATTGACCTGCGGGACTCCTTAATCCGTAATCCTTGATCTGCGCGAACTTGAAGGGGCGTAGTGGTCAGTGTCTTACTGCCTATTGGCCGATGGGCCAGTGACTTCAGTACCTTAGGTCCCGGGTCTTATCGCCTTATAATCCAATCAAGAATCAGCAAAGTGGGCGTTCTTCAGGAGAAGCTTGCGCGGAAGGCGCGACTGCCTCCTAACGATCGAAAACAAACCACGTGGATCCTGTATTGGCATCGGCGATTTTTTTCTTCGGGCTGGCCTTCGGCAGCTTTCTGAATGTGTGTATCTTTCGCTTGCCCAGAGGCTTGTCGGTGGTGACGCCGCGTTCAGCGTGTCCGAAATGCCAGCAACAGATCGCGTTTTACGACAATCTTCCAGTGTTGAGCTGGCTGATTCTAGCGGGCCGCTGCCGCCACTGCAAAGAAAAGATTTCGCCTCGCTACCTGACGATTGAGTTACTTACGGGGCTGCTGTTCCTGGCTTGTTACTGGTATTTCGGGCTGACGCTTTCCACCTTGAAATATTGCGTGTTCGCGTTTCTGCTGCTGGGGCTGATTTTCACGGATGCGGAAACCAAGCTGCTACCCGACAAGCTGACGCTGCCCGGGATTGCGCTGGGCCTGGTTTTCAGCCTTCTGGTTCCGGTGAATGATCTGGCATCGCAATTCCTGCCCGGAATGATGAATCTGCCCTTCAGCGGCGACGTTTCCGCGCGGTTTCTTTCTCTGCTGGATTCTCTGCTGGGCGCCGCTCTGGGCGCGTCGTTCATCTACGGTGCGGGGGCAATTTACCTGCGCTGGCGCGGTGCGGAAGGCATGGGCTTCGGCGACGTGAAGTTGATGGCGATGGTGGGCGCATTTCTGGGAATGAAGCTGACCGTCTTTACGATTTTCACCGCTTCGCTGGCCGGATCGGTGTGCGGGCTGACCACCGTCTTCGTCGTCTGGCTGAAGCGCACGCATCGTTTTATGAAGACGCTGGCCAATGCCCAGGCCGCACGGCGGCGCGGCTGGCAGTCGGCGCAGGTGGTCTACCGCCATTATCAGATGCCTTTTGGCGTGTTTCTGGGCAGCATGGCTCTCGTCGCGTTTTTCTTTGGCGACCGATTTCTGCACTGGTACGGGGGACTCTGGTGAAAGTACTGGCCAACCCGGTGCTGCTGCGGGCAGAGGTGGTGCTGGTCTGCGCGGGATGCGCCTTTCTGTTCGCCTTACTCTGCATGCGCGTCTTGCGAAAAAACATTGCCGAAGCGGGCGACCTTTCCGCGGAGGCTTCGCCATCGCTGGAGACTCTGCCGCTGCACCTGTATAACACGGTGATCCAGCAACTCAAGCAGCAGAAGCATGAACTGCAAATGCAATCACAAACCGAGCAGCACCGCGCCCGCATCAGCGAAAATTTCAGCCACGCCGTGCTTTCCAATCTCTCCTGTGGAGTACTGGTGTTCGGAACGAATGGATTGGTGAACACTTCAAATCCCGCGGCGAAAGCGATTCTGGGCTTTGCTTCCACCATTGGAATGGGGGCAGAAGATATTTTTCGCCGCTCCATCGTCTGTGCCGCGAAACCAAGTTCCCGCGCCTCATCGAAGGAGAGCAGCGGCGCCGACGGCGTTCTTGTAGCGGATGAGGTCAGTGCGGTGCTGCGTGAAGGCAGTAAGCGGCGAGAGGTTGAGGCCGAATATCGGACTCCGTCGGGGCAAAAGCGCTTCATCGCGGTTACGGTTTCCGCGGTGCCGGCTGTGGATGGCGGTCTGCTCGGTGTGGCCTGCCTGATCAACGACCATACCGAAATGGAAGAGATTCGCTGCCAGCAGGAAATGCAAGGTGAGATTTCGGCCGAGATGGCGCTGCAATTGCGCAACTCGCTGGCCACCATTGCCGGCTATGCATTGCAACTAGCCGACAGCCGAGATTCAGAACTGGCAAAGCAACTCGCAACCGATATTGCGCAGGAAGCAGCGGAACTGGACCGCCGCATTGGCGGATTCCTGATCCACAAGCGCTCCGAACAAAGAGCGGCGGCCAGCGTTGCGGGGAGTTGATTGGAATATTTGATCGGAACACTTATCGGAATCAGAAAGTTCGAGCTAGATATGAGCAAGGGAAAAAGAGGAGTTATGAAACTTATCGCATGCACTGGAGTTAGAGTCATGCTGGTTCTCGTGGCAGCCGGCGTTTCAGCCGGCGCGCAGAATCAGGCTTCGTCGAGCTCGCAAACCCCGTCCTCCGGTTCGTCGCTGGGCGACTATGCCCGGCAAATCCGCAAGGAGCCGGGGGCCAAGTCCACACCGAAAGTCTTCGATAACGACAATCTTCCCAGGGAGGACAAGCTCTCGGTGGTCGGCCAAAAGCCGGCTGCAGCGAGCGACGAGTCCACTCAGAACCAGGCGGCGCCGCCGGAAGGTGCAGCCGCTGGCGAAGCCAAGACGGGAACCGCCAAAACCGGGACCGAAGAAAAGCCTGGGTCAACGGCTACAGTTCCTGAGGACGAATCGACCAAGCAAGCGGCAGCGAAGCAATGGGACGACAAGCTTGCTGCGCAGAAGGATCAGGTTGATTTACTGGCACGCGAACTCGACGTACTCCAGCGCGAATATCAGCTTCGTGCCGCCGCCATGTACGCCGACGCCGGCAATCGCATGCGTAACGAGGCGAGCTGGGACAAGCAGGATGCCCAGTACAAACAGCAAATCGCCGACAAGCAGAAAGCCGTGGAAGATGCCAAGCAGAAACTTGACGACCTGCAGGAAGAGGCACGCAAGGCTGGCGCGCCAGCTTCAGTCATCGAAAAATAGGAGCGGCCAAACCGCGAAAACATGAGCGCCGGGATTTCCTCCGGCGCTCGATTTATTTCATTCCCGGGCTGCGAAGCATCGGCTGAACAGCTTGTTTCGCCCCAGTCGGGAGGATCTCGCGGCTATGTTGCGAGGATGGAATCGCGCCGCAGCTGAATCTGTTTCATGTGATGAAGGCCGTGCACCAGATGAAACTTTCTCCACTCCGATCCGGTGAGCGGCCCGAGAATGGGATGGTCTAATAATCTGCGGCGCGAACCGAACTTCTGCTCGCAGCGGGTGATGCAGTCGTCCATTTCACTAATCCTGAAACCAATCTCGGCCAGCACTTTCGCTGGCGGCAATCCGCGCGGACGCGCTACCGGCGGCGCTTCTCTGCCCGAAGGAAAGTATCCGAATGCAACCACAACCCAGGTTCGTGCTCGCTGCCTCCAGGTTCGATTTGTGGTCAAAGGCTTGCCCGCCGCAGCCACGCGTTCAAATCCTTTCAACGTTCCCGTATAAGTCAGATACAGATGCTCCAGGATCTCTGCGGCACACCATTTTCCCGGCGGATGCCGGCTCAACTGCTCGGCGGACAGTCCGGAAACCGCGCCGGCGATTTCCGCTTGCAGTCTTTGGAGATGAGGGTCCACGGGGATTACTTACGTTTTCGGCTCTTTCAGTTAGAATGTTGCGCGACATCAAAACCAATCAACGTTAACACAGGAAGGATGCCCATGAAGACGGCTAGCCTTGCCCCCACTGACGCGAGCTTAGCGGAAATGTTGGGAACTGCTTTTTCAACGAATCCGAAGCGACGGAGGCAGGTTCGGATTCGCGACGAAAATCAGGAGCGGTTGCGGGATGGAAGGCGCGGGGGGCACGGGACCCTATACCGGTCCGCAGGCGCGGCGCTGATGGTGGCGCTTCTGGCGCTATTAACGGCGTGCACGTCGGAACCCAGCAAACCGGCAGAACCGGCGAAGCCTGCGGGCCCAGAGCTTATTACCGGGCGCTCCGCTTTCCAGAAGGTCTACATCGCGGCGCGCGGGTGGAAGCCGGATGCGAAACCCTATCGCCTGGAGTCCTCGGCAACCAGCGATGGCAACGGTCATGACGGCAAGTGGGCGGTTTGGCGCGGCAGCTTCGCCTCGGCAATGCAGCGTTCGGTCAAATCTTACACATGGTCAGGCAGTGCGGCCGACGGTGCACCGCCGCGCGGCGTGAATCCGGGAATTGAAGACAGTTACAATCCTTCAAATTCGAACACGCAGGTGTTTGACGTTGCTTTCCTGAAGATTGATTCGGACGAGGCTTTCACCACGGCGCAGAAACATGGCGGCGACAAGGTTCTGGACAAGGCGCCGGAGACGCCGGTGATCTACGTCTGCGACTGGAACCACAATACGAACGAGTTAATCTGGCATGTCATCTATGGCGCATCCCGTGAAGGAGCCAAGCTCACCGTGTCGGTCAATGCTTCCACCGGCGAATTCATCCGAGCGCAGAAGTAAGGCGCTTCTGGCCTATGGCGCGGCGTCGTGAACAGAAAGTGACCGGAGGCAGCAATCTGGCTAAGGTTTGGCGTCATCGAGTTGATTGAGATGGGCCTCGATCTGGGAGAAAAAGCGGCAAACAGCCTCGGCCGAGGCGACGGCTCGCTGAAGAGAGTACCGCTCCCCGAAAGCGACAATGTCCTTCGGAGAATATTGGAGGCGAATACGGTCGGTGGCACACTGTGCGCTCAACAATTCCACGCCGACAGCGGCAACCTCAGCTTTTAGGCGGACTACATCAATCTGTTTTCTACTTCCCGGCGCCATGTACAACTCCTCATCTCTTTTGCAGATAAAACGCAAGGCGGGGCCGGGAGCCGGTTTGGGGAGGACTGCAAGTTTCGCGGTTCCGCGGAGTTCCCCGCCCTGCGAGGCCATCCGTTTGTTCAATTGTGCGTATAGTATACGGCGTTAGTTAAACACCGTGCAAGTAATCAGGGATTGAATTCGAATTCGTTAGTTCAATCACCGGAGGTAATGTGCCGCGGCACCCTGATCCCGATCTGGAACAGCGTATTCTCTGCGTAGCGTCGCGTTTGTGGGCGCGCGGCGGCGAAAAGGCGCTGACCATGCGTGCCGTGGCCAGGGCCGCTGGCACAACCACTCCCACGGTGTACGAGCGCTACCGCGACCGCAACGACATTCTGCGCGCTCTGCGTCTGGAGACCCGGCGCGAACTGTTTGCCGCTCTCAGCCGGACACGCACTCTGCGCGAGGCCTTCCAGCGCCATCTCGAATTTGCCCTGGAACACAGCCACGCCTACGAAGTACTATTCGATGGCGTAGGCAAGCCCCCCTCCCTGCATGAACCCTGGCCCTCGTTCAATCTCATCCGCGAGCGTTTGGCCAAACGCCTGGGAGGAAAACCGCGGCAGCATACGCGTCTTATGCTGGCGGTATGGTCGCTGATGCATGGTGCTGCCATGCTCATCATTCGTGGCAGTTTCGAGGGCGAACTGCGGACGCAGACGGTTCATGCCTGCCTCGATGCCTTTGAGGGCATGATCGAGGCGGCGAAGCGCTCCCCGGGACGCGATCACTCCGGGCCGCAATGGCCCTCCAACCTAGTTCTGGGCGAGGCGCAGCAGAGTCGAGCGGGAAACGGCGATGGAAATCGCGAAAAGAAAAAATCCAAGGCCAGGAATTCACCGCGGAAGCGGGCCAAGCCTGCAAGTTAGTACAGGCACAAGTCTAACTGTCGGCACTTCTCTCGGCATTGGGGTGCGCTATTGAGGACGGCGACGTTTCACCGGGCGGCATTTGCGCTGGTGCTCGATCCCTTCAGGCGTTCGATCGCCTTGTGGGCTTCTTCCGCCTGCGGGCCATGCGGCAAAATTTTCAAGTAGCTTTCAAATTCCTTGCGCGCTTCGTCCGGCTGGTCCAGTTTTTCCAGGCATACGGCCAGGCGAAAGGTGGCGACCGCATCGTTGTCTTTGTAGAATAGCGCCTCGCGGTAGCGGTCCTCAGCGGCACGATAGTTTTTGCGTTTGAAATAGAAATCTCCTACTTCCACGTCCTTCGCCGCCTTATGGGGATTCCAAGGGTGAAACTCATTGACGTCCGCAGTCGCGGAGTCCCGCGCAGGGTCCATCAGGAGATCGGCACTTTGCGGATGAGCTTTGGCATCGTCCTCGGGAGGACTCAGATCGATCAGCGTATCTTTGCTGGAACTTATTCCAGAGCCGTCGAGAGCATCCGCATTCACGCTATCGGAGCGCGGAGGAGCAAGATTCGGGGTTCGCGCGGGCGCAGCGGTGGATGGCGTGGAATCGGGCGCCTGTGAATTCGACGGGGCTGGGGCAGGCGGGCTCGAGCTTTGCGCCCACACGCTCAAACTGCACGCGAGCAATGGGACCAAGAGAAATTTCCGCATAGAACTATTTTATCGCTCTTCCTTTATCGCACTCCGCGAGTTGCTCGAAATGCCTGCAAACATTTACGCGCCGTCTCCAATTCGGAAAACCGGCTTCCCTCTTGTTCGACGAGATAGTATTCCACGCCGCCGCCACTCTCCGCAGCCTGGAAGATGCCCTTCCAATCCGCTATGCCTTCTCCGAACAAAACCTTGTAGCCCTTCGCGGCGTCAGGCGACCAGTCTTTACAATGGATGGAGCGGATGCGCCCCGGGTTGGCCCGGATCCAGGCCACGGGATCGGAACCTGCTTCCAGGCAAGTTCCCACGTCCAACTGCAGCATTACCGAAGGCTTCGTGTTCTTTGCGATCAAGTCGATGGGACGCTGCCCAACCGCGCCAGTAAACTCAGCCTGATGATTGTGGTATCCCGGCTTCAGACCGGAGGGTTCCAGGGTTTCGGCGGCTTCATTCAGCTCGTCGGCGATCGCCTTCCAGCCCTCCGGGCCTGTTTTCGGATCGGACCAAGCCAGCACAACATACTTACAGCCGAGAATCAAATTCAGGTCGCGCACTCGATTGATATTCTTCGGAAGGAAATAGTCTGCATTGTTATGGGTCGAGTAGCAGCGAATATTCAGGTCGTCGAGCAACTTGCGCGTCTGTCTGGCCTGAATGTCAGTCCACTCGAAGTAGGGCGCATAGAATTCAACCGCCTGATACCCCATCTGAGCCACCGTCCGCACCGTGCCCTGGGGATCCTGTTTGAGCGCGTCGCGAACGGAGTAAAGTTCCAGGCCGACGGGAATGGCGCTGGAAGCAGCGGCGCTTCTGAAGGCCCACGGCAACATCGCCGACATCGCCAGAAACGACCGCCGGGAGAAAGGTGTGGATGGCATGAAACCAATCCTACTGAGCCAGCCGCCAAAGGCCAAGAGTCAAAAGTCAAAAAAACAGGCCGCTCTGGGGGAGGCATCGAGCGGCCTGGTTGGCGAAGTCCTCCGGGGAGGAGGGTAAACTTTTGGTTCTACATGGACGAGGGATTGTTTTGGCCCGTGGTCGGCTGGTTGGTGTCACCCACCGTGTTCGTCATCAGGCGCACATCGACGCGGCGATTATCGGCGCGGCCCGTTGAACGTCTTATTCGACTCCACCGGCTTATCCTTGCCGAGGCCAATCACGTAAATCTTGTGCGCGGGAACGTTGTACTTGGTGGCCAGGTATTGGATCACGGAGTTGGCGCGGCGCTGGCTCAAATCGTAGTTGTAGTCAGCCGAGCCTACCGAATCGGTTCCGCCTTCCAGCGCGATGATGTAGCCCTTGGTCGAAGAAATGGTGGCCGCGAGCTGGTCGAGGGCTTCCTGCGCTTTCGGCGTGAGGTTGTCTTTGTTGAAGCCGAACTTCACCGAGGTCTCTGCGACGGCATGGTAGTTATCGAGGTTAGCGACTGTATTGGTTAGCACGCCCACGCGGCCATTGGCAGCGTCTGCCATCTGCTGGGCCGACGTTGCGGTCTGTCCGGCGGTCTGCGCCTTCTGCTCTACCTCGGCAGTCTTTGCGTTGACGGCCTGGATGCCCGATTGAGCGCGTGCGTCCACGTCCTTGATATCCTTCGAATTCTTCGCGGCCAGATCGTCGAGTTCGTTGGTCTTGTTGATCAGCGGTGTGGTCTGCTGTTTGACATAGTTCTTGCTGGCGCAGCCCACGGTGGCTACCATGCTGGCTGCTAAACAAATTACTAACGAAGTGCGGGTCATAGGGTGAAACTCCTTATCGATCATCGATCTTTAGCGCGCCTGCCTGATCCTGCGCGCAAATTAGCAAATTTGATGCCCTGGGTATAACTGCTCGTTGCTTACATTTACCGATATGGCTTCTGCACGAGAGATGCCAGTTTTCGCCGCTTCCTGAATTCAGACTAAGTATATACAGTTTCAATGGTTTGCGTAAATAACCGGCTGGGGTTCAACCGTCGCACCCAGGCTGCGGGACGCAAAGCCCACACACGCGAGTGGAAATTTTATATGGTTTGGCTCAGATTTGAGAAGCCACTCCCTTTTGGGCTCAAGCCTCGGTGCGGGGGGCAGAGAATCGGGATCGTTTCCCGCTTGTTGCGCCGATAGATTCTGAAGTCGTTCTCGTCAACGGTAATGACCGTGTGGCGTGGATACATCTCACTCATCCGGATCAAACAAAGATCAGCAAGGTCCGGCTTGCGGTCCCGGTAACGTTCCGCCAATTCCGCCACTCGTTCGAGGTTCCGATTACAGTCGAACGCGATCCGCAGCATTTCGTCCTGTAGCAACGAAAGCACGTAGGAACTTGACTCCAGATGAAACGCCGATTCTGCGAGCACAGCTTCGCAGGTCAATAGCGGCTCGGTGAGTCCTTTCGCGATGTCTACCGCCCAGTTATGGTGCTGGTCGTTTCGTCTGGCAAAAGCGATGACGAACCCAGTATCGGCAATACCCTTCATGAGCGCGAGAATCCTTTGCGCGAAGAAACATCGGGAGGGCCACCGCTGATCGCTCCTGCGTGCCGTAAGAACCGCTGCGTTCCTCCCTGGGATCGGGCGGTCTCCAGTTGTTGGCGAACCAGCCGTCCAACCGGAATTCCCGTCTTGCGGGAAGTCTCCGTTTAGCCATGCCAAGAGTTCGTCTGTAAGACGAATTGTCAATGTATGACTCATACGCAACGATTGTAACACACCCCTGGAACGGTGAAGTCATGTCGAAATCCAGCACCGCTCTTCATTTCCAGATGTCCGTAATGGGCGAGGCGCTGCGGTCATTGGCGGTCAATGGTTCCAATCCGAAGTTATCTTCAATCGTGCGCAGTACGCTGTAGTGGTTGTAGAACTTGGCAAGCGCTTTGGAATCCTGCTGGTTCGCGGGTTTCACCATGTCGCCCAGAAACAACGTGTAGATGCGATTGTCGGCATTTCCGCCCGATTCGTCGAAGGTGACAACCACAAGCGTTCCCTGCCGCAGCTTTTGCGGGAACGTGTCGTCGAGAAACTTCTTGACCCACGCGCCCGCGACCTGAGCGCTGGTATCGTGCCCGTCGTGATTCATGTTGGGAGAGTAGAACGAATAGGCAACCAGGCCTTTTTTCGCATCCTGCACAAAGAAATTGTCGGACTTGCTGGAGTCCACGCGAATCACCCGGTCGCACCACTTCTGCTGCACCTCGCGAAAGCTGAGGAACGGCACGTGTTTCCTGGCGTAATTACCTCTGTTGTGGGCAACGTGCTGCATGGAGTAGTTCCACGGGCAAGTCTCATTCGGCAATTCTTCCGCGTATTGTTTGAAATCGAGGCCGGAGCCTATCAGACGATCGGCGATCGAGCGGTGCGCAGCGTCGTCGGGCAAGTTCACCTGATTGTCGGCGAGAAGCCGTCCGCGGCGATGGATGTCGAAGTCGGTTCCCGCAACCATCGCCAGGTAGTTTGGATAAGAAGGATGAAACAGGGCATGGAAGTTAGTAAAACTGGCGCCCTGCGTCGCCAGATCAGCCAGATTCTTGTCCTTGCTCGCTACCTCATAGTCCACATTTTCGAGAACGACGATCAGCACGCGGTCAAAGTGGTGAGCAGTTGCTCGCGCCGCCGCCCGCGCCGCTTCATCCTGCTTTCCCTGTGGAGACTTCGTGATCTGGGGTTGATTCGACTGATTCGCGGGCAGCGCCCTAATGCTTTGTGCTGAGACTGGGCTTAGGAGGATGCCGAGAACAAAACCGGATATCGCGAGATTTCGCCAGAATTTTCGATCCACGAAAGATAGACTCATCAGCCTTTTTGTAACACAGCGCCCGTATTTCCCATCCAATAGAATAGAACCCTCACCATGGACTTACTGGCCAAAATCCGCACTATTCCGATGGAACCCGGCGTTTATCTCTACAAAAACGCTGAGGGGGACGTGATCTACGTGGGCAAGGCGAAGAACCTGCGCAGCCGCGTAGCCAGCTACTTTCACGAAGGACGTTGGGAGGATGCCAAGACCGGAACGCTGGTACGCGAGGCCGTCGATGTCGATTACATCGTGGTCGCAAACAACAAAGAGGCCCTGGCCCTTGAAAATAATCTGATCAAGCAACGCAAGCCGCGTTTCAACATCCTGCTGCGCGATGACAAGACGTACCCTTACGTAAAACTCACGTTGAACGAACGCTGGCCGCGGGTCTACGTTACTCGACGCTTGCGAAAGGACGGCAACGCTTACTACGGTCCCTACTTCCCCGCCAACCTGGCGTACCGCATCGTCGATCTGATCCACCGCAATTTTCTGATCCCATCGTGCAAGGTTGATCTCACACGCTTTCATCCGCGACCGTGCCTGCAGTACTACATCCGGCGTTGCCTGGGCCCGTGCGTTCAGGAGTTGACCACACCTGATGCCTATCAGGAAGCGGTACGAGACGTGAAGCTGTTTCTTGAAGGCCGCCCCACAGATTTGAGCAGTTCGCTGCATGAGCGCATGGAACAAGCTGCCGCCGCCGAGGAGTACGAACGGGCGGCGCGCTATCGCGACCTGATCTCAACGGTGGAACAGTTACAGGAGCGGCAGCGAATTGCCGCAGCCGAGGGCGACGATGCCGACGTCTTCGGTTATCACTTCGAAAATGGGATGCTGGCGGTAAACCTGTTCCATATGCGTGGCGGAAAGATGGTTGACCGGCGCGAATTCTTCTGGGAAGACCTGCCAGAATTCGGCACAGAGCCGGCGCAGGGAGATGATTTGAACATAGCTCATGTGGGGACAGCCGCCCCCGGCTGTCCAGGCGAGCAAAGGTCGCCCGCGCATTCAGCCGGCAGTGCACCGGACGATGGAGAACCCAGCCGAGTTGCGCCCGGCACGGACAGCCGCGGGCGGCTGTCCCCACATGAACCAGACCCGGTCGACACGTCTTTCGTTCCTGGCGAGTTCTTTTCTGCCCTGCTCAAGCAGCTCTACATCGGCCAACCCTATGTGCCCCGCAACCTTTACGTTCCCGTCGATTTTGAGGACCGCGAGACGCTCGAGGATCTGCTCTCCGAGCAGCACGTGGGCGAGGGCGCCCGCGCCACACGGGTGCATATTCTTGTTCCGCAGCGCGGGGACAAGCGGTCGCTTATCGATCTCGCGGGCAACAACGCAAAGCAGTCTTACGACCAACGCTTTCGCGTGCTCAAGCCAAACGCCCAAAAAATTCAGGAGGAATTGCAGGAGGCAATCAGTCTCCCGGAACTCCCCAAGCGCATCGAGTGCTTCGATATCTCGCACATTCAGGGAGCGGAAACCGTCGCGTCGATGGTGGTGTGGGAAGACGGCAAGATGAAGAAGTCGGATTACCGCAAGTTCATCATTCGCACGGTGGAGGGCGTGGACGATTTCGCGTCGATGCGCGAGGTGGTCACGCGGCGCTACAAGCGTCTGCAGGACGAAAACAAGGCCATGCCCAGCCTGGTGCTGATCGACGGCGGCCTGGGACAGTTGCATGCTGCCGCCGAGGCGCTGGATGCGCTCGAAATTATTAATCAGCCACTGGTCGCTATCGCCAAGCGGGAGGAGATTCTTTACGTTTATGGGCAGGAAAAAGACCCGATTGCACTGGACCATCACTCGCCGGTGCTGCACCTGATTCAACTCATCCGCGATGAGGCCCACCGCTTTGCCGTGACCTTCCACCGCAAGCGTCGCCAGATGCGCGACCGGTCCACGGAATTGCTGGAAATTCCCGGCGTAGGCGCGAGCACAACGAGGAGATTATTGGAACACTTTGGCAGCGTGCAGGCAGTTAAGCAGGCTGATCCGGCGGCACTCTCGGCGGTCGTTACTCGCACCCAGGCCGAAGCGATACGCAATCACTTTCAGAAACAATAGCGTCGATCGGCTGACGGCAATTCGGATTGCAAACCTCCATCGTCAGATCGCAGGCTCCCCGTTCACCAGCATTTTTTTCAGATTGAAGACCTGGAGTATTCGCTGCTGCCCGATGACGTTGGTTCTTGGATGAACGAATTCCACGCTGACTTTCTCGCCCGGCTGAAGCTGCTTCGGACGCGGAAAGGTGAACTGAAAGGTATCCTCCTTAAAACTGTAGCTCAGCAAGCTCAGCCTCTCCGCCTTGGTGTTCAGAAATACAGACATGCTGAGCTTCGCCAGGCTTTGGCTCGCCCAATAGTTGCGCAATGAACTTTCATATTCTTGAACGTTAGTGTGAAAAGTTACGGACACCACGACGCGGTCAGGGAATGTAACTGCCAGAAATTTCCCGGCATTCTCGTCAAAGGCCGCCTTTTGCCCGGCGTTCATTTTGTCGTAATGGGCGCTTATCTGGGAAGATCGCACCTGTGCTTCACGGATGGGTAGCGCGGAGCGAAACTGCAGAATGTAAGTGATACTCGGGTCGGTTTCCATCTCGCCCCGGTAGCCGCTGTTGTGCGGGGCATCGCCACTGGTAACGGCGGTCTGAATGCCGCCCAGCTTCAGGGTCGTAGCCCAAGGGGACTCTTCCAGCATGTTGCGCGTCTCTTCGGCAGACCAGTTTTGATAGGTTTTTTTGGCCCAGAAGTCTCCTCCCGCCGCAATTGGCGCCGCCACACAAATCAGCAAGAGCGGAGCTATCAGCTGGTAGAACCTTCTGCTCAGCCTCAGCATAGGAACCTCCGATCGACCGTCAGAAACGGCAATCAGTATATCTTGGGGCCTCGGACGACGCCAGAAGCAGGCCGAACCATGGGGCTACGAAACATCCGGCTACTTGGGCGCCTCGTTGGCATTGCCCATGTCGAGGACGACTTTCCAGCTTCCCTCCTTCTGCACTTTCCAGATGCTGGTGTATTTGCCGTATTCGACCGTCGCCTTGCCTTCTTTGTTTTTCGAGTGAAACTCATAATTGCCGTAGGTATATCCGAGATCGCCTGAGGCTGAAATGTCGGCGCCCACCGGGGTCCAGATCAGACGATTATTTTTATCGTCGAGAAAACTCATGCCTGGGGCGATGTTGGCCTTGCCTCGAATCACCGGACCGCCATTGGGAAGTTCGACGGCGTCGTCCGCGTAATACGACATATATCCCGCAGAGCCTTTCTCGGCCGCGGCTTTCATGAAATCAGCTTCGAGTTGCTTCAACGTGTCTGCGGTGATTTTCGGAGAAGCTGAGACAGGCGGTCGGACAATCGGCAGCGCAACCGCAGCGATAAGAAAAGCAAACAGCAGCACCGGCAACCATGATTTCATGCAGCCTCCGTGAAATGGCGCGACCCATTCTACGTCGAGGCAAGAGATGTCGGGATAGGGGACATCGCGGATTTAGCTCTCTCGATTTTCTGGTATTCGACTCGCCAGCCACACGCTGACCGCAATCATCCCACACCAACCCAGCAATCGCACCAGCGCCGCGATCTGCGTGTCATGGTTCAGCACACCGAGGCTCGAGAAAATCGCGTAGAAGTCATGTTCCACAAAATCCGGGTCGCCGGTCGTGACCAGCGGAAGCACTTGCGCGCGAGCGTCGGCCATGTAGGTTGCGGTATAGAGCCAGTTCTCGAAAAAGAAAAAAAGGCAGAAAACAAAGCCTGTGGTCTGGCGCTGAGTGAAGAAGTAAACCGCCAAGAGAAACGGAACCAGCCACTGCAGCAGCGTGCCTCCCCACAGTCCGATCGTAGAGCCGAACCAGCCGAACAGATTGTGCCCGCCCTCGTGGACGACGAGATTGGCACTGTCAATGAAAAGAAATCCGCCGTGCGCCGAGAAAGCATAGAACAGAAACCCGACATAAAAGATCAACCAGGCCACCAGCGCCGGGCGGGAGACCGGTTTCCAAGGTTCGTCGAGAATCGATTGGATTGCTTCGAGCATAGATTCGAGCATGCGCGATCAACCACAATTCTAGGGGCGCCAATTCGAGCGCGCAGGTTACGAACGTGTGGCCGTCGCCCGAGAAGACTTTTCTTGTTACAGTGGTCTGGCTAGCCTGGCGCGTTTTAAAGAGGGGTGCCGCGCTCGCGGCTATAGAGAAGTAGCGAACTGCGTCTCCAAGAAATGATTTCGAAGTTCTCATGAAATATCGCCACTGGATTACCGCACTAGTGCTGCTGCTGCTGGCGGCGGCGGCCATTGTGGGAATGGTGCGGACACAACAGCGTAGTGGCGCCAGCGAGGATGTCGCCGCACCACCCGGAACCCAGGCGGCCGGCAGCCAGCAGCGCGTCCCGCAGCATACTTGGGTGGATCAGCGTCCCCTGCAAAATGCGCGGCAAGTTGAGACTCTGGCCTACGCGCAGGAGGAAAAGGATCTCGCACAGCAGGCGGAAAAAGTTGCAGACCACGAAGTTGACCAGGCTTTCCTCGACGCCTTTCGCGCGGCGCAGGACAATTCACCGCCGCTCACTCCTGCGCTCAAGAAGATGTCCGACAAGAAGGCTCAGTTCGACGAGTCGCTCAAGCAAGACCAGGATAATGTCAGCGCGCTGACCAAAAGAATCGCCTCTGCTCGGCAGTCGCAAAAGGAAAATCTGCAGGACCAACTCAACGTAGCACAGGCGCAACTGGAACTCGATCAGGATGAACTGGACGATGCCACCGAAGCGCTCGTGCAGGCCGGAGGCGATCCGCAAGTTGAAGTCCAGCGCCAAAAACAGGCACACGACGACGAGGAGGCCTACCTATTAAGCCACCCGGCCTCGGCAGCGAATCCGATTGAGGGCTACTACCAGGGTCACACACTTCTGGTAGTGTTCCGCGCCTGGCAGGCACTGCATGCGAAGAAACTAAGGATTCAGGAAGCTCAACAAGCCGTGGTCAGTGATCAGCAGGCGCTAGTCCAGCAACACCGCGCACTGGCTACCGCGGCCCAACAGGAGAGCGAAAGCCGCCAGACTGCCAGGCAGCAGGCCAACGGTTTCTCGAGCAAAAGCCAAAAGTTTAACCGGGATGAATCGAAGGCGGCGGCCCAAGCCGCGCTTGATTCACTCAAGAGCCACCGACAGAATCAGAAGAACCTGGTGGACTTGAGCAGGAGAATCGCGGACGAACAGAAACTCACCGAGGTCTATGGCAGATGGATCGGGCTGGTCGAGGCTCGCCAGCGAGAAGCGCTGCACAACATGATCGAAGTTGTGTTGTGGATTCTGATGGTGGCCTTCATGGTATATCTGGCCAACCGGCTGATTGAGCACTTCACCACAAATTTGAAGACGGAGAACAAGCGGGCGGACACGCTGCGCGCAGTGCTCAAGTTTTCGGCGCAGGCAGTGGGATTGATCGCAATTCTTTTTCTGATCTTCGGATTGCCCAACCAGACCACAACCATTCTCGGACTCGCGGGTGCGGGCCTAACGGTCGCGATGAAAGACTTCATTCTGGCATTTCTGGGCTGGTTTGCGCTGATGGGGCGCAACGGCATACACGTGGGCGACTGGGTCGAGATCAACGGCGTGGCGGGCGAAGTCGTGGAGATCGGATTGATGAAAACGGTTCTCCTCGAAACAGGCAACTGGACGGATGCGGGGCATCCCACCGGACGAAAAGTATCATTCATGAATAACTTCGCCATTGAGGCACACTTCTTCAACTTCACAACGTCGGGTCAATGGATGTGGGACGAGCTGAAACTCACAATTCCGGCGAGCCAGGATCCTTACGCGGTGATCGATGGGATCCAGAAACTGGTTGCCAAAGAAACCGAAGCCAGCGCCCGCAAGGCGGAGGAGGAATGGAAGGACACTGCCAATCACTACCGCGTACAATCATTTTCGGCCGCACCCGCGCTGAATATATTGCCCTCCGGCGATGGCGTTGAAGTACAAATCCGCTACATCACGCGAGCCAATGAGCGTCACGAGATGCGCAAGCGGCTGTATGAAGCGGTAGTGCAGTTGATGCACGGAAAGCGGGAAGCGTTAAAGCAATAGAATTTCTAGCTTTAGCACTTAGCTATTTGCCGCCAATGCTTGCTTATTTGGCGGAGTCGTTTCTGATCGGAAATAATGAATGGCAAGGGACAATTTGGGACGCTCATTGTGACTGGGGCCAGTCGCGGAATCGGCGCGGCGGTGGCGAGCCTTGCGGGAGAACGCGGCTACGCGGTTGCGGTGAACTTTGCCACGAGCGAGACGGAGGCGAAGAAAGTTGTAGACGAGATTGGAGGGGGAGGAGGACGTGCCCTCGCGATTCAGGCAGACGTGTCGAACGAACAGCAGATCATCCGCATGTTCGAGAGAGCGGAGCGGGAGTTGGGTCCGATCAAGGCTCTGGTGAACAATGCGGCGGTAACGGGTGGATTCGCCCGAGTCGAAGAAGTGTCGCAGTCGGCCATCGCCCAGGTTATGGTCGTCAATGTCGCTGGCGCAATTCTCTGTTCACGCGAGGCCGTGCGGCGGATGTCTACGCGGCGCGGCGGATCCGGGGGCGCGATCGTCAATATTTCTTCTCGGGCGGCGCAGACGGGATCGCCAGGGGAGTGGGTACATTACGCGGCTTCGAAGGGCGCGATCGACAGTTTCACCATCGGCCTGGCGCGAGAAGTCGCCACGGAAGGAATTCGAGTCAACGCCGTCGCGCCGGGATTGGTCGACACTGGACTGCACGCCGCCAATGGCGATCCGGGCCGCCTGCAACGCTTAATGGGAACCATTCCAATGGGACGCGCAGGAGCTCCGCGCGAAGTAGCGGAGGGGGTACTCTGGCTGTTGTCGTCCGCGGCGTCGTACACGACGGGAGCGATCTTGCAGATTGGCGGCGGGCGGTGATCAATCGGACGTCGGACCTCAGACTTCAGCCACAGAGAGTGAAATTTTAAGATTGCCTCTTTTGGCTGCAATTCGACGCACTAAATTGTTTCCTGGTCTGCAAGTCCTTCCGCAAGTAAGTTTTTATTTTCTCGGGCAACCGGGAAGCATGCAGCACATCGCGTAACTTCGCTGCCGGAAGCCGCTGCGCGAACTCTACCGCGCGCGCCAAAGGCGTATATTCGTTGCGCAACAGGGCCATGCGAATCTCCGGCCGCACGGACCATTTCGGGTGATGGCACACAGCTTTGACAAAAGCCGGCGAAGCATTCGTGCGCAGGAGCGCTCTAACAAGGCTGGCTTCAGCGAGGCGTGGATTTACCAATGCCGTCTGCCAGACACGAGTTTCGCGATCCAGCAGCAATGCAGCGGCAATCATGCCCGACGAACGCCGCGCCAGCGAAATCCGTTCGCCCAGAGTGATAGAAGCTAGTCGCCCAACCAGCAATTCATCCGCCACCCGCTTCAAATCAGCGGCGACGGCGGGAAGCAGCGAGAACTGCATCAGATCGAAGGTGTACAGTTCGCGAATCAAACGCAGGGCGATCCGGCGTGGAGTGCGAGGATGCGCGGCCAACGCGAGTCGAACCTTGCGCGATTTCATCACCGCAACATTCTTACTCACTTGCTCGATGACTTCAGCTGACAGGTTTCGGTCTTTCAATACAGCAAGAGCGAGATCGGCAGTCAATGCGCCGGCTTCGAGGTTTTGGGAAGGCTGGCCGGGAGCCGATTCCGGCGCGATGGATGACTCGATCGAATTCTGTATTACCGAATTCATAGTGCCGCCTTGCACATCACGCTGCTCTACGCGCCATGCGGAGAGCTCCTTCGACAGGGTCGAACAAGACGCGGATTTATCTCTACGCGCGAATCGCGTTGGCGCAATTCATTGTAAAAATCTCCGCGAGTGAGCACGGCATGACGAAAGACACCTCCCGTCATGGCCACAGGGACAGGACCGGCCTCGTCTTTCGGGAAAAGACGATGCGCCACCACAGCAGCAATCTCGGCGAGTTCCCTGCCCGCGTTGGACAGAACCTGCAGGGCAAGGACGTCCTGGCTGGCGGCAACAACAGGAAAGAGGGCAGCAAAGTCGGGAGGAGGAACAGAGTTCGCGACTCGGGCCAGATCCGCCAGCGAAGTTACGCCCCAGGCTTTGCACAGAGCCGCGGCAAATGACGACGAGGCCGGAGTTTCGGAAACCTCGCCAGTCAGATCGGAGGCACGCAGAACCGCGCTAACCGCCGCCCGCCCGATCCAGTGTGCGGAACCCTCGTCGCCGATGGCGAAACCCCAGCCTCCGGCGCGGGCTGTCGCTCCTTGCCTATCCCGGCCATAAGCAATCGATCCTGTGCCAGCGATGACGACAACACCCGGCCCCGTATCGAAGGCGGCTTCGAGCGCAATCTGCATATCGCCGACAACGTCGATCGGCGTGGCGAGAACTTCGGCCAAGCAGAGCCGCACGATTTCAGCCAGCTCGGGACGGGCAGCGCCGGACCCTCCTATGCAGGTGTGCGAAACTTGGGCGGGAGCAATGCCGGCTGCGGCACACGCCTGGCGCACGGATTGCTGGAGGGACTGGCGCGCTTCCGCTTCTCCGACGCGAACGATGTTGCTCGGACCCGCCGTCGCCATGGCGAGCAGCCGCGATGCGTCGCCTACAGCGCAGGTGGTTTTGGTGCCTCCGCCGTCGATGCCGATATAGTAGGGCACAAATTACTTTTAACACACAGCAGTCGCGGGTAGCCGTGCCGGTCTTGCGCCGCAGGTGCTTGAGGACTACGAAGTCTCACTCGTGCAAAGCGGGGCTTGCCCCCATAATGAAGCTTATTTCCGCAAAGCAGAAACATGGGTCTGAGTCACCTCGATTTCGCGATCATCGCGCTCTACTTGGCTGGAATCACTTTGTTCGGGCTGCGCTTTCGCAAGAAGCAGCGGACACTACGTGACTACTTTCTTGCGGGACGCGATATTCCCTGGTGGGCCATTGCGCTGTCGATCGTCGCTGCGGAAACCAGCACGCTCACCATTATCAGCATCCCCGGGCTAGCGTATGACACCAACCTTACGTTTCTCCAGGTCGTAATGGGATACGCGGTGGGGCGCGTGGTCATCAGCTTTCTGCTGCTGCCGCATTATTTCCGCGGCGATCTTTATACCGCCTACGAATTGATCGAACGCCGCTTCGGGCGCGGCCTGCGCTCCCTGACAGCAGGCTTATTTCTGCTGACCCGGGCGGCCGCGGAAGGCGTGCGGGTCTATGCCGTATCCATCGTGGTATCGATTGCGCTGGGCACTGGCGAAGTCGCCTCGATTGCCATCATCACAGCCTTGACTTTGATCTACACATTTGAGGGCGGACTCGCCGCCGTGATCTGGACCGATGTCGTGCAAACAGCGATCTATGTCGGCGGAACGCTGATCGGGCTGGTGACGATTGTGCATCTCGTACCCGGGGGATGGAACGCAATTCATGCCGCCGCTTCGGCCGCGGGCAAACTGCAATTGTTTGATTTCCGGCCAAGCCTTTGGATCCCTTACACGTTCTGGGCGGGAATAATTGGCGGCACATTCTTTACAGTAGCAAGTCATGGGACCGATCAGCTGATCGTGCAGCGCTTGCTGGCGGCTCGCGGCCAGAAACAATCGGCGACGGCGCTGGTCTCGAGCGGGGTTGCGGTTCTGTTTCAATTCGCCCTGTTTTTGATCGTGGGCATTATGTTGTGGGCTTATTACCGCATGCCGTCGGCCATGTTTGGAAAGCCGGACAGAATTTATCCGACGTTTATTGTCACGCGGATGCCGCACGGAATTTCGGGCCTCCTAATTGCGGCAATTCTTGCGGCTGCGATGTCGAATTTGAGCGCGGCTCTGAATTCCCTCTCCTCCAGTGCGATCATGGATTTTTACGCACGGCTGCGCCCGCAAGCGGACGAGAAAACTAAAATGCGACTCTCCCGCCTGGCGACTCTAGCTTGGGCGCTCGTGTTATTCGGACTCGCGGTGATCGCGTTGCATAAAGCGGGCCGCGTCGTGGAAGTGGGACTGCAGATCGCCTCAGTTGCTTACGGAGCTCTTCTCGGCGTGTTCCTGCTCGGTGTGCTCACGCGCCGCGCCAATCAGTTCGGCGCTGCGGTAGGGATGTTGTTCGGGTTTGCCACGGAACTGTACTTGTGGCTCAGAACTCCCGTCCCCTGGACGTGGTGGGTGATGATTGGCACCTCTGTAACATTTGCGGTGGGATGGATCGTGAGTATCATCGTCGGCGAGTCCACGCATCGAAAGATTGTTCCGATTTGATCGGGATAGCAGACTTCGGAATAAATTCCTTGACATCGAAACAAGACGCTCAGCAAAGGAGTTAAGTACAATCAGTAGGCGGAATCGAAGGTGCAAAATGAAGATGTACCCCGCACACTTCCGTTGGCGCCCGAAGCGGTGAGCATGAGTCCTCCAACGGTCCAGCATCGCTGATCTGTTCCCTGGATATCTGGGGTCTTTCTCCCCAAGACTGCGGTTAAATCGCGTTTCCTCGCGTATACTGCAACACCAACATGGCGCATGTCACACCGTCGGCGCCCGCGCGTCCGGAGCTTTCCCGCGACCTGGGCGTAAGCCACGCCTCTGCCGTGGTCGTGGGCACAATCATTGGCAGCGGAATTTTTCTCGTGCCCGCGGAAATGATGCAGGCGGTGGGTTCGGCCAAACTCGTCTACCTGGCGTGGGTCGTAGGTGGCTTGCTGTCGTTTTTCGGCGCGCTTACCTATGCCGAGCTCGGCGCCATGAAGCCGCAGGCCGGCGGCGAGTACGTTTATGTTCGCGATGGATATGGGCCATTGGCAGGTTTCTTGTATGCGTGGACGTGGTTCGTCATTGCGAAACCGGGTTCGATCGCGACGGTGGTTACCGGACTGGTCCGAATTCTAGGAACGTTTTCCGTATTTTCCTTTTTCTCTACCCCTCTGCTGCGTGTGCCGTTTGTGCTGAACTGGGGGCAAATGTTTGCCATCGGCGCTGCCATCCTGATTTCCTTGCTCAATTACCTCGGTGTAAAGAAAGCCGGGGAATTCCAGCTGATATTCACGCTGCTGAAAGTGGCGATTATTCTGGGAATTGTGGTCATTTGTTTCAGCGGATTGGGAAACGTCCCGGGTCGCGGATGGAGCAACTTCGCCGGCACCTTCACCGGCGCGAAAGGGGGAGTTGCCGGATTCATGGCCGCCTTGGTCGCGGCGTTATGGGCATATGACGGGTGGAATGATCTGAACATGGTGGCAGGCGAGGTGAAGCGTCCGGAGCGGAATATCCCGTTCGCGTTGATCGCAGGCGTTGCCACGGTGGGCATTCTCTACGTGTTGGTCAATGCCGGAGTGCAGTATGTGCTTCCGGCCGACGCCATCGCAACTTCCCCGCGTCCCGCGTCGGACGCCGTCGCGCTAGTAATGGGGCGCATGGGGGCCAGCATTGTTTCGGCAGGAATGGCTCTATCGATGCTGGTCACGCTGAACGGCACGATTATGAGCGGGGCTCGCGTGCCCTTCGCCGTGGCTCGCGATGGATATTTTTTTCGCGCTTTGGCCGAAGTGCATCCCCGTTTTCACACGCCATCGACAGCGATTGTGGTGCAGGCGATTGTGTCGATTCTTCTACTCCTCATCGGAGCGAATTTTCGGCAGCTTTTCTCTTTGACAATTTTTGCCGAGTGGCTTTTCTACATGATCGCAGGCAGCACCATCTTTGTATTTCGGCAGCGGGAGCCGCAGGCGGTGCGTCCCTATCGCATGTGGGGCTATCCTTTCGTGCCCATCATCTTCGTGGCAGTTGCCGCCGCTCTTCTCTGCTATACCTTCAAGAATGACTGGCCAAATTCCGGATACGGTGTGCTGGTTATCCTCGCCGGAATTCCCGTATTTATGTATTTTGCCCGGCGACGAAAATCTCGCGAGGTTCTTGGCAATCGATAAACCTGATCGGCCCGTGAAGGCTCCGCGTAAGTTGCCCCGCCACACCGGCAATAAATGCCCGGAGCGGGATTGACTGGAGAAAACGCCCATCCCGCACTCTGTTCGGTCTCCCCCAGAAGTCATCATTAAAGTTACTTAAGGTCAGGAGCCGTGGACACGTTTACCCCCTGTCCTGTCTCCCGTATTTTTAGAACTCCAAGTCCCGGCACATCTCCCCAGCCGGTTCCCAATGGAGTGATATTGCATGGCGGCTGATGTCGGATATCGATTAGGGCTACTGCCCGAGCGCAAGATTGATAAAAGGGCAATGGTGACCGGCTACACTCTGGTGTCGCTGCTGCTGCTCCTCGTCTTCAATCTGGGGCTGATTCTGCCGGAAACGCTGGAACTAACGCCATATCATGTCACCGAGCTGATTCCCACCCCGCCATTGCGGCCGGAGCCAGCGCCTCTCAAAGTTAAAACACCCAAGGCCAAGCTGCTTCCCGCCGCGAAGCTTCCGGTATTTGAACAGCCGAAGTTAGTCATGCCGCGAGAAGTTCGCCGGCAGATGGAGCAGCCGGTAGAAGCGCCAAAAGTCGTGGTCAACCAGTTCGCCGCTCCGGAGTTGAAAATTGCCAATGCGGCTCGCCCGCAACTGGTACACACCGGAGATTTCGGTGGCAGTTCGCAGAAGCCCACCGTCAACGCGGCCGTCGAGAAGGTTCAGACCGGCGGATTTGGCGATCCGAATGGTTTGCAAGGCACGGGGCGACAGGGTGCGAAATTGTATACCGCTTCGACTGGATCGTTTGACATGCCCGCAGGCCCGGGACAGGGTAACGGATCGGGCGGAGCCAAAGGAATTAAAGGCACGGTCGCCAGCGCGGATTTCGGAAGCGGCGTCGCTACCGCCGGCAAGGGAAATGGGCGCAGCAATGGAAGCGGAATTGCCACCGGCGGATTTGGGTCGGAGCAGGTGGTGCACGCCGGACCGAAGATCGCACAGGTGAACTCCGCAGCGGCCAGCACTCCGGTGGAAATTACGTTCAAGCCGAATCCGGTTTATACCGATGAAGCACGCAGCATGAAGCTGGAAGGCGAAGTGCTTCTCGAAGTCAGTTTTTCGGCGAACGGAACCCTGCACGTGAATCGTGTGGTGCGAGGTCTGGGCCACGGACTCGACGAGGCCGCCGTCGCTGCCGCCAACAAAATCCGGTTTAAGCCGGCGTTGAGCGGTGGCCAGCCTGTCGATTCCACCGCGGTGGTGCACGTTACGTTTCAGTTGGCATATTAAGACTTTTGGCGAAGTAGTTGGCGATTTGGCAGTGAAGAGAAGCTGAATCACTGAAACTGGGTCGAAGAAACTCGGTCAAAGAAACTTGGAGAAAAGAGTCATGCGTACTTGGAAAGCAATATTCACCGCGGCTTTACTGGCCGCTCTACTGGCTTCGATGAGTGCGGCCGCACAGCAATCGGCCGATTCGCAGCCGTCCGCGCAGCCCGCTGCGGCCGATGCGGCGCAGGCGGCGCAAACGGCTCAGCCGGCGGCCACTTCAACGGCAACTCCTTCACCGGACCAGGCCTCGCAGCCCGCGCCCGCTCCAACCACCATGGATCAGGTGGTGACGCTCTTCATTGAGCGCGAACACGCTCTGATCAAGATGCTTTCCGCCCGCACGCCGGTGGTCGAAACCTATTTGCAGAATTTGACCGCCGACCCTCAACTCGGCCCTGTTCCGAGCGGCGATCACTATTTCCTTGGCCGCATGGATATGGGCGAGACGGTCGACCGCAAGGATTATCTGAAGGAAGATGATAAGGGGATGCAGAGCCGCTTGCTCGGCGGCTTCCAAAAGCTGTTCAAGGTACAGTATCAGCCCCTTGGCTTCTCCTGGATGGTCTATGCCGACCGCACTGACTTCGATCGTGAGCACTATGGCTTCTCCTACGTGCGCCGCGAATTCCTGGGCGACGTGCGCTGCCTGGTGTTCGACGTCACCCCGAAGAAGAACTCCGGCAAAGGCCGCTTCCTGGGCCGCATCTGGGTGGAAGATCAAGGATTCAATATTGTCCGCCTCAACGGAACCTACGCTCCGGCGCCGCGCAACGCGCTGTTCTTCCACATGGATAGCTGGCGCCTGAACCTGATCCCTGGCTATTGGGTTCCCTCTTACATCTATAGCGAAGAGGGCGACTTCAGCGCCGGCGTGAAGAACAAGGAAGCCTTCAAGGCGCAGACCCGCATCTGGGGCTATGACCTGAAGAAGGGCGGAAAAGACGACGAACTGACGCAGATTCGCGTGGACAGCGTGACTGACGAGAGCGCAACCGCACAGGATGCGTCTCCGCTGCAAGCCGAGCGTGTATGGCAGCAGCAGGCGGAAGACAACGTTGTCGATCGTCTGACCACCGGGGGCTTGCTCGCGCCCGACGGCGACGTCGATCATATTCTTCAAACCGTGGTCAACAACCTGGAAGTCACCAACAATATCGACCTGCCACGCCCGGTACGCACGCGCGTGCTGCTCACCGCTCCGCTGGAAACTTTCAGCGTGGGTAATACCATCGTGATCAGCCGCGGGTTGGTCGACGTTCTTCCCGATGAAGCCAGCCTGGCTGCGGTGCTGGCTCATGAACTGGCGCACATCGTGCTGGGTCACAACCTGGGCAGCAAGTTTGCCTTCAATGATCGCATGCTGTTCAATGACGACTCCACCTACCAGAACCTGGGATTCAAGCACATTCCGGAAGAAGAACAGGCCGCCGACAAGAAAGCGATCGAACTCCTCAAGAACTCGCCCTACGCTCAGAAACTGGACAATGTGGGCTTGTTCCTGAAGGCGTTGCAGTTGCGGGCTCCGCAACTGGGCGCGTTGCTGACCACGCATCTGGGTAATCCGCTGGCGGAAAACGGAACTGTAAACCGTCTGTCCGCTCTGGCTACGCAGGGCCCCGCGCTGGACAATGCGAAACTCGATCAGATCGCGGCACTGCCCTTGGGTGGCCGCGTAAAGATCAATCCCTGGGACGACAAGGCGGAAATGGTGAAGACGGCTCCGGTCGCCATCACTTCGGCGCGTGACAAAATGCCGTTTGAGGTCACGCCCTTCTATCCGCGCCTGTCCCGCTACGGTGCAAACGCCGCTCCAGCTGCGGCGCCAACCACCTCTGCCGCAAACTCAGGCTCGGGCAACTAACAGCCAAGGCCGTACTCCAAGTTGAAGCAAGACGCAGGCCGGGATCCGGAACATCCTTCCGGAATTCCCGGCCTTCGTTCTCTAACGGGCAGCCACACCCAGGCCGATCCTCTAGAAAGCAACGCATCGCTCATTTACTATGTTGCGGCCAGTCAGAAGTTACAGAATGGGCGCAGCCACTCAAGCCAATCTGGAGAATGACCTCGGACACACCGAGCGGGCGGCGGGTCCTTGCGTGTTCGTCCTGTTTGGCGCGGCCGGAGATTTGACCAAGCGCAAGCTGGTGCCTGCGCTTTTCAATTTGGGGAAGGCAAAGCTGCTGCCCGACAACTTTGCCTTGATCGGCGTCTCCGTCGATGATTTGAGCCTGGAAGATTTTCGCAAACAGGTTACCAGCTTCCTGCCAGCCGGAGCTGAATCCGCGGATGCCTTGGAGTGGTTCAGGAAGCGCCTTTTCTACGAACGCGGCGATTTTGCCGACCCCGATACGTTTCTGAAGCTCCGCCAACGGCTCGCCGCCGTTGACGCCGACCTGCACACAGAGGGCAACTATCTTTTCTATCTCGCGACCGCTCCCAAGTTTTTTTCGCCGATTGTGCAGCAGCTGGGAGCAGCCGCACTTGCCCGGCCCGAGAATGGTCCCTGGCGCCGCGTAGTCATTGAAAAACCATTCGGACAAGATCTGGATTCTGCTAAGGCGCTCAACCGGGATATCAAAACTGTCTTGCAGGAAAATCAGATTTTTCGCATCGATCACTATCTGGGCAAAGAGACGGTGCAGAACATCATGGTCTTCCGCTTCGACAATGCCATCTTCGAGCCCATCTGGAACCGGCGGTACATCGACCATGTACAAATCACCAATGCAGAAAGCGTAGGAGTGGAGCGGCGCGGCGGCTACTTCGACACGGCAGGCACCTTGCGGGACATGGTTCCGAACCACGTGATGCAATTGCTCAGCCTGACCGCGATGGAATCACCCGTGTCTTTCCAGCCGGACGCAGTGCGCAACGAGCAGGCGAAAGTTTTGCATTCGATTCAGCCGTTGAGCTCCGACGACGTTCTGCAGCGCAGCGTGCGCGGCCAGTATGGTCCGGGAGTGCTGGGTGGGGAAAAGGTCTCGGCGTATCGTTCGGAGCAAGGGGTTTCTCCCGAATCGCGCACCGAGACATTCGTGGCGCTGAAACTGAACATCGACAACTGGCGATGGGCGGGCGTTCCGTTCTATTTTCGTACCGGCAAGCGCATGGCGCAGCGCCACACGGAGATCGCCATCCAGTTCAAACGCACGCCGTTTCAGCTGTTTCGCAAGGCTCCATTCCACAAGCCGCATACCAACACGCTGGTCATCCAGATTCAGCCGGTGGAAGCAATCTCGCTGAGCTTTGGGGCCAAGATTCCCGGGCCTCTTCTGCGGGTGGGATCGGTTGACATGAGCTTTGAATACTCGAAGTATTTTGGAGCGGACGCCTATACCGGTTATGAGGTTTTGTTGTATGACTGCATGATCGGGGACGCAACTCTGTTCCAGCGAGCGGATATGGTCGAAGCTGGATGGAAGGTTGTGGATCCCGTGATGGACGTATGGAGAGCGCTGCCGCCGCGCAAGTTTCCCAATTATGCGTCGGGCAGCTGGGGGCCGGCGGAGGCCGATCAACTGCTGGAACAGGATGGCCGCCAGTGGAGGAGAATTGAACCATGATTCTTATTGAGCAATGATTCTCGCCGGTGAAATTGGCGCGACGCGCACCCGGCTGGCCGCGTTCGAAACCGAAGGCAGCCGACTGCAACGCGTGGTGGAAAAAAATTACGTGAGCCAGCAGCATGACGGCTTGTCCGGCATTCTTGCCGACTTCATAAAAACCGAAGGCATCCCTGTTCTCAGCGCATGCCTCGGCGTGGCCGGCCCGGTGCGCGGGGGACGAAGCAAGATTTCCAACCTGCCCTGGACCATCGATGCGCGAGAAGTGGCCAAGCAACTCAAGCTGACTTCGGTTGGACTGCTCAACGATCTCGAGGCTTACGCGTATGGCATCGATGGCCTGGAAACAAAAGATTTCATCGCGTTGAGCGAGGGCGCGGAAGAGGCCGAAGGCAACCGCGCCGTCATCTCGGCCAAAACCGGGCTGGGGATGGCGGGGCTTTACTGGGACGGCTTCCGGCATCATCCTTTTGCTTGTGAAGGAGGCCACGCCGACTTCGCGCCCCGGAACGCGCTGCAGACGGAGTTGCTGGTCTACCTGCAGAAGAAGTACGGCCGCATCAGTTGTGAACGAATTCTGTCCGGGCCGGGGATCAAGAATATTTATGACTTTCTGCGAGATGCGCGCAAAGAAGAAGAGCCGGAATGGTTGCGCACGCAGCTGGCCACCGCGCCCGATCCTCCGGCGCTGATCTCGAAACTTGCATTGGAGGGTAAGGCTGCTATCTGCGATCAGACCCTGTCGATTTTCGTCAGCGTCTTCGGCGCGCAGACCGGCAACTGCGCGTTGAATTTCATGTCCACGGGAGGAATTTTCATCGGCGGCGTGATCGCGGCAAAGATCGCACCCAAGATGAAGGACCCCGTGTTCATGGAATCTTTCCTGGACAAAGGCCGGATGGCGGCAATCCTGAAAGACGTGCCGGTCAAGATCGTGACGAATGACGACTGCGGCATGATCGGAGCGGCACGTTACACGCTGATCCAGAAAGCGTTCCGCAGAGCGAGCTGATCGACGGAATGAGCCAGGGCAGGCTGGCTCGGCGCGCCGACTCTCGCCACGGCACCTTGTGGAGCGCACCTCCTGTCCCGGTGGTCCTGTCCCTGGGATTCATATCGATTATTTTTTTTGCGCTAAGTCGGCCAAATTATTGATTCTGCTGGACTTGTCCGATCTGGATACCCCCTGGTCCCCGTAAAATCTTGTGGATAAACGACTTACAGGTAAACTCTTCCAGAATAAAGAGTTAGCTGGCCGCCTGGATTTCGCCATCGCCGTTACGTCGCCGCTTTGGCCACTGCGCACCGTTCCATTGTGCGCTCTCTGTATTCTCGGTCAAGGTTGTTCGTCACAAGGAATGGATATTTTTCTGTGGAAGGCTGTGGAAAAGACTGTGCAGAAGGAAAACGGCAGGGAGGGGAGGCTTCCTCGAATAGAAAATATTGTGAATGTCCCGTCTATCCCCGGTTTTCTGTCCCGGTTTTCTGTCAATCTGAGACACGTTTGCTACGACGTTTCTTCGGCATCGCCGTCAACGGGGCGATGAGCTTTTCATAACGGGTAAAGAGATGCTCCACGCGCTGGCGGTCACCGGGGAACGGCTCGGAGCGGTAGAGCTTGTCCACGGCGGCGTCGAGGGCGCGGTGGGCGCGCAGCAGTTCCGGCTTCATTACATCGGAGTCGTAGAGGTCGGCCATGATGGCGCCGGGAAAGTGAGCGCGGGCAGTGAGCACTGCCTGTGCCAGCTCCCCGATGCGCGCGCGCTGTTTGTCGTCTGCGTCGGGCCAGGGGAACGGGTTGTAGACGATACCGATGGAGTATCGGTAGTCGCTCTTAAGCCTGCCTCCGATGTAGCGCAGCCACGACATGTGCATCCGCGATGTAAGGATGCCGAAGTGGAAGAGGTCAGCATCCATTAGAACAAAGACGAGGTCACTCGGAACGACAGGCGGTTCGAGCCAACCGATCGGGACATACTCGCGACGCTCGGAGCTTACCTTTGGTATGACGAGAAACGATCGGTCAGGCATGACGGTGACGTGAAATTCGGACGGCGTATCGGCAAGCGCGGTTGCGGAGATCCCCGGCTTCTTGATGTCTCCCTCAGTCTTCTTCCTAGCCCGGCGCTCTCCTCGGCGATACTCCCTTACCGCTTTGAGGCGTTCGACGACTTCCGGCATTGAGCGGAGTTCTGTCGGTGTTGCCTCTTGGAGGGCGAGAATCCAGCGGGGGATGCCGTATAGGTATTCGACCGATCCGACGAATGCGTGCATGAATTTGGAAGCTCTCGGTTCAGCCGCTAGAAACGATTGCTTTTCTTCGTCGTTGAAGATTAGCCATCCGCCGTCGATCGGCTTCGAGCCGATGATCAGCTTTGGCTGGCCGCAGAGTTGGTCTGACGTTTCGTCCACGACCAGATGCCGGTCCGCGATGCCGCTGCCGTCGAACAAGTATGGCGTGAGAGAAGTATGGCGGCTTTCTGTGGGGTCGCCTTTGATGTCGTCGTAGGTAAAGAGGCGCTTCACCGCAGGCTCGTCATCGCGCCGGCAGAGGCCGATGATGACGACATGAACATGCGCCTTGCCACGTGCATCGCTGCCCCAGGCGAAAGTGCGATGAGCGAACGAAATTTCCAGGCCGCAGCGACCGAACACCACGGGCCACAGCTGCGCGACCTGCTCGCCCTGAGTAATGGAGTTGGTACCTACGAAGCCAATACGGGCGCGGCTGTTGGCCAAGTATTCGCCGGCCTTGATGAACCAGGCAGTGACGTAGTCGAGCGTTCCCCCCGAGCCGCCAAGTCTGGCTACCCGGCGCACCTGCTCGCGTTGCATGTCCGTCTGGTATTTCGCGCCGCCAAACGGGGGATTGCCTAATACGTAGGAACACTGCTCCGGCGGGAGAACGGCCGCCCACTCCGTTTCGAGCGCGTCTACGGGATGGATATGCGGCGATTTCTTAAGCGGGATTCTCAGGTACGGATTCCCGAATTCCGTCGAAAGCGCATTGTTCATGATGTGGTCCATCATCCATAGCGCAACCTCGGCGATTCGAGCGGGAAACTCGCCAATCTCTATTCCGTAAAACTGGTCCACATCCACACGCGAGTAGACCGCAGCCATTTTGAGTTGCTCGTCGCGGCGGAGAAGTTTGAGAACTTCGATTTCCAGCAGTCGCAATTCGCGGTATGCGATGACAAGGAAGTTCCCACAGCCACAAGCGGGGTCAAAGATGTGAAGGGAGCCGAGCTTCTGGTGAAAATCCTCAGTTGCCTTTCGTCGGCCGGTGTCGCGGCGCTGCCTGAGCTGTTCGAGCTCCGCTCGGAGGTCATCGAGAAAGAGTGGCTGAATGACTTTGAGGATGTTTTTCTCGGTGGTGTAGTGCGCGCCCTGCGCCCGTCGCTCTTTTTTTTCCATCACGGACTGGAAGAGCGACCCGAAGATCGCGGGCGACACGGCTTCCCAGTTGAATCTGCACGCTTCCAGCACTAGGTTGCGCATGTTGAAGTCGAACGCAGGGGTCCTCAGCCGTTCGTGGAAAAGGTCGCCGTTGACATAGGGAAACTGCTTGAGATCGTCGTCCAGAGCGGGAGAACGATCGGTCTCCACGGTGTCGAGCACGTCGAAGAGCTCAGTAAGCCAGCGGCCCAGATCGCTGCCGTCTGGGGCGGTGCGATCCTCCATTAAGTTGCGGAAAAACTCACGCTCGAAGATTCCCGTGCTGTCGGCGAAGAGGCAGAATAGGAGGCGGACGAGAAAGCGTTCGAGGTCATGGCCCTTATAACCCGACGCCTTTAGAGCATCGTGCAGCGAGCCGAGCATCTCGGACGCGTTGACGTTGGCCGGATCCTGGTCGCGGAAGATCCGCTTTTCGACACCGGCGATGAATGCGAAATGCTCGACGTGTCGGGGCAAGTCGCGCAGCGGGAAGCGGATACTGGTTCCCTGATCGAGATCGTAGAACTCGAATTGTTGGAAATCGCTGACGAGAAGGTAGCGCGGGAGTTCGTAGTCTTTGAGATCGGGGAAGTAGTCAAGGGCCTGCGTCTTGGCTTTAACCAGGTCGCGGCCGGCGCTCTTTTGCTCGACCAGCAGAACGCCCTTCCAGAAAAGATCGATGAAGCCGCGGCGATTTCCGAGGCGCTTGACCGGTTCTTCGTAGCTGGCGACACGGCGACGGCTCGCGCCAAATACCTCGAAGAATTCGTTATAAAAGGTTTGGGTTTCGCCGCGTTCGTAGTGGGCGTCCTTCCATTCATCGGCGAATCTGGCTGCTTTCGCCCGAATTTCAGGCCAGCTTAGACGCATATAGGCTCATTTGTATCACCGCGCTTCTGTGCCCTCCCAGTCGAACGCATGGTTCCCTTCGGTGTATGGGAAACCCCAGGGGCTAAAGCCCATATTGATTTTATGGGCGGGTTACGCGGCGCTGAAGCGCCGCTCTTCCACGATACCCTCAGCGGCTATAAAGCCGCCGTTCATTTTGCACGACTTACGGCGCGGCTGGAAGC
This sequence comes from uncultured Acidobacteriaceae bacterium, assembly GCA_963711275.1. Classification (GTDB taxonomy): domain Bacteria; phylum Acidobacteriota; class Terriglobia; order Terriglobales; family Acidobacteriaceae; genus Sulfotelmatobacter. The sequence continues at coordinate 165,623 of CAVQDN010000023.1, read as the reverse complement.
CGGGCCCTTTCAAAGCAAAGCCAAAGGGAGCCTTTTCCCGCAATCAGTGAAGTCGTGCCCTTCCCCGGTTTCGTTTTAGGGGGCGAGGTCCGTGGTTCTCATCCCTTCGACAGGCTCAGGGCAGCCTTCTCGATTTGTCGAAGGCTGGGAAATTTCTGCTGATGGTATCAGGGGACTTCTCTTACGTGAAGCTCGGCTTTCCGCGGTTCATTCACCAGCACTCGACCGGGTTCTCCGTCGGCATGGTGACGGAAGCTGCTGTGTGTTGAGTCCCTAACTGGCGTTGCGAAGCTTGGCAGGATGGTGTTCCTGCTTTACCGACGCCAGCAAGACTTGAGCTTGGAGAATCAGGTTGGACGCTGCCTGATCCTTTGGAACAACCGCGTGTATCCCAGCCGCACGTGCTAGCCGTTCAACTTCGCTTCCTTCTTGGACCGTGAACAAAATGATCCGCGTATCGGGCAAAAGTTTCCTGAGCAGCGGTGCTGCATCGAGCCCAGTCATGATGGGCATAGAAAGGTCCAGGATGATTAGGTCAGGTTTGAGATTTTCGGCTTTCTCAACCGCGTCTTGCCCGTTTTCCGCTTCCCCTGCAATTTCATAGTCAGGCTCTAGTTCAAATAGTTGGCGCACCAAGGAACGCACGGCGGAGTTGTCATCCACAAGTAAAACGCGCTTCTTCGCCACGCACTTCTTGGCCATTGGTTTGCCACTGTAGCGGAAGTTGGATGCTTAAAACCGGCGGGCTGGCTGCTACTATTTGTTCCAATCCGGATAGCCCAGCTTTTCCTTCTGGATGGACCGCAGAGTCCGTATGGCGTCAGAAATGGCTTGCCGCTCCGCGTGTCCCTGAGCGTTCCCGACCAAGGCTTGCGACCGCAGAAAAATAGCTGTTTCCGCGGCATCCACGCGCTGCCGCAACGTCTGCGGGTCCCCTTCGAGAAGTGCAGCTTCAAACTCGCGCTGCCAGTGTGGATATTTTATGTTCTGGGATCCTGAAGTATCCTGGTCAGTCATTAGTCATTAGCCTCCCTAACGGTCTCTAACAAAATCTCGAAGTACGCCCCAAGCTGCCTAAAGAGTGGCCCCTCAAAGCGCAGTGAGGTGAACCGCTAAAGTTTGAATTAGATTGAGCGTTTTGTTTTCGGGTGATCGGCGCAAACGTCGGCGCAAACATGGGAGGTAAACTCTTTGTCGCGCTGCAACTCGAAGTTCTTCATCATTTCATCGAAAGATTTACCCGTGGGCGCAGCAGAAGGCTCAAACCGCCAGGAGCATTCCGAGCAAGCAAAGCCGTGAAAGCGCCCTTCTTCGACCCATACAAGCTTGCGGGGCATCCCCCTATTAGAGTTAGTTTGTGACAGTGGTCTTCTTCTGGCCAGGGCTCAGTTGACGGATCATACGAGTACGCTGCTGTTAAAAGAGTGCAGGCCGAGTGCCAATGGAAAGTGGGCAGAGACGATTCCTCTAATTGCATTTTCCTTAGCAGCTTAACTGGGTACATGGAAGCTTGGACGAGCCGCGATTCGCGGCCCTCTGGTGGCCAAATTTCACCAGAGTGGTGGTTATAGGCCAAGGGCGGAACGGGATCAGGCAGCAAGAGAGGTCGAACGCCTCGACACGGCACTGGGAGGCTAGCCCACGTTTACGCTGCCACGACTTTGGCCGCCCCGGCCTTCGCGTTGAAGGCTGGGAAATTCCTGCCGATGCCTGACGTATCGTCGCGCCGGCAATTTCGGCGGTGTCAAGCAGTTTTCGAGCACGCTGCCGCATGCACTCGCATAAGAGCGCCATTTCGCTCTTGATGAAGTTGCGTTCCAACCCAGACTCGGCGATCTAGAAGGGTTTTCGCACTACGACTTCGCTGTCGCGGATAAAGAATTGCGCGGAGCAGTTTTCCGAACCACAAATAACCGGCAGGAGACCATTGATTTGTTTGCGCGTGATTAGCCCCAGCATGCCGCATGACGGACAGGACAAGACGGCCCAGTAAGGATCTTCCTTCTCGCCGACCTCGCCGGCATTTTCCAGCACGAAGACGGTGCCCGGCTGCATCTGTTCGGGAATCCATTCACTGAGAAGGTCCAGTTCACCGACCATGTGTTCCTCCTTGTGTCCCTGATGCTCCTAGTAGCTGGTGCTGTTCGCCCTGCTGACACACTTGCCTACGAGACTTTTTTAGCACGCTTGCGGTCATCCGGCGACGTTACTGAAGTATTCGCCTTTCCGGAGACGACCCCCGCCCGCACCTGCCGGACCGCGTCGCTCAGACATACCGCCAGAATCGGCTGGTCCGAATTCTTTAGAATGTCGACGATCTGGCGCGCGGAGGTCTCCAGGTACAGGCGCTTTCCATCGGTCAGCAGGTGATAGTCGGAAGTGCGGTCGACAATTTCGGACAATCCCTTGCCGATCTCGCGAGCAAGGAATCGCATGACCTTGCGCACGCCCTGCAACGAAAATCCTTTGCGGCGAAGTTCGCAGATGACCGCCACTTCGGTCAGGTGATTCATGGAATACATTCGGCGGTGCCCTTCCCGTTCCGGCTTTACGACGCCGCGCTCATCCCACCACTGAAGCTGGCGTGGCGTGATCCCGGTTAGAGCAATCACCTGTTGCGATGTGAAACGGTCCTGCATGATTCCTCGGCGTTTCTCATACACTATGTTTGAAACAATATCCGAGCAAAATGTTTCAAACATTTTAGGCGTGAGCTGGCCCGAGTCAAGCGAAGAATCGGTGGAAAAAGGGTGACTAGGAGAGTTCCTGGCGAAGATTGGAATTCAAACCGCCGCCGACGAAGTGAACCACCTCGAGCCGGTCTCCCTCGTTGAGCTGCGTTTCGGGCCAGCGATCTCGCGGGACGATGTCGCGGTTGAGTTCTACGGCCACGCGGTCGGCTTTCATGCCGAGGATCTCCACGACCGCCGCGAGGGTGAAGGGAGTGGGAGAATCGAAGGCCCTTTCTTCTCCATTAATGTGAAGTTTCATTTGGCTAGGCGAGTTTCTTCGCAGGCGCCCGGATCCTTGCGGTCGACGAGTGTAGTGGCTCGCGCGAGATCCCTCGCTCCGCCTGAAGAACGGCTCCGCTCGGGATGACACAGATGTTGTAGTGTAAAGGTTTCGCTTTCCGCCACTGTTTTTAATCTGCTCTGCGCAAAGCGAACTTGCGCGTCGTCGTCCGCCCTTGGTAGTTGGCTTGCACCAGCAGGGACGAATCTGGGAGTGCGGGTTCCTCGACCTCCATCTTGATCTCGGCTGTGCCGGCGGAATCGGCCACAGCCTGGGTGTAGAACGGCGCGGCTCCGGGACGGGCAAAGCGAAACGTCAGGCGCGCACCGGGCGCAGCCGCGCCTCCCTCGGTGACGCGCAACTGCATGGTCAGGTTGCGATTTCCATGAACCGATTCGGCGTTCAGCCACTGGACGTCCAACTCTTTTACCGCGGCCAGGGCGTCCGCTTCGGGATGATCGAGAACATTGTCCAGTTTGCCTTCGCGGATGGCGTCGAGTACCAGGCGGTGCTGTTCGCGGAGTTGCTGCTCTTTCTGGGCGTCGCCGAATTGCGCTTCCGCAGCTTTGGCGGCGTAGGAAGTGGCCTTCTTGCCGATGCAGCGTCCGCGCACGAAAACCTGGGACTGCAGCAGGAGTTCGCCTTCCCGGGCTTCGCTCTGCACATGGTAAATCGTATCGCCGTGCTTTACGTCGGTGTTGAAGCCGAAAATCATAGGGATTGGGTAATTTCGTAATTGTGTAATTGGGTAATTGAAAGCTCAGGGGCCGGTAAGCCAAACGCAGCTCCGCCGATTTTCAATCACTCAATTACCAAATTACACAATTAGTCATTCGCCTTTGCCTCGCTTGACACTCTTGAGTGTAAGCCCATAATCTAGAACGTTTAAGTAATACTTGGCGCGAATTATATATATCTCCTCCTATGCCCGACAATTACTTCGCACGCTACCTCCCGTTTTTGATCCATATTCTTATGGCGGGCGGGATTGCGACCGCAATTGTCTCCCTTTCCTGGCTAATTGGGCAGCGTAAGCCGACCCGCGCCAAACTCTCTCCATACGAATGCGGCATGACCCCGGTCGGCGACTCCCGGCAACGCTTCTCAGTCAAGTTCTACCTGGTCGCCATGTTGTTCATTCTGTTCGACGTTGAGGCAGTTTTCATCTATCCGTGGGCCATTATTTTGCGCGATTTGAAGCGCTTCGGCCTGTGGGAGATGCTGGTATACATCGGAATCTTTCTGGTCGGATTCTTCTATGTATGGAAGAAGGGCGTGCTGGACTGGGGCGAAACCTCCGCGAAACGGGGGAATTTTTAATGGCGCTGGCTTCGGCAATTACCGATCTGGAACAACTGAAGAATCATCCGGCAGTGGCCCGCCTGGTGAACTGGAACGCCGAGGCGGTAACCGGCGTGAAGTTCGATCGCGACGAGATGACGATTTATGTAAATCGCGAACACATTCGCGAGGCCTGCGTTCTTCTAAAAGAGGATTCCGCATGCCCGTTCAATTTTCTTTCCGACGTCACCTGCGTGGATTTGTATCCGTCCGAACCCCGGTTTGAAGTTGTCTATCACCTGCTTTCGATGCGTAACAAAGAACGGGTCCGGCTGAAAGTTCGCCTCAATAGCGACAGTCCTGTGGTCGAATCGCTTACTTCCATCTGGCCCGGCGCCAATTATTTCGAGCGCGAAGTTTTCGATTTGTTTGGGGTTCGTTTCACCGGGCACCCTTATCTGCGTCGCATTCTGATGCCCGAGGATTGGGAAGGCCACCCGCTGCGCAAGGATTATCCGGTGGAGGGCTACCGCTGAGATCAAGATAAAGATGGCCCACCTGAATCCCACTCCCGTGCTGGAACCTGGGCAGGATCGCACCATGATCCTGAACATGGGGCCGCAACATCCGTCAACCCACGGTGTGCTGCGCGTGTTGCTGGAGATTGACGGCGAAACCATCGTGCGCATGATGCCCGACATCGGCTTCCTGCACACCGGAATCGAAAAGACCTGCGAAGCCAAGTTCTACCAGCAGGTGGTGCCGCTGACTGACCGTATCGATTACCTGTGCCCCATGACGAACAATCTCTGCTACGTGCTGGCGGTGGAAAAGCTATTGGGGCTGGAGATTCCGCCGAAGGCGCAGTGGCTGCGCGTGCTGCTGAACGAACTGACTCGCATCAATTCGCATCTGGTGTGGCTGGGCACGCACGCCATGGATATTGGCGCCATGACCGTCTTCTTATATTGTTTTCGCGAGCGCGAAGAGATTCTGAAGTTGTTCGAGGCGGTGAGCGGGCAGCGCATGATGACCTCGTACTTCCGCGTGGGCGGAATCGCGCTGGAGCCACCGCTAGGATTTTTTGACCGCGTGCGCAAATTCGCAGGATATTTTCCGTCGAAAGTCGACGAGTATGAAAATCTGCTGACCGGGAACCCGATCTGGGCAATGCGCACCAAGGGCGTGGCCCGGATGACGGCGGAAGATGCGATTGCGCTGGGCGCGAGCGGACCGACTCTGCGCGGAAGCGGCGTTGACTTCGATCTGCGGCGGGATATGCCGTACTCGAGCTACGAGAAGTTTCAGTTTAAGGTGCCGATCTCGCAGGAAGGCGACGTCTTCGCGCGTTACATGTGCCGGGTGCAGGAGTTGCGCGAATCGATCGGCATTGTGAGGCAGGCGCTGGACGGGATGCCGGAAGGTCCGATCAAGGCCGACGCTCCCGGAGTGGTGTTGCCGGACCGCGAAAAAATGAAGACTCAGATGGAAGCGCTCATTTATCACTTCAAGATCATCACCGAGGGATTTGCGGTGCCGCCGGGCGAGGTATATCAGGCAGTGGAATCGCCCCGGGGAGAGATGGGTTACTACATCGTCAGTGACGGAACGGCCAAGCCATATCGAGTCCACATGCGGGCGGCCTGCTTGGCGAATCTGCAGACGCTGCCCAAGATGTGTGAAGGGCGGTTGCTGGCGGATGTGGTGGCCGCGATCGGGTCGATTGATATTGTGCTGGGGGAAATTGACCGGTAGGGATTTGTAATTTGGCAATCGGGTAATTTGTAATTTTAAAACCGGCGGTGATCATGTCCACTGGGCCCGAAGAGTTGCGTGATCGGACGAAGGCGTTTGCTATTCGGATCGTCAAGCTTTATCGGTCGCTGCCGCACACTGCTGATTCTCAGGTCGTGGGCAAGCAACTGCTGCGCTGCGGGACCTCGGTCACGGCGAATTATCGAGCGGCGTGCCGCGGTAGATCGAGAGCGGAATGGATTGCCAAGATTGGACTGGTTGTGGAAGAAGCCGACGAAGCCGTTTTCTGGTTGGAAATGCTTTCGGTTGTACGATCGTTCCGAGTCAACGGTGCGAAGCCATCTTGAAGGAAGCGCGTGAACTAAGCGCAATTTTTACTTCGTCGCAACACACGGCACGGCGGGTTAGTTAAATTACAAATTTACCCGATCACGAAATTACTCAATGAGGTTCTCAGAAGAATTCGAGACGCGCTTCGCGGAGATGGTGCCGCATTATCCGACGAAGAGGTCTGTGCTTGTGCCCACGCTGCTTTATGCGCAGGATGAAGTTGGCTTTTTGTCGGATGAGGTCATCGCAGAGATCGCCTCCAGGTTGGATCTGACGGAACTCGAAGTGCGCAACGTGATCAGCTACTACTCGATGCTGACCACTAATCCGCGCGGCAAGTTTAATGTACAGGTGTGCACCAACATTAGTTGCATGGTGCGGGGGGCGGAAGAAATCCTTCATCACTGTGCCAAGAAGTTGGGCATTGGTCATAAACAGACTACGGCTGACGGACTGTTCACGCTGGAAGAAGTGGAGTGCATCGGGGCTTGCAGTTGGGCGCCGGCCGCGCAGGTGAATTACGACTTTCACGAGAACCTGACTGCGGAGAAGATGGACGGCATACTCGACGACTATAGGAAGAGAGGAATGCAGTAGCTTAATTGCTGATTTCTGATTGTTGATTGCTGATTGAAATGCGGCGTGCGATTTTCAATCAACAATCAGAAATCAACAATCAACAATTTTTTCCATGGCTGATTTGGTCTCCCATCCCGACGAGGTAAAAGTTGTCTCCCGGCGCTTCGGCATGGGTGCGACGAACCTCGACCGCTATCTCGAACTCGACGGCTACAAAGCCGTGCAGAAGGCGCTCGCCATGGAACCGGACGCCATTATTAATGAAGTGAAGAATTCCGGGCTGCGCGGGCGCGGCGGAGCTGGATTTTCCACCGGAATGAAATGGTCGTTCGTGCCCAAGCAATCGGCCAAGCCGAAATACGTGCTGTGCAACGGAGATGAAAGCGAACCGGGTACCTGCAAAGACCGGCTGATCTTCGAGCATGATCCGCACTCGGTGATTGAGGGAGTGATGATCGGCGCGTTGGCAGTAGGCGCGCGCAGTGGGTACATCTATATTCGCGGGGAGTACCGGTATCTATCGGTCATCATGCAGAAAGCGATTCGCGACGCGTATGCCAGGGGTTTTATTGGCAAGAACATTTTCGGCAGCGGGCGCGACATCGACATCTATTGGCACGGCGGCGCCGGGGCTTACGAAGTCGGCGAAGAGTCGGCGCTGATGGAATCGCTCGAGGGCAAGCGCGGCATCCCGCGTATCCGGCCGCCCTTTCCTGCGGTCGTCGGCTTATGGGGCGGACCCACGGTCATCAACAATGCTGAGACGCTGGCCAATGTGCCGCACATTATTCTCGGCGGCGGGGATTGGTATGCCAAGCTGGGAACGCCGAAAAACGGCGGAACGCGCCTGTTTTGCCTGAGCGGCAACATCGCCAAGCCCGGCGTTTATGAATTGCCGATGGGTTACAACCTGAAGAAGATGATTTACGAAGTCGGTGGCGGCATTCCGAATGGACGCAAGTTGAAGGCGGTGGTGCCGGGGGGGGCGTCCTGTCCGTGCCTCACTGCGGATGAGATTGACGTCGCCATGGATTTCGACTCGGTGCAGAAGGCTGGCTCCATGCTGGGTTCGGGCGGTGTGGTGATCGTCAACGATGCGCAGTGCATCGTGAAATTCGCGTTGCGCACTATGAAGTTTTATCAGCATGAAAGTTGCGGATGGTGCATTCCGTGCCGTGAGGGCACAGACTGGCTGAAGAAGACGCTGATTCGCTTTCATGCCGGAGGCGGGGTGAAGAAAGATATCGACAACATGCAGTATTTGTCCGAAAACATGCTGGGGCGAACGTTTTGCCCGCTGGGCGATGCGGCGGCGATGCCGACGATTGCGTTCGTGAAAAAGTTCCGCAAAGAATTTGAAGATCACCTGGAAGGCAGGCCCTGCCCGTTCGAGAAAAAGGGCGCGGCGGAGCCGGTGCTGGCGCACTGACGAGATTGAGTAATTGGGAAATTTAGTAATTGAGTAATTGAGGTGACGGAGTGAGTTCCAAGCCCGAGGAATTGCGGGATCGAACCAAAGCCTTTGCTCTTCGAGTGATTCGCTTGTTTCGATCGTTGCCGAATCGAACGGACACGCAGGTTTTAGGCAAACAACGCTGCGGTGTGGAACTTCGGTCGCCGCCAACTATCGAGCCGCGTGCCGCGCGCGATCCAAAGCAGAATTCATTGCTCGGATTGCAATAGTGGCTGAGGAGGCAGACGAGGCGGTGCTTTGGCTGGAACTGTTAATTGAGTCCGGAATTATAAAGTCCGAGATGACGGTTGCGCTGTTAAGTGAAGCGAAGGAGCTGGCGGCAATCCTGACGGCATCAAGACACACGGCAAAAAAATCAGCGTAGGTTTTTCAATTACTCAATTACCAAATTTCTCAATCACTAAATTCGTATGGCTGACATAAATCTGACTGTCGACGGCAAGAAAATCACGGCTCCTGCCGGGACGCTGCTGATCGAGGCCTGCAAAACTGTGGGCATCGAAGTGCCTTCTTTTTGCTATTACCCCAATCTTTCGTTGCAAGGCGCTTGCCGCATGTGCCTGGTGAAGGTCGAGAAGATGCCCAAGCTGCAGACTGCCTGCACGACGGTGGTCAGCGAGGGCATGGTCGTCACCAGCGACAGCGACGAAGTCAAGCAGGCGCGGAAGTCGATGATCGAGATGCTGCTCGGAAACCATCCACTGGATTGCCCAGTGTGCGACGCCGGCGGCGAGTGCGAACTGCAGGACATGACGTTTTCCTACGGCGCCGCCGAATCGAAATTCATGGAGGCGAAGAATCACAAGGATGAGCAGCAGTGGTCTCCGGTAGTCTTCTTCGACCGGCCGCGCTGCATCTTGTGCTACCGCTGCGTGCGGGTTTGCGGCGAGGGCATGGACGTGTGGGCGCTGGGGGTGCAGAACCGCGGCGTGAGTTCGCTCATCGCCCCGAATAAAGAGGATCATTTGGAGTGCGAAGAATGCGGCATGTGCATCGACATTTGCCCGGTGGGCGCGCTCACCTCCGGAGCATATCGCTACAAGACCCGCCCTTGGGAAATGACGCACGTGGGCACGGTCTGCACGCATTGCGGCGATGGTTGCAAGACTACATTGGGCGTTCGCAGATCTGATACTGGGATGGAGATTGTTCGCGGCGACAATCGCGACAAGAGCGGCACCAACGGAGACTTCCTCTGCATCAAGGGACGCTACGCTTTCGATTTCGCGAATCATGAAGAGAGACTGACACAGCCGCTGATTCAAAAAAACGGCAAGCTGACGCCGTCCACGTGGGAAGAGGCGTTTGAGTTGATCGGAAAGAAGTTCGCCGAAATTCGCGATAAGGACGGCGGGGCTGCGATTGGAGTGATTGGTTCGACGCGTACCACAAATGAAGAAGCATACCTGCTGTCGAAATTCGCGCGCGTGGTGTTGAAGACCAACAACGTCGACCATCATCGCACTGCGGACTTCCCTGCGCTGTCAGCCGCGCTGCGAGGCAAGCCGGACGCGACCGCCAGCATGGCGGACGTTTTCAAGGCACCCGCGATTCTGATGATCGGCAACGATCCTACGGAGCAACATCCGCTGTTGGCCTGGCAGATTCGCAACAACGTGCGCCTGCACCGAGCGCGGCTCTATGTAGTGAACTCGCAGCCGATCAAACTGCGCCGGCAGGCTACAAGCTTCATTCAAATCCCGACGGGCGCAGAGGGTAAGGTGGCTGCGTTTCTGGCCGGGGACGAGTCGGCGTTGGAGGCGATTGCAAGTCAAGGCAGCGCGGGCCAACCGCCTGCGCAGGACGGGCCAATGGGCCCGTCCCCACATGGTTCTGTTACGCGCGAGCAGTGGACCTCACTGCGAGACAAGCTGCACGGGGAACAGAATCTCTTGATTATTTTCGGCTCGGAAATTCGCGGCAAGGACATTGCTTCGCTCGTAGGCTGGGGATCAGGAATTCCCAGGGCAAAGTTCATCTGCCTCGGCGACTACTCCAACTCGCGCGGCGCGGCGGATATGGGCCTCTATCCTGACCTGCTGCCCGGATATCATCCGACCCCAGGAGGCAGCGACTTTCACCAAGAGTGGGCAATCCCGCCAACCGCAGGCCTCGATCTCGCCGGGATGGTGGAAGCTGGCAAGAGCGGCAAGCTGAAGGCGCTCTACGTGCTCGGATCGAATCCGATTGGACGCTTGAACATTGATCCATTCGCATTTTCGAAGAGCTTCGTCGTAGTGCAGGACATGTTCCTGACCGAGACCGCAGTTATGGCCGACGTGGTGCTGCCCGCGGCCAACGCTTACGAAAAAGCAGGCACGATGACGAATACCTGCGGCGACGTGCAGCTGGTGAAAAAAGCGGGTGAAGTTTCGGGGACGAAAAGCGATTTTGAAATGATTGTCCGCATCGCCGACGCCATGGGATTCGAGGTTCGCAAACTGGTTCCATTCGGCGGCGGCGTTCGGGCGGACATGGGACAGTCGCGAGGGGCGCAATCGGGTGAGGCCGACCGGCACGCAGTTTGGCTTGAGTCGCAAGGGCTGGAGCCGAAGTTGAGTCCGCTGGATCCGATGGCGATTCTCGACGAGATTCAGCGGCTGGTTCCGGGCTATGACATCTCCCGCGCCAATCTTTTGGCTGGAAACAGCGAGCACACTTCGCTCACTCAGAGCGGAACCGGTGTGGCGCATAAACCGGAATTGATTTCTCCGGCCAATAACGGACTGTTCACCTCCGGCACGCTGGGACGATACTCGCGAACATTGAAATCAGTGATGGAGAGTCACGAGGTCAAACCCGCGGAAGTCGCGGCGGACTGATCTCAATACGGTCGTCTTCAGCAAGAAGCAAGAGGAAGAGTAAGAGAGGAAGCAAGGCGTGGCGTTGCCCATCTGGCTATTCATAGTGGTGTCGGTGATCAAGTCGGGGATCCTTTTGTTCGTGCTGCTCACCGCAGTCGCGTATACCGTTTGGCTGGAGCGCAAAGTCGTAGGCCACATGCAGAATCGCTGGGGACCCACGCGCGTCGGCCCGTTCGGACTCCTGCAGCCCGCGGCCGATGGAATCAAATTCCTGTTCAAAGAAGACCTGACTCCGCCGCACGTCTATAAGCCGCTATTCATCGCGGCGCCGTTGATCGCGGTCGTTTTCGCGCTGACGTTGATCTCCGTGATTCCGTTCGGCAACTCGGTCACCATTGGCGGCTACAGCATTCCGCTGCAGATCACTGACGTGAACACCGGGCTGTTACTGATTCTCGGAGTCACCTCGATCGGCGTTTACGGCGTTGCACTCGCCGGTTGGTCGTCGAACAACAAATATTCCCTGCTTGGCGGCCTGCGCGCCAGCGCGCAGATGGTGAGCTACGAAATTTCTCTAGGGCTGTCACTGGTTGGCGTGCTGATCATGGCGGGCAGCTTCAGTCTGCGCGCGATTGTAGATGCGCAGAGCGGACATTTCTGGGGATTCATTCCGCGGTGGAACATTTTTCCGCAGTTCATCGGCTTCTTTTGCTACCTGATGGCGGCTTACGCAGAGACCAACCGCATCCCGTTTGATTTGCCGGAGGCCGAAACGGAGCTCGTCGCGGGCTATCACACCGAGTATAGCGCCATGAAGTTTGCCATGTTCTTCATGGCGGAATACGCCAACATGATCACAGTCGCGTGTCTGGCAACACTTTTATTTTTTGGCGGATGGCATAGTCCGTTTGGCGAACAAGCCTGGCTGCGGGCGCATGGGGCACCGGGGCTGCTCCTGGCGGTGTTGCCGGTGTTCTGGTTCGCCGCGAAGATTGTTGTATTTCTCTTTTTGTATATCTGGGTGCGTGGCACTTTGCCGCGTTTCCGTTACGACCAGTTGATGGCGTTTGGCTGGAAATTCCTGCTGCCGTTAGCGCTGGTGAACCTGGTTGCTACTGCGATCGCCGTAGCCTGGTGACATAAAGAAGTTCTCGGTTCTCAGTTCTCAGGGAACGCGCCCAAGCCGCCTCCTGAGAAGCCCGCACCAACGGTTTACTGAGAACTGGGAACTGAGAACTGAGAACTGTTCATGAGCGTGCACTTAATTCTATTTCTGGCCTTCGGGGCCGTCTGTGTGGCGGGCGCGGTCAATCTGCTGGCGCAGACACATCCCATCAATAGCGCGCTTTCGCTGATCGCCGTGATGGCGGCGCTGGCGGGCGAATATTTATTGTTGGGGGCGGAGTTCGTCGCTGCCGTGCAGGTCATCGTCTATGCCGGCGCCATTATGGTGTTGTTCGTGTTTACGATCATGCTCCTGAACGCGGGAGTTGAGGAGCGGACCAAGGGCAGCCGGGTTGCGGTTTTATTGGGTATCCCGGGTATGTTGCTGGGAAGCGTTCTCGTGGGCTGGGTCGTCCTGCGGCATTCGGGGACCGAGGCTGTCGCCGCCGGCGCTTTGCCAGGCGATCCCAAGGTCATCGGACAATTGTTGTTCCACGAATTTCTGCTGCCCTTTGAAATTACGTCTGTCCTGATCCTGATCGCGATCATGGGGGCGGTTGTGTTGGCGAGCAAGCCTGCGACTTCGCCGGCCAGGAAGGTGGAATAAATGGTTCCTCTCTCCTATTACCTGGTTCTGAGCGGATTTCTCTTTGCCTGCGGCGTGGCCGGATTTCTGATCAAGCGCAACATCATTACGATCTTTATGTCGATTGAGTTGATGCTGAACGGCGTGAATCTTTCGTTCGTTGCCTTCGCGGCGCACTGGCATCAACTGGCGGGGCAGGTATTCGTTTTCTTCGTCATGGTGGTGGCGGCGGCGGAAGCTGCGGTGGGGCTGGCGATCATCATCGCGGTTTATCGAACACGCGAAACTTTGAACGTGGATCAGGTGAACCTGCTCAAACTATGACGGCATCTCTCAATCTCTGGCTGATCCCGGTGCTGCCGCTGGCAGGGGCCGCGATCAATGGTTTCTTGGGGAAGAAATCTTCTCGAACTGCCGTAACCACTGTGGGACTCGTGTTCTCCGGAGCAGCCTTCGTCTGGGCGTTGTCGGTGGCACTACGCTTTTCATCTCTCGACCTTCCCTACCAGGAATTCATCGCCCACTGGATCCGCTCGGGCAGCTTCAGCGCTGACTTCGCGTTGTACCTTGATCAGCTCTCGCTGGTGATGCTGCTCGTCGTCACCGGCGTGGGATTTCTGATTCATATCTACTCTGTCGGCTACATGTGGGACGACCCTAGCTACTACCGCTTCTTCGCGTACTTAAACCTTTTCATGTTTTTCATGCTGACCCTGATCCTGGCCAACAACTATCTGGTCATGTTCATTGGGTGGGAGGGCGTGGGACTCGCGTCATATCTGCTGATCGGATTCTGGTTCACGAAAGATTCGGCGGCTTCAGCCGGGAAGAAGGCGTTCATCGTCAACCGCATTGGGGACTTTGGATTTCTCATTGCCCTTTTTCTGATCATTCAGCACTACGGTTCGCTGAGCTTTGCGCAGGTCTTTGGGCAAGTTCAGCCCATTGCGCCGGAAACTACAGGCGCCGGGCTTCTCACAGCGATTGGCATTCTGTTGATGGTCGGCGCGTGCGGCAAGTCGGCGCAGATTCCGCTTTACGTGTGGCTGCCTGACGCGATGGAAGGTCCAACGCCGGTTTCTGCGTTGATTCACGCCGCGACCATGGTTACTGCCGGCGTCTACATGGTCTCGCGGTCGCACGTGATCTTTGAGCGTGCGCCAATTGCACTGATGGTTGTCGCTGTGATTGGAACGCTCACTGCATTTTTTGCCGCAACGATTGGCATCGCGCAAACCGATATCAAGAAGGTTCTCGCTTACTCCACCGTTTCGCAACTCGGATACATGTTCATGGCTTGCGGCGTGGGAGCGTTCTCCGCCGGCATCTTCCACCTGATGACGCACGCGTTCTTCAAGGGCCTGTTGTTCCTGGCGGCCGGGTCAGTGATTCACGCGGTCGGGGGCGAGCAGGATATGCGAAAGATGGGCGGATTGCGGACCGAGATTCCATGGACATTCTGGACGATGACGGCGGGCACGTTGGCGATCGCCGGCATCCCCGGACTAGCGGGCTTCTTCAGCAAAGACGAAATTCTGTGGCGAGCTTACCAGGCGAGTTGGATTTACTGGTTTGTGGGATTGGTCACGGCGTTTATCACTTCGTTCTACATGTTTAGGCTCTGGTTCCTGACATTCTTCGGTGCATATCGTGGTGCGGCGGAGGCGGATCACGGGCGCGGGATTCATTCCGCTCACAACACAACGCCCGGCGCGCACTCTGAACACTCGTCTGGAATTCATGAGAGTCCGAGGGTCATGCTCGTGCCTCTGGTGATTCTGGCAGTCCTATCAGTTGTCGGCGGGTATGTGGGCGTGCCCGGGTCACTGGGCGGCAATAATCGCTTCGATCACTTTCTGGGCCCTGTATTTCGCTCCACGCTGCCGGCCGATAGCAATACACAAATGGGCGAAAAGGGTGCAACGGAGCGGCAGACTGAAGGCACTGAGCCCAAAACCGAGGTGTCTACCGAACTGATGTTTACTGCCATCTCAGTGCTGGCGGCGTTGCTCGGCCTCGGACTGGCGTGGTTGCTCTATTACCGGAACCCACGTTTGCCCGATAGGATCGCCGACTCTTTGAACGGCTTCTACACGGCGGTCTTGAACAAATACTACGTCGATGAGTTCTACTCGAAACTGTTCGTCAAGCCTCTGATTCTGGGATCGACCGCGATCCTATGGCAGGGGGTTGACCGCAAGGTTATCGACGACACGGTAAACAACGCGGCCGATGGAGCGCGGCATGTTTCCGACGAAGTGCGGCACATGCAGTCCGGGAATATCCGGTCTTATGCGGGCTGGATTGCGGCCGGGTCTGCGGTGGTGATTGCGTACATGATCTGGATGGGAGTGCGATGAGCACGGACAGCTGGAGCGCTTACATTCTCACCCTCGTAGCCTTCGCCCCTCTGGTGGGCGCGTTGCTGCTGATGGTGTTTCCCCGGCGCGATCGCGATATTCGCATTTTCGCTCTGGTCTTTTCGCTGCTGACTTTTTTGCTTTCTCTGCACCTGCCCGTTCACTTTCATCGTCCTCAGGCCGGATTTCAGTATGAAGTTGACCGTGTGTGGATTTCCGTTCCCAACATTCACTACCACATGGGCATGGACGGAATCTCTCTGTGGCTGGTGGTTCTGACTACTTTCCTTACGCCCCTGTGCGTGCTGATTTCCTGGAAATCGGTGCGCGACCGGGTGAAAGAATTTTTCGTTCTTCTGCTGATTCTCGAGACGGCGTTGATCGGAGTCTTCACTTCTTTGGACCTCTTCCTCTTTTATTTCTTCTGGGAAGCGACTCTGATCCCGATGGCCCTGCTGATCGGCGTCTTTGGGCACGAGCGCAAGGTTTATGCGGCGGTGAAGTTCTTCATGTACACCATGATCGCCTCGGTGTTTATGCTGGCGGCCATTCTTTGGCTGTACGCACACACCGGCACCTTCGATTTCGTCGTGATTCGCGATCAGATTGCGCGCGGTGCCGTGCCGAACTTCCCGGCCGCGGCGCAGTGGCTCTTCCTCGGCTTCTTTCTGGCCTTCGCGGTGAAGGTTCCGCTGTTCCCGTTTCACACATGGTTGCCCGACGCACACGTAGAAGCGCCGACGGCTGGGTCTGTCCTGCTGGCCGGCGTGCTGCTGAAGATGGGGACTTACGGGCTGCTGCGGTTCAATCTGGGATTGTTCCCAGAGCAAGCTCGCCACAATGCTCCCTGGATCATGACGCTGGCGCTGATCGGGATCATCTACGGCGCGCTGGTTGCGATGGTACAGCCAAACATGAAGAAGCTGATCGCCTACTCTTCGGTCAGCCACCTCGGCTTTGTGGTGCTGGGAATCTTCAGCTTCACGCAGGCGGGATTGAACGGCGCGATGTTTGTGATGCTGGCTCACGGTGTTTCTACCGGCGCTCTTTTCATGCTTGTGGGAATTCTGCACGAGCGCCGCCATACCTACGAGATTTCGGAGTTCGGCGGTCTCGCTACTCCCATGCCAGTCTATGCAGCCTCATATTTATTTATCGTGCTGGCTTCGGTTGGACTTCCACTGCTTAACGGATTCATTGGCGAGTTCCTGGTTCTGAGCGGTGCCTTCCAGGCACGCGCCATCTATGGAATTCTCGCCGCCACGGGTGTGATCTGGAGCGCCTGCTATCTCTTGTGGATGTACCAGAGAGTGTTTTACGGAAAAGTAACGAATCCCAGGAACAACGCGCTGCACGATCTTTTTGCGTTTGAAAAGGCTGCGGTATGGCCCTGTGCAGTCGCTGCCCTCGTGATGGGCGTGGCTCCGATTCTGTGGCTGGGCGCGATTGATCCTGCGGTGCAGGCTGCGCTGGCTCCATTTACGCAAGTGGTCAGCAAGGTGGTGGGACCGTGATCATGCTCCCGGCCACATTGTTGCAGACGATTCCCCAGGGCGTGGATTATGTTCGCATTCTGCCCGAACTGGTGCTGTCTGGTTTCGGCATCCTGATCATGGTGCTCGATCCTCTGGTGAATGAGGATCAAAGCCAGAAGCTGCTGGGCTTTATCGGACTGGGCGGCGCCGTTGCCGGACTGCTCGCCACCTGGTATATGGCGCAATCGCCGGGCCTCGCCTTCTCGAACATGGTGAAGGTAGACGACTTCAGCGTGTTCTTTCATTTTCTGATCATCGCTATTGCGGCGATCGTGATCCTCAGTTCGTTCGAGTACATGGCGGTGGAGAAAATTCGTGCCGGCGAATATTACGCGCTCATTCTTTTCGGTACGGTCGGCATGGCCCTGATGTCGTCTGCCGTCGAATTAGTTCTGATATTCATCGCCTTGGAGATTTCTTCCATCTCCACTTATATTCTGACGGGATTCCGACGCAACGAGGCTTCCAGCAGCGAGTCGTCACTAAAATATTTTTTGCTGGGATCGTTCGCTACCGCATTTTTTCTGTATGGGGTGGCGCTTATGTTCGGCGCGACTGGATTCACCAACATCGATCAGATTAGCCAGAAGCTGCGGGAAAGCCCGGTCCCATTACTTGCGTATGTGGCCATGGCCCTGATGTTTGTCGGCCTCGGATTTAAAGTAGCCGCTGCTCCGTTTCACATCTGGACTCCCGATGTGTATGAGGGCGCACCCGCACCCATTGTGGGTTTCATGTTGACTGCGCCGAAAGCAGCGGCCTTTGCCGTGTTGTTGCGAGTTGTATTCACCATTAACGCACCAGGGCGATTTTGGCTCCTGTGGATGGCGGCGGCGCTTTCGATGACCTTAGGCAACGTAGGCGCTCTGATGCAGAACAATGTCAAGCGGCTGCTGGCATACTCTTCGATTGCGCACGCCGGATATCTGCTGATGGCCTTCGCCATGAACAGTTCCGAGAATTCGGTGGCCGGAATTTCTGCCGCCATGTTCTACACAGCGTCCTATGCCGCCATGAACGTGGGTGCATTCGCGGTGGTGAGCCATTTCGGCAATGCAGGCGAGCGCTATGTGACGCTGGAAGACTACGAGGGCCTTAACCGCACTTCTCCGCTGCTGGCGGCGACGCTCACGATTTTCCTGCTTTCGCTGATCGGCATCCCCATGACCGGGGGGTTCTTCGCCAAGTTTTACGTCTTCAGCGCCGCCATCAAGGCCCACCTAATTGGGCTCACGCTGATCGGCCTGATCAACAGCGCGATTGGCGCTTATTATTATCTCCGCATCATCGTCGTGATGTACATGCGGGAATCGCGCAAGCCGGTCCCCGTTACTCCGATCCCCTTTGGATTGGGCATTGCGCTCGCGCTTAGCGTGGCGGCTACGCTCTATCTGGGCATCCTTCCGAATCGGGTTCTGAGCTACGCCCAGCAGTCGGCCGAGGAGTTGCTGCCCCAGCGGTTTGCTCCATTATCGGTGAATACTCCGGAAATCCCGCCTCCAGCGCCTGTTCCGCAGTACTGATTGTTCGCCGAAAAATCGGAAAACGCGCATTGACAAGGACCTTCGCCAGCGTGCATCATGGTCTTCACTTGGTTTAGGTTCAGATCTTCTCTCAAGACACTGATAGCGGGCTGGAGGAGCAAATGCGGAAATTGATAGATCGGCTTTGGGCGGAAGATGCGGGGCAAGACATCGCCGAATACGCCGTGATGTTGGCCGTGATCCTGGTTCTGGTGGTGGGAACGGTGCGGTTGATCGGATCGAATGCCAATAACGTATTCTCAACCGCCGCCAGTTCGATCCAGTAGACAGGCAATTCAGCTGTTCGGCCTAATTTTGTCCGGTTGGTATTGCGACAGGAGCTTTTATGACTCGATTTACTTCAGGCACCGTGTTTACCGCTTACTTCTGGTTTACAGGGGAAGCGGCTGCGGAGCAGCTTGAAGTGAGGTTGAGCCACTGACGGCCACCTAAACTAAACAAGCTTAGCCGCAAGCCGCGATCCCAGGATCGCGGCTTTTGTTTTCTGAAAGAACTTACAAGGAGAAGCATTCCGATGATTGTCAACATGTCAGAGAAAGCTACCGAGTTCGAAATCAACCATGTGATTGAACGGATCCGCGAAGCCGGGTACCAGCCGCACGTAACGCGAGGCACCGAGCGGACCATTGTGGCGGCGGTAGGCAGCGGACGCCGGCACGAGATCGAAGCGCTACAGGTTGCACCCGGAGTGGACAATGTCGTCGCCATTGCCCAGCCCTTCAAACTGGTGAGCCGCCAAGTGAAGCCCGAGCGCTCGGTGGTAAAAATAAATGGCGTCGCGTTTGGTGGGCCTGAAGTCGTGGTCATCGCAGGCCCGTGTTCGGTGGAATCGCGCGCGCAATTGCTCGACACGGCGCATGCCGTGAAGCGTGCCGGGGCCGCGATGCTGCGGGGCGGAGCCTACAAGCCGCGCACGTCGCCCTATGACTTTCAGGGCCTTGGCCTGGAGGCGCTCAAGATTCTGCAGGAGGCGCGAGAGGAGACAGGTCTGCCTGTCGTGACGGAAGTGATGAGCACCGAGGACGTTGACGTGATCTGTGAACATGTTGACATGCTGCAGGTGGGTGCGCGCAACATGCAGAATTTCGCTTTGCTGCGCCGTCTCGCGACCGTAAATAAGCCCATTCTGCTGAAGCGAGGTCCGTCCGCCACGGTGAAAGAGTGGCTGCTGGCGGCTGAATATCTTCTTTCTGGAGGTAATGAACAAGTTGTTCTATGCGAACGCGGCATCAAGACCTTCGAAACCGAAATGCGCAATACGATCGACCTGGCTGCCGTGGCCTTGGCGCGCGATTTGTCGCATCTGCCGGTGATCGCCGATCCTTCGCACGGTACGGGTAAGCAGAGCTTGATTGCGGCCGTTTCGCGAGCGGCAGTTGCGGTCGGAGCTGACGGTTTGATTATCGAGGTGCATCCATGTCCCGAACGCGCGCTCTCGGATGGTCCGCAGTCTCTCGACTTCGCGGGATTCGGCAATGTGATGAGGGCGCTGGGCGAACCGCTGCGTCAGACTGCCAGTTTGCCGGCGGCGGTGACGGCTGCGTCATAGAATAAAACAGGTTTGCGATTACGCGATTTAAGAATCGGCAGAAGGTATGAAGGGGTATGCTTGCATCGGTTACGCGCCTGCGAGTTCGATCTGTGAGATTTCTTCCGTCGTTCTTGTGGCGTACGTTTCTGAGTCAGCGCCAAGTGCTGAGAGCAACTGGCTTTTTAGGCGGAAGAGTGCTCATCGACTCTGGCCTGACATTTTGGACTTTGACGGCGTGGCAGAGCGAACAGGCTATGAAAGGATTCCGCGGCTCTGGATCTCACGCCCGCGTAATGCCCCGATTGGCGGAATGGTGCAATGAAGCAGCGTACGCCCACTGGATTCAAACCGCAGATTCAATCCCCACCTAGGAGGATTCGCACGCACGACTGCTGGCCGAAGGCCGGCTCTCCCGGGTGGAACACCCCTCTGCGAACCATTTAGATCGGCAGTTCGCCAGACCTCGGTTAAAACCCTTGATCGGCCTGGATCTAAAGCCGACAGGCTCGGCTAAAATCCAACCGATCTGATTTTCGCCATCTCCCAAAGTTCCGCGATTAGTTTGATCGAGCGCATCAGCTGCCTCAGCGAATCTCGGCCAGCGAGTGTTCCAGCGCCCCGCGCTTCGGCGCCGGCATGGCACCCACTTCGCTGGCAACCCATGCCCCCACCAGATTCGCCACTTCGTTCATCAGACCCAGAGAGGCGCCGTGTAGATACTCGTGCACCAGTCCCGCGGTGAAGGCGTCTCCCGAACCGACCGTGTCTGCCACGCGAACTCGAAAGCCGGGATGCTCGCTTGAATCCCTGCGGCGAACCAGCAGACTTCCGCGTCCGCCACGCGTGATGCAAACCAGTTTCAGATCGTGAGCGCGGATTAGCCACTCCGCCGACAAGATATCGTCTTTGTGCGGGACTTGGTTCAGGCTCATGATTTTCGGCAGCTCGTCGTCGTTCAGCTTGACGATGTCAGCCAGTTTCATCGATTCCGAGAGCACTTCCTGGGAGTAATAGGACTGCCTAAGATTAACGTCGAAGACCTTCAGCGTGCCCGGCGCAGTGGCATTCAGGAAATGCCGAATGGCTGCGCGGCTCTGTTCCGAACGTTGCGCCAGCGATCCAAAACAGACGGCATCCGCTTTTTTGGCAAGCAATGCCCAATCCGCCGTCCACTGGAGAAAATCCCAGGCGACGGGGCGCAGAATCTCGAATCGCGGCAGGCCGTTGCCATCGAGTTCAACCTTTACCGTGCCCGTCGGATGCTGGCGGTCGGTCTGGACATAATCGATGTTGAGGCCGAGTTCCTCCATGCGCCGCAGAGCTTCGAGTCCCGGTGAATCCTCACCCACCCGGCTGGCCACAATGCCCTGATCGCCCATGAGAGTCGTGATGTAGGCGAAGTTCGCGGGCGCACCGCCGAGACAGGTACGCTCCGGGAGGTGATCCCAGAGCACTTCGCCGAGCCCCACGACTTTCTTTTTCATCGTTCCATTCCCGGCGGTATTCGTCCTGAAAAGCCTTCCCGGATGCCAACCGGAAACGAGGGGAAAAAGATCATACGTACCTATCAGAAAATCTGGGGGAGCCGTTGGCTCCCCCAGGTTCTTTCGTGGTTGACCGCCGCGGTTAGAAGGTGACCCGGAAGCCAAGCTGCAACTGCCGCATCATGCTGTCACCCTCCAAGCTGTTGATGATGCCAGCCCCGGAGCAGTCAATGCACGTGTTACCTGGCAGGTTATAGACGGGATGGTTGAACACGTTGAAGAACTCCGCCTGGAACTGAGCCTTGACGTTCTCAGTAATCGTGAAGTTCTTGAAGATGGACATATCAGACATGAACTCGCCCGGCCCCGTAAATTGGTTGCGATGGATGTTACCGAAAGCCGCAACTTGGGGACGCGTGAATGGTCCGCTGACAGCGCCGTTAGTGGCAAGCGGGGCCACCGGGGTAAAGTAGACGACCTGCCTGGTTTGATTGTTGAAGCTGCCGGCACCTTCGTTGAAGCTACCGGTGAGGCTGGGACGGCACGGCCCGGTATCTCTGTCTGAATTGCACTCGTTGTAGCCAGGAGA
This sequence comes from uncultured Acidobacteriaceae bacterium, assembly GCA_963711275.1. Lineage (GTDB taxonomy): Bacteria > Acidobacteriota > Terriglobia > Terriglobales > Acidobacteriaceae > Sulfotelmatobacter. Next base: position 143,595 of record CAVQDN010000023.1, on the reverse strand, counting down.
GTACGGCAGACCGCTGCCGATGATCATGGTAGCGTTCCACTGCCATCCGCCAAGCACCATGTCTGCCCCCCGGCCGATATTGCCCAGGAAGTGCTTGCCTTTGCCGAACGGCAATTCGTAAAGCGAGGTCAAAATCAAAACGTTGTCGCGGTTGTTGTCCTGACGCCCCCACCCCTGAGTGAGATCAGGCTGGTAACTGCCGTCGTTGTCGTAGGTCTTGGCGTAGGTGTAATAGGCGTTGAGGGTCAACCCGGCAGCCGTCCGGTGGTCGAGTTTGATTTGCAGCGAGTTGTACTTGTTGGTCCCATCGTCGCCGTTATAGCCAAAGCTGTAACCGGAGCAGCAAATTACGTTAGTCGTTACGCCGTTCTGATCAGTGTAGGGAGTCGAAAAGGCGTTATTATACGGCGCTCGTTGGTTGTAGGTCAGAGTGGGGAAGCCCACAACCGTCGCCTGGTTTGGGTTGTAGCTATTGCCAGTTCCCTTGAATACATGGCTCCCATGGTTGCCGACATAGGCCACTTCCAGGCTGGTCTTGTTGGTGAGTTGCCGCTGCACGGTGGCGTTCCACGCGTCCACCGTGGGCGCTACGAGCTTGTCTGGCCGAATGTGGGGCCCCACATTTTGCGCTAAACACGTGCCAGTCGATCCAGGAGCGCAAGGCCCGAACAGCGGAAGTATCCCGTTGGAAGGAACCACGGGAAATTGATTGGGCGCCGGTCCCGTAGTGATGAAATTGAACGCCGGGGTCTTGTTGTCATTGGTGGGGCCGTTGATGGTTTGATTGGCTAGAACCGGCAGGTTCTGGGTAACAGTGTGTCCAAACAGCGACCCAAAGACGCCGATGTCGAAGCTGCGTCCGTAGCCCATGCGCACCACGGTCTTGGGATTTATCTCATACGCGATTCCAAGCCGTGGGGCGAACAGTTTGTAGTTGTTTTTGGTGTTTCCATTCATACCGATGCCGCCGTAACCCGCAACTCGAATCACGCCTTCCGGAAGCACAGCGAAGCCGCCGTTGCCCTTGCCATTTACGTACTCTGGAGTGTAGAACTCCCAGCGCAGGCCGTAGTTTACGGTCAGCTTTTGAGTCGCGCGCCAAGTGTCCTGCGCGTACAAAAAATACCGGTTCTGCGTTTCGATCGAATTCTGTTCCGTGGGCGAACCAACATATCGATTGAAGGCGGTTGTTTCCCCGAAGAGGAAAGTGGCGAGATCCAAACCACCGGCGCCGTTGTTGGAAGTACCCTGGTGATTGAAGTTGAGAATGCCGGTACGGTTAGCGTCCGAGGGTATTCGCAAGTTGGTTGCGTGCCGCAGATCGACACCGAACTTGAATTGATGGTTGCCCTTCATTTTTGTCCAGTTGTTCACGAACTGAATACCCTGCTCTTTTTCGATTAGGGGGCAGTTGCAGCGGCTGATGTTGAGACCCTCTCCTATGCCGTTGGAACCACTCGTATTGACGCCGATGGTCTGGTCAAAGACAAGGGCCGGCAGGCCGCCGGTCGAGGGATCGGAAGTGTTCAGGCCGGGGAGTCCGAGGGCAGTTGCCGCAGCCACGGTCGGGTCATACTTTGTGGAATGCGGATTGTAGCGAAAGTATCCGAAGCGGAAATCCGTCAGCAGGCTGCTGCTCAGCGTGTAGTTGAAGCCCGTTGCCAAGCTGTAATTTTGAATCAGGGACTGACCTGCCAACCCCAGGTAGCCCAGCCCGGGTCCGCCAATTTGGTCTCCAAAGACGGGTTTACCGGAGAGCAGGAAATGAGCGTGCGTGTAGCGGCCGAAAATCTGCAACTTCTGGCTCGCAGTGTAGTCGACACGTCCCGTGTATTGATAGTCGTTGAAGCTGCCGCTTCCGCTGGCCGAATAGTTGTCGACCGTGCCGTTGTTAACGCCGGTTGCATTGGGTTTCGGCAGTAAAGACTAGGATATGCTCAGCCACTCCGGTAGGGTCGTACGTCTGCAGCACGCTCATCGGAATGCTGTTGTTGACATATGCAGTGCGCGACCCGTCAGCTTGCCACGGGTTATAAACCTGGCCAGCGCCACCGCCCAAGTTTGCAGTTAGATATTCGCTCAGGTCACAGTTCGGGCTGCCCGCGGTAAGGCAAGTGGAGCGAACCAAATTTGTGGGAACCGAGATGGAGAGAGTGACTCCCGAGGTACGCCGGGTCCCTTCGTAGTTGCCGAAAAAGAACAGCTTGTTCTTGATGATGGGTCCACCGACAGCGGCGCCAAATTGCTTCCAGTTGTTCGGCGAGGGCGAGCCGGTAAATGGATTCGTCGCAGGGCTCACCGGATCCAAGTCATAGAAGTAGCCGCTGCCATGGAAGGAATTGCTGCCAGACTTGGTCTGGGCTGACATGATCCCACCCAAAGCCTTGCCGAACTCGGCGTCATAGTTCTGGGTTGCGATCTTGGTTTCCGTGACCGAGTCGAGACTCGGGTTAACGATGATGATTCCTAGAATCGGATCCTGATTGTCGGTGCCGTCCAATTCGTACCCAGTGCCGCTGAAGTGCTGGCCGTTCACGAAGATCTGCTTGCTGCCCTGAGGGTTTTCCGTGGCCGCATGACCCCAGCCCGTGATGACCTGAGTTCCCGGCGAAAGCAGCTCGAGGCTCTGAAAGTTTCGGTTGAAGATAGGAAGCTCTTCAAGCTGTTTACTGCTGAACTCGACCGAGACGTCAGCGCGGTCGGTCTTAAGCTGAGGCGCTTCGCTGGTCACCTCCACCGTCTCCGAGGAACCGCCAACTTGAAAGCGGCCGTCCACTCGCTCTCCGGCGTCCGCAGATACCTGGATGTTTTTAAACTCAAGGACCTTGAAGCCCTGAGCTTCGATGCGCACGACGTACACGTCTGGGATCAAGTGGGTAACGTCGTAGTTGCCACTTTCGTTGCTCGTGGTCTCGGTAGAAACATTCTTGGTCTGGCTCGTGACCGTGATCTTGGCACCGTTCACCGCAGCTCCGGACGGGTCTGTCACCGAACCCAGAATGCTGCCGTAGACAGCCTGACCGAGTGCGCTCGGCACCCATAGACAGCACAGAAGACTGCACACAGCCGCTAAGATCCAAAATGATCTTTTCATGAACTTCCTCCTCAGACTTTGCCCCACGAATGTGCCCCGGAAATGCAGAGGGAGACTCGACGACACAACGTGCAGTCGTAGTACAAAACAATTAACTGGATTAGGTTTCACTAAGTGTGATACCGTTACTGGAGTAAAGTCCCAGCATTGCAGTAAGATACGAAGACTTGTTACTTGCCGGTGCTATGGCTGTCACTCACTCCTTCACGATCGGTCGGCAACAATGCTTCCAGCAAATAGATAAACTTATTAAAAGTCATAGCCTGCACAGTTCCGAATCTCTGTGCAAACTGCTGCGCTACCTCGCTGAACACTGTCTTGATCATCCCGGCATCGCCCTCAAGGAGTATCAGATTGCCACTGAAGTTCTGGGCCGTCCGGCCGGATTCGATCCTCAGAGCGACTCTACGGTGCGGGTACAGGCCGGGCGCCTGCGAGTGAAGCTGGCTGAATACTACGCGCACGAAGGCCCCGACGATCCGATTGTGGTCGAGATTCCCAAGGGATCGTACGCGCTGACGTTTCACTTGCGCTCGCCCAAATTAGGAGTTCAAGCCGCGGCGGCTCTGCTTCTCGAACCTGCCGCGGAGAAGAAGGAGGCCCCCCGCTTCACCCGCGGTTGGGTGATGACCGTTGCAGTTTTTTCGGTTGTGCTTGCGGCGTCGTTGTTGACCACCGCCATCCTGCTGTCGCAACGCCTGCGCATGCAGGCTGGCAGTCAGGCTGCTCCCGCAGCCTATCAGATTTTTTGGAATCGTTTCTTGACTGGCCCCCAGCAGCCCTGGGTGATCTTCAGCAATGGCAGCTTTGTCGGAAGGCCTGAAACCGGCATGCGGTACTTCAACCCTTCATCCGACGCACAGAGTTTCATTCTCGACCACTACACTGGCGTGGGAGAGGTGTTGGCCATTCACGAACTGGACCACGTTTTCGCCCTCCTAAATCGGCCGATTCGGGTCAAGCGCGGCGCCCTGTTCTCTCTCGACGACGCCAAGAATAACGACCTGATTTTCGTTGGCTCCCCCTCCGAAAATCTCACTCTGCTGGATATTCCTGGAACTCAGGAATTTGTATTTCGGCGGCTTGATTCCGGGCCCCGAAATGGGGATCTGGCTGTGCAGAACGTTCATCCGCTTCCCGGCGAGCCGAGAGTGTTTTTGGGAACGCCCGCCAATCAGCCGACCACCGAGGACTACGCAGTCGTGAGTCTTCTGCCCGGGCTGGATCCATCGCGCTCCATTCTGATTCTGGCAGGCGATACCACGTTCGGTACCCAAGCGGCGGTTGAGTATGTTTGCCGGGAAGATTCCGTCAAGGAATTGCTAAGGCGATTGAAGGTCGCGAAGCCAGGCGAACTGAAGCCCTTCGAAGCGCTTCTGCACGTGAAGATCGTGCATGGAGTCCCGGTGATGACGGATTTGATATCGGTTCGCAATCGCAGCAACTGAAAACTTCGACTCGGCTGCGCTATGTCTCCGGTGGCGTTAAATTTGGATCCAACTCCGCGGCCTTTTGAAATTCCTTCGTCGCTTCGTCGTTGTGCCCTTGCTTCCTCAATGCTAGACCGAGCTGAAAATGCGCCGCAGCATAATTCGGATCTGCGCGGATAGCCGAGCGGAATTGCGCGATGGCCCCGACCACATCTCCCGTACTTAGCAGTCTTTTTCCCGAGTTCGTCGAAAACGTCGCGGCTTGCAGACTGTTGGTAGCGGTGGCGATCTTCGCCCCCGCCTTTGCTTCCTCGGCCGCGCCCTGCGCGTCGCCCAACTGCCGCAGCACCGCGGCCAGCGTGGTATGCGCTCCCGCAAAATCAGGTTGCAGACGAATTGCCTCCCGCAGGGCCGCCTCGGCCTCCGGCAGTTTTCCCTGCTGCTTGAAAATCGTCCCCAGAGTGTAATGAGCTTCGGCGTAGTTGGGTTGATTCTGAATCGCCTTCTCCAGTTCCTCCGTCGCCTTGTCGAACTCCCCTTGTTGCCAGAACAAAACTCCCAGAGTGTAGTGCGCATCGGCCAAGTCGGGCTGCAGGCGGATCGCGTTCTGAAATTCGGGAATCGCCTTGTCGAGCTGATCTTTTAGCTTGTAGGCCAAACCCAGGTTGTAGTGCAGCGAGGCGTTTTCCGGCGCCAACTTCAGTGCAGCTTCCAGTTCCGTAATGGCTGCATCGAAGTCCGCCCGCTGCATATACCCGATCGCTAAATTTCCGCGAAACGTGCCGTCGTCCGGACGCAGTCGCGCCGCAGTTTTGAATTTGGAGATCGCTTCCCCCGCGTCCCCCTTCTGCACCAGCGCTAAACCAAGATCGTTGTACGCCTCGGCATCCTGGGGACGCAGATGTACCGCCTCGCCAAACGCGGCCACGGCGCCGTCCGCGTCCCCGGCATGCTGGCAGGCAACGCCCAAATCAATCTGCAATTCAAACCAGTCCGGCTTGAACGCCGCAGCCTTCCGCAACTCCTGCAACGCATCGACACTCTTGGCTTGCGCAGTCAGAGTCTTCGCCAGGTAGTAATGCGCCACAGCATCTTGCGGGGCCAACTCGATCGCCGTCCGCAATTCGCTGGCGCCCTGGTCCAGTTGCTGGGCCTGCAAGAACACTACGCCCAGATGAAAGTGCGCCTGCTCGAGATTCGGTTGTAAGCGCAATGCTTCTTTGAACGCGACTTCGGCATCGGCAAACTGATTTCGCTGTGCCAGAATATTCCCGAGGTCATCCCGCAAGTCGGCGCGCTGCGGAGCCAGTTCCACTGCGCGGCGCATCTCCGATAAAGCTTCTTCTCCGGGCCGTTGACTCAGAATCTTCGCCAGCGTGCGATGAGCCTCCGCGTTCCCCGGCGCAATCTTCACGGCGGCGCGCGCTTCCTGTTCGCCCTCCGCCGCCTTCCCCAGCTGAGACAGCACGCCTGCCAGCGTCAGCCGCGCCTCAACCAGCCCGGGTTTAATCTTGACTGCGGCTCGAAGACGTGACACTGCGGCATCCGCTTCGCCCTGCTCGGCCAGCACCCAACCCAGGGCGGAGAGCGCTTCCGCATCGCTTGGCGCGAGGTGAACCGCTTTCTCGAATTCAGCCCGCGCGCGGGCGAGATCTCCCGTCTTCAGGGCTTGTTCTCCACGCTCGAAGGGCCAGCTGGGCCGGCTGTCCCTGGGATTTTGAGTGAGCGGATGTCTTCTGCGCGAAAGACCCACTTCCCGCCGCGAAGATTGCGACGGACAGGATTGCGTCAAACAAGATTGCGTCAAACAGGGGAGCGAGCCTAAGAGGGTTTCGGAACACGATGAATGGAAGATGCTCTATCTTTGTCGCATTATATCTAACGTAAACGCGATCGTTTGTGTGTTATGACATAGGACGACCTCGGGCTGGCGGTTCGACTCGTCCGGGGCCTTCAGCCATGACATTCTCTCGGCGAGCCTTTTTGCAGATCTCCGGTGCAGCCGCGCTAGGCCGTGGATGGAGTCGCTTGTCGCGTTTCACTGGCACTCCGGACACTGCCGGCCTGTGCCGGAAATTGGCGTCCGATCCTCTGCGTCCGCAATTTCATCTGCTTCCCGCGCACAATTGGATGAACGATCCCAACGGACCCATCTTTTTCCGCGGGCGCTATCACATGTTCCACCAATACAATCCGCAGGCAGCAGTCTGGGGCAATATGAACTGGGCGCATGCCACCAGCACCGACATGATTCACTGGCAGCACGAAGCGATTGCTCTTCTCCCACTCCCGGCGGGCCGGACCGCGACGGCGTTTTCAGTGGCAGCGCAGTTCTCGACAACGGCACACCCACCGTGATCTATACCGGCGTGGCTCCGCCAACTTCTGATGCCGATGCTACCTTGCGCGACGGAGTGCACACCTGGCGCGAAGTGCAATGCCTCGCGGTGGCGCAAGACGACAACCTGCGCATCTGGAAAAAACTGCCCGAACCTGTGATCGCGGCTCCTCCGGAGGAGCTGGTTGTCACCGGCTTTCGCGATCCCTGCCTATGGCGCGAAGGCAATCTCTGGATGCTGATTCTGGGCTCGGGCATTGCCCACAAGGGAGGATCTGTTCTTCTTTACAGCTCCCCCGATCTGCGCCGATGGACGTATCTGCATCCACTGGTTGAAGGCACATCAACGAACGATAAGTCAGTCAATCCGGTCGATTCGGGAGAAATGTGGGAGTGCCCAGACTTCTTTCCCCTCGGAAACAAACACGTACTGCTGATTTCAACGATGGGAAAAGTTCGATGGAAGGTTGGCACATACGCGAAGCAGCGCTTCTCGCCGGAGAAAGAAGGAGTGGTCGATTGGGGCGCGTACTATGCGGCGAAGACCATGCTCGATGCAGACGGCAATCGCATTCTATGGGGATGGATCACCGAAACCAGACCCGATGCCGACCTGATCGCCGCGGGATGGGCGGGAGTTATGTCGCTGCCGCGAGTCTTGTCGCTGAACTCGGAGAGTGAACTGCAAATGAACGTCGCACCTGCTGCCCTCCAACTTAGGGGAGCGCATGTCAGCATCTCTCACCACACTTCCCCCGTACCGCGTCACAGGCTCCTCGAGGCTCTCCGTATCCATGATCTGGCCGCCGAACTGGAACTTGAGCTCCGTCCCATGGGAGACTTCGACCTTCACTTGCAATCTGAGGCTGGAGACAATTTCGTCACAATCTCCGGCGTTAATAAGGCCGGCAGGTGCGAACTTCGAGTGGATCAAGTCTCCGCGCCGCTCCCCCGAGCTTTTGGATCGCCAGTGCATCTGCATATATTTCTCGACGGATCGGTGCTCGAAGTCTTCGCCAACGGAACCACTTCCCTTACGAAGCGGGTCTATCAGATTCCATCCGGCGCCTTGAAGGTTAAATTGGAAGGCCATGCCGAACTCATCACGGTTCACGCCTGGCAAATGAATCCGATCTCCAAAGATCGACTGACGGATTCGTTTTGCCGGTAAGCCTTTCAGAACCATTTCGCGACGCAATTTTGACCGAGAAGTCCTTTCAGTAGATTCCAGTCCCCGACTGGGTGCTTTCAATCGTGCCTCGCTCCACCGAGAGCGAATACGCTGTGCCTCCCTTGCCCATCCATGAGGTCAAGTCGAAGTGGGCGCCCGTTGTGACTCGATATACGCTTACCTCCCGAAATGTAAGCGGCGCCCCTTTTTCGCAAACCTCTGGCGGCTGCAGCGGGCGCAGAAAATATGCTCCCTTCCCCGTGCCTGCGACCGTCGCCTTACCATCTGCTTCCACTAGCACGGCCGACTTCTCGTCGATCGCGACCTCTCGAGGCGATTGGCTCCAGCCATCTTTCATAATGCGCGCCAGAAATCCCAGCGACCGTCCCATGCGATTGCGCTTGACGAAGTGCGAATCGGTTAGCAGATTCTGCAGATGAGGAACCTTCAAGAAATCGCGGGTCAGGGTTACGCGTTCGAAATAAGGATTCAGCAATACTTCCGCCGACGACAGATTCTTGTCGTCGGGCTTGTCGCCCATCGCGCTGTACACAAATTCGCCCTCGACCGCCAGTCCCGCGCTGGTACCGCCAATCGGCTTGCCCGCGTGTACATTCTCGTTGATCGCGGTCTGCACCGGAGTTCCCTTCCACCAGCGAATGTAATTCGCCTGATCTCCTCCGGCGACGAACACTACCTCCGCCTTTCGAATAATTTCCGCTGCCGCGGGATCTTCGGCCGCCTCACGGTTGGGGATAATCAACGTAGCAACTGAATTTGTCTTGCAGAGTTTGTTTACGTACGAGTTGTAATCGTCATTGCCGCTCGCACGGAGAATCAGAAAATCTCCGCCGTTCCCTTTGTTGCACAGCCAGGCAAAGGCCTCGTCGAGATCGCTGCCGCCGCCCATCATGGCGACGCCCGCGACCGGCTTTGTCGGGACGTCATTCCGGTTGCCAAGACGAAAATATTGATAAGAAGCCGGCGGCGACGGAGTGACCACGCAGATTGGATAGCAGGCTAGCAGCAACCATGCAAGTTTAGTCTTGAGCACGCTGAGAATATATCGCAAGGCTGGCGGTTTGCGCGGATTGGGCGCAGTTTCTTGGACCGCACGATCAGAGCGAGCGCCAGGAAGCCGCTATCGTGGCAAGCAAACCATCGTCTGCGCCTTTATCTGCCAGACGTTTTCGGGCTGCTGCGTTCAACTTGAAATCCACCCCGAATTTTTGAACCAGAGTTCCCATCCGCTTGCTCGTTATGCCGCCGGTGATTCCGGTTTCGATCTCGGCAAGAGAAAATGGCGCCGGTTTAGCTTTTGCGTCTTTCGGTGGACTCGGAACCGTGTGTGCAACAGTTTGCGGCGGCGTTTTGGATACCGCTCGCTCGCCTTCCCGCCAGTTCGCTTCTTCCGCCGAGATCAATCCCTGGGCCAGCATTGTGGCCAGAGCATCTTGTGAAGCTTTATTTTGCTGTTTCGCCGCTTTGCGAAACCACTCCGCCGCTTTGTGCTGATCTTTCGGAAGTTTTGCTGCTCCGTTCAGATACATATAGGCTAAGGCGAATTCGGCCCCGAAAAAGCCTTGATCCGCAGATTTCCGTAGCCAGGCAAGCCCTTGCACGGGATCCTTTGCTATGCCCTTTCCTTCGAGGTACGCCTCAGCCAAATGGCATTGGGCTTTAGCGTCTCCGGCTTCGGCCTTTTGTCGGATGTCATCGAGATTCTGATTCTGAGCGGAAACAGGAGTAACAACGATCGCGCAACATACAATCAGTTCGATGTATAGGCGGCGGAAGCTCATTGAGAACACGGCCTGGCGTATCCCGACGACGGAACATCTCCGGCCGCCGCCGATTTTAAGGAGGAAACGTCAGCGAAGTCAATTAGAGCTGAGCTTTCGTCGGCGTATTCTGAACGTCGTACCATTAGTGAAAGGAGCTTGACAGTTATCCTTTTCTGCTTGAGCATTCCGTGCGACGCTATTTTGTGGGGCTTACCCTGGACCTGCCGATTTCTGAGCCCCGGGCTGACGCAATGAAATACTGTCCTACTTGTCAGAAGACGTATCCGCCTGACTATAACGTGTGTCCCGCCGACCAGACCGGTCTGCAGAGCGCTCACGAGCTTCAGCCTGGGATGATCATTCGGAACAAGTACCAGATTCTGGAACGGATCGGCGTTGGCGGCATGGGCGTTGTCTACAAAGTCCGGCACCTCACGTTCAATGAAGTGTGCGCCATCAAGATCGTGAACGACGTCATCGCCGGAGATGCGAATTTTCTGCAACGCTTTCAAAAAGAAGCGGTGGTGACGCGAAAACTCCGGCATCCGAACGCCGTGCGGGTGGACGATTTCGATTACACCGAAGATGGGCGGCCCTTCATTGTGATGGAGCTGGTGGAGGGCAAGAACATCGGCGAGATTCTTCAGGAGCAGGGGCCATTTCGCGCGCCACGGGCGGTTCGAATCACTGCACAAGTCGCGCGGGCCCTTGGGGTGGCGCACAAACTAGGAGTTGTGCACCGCGATATTAAACCTGGCAACATTCTGCTGACGACCGACGAGTCGGGTCAGGAAACTGCCAAAGTTTTGGACTTCGGGATTGCGAAGCTTCGGGAAGCCGTCGGGGAGGCCAATGCGGGAATGACAATGACGGGCATGGTGGTGGGCACCCCGCTCTACATGTCGCCCGAGCAGTTCATGGGGAAAAAGGCGGACGGGGAAATCGACGGCCGCACTGATCTTTATTCGCTGGGAGTTGTGCTCTATCAGATGGTGACGGCACAATTGCCTTTTGAAGGTGACACGCTGTATGCGCTGATGATGCTGCACATGCAGGGGACGGTGAAGTCTCCGCGGGAAGTTGTTCCGGAGTTAAATATTCCGGAGTCCTTGTCGCGGGTGATTCTGAAGGCAATCGACAAATCGCGGGAAAAACGATTTCAGACTGCCGAGGAATTTGTGGCTGCACTGGATGAAGTTGCAAATGAACAGGCGAGTCAAGCCGCGCCAGATGACCAGGTTTTGCGAAATCAGCTGCCGGATATTGGCGCCACTTCGCTGTTTCGTGGCTCACAGGCTTCGCCGATCCCAACCAAAACCGGGCCGTCCGTGACGGCAAAAGTAATGACTCCACCTTCAACCGCCACGCCGCCGGCTGCGCCGGTTACAGCTCAAGCAGCCCCGATCAGCAGTGTGAGCGCCGATCCGCCTGCGGACCCGGCGCTGGTGAACAGCGCCGCGCAGCATGTGTTTCTTCAGCCCCGACGTTTCCGGCTAAAGCATTTCCTGATCCTGATGGTCTTAGGGCTGGCAGCCGTTCTTGTTGCAGGCGTCGGATATCTTAAATATCAATCGTTCCGCCGAATGAGGATTGAAAACGCGGTGAACGAGAAGCTGAATACCGCTCCATCCCCAACTCTTCGCCAAGCCGCAATCAGAGTGTTCGTATCCGACACGCGAGAGGTAATTCTCGACGGAAATGTTTCGAGCCAGGACGATCTCGCGTCTGCGGCGACGCTGGCTGCTTCCGTTCCCGGCGTTACTGGTGTGACCAATCGAATCGGAGTGATTCCGCCACTAAATCGGACAGCACCTTCGGCAATCACTCCGGTTGGCGTGCCTGCCGAATCTGCGGACTCGCTGATAAAAAAAGGCAATGAGTTTATGGATGCCGGTGATTATTCCGCGGCAATCGATTGCTTCCGGAAAGCGGCGGCCGATCCTAACAATAAAGATGCTCCCCAGATGCTTGACCGCGCGCAGCGCGCCCAGAAGACTGAAGAGTTGCTCCTCAGAAAGCGCAGATAAAAAGTACCCACAAGGCGGCGCCTACGCAAGTGAGACTCACTGCGCTGGCCAACTAGTAACTGAAATTCGGCATTCCCGGTGTGCCACCGGGAAGCGGTTCATTACCGTCAAACTCGCCGCCGGTGTAATCCTTAAAGCAGGAGTAAATACTGTTCGGATCGTTCAGGTGGTCCGCGATGATGGTATTCAACTTGTTTCTTGTATGGTCGCCAGTATAGGCAAACCCGGTGCCGTTATGGGTGATGTATCGCTGTATGCGGACGATGCCGTGAGTCATCATGTAGTTGAGTCCGCTGAGAGTTCTCAAAACGGTGTCATCGGAAGCCGCGGGAGCGCAACCGGAACTCCTTAAAATAATCTCCACCGAGTTTGTGAATTTCAGGAGGTCATTCTGCGATATCGGCGGTGGATCGTAATTACCGGACCAACTCACTAGCCAGAAGCCTACTCTGAAGCCGTTCACAGTATCGTTACTCGCGGTTCCGTCAACGAACAGGTCTAATACGCCCCCAGGTTTTTTGTCTGGTTGTGCAGTTGACGGTTTTAGTTTTTCCAGCATACAGCGCGTTCGCGCGGTTCGTTTGCCCGTGCTATCGGGCTTTATGCCGATGGTATCCAACAGCCTCTCCGCTCGTTCAATGCGCACTTTGAGGTTGTCGATGGCAGGCACCGGCGTCGGCATGACCGGAGGCCCAGTGCGGATAATCCTCACCACGACTCGCCGGTTTTGGCTATGATACGGCGGCGCTATCATTTCCTCCGCGCCCTTGGAAGTGGTTTGCCACTCAACCCCGCCACGCGGTGGCGGGCCCATGTTGCGGTCATCCCAAAGTTCCAGCACCCTGTTCGTGAGCGCCTCCTCTACCGCTTCGGCCCGGTTGCCACTAACGGTATCTTCAAATGCAGCGCCGTGCCAATCTTTGTCCGAATGGCCAACGATAATTACGCTCCTATATGGCGGTAAGACGGACTGCCCAAAGCTCGAGACTATTAGGTCAGCTAAGCGATCGAGTTTGTCCTGCTCGGTTTTGGGAAGCAAGGAAACTTGATCTTTATACTGACCCCATCCATAGATAGCGGTCTCTATTGCTTGCGTAGGGGATTGTCCCAGCCCGTTCATAAAGGTGGCGTGTTCAATCGTCAACATGAGGCCTCCGTTTATCGGTCGGTTGTTGTCATGAAAGAATGTCCCAACTTGCGCGTTGTCACGACCCCTGACTGAATGCCTCTTTCACGACTTGGGCTTCGGTTTGGTCAGCTTGCGCCTGCTGATCCTGCAGGGCTTTCTCTGCGCTGGCGTCAGGAGGCGGAGGCGGAACATCTGAAGCGACCGTCGTGGTGTCTGGAGCTTTCGGTAGGCCGCTGGTTCCCTGTTTGGAGGCAAGATCTTTCATGCCATTGTCGAGCTGCTCCTGGAAATGATTGTGCATTTCTTGCAGGTCGTTCAACGGTGACGGCGACCTGTTTGCCCGCCGCGCAATCCGCCTTCTTGCTGGCAGAGACGCTAACATTAACCTTATTGTCATCATCGGGAGTGTCGGAAATTCGCGTGATCACGTCTCCCGCAGAGAGTTGGCATTCCTGACCGTCGCCTGACACCGCAAGATCGCTTGCCACCACGAACGTACGTCTGGCAGGATCAAGAGCGGCCGGTACTTCTTCGCTGGATGCCGAGGCCGGCTGCGCGGCCGAGGGCGCCGATGCCGGTTGCGCCCCGGCCGGCTGGGCTGCGGCCTGTTGAGCGGCGAGTTGCGCCTTTACTTCTTCCGCAATCGCAGCCTTTACTTCGGGAGTGAGAGTTACGGTCCCGGAGTTCGCTGCCTGGGCGTCGTTGCCATCGTTGGGTTGCTGTTGTTCGGGCGGAGCGTTGCTGGGCGGAGCATTGCCTCCTGCGGCTCCCGCCGCGGCGGCGTTCGCTGCCGCCTGAGCCTGATATGCCGCCTGCAAATTCGCGGCAATCAGATAGTCCGTTAGCCAGAAGGCAGCGGAGGGATATACAGGATAGGGCGCAAAGTATCCGCCGTAATATCCATACCAGGGTGCGCCGCCCCAGCCCCATCCGTAATAAACGGGCGCTGGCCAGGGATTGTAGGCCCAACCGTAATACGCCGGCCGATAGTAGTAGCCGGGGTGGTACCCATAATAGTAGTGGCCGTGATACGGGTAGGAGCGATACACGTGTGTGTAGGTCACGTGATTGACGACCACGGTCCGCGATACATAAGTGCGTCCGCCGCGGGTGACATAGGCACGCTGTACGTAGCCGGAGTTCCTGCCTGTGGTTACGATGCGCGCCCCGTTGTGTGTGCTTTCAATGCGACGGCTGCCGTTGAGGCCGTGTTCGATGTGCATGCCGTTCCGATTGATGGAACGGATCTGTCCATTCGGGCGAATATTGGCAGTGCCTCCGCCGCGGAGTGATACCTGTCTTCCAGGAGCAGGCCGGTTGACGCCCCTTGCCATGCCGGCATTTCCGCCCCTGCCCATGTTGCCGCCGGCCATCCTATTCGTCGAGGAATTGCCGGGCCGTCCCATGGAACGGTTTCCATTTCTGCCCATGGTTCCGGTCCCATTCCTTCCGGCAGCAGTGGTCCCCGGACGGCTCGTGCCTGGCCTGACGCTGTTGGAGGAGTTATGGGTAGTATTTGTCGTGGGCCTCCCATTCGTCTGTCCGGAAGTCGTTGGCCTGCTGGTGGAAGGATGTGACGTATTTGTGTGGGGGGCGGCCGGTTTTGGCGGCGTTGACTGCGTTTTTGGCTTCTGTTGTGCCACCGCAACTCCGACAATCGAGCCTGCCATCAGCAGAAGAACGAGCGGCATCTGCGCGATCTTCTCACCCTTCTTACTCTTCGAAACGATACTCATTGCGAACTCCTGGTTCGAATCTCGTTCTTGATTGTGACTTCCACGACAGAAACGTTTCAGCCCGGCGAAAGCTCCCGGGCATCGCCGGCGGAGTGGCTTTAGATCGTGCGGTCGGATTCCGCGATTGACCGTGTGCCTGGAGAAATGTGTCGAACGCTTTGCCGAAATCAGCGGAGTTTGGTCAAACCGCAGCGATTCGAACTTCGCCCGATCCGTGCCGGTGCCCTTACTGAACACCGCGAAGGCGTTCGCAATTTTGATCCCGACGACCGGGCAAGTCAAGAAGAATTCGGGCTAAAGAGGCGCAGCCAGGTTACGTCCCTCCCCGATTTGCGATTCCGGTGGAGGCCTCATAACCGGTCTTTATCGGCGGAGAGCAGTAACTTATGAATGCACGTTTTTTCTCGCACTCCTGATTGACGTACTTTATTTTGCTGTACAGGAACCGGTCGACATCGTGCGGTTCCCATTCTGGAGTTTGCCCCTTCCGACGCTCACCCGGTTCTGTGTATTCTTCGTCGTGACCTCCTCGAGGGCGCGGTATAATCCTGCCTCAAGGCTGCGGAGACTCCTTGCGAGCGGCAGCCCCGCCGCCTCGCCTTTTGGCGCCGGTTAACGCCAGGTCAGGTGTCAATCGAAGAATCCAATCGAATTTAAGGAACTTTTGAACAAAGAATGAAATTCGGAGAAAAATACGAGCTGTTGGAATCGCTCACTACAGGTGGGGTGGAGACTTTTGTCGCCAATGACAAAGTCAGGGGCGAACGGGTGCTGGTGCACATTCTAGAATGCGAGGCGCAAAAGCCGAACCAACCAACAGTGCAATGGGTGCTGGAGCAATTTCGCCACATCGCCCCCGAACCTGCTGGATTGGTGTTGGAAACCGGCCGTTACAGTGGGACGCTGTATGCCTATCTCGTCACTAAAATGCCCGAGGATAGCGCACTGAAGCGTTGGGTGCAGATGTATAAGTCGCAAGGGCGGGATACCCAGGAGATTCCAGGGCCCCCAGCCAAGCCGACTCCGGAGAGCGAGTCTCCGACCGCAGAAATTACTCACAGCGAGATTCCGCAAGACGCGGGGAGCGTAGCTCCGGGGTTTGGTCCGAACTCACGAGCCGCGGCGACCAGCCAGCCATCAAAAGAGAGTGGGCAGCACGCGTTGAATTTACCGAATGCCAAGCCCGGGGCGGACCGCTCTGGGATTCGTCCAGCTCCCGATTGGAATGCATCTCCGGCAAAGATTCCTGTCCCGGAGAAGATCGAATCGAGCAACAGCAGTCCAGTCGGCTCGTTCACGCTTGCCTTCAATCCTCCGAAGCTTCCTTCCGACCCAGCCGCGCCCGCGATTAACGAAGGCCCGAAGCCTGGCGAGTTCACGAATTTTTTTCAGGGGCCTTTTCGCGTAGAGGGGCCTTCGGCTACCCCAGCGGTTTCGCCGCAGCGGATTGAGCCTGTGCAAAAAAGCGTAGGAGAATTTACCGCGATGTTCAATTCGCCGCGCTCCGAGGAACCGTCGCCTGCAGCAGGCAATGCGGGGAATGAAACTCCAGGCGCGGGATTCGCAGAATGGTTCAACAGCCCGAATATTGCGTCGCAAACCTCGGGCACGGCGGGGGCACCGCTTTCCGGTGGGTTGCCGCGACAGGTCGTGGACGTGCCGTCTGCCTTTCCGCCGCCTGCGCAGGAACCTTTTGTTCCGCCACAACCTGCATCGTATGTCAGTCCAGCACCGCCGATCGTCCCAGTTCCGACGCCACCGGTTTTCTCGATTCCTCCACTTCCAAACCCGGTGATAGAAAAGCCTCCCGCACCGCCGGCGATTGTTTCGTCCGAAGGCGCGACGAATGCATTTCATCGCTCGGCTAACGAACCAACTCGGAGCCAGCCGGAACCCTCCAGCGGACCCAGCCCGTACACGCAAGTTATCTCTGTGAGACGTCCGGTCAGCGCCGCCGGCGTGCAAAAGGAAGCTGTGCCAGATTCGGCAGCGCCTCCATTTCCGGCAGCCTCCATGCCGACGCTTCCCCCAATAGCTCCGCCTCCACTCCCAAAACCACCGGCGATGCCCAAACTCGCCGTCCCGCCGCCGCCGAAAGCTCCTAAGGTAGGTGTTCCGGAGCCGCCAGTCTCATACTGGCCGCTGATCCTGACCTTGACTGTGCTTTTTTTTATCGCAGCCTTGCTGGTCCTTTACTTCATGCTAAAGCGCTAGGAGAACGTGGTGCAGCGATGCTTGCAGCGCAATTGTTGATTTTTGATTGCCGATTGTTGACTGAAAAGCGACCGGCCTCGGCAAGCTTCTAAATCAGCAATCGAGAATCAACAATCAGCCATTTCAATTTGATTGAGGCAATAAGATCAACAGTTCCAGCGTGGGATTCGGAAGGTCGCCGGGAACATAAGCGGCGAAGTTGCGGGCGCGGTTCACGGCTTCCCACGCTGGCCCGGACTGATTCAGAGCGAAATATTGATACTTCAATTTTACCGGAATCGCGCTAGGTGGACTGGTGAGATGCCGCAGCGGAATTCCGGGCAAGGCCTGGCGCACGAGATGCTCGATATGCGTGGCCGAACAGACTTTCACCAGCTGCGGCACTTTTTGAATGATGGTCTCTTCGCTGGTTTCCGCACACACCGCCAGGTACATGCGCGTGTTCTGAAGATATTTATCGTGGTCGATCGCAGTGGCGTAAATCGAGTTCTGCACCAGCTTCAACGGCAGCGACACCAGGTTGGTGGGCACAACGGTTTCCAGCAGCGAGCGAAGCTTCTCATCCAGCTCCGAAAAAACCGGCCCGAGAGAATCATGCACGTAGAGCGGGAGATCGCGCGGCCGCATTTTTTGAGAAAACGTGGTCAGCGATCCCGCGAGCCCTGCCATTGCGGAATACAGTTCGTCGGGATGGCCCATCTTGCTTTCGTAGAGATGGGAAAAGACTGGAAAGTTAGAGTTCACGGTGTAGAGCAACCAGAAATTGGCGATGTCAGAGGCGGTGAAATCCGCCAGGCTCTGATTTTTCTGTCGCCGGCCGGCAGAAAGCTGAGTACTGCGGGCGGACAGCAGCTCAACCAGACCACGCAGCAATCCCACCAGATATTCGCTCGCCCCGATCTCGATCAGAGGAGGAATGAATCGGGGATTGAGTTGAAACGTGCCGGCAGCGGTCCGCTCCACATTGGCAACTCGAATCACCGAAGAACCTTCCCGGTTCTCCGATTCCGCCAGCAGGCGCATATTTTTTCGCGCGACTTGGATGGGCTTCTCGCTGGCGCCAGTATTCTCATCGCGAAACGCGGTTACCTCAGCGAGATAGCGGGTACCTCCATCCTTTCCCGTGGAGACATTCAGGCCGCGTTGGCGGTAGTCGGGAATTGCCAGGTAAATGTCCAGACTCTTGGTGCCGGGCTCGAAGAACTCCTCCAGGGTCTTCGAGGGCGGCGGTGGATCGGCTTCGGGAATTTCGAACAGAAGTCCATCGGGGAAAATACCCGTGGCGCGCGTGATTGCAAACTGTCCCTCGGCCAGCAGTTCCGCGTTGATTGCCAGTTCGCGAAATCCCCATGGACAGAACTTGAGCGCCTGCAGACGGAAATTGAGCGCATCTTCGATGAAGCGATCCTGCACCTGGAGATGCTGGGGAGTCAGGAACGTCCCCTTGGTCCAAAGAACTGGCTTTAGCTGCTTCATAGATGGTTGCGCTCCCTACCACTGCTCAGAGCGCATCGCAGGCCGTCTTCAACACGGCTGCCCACGATAACAATTCCTGAGCCAGGAAGCAAAGGGCAAATCGGTCAGGGTCGGCGGCGTGTCAATCTTCGCGCAGGTAGACGACTAATAAAGGTGGGATCAGGCTGGATACAACTCGCTATTCGGCGCCTCCGTCAGCCTTCCAGAGACTCTCCATAAACTTCAGCCACTCCTGGCTTCTGGAACGCAGATGGCCGGCCACACTTCGAGAAAAGACGGCAAAGCCAAAATCGCCGCGGGCGCGGCGCAGAACCAACTGAATCTCTTCGTGCACCATCTGAGGAATGGAGGTATCGTTCTCCAGGGTCTCGAGCAACTCGAACATGTCGGGCGCAGCCGCAATCAAGCTGGCGTTGGTGTTGGAATCCAAGTCCGGTTCCACCGAAGCTACCGGCTGTCCACAACGATCGATCACTCGCGACCATTTTTGCGGATCGATTCGCCACATGCCCGAAGTTAGTTTGGCCTTAGCCATTGCGTTACCCCATGGGAAGACGAACTGTCGGTTGCCTTCACCCATAGTGTAGGATGCCAGGGCTAACAGCAAGGTTACTAAGGTTCTTCCGGGGTTAACGGTGGGGGTTCCTCGGGGGCTATTTGAGACCAAGCTCTCTCAGCGACTTTTGGGGTATTTCTGTTCACTACCTTATGAAAGCGCTCCGCTTCCTAGCGGTGGTGCTTTCGGCGGGTCTCTGCGAGCAATTTCAGGGTGGCCAAGAGGTTCCTGTTCTGCGGGTAAAGAAAATTCGTAAACAGCCAATGCCCCCTGTGTCTCGACAACTCGACTATCACGTCGGGATTTTCGGATTTCTTGCCCGACCACACACCGTGGACTTCAACGCGGTAACTGTCGCCTGACTTGGCGACCCTCCCCACTTCGTAACGGTCGCCGGTGTCTTGGCCGTTCAGAAAAGGATCGAAGTCCAGCCCCACAATACTGCCGGAAGATTTGGCCTGGGCGGAGAAATCTCCGCTAAGCGCTGAGAGCAGTTGTGGAGAAAAGAGGGAACGCTTTTGTTGAATGGCCAGGACCCAAGCGGGTGTCGGGTTCTCTGCTAGCGATTTCGGGACGTACCAATCATAGAACGACTGGACGAAGTCTCGGACTGCGCCAGGGGCTTCCGGTGCGCTACTCCCCTTCTCAGCGAACAAGTGAAATGAAGTGAAAAGGAACAGGAAGCAACAAGCAAGAACTTTGCTAATGCTCGTAAGCTTCCGTTTGCTTTTGGAAGGCATCGGGTGATTCATACCTGCAGAAGTGGGCATGCGCAAACGCATAGCTCTGTTTGAAGAAGACACCGTTCAACCCGGGCACTACAACGCGTATGCCACCGATCACGCCCCGCTTGACTAATGCTCGCTATTTGGCCTTAAGGAAAACGATAACCCTTGCTCTTGGTATCGTCATGGTATGGGTTGTACCCATTCTGTTTGAAATCCGAGACCCACTGCGTTCCGTCATACACTTGAACGTGCCCAATTGGGTGATCATCAGTGCCTTCGAATACCGCAAAGTCTCCAGCCTGCGGTGTGTAGCCATCCTGTTGTACGACGACAGCACCGAGTTTGATCAAGAATGGACCGTAATCCTTCGCGAAATTTGGACGGCTATCCGTATTAAGGCCGCCTGCCTCCATTCCTTGACGGACGTACTTTGCGCACTTGCCCACGGATTTGGCTTCGGCGTGATCGTCCATCCACTTTACGAGCTTGTCTTTGTCCAGCGAGGATTTCGAGGGGCTAGAAGGTTCGGTGGCGGCCTTCGGGGCGGACGCCGCTGGGTATAGTCCTTGAAACTGAAGCCGAGGAACTTGGAGAGAGTACTTGGACGGGTCTGGCGTGAAGGAGAGACCTGACTCGAGGGCGATTTGCTGAGCCCGGTCGCCGCCAGTCCCTGCCGGTCCGGGGGTGTCGCCAGTGCTGGCTGAAAACGGCTCGCTGGGATCGTTCTTGCCCCAAGGCCCCGGCGTGAGAATTGGCGGCTCAAACGGATCTCGGCCTGTAGAACGTTGATCACGCGTGTTGGCCACTGCTGCCCCCTATGAATCCGTTCCACGGAGTGGATGCATTCTATCAACCGACCTGGGCACGATCAACCCCGGTTCTGACGCTGCGCTTGACTCGGCGACGCGTCGTCCGGATAACTTTTCGGCTGGACCAGGCCCTCTTTCCACATCCGCTCGCCGTCTCGGTGCTGTGCGATTTTCCTTGAGTTGCATTCATTTCCGGCTTTGCTAAAATGCCCTGCAGCCAACCGGCTGCGAGGAACTCATATGCCAATGCAAGTTTGCATGGGAGCGAGCATGATGTGCACCATGGGGATGGCGCCGAGTTCGCTCGTGGTTCTTCCCACCAATCGCGTCATGACCGACGAAGTTCCTGACGCGAACATCATGGACTACATCCCGATGGTGAATATCATGCCGTTCGGGATGTGCATGTCACCCGCCAATCCAATGGTTGCCGCCGCAACGGCAGCCGCAATGGGCGTTCTAACCCCCATGCCTTGCATTCCCGCCACGGTCGCACCTTGGGTTCCCGGTGCTCCGACCGTCATGCTCGGCAACATGCCTACGCTCGACAATACCTCGACGAACATGTGTATGTGGGCCGGCGTCATCAGCTTTGTCATGCCGGGAGAGCTCACGGTGATGGTGCCGTAAGGCTGACTTGCTCTTCAAAGTCGTGGTCAACTCAGCTTCGTTCCCTTGCTCCCATCGTCGGCCGTATCTGGATCCTTGGGGTCGGTGGGCGAGTTGGGAGATTGCGGACTCGCGTCCGGGGCGCTTCCGGCTGCGCCGCCGCTATTGATGAATACCATCGGCGTTCCTGAGATGAAGATCCCTGCTGGGCCAATATCGATGAAATTGGAGCCGGCTTTTAACGTCAGCTCCATTCCCGCTTCAATCACCGCGCTCATGCCGGCGTTGAGATGGATTGTGGTATTGCTTTTCATCGCATAGGCCATGTTGGTTACATCCTGATTCCCGGTGACTGCTAATGAGACATTCCCGGTCACGCTTTCGCTCTGATTACCAGTTACCGAGAGGGATTTGTTGCCGGTGACACTCTCCATCTGATTTTGTGCGATCTGCAGCGACATGTTGCCATCGATCTTCTCGAAATGACTGCCCTGCACGTGCAAATGTTTCTCTGCCTGAATCTGCTCCTGCTGGTTCGCAGTCACAATGAGATGGCGGTTCGCGCCAATGAATTCCCGCGAGTCGTTTTCGACGCGTAAATCCATATCTTTCTCGGCATTCACGAAGATCTGTTCCTTACCCTTCAGATCCTCAAACCGAAGTTCGTTGTAGTTGGAAGCGCTGCCGCCTTTGGAACTGCGCGACATGAAAGTGCTTCGGGTCTGATATTGAGGCAGGGTGTAGGGCGGCATCTGGTCGGCGTTGTAGACACGGCCGGTAATTAGGGGCCGGTCCGGATCGCCCTCCAGGAAACTGACCAGCACTTCCTGGCCGATGCGCGGAATCCACATTGCGCCCCAGTTTCCGCCGGCCCAGGGCTGAGACGTGCGAATCCAGCAAGAACTGTTTTCGTTCTTCTTCCCAAGCCGGTCCCAATAAAACTGCACGATGACGCGCCCGTATTTATCGACCCAGATCTCTTCGCCCGACTTGCCCACCACCAGGGCAGGCTGGGGCCCCTGGACAAAGGGCTTTGGCGTAACGCGTGCAGGGCGGAACGTAACCGAGGCCGGCATGCACATTAGGTTATTGGAGTACGTCTCCCCGCCTTGCGTGCCCGCGCTCGTGTAACTTTGTCCCGCCGAGGCAGAATGCCGGACCTCGGTGACCACATGAGTCGTGTTCTGGTCCGCGCGATAGTGATTTTTTAACTCAAATGAGTAACCGGACATCAGTCCGCGGCAGTTGCCCGCGCCCGACACCACCATATATCCAGCTTCCTCTTCCTGCATGCGCACCTTGGCCACGGTGTCGCCCTGATCTTTAGTAGTATGCAGTCCGGGATAATCAAAGAACTCCAGTGGCTGACTGGCAGCGAGATCGACTACCGTCGGATCGTTGGCCAGCAAACTGGTAGACGGCGTCGTGAAATTGTAGTCGGTTACGGTGTATTTTCCGGTGCGCACCTCCTGCCCGACATGCCAGTTGTTGATGACTTCGGGATCATCGAGTCCCCCGACCTCCAGTTCGTAGCTTACGGGGGAACTCGGACACTCGGGAAGCGTGCTGGACTGATCGGCCAGCACCATGGTGTGCTTGCCCTGAGTCGAATGATCGAAATAGTAGAAGATACCGAATTCTTCCATCAGCCGCGAGACGAAGTTGAACGAGGTCTCACGATACTGCACGCAATACTCGAGCTGGGGATAACTGGCTTTGAGGCTAAGCCTGAAATCCTTGAAATCGAAGAGATTGAATACCTGGGAAATGATGTCAGGCACGGCCAGGTTCTGGAAAATGCGGCAGTCGGCCTGGCGAGTCAAAAACCACAGCCACGGTACTACTTGAGCATGGTAATGGGTAAATAGGCGCTTGTCAGTTTCTCCCTGCGTAAAGCGGCTCACGTATCCGCTGATATAACGCGGCGTGCCATCTGGAAGATGCAGGGTGAGAGACACTTTCTGCCCCACAATGTCGTCAAAGGCAATGGAATCGTTGTCAAAGGCGAGCAAATCCAGTTCGAAACTGAACAGACGCGAAATTCCTTCGTATCCCGCCAACTCCTGCAGCAGGAGAACATCCTTCCCCAGCGGAGTATCCACCGCCATGAAACGGTGGTCTTGAGTGTAGCTTTCGTCTGGCACAAGTTATTCTTTCCTTAAGCGAAATTTCTTCGGAAAACGATGCTCGCCCTCTACAGCTTGCCACCGTCAGTCAGCGAGGGCTTCCACGTGCCATTTCTCTGGACTCGTGGGGTGATTCACCAGAGGGCGATTCAGCCCGAACTTATTCAGATAGCTGTCGATATCGCCGGCTTTGGCCGCAGTTAATTTTCCGGTCAGCGCGTCCAGATCCGAGCTGTTCAAATCCGCCGCCAGATCCTCCAGGTGCTTCGATCTGCCGGCCCCGCAACGGCAGGGTTCGCCGCAAGGCTTGAGTCCCGACGCGACCATCGCCTGGCCGCTGTCTCCGACTCCCGCGTCGCTCAACAGAGCCTTGCATCGCTTCGTTGTGGCATCCTGGTCGGGTTCAAAATCTTTGGCCCACGCGTTGGCACTCTTCGTGGGCATCCCATCTTTCTTGGTTCTAAGGATATCGGTGAACTTGACGGTGTCCCACTGCACCGTGGCATCGCTAAGATGGCTCCAGGAGATCGTTCTCCCCCCCTTATCGACGTTCGCAGGCGTTGTCAACTGGTACTTGTTGTACAAAAACATATGGCACACGTGCAGCCTTTGTTCCCATTCGGCGGTGCGACCCGAGTCCTTCCGGATGGTCAAGGAGTAGGTAGCCTTGGCATCAGCAATAAGGGCATCGACTCGATCGAGAAAACTCTTTCCTTTCGGATCGAACGGGGGCGTAGCGGGCTTAGCAGGCGTAGCGGTTGCGGTAGTTGTATCGGCCATGCGTACATTCCTCCTGTCCGAATCGAATCAGGACAGACTGCGATTACGCGTAAGTCCCATGACCACAGGTTCGGCCCCTTGCTATCGTCAATTCAGATAGAGTCCCCGTACTCGGTGGGTTGCTGAATCCACACCGACGATGGCTACATGCTCTACGTCCCCGAAGCCACGCCCGAACAGGACCAGATTGAGTTCTTGCCAGTCGGCCGGTGCCCCTTTGAGGTTATCCAGCAGCAGACTATCTTTCGACGGAGAGTTGGCGGCCGCCTTTTCGTTCTCGATCTTCACTTTGGCCGCTAGGGTCTCAAAAAATGTGCCGAGCATCTTTTTGTTTTTGAAAGACTTGTCGTCGGATTTTCCGTGAACAAAGCCGCTGCCATCCTTGGCGCTCTCCCACTCCTGATTCCTGAAAACGAATGGGCATCCCGATGCCGAAACCAGGTCTCGGGTGCTTCCCTTGTTCAGAGCCACTACGAATCTCTCGGCTACTTCGACATCCGTTGGGACAGTCTTTGGACGGCACCAAAGATCAAGAGTAGCCGCCAACAAAAACACACAGAGGACGGCAGGACCGGCTTGCCGGATTCTTCGGTTACGTGCGGAAGCGTGGGCTGCCGTCATTTCTTTAAACATAGTGCACGGAATGCAGCGTTACTGGTAAACAAAACCTCCGTCCGCGCCGATCGCGACGTGAATTCGTTCCATGGGTTCATTCGCGGCCATTCGGCCCAACAATTGCCGCGAAATTTCAGGCAGCATCGTGTTGGTGAGAATGTTATCCACGTTGCGGGCGCCGCTCTCCACTTCGGTACAGCGCCGCGCCACTTCATCGACCACGGCGGTGTCGTAAAGCAGTTCGATCTTGTGATTTTCCTGGATACGGCGCTGGATCTTTCCCAGCTTCAGCTTGATGATCTGCTTCATATTCTCGTCGCGAATGGGCAGGTATGGAATGATGACCATTCGTCCGAGAAATGCGGGCTTGAAGATCTTGTTGAGTTCCGGCTTCAAGGCTTTCACCAGGCCCTCCGGGCTCGGCATGGTCTCCGGGTCTGCACATAGCTTCGCCATCGTGTCGGTGCCGGCGTTGGTGGTGAGGATGATGATGGTGTTCTTGAAGTTGATCTCGCGACCTTCGCCGTCTTCCATCGTTCCCTTATCGAACACCTGGTAGAAAAGTTCCAGCACGTCGGGGTGCGCTTTTTCGACTTCATCGAGCAGCACAACAGAGTAAGGCCGGCGCCGCACGGCCTCCGTCAGCACACCGCCTTCACCGTAGCCGACATAGCCTGGAGGCGAGCCTTTCAGTGTCGACACGGTATGAGCTTCCTGAAACTCCGACATGTTGATCGTAATCAGGTTGCGTTCGCCACCGTAGAGAAGGTCCGCAAGCGCGAGTGCTGTTTCGGTTTTGCCGACTCCGCTCGGTCCCACCAGCATGAACACGCCGATAGGCTTGTTGGGATCGTCGAGCCTCGCGCGCGACGTAGAGATTCGCTGGCTGATGATTTCCAGTGCGTGGATCTGTCCGATGACGCGCTGGCCCAGGAATGCTGGTAGAGAAAGGACCGTAGAGATTTCGTCCTTCATCATTTTTCCGACTGGAATTCCGGTCCAGGCAGAAATTACTTCGCCGATAATTTGAGCGTCAACGGCGACCCGGATCATCGGCGCTTCACCTTGCAGTGAGGCGAGGTCGGCCTCGGCCTGGGCGAGTAGCGCGCGCACAGCAGTCAGGTCCTGAGTTTTCGGCGCCTCCTCGACTGCGACGGCTGTAGCCGACGACGACGCTGCTGCCGGAGCGGTTGCGACTGCAGCAGGTGCGGTTGCATCGGCAGCGACGCCGGGGATTTCCGAGCTGTTTTGCGCGACCGCATTTCCATTCCGCGAAGCGGCTGCACCTTCGAGCTGTGCCCTGAGGTCGCGAATCGTCGTCACCAGGTCGCGTTCTTTTTCAAAACGTGTGCGTAATCGACCCAGACGGGATTCGATTTCTCTACTCTTGATGGCGATTTCTTCAAGCCTCTCGCGATGATCCGTGCCCACCGCGGATTCGCGTTCCAGGATTCTCTGCTGGACGGCGAGATCGTCGATCTGGCGGACGCTGTCTTCAATCGCGGACGGAGTGGCACTCTGTCCCAGCGCCAGCCGGGCACAAGCGGTGTCGAGCACGCTCACAGCTTTGTCGGGCAACTGGCGTCCCGCAAGATAGCGGTGGGAAAGATGGACGGCAGCGGTCAGTCCCTCATCCAGGATGCGGACTTTATGGTGCTTCTCGAGCGACGGAACGATGCCGCGCAGCATGGTCATGCACTGCGTCTCGATGGGCTCTTCTACCTTTACCACCTGGAAACGGCGGGCCAGAGCTGGATCTTTTTCAAAATACTTCTTGTACTCCGACCAGGTTGTGGCAGCGATCGTGCGCAGTTCGCCGCGTGCTAAGGCCGGCTTCAGAAGATTCGCTGCGTCGCCCTGACCGGCTTGTCCTCCCGCGCCAATCATGGTGTGGGCTTCATCGATGAACAAAATGATGGGGATCGGCGAGGCCTTCACTTCTTCGATCAGGCCTTTCAAGCGATTCTCGAATTCACCTTTAATGCCGGCTCCGGCTTGCAGCAGCGCGAGATCCAGCGTCCGCACGGTGACGTTACGCAAAGGCGGAGGCACATCTCCGTCCGCTACGCGCAAGGCAAAACCTTCCACCACCGCAGTTTTCCCGACTCCTGCTTCGCCCGTAAGGATCGGGTTGTTTTGCCGGCGTCTCATCAGAATGTCCACAACCTGACGGATTTCAAAGTCGCGGCCGAGTACGGGATCGACCTTGCCAGTCTTGGCTTTCTCCGTGAGATTAATCGTGAACTGGTCGAGATTGGGAGTTTTGCCGCCCGGACGTGGAGCCCCAGACGGTGCGCCTGGTGCCGCTGCTGCGGCCGCGACGGCCGCCTGCGCCTCTTCGCTCGAATTAGCCACGATCGAGGCAAAATCCTTGCGCAGCACATCGGCTTGGATCTTCTGAAACTCACGGCTGATATCGCGCATGAGTCGTACCAGTTCGTCATTCGTCGCCAGGGCGAGAATGGTGAAGCCGGTGCGCACTTGGCCAGCGTTGTAGTCGATCGAACCCAGGGTCCAGGCTTCGATCAGCATGCGCATCAGCGTTGGGCTGAGCGCCGGCGTACGAGCGTTCCCGGTCTTCAATTTGTCCAGCGCCCGCGCCAACTCCCCGGAGAACCGCGAAGTATCGATCTCAAAGTGTTTGAAAATCGCGGCCACATCGTTGTCGGTCGAGTCGAGGAGCTTCGTCAAATAGTGCTCTACCTCGATATCGTAGTGGGTGCGTGCCAGGCACAGTCCTGCCGCGCCCTCCAACGCGCCGCGGGTCGAATCGTTAAGTTTGCCGATCAGCGACTTCAGATTCATGGTGTCCCCCTTGTAACGTTTCCAGCGCGAGCACGGTATCGTCCGGATCGCGACGGAAGGGCGCCGACTTCACCCACGACACCCAGCCTAATTGCGGGCCAGATGCGCCTTCGGCTCCCAACGTGCACGCCGGAACCTGCTCGCGCTCCAGAGTCAGCTTGACTTCAAAGTCCCACTCCTCGTTCGAAAAAAATTGTACCCATGCCCTGAGCGGCTCCCACGATCGCCCGTCGGGCAGGAAATCCACATAACGTTCCAGCGACAATGGACCCAGAACAATGCGGACCTTGGACTGCTGGTTCCACACTTCATCGCCAACCACGACGCCAAAACCGAGTTCGCCGCTTTCGCTACTTGCTTCCGATAATCGGCATTGCGTGTCAGGATCGAGGCGATACCACGCGCCCGCGAACTGCTCGATCTTGACCGGCACGTCGAAGTAGTCGGTAAGAATCTGCTGCAGAGCCTGAGCCGAACGTGGGCGCTGCGCCAGCAAGCCCGCATAGTAAATCAGGGAATCATCGGAGACGGCCTGGCGATCGCGCAAGCCTTCGGTGCCTAGCCCCAGCAGGCTCAGTAAATGTCGGGAAAAGAGATCGCGCTCGCCCTGCTCGTAAGCAACATCGAAGCGATACTTCCTCCAGGCACGGTAAAAGAGCGAAATAATCCGGTGATTGAAAATATCCAGGAAGTCGCGCGGCGAGTAGTCGGAAACTCGCAATCTTTCGATGATCAGAGATGTGTAGGGATTGGGGAGAACTCCTTCGGGACCCGTCAGCCCCATGAAATTCACCGTCATTTTCACGGCGCCATCTTCAGGGCAGTCCATGGACTGGATCTGGCTGGCCGGGAAGGCCAGCGACGGATTGACGGCAAAACGCGCGACTTCAGTCTCGGGATGCGCGAAGCGGCCCACCGACGTCCGCTCGGGAAGAAATCTTTCCAGCAGACGCACCGCCTGGAAGAAGTCAAAGGCAAAAGGCTCGCGACGGAGCTTCTCCCCGACCTCGGTAGCGGCTAGATCAGAACTGATTGTCCCGCTCTCGGCGCCCACTCTTCTAACGGCTCCTTCCGCTGGCGGCTTCGCGCCACCAATTGGCTGAAACTATTCATCGACACGTAGAGGCCCAGGAATTTTTCGAGCACGCTGGCGAACAGATAAGCTCCGCCGCCGCTGAATTGCTCTTCGTCGAATTCGATCTCCACCCGCGTGCCCCGTGCAAAACTGATTCCATGTTCGGAAATCACGCGGGTAAAATGCCGGCGCGCATCGACAGCCGTGATTCCACTGATCTGTTTCTTGGTCTCCGGCGAATCGGAAAAATTGTAGAGTTCGAGAATCTTCTGCAGCGCATCCTTGCCGTCACCCACAATGGAAAGATAGTTCAATGACAATTGGGAGATCAGAGACCACAGAGTTTTTCCGTCGAGCGGGGGACGCAGGGTGCGAGTGGGTTTGTGGAGCGCCACGATACGCTTGATGGCCGCGGTCCCGGTCATTTCGAAGTCGCCGTTCTCGCTGCCGAACGGCAAGCGCGTGACCAAATCACGGTTGGTGCAGTTGCATCGCACGGTTACCGTGTCATAGTCGAGTTGCATGGGGCGATTCGAAAGATCGACCAGGGAAAGAAAAACATCCGTCCCCTCATCGCCTTTTCGGGTTGAGGGCGATCGGCTGATGTACCAGTACGCCGGAGTGGTCCCTTGCACAGCGTGCCGCTCGGAATACAGTGGATGATAGGTTACGGTCTCGTGAGTCTCGGCGTCGGTGCTGATGACTTCGTCAACGGAGTAGATTTCCATCGTCTGCCGGCGGCGTGCGTCGGGCACAATGGGATACTGGTAGCGGGTCTGATCGACCAGGATCGGTTCGGCGGTCTGCGTAAACAGATTGATAACGGGCGTGCAACCAAGGCGCAGAGTCTTGGCGTTCACCGCGACTTCCAGGCGTTGATGGCGGCCGTCCTGTTCAAAGGGCGAGATCATGAACAAAATCTCGGCTTTCGACTTAAGGCCGGCTCGCTGCAATTCCGAAAGTCCTTTGAGACTCATGAAGAAGAACTTTTCTGGAAAGGCGAAATACTCCTGTAGAAGGCGGTATCCCATGAAGGAACGGCGGGGATAGGGCAGCACATCTTCGGTTTCGCCGAACCCCATGGGCTGAAGATTGCGCACCGGAAGTTCGCGCACTGGCGCCTTTGGGTTAGCAGGATCGCGCACCAGAATCCGGACACAATTTCTGCATAGCAGTTCGTACAATCCGTGGACGACCGCGCTCTCACCGTTCAGATAGAAAGCCAGCGTCTCCAGGTCGAGCTTCTCAAAGTAAACATCGGGGAAGCATTCGAGCTCGACTCGCAAGACGGCGGCCTCGGACGAGCGCAATGCGGGGCGGATGCGATCGGGTGTCATCCACTGCGCCTGGGAAACTTTGAACGGCCATAAGGTCACGTCGTACGACGTGCGGAACTTGCAGGGCACGCCTTCCACCGGGCGCGAATAGAGGACCGTTCCCTTTGGAATCGTAAGGCTGCTGGTCAGCTTGCCTTGCTCCGTATCGGTGTGCAGCTGAGCCACGGACATCGAAGGCACGGGCCGCATGTAGTGCGGGTAAAGAATGTTGAGCAGCGCCTCGGTAATCTGGGGAAAATCGTCGTCGATGCGCAAGTGCACGCGGGCGGCCAGCAGAGCGAAGGCTTCCAGCATGCGCTCGACGTGCGGATCTTCGCAGCGATCCGGCTCTAAGAGAAGGCGCGAGGCGATCTTGGGATATTTATCGGCGAACTCGGCCCCGGTCTGGCGCAGGAAGGTGAGCTCGCTCTCGTAGTAATTTCTTAGCTCATTGCGCAAGATCGGCTCCCTTAATTTCGTACTCGCCCTTGCCCAGTTCCAGGACGGTGTCGAAGCGAACCGGTTCCGGCGCAGGGTCCATGCACAACAGTCCTTCGATCACGAAATTCAAAGCGCGATAGTTTCCCTGCGTTATCTCCATGCGTACTTTGGCGCGCTTTAACCGCGGTTCGAAGAGAGCGATGGCCAGCTCCATTTCTCGCACCAGATCACCATGGTCGCGGCTGGAATGCACCGATTTGGAAGATATGTCCGCGAATCCGTAGTGGTACACGGAGCGTACGGTCTCACGTGCCGTGTCGGGGGAAGGATCGATCGTCTTTCTGGTATTGAGCAGCCATTCGAGATCACGCTTCAACGCCAGCTTGAGTTCGCGCAAGGACTGCGCACGAGTGAACGGGATCTCCGATCGGGTTTTCGGATCGCGATCGATCAGCCGGTCCAATACCGAGAGCGTGACCGGCCCGGTGGCGTCTCGCCTGGCCATGGCTTACTTCCCGTCTCCGAGCGCCTGCGCCGGATCCAACCGGCAGATGCGCTCGAATAGTTTTTGCTGCTGTGCCTTGTCTGCTTGAATCTTGGTACTCATCTTCATGATGGTGGCCAAGGCGCCTGCCACCACGCCCGGATCCTCCCACTCGTCGAGTTTGTGGTTTTCGATGGCGGCGGCCAAGTCGTCCAGAATGGGTTGCGCGACATTTCCCTTGTTGGTGGAGGCGCAAATTTCTACCAGTTGCATGCGCCGACGGAATCGCTCCCGTCCCGATCGTTTGCGGGCAATGTCCTGCTGCAGGATTTCGAACGCCTTCCGCTCCTGACCTTCGCGCAGAGCCTGCAGCGCGGAAGTGTAAGCGTCGGTCGCCTGCCCGGGCCATCTCGACCCCGTACCGTTGGAACTCGCGGAGACCCGAAGCGGCGCGTCCACCGCCGGGGCAGGCTCGGAGGGTCCTTGGCTCAATGCCACCAGCCAGGCGCGGGTCTCTACGTTGGCGGCTGGCGTCTCGTCCATGAGGGTGGCGTCGAGCAACTGTGGAATGTCGGTGATCAAGGCCTTTAGTTCGGAACGGATGGCGCGGGCAATCGCTTCGTATCCCCCGCCCAGACCGTCGCAGGCTTCGACGACGAAGCGCTGCAGGTCAAGCCACGCGCGGCTGCACGGCAGCGCCATTGCGCTCTCCGCCGCTTCCAGCAATGGTTCGTACTTCTTGTCGAGCAGCAGCCTTTTTAGATGTCGACGAAGATCGGTGGGCGGAGCCTCGAGTTTCGTCGGATCCGCCAAGTCGATTGCCGCCCGAAGCTCTCCCCAGCGCAGTCCGCGCAACATCAAGTATGAAGCTGGACTCGTGGGCTCACGCTTGCGCAGAAAAGCGGCGGCCTCCGCTATTTTGCGAATCGCATCGACCCGATCTGGAGGCTCCGACGAAGTTTCCACGGAGATCAAAACGCCGGTGCGCGCCGGACCTGCAGCTTCCGCCTGAGCTTCCCCTTCTGCACCACTCTCGGCAGTCGCTACGACTTCCACGGGATCCGGTTCCTTCTCCCGCTTCTTTTGCAGAAAGCTGTGAATCAGGTGCCGGGTTGCATCCAGCGCAGACTGCAGCGGACCGAATGCGGGTCCATCCTCGCCGAACTTCTCGTCGCAGGTTTTCTTCAGCTGAGAGAGCGTTAGCAGACAGGTGTCGAGATCCTGTTCCGCTTGCGCGTAAACCCTCTTCGGAGTCTCTTCAAAAGCCTTATCGAAGGCTTCCGGGGCGAGTTTGCCTTCCTTAACTAATGCGGCCCGTTTTTTCTTAGCTTCGTCGGTCTTTGCCTGATCGTCGTAGCCGACGTCGCGGGACTGTTGATAATCCAGCAGGCTGTACGGAGCCTTCTCCACCACTGGGACGAGTTTCAGCGGAAGATCCAGTTTGGTTCCAACAAATCCCAACGGTGCTCCACGCGATTGGGCATCGCCATCTTCGAGTTCCGGGTACACGGTGTCCCAGAACTTATCGACAAATCCATAACAGAGCGCGAGACCATTCTTCAGCCCCCCGAAGCCCGTTTGCTTTAGCAGCGCTTCTGTAAGCCAGGCGGCAAGTTGCAGATCTTTGGTCCGCTTGGTGAGCGATTCGGTTGCAAGCTTGATCACCAGCGGGTTCTCAGCAACCTTGCGGTCGCGCTCGGTCATTCCGGGCGGGGGCTGAGCTTCCTCGCGCCGCGCTTCCTTGATCTTGTCATAGACCGGGTCGTAGCGCAGGTTGGCGCCGCTCGGATTCGGCCCCTCAATAGGGTTCAGCAGATCGTCGGGAAAGGGCATGATAGGTCAGGCGGCCACGGACGCTGGACTGAACTCGAGCGCGCGCAGTTCAAGCAATGGGATTTCCTCTTCGTCCACCAGCCACATCTTTTGGCCGAACGGAACCTGGTATTCGTATCCTTCGGGCTTCTCCCAGACCGTTGCACGACCGAGGCGCACCGCCGGATCCGGGTTCCGCCAGGAGAAGGGCGCGAGAACTGGAAGCAGCACCTCTCCGAGCTCGGTTCCTTTAAACGCAGGTGTGGTCCGCACCGCTGCCGGCGTCCACAGAAGATCACGCAGGCGCTTGGGAGGTGCAATCTGGATCGAAGCCACGTGCTCCAAGGGAAGCAGCAAATAGTTCCCTGCCGCAAACAGTTCGAGGCGAGGGCCAATTCTCGGATCGGTATCGGAAAATGCGGAAAACTGTTTCCCGTTGAGCATACCCCCCCGGCTCGACTCGGTCTCGTCCTTCGGTTCGGGAAATTCGCCGCGAGAAAAGAGATCCTGGCGCTGGCGCTCAGCATAAAGCGCACTGCGGTACAGAAGTACGCCCATCTCGCTGGTCGGTCCGGCCTGTCCCAGTACCTCGAGTTGTTTGTCCGCGCGTTCGTATTCCCCGGCAAAGCACAGGAGCTCGAACAGAAACGTGCGGCGTTTCGTATCGGTTGGGTTATCTCGCAACTCGGCACTCAAGGCCTTGATGGCTTCGTCGAGCCGTCCTGCTTTATAAAGTTCTAGAGGATTCATGAGGCGCCCACGATTGGAAAAGCAACCCCGCCCCCATCCTTGCTCCGAGGGCGAGACACTGCCTTATTTAACAGGCCAACATCATACGGAGGCACCCCCGAGACCCGGCCCTTCGCCTGCCACGGAGATGCCTCCAATTTATCTCAACCTCAGAACGCTGCCGGTCTTACACCCCGACGCCAGTTCCGATGTTGTACTTTGTCTTTCCAGCCGACGTCGTTCCGCCGGTTGAAGTGTCCTGAGTAAAGTATTCGTACTCGATCTGCTCGTACGCGATGCTGACACTCTGGGAGGGCACGCCCTGAGAGCCCCCGCCGGTGCTGTGGCTTGTGATGAAGCAATTTGTCATGGTGACCGTAATGTATTTATACGTGCTGCCTCCGCCTCCGGCCTTCATTCCTGAGAAGACGGCCGACGCGATGTGAGTGCCCTTATACATGGCCTGCACGATCTGCCAGCTGGAGGAGTCCAGCGCGCACGTAAAACTGAAGTCCGACAACGAGCACTTGCCGGCGGCCAATCCCTGGCCGCCAACGTCTGCCGGATTGCTAGCACCAAACGAATAACTGTCCAACTCAATGTTCTTGGGCATGTTCGGGTTTTGCGATTCACCGTTGACCCCTGCGATCAGCAGATAATAATCACTTGCCATGTGCAATTCCTCCTCAGTTCATACCATTCGAGAGTCAAGAATCCATTCGAATCCTTGTTTGTAGCACCCGCAGACCACGCGGGGTTATTTCTTCGCAGACGCCGGCAACTCTGCAACTAGGCGGAGTGATACATTGAGCTCGTCCAGTTGGAAATGTGGCCGAAGATACGCAACCGCACGGTACACCCCAGGTTTTCCCTTCACTTCCTCAACATCCACACGCGCTTCCCGCAACGGGTATTTGGCTTTCGTCTCTTGGGTCGCCTTATCGTCTTGAGTCACGTACTGGCTGATCCAGCGGTTCAGGAACCGCCAGCATTCGTCGCGCGACATGAAGCCGCCGATCTTGTCCCGCATCATGGCTTTCAAATAATGCGCGAACCGGCAGGTCGCCATCATGTACGGCAATTGCGCCGAAATCCGTGCATTCGCCGTGGCCGCATCGCTGTCGTAGAGCTTGGGCTTGTTGCACGACTGGATGCTGAAGAACGCAGCCTTGTCCGTACCCTTGCAATGCACCAGCGATACCAGTCCCTGATCTGCCAGTTCTTTTTCCCGGCGGTCGGTAATGGCAATCTCGGTCGGGCACTTGAGCGCAACATCGCCCTCGTCAGTGCGGAAGGTATGGGAAGGAAGCCCGTCGACCAAGCCGCCGCCTTCTACGCCTCGAATGGCTACACACCACCCGTAGGTTGCAAATGCCTGCGTCATTTTGGACGCGAGCGCGTAAGCGGAGTTGCCCCACAGGTACTTGGAATGATCCGTTCCATCCACGCCCTCTTCGAAATTGAAGCCCTCCACAGGCGCCGTGTCCCGGCCGTATGGCAGGCGCATCAGGATGCGCGGGCAAGTCAGGCAGACATACCTTGAGTCGTCGCTCTCGCGAAACCCTTTCCACTTGGCGTACTCGGTGCTGTCGAAGATCTTGCCGATATCCCGAGGCTGATCCAGGCTTGTGAAGCTATCCATGTTCAGCAGTTCCGACGACGCTGCCGAAAGGAACGGAGCGTGGGCGGATGCCGCGACCTGCGAGATTTTCTCCAGCAATTC
Source organism: uncultured Acidobacteriaceae bacterium (assembly GCA_963711275.1). Lineage (GTDB taxonomy): Bacteria > Acidobacteriota > Terriglobia > Terriglobales > Acidobacteriaceae > Sulfotelmatobacter. Next base: position 108,588 of record CAVQDN010000023.1, on the reverse strand, counting down.
CAGGTCTTCGGGATGTTTGCTGAATTCGTAATCGCCGACCAAGGCGCCATACGGTTCGCCACCAAAAAGGCCGTATTCTTCCTCATAGACCTTTTTGAACATCGCACTCTGATCGAATTCAGGAGCCCGTTGCAGATCGCGCAACAGGTCCTTCTTCGACGCGTTCAGAATGCGAATCTTCAGTTGCGTCCCGGTCTCCGATTGCTCCAGCAGATACTTGAGTCCGCGCCAGGTGGATTCCAATTTCTGAAACTGGGCGTTGTGCAAGACCTCGTTCAACTGAAGCGAAATGAGATGATCGATCTGGGCAACCCGGGCGGTGATCATCTGGTCGGCATCGCGGCCCAGAGTCATCGCCCCTTCAAGCACCTGCGCAACGAATTCCTTGATCAGCCCCTTGCCACGCTCACGCGCGCTCGGGTCTCCAAACCGGCCCTGTTCGACAATCTGGTCAAGAATGCTCGACTCCGCGGCCTGTTCGATAACGGCCGTACTGCCAGCAACTTTCTGGGTCTCAGGCATTGGGTTCTCCCTTCCCGACTTCGGACTTGAGTTTGTCAAGCTTCTCGGTCTTGCTTACCGCATCGAGCAACGCCTCGTCCAACTTCTCGTTGGTTTGCAGCGTGCCCTTCAAATCATTGAGTCGCGTGCGCAGTTCGAGCAGTTCCTTCAACGGCTTTACCTGCCGCGCCACCTGCTCCGGTTCGAAGTCTTCGAGGCTCTTGAAACGCAGATCCACCTTGATTTGACCGGCGTTGGAATCTTCGCTGAGTTTGTTCTCGACTGCGAACGAAAGGTGCGGCTTCATGCTTTCCAGAACGGAATCAAAGTTGTCGGGCGTGACCTCGACAAAGCGCCGCTCTTTCAGTTTGGGAAGCGGTTGTTCGGGTTGCCCGGTGAAGTCTCCGAGGACGCCGACGACAAAGGGCAGTTCCTTGATTTCGATCGCGCCTCCAGTCTCGACATCATAGGTAATCTGAACGCGGGGCGGACGCACCCGGTCCAATTTGTGCTGTGTGCTGGGTTTTGCCATATTATCTCCCTACCTCTTCGAGTATTCGAGGAAGTGCCTATCAGGTGTCAGTAATCCGATTTTGCTAGTCAACCAGGGGACGTACAGTCAGGTAGAAAACACCCCAAAAGGGAAAGTGGCCAGGCCTTTCGCCATCTGACCGTACGGGTCGTGGAGGACTGGTTTATCACATGCCCCCAGCGCAGTCAAGCACCAAGCTGTTTTTTTGCATTGAAAATATCGTCCCGCGAAATCGCTCGATATTCGACGCCGCTTTTGCCATGCTGAGGATAGTGTTTGCGGCCGGTCTACCGTTACAACAAAGATGCGCGCGTCCCTGGAAAGGCCTGTTCCGACCCCGAGGAAGCCGCCCGAGCAGTAACATTACTTGACCCATTGCCCGGCAAGAGACCGCAAGGGATCGGCAATCGACTGAAACCTCATCACTCTCAGCGTGTCTCGGTTGTGGAACGAGATTACGGGAATCAGGCCTGACTCCAGAAGGCGCTCCGCTGCATCCTCGGTCAGCAGCGTCTCCGCGCAGGGCTTCGATTTGGACTCACCATTGGTTTCATAGACATGCAGCGGCAGTCGGTCAATCTCCTCGATTGTGCCGGGACGCATCTCCCATCCTGCCTCGGTGAAAGATTGAGCCAGCAGCAGGGCGACGGCAATGGCGGGGTTTCCCCACAAGTAGTCTTCGTGCGCCGGCATCTCTGGAAATTCTTCGAAATCGAATGAGTCCAGAGGACCTGTCTTCTTCCCGTAGGGCAATCGCAGCAAGAAGCGCGGCAGCGCCAATCCAACCGCTACGGCTTCTGTGCAGCGCCGGAGCTTGGCCCAACCAGCGGCCTGGTCCTCAGGCAATTTTCTCCAGTCTCGAGGCTGAGGGGTCGAGGCAAGAGAAGAACAGCCCACTAGATGAGCCTCCGCTTCGGCAAGAAATGGCGCACCCGCCCGGTGCGCAATCGCGGCCATACGGGACAAAAAGTCGGTATCTTCCTTCTTCGGGCCGAAGCTGTAGTGTCCTACAATGATTGTCCACGGTTCGGCCCCGGCAGTTTCAACGCTCTGCTCCGTCAAGAGGCTATACGTTCCGGTGTCTCGCAGGTCGGAAGCGCTGCTCAGGTCCGCATACAGTTCTTCTTTCGAAGCATCGACCAGATAAAGCTTGAGCTGAGAACCGGTTTCAAGTTGCCGCACCAGGAAAAACATCGCTCGCCAGATGGCCTCCAGCGCCTGAAAATCCCGGTTGTGGAGAACCGCCCGCATCAAGCCGCTAATGCCGCGATCGATAACGCTTAGGACCTCCGGCTGCCGGTCGTCCCGCGTGCTCACCAGATGTTTTGCCGCGACGCGCTGCGCGAACTGGCGGACTTCATCCGGCTTGGGCTTGTATCGATCTTCGGCAATGCGAGCTTGTGTCTGCTCGATCATTTCGTCGAGGAAACTTCCGGAGGCCAGCCGAGTGGCATCGGGCGCGATAACGGGCGTCGTGCCGGCGTTGCGCGCCTCGGGCACAGATTGGCGAGAACGGAGCCCCAACTCCTCCGCCGTCTGCTGAAATGTCGACGGATCCTGCACGCGTCCACGCAACTCACGCAGTTTGTTGAAAGCCTCGAGCTGTTGAAAAATCCGGTCCGGATGGAAATCGTCGAGCTCAGAAAAACGCAGGTGTAATGAGCCATCCCCCATCGCCACTTCAAGTTCAGGGCCGATGCGAGATAGCACTTCGTCGAAATTGTCTCGATCGATGAGCAGCGCGCGGCGTTTGGCAATCGTCTTGGTATCGGAAATCCCGCGATGGGTACGTCCGCTGAAATCGCCGAGAATTGCGATGCGGAACGGAGTTTCAGAAGATGGGCGAGCGCCCGAGCTATCCCCTCCAGTCGTCAGATTAACACCACCGAAGTCGAAGGCTTTTGGCATGCGCGACTCCTTGGGGAAGGGTTGATTCATCGAGTCAGAACGTACTGCGGTGACTCGAAGTTATCTGGGATCAGCCCGAAATGCATGACGGCGAGCCCTCATGGCTGTTCCTTCTGAATGAGATCGAGCTTGTGCAAGCCGTCTTTTGCATCCTGATTGTTCGGCTGCAACCTTAAAATCTTGCGATATTCAGTTCGCGCCTTGTCGTAATTCCCCGCCCCGGCGTCCTGCTGGGCCATTCTAAGCAACATCGGGATATCCTTCACAGACACCCCCCCGGAGTCATCGGAATAAATCGCCGACTCGGGCCCTTCTTTCTGGTTCTTTACGAAATTGTCCGCGGAAGGTTTCTCGATCGTTTGCGGCTGAACCGCCACGGTAGTCGTAGCGGCTGAGGCCGCTGACTTAGCTCTCGGTGGCTTATAGATTTGCGGCTTAACATTTTGTGGCTTAACAATCTGGGATTGAACACTCGGTGGCTTCGCGGTTTCTTCGTTGCCCGTCTGCTGATCCGATTGGGCCGACGCGCCTTGAGGTTCGATCGGTTTGCCTGGAATGTCCCGTGCCGTCTGGTGCTGCCGCAAAGGAATCGGAGGTTGCGAAACGCGCGCCGGGCGGTAAAGTATTGCGATCAACGCAGCCACCAGAACAATCGCGACGATCCCAAGAATCATCCTGGTCGCCGTAAGAAAGGGCCGCTCTCCAAACTCCGCCAATCCCTCCGGGACGGAACTGTTTTGCTTTTCCGGAAGTTCTTTCAAAAGGGGAGCGCTGCGTTGATCGGCAACCTGGCCCACGCGCAAGGGCGCTGTTTCTGAGATGTCGCCGGAAACATCGCCTGCGCCCATCACTGGCAGCGCAGCCTCGGTAGGCGGTACTACGCGCGCTAAAGACGAATGAACGATTACGGTCGCGCCCACCGAAGCAACATCATCGCTCGACGCTTCGTCGTCATGGCCGACCGATTTTTGGAAAAGAGCGACTCGGTCCGGGGTCGTCCAAATCAACTCTGTCAATTTCGTCTGGCCGTTTCCCATCACTGTGGAAGAAACTGGAACAGCGCGAAGCTCGATTCCGGGGAGTTCGCGCAGGGGTCCGCAGATATTCTCCGCGAGCAGAATCTGACCGGGAAGAACCTGGCGCAGTGCGTGGTGAACCGTTTCCGTGCTGGAGCCTGGGGGGCCGGACGCCTGTGACCCATAAATCAAAATTGCCGACCCGACACGTTCGCTCGGACGACACGCCAGAAACTCCAGGATCGACATCTGAACGCGCCTGGCAGCAACAATGGCTTGCCGTGCAGTGCCGAACCGCGCAGACATTTCCGACGACTCTGCCGCGATCTGGCCGTGGCTGGCACCCACCAGATCGGCGATCATGTAAACCAGAACGCTGTCAGTTTTCCAGGAGAACGGCATGTTGCGATTCGCCCCCCAGAGCCGAATCACAATATCGGTTGCAGCCGGGGAATCGTCCGGACTGGCAATTTGGGATTCCCGGTTGTCGATTTTCTGTTGATACAGCGGCATGCTTGGGACTTCCAACCGTCTCTAAGTCGGGTTGTAGGTTACTGCAAAATAGTGGCCTAGGCAAATGTTTAAGGCATCGACAAATGGCACGTTTGTGCCCGCATCCGGCACTTGGGTAGGCTTGACTTCGCGTAAACCGTGAGTATGATACGGGGCACCCGCGTAGGCGAATCTATGGCGCTTGCCGTCACTCTGAGGAGTCTATGCCGCAATGTCCTATGTTTCACGCGCAATCCTGTCTGCGATCTCCCGCGAAACGGGCAACCGTAGCCCTGATCTTTCTCTTGCTCGCTGGTGTTGCCGCGTACTCCAAGGAAGTGCCGCTCACTGCCATCGAGCTGTTTGACGGGTCGAATGGGGCTGCGGCCGTTCAAGTAACAGAACTGTTGATCAACGGCAAGTCGGAAGTGCGGGCTTGCGGAAATGCGACTCAGATCAACAAGTCCACCTATGGCAAGCTCGCAAAGATTATTCTGAATTCGTCCGTGACCTCGCTGGAGCGCGACGCCAACGGAACCATGAATCTGACTCGCGGTTCGGCCGCTGAGTGCGTGGTTCCCGCCAACTTGAAGTTCGACAGAGACGAGTCGCTGACTCCCGCGCAATTGGCCGACCGTGCGGTGCTGACGGGACAAGTTGTAAGTTCGTCTCCGGCAGGAACCACTGTCGTGCCGCCGTTCAAACCCACGGTAAAAATTGTCTTCGTTGCAGCGCTCGATACTGAGCTTGCGGAGTTTCTTCGCGCCAACCGGGCGCATTCGGTTGCCCAATGGCAGGACTATCTCGGCCGCTATCCCAAAGCCTCGCACACGGACTCCGGCAAGCAGGCATTGGCCGCGTTGCTGTTGAAAGAGGGAGAAGACGGATTGGCCCTCTACCGCAAGTCCGCCTCCACAAACTCTCCCGGGTACTCCGACCTCAAGACGGCATGCTCGCGAGCCGATCAGGCGCGCGATTTGCTTCCAGGCAACGAGCAGACCGCCAAACTCCGAGAAGGCGTTCATGCAGAGCTGGTGCTCATTGCCGACAAGGCCCGCGCCGAACTCCAAGCCTATAAACAAGCGCTGGCCGGCCATACGAGCGGATATGTCCACCTGGCAAATGCCCGCCAGCTGGCGGACCACGCTTTGGAAGTCGATCCCCACTTCGACCAGGGCCTGACGCTGCAGACCGCGATCGCCGCGGAAACTAAACGCGTCGATGCAACCTTGCGCAGTGCGGAAACGATGATTGGAGCCCAGCACTACGATGATGCTGTAACCGCCGTGACTGAGTTTCGGGCTTTTGCAGAGGAAGAGCCGCGGGTAAGTGGCGTCATCGACGCCGCATATAAATATCACTTCGATCGCGGCAAATCTGACGCAGAAGGCCAGAAATGGCATGACGCGGTGCAGGAGTATCAGAAAGCGTCGGAGATCAAACCAACCGCGGAATCAACTTCTGCGCTCAAACAAGCAGAAACGGAATTTCAATCGTCAACCAACCAGGCTGCCGCCGCTGCCGCTCTGCAACAGAGTTCCGCCTTCGAACAAGACAAGCATTACATCGAAGCTTACGAGGTCCTGTCCGACCTTCCTGACGCCCAGCGCGCCTTAGTAAAAGACCAGATGCAGGCACTGCAAGCCAACTACATTACCAGCGCATCGGACGAAGCGAAGAAACTAAAAGATGCTCACACTCCGATTCAGGGACGGGCCGACGAGATCGGCGTGCTGAAATCGTACGATTATTTGCGGCGCGCCAGCACTCTCCAGCCCGACGACCAGGACCTGAAGCTCCGTCTCGACCTGATTGCGCAAACACTTTGCGACTACTATGTCGCGCAGGCGAAACGGTATCTCGATAAACCGCTGGGATCAGGTGTCGGGATCGCGTGGTTGTATCTGAATGAGGCGCAGCAGTACCAGTCGAACCGCGACGACATTCGCGACGAGCGCACAAAAAATTCTGCAATCCATAACGTTCGTTCCACCCTTTCGATCAAAGTGATGTTTCGAGACCAGACTTCGCGGCGCGACAGCGCTGGTTTCGCCGACCAACTTTCCGACGCGATCGCGACGGGACTGGAAACTACCGGCCTGCCCGTCAGGATTGTCCGGTCAGCGGACACGACGCCTGTGGAACCGAACTTTCAACTGATTGGAGACGTGCTGGAGCATCGCCCCGTAACAAAAGTAGGCATCGAGTCCATCGACTCGGAATATCGCGCGGGCGAAAGAGAAATTCCTAACGAAGAGTGGAATCAGGCGAACCGCGACTATGAGGCTGCGAACCTCGATTTGCAGAAAGCGCAAAAACTGCTGGAGGGAACCCAGGCGCACGGTAAAAAGAAAGAGATCGCAATCGCGAACACTGCCGTAGAAGATGCCCAAAAAAAAGTTGAGGAGGCCCATCGCAAGCTCGATTCCATCCCCAAGACGAGTCTCAGTGACGTGGTGAAACCTTACAGCTATACCAAGAAGACAATCGACTTGAGCGCGATAGTTGAAGTGGGATTCCGCATTGTTGACTCCAACGGGAACAGCATCGCCATGACGCCGTCAGTCAAGAGCACAGCGCAAAAGCAGTTCGTGGTGCTGGAAAACGTGAAACCCGAGGACACGAGGAATGTAAAACAAGCCGGAGCTCCGCCTGACGAGGCTCAGTTCCTCACCGACGTAGAAATCGCGGCACGTATCGCGCTGATTAAAGACGTCAAAGAAAAGGTCGAGTTGCTTCCCAGCAAGATTCTGGCTCAAGCGCGTAAGCGGCTCATGGACGGAGATACGGAAGGCACCGCCGAATCTTATATTCTCTATTTGAACTCCACTCCAGATACTCAAACAGCGGAGCGCGAAGAAGCCAAGAAGTTCCTGCGTGAACAGTTCAACATGAATTGGCCCGGCAGTCCCGCATAATAACGGACTAAATTCCGACTGGCCGCCCCGGTCCGGCAGTAGTACACTTAGTCGCGTATTTTGGCATTGGCCATTCCATTCGGCGTCAATGCCGCTGAGACGGTCCCCCATCTTCCGGTAAGTTGCCGATTAACCCCGTGAGTGCGCAGAACATAAAACGCATTGGAAAGTACGAAGTGATCGATCTTCTCGGTCGCGGCGGGATGGGGCTGGTCTATCGCGCGTTTGACCGTCAGTTGAATCGCGAGGTGGCGATCAAAACCGTAACCGAAGGCTTCACCGGCGACAAGGAAATGCTGCAGCGCTTTTATCGGGAGGCAGCCAAGACCGCTGCACTGAGGCACCCTAACATTGTTATCGTTTACGACTTAGGCGAACAGGATGCCTTTCCGTATATCGTAATGGAATATCTGTCGGGCGATCCCCTTGATCGTCTTATCCAGTCGAGCCAGCCTCAACCACTGTCTTTCAAGCTGAAGATTATCGAGCAGGTCTGCTGTGCGTTGGGATACGCCCATCGCAACGACATGATTCACCGCGACGTGAAGCCCGCCAACGTAATCGTGCAACCAGATGGTGTTGCCAAGCTGCTGGACTTCGGCATTGCCCGGCAGGACAAAACTGACGGGCGCCTAACCCGCACGGGGAGTGTGATCGGAACCATCCAATACATGGCCCCTGAGCGGCTGAAGGATGCGGCTTTCGACGGCCGTTCCGATATTTTTTCCGTCGGAGTCATGATGTTTCAGCTGTTGACTGGACAACTCCCTTTCACCGGCGACTACAGCATCGTGCAGAAAATTCTGACGGAGAAACATCCTCGTTTGGACCAATTCCTGCGCGATTATCCGACCGCTCTGGATGACATTCTGGACCGTTCGCTCGCGAAAAATCCTGCGGATCGTTATTCGACTGCAGACGACATGGCCGCCGAAGTCGCTGCCTTAGCCGACGAATTGAAGAAAGAACAGGTCGCGGAATGGATCCAGCGCGCCGAACGTCTGGTTCAAGAAGATCAGTACACGACGGCTAGAGAGATTTTGTTGCGGCTATTGAAGGTTGACGGCCAACACACCCGAGCGCGGCAATTGATTTCACAAGTGCAACAGAACCTGGCTTTACGGCAGCGTGCGGAACAGATTCGCCAGTTGCGGGAGCAAGCCGAAGAGGCAGCCAGCGCCAAGCGGTACGAAGAAGCATTTCTCGATCTGCAGGAAGCATGCCGTCTCGATCCCGCGAGCTCGGAACTATCTGACCTTCTGGAAAGCGTTCGCCAGAAAAAGAAACGCAGAGAGCTGGTAGATGGGTACCTCCTGGAGGCCGCGACTGCCCGCGATCGCGGCGATCTGGAGGGAGCCAAAGCAGGAATCGCGAAGGCCAGCGAAGTGGACTCCGGGGATTCGCGGGTTCGCTCCGCGCACGTTGCCCTGGCGCGCTTGATCGAAGAAGCGGCTCGTCAAGCAAAAGCTGCGGAGTTGTTGGAGAATGCGCGCAAAGAAATTGGCGCACGGCACTTTACTGCCGCCATGGAAGTCCTCGCCGAGGCCGAGCGCGTCGATCCTTCGAACCCTGAACTAATCAAGTTGCAGGCCGCAGCCAGGTCGGGGCGCGACCAGGAACATCGGCGGCGAATACTGGAAGAATTGCAAAATGAAGTTGCTCTAGCCTCCACTCCGGAGGAAGTCGCCCGCGCCGTGCAACTCGTCGATCAGGCTCTGGAACGCATGCCCACCGAGCCGATGCTCATCAAGTTCAAAGGGCAACTGCGCGAAGCGGAGATGCGGCGCCGCGTCGATCAACTGGCCTTGCAGTGCCGCAGCCTGATGGAGACTTCGCCCGAGGAAGCGCTGCGACTAGTACGCGAGGAACTGCAGCAGGCTCCGGGAAACGAACGCTTACTGGCGCTGCAATCCAGCGTTGCGGATCACATCTCGCAGATCCATTTGGAACAAGCCCGCGCTGAATATTTAACTCGTGCCCATGACGCTCTCAGCAGCGGCCGGTACGTGGAAGCCTGGCGCCTGCTCGAATCTTGCAAAAAAGAAGGAATCTCTTCGCCGGAGATTACCGAACTGATCGACCTCGCGCGCCGAGAAGCCGACCGCCGGCTCAACAACAGTCATCTCCAAGGATTGCTGAAACAGGCGCAAGAATTCATGGCACAGGAATCCTACGGCGCTATAGTCGAGTTGCTCACTCCGGTCGCCGAGGAGCCGGGAGCGGCTTCCCTTCTTTTTCTGCTGGAAGACGCTCGCAACCGCCTGCAATGTCTGCAGCAAGAGATTGACGCCTCGCTGCAAACGGTTGACGTTCTCACCACTCAGGAACACTTTGCTGAGGGTATCAACTTTTTGGAATCGCAGCCGCCGTCGGTTCTGCATTCTGCACCGGTTCAGACTGCCCTGAGGTGCCTGCGACAAGCCAACGACAATGAAGTGGCGGCGCTACGAGTTGTGGGTAAAGCTTACGCAGCGCTGGATCGCCCCGACATCAGCGCTGGCGCCTTGCAGAATCCACCGGCAAACGCGCAATCGAATTTGCTGACGCGTATCGTCCCAGTATTCACTGCGCGGCGCAAGTCGGTGGCCGATCGGCAACTCTCGTCGGCGCTGGAACAGGCGCGGCGAGCGATGGACGCAGGCGATAAGAGGCATGCAGCCCGCGCGCTTCGGGCCGCGAACTGTTTTGCCGAATACGCTAGCAGCAACTTGCAGAGTGAGTGGCAAGCTCTCAGTCGAGAGATCGAAAGAGGTAAAGTGCTGGAACGACCCAGCCAGAAGTAAAACGCGAACCTTCCGATCCGCTCGCTCACAGTATTTGATTTCTTGCTGATTCGGCTCGGCTTCCTGTTTACCCGAAGCTTCCGGGTGCGGTAGGATTTAGCGCTTACCAGTCGCACCATGAGCCTCCTTATTCAAGCCGCCGGCAACACCGATATCGGCCTTGTGCGCAAGAACAACGAGGACAATTTCGGCTACGACCTACGCCACGGAATTTTCGTGGTCTGCGACGGCATGGGCGGACAACAAGCCGGAGAATTGGCGAGTAAGATCGCCGTCAACACCGTGCTGGCGTACTTTCGCCAGGATCAAAAGATCGCGCCCGTGGGGGGCGCCGGGTTTGAGGGCGTTTCGCAGCGTGCGGTGGCTTTAGCCAGCGCCATTCAGTTGGCGAATCAAGAGATTCACGAATCCGGCGCAAGAGATATGAATCACGCGGGAATGGGTTCCACGATCGTGGCCGTCGCGGTCGAAGGTAATCTCTTTTCCATTGCCAACGTCGGCGACAGTCGCATTTACCTGATCCGTAACCATGAAGTCGTACAACTCACCAACGACCATTCTCTGGTAATGGAGCAGGTTAGACGCGGACTCATGACTTTGGAAGAGGCGGAACAATCTAAGATGCAGAACGTGATCGTACGCGCGCTGGGGACCGACGACAGCGTCGAACCAGACCTGGCTGACCACGAGTTAAATTCCGAAGATGTGCTGCTGCTCTGCAGCGATGGGATGTCGCGCTACGTGAAGAACGAGAAAATGGCCGAAGCGGTGAATCAAGACTCGCTGGAACAGGCCTGCAGCGATTTGATTGGAGCGGCGAAAGGCGGCGGTAGCGACGATAATATTACGTGCCTCCTGATTCGCGCCCTGCACCCTTCCTGGAAAGATCGGATCTTCGGCCACCTTCCCGGGCAAGGCCAGAAGACGTCAACGTAGAGTCAGGTCGACTAACGGCCCGCCACCTGGCTTACGCATCTCATACCTTGCAGATCGAAGAATGGATTCGCACTGCCAGAAACCTGCAGCTGGTAGTCATACGATTTCTGCTTTCCATTGGGCAGCATTACCGTCCTTCCGTTGGTTTCGCTAACCCATTCCAGTTTGCCTCCGCCCAATTGACGAGCGCGCGCCACAAACTTGAACACCGCCCACGGACCATTGAAGGCATCCAGAGGATCGCCGCTCTTGGTCGTGACCTGCACATCGTCGGGCGCGCCAGTCCATACGAATGCTTTTTGCGCGCCTTCCCCGGCCAGCTTTTCGCTGCCAATCTTCAGCTCAACTCCCTCAAGGTTGCTGGGTAGTTGTTTTAAGGAGTAGGAGAAATGCGGTGGTTGGGATCCAGACGGATATAGCGTTTCGCTCAAGCTTCCAACGCGATTCAAGAAAGACAGAAAAGCAGGTGAGGGCTTCACTGTCGCGGCCGGATTCGGTGCGAATTTAGACCCAACCTTGAGCACGAACGGCTTCACGTCATCGTTCAGCTTTTTCCAGGCATCGCCCGTCGGACCTAAGAGCGCATAAAGCTGATCCATCGATGCGTCTTGAAGAGAATTCGGGTCGAAAGGATATTTATTGATCACTGCCGCAAACTGGGAGCAATATCCCTTGCCGGAACCGTTCGCAATGTCGATTGGCCCCCGCCGCAGCAAGGCTTCTGCATTCTTGATCGGCTCTTCCAGCAAGCGCCGTACCTGGTCTTGATTCCCAAATTGCTGATCCACCGGCACCGTCGTAATGATTTTCGTTACCGCGGTGGAAGCCGCATCGGCTGAGGCACCCGCTTGCGCCAGTTGAGCCGGATCCGGCGATCCCGGACTCTGCGCCAGAACATGAATGTCCGATCCCAGTTTGCCCAGAGCATCGACATATTCTTTGTTCGATCCAACGATATAGTGATCTGGAGCCTTGTCTGGCGGGCCCGCGGGTTCGACCGCTTGCACTGGCGCGAAATGCGTTTTCGCGTCGGCCGGGGCCACGTCCGTATTGTGTGAAATGAAGTACAGCAACTCCAATAAAGGTGAAGTGGGGCCAGTAAGTTTTTCCAGTTTTTTGTCCGCGTCGGCGTTGCTGACATATCCCGCAACCGACGAGGTCTTCAACACAGTATTCCACTCCGAAACAAAATCCTGGTCGTAGCGTTCGGTCAGCTTTTGCCGCACGACTCCCAGATCGATCGCCTGAGTAACCGTTTTCCCCAAGACCCATTCTTCCCCGGCCATGTAAAGACGGGGATCTTTCAGAGCATCCTGTACAAATAAGAATCCGCCGCGGGTGAACGCACCCTTCACTTTGTGACTGCTTACGACAACGCCGGGAGCATCTTTGTATTGATCGTTAAAACTTACGTCAGGATTCTTTTCAGAAGCCTTGGACAGGAGTTGCACGTAGTAGCGATCGATTCCCCCAAATTGAGCCAGATAGGCGCGCGCTTGCTCGATCATCAACTTCGAATTGCCGGTGGCAAAGGGATTCTCCCTGGCCAATTCGGTGGCATAGAAATCGAATTGCAACGCCGCTAAATCTTTCCGGTCCTTGTCGATGTCGCGGTCGGCAACCCAGTGGCTCAGCAAAATGGGAGTAAGAAATTCCTTTGTGCTCTTGTCATGATCGGCGGGTTCCGTCGTTATCAGATAGGCCTTCAACTCGTTGTAAGTCTTCTCGTAGGCATCATTGGGCGCGATCGCAGCGGACTTCCCGGATACGGCTTCCAGATTATCGGTCACGCGCTTCAGGGTTTCGGCAAACAACAAGTTCTGGAAACGCTGGAAGTAGATTCTCTTTGCATCCGGATAAATCTGATCACCGACATAGAGACCCCAGCGCAGGCTCAGCGGCGCCCCATTGACTTCGTAGTCCGAAATATCGACGAGCTCTCTCCTTAGATTGTCGAGCTTTTGAAGATCGCCGATGCTGGCCGCCTGGTTGCTTCCGGTCTGCAAAGTGCGCAGGTCGGCTACGGCATCATGCACGCGCGTCTCCAGCGCTCGATTGCGCAAGAATGAAACCGCAAAACCGGTCACGCAGATAGTCCCGACAAGAACAACGGCTCCCAGCACGATTCGACGGAGGAGATTTACGCGCGAACTAGATCCGCTGGTCGCGAGCGCCACACGATCTTTCACCAGAACATCGTTGAACAGGCTGCTCAGGAAAACCCACTGCGGCATCCGGCGTGATCCGCCACTTCTTGCAGCCACCGGCGCTTGCACACGCGCCCCCCCGCCGCGGAAGATTTGGGTCGCGCCCGCATCAAACGCCTCTTCCGCCACTTCCACTGGAACAGCTCGCGCCGCGACTACGTCCTCCATCACCACGGGCCGCACGCCGGTAAAGTAGAAACCGCGCAGAAAAGGATTCGTCCCCAGGTGACTGGGCCGCGCAAGGTCTACTAGAAACTGGACCAGCAACGTACGCAGTTTCCTGAGTTCTCGGGGAAATTCGTAAATAGCAGGAAGCTTCTCCACTTCGTGTTCACGCGGCAGGAGCAGGATGCGACGTTCCGCCAGCGAGTAAAAGATTTCGTCGAAGGCTTTCGTCAGCCGTTTCGTCTCCTCGTCAGCGTAGACGCCGGCGTTCAATGAACGCAGAGGTAGAGTGGCGCCCAGCACTTCGTAGGCTTCGTCCTTACTCATTCCGCGAACGAAGTCCGCGAAGAACGAAATGCGGTCCAGCTTCGTAAACAACGCGTATACAGGAAAGCTGATTCCCAACAACTGGGAAACTTCCTGCAACCTTACCGACAATCTTCGCGCCGCGGAGACGGCGGTTTCGCTCGCTCCCGGCTGCAAGAAAGTTTCGCAATCAAAACACACAATCGCCGCCCGAGGCGCTTGCGCACGTTTTCCGATGGCCGCGGAAAATCGTCCCGGCTGCAACAGCCGGACCAGGCGTCTCCAGCGATCCGCCTGTCCCATCATCGAGCCGGCGGGATCGACAAAAATTGCCTGGCGTGTGTACCAGATATTCGCGGCTCCGGTGGGAAGCACCTCGGTGTCCCGATACACCTGTCCCGCCAGCAATTCAGGATCAAGCGCGGAGTGAATGAGGACAGTCGTCTTGGTGGAACCCGAATCCCCCAGAACGAACACCAGTGGAAGGCTGCCCAGGTTGGTGCCGCGCCCCAGCGTAGAGTGCTTCAACCGTCGCACGGCTTCGCGCACCAGCGCGTCAAGATCATCGGTGCCGCCAGATCGGGAATCGTCTTCGCCGGAGGCTTGCTTTGCCTTATTTACTTTGTAGATGTAAAAATACGCGACCGCCGCTCCAATGATCCCGAGCACGGCTAGTACGCCGCGCAGCACCCACACGTCGGAGCCGTGCAGAGGCAGCCACCTGCCCAGAAGCCACACCAGCACCAGATAAACGAGCAGTACGAGTGTGGTCACCCAGTACAACATTCAAGCCCCCTGTTTTAGAGTCCGCCCACAAGGGCGGAAAGCGATGACGCGCCCGACATCAAGAGAACCTTGAAGACCACGAAGAGCACCACCGCGACACCCACAGTTACGATCGCCACCTTTCCCAGAATGCTGCTCCAGCGATCCGATTGCCCCAGGCGAACTGCGTCCGCAGGAATCGCGCCACGGGGTGACAACGGCCCGGCCGGGCCGCGCACGCGCCTGATTTTCTCCTCAATGGCCGCCATGATCGACCGCAAGTCGCCGCCAGCAGCGTAGCGACCCTTAAATCCCAGCAGGAGGCACAAATAATACACTTCCAGCAGATCGGCTGTTTCCGTGGAATCATTTCGGCTCAACGTCTTTTGCAATTCCTGAAAGAAAATCTCGCCGGCCAGTTGATTTCCGAACAATTCAGCCTGTAGAGGGAGGCGCGGCCAGTTCGCAAAAACTGGGTTCCCAGAACTGAGCACTGACTCATCCAGAAACGCCACCACGGCAAAAATAACCTGCTTCACATCTTCAGGATTGCATCCGCGACTGCGCGCTTCCTGTTCTGCGGCCCGCAACGCCTGCCGCATCTGCCCGCGGAACGCTTCCGCATCCTGCACGGCCTGGCGGTTGTACCTCAGTCGCACCACGGCGGTGAAAATTTCCTGAAATCCCAATGCGAGGTTCCAGCCGCGCCGATCCATGGCTGGACTCGATCCGCGGTAACTGCCGAGCGGTGTAATCTGTGTCGATCCCATATCAACTCTCGAGCAAAACGATCAATTCAATCTCTGGCGATGGCAGTTCGCCCGGCACATATACGCCGACATTTTTCGTCCGCATAAGATGCTCCCAGCAAGGCCCGCTTCGGGTGATGGTGAAGTACTGGCTGTCCACTTTCGCCGATATCGCGGCCGGAGGCACCTGCATATGGGTTAGTGTCAGACCGGGTAGCGCCCGTTTCACCAACTCGGGAACAAATTGCGCGGAACACACCTTAACCAGTTGCAGCGTTTTGGAGATCAGGTCTGCTTCGCCGACCGGCGAGCGAACTCCAAGTATCCAGCGCGAGCGTCCCAGGCAGCGCTGATCCCGAATCTCACCCTCGTAGAAATAAAGCGCGGCCGGCTTTAGCGGAATCACCACCGCCAGCGACGGAACGATGATTTCCAGATGGCGAATAATGTGCTCCTCCAGATAGTCAAAACCGGGTCCCGGATCGTAATGGTTGTATGCGGGCAACGACCGCGGAGTGCTATCCAGGCTGAAGGTACAAAGCGCTCCTGCCAGTCGCGACATCTCGCGAAACATCTCCTCGGGATGCCGGTGCTTGGCCAGTAGAATATGCCGCAACGGAGTCAGGCTGGAATTAATGGCGTGCAGAAACCAAAATTGCGCGACCTGGCGTGCGGACATCCCAGTCTGAAAGGTGCCGCCCGTCTGCTGCTCCTGCGTAACCACCGTGCTTTTCTCTTCCAGAATTTCCACCAAGCGTTGCAGCAGTTTAGACAGCCGCTCACTGGAGCTCAGGCGCAGGCAAGGCGGAACATGCGTGGGATCGTAAACGAAATGACCGGACTGATCGCGCATGACCCGGGCAATGGGAATGGTCAGAAGGCTCTCGTCCGCAGCGGGCAGGACGATGAGCCGGATGTTCTTTCGCCCCATTTGTACAGGCTTGGCATCCAGCCCCGTGTTCTCGTCATGGACCATCTCGACCGTGCTGGTATAACGCGCGCTGCCGGAAGGAATCGGGTCCAGATCGCAGTTCTGCTGACCCTGCACCCAGCGCGGAACTGCGAGTGCCACGGTCAAGCTATCGGTCGCGGGCAGAAATTGTTCCGCGATGTTCCGTGGATCGGGACGAGGATCGCACTCTGGAATATCGAAAGGCAGGCCGTCCTGGAACATTCCGCGCGCGTGCAGCAGGCTTACGGTCCCGTTACGCAGCGCGTCGGCATCAAGCTGGCAGGCCGCCAATCCGTAGGAGTCTCTCCAAAGGCTGGCTGTGGCAAAGTGGACGGCTTCTTCGAAATAACGGTTCTGCGCCTGAAAATGCTGTGGCGCAAGATACATGCCCTCCGCCCACACTACTCTCGACAGCAACTTCATGCCGCTTCACCCGGTACCAGGAAGGTTTTACTGCTGGTCGTATGACTATGAGTTGCGCTTCACTGCACGACACGAACCTGTGCCTCGCGGCAACGTTTTTACGTCTGGCCAGCGATGCTAGGCGACCCGGTTCCCATTGTCAAGGAACTGGTTGCGATGGAGGTGGTTACATAGAAGACGGATGACAACGTCATAGCAATTGCGGATAATGTGCATCGTTGAATAGTTGAATAAATGGAGGTCGCGTGGGCAAATCAGTGGAACGCCTCCCGTACCAGGGAGAATCCCCGGCCGACAGACTGGCATTCGAGCAGTACCTGAATGATGTGGAGCGCGGCAAGAGCCTGCTGCAACTGATTGGAGCGAAAAAAGCGACGACGCCTCAGATACGTCGCAGTTGGTCGCCGCGGTCCTTCACCGCAGTGCAAACTCCTCAAGGCATCTTCGATGACGTAATCTGCAACATCTCCTATCACTTTAACAAGCATGGTGCCAGGTACGGCTCGGTTGCTGGGATGACGCAAGCTGCCCAGCAATACTTCGCCCAGAATCGTTCGAAGGCAGTTCTTGCTTCTGGATTATTGAGATTACCGGGAGGGGTCTTTGAGCTAGACGGGCGAATCGTAACGTTTTACTGAGACTCAGGCGGCGAGGTTCCCGTGAATCTCATCGTCAAGACAGCATCCTTCGAAAAAGACTACCCTTGCAGACGACTTGATCGAGGTTTGGAGGAAATTACACGTGTTGAATCGCAGGAATTTTCTAAAAGTGGCCGGCAGCGCAACCGCAGGGACTCTGGTTGGGACAAGAATTCACGCACTATCGGCGCCCCAAACCGAAACCACGACGCCGATTGCGTCCAACGATCATATCCAAATCGCGCTGATCGGCGCCGGCGGCCAGGGGCAGGGGGACACGAAGTTTGCGCTGCAGGTTCCAGGCGTGAAAATCCTAGCCGTGGCGGATTGCTACGACGGCCGTCTCGAACATAGCAAGGAGCTCTGGGGCAACGACCTGTTTACGACGCGTGACTACAAGGAAATTCTTGGGCGTAAAGATATCGACGCCGTCATCATCGGCACGCCAGACCACTGGCACAAACAGGTCGCGGTCGATGCCATGAAAGCCGGCAAAGATGTGTATTGCGAGAAACCCATGATCCATCTTTACGCCGACGGACCCGAGATGATCGAGACGGCTCGCGCGACCAACCGGATCATCCAGATCGGAAGCCAGCGCGTGAGCTCGATCATTTATGCCAAGGCCAAGGAACTCCTAGCCTCGGGAGCCATCGGCCAGCTCAATATGGTGACCGCGCATTGGGACCGCAATTCATCGATGGGCGCGTGGAACTACACCGTTCCCCTGGACGCCTCGACTGAAACCTGCGACTGGCCGCGCTTTCTGGGCACTGCGCCCAAGATTCCATTCAACGCGGAGCACTTTTTCCAGTGGCGCAAGTGGAAAGCGTATGGCAGCGGCGTGGCTGGAGACCTCTTCGTGCACTTGTTCAGCGGAACGCATTTCATCACCGGGACCAACGGTCCCACGCGAGCCATGGCAACCGGCGGATTGCGCTTCTGGAAAGATGGGCGCGACGCTCCCGATGTGATGCTTGGCTTGTTTGACTATCGCGATGGATTCAACCTCAGCCTGCGCGTGAACTTCGTGGATGGCGGCGAAGAGAGCGAGGGACTGATCTTCACCGGCTCGGAGGGAACCATCGAGATTGCGGGAAACGCGGTCAGCGTCAGCCGAACGCCGCTGCAAAAGGAACCCGGCTATACGATTAGTACCTTCACCGAAGCGATGCAAAAGCGCACGCTGGAAAGCTACCGCCAGAAGTATCCGGTCTCGCATCCATCCGGACCACCCTCCGCCGGATACGAGAAATACGAAGCGCCTGCCGGATATCGCGACAACTACGACCATTTCAAGAATTTCTTTGCCGCCGTACGTTCGCGGCAGCCCGTCGTCGAAGATGCGGCATTTGGCTACCGTGCAGTAGGCGCAGCACTGTTAGCGAATCTCAGCCTCGAGCGCGGCGCTGTCGTGAAGTGGGATCCCGATTCGATGAAGCTCATTTAAAGCAAAAGCCGGCCAACTAGGGCAGCGTATCTGTGCATGCCTGAGGGCTGTCAGTCGGCGGATTTTGTGGCGGCGTTGCCCAAGGCGGATTCTGGAAATCGAAAAAGTCACTCATGTCGCTGGTATTGGCCCATCCATCGCGGGCAGTCAAGGCTGGCAGGTTAAAGCGCTTCTCCACAAATTTCAGCCAGGCCGTGTAGTCGGTCGTAACGTGCGAAACGTAATTCGCCTTGGTGAATGGCGAGATCACCACGAGCGGCACGCGAAAACCGTAACGAGTGAAATCGCCTGAAGGATCATAGGGCGGCGCAGTGTGGCTAAGTGCAGCATTTGCACAATTAGGATCCGAGGCGCTGGTGCAGATATCCACCGGCTTAATGCCATCCGGACTAGGAACGTTGGTCGGGGGGGCGACATGGTCATACATCCCCCCAGCTTCATCAAAGGTAAAAATCATTACGGAATCCTTCCACGAAGGCCCATACATAACGGCGTTGATGAGCTGGCGCGTCTCCGTCACGCCGTCCTGAATGTTGGCCGAGACTCCGTCGGGCTTCTCATCCGCGTCCGGTTTATCCAGGAAGGTTACGGCGGGCAGATTACCGCTTTGCGCATCGGCAATAAACTGCGAAAACGTGGGATCACTGACAATGTTTCCTGTATTGCCGTACTTGCTCATAAAGCCGGCGAAGGAGGAGGCATAGGTGTATCCATTCGGGAGCTGGGTGTAGATCTTCCACGAGATGCCTGCAGCCTGCAGAAGATCAAAGATGGTCTTGGCCTGAATGAGCGGCTCATTGCCGCTGAGCACATAGGCGTGTCCTGCCGAGGTCGCCGCCATCATGTAATAGCGATTGGGCTGCGTTCGCGCAGGTGCGGGGCTGAACCAGCTGTCGGAAGTCGCGAAATTGGTCGCCAGCCAGTAGTGATAAGGCAGATCCGTGCCGGTGTAGAAGCCCATGACGCGAATACCCTGGGTGTCATTTTCGTTGTTGGCAAATGCAGCGCTGGCACCTCCGATGACGAAGCCATCGGGCGCATTCGTGGGCATGCCCATAGTTCCAGCAGTGTCAGAACTGGGATCTTCTTCATTGAAAGCCCAGTGGGCCGCAATCCAGTCCGGACTGAGACCGTCAATGCACGCGGTGTGCAGGTGGAACGAATAGATCGGAGTCGTAGGCACGCCACTCGAATTCGGCGATAAATTCATCGCGCCGCAGGGAACTGTCCAATCGGAATTCGAGCTGCTGCAGTCGTCGGGAAGACCGTTGATCTCGCGCGGCAAATTGAATGGAGCAGCGCTGCGGTAGTCGTTCAGCTTTCCGAAATAGTGATCGAAGCTGCGGTTTTCCTCAGCCAGAAAAATAATGTGCTGCACCACGCTCGGGCCGGGATCAGGTGTGGGAGTAGGCGTGGGAGTCGGCGTGGGTGTGGGTGTGGGCACCGGTGTAGGATTGCCCATAGCGCCACACCCGGTCAGGATGGCGAGAACCGTCAGGGCGAACAAGAGCAGCGAGAATCGTAGCGTGGCGCGCGGATTCATTTCTACAACCTCCGGAAAACTTCACAGTTCTTGAGCGACGCGGCGTAAAAACCGCGTCGGCTTAGTCGATCGGTAGTTCGACGGCACTCTCGCGCACTACACCTTCGGCCATGCAGGCGCGCAGGAACCGACGAACCTGGAAACTCTTCACCCGGAAGATCTTCACTTGCCGTTACCTGCGGCATTCGCAACCTGGGCGCCGTTATAGCGGACAAGATGCGGAATCATGGGCGTTACTTCGAACGCCATTTTTTCCCGCGCCGACAGCAAAGGCACGGCCTTGCTCTTCTTCAACTCGATCGTGTCGTCCCATGGATTGAGCTTAATGCGGCTGCCCAGAGGCAGGGCCGCAACCTGGTTCACATCATTGGGTTGCAAAGCGGGCGCGGATTGTATGAGCGTGCTCATACGCAGTATGCCGTCCTTTTTCGCCATACGTGTGCCGAACTGAGGAGTAATGAGCGCCGGCAATTCGCGCGAACGCGCTTCCAGTTCGCGCAGGAACAGGCCCGCGTCGGCCAGTTTGTCCTTATAAGGCGAGTTCTGCAGGAACTCGACCGCCTTCTTGTCCGCGGCTTCCTCCTCATGCGGATCGCGCGCCAGTTGGATGCGCTGGAACGTTTCCTCATCGGGGAACACCATGCGATCGCCAAAGGCATATTTGGTATCCAGGCGATGGCCGAGGGCGATGTGTCCGAGCTCATGCGCCAGCACCATGGCCAGCGCGGCTTCATCGGGCAATACGTCCAGAAGACCGCGGCTAATTACGACCGTATGGCCTACAGTGAACGATTCCAGCGGAGTGGTGAGCAGAACACGGGCGCGCACTTCCGGCTGGATATCGAGATTGTTGGTGATTTCAAGATTGTTGAGTACGGTCTCCAACACCTTGGAGACCTCGCCAACGGGCGCGAGTACGCCGGAACGCTGCAAGCGCTCCAACACATCGTCTTCGGCCTCACGTTCCCACTTGTGTTCGCTTTCGACTGGGTTGATCTCGTTGTCGGACTCGGTTTGGTCGGCGACATTCGAGCCCGAATCCACCTGCACCGTCGTGAATTCATCGCCTTCCGACGGAGCCTTCAAGTTGTATCCCCACAGCCGCGTCTGGCCTCGCATGGACAACTTGCGAAACAAGGCATACTTGGCGTCCGACTCCTCCGTATAAACGAACGCCGGCAGCCAGACTCCGGGGCGCATGTTGGTACGCCAGGCGTCGAAATGGAAGAAGAAGTTCAGCCGCTGCTGCGGCAGATAAGTCCCGTTGAAGCGGACGATGGTGTAGTCCTGGTCCTCGACCCACATGCGTCCCAGGAAGTGCGGTCCTTTCACCTTCGGCTTGGGCAGCACATCAAAAACCAGCGTGCGAACCTCTCCCAGGAATTCCTGGTGAAGAAATTTAAGATCGTAATTTTGATCGTCGAAGCCAGGAATGTAGATCATCTGCATGAAGCCCAGCGCGACATAATTCATCTTGTAGAAGCTGTTCAACTTTTCCAGGATGAATTTCGATGTTGACTTCGGGCTGTTCTGAAATGAAAGGTTCTCAATTCCGTTCTTCATCATCATGCGGCCGATAAAGTATTTGTCGCTGGTCGGCACTTGGCCGAGTTCCTGATCGCCCTTGAAATCCTGGATGTAGGTCTCCGCCATCGGGCTGTAAGACTTGAGATCCTGAATAAACTTGGCCTCACGATAGAAGATGCGGTCGGTAATCTGTTTGGACTTTTCCGATGCCTGCCCATCCTGGACCGTGGTGGAGTCGGTGTGCTTGTGATTCGCAGCCTGCAGCCCCACGGCTGATAGGAGTAGAAGTGATAATGCGATGGCTTGCATGCGGTGTTTGCCCATTGAAAGAGACCTCCGGTTAAAGCTCAATCTGCGAGTTCGAAAACCATGTGAACCAGCGCGGCGCAGTCGTATGGCTGACCATCCCGGCGCGCCGGGTGAAACTGTATGCGTTGCGCGGCGGCCAGGGCGGAATCGTCGAGACCATGTCCCAATCCTTTGACTACGCGGTTTACGTGCAACGAGCCCGAAGCAGTGAACACCACCTCGAGTAATACTTCACCTTCCAACCGCAGCTGCCGAGCTTCCGGCGTGTAAGCAGGACGCGGCTTGTAGACGATTTCGACCGGCTGCAACTGCGCTTTCCTCTGAGCTCGCTCAGGGGACATTGCGCCGCTTGGCGCGATGACCTCGCCGAATCCGCTTGGCATCACTCCGCCGACGCTTCGTCCATGAGGGGTTGGAGAAGCCGCGCCCTCGCCAAATCCAGTCGTGCGAATCGTGCCGCTCACACCACGGACTCCGCTACTACCGTTTCCTTTACCCGGCCCAGACGGAAGATCGGACGAACCAAGGCCCGCGACGGTAACAGGGTTGCGCTTCGGGTCGCCCTGGCCGCCGATGCCGCTTGGGTCGCCGAAGCCCCCCGTTTGCACTTCACGAGCGGGCTGGTGCACAGTTGCCGTCTCCGCTTTTGGAGCGTCGAGAACATTCGTTTTTATTTCTTGACTTTGCTTCGGAGGCGCTGGCGCCAAAGCGGTAGTACGAGCGAACGCGGCAATCTTTGGCGGGTCGGGCTTTCGAACGTCGGGCTTTGGGAGTTCCGGCTTCTGGATCTCGACCCTCAGCGCTTGCGGCGTTTCCACCCGCTCAAGTGGCGACGACGCGATCTTCGGCGTTTCCAACTCGGCCACAACTTGCACCGGAACCCGAGTCCTGGGCGCTTGGGCAGAAGGCGCTATCGGCTGCCTGACCGGAGCGATCAAAGTAACGTGGTAGTTGCTGGCCATGGGCTGCGGCGCGACCCGGTCGCCAAGGCGCGATCCGACAGCGATGATCAGCAGCAGGAACGCCACGTCAATCGCAAAGCCCGCAATGAACGTATTCCAGCGCCTGGTGCGGGGAACTTCGTACGCGAGAGAGCCAAGGGCCATGACCAATCCCTCCCCTTAGGCCGCGCCTGAAAGATACGCCATATGTTTGACCAGGGCGTCGAACCGCACCAGTTCCAGGCGCACCAGATCGGCGTAGCCGCGGGTTTCAACGCTAAGCGTGGCCTCTCGCCCGAGCAGGTCGAGCAGGCTGACAATAGAAAGCAGCGCGGGCTTAAGCTGTACCACTTGCGTGGCAACGCGGGCTGTGGCGCTCACGCGCTCCGCCAAACGCCGGGCATCCTCGGACCAGCGTCGGTCGGTGATGTCTTGCAGCACGTCGAGGGCGCCAACCGCCTTCCCTTCTTCGTCCAACAAGGCCGCGACATTGCTTAAGACGGTTATGCGCTTTCCATCCGGACGTTCGATAACGAACTCCTTATCCAAATGCGGTAACCCCGACCGCAGCAGGAACGCCGTGCCAGTGGCCTCTGGCGCGAGCAAATCGCCGCACGCATCCAGAACTTTGTGCGCTCCGGTGAACCGATCCGTGACTTCTGGCGCGCGTCCCCACAACGCGACTGAGCGCCGGTTAAAGGCTGTTATGGCTCCGGAACGATCGCACGCATAACACGCCACGGGTAGGCATTCGAAAAACTGTGATCGACGGGAATCCATCTGTATGGGTCTGAGCCCCCCGTGTCCGAAGAGCGACTCACGGCGCGGTAATGGATGAAGCAAATGTCTACATTGGTTGCCGCGAGCCGTTCAAATTTACTTGGCGGCAATATTGTCTACAGCAAACACCTGTCTTTCTAATTTATTTCGCCGCAGTTCAGTAGGGCAGAATACCTGCGTGCCAACCTCGCACATGTGAGCCGCCTCTAACTACGGCCCACAGGAGTGCTCATGCGGAAACGGATCGGAATCGTCTTCGGGACTCGCCCCGACGCGATCAAGATGGCTCCGGTGATCTTAGAGCTTCGCAAACATGCCGAGGAATTCGAAGTGGTGGCAATTTCCACAGGCCAGCACCGGCAGATGCTGGACCAGGTGCTCCAGGCGTTCGAAGTTGCGGCCGACATCGAGCTCGATCTCATGCGTCATAACCAGACGCTAAACGGGTTGACCCGCCGCATCCTCGAGGCGATGGACAATTTTCTGAGCCAGAATCCGCTCGACTGCCTGCTGGTGCAAGGCGACACCACCACGGCCTTCGCGGCCGCGCTGGCGGCCTTCTATAGAAAAGTACCGGTCGCGCACGTAGAAGCCGGCTTGCGCAGCCGAGATCTATTCCAGCCCTGGCCGGAAGAGGCGAACCGCAAACTGGCTGCTGTGGTCACGCAGTTGCATTTTGCGCCCACTCCTCTGTCTCGCGACAACCTTCTCGCCGAATCCGTTCCCGGCAAGGATGTTGTCGTCACCGGCAATACCATTGTCGATGCCGTCGAAAGATTGCTGGAAATGCAAACCATCGAGCATCCGCTCCCCGCAGATGTTCCCGACGACGGCTCAAGGCTGGTGCTGGTCACTTCCCACCGTCGCGAATCTTGGGGCACTGAACTTGAGAACATCTGCGACTCCATTCTCGAACTCGTCCAACGCTTTCCCGATATCCGCGTGGTCTATCCAGTACACCTGAATCCGAACGTCACCAGCACCGTGGAGACGCGATTGGCCAATCGCCATCGCGTACACCTCATCCCCCCGGTAGATTATTTTCAATTCCTATCCCTCCTCCGTCGAAGTTATCTCGTTCTGACAGACTCGGGCGGTGTGCAGGAGGAAGCGCCGATCTTCCACAAACCAGTGTTAGTCCTGCGCAAAGTCACGGAGAGACCCGAGGCTTCGCAAATGGGCATGGCAAAAATAGTCGGCACCGCGCGCGAAGTGATCGTCCGCGAAGCCTCGCGGCTGCTGAGCAACCATTTCGCCTATCAGACCATGGCTTCGGGAGATTGCCCGTATGGCGACGGGCTCGCCGCGGCCAGGATCGCAACCGCATTGTCACGTTGGCTGGACGGTGAACAACCCGTCCTGCTCAGTTCAGAACAGTTCCAGGGAACGGTGAGCGAAGCGCGGATTGCGATATGACTCAACGCTGTGGCTGCACCGGGGAAAAAAGAAGATCGTGGTGATTTATGTTACTCGTGCTATTTCGTCTAACTTTGCTTCTGATCTGCATCTACACCGTCCGGCATTACTGGTTCACGTTGAATCGTTTGTTCGGCAAGCAACGTCACCCTTACGTCGATTTGGAGTGCGCCGCGTGGCCCGCGGTCACCGTCCTGATTGCCGCCCACAATGAAGAAGCGGTAGTCAACGACATTTTGAAGGCACTGCTGGAGGTCGATTACCCGCGCGAAAAGCTAACTATCATTCCGGTTAATGACCGCTCGACCGACGGCACGCGCGAGATCATCGATGCATTCGTCGAGGAGCATCCCTTTGTCGAGCCTTTTCATCGTACCGGTGGCAAGCCCGGCAAGGCTGCCGCGTTGAAAGACGCGATGCAGCGGGTAAATACCGAAATCGTTCTAATTTTCGATGCGGATTACATTCCCGGCAAGGCGCTCATTCGGCAACTGGTCGCGCCCTTCTTCGACCCCGAAGTCGGCGCCGTCATGGGTCGCGTAGTGCCGCTGAATGTGGGCAAGAAATCGTTAACGCGTTTGCTTGACTTAGAGCGTTCGGGCGGATATCAGGTCGATCAACAGGCGCGCATGAATTTGCATTTAGTGCCGCAGTACGGCGGAACCGTGGCCGGCGTGCGCAAATCTGCACTGGATGAAATTGGCGGCTGGAACGAGGACGCTCTCGCCGAAGATACCGACCTGACCTACCGGTTGCTGATCGCGGGCTGGAAGACTGTGTATGAAAACCGCGCAGAATGCTATGAGGAGGTGCCAGAGCGCTGGCCGGTCCGGGTTCGTCAGATCAAGCGCTGGGCCAAGGGACACAATCAGGCGATGACTCGCTATCTTCTCGATACCGCGAAGCGTTCCGAGCTTAGCTGGCTGGAACGAATCGATGGCACGCTGCTCTTGGGTGTTTACGTGATGGGGCCAGTGCTGTTGTTGGGATGGGTGCTGGCCGTCATATTGTTCTACAAGGGGGCACAGATCGGGGGCGGCTTGACCGTCCTCGCGCTGGGCGCTTTTACTACCCTGGGAAATTTTGCTGCATTCTACGAGATCGCCGCCGCTGCCCGGCTCGATGGCTCGCGCGAACGAATTCGTCTCTTACCGCTTACACTCTTTGGCTTCGTTGTCAGTCTCATCAGTGTTTCGCAAGCAGCCTGGCAGCAAGTGGAGGAAAGTGTTTTCGGCGCCGAGCAACTGGTCTGGCACAAGACCGAACGTTCGCGCACCGCGCCCGTGCTTCCGGTCCTCGAGGATCGTCTGCCCGTCGTGCTGGAGGAGTCCGTATAAATGTCGTCCTGGGCTCCTCTTGCGTTGACCGGCCTTGCTGCGGCCCTGCTCGCATTGCCCGTCACGCCGGCTCTTTACGAGTTATGGAAGCGGGCCGATGCGACTCCCTTGCCCACCTCCCGGCATGACGGAAGGATCGCGAACTTTGCCGAGGCGTTCCGTTCCCGCCTGCAGCCGCTGCTTCCACAGCTGGAACAATGTCGCAATCAACGCGAGATTTCCCGAACCTGCATTGAAGGGATGGAAGTATTGCTCGTGGGCAACGATGACTTCGATTTCGATCCACGCCTGACTGACGGCATATCCGCCGTCATGTTGGGCGGGGCGGCATTGATTCCTGCCGGCTATGTGGTCGAAGCCGATGTTTACACAGACACCGGTTTGGATCTGGGGGAACGCGCCGCGCTTCGCGCTGCGTTGTGCGAAGGTGACGTTATTCTGGGCAAAAATAGTGCGGTGCTGCGGTGGCTGCATGCCGACGGAAGCATTTTTCTCCGCCCGGGGAGCATCGCATACGGCCGGCTTTCGGCGGGGCGTTCCATCCGACTGGAGCGTGGATGCGGATTTGAGCGGATGTCAGCTCCGCAGATCATTACCGTTGACGCGGATCAGGAAGAAACCATTCCGCCCCTGCGTGGCGCACAGCTCTCATCAGACATGGCCGATGTGTTTACGTCATCCCGTCCCCGACTCCGGATTCAGGGCAACTTCGTTTTGCCCGCGGGCGAGACGGTGAACGCAAATATCATCGCCACGGGCGACGTGCGCTGCGGCCGGGGCTCACGCCTTTTCGGTAGCGTCAAGAGTTACAAGAACACCGTAATAGACGAGGAGGCGAGTGTGCAGGGCAGCATCGTCAGCGGCGCCACGATACGCCTTGGCCCATACTCCTTCGTAACAGGTCCTCTGATGGCAGAAGGCGATGTGCTGATTGCCCGCGGCAGCCGCGTTGGCTCAGCGGATGCCCTCACTACTATTTCGTCATGCGGCGTGCAAATCGCAACTGGGTGTGAGCTACACGGCACAATCTGGGCACGCGTGCTTGGAAGTATCGAGGGCTAAATGCGCACGCAATCGACCTGGCTGGGGATGATAAGCGTCGCACTACTCTGCGGACTACAACCGGCTGGCGCGACTGCTTTCTATCCCGCAACGTTGCAGGCGCCCGATGGCGCCATGACACTGAACCCCGGGGGCAATTACGTGGAGCCGTATTTCGCGACCAAGGCGCTGATTGTCGCCCAGGATGGAGGCTTAGATGTTCGCGAGGCCGCCACTGCCTGGATCGCCTGGATTTTGCCGCGGCAACGTCCCGATGGCCTTTTCCGCCGCTTCTGCCGGGTTAACGGAGAATGGCGCGACTGCGCCCCCGCCGATGCCGACGATTCCATGCTGGCGCTGTGGATGCAATTGCTCTACCGCATGACTCCGGACACCGGCATGCCTCCCGAATGGCAGCGCAGCATCGCACTTTCCGCCAGACAACTGGCGAAATTGCGCAATTCACGGCTCGGTGTCTATCACATCTCGACCCGTAATCATGTCGCCTTGCTCATGGACAACATTGAGGTTTACGCAGCGCTGAAGGATGTTGGTAGAACACAATTGCGTTTGCACGATCCGGCAGCCGCTGGCACTGACGCTCAGGCGGAGCGTCTTGCGGCCGCCATTCAACGCATCTTCTGGGACCGTCGCGCCGCACGCTTTCGTCCCTCGATGCAGAAAAACCGTCCGGCTTTCTATCCCGATAGCGTAGCCCAGGTTTACCCCTGGCTAGCGGATGTGAACGGCCCCGGCCAGGACCCACGCCAGGCATGGGAAAAATGGAAGCAGATGTTCGGCGCCGGTTGGATCGAGCGGCGTTACGACACGCACCCGTGGGGATTGGTCGCGCTGGCGGCCGAGAAACTCGGCGATACGACTTCAGCAGCTTGCTGGACGTCCCAATCCGGACCGTTACGTGAAAGCAGCTCGTGGAATGTGCTGGAAGAAGCGGTATGGCAGTCGCTGCAGGCGCGTTTTGCGCAGCCGCGATTGCTCGATCCCAGAGCCTGTTCGGCTCTGATGGCGCAACCATGAAAAAAGGCGTCAAGTACGCGTGCATCGCGCTCCTCGCGCCCTTGCTGATCTTTGCCAGGTTGAGCTATCTACACCGTCATGAAGGAGCATCGCCAGGCTCCGGCGCGGACACTCTACTTCTGCTCCTTCCTGATGAGATTGACTTCCACATGCCAGAAGTGCGCGAATGGCTGGATGCGGCCAGCGAAGAAGGTCTTCACGTCGAGCCGATTCATGATTCCGATTTCCTCGATCCGCTGACCGCGATTCATGCCGCTGGGGTGATCCTTCCGGATCAACTCCATCGCACCGCCAACGACGTGCTGATCGGTGAACTGTACCGCTATGTTCGTAGCGGCGGGAATCTCATGGTGGTCTACGATGCCTGCACCTGGGATCTGAACGGGCGCTTTCCGCCGGGCGATTCCCGTCTCTCCGCCCTGGTGGGGGTGCACTACGCTCTCTACGACCTATATCGAACCTCGACCATGGAGCCGGCTCAAGTCACCGGGACCGGCGCGGCGATGCGTGAAATCGGTATCCCGCCGGGCAGCTTCGTGCCGCTCGATGGGCGCGGCAAGCTGGCGCTCTGGCATCCGGTGGCTGCGCGAGATGAGGCAAATACAAAGTACGCTTTCTCCGCGTATCAGTACGGCGATGTGAACTACCCCGTCTTCCGCACTGTTGGCGACTTCGACGGCAGAATCTTGCTGAAATCGAAGCGGGCCTTGGCCGCCGGTTATCGCCAGGAGGAACTGGGGCATGTGCTGTTCGTGAACCTGCCGCTGGGATATCTGGCATCGCGCACCGACGGCCTGCTGCTGCATTCGTTCCTTCACTTCTTTGGCGTCCAGATGGTTGGCCTGCCCTATCTGGGTTCAGTCCCCGACGGAGTGGGCGGACTGGTATTCAACTGGCACATCGATGCGCATTCATCTTTGAAACCTCTCAAAACGCTGGCGGATGCGGGTGTTTTCGATCGAGGAAGGTTCTCCATACACTTCACGGCTGGGCCAGACGTTCGACGCCTTTGGTGACCACAAGGGTCTCGACATCCTCCACGACGCCGAAGCACAAAAGTGGGTCCGGTACCTGTTGGCGCGCGGAAACGCGATCGGCAGTCACGGCGGCTGGATCCACAACTACTTCGGCAATAACGTCAGCGACAGCAATGAAAGCGGCTTTGAGAAGTATCTGGAGATGAACAAAGACGCTATGGAACGGGTCTCAGGCGTTCACATTACCGAGTACTCCGCGCCGGTCGGCAACCATCCCGCCTGGGTCACGCGCTGGCTGGAGCGCAACGGCATAGTGGCTTATTACTTCACCGGCGATGCCGGCCTGGGGCCGACGCGCGTTTACCGCGGTACCGAGCGCGATGGCTCCCACATTTGGGGCTTCCCTGTGCTTCACATGGGAAAGGAGGCCAGCCTGGAAGAAATGGGATTCGATGACGTGCCCACGGCCGCCGTGCGTGACTGGATGCTTGCGGTCACCGATTTTTCGGTGAGAGAGCATGCGGCCCGCCTCGTATATGCCCATCCTTTTGGAGCGGAACGTTTCTTCCCCACGATAAGGACTTGGCTGGACAATGCCGATGCGCTGCAGGCGGAAGGGCGCTTCCGTTGGTACACCATGACTGACCTCGCAGGGTTTTTGAATCAGCGCGAGGCCGTTCAATGGACGCTGTCGCGCAACGCAGAGGGAATAGTCACATTGCGTGCTTCGCACCCCAAGACGCTCGCGCACCAAACCTGGATCTTTCCCCAGGAACATTACAGCGATGCCAGAGTGGTAAAAGGGAATGCAACGGTCCGCATTCAGGATGGCATGGTCCTGATCGCCGCCGTTGACGGGCATGAGCTCAGCGTCGATCTCGCAGCGCAAGACGCGAGCCGCCCAAAACCAAATGCCATTGAGGCCAAACGATGAAGAAAGCACTGAGGCTCAATACAGCCATCTTCTTCGTATGTTGCTGCTGCGCCTGGGCTCGCGGCCAGACTAATCCCGCCGGCACAGTCGCGCCTGGATCAAGCCTCCCAGGCCTGGGCGCCGTGGGTCTATTTATGGACGGCCCCGGATACATCGAAGTTGGCGGGGGCCACAGCTCGCTCACCGCCGGCAACCCTGATTGGAATGACTTCTATGCGCGGGGAGTGATCTCCGGCGGCCGCAATACCATCACCGGAGAGATTACGCGCGAGGGCCGCTTCGGCGATAGTGGCTGGTTCGGTGATCTAGGTCTGACCCGCACGCTATCGGAGAACTGGTACGCGCAACTTTCGGCGGGCGGCAGCGCCGGAGGATTCTTTCTACCCAAGTATCGCACGGACGGGCTCATCAGCCGAAAACTGCTCCAACGCCGCCAATTGGTAATGTCTGTCGGCGGGGGATATGACCAGAGCAGGACGTTCGCCCATGATTGGCGCGCCCAGGTTGAGGGCGCGTACTACTTCCAATATCCAGTCGTGCTCCAGGCCGGCTTGATGTGGACTCACGCCACCCCCGGAAGCATTCTGGCTCGCACCCAGTACATTGCCGCCAGTCAGGGTCACGATAAGGAGCACTTCGTTTCCCTCCGCTACGAGTGGGGCCGCGAAGGCTACGAGGTCATCGGCCAATCCACGGCAGTCCCTGTCATAGATCGACATTTCGTTGCAGTCCCTTTCGACGTGCTCTTCAACTTTCCTGTCCGAAACATCACGGGCACTTGGAGACAGTGGGTGGGACCGAATTGGGGACTGAACTTCAATGTCGAACAACACCAGGAACCCGCCTACCACCGCATAGGAGGCACAGTCGGTGTTTTCTTCGATTTCTAGGCTTCGACCGGAAGAAAGCAGGTTGCCCGCTGAGCTCGAAGCCAGCCGCCGCCGAGGCTGGCGCGGCGGGCTGATTACGCCCCACCGGGCCTTTATCCGCCTGCAACTGACCCGGGGCAGAGTAGCGCAAAGCGTTGGGCTTGCTCTATTGGGAACGGCATTATGGATCGCTCTGTTGCCAACGGTCGGCCGTTTTTGGGGACACGTACTGGCGTTCTGGGGCGCTCAACTTGAGCTGAAAAGCGAGGTCATTCTGGTTCCCCAGGGATGGGGCAATTACATTCATTTTGCGTTGCCCTGTTTCGGATTGGCGGCCGGTCCGGCTAGCGGCACGGCCTGGTGGATCACTACCGGAGTGACAGCCTTGGCAGTGATCGCCAGCTTCCTGCTGACGGAGGAGGCCTTACCCTGGGCCTATCTGATCCGGGCTTTCTGCCTCTTGCAGGTAACCGCGCTGGGATATTTCGCCGTAGCTTCCGCCCGCTTTCCCCATGACCTGCCCGGCTATACCGTCAGCATGCTCGTATTTAGCTGCATCCTCATCGGGCTGGTCCCGGTGCTCTATGCCTTTACCTTTTATCTTCTTAACTTTAGCCTGGTCCAGAAGGTCTTTTTGACTCTGGTCACAATCGTCCACCTGGTGCTCTTTGTGCCCCAGCAATACATGCTCCACATCTATCTAGTGCACGCCTCGGTGCTTTTCATGCCCGTCCTGTATTTCGTTTTCGGCCCATTCCTCGACATTCTTGCGTTCATTGGCTTCTATTCCTGGGGAATGAGCTGGCGCGCGCCCGAACCCTCGGACATTTAGCTAAATCCTATCTTTCCTGTTAACTCTGCACCGCCCTCGTCATCAGGCGGCACGCTCGCCGCTCGCCGAAGGGCATACTCTGCTAGCATCTGCCCGATAGCTGCCTTCAGCGCTACGAAATCCAGCGGTTTTTATCGAAAGAGGAGATCAGGTTCAAGGGCAATGGCAGTGGCGTCGGTTTTTTGGCGACACTGCCGTTTTCTTGCGAAGACTTGTTGAAATCTTGGTGAGCGCGGCAGGACTCGAACCTGCGACCCATGCCTTAAAAGGGCATTGCTCTACCAACTGAGCTACGCGCCCGCTTGTAGTTAATCTAGCATAATAAAAGCACTTACTAACAACCCTCATCGCCATCGCACGCTTCTCAAACGTGCACGGCTACTGAAATCGATATCCAGGTTTCGGCGTACATCGGTAGACTCGGCCTCTGTCAACAGTTACTCCGGCGTCGCAACTGGCCCAACTCAGGAAGAGAGAAGGCCCGAGCGGAAAAATGATGGTCTCTCCATCAAGGTCTGCCTCAATGCTGACGCTCTGCGCGGCGGAAGGCAAGGTGAAGGAAAGTCCTTCCCCGAAGATGGCGGGATATGACCAATGTTCCATTTGAGACTCCATCGGACGGAAGACCTCGGCCTCTAATAGAAAAGTGGCGGTGTCAGACCAGTCGCGAGCTGAGACCGTGAGGACTTGGCCGCCTGCCGAGGGATGGTCAGCTTCAATTCTGGTGAAGGGACAGGGACCGGCGATGCAAAAAGTGCGGACGTTGCGAAATTGATTGCCCACGCCGGCATCCAAAGTGCTCGAACGGACGGCCGCCTTCCATTTACCATCGGGGGAGCAAGGAGGTTGGCGCTGGCAAGGCACGTCCCCCTTGTTCTCAATTTCGAACGTCTTCACCGCACTCCCCACATTCAATTCCGTCATGGCCTTGACCGTATACCTGATTCGAATGTTGCTGACCTTAACCTGAGGTTGATTCGAAGGAGCGATTTTCGTGGATAGCGGAACGAGGTGGACAATGTAAAGTTTATTGCCAACGTATTCGTTCAGGGAAAGGGGGTGATATTGCGGATGATGAAAATCAAGGACAATAGGATTGCCCCTGCGAATTGGTTTACGCAGGTGGAGAACGAAGAATCCCGGAGGAGTCGGTCTTGGAGTCGGATACGCCGAGATCGCCAGCCGATATTGAAACACCCGCGATCGGTTGCTGTTTTCTGGGGTCCGAATCCTGAATGAGGACGGCTCCCTGAAGCGAAATTGTTTTTTGCTTCTGCCAGCGAATCAGTGCCACGATGCTGGCCGCGAGCAGCATGGCAACAAAGAGGGCGATCCAAGCCTCAATTTTATGCGCACGAGTCATGCCGAAACTTTCAACAGCATCGAAACGATTACCGGCTGGCCACTAACGTTTGCAACGGCGGAAACTTCAGTTGCATCCTTAAGTAGATGCCGTAAGAGCGGAAATTGCTGTCCTCCTTATCCGCGGATGCCGTCGAGCCCAGTTCAGTCGTTTTCCAAGTTAACATGATTGATGGAAACACAAACGCATGAGTGATGCCCAACGAAGTCTGCTTTCGCGCCGGCAGATTTTGCGCCGGGTGTTGGGGACGGGTCTCTGCCTGCCCTTCGCCGGTTTCTTGGCGGCGTTCGGCACTCAAGTTCCCGCCAAGCCAGCCGACAATACTGCCGTGGGCCCGGGATTATCACCGGAAGATGATCAGTTCCTGAACGACTTGGAGAAAGAGAGTTTTCTTTTCTTCTGGGAACAGGGAAGCCCCAACACCGGTATGGTCAAGGACCGCTGCAACGTTCACACCGACAACCAAGGCGGCGCGGCCAGCATTGCCGCTACCGGGTTCGGTCTTACGGCTCTTTGCATTGGAGAGCAGCGCGGGTTCATCTCCAGCACGGATGCACTGGAGCGCGTCTTCGCTACCCTGCGCTTTCTGTGGAGGAAGCTACCCAATCATCGCGGGTTTTTCTATCACTTCGCTAACCCGGAAACCGGCGAACGCATGTTTGACTCCGAAGTGTCTTCCGTGGATACGGCTATTCTTCTATGCGGGGTTCTCACCTGCCGCGAGCACTTCCGCCATCCGGCCGTCGCCCAGCTTGCGAATCTGATTTTCAACCGTGTGGATTGGACATGGCTCTCGGAGGATACTTCCCTGCTGACTCACGGATGGACTCCCGAGGTCGGATTTCTTCCTTCCCGGTGGGATTACTACAGCGAACTGATGATGATGTATCTGCTGGGTATGGGCTCCTCGGCCTACCCGCTCAAGCAGGAAACCTGGAATGCCTGGAAGCGTTTGACGTTTGAATATGATGGCATGCGATATATCGGCTCGTTCGCACCGCTTTTTGTGCATCAATACTCGCAAGCGTGGTTTGATTTCCGCGGCCAGCGTGACAAGTATGCGGATTATTTCCAGAATTCCGTGACCGCCACTGAAGTCCACCGGCGTTTTTGTATTGAGTTGGGCAAGCAGTTTCCCGATTACAGCGACGATCTTGTGGGGCATTACGGCTTCCGACTCTCAGCACGGGTATGTCGCCTGGGGTGGACCACCCGCCATCGGACCCATTGACGGTACTGTGGTTCCCAGTGCAGCCGGCGGGTCATTGCCGTTCCTTCCCGAAGCCACAATGCATGTTTTGAAGACGATCCGAAATCGGTATCCGTTGGCCTGGACGAAGTATGGGTTCGTAAACGCCTTCAATCCTCTGAAAAACTGGTATGACACCGACGTGATCGGCATCGATACCGGAATCATCTTGTTGATGGCTGAGAACCTGCGAACCCGGTTTGTCTGGGACACCTTCATGAAAACCCCTGAAGCACGGCGTGGAATGGAGCGAGCAGGGTTCCATAAATATTAGGAATACCTCGCCCGGAGCGCCTCGGGCGTCCTGCCACCGGACCAACCGTAAGTGGCTTTTTTTCATCCAACCCTCGCTTGATGGCCTCCATCAGCTAACTTTGTTGGGCTGAACCGGTTTCGGCTACACTCAGTGTGTCCGACAGAAACCTATGGTTCGTGTTGGTTTCAGCTGGCTGAGGCAGAGTGCCTCGGCTACCAAGTATGGGCATTGCGTTATGAGCGGGGAACCTGAATTCATGGGCGGTTGGCGGGAGCGCTTTGCAGCGCTCCGCAACGTCCCCGCTGTTATCCGTTTTGTGTGGGAGTCCGGACGCACGGTCGTCGTGCTTGGGCTGATCTTCCGAGTGATTGCCGCCCTTCTCCCTCCCGCGCTGTTCTGGGTTTCCAAGCTCATTATCGATACCATTCAGCGCGTCGTCGACTACACATCAACCCGTTGGAGCGAGACTCTGGTGGCTTGTCGGCGCGGAGTTTGCCTTGGCTGTGTCCGCGGGCGTGCTCGGCCGCGTCATCGACTACCTCGATGCCCTGCTGGCCGGCAAGTACACCCACCACGTAAGCGTTCGCGTCATGGAGCATGCCGCCGGGTTGGATCTCTTGGCCTACGAAGATCCCGCGTTCTATGACCGTTTAGAGCGAGCCCGGGTCCAGGCTACCGACCGGCTGTACATGATCCAGGCGATGGGACGCCTGATCCAGCAGGTGATCACGACGATTACGCTATCGATGTCGATCATGCTGTTTTCGCCCTGGCTCCTGCTGCTGCTGATCGTCGGTGTGATTCCAGCTTTCGTGGGTGAAACTCACTTTGCGTTCCTGGGATACGCCAAGAATTTTCGCCAGACTCCAGTCCGGCGCCAGCTCGACTACCTTCGCATTCTGGGTGGCAGCAAGGAGGCAGCCAAGGAACTGAAGTTGTTTGGACTGAAAGATTTTCTTACGGGAAGGTTCAAGGTGCTCTCAACCCAGGTTTACGAAGAGGATGTTGCCCTGGCGCGCCGTAAAGTGACGCTAGGCTCGGTTCTTTCCGCGATTGGTACTGGCGGTTACTACTCGGCCTACGTATTCGCGGTTTGGAAAACGGTCGCTGGCGTGTTCAGTCTCGGCACGTTGGTTTTCTTGGCGAACGCCATTCGTGACGCCAGTTCGAACCTGCAGCAAACCTTTTCAACGCTGTCCACCATCGCCGATCAGGCTCTGTTCCTGACGGATCTCATCGCGTTTTTCGAGATGAGTCCCACGATCCAATCGAAGCCTAACGCTTTACCGGCGCCGCGCCCGATCCAGCGCGGATTTGAATTTCGGAATGTTTCCTTTCGTTATCCGGGAAGTTCGCGCCTGATTCTGAATGGATTGAATTTTCACCTGCGGCCGGGCGAGCGGGTGGCGCTGATCGGTGAAAACGGGGAAGGAAAAACAACCATTGTCAAGCTGCTGACCCGCCTCTACGATCCGGCGGAAGGACAAGTCTTGCTGGACGGAGTGGATCTGCGTGAGTACGATCTCGAAGATCTTTATTCGCGAGATTGGGGTCATATTTCCAGGACTTTATGCGCTACGAGATGACCGCACGAGAAAACATCGCGGTCGGCAGGATTGAGCAGATCGATAATCTGGAAATGCTGCACCAGTCTGCGCAGAAAAGCATGGCAGACGGCGTTGTCCGAAAACTTCCCTCCGGGTACGAGCAGATGCTGGGCAGGCGCTTTGAAGGCGGGGTTGATCTGTCGGGTGGCGAATGGCAAAAAGTTGCGCTGGCTCGCGCCTATCTACGCGACGCGCAGGTGCTGATTCTCGATGAGCCCACCTCGGCGTTGGACGCGCGCAGCGAGTATGAAGTGTTTCAGCGCTTTGCCGAATTGACTAGCTGGCAAAATGGCGCTATTCATTTCGCACCGATTTTCGACGGTGCGGATGGCTGATCGGATTGTAGTGCTTGAAAACGGGTCACATCGCGGAAGAGGGCGACCATGATGCATTGACGCAACTCGGCGGCCGCTATGCGGAGATGTTTGAGCTTCAGGCCGCAAGTTACCGGTGAAGGCGTTCGCGATCCAGATTGTGGATGCTGAGCAAATGGATTCATCGGATGGTTCCCAAGACCCAAATCCGCAGCATGACCGACGAAGACGAGCAGCCGCGTTCTTCCGTGCGCACCGAGGCCAAAGTTCGGACGATGGGGCTCGCGGGAAGAGAGCTTGCCGCGCAGGTTGGCTGGCTGCCCGGAGCCTCGTCGAGCACGTTCTCCGTGCGTAGCCGTAAACTTGCGGCCACTTTCAAGGAAATCTTCGCCAAGCGTCGATGAGGCCTACGCCAAGGCTCCCAGTTCGGAAGATCTGCTCTGGCTACGCGATAATGCGCAACAACTATCCTCAGAAATGCGCGCGGTTGCCGCCGACCTTGCGCCTCTGACTCGGCATTCCCCATGTCTCTAACAAAGACGAAATCCTGCCCCGCGTGTTGGCCATCGCACAGGCTTTTTTTGACGAACCGTGATGCCACTTTTTCCGAAGCGAAGTTTACGGAATTTTGTCTGGCCTTTGAGGAAACCGCTCCTCTCGAATTTCATGAAGTGGGCGCGCTGGTACCGGCGCTGAAGCTGGTTTTGCTCGAAAAGATCGCGGCCCGGGGCGCACGGCTGGTGAATGATCCGGAAAGCACATCCTCGGAGCGCATCACCAAGTTCATCCGGACCTTGGAGACCGTCAGCCAAACTTCCTGGAAAGACCTTCTTGAGCAGCTCATCCCCTTTGACAAGATCCTGCGCAAAGACCCGGCGGGTGCATACGCGGCGATGGACGTTGAGAGCCGAAATGTGTATCGCGAAAGGGTAGCGAAGATCGCGCGCCGCTCCGATCAAAACGAGTTGGAAGTCGCTGAGGAAGCGCTTGGCTCTGGCGCGGCAGGCTCACGAGAGAAGATTCGGCGATGCGCGGATTCAACTGCGTGAATCTCACATTGGCTACTACCTTTGCGGCGACGGAACGGAACTGCTCTGCCAGAGGGTCGGCATGCATCCCGCTTTTGGCGAACGCGTGCAGATACTCTTGCGACGTCACCCCAGTGAATTCCTTATTCTGGGAATTGCGGTCTTGACCTTCGTCATCATCACGGCGGCTGTCTGGTTGCTAACCGCTGCCAGTACACCGCTGGTGCTGGTCCTGCTTTCGATGTTGGTTCTGTTACTGCCGGGTTCTCAGGCGGCGGTGCAGGTGATGAACTATTTAACCACCAACCTGCTGCCGGTGGATTCACTCTCGAAGCTGGATTTTTCGGAGGGCATTCCTGACGATTGCATGACCTTGGTTGCCATCCCCACGCTGCTGCTCAATGAAAAACAGGTGCGCGGCCTGGTGGAAAAACTCGAGGTACGATTCCTCGGCAACCACGACCCGAATTTGCATTTTGCACTCGTTTCCGATCTGCCAGACTCGCCGAAACCTGCGCCGGAGGATAATGATCTGATTGCGCTGTGTGAAAAGCTGATCGGAGATCTGAACGAACGATATGCGGGACAGAATATGGGCTCCTTTTTCCTTCTTCATCGCCATCGGGTCTACAATCCGCGCGAGCGGGGATGGATGGGGTGGGAGCGTAAACGCGGGAAGTTACTGGATCTGAATCGGCTGATGCGGGGCCAATATGACAGCTTCCCGGTGAAGGTTGGTCCGCTGTCGATTCTTCGCAAGGTTCGATATGTAATCACGCTCGACTCCGACACGGAACTGCCGCGTGGATCGGCGCATCGCATGGTGGGAGCGATTGCGCATCCGTTAAACCAGGCGATCATCGACCCGGTTAAAAACGTCGTGGTTGCCGGATACGGCATTTTGCAGCCTCGCGTCGACGTCAGTGTGCAGAGCACGACGCGTTCGCGTTTGGCAGCCATCTTCGCCGGCGAGACCGGCCTTGATCCTTACACCCGCGCCGTGTCCGACGTTTATCAGGATCTATTCGGGGAAGGTTCATTTACCGGAAAAGGAATCTACGAAGTGGATACGATGGCGCGCGTTCTCAGCCACCGTTTTCCCCGCAATTCTCTTTTGAGTCATGATTTGATCGAGGGCGCTTACGCCCGCGCTGGATTGGCAACCGACATCGTGGTGATTGAGGATTATCCCTCACACTACAGCGCATATAGCCGCCGGAAACACCGCTGGCTTCGCGGCGACTGGCAGATCGTGGAATGGGTAACAGAGCGCGTGCCCAACGAATCCGGCGCCCGCGTTCCAAATCCGATTTCGTTGGTTTCACGATGGAAAATTTTCGACAATCTGCGCCGCAGCCTGGTCGAACCGGCAACTTTCGTGCTGTTTTTGTTTGGCTGGTTCGTATTGGGGCATCCATTTATCTTGGACGCTAGCCGCCATTTGCATCTTGTTCGTTCCAGCATGGGTCGAGTTCGGCTTCGGCCTGACTCGCGCAGTTGTGGCGCGCCGGGCGGGCATCGCCCGCGACGCGCTGCGTAATCTGTTTGCGACCAACTTTACGGTATTGCTCACGCTGACACTTCTGGCTCACCAGACGCTGTTATCAATAGACGCAGTTGTGCGGACCTTGGTACGCCGCCTGGTTACGCGCGAGCGGCTGCTCGAGTGGGAAACCGCCGCCGAGGCGGAACTCGGAGAACGCCGCACAACAACAGTAGATCGTTACATTGAGTGGGTGCCCTTTCTGGCCGTCGGCCTAGGACTGTTGATCTGGTTGACGCGCCCTCATTCGTTGCCGGCCGCGGCTCCCATTCTTGTGCTGTGGGCCTGCAGCAAAGGATTAGTCGTCTGGCTCAACGGCAGTCCCATCGAATCGGCGCCAGAAATTACGCGCGGAGACGGATGGATGCTGCGCAAGTCCGCCTTGCACATCTGGCGATACTTTGCGGAATTTTCCAACGAAGAACAAAACTGGCTCGTCCCCGATAACGTACAACACAAACCCGCGCAAAATCGCCGCCAGCGTCTCGCCGACGAATGTAGGGCTGCTTCTGAACGCAAGGCAGGTGGCGAACGAATTTGGCTATATCACGGTTCCTGAGTTGGTGGAACTTACGCAGAAGACAATGGGCACCATTGAACGTCTTCCCAAATATCGCGGCCACCTCATGAACTGGTACGAAACCCGCACCCTGGAACCGAAACCGCCCTTTTTCATCTCTTCCGTGGACAGCGGCAATCTGGTAGCTTCACTTTGGACTTTAGACCAAGGATGCCGCGATATCTTGCGTCGGCCCCTTCTCTCGAAAACTGTGGCGGAGGGCATGCTGGACCATCTCCGAACCCTCGTTGACATTCGGTCGCTGCCGAAGCGAGCATTCTCGCGCTTCCAGATGCAGTTTGACAACGAGAAGTGGCTGAGCACTATCCTTAATTTTCCCGAGGAAGTTCTGAATCCGAAAAAGGGCCGATCAGAGTCTGACATCTCGCCGGACGTAGCGTGGTTCCGCAAGCAAACTCACCTACGAGCGAAAAATGCTCCAGGAGTTGCTCAGGGCATATATGCCCTGGAATCTCTCTGAGTTCGAAATACTGCGAAATAAACTGGAAGGCGGCGGAGCATCCCTTGACGATGTGGCGTTGCAGCAACTGCCCGACTTGATTCTCGAGATCGAGAGACGTTTGGATCAGTGCCTCCAGTCTTTTCGAAGTGAAGACAAATCGGCAGGCGAGCGCCTTATGCCGATGCTCGTGGAAGCGCGGCGTAATACGCTCCGGCTGATCGAGGACTTGAAGAAAATCAGCGAACAGGCAAGCGGCCTGTCTAATGCCATGGACTTTGCGTTCCTGTTGGATAAGCAGCGTCTGCTGTTGTCGGT
This sequence comes from uncultured Acidobacteriaceae bacterium, assembly GCA_963711275.1. Lineage (GTDB taxonomy): Bacteria > Acidobacteriota > Terriglobia > Terriglobales > Acidobacteriaceae > Sulfotelmatobacter. The sequence goes on along the minus strand of CAVQDN010000023.1, from coordinate 67,606 downwards.
GGGCTTCGACGCTCAAGCTGAAGAACTGCAACCTTACTGCTACAACTTGCTTGCCACCGAGCCGCGTACGGCCGTTTTTATCGCGATCGCAAAGGAAGACATCCCGCAGAATTGCTGGTTCCGGCTTGACCGGCCCTATACCCAGGACCACGGCCGACCGGTCTTGCTTTCATGGACGGGAACCATGTTCGAGTACCTGATGCCTTCGATATGGATGCGGTCCTACCCAAACACATTGCTCGACCGCGCAAGCGTGGCGGCGGTGAAAGCGCAACAGGCCTACGCCGCTAGCAAAGGAATTCTGTGGGGCATTTCTGAATCTGCCTGCGCAAAGCGCAATGAAGTGGAAGACTACCACTACGAAGCGTTTGGCGTGCCGAATCTTGCGCTGAGAAAAAACGGATCGGAGCCCATGATCGTTTCACCGTACTCTACGTTCCTGGCTTTGAGTGTGGATCCAAAAGGCGCGCTGGCAAATCTGCACCGGATGAATGATCTGGGATGGTTCGGCCCCTACGGATTCTATGAAGCGGCGGATTACAGCAATCGGCGGAGCCGCTTCGGTCCTCGTTTCGAGCTTGTCACCTCCTGGATGGTTCACCATCAGGGAATGAGTTTGCTCGCTCTCGCCAATTTTCTCTGCGACAACGTTGTGCAACGATGGTTTCACTCTGACCGGCGAGTACAGGCGACGGAACTCCTATTGCAAGAGAAGCCAGTCGCCCAGATGCGCGCTGCGTAACTTACCCGCCAAATGTTTCATGTGGATCTTACGATACTCCAGCTTCACTGCTGCTGTTGTTGCTGGGCGTTAACCAACTCCGATTGTTGGGTCTCGTCCAGAAATTGCGACCACTCTTCGTCCGCCGCAAACTCTTCGTCGGGGGGAAGAACTGCTTCTGACGGCGTCACTCGAACTCGAACCTGCAGCTCAGTATTCGCTTTTCCCTTCATCATGCCCATGGTGGGCGGCACATCAGCATAATCGCGTCCAATAGCCGTGCGAATGTGCTGCTCACTCGCGCGTCGATTAGTAGTCGGATCGAAGCCCACCCAGCCCACACCCGGCAGCAGAGCTTCGACCCACGCGTGTGTCGCCCCGTCCGCCGCAGGATGCGCATTTTCTGTGCTGTGGTAAAGGTATCCGCTCACGTAGCGGCAGGGAATTCTGGCGTTCCTCACCAGCGTGATCATGATATGCGCAAAATCCTGGCACACGCCTTGGCGGGACCGAAGCGCGTGTTCGATGGGTGAATTCACTGCAGTACTCTTCTTTACATAACTGAAACTGTTGTGCACGCCGGAGGCAATATCCAGGAGGAAGGCAAGCGGACTTCGTCCCTTGCGCTCGGTCACTCCGATTTCGCCGGCTAGTTGTTCGAGTTCCGGGGAAGACCGCGCAAAATAACTCGGCATCAACATATCCCAATAATCTTTTCTTTCCACGAGATCTTCCAGTTCCTGCCAAGCCGTGTACTCCATGACTTCGGGAATGGCGGGCTGCTCGTCAATATTTACCAGAGCGTCTGTAATGATAGTGAGCTGGCCGTGGCGGGACGGCAGATCGAAGTGGTGGACCAAATTGCCGTAGGAATCGGTATAGCCAAAAATCCGGGCGCGCGGATTGACCGATAATTGAAAGACAAAACAGCGCTGGTTGCCTTCGCTTCTGGGATGCATGCGAACTTCCATCATGCTCTGCCAGACGTTGCGGCTGTAGCGATAGCGCGTGAAGTGGCGAATGGCGTAGAACATTCAGTTTTGAAAAGCAGCTTCAATGGGATAGTCGATATAGAGTTCGTGAACTGCCGCGTGCAGTTCACGGCACTGCTCAATAATTCCGGCAAGATATTTGTGCAGTCCGCCGAAGATTTCGCCGATCTGGACGTAGGTAACCATCGATCGCAAACGGCCGATTAATCTTTCGACATTTTCGGTCCGGCGGCTTAAGGACAGATTGCTGATCGCGGTCAGGGCCTCGTGCATTCGGTCGATGGAATAGCGCACCGAATAAGGAAATTCGGGTTTCAACAACAGAAAATTGGCGATCCGCTCCGGCTTCAGTTCGGCGGTGCATGCCTTGCAGTATGCTTCAAAGGCGGCGCAACTGCTCAACAGGCCCACCCAGTCGAGATCGTCGGGATGCTTGCCGATCACGAAATAAGCGTCCAGCATCACGCAGAGGTTGCAGGCCCGCTCGATGTACTTGCCTAACTGAATAAAATGCCAGGCCTCGTCGTGATTCATGGTCGCTGCGGTAATTCCGTTAAACCTGTACGACCCTTCCCGGACCAGGCTCACCACGCGCATAGCGCCGGCGTCGTCATCGGGTTGAAGTTCAAAGCCAGTCACGTCATGAAAAAGACGATTCAGGTGCTCCCACATTTCCGAGCTGATTTCCTCGCGCACTTGCCGCGCGTTTTCGCGGGCGCCGCTGATGCATTTCACGATCGAAAAAGAGCCTTCCGGATCCGCTACCAGCAAGAATAAAGCGCGCTGGGGATCCACATTGTTCGAAGCCGCGCCCGGGGCCAGCGAGGAAACGGCGTGGAACCAGCGCTCTTCCGTGGAAAACTTGGCGGGATTCAAAATCAGACCGTAAGTGGCTTTGAGCACGCGAGAGGCATTGTCAGCCCGCTCGAAATAACGGCTCATCCAGTACAGACTGTCGGCTACGCGGGAGAGCATGAGGTTGTGTCACCCAAATTCCCAGATTCAGTTCTGCAAGACCCACGTATCTTTCGAGCCGCCGCCTTGCGAGGAGTTCACCACTAGCGAACCCTTGCGCAATGCCACCCGGGTCAGGCCGCCGGGAACAATCGTGATTTGTTCGCCGTAAAGAACATAGGGACGCAGATCGACGTGACGCGGCTCGATGATTCCATCTACAAAACAGGGCGCGGTCGAGAGGTTGATTGTCGGCTGCGCAATATAGTTTCGCGGCTGAGCGTAAATCTTCTGCCGGAATTCAGAGCGTTCTTCTTCCGTGCTGTGCGGACCGATCAGCATTCCGTATCCGCCGGACTCGCCCACCGCTTTCACCACGTATTGATCCAACCTTTGGCAGACGTGATCCCGTTGTCCTGGATCTGACATCAGAAACGTTTCGACCCCCTCGAGGATCGGATCCTGATCGAGATAATACTTGATAATTTTGGGAACGAAAGCGTAGATCGCCTTGTCGTCGGCCACGCCGGTGCCCAAAGCATTGGCGAAGGCAATGTTTCCGGCCCGATACGCGTTAAACAGGCCAGCGGCACCCAATGCCGAACCATTTTCGAAAACCAGAGGATCGAGATAATCGTCGTCGATTCTGCGATAGATCACATCCACTCGCTGCAGGCCAAAGGTCGTGCGCATATAGACGATATTGTCGTGCACCACTAAATCCCGTCCCTCGACCAGTTCAATTCCCATCTGCCGAGCGAGGTATGTATGTTCAAAGTAAGCGGAGTTATAAGAGCCAGGCGTCAGTAAAACCACGGTGGGCTCGGAGCGGCCTTCAGGGGCAAAAGAACGCAGCGTCGACAGAAGCGCCTGACTGTACTGCTCAATGGGCCGCACCCGGCATTTCTGAAACAGGCTAGGAAAAATCTGCTTCATAACCCGGCGGCTCGTCAGCATGTAGGAAACGCCACTGGGGACCCGCAGATTGTCTTCCAGGACCACGAAGTTCCCTCCGGGGTTTCGGATCAAGTCGGTGCCGACTACGGTGATATATACGTCGCGCGGAACTTTGACCCCACGCATTTCACGACGGTAATGTTTGCAGGTATAGACGATGCTTCCCGGCACTACACCGTCTTCGATAATCTTGCCTTCGTGATAGACGTCTTTGAGGAACAGATTCAGCGCGGTAATCCGCTGGGTCAGCCCGCGCTCGATTTTCTCCCACTCCGTAGCCGTGATGATTCTGGGCAATAGATCGTGGGGGAAAATCCGCTCCGTTCCTTTATCATTTCCATATACCGTGAAAGTGATCCCCTGGTTGAAGAATGACTGGTCAGCCTCATGTTTGCTGCGCCGCAGCTCGTCCGGCCCCAGGTTCAGCAGCAAGTTATGCAGCGGACGATATTGCTTTCGGGGATGGTCTACGGCGCTGAACATTTCGTCGTAGGCGCCATTGAGTTCGTACTGGTGAAGAGCTCCCGCGCCACCTCGATCGGACGTATCCATCTCTATAATCATGGTTGCCGCGCCTTAATCCCGCCAGAATAGCGCACCGGACGGCGAATTGATCATCAGGAAATCCGATACGCGCTATTGAAGAAATAGCGGGGGGGCCCTCGGGGCGATCCTATCCCCTGGATCGCGCGACCTCTCTGACGCTTTCTGAAGGGTTTTCGTTGCCTACAGGCTGGAATTCAATATCCGGCAACTGCTCTACGGCCCTGCGCAGCGACTGCTCCCAACTCGAGTGGATCAGGTTGAGGTCCCTGTCCCCCGCCGAAACTCGGCGGTATCGAGTGATTTGCAGACTGTCTTTCTTGTACAGCAGTAGATCGAAAGGGGGCCCTACCGTGACATTGGAGCGCATGGTCGCGTCCAGGGAGAGGAGAGCATACTTGGCGGCAACCTCCAGAGACGTGGAGGCTTGGATGCCGCGGTCGAGGATCGGCCGGCCGTACTTACACTCCCCCAGTTGGAGATACAAGGAGTCCTCCGTGGCAGCCAGAGGATTTCCCTGGGGATATATCAGATACAGGTTGGGCTCCTGCCCGCGAACCTGCCCCCCCAGCAGCAAGTGAACATTGAAGCTGAAGGAATCGCGCTCCAGAGAAGCCCGGTCAATGTCGGAGATCTTGCGTACGCAATCCCCAACGATACGAGCGGCGTCGTAAAGCGAATTGGCTTGCGCAAGCCCCCGTCCGGAGTCAAAATCATCTCCCAGCAGGGTGATCACCGATTGGCTGATAGAGAGGCTGCCGCTGGTCAAAATCACGAAGACCCGCTCTCCGGGCTGAACGAAACGATACATTTTGCGACAGACGTTGACTTGATCAAATCCGGCGTTGGTCCTGGAATCGGAGGCCAAGACCAGACCTTCCCGCGTCGTAATTCCCAAGCAATATGTCACTTTGTCCTCTAAGGTGAAGCTACCGCATCATACACTGAATACTGGTCCTGAAATTGCGATGCAGCCCAGCAAGAAAAAATGTGCAAGATCGATAGATTAACGTGGTAGTTTCTGCATCTCATCCGCGCTGGCTGACGCCCCAGAGGAACCCTTACCTCCATGCTGATTCGCCTTGGGTACGACATGCAATTCGAGACGGTTGGGGAAGTCCCGATCGTGACTCTGCTCAACGTGCACCCGTCCCGGACAAAAGACTTGCTTGAGCCCGACGAATTGCATTCGGATCCCCTTGTGCGCATCGAGGACTTTGAAGACAGCTTCGGCAATCATGGTTGCCGACTGGTGGCTCCGCCCGGCACGATTCGACTGCAGAATTCTACACTCATTAAGGACTCGGGAAAACCGGACGCGGAGGATCACGAGGCTGCCGAAATTCCCGTCGATCAACTGCCGACCAACGTTCTGCCTTATCTGATGAACAGCCGGTATTGCGAGGTCGATCTCCTATGCAGCACGGCGGCAGAGTTGTTTTGGAATGCCCCAAGGGGATGGAATCGCGTTCGGGCGGTGTGCGATTGGGTACACAGCAAAGTCACGTTTGGATACGAATTTTCCAATCCGGTGCGCACGGCTCTGGGGGTGTATACCGAGCGCGTCGGAGTTTGCAGGGACTTCCAGCACCTTGCCATCACTTTCTGCCGAGCTCTTAATATTCCCGCCCGCTATGCAACCGGCTATTTGGGCGACATTGGCGTGGTCGTCGCTCCGTGTCCAATGGATTTCAGCGCCTGGTTCGAAGTTTACCTGGGAAATCGATGGTGGACGTTTGACGCCCGGCACAACGTTCGGCGCATCGGGCGCGTGCTCCTGGCAACCGGCCGCGACGCAACAGACTGCGCGATTACAACATCATTTGGACGAGCGCGATTGACTAACTTCCAGGTGACGACCGATGAGGTGCAGAAAGAAGTGCAGAAAGTCGTTAATGACGCGCAACTGTCGCGGTAGGCGCTGTCACCGCAGGGAGATCCTGATTGCTCGGTGCCTGTTCGATTCGTGCATTTTCTGGAACACGAAGGCCGCCCGCAGGCGGCCCGTGTCTCACAGGTTCTGGAGATCTGATACTACTGCGGGCTTCACTTATCTCCCTGGTCCGAGCTGACCGCAATTACTCCGAACGTTCCCGCCAGATTGTTGGCTGGTCCCGCCGTGAAGAATAACTGGTTCACTGCGCCATTTTTGCCGAGCCCGTCGCCGAAACCGATTCCCCACAGTTGGTCAATGGAGATCGCTCTGCCATATCGGTCCTCCACCGCGTCCACGAATTTCCCGGTGATGGCGTTGAAGCCGTTGATTGTTCCATGGTCAGTGTTGTTCGAAATCAGCAGCGTGTTGCTCAGCCTTCCAAAGTTACCGGGTGCAATAGCGACTCCCCAAGGTTGGTTCAGGGGCCGCCCGTGGATCAATGGCCTCGGCACTCCCGGCGCCGACGTTCCGTCCTCTTTAAATACCTCGACGAATCCGCCGCTGCCCTCGCTCGCGCTGGCAAACGTCACATAGACCAGTCCGTCAATGTCCTGGATGCCAAACGGCACAAAATCTGACGGCAGCGAAGGGTCCGAGAATGCCCCGGCGGCCAGCGTCACAGGAGTAAAAGTTCCGTCATACACATCCACCTTCCCATTCGCCATGTCTGCAGCGAACAGGAAGCTCCCCGACTTGTTGTTTGTGATCGCCAAGCCTGTGAACACCGCCGGATGCGGATTCTTATTGGCTGTGGTGTCCACGACGAGAGTCGCCTGGTTAAAGTTTGACCCCGGGGTCCATCCGCTGATGGTTCCATCCAGCGTGGCAAACAAGAAAGCAGCAGGGCTCCCGGGCACCACTTGAAATTCCGTCGATCCGTTCCACACGATGCCGGTCGGCGAGCCCGGCCCGTTCAATCCGGTTGGCGAATCAGGACCGTTTCCCGCCGTCGGAATCAATACCTTCAGTGTCTCCACCTGATTTCGCTGGCGGTCATACAGAGTCGACCACCCGGAATCATTGTCACTCACCCACCAAGGTGAGCCCGGCGCGTGCACTAATCCCCAGCCATTCACCAGGAGGGGATCGTCGTGCAACGCCGCATGAACCTGGTTCGAGGACAAATTTGTTAGTCGATACTGCGCCAGGGCCGCGCTGGAAACAAACATCAGGGCGAGTCCCAGGCCGAGTGTGAGCGGAATCATTTGACGCTGCATGCGGATCTCCTTTGTCATGCCGATCAGGGCAGGGGAGTGACAGCGCTGCGTTCTCGCACACCGATCACAATTCTCTGTCGGGACCTTCAAAGCGTAAGTCGGCGACAAGCGTGACATTGTCGGCGCAATGTCACAAATTTGTACATTCCGGCATTGCCAAGCCGTCTCACGCGGTAACCCCAAGGACAAACATCGCACGCCGACATCTCTTGATAAAATCGTTGCTCAATCTTCCTCCCATGAAAAATGTCCTGCGTACTTCTCTGCTCACCATCGCGCTATTGCTTTGTGTACGCGCTTACAGCACGGCCCAAGCGAATGAAAATCGCAAAGATTCAGAAGCTACCGCGCGGCATGATTCCTCAACTCCAAGCGACGATCAGATCGCAGAGGGTCTCAGGCAGGCTCTCGAACTTGCCACCAGCAGGGCGATCGCGCTCACTGGCAAGCCCGACGGATTTCTGGACAACGAAGCGATTCGAATACTCCTCCCCCCGAAACTCCAGTCCGTAGGCAAGGCCATGCGCTTGATCGGCGAGGGGGATACCGTGGACGACCTCGAAATCGGCATGAATCGCGCTGCCGAGCGCGCTACCCCTCAGGCCAAACAGATTTTTCTAGACGCCGCCAAGAAAATCACCTTTCGCGACGCTCGACACATTCTCTTCGGCGGGGACACGGCCGCCACCGAATATTTTGAGCAAACATGCTCTGACGATCTCACCACTGCATTCACGCCCATCGTGCACAATGCTCTGCAACGCGTCGGCGTCCTTAAAAAGTATGATCACGTCATCAAGACCGCGCCCGGCGGCAACGCCATCGCCAACGAATTCGATCTGGACAAGTACGTGGTCGGAAAAACCCTGGACGGCATTTTCTACGAACTAGGACAGGAGGAAATCAAAATTCGCACCAGTCCCGCCGCCCAAACCACACCGCTCCTGAAAGAAGTTTTCGTCAGAAAGTAAGGCTAAAGCCAGGTTTTGAGTTAACGATAGTGGCTGGTAGGTAACTGCTTCGGGTATGGAGATCATTTGTCCAGGCGCAACCACCTGGTTTTCAATTCGTCGTCGCTCGAAATGCTGCCGTCTGCACGGCGTGCCGCAAGGTTGGAAAGGTTTGCCATCACAATCGACATGCCATTTGCCAGCCGGACGAAGATGACGGCTTCACCGGTTGGATTGAAGAACACTTTGTCAACATCATTGTGCGCCCCGTATCCTTGCTGGATGAGGGTGAGGACGGCGGTCTCGCCGTGAGTTAGAACTCGCCTCTGCCTTTGCATATGCCGCTCAGTATAATGCCACCTCGTTCGTTCTCCTAGAGTGCGAACGGCACGAGCAGGATTTCTTCCGCATAAACCATTTGGAGGTGGACGTGTGTAACACACTCCCGCCTGCCTTGATCTACACTTTTTGAGACGCGCCTTAAGGAGGACGACTTTTGCCAGCCATTCGCGCAATCTTCTGGGATGTGGGCGGCGTATTACTGACCAATGCCTGGGACCGGACCGAACGCGCTGCGGCGCTCGAGCACTTCCAGCTCGATCAGAAAGAGTTCCACGACCGTCACGAGATGGTGGTCTCATCGTTCGAACGCGGAAAGATTACGCTCGACGAATATCTGGATCGCACCGTGTTCTATCGCCCTCGTCCGTTCACACGCGAACTGTTCCGCGACTACATGTTCTCGCTATCGAAGCCATTTCCCGAAGTGTTGGACTTCGCGCGGGCCCTGGCGGACTCGGGCAGGTACTTCATGGGCACACTCAACAATGAATCGCGAGAGCTCAATTATTATCGAATTGAAAAATACGGACTGCGGAAGATATTTCGCCTGTTTGTAAGCTCCTGCTTCGTCGGCTTTCGCAAGCCGGAGGGCGATATTTATCGCCTGGCGCTGGAGACGACTCAGATTCCCGCAGAACAATGCAGCTTTATCGACGATCGCGCGCTCAATCTGGAATGCGCTGCCAAACTCGGAATGCAGACCATCGAGATGAAAGGGGTGAAACAGCTGCGCGGTGAGCTTGCGAAATTAGATGTGATTCTATAGTTGCAGGCAATCGCCGCAACGGCCGTCATAAGTTCTTGCGCGGTTGAGCAGCCTTTACTCCCGCACTCTGCGGGACATCGGATTCGAGCGCACTCAAAGTCAAATCACTCGACCAGCAATCGGCGGCCAACTTCCATTCGCCGTTGCTCTGCCGCGCGCAAACCCACAGATATTTACCCCGTTCTTCGCGGCGCTTCCCGCTAGCGCTGGGAATGAGCGCTTTATAGCGTCCTGCTTCGTAAGCCAGATCGCCGATTACTTCTACGCGTAGAGGATCCACCTCCACTTCGCCCAGTCCCGCATCCAGCGCGCCAAAGAAAAACTCGCGCACCGCAGCCGCGCCCCGGATCGGAGGACAGTTGGAGCGCAGCACCAGCGGGTCCGCAACATAAAGATCGAGCAGATCATCGAGGTGCTTCGTGTTGCAAGCCAGCACCCACTCATGCGCAATGCGTCGAACCGCGGCTTCCGCCCGGCTCAGATCGCCCCTTAGGGCCGCGGTCGGCCGCAGGTCGCGGACTTGCTCTGCGCGGCCCGTGTCAGCGGAGCGCGCAGCCGTAGATTCCTGTCCGCCGGGAAAATAGTGATGATGGTAGTGGTGATGGTAATGATGCGTTTCCTGGGCTGAAGTTCGCGATGCCGTTGGCCTTCCGTCAGGCTCTTGTTCCAGAAATGCATTGCGAGGACGCGAAAGTGCGCGCTCCGGCTCCGCAGACGCCGAGAATTCCAGCGCTCCCGACTGGTTCACGCCCCCCCCGCACATGCCGCAGAACTTCATCCCTCTACGATTGCGGTATCCACAGACACTGCAAACGAAGGTGCTGGAATCCAGTTCCTGGGCCGTGTCGTCCGCAGCCTGTTCTGCGTCGGCCTCGGCAGCCAGACGTTGGGCGGCTTCCAAGGCAGCGGCCAGCGCTTCTGGACTGGGCTTAGGACGGTGCACCTCAGGTTGCACCCCGCGGTATAAGTCTTCCAGTTCGGAACCGTGGAGCTGCGAATCGGACGCCAACCCTGAAGATCTAAGATTTTTCTTGGTTTCGTCCACGAATCGAACCACCCCTTTGCTGGGGTCATTCTAGCCCAGCGGAGCGGACCAGTGCTATTGGCTGGAAAACTCGATCTTGCCTTCTGTCTCAGTCGCCACGCCATTGCATGTTGCTGGCCGATATCGCCACGTGCGCACTGTCTGCAGAACACGGCGATCGCCGGCCATTCCTGCGCTCTGCAGGATGAGTGGGCTATGAACGCGTCCATCGGCTCCAATGATGAAGCTGACTTTTACTCTCTGGCCACGTGCCGCGGGCGGAAAAAGCGGATCAGGCGTTGTCAGCGCCTCGGGCGGCCGAATGTCTGCGCACCCCGGAAGTAAGCTGAGGTGGGGGACATCGACGAACTGGGATGCGCGGATCAGCGTTCGCGAAATCGTGTTTTCGCGCTGCGCGAATGCGGATCCCCGCAGACGCGGAAAAGGGGTTGCCACGGATGAGGCACAAACTGGAATCAACAACAATAAAAGCGCAGTCCCCAGGCGACGCAGCATTCCTGTCCCTCATGAGCCAGATGGCTCTGGGCTCGATGTGGCAAATCCGGGACCAATCCACACGATGCTTATGTCTCTAGTTAACAAGCAGTTACGAGCGAGACGTCGACCAAAAGTTGTATCCAGGGTGAAAGAGATTGCATAACACAGATCCTCCCGAGGAACCCATCTGACTCTTTCCCGCCGGACGTTAACCCACAGCTGAGCGCCGTAGAATCAATAAAGTGATCTCGGGTGGACAGTTCATTCGGACTGGAAGGTTCACCGTCCCCAAGCCCTGGTTCGTGTAGAGCGCAAGCTCCCGGATTTTGTACAAACCCCAAATGTATTTGCGCCCCAACGGAGGCAAATACAAGGGTCCGACGAAGGGCGGGCGCACCTGCCCTCCATGAGTGTGTCCTGACAGTTGGAGATCGACTGGATAATGTGCCACATGATCGGCGTAATCCGGCTCGTGAGCCAGCAGGATAACGCATTCGTCGGAGGGAATATTGTGCAAGGCCGCATCGAGATTCGGCTTCCCTTCCAATTCGTCATCCACTCCGCCCAGCCAGAAACGCGATCCATTGCCCTCGATCGGAACCGACTGGTTAATCAGGACCTGAATATCCTGGCCGCGAAGCGCGTTTGTGATTCGATCTGGGACAGTTAGAACATCGTGGTTCCCCAAGACCGCCCAACGACCGTAAGGCGCCTGCATTTGGCGCAACAACTGGGCGCAAGGCTCCGCAGCCGATGCGGCCTGCTCACGATTACGCCGAAGAAACGGCTGGGAGACGAAATCGCCAGTCAGAACGATCAAATCGGGATGCAGATCATTGATCATCCCGATTGACGCTCGGAGTGGATGAACGGAGAAATAAGGATCGTAATGAAAGTCGCTGAGCTGAGCGATGGTGAAGCCTTCCAGCCGCGCCGGCCAACGCCGAAGGAAGATTTCCTTGCGAATGATTCGCGGACGGTTGGGCTCGAACAGAGTGGTTTCGGCAGCAAGCGCACCGACGCCGGCGGCGGCTGCGAGACGGATAAAGTTTCGTCTGGTCGTTGGAAGAAGAAACAATCGGTTCGGGCCCTATGCCGCGGAATTGGGGTGCACACGGTCTCCACATCCAGAATAACCCGAGTCCCCGGATTCGCGATACAACCGGGGGGGCAATACGCCGAAATCAATGTCCGCGTTAGAAACTGAACGTGGCTTGCAGTTCGATCTTCCGGTTGGCAGCAGTACCGGGCGAGAATGGACCTCCTGATTGAAGCGAATTGGATACATCGAACAGTCTGGAGCCCAGAACCGCGTTCGGATTCGCTACGTTCACGTTATTGAAGGCGTTGCGGGCCAGCACGCCGAGGGTGAGATTGTAACGCCGGTCCGAATTTCCCGACGAGAAATTGGGGCCTCCGCCGAAGAGCGGACCACGCCGGCCTCCACCGCCGCGTGGACCGCCTCCTCCGTCTTGGCCCGAGCTCGATTTTGCCTTCGGTCCGAATCCAAAAGTCTTGGTGAAGCGAAAGTTCATGACGAAGTGCCCTGGGCCGGTGCCATAGTTGATCGGAAGAAGTTTTCCGCCTCCGAGCACGTCGAAGGTGCCCAAGGTTGTGCAGTAGACGTTGTTCTGCGAACCCGAGATCGTGGGCGTGGGGCCGGGGCAGGTCGCGGTTGAAACCAATCCCGGACGATCGTTGTAGATCTGATCTCCATTCACGTCGATCGGCGAGGTGATGTTAAAAGGAGACCCCGAACTGATTACCATGAATGGACTGAGACGAAACAGGTAGGGCAAGGCGATACTCCCGCCCAGGAAGACCCGATCCCTTACGTCGAACGTAGCCCGGCCATAATCCTGGCTGATGTTGTAAGAATTTGACGCAAAACTAGACACACCGGAAGCGTCGCTATTGGCATAGTTCAGCGAGTAGTAGCCGAACAACTGGACTTTGGAGCCGATGCGCACATTGGAATTGATCATCAACTGCTGTTGCTTGAAATTGGCGTCTGAGACGTAGCGGTAGATGTTGCCTCCGCGGATAGGCGGACAATTCGGAGCGCAGGCGGTTCCAGGGAAGGGAGCATTCGCATTGATGAGAGCGAACTGGTCGAAGCCACGCGAATTCATGTAAATCACGGAAAGAGTTGCCGATTTGGTGAGCTGGCGTTCCACGCCCAGCGCCCCTTGCATCGTGTAAGGTGCATGCAGTCTGGGACTGACCTGATAGACGTTGGAAGCGGACGAACTAACTGCGCCGCAGTTGGAAAAGCTGATGAGTGCCTTATCGACTCCGGGAAAGCAGGTCGGGTTGTCGATAATGAATTGCTGTTGCGTGACGCCGTTCAGAAGTTCTGCCTTCAAGATTTGTGTAGATTGGAAGCGATCATAAAAAATTCCGTAGCCGCCGCGGATCACCACCTTCGGAGGAGCGCTTTTGCCGCCGACTCCCCACGCAAAACCCAGCCGCGGGGCCCAGTCTCCGTGATCATGAATGTCGTTTTGCGTTTCAAAACGGAGACCGGTGCTGAGAGTAAAGTTTGGCCGTACCTTCCAATCGTCCTGCACATACGGTTCGACATCGTAATAGGTGACTCCAGCGGTTGGAGTGCCCTTAGTGTATGTCAGTTGCGTGGCATAGGTAGTTGTAGCCGTACCGCTTAACTGCTGCTTAGCATAAAGAAAGGAAATGGGGCACGGCGGGTTTTGGGCGAAGGTTGTGCAATTCGACGGCGTGTCGATGGATGTATTCAAAGAAGAAAACGTAAAGGTGCCATTGAATCCCGAGGTTGTGTAATCCGTTTCTTGAGTGGCGCGCACTCGCGCACCGAACTTGAGAGTGTGATTGCCGTGGATCAACGACGTATAGTTCTGCAATTCGTAATTGTTCTGCCGATCGTCTTGGTTGCCCGGGCTGGAGCCGCCGTCCGTAAAATTGCCCAGCACAGTCACCGCCGGGTTGGTATCGTTTGCAGTCTCAAGCGTGTCGTCGCGGTTGTACTGAAAGCGCGTTTCATTGACGATTTTGGAGCCGAATATCTGCGTATCGCTCACTTGCACCGTGTCCTCGGTCTCCTTGGAGTAATAGCCTTGAGACGGAAGACTGAGCACGCCGACACCGCTGTTGGTTTGCGTGTCGCGGTAATACTGATAGCGCACCGTGAGCGTATTGTCTTTCGTCAGCGCCCAATCTAGACGAGGCCCCACGTTGGTTCGCTGGCGCGGGTTGGAAATCGACTCGACCAGGTTGACTGGCGCCAATTTCGCATTGAGAACGGATGCATTGACTGCGGCCAGTTCATTGATATTCCGGCGATCGAGGTTGAAAAAGAAAGACGCCCTTTTGTTGATCGGGCCGCCGAGGTTTCCGTTGTACTGCGTGGAATCGTAGGGAGGTTCCGAACCGGCAAAGGGATTCGATGAATTGAATACAGAATCGTTGCCCAGCACGAAAACCTGCCCATGATATTTGTCGGTTCCGGGCTTGGTGAAGATCTCGATGCGGCCGTACCCAAGCTTGTCATACTCTGAAGAAAATGGGTTCTGATTAATGCGGATCTCGCGAATGGACGACTTAGGCGGGAGCTGACCCGCGGTGAAGCCGTCAATATACATCTGTCCGCCGCTCGGACCCGCTGACGGCCCGGCCAGCGCCTCCAGATCGGATTGCAATTCATCGGGATCGTCAGGCAGCGCTTCCAGCTCTTTCCCAGAGATCGTAATGGCGCCGGCATTGTTCGCCGGATTCACATCGATGGTTGGCGCGGTGTCGGAAACTTGAACTTTCTGTTGCTCCACTTCGATCGCCATAGTCACATTAAGTCGCAGCGGCTGATCGCCGATTACCACATTGTCGTTTTCATAAAGCGTGAATCCGGGAGCGGCAACGGTCAGAGTGTACTTCCCTGCCGGCAAATTTTTAAATTCATACATCCCCTGCCCATTGGTCTGGACCACAATCGGCGATCCGGCAGCCGGCGTCATGATCACACTCGCTCCCGAAATAGCGGCCCCGGACGGGTCGGCGACCTGACCGCGAAAAACTCCGGCTGCGGTCTGCGCCCACAACACACTTGCCGAGAAGAGTAATAGGGAGATGATAAGAAAACGCACGTGTCTCTCAACCTTCATTTGATGTTCCTGTCCCTTATGACTCACGAAATCATGAAGCAGCAAACAATATTTCGAAGCAGGCAGTACTACTATTGACTTGCGTCCCCAGCGGGAGCGCCCCCCAAACTCCAGGGCGCCAACATCATCGCCTGACTGCCATTGGGAGCGGCCTGAAGGATCGGTTCCACCCCGCTTAGCAGCGTGATTGCCGTGCCACCGCTTGCCGCCGTGCCCTGAGTCGTGACAATCAGCACCGCGTCGCCTTTATGCAGATCGGCGATAGTAACCGCGGGCATTCGGCTCAACATCTGCTGGAAGTCGGGCGCTCCGCCCTGACGCATGCCTGGGCCCGAGTTTCTGTCGGCGGGCGCCGCGCCGGATGACGCACTATTGCCGGTCGCGGCCCCAGATCCCGAAGAAGAAGCAACGGCCCCAGGCGTTCCTGCCGGCATCGACCCTCTCAAACGCATTGCAATCCGTTGCGCCATTTCAGGGGGCAGTTTGTGAAGCTGCGATTCCGCTGTGATCTTTACTTGCACTGGTTTCTTGCTCAATAGATCTTGAACGCTGATTGTTCCCGCGCTTGCATCCACAGAGTTAACCAGGCCGGCGACATTGCGGAAGGAGCCCGTGACAATTTCTTCCGCCTTCAACTCGGAGCCGTCCGGGCTGCGATCACCTCTGGCGCGAAGCTGATCGCCCGGCTGGATTTCCTGCAAGGTGCTGGGCTTGGCGTCATCGAATTTCACCGAATCCGGGGCGTAGCGGCGAAAAACTGTAGTTTGCGATGTGCGCACCGCAAGTTCTTTTTTTCCGCCTAAGCTGGTCACCGAAATGGTTACCGTACCGATCGCCGGGTCTACCGCACTCACCAGCCCTCCCAGCCCACGCTTCTGCCAATCCAGGCGCTCCTGCTCGTGGCGCGCCTCAAGTTCTGAATGCGGGATCACAATTACTTCCATAGCGGTGAGCGATGCGCCATCCGCTGATGCCAGGCCGCGTACTCGCACTCTGTCCCCTGTCTGCAAGTCCTGTAATTGGACTGGCGCCGCATTCTTCAGATCTTTTTCGCCAGGCGCAATCCGCAACAGGCGAGCATTCGGTTGTACAGTCACCGAGACATCCGGGCCGGAGTCTGGCGTCAACGTAATGGCATTCCCGTCAATCGCCTTAATGGCGCCGATGCGCCGGGCGACCGCTGGTTGGCCGGCGACCTGGGACTGGCCGGCAGCTCCAAAACATGCAGGAAGAAAATGCGCACCGGGCACACCGAGAACACAGACGAACATCGCTATTATTGTTTTTTTGGCGTTCATGCGTCCCCCTTTAATTTACATCGTCAATCCCGGCCGAACTCCCTGGTTTACAAAGTTTTACCCAGTCACAGCGAAGTATTTACAAACACCGGGTGCGATGCCGCCGTTGTGCTATTTTACGTTGTTTTGATTGGGGTCGGCGGGGCGAGGCCTGGTCACAGAATTCTTTCGTGGGTGTAACCGGCGGACACCAGAGCCGAGAGCAGCTCCGCGATGTGATCCGGGCCGCGAGTCTCCATGGTGATGTCGATGGCGGTATCACCCAAGTTCACCCCGTGATAAGCGCGATCATATGCGGTCTCGACGATGTTGGCGCGGTGGTCCGCAAGAATTCCGGTAAGCCGGTGCAGGGCGCCGGGATAATCCGGCAGATGCACGCGCAAGCGAACCAGGCGTCCATCTTTCACTAGACCGCGTTCGATAATGCGCGCCAGTAACGTAACGTCAATATTGCCCCCGCACACCAGAACAGCAATGCGCTTGCCGTGCAGAGGCAGCTTACGGTTCAGGACGGCGGCGATGGCTGCCGCTCCGGCACCTTCGGCCAGCGTCTTCTCGCGCTCCAGAAGCAAAAGAATAGCGTTCGCGATCTCCTCTTCTTCCACCGTAACGATGTCATCCACATACTTTTGTACCAGGGGAAGCGTGTGTTCTCCGGCGCGGCGTACAGCGATTCCATCGGCGATAGTTTTCGCAGACTTTAACGTGACCGGCTTGCCTTCTTTCACCGCCGCTTTCATAGAAGGAATTCTCGAAGGCTGCACCCCGAATACCTGCACAGCAGGGTTCGTTTCCTTAACGGCGCAAGCGATTCCGCCGATCAGTCCCCCGCCGCCAATGGGGGCGACGATAACCTCGATTCCCGGATGCTGTTGCAGAATTTCGAGTCCCAGAGTTCCCTGCCCGGCGATGACCGCATCGTCGTCGAAAGCATGAATCAGAGTCAGGCGGTGCTGCTCGCTCTGCTCGACGGCCTTATCGTAAGCCTCGTCATAGTTCGTTCCGTGCAGGATGACTTCTGCGCCATAAGCGCGAGTCGCAGAAACTTTCGTGAGCGGTGTAGGGAGCGGCATCACGATGTGCGCTCGAATCTTGTGCCTTCCCGCATGATAAGCCACGCCTTGCGCATGATTGCCGGCCGATGCGGCGATTACGCCTCGAGCCCTTTCATCTGGAGTGAGAGTAAGCAACTTGTTCAGCGCGCCCCGCTCTTTGAACGCTCCAGTGCGTTGCTGATTATCGAGCTTCAGGAAAATCGAATTGTCGGTGAGCCCGGAAAATGTTTCCGAATGAGTGCAGGGAGAGATGCGAATGTCCGCGCGAATTCGATTCAGTGCGGATTGGATGTCCGAAAGTTGGATCATGACGTTGGCGCAGCTATCTTAACCCGCTCCGCTCTAGCCCGCTTCATACTGGTCCGGCGCGCGCGGTTGAGTCGTCATGATCACGAAGCGATTTGTCGTGCGGTGGAAGCCAAAGAAACCACCGGCCGAATCGGAAGTGCCTTCAGGTAAGCGTCAACACAAGCGGCCGCCTTGCGGCCTTCGGAGATCGCCCAAACAACGAGGGACTGCCCGCGGCGCATATCGCCAGCAGCGAATACTCCCGCGACCGATGACATGTAATTCTGATCCGTCGCCACATTGCCCCGGTTATCGAGTTGTACTCCTAGCTGCTCGATCATGCCGTTACGCACGGGACCGAGGAAGCCCATAGCAATCAAGATCAGACCCGCCGGCATGGTGAAATCACTGCCAGCGATGGGTTCGAACTTCGGGGGAGGGCCAACCCGCACCGCGTGAAGCTGCCGGACATTGCTGTTTTCGTCGCCGGTAAATTGGGTGGTGGCGATGCTCCAGTCGCGCACCCCACCTTCTTCGTGAGCGCCTTCAATGCGCAGTTGCATCGGCCACATGGGCCAAGGCGTAAGCGGCGAGCGCTCGTCGGGCGGCTTGGGCATAATTTCAAACTGATGTACCGAAAGCGGCTTCTGTCGGTGCACAGTACCCAGGCAGTCGGCTCCGGTGTCGCCGCCGCCGATGATGACCACTCGCTTGCCCGTGGCAAGAATGTCGGCAGCAGGGTCGAGAGTGTCGCCGAGGCAGCGCTTATTCTGCTGCGGCAGGAATTCCATTGCGTAGTGAATTCCCTTCAGCTCGCGTCCTGGGATTTTCAAATCGCGCGGATGCTCGGAGCCTCCCGCCAGAACGATGGCATCAAACTCACGCCGCAGATCTTCGACAGGAGTTCTATTGCCGACCTCGGCATTGGTGACAAACTTCACACCCTCGGCGGACATCTGCTCAAGCCGGCGATCGATGATGTGCTTCTCCAGCTTGAACTCCGGGATGCCGTAACGCAGCAGTCCACCGATGCGGTCTGCCTTTTCGTAGACTACGACCGAATGTCCGGCGCGGCACAACTGTTGCGCCGCAGCCAGCCCTGCCGGGCCTGAACCGACGATAGCTACTTTCTTTCCGCTGCGAACTCTCGCTGGCTCGGGATGGATCCAACCCTGGAGAAATCCGCGCTCTACAATGTTTTTTTCATTTTGCTTGATGGCTACCGGAGGCTGGTTGATTCCCAGCACACACGACGCTTCGCATGGAGCTGGACAGATTCGGCCCGTGAACTCGGGGAAGTTATTGGTCGCGTGCAACTGGCGAACAGCTTCTCTCCAGCGCCCGCGATAGACCAGATCGTTCCAGTCAGGAATAAGATTGCTGACGGGACACCCCGTCTGGCAGAACGGAACGCCGCAATCCATGCAGCGGGCGCCTTGCTCGCGAAGCTTCTCTTCCGGAAAATCCTGATAGATTTCGAACCAGTCATTCACGCGCTCCAGGACAGGCCGGCGCGGAGCCAGTTCGCGCGAGTAATCGATGAATCCGGTGGTCTTACCCATGTTGCACCTGCTCGGCGCGGACCAAAACAGAAACCGGCTGGCTGGGAATATATGCCTGCTCACTTCGAGTTACTCCCAACACACGCTTGAATTCGCGTGGAAAGACTTTGATGAATCGCGAAACCATCTCTTGCCAGTTCTCGAGAATCCATTTCGCACGGGGGCTTCCGGTCAATTTCCGGTGACGCGTAATGAGATCCCGGACAATCTCTACATCCTGGCCGTCGAGTAACGGTTCGAGATCCACGGAGTTGACATTGCAGCGTTTCTCAGTGAAGTCCCCGCGCTCGTCGAACACATAGGCAATACCTCCGCTCATGCCGGCCGCGAAATTCCTGCCGCAGGCGCCGAGCACCAGCACCAACCCGTTCGTCATGTACTCGCAGCCGTGATCGCCCACGCCTTCGACAACCGCGGTCGCTCCGGAATTGCGGACCGCAAAGCGCTCGCCCGCGACTCCGTTGAAGAAAGCTTCCCCAGTGGTGGCGCCATAGAGGGCCACATTGCCGATCAGAATATTTTCCTCGGGAGCAAAGACTGAAGCCCGCGGGGGATACACGGCGATTCGGCCGCCGGAGAGACCCTTTCCGACGTAATCGTTGGCCTCGCCTTCGAGCGTGAGGGTTACGCCTTTCGCAAGGAAAGCGCCGAGGCTCTGCCCGGCCGAGCCCGAGAGTTGAATTCGTATCGTGTCGTCGGGAAGACCGGCGGACCCGTAGCGGCGCGCGATCTCGCCGCTCAGCATACTTCCGACCGAGCGATGTATATTGCGCACCGGCAACTTCACGTCGATGGGCGCGAGCGTTTCAATCGTCTGCCGGACTTGTCCGAGGATTTTATGATCGAGCGCCTGCTCCAGGCCATGATCCTGTGCCTGCACCCGTCGCCTCGCGACGCGTGAAGGTACCGGGGGATTGTAGAGAATCGTCGAAAAGTCGAGACCGCGCGCTTTCCAGTGGTCTTTCCAGAAATCGACGGCCGGTTCCACATCGAGCATGTCGACGCGGCCAACCATTTCGTCTACAGTGCGAAATCCGAGTTCCGCCATATACCGCCGAAGCTGTTCGGCGATGAAGAAAAAGAAATTGATCACGTGCTCGGGCTGACCCTGGAATTGTTTACGCAAAACAGGATCTTGGGTGGCGATGCCCACCGAACAAGTGTTGAGATGGCACTTGCGCATCATGATGCAGCCCATCGCGATCAGCGGAGTCGTGGCGAACCCGAACTCTTCCGCGCCCAACAGCGCGGCGATGGCCACATCGCGGCCAGTCTGCAGTTTGCCGTCGGTTTGAACCCGGATGCGGCTGCGCAAATCGTTCAACAGGAGAACCTGCTGAGTTTCCGCTAAACCCAGTTCCCATGGAATGCCCGCATGCTTAATGGAACTTAGAGGGGATGCCCCGGTGCCTCCCGTATCGCCGCTGATCAGCACAACGTCGGCGTGAGCTTTCGCGACGCCCGCGGCAACCGTGCCTACGCCGACCTCCGCGACTAACTTGACGGCAATGCGAGCTTGCGGGTTAACGTTTTTCAAGTCGTAGATCAGTTGCGCCAGGTCTTCGATCGAATAGATGTCGTGATGCGGTGGCGGCGAGATCAGTCCCACACCGGGGATAGAGTGCCGCAAACGCGCAATCACTTCGTCGACTTTATGTCCGGGGAGCTGCCCACCCTCCCCTGGCTTCGCGCCTTGCGCCATCTTGATCTGCAATTCGTCGGCGTTCACCAGGTAGTTCGCGGTCACGCCGAAACGTGCCGACGCCACTTGCTTGACCGCGCTGCGCCGCAAATCACCGCTCGCGTCTGGTTTGAACCGTTCTTCATCTTCGCCACCCTCGCCGGTGTTGGACTTTCCGCCGATGCGGTTCATGGCGATGGCCAAGGTTTCGTGAGCTTCCTTACTGATGGACCCGAATGACATCGCGCCCGTGGTGAAGCGCTTCACGATTTCCTTGGCAGGCTCGACTTCCTCGATCGCGACCGGCTGGTCGCTCTTCTTGAACTTCATCAGGCCGCGCAGCGTGCACAGGTTGGCACTTTGTTTATCGATGAGTTCGGTATATTCCTCGAATGTCTTGAAGCTATCCTGCCGCACCGCTTGCTGCAGTTTGCTGATGGTCTGCGGATTCAGCAGGTGATACTCGCCATTGACCCGCTGATGATAACTACCTCCGACCGAAAGTTCAGTCTCGAACTCGGTGAGCGGACGAAAAGCATACTCATGTTTCATCTGTGCCTCAGCTGCGAGAACGGAGAGTCCAATTCCTTCCAGCCTCGAGGTTGTGCCGGCGAAATACGCTTCAATCAATTCTTTGTTCAGGCCGATAGCTTCGAAAACCTGCGCTCCCTGATAGCTTTGCAGCGTGGAAATGCCCATCTTCGAGAAGGTCTTCAGCAACCCCTTCTTGATCGCCTTCATGAAGTGCTTTACCGCGAGTTCCGGCGTGATCCCCTCGCGCAACTGGCCGCGCCAAACCAGATTCTCCACGCTCTCGAGGGCAAGATAGGGATTGATGGCGCTGGCTCCGTAACCGCTGAGTAACGCAAAGTGCATGACTTCGCGCGGTTCGCCGGATTCGGTGATCAACGCAACCTGCGTCCGCGTTTCTTCGCGCACCAGCAAGTTGTGCACGGCAGCCAGAGCGAGCAGGCACGGAATGGGAGCGTAATCTTTGTCTACCCCTCGATCGGAGAGAATCAGCAGAGAGTATCCCGCTTTCACGGCCAGCGAGGCTCTTTGGCACAGCTCATCCAGAGCTCGCTTGAGTCCTTCTTCGCCGTCTTTGGCGCGAAACAGCGCGGGCAGCGTAGTTGCCAGCAGGTCGCGGTTCGATACGCGGCGCAACTTCTCCAGTTCTCGATTCGAAAGCAGCGGATGCGCCAGCTTCAGCATGTGACAGTTCTCCGGCGCCTCCTCCAGGATGTTGCGCTCGCTTCCGATGTAGCTAATGAGCGACATTACCATCTCTTCCCGAATGGGATCGATGGGCGGATTGGTGACCTGCGCGAAGAGTTGCTTGAAATAGTTGAACAACGATTGGGGCTTATCGGAAAGACAAGCCAGGGGCGTGTCCGTTCCCATCGACCCAATCGGCTCTTCTCCATTCGACGCCATCGGGCCCAGAATCATCCGCAGATCTTCATCGCTGTATCCAAAGGCACGCTGGCGGCGAAGCAGGGTTTCGGCGTCGGGATAATGCATGCGCGTGGGCTCGGGCAACTGATCGATGGTGATTTGATTGTCTTTCACCCACTCTGCATACGGTTGCCGCGACGCAAGTTGATGCTTGATTTCCTTGTCAGAAACGATGCGGCCTTCCACCGTATCCACCAGGAACATTTTTCCCGGTTGCAAGCGCCCTTTGCTCTTCACTTGCTCGGGCGGAATGTCGAGCACCCCAGCCTCTGAGGCCATCACGACCAGGTCGTTGTGCGTCACCACGTAGCGTCCAGGCCGCAGTCCGTTGCGGTCGAGCGTCGCTCCAATGACGCGCCCGTCGGTGAAGGCGATTGCTGCCGGACCGTCCCATGGCTCCATCAGGCAGGCGTGATATTCGTAGAAGGCGCGCTTCTCCGGCTTCATGTGCGGATTGCCCGACCAGGCTTCGGGAATCAGCATTGCCATGACGTGCGGCAAGCTGCGTCCTGCCTGCAGGAGTAACTCAACGGCGTTATCGAAGTTGGCGGAGTCGCTGCCATCAGGAGTAATGATGGGATGCAGCTTCCTGAGGTCGTCGCCAAAAAGCGGGGATTGCAGCAGGGACTGCCGGGCTTGCATCCAGTTGACATTGCCGCGAAGGGTATTGATTTCGCCGTTGTGGGCGATATAGCGATAGGGATGGGCCCGCTGCCAACTGGGGAACGTGTTCGTCGAGAACCTCTGATGCACAAGGCACAACGCGCTCTCCGCGTCAGGGTCGGAGAGTTCGCGGTAGAAGTTCGCGATCTGCGGCGCGAGCAATAAACCTTTGTAAACTATGGTGCGGCAGGAAAGTGACGGGATGTAGAACATCTCGGCATCTTCGATGCCCGACTCTCGAATCTCATTCTCCGCCCGCTTGCGCACCACGTAGAGCTTGCGCTCGAAGGCATCCTCTTCCATTCCAGTTGCGCAACGCACAAAAATCTGCTGAATGTAGGGCTGTGAAGCCCGCGCCACGCGGCCAATCGCGGATGCATAGACCGGGGTGTCTCGCCATCCGAGCAAGGTCAGGCCTTCTTCGCGTACGATACGTTCGAGAATTCCTTCGCACTGCAACCGCTGGTGCTTTTCCACCGGCAGGAAAGTCATGCCGACGCCGTAGGTCCCCGGCTTGGGCAGCGAAAATCCGAGCTTGTCGCATTCACGCGCAAAGAACTTATGGGGAATCTGGATGAGCACGCCCGCGCCATCGCCGGTTTCAGGATCACAGCCGCACGCTCCACGATGCGCCAGATTGAGAAGTACCTGGATGCCTTTGCGGATGATGTCGTGACTTTTGTGCCCTCCGATGCTGGCGACAAACCCGATCCCGCAGGCATCGTGCTCGTGCGCAGGATCGTAGAGACCCTGGGCGGGCGGTAGGCCATTCTTCGGGTTTAGACGCGTCGTCATGGACTCCGTCCGAAGGGACTGAATTCCTCTCGAATCACTCGCTCTTGGGCTCACTCGTTCTTGGGCGCAGATAAGAAGGCGACGGAAGGTCGCACACTTCTGCTCAGGAACAGACATTCGTATTTTCCTGCCTGGCGATGAGCAATGTACAATGCAGAATTTCGATGCGAGCCATGCAAATTTCAGAGCGCATCGCGCCGAGGCCGGTTCCGCGTAAATCGTTGCGAAGACCGCCAACTCCGCTATAATTTCGCTACACAAAATGGACTTCGATCAGCTCATCACGTTCCTGGAAGTTGCCCGGCAGGGCAGCTTTTCCCGCGCCGGGGAGAAGGTTTTCCGCTCGCAGTCGGCAGTCAGCGCGCAGATTCGCCAACTGGAGCAGGAATACGGCGATCGCCTGCTCGATCGCTCGGGCAAAACGGTGAAACTGACCCCAGCCGGCCAGGTGTTTTTCGAATATGCCGAGCGCCTGAAGGCTCTGCGTGATGAATCGTTAACGGCGGTGGCCGACCATAGCGGCACCCCACGGGGCACGTTACGGGTCGGGGCCAATGAGGCTACGTGCTTATATGTTCTGCCAGAGGTTTTTGCCGAATATTGCCGCCGCTATCCACCGGTGCAGATCAGCATCTATCGCAATTTTAGCTACAAAATCGTGGAGAAGCTGGAAAACGGTCAGGTGGAAGTGGGCATTCTCACGTTGCCCATCCAGTCGCCGAGCTTGAAAATCCAGCCCATTTTCCGCGACAAGCTGATGGTAATGGTGAGTCCCAAGAATCCGCTGGCCAAATTGAAAGTGGTACCGGTCAGTGAGCTCGTCAAGCAACCGCTGCTCTTCCCGAAAACAGGCCACACTCGAAGGCTGCTCGACAAGCTGTTTCGCCCCCATAGCGCCGACTTGCAAGTGCGAATGGAACTCCCCAGCATCGGGATGATTAAGAGCTTCGTGGCGGCGGATCTGGGCGTGTCGTTAATCAGCGCGTCATTCGCGCGCGACGAGGTTGACGCCGGCCGCGTCAAGTTAATTGATCTTGAGGAGCCTGTTTACCGCGAACTTGGACTTGCCTATCGGCGCGACCGAACGCTTTCGGTAGCTTCGACAGCCTTTGTCGGTCTCTTGCGACAGTTCGCCACTCAAATGAAGAAGACGGACGATTAAGGTCGTGCGACTCTACTCCGATGATTTCGGTTGGTATTTAATTCGCGTGTTCAGTCTCAATTTCCAAACTTGGCAGCTTTCGCGGCATCCACGGCGGGTGAACTCGCCACCGGATCGATAATGTGCAGTCCGCATTCGGTCTTCGCGAATCCTGCCCAACGCCCTGCGCGCGGGTCCTCTCCCGGCCTTACCGCCCGCGTGCAATGCGTGCATCCAATGCTGGGATAGTTCTGATCATGAAGCTCGTTGTAGGGCACATCGTGATCACGGATGTAGCGCCAGACCTGCTTGGATGTCCAATCGACGATCGGATTGATCTTCGCCACGCCGAACTTTTCATCCCACTCAACTCGCCGAGCGATTGAACGAAACGATGTCTGGTCGCGACGAATGCTCGTAATCCATGCGCTCAGCTCGGTCAGCTTGCGGCGCAGGGGTTCCACTTTTCGCAAGTTGCAGCACTGGTCGGGATCGCGGCTCCACAACGCGGCCCCGTGAGTACGCTCCTGCTCTTCCGGTGAGACAATTGAATTTACCTTTTCAATCGGGATTCCGTATTTTTCTTCAATTCGATCCATCAGGTTGTAGGTCTCTGGAAAGAGGAAGTCGGTGTCAACGGTGAAGAGCCGGAAGTCTTTCTTCACGCGGGATGCCATATCAATCAGCGCCATACCCTCCGCGCCGAAGGCCGAGGAAATCGCTACCGTGTTCCCGAACGTCTCGAATGCCCAAGTCAGAACTCGCTGCGGAGTCCAGCTTTCTGCGGCACTCTGCACGTTTGCGATCAACTCTTCGGCTTGGTCTTGGAGATAGTCTTTCACCCGAGTGACTCCTCATTATTTGTTCCGAAATCGGCGACCGAACTGGAATCCGCGAATAGGCTCGCAGGAAGTGCATTGCCGTCCGCAATGGCCGGCATCCCAAATTCCTGCGCGAGCACGACCGGGTCGGCGAAACGCACGACCTCGCCCACGACCAGCAGCGTCGGGGCCGCAAGTGGGGGCGCGCCAGCAAGCTCGGCGATCGTTGTACGATGTGTTCGCTGTTGCGGGGTGGTAGCGCGGGAGATGACAGCGCAAGGCGTCGCACTAGCGAGTCCAGCCGCTCTCAGCTTCGCGGCAACCTCGGAGTTCTTCTGTCCGGGCATGTAAATCACCAGCGTCGCTCCGCTTCCCGCCAGCTTGCTCCAGTTCGCTGCTTCGCTGCCGGAAGCTTGATGCGCCGTGATAAACACCAGCGCGGATGACGCCCTTCGGTGGGTCAGCGGAATCTCAGCTTTCGCTGCCGCGCCCAGCGCGGAAGTCACGCCTGGCACAATCTCGTAGGGAATCCCTGCGCGTCGCAAGGATTCGATTTCCTCTCCGGCTCGTCCGAAGATCAAAGGATCTCCGCTCTTCAGTCGGATCACATTCATTCCGGAGTCGGCGAGCCCAACCATCAGAAAGTTAATCTCCTCTTGCTGAATTTTCTTCTTGCCGCAGCGCTTGCCAACGTTGTGCACCTGCGCCTTGGCAGGAATGAGCCTTAGGATCTCGGGAGAGACCAAATCGTCGTGCAGTACGGCATCGGCCCTTCTCAGCAACCGCAGCGCCTTCAACGTGAGCAACTCCGGGTCACCCGGTCCTGCGCCCACTAAATAAACCTTTCCCTTCATGCTCCCTCTCCCTTTGCGGCTAGTTCAGGCGCTGCGGCCAACGCTGCCTCGAGCGCTTCCCTGCTGGCCAGCGAATGCAATAATTCCAACTTGCCCTCTTTGTCGAGATCGCTGGCAAGGATCAGCTTTCGAGTCTTGCCCAGTTCGGTCACCCACGCCGCGTATCCGGGCCCAAATTGTTTTTCGAGCTGTTGCCGAATCTTCTGAGCCAGGGAAGGACTTTGCCCGCCGGTTGAAACCGCAATCTGCAGATCGCCGCGCCGGACGACGGCGGGATAGAAGAAATCACACAGGTCGGGAACGTCAACCACATTGCACAGAACGCCGCGTCTCTGCGCCTCGTGATAGACGCGATCATTCAAGCTGCGCGAGTTAGTCGCCACCACCGCCAGAAAGGCACCGTCCAGGTCCTCAGCCGAAAAAGCGCGCAATTCGAGTTCGAGCCGTCCCTCTCGCGCCCATTCGCGCACGTTAGGACTCGCCGCGAGTGCGACCACACGGATGCGCGCGCCGGTCTCAAGCAGGCCGCCAATCTTGGGCTCGCCGACATTTCCTGCGCCCACGACGAGACATTGCCTGCCTTCGAGCTTCAGGAACATGGGAAACAAGTCAGTCACCGGCCCCTCCTGCGGACACCAGACTTCGCGCCGGGTCCGGCAAATCGCGAGCTTCTGCGGCTACGATTTCTCCGGCCAGGAATTCGCGCAATTCCGCATCGCTGTGGCGGACAAAGAAACGTCGCAGATTTTCGCCCGGTTCGCGCTGCGCCAGGTACCGGCCGAGCAGACGCTCCAGCGCATCCGGCACTTCGGTCGCCGCGCAGCGATAGCCGACCGGCCGCGCAGTGGCCTGATGCAGACCCAAGGCCCCACCCACGCAGAAGTAATAGGCGTCAACCATGCGATCCTGTACTTTGATTTTCTTGCCCTCAATTCCGATGTCCGCGATCCAGTGCTGCCCGCAACTGTTCGGGCATCCCGTGACATGCAATTTCAAATGCTGATCGAAACCGGGCAGACGTTCTTCCAGTTCTTCCACCAGCCAACGCGAGAAGCTCTTAGTTTCGGTGATGGCCAGTTTGCAGAACTCCGTTCCACTGCAGGCGACGGTCCCGCGCCAAAAAGCCGAGCCTCCCACTTTCAGCCCGATAGCGTCGAGCTCTTTCGAAAGCGCTTGAGCGTTAATCGTTGGCACGTTTACAACGAGAAGGTTCTGCATGTTGGTGGCGCGCAGTTCGCCGCCGGCAAACCGATCGGCCAGATCCGCGGCCGCATGCATCTGCTCAGCGGTAATTCGCCCGCGCAGCGCCACCGCTCCCACATAAGACAAACCAGGCTGCTTCTGCGCGTGAATTCCAACATGGTCTCGATAGACATCATCCGGCGGGCGCTCATCGACTGCAGGATCGAGCCGGAATCCGATGCGCTCCTCCAGTTCGCCCAGAAAACGCTCGGCGGTCCATCCATGCCGCAGGAAGAGAAATTTCATCCGCGCTCGTTCGCGATGTTCACGCAATACGTCGGAATCACGAAATAACTCCGCGATGCCCTTGACCACCGGCAACACCTGATTCCAGCGAACGAATGCATTGAGTCGCGCCCCAAGATATGGTTCGGTCGAAAGCCCGCCGGCGACTCGAAGGGAAAAGCCGACTTCGCTCTTGCCGCCGACCACGCGCGTCAGCGCTGTGAGCCCGATGTCATTGATTTCGGGATAAGGGCACCAGACGCGGCATCCGGTGATCGAGATTTTGAACTTGCGCGGCAGGTTATAGAAATCGGCATTTCCCGCAAGTAACTGCGATACCTCAAGAACCAGTGGCGAAGCGTCAACGATTTCGTCCGCGTCCACACCCGCTACCGGGCAGCCGGTCACATTGCGCACAACGTCGCCGCACGCGCCGGTCGTATTCAGTCCAACCTGCCACAGGCCGTCCAGCACCTCCGGCAAGGATTCAATCGTGACCCAGTGCAATTGAATGTTTTGGCGTACGGTGAGGTCGGCAATTCCATTGGCGTGGCGGCGCGTGAGATCGGCGATGGCCCGCAGTTGCTGGGAGCTCATCATGCCATTCGGAATGCGGATGCGCACCATGAAGCGCTGCAGCGCGCGGCCTTCTCCGCCCTTCCCGCCGGTCACACCCGCTCCATCGCCCTGGGTATAAACGCCCCACCATCGGAAATAAGTTCCGATCCATTCGGGCGGGATAGAGTCGAATCCCTCGCGGGCAAAGCGCCGGATCTCTTCCAGCCCGTCCCATGGATTCATGGCGCGTTTCAGGCGCTCAGCTCGTTGTGCTTTCGTTTCCTTCGCTGCGTTTGTCATAAGAAAGTCTGCGTGGAAAATAAAAACCCACCGCCAGGTTCGTCTGGCGATGGGTTTATGAGTGCCTGTATTAAGAAATACTTCTTAGATCAGGATCCTCCCCGCGCCAGCGCGCACGCATGCACAACAACAACAAGTGCAGCAGCACATAGCGCGAAGATTGCGGTTCTCTGACATTCGTTTCGATTCTAGGTCGAACAACTTGCGCCGTCAACAATCTTACGTAACAGCTTGGATTCATAATTCAAATCGAAAGAATCAAAAATTTTGCAGTGGGGAGCGCGCCAGAGTCACCTCGCTGTAGAATCAGCAACTTAGCATTCCACACAACTGTTGAGTGATAATCTTTGGCTCGCTGCAAGAGCCGGTCAGGTTCTGACTCAATTCGAAAGGTATGTCTTCGATGAAGCGTCTCGCCATCTTTATTCTGCTGATTGTCCTAAACACGGTTTTTGCGGTCTCTCAGAACTCCGCTGCTCCCGATCCTTACAAGCCGGCGCTCGATCGCCTCGCATCTCTCACGAATCAGCCTGAGCCCGAATGGCGTTTTCACTCTGACGTTCCTCATCCCGAAGATCCCGGGCTGGCGGATTCTGACTGGGGCATTCTCCGGGTCAGAAATGTATCGGGACCGGGCGGTAGAACCGCAAACGAAGAACATTGGACGGGAACCCGCGTCTTCCGCCGCTGGATCCAGATTCCCGAAAAGATCAACGGCTACGCCACGCAGGGCTCGCAGGTATCGATTGATCTTCGATTCGGGAGTCCCGGAAGCTTGAGAATTACCGTTTTCTCGAATGGAGCGATTCTTTATCGCGGCAGTGACGACGACATTCTCCCCATGCTTCTAACTGAGAATGCGCAACCCGGCCAGAAGTTTCTCATCGCGGCGCGGGTGGTCGCAGGGGACGATGTGCAATCGGAATTCTTTCGCAGCGAGCTCACGATCCAACCACCGTCCACGCGCCCCGACCCGATCTTTCTGCGCACGGAACTGCTTTCCGCGCGCCCCATTATTAATGCGTATGACGAAGGAAAGTCCCAGCGTCAGCAGCGACTGGACGCCGCGTTCAAGGCGATTGACTTCTCACCACTCGATCGCGGGGATCAGGCAGGCTTTGACGTCTCGCTCAAACAGGCTCAATCGAAGCTGGAAGCGCTCAAGCCCTGGCTGCAACAGTTCAACATTCGCATCGTCGGCAATTCCCACATTGACATGGCGTGGCTCTGGCCTTGGACGGAAACGGTCGAGGTCGTGCGCAACACATTCCAGAGCGTACTCGACCTGATGCGCGAGTACCCGGACTTCAAGTTCACCATGTCGTCCGCTCGGACCTACGAATGGATGCAGGAGAAATATCCTGACCTATTCCAACAAATCGAACAGCGCGTAAAAGAAGGCCGTTGGGAAGTGATCGGCGGCATGTGGGTCGAGCCGGACCTGAACATGCCAGACGGCGAATCGCTGGTCCGCCAGATTCTGGTGGGCAAGCGCTACTTTCAAAAGAATTTCGGCGTGGACGTGAAGATCGGATGGAATCCGGATTCGTTCGGCTACAACTACCAACTTCCGCAGATCTACAAGAAGTCAGGCATGGACTATTTCGTCACCCAAAAGCTGCTGTGGGCGCACGAGTTCACCACATTCCCCTACAAGCTTTTCTGGTGGCAATCCCCCGACGGCAGCCGCCTGCTCACATATTTTCCGCACGATTACGCCGGCGGCATTGACGCGGAGCCCCTGGCCACCGACCTTTCGATTTGGATGCCCTCGATCTACGGCAAAACCATCCCAGAGAAGCCTGAGATGATGCACCTCTACGGGGTCGGAGATCATGGCGGCGGGCCAACCCGCATCATGCTGGATCATGCATTGCAACTGATGGCTCCGGACGCCGTGTATCCGAAGCTGCAGTTCAGTTTTGCTCGCGACTTCTTCAGCGATATGGAGAAGAAGCTTCCCGGCATGCAGGTCCCCACCTGGGATGGCGAGCTCTACTTCGCCTATCACCGCGGAGTCTTCACCACGCAGGCCGAGACCAAGCGCAGAATCCGTCGCGCCGAGGAGACTGTTCTCAACGCCGAGAAATTCGCGTCCCTGGCCTCGCTCTACGGGCGTGCTTACCCACAGGACGGAATGGAACTGACCTGGAAGAATCTGCTGTTCGATCACTTCCACGACATCATGCCGGGGTCGGGGATTGCGGTGAATTATCTGGATGCGAAACGAAACCTGGAAAATGTGGATCGCGCCGCGAATGATGTCACCAGGGGGTCGTTACGCGAAATCGCAGCCCACATAAACACGCAAGCCGAGGGTGCGCCCGTAATGATCTTCAATTCCCTTTCATGGCCACGCACCGAAGTGAGCGAGGCCGAGGTCCAGCTACCCGCCCCGGCAAGTCAGATTGAAGTTGTGGATTCCGCTGGAAAGCCGGCGGAGTCTGAATTGCTGTCCATTGATGCAGAAACTCACCGCGCTCGATTCTTACTACTCTCGAAGACGCCATCGTTCGGATATCAAACTTATTTCGTCCGCGGTGCGGCAACCGCGCCCGCGGTTCATTCGATGTTGAAGGCATCGTCCGACACGCTGGAAAATGAATTCCTTCGCGTGAGAATCGATCCGCAAACCGGCTGCATGACCAGCCTGTTCGATAAACGAAGTGGCACCGAGTCGCTCGCCCCAGCAGAAACTGACACGGGCGGCCCGAAGACATCAATTTGCGGAAACCTGCTGCAAACCTTCGTCGATAAGCCCAAGCAATGGGACGCCTGGAATATTGACGCGGACTTCGAAAAGCAGCACTGGGATCTGGACAAGGCCGATGAAGTCAAGCTCATCGAGAGCGGTCCGCTGCGTGCCATCATTCAAGTCAAGAATCATTTTCAGAATTCAACTTTTGTGCGCGATGTCACCCTGTACGCGGGCGTGCCTCGGGTCGATGTGAAAATGCAAGCGGAGTGGCACGAAAAACACATTTTGCTCAAAGTGGCATTCCCTCTCAGTGCGCACAACGACAAAGCAACCTTCGAAATTCCCTTTGGCTCCGTCGAGCGCCCTACTACGCGCAACACGCCTGCCGAGCAGGCACAGTTTGAAGTTCCCGCACTGCGCTGGGCCGACATCTCAGACGCCAAACACGGATTCAGCCTGCTCAATGACTGCAAGTACGGCTACGACGCGAAAGGTAACCTACTCCGGCTATCGCTGCTGCGTTCACCGGAATGGCCTGATCCTCATGCCGATGAAGGCCATCACGAGTTCACCTACTCGCTTTATCCGCATGGAGGAGGCTGGAAGGATGCGCTGACGGTCTGGCGCGGTTATGAATTGAATTACAAATTAATGGCCCGGTCGATTGAAAAACATCAGGGATCACTCGCGCCGCAGCATTCGTTCCTGCAGGCGCAGCAGGACAACATCATCGTGACTGCGTTGAAGAAAGCCGAAGACGACAACGCGCTCGTTGTTCGCTTCTACGAATGGGCCGGCAAGGACAGTGACGTCACGCTACAACTCCCCCCGGGCGCGCAATCGGCAGTAGAAACCAATCTCATGGAAAAACCGACAGGTAGCGTCTCATTGCACGATGGCAAAGTTAGCTTGCACACCAAACCGTACGAAATCAAAACCATCAAGGTGATGTTCTCCAGTCTGCCGCAGATGACGGCGTCGAAGCCATGACAGCGGACTACTCGCAGAGTGGCGTTTTTCTTGGCGTCGATATCGGTGGGACAAAGGTCGCCGTTGGACTGGTAGACCGAACGGGCAATATCCTTGACCACCTCCGCCACCCCATGATGGCGACGGGAACGCCTGAAGCCGCCCTGCGTGCCGTCACCGGCGCGATTGATTCGTTGATTTCCTCGGCGGCGGGAAGTGGAATTCAGGGTATAGGAATCTGCGCCCCCGGCCCTTTGAACCCAAAGACGGGAATAGTTCTCAATCCTCCCAATCTGCCTTGCTGGCGGAATTTTCCACTGGCCGACAAAATTGCGTCGGTGTATCGCGTACCCGTGCATGTAGACAATGACGCGAATGCCGCCGCCCTCGCCGAGACGCGATGGGGCGCGGCCCGCGGATTCCGCTACGTTTTCTATGCCACGATCGGCACCGGCATCGGCACCGGCATCGTTCTCGACGGCCGGATCTATCACGGCAACACCGGCTCCGCCGGCGAAGGCGGCCATGTGAGCATCGACTATCGCGGCCCCCGTTGCAGCTGCGGCAAACGCGGATGCATCGAAGTTCTGGCGGCCGGCCCTGCGATTGGCGCTCGGGCGCGCGCCAAACTCAATGCTGAATCGGGGACGCATTCCGCGATTCTCGAACTCGCAAAAGGAAGCGTGGCAGCCGTGAGCAGCGAAATGGTGGGACAGGCTTATGTCGCCGGCGATCCCTTGGCGCGGGAAGTTCTTCTCGATACAGTCGAAGTATTGATCCCCTGGCTCGGCACCATCGTCGATCTCCTTGACCCCGACGTTCTCGTCGTAGGTGGCGGCGTGGCCGCGATGCTTCAACCGCTTTTCGACGAAATCAAGACCCGCCTTCCAGGTTGTTGCGTAAATCCACACGCCGCAGCAATTCCATTATTGATGGCGCACTATGGTGCCGACGCAGGAATCGCCGGCGGCGCCGCCCTATGTTCCGAGAATCTTCCTTAGCAAAATATACTTGACCGCAAAACTACCCGAGGATCCGAATGGTTGTCTCTCAATATCTTCACAACTTCGCTTTCACGATTTTCGTCATTCTTTTTCTCAGCACACCCGGGCTCTTGCACAGCCAAGACCTTCCAAAAGCTCCGCACGCCCAAGTCTTCACTCTCACGCCCACGCCTGGTTTTTTTACCGAACCTGCGATCGCCGTGAATCCCACGAATCCGCAGCAGGTTGTCGGCGTCTTTCAGGACAACGTGCACGCCGCTTACTCGCAGGATGCCGGCCACACCTGGCAACTGGCCAAGGATGTCGATCCGAAGAACTACCGCGTTTCCGGCGATGTGTCAACCACGTTCGATAATCAGGGCCATGCCTTCGTCTGCTATATCGCCTTCGACAAGCTCGGGACGTTTAACTACTGGGCGCATGGCGCAACCCGCAACGGCATCTTCGTGCGCCGCTCGCTCGACGGCGGAAAAACCTGGGAAGCGGCTCATATTCCCGTGGCTGAACAAACCAGCTCGCCTGGGATTCCCTTTGAAGACAAGCCGTACATCGTCGCGGACAATACGAAAAGCAAGTATGCCGGTAATCTCTACATCGGCTGGACTCGTTGGAGGTTGGCCGATTCGCAGATGGTGCTTTCGCGCTCTACCGATGATGGAAAGACCTGGTCGCAGCCGATTGAAATCGATGCGCATCCCGGCCTGCCGCGTGATGACAACGGCGCTGCTGAGGGATTCGCAGGTGTGGTCGCCCCCGATGGCAAGCTCTACGCCATATGGAGCCAGGACAACGCGATCATGCTCACAACGTCCCGCAACGGGGGAAAGATTTTTTCGCGTGCTCGTCCGATTATTCGCACGGCGCCAATCATGTTTGCCATCCAGACACTCGAACGGGCAAACGGATTTCCGCAGATTGCCATTGACCCGAGAAGCAAACGCCTGTATGTCACCTGGAGCGATTACCGCAATGGCGACATTGATGTTTTCATCGCAGCTTCGGACAATGGCGGGAAGCGCTGGTCAGCGCCAGTTCGCGTGAACAACGATCCGGTGCATAACGGGGCGGAGCAGTTCTTTCAATGGCTGGCTGTAGACCCAAGCGACGGTTCTGTCAACGTTATCTTCTATGATCGCCGCGGTGATCCGCAGAACCGAAAGCAAATTGTAGTTCTCGCACGTTCCACCGACGGCGGACACCGTTTCCGCAACTATGCCTGGACCGATAATCCATTCGAAGCCAGCGGCGTTTTCTTCGGGGACTACAGCGGAATTGCTGCCTTCGGCGGACGTGTCTACGGCATCTGGACAGAAAAACCCGCTCCTGAGCCTGAAGGAAGTGAAAAGCCCGAGGAAGGTAAAGATGGAAAGGAAGCGAGAACGCACCGAGGAACGATCGTAAAAATTGGGACTGCTGATTTCGAAACACCGAGCGAGGCTAAGTGAGGACCGCATCGGGATAAGAGAATGGCTGCAATCGAATGCAGGACGCGCTTCCGGTTAGCGCGATATCCCGTTTCCGCCATTCGATCCGCCACCTTCTTGCGCAGCTTTGGACTCTCGACTTTCCAATTCCGCCTGACGAAGCTCGGTGGCCTCCGCTGGATCAGTTCCTGCCTTCAATGAGCTCTTTTCAAGAAAGTAGCGCCAGCCCTCGTGCCGGTCGGCAGGGCTTTGGACAGTTTCAAATTTTTTCAAAGTAGACTCTGCATTCGGCCGTCCCTTGACCACCTCTACAACTCCCGCGGACTCGTAGGTGCGGACGTTGTGGCGGATGACTACGTAAGATGCCTTGAGTTCGTCGCTTGTCAAGAATGATCCTTCCTTCAACTCCCAAACAAAAGCCTACTCTGAGAGTATGCGCGAAAGGCTTGATTAGCAAGCTGATTGCAGAAAACACGATTGTTGCGACACGCTTCTGGCCTGTTCAATCACTAGCCCAGTTGAGTCAGTCCGGTTCGATTTCCGACGTCGGGCGAAAGGGGCAATCCTGTTTTGTCAGCCAGATCCTGTCCCTTGCCGCATGCCTCCGGTTCTATCGTGCTGGCGACTGTGCCTGCCTTGACAGCCACTTGGGTGGAGTAAAGCTTCACGCTTCGGGCTTGCTCTGACGATCCCGACTCGATCCTTACGGCTATTTCAGCTTCCACGATTCTCCTCCGAGCGTAATGCGGACGCCTGAGCGAAAAGTGAACGGCAGCGCCGGATAACCAAACGCCTCGTCATAGTGTTGACTCAACACATTTTGCAGATCGGCGTAAACGTCGAGCGTGCGGTTCACCTGATAACTGCCTCCAAGATCAACCTTCTGATAAGCCGCATCCAGATTGCGATTCGGCAGCAGCAGGCTGGTGCCGCCATCCTTATCGAACAGAAAATCGCTGTCATCCCGTTTCGACACAAAGGTCCCCGTTAACGAGGCCGTCCACCGGGCGTGGTGATAGGTGACGGCCATGTATCCGCTGTGAGGCGCGCGCCGAAATGGCCGGGCTCCAACTAGCGGCGAAAAGACACCGATTGGGATGGTTGGGAAGTTCGAGGCAGTGTTGAAACTCGGGCCCAGAGCATCGCTGGTAAAGGAACGTTGCACGATCGCATCCAAATACGTATATCCGCCACGCGCCACGAGGCTGCGTCCCATCCGATAGTCGAACTCGATCTCTGCCCCCTGAGTACGGAACGCCTGGGAGTTCACCGTCGCCCCGAATTGGAATCCTCCGAGGAGTGAATCTGCGATGGATTGCGCAACCCCCAAGTCGATCAGTCCTTGCGTAGGAACAAATTCAATCAGATGCGTGAACTCATTGTGAAAATAGGTAATTCCCAGTTTCATTCGCCCATTGAAAAGGCTTTGCTCAACGCCGCCGTCATAGGTTCTCGATTGCTCGGCTCCTATGGGAGCAACGTGGAACTGTGAAATGAGTTGCGAACCATTACTGAGTGTTTGGAGCAGGCTGAACAGAGACGAGCCAGCATCGGAAATGCTGGGCTCTTTGATGCCCGTGCCGAAATTGGCGCGAAGCTTCGTTCCGCTGAAAATTCCCGACGTATCGGGGCGCAGCAAGTAATAGGCTAGCGATGCTCGTGGCGTGCCCGCCACGCCGAACACCGCGTTTTTCTCAATGCCGCTGCCGAATGTGTAATAAAAACGGTTGGCGAAACTGCCCGCCAATTGCAAAGTGTAGCTGTAGTTGCCGCGATCCGCGGGAGGCACTCCGAAATTCGGCTGGGTGGATCCGCGCTCGGCCTCGTAGCGAAACCCGAACAGCGCGGTCAATTGCGGCTTAACCTGATATTCCGTTTGGGCGTAGACAAAATCACGATCGGTGCTGCTTGCGAACTGGATCGGATAAGGCTGAACGAACTGGAACATGGCTTGCCCACTGACCCCGTATCCGTTTGCTCCGCGAAGCGTGACCGGAGCTCCAATATATTCTGGCCCTACGATCGCTGAATCGTAGGGAATCCCCGTCGGGGCGTAGTCGGTAAACTGGGAACGCAGCCGAAGGGCTCCGTATCGTAATAGGTTGTGCCACCGCTGCGTAGTCTGCTGCTGAAGCGTCGCACCGATGAAGAGTTGCTGATCTTTCTGGGCCGCATCATCGGGGATTCCGAATAGCTGGACGGCGTTGGCTTCTCCGGCCGCTGTCGCCAGATGTCGCACAGTTGCCCGAAACTCGGTATTCGGTTTCGGCGTCCAGCCAAAGTTCCCAGCATAGGTTCCATTGTGAAAGGAACTGCGGGGGATATCGTTGGCGGTGTCGAAGCGGGAAAAGTCGGAAAAATAATCGAATTGCTTGTAGCTTCCAGCCAGGATTCCTTCCTGCCGATAAGTCCCGAAATTCCCGCCGTCAACGGAGTATGTCAGCTGTGGCAAAGGCGTGATGCCGCGTGGTGTGGTCATGCTCACGACGCCCGCGAGCGCGTCGGACCCATACAGAGCGCTATTCGGTCCACGCAACACCTCGACCTGATTGATTCCGGTAATGGCGATTACACCAAAATCAACGATGCCACCTATGTCGTTGGCGGGGATGCCATCAATGACGACCTTGTTCGCATCACTGTTGCCGCCGCGTACGAACAAATTGCTCAGTGCGCCGCGCTGCCCACTCTGCGTGACCTGCGCTCCAGGCACCAACCGCAGAGCTTCGTGCACGTCCAGTTTGTCCGCGTAGTCGTCCGCGGAGAGCAGGGTGACGGATGCGCCCACTTGAGCCTCCGGCGTCGGTGTGCCCGTCGCCGTAACGGTGACGGCCTGGGAGACGACGCCGATCGCCAGAAGCAGATCCACATTGGCATTCGCCCCTTCTCCAACATACAACGGCTGGCTTACAGTTACATCGAACGAAGGAGCGGTGGCTTGGACCTGGTAGCGGCTTGCGGCAACATCGCGGAATTCGTATCTGCCTGCCTCGTCCGCTGTCGTTGAAGCGATAATTTTTTGATTGGTGATGAGCTCGACCCGCGCCTTCGGGATGACCGCGCCGAGCGAATCAGTGATGGTTCCACGTATCGTTGCGGCCTGCGCTGCTAACGCGAACACGGCTGGCAGCAGGAGGAAGCACAAAAATCTGCCGTATCGATGATCTTCTCTGAAGTGCTCCATTTTTTCCCCTCGGAAACTGCAATCGGCGGAACCGGTCTCCTGACTTACGCCTCCACGAATCTGGACAACCTTCCCGGGGACTCAGTCCCCAGTGGCTGCAGTCACCTGCCGTGCCCAGCTCTCGGCGTTTACAGTTACGGGGTAGTGGCGGATTCGCACCGCGCTTCCCGAACATTCTGCCGTTTGGTTTGGTTTTAAGAGTCCCAGATCGCAAGCGGTCACCTGCCTACGGATCAGGCTCAGGGATGAAATTGTTTCGCTAAGTCCTCCAGTGCTTCGAATGCGATGGGACTCAGGTACTAAGCCCCACCGTCGGTGTAATAGACGCGGCCCTATTGAACCGCTGCCAAATGCTCCCAGTCCTGACGCGTGGCTGGGTGGTGTGCGAAGCGGCAAAACCCTATACGCGCAACAGTGACGTGATGGCTTTTCGAGCTTTGTCCAGCATGTTCACCTGGGGCACACAGTGGCCGTGACGCGAGCGGGATCCTACGGGCAGCTTTCAGACGCGGATTGAAACGAAGTCGTCAGAACGCTCTCGACTCTCCCATCGAAGTCGAATACGCCTTGGGTCAGCGTCTGGCCGGTCTCCTGACTTACGCTTCGTCGAACCTGAGCAGCCTTCCCGGAACATATCCAGTGGCCCAGTCTTGCTCGGTTCTCAGCGATACAGTTGCGGGGCAGTGGCGGATTCTAACCGCCTTCCCAAATACCAGACTCTGTGATTTATACCGCGATGGAAAAAATACGTCAAACATTAACTCCGAATGCGGCTGCTGCCGCACTTCATCCAATGTGAGTTCGCCCGAACCGACAAAACGTTCTATAAGCTACAAGTCGGTCCAACCGTTTGCCAGCAGTTCCTGCGGCCGGTCGTACTGCAGCAGCGCGTGCATGATAAAGGGACGAAGACCGATTACACTTGTGCCGGCTGTCGCAATTCCGTCAGCCGCGCGGCAAGAAATTCCAAGTACTGTTCGATTCCCTGACCCGTTTTGGCGGATACTCTGAAGACCGGCATGCCCGGACGCACTGCCTGGATGTTGCTGTAAGCGGTCTCCCAGCTAAATTCAACCGCCGCCGCAAGGTCAATCTTGGTAACAATTCCTACGTCAGCACTGTTGAAAATGGTTGGATACTTGAGAGGTTTGTCTTCGCCCTCGGTGACTGAGATAAGTACGAGGCGGAGATCTTCCCCTAAATCATAAGAAGACGGGCAGACCAGGTTTCCCACGTTTTCGATGAACAGGAAATCCAACTGATTGAGTTCCCAATCTTCCAGAGCGTTTTGGACCATGGCGGCTTCGAGGTGACAGAGAGTGCCAGTCGTAATCTGTTTGACTGGGGCCTGGCTGCGGGCCAGACGGAGCGCATCGTTCTCGGTGGCAAGGTCTCCGACCAGAGCTGCCACGCGGTACTTCGTCCGGAGAAGCGTAAGCGTCTTTTCGAGGAATGCGGTCTTTCCAGAACCTGGACTGGAGACCAGGCTCACGACGAACACACCAGCGGAGCGAAAACGGTCGCGGAGACTTCGCGCCACTGCGTCATTATGCTTCAAAACATTCTTGCGGACTTCGATCAAACGGGGTTCGGGACGCATTCCTGTATCTCCAGTGCTACGACTTCGAGTTCTTTGCCCTGCACGATCTCAGAGGATGGACTACCGCATTCCGCGCAGCTAAACAACTGCATCGAGCTAAGCGCACGCCTCGCGCGGCATTTGGAACAGAAGATGACCACCGGAATCTCCTCCACGACGAGTCGAGAACCTTGCAGCACCGTACCGTCGCACGCCATTTCATAACAAGATAGAAGAGCATCTTTCACCACGCCGGACAGAGTTCCCAGTTTCAAATGCACGGCGCTAACCTGAACGCCTCGGTGTTCGATCTCTTCTTCGGCTAGTTCCACGATGCTCATTGCAATGGAAAGCTCGTGCACTTTTTTATCCTCGTTGCCCGTTGTTCATCCGTGCAGGACTGTTGAAGCTGACGAATGCTGCGAGTGCTGCCTGACCCAGGCTGATGCCCCCGTCGTTCGGCGGGACTGCGTGATTGGTCCACAACTGGAGCGGAGTGTCGGCCAGCATCGACTTCAAATCTTCCAGCAGCAACTCGTTCTGGAAGACTCCTCCGGAGAGGACAATCGTATCCAAGCCGTTACTGCGAGAAATGGCGGTGACCGCATCCCACACTCCCTGAGCGATTCCGCAGTGGAAGGATCTTGCGATTTCTCTGACGTCGCGGCCTCGCTCACGGTCCAGCGCCACAGCTTGCAGCAACGGCCGAAAATCGAGTTCGCTGACGGAGAACGGCAACGGATAGGCCTCTCCGACGGGAGTACCGCGGGCGAGTTGCTCCAGCCACATTGCGGCCTGTCCTTCAAAAGTGACCTCGCGAGTAAATCCGAGAAGCGCGGCAGCCGCGTCAAACAGGCGCCCGACGGAAGTCGTAGCAAACGTGCGCATGCCCTTCCTGACTAACTCCATCGCGTTCCGGTAGCGTTCGGGAAAGGTGAAGGGAGGTTCAAATAGATTCGGCAGGTTATCGACCTGCGCGAGAAATCCTGCCGCCGCCTGCATAGGGTAGTGCGCCGCAGCGTCTCCGCCGGCGAGAGCCGCCGGGCGCAAATGGGCTATGCGATCGAAGCCTTCCCGCACGCTGCCTACGAAAATCTCGCCGCCCCATATGGTGCCATCGTCTCCGTAACCCGTACCATCGAAGCTGACGCCTACGACTCGTTTTGCGAACTCCCCGCGTTCCGCGAGCACGGATGCCACGTGCGCGCGATGGTGTTGTATGGCTAACTTTTCTCCAACATCGAGAGTCGCAGCGTGGGCCGTTGAGAAATATTGGGGATGAAGGTCGTGCACCACCAGCAGTTCGTCCCGGCGAACCTCGTACATCGAAACCAGGTCGTCGATGGTCTGGTGAAATGCGCGGAGCGAGTCGTAATGGTCCAGGTCTCCAATATACTGGCTGACGAAGGCCTGGCCCTCCACCACCAGCGTGATCGTATTCTTCAGATCGGCGCCAAGTGCGAGAATGGGTCGCAAACTAGGAAGTGACGCCGCGGCTCCCGGCGCGTAGCCTCGCGCGCGCCGGAGCACTACGGGACCAAACGCGCCCGCACGCGCGACTGAATCATCTACGCGCCGTGCGATCGGCCGCTGTCCAATCAGAAACGCGTCCGCAATTCCTGCGAGACTGCGTATTGCATCTTCGTCTTCGTAGGCAATCGGCTCGCTGGACCGGTTCGCGCTGGTCATCACCAGGATATCCGGAGCCCCGGCAGCGAATAGCAAGTGATGCAGAGGAGTGTAGGGCAGCATCACGCCGAGTTCTTTATTATCTGGAGCGACCTCCGGGCAGACGTCCTTCAGTGCAATTCTTGCAGGTGCGAGCACGATCGGACGTGCAGGAGAAGTGAGCAGGGTTTCCGCTTGGTGAGACAGCTCGACCAGGCGGCGTGCCATCTCGGTATCACGCACCATCAGCGCA
Source organism: uncultured Acidobacteriaceae bacterium (assembly GCA_963711275.1). Taxonomy (GTDB): domain Bacteria; phylum Acidobacteriota; class Terriglobia; order Terriglobales; family Acidobacteriaceae; genus Sulfotelmatobacter. Next base: position 25,853 of record CAVQDN010000023.1, on the reverse strand, counting down.
AAAGGTTTCTCCTTGCGGTACTTGCGATCCCGCAATGCCGCGACCGCTGCGGAATTCCGGGCATCGCAAGCCAAGTGGTACCCGCCCAATCCTTTGATCGCAAGAATCTTTCCAGTTTGAAGCAACTCGGCAGCCCGGCGGATGCTGCCTGGGCCTTCACCAGCGCTCTCATCGGGCGGGTGAAGATAGTAACCGGGACCGCAGGCTGAACAGGCTACGGGCTGCGCGTGAAATCGACGATTTTCGGGGTTGGAATATTCCGCGGCACAATAATCATCGAGCAGCCACTCCCTCATCGTGGTATTGCTTCGGTCATAAGGCAACTCCCGCACGATGCTGTACCGCGGTCCGCAATTGGTGCAATTGATGTACGGATACAAGAAACGAGGATCGGCAGAGTCGAAAAGTTCACGAAGACAATCGTCACAAACCGGCAGATCCGGCGAGATGCGGACGCTCGGCTGCTGCCGTCGCTGGCTTTCCCGAATCTTGAAATCATGCAAGCCTTCCAAGTCCGCAGGCTGCACCTCGATTTCGGCGATGCTGGCTGCCGGCGGCGGCTGCGCTTTCAAGCTGCGAACAAAAGCTTCCAGCCCGGTCTCAGCACCTTCGATATGAATTTCCACGCCTTCTTGCGCATTCAGCACCCACCCGTTCAAAGTATTCGCACAGGCCAGGCGATAGACAAACGGACGGAACCCGACGCCTTGCACTACACCGCGAACTCGAATCGAACATGCGCTGGCCATTATTATCCAGAACGGGTTATTCCATATCCTGTTATTCCAAATCGACGATGCAGCCGTGACCCTGCCACCCCACTTGCACAACCTTGCCGTCTTCGATCAGGATGGGCACGGTTCTCTGTCCACCCGAGATTTCGCGCATGCGGTCGCGCGCCGCGGAATCGGCCTCCACGTCGTACTCCACAAAGTCGCTGCGCTTCCACTCCAGCCACTCGCGCATTTCGCCGGTGTGAGGACAGCGAGCAGTTCCGTAGAGTTCAAGCCTGGCCATGTCTCAATACCTCATGGTTGAGCGCCTGCAACGATTCGCGGATGACGTGATAGATCGATGCCTGCACTTCCTGAATGCGGGGTATGTAGTCGCAGTTCACGACCAGCGGAAAATCGGCGAGCCGCTTGCGTTTGATCTCGCCCCCGTCGTAGCCGAGGAGCGCCACGGTCAACATATTCCGCTTCCGTGCCTCCTGTAACGCGATGATGATGTTGCGCGATCCGCCGCTGGTGGAAATGCCGATCGCAACATCTTCCTGCCGAGCCTGTGCGATCAACTGGCGGAGGAAAATTGCGTCGGTACCAATATCATTGGCAACCGCAGTGATGTTGGCGGGCTCCAGTGAAAGCGACACGGCCGGGACAGGCTGATAGCCTACCGGCGGAAGCACACAATCGATGGCGAAATCGTTGGCGTCGGTGGCAGAGCCGCCGTTGCCGAAGATAATAAGCTTTCCGCCGCGTCTCAGCCGTTCGTGAATTGCCAAAGCGGTGTTCCCGATCTGCTCAGCCTCTTCCGCTGCGACTTGCGCTCGCAGCACGGCATCGTCGTGGACCTTCATTCGGATAGATGACGCCACTTGAGCGATCAGATCGCCGATCGGCTGTTTTTCCATTCCAAGAAATGGATAGAGAAATCCTGATTGCCCAACGTCATGACCCAATTCGCGATGCTCAAAGAAAACGTGCACCGTCTCCCACAGCGTGTGGTAAAGAATCTCGGTCATCTCCTGATGCAGAAAAGAATCTTGCGTGGCGGCATTTACAGAATAAGAACCTTCGACGCCGGGAAGAGCAAAAGTCATGGCCAGCCGAAGCTGCGCTGCCTGCAACGTAGCCCAGACTTCCGGATCGCCTTCGGGCGGACCGAATCCCATGACGATGTCTTCCGGACGAAGAATGGCCTGAAGCCACGGTCGAAACAGAACCGACAGATCCAAAGCCGGTAATGCCCGTTTCCCCACAATCACGGGATGAACGAACTCTACCGACACATGCTGAGCGTCGGTGGCATAAGGCCCGCGGCCGAAGGCCAGAAGCCGGCCCCCGCGTAGAAATCGTTCTGACATCTCACGGCAAGCTTCGGACAATAGCGGAGCTTCGCGCAAAAAGAAGCGTTCAAATAGTTCGTTCCGCTCGAGCAGGCGCTCTTCGATACGAGTTGCGAGTTCCGATGTGGTCTGCATAGCCTTCATTCAGCAGATTCTTGGCAGCGGATCGCCGACTAGCATATCCACGATGCGGCTGCCGCCATAAAGGGTGGTCACGAGCACCGTGCCAGCGGGCTGCTCGCGAATTTCGCCGATCACCTGCGCTTCACTTCCACCCGGTGCCAGACTCAGGGCATTGATCGCCGCGTCTGCATATTCGGGCGAGACCACGGCCAGAAACTGGCCTTCGTTCGCAATGTGCAGCGGATCGAGCCCCAGCAATTCACAAGCGCCGCGCACCGCATCGCGCACCGGAATCTGATCTTCAAAAAGGACCATTCCCAATCCGCAGTCCCGCGCCAGTTCGTTTAGAGATGTCGCGGCGCCGCCGCGCGTGGGATCGCGCATCCAGCGGATCCCAGGCCCCGCGGCGCGAATGAGATCTTCGACCAGGGCAAGACGGAGCGCGTATCAGAACGAAGATCCGCTTCAAGATCGAGCTCGCCACGCGCCAGCAAAATCGTGATGCCGTGGTCGCCAATGGGGCCAGACAGCAGAATCCTGTCACCCACCCGGACAGAACGAGGGTCGATGTTCACTCCGTGAATTAGACTCCCGATTCCGGTGGTCGTGACATACATCTGATCTGCCTTCCCATGCTCGACAACCTTCGTGTCGCCGGCTGCAATACGAACGCCCGCCTCCCGGGCCGCTTTTGCCATGGCGCGAACTTCGCCCTCCAGAACGGAGGTTGGCAGCCCAGCCTCGAGTACATAACTCACCACGAGTGCCTCCGCCCTGGCGCCCGAAACCGCGAGGTCATTCACCGTTCCGTTGACCGCAAGTTCACCAATCGAGCCGCCCGGAAAACTGAGTGGCATTACGACAAAACTGTCCGTCGTGATTGCGACCTTAGTCCCGTTGATGTCTACGTGTGCCGCGTCCCCGAGAGGACCCGGCATGGCGCCGAAGAGCAGCGGCGCGAAAAGGCCTTCCACGAGCTTGCGGCTGGCTTTACCTCCGGCTCCGTGGGCCATTTCGATCTGGGGATCGCGAAACCGTGTGGGCGCAGGTTCTGGTAACACGGCGCCAGCACTCAGGCGATCGAACTCAGACTCACCATTGCTGCTTTGCGGTGTTCGTAGTTGTGATAGGCGGCGCATGATCCTTCCGATGAAACCATAAGTGCTCCGATGGGATGCTCCGGCGTGCACTCGCGGCCAAAAAGTTTACATTGATGCGGCTTCAGCACGCCCTTGAGCACTTCGCCACACTGCGCCGCTTTCGGATCGGTGACTCGGATGCCCGGAACCGAAAACCGTTGTTCCGCGTCGAATTCGGCGTACCTGTCGTTGATGCGGAGTGCCGACTGCGAAATAAATCCCAACCCGCGCCATTCGAAGTAAGGACGCAACTCAAACACTTCCGCCATGGCCTTGAGCGCGGCGCGATTACCCTCCCAGGGCACGACACGTTTGTACTGATTCTCGACCTTGGCCTCGCCCGCTTTCAACTGGCGCAGCAGCATGACAATGGATTGCAGCATGTCCAGCGGTTCGAAGCCCGAGACCACGATCGGCTTCCGTTCATTGTGTGCAATCCATTCGTAAGGACGGCACCCGATGACGGTCGAAACGTGGCCAGGGCCAATGAAGGCATCAAGCCGCATGTCAGGAGAATCGAGAATCGCACGAATCGCCGGAATGATGGTAACGTGATTACAGAAGACGGAAAAATTGGAAATGCCCTCAGCCTTCGCACGCATCATCGTGAGCGCCGTGGATGGCGCCGTAGTCTCAAAGCCGATCGCGAAAAACATCACATGTTTTTCGGGATTGAGCCGGGCCAGCTTCAAAGCGTCGGAAGGCGAGTACACGATGCGAACGTCCATGCCGCGGGCTTTGTGTTCAAGCGGACTGCCCTGAGTGCCCGGGACCCGCATCATGTCGCCGAAGGCGGCAAAGATAACATCCGCTTCCTGCGCAATCGACAACCCATCGTCGATTCTCCCCATCGGGAGCACGCACACGGGGCAGCCGGGACCGTGAATAAGTTCGATATTCTCCGGAAGAATATCTTTCAGCCCGAAGCGATAGATCGCGTGCGTGTGTCCGCCGCACACTTCCATCATGCGGTAATGGCGTTCTTTACCGGCGAGGCGGCGAATTTCTTCCGCCGTTTTGGAAATCAACTCGGGTTCACGAAACTCATCAACAAATCGCATGCTGACCTGTCACACAACATCGACACCGGATATGCTTCAATTCACTTTAATGTCGCTTAAGGGAGCCTTCGTAACCGCGCCGCCATCGGCATCCTCAAGCCCTAATCCCCGAACCTCCTGCATCGCCCCGTCGATCTCTCCCAGCATTCTTAACGTGCTCATCTGATCCGCGGCATCCTGCTCGCTGATCTTGCTCATGGCAAAACCAACGTGAATGAGAACCCAGTCGCCAGGGATCGGCTTATCATCGTGCAAAAGGCCGAGATCAATCTTGCGCCGGACGCCGACCACGTCCACTAGCGCGGAATCCTCGTTGTCGGAAGAAATCTCGACGATCCTACCGGGTATGGCTAAGCACATTCGACATCCTCCGCCAGTTTCATGATTCGTTCCGTCCTGGTCCATTTTTGAAATCCGCCCGCTCGACATCACGCCTGTTTCTGAGCGGAAACATTGAACGACAACTTGATTTCATCCTTGAGCTTTATCGTTCCGCCGGCCGCGGAAACCGGACGAATCTCATAATTACTCAGGCAAACGGCGAACTCTCCAGTGGCTCGCAAATTATCACCGATTAGCCTCACTCGGGCACTCACGGGCTCGCGGCGCGTGATCCCGTGCAAGGTCAATTCTCCATCTAACGAGGCCGAATATAATCCGTCGCCCATCCTCTGGACTGGATGGTCGTGCGAACACTCGTAAATGATTTCGGGAAAGCCATCTGTCTCCAGGACCTCGTTATGCATTCGTCGCTCGATCTCCTGGCGATCTTTATTGCTGATATCGTCGGTCACCACCAGCGAAGCCGCTTGAATCACCAACCGGAGCCGCGCATACTCCAGGGCGTCCGAAGCGAATCGCACGTCGCCTTGAAAGTCCGGAATTGCGATGGTGGGGTTATGGCCGAACGCAGAAAGCATCCCGGTTGCAGTCGCTCTGACGGTGAATGTACTCCCCTTGGCATCGATCTGGTACCGAACCGTCGTCGCCTGCGGCGTTCCGACTGTAGACAAGCGGATTCCCCCTCCCTTCGGTACGGACCTCCATCTCGCGCGCTCACATCGACCGCAATTTCAAATACCGGTCCAGGTCAGGCAATGCCGTCTGGGCCAGATTGCCGATGCCGAACTGCCCCAGATAGCGTCGCGCGATCGGATTAGACAGAATCAAGCCGGCCCCGAAAACTACGAGCGCTACTCCACTCAGCATGAGAAGAGTGTCTTTGTCGTCGAACCTTCCGTCCCCATTCTCAACCGCCATGGCAATCTCCCTTCATCGCGGGATATTCACCGCGTCACACTCGACCCGCGTTCGTTCGAGATTCCATCCGAACTCTCGCCCAGAATTTTGTTGATCAGCGACTCCACTAATTCAACCCCGTGCTCAATGGCAGCTTCTACCGGCGCGCTCAATCCCATCTGACCCTCTTCGCCTCCCAGGGTCCCCGGTTCACAGCCGACCATCAACACGTTCTTTACCTCAATATTCATCGCCCGGGCCATGCGCAGCACGCTAACTGGATTCATGGCATGAGCATCGGCCAGGGGCTGCGAAGCTGCGGACTGGTCCAGACCCTTCACGTCAGGCTCGATGACGTAGAGAGTTCCCGGCGCTTCGCCGTGCGGACAGGCATCGACAAGGATCGTGGTTTCGTAGCCATCTTGCAGCGCATACGCAAGATCGAAGCCGCGAATGCCGAAGTCGGTCACCCGCACTTGCTCAGGTAGCTTCCGGGTGGCGAGCCGTCGGACGACTTCCACTCCGAACGCGTCATCTCCTAGAAAGATATTCCCGATACCGGCGACCAGAATGGTTGGCTTTTGCACCACGACGGCTGACAAACCTTCATCCGGCGAAAGTGGTTCCACTTCTTCTGCAGCGAAAAAAAAGCGGTGGCCAGGCTGGCGCAGCATGCCCATGTCCTTGCCCGGGTCGTTGTCCAAGACTACGCAGACATGTTGCTTGCCTTCATAGTCCTGCTCGATGCATTCAATGGTTGCGACCTGACCGTTAAGTGCGATATCCATCACGTCGCCGCCCGGGCGGGGGTGCAGTCGCACCCGGCTTCCCTGCTTCACTTCGACTCCGGAAATCTTCAAATGATCGACGGCGGTCTTGTCTTCCAGAAGCTGCCACTCCCACTCGTTCATCGCGTCTCCTCCCGGGTTGAACAAGGCTGGGTTGAACGAGGCTCGGTTAAACCAGGCTCGACTGGCCGGAGCCCGCGCAGCACCCCATGGAGCTTCATCAACTGCTCGACCGGCATGGTTTCGGTGCGCTCCAGCATCTGCCGGGCGCGCTCGTCGGACTGGCTCATCTCGCGCTTCTCGTCGTCGGTCAGCGTCATGATGCGCAGCGAAAGAATCTCGTCGATCTCGGTTCCGTCGAATAGGTCTCCAGCACTCTCACGCGCAATTTGAGGATAGTCATAAAGAATGATCGGCGAAGAGAGTATGGTATCGGTCTGTCCTTCGTCGCCGACTAGGACAGGCCAGGTTCCAACGTTCTTGCAGCTAGCTGCGACCTCGCTCAGTTCTGCGGGAGGCGCGAGCAACGACACAAATCCGCCATTCTGTAAGCCGAGCACCGTGTGAGTCAACACCAAAGCCGCCAACAAAGCCTCATCGCGGCATGTTTCCTTTGCCGCCTCAAAAGGTGTGGTGTTACGAATACGCACTCTGACCTTGCAAATATCGTCGTTCTGCCGTGCTGCTGTGACTTCCACTTCTCCACAAAGGTCACGCCGCTCGCGAATCAGAACTCCGGTGATCCGTTTGTCGGACTCTCGCAGTGGCTCATACTCCTTTTCGGCCGGGAAAGAAAATGTTTGAGTCACTGGATTGTGGATGAGGGACTCCACCTTGCACACTGGCAGCACGACTTCCCGCTCCACTGCTTCCTGCCATGGCCGATAGATCCGGCCATTCACCGCAAGCGTTTCCACCAGCCGAAACTGCGGTGTCTCGCCACGCCGAAACTCATTGACGGGCGTCTTCAACTCGCCGACTGAGCGTGCGGCCAACTGAAGAAAGCGCACTCGAACTTCAACCTCTGTGAGAGATCCGCCCTCGACCAGACACTCGGTTTGCATGGTCCAGGCCTCGGTGCCGTTCTGCGCGTCACTGTAAGACTTCGGGCAAAGCACGCCAAAATTCCAACGCTGTTGATTCTTCACCGACGACGGACGATAGGGGTAGAGCATGTACCCCTCGTAGAGCACGGCTTGTGCGATCTTCTCCACTGTCGCAAGGTTCATTGGGTCACTGGCTCTTTTACCGGAAGAATGCGTTCGAGCACCTCTTCCCACGTCGGAATTCCATGCTGAACTTTGTATTGATACAGGCGATCGAACACATCTTTATGCAGGCAGAGCCATGCGCTGTTGGGATAGTAGGATTCCATCATGTCGCGCCAGGTCTTCACCGGCAATCTGAAGCGGGCCTCTTTGTCCCAGGAAATGGGCGCGACCTGCAGCCCGCTCTCGGAGCCGGCATAGAAGACTGTCCCGCTAAACTGTAAACAGACCGGAACCTCTCCGTCCGCCAGGCCGTCGAAATATTTTGTTGCAGCTACATTGAAGTCGAACGTGCACGGTACAGGAACGTCAACCACGATCGTCCCCTTGAACGAAGGCACCACTAGACTGACATGCGTCCACAAAAGACTTCGCAGAGTTTGTCCCCAGCGACTAGGCTCGCCAAACAGATCCAGCAACCGCTCCTGATCCTCAGGCGTGTATTTGCGCCGTGTGACTTCCAACTGAATCTGGCTGCGCAGCGCTACCGTATGAATTGTTTGCTCGGGGTTCGCGTCGGTCAGGCGAAGTTTGAAGGCAAGCAGGGGCGTCGCCGCATTGGCGACAACCGTGGCTCCCTCGACTTGGAAGCTGAGATCAGGCATGCGATCCCTCGTCCGTCTGCGCCGTTTGTTTCATCTCGACTGGTATTTCGATCGAGGCCTCGACGGATCGCGCTTTCACGCTGGAAAAAAACTCGCCCAGTTCCTTCCACACCTCCGCGCCGCCGGAGAGACCTTTCCAGTGCAGGCGAATCAAACCGACCAGTTTGTAGCACTCGTCGATGGGCAGCAGATAATACTCAGCGGTGGAGTATCCCCGAGAGTAGCCGAGGCGGTTGACCAGCAGCCCCTCCACATCGGATTCCATCGTGTTCAGAATTGGATTGCGCGCCACGATGTCGTTCCAGGATTCCAGTGCCAGCAGCGATTCGGTTGCCCCGGCGGGGCTGGGATAGAGCGCGACCACTCGATTCTCCAGGCTGCTGCGGAAAAAAAATGCCATGTTGATGGGGATCATGAGGTTGTTCCACTCGGCATCGCTCAGGGTGAAGCCCGGAAGGAATCGCCGTTGCCGCGGCACCCGCCTGAACTTGACTCCCTGACCGCTAAACAGAATCGCGCACGCATCGCACGTGCAGACGAGTTTGCGCTGCGCCAGTTCGATCAGGTGGGAATGATTGGCGTGCAGCCCCACGCTGCAGAGTTCACAGCGTTCGAGTGGCCGCTCCCGACGCGCAAACTGGCGTAAGGTCCCGAAGCCGTCAACAGATCCTGAAAATCCTGCACTCATGAGTTCAATATTTCAGAAACTCTTCCGGCATCAATCCCCGGACTGCGGTTCGAGCATCGCCGTGGAATCGATGGGCATCCGTGATGCGGCACCGCTCGTCAATTTGTCCAGAGCCACAAATCCCGTGCAACGGCTTTTCTTCCAGCCCTTCGATTGCGAGCGAACTCAAATCGGGCGCCGCATCGTACATGGCTCCCTCTAACACCGCCCCCGCGGTTTTTGCGGTTGAACCGCACGTGTGCGAACCGGTTTCAACCCGCAGCCGGACTGCACCATCGTTCACGCCGAGCAATTCAACCTCGCAGCCCTGTTTGCGCAACTGCGGCCGAACTTTGTCCACCGCTTTCACCACCCGAGTTTCCAGATCTTCGGGATGCAATCCGTAAAGGATCAAAACACTGCTCACCAGGGAATCGCGGCCCAAACGGTCGATGATATTCATTCCCGGTTCACCGGCGTCTGCCACAATATCGAGCGTTTTCTCCAGGGCCGCGCCGTGCAGATCCATAAGCGATTGCACCAACCCTTTCGTAGCGGCTCGTGCCGCGGGATCGGCGATCGATTCTATTTCCTGAACCAAACCGCCGATCCGCTGTATGTCTTCGCGAAAATCTTTCGAATCCGCCAAGTAATTTCCTTTTCAGAGTCCATGTTAGATCGCTTTGTTCCCCTGCGTTACGTCTGCAGTCCAAACATTGGAGAATGATGAGTCTCCAGGACTTTCCCGTTTCCCAGGTACATGTGCACGCCGCATGGCAGACAAGGATCGAAGCTCCGCACCGCGCGCATGATGTCGATTCCCTTGAATTTGTCCGGACCGTTTTCTTCAAAGATCGGCGTGTTCTGCACCGCGTCTTCATAGGGTCCCGGAGTGCCATAAATGTCGCGCGGATTGGCATTCCACGGCGTTGGCGGATAAGGATGGTAGTTGGCGATCTTGCCTTTGCGGATCACAACGTGATGCGACAGGACTCCACGAACCGCTTCGTGGAAGCCGCAGCCAATCGCTTCCTCCGGAACCTTGAAGTCGGTCCAGGTTCGAGTTCTCCCGGCGTGCAGCTCTTCGAGCGCTCTTTCCGCAAAATAGAGAGCCGTCGAAGCCGCATACGCCTGGAAATAAGTTCGGGCTCGGTCCCGCTCGATAGCATTGCTCCACTTAGGAATCTTCCATTCGAACTCGACTTCGGGCTTGGCTGCCGTTTTCGGCAGGTACATCTTTACACTGTGACCGGTAGCTTTGATGTAACCGATGTCAACGATCCCCGCCAGCGCCGTGGCCCAGAGCCTTGCAATGGGGCCGCCGCCGGTGTCGAGAGCGAGATGGTCGCCGGTTCGCTTGTCCAGCCAGCGCGGCGACATCACCCAGGTATATTTGCCATTGAAATCGCGCTTCTGGGGACGAGGAATCGTCGTCTGATTCCAGGGATGGTTCTTGTCGACCGGATTTCCCAGGGGATCAGTCTTCACAAAGGTCTCGGCATTCTTCCACTCGTCGTAGTAAGAGCTGCCCAGCAAAATTCGCATGTTCAGATTAATATCCACGAGGTCGGTCGTGACGAGCTTGCCGTCAACCACGACTCCCGGAGTCACATACATGGCGCGACCCCATTCGGTCATGTTTTCGTACTTGTAGTCACACACTTTGGGGTTTTGAAACGAACCCCAGCATCCGAGGAGAATGCGACGGCGACCGACTTCTTCGTACCCCGGCAGAGCTTGATAGAAGAAATCGAACAAATCGTCATGCAGAGGAACGACCTTCTTCATGAATTCCACATACTTCATGAGGCGCACAATGTAATCGGTAAATAGTTGAACCGTGGGCACGGTGCCGACCCCGCCGGGATAAAGAGTGGAAGGATGCACATGGCGGCCCTCCATCAGGCAGAACATCTCCCGCGTCATTCGGCTCATTTGCAGGGCTTCGAGATAAAAAGCCCCGGTGAATGGATTAAGCGCAGTCATGATATCTGCGATGGTCCGGAAACCATGCAGATTCGAATGTGGTGCTGATGTCGATTGCGCTTTCGTCCAAACCTTGGGATTCGTTTCCTTGACCATTTGCTCGCAAAAGTCCACGCCGACCAGATTGTCCTGAAAAATATTATGGTCGAACATGTACTCGGCGGCCTCGCCAAGATTGACGATCCACTCCGCTATGTCCGGCGGCCTGACTCCAAAAGCCATGTTTTGCGCATAGGTGGCGCAGGTGGCGTGATTGTCGCCGCAGATTCCGCAAATGCGGCTGGTGATGAAGTGAGCGTCGCGCGGATCCTTGCCTTTCATGAAAATGCTGTACCCGCGGAAAATGGACGAAGTGCTGTGACACTCAACCACGTGCTTATTTTCAAAATCGATTTTGGTAAAGATGCCAAGGCTGCCCACGATGCGGGTGATCGGGTCCCAGTTCATTTCCACCAGGTTCCTTGGCTTACTGGAAACGTCTTTGGTTGGTGCGGTAATCGTACTCATTGGAGATCGCTCCTTTTGTCCTGTCGGCGGTTCCGTCAGTGGTCTCAATCGTCTTTCAGATCGTCTCTCAGTAAGACCGTGGATGGTATCCAGTCGTAAGTTGTGGGCGCGGATGACGCCACTTCGGCTCTTTGTTGACGGTCGATTGCGTAATCGAGCGAAGTGCGCGAATGGCACGACCATAAGCCCCCACAGCCGCACTGGAGACTTTGCCCCCGGGAGGTTCATCCATGAAGGGCATGAATTTGTCGGGGAAACCGGGCATGGTGCAGCCGATGCAGATGCCGCCCACGTTGGGGCAGCCGCCGATTCCTGCCATCCAGCCGCGTTTCGGAACGTTGCAGTTTACGACCGGGCCCCAGCATCCCAACTTCACGATGCACTTCGGAGAGCCGTAGACTTCTGCAAAGTCGCCCTGCTCGTAGTACCCGGCGCGATCGCACCCCTCGTGAACCGTTTTGCCAAATAGCCACGTGGGTCGAAGCTGATCGTCGAGCGGAATCATGGGCGCCAATCCAGCTACCTGATACAGCAGGTACAGAACAGTTTCCATGAAGTTGTCAGGCTGTACCGGGCATCCCGGCACATTGACGATTGGCAAGCCCGCTTTGGACTTCCAATCCCAGCCAAGATAATCCGTCAGTCCCATGGCTCCGGTAGGATTGCCTTCCATGGCATGGATCCCGCCGTAGGTGGCGCAAGTTCCGCAGGCCACTACCGCCAATGCTTTCGGAGCAAGACGGTCAATCCACTCGTTCGTCGTAATCGGCTGGCCAGTGGTTGGATCGGTCCCCAGACCGGCCCAATAACCTTCCCTCTTTATCTTTTCGTTCGGGATAGAACCTTCCACCACGAGAACGAAGGGATCGAGCTGGCCCTTTTCGGCCTTGTACCAAAATTTCATGAAGTCATCGCCGACCTCGTAAGCGAGGACAGGATTGTGCAAATGCACCTTGGGAAGACCGGGAATTGCTCCCAATAGAACGTCTTCGATGCTGGGTTGCGTTGCCGCAGTCACTGAAACCGAATCTCCATCGCACCCCAGACCGGCGGTGATCCATAGAATGTGTACCTCGGCGACGGGCGAGGGTTTTTGCGTGACCCGACCGTACGGAACTGTTTCCGCTACCATGGTGGACTCTCCACTTTTAAAGACTTAGTTGAAGGTTAGTGTTGGATTTCTCACCTTCGGTACTGTGAGCTTTTCTAACGCTTTGATCAGGCAGAAGTTGCACTCCCCGGATCATAAACCGGTCAATAATGACCACAAGCGGGAGCACCACTTATTCGATTCCGTGGTATCACTATTTTTTATATCGGGGATTCCCCGATGCCCGGAAGCGGCATCCAGGTGTCAAGGAATGCAGGTCTATGCTGTTTTTTCGTTCATGTTCCATTGAATCGCGCGCTGCATAAGCTCGCGCGAGCTGCGCAAAGACAGCTTTTCCTTGATGTGCGCTTGGTACGATTCGACGGTCTTGATACTGACATGTAATTCGTCGGCAATCTGCCGGGTCCCATGACCTTCGCCGATCAAACGAAAAACCTCAAGTTCACGGTCGCTGAGATCGGCGATGGAGGAGTTTCTCAGGCTTCCGGAGCCGGTAATGTAATGTTTCAGCATCCGGTTGGCAACGCCATCGCTAACATAAATTTCGCCGTTAAGAATGCGGCGCACGGCAACCAATACCTTTTCCGTGGCCTCCTGCTTCATGATGTAACCGTTTGCTCCGGCGCGCAGGGCGCGCTCGGCGTAGATCGACTCATCGTGCATGGAGAGAATCAGAACCGGCAGGTTGGGATGAGTAACGCGAACATTCTTCAATAGATCGAGCCCATCGGGGCCATTCAGCGATATATCGACAATGAGAACATCCAGCCGCGCGGAGGCCAACACATGCATCGCGCCGGTCGCTTCTTCCGCTTCGCCACAAACTACCAGATCGGGTTCCCGGTTGATCAGCAGCGTCAGTCCCTGACGCACGATCGGATGGTCATCGACCACCAGAATTCTCCTCTTGGCGCTCACCTGATGCTGCGACTTATAGGCAATGCTCATGCTTTCTTCATTCCTTCGTGCGGGGCCGGGACGCGACAGGAAACGAGCAGGTCACCATCGTTCCACCGCCTGCGGCGCGCTGTACTTCCAGCGCCCCTCCAATCATCCTGGCCCGGTAGCTCATCAAATGCAGCCCCATTCCTTTATTTCCCGGAGCGGGGTTGCGGATTCCACAGCCGTCATCCTGAATTGTAAGCGCTCCCTGGCGCTCGACGGCAGCCAGACGAATCGCAATGTGCTGCGCGTGTCCGTGTTTAATGGCGTTGTTCACCGCCTCCCGCGCAATGTAATAAATTTGGGTTGCCACTCCGTCGTCATGGATTAATACCGGGGTAAGACAATGGAACCGGCAGCCGACTGCAAATAGATCTTCGACCTCGCCCGCCCATTGCTGCAAAGCTGACATCAAGCCTTGCGCGTCGGATACCACGGGAAGCAATCCGCGCGCCAATTCGCGCGTTTTGTGAATCGCTTCATTCACCAGATTCACGATCTTGGAGGCGTCCTCCGCCTCGGGAAATCCCTTCTCCATGAGCCTCTGTTCCTGCACTTTGCTCATAAAGGCGATGCCGGTTAGATGCTGGCCCAACCCATCATGCAGATCCTGCCCGATGCGCCGTTGCTCCCGGCCGCTAACCTCAAGAATTGTTTTCTCCAGATGTTTGCGTTCGGTGATGTCGATGCCGGTTGCGATCACGGAGGCAGGATTTCCGTTGTGACCGGGGAGCAATGTGCTCGACCAGGCAATCAAGCGGCGCTCGCCATCGCGCTTCACCAGATACCCTTCATAGTCATTGTCATTGGAGGTCTGGCGGGAGCACAGTTGTTCGAAGGCGGCTTTGAACCGCTCCACTTCTTCCGGAATCATAAACAGATCCCAAATTTTTCGTCCCGCCACTTCCGCCAGAGAATATCCCGTGGCTTGTTCTCCCGCGCGATTGAAACGAACGATGCGCCCCTCCCGGTCGAGCACAACTACCAGGGCTCCCACGGTATCGAGTATGGCCGAAACTACATTGCGCTCTTCCTGTAAAGCCCCTTCCGTTCGCTTCAGTTCGGTAATGTCAAAGCCCACCCCATGAATAAACCAGGGCTCGCCGTCGTCTTTGCGGATCATCTTGGCTTCGCAGTGAAACCAGATGACGCGCCCATCGCGTGAAACCACGCGATACGCCGAACGCAGCGGATTGCCGGTAAGAAACATCTCTGCCGCTTCGCTGCTCCAGCGCTGCTTGTCGTCGGGATGGATGTGGCTGTACCACCGAACCGGATCCTCCAGCCATTCTTCCTGGGAAAAGCCCAGTGCGGCTTCGATTTGCGGGCTGACGTAAGCCTCGCCAATGCCACGATCGAGATACGCCATAAAAACAACGGCAGGAATCTGCTCGACCAGGGCGCGGTATCGGGCTTCGAGATTGGGGAGCCCGGCTGCACCGGAGTGTCGAGACATTGATCTGGGCGAATCCTGGGGTGGCGAATCATGGGGGAGTACATCCAAAGACCATCCTTGATCCCGGTGTTCCGGGGGATAGACAACGCGTCTCGCAGTCGGCGGATTGAGAGGACGGCTGAAGACTCCCGCCAACCCCCTCAGTATCTCTTCAGCTTGGACGGGACTGAGATCAGGCTCGGTCGCGGCAGAAGCACGTTTGGTCGAAGAATGATCTGCGGCGGAAAGTCTTGCTGAGGAAAGTTCTGCCGGGGAACGGTCTGCCGAGGGAAAATCTGCCGAGAGGTGATCGTCAGCCGTACCAGGTGAGTTTTTCGGCCACGAAAACGAAGCCATCTCCCATCCCTCAGGCGCGTGCCGGTTGCCGCCAGCTCAGCTCTTTGTTGAGCGAAGGCTGGGCGAAACACCGCCAAGGCGTGAATGGCGCGCCCTGGAGCACACGAACGGTTCAACTACCAATCTGGTGTATTGTAATGGATTCGCTCTTAGTCACGCGGGCTAGAATTTCGGTCGAATTCGAGAGAACCGGGAGTCCATTGGGCCTTTTTCAGGTCCTGCCGCTTTCTTGGCTTCTCGCAATCCGAAAAAGACATCCAATAGCGTTGTATTCGGGCATGAATCGTGAGTTGTGCTTAAGGAGAATCGCGTGAAGATCGGACTAACAATTACGAGTGCAGTCGGCATAGCAACCTTACTTTTCGCCGGATATGTGTTTCTACACGCACTTCCCGACGTTGGGCGCTACCTTAAAATTAGCCGGATGTAAGCGGCAAAGTCTGAAGTTTGGCCAACTGAATCGCCGCGAGTCTGCCCGAGAGAGACGTCGGCCCGCCTAAGTGTAAGAGGTGTCGCGCGGTGACCGAGGAGCGACGACCTCCAAAGTCTGGCCAAGCCTTAGGGATGGGCTCGCGTGTTGTCGATGGCGGCGGACTTGGCGCGTTTGCTTTCGCGAATCTGCTCCGTAGTGAAGCCGCCCCCGCAAACGCTGCAACGCCAGCAAGGTGACACTGATCGCGCGATTCCGAGCACTAGTTGATGATCGGTGCGCCTGGCTCTCACCAGCTCGCTACTGCACTGCGGGCATTTGCGTTGAATCACAAGTTCTCATCCAAATAACGACATTCCCCGTCATACTCTTCTCGGTCAATTCCCAAGGTGGATCCTACGGTCTTCCTCAACCGTGAGTCGGGAAGGGTCGCAATAGCCAAACCCTTTCAGACAGGCCGTGTAATTGCGCTTGTGCTCGGCATGGGCCAGCGTTTTGACTTCAATGGGAGTCAGTTTTGCATAGTTACAAGTTTCCTGCCCGTCCTCGCAAGCCGTCAGGTTGCGCTGGCGTTCTGCGTAGGCAGTCTGTCTCGCTTCCAGCACAGTGAGTTCGGAGTGGTCGCACTCGTCCCAGCCGTTCGCACAGCTCTGCGCGTTGCGCCGGTTCCCCGCGGCGGTCGCCTCCTTGGTTTGGGAAAGAGTTAACTGGGTTCGATCGCACGGCCCAGAACCGCTCTGACAATCTGATGTATTGAGCTGGCGCCTGGCAGCCTCCACTTCTACGGTTTCCGACGTGGTGAGTATGGAGCGATCGCACGTCCCCGTTCCGTCCTTGCAGTCCGTGAGATTACGTTGTTGTTGCGCTGCGGTCATCTCCCGGGCTTCGAACGGAGTCAGTTTGGAACGGTCGCAGGACAGCATCCCATCGTTACAGTCCGACACATTCCGCTGGTGATCGGCCACGGCCAATGCAATCGTTTCCGGTTCAGTAAGTTGTGAATGATCACAGGGATCGCGGCCATTCCTGCAGTCCACGACATTGCGCCCGTGACGGGCCAGAGCGAGGTCCGCTGCCTGGGCCGCACTCAGCTGCGACCGATCGCAGGCTTCATGGCTTGCCTTGCAGGCCTCCAGATTTTGCGCAGGGTCGGCAGACTGCGCAAACGCCAGAACAGGCCAGAGACTAAGACAGGCGGCTTGCGCCCAAAGACATCTCCGGAGATTAGTTTTCATATTGTCCGTCCTTCGTAAGAGTGAGGCAACGACATCGATAACCAGGTCTGACCGGTGCCGGCATGCGTTCCGGCCAGCCGCAATCCGTTTTGCTGACATTCGAAACTAAGAGGGGAGGACTTCAAATGACTGCCTTAGTTCAGAAGATCTGAAAGAGAGAAGATGGCCTCGTCTCTAGCGTCATTGTGGGCGTTCCATGCGGGAATAGCTGATCGGTATTGCTCACGGGCCTGCATCTGTTCAAAACCGCAGGGTCCCGTCCAGGATGCTTTTCCACACTTGCGGCGAGAAGGGTGTCGTCTGGTCGTTCTGGGTCCGCAGTAGACCCTTTTCCCGTCTCGACCTTTTACGATCGTTCCCAGCCCGACGAAGGCCACGAATGGTGCGAACTTCCGTTGCAGAGTCGATTGGATCGACAGCCTTTCTGGTCAGAAGGAAATGGATAGCAGCCCATAGGAAGTGGGCTCCGTCGGCTTTATCCACCAGAGTATCCACCGACTTTAAAGCCTCGGAGGGTAATACCTGCGGGTCAGCTACCATGACGATAGGAAGCAGTGGTCTCACGCGCCGAATTTCACCCGCCACCACGGCACCATCCATCAGTCCCAGATAGTATTCCAGAACGACTGCATCGACCGGCGCTGACATCAAAAGTCGCAGACCCTCGCTTCCATTGGTTGCCGTAACCATTCCGTACCCCTTTTCGCGCAAAAGAGCCAACTGGCCCGGGTCGCGGTGTATGCACAAAACTGTATTGGTAGGGCTCATACCCGCAAGCAGATATAGGCGAAACTCATGCGCTCGTCTGTCCACTATTGCTCACCAAGAGGAAAGACGCGGGAATTGTGCAATTGTGACCGGACGGAAAAACGGGAATGGTCTAGCCTATCTTCAGGTAGGGAAGGCCGGCGTAGGAGACCCATGAAAAAACATTATCTCCATCTCGCGGTTTATCGGTGTGACAGGTGTCATGGGCCGGTTGTGACCGGTTCGGTCGCCGTGCGCGAAAACGAAATATCAAAAGAGACGGAGAAACAAGAGATCGGAGCGATCTGTCTCTCGTGCGGACACCGGCGGAGCAAAGCCACGGAGCCGGAGCATGCCCGTCATTTGCCGCCCATGGATTGGCCGCCAGAAGGCGCCGTTTACGCGGGTCACCCGACCACCGCTGTCCTGGAAGCGCTCGAGACCGCCGCTCTCCATTAGAGCAGAAGTTCATTATTAGAGCGGAAGTTGGAGAGGAACCGCGGCTTGGGCTAGCCCCGGGCATCCTGTGTGGGCAAGGTGCGTTTCTGTGAGCAACCTTGCGGCTTAGTCGTGCAGAACAACATTGAGCAGCGAACTGTGCACCTGCAAGCCGCCGTTATAGTGAATGAAACCCAATTTTCTAAACCGGTTCATAAAAAAGCTAACTCGCGAACGCGTCGTGCCGATCATCTCTGCCAGTGTCTCCTGACTGATTTTAGGAATTACCGTTTCGGGAATGCCCTCCTTGCCGAAATGCGCGAGAAATAACAGCAGACGGGCGAGTCGCTTTTCACTGGAATTGAACAAATGGTCGACCAGGTCCTCTTCGTAGCGAATGTTGCGCGCCAGTAAATGCGCCACGAACATGTCGGAAAAAGCGTGTTCGCGGTGAATTGCATCCATCATCATCTTCTTCTCCACCCGCAGCAGTTCGCATTCCGTGATGGCCGCGGCAGAGCCCATACGTACAAGCTGACCGGCCAGTGCTCCTTCGCCAAAAAAATTCTGCGCATTCAATATGCCGATCGTTGCTTCCTTGCCGGCCTTGGAGACAACGGAAAGCTTCACTTTGCCTTTTTGGATGTAGAAGACGGCATCCGCCACATCACCTTGGGTGAAGATCGAGTGATCCTTCGCGACAGTCAGGATCTTCCTGCCGGCGCCAATCGTCGCCAGGAAAGTATCGGGGCTGAATTTGGGCTTCGTATTCGCCATTGCAACGAGAGTCATGGTCGGGTCCTCCAGAGAAAAATGGAGCAGCTATTATATTAACGCCGCTCAGATCACAAGGGTGAATTCTTAGCAGATCTGAGTGCTCTGAGCAGTTTGAACGGCGACAAAATGCAGAATTTCCGCCTGCTTAGAACCGCCTAACGCGAGATTCCAGTGGAAACGTCGAGCGACGAGAAATACATGTACGTTTGGCGGGCCGGCCGAGCCCGGGACTACAGGAATAAGGGAGCAGCAGGCTGGGCACGCAAATGGCCCATCCACTTAAATCGTGAATCGCGTTCAAATGGAATTGGACTATCCAGCGTCTGGCTGCCGAACGTTGGGAAAAAAGCGAGTACCGACAGTGACTTAGGGTAAGCGTTGCGATTTGTAAGCAGTTCCCGGAAAAAAAAGAATCGCCCTCCGCCGAGGGTTCACTGAACCTTCTCTGCTCCCGCCAAGCGCCGGTCGCGATGTGGTTCAGTACGCGGCTGGCCGCTACTCAGCTCACATTTTTCGCCGGGCTTCGCGCCACAAGTGGGGCAACGAACCGCCAATGCCAGCTTCTGTTTCGCATTCATGTGTACACCATGCACCAGTTGCCCGTCCTTAAGATGCTCAATAGTGAACAGTCCGCTCGCTGAATTCGACAAAAAACCTTTCAAACCAACGGTGGTGAGGCTCTCGGTCCATTGGGCCCCTTGCTGTGGCAATACCGAGCAATCTTAATCCCGGCATGTGAGCTATCTTGCTCAGACACGCGAGCCTCCATCTGTCATCCTTGGATATTCTTCTGGGTGTGTAGATGGAGTCGCGGCCGTTGAATCGCGGCTCCTATGTTTCGGTCGCTGGTGTGTCTTGATCAGGTCATTCCGGCGGTCACATCCAGCGAATCAGCACTCTCATCCGTGCGGATGCCGACAACCCTTGCGGCGGAACACGTTTCGACCCTAAAAGTCTCTAGAACAACTCGAAATGCGCGACTCCTTCAGGCGGATGAGAGACGTTAGCCCGCGAAACTTAGCTCGCAAAGCTTAGCCCGCAAAGCTGGCTCGCAAAGCTCAGCCTCATGAAGCTTGGCTCACGAAGTTCAGCTTGCGAAAGAAAGAAAAGGTCAAAGATTATGCCTTTAGTTCAACTCCTGGAAGTTCTGGTGGTGGTGGGCGTCCTGCTGTGGCTGGTGAATCGGTTCATTCCTATGCAGGGTTCCATCAAGTCAATTCTGAACGGCGTCGTGGTCATCGCCGTGGTTTTGTGGCTTCTGAACGTGTTCGGGCTCTTTCATTCGCTTTCCCGTATCCACGTTGGCACATGAGCGATGGACGCAACCTTTGGCGGCCAAACCGGCTGAAGGCTTCCACCCAACTTTAGATTTAACTCGATACTGCAGGAGATTTTCCTGAAGGAGATATTTTGAAGACTAGTCTTTTGTTAGCCGTCGGAATCACCCTGAGTCTCAGCGCATTTGCTCAGACCAACTCACAAAACCTAACCGTCGAGCCGATGAGCTCCATGCCTACGTTTCGCGTGGTCGTCATCAGTCGCAGCGTGCAAGCAGTCAATTACGAGCATCGCAGCGGTTCCTCGAAACTGGATTTCGCGGGAACGGATCTGATGCCCTCAGCCAATGGCGTTGCCGAGATCAACAGCAAGCGCGGCTCCATTGCGATCGAAGCGGAATTCGGCGACCTGCAGAAACCAACAACGTTCGGCAATGAGTATTTGACTTACGTCCTGTGGGCGATCTCGCCGGAAGGCCGCGCCGTGAACCTCGGTGAAGTCCTGGTGGGCGGCAATCATCGCAGCAAGTTGAACGTAACCACAGACCTGCAGGCATTCGCTCTCATTGTCACTGCCGAACCTTACTATGCCGTCCGGCAACCCAGCAATGCGGTCATCCTCGAGAACGTAGTTCGCGAAGACACCAAGGGAACGACCGAGGCGGTGAACGCAAAGTACGAACTGATGGAGCGTGGCGGCTACATCCCCACTGGCTACAAGTTCGATCCGGTTGTTATGAATGCGAAGTTGCCATTGGAATTCTTTGAGGCGCGGAATGCATTGCGCATCGCTCAATCCGAGGGAGCCGAGCAGTACGCTTCCGACAGTTATCAACATGCCGTTCAGCTGATGAATACCGCGGACAGCGAAGCCACCAACAAACACATAGACAAAAAGCCGCTGATCGCGATCTCTCGCGAGGCAGTGCAGACCGCTGAAGATGCGCGCGCCATCGCAGTCAAGAAGATGGACGACGTCCGTCTGGCCAATGAACGCCAGGAGTCAGCGGATGCTCAGGCTCGTACGCAAGGACAAGCTGATGAAGCGACGCGCCGGAAAGAGCGGGCTGAGTCCGACACGGCGAAAGCTGAAGCTGCCAAAGCTCAGGCGGAATCCGACACCATGAATGCTCAAGCTGCCAACGCTCAAGCTCAATCCGATGCGGCCAAAGCACGCAATGACACGGCGGATGCACAAGCTGCGACCGCGAAGGCCCAATCTGACATGGCGGCGAACCAGGCCTCCTCAGCAACCGCGCTCTCGGCTGCTCAGGCGGATGCCGACCAATCTCGCGCGGATAATCTGAAGGCGCAGCAGTCCGCGCAACAGGCGGAAGCCGACAAGGCCGCAATGCGCACCAGGTTATCCGAGCAGCTGAATTCGATTCTTCAGACTCGCGATACCGCGCGCGGCCTCATCGTCAGCATGTCCGATGTTCTGTTTGACACCGGAAGGTATTCACTGAAGCCGGGAGCACGCGAGAAGCTGGCGAAGGTCGCCGGCATCCTGCTGGCGTACCCGGGCCTCAACATCGAAGTCGGCGGCTACACAGACAACGTCGGCGGCGATGCCATGAACCAGACGCTGTCAGAGAATCGTGCCGGATCGGTGCGCGACTACCTTGTGCAAGAAGGCGTCTCGACGAATTCGGTTTCATCCAGAGGTTTCGGCAACAGTCTGCCGGTAGCCTCCAACGATAACTCCGCAGGCCGGCAGCAAAATCGGAGAGTGGAACTTCTCGTCTCCGGCGAAGCCATCGGCAGCCCGGTCAACGCGACCACGGGAAGCCTGCAGTAGAACAAAGGAGTGATGGAGAGAGAACCTATGAGACGAATTGGAGTCATCAGCACTGCAGTTTTGTCCTTGATCCTTGCGGCCCCGGTCTACGCACAGCAGGAGCAGCACGATCAGGAGGGAGAGAAAAAGCCCGCCCAGGACGAGAAAAGGGCACAACCGGAAAAGTCCGCCAAGCAAGATGAGAAGGGCAAGCAGCCGGAGAAGAACACCAAGCCCGAGGAGAGAAACACGCAGCAGGAGAGCAACAGCAAGCCGGAAGAACGCAATATGCAGCAGCAACCCGCACAACCCGTGCAGGGTGCGCGTGGCAACAGTAGTGGCCGCATTCCCGACGACCGTTACCGGGCTAATTTTGGACAAGAACACCGTTTTCGTGTTAGCCAGGCCGATTACAATAATCGCCGCTTCCAATACGGCGGCTATTCGTTCGGATTCGTAGACGCACGGCCAAGCAACTGGCTCTATACCCAGGACGTTTTTGTGGTCGAGATAGACGGGGTGTATTACCTGTGCAACGCGAGCTATCCCGGCGTCAATGTTGAACTCAGCTTCACACCATAGCGGTTCATCGGATCCGGCGTAGAATGCTTATTTTCGGCGTGAGTCCCTTTTTTGGGACTCGCGCCTTTCTTTTCCGGCTCCGAAAACAGCAATTGCAAATATTGCGCGTGTCGGCACGGGGCGCTCGATGACTTCAGGCGCGCCTTCACTTTAGTGACGGGATTCACCCGGCCTTTGAACTACTTCGTCCTTCGCTGAGCAGTTTTGACCATCAAGAAACCGGCGGCGAGCCTATAAACAGGGATGGCTCCTTCACTGTTGAGTTTCGGAAGTGCAGCCTGAGGAGGCGAATCCCATGAAGATCATTGGAATTACCAGCACAGCCATTCTTTGTTTGCTTCTCGGAATCGCCGGCCCTGCCTATGCGCAGCACGAGCGGCAGGACGAAAAACCAGACCATTCCAAGTCGCAAGAGACCAATCACGAGCAGGCCAGGCCTCAACAGCAGCGTGCCCAGCCGCAGCACGCGCAGCCCCAGCAATCTCAACCTCAGCACGCCCAGCCGCAGAAGTCAGTACAAACACGTCAGCGGCCCGCGCAAAACCAGCAACGGGCTCAGCAGCAACAGAGGTCGGAGCAGCCACGTCAGCAGCCATCGCGTGCCGAAGGGCAGCAGCGGGCGGAGCAAAGCCAGCAACGGGTCCAGCAGCAACAGAGGTCGGAGCAGCCACGCCAGCAGCCTCAACATGCCCAACGGCAGCAAAATGATGGCCAGCAGCATGCGCAACAACAGCGGCTGAACCATAGCAACCAGCAGCAAAGCGCTCGACGAAGCGAACAGCCGCGCCGCACCCAGGAACAGCAGCGCATCCAGCGCAGCGCCTGGCAACAGCATGGCTCACAACACTGGGAATCAGACCACCGCACCTGGCAGCAACGTGGCGGATACCACGGGTACCGCATTCCTGATGATCGCTTCCGCGGACACTTCGGACGGGACCATGGCTTCCGCATCTCAGGCCTGCCTTTCCTGGTGGTCGGCGGATTCCCGCGCTTTCAATATCAGGGCTATTGGTTCAGTGCGGTTGACCCCTGGCCGGCATACTGGGGCGATGACTGGTACGACAACGACGATGTTTACGTTAACTACGTTGACAATGGCTATTACCTGTACAACCGCAGGTATCCCAATGTCGGCATTGCGATCAACATCTCTATGTAAAAGACCGATCCGGGGCAGCCCGTGCCTTTGTCAGAGGATAGGAGCACATCATGCTTGGAACTATATTGATTGTGATTTTGCTGTTGGCGCTTTTCGGTGCCCTGCCACGCTGGCCGCACAGCCGGGACTGGGGTTATGCCCCGACCGGCGGATTGGGGCTGGTTCTCGTTATTGTGATCATTCTCCTGGTGCTCGGACGCATTTAAGCCATGTGCCATTCGGCAATCGCGTCGCCATATCGTCAAACCTGGCGGCTGCTTTTCGTCCGTGCCGTCGTCACTTCTTCTCATCGTGCTGATGTGCAGCAGCGGCTCGTCTGCTTACTCCGTTCTGACCCACGAGGAAATCGTCGACTTGCTCTGGACTGATGAGATCCAGCCCCTGCTGCTCAACCGCTATCCGGCACTGTCCGAAGACCAGATCACGGAGGCACATGCCTACGCCTATGGAGGCGCGGTCATTCAGGATCTCGGCTACTACCCGTTCGGCAATAAGGAATTCAGCAACTTGGTGCACTACGTCCGCAGTGGGGACTTCGTTCGCGAGTTGCTGCTCGAAAGCCAGGATGCGAACGAGTACGCCTTCGCGCTGGGCGCTCTGTCACATTATGCAGCGGATATCGCCGGTCATCCTGCAGTCAACCAAGCTGTGGCGATCGAATATCCGAAGCTGCGGGCAAAATATGGCAAGTCGGTCCGGTATGCCCAGGACAAGACGGCGCATGTGAAAACGGAGTTCGGGTTCGACATGGCGCAGGTCGCGAAGAATCGTTATGCCGTCGCAGCAATATCACGACTTCATCGGCTTCCAAGTGTCCAAGCCCCTGCTGGAGCGGGTCTTTCCCGTTGTATACGGAATGGAGCTGAAAGACGTTCTTACCCACGAGGATATGGCGGTCGGCTCATATCGCTTCGCTGTCAGCCGGCTGATTCCGCAGATGACCCAGGTCGCGCTGCAAACCCATAAGAAGGACCTGATGCGCGAAACCCCGAATTTCGCGAAACGGAAGTTCCTGTACCGTCTTTCGCGCTCTGATTACGAAAGGCAGTGGGGAAAGGACTACGTGAAGCCCGGCCTGGGCACCCGGCTGTTGTCAATGCTCCTGCGATATATGCCGAAAATCGGTCCCTTCAAGAGGCATGGAGTTCAATAATCCCACTCCCCAGACTGAGGACCTGTATTTCAAGAGCATCAACACGACGTCGACCAATATCGGGCCTTCCTGGAAGCGGTGCGCACCGGCTCACTTGTGCTCCCCAATTGTGATCTTGATACTGGCAACCAGACAAAGGCAGCGGAGTACTCACTCACCGATGACACCTATGCTCAGTTGCTGTCCCAGCTGAAGGACGGAAGTTCAATCTGACGTCGGCGGACCTGCGTGCCAATATTCTGGATTTCTATTCCGACCTTTCTGCGCCGATCGAGACAAAAAGAACAACGCTCGCTGGCAGAGCGTGCTGGTTTCGCTGGATCAGCTAAACCCATGGCGCCGGCACCAACCGTAGCGGGCGGTTCTGCGCAGTGATCATTTGTGCGATTCTTGTTTGAGTTAGAACTTGGCGAGTTCTTTCGTTACCGTGTTATGGGAAGGGCGAACGACGCTTAAATTGGCGTCCCCGACGGGATTTGAACCCGTGTTACCGCCGTGAAAGGGCGCTGACAGACTGGATCACGTTGTAATTACAAGGCAGCGGTCGCAACGCAACGCCCTGTAAGGAACAGCTAAGAACCCTAAAGAACGAGCTTTCGTTGTACCGTTCTTGTACCGCGAGTTCTTGAACCAAAACTCTGGAAAAAGGTGACCTGGCGATCTTGGCAACGAAGCACAAAGACGATTTCGAGCCATACTGGCAACATGAGAAGGACTGGCTCTGCATCGTCGAATTCTTGCCCACCGATAATCCAGAAGCTCGGCTCTTTGGCGCCGACATCATCGGGTACATGGTCGGATATGCGAGTCTCACGAACACGCGGTCTCTGGCTCTCCTCGGCGATCCTGACGCCGGTGCTTACGAGCTTTATTTTCCTTTTCGTCTCCCGAGGAGAAAAACGAGTTCCTGAACTTAGTCCGTTCAAACGAAGACATGGGGAAGGACTATATCATTGAGCTTACGCCACCCACCACCGAA
>CAVQDN010000022.1:0-71438 GCA_963711275.1 uncultured Acidobacteriaceae bacterium | reverse complement strand
CGGCTGTCCGTCGAGCGAAGCTCGACAGCCTTATCCGTCAGACCAGCATGAAAAGCGATCCCGTTTGACTTCTGAATCCTGCACCCACTATCGTCAGCCGCTATGAACGTCGTCAAAGCGACCCACGCCTTCGAAGATTGACCTGCCCATCGTACGGATCTTGTCACGAAGGATCTGCGCATCAAACACGCCAACATGAAGGCGGCCGTCTTCCCCTTTCTGCGAGCCACCTTCTATCGCTGGGCGCAAATCTGGCGAAAGTCTGTCCCGATCTCGCCAAGGCACCGTATCTCTCGCTGTGGGCGACCTGCACGTAGAAAATTTCGGCACCTGGCGCGATGTGGAAGAACATCCCATCTGGGGCGTCAACGACTTCGACGAAACTCACCCCATGGCCTACGCTAACGATCTGGTCCGCCTCGCAGTGAGCGCGCATCTTGCCGCAGAAGCCGGACACTTGCCTCTCAAGCACAAAGACATCTGCGACTCTCTTATCGAGGGCTATCAGGAAAGCTTGCGTTCCGGGGGAATGCCATTTGTCCTGGGCGAGCATCATGAATGGTTGCGTGAGATTGCGGAAAGTGAACTGCGCGATCCCGTCCACTTCTGGGCCAAAATGGATGCGCTCCCAACCGTGAAGGGCGACGTGCCAGTCAGCGCCATCGACGCCCTCGAGCACCTCATGCCCGCTCGGGACTTGCTCTATCGCCTGGCTCGTCGCGTCGCCGGCCTGGGAAGCCTCGGCCACGCGCGTTACGTTGCCATCGCCGACTGGCACGGTGGCAAGATCGCCCGCGAAGCCGAAAGCTTTAGTTTCCTCCGCCTGCTATTGGGCGAAGGATCACCAAGGCCCTCCCGAGATTCTCTATCAGGCGATTATCAGCCGGGCGGTGCGATGTCTCGACCCGTTCGTTCAGTTGCGCGGACGCTGGATCGTGCGCCGGCTCTGTCCGCACTGCTCCCGCATCGAATTGGCCTCGCTTCAGGCGCCGGGCAAGGAATTGCGCTTGCTTGCGCCATGGGATGGGAGACCGCAAACATCCATCTCGGAACCAGGACCGCGCGTAAGCCGATCCTGAATCACATGCAAAAACAGAAGCCCAGATGGCTGCACCAAGCCGCCAAAGAAGATGGTCAACGCCGTCCGCGAGGATTGGAAGACGTGGAGAAAGGATGGATATAGTTGATGGATACATTTTAAAAGATGGAATATATCTAAAATCGATATATCGAAAGACGCCGCCTTCCCGCCGGCTTCCGGCGGGCGTCCCCGCCCGCGGCGTCCGGCAAATTCCGCACGCTCACGACTCTTAGCAACGCCCGTCCAGTTTTCCACACCCCGAACCAATACCGCTACTTTCTCGCCTCTTGCCTGGCTATTTACCTTCTAGTGCACATGTTAGAGAGCGAGGATCCAGCATCTATGTCAGGCAAGACCCCGTGCGGCGCTATTTTTCAGGACGTTAATTTTGTTCCTTTGCAATCTGCAACTTTTTGCGTGCAGTGTGAACTGATCAGCAACAACAGCAAGCCCTATTGCCTGGCCTGTGGAATCACGCCCTGCTCGGACTGTCGCGCGTGCTTGGCGGATCCTTGCGCAACCAGCAGACTGCGCACCTCATCGCCGACATGGAACTCAACAACCTGGTGCGCGATTTGTTGCGCACCGTGCCCGACCCCGATCTGGTCAGCATGTCAGATCGTTACCACTGCCGTCCCTCGCCCAGCGCAGCCAGCTCCGTGTTGCCAACGCCGCCCATCCCGCGTCGGGCTTTCGGGCAGTCTCCGTAGGTGACGATGCCGATCTCCGGCGGAACTCGATCTCGAACCCGCCATCAGCGCGATTACCGAACGCGCCCAGCATCTGACCGGCGCCACCGGAGCCGCCATCGCTCTGCGCGCCGGGGACGAAATCGTCTGCCGCGCCCGTGCCGCCGCACCTCCCGATCTCGGCGTCCGTCTGCAAACCGACGTCGGCATCTCCGCCGGAGCGGTCCGCACCGGCGAAATCATGCTCTGTCACGACGCCGAGCGTAATCCAAGGGTTGACCTGGCCAGTTGCCGGCGTCTCGGAGTCCGTTCCATTCTCGTTTCTCCTCTGCGTCACTACCGGCGTACCCTGGGCGTGTTCGAAGTATTGTCCTCATCACCGGGCGCCTTCGACGAGCGCGACGTGGCCACCATGCACCTCCTCTCCAGCATGATGGTGGCGGCCATCTCCCGCATCTCCAGCCTGCGCCAAGCCCAAATCCTGCGCCGATCCGGCTAGGTTTAGCCGAAAATACTGTATGTTGGGACGAACCTCGTCTAGTGTTGACGCGTGGGCCGGACAGTCCCACTAAGTTTCGTTCTCTACTCAGATAGCCAAGCGTGAAATAGGCAAGTGCACTAAGTGGCTGCGGAAAAAGTTTGCCTTTGCGTTTGTTTTGAAAGGGCGCGGCTTTTAGCCGCGCCGCAAGTCGTGCAAAATCAATGACGGCTTTTAGCCGCTGAGGCCTCGCGAAATGGTTCTTCCGCAGCCTCCTAAATATCCAATGTTTGCCGGTAGACGCTGCTCCCCCAATTTACCGGCGACCGGGACGTTGTCAAGTCGTCAAGGAGCCCACTAGGGATCGCTGACGGTACTCCGCAACCAGGACCCGAGCTGCGAGTCCTAAAATGCAAGCGTAACCAGGAACTGCAACGACCGTGCCGGAAGTTGATTCGTGATGCCGGTCAAAGGGGTTCCAAGATTCGCCGGTGGCGCTGCCCCGTTTCCCCAGGTCGAGACGTAACCCACAAAGTTTGGATGATTGAATACATTGAAGGCCTCAGCGCGCAGGTTCAAGGCCAGGCGGTCTGCAACCAGAGAAAATCGGCGTTCAATGAACGGAGACACGTCGTAGATCGATCGTCCGCGTCCCGCGTTGCGCGAAATCACAGCGGCGTTGACGATCGGCCGGTCTGTGGTAGCGCCCGTGTCGCCACTATTGGTCGTTCCCGTGACAAAGTTGTACGGCAGCCCGCTCCCTAGCGTCCCAACCACGCCGATGTTGATGTTGAGGGGCGCGACGTACACTCCGCTCAGCACGAAGCGATGCCGCTCGTCGTAAATCGCGGGACCAAGTTCCTGCCTGCCTGTAAAGTTCGGATCGTTCGGATTCTGAGACGGAATATCTGGGTCAACATTGTCCAGCGCGTGGGACCAGGTATAGCTGGCCAGCATCTGCAGCCGCTGGCTGAAGCGATGATTTAAATTCACATTTAAGGCGTCGTAGTAGGCGAACCCATCGTTAACGTCGGCCTGAATCACGGAGTACGCCGGTATCGGAACTGAGGCCGACGTTCCCTGCTTACTCGACGTGTCGCACGTAAGGCCATCCTGAGAATAAAAATTTATCCAGAGCGGTCTCGTGCAATTCGCCACCTGAGGTGTGCGAGTTTGCCCAGGTACCGTGCGCACAAAAGGAGCCGGCGGGTCCACGTCCAATGGACGATTGACCTTCAGCGTATGCGATCCAACGTAATCGAGACTTAGAGCCCAGTTTTGCGCGAGCGCCTGCTCGACCCCGAAGCTCCACTGTTCTGTGTACGGGCTCAGCAAGGCGTTCTGGTATCCGATCAAGGTCGGCGTGGGGAAAAACTGATCGTAATAAGAGCTTCGACCCGGCCGGACGTACAGACTTCGCAGGGGAATTTGAGCGCCCGGAGGAAATGCCGGTAAGGGCGCATCCGCAATGCTTGCCGGGAAACCCACCTGGCCCGGTGTTGCCGTGTAGTTAAAAACCCCAGTCGGACCGGTGAGAGCATAGCTCGCTTCGGAATTGTCAACGATCTGCGAATAGTAAATTCCGAATCCCGCGCGCACAACGGTGACGCCTTTGCCGCGGAGGTTCCACACGAAGCCAACCCGTGGCGCAAAATCCCGGGTGGAATCGGTGAAAGTCTGGCGTTCATATCGCAGACCCAGGTTCACATTAACGTCGCGCCGCAGGCGTATGTCGTCCTGCACAAACAACGCCCAGAGCGTATCGTCCACCGTGTAGTTTGCATTCCCATAGCTTTGCGTATAGCTCTTCACGTGGCTGATGTCGCCCAGGTAGGCCGAACTCTCACATGTGGCCACAGATTGGGTGCATGTGTTGTAGGCAAATGATCCGAGGTAGATCGGGCCGCCAAATTCTTTGCTGTTGCCGCCGGTGTGCGCGTGTATCGCCTGTGCCCCAAACCGGAGATTGTTGCGGCCAATCGTCGTCGAGACGGTGTCGTTGAGTTCAAATTGATGATTCAGCAGCAAAGCGGACTGAGAAGTGCCGGTCGTAAAAGTGGCCGCACCTTGAATTGGCACGGAAAACTGCGTGCTGTAAATGACAGGACTGAATTGCGTGATCGGTGAGGCCAGTTGAAATTCCGCGCGAACGTTGTTCAGCCAATTCGGACTGATTACGTCCGTCTCTCCCAACTCGGCGGTATACGTCCTGCGGGTGAATACTCGATCTACGCTCGGCAAGCTGTTTCCGCCGACAATCCCGTTGGGATTCGTATCGACAAAGTGGTCGGCGTTGAGTCGAAGAAAGAAATCGTTGTTGTTGTTCAGCTGATGATCGAGGCGCGCCAGCCCCATCCAGTCGCGGTACTTGCCCTCGAAGCCACCCGGCGCAAGGGCATTGGTGATCGGAGAAACTTTGTTCTCCCAGGTGTATTCGCCGCCTAGAAAGAAGTGAGTATGATTGGCGCTGCCGATCGGCCCGCCCAATGTAAGCGCCGGCTGATACAGTTCATCGCTCGTCAACTGATTGCCACTGGTCGCTGTGCCGGGAGTGAAACCCCACAAATCCGCTGCCGTCGCCGAAGGACGAAAATTCCCAACCAGGCTGCTGTGATATTGGCTTCCCCCACTCTTCGTGACGATATTGACGGCGCTTCCCGCACTCCCTCCGTATTCGGCGGAGAACGGGTTGGTCAGAACATTCATCTCGTCCAACGTTTCGACCGGCAGGTTCGTGAAGATCGTCTGGCGTCCCCAAAGGTCCACTGAGTTTGCCCCATCCACTTCAAACCACGCCTGACGGCGGCCTGTGCCATTGCTTGTGAATAAATTTTGATTCATGAAAACGTCGCCCTGATTGATCGCCGGACGATTCGCAGCATTCAGCATCGGCAAGTACGTGATGCGGTTATTAAGAAGTGGAGTTTCGCTGATCTGAAACGTGCCTAGCTGATCGCCAAGTTGTGGTATGTCGGTGCGAACGCCACCGGCCGCCCCAGTCACGGTGATCTCGGTTTTCCCGCCGGCGGGTGAAAGATGAAAGGTCAGGTTGGCTGCCGCCCCGCCTATTAAGGTCACGCCTTTCGACACGGCGAGCTCAAATCCCTCTTTCTCGGCGCTCACCTCGTAGTCGCCCTCGACCGCCAGTCCTGCGACCGAAAAATTACCCGAGTCGTCGGTCTGCGTGGTCCTTTTCAGCCCGGTCCGACGGTTCGTGATTTTGATCTCCGCACCCAACACGGCAGCATGGCTTTGGTCAACCACGGTGCCCCTGATGGCGGCTGTGTCTGGTGTCTGAGCATGTAGGAGAAGACTGCAGTCAGTAAGGAAAACTAGTCCGCAAAACACGATGCCGCGAACGAATGCCATGCGAGACAGACTAGCCAATTCCCATAATCAACTACCACCTCTAGTACGACTGAATGAGGGCCTTTACAAAAATCGACGGACTCAGCAGTCGTCTACGGCAATTGTGAGGATCGGCTCGCCAGCCCAAAACCCATGCAACGCTTGCGATTTTCGCCTATCATCACGTGCCATGAGGAAATGGATCACCGCAGCGCTGCTTATTGCCACTGCCGCATTCGCGCAGCAAACCCACACTCAGTACGAGCCGCCGAACGCGCCGGGCGCCGGTCAGAGGCTGCTCGCGCAATTTACCGGCGACTGGGACGTCGTCAAGACGTTCTTCCCGATAAACGGGAAGCCGATTGTGACCAAAGGCACCTGCAAGCAGTACATGATCCAGGACGGCAAGTTTCTGCAGTCGGATTTCACCTTCTTCAATTCTGACCGAACGAAGGGCACCGGCACCGGAATCTCCGGCTTCGATTCCAAAACGAATCGCTTCACCACCGTCTGGTACGACTCGCGGCAGACGACGATGTCGATTCGCCAAAGCGACGGCACGTTCGACGGCCAGAACATTGTCCTGTGGACCACGCCCCTCGATACCGAGCATCCTGGGCGGAAGACCGTCGCGCGCGCACACCTTGAGGAAAACGGCCGCCTTCTCCTTCATCGCCATTTCATGATCGATGACAAAGGGGAGGAATGGATGATGATCGAGCTGCGGATGACGCGGAAGTAGTTTCCCCACGGGGGCAGTCAGACTGGCCCACCTTATTCTCTCTTCCTTGCTTACTTTTCCCTTAAGCCGCGCTAATATATGGAGCAACCAGAACTCGGGCCCTTCCCCATGGCGGTCATGAACTCGGCGCTGCGACCCGTTTCACCCAACCGGCGCCGGCGTGTGCGACATAAAATCCAGACGCCCGCCTACATCAGTTTCACCGCCGAATCCCAGGGCGCGATGCTCGATCTGCATGAGATCGTCGACATCAGCGAAGACGGCGTCGCCATCCAGTGCCATTCTCCTCTCGAAATCGAAAAGACCGTGAATCTGTGCCTGGATCTGGCCGATTGCGCCGAGCATATTTACACCACCGGCCAGGTGATCTGGTCGAACGCTTCGGGACGCGCCGGTCTTCATTTTTCCGAGCTCTCTTCGGAAGCCCTGTCCCGTTTGCGGGAATGGCTTTTCGTCAACGTGATGGCCGGAGTGGCCAACGGCGAGACTCAGCTTGCCGCCCCGGCCAGAGCTCAGGAAGAAATTCCTCCGCGTCCTAACTACAGCGATACCCTGGCGGCCGTCACCGCCGTGCAACGTCAGGTGGAGGCCCTCGGTTCCGATCTTGCCGGGGCTCTGCAACTAGTTGTGGAACGCGCCCAAACTCTGGTTCATGCCTCGGGCGCTGCCATCGCCATGGCGGACGCCGATCCGGATTTCCTGGTTTGTCGCGCCAGTTCTGGTCCGGACGCGCCTCCGGTCGGTGCACGTTTGCAGGTGGGATCCGGTTTTTCCGGGGAATGCGTAAAGACTGGAACGTTGCTCCGCTGCGATGACGCCGAGCTCGACGCCCGGGTGGATCGAGAGAGCTGCCGTGCCTTGGGCATTCGCTCCATGGTCGCCGTTCCCCTCCGAGTCGCCGAGAGATCGATTGGAATTCTCGAGGTTTTCTCCAGCCACGCGCATGTCTTTTCTGAGAATGACGGAAGGGTGCTCCAGCGTCTCGCCGAGACCGTGATGGCCGCAGTCAATCGCGCTGTTCGTTCTGAAGATCTCGCGATTCTTGCCGATGCAACCCCCGTCAACCGATTCTCCCCGTCGCCGGGCAGCGTGCTGTTCGCTTCCGCGCCCGATCAAGACCACAAAGCCGAGAGCGCCGATGAGAAAATGTCTGGTGGCATCAGCTTGCCCCGGTCTCACCTCATCCTGCTGGTTTGTGTCGCCGCGGCGATTGCGATGGTTCTCGGCTACAACCTCGCCCCCTTGATTCAGAGCAAGCTTCAGCAGCGTGGGCGAATTCCCATACCGACCGTTCTGGCCTCGTCTCCACCCCCTAAGTCCTACCCGGCGGAGCCTTCTACCACGTCTCCGGAACTCGAGACTAGATCGTTCGAGCTGATGCGGCAGATGGCGCAGGATGGCGATCCCGTCGCCGAGAATGCTTTGGGCCTTCGTTATTTTCAGGGAGACGAAAAAAACGGAATCGTTCGCGACGAGAAACAAGCCTTCCGCTGGTTCAGCCGCGCCGCCGAACATGGCAGTCTCGCGGCCCAGGCCAAGTTAGGATTCCTCTATTGGGGCGGACGCGGTGTTTCCAAAGACGTGAATCAAGCCTATTTCTGGACCGTGGTAGCGCGAGCTCGCGGCGACCAGGAGAACAAAGATCTCGCCGCCGTCCTGGCCTCCGGCATGACCCGTGAACAAGCCGCTGCCATCGAACAGCGAGCCGATCTCTGGCTCCAACAGCACACGCCCAAAAAACCGGGCGCCGGCCGCAAGAGAACAGAAACAGCAGCAATCACCAACTAGCCGAGACCGCGGGTGCCCCATCCTAACATCGCGTTCTTTGCGATGTTAGGGTGGGGACTGTGACTTCCTAAATCGGAAAATAAGTCGCTTCGCGCTAAAATGTCTCCAAAGAGGTTTTCCGTGCCCACCCTGCGCCAAGTCCTGGACGAACGAACCCGCGAAGCGGACCCCTCTCTCTACGAAAAACTGGACCACAACCGCGTCCGCTGCTTCTCCTGCGGCCACTGCTGCCCCATTCCCGAAGGCCAGCCTGGCGTCTGCAAAGTCCGTTTCAACCGCGGCGGCAAGCTCTACGTTCCCTGGGGATACACCGCGGGAATGCAATGCGATCCTATCGAGAAAAAGCCGTTCTTCCACGCCCATCCCGGCGCGCTAGCCTACAGTTTCGGCATGCTGGGCTGCGACCTGCACTGCGGCTATTGTCAGAACTGGGTCACCTCGCAGGCTCTGCGCGATCCCAATGCTGTGTCGCCGCCTGTGGAGGCAACTCCCCAAGCCCTTGTCCGCGATGCCCTCGACCAGGGCGCGAAAGTTCTGGTCAGTACTTATAACGAACCGCTGATCACCAGCGAATGGGCCGTCGCGGTTTTCAAAGAGGCAAAAGCCGCCGGCCTGCTCACGGGATTCGTATCCAACGGCAACGGCACTCCGCAGGTCCTCGAATACCTGCGCCCCTGGCTCGATCTCTACAAAGTCGATCTCAAAAGTTTCGACGACCGCCACTACCACGAACTCGGCGGACGCATGGGCCCCATCCTCGACAGCATCCGCCGCATTCACCAGATGGGATTGTGGCTTGAAATTGTCACCCTGCTCATCCCCGGCTTCAACGATTCCAATGACGAACTCCGCCAACTCACAGAATTCCTGGCTAACATCTCGCCCGATATCCCCTGGCATGTGACCGCATTCCACACCGACTACAAAATGCAAGGAGATGGCCAGCGCGACACTAGCCCCGAAGATCTATTGCGCGCCGCCGAAATCGGTCTAGAGGCGGGACTGCGTTACATCTACGCCGGCAATCTTCCCGGCATGGTCGGACCCTGGGAAGATACGCGCTGCCCGCAGTGCAGCGAAACTTTAATCAGCCGCTACGGATATTTCATCCAGGACTACCGCATGACGCCCGAAGGCCGCTGCCCCCGCTGTTCCGCCCAAATCCCCGGCCGCTGGCCCGCCCATTTCGAAGGCCAGATTACTTCCCACCCTTTCTCCCCGCACAAACGCTCCCGTTTATTTACAATCACAACTCGTTAAAGGTGTAGTGCGGTTTCGATGGCGTCATCCTGACCGGAGCCGCTTTTCAGGCGGAGGGAAGGATCTCGGCCGCACCCGGCGCCGGGGGGACACACCGGGAAGATGTTGAACTCGACGTCGCACTTTTATGTGGGGGACAGCCGCCCACGGCTGTCTGCCGGGCGCAGCCCGGTAGCAGTTCCGTCAATCTTTCAAGCAGCAATAAGCAAGATGCGAAAAATCCTGATCTTCGCTCTGCCTCTGCTCAGCCTAGCACTCGCCTCCTGCTCCCCGCGCGACTTCCTGACCCGCCGTCTCGCGACCGACCTGATCGCCGCTACCCCACAGTTTCAGACTCCACAGCAGTTCACCCTGCAGACCGGAACCGTTGCCAACAAAGACTACGTGTCGCCGGAATATATTGTTTTCCAGCAACACGGCTGGATCTCCGCCACCAAAGCCCCATGCTCTCCAGGCTTGCCGCCGCCCTGCTGGGACGTTCTGCTCACGCCATCCGGGGTAGACACAGTCCGCGCCCTGGTCCCCCCCAGGAAGCCGACAAGGCCTTGCTCTTCATTCCGGTTGCAAAGCGCGAACTGTTAGGCGTGACCGGCATCAGCAAGCAGGGCAGCGCCGCCGATGTCGATTTCCTCTGGAAATGGGCGCCCATAAACGAAGTGGGCGCCGCGCTCTATTCAACGGACGTGCATTATCTCTCCAGCGTCGGCTTTCGCGACTACGATGACGGCTGGCGCGTCGTCATCGCCCCGAGTGCCGCTCGGCCGGGGCAGCCGCTGGACGACGCCCTCAAAAACGCCGAGTCCGCGCAGTGACCAGTTTCGTTTACACCATTTGCTTTTCGGGGATAGTCTTCATGCAGTTTGCCGCTTGCGTCATCGCACCGGGGAGATCCGTCGAAGTTGTCTCTCAGAGTAAATCCTCGGCTCCGTTATTCCAGCATCGTCACCGGAGGCTCTATTGAAGATTCCTGGCGCGATCACTGGTGATCTGCAGACTCGCAGTCGTTTCCGCATGGGTTCAATTGTCTTAGGTCTCGCCATACTCGGCTCTGCATCCATGCTGGACTACTATCTCGGGCTCTTTATGCCGCGCCTCGTCCAGGCCCAGGCAGCCAACAACTTTGCTGGCTCCTATGCCTTCGGGCACGACTTTTACCCAGTCTGGCTGACATCGCACGAATGCATACCGGCCCGCTGTGATCCATACAGTCCTGAGATGACCCGCAAAATTCAGCAAGGATTGTTTGGTCGAACCCTGGATTCAGAGATCTCTTCCGATCCGCCCCCGGACTATCGCACCTTCGTCTATCCTGCTTTCGCGGATCTGTTATTTTGGCCTGCTGCACAGTTTCCCTTCACGGCAGTGCGCCTGGTTGTCGCCGTCCTGCTGGTTGGGCTGACAATCGCGAGCGTCTTTTTGTGGATGCAAGCTCTTTCCTTGCGTCCCGCGCCATCTTCATTGGCTGCTATCGCTTTGCTCGTCTTATGCAGCTATCCGGTCCTTGAAGGTTTGTATGCCGACCAATTGGGCCTGTTGGTCGGCTTCCTGCTGGCAGCCTCCCTTCTCGCTCTGCAACGTGGATGGCACCTGCTGGCTGGGATAGCGATGTCCCTCACGACAATCAAGCCGCAGATGAGCATCCTCGCCGTGGCTTATCTGCTCATCTGGAGTTGGCATGATTGGCGAGAGCGGGGCCGTTTCTGTATCGGAATGTTTTCGGCGAGTCTGATCCTGATCGGTGCGGCGATGCTCGTTTGGCCGCATTGGGTCCAAGCGTGGTTCGGCGTTCTACTCAGATACCCTCGCTATGCGAAGCCTCCCTTGGCGGGTGAGATACTTTACTTAGGCCCGCACCTAGGCGGAACGGTCTCGCTGGCTGCCGTTGGGTTGCTACTGACTCTGGCGCTGTCGTGGAAAAAGCGAAGCTGGGGCACTGGTTCCATCGAATTCTGGTTGGCCTTGAGTTCTGTGCTGTGCATCACTGCGGTTACATTACTTCCCAGCCAGGGCTTCCAGGACCATGTTATCCTCCTGCCCGGCATCTTTCTCGTTGCCTATCGGTGGAGGGAACTCCCGTCTAGTCGAACTTACCGGGCGCTCCTGACCATCGGGGCCGCCGTTTTGCTGTGGCCATGGCTCGCCGCATTTGGCCTGATTGCATTACGACCATTCGTCGCGGGCCGCGTGTTTTACTCTAAAGCGGTCTTCGCCCTTCCCCTTCGTACGGCGGCGGTCCTGCCAGTCGCGCTGTTGGGAGTGCTGGCGTTGAGCCTTCGCCGCACATTGCGTGGCTCGCTCTAATCTGCACGTCTCGGGCAGTACTAAAGTCCGATAAAAGTTCGATAAAAGAACGGCGTACTGCAAAACATTTTCCGCGACGAAACCTGAGTCGCAGACTTGCGCTTACCGAATCCGCCGTTGTATAACCCTTCTTCCCACGGGACCCTATGCGAATCCGGAAACTTGTCTGCATCGCGGGGATCGTCGCGACCCTCGCCGTTATCACCGCAGCCCAAAACAAACCCAAACTCACGCTCGACGAATTCTTCAACTCCGTCAGCTTCCCCGCGCTCGAAATTTCTCCCGACGGCAATTCCGTTGTGATTGGAACCGAGCGCGCCGACTGGGACCAGCAAATCTTCCGCAAAGATCTCTGGCTCTATCGCGACGACGGCAAAGGCGGATCCCTGATTCAGCTGACGCAATCCGGCCACGACACAGAACCCAAGTGGTCGCCCGACGGTCGCTGGATCGCCTTCCTCTCGGAACGCAAGTCCTCGGCCGAGAAAGATGACGACAACGATTCCGACTCCGAGTCCGACTCTAAGAATAATGGCGAACCCGCTCAGATCTATCTAATCTCGCCCAACGGGGGCGAAGCCTTTCCCGTGACTCAAGGCGAAGAAGAAGTCCACACATTTTCCTGGTCGGCGGATTCGCAAACCATCTACTTCGCCACGCGCCAACCCTGGACCAAGCAGCAAAAAGACGACTACAAAAAAGAATGGAAAGACGTCCTCCAATACCGCACCGCCGAACGCGGCGACACCATCTTCGCGCTCGACTTGGGTGAAGCCTTGGCCCGCCACGCAGCCAGCCCGACAAAAACAAAGAAGCGCGATCATGACACCGAAAAAGAACCCGATCTCACTCCCGGCGCCCACGCCATCGCGACCACCCCGTTGCGAGTAGAAAGCTTGATCACATCCCCCGACGGCCAAAAGCTAGCCTTCATCAGTAACGCCATCAACCAGCGCCAGGAAAAATACGAAGACGTCGAAATCTACACGTTAAATGCGGGGCGGACACTCCTGTCCGCCACTGCCGAAAGTAACGCGCACGCCGGAGTCGATTCGCAAGCCCCATCGCACCCCCGCCGCATCACCAACAATCAAGCTACCGAAACTCGCCCCCACTGGGCTCCCGACAGCCGCCACATCTTCTTCACCGTCGAAGTCGGCGACGTCTCCGGCCCCTACCGCGACCTGCAACCCCATCTTTATTGGGTCGATAGCGAAAATGGCACCATCGAGCAATGGTCCAAAGCCTTCATCGGTCCCGTCGAGCACTATGCCGTGTCCGGCGATAGCGTTTTCGCCTCCGCGCGCCTAGGCACCGAAGTCCAAATATATTCCGCCGCCAAACCGTCCGATGAACTCCACCGCCTCAGCCAATGGCCCGGCACCTATGCCCAAATTTCCACCGCCACACACTCGCCAAAAATCGCCTTCATCTACTCCTCTCTCGGCAAGCCCGAAGAGATCTACCTGGCCGACAGCGCCGCTAACCTCGATCAAGCGAAGCCCATCACATCCTTCAATAAACTCTTCACCGAACGCGATCTCCCTCAAGGCAAGCCCTATAAATGGCAGGCCGACGACGGCACCACCGTCGAAGGCATGCTGATCTATCCCCCGGGAAAATTCGAAGCCAAACACCT
Source organism: uncultured Acidobacteriaceae bacterium (assembly GCA_963711275.1). GTDB lineage: Bacteria > Acidobacteriota > Terriglobia > Terriglobales > Acidobacteriaceae > Sulfotelmatobacter. The sequence goes on along the minus strand of CAVQDN010000022.1, from coordinate 58,112 downwards.
ACCGATGCTGACCCTGATTCACGGCGGCCCCGCCGACGCCGACGGCAACCACTTCGAAGCCGACTGGTACCAGTGGGCCGCGCTCGCCGCCACTAACGGATGGCTGGTCTTCGAGCCCAACTACCGCGGCTCCACCGGATACGGCGACAAATTTCTCCTGCAGATCGTTCCCACCATCGTCTCCCGCCCCGGCAAAGACATTCTCGAAGGCGTCAACGCCCTGGTCAAAGACGGCATCGCCGATCCTGACCACCTCACCATCGCCGGCTACAGCTACGGCGGATACATGACCAACTGGCTCATCACCCAAACCACCCGCTTCAAAGCCGCCGTCACCGGCGCCGGCGCGGTCGAGCACATCGGCAACTGGGGCAACGACGACACCACCTACGACGACGCCTACTTCCTCGGCGGACGCCCCTGGGAAGCCCCCCAGCGCTATCACGACGAAGCCGCCATCTTCCAAATCGACAAAGTCAAAACGCCCACCCACATGGTCGCCGGCGCCAACGACATCCGCGTAGCCGTGATGGAAGACTATCTCCTCGAACACGCCCTCTACTCGCTAGACATCCCCAACGCGTTGCTGATCTTCCCCGGCGAAGGCCACAGCCTAAGCAAAAATCCCTGGCACGGAAAAATCAAAGTGCGTGAAGAACTAAACTGGCTGCAAAAATACGGCGGCCTCCCCGCCGGAAACTGATTCAATCTGAAATACGATTGAATCTGAAAAAGACCCCGAGGGTGCCCCATCCTAGTCGCGCCCTTTGCGACTAGGGTGGGGATTTTGACCTGAACAGCCCGTTAAACTGAGCGAATAGATTGGCGACAGGGCCAACCACGCAGTAACGTTTTAGGGGAGCATGAGTAATGGAATGCGCAGGCAAGGACGAATTGGAGCAACACCTTTCTAACATTCGCAAGCTCGCGGCACGGCGTGACCTGACGGCGGAGGAGAGGCTGGCGGCTATTCGAGCAGAGCAATTCGCAATACGGCTTCTAAAAGAACACGACATGACAGGGCACGGTGGCAAGCCATGCCCTTACGCGACGCAAGTCTGGTAGTGATCCGACGACTGTTGTTTGCTGCCAGATATCGGGCCACACTCGTTGATAATTGGCCCCGATCCGGGTCAATGAGTGTAATGGCGATTTATCGCCAAGTATGCCTGTGGCGTATCGCGAAATACCAAGAAACTAGCGCCAGTAGCGCAGCCATCAACATCCAAAGCGGAGGAAATTGAGGTTTGGGTACGTGTAGGAGCATTGTTTTAACTGCATACCCCAAAAAGAGCAGCGCACCTAGTGCTGTCGCTCTGTGCGGTACCTGCCAGGAATCGACCCACGTGTTGGATGCAACCCGGTATCCGCCGACACCCAGAACGACGCCCAGTAAAGACAATGCGAGCGTTCTCCCCAGATTTGTGGTATGCGGCCACCCAACCCAGAGCAGGCTGCCCATCATTGAAACGCCCAGCGCTAGCATTACGGAGCCCAGCATCAGCAACCCAGCTCCAACTGTTCGTTTCGCGTCAGATTGTACGGTCGGAACCATGAGGATGCGAAAAGAGCTTTCTGCAAAAACACCATATCGTATTTCCGCGCGATTTCAAGATTACTGCTGTAAAGGCTCGTGGGTGTTGAAAAAGTCCATTTTCTGCAAAACAGCCACAATTTGGGGGATGGAAAATGTCTAGGAAAACCGAGTAAGTCGTTTGTAGGGCTTCCTATTGCAAAGTTTTTTTCGGGCATTTTCTGGGGATCGAGTTTTTCAACAGCCACGCCCAATTGACACTCAGAATCCCTGTTCCGAGCATTTTGAGCGCTATGGCGATGTTTCAAGAGTTACCCAAATGTTCTTCTACATGCTCTTTTGCAGGACCGACATCCCTTCAGAAGAATCGTCTGGCACTCCTTTGTAATCGAAGCGCCAGCCATCGTGAGTCTCAATGCAATCAATGTTCATGAGTGTCTCACCCCCCACTTGCAAGACCGTATTCGCGCAACGAAACGCATGTTTCGCCGTGTAGGCATTCGAGTAATAGGACGTAACGACTTTGGGGTATGCGTTTGGGATCGACCTTACCGAATCGTGAAGGTGCTCCCATCGTACTAACCCGTTTTCAGGATCTTGAGCGAAATTGTTGCTGAATGGGGGCTTCAATGTAATTGAGGAAAACACATGCTGTGCCGAAGGAAATTGATCGCGAAAGAACGTCACTTCTCCGTCAACCTGCTCTTTGTTACCCAATCGGAACCATGGCGGCGGCAGCTTAAACTCCACGCCATTCCACGCCATAATAAGCGGGGACCGGCGAGAATAGTTGTATATCGTTCGTGGAAGATCCTTGAATCCTGGGATGGTAACGAAGATGAAAATGATGAACAGCAGAGCTGCGCATACCAGGAATTTCAACAGTAGGACCAGCGAGTTCCTGCGACTGATCTGGCTCATCTACCGCTCTCACCAAGGCATCTTCGTATTGGCATTTTACAGGGATGGTCCGGAATTGGACCACACGAACAAAGTGTGCAATGGGCGAAGCAGACCCCTGACCGACAAGGCACCTTAGACATTCGCCGAACTGGATATATGCCATAATTCGTGTTGTGGATGTAAGCTTGGCGACCGTTATAGTCGTCGTTGCAAGTGCCGTTGGCATTTGCATTGCTCTTTGGATCGTCTCGGTCTATCGGCAGCGCAAGGTTCTTCAAGAAGCCAGGCAATGGCTTCCAGTTGAAGCAAAGGTCGAATCAGGTGCGCTTGAAGCGACCTCAGAGACTAATAAAGTCGTTCTGCCGACATTCGCATTCTCTTATCAGGTCGCCGGGGAGTATTACTCTGGCCGGTTTGCCCTGATGCCAAAGCGGTTCCCCAGTGAGGAACTCATTCAATCCATCGTTGACCGAATGATTGGGCGTAAGTTTTTACTTCGCTATGACCCGTCGAACCCAAACGTTTGGTTCATCCCCGATGAGTCTATCGACGGGTGCAAAGTTGAACAGAGGATCAATTCAAACGTGATCCACCGTTACTACCCGAGCGACTAACAGGATGACTTGGGTTCCGCGAACCTCTCACTTGAATAAAGTAAGGCAGAAAACGCGCTGCCAGACCTAAACAACGCTTTTGTGGCATTTCGGACAGAGGCCGTCAACCCAAGTGGATGCACGCGCTTCGTACAGCGGCTTGTGACAAAAGGGGCACATGTAGCCCAATTGGCGGCAAAGCTCATTGTCATGCTGGATGATTCGGTAGATTCCATACGCCTCAAGCAGACCAATTGCCAAGAAAGCCACCACGAGGACCATACTAAAAGGTTTGTGGGTAGGGCTGTGCGGCAATAACACGGCGATCAGCAACAGCCCGAATAGCAGCCCTAGCAAAACACAGACGAGGAGATTGTGTACTTTCGCTATTTTAATGCGCTTTGATTCCAGCTCAGGTGGAAGAACCGATTTCATTATGCCGCCAGCAGGGATGTGGGTGTTACGCACACCTTCGTGAGTTGTGGCACGTTTACATGCTAAGCGAATCGCTAGTTTGAAGGAAAATATTTCGCGCAGAATAAGTTAACTGTCGTAACCAGGCGTTTACACTCAAAACCCCGGCTGCGTGGTCAATGAGCGTAATAGCGATTTTTCACCAGCTATCTCGGAGGCCGATGGAATAGAAGCAGGATTCCGCTCGACTGAACGGGCGGGTGGCCCATATTTTGATTTTCGCTGGCACCATCAACACAGAGGGTGCCCCATCCTTGCGTTCTTCGCAAGGGTGGGCAAGGTGAAGCATGCAGCGAGCGCTCTTTAATTCGACTCGAACATCGTCGCCCACGCCGCGAGCCACCTCACGGCCAGCGCTGCGCCCCATGCAGCACCCGCGCAATTTCCACCACTTCGTCCTTCACTCGATACACAGCAACGTAGGGAAGAGGCGAAAACGCCAATTCACGGGTGCCCTTGATTCTTCCGGGACGTTCCTTGCTTTGGGAACGATGCCAGCGATGCCACACCTTCGTAGATTTTGTGCGCTACGCGTTCGGCTGCTGAGAGATTCTGCCTGTGGATATATTCGACAATCGCTGCGAAATCGGCGGCGGCTTCAGGCGACCAGCGAACGATCATTACGATTTCAGAATGCGTTCGATTTGCCGGCCCACTTCCTCATGCGACACAAACTTGCCGCCGTCCAGGGAGTCCAGCCCTTTCTGCACTTCTCGTCTGAACCATTCGTCATGGTCCACGTAGCTCGCAACCAATTCCTGCACCACTTGGTTTGTGGCCTTTCCCGCCTCTGAAGCGATCCGGGCAAGCCTCGCCTCAAGCTCAGGTGCTAATGAAATCTCCATAGAACCATTTTAGGTCGGGAATGTCGAATCTCCAATTGAAATCACAGTTGCAACTGACCTGAGGCTTGCCCTTTTCCACAGCCCCGCATGTGACGCCCAACCTTGACTGAGGATTTCATCCGCGCAATTATGGCCCAGGTCGCGACAGTCTGGTCGAAACCAAACAGTCCGCCTCTAAATCCTTTGTTTCACGGATTTTGATATCTAACGTCTTTGCCATCCGGATTTTGCGGGGAATTTCGTGCTAACCCCATGATTCCCAAGATTCACGGGGGGAGGGGGATACCCTCGATTTCCGCGGGGACAAGAAGACTGACGAGAAGAATGAGGTGAGAAAAATATGGGGCTGGAAGATGTTCCAAGATGTCAGCATGTAAAGATGAATGGGACGCAGTGCGGGTCTCCGGCGCTGCGGCGCAGGCGGCATTGCTTTTTTCATGAGCGCATTCGGCGGGAGCAGGCGAAAATTGCGGCGGATCTGTCGGCGCAGCGTCTGTTCGAGTTGCCGCTGCTGGAAGACGCGAACTCGGTGCAGATGGCGCTGATGAAAGTGATCCAGATGCTCGGCGCCGGGCGCCTGGACCACAAGACCGCCGGACTCATGCTCTACGCTCTGCAGACGGCCAGCGTCAACCTGCGCAATGCGACCTTCGAAGTGCGCGACGCCACGGACGTTGTAATCGACCGCGACGACGTCCATCGCACCAGCCTGGGCGGTCCGCAGTGGTTTGAAGAAGACTTTGAAGCCGAGGACGAGGCGGCGTCCGACGAAGAAGAGGCCGAGGAACCGGAAGAAGAAGAGGCCGAAGGAGCGGAAGAAGAAGAGGGCCAAGAAGCGAAAATCGAAGGGGCGAAAGCAGACGCGATGAATGAGACCCGGCGGAACGAGGTTCGGAGAAGCGTGCAGACACTTGCCCGCAATTGGTTGCTAGAGGTAGCGAGCGAGAAGCCAGCGGACAGCTGAGAGCCGAAAGCCGAAAGCCGAAAGCCCTACCGCGCCGCCACTTTCACCGCATGCGAACTTGCCGCATAGCGCGCGATGCCTTTGTACAGCGCTTCGGCGATTTGTTCGCGGTAGCCGTCGCTGCGGAGTTTTTGCTCGTCGGTGGGGCTGCTGACGAAGGAGACTTCGGCCAGGATTCCAGGCATCGCGCTTTCGGTGAGCACGACGAATCCGGCTTCTTTGATGCCGCGGTCGCGCAGGCCGGGATTTTGCACCGACAGCGTGCCGTAAAGCGACCGCTGCACACTGGCCGCCAGCCGGCGCGACTGCTCGATGCGGTCGTGCAGTTCGGCGGGCGAAAGCGTGGGGGTCACGAGATTCCTGGCGCCGCTGGCGTTCGAACGAGCGTCAACATCTCTAAAGCCAATTTCTTTTGGGCCGGCTTCTCTTGGACCAGCCTCTTTCGACCCCGGCGCCGAAAAGAAATTTGTATAGTAGGTTTCCACGCCGCGCGCCGAAGGCAGGTCGCTGTAGTTGGCGTGCACCGAGACGAACAAGTCGGCCTGCGACTGGTTGGCGATGCTGGCGCGCTCGTCGAGAGGAATGTAGTTGTCGTCCTGGCGGGTGTAGATCACTTCCATCCCCAGCCGGCTTTCGAGCAGCTTGCCCAGGCGTTGCGCGATTTCGAGGACCAGATCTTTTTCCAGCAAGCCGCGGCGGCCTACCGTTCCGAGATCCCATCCGCCGTGGCCGGCGTCGACCACGATGCGCATTTTGGGGACGCGCGTCCGCAGCTGCAAATCTTCTTTGCCGGGCGGAGGAATCACGATGGCCAGCTTGCTCTTCTCCGCTGGAGTGTTGGGGAACAGATTCACTGCGGCTTTCGGAGTCGCGCCCACCTTGCGCACTTCCACGACGAGGCGGTACGGATTCGGTTCCAGGCTGACGGAGAAGGTTGAGTTGGCCTTGGTTTCCAGAACAATGCGCGTCATGCCCGCCACGGGCTGCGCCATGCGGACCCGGCTGACCAGCGTCTCGCCCACATCCATCGCCTTGCCGATCAGGTCGTTGGCGAGTTGGGTATCGCGCAAATCGAAATAAATGCGCTCCGGGCCGGCCAGGCGGTGCGCTTCGTATTGCACCTGATCTTCGAGATCGAGAACCACGGTGCTGGAATCGACGGAAGACCAGTGCCGTATTCCGGTGACTCGCGGAAACTTCGACAACTCCTGCGCGGTTGCAGGCGAATTGGTGGGCTGGCTGGAATCGGAAATCAGGTCTGAACTGGAGTTCGCGGCGGTTGCGGAATTTGCTTCAGGCGATGGTGGAACAGCGTTCTGCGCACTCTCTCCAAAGGGTTTGGCCGCAATTTTTTCGTTCTGGATATTCTCTTCGCGGGCGTTTTCCTCGTCGAGTTTTTCCGCGTCAACCATGGCGCTGCCCAACTGCACGGTCTTCAACTTCCACCAGACTCCGCCGGCAAACGCAGCGGCAATCACGACGCACACCAGCAGAAGCAGAGCGAAGGGCCGTCCCTTTTCGGCTTGCGAGGAAGCGGCGGTGATTCTTGGTGCGGCAGCAGTTGCGGTCGCGGCTCTCGCATCAAGTTTCGGAGACAGCCGGGTCGCGGATCTGTTGACAGTGGCTGCTGCCGGAGCGGAAGCGACCTTGGCCTCGATCAGCTCGGCGCCACTTTTCTTCCCAGTTTGCCCGGTAACATTCTTGGCGGCTTTGTTCGACGGATTTCTGAACCACTATTTCGGCAGCCACGGGAACAACCCGGGCTGACGATTCAGTGAGCGCGCGTGACGCTTCGATTGCGGCAGGCGTTTGCCGCAGGTGCGCAGGCGATTCCAGCTGGCTGGCCGCTGCCTGCGCCGATTGCGCGAAACGGTCTTCATCCTCCGGCTTAAGCGCTCCTAATACCAATTCAGCGAGCAGAGTCAAATTGCGAATGTCGCTTTCGTTGAAGCCGAAGGGCCACGAGGAGAAAGCTTCCAGCAGACCAATTACGCGGCGGCGTCCGCAGAGCGGCACCGCGACCATGGAACGCGCTCCCAGCTGGCGGCAGGCTTGCAGGTTTACCCGAGGGTCCATCTCGGTGTCGTCGCAGCTCACGACCTGGGCCGAGCGGAAGCAAGCGCCGGTGAATGCGGAATCGCGATCAATGCGCGCGCCGACGCTGGGGCGGATTTTGCCTGCTGCGGCCCGCAAGACGATTTCATTATTTTCCGCGAGGGCAATGGCCAAGCCGTCCGCGCCCGTGATAGCGACCGCACGCTCGGCGACCAGTCGCAGCACTTCATCGAGAACGAACTGCTCGTCTTTATCAAACTCTTGTGTTGGAGCTGCGGCGTCGAAACCATTGTTCCGCGCGGCCAGAGCTTTGCGGCGGCGGACTTGATTATGCAGCGCCGAGAACGCCAGCAAGGCATGCAGGGCATCGAGTTGCGATGGCTTCGCGGAATCTTCGCCGGGATTCTCGGAGAGGCCGGAAGCGGCCTGCTCTCGCGGCCAGGCAGAGACGCTAACCCCAGTAAACGGAGAAGTTACGTCCAAGTCCGGCTTGGTTGTGGTGGTTGCCATTGAGGATGTTCACTAGTAAGTTATCGGGCTTTGAGGCGACTTTCAATTACTTAAATGTGCCCTCTTGGCCATGTACTCTGGTAACGGCGGCTTCCCGGGCTTCATCGCAAGGGCCGGGCTTCCCACTTATTTTTCCAGGTTCGAGGCGCCGCATGCAGAGACGTAGCGTACTACGTCTCTACGGAAGCTTTTTTGAACCAGATTAGTTACTGATTCGATACTTTCTACCGACGATAAGATTAAGAGAAGTATGTTTTGGCTAGTCGGCGGCTTGGCGGCCTTTGTATGGAAACCGAATTATCCCTTACGCGACAGACCCGGGATCGAGAGATGGAGACTTCGCCAACTGATACTCCGCAAACCGAGACTGCGCAAACCGAGGCTCGACGGGCCCATCCCAGGCACGAACTCCGGACGCTGACCTACGCCTGTCTCGATCAGGCGAACGGAGGCATTGTTCGCGACATCAGTCACCAGGGCCTCGGATTGCAGGTGGTGGCGGCTGTGCGTCCGCAGCAGCAATTACGCGTGCGCTTTGAACTGGGCCATCCGCGGCTGCGCGTGGAAGCTCGCGGCGAGGTCTCATGGGCGACGCGCTCCGGACAGTGCGGCATTCGCTTCCTCGACCTCTCGCCCAAGGCGGCGCGCCAGATCAATGAATGGATTTTCGGGAACCTGCTGGAGGAGGTTTCGCGGCATTCGGAGCGGGAAGGTTCGATGTTTACGCTGGATGCCGAAGTCGCCGACGGCCTGATGGTTTCCGCCGCGCCGGTCAGCGCCATTCGCTTGCCCTTGCATCCCGATCCATTGGAGCCGCCCAACGCGCGCAACTCCGGGAGTTCGCTTCAGTCGCTTCAATCGCTTCAATCGCTGGCGTTGACTGAAACTGAAACTGAAACTGTATTAGACTGGCTTTCTCAGCCGCTGTCGGGCCGCGGTCTGGTATGGACCATCAATACGCTTGTAATCGTGGCCGCTCTCCTGCTGTTTGCGCTGGTCTTTCTTTCGATTACCGGCGAGCTTCCACGATGGCCGCTGGCCACGGCAGGCGCGGCCACAATCGTTGTCGCGGGATTGTATTGGGGATTTTTTCGGTTGTTTGGAAAGTCGAGTCCGGGCGAGCGGCTGGCCCGCATGGCTGGCTGGGATCTAGCCCAAGACACGGAAGAGTACGACGCTCGTTTTCGCTGAGAAGTTCTGGAGGCGGGAGTTCCGGCGCGTAGGTCTGCTAGATCAATGCTCTCGCAGATCAGTTCGCAAAATATTGCTGCGCCAGCCAGAGTTGCAGCGTCCGCTGCTGCTGCGGCGCGAGTTTTACGAAGCGGATGCCCAGGTTGCCGCGCTGGTCCTGCCACGCCACTTCGGCTTTCGCTTTTAATCCCGTCCGCGCGCCCGGCAGCGCGAACGACACTTGCAACGCCTTCGGGTTCGCCACGAGATCATTGGTCCGAAGCTGCATTCCACCCTGGCTCAGATTCACCAGATATGCGCCCATGGCTTTGCGGCCCTTGCAACTGACCGATACCGGCACTTCCAGGCCGGTGCGGTGATAGCGCAGGCGTCCGTCGAGAATCATGTTGCGGGCCGCGGAGAGAGTGCGGACCGCCTGTTCCACGGAAATCGGTTTCTCGAAGGCGAACAGCGCCCCGGTCTCGTCCAAATTCTGATTGCATTGCCGGCTCCCCATAACGACCAGCGGAATGGCTCCCGGCTGTCCTTCCGCGCTGCGCACTTCGCGGATGAATTGGGAGCTTCCATTCAGATCGCAGTCCACGATGAGCGCGTCGATCTTTGACTTAGCCAGCCGGGCCAGCGCCCGCTGCGGTTCGTTTTCTACGGCAACATCCATCTGCAAGCCGCCGAGGATGCACTCCAGAACACTGACTTCCTGCCAGTCGCGCGAAACCACCATCGAGGAAAGTGTCATGTCGTTACTCTAGACATGTCGGTAAGGTGGCCGTAGATAACTAACGTAACGGCGGAGGCCGGACGTTAGAATTCGACGTTAGACTTCCGACGTTAGACTTCGGACCTGAGGGGTTTCGAGCGGTAGCCATTGGCCTTTCCGCCGGGATAGGTGTTGCGCCTGCGATAGCGGACCTATAGTGAACTCGCGCAGAGTTCGATGCGGTCAAGGAGCGTTATGGGATGTTTCACCAATCACGCCGGTCTCTGTGCGCCGCTATTCGGAGATGATGCGGTCCGCCCACTCGACCAGCGATACGAAAATTGCGGGAGTGCCGAACTTTGCTCCCCAATCCTTCAGATCTATTTCCGTAACCCCACGGGCACGGGAGCAGGCCCCTCAAGAAAAGACCGGAATGTGCTTCGCGACGACCTTCTCGTGCATTTCGCTCAGCGGCGGCCAGCCGACCGGGAAAATCTGCGAAACGGTTGCTTTCCGCATGAGGTAGGTAGCCTCGCCGGTGAGGAAAATCTGCACCTCGTGACCTGCGTCGGCCAACGCAAGGCCATGCGCGAAACGAAAGAGGCCCGAGTGGGGTCATCCGATCCCCATGCACTCTTCATCATGATCTTCAGCGGTTTACGTGCCGTCGTTTCTTGCGCATTGGCGGCCCCGAGTCCGAGCAGACCTAAGCCAAGCAACTGTGGGATTTTGGTAAGTAGCTGGCGTCGAATCATCATCTCCTCCGTGGAATATCCCGAGCCGTAAGCTGCGGACGAATGTATACCTTGGCGATGCTGACGTAAACAGCCATAGCACCCAAAATCCCGCGGTGAGTGTGATGACGATTTTTCGCCGCTTGAAAATCCCTCCACGCTAGACTTGGTTACAGGTGTTGCACCTGCGAATCGCGGACCTGTTGTGAACTCGCGTGGAGTTCGATTCGGGTCAATCAGTGAAATGGGGATTTTCGCCAACCACCCACAAACTCGCTTTTGCAACATACAATTCCTGCATGGCAAGAATCTGGAAAGAGGCTTTCGATTCAGTGAAACACGGCCGATTGCCGGACGCCTTGCCCGATGCCGTTGAACCCGTGCGCGGGCACTGGATTGCTCCTACGCTGGTTTCGCACGACGTAGTCTTCGTCTCCGTCTGCCCGTTCACGTTTCGGTTCTACAGCAGGCAGCAATAGGAGCGGGTTCTCAATTACTACGAGCAGAAGATTGTGGCCAGCAGCCAATTCATACTGGGTACGGTCACGTGGAGGCGGCGACATTAGCCAGGACGCTCTTTCTACTCAATCGCGCTGCCCCTGTGCGCCGGAAGAACGCCCGCATTTCACTGGCTCGCTGCGCTCTGCTCCCCGCGGGCGATCATCTCTTGCAACCTGGCATCCAGCGAGTCTGACACTTTGTCCATCTGCAGTACGCCATCTGCATCAATCGTGAAAGTTTTGGGAACATCTTCTTTGAATCCATAGGAGGACTGCCAGACTCCTGCGACCGGATTGTCGGCGCTGGTGTTGAAATGAACCTCCACGCCTAAGGCCTGTGCGAGCTGGCCGTCGAAGCCGTCGATATACTGCAGCCCGGGGACATTATTCTTCTCTATAAGAACGCCACACCGCCGGGTTGTAATCGATGCTCACACTCAGAAGCACGAACGGTTGGTTCTCGAACTTCTTCGTGATCTCGCGCAAGCGCGGGAATGCCCGCATGCACGTTTCGCACGACGATCCCCAAAAATAAACGAGGGCAACTTTACCGGCCAGGTCTTTGGGCGAGATGCGCCTGCCGTCGGCAGTCACGATCGCAAACTCCGGAACCATATTGGCGCGGGCGAGTTCCGGTTTGCCGATGAACTGTAGCGCTCGCCGATGTCTGAACTGCCCTTCCGGCGTCATCGCAACATACTTCTGAAACTCAGCCTTAGCCTCGTCATCCATGTGCAGTTGTGCCAGCGCTCTCCCGTCCTCGAAGAGGACGTCGGCCAACTGCGAGTACAAGGAAGTTGCTTTCGAAAATTCGTCGTGAGCGTGGGTGAGCAAATCGTTCTGATGATTGTTGCCGCCTTCGTTCAGCAAGGCCAGGCCGAGATAGTAGTGCGCAACGGCCTGCTGCTTTGGTTCGTGTACCTCCGGGGCCATTCCCGATGCGCCATCCTCGACCGCTTTCCAGTCCTTAATCACGAGGCCGATCCGCACCATTTGCTCCTGGCAGGGGAGGCAATGCCCGCCGTCCTGCTTATTGGCATCGCGAAAGTACCAAAGCGCCAACCGCTGATCGCGTTTCTGTAACTGCTCCTGTGCCTGCTGATAGCTCTTCTGCGCCTTCTTATCCATTGGAGGCGCCGCTGAGTCCTGCGCAAAAAGAAGTGCCGCCCAGCAAACGACAAGTACTCCAATCGAGACCGAACGCATTATCAGACTCCTTGTCCCAACACAATGTCGTGCGTTTCCTCAAGGCAGCCCTTACATCGCATCGTTTCGAATAGACTCTACCACGCGTTTACCTTGAAAACCTCACGCCAAAGGTCAGTAAGTCAAGAAACAAGCTGGAATGTCGAGAGAAGCCGTCATTCAACCTCTCCGAAGCCAGTTGGCGTAACCAGGCGATTCCAATCAGAACCCCTGTCGGTTAGTGTGACGATTTTTCGCCACTTGAAGATCCCTCCACGCTAAACTTGGTTGCGAACGATCGTTGGAGGTTGGCAAATTGGTGCGATTCATTTCCTGGGCGCGAGGGGTTCATTAGCCACGATGACCCGGAATATTCCTTTGGCATTTCCGCAGGAGATCTGACGGGCCGAATCAAAGCTCGCTTTACTGGACCTCATGGTCCTTCAGACATTGGCAGCGATCAGACAGTCCGAGTCGCCATTTCCAGGCGCAAATCAGTCGGCTCGCCCTTCAATCATCCAGCCATAGGGCGTCATCGCCTCGAGTGTGGCGTTGCGGACGCGCGCCGCGCCACCCGCTACTGGAGCCGGCGAGCCGAAGTCGCAAACCAGATCGGGACGTTTGTCGCCATTGACGTTGCGCTCGGCGCATTTTGGGCGGTCGCCCCCTTTCGCTTCAGGTTCGCGGCGTACGGGGGCGCCCGCAAAGTTCAGCGTGTCGCGCTCGATGTCGCGTGTGGCATCGAAGCTTGCGCTGCTCAGGATCGCCACCGGCGCGATACCTGCCTGTGCCTCGTTGCGCGGCTCTTCCGCGAGTACTTTGATTTGGACCGGGAAGCGCGTCGCGTTGACGAGACCGGCCCATCCGCCGCTCTGGGTATTAAAGTGCCATTGGACTCTCGCGTCAGGCCGCCTCGAATCCAATCTACCTCCGGGAATACTGATGTTGCTAATCTGCGCAGCGACGCCCGGGGCCCCGGCCAGGACGAACTTGAGCTCCTGCGCTTTGCGTGGGGCAGTCGAGCGAGTCTTCTGACGTAAGTCGATGGGAATTCGGATCCTTTGTCGAACTCCGCGCGAGCTTGCCCGAACGGTCGTCAGTAGGCGATCGTCGAGCTGAACCTTCAACTCGCCTTCGCCGGTCAGGAAGGTGGCATCGAAGCTGAGCACCATAAGTGTTGGAGGCAGACTGACAGTGGTGCCCGTACCAGCCTGGTTGCCGGTTCCGGTCGTCAAGGCGAACGCCTGTTCCGCAACCACGGCAATGTTCGCCCAGGGATTGACGAGCTCGGCGCGCGCGATCATTTGTGAGCCGTCGTAGAAATCGATGTGCATCTCAATCTGTCCGAAATTGTTCAGCGAATCGCGGCCGATATCGGCGGAGGCAACAATGCGGCCGAAGACGGCGGCGCCGGGCCCGAGCACGATCGGCCCCGGACCGAACACGGAATGGAACCTCGAACCATTGCCGATGCCTACCGTGCCGACAAAATTATCCGGATCGCGGAACGAATACGCGACCTGTCCGGCATCATTGATGGACACGGCCGTAAAATTTATAGAGCCGGTCTGGGTCGAGTCGGTAATTTTTGTGAGCGCGGGGCTGGAGCCAGTGGGATCAAGGCGCCACACTCCCCACAAGCCTCCATACTGCACGCCGTCGAAGGCGAGCGAACCTTCCGCGTTCAGATCGATGTCGGAGAAGCCTGCGAATGGTCCGGTGCTGTCGATCAGATTTGTGACCGTGCCGTCCTGGGCGATGGTGACGATGGCATTCGAGCCATCGGACCTGCGGACCACCGTAAATGCGACCGTGTTGCTGTTGTTGATGGAGGGAGCATTTCCGAATTGCGTGTACGGCGAATTGGTGGGCCGGTTGTCAGCAATGATTCTTTGCGGCCCGGTGAGAGGGCCGGAGCCCTGGGTCAGGATGACATAGCTGCCATCTGGCCGCTCCGCGAGTAGGACGGCAGTCCCCTGAAGGCTCAGTTGCCAGCCGCCGAACTCGTCGAAGGTTCCATCCGTAGCCAGAAGCGTCTGTAGCTGAGTGCCAGCGGCGCCACGCAGAAGCAGTGTCTGATAGCCGTCTTGCACCTTTTTGAGAGCGCTGAACAGGACTGTGCCGTTCAGATTGATGGTGCAGTCCAAGCCGATGGAGTCGTATTCGCCCAGGCCAGTGTCTGCGAGAGTATCGAACGAAGCGACTCCGTGGTGCGAGAACATACCGTCTACACCCAGATCGCCAACCATAAGGGCTTCGAAGGCATCGCGTGAGGAGCTGTTCTGGCAGGGAAACTGGGATAAATTCGCCCAGGGAAACCCCGGTTTCGTATCGGCGATTGAAGTCAAACGGTAGAAAAGTCTCTGGGCGATGGCGTCCGTTGGAACAATAGCGAGGACCAGTAGAATTCCAGCCGCGAAAGCGCCTCGTATTTTCGAACGAAAAAAAACTGCGAGCGAGATGCTGAGCCCCTTTTTCATGAAAGTCTCCTCAGTTCTGATTTCGCTTCTGAACGAAAGCACCCGGGGAAAAAATCGTGAAGCTCTACAAAGGGGGGGCCATAAGTTTATCTTGAAGTGTCCTCAAGTCAAGAAAAATCCTGGGTTCTATCTTCGCGCTGCGAATCGTAATAGGCAAGGGTGCGGGGAACGTCCAGGGTAAAAAACTGAGGCGCAATCTGACGAATCGCGTGGCAAGTCTACTACAGAAATGCTGGGTGCTGCCGACCGCGGCTCGCCGGCTGTTTTCTCCTCCCACTCGCGAGAACTGCGTTTTGTAACTACTAAACGGTTCGATCAATTCCCGGTTAGTCGGCTACTCGGAAACTATGCCGATTGACTTAACGTTGCTATCACACTCAGCGTTACGTCTCCGGTGTCGCGTCCCACTTCGGCTTGGTTTCTCTGCCCCATTTCTTAGGGTCTTCGGTATGCATTTTTTCCATCGCTTTTGCGGTGTCAGGATGTTTTTCCATGTTTTTCCATCACATGTTTCGTCATTAACTGCACCATTTCGTCCCATGATCGGGCAGACAGCTTTTGTTCACAGGTTCCAGGGTCCACCCAGCGATTGGCACGTCATCGTCTTCATGAAGTACCTCCACTCCACTGTGACGAATGCACTCTCGGAGGTGAGGGGTTGTTGGCGTAAATCGCCAGATCTCTCATTGACGCGGAGGATGGGGATTTTGAGTGCAAGGCCTTTTCGTCAACTTCAAATCCGCTTTGCGATAATTGCTGATGTGTGTGTGCACGGAGGCGAAAGTGAGAAATGTAATCTTCGCAATCAACATTACCCTGGATGGTTGCTGCGACCACGCCAAGCAACTTGCTGATGACGAGACACATGAATATTTCACCGACCTGCTGCGAGAGGTTGACCTGCTGGTCTTCGGGCGTAAAACCTATCAGTTGATGGTTCCTTTTTGGCCTGAAATCGCAAAAAACCAGTCTATGACAAAAGCATCGAACGAATTTGCTCAAACATTTGACTCCATCCAAAAAATTGTCTTTTCACGATCGTTAGACAGCGCTGAAGATAAAAAGACGAGAATTGTTCGTACCAGCCTTCACGACGAAATACTTAAATTGAAACAAGAGCAGGGCAAAAATATTTTAATCGGTGGTGTAAGCATTCCTTCACAACTTATCGAGCTTGGCCTGGTTGATGAATATCGTTTTGTCGTTGGGCCAATCGTTGCAGGAGAAGGGAGACGGCTGTTCCGAAGGTGTTAGCCTGCGGGAGAGACTGCAATTAAAACTTGTTGAGTCAAAGATTTTTAAATCGGGATGTGTTGTGCTTCGCTACCTGAAACAAGCGACGGAAAAGAATTAGCCGAAACTCGGCGACAGGACACTGCCCGTCTTCTCGTCAATGGTTGTTAAATCGCCGGTTCACTCATCATCAGCGGTCCGGGAGATGCGACCATTCGATGACGAAATTGTCTTCGCATCTGACATTCCTAATACCGGGTGCTCGTACTCATCTACCGCGGTACCACTCCACCGTTCGCCGCAGTCCTTCTTCAAAATCTACTTTGGGTTTGTAGCCGAGGGCGGCTTCTGCTTGCGAAATATCGGCGAGGGAGTGTTTGATGTCGCCGCCGCGCTCCGGGGCGTACTTGGGCTGACCCTTATAGGGCGTCATACCCTGCAGCAATTTGAAAGTTTCATTGAGCGTAAAGCGGCTGCCGGTGGCTATGTTAAAGACTTGCCCGGCTGCCCGCGCAGCAGGAGCTGTGCAGGCCAGTAGGTTCGCCTCTACCGCGTTGTCGATATAAGTGAAGTCGCGGCTTTGCTCGCCATCACCGAAGATCGTGGGCTGTTCGCCGCGCAGCATTTGGGTGATGAATTTCGCCAGCACGCCCGAATACGGAGAAGTCGGGTCCTGTCGCGGCCCGAAGATGTTGAAGTAACGCAGGGCGACCGTTTCGAGTCCGTAACAACGGTAAAAAGAAATCATGTACAGCTCGCTCGCCAGCTTGGCCACGGCGTAGGGCGAAATGGGATCGGGCTTCATGGCTTCGTGCTTAGGCAGGGTCGGAGTATCGCCGTAGGCAGAGGAAGACGCCGCATAGACCACGCGCTTCACTTTTGCATCCCGCGCCGCCACCAGCACATTGACGGTGCCGTCGATGTTGGCCCGGTTGCTGGCCAGCGGGTCCAGGACCGATTTCGGCACGGAAGGGATCGCCGCCTGATGCAGCACGAAGTCCACGCCGGCGCAGGCTTTGTGCATCGCGGCCAGGTCAAGAATGTCGGCTTCGCGGAAGTCGATGCGATCTAGTATTTCAGTCATGTTCTGCCGGTTGCCGGTGGAGAAGTTGTCAACGCCGCGCACCTGCTCGCCGCGCGCAAGCAGCGCCCGGGCCAGCGACGATCCGATAAAGCCGCCACTGCCGGTGATGAGATATTGAGCCATCGACTCTCATCATAGCGAACGCGGCGAACGCCTGACGTAAGAGAGTTGGTTCTAGTATCAGAAGAGGGTTGATTTTAAGAATCTTCTAAGAGAGTTGTGCCCGGAGAGATTTCGGCGGTTGCCATCTGCTGCGCCGCCTGCCGGATTTCCTTCCACAAGTCCTCGCGTCCGGCGCCGGTTTTCGCCGAGAAGGGAAGCAGACGAGCCGCGGGATACTCCCCTGTCAGGGTTCGCAGGGCACCATGCAGTTGGTTGTTCGAGAGCCGGTCGCTTTTGGTTGCCACGAGCAGAAATTGGCGGCTCGAGGCATTGAGGAAGTCCAGCAGTTGGCGGTCTTTCGGTTGTGGAGGAACGTTGGCATCGATCAGAACAATACAGAGACCCAGAGTGGGGCGGTCGTTGAGATAGGGTTCGATGAATTTTGGCCACTCCTGCGAAATCTCGCGCGAAATCTTAGCGTACCCGTAGCCCGGGAGATCGGCGAAGATCAGCTCGGGGCGCGGCTTTCCGGGCCAGCGTATTTCGAAAAAATTAATGCTGCGGGTGCGGCCGGGAGTGGAACTGGTGCGCGCCAGCTTGGTGCCGACCAGAGAGTTGATCACGCTGGATTTGCCGACGTTAGAGCGGCCGAGGAAGGCGATCTCCGGCAGGGTGGGAGCAGGGAAGTGCGCGGCATCGGTGGCCGCCGCCAGAAAGCGGGAGAGAACCCTCATGCTCAAGTTTGCAACGAGGGAAGGGAAGTTGGCAAGCCTTCGTAGAGACGTTGCTTGCAACGTCTCTCTTACCATCGTGTGGGGCGCCGCAGGCAAGACGTAGCAAGCTACGTTTTTACGGATGGACGGGTGATTAGCCCTTGGGTTCGCGGCGAAACTGCTTGCTCAGGGTCAGCGCCTGATGCTGGTAGGACGATCCGATATTCGTGCCGTAGATCTTTTCTGGGCGCGATAGCAGGTGCATGTAGTTCAGGCGGCCTACGAGTTGCCCGTGTTCCATCAGGAACGGTACCTCGTGGGCACGGACTTCAAGTACAGCGCGAGTGCCTTTGATCTCGCTGGAGCCGTAGCCGAAGCCGGGATCGAAGAATCCGGCGTAGTGAATGCGAAATTCGCCGTCGGCGGGATCGAAGGGAACCATTTCGGCGGCGAAGTCGGGGGGAACGCGGACGCGCTCCCGGGACGCAAGGATATAAAAGTCTCCAGGCTCGAGAATCAGACTCTTATTCGCGCTTTGGTGAAGAACTTCCCAGAACTCTTCCGTCGGATAATAACCAACCCGGTCGAGTTCGATCACGGGAGCATAGCGCTTGGCCTTGTAGGCGATGATCTCACCTGGTTCCGCGGCTTCGAGATTGACGGTGATGCGCAGGCCGCGCTGAAGCTGGGCCTTGGCCGGGGTGTCTTTCGTCCATGTAGACCAGAGGCTCCTCATGGTCTAAGCCCTTGATCGTGCTGTCGCCGGAGCGCGGACTGCCTTGCACAAAGCGCAACTGACTCAGTCTCATCCCCGCGCGAATGCGCGACGGTGAAAGTGCGCGAGACAACTTCGGCGTAGAGTTTGCCCTTGTATCCCTGCGGGACGCTGTCGAACTCGGTGCCGTAGTCGGTGATGAGGCGCGTGAAAATGTCGAGCCGGCCGGTGGTGCTCTTGGGATTCGCCTTCCCGGAAATATTTTCCGGCAGATTCAGTTCTTCCACGAGAGGGATTATGTAGACGCAATCTTTTTCGAAAACAGGCGCGGCGGTGAGATCGACGCGCGCCATGCGGAGTTCTTTGATTTTCGCTTCGACCGTGCTGTTCGGGCCGGGCAGAAAGCTTGCTCGAACCCGGTGCGCCATGTCGCCCAGCCGCAGGTCGAGACTCGCAGGCTGGATATGTTCGGGCTCGATTGCAGGCGACGCGCTTACGTGTCCGCGAGCGATCAGGTTGCTGATTTCCTGCGAGGGAAGGATTCCCGTTGTCCGCGTGGCCTGAGCTCGGTCGATGGAGCGATTCCGGCTCGTTTTCAAAAAAAATCTGACTCTGGTTGGATGTGGACATCTGCGTTCCACTCTTATCTGATGGGCTGGCCGGACTGTCAGGATGGCGTCGGTGGGTCAAGCGGCGCGATCGTGGTTGGCGTCGCCGCTTCTTGCCCTCACAGCTTCGGGGAGCGGAGATTCCAGCGCGATCTGCAGACCTGGTCCATGGTGTCGACGAAGTGCAGCTTCATGGCGTTGCGCAGATTTTCCGGAACTTCGGCCACGTCTTTTTCGTTGTCCTTGGGCAGAATCACTTCGAACAGTCCGGCGCGGTGAGCGGCCAGCAGTTTTTCTTTCAGGCCGCCGATGGGCAGAACTTTGCCGCGCAGCGTGATTTCGCCGGTCATGGCCAGGTCGCGGCGAACCGGAATCTTGCTGAGAGCGCTGGAGATGGCAGTGGCGATGGTGATGCCGGCCGACGGGCCGTCTTTTGGGATCGCGCCTTCGGGAACGTGCACGTGCAGATCGAGATTGCGATAGAAGTCGCGGGTCAGGCCGAGCCGTTGCGCGCGCGAGCGCACGTAGGACATGGCCGCCTGCGCCGATTCCTGCATCACGTCGCCGAGTTTGCCGGTCAGCGTCAGCTTGCCTTTGCCGTCAACCACGCTGGCTTCGGTGCTCAGGATCGAGCCGCCGACTTCGGTCCAGGCCAGGCCGGTGACCAGTCCGACTTCGGACTTTTTCATGCGCCAGCGTGTCGCGGAACTTGATGACGCCGAGGAAGTCGTTGACGTTCTCGCCCGTCACGGCGACGGTGTAGTCGTCGCCTTCTTTGACGACTTTGCGGGCGACTTTGCGGCAGACGTTGCCGATTTCGCGCTCCAGATTGCGGACGCCAGCTTCGCGAGTGTAAGAGCGGATGAGATTGGTGATGGCTTCGTCGGTGAACTTAATGTTCTTTTCCGAGAGGCCCGCGGCCAGCATCTGTTTCTTCACCAGAAACTGTTTGGCGATCTCGACTTTTTCCTGCTCGGTGTAGCCGTGCAGGCGGAGCACTTCCATGCGGTCCTGCAGCGCCGGGGGAATGGTGTGCATCACGTTCGCGGTGGCGACGAAAAATACCTGCGACAAGTCGTATTCCACGTCGAGATAGTGGTCGACGAACATGAAGTTCTGTTCGGGATCGAGCACTTCGAGCAGCGCGGCGGAAGGATCGCCGCGGAAGTCCATCGACATCTTGTCGACTTCATCCAGCATGAAGACCGGATTCTTGGTTCCCGCCTTCTTCATCATCTGAATGATCTGGCCCGGGCAGCGCGCCGATATAAGTGCGCCGGTGGCCGCGAATCTCGGCTTCGTCGCGCACGCCGCCCAGCGACATGCGGACGAACTTGCGGCCGGTGGCCTTGGCGATCGACATTCCCAGCGAAGTTTTGCCAACGCCCGGAGGTCCGACGAAGCAGAGGATCGAGCCCTTGGGATTTTTTACCAGCTGCCGGACGGCGAGGAACTCGAGAATGCGCTCCTTGATCTTCTCCAGGCCGTAGTGATCTTCGTTCAGAACTTTTTCGGCGCGGGAGATATTGCGGATTTCCTTGGAGCGCTTCTTCCACGGCACGGCCAGCAGCCAGTCGAGATAGTTGCGCGAAACCGTCGACTCGGCCGACATGGGCGGCATGGCTTCCAGCTTTTTCAGTTCCTGCAGGGCCTTGTCTTTTACGTCCTTCGGCATGCCCGCGGATTCGATTTTCTTCTTCAGTTCGTCGAATTCGCTCTTTTCGCCGCGGCCCAGTTCTTTCTGGATGGCCTTGATCTTCTCGTTGAGGTAATACTCTTTCTGCGCTTTCTCCATCTGGCGCTTTACGCGCGACTGGATGGTGCGATCCACGTTCAACTTTTCGATTTCGATATCGAGCACGTCGGCGATGCGGGTGAGGCGCTCGGCGGGATCGAAAATCTCCAGCAGTTCCTGCTTTTCTTCGATCGAGAGTTGCAGGTTGGCGGAGATCACGTCGGTCAGCTTGGCCGGATCTTCCATGCGCACGGCCGAAATCATGGTCTCGTAATTCAGCGCCTGGCAAAGCTTTACATATTGCTCGAACAGCGTAGTGACCCGCTGCATGCCGGCTTCGAGCGCCTGATTGCCTTCGGTCGCGTAGCGCGCGACGCGGACGGTAGCCTGCATGAAGCCGTCGGTGTCGACGACCTGCAGAATCTTGCCGCGCTCGACTCCTTCGACCAGAACTTTAATATTTCCGTCAGGCAGCTTCAGGCTCTGCACGATGTTGACGATCGTGCCCACCTGATAGATCTCATTGGCCTTAGGCTCGTCGATGGAGGCGTCGTGCTGGGTGGCCAGGAAAATCTTCTTGTCCGCCGCCAGCGCCTCTTCCAGGGCGCGCACGCTCGATTCTCGGCCCACCACGAACGGCGTCATCATGAAGGGGAAGATGACCACGTCCCGGATAGGCATCATCGGCAGCTTTTTGGATTCGAACTTTTCCTTGGATGTGGTCACTGAGTCTCCCTGGAATGACAGCAAACTCTAATTGATTCTACCGCGTTTCGTCGAGAGTCGTTGGTCTTTGGTCGTTGGCGAATGCGATTTGCCCTAGGCCAACGACCAAGGACGAACGCCAAAGACGGGTTCCTACCCGGCCTTTTCCATCACTGTCGCGAACGAGGCGCTACGCTTTTCCACCATCTCCCGCGTCACTTCGAACTCCTTTACTTTCTTCTGGCTGGGGAGGTTGAACATCAGGTCGAGCATGAGCTCTTCGAGAATCATGCGCAATCCGCGCGCCCCTACCTTGCGCGCCATGGCCTGGCGGGCAATCGCCCGCAGAGCTTCCTCGTTGAACTTCAGCCGTACGTTCTCGAACTCAAACAGCCGCTGGTATTGCTTGACGATGGCATTTTTCGGCCGGGTCAGGATTTCAATGAGCGCGAACTCGTCGAGATCTTCCAGCATCCCTACGACGGGCAAGCGTCCCACAAATTCCGGAATCAGCCCGAACTTGATCAGGTCTTCCGGCTGAATCTCGGTCAACAGTTCCTGTGTACGCTTCTTCGCAGCGGCCGATTCGTCCTTTTCGGCTTCTTCGCCACTGCGGAAGCCGAGGGCCTTCTTGCCCATCCTGCGGGAGATGATTTTGTCGAGGCCGACGAAGGCTCCGCCGCAAATGAACAGAATGTTGGTTGTGTCCACCGGGGTGAATTCCTGGTGGGGATGCTTGCGCCCGCCCTGCGGCGGAACGTTGGCGATGGTTCCTTCGAGAATCTTCAGCAGCGCCTGCTGCACGCCTTCGCCGGAAACGTCGCGGGTAATCGAGGGATTTTCGTCCTTGCGCCCAATCTTGTCGACTTCATCGATGTAGATGATCCCGGTCTGGGTGCGGCTGACATCTCCGTCGGCCGCTTGCAGCAGCTTCAGGATGATGTTCTCGACGTCCTCGCCCACGTAGCCGGCTTCGGTGAGCGTGGTGGCGTCGACGATGGCGAAGGGCACGTCGAGCATGCGGGCCAGAGTCTGCGCCAGCAAGGTTTTGCCGGTTCCGGTGGGGCCGATCAGCATGATGTTCGATTTGCTGAGTTCGATGCCGTCGCCGGATTTCTGCCGGTTCATGAAGATGCGCTTGTAGTGGTTGTAAACCGCGACCGCGAGCTTTTTCTTGGTCTGCTCCTGCCCGATAACGTATTCATCGAGGAAGGTCTTCACTTCCTGGGGCTTGGGCAGTTGGTCGGGTTTGGCAGCCTGAGGGGTTGCCGTGCGGTCGTCTTCAAGAATAGAGTTGCAGACCGCCACGCACTCGTCGCAAATGTAGGCGCGGGGATAATCACTGGGCGAGGAAATCAGTTTGGCTACGGCGTCCTGCGACTTGTGGCAGAACGAGCAGCGTAGAATCTCGTCGGAGCCCGACTTGGTTTTCACTCGGCTCTACTCCTTGAATCTTTTTCCCGGCCTGATCCCCTGATTTTCGTGCCAGGCCCAGCATCTTTCAGCCTCTTCTGGCCGTGCCGCTTCGCTCAAACTTCCCGTCAGGCGCGAAGGCAGATCATACAGCTTTTGCTGTCTTATAGATGATATCGTCTATGATTCCATATTCCTTAGCCTGCTGCGCGTTCATGATGAAGTCGCGCTCCACGTCTTTCTCGACTTTGTCCAGCTTCTGCCCGCTGTGCTTGGAGAGCAACTGGTTTGTAATCTCGCGCATACGCAGAATCTCGCGGGCATGGATATCAATGTCGGTGGCTTGTCCCGACAAGCCTCCCATCGAGGGCTGATGTATTAGAATCCGCGAATTAGGCAGTGCCAATCTCTTTTTCGCTTCGCCTGATGCCAATAGTAACGCCGCCATGGAAGCGGCCTGGCCCACGCACAGAGTCATCACGTCATTCTTCACGTATTGCATGGTGTCGTAGATCGCCATGCCGGCCGTAATCGAGCCGCCCGGAGAGTTGATGTAGAGCTGGATGTCTTTCTCCGGATCTTCCTGAGCCAGAAACAACATTTGGGCAATCACCAGATTGGCGATGTTGTCGTCGATCGGCGTGCCGATGAAAATAATGTTGTCGCGCAGCAGCCGGGAATAGATGTCGTAGGCGCGTTCGCCCCGCCCGGTCTGCTCGATGACCATCGGTACCAGCATCATATGAGGATCGTTTTTCGAATCGTTCTTATTCACATTCACCTGCCACACTCCGCCCCGACGCAACGCTTAGCCTGCTGGGGAGGGTCGAAAGGGTCCGCGTCATTCTCGGTGAACTATGCGGACTGGTGATACAAAAAGTCGAGGGTCTTTTCGCTGCGGATTCTGTTTCGGATTCTATCGAGGCCCCCATCCTGTGTCAAACGAGCGCGGACCGCTTCCGGAGTCTGTTTGGACTGCCTGGCCAGGGCTTCGATCTCATGATTCAATTCGTCTTCCCCGGCCTCGATTTTTTCCAGCTCCGCGACGCGTTCCAGTAACAACGACGACTTGACGTCCTGCACCGCCTGATCGCGCTGACCCGCCCGCAAGCGTGGGAGATCCATCTTTTTCAGATCTTCCATCTTCATGCCCTGCGCCGCGAGGGCTCGCAGGCCGCGTTCCAGCCGCAGATCGATCTGGCGATCGACCAGCGACTCCGGCACTTCAAAGTCGTTGCGCCTGACCAGTTCGGCCATCAGTTTGTCTTTGGCTTCGCGCTCGGCATCGTGCTTGCGCTCCGCCTGCATGTTTTCGCGGATCTGATGGCGCACCTGATCGAGGCTGGTGAACTCGCCGAGTTCCTTGGCGAAGTCGTCGTTGAGTTCCGGCAGATTCTTCTGCTTGATGGCGTAAATCTTCACTTTGTAGACGAATGTTTTTCCGGCTAGGCGTTTGTCGGCGACGTCCTCGGGATAGCTGACCTCGAACTCCGGCTCATCGCCGGCGTTGGCGCCGCGCAGGTGCTCGGTGAATTCCGGCACTGTATTTTTGCCGCCGATTTCGATCAGGACTTCATCCATGTGGACGGGCTGCGTCTTGTCGTCGCCGTTTTTCGGCTTGCCGTCCATGGAAGCCTGCGCGAAGTCGCCTTCGGCCAGCGGACGCCCTTCCACCGAAGTATAGGTAGCGTGCTGCTCGCGCACGCTGTTCACCGCGTCTTCCACTTCTTCGTCTTTTACGACGATTTCGGGATGGTCGGCGCGAAGTTCCTTGTAGCCTTCGACCACGATCTCGGGCAGAATTTCGAAGCTGGCCTTGAAACGGAGCGGCTCGCCGTCATGAATGTGCAGATCGGTGACGCGCGGCTGCGAGACCGGAATCATTCCCTGCTTTTCCGCCTCTTTGCGGAAGTAGCGCGGGACCAGGGCCTCAACCACGTCGCTCTTCAGGTCTTCCTTGAAGCGCTGCTTGATGATGGACGAGGGGACGTGTCCGGTGCGAAAGCCTGGCAGCCGTGCCACTTTCTGATATTTCTGGACAATAGTTTCCATCTCGCGAGTGACTTCGGCGGCTGGGATTTCGACCGAAATCTCGCGTTTGACGCCGTCTCTCTTCGCGTCGTTCGCGGCGTCAACTGTTTCTGTGGGACTCACTTTGACCCTTTCCGATTGACCTGCCACATCCGGCCTGAACGGGCCCGGTTATCCAATGACATGGAACACGCCGTTCGCATGCCATTGATTGAGTGTAAAGACTAAGGGAGAGTAGCGTCAAACGGAGGAGGGGATGACTACTGGGCCGGCGAGTGTTGTGGCGATGTTTCACCAATTAAGCGCCTACCTGACACCTTGATTTCGGAGTACGAGCTGGAGCTTGCGAAAATCCATATTTCTTCGCTATTATTGAACAAATGCCAAAACGAAATTACCTCGGGGGTTTTGAGCTGATGGTAATGCTAGCTTTGATGCGTCTCGGCGAGGACGCCTACGGAGTTCCCATCTCACGTGAGATTGAGGAGAGAAGTGGCCGTGAAGTAGCGCTTGGCAGTGTTTACGCCACATTAGAACGGCTCGAAGAGAAAGGCTTGGCGACTTCGCGATTCGGTGACTCCACACCGGAACGCGGCGGGCGGGCAAAGAGGTACTTCCATATCACCGAAAAGGGACTGCGAGAGGTCGGAGAGGCGCAGCGGACGTTGAGGAAGTTGTGGCAGGGACTCCCGCAACTAGAAGGGAGAACGGCATGAAGTCGTCCCAGCCGCCAGCTGTTGCAACTTGGCTGTTGCTGCAGTTTGCTTCGGAGCAGAACAGGGATGCGCTGGCGGGCGATCTTATCGAGGAATATCGGAGAGGACGTTCCGAATCTTGGTATTGGAGGCAGGTGCTGATTGCAATTGTTGATCACAGCCGAGGAGGCAAAAACATGATGTCAAACTCGAAATGGAGAGGTCAGCTCGTTCTAGCAGCAGTTGCGGTTCTGGTCGGTTCACTGTTCGGCAACTGGATTCAATATCGATCCTTGAATCAAACAAAACAGGAGATAACCAGAGCGCAGAGGCGCGCCGACAACGAAGAACTAAAGAGGATTCAGTCGGAGCTAGCATTCGTGAATTGGGCGGTCCCCTTGCTGACACAGAAGCTGGAAGGAGGCGAAGTAAAGCTCAGAACAGCCGCGGTGTCCAGCAGGCCGGAGACGTCCGATACTCTTCGGAATAGCGTCACGTTCCTCCGAAAGGAAATTGAGGATCAAGTGAGGAAGCGGGGCGTTCTAGAGATACGACAAAAGGAGCTTGAATCCAAATTGCACAGTTAGGCAAAAACAAGCCAGTAGGCGGCGGCGGACCCTTGACGGGTCGGTGCCCTTGGTTCACGCGCTAACCGGACGAGTGCCCAGCTAACTCCCCAAAACCAGGTTGTGGCAAATTCGAATCCTTTTTTTGACCTACTCGAAGTTAACTGTCCAAATCAGGCGATTACACGTTTTGAGCGCTAGTCAATGAGCGCTATCCAGGACGTCGCGATGGTGTCGGCAAAGACGTAGCGAGCTACGTCTCTACGATGGGATGCGATGTGATGTAATGATTGGGTGTCCTGGCTTACCATCCTCAACCGCGAAGTCGTTTCCTGCACTCGCTGCCCGCGGCTAGTCGCCTATCGCGAGGAAGTCGCGCGCGTCAAGCGGCGCGCCTATCTTGGTTGGGAATATTGGGGCAAGCCCGTGGCTGGCTTCGGCGATCCTCAGGCTCGCCTGCTCGTCATTGGTTTAGCTCCGGGCGCGCACGGCTCGAACCGCACTGGACGGCCGTTTACCGGGGACGCTTCCGGGAAGTTCATGTATCCCGTTTTGTACGAGACGGGATTTGCCAGCCAGCCCACGGCCGTCGACCGCAACGACGGGATGACCTTAACGGATCTTTATATTACGGCCGCGGTCCGCTGCGCTCCGCCGGACAACAAGCCGCTGCCGGAGGAACTGACCGCGTGCGCGTCGTTTCTCGATCGCGAGCTGGCGGGATTAAAAAACGCCAAGGTGGTCGTCGCTCTGGGCAAGATCGGCTTCGAGGCTTACCTCAACTACCTGAAGCGGCGGGGTGTAATCGACAGCAAGAAGAGCTATCTGTTCAAGCATGCCGCCAGCTACCGCATGCCCGACGGCAAGGTGCTGCTCGCCTCCTATCATCCGTCCAATCAGAACACGCAGACTGGCAAGCTCACCCGCAAAATGTTTGTGGAAGTCTTTCAAGAGGCGGCAAGATTTGCCGATCAGTGAAGAATTGTTGATTGTTGATTCTTGATTGTTGATTGAACAGCAACCCTTTCCGAAGTGCTTACGCTTTTCAATCAGCAATCAAAAATCAACAATCAACAATTGCCTTTCCGGTCCGCCCAAACTATTTGAGTTTCGTCACCGTCACTTCAAGCTGAAACTGCCGTTTCGAGTTGGGATCGTCCACGCTGCCGATCAGGATCGGTTTCCCGACCACCAGCAAAGTGTCACCATTGATCTTGATTTGCCGAACTACGGGTGGCAAGAACGCCCCGGAGTGCTCCCCGGTTTCCACATCCAGGTTGCTGACCTCGCCCCTGACCACCAGGATCAACTCATCGCCGTGTTCTCGCAATTGTGACCAGATTTGGGTTCCGACGTCCAGGTACTGGTACTGAGTGGGCATCGACGTGGTCGAGCCTGAGCCGCTTGCAACCGGAACCCGCGTCCCGATTTTTATCTCGTCTGAGTTACCGGCAGTCAGGTTCATGGAATAGTGCCTGGTGTTCACCGTCTTTCCGTCAGCTACCTCATTGAAGGAAAAATCGAGACGGTAGGACTGCAAAGGTTGCACTGGTTTTGGTTTTGGGGGCTCTGCCGGGCTGCTTTCTTTGGACCCCTCCTGGGCTTCTGCGGGACTTGGTACGAACCAGAGCCCTACCGTCAATGCCACAAGCAACACTACAAGAGTTTTTCGCATTGATAACTGCCTCATCTTTCTTGTTGGTCTGAATTGGAAAACTCGGTCTCAGAATGGGCGTCTTTCATCCTTTGCTGTATCTCTTTCTCATATTCCTCCTGCGCTCGTGCCACCAGCGTGGCCTCCTGCGGAAACTCGCTGACATATCTTGCCAAGGCCCGTTCCTGCGCGTTCAGCGGCTGCGCCGACGGAAACTGATCCAGCTTGGGACCGGCGGGCTCGACGACCTTGTGACCAGCACGATGTGTGGCTTGCCGTATCGCCAGACTGGACGCTTGTGGATGAACGTTGTTTGCTCCTGTCTTCGCCGCGGCCCGCGGTCCAGGCTGCTCCATGCGCGGCGTCCGGATTGGAAGATGATCCGCCACCAGTGGATGAGGCCGCTCGCCTGATCTCCACGCGAAGGTTATTGCCACGATGACAATTGCCGCCGCCAAGGCCGCCACGCTCCAGCGCCACCACGCGCGATTTGCGACCCGCGCCCGCTCGGCATGCAAGTTCGCCAGCACCCGCTGGTCGAGGCCTTGCCTCGGCTCGACCGCCGCGTACTTCGCCAGCGCGGCATCGAGTATGCGATCTAGTTCGTCCTGCTTCATGTCCGCCATGGTTGTCACCGGTTTCTGTCAAGCTGTTTTCCGCCAATCTGTTTTCTATCAATCAGTCGCGCCAACTTCTCCCGCAATATCTGCCGCGCCCGGAAGACTCGCGACCGCACCGCCGCTTCGTTGATGCCCAATGTCTCGGCGACTTCTCCAGGCGACATTTCTTCAATCGTCGACAAGATCAACGGCTCGCGCAGTTTTTCGGGGAGCGCAGCGACCATCCGTTCCAGTGCGCTACCGACCTGCGCGCCCTGCACAGTCTCATCCGCCGGATCGTCCGCAGAGGCGACTTCCGGCAACGGCTTTTCGGGATCTTCCAGAGGAATTTCCCGCGTACGCCCGAGCTGCATGCTCCGGTCCACGGCGACGCGCCAGGCGATTCGCGCCAGCCACGTCTTCTGATTTTCCACGGCCGCAAGCTTCGAACTGTAGCGCAGCACTCGCATAAACGTTTCCTGCGTGGCGTCTTCGGCGTCGTGATGGCGGCGCAGCACGGCATAAGCGATGCGATAGACCAGCCGCGAATGCTCCCGGACCAGCGCTTCCAGCTTCTCGTCCTGACAACGCTCGTTGTCGGTGCGCTCGATCGGTGTCGCTCCGCTCAGGATCGCCTCTCCGGCCACCACGTGTCTGCCCTCACTCATGAAGACCGTCCCGAGCCAGATTTTGTTCAGGAATTTCTTGAGAGGGAACGTCCGTAGAGACGTTGCTTGCGGAACTTAAAGAGAGTCTGTCATTGCGAGCGCCTTGTTTTTGGCGCGAGGCATCTGCTGTGGCGCAAGCAAGAGAAAGCGGATTCCTCGCTTCGCTCGGAATGACAAATTTGAGGATGGAACTGACAACTGACGACTGGGAACTGGGGAACTGAGAACTGGGAACTGAGAACTGACAACTGACAACTGGGAACTGCTCTTAGAAGCCGACCATCACCGGTTCCGGCTCCAGGCGCACGCCCCAGATTTGCTCGACGCGTTGCTGGATCTGATCTTTCAAGGCGAGGACTTCGGCGGCAGAGGCGCCGCCGCGATTCACGAGGGCCAGCGCATGTTTGGTCGAAATGCCGACGTGGCCAAAGCCGTATCCGCGGGCGAAGCCCGAGTGCTCGACAAGCCAGGCCGCCGAAACTTTCTTGCTGGCTTCCAGCGCGGGATAGCTGGGCAGGGTCAATCCCCGCGCCGCAGCTCGGCTTCTCAAGTCTTCGTGCTGCTCCTGGGAGATGACAGGATTCTTGAAAAACGATCCCGCGCTCCGGGAATCGGGATCGCCATCGACGATCAGCATGCCTTTCAGTGCGCGAATGTGGCGTACTGCCTCGCGAGTCTCGGCGAGATTGGGCCGCGTCTCACGGCCTTCGAAGTGCCGTTTCAGGTCAGTGTAGGCGATGCGCGGTTCGCCGCCGGGCGTGAGGGCGTAGGCGACGCGCAGAATGACGAACCGCCCGCGTTCTGTCGTATTGAAAATGCTTGAACGATAGGCGAAGCCGCAGGCCTCGCGGCACAACTCGCGCACCTGGCTATCCTTTAAGTCGAGCACTTCGACGGATTCGATGGTCTCCGAAACTTCCTGTCCGTAGGCGCCGACATTTTGTACGGGCGTGCCACCGACGCTGCCCGGGATTCCGCTCAGGCACTCGACTCCCGCGCACTGCGCAATAACGGCATGTGAAACGAAGCGGTCCCAGGATTCGCCGGCGCCCACGTCGAACAGCGCTTTGCCATCGACCTCGCTCGCGCGCGGCTCGATGCCGGGGATCGCGACCTTCACAACCAGCCCGGGCCAGCCGGCATCGGCCACGAGCAGATTGCTGCCGCCGCCGAGGATGAAGAGTGGCAAATTCTTCGCCCGCGCGAATGCGATCGCCTCTTGCACCTCTCCAACCGATTTGGCTTCCACGAAGAAACGCGCGGGACCTCCGAGGCGGAAGGTGGTCAGCGGAGCCAGCGAAACATTTTCCTGGAGCAGCATTTGGAGTCCGTTTCAATATACACAGCGGCAGTATTTTCGCGGATCGGCTTGATTCGTCATCCTGAGCGAAGTGACTGTTTCGCGATTGCGAAACAGCCACGCAGTCGAAGGATCCCTAGCAGTTTCACCGCG
This sequence comes from uncultured Acidobacteriaceae bacterium, assembly GCA_963711275.1. GTDB lineage: Bacteria > Acidobacteriota > Terriglobia > Terriglobales > Acidobacteriaceae > Sulfotelmatobacter. The sequence goes on along the minus strand of CAVQDN010000022.1, from coordinate 27,473 downwards.
ACTGAATGCAGCCGCGCGCTCGCAGGTAGGATGCCGGAGCTCAGGAAACCGCCCTGACACGCCAGCCGGTGCGTGAATCGGTTAGGGATCTTTCGACTGCGTTGCCGTTCGCTTCGCGGACGACAACTTCGCTCAAGATGACAGGACCAAAGTTTCGCTCAAGATGACAGGGAAATGGCGAGTACAATAGGGACACAGAGATCAATCAGAGGAATAATCTATTATGCCGATGTATCCCGAAATTATGGTCGTGCCCATGCGTGAGGAGTTGACGCGTTTGGGAATCGAAGAGCTGCGCACCGCCGAGGAAGTGGACCGGGCGCTGAAGAACCGTCCCGGAACGACGATGGTGGTCGTGAACTCGATTTGCGGATGCGCCGCCGGACGCATGCGTCCTGCCGTGCGCATGGCGCTGCAGAATTCCATTCGGCCCGATCACGCCTACTCCGTATTTGCCGGGCAAGAAACGGAAGCCACCGACCGCGCGCGCAGCTACTTCACGGGATATCCGCCGTCCTCGCCATCGATCGCGATTCTGCGCGACGGGGAACTCGTCTACATGATGCAGCGCCGCGACATCGAATCACGCGAAGCGCCGGCGATTGCCGCCGACCTGAAGGCGGCATTCGACAAGTTATGCGGGAAGCCCGCGACTGTATAGCTCCGCTCTCCTTGCCATTCCGAGAAGCGAAGCGACGAGGAATCTGGTGTCAGCCGGCACCGGCAAGCAGCAGATTCCTCGCGTTGTTCGGAATGACAAAGTATTTGCTTGGATGCTCGAAATAACGAAGTATTTGCTCGGATGACAAAGTTCGGATGACAAAACATTGTGGCGAGCCCTCACTTCTTCGCGGGTTTGCTGGCGATGAACGCTTTCACCACGATTGCGTTGGGCTGCATGCCCACTGGAATCAGCGTCAGCAGCGAATACTCCGACGTCTCCAACGTACGCCGTGGCCTTCGTTTCTGAATCACGGTCACGTCACCCGACTGCGTGTCGAGCACCAGAAGATAATTCTCATCCGGCGTCAGCGCGAGGCCATCGGGACGGCTTCCGACCATCAGCGGCGTGCCGATGCGACGTCCGATATCAATGTCGTAGACTGCAACGCTATTTGAACCGAAGTTGGTGACGTAGAGCCGTGAATTGTCGAGCGTGACCACGCCGCGGGACGGATGTTGTCCAATCTCCAGGCTATTGCCCACTTCGTCGTTTCCAGTTTCGATCATCGAGATGCTGTCGGAATCGAAATTGCACACCACCAACTCGCCGCCGTCGGGCTTCAGCGTGAGGCTGACTGGGGTGCGGCCTACGTCGAGCAGCGCCATCAGGCGGTCGCTCTTCTGATTAGCGTTTTTCTGATTGCCGCTCTGGAGAGCGATCGAGGCGACCTGCGCCGAGCCGGAGCAGGCGACGAATGCCTTGCTCGAGTCGGGCAGGATCGCAATGTCTTCTGGCTGCTGGCAGACCGGCAGGGTTGCGCGCACGCGCAGGAACTTCGTGTCAATTACCGAGACCGTATTGTCACCGCGATTGCTGACTACGACCGTCGAACCGTCCGGCGAAACCCGCGCCAGCCCCGGCGACGCGCCGACGCGCACGTTGCCGATCACCAGCCGCGTCTCCAGATCGATCACGCTCACGTTGGAGGAGGCCGAGTTGGCGACATAGGCGCGCTTGCCGTCCTCCGCCACGTCGATGAAGTACGGCCGGGCATGGACGCCAATTGTTGCCACTACCGTGTTCATCTCCGCGTCGATCACGCTGACGTTGCTGGAGCCCGCATTGACCACGTAAATTTCATTTTTCTTCTTGTTGGCCGCGATCCCCGTGGGCTCGCTGCCCACCGGAATAGTCTTGAATAATGAGAATGTGCGCAGGTCAATTACGCTGACCGTGTTGCTCTTGCCATTGGTGACGTAAGCGTATTCGCGGTAAGCGGGACCATAGTCGGGAAGCGATTGCTCGCGGAAATACCACCAGCCGGCCCCGGCCAGGATGGGAATCAGAACAACGATGAAGAGGAGTTTTCGCAAGGTAGCGGTCTGCTCAGGAAGAAGAAAGATTAGCAGAAGGGCGGCTCTGCGGCGCCTCACTTTGGCTCGTACCTGGGCTCGATGACTCTAAGACCTGGAACCAGGACAAAGTGTCGTTTGTTCAAAGTCGCCACCACGCTGCCGCGTTCCAAAGCTATCGAAGCCAAGATCAGGTCATGCGACCCGATCATTTTGCCGGAAGACTCAAGATCCGCCCAAAGCCTGGCATGAACGAAAGCTGTCGTTTCAGTGTAAGCAATGACGTCCAGCCTATCGAGAACCGTCTGCAGGTAACGCTCGCGCTTTGTTCGATGCGCGGCTGTCGCTCGTTCGACTCCATGCCACAGTTCGGCGACGGTGATCGCGGCGATTTCCAAATCCTGGCCGGTCTGAGAATCCAGCCATCCGATGAGGTCGAAGGCTCCCTTCTCGCCTTTGATAATTACATCCGCATCGAGGATTATCGCCATCGATTTTTAGGAGGTTTCAAAGCCTTGCGTGCCGCCACCAAGTCCCGGTGCCATGCCCTGGCATCGCTTTGCGACAGGTCCACCTTCCTCAGCGCCTCTGCCAATTCCGGGCCCGTACAGCCCTTCTTACCCTCTGGAACAAGGCGTGCCACCGGTGTGCCGTTCTTGAGCAGCACGAAACTCATGTTTTGATAACGCACACGATTTACACACTCGGCGAAGTTGCGCGCGGCCTCGGTGACCGAGATAACCTGCTTTTTCATAAAATCAGATTATCAGATTATATGTAACAGATCCAGGAATTTGCTCGTCGAACTTCGACGGCATCGTGAATTTCTTAATACAGTTTGAAGTCGGCCTCGACCTTTACGCGCACCGCGACCGGCTTTCCATCTTTGGTGGCGGGTTCAAATCGCCAGGAGGCGACGGCTTTCAATGCCTGCTTGTCGAGATCTTTGTCCAAGCCTGTGACCACCTTGGCGTCGCGGACCACACCCTTATCTGTGATGACGATCGAAAGCGCAACCGAGCCGCGGATTTTCTGCCTGCGTGCTCGATCAGTGTATTCGGGGTTGGGCGTGTAGACAGCTTTGGGAGCTGTTACATCCGGTCTTACGTGGTCAAGGTCGTAAACGATGGTCTGCGATTCCTGCGGCGGATCTTGCGCCAGCAGCGCACTCCCCCAAAGCAGAAACGCATGCTTGGAGATCAGCCCGTTGTGTTCGGGATTCCTTCGGGTGTCTGTGGGCCTGTTCGTCGGGTGTGTTTGTTGTTCGTTGTGCGGCACACGTTGGACACGGCGCTCGCCGCCAGGACTAGCTTGGTGTTATTCACGAGTTCTCCAGAATCGAGTCGTCTACCTACTTGCTGACGCCCACCTGCTCCCGCAAGCCAATCGCGGGCACGGTTCTTCCCACCACCGCCGCGATCTGGCGCACCTGCTGCATCAGTTCATCGAACTGATCGGGGAACAGCGACTGCGGGCCGTCGGAGAGCGCTTCATCCGGTTTGTGATGTACTTCTACCATCAATCCATCGGCGCCGACAGCCACCGCTGCGCGCGACAGCGGAGTGACTTTGTTGCGCTTGCCGGTGCCGTGGCTGGGATCGACCAGAATCGGCAGATGGCTGAGGCGCTGCACCGCGGGCACCAGGCTCAGGTCGAGCGTGTTGCGGGTGTGGTCGGCGAAGGTGCGGACGCCGCGTTCGCACAAGCGCCACGTTGTAATTGCCTTCGCTCAGAATGTATTCGGCCGCCATCAGGAATTCTTCCAGCGTGGCCGACATGCCGCGCTTCAGCAGCACCGGCTTGCGGGCGCGGCCGGCACGCTTCAGCAGAGAAAAATTCTGCATGTTGCGGGCGCCGATCTGGATCACGTCGGCATACTCTTCCACCAGGTCGAGCGACTCGTGGTCGATGGCCTCGGTGATGATCTTCATGCCAAACTGCTGGCGGATTTCCGCCATGATGCGCAGGCCTTCCTCTTCCAATCCTTGAAAAGAGTAGGGAGAAGTGCGCGGCTTGTAGGCGCCGCCGCGGAAGAACTGCGCGCCTGCACGAGCCACGCGCTCGGCCACGGTGAATGCCTGCTCGCGAGTTTCGATGGCGCACGGCCCCGCGACAATCGCCAGTCCCGGACCGCCTATAGTGGCAGCGGTTCCGGGAAAACGAATGACCGTGTTGTCCTGCTTGACGTCGCGGCTGACCAGTTTGTAGGGCTTCGAGACCTTGATGACTTCCTGCACGCCCGGCATCTCTTCCAGCGTGCCCTGCTCGACTTCGCCCTTGTTGCCGGTGATGCCGATGGCGGTGCGCTGCGCGCCCGGCATGGAGTGCGCGCGATATCCCAGCTTCTCAATTTTCTGGCAAACGGCGCGCACCTGCTCTTCCGTGGCCTGCGCCTGCATGACGACTAACATAAATTCACCTTAGGAAAGGACTATTAGGAACGAGCCGCCCTTCGACTTCGCTCAGGGCAAGCCCTCGGCTGTCCGTCGAGCGAAGCCCGACTGTGCTCGCGGCCGCAGGAGAAGGCCACTCAAGTTTACCTTTGCCCGCACCTGCACCGCAAATGAAGCAGGGTTTCGCCGGGTTTGTCGTCCTGAGCGAGTTTTCGTCCACGAAGCGGACGAAAACGGAGTCGAAGGATCCCTACAACCACGACGAACCACTCAGGGAATTCTTTGCGAAGTGTTTCAGGACTGTCGCTCGAATGCCTAACCGAGCCTGGGTTATCGGATAGTGAAAGGGATCCTTCGACTGCGTTGCCGTGCGCTTCGCGCACGGCAACTTCGCTCTGGATGACAATCGAGAACAATGTTCGTGTGTGGGGACGGGCGCCTTCGCCCGTCCCGCCGAGCAAAGCGAGGCGTCGTCTGGTTATACTTCCGCCATGCCTCGCTCCATGGCGCAGGAACAGGACATTCTTAAGCGGCCTGCGCCGAAGCGGGCGCCCCGCCTTACTTCCCGCCGCATCGGCATTCATACTTCTTCCGCTGGAGGAGTGCAGAACGCTGCCGAGCGGGCTTATCGGCTGGGCTGCAATACATTTCAGATTTTCTCTTCCAGCCCGCGGCAATGGGCTCCTTATGAGCTCGGCGAGTTGCAGTGCGCGGAGATGAACCGGCTGCGCGCCGGTTACGATCTGAAGCCGCTGGTGATTCATACCAACTATCTGGTGAACCTTGCCAGTTCGAACGAACTTTTTCTGCAGAAGTCGATGCAGGCGTTTCGCGGCGAAGTGGAGCGGGCGCTTTCTCTGTGCGCGGAATATCTGGTCTTGCATCCTGGCTCGTTTCGCGGCGCCGACCGCGAGCAAGGTCTGCTTCGCACCGCCGCCGCTATTGCCGCATCCACCGAAGGGCTCGACCTGGCCAAGGGCGGCTTGACCATTCTGATCGAGAACACCGCCGGCGCGGAATTCTCTCTCGGCGGAAGCTTCGAGCAGGTCGCGGAAGTTCTGGAGCGGCTGCGCGGAATCGTTCCCGTCGGCTGCCTGCATCGATACCTGTCACACCCATGTGGCTGGATACGACATTGTCAGTGAAGAAGGCCTCTACGCAACCTTACGGCATCTCGATGCGACCGATTGGACTGAATCAAGTGAAAGTCTGGCACTGCAACGACGCCAAAGCCGCGCGCGGATCGAAGCTGGATCGGCATCAGCACATAGGGAAGGGAACCATCGGCAAAGAAACGTTTCGCATTCTGCTCAACGATCTGCGCCTGGCGCATGCGGCGTTCATCGCGGAAACGCCGATCGATCGAGCCGGGAGACGACCGCCGAAATGTCGATGCATTAAAAAAGCTGGTCGTAGGGAGCTAGCTTGCTGCGTCTTGCCGGCAGCATACGCAGACGACGGCGAGAGAGACGTTGCAAGCAAACGTCTCTACGCGCCGATACTCTTCTGCCATGGCATCCTCAACTTCATGAAGCTCTACCGTTCCCGCCACGGCATTGTGGCCGAGCACAATGCCCACTTTTACTCTTTAACGATCTTCGAACGCGTCTTCCTGGGACGATTTGGTGACCCGCGAAGACCTGGGTCGATTATCTGCGCCACGCTCATTCGTGAAATGAAGCCGACGAATGCACCGCGCCGCAGGACCTGCTTGCACCCGTCGGCAGCCAGGAGGTCTGGGCGGCGGGCGTGACGTACTATCGCAGCCGCAATGCGCGCATGGAGGAGTCGAAAAGCGCCGGCGGCGGAGATTTCTATGACCGCGTTTATCACGCGACGCGGCCGGAGCTGTTCTTCAAATCGATGCCGCATCGGGTGGTGGGACCAGGCGCGAAGGTCGCGATCCGCGACGATGCTTCCTGGTCGGTGCCGGAGCCTGAGTTGACCCTGTTGGTCACACCCGGCGGCAAGATCGCTGGCTACACCATTGGCAACGACATGAGTTCGCGTGACATCGAAGGCGAAAATCCTCTCTACCTTCCGCAAGCCAAAGTTTACGACCGCAGTTGCGCCCTCGGGCCCTGCCTTTTGATCGGCAATGAGCCCTTATTGGCCACCACGGAAATTGCGCTGGAAATTCGTCGCGGCGGTGTCGCGATTTTCTCCGGCGCGACCACCCTGCAAGAAATGAAGCGGAAGCTAGAGGAACTTGTGGAGTACCTCTACCGCAATCACAGTTTCCCGCATGGCTGCTTTCTTCTGACCGGCACCGGCATCGTGCCTCCGGATTCGTTTCACCTTGAAGATCGGCGACGAGATCCGCATCACCATTCCGCCGATTGGAACTCTGATCAATATGGTTGGATGAAGTTCGGGAGAATGCTAGTCTTGTGCTCGCGGCTCGGTTTTTCGCGCGCGACGTGTAAAATAAAGGACTATTTACAAGGTATTCCTGCTATGGCGATCGAGGAAAAAACTGCCAAGCGGTGTGACCAACGGCTCTGAATCCGGGCTCGCCGCGCCTCGTCCTCCGGCGACGAGCGCTACGACCCCCAGCGCGTCGAGACCAAGTGGTTTGAGCGCTGGCAAGCAGGATGCCTCGCTCTATGCCGCCGAGCCCGACTCGACCAAGAAAAAATATTACGTGCTCGAAATGCTGCCTTATCCCTCGGGCGCGCTGCACATGGGACACGTGCGCAACTATTCCATCGGCGACGCGCTCGCCCGCTACATGTGGATGAACGGCTACAACGTGCTTCATCCCATGGGCTGGGATTCGTTTGGCTTGCCCGCGGAAAATGCGGCCATCCAGAACAACACGCCGCCGCGCCAATGGACGCTAGGCAACATCGCCAACATGAAGGCGCAGATGAAGCGCCTGGGCTTCGCCTACGACTGGTCGCGCGAGGTCACTACCTGCCTGCCGGACTACTACCGCTGGAACCAGTGGTTCTTTCTCAAGCTCTTCGAGCGCGGACTGGCCTATCGCAAGAAGAGCAAAGTGAACTGGTGCCCGAAGTGTTGCACCGTGCTGGCCAACGAGCAGGTTCGTAAACGGCTGCTGCTGGCGTCACGAAGACACGCTCGTCGAGCAGCGCGAACTGGAGCAGTGGTTCGTGCGCACGACGAAGTACGCGGAGGAATTGCTTCGCGGCCTCGACAAGCTCGAAGGCTGGCCGGAAAAAGTTCGCACCATGCAGCGCAACTGGATCGGCCGCAGCGAAGGCACGCTGGTCGATTTCAAACTCGAGCGGAGGTGCGAGTCGGTTCCGGCGGGTTCGACCATCAGCGTTTTCACCACGCGGGTGGATACGATCTTACGGCGCGACCTCGGTGCAGCTTGCGCCCGAGCATCCTATGGTCAAAGACCTTGCGGCGACGAATGCCAGCCTGCGCGCGAAGGTCGATCAACTCATCGCCGAGCAGCGAAAAGCCAAAGAAGCGGGCGATATCGGCGAGATCGAAAAGCACGGCGTGCCCACCGGGCGCTACGCCATCAATCCATTCAATGGCGAGAAAGTGCCCGTCTGGGTTGCGAACTATATCCTGATGGATTACGGCACCGGCGCCATCATGAGCGTGCCCGCGCACGACGAGCGCGACTACGAATTCGCCAAGAAATATAAGCTGGAAATTCGGCTGGTCGTGGTTCCTCTTTCCAGCGATCCTGAAGAGACCGTTGCGGAACCGCCGCTTGCCGTTCGTTGCGCACGAAGGCGTGCTGATCAACTCCGGTCGCTACAACGGCCTGGCCTGCGACGAAGCGATCAAAAAGATGTCGGCGGATGCCGAGAAAAAGGGATTCGGCAAAGCGACCGTTACCTATCGCCTGAAAGACTGGGGGATTTCGCGGCAGCGTTACTGGGGCACGCCGATCCCCATGCTCTATTGCGAGAAAGACGGCATTGTCGCCGTGCCGGAAAAAGATCTGCCGGTGATCTTGCCGGAAAATGTCGACATCACGCTGACTGGCGGATCGCCGCTTGGGCGAGTGCCGGAATTCGTCAACGCCACGTGTCCCAAATGCGGCGGCCCGGCGCGCCGCGAGACCGACACCATGGACACGTTCGTCGATTCGTCCTGGTATTTCTATCGCTATACCGACGCGCACAACGATCATGCGCCGTTCGACGGCAAGATCGCACAGTACTGGTTTCCCATCGATCAATACATCGGCGGCGTCGAGCACGCGATTCTGCACCTGATCTACTCGCGCTTCTGGACGAAGTTCATGCGCGACCTGGGCATGATCACCAACGACGAGCCCGCCGACCGTCTGTTCACGCAGGGCATGGTCATTAAAGATGGCGCGAAGATGTCGAAGAGCCTGGGCAACGTGGTTTCGCCCGACGAGATGGTGGCGCGCTATGGAGCCGACGCCGCGCGTCTCTACAGTTTGTTCGCCGCGCCGCCCGATCGCGATCTCGACTGGCAGGATTCCGGCATCGAAGGCATTCAGCGGTTCCTGGGGCGCGTGTATCGCTTCATGGTCAGAAACAACTTCGCAACGTCTCGCTCGGCATCTTCCGGAACGCCGCACGCAGAGACGTTGCAAGCAACGTCTCTGCCGCCGGCGGCGCGCGCCATTCAACGCAAGCTGCATCAGACAATCAAGCGCGTCAGCGACGATTTTCAGGGGCGCTGGCACTTCAATACCTGCATCTCGGCGATCATGGAATTGGTCAACGTTTTGTATGGCGCGGAAGAGGCGATTGCCAGGAACGAAATTCCGGCGCCATTTCTGGCCGATGTCCAGCGCAAGCTTGTGCTCTTACTCGCGCCCTTCGCGCCCTATCTTGCGCACGAACTCTGGGAGATGCTGGGAGAAAAAGGGAACGTGCTGAAAGCGCCGTGGCCGAAGTATGACGCGCTGCTAGCGAAAGAAGAAGAAATCGAAATCCCGGTGCAAGTCAACGGCAAGCTACGCGGCCGTGTCGTCGTGTCGGCGGACGCCACGGAAGAAACCGTTGTCGAACGCGCGCTGGCCGATGAGAAGGTGCGGGCGGGGATCGCAGGCAAGCAGATTGTCAAGAAGATCTATGTGCCGGGTAAGTTGCTGAATATCGTAGTCAGATAAGGTAGAAGGAAAAACGGGCAGCCGCGAAGCTGCCCGTCGAGTGTCGGGTAAAGACTATTCGCCTCCAACCAGCAGCGCTTCCGTGCTGTGGTTGAAATCGATCTCATCGACTTTCTTGGTCTGGTCGGCCAGAGTGCTCTCGGATACGGCGCTGTAAGGTGCGGGCTGTTGCAGATTCTTGATCTGCCCTTGCGTAGTGGCGACCGTTTGGCCGCGCTGGATGATCGAGATCTGCAGGTTATCCGCGGGCCCGCTCCACTCCGCCTTGTAGTCTCCGGGCTGCAGTTGGGTGGTGCCCACTCTTGCGGGCTCGCTCAGCGTGAATTTGCCGGAATGTGTGTCCTTGGCAAAAGCCGCCGCTGATAACACGACTGCGAATACTGCGCATGAAGCCAATGATGCTCCAAATTTCATGTTTTCCTCCGAGGATGTGAATCGTTAGTAAATCCGCCCCGTTCTCGACAAAACGAAAACTGCGGGCGACCGTATGATCGTGCTTATATCTATCAAGATGCTCGGTAATGAGGGGCGGATGCAAGGTCGGAGGAAATATCGTGTCAAGATACGTCAAGATTTTTCGCGGCCACCCCTGTCACCGCTTGATGCTTTAGGAATTCTCACGATGAGGAATTCTGTACGTTAAGAAGAGAACGGCCGTCCCCACTACGGGCTCTGTTATGTGAGCACGGATCCTTCGACTTAGCGTCGGCTCCACTGCTAGGAGTCGATACTGAACTCAGGATGAAATTATTTGTGGAGTCCAGTCCAGGCGCTACATTCGCGATTTCGGCGGATCAGTTATCCTAGGCTCACATGGCTATCTCGCCCACGCTCGAAGGGTTTCGCGCCGCGTTCCGACGGCCTTCGCTGACGCTGGCGGAGATCATGTGGCGCTGGATTGTGGGCGCAACCGCGGCGGCGGTTTTTATCTTCGGCCTGTTCGAATACTTCGATACCTTGCCGGTCACTAACGGGGAGCTGCTTTTTCTGCGCACGCGGCATCCGTATTTTGTCGCCGAGGCGATCGCTCATATTTTGCGCGGAAGTCTGAACCGGGCCGCGATGGCGGCGTTGTTGACGGCATTGCTGCTGAGCGTTCTCTGGATTTTCGTCGGCTCCGTGGGCCGGATCGCCACTGTGCGCGGCTTGCTGGATTATTTTCGTGGAGACGTTGCCGGCAGCATCTTTGACGGCGGCGTTCCCAATAATGGTGAGAGAGACGTTGCAAGCAACGTCTCTACGGCATCTTTTGCTTCGCTTCTGAGGCTCAACTTTCTGCGCGTCGTGTTGGCGCTCGCCGCAGTCCTGGGGTTCGTGGGTGCGGCGGTTGTTGCCGGATTCGTTTCGCCAGACGCGAATCCTCAACCCGGACTGGCGTTTTCTTTGTTCCTGCCCCTGGCCGGGCTGATCTGCTATTTGTGGTGGGCATTGAACTGGCTGTTGTCGCTGGCCGGCATTTTCGCCGTCAGAGATGCTGAGGACGCAGCGAGTGCCATTGCCTCTGCCGTGGCCCTTACGCGGGAACGGACGGGCGCCGTCTTTGCCGTCAGCACCTGGATGGGGCTTGCGCATCTGGTCGTGTTCGTCGTGGCAACTACGGTCGTGTCAGTCCCGCTGGGATTTGCGGGGATTGTTCCGGGGCGGGTGATTGTCGCGGGAATGATTCTGGTGACATTGATTTACCTGGCCTTCGCCGATTGGCTCTACATGGCGCGTCTCGCGGGATACGTCTGCATCGCGGAAACGCCGCTGGCCTTGCTGATGCCGTTGCCCCCCGCTCCGCTGCCGCGAACATTCCCGCGAACACCGCCGCTTCAGACCACCATCGACCGTGATGAACCGATTCTGAGCGATGTGCCGAATCTCGCCGTCGAGACGTAGCTCGCTACGTCTCTCGCCGGCAGCGTTCCTGACGATGGCGAAGAGAGATATTGCAAGCAAGGTCTCTACGAATGAGGTCCTTTACAGTCTCTGTCCGAATTTGAGAAACTCATTCGTGGAAAAACAATCCCGGCAAATTCAATCCCCGCGCAACCAGTCTGCACTCGGCCAGTCTTCTGTCACACAGAGCATCGTCATCCTCGACTTTGGGGCGCAGTATACCCAGCTGATCGCGCGCCGCATCCGGGAACAGAATGTGTTCTCCGTTGTGCTGCCTTGTACGGCGAAGCTCGACGAGATCAAGGGTTATGCGCCCGTTGGCATCGTGCTTTCGGGAGCGCCCTGGTCGGTCTACGACAAGGACGCGCCGCCCGCGGATTCGCGCGTGTTCGAGCTGGGATTGCCGGTGCTCGGTATCTGCTATGGACTGCAATTCATGGTGCATACGCTCGGCGGCAAGGTGCGTCCCGCCGACAAGCGCGAGTACGGCCACGCTGAAGTCGATATCGTTTCGGAATCGATTCTTTTTCAAGGACTGGCCAAGAAGCTTGCGGTATGGATGTCGCACGGGGACGAAGCGCTCGAACTGCCGCCGGGCTTCGAACTGATGGCCAAGACTCACTACGCGGTGGCCGGCATTCAGAACACCGCGAAGAAATGGTACGCGGTACAGTTTCATCCCGAGGTGCACCACACGCCGCAAGGCACGCAGATGCTGAAGAATTTCATCTTCCAGATTTGCGGCGCGAAGCCGACATGGACTCCGCAGCGCTTCATCGATTCGACGATTGAACAAGTGAAACAGCAGGTGGGCAGCGGGCGCGCGATTTGCGCACTCTCGGGCGGCGTGGATTCGTCGGTCGCGGCAGTGCTGGTCAACCGTGCCTTGCGCGATGCCAAAGGCAGGTCGCGATTGACTTGCGTTTTCGTGAACAACGGCGTGTTGCGCAAGAACGAATTCGAGAAAGTGCAGAAAGTTCTGCGCGACAAGCTCAAGCTGAATCTGGATGCGGTTGACGCGACTGACCGCTTCCTGGGAAAGCTCAAAGGCGTCAGCGATCCCGAGAAGAAACGCAAGATCATCGGCAATGAATTTATCAAGATATTCGAAAAAGAAGCGCGCCGCATCGAGAAGACCGAAGGCAAGGTGAAATGGCTGGTGCAGGGGACGCTTTATCCCGACGTGATTGAGTCGCGCTCGGTGCGCGGGCCGTCGCAGGTGATCAAGTCGCATCACAATGTCGGCGGGCTGCCGGAAAAAATGAAGCTCAAGCTGATCGAGCCGCTGAAAGATTTATTCAAAGACGAAGTTCGGAAGATCGGCCGCGACCTGGGCATGCCTGACGAAATCCTGCAGCGGCAGCCGTTTCCCGGGCCCGGCCTCGCGGTGCGTGTGCTGGGAGAAGTCACGCCCGAGCGGCTGGCGCTGCTGCGCGAGTGCGACGACATTGTGGTCAGCGAGGTCAAAGAGGCCGGCCTCTACAACAAAATTTGGCAGTCTTTTGCTGTGCTGCTGCCTGTCATGTCGGTTGGAGTGATGGGCGACATGCGGACCTATGCGTACACTTGCGCCATCCGCGCCGTCAGTTCGGAAGACGGTATGACTGCCGACTGGGTCCCGCTACCGCATGATGTGCTGAAGACGATTTCGACGCGGATCGTGAATGAAGTGAAAGGCGTGAATCGCGTGGTGTATGACGTCACGTCGAAGCCGCCGGGGACGATTGAGTGGGAGTGAGGGAGGCTTCTAGCTTTTGGCTCTTGGCTTTTAGCTAAACCAAGAAGCATGTGGGGACAGCCGCCCTCGGCTGTCCGCTGAGCGAAGGTCGGGCGCGAGGTGCGCGTCTAAGGATGGACAACAGCGAGGCCTAGCTCCTTTTCGAATGTGTCGAAATCTCGATCACGGTGCAGAAGCGTGTGGCCGGAGAGCAAGCAGAAAGTGGCGATCCAACAGTCGATTGTTTTGCGGATGGTAAAGCGGCCCCGGCGCAAGTTGCGGTAGTTCTGGGCTGCCGCGATCGCGAGATTGGTTCCTCCGGTAGAGAATATTCGGAATTTCGTCAGATCATTCCGCACGCGCTCGAAGACCGCGTCCTCGCGAATGCCCTGCAAGACTTCGGACAGAATCAAGTCCGTCAATCCTAATCGTTCGCGCCGCAGTGCAGTCTCGAGCCACGCCGTTTCGCGGTTCTCGACGCCTCCAAGATAGTCAATCCACACAGTTGTATCGACGATCACCATGCGTTCTCTTAATTATTCCTGGACGCGTCCGCGACGGGAAGCGTCCAAGTTGCCTTGCCAATGAACTTTACCTTTGAGCCGGCGGATCGCGGTCTGGGCATGGGTCTCGACAAGCAGGCGCAAAGCCGCCTCCACGGTTGCTTTCTTCGTTCGCGTACCGCTGTGGCGCATGGCTTGGCGCATTAAGCGATCGTCGATGTCGATGTTGGTCCGCATGGTTTCGCCCTCATGTGTAAACATATCACAATTATGTGTATGCGGACTTCTTCTTTCGGGGATCATTCGTCGCGGTGCACCGTCTCTAAAGAAAATGCGGGCAAGCATACGGCGATGTATTCCGCGCCGCCTTCTTGCGGCGTGGAGTAGCGGACCCATTCGCCGGCGTGGGCGACGACTGCTTGTCCGGCATTCACGTCGAGCGCGCCGTTTTTGTGTTCGACTCGCAGCGTGCCTTTCAAGACGATGGTGAACTCGTCGAATTCGGGACTCTGGCCGGGTTCGAGCCAGCCCTGCGGGCTGCGCATGTGGGCAACGCTGGCGCCGGAGGTTTTCGTGTTGACGCGTCCGACGTATTCGTCGATGAGTTTAGGTTTGTTGCCGGCGGATTGAATGCGCGTGGGTTGGGGGATGAGTGTCGGCATGGTATTCGGCTTTCGGCTTCCGGCTTCCGGTTTCGACAATTTAAGAGTACAACAAGAACTTTTGCCGCAGAGTCGCTAAGTTTGCGCAGAATGCGGTGAGCGGGGCCTAGGCGAGGAGATGCGTCGTAGCTTTGGGAATTCTTGACTCGGCGCAAGACATGGATGGAGATGTCCTCGCGGCTGGGCCGGAAGCGGGGCTGCCGGGCTTTGCTCGGCTGGACAGCCGAGGCGGCTGTCCCTACGTGGCCTTTCTTGGTTTCTCGCCTCTCTCTCTTTTATTATCTTCTTCTTCTATTCCTTGCTGCGAAAAACGTTAGGAGTGATCACTCCCACAGCGAGCGCCGGTCCCGAGCTATTCGGGTTAGCTTACCAAAGCGCCCTGGCTTTCGGATGTCCCAGCTGTCCCTCACTCACATGGGGAGGTTGCGGGGGCCGCGAGTTTCCTAGGCTAGCGCAGCGCCACACCCGGCACCTACGCATTCCAAATTAGACAGAATAGAAATCTCAGTAAAGGTTGTTTGTCACATATCCAAAATAACTCTGTGGAAAACCGAAGAGTCCGATCCTTGTCATTTCACTTCGGTTTTCCACTTGGTCCCTAAGGGCACGGATACGGCGTGCCGGGAGTTGCCGGTATGCCGGGTATCGTGGTTGAAGGTCCTGGTACGCCATCAGGTCCGGGGGCTCCCGGAATGACCGTGTCCGGCGTCCCTGGAGTATCGGGCGTATAGCAGGTCCCGTGATCGCTGACAGAAGGCGGCGGCGGTGACGGACGTTTGGCGATAGGCTGCACCGCGACTGGCTGTTGAATGGACTCCTGAACCGCGTTTGCCGCCTGCGGTTCCGGCAGCGAGAGAGGTTGCTGCAGCACCATGTTGACAGGCGTTCCTACGTTCAGGAAAAAATTATTAGACGTGGCGACGAGCGTGAGTGAAGCCACCAGTCCGATGGCGCCGCCGACCGCGGAGCCAATCACGGTGCTTTCTCCCTTGTTGGGAGGAACGCTTAAGCTGGACGAAAGACATCCCGGTGGAGGTCCTGTGCAACCGGGCGGAAGCGAACTGGTGATGGTGCTGCTTTGTGGACTGGCGAGGGAGTGACCGATCAAAGCTCCGAGGCCCGCGCCGGCCGCAGGCAAGGCGACGAAGCCGATCGTCCGGCCTGCGCCCGGGTCTTTCAAAGCGTAGCCTTCATCACTCTCCAGGGTTAGTGGTCCGGAGACAGGAGCGACGGAACCGTCTGGAAAGGTGATTGCCATCGATTGTAGATGAAGTTCGGCGCGGCCTCGCTTCTGTTGCAGCCGGGCCACCGTGCCCTGCACAAATGTTCCCGGCGGAATCACCATCTGGTTGCCGGAATCGACGGGCGCGCTGACTTGCGCGTAGATGGGATCTCCGCGATGCATGGATTTGCTTCGGATGTCGTGCGTGAGGACAAGCGGGATTTTGGTTCCTACGGGAAGCGTGACGCTGACGGTGCCGATGGAAGACTGGCGCTGTGGCTGCGTGCTGCTCTGTGGATCATGCGGTGAAGGTGGTTGAGCGGTGTCCTGCGCCATGCAGGTGACGGTGAAAAGTAGCGCTGTGAATGCTGCGAAAGTTTTTCTTGTGATTGTCCCGGCCAGAGTTGGAAAGGTCGAAACGGGGTAACGGCTGGTAGATACCATTTGCTACCTCCTGTCGAAGGCCCGTGAGGTGCAATCTTCGATTTGTGGACCTGGGGATCGGATATTGCTCCCAGTGGCTTAGACCCGTGCGCTAGCACAAAGTATCTTTTTCGCGGGTAAAGGTTTGCAAAGAGTCAGTAGCGATTTGTAAACGGCGCGGGGCTGGTGATGAATATGTATTGCGTATTGTAGAGACGTGGCTCGCAACGTCTCTACGGGACTTTTTCTGCTACCCAGCGCGAGATGGCCGTAACTACTTTGCGCGGCGCGAAACGCACTGACTCGGCCACGAGCCAGTTGTGCGTGCCGGAGATGGCCACGGTGCGGCCGGCCATTAGTGCTCGATAGCCGTCGCGCGCGACTGTCTCCGCGGACATGGCGCCGACCTGTTTGAAGAGACGGGAATTTTCTGTGCCCGCGCGCTTGGCGAAATCGGTGTGGGTTGCTCCTGGACAGAAGCAGGTCACGGTGACGCCGGAGCCGCGCAACTCGTTGGCGATCGCTTCCGAGAAAGAGAGCACGTACGCCTTGGTCGCGTAGTAGACCGCCATCAGCGGGCCGGGCTGGAAAGCCGCGGTGGAGGCAACATTCATGATGCGGCCGTTGCGGCGCTCGATCATGGGCGGCAGAAACAGCCGGGTGAGTTCGGTGAGCGCGGTGATGTTGAGTTGGATCTGGCCGAGGATCTCTGCTTCGGGCATTTGGGCGAATTCGCCGTGGGCGCCGAAGCCGGCGTTATTGATGAGGATGTCGATGGTCGTATTCTCGCTTTGCAGCCGGTCGAAGAGAAATTTCGGCGCCAGTGGCGTGGCCAGATCGAGTGCGATGGTCTTTACCGTGATGCCGTGCGGTTGCAGTTCGGTCGCGACTTGCGCGAGTTTGTCGGCGCTGCGTGCGACCAGTAGCAGGTTGTGGTGATCGCGGGCGAAAAGTTTGGCTAGTTCGTATCCGATGCCGGTGGAGGCGCCGGTGATGAGGGTGGTGGACATGCGGGATATTTTAGCGGGTGGCTGGCGTTGGGTTTAGGAAAGTCAAAATCCCCACTCTAACGTCGCAACGAGCGCGACGTTAGGATGGGGCACCCATTTCTATTCTCTGCCAACAACCCCTATGCGTGGACTAGTTCTACGCCGTAGATGGAATGCCAACTGGTTGCGGCCTTCAGTTTGTCATTGACGTTGTGGATGTTTTTTACGCCCTCGGTTTCGAGCCATTTGCGGAAGGCATTCGCGCCTTGCTTGGCGTAGATCGGGATGCCGTCTTTCCAGGTGGCGCGGCCGCAGAGGACGCCATTGAACTTCACGCCGGATTCTCCGGCGAGTTCGAGAGTCTCGCTGAACTCAGCATTGCTGACGCCGGCGGACAAATAAATGAATGGCTTGGTGGCGACGTTGGCGGCTTTGTGGAACAACTCGATGGCTTCTTTTTTGGTGTAGGCCTTTTGTCCGCCAAACGATTTGGTGCCTTCGACGAATTTCATGTTCACGGGCACTTCGACTTTGAGCACGTTGACGCCGTAGCGGTCTTTGCTGAATTCGCGCATGCTTTCGGTCACGATGTGCGGTTTCTTTTTGGCGTAGTCGAGACCCTTCTCGTCCGCGCCTTCCTGATAGCCGACGAATTCAAGGAAGTAGGGGATGTCATTGGCGCGGCATTCGTCGCCGATGCGCTCGACCCAGGCGTGCTTCTTGTCGTTGACGTCTTTGGGATCGTCGGGCGTGTAGTAGAGCAGAATCTTGACGCAATCGGCGCCGGCTTCTTTCAGGCGGCGGGCGGACCAGTGGTCGAGCAGATCGCCGAGGCGGCCGGGGCCGGTCTTGTCGTATCCCGTCTTCTCATAGGCGAGCAGCAGGCCGGCATTCTTGGCGCGGCGCTTGGAGGCGGGCAGTCCCCACTCGGGGTCGAGCAGAATCGCGGAGGCATGCGGGGTGAGAACTTCGGTGACCAGGATCTTGAACTCTTCCATCATGGCGTCGGTAATTTCGCCGCCTTTTTCCTTGGCTAGCGATTTTTGCAGGGAGCCGCGCTGGTCCATGGCAGCGGCGGCGATGATGCCGCGTTCGTTCGAGACTTTTTTAAGGCCGGCCAGTTTGCCGGGTGTGATTTTCATAGGATCCTCCAGAATTGCAGAATCAGAATTGCACAATGAAGACGAGTGCGCGGAACGGATTATTGTAAACCACGGGGAGCAAAGTCAGGCGGTCCAGTTCTGGATCTTCAGTGCAGGGGCACGGCGGAATTCCTTTCGTTATTCGTCACCAGGGTCAGTCCTGCGGACAGCGCAGCCACGATCCAAAGATCGATGTTCGCGTCGAGCAGGTAGCGCGTGTCCATTCACGAGCCTCCGCGTTCCCGTGGAAGATCCGTTTTGCGATCCGGAATTTCCAAGTCGTCGGGCAAGCCGATGATCAGGTCAAAGGCGTCTGCCAGATTATCGGACTTTTCCCGCAAAACAACTTCATTGCCCCGACGGAAAATCTCCACTTCCTTGCCCTTGAACCGGTATCGTTTGGGCAGTCGAACTGCCTGGCTATTGCCGGAGCGAAACACCTTTGCAGTAGTCATGAATGTCCCTTGTATATACGCAAAGTAGATACTGCCTTCCGGGGTTCAGCAATCCAAAATAGTATAGTGGTCTGACCAGTCTGCGGGCTCACACGCGCCTAGATTTGCGTCCTGCAACCTTAAAATCTCGAAGCCCAATCATAGAAACGAAAGGAAGTCCCGCCATCATGGCCATTGCAACCATTAATCCCGCAACGGGCGAAGTAGTCAAAACATTTCAGGCGCTTTCGGAGGCTGAGATCGAGAAAAAGTTGCAGCTTGCCGTCACCGCGTTTAAGGCTGAGCGCAAGACGCCGTTTGCTGTGCGCGCGAAACGCATGCTGAAGGCGGCCGAGATTCTGGAGCGCGACAAGGACAAGTTCGCTCACTTGATGACGCTGGAGATGGGCAAGCCCTACAAGGCTGCCGTCGCGGAGGCGGTGAAGTGTACGACGGCGTGCCGCTACTATGCCGAAAATGCGGAGCGGTTTCTGGCTGATGAAATTGTTGAGACGGGGGCGAAGAAGAGCTTCATACGATATCTACCGATCGGGCCGGTTCTGGCGGTGATGCCGTGGAATTTTCCTTTCTGGCAAGTGATTCGTTTTGCGGCGCCGGCGCTGATGGCGGGCAATATTGGATTGCTGAAGCATGCGTCGAATGTGCCGCAGTGCGCGCTGGCGATTGAGAGCATCTTCCTGGAAGCCGGCTTTCCCGAGGGTGTGTTTCAGACGCTGCTGATCGGTTCGGCGCAGGTGGATGCGCTGCTCAACGATCCGCGGGTAGTGGCGGCGACGCTGACTGGCAGCGAGCAGGCCGGAATTCAGGTGGGCATTGGAGCGGCGAAGCGAGTCAAGAAAGTTGTGCTGGAGTTGGGCGGGAGCGATCCGTTCATTGTGATGCCGAGTGCGGATTTGAACGCGGCTGTGAAGACGGCGGTGGAGGCGCGGGTCATCAACAACGGGCAGTCGTGCATTGCGGCGAAGCGGTTTATCGTGGCCGAGCCGATCGCGGCGGAGTTTGAGCGCAAGTTTGTGGACCGCATGGAGAACCTGAAGATCGGCGATCCGTTTGATGAGAAGACTGAGTTGGGTCCGCTGGCTACGGCCGATGCGGTGACTTCGCTCGATGCCGATGTGCAGAAAACGGTGAAGGCGGGAGCGAAGGTGCTGACTGGCGGGCATCCGCTGAAGGGCAAGGGAAATTTCTATGCGTCCACCGTATTGACCAACATTCCGAAAGGTTCGCCCGCTTATGGCGAGGAACTCTTCGGGCCGGTGGCGTCGATTTTCCGGGCGAAGGATCAGGATGAGGCGATCCGCATCGCCAACGATGTGCGCTTTGGGCTGGGGGCGAGCGCTTGGACGAATGACGACAAAGAGCGCGAGCGTTTCATCAACGAACTGGAAGCGGGGATGGTGTTCATCAACAAGATGGTCGCTTCCGATCCGCGCATTCCGTTTGGCGGGGTGAAGCAGTCGGGGCACGGGCGCGAGTTGGGAGCGCTTGGTATTCGCGAGTTTGTGAATGCCAAGACGGTGTGGATCGCGTAGAGCAGCGCCTGCTGCATTAATTCTCAAACAAGTGAAATCGTGTTAACAACAGCAACCTAACCCATCCGCTGCAGAGTTGTTCTCAACTACCGTCTCCACTCCACCAGCGTTTGCTGCTTCCATCTCGGCAACCTCACAGCGAGGAACGCGCAGGTTGGGGAATAATTGCGAGAAGTGAGCAATTGTGAACGGTCCCAACGTTATCTTGAGACAGATAATTCAAACTGAAAAGTAACTCTTAATGCGACCGCCGACAGAACCGCTGCGTTGTCCTTCTTTGGGAGAGCAAAGGATTAGTGATGACCATATGAGCGACGATTGGACCCTCACATCCGCACGAGTTCGACACGTCAGCAGACTGTTCGGGCAATCTTGTCGGCAGCCGCATTTATGGATCACTAAACACAGCGAGTAGGAAGGCTGCTATCTGCGAGACCAAAGAGGAAGAATGCTCCTAATACCTTTTGCCGACGCTCGTCTTGTGAGGCGACTAAACCGGCATGAGACATGGACGAAGGTAGTAGCGGTAGTATTTTTCCTGGTGGCGCTGTCGTGTTCGGGGTACCCCCAAGTTGTGACTCCGGTGGAGGGAGAAAGCTGGCTGGAGCAAAGACACCGGGCGTTTGACGCAACCAGCATGGGCAAGTCGTCCTTCGTCTACGGCCCCGCGGCCTCGATCCCCGGCGAAGGGCAGGCCCCGCACCCTCCGTTGCAGCTTTCCAACAAGTTCACCGGGCAAACCACTCGACTGTATGGGTCCGATCTGTACCGCCTGAAGTGCCAAGCCTGCCACGGCGCGTCCGGCGGCGGCGCCCCGCCCGAGATAAACTCCGTCATCGACCCCGTGCGGGCCACATCAGCAAGGATGTACATGGACCGCATGAAGAAGGCTGGGATGGACGTGACTTCGAAGGATGCCGCGGCGCTCGCCAAACAGGCCAGGGACATGCTGCTCACCCGGCTTCACAAGGGCGGGACCGACATGCCTTCGCCTAATCCCGACCTCACGGATGTGGAAGTCCGCTCGCTGTTCGCATACCTGCGGCAGCTTGCCGGCATCCCCGGCGCGGAGAAGGAGCAAGTTCCGGTGGTCGAGCCGCCCTTGCGCGTGGGCGAGCATATCGTGAAGTCCACATGCCATATCTGCCATGCATCGGTCGGCCATAACCCCAGCCCCCGGGAGTTGATGGCGGGGCAAATCCCGCCGCTCAGCAGTTTCACTTCGCGGCTGGATCTCAACCAATTCGTCACCAAGGTCACAGCCGGTGCGACCGCGCTGGAAGGATCGCCCCCAGCAGCCGTCCGTGGTCACATGCCCGTCTTTACGTACCTCACG
Organism: uncultured Acidobacteriaceae bacterium; assembly: GCA_963711275.1. Lineage (GTDB taxonomy): Bacteria > Acidobacteriota > Terriglobia > Terriglobales > Acidobacteriaceae > Sulfotelmatobacter. The sequence goes on along the minus strand of CAVQDN010000022.1, from coordinate 6,125 downwards.
CCGGATGAGGCGGCGGATGCATATTTGTACTTATCGCGGTATCCACCCCGCAAGTAAGGGTGGCATTTGAGGGAGGAATATTTATGAAAGTCGTTTCGTTGCTCTTTGGCCTGCTGTTCTTATGCCCTGGTGCTTTCGCCGGAACGTTAAGCGGAAACGTCAAAGCGACGGGCCAGTCGGCGGTGGTGCTTGAGCCTGTACCCGCCAAATCCTATCCTGCGCCCAGCCAGAACGCTGCGATGGATCAGCGGGGCATGAAATTCGTACCCGCGTTTTTGGTCATCCAGCAGGGCACCACAGTCGTGTTTACCAACAGTGATAGCGTGGCTCACAACGTCTTATGGCCGAATATTTCCGGCAACAAAAAGCTCGCTCACAACGTTGGCACCTTCAACAAGGGCAAGACCTTGAGCTTCAAATATGACAACGCCGGGAATGTGCCGCTGCTGTGCTCATTGCACACTGAGATGTCAGGTACTATCGTGGTCAGCCCCTCGCCGTACTTCGCCGAAACGGACGCTGGCGACTACTCGATCAAGGATGTCCCGGATGGCACATACAAGGCAACGGCGTGGCACAACGGCAAGGCTACGACCCTCACGGTAAGCCTGAGCGGAGACACCAAGCTCGACTTCTCCCCAGCAAACTAAATGCAGGGCCGCCTTACCATGTTGGGCGAGAGGCGGCCTTGTTCACTTTACCGGTGCCAATCGTCTCCAAACCAAAAAATTGATGGGCGCTGGCGAATCTGCTACGGCACTTCGAAGACATGACCTCGAGAAAGAGATCGCGAGAGCGGGGTGTGCCGAGAAGGGGACGGCGCTGATAGGAACTTGTGGCAATAAAGCGGGAGTATCCGGAGCCGTAGTAGCGGTGCAGTTGTCAGCATTGAAACGATGTAACAGGAATGCGACGATTTAGTCTGTGACCGATGAACATGCCACGATGAACATGCCAGGGAGAGATCGCAGCAGCCACCCGTGAAACTGCCACGGGTGGGGCATCCCGTGTCGTGTTAGGCTACGGCTGGGCCAGCCCCCGAACAGCCAGCATCGCGCAGCATTGTGGTTCCGAGGACAAATCGTGTATGCCGGACTGCGTCTCAGGGACTAATCTCGAAGATTACACCACTCCCAGGTAAGCCTCCCTGCTGTGCCGTGCCGTAGAGATGACCACTGCGTAGCGTGAGTGACCAAGGAACCCAACCAGCGGTGCCGCCGGGAAAATCGTAGTATCCGGTTTCTGCGAAGCCCTGCCCGGTTTGGCCCAGCCCTCCGGTTTGGGAAAGGCGAACAACCGCCCCACAACCGTAATAGCCGCTACTAGAATCGCCACAGTTCGGAGGGCCGCCATTTGGCGTCAGGCCATAAATGTTTCCCGCCTGATCGCGAACCAGATTAGCGAAGGGTTGCAGGCCATCGTCACCCCCCAGGAAGTAATAGAGTGGGGTAAGCGTCCAACCGCTGCCGGCGGGGGTCAGTTTAAAAAAGTTGCCGCACTGAGCACATAGGAGGGTATCGAAACCACCGAAAGTGGTGAAGCCATAAAGATTGCCCACCGAGTCGAGCAGCAGCCCGGTTGGACCCGCGCCTTCGTAGCTTGCGTGAAAAGTGTATATCGTGCTTTCTTGCCACATACCTCCCGATAAACTCAGCTCAAAAACTGTTCCACATTCGGGGCCACTTACAATGCCTACCGCGGATCGCTGAACCCACGGGCAATTGTTGTCCCCGCCGGTGAAGGCGGTACCATAAAGATTTCCTTGTTGGTCGATAATTAACTCCGACTGCGGACTGGCTCCATCGGAATACTCGAAGGTGTGGATCACCGTGTAGACCCAACCATTCCCGGAGCGCTGCAGAGTGAATACCGTGCCGCACCCTCCCCCTCCGCAATCTAGTTTAGAGGAATCGCCTCCGTACTCCGTAGTTCCATAGAGGTTGCCCGCTTTGTCCATCACCAAGCCAGCGTCCGGCTGCTCGCCGTCTGGAGAGCCACCAAAGGTATGCAACACCGTTCTCTGCCATCCTGATCCCGTAGGTGTGAGCTCGTAAACGGTTCCCTTGCTTGCACCGCTACACCCGTTTGGGTTGCATAAATTGCCGGTTTCCCCGGTTACTCCGTACAGATTTCCCGTGTCGTCGAAAACCAAAGCACCTAACGGCTGACCGTCACCAAAACTGTAAAGAACTGTTTTTTGCCACGTACCATTTGAAAACGAAAGCTCGAATACCGTTCCTCCTAACTCATACGTACCGCCTTCGTATGTCGCGCCATAAAGATTCCCGGCGTTGTCCGAGATCAATGGACCCGATGCGGCTCCGCCATCGGATGCGCCGCTGAAGCTATAGATGACGTTTGCTTGCATAGGCGTGGGCGGCGGTGTCGGTTCCATCACGCCGACGGTGACGGTTATGGAGTTGCTCCCGCTCTGGTTCGTGCCAGTAACTGTGATGGGGTAGACGCCAGGTAGCAATGAATTGGCAGCCGTAATCGTTACTGTCTGTCCGGTGTTGCTGTTTGGATCTAGTGAGAAGGAATCGGGATTCACGGTCAGCCCGGAAGGCATCCCAGAAATTGTGACAGCAATCATGCCCGGATGTGCCGTGACCGTAGGCGGGGTAGCACCGATACCATACGGGATCGAACTACCAACGGTCACCAGGGGCCTCAGCGTACCCGCGCCCTGGAGGAAGAACGGCGCTGCTGGTGGTGGCTGTGGCTGTGTCGCCCGACCACCACCGCAAGACGCCGCCGTCAGCGACAAGACGAGAACGAGAGCCGCAGAAAAAGGGCGTATTCGCGCGCAGCCATTCGCACCTCGGCCACCTGTGCTCATTCTCCTGCGTCCCGCGTGATCGTCCGTGCCCGCGTCAGTCGCACATTATCACACGATGGAAGCTAATAGAGTAGGGGCACTAAGCCGTCCAGTCGGCATCCTGTTCTCGGTTGCTCTCTACCAACTGCTTCCGTGGAACACAGCCCCTTTTCCCGCACTGGCTTCCACAAACTCCCATCGACTGCCAGTTGATTGATGAAAAATCCCCATGTCACGCATTGACGATTGTTTGATTCAATCGAGGCACGAGGAATTATCTTCAGTCGGGGCGGGAGCAGCCATCCTGGCATAGGTGCCAGGGGGCACACATGTTTCGCGGCTATTGCCTCAGCGTCAGCGCTTGCAGCACGGCTTGCTGCTTGGCGATTAGAGTCTGCACGCCCTGGCGGGCGTAGGCGATCATCTTCGACAATTGTTGCTCGTCGAAAACCTGGTGCTCGGCGGTGGCCTGGACTTCCACTAGTTTGTGTCCGGCGGTCATGACGAAGTTCATGTCTACGTCGGCGCGGGAGTCTTCTTCGTAGCAGAGGTCGAGAAGGATTTCTCCGTCCACAATTCCTACGCTTACGGCGGCGACGAAGTCTTTGAGCGGAACGGAGGTTAGCGTTCCTGAGTCCACCAATTTTTCCAGGGCGAGGCCGAGGGCCACGAATGCCCCGGTGATGGAGGCGGTGCGGGTGCCACCGTCGGCCTGGATGACGTTGCAGTCGATCCAGATGGTGCGTTCGCCGAGGCGCGTCAGATCCGTCACGGCACGCAAGGAACGGCCGATCAGGCGCTGGATTTCGTGGGTACGTCCGCTCTGGCGGCCTTTGGAAACCTCGCGCGGGGTGCGGGTCAGGGTGGAGCGGGGGAGCATGCTGTATTCGCTGGAGATCCATCCTTTGCCGGAGTTGCGCATGAACGATGGGACGGTCTCTTCGATCGACGCGGTGCAGATCACGCGGGTATTGCCCACTTCAATCAGCACGGAACCTTCGGCGGTGGAGATGAAGTCCGGGGTGAGGACGACGGGGCGGAGTTGGTCGGGAGATCGGTTGTCGGAGCGGTAGAACATGTGTTTGGGATTGTAAATGATGGGGTGCGGCGGGAATCGGATGTCGGGTCGATCTCTCCAGCGAATGCGGCCACGGGGGCTGAAGCCCGGGATCATTCCCCGCACTCTACGCGGCCCTTAAAGGGCCGCTCTTCCGCGGTACTTTACGCCGCCCTTCAAAAGCCGAATGTATTCTGGCGCTTTACGCGGCGCTGGAAGCGCCGCTCTTCCACGGTGCTTCCACGATCATGCTTTTCCACGATCCCTGGTGGAAGAGAATCCCCATGTCTCGCAAAAGCGGCGAGACATGGGGCACCCGGCGAGACAGGGGGCGCTCAGCGGAATTGGCGCTGTCAGGAGAGAGACGTAGCTAGCTACGTCTCTACGGGGAGAGTTGCGCGGCTAGCTGGTTTACTGCGCTTACGTCGTAGAACGAGGAGAGGTCGGCGTGGCCGGCGAGGGTGTCGCGTTCGTTTCCGTCTACGAGGATCTTTACTTTTTGAACCCCGGGAGTGTTGGCGGAGATGGTGTGGATCAAGGACGCTACGGTCAGTTCTTCCACGAGGATTCCGGAGCGATGCTTGTCGGCGAAGGCGGAGTTGAGATCGATGACTGCGACGCCGGGGTCGACCAGAAAGACGCTGCGGACTTCGGCGCCGGGGCCCAGCACGTGGGGCGAGGACTTATCAAGATAGAGCGAGAGCAGGGCGCGCAGAAGTTCTTCGGCGCGCTGCTGGCGTCCGGAAGGCAGCGGAATCTGGGCGGACTCGGCGCGTAGGCTGCCATCGTTATCGTGCGCCACAAACAGGGTGACGCGCTCGGTGGGTCCGGCTACTGGCGGGGCCAGGGGACGGGTGTCGGTGGAAGCGACCGGAGTGGAGGCAGCCGTTTTTCGCATGTGCCACGCGTAACCGGTCAGGCCCAGCACTGCGATCAGCAGCACTGTGATCGCGATTACGAAGTGCCGGGGGATCATTGGCTACACCTCATGGCTGACCTTGTTCGTTTGAACTTATGCGGGAGTGCGCAGATGGTTTGGTGGTCAGGGTTGTGGAAGCCGTCGAGCTGCGCTCGACTGGACAGCCGGGGGCAGCCGTCCCCACATTCCACTGAGTGGTCCCCACATTCCACTGATTTGACTGTCGTTGCTTTGGCGGTCATTGCGCGGCTCCCAGTTGATCGCGGGTGGCGGCGATCGCGGTGGCTACGGCGCTGGTGACTAATTGCTGGTAATCGGGCGCGGTGAGTTGGGCGGAATCGGATCCTTGAGGCGCGAGTTCGACGGCGATTGCGGCTTCGGTGACGTTATTCAGCGGACGGAGCGCGGCGCTTAAGGTGCGCACCGGGATCTGGCGTCTTTGCATTTCGGCGGCAACTGCGTTGGCGGCGGTCTCGCTTAGTGGCAATGACGTGTGCTGAGCCGTGGTCCAGGAGCGGAATGTGCCGCGATCGTCGCTGCCGAAAGGGAGCAGCGCGGTGTAGACGCGTACTCCGTGTCCGCTGGAGGCCGCGTGCAAGGCGATGTAGATGGCAGCATGACTGGCATTGGCGGAGGCGGCGCGCTGGTCGAGCGAGAGGTTGGCGTCGGAATCGCGCAACACGAGAGTGGGGATGCCGCGGCTCTCGAGTTCCTGGCGGAGACCGCGGGCTAGGGCGACGGTGACATCTTTCTCCAGGAGAGTAGTGCTCAGCGTTTCTCCATGATCGTCGCCGCCATGGTCTGGCGTTGACTACGGCGAAATAGCGGCGTGCGGGTGCAGCCGCGGCGGGTTGTGCAGCCGTGGCTCCGGGAGCGGGTTGCGGCGTGGCAGGAGCCGTCGTAGCTGGCGCGGCGGGCTTCGCGGTTTGTGGGTTCGGAGTTCCGGCCACGGGCGCGGACGCGGCAGAGATGATGACCGTGCGGCCGTCCTTGCTGAAGGCGGCCATCACCGGGATTGCGGCATTCACCGTGACTACCGCCGCTCCGTTTCCTTCACTGTAAATGGCAGAGGGAATGGCCTTGTTGCCGAAGGTAAGAGTGGGCGAGGCGGGGGCGACCAGCGGCTCGCGCGAGAAAGTCATGCGGAGGGCTCCGGGTTCAGTGGCTACGCTCGGATTTACCGGGGCGGTGAAGTGGAAGACCAGGCGTGGAGGATTGTCGGCGGTTAGAGATGCGGTGAAATGAGTGGCCACGCTGCCGATGAAGAGGCGTCCGGATTCTTCGTGCAGGGTGGCCGGCCCGCCCAGGAAGCGCGGCAGCAGGGATGTGAG
>CAVQDN010000021.1:0-10490 GCA_963711275.1 uncultured Acidobacteriaceae bacterium | reverse complement strand
CATCGTTTTCGCCGCCGTAGCCGATATTGAGCGCCGAGATGCCGGCATGATCCAGGAAAGAAGCGTAGTCGGAACCATCGCCCAGCGATCCTATGGCGAGATCGCCGCGTTTCCTAATCTCCGCCCGTTCTTCCTGATTCTTGGCGTTCGAGATGCGGGAAAGACGAGCCCTCTGCCAGACGGGAATGTTTTTTTCCGGGTCGTTGATCTCGCGGGCCACGTCATTGATCACTCTTTCCAGGTCGTGCGATCCTGACGCGCGAAAAAAACCGCGGCCATTGCCGTCGGAATTGATGTAAGCCACGGCATGCTTCTGCAAATCGTCGCCGTGAGTTTCAACCCACTCGGTCGAGCCAAGCAATCCAGGTTCTTCGCCATCCCACGCGCAGTAGATGATGGTGCGCCTCGGGCTCCAGCCCTGCTTGTGGAGCTCGCCCAGCATGCGGGCCTCTTCCAGCACGGCCGACATTCCCGACAGAGGATCGGCGGCGCCGTTGACCCAGCCATCAAAGTGATTGCCGCGGATTACCCATTGGTCGGCGGCGCCAGAACCCTGCAGAGTCGCGATCACGTCGTTCACCGGCTTCGTGTCCCAGTTCGATGAAACTTTGAGATGAACTTTAGCTGGCCCGGGACCAATGTGATAAGTGATCGGCAGCGCCCCTCGCCATTTTTCCGGAGCCACCGGCCCTGAGAGCGCGGAGAGCAGGGGCAGGGCATCGCCCCATGAAATGGGAAGCACAGGAATTTTTGTGATGGTCTTGGCTTCAGCGATAGGCAAGCGCTTGGCATTGGCCGTCGCGCCCACTCCCGGAGTTAGCGGATCTCCCGGATAATCGGTGTCCATAACACTGCCGCGCTGGACGCCATCTTTCGGCCGCCAGCCTCCTTTAGGGTAATCGTCGCCCTGAAAGAATCCGTCATCCCTCGGATCGGAGTAAATGATGCAGCCGATTGCGCCATGTTCTCCCGCAACCTTCGGCTTGATCCCGCGCCAGTTTTCCCCATAGCGCGCGATCACGATCGCGCCCTTTACGGAAATTCCGAGGCGGTCGAGTTGTTCGTAATCTTCGCGGCTCCCGTAATTGACGTAAACCAGCGGTGCGGTCACATCTCCGTCGATCGAATAGGCATTGTAGGTGGGCAACTGTTCTGCGGTTTGACTCGAGGTGGGATCTCCGGCAACCGGCGGTTCCTGCAGTTTGGCCCGGAACTGCGTAGGTTGCACGAGTTCTACAACGCGTTCTTTGGGTGTGGGAAATAGAACCTGAAATGTTTCGATATGCGCGTCGAATCCCCACTCTTTGAACTTCGCGAGAATCCACTCGGCATTGTCCTTATCGTATGAAGACCCGACGTGGTGTGGACGCGCGCTCATGCGGCGCATGTTCTCTCGCACATTGCCGGCGACGATGCCGTCCTGAAACTTCTTTTCCCACTCCTGTTCGGAATTCGAAGATTGAGTTGTGTAGCCGTAAAACCTGCCCGTGACCCCGGCCTTAGTTTCGCTTGTTTGAGCGCCGTTCAGTTGTGCGATGGAAAGAGCAATGCAGCAGAAAATAAATGAGCGGATCAGTTTCACGCCGGCCTCCGGTGTCTCGATTTTCATACTTCATATTTCTGCGAACTGGAATTATAGAGCCTCGAAGAGATTCTGCCGGATGGTGAAGATTTTGTTGAGAATTTAGCCTGTAGAGGCTTATTGTGTACGTCTCCGGAGGAATAGACCTTGCGAACGATTGCCCTCGTATTTCTGATTGCCTGTAGCGCATTAGCCCAAAAGCAGAAACCGCAACCCAAACCGGGCACCGAGCCCGGGCAAACGCAAACCGAAGCGCAAAAGACTGGCACGGCTGTCTCGCCAACCGGCACACCCGCCAGTGACGCCGATCTGGATGAGCGCGCAGCAGAGGGCCCGTGGAAAGGTATGCAATACCGTTTAGTGGGCCCATACCGCGGTGGCCGCGTGGTAGCCGTGTCGGGCGTCGTGGGGCAGGACGACGTCTACTATTTTGGCGCGGTGGCCGGTGGGGTCTGGAAGACAACCGATGGCGGTCTCAACTGGAAACCGATCTTCGACAAGACGAAGGACGCATCGCCTTCAATTGGCGCGATTGCGGTTTCCGAATCAGATCCGAACGTGATCTATGTTGGAACCGGCGAAGCCTGCATTCGCGGCAACATTGTGGGTGGGAACGGTGTGTGGAAGTCGCTGGACGCCGGCAAGACCTGGAAGTTCGTCGGCTTGGGCGACACCCATGCCATCGGGCGGCTGATCGTCCATCCTAAAAATCCTGACGTGGCTTTTGTTGCGGCGCTCGGACATCCCTTTGCCGACAACGAAGAGCGCGGAATCTTCCGCACCCACGACGGCGGAAAAACCTGGGAGAAGGTTCTTTACAAAGACGCCAAAAGCGGCGGCATCGACGTCACTTTCGATCCTAACAATCCGAATATTTTGTTCGCGGCGCTGTGGCAGGCGAAGCGCACGCCGTGGAGTCTGGATAGCGGCGGGCCGGGAAGCGGCCTGTATAAATCGATCGATGGCGGCAGCACCTGGAAAGAACTGAAAGGTCACGGCCTGCCGGAAGGAATTATGGGGCGGATCGGGGTCACGGTTTCCGGCGCGAATCCCAACCGGGTGTGGGCGGTGATCGAGGCGGAGAAGGGCGGAATTTATCGCTCCGATGACGGTGGCGACTCGTGGCATCTCATGACCGACGATCACCGTTTTCGTCAGCGTGCCTGGTATTACTCTCACATTTTTGCCGATCCAAAATCGGCAGAGACGGTTTACATCCTCAACACCGGCGTCTACCGCTCGAACGATGGCGGCAAGACGTTCAACCCGATTCGCGCTCCGCATGGAGATAATCATGCGCTGTGGATTGATCCCACCAATCCCAAGCGGCTCATGAATGGGAATGATGGAGGCGGGACCATCTCCACCAACGGCGGCGAAAGCTGGACCAGTGAGAACAACCAGCCCACGGCGCAGTTCTACCACGTCACGACGGATAACCGTTTTCCCTATTACATATATGGTGCGCAGCAGGACAATTCCACCGTCGGAATCGCGAGTGCCAGCGCTGAGGGCGGAATTGATCGCCCCGACTGGTACGACGTGGGCGGCGGCGAGAGTGGTTACATCGCTCCCGACCCGACCGATCCCCTGATTGTGTATGCCGGTTCTTACGGTGGAGAGATCACGCGGCACGATCAACACACGCATCAGGAACAGGCAATTAATCCCTGGCCAGTCAATCCTATCGGATGGGCCGCGGCCGACGTGAAACACCGTTTTCAGTGGACAGAACCAATTGTCTTCTCGCCGCACGATCCGAAGACACTCTACTTCGCTGGAGAAGTTTTGTTCAAGACGACGGATGGCGGAATGAGTTGGACGATCATCAGCCCCGATTTGACGCGCAACGATAAAGCGAAGCAGGCGTCCTCCGGCGGCCCGATCACTAAAGACAACACTGGCGTGGAGGTCTACGACACGATTTTTTCCGTAGTCGAGTCCCCGGTACAAAAAGATTTAATTTGGGCCGGGACCGATGACGGGTTGGTGCAACTCACTCGCGATGGCGGGCAAAAATGGGAGAACGTGACGCCTAAGGCAATGCCGGAGTGGGGCACTGTTAGCATGATCGAGGCTTCTCCCAAAGATCCCGGAACCGCGTATTTGGCGGTTGAACGGCATAAGATGGATGACTTCGCGCCCTATATATTCAAGACGACGGATTTCGGTAAGAGTTGGACCAAGCTGGTGACCGGCCTTCCCGCTAACGATTACGTGCATGCGGTGCGTGTCGACCCGGGCCGCGCTGGCTTGCTATTCGCAGGGACGGAACAAGGCGTATACGCGTCGTTCGATGATGGCGGGCACTGGCAGGCCATGCAGATCAACCTGCCGGTAGTCCCGGTGAATGACCTGGTCGTCAAGAAAAATAATAACAACAGCAACGATCTGGTCGTGGCGACGCACGGGCGCAGCTTCTGGGTATTGGACGACATTACTCCGCTCGAGCAATATGAGGAATCCGTGCCGCAGCAGGAGGCCCACCTGTTTACACCGGCAGTGACCAGCCATACGGTCTTCGGCGGCGGCGGTTTTCGTTCGCAGGGAAACGTAGGAAAAAATCCGCCCGCTGGAGCGGTGATTGACTACTGGTTGAAGACTTCGCTCAAAAAACCAGAAAAGCGGGAAAAGGAAAAACAAGAAAGGAAAAATGCGGCCAGCGCGAATCCTACGGATGCGAAGCTGAAGCCAGAAGAAGAAGGGAAAGGCGAAGGGGAAAAGAAGGACGGAGAAAAGAGTAAAGACGAGGCGCCGAAGATCACGCTCGAAATCCTCGATTCCTCCGGGAAGGTGATCCGCAAATATCCCAAGAAAGAAGAGCCTGCCGGAGAGGAAGAAGGCTTTTTCGAGCGCGACCGCGGCGCAGATAATCTGCCCGCCGACGCCGGATTGAACCGCTTCGTGTGGGATTTGCGTTATGAAGGGGCGACGAAAGTGCCGCGCGCGCCGCTGTGGGGTGGCAGCACAGAAGGGCCGATCGCATTGCCGGGCACGTATCAGGTGAGGCTCACCGTGCTGGGCAAGAGCTACACGGCTCCGCTGGAAATCAAGGTTGACCCTCGCCTGAAAATCAGCCAGGACGACCTCGCTAGACAATTCGATCTGCTGCTCAAGATTCGGGACAAGGTCACCGAGACCGACGACGCAATTATTCAGATTCGCGACGTGCGCGATCAGGTGAATGCGGAGAACAAGCGGCTGAAAAACGATCCGCGCGAAAAGGCTATTGCCGACGCCGGCAAGGCTCTGGATAAAAAAATGACGGAGGTAGAAGAACAGCTGATCCAGACCAAAGCCAAAAGTGGGCAAGATGTGCTGAATTTCCCGGTGCGCCTTAACAATCACCTGGTCGCGCTCAGTGGCGTGGTGGGCAGCGCCGATTCAGCGCCCACGAAACAATCCTACGAAGTATTCGACATGCTCAGCAAAGACGTCGATGAACAACTGGCGAAATGGAAGGCGATCGTTTCCACCGAGGTCACCGCATACAACAACCTGGTGAAACAGCAGGATGTTCCAGCGATCATCCTGATTCAGCCGGAAGCAGGCAAATAAGAAAAGTTTGGTTAGGTTTCAGTGTCTCGCCTCGTTATTCGAGGGAGTTTGCACGAACGGCCGGAGGAATGATTCGGCGACAGGTCGCCTATTTTGCCCGACGAGCTTCAGCTTCGTCCAGCCAACCACGCCTTAAGGCGTCCGTTGAAATACTGGACAGGTAAGGTTTCACATCGAGAATCGGGGTCGCATCGAGCATATCCACGCCACGAACATGCAGGGAACTTCCGTCGCGGCGCAGGAGTTCGACGACGGTAAGTCCGATCGGGTTTGGACGCCGGGGAGATCGCGTCGCGAAGACGCCATGCGGCCGGTCGTCAATGGGAGGAGTGCCGACCAACTCGAATCCTTCCGAGCGATCGAATACCCAAAGCACAAACAAATGCGAAAAGCCTTCGATGTCGGCAAGGCCGGCTTCGAACTGCGGAAGAATTTCGAGAATGCCTTCGGCGTCATGTTTGGCGCCGAAACCCTTCGGAATCTGCTTTGTATTCTTGTAAGGACTTTTCACGTACCCGATCGGCTGAGGCGAAAACATATTGGATCAATTCGTCGCGGCACGATACCTGCCGCGTTCGGAAACCGTCTGTTCTTTTAGTCTCGATTCTTCTTTCTTCTCCGGTTCCCGCGGCAAAGCCTTCTCGATCGGTTTGCGGGGCAGCATTTGATCGCGCATGGCCGCGTCGTAAACGAAACTGGCGACAATCACCGAGATCTGCTTCAGATCCTCCGGTTGCAACCTATCGTAAACGTCCATGTTGGAATGGTGCGTGCGCGTTTCGTATTCGATGGGATCCTGAATGAACTGGAAGCCGGGAATGCCGACCGCATCGAAAGACAGATGGTCGGTGCCGCCGGTGTTGCGCATCGTTAACGTGGTCATGCCTAGGTCTTTGAATGGACGCATCCAGGCCTCGAAGATGGGCGCGACGGCTTCATTCTCCTGCAGGTAAATTCCGCGAATTTTTCCGCTTCCGTTATCGACGTTGAAATAGGCGGAGACTTTCGCCTGCTCCGGCTTCACCGTGACCGGACCGGCCTCGCGCCGCAGCAAAGTAGGCATCCCCCTCATGTTGGGATCGTCCATTGGTGGACGCGAGCCGAAGTGCTTCTCCACATAACCCTGCGAGCCCAGCAGCCCTTCTTCTTCGCCGCTCCACAATCCAATGCGGATAGTGCGTCGAGGATGGATGTCGAGAGCTTTCAGGATGCGAACCGCCTCCATCATCACGATCGTTCCCGCGCCATTGTCGGTGGCGCCGGTACCGGCGTGCCAGGAATCGAGATGCGCGCCCAGCATCACAACTTCATCTTTCTTGTCGGTCCCGGGGATTTCCGCGATGGTGTCGTACTGCATAGGATCGTCATCGTAAAAAGTGTTGGAAACGTTCAATTCGAGCGTGACATCTTTTTTCTGCCGCAGCAGGCGAGCGATGCGCGACCAATGCTCGGAGGCCATAGTCAGCTGCGGCACCGTCGTCGTTTCGCCGGGCTTGTACGAGCCGCCGGACTGCACGAACACCGTTCCACCTCCGGCTGTGCCGCGGCTGTGGTCGATCACCGCCAGCACTTTTTCGTCGGCGAAGAACTGATTCACGTCTTTGACGAACTGCCGTCGCCTCGCGATTTCGGCCATACGGAACGCCGGACGCTCGCCGGGAATCTCATAATCAGAAATCTTGGCCAGGTCGTCGTCGCTAAGACGTTTGAAGGGCGCCTCGGTAATGGTCTTGACTTCGGCGTCGGGGCCAAAAATCACAATCATTCCCGCGAGTTTGCCACGATATTTATCGAAGTCTTTCTTGTCTTCAATGTTCACGCGAACGCACTTTCCCGTAACGGCGCCGTTCGTGCCGGGGGTCCATGCTTTGGCATACACAATGAGAGGAACGATATCGGGCGAAGTCATCCGGACATTGACGTATTGATTCGCCCATCCGCGTCCGAATGGTCCCCAGGATTCCAGATGAGCGTTGCTCAGGCCCATCGCCGTGAGCTGGTCGCGGGTCCATTCGTTCGCACGCTTCATGTTGGGAGATCCGGTGAGACGTTCGCCGATCGAATCCATGAGACCAGAGGCAAGTTCCATCACTTTGGAATCGCGGAAGCCCTCATAACGGATGCGGGAGACGGTTTCGAGGTCAACTTTTTCCTGCGACCACAAGGCGGGAATGAAAAACAAAATCAAAACGAGAGAACAGACGAGTCGCCTAGACCTCTTCATCATGGGCTCCTGAGCGGGAATCAACGAGGGATTATACAGCCGGAGGGCGAGTGGTTTGAGGGAGGGAAATGTAAAGTTATTTCAAGAGTGGATTGCACGCGTCCTGCCCTAAACGTGGAGTCCATGTCTCTACGAGGGCGGTGCGGGCTTGCTGACGGGTTCCTTGACCTTCTCTTCGGAGTCGACCGAGTACAACATGAAGTGATCGAAACTGTGACGGCGGTAATAACGGTGTTTGCGGAAATCAAAGTAGATTTCCGCGCTCTTCGGCAGCCAGAGTGACGTATTTTTCCTTGGAAATGGTACTGGCCCGTATTCCACGATTTGATGCTCACTCAGAAGCTGGATTTCGGGCATCGGATTGACCATCTCTGCTTCCATCCGGACGATCTGGAATTTGTCTGCGGTAATCCATGCCCGTCCTTTCAAGGCGACACTATGCATCTGATTCCCGACCTTATAACTGTGCATGCGGTTAGGGCGGTCATTGCGCTGGCGGAAGTGCACCAGCCAGGTCGCCTGCCCGTGCCAGTCCCCGAGGCCTTCGCACGTCGTCTCGAAATTGTCTCGCATAGCTGGATGGAAAACCAGGGCTAGCGCGGCAAAGCCGGTGCTGGCAATCTGGTCGGGATATTCGCTGAGCACGGTCTTGTCGGCGCGGTATTCATCCACCGCAAGGAATCCCGGCTGGGACTCCGAAATCGAAGCCACGTAGTTGTATTTTCGAGTCTCGGTGCGGACCGGAATGCCGAACTGGTCGAGAGATTGGTGGAATAAATCTTCCACTGCCGCGAAGCGCGCCACGTCCCGCACCAACTCTTGCACGCGTTTACCGGATTCGTCCATCACCTGCGCGAACGGACAGACGACGCCGGACGCAAGAGCGGGCTTAACGTCGTCGACGCCGGGCGGCTTCCACGATTTTATGGAGAGCGTTGGCGCGGTCAGCGCCTCCAGAGGTTCGACGCCAGAAAGGCGAGCCTCGCTCCGCGACATGTTTTCACCAGAAGTGGAAGAGGTTTGATATTGATGGATCTCGCCGATCAGTGTGCGAACCTGCCCGGCCATGGGATGACTCGGCGATTCTTGAAGAAAGAGATTCAGAGCCCGAATGGCCTCTTCGTCATGGCCCATGCTGGCCAATGCTTTTCCCAGCACGAGTTGTGCGGGACTGGCACTTTTCCGGCCCTTGATGATTGCGATCTGTGCCTCATCTCGCGCCTTACCGTAATTCTGCTGGTGAAGGTAGGTATCGGCCAGTAAATTATGGGGCAGCCAGTTATCGGCATCGGCTAACACTGCCTTCTCCAGCGCCGATCGCGCTGCAGGGTAATCCTGCCGCTCCAGGCCAGTCCGGCCAAGAAGAGTCAGGGCCTGGGCATTGTGAGGATTAAGATTCGTTGCCGTCCCCAGGTAGCTGGCAGCCTGCACGAAGTCCTTTTTCTGAAAATATAAATAGCCCAGAAGAAAATTCAGATCTGGGCTGGAGGGAAATAATTTGTACGCTTCGTCCAGTTGCTTTTGCGCCTCTTTGAAATTCCCGGACTTCAGGGCGGAAACGGCACGTTTCGTTTCCTTCCGTGCTTTCGGCGGGAGTACCGCATTTCCGACATCGAGATTGATCGCCTCAGGATCGCGTTGCAGCACGATATCGATTTCCTCAGGGCCGAAAGAGTTTGTTACTACCAACTCTTTATGGGTACCGAGATAGCCCACGGCGCTGACTTCCACGTCGTAATTTCCGTAGGCGATGTCGGTGAAGACGCCCTTGGACTCTGCCTCCGTCGTCTGCCAGACCGCCTCATGAGTGGAAGGGTTCATCAGCTTCAATAAGGCCTGGCGATCGAGATGAGCTGCGACGCGCTCGGAACAGACATTGAAGACAACCACGCCGGTTCCGGGGGCGGTACGGTATATCTGATGAACCTCCAAGGGCCGCGAATCCTCCATGGTGCCGTGCTGCGCGAGGGCGGTTGCCCCGCACAAAAGCACTGGAAGAAAACCGGCGCACAGTCGCGGCGCGACGAACTGCATTATGTGGGCGCAACGGCGGGTCATGGACGAGTCCGGGGAGCAGTTTGGCACAGTCGATGTCGCCGGTCAAACCGCAGCCGGAGCAATCCTCTCTGCGATGGAGAGCCGCAGAGTTTGGGACCACAAGTATTCAGTTGGTCGAGATTGTGAAGTTGACGGTAATCCTGGCTTGAGTCTCGACCGCATCGACTCCTTGATAATGGGGCTTGAAGTGCCACTGCTTTACAGCTTCCTCCGCTGCGCTGGCCAGGATCGGCGGACCGCTAACCACATGTAGGTTTTGGATCAAGCCGTCGCGGCCGATCAGAACCTGCAAAATTACCGAGCCCTGCACTTTCATTTGTCGCGCCAACAGAGGATAACCAGGTTTTACCGGGCGGCTGACCACCTCCGCTGTATCGGCGGACATTTGCACGCGGTCGGTGGCGTTGCTGGTTACACTGGCTGTGGTTTCAGCGGTACCGCTCGCGGCAACAGGCACAGGGACTTGCTGAGGGGGCGAGCCCGGCTGCAAGTTGACTCTCACCGAAGTCGTGCCGGGATGGAGAGTTCGATGAACGTCTCCGGCCACGACTTCAACTTCGAGGGGCGGCAGCACGGTTCTGGTAGCCGTGGCGGTCATCGGTGGAGCATTCGGATCCCCCGCCGGGGTGGCTACAGAAGCCGTCTGTTGCGGCTTGCCGCTGCGAGATTTTTTATGGGCGGCCGGCTCCGGTTGAGTCACAGCCATCTTTGTCGGGTTTGCAGCAGCGGGGGTGGATTGCTGCGTCTGCGGTTGTTCTTCCGCCTCCTGCGTTTCCGGAAACCAGAAATCGCGATCTCGATAGAGTACAAATCCCAACGCCACCAGAAGCAGGGCCAGAGCAATCACCATCAAGCGCCGCTGCTTGCGTTCTTCGAAGGTGCGAGCCTGCGGCGCGGGAAGCAGGTAATCGCTCTTTGTAGCTGAATTCTTGTGCTCGAACATGCTGGGACTTAGTCTCTATCTGAAAAGATCGTGCAGCATAGTATGCCTATAAAACTGGCGAAATGCCAGCAAAAGCGGCATGTGAATGGGGCAACCGAGCCGAGGGAGGTCATTGACAAGCAAGT
>CAVQDN010000020.1:0-650845 GCA_963711275.1 uncultured Acidobacteriaceae bacterium | reverse complement strand
GCTTTGACTTAGACTCTCTCTTTTAAATTGTTTTCCTGGAGGCTTCTTTGGCTGGTGTTCCCAAAATCTCTCCTGCACTCAAAAACCGCGCAGCGCAAATCAAACTGCTCCTCATGGACGTGGACGGCACGATGACGGACGGCAGCGTTACCCTGCTCTCGCAAACCGACGGCACCGCCCTCGAAATCAAAACCTTTGACGCGCACGACGGCCAGGGCCTAACCCTTGCTCAGACCGCTGGCCTGCGTACGGGCTGCATTACCGGTCGTGAAAGTGCTGCACTCCTCCGCCGCGCCCACGAAATGAAGATGGAGTTTATCTACATGCAACAGCCGGTGAAAACGCCAGCCTATGAAGAGATCCTTCGAAAAGCGGGCGTCTCCGATTCTGCTGTCGCCTATATCGGCGACGACCTTCCGGATATTCCCTTGATGCGCCGCGCTGGCCTCGCCATTGCAGTGGGCAATGCCGTCCCCGAAGTAAAAGAGACCGCGCACTACATTACGAAAGCCCTCGCCGGCCACGGCGCGGTCCGCGAAGCCGTTGAACTCGTTCTCAAATCCAAAGGTATCTGGGAAGCAATGATCAGTAAAGCGCGCGCGTGACGCAGGTTTCAGTCGTTCGTTTTCAGCAGCGCCCTGCGGCCTTACATTGGCAGAACCTTCCTGAGCACATTCAAGAGAGGAACCGGGTACACACCCAACCAAACCAGCAGGATGGTAAGGCCCACCAGGACATAGCTCCCACCGATTGTGCGAGGTTCGGCATGCGGCGCTTCTTCCCGCACGCGTGCGTACATCGTAACTACAACTCTGAGGTAGTAGAACAATCCGATTACACTGGAAATGGCCAGGATAAGGATCAGCGCCCAGATACCTGCGGAAGCGCCGGCGGTCACCACATAGAACTTGGCCAAGAATCCAGCGGTTACCGGAATCCCAGCGAGAGACAGCAGCATAAGAGTAAAAATGCTTGCCAGCACTGGTCTGCGCCAGAACAGACCGGCGTAGTCCTGCAAGGTATCAGCGTCCCGTTCTTCATTGGAAAGAACCGTGACTACACCAAATGCGCCGACAGTAGTGATGAAGTACGCTGCCAAGTAGAAGGCGATCGCTTCAGAAGCCATGCTGCCGCCTGCTTCAAAGGCGACCAGCAGGTAGCCCATGTGAGCAATGGACGAGTAAGCCAGAATCCGCTTGACGTTGTTCTGCAAGAGTGCCAGCAGGTTTCCGATGAGCATCGAAGCAATGGCGATAATGGCAAACAACGCGAAAACCGACCGGAAGTGCTGTGCGCCAGCGGTGTAGAAGTACCGCAGCAATAGAGCAAAGACTGCGCCTTTGGAAACAGTGGCGATGAAAGCGGTCACCGGCGCGGGAGCGCCCTCATAGACATCCGGTGTCCAGAGATGGAATGGGACAACCCCGAGCTTGAAGCCAATTCCCGTAACCATGAATGTCAAACCTGCCAGCACCAGTGGGCTATTCTGTGCGTCGCCCAACAACGCTGCCAGACGGAACAATTCCATCGTTCCCGTCTGCGCATAAATGAGAGCCATTCCAAATAGCAGGAAGGCAGAAGACGATCCCGCTAGAATCAAGTACTTAATTCCGGCCTCCAAAGGGCGGCGGCGAGTGTGTAGGTAAGCGGACAGCGCGTACAGTGCCACGCTCAGGATTTCCAACCCGAGAAAGAAGGAAACGAAGTGGCTGCTCGCCACCAAAACCATCGAACCGAGCGTTGCCACCAGGAGCAGAACGTAGAGTTCTTCGCGAGTCTCCGAGTGGCGCTCGAGATACCCATAGCAGAGCATCGCGATGGCAAACGTGGCCGCAATGATCAGGCCGATATAGAACAGCGCGTACTGGTCCAGAATCAGGAGCGGCGTCACCCTGCGAGGCACCAGCGGCGCCACAAGCCACAAAGATCCGAATGCTGCCGCCAATCCAACGAGCGTCATGCACAGGCTTAACCAATGCCTGCGCCACGCTGCGATCGCGAGCATGACGAAGACGGCAGTTCCCGCAATCAGCAGAAACGGCAAAAGAGCGAATAGGTCGGCAGTGTTCATCCCTATCTCCGCAGTGCGTTCATGGTCTGCCCTGCGTGTTGTTGCAGCGTTTCCATTGCCGGATTGAAGGTGTTGAAGACTGGTTGCGGATAAAGTCCCAACCAAAGGAGAATAACGATCATGGGAGTGAAGATGATGGCTTCGCGTACTCCCAGATCAGGCAGTGCCCAGTGGTGGTGGTTGGGTCCCTGGAAGACGTACTGGACGAACTTCAGAGCGTAGAAGGTGGAGGCGAGGATGCCGACCGCAGCCACCGCCGTCAATATCCTGCTCTTTTGATAAACGCCGAGCAGGATCATGAACTCACCGACAAAGTCGCCCAAGCCGGGCAGTCCCATGGAGGCCAGCGCGAAAAATAATCCGGTTCCGCCCAATCTCGGGACTGTCTCCCACAAGCCGCTCATTCGAGAGAGTTCCCGAGTGTGGAGCCGCTCCTGCAACGCTCCCACCAGGATGAACAATGCTCCAGTGCTGACGCCGTGGCAAATGATGGTGATCAGCGCACCTTGGAGCGCCAGCTTGTTCCAGGCAAAGATTCCCAACAGAACAAACCCAAGATGGCTCACGCTGGTATACGCGACCAGCCGTTTAAGGTCAGTTTGAGCAAATGCCAGGATAGAGCCATACAGAATCCCGATCACCGCCAGTACCATAGCGATAGGTGCGAAGGCTTGTGCCGCTGCCGGAAAAAGCGGCATTACGAAACGAAGCAGGCCATAAGCACCGGTCTTCAATAAGAGTCCGGCCAGCACCACGCTGCCCGCGGTCGGCGCTTCGGTGTGAGCGTCAGGAAGCCAAGTGTGAAGAGGAAACATCGGCAGCTTCACGGCGAACGCGACGAAGAAACCCAACATGATCCACAACGCTGCGTGTGAGGACAGAGGAGTGCCCAGCAAATCGGCATATTCAAACGTAAAGATGCCAGTTGCAGTGTGATGGGCGAAGTAGAGAGCCAGGATCGCGATCAGCATCAGCAGCCCACTGAGCTGAGTGAAGAGGAAGAACTTCGCCGCCGCGTACACCCGCCGCTCATGGCCCCAGATCGCGATCAGGAAATACATGGGAACCAGCATCAGTTCCCATGCGAAGTAGAACAAGAACAAATCCATCGCCAGGAACACGCCGGCGATTCCAGCCAATACCCAGAGCAGGTTGAGGTGGAAGAAACCGACCGCTTCCTGGATCTCGGTCCAGGATGCCAGCACCGACATTATGCCGAGGAGGAACGTGAGCATGAGCAGCAGCAGGCTCAGGCCGTCCAAGGCGAGATGGAAATGGATGCCGAACGGCGGGATCCAGGTCCAGTCCAATTCCCGCAGCCAGGCTTGCTGCTGAAGAAGATCGACGCGGTCTGCGCTGCGGATCCAGATCACAAGTCCGATTACAAAGTCCGCGCTCACGGCGATCAACGAAATCCAGCGGGACGCCGAGGCGCTCCAGCGGCCGGCCGCCCATGCCAGGAGGCCGCCCACCAATAGAATGACGATCAGCCAAAGCAGAATCATAGGAATAACGCAATCGCCACAAACACGACGGTTCCAGCCGCGATTCCGGCGGCGTACCAGCGCACCTGGCCGTTCTCCGTAAGGCTAAGACCGCGGTACAAGAGTTCATTGAGAGCCGCGATCCCGTTGTAAAAGGCATCCACCACATCGCCCTTATCGATCCGCGCAAACCACAGGACCGGCTGCACGAACAGTTTGTCGTAGCACCAGTCGAATCCCCAATCGGCAAACCAGAACTCGTGTAGGGCTTTTCCCACACGAGTTGCGGTCAGAGCGTCCGACCACTGGCGGTTGCGAAGGTAGAACAGATACGCCAGACCCAGACCGATAAGGAATGCCAATGCCAGGAACCCTTCGGAACGCATTTCCGTGAGCGGGCCGAAGTGGCCTTGCTCAACCGGCGGCAAGGCCGTGTCCAATAGGCGGTGAACAATGGCTCATTTCCAAGCTCAGGCGGGAGATTGACAAATCCGCCTACCAGCGAGAGGACGGCTAGAACCACGAGGGGAATTTGAATCTTGTATCCCGGCCGCTTAGTCACGCTCGCCTTCGCCTCACCAAAGAAGACAAGAAAAATAACGCGGAAGATGTAAAGCGCGGTCAGCAGTACGCCAACCACGCCCGCGAGCCACAGGATGACGTTGCCTTGTGGAGAAGACCACGCCTCCCACACGATCAACCCTTTGCTGTAAAAGCCGGCGGTGATTAGCGGCAGTCCGGCCAGAGAGCAGCCGGCAATCAGGAAAACGCCAAATGCCAGCGGAAGTTTTTTGCGCAAGCCGCCCATCTTGAAGATGTTGTGCTCCTCGTGCATGGCGTCGATCACCACACCCGCCGCCAGGAAGAGCAAGGACTTAAAGAACGCATGGGTCATGAAGTGGAAAATACCTGCCGTCCAGGCACCCACTCCCATGGCGAGGAACATGTATCCGATCTGGCTGATGGTGGAGTAAGCGAGCACGCGCTTGATGTCCCACTGGGTTAGCGCGCTGAAACCCGCGAACAGCAAGGTAGATGCACCGATTACTGCCACGGCGAACTGCACCGGCGGCGCCAGCGTGAAAAGCACGTGGGTGCGCGCAATGAGGTAAACACCCGCAGTCACCATGGTTGCCGCGTGGATCAGAGCGCTGGTCGGCGTGGGGCCCAGCATGGCATCGGGAAGCCAGGTCTGCAACGGAAGCTGTGCTGACTTTCCCACCGCGCCGCCCAGCAACAGGGCCGCAGCCGCGATCGGCAGCGCCGAACCCGCGGACCACTGCTCGGCTGCGCGGTGCATCAGCTCCTGGATATGCAGGGTACCCAGGTGGCGGAAGAGCAAGAACAGCCCGATGATCATCGCGGTGTCGCCGATGCGGGTCACGATGAACGCCTTGCGCGCCGCGAGTCCGTTTGCCGGGTCCGTGTACCAGAAGCCGATCAGCAGGTAACTGCACAGCCCGACGCCTTCCCAACCCAGGTAGAGCAGCAGCAGGTTGTCCGCCAGCAGCAACGTCACCATCGAAGCGACGAACAAGTTCATGTAAGCGAAGAAACGGGAGTAGCCTTCGCTCTCGATCATGAACTCCGCAGAGTACAGGTGAATGAGAAAGCTGACGAATGTGACCACCAACGTCATGATCAGGGAGAGCGCGTCCAGGTAGAACGCGATCTGCGGGCGAAAGCCTGCAACATCGATCCACGTCCACAGCACTTGTGTGTAAGAGTCTCCTGGTGGGGGAGAGACCAGGAACTTCCACGTAATCAGGATGGAAATTACCGCTGAGGCAGCAATTGAAGCAACGCCGATCACGGCCGCGACTTTCTTCGAAATCCGTGGACCGAACAGTGCCAGCATGGTGAAGCTGGCAAACGGGATCGCCGGAATCAGCCACAACAATCTAAGCACGCTATCCTCTCATTAGACTGGCCGCATCGGCATCCAGCGATTTGTACTGGTGGTACAACTGCAGCAATAGCGCAAGACCTACGGAGACCTCTGCGGCTGCCGTCGCTAGAATGAAGATGAACATGACTTGGCCGTCCGGCTGTGCCCAGCGCGAGCCGGCGACGACAAATGCGAGACCGGAGGCGTTGAGCATCACCTCAATAGACATGAGGATGAAGATCAAATCACGCCTCACCAGAAGGCCGATGAGTCCCAGAGCGAATAAGATTCCCGCCAGCAGCAGTCCGTGTTCCATCGGAATCGATGACATATCGCGTCTCCAGTCGTTCCAGTTTTGGTCGGGCCAGATGATAGGCCCCGACGATGGCGCCCAGCAAAAGCATGGAAGCCAGTTCCACGCCGATTAAATAGGGACCGAAGAGGGCCATGCCGACCTGCTTGGGCTCAACCGAGGCGGCGCCTTGTGGGGCAGATCCAGCTTGCGACAGCAGGTATGCCACTTCGGCAATCAAGATGACCGCGAGGATGCATGGCCCGATCCACATCGTGGGATTCAACCAGCTGTGCTCCATTGCAATCGTATTCTTGCCGAGGTTGAGCATCATGACCACAAAAACGAACAGCACCATGATGGCCCCCGCATAGATGATCACTTCCAGGGCGGCGATGAACGGCGCACCGAGCGTATAGAAGACCACCGCCACTGAGAGGAGCGAAACGATCAGGTATAGCAGGGCGTGCACCGCGTTCAACCGGGTGATGACCATCACCGTGGCCAGAATTGCTATCACTGCTGCGAGATAGAACACTGCATCCATAAATAGTTCAGGGTAATAGACCGCGCAGATCGGTAGCGGGCGCCTCGTTCTCGGCTTCGCCCTTTCCTTTGCCGCCGATCGCGACGCCGCAGACCTTCCAGTAGTTGTATCCGGGATATTTTCCAGGACCATCGATCAACAGTTGTTCTTTCTCGTAAACCAGACTGGGGCGATGGTATTCGCCCATTTCGACGTCGGGAATCAGTTGAATCGCATACGTGGGGCAGGCGTCCTCGCAGAATCCACAAAAGATGCAGCGCGAGAAGTTGATGCGGAAGAACTCGGGATAGCGGCGTCCGTGTTCGTCCTCGGTCGCCTGGAGCGCGATGCAATCCACCGGGCATACGGCGGCGCATAGGTAGCAGCCCACGCAGCGCTCCCCGCCATCCGGATCACGAGAGAGAATGATGCGGCCGCGGTAACGCGGCGCCAGGTAAGCCTTCTGTTCGGGATACTGCACCGTCACTCTGGGACGAAACGTGTGCAGAAAAACGGCCCACATCGTTCTCAGCAGACTCAACATTCGCAACCTTCTTTCCTGATCAACTCTTCTTCGGCCAATCAGCTCTACCGAAACGCGAGCACTACTGCTCCGGTAATCAATATGTTTGCCAGCGCCAGTGGCAGCATCAGCTTCCATCCCCAGGACATGAGCTGATCAAAACGCGGCCGCGGCAATGACGCGCGCAGCAAAACAAAAAAACAAATAAAGAAAAACAGCTTGATGAAAAACCAAACGATTGGCGGCAACCACGGACCCAGCCAGCCGCCGAAAAACAATACCGCGATAAGAGCTGAGATCAGTGTGACGCCCAGATACTCGCCGACGAAGAACATTCCAAACTTCATTCCGGAATACTCCGAGTGGTAACCGGCAACCAGTTCGCTCTCGGCTTCTGGCAGATCGAACGGCAAGCGGCGCGTTTCGGCAATACCCGCGATCAGAAACAATATGAAGCCAAGAAACTGTGGAATCACAAACCACATCTTCCTTTGCGCTTCAACAATCTTGGCCAAGTCGAATGAACCGGCCAGCACCACCACTCCTATTAGAGATAGACCCATGAAGACTTCGTAGCTGATCATTTGTGCCGCCGCCCGCAATCCCCCCAGCAGTGAGTACTTGTTGTCCGATGACCAGCCCGCAAGCACTACGCTGTAAACCCCCAGCGAAGACATGGCAAGGAAGAAGAGCAGCCCTATGTTCAAGTCGGTTACGATGATGCCGGGAGCAATGGGAAGCACAGCGAAAGTCATTAACACGGTCACAACAATGATGGCGGGGGCCAGCACAAACACCGGCTTATCAGCAAAAGGAGGGATCCAGTCCTCCTTGGTGAAGATCTTGATCATGTCCGCCACAACCTGGAGCAGGCCAAAAGGTCCGACGCGGTTAGGTCCGTAGCGGTCCTGCCACAACGCGAGAAGCCGGCGTTCAAGCCAAATCAGCCCTGAGGCAAGGCTCAGCGCTACTATGAGCACGCCGATGATGGTCGCGATGGGATAAGGACTCGTCATGAGGCGTGCGACAGCTTGCCCTCCCGTTCCAAGACACTCCTGATCGGGAGGCTGATTCCTGCCAGACCGGGAAGGCCAATCGGCAGACCCGCAATACCCAAAGGCAACTCAGCCTTGATCTTGACGGGAAGACTGTGCGTCGCGCCGTCAAGCTTGATCTTGATTTGTTCACCCGCCTCGACTCCAAGATGTTTGGCATCTTCCGCATTGAGGGCCACATAAGGTTTCGGCGCCAGTTCCGCAACTCCCGGGGCCGAAAGACTTAACTCTTCTGAGCCGAAGATGTGATAAAGGGGAACAAGCAGCCACTCAGTACTGCTCGGCACAAATGCGGTTGGGACCTCACCAAAATACCTACCATGAGGTTGTGCCGCGGGATCAATCAACCGAACTCCCGGATCGCCTCCTCGCAATGGGCCCGCAATCTCGGTCTGGTAAAAATTAGTCGCTTGGATCGAATTCCACCCCGGCGACCAGAAGAACGGAATCAATGCGGCAGGAGGCTGTTCGAGCGTCCCTTCCATGGAGAATGAAAACGGCGTATTGGGGTCATCCGGCGGCTTGGGCTCGTGCACACTGATATTCGCCAGCATGGCGGTGCGTCCGCTGTAGCGTTCCGGCTCTCGAGGTACTTTCTCGCCCGCGATCCGGAAGGCAGCGCCAGGTGCAGCTTGTTGGACTTGGGCTAGTGCGGGAATGGCCGCGGCCATGGCCGCGCCCACATCATCGATGTGCTCCCAGGCGGTACCCTCTTTCCGTCCGGCAGCAGCCATCACATCGCGCAGCCACTGCCAGCTTGCTTGAATATCTCCTTCCGGCACAAAGACTTGATAGAAGCGCTGCGCCCGCCCTTCGCTGCTCACCAGCGTGCCATCCCCCTCCGCGAATGTCCCGGCTGGAATCGCGAGTGTGGCTCTTTCCACGGTTTGATTCAGCAAGTGATCGAGCACTATCACATGCTTCGTGCCGCTCAGAAGTGCGTCGACTGATCGCGCGGGCACTCGCCGGTAGAGGTCGTTTTCCAAGATCACGATCGCATCCGCTGCCCCTTCTCGCACAGCCTTAAACGCTTGGCTCAGAGGCGCGCCTCCCATCAGCGCCAGTCCGAAGCTGTTGCACTCCGGCACGATGAAACTGAGCGCGGCCGGCAGCCCGGCTGTGAATAGCGCACGGGCCACGTTCGCCGCTGCCTGAATAATCGCCATGCTATTGCAACTGCCTCCCGCGATAACGACTGGGCGTTGCGCGTGCTTGAGCGCGTGTGCGATCTCTTCCGCCAGTTCGCGAATCTCCGAAGACAAATCTGGAACGGCAGGGGCCTTTTCGTCCAAAAGGCGGGCCACGGCAAACCCGAGTCGTGCTACGTCATCCGGCGCAGCGCGATAGGTTTTGGTGGTGGCGTCATCCAGCCGGGTTGCTGCCGGAGTAGCGATGAACAGTGGACCCTTCGCGTCCAGTAGCGCGTTGCGCACAGGATGATCGTCCCAGGAAGGGATATGCATCTTATCGAGGTTTTCGAGAGGCTGCTGCCGAACGGACTGACGCAGGCTCAATGCCATTCTCGGTGCGACGTTGGTGACATCTTCGCCTAGGATGAGCACCGCATCAGAGAGTTCGATCTCGTGCAGCGAGGGCGAGTGTGCTGGGCCAGCCCGCAGGATTTCGAGCATAGTCGAAAGCAGCTGGAACTGGTCTTCGGAAACGCCGGCGTAAAAGTGCTCGGGTCCAACCAGCGTCCGTAAGAAAAAGTTAGATTCGAGCGATGCCCGCGGAGAACCGATCCCGATTACTCTTCTTCCGTCCGCTAACAGCGGAGCCAGATGCTGAAGGGCCTCTGTTTTCGTGATGCTCGTGGATTCCTGGTTGCGTCTGAGACGTGGCTGGCGGATCCTCCGATCGCTGTTCACAAATTCATAGCCGTAACGCCCACGGTCGCAAAGAAAATATCCATTGACCTCTCTGTTATAGCGAGTGACGATCTGGCGCAACGTTCCGTAGCGCTCGGCCGGGGTGGTGTTGCAGCCCAAGCCACAGTGAACGCAGACCGACGGCGCCATCTGCATATCCCACTTTCGCGTGTAATGCCGCTTGAGAGTTTTATCCGTGAAGACACCTGTCGGGCAGACTTCGACTAAGTTGCCGCTGAACTCATTCTCCAGCACCCCATCTGCTTGACGACCGAAGTAAACCTGATCCCGCAAGCCGAACGCATCAAAGTCCCTTCCTCCCGCATACTCCCGATAAAAGCGCACGCAACGGTAGCACTGGATGCAGCGGTTCATTTCGTGATTGACGAGCGGGCCCAAGTATTGATTGCGGAAGGTGCGCTTCTCGAAGGAGTACCTGCGATAGTCGTGACCGGTCATCACTGTCATGTCCTGAAGGTGACAGTGGCCGCCTTCATCGCAAACCGGGCAATCGTGCGGGTGGTTGGTCATCATGCCTTCAATGATTCCGGCCCGGAACGCAATGGCTTCCGGGTCCTTGATCGAAATCCTCGTCCCCTCAGCCGCAGCGGTCATGCAAGCCATGACAAGTTTTCCGCGGGTGTCCTTTTCATCTTTGAAGTGCTTGACGGCGCACTGTCTACAGGCGCCCACCGAACCCATGGCGGGATGCCAGCAGAAGTAAGGCAGGTTGAATCCGAGCGAGAGACACGCATACAGCAGGTTCTGCTTGGGGTCCGCCGTGTAACTTCGATCCTCGACATAGATCGTCGCCATGCTATCTCCAGGGACACCTGTGTTCATCGATGTGTCGCTCAAAATCGAGGCGGAAATACTTGAGTGCGCTTTGCAGCGGTTCCATTGCGCCGGGCGCAAGGGCGCAAAAGGTATTTCCAGGTGCGTTGAATTTGGTCTGAAACTCCAACCGCTCCAAGTGTTCGGGCCGCCCCTGTCCTTCTTCCATTGCGCCCAATATTCGTTCTGTCCAATGGAGGCCGCTCCAACAGGGCGTGCACCAGCCGCAGGACTCTTGCGCGAAAAAATGCTCCAGGTTCCACACCATGCCAACCGGACAGGTCTGATCGTCCAAAATAATCATGGTGCCGGTGCCCATCCGGCTGCCCGCTTTCTCCACCTCAGTGAAATCCATGCGCACATCCAGATGTTCCTCGACAAGAAAATCGGTTGACGCGCCCCCCGGAAGCAAACCTCGAAACTTCACGCCATCGCGCATTCCGCCCGCGTGTTCCTCCAGCAACTCCCGGATGGTCGTACCCATGGGCAGTTCCCATAAACCCGGCCGCTTTACCTTGCCGCTCGCACCGTATAGTTTGGTTCCTCCGTCGGCTGTGTGACTCAGGCTCTTGAACCAATCGGGTCCGTTGTTAACGATGTGCGGCACGTTGCAGAGCGTCTCCACGTTCTGCACAATCGTGGGTTTGCCCCACAGACCGGAGACTTGCGGAAATGGTGGCTTGGAACGGGGATTTGCACGTTTGCCTTCAAGGGCATTCAGCAGTCCAGTCTCCTCGCCGCACATGTAACGGCCGGCGCTGACATGGAGGTGCATCTCGAAGCTGTAGGCCGAGCCGAGTATGTTCTTGCCCAAATAGTGATTCTCGTAGGCCTCCGCGAGCGCCTTGCGCAAGCGTTTTTCGGACAGTTTGTATTCCTGGCGCAGAAAGATATAGGCGACGTCTGCCTGGATGGCATATGCGGAGATGATCATGCCTTCAAGCAGCTGATGCGGATCGCCTTCCAGCAGCAACCGGTCCTTGAAGGTCCCCGGCTCCATCTCGTCCGCATTGGCGACCAGGTACTTGGGGTGTGGCGCATCCTCGCCCATGGGCACGAAGCTCCACTTCTTGCCGGTAGGAAATCCGGCGCCGCCACGGCCTCGCAGATTGGATTTATCAACCAGGCCATGCACCTCGGCCGGCGTCATGTGTAGAGCTTTGCGCAAGCCTGCGTAGCCGCCGGAGTTTTCGTAGGCCTTGTGATCCGGCGGTTCGCCGCCATCCCAACGGATGTTCTTAGTGAGCGGCTTTTCCATGCGCACCTATTTGTAGTTCTCCAAGACTCCGTCCAGTTGGCCGGGTTCGACGTCTCGATAAAGGTCATCGTCGATCATCAGGGCCGGTGCGTGATCGCAGACTCCTAAACAAACGATGGGCAACACCGTAAACCGATTGTCCGCAGTGGTCTCGCCTAAGCTGACCTTGAGCCGCGAAGTGAGCCCTTGGCATAGCTTTTCGTAGCCCATAATCCAGCAGCTAACGCTGTCGCAGATCAGTGCGACGTGGCGTCCTACGGGCTTGCGGAAGACGAGGTTGTAAAACGTTGCGACTCCGTCCAGTTCCTCGCGAGTCATGTCAAGCGCATCGCCAATGTCTTGCAACCCTTCGTCCGATACCCATCCACGATGGCGTTGGACCACTTTCAGCGCTTCAATGCATACCGCGCGTCTGGTTGGATAACGCGCAAGTTCAGCTTCGATCTCCTGTCTTTCTTCGGGCGCCAGCATCGTTGGAATCTCCTCATGGTTGATGGATCATCGGTCTACGTCGGCCAAAACGAAATCAATGCTGCCGAGAATGGCGAGTAGGTCTGGAACCATCAGCCCCCGGCAGATCACAGGAAGCAACTGGATGTGTGGAAAGGATGGCGTGCGGATTCGGGTCCGATACGAGATCGTATTGCCGTCGCTGACCAGGTAGTACCCATTATTTCCTTTGGTAGCTTCAATAGGACATAGCGCCTCACCCGGCGGGATCACTGGTCCCCAGGTCACACCCAGAAAGTGCGTGATCAAAGTTTCAATGTCGTGCATGGTGTGCGGTTTTTCTGGTGGAGTCGCCAGCGGAGCAGCAGATTTGTAGGGACCCTCCGGCATGTTCTTGACGCATTGCTCAATGATGCGAAGGCACTGCCGCATTTCTTCGACACGCACCGTCGCCCGGTCATAGCAATCCCCGTGCTCGCCGGTAGGGATGTCGAAGTCAAACTGCTCATAACCGGAATATGGCTGCTTCTTGCGGAAGTCCCAAGCGAAGCCGGTCGCGCGCAAGTTCGGACCAGTGATGCCCCACTCGATTCCTTCCTCAGTCGTGAAACTGCCCACGCCCTTGGTGCGCGCCTTAAAAATCCGGTTGCGCAGCACGATGTGGTCATACTCACGTAGGCGGGGAGGGAAGTAGTCCAGAAAATCACGGAACATCTGTTCCCAGCCGCGAGGCAGGTCTTGAGCTACGCCTCCAATCCGAAACCAGTTAGGATGCATGCGCGCACCGGTAATGGCTTCCACGATGGCCAAAGCGCGCTCACGGTCGTTGAAGGTAAAGAAGACCGGAGACATTTGCCCAAGGTCCTGAGCAAAAGTGCCGTACCAAACCAGGTGGCTGATAATGCGAAATAACTCCACCATCATGACCCGGATCACCTGTGCGCGAGGCGGCACGTCGATCCCCGCAAGCTGCTCCACCGAGTTGAGGTAGGCGAGATTGTTCATGACACCGCCCAGGTAATCAACGCGGTCGCTGTAAACGATGTACGTGTGCCAACTCTGGCGCTCGCCCATCTTCTCCGCGCCGCGATGGTGAAAGCCGATCTCGGGCACGGCATCCACGATCACCTCACCATCAAGCTGAAGCACAATACGCAGCACGCCATGCGTTCCCGGATGCTGAGGCCCGACGTTGAGAAAGATGAAGTCTTCATCATCGTGGGTGCGTTTCATTCCCCATTCCTCTGGACGGAAGCGCAACGCCTCCTGCTCTGCCTCTTGTTTTTCCTCCGGCAGGTGGAATGGGCCCATTTCGGTCGCCCGAGCCGGATGATCCTTACGCAGTGGATGCCCAGTCCAAGTCTTCGGCATCAGAATCCGGGTCAAATGCGGATGATTCTCGAACACGATGCCAAACATGTCCCATACTTCGCGCTCATACCAGTTGGCCGCTGGCCAGATATCGGTAGCGGTATCCAAAGCGAGGTGGTCGCTCCTTAGCGGTACTTTGACTCGGACATATTCGTTGCGATCGAAGGAGAGCAGATGGTAAACAACCGTGAAATCGCTGTCTGGCTGGCCCTCGCGATACTTCCTCTCCCGTTCGTCAATCGCGGTCAGGTCGTACAGCATCCGGTAGGGTTGCGGAACTTCGTTTTTGAGATGGCGTAGAAGGTCATGGATTCTTTCTTTTGTCACCCAGAACGTAGGGATTCCGTCGCGCGCTGATTGCGACGCAAGGACAATTCCACCGCCTTTTCCTTGGAGTTCCTCTGCGATGGGCGGGTGGAGGGCAGCTTGCATACTCAGACTTCATCGATCGGGCGCAGGCTGGTCATCTTCTCCCGCTCTGCAGCCTTGAGGTTGCGCATCGAGGGTAGCTGTGGCCGACCTACTCCTTGTGGTCCAACCACCCAGCTCAACGGCCGGCGTTCGTTGCCTACGGCATTTTGCAGCAGCAGCAAACCTTCCAGAAAGGCGTCGGGGCGAGGCGGGCAGCCCGGCACATACACGTCGACGGGCAGAAATTTATCCACTCCTTGCACCACGCTGTAGATGTCATACATGCCGCCGGAATTGGCGCACGAGCCCATCGAGATGACCCAGCGCGGTTCCATCATCTGTTCGTAGAGCCGCTGGATCACCGGCGCCATTTTGATGAAAACCGTTCCCGCAATCACCATCAGGTCGGCTTCTCGGGGCGTGCCGCGAATCACTTCTGCCCCGAACCGCGCAATATCGTATTTACTGGTGATGCTCGTAGCCATTTCGACATAACAACAGGAGAGGCCAAAATTGAAAGGCCAGATGGAGTTCTTGCGGCCCCACCCCAGCAGGTCTTGCAGTCGAGACAGAATGAGGCTCCGGCGGACTGCCTCCTCGATCGGCCCCTGGTCAGCCTCAGCCAGGCTTTTTCGAGAATCGAGTTTGCCCATCCACCAGCGCATAAGATCTTAGTGACGCACCCGGATCGTTCGTCGATCGGGGCTCCAATCAAGCGCCCCTAAACGCCACAGATAGGCCAAGGCAGCGAGCAAAATCGCAACGAAAGCCAGGATCTCGCGGTAACCCGCCCAGCTTAATTCACGGGCGGCAATCGCCCAGGCAAAAATGAAAACGGCCTCCACATCGAAGATGACGAAGAACATCGCCACCAGATAGAACTTGGCCGAGACATGGACTCGGGCTGAACCTTCGGAGAGAATTCCCGATTCGTAAGGCTGCCCAGTCGCGTGCTCGTTATGCCGCTCCCCCAAGACATACGAGACGGCAAGCATTGCCGCCACTAGCAAAAGGACGGCAATAAAATAGACACCCAGTGTCCAAA
The DNA here is from genome assembly GCA_963711275.1 of uncultured Acidobacteriaceae bacterium. Classification (GTDB taxonomy): domain Bacteria; phylum Acidobacteriota; class Terriglobia; order Terriglobales; family Acidobacteriaceae; genus Sulfotelmatobacter. Next base: position 635,769 of record CAVQDN010000020.1, on the reverse strand, counting down.
GCTTCTCCGGTTGGCCGTTTAGAATCATTTCTTATCGGGGCACCCAACCAGAAATGCGCTTAATCCGCTTGGAAGGGTAGCGCTACTTTCGGAAGGGGCGTTCAGCGGGCCGGTAGGCCCAGAAGAGAAGCCCCTTCAAAAATACATACTCAAACCCGGCCACAATCTCTCACAATGGTTTGTTCGTACTATGCGTAAAGACAATCGTAACGAAGACAGATGGACAAACAGGTGACGGGGACGCAGCATAGGAGAAGACGCTTGGCCGAAACAAACGAAGCGGAGACCCTTTTCACCCAGCGCGGGTCTCTGCCAATTTTGAGCAAAAGGGTACCGGGCTAATTCAGCTAGCCGACTACCAGCAAAAGTGGACGTCTTTCGTGATCATGATTCTGCAATAGTGTTAAGAAGTGTCAGTTCACTCCGGGAGAAAGTGTTTGGCGCCACGAACAAAATCGGCCAACAAAAGGCGCGACTTCGACCCCAAGGAATTTCTCTCCACTATTGGCGAGGGTAGGAAAGTCGTGGCTGTCGGCAAGAAACAAATTATCTTTACGCAGGGAGATGTGGCTGACGCAGTCTTCTACATCCAGCAGGGCAAGGTTCTACTCACGGTCGTATCCAAGATTGGCAAGGAAGCGACCCTGGGCATATTCAACGAGGAAGATTTCTTCGGAGAAGGTTGCCTGGTCGGAAGGTCTTTCCGCATGAAGTCTGCAACCGCAATGACAGACTGCGCGCTTCTGGGCATCGACAAGAAGGCACTCCACCGGGAACACGAGTTCTCGGATCTATTCGTAGCCTATCTGCTGGCACGAAACATCCGGTACGAAGAGGATTTAGTCGACCAACTCTTCAATTCCAGCGAAAAAAGGTTAGCTCGGATTCTGCTCTTGCTTGCGCATTTCGGCAAGGAAGGCGCACCCGAGAGTGTGATCCCTAAGATCAGTCAGGAGACTCTGGCAGAAATGATCGGGACAACCCGGTCGCGAGTCAGCCTTTTCATGAACCGGTTCAGAAAGCTCGGCTTCCTTGACTATGGCGGGAGTGAACTGCAAGTTCATAGTTCACTTCTGAACGTCGTTCTCCACGACTAGCTTCCGCCCGGCAAACCTGAAGCGCGCACCCAGATCCCGACAGCAACAGCAAATCGGGAATTTGCCGGATCTGGTCCTGAGAGGGGCGATATTTTAGTCGCCACCAGCACCTCCAGCAGGGGTGCCGTATTGCGAACGCTCTCAGAGATGGTGATGAGTGCTTCTGAGACCGCTTTGAACAGGACAGCAAGTTCTTTCGAGCCACGATTGATAGTGCGGTCAACAGGTGAACCCGCGCCCCGAACGATGAATTACACTAGACTCATGTCGATCCAGATCGGGGCCAAAGTAGCAGATTTTTCCAAGCCCATGGTGTTGTTGTCGGACTGCCACCGTCGAATCGAGATGTTCTTAGGAGTTCTTCACGGCATCGCGCAGATGGAGAATCGGCTGCTCACGAAGGATGAACAAGGCAGCTTGGAAAAGGCGCTGCATTATTTTCACGAGGCTGCTCCGAAGCATACAGCGGATGAGGAACAATCTCTCTTTCCGCGGCTTAGACACAGCTCGCGGACTGAGGTTCAGTCAGCGCTCCGGGAACTGGAACGCCTGGAGACTGACCACGAACGCGCCACTCCTATGCATGCTGAAGTCGAACTGCTCGGTCAGTGCTGGCTAGCAGACGGACATTTGACACCCGAGCAGCAATGCCGCTTTCGAGAGTTAGTAGCCCATCTCACCTCTATGTATCGCACGCACATTGAATTTGAGGATACCGTTCTCTTCCCGCTTGCCACGCAGGTCCTTTCCAAAGCAGAGCAGTCGGAGATCGCGCACGAAATGTCAGAACGACGGACCGCCAAAGTCTTCTGACAGGATCGGCTCCCCCGAGACTCTGCCCGAACGCGTCCCGGTTCTCCGAAAATCCTCGTCCTCACGCTGGCGCACATCAAAAAAAGATCGGCTTGTGAGCACGTACCGTGACAAAAGTCATCGTCGCGCCTTCTCCGGTACTCTAGGCTCAGTACTTGAGAAGGTGATGAGCCGATGATGCAAAAATCGTACGTTCACAGCAGCGAAGAGACCATATCTCTGGTTAGTCCTCCATTGGTTGGGGAAGGGCAACACCCTGACAAGATGCAGGGACATTGGGTACTGGCACGTGCTGGCAAGCGCGTGCTGCGACCAGGCGGGATTGAACTCACAAGGCAGATGCTCGATGCGCTGGGAATCAGTCCACAGGACAGCGTGGTTGAGTTTGCTCCTGGACTTGGCATCACGGCTGGAATGGTTCTGAAACGTCGTCCGGCGGCTTATTGGGGAGTGGAGCGCGAGCCGGCAGCAGCAAAATGTCTCCGAGACCGGCTAGCAGGAACCAAAGCCGAGATCGTGCTGGGACTAGCAGAACAATCGGGTTTGCCCGACGCGTGTGCGACCGTGGTCTATGGCGAAGCCATGCTGAGTATGCAGAGCCGGGAACAGAAGAATCGAATTGTGGCGGAAGCCCGGCGGCTTCTTGCTCCCGGAGGACGGTACGGAATCCACGAACTGTGTTACTCGCCTGAAGATCTTCCAGATCATCTTCGTCACGAAATTCAAGCGGCTCTCTCGAAAGAGATCCATGTCGGAGTACAACCGCTTTCGCACAGTGGATGGATAAGATTGTTCGAACAGAACGGACTGAAAGTGACCTGGAGCACTGAATCGCCGATGCATCTGCTGGAGCCACAGCGCATACTGCGGGATGAGGGCTTGAGGGGAAGCTTGCGAGTCGCGTTCAACGTCGCTACAAACCCGACGCTACGTCATCGGATATTTGCCATGCGGCAGCTCTTCACCAAGTATCGGGAGCACCTCCGCGCCATCTCTCTGGTTGGACAACGAGAACCAACGAATGCCTGACTCAGTTCATCAGTTCTCAAACTCCAGACACTCTGGGTGACAGCGACTCAGATTATTGATTCCCATTGTCCTGGCAAACAGCCCACGCATCCAATGGAACAAGCATAGGAGGTACAAGGTGACTTCAACCACTGCAACACGCTCAGAAATTGCCGCAGCCCAATCACTTCCAATCATCGATCTGGTCAGTTATCAGGACGGATCCGTCGTAAGCCGAGTTGTTCTAAAGGGGGAGAAGGGGAACGTCACGGTTTTTGCGTTTGACGCTGGGCAGGCGTTGACTGAACATACCTCCCCATTCGCCGCGCTCGTTCAGGCAATCGAAGGAGAAGCAGAGATTACGGTCGCCGGTAAGCCGATTCCACTCACGGCAGGTGAAATCGTCTTGTTGCCCGCCGAGAAGCCGCACGCTGTCAAGGCAACCACTCGTTTCAAGATGGTACTGACTATGATCCGGTCATAAACCAGCGGACTTGTTCGGCGTTATGCAGCACCAGACGCCGAAAGGCCCCAGGATGTCACCGCATGGAGCAGGCGCCAGTTCGTTCGTCCAACTGAACTGGTCCGGTACAATAGCCACCGTGCCGGAAGCCAAGTTCACATCGGGGCAAACGCTCGCGAAGGTAGCGATTTTTTCAGGGTTAGCGGAAGGCGAACTGGCTTTCCTAACGCAGCGTGCGGTTCCGCGCCGCTACACGGCGGGTGAAATCGTTTTCAGTGAAGGCGAACCCTGCTCCGGACTCTATGTCGTTGAAACCGGTCATGTCCGCATCTTCAAAAGCTCTGCCAACGGACGGGAACAAGTGCTTAGCATCGATGGACCGGGCAGTTCCATCGCCGAACTCCCCGTATTCGATGGCGGGAACTATCCGGCATCGGTCGCCGCGATTGACGATGCGACTCTGCTGTTCGTCAGCAAACAGGACTTTCAGGCCCTGTGTCTGGCCCACCCCCAGGTTGCACTCAAGGTCTTGCGGATAGTTGGGGCGCGCCTCCGACGCCTGGTTGGAATTATCGAGGAACTTTCATTTACCACGGTGCGACACCGGCTCGCGTCCTTCCTACTGCGCCTGGCTGAGAAGGAAGGCAAGCGTACCAGCGAGGGCGTGGAAATCACCCTCCCGGCCAGCAACCAGGAGCTCGCATCACAGATTGGCACAGTCCGCGAGCTCGTTTCCCGTAATCTTTCCCGCCTCCAGGCGGAAGGAATGTTGAAAATAGACGGACGCAGCTTGACTATCTGCAACCTGAAAGCCCTCGAAGCCGAACGGCACTCTGCAGAATAGTTGCTGATGCTTCTCTTCTACGACTGTTTCCCGTTTCGCTGCTCTTGCCGCCAATTGACCCATCTTCGCGCATCCACGCCTCTTGGATGAGTGTGACAAAAGTCATCGGCAGCCTCCCTTCGCTCCGGTAATGTCAAACCATCAAGTGTGGTCGGAAGCAGGGATCCCGGCTCGCAGGAGGATGCGATGACAACGAGTGTTACTATCGAAAAGACCGTACGGGAGTTGGCCCTGGAAAACCCGGCTGCCACGAGAGTATTTGAAAAGCTGGGCATCGACTATTGCTGCGGCGGCAACAAGTCGCTCGATGAAGCTTGCCGCGCTGCGAATCTGAACATGGATCAGGTATTGGATTCCCTGGAGATGGCTGAACAGTCAGCAAGTGCCGTGCAAGAAGAGCACAACTGGCAGACAGAAGCTCTGGCTGACCTGATCGCGCACATCAAGAGCACTCACCACAAGTACACGCGCGAGGAAATCGCCCGTCTCGGTCCTCTCTTCGATAAGGTTTCCTCCGTGCACGGGAAGAACCACCCCGAGCTTCTGCAAATTCGCGGGACTTTCCAAGGCCTCACCCAGGAATTGACCACTCACCTGATGAAGGAAGAGATGGTGCTGTTCCCGTACATAGTGAGGATGGAAGAGTCAGTGATCGAGAATGAACCGATCATGCCGGGGCCGTTCGGCACGGTGCGGAACCCAGTTTCCATGATGGAGCACGAGCACGATTCTGCCGGGAATGCGTTGCGTGTCATGCGTGAGGCCAGCAAAGACTATGCTGCCCCGGCCGACGCCTGCGTCAGCTACCAGACACTCTACAAGGCTCTGGCTGCCTTTGAGACTGACCTTCATCAGCACATTCATCTCGAAAACAACATCCTGTTTCCGCGCGCGGTTGCGATGGAAAAGGCTCGCTGACAGGAGTGGATTTCATGTCCGCATTGCCAACCCGCATCGAGAGAGAAGCTGGTCGCCCGCTAACGCCGCTTGAAATCTTCGATATTACCGCAGCCCGAGAGACTACCCTGTCGCGTCTGCTGATGCTTTATATCGGCACGGGGCTGATCTTCATGTTGCTACCCGGAACCTCTCTGGGCGTTTGGAACTTGTTGGCGATCAGCAGTCATCGCGCGGCGGACTCCGTCTCTCCGGCATGGATTCAGGCACACGGGCATGCCCAGATCTTCGGATGGATCGGGACGTTCATCTTGGGCATCGGTTTCTATTCGATCGAAATTGCGCCGCATGAATCCATTTGGGCTGTCAGTCGTGGTGTCGTCCTGGGCGTTGTGGACATGTGGCGTCACCCTGCGCTGGCTAAGCAGTGTTTACCAATGGCAATGGCGTTTTCTGCTCCCGCTCTCGGCGGCCCTCGAAGTTGCTGCCTTCCTGATCTTCTTTCGTACCGTTTCAGGCCACCGTCCGCAAGACTCCGGCAAGACGAAGCTGGACGAATGGGTATTCGTGGTGATCGCAGGCTCGGTGGGCCTGCTCCTGACACTGTTGATTAACTTCGGAGCCTGCCTATTTCTAGCTCTCCGAGGCAACTCACCTGAGTTGCCGGTGAATTTCGACCAGCGATTCCTGGTCCTACAGACTTGGGGTTTCCTCGTTCCCTTCGTCTGGGGGTTCAGCGCAAAATGGCTTCCGGTTTTTCTTGGGCTGCGGCCAGTACTTGGGAGAGTTCTGCTATGGGCCGTTGCTCTGAACTCTTTTGGCATAGTGATTGCACTTGTTGGATGGACGATCCCCGCCGTGTTTGTTCTGTTAGCTGGAATAATCACAGCAGTTTGCGCGCTTCGGTTGTTCGAGACCACGGAGAGGCCGGCAAAAGTGAAAGGAGTTCACAGCAGCTTCCCCATTTTTGTTCGTATGGCTTATGTCTGGGCTGTAGTTGCGGCGAGCCTCGCAGTATGGGCTGCCACGAAACTCATGTTCGCAGCACTGTTGCTTCTCGCCACCGGATGTCTTCTACGCGTCAGCTCCGAAATCCTTGCTTATCAGGGTTTCGTCCATTCCGCGTGGTCCTGGCTTCCGATTTCCGCAATTACCGAGATGACTGCGGTGACGGTTTTCGCGGTGAACATGCTTGTCACATTCGCACGGCGCCTACCAGCGACGGTGGTGTAACATATCGTGAAACGACATAGTAAGGGAAGATCTCCACGGTCGAAGGAGTGAGTGGCCGCCTCGGCTCCGGGTTGCTGAGGTTAGAATCGAAGATCGTGATCCGAATCATCACTATCGAGCGGGAATATGGCTCGGGAGCGGCTCAGATCGCCGAAAAGCTTGCTGCCCGACTGGGTTGGAAACTTTGGGATAAACTACTCACACAAGAGATCGCCCGGCTGGCGCACTGTGAGCAGTCTGCGATTGAGAAACGTGAAGAGCGCCGGGACCCCTTCTACTACCGCCTGCTCAAGTCGTTCGCGCTAGGGAGCTACGAGGGCAGCCCTAGCGTGCCTGTAGATGCGCTCGACGCCGACAGTATTGTCCGGATCTCCCAGCACGTAGTCGAACAAGCCGCAGCCTCGGAAAATTGCGTAATCGTAGGAAGAGGATCACAGCATTTTCTCAGAGCCCATGATGACACGTTGCGGTTCTTTCTCTACGCCTCTAGAGAGGAGAAAACACGGCGCCTAGTTTCGCAAGGCAATACCGAACGCGATGCAGAAACGTTAGTGAATACTGTCGACTTTGAGCGTGCTGCGTTCATCAAGCGATACTTCCACGCCGAGTGGCCCAACCGTTCCGTCTACCATGCCATGATCAATACTGACTTGGGAGACGAAACGGTGGTTCGGGCAATCTTGAGCTTCTTACAACAATCCGACGAAGACCTTGCATAATCACGACCGGGTCAGCTGCAAATTGGGCCATTACTTCTTTCACCGAATAGATCCTTGGGAAAATTGGGTGCGAACATCGAAGACTTTGGTCTATCGTGTATGTTTCTCCTTCCAATCGTCACGCGAAGTCATGCTGATCCCGGTGTAGCGGCAATGAACCTCCCTCCTTGCTGTGTGCGACATGCATCAGCCAAAGCAACTTGTAGACCGTGTCCACCGCCTTCTTCATGATCTTCTTCATTTCGGTTTGCGTTATGTAGGAGTATTCGGACTTTCCGAGAAAAGAAAGACAATCTTTGCCAGCGTGAATATCTTCGATCGGGCCATTGCGGAACGCCCATGCGACGATGCTCTTGGCTTCCTCTGCCAACTCCGGATCTAACGTCATTTTTCGCTTGGGCATCGGGGTCTCTAGACTCGAAATATACCCAGACCAACGCCAGCACGCCGATCGTTCGTTGACGGTATGCTCGGGGATTTTTCGGGCGACTGAGCCTGACGGATCAAACGATGCTCTGGTACAATCTACACGCGGGGCATGGACAGATGCTCCGGGTCGTAGGGCTTTCCGGTCAGGAGCGTCGGGATGTACTTCCTTACGGTTTCCTGTCGATAAAACCCCGGAATTCGGTTATATGGGGTGGAAGCAGTTGACACAGGCGACGCGGTTGACAGTAAGAAAAGACAGGAAAATCAAGGGTTTCCAGCAACCCGATGAAAACAAGTTGGGGACGTAGTTCAGTTGGTTAGAACGCTGCCCTGTCACTACGTTCCTTTATTGTACTTGCATTTAGGGAAGATTGTATTGGCGATTCCAAGGATTCGCCAAGATGCCAATAGCTCCCCACGTAATCGTTCTTCAAAAGGTCGAATTTTGGAGGCAGATGGCGCCACGCCCGCGCCCTTTTTGATACGAAGGGCCGTGTTCGTCGCGATCGAGTCCGTGTCAGCGGACAGGACGAACTTCATCCCGAAGGGAGCTACTTCATCGAGTGGTGGGACGACGGCAGCGCCACCTCGAACCTGTTGGCGCCGATGCCCAGGATGCCGCCGAACAGGCACGCATAAAGCAAGCCGAGCTTGCGGCCATGCGCAATGGCATTATTCCCCAGCATCAGGTTGTCGAATCCGTTCAGGATCGCACCACTTTATCCGCGGCGCTCGATAGCTACAAAGGTTGTCCAGTATCATCGCAGCCTGCGAACATTCCGTACCTCCGTCCGATTCTCGAATCATTCAAGAAGCTCTGCAGCAAGGTGTATGTCGATGAGGTGGAGCGCCCAAGATTTTATCGATTTCGCGACCCATTTGATGAAAGAGGGGCAAAAGGGGAAGAGCATTTACAACAAGCTGGTCGTGCTCTCGCAAGTGATGAAACAGCATGGCCGGCCCAAGCTTCTCAATACCTCTGACTGGCCAAATTCGTTGAAACCGTCCGACCGATTTATGAAGACGCTGAGTTGGCCAAGTTGTTCGACGCTTGCACGCCGACGGAGGAGGCTCGCTTCAAGTTCTATCTCATGTCGGGATTCCGCGATGCCGGACGGCTCAATGCGGTTGGCAAAGCACCAATCCCCGCAGGAACTCAACCCGTCGAAACCGCTATGGCAGCAGCCGTTGTACGTGATTGTCAAACGTGACGGAACCCATATCTGCGGGTGCTGCGAAGGCTGACCTGACTTCGGATATTGTTCATTAATTTAGGGAAATTATCGGCACATCATGGTAGTCGGCCCGTCCACGCATCGCAGGATCGATGCTGCTCCATTATGCTTATATAGGTTTAGAATCAGATGTTTAAGGGGTGTCCCTTCGGAGCATTCGTTGCAGGCTCCGTATGTTGACGAAGTATATATCATTGTGTGATAATTACTTCGTAAACTGGAGGGATAGATGTCCACTGTATCCGATACGGTCCATCCGAGCACTCTGGACCAGATTCAAGCGAACATCGTGGATTGGTTTGAGGGCATTTCCAAGGGAGTAGAACTCCCCATTCGCTTTTCACATCCTTCAGAATCCTCCAATCGATTGTGCTTGTTCTCGACTCCCACAACGGACTTCAAGGTGCAGGTCGATCAAAGGACCATCTTGTTGCAAGTCAAGAGACATAGGCTCTCCGTCGTTCTCGACAAATTCGATGTGCGGACGGAGTTTCGAGACCGGAGGATATGCTTCAATATCGAGCCCCACCCAAGGCCTGAACATCGGGTCCTTGATTTGGTTCTCCGAGAGGTCGCAGAGACCGAGCATCCAGCCTTTGTTTCGCGACTCTTGAGGGTCGTAAAGAATCTAGAGAAAGATCTGTCGAAAGGAAGAATTAACGAAGCAATAGCCGCTCCAACGGACTACCTGGTGTTCTTAAACGCGCTAAGCGCCTCCCCATTAGCCAGTGAATCGGCTGGGGATGATCCGCTTGCAGCCGCGAAATTTCGCGGCCTGGAAAGAAAGAGACAGCTAGTCGAGGCAGCGGGAGGGGTCCTTAGCTCAGAGCGCGTCGCGGAACTATTGGGGATCACACGTCAAGCTGTCGACAAGCGGCGCGCTCAGAACCAGCTTGTGGCCCTCACGCAAGGAAAGCGCGGATATAGCTATCCGTGTTTTCAATTTGAAGATGGAAAGACGTTGCGAGGACTCGAAGAAGTTCTGCAAGAATTAAAAGCTTTCGATCCATGGATGCAATTGGCTTTTTTCGTGAATCCAAATGACCGTCTGAGCGGAATCACACCTTCCGCAGCATTGCGTGCAGGCAATCAATCGGATGTATTGCGAGCGGCCCGAAGCTATGGCGAACATGGAGCAGCATGACGGACAAGCCCGGAGAGCATCCGGAACCGCATGCCGATCTTGCCGGTCGGTCCCCCTTGCTCTACACGCTGGAAGAAGGGACGGTCATTTATCGTCTCTATCGGGCCGATCGCGATGCCCTCTACTTCGGCAGAACCGGAGACAACCGATTCGATGCTCCAGATGGAAGCTTCGGCGTTCTCTACGCCGGCGAAGACGAATATTGCTGCTTCATTGAAACCTGCGGACAGGTGACCGGCGTCCCATCGGTCTCGGGGGCATACCTGGATCAGAGATACATCGCCGAAATGAAGGTCCTGGAACCCATGAAACTGATTGACCTGTCGGCGAGTGCCGGCCTCGCCCGTATTGGCGCAGACGGACGTCTCATGGATGGGTCGCATGCTATTGCGCAACGCTGGTCAGCGGCTCTGCGGAATCATCCCACAAAGCCTGCCGGAATCCTTTACAGGGCACGGCATGACCCAGCCAAGCTGGCGTTTGCAATTTTCGAATGTCCAAGGGATGTCTTTCAGACCACCTCACGGGGTTCATTGCGCGACCCGCGCAACGTAAAGTTGTTGGGAGAGATTCTGGATCACTACAAGTTTGGCTTAATAGACCCCTGAGCTGGTTTGGCCGCAAAGACCCCAACGTAGGTGACTCCTGCTATGCACGTTAGCTCGTTGCCGGAGACAACTGTGGTTCGGTTTTGATCTCGTGGCCTTGCGCTGCCTCTTTACGGCCAGAAGAATATCCTCGTGGCGATGTCTCCAAGATCAACGCCTGGATTTATTTTGAAACAAATGAGCCGATCGGTTGACCGTATGCTCGGAACACAGAATTAATTCGAAGTATTGCGAAAAAATGTGCTTCATAGAGCGGGACCGCCCTTTGAAGCAAGTACCTTGGCGTTGTTAACGTCACCTGATGCTCGCTGGGTCTGACGCCGTTGAAGGCGCGGTCGGTGAGTTACTAGGCAAGTGCTCGACGCTGCTGGCGGATTGGCCCCCCTAAGGCGAAAGCGAATAGATAGGTCCTGAGATCAGAAACGAGAGTGGAGTTTTTATGAAAATTATTTTGATTGGTGCAAACGGAAAGATCGGCGAACTGGTTCAAAAGGCATTAGCGGGTGCTGGCCATGAGATAGTCAAGGTCGGACGCAAATCGGGCGATTTCCGAGTCGAGATCGAGAACCGCGAAAGTGTCAGAAAGCTTTATCAAGCCGTCGGCTCGTTTGATGCCGTGGCCATTGCAGCAGGTGAAGTCGCATTTGCTCCGCTTTCGGAACTCACCGCTGAAAAATGGCAGTTCTCGTTGGGAAGCAAGCTCATGGGTCAAATCAGCCTGGTTCAGGAGGCGATCCCGTTCATCAAAGAAAACGGATCATTCACTTTGGTTTCGGGCGTTCTTAATGACGAACCGATCTTCGCCGGTGTCGCGGCTTCAACCGTCTCGGGCGCATTGGAAGGTTTTGTTCGGGCTACCGCAATCGAACTTCCCAAGGGATTGCGTATCAATTTGGTGAATCCTACGATCCTAGAAGAATCCGTACCTAGTATGGGTTCGTTTTTTCACGGCGTGATTCCGGTCGAAGGATGGAAAGTTGCACAAGCCTACAAACGCGCAATCCTGGGGGCGCAAACCGGCCGCGTTTACAGAGTTGATTGAGCTTGCCCGACTATGTATTCGAAAGACCGCCCGGCAACATCGCAAGAATCCGAGTTGACAAAGGAATCCACCGTTGCAAGCGATTACAAGTCATTACTTAGCTCTTGGCGCGCTGCCGCTTCGAGTGCTACCACGATCTCCCGGAGTGTGTTGAGATTGTCCACCTGGTCAAGTGAACTCAGTCTCAAAGACCCGAGAACTGCCGCGAAAGCCGCTAGTCCCGCTTTGTCTCGTACAGCTTTCGCACGAACCAGTCCTCGTTCGGCTGCTTGCAGGTGTGCCAGCACTTTGTCTTGGATCGCTTGGTCTTGAATGTCCTTGGGATTCCACGCTCTCGCCACGCTTTTCAATAACCCGCGATACATGCGTCTCCCCACGACATGTTCCATCTCCTCAATTTCGTGGAGAACTCTGTCCCGGTGACCGTTCGCATCGCCATTGTGCTGGCCATTGCCGCCGTTTCCGGCAGCTGTTCGTTCAGAGGGCTTCCGCTCGCCCACGCAACTGGGCCGCAGGCCTTCTTGCCAACCGGCGGGTGTGGCCCACCCGGTCAATTGCGGAACTGACTTCGGCCGCTTGCGATCGTCCAGATCAACCCACGTTCCAGTGAAGTAATACAGATACCGCCCGAGTCCAAAACAGGAACATGCCCTTTTGAAAGAGTGCGCTTCCGCAGCCGTAGCAGCGTTATCATCGTCGGCCCACTCTTCTCCCGTAGCCGAATGCGAACCCAAACCGAAAATCGTCAGCTCACATGTGACCAGTACCTTCGCAGCAATCTTTTGGTCTTTGCTCCGTTCAAAGCTTACGCTGGTATGAATGGTGTATTTGCGCGTCCACCCAGCCGGGGTAAACAGCGCGTTCAATCGGTCGGTGTAAGCCCGCTGGTCGGCGTACGGAACTACCTGGCCGCGCGCTGGCTGCTGGTTCTTGGTCGTGTTCATCACCCTCCATTCGATCTGCTAGGAGTCAAACGGTACTTCCAGTGCCGCCACCAGTTCCTTGATCCGTTCCGGGACCTGAAGGACTTCAGATGCCAACGTCGCAGGCGGCGGGCCGGATGCGGGGGCATGGTCTTTCTGGGCATGACCGTTTGGGGCGCTCATACCAGGATGAATCTGGTGAGTCTCAATGGCTTCATCCTTCACCTTTTCTCTCGACGAATTCCTGAAGCGTTTGCTTACCGTCGGCCAGAAACTTCACAGGAAAATGCTTCCGTCCAGCAAGGTTCGACCACAGACCTAAGAACCCGCCGGAATGCGTTGTAAGTCGGACAGCACCACTAGGATGGGTGAATTCGCTGGCAAAATACGCCTTCTCCCATCCTGACAGGGAGCCGATATTCACTTCCTCTGGAACTCGCATACTGCCAAGACAAACTTGACCGTGCGCGTCGGTGTTCCAGTAGGGACCGTTTTTCAGGTGCGTATCCGCCCTTCGTCGGCAGTTTTCTGCGAGTGTGCGCACGAACAGTTCCCGCTCGTGGATCATGAACACCAGGGCAGGGTGGGGATACATCTTTCCATTCAGCTTCTTCGCCTCGGCATTTCCGTCGCCGAAGAACATCAGCCGCGGTTGCGCCCGGCTCCACCAAGCGATCACCTCAGGGGTTCGTGCCAGCACATGTTCCGGTAAAACTTCCGCTGCCATGCTTGACCCCAAGCCTTTGGCGAGCGTCTCAAGAAAGCCCGTGGTAACGGACTGCCCGGCGCACAAGTAAGGCGCCTCATTCTGCCGGCACTTTACCTCGTGCAACGTGGCAAAGGCCCTGCTGCCTTCCCGATAAAGGAGCACAGCCTGCTTCAGACTGAAGATTCGGTTGTCACCGACCCGCAGGTGGACGTTCATAACTGCTCCTCATGGCGCGATCACGCCATCGTCATTGCCCGGCATCAGATCAATGAGTCGGCTGGCAGCAGCGAGCGTGTCGCACACCACGCTCAGCGTTCGGAAGCCTTGCCGCACGCTGGTCGGATCGGAAAGTCTGAGGGGAATGATGAGGTTTGGTTGGGGTGTCACCTCCATTGCAGTCTGCGCTTCATCGTCAAAGCACCCCACAACCGCGTCGTTCGGGGAGAATGCCGCGAGTAAACACGGCAGCGGCGGATTCGAGTCCATCAACTGCTCTCCCATGTCCTCTGTGAAGTCCGGCCGTTTGGCCTGCTTCGAGACCCAGCACAACTCCAGCAGACCTCTGACCAGTCCATTCACTTGCTGGTTGCGGATCTTGTGGCTTAGTTCCTTCAGACCTCGGAGACCCAGGAGCCGTTCTTCTACGAGGGCGGAGAGAATCCCGAGCAGTACGAAGTGCCAGACATTGAAGGATGTACTCCGAAGTGCCTGAGGAGCGTGGATCGGTGTTCGTCAAATCGGGGAACGGCATTGTCGTAGACGGGGGAATTCGCGATCTGACCGGCATCAGCAAGATTGAAGGCTTCACCGGGTACGTTCGCGACTTTCATCCTTCCAGTGTGACGCACGGGATTCGCAATGTGATGTTGGCGGGCATTAACGTGCCGATCCGGATTGGCGACACAACGGTGATGCCAGGCGACATTGTCCTGGGCGATCCAGAAGGCTTGATGTTCATTCCGCCGCAGCTAGCGCAGCAAGTGGTAGAGGAAGCGGAGCAAGTACATCTGCGCGATGAGTGGGGCCACATGATGCTGCGTGAAGGAAAGTACAGCCCGGGAGAGATCGATAGCCAATGGACAGCGCAGATGGAGGAAGAACACGGGCGCTGGCTCAAGGAACGGGGGCCCTCGTGATTCCCCGAGACAAGCAGTGGATCGTTATCTCGAGAGAACGGCAACTCTAAAAACATATTACATATTACTTGATAAGACTTGCAGCTAGGGCGCCGGCTTTCCCAATGAGGTTTTTCCCGGCTTGGGACGTCTCCGACTACAACCTTTACGTCGTCTCGATGATCGTGTGCTAAAAAGTCTCTCATCAATTGTCCGTAAAACTATAATATCTCAGATATCTCAATCCACCGAGGGCAGTCCAGAAAAACATCTTGACGGGGCCTTAACATATATCAGATATTATTCCCAGTAAAAGAGCCACTTTAAATTTTCAGGCGCATCGCCCCCGGGGGTCGATAAAGACAGAAAGACAGAAAAAGCCGCGGGGGGATGAGGGCAGCACCGGGAGACCGCTGCGAATGCGAGATTGGCGGACACGCCAACAGAGCCTTTGCGTTCACCAATCAAGCTGAACGCGGCAGCAAGTCAGCCTGCTCTCTCGATCTGTAATCGCGGGCGCTAGAACATCGCTCGCGAGCGCATTGGATGGCGCTGGCACTGCCGGTTATCAGTCCGTTGGGGGCACAGGAATTTATAAAACGAATTTCGCGGATACGTCCCAAGAAAATCAAAATATTCAGCCGAACGGTGCAGATTGCCAGGGTGCTCATAGGTAAATAAAGCTGAGTTACTGAATGTTGTTTAACGCCTCGGGCTTCTATCTAACTTGGAATTGTGAGGAGGATGCGGGTATGACGAGATCAAAGGTTGGTTCTCACATATTAGGCGGGTTATTTTTGACTTTGGTGCTTCCGGCGTTTATCTGGGCTCAGACTGGTACAGCCACTTTGAGTGGGACCGTGGCTGATCCTAGCGGAGCGATAGTACCAGGCGTTCAGATTGTTGTCACGAATGTGGCCACCGGCGTCAGTAAAAATGCGGTGACCACGACCGCGGGCCTTTACGTGATCCCGAATCTCATTCCAGGAACTTACAATTTGACAGCCAGCGCAAAGGGATTCGAACGCCGCACTATTACAGGGGTTACGCTTGAAGTGGACCAGGCGGCACGGATTGACGTGGACCTGAAAGTGGGCGAGATAACGCAATCGGTCGATGTGACGGGAGAGAATGCAGCGCTGCTCCAAACCGAAAGCTCGAGTGTGGGGGCGGTAATCAGCAGCCAGCAGGTGGTGGATCTCCCGCTCAATGGGCGCTACTTCACACAACTCATGGTGCTTTCACCGGGAACTATCCCTGCGACGACGAACCCTTTATTCTCAGGCACCAACCCCGTAACCTCGGGGGACCAGCGGAACGGGGTTCCTGCCTTTAACGTCGCGGGGCAGAGTGGTGGGTTTACGGAGTTTCGGATCGACGGCAGTGAGAACGTGGAGCCGATGTTTGGCGGCGCCAACATCCCGATTTCCATCGACGCCATTCAGGAGTTTAAGATTCAAACGTCCAATTTTTCCGCTGAGTACGGTCGGAGCCCGGTTCAGGTGGACGTTGTAACCAAGTCCGGAACGAACCAGTTCCACGGCGGGCTATACGAGTTCCTGCGAAACGACATGTTCGATGCCCCGCAGTGGTCATTTGTGGGGCTCAAGAACAAGAACTTGCTGAAGCGCAATCAATTTGGCGGGGACATCGGCGGACCGATTAAGAAGAACAAGTTGTTCTTTTTCTTCAGCTACGAAGGGAACCGAGAAATTTTTTCGGCGCCGCAAACAACCACTGTTCCATCGCTCGATATGCGAAACGGGATTTTTCCCAGTGGAGTGAGAATCTTCGACCCGTCGAACAATGGCGCGCCCTTTCCGAACAATACGATCTCTCCGAGTAATTTTAATCCCATCACCCTGAAAGTTTTGAACATGGTTTTGCCGGCGCCGAACCTGCCGGGCATTCAGCTTGTTAACAGCGCCGGCTTCGCGCTTGAGCCTACGCAAAACTACTTTTTCAATCCTCAGCGGCGGATCACCATGAACCAATACAACGCACGCGGGGATTACACGATTTCCGAGAAGGACAGCGTTTCCGTGCGCTATACGAATAGCAGTCTCCATCGTGTTGGTGAAGGGCCGCTAGCGACTGGCTTTGGTGGGCTGGTTGGTACTGAAAACGCGAATCTGGGCGGTACGAATCTTTCGTCGAGTTGGTACCGTAGGGTCAGCGCGTCGATCGTGAATCAGTTTACGTTCGCATTTGACACCGACCCCCAGAACACTGCGTCGGGCACTGTCGGCAGCGTGACCGACTGGGCGTCGGTTCTCGGGGTGAAGCAGTTCCTGCCCTCAAACGCATTTCTCGGCCTGCCGGAGTTCGACACCCCCGGTTTCACCCTTTCGTCAGGCGGGTCCCGTCCACTTCAAGTAAGCGAAGATAACTACCAGTTTGTGGATAATGTTTCGATTGCGCGGGGGAAGCATTTTTCGCAATTTGGCACGGACATCAGGCGCACCCACTTGAATACCTTTAACAGCAATAACTCTAAGGGGGTGTTCGGCTTTAACGGGGCGCAGACCCGGGACCGGGCCTTCCCCTCGACGCCTACTACGTATTGTCCTGGCGGCACTAGCCCTACTGCTTGTACGGCTGGTGACGGGTTCGCGGACTTCCTTTTGGGGGATCTGAGTTCCTTTCAAGACGCTTCTCCTATTCCGCCTCTCGATAAGTACTTTAGCAACTGGGCGTTCTATTTTAACGATGCCTGGCACGTAGCCCGGAAGCTGACTTTGAATCTGGGGCTGCGCTATGAGTACCAGACGCGCTTCCACGCCGATCCCGCAACTTTCGCGATGCCCTACGTTGTCAACGGTCAATTCACGGGGATTATAGGGTTAGCCCAGAACAGAGACGGCTCTCTGGGAACCAGCCGTTTCCAGCCTCAAGCGAATACAATAACTCCGGGCGCATTTGTTGGATGCACCCATCTCGGCCTGCCAAGGAGCTGCCTGGTTTCCTATAAGGGCGCCTTCCAACCGCGAGTGGGATTTGCTTGGCAGCTTGATAACAAGACCGTGTTTCGCGGCGCAGGCGGCATCTTCTACGGCGCTTACCAGGGCGATCTTGACACCGAGGATGGGGAGCAGTACCCGATGGTGATATCGACCCTGACCCCAACCTTCAATAGTCCGCCCGCGACCGGGGCGGCACCGTTGAACATCAACAATCCGCTGGCGCTCAGCTCGAATCCGACCCCGTTGGTGTGGTCAACTGCACCCCGCCGCAAGCTTCCTTCGACCTACGAATGGAACCTTGCCGTACAGCGCCAGTTGTCGTCCAATACCACAGCGACAGTTGCCTACGTTGCATCAATGAACCGGCATCTGGATTTGGACAGCGAGCTGGGGTTTAACCACTTCCACCTCAACCTTCCCGGGCCGGTGGGCGTAGTGCTGGCTCCGGGACAGAAACAGGTCCGACCCTACCCCGAATTCTCCGACGTTCTTTACGACGAGAGTGTGGGCACGTCCGAATATGAGTCCCTGCAAACCTTGCTCGAGCGGCGGTTCATGAACGGCCTGCAGTTTACCGCCACCTACACCTACTCCACCAATGTGGGCATCAATCCTTGGTTGAGTGATCCTATGAATTACGCGGTTGACCGAGGGCCCTTAAACAATGACGTGACTCACAATTTCCTTGTTTCTCCGATCTGGAACCTGCCTTTTGGCTCCGGCCGCCGCTGGGCCAACGTAAGAGGGCCGGTCAATCAGATCATTGGTGGCTGGCGGCTTAGCGGTATCGCGGCCTGGAGAAGCGGTTTTCCCTTCACGCCGTTGCTGCCAAATAGTGTGAAACTCCTAGGCTACAGCGCAGGCGTAAGGCAGAACCGGCCGGACCGCGTGTGCTCAGGGAAGATCAGCAATCCCTCAGCTGCTAACTGGTTCGACAAAAACTGCTTTACTATGCCGGTCGAACCTACGACCCCAGGCGCGGCGCTCGTGCCGGGCAACTCGGGATCCAATATCCTCCGTGGTCCCGGACAGTTCTCCTTTGACACCGGAATTTCCAAAACTTTCCCCATGCCCGAACGTATGGGGCTGGATTTCCGGGCGGAAGTCTTCAACGTTCTGAACCATCCCACGCTGGGCTTACCCAACGCCACGATTCAGCCTGGGAATAACATTCCGGCTCAAATTACGACTCCGACCTCTCTTCCGCGGATTGTCCAGTTTGCGCTCAAGCTCAACTTTTAGGCTGGGGGGCGGCGCGGCGGGAGAGAGTTGGGTGATAACTGCGGATCCTGTCATTTTTTAGCAGAGCTATTTTTGGCCGCTTCGATTTTGACCCGTGTTCATACGAGTCTGGGGGCAATTTGAAACTGGTCCAACTTTCCAGTTTGGGTCCGGCTACGCCGGCTTCGAATAAAGCGGGCGTCTGAAGACAAATTCCCTCCCTCGCGTTTTTTCAAATGGAACGAAGGTGCGCTCTTAATGTCCAGGATGGAAGTTCGAAATAGCTAGAGATCCCCCAAGACGGACCTTGGCCATTTTCGGCATTTCCGGGGACCATACTGGAGGAACCGACGTGGAATCAAGAAGAACACGATCACGAAAACTGTCTCAGGTGCTGATTATATTATTGGCCATTTTTTGGACTGCGCATTGGCTGGTAGGACTGAGCACCACGCAAGCGGGCAGTCGTTACCATGACTGGAGGGTCTATGGCGGTAGTTCTGACAATATCCACTACTCGGCCCTGGACCAAATCAACCGCAGCAATGTCCAAAACCTGAAGGTTGCGTGGCAATACGATGCAGGTGACGCATTTCCCGGGTCGCAAATAGAATGCAATCCAATCATCATCGGCGGTGTTTTATTTGCCACCACGCCTCAGCTCCGCGTCATTGCCGTGAATGCCTCTAAGGGCAACCTTCTCTGGAAGTTCGATCCCAACATAGGTCACGGGTGGTCCGCAGATGGCCACGCTTCTCCCCTTGACGGTAAGCCTCGCTCGAAAGTTGATGCCAAAATCGGGCGTCCCAAAGCCAACAGGGGTCTAAGCTATTGGGGCGATGCTGATGATCAACGAATCTTTTTAGTAGCCGGGCACTCCTTGTGGGCTCTCGATGCGAGAACTGGCAAGCCCATTAGCGCTTTTGGAGCTTCCGGGACCGTGGATCTTCGGCAGGGGCTGGGGCGTGATCCCGAGACGGTTTCGATCACATCGACAAGCCCAGGTGTGGTATATCGAGACCTCATCATTTTGGGGAGCACAGTACCCGAGGACAATCCGGCAACACCAGGGGATATCCGGGCCTTCGATGTTCGCACCGGTAAGCTGCGATGGATTTTCCATACCATTCCGCACCCCGGCGAATTTGGCTATGAGACTTGGCCGAAGAACGCCTGGAAAACCAGTGGCGGCGCTAATGCATGGGGTGGAATTAGTCTGGATGAAAAACGCGGCCTGGCATTCGCGTCTACCGGGTCGCCAAGTTTCGATTTCTACGGAGCAGACCGAATTGGCGACGATCTTTTCGCTAATTGCGTTCTGGCTCTAAATGCAGAGACCGGCAAGCTTGTCTGGTATTTCCAGGTCGTCAAGCACGATCTTTGGGATCGTGATCTGCCTGCACCCCCTGCCCTGGTAACGGTGGAGCGGGGCAGCCGCTTGGTCGATGCGGTTGCTCAAACCACTAAAGCAGGATTGTTGTTTGTATTAGACCGTGAAACGGGTAAGCCGCTCTTCCCTATCGAATATCGCAAGGTACCGCCTTCTGATGTGGACGGAGAAAAAGCTGCCGAGACCCAGCCGTTTCCGGTCTTGCCAGAACCCTTTGCGCCCCAGAAGTTCACCGAAGATTTGGTTACGGACCGAACGCCGGAAGCTCATCAAGCGGTTCTGTCCGAGTTGCGCAAGCTTCGTTACGAGGGGCAATTCACACCGCCCAGCCTCCAAGGGACTTTAATTTTCCCCGGCCTGGATGGCGGCGGTGAGTGGGGTGGTGGGGCTTTCGACCCAACGAGCAGGCTATTCTATGTGAACTCAAATTCTATGGTGTCGATTGCCAAGTTGGTTGATCGGCCGAAGCCGGAAGGGCTCGGCAACGGACGCTCACTTTATATGCAAAACTGCGCCAGTTGCCACCTTCAAAACATGAGGGGCGATTCCTCGCATGTGCCTTCTCTGGTGGGAATCGGGAAGAAGTTAACGGAGACCGACATCGCAGAGATCATCAAGAAAGGCGGATCGCTGATGCCAGCCTTTTCGCAACTCGGCAGCCCCGCCATTCAAGCCCTGGCGGTGTATGTGGCCTCCGGTAGGAGCATGGAAGTCAATGCACCTACCCCGGCCCTAAATTGGCCATGGCTCAAGTATATGGGGGGATTCGGTGTTCGGCTCCATGATCCCGACGGGTATCCCCCCATGAAGCCTCCCTGGGGCACTTTGAATGCCATCGATCTGGATACGGGAAAAATTGAGTGGAAGGTTCCTTTGGGAGAATTTCCGGAGCTCGTTAAAATGGGTATGCCAAACACAGGAAGCGACAATTACGGCGGACCATTAGTAACCGCCGGCGGTCTCGTGTTCATCGGCGGCACCAATCACGATAGCAAGTTTCGTGCCTTCGATAAGGCGACGGGGAAGTTGCTTTGGGAGGGCTCGCTCCCGGCCAGTGGGAATGCAACTCCGGCTACTTACCAGGTAAACGGAAGGCAATTCGTAGTGATTGCCGCGGGAGGCGGCAAATCACTTCGGGGGACCTCAGGATCAGCAGCTATCTACGTAGCTTTTGCTCTGCCCGACTGATTTGAGCGCGAACCCGTCCGGCTTATAAGGAAGCCATTAAGGCGCGAATGCCGCCGGCATAATAGAAGTCCTCCATCAGAAAGATGCCGCAGGACGAATATTGTCAGCACAGGACGCGTCGTAAAATCGCGTCAAAGGCCTTAAGATCCAGCTTCACTCCGCAAGGGCCGGCGAGAGCAACCAGGTGAATAATTGCGTTCGTCGAAGCGGGAACCCATCATCTTTGCTTCAATCTTGGCAGTCCTCCCGGACTATCAAGCAGTTTTTCTGTTGATCATGTCCAGTGTCACCGGCTCAAATTTCCTGACGAAGATAAACATGCTGGCCAAGGCCAACAGCGGCAGCACCCCTGCGGCGATGAGGACGGGGAAGTAGGACCAGCGGTCCACCACAATCCCGGTAAGAAGCATAGTCACCACCCCCGCGCCGCTATCACCAGCTCCAGCAAGTCCATTGACGCGGCCCACTATGCCCTGGGGAAACATCTCGCCGATGGTGGCGATATACGTGGCTGCAATCCAATTGTTTCCGAACACTACCAAGCAGATTACCGCGATCGCCAACCAGGCCGCTCTCATCAGCGGTAACGTCATACTCAGTGCGGCCAAGCCAAGTCCGATCGTGAAACCAAGTTTGCGAGCGCGATCCAGAGGCAAATGGCTTGCGAGTCGATCCGACATCCATCCGCCGCCCAGATTGCCGAGCATCCCAAAAACATAAGGAAGCCAAGCCAGCAGTCCAATCATCACAAACGACATATTTCGCCCGTTGCGCAGGTACTCAGGCAGCCAGTACCAATAGAAGCTGACCAAAGGACCCGAGAACAGGCGCAGCAAGAACAGCCCGATTACCTTCCGATTGCGGGCTAAATCGATGATTCGGATAGCGGGTCCTGCCGCCGCGCCGCCCTGGGCGGGCGAATCCTTGGGATAGATTTTAAGCCACGGAATGAGCCAGACAAGGGAGAGCACACTGGGAAGGACGAAGGCCATTCGCCAACCCAACGTCACCGTAATCCAAACGATGATAGGAGGCGCGAATACGGCTCCCAGTTGCGCGCCGGCGTTGAAAACGCCACCGGATAAACCACGCTGTTTGGGAGGGTAGAGGCTCGCGATCGTTTTGATTCCGCCAGTATAGTTGCCACACTCGCTCAGTCCCATGGCAAACCGCAACATCACGAATGCGACCAAACTACCGACCGCAGCGTGGGCAGCACTAACGGCAGACCAGGCTATGAACGCCAGGGCCAAGCCAAGCCGCGTGCCGATCTTGTCCATCAGCGCCCCCGCTGGGGCCTGCCCCACAAACATCCCAACCTGAAAGGCGCAGACGATGTATGCGTAATCGGTGTTGGAGAAATGCAGCGCAGCACGCATGATCGGCGCCACCACGGAAAGCGCCTGGCGGTCGATCAGGTTGATGGCTATAGAGGTCGAGAGAAGCGCCAGGACCATGGTACGCAGCCGCAAGGGCAGATATTCCTGTCGCACGGCAGCTTGGTCAGCAGTGGTATCCGCTGACGAGTCAACCAGCACCGGTCTGGAAAGGGGCTCAGACACCTATGAAAAATAATCGTCTAGAGATTCAGTGTTTCAATTCGAAGCTGAGCCCGTGCCATCCCACTTGCAACCGACAAATGCATCGAGCTACTGATATGTAACATACTACTATGGTCGCGCGGCTTCGCAAGCTGAAACCGCAAGCAGGGCCATGCGCAGTTTTTAGATTGAAGGTAATTCGTTTCGAAACCTTTGTACCCTAACTGGAGCAGGGCGTCCAGGATTTCCAGCAGGTGATCGTAAGTCTTGATCGGCGCGCCCCATGTATTGGTCTGAGCGCCGATGGAAATCGCTGTTGTGGTTTGACCCGGCCAGGAGCCGCGAGGCGGAGAGAAGGGCAACCCATCCGGGAACCTGCTGCAAGAAATGGCGTGCCAATTCAGAAGAAGGCTCCAAAGGGCCAAGACTGCTGTTGCCATTTGCAATGCAGAAGGTCTTCGCAGAATCTTAATTCACTTCCAGAACCTTCGAACCCGCCGGAAAGGAAGGTTTTGAGTACTTCACCAGCACGCCCGAAGCGGCGGAAATCTGAGTTGACATAGCTCCACGGCGGGATTATCGTGGTCGCGTAATATCTAATATGCAGCCAAGCAGAAGAGGAGGGAAGGCAGAGGCTTCAGGAAATACGGCTGTCGAAGCATGGCCAATCTGGCTCTGCGCCAAGATACAAAATACAAGATACAAAATAAATGACGGGCCGAAGGGTGTCACGATGTCACGACTCTGACCCTGCCAGATGGTTCGATCCACTGCGCCAACGGCATTACAACCACTATCGTAAGAGGGCTGAAGCCCGCCGACGGCGTCAAAGTCAAGCTCAACGGCATGCGGTTCCAGGTGATCTGAAGGAAAACAATACGCATGACGAAAATTTCAAAATGGATCATTGCGATATGGATCATTGCGGTAGTGATGGCCCTGTCGATGACGCTGGTATGCAGCGCGGCCGAGGCCGGCACTGCCGGTAAGCGAACCTGGACAAAGCTCTGCAACGGGCGCGATTTGGAGGGATGGGAAAAGTTCAACACCGGGGGAACCTGGACTGTAGAAAACGGCATCATCGTCGCCCGCCGCACTCTGCCCGACCGGGGCGCAAGCTGGCTGGTGACGAAGAAGGATTACGGCGATTTCATCCTGCGGCTGAAATACAAGTCCGCCTACGAGCGCTACAACAGCGGCATCCTAATCCGAGATCCGGCTCACGCGAAGCTGTTCCGGCCGGCATTCAGCGGTTTCGAAATCATCATCGCGCAAGGCCAGCAGGATGAAAACACTAATGCCGGTATTTACGATGTGGCTAATGCCTACCCGCAGGTGCTGCATGCCGGAGAGTGGGCGGACTTTGAGGTGCGGGCGATCGGCGATCACATTGTCACTTACATGAATGGCAAGAAGATGGCCGAGACGCATAGCCGCCGGTCGTACCGGGGCGGAATCGGGTTACACCTTCACGGTGGCGACGAGCCTGCGGAGAACTGGTGGAAGGACATTGAAATTCAGGAGCTTCCGCCGGCCCCCCGCCCATACCAACTGGCTGAAGAAAAGATGGAGGTAGCACCGGGCGAGTTCACTCCGCTGGCCTCTTCGCTGGATGCCGACTTCACCCGCACGGGCGATTCGAAGGCGAACTGGTCGCTCGACCAGGGCATCCTGCGCGCGAGCGGCGGAACCCAGGAGTTTTGGGTGCTGACAACGAAGTCTTATGAAGATTTCGCTCTAACCTTTGATTTCAAGATGGATTCGCCCGGCTCCGGCGGCGTGGGTTTCCGAATTCCCGCCGGCGCCAGTGACAATTTTGCGGACCGTGGTTACATGCTGGCGATCGATGGCGATGATGCGCAGAATCCGACCGGATCGATCGACAATGTCGCGCGCTCCTTCGTTTTAGACCCCCGGCTCCAAAAGATTTTTTTGCCGGGGCAGTGGAACCACGCCCGCATCTATGCGACCGGCGACCACCTGATCACGTACGTCAATTCCATCAAGACGGCCGAAACTCACGTCCAGCGCAGTTCGCGCGGCCGTATCGGATTCCGAGCCGGACCAGGCACGGCGATAGAGTACCGGAATTTGAACATAAAGGCGGTCGTGCGAATCAAAAGAGAGTAGCAATCGCGTTTTGCTTGTGCGCACGCGAAGACTGGATTGGAATGTGCTGCGGATTCAAGTTAGTCATTAACCTTTTCTGGGGGCGGGTATGAGCGAAACTTACGACGTTGTTATTGTAGGCTCCGGCGCTGGCGGAGGCATGATGGCATACATGCTGACTCGTGCCGGAGCACAGGTCGCCGTTGTCGAAGCCGGCGGCCACAATATCGATCATGACATCCGGCATCATCAATGGCCCTGGGAGTTACGCCTTCGCAACGATTACCAGCAGGACCCGGTCCAGGTCCGGCTGCCCACCCGGCGTTACGTCGTAGGGCACGGTGAGCGCAAGGAGGACATCGTTTTCGACGGCAGCGCACACTCCAACTACTACAACGATCACTTTTTCGTGAAGCTTCGTGACTGGCGCTATACTCACCCGGAGGGCGAGCCGTACCGCTGGGTGCGGGTGCGCTCGGTTGGCGGCAAAACTAACTGCTGGGGAGCGGTGGCGGCAAGGTGGGGCCCGCAGGAATGGAAGCCCTATAGCTATGACGGCGTCGGAGTGGACTGGCCTATCGACTACGACGAGATCGCTCCCTGGTATTCGCAAGTTGAACGCCTGATCGGCGTCAGCGGCGAAAAGACCGGTGTACACACCGGCATGCCGGATGGCGAGTTTCAGCCCCCTCCCCCCCTGAATTGCAACCTGAGCATCATGAGGGCAGCGGCGCGAAAGCTGGGCTACACGGCCGTCAGCGAGCCGCACGCAATCATTACGCGACCCCTTAGCGGCCGGCCGGCCTGTCATTACTGTGGCCGATGCACTCAGGGTTGTGACTCTGGATCGAAGTTCACCTCTACCGGCACCCTGCTTCCGTGGGCGCAAGCAACGGGGCGGATGACCTTGATTCAGAATGCCTTGGTCCGCGAGGTCACCATCGATGCGCAGGGCCGTGCCAGCGGCGTCACCTGGATTGACCGTTACACCATGCAGGAAGGCGGCGTGCGTGGCCGCTACGTCGTGTTGTCGGCGAGTGCGATCGAAACCGCGCGCATCCTTCTCAACTCCAAGTCGCAATTGTTCCCCAACGGTTTGGCCAACTCCAGCGGCCAGGTGGGCATGCATCTGGTCGAGGATGCCACCGCGGGGGTAACTGGTGTGCTGCCGCAACTTGAAGGCCGTGAAGTTGTCAATGAAGACGGTCATTCGCCGTGGGTGCGCATCCATCCGTTCATTAATATGGACGAGAAGACCCGCAGCAAGAACATTCTCCGGCGCTACATGATGCGCTGTTCCGGCGGATTTGGAATGGGTGGGGGCGGAAACGGGTTCGGTCCGGCACTGAAGGACGACGCACGCCACAACTACGGAGCCGGTGTCGGGGTCGCCGCCGCTGGATGCGGCCTCGAGGACCCGGGAAACTACGTTGACATCGATCCGGAAGTAAAGGACGCCTGGGGCATTCCCGCAGTGCGGATCCACCTGCGCCACGGGAAAAACCAGCAAGAGATGGTCAAGGACGTGATCCAGCGCGGGATGGAGCTGATTGAAGCGGCAGGCGGCAAAGTGACCTCCTATATGACCTCGACATCGATTCCGGGCGCGCAGATCCACGAGCAAGGCACCTGCCGGATGGGAAACGATCCGCGGAAGTTCGTGACGGACCGTTGGGGCAAGACCCACGACGTTCCGAACCTGGTGCTGGCTGACGGGTCCTTGCATTGCACCAGCGGCATTACGGACCCGACCGTCACGATTCTCACTCTCACCATGAGGAATGCGGATCACTTCGCCGAAGAAGTGCGGAAAGGAAACATGTGAGTCCGTCTCCACTCACGCGCCGCCAGGTGGTTGCAAAGTGCGGGTTGAGGTTGGCTGGCGCTGTCGCCGGCGGCGGTACCGTTCACACCGAGAGAACGGCACTTCGAGTTGGCATCGCCGAAACCTCAATGACACGCACGTGGACCACCCAGGTGTGGGGCTACGGCCGGTGGGCAACACCGGTGTGAAGCATGCAACCTGTTCCGATGGTTGCCTTGTCCGGAGGCTGGCAGCATGTTGCAGTTCGATCGCAGGACGTTTATCAAGTCAGGCATAGCGACTGCCGCCATGGCTGTACCTATTGCAGCAGAGGCGGCAGAGGCGGCAGGATTTCGCCTGTCTGGCCCAAAAAGCGATAGCTCCGGCTTTGCCGCCGGGTTCGGCAAAGCCGATATCACGCCGGATCGGCCGGTGCCAACCATTTGGGATAGTAGTGTAGCCACGGTCATGGATCCGATTCATCTACGGACCACATATTTCAGGAGCGGCGGCGAGCAGGTCGTCATTGTGTCCTGTGATCTGCTCGCTCTTCCCACCTGGTTTACGGATGCGGTTAAAGACGACCTGACGAAGCTTGGCGTTCCGCAGGACCGGGTTGCGATCAATTGCTCGCATACCCACACGGCGCCGCAGATCATTTTTTTTCGGGGCACCGAATCGACCGATGATGCCTACAACAATTTCGTCAAAGAACGATTAGTTCAGAGTGTCAAAGAGGCTATGGCAGACGCCGAGCCGGCAACCATCGGTTTTGGGAAAATTGACGCGCCCTTGAACGTCAACCGGGTGCAGATCGGGCGGTTAAATCAAGTCAATACTTTGGAGACCCCCAGTGGCCGGGTGGATCAACAATTGAGTGTGATCCGAATTTACCAGTCCAAATCACAAAAAGCAGGCTTGATTTACAATTTTGCGGCGCATGCGTTGACAGTATCGGCAAATCCCCATGTTATTTCCGCCGACTATCCTGGCTATACCTCAACCATGCTTGAGGCAAAACCGGATATCAAGTTTGCGCAATTCACTCAGGGTTGCGCCGGCAACATGAATCCCAGGATTCATGGCGATCAGACCGTTACCTCCCAATTCGCTCGCATGTTGGCGGACTACGTCAAAAAGGCTTGCACGGGGATGTCAATGCACTCGGATCCGAAGCTTGCCATGAAGACGCAAGCCGTGCACTTACCATACGGGAAGATTCCAAGCCTGCAAGAAGTCAACTCTATACTGGCAGCCGATGAAAAAAAGATGACTTCCTCGGAACCGTCCTGGGATCTGCTGTGGGCAAAAGCTGCTAAGAAAGCTCTGGGAGACGGACAGAAGTTCAAGAACGTCGATGCAACATTCCAGGGTATCCGCCTTGGCGATATCAAAATCGCGGTATTGCCCGGCGAAGTATTTGCAGAGATTGGGCTGGCAATCAAACAGCAGATTGGCGGAGACGTAATTACGATGGGATATTCCAACAACGATGAAGTTGGCTATATTCCAATCGCGGAGCAGTTTCCGTTAGGTGGATACGAGGTTGAAAACGCTCCGCGCCGTTATGATTTGTTTCCCTGGTCGCCCAAAATTGAAAAGTTTTATGTCTCACGAGCAGTGAAGTTATTGCGATCGTTGTGAACAGGGTAAGCATTTCCAGGCGACTTTTTTTCCGGAGGACAAGAAGATATTTTTGTTGGCAAGGTATTGGTTGGGGCCCCCCGGTAAACCTAGGCCCGGTGATCAACACGCCTGGAGGGGATGCCGATGCGGCGGTGGCTCCCGATGGGCGGACGCTCGTCTTTCCCGGTAAGCGCTCCGACACCCACGCGAAACCGACTTGTACCTGACTCGATTCGAAAACGGCTCGTGGTCGGAGCCGGCCAATCTCGGCCCGCGATTGAATGCACCCGGCAACGACGGGCGTTCGTGGCTCCGCTATGACGGAAAGACGCTTTATGTAAACTCCGATTTGGACAGGCTGTTTTCGCCAGGCCGCGCCCAGCCGCGCGTCTGGCAGATCATCTAGCAACGGGTTTTCACAGGTGCCATGACCAGATCGTAATCAACAGGTACAAAGTCAAATGCATTTGCGAACAATTGCCCTTCTTGCCGTTCTTGCCACCATCGTGTGCTCCTTGCCGGTGCAGGGTCAGATGCGCCGACGGATCTTTTCCAGAATTCTGGACCAGAGCCACGTGGGTGACATGGCCTATGTACCGGAGTGCTATTTGCCACAAATCACCAACGGTCCGAATTTTCCCACGTGGTCGCCGGACGGAAACCAACTTGCATTTGCAATGGCAGGGTCCATTTGGAGAATCAAGCTGGGAGAAACGACGGCCTACGAGCTGACAGATGACGCCAGTTATGACTCGCAACCCGCCTGGTCGCCAGACGGAAAGTGGATTCTCTATACAGCCGAACAGAACGAGCAGATCCATCTGAAGCTGCTCAATCTCGAAAATGGATCTCTCCGCGCTCTCACTTCCGGCAACTCGATCAACGTGGAGCCGGTCTGGTCACCGGAGGGCACCAAGCTGGCCTACGTCTCCACCGTCCCCAACGGAGTATTCAAGATCTACATAATGCCGATAGCGAATGGTATCGCAGGCGCCCCGGTCTTGCTCACGCCAGACTTCGGCCTCGATCCGCCTACCGTTTACTACGGTGACATGGCGCATTACATTAATCCCACTTGGACTCCTGACGGAAAAGAACTGATCTTTGTTTCCAATCGCGACAACGCGAATGGATCAGGGGGCCTGTATCGGATGCGGGCAGAGCCGAGCGAGCCCATGAGGCGTTTTCATTATGAGGAGACGACATGGAAAACGCGTCCAACGGTGTCGCCGGACGGTGCCAAGCTGGTGTACAGCTCCTACCTCGGCAGGCAATGGCAGCAACTGTGGACGATACCTCCCGGTGGAGGAGACGCTTTCCCCCTCACCTACGGCGATTTCGATCGTACTGCTCCCAAATGGTCGCCGGATGGCAGCCGGATCGCATTCATTTCCAACCAAACCGGTGATACGAGCCTCTGGCTGTTCCGTTGGTTCGGCGGAAAAATGGAAGAGGTAAATATTGTCAAGCGGATCTACAAAAGACCAATGGGCAAACTGGCTGTCCGAATCCTCGATGCTTCTACCGGAAAACCCATAGCTGCCCGCGGACATTTGGACGCGGCTGACGGCCGTGTTTATGCGCCACGGGAGAGCTGGCTGCGCGCGGACTCCTTCATGGAAGACCACCTGGAGACTACGCCGTATCAGTACTTCTACACCCACGGCACATTCGAAGTCATGCTGCCGGTGGGCGACACCATGCTGACGGTATCGCGCGGCCTTGAGTATCTTCCCAAGGACATCGAGGTGAAGATTACATTCGGAAAAACAGCCAACCTCACTATCACCATGAACCGCATCGATAACCTTCCGGCCAAGGGCTGGTGGAGCGGCGACAACCACTTTCATATGAACTATGCCGGCGTCTACTACACCAGTCCAGCGGAAATGATGCGGCAGGGCGACGCGGAAGACATCCATGTGCTAAACAACCTGATCGTCAATAAGGAACAGCGCATTCCCGACGTGAGTCACTTCACGGGAAAGATCGATCCGGTTTCTACGGCGGATCGCATCCTCTTTCACAACCAGGAGTATCACCCGCCATTCTGGGGCCACGCAGTTTTCCTGAACCTTAAGGAGCATCTCATTATTCCCGACTATGTCGGCTATGCCAACACGGTCGTCAATAGCATTTATCCGACAAACACGACGGCTTTCCGCATCGCGAAAGAGCAGGGCGCGTTGACGGGATACGCGCACGATACAGGCGCGAATTTCCCTGTAGATCTGGCGCTGGGCACGGTGGATTTTATGGAAGCGAACTGGCCGGAGACGATCGAGATGCTCTATCACGCCTGGAACTGCGGCTACAAAGTGGTCGCGTCCGCCGGTGTGGACTCGTTCGGTAATTTCTATCGCGGCAACGTGCTGGGCACCAATCGTGTTTACGTGCACTCGGGAGCTACCCTGGATTACGACCGTTGGATCGAGAATTTCCGCGATGGCCGCAGCTTCGTTACCACTGGTCCGCTGATCTTCCTGAAGGTCAATGGGAAAGAACCGGGCGACGAGATCGAACTGCCGGCAGGTAGTCATGTAGTAGCCGCCGAGGTTGCGGTGGAGTCGATCACGCCGATTGAAACTATCGATCTGCTGTACAACGGCAAAGTCATCGCTACAGTGACACCTTCCGATGATGGTTTGAAAGCCGAACTGCGGAAAACCTTCACCGTCACCGGCAGCGGGTGGTTCGCGGCGCAGGCTCGGGCTCGGCCGCTCCGCAGTATTCGGAAGCCAGTCTCGTGGGCGGCAACCATGCCGGTGTGGGTCATGAGCGGGGCGCAGCCGATTCGGTCTCGCGCGGATGCTCAGTTCTTCATCGATTGGCTGGACAATACGCTGTCGCAAGCGCTGGGCGTCAGGATGTCCGACGAAGATCGCGCCAAACAGGCCGCCGCGCAAAAGACGCTGGGTGCGCCTCCGGTCTCAGCAGTGGCCTGGAACAACGATTCGGAGAAGGAGCAGGTGCGGAAGTTATACGGCGAGGCGCGCGCCATCCTGGCGCAGCGCAGAGACGAAGCTCGCCAGTAAGCTTTAGTCGTTCATCGCTGGCTAAAGCTGCGCCAATCCTCGCCCCTGGTGTTCCGGCCCTGCGCCGCATGCGACGGTCACTTACTGTTATTGGCTGAGGCCGCCTGCAAATTGGGGTCTTTACATTCTCGCAAAAGCTTGTAACGCGCACCGGGATCGAGAGCAACACTCTGGGTACTGCTGACAGGCTTGCCGTTGGGCAATTGGACCAGACAGACGGGGCGGGAAAATTGCACGCTGCAGGGCCCTGTCGACTGGATTGTCGGCTCCTCCTTGCCCTCAAACCGAATCCCGCAGTTTTTTGGATCGAGGGTCGTAATATAAAGGTCCTTTTCCTTGAAAACCGCAACGATATCGTCCAGGTATTTTTCCAGCGCTGCGGCAGGGAACTGCCCGAGATCTGTGTAGTAAAGGCCGGTTGGGTGGCGGATGAAGTGGAGGGAACTCTGAACGGCAATTGGACTGAACCCCTTTGCGCCGTAGGCAATCGGCACGGGTATATAGGGCGCCTCCTCTTCCTCGTATCCGTTGCCGCTGCCCTGCCGAACTACAGTACCAGTGGCTGGCTGGTAGTGCCCCACAAGATCATTGCCGCTCGCACGCTCTACGGTGTACCAGCTACCGTACATGAACTCTTTCATCCCCCAGTCGCCCACACCTAAAGCGTCGTAATAATGGTTCGTGAGTATGCCCAATGTTGCCTTGGGGTTTTCTTCGCGTATCGCCTTTTCGATCTCGCAGAGCAACAACCAGCGCGCGTAGGCCAAGGACTCAGTGGCTGACGGTACGTTCCCGCCGACGTCCCCGGTCGCGTCGGACCAAAATGGCCAGCCATCCAGGAAGATGCCATCAAACCCGGCTCGAACTGCGGTTCGGGCATCTTCGACAAGCCTGGCCCGGACTTCAGGCTTGCGAATATCGACTAACAGAAAAACTCCATTGGGGGAGCGCGGCGCCATGTACATCTGACCGTTCACATCGCGAAGAGCAAAATTTTGTTCAACCTCTGGCGTCACCTCCGCGCTGTGACGCCGCCATGCTCCTAGGTATTCGTAGTGGTAGATCTTCACCTCATGCCGGTGGAAAATTGGGGCAATTGAGCGCGAGATCTGGTCTCGGAGAATTGCATATTGGAAGACGCCCTGCAACTTCCGCGCAGTCAGTTCCCATTCTTCTGGCGTGAAGCTGCGGCAACAATGTGTGCTGCCAGATGCGCTGTAAAAGCCATCGTTTTCTCTTCCCGTATCTTCTGCCTGCTCCAAAAAGAAGATTCCCACCATGTTTCCGCGCATCGTTGGATCGTGCTCGCCGAAGCGGTCCCGATTGGCCGCTTTGATGTCCTTATAAATTTGCACGACGAATTTCCGGATTTCACCGGCGCGCAGGTTAAGCTCAGGTGTCGCGCGATCTCCGCCATCGTTGAAAAATCGATGAGCCAGCAATAAGGCGCGGATTTTTCCTGCCTTACACGGCTCGAGCCGCAAAGAAAACAGTTCGTGGGTATTAGCGAGGTAGGTTTGACCGTCTACGTTGAGCCCCGGCATTACTAGTCGCGGCCGTGAGCTCAGGATGTTGCTCTTAAAATCGCGTGCCGTCCAGTCGTAAGGGTAGCGCAATACGACAGGCTGAGTCACCGATGAACAGTTGTGCTGCTGCATCCCCGGTACAAGGGGAGTTAGTTCGGCAGCCAAAATCGAGATTCCGAAGCTGTAGATTCCCTCGCGCGGCGCTTGGAATACTGCCGTTATCTCCGAGGCAGTCCGGCTGATCTGCACCGGGGCGGGGTTCACCTCCTTACCATTTACTTCCAGGTAAGGGTGAACCTGCGGAGTGACCATTCCCGAAGCCAAACTTGGCAATAGAAGTACAGCCAGGGCAATCCATCTTGCGATCATAGGCTAACGTCCCTTCTAAATCCAGATTCTCGGATTTGTTCCGCGTGTATGCCCTAGGCATCCTCTACAGGAGCCGTCGATGCGATGGTTGGGCCGTCAACGCTTTCCAATAATATATAAAATATTACCATACTCACACAAAGAAGAGGGAACTTCCATGCCAGAGATCTAGGATGTCGTCATTGTTGAATCCGGCCGCCGGAGGTGGAACGGCGGCGTTCATGCTGACGCAGGCCGGGGCCAGCGTCGCCGTTGTGGAATTTTGCCCTGGTGCCGCTCAGAGACGTGCCGCAAGCAGTGCCGAGTGATGTTGCACCTTGCGGATTGCCTCAGGGATCGCGTCAAGCGTGCTCTGGGACGTAATTAGGTAATGCCCAAAAATGCGGAGAATACCCTCACTGCACATTCGCTGGGTGACAGGACAATCCCACGTTTGGCGGAGCCAGTCCAGCTTGTGCTTCGAATAAATGGTCCGGAACGCACGGGAGTCCAAGGTTCGCTGCAGGAATGGCTCGTCACGCTTGGGTTGTTCGTCTTCCGTGATCGGGATGCCCTCGGCCCGCACCGCCTTGACGAATTTGCCTACCAGAAGACCGTTGAAGTGGTTGCGGTCGTAACGCATCAGTGCGTAGTAGTAGCTGGCGCGCGTAGTTTCCGGATAGTGACGCTGTACAGCAATTCCTGGAATTGTGGGCAGCACGCGGTCCAGATATTTTCCTGAGGCCTCGCGACGCCGCATCTGCTCGTCCCAGATTTCCAAGTTGGCGAGACCTATGGCGCCCTGGAATTCCGTCATTTTGAAGTTAAGGCCAATGCCCGGCAGCAGTCCTTTCATCGGAAGGCCGGATGCCCAGTCCACTCTCCGGCCGTAGTCATGCCATGCGTAGGCCCGCTGCGCGACTTCCTCATCGTTGCTCATGACATGGCCGCCCTCACCAATGGGCACCATCTTGCTTTGCTGATGGCTGATCACTCCCGCGTCCCCAATGGTGCCCAACTTGCGTCCCCGCCACTCGCCGATCGCGGTGAGACAGGCATCTTCAATTACGCGCAGTTTGTTTTTGCGTGCAATGGCCATAATCGCGTCCATATTCGCGGCTGAACCCGAATAGTGGCAGAGCATGATGGCCCGGGTCTGTGGAGTGATCTTCTCTTCGATCAGCTTCGGATTGATCTGGAAGGTGTCCTCTTCAATGTTGACCATCACCGGCAAAGCATAGTTGTTGAATGGCATGTTGATGCCGCTGATGAAGGTGTAGGCGGGAACGATTACCTCATCGCCGGGGCCGATTTCGCAGCCGTTGAGCGCGCAATCCAGGCCCTCGGAGCCGGTGTTGGTGGAGATGCAATATTGTACGTCGAACCGCTTGGCTAAAGCCTTTTCAAACCGCCGGACGGAGTCGCCGCTGATCTGTGTCCATTTGCTGCAGGAGAGCACGTGTTCCAGATACTTAGGCGCCGAATTCATATTGCAAAGCGGCCAGATGGCCGGCCATTTCTCGGGAAAAACAGGTTTGCCGCCAAGGATCGCCGGCGTTCCCCAATGATCTTCAGCCGTGGCTTGCGCGCGAAGCCGGCTGGGATTAGCCAGCCCCACACCAATCAGTCCGGTGGCGGAGCTCTTGAGAAACTGTCGCCGGGTACTCGGTTCTTTTTTCACTTGGTACCTCGTTTCCGCAACAACCCCGAGTGCTTCTGAACCTTTCGGATGCTCTCCGCCACGAGCGCCATGTCGGTGTCTGAGCCATTCAGATATCGGCCCTGGAGGTTGACCGTGGTTTCACATGCCTGCTCCGCGTGCGGGCATTCGAAGGAAGCACGAATGCGATCCAGTTGGGCCCGCGAGTACAGCTTCTGAAAGCGTGGCGAGGACAGCGTCGCCTCGAGATACGGTTCACGGCTGACCGGCCGCCCCAGGCCGGACCCGACCGGGATTCCCTCCGCCCTTATTGCGCGCACGAAACCGTCCCGCGACAAGTCGTTGAAGTGTTGGCGGTCGTAATGAAATATGAGCTGCGAGTATCCTCCCTGATCCTGGCCGGCGTATTCCTTCTGCAGGAGGATTCCCGGAATATCCCCGAGTAACTGCTTGAGACGATGCACGTTTGCACGGCGCTGCATGGACCATGCCTGCGCGTGCTGAAGATTCGCCAGCAATACCGCGCCATGCACGTCCATAACTTTCATGTTTCGGCCAATATGGGCCCAGGGCGCATTCGGCAGACGATGGGTTGCGGGGTCCCAGTTGCGGCCAAAATCATGCCATGTATAACAGAGAGAGAGCAGTGCCTCGTTGTCGCTGAGGAGGGTTGCCCCTTCACCGCAAGTGAGAATTTCGTTCTCATGATGGCCAATCACACCAATATCGCCGATGGCTCCCAGTTGCCGCCCGCGCCATGTGCCGAAAAGGGCCTGGTAGGCGTCCTCGCACACGGAGAGGCGATGCTTCTTCGCTGCAGCCATGATGCCGTCCATGTCCGCAGCCTGCCCGCCCCAGTGGCATACGATCATGGCTCGGGTGTTCGGCCCCACGCGCTCGGAGATTGCTGCCGGATCCATCTGCAGCGACGCGGGATCAATGTCGACGAAGATTGGCAGCGCATAGTTCATCAGCGGCACTGTGGCACCGGTGTGAAAGGTATAGGGCGTGACCAGGACTTCATCCCCGGGACCGATTTCGAACCCGTGCATGACGCAGTTGAGCGCGGCGCTCCCGCTGCATACCGTTAGCGCCTGCCGGACGCCCAGCATGGCAGCGAATGCCTTCTCGAACTCGATGGTGTAATGGCCACTTTGACGAACCCAGATGCGGCTCTGCAAAACACCGTCGATATGTTGTTCCGCGGTGGGTAGAGGCGGGGGCCAAGCTGGCCAATCACCCGAGCGGGTCGGCGTCCCCCCAAGCAGCGCGGGAAGAAGCGTAGAGTGGGTGTGCTGCATATAGAAGCTCCATGCAAATGTACTATATCATATATCACACAGGAATGAAATTGTAACCGCTAGTGGCAGCCTGAAGTCGCTGTCCCGGGATTGTGGCTCTGCGCAGATGCGGCCCTTAAGCCGCGAAGCAGAAGAGTGGCGAAACTTGGCGGGAGAGAAGCGTCAATATGTCCATTTCAGACGATAAAAAAAAGAAAGAGGGATGCCCGGTCCACGCCAGCGATCAAACCGTGGGATTAAACGAGAAGATCTGCCGAAGAGATTTCCTGAACGCCGTTCTCGTGGGATCAGGAAGCATGCTGCTGGCGCCGCTGATACCGGCCAGAGTGGCGGCCCAAGAAGCTCCGGGGAGTGCCGAATGGGATGGACCCGGAGGAGTCGGGGACTATCGTGCCGCGCACGGAAATCCGTGGTCTGTGATGAATTCCGCGCACGCGATCCGCGATGGCGTCTACGACAAAGCTTCGGCGAATGTAGTTGATACCGGCGAGATCTTCGATTGCGTGATCGTGGGTGGCGGAATCAGTGGACTGGCAGCGGCGCTGTTTCTTTCGCGCGACACTCTGGGTGGGAAGAAATGTAACTGCCTGGTACTGGAAAATCATCCAGTGTTTGGCGGAACGGCCCGCCGCAATGAGTTTGATGTCGATGGCCAGCGCCTGATGGCGCCGCAGGGCGCCGCCCAATTCCCTATCCCCTTTCCGGACGGCTTGATAGACCGTTTCTATAGGGAGGTCGGATTCAACTACTGGGAATTCCAATATCAGACCTGGAAGAGTCCCTCCCCCGAGATGCCGTTGAGCCAAACTGTATATGTGCTGGAAGCTGCCAAACCCCCGACCTGGGGAATGTATTTCGGCGAAAAGTATGGCCAGAAACCCGGGCGGTGGATGGCCGATCCGCTTGGGAAGAAATTCGAAGGAGCGCCAATACCGGAGCAGACCCGCAGGGACTTGTTGAAACTCTGGCAAAAGAGCGCAATCACGGGCCCGCCCCCCAGCCAGCCTTTGAAATACCGGGGAGACGAGTTTTCGCGGCGGCTCGACAGCATGACACTCGAGGACTACATGGTCAGCGAAAAGGGAGTCAGCCGCGAGTCGGTGCGGACCTATGTCTCCCCCAGTGTGGCGGGTGGTGTCGGCCTGGGCGCGGACGCGGTCTCCGCCTTTTCCCAGTATGTCTGGCTTCCTGCCAAGGACTTCAGCACGGAAACCGGGCTTCAGCAAGCTGCCGGAGGATTGAGCGCTTTGACCCGGCACATCGTCAAGAGGCTGATCCCGGGTGCGATTTCCGGTGGGACGGGTTTGCACGATGTCAGCCGCAATCCAATTCAGTTCGCCGCGCTCGACCTTCCAGCGAATCCGGTGAGAATCCGGTTGGGCGCAACGGTGGTTCGCGTGGAGCACCAAGGCGGTGTTCCGTATGCAGCGGACTCCGTCGAGATCGAGTATGCGCGCGATGGAAAACTGTACCGGGTGCGTGCCCGCGCCGTGATCATGGCCGGCGGCGGTTGGATAACAAAGCACGTCGTGCGTGATTTGCCCAGCGAACTGCATGCCGCCTATGACCAGTTCTACTATGGGGCATTTCTGCGGGCGAATGTCGCCGTGAAAAACTGGCGATTCCTCTATCGCGTGGGTATCTCCGGCGGATCCTGGTTTGAGGGATTCGGCACGGGCACATCCGTGCTCAAAGCAGTTACCTATGCCGCCGACTCTAACACCGTGGGACCCGATTCACCCGCGATTCTTACATTGGATCAACCTTTCATCTACCCTGGCCTGCCGATCAGTACACAAGTTGTGAAAGGACGGATGGAATTGTTGTCGAATTCTTTTCAATCTTACGAACGCCAAATCCGGGAGACGCTCAACGACAGGTTCTCCCAATCTGGGTTCGACCCGCGTCGCGATATTGCCGCCATTGTGCTGAATCGCTGGGGGCACGCTCTGTTGGCTCCGCAACCAGGG
The DNA here is from genome assembly GCA_963711275.1 of uncultured Acidobacteriaceae bacterium. Classification (GTDB taxonomy): domain Bacteria; phylum Acidobacteriota; class Terriglobia; order Terriglobales; family Acidobacteriaceae; genus Sulfotelmatobacter. The sequence continues at coordinate 597,808 of CAVQDN010000020.1, read as the reverse complement.
TTCTTCTTTGGAAAAGATGGAAAAACGGCGCCGCGAGACCTGCTCCGCTCCAAGCCTTTTGGACGAATCGCCTTCGCACATACGGACTTAGGAGGCGGGGGCAGTCATGTCTTCGCCATTCGGGAGGCGCAACGGGCGGCAGAACAGGTCCTGGGATTGGTGTACACAGTTTAAGCCGCGGCTTTGTGGTGTGTTTGCAAACGCCCGATTCCCTATTTCAAATCTCACCGAGTTCGTGCAGAAACCGTTTCAGCGCGAGGAGCTTGTGATCGCGGTCGCGGAACCATTCCTCTGGTGTGCGATCGCCATAGTCGTAAAACCCGCCGCCACTCATGACGCCGGTACGGCCGCGGCTTACAAGATCATCCAATACTTCGCTTCGCCCTCGAACTACCGGCGGATCGTAGGTCCGATTGGCCAGCGTCCGCTGCACCAGCAGCAATCCCGCAAAATCGGCCTTCTTCAAGAGGCCCAGCAGGGGCATCCTCAGCGCCAAGCCGTGAATTACTGCCGCATCGATTTCTTCGGCCGTGGCATATCCGTTGTCCAGCAGCGAATACACCTCCAGATTTAGAGCGGCTTGCAGACGGTTAGCGATGAACCCGCTAAGGAACTTCGTCAGCACAATCGGCTTTTTGCCAAGCGATTCCAGAAGGGCCTTCACCACGGACACTGTGTTCGGTGACGTTTCAGGACCGGCGACGATTTCTATTAGGTCAATTATGTGCGGTGGGCTATACCAATGGGCAATGACAGTGTTTTTTCGGCGCTCCGCAGGAATGAGTTCAAAAATATTCATAAATGACGTGTTGCTGGCTATCAGCGTCTCCGGTGGCAGAAGCTGGTGCAAACGCGAGAAAAGTTCTCGCTTCACTTCCGTGCTCTCCGGAACCGCTTCAATGATGATCCCGGAGGCGGACACCTGTTCCAGATTGTTGGTGAATGTGATCGAGTGCTCGAGAATGTTCGTCTTTCGCTCTGACGTGCAGAGTCCCGCTTCCTCCAGCACGTCAAGACTGGACGCAATCAGGCTGCGGGCGGAGTCAATGGCGGATGGGGAAACATCGTGGAGAGTCACATCATGTCCGCCCATGGCAAAGGTAATCGCTAAACTATGTCCCATCAGTCCGGCCCCGACGACGGCGATTTTTGTCAAGCCACTATCTTTTCCTGTCACGCTCATCGTGCACCCGGGGCCCAGGGGACTGGAGCCCGGGGTCGCGCATTCGTAACCACGTCAACAACAGTAGGCCGGTCAGATGCGAGTGCCGCATCAAGCGCGGGACCAATCTCTTCGGGATGTTCAACGCGAATCCCACGGCACCCGAAATCTTCAGCGATCCTGGCGAAGTTCACGTTCGAAAATCCCGTTAGGTCGCTGGGCTTTCCGGGGTGCGAGCCGTAAACTCGCTCCACCGGTACCATACATTGCCCCAATCCCGAGTTGTTGTTTACTACGGTCACCGTCGGAATGCGCCAGCGTGCGGCCGTCTCCATTTCACTGAGGTGGTAATAGAATCCGCCGTCGCCGGTGAAACAGACAACCGGACGGCTGGGCACAGCACACTTTGCCCCTAGCGAAGCAGGGAATGCCCAGCCGAGTGTACCGGCGGAGCGGAGATATAACTGCGAGCTATGAGTCATGCGAATCATAGTGCCGGTCCAGATTCCGGAATAGCCCGTATCTGACAAGAACACGGCATCCGCCGCAAGCCTCCGCGTGATCTCGCTGCACAGCCTTTCTACCCGAATCGGGATTTCATCGGAAGCTTCCGCCGGCGCAATCTTCCGGTTCCATTCCGCGACGATTTCCTGCGCGTAACGCAGCCAACCTTCCTTGCTGATCGCTTGTGGAAGCGCATCGATCAGGGCTCGGAGCGCGAGCTTGGGATCACCCAGCACTGGTAGCGCGGATGGATAGTTTCTGCCCAACTCCACCGAATCAGCATCTAACTGGATCACCGCAGTTCCGGGCGAAGGTACCTGCCAGTCGAAGGTCGCCTGATCGCTGGTATCACAGCCCACAAACACGACCAAGTCCGCCTCTGCCACCACCCGGTTGGCGCTTTCTGCCGAGTACGATCCGACTGCTCCCACGCAGGCCGGGTGGGTGTCCGGAAGCAGGCTCTTGCCATCGAGCGAGTACGCCACCGGGATTGCATGCCCCTCGGCCAGAGACATCAGTTCCGCTCCGGCGGAAGACACACGGGCGCCCCGGCCGGCAACGATCACCGGGCGAGCAGCGGCGGCGATCCGTGCGCAGGCCTCCTCAATCAGATCTGGCTCCGGGGCCAGGCGATGAGCCGGACAGCACGTGTTACGCCTCTCGACGGTGACCTTCATCGGCGCCTCTGCCCGTTCAATAAACTCGCCCATCAGACCGGCAACCTCAAGGTAGACAGGCCTGGGTGTCTCCGCGATGGCCTCGCGAAAAGCCTGCGAAAGCAGGTAAGGGAGCTGCTGCACGTCGGCAACGGAGGCGGCATATCGCGTTACCGGCGCAAACAGAGGCCCATGAGCAATCTCCTGGTAGGCATTACGATGCTGCGCGATGGCAGGTTTCCTTCCGGTAATTGCCACTACGGGTGATCGGCCTAGATAAGCGTCCTGAAGGCCGGCGGCAAGATTAGCGGCCCCCACGGACTGCGCCATGCAGACCCCTGGCCTTCCGGTGGCTCTCGCGTAACCGTCAGCCATGTAAGCGGCCGCTGCCTCGGAGTGGGCGAGAATGCGGCGGATTCCCAACTCCTCCATCTCCACCAGCGCCAGCCGGAGAATCGATTCCACGAAAAAAACGTGGCTGACGCCATGGCCCTTGAACATCTCCGCAATGAACCTGGCGCCAGTCATCGCCTCCCCGCCATCATGACCACAGTTTTTAAATGACCGTCGTTCCTCACCGGGACGAGTCCTGCCGCGAGAAACCGGGGAACATCATCCAAGGCTACTTCATGCGTCACCATGGACCCGAGCTGAATCTGACCGCTGGCCACCAGTTCAACCGAGCGTGGGAATGTGTCCGGAGCGCCGGACGATCCGAAGATCGTAATTTCGCGCCTGTGTTGGTCCTGGAAATCCACTCCGTTCACCAGGCCCTCATAGACACCGAAGATCAATACCCGGCCTCCCGTGGAGGCGGACCGCATGCACACTGGCGGCGCCGCAACGGCACCCGAAGTCTCAATTGCGAGGTCCACGCCGAGGCCATCCGTGAGAGCTTGAATTGCCTCAGCAGCACTTTCGCGCCTTGCGTGGACAACGTGGTCCGCGCCCAACCGCCGGGCCCATTCCAGACGGTCATCTTGAATATCGACGGCAATAATGCTGGCCGCACCGCGCAGCCTGCAGAGTTGGATAAAGCAAAGTCCGGACGCGCCACAGCCGAATACGGCTACCGTCTCGCTGAGCCTTGGAGGAACCAGATCCAACGCGTGGATCGCATTCGCCAGGTTGTCCATGCAGGCGCCATCTTCCCAGGACACGCCGGGGGGCATCAGGTGCACATTCTCGGCAGGTGCGACGAAGTAATCCGCGAGGCCTCCGTCCCAACCGGCTAAACCGATGGTTCTTCGGTTGCGGCAATGATGAGGACGCTTCGCCAGACAGTAAAGGCAGCGTCCGCATCCCACGCTGGGATTAACCACCACGCGGTCGCCTGCCTTAAGCGCGGGCAAGTGCCCACTCGAAGTAGGCTCGACCACAATGCCAGCCACTTCATGTCCGAGAATCAGCGGGGGGATTGCAGGCGCAAAAGCCCCGTGATACAGGTGAACATCCGTTCCACACAGGCCGACGGCAACACTGCGGATGAGTACCTGTCCCGCTTGCGGCGAGGGCGCCGCGCGCTCTGAGATGCCGAGTTTCCCCGAACCCTCCCAGACAAGGGCTCTCATTGTGCTTCGAATGCTCGCATAATCTCTTGTACTGAACTACGTCCTTGATTACGTGTGCCGGATCTTGCAGCAATGGCCGTGGTCAACACGCTGGCGCCATTGAGATTCCTAAGGGCGCAAAGATCATTCAATCGGGGAGTATGACTGTCATGCCCGGCCTGATCGACATGCACGTGCAGCTCTGCCTCATTGTTCACGCCGACGAGGATCATTTCGTACGCATCTACGGCGATCGGGAGGAGCGCAAGATCTGGCACAACAAGTAATCCCAGGCGGAAAGAGGACGGCCAAGCCATAGAGTGATATTCAATATATCACTATTGAAAATCGAGAATCAATCACCGCCACCGGAAAAGCTGAGGGTTTATGAAGCGACGCTCGTGCTGGATAATCCATGGTCGCAATGGACTCGCACCGGAGGTCGCTTTGAAGGTAACATCGCTTCCGGCAGCGTAGCTGTTGAGAAAGCGGAAATACTGGGGCATCCGCACGGCTCTGATCGCAGCGTATGAAGAGGATGTTCCTGACCCGAGCCAGGCGTGCTCATACTCATACGGCCCGGCGGTCGGAGTTCTTCGCGAGGTAGCCAGCCGGGCTGCGACGCCGGCATTATTTTAGGTCTAAAGACATCGCTGAGTCCGGCGGATCACTTTACGCTCGTGAACTGGGTAGGCAATCGCAGCATTCAAGTCTACGATTGCTCACGATGGATGATACGGCCATCCTTGGGAAGGGGTGACAGGCATTCGCCCGCGAGACAAGAGTCGTATTTGTTAAGAACACGCGAAGAACGATGGCTTTTAATTGAGCAACCTAGTGAATTTAACTGGAGCGCGGCTGTGGAGGGGTTCAATAAGATGGGATACGAGTTGAATTGATTCGGCTGTGGAAAATGATTCCGTCATGGAAAAGACGAAAAGCACTTGACAAAAAGTCGATCTTGGATATCAGATATCAGCTACGCAATCTCGACGTGCCTGATTCAGGAGGTTCTTGTGAGTCCGTTCAATCGCCGCGAGTTTCTGAAATCCAGTGCGGTAGCCGCTGCTGCCGCGACCACCGCCGTTGCTTCGCCTGCTGCGCCGCGCGCCGCAGGCTTTCACTCGCCCAGCACCGCCGGCCGAGGCGTGAAGCTGGCATGCTCCACCGCAGTTTGGAGCGAGGATGCCCCGTCCCTGGAGAAATCTCTGGCCGGGATTTCTGCTGCGGGATATGAATGGGTAGAAGCCACCGACGATCAGATCTGGCCCTACCGCGAGCGGCCGGACCAGCTCAAGAGCCTGCTCCATAGTCACGGCCTCGGACTAGTCACAGTGGCGCTGCGGGGCAACTTTGCCGATCGCGAAAAGCGCCTCAAGAACATCAGCCGCGCCGTCCTGCTGGCGCGTGTCCTGGAGCAATTGGGAGCCGGCCTGCTTGTCATCGAAGGAGATTGGGGCGCGGTGGAGCGGACTCCATCGAACTTTAATACGTACTCCGCGAACCTGTCTGAGGTGGGAGCCCTGGTCTTTGAGGAGACGGGGTTGCATTGCGCATACCGTTTTCACGAGGCCGAAGGCGCCGACGTGCGAAAGATTATTGCCACCTCCGACAGCCGCTATACGAAATTCTGTTTCGATACTGAATACTTCGCTCAAAACGGCATCGATCCGGTTCCCATGATTCAAGCTTACGGCCCGCGGTTGATTCACGTTCACTTGCGAGACGGAGAAAAAACAGGCGGTACCTGGCGTGATCTTCCGATTGGCAAAGGTTCGCTGCAATTGCGGCCGGCGATGGAAGCGCTGTGCCAGTCTGGTTTCAATGGTTGGGTCACCGTCCAACAGACGGGCGCCAAAGCACCGGCGAAGGATGCCGGAGCCAGCCGGCGTTACTTGAGTCAGCAGTTGGAAGCGGCCGCCCTGAAGTACCCCGACCGGGGAGCGTCCAAAGATGCCAGTGATGATTCCGGCATGGATCACGATATGGCCCAAATGCAGCGGCCCCGCCGGAGCATGTTGAGCGACTTAGTGATGATAGGCGCCGCAATCCGCAATCCGTCGGCGTTACTGCAACCTGCAGCTTTTCAGCAACAGGACGGCACCAACCCGATGCAACAGGCCACCCAGGATATGAAGCGGCCTGCGGAGCGAAGAGCGGCGCCGCTTCTCCCCAAGGATCCGAATTTTGCGCCATTGTTTTTTACCGCCGAGCAGTATGCCGACGTGTCCGCCTTGGCCGATACGATTGTTCCGGTGACGAACACGCCGGGGGCTTTAGACGCGCGCGCTGACGAATATGCCGACCTGATGATCTGGCTTGATGAAAAGAGCCACGATGCGGCGCGCGCCGAGGCGGAACGCTTCCGCGATTTGTGCACGCAACAACAGGGTAAACCGTTCGCGCAGCTTTCCTCTTCACAACGGGTCGCATTTCTCAACGAACTAACTTCAGGAAGCGCCTCGGGGCCTGAGCCGGCCAAGCAGTTCTTCAATCGCATCCGCGGGTGGACCGTTCGCGGTTATTACACGTCTCCTCAAGGTTTGTTAGATGACTTGGGATACAAAGGTAATACCTACGTTGCGGAATTCAAGGGCTGCACCCATCCGGAACATCACCAGGCGTAACGGAGCTTACGATATGAAAAAAAGGGCTGGTTTGCTGGGGCTGCTCGCATTGTTGAGCGGCTGCCTTTTCAGCGCCGCGCAGGAGACTGCAGGCTCCAAGGCCGCAAAGGCTCCTTGCCCCGCCGACACTGTCTCCTTCAGTCGCGACGTGCTGCCGGTATTACGGGATCACTGCGCCGCGTGTCACTACGATACGCAGCAGTGGCCCGGCCTAAATATGGCGACCACGGAAGCCTACTCGGCGCTGGTGAATCAGAAGAGCGGCGAATCGGGCGACGAAATGCTGATCAAACCGAAAGACCCCGCGCACAGTTTTTTGTTGCAGAAGGTTTCTCCGAAACCACCTGCTGGCAAACAAATGCCCAGCTATGGCCGTCCTTTGAGCGCTCAGGAGTTGCATCTGATCGAGCAGTGGGTACGTCAGGGGGCCCAGGACAACTAATTCGGATTCTTTTCCCCACAGGTCCAGGCGGCAAAACTGTATTGAAGCGTGGCTCACGCGAATTATTGCATCTGGAAGATGCTGCGCGAGGGCGGCGAAGGCTGGGGCGCGAATTTCTACGTCGCTTGGCTGCATACTTATTCGCAGAAAGGACGCGGCTTCACGGAACGGGAGATGGGCTTCTTTTCGACATTCCCGTTCATCATCGGCGCTGTGGCCAACGGTTTTGGCGGTTCGCTCAGCGATGCGCTAGTCCGTAAGAGTGGATTGAAGTGGGGAAGGCGCCTGCCCCGGCGCGATTGGCTTGACGCTCTCCGGGTGCTTCCTCTTGCTCACATGCTTCACTGCGAGCAAGATGACGGCTGTCGTGTTCCTGGTCCTCGGCTAATGGCTCGACGGATTCGAATGTTCTGATCGGGCCTGGGGCCATTTGCCTCGAACGTCGGCCAGAAGCACGCCGCCGCGGTGACGGGGACATGAACATGACGGGGCAACTCGGCTCATTCATGTTGGCGATCACGATTGGCTACGCAGTGGCTCGATTCGGTGGGCCGAAAGGAATGATGGATGAAGAGGCGAGCACAGATAATGACGTCCTTACATTTCGTTCTCGTTATCGCTCTGCTGATTGTTTTGCCGCTGGCGAGCGCATGGGCGAAAAAACGCGGAGCGCCGAAGGATTACTTCGTCTATATTGGCGCGTTCACGGGCCCCGCGACGCCTCCCGAACCTCCTCGGCAATCGGAAAGCAAGGGCATCTATGGATACCGTTTTCACGTGGCCACGGGCGAACTCATGCCGCTCGGCCTAATGGCGGAAACCTGGAGTCCCTCATTCCTGGCCGTGCACCCCGACTCGCATTTCCTTTATGCGGTAGTGAACGAGCAGAACGGCGGAGTGAGCGCCTATGCCAGCGACCCGGTGACAGGCACGCTCACGTTCCTGAACAAGGCGGCTTCGCACGGCGACAATCCCTGCTTTCTGGGCGTGGATCGCGAAGGCAAGGATGTCTTGGTGGCAAACTACACGAGCGGCAGCGTGGCCGTGCTTCCGATCCATGACGATGGCAGGCTGGACGAGGCGTCTGCTGTCATCCAGCACAGCGGCTCGAGCGCAAATGCGCAACGCCAAACGAGCCCACATGCCCACATGATTAGCACGTCTCCCGACGACCGTTTCGCTGTCGCCGCCGACCTTGGCCTGGACAAGCTGCTCGTTTACCGCTTCGATGCGGGAAAAGGATCGCTCAGTCCAAACGATCCGGCTTTCTTCAAGACCGCCGCCGGTGCCGGGCCGCGTCACTTCGCGTTTCATCCCAGCGGCAAGTTTGTCTACGTCGTTACGGAAATGGTTCCCGCCGTGGTCGCACTATCTTATGACGCGGCTCGGGGTGCCTTCCGTGAGTTACAAACCATCTCACTCGCGCCTGCGGATCCTTCCGAGAAAAACACGGGCGCCGAGATCGAGGTGCATCCGAATGGCAAATTCGTGTATGCGTCGATACGGGGAGCGGACACGATCGCCGTATTCGCCATCGATCAGACAAAAGGCACCCTTCGTTTGGTCGAGCAAACTTCCACCCAGGGGAAAGGCCCGCGCGCCTTCGAGATCGATCCGACTGGATCTTACCTGTTCGCGGCAAATCAGATTTCCGGAAACGTCGTCGTTTTCCGCATCGATTCAAAGACAGGTCGTCTGACCCCGACTGGCCGAGAGGTGCAAGTCTCCGCCGTTGCGTGCGTCAAGTTTGCACCGGCCCAGTGAACGCGGGCCAGTCTGCCAGAGATACTTCCGCCGAGGCTGCCGAAAGGGTTTTAGCGGACACTCGATGCTTACGCCCCTTCGCATCGAGCCATCACGGAATCGAAATCAGCGGGAACGTTTCAAGTGCTTCCACACGGCGGCGATGACGATCAACGGCATCGAGCTTGCAGGGAGATTCGGAAAGATCAGTTCAACACGGGAAAGTTAGCACTTAACTGTGATATCTGACGTGCAATATTCTAAAGGTGGGAAAAGGACAATAAGGTGTAATCTACGACAAGAGCACGAGCGCTGCACCATCGAAGATTCTATGGCGAACAAACCCCCTAATCTCTTCACAGCGGTTGTAAGGAGGAGCTATGCATGCGGTCGCAGCTGTGGACATCTCCGCGGAGAAACTCAAGAGCATGATCGCGGCACGCCGTCCCGGCTGGTCCCTTGAGCAGGCGTTTTATAACGATGACGAAGTCTTTCGGGAAGATATCGAGCGCGTCTTCCGCAAGAACTGGCTTTGCGCCGGGCATATTGGACGAATTCCGAAGCCCGGCGATTATTTTACATTTGAGGTCGCAGAAGATTCGATTATTGTCATCCGCGGCGATCGCGGTGAGGTGCATGCTCTGTACAATACGTGCCGGCATCGCGGCTCTCGCATTTGCCTCGAACAATTCGGCCATACGCGGGCGCTGGTCTGCCCCTATCATCAGTGGGTATATGCCCTGGATGGAGCGCTGCGCAACGCGCGGCACATGCCGAAGGAATTCGACCGCTCGCGATTTGGCTTAGTCCGGGCGCATTGCCAAGTAGCGGAAGGTCTTATCTTCCTTTGCCTGGTGGAAACCCCTCCGGATTTTACGTCCTTCGTACGCGATATCGTGCCGCGGATGAAGCCACATGGTTTGGGAACCGCCAAGCTCGCCTACACGAAAAGTTATCTGGTCAAGGCGAACTGGAAGTTGGTTCTGGAGAACTCCCGCGAGTGCTGCCACTGTGCTGCCGGACACCCGCAATACTGCAAGGCGGTGGGGTACGCCGCGGGCCTAGATTCGCCCGAACTGGCGTGCCAGGACCTGCAAACGGAAACTGAGCGCTTCGAATTACTGCGCCGGCAGGGAATAGATCCAAGCCCTGTGCCTTTCGGCGACAATACATGGCATTATTGCCGCAGGTTTTTTTTGCGGGACGGCTATCAGACGGAAAGCATGGACGGCCAGGGGGTGGCGCCGTTGATGGGAACAATCCCTGGCCGTCACGTCGGCGTGCTGGCTGTCCTAACCTATCCGAATCTTATGCTCGGTATTGACTGCGACTATGGAATTTACACGGGATTCGTGCCCCTCTCGACCCGACTAACTCGGGTCGATATGGATTGGATGGTAAATCCAGACGCGGTCGAGGGACGCGACTACAATCTAGAACGCTTAATCGAGTTCTGGAGGCTGACCGGTGAACAGGACTGGAAGATCTGCGAGGACAATCAAGCCGGTGTAAACTCCAGCCGCTATCGTCCGGGTCCCTACACGCCGAGTGAAAAACCCGTTGAGGTATTTATCCAGTGGTACCTGAAGCAACTGAGTGATTCCGCGTAGGACTTGATCGTGCTTAGACCGTTATGCGGGACGCAACGAGAATTTTGTTCTCGTTGTAACGTTGTAACCTCAGCGGTTGCATCCTTCGGGATTCGCCAGGATATCAAGGGCGAAGCCCTTGGCTAGTTAGCGACGCACGAAAGGACTGACCGATCCTACGCTGACTGCACTTACTCTATCGCTGATCACCGCCGCTTATTTCGTGCTGTTACGACGGCTGAATCTGGTCATGTCGCCGTTTCTGTTGGGCACGTCCTTCCGAGTGATTTCCCTGCTGCTGTTCGGCATATCTTTGAATATTCAGGGACGCTGGCGGCAGGTGGTATCGCCAGACGTCCAGCGCTTGCTTCCCTGGCTGCTCGTCATCGCGAGTTGCAATTTTCTGCTGGAATCCGCAACCATCGTTGGCGTTCGGCTCACTACCGCCGTCAACGCCGCGCTGCTTTCCCGCCTCGATATTTTTTTGTAATCGTTCTTGCGGCAACACTATTCCACGAACGGCTGCGCCAACGAGATGTTTGGGCGCCTTGATCAATTATCCAAATGGTGCCTACGCCCTGTTCACGGAGACGTTCGGAGCCATGGAGCATCACGCCAGCGTCAAGATTCTCGGTTCAAAAAGTGTGTTACGTTCCGAATGGCATGCCGAGATGGGGCGCTCGGAGCAGCCCAATTACACGCTGGAAATTGGGGCGAGGGCCGCATGAAGCAACAGGAAGTCCCCAGCACACCCGGTGACATCTACGAACTCCGGGAGGAAATCGCGGCCATCGTAGCCGTCGTACGCCATAACACGCCACTGCCGATTCAGGCCGCGGAGGCACGCCGGGCTGTTCTGCTCTGCACCGCAGTCCGGCGCTCCCTGGAGGCGGGTGAGGTCATATCACTCTGCTGAAGAAGCGCGTCACTTTGAGGACGAGGAGGTTCTGCGGGACTTCGCCGAAAGATACTTTCCTGATGGCGGCGGCCCATGATGTCAATGGATACCTGCAATATCCATCCGCGCTGGCCGCTAGTGGTGTGCTCGCCGTGCTCCGGGCACGGGTTCGGTGATAGGTGAGATTCTCGCGGACCTTTCTGAAAACGGGCAGACTTATCACGACATTCTCGCTGCACAGGATTCATCGATTCACGGCCGTTTGACCTCAATAGTGCATTCCACTTTCGCGCATGTGAACCATCGGGAACTCGCTGGCGAAGAGCCTGCCGCCAATTACTCTCGCCAAAAACACCCGATGGTCGCCGGAGTCGATGTAGCCTGTCGGCTCGCACTCCAGATAGCCGACCGCGTCGCGCAGAACGGCGATGCCGCTTCCAGTCCGGTCAACATGGACGCCCGAGAAGCTGTGACGTCCCGGTGCGAATCCCCGGCTGAAATGGCGGAGAAGCGAGCGCTGCCCAGGCCCTAGTAAACTGAGCGCGAAAGGGCACCCCTCGGTCATCCACGTTTGCACGTAGCGCTCCCGGCGAATTGCCACCGTGAGCGCAGGCGGATCGAATCCCGCCTGCATTACCCAACTGGTCAGCATGCCCGTTTCCAGCGATCCGTTGCGCGAAGTCAGCACAAACAACCCGCTCGGGAGGCGTCCGAGGGTTTTGTGCATCTCTCCGGGACTCACCTCGATTGTGGTTGGAGTGGTCATGCTCAGTGCTGACCCGGCGATGTCGGCAGGCACATCCAGGGCTTTGTTCGCGACGCGCAATCAGATATATAATACGTCATCGTTCCATGAATGATCAACTGCAAGCCCCAATAGGTTGGGGGTTGAGATCTCTTGCTCAGTTCTTCAATCGCATCCGCGGGTGGACCGTTCGCGGTTATTACACGTCTCCTCAAGGTTTGTTAGATGACTTGGGATACAAAGGTAATACCTACGTTGCGGAATTCAAGGGCTGCACCCCATCCGGAACATCACCAGGCGTAACGGAGCTTACGATATGAAAAAAAGGGCTGGTTTGCTGGGGCTGCTCGCATTGTTGAGCGGCTGCCTTTTCAGCGCCGCGCAGGAGACTGCAGGCTCCAAGGCCGCAAAGGCTCCTTGCCCCGCCGACACTGTCTCCTTCAGTCGCGACGTGCTGCCGGTATTACGTGGATCACTGCGCCGCAGTGATCCTACGATACGCAGCAGTGGCCCGGCCTAAATATGGCGACCACGGAAGCCTACTCGGCGCTGGTGAATCAGAAGAGCGGCGAATCGGGCGACGAAATGCTGATCAAACCGAAAGACCCCGCGCATAGTTTTTTGTTGCAGAAGGTTTCTTCGAAACCACCTGTTGGCGAACAAATGCCCAGCTATGGCCGTCCCTTGAGCGCTCAGGAGTTGCATCTGATCGAGCAGTGGGTGCGTCAGGGGGCCCATGACAACTAATTCGGATTCTTTTCCCCACAGGTCCAGGCGGCAAAACTGTATTGAAGCGTGGCTCACGCGAATTATTGCATCAGCGCCGAGCGGCAGGCCTCCAGCAGGCGCTGCTCACTATCCGCAGCGAACCGTGTGCGCGCACCTGAGCGTCCCCTTGGCACGAGGAAGCGTCCATGCTGGCCCGCGGATGCATCCCAATTTTTATGTGGATCTCACCGGGGGAGCCCAGCTCTCGTGTGACGGCTTTACCTGTTCACGGGCTCAGTGTCCCAGGGACGTATGTCAGGAGAGTTGACTGGATGAACTCGGACACGCCACCTGGAGCGCACGCCGCGCGTGAAGCGTGGCGCTGCGTCGACCGGAAGTATCTTTATAGTTTATTTCGTCAATCTTATTTCGTCCGCATTTCGCCGCTGCTCCAAGTGCGTCCATTTTGTAAGACACAATGATCATTCTTCCCGCAAGAGAGCCTCAAGACAGTGAGTTCCTGGAAAGGTGACATATCTTTCCGGGACGGCAGCTAAGGCGAAGGACTTATTAGTGCGCTGCGGGACTGGCAGCGGCAGAAACAATGCCAAGCTGAACCAGTTCGGCGCGCAGCTCACGGACGCCCTCGGGGGAGAGTGGCGGCGTGGGTGCGGCAGTGGCGCCGCTGCAGATTCCGGCAATCTCCAGTGCGGCCTTCCAACCCGCCGGGAAGCTGCCCTTACGGCAGGCGGTCACCAACCGCAGGATGCGCATCTGCAGATCGCGCGCTTTCGTCAGCTCGCCGGCTCGCACCGCCTCCCACAGCGCCACGCCCCACTCCGGCGCCAGATTGGCGCTAGCCGCGATAGTGCCATGCCCACCAGCCAGCAGGGAACTCATCAGCATGGTATCCGTCCCGGTCAGAACCGCGAATCCCGCCAGGCCCGCACCAGCTACGCCCTGAAAGAATTCGAAATCACGGCTGCTGTCCTTTATGCCTGCGATCCGCGGGTGGCACGCCAAGGCGATGACGCTCTCCAGCGTGAGCGGTGACTTGGTGAACTGCGGAATGTGATAAAGCAAAATGGGCAGCGGCGAATCATCGGCGAGCGCTACAAAAAAATCCTCCACCGCCTGCTTGCCGAGAGGATAGTAAAAAGGAGGTGCGACAAGCGCCGCGGTTGCTCCCGCACGAGCGTAAGCTCCCAACTTCCGCCGGGCGTCCTCGAGGACGGTGCAGGTTACTGCCGGAATCAACGGTACGCTCGAGGGGGCTTCGGCAACGACCCGCTTTACAATTTCCATGCGCCGCGCCTCGGTAAGGTGAGGCCCTTCGCCGGTGGAACCGACGGGACACAGCGCCTTCACGCCCGCCGAACAGGTGCGATGACTGAGCCGCGCCAGCGCCGGGTGATCGATATTGCCGTCAGCAAGCAGGGGTGTGACCAGAGCCACCATAACCCCGTAAAAGTTGTTGTTTGTCACTTCTGTCGCCCCCTTTTTTAATGTATTAGATATCACACTTATGGGTTGAGCTGGTATACAATCTGGCGCATGCCCCCGAGTTCCGGTACCGTATTATCTGGGCCCCGCGCCAGTGCGCAATTAGTTTCGGGGCCGGCGGATGTCGCCGAGGGCCGCCCGGGGCGCTGGGTTCTTCTTTTGCTGCTCTTTGTCGGGCTGATCTTCAACTACATTCACCGCAGCGCGCTGTCGGTGGCCACTCCGGCCATCATGCACGACCTCGGCCTCTCTAAAGCGGCAATGGGCGTGCTGCTCTCCAGTTTTTTTTGGGTTTACGCTCTTTTGCAGGTGCCGCTCGGCTGGCTCACCGACCGCTTTGGCGTGAAGTATCTGTATGGTTTTTCCTATGCTTTCTGGTGCATGGCCAGCATGACCACCGGCCTGGCGTCCTCCTTCGCCACGATCCTGGCCCTGCGCATCTTGGTCGGCATGGGAGAGGCGGTGGTGTTCCCCGCCAGCACGCGTGCCGTGGCTCATTGGTTTCCGCCATCGCAGCGCGGTACCGCAACCGGGCTGTATACCACGGGGGTACGCGTCGGGATTATCATCGCGACCGTCTTCGGAGCGTTGTTACTGACGCATTACGGCTGGAAGATGCTGTTCGTCATTAGCGGCGCGGCAGGACTGCCCTGGCTGCTTGGCTGGTTTGGATTCTTTGCCCACTACAACCGCCGTGATCGTACGGACTCCGGCCGAGAGGCTAATTTGCGGAAAACGGCCGGGATGAGAGGAGGGCTGGTGAAGGAGTTCATGGGTCAGGCCAGACTTCTTCGCTACCGCGCTACCTGGGGGGTGTCGCTCGGGTTCCTTTGTTATGACTATGCCTGGTACGTATACGTGACCTGGATGCCCGCATATCTGATGTTGGACCGGCACTTTTCTCTCAAGGAGGCCGGCTTATACGCTTCCCTGCCGATCGTCTGCAACACCATTGCGACACCCATCGCCGGAATTCTCAGCGATCGTTTAATTGCGGGCGGTATCGAGGAAATACGCGCTCGGAAGCTGTTTCTGGCGGGCGGACTCCTGCTGGGCTGCCTCATCGTGCCCGCCGGGCTGGTTCACAGTCCGTACACTTCGGTAGCCCTCCTTTCAGGGTCCCTATTCGGCCTCGGTTTTGTGGGACCGAACAGTTGGACCATCACCACGGCCATCGCGCCTCGGGAGCTGGTCGGAACTCTGGCTGGCGTGCAGAATTTTTGGGGCAACGTAGGCGGCATCGTCGCCCCGGCGCTCACTGGCTATATTGCCTACGCCAGCGGGTCGTTTGTCGCCGCGCTGATGTTCACCGGCGCCGTCCTCCTCCTTGGAGCTGTGTTTTACGTGTTCCTTATTCCCGGCAAGATCATCCTGGCGGCGGAAGCAGCCGCTCCGTAAACGAAAGGAACTACATGCTGCACACCGCCCTGATCGTCCGTTGAACAGGCTGCCGCTTTGACATGGGAATGTAAGCCGCGAAATAGGGATATTAAGCCGCGAAATGAGGATACGATGAAGCAAACAATCAACTTTACCCGGAGACATTGGATTGGAGGTATGGCTGCCCTGCTTTGCCAGATGGGATTGCCTCGCTCCGCTTGGGGCCAATCGGCCAGCGCGCCACTCCAGGTCGGGATCGCCGAAGCTCCCATCACGCCAAGCTGGACCACCCGGCTATGGGGCTACGACAACACCAGCCATTACACCAGCGGAGTGCGCGACGATATCTTCGCAAAGGCGTTCTTATTTGATTGGGGAAAGCGCTTCCTGGTGTTCACCATGGACGTGGGGGCCATTGGATTTCCTCTCAGCCGCCGCATCAAGCGTCACATCCATGAGTCCACGGGGATGGATGAAGATGCCATCATGATGCAGGTGACCCATAACCACTCGGCGCCCTCCGTGCTGGACATTCCTACCACGCCCGCCGATGAGCGCTTTCATCTATTGCTGGAAGACAAGCTGGTATTCCTGGCGGGCGAGGCGAAAAAGAATCTAGCGCCCGCCCGGCTGGCCTTTGGACAGGCGGACTCTTTCATCGCACTCAATCGGCGCGTGGGCGACCGGCGCAACACCTGGGACAAGGATTCAGGACCGATCGACAGCGCTTTCAGCGTTTTGCTGGTGACTTCACCGGAAGGGAAGAACCGTGGAGTTATTGTTAACTACCCCTCGCACCCGGTGACGCTGCGCGAAGATAACGACAAGATCTCCGCCGATTTTCCCGGCGTTATGTATCGCGAACTGGGCCGCTCACTGGGTTGTCCGATAGCCTACATGCAAGGCTGTTGCGGGGACATGATCCCCAAAGTATTCGGCAGCGAAAAGGAGATGGAAGACTACGGCCGGAAAATGACAAGCGAGGCCCTGCGGGTGCTGAAGAAAACCGCCCCGATGGGAGGCGATTCACTCGACTTCCGCTCGGAGCGGGTGATCCTTACGTTCGTAGCCCCCTATTCGCTTGACGATTTCCGCGCTCAGTACGCCAAGTTTACCGGACGCGGACATTACCAGGGCCAATGGGCGGAGCGTTACCTCCGCTACCTTGAAGACGGCGGCGATCTCCGCCAGAGCCGCGACACGGTGGTGCAGGCGTTGCGCCTCGGCGACTTAGCTATCGGTATCATGCCCGGCGAGATCTTACACTTGACCGCCAGCCTGCTCCGCAAGCAGTTACCTGGGCGCAAGCTGATGCTGGCTGCCTACTCGAATGACACCTCGATGGGTTATCTTCCCCATGCCGACGAGTTCCCCCGGGGGGGCTATGAAGTGGCAGATGCGTGGAAGTACTACGACACCCTGCGCACCACTCCCGACATGGAAAAGAGTGTCCGCGAAACGACAGCGGAGCTCTTGCATGCGCTCGTCGGGTAAGTGGGCACGGATCAAAGATCTACGAGTTTAGATTTGAAATCGGTTCACCACAGAGGTGTAGAGCACAGGAAGGGAACCGGAGGCAGATTGCAGGGCATGATCCCGCAACTCGCAGTCACTCGGGATTCGCTCACGGAGCGATTCGCTTAGCCTGAAGGTCGCGGTATTCGATGGTCGTGCCGGGTGCCACCTCGAAGCCGATGCGCCCGGCGGACCTGCGGTTCGCATGTGTCTCCGCCATCTTCACCAAATTGACATAACTGACGATGTGATCGCCCGCGACATACAGCCGCGCGTGATTCCATTGGTCCTTATGAACAATGGGTTTCAGGTCGGGATCGAGCCGGAATGCGCGCGCCAGGTCCAGAATCGAGCCGGTGGGGTTGTCGTCATCAGAATCTGAAATGCGAAATTCGTACCCCTGCGCAGCTAGGCTGACATTTCCCGCCGGCTCCGGTCCCGGCAGCCGCAATCCCACGCCCGCGTACCCGGAACCGCTCACACGAAACCCGAAGCTCAGAATGAAGTCGCCGAATTCGGGTTTACTTACCACCCAGGCCGTTTGGTTCGAGCCGGTCCCGCGCAGCACGCCATCCGTGAAGGACCATTGGACTGCGGAACTGGATTGAGACAGCATTTCTCTGGCTGATGTCGAGTCCAGCAGAGGAACGAAAGCACCGGGCGCGGTTTCGAGCTTTTCTTCCATATTCTGAAAGGGCCGTGCCGCCTCCGGTAGTTCCGCGATCTCGATGTCCTTGAAGGCATAATTCACCGGTTCGTTGCCTCCGTGGACTTGGAACCCGATTCCGCCACGGTAAGAGCGGCGGCTGTGGGTCTCCGCCATTTTTTTACCATTCATGTAGGACACGATGTGGTCGCCGATGCAACGCACTTCAAAATCGGTCCACTTCTGCGGGTCAATCCGCTTATGAAAGGCGCGACTCACATCATAGATGGATCCGTTCGGGTTCTCCTCGTCTGCTCCGTCCTCGGCAAGCTGGATTTCGAAGCCGTTGAAGGCCGGGCGGGAAATTCTCGAATGACCCGGGTCGCGAATCAGAATACCGCTGTTGAAAGGCTCGGCCCCGGGCTTGAACTTTAGTCGCAGGATAAAATCCCCATAATTCTTTTTGGTCACCAGCCATCCACCCGCATGTTCCCCTTCGCGGCGATGCACCACAAGCACGCCGTTCTCCACCTGCCAATCTCCGGCAGTCGGCGCGTCCCAGTCGTCGAGATTGCGGCCATTGAACAGCGGCTTCCATTCAAGGGAGTCCGGACGTTTCCCCAAGACCTTGGACTGAGAAACCAGCAGGGTGGCCGCGGCACCCAGCGCGACGGCCAGCAGCAGTGTTCCCCGTACGATTCGGCGCATAATCATCTCGTACTCCAGCTTAGACGTTGCCAGTAGCAAGCGGCACTTCCCAAGCCTCCGCAGCCGAGAACAATGTAATCGTAATCACGCTTGATCTTCCCGTCTCGGTGACCCAGTCATGAGCCTCGGATATTGCCCTTCCGAATTTCTTCCCAGAAATGAGTCGAATTGCGCATGCTCAGTGTGAGGATCGTCAGGGTCGGATTGGTGATGCCGCTGGTGCAATGCAGCGAGCCATCCGCCAGCATGAGGTTGGGAATATCGTGACACTGCCCCCAGCGGTTGGTCGCAAATTTCTTGGGGTCGTCCCCCATGCGGCAGGTTCCCTGCTCGTGGATTTGGGCGCCGGGAATTGAGGTGCTGCTGGTCCAGCCAGTGACTATGCCTCCCGCCTTTTCGATCCACTCGGAACCGATCTGCTGAACCTCTTTCACCATCGCTTCCTGGTTTGGTCCATGCTTCAAATGGATGCGCACCGCTGGAATACCCCAGGCATCCTTCGCTTCGGGATCAATATCGACGAAATTGTTCGGGTTCTCGAGACCGCAACCGGCGGCAGTGACACCCACATTGGCGCCATACCATTGGTGAGCGTCACTTTTGAACTCTTCGCCGAAGGCCGCTCTTCCGCGCCCTGCCCCCGCGCCCATCCCGAAGCCGCCGCTTGCAGTCAGCAGGTAACGGCGGACGAAATCCTTCCGGCGCGTCTTTTCGTCGACATTCATATACGGATGCACGTGCAGTTCGGAATCGTAGCTATCCTCATTAAGGACCTCGCGCCCGGCCTGGCGGGGCAAGTAGCCCGAAACGCCCGCGGTCGCATCTTCCACCAGATTGCGACCCACCTGGCCACTCGAGTTTGCCAACCCATTGGGAAACAGGTTCGACTTCGAATTGAGCAGGAGGCGGGCGGTCTCGATTGCACTCGCCGCCACGACAACATAGCGGCCACGAACCTGATCTTCGCGGAACGTGTAACGGTCGATATAGGTAACGCCACTGGCTCGGCCCTGCCCGTCCACTGTGACCTCGCGCACGATCGCGTTGCTGATCATTTTCAGGCGCCCGGTGGTGAAGGCGGTCGGGAACAAAGCCCCCACAGCCGTGAATTTGGCGCCCGTATCGCAGCCGCGCCCGCAGCGCCCGCAGTAGTGGCAAGGAACACGTCCATTATGCGGCTGAGTAATAATTGCCCGGGGACCTGGGCTAACGGTATAGCCCATTTTTTGGGCTGTCGCACGCATAATCGCGAGGTTGCAGGTGACGTTTGCTGCCGGCTGGAATTCCCCATCCGGCGTGCCGGTCATTTTTCCGACTTTCTCGCCACTCACCCCAATCAACTGCTCGGTGCGCGAGTACCAGGGAGCGATTTCGTCGTAAGACATGGGCCAGTCGATGCCCACGCCGTCATAGCTGTAAGGCTTCCATTCCACAGGACCCCAGCGGGCGGCGCCGGCATCCCAGCAATTCGTCTTTCCACCGATCGATCGCGCTCGCACCCAGCGATAGGGCATGCCTTCCGGGTGGGTATAGGACCAGTCCCGGATCTTCACGAAAAAATTATTGTCCATGTACTCGCCGTGAGCGTTGCCGTCGAAAAGCGTAACCTGCTCCGATTCGCCGCGCCCGACGGTGTAGTGCCGCGAGGTGAGCTTCACATGGACCGGGTCGGGTTGATACACATTGCGGTATCGTTGCTGCCACCACCACTCATGGTGGCGGATGTCGCGGTCCATGTTGTGCCCTCCGGCCTCCACGACGACGACACGCGCGCCCAACTGCGTCAACGTATACGCGGTCATACTTCCACCCGCGCCCGAACCGATGATCACAACGTCATAGACTTCATTCATTGGGACTGATCTCCTGAATCGACTCTACTCGCTATCAGTTTCAATCAGGTACGGGTTTTTGCACTTGTGATATCTAATATACATACGACTCTGGCCGGTGGTCAACCGCCGGGGCGCTCTGCCGCCGCCCTGGAGTTCGATTGCGAAATGCGACATCATTCAAATTTCGCATGCAAGGCCAGCCAATAGCGAGAAGAATACAGAGACTGCAGCTCGGTCGCTGCGGTGCGTGAAGGCGACCCGAATGCGAAGGTTAAGGAACCGGCGCCCGGCGCGGGCGAACAGCCGCGTGGGGGAGAGTGTTGACCGGGGAAGAGTTGACCGTAGCCACGCGCTTGCGCGAGGTTCTCCGCCAGGCCCGTCGAACGGATGACCGCCCGCCGCCGAGACCCTTCAGGCCCGGCGAACGGCCGTCCATTGTGCGATACCATGCTCATCGAGGTCAACGTCACCGGACATGCGCTGGCCCTCGAGACGGCCGGTGAATAAATAAGGGAGCTGGGTGTTATCAAAGGGCAACTTACTCCGCAGGGTCACCCGAGTGCTTTCGACTGTGCCATGGATCTTGCCCTTTCTGAATTCGCCCGCATGTATTCCTTCTACGCGATTCCCCGCAGTTTCCAACCGAAAACTGTGCGACGCGGAACCGGAGTAAAAGTGAATCTCAACGTCCCAGTTACCGGCGATGTTGGCGTCAGGTTCGGCGAGTGGGCGTTTCGTTCGCTTGCCGGCCTCGATAAACGTGGCGTACAGGCGTTCAGCGACAATACGGTCATCTCCGGGCTTCATACCCGCCGCTCGCACCGGAAACGAGTGACCTTCGCCTTCAGCGTGAGTCATTAGACGAGGCTCGCCTTCGAGCAGCAATTGGTGAAGCTCGTCAGCGGTGATCGATATCTTCTCCGGATCCCATTCGACATTCAGGATCGGGTGCGGATTCACCCCTGGCGGCGGCAGCAACTCGGTTCGGATACCGGGAACTTTCGACACTCTCTCGCTTATGGTGGAGAGCCAGGAATCCCATAGAGCAACCTCCTGGCGGTAGTTGCGCTTTTCAAAGAAGGTTTCGACGGCCGCCAGCAGCCCCATGATCTCTTCCTTGCCGACCTTCATGGTCCGGTTCAGGCCGTGGTGCGGCGAGCAATTTACCCAGGCCGCCTGCACCAGGTTCTTGCGCCCGATCAGGATTCCAGAGCACTGCGGTCCGGCAAGATACTTCCCGCCGCTATAGCCGACCAGATCGACGCCTTTGCTCAAGTATGGGTTTGGCAACTGGGGCACTTCCGGGGAAGCATCCACCAGCACCGGGACGCCGGCCTGGTGCGCATCGGCAACCATTTGTTCCAGCGGAATCCGGCCCTGATTCGATCCCAGCACCACCACCATCGCTGTTTGTTTGCCCAGAGCCGCCTGGAACTCTTGCCGTGTTTCAATGTTGATGATCTTAACGCCGACGGCGCGGATGGCATGGTCATAATCGTTGCGCGAAGCACGGGGCATGATCACTTCATTCTTCAAGCCCGCATCTTCGAGACGCGGCAGAAATTGAATTTTTTCAGTGTCGCCGCCGACCACACATGCTGCTGTTGCGAGGGTCAGCGATGCAGCTCCCCCGGCGCTCACAATGCCGAACTCCGCGCCCATCAATTTTCCTAGACGGTCCCCCACTTTGGCCATCAATTCATCCAGGTTGACGGAGTAGTACGAGGCCTCCTCCATCGCCTGCTTTACTTCCGGCAGGGTTAGCAGGCCGCCGTCAATTGTGTAAGCGGCCTTCAAATTAATGAAAGGCTGCACGCCAATGCGGCGGTAGATCCGGTCCGAAATCGCAGCCCGTGACGTTCTCTCAGCGCGAGAGGCGCTCGGTAACAGGCTTGCCGCCATAGTCATTCCGCCGGCAGTCAATACGTCTCTACGGCTTAAATTGGCTGATTGATTTTTTTTCATTGTCGTTCCTCGTTACAGATCTGATTTTTCCCGGCAAGGGAGCGGAAGAAATCTCAGCATCTCGCGCCAGCTTTACAAAGACTTCCCGCGCTTCATGGAACTGGGCGAGAACGTGGTCCTTCTCACGCTCGGAACGCCAGCCAGGATCCCGGCCGGCCATCTCCGTTAAGCGATCGATCCATTTCACAAAGTATTCAGCGGATTGCTTGTCGCGAACCGGACGGCCGTTGACGTGCACATACACGGCATTCGTCGTGGCCATCGGGTAGTTGTCTTCGACCGGGAATTCGGGGCCGTCGGCGAAGGCCAGCAAAGTGAACCAGCCGCTTTCCCGGACGCGCATCTCCTTATCAAATACGGCGCGGCGACGATCGCCCGTGAGCGGGATGTCCTCGACGACCTTGCCGTTGAAAATCAACTGCAGGTGGTCGAGCGGCACAATTGATTCCATAAGCGCATGCACGTGTAAAGGCTCCGAGGACGCCAAGTTCAAATCGTCGCCGGGCATGGCTTGGTTGAGATGAAGATCGAGCAGCGGCCCGTTTGTGACGAAGCCTCGGCCTTTCAGCATCGCCGCCATGTAGTTGGGCCAACTCAGCTTCTCGGAGCTTAGAAAGAAATAACCTCGAACGGCGCCTACCAGGCGCGTGCGGTGCAGATTTGAAATGGAATCCTCGCCACCAGTCACCGGCACGCGGAAGCCGAGGTTCAGCGCGTGATACCAGGGGATGAACGCGCTCTTATTGGCCGCCGACCACAACTCCAGATAAGACGAAGCGTGCAGCGCTAAATCCACCGGGAAGCCTTTCGCGCCGCCGAGATCATAATCCAGCGGATCGCCCGGAGTGTTCCACGGATGCACATACGCTCCAATCGCACCTTGTTTTTTGGCCTCGAGGAATATGTCGGTGTTGGAAGGGTAGAGACTGGCAAGGGCCGTCCCTGCATAGCCCGTAAGGAACGGCGAAATCAAGTGATCACTCAGATTGAAGAGGGAAATATGGCCGTAAAACGGCGGCCGGTATTCCTCCCCGCTGATCATGATGCGCTCCGGCGTGGAAACCGGGTTCAAAGTGCGGCCGGGAACGAAGTACTGGTAGTCGAGAATGCGGTTATCTTTGTTCGCAATCTGATGGCCGATCACGTCCGCGTCCTCAGCCGCGTTCATCATGTAGAGGTTCTCGGGCGTGTTGTGCAGGTTTCCGCCATAGTTCATGTGAATATGGTTGCTGCCCGAATGCCAGCCGTGGCTCTTCCAATCGCGTGCGGGGCGCAGAACCAGCCGAATGTGGCGCGTGGCGCCCTTTTCCACTTGGACCGTTTCCTCTGCGGGTTCGTACTCAAATCCCTTCACCGCTTTCAGGCTATAAGGCCCCGGCGGCACTGCGCTACTGAAGTGTCCGGGCGTATGGAAAAGATGTTGGTTCAGGGTGGAAACACGCTCATAGGAATCCTCGGGCGTATAGGGCTTGCCATCGGAAGCCTGCGCGTAAACGCGCGCGGGGGTAAGGCGTCCGGTTGCGGCGTCGATTACCTCGACGTCCACCGTGCCCGTGGGGCGGCTCCATTCGAGCCTGTTCAATTTGATGAGCTTCTGCTCGCCGCCCCAACTCTTCAGCAGTTTCAGTTGTGGAAGCCCCTGCTCGTTCGAGATGTAGGCGATCCATTCTCCATCGGGCGACCAACGTGGATGGAAGCAGTCGTAGTCGCCGAAGGTCATCTTATAGGGCTGGCCGCCGCGCGCCGGAAGCACAAACAGGTTGTTGTACTGCCCGCCCAGATGCGAGCTGTAAATAATGCGTTTGCCATCCGGCGACCAGTCCGGCCGCGTACGGTAGAGCGTCTGCTCGCTGTGAATCTCGTAGGCATGGCCGGAGTTCATCACATCCGGCTCGAAGGGCGCCCGCCAAATATCTCCCGAACCCAGCGAAACTCCGCGATTGGAAACAAAAATCAGCTCCTTGCCATCGGGCGACCAAGTAGGAGAGATGTGCAAGTCGTAGTCGCCGAAGTAGAGACGGTCGCGGCCAAATCTGTGATCGGTGGTGACCTGGATGACCTTTCCTTTCCGTCCGCTCTCGATCTCCATGACGCGAATATTGAAATATCCGTTCGGTTCCGTTGTGACCCAAGCCAGCCGCTTGCCGTCGGGCGACCAGGCGGGGTCAAGGTTGAGGAAGGCTCCCGTGGTCAGGGGAACCGTCCGGCCCGTACGCAGGTCACGCAACACCAAATTGATGTTTTGACCAAAATCTTCCGCGGTATAGACCATCCAGTTCCCATCGGGAGACCATTCCGGTGAGGAGAGATATTCCCGCGCGTAAGCTATCTCGCGAGCGGTTGATTCGCCGATGCGAATCGTCCAAATCGAGCCGTGCATCGCAAAGGCCAGCGATTTGCCATCGGGGGACCAGGACGGCCACCACGGCGTGCTGCTCCCCGCTGGCGGAAGGTAGTAGTTGTACATATAGGTGAAGCCGGTTCTTGCGTTGGGGTAGATTTGCTGAACGTACTGATCGTGGACCGAGGTGACGCCCGCGAGCGGCGCTAGTGTTGCGATCAGGAATGCCAGGCGCGGCCAGCCTCGAGCAAACCATGCTGCCGTTTGGCTGCGGTTCCTGGACGGATGCTTTCGCTCAAGCTGCGATACCAACGTGGAACCTCAATCTTTCCGGCTGTGGGCCGATGAAACGAACTTTACGCAAGCCGGTTGCGGAACCCTGACCTGTTCACCATTGCACTTCAACCGGCCGGTATCCCGATCAATCCGGAATGCGGTCATGGCATCGGAGGCCTCATTGCCCACGACCAGGTAGGTCCCCGTCGGATCGACCGCGAATATCTGCGGTGTCTTGCCGCCGGAGGAGATGTTTTCCATTGCGTGTCAGCTTGCCGGTGGCCGCGTCCCTGGCAAAAACAGCGGGCTGTCGTGGCCCGGTTCGTTCCATACACACCTGCCGGATGGATGGACCTGCACGTCGGCCGCAAGCTTGGTTCCCGCAAAACCCTGGAGGCGACGTTGAAATTGTTTGCACCTCGCGGAGCCACGCCACTCCGGGCGTCGTAGGTGAACACACCGGGGCGGACGGGGAGATCGTTCGGGAGCAGTTGCCCGTCTTGCAAACGATAAACGCGCAACTCATCCGTGCCGAAATCAGGGAGCTGACCCTACTCGTTGAGAATCTCGACGGCCACGCACTGCCCCTCGACCCAGCGATGCCCTCTTGATAGGCCGTAGCCAGGCAGATTTGCTCTCCCAAGTTTACGGAGGCCGAGCGCAGGCTGTGTTCTTCACGGCAACCTGCACCCGGCGCATCCAATCTCTCGGCCGACAACATTCCCCGACATCAGAAGTGGAGCTTTAACGCGAACTGCATGACTCGTTGGATTGAAGACACCGTGCTAATCGTCGCAGGGGGCGAGTTGCCTCCGGGCAAAATGGACGAGTTGGGAAGCCCCAAATCTGGATGGTTCAGGGTGTTAAAGACTTCCGCGCGGAAATCGAGATTGTAGCGTTCCGTCAGGTTAAACGTCTTGGAGATCCCGTTGTCCAAAGAGAACCAGTTGGGGCCCCGCAAAGAATTGTATCCCGCGTCGCCCTCGATTAACTTTGCTCCCGGCGTGGTCGGTTCGACCGGCACTGCGTAGCAGTTTTTGTTGAACCAATTGGCTGGGCTTGGGTTGCTGAGACGGGGATTGCAAATCTGGTCGGGCATATCAGCATTGTTAAAGCCATTCTGATTCAGCAAATCCGTCCCCGATAGGCGTGGGTTAAAGGGGAATCCGCCATGCCAGCTCATGATGCCGGTGAGCCGCCACCCGCCGACAAAGGCATCGAGCGCGCGATTACCGCCATTCAGGAAGCGCCGTCCCTGGCCGAAGGGTAGTTCCCAGATGGGCGAGAACGCGATGTTGTTGCGCAGGTCAAATTCGGCGGGCGCGCGCCAGCATTCCGGACAACGCGGGTTGACGAGGTTATTGATAACAGCCAGAGTCTGCGAGTAAGCGTAAGAGGTCACGAAGCTCAAACCACCACGCATGCGTTGCTCCAGCCGGGCCTGAAGGGCGTTGTAGTTTGAGTTATCGTTGTTCACAATAACTTGGACCGCACTAAACTGCGGGAATGCCACCGTCTGGCTTTGCCCGGGCGCCAGAACGACTCCCCAAGGCTGAGGAATGTTGTAGTTTAAATAGCCAGTGTTGCCTCCCCCGAATTCTGCGCCTTCGATGTGGCGTGACACACTGCCGACATACGCGACGCTGAGGTCTAAGTCTCTCGCCAACTCGCGTTCGACCGCCGCATTCCACTGGTAGCTGACCGGTATCCTGCGATTGGGCACAGAGGCAAGGCCGTCAAGAGACGGCTGGGGTGCGCTGGCTCCCGACAGCACATTGCTCAGGTTGATCGGAGGAGGCGCCGAACCGGCGGGCGGCCGCGTAAAGGTTGGCGTAGTTACCTCATTCAGCAAGGGCCATCCCTCGCCGTCCTCCGTGTCCCCATCACCGAAGAAATAGCCATAGAAGACACCCCCGCCCAGACGGAAGACCGTCTTCGGTAGAACCTGCCACGCCAGGCCGAATCGCGGCGCGAAGTCTTTTTTCTCCGAAATCAGGCAGTTCGACGGCAGGCCGACTGTAGTACAGCCAACCACAGCCCCCGGCACTTGTGCGGCCAGGCTCGGGACGACGCCACCCAGCGAACCATCAGAATTCTGCGCAACTGCCACTTTCCCGGTAAACTCTCCGTTGGCAATGACCGGGATGGCGTAATGCGCCGGATTGGCGTGCCACCTGGTCTGGTACTCGTAACGAAGTCCAAGGGTCAGCGTGAGTTTGGGCAGAATCTTCCACGTATCGTTGCCATAACCAGCCCAATTGCTGAAGTATTTGTGTAGCTGGAAAATGTCGGATCCGACCGTAGCGTGGCTCAAGTCGCCCAAGAGGAAATCGGCCATCGCATCTCCGGCCGAGCAGGCGTTGGAAACCGTCCCTCCGGGGCAGTAGGTAGTGGCCTTGCCTGGGAAATTGCGGTCGCTTGTCTGCGCGCCATTCGTGAAGAGCCGTCCCTCGGAATTCTCGTTGTTGGTCGTCGTCAAATTGGTCTTGCGGATATCCACGCCGACCTTGATCGTGTGCTTGCCTCGGACTGCCGTAAGGGCGTCCGTCCACTGAAAGTTCTTTTCCCCGACGGTCAAGGGCCGATAAG
Source organism: uncultured Acidobacteriaceae bacterium (assembly GCA_963711275.1). Lineage (GTDB taxonomy): Bacteria > Acidobacteriota > Terriglobia > Terriglobales > Acidobacteriaceae > Sulfotelmatobacter. The sequence continues at coordinate 570,426 of CAVQDN010000020.1, read as the reverse complement.
CTCCCGAGCTGAGATTTACCGAGCCAATTTGAAAGTACGGCAGACCGGGTAAATAATTCGGGAACAGATCCTGGGTCATACCCAGCTTCGCCGGCCAGTCGGTCGTATCGCCCTTGTTGTATTGCTGCGGATCGGTCATGAAGCCAAACGAAAAGTCGTTGATCACCGACGGGCTGAACGAATGTACCCATCCAACGCTCAGAATGCTTCCCCCAAGAACATCGTGTTCGGAGCCAACCAACGAACTCTGGATGTTGGTAGCCAGCAACGACTGGGCGTTGATGTCGTTCGAGCTACGGGTGTAGCGTCCAAACAAGCTGTCTTTCGAGGAAAGAGTGTAATCAACCCGCGAATTGTACTGATTGATGCTCTGGATATGCCGGGGATCGAATGCGTAATTTAGCGTGGGATCGATCGGAAAACCGGCGTTGTTGACGTTCTGCTGGCCGGGGAGATTCGGAGCCGGCAGTACCTGATTCACGACATTGTTCGCGATAGGATTGAAGCGGGAGGACGGAATCGTGTTATTGGGGAAGGGCTGTTGCGTCTGCGGATCGAAGATAACCACACCCGCCGGAAAGATCCCTTGCCGCATCTGTAGCGATGGCACGGTGGTGAGCTGCGGGGAAGAAAACACCTCACGCATGCCTTCGTAGTTGAAAAAGAAGAACAGCTTGTCTTTCTTGATGGGACCGCCGAAGGTGCCTCCGAACTGATTTCTTTTCAATAAGCTCGTCTGATGTTTGCCGCTGAAGGCCCATTCCGTAGCATCCAAGGCATCGTTGCGCAGGAACTCATACAGACTGCCATGAAGCTGGTTGGTGCCCGATTTGGTCACCACATCCACCTGCGTGGTGCTGCGGCCGTATTCGGCCGAGAAGTTGTTGGTTTGCATCTTTACTTCTTGAATAGCGTCAATGGAGATGGGAATGTTGGAGCCGCCGAACTCACGCTCTGTATTTTCGACTCCATCGATCCGGAACATCGTGAATGTGCCGCTGTTGCCATTGGTGGAAAACGCCGGAGTGCCGTTGCGCTCTTTTCCGGCGAGTTCGGGAGCCTTGGGATTGGAGAACGCAGGTGTCGTGGTAGCGGGAGCCGCACCGGGAACGAGTTGTAGCAACTGAGTGTAGTAGCGGCCATTCAGGGGCAAGTCCTGCACCGTCTGCGACTGGACCACCGCGCCGACGCTGGCTTCCTCGGTCTGCAGCAAGGGCGGAATTTCGGTGACGCTGACCTGCTGAGTGACCGAACCCACCGTCAGCTGAACATTCACCGCCGCCTCTTGGTCAACGTTCAATTGGACGCCGGCAAACTGCTTGGGCTGAAAACCCTCCGCGGAGACGTCAATCGAGTAGGTGCCGGGGATGAGGTTGGGCACATAGTATAGCCCCGCCGAGTTGGTGGCGGCCTCTTTGACCACCCCGGTCGCAACGTTCTTGACTTGCACCTTTGCGCTTGGAATCACCGCGCCACTCGGGTCATGCACCGTTCCCGTAAGTGTGGCATTATCAGTTTGCGCCGAGACAGCGGTGGCGCTAAGAAGAATACAGGCGAAGAACGTGCCGAGTCGCTTCATTAGAACATCCCCCAGAAGGCGGCAGCATTCATACCCACTTCCCAGTGGGACCGTTGCCGCGCACCATGACCCCAATAGTTAAAGCTACGCGCGAAGATGCCATTGAAGCGGGCGGCTTGTCAAGAACTATTTGATATGTAATATATTAAAAATCCGGAAAGGCGCCTGATATATGCTGCAGCCGTTCGCCGGAGGCCTGGAGTCTCCCATCGAGAATGGCCGGCCCATGGCCACGCCAACGCGATTTACGTCTATGCCGGCGACCGCCCGATTCGCAATAAGAAATCCGCAGATTATTTTCTCGCGTAGCTCGGGAAGCGATCGGATCTTCCTCCTCATCACTTGGCGGGGCCCGGCCCGATTCTCATTGCGCTTCGCGGCCCCCGCCGCAAACCTGTCGCGCTTCTTGAAACTGCTCAAGGACGTGTTGTTTTTCCTTCTCTGAACGCTCGCCGGGATGAGCGGCCGCCTGTTCAAAGTGCCGCCCGGGTGATCGAAAAGCCGCACCCCGAAGAACAAGTTGCCCCGCCGCGTCTTCTCGCCTAGAGGGGAACCGCATTCCGCTTGATGTATTCCTCCAGGTTTATGCCGCGGGGACCTCCCGAAACAGACTCGTCTGGCCCAATGTAATGGAACGGCTCGGCATATCGCAGGCCGTACGTTCTGCCGAGTTGAGCGTCCTGCCAGAGAAGAACCTGTTTGATGTATTCGCGATTTGCCGTCTCCTCGTCGTCGCCGAGAAAGGGAAGCTTTAGTTTTCGCGCCGCCAGCCGGGCGCGCAGCCTGGCGCCATTCTCCCCGGCGGGTCCCTGGCTGGTATTGGCCCGGTTTACGTGGACTTTCTGGTCGATCACGGAGCTGATGTCCACCACGCGGTTCACCAGTTGGGGGCCGCGCGCGAAATAATATTTTTCACTCACTCCATACGGCATCACTCCTGCTTCCATGTGCTCCGGATAATCCCGCTGTCCTCCCGCCATCCAGCAGGCATTTTCCACCACTTCCGCAGTCACCACGTGGTCAGGATTGGCATCGTAATGCGCGGTCGGATCATAGGAGATGACCGTATCGACTTTCATCAGGCGGAAGATAAAGATCAGACGCGACCGCATTTCGACGCGTGACGCTTCATCCATCATATGATTGCGATAGTTTAAGTCGAATACTTTCGCCAGGCCCATCCGCCGCGCCACTTCCGCATTGACGCGCTCGTTGTTCACCACGACCTCGCCCTTGGTCGCGCCGACACCGGCCATGTCGTCGGCGCTGGTGCGAATCAGAATGCCGGTATAGCCCTCTCTGATGAGCTTGCAAACGGTTCCCGAAGCATAGATGGGAACGTCGTCGCAATGCGGTTGAATTGCGGCGAGCACCTTGCCTTTGTGTGGCTGGCCGGATTGATCGCGTTCCACAATAATGTCCGGCTCCTCCTGGGCGTTGTTTCGGAGGGGCTCCTGCGCGGCCGCCGCGCCCGCGCGCAACAGCAAACCGGCCGACAGCGCCTGGCCGAAGAAACTGCGTCTCTGCACATCCATAAGGCGCTCCTTGTGCGGCAAGTTCCACCGGGAACTCACGCGGATCTGGGATTCCTCATTGTTTTACCGACAATGTTTTACCGACAATATTTTTGCGACAATATTTTACGATAATCATCTCCATCTCCACCACGCGCCCACTTGACAGAAGCGTGATTTCCAATAAGATATCAGATATTAAGCCGATGGGCTGTAAGTCTCGTGATGGCCACAATGCCAATCCGCCCTTTCCTGTTTGCCGCAGTGCTCTGCTGTTTCTTTTGTCCTCCGGCAGCGGCGTCTGCCGTACCCGCTGCTGCCGATGCGGCCCCAGTGGCCCTTTTCTCGAACACGAACGATGCTTTTAGCTTCGCCCGCGTGGAGAGCTTGTTGACACAGGCCGGTTTCCCGGCGCGGCAGGTCGGTTTGCGAGACAACTGGGAGAATGTCTCCCTGCTCGTCCTGGTAGAACCGGCCATCCCTCCCGCCCGTCACGGCCGGGAGCTGACGTTGAGCCAAAAACTGGCTTCCCATTACCTTCTGGGCGGACGCGTGCTGGTGGTGGGTCTTCGGGGCTCCGGCGAATTCCCCGTCGGCCCAGAACTCCAAACCTGGGACCTCCTTGCGCACTATTTCTGGAACGTCGGCCTTCGCGACGTCAACGGCACGCTGGAGGATACCGACCACCGTGCGCTGTTTGTTCCAAACGCGTCGAACCTCGGAAGCCCGGCCGAATTCAAGGCGACCATCGAGCGCTTGCTGGGAGTTGCCGATGCGCTGCCTGCCGTCGTTCCGGCGGAGGACTTCGGTCCCGCTCCGCGTGTCGAGCTCCACGGAGATTCGCTCCTGATTGACGGAAAGCCGGTGCTGTTGAAATCCAGCGGCTATTACGACGTAGTGGACCAGATTCCCATGCGCGAGCATGCGGCCAGACTGCGCGCCTTGCACGAAGCCGGCTTCAACGCGGTGATGCCGCTCATCCACTATGACGTGGACGACGTCAAAGTGCGCCAGTTTCTTAACCTGGCGCGCGAGAACGAGATGTACGTTCAACTGCAGGTGCAAGGGCCGGTAGACAGCGACGAACCGCTGCGAAAGGAGTACCTGCTCAGGATGCTGCGCTTCCGCAAGCATCCCGCCTTGATCGGGTGGGTGTTCTGCGATGACATGTGGGAGGCCTATTATCCGTTTATAAAGCGGGAGGTGGAAATCGTCCGACGCTACCAGGACCGGCTGCCTTTCACCAGCACATTCATGAACCTGAGACGTCCCGAGCAGGTGCAGGACTGGAACAAATGGAAACAACTGTTTCAGTTTCCGCTTGATTACATCTATCCCATGCAGAAAGATCCGGCAACCCTGGGCGGGCAGGGCGACACCGGCGATGGACTCAAGGCGGTCAACCGGCTGGCGGACAACACACGCAAAGTATGGGGCAACATGTTTTCCGAACAATTTCTGCAGGCGCACATGCAGGGCGGATTTGCTGATCAGGTGGGCCTGAAGTCATGGAGTGAGCACCTGCTTCCGATGGCCGCCCAGGAACATCTGTTGGCGTGGCGCGCCCTGATGTCCGGAGTCAAAGGACTTGTCTTCTTCTATCCGGAGTCGCTCGAAGATCAGGGGATGGGAAAAAATCGTCGAAACGAGCTGGGCCTGGTATGGCACGAGGTCGGTCTGGTGGAAGATATCCTTGCGGCCGGGAGCCTTCCTGTCCGACTCCGTACTTCCGATGAATCCGTTGATGCCAGCCGTATCGGGGCGGGCCAGGAATCCGCTGTTTTGATTGCTAAGGACGAACCTTACTACAATCGCTACGTCGATCACGCCAAAGTCGAGGGAGTACGAGTGGACCTGGGCGCGGCCCCACCTGGGGCGCATGTTTATCAACTTGGGTGGCCACACATGGAGGAGTTGGATATCACCCGCCAAGGCGGCGGCACGTCGGTGACGGCTCATCCATTCATGCTGACCGCCCTGTTGCTGATTACCGCCGATCCCCGCCGCGCCGAGGAAATCCGCACGAAGATCGATCGCGATAAAGACGGTATGGCGCGCTACGCGATCGAGGTGCTGGACGACGAGAGCGTGAAAACGGAAGTCACTGCCCGGCATCTCCCCACGGATCTGCAGGGAGACGCCTCTCTGCTGGCGTCTGCAAAGTCCGCGCGAGAACGAGCCCGGAAGGCGCTCGCGGCCGGCGACGCGGAAACGGCCTATCGGGAGGCCCGCGAGGGGATGATCCCGTTGGAAGAATACCGTTCACAGGCCATCCGAACGGCATCGGCAGATGCGGATCGAATCGGCGCGGCCCGCTCGGCTCGCGTCTATCTCAACATCTACTTCTCCCTTCCGCTCTACGCTTGTGTCACCCGTGGCTGGGAGCGGACCGTACCGGGACAATTGCGCGACGAAGTTCTTGCCGCTGAAGGTGAAGCAGCATGGAGCTTCATCGATCGCGTCGCACACTAAGTGCAATTATCGTATTGTCCCGTTGTGTGTTCTTGCCGCGCAAGCTTCGTCTCTGTCGGGCGCAACTCTCAAGGCGGGGAGTCGCGCGCCGACATCGCACCTCCTTTGGGAAAAATTCGCGTTCTCAGTCGTTGCCGCATCGGCACTTCGGCGCGAGATCCGCTTTATGCCAAAGCCTTGGTGTTGGAGGAGCTATGCGTTCCCGCCGGAGATGTTCGATCCCTACCGCGGAACGCCTCAAGCGCGACGCGGGCATTGATTACGTCGTCTTGAACGCTTCGCATTGTCACAACACTCCGGAGACAAATCCTGAAACGGCGGAGCACACTGCGACGAAGAGGTGTGGATGCCGGGGCGAACGCTGAGCGGCTCGCGTCTTGTTGCCCACCCTGACCCCGATCCACTCCTTTCACGTCCTATCCCCTTCACCTCATCGTCAACTTGATCACCTGATCTCAATCCCGCGAGTAAATCTCACACGTCATGAATTAAGCAGGCTAGGACGTTGGCGATCAAGTGTTTCATCTGCACAAATCCGAGAGCTTCTTGCGGGAGGTCATAGCATGCACGAGATTGGTGCGAAGCTGGGAATCTCTCCATCACAGTGTGCCGAAGAGCGCACTTTCAGAGTTCCATAGATGGTGACCCGACAAGGTGAAGCTCCAGACGTGGGGGACTGGCCTGGCTCTCACCCCGACCAGGGACTTATTAGGGGCTGACCACGTTTGGCCGATTGCTGAACTGCTCCTAGCCGCACAATGAAGTCCTCGATCCTGCCGCTAATTAGTTTGCCTCAAAGGTGGCTCGCATCAGAGGAACCCACATTCCAGGGTCCAGTTGAACCGCAGCCGGCGCCGCATCAAGCGGAATGATGAGCGAATTCTGCGCTTTGTCCACAAGAATGACAGCCTTTTGAATCTGCGGCTCGCCAGGACGCCTCTCCAGCTTGTTTCGCCCTAATTGAGTTCTCCCTTCCGCGGTTGCAGCTGGGGATACGGGAGCCTCTACAATCCCGATCTCAATCGGCATGCGATAAAGTCCCTGGGATTGCGTCTGGTCGGCGTTAACGTGAAGCTGCTTGGCCGTTGCGTCATAATGCCAGCTTCCGCTCACGGTGAGAATGCCTCCACGGTTGAGCCACTCGTGAAAGAACCATGAAAGGTCCTGATGGTCTTCGGGACAGTTGCCAGCTGCGTAGCAAGCGTCTTCCATCGCATAGCGCAGGTCGTCGGTAGAGGCACTTCCGTTTCTGTAGCGGCTGTAATACAAGCGGATGCCTGCCCAAAACACGTCATCGCCAAGAACGCCTCGCAGCGTGTGCAGCACCATTGCGCCGCCCTGGTATATCTGGGTCTCGTTAGAAAAGACATTCGCCGCAGTATCAAGATTCTCATGAACCACTGTGTCGGCAGGATGTAAGACTATGTAGTTCAGGGCTAATTCGCGAGTCCGCTTGACGCCAGCCATAAATGCATCGTGGCCATCCGCGTGCTCCGTATACAGCAAGGCGAAGTAGGTTGCGAAGCCTTCGGCCAGCCAGACATCATCCCAGTTGCGCTCCGTCACTGCATCGCCGAACCACTGATGTGCCATCTCATGAGATTCAGCGCCATAGCTGCCGTTGTAATAGAAGATCGTGGTGGCCGGCTCTGCCGCTCCCGCACCCCCGATGGCTTCAAGGTGAGCCAGCTTTTCATACGAAAACGGCCCAATGCGATCGCTGAAAAACTCAAAGATTGAAGCAGCCTTCTGGTCAAGGGCTTTGAAGGCGCTATCGCGGTCTTGGGGGAATGCCCACACCGAGAACTCCGTGCCATTCGAACGTCCAAAGTGCTCAACTGCCATTGCGGCAACGCCCAGGCCATATTGCCAACTGGGAATCGGAACGGTTTCGTCCCATGTTGTGCGGCGCAACCCGTTCGGTAGATCGGTTTCTTCGGTCTTCAGCCCATTTGACAGAACCTGATAGCCTCGAGGCGCGGTGACGATAATTGTCTTTGGAGCCTTCACGGAGATATGGTCGATGGTCGCCAGCCAATTCTGCGCTTTGTTCGGCCAGTTATCTGTAAACCAGACACGATCGCCATACTTGTTGTTGCCGATGAACAGCCCGGTCGCGGGAATTCCGTAATATGAAACGGTAAGGGAGAATTTATCGCCAATTTTGTAGCCGGCGGGAACGCTGATGTGAAGCACATTGTTCCGGTGCTCGAAGGACAATGGACTCCCATTCGCCACGACTCCCGTCACGGTCATCCCTCTGCCAACGCTGGTCGGCGCGGGCACGGCCGGAGCGGCGGGAACGGCTTCCCGGCCTGGCCTAGCGCGCGGTACGGGTTGAAGGCATGGGTTCAGCCGGTCCGGCGCTTGCGGCTCGTGGATCAGATTGCATAGGTTCAAGTCTATACCGGAGACTCCCGCAACGAGAAATTGGATGTCTATCGTATCTTTGACATTCAACTCGTCGGAGGTGTCGGTCAGAGTGACGTCGAAAGTGTAATGCAGGATTTTGATGCCGGGTTGCTGAGGGAAAGTATCGGCGATCGAGGAAATGGTTGCCGAAACCAGCAGGGCCATGAGACCAATTGCCATGCGCACGAGCCTTGGCTGTCTTCTTGCCTTGGAAAACGTCATTATCATCTCCTCATAGACTTTTCGTTGGGTGCGTTCGCCGAAGTATTCGGAGTTCATATACCACGCGGCCGGTCTGATAGACCCGCTCTCCAACACGGACTGCGACCGGGGCGAACGCTGAACGGCTCGCGTCTTGTTGCCGAACAGATCGCCGAAGCCTTCCGCAAGTTGCACGCGAACATCGGCGAACTGGTTAAGGTACAAGAACACTACCTCGATGCGAGCCGTCCAGTGAACAGGTTTGGGGTTGAAACGGCTAGGGAGCGGAGGGGCCCAGGTACTGCTCCAGCCAAGTCATGGTTCGCTTCACGACGTCGCGGCGGTGGTCCTCCCGCACGATCTGATGGCCCTCTCCAGGATAGACGACTAGCTGTGTTGGAACGCCCAGGGTTTTCAAAGCATGCCAAAATTCGAGCGATTGCGGCTCGGGGCACTCGCCGTCCCGTTCTCCGACCAGGATCAAGGTGGGTGTCTTGACGTTTTTGATGAAATCAATCGGAGAACTACGGCTGTACACCGCGGGATCATCGTAAACGGAAGCGCCAAAGAATGGGATCAACCATTGATCAATTCTGTTTTCCCCATAATAGCTCTGCCAGTTTGCAATGCCGGCTCCGGCAATCGCTGCTCGAAACCGGTTCGTCTGTGTGACCGCGAACATAGCCATGTACCCGCCGTAGCTCCAGCCGGCGATGGCAATCCGGTTGGCGTCCACGGGATTGGACCTGACCACCTGGTCGACGCCCGCCAGGATGTCTTGCAAATCGCCGTGCCCGAAATCCTTCACGTTCGCCTGCGTGAAGGCTTCTCCTTGCCCGAGGCTGCCCCGGGGATTTGGATAGAATATGAAGTAACCCTCGTGAGCCAACAGGGCCACGTTGTAGAGGTACGGTGCTCTCAACGTCGCCGGCCAGCGTGGGCGCACCATCGAACTGGGGCCGCCATGCACTGCCACCAGCATGGGATAGCGCCGAGCCGGGTCTTCGTGCAGAGGATGAAGCAGCCATCCTTGGATCGGGATCCCTTGATTCTCCCATCGAATATTCTCGGCACTGCCCCAAGCGGGGCGCACGCTTGTATTGAGGTGCGTAACCTGTTTCCAAGCGCCAATAGCGCCGGCCCAGACTTCCGGCGGGTGTTGGAACGAGTGCAGAACCAAGGCCGCGGTTTTATGGTCCGCGGCCAGCGAGATCTCCCCGTTGAACCCGCCCGTTGAATTGCTCTCCTCACTCTGCCAGAGAACGGAAGTGCCGCCTGTGGCGACGTCAAGACTCGCTAACGCGCTTTGCCCCTCAAGGGACTCCGAGCAGAGGATTCGGCTGCCATCCTGCCACGTGAGCCAGGAAGCGGAGGCTTTCATGCCGGGCGTCAGATTCCGGGCTTCTCCACCCGCCGCCGGTATTTCAAAAATGTCTCCGCCCGTGATTCCTTCGTCGCTCATCAAGCCCTCGATCACCGCGATATTCCGGCCGTCGGGAGACCAGCGCGGGACAGCGATTTGAAGCGGGGGCTTCCAGATGGAATGGGCTGCACCGGAAACGGCGTTGATCGTATATAACTGCGCGAGATACCAGTTGTCGTCTCCCTCTCCGTGAGCTGCTGTCGCAGCAAAGGATTTTCCATCGGGAGACCAGTCGTACTCGTATATGTAGAGGTCGGAGGGCGAAATCTTGAGGAGCCGTCCCGAATCCACATCGACGGTAACGATCCGCTCCTCGGGAATCTGCTCTTGAGCAACTCCCAGACGTGGCATCTTCGGCGCGGTAGGGCCCTGCGCTTCCGTTGAGCCTTCCGTCAGAAGGACCGCCACAACTCTGCCATTGGGCGACCATTTGGGATCGGCCAATGAACCTTTGAGATTCGTGAGGCGTCGAGCTGGGCCTTTCGAAACAATTGTCACGTAAAGCTGCAACTGCCCTGGGGTTTCCCGATCCGACAGGAAAGCTAAAGTCCGGCCATCCGCAGACCAGGCAAGCCCTTCCTCTTGAACGTTCTCGCCGCCGGTTGTGACACGCAAGGGTGCAGCCGATGAATTACCCAAGTCTTGAAGGTAGATTTCCGTTCCCGACCCGGCCCTGCCAGCAGCCGTTTGAGTTTGTTGAAGCCATGCGACGTGCCGGCCGTCGGGAGATATGGCGACTCCGCGAACCTCCCGTACCGTGGACATCGAGTCCATCACAGAATCCAGGTCGGACGTGCGCGGGCTTCCCCAAAGGGCCGGAGCGCACACCAGCATAAGAACCAGTGCCGAGAAACGAGGCACTCGAGCAGCCTTCAAAGTTTGTAACGTTCTCGGCAAGTCAACAGACAGGACGGACCACGGCATGGGTGCCCTCTGTAAGACTACTGTTATTTACCTGTTCCGGATTCATCAAAGCGTTTCGAATAGCGGACCTTCCAAATGCGTGAGGAACCTTTTTGTCCCATGAGCGAACTCGTCAACTCGGAATTGAAATACAGCGTATAGCCGTCGTATCCCAGCCATGGGCATGTATCGTTGTACGGCGTATTGATGCGCGATCCCAGGTTGACGGGCGCGGACCAGGAGCCATCGGCAAAGCGACTGAGATACAAGTCAATTGATCCATTGACCGAATCGCTCCCGCGGTTGGGAAAGATTAGCGTTTTTCCGTCGCGGCTGATCGCCAGGTCGCCGTCATCGCCCGGCGTATTGATGACCGGACCGAGATTGGTTGGCTCCGACCATTTGGCGCCGTCCCAGTCACTGTAATAATTGTCCAGGCCGCCGTAGCCACCGCTGCGATTGCTCGCAAAATACAGGCGCTTACCGTCGCGCGTCAGCACGGCGCCGAACTGTATCGTATGGGGAAGGGTGACCGGCGGACCGACCAACTCGCCCTCGCTCCAGGCGCCATTGCGGAAACGGGAGATGTAAATGCCGCTCGACTCCTTGAAATTCTGGCCCCGGATGAACACCATAGTCTTGCCGTCGGTCGAAAGTTTCGCATCTACTTCATTTGCGGACGTATTCACACCCGGGCCGGCATTGTAAGGTTCAGACCACTTTCCATTCTGGAACCTCGAAAGCCAGATGTCGGCCCCTCCCCTCCCGTCCGGCCTGCGGGACTGGAAGGCCACTAACGCCCCATCTTCTCTCAGGCTAACGCACGAGGCCTTGTCGTCCGGCCCGAAGGGCACTGGGAGCAGGGATATCGTGACCGATTCCTGCGCGAGAGCCAAGAAAGCTGACGAAAAAAGAAACAGCGCGACGGAGAATCCGGGAATCTTCCTGCGGAACGGGAACATTGGACTTGGCTCCTTTGCTCGGAACTCTCTGCAGGACGCCGGCACGTCATTCGTTCCGCCGAACAATCTCACTTTTAGTTCGGAACAGGAAGAAAGGGCTTTCACTCCTTTTTCCTCTTTCCTCTTGCGTCTTTGCTCCTCCACCGGCTAAAGGCTCCGGGGGAGGGCTTTGGTATCTAATATCCCAGCCAGCCTGGCGAAGTCAAGCCCGTGCGCTTTCGAATTAAAATTGAATCGCCAACCCTGTTTATTCCAGTTGAGCAGGCATTTCGGCCAGCTTCCCCGTGAATCGGTACAAAACCGCCATAACTTCATTGACGATTCGCTCGCCGGCTCCCACCTCCACCCATGCCTCGATTCCGTTGGCGCCATAGCCTCCGTCGGCCGCCGCCCGAATCGTGGGAAAATATCCGAAATATCCATCGGAGTAGCCAAGCAGCCAGATATTCGCGATCGGAGACTGCTCCGCCAAGTGCGTCTGAAACGAGATGAATGGCTCTCCAGGCATGGTCGCCAGTGCCCAGATGCTTCCCACGGCGACGACGTTCACCCGAATCTTCATTTCCGGCTGAAACCCGTCGGCAAAGATCTTGAATAGGGGCGGTTGCGCCCGCGACATCAACCGATGGAAGTCCCATCGATTTGCAAAGGTGAACTCCAGGACGTGTGTCCGGATTGGAAGGGCGTCCCCAGCAGCGGTTTCAATCGAGCGGGCTACCCTTGCAGCTTCTTCCCCGATGGAGCGCCCGATCTGCATCAGTTCCTGCTCGCCATTCTTGCCGGCTAACGATTCCATCAAGTTGATGTCGCCAGGCGCGCCTTGCAAAAAAATGGCGAGCGGGTGGCCGGGAACTTCTTCCTCAATGGTCCGCATCATCGCCCCGGGCCAGTCGGCCGAGTACTTGCGATTCTCCGCCGCTAACGTGACGGGGTGGCAGGAGTAGTGCACCAGCACGGCCAACGGTCGGCCATCGGCGCGGTCGAGACGCAGCACACGCACAGAAGGATCGATGGGATGGTTCCGGATCTTCGGACTGTCGCGCCAGATCATCTGAACGGCGCCTTCAGGACGAATGATACGGCGATTGTTCGCAATGTCCGAACTGCCAGTTCCGAAGCCGAAGCGGACCGGCTCAGCCGACGAAGCGGCCTCCACGACAGCAGCGCGAACGCCATCGAGCGCCGACCGGGCCCAGTCTGCCGCCGGCCCGGTGAGGGCGCTGCCCTGAACGTCGGGACCTGCATGCGTATGGCTGGCGGCGAAGAAGATGTCATCCAGCCCGGCGGCTTTTTGAAGTTGGAGTCGCAAGGGGTCAAGCAGGGAAGGGCTGAAGGTTCGACCCAGGTCCAGAGTGACCAGCGCAAAACTCCCGGACCCACCCTTGAGCACCAACACCCGAGCGTAGAGGGGGTCGAGAACTGCTTGCGCGGGAGACCCGCCGTCGCTGTAGCCCCACAGAGACATCCGAGCTTCCAACAGAGGCGTGATGTCTCGGCGCGCGACGCCGGCACTGAGCCCTGCGGACAAGGTTGTAGAAAACATAGTGATGGACAAAACAGCCGCCGCGGCCCCCTTGTAATCGTCTAAACGTGATTTATGATTTTGCCGCCCACACCAAAGATGTATGTCTGGATGCCGATGTGCAAACGCGGCGCGCGGCCGCGCGGCGCGCCGGGAGCTGTCTCGGAGACAAGATCCGTTCCCATCACGGCGGAACAACCTTGAAGAAAAATTCTGCGTGTAAGCACGGGTCCTCCTCTAAGGAAAAAATGATATCTGATATCTCAAACCTGTCAAGCTTGGCGGTATGGTACTCTACCATTCTGGATTTTTTACCAGCGGAGAAATTGGATGGTTCCCGACCGTGTGCTCAGTCTGCCCGTCGATCAACTCAAAGTGCAAGCACGTGTCGCCGTCCGCCTTTTTCCGGATATTCCCGCAATGATGGAGCACTTCGCGCGCTCGATGGCCGACAAGGTCCGTGAGAACAACGAGGCCAGCCAGCCTACGCGCCCGATTCGGAGACGGCTGTCTGCGTGTTACGTGCACAACAGAGAATCTGACGCTGACCATTCTGGCCCTGTCGATGCGCAATGCCGAACATCTGCACGAGGTGGTTCGCAAGCGTGATTTGTGGAGCCAGTGGGAGCGCGTGTTAGGAGATCAAAGAAAATGCCGAAAGTCTATGATGTCGTCATCGTAGGGTCGGGGGCTGGCGGCGGGATGTATGCCAAAGTCCTCACAGAAGCCGGGGCTGACGTTCTACTGATTGACGCCGGCGGCCATCAGATCGATCGCGACATCCGCCATCACCAGTGGCCCTGGGAAATGCGCTATCGGAATACCTATCAGCCGGATGAGGCCTACGTGGTCCGCCTTCCCACAAAGACAAACGTAGTGGGTCAAGGCCTGCGCGAGAACGTGACGGTCTTCGACGGAAGCGCCCACAATAGCTATTACAACGATCATTTTTGGGCGAAACGGCGGGATTGGAAGTACACCTTCCCAGAGGACAAGCCGTACCGCTGGGTGCGGGTGCGCGCGTTGGGCGGCAAGACCAATTGTTGGGACGCTGGCGCTGCTCGATGGGGACCACTGGAGTTCAAGCCAGCCACCTATGACGGCTATGATGTGGACTGGCCGGTGGATTACTCGGAGATGCAGAATTGGTACACGAAAACCGAACAGGTGATTGGTGTCTCCGGCCAGGAAACGAAGAGCCCGCACTGCCCGGCTGGTGCCTGGCTCCCGCCGATTGCTCCGCGTTGCGCAGAAGTACGCGTGGCGGGAGCCGCGTTGCAAAAATTCGGACTCTATGCCTTCTCCTCGCCCAAGGGCGCCATCACACGAAATTACAAGGGCCGGCCGGCCTGCCATTACTGCGGCCGTTGCAGCTATGGGTGCGATTCCGGATCCAAATTCACGACCATCGGAGTGCTGCTCCCGCCGGCGCTGGCCACCGGCCGCCTGTCGTTGCTTCTGAACAGCGTAGTGCGGGAGGTGCTGGTGGGCGAAGGTGGCACGGTCCGCGGCGTTTCCTACATTGACCGCTACACCTTCAAGGAAGGGGAAGCCCTGGGCCGCATCGTGGTGCTGAGCGCCAGCGCGATAGAGACAGCCCGTATCCTGCTGAATTCGAAGTCCGGGCAGTTTCCCAACGGGCTCGCCAACTCCAGCGGTCAAGTAGGGCGGCATCTGGTGGAGAACGTCACTGCTGGCGTAAGCGGCTATTTCCCTGACTTCCAGGACCGGGAGGTCGTCAACGACGACGGTTGGAACACGGGAATGATGATCGCGCCGTTTGTTAATGTCGATGCAAAGAGCGGCAGCAAGCAATTTATCCGGCGCTACGGCCTCTCGATTAATGGCGGCTTTGGGATGGGCGCCGGCGGCGCTCGGGGGGGAGCCTCCGCCGGATCTTCGTACAAGCGCGACGCGAAGCGCTGGTATGGGAGTGGAGTCTCGGTCTCCGGACAAGGCGAGGGGATCGAAAGCCCGAATAACTTTGTTGAAATCGACAATGACGTCAAGGATGCGTGGGGCATCCCGGCGGTGCGAGTGCAGTTGGCTTTCGGCGCAAACGAGGAGGCCATGGTAAAGGACATTACCGATTGGGGCCGACAGTTGATTGAAACATCTGGAGGAGTGGTCACTTCGTGGGCTGCGTCGCCCTCCATTCCCGGAGGCTCGATTCACGAGCAGGGGACCTGCCGGATGGGCAATGACCCGAAAAAATTCGTCACCAACCGCTGGGGACAGTGCCACGACGTCCCTAATCTTTTTCTCGGTGACGGCTCACTGCACATCACTTGTGCCATCGGAGATCCAACTGTGACGATCCTTGCCATGTCCATGCGCAACGCCGAGCACTTGGCCGACCTGGTGCGGCGGAAGGAACTATGAACGCAGTGGGGCGCCAGAGGTTCCGTTTTTTTCAACTGGCGATCTGGGCGACTCTGATCGGTGTCCAACCGGGGTGGACACAGAATCCGGCAAATCCTCACTGGAATCTCCTCCTGATCTCCATCGACACGCTCCGGGCGGATCATGTCGGCGCTTACAGCCACACCGGCAGCGTCACCCCCGTCCTGGATCGGCTGGCTCGCGAGGGAGTGCTGTTCGAGCAGGTCTTCACTTCAGTTCCCCTAACATTGCCGGCGCATACGTCACTGTTTACGAGCGCCTACCCCTCGACAAACGGTGTCCACGATAACGGGGAAGCTCTTGCTTCTTCAGTGCCGACGTTGGCCGAGCAGGTGCAGGCGCATGGCATCCAGACCGCAGCGTTCATTGGGGGGTTCGTTCTGGATCGGCGGTTTGGACTGGCACGCGGCTTTGACGAGTATCGGGGAGACTTTTCCGTGCATCGATTCGCCGGGGAGGACCCAGGTGACATCCAGATCCGTGGTGACAGCGTCGAAAAGGCGGCGACCGAATGGATCGCCAGCCACAGCTCGCATCCTTTTTTTGCCTTTGTCCACTTCTACGACCTGCACGGTCCTTATCTCTTGCCCGATTCCTGGAAAGCGCGTTTCCCAAGACGGTTGTACGACGGCGAGCTCGCTTTTGTGGACAACCTAATTGGACAGCTTTGGGAGGATTTAAAAAGGGAGGGCCTGGCCGAGCGCACTGTACTGATCGTCATCTCCGATCACGGGGAGGGACTAGGGGATCACGGTGAGCAAAATCACGGTTTTTTCCTTTACCGCAGTACGACCCATGTTCCTTTAATCATTCGATTTCCGGATCGGCGTTACGCCGGCAAACGGGTCGAAACCGTTGCCCGGCTGATTGATGTGGCGCCCACAATATGCTCTCTCCTTGGGGTTGCTTCGCCCTCTTCCTTCCAGGGCCGAAGCTTAATGCCGGAAATCAAGGGCCAAGGGGGAAAACCGCGGCCGCCGCTGCCAGCTTATTCGGAAACCCTGTATCCGTACCGGTATTTTCATGCGGCTCCACTCTATGCTTTGCGAGACGAGAATTTTTCGTTCATCCAGGCGCCACGTTCGGAGCTCTACGACTGGCGGAAAGATCCAGCCGAATTGCACAACCTGATTCAGGCGAAGCCCGCGACGGCCAGTAGCCTGCGAGGACAGTTGGACGCGATGGGCGCATCGGAGCACGGACCGTCATCTGCTCCTCTCAATCCCGAGTTGCTTGAAAAGCTCAAGAGCCTGGGCTACGTGGCAACAGCATCGAATTCAAGCGTGCCCCGGGCAGCCTCTTCGCTTCCCGACCCGAAAGACAGGATCTCTCTTTACCACCAGTTCCAAAGCGCGCTCGAGCTGGAAAGCCGCGGAGATGCCAGAGCGGCGGCCGAGCGCCTGGAAGCGATCGCTGCCAGGGAACCGGCGCTGATCGTGGTGCAGATTGAGGCTGGGCTGGCACGCCAGCGACTGCATGAGGATCAAATCGCGGTGAAGCATTTCAGCTCCGCCCTCCGTGTTGATCCGGAGAACGCGCTGGCTCACTACGATCTCGGTATTTCGCTGGGAAACCTCCATGATGACCAGCAGGCGGAGCGGGAGCTTGAGCTGACACTGACTTTGCAGCCTTGGTTTTCACGCGCCGCCACAGCATTGGGGCTGGCGCAGGCGCGCCAGGGCAAGTTGCAGGAGGGACTCGCCTCTTTTGACCGAGCGCTGGCGATTGATCCAAATGATTTCGATGCCGCACTGAACCGCGGAAACGTGGAATTCATGTTGAAGGAATGGGACAAAGGCCGCCAGGATTTGGACCGCGCTGCCGCCCTGGAACCCGACAGCGCCGAGGTTTACCAGGCACTGGGAACGATGTGGTTCTATCGGGGAAATCTCGATACCGCGTTGCAGGAGTACCTCCATGCGCTCCGGTTAGCTCCGCGCTCTTCCTCTGTGCATTCGGAACTGGGCCTTCTCTATCGGAAGTTAGGGAGAGATAGCGACGCCTTAGCAGAGCTTCGCCGGGCCTTGGAGCTGGATCCGAACAATCGGGAAGCGCAGGAGGGTTTGCGCAACCCAGTTCCCAATCCCTAACTTTCCCGCTGAAAATAAGACCCTGCAGAGCCATTTGGCCGATGAGTTCGGGTGTGAACCGATGTTCGGTCATGCGAGCCAGCTCCAAGAATTGGCGTTATGCTAATATCTAATATCGTGCGAAATCCTATAAGACGAATTCGGACTTTCAAGGTGCTGATACGCCTTAGCCTTGTGGCTCTCAGCGGGTTCTGCCTGAGTTATCCCTGTGCTGCACAGACGCTGATCGCAGGCGCCCGCCGTGTGGAAATCACGCCGCCGTCCGGCGTTGTGTCCACGTGGGGCTATGGGGCATGGAACAATCCCGAGCTCGCGCAAGGCGCCCTCGATCCGCTTTATGCCCACGTGCTCTACATGCGCGGCGCCAACGGCGACGCGTTTGCCTGGGTGGACTTGGATTGTGGCCGAACCCCCGGCATACCGACCCAGGAAGTAGTGCGGGGAAGAGTGCGGCAACTCGTTCCTTACGTTTTCTTTTCCGCGACCCACACGCACTCGGGGCCTTTTTTTCGTGATGATCTGCCGGGGACCCCCGTTCCGAACTGGGAACAAGTGATGATCGAGCGGATTGTGGGTGCGATTGAGGAAGCTGTCCGAAACGCGATACCGGTGAAGATCGGCTTCGCCTTTGGGTCCGCGCCGATCGGTTATAACCGCCGCCTGGTTCGCGCCGATGGCTCGGTCACGATGCTCAGCGGAATCGATGGCAACCGCCAACGGGTAGCAAAAGGTCCTCTCGACCCTACTTTCGCGGTGCTGCGACTGGATGACGAAAAGAGCGGCGAGCCCGTCGCTATCATAATCAACGCCACAGCGCATCCCGTGATCCGCCGGCAAAGGAATCTGTTTTCTGCTGACTACCCGGGCGTGGTGCGCCGGGTGGTTTCAACCGGCTTCGCTTCCCATCCTGTCTGCTTCTTTCTGCAAGGCGGCGCTGGAGACATCAATCCGCAGCGCCCCCTCGGCGCCAATCCTGAAGCCGATGACGGAGTGGAGCAGTTGGGCGAGTTGCTGGGCAAACACGCGTTAACAGCGGCCCAGGCTGTCACCAGCCAAGTCCCGCGAGACGGCAACGTGAAGATACTGTTCGACCGTGTGCAGGTCCACAATCGCTGGCCGCACGCGGATTTTGAGCGCACATTCTCCGATTTCAGAGGTTACGTCGATCATCTGGGTTCTCTTCCCGAGCTTCCTCTTGCGGTTATCCTGATCGACGGAGACATCGGCTGGGCGGCATTTCCCGGCGAGTTCTTTGTTGACCTGCAGATGAGTTTTCGGGTGCGATCCCCACTCGCCAAAACACTGTTTGCCGGCTATTCCAACGGCTACTTCGGCTACTTTCCGACCATCGAGGCGGCGGCGGAAGGCGGCTATGGGGCGAACAATATTATGGCTTCCGTGGAAGTGGGCGCCGGAGAACGGATGATCGATCAGGCGTTGGTCGATCTGAACGGGCTTCTTGGGCGATTGCGGGACACTCCCGTGAGCCGAGGCGAGCCCTACGCTCCAACCTGGAACCGGGCCGTAGCCACGGGAACACCGTAGAGCCCGGACGCGTTCGTGCTGGTTTGGCTGGCGACGCCCGTGGCGATGTTCTGGATAATCATGGATAGTCATTTTCGCGCCCGGCGCTCTGAGCCAGAGCTGTTGACGAGAAAACCAGAAGCGTGACCAGACATTTCGAAGAATCGCCTAAAGAAGGATCGCCTCAAAAGGAGCGCCTCAAGAAGTTCAGTGCCGTCCTCCTGACCGCTCCGAAACGGCAGGCGCCATTGGCTAAAACCAAGCCGGACACGTCAATCGAGCGTGTGTTCGCTTTCACGTTGAATGGTGGAGTCCAAGACGATTAGGATCAGACCCTTGTTCGCTCGAGCCTGCGACGCCCCCACCCACGGACATCGCCTATGTAGTTCTGAACCTATGTAGGTTCTGAACCGGGCACAAAGTGCTGGCTGACTTTTTTTCGGCCGAATTTCTGGAAGAATTAAATATCGATTCCTACTTCAAGTACTTGTCGAACCATCGGATCTCTCGCAAGGTCCGGTCCCGGCTGTCTTCTGGCTTTGTGAAGCCGTGTCCTTCGTTCGGGTAGATCACGATCTGGGTTGCTACTCCCAGGGTCTTCAAAGCGCGCCAGAATTCCAACGACTGGGTTGCGGGGCACTCGCCGTCGTCCGCTCCCACGAGGAGGAGCGTAGGAGTCTTGACGTTCTTGACGTAAGTCATCGGCGCAGTTCTGGCATAAATCGCCGGATCATCGTAAATGGAGACCCCGAAGTACGGTATCACCCAGTTCGAGATATCGGCCTCGCCCACATAGCTCAGCCAGTCGGATATCCCGGCGCTGGGGGCGGCTGCGTGGAAACGATCGGTTTGCGTCACTGCCCACATGCTCATATAGCCACCATAGCTGTGCCCTGTAATGCCGATCCGGTTTTTGTCGACTGGGAATGTTTTTAGGACCTGATCGACGCCGGTCAGAATGTCGCGAAAGTCTCCATAACCAAAATCCCTCATGCTGGCGTGCAAAAAATCCTCGCCGAAGCCGGCGCTTCCGCGAAAGTTGGGACAAAGAACAAAATATCCCGCATCGGCAAATGCTTGCGAGCAACCCCCGGTAACAGTGCCCGAGGGTCCGCCATGAACGAAGACAACCATTGGATACCGTCGATGTGGATCGTAGTCGCGCGGGTAAGTCAACCAGCCCTGAATGCGCCATTGATCGCTCGTCCAGTGGAGGCTTTCGACCTTATCTGGATTGAGGTGTAGTCCAGCATTGAAATGCGTGAACTGGCGCCACGCGCCGATTGCGCCGACCCAAATTTCCGGCGGAGTCTCAAGGGATTTCAAAACCGCGACGGATGTCTTGTAGTCCTTCGCCAAAGAGATATCGTCTAGCGAACCGCCTTGCGAGGAAAAATCGGCGCCCTTCCAGAGCCTTTTGATGACTCCCTTCATGTCGAGCGTGACCAGCCCTACGTCACCATCGGCGACTTCGCGGATCAGGATTTGGCCTGGAGAGAGCCAACCGATCCGGTAGGCGGAGGCCTGCCACCCGGGAGTGAGGTTTGTTGCCCGGCCACCGCTGACGGGCATCACATAGACATCGCCGTAGTTACCTACAAGATCGCCCGCCATCAGGCCGCCAAGGAATGCGATCTGCTTTCCATCCGGGGACCAGCGCGGATACTTGATTTGCATGTCCGGCTTCAAAAGGACTTGCAGCTTTCCCGAACTGGCATCGATGATGTCGATTTGCGGGAAAAACCAGTTATTGTCGCCATCTCCGACCGCTGCGTTAACGATGAACCGGCTGCTGTCCGGCGACCAGTCATACTCCCAAATATACAAATCAGGGGGAGAGATCAGGCGCAGTTCGGTGGAAACTACGTCTATCAAGGCAAGGCGCTGCTCGAACGGCTGATCGCTCGCCTGCCCCACAGGCCGGGGAATGGGCACAGTAGAGCCGGGTTGCCGCGGCGGATTCTCTACAAAAAGGACAGCGAGCGTCTTGCCGTCGGGAGACCATTGCGGAGTGGTTAAGGAGCCGCTGAGGTTCGTAAGTTTTCGGGCCGCGCCACCCCCGGCGTCTACGACATAGAGTTGCTGCCGGCCGTCGGCCTCCACGGAAAGGAATGCCAGTTGCCGGCTATCGGGTGACCAGGTGATTTCGGCGCCGTGGGCGACCGTCTTCGGCTGATTCGCCGGTTGCGTCAAGTCTTCGAGCAGAATGTCGGTTCCGGACACCCACGCGACGCGGCGGCCATCCGGCGAAAGCGCAAGGTCTCTGAATGTCATTGTCGCCGGACGCGCAGTGGTGGCCTGACGCGCAATGGGTTTCGTGCTTAGCTGTGACCAAACGGGAATGGCGGTAAGCCATGCCGCCAGGAGGAGCACCACGCACCAAAGACCGCCCCTCGACGACTTACTGCTGGGGTTCTGCGAATCGGGTTGATGATCGCGAAGGAAAACACTGGAACCAGTTGCCAGGTTCATAAGCGCCTTGGTAGATGATGCGCACGTCGGATCGCGATAGGCGTCCGATTTCCATCGAGCCGAAACATCGGTGAAACATCTAATATATTATATTTATATTATTGGTTGCCGCAAATCTCTTCCGTAGCCGAAGGCACGCATTTACCGGCACGGGCATTCTTACATTTTCAGGTGTTCATTGGCCGGATCGAAGAGGGGCTCGCGGCAAACATGTGCTCGATGGCGACACCCAAAAAAATAAATATCCACAGGCGTCCCCTCCGCTGCGTACTTCGCGGGCAAATAGCCGTATGCAATACTGCGCCGCACGGTATAGCCGAAATTGGCGCTGGTGACATAACCAAGAACCCGGTCAGCATCGAGGATCGGTTCCTTGCCCATAACAACGACGCCCGGGTCTTCCAGAGTCAGGCAGCAGAGTTTGCGCGTGAGGCCGGTCGTCTTCACGCGCTCCAAGGCAAGGCGTCCGCGGAATTCGCATTTCTTCAAGCGCACCGCAAACCCGATGCCCGCTTCATAGGGATTGTATTCCGAGTGAATGTCGGTGCCCCAGAGACGATAGCCCTTTTCCAGGCGCAGGGAATCGAAGGCGCCACCACCGGCCGCGATGACCCCCAGTGTTTTGCCGGCCGACCAGAGGGTATCCCACAGGTGAAGGCCGTATTCCGCAGGCGCGTACACCTCCCAGCCCAGTTCGCCGACGTAAGAGATGCGCAGCGCAAGAGCCGGCACAGCATCCAAGTGGATCCATTTGGCGGTCATATAGGGAAAGGCCTGGTTCGAAAGGTCATCCTGGGTTACACGGCGCAACAAATCTCGGGCACGCGGCCCCCAAACTCCAATGCTGCAAAAGGCGGAAGTGACATCGCTAAGGTAGACAGAGGAGTCGTCCGGCAAATGGGAACTCATCCAGTTCAGATCATGCGGACCGCCGGGGCCGCCGGTTACCACCAAGAACTGCTGCTCGTCCAGCCGGGTTACCGTGAGGTCGCATTGAATTCCGCCATTGTCATCAAGCATCGAGGTGTAGGTTATTTTTCCTGTGGGCTGATCCATTTGGTTGCTGGTGAGCGACTGGAGGAATGCCAGCGAATCTCGACCTTTCACCTGGATTTTAGTAAAGGGAGTGAGGTCGAACAGAGCGGCGCTTTCCCGGGTGTTTAGATGTTCGACCGCAATCGTTGGCGACCAATAGCGCGCCGTCCATCCCGTCCGCCGCGCACCGGGTGAATCGACCGCCGGCTTTTCGTTTGCTGCGAACCATTGCGGCCTCTCCCATCCGGCGCCTTCGAAAAAGAATGCCCGCAGTTCCTTATGCCGCGCATAAAAGGGGCTGACCCGCAGCGGCCGGGGGTTCTCCAGTTGCTGCAGCGGATGGATGATGTCGTAGACCTCCCGATATTGTTGTGCGGCTCGCATTTCGATGTAGCGGCGGTTAGCTACGTGCGGATGAAACCGGTTGCAGTCAATTTCCCGCAAGTCAATTTCCGTGCGGCCATTGCTCATCAAATCGGCCACGACCTTCCCCACTCCTCCGCCATGCGTCACCCAAACTGCTTCCGCAATCCAGAACCCATGCACCTCGCTCGACTCACCGATCAGCGATTGGCCATCCGGAGTAAATGAAAACATCCCATTGATTTTGTACTGCAGATCGATGGCGCGAAGGCAGGGAAACAGGCTGATTGCGTCCTCATGGGGTTTCCTGAAGAACTCCGGCGTGAACGTTCGGATCGCCGGCTCGGCTATGGGAAGATCGTCAATATTCACCAATATTGGCTCGTGCTGATACGAGCCGATCCCGTAGCAATCGGCCTGCTGGCGGAAATACATCGAGCGGTCCTGATGCCGCAGGATGGGATGAACCACCTCTCTCGTTTCGCCTGCCAGCTCCGGCAATGGGGCGGTACGAACGTACTGATGCTCAACCGGTATCAGGGGCACGCTGACGCCGGCCATTTTGCCAATCCGCGGCCCCCAAATACCTGCACAAAGCAGAACCTTGTCCGTGCGTATGCGGTGGCCCGCTGTTGTTACGGATTGCACAGACCCTTGTGTCACTTCGACACTCTCAACAGGGGCGTGGGCATGGAATGCCACGCCGTGGTGTACGGCCTTCCTCGCCAGAGCCGCGCAAATGCGCGAGCCCTTGGCGATGCCATCCGTTGGAATGTAGAGTGCGCTGAATATCAGATCTCGATTGAGAAGGGGGATTTTCAGCAGTGTCTGCTCCCGGTCAATCACTTCTGCCGGCAGGCCCCACGACATCGCATGGCCCATCTTCCTCTTCAGCTCTTCGTGGCGTTCCGGTGTAGCAGCGATTTCGAGACTGCCGACCGGATAGAAACAAGGTTGGTCATCGAGAGACAGTTGCGAATACAGCGCCACGCTCCATCGTGCGAGCTGACATACGGTCTTCGAAGGGTTCAACTGAAAGACAAGGCCCGGTGCATGCGATGTAGATCCCAGCACCTCGAACAGCGGCCCTTGATCCAACACGACGATTTGGTCCCAGCCGTGGTGCGCCAGGTAATAAGCTGCACTGCACCCCACGATACCGGCGCCGATAATGACCACGCTAGCGGATTCAGGAAGTTCGCCCGTCAGATTCGGATCCATCATTCTGCCCCTTGGCCTGGTACTGGCGCCGGCTGGCGTGAGAGTTTGGTTGTTCAGGGGAGGTTCGAAGCGGCAGCGTTGGCTCTATGGAGGAGGATGTCCAGAACAACACTCATCATTGCACGTTCGCTTTGCCGCCATCAAATGCTCTTCTCCGCTCGCGTGAACGACGCGATCATCCTGTTAGTCCAAATCTTTGGGCAGAATCAGTTGGCGCCGCTGTTCATCACTTGTGCTACCACGAGTCCGGCGGGCGACCAACCAAAATAAGCAACCGAGAACTACCCAGGCCAGCAATATAGTCCATTCCGTCGGAAACACTCCGGGTTTCCGGGCGGCATAGGGCTGATACAGGGAAACCAAAAGCACAAAAAGGGACCCCAGAGATCCTAGGAACGCCGTGACAATTCCTCCCGGCATCCGATATGCCGCCTTCGGCAATTTGCCATTCAGCCGCATCTTGATTACGCCTACACAGACCAACAGAAAGACCAAGGAGTAACACGACGATGTGACGTTTACGATGGGCAGGATGAGACCACGCCCGAGCAGAATCCCGCAAGAGCTAACAATCCCGACAAAACCGATGGCCCGCGACGGCGAGCGACGGATAGGATGTACGACTCCAAGGGATTCTCCAACAATCCGGGCGCGGCCGAGTGCAAACAGCACACGCGAAGCGCCGATCGAGAAGGAATTCCACGCGGTGATGTTGCCTAACAGTGCTGCGAGGAGAACCATTCGGGTCAGCAGTGTCGAGCCAAACGAGACTTGGAAGACCGTGGCTATCCCCATGTTCAATCTTGCAAGCTCTCTCCACGGGTAGAGCATGCACCAGGCAAAGATGACAAAACAGTAGAAAACAATGGCGACGATAATCGAGAGCACAATGACGCGGCCGACGGAGTGTAACGATGTCGTTCGCTCCTTCTCTGCTGCCGTTTCGGAAATGACGTTGAAGCCCGCATACCAGAAAGGAGTGGTGAGAAAGACTGCCAGAACGCCAGGCCAGGCAGATCCGTGGCT
Organism: uncultured Acidobacteriaceae bacterium; assembly: GCA_963711275.1. GTDB lineage: Bacteria > Acidobacteriota > Terriglobia > Terriglobales > Acidobacteriaceae > Sulfotelmatobacter. Next base: position 545,304 of record CAVQDN010000020.1, on the reverse strand, counting down.
GTCCCGGGAAAACAGCGGGTTCAAGTTGGCAGTATGCCCCAATCTCAACCCAACGTAGATGCACACTAACGCGATACAAATCTTGAGATAGGTGAGGAATTCCTGAAACCTGACCGCCGTCTTCACTCCATGGTAATTAAGAAATGTGAGCAGGAACATTCCTCCTAGTCCCATGATGAGTGTTCCCGCGTTTACCTCGGTCCCACGGGCGACATACACGACTCGGCCGCGCAGAGCCGGGTACAGAGTGTAAGCAATCCAACTGAAGGAAACACCCTCAAAGGCGGTTATCGCGACATGGGCCAGCGCGAGGAACCATCCGGTTGCAAAACATGTTTTGAGACCGAATATTTCGTATGCATAGGCTACTTCGCCGCCGGAGACTGGCAAGGCCGTGGTTACCTCGGCATAGCAAAGGCCGACCACAACCATTATCAGGCCGCCACCAACAAAAGCCAACATGGTTCCGAGCGGCCCAGCGAGGCCTAACAATTCGCCGAGTACCACAACCCAGGCGACACCAATGATGCAGCCGAACGCCAATGTAAAAAACTGGCTAGAGTTGATGGCTCTGGCGAGTTGTCTTGTTTCGCCGGCCGCTCCGGCTCCGGTTATCATCGTTCCTCCCTTCGGAACTGTCCGCCGGCTGAAGCGAAAGAGAAGACGCGGCTTGCAGCCCCAACCGCGATGGTCCGTTTCCCGGAGCACATGGCAAGACTTTAAACACAGCACCTAGCTCCCACAAGAGAAATATCATATACCAGGAATTGCTATCGAGGTGGTTTACTTGCGCCTCGAGAGAAATATCAGATACTATGAATTGCTATTGAGGTGATCCACGCGCGGCAGGGCACTGAAGTGGCTGATAGTGGAAGGCGGTTGAAAACGGCCTTCTGCGAAATTTCAGCTGCCGGTCCCGGCGTAAACGCCGCGCCTGATCGCCGCTTTCGCGGAAAGCGCGCTAAAGCGAGCTCACAGCTTGGCCTCGATCGCCCATGCGGCACCGAGTTGCGCACGTGGCAGGCCCGCCGACCTTGCTTCAGCGGGTTTTTCGGAAGGCAGTTAGACCCGGCGTTTACGCCGGGGTCACGCGATAAATATTGATTAGCCCGTTCCCAACGGCTTGCGGGGTTGGCCGGCTTTAGCCTTCGGGGCGCGGATTCGGCTAAGGCCATCCCAATATCGGAAGGCCGGCCTTTTCGATAGCGGTTATCTTCACAGCCTTGGATTCCAGCAGGCGCTCTTTAGGCGCGGCCGCTGGAGGAAATGATTGATCATGCACACGCGATCCATCTTTTTCTTAGCTTTTCTATTGGAACTGATCTCCTGCGCGGGGTTCGCCCAGCAACCGGCGGCTCGGGTGGCGCTGTACGCGCAAAGTACCGATGCTCCGGCGTTCGCGCAGATCCAGGCGATGCTATCTGATGCGGAGATGGCACCGGCGATTGTCAATCTCCGGGATGACTGGAGTCCCTATGCACTGTTGGTTTTGGTAAAGCCACCCGTGTTCGAGTCCGGCCCGGGCGTAGCCGGACCCGGCGGGACAATGAATTTCGCTCAGAAGCTCGGGGGCTATTACTTGCGTGGCGGACGCGTGCTGCTCGTTGACGTTCCCGGCGCCGGCACTTATCCGAGCAGGCCGGACCTTGAAATCTGGGACAACCTCACGCGTTACTTCTGGGATATCCCTTTGCACGACATCAGCGGCAACCTGGAAGACTCCGATGGCCGAGCTTTGTTCTTTCCAGGCGCGGCAAATCTTGGCAACGCGAACGAGTTCAAGAAGACACTCACGCGTCTGCTGGCGGCGCAGGACCTTCTGCCCGAGCAGGTGCCGGCGGAAGACTTTGGGCCAGCGCCGGAGATCGAGTTACGCGACAACTCGCTCTTCGTTGGCGGTAGGCCTGTTTTGTTGCGGGGTGTCAGCGAATACGACGTGCTGCAACAAGTCCCCATGCGAGAGCACGAGGAGAGGCTGCGCGCGTACCACGAGCTCGGATTCAATCTGGTTGAGGCCTATACACAGTCCGATATCGATGAAGGGAGCGTCCGGCAATTCCTCGAAATCGCCCGCCGAAATGGGATCTACGTCGAACTCCAGTTAAGACGGCCGCTCGACGTGAACGAGCCGATGCAGAAGAAAGCCTTGCTTAAGTTTCTTCGTTTCCGGAACCACCCGATGTTCATCGGTTGGGAATTTTCCGATGACATGTTGAACGCTTATTTCCCCTTTGTGCAAAAAGCTGTAGAAATTGTCCGCCGCTACGACCATCGCCAGATCTTGACGGGAGTTTTTATAGATGCCCGTCGTCCGGAAAACGCGGGCAACTGGGAGAGTTGGAAGAAGCTGATGGATTTTCCGTACACCTACCTTTTTCCATTGCAAAAGGATCCGGCCACGCTCGGTGTGAAGGGCGATATCGTTGGTGGTTTCAAGGATATTGACCGGCTGACTCAGAATGCGCGCCGCATGTGGGGCAACATGTTTCAGGAGCAGGCATTACAGGCGCACATGCAGGGTGTATATGCAGAGCAGGTGGGGTTGCAGCCATGGACAGAACACTTGGTTCCGACGGCTGATCAGGAGCGGTTGATGACATACCGCGCCTTGTTCTCCGGTATCAAGGGCGTTACCTATTTCTACCCCAACGCGCTCGACGACGAAGGATTGGGCCGGAACCGCCGCTGCGAGCTCGGTATTGTCTGGCACGAAGTCGCGCTCGTAGAAGACCTGCTGGCAGCAGGACAGCCCCCGGTCAAGCTTCGCACCTCCGACTCCGCGATCGATGCCAGCCAGATCCATTCCGGAAGCGAATCGGTGATTCTGGCGGTCAAAGACGAGCCCTACTACAACCGTTATGTGGACAAGGCCAAAGTAGAAGGATTAGTGGTTGATTTGGATCCGGCCGCGCACGGGTCGGTCTACCAATTGGGCTGGCCGCACCTTAAGGAGCTCGAAGTGAAAAATGATGGGGGGCGGCGATGGGTAACGCTGGAGCCATTCGCGCTTACGGCCATGCTATTAGTGACCGACGACAGGCGGCACGTGGAGGAGATTCAGCGTCAGCTCGATCAGAGCCTGCCCTTGGCTGCCGGCTATGCTCTTGATGTACTGGCGGATGAGCTGGCGAAGACCGAAATAACGGCCGCCCATCTACCGGCGGAACTCCGAGGAAGCGGGGCCCTGTTAACCGCCGCCCACGCTGCGCTTGAACACGCGCGACGTGCGCAATTGGACCAGGACATGGCTCGCGCCTACCAGGAAGCCCGGGCAGGCTTGTTGCCGCTTGAAGAATACCGCAGCCAGGCGATGAGCGCCGCCCTCAGGGATGCAGATGCCCGGCACGCGGCCTCCTCCGTTCGCGTGTATCTGAACATTTATTTTTCGCTTCCGGTTTATGTGCATATCACACGGGGCGGAGCCGACATTGCTCCCGGACAATTACGCAAAGAGGTCCTGGAAGCGGAAGGCGAAACCGTTTGGAGCTACATCGATCGTATCGCGCACTAGGGCCTAAGCCGTACGGCGAATGTGCCGCCGCCGGGTGCGCTATGAGCAGGTTTCCATGCGGAGGGACGGAATGAACTGGCATCTGGTCATCCCACTACTGAGGGCTCAGCCTTTCACATCGTCACGTAATCGCCGCTGGTTCGACACGAAGTGCATCTCGCAGCTGAAAACTGAAGGTAATGACCGCAGGCCGGGCGCCGGGAGGAACCCTTTCGGCCGTCACCGGACCTTGCAAAGCTTGCGGAAGGAGGCAGTTTGTCTTTATCATTAACGCCAACATCTCGCTCATTAACACCAACATCTCAATCATTAACACCAACATCTCGCTCATTAGCACCAATATCTCGTTCTCTTGTCGGAGTCGATTCGTTGAAAACATGTTGCGTCGTATTCGTCGGTATTTTCTTCTTAACATCGGTGTGTTTGGCCGAACGAACGGCCACCCCGGTCCAAGCCGCTTCCGAATCTAAGCCACGCGTCCTCGTGATATCGGTGAACGGCGCGGAGTGGGACTTCCTGCGTCCCCTTCTCATACGCGGTGAAATGCCAAACTTGAAGAGGGTCATTGAAAACGGCGTATACGGCAAGCTGCGCACTATCTCGGCCCCCAACTGCCCGAAGGTATTCACCACGTTTTTCACCAGCGTGGCGCCCGAACAGAGCGGCATCACGGGGTTTGTCGTAGGCGGGCAGACGGCCAATACGCACATGCTGAGGAGTGAACCGATTTGGTCCATCTTGAGCAAAAACGGAATCACTGTAGGGATGGCGAATGTACCCGCAACCTTCCCGGCGATGCCGGTGAATGGCTACATGATCAGCGGCATGTTGACGCGCGGCAAGGGTTGCGAAGACGGCGTCTTGTGCGCTCCCAAGCTTTCGGAGGTCGAAGGCGGCAACCCGGTTTATCCGACAAGTCTGATTCCAGAGTTGGAAAAGAACGTTGGTGACTTTTCGATTGACTGCTCGCGAATGCCGAATCTGGAAGATCTGCAGGGCAAAGAATCACAGGAAATCAACGATTGGCTTGCCGGTGTTCAGCGCATCCGTGAACAACAAACCAAACTCTTCGGATACCTATTGAGAACGCATCCGACCGACTTTACCATGTTTGACCAATCCTGCGAGGATCGCGTTGGCCATTGGCTTTACCCCATCCAGTCTCACAACGTGGGCTATAACCCTAAGCTTCACACGGTCCGCACAGAGGCCTTTCCCGACCAGTACCGTGCCTTCGACAAAGTATTGGGATCGATTCTCCAGTACGTTGACAAAAACACAACGCTGTTTATCCTCTCAGACCACGGCATTAAGCCGCTGCGCGAGTTCGGAGATGAGCACGGACACGCCGGCCATGGACTAACGCCCTCGACAACGCCCGTCATCGCCAAACATGATTTCCCCGACGCGGACGATGTTCCGGGCGTGTTTATCGCGATGGGACCCGATATCAGGAAGAACGTCGAGCTCATCGGTTGGGTCGCCAGCGTTTTCGACGTCGCTCCTACAATCCTTCACATTTACGGAATCGAAGCTCCCAAACAGATGCAAGGGCATGTGTTGAGTGAGATTTTTGAGAGCACTGCGCAAAAAGAGACAGCCGGGGTGGGGACGGGGAGCGCGGGTCAATCAGTGAAGCGGTGACTTCATTCACCGCTTTTCATCGTTCACGTGACTCGGAACCTTCGGCTCGCTAACCGTAAGGTTCTTTGCTCGCTTAGAGGCTTTTTCCGCCTTAGCTTTCTCCCCTTGCTGCAAGTAAGCTTGCGACATCAGCCTCAAAACTTCTGGCGAGCGCGGGGAAAGGCGCGCCGCTTGTCCGAGCCGCTCAAGCGCGTCCGCGGGATTATGCTGCTCGAGCAATACCCGAGCCAGCTCGATATACGCCTGCGACTTTGTCGGATTTCTGATAATGGCCGCTTCGAGTTGATCCTGAGCTTTATTCCAATCGTTTAGCCGCGCATAGATCTGGCCGAAGAGGTAAAGTGCATCGTATTGCACCAGGGCGCCGCCGGCACTGGGTGCCAGGACATCCCGCGCTCCCGCAAGATCGCCGGTGGCGTAACGGGCCCTTGCTTCGTCCAGCGCCGTCGTTGGGTCTCCGGGACGAATCCGGCGGGATTGCGCCAGCAGTTCAGCAGCGCGTTTGTAATTACCTTGCTCCAGTTCGATCTCTCCAAGCTGCGTCAGCGCGACCACCGATGTTGGATCGAGGCTCAAGGCGCGGCTGAGAGCCTGGCGCGCAGTGCCGGTATCCCGCTCTTCGCTTGCAACCATAGCGCTATGAATGAGGTTATAAACCGCTATCTTGTCCTTGGGATCAGGAAGCAGGGAGGGCGCGGGCACCGTGGTCGATCCTGGTTGACTTCCCAGATATCCGAGGGCTCTGAGTTCATTCAAAGTTTGGGAACCCACCAGAGAGGATTGGCCAGCGAAGTTCTTGCTCTTGCTCTTGCTCTGAATCCCTGCCATCATCGCGCGCAGCCTCTGAAGGTTTTCATTCCAGGGCTCATAAAGGTTGGTCGTTTCCCGCGGGTCAGCTCGCAAGTTGTAGAATTCCGGCTGCGGAGCCTCGATGTACTTTAGGCCGCCCGCGCGCACCGACTTCAGAGGCGCCCAACCAAAATGAATGGGATAGTCGGTTTCGCCGAAAACGACTCGTTCGCCGGCAAGCGAGGCCTTGTCGGCCTCATCGTCATTCCGAGCAGCGGAAACCGGCGGCCTCGACCACAGAACGCGGAGCGAAGCGCCATCCAGATGGCCGGAAAAATTCACACCTTCCAGCTCAAGAATAGTAGGAAAGATGTCCAGCGTCCGAACTTGCGCAGCTAAAGCACGACCTCCGGGCGGACTTCCATCTCCCAACAAACTGGGTAGCTTGAGAATAAGAGGCACGTGCGTGGTCGAGTCGTATAAGAAAATGCCATGCGTCTGTTCACCATGCTCGCCCAGCCCCTCGCCATGATCCCCGACTACGACGATGAGCGATCGATCATACGAACCCGTTCTCTTTAAAAACGCCAGAAAAGCACCCAAAGCACTGTCCGCGTACGCAACTTCTCCGTCGTAAAGGCGGCCGGCATAGATGCGCCGGTATGGCAGAGGAGGGTCATAGGGATCGTGTGGGTCGTATAAATGCACCCATACAAACCGTCGCTGGGAAGTCTGGTGGCTCAACAGCCAGTTTTCAGCACGGTGGACCACATCCATTCCGCGGCGCTCCACCCGCCCATAGCGGGAAGCCGTCTTAGGTAAATTGGCGGGGAAGTTGTCGTAGTGATCGAAGCCGCGATCAAAACCAGGAGCCAGACCGGTGCTGTCCAGGATGACGGCGCCGATGAATGCTGCGGTAGCGTATCCGTGCTCCTTCAGAACTTCCGCGAGAGTGGGGACGCCGGAAGCAATGGGCGCGCCAAAATCTGTGACACCGTGTGCGCTCGGGAGCAGTCCGGTAAATATCGAGGCATGAGAAGTATTCGTGATCGGACTCGGGGTAAAAGCGTTAGAGAAGAGAATCCCGTCCTTCGCCAACCCATCCAAAGCAGGGGTTTGAATGTCATGATCGCCATAGCAGCCAACATGGTCGGCTCGGAGCGTATCAATCGTGACAAGAAAGACTTCGGATTGCACACGATTACTTGGAGATTCAGCTGAAGCGGGATGGACGGACGCGATGAGATAGCCTAGAAAGACATATAGGCATGCTGCACGAACTAGCTTCATTGGTTGTCCGCGTATCACGAATACATTGCCGCGCTAGCTCCGCCGACAGCGGCAGCGGTAAACGATACTAGTAGAATACCACTGTGTTGCCCTTAGGTTGAGTCGTGTCGCCAGGCAGCCAATCCTCAATCGAGGAGCATTTCTATGTCTTCAAGTCACCGTCGCGAAAAATCTCAGCCAAATGCGAAGCGTTGCGCATCGCCATAGTCAGGATTGTGAGCGTGGGGCTGTCGGTGGAGCACGTCACATGAAGTGACCCGTCGGCAAGCATGAGGTTCGGCACATCGTGGCATTGTCCCCAGCGGTTTGTGACAAATTTCTTGGGATCGTCGCCCATGCGGCAAGTACCCTGCTCATGAATCTGCCCGCCGGGAATTGAAGGCGAGACTTGCCATCCTGTGACCTTCCCTCCGGCGGCCTCAATGAGTCGGACACCCCATTCGACGATCTCCCGCGTCATCGCCTTTTCGTTCTCGCCAAATACCATTTGGATCCTTGCCGCCGGTATACCCCAGATGTCCTTCACATCTGGATCGAGATCCACAAAGTTGTCCGGGCTCCAGATGCCCTCGCCGGAAGCGCCGGCGCTGACGGAAGTGCCAGACCAATGCTTCCTGTCACTCTTGTACGACGGCCCAAAAATCTCGCCTCCGTGCCCGCCTCCGGATCCTATTCCCCCGCTTTCGAATGAGAATTCGAAGCGCCGCAGGAATTTCTTGGAACGGTTCTTCTCATTCGTGTTGATAAACGGAGCGATGGTACGCCCCGTCGCCCATCCATCATCGTTGGTGACCTCACAGCCCGCCAACTGCGGCAGGTAGCCATGGACAGAGGCGGTGGGATTCTCAACCAGGTTGCGCCCTACCTGTCCGCTACTATTGGCGATGCCATCAGGAAACCGTCCGGATTTCGAGTTCAGCATGATTCGCGCCGTTTCGATGGCGCTGGCAGCCAAAATTACGATTTTCCCCAACGCTTCTCCGTCCTGAAACGTGTAGCGGTCCACATACGACACTCCCCGCGCGCGCCCCGAACTGTCGACCAGGACTTCGCGCACAATGCTGTTCATGAGGATAGTGAGCCTTCCCGTCGACATGGCGGGCGGCAGCAGAACACCAACAGTGGTGAATTTCGAACCAGAGTCGCAGCCGTAGCTGCAGGAGCCGCAGTAATGACACGCTGGTCGGCCATTGAAGTTTCGAGTGATCGCTGCCTTTGGAGTGGCAAAGGCGTTCAACCCCATCTTCGCCGCCGCTTTAGTCAGAAGCACTTCACCACAGCGGGGTGCGATTGGCGGCAGCCAGTCGCCGCTCGGATAATCCTCGCTATTGGTTTGCGGCCCGGACACGCCAATCAATCTCTCGACTTTCGTGTACCACGGTGCCATTTCCTCGTAGGAAACCGGCCAGTCCACGTCGTGGCCGTCATAACTGGCCGGCTTGAATTCCTTCGGACCCCAGCGGCAGGTGTTCGCCGCCCAGCAGTTGGTCTTCCCTCCTAAGGCGCGGACGCGAACCCATCGGTACGGTTTGTCCTTGGGAAATGTGTATTTCCAGTCGCGGCGTTTGGCCCAAAAATGATCGTTGCGATAGTTGTTGTGCGCACTGCCATCAAAAACAGTGAGCACTTCGCGATCGCCCTGTCCGACTGTGTGTATCGTCTCAGGCAGCCGTACCGCGTATTCCTCATCGACGCTCTGATAGGAGTTGCGGTAAGGAAACTCCCAATCCCACTGGTGGTGGCGGATATCGCGGTCGATATTGTGCCCTCCTGCATCCAAAAGCAAGACGCTGGCGCCTGCCTCCGCGAGAAGCTTGGCGCACATCCCACCTCCCGCACCCGATCCCACAATCACTACGTCGTATATCTTTGCCATAGATCTCCGTTCACGGGCCCCGCACCGGCGTGATGCCAAGCAACTTGCAATCCAGAGAAGTGACAGGAGAAACCGACGCTACGCTGCGTATGGGCGGCGGCGATCTCGGCCAGCGCTTGTCGCAGCGAGACAGAACCCCCTTCGCGCCAGATGGCGGTGGAGCATGCAACCTTCACGCCACTCCCAGCCTCACTGGCCGGGTGGGACTGCGGTTTGGTTGCTGCGTCGCCGCGTCGGCCACTCCGATGGCAGCTAAGGAAACGACGCTGGTTTTCACGAATTGCCTTCGGCTGAGTTGCTTGATGATCTACGCCCCTCTCACATGTTAGTATCTAGCATGTAATATATTAATACAAAAGTGTCCAGCTTCCCAATAGAAAAACATAGAAAAACGAAGAATTTTGAGTTTATCAGATATTCGTCATTTCAATCGTGGTTCGAGGTCTCATCGTTGTGGCATGGGATCTGCCTCTCTGGCGCATCCAGGCGGCTGCCTGATGATGATCAAGCGATAAGACGGAATTCATTCGACAGTTTCTGGACAGCAAATTCATGGATTTACAGCCCTATATACTACACACCATGGACCTGACCCATATCCTTACGCTTCCCGTTTCGCGGCTTGTTAACGAAGGCCGTTGCGGAGTTCGATTGTTTGCCGGTATCGATGAAATGATGCGGCAATTCGCTCACTCGATGGCTGACGAATTGCGCGCGCGCAATGCGGCCGGTGAGCCGACGCGCTGGATTTTGCCCGTCGGTCCCGTTGCCCAGTACGCGCTGCTGGTCGAGTTGTCGAACCGCTTGCACATCAGTTGGAAGAATGTGTTCGCTTTTCAAATGGATGAGTTTCTCGACTGGCAGGGGCGACCTTTGCCGATTGAGCATCCACTGAGTTTCGCAGGACATCTCCGCAGGGAACTGTTCGATCGCCTGGATGCAGAGCTGCGTCCTGCCCCTGAGAACATTCACGCACCGAGCCCTTTTGAACCGGACGCGATCAGCGACGCCATTAAAGCCTGCGGCGGCGTGGACACCTGCTTCGGCGGGATCGGCTATCACGGGCATGTCGCATTCAATGAGCCGCCGATATCCCGCTGGTACCGAATTAGTGTCGAAGAAATGCGCCAATCGCGAACCCGGGTCGTCATTTCTGGAGACGATTCCATTGTGGTTCAGAGCATCAATTTCTGCGGTGGAAGCCCGGACCTCATTCCGCCGATGGGCGTTACTCTGGGAATGAAAGATATTCTCGCTTCTCGAAAAATCCGGCTCTACCTGGCCGGCGGCGAAAGGCATCGCGCCGTTTTCCGCGTCACCTTACTTGCCGATCCGACGAGCGACTACCCATCTACGCTGCTGCAGGGACATCCGGATTGCATACTCCATACTGACGAGGCGACCGCGCGACCGATCGACGCCGCTATGAGCTGGATCATTCCGCTCCAGCGGTAGCGCGCAAGAGCTCGATAGCTCTTTCTCGGACAGTCTGCTCTATCAGGTGTGTGGTCTTGAGGATCCCATACAGTTGCCAGGTCAGGTTGACTTCGTATTTTCCTTTGGCGAACTCTACGGCATGGGGCGAGTATCCTGCTGACGTGTCATTTGTATAGGAGCCGACGAGCAGCTTGAGCTCCAGAAACCGTGAGCGAATCAGCAGGCTGGTCAGATGCAAGACCTCACCGGGAAGTAATACGAAATGCAAATTCCGATACGAAACGCTTCTGCCCCTGTCTCGCGCGTGCCGCATGGCCCCGCCCTGGCGGGTTCCTCACCACCGTGAAGGTGTAGACCGATCCGCCGCGGTATGTTCGGCGGCTGTGCGTTTCTGCAATCTTCAGGTGAGTGGGCAGATTTGAGGTGCGGATGATCGGCGATCATTCACTTACATAAAGCCGCTACGCTGCATAGAAGCGGGATCGTTAGGCTTGCCACCACGGCCACGATCATTCATATTGAAATTCTCGACATTCCCTTATTCTCTTCCTCGGTCACTTGCTTGGAACTGCGATGACTTCGATCTCGACTTTGATTCCGCCGACAAGCTCCAGCACCTTTGCTGTAGTCATGGCCGGTGCCCGCTTCGGATCGAGATACGCATCCCTCACCTTTCGCAGTTCCGGCATGCGGCTCATGTCAGTGAGATAAATATTCATCTTCACTACGTGCGAGAAATCTGAACCGGACGCCTCCAGCGCCGTCTTGATGTTCTCCATGGTCTGTTTGGTCTGCGCGACTACATCATCAGAAACTGGTTTGCCACTTCCGTCATCACCGCCCTCCCCAGAGACGAAGATAAGTCCTTCGCTGGCAGGAACCACTACCGCGTGCGAAAACCTGGCGACCGGTGTGGAGAGTCCCTTTGGATTCAGGAAGCGCAAACCGTTGGTGGCGAGGACCCGCGGCAATTGTCCGCTATTCCAGACGAGAATCGATACGAAAATTGCGCAAACCCAGCCGCTGGCTGCAATGATGTTTCTCATTGACTTCTCCCCATATGGCGCGCTAAACGTCTCCCTTTCCGGCCTTCCTCCATCAGATGACTTATGTTGTTGCCGCTTTCTGGTTGCGCGGTTATACACTGCCCTTACGGACTTCCTCGACCAGATGACTCATGTTGCGCATGGTCAGCGAAAGGATGGTCAAGGTCGGATTCGTGATGCCGCTGGTGCAGTGAATCGAACCGTCCGCCAGAATCAGATTCGGAACATCGTGGGACTGGCCCCAGCCGTTGGTCACGGACTTCTTGGGATCGTCTCCCATGCGGCAGGTGCCTTGTTCATGGATTTGGCTGCCCGGGATCGAGGGGGATGCCGGGCGCGTCAACACCTTTCCGCCCGCCGATTCGATCATTTCGGTGGCACGCTCGACCATATGCCGGATCATTGCCTCCTGGTTGGGGCCGAACTTCAGTTGTATGCGGACCGCCGGTATACCCCAGGCGTCCTTGACCTCAGGATCGATGTCCACGAAATTGTTGGGATCCTCAAGTCCGCAACCAGCACCCATGATGGTGAGTTCGCTTCCGTACTCCCGGCTCGTAGCCGCCTTGCGTTCGGTACCAAATGGGGGACGATCGCCGCGATCTCCGGGGGACATCGTGAATCCGCCGCTGACGTACATCAGGTACCGTCGCAGGAAATCTTTGCTGCGCGTGCGCTCATCCACATTGACAAACGGATGAATGAGCAGACTGCCGTCATAGCTGTCTTCGTTGGTAACCTCACGGCCTTCGAGCTGAGGTAGATATGCGGTGAGATAGCCCTTGGTGTCCTCCATCAGGTTGCGTCCCACCTGCCCGCTGGAGTTGGCCAGCCCGTTGGGAAAAAGCGAAGACTTTGAGTTGAGCAGAATGCGGGCGGTCTCAATCGCGCTCGCCGACAACACAACATACCGGCCGCGAACTGTATTTTCCTGATGCGTATAGCGGTCGACATAAGTAACGCCGGATGCCCGCCCCTGGCGATCAAGATTGACCTCGCGCACAAGGGCGTTGCTGAACATCGTCATACGTCCGGTAGCGGCAGCGGGAGGCAGCAGTGCTCCCACCGAGGTGAACTTCGAACCTGAGTCGCAGCCGTGTCCGCAGCGGCCGCAGTAATGGCAGGACGGCCGTCCATTTATCGAACGCGTGATGGCGGCGCGCGCCTCCCGAACCACCGTATAGCCCGCCCGCGCAATGGGGCCTCGCATGATCGTGCAGAGGCAGTCGGATGCCGGCGCCGGCTGGAACTCGCCATCGGGCAGCGCAGTCATTTTGCCGGTGCGCTCGCCGCTGATTCCCATGAGCCGCTCGGTCTTGCTATACCAGGGTGCCATCTCCTCGTAGGAAATCGGCCAGTCCACTCCAAATCCGTCATAGCTGTACGGCTTCCACTCCAATGGACCCCATCGGTTGGCGCCCCCAGCCCAGCAGTTGGTCTTACCGCCAATGGAACGCACCCGGACCCACCTGTAAGGCATGCCTTCTGAGTGCGTGTATCGCCAATCGCGAATCTTCACGAAGAAGTGATTGGTGTAATATGTGTTGTGTGCGCTGCCATCGAATATGGTGACCCGCTCTTGAATGCCTTTGCCAACTACCTCTTCTTTTGTGGTGAGGCGAACCTGTACTGGATCCGCTGTGTAGCTGTTCCGGAACGGCAGTTCCCAGGGCCACTGATGATGGCGGATGTCGCGGTCGAAGTTGTGGTTTCCCGCCTCCACCACTGCCACCCGGGCCCCACCAGCCGTCAGCGTGTAAGCCGCCATGCCCCCGCCTGCCCCCGAACCCACGATCACGACATCAAACAGTTCGCTCATCGGTTTCTCCTCTCCGGTGCTTCGGTACGGAATGTTCGGCGGAGTGCTTCACTGGCCGGAGCTACAGCCGTATCACCAGGCCGTCCGTCATCAGGGCGCTCTTCTTCCACGAGTGCCCAGCCGGTCCAACGGCATTCTTCGATGGCCTTTTTCCAGGCGAGCAAGTCGAGGGTTCCCCTTCCCAGTGGCACTTGCTCTTCTTCTTGGAAATCGCGCAGATGCAGTGCCGTGATGCGCCCGTGATGCTGCCGGAAGAAGGCGAGAGCATCGCCTCCTGCCAGGTGGACGTGGCCGACATCAAGCACGAAGCTGACTCGTTCAGGATCGGTGCCGCTGATAAGCCACTCTATTTCGGCGCCCTGCTGATGGAATTCGTGCGGATGATTGTGATACGCCAAAGGCAATCCTTCTTGGAGGCAATACTCAGCAGCACGGCTCAGCGCGTCGGTTTTGTGTTCCAGGGCACTGGTAGCCCCTCCGCTCAGAATTAAACAACCTGCACCCAGTTTCGCAGCACCAGCGGCGACGCGCCGAATCAGGTCTTCGGGAGCCAGGCAAGTTTTCGGATCATACTGCAGCAGGAAAATGTGAACTCCGAAAAACCGGATTCCTTTCTGTTCAATCTGCACCTGAGCTTCCCTGGAATGCCCAAAGACTCCCTCTACATTCTGAAAGCCTGTTTCGAAGCCTTCAAAACCATACGACCTGACACGATCGAGGACCGCTAGGAAACCTTGGAAATTACCTCGTGGTATGCGCCATGCATTCGTTTGGCAACCGAGGTGAACGGTGTTCGCTTGAGTGGAAATCGGCAAATTAAGTTCACCTCGCTAGGACGCCGACATAGAAGAGGCTGACCACGGCAATACGATCAATAGCTTCGCTTCCTACGAGGGAAGTTGCACCACCTCTCCGGTCTCGAGCGACCGGACGGCCTGCAGACACAAAGCTACTGCTCGACGGCCCTCTTCGGGGGTCATCGGCAGCGGGGACCCGTCGCGTAAGGTGTGAACAAAGGCCGCAATTTCTTCCTGCAACTCAAACAGCTCACCCGGCGTGCCCGGCACGGCCAGCGGCGTCATCCTGTCACCTTCGGAGATTTCGAGCGAAAAATTGGGATGCTCGGAGCGATCTAACTCTGCGTGCCATTCCGCCCGCATTGTGGCTTTGTCGCCAAATATCTTGATGCTGAGATGGTGTTCCACCGCACAAAGACTGTGTGACAGTACAGCGTACGCACCATTTGCATACCGGATCATCGCAGTGAAGTTATCGTTGTTTGTACCGGAACGCTCGGAATCAGCTTGGCGCCGATTTCCCATGGCGTAAACCGACTGCGGAGCCCCGTGCCGATCCAGATACCAGGCCGCGGCATCGAAAAGGTGAACCGGTTCTTCGAGGATCCAATTGCCGACTCGGGCCGGATCCAGACGCCAGCCATCCGATCCTGAGCGGTACGGCCTTCTCCATAGGTCAATCAGAACATAGCGCGGTTCTCCTAGCCTACCGCTGTCAATCAGATGGCGGATGGTGGCATACAGCGGTGAGAAACGCATCTCGTGCCCGATGAGAAGCCGGACATTCGCTTTGCGTGCCGCTTCCAGAATCCGATCGCAAGATTCGATACTGGTGGACATTGGTTTTTCTAGAAGGACATGCTTCCCATGCTGGATCGCGGCCAGAGCGGCAGTTTCATGGAGATGATTCGGCAAGACAATGTCAACGGCATCGACGTCCGGTCGCTTTACCAGAGCAAGGATGCTCTCATGTACGGCAACGCCCGCGGCGGATGCCCTCTTGCGCGTATTTTCCGATCGGGCAACTATCGCCCGCAACTCGCATCCCTCTGTTTGCTGAATTGCTCGCGCATGACACTCTCCCCATGCGCCATAGCCGATCAATCCAATCCCTATTGCCATCCAATCTCTCCTGGCGCGCTTTCGACAAAACTGTCCCTGAACAAAACTGATATATAAGATACTACTTCAAAGCACGGTCTGGCAAAACCTGAAAACAGCTCAATCTCTGCGTCTTCTACAGTCCTGAAATTTCGCGCAGATAAGTGCGGCACTGCTTGAGCAGGGCCTCCGGATTCGGCGCCGGATTCGGATAGCCCGCCTCGCGCTCCACCGTCAGCCATCCGCGCCAGTTGCTATGCAGAAGCGGCGCAATCACGGCCTTGAGATCGATCTTGCCCTTGCCCAGATCCGTGGACACATTTTTCCCGTTGCTGTCTAGAGTGACGTCTTTGATGTGGTAGATGAGGATCCGGCGGAAGTGTTCGGCAGAGAAGTCCCCCGGTTTCGGCCCGATGGGATAGGCGTTCCCCACATCATAGTTAAACCACACCACTTTGGGGTCCGTCTGTGCCAGCAGTACATTCATCTCCGGATGGTCGCCTTCGAATTCGTGGGTGTGATTGTGGTAGCAGAACTTCAATCCCTCTTCCCGGCACGCCTTGCCCACTTGGTTGAGCATTTGAGCTTTCTGCTCCACCGGCATATTCTCGGCGCTGTTGCGCGGATAGCCGCCGCTGGCAATCAGATACTTGGCTCCCATCTCGGCGCTGTAGCCGCCAATGTGTCGAAGGTCTTCAACCTGGGCGGAGGGTGCGATCGTAGTGTTGAACTTGAGCGAGCAATGGGGAGCAATGTACTGGATATGTCGCGCTTCGAAAGCGGACCGGCATTGTTTCGCTCTCCCGGCCTGATCCTTTAAGGAAGCATCGCTAGTTTCAAAACCTTCGTATCCCAGCTGGACCAGATCGTCCAGAACTTCCAGCAGATGATCGTAGCTCTTGATCGGTGCGCCGAAAGTGTTAGTCTGAGCGCCGATTTGAATGCGCCGCTGCGCCTTGGCACTAGCCAGGATACTGGGCGAGACGGATAGAACGGCAACTCCTTTGGAAACCTGCTGCAAAAATCGGCGACGATTCATCTTCTACGACCTCCTTATTGTATTTTAGACATGTAATATCTTATATACAACCACCGAGCGATGACCCTGTGGACAATACAAGAAAGAGGCGAAGAAATCAACACATTCACAGCGCGATCCATCCCCGGTCGATGCAGCCCAGCGTAACCACACTGACAATTATCCAAAGTAATACAGCCATCGCCAAGGGTCTCCATCCAATCTGACGGACGGCTTTCCTGGTAATTCCGGCGCCAATCAGAAAAAGAGTCAGACTGAAACCCGCTTTGGCGGCGCTCGACACGACAGCCCACAACGAGGCTTTACCAGGGACGACAGCGGTCAACACCGCGGCAGCCAGAAAAAACAGGATGAACCAAGGCCACGAAGTTTTCGCTCGTACCCGCAACACGAGGGCACTGCTAATGACCAGCGGGACGATCCATAGCGCGCGGACGAGTTTCACCGTGGTCGCAACCAGTAGCGCGTCGTGTCCATAACGCAGGCCAGCGCCCACAACAGAACTCATGTCATGAATAGCAAGGGCCGCCCATAGGCCAAATTGCGTTTGCGTCAGTCCGAGCGCGGTGCCAATCCAAGGAAACAAAACCAGAGCCAAGGAGTTCAGGATGAATACCGTGCTGAGAGAAACAGCTGCCTCGTCTTCGCGCGCGTTGATCACCGGGGTAACCGCGGCAATGGCGCTGCCCCCGCAGATGGCTGTGCCCGTGGAGATAAGGAAAGCTGAATTGAACGGCACTGACAGAAAACGGCCCATCACCAGGCCAAGACCCATCGCTGCTGTGACCCCAACCGCCGTATAAACAAAGCTTACTTTTCCTGTGTGCAGGATCGTGGATGGATTCATCCCAAAACCGAGGCCGACAACACTGACTTTCAACGCAAGTTTGGAAATCCGGGATACGTATCGCGGCCAAGGGTTCCAGTTCATCAACCCAATCACGAGGCCAAGCGCCAATGCAATTGGAGGTGAACACCACGCCAAAGACACAACCGCAGCGAGCAGGAACAAACATTTCGCAGCCATTTGAGTGCATTGTGGCTGGTATAGAGTTTCAGGTCTAATCGTATTTCTTGATGGCGGATAAGCTAGTCTGATGGATACGACTGAGGCGGCATTGCGTAGGGCTGACGGAATTGCCTGGAAAGGTGGAGAAAAGCGCCTGCGGCACCAGCAGGTTCGGGACCGGATGGATAGATGAACTGGAAATGGCGTACGATCTTCAATCCTCGAACCGGAATCACACTGAACCGATTGGTTTGCTCCGACCGGAGCGCCCAGCGCGACACAAAGCCGATGCCCAAACCGGCTTCCACCCCGGATTTGATCGCTTCAGTCGAGTCGAGTTCCATCACGATGCGCAGAATCCGGGGATCTACGCCAGCCTTGCGTAGAGCATCTTCGACGACACGTCGGGTTCCGGACCCCCGCTCCCGAACCAAAAGTGGCTCACCGACCAGATCTTCTGGATCGATCACACGATACTCCTCGCCATCGGAGAAAACGTGCGACTCACCGGCAATCACCACGATTTCGTCAGGGACAAACGTTTCGACTTTCACGTCGCTCGCGCCCGGAGGGCCTTCGATGAGGCCGAGATCAATTCTGTTAGCGAGCATTTCAGCAACGACGTCCGCTGTGTTTGCACTGATGACCGAGAGATCGACGCAGGAATGAAGGCGAACAAACCGCGCCAGCAGGCTCGGCAACACGTACTGGGCAATAGTGGTGGAAGCTCCCAGCCGCAGACGTCCCAGATGTTCTCCTGTCAGAACGCCGATGGACTGTAGCGCCTGCTCTGTCATGCGCTGGGCCTCCAAGGCGAAGGCGAAAAGCTTCTCACCTGCGAGAGTCAGACGGATGCCGCCGCTGGAGCGTTCGAAAAGACGCACGGCTAGCTCTTCTTCAATTACCTTGATGTGCGAAGTCACTGCGGGTTGGCTGAGATGTAGACGTTCCGCCGCCTGGGTGAAACTCAAATGTTCCGCCACCGTTCGGAAAACCGTCAGGCGAAAGCTTTCAATGGAGGAGGTCATCCCTGGCCAACCTTTTCCGAGGAGCGTGAGACAATGCAGATGCCGAATCGCCCCCGACTGGCCGTTTTACCGGATAATCGGAATGGATGCCACTTAGTATCCCACATGATATATACGTTGATATCACATGTGATATATTATAGGGCGTTAGAAGTTTGAAGCAGTGGTATCAGGTGATTCAGATTTGATGAAGCGCCTCAAAATTCGTCCTAACCTAACTTCGCTCGCCTACAAAAGCATAAAGGAGTACATTCTCGAAGGGCAGGTGGATGATGAAACCCGCCTCACTGAGGAGTCTCTTTCCGGAGATCTCGGCATTAGCAAGTCTCCGATTCGCGAAGCGCTCAACAGATTAGAAGCCGAAGGCCTTATCCGGATCGAAGCACGGCGTGGCGCCTACCTGAAAAGCTTATCCATTAAGGAGGTCGCAAACCTGTATGACCTTCGAGAGGCGCTGGAAACCCATGCTGTCCGGACGGGACAGTTTTCTGCTGATCTGCTAAAGGAACTCAAGGGCAGCGTGAAACGCCAGCGACAATATCTCAAATTGAATGAAAAACGTAAGTATATCGACGAAGACATGAGCTTTCACGCGGCGCTGGCGCGCGCCACCGGAAATGCAATGCTTTGCGGTGTACTCGAGAACCTCCGAAATCAAATCTGGCTGTCGCGAAGAAAGACTTACGACCTTTCGAGCAGTGTTGCTTCTGACTATCATGAGATGATCGTCACTGCTCTCGAAGCAGGGGATTGCGTACGCGCCGAGCGCGCCATGAGCGAGCACATCGGCGATGTGCGAAAAAAGCTGGTGGACAGCTTGGTTCGGCAGGAACAAGTTAAACAGGAACAAGAAATGCCTCCCGCCAAACGCGCGCTGTCGAGAAGTTCGGCGAACGGGAAACAATCTGCTAAGAAAATGTTGCAGACGACGTAATCTCCAAACTCTGTTAGCCGTTTCAGACTTCCTCCATTCGACAGGTACGCTGGTCACGTAGTGCGAGCCGCGAAAATATACTGTGGTTCGCCCATTCCTCTGCTATTTTCTTGCCGAACTTTGAGAAATTTTTCGATCGAGTCAATCACGACCGTCTGTTAGCGGCGGTCGCCGAGCGCGTGGCCGACAAACGAATGCTCAGGCTGATTCGAGCATTCCTGAAGGCCGGTGTGATGGAGGATGGATTGGTGAGTCCGGTGGATGAGGGCACGCCTCAGGGCGGTCCGCTTTCACCGTTGCTCAGTAATCTGGTGCTGGACGAACTGGACCGGGAGTTAGAGCGGCGTGGTCACCGCTTCGTGCGTTATGCCGACGACTGTAACGTCTATGTCGGCAGCGAGCGAGCGGGACAACGAGTGATGGAGAGCACCACGCACTTCATCACGCACCGACTCAAGCTTAAGGTGAATCAGGCGAAGAGCGCCGTGGCTCAACCGAGGCAAAGAAAGTTTCTCGGATTCAGCTTCACGAGCGAACGAGAACCCCGGAGGCGGATCGCCCCCAAGGCCATCGCTCGTTTTAAGGAGAGGATTCGGGAACAGACACGTCGAACCCGTGGCATCAGTTTGAAGCAGATGGTCACAGAGATAGCGACCTACCTGCGGGGATGGCACGGATACTTCGCCGACTGTCAAACGCCCTCGGTGTTGCAAACCCTTGAATCGTGGCTACGCCGTCGACTTCAGTCGGTTGTTTCGAAGCAATGGAAACGGGGAAGGACACGATTTCGCGAGCTTCACCAACGGGGCGTGAGTTCTTGACCTCGCGGCGATCTGCGGAGTCCGCACGTCCGATGTCGGATCGCGCAATCGCCCGCCCAGACCTCCTTTGCCGATTCCTACTTTGCCTTCTCGGACTTCCGCCTATTCGTGCGGTCGGCTTAATCCGCCGAACCGCCGGTGCGGACCACCTGAGCGAATTTGAGCACGGCGTCGGTGAGACCCTTCCTGGCCGTGTCCAAGCCAGGAGCACCACCTGTTTGGTCCAGCAGGACCTCGAACTGATTCTGTGTCAGTCCTTGACTCTGACCTGGAATTTCAAGGAGAGCTGGAGCCGATCCTCGATTGCAACGGAGGCGTGCCAGCGATATACCGCCAGAGGGCGCATCACAAAACAAGATAACTTTTAGGTTTGATTTTGCATGCAGGAATTTGCCAAGCCAAATATTTGGGATTTGATTTACAGAACCCTTCGAGTCGTGGTATATGTTGAGTCGTGGTATATAATGTATCAAGCTTGATGAGACGCGTCGCGCTACAGTGATTCGTTGCGACTCTTGCGCATCGTGGGCAACTTGCAATTTAACTCCGGCAGTTTGGAAAAACTCGAATCGAAGTCTCGGCGGCAATCCCGTACTTTGGTCTCGGGTGTTTGGATGGGTGCCGAGACCTGCGCACCGGTTGTTGGGTTTCTTCTGCCAGGCGACTAGGTTTTTAGTCGACTGAAGAAGAAATAATAGATGGATAGGTACACCATTATTATGGTGGCTTGGGAGGACGCTTTGTTTGGGAGGAGCTCGAAGTGACAAAATTGACACTGGATAAGAACGAGGGAGCCATTCCTGTGGACTCAGCTAGGAAAACTGTTCCAGACAATAGTGAACTAGTTCGTTTTCTAGTTCATGACAAGCAGGACACGGTTGGAGTGGCTGTAGATGATATTCGAAAAGGGGAAAAGATCAACGGTCTGACCTTGGATGGGCAAACGCGGATCTCGATAGCCGCTACTATGGAGATTCCCCTCGGGCACAAAGTAGCTTTAAAAGATTTCAAACCCGGGGAAGTGGTCGTTAAATATGGCGAGCGAATTGGTATCGTGGTCGCAGAAATTCACAAGGGCGACCACGTTCATGTGCACAATCTCAAAACAGCAAGGTGGTAGACAAGGATGGAAGCTCCAAAGTTTTTGGCATATCGACGGGAAAATGGCCGGGTTGGCGTGCGCAATCACGTCGTGATTCTGCCGGTGGATGATATCTCAAACGCTGCGTGCGAAGCAGTGGCGAACAATATTAAAGGCTTATTAGCATTGCCGCATGCCTATGGTCGGCTGCAATTCGGCGAAGACCTCGAATTGTTTTTTAGAACCATGATTGGTGTCGGCTCAAATCCTAACGTAGCGGCGGCCATCGTCATCGGCATCGAGCCGGGGTGGACGCAGCGCATCGTAGATGGCATTGCGGCCACCGGAAAACCTGTTACGGGATTTTCCATCGAGCGCAATGGAGATCTGCGGACTGTCGAGAAGGCTTCCCGCAAAGCCGCAGAGTATGTCCAGGCTGCTTCGGAGCTAAAGCGCGAATTCTGTACCATTGATGAACTCTATATCTCCGTTAAATGCGGTGAGTCAGACACGACCACAGGATTAGCTTCCTGCCCGACCGTGGGGGCGGTGGTTGAGCGCGTGGTTGAGCTTGGAGGTTCGGCCAGTTTTGGAGAGACTTCGGAACTGACCGGCGCCGAGCACATTGTCAAATCTAGGGCCGCTACTCCCGAAGTTGCCGAGAAGTTCATGGAGGTCTGGGAAGGCTACAATAAGATGATCTTTGACAATAAGAGAGATGATCTTTCTGAATCCCAGCCCACAAAGGGAAATATCCGCGGAGGTCTGACGACCATCGAGGAAAAGGCTTTAGGCAACATTCAGAAACTGGGAAAGCGAACCAAGTTTCTGGGTGTTCTAGGGCCGGCGGAGAAGCCCAAGGATAAGGGATTGTGGTTTATGGATACCTCCTCGGCTGCGGGGGAAGCGGTTACGCTGTGGGCAGCTTCTGGAGCAGTGATTCACCTTTTTCCTACCGGCCAAGGCAATGTGGTGGGAAATCCCATTCTTCCGGTGATTAAACTCTGCGGCAATCCCCTGACTTGTAGCACGATGTCCGAGCATATTGACCTTGATGTTTCTGACATTCTGCGGGGAAAGTCCACCATCGAAAAAGCCGGCGACGATCTTTTTAATCTGGTTGTGCGGACGGCCGAGGGCAGGCTAACCTGCGCCGAGGTATTGGGTCATCGTGAATTTATCATGACCAAACTCTATCGCAGTGCGTGAAGTATGGTCCCGGAGTCACTGTAATGGAGAGATATAGCATACCTTCAGTCCAGCTTCTTGTCGCCAGCATTGCGCAAAAGGTGGGAGTTCCTGCGAACGACGCGAGTATCCTCGCCGATTCTCTGGTTGATGCCGATATTCATGGGGTTGGCACGCATGGCGTCTCGCGTTTGAACATCTACATTCGCCGCATCCAACGCGGGTTAATCAACGCCAACGCTGAGCTGACAGTCCAGCGCAGCTCAGGGTCGGTGGTCGTAGTCGATGCTGGAAACGGTCTTGGACAGGTGCAGGCATGCAAGGTTTTGGACATGCTGGTGCCTTTGGCTAAAACTCACGGAGTGGCTGCGGCGACGATTTGTAACTCACAGCACTTCGGGGCGCTTTCGTACTACTGCAACAAGGCCGCCCAGCAAAATATGATCCTGTTGGCAACAACGAATTGTGAGCCCGCGATGTCGCCGGAAGGGGCGTGCGAGGCTTTTTTTGGAACAAATCCTGTGGCTGCATCTTTCCCTGCCGGGAAGGAATTCCCGATCAAAATAGATTTGGCCACTTCTCTTATCGCGCGGGGGCGAATCATCGAGGCTCGGCGCTCCGGAACCCAAATTCCCGAAGGATGGGCGCTCGACTTGTCAGGCAACCCAACGACGGATCCGGCAGAAGCCCTCAATGGGACACTTCTAACAATGGCCGGCGCTAAAGGCTATGCGTTGGCTTTGCTGGTCGAAGTGCTCTCTGGCGTTCTCTCCGGTTCTGCGGTGGGGCCTGCTGTCGGTTCGATGTACAAAGAGCCTTCTGTGAAGCAGAATGTCGGCCACTTTTTTTGTCTTCTCAATATCGCTGCATTCATGGATGTCGACCACTTCAAAAGTCGAATTGATCAAATGGTTGTGAGGATCAAATCTTGCCGAAAACGCCCGGGTGTCAAAGAAATACTTGTACCTGGCGAGCGGTCCCACCGCCGTGCTAAGGAAAATCAAGCGCTTGGCATCGGTCTCTCCAAACAAACTGTAGATGAACTCGAAGCCTTGGTGCGAGAATTAAAAATTGACTCCCGTCTTGAGCCGTCGCGTGCGGTTGAGGAAAGTCCTGTGGGCGTCGGATCTCAGCAGGTCTAATGAAACCTTCCCTACTCATTACAGAATCGGTCGCGGAAAATAAACTAGCCGACTTGGAAAACAGTGTTCAGGTGACCTTCGCTCCCGAACTTTGGAAAAAAATGGACCATCTTTTAGAGGTGATTCAGACGTTCGACGCGCTTCTGGTCCGCAACCAAACTCAAGTCACAGAAAGCCTGATCCAAGCCGCCCAAAAACTCAAGGTCGTGGGACGTGCTGGAGCCGGTTTGGACAACATCGATGTCGACGCTGCATCACGGCGTGGAGTTGTTGTGACTTACGCACCGACTCAGAACACGAATGCCGTTGCCGAATTTACCATTGGATTGATCTTTGCTTTGAGCAGGCGGATTTCGTCCGCCGATAAAGACACCAAGAAAGGTGGCTGGAAGCGGGCCGCTTTTACCGGCGTTGAACTTGAGGGCAAGGTTTTGGGCGTGGTCGGACTTGGAAGAATTGGCTTCCTGGCGGCACAGAAGGCTCGAGCGTTAGGAATGAAGATCGTAGTATACGACCCCGTCGCTCAAAATTTGTCGGAACGAACAAAAGCACTAGACGCGAAAGCAATGGATTTGGAAGCTCTTCTGGCGAGTGCCGACTACGTGAGCTGTCATGTTCCGGAAACACCCTCCACTCGGCACTTGTTCAATAAGCAGAGGTTCTCCGAAATGAAGCGCAGCGCCTTTTTCATCAACGCAGCACGCGGCGGCGTAGTGGACGAAGAGGCTCTTTTGGGTGCACTGACTGACGGAGCGCTGGCTGGAGCAGCATTGGACGTGCGCGAAGCCGAGCCGCCTGCAGCCGGTCGCCTCGCGCTGATGGATAACGTGATTCTCACGCCCCATATAGCGGCTTTTACCAAAGAAGCGCAAGAACGCGTGGAGGAGGACGTCTTGAAAGACGTTCTGGCGGTACTCGGCGGAGGCGATGCGCGCTACCCCGCCAACTCTCCGGCTTTCTTGCGGCGTGACAATGTAGCCCCGCGAATTCACGTATAGGGCCACGCCGCGATTCTGCTCGTTCTTCTGAAGGAGGTTTGAGTCTATGAAGTTGTTCCTCGATACCGCTGATGTCTCCCAGATTCGCGAGGCAGTTGGTTGGGGCATTATTGACGGCGTTACGACGAATCCAAGTCATATTGCAAAAACCGGCCGTTCCTTTGAGGAGGTAAGCCGCGAGATTCTCGAGCTGGTGGATGGCCCGGTCAGTTTGGAGACAGTTAGCCTTACTTGCGCCGAAATTGTCGCTGAGGGTAAAAGCCTCGCCGCGCTGCATCCGAACGTTGTCGTGAAAGTGCCGCTCATCAAAGAGGGACTGATGGCTGTTAAGCGTCTCTCTGGCGAAGGTATCAAAACCAATGTCACCGTGACCTTTTCACCGCTACAAGCTCTACTAGCTGCGAAATGTGGAGCGACCTATATCAGTCCATTCGTGGGACGTCTTGATGCTGTGGGCCATCGCGGCATGGAGCTGGTTGAGCAAATCAAGAAGATCTACACGAACTATGGTTTTAAAACGCAAGTGCTTGCCGCTGCGATTCGAAATCCCATTCACGTCCTGGATGCTGCACTCGCCGGCGCGGACGTTTGCACTATGTCCTTTGATGTTGTTGAGCAGCTTTATCACCACCCGCTCACGGACATAGGGGTCGAACTGTTTCTGAAAGACTGGGGGAAGGTGCCGCGTTGATGAAAACAGAACCTGTGTATTTGAACGGGGCTTGGGTCGTATCCGACGAATCGAGACCGGTCGTTAATCCCGCCACTGGTGATTCTTTTGCGCGCATCTCCTATGTATCCGCTAACGACATCGCAGGCGCGTTGGATACCGCCCAGAAGGCATTTGGCGGCTGGAAGGCCGAGACCGGTAAGGGCCGGGGGGAGTTCCTTCGACGGATTGCCCGGAGCATGGATGCCAGACGCGACGATATTGCACGTACGATTACGCTTGAGAACGGCAAACCACTGGCGCAAAGTCATGGTGAGGTGGCGATGTCGATCGATCACCTTGAATGGTTTGCAGAAGAAGCTCGCCGTTCTTACGGACGAGTCATCCCAAGCCAGGTTGATTCCAAGCGCCACCTCGTCATCAAGACACCCATAGGCGTCGTGGGAGCGATCAGCCCCTGGAATTTTCCTTTGGTGTTGGCGGTCCGAAAAGTGGCGCCGGCTCTGGCTGCTGGTTGCCCGGTTGTTCTCAAGCCTTCCCGGACCACTCCTCTGTCGGTCCTTGAATTTGCGAAATGCGTGCATGAGGCGGAATTGCCAAAGGGCGTGTTCCAATTTTTGGTCGGCGATGCGGCAGAGGTTGCGAAGCAGTATCTCAATAATCCCATTTGTCGAAAGATAACCTTTACTGGATCAACGGAAGTCGGGCAAGTCTTGATTGCGGGCGCGGCGAAGCAAATCAAGCCGCTATCGTTGGAACTGGGAGGACACGCGCCGGTCATAGTTTTCGATGACGCTGATTTTGAACAGGCCGTGGAAGGCGTCATGATCACGAAATTCCGCAACACTGGGCAGTCTTGCATTGCCGCGAATCGAATTTATGTCCAAAACAGAATCTATAAGCGCTTTTTGGAAGCGCTTGTCGATAAGACGCGGGCTCTTAAAGTTGGTAACGGTCTGGATGCTGGCGTCGATGTTGGTCCCCTGATCGATGATGCTGGTCTCACCAAGGCCCTCGCTCATATTAAGGATGCCGCCGGACAAGGCGCCCGAGTCCTCTGTGGTGGAAGCCGCCTTGATCGGCTTGGTGGATTTTTCCTCGATCCGACCATTTTAGCTGACGTTCCCCGTGGGGCTGCCTGTTTGCGGGAGGAGACATTCGCGCCGGTTGCGCCCATTTGTTCCTTCGAAACAGAAGAAGAAGCAGTCGAGCAAGCCAACGATACTCCCTACGGCCTTAGCGCATATGTCTTCACCAGGGATCTCGGGCGAAGCTTCCGCATGATAGAGCTGTTAGAGGCCGGAACAATTGGGATCAACGATCCAGTTCCCACTACTAGCCAGTGTCCATTCGGGGGAATAAAACAAAGTGGCTGGGGCAGGGAATTGGGCATCGAGGGTCTTGACGCTTTTTTGGAAGTAAAGCACGCTTCCGTGAGACTCACATAGCGAGGAAGGTGAGGAGCTGGCCTTCCGGTGTTGCTTTTCACTAGATATATCAGATATCATGAGCCGACTTCTGAGCCTGCACTGATACCACAAGCAACGTCTTGGAGTTTCGATGCCAGGGACGCAGGCACCAATGGAGCGAAGCATGAACGGGAAGCTTATTGTTGTTTTCGTCTTGAGTCTGATGGTGGCCTACGCAGGGCTGGCTGGTTCCAGCAGGAGTAGCCGCGCGGCTGCTGCCGGGCAACACGATACTGCCACGTCCGAGAAGGGGGCTAATTGCCAGACCGTCAGTTTTAAGAGAGATGTACTGCCTGCGTTCCAGGATAGCTGCGTGGCCTGTCATTACGACAAAAATCAGATGCCGGGCTTGGATTTAAGCCCTTCTAGCGCATATACCGATCTGGTCAATCGAAGGAGTCACCTGAATCCCGACTTGGTTTTGGTTAAGCCTTCGTCCCCGGCTAAGAGTTTTCTACTCGAGAAACTTTCGGGGAAACCTCGATTCGGGGCTGCAATGCCGGCGTATGGTAAGCCACTGACGCCAGCGCAAAAGACGCTTCTGACAGAATGGATTAAACAGGGCGCGAAGGATAATTAGGAACTGCAGGTGCAACCGGATTATCCGCATGCAGTGGCTTCGCGTCCTCGGCTTTGTGTCGGAGCCTAACGGCACAGTGTGCTGGAAACTGCAGCGCAGCACGCAGGCGTTTCGAATGCTAACTTCTTGGCCATAATATCTTATGCACAAACTGACAGACGTTCGTGCGTTCCCCCCATCACTCCTCAACAGAGATCCTTCATATGCCGGTACCGGAACTGCTCCAACGTGCTCGAACCGGTGTTCACCTGTTCCCGACCGTGGAAGCGATGCTCGAGCACATGGCCGATACGATGGCGAACGAACTGAAGCGCAACAACCAGGCAGGTTCTCCGACGCGGTGGATTCTGCCGGTGGGTCCAGTGAAGCAGTATTTTCGCCTCGTCGACATTTGCAATGCTCAAAAAATCAGTTGGAAGAATGTTGATATTTTCCAGATGGACGAGTTTCTAGATTGGGAAGGACGGCCGATCCCAATCAGCCATCCGCTGAGCTTCCAAGGATTCATGCGGCGGCAGGTAATCGAGAGACTGGCTGACGATCTCCGACCGCATCCCGAGCGCGTCCATTTCCCCTCTCCGTTCGAGCCCGATGAAATGCTAAAGCAGATGGCGGCGGCGGGCGGTGTCGATACTTGCTATGGCGGCATAGGTTATCACGGCCACATCGCCTTTAATGATCCCCCGATTTCTCGCTGGTTCCAAATCAGTGTCGAAAAAATGAGACAGTCCACCACGCGTGTCGTTGCGCTGGGCGACGATTCCATTGTGGTTCAAAGCATACAGTGCGCCGGCGGTTCATCGGAGATGATCCCGCCAATGGCGGTCACCATCGGAATGAAGGAGATACTCTCCGCACGTCAAATCCGGCTCTTCTTGGCAGGAGGTGAACGCCATCGGGCAATTTTTCGAATGACCGTTCTCTCGGAGCCAACTGTCTGGTACCCTGCGACGCTTATTCAAGGACATCCAGATTGCGTGGTACACACGGATGAAGCGACCGCTCGCCCTATTGTTCCAGCACTATTCTGATATGCCTAAACGAATCTTCCGTCCCGTCGTCAGGTCTTACAGGCTGCTCCGCCCAACTGCTGTGCCAATCACTGCTCGCTAATATCTAATATAATATGTATATTATTGTGCGATGGCCTACGGCAATCTGCAAAGGAGTGATGGTGGCGTTGGCGACGCCTCTGCTTGCGGACGGCGCGATCGACCATGCCGCGCTGAGCAAACTGATTCAGTGTGCGTGCTTGGCAGGAATTAATGGGCTGTGCCCAGTTGATGCAACCGGGGAAGGGCGCATCTGACGGCGGCGCAGCGATTGGAAGTTGTACATCGTGTGCTTCAGGAGACCACCGGACGGCGAGCCCGTTCCCAGTATCGCGGGTACTGATATCGACAGCGCGCGCCCGCAGTTGGATGCTTATGCGAATGCGGGCGCATCGGCAGCCCCGGTTGCACCGCCGTTCTACTTTTCGCTAAGCAGACAGGTTTTCACTAAGCCGACAGGCGATTGAGGACTTCATCATTTGCAGAGCGCCCCGCCGAATTCCGTGCTGCTCGAAAACGCTCGCGCGGCACCTTGGAGAGTATTCAATGTCTAAGCTTCAACGCGGTGTAAATCTACTTTATCTTTCGCGTGCTGACGTGGAAGCCCTGCATTGCGGCGTTTCTGACGTTCCTGCATGCAGTGGAGGGAGCTTTTCGGGAGAAGGCGGCGGGTAAAGTGGAAATGCCACCTAAGCCAGGAATCCACACACGTGCGAACTCATTCATTCATGCTATGCCTGCTTTTCTTCGAGGCAGCGATGTTGCGGGGGTGAAATGGGTGTCCGGATATCCCGAGAACTCACGCTTCGGTCTACCCTACATCACGGGATTGTTCATTTTGAACTGCGCGGAGACTGGCGTTCCGATCTCCGTCATGGATTGTACCTGGATGACGGAAAAGCGGACTGCGGCGGCCACAGCTCTTGCTGTTCGTAGGCTCGCCGTCAATGCCCAGAAGTTGGCGATTATTGGCGCCGGCATTCAAGGTCGGGCAAATACTGAGGCATTGCGTGCGGTATTACCCAGCCTGAGCTGCGTTTCCGTCTATGACCCAAAGGCGGAAGCAGTAGAACAGTTTCGTGAAATCTTCCAGACGAATGGCTTCGTCGTAGAACAGGCCCTATCAGTAAAAGACGCGACTTCAGACGCCGACGTAATTGTCACATGTGCCCCTATTGTGCAACATCCAAATCCATTGATTGAATCGTCATGGATGAAACCCGGGAGCGTTGGCGTGTCGCTTGATTTCGACGCGATGTTTCGTGCGGAAGCTGCGCATGCAGCCGACCGGATGTGGGTTGACGACAGCGGCCAGTTTGAATACTACCGTCAACATGCGGGTCATTTTGCCGGGATGCCTACCAGTTATAGCGAGCTGATGGACCTGGTGGCTGAAACTACTGGGCGCAAAAATTCCGCTGAACGTCACATGGTTATAAATCTGGGTTTAGCACTCGAAGATGTTGCCACCGCAAATATGTTATATCGCCGAGCGTTGGATCTAGGCGTAGGAACTGTTTTGCCCTCTTGACCTGCGGTTAGATGAGGTTAGATTTAGATAAAGATATCGCAGGGGAACGAAACATTCAGTAAATCAGCCATTCAGCAGATGCGGGAGTTAGGTCACCTGATAGCAGTCAGATCGCATCCGTTTCCAATGACGACCTCTGACGAAGATTGCTCTAAGCGGACAGCTGCGAAAAAGACGCTGGGCGCAGCCGCGGCGGCGGCTTGCGGGGCCAAATTTTCTCCACTACTCAATCCCCATCTCCGCAAATCAATGCTGGTATATGATATATTTAAATTTTATACTTGGAGCGCAGGTGCCAAAAGTCTACGATGCAATCGTCATTGGCTCTGGAGCCGGTGGGGGAATGTACGCGAAGGTATTGACTGAGGCTGGAGCGTCAGTTTTGCTCGTAGACGCGGGCAGCCATCAGATCGACCGGGACATCCGCCATCATCAGTGGCGATGGGAACTGCCCTATCGAGATCAATATCAACAGGACCAGGATTACACCGTGCGCCTTAAGACCACCGTCCATACGGTAGGCAGGGGCGACAGTGAGAGCGTGACTCTGTTTGACGGTAGCGCCCATAACACCTACTACAACAATCATTTTTGGGCCAAGCGACGGGACTGGAAATACACATTTCCTGAAAATAAACCTTACCGTTGGGTACGGGTTCGCGCCCTCGGGGGCAAAACGAACTGTTGGGATGCGAATACAACCCGGTGGGGGGCGATCGAGTTTCAGCCGGCGAGCTATGATGGATATGACGTAGATTGGCCCATCACTTATGAAGAGATGGCGCCATGGTATAGCAAGACCGAGCGCCTCATCGGTGTTTCCGGTCCCGATACCAAGAGCGAGCAGTGTCCTCCCGGCGACTGGCTTCCGACTATTGGACCGACCTGCCCGGAAGCCCAACTGGCACGGGGCGCCGACAGGCTTGGGTTGTACGCCTTCATGAATCCGAAGGCTGCGATTACCCGGGATTACAACGGTCGGTCCAAGTGTCATTACTGCGGGCCCTGTTCGCATGGCTGCGATTCAGGGTCAAAGTTCACCACGGTCGGAGTCCTGTTGCCACCTTCTATGGCAACCGGCAGGTTGACGCTTCAGTTGAATTCCATTGTGCGCGAGATCATCGTGGACAGTGATGGCCGGGCCAAAGGCATCGCGTACATCGATCGACATAGTTTTCAGGAAGGCGAGGCGTTTGGCCGAACTGTTGTGCTTTGCGCCAGTGCGATTGAAACTGCTCGCATTCTGCTGAATTCGAAATCCGGCAGTTTCCCGCAAGGTCTGGCCAACTCCAGCGGTCAGGTGGGCCGAAATCTAGTTGAAAATGTCACCGCATCGGTGAGCGGATATTTCCCCGACATGCAGAATCGTCCCGTGACGAATGAAGATGGCTGGGGGACAGGGATGTTAATTGCGCCATTCGTCAACGTTGATGAAAGAACGCGCAGCAAGAAATTCTTGCGCCGCTACACGACCGGTCTCGAAGGCGGATTCGGCATGAACGGCGGAGGAGCGCGTGGAGGCGCACTGTTAGGCCGTGGCTACAAAGAGGACGTACGGGCCTGGTACGGAACAGGCATGGGAGTGAGCTCCTCCGGCGAGGGACTGCAAAGTCCCCATAACTATATTGACCTTGATCCCGAGGTGAAAGATGCCTGGGGCATACCCGCCGCTCGAATTCAAATGACTTTTGGAGAGAACGAGCAGGCGATGGTTAAAGATATGGTGGAACAAGGAATCAAAATTATTGAGGCGGCTGGCGGCGTTGTTACCGGATGGCAGGTTTCGCCGTCAATCCCAGGCGGGCAGATTCACGAGCAGGGCACCTGCCGCATGGGCAATGATCCCAAACACTTTGTGACCAACCGTTGGGGGCAATGTCATGATGTGCCAAATCTGTTGCTGGGTGATGGATCGCTGCACGTTAGCTGTTCCACCGAGAATCCGACCTTAACCATCCTCGCATTGTCTATGCGCAACGCGGAACATTTGGCCCAATCGGTGCGCAAGCATGAGCTATGACGGCAGGGATAGAACTGGCTCTGGCACGAGTTGAGCAGATTAGGAGAACGCTGTGAGTTATCTGACAAGACGTCAGGTTTTGGGAATCGCGCTAGCGGGGTTGAGCCTGAAGTTCGCGCGGGCCGCTGATACCGACCAGTCGCGGATGATTGTAAGGTCCCCTTTTCCAAGCGATTTTGAGATGCCTCTTGATGGCTTCACCGAAGCTATAACTCCGATCGATCATTTCTTCGTTCGCTGCCATACCAATATTCCCAAGGTGAATTTAAAGACCTGGAGCCTGAAGGTTGACGGAGTCGTGAATCGGCCGCTCACTTTGACGATGGATGAGCTTCGCAAGCTTCCGCGCACCGAGTTGGTCGGCGTCCTGGAGTGTGCTGGCAATAGTCGAGCCTTTTATCAGCCGCACGTTGCTGGTACGCAGTGGAGTTACGGCGGGGCAGGGAATGGCCGCTGGGCCGGTGTCCGATTGAGAGACGTGCTGCAAAAGACGGGGGTGAAGAGTTCAGCGAAGCAAGCTCTTTTCAACGGCGCCGATACTCCGCTTGGAACCATGGAGCACTTGCGACGCGGTATTACAGTGGAGAAGGCTCTCCATCCCGACACCCTTCTCGCTTACGAACTGAATGGGCAACCTTTGCCGGTAATGCACGGTTTTCCAGTGCGCGTAATCGTACCCGGATGGGCCGGTGATTCCTGGATCAAGTGGCTCCAGCATATTGAGGTGCTAGACCACAAGTACGATGGCTTCTGGATGAAGAGCGCTTATCGCTATCCCAAATCGAGTGTCAACCCTGGCGCGGCTGTGAATCCCGCTGACACTGTTCCTGTTACCAGTTTGGGCGTTAAGTCTGTGATCGCCAAGCCCGCTGCCGGGCCGATGACGGCAAACTCAGTGACAATTGCAGGCGCGGCTTGGTCTGACGGGTCGCCGGTGAATGGCGTTGATGTTTCCACCGATGGTGGACAGCATTGGACGTCGGCCACTCTCGGCAAGGATCTCGGACGCTACTCGTGGCGGCTTTGGGAATTCGACTGGACGCCGGGCCCCGAAGGTCAGTACGTGCTGATGTCCCGTGGGCATACCGCCAGCGGTGCGGTGCAACCGCTCGAGCAGCAGTGGAACCCCGGCGGCTATCTATGGAACGTGACTCCGCGCGTGACCGTTCAAGTAGGCCCAGAAAGCTATCGGCGCACCTGTTTCGTGTGCCACGACGGTCACATGATGCAGACACAGCGACTGACTCGTGCTCAGTGGGAGAAAGAAGTCGGCAAGATGGGAAATTGGGGAGCGAGGGTCAACCCGGAAGATCGGCAGTCTATCATCGACTTTCTTAGCGGAACGTTCAAATAGTCGTTACAGCAGCCTTACACGCCACGAAGCTTGATTTCAAGAAGCGTGCCTTGCAAAGCAGTGTGTTCGGTCGGCGTTTATTTAAATATGTAAATCTCAAGATCTCGTCAAGGTAAATTCTATGGCTGACTCTCAAGCGCAACTTCGAATCCTGATGATTGGGGCGCATCCCGACGACTGCGAATTGAAGGCTGGCGGAACCGCGGCCAAGTGGGTGGCCGAGGGATGCCACGTGAAATTTCTGACGACCACCGGCGGGGACAACGGGCATCCTTCCAGCGCCGGCGGGGCACTTCAGCAGCGCCGCCGCGAAGAAGCTCAGGAGTCCAGGCGCAGATTAGGAATCGACGAATACGAGGTGCTGGAAAACCATGGCGGCGAGCTGGTGCCAAACATCGAGGTCCGACGCCAGATCGTCCACCGCATCAGGAACTGGAAAGCGGACATCGTCATCACTCACCGGCCGAACGACTATCACCCAGATCACCGCTACACGTCGATGCTGGTACAGGATTCGGCGTACATGGTGACTGTCCCGTTCTTTGCATCAGCAACGGCGGCCCTGAAGCAAAATCCGGTGTTCTTGTATTTCGAGGATGGCTTTCAGCGGCCCAATCCGATTCGTCCGGATATCGTCGTGGCTATTGACGACGTCTTCGATAAAAAGCTGGCAAGCTTGGACGCGCATGCCTCTCAAATGTATGAATGGACGCCTTTCATGCTCTCGCGTTCGAGCGGTAAACCCGTCACGCCGCCGGATGGCACCGCCGCTCGACGTGAATGGTTGGCTCAGATCTGGTTAAATGGCCCCGAAAATCCGGCTATTCGTCAAGCTTTGGGCAAGTGGTACGGTGACGCTAGTAAGTCGGTGAAACGTACCGAAGCCTTTGAGATTTGCGAGTACGGCCGTCAGCCAAGCGAGGTGGAGATTCGCCGCTTGTTTCCATTTTTGCCCCAGTGAATTACGGTTGAGCGAAATCAGAAATCTCCGGCTGTAATGTGACATTGCGTGCTTAACCCGTACTCGCTATCGGCACAGTTTCCAAAGCTCTATTCTTCGCTGAAATCAAAACCACGAGTTCGCCGACTAGTACGAGGATGGCGCCGAGCAGTTGACCACTCGTGAGCGGGTCGCGCAAGAACAGGACTCCCGCAAAGAGTACCAAGGCCGGAACCGCAAGCAGGAGCGTTCGGATGCGCCAAACTGGCATGCAACGCAATGCAGCGTAATAGATTACGTAGTTCCCGAAGGTTACCAGTCCCAAGATCCCGACTAACGCGAAGTTGGTCGCTGCAAACGAAAAAAAACGAGTCTCCCAGCATGCTGCGATCGCAAAAGGGATGGTCGAGTACAGGACATTGTGAAACGCGATCACTTCGTTCTCCAAACTCGCGAGTTTGAAGCGGATCACAAAGGCATTAAAGGCGATGAGCAGCCCGGCCCCCACTATCAGCAAGTCTCCTACGACGTGGGATGAAATGCTGCCCAGATGAACATTCAGAACCGCAAGGCTACCGCTGGTTAGCAATGCAATCCCCCAAAGGTCGGCTTTCCGCGGCCGTTCACCGAAAAAGGTTGCTCCAATTGCGATCGCAAATACGATGTTGACTCGCGAAAGCAATGCCGCATTCAGGGCGGTAGTCAGCCTAAGGCCTATGATGGTGGCGGATTCGAGCAGGAAATTGCAGCTGGCAATGAGGAGAAGCCACGGGAGCAGCCCACGCACTTGTTTCGATAGCAACCGTCGCCACTGCCCGCGAATAGTGAAAAAGATGCTAAATAACAGGAGGCACACCACTCGGAAAGCAGTGCCAAGGAGAAACGGCGAGTCGGCAGTGCGCATGCGCCGTAGCAAAACGTAGTAGATGGCCGTGACTAACGAGAGCAGAATCGCATTCCACATTGGAGAGGAGTGAGTCCTTTCGCAACGCCACCGGTACTTGGAGGCGCGGACCGGTATTTCTATTTTTGGGCGTTAGGGAGTCTCGTACTCCCCAAAGAGAAATGATAATACATAATATATGATATTGTATCGAGCAGAGCGCGAATTGGGGTGGCTTTGATTGTTACCGATCGTGAGGACCATGCCTCTCACAAGCTTCGCCGAGATGAACGGAAAATGGAGGCGGGCGTGGAGCATCGGGAGTTGGATCTTCCTTTTTGCTGCGCTCCTAGCTAAGGGCGATTCCGTGCCTCAGTACTTGGTTTACACCGGTGGATTTTCGGACACAAACAACAAAGGCATCTATGCGTTTGCCTTCAATGCGGCAAATGGCAGCCTCTTGCCACTAGGGTTGGCCACGGAGGCAAAAAGTCCCACCTACTTTGCGATTCATCCGAATGGCCGGTTCCTTTATGCGGTGGTCAATCTGCCGGACGCGGCCAGCAGTGTCAGCAGTTATGAGATCGATCACAAGACTGGAAAGCTGAAGCTGCTCAATACCGTCTCGGCGCGCGGCGCCAATACCTGTTTCGTTTCCGTGAGCCACTCTGGAAAATATGTTTTGACGGCCAACTATGCAAGCGGCAGTGTCGCATCGTACCCCGTGATGCCGGACGGCAGCCTGGGAGAAGCCATTGGGTTCTCGCAACACCATGGATCCAGCCTAAATCGTGAGCGCCAGAGGGAGGCCCATGCCCATTCCATCAATGCATCGCCCGATGACCGCTTCGCAATCGCAGCCGACTTGGGCACCGACCAGTTGTTGGTGTATCGGCTGAAAAGTAGAGCGCTGGTCCCCAATGATCCTCCATTCACAAAAGTCGCCCCAGGATCTGGCCCGCGACACTTCGCATTTCATCCCTCTGGACATTTTGCATACGCCGTTGAGGAATTGGCCTCGAGCATGACGGTGTTCGACTACAATGCGAAACGCGGAGTATTGCGAGAAATACAAACCATATCTATGTTGCCAACGGGATTTACAGGGACGAATTTTTCGGCGGATGTGCAAATACACCCTTCGGGCAAATTCGTTTATGGATCGAATCGCGGGGATGACACCATTGCGGTTTTTGCTGTAGACGCTGGTTCAGGCAAGCTCACTCCCGTGGAGAGAGTCAAGTCACTCGGCAAGACACCTCGAATTTTCGCGATTGACCCCACCGGGCAATTCCTGATTGTCGCTAACGAAGATTCCAGCAGTTTAGTAGTTTTCCGTATTGATCAGAAGAGCGGGCGGTTGACAGCGACCGGAGAACAAGCCGTGGCGCCCAAGCCGACCTGCATAAAATTTGTACGCGTGCAGCCGGAGTAATGCCCACGCCGTTATTCCTCGACAAGATGGGCACCGTATCGAAGGCATGATAGGTTGTCGAAAAACTGCATGCTACTCCAATCGGGCCGCTTTCCCACAATTAAGAGCGGATGTTTCATAAAGATTGCAATAGTGCCACCGCTTGCGAAACGTAGTACTTTTCGATGTCGGGCGACCAGCGGAATAAACCATATCGCTTCGGAGAAATTTCAACTTCATAGCCACCCAGCGGAAACTGCTCTGCGATTGGAATATAGCCGACTTCATCGTTATTGGAATATGCCATGGTGATTACATTTCCACCAATCTGTCGTTTGATCGCCAAGCCGATTGCTGCGAAGACTTCGCCGGGCAGTACAGCGATTCGAATATCGCCGAGGCGAATACCCTGAAACGTTGCATCGGCGGTTTTAAAGTTTCTCCCCTCTTCCAATGCCTGTTTCGCGGCCTTCGCCCATTGCAGGTTCAACTGCGTCTTCGATGAAGGTATTTTGTTTTCTTCGACTGCCAAGATCGAGTTGACTTCCTGCAGGGTTGGAATCTTTCCGTACGGTAAGTGTACGGCCTCTGTTTTCATAGCAAGCTTTGGATTTGCTTGCATCCTAATCCCGATGGAAGCCTGCTTGACGTAGTCGGCTAACCTCCGGGCGAATTCAGTTGTGACGGTTTTATCCCCATGAATTCTTGGGTTCATGCTGCCACCGCAACCCTGCGCGAATTGAGCGAACTTTATATCCGGCTCCGCCTCAAGCATCGCTGAGGTGTAGCCAGGATAATCGGCAGAAATAACATTGGTATTCGCCGAGACTGTCAGCGGATGTGCCGCGAAGTTGTAAATTAAGCCGATTGTTTTGGATTTGGACTGATGAATCCGGATTACGATTAATTGTTGATCCACCAGGCCACTCGGTGTGTCCAAAGAATTGACGTCATTTAACCGCCCGATTCGCAACCTATTGACGTTCAGGGGCGCATCAATTTTTCCGAAGCCAATTGTTGCCGGCTCGGCGTCTGCCATGGCGTCCTTGACACTTTGAACTATCCGATCTTTGACGAAATTGTTATATGCATCATCGGTCGATTCAATGGCTCGAAGAAAAATGATTTGCGGTGCCGTGTGGGTATGCGAGCAATTGATCGCAACCCGGTCCTGCGGAATGCCCAGTTGCGCCAAGTCATCTTTGACCGCATCGGTAAACCAGGTGGGAAGAGCGAGCAGATCACAAGACACAATGACGACCTTCTCGTCGCCCTTGTTCATATAGGTCGTCCGCGCATGAATCGGATCTATGATCACGCTTATCAGGGGGGCGTTCTGCTTCGTATAGATGGTTGGCACTGGCCGATCCGGCGTGATGTCGGCTTTGCCGAATCCAGCGATAAAGGTGGTGCCACTTTCTGACCGCGCGCCCTCTGCGACAAAAGGCACGGCCGTCACCGCTGCAGTCGCTATGCCAGACTTAATAAAGTGCCTGCGGTCGAACTGAAACATATTGGGGATCCTCCTTGAATGGCTCCCTAAAGGGCAGTCTCCTCGATTCCATGGACATACAGGAACGGCGCGAACCGGACCGAATTATCCATGGAGCGAAGCGCGGATTCGGTAAGTCCAGTGACTTCGGAAAGATTGTCGAGGGTGACGTCGAACACCCAGGAATCGTCTCTGACGCCCATGGATTCCCGCCAGTAACGCATTAATTCGTAACGCGCCGGCTTCTCACATTCGAGCTGGCGTATTCCCGCGGAATAGATGTCGAGTATTGGGGCGCCGCAGGAGATCACTTTTCCGGATCCTATTCTGTGTTCAACGAATGCCGCGCAACCGTCCGAATAGCTGGCAATGACCTCGGTCCCCGTCAGAGACTTCAACGAATGACCGGGGCGGTAGGGTTCGAACGAAAAGCTTCTGTTGCCTTTGCGAACCGCTACGGTTTCCAAGGAGGAGCGGGTCGCAATGCTCTCGACTCCGGTCAACCTGGCAGCTTCTTCATTGCGCAGGCCGTCCTCATCATAGAGAAACGACTCGGCATCACCGATGATCACGACCAGTCCGGCGGACACGGCTTCGTGGAGGCGGCGGATCACAGAGCGATGTTCATAGAGAGCGCGGGGAACCAGCAGCAATCGCAGTCCCGATACAGCGTCGGCGCCATTGCGCAGCTCGGTGCTGGAAACGAAACGTGCGTAGATGTTCGCGCGCGCCGTTTCGACGTAGGCGGAAAACACTTCGGGCCAGGATCCAGCGGCGCATGACGGAATAGAAACCATAATTCCGGTTTCCGCGGACGGAGGCTGGAAAAGTCGCCTTTGTCCAAGAATCTTTGACGCATTCAAATGAGTTTCCCAACGTTCCATGGAGTGCGTGCTGGGGTCGGGATTAACCATACAAGGTCCTGCGTACCTCTCCGGATCGCACTCGTCGCCGTAGAAATCTTTGATCCAGAGATAGAATCCCCCGGCACCGGCCTGGATCGCCTGGTTGTACCAATACCGCGTTGTAGCAGCAGTCGGAATAATTCTTGGCCCCGCCGCCACCTGGTTAGTTCGCACGCTGATCATGGGCGCCTTGTGAGTCAGATCCGCGGTTAGCTTTGTG
The DNA here is from genome assembly GCA_963711275.1 of uncultured Acidobacteriaceae bacterium. Lineage (GTDB taxonomy): Bacteria > Acidobacteriota > Terriglobia > Terriglobales > Acidobacteriaceae > Sulfotelmatobacter. The sequence continues at coordinate 506,224 of CAVQDN010000020.1, read as the reverse complement.
CCGTAACCTACCCAATAGCGGTAGCCGATCTCGTCTTCGAACAGCGCAGTCCGCATGTTGAACCCTGGCACGTCATATGCTTTCATCCAGAGAGAGTAGTCAACCTCGGTGTCGAATTCGATGTTCCCTACAACGTGCCCGCGGACATGACGGCGCAAGACCGTATTCTGCAGCAAAGCCAACTCACTAAAACGGCGCCGGACATATTCCCAGAAGCGAATTCGCCGCGAAACCTCCTGCGGGTTTCCGGGTGGTTCCAGCGGCAAATCAAAGCCATATTCCTGACGAAAATCCTCGTTTACCTCGTCATAGTTGCGGCGGAGGTTATTGAGGAAGAGATCGAGTGGTTGAACATCCACTCCGATCAGAGCAATCCAAATGTTGTCGGGATCGTTCACGATGTCGATCCCCACCGCTTTCCCCAATCGACTGCAGCAATCGCGCATATAGGCGACTTGCTCTTCCCACGCCGGCTCGAACTCATCCATCTGCTTCTTGGTAAAAGGCAAGGGAAGCTCGTAAGCGGATGCCTCAAAGACCACTCGCAATCCGTACTTGCGAGCGATCATCGCGCTCTCATATTTCCCATTCCCAGGACCGTCTGTGTAAATCACCTCATGTTCACGCAGCAAGCTTCCAATCCGGTCGACTGAATAGATGCTGCCACGTTCAAAGCCGCCCAGGCGGATGGTGTACGGCCGATCCAGGGCGCATTCCGGATGAGCTCCTGGACTTCTGGATGGCGTCGGTCCGATGTCCCATGTCTGGAAGGTCCCGGATGGCGTATCGCGCCTAAGAACCCGGCGGTAACCGGTAATGTCGTAGCTATAGCTGTGGAGACCGCGTGCCGCGCCAACGACGTTCAGGCTTTCCATTGCGAGTTGGTCGATGAGTTCGTCGGTCAGAATCATGGAAGGAATATCTCCTCGAACGAGTTAATTAGACTTGAGTGCGAATGAAAAACGACACTTGTACCGGACACTCCTCCAACACCGTGATCTTATGGATATGGCCGATGAGAATGTAGAGCGCGGCGATGCTGCTCAGTGGCATGAGTCCTGCCGCGATAAAAACCGGGGAATAGGAGAAGCGATCGACAACAATGCCGGTGAGCAGTGTCAGAACGATGTTCAATACGCCCTCCCCGATTCCGCTTAACCCGGTAACTCGGGCGAGGGTCGAGTCGGGGAAAACATCAGCGACTATGGTGATCAAGTTACAGCTCATAAAATTCAGACCGAAGATGGCCATCGCGACCAAGGCAATAGCAAGGTGAAGATTGGGCATTACGGGAACCAACGCCGCGGCCGCTGCCAGAATTCCCCCCACGGTGGTCCATATTTTTCGCGCCGCGTTTATTGAGCCTCCCCGGTGTATTACCCAACCGCTCAGAAAGCCACCGATTAGGTTTCCGCTGCCGCCTATAAGGAAAGACAAGCTGGACAGCGCGGCCATCGTTGTCAGGCTCATGCCGCGACCGCTTACCAAGTAAAGCGGCAACCAATACCAGTAAAACTGTGAAATCGGACCGCTCAAGCCTCGCATTAAGATGATGCCCCAAGTCTTGCGCAGCTTGAGGAGGTCGCGCACGCTCGCCGTCTTCGCGGTTGCATTGCGTATCGGTTGAGCTGCCCCGCTTTCCATCTCGGGCCGGTAGATGCGGAACCAGGGTACAAACCATAACAGTCCCAAAAGACTCGGAAGAAAGAAGGCTGCATGCCAGCCGTAACGCGCATGAATGAAGACTACGAGTGGCGGAGCGATCACCGAGCCCAGCAGGCTGCCGCTGTCCATAATCGAGAGCGCCAGTGCTCGGTGGCGGGGAGGCATCAGGTTACCGATGATTTTCACGGCTGAAGAGTAGTTGCCACACTCGAACAGCCCCATAATGAAGCGCAGGCCGGCGAAGGCGCCGATCGTGCGCGCAAACGCATGCAACATGTTGGTGATGGACCAGGCGGCAAGAATGCCGGGTAACGCAAGACGGCCACCCAGCCAGTCAACCAACATCCCCACAGGTAGTTGCCCCAGTGTCATACCAACCATAAAAGCAACGACAATGTAGGAATACTGCGTGTTGGAAAGGTGTAAATCGCTGCGAAGTGCAGGGGCAACGTTCGCCAGCACCAGGCGATCGATAAAGTTCAGGGTCATGCTGCCGAACAGCATGAAGACGACGGCCCACGCGCGGGGCGAGGCTTTCCAGTCAGACGGATTCTGCCCGGTTGGGGGGTACATTGCGCGGGTGTGCATTTTGCCTAAATCGCGGTAACGAACAGCCTTCCTGTTGCTAAATCAAATCAAGACCTGGCGTGTGCTTGTCCTGCGACCAGCTTCGCATGCAGATCTCCGGCGTGCTTTTGCACTTTGAATAGCGCCGCAACCACGTCATCCACGTCTTCATCCGAGCCCAAAAAGATGTACTGTGGAAGAAAAAGAGTGTTGACGGCTAGTTGATCCGATACCGGGCAATTGACTTTCGAGTAATCGAGATGTTCCACACCCGGAACCCAAGGGAAATTTTTCTTCTGGAAGAGAGGGTTTCCGTGGAGTGCACACTTATAAGGGGCGCCGGCCGGAATTCCCTCGGCCTGAAGCGCCTCAGCGAGCAAGTTCCGGTCGATCCCTTCGAAGGCCGCAGAATCCGTCCGGAGAATGACCACGTACCAAGAGCATCGGTTCGCGCGAGCGTCCACTTTCTGCGCCTGCACGCCTGACATGGTGCCGATCCGCTCAAGAAACCGCGCAACTCGTTTCGAGCGGAGTTGAGTTTGCTGTTCAAGGCGCTCTAGTTGTTGGTTCAACACTGCACCTTGGAATTCGCTCAATCGATAATTCCAGCCAGCAGTGAAGTGTTCGTAGGGCCCTCGACCCAGACGGCGCCCGATCATGTGCAAGCTGTAGCACGATTCATATAAATCCTCGCGATTGGTTGCAATCAACCCGCCCTCGCCGCAAGTAAGGTTCTTAGTTCCCTGAAAGCTAAACGCTCCTGCCGCTCCGAGCCCGCCAACGCGCTGGCCTCGCCACTCGGCGCCGTGAGCCTGGCATGCGTCTTCAATTAAAGTGACATCGTGGCGATCACAGATTGACCGGAGCTGATCGAGGTCACAGGGCTGCCCGCCCCAGTGGACGCCAATGACGGCTCGAGTCCGTGGCGTAATGGCTGCCTCGACGCATGCCGGATCGATATTGAAGGTGTCAGCCAAAACGTCGACAAACACCGGAATGGCCCCCATCTGCAGCACCGCGGTCGCGGTCGCAATGAAAGTAAAGTCAGGGACGATGACCTCATCACCGGGAAGGATCCCCGATGCCCGTAAGATGATTTCGAGAGCCGCCGTTCCGTTGGCGACCGCGACTCCATGCCGGCACTGTTGATATTCCGCGAAACGTTGTTCGAAGCGGTAAACTTCCGATCCGGCTTCGGCTCCGAAATACATTCCCGAACCCCATTTGTCGCTGTTCAGCACTCGGGTGAGGGCTTCAATTTCCTGGTTGCCGGTCACCGGCCATTTGGTAAACGGGCGGTTTCGGACTGGGGTACCGCGCAGCAATGCCAATGTCTCTCTCATAGGGTTCGTTTTCTCAGCATGTCTTCATTTGTTGCTTGGCCGCAAGAGGCGTGGAGTAGATTTGCTGCATAGGTTATAGATAGAATGTTATATATCACATTGGGGAAACGCTTCAAGTCCCTGCCCAGGCTTCCGAGGACTGTAGAACTGCCAGCACGCCCCGCCGGAGGCTCGAGGACTTTGGCGAGATTTGGAACGGAGCCCGCTATCACGCGCGCATATCGCTTCTCCGGCTTTGTCCGAGCTTGTGAGAGCCTGTGACAAGCAGCAGGACATACGGCCGTAACGCGGCATGGCTGGGTGGCAATCCATAAAATAAAATGCAATCCCAAAAAGTTGATCTCGTGATATCGTGGATATCATTTTCTTTCCATGGCCCTGGGAACATGGATCATCTTACAGCAGAAGTCCGCAGAGGGGTGAGCAGCAGTATGCCAGACATATTTGATGTGGTTATTGTTGGATCCGGCGCGGGCGGCAGCATGATGGCCTACACGCTGACGCAGGCAGGCGCTCGAGTTGCTGTGGTGGAAGCCGGCGGGCACAACATCGATCATGATATACGGCATCACCAGTGGCCATGGGAACTGCCCTACCGTAATTCCCACCAGTTAGACCGGGAATACGCACTTGAATTGAAGACGAAAACGTTTGTGGTAGGGCAGGGAATCCACGAGCAGACCACTTTCTTCGATGGAAGCGCGCACCGTGATTATTACAACGATCACTTTTGGGTGAAGCGTCGCGATTGGAAGTACACCTGCCCCAAGGACGAACCTTACCGATGGGTAAGAGTGCGGGCAGTCGGCGGCAAGACGAACTGCTGGGACGCCGGCGCACTGCGCTGGGGCCCGATCGAGTGGAAGCCATACAGCTATGACGGCTATGGCATTGACTGGCCGATATCGTATGAGGAAATGGAGCCCTGGTACTCCAAGACGGAACTACTCATCGGCGTTAGCGGCGAAAAAGCCGACAAAATGACGGCTACGCCAAGCGGCGAGTTCCAACCGGCTCCTGCTGCGATTTGCGGTACGGTGGTGATGCGGAAGTTTGCGCGCAAGCTTGGCTATACAGCAACACAGGGGCCGCGAGCCATTATCACGCGCTCGCACAATGGGCGCAATGCCTGTCATTACTGCGGGCGATGCGGAACAGGCTGCGACTCGGGGGCAAAATTTACGACGGTTGGCACGTTGCTGCCGGCCGCGGCAGCAACCGGCAACATGACGTTGTTCACGAACGCAATTGTGCGGGAGATAACCGTTGACAGCGCGGGAAGGGCGTCGGGTGTGGTTTTCATTGATCGTTATACATACCAGGAGAATGCGGTTCGTGGGCGGTACGTGGTCGTTGCCGCAAGCGCCATAGAAACAGCGCGCCTTTTGCTAGTCTCCAAGTCTGCCATTTTTCCGAACGGCTTGGCGAACTCGAGTGGGCAAGTGGGACGCAACCTGGTTGAGGACACCGTTGCTAGTGTCCGGGGCTATCTCCCGGAGTTTGACCGTCGTCCTGTTGTCAACGAAGACAGCTATGGGGATGAAGTGATGGTTCATCCGCACACAAACACTGACGAGAAGACGCGGTCCAAGGATTTTTTGCGCCGCTACATTATGTTTGCCGGAGGTGGATTCGGGATGGGCGGAGGGCCGCGTGGCACGGAACGCTTTGGCAGTCTGATGAAGCAAGACGCCAAAGACACGGCGGGAGCGGGGATCGGTGTTACTGGCGCAGGTTGCGGCTTGGAAAATCCCAATCACTATGTGGATATCGATCCCGAAGTCAAAGATGCGTGGCGAATTCCGGCCGTTCGAATTCATCTCAAACAAGCAGCGAATCAGGAGGGAATGGTGCGGGATATCGTGCAGCGCGGCATCGAGTTAATCGAAGCTGCGGGCGGTAAGGTGACATCATATTCCGCGTCACCGTGGATACCCGGCGGACAGATTCATGAGCAGGGCACTTGCCGAATGGGGGATGATCCAAAGCGGTTCGTGACCAACCGCTGGGGGCAAACTCATGACGTACCCAATTTGATCATCGCCGATGGTTCTCTGCACTGTACCAGTGGTGTTACGAACCCAACTCTGACCATTTTGACTTTGGCGATGCGCAACGGAACCCATCTTGCGGAGGAAGTACGAAAACGCAATGTTTGAGTTGCCTGGAATTTCGAGAAGCGAGTGGCTGGCGGCGGGAGTGATGGTGGCGGGCACGGCTTGGAACTCGGGCCGCACGTCTGCCGCTCCTTAAGCGCAAAGGATTCGTTAAGGATTTTGAGTAACAGACGAAACGAAAATCTAATGTCCTCAGCGGTCCGGTAGCACTTTGTGGTGCATGGTTCCATCCCAGGAGTCGTCACCCTGCAAGCCGTAGTCCGGCGGCAGTGAACGCCAGTCGTCACGCGTAATTCCATTAAGATCCCACACCACATTCCCGGCGCGAATCGTCAACTCCGCCTCGAGCTTCTCAGTGCCGGCCATCCGAGCTCCATTGACATCGACAAATCCGAAGTCCCCTTTGCGCAGCCGCAGTACGGCTATGTCGGCGTCCGCGCCCACACTGAGATTGCCCAGTTGCGGCCTCTGGATTTCCTTGGCTGGATTCAGGGTCGTGAGACGAATTACATCCGATAGACTCATGCCAATGTTCAAAAGCTTGGACATTACATTCAGGATGTCCTTCATGCCGCCGTTCATATTGCCCGCGTGCATGTCGGTGCTGATCGAATCGGGGATGAAGCCCTTCTGGATCGCAGGTACGGCTTGCCGGTAGAGGAAACTGCCCTCACCGTGGCCCACATCGAAAATGACTCCGCGTTGTCTCGCCTCCACGAACTCTGGACGAATGTTTCCGTGTTCGTCGAGCAGCGGCCGCGGCCGGCCATACATGTGCGTATAAATGTCGCCGGGCCTCATTTTTTTTAGAGCTTCGGAGAATGGACGATTGGGATGGCCTGGGCCGTAGTCCACCATTACAGGTACATGTGAAATGGTGCCCGCGGCAATGGCGCCATCCAGGGCCGACCAATCCGCGCCAGCGTAATGCGCGGTCTTGATCCCAATGACGATATCCGGATAGTTCTGCACCGTCCGCGCTGCCGAGACCGCATCCATGTTACGGGGATCCTGCTGCACGGCAGCGTTCTCCATCCCATAACCTTCGATGTTGACCCAGGCAAGCACGCGCGTCTTCGCCCGGTCGATTACGCGATCCTTGAAATCCGGGAAGTTCCTCCAACCCGAGGTTCCCGCGTCGCAAACCGTCGTGACGCCGGTGCGGAAGGTATAGCTGTCAGGATAAAGGCTCCAGTCGCCCGCGTAGGAATTGGCTCTTCCGGTGCCCGCATATACATGGACATGGATGTCAATCAGACCCGGAGTTACGTAGAGGCCGGATACATTTACCGTTTTCTCAGACTCCGTTGCGGGAATATTGTCTGCGACCCGGGCGACCTTGCCATTCGCGATAGCAACGTCCGTCATGCGGTCGATGCTGTTCTTGGCGTCGATGACGTGCCCGCCCTTCAGCAGCAAATCGTATCGTTGTTGGGCGCGGACCAACGTCGCAAGCATCCCAAACATCAGCACGGTTAAAAGTCCGACTCTTATCCTGCAGTGCATTTTCATCTGCTGAATCCTTAAAATTTAGTGATCGAATCCGGCCGTTCGAAAACCTTTTGATCGTTCGGAAATTTTTTGAGAGCGACAAGTTGCGGCTGTACTCGCGAAACATTACGACGGCGTGTTGGCGATCAGTTCACGGCACATCACTTGTACTGAACTCCGTCCTTGAAGATGTGTGCCGGGTTTTGCAGCAAATTGATGTCGGCCGCAACGTCGCCTTTCACCATGATGACGTTGGCGTGGTAGCCGGGAAGCAGCGCTCCAATGTCAGGCGCCAGAAGGTGACCGGGCCGCGAAGTGGCGGCAGTAATGGCCTCCAAGGGTGTCATACCAAACCTTACGAAATTGCGCAGTTCATACCACGTAGAAGCACCTTGGATAAGTTCCGGCTCTCCGCTGTCGGTGCCAGCCACGATGCATGCTCCCCCTTTAACGAAAGGCTCAAGCTTGCGAGCAAGATTTTTACTCCAGCGCCGTTCGTGATCGGCGTTGGGTAGATGGAGATAGTCGGCCAGCGAAGCTTCGAGCGAGTCATAAAGATCGGCTGGCAGGTATTTGGCCGCAATTGCGTCGTGCAGGCGACTGGGGAATCGCTCCGTATCCTCGAAAATTGTGCGACGCGTTGATGTGGGATCAATGCACGTATCGGTGTCGATCACCTTGTGAATAACTTCCGGACTGTAATCGTAGGCCGTACCGAGTCCTGGGTGCTCCAGAGTCTTGAAGTGGTATTTAATGGCCCTCAGAACCTCGGCATCCGATGAATAGCCGTGACCGGCCACCGGTTTGTGCGCCTTGGCCGCTTCCTGTGTGATGGCTTCTAACTCTCCGTCGGAAAAATCGCTCTGGTCGTGCACCTTGATCCAGTTAACCCCCGCCGCTATTAACTGCCGGACCTTCTCCCGCGCATCTTCGCTGCCTGTCACCGTCCAGCTCCAGCCCTTCAAACCGTCGTCAGGGTGCCGCTGCAAAAGTGGACCAGCGACAAACAGTCGAGCGCCCACAAGTTCGCCGCGGTTGATCCGATCCCGAACCTTTATGATTTCGATCGGCCCGCCGACATCGCGGACGGTGGTAACGCCGTTCATCAGGTACTGATGAGCGCCGGCCGGCATGATTTCGCGCTCCTCGCGATCGCCGTAGGTGCGAACAAAATGATCCTCGTCGGCGTGACCAATAAGGCAGAGGTGCACGTGCATGTCGATCAGGCCGGGCATGACGGTCATCCCCCCGGCTTGAATGATCTTTGCGCTCTTAGGAATTTCAACGGCGCCGGCGTGTCCGACCGCGGCGATGCGGTCTCCAGCGATCAGCACAACACCATCAGAGATCGGCTGGGCTCCTGTTCCGTCCACTACTTGACCACCGACGATCGCGAGAGTGATGGGACTTTGGTTGGCCGGTGTTTGAGCTGAAACGGCAGGGATAACAAGCAATCCCAGCCAGAAGGAGCACAGCCACGACAGAGTATACGATGGTGACATAGTATATATCAGTTTATCGCCGTTGATTTCCGGAAACAAGCATGCATCGATCGCACAGAACGCTGTTTTGCTGGAACTTAGATACGACCTCGACAATGATGGTCGGGCGTCGTAGCCGGAGCCGCAGCGTCCTTCACGGAACCCTTGGATCAGGCGCGCCAAACTTCTTCGGCGAGTTCGTCACTGATCGAGCGGCAATTCGTGAAAGAGCCCCAGTTGCTGGTCAAGCTGGATGACCGCGTGGAGGATCATGATATCGCCGGCGCCGATGGATAGAAGCGTCTCCGAATCATTGCCGCCATAGCCCCCTTCGGCCGCAGCGCGAATCGTAGGCAGATAGCCGGATCCGCGCTCGCAGTATCCAACCAGCCAGGTGTTCGCTATCGGTGATTTGCGGTCCAGTTCAAACTGGTAATCGATGAACGGCTCGTCTGGAAGAAAGGCCAACGCCAGCGTTTTGCCTAGAATGAGGGTACCGACTGGCGAGGAATATTCGGGGTGATAAGCCATCTCGAACCAGCGTACGTCCCCGCCATGGCGCCGTCGCCCTTCGTAGCTCAAAACGTCTGGCGGCCAGCGGCTGGGAAACTTCAATATTTCGAAGCGGTAAGACAAGCCCGATTCGTCACGGGTTTGGATTTTTGCAACTGCGTCCACAACCGCGTTCGCCAGTTCATGGCCGTAGCGTTTCACTTCCTGCTCCCCCGAGCCGGTGATCTTATCGCGCAAGTTGATGTCGCCAGCTGCGCCTTGTAAAAACAGCACTTCGGGGTGTCCGGGGATCCTGGCAGCCGCATCCGTCCGCATCTCCCCGACATAGTCCGCCGAAAAATCGGTGACATCATTCGTCATCAGAGTCACTGGATGGCAGGCGTAGTGGACTACGATCGCAAGCGGCGTCCCATCCTCGCGATCAAGGCGCAAAACGCCGACGCGGTGGTCGCTGGGTTCGACCGGGATCTTGTCTGGGCTTGTGCGTCCCAGTGTCTTAACGCCTTGCGGGGTCACAAGTCGGCGGTTGGTGCCGATAGTCGACTCTCCGTACCCGAAACCAATAAGAACTGGAACGACACTCGAATGAGCCTTCAATATAGCCTGGTAGATCTTCTCCATTGCCTCGGCGTTCCAGGGCATGTCGCGAAGCTCGTCGTCAGTGGCGGTCATTGTCGCATCGGGAATTGTCTCCGGACCATTGTGCGTATGGGAGGCGTTGAGCACGACGTAATCGATACCCGCCTCGCGCTTCAGGCGCTGGCGATAGGGATCAAACATTTCTGGCGGGAATGCATAACACAGGTCGAGGGAGACAATCGCAATTCGCGTCTGGTTGTCGTCCAGTACCAGAACTTTGGCGTATAGCGGATCCCGCGCCGAGACGCCAATCTTGCCGCTGCTAACAACGCGATATTTGCCAAATGGCGGCGTGATGTCGGCGCTCGCCACCCCCGCCTTCAGCGTCGCCCCGCTCATGGTCAACGGTTGCAGGAAGGTCAACAGCACCGGCGCGATTAGCCCAAGCCACCCCGCTAATCGACGCGGTCGATTTAGGTCCATAACCCTTCTCCTTTGTCTTTTCGCGGACGAATGAATTGGCCTGATTTTCGCCAGTTTGCTGCCTGACGATCGAACCCACGCTTCTAAAAGCCACGATACTAGCTGCGGTGAATTCCGGTCAAGAGATATATGATATGTTAGCGGAAACAAAAATGCGTTGGAGTCGTCATGCCGAAAATCTATGATGCAATCGTGATCGGATCCGGGGCTGGGGGCGGAATATACGCTAAAACTCTCACTGAAGCCGGGGCCGAAGTATTGCTGGTGGATGCCGGAGGCCATCAGATCGATCGTGATATCCGCCATCATCAATGGTCCTGGGAATTGCCGTATCGAAATTCGTATCAACAGGACCAGGAGTTTACGGTCGCGCTGCCAACCATGATCCACACAGTGGGCCAGGAAGATCGTGAACGACTCACGCTGTTCGATGGCAGCGCTCACAACACTTACTACAACGACCATTTCTGGGCGAAACGGCGCGACTGGAAATACACCTTCCCGCAAGAGAAACCATACCGGTGGGTTCGTGTGCGCGCATTGGGTGGCAAGACCAACTGTTGGGATGCGGGAGCCAGCCGTTGGGGAGCGCTCGAGTTCAAACCGGCCTCCTATGACGGCTTTGGCATCGATTGGCCGGTGACGTACGAAGAAATGGCACCGTGGTACTCGAAGATAGAGCAATTGATTGGTGTATCCGGCCCTGATACCCACAGTGAGCATTTCCCGACGGGAGACTGGCTCCCCCCCATCGCTCCGCGCTGCGCGGAGGTGCGCCTGGCTGCTGCCTTGTATAAAAAATTCGGGCTGCATGCTTTTCCGAGTCCAAAAGCAGCGATCACTCGCGATTTCCGGGGACGACCCAAGTGCCACTACTGCGGCAGATGCAGTCTGGGCTGCGATTCGGGATCGAAGTTTACAACCGTCGGGGTGCTGCTACCGCCCGCGATGGTGACCGGGCGCCTGACCCTACGTATGAACACAATCGTTCGCGAAATTACAAGCGATGCTGATGGGCTGGTGCAGGCGATTTCCTATATTGATCGGTACACGTTTAAAGAGGGCGAAGCCCGCGCCCGTATCATTGTGCTCTGCGCGAGTGCCATCGAAACGGCGCGTATCCTGCTAAATTCCCGCTCCGGACGATTCCCGCAAGGGTTGGCCAATTCAAGCGGCCAGGTCGGCCAAAATCTGGTAGAGAACATCACTTCATCCGCCAGCGGTTATCTTCCGGATTTCGAGAATCGAACAGTAACCAATGAGGATGGATGGAGCACGGGCATGCATATCGCCCCCTTCCTGAACATAGATGAGAAGACGCGCAGCAAAGAATTCCTGCGTCGCTATGTGATGAGCCTCAACGGCGGTTTCGGTACCTCGCCCGGGAGTTCCCGTGGCGGAGCGATCTTTGGTGCTGATTTCAAGCGGGCCGGGCTGGACTGGTATGGATCGAATGTGTCCATTGCCGCCCAGGGAGAAGGGCTGCAAAACCCTGGCAACTACGTTGATATCGATCCTGAGGTCAAAGATGCGTGGGGCATTCCGGCGGCGCGTATTCACCTTCAGTTCGGCGACAACGAGAAAGCAATGACGAAAGATATCTCCGAGCGCGCCGCGAACATGATCGAAGCGGCAGGCGGCGTCGTCACTGGCTGGCAAGTCTCGCCGTCAATTCCAGGTGGATCCATTCACGAGCAAGGAACCTGCCGTATGGGCGACGACCCGAAAAAATTTGTCACCAACCGATGGGGGCAGTGCCATGACGTACCCAACCTATTTCTGGGAGACGGTTCTATAAACGTCACCGCCTCCACGGGGGATCCCACGCTGACTATTCTGGCGATGTCTCTGCGCAACGCCGAGCATCTTGCCGAATCGGTTCGCAAGCGAGAATTGTGAGGAAAATACTTTGAACCGGTAAACCTCGAAGGAGTACTTCAGTGGGATCGAGTTCGAAACGTCGATTCCGACGAAGCTCTTTTTGCCAACGACTTCCGGACAAAATACAGAATGACATTTCCCTTGAAAGCCACCGGCTGCTGTTTTCCGGAGGATCGCTGAATGGCTGAGCTTCGAAGGCGGCAGAACTCTTACGTCTTAATGATCGGGATGGATTGGGGATCTCTGCGGGTGGATCGGTGAGCGGAGATGTGTTTACGATGTCATATGTAAGATATTACAATGCGGGACGTTGCATTGGTTTTCGTGCGATCTTTGCGGGAGAAGAGGGAAGGTCGCGCTGCCGCCTGCCCCATATAGTGATGTATCATATATCAGAAAGGTTATTCTCTTATGATGAATCGTCGCCGATTTTTGCAGCAGGTTTCCAAGGGAGTTGCGGTTCTATCCGTCTCGCCCAGTATCCTGGCTAGTGCCAAATCGCAGCCGCGCATTCAAATCGGCGCTCAGACTAACACTTTCGGCGCACCGATCAAGAGCTACGATTACCTGCTGGAAATTCTGGACGATCTGGTCCAACTGGGATACGAAGGTTTTGAAACTAGCGATGCTTCCTTAAAGGATCAGGCCGGGAGAGCGAAACAATGCCGGTCCGCTTTCGAAGCGCGACATATTCAGTACATTGCTCCCCATTGCTCGTTTAAGTTCAGCACTACGATTGCATCCTCTGCCCAGGCCGAAAACCTTCGACGCATTGCCGGCTACAGCGCCGAGATGGGAGCCAAGTATCTGATTGCCAGCGGCGGCTATCCGCGCAACAGCGCCGAAAGTATGCCGGTGCAGCAGAAAGCTCAACTGCTCAACCAAGTGGGGGAGGCATGCCGGCAAGAAGGATTGAAGTTTTGTTATCACAACGAGGTCAACGAATTCGAAGGCGACCATCCGGAGATGAATGAGTTGCTGGCACAGACGGACCCCAAAGTGGTGTGGTTTAACTACGATGTGGGGAACGCCTATCCCGTCGGGCCGAAACCGGGAGACTTCTCTGCCGAACACTTCCGACGGATCCCCATCTACCACATCAAAGACGTCACTCTAGACAGCAGCGGGAAAAATGTGCCTACGGATCTGGGGAAGGGCAAGATCGATCTCAAGGCCGTGATTGCGCCGCTTCTGCATAGCAACTGGCATGGATGGCTGACGGTGGAGCGCGAGGCGGGGTATCCGAATGCTGCGGCTAATCCGGAGGCCCTGCTCAAGCAGTGTCGCACTTATCTGCGCGAAATTTCAGGGATATAGATATAGAAGAGGGAAGGCGTGGCTGCAACGTTCCTCAACCGATCGAAATAATTCGCAGAGCCGCTCCATTTGTGTCCGCTCTTGTCGCTTGCTTCGTACGCTCTGTGATATTTGTTCCATCGAGCAAACGGCGCCAATATTCAGTAGGTTGCGAGATAGAGATCGCGCTCCCAAGGGGAGACGCTTCGGCTGTGCAACCACCATTCATCGTGTTTAATCTTCAAATACTCCTTGGCATAGTTAGCTCCCAGCGCGCCTTGGACGACAGAGTCCTGAGCAAAAGCATCCAGCGCTTCAGCGAGTGTACATGGCAAGACCCCAACGTGACGCTCCAGGAGCTCTTCTTCGGACACCTCGTAGAGGTTTTCGTGGTTCATCGCCCCGGGGTCGATTTTCTGCGCAATTCCCTCCAGACCAGCGGCTATGATCCCAGCAAATGCAAGATAGGGATTGGCGGCCCCATCGACCACACGGATTTCGAACCGGCCCGGAGCCGGCACGCGGATCATCTGTGTGCGGTTGGATACTCCATAGGTGATATAGACGGGTGCCCAGGTCGCTCCTGAGCGGGGAGCGCCGCGAACCAGACGCTTATAACTATTCACCAGCGGAGCGACTAGTGCGGAAAGACCGCGTGCGTGATGCAATACCCCGCCCATGAACCACCGGCCGAGTTGCGAGAGACCAAGCTCTGCAGACGAATCGAGAAACAAGTTCTTGCCTGTTCCCGTGTCGGCTAGGCTCACATGCACGTGAGCGCCGTTACCGGTGAGATTGCCGAATGGCTTAGGCATGAAGGTCGCCAGAAGACCATGCTGCTCCGCAACCGTACGTACCATCCATTTGAAAAAGGTATGGCGGTCAGCGGTCGTCAGAGCATCAGAATAGGTCCAGTTGATTTCGAATTGGCAATTAGCGTCCTCGTGATCGTTGGCGTACGGATCCCAGCCGAGTTCCTGCATAAAACCGAGCAGGGTGGTCATCAGATCGAGATTGCGATACAACGCCCGCAGATCGTAGCAAGGTTTGGGGAGTGTGTCGAAGGCATCCCAAGGCGCGTACTCGCCCGCTGCGTTTCTCTTGAGAAGCATGAACTCTGGCTCAATGCCGATGTTGACGACATAACCCTGTTTTCGTGCCAGCTCAAGCTGACGTGTGAGCACGGTGCGCGGACATAGCGGCCACGGCTTGCCGTCCACGTGCAGATTCCCGGTCACCCAGGCGGTGTTTTTACGCCAAGGCAGTGTAATCAGCGAGCGGAAATCGGGGACACTACTGATATCGGGGTCGTGCGGTCCCTGGCCGACGTCACCGCAGGCGAAACCCGCGAAGCCCGCCCCGTCGCGGGCAAATTCTTCAATATGCGAAACGGGAACCAGCTTTGCCTTCGGCGCGCCCGTCAATTCCACGAAGGAACAGAAAACGTATTCCACACCTTTTTCGGTCAATTGCGATTTCAGCTTCCCGGTCATCCTCTTAGCTCCGTTTCAGTGCGATACCGCTGCCGCTGCTTTTTCGCCTACGAGATTTCCCGTCTCAAACCGCGCCGGAGAAAAGGGGTCGATCAACCTCGGCGTTTTGCCTGTGGCAATTAACTCGGCCATGCATTTCCCGGAGATGGGAGCCGCCTTGAAGCCATAGGTCCCCCAGCCCACGTCCATATAGAAATTGTTGACCTGCTGGGAAACTCCCATGATTGGGGCAAAGTCAGGTGTCATGTCACATATTCCCGCCCATTGCCGCAGGATGCGCACGCCATGCAATTGAGGGAACAATTCCAGCGTGTAAGTTGCCATCTGCTCGAGTGTAGGAAGCGTACCTTTCATGCTGTAGGACTGATAAGGATCAATTTCGGCGCCGATCACCAGCTCTCCTTTGTCGGTCTGGCTCAGGTAAACATGAAGCGTAGCGGATACGATGACTGTATTGAGGAATGGCTTCAGGGGTTCAGTGACACAGGCCTGAAGCGGATGGGTGACGATGGGCAACGGGACCCCTGCCATTCGCGAAATGGTGGTGGCCCAGCCTGCGGTCGCGTTGAGCACAGCCCCGGCTGCGATCTGCCCACGATTAGTGGTCACTTGCACTGCCCGGTTATTTTCGACCACGATGTTCGTTACTTCTGTGTAGGGGTGGATCTCGATCCCCATCCGATCGCACGCCCGTGCGTAGCCCCACACCACGGCATCATGCCGAATGATGCCGCCGGGTGGATGATAAAGAGCCGCGAGGACGGGATAACGAGTCGAACGACTAAGATTTAGAGAGGGGACGAGCTTGCCAATCGCCTCCGGGTAAATGATCCGGCTATTCACGCCCAGCAGTTGGTTGTTCTCGGCGCGTACGCGAAGGCCGGTTACGGACGAATCGCTGTGAGCCAGGGTTAGATGTCCGCATTGGCTAAAGAGCACATTCCATCGCAGCTCGCGCGACATTCGCTCGTACAACTTCAAAGAAGCATTGTAAAAAGGAATGCCCTCGGGGGTGCGGTAATTCGAGCGCAAAATTGCCGTGTTACGGCCGCTGGCTCCTGCGCCTAGGTAACTTTTGTCGAGAAGCGCAACCTTGCGCACGGCGTGTTCCTTGGCGAGGTAGTAGGCGGCAGCCAGTCCGTGTACGCCGGCGCCGACGATCACCACGTCGTAGCTGGGGCGCAATTCGTGACGCCGCCACATCCGGTTTTTGCTGAACAGTTGCATGGCTCAATTCCGAAGAAGTTCTAACGCCCCCAAACCGAAAGGCTGAAGGTCAAACTCGTGCCCGGCGTGGACGATGGCTTCCCATACAGATTCGCCGTACTCCCGGCTAACTAGAAGATGAAATCCAGGGATTGAGCCGATGTCCTCACGCAGGACGGTGGTGTGTACATGGGCGAGATTTGCCTGCGCGCAGGACAGATTCGGAAGCCTGTTGTCGGAAACATTTAGCGACGTAAGCTTCCCTAACACGGCCTTACTCCGTGGACCTGCGAGAAATAGATCTGCGTACACGCCGGTGACGTCGGTTGCTCCAGAAGGCGGATCAAGAGGCGGCTCACCCACGACTAAATAGTGATTTCTCCCCAGATTCCAGAAGGTTTGCGTAGGCTCGGTCTGTGTGTCGAATTTTGTGCGATAACTCAAATCGGTCAGACCGGCGTACTCGCGCACCTGGGCTTCCTCGGTTCCTGGGGAGGTGAAACTAAAAGGCATTTCCCACCCGTGGCATTCGACGAACTTGGCGCCGCTCCGTTGATGTAGGTAAAAAAGCGAAGAACGCTTCATGCTATTGGCGGAGCCGCACGCCCTCCGGATCGTAAAATGGCGTCATCGTGACCTTCGCCTTTATCAATCCGCCGCTCACTCGCACATCAATGCAGGCGCCTTCCTGTGCTTTTGATGACTTCACCATGGCGAGACCGATACCGGTCATCTTGGCGGGCGAGTAGCGGGAGCTGGTCACGCGTCCAGCGGGCTGGCCGTCCACCACAACCGCAGCGCCATCCTGGGGCAGGCCCGGAGCCTGCAGGACAAAGCCGACAAGGCGCTCTCGCGACGGATACTTGGCGGCATGAGCATAAGAAAGAAGAGCTTTGCCTACAAAATCATCTTTGTCGAGCTTGACTGCCCAACCCATGTCCGCTTCATAGGGATTGGTCAAAGCATCGGTGTCAACACCTACGATCACGTGGCGCTTTTCCAGACGAAGCAAGCGCTGAGCTTCTACTCCAAACGGTCGAACGCCGAATTCGCGCCCCACGTCGAGAATGGCTCGCCACAACTCTTCCGCTGACTCGGCCGGGCAGTATATTTCCCAGCCGGTTTCACCGACAAACCCAATGCGGAGCAGGATCGCAGAGATCCCATTGACTTTGCCTTCACGGCAAGCCATATAGGGAAAACTGCTGGAGTTCAAATCGCAGTCCGTGAGCTTGCTCAGAATATCGCGGCTCTGTGGGCCGGCGAGATTCATCGCTCCATAACCCGCAGTCACGTTGGTGATGTGTACATCCCAGCCAGTGCCAGTGAGGTACCAGTCGAGCCACTGGTGCACGAAATCGAGGTTGCCGCTCGTGGTAGTGACAAAGTAGCGGTTCTGGCTCAACCGGGAAATGGTCCCGTCATCGAGGATAATGCCGCCCTCGTCGCACATAAGGGCGTAGCGCACGCGGCCTAGCCGCAGATCCGAAAAGCGATGCGTGTACACCTTATCGAGTAGCTTGCCGCTATCAGCTCCTCGAACGTCGAGCTTGCCCAGCGTGCTCACATCTATCAGCCCTGCCGCTTCGCGGACGGCACGGTATTCGAGCAAGACAGATTCCTTTTCGGCGGCCCCCAAGTACTTCACGTAGTAGCGCGGCCGTTGCCAGTTGCCCATGTCCATCCACACCGCACCCAGCTCCTCGTGCGCATGGTGCATCGGCGTTCGGCGAACCGGATGATGTTTTGGTCCGGCCAGCGCTCCCAGCGTTACTCCTGGATTTGGAGGACGAGAAGTGGTCATGCCGGTTTGCCCAACCGAGCGGTTGGTCTCCCCAGCGCAAACGCCGATGGCAGACAACTGGCACATGCGTCCCTGGCACGGACCCATGGTCGCAGTCGTGTAGCGTTTTAGCGTTTCGATCTGATCGAAACCCTCTGTGATCCCATCGCACAAATCCGCACTCGAAACGTCCGAGCACAGGCAAACGAACGCGCGCTTGCTCCTAGGCAAAGGAACAGCCGTGTTGGCGACCGTTTCGCCGGCAGCATCGCCGACGGCGGAGACATTAGGGGGAAATGACCCGGGCAAGAATGCTCTTTGGACATCGGTCCATTCAATCTTGCCACCCGCCTGAGCGATAAGACCCGTATCAGGCACTCGCGGTCCGCAGACCACAATCAGATCGCATGCGAAATTTCCCGTCCGGGTCTGAATCCCATCCACCTTGCCGGAGCCGGTAGCTCTTACCACCGCGTCCGGCTCCACGACCGCCACAACTTCAATACCTCCGCCGCGTAACTCTGCCAAAACCTCCTCCGTCGCGGCAGAGGCATCTACAATCACAGCGCGCTGGCCTGCGGGCACGCCATACAAATGAAGCAACCGGAGCACGCCGGTGGACAGCATGACGCCAACCAAGTCATTGTTGGGGAAAAGAAGCGGAGTCTCATAGGCTCCAGTAGCCACTACGGTATGGCGAGCCCGTAAATGAATGAGACGCTCCGAAGTACCCGCATGAGGATCGCGTTGCAGAACTCCGAGGAGATTGCCTTCGTAAAGGCCGAAGCAATAGCTGTTTTGCAGAATGCGGATATTCTCCGCGGCTTGCAGCCGGGCAATGAAATCATCAGGGATATGTTCCGCACGTTTGCGATAACGCAGTTGGCCACCCAGAGCCGCCTGATCATCAACCAAGATCACCTGCTCGCCGCGTTTATCTGCAGCCAAAGCGGCTTGCATTCCAGACCATCCGCCGCCGACCACGGCAGTGTCTGCATGCATCCAAGCGTGCTCGTACTCCGTGGGAGCAGAAGGAAGAATTGTGCCCAGACCAGCGACCTTGCGAATCGTAGGTTCGGCCGCATGCCACATCGCGGGATGGGTCAACGTCTTGTAATACCAGCCCACCGGCATCAGCCAATCAAAACGCTGAGTAATGGAGAGGAAGTCAGTCTCCAGCGAGGGGTAGGCGTTTTGTGCCTTAACCTTCATTCCCTCGCGCGCCGGCGTGATGCAAGTGCGGACGTTGGGGACACCGTCCACATTCATCAGACAATTGGGACACTTTCCGGAGACGCACAACAAGCCGCGCGGACGATGGTACTTAAAGCTGCGGCTGAAGATGCGCTGGCCATTCCGGTACAGCGCGGCCGCAATCGTGTCTCCCGGCTGCGCCTCAACCGGCTTGTCATGGAAGCGAAATTTCACCCTCGTTTCTCTCCGGGCAAGAAGGATTCCAAAACTTCGTTAGAGATCGTATTTCGCACCGTCTGGAGCCACTGTCGGCATCCGGAACGATGAAACCACCATTCGGTTTGCAAGCCCGCGGTATTCACGCTATTAAATCGATAGTTTTGCCATTCACTCACCGGTGCGTCGCAGGTGGGTGTTTGTTTTACTTCTCCGCCGAAACGAAATTCGTAAACCGAGCGGCTGCCGCAATTCGGACATGGGAGCAGGAATGACATTACTTGCCGAATACCTTTCTGGTCCCCACAAGAGGAATGTCACAAATCGCGGAAGCTTCCAGGGTGAGCGCAGCCATATCTTCCGGTTCCAGGTGGTGTACGTCAGATTTTCCGCAGGAACGGGCAAGCATCTGGATTTCCAGCGTCATCACGTGCAGCAAATTGCGCACGCGCTCGGCGCCCTGCTCAATGTCCAAGCGCTTCATCAGTTCAGGATCTTGTGTCGTAATACCAACTGGGCATCGTCCCGTGTGGCAGTGGTGGCAAGCATGTGGTGCCGCGCCAATCGCCCGGTAGTCATCTTCGTAGACAGGCTTGTTGCAATTGAGCGCGATCAGTGACGCGGTTCCGATGTAGCAGGCATCGGCGCCCAGAGCCATCGCTTTGGCTGCGTCCACGCCGTCGCGAATGCCGCCGGCGATGATCAACTGAACCTCGCCGTAGAGACCCATGTCTTCCAGCGCAGTACGTGCCTCGCACACCGCTGCGAGAGTTGGAATGCCAGTGTGCTCCTGGAAGATCGCGGGCGAAGCCCCGGTTCCGCCTTCCATACCGTCCACAACGATGACATCGGCACCAGCCTTGGCAGCTAATTTGACGTCATCGTAAACCCGGCTTGCCCCCATCTTGATAAAGATGGGTACTTGCCAGGCCGTAGCTTCCCGCAATTCCTCAACCTTGATGATCATGTCGTCCGGTCCGAGGAAATCCGGGTGCCGGGCCGGACTGCGTTGGTCAACGCCGATCGGAAGATCGCGCTGCTCCGCGATGCGGTCAGAAACTTTGGACCCGAGCAGCAGCCCACCCGTTCCAGGTTTGGCGCCCTGCCCGATCGTCAGTTCAATCGCATCGGCCATACGCATGTGATGAATGTTGATTCCGTAGCGGGAGGGGAGCACTTCGTAGATCAGCGTGCGGCTGTTTTCCCGCTCTGCTTTCAGCATGCCGCCGTCGCCGGTCGTGTTGGATGAACCCGCCGCGGCCGCACCCTTGGCGAGAGCGACCTTGGCGTTGTAAGACAGCGCCCCCCAGCTCATTCCCGTGATCATGACTGGAATGTCCAACTCGATCGGCTTCTTAGCGAAACGCTTACCCAGCACCGTCTTGGTAGAACATTTTTCGCGATATCCCTCCAGTGGAATGCGGGTGAGGGAACAGGGAAGGAAGGTAAGATCATCAAACGTAGCCCAGCGCCGCTCCCGCAGAGTGCCGAAGCCGCGGATAGCGTACAGTCCTGATTCAGCCTTTGCCTGAATGTCCTCGATAACTCTCGGCGCGAAAATTCCGCTGGTTTGGAGTTCTGACACGCTAGAGGGCCTCCTGCCAGATGCGCCATTCGCGCTTATCGAAATTCCAAAGTTTTCGGCCGGCAACCACTTTCTTGAAATCTGCCGCTGCTGGCTTTGTGCGGCGCAGCTCTGCGGGAAGATGAGTGCTCAATGTAGCTTCCAACTGCTCAATTTCCGCGGGATCCATCGGGCTGACGACAGCGTCGGTTCCGAGGCTGGCGATCGTTCCCCCGACATAACAAACAGTGGCGTACATTGAATCCGCAAATGCTTCCCCGGCGTCGCCGCAGACGATGAGCGTGCCTTTTTGTGCCATGAAGCCCGCCATATAACCGCAATTCCCCGCAACAATAACTTCGCCGCCTTTCATCGAGACGCCCAGCCGGGCAGCGGCATCGCCATGAACGATGACAGTTCCGTTGCGGAGAGCTGCTGCTGTCCCACTGCCTGCGTTACCGTGAACCCGGATGGTCCCGCTCAGCATGGATTCCCCCAGGCCCCATCCAGCACTGCCCTCGATTTCAATCGAAGCTCCATCGCCCAAACCACCGCAGTAGTAGCCGGCGCTGCCGGCGATGCGAATGCGAACCGAGTCAAGAATCGCGACGGCTAAATTGTGCCGCGCCCCTGGATTCAACACCGTGATATCGGTGCTGGCTTTCGAGATTAGCTTGCGAATGGCGGCGCTGATCTCGCGAGTACTAAGCCCGGATGCGTTTATCTCTGCCATATCTGCACTTCCTTGGCCTGTGCTTCGCGGACGGTATAGTCCCCCGGGATGGCGCTGCGAATTGCGATTTCCTCAGTGGCCACTGCTACGAAACTGGCAGTCTCGGTGTACAGCAGGGGCTTGAACGAGAACGGATCCTTTACGAACGCCAAGGCGGAGTCTGTCGCCACCAGGCAACTGAAGGACCCATCAAGCTCCGTGATCATGGATTCCAGCGCTGCGCGCAGGGTAAGACCCTGTCCTAGCTTGTCCGCCAGAAAAATGGCTACAACCTCGGAGTCGTTCTCGGTGTAGAAACGCACACCATGCTCGTGGTACCGCCGGCGCAACTGGTGGTAGTTCGTTATGTGGCCGTTGTGAACAATGGCCAGGTCAGGATAACCATGCGCCCAGAAGGGTTGCGAATGGCTCAGGTCTACAAGCGACTCAGTAGATAGGCGAGTGTGACCAATTCCATGTCCGCCGTGAAATCCGGATATGGCGAAGCTTTGCTCCAGGAGGGAAGGAGATCCCACCTGCTTGACGATCTCCAGACGGCGGCCCACGCTGACCACTTCCACGTCAGCGCCGACCGATTCGATACTCGATAGGAATGGCTTGAGGCCGCCATTTTCACGGAAGGTAAAGCGCAGATAGTCGCCCTTCTGTGCAAACTCCTGTGCCCCGAATTTCTGTGCTGCAGTCTTTACTTCGAAAGTGCGCTGTTCGCTGCCTCCATTATTGCCGAGCTTGACGCGGGCCACCAGCTGATGGGGCCTTGGAATTCCAAATAGCGCCACACCGGCAGAGTCCGGGCCGCGGCAGGCGAGTGCGTCCAGCATCCCTAGCAAGATTTTGCCGATGAGCTGATTTTCTGCGCCGGTTTTATCGAAGTAGCCTACGATGCCGCACATGAGATTTAGATAATATATTGTATACTACAGGTATCATTGAAAGGGAGCAAGTCTCACTTTGAGTTCGGGTATTTTGCTGCTCGACTGTGCCGATCGCCGAGGGATCGTGGCTACGATTGCCGATTTCCTTTACGCGCATGGGGCCAACATCCTGCACGCCGATCAGCATCAGGATAACGAGGCCGCCATGTTTTTCATGCGGATCGAGTGGTCCCTCGACGGATTTGATCTAGGCGAAGCGGCTTTCCGGGAGCAATTCGACGCGATTGCGCAGAAATTTCAGATGCGCTGGCGGCTGGCTTGGCCGGTCCAACGGCCGCGAATCGCCATCTTCGTCTCCCGCTATCTCCATTGCCTGCTTGACCTGCTGCACCGACACCAGATCGGCGAGTTGGCCGGTGAGATTGCATTGATTGTTAGCAATCACCAGGATGCGGAACCCCTAGCCTCCTTTTACAAGATTCCTCTTCACTGCTTGCCGATCACCAGCGCGAACAAAATGGAGGTTGAGGATCGCCAGATTGATTTGCTTCAACAGCACAATATTGATTTGATCATTTTGGCACGCTACATGCAGATCTTGTCTCCCCAGTTTGTGGAGCTCTACCCGCGAAAAATCATCAATGTGCACCATTCCTTCCTTCCCGCCTTTACCGGGGCAAAACCGTACCATGCTGCTTTCGAGCGTGGGGTAAAGCTGATTGGAGCCACCAGTCACTACGTCACCGAGGATCTGGATGAGGGACCGATCATCGATCAGGACGTGACCCGCGTCTCGCACCGGGACCAGGTGGCGGACTTGGTTCAGAAGGGGCGCGATTTGGAGCGCATCGTGCTGTCGCGGGCTGTGCGCTGGCACTTGAATCATCGGATCCTCTTTTACGGCAACAAGACGGTGGTGTTCGATTGAAGACCGCAGTGCGAATGAAAACCAACAAGCTGGGGGAAGTGGAGCGGGTTTATCGCATCCTGCGCGACTGGCTGAAGGCGGCCAAGCTTCCTCCGGGTGAGTTCCTTTCGGAAATCGATCTGGCCCAGCGTTGCGGTACCAGCCGCACTCCGGTGCGCGAAGCTTGTACGCGCCTGATGCAGGACAAATGGCTTTGCCGCATCCGCCGCAAGGGCTTCATGGTGACTCCGATTTCCGCGCGCGACATCATTGACATGTATGAATACCGCAAACTTCTGGAGTGCTTCTCGGCCGGAAAAGTGGCGCAAACGGCGACTGAAGAACAAATCGAAGAACTGCGCGCCATCGTCGCCCCGGAAACCAGTCCGGCGGCGGTCTTGCCAGATATTCTGCGGGCCAATGGCGAGTTCCATCGGCGGCTGGCGGAACTCGCCGGCAACCAGCGGGTAAGCACCCAACTGAACCTGACCCTCGACTATGTGACTCGCCTGGATACGCTTTGCACCCAAACCGTCCCCGGCTGGATTGGGCATGGCGACATTCTTCGAGCTTGCCACCGATGATGACAGCAGCGATACCCCTTTTGACTAGGTCGGCAAAGAACGAAAAGACAATCTTCTCCGCTTCAGCGGATGGCGCTCGACTGTCAAACACATCCCCCGAGACAAGGACGCAATCCACGCGGTTGTGAGCAGCAATCTCAGTGATTTCCGCTAAGACGGCTTCCTGTTCGGTCAGCCGGCTAACGGCAAAGGGTTTTCCAATGTGCCAATCAGAAGTATGGAGTAATCGCATAGCTGACTCCTATGATCGGAACTTCCCGAACGGGTCTGCAAGTGCCGACTCAGCGGCCTCACTCGGGCGTGTTGCCCAAGCGGGGAAGGGGAATTGGACCAGCAAGGGTATTGGAATTTCAGGTTGCGACACGATCACCGAACCGGGCTTTAAGATTCCAGCACGAGCCCGGCTCACAGCGGGCAAGAAACTGTATTCGTGGTGTTGAGCCTCTGCCAGATCCAGTCGACCCACGACACGGAACGCGCAATTTCCGATCACTCGTGGTTCAATTTGGCTTGCCGTCTGCTGTGCACCAATCAAAATCACACCTAAGCTGCGACCGCGTTCCGACATGTCGAGAATGACATCTTTAATAGGGCTCCAGCCTTCTCGCGGTGCGTACTTGTTCAATTCATCAAGTACTACGAATACCAGCGGCCGCGCCGATCCGGAAGCTTCCTTTTCCTCAAACATTCGCTTCAGAACAACCCCAATCACAAATCGCTTGGCGCGATCATGGAGATTGTGGATATCGATTAGGCGAATCCGCGAATCTTCTTATTGAAAAGCTCCACGGCGAAGTGCAGAAGGTCAATGTTCAATTGCCGATGCCAAAGTCCCAGAAGCATCCGGTCACGGCGCCGCAGGCGGTCACGACTGAAAAGCTGAGCGACGAAATTGGATTGCTGAGAGTCGCAATGTTTCCGGGCGCCATCGGTATCGACGTAGCGAAGGACATCGACCGAGGCATCGCCGCACTCGCCGGATGCAGTCGGCTCATTGTCGATCTACGCGGCAATACTGGGGGAGGAATCGGCGGGTTACGCCTGATGAGTTATTTGACACCTGGAAAGCTGGAGGTGGGCTACAGCCTCACGCGGAAACGTCGCGAGCGCGCCTATCGTCGTGAGGAACTGACTCGATTCGGACGCATTCCGTCGCACAAAGCGACTCTCATATGGCTAGCGGCTCGATATGCCTTCGTTGAAAAATCTATCCTCGTGGTCACCGAAGGACTCGGCCAGCAGCGATTCCACGGTCGAGTCGTATTATTGGTAAACGAGCACACGGCGAGCGCCGGCGAAATGGTCTCAGCGTTTGCGGAGGAAAATAATCTGGCAGCCATCGTGGGAACGAAGACGCCCGGCCGTCTCCTGAGCGGCAGCGCTTACAAGGTTGGCTGCGGATACATTCTTGGCCTCCCGGTTGCTGCGTATATTACGTGGCAGGGGCGGATGCTGGAGAACAATGGCATCGTGCCGAAGTTTTCTATGGAACTCTCGCGCGACGCGTTGAAAGAAGGAAGAGATAGCCAGCTCGGAACAGCAATCGAGGTCGCGAAAGTTTTGTAGTCGCTGAACGCTTCTTGCCTGGGTCACAGATCTTGCTTACCTTTTCATGGACGCAAGAGCGTTTGCGTTACTAATCGGATTTGTCCCAACCTTTCGCCGCTGAAAGATTGAGGGGAGCCGAGATCGCAGTTGACCTTTGATGTATGAGTGAATCAACCCGTTTGGACGTATCGGAAATTTAACTGAATCAGAGGAGGACAATCGATGCCAACAAAGCCTGAAGCAGTAGCAGAAGCAGCATTTCGAAAGAATATGGGAACGACGGCGAATCAGCCATGAGCACGCGAGAGAGCGGCGGATCGGGCGGCAAGAAGGCTGTCAGTGCGCGCGAGAGTGGTGGTCAGCCAAGAAAGAAATGAAGCGATTAGCAATCGCTCTTCCGGTCCGAAAACTGGAGTCTCTGCGAGTCCCCCTTCTGTTGCCTTCGTGAAGCAGCGTGAGGGTGGACTGACAAGAACGCGGATGAGTCGTCTCGTTGAACCGTCTGGCATTTCTATGCCCGGCGTTCTATGTGCTTAGACAATTCGCCGCGGCTGCCACATCCGGCCAGAGGATCAAGCAATCATCTTTGATGAGTTTCGTCAAGTTGGCGAAGGAAGCGTGGCGAAGGAAGCGCAAAGAAAGAAGGCACGGGCCTCGGCTTAGCGATAGCCAAGCGACTGATAGAGCAGCATGGCGGAGAACTCAGTGTGGAAAGCGAAGTGGGGAGGGGCAGCCGATTTAGCTTTACCCTTCCCGTCGAGACGCCCCGGGCGTTTCAACAGGCGGCGGGAAAATACAAAAATTGAAGCTCTCGATGTCCGCGACGCTCAGAGAGCGGCGAAATCTAACGGACGGCTACCCTGTCGAGGTAGCACTCTGAAAAGCCGCTCATGGACTGGCGTTAGCCATCGTGAAGCTCTATTGGAGCCAAATGGCCCCGGATTCGCCCCCGGAGAGGCTGCAAGTGATTGAAAGATGCAGCACATCTGAAGACGCGAACCCCGAACGTCTACCTTGCAGCGTAGACTTTCCGGGTTCGACTCCTACCTGAGGAGCCATCCGATTTCGGCACTTGCGGGATTCCTCATCGCTCAATTGGAACGCCCTACACAGACCGGACATCAGAGGCTCGAAGATATTGGTCCAGGCGTGTTAATGCGGGGCTCGCGAAGCGCTCAAAGTCGTTCTCGCTCATCGCACCTTCTCGTTGGTGTGGATCGAAGTCATGGCGCTTTACGACGCAGCGCATCATCCTCGGTCCTTATAGAGATGGTTGTTGCAATAGGGGACGAAAAGGAAAAAAGGAGCTCGTAGGCGCTAAGCGTCAGGATCGCCGACGAGCGCGAGTGCGCGCGTGTTTGTCGCCTGTGCGTAGCCAAACAGATGTCCGATGATTTGTAGCGAAGAGGCGAGCCTCTTCGTCATCCTCTGGGATGAATTCGACGGGTGCAGAGCCAGTCCATTTGAGTCGGCAAACGAGTGTCATTCTTCATGTAACGATGATGTAACGATAAGGTGTTCCTACTGCTCCCACGGGTGTCTTAGAGGTATTTACAGCACCACCTGCGCCCTCTAAGTTCTTGTAAAGCCGTCAGGGGGTCTTTCACGGCGACGCCACAGACGAAAAGGATCCGTCGAGATCAGGACACTGTCGGGTAAGGGGCGCTGTGTCCTTTTTGTGTCCTTCGCAGTTAGATGTCGTTCGATTTCGCCAACTTTTTCAACGTTTTTGGAAGCCGTCCATGCGGGGCTGCAGTTGATAACGCTGCAGCCGAATCGAGAACCATAACTCTTAATCAGGTGGTCCTTGCGTCGGTTTGCGAGACGAGCAACTGTTCACGACGCTCGATTCATATGCAACGAGAACAAAAAACGTGACCCCGAAGAAATCAACGTCCATTAAGCGTCCAATAGGACGTGGAGTTGTTTGTTTTCGCCGAATTGCGGAGGTTTGGTGTGCCATTCGCGCCTCCTAATTTGTTGATTTTGTTGGAGAGCCTAGGTTCGAATCCCACTCTCTCCGCCAGTCCTTTTGCTTTCAATGAGTTAAGTCCGTCCATGCCATTTTTCGTCCCTTTGCCAGCTTGTGCGACGGTAATCAAGCGCTCGCTCGTTATAAGCGCTAGGCGTAATTCACGGTGGTGGACGTCGCGGTTACGTGGGTCGGATCAAGAACCATGGTGAATCATGAGCAGACTATCTAATAAAGTGGCAATAGTGACGGGCGCGTCCAAAGGCATAGGCGCTGGGATTGCAACGGCCTTGGGAGCTGCGGGCGCGCGCGTGGCCGTGAACTTTTCCTCCGACCGGGAAGGCGCCGAACGCGTCGCTCAGGCGATTACCGGCAGCGGGAGCGAGGCGATCGCGGTCGGGGCCGACGTGTCCAAGGCCGCAGATGTCGCGCGGTTATTCAAAGAAGTAGATTCCGCGTTCGGAAGACTGGACGTTCTGGTCAACAACGCCGGGGTATTCGGCTTCGGCGCCGTCGCGGAGATCACCGAAAAGAGCTTTCACCTCCACTACGACATCAACGTTCTCGGGGTGATTCTCACCGTGCAGGAGGCGATCAAGCGGTTCGGGGCCGACGGCGGGAGCATCATCAACCTCAGCTCGATCGTCGGCTCGCATCCGGTGGTGGGCGCCCTGCTATACGCTTCCACGAAAGGCGCCATCGAAACCCTGACCAGGGGATTGGCGCTCGAACTGGCGCCGCGCAAGATACGCGTCAACGCCATCGCTCCCGGCCATACAGAAACCGAAGGCAACGCAACCGCAGGGACCTTTGAAGGCGGCGCCGACGCCGTTCTGGCGGCGAAGACGCCGCTCGGCCGGCTCGGTCGCGTCACGGATATCGCCCCGCTGGCCGTGTTCCTGGCGTCCGACGAATCAGCCTGGATCACCGGCGAGGTCATTCGTGCCGCAGGCGGTCTCGTTGTAGCCACCTGATTGCATTGAGCGGCGTTTAGGTTCGCAAAAGGAGGCTGTTATGCCGGTTGAATCATGGACCACTGCCTCCACCGCGAGAGCCGTCCACTTCGTATCGTCTTATCTCACGCTCACTTGACCTGGAACTGCACATTGGTCTTGAACGTTGCTCCGCAGTTGTCCCAGGCTTGCACTGCTCCGTAGTAGTAGCCGGGTGAAAGACTGATGGCCTGGTTTACGCTCGAACTGTAGGCGGTGTAGGCGACCACTCCAGGGCTGGTGTAAATCTGCAGAGCATAAATGCCGGCGCTGCAGGTCGTCGTTGCGCTCGCCGCGAAGGTCACCGGCGAGCTCACGCTCGCATAGTTCGCCGGGGAAGAGATGGTTACCTGTGAGCCCCCCGAGCTTCCGCCGTTCACGGTAATGTTTTCGCTGGCGGCACCCGCCGTGCCGGTTGAATCCCAGGCTACGACCGTCATATCCACCGCTCCCTGGGGCAAAGTGATATTCGCATTCAGCGTGCTGCCGTTGACGTCATATACGGCCACGCCCGGTCCGGAATAGACACGGTAATGAACAATCGTTCCCGTTCCGTTTACCTTCGCGGTAGCCACCACGTGCACCGGGTCGCTTACCGTGGCGCCCGGAGCTGGCGAAGAAATGGTTACGGTGGGTGCGGCATTCTGCACGGTGATGTTGACACTTTTCTTGAGGTACCCGCCCGAGTTATTCCACTCCTGCACAACTACGTCGTAGCTTCCGGGAGCAATGCTGAGATTGGTGTTGATACTGTTGGAATTGGTCTGGTAGGCGACTTTGCCAGGCACAGCATAAATCTGCATCGCCGCCACGCCGTCGGGATCATAGGCGCTCGCCACGAAATGTACGGGACTAGTAACAACCGCGCCATTCTGCGGCGTGGTAATTGTGATACTGGCGGGCGATGTGCAAGTCATGCAGAACTTCGCCACGAAGGAATCCGAGACTTGGGCATGACCGGTATTGTTGGAAGGGTCGCCATTATGGGGCTCGTCGTACGCGCCAGGGGTCACCGGAAAATCCATGGCATTGTTCTGGTTAAAGTTGGTTCCGGCTACAAAGGCGGATTGTCCATCTGGAGTGACAGCGATCGACTCGGACTGCGTCAACTCACCGACACTTTGGCCTCCCAGGTAGGTGGAATAAAACAGTGAGCTTCCGCTCGGTTCAAACGCGGTAAAAACGGTCAAAAAGTAATTTGGGGCATTGGTAGGTTCGAAGGCATCGGGAGTCACGGGGTAGTCGCTTGCTCCGCTGTTGCCGTCAACAAAAGCCTTTCCGCCCGGACCAACTCCAACGGCGACGAGTTGGGTATTCTTGGAGCCGCCCAGATAGGTGGAATAAACATAGCTATGGCCGCCCGGCGAATACTTGGTGAGAAAACCCGAGAAGCTTGGATACGCCTTGTTTTGCGATTGGTAGGCGTTCGCGATGGGGAAATCGTTGTCTGTTGTCCAGCCGGCAACATAGATATTGCCGCCCGAGTCTACAGCGATTCCATTGGCGCTGGATTCCTTGCTGCCGCCAAGATAGGTTAGGAAGTTAAAGCCGGTTCCGGCCGAATTCAGTTCACCGACAAAGCCGTCAATCCCAGAGTTAAAAGTCGGCTCCAGGGCATTAACCACAGGAAGCGGGACCTGAGTATAACCGGCGACGTAAGCATTGCCGCTACTATCCACGGCGATTGCATTCGAACCCGGCCAACTCATCCCGGAATTCACTCCACCAAAAAGTAAAGAGTAGCCGAGAGAACCGCTGGCATTGATTTTGGTCACGAAGACGTCATCGCAATATCCCGTACAACTCGACAAGTTCTTGGTGCTGGGAAAGTCACTATTCTGTGCCAGGCCGGTGACATAAATATTATCGCTGGCATCGACCGTGACTGCGGTGGCACTATCGTTCCCGCTGCTGCCCAGATAGGTTGAGTAGAGCAGGCTCGATCCGTCGGCGCTCAGTTTCGAAACGATCGCGTCCTGCGCCACAGCGCAGTTCTTGTCGGTCTTCTGAATAGCATTGGCGGTTACGGGGAAATTAGTGTCATCAGTAGTGCCGGTGACGATGGCGTTGCCATTGACGTCAACGGCTATTCCACCCGGGTGATTTCCGGAGGGCGTTTCGGCATTGGGATTGGAGCAGACGAACTCGGATCCCCCGAGGTATGTCGAATACACCAGAGTGGAACCGTCGGAACTAAACTTCGTAATCGCCAGAAGCGGGTGACCCGATCCGCCATACTCGGACGGCGGAGACTGCCAGCTGAATTGGCCGGTAGGCATGTAGGACCCAGGAGTTGTTTGATATTGGGGGCTTATCGTGGAGTTCACCAGATAGGCGCTGCCGCTGTTGTCGGCCGCCACATATTGTGGGAACCCGGTGGGCCCGATTACGGCCGCGTAAGCCAGAGTCGGATCGATGGTGAGAGAAAGCGAGTGATCGTATGGGCCCAGTTCGAACGCCAGGGTTTCCTTCTTGTCGCAGCTTGTACGAAACCTGAACATCTGTACGCTGACCGTCCTTGATCTGATACGCAACAGGCTTTTGCCAATCCATGTCCCCGGCAGGAGTCTCAATCAATAAGCTACCATCCGGTTGCGGGATCACGTGATCCGCGCCTTGCACGTTGAGCACGATCTTCGCAGCGTCCGCCTGAGGGGCTAACTCGAGGTCATATTCCAGCTTGCGATGGTTGCCGTAATAAACGAGATCTACGCCCGGATAAATAGAGTGGTAACGGATACGTCCGTAATTCTGGATGCCGCGGAGCCAATGCGCCTGATCGCCAACCAGATAGTTCGTGTGTCCGGCGAGTTCGTTTTCGCCGGCGGCTTTCGTCAATTGGCTGGCGCCTAGCCACTGGAATGTGACGCTGTGGGGATTTCCCTGATCTTTCTGAGCAAGGGTGAAGATGGCTCGGTCTGCGCCAAGTTCCACAGTTGACCCTGCGCCATGAGAGAGAAACTGGATTCCTGCGGCTGCTTGTCCCTGGTTCAACTCGAAAGCCAAAGGCGTGTCCCCATACGATCTCGCTAATTGAGGCCGGTGGGTAACGTCGTTGGTTTGGGAAAAAGCAAAGTTGGCGAAGCTGAGGAGAAACGACGAAATCAGGATCAGGTGGGCGCAACGCATACGTACCTCTCTAGAGAAGTTGGTTCGGGAAGGCCTGACTATGGTGGGTTTCGGCACAAATGAGACTCAATTATCCGCATAGAGTCGATAGCGAGGTTGACTTGTGCCCTTAGTTGCCGCTTCAACGGCGAGAGGTTGTTTTACGGGCCAATGAATTTCACGCACGGCCTCGGCAAAGTGTGAAATATTTTGCAATTAGTCAAACCAACACGAAAATCAGGATAGGGCAAAATACTTTACGCGAATGAAAAGAAGGGCGGTTCATGGGACGGCGGGATTTCAGTGGCAGCGACGGCCGGGGCCGCGGTTACTTTAAGTCCGAAGACTATAGCATCCTCAATGGCAAACGTTTACCATGTCCGGCGGTACGGGAGCCTTGGAACGAGGTACGGACATGATGAAACGCCGTCAGTTTCTTCGCGCAGGCCTGGCAGGAGCAGGAGCAGTTTTCGCGTCCAAAGTTTCTCTTCCCTTGGCATGGGCGCAGGCAAGTGGCACGGATTCCAGAATCGAAGTGCTCACCAACGAACCCCTGGGAACGATTTCTTCCAATATCTACGGCCACTTCACGGAAAATCTGAGCGGCGTGGTGTATGACGGTATTTGGGTGGGCGCCAATTCAAAAATTCCGAACGTCGATGGAATTCGCAAGGAACTCGTTGACGAAATGCGCAAGATCAAAGCTCCAGTAGTGCGTTTCCCCGGTGGCTGTTTCGCTGATAGCTATGACTGGCGAGACGGACTTGGGCCGGCGGAGAAGCGTCCGCGGAGGACGAATTTCTGGAATCAAGGGGAATCTCCCGAAGCGCCCGCCAGCCATCGATATGACCCGAATCAGTTCGGCACCAATGAGTTCGTGCATTTCTGCAAGCTGATCGGCAGTGAGCCTTACCTGGCAGCGAACCTGCGCAGCCTGCCCGCAGAAGAGCTCTACCGCTGGGTGGAATATTGCAACTCGCCCGCGGGCAGCACAACCCTCGCCGACATGCGCGCTGCCGGTGGGTTCAAGGAACCATTTAACGTGCGCTTCTGGGGGGTGGGCAATGAATCCTGGGGCTGCGGCGGGAATTTCACTGCGCAAGAGTATGCGGTCGAGTTCCGTCGCTTCATCACATGGGTGCCGCGCTATGAAGCCCGATCCACGCCCGGGAGTCGTGAGGAGCTGTCATTCATTGCGTCCGGCCCGAATGTTGACGACTGGGGCTGGACGCGCGGCTTCTTCGAGGAGATCGCCCGAAAAGGCCGATTTGCGCTGCGTGGAGTTTACGGCTGGGCTCTGCATCATTATGCGTGGAATTTGAGCCGCGGCCGGACGCGCGACTGGGTGCAGGGCAAGGGCGACGCCTTGAAATTCGATGCGGTGGATTGGTATGAACTGCTCCGCGAAGGCGACCGCATGGAAGGGCTTGTCAATGGCCACTGGCAAATCATGGGCGAGGAAGATCCGGAACACTCGGTGAAACTGGTGGTTGACGAGTGGGGTCCGTGGTACAGGCCGGGAAGCGAGGCGACCCCAGGGGATCAACTCGAGCAGATGCCGACGCTGCGCGATGCGGTTTTCAGCGGGATGACGCTCGACATCTTCAACCGCCATCCGGAAAAAATAGCGATGGCGAATTGCGCGCAATTGATCAATTGCCTGAACAGCCTCTATCTGGCGCACGAAGACCGGTTCGTAGTGACGCCTGTGGGGCACGTATTTGCGATGTATGCCGCCCACCAGGGCGGGCAAGCGCTGCGCACAATTTTTTCCGCCCCGACGATCAGCTATGATCGCGATGGCAAGCCTGCGAGTTTCTGGGGACTGAAGGGGTCGGCTTCGTTACACGATAAAGATCTAATCCTGACGGTGGTCAATCCCGATGTGAATGACGCGCGAGATACGCAGGTGGCTGTACGCGGCGCCAAAATTAAATCGGCAACGGCGACGGTGCTGACCAATTCCGATATTCACGCGCATAACACGTTCGCCGATAAAAATGTGGTTGTGCCGCGGACGCAGGGCGTGGACATCAACGAAGACGCCTTGACTTTCCGCTTTCCCGCGGCCTCAGTCACGAAGCTTGCTGTACAGCTTACGTGAGCTGTGCAGTGGACCTGAAGCGACGCTAGGCTCGATCGTCCATATCGGGCAAAGTTGTGTGTTGGAGAGGATCCATGCGAAATAAATCGGCCGCTCTTCTGGCGGTTGTTGGATTTGCCATTGTCTTGCCGACGCTTTTTGCTTCGGCCGACCAACCCTGGACAACAGAGCGCGCTAATGCGTGGTACGCGAATCAGCCTTGGCTGGTAGGAAGCAACTTCATTCCCAGCACCGCGATCAATCAACTGGAAATGTGGCAAGCCGGTACCTTCGACTTGCCGACGATCGATCGTGAACTCGGTTGGGCTGAGGGTCTGGGCATGAACACGATGCGCGTGTTTCTCCACAACCTGCTATGGCAGCAGGACTCGGCCGGTTTTCTGAAGCGCATGGACGAATTTCTCGCGCTCGCCGACAAACACCACATTCGTATCATGTTTGTTCTTCTGGATTCCGTGTGGGATCCGAATCCACACCTGGGCAAGCAGCGCGAACCGAGGCCGCACGTTCACAATTCAGGATGGGTGCAGGCGCCGGGCGATAAAATCCTGCACGACGCCTCGACGTGGGACAAGCAGTTGAAACCCTATATCATCGGCGTGATCGCGCACTTCCGCGACGACCGCAGGATTCTGATCTGGGATTTGATGAATGAGCCCGATAATGACAGCGCTCAGTACAAAGCGCAAGAGTCCGGCAACCGGGCCGAGGCAGCATTGCGCTTGCTCAAGCTGGAGTGGGGATGGGCTCGCAGCGCAAAGCCGTCGCAGCCGCTCACCAGCGGGGTTTGGAAGGGGGACTGGTCGGACATCAAGTTAAGCGAGATGGCGCGCTTTCAGCTGGATAATTCCGACGTTATAACTTTTCATTGTTATGACCCTCCCGACGTCATGAGGAAGCGCATCGCGTCATTGCGCCATTTCCAGCGACCAATCATCTGCACGGAATATATGGCGCGGCCGCTGGGCAGCACGTTTGCCGCGATTCTTCCCATGCTCAAGGAAGAGCATGTCGGCGCCTACAACTGGGGATTCGTAAATGGTAAAACCCAGACCATCTATCCATGGGATTCATGGGAGAAGCCCTACAACCAGGAACCGCCGCTGTGGTTTCATGACATCTTCCACAAAGATGGCACGCCGTACGACTCAAAGGAAACTGAATTGATCAGGCGCTTGACGCAAAGTATGCAAGCCGGAAGGTCTTGAAGCCGGGGAGATTTTTAGCGGTAGCGGAGCAGGAATGAATCTGGGTGCGTGGGCCGTATGTCTTCGTATTTTTTTCATATTCTCTCTGACTGCTTGCCTCGGCACGCAGCAAAAAACAGATTCTTCCCCCGCTGCATCCCAAGCGGCTCCTCAAAGGCCGGGCGTTGTATCAACCGGGAGCGCCCATGCGGCGGTGTGGGGGGCAGCTGTCCTCGGCTGTCCCGATGGAGAACGGGCTTTCTCGACTTCGACAATGACGGCTGGAAAGATTTGTTCGCCGCAAACGGGCGATCGACGCATTTCAGACGGTGCTCCAGCGCGATCCTGCGAATATAAAGGCTGTGGACAATCTCGGTCTGAGCCTCGACGGCAAAAATCAGATCGAGGCAGCCACAGCGGCATACAAGAAGGCCATCGAACTGGACGCTGGCCAGAGAACAGAGCTTAGTATCGGTTGACGACAACAGGCCCGTCTTGCGATCGATCTGCCGCATTTTGATCCAGAAGCTTCCAAACGCCAGCCGGGTCTGTCCTTTTTCGTCAATCACAAGATTTGGATCAATCGCGTTGAAGTTATCTTCCCGCCGGGAGCGCAGAACGAGCCCCTTATCGACCCAGCGAAAGTTGGGACTGCTCGGGTTAAGTGTCTTATTCGTGAGAAGCGCAACGCCTGACGTATTCTTGCCGAAAACCGAAAATGCATAGTAGAGATGATATCCGCCATCGAAATAAGAGATGTCCGGCGCCCAAAGCTCCATCGTGGTCGCCTTTCTTTACTAATCCAGTCGGGAATCTTCTCCAGCACGTAACCACAAAGCCGCCAGTGATGCAGATCCTGAGAACATCGGACCGGCAGTTCTCCCTTTCTCACCGGCCCGTTCGCCGTTCCAAACAAGTACCAGGTATCGCCGTCTTTGGCGATCGACGGATCGTGCGTGTATTCGAGGTCTCCTTCCAGTGGTGCGCTTCAGAGGTTTTGCCGGAGGCCGTTTTGTTGGCGGCCCATCCCGCTGTTGCAATACATAAAACCAGAGAAATCAGGACAGTAGTTCGCAAGTGGGCCTTTCGCATGATTCGAAACCTTTTGATCTCGCGATTCCCTCAAGACTTCAGCAACACGTATGTGCTGTAGCTCTCTTTATCGATATTCATGAAAGGACGCATGGCTATGCTGCTGCCGTCGGCTGAGTTTGCGAGCCAGTCTCCAGCTGCATTATTTGCGTTCTTTGCTTGCAGCAGCGCATTCCTTTCGAAGGTGGGCTGGGAATTGGCTACTGCGAATAGCACGAGCGGCCCTTGAA
This sequence comes from uncultured Acidobacteriaceae bacterium, assembly GCA_963711275.1. Lineage (GTDB taxonomy): Bacteria > Acidobacteriota > Terriglobia > Terriglobales > Acidobacteriaceae > Sulfotelmatobacter. The sequence continues at coordinate 470,020 of CAVQDN010000020.1, read as the reverse complement.
CGAGTGCCACTGTGTTGGGATGGTTTGTGTCCACCTCTTCCAGGCGCAACGGCATCGCAAGTTCGAGCTCTACGCGATCGCCGTCTTTCCAGGTTCGCCGGACCCTGGCGAAAGTGCCCGATTCTACCGGTTCAGAGATCCGTTTGTCGTTTACTGAGAGCACCGGATTGGGCCCGGCCCAAGCGGGAATTCGGAGATAGAGCGTGTACTCCGTGGGCTGCGAAGCCGATACCTCGATCAGGATTTTATTGTCGAATGGATACTTGGTTTCTTGCCTTATTCCGTATTGTCCCACTCCATCTTTCCATTGAACGCGCGAAGGTGTGAATAGATTCACATACACGCCATCCGCTGAGCGCAGATAGGTGCTGATGTGGTAGTCGGCGGCGAGTTGCGGAAACGTCCCGGAACAGCACGGCCATTTGTCTCGGTGCCAAACTTTCTTGCCTGTCGAAGCGTAATCCGAGTAGTAGAACGACGTCCCGTCCGCCTGTACCGGCCAGGCTCCGAGAATGGTGTTGTAAAGCACTCGCTCCATGCTGTCGCCGTAGCGCGAATCCTTTGTCACGCGCAAAAGATAGCGCGCGATTTTAAAGTGTCCATACGCTCCGCAGGGAGTTTCAAAGCTGGCGTGAGTTGAGGTGAGACTGTTGCCCAGCTGCCCCGTCCCCGGTTCTCCAAACGCCTCATTCGGCCCCCAGCCTCCGGTCGCGAAACTTTGCGTAGCCTGAAGCATTTCGAAGCCGTTCTTCGCTGCTCGCAGATGCTTCTCGCTCCCCAGCGTGATGTAGGCCTGCATGGCAGAGCTGAAGGCGTTGACATGGCTGTACGCGTGCTCGAACGGGAGCACATTGTTACCCTCGGAAAGAGGGTTGAAGTAGCTGTCATCCTCCAAATAGCGTTGAGCCATATCGCGGTAAAACGACTTGCCGCTGCGCTGATAGGCGAGGAAGAGATTTTCGGGCAAAGTATAAGTCTCGTCCCAAGTGTAGGATGGGTCCTTATGCGGGCGGGAACGCTGTTCCGCCCGAGACAAGGCTTTCTCAGGCAAATACGCCACCATAGCCCGAGTGAGCTTTTCATGAATGTCCATGGCCATCGGGTCGTGCGCGAACTCATGAGCGTCAATCAGGCCGCAAGACAGTTTGTCGTAGGTGTACGCCGGGAGACGATAATCGACGAAGAACTTAGCTTTCGCATCCAGCGTCTCTCCGTAGCCTTTCACCAGGCGATTGACCTTGGCCCGGGTCGCCTCCGATCCCGTGACTGCGTAGGCTCGGGCCAGGGCTGAGACATACTGTCCGAAACTGTGGCCAGCAATGAAACCATGGAAGTCGTTCCCTTCGAGACTGAATCCAGTAAGGTCATACCAGCCGCCCATATCTTCGCCCGCAGCCGCCAGACCGGCGACCTGCCGGAAAACTTTCAGCATGCGATCGTCGTCGAGACTCTGAAAGCGGGCGTGATTCTCCTCGAACTGGCGTTTCATGGGTCCGTCGAGCAGCTGAACATCGGAGTATGCAAAGGTTGTGAGTGGGGTGGGGATAGCGATGAGGCTTTTTTCGGAGGCCGCCCAGGTCGGGAGCACATTCGCGGCACAGGCGCCCGCTGCGGCTACACTGGTCGCTTTCAGGAAGGTTCTACGGTTTACTGCGGACGGCATATATCTGTCCTCTCGACTTGAGCAAGGCTTTGCCGGAAAATTGTAGCACTGTATACAGCAAACGTTTACTATATCCAGCACATCCGGCGCAAGCAGGTGGCAATTACTTAACTTCACAGATCTCCCAGAATGAATCCTACAACGCGCAGTCTTCTCTTTCCGTTGGTAGGTCGCCGGTAGATCTGGTCGTCGTTGCTCTCTATTGGCACAAGAAGGTGGACCGATGGCAATTGTCGCGGGAGTCGATTTCGGCACGCTCAGTGTCCGCGTGTCCCTGGTCGATAGCGAGCGCGGCTTGATTGGCTCCGCCATCTCCGAATATCCGTTGCACCGCAAGCGTGAGGATTTGGACTATGCGACCCAGTCTCATGGGGATCACATGCGTGCGCTGGCATCCGCTACCAAGGATGCAATCAAGAAAGCGGGGATTCGCGGGGATCAACTAGAAGCCATCGCACTCGATACCACCGGTTCCAGTGTGATTCCAGTTGCTGCCGATCTAACTCCGTTGGATGAGTACTACTTGTGGTGCGATCACCGCGCAAAACAAGAAGCTGCTGAAATCACGGAACTCGCGCACCGCGAAAAACTGGAGGCCATCCAATGGTGCGGAGGCGTGTATTCGTCTGAATGGGGATTTGCGAAGCTTCTTCACTGGCTCCGGCACAACCCTAGCAAGCGTGAGAAATTTGCCAGTGCATTCGAGCATTGCGACATGGTTGCGGCCACACTGTGCGGAATAACCAATCCAAGGGAAGTGAAGCGAAGCATCTGTGCCATGGGCCACAAGTGGATGTGGAATGCATCTCTCGGCGGGCTTCCTCCGGAGAGCTTTCTGGTGAAAGTTGATCCGTTGCTGGCGGGAGTTCGCGCGAAGTTAGAAGGGCAGTACGCTACCTCCGACAAGATTGCAGGAACCCTTGCGCCTCAGTGGGCGGAAAAGCTCGGCTTGCGCGCCGGGATTCCCATTCCCGTGGGAGCGTTTGATGCGCACTGGGACGCCATTGGCGCCGGGGTGAAAGAAGGAGATGTCGTCAACGTGGTCGGCACCTCGACTTGCATTATTGCGTACGCGAAACAGGCCGCGTTGATTCCCGGGGTCTGCGGCGTGGTGAAGGGAAGCGTGCACCCTCAATTCACGGGCGTCGAGGCCGGACTCTCGGCCACCGGAGACATTTTCAGCGCCATCGCGCGACGAGCGAATACCACCGTCGCCGAATTGAGCAAGGGCCTGGAATCGTACCGCGCCGGCCAAACCGGATTGCTGCGCATCACCTGGGATAACGGTGACAGAACAGTACTGGTCAATCCGAATCTTGGCGGAATCACGCTGGGATGGAATCTTCAACACACCGCCCAGGACGAACTATTCGCGGCCATCGAAGGAACCGCGTTTCACACCCGCGTGATTCTCGATCGTATGAGTGACTACGGAGCGCCGACCTTGCGCGTTATTAACGGCGGCGGCATTCCGCAGAACAATCCCGTGCTCAATCAGGTTTATGCGAATGTGCTCGGCAGGCCGGTGCTGGTCCCCAGCAAAAAGGTCACGGGGATTGGGTCTGCGATTTTCGCATTTCTTGCGGCCGGCACTTTCAAGACGATTGAAGAGGCGCAAGAGAAAATCTGTTCGCCTTTTAAGGTCCACGAACCGGAGAAAACCGCCCAGAGAGTGTACGAAGATCTGTACACGCACTATCGTAGGCTCTATTTTCTTTTCGGCGAACCGGGAAAAAGCGAACTGGGACAAGTGTTGCCCGCTTTAATTCAGATTGCCAAGTCGGTCCGTGAACGCTGAACAATTTCGAGCATTGAGACCGAGTCTGGATCTGTACACCCCAGAAGATTGTCCAGGAGAATCCACATATGTCTTCAGGCACTAGACGAAAGTTCTTGCAGCAAGCCGCCGGGGTTGGAGTTGCGTGCTCGGCGAATCTTCTTGGTAGCCGCTTCGCATCCGGTCAAACTGCGGCGCCCGCGCCTGCTGAATCTACAGCCGTTGCGCGTACTTACATCGACTCGCGCCGAACGACCGGCATTCTCGACCGAAATCTGTTCGGATCATTCCTGGAGCATTTGGGCCGTGCCATCTATGACGGCATTTACGATCCGGGCTCATCCCTGTCGGACGCGAACGGTTTCCGCAAAGATGTGACGGAAGAAGTTCGAAATCTAGGAGTTCCGATTATTCGGTATCCGGGCGGAAATTTTGTCTCCGGATATAACTGGCTGGACGGAGTCGGACCCAGAAAAGACCGCCCGCGCGTTCTCGACAAAGCATGGAACACAATCGATACCAACCAGTTCGGCACGAACGAATTCATGCAGTGGAGCAAGATGGCCGGGGCGCTTCCTCTGATGGGGCTGAACCTCGGTACGGGCACCGCGGAGAGAGCGGCCGCGTTAGTGGAATATTGCAACCTTGAGAAAGGAACGAAGTGGAGCGACCTGCGGCGCAGCCACGGCATTGAACAACCGTACAAGGTGCAACACTGGTGCCTGGGTAACGAGATGGATGGTCCGTGGCAAATCGGGCACATGACGGCGACCGAATACGGACTGAAAGCGCAGGACGCCGCCCGCCAGATGCGTGCCGTCGATCCCTCTCTCAAGCTCATTGCCTGCGGATCCAGTGGTGCAGGCATGCCTACTTATCTGGAATGGGACCGTGAAGTCCTAGAGCAGTGCTACGAGTACGTCGACGCACTGTCTCTGCATCGCTATATCGGCAACACTCAGGAAGAGACCGGTAGAGATAGCGCAAAGTTTTTAGCGATGAACTTAAGCATGGAGCGCCAGATCACCGAGACACTCGCCGTGTGCGATATGGTTCGGGGGCATAAGCGGTCGCCAAAAAAACTTTGGCTGTCGTTTGACGAATGGAACGTATGGTACCGTGCCCGCGACGCCGAAGCCATGAATGGACATGAGCATGAAGCTCCGCATCTACTGGAAGAGGTTTATAACCTGGAGGATGCGCTGCTCGTCGGCGGAATTGTGAACACTCTGATGCGTAACGCAGACCGCATCAAGATCGCGTGTCTGGCGCAATTGATCAACGTAATCGCTCCGATCGTCACCAATGAAAAAGGTCTGTTACGCCAGACCATCTATTATCCTTACAGTTGGGCATTGCAATGGGCGCGCGGCACTGTGCTGAATGTGGTCGTGGATGCTCCCACATACGAGGTTTCGGATCTGGGCCGGGTCCCGTATCTCGATGTGGCAGGAACCCTGAACCCGGACGACGGCGGAGTCTCGCTGTTCATCCTCAATCGAGATCTGGCTAAAACTCATACGATTGAAATTAATTGGCAGAACATGGCGCCCGGAAAGCTGCTGAACTCGACGGTTCTGACCGGCAACGATTTGAAGGCCTACAACACCTTCGAATCCCCGAAACAGGTCGCTCCACAGGCTTTCGACAAGCCTGGCACTGCCGGGGGGCGCACCAGGTTTGAGGTTCCGGCCCGTTCCTATACGGTGCTGCAATGGGGAGCTTGATGCCGGTTAGGGGGGCGTCGGAAGGGAAGGCGCTACGATCGCACTTGTTTCTTACCGGCGGAGAGCTTAGCGTTGCCGGAAGCCAGCCGCGTAGACTCGCGGAGCACAAGGTGCGTTTTTAGTACAAACTCGGTGCCAGTGGCCGAGGGCGCGTCGCGCTGCAACTCTGTGAGAAGAGCACTGAAAGCCAAACGAGCAAGCTCGGCCTGGGACATCTGAACCGTCGTAAGCGCAGGCAAAACAAATTGCGCTAAACGAATATCGTCGAAGCCAATCACCGAGAGATCCACGGGAATCCGAATTCCTTCTTCGTACGCTTTTCTCATCACCCCCATGGCCGTCATGTCGTTAGAGCAGAGTACCGCCGTAGGTTTGGTGGGTGCAGCCAACAGTTTGCCGAACGCGGCGATCCCCCCTTCAATCGTATGAGTTCCTTCCACGATCAGATTCTTGTCAACCTCCAACCCAATCTCCGCCATCGAAGCGAGAAAAGCCTGCCTGCGGGCCTCCGCCGACTTCAAGTGCAGAGGACCGGAGATGAAGGCAATCTTGTGGTGACGAAGCGCAGCCAGATGCTGGACGGCCTGCCGAATCCCGTGGAGGTAGTCGATCCGAATATTGCTGACCCTAGGACGCGCTGGCCCCACGTCAACGAAGACCAGGGGCACCTTGCGCAGTTTCAGGTCTTCGAGCAAGACCTCTTCCATGCCAAAGGTCATAATGGCAACACCCTCGACCCGGCGTTCGATCATTCGCCGCACGGCCGTCTCCATTTGCGTCGGATCATTTCCGGTCGAAGTCAGCATGATTTCGTAGTGATGCTGAACCGCAATGCGCTCGAATACCTGTACGATCTCGGGAAAGAATGGGTTTGTGATCTCCGAAATGATCAGGCCAAAGATCCGGCTGCGTCCGGAAACGAGCGCGCGAGCCTGAGTGTTGGGATAATAGCCAAGTTCTTCGACGACGTTCCAGACCCTCTTCGCGAGTTGGGGATTGACAGTGGGAATTCGATTGATGGTACGGGACACAGTAGCGGTAGAAACTCGTGCACGCTTTGCGATTTCGCGAATATCCATCGGATAGCAGCGCCGTATTGCGAACCGCGACCGGAAAACAGAGATGATATCAAAGATATGGCAATCGTTTACGCCGGATATGTACGATGGTACAGAACGGCCCACGAGTCGGTGACGTTGATGCTTCGAGCGCCTCATTTCCCCGATTCGGGGTGATTGCGGCGAAACGCACGATGGCTGCGTGTTGGATGTAATCGGTCGAACATTGGGAATAACAAGTATGCGGGTACAGCGGGGCTGCGGGCCGGGGAAGTCTCAGCGTATAATTCCTTGGCAAACGTTTACTCGCATGCTGCTTGGCGAGGACCGGTTTGTTTTGATACCGGCAAGGGACTGAACTCGGCCTGATGGTTCACGAATGAGAGCACAGTAGCGAAGCCGGAATACCGAAGCGGGCAGGTGAAGGGAGGGCGGAATGATCGATCTATCGCATCTGGAAGCGTGGTTCGTCACCGGAAGCCAGCATCTCTACGGACCGGAAACGCTGAAAACGGTTGACCGGCATGCGACCGCAATCGCGGCGGGGCTGGGTTCCTCTCCTGAGATGCCGATCAAGATTGTCGCGAAGCCCGTGATGACGAGCAGCGAAATGATTCACCAGTTGTGCCAGGACGCCAACCGTACAAAGAACTGCGTCGGTGTCATCACGTGGATGCACACCTTCTCACCGGCCCGGATGTGGATCGCTGGATTGAGATCGCTTAGCAAGCCACTGCTGCATTTGCACACTCAATTCAATGAGGAACTGCCGTGGTCGACCATTGATATGGACTTCATGAATCTCAACCAGTCGGCTCACGGTGACCGCGAATTCGGATTCATCGGAGCCCGCATGCGCCTTAAGCGCAAAGTTGTGGTTGGACACTGGCAGGATCCGGAGGTTCACTCCGAGATGGGCGCATGGACGCGCGCCGCCTGCGCCTGGCACGATGCTCAAAAGCTGAAGGTCGCCCGCTTCGGTGACAACATGCGGAACGTTGCGGTGACTGAAGGAAACAAGGTCAGCGCGCAAATCGATCTGGGTTATACGGTCAATGGTTACGGCGTTGGAGACTTAGTGCAATCTATCCAGCAGGCGACGGAAGCACAAGTTAACCAGCTAGCGACCGTTTATGACGAAGCCTACGCAGTGACAGAATCGCTCCGCAGCGGTGGGCCCAATCGTCAATCTCTCCTTGAAGCTGCCAGGATTGAGATCGGCCTGCGACGTTTTCTCGAGGAGACCGACTCGCAGGCCTTCACCGACACGTTCGAGGATTTGCACGGGTTGGCACAACTCCCCGGAATCGCTGTTCAACGTTTGATGGCCGATGGCTACGGTTTTGGGGCGGAAGGCGACTGGAAAACAGCAGCTCTCGTGCGAGCGGTGAAGGTCATGAGCCACGGTCTCAAGGGCGGCGCTTCTTTTATGGAAGATTACACTTATCACTTGAAAGGTGGCGCTCAGGTATTGGGCGCCCACATGCTGGAAGTGTGTCCGTCAATCACAAACAAAAAACCGTCCGCTGAAATCCATCCGCTTTCCATCGGCGGTAAGGCAGATCCGGTGCGCCTGGTATTTACCGCTGCCACTGGAAAAGCGCTGAATGCTTCGGTGGTCGACATGGGAAGCCGGTTTCGGTTGATCGTCAATCGAGTGAATGTGATCCAGCCTCAGCATCCTCTGCCCAAGCTGCCGGTTGCGAGAGCGATCTGGAAGCCAGAACCCAACTTGAAAATTGCGGCAACCGCGTGGATCCACGCGGGTGGCGCTCATCATACCGCTTTATGCTTTGCCCTCAAGCCGGAGCACCTGGAGAATTTTGCGGAGATGGCCGGCATGGAATGCTTGTTGATCGATGCGGATACCACGATTGCGGGTTTCGTGAAGGAGTTGCGTTGGAACGATTTGTATTACCGCTTGGCCAATGGGTTCTGAGGCAAAATCCTAAATCTTTCTCGGCACACTGCGCAGTCGATAGGTATTGGAGAATTGCACGTAACGCAAACAAGTACTTTTTTTGCGACGCCGCTAGCTTCGCGCTGCTCCAAAAGAGAAGAGCGGTTCGACACGTCAGGTGTCATCTTCATCACTGGAGGGAAAACATATGCCGAATCACAAATCTGCTATGCCGGGAAGCGCGCAACAAAATCAGGCGCCGGCTAGAAAGTCTGGCGAATTCCTGATTGGAGGCGATCTTTATGTTACGCGCCTGGGATTCGGCGCGATGCGAATCACGGGAAAGGGAATCTGGGGTGAGTCTACGGATCGGGCTGGAGCCGTCCGGGTCTTGCGGCGCGCTGTGGAATTGGGAATCAATTTCCTCGACACCGCGGACTCCTACGGTCCGGGTGTGAGTGAGGAAATCATAGCTGAGGCGCTGCATCCTTATCCGGCAGACTTGGTGATAGCGACCAAGGGAGGGTTTGATCGGCCTGGTCCCGATCGCTGGGTCGAAAACGGAAGGCCGGAACACCTGAAATCCGCTTGCGAAGGCAGCCTGCGACGGTTACGTCTCGACCGGATTGCACTCTATCAACTGCATCGAATTGATCCCAAGGTTCCGGCTGAAGATCAACTCGGCGCCCTGAAGGATTTGCAAGCGCAAGGAAAAATCAAGCACATAGGGTTATCGGAAGTAAGCGTTCGGCAGATTCAGCATGCGCGAACGATTGTTCCCATCGTCAGCGTCCAGAATCGTTACAGCGTCACCGACCGCGGATCGGAAGATGTTCTGGAGTATTGCGCGAGAGAGAAAATGGGTTTTATTCCCTGGTTCCCGCTCGGGGCCGGGGGGGTATCGGGCTCTAAGAGCCCTATCAGTCGTATAGCAGCGCGATTGAAAGTCACCCCATCGCAGCTGGCTCTGGCATGGCTGCTGGCCCGATCTCCAGTCATGTTGCCCATCCCTGGAACTTCCAAGGTTAAACACCTCGAGGAAAATGTGGGGGCGGTGGAAATAAAGATTGATCCAAATAAATTGCAGGAACTAGACCACATGGCGCGTGCCAGCTGAACAAAACGCAACTGTACTCCAGGGCCGTAACTTGCAGATCGGTCGTAAGTTGTGTCCGTCGCTCGGCAGTGGTTAACTCTCTGCCGGGCTGGAAACTCTTTCCGGCTCGGTCATTTGTTTTCTGCACTCTGATAAGCTTGCCGCTCATGCGCACTCTTCCAACCATCGACTACTCCGAGGCGAAACGAGTTGTCGATACGATCATTGAGAACGCTCTGCAGATGCAGAAAGCGGTAGTGGTCGCGGTTGCCGACTGTCGCGGCGAATTGGTTGCTTTTGCTCGGATGGATGCTGCTCCTGTGTCCTCGGTCGTCGTTGCCATGAACAAAGCCTGGACCGCTGCACGAACCGGCAAGCCAACTCAGGAGATTGGAGAAAAGGTGAGGGATCCGCAGAAAGGGCATGACATCGCTTATTACGGCGATCCAAGATTTGTGGGCTGGGGTGGCGGCGTTCCAGTCTGGAAAGATGGCGAAGTGGCCGGTGCCGTTGCAGTGAGCGGGTTGTCGTCCAAAGAGGATGCCGGCCTGGCGAGATTCGGAGCCGATCTGATCACGCGGCAATGAATGCCGCGGAATGTGAAGCGTGGTACCGGAAAGCTTCAGCCCTTTACGGCAGACCGGATTTTTGGCGTGCCCGAGACGGCGGCTTTCAACCCGGCGTCGGTTTCGATGAGTTGCAGAACTTTTCGGGTCATCTCTTCGTCGGTGTCGGGAGCCTTTCGAATCTCCACGGGATAGCGCACTAGAAGCTCAAGACCGGCGTCGGCGAACTGAAGCCGCGCCTCCGGCTGCGGCCGCTGCACCTGAATATCGACGTGTCTCTCGATGGCGGCGTGTTGCCGCTCGATATTGTCCCGATAGCGCGAGTAGACCGAGTTCACTGCCGCCACGAGCTTCTCCTGTGCCGCTGGATGATTCCCATCCGGCGCGATCATTACGACAACTTCATGCCATGTGTACTCGGTGCCGGGGATCTGTTTGAACAGAGGCGTGCCCGTTTGGAAAAGAACGGCATTCGAGAATACAACGATGCGCCCGGTGGGATAGAAATCCAGACCCGTACCTGCCAGTTCCATCAGGTAAAGTCTCACCAGTCCGATATCCACGACGTCGCCTGTAACACCCGCAACACTGATTCGGTCGCCCACCCGGATGCCGTATCGTCCGATAATGAAAAAATACGCGGCTACGGAAAGAAGGACGGCCTGTAATCCAACCGCGATGCCCGCTGTGATGAATCCGGCAAACGTCGCCAGTGAACTAAACTCGCTGACGAAACCCAGTACCAGCACGACCGCGATCAGAAAACCGATTACGACACGGCGCAACACCAGGAATTGTCGCCGGCGGCGGGGATCGCTGATATACCGGAAGGTAATGCGGCGCCACACTTGCGACAGAACCAGGATCACGACGAGAGCGACCCCGATTGCAACCACGCGGACCAGGACCGAGCGAAGTACTTGTCCCGATTCGCTGCTCATCGCGCTTCGCCACTCGCCAAAATTCGTCTTACCGTCATTCAGGACGATGATTTCCTGGCTGAGGGGGAGAAGTGCGCTGGAAAGCTGTTTGAAGCGCTCCGTGAGCTCCTGGAATTCCTGTTTTTCCGCTTGAAGTTGCTGAGGATCATTTGCTGGAGGCTGATTCGCAAGTTGCTGACTGCGCTGAATTGTTGCCCGCAACGCGTCTCGGAGTGGCGTGCGTAAGCGGTCGGCCGCGTCGTGTACTGCGTCGGTTTCTTTGATGATTCCGTCGATTTCGTGCGCCGTGCTTACGTAACTGTAGAGTGTCATGGCCTCGCTGATGAGGCCCCCGGAGTTGGCCAGCGAGGGTTTGGCTGGGGTGGGCGCTACGGCTTTTTGAGGGCTGGCGCTCGTTCCAAGTACGTCAGGGATGGACCGTGACAGCTGATTGATGCTCCCTTCAAACCCTCCTGCGATTTCGCCGTTGCTTTCTACGAACGCCGCCATCTTGTGGACGGCGTCGAGCAAAGCTTTCTGCAATTCGAGTTCGCCCTGAAGGGCGTCTCGCTGGGAAATCAGATTCCCTCGCGCGGCTGCCTTCCTCGCGATCTGTTGATTTAGCGCTTCGATCTGCGATTGCAACTGGTCAATCTGCGAAGAAGTCTTTGCCTCCATTTGCATCAGATTCTGCTGTTGACTGGTCCCGCCAGAAGGCGGCTGGTTTCCACCTTTCTTTTTCTGCTGAGCGGTAAGGAGAGCGGCGTCGGCTTTAGCCGACTCGAAACCTAGCCGCACCGCCTGTGAGCCGAGGGTCTTGGCGTTGTCCTGATAAATAGCATCGCTCGGCAGACCCACAGGCTGAATTCCGGTTGTCGAATGGCGGTACCAATTAATGAGGTGGTTCAAGTGCGATAGAACGGCAGATTCGTCGAGATGAATCGGTGGCAAAAGTGGCGAGCTTTGCGGAATCGGCGCAGGAGCGGCTTTCGAGGATGAGAGTGGCGTCGAATTCTGCGCCAATAAGAACGATACACCCATTAGTGCCAGGGCAACGATTCCAGTGGCTCTCATCCGGCAGCCCGAGCTCGTGATTGTTTCGTTCATGGTTGCTCGCATCATTCTTGAAGTGCAGGCAGTCTCATTCTGGTTGCAGGCGTGTTATGCAGGTTCAGGATTGCCAGAAATGCAAAGAGTCGAAAATGGAATATCTGGTTCTCCTTATGCGCATCGGATCCCAAGAGCCAGAAAGAGGATTGGATTCGCGAAAGAACGAGCGGGTTTGTCGCGAAAGTTGGGATACCTATAAGGCCGAGACTCGCTCCGGACGCAAGCAGTCGCCGCCACGAGTCCGCCAACTCCCGAAAGTGTCAGTGCATCTTATGTGGGCGCATCCGCGGATTGGCGAACCTGCCTCCGCCTTGCGCACGATATTCGTTTCCGTTGGAGAGACAACACTTCCCCTCGCACGAACGGGGCTAAAGCATAAGCGGATGCGGGGTGAAGAACCGGCTTCGCACCTGCATCCGTTTAAAATGTCTTGCCGCGCCCGTAACAAAGCCCCAACATAGACTCTAACTTTTATGCCGCTTTCCTTCCATCGGACGGACGATTTGTTCCACCGGTAGATAGCCGAGCTCCAATGTTTGGGCGCAGCACCGCAGAAGCATGCTGCCGCGGCTCATATCGCCCAGTCCGAGAAAATCTTTCGGAAAGAACAGGCGCTCGGCGAAGACCTCTCGCAAAGGTGTGATGTATTTCGAGGACGCAACACTCCCCAGTAGAATAACGTCGGTTTCATCGCCGGCCATTTCTCGCAGGCGCAGCAAATCGCAGTCGAGAGGCAATCGGTAGCGCGAATTGTTAGCATCGATCGGAGTTGACGAGATCTGGCGCAGATCGCTCAAGCTGACTACGGTCTCGGGAAGCATCAATCCAGCTCCCGTAATAACTTGCACCCCCGCGACTCCCTGAGGAGGGTTTTGGAATTTCTCCGCATAATCCAGCTTCCCGCGAAAGTAGAGGCTGCTGATGAATCGATATACCTCTCCTATCGGAGCGCCGGACTGCCTGAGTTGCCGGGCGAGGGCGAAGTCTGAGGCCGGACTCAGAAGCCTTTGACCCCTGATCCCCGAGACATTGGCGGGCGAAAGCAGAAAAATCCGGGTCCGCGTTTGAGCCATGTTCTTTACCTCACGCTATCCGCCATCTGTTTCTTTGCCATGCTAGCGCTACGGCGATTTCTCCGATGCCGTGCAGAAAGCGTGGCATCGAAGCTTTGAGCCAATTTCATATACGCTCAATCATATCTCGGTCGAAAAGGCGGCCTTCGCGCCACCGGCGATTGAAAGCGGCCTTTACGGTTCGCGCCAGGTATGCGCGTTCGCGCCACCGGAATGAATGAGTGAGGCCTTTGCGCAAGTCCATCAGGTTTCCTCTGTAGGCACCGCGTCCTCGCGAAACGGCATCATAGTGGAGCGTCCAACGTCTCGGGTGGGCCGAGGGAGTCTTCCGGCCCGAAGATAAGTACGAAAATTCATGGCAATGGCGAGCGTGAGCTTGGGCCGCGCTCTGAAAGATGACATCACCTATGAAAAGACTGACAGACCGTTTGAGATGTACGCTCTCCCTGTTGGCAGCATTCCTGATAATCAATGCGCTGGTGCCACGAGTGGCGGCGCAAGACCAGGATGATCCCCCGAGCCGCGTTGCTCGCCTCGGATACTTGCAGGGCTCCATTTCGTTCCAGCCCGCCGGAGAATCGGAGTGGGTGGAAGCCGTTCAGAACCGGCCGATGACGACTGGCGACCAACTCTGGGCCGATCAGAACTCCCGCGCTGAACTGTCGCTGGGCGCGGCTGTGATTGATCTGAACAGTAATACCGGAATCTCTTTTCTGAATCTTGACGACCACACCGTCCAAGTCCAACTCAGCTCTGGGTCCATTAACGTCCGAGTTCGCCAGTTGGATCGCGACGATGTGTTTGAGATTGATACTCCGAATCAGGCATTCTCCATCTTCCGGGCCGGCCGGTACCGGGTGGAAGCCAGCGAAGATGGAAATTACACCGTGGTGAGCATTCGCGACGGGGAGGGTGAGTCAACCGGCAACGGCGAAACCTATACCGTACATGCGGGCCAGCGTGCCACCTTCGATGGAACCGATAGGCTGAACGCCCAGGTGGAAGATCTCGGCGATCCCGACGATTTCGATAATTGGTGCGAGGGCCGTTACCGACGCTATGAAGACTCGCGCTCGGCGAGATACGTCTCTCATGATGTTGTCGGTTACGAAGATTTGGATGATAACGGCGACTGGCGCCCAGATTCCAATTACGGGAACGTCTGGTATCCCCGTGTGTCCGCAGGTTGGGCTCCGTATCGCGAGGGCCATTGGGCCTGGGTCGATCCCTGGGGCTGGACTTGGGTGGATGACGAGCCCTGGGGGTATGCTCCGTTTCACTATGGCCGTTGGGCGTCCATTGGAGGACGGTGGGGATGGGTGCCGGGCCCGGCTGAAGTGGCACCCGTCTATGCACCCGCCCTGGTCGTCTTCGTCGGCGGCGGCGGAGGTTTCGGCGGCAACATGGGCTGGTTTCCTCTGGGGCCGCGAGAGGTCTATCTGCCGTCGTATCGCGTGAGCCGCGGGTATGTTGACCGAGTCAACGTCAGCAACACCAAAGTCAGCACCACGACGGTGACCAATGTCTACAACACCACCATCGTCAATAAATCCACGACCATCAACCACGTGACTTATGTAAACCGGGGCGTCTCCGGAGCGGTCACGGCCGTTCCCCAAGAGGCATTCAGAAGTGGACAGCCTGTCGCCCGCTCGGCCGTAGCGGTCAACGCGAGGCAGATGGCATCGGTGCCGATGAGCTCAAGGGCGGCTGTGGTGCCCACGTCGAACAGCGTGTATGGATCTCATGCCAATACAGCGAATCGTGTGAAGGCGCCTCCGGCGGCCGTGGCGAGTCGCGCGGTGGTTGCCAAGGCCCAAGCGCCACCTCCGCCGGCGCCATTTGCGGCCAGGCAGCAGGCGCTGGCAACCCATCCGGGAGAGCCCCTAGCGCGGCAGGAGATGCAGCGTTTGCGGCCTGCGAATAATGCTGCAGCAATTGCAGCGCGCCCTCCGGTGAGGCAGGCTCCCCCGGGAAAGCCGGCGACCGCAACCGTAGCCAGGCCGGGCAGCCAGCCTTCGAACCGCCCTGCTCCAACAAACGAGCGACCGGGAGCAAACTCGGCACAGCCGAATCGGCCCGCTCCAACCGGCCAACCGGCGTTGTCTAGTCGTCCGGGGGAGCCGCAGCCCAACAATCGGCCCGAACCGAATCGACCGCAGCCGAATCAGCCTGCCCCGAATAATCGTCCAGCAGAGCCGCCGTCGCGGACCGATCGTCCACCTTCTGCGCAACCGAACAATCATCCTGAACCGAATCGACCGGAGCCGAGTCGACCGCAGCCGAATCAGCCCGCCCCGAACAATCGTCCGGCAGAGCCGCCGGCGCGGACTGATCGTCCGCCTTCTGCGCAACCGAACAATCGGCCCGAACCGAATCGTCCTGAACCGAATCGACCGGAGACGAATCGACCGCAGCCGAATCAGCCTGCCCCGAACAATCGTCCGGCAGAGCCGCCGGCTCGCACTGATCGTCCCCCGGCCGCGCAGCTGAACAATCGGCCCGAACCGGAACCGAACCGTCCTGTGGAGCCGCCGCCCCAACGCAACGCGCCGGCTTCCCGTCCTGCAACCCCTCCGCCTGGCGAACGCCCGCCGCAACATACGCCCCCGCCGGCGCAAACGCGGCAGGCCCCGCCCCCGCAACGTCCGCAGACGCCCGAAGAGAAGAAGAAGCAGCAGGAGGAATCAAAGAAGCCGCAATGAAGCGCAGCCACTGGCAATTCAGGTCGGCAAAAAGGGCGTCCGCTTTTCGGGCGCCTTTTTTCTAAGGCTCAGCGGCGTAAAAACAGGAGGTCAAACGCGAAACAGGTAATCGAGCAGGAAGAAAAGCCCGGCACCCACGAAGACCAGGACAGCCATCTTCATTGCAGGCTCTTTGTTGACCTCGGGAATCAGGTCGGAAGCTGCAACGTAAATTGTAACTCCCGCCGCCAGCGGCAATCCCGCGCCCACGTGGTGGCGAAACAGAGCCATGGTCAGAACTCCGGCGAGAGTGGACCCGCCCAGAACCGCCGATGCGCCCCATGCCGTGCCCCGGCTGCGGCCGCTGGCCAGCATCACGGAGCTCACGGTGAATCCTTCTGGAATCTTGTGCAGAAAAATCGCCAGAAAGATCAGCCAGCCCAGCCGGTTCGATACGAGAAATCCCGAGGCGATGGCGATGCCGTCAAAGAATGTATGAATGATGAGTCCGAGCAAAACGGAGTATCCCTTGTGAGAATGCATGAACTGGTCGCGATGCGTTTCTTCACCGAAGTGGAAATGGGGTGTAACCGTGTGTTCGAAGAAGTGAACGATCAGGTAACCCAGCAGAACAAGAGATGCAGCGGACCTTCCACGCAACTCAAAGCTTTCCGGAACCATCTCCACTAAGGCCGTCGCCAGCATGAATCCCGCGCCTAGCGCCACAAAGTAGCGAAGATAGCGACGTTCCCAATGCCGCTGGACAATAATCGCGCCGCCGAAAACGTTGGCTGCGGCGGCAGTTAGGCCGAGAAGGACGCTGGTTGCGATGGGGTTCATGGCTCGGCGATGATAGCAGTTCTCAGTTCTCAGTTCTCAGTTCTCAGTTCTCAGTTCTCAGTTCTCAGTTCTCAGTTCTCAGTTCTCAGTTCTCAGTTCTCAGTTCTCAGTTCTCAGTTCTCAGGGAGATGCCGGTACGCCTTTTGCGGATGCCCATTCTGGGAATTCAATATGAGTTCAGAAGGTGGATGTTCATTTGTCAGAGGCGACTCAAGGATTTTTGTGCAACCATCCTTTACGGAGGGATTTCTGATGGGGGAATCTTACAGAGACTTGATTGCGTGGCGAAAGGCGATGAGATTGGTGAGCGAGATATACCAGGTAACAGGTCTGTTTCCGAGAGACGAACTGTATGCGCTGACCAACCAGCTCAGAAGAGCCGCAGTTTCGGTCCCCAGCAACATAGCGGGAGGACAAGCACGACTCTCGCGGAAAGAGTTCCATCATTTTTTGAGCCTCGCGCGAGGTTCGCTCGTTGAAATTGAGACTCAGCTCATCATCGCGCAAAACCTTGGCTACCTGATTCCAGACCAGAGTCACCCTTTGTTGGCCGAAGCGGCGGAGCTAGGCCGAATCCTCAACGGCCTCATCGCCTCAATCAAGAAAGCGGCATAACCTTGCAATTCAAATACAGCTATAGCCTTTTCTGAGAACTGAGAACTGAGAACTGAGAACTGACAACTGAGAACTGACAACTGCTATCCACTATGCCGAATGTGCATGACGTCGCCGTCCTGCACGATATAGTCCTTGCCTTCCAGCCGCAGCGTGCCTTTTGCCCTTGCATTCGCTTCGGAGCCGGCTTCGAGAAGCTGATCCCAACGGATGGTTTCGGCGCGGATGAAATGTTTTTCCAGATCGGAGTGAATGGCTCCGGCTCCCTCTTGCGCGCGCGTGTTGGCGGGAATCTGCCAGGCGCGGCACTCGTCTTCGCCCGCGGTGAAGAATGAGATCAAGCCCAGCAACTTATAAGTCGTGCGAATGAGACGGGCCAGGCCACTTTCTTTGAGACCGTAGCTGGAGAGAAATTCTGCGGCGTCGGCGTCGCTCATTTCGGCAAGTTCGGCTTCGACCTTCCCGCAGATGGCCGTGGCTGCCGCGTTGGGGCGCGCGGCAATCTCCGTGAGTTTGTACTTGCTGACCGCTTCCTCCAATTCTTTTCCTAACTCGGTCGACTCACCGATGTTAAGCACATAGAGAATTGGTTTCTCGCTGAGGAACATGAAACCGCGAAGACGCTTTTTGTCTTCGGGAGTCATCTCCATTTCTCGCAAAGCCTTCTCCGCTCCGAGATGGGCGTTGGCGCGCTTAAGCAGTTCGAATTCTTTTTCCAGTTCCGGCGTCTTCATCTTCTTGAGATCTTTTTCCAGACGCTCCAGGCGTTTCTCGATCTGGCCCAGATCGCTGACCATGAGGTCGAATTCGACGTTCTTGATGTCGCGCAGCGGATCAATCTCTGCCACGAGTGGAACGGCCGGGTCCTCGAACACGCGGACGACGTGGGCAAGCGCGTCGACTTGACGCAGGTGGCCAATGTAGGCAGTCTCCTTGAGCGCGTCCTGGCCAATGGCGCCGACATCCACATACTCCACCGATGTGTGCGTTAGCTTCTTGGGGTTGTAGAGAGCGGCAAGGCGGTCGAGGCGGTCGTCGGGAACCTTCGCGACACCGATGTGCGCCTCGCGCGGGTTGGCTTGCGCGGAAAGATGCGCCTTGGTCAAAATGCGGAACAACGATGTCTTGCCTACCTGCGGCAGGCCGATAATGCCGGTTTTCATAAAGGCAGCTTCTAGCTGCTAGCTCCTAGCTGATGCTCCAATGAATTTAGACAGGATTGACGGTGCGGTCTGCAGGCGTCAGACAACTCTTCAGGATAAATGATGGAGTGGAGATTGCCCAAACGCCTTCGCGCAGGCGCGCTACGGTTTGTCTGCGGGGAAATTCAGCCGTAATCCAACACGATACAGAATCGGCGGACCGATGTTGAACAGCGATCCGTTGGCGGTCGGAGTATTCGCCACGTTGTAGCGTTCGTCCGTAAGATTTTCAGCGGCGGCAAAGACTTCCACATTGCGCGTGAGGTTGCGTCCGAGTTGTAAGTCCATGGTGTAGAAGCGGCCCAGCGGGTACTGATTCTGATCGTCATCGAACTGGTTGCCGACGAAGCGCCCCTGCACGCTGAGCATAATGCGCCGCGGGTTCCAGTAACGGGCTTCCCAGGTAAAGACATTGCGCGGAACCTGGGCCACCCCATTTCCTAACAGAGATATTTCTCCCGGTGGGACCGTATAGTTAACCACCGTCGCGGCCGTGAAATCGTATCCCGCGGAGATCTGAATCTCGCGGCTGAGGTGCGCTACACCATCGACTTCGACCCCCCGCGACCGGATGCGCCCCAAATTTTCTTTTCGCCGAAGAACCGGATTCGATGTCGGGTTGACAGTCACGTTTTGCACCGGATTCACGATATCGCTCCAAAAAAATGTTCCACGGAGATCGAGCTTACGTTCGAGCGTGGTGATGTTCACTCCCGCCTCGGCCCCGGTGAGCCGTTCCGCATTGAGAAAGGGATTGTTCTGAGTAAGAACATTCGCCAGGCGAAAGCTACGGTACAACTCATTGAGAGTCGGCGCGCGAAACGCGCGGTAGATCGATCCCGTGATCGAGACGTTGCGGCTCAGAGCGCGCAGCACGGAGAGCCTTGGACTGAAGGCAAGATCGCTCCGCGAAGGAAACAACGTGCTGGGAGAAGAAGTGCATGTTCCGGAAACCGGTGTGCAGATCGAGCTGGCATTGAAATTGTTCCAGTCGTCGAAACGTCCGGCAAGAATGATCGTCCAGTTGTTCAACCGTAAAAGATCTTCACCGAACCCGCCGAGAATCCGCTGCCGCCCTCCCGACGCGTTGTTTCGCGTGTGCGTGCCGGTAGTGAAAAGTTGCTCGTCGCTCGCCCCCATTACTTCCATCAGGTCCATGCCGGCGATAAGCGTCTGATGTTTGCCAAGAAAATGCGTCCACTGAGCCGCGCCTCCGACCACTTGTTCGGGAACGTACTGCAGATCGGTGAGCGATTCGCTGTTCCGGTTGGCGGCGACGGACGAGAATCTTTGATCGTATCCCTGCACCAGGCCGTATGCGCGGAAGGTGAGGGAATCGCTGCTGCCGAATTGCCGATCCAATCCAACCGCACCTTCGGCCATACGCGTGTCGTTGGTTTGGACAGGCGTGCCGTTGTTTCGGAATTCGGTGTAGAAGCTGCCACGCACAAAGATGCGGCCTTTTTCCCCGACCTTATGACCGACGGTGAAGTCGACCGTCGCGTCCTTTGAATTGGCCGGTGTGTCCACGCTCCCGCGCTGCCACGAAGGAACAACGATGTAACCATCGGTGCGGAACATTTCCGACGCGAGCGACAAGTCCCATGGGCCCGCGCGCGTCCCCGTCCAGAATGAAAGATCGGGCGTGCTTTCATTGCCATAGGAAGTCTCCAGCGTGAAAGCTGGCCGTTCGGTTTGACGAGTGATGAACTGTACGACTCCGCCCAGCGCGTCGCTGCCGTACAGATTCGAAGCGCCACCCCGAAATACCTCCACATTGGCAATCGACGCTCGCGGAACGCGTCCCCAATAGACCCAGCCGCCAAAGGCATCCACGAGCGGGAGTCCATCTTCGAGCACCAGCGCGCGGCTGGCCGCGGTTCCGCCCAGACCTCGCAGCGACACTCCCTGATTGGAGGCGTTCGCCGTGCGGCTATCCGATCGACGAAAGAGCGAGAATCCGGGCACCTGTCGAAGCACGTCATCGACACGCAACGCGGGAGTAGCGGCTACATCGGTATTGGTAAGCAAAATTGTGCTGCCGGGAGTTTCAGAAAGGCGCACCTCCGTACGGGCCGCGGACACCGTCACTTGTTCGCTCGCCGAAGCGAGCTGCAGAACGATTTCGAGATTGACGTTGGTTGCTGCTCCGGCGTTCCACAGTTGACGAACGGTGTTGAATCCTTCCCGGCTGATTTCAACGGTTCCCGACGCGGATGGAACCAAAGAAAAGAGGAAGCGTCCACCGGCGTCTGTCTGGGTTTCGCTCTTATAGGAACCGAACTTTAGAACAACGGATGCGTTCGCAATCACCGCGCCGCTGGCATCGCGAACCGTGCCCTCGACGTGAGCGGTTTGTGCGGACAAGCAGGGAAGACTTGTCGCCCACAGCAACAGAGCCATCCAGCGGATCCTTTGTCGATTCGGCATCAGCGCAGCAAACGTCGAGCTGAAGTTTCAGCGAGTGTAAGCGATTCTAATCACACTTAGAGGTGACAGGCAAAAACGAGCTGCACAGGCGTATTCGATCCCGAGAGGCCAGAGTGTCCCGTTCGGTTCATCCGCGTGGTCGGAATATAAAAGGGAATCTGCGAGAAGTCCTGCGTACTAACGGCCGGCAGACTGCGCGGCGGTCGCCGCCGGAACTGTGATCTTCACCGAGTCGGGCTGTGTCCAGGCTGCCTTGCCCGTGCTCAGGTCCAGCCGGTTCATTGTAACTTTTAATTGTTGCTGGTGGACCTCAACCAGCAGATAGTGATAATTCACCTGCTTGCTCTGAAAAGGATCCTCTGGTGCACGTTCAATGGGGTAAGCGTGAGCTCCTCCTCCGCCTGAGACAAAATAAGTGACGCCGCCATGTTCATGGCGCTCGTAATTGTGGACGTGTCCGGAGAAGACCACAATACGAAAGCGAGCGAGCGCCTGCCGTTCCTCAATCATCTTCGCCAGCGCCTGTTCCGTTGTGCGAGCCGAGTGCCCGCCACCAAACTTCTTCTCGTCCGAGGAACTGGTGTAGGGAGGATGGTGGAACATCAGAAACACGAAGTCCACATCAGGCGGGACATGATCGAGTTTGTCGGCCAGCCACTGGCCTTCCGGACCGCCGGTCTCTTGCAAGGCGCTGTCGAGCACCAGAACCAATGTATTCGCTGCTCGTACGGAGTAGTACCGGCTGTTCTTTAAATCGGGGAAGCGGCGAAAGTAATTGCCCAGCGCAACTGTTTCATCTCCGTGCAAGTCATGGTTGCCCAGTGCGGGAAAAACAGGAATTTTCTTCTCACGCCAGATACTGGTTTCGCTATCCCAGACCTTCCAATCACTGCCATCGTAGCCGGTGTAGACGATGTCGCCGGTAAAGCAAATAAATGCCGGATCGACTTCGGCAATGGCCTGCACCAGTTCCACGCGCACGGAGGGATTCGCCGCTTCCGTATCGGCGGGATCGTGGAAGCGCGTGTCTCCATAAGCTACGAAGCGAAATGGAGTCTTCACATCAATTCGCAAATCGACCGGAATTGCCTGGGCGCTTGAATTGGTGCAGCAGGTCAGAACGAGCAGTGTGGCGGTCGCGAACAATACGACTACGGCCTGCTCGAGAGGTGTGCGTCGCGAACTCATACGTGAAAACCCGGCTAGCCAGAGGGCACGTTTAGTCATTGATTTGCTCTCCGCGCAACTTTACATGGCGCGCCTGAAATTTGCCTGAAGGTTCGATTCCAATCAGAACCGCATGCGTACCATGAACTGAAGTTGCCGCGGAAGACCGGTCCCGGTATTCGGCGATGCTTTGTTGTCATTATTATTGTTGAAATTCACGGTCGAGGTGATGATCCCGAAAGTTCCGGGAGTATCTAAAAATGTCGCTGGATGACCTGGGGAAGCGTCGTAAACGAGGTTTAGGCTGCCCGGGTCGCCGAGTTGAATGTGATTGAAGATGTTGAAGGCCTGTACCGCGAACTCCAGCGAAGCACGCTCCGTGAGCTTCGTCTCCTTGGTAAGAGCAAAATCAATTTGCCAGCTGTTCAACGCCCGGACGAGACCATTTGGGGAGTCACCGTACCGAAGGAAGTTTCCGTTTGCGTCCTGTGGAGGCGCCTGAAACGCGGCGGCATTGATCAGCGGTACACCATTGCGGCCGCCTCCCGGGACAGTCACTGGCACTCCAGGAATGAGGTCGGGACGCTGGCTGGTCTGATCGTTCCCATCGGGGAGAAAATAAGTGTAGGGAAGGCCGGCGAACGGAGAACTTCCGAAGTCCCCCCCGGGATCAATGCTCTGGGTAAGGTCCATCTGAACCGTCAAAGGATGCCCCGTATGCCAGAGACCGATGCCGCTCATTTCCCAACCGCCCAGCACCTTGCCGACAATTCCAGGAGCGCTGAGAAAGGGTTTGCCGGGTCCAAAGGGGAGTTCATAAATCGCGTTGACCGTGACGTTGTGACGCACGTCGAAGATGCTGGGCCCTTTGTCGCAGGGGAGACAGTTCACGTTTTCCGGACCGTTGGATTCGCCACCTCCGACTGAGCCGTCGTTGATGGAATGGGACCAGGTGTAACGCGACTGGAAAGCAAGCCCTGTACTAAAGCGGCGCTCAAGAGACAACCCCAGAGCATTGTAGCTACTGGAGCCAATATCCTTCTTGCTATCGACGGAGCCAAAGGGATCAGGATTGTTGGGGTCGGGATAGTACTGGTCCAGGGGCCGGACGCAATCGCCATCGTTCGGATTAAACGTAACCGGACTCGTGCAGAGATTTACGCCGCCGCGCGAGAATAACCGCACCCCACGACTTCCAAGGTACTGCGCGGACGCCAGGAAATTCGAGGGCAACTCATGCTCCAGAGTCAGGCCCCATTCCTCGGCGTACAGGTCGCGACGGCCCTGACGTTGCAAGGCACGCGGATGCGACGCCTGCTTTTGAGCAGTCACGCTCGAAAGATCCGGAGTGGTTTGCTCAAACGCCGGGCTTAGCGGAATGGATTGATTCACCTTTACACGGAACGTGTCGCTCTCCAGCCCGGCATTCAAGTCGTCGTTCTGAGCCGCGCCATGGTAGATGCCGAATCCCGTGCGAATGACGGTTTTTCCATGCAGCGCGCTGGGAGCCCAGGCGACGGCGATTCTTGGGTCGATGTTCCTGTAGTTCGGATTGTACAAAGAGGGGTTTCTTGGGCAGGGCGGAGTATTAATTGGACCTGAGCCAGGGGGAACCGGAAGCGTATTAAATGAGCCTGAACCAAGGCAGACGCCGTGAAATTGGTTTAGATCAAACACCGTGGTCCGATTGGTAGCCTCATGCGCAATGCCGTAATATTCCCAGCGCTGAGCGTCGGAGTCGCCTTCCATTCATCTTGAAAGTAGGGCATGTAAAACATGCGGCGAAGCCGATGGCAGCACCAGGGAGCTACGAAACTGATATTAGAAAGCGTGGCCGTTGTCATATCGGTCTCGCTGGCGAAGCTGAGGACGTTATCGGCAGTTTGCCCTTGATTGAGCCTGACTCGGCGGATTTCCATGCCGGTCTTGAAGGCGTGACGGCCGTGAGTCCAGATTAAGTTATCAACCAATCCGTACGTGGTTCCAATCTCGATGTCGGCAGTGTTGTCGTTAAGTCCCACGAAATTACTTGTACTTACCGCGAACGGCAGTGCGCTCGATTGCGGATTGTGAAATGGGGACCGATTGATGTAGAACTTCGTTTCGTTGAAGAGATTCGGTGTGAAGGTATGCTCGAGCGCTAGCAGGTAGTTCGCGGGGTGGTTGATGGTTTGAAGTTTGTCCCCCGGCAGGCTGCTGCCGTTGGGCGCATCGACCAGGCTGATGTCACGCTGAGCACGGCCATAAAGAAGAGTTTGTTCGTTGATTTTGTGGTCAATGCGTACTAACCAGGTGTCCTCATGGACGGTCGTAGGCGTTGCCGCCGTCACATTGTCGGCGTTGGGATCGTAGTTCTGAGCGCTCGGATCCTGCCCCAACCATTGGAAGGCAGTGTCTGGATACACAAAACGTGGTGAGCATCCATTGATTGTGCCAGCCGAGGCGCGCCAGGGATACCCCTGCATGATCTCGCACATCTGAGGAGATTTATTGAGTACCTGTTGTTGGAAGGAAGTTCCACCCGTAGTTGCCGGAAACCCGGAAGGCACCGTGAATACCTGGGTGGTCGACTGTAACTGGCGAAGCCCTTCGTAGCTGATGAAAAAGAAAGTCTTGTCCTTCTTGATCGGCCCCCCGAAGGTCAGTCCGTACTGCCCCATGCGAAACGGAGGAACGGTTGGGTTTCCGGTGAGATCAAAGTCGTTGAAGTTGCGCGCATCGAATGTGGAATTTC
This sequence comes from uncultured Acidobacteriaceae bacterium, assembly GCA_963711275.1. Taxonomy (GTDB): domain Bacteria; phylum Acidobacteriota; class Terriglobia; order Terriglobales; family Acidobacteriaceae; genus Sulfotelmatobacter. Next base: position 445,458 of record CAVQDN010000020.1, on the reverse strand, counting down.
TGAAATAGCCAAAAATTGTGCCGTGCCAGTCATTCGTTCCGGACTTGGTGACCACGTCGATCTGTCCGCCGGCCTGGGTGCCGTACTCCGCATCGTACAAGGCGCTGTTGACGCGATATTCCTGGATTGCGTCCTGAGAAATTTGCAGCCGCGTCTGCGATTTTTGCGCCTGCTCCTGAATGCCGCCGGCGTCCACGCCATCGAAGGAGAAGTTGTTGTCGTCGCGGGCCCGGCCGGCGAAACGGATCGTGCGCTGATCGCCGCCGCCGTCGTCCTGGGCGAAAGGCGCGAGCAGGGTGAAACTGGCCCAATCACGACCATTATTGGGAAGTTCGGAAATTTGCTCCGTATCGATCACAGTTGACGCCTCCGCCGAGCTGCGGTCTGCGGGTCCAGTCGAGGCCTTTACTTCAATCTGTTCGTTGATTGCTCCGACTCCAAGCTGCACGTCCAGAGTGCGAGTTTGGCCGACGCGCAGGATGACATCTTCTTCTATCTTGGTCCGGAATCCGGCGTTCGCAACCGTCACCGTATAGCCACCCACCGCCAAACCAGAAATACGGTAGTAGCCCTTGGAGTTCGTCTGTTGTTCTTCGGTCAGGCCGGTATCAACGGCGACGGCCTTTACACTCGCGCCAACGATCACGCCTCCAGACGGATCGCTCACCGTCCCTTCGAGCGCGGCGCGATCTACTTGAGCGTACGTTGCCGGCGTCGCGGCCAGCAGCATCATCGAAACCAGCATCAGCGCAGGCGCAAATCTGAAGAGAAGGGAGATGGTCGAACGGCGGTAACTGAAATTCATGACTTCAGCTCCAATGAACAAGAAAATGCTGAATCGGAGAGCCAGAGACAGAGACAGAGACAGAGACAGCTCTCCCCGGTTAAATTGGATTCCGTGAACTCGATGAGCAGGAATCCTAGTGTTGAGTTGTGACGCAGGGATGAACGTCAAGTTAATATTTCTTCAGGTTGCGGAGCAAGGCGTTGCCCTCGGCCTTAAACTGTGGAGGCGCCAAATAGGTTTTCGGCGCATGATCCAATGAAGTTGCTGATCGTGGAAGATGAAGCGCGCATGGCCGACCTTCTTCGCAAGGGATTGACCGAAGAAGGCCACATGGCGACGTGTGCATCGGATGGCGCGGAAGGCCTGGCTCTGGCGAAGTCTTACGAGTTTGACGTGATTATTCTCGATGTAATGATGCCCAAGCTGAGCGGATACGAGCTCGCCAGGCGTTTGCGCGCGGAAAAAATCCGTACCCCCATTCTGATGCTGACGGCGCGCGATTCCGTGCCCGACGTCGTCCGTGGCCTTGACCTGGGCGCCGACGACTATATGACCAAGCCATTTTCCTTTGACGAACTCGTGGCGCGTCTGCGCGCCGTGAAAAGACGCGCTCTGGCCGCGCAGGAGATGAATTTGCAGGTGGCCGACCTGGTTCTCGACCCTGCCAGCCGCGAAGTTGTACGCGGCGAAGAACGGGTCGCGTTGACACGCACGGAATACAATCTGCTGGAGCGCCTCATGTACCGCGCCGGCAAAGTGGTTTCACGGCGCTCCCTCATCGAATCGGTGTGGGGTTTTGATCGCGACATCGAGGAAAATACCCTGGACGCTTTCATGCGTCTCCTGCGTAACAAAATCGATCCGCCGGGTCGGCCAAAATTGATTCACACCGTCCGTGGCGTGGGCTACATGATTCGACAGGATAGTCATGGATGAGAAGACAGTCATGGGAAGACCAGCATGGGAAGACCAGCATGAGTAGACAGGCATGAGAAGGCTCTCCATCGGCGTGCGCCTCACGCTCTGGTACCTGGCGTTCTTTGCCATCGCCCAGTTGTTCTTTGGAGCCGGCATGTGGCTGATCTTGAGGAATAATCTCTATGACCTGGTCGATGACCGCCTCGAGGAGCAGGTTGAAGACTTAAAGAGCTTCCTGCAGACCCAGAAGAAAGACGCCTCCATTCCCAAGCTTCAGGAAGAGGTTAACGAAACCTACCTCATCGAACACTCCGGCGATTATCTGGAGATCTACGCCGAGAATGCCCAGTTGATTTACCGTTCGGCGTTCTTGCAGAAGCATCCGTCCGTTCTTGTACCACCGGATCAAGTCAGAGAGCCCGTCCTGCGGAGTCGAAAGATTGACCACCGCCACTTCCGTTTTATTTTGCAGAAGTTGGATGTGAACGGCCATGTTTACAGCGTCGAGATGGGGGCTCTGTCCGATGATGCGGTCGAGACTCTCCATTTATTTCGTTCTTATCTGTTGATGTTCGCTCCTCTTCTGTTCCTTGCGGCCGCAGGCGGCGGCTACTGGTTGAGCCGCCGAGCCCTGTCTCCCGTGGACGCTCTGGTGCGGACCGCTCGTGAGGTCAGCGGAACCAAACTGAACAGCCGGCTTCAGAAATTAGAAACCGGGGATGAACTGCAACGCCTTTCCGACACGTTGAACGAAATGCTCGACCGAATCGAATCCGCCTTTCTAAGGATCACGGAATTTACCGCGGATGCTTCCCACGAGCTGAGAACTCCAATATCGCTGATCCGAACCGAAGCCGAACTGGCGTTACGCCGCTCGCGCGGAGAGGCCGAATACAAGGAATCGCTGCGTCACATTCTTCGGGAGGCGGAACGCACCACCGTTCTCATCGAACAACTGCTGTCTCTGGCGCGCGCCGATTCAGGACGCGAAACGCTCCGCCTGCATTCCGTAGACTTGCGCCAGACGTTGCGCAGTGTCGTCGAGGGCTGGCAGCAGGTGGCCACCATTCGAAACCTGCAATTTGCCGCAATTCTTGACGCCCCAGACTCTTTTGTTCTGGGGGATGAAACTCTGCTGCGCAGGCTGGTCGACATCCTGCTCGACAATGCTTTCAAGTACACCTCCGCGCCCGGTTCGGTTCGCTTGTCGTTTGCGCACCAAGGCGACAGCGCTGTGATCACGGTTCGGGACTCAGGAGTGGGGATCGCCGAAGAGGAGCAGAGCAAGATTTTTGAACGCTTCTACCGCGTTGACAAGGCTCGCAGTCGCGCGCAGGGCGGCGCAGGTCTCGGCTTAGCCATAGCGCAGTGGATTGTCACTCAGCACCGCGGATCGATAACCGTAGCAAGCCGTTCTGGCGACGGCGCTACCTTCACCGTAGAATTGCCCATGATAGCGGCGCCAGTGAAGAATCCGCTTCCAGTGTGATCATGTGCAAAATTCGCAACCGCTGCCGTACAATAAAAAAGCCTCCGAAAGCCGGGATGGCGGAACTGGCAGACGCAGCGGACTCAAAATCCGCCGACCTTCGGGTCTTGGGGGTTCGACTCCCCCTCCCGGCACCAACCTCCAAAGCCCATAGAATAAGCGGCTCGCTGGTGCCAGCTCCCACATAAGATGCACCTCTGGAGCAGACGCAGCGGATTTCGCGCCAGATATGGTCACGAAATGAAAATCTATCACATTGAAATTCATAGGTTTATGGACACGTACTCTAGTAGGTGTGGCTTACACGTCAGCTACACATTTTCAGATTCGCACCGCCTTCCAAGCGCATAAAGATGGCGGGACTACGGATCAACCCTGGCGGTAAGGGTCATGTTCTACAAGCATCCAAACAACAGCCGGTGGTGCTTGAGGCGGGAAGTTGCAGACGGTGAAGGGATGGTCCAGACCTCAAACCGGACTCTAAGGCTTCGCACGGCATCGGCGGCCACATCCGCAAATCTCAAAAGGCCTGTAAGAGTTCGACTCTATCCGCGCGCACCATGTTTTGCTCCGGCGTTGAGTTGTCGTCACTGACATCGATATGTGTCATCACTTCCTGGTGTGGAACGACGTATTGCAACACCTTCGTAAGCGTCCGGTCGAGGCCATATTGACAGCGTCCGGGAGTTGATGGTAAGTGTCCACGTAAAGAGTAAGTGGAGACTTGCAAACGCGGATGAGGATAAGAGTGGGAAGCTATTTCGATGAGGACGGGAGCCGCTGGTAGCGATATCCTCGAGATTTGAGCTGCTGATTCACGTAGGTGCCTTTGGAGTCGGCTGCGAGGAATGCGGTGTATTCCTCGGCGGGCACGTCAAAGTATTGATAGACCTCGCCCGATTGACGAAACTCTAGTTCCAGCACGCGTTCCTGGGGAGCGTAGCCGATGCTGGCGATACTGCTGGACTCTACCGGAACTCTCTGCATTCTCGAATCGAGCGCCTTCCGGGCGTTCTCTCTGCAATCCAAACTCGCGTGTTCGTTGGCGGCCCCATCATTCCCGCAGGCACTCCAGCAAGACCCGCACCAATGCCGCATCGGCATTGCCTTCGATTCGCGCCGCGCCTGCCGCAGTTCGATGCATGCTGTACCGGCAGAGGCGCCGGCAAACTCGCCACTCGAAACGGCAGCAACTTGATGGCCGGCTTACGCTCCCCAAGCCTTCCTGCCCGGCTACGTCTGAAACTTGCCGGGAAGTGTCCATCTCCGCTCCAAGTGGACTCCCAGCTGACATGTCCACTTCCGCGGAATGACTTCCTACTTGCCCACTTGTCTAGACGGTCACAACCGGACGCTTACACCTTCATCCACTGGGCCCCGAAGACCGCGAAAATTCGAGTCACGTCCACACACAAGAAATCGGCGCAGCAACTAGAAGGTCGCCGAAGGGGACCGGCATTCTGCCATCGTAGAGAACCACTCCCAGCTTGAAGTTATCGCCGCAGGCCTCCGCCAACTTTCGGAGTCCCTTGAAGTCGCCAGCATTCACGGTAGCGCTCGCCTTGACTTCGATACCAACCAATGCGCCACTTCCCGTTTCAATCACAAGGTCAACCTCGTCCTGATCTTTGTCCCGGAAGTGGTATAAAGCGCAGCTCTCACCAAACCAAGACGCCTGTTTCAACACTTCAGAGAAGACGAACGTTTCCAGCAACGGTCCGAAGATCGAACGGTCTTTCGCGACCCGGTCCGCACTAGCTCCTAAGAGCGCGCTGAGGAGGCCGGAGTCAAGGAAATGCAGCTTGGGCGTCTTCACCAAACGCTTTAATTGATTCCGAAACCACGGTTCCACCCGACAAACGAGAAACAAGTGCTCGAGGATGGCGACGTATTTCCTTGTGGTCTTGTCGTCAAACCCGACTTGACCGCCTATCTGCGTGAAATTGGTAAGCTGGCCAGAATGGTGGGCAAGAACCTGTAGCAGACGCGGCATTTGGTCGAGTTTTTCAACGTCGGCAACCTCGCGCACATCCCGCTGCACGATGGCTCTTACATAATCGCGTGCCCATGTCCGGCGTCGTTTTGGATCTTCGCGACGCAGCATTTCGGGGTAATCGCCAGTCAGCACGGCTTGTACTAGGTCTTTGCCGATCATCAGTTCCGCCGGTTTGCCGAGTTTGCTATCGAACGCTGCTTTGAGAAAACCCGGCTTTTTGCCTCGGATTTCAGCTCGTGAGAGGGGCAGAAGGCGAACGATCTCCATGCGGCCGGCTAGGCTCTCTGAGACCTGAGGCAGAGTCAGGATAACCGGCCGGCCCGGCGATCATCATCGACTGACTTCTTGATGGCCCGGAGAAGGTCGGGCACTCGCTGTACTTCGTCAATGGTCGTTCGATCGAGCGCTCGCACCAACCCAGTGGGATCGCTGCGTGCCGCGGCCAGAACTGTGTCGTCGTCCATGGTGATGAATTCGCGATTGCCCGCGACTAAATCGCGTACCAGTGTGGTCTTGCCGCACTGACGAGGCCCCGTAACCATTACAACCGGCGTGTCCTTGAGTGCGGTGGCCACCAGTCCGGCGGAAAAACGAGGATAGAGCGCGCGATCGATATCGTCCATGCCGGGCGGAGCCTCCGTCCAATTCGGATTAATGTTACGTCTATTTCGGATTATAGACTCGTCTGATCCGGAACGCTGGACATGTACTAGGACTCATTCCGGTTCGTGACGCGTGACCTAGGTGTGAGGTACATGATGGCGCCTTCCCGGACTCGATCCGAACTTGTATCGCCGTGGCTTCTTCGCGAGTCTCCATCAGCTCCGTAGATGTTGCTTCGTGGTTCATCTTCTCTGCCACGTGGCTTCTAGCTGCAACGAAGGCTCCACCGTTAGAAAGGTTTCCTTGGCTCGCGCAGCACCTGCCAATCGTCTCCATCCTCATCTTCTGGTTTCTGTTTCGGGTGGTCGATGAAGCCCTGAGCATTGACGGGCAGGGAGAGTTCCGAGCTATCGCAGTGGAAATCGTCCTTGGTCATCCCCAGTTTTTTCATTATGGCAGGCAGCACCTGATGAATCATCCTCATGCCTTGCAACAGTTCGTTCATGTAGATGTCGGGGTGAATCTCCAAGGAGCGATACCCCATTCCCGCGCACTCAGCCTCATTGCCCAGTTCTCCCGCAGATTGCGACACCAAATCCATCACCTCGACTGGGAGCGGAACCTGGGATTCGTAAGCCATTTTTTTGAGCTTAGTGAGCCACCGCACGTAATCTTTCGTGATCTTCCTCTGGAACAATTCAAACTGCTCTTTCGTGACTAAGCCATTGGTGTCCTCGAACTCAAGTTTGGACGCCGCCAAGGAGAGCAAATTGCCATCAATCTCTTCGAGTTCCCAATGGCTTGACCCGATGGCGTCCAACCCACCCTCGCTGTGCTCGTTGTAGATCAAGGGGTGAAGGTTCGCAGTAAAAAATGCAGACACATCCGTGTACGATTTGTAGATCGAATCAATCAGGTGTGCGTGTGGGCTGCTAGTGATTAGAGTCCAGAAGGCATCGGAGTCTGATTCCTCGTCACCGACCTCTTCCGGACTGTCAGAACGCCACCACGCAAGGAGTTCATAGTTCATCTTCGCCAGTTCGGCGGGAAAGGTTTTAGGCCACGCAATGCCCATGTGTTTCAGAGTTCGAAAGGTCTGCCAGTGCAACTCGAAGAAATCCTCAGTAAGAAGCGCAGCGTCCTCAAACCCCATTTCGTCGGTGGCGCTGGAGTTGGCGTGCTCCGCTAGAAACGTCATCAGCTTTCCCCATTTGTCCGCCGCCTCGACCGAGCCTGCCGCGAGTACAAAGGCCACATCTGTGTGCATATCTATCCCGATGAGCTTGCGAAGCTTGGTTTGTTTCTCGTGAGACATGCTCTCGCCCTGCTTCCACTTCGTGATTTGCGTCTCGGAAACGCCAAGGCGTTTTGCCAGCTTCTTTTGCTCGCACCCCAAAGTCTTCAGCGCTAGCGCCACCAGACTCCCGTTTTCCCCGCTGTACGTTTTTTTCAATGCGCGTTGCATTTCTTGTTCAGCCACCCGTCCCTCCTCTTTAAGTATAATTTAGTGCTATCATATAAACTTTACTAAAGCAATGTTCGCCTGTCAATGGAATTAACTAAAGCGGTGCAGTCCGCACTAAAGTGACTCGGGGTTCGGAGCTGATCAAAGATTTTTGCAGACCAGTATCTGCAAAATCCGAGAGAAGGGATACAACCGCGCGCCGCATTTTGCTGGGTCAAGGACACCATAAATGTCGCTTTTTAGCTGTGAATGTAGGTAATGTGGTACGATTAGCACTATAAATGTCTATTGTCGCCGATGACTCTTGCTGAACGTTTGAAAAACTTCGAAGACCGAGGGTTTCGAGCCGAAACCGCCGCCGTGTTAGTGCTCATCGAGGAGGCACTGCATAGTCTTTTCACCAGTTTTGCGGACACATTTGTGCTTTTCGGTGGAGCGACTCTCGTCTTGTTTTATGGAAGTCAGAGGCATTCCGGTGACATCGATCTCCTGCCCAATTGTGACGAAATCCCGAATGCCGAGACGATCATTGATTCCATATCGCCCGCACTTGGCGAATCGGCACAGGCGTTAGGACTCGCTCCGTTGGCAATCAGCGTAATTGCCGATAGCGAATATCTTCTCAAAATCAAGGTGGAATCTAAGAATCAACGAACCTTGTTCACGATTGATGTCTCGCGGACTTCGGCAGTAATAAAAAGCGAACTTGTTGAGCAGTCGCTCCTCACGGACGATGCCATCGTCAAATACCCGACCCGAAATTTGCTTCTGCTGCATAAAGCCGAAGCCTTCCTGGGCAGGAAGAACCTTAAGTGTAGAGACGCTTTTGATATTAAGGTCCTGCAGGATTCAGGAGCAGAATTGGATGGGAACCTCAAATTCCATCTAGAAGACGGAGTTGTCTCGGACCGGCTTGAAGATCCAAATTTCATCAATGAACGAATTGCTGCAGTGACGCCTAAACGCTGCGAGGCTGAACTACGGGAATATCTCCCTGAAGATGTGTATCGACAGCTCGCGGGAAAAGAATTCGAACCGCTGAGGCAATCCCTGCGCGATCTATTCGCGGAGTGGCTAAAACAATGAAAACATCACGCATCGACTGGGCGAAATTCGTATCAGAAGAAGCTAAGGTCTCTCCACTATTGAAGTCGGATGAGATCGCTCGCCGTTTGGGAATGTCTGAGCTAGTTGTCCGAAGATCGTTTCTCAGACTTGTGAAGAGAGGCATGATCGAACACTTTGCGAAGAAGTGGTTTATCAACCTACTTGCACGAGACTTCTCGGGTCGTGAGCTTGTGAATCTTCTGCGGCCTCGATCATATGTTTCGCTTCAAACGGTCCTTCGAGAGGCGGGCATAAGCTCACAGACGCCAGTTTCGATCACCGGCGTTACTACCGGCGAACCAGCATCGTTCAGTTCGCGTACGGTGTCGATAACGTTCAGACATATCAAAGCTAGTCTATATTGGGGGTTCCAGGCACGTAGAACCCTATACGGGACATACAACACTGCTGAACCAGAGAAGGCTCTGTTGGATTGGTTTTACTTGGCGCGAAAGCGGGGAACTGACGCAATCACCGACGAGTTCGACCTCCGCAAGCTTGATCGCGACAAACTTCTGTTGTACGCGCAAAAATATCCACGAACTGTAACGTTCGAACTGCTTGAGTCGTTGGCTCGTACTGGTGCTGTTCTTTCGAACGGGAAGTCGTCCGCTTCGCGTGAAATCAAAGGTAGCAGGTCTTGATGAAGTGGTAGAACTTCGTGCGGGTGCTTTCTTATGACTTGGCAATGGGCTCTTAGCCCGAGAATCGCCGGTAAAGCGCTTCGGGCAAAATGACAATGAACTGTGGAAATCGGCGAAAACTGACACACTTTCTTACACAGTTACACATTCGTCATTTGGGATGAAAAGGGAACATAGCGATAAACAGGTCGTAAAACCAAATACTTGCAAGTAGAGCCGGGATGGCGGAACTGGCAGACGCAGCGGACTCAAAATCCGCCGACCTTCGGGTCTTGGGGGTTCGACTCCCCCTCCCGGCACCACGCATAACGTTAATGAATTAATGTAGTTGACCCCGTCTTCCATCCAGTAGGTCCCGCCCCCTTACCTTCTCAAAGAGGCCAGTGTGCTGTAGTGTGCTCAAACTTTTTGCTCAGCGGCGTCTTCGGGGTGGCAAGATTCCCGACTTGAGTAAAAGCGCTCACAACGGGCGCACCGCGCGGCCTTAGGAGACCGCAGAGAGGAACACGGTTCAGTCTGACCGGCAGTCAGTCGAAAGGTGGCTCTTCCCGCTCCAGACGTTGGCAGATGTCTGGCACCGGCACAAGGCCGACTCAACGCCCGTTGTTGGTACCCCGGCTCATAGCGGTGAATAGATCTCTACGTGTTTCGTGACCACACACTCCATCTCTTTTATCACCGATACGGTGGGCATCAGGTTCACGCGCACTCAACGCCTCAAGCTGTTCCCAACGATCGAAAGGCGGGCCACGTCATTTCGCTCACCAAGCTTCTTCGCGGGCGACTCTGTTTCTCTATCACTCGTGTCTCAAAGCCTGCATAGGCTCTACCGCCGCGGCGCGGCGAGCAGGAGCCCAGCTTGCCACCAGTCCGACGACCGCCAGCAGCAAAGCGGATGTTGCCAATATAACCGGATCATTCGGATGCAAACCGTAAAGGAGCGATGTCACGAGGCGTGTCGATAGAAGAGTCGCACCGATGCCGCAAGTGATCCCCACCAGCGCAATCCATGTTGCCTCGCGCAAGACCATCGTGAGCACCTCCCGCGGCAGGGCGCCGAGGGCCATCCGAATACCGATCTCGCTTGTGCGTTGCGCAACGGAATATGCCATCACGCCATAGACGCCCACGGAGGCAAGCACCAGCGCAAGCACGCCGAAAGACGCGGTCAGCGCCGCGATGATCCGCTCCTGTTGCATCGAAGCGTCAATCTGCTCTTGTTGGGTGCGGATATCCTGCAGCGGCAAATCCGGATCGATCGATTGCACCGCCTTGCGCAGCGACGGAGCGATTGACGCCGGACTGAGGCTTGTTCGCACCTCGTAGGTTGCTCCGAAGTCGAGGTTCGGCGTCTGCTGGTACGGCTGATAGAACATGCCGATGGGGTCCTGCTTGAGCGACCAGTACCGCGTATCGCCGCATGATGCCCACCACTTCGATCAAGTCGCCCGGCGTGCCTTCGCTCGGATGAAAGTGAGCCAGGAAACGCTTGCCGATCGGATTCTGACCCGGGAAGGCCTTACGCGCCAAGCTCTCGCTGAGGATGCCGACCTTTGGCGCACTCGCCGTGTCGTTCTCATTGAAATCGCGACCCGCCAGGATTGGAATACCCATCGTATGAAAGAAACCGGAGCCAACGGCATTATTCCACGCGGACTGATTTTTGTCGGGGTTCGGGGTTTCTCCCTCAGGCAGAAAGTTAGCATTCTCCATGCTGTCGGAAATGTAGGCCACCTCCGAGAGGGTCACGTTCTGCACGCCGGGCAAGGCGCGCAGCCGCTCTTCGATCTGATGATGCAGTTGCAGATCTTTCGGAGACGGATAACGCGACTCGGGTTGCTGAATCGCAAACAACACGAGATGATCCGTACGGAATCCGGGATTGACGTGGGCGAGTTGGAAGAGCGTCCCCACAAAGAGAAGAGCCCCCGCCACCAGCAATGTCGACAACATTATCTGGAAGGTGACGATCATCTTGCCGGAAAGGCCCTTGCGCTGTCGCGTGCTGCCTGGCCCTGTGGCCTTCAGGCAAGCTCCGCCATCACTCCGAGTTGCGATCCATGCTGGCACGGTGCCGAAGAGCAACCCGCTCAGCAGTGTGACGCTCGCGGTGAACGCCAACACGGTCCAGTCGAGCGGCATTCTGAATTGTGACGTCTCCCAAGGATTGGCCAGCAGCGCAGGCAACGTGCGGCAGCCGGCAAAGGCCAGAGCCACGCCGAGCGCTCCCCCGAGGGCGGAGAGCAAGAAGCTTTCTGTAAGCACGCCACGCAACACGCGAGCCCGTCCTGCTCCGAGGGCGAGCCGCACAGCCGACTTCCCGTTGCCTCGCCATAGAGCGCGCAAACAGCAGGCTTGCGATGTTGGAGCAGGCCAGCAGAAGCACGAGGCCCACGACTGCCATAAGCACTTCGAGCGGCTTCGCGAACATCTGCTTCGAGAGGAACAATCCTCGGCTGCCGTCCAGCAGGTCCAGTCGAGGAATGGTCGTGTTCGCGTCCGGGCGCAACGTTGAGCGCACGACCGCTGACAGTGATGCATCCAGAGCAGCCTGGGCAGTAATATCCGCAACCCCGGCCTTTGTGCGTCCCATGATATTCAGCCACCACACCTGGGGGCTCGATGCACCAAGGAGCGACCCATTCTTGCCGCGCGGCTCGACCATCGGCTGCGAGCTCAAGGGAAGAAAGAGGTCCGGGCTTGACTGCACGCTCTTAGCGCCTGTGAACCCCGAACGGCGCGACGCCAACGATCGTGACCGGCACCATGTTGACTTTGATCGTGCGGCCCACGACCGCCGGGGAAGATCCGAACGCTCGTTGCCATAGTTCTGCACTGATCAGAGCGACGGTCGGCGCGCCGATCCTGTCGTCGTCAGCGAGAATGGGGCGACCGAGTTGCGGCTGCACCTGAAGCTGATAAAAAAAGTTTCCGCTCACCAACTCGCCCTGCAGGATCTGCGCATTGCCATCAATCGTTGCATTCATCCTCCCCACGTCCTTGAACGCGAAAAGGTCTTCGAGCACGTGGTTATCGCGTCGAAGCTGTTCAAATGCGGGATAGGAAAACGATGTCGCGCCGATTCCTTCCGGCACGTTGTCAGACATCCCCCACATGTTTGTGACCGCCGTGCGCTTGTCTCCATGCCAATGGAGCAGGCGGAGTTGCTCGGCATGCGGCACGTCGAGCCGGTCGAGAAGCAGGCGCTTCATGACCGAAAAAATGGTTGTGTTGGCGCCTATTGCCAGCGCGAGCGAGACGGCCGCAATCGATGTGAATCCCCAGCTCTTGCGCAGGATGCGCGAGGAATAGCGCACGTCCTGGACGACGCTCTCGATGAAGGGCAGGCTCTTCTCGGCATGGTATTGTTCGCGAATCGCTTCAACCGCACCGAATTTCAATACAGCCTGGCGGCGCGCTTCGGCTGGAGCCATCCCGGATCGGAGGTTCTCTTCCGTCTGGCGGGAAAGGTGCTCTTCCATCTCCTCCACAAACCGGTGATCGTCGCTGTGCCGCGACGCCAGGTTGCGAAGGCGGGCGAGTAACCGTTTCAGCAGTCTCATGACTGTGTCTCCGCGTTGATCGCAAGGAACCGGGCGATGATATCCGCCGTTTGCTGCCAGTCGCGGAGTTCAGCTTGCAACTGCTTTCGCCCGGCCGCGCGTGAGGCGATAAAAGCGAGCGCGACGATTGTTTTCTGATGGTCCCCACTCTGACGCAATCGCGCCCTCCTGCTCCAGCCGGAGCAGCAAGGGGTACAGAGTTCCCTGGTTCAAAGCCAGCTGGTCCCCGCTGATCTGCTCGATCCGCCGCGCGATTCCGTAGCCGTGCAGCGGCCCGAGCACATCGAGCGTTTTCAGAACCATCAACGCCAATGTGCCCTGTTGAATGTCCGCTCTTGTTTTCATCCCGACACCTTTTGGTTTCCAACAGGGAGTATAGCGCGATTCCTTTTGGAAAACAACAGGTGTCGGTTGTGGTTGACACACCGCTCATGAAATCAACTTGACTTTCCCGAGAACCAGGCCGCGGCAGCCAAACACACTGTAATCAGGGATGTGAAAATGATGGGTAGCATGAAGAAGTATATGCAGGTTAAAACCGTGACGGCGGCAAAGCAAAGAACAAGCGCCCATGCAGGGCCGCGCATGAGCGCCAGAGCCTCTGCCGAAAGACCGCCGAGCTGCCACGCCAATACCGCCGCGAATAGAAGAAATACGGAGACAAAGAATCCGGCTCCGACAAAGAGGTCCCAATAACTCCGGCTAAATCCTTGCACGTCAAAGTGAATTGACCGCATTGAGACAAGCAGCGTGCCGACTGCCCATTTGGGATCGGACTGGCGAAAGCTAAGTGTATGTCCGATGTCAAAAAGCAGCAGCAGAACTGAGGCTTCGCGATAAAACGTGGACGCTTTCAAGTGGGTCCTCTCGTTTTTGGCAGCGGTAGTGTACTCCTTTCAATCGACTCGTCCAGCCTCTGCTGCTTATTCAACGCTACTGGAGATCGCGGCGGGAAATCAGAGTGACAGCGGGCGCTTGGGGGCAGGCCTTGCGTGGATGGTCAAATAAACTCCCCTTCCGTCACTGGCCAACTATGCCGCTGTTCTCGCACAATTTCTGATTATTGATCTCGGTTCAGCGAGCCGCTGCTATACTCCCGTCCGCGAACTGGAACCAAGTTGCGCATCAGACCGTACCCAAACCTCAGACCGTACCCAAAGATCGACTCGTATTCGATATCGACGGAGGATTTCTGCCATGCTGAGCCGTATCACCGGCACCACCATGCCGGTCCTGGAATTTGCGCTGCAACCGAATGAGACCGTCATCTCCGAAGCCGGAGAACTCTCCTGGATGAGCAGTTCGATTCAGATGACGACGCACACCCAGTTTGGCGGTGGCGGAGGTCTGTTCGGCGTGCTCAAGCGCGTTGCCGGAGGGGGATCGATTTTCATGACCGAATACCGGGCCTTCGGCGCCCCTGGCGAACTTGCTTTTGCTACCAAGCTCCCGGGTCATATCGTGCCCCTAGAGATTTCGCCGGGACACGAATACATGATTCACCGGCACGGCTTCCTCTGCGCCACTCCGCAGATTCAGATCGGCGTCGGCTTTCAGCAATCGCTGGGCGCGGGAATTTTTGGCGGCGATGGCTTCCTGTTGCAGAAGGTCAGCGGACAGGGCACGGCATGGCTGGAACTCTCGGGAGAACTCGTGGTGCGAGATCTTCAGCCCGGAGAAACTCTGCGAGTGCATCCCGGCCACGTGGGAGCATTCCAGGCGAGTGTTTCTTTTCAGATCACGAGTGTTCCCGGCATCAAGAACATGATCTTCGGCGGCGACGGAATTTTTCTGGCTGCCTTGACCGGTCCCGGAAGGATCTGGCTCCAGACCCTTCCCATCGCCCGATTGGCGCATGCGCTGGAGAGATATATGCCGCACGAGACTCGCCGGGAGACTGTGCAAGGCGGAGTGGTCGGCGGCATTGTCGGGTCTATCCTCGACAATATGAAGTGAGCTGGGGCGGCGGGCTCGCCCGTTCCAGATTCTTAAGGTCCACAGGCGCTAACAAGTGTCCTTTCAAGCACTTGCTGGGATAATCGTCTCAAATTTAGACACAGTAAAAATAAAGGCCTGAAACCACATCCAATCTTCCCAACCGTTGTACGAGAGACGGGAAAGAGGCAGCTCCCGTGGGGATCGTGTAATTTGTGCCGAGGCTTGGCTATTCGCGGGAAGTTTCGTCTAGGGTATTCACCTGACTTCGCGATTTCCAATATCCCAAGAGGTGCCTCTTGCAGAGGCAGGTCTTCTCCATTTTCCTTCTGGCGAGAACCTCACACGGGAAGTTGAGACAGTCGTCGATCTCAAAAACACCGGCAAAATCCAAAGATTATCCGGGTTTAGACCGCCCAATAGCGGGAAAAACGGCATCAGAGCCAGTATTTCACCATCTCTGATTCGCTCTCCACTGCTCCTTTGAGAAGCAGAGCATTGCCTGCAAGTGTCTGTGGAAAATGGTGTTTGGGCGTCACACACTATAGCAGGGCAAAATGGCAACGTGGATGCTATGGGATTTGGTACGTTCAGCCGCGCGGCACTCTGTAAGGCAATAAAAAAAGGGGGAATTCAATGAAGGAGCAGACGGTTCGGCTGGGACCACGCGAACAGCAAATCGTCGAGTTACTTTTGCAAGGCTGTGATAACGCTGAGATTGCCAGCCAACTCAAAATGGCCCGGCGTACCGTAAAAGCTCATTTCAACCGCTTATTTCTACGTTTTGGAATCACCGGTGGTATTAAGCGAGTAAAACTCGCGACCCTGTTGTATCGGAGGCAAGCATGTCTACAAATGAACGGTATGGCACCCGTGTCCCAAATGAACGTGAACACCGAGTCATCCAACTCGTTGCCGAAGGCCTAAAGAACAAAGAGGTAGCTGATGCCATTGGAACGACTGAGCACGTCGTTAAAAATTACTTGCGGGTGATTTACGACAAGCTTGGCCTTTGGAACCGCGTTGAACTCGCCCTTTGGTATGAATCGCGGCGGAGTCCGTCAATGTTGTTAACCCAGTGATTCTTCTCTGATCCCGCTGCCGAGGGCGTCGTGGTTCGGAATTGCGACTCCGGCGTCCGAGGCCGGGAGTGCTCCCGCCGCATAACCTCTGACTCCCACGAATTACTGGCATCCAAAAGCTTGAAGATGTCGCAGACGGTCTCCTGCGCCCTTCATTCCCTTTAAGGCTGCGGCATCGAGTAATACGCGCGCCTGATCGCAATTCTTCGAAACTCCGTCGCCCTTTAGATACAGATCCGATAGCAGGAAGGTCGCCCCGGCATTGTGTTTGGCGACGGCTTTCCAGAGCCATTTCGCCGCCTCGGCGCTATTGCGGCGCTGGCCGTTTGTACCGCTCAAATAGCCTTCAGCGACCGCGAGTTCTTCGGAGCCGCTCCCTGCAAACGGTGGTCGGGCTTGAGGGTTGTTCTCGGGTTTTGCAGTCGTTCGCAGCGCAGCCTGAGAGGGTGTCACTGCTGTATTGCTCGCACCCTTGCGAACCGGTTTTTCGCGACCTGGTTTCTCGCTAGCCGGTTCGGCCACATTGGGGGCGGATCCGGCTCCTTTCTCTGCCGACGGGGCCCGGTTCGATGTGTCAGTTTTCGATGGATTTGCTGGAACTGGCTCTGAACTCACGGGCTCCTCTGGAGCCGCGAAGGAAGCAGGGGGGGTGGAGTGAGAAGTTTGCCGGGACAATTGTGCGTTACGCCACGCTAGGTACGCAAGAACGCCAACCAGAATCACCAGTACAAGCGCCCCATACGTCCGGTAGGAAGAGCGTGACGCTTCCGGATCTTCGTCGCTGTAATCGAGGTCGGGGCCACTTTGGAAGAGCGACAATTCGTTTATGTTCGATCTCGGTCGATACACAGCTGGATCGAGCGCAACAGACCGCGACTCGTGGCTCCCCACGACGGAAGCAGGTTCCGCGGGAGGCGGATTCTTAATGTGCTGATTCTCCAGCGGAAAATGAGTGCTTTGAATTTCTTCGTGGTGAAGTTCATCTCGATGCAGTTCAGCGACGGCTCCATCCTCTCCCAGACGAGCGCCGCATAGGCCGCAGAACCTCTGAATGGAAGGATTCTTTCGGCCGCATGCGTGACAGCGAACAAGCGCGGGCTGAACCTCAGGCTCCGGGAAGCCAGGCGGATTCACCGATTTCGACGCCGGCTCGGTGATGGAGGGGGAAGGGATCGAGGATGGACTGGTCGCGGATGCAGCGGCGGTCCCAGTCGCGGCTCGCATCGAGTTCTCCGCCTTCAACTCGCGTAGAAGTTCGTGCACCGCTTCGTCGCGTTTTTCCGGTGGACTAGTGAAATAGACCTGTGCCCATCGGCCCATATTCTGCGCCAGCAGAGGATTCAGCAGAGGGTTCAACTCGGGTGGTGGCAAGCTGCTGGACTCTTCGGAACGTTCGGGTTCAGGGGACAAATAGAATTCTCCCTTTGCCAAGAATTGACCAGAAGAAGAAGTCGAATTTCTATCTATGATTGCACTCCGGCGGCCGAGGGTTGTCAAATTAAACGAGCTGAACGGACTGAAACAGCCCCTCTAATCACAGGGTTTACGGTAGGCGGGCTCAAACTGATCCAATTGGGCAGCTCGCTGCGAGCTGAATCTCCCGGTTGTGGTCTTGCCGTAGAGATCAGCTCCCGGGCAATAGTAAAGCGCGGTGTGAAGATCGACCCACACTTGGGTGGCCGGGTTTCCTTTGTCCGCCGGTGGCTCGGGCGCTTCCGCTACCCCGAGCTTTACCAGGATTCGGTCGAATAGCGAAAGATCGGCGGTTGGAGCGCCTTTATGGTGCACAGCGGACGCGGTTGGGCTGCCGGTCGCGCTGACCGAATTTCCCGACCAGATTCCCCACCAAACTACGAACAACAGTAGGATTACAGCGACTGTCAGGTAGATGTCTCCTCGCCGCGAATTCCAAAACTGGGCCCAGGCTCCTCGATCTTTAGGCATCCTAAGTTGTTGAAAAAAGTCGAGTGCTGTCGCGGCGGAACTCCAGGTTGTGGAACGCTCCGTTCTCGCGAGGGCGGTCGATTCTGGTTCCGCGGAGTCTGGAGCCGTGACCTTCGGCTCTGCAGCGCTAGCTTCCTGGATGGTGTGCAACGGTATCTCGAGATCGGCGCTTGCAGCGCTCTCAAAATCGGTGTTAACGGTTGCTTCCGCAGACTCAGGATTCCGGTTGCGTACCGGCTCGGCAACCGCGGCAGGTGCCGGGACTTGCTCAATGGCCTCAAGCTCAATAGCCTCAATGGTTTCGGGCATTTGCTGGTCGAAGGAGTCGGCAATCGAGTTCGAGGTGGAGGCTTGATCGCGATTCGCGGGGGAATTCTTGTGAACCTCCGCGCCATTCCCGGGAAGGACGTTAGGAGTCTTTTCCAGTTCGAGCGCCTGCCCCATATGCCAGAGGGACGCGATCTTGCTTTGGAGCCCGCGCATTCCGTTATCACGGTGGCGCGGCGATCCGCAGTTTCCGCAAAACTGCTCTTGCCCTATGAGTTCATGCCCGCAAGCACCGCAAACGAAAGTTGATCGTGACTCCGCCGTGGACGATGGGACGGTTGTGGCCGGCAAGTCTTTGGCCAGAGGAAAGTCCGCCAGTGCCGCTAAACTCGGCTTCAATTTTTCCAGAGCTTCCAGCATCGCGCTGCGTTCAGTCGAGAACGACCTTTTCCTGCTCACGTCTTCATCCCTGGCCAGCGCCTCGCTGACCAGGCCGGCCATGAGTTGGCAGGTATGAACCTCTTCCTCGGCAAAGGCCTGCGGACCGGAGAAATAGCGATCCAGAGTTCCGGCGACGCGGCCCTCTCGGAAAATCGGAACCGCGAGTATGGACTGAATGCCGCGGCGACTGCATTCGTTCGTATCCAAAGATCGTTCAGCCGTAGTGTCGCAACAGCGCAAAACGTGGCCCGTCCGAAGACACTCGGCGCTCAAAGCCTGTCCTATGGGAACTTTAGTTCCCGCAGGCGGCGCCATCGCACCCGCTGTCGCCCGGTAATGCACGTTCTGGCCTTCGAGGATGCCAATAGCAGCGGCGCTTTCAGCGGCGACACTCAGCCGCTCCGCGACCAGCGCCATCACGCTCTTGAGCTCTAGATGACGAACTTGAACCTGGTGCTGGATCTCGACAATCTGAGCGAGTGTGAGAGTGGTGGAAGTGGGCCGAGGGTTATCGGGTCGGAAAGTCGACGGTGTACTTTGCGCTTGCGGCGTGCGAGCCTGCGAGACAGGCCGCTGGTCCGCCGCGTTCTGATGTCGGGTCAGCGCGGGGGCCCGTTCCGTCTTTCGCAATTCGCGATTGTGCTCCTGCATGACATAGGCAGCTTCCAGGACCCTTGCGAGCGTCTCCTCGTCGCGAATTGTTTTGTTTTTTTCTTCGGACACGATCTTTTCCACCAGCCCCAGGGTTAGGAGCGCAGCCCGCCGGGCGGCAGGAATACCCCTGCTCTATTGCACGTTCTGCGCCAACATGGAAACCCCAGGTTTAGCCGGCGGAGTTCGGCTTCATGGGAATCGAATGTCTCGGAACCTCGCAGACGCCTCAAACCTGCCAATAGTTTACCGCTGAAAGCGTCGTTCTTACGAGTGTTATGAACGGTCGATCAAAGACCGGCGAATAGTAACGTTCCCGGTAACCACAGCATCGCAAAAATATGCACGCCGATTCAGGAATTTTCCTACTCAGAGGCGGGAACTGGAGCAGAGGACTCGCTCTTGCCGCTGAGATAGAAGTGCACCGCCGGTGTGATGATGAGCGAGAGCACCATCGAGATGAGAACACCTCCAATGACCGCGATCGCCAGGGGCTGCAACATTTGAGACCCGGCGCCAATGGCGAAGGCCAGCGGCAACATGCCGGCAACCGTAGCCAGAGCCGTCATGACAATGGGCCGCAAACGACGGCGGGCCGCCTGCAGCATCGCCTTCTCAGTATCGAAGCCTAAGTCCCGCATCTTCTGATCGGCGTCCAGCAGCAGGATGCCGTTCTTGGCCACGATGCCGATCACCATAATCATCCCCATGAACGATGAAATGTTGAATGTCGTACGCGTGATCAGCAGAGCAATGAAAACGCCGGAAGTCGAGAGCAATGCCGACGACAGAATTGCGACCGGTGCGGCGAACGTTCCAAACTCAAATAGCAGCACGATAAACAAAAGCAGCACAGCCAGGATCAGTACGATTACAAGATCGTGGAACGACTGCTGCTGTTCCTGGTAGGTTCCGCCGTATTCCACTCGAATACTGGGGGGGATGTGTAATCCGGCGATCACTTTTTGTACGTCGGCCATGCCACTGCCCAGGCTCCTGCCCTCCAGGCGAGCCGTGACCGCGACATCGCGTTGCAGGTTTTCACGACGCACCTCGGTCTGACCAGGGTTCTCAACCATGAATGAAAGTGCTCCCAAGGTTGCAGTGTGGCCCGTGCTGCTGACCAGCAACGTGTCGCGCATGGCCTCCAGGGATGCTCGGTTTGCTGCCGGGAAACGCACGCGCAACGTGTAGGCCCGATCATTGGCTACTACCGGCGTAGGAGCGGGTTCGCCCTCTAGAATGGCCGAAGCATCGAGCGCAATCTCCTCGGCGGTGAATCCGGCCCGGGCTGCGATGCTGGGATCCACTTGAAAGGTGACCGCCGGGCCGCTGATGGTATTTTCGATCCCATTCAATATGTCGACCACTCCCTTGATCTTTCCAATTGCATCGGCCACCTTGGGCGCCCACTGTTCCAGTTGCTTGGGATCCTGCGAAAACAATTTGATCTGGATTGGTTCGGGAGCTGAGGTAAGGTCGCCAATCATGTCCTGAAGAACCTGTACGAACTCGATGTTGAGAGCCGGTTCCTGTTGCTTGATGTCGGCGCGCACGTCGGAAATGATGTCTTCAATATTTCGCTTACGTTTCGCCTTCAACTTCACCAGGACGTCGCCCGTATTCGCTTCCGTGACCGAAGCGAGACCGAGCTGCAGGCCCGTGCGCCGCGATGTGCTCTCCACTTCAGGAACCTCGCGCAGCATCTGTTCGACATGACCGACCACCCTGTTGGTCTCGGCCAGTGAGCTGCCGGCGGGCATGATGTAGTCGATGACGAAGCCCCCTTCGTCCATCTCAGGCAGCAGGTCGGAGCCTGAAAATGTGTAACAAACATAGGCAGCCACAATCAGTCCGACGCTGAAGATGACGAGCAGCAGCGGCCGTTCCAGAGCGCGCCGCAGCCAGCGTTCGTGAAAGTTGACGACGCGCAGGAAGAACCCGCTTAAATGTTTCTCCTCGGCAGCGAGCAGCTTCATCGCATCTTCTTGCTCGCTTGGCGAACCTCCTCGCCACGATTCTCGGAAGACGCCGCAGCAGTCGGAGGAAGAGGTTCCGATTCGGCGTCTGGATGGCCGTCCTTTTCGCGCCGACCCTTGATGAAATATTGACTGAGAGTAGGAGTCCACGTTACCGCCAGCGCCAGCGACGTAAGCAGCGCTACTGTCATGGTCACCGCCAGCGCCCGGAAGAAGACTCCTGTTACCCCAGTGATCACAATCAGCGGGATAAAAACGACAACGGGCGTGATAGTCGATCCGATCAGAGGAACGGTGATTTCTTTCAGCGCGCTGCGGATCGCCTCCAGACGTGCCTTGCCCGGAATCGCGATGCAGGACGATATTCTCCACGACGACGATGGCGTCATCGATGACCAGTCCTACGGCCGCGGCCAGGCCGCCCAGCGTCATCAGGTTGAAGGTCTGCCCCATCACCTTGAGAGCGATGAATGTGACGATGATGGTCACGGGAATCACCAGCCCTGCGACTAGCGACGTTCCCCAGTCGCGCAAAAACACGACCAAAATGATCGACGCCAGAATCAACCCTAAAAGAATGGCGTCCCGCACACTCTTGATGGATTCGCCCACGATGATCGACTGATCGTAAAAGGGCTGAATCTGAACTCCGGGCGGCAGCGTCTTGCGAAGCCGGTCGATTTCGTCGTGAACCTCCTGCGCGACCTGCACGGTGTTGCCGTCGGGCTGCCGATTAATGTTCAGCAGTACCGCGGGCTTGCCGTTCGCCGTCACTACCGTGTAGACGGGCTTCACTCCGGGAGCCACGCTGGAAATATCTCCGATGCGTACTGGAATCCCCGCCGGTGTATTCTTGATCACCGCATTTGCGATTTCCTCCGGCGTCTTAATCTGGCCGTTCACTAAACCAAGATAGAGCTGATGATTGCGCTCCAGCAGTCCGGGCGAATCCACAAGATTGGTGCGCCGCACTGCGTCCAGAATGTCGGATACGGTGACGCTGGCAGTGAGCAGCTTCGACGGATCTGGCGTGATGTGAAATTCCGGTTCTTGGCCGCCCTGCACGATCACGGTGGAGACTCCGTCCAGACGGTTCAGCCGTGGCTTCATTTCATACGTCGCCATCTCCCACAGCTTGGTTTGAGGCATGCTGTCGGAAGTAAGGCTGTAACCGATGACCGGAAATGCGGCGAAGGTCAGGCGGTGCGCTTCGATTTTCGCCGTAGACGGCAGTTCAGGCTGCACGCGCGAAATCGCGGCGTTCACGTACTGCAGAGTCTGGAACATGTCGACGCCCCAGCGAAAATACAAATCGACCTCAGCAGATCCCCGGCTGGTGATGGAACGTACGGTGAGCAATCCGGGAACGCTGTTGACTGCCTCTTCGATTGGCCGAGTGACGGTGACCGTCATTTGATCGATGGGCATCACGCCGTTGTCGACCGCAATCAGCACGCGCGGAAAATTCGTCTCGGGGAATACCGATATGGGGATGGTGAAGGCGAGATACGCGCCCAGCAATCCAAACGTGAGAATAAGAAAGATGATCGGCCGCGAGTGCTGGGCAATCCAATGCCGGTCAGGAGAACGTTGACCGCTCAAATGTTGGTCACTCGGGCCGGTGTTCGATGAGTTCACGCACATGCTCCGGAGAGGTTATTTTTCACTCGGTCCCTCACTGGGAGCTTTCGATCCCTCCTTGGAATCGGAGGAACCTTCAGCCGGAGCCGCTTCAATCTTGATCTTAGTTTTGTCGGGCAATCCATATGCGCCGCTGGCGATGACTTTGTCGGTATCGGTGACGCCTTCCGTAATTTGCACGTCGTCACCGTTGCGAATTCCGAGCTTGACCGCCTTCTGATGCGCCCGGCCATCGGCTCCTGCCAGCATGACCGCTGTGGCTCCCTCTGGAGTGGTGATGACCGAACTGGCCGGGACGACCAGAGCATCCTTTACAGTCTGCGCGGTGAGAGAGAGTTGCACGCTCGTCCCCGGCTTCAGTTCATGCTTCGGATTTTTGGCTTCAAGCCAGACCTCGACGGTCGTGCTGTTGGGATCGAGCGCCGGACTGACCACCGTGATCTCGCCCTCGATCGGCGTTTCAACTCCAGGTACGGTCATGGTGCCTTTGTCTCCGACCTTCAAGGCGGCAGCATCATTCTGCGGGACATGAGCCTTGGCAATCACCGAAGAAATATCCATTACCGTCAGCAACGGAGTGCCCGCCGCCGCCATTTCGCCCGGATACAGCGGACGATCGGTGATGACGCCGTCCATCGGACTGCGAATCTCCGAGTAGCTAAGTTGCGCCTCCGCTCCCAGATATTTTCCTTTGGCAGATTCCAGTTGGCCGGCTGCGGACTTGAGTTCCTGCTGCTTGCCGATAGCCATCAACGCGTCCAGATGCTTCTTGGCGATCGCAGCCTGATTGCGGGCTTGCGTCACGTCCACTCGCGACTGGTCGAGTTCCTTCCGCGGCAACGCGCCCTCGGCGAAAAGTTGCTGGCGGCTTTCGAAGACTTTCTCCTGGGCTTCGAACGCCTGCTGGGCCTGCTGCGCGTCGGCTTGGGCTTTCTGGATTTCTTCCGGCAAACTGGCGGCGGTGGTGGTTTCGTAGCTGGCCTGAGCTTGCTCGTAGCTGCCTTTGTTTTCCTGCGCGGCGGCGCTCAGATCGCGGTTTTCCAGCACCGCCAGCAGTTGACCTTGGCGAACCGGACTGCCGCGCTTCACCAGAAAGTTTTTCACCGGGGCGCTGATCTTGGGCACGATCGCCGCCTGCTGCCGCGGAAACAGAATCGCTTGCGTGTTGATGGTGTGCTGAATCGTAGTTTTTTCAACCGGGGCGACTTGTACCGTCACTGTCGGTTCCTGATCGCCTTTGTCGGAGGAGCAGCCCACGCTGATCAACAGGCTGACCAGAGCCGCCGCACTGGCGATTGCCGGCAGCATGCGGCGGCGCCGGAAACCAGGTCCGCGATTGCAATCCTGCATGCTGAGATTGTTGTCGAGGTGCATTCGGCTAGAAGGATCCTGTGAGAGTCTGTAAGTTTGCCACCGCAACGCGGAAACGTGCCTGCCCATCATCGAACGCGTTGCGCGCCAGGGTCAGAGTATTTTGCGCATCCACCACTTCGAGTACCGTGGATTCGCCGGCCTGGTAGCGCAATGTGGTGAGCCGCATGCTGTCGGCCGCCAGTTCGGCGGAACTCGCCAGCGACTCCATCTCCAGCCGCGACGTCTCGGCTTCACTATAGAACTGGCGCAGGTGGCTCAAAAGTTGCCGCTGCGCGAATGTCAATTCGACGTGAGCCTGGTCCCGCCGCAGTTCAGCTTGCTTGAGCTTGCTGCGATCCGCACCCCAGCTGAAAATTGGGATTTGCAATGTAGCCACCGTGGAATATCCAAGGTTGCGCACTCCATCCGTTCGGATGGCAAACTGATTGGAATCGATGCCGTAAAAATAATCGATACCCAGCGACGGCAACAGTCCACCCCAGGCCGCCGCGACCTCGTGATTTGCCATCTCGTATGCTGCCAATGCGGCGCGCAAATCGGGATTGTTTTTCTTGCCCGCCGCTTCGATCTCGGCAAAGCTGGGCAGAGGCTCTGGAGTCTGCAAATCGTCAACCACGGCGAAGTCCTGATTAAAATCGGGAAAAAGCATCACCGCTAGATCCAGCCGGCTATGCTCCATGCCGAGCTGAGCTTCCTGTAGAGCGCGCTGCTGCTGCTGGGCTTGAATTTGCGCTTTAAGCACATCGGCGTGTGCGACTTCGCCTCCATTCTCCAGTTTCTGGCTGACGTCGAGAAATCGTGCCGCCTCGGCGGCGGCGCGCTGCGCGGTCGCATATTTGCGCTGAGCGACCACCAACGCGTAATAGGACTGGGTTACGGTGACCACCAGGCCGCGCGCGGCGATCTCAGCTTTGGCTCGCGCCTGCGCCAGCGCAGCTGAGCTGCGGCGATAGTCCGCAAAATTGGTAAGGGAGACAGACTGATGCACGTCCGCCTGGCTGACGTACTCATGCACGCCATTGTTAGCAATGAACCTCGAGGTCGGGCATCCCGGCGTGCTGGTTCCACAGTTCGCAGGAAGCCGTCCGGTGCCTTCCGTGTATATGAATGAATTGTTGTAGTTCAGGTTGGGGAGCAATCCGGCGCGCGCTTGCACCCGGTCTTCGCGGGCCACCCCCAAATCAGTGACTACCGAGCGGTACTGCGGATCATTTTGGCGCGCCCGCTGCAGGGCGTCTTGCAGCGTGATGGTGAGGGGGGCTCCGCTCATGGGAGTAGGACTGGCTTCTTGCGATTGTGCGGTAATTGGAATCGCCGCCTGTGCAAAACTCCAGTGCGCGCCCGCGAGGAGTACCAAAATGAAAATCAAAGGCCTTGCGTGCCGTCCAATATGGGAAAGCAATCTGCACCAGGCGGGCAGGTTCTTTTGACATGAATTCACGTCGTCAACTCGAAATGAAGGTGGGCAATGCATAACGATGAAACCTCTTATCCAGAAAGGGAATTGCCAAGCCTTTGAGGCGGTGCGGAAATCCGCTTCGCTAGTCGCCACGACCGGCTGCCGGGAGCGCGACGGCGCAGCCGCGATGTGGTGCAGACCCTCCATGCGCGCGGTACGTGGACCAAAATGAAACTGCGCTAGCCTACCACGGACATTCTGAAAGTCACATGAAGACGGTGGTTGTTACCCCTAAGTGCTAGTGCTCCCAGATACTTACTCACGGGATGCGACGAGTCGCGAACAATTGGCGAAGGCCGTGCTAATGAGAATCC
Source organism: uncultured Acidobacteriaceae bacterium (assembly GCA_963711275.1). Lineage (GTDB taxonomy): Bacteria > Acidobacteriota > Terriglobia > Terriglobales > Acidobacteriaceae > Sulfotelmatobacter. Next base: position 419,799 of record CAVQDN010000020.1, on the reverse strand, counting down.
GTGTATTGCCGTTAAGTCAACTGGAGGAATCGATCCATGATCAATCTTGAACTCGTGAAAGTCACTCCCCGCGATCAACAGGTTTTGAACCTGCTCGTGCAGGGCTGCAGCAACAAAGAGATTGCGGGCCAGCTTAACATCAGTCCGCGCACCGTCAAGCAGCACCTTCGCACTTTGTTTTTGCGGGCCGGGATCCGCGAAGGCCGCAAGCGGGTGAAGTTGGCCATCGCTATGTTTTCCAAGGAGAACGCCCAGTGATGACTCCTTGCGAGCGTCTTACCCCAAAGGAAATTCAGATCTCGATTTTAGTCTGGGAAGGTCTAACCAATCGCGAAATCGGCAAGATCGTCGGCACCAGCGAACAAGTCATTAAGAACCACTTGCGCAGTGCATTCGACAAACTGGGAGTTTGGAGCCGGCTGGAGCTGGCTATGTATGTGGCCAGCCATGGCGGCAAAGCCTGGCCTCCTGAGGCCGAGCGTCCGAGCATGCCGTTCGGTCAGCTCCTGGGAGCCGATTAGTCGCCGGTCAGCGCTGGCGTTATGATTCATCCGCCATCCCGGCAGGGGCGATTTGCGAGGGTGTGCGAGCCTCTGCCACTCCGTCGTCAGCTGTCACCAAGAAAACTCATGTAGGGACAGCTCTCCCAAGCCGTTCTAACGAGGTCGGAGGGCCGAGCAAAAGCCCGGCTTCTCAGCAAGAGCGCGGACGATGCTGACCTCACCGAAGCTCATCACACTCGAACGACCGGCCTCCGGCACCGCCAACGTGAACGGCGCCTCCACTGCCATGACACCATGTGCCTGCACCCATGCGAAACTGCCTCCGAATAGACCAAACTCTGCAAAATCTTTCACGACCGGGGCCACAAGGCAATCTCCCGCGGCCTCTAACTCCATGTCCAGCAATATGTTGTAAAGAGGACACGGGCGGCGGCTGAATTGCACCTAAGAGGTCGATCTGCTGAGTGCGGGCTCAATAGCAGCCACGAGCCGGCTTCGCAACCCTAAGGCGAATCCTGCGATGGCGTACAAAGAGTTTTTCTGGATGACATGCGACTCCACCGAACAAATTCGGGCGGAGTACGGTCCTTTTCACACTCGTACCGAAGCCGAGACTGAGGCCCGAAAGCTAGGGTTCGGTTATCTGCTGCGCTACGAGCACATTCTGGGCGAGCGCGAAGAGGTCGAGGAAGTGAGATGTATCTTCATCGAGTTACCCGGATCCGCCCAGGTTGGCATTGACGCGATTCCGGTGAAACTCCATACCCGCTGCGCTACTTGCGGAGAGTCGGCAGCCCACGATAAGAGCTGGGAAGCCGAAGTCTGGGCCGACATTCACGAATTCGAACACTCCCGCCATCGAGTGCGGCTTTTCGAGCATGCGCGCGGCCGGGGTTTGAAGGAAATCGGCGATTGGCGCGTCTAGGTAAAGGTACAACCCAGGTGCGTGCCTCCGTCTCCAGTATTCCCGTCGGTTACTAGCGCTTGCCTTGTTTGGTCCCAGGGCTGCCCGAGAGATGGAGTCCAGGAGGAAATTCCGGTTCCGCCGAACCGTCGGTTCGTGCGTCGGAAGCCGCGAAGTTCATACCCGTCCTGCTGTTGTGGTCGATGGCCTGGCCGCGTCCCATGTACAGCGAGAAGTCCCCGCGAACATCGAGCTGATGTCCCATATTCGTGAGTTGCTGGCGCACATCTGCCGGCACCCGATCTTCGATAAGAATCTTGCAGCCGATATTGAAATTACTGCGCACCGTGAAGCGGGCCGTCTCCATGGCAGCCTGAAGATTCATGCCGTAATCAATCACGTTGGATACGAATTGGGCATGCGCGAGCGGCTGGTTGGCGCCGCCCATGATGCCAAACCCGATGTGCTCCTCGCCTCGCTCCATGAAGGCTGGAATGATGGTGTGGAACGGACGCTTGTGGCCGGCCAGCGCGTCAGGCTTGCTGGGATCCAGCATGAACAATGCTCCGCGATTCTGCAGCGGGAATCCCATCCCTCGTACAGTGATGCCCGAGCCAAAACTTGAGAAGTTGCTCTGGATGAGAGAGACGATATTCCCGTCCCGGTCCACGGCAGTGAGGTATGTCGTATCGCTGTCTGGCGGACGCCCCGCCCCCGTGTCGCAATTGGCCTTCTGCGGATTGATCAGCTGCGCGCGCTGTCTGGCGTATTCCTTCGAGAGCAAGCCGGCGACTGGTACCTTGGCGAAGCGCGGGTCGGCGTTGTAGCGCGCCAGATCGGCGTAAGCCAATTTCATCGCTTCGATTCTCTTGTGCAATTCGTCCGCACTGAGCGGCCCGGCTTTCGCCGGCGAGAACTGCTCGAGGATATTTAACATCTCGAGTGCCGCCATGCCCTGGCCGTTGGGCGGCAATTCGTACACCTTCCATCCCCGGTATGTAGTTGAGATGGGCTCGACCCACTCTGCCGAGAAGTCCTGCAAATCGTCCGCTCTCATGGTGCCGCCAAGTTCGTGAGAGGTCGCAAGAATGGCGTTCGCGATTTCGCCGGCGTAGAACGCGCGCGGGCCTGCTTCGGCCAGAAGGCGAAGCGCCTTTCCCAGATCGGGGTTTCGAAACACTTCGCCCATCCGAGGTGCTTCGTCATGGACGAGGAAAACCCGGCGAGTCTCCGGATCATTCTTCAGCTTCGTGCGGGCGGCATCTCTCCAGTCCATGCCAATCAACTCCTGGACCGCGAACCCGTTTTCCGCGTAAAAGATCGCCGGTACAAAGAGTTCCTTCCACTCCGTGCGACCGAAGCGCTCATGCAACTTGTTCCAGCCCTCCACCGCGCCGGGTACGGTGACCGTGTCGATTCCGCTATTGGGCATTTGGGCGATGCCCTTCGATTTCAGGTAGTCGATGGTAAGCCCTTTCGGAGCCCACCCGCTGGCGTTCAAGCCGTAGAGTTTTTCGGTGCCGGCATCCCAGTAGATCGCAAACAGGTCGCCGCCGATGCCGTTCATGTCCGGTTCCATTACGCCCAAGACAGCGTTGGTGGCGATCGCAGCGTCAACTGCCGACCCGCCGTGAGACAGGATCTCCGCTCCGGCCTGCGATGCTTGCACCTGGCTGCTGGCGACGATGCCGTAAGGCGAGATCACCATGGAACGCGCATTGCTGCGATCTTGTGAGAACGCCACGCTGCCGAGAGTGATCAGCACAACAACGATCAGCACAACCACGCAACGCAGAAGTCGTTGCATCTCTTTCGTCTCCTTTTCGGTGGAAGGGATTGTTATTGGAATGATGAGGGGATGTCAACGGCGGACGAGGATTTCACGCTGAGTTCGCACTCTTGAGTTCGCTGGCGGCGGCCCGATCAATCAGCCAGATCAGTTTCCCGTTAGTTGGCCGCACCAGCTTTGCGGGATACTGTTCCCCCGCAGCATCCCCTTCGAGCACTGCATGCAGAGCCGGAGCTTTGTCCATGCCGCTGACCAGAAAAGTCACGCAAGCGGCCGAATTCAGCACCGGGAGGGTGAAGCTGAGACGGCTGGTCTTCAGTTTCTCGACCCAGTTGGCGACTACAAGCCGTGATTTTTCCTGCAGCGCTGCGGTTCCGGGGAACAGCGATGCCGTGTGCCCATCCGGCCCCATGCCGAGAAGGATAAGGTCGAAGCGCGGGAACTGTCCGGCATCGAGTGTAAAAAATTTTCGCAGAGTCTGCTCATAGTCCAATGCCACGGCTTCAGCATCGGGATTCTCTGTCCTGAGCCGGAAGACGTTCGCCGCCGCCACCGGAATCTTCGACAACATAGCTTCGTTCGCCATGCGGTAGTTGCTGTCGGGATCGGTGGGCGGGACGTGCCGCTCGTCCCCGAAGAAAAAAAACATGCGCTCCCAGGGCAGAGCGTTCCGGGCATTGGTTGCCAGCAAATTGTAGAGATTCTTCGGCGTCGATCCACCCGAGAGAGCGATGGTGAAGCGGCCGCGTTGTGTCATGGCTTCGTTGGCTGCTCGCACAACTTCTTCCGCCGCTGCTGCGAACAATTCCTGCGGCGTGGTCAGCGTTCGAATTTCCACGGTGGAACTCACGAGTTTTCGCTCGCTTCTCAGTCCAGCGATTGCTTAACGCTGGCTGCCTCGCACGGACGCACAGCGCGCCGCCCCCATCAGCCCAGCCTTTTCGTTGATGACCACTTGTACCGGAATCGCTTCCATCAACGAACGCAGCCGGCCCTTCGCGAGAAAAGACTTCATAAACAGAGGCCCGGTCAGCTTTGCAAGAATCTTCGGCGAAATGCCTCCAGCCAGAAAAAGCCCCCCTGTCGCCATCAACTTGAGCGCTAGATTTGAGGCTTCGGCGCCGAAGACGTCGATCCACAGATCCAGCGCCTGCTGGGCCAGACCTTCCGTTTGATCGAGCGCGGCTCGGGAAATGACCGCGGCAGGGTCGCCTTTCTTGAGCGCGGCAGCAAACTCTGCAGATTCCTTCCCGCATCCGCGGTCCCGCAGGAATTCGTAAACATTCACCAAGCCAGGACCGGAGAGAACGCGCTCGTAGCTCACGTGTCCGAAGCGCGCTTGCAAGAACCGCACCAACTCGATTTGCAGATCTCCCTGGGGCCCAAAGTCGGTGTGTCCGCCCTCGCAGGCGAAAACGTGATGCCGGCTTCCATCCCAGAAAAGCCCAGCCTCTCCTAATCCGGTTCCCGGCGCGATCACCGCCTGATTTCCCACGGAAGGACCGCTAGTCTGGTTCAACGAAATGAGATCCCCGGCGGCCAGAGAGGCGATGCCCCAGGCGCTGGCTTCGAGATCGTTGATCAGCAGCGTGGCCGGAAGATGAATCTGTTTCGCCAGGCGTGACTGCTCGACGATCCACGGCAGGTTCGAGGTTTCGACCCGTCCGTTGCGCACAGGTCCCGCGATCCCAAAACACGCCGCCTCCGGACGGGTCTTGGAATCATCCATGAACTGGGTCACAATTTCGCCGAGTTCGCTATGCTCGCGGCTGGGGAAGACACGCTCGGACACCAGGTTTAGATGCCCGTTTTGAGGTTGAAAATAAGCCAGCCTAGCATTGGTGCCGCCAATATCGCCGGCCAGAATCATTTCTCGAAGTTCCTCCAGCGACGGCCGTCGCGTTCCAGCAACTCGTCGGCGTCTTTTGGTCCCCAGGTGCCAGACGCGTAGTTGGGGAAATTACGGGGCGGCAGCGCCTTCCAGAGATCGAGCACCGGGTTGACCACGGACCAGCCGGCCTCGACCATATCGGCGCGCTGAAACAGCGTCTGGTCGCCAATCATGCAATCGTGCAGCAGCCGTTCATATCCCGTGCTGGGCTGCTTGCCAAAGTATTCCTGATATTCGAAATTCATGTCTACCGTGCCCAGTCGCATCACCGGCCCCGGCACCTTGGCCGCGAATTGGAGCGAGATTCCTTCTTCGGGTTGAATGTGCAGCACCAGTTGATTTGGCATGAGGTGTTCGACAGGAGTGTCACGGAACAGCACGAATGGCGCCCGTCGAAACTGTATCACGATATGCGTGTTGCGCACCGGCATTCGCTTTCCGGTGCGCAGATAGAAAGGAACATCGGCCCATCGCCAGTTGTCGATCAGCAGCTTCATCGCAACGAAAGTCTCGGTGCGCGAGTCGGGGGGAACATCGGGCTCGGCGCGATACGCCGTGACCCGCTTACCGTCTTCGGTTCCGTCGCCGTACTGGCCGCGCACACTGCGGCTCAGCACCTCTTCATCGCTCATGGGCTGGATGGCGTGCAGAATCTTGGCTTGCTCATCACGCACTGCATTGGCGTCAAACGAAATCGGCGGCTCCATGGCGGTGAGGCTGATGAGTTGCATGATGTGATTGGGCACCATGTCGCGCAACGACCCGGCCAGATCGAAATAACTGCCGCGTCCTTCGACTCCAACGGTTTCCGCCACCGAGATCTGCACATGATCGATGTAGCGGCGATTCCAGACGGGCTCGAAAATTCCGTTGGCGAAACGGAACGCCATGATGTTCTGCACCGTCTCTTTCCCCAGATAGTGGTCGATGCGGTAGATCTGTTTCTCGTCGGCAACTTTGAGCAGTTGCTGGTTCAGCAGTTTTGCCGATTCCAGGTCGTGCCCAAACGGTTTCTCGATGACCACTCGCCGCCAGTGTTGATTGCTTTGCTCCATCAATCCGGAGGCGGCGAGTTTTCCCACGATCGGCCCGAAATATCCGGGCGCGGTCGCCAAGTAATAAAAGAAGTTCTGATGAGTCGAGTGCTCCTGATCGATCTTGGTCAAGAAATCTTTTAGTTCCGGGTATAGTTTGTCGTCATTGAAATCCCCGGTGAAATAGTAGAAGCGCTGGGCGAACCATTCCCACAAATTGTCGTCCACACATTCCCCGCAATACGCCTTTACGTCATCGTGGACTCTTTTTCGAAAATCATCGTTCGACATCTGGGCGCGGGCCACGCCTACCACCGCAAATTCGCGCGACAGCAAATTGGCTCTAGCGAGGTTATAAAGCGCGGGAATCAGCATGCGTCCGGTGAGATCGCCGGCGGCGCCGAAAATCACCATGACGCAGGGGTCGCCCTGCTTGCCGATACGCGGCGGCGCCGCCGCTGCTCCGTGTTCCGCTAGTTCAGCCATGAATCACTCCTCAGGATAGGCAACCTAAAAATCGCTACGCGGTCTTTGTCGTCTTACTGGCGTTTGTCTTACCGGCGCCCGCTTCCACGTGGCCGCCGAACTTTTGCCGCATGGCGGAAAGCATCTTCTCCGCGAACGTATGCTGCTGCCGCGAGCGGAAACGCACAAACAACGCCGCGCTCAATACATCCACGGGCACCGCTTCATCGAGCGCCGCCTGAATCGTCCAGCGGCCTTCGCCAGAATCCTGCACATATCCTTCGTATTCCGAGAGCGTGGGATTTTCCGTGAGCGCCATCGCCGTCAGGTCGAGCAGCCAGGAACTGACTACGCTGCCGCGCCGCCACACTTCCGCGATGTCTGGCAGATTCAGGTCGTAACGTATGTCCTCGGGCAGGTCTTTACTGGTTGCGTTCTTGAAGATGTCGAAGCCCTCGGCATAGGCCTGCATGATGCCGTACTCAATCCCGTTGTGCACCATCTTGACGAAGTGTCCGGACCCTGAAGGACCGCAGTGAATGTAGCCGGACTCCGCGGTGCCCCCGAGTTTTTCTCGTCCTGGAGTCCGCGGAATATCGCCCTTGCCGGGGGCCAGCGTTTTAAAAATGGGATCGAGGCGTTGCACTGCTTCCTTCGGCCCGCCAATCATCATGCAGTAGCCGCGCTCCAGTCCCCACACACCTCCGCTGGTACCTACATCGATGTACTGAATGCCTTTGCCCTTCAGTTCATTCGCCCGGCGCACGTCATCTTTGAAATACGAGTTACCGCCGTCGATGATGGCGTCTCCCGCCTGCAGATGGGCCGCAACTTTCTGTACCGTCGATTCAGTCGCGGCACCGGCAGGAACCATGATCCAGACGGCGCGCGGAGGCGTGAGCTTGTGAATCATATCTTCGAGCGATGTCGACCCAGCCGCGCCTTCGCCGGCTAGTTGCTTGACCGAATCGGGGCTCAGATCAGAAACGACCAGTTGATGTCCGCCGCGCATCAGCCGCCGCGTCATATTCGCGCCCATGCGGCCGAGCCCAACCATTCCCAATTGCATTGTCTTGCTCCTGGTAGCGCCGGCGTCCGGCCGGCTGTCGCGAGGGCTTCCCCACCCTCGCATTCGAAACCATCGAACTTCAGAGAGCCTTCTCAACCGCCGCCTGCAGAGTTGCCGACTCCGCCTTCAGATTACTTCCCAGATGCACCTGCAACGCGTGTCTTCCGCGATCCACCAAAACCTGGAAATCTCCGCGCGCCTGCGCCGCCTTCACTATGCCGAACGTATATTTCTGTCCCGGAACCGGCAATTCAACGGAATCGTCGCCAGTGATTTGAAGAAACACCCCCGAGTTCGGTCCGCCTTTCACCGATGAGGCAAGGGACTCCGGCAGGGAAGTCTTCAGTCGGCTGACCGCTATCCCTTCGACTGCCTGTTCTTCTCTACTGCCGCCAACAACTTGTTGAAAGCGTCGGCGAACAACTTGACGCCGTCCTGGGTCAGCTTGTCCGTCACTTCCTTGATCGAAATACCTGCGCTCGCCAGATCACCCATCACCTTGGCCGCTGCGGGCACGTCTTCTGTGAGACTGTTTCTGAGCTTGCCATGGTCGCGGAAAGCATCGATAGTCGCGGGCGGCATGGTGTTGACCGTATCCGGCCCGATTAATTCCTCAACGTAAATCACGTCGCGGTAGTTGGGATTTTTAGTGCTGGTGCTGGCCCATAACACACGCTGGGTCTGCGCGCCCTTTGCAGCCAGAGCCTGCCAACGTGGTCCGCTGAAAATCTTCTGATAGCGCTGATAGGTAAGCTTGCCGTTGGCAATGGCAACTTTTCCGAACAGGCTCTTCAACAATGCCTGCTGCTTCGGATCGGTCGCCGCCTTCATTTTTTCGTCTATCTCGGAATCGACCAGCGTATCGATGCGGCTGATAAAAAAGCTGGCAACGCTCGCCATTTTTTTCAGATCGCCGCCGCGCGAGGCCAAATCTTCGAGCCCGGCGATATAAGCCTCGGCAACTTTTTCATACACTTCCTGCGCGAACAACAGCGTAACGTTGATGTTGATGCCTTCGCCGATCAACTGACGGATCGCCGGTAGTCCTTCGGCCGTGCCCGGAACTTTGATCATCACGTTCCCGCGCTGCACCGCTTTCCATAGACGACGCGCTTCGTCAATCGTCTCTTGCGTCTTGCGCGCCAGGAGTGGCGAGACCTCCAGGCTGACATATCCATCGCGAAACTTGGACTCCTCATAGACTGAACGCAGCGCGTCGGCAGCATCCTGAATATCACGAATGGCGATCTGTTCATAAATCGCCGTCGTAGTGAGATCCTTGCGCGCTGCCAGCTTATGCAAGAGATCGTCGTACAGAGAACTGTCCCCGATCGCCTTTTCGAAGATGGAGGGATTGGAAGTCATTCCCCGCAAGCCGTCCCCGGTAATCAGTTGCGTCAGTTTCCCGGTGGTGAATAAATCACGCCGGATGTAATCGAGCCACATTGACTGACCGTAATCGAGCAATTGCTTCAGCGGATTTTTAGTCGCCTTCGAATTTTCTAAAACGCCAGTTGGCTGCATGATGGTCTCCTGCGATTTCCATTCGTAAAACGTAGCTTGCTACGTCTCCTGCCGCTGGTAAGAGAGACGTAACAACTTACGTCTCTACGAGAACTACTGTGCTGACATGGCCGCGCGAGCTTCCTTCACCACGGTGTCCACGGTGAATCCGAAATACTTCAACAGATCTTTCAACGGTGCCGAGGCCCCAAACCGGTGCATGCCGACGTTGCGCCCCTTCAACCCCGTATATCGAGCCCACCCAAAAGTAGAGGCCATTTCCACCGACACCCGCGCCGTTACGTCAGAAGGCAGCACGTTCTCTTTATATGCCGCATCCTGCTGTTCAAAGATCTCCCACGACGGCATGCTGACCACGCGCGCCTTCACGCCCTCCGCCTTGAGTTTCTCGTACGCCTCGATGCAGAGCGATACTTCGCTGCCCGTGCCCAGCAAGATCACCTCGGGTTTGCCGCCGGCATCGGCAAGCACGTACGCTCCCTTCGCGACCCCGGAAGCGGCCGCATACTTCGTGCGATCGAGAGTAGGCAGATTTTGTCGGGTCAACACCAGCGCAACCGGCGAGCTCTCCAGGTGCGCAATAATCTTCCACGCTTCCGTCACTTCATTCGCATCGCCCGGGCGAAGCACGATCAAATTCGGCATGGCCCGCAACGATGCCAGTTGCTCGATCGGCTGATGCGTCGGCCCATCTTCTCCGACGCCAATCGAATCGTGCGTAAAAATGAAGATCGACGGACATTCCATCAGAGCCGCCAATCGAATACTCGCCCGCATGTAATCGCTGAAGTTGAAGAATGTCGCGCCGAATGCCCGAATGCCGGAAACATTCAGCCCATTTACGCTCGCGCCCATGGCGTGCTCGCGGACCCCGAAATGCAAATTGCGTCCCGCCGGAGTGTCGGCCTGAAAATCTCCCGCACCCTCGAACTTCAGCGTCGTCTTGTTCGAACGTCGCCAGATCTGCTGAACCTCCGATCAGCCACGGAATGTTCTGTGCCAGCGAGTTGAGTACTTTGCCCGAACTCTCGCGAGTCGCGATCCCCTTGGCATCGGCGGGAAATGTCGGAAGATTCTTATCCCAGCCGCCCGGCAATCCGTGATGCTGCATCTGGCTGAGTCGTTCGGCGAGATCGGGGAACTTCTGAGAATACTCCGAGAAAAGCTTCGACCACTGCGCCCGCAAATCGCGCCCACGCCTTCCGATCCCTTCGCGGAAATGCTCTCGCACTCCGTCCGGCACCAGGAACTTTGCATCTTCCGGCCAGCCGTAAAATTTCTTGACCAGCCGCACTTCTTCTTCGCCTAACGGTTCGCCATGAGCGGCATTCGTGTCCTGCTTATGTGGCGAGCCGTAGCCGATGTGACTATCCACTATGATCAGCGTCGGCCGGTCCTCAGTCTTATGAAAAGTCTCAAAGGCACGCGCCAACATGGTCACATCGTTCGCGTCGGCCACGCGCGTTACGTTCCATTCATAGCCGATAAAGCGAGTTGCCACATCTTCGCTGAACGACCAATTCGCGGGACCATCCAGCGTAATGTGATTGTGGTCGTAAATCCAACAGAGATTGGAAAGCTTTAAATGTCCTGCTAAAGAGGCGGCTTCGCTTCCAACGCCCTCCATTAAGTCGCCGTCAGAACACATGGCGTAGACGTTGAAGTCGAAGATTTCGAAATCAGGCCGGTTGAAATTCGCCGCAAGCCATTTGCTCGCAATCGCCATTCCGACGCTGTTGCCCACGCCTTGTCCCAGCGGGCCGGTCGTGGTCTCGACTCCGGAAGTGACGTGAGATTCGGGATGTCCCGGCGTAAGGCTTCCCAACTGCCGGAAGCGCTTGATCTCCTCCATCGGCACCGCGAGATCTTTCAAAACCTTGCCCTGCTTGTCCACCCGCCGCACCTCGGCGAGATGCAGCATGGCATAGAGCAACATGGAGGCATGACCGTTGGAGAGCACGAAGCGGTCGCGATTCAGCCAGGTAGGATCCGCGGGATCATAGCGCAGGAATTCCTGCCACAGACAATAGGTGACCGGGGCCAACCCCATAGGCGCGCCGGGATGACCCGAGTTTGCCTGCTGTACGGCGTCGATCGCCAACGTTCGGATCGTATTAATACAGAGCGTTTCCAGTGGTTGTCCCGTTGCCAAAACCTGTTCACTGGCTACCATGCGGTTGCGCTCCTCGATCGGGAGATTTTCATCGGCGACACCAGCCCACAATAAATTAGAGTTTCCGCTGACGGAAAGGGTTCAACCCGCAGAAAAGTGTATCAATTTCCTGGAGCACGCGGATGGCTGGTGCTGAAAAATCGAGAGATAGGGAAATTACTTTATTTCAGGAGCTGAAGATATATGCTTTCGCTTTGCGATGTCCGGGTTGTGTCCTGCACGAACTTCAGGAACTGGCGCAAACTGTCACGTTCGGAGGGGGCCATTCCCTCGAAGCGAACGCGAACTCCGTTGGCCGGTCCGCTGCGCGTAACCACGCCGCTTAGCGCAAACCCTTTCACCCAGATCTTGCCGTTGGGCACCCACAGCCCGATTTCCACCTTGGCTCCGGATTTGACCGGCTTCGCCGTTTCCACCAAACATCCCCCGACGCTGGTGTTGGAAAGATTGCCCCAAATTGAAGTCGGCGTGTCATCGACCCGAAGCTCGACAGCCACGAAGCACTTGATACGCGGATTGCGCCGGCGGTCGCTTCCGAAGTTTGGGCTAAACAGATCGGGCGCAAACGGAGGCACGGTCAAAGTGGGAGTCGGAACTGGCTGCGGCGCAGGAGTCGAGCTTGCGGCAGACCTTGGAGCGATTTGCGCACAGCCTGCCTTGATCTGACGCATGGCGAGAAGCAGCGTCTCTTCACGTTTTCCCGCTGGAGCTTCGCGGTACGCCTGCAATAACATGCCGACGTGGCGTACCAGGTCCGGATCGGACAGTATTCGCGTCCAGTCTGTTCCTATTGCGCCACTCATCAGTCCACTCTCGTTCTTAACGTCTGCACTCGCTATTACCTTGAACCCACAGTCACCTTCCTTCAAGATGACCTAAGTCATCGGGCCGATGTTCCCACGGATATCGCGGCCTTCCCGAAATCAAAAGTATTCGGCTTCAAGGAGAATTCCAGGCGTCTTAGTGAGCTTCAAACGCCAGTGGAACTACTTCGGTAGTTTCGCTTTGGGCGCTCGAAAACTTCCATTTTGCGACGGCATCCGCGGCCGCATCGGCCAGAACAGGATTGCCGCCCAGAACCCGGGTAGACTTGACGGTTCCGTTAGCCCGAACCACGGCCTCGATTCGAACTATGCCGTGCATATGCATTTTTTTCGCCAAGTCGGGGTAAATGGCCGGGACGCGCAAGGTCACCTTTCGTTCCGAATTGCCCGGCGCCGGAATATTTTGAGCCAGAGCAAGAGTGCCCACGGCTATGGCCACAGCTATCATCGCAGCTATCATGAAGATGGATGAGATGCTTCTTCGCACGACGCCCTGCTCCTGTTTCTGGTGCTATTGCTTGAGCTTACAGGGAATAATCTCAGCTAGACAGGGCACCGAAGCTATGGAACTTCGGATTCAGTTCCCCATTGCGGAATTCCCGTCGCGACCGGGTATGCCCGGCTGCCCTGAACGGCCAATCTGGTTGGGTTCCGGAACAATCCTTTGCATCTCAAACGTCTGCAAACGAATCAAATTGGGCGAGTTATGCTAAAGCGGAGGAAAGGCGTACCGTTTTTTCTAGGTACTGAACGTTCCCACAATCAAGAATGCGATGCTCACGGATAACCTGCCGAACGCGAGTTTTTGCTTTTTTTGTGCTGCTCGTTGCCCCTAGTCTTCCGGCTCAAACCTCGGGCGGAGCGTCTTCGGCTCCAGTCGTTTCCCTTCCCGGGCAGTTTCTGGGTAGCGCTCCGGAGGGCTACGCCAGCGCCGAGGTTCTGCAAATTGACTTCAGGGACGCCATTGATCGGGGGTTGCGAAACAATTTAGGGCTGTTGCTGGCCTCCGATCAAACCGAAACAGCGCGCGGGGAAAAATGGAAGGAATTAAGCGAACTTCTCCCCAGTATCAACGCACATGTTATAGAAAACGCCCAAACCCAAAGTCTGGCCGCACTTGGATTCAACAAACTCCTGCCCTTGCTTTCCCCGCCGGGCAGCAATCCCAGCGCCTTCCCACGGGTCGTACCGGCTTTTAACTACTTCGACGCGCGCGCTTCCCTGAGCCAGCCGCTCTTCAATTTCCGAAATCTCGAGCGCGAGCGTTCTGCCTCGGAAAGCCTGAAAGCCTCGCAATTCACTTACAAAGATGCGCGGGAACTGGTCGTGCTTGCGGTCGGCAACTCGTATTTGCAGGCGATTGCCGCCGGCGCGCGTGTGGAGAGTACAGAAGCCCAGGAGAAAACTGCTCAGGCTCTGTACGACAAAGCGGCGGATCAGCTGAAAGCCGGACTGACCCCCGCCATCGACGCATTGCGCTCCCAGGTCGAACTGCAAAGCCGCCAGCAGCAACTCATCGTCGCCCGCAACGACCTTGCCAAGCTGAAACTGAATGTTGCGCGGATCATCGGATTGCCCCTCGGGCAGCAATTTATCCTCACCGAGAAGGCGCCCTATCAGGCCTTGACGCCCCTTCCCCTCGAAACCTACCTGCAACGGGCGTACGCCTCTCGCGCCGACTACCAGGCGGCGATCGCCCAAGTCCGGGCGGCAGAACTTTCCCGGCGGGCTGCGACGGCAGGGCATTACCCCACCGTCAACGTCACTGCGAATTTTGGCGACATCGGCGTCACTCCTTCCCAATCGAACGGCACCTGGCAAGTGACCGGCGGCGTAAACATCCCAATCTTCGCTGGGAATCGGACACACAGTGACGTACTCGAGGCCGACGCGCAGTTGAAACAGACGCGTTCTCAGCTGGGAGATCTCCGTTCCCGCATCGACTATGAGGTCCGCACCGCGCTGCTGGATCTGAACGCTGCCGCCGAACAGGTGGCAGTCGCCCGCAGTTCCGTCGATCTGGCGGAGCAGGCGCTCACTCAATCGCAAGACCGCTTTACCGCAGGGGTAGCGGACAACTTGGAGGTGGTGCAGGCGCAGGAGGCGGTGGCCAGCGCTCACGAGAGCTACATTCAGAGTCTCTACTCCCACAATCTCGCGAAGGTAGAACTGGCGCACGCCATCGGCGACGCGGAGCACGGCGTCAAAGAATATTTGAAAGGCAATCGATAATCGTATGGAGCAAACCACACAAAGTCCGCCCGCTCAAGGCGAAAAGACAGACGTCGAGAGGCCGGAGAATAGCACTAAGCCGTTACCCGCCACCGAAGAGGACTTCCACTCCAGGCGCTCCCGCACGCAGAGTTCCGGCTTCCGGATCGGGGTGGTCATTGCAATCATCGTCCTTCTCATCGCCGGTTTCTTCGCCTATCGCTACTTCACCAGCTATGAATCGACCGACGATGCTGAAATCGATGGCCATATCAATTCCATCAGTGCCCGCGTCTCCGGCCACGTCGTTAAACTCAACGTGCAAGACAATCAATACGTATCGGCGGGAACGGTATTGGTCGAAATCGACCCGGCCGATTATCAGGTTGCCTATGAACGCGCGAAGGCGGATTTTGAGGATGCGCAGGCAGCCGCGGTTGCCGCCGGCGTAAGTGTTCCGATCACTGAGGTGAACACCAGTAGCCAGGTTTCGGCGAGCGAAGCGGATGTGAACAGCGCCCGCGCGGGTATTCAAGTCGCGAAACAACAGTTCGAAGCGGCCAAAGCCCAGCTGCAAGAAGCCGAAGCCAATAATGTAAAGGCGCAAAACGATCTCGGCCGCTACAAACAGTTAGTCAACAAGCAGGAAATTTCCCAGCAGCAGTATGACCAGGCAACCGCCGCCGCCAAGGCAAGTGCGGCGGGCGTTGAAGCCGCGCGTGCCAGCGCCGACGCGGCGCAGCAGCAGGTTACGCAGGCTCAGGGCAAACTCGTCCAGGCGCAGGCAAACTCGCGCTACGCCAATACTGCGCCCAAGCAGATGCAGATCACGCGCGCCCGGGCCACATCGGCACTGGCCGAAGCGCAGCGCAAGAAGGCGGATCTCGATCAGGCCGCGTTGAACCTGCAATACACAAAAATTGTTGCTCCGGTCGATGGCATCGTCAGCGATCGCACCGTGGAAGTCGGGCAGAACGTGGCTCCTGGCCAGGAACTGATGAAGATCATCAATCTCGGCGACATTTGGATCACGGCGAATTTCAAAGAGACCCAGCTTCGGGAAATGAAGGTCGGCCAGCGGGTCACCGTGGAAGTCGAACGCCAACGGCAGAACCTACAACGGCAAAGTGGATAGCTTTGCCGGAGCCAGCGGCGCCCGTTTCAGCCTGCTTCCTCCCGAAAACGCCACGGGAAACTACGTAAAAGTAGTGCAACGCATTCCGGTCAAAATCGTGCTCGATCCCGGCGCGAACAACGATCACCAGTTGCGTCCTGGCATGTCGGTGACCCCCAAGGCCTGGATTCGCTAATGAGCGCGGCCAGCGCAAGCACTAGGGGAACCCCCAGCGCGGCCATGGATCGTGGCGGCGATCATTCCGATGCGTGGCATCCCGAGGTTAATCCGTGGATTATTGCGCTGGCGGTGACGCTGGCGACGTTCATGGAAGTGCTCGACACCTCCATCGCCAACGTCGCTCTGCCGCACATTGCAGGTGGCCTCTCGGCTGGGCAGGACGAAAGCACCTGGGTCCTGACTTCCTATCTGGTTTCCAATGCGATCGTGCTTCCATTGAGCGGCTGGCTATCGTCCATTATCGGCCGCAAGAATTTCTACATGGGTTGTGTCGCCCTGTTCACGGTCAGCTCCTTTCTGTGCGGGCTCGCTCCGAATCTTACGACGCTCATCATCTGCCGGATTCTGCAAGGCGCGGGCGGCGGTGGACTGCAGCCCAGCGAGCAGGCAATCCTGGCCGACACGTTTCCTCCCGCCAAGCGCGGCATGGCTTTCGCGGTTTATGGCATGGCTGTCGTAACTGCTCCCGCGATCGGTCCAACTCTCGGCGGATGGATCACGGATAACTTCACCTGGCGCTGGATCTTTTTTATTAATATTCCGGTCGGCATTCTTTCCATCCTTCTCACCTCGCGTCTAATTCAGGATCCACCTTACTTCAAGCGTCGCAAACTGAGCGAGACACATATCGATTACATCGGCCTGGGATTTGTAGCTTTGGGGCTGGGGGCTTTGCAAATCGTTCTCGACAAGGGACAACGAGACGACTGGTTCGATTCGAATTTCATTATCACGCTTTCGGTGATCAGCGCCGCCGCGCTGATCTTCGTGACAATCTGGGAGTGGAAACAGAAAGACCCCATCATTGATCTGCATCTTTTTCGCGACCGCACCTTCGGCATCTCGAATCTATTGATGTTCATGCTGGGCTTCGCCTTGCTGGGTAGTACTCTGTTGCTGCCTCTGTTCTCCCAAACGTTGCTGGGTTATACGGCGCAGAAGGCAGGGCTGGCGCTGATGCCGGGCGGCTTCACGATTATTCTTCTGCTGCCTTTGGTGGGATTTCTGTTGTCAAAGTACACTCCGCGATGGCTACTCTTGTTCGGCTTGATCCTCCTGTCGTTCTCGCTTTTTCACCTGACCACCTTTGATCTGCAGATAGATTTCCGTACCGTAGCCACCGCCCGTGTGATTCAGGCTGCCGGCATGGCGTTTCTCTTTGTTCCCATCAATACGGCCGCCTACGCGTTTCTGCCGCGAGAGAAGAACAATGCTGCGTCTGGTTTGATGAACCTGGCCCGCAATATCGGCGGCAGCGTGGGGATTTCGATCGTAACCACGATACTGGATCGCCGGACCCAACAGCACCTGAACGATTTCGCCAGTCACCTCAGCGCGGGCAGCGCGCCTCTGCAAGCCATGATTCGCGGAGCGTCGCGCGCCATGGTGGCTCACGGTGCGAGCGCAGCCGGCGCAAACCAGCGAGCTTACGCGCTGATCCAGGGCACGGCTGAACGGCAAGCCACCATGCTCGCCTATATCGATTGCTTCTGGTTTCTGGGAGTCGCCATCCTGGCCATGATTCCCATGGTCTTTCTGATGAAAAAATCCAAGCCGGGTGGCGGAATCGCAGTACACTAGAGACCGAGCATGTTTCGCCTCATTACCATCGAGCGCGAGTACGGCTGCGGCGCCGCCACCATCGCCGCGCAACTGGCCGAGCACCTGGGTTGGAAGCTCTGGGACCATTTGCTGACGGAAGAAATTGCCCGCGCCGCTCACGTTGATCCCTCTGCTGTAAAGCGCTGCGATGAGCGCATGGACAGCCGGTTTCACCGTTTCGCGAAGACCTTCTGGCGCGGCAGTTACGAGCGCAGTGCAACCCTGGGCGGCCAGCTGTTCGACACCGACTGCATGATGGAGATGATGCAGGAAACGATGAATCGAATTGGCCGCGAAGGAGATGCCGTGATCGTGGGTCGCGGAGCACCGTATTTTCTGCGCGAAAATCCCTGCGCGTTCCATGTTTTTCTGTACGCTCCGCGCTCCGAGAAAATCCGCCGCATCGTCGCCGACGGCTACAGTGAAGAAGATGCCATTGAACAGGTTGACACCGTCGATCGCGAGCGCATTGCTTATGTAAAGCACTACTTCAATGCCGACTGGCCTACGCGTTCCCTTTATCACGTCATGCTCAATACGGCCGTGGGAAACGAACCCGTCATCCAGACGATTCTCGATACCATGCGTCTGGTCGAAGGCCGGCCCAAAGCCACCGATTACGAGAATCCAAATGTGCCCGCGGCCCAGCGGTAATCGTGCAGCGCGCTGGGGGCGGCTGGAAAAGCCTCCTATCATGAAGCCTGAGTCCGGGCCGGACGCTGCGCCGCAGAACAGCAGTTCTTCTCGCACACATCCTCACGCGGCCCAAGAGATCCCAGCGCACGCCGCTCCATTTCCGGATTCATCCGTTCCAGAATCAGCTCTCGAATCATTCCGATGAACTTGGGATGCACTCCTACCGTCTTGGCCCGCGGCATCGGCAAAACCAGCGAGTCACAAAGTTGCCGCGCCTCAACGTCCAGGTCGTATAGAACCTCCATGTGATCGGAAATAAAACCGATTGGAGCCAGCACAACCGCGCTCGCCAGATTGCGCGCCTTTACGTCGCGTAAGTAGTCCAAAATATCCGGCTCCAGCCACGGCTGTCCCGGCGCGCCGCTGCGACTCTGATAAACAAGAGCGTCGTTGCCGACCCCGAGCCGCGCGGAGACAATCTTCCTTACCTCTTCCAGTTGCCGCACATAGTCACTGGTCTGCGCCATCGAGAGCGGAATGCTGTGCGCGGTGTAGACGATCTGGACATTCTGGCGCGCGTGCGCCGGAATTTCGCGCATAGCGTCGCGCACCCGATCCTCGATTGCCTCAATAAAATTTGGATGGTTGAAGAACGCGCGCAGCTTATCGATCTCCGGCGCATCTGGCCCAACTTCATTCTGCGCCCGAACAATATTTTCGCGGTATTGCCGGCATCCGGAATACGAACTGTAAGCTGACGTGACGAAAGCAAGGGCCCGGCGAACGCCGTCGTGCTGCATCTTTTTCACAGTCTCCGCCAGCATGGGATGCCAGTTACGATTTCCCCAGTACACCGGCAACTTCGGGCCATGCTGCGCCAGTTCAATCTCCAAGGCCGTAATCAGTTCCCGGATTTGCTGGTTGATCGGACTCTTGCCGCCGAAGTCGTAATAGTGTTCGGCAACCGCCAGCAATCGTTCGCGCGGAACATTTCTTCCGCGCAGGACATTCTCAAGAAATGGAATCACCTCTTCCCGCGACTCAGGCCCGCCGAAAGAGACAACGAGAATGGCGTCGTAGTTCATGCCTTCGGCTCAGGAATGAGCTGTGGATAACTCGCAAAAAAATAGTCTGAAGTCGGGCGTTGCGCGGGACGTTTAGCGGGACGTTTAAGAAAGGACCGTTTTGGGAATTGGGGACCGCAAGGGGTATCCCCCTCCCCCCCACCCCTGTGAAAGGCTTGACTGGCGCGGGTTTTGCAAAAAGCGTCTGCAAAATCTTGAAGGCAAATGGGTTAGGAGTCAAAATCTTGAAAACGCGAGAGTTAGAGCGCTTCCTGCGGCTCGATCTCAGACTCGTTTCCCCGTGACCATGATCCGCTACTTTCCCTGTGGAGCGCAAGGTTAAATGTCACAGCGGGGATGTGCATATCTGTCGCTATCGAGTCCGAGAATCTGCGTCCACTCCGAATCGATATTGCCGACGACCTGTCCCCACTTGCTGTTGGGATCATGGCGCGGATCCGACGACCGATCCGATGCCAGTCACGATTAGAGATAAAGTGAGGGAGCGCTCATGAAGTTACTTTACTGGATTCGCCGGGGTCGAAGCGGACACTGTTTCACTCGATACCAGCGGCCATACCGCCTCGACAATGCGAGGATCAATGAGCGCTATGTCCTGGTTGCAACAGTTGAGGGGAAGATTATAATTTTGCCAATGAAACCCCACCGATTACGAGTAGCATCGACCCCAAAGGTCAAGACCCGCCAGGAGGCGATATGAAGCGTTTTCTAATCCCAATTGTGGTTGCCGGGAGCTTGCTCGCCCATGCTCAAGCATCTCAGCCCGTGTCAGGTAAGGCCAAAGGCAGGACCCCTTCCATAACGATGTTGCATCCTCATCGACAATAGTGGCAGCATGAGCGACAACCGAGCAGGAGTGATAGCCGCTTCGCTCGCTTTGGTGAGAGCGGCCAAAGCACCCGACGAGGTCGGCATTGTAGATTTTAACGACGAGGCTCTCAACGGCCTCCCGGACGGCGAAGATTTCACCCGCGATATCAAGGAAATGGAAGAAGCGCTCACGCATATCGACTCGCGGGGTGGCAGTGCTTTGCGGGACGCCGTCCGCACGTCAATCGACCAAGTTGAACACACGGCTCACAATGACAGAAAGATCCTCGTGTTGGTCACCGACGGCAACGATACTTCAAGCACGGTAACTCAGGAACAGTTGCTGGGCAAGATCAAGAACAGCGGTGTTCGGGTCTACTCCATCGGATTGCTGAATGAAGCCGACCCAGGCCAGGCCGCGGCCAGGCTTGTACTGGAGCGACTTGCGGAGGCATCGGGCGGCCGGGCTTACTACCCCAAGGATCTTGCGGAGCTGGGGAGTATCTCTCACGAGATTGCGAACGGCGTCCGCAAACAATAACCAGGCGCTCCGGATCCAAAGCGAACAAGCGTACCCCACGAATCGTCGTGGTGCCGTAGCGTTTTCTGGGGGTGTTTTCCTAAAGAAATCACTCCGTAGATTCCCATGCACGACATGACGAGGGCCAGCGCCGCGAAGACACCCAAAAGTTGTAGTCTTAAACAGGTTTAGTTACCTCCACGGAGTAACTATCGAAGTAACTGCCGGAGTTAGAGCTTGACTGCGAATTGGATATCAGTCATTCATCTGGTGACGGTTCCATTCCCTGCAAGGCGAGAACGAGTCGAAACCACGAGAGATTCCATTCGATCATCACCATAGGCATTTGAGGTTCGAAGGTGAACTTGAAAAATCTGGGAGTGGCAAAGCTGACAGTAAGTGTCTTCAGTATGGTCGGTGTCGCTGCGGTTTTGTGGGGGCAACAGGCAGAGGGGCCCCGCCAGGGCGTCTCGCTGGTTACCGACTGGAGTCATCATCATTTGCTTTACTCTGATCTGAATGGAAGCGATTTGTCGCCGCTTCTCCGCCAAGAACCGCGCTACTGGCAGCAATGGCTGCGGCGGTATGGAAAGCAGCCGCCGACTCATGACCCGGTCCCCGAAGGCGAACGCCGGCGACGAGCCAAGCCGCGAAACCGATTCAAGCGCGACTGGGCCATGTCCCTCGGTCCGGGAGCCACTGTGGGTGCGGGCCAGTATCCCGCAAAGTTTTCTTTCGATGCGACCACGGCCAGTTGCAGCGGCGACTTCGTCGCCTTCAACACGGGTGTGCCTGGCTCGGCGACGCAAGCCAGCATCGTGGCCTTTGGAAATCTTTATTCTGGATGCTCCGGCCCCGTTCCCGCGACCTACTGGGCCTACAACACGGGTGGCACGGCCCTAACTTCTGCCACTTTGTCGCTGGACGGCACGCAGCTGGCATTCGTGCAAAGCAGCGCAGGACAAGCTCAGCTGGTTCTATTGAAGTGGAAAGCCTCGACTACAGCCACCAGCACCAGCCCGGACCCCATAACATTGGTCACTGCCAGCCAGTATCCGACTTGCACGCTGCCCTGTATGACGACCCTTCCGTTCAGCGGCGGGGCTAACGATACCAACTCCTCACCGTACTACGACTACTCCAGCGACGTGCTCTATGCGGGGGATGACAATGGAATGCTGCACAAATTCACGCCGGTATTGACGACGGGAGCGCCGTCCGAAGTAACGACCGGAGGTTGGCCCGTGGCGCTTGCGACTGGACTAAAGCTCAGCAGCCCCGTTTATGATTCCGGCACGGGGAGAGTCTTTGTAGGGAGCGGGTACAGCGGCTCCGGCAGCCAGCTTTTTGCTGTTCTTGCCGCTACCGGGGCCATAGCTGGGACCAGCAGCAGCCTGGGAAAAGGCGTAGGTCTCGCCAGCGGGCCAATCGTGGACTCCTCGACCGGCGAGGTTTTCGCCTTTATAGGAAACGACGGCACCACTGGTTGCGGCGCCCCGTGCAGCGCCGTCTATCAATTCGCGTCCAATTTCACTTCAGGAACAGGCGTCAAAGCCACGGCGGGAACGGGCGGGTCCTTTCCTCTTTACGCAGGAGACTTTGACAATGCCTACTTCTCCTCTGCCGGCACCGGCAGTCTTTATGTCTGTGGCTGGGGAGTTGCGGCGCCGGAGCCGACGATATTCAGGATTCCGATCACTTCCGGCGTCATGAGCACGACGTCCGTATCTGGACCGGCTATCAGTCTTTCCAATGTGGCCTGTTCTCCGGTGACGGACGTGTTCAACCCGGCAGCGGGAAGCACGGAGCGGATCTTTGCCAGCGTAGCGAATGGTAGTGACGCAGCACCCTGCAGCAGTGGCGGTTGCATCAACAACCTCTCGATCGGCGCCTGGAAGCCCACGACGACTTATGCCGTGGGTCAGCTGATTCTGGATGCCTCCAATTACTGGCAGGTTGTAGCAACCGCCGGTACAACTAAGAGCGGCAGCGCCCCTTCCTGGACTGACACCTGCGGCGTGGAAACAGGCGACGGTACGGTTACCTGGGTTAATGCCGGATTCCTGACTCCGGTGACTCCAATAGCATGGCAAGCCAACACATTTTATTCCGTTGGCTTTCGGATCCACGATAGCAACAACAACCTCGAGTGCGCCCTCGAAACCGGGGTTCATTCCGGAACGACTCCGCCGGTATGGAATACGGCCATCGGCGGAATTACCAACGACTCCTCCCTGCAATGGAGGAATGGAGGTCCGCTCCCCAGCCATGGATTGCCAGCCGCGTCCGGCACCAGCGGCATTGTCATAGACAATTTCGTGGGATCGGGCACACTGGGCGGCGCTTCTCAAGTGTACTTTTCTACGCTTGGTACCGGCGGTTGCGGCGCCGGTAATGGCTGCGCGGTGCAGGCCTCTCAGTCGGCACTGAATTAGATTGGGGCGTATTCATAGAACATGTTTCCTGGAACATATTTCCTAGAACTCGAAGCGCGCGCCGAATTGCAGTTGCCGAGCCCCGTAGAGCAAGCTGGACGTTGTAGTCCTGCTTGCGAAGGAGGACGAAGGCACCGGGCAACCGTTGGTGTGTTCGGCGCAGGTTCCTGTTCCGGCTCCTGAATAAGTGTACGCGGTGGTGTTAACGCCTCCTACGATCGTACTGTTGAATAAATTGAAGGCATCGACCATGAAATTGAGCCGGTATTTCTCCAGGAACGATATTCCGCGGCCCAGTCGGAAGTTGACGGTCTGGTAATCAGGAAGGTTATTGAAGTTGCGCGCAATCCACGAAGCACTATGCACGGGCATTCGAACATTGATCGCGACGATTTCTCCGACGTGGATTACTATTCTGGTGGAGCACGGTCTCAAAGCCGGCTTTCCCGGTGACGACCACATAATTCCCGGGCTGCACAGTTGCGGGGTGTGAAGGGAAATGGTGCGCCCGGAGAGATTCGAACTCCCGACCTGTTGCTCCGGAGGCAACCGCTCTATCCAGCTGAGCTACGGGCGCACACGAGTTATTACAGTTTACATGCGGCGGGAAGCATCATCAACGGGACATTGAGCAACCAATCGCGACGCTTCCGGTCGTAGGTCACATGCACACTTCGTACAACCGAAGCGCCCGCTCACTCGGCGGAGTTGTTGTGAGGACGTATCGCGCCTCCCCTTCGGGCCGGCGCGCGCACGATGCGTTCAAATCTTCCTGGGAAGGTACTGGCTAATAGCGGTCGCGCCTGCCGCCACCACCGCCGCGGCCGCCACGATCTCCGCGATCGCGGCCACCACCACCGCCTCCGCCGCCGGCGCGCTCGGTCTTGGGCCGCGCTTCATTGACGTTGATGGTGCGTCCACCGACTGACGAGCCATTCAGGGCCGTGATCGCTTTGTCACCATCTTCGTTGTTAGTCATCTCCACGAAGCCAAAACCTCGCGAGCGTCCGGTGTCACGGTCGGTCATAATGCTTACGCGGTCCACTTGTCCGAAAGGTTCGAATAGTGTCCGAAGTTCGTCCTCGTTTGTATTGAAGCTCAAATTTCCCACGAAAATATTCTTCACGCGTCTGCCTCTGCATTGAGCTGTCGGAAGTGCAAGCAATTCGGCGGACTTGGCAGGTCGGGAGGGCCTTCCTGAAAATCGAAACCGCAGCTGGCGAACAGTCGAATGCGGCGAGCAGTATAGCAGGTTTTCCGAAATCGGCCTGTTAATTGATTTTGAAATGAATGGCTTCCCGGAGGAGGAAATTAACACTCGTTGACCTTCCAGTAGCCTTCGGCGTGAAATCCCATTTGTAGCAGCCGGTTTTTTGGATCGTGTCTCTTCCCGCAGCCCGGGCAGATGAGATATCGGCCCCAAGCGGTACCTTGATGATCGTAATTCTCAGCCACGGCAAACGTCGTCCCGCAACTGCAGGGGACAAGAAACATGCGCAGAGGCGCCTTGCCTTTCGAACTTTTTTCGGACTTGTGCTGCTGCTTCACGACTCTTCGACGGTTGCGTAGGAGCTCTTCTTACGGCGATTCGACTGCAGCGTTTTCTTGCGTAGCCGGAGCGACTTGGGCGTGATCTCCACGAATTCATCATCGGCGATGAATTCGATAGCTTGCTCCAGATTCAAGGGACGAAATGGAACCAGGCGAATCGCTTCATCCGCAGTCGAGGCTCGCATGTTCGTCAGCTTCTTTTCCCGCACTGCATTCACGTCGAGATCGGTATCCTTGGCGTTTTCACCGATAATCATTCCTTCGTAGAGTTCCACGCCCGGACCGACAAAAAGTTCTCCGCGCTCCTGCAATCCCCAGAGCGCGTAGGCCGTCGAGACTCCTCCGCGATCGGCGATCAGCGCCCCCGTCAGCCGATGCGGAATCTCGCCCTGCCATTCGGTGTAGCCGTCAAACAGCGCGTTCATCACGATGGTTCCGCGAGTGTCGGTAAGCAACTGGCCGCGCAATCCGATCAATCCGCGACTGGGCACGCGGAATTCAATGCGGACGCGTCCGTAGCCGTGATTGTGCATGTTGGTGACTTCGCCTTTGCGCGACCCCATTTGCTCCATCACCACCCCTACGAAATCTTCCGGTACATCCACGGTGAGATGTTCGACCGGTTCCATCAGTTTGCCGTCTTCCTTGTTGCGCTTGGTCACGATCTCCGGCTTCCCCACCATGAGTTCGTAACCTTCGCGGCGCATCATCTCAATCAGAATAGAAAGCTGCAGCTCGCCGCGCCCCAGAACCTTGAAGGAGTCCGTCGTGCCTGTGTCCTCGACCCGCAACGAAACATTGGTCAGCAGTTCTTTTTGCAGCCGCTCGCGCAAATTGCGCGAGGTGACGTAGGTCCCGTCCTTTCCTGCGAACGGCGACGTATTCACTGTGAACAGCATGGCAATCGTGGGCTCATCGATTGCGATGTGCGCCAGCGGAGCAGGATTCTCGGCATCGGTAATGGTTTCGCCGATGGTGATGCCCTCGACGCCCGCGACCGCAATAATGTCTCCCAGTTCTGTTTCTGTGATGTCGGTCCGCTTCAGTCCCGAGAACGAGAACAATTTCGTGATTTTGGTTTTGTGCAGCGTGCCGTCTAGCCGAGCAATGGCGACTTCTTCGCCGGTATGCATTTTTCCGTTGAACACACGCGCAATCGCCAGCCGCCCTAGGTAGTCGCTGTAATCGAGGTTCGCTACCAGAATTTGCAGAGGGCCCGACGCATCGCCCTTGGGAGGAGGAATTGTTTTGATAATCGCATCGAACAGCGGCCGTAGGTCTTCGCCGCCGCCTTTGATATCCGTGGTCGCGGTGCCGGTCTTCGCATTGGTATAGAGAACAGGAAAATCGATCTGCTCTTCCTTCGCGTCCAGATCGATAAACAGGTCGTAGATTTCGTTCAGCACTTCCTGAGGGCGGGCGTCCGCGCGATCAATCTTGTTGATGACCACAATCGGTGGCAGATGCGCCTCCAGCGCTTTGCTGAGTACGTAGCGCGTCTGGGGCAAGGGACCTTCGCTGGCATCCACCAGCAGCATCACGCCATCCACCATCTTGAGTGCACGCTCGACTTCGCCGCCAAAATCGCTGTGGCCGGGAGTATCGACGATGTTGATTTTCACGTCGTGATAGAAAATCGCGGTGTTCTTGGCAAGGATCGTGATGCCGCGCTCGCGCTCCAGTTCGTTCGAGTCCATCACCCGTTCGACGTGATGCTCGTTGGAGCGAAAGGTCCCGCTCTGCTGCAGCATGGCGTTGACGAGCGTGGTCTTGCCGTGGTCAACGTGCGCGATGATAGCTATGTTGCGAATGCCTGAACTCAAAAAGGATCCTTCCCAGAATGTTGTCTACTACCACTTTACTATGTGGGGGATGAAACCACCACGAAAGACGATGCGGGGACGGAACTAAAGGTGCAGTGATCTGTGCATCGTATCAGTCCTGTATTCGGCGACTAAAACGTGGGCGGAGTGTTGATCCACAAAACCAATGTTTCTTTGCGGCCGGGATTTTTCCACCGGTGTGGCGTTGCGCTTTCAAAGTAGAAGCTATCTCCGGGCTTCAACCTGTAATCCTCACTGTCCACCGTGATTTCCAGATCTCCGCGTAGCACGTAAATAAATTCTTCTCCTTCGTGGGTATAGGAATCTCCACTCCCCGCTTCAGGCGCAACGCGAAAAAGGTGCGGTTCCATTACTGTATTGCCCCAGGCCAGCAGTTCCATGCGCACACCCGCGCCGGCTTCAAGAACCTTGCGTTCCGTCGGTCGCACCTGGCGGCTGCTGGTCCCGCTGGCGTCAAAGAAGTCCAGAATGTTTGTCTTGTAAAACCGCGCCAGTTTGCGCAGCGTTCCCACCGATCCGCTCATCTGAGAACGTTCTAGCGCGCTCAGGAACCCCACCGAGATGCCCACAGACTGCGCGACTTGCGCCAGCGAAAGTCGGCGGCGCGCCCGCAACTGCCGCAGATGCATGCCAATCGCGCTCGCGTTCCCGTCCGCCGCCGGACGGACTTTACCTTCGCGCTTCAGCAACTGGACAATCGCCGCCGCGTTTAACCCGCGCACTTTGCGCAGAAACCGCGCCCGCTTCAGCAGCTTCACATCTTCCGGAGCATAGAGCCGGTACTTGCTTTCGGTGCGCCGCGGACGCGCCAGTCCCAGGCTTTCCCAGGAGCGGATCACCGACGGCGATACTCCGACCTTCCGGGCCACGTCTCCAATTTTCAAGTAAGGTTCAGCCATGCTGGTTTTCATCGCGAACGGGTTGGATTGAAAATCGATTAAAAATTTCAATGAGACGGACGCGTTTTTTTCTCCTTGACAGTCCCCGTGCCCCTTCTCTAACCTTGCGGGATTATAGCAAGGTTGTGGCTGGATACAAGCTGTCGCTTTCAAACTAAAATCAGCCTCTCGAAGATGTTTGGAGACCCCCATGCCCTCGCTGCGACCCCGCTCGTCGAAGCCAAGCCTGTACACTGCGCAACTGAAAACTCTGTGCCTCATAGCGGCCGTCTGTCTCTCGCTTCCAACGCTCCTCTTAGCTCAAGGCACCGGCGGCCGCATTCTCGGCCGAATCGCCGATCCCACGGGCGCGGTTCTTTCCGGAGTCAAAGTCACTGCCACGAACGAAGCTACCGGTGTCTCTCAGAACGCAGTCAGCAATGACAGTGGTGACTTTGTCTTTCCAGATCTCCCCGTAGGTACTTACACTCTCAGCTTCGACTTGAGGGGATTCAAGAACAGCGTTCGCCACAGCATCGCACTCGACGTCAACCAGGTCATCACTCTGAACATGACGATGCAAGTGGGGCAGAACCAGGAGGTCGTCGATGTCACTGCCGAAGCTCCTCTGGTCGACACCAGCAGCACGCAGCTCGGAGCCGTCGTCAACAACCGCTCGGTGAACGAACTACCGCTCAACGCCCGCGATACTTACCAATTCTTGCAGCTGCAGCCCGGAGTGCAATCGCAACTTGGCTCCAGCGGGGGCACCTTCTATGGCAGTGACAATGCCGGAGCGGTCTCGGTCAATGGCGGCCGTAGTCGCGCTAACAATTTCAGCGTCAACGGGGGTGACGCCAACGACCAGTTCGTGAACCTGCCGACCATTCAGCCCACGCCCGACGCGATCGATGAATTTCGCGTGATCAGCAACACCTTCGACGCGGAGTACGGCCGCAACTCCGGGGCGGTGGTCAACGTAATTACGAAGTCGGGTACAAACCAGTGGCATGGGAATCTGTATGAGTATTTCCGCAATACCGTTTTAAACGGGCAGGGATATTTCAATACCGTCAAGCCGCAGGAAAATCAGAATCAGTTCGGCGGAACTTTCGGCGGTCCCATCATTAAAGATCGCACTTTTTTCTTTGTTTCTTATGAAGGACGGCGTGTACGGCAGGGAATTTCCGGGGAAACGGTCGCTGTGCCGACACCTGCGGAAAGGACTGGAGACTTTTCCGCAGGGGGTTCCTTCTCGGGCGGAATAGCTGACCAGTTCGCGGCACAGGCGCTCGATGGCCGTCCAGGTTGCGACACAGCCTTGGGCCTCGGCCAAGGTGGGATCAACGATGCGTATGTGAACGGCGGATACAGCGTTCAGAACCCTCTGCCATGGTCCACAGTCTTTCCGACCAATGTAATCCCGACCAACTGTCAGGATCCGGTTGCGATCGATATGCTTCGCTTGGTTCCGGCGGCGAATAGCCCCGACGGTATTAACTACCAGGCCGTACCCGCCAGCGCCGATACGCAGAACCAGTTCACACTGCGATTCGACCATCACATTAATTCCCGGCAGAATTTCAGCTTCTACTACTACTTCACCAACGATACGAATTTTCAGCCCTTCTACAACTTCCAGGCTTCCGGCGCGAACATTCCCGGCTTCGGGGCCAATGTCGGTTCCCGCTATCAGCAGTTCAATCCAAGCCACACCTGGACGATTACAAATTCTCTTATTAACGAATTCCGCTTCACTTATATGCGCGAAGGTCAATTGACCTTCCAACACCCGCAGAGCACCAATGCGGTGCAGAGCTCCTGCGTTTCGCCTGCGGCACAGGCTGTTTGTTTCAACGGCGTATCCGATTCCAACAGCGGTCCGGCATCCATCCAGGGCGTGTTTGGCACGAGTCCTCAATACGGCATCACGACTGGCCTGCCGGCCAATCGCACCGGTGTTCCTTTCATCAACGTATCCGGCGGATTTGCGATTGGGAACGGATGGGAAGGCGAATTGCCGCAAGTGGGGAACTCATTCATGTGGAGTGACAGTCTTACGTGGGTGAAATCAAATCACACCATGAAGTTTGGCGCGGACATCCGCCGTTCTCGCTTCGATCAGACGCTTTACTACAACGTCAGCGGCCAATTCACTTTTAACAGCACGACTGAAAACTCGGTTCTTTACAACGATAATTATCCGGGCTACCTGTTGGGACTGGATGACAGCTACACTCAAGGCTCTGCGCAGCGCGAAAATGTGCGCAATACCGGCGTTTACCTTTTTGCCCAGGATAGCTGGAAAATCAAACCTTCACTCACCCTGAACTACGGTCTTCGCTGGGAGTTGGATACACCTCTAGCGGACGCTCTGCACCATGTTCAAACCTACCGTCCCGGCCAGAATTCAACGGTTTACCCATGCGTCTTAACACCGGCCGAGCAGTCCAGCTTAGGGGGCACCGACTGTGCCTCTGCCGGCGTGCAGCCCACTGGGCTGGTGGTTCCTGGAGATACTGGGGTTCCCTCCGGTCTCACCCAGACTTATTACAAAGCCTTCGCACCGCGAATCGGTCTAGCTTACAGCCTCAATTCTAAGACTACTTTCCGTGGCGGATGGGGCCTGTTCTACAACCCGATGGAGCAATTGGTGCTGGAGCAGTTCGGCGCCGAACCTCCGTTTGGTGGCAGCACCTACGTACCCGCGACGTTTCTCAACACTCCTTTTATCTCGCAAGCCGGCAACCTCAGTCCCAATCCGTTTAACGGTATTCTCAGCCCCAAGCCCGGAACTCCGCAGGATTGGGCCTCGTTCCGCCCCATGCTGCTCTACGGCGATTTCCAGCCGCACATGCGCACCCAATATTCGGCCCAGTACAACCTCAATATTCAACGGGAACTGGCTCGAAATGTGGTATTGCAACTGGGCTATGTCGGATCGCAGGGACATCGCCTGCTGGCTTCGCACGACATTAATGCGGCGAACCCGCAAACCTGTCTCGACATCATCGCGATCGCAAACAGTGACCCGACAGGAAACAGTGTGTTCTCCTACGGTTCTCCAGGAGCAAGCTGCGGCCCATTCCTGGAAGACAATCAGTTCACCGTTACGCTTCCCGCGTCCAATGGCGCGCTGCTGCCCAACGGATTCCATCTGCCGAGCGGCGGCACGATTCAGGCTGCAGGACAGACGCTTAACTTCGTAGGACTGCGTCCCTATTCTTCGCCGAACTGCAATCCACTGACCGGCGGTCCGGGCAACGGTTGCCCCGCTGATGGCGTTCCCGTCTTCACCAACATCTTTGCCGAAGACACCATCGCCGCCTCCGCCTACAACTCGTTTCAGGCCAGCTTGGAAAAGCGCTTTTCGCGCGGACTTCAACTGCAGGCCGCCTATACCTTCAGCAAATCACTGGACTGGGCCTCCAGCTTCGAAGAGACCGTTAATCCTTTCGATTACAAAGCCAGTCGCGCTTTGTCCCTGTTTAACTCGGCGCAGCGTTTTGTCGTTAACTATTACTGGGATCTTCCAGTCCGAAGATATAGCGGACTTAAAGGCAAAGTTCTGGATGACTGGTCCATGTCTGGAATTATTCAGTTCCAGAGCGGCTTCCCCATCCGACTCCAGACTCAGGACGACAACGAACTGATCAGCAGCTTGTTCTTCCTGGGTGCGGGCGCACCGCAGTTAAATGGGCCCTTGCAGATTGTCGATCCGAAGGTCGTGCAGACTTATAACACCTACAATTACGGGCCGGTATCCGGACATTATTATTTGAATGCCGACCAGACGAAGTTTACCGATCCCACGCTGGGAACGTTCGCGACCACGCCGCGCTCGGTTTGCTGCGGCCCCGGCCAGAATCAGTGGGATGTAACGTTCTCGAAGAGAATTGCACTTTCCGAGGCGAAATACTTCCAGTTCCGGGCCGATATTTTCAATCTGTTCAACAAGACTGAATTCGTTAACCCGGATGGAAATTTCAGCAACTCGACCTTTGGCCAGGTCCTGCAAGCGCGCGACCCGCGGGAAGTGCAGTTTGCTTTGAAATTCTACTTTTAGAAGGCGCCAAATCTTTGGACGAGAAAAGCGGAGTGATGGAGAAAACGCTGTCATTCCGACCGAAGCGAGCGAACGCGAACGCAGTGGAGGAACCTGGTGTTTTGCTCCACCGTAGCCTTCGCAGCATAAAGAGTAGAGTATTAGTTAACACCCGGGCGGCCTCGCCGCCCTCAATCTAATAGCCTGCGGGCCCGTCTCGGAGACGCCGCTGGCTTGAGCCCAACCGGAGCAATTTGATGTACCCCGATCTGCAGAAAGAACTCGCCACTTTCGAGCGGCGCACGCCTAAATCCGCCGAAGCCCATAAGAAGAATCTCAAACGCATACCCCTCGGCGTAGCCAGCAATTATCGCGCCTACGATCCCTGGCCCATCTTTGTGAAAGAAGCCAGCGGCAGCAAGTTTCGCGACCTCGATGGCAACGAATACATCGACCACAACCTGACGTTCGGGGCGCTCATGGCTGGACACTGTCATCCTGCCGTCATGAAGGCCGTCGAGAAGCGCCTCTCCACCGGCACCATGTTCGGCATGCCCCACGACATGGAGTGGGAACTGGCTGAAGAAATCTGCACCCGCTTTCCCGTCGAGATGTGCCGCTTCGGCAACAGCGGCACCGAAGCCACCATGCACGCGATTCGCCTGGCGCGCGCTGCCACTGGACGCGACAAGATCGTCAAGTTTGAAGGCGCCTACCACGGCCTGCATGACAGCGCTCTGGTCAGCGTCAAGCCGCACGCTCCCGACTATGGCGACATCCACAATCCAACGGCTGTGACCGGTGGTCTCGGAGTGCCTAAGTCCGCTATCGCGAATGTCCTGGTTGCCACGTTCAACGATCTCGCTACGGTCGAGCGCCGCTTCAAGGAAAATCCCGGCCAGATTGCCGCGATCATTCTCGAACCGATTCTGATGAACGTCGGCCTGTGCTTGCCGCAGCCCGGCTTCCTGAAAGGCCTGCGCGAAATCGCCACCAAACATGGCGCGCTTCTGATTTTCGACGAAGTCAAAACCGGCGCGAAACTTGGTTGGGGCGGCGCCAGCGAATATTTCAACGTCATGCCCGACATGATCTGCCTGGCCAAGTCGATCGGCGGAGGATTGCCGCTCGCGGCCTTCGGCGCGCACCGCTCGGTGATGGACCTGATCAGCCAACACAAAGTTTTCCACGGCGGCACCTACAACACGAACCCAGTTTCCATGGCCGCCGGGTTAGCGACCTTCCGTGAAGTTCTCACGCGCGAGAATTACGCCAAAGTCGACAAAATCGGCAAGAAACTAGCCGACGGCTATCGAGCCACCATCGCGAAAGTCGGCTTGCAAGCCTACATCGCGCAAGCCGGAGCCAACGGCGCGCTGATGTTGTATCCGAAAGAAATTCGCAACTACCGCGACTGGGAAGCGATCGACGTCGACCTGTGGCGCCACTACTGGTTCGGCATGGTCAACCGCGGCGTGATGGCTCAGCCGTACTGGTGGGACGAGCAGTGGACGATCTCCGTCCAACACACGGAGGCCGACATCGACAAGCATCTCGCGGCTTTCAACGACATCGCCGCCTCGCTCGCGAAAGCGCAGCAAGAGCGCGCCGCCCCAGTCGCAGTAGCGCACTAGTATCGCGTAGGGGCGGACGTATTCGTCCGCCCTGACAAAACTCACCTAGCGACAGCCGCCTCGGCTGTCCTGCTGAGAGGAAAGATACCTTATCATTCCGAACCGGGCGCAAGCCCGGTGAGGAACCTGCTGTACCGCGGGCGCCCGCGAAACGATCAGTGTCCACCACGACCCAACCCGCCGAGACCAAATTAATTCGCGCCCTGGGCCGCCGCGATCTAGTTCTGCTCTTCGTCGTCGCCGTCTTCAATCTCAACGTTGTGCCCTCCATCGCCGCCAACGGCGGCGTCACCATCTGGCTTTGGATCATTTCCCTGCTTCTTTTCTTCTGGCCGCAAGGCATCGCCGTCATCGAACTCGCGCACCGCTATCCCGGCGAAGGCGGCGTCTACCTCTGGGCCAAAGAAGTCTTCGGCGACTTCCACGGATTCCTCTCCGGCTGGTGCTACTGGACCAATAACATGCTGTACGTGCCGACAGTTATGCTCTATTTCGTCGGCGTATCGGTCTACGCACTGGGCCCCGGACACCTGGGACTTCCGGACAACAAGATCTTCGCGGCCTTCGTCTCTCTCGCACTCCTAGCCCTGCTCACCCTGCTCAACATCCTCGGCCTCGGCGTCGGTAAGTGGATCAACAACGTAGGCGCCATCGGAACCTTCGTAGCCGCAGCCGTCTTAGTCGGCCTTGGCATCGTCATCTGGTCGCGCTTCGGTGCCGGCATCACCGCAGCGGATTTCAAAATTCCCGCCAACCCGCGCTTCGTGCTCAATTCTTTCGGCGTGATCTGCTTCGGCTTGGTTGGCCTTGAACTCGCCTCCGTCATGGGCGACGAAATTCAGGACCCTCGCCGCACTCTCCCTGGAGCCGTTGCGTGGGGAGGCCTGCTGTCCGGCACTCTCTACATCGCCGCCACGCTCACGCTACTCATTGCGGTGGGCAAGAACGTCAATGTACTGCAAGGTGTAGTTCAGGCGGTGACCGGAATGGCTGCCCGGGTCGGCGCGAGTTGGATCAGCGTCCCCTTCGCCCTTATGCTTAGCCTGGCGATCGCAGGCATCGGTTCAGCGTGGATCGGCGGCTGTTCCCGCATTCCCTTCGTGGCCGGGCTCGATTCCTACATGCCGTCCTGGCTCGGCAAAGTCCATCCCCGCTATGCCACACCGTACGCCGCGCTGATCGTGCAGGGAATCGTCTCGGCAGTTTTAGTGATTCTGAATTTTACGGGCGCGGGAGTGCAAGAGACATTTCAGAAACTGCTCTCCCTGGCGGTCGTGCTGCAACTGGTTCCCTTCGTCTATATGTTCGGCGCCCTGGTGAAATTTTCCGCGATGGAGTCGAAACCTCGAGGCCAATACGGCCGCATCACGCTATTTCTCGCTGGCCTGAGCGGAGTCCTAACCACAATCCTGGGCATCGCGCTCGCATTTTTCCCGGCCCAGCAAATCACGTCGCTGTGGCAATACGAGTTATGGATGTTCGGCGGCACGCTATTTTTCATTGGCCTGGCCGCATTTTTCTTCTTTGTCTACGGTCGCCGCAAAGCTTCAAACCGCGTGCCGTTGGCGATGGCCCGTGTGGAAACGGGCGACTCGCCCGTCGCGACGAGCGAAGCAAGACGCTGAATTTGATTCGTATCAGGGCACGACTTTAGTCGTCCCGTTGAGGACAGCAAGTTTGCGGGTTTTAGCCCGTGAGGTACCAGGAGGTCGAAACCAATGCCAGGCGGAGTCACAGCCGACGTACACAAAGAGGTTCGCACTTACCAGATGTTCATCAACGGTGAATGGGTCGCGAGCAAGTCCGCAAAGACCTTCCCCGTCTACGATCCATCTACGGAAGAAGTCATCGCCCAAGTGCCAGACGCCTCCGCCGATGACGTCAACCGCGCTGTTGCCGCCGCCAAAGCTGCTTTCGAAGAAGGCCCATGGGCGACCACTACCGCACAAGAGCGCGGCCGCGTCCTCTTTCGTCTCGCAGAAAAAGTTCGCGCGAATCTGCCCCCGCTGGCCGAACTCGAATGCCGCAACACCGGCAAGCCCATCGTTGAAGCTGAATTTGACATTAACGACGTCGCCACCTGCTTCGAATATTACGGCGGCCTCGCCACCAAAGTCGTCGGCTACGTGAATCCGGTTCCTGACAACGCCATGAGTCTTACACTCAAAGAACCCGTCGGTGTCGCCGGACAGATCATTCCCTGGAACTATCCTCTATTAATGGCGGCATGGAAGCTCGCTCCGGCCCTGGCTGCGGGTTGTACCTGCGTACTCAAACCCGCCGAGCAAACGCCGCTCACCGCGCTCGAACTCGCAAAACACTTCGCCGACTGTGGTTTGCCTCCGGGAGTCGTCAATATCGTCACCGGCTTCGGCGAATCCTGTGGCGCTCCGCTGGTCCAGCATCCCGACGTGAATAAGATCGCCTTCACCGGCAGCGCCGCCGTGGGCAAGATCATCGTGAAACAGGCCGCCGACACGGTGAAGCGCGTCACTCTCGAACTCGGCGGAAAGTCTCCTAACATCTTCTTTGCCGACGCCGATTTCGAAGCCGCCATCGACGGCGCCCTCTTCGGTGTCTTCATCAATCAAGGCGAAGTCTGCTCGGCGGGCAGCCGTATACTCGTGCAGAAATCGATCTACAAGAACTTCGTCGATGCCATGACCGAGAAAGCCAAGAAAATCAAACTCGGTCCTCCGCTCGAACGCGAAACGAAGATGGGGCCACTGGTCAGCAAAGAACAATACGACCGCGTGAACTCCTATCTCGAAATCGGTAAGAAGGAGGCCAAACTTGCGTCCGGCGGCGGACACCCCGGAAAATTCGCCAAAGGCTATTACGTTGAGCCCACAATTTTCTACGATGTGAGCAACAGCGCCCGCATCGCTCGCGAAGAAATTTTCGGCCCGGTCGCCGCGGTGATTCCGTTCGAAGACGAAAAGGACGCGCTCAAGATCGCCAACGATTCTCCCTATGGCTTGGCCGCCGCTGTCTGGACCCGCGACATCTTTAAAGCCATGCGCTCTGTGAAAGCTCTCCGCGCCGGAATTGTCTGGGTCAACCACATGCAACCGACTTACGTCGAGGCCCCGTGGGGAGGCTACAAGCAGTCCGGCTTCGGCCGCGAACTCGGCCCCTGGGGCATCGAAGAATATCTCGAAACCAAGCAGGTCTACATCAACTTGAACGAAGCACCGATCGGTTGGTACTGACGGATTTCTCAAAACTGATGGCATTACTCAAACAGACGGCATTACTCAAGCAGTGTCATCCTGAGCGAGGATTGTTCCTTGCGAACGCAAGGAACAACCGCAGTCGAAGGATCTCTACCCATCACGAAGGCTCGATGTCGGTTCAGGGAGTTCTCACGGGAGACTGAAATGTCCACCATTCAACTCCAGACCGCAATCCCCGGACCTAAATCCCGCGCCCTCTCGGAGCGCCGCGCCAAAGCCGTGCCCCGCGGCCTTTCTCATGGCACGCCGATTTATGTAACCAAAGCTGAAGACGCCTGGCTCGAAGACGTGGACGGCAACCGCTACCTCGACTTCGCCGGCGGCATCGGTTGTCTTAATGTTGGCCATCGCCAGAAGGCTGTGGTCGAAGCGGTGAAAGGCCAACTCGATAAATTCCTGCACACCTGCGTGCAAGTCACGCCTTACGAGAGCTATGTCCGCCTGGCCGAGCGCATGAACGAAGTCACGCCGGGCAAGTTTCTCAAGAAAACGATCTTCTTGAACAGCGGCGCCGAGGCCGTCGAGAACGCAGTCAAGATTGCCCGCGCCTACACCAAGCGTCCCGGCATCATCGCCTTCGAAGACGCCTTCCACGGCCGCACCATGATGACGTTGGCCCTCACCAGCAAAACACATCCTTATAAAGCCGGCTTCGCTCCGTTTCCTGCTGAGGTGTATCGCGTCCCGTTCGCCTACTGCTATCGCTGCTCCTATAACTTGAAGTATCCCTCGTGCGATCTCTATTGCGCGCGTCATCTCGAAGACACTTTTAAGCGCGTCGTCGCCAACGAAGAAGTGGCCGCAGTGATTGCCGAACCAATACTCGGAGAGGGCGGCTTCGTCGCGCCTCCACCCGATTATTTTCAAGTGTTGGTCGATCTCTGCCACAGGCACGGCATCCTCTTTATTGCCGACGAAGTGCAGTCCGGCTTCGGACGCACCGGCGCACTCTTCGCCAGCGAGCGTTACGGCATCGAGCCCGATCTTATCGTCACCGCAAAATCTCTCGGCGGTGGTTTACCGCTTGCCGCCGTCACCGGTCGCGCCGAAGTCATGGACGCTCCCGGTCCGGGCGGTCTCGGCGGAACGTTCGCCGGAAATCCACTGTCTTGTGCCGCAGCTCTCGCAGTACTGGATCTATTTGAGAAGGAGAATCTGCTGGAACGCGCCAACGAACTCGGCGAGCGCTTCCAGACCCGTGCCCGCGAATGGCAGTGCCGCTGGCCCATCATCGGCGACGTGCGCGGCCTGGGCGGCATGCAGGCCATCGAATTGGTCCAATCGCAGGAGTCAAAGATTCCGGCAACCGAGGAAACGAAAAAAATTACGCAGTATTGTTACGAGCACGGCCTGATCACGATCACCGCAGGCACCTACTCGAACGTGATTCGCATTCTGGTTCCGCTGGTCGCAACCGATGCACAAATAGACGAAGGCTTAGCCGTACTGGAGTCCGCGCTGGCTGCAGTGTGCAGCAAAAAAGGCGAGGCAGCGCAGCTGGTTTAGAAACTTTACGTATGCTCTGTCATCCTTAGCGAGGATTAGTCTTCGCGCCTCTGCGCGAAGATCAACCGCAGTCGAAGGATCCCTGGAACGCGGTATCATTAATAGGCTGAGGGAATTCTTGCGTTGCACGTGCGATTCCCGCGCAAAACTTCTTCGAGATAACTGAGGCAACCTCCATGACGACCGTAGCAGCACCCCCAGCCATCAAGGTCACGAACTACGTCAACGGCCAGTGGATCGAATCGCACGCTGCCGAATGGCGCGACGTTGTTAATCCCGCCACTGGCGAGGTTCTGGCGAGTGTTCCTCTGGCCGACGCCGCTGAAGTAAATCAGGCCGTCGAAGCCGCAGCGGCAGCCTTCCCCGAATGGCGCCGC
The DNA here is from genome assembly GCA_963711275.1 of uncultured Acidobacteriaceae bacterium. Taxonomy (GTDB): domain Bacteria; phylum Acidobacteriota; class Terriglobia; order Terriglobales; family Acidobacteriaceae; genus Sulfotelmatobacter. Next base: position 381,899 of record CAVQDN010000020.1, on the reverse strand, counting down.
ACTCCCCCCGAAGACCGCATCCAGCCTTTGTTCAAGCTGAAAATGCTGCTCGAAGACCATATCGACGAGATCGCGCGCATCATTACCATGGAAAACGGCAAGACTTTCACCGAAGCTAAAGCGGAGATGCGCCGCGCCATCGAGAACGTAGAAGTCGCCTGCGGCATCCCGATGATGATGCAAGGCTACAACCTCGAAGACGTCGCACGCGGCATCGACGAGATGATGATTCGCCAGCCCATCGGCGTTACCGCGGCGATCGTGCCGTTTAACTTTCCTGGCATGATTGCCTTCTGGTATTTGCCATACGCGATCGCCACAGGAAACACGTTCATCCTCAAACCCAGCGAGCGCGTTCCGCTCACTATGCGCTACATCTACGAACTCCTGGGGAAGACCGGATTGCCGAAAGGGGTAGTCAATCTGGTGAATGGCAGCAAAGCCGTAGTTGACGCACTGATCGACCATCCGAAGGTTCGCGCCATCAGCTTCGTCGGTTCAACTCCTGTCGCGAAGTACGTGTATGCCCGAGCCGCCGCCAACGGCAAGCGCGCGCAATGCCAGGGCGGCGCCAAGAATCACGTCATCGTTCTTCCCGACGCCGACATGCCCATGGCGACGCAGATCATCAGCGACAGCGCTTTTGGCTGCGCCGGACAGCGGTGTCTCGCCGTCTCGGTCGCGGTCACCATCGGCGAAGCGCAGAAAACCTTTCGCGATTCGATTGCCGATGCGGCTTCGAAGCTGAAAGTTGGCAACGGTCTCGATAAAGAGGTGCAGATGGGACCCGTGATTACGCCGCAGAGCAAAGAGCGCGTCGAATCATTGATCGGTCTCGGCGAAAAACAAGGCGCTAAGATCCTGCTCGACGGCCGCAATTCGAAGATTCCGAAATACGAATCCGGCAATTTCGTGAAGCCCACGATTCTTGACGACGTGCCCGCGAGCAGCGACCTCGCCGACACCGAAATCTTCGGACCTGTCCTCAGCCTTGTGCATGCCGATAACCTCGACGAAGCTTTGGCATTCCTCGAGCGCAGCGTTTACGGTAACCAGGCGTCGTTGTTCACCTCGAGCGGCGCGGCGGCGCGGCGCTTCCGTTATGAAGCGCCGGCGGGAAATATCGGCATCAACATTGGAGTGGCCGCGCCCATGGCCTATTTTCCGTTCAGCGGATGGAAAAACAGTTTCTTCGGCGACCTTCATGGACAAGGGCGCGACGCCATCGAGTTCTATACCGACAAGAAAGTCGTGGTCGAACGCTGGGCCAAAGAGCACAGCCGCAAGTTTTAGGGAATTTAGTAATTGGGAAATTGAGAAATTGGGCGATTGAAAATCTCGCAGCGCCGATGCGGTTGCAGCGAGCGATTATTCAATTACGAAATTACCCAATTACTCAATTTGCGAAGCTCACCATTTGAAAATAGAGGACTCTTATGACCACGACTCTCGCCAATCCCGCAATGACCGGCCAGGAAATTGTCGATCTCACCAAAAAGCACACACTCTTCGAATGGTCGGCGCAATCGAAGGTCGATCCCATTCCAGTTGCCAAGGCAAAAGGCATTTACTTTTGGACGCCGGAAGGCAAGCGCTTCATCGACTTCAATAGCCAGTTGATGTCGGTCAATATAGGACACGGTGACGAGCGCGTCATTCGGGCAATCAGCGAACAGGCGGCGACGCTGTGCTATGCGAATCCCTTCATGGCGACAGAACCGCGCGCGCGCCTTGGGGCCAAGCTCGCGGAAATTACTCCCGGGGACATCGACACATTTTTCTTCACCAACGGCGGAGCCGAGGCCAACGAGAACGCGATCAAGATCTCCCGCTTCTTCACCGGGCGGCACAAGATCATGGCGCGCTACCGCTCGTATCATGGCGCGACCGCTGGCAGCATTACGCTGACCGGCGATCCGCGGCGCTGGGCTGCTGAACCGGGAATTCCTGGCGTGGTGCGGGTGCTTGATCCTTATCACGGGATCGAGCGCGGATGGGAGTCCGCCGAAACTTCGCTGGCTATGATCGAAGAAACCATGCAGCTCGAAGGTCCGCACACGATTGCGGCTTTCATTCTTGAAACCGTCGTGGGCACCAACGGGATTCTCATTCCGCCTGACGGATATCTCGAAGGCGTGCGCAAGCTGTGCGACAAGTATGGAATCCTGATGATCGCTGACGAAGTTATGGCAGGCTTCGGACGCACTGGCGAGTGGTTTGCCGTCGATCACTGGAAAGTCGTTCCTGACTTGATCTGCATGGCAAAGGGATTGACGTCCAGCTATCTTCCGCTTGGAGCGGTAGGAATGCGGCATCACATCGCGCAGCATTTCCAGGACAGAGTGTTTTATGGCGGGCTGACTTACAACTCGCATCCCATGGGCTGCGCCGCTGCGCTGGCCACGATCCGCGTTTACGAAGAGGACAACCTGATCGACAACGCGAAGAGGATGGGCGCGATCATGAAAGAGCTTGGCCGCGAGATGCAGGCGAAGCATCCTTCGGTTGGAGCAGTGCGATCGATTGGCCTGTTCGGCATTGTGGAGCTGGTGCGCAGCCGGAAGACGCGTCAACCGATGGCTCCGTTTAACGGCACGTCCGACGAAATGGCCGCGCTTGGGCGCTTCTTCCGCGAGCAGGGACTCTACACGCTGGTGCGCTGGAACACGTTCTATACGAATCCTCCGCTGTGCATCAACGAGCAGCAACTGCGCGAGGCATTTGCCATTATCGATAAAGGGCTCGAGATTACGGACAAAGCGGTTAAGGACTAGAGATCTCTTTTGTGTTTCCGAGGAGGTCAAAATTCCCCATCCTCTCGCGAAAGGCGCGAGAAGGATTGGGGCAGCCAAAGCCTATCCACGAAAAGCTGCAAGCGTGTCTGTTGTAAAATCGGTGCAAGAACCTTTCAAGAACTTATGAAAAGAATCGTTGTCTTTATTCTTATTTCTCTGGGCATATTGATGATTGGCGGCTCGGGGCTGGCTTCTGCTCAGATGTGGAACAGTTCCAGATATGACAGCCGCGCTGTGCGGAAGGCGAATAAGAAACAGCAGAAGGCGCAGAAGAAATACGCGAAGGCGCAACGCAAAGCGGAGCGCAAAATGCTGAAGACGGAAAGAAAGAACACGTCGTATCCCACGCGGAAATTCTGATTCCGCGACTGCTCATGTCGATCACAGTGTCAGGCATGCGCCCGGTCTGTACCCCCCTTTGGGTATCCCCCTCCCCCCTCGAATCTTTGGAACCATCGGGTTAGCAAGAAATTCCCCGCAAAATCCGGATTTCAAAGAGCTTAGAGGTCAAAATATTGATAACAAACGACTTGCGGCGCTTATCACGATTGTTGCGTATACCGCCTCGCCCTGACCAATCTTCTGCTTACTTTTGTTTGAGCGCAAGGTCAGATGTCACAAGTTGAGAGAGATTCCTGTGGATTTCGGTGACGCGGCCCGAAATAGTAGACAAGGATGGGAGCAGGAGGAGGACAGGGAATTCCGCACGAAGAGGTTCTCGCCGATTTTGGCCTCACTCCGGACGATCTCAAGAACAAATAACAGCGGGCGTCTGCCAAGACGCCAAGATTTACTTACCCACGGAGTTCGGATCCGGGCGGTTTTCGCGCGCCGTGGCGAAAGTGAAAAACCTCGATCACGCGCTTATCGTCATCTAGTCGCTAATAGATTAGAAACGGACTGTGGACCAGTTTCCTAGCTTGCGGCCGTTTGCGGATGATGTTGCCCATGCGCGGAAAGCGGGCGAGCAGATCAACGTGGTCCAGTAGGGACTTTCCGAAGCGGGACGCTGCATCCGCGTCGTCTTCGGCTATGCGGCCGATGATTTCGGCGAGATCGTTCAGCGCCCTTTGCGTGTAGAGGAGGCGGTAATCCACTTGGGCAACCGCTTGCGGACTTCTTCGGCAGGGACGGTTCGGCCAGCTTTCGCGTCCCGGATGCCTTCATCAATGGCGGCCAGCGTTTCCTCGTCTTCCTCATCGAGAATGGGAGCGGGACTCTCGAGTTCGAACTTCTTCGTCTTCGCCATAGGCTTATCGTAGGCTGGAATCGGCGGGCAGCGCAACGGAATTCGCCCCCCCTCTTTCCGCCCCCGCTTTCTCTAATAGGAAGCCGTAATAGGAAGCCGTCAGTGAGGCGGCATCCAGCTTAGCTCTGAATTGCCTTTGCCCAATCTGGAACAGGCTCGAACCATTTATTTCCAGACGGGCCCAGAACCGCGACAAGCCGGTAACCTTCTTCTGTTGAGTTGTCGAACAGGATGGTATGGTCGGCGCGTTTTATGGCCGTAGGAAGATTTTTGAAGCTTCGCTTGTAGCGCCGGCGGACATCGCTTTCGGGGACATTGTGGCCGCCCGCGAGAACTCGATTTCTGATTCGAGCGAGGTTGATTTCAACATTTTCGGTTCCGATGTAGACCAGCACGACTTCGAAACCACGAATTCGCGCATCAACCATCATTCTGCAGATAGTGCTTTCCGGCCAGCGTCGTCTCGACCGCGAAGCTCTCGCCTCGGCTGATGTGCTCCTTTGCGGATTTTAGGACGCGCCGCGCTGCTGCGATCGGGAAGGTCGAGGGCATGCTGGACTGCAGCGTCCTGGCGATATTGTCAGGATCAAGAAGGGGTATCTCTCGAAAAATCTTTCGTCTGAAGTCAGTGTAGTTTTCCCGGAACCGTTTGCTCCAGCGACAAGAGTAAGTCTGGGTTGGGTCACTGCGAGTGCGAAGAGGACTGCGCAGCGCCTTGCTTCCGCTGCCGCTCGGCGAGAATTTCCCGCAGCCGTTTTCGATCGGCGGCCACGCGCGCGCGGGCGGTTCGGCCATCTTCTGTGCGATTCGATCCAGTTCACAGCCATACTCATAGGATACGCCCATCTTGGTCTCGGTTGTCGGTGTTTTTGAAAAGCAGGCGATCCCACTTCTCGCAAAGGAAGCGAGAAGTAGGGAACACGGCCTTGTCATGAAACTTTTCGGACAAGCCAGTTAACAAGGCCCGCGTCTATTACCATCTCAGCGAGCTTGTCGGGGCCTATCACAAATACGCGTTCATCGTCAGTCTTCGCATCACCCGAGCGAAAGACATATAACATCAGATCGTAGCCGTCGTGCTCGTCCAATTTAGCAACGTACTCAGCGAGTTCTGCCAGTTGGTTTCGGATTTGACCTGCACAAAAGCCCGATTTGTGCTCGGCAACATGAAAGAGTCCCGTTCTTTTCGGTTCCACCCAAGATTCCGAGTCGTCGCCAACCGCTCGATGTGAAAACCAAGTGACCAGGGTTTCGATAATCGCGCTAGCCCAAGAGCTTCATAAGGCCTAAGACGGACGCTTCTATCTGTGATAGCTGCAACGTCCCGCTCAACTTGTGGTGTCTTCCGCCCAGTTGATTCTGCAGACCCGAACGTAGTCGCACGTCAGGGTCCACGCCGCAGGTGGTTCCCTGGTACGCTGCCACTTTCGTTAGCGCGCCTGACAAACGATCCTTCGTCAGTGGCTCCCCATTCACGTCAGTCCGCCTCCAGCCGTCCTTGACGGTCCTGTAGACGCCGTTTCCGTCTGGGTGCGGCTTCGGAGGGCTTGCCGCCAGTAACCCCAGTACAACTGTGCACCGTTAAAGGTTATCCACAGCGTCGAACCTTGGTCTTCAAAGAAGATTCGCGTCTCGTTCGTGAAGCGGGTCGCCGTACCCTTGCATCTTCCCCTCCGTTATAAAAGACTGTCTGAGTTGATCCCATTGCTGTGCGCGGCATAGCGGGAACCGCTGGGGTGACGAACTGCTAAACCCAAAGCGGATTATGCCCTTATCAAGCACTCCTTTTCCAACTTCCTCCCTCGCCAAGTTTGATATACCGCACATGAATTCCGGCAGGGACGATTTCCTCGCCTTGGTTGGCCGATCCATAACTTTCTCTCTATCCCGAAGAGTTGCCAGCAGACCGCCTACTTAATCGGAGCAGAATTTGGGGTTCATCCAGCACTATTTCTCTTTGACTTTCTGCGACAATTCGCGAAACTCTTTGGCTTGCTTGTGGCTCGCCTTTATTTGCAACTGTGCGAGCTGTCGAGAGTTCTCGGTCGTCAGGATCGGCGCCAAGGCCTCCAGTTCCGTCGCTACTTCGCGTGCGTGATCGGCCTCTTTCAACATCAAATGTTCAAATTTCCGGACTGCCTCGTGGTGATCCATAGGCCTCGCTTTGGGGTAGATTCAAGTGCGTGTTTTACTTCAGCGAGACCAGCTTCTCCACCAACTCCGAATAATCCTTCTTCTCGATGCCATGCACCTGCTTGTTGTATTCGTCCACCTTCGACGAATAGTTCATCGAGCAGAATTTTGGGCCGCACATGGAGCAGAAGGCGGCTTCTTTGTAGAAGTCGTCGGGGAGGGTTTCGTCATGCATCGCGCGGGCGGTTTCGGGATCGAGGGACAAGGCGAACTGTTTTTCCCAGTCGAATTTGTAGCGGGCGTAGCTGAGGGCGTCGTCGCGGTCGCGGGCGCCGGGGCGTCCGCGGGCGATGTCGGCGGCGTGGGCGGAAATTTTGTAGGCGATGATGCCGTCTTTCACGTCTTTTTCGTTTGGCAATCCGAGATGCTCTTTGGGCGTGACGTAGCAGAGCATGGCGGCGCCGTACCATCCGATCATGGCCGCGCCGATGGCGGAGGTGATGTGGTCGTAGCCGGGAGCGATGTCGGTGACGAGCGGACCTAGAGTATAGAAAGGCGCCTCGTAGCAGAGCTCGACTTCTTTCTCGACTTGCTCTTTAATCTTGTCCATGGAGACGTGGCCGGGGCCTTCGATCATGACCTGCACGTCGTGCTCCCAGGCTTTCTTGGTGAGTTCGCCCAGAGTTTTTAGTTCGGCGAATTGGGCTTCGTCGCTGGCGTCGGCGACGCAGCCGGGGCGGAGGCCGTCGCCGAGGGAGAAGCTGACGTCGTACTTCTTGAAAATCTTGACGATGTCGTCGAAGCGGTCATACAAGAAATTTTGTTTGTGGTTGTAGGCCATCCACTGGGCGAGGATCGCGCCGCCTCGGCTGACGATACCGGTAATGCGCTTGGAAATTAGCGGGAGATATTGAATCAGCACGCCGGCGTGGATGGTCATGTAATCGACGCCTTGCTCGGCTTGCTCTTCGATGACTTCGAGCATGACTTCGGCGTTCAGGTCTTCAACGCGTTTGACGCGGGCGATGGCTTCGTAGATTGGAACGGTGCCGATGGGAACCGGGGAGTGACGGAGGATGGCTTCGCGAATTTCGTGAATGTTGCCGCCGGTGGAAAGATCCATGACGGTGTCGGCGCCGTAGTGGACGGCGGTGTGCAACTTCTTTAGTTCCTCGTTGATTTCTGAGGTGACGGCCGAGTTGCCGATGTTGGCATTGATTTTGCACAGCGACGCCACGCCGATCGCCATGGGCTCGAGCTCGGGGTGATTGATGTTTGCAGGAATGATCATTCGGCCGCGGGCCACTTCGTCGCGCACCAGCTCAGGCGTGAGCTTTTCTTTGTGGGCGATGAAGGACATTTCTTCGGTGACGGCGCCCTGGCGCGCGTAGTGCATCTGGGAGAAATTGCCGGTTTTATTTTCTTTCTTGCGGCGGGCTAGCCACTCTGCGCGGGGTTGAGGGACGGTGTAACCGTTGCTGCCGTTGCCATTGGGAGACGTCATAATCGGACCAGCCTTTTGGGAATTCGGTGTGTCTTGATTATAACCGTGGCAAGCGGTGAGTAGCTGGCCGCATCCCGATCAAGAGCTTTAAGCACAGAGGGCACTGAGGGGCACGGAGGATTCAACGGCGCCTCATGGTTGCTGACCGAGAATCTCTCGGCATAGAATCTCTCGCATTGCCATCAAGGAGAAATTCGTCATGCATATGTTGCGGCTCGTGCCGATTGTTTTGCTGGTCGTGAGTGCCGTCAGTTTTTCGCAATCTGCTTCTTCTTCCAAGCCCGGTCCGGGCTTCAGCATTGACAACGTCGATAAGACCATCGACCCGTGCGTGGATTTTTATCAGTACGCTTGCGGGAACTGGATTAAGAATTCGGAAATTCCCGCGGATCAGGCGCAGTGGGGGAGCTTTACGGAATTGCACGAACGTAATTTGGATATTGAGCACGACATCCTGGAGAAGGCCGCGGCGGGTGGGGCTAAACGGAATGCCATCGACCAGAAGATTGGCGATCTGTACGGCTCGTGCATGGACGAGAAGGCGGTGGACGGCAAGGGAATTGAGCCGGTGAAGCCGGAACTGGACCGGGTGGCGGCGGTGAAAGATAAGGAAGCACTGATCGGTGAAATCGCGCACATTCACTTGATTGGGCCAAGTCCGCTGTTCAACTTTTATTCGAACTCGGATATGCACAACGCCGATCAGGTGATCGCCTACATCGATCAGGGCGGATTGACCCTTCCCGATCGCGATTATTACGTCAAGGAGGACAATCCGAAGATGAAGGAGATGCGGCAGCACCTGCTGGACTATGCCACGCAGGTGTTCACGCTCGCGGGGCAGACGCCGCAACAGGCGGGCGAATCGGCCCAGACGGTGCTGCGCATCGAGACGGCGCTGGCCCAGGGAGCGATGGACCGCACCGAACGGCGCAAGCCGGAGAATCGCGATCATAAAATGAGTCGCGATGCGGCGGTTGCTCTAGGGCCCGACTTTTATCTCAATCGATATTTTGCTGCCGTGGGCGCCCCAGCCTTTACTCAGCTCAACGTGACTAATCCGGATTTCTTCAAGAAGGTGAATGGGGCCATTGAGTCGGAGTCGCTCGATTCTCTAAAGACCTATGTGAGTTGGCACGTGCTCAACGCGGCGGCGCCGTGGCTGTCGCAGCCGTTCGTCGATGCGAATTTCAAATATCAGCAGGCTCTTACGGGGCAAAAGGAAATTCAGGCGCGCTGGAAGCGGTGCGTGAATCTCACCGATCGGGAACTTGGCGAAGCTTTGGGGCAGAAATACGTCGATGTAGCGTTCGGTCCCGACGCCAAGGCGCGGATGCTGAAGATGGTGGACGCGCTGGAGAAATCTCTAGACGCGGATATTCACGATTTATCGTGGATGAGCGAGGACACTAAGAAACAGGCGAAGGTGAAGCTCGAAGCAATTCGAAACAAGATTGGGTATCCAGAAGTGTGGCGGGACTATAGTTCGGTCGTGATCAAGCCCGGCGACCTGCTGGGCAACGTGCAACGCGCCAATGAATTCGAGGCCAAGCGGCAGATTGCGAAGATCGATAAACCGCTGGACCGTAAGGAGTGGGGCATGACGCCGCCAACGGTGAACGCGTATTACAGTTCGTCGTATAACGAGATTGTTTTTCCCGCAGGGATTCTGCAGCCGCCATTTTTCGATCCGAAAATGGACGATGCCGTCAACTTCGGCGGGATCGGCCTGGTGATTGGGCACGAACTCACGCACGGGTTCGACGATCAGGGGCGGAAATTCGATCCGCAGGGGAACTTTCACGACTGGTGGACCAAGCAGGATGGCGCGGAATTTGAGAAGCGCGTGAGTTGCGTGGCGGACGAGTACTCGAACTTTGTCGCCGTGGATGACATCAAGTTGAACGGCCGGCTCACTCTCGGCGAGAATACGGCGGACAACGGCGGGGCCCGCGTGGCGCTGGCCGCGCTCGAACGTATGATTACAGACGACAAGACGGGGAAGGAAGCGCAGAAGATCGATGGGTACACGCCGGAACAGCGATTCTTTCTCGGTTTCGGGCGGGTGTGGTGCGAGAAGCGGAGGCCGGAAGTGGCGCGCATGCGGGTGCTTACCGATCCGCATTCGCCGGGGAAGTATCGGGTGGACGGCGTGGTGGAGAACATGCCGGAATTTCAGAAGGCCTGGGGCTGCAAGGCTGGCCAGCCGATGGTGGCGGAGAATGCTTGCCACGTTTGGTGAGGACGGAGCGCCACTCATTGTGAAAGGCGAAAGTCAAGATCCCCGCCCTGTCTCTCCAAAATCGGAGAGACAAGGACGAGGCACTCTCGACTTAGAGTTGCGGTGTGGGGAGAATGATTTGGGCTCCTATCGAATGGCAGGCGTCGATTACGTGTACGACATCGGCAACGGGTAGCTGCGCATCTGCTTTTAGTAGTACGAATTTCTCGGCGCGATTCTGAAAAATCTGTGTGAGCATATTTTGAAGATTCGCGATCGGAATCTGCCGATTGTTAATCTTTAGGATGGGAGTGTGCTCTCCCGAATTGCTGAGTTGCACTTCAATCGGCCGCGAACTGGCCGGTGGGATGAGCAGCACTTCCAAACCTTTCGGGGACGCCATGGTTCCTGGTGCTGGGGACGCGGATTGGTCTGTCAGCAGGACCGAATCTTCGAACAGGTCCACATGAGCCGCTGCGAGAGCTTTCTCGACACTGGCATAGGGCGCGCGAGCGTCGGCTTTGATGTGGAGCTTTTGGTCGCGGTTGCGAGGATGAATCTTCATCTCGTTCAGCAAGCTCGCCGGAGTGACCGGCTTGATGCCGAAGTACAGGCTGCTGTCTGCAGTAACGGTGACGACCCAGGCGTTTTCATCGTCAGCCCTAGGCATGGGCGTCGCGCTGCTGGCAGAGGGCATTTGTACGCTGATCCCTTGCTGCAGTTGCTGAGCATTGCCTGGTTGCGTCGCGAACAGAACAGATGCGGCCCCCAACGCGACCCTTAGCACAAAATGGTTCAATCTCTTCGTCTTTGTAGTAAACATTACATTTCCTCCTTTTGATCAATTGCCCCCCAGGGGCTAAAGCCCAGTTCTTGTGGAGGGCTTAGTGGCCCGGCTAAAGCCGGGCCCTTGCCGATTCGTTTTCTGGGTCGGGCTGAGCTGGGCCCTTCCCGATTCGCTTAATGGCGCGGCGGTAGCCAAGTCCTTCCCAGGTTTCTTGATGGCGGATTTATGGTTTCACTCCACCCAGGGCTGCGGTCGCGAGACTGCCGCCGAGGCCCATCGTCTCGACTGCTGACGAGGGCACGATCACCATCGAACCCTTTTCCTTGATGGCTTCGTAGAGCATGTTCATGGCGCGCAAATGCAGGGCCACAGGATTTTCTCTGTAGGAAGCTGCGGCTTGCACAAAGCTGTCGGCGATTTCCTTTTCTGCCTGGCCAAGAATGATGCGGGCCTGGCGTTCGCGCTCGGCTTGCGCCTGGCGGGACATCGCGTCTTCCAAACCCGAGGGAATTTTCACGTCGCGAATTTCGACTGATTGAACTGTGATGCCCCAGGGATTCGTTTTTTCGTCGAGAATGCGCTGCAGTTCGCGGCCCAGGGTTTCGCGTTCGGTGATCATTTGCGCGAGTTCGTGGCGTCCGATGGATTCGCGCAACGCGGTTTGCGCGCTGAGCGTGATGGCTTCGATAAAGTTCTCGACTTCGAGAATGGATTTCTCGGCATTCCACACCATCCAGAAGACAATGGCGTCGACGTTCACCGGTACGGTGTCGCGCGTGAGCGTAGACTCGGCCGAGACGCTGGCGACGCGGACGCGCTGATCCACGTACGGGCTGAGCGTCTCGACGATGGGGATGATGTGGCATAAGCCGGGGCCGCGCAGGCCGACGTAGCGGCCCAGTCGAAGCACTGCGACCTTTTCCCACTGGCGCACGACTTTGATCGCGAACAGAAAGTAAACGCCGACCAAAGCCCCGAAGACGGCCGGGGCGGGATTGTGAACCGCCTGCGTAACTGCGAGACCAATCACGATGCTGATGACGAACAGCAAGAGTGCGATGCCGCTAACTTCGTTCATTCGAATTTTCGCCATGATGTCTATCTCCTTTGTGTCGGACGAGACTGTGCAGGACTAGCCTCGGCAGAATCGGGCAACAAGTCGCGTAGACGATCGATCAGATCCTCGACAGTGAATCCTGCGGCGCCTGCGCGGGCCGCGAATTCTCCCGCCATCTGGCTAAGCTGGCGTTCGCGTTCGGCGGAATTCTTTTCCAGCTTCTTCTGTGATATGAAAGTGCCCGTGCCCTGATGAGTTTCCAGCAGGCCGCCCAGTTCCAGTTCGCGGTAGGCCCGCATCACGGTATTGGGATTGATGGCGAGGTCGACAGCGAGCTGGCGCACTGTGGGCAACTGGTCTCCGGCGGTCAGCGAGCCGGAAGCCACCCCGCTGCGGACCTGATCGATCAGCTGGCGATAGACCGGCATGCCGCTGTGGAGGTCGATCGCGAAGCGGAACGGGCTGCCATTCCTTGCCATGTGTATGAGTGTACTACAGAACTAGTACATTAAGTCAAGTATTATTTTTTATATCTGGAAGGAAGGATTTCGCGCATAGGCCTATGAGCGGAGTGACGCCCAGGAATGCTCTCCCCGAAGTCGGGGCTGAAGCCCTTATTTATTTGGAGCGATTTTGACGCGGCCGGGGCGCTCTTCCACGCCTTCTCGCGAACTTACCGCTGATGCTTGGCGGCCTTGAAGCCTTTGCGGCGCTGTTCGCTGTAGCGGTGCAGCGCGTCGAGGATGATGGGGTACGCTTCGGCTGCGGGGCGGATCTCATCAACCTCGACGGCCTTGCCTTCGAGCTGCTTGTAATCCTGAAAAAATCTGCGGAGCATGAGCAGGCGATGGGGCGGCATTTCCGACGCCTCGCGGTAGGAGTTGAACTCGGGATCTTCGGTCGCTATGGCGATGATCTTATGATCCTGTTTGCCGGCGTCGATCATCGTCATGAGGCCAATGGCGCGGGCATGAATGATCGTGAGTGGAACGACCGGCTCCTGGCAGAGCACCAGCACATCGAGCGGGTCGTCGTCTTCGGCGAGCGTCTGCGGAATGAAGCCGTAGTTCGCGGGATAGTAGACGGCCGAGTAGAGGATGCGATCCAGGCGGATGAGGCCGCTGGATTTGTCGAGCTCGTATTTCACGCTGGAGCCGAAGGGAATTTCGACGACGCAGTCGAATTCATGGGGAAGCTTGTCGCCGGGAGTTACGTCGTGCCAGGGATGGATCATAGAGCGTCCGTCTCGCCTGGTTCATTCTAGCGGACTCGAACTGAATTTGAGTTGGTTGCTTGACGGTTTAAAGACTTAAACCGGCGCGCTGAAGACCCGCGGAGTCCGCGGAGGCAGGCGGATGAGAACATCTCTTACAGCCTTCTCAATCTTGATTCCCGGGTCTGTGACGCGTAAAGTTGAACGTGGGCACATCCTTCGGGGCATCTATGTCGAGCCAGGCCAAAACTTATCTGAAGTTCGGGGGAGCGACGGCAGTCATTTTCCTGTTGCTCGGATACCTCGCTTATACCGGCGTGCAGGACAGCAAGAGTTACTACGTCACCATCAAAGAGCTGCACAAGATGGGCGACGGCGCATATTCCAAGAGATTGCGAGTTGCTGGAAATGTCCAGCCGGGCTCAATCAAGCGCACGGGAACGCACGTGCAGTTTGTGCTAATGGAAGAAGATCAGACTTTGCGAGTGGACTATACGGGTACCGAAGCTCCGCCGGACACTTTCAAAGACGATTCCCAGGCGCTCGCCGATGGACGATTTGATCGCGATGGCGTGTTCCATGCCAAGCAGTTGCAGGCGAAGTGCGCATCGAAGTATGCTCCGCAGCAGCCGGGCGTGCCGGCCGGGACGCCATCGGTCGAGCCTGCCAAGAGTGTGACGCAGGTGCAACCGGGCGGCGGGGGCATTTCGAACTGAGATCTCTACTTTTTTAAACGGGCCATTGTTGTTTTTCTTTCTGCACTCACCAAGGCATCTGCAAGCGCGGTGCACGGATTACGAGCCTCCAGTAAACTCGTGGCTGAAGCAATCGTAGTCACCGGACGCCTGTGACCAATCCTGCAATTCCTGTCATCACCGTCAACAACGTCATTAAGCAGTTTGGACGCTTCGCGGCGCTGCGCGGGGTGACGGCGGAGTTTGATGGGGGACGCTTTCACGCGATTCTTGGGGAGAATGGGGCGGGGAAGACCACGCTTTTGCGGGCACTGGCCGGGCTCGCGCAGCCGACTCGCGGGGAGATTTCGATTTTCGGGAAAAGCCCAAGGGAAGCGTGTTGCGAGATTGGTTATATGGCGCATCCGTCGCTGCTCTATGACGAGATGAGCGGGATGGAGAACCTGCGGTACTTTGCGCGGCTTTACGGCATTGCGGGCGATCAGCGCTGCGAAGAAGTGATTCGAGCGGTGGGGCTTGATCCGGCGTTGACGCGGGCGATTGGGCAATATTCGCAGGGGATGCGGCAGAGGATGTCACTGGCGCGGGCAATTCTGCACGATCCAAAACTGCTGTTGCTGGATGAACCATTCTCCAACGTGGACGTGCAATCGGCGCGGGCCATGGTCGGGCTGCTCAAGTGCATGCGCGATGCGGGGAAGACGGTTTTCGTGATCACGCATCAGGCGCTGCTGCTTGAGGGCGTGGCCGACGAGTTCGTCTGGATGCAGTCTGGGGAGATTGTGGATCGAACTGCGGGTCTGGCTCGACCGCTAAGTTCGGCTGAGAGCTCTGCGGGGGATGTCCAAGGGGATGTCCAATGAACTCGCTTTGGGCTGTGACTCTCGCGACGCTGGTCAAAGATATCCGGCTGGAGTGGCGCTCGAAAGACGCGCTCAATTCCATGCTGTTCTTCTCATTGCTAGTGGTAGTGATCTTCGTCTTCTCTTTTGATCCGCTGGCGGAGGAGTCTCGGCATATCGTCGGAGGATTGGTGTGGGTGGCGTTTTTGTTTGCGGCGGTGGTGGCGCTGAATCAGACATGGGCCCGGGAGTTGCGCAATCAGGTGCTCGATGCTTACCGGGTCTCTCCGGCTCCGGCGAATGCTTTGTTTCTGGCCAAGGCGTTGGGGAATTTTATTTTCGTGACGATATTGGAAGCGCTGATGACGCCGTTGTTCGTGATTTTTTATAACCTGCGTGTGCTGGGTCCGGCATGGCAGCTGATTCCGATCGCGGTGTTGGGAACCTGGGCGCTGGTGGTGAATGGAACATTTTTTGCCGCGATGTCATTGCGCACACGGAGCCGCGAGATCATGCTGCCGCTGCTGCTGTTTCCCATTTCCATTCCTGCCGTGCTGGGCATGGTTGCGGGAACCACGTCGATTCTGACCGGGGAGAACTCGGCACACTTCTACATCGTGTTGCTTCTCACCTACGATGTGGTGTTTACTACAGCTTGTCTGGCGCTGTTCGGAATGATTTTGCACGCGGAATGAAACGGCTTTTCCCCATCCTGTCGGTCCTCACAGCCATTCTGTTGGCCTATGCCCTGTATGAGGCGCTGGTGGTTGCGCCTACGGACGCGCAGCAGGGCGATGTCTACCGGATCATTTATTACCACGTGCCTTCGGCGTGGACGGCATTTCTGTTGTTCTTTATTAACTTCATCGCGTCGATTCAATATCTGGCCAACGCGAAGCCTTCGACGAAAACTGCCGCAAAGTGGATTGTGATTGCGATTGGCGTCGGCGGGGTGATTGCTTGTTTTTTGCCACAAGTGCAGCGATTGCTGCCTACGGGCATGCGTCCGAGCGCGGTGGTGACGACGGTGCTGGCGATTCCTGTGTTCTATTTTTTGGTGGGGAAGTTTTTTCCGGGAGAGCGGCTTGACATGCTCGCGGTGACGACGGCCGAGGTGGGCGTGGTTTTTTGCACGATTGTGCTGGTCACAGGGCCGATCTGGGCGCGTCCGGTGTGGGGAATCTGGTGGGCGCCGGGGGATATTCGACTGACTTCGACGCTGGTGCTGTGGCTGATTTATGTGGGGTATTTGATGTTGCGGCGCTTTTCCAACAGCGCGCAAACCCAAATGCTGGCCGCGGCGTTGGCGGTGTTTGGAGCGCTGGATGTGCCGCTGGTTTATTTTTCGATCTGGTTTTTCCGCACGCAGCATCCGCAGCCGGTGATCGGCGGAGGCGGGTCGATGGATCCGCGCATGCTGCACGTTCTGCTGCTTAGCTGGATGGCATTTCTTTGTTTCGCATTTCTCGTCTGCTGGTCTCGCTTTCGGCTGGAGTTGTTGCACCGTGAGATTGAAGAGGCTCAGGCGATGGAGTCGCTGGTTGGTGCAGGAGCCGCGGCCAGCCTTCCGCTTAATCGGAGCTCACGATGAACGCGATCAAGTTTTTATTCGCCGCTTACATTGCCACCTGGCTGATCCATGGAATCTATCTTGGCAGCCTGATTCGAAAATTCAGCCGACTGCGCCAGCAGTTGAAGGAAGTGCAGGCTTCCGGCTTCCGGCGTTCGGCTTCCGGTTTCCCTCGTAAGGATTGAAAGTATTGCGACAAGCGTACCTCCGCGGCTAAAGCCAGCAATCTGAGTGTGTGGTTTTTATCGCAGCGCCAAAAGCGCTGCGCCACCCAAAAGCACCGTTTCCGGAGCCTGAAAGCCGGAAGCCGAGAGTTGGAAGCCGGAAGCCGGTTTTCCTCAGTGCGAGGCTTTCCATTCTTTTTGCAGGGCGGAGAAGAAATCTGGGGCGCCGTTGGAGCGGAGGAATTGGTAGTCTTCGATAATGGCGGCGGTGCCGATGCGGGCGGAGGGGAGAGGATGCTCGACCCGGATGACGCGGGCCGTGAAGCGGACGCGCACCGCGTCGGTGAGGGTAATGTGGGGAGGGAAGGTCAGGGTGACTTCCAGCTTGGTCCCGCTATTTACGGTGCGGTCGAGGTAGAAGAAAACGCCGCGGGCACTAACGTTCTGAGTCTCGGTGCGAATGTCCCCGGCGCCTTCAAGACGAACGATGGCGGGCAGGCGCATGTCAAAGCGCCGCATCGTCCGCCGGTCCTGTGCAGTCGGTTGCATGTTAAGCGCTCCGGAAAGGAGCGCGTCGTACCAAGAAAGCGAGCAAGAGCAGACGCCAGTTGCACAGATTCTCAAGCCCTGAGTTTTGACTGAATCCGGCCTCGTAGCCCTCAATGTATAGAAACATCTGTAGTTTGCAACAGCAAAGTGCCGGCGGTGCTGATTCGCTTAATCTGTTCGGAATTCCGAACAAACTCTTCTGGGGGAGCCGTGGGGGCGCAAATTGAAGCGTGGGGGCTTGCCCGGTTGCGAGCAATCGCCATGCCATTGCTGCGCGCGTGAGTCTTAAGCACCTCGGGCGATATCCCGGACTTGCCGGAGCGTCAACTGCGAAGCTTCAAGTGCGAAGCTCGAGCACATTCAAAATGACTTGCCTCGCGATCCGTACTTTTAAGTTCGTTCCGGATTCCAGCTTGTATCGGGGCGAGACGGCGACACAATTTCTGTAACCACTTTTTGCCTCGTCCCGGCATCTTTCCCCGCACTCGAGCGCATCTGACGAATCTTAGAGGACTGGCTGCCTGGGGGCTGCTTGACTTGTCTATCCGTCAGATGTTTAAGTAGTTATTTAATTTTTTCCGCCAGTTCCAGTGATAAGCAAGCCGCGGTCAGGTTCGCCGGCGCGAGGCTAGGTTGACTTGTGCGCCGTCTCAACTCTTCCCACTGATCTGATGGATCGCATAAACTGCTCTATTGCCTTGGAGGAACGAGTGAATGTAGATCGCCGCTGGTTGGGTACATCCGTGGCCCGAATTCGGCTTCTGGCCGCTGTGCTGGTACTGCTCGGGGCCGGATATGCCGTTCTCGGGTGGAGCGCCCGCTCACGTCAGTCCGCCGCAAACGTCGCGACCCAATCACCGGCCATTCAGAAGTCCCGGATCGAGGAGTCGGCTATCGACGACTACGCGATTCTTCCCGGCGTCGGGTCGGCGTCAGGTTTACCGAATCGTTCGAATGCGGATGCACAGTCCAAGATGCGCGCGCTCTTTGCCGGTATGCCCCTGATCTTCGAACCGAACCAGGGACAGGCGAATCTCGATGCTGCCGATACAAGAGCCAAGTTTGTGACTCGCGGTTCGGGCTACAGCCTTTTTTTGGGTTCCGAGGGGGCGATTCTAAGCATAGCTTCCCGGAAGTCGGTCAAGACTGAGCGATCACGGCGGCATGCGGGCCAGCAGGCGATGGCTGCGACCGAAGTCGAGTCCTTGCAGATGAAGCTCGCAGGAGCGAATCCGAACGCCAATTTAACGGGCGCCGACCTTTTGCCTGGCAAGAGTAACTACTTTCTCGGCAACGATCCCGCGAAGTGGCGGCAGGGCATTCCGCAGTACGCCCGCGTGCGTTACGAGAATGTCTATCCTGGCATTAATCTGCTCTTCTACGGAAACCAGGGACATCTGGAATATGACTTCCAGATTGCACCGGGCGCCGATCCGGGGCAGGCTGAGCTTGAATTCAAGGGAGCGAAGCAACTGTCGCTGGCAGATGGAGCTCTAGTCATTCAGGATCAAAGCGGCAGTGTGCGGCTGGAAGCCCCGCGGGTGTATCAGGAAGTTGCGGGTAAGCAGACGGCGGTGGAAGGCGGCTTTGTTCTGCGAGGAGCAAACCGCGCGGGATTCGCGATTGGATCGTACGATCACTCGCGCGAACTGGTGATCGATCCGATTCTGACTTTCTCCAGCTATTTTGGCGGCAGCGGTGACGAACACTCCACATCCATTGCCGTCGATGGAAGCTTTAATATTTACTTGGCGGGCTCGACAACCTCGCCCAACCTTCCGGCCGCCTCTGGAATCTTTCAGACAACTCTGAATGGCGCGCAGAACGTCTATGTTGCCAAGATCACGCCACCCTTGGGATCGCTTCCGGCGACGCTGGATTATGTGACCTATCTCGGCGGAGATGGAACCGACACTCCCGCTGGAATCAAGGTCAACGGGCGAGGCGATCCCTTTATCGCGGGCACAACTTCCTCGATCAATTTTCCCACAACCGCGCTCACAGCTTATCAGCCCGTTCCCGAAGCCGGCAGCACCGGCACGTCGCACGCGTTCGTGACCGAGTTGAAGTTCGACGGGACGGGGTTGCAATATTCGTCCTATCTTTCGGGCAACGGCACTGACGTTGCCAGTGGGATGACCATCGACGCATCCGGTTACATCTACGTGACCGGAACGACCACGTCTTCCGACCAGGCCAGCACCAACGTTCAATTTCCCGCGAGCACGCTGCCCCAGGCTCTGCCGTATCAAACCGTGCCGCGGGCGCCCATCCAGTTTTTCGTAACCAAGGTGAATCCGATCTCTGCCCGAACCGGGAGCATCGCGTACTCGACTTATTTTGGTGGCGCTAATTTTGACACCACCACGCCGATCGCCGTGGGCGGCGGCATTGCGGTCGATACGAATCTGAATGTCTACTTTACCGGCACTACGAACTTTATCTACACGGGATGCTCGGGATGCAGCAGCACCGACTTTCCCATCCTGAATCCATACCAGCCGTGTCTGGACCAGCCGCCGCCGACGACGATTATCAATCCTCCGTCGTGTGCGAGTACCACGAATACCACGGACTCCGACGCCTTTGTGGCCAAGCTCAATCCCAACGGAGCACAGGGAGAACAGCTGATCTGGTCAACATATCTGGGAGGGAGTGGTACGGACTCAGGAACCGGTATCGCGCTCGATTCGGGAGCGGCTAACGTCTATGTCACGGGAACTACCAATTCCACCGACATTGGGACGAGTTTAACCACTCTGAATACTTCGTCGCCGTTCCAACGCTGCCTGGATACTCCGAATGTTGCGTCAGGCACAGCATGTCCTAGTACATTCAGCACGAATCCGCCGCCGAACGATGCCTTTGTGGCGCGCCTGTCGAATCCGACCTCGACAACAACCACGACGGCTCCGGTAAACGTGACCCTCAACTATTTTTCTTTTCTCGGAGGCAGCAACAACGAGGCTGGACAAGCGATCACCGTGGATTCTGGCGCTGGCGCGCTGGTGACTGGGTGGACTCAGTCCACCAATTTCCCCGTTCTTCCAGTTTCCAATTCCATTCAGAGCGCGCTGAATGGGCCGCAGGACGCCTTTGTGGCTCGACTCAACACGGCTGCCGCCGTGGGACAGACAACGGCGGGTTCGTGGGCGAATTATTTCGGCGGCAGCGGCACCGACCAGGGCACTGGGATCACTCTCGATGTAAATCAGAATGCCTACTTCGCGGGCGACACTAACTCGACGGACCTGCAGGTCGCGAAGCCGCTGCAGACGACCAACAACGGCGGCTACGACGCTTTTGTGACTCAACTGGGAACAGCGGTCAGCTTGTCGGTAAGCGGAATTCTGACGCTGGGCACGAACCAGACCTTTATCAGCGCCGGGAACCAGGCGACCTTCACTTATACGGTGACCAACAATGGTCCTGATTTGGCGACCAGCATCACGGTTTTGGACAATCTGAGCACTGCGATCACAGGCATCCCGTTGACGTTTGTATCGGCCAGCACCAGTGCCGGGACCTGCGGCGGAGGATCGACCAATGCCATTGTCAGTTGCAGCCTTCCCTCGCTGCAGTCGGGTTCGACGGCCACGATCACCATCGTGTTGTCGCCAACCCCGAACAGCAACGGGACAGAAGGCTTTTTCAACGGCGGGTCCGTGCAGGTGATGGGAGCGGGCAACATTGTGCTGGCGCAGACCTCGGTACCGGCGCAGATGTCGGACTTTAGCCTCTCGGTCACTCCCAGCAATG
Organism: uncultured Acidobacteriaceae bacterium; assembly: GCA_963711275.1. GTDB lineage: Bacteria > Acidobacteriota > Terriglobia > Terriglobales > Acidobacteriaceae > Sulfotelmatobacter. The sequence goes on along the minus strand of CAVQDN010000020.1, from coordinate 361,361 downwards.
CCAGCGTGGCCGTGGCCGGGGGTACGGCCACCTACCAGGCGCAACTCACACCGCATCCTGTCTACGGGACCAACATTTCGCTGGCGTGTACCGGTCTTCCCACGGCGTCGTCGTGCAACTTCACGAGTAACCCGGTCACCCTGCAGGGCCCTGGTTCATCCACTCTGAACATCACCACCACGGCCCGTCCCGTGACGACACCGGCTGCCAGCGTGTGGACACGGCATTTCTATGCCATCTGGCTGATGGTTCCGGGATTGGCCCTGCTCGGAGTTGGAGCCGGACGCGAACGCCGCCGGCGCGTGCTGGGAATATTGCTGCTCTGTGCTGTCTCCGCGCTACTCCTGCTGTTGCCGGCGTGCAGCAGCAAGACTACGCAAGCCCCGGTGAGCGGAACGCCTCCAGGCAACTACACGATTACGGTTACTGCGACCTCCGGCAGTGACACCAAGAGCCAGACGATTACGCTGACAGTTCCGTAAGGTTGCGTCAGGTTTCATTCTGCTGGGGCAACAAAAATTGTTGCATTATGTTGCCGGGGTTGCCGCGCGGCTGGAAGCCGCATCCCTTTAAGGCGAGCCAAGCGGAGCCAAATTGCCTAGGCTCCCGCCGAAAGCTTGTGGTGCCCCTTGGCCTCGGCAATTCCATACTGCCGGATCTTGTAGAGCAGGGCTTTATAACTGATCTGGAGAATCCCCGCGGCCTGCTTGCGGTTCCAGTTGGTCTGCTCCAGAGCCTGGGTGATGGCCTGCGCTTCGGCCTCGTCTTTGGCCGTGCGCGCCAGGGATTTCAAGCCGCCCGATTCCGCGCCGCGGGCGGAAGTATCGCCCGGAACTCCTCCGCTGCCGTCGTTTCTCGGCAGCAGTTCGGTAACGGCCAGTTTTTCGTCCCCGAGAATCAGGTAGCGCTTAAGAAAGTTATTCAACTCGCGCAGATTGCCGGGCCAGGAATGATCCTGGCAGGCCTGCAGCAATGCTGGAGAGAGCGGTAACGGTGCGCGCGCGTAACGCTCTGCCATACGCGACATGGAGTGCTTGAGGAGAATGGGGATTTCTTCCTTGCGTTCGCGCAACGGCGGAATCTGCATGGTGAAGGCGTTCAGACGATAGTAAAGATCCTCGCGTAGTCGCTTGCTGGCGAGTGCTTCTGGAATGTTGATGTTGGTTGCCGCTAGAATGCGCACATCCACCTTGATGATCGAACGGCTGCCCAGGCGGGAGAATGTCTGATCCTGTAACACGTGCAGAAGCTTCGCCTGCAGGAGCGGGGGCATCTCGCCAATCTCGTCCAGCAGAATCGTTCCACGGTTGCACAGTTCGAATTTGCCTGGTTTTGCGTGGTTCGCCCCGGTGAAAGCTCCCTGCTCGTAACCAAATAGTTCGCTCTCCAGAAGGTCGGCGGGAACCGCCGCGCAGTTGACCTTGAGGAAAGTGCGATGGGCGCGCTTGGAAAGCTTGTGGATCAACCGTCCGAGCACTTCCTTGCCGGTTCCGCTTTCGCCCAACAGCAGCACGGGAATGTCGACATTCGCCACCAGCGCGGCCTGCGAGCGAATCTTGCGCATGGCAGGACTGGCGGCGATGAAGAAGACGTCTTCGGAAAGCTCTTCCACCTCGCCGCTGTACGTCTGTTTTCCCTGGCCGAGGCTCAAATCGATGACGGCGTCCAGTTCCGCTTTTTGAAAGGGCTTGGTGAGATAATCCTGCGCGCCGAGTTTCATGGCGTGGACCACTTTGCGCGTGTCATTGACGCAGGACAACATGACAACTTTGACGCCGGGCTGAAGCTGGCGCAGTTGCTCGAGCGTCTGCAAGCCGTCGATGCCGGGCATGAGCACGTCGAGCAGCACGAGATCCGGTTTCAGACCCTTCTCCACCAGGACCAGCGCCTCTTCCCCGGTGGTCGCGGTTTCTACCTTGAAGTCGTCCACTTCCAGCAGCGTCTTGATGTAGCGCAGCATGCCGGGTTCATCGTCCACCAGCAGAATTTTGGCGGTTTGCTTCATCGGTTTTTCCCTTTGCCGGCGGCTGCGACGGCTGGGTTATACGGGAGCAGGAAAGAAAACTTACAGCCCGCACCCGCCTCACTCTCGACCCAAATCTTGCCTCCCATGGCATGGATTAGGCGGCGCGCAATGGCCAGGCCCAATCCCATGCCATCCTGATTTTCGGTGCCCGGAAGGCGGAAGAAATCGTCGAACACTTCGAGATGAAACTCCGCGGGAATACCCGGACCAGTGTCGGAGACGCTGACTTTAACGGAGTTGGGCTGGACTACGTTTTGACGGCGTCGCTCGGCCGCGGAAGGCTGAGCCGCGGCGCGACGCTCCCACATATGCGGCTCAGCGTGCAACCACACCGTTCCGCTGGTGGGCGTGAACTTGAATGAATTTTCCAGCAGGTTCGAGATCACTCGCTCCAGTTTGGGCGTATCGAAGGGAAAAATGGGCAGCTTGTCGTTAGCCAGAAAATAGAGCGCCAAGCCCTTTTGCTGAAAACGATTCGACCACAAGCGCGAAACGTCGGAGAGGCAGTCGTTAATATTGCCGGACGCAAAATGCATGCGCAGGCCGCCGGTTTCGAGAGCGCTGTAGGTCAGGAAATCCTCAATGAACTGTTGCAGGCGTTTGCCGCTGGCCTGCATATCGCGCAAAACCTCGCGTTGGCGGTCGTTGAGCGATCCCAGCTTCTCGCTGCTTAACACCTCCACATAGCCGTTCAAGATGGACAGCGGGGTTTTGAGATCGTGGGCCGCGGAAGCGAGCGCGTTGGTGGTGCGCTGTGCGCGCTCCCGGAGTTCCTTATATTCCTGCAGCAGGTTTTCCGGGCTGGGCACATCGCCATCCGGACGGACAGCAGCAGTTGGCATAAGTTCCGAGGCTCCTCCCAGATCAGAAGCCAGCGTGTTCTTGTGGGCAAAAGGCATGAGGAAAAGCCACAGGACTCACACGGGGAGAGGAGATATATCCGACCTGGCGCACGAATGTCGGTGAATAAAATCGTAAGTCACGCGCAATTTGTTGTCAACGGAAAATGCAATCGAATTACCCAAGTGTAGCAAAAGCTTGCACTTTGAGGCGTGTCGAAGGTCTGCCGAGCGGTTTCACCATGACGAATGAAAAGCGAACGGACCGTGGTGTCTTTCCGTTGGTTAAAATGGTTTCGTGGTGAAGGTTGCCGGGCGTTCAGGGTTTTACGCCGATTTGTTACATTTTTTACCCGATCTTTGGCCCCTGAGATGCTCCTAACGGTGGACTGCGGAGACGGAGAGGTTTGAATGAATGGTGCGAGGGCGGGAGCCGAGCGACGAGAATGGGCCAGACTGCCGCTTGCGATACCGGTTTTTGTTCGCAGCCGTGACCGGAAGGGAAAAGAGTTTCTGGAGTTTGCGACTGCGCTGAACGTTAGCGCCGGCGGGATGCTAGTCGCGATTCGACGGGTTTTACCCGCAATTGCGCAGATCCGCCTGGAGATTCCCAGCGCTCCGGTGGCAGCGTTGGCCATGCTTCCGAAAGCGTCGCGGGCTCTCCGTGCCAAAGCTCTTCGCACTACGCCAGCGGATGGCTACTACCTGCTTGGGCTCAAGTTCGCGCGTCCACTGCTGCTTTCCAATAACTCTCACGTGCGGCGGCGGAAAGTCGCTTCTGCAGTGTGAAAATGTTTGCGCATACCCCTGCCGAAAGTGTTACGCTGGGAACCAGACTCTGATTACCAGGGTTTGCGCCCCCGGCTCTTTGGTAAGCTGATAGTCTTCAATGACATAGATAGGCTTTAGGTATCCGTCAAAGGTGACAAGGCCTTTGGTTCTCCGGATGCAGGTGCAAGACTCTCCCCCGTTGGTAGAAATCAATCATGAACATGAGCACTGTGAATACGCTTGTTCAGCCTTTGGGAGAGATGCCACCGGATGCGATCGTCTTCGGACGCACCGAGGCCATGCAGTCTGTCCGCGAACGCCTGATCAAGCTTGCCGGAGCCAACGTTCCGGTGCTCATTCAGGGAGAGAGCGGAACCGGCAAGGACATTATTGCGCGCATGATTCATGCCGCTTCGCCGTGGCGTAGCGGACCCTGGGTGAAGGTCAATTGCCCGGCAATTCCAGGCACGCTGCTGGAAAGCGAGCTGTTCGGCTACGAAAAGGGAGCATTCACCGGCGCCTATGGGACCAAGCCGGGCCGGGTAGAGATGGCGCACCGCGGAACCCTGTTTCTCGATGAGATTTCCGAACTGGATATGGCGCTGCAGTCGAAGTTGCTGCAACTCTTGCAGGACGGACAGTTCTGCCGGATCGGAGCGCAGGCCGACAAGAAGGTAGAAGTGCGGGTGGTGTGTGCGACGAACCGTAAACTCGAGCAGGAAATTGAAAACGGCACGTTCCGCTCGGATCTATTTTACCGCATTAACGTCGTGAACCTGCATCTGCCGCCGTTGCGCGAACGGGCGGGCGATATTCCTGATCTGGTGGCATATTTTCTGGAACACAACAACCGAAAGTACAATTGCCGGGCCCGGGCTCTGTCCAGTGAGATGATGTCGGATTTGCGCAAGTATCACTGGCCGGGCAACATCCGGGAATTGGAGAACCTGGTCAAGCGCTACGTGATCCTAGGCACCGAAGACGTGATCTCGGCCGATCTGGCGCCGCAGGATACCAGTTTTTTCAATACCGAAATTCCAATCGACGGCCAGATCAATCTGAAGAAGCTGACCCGGCAGGCAGTACGAGAGTTGGAGCGTAAAGTCATCCTCAAAGTTCTGCAGAAACATCACTGGAACCGTAAACAGGCGGCGCGCGCTCTGTGCATCAGCTACCGCGCCTTACTCTACAAGATTCGCGATGCCGGTCTGCCCTCGAATCGGGTCGTCAAACGGCCGGAACCGAACGGGCCCAAGCAGGAAATCGCTGCGGACTAAGCTTCCTGCTACGGTTCGCCACTTCCCGCGTTGGACGCGGATTTGCCAGACCGCTTGCGTTGTTGCGCATACATTTTCACTTTTATCCACCGGCGAGGCATCCAAATGTACAACAAGTGCTTATACCGCTATGTCTTAGATGGGAGTAGACTTTGGTACTCAGAGTGCACGCAAGGGCGTGCGCCTTGTTCTTTCGTCTCTACAAGGTTCAAGCCACGCGTCGTTCGTCATGAAGACTCGGGCGAAGTAACTCCTAGGAGATGTAAAATGAAAAGAATCCTCTTGTTTGCTGTACTGGCACTGGCCCTGCCAACGGCAGTCTTTGCCGGCAGCAACACGGACTATACCAATGCTGGTGGAACCTTGACCGGTTCGGACAGCGGACTAACGCTGACCGGATCAATCTTGACCGGCATCACAACACTGGGTGGCACGCCGACCGTAGGTGACCTGGGCACTGTCGGCTTCGGGACTGGAGCTCTATTGTCCGGTTCCCTGGCTGGCGGGGGCACGTTCGCAGGCGGTTCCTCCTCCTGGTTCACGATCACTGGAAACGGCACGAATGGAGTTCCCAACGGTACCTTGTTCTCGGGAACCTTTTCGGGTCCTGTGACCTTGACACTGATCACAATCTGCCCTGCCAGCATGCCGGGTTGCAGCGTGGCCAACGGAACCCACGTGTACCAGGTTTCGGGCAATCTGGTAGGAGCAAATGGCACTGGATATACCGTGCAGCTCTCGTTTAACACCGGCAAGGGTTACTTCGACGGCGAAGTTGCCATGGGTAGCGGAGACACGAACATCGTGGTTCCTGAACCCGGCTCGCTGAGCCTGCTGGGAACGGGACTGATCGGTCTGGCCGGAATAGTCCGTCGCAAGCTGAAGGGCTAATCCTTCTTTGTGTCTTTACAAAAACCCCGCCGCGAGGCGGGGTTTTTGTTTAGCGCCGGCACTGGCAACTTCGAGCGCGGCTAACCGCAACCCGGCTAACCGCGAAGATCTGACAGGGCTTTGCGGGCGTCGGCGTTGTTGGGGCTGAGCTTTACGGCTTTTTCCAGTTGCTGTCGCGCCAACGCTGGCTGGTTGGTTTTCTGATAGGCGAGCCCGAGGTGGTAGTGGAGGTCCGCATCGTCCGGTCCGCCGCGCTTCTCGGCAAGCCGCAGGGCTTCCTGAAACTGACTGATGGCGGACTGGTAGATTCCCTTCTGGTAATAGGCCCAGCCAAGGGTGTCGGCGGCATTGGGAGAGTCGGGCATGCCGCGGCGCGCGGTCTGCGCCATACCCATCGCCACATCGACGTTTCCGCCTTGCTCCAGAATCACATACGCCAGATTGTTGGAAGCGAGCGGGTTCTCGGGTGAAATGCTGAGAGCCTGCTGGTACATGGCCTTGGCCTGCTCCCAGTTCTTTTTCGCCTCATAGAGTTCGCCGCAAAGAATATAGAGACTCACCTCACGCGGATTGTCTTTGACAGATTGCTGATAGAGCGCGAGAGCCTGGTCCGCGGAGCCTTCCTGAACCTGCACCTTGCCCAGTTTTTCGAGGGCGTTGACGTTATTCTTATCGAGTTGAATGGCCTTGCGCAGAGCGGCCTCGGCGCCGGGCAGGTCTTTCTTACCATTGAAGAGCGCGGTGCCCAGGAGATCGTAAAAGTTGCTATTGTTGGGGGACTTGGTAATTTGAGTGTTCGCCGCATTGATCGCCTTCTCCGGCTGTTTTTGCGCAATGTAGGTGTTCATCAGGCCGCTTAGGCCCTCGGTCGAGGATGGGTTCCTGTCGAGTGCCTGCTGGTAGAACTTTTCGGCATCGGGATAGTGCTTCTGCTCCAGCTGAATGTTCCCCAACTGGATGAAAGGAGCAGGACTTTGCGGCGCCCGCTGCGCGGCCTGCTCGGCATCGTGCTGAGCGTCGCTGTATTTCTGGCGGGCGCGCTCGGCGATGGCTTTAAGCGTGAAGCCATCTGGAGAATTCGGTTCCACTGTGATGAGTTGCTGGGCGGTCTGCAGGACGGCCTCGAAATCGCCCCGGCCCAATTCCAAACTTGCGAGGGAACGTTGCGCGTCGGTCAGGTCGGGACGGATGCGCACCGACTCGCGCCATTCTGATTCCGCCCGGCTTTCATTGTGCTGTTCCGCGAAGGCATTTCCCAACTGATAATGAGCAACGGCGTTTTCCGCATCCGTGCGGAGCGCGTTCTGCAGCGAGTCAATGGCGCCGTTGGGATCGTTGCGGCGAATCTGCACCTGGCCCTTGTAGACCAGAGCATCCACGTCTTTGGGATTGGCCTTGAGGATTTCGTTGTCCAGCTTCGTAGCCTCGTCGAGACGGTTCTTGAGAATCAGAAGCTGGATGTAGTTTTTCTTGACCTGGAGATCTTTGGGGTGATCGTGGTAGAGCGAACTGTATTCAGTGATGGCATTATCGAGATCGCCGTCGGCGAAATAGTAGTCGCCGAGCATGCGATAGGCTTCCGGATTGCCCGGAATATCCTTTTTGGTTTGACGAAGGACAGACTCAATGTCAGCTTTCTTGCCCTCCTGCATCAACAGTCGAACGTAAGCAGCGCGCGGCGCCGGACTTTTCGGATCCACATCGATCGCTCGTTTGAATTCCTGTTCGGCCTCGGGCAAGCGGTTACGCGATTGATAAAAGCCACCCAGAGCCAGTTGCGCGTTCATGGACTTAGGGTTGACTTCGGTTGCCTTCTTGAAATTGGCTTCCGCCTGGTCCGGCAAGTCGGCGCGCAATTGAAAAATTGCGAGCAGCAGATAGGATTCAGAGCGGCTGGGATCGAGAGCGACAGCCTGCTGCATCTCCCGCATGGCGTCGGCGATATTATTTTGGGCCGAATCGTAGTTGGCCCACGCCTCGTGCGTTTCCGGACGGTTAGGCTGCTTTTCGCGCAGAATCTTGAGGTCGGGTTCCGCCTTTTTAAGGTACTCGGGATTTCGTGTTCCTATGAGCAGGTTCGCGAGATCGGTATGAGCGCGATAGTTATCTGGAGCAAGTTCGACCGTACGATTCAGCTCCTGGTAGGCGTCGTTACTGTCGCCCAGCTTGAGATAGGCCTGACTGAGATCGTAGTGCGCCTGAGCGAATCGGGAGTCGATCAGGATAGCGTTGCGAAACTGGATAGCCGCCTCGCGGTACTTGCCCTCGGCGGCGTACTTTTCACCACTGTCCAGATATTTTTGCTTGCGAACGTTGGGATCCCGCGAGCATCCGGTAAACATGAGGGTGAGCAGAGAGCAAGCCAGCAGCACACGGATGGAAGCGAAGCGACTCATTTTGCATTCTCCAACTGCGGATGCGGGAGAGACACGAGAGTGTTTCATCCGCAAAACATCTCATGATACTGCACGGTAACGGCGGAAAACAGTTACTGGAGTCATACGCGGGCGGAGCTGTGCAGTATTGGCATGCGAACGCCTGCCGGCCAAAGCGTCGAGCTGCGCTCGACTGACAGCCGATGGCGGCTGTCACCACATGGATTCTCAAACGCACTAACTTTTCTTAGCGCGGGATGTAGTTATCCAGTAGTGGCATGATATCGCTGGCGAACGGAAGAATGCGTTGCTCCGCCTGCTCGGCGGTTTCGCCGGGGAACATTGGAGTAGTGATGCGCACAAGAGCGCCGTCGCTGCGGTTCATCCTGATGGAATCGGTAACCAGGTAAAACTTGGCCCAGTATTCGCTGGCGACCCCGCGATCGTGCGCCCAGAACCAATACAGAACCAGTTCGCGGGCGTCTCCTTTGGCGATGAGATAGCGGTTGGCGGGAAACGGCTCGTGCCCCGGCATGGTGAGCGTAACGTGTGTATTCTCGATCGGCGCCCACCCAGAGCCAGGCAGGCAGTGTTGGGGCGAATGAATGGTATCGCCGGCGCGCTGGCTGCGGAAATAGGCGATGAACAGATCGATGTAAGGGGTCTTTTGCCGATTCTGATAGCTCTGGTTCTGATAGATGCGTAGAAGGAAGTCGCCGGGGCCCAGGATGTTGAGGACATCGCTGTCGATGGGGATGTCGGTCCCAGTCCAAACGCCCAACTGTTCGGGAAACTGTTTCAAGGGGAGGCGAGGCGGGAAGACCTCGCTGCGAGCGCGGGCTTGCAGAAGGATGGCTGCGGCGGCGATCAGCAAGGCGGCCAGAACGAAGCGCAGGGTTGAACTCCTCACGACTGGCTACCTCCTTTATCGGGAAGCAGACTGCGGATTAGCGCGTGCAGGGCGTAAAGCATGATCAGTGAGATGACGAAGATGATCCATCCCCAGGAAGCGTGAAAATATCCCTCCGCCTTCTCGGCGTCCCAGTATTGCACCAGTAAGCCGGTTCCGATGATGCGGATGCTGTTGGCAGCGACCGCGATCGGCACCGAGGCAAGAGCGAGCAAGCAGCGCAGCCAGACCCGCTTTTCCATCAAATATCCGTAGATGATGGCGAGCGTGACCAGAGACATCAGAGAGCGAATGCCGCTGCACGCCTCGGCAACTTCGAGGGCCATGGACGGAAGGTTGATCACGTTGCCCTCGCGCAGGATGGGTACTCCGAAGACCGGGAGCACCGTGGCAGCAACCTTCGAGGCCAGCAGTTGCAGCGGGAAAGTAACCTGGTTGAAAACGATCGTGGGGATCGGAATCATGAGGAGAAGGAACGCCCAGGGGAAGAGCACGGCGCGAAACAGATTCCACCCGAAAAAGAGAATGATAACCCCGGCCAGCAGCAGCAGGAGGGAAAAGCGATCCAGGAAAAGCTCCGCACCCAGCCGGCCGACGACCAGCACCGCCAAGCCAGCCAGCAGGACGCCTAGACCGGCCCAGGACGGATTCGGAGCAATGCGGGCGAGGCGATGGCGCTCCTGCCAGATCACGTAGGCAGAGAAGAGAGGAACAAAGAATCCGTGGGAGAAATTTGGATCGTTCCACCATTGGCTGACCAGATGGGTAAGAGTCAACCAATACAGCCAGGCACAGAGAGCCGCCAGAACGCCCGCTTGCCAGAGCGGAATCGCTCTAGGAATGGCGGCCGACGGGCGCAGGGTCGAGGCTCCAGTCGAAGGCACGGTTTGCAACTGTTGGTTCACAGAAGCGTTGTGGGGGAGCTTCGAGAATAAGCGAAATAGCGCAGGTGCGCAATGCAAACTCCAGTCACCGAGTCCCTCGCGAAACCACTTTCGGCCTGTCGGAGGAGCCAAGAGTGTGAAAAAGTTTTCCCACAAATCCCCGGGAGGTCTTTATCCAGGTGAGAGCGGTACCTGCCAAACCACCTCTCGAAATGGAGTTATTGGCTCTAACCTGTTGAAAATATAAAGTAGAATGGGCTTTTCAGTTTGGTCGAATATTACTTCGGGGTGGCAGTAGCCGTGCAGTTAGGGATGCCGGCAAATGGCGACAGGTCAGGATCACTCACGTTCTGCGGAAAAGGTAAAAGTGGGTAAATTATTGCCTAATAGTCGAAACGGCGGCGGAAGGCGCTCACAGGAGGAGCCGGCCGGTCTCGCGTTTGTGGAGGGCGTGAGTGCGAGCATGCGTCCGGTGGAGGCGGTGATTCGGGAGCTGGCGCAGAGGGATGTGCCGGTGCTGCTAATGGCGGAGCCCGGCGCTGGGAAGCATGCCACGGCCCAACGCATCCACCAGATGTCGCAACGGAGTGAGCAGCCGTTCCGTTGGTTCCAATGCCTTGGTCTCGAGCTCGAGGATCTGGAAGTTTTGCAGGGAATGCGGTCAGGGGAGCCGGACGCGGGCACGATCTATCTGGAAGAGCTCGCCGATTTGACTGCGGAGTGCCAGGCTCGCCTGCTGGAAGCGTTGCCGCAATCTCCTGAAATCGGCGCGGCGAACAACCAACGTGCACGGTTGATTTGCGGCAGCGCCCGCGATCTTGAAGTGGAAGTCAAACGCGGGCGATTGCGGGAGGATCTCTATTACCGAATCAGCGGCGTCTGCCTGCGGCTGCCTCCATTGCGCCAGAGGAAAGAAGACATTCCCTTCCTGATGGGGTACTTCCTGCGCAAATATGCGCGCGATTTCCAGCGTAGGGTTCCTGACCTGAGCGCGCAGACGTTGCGTTTGTTCCTGGATTATTCGTGGCCGGGGAACTTGCGGGAATTGGAAGACGCGGCGCGAGTGCTGGTGGCGCTGGGAGATGAAGACGTGGCGCTGGGCGGCCTGCGCGCGGTTTTGCGCAAGCCCGAGGCCGGCAGCCAGGGCGTAGGAATTTCGCTAAAGGCAGCCTCTCGGGCAGCCTCCCGCGAAGCCGAAAAGGAGTTGATTCTCAACGCTTTGACGCGTACGCGCTGGAACCGGCGGCGGGCCGCGGAAGAATTGCAGATCAGCTACAAGGCCTTGCTCTACAAATTGAAGCAAATTGGATTCGAAGGATACGGAGCGTCCTAGCTCCGCGGAGAAAGTATGAAGAAAGCGATGAAGCTCGCGATGTTGTTGGGGATGGGATTTCTGGCGGCGGCAATGTCCGCACAGAGCGATGCCGTCCCAAGCGAGAAAGCGAACGGCGACAAGTCCGCGGCCACCGCACAGGACTCGGGCGCGCCGTCCGACTATGTGATTGGCGCCGACGACATGCTGCGCATTTCAGTTTGGAAGGAGCCGGATCTTTCAGAAGTTCTGCCGGTGCGGCCCGACGGCAAGATCTCGATGCCCTTGCTGAATGACATTCCAGCGGCCGGGTTGACTCCGCTGCAGTTGAAGGATTCGATCACGGAGAAGCTAAAAAAATTTATCGCCGATCCGCGCGTGACCGTGGTGGTGACGGCGATGAACAGCCAGCGGGTTTTTGTGTCGGGAGAAGTTCTGCATAGCGGCCCCATTCCTTTGCTGCCGCATATGACCATGCTGCAGGTGCTGTCCCAGGCGGGATTCACGCAATTCGCCAATCTGAAGGGGATCTACCTGCTGCGCACGGAAAATGGCAAACAGGAAAAAATACCCTTCAATTACAAGGAAGTCATCAAGGGGAATCGTCCTGAACAGAACATCATGCTGAAGCCGGGCGACACGGTGGTGGTCCCATAGGGAACGCGATGAGCATACTTCGAACCATCTGGATTGTGGGCATGCTGGCATGCGCGTTGAATGGAGCGTGGGCCCAAGACAGTTCCGCGCCTCCGGCAACGGGGGACGTTCCTCCGGACGCGCAGCAGCAACCCGTGCCCGCATATGGCCAGGACAATGCGGCCGTTCCTCCCATCAGCGAGAATCCGCCACTCACGAGTCTGGATCTGCCGTCGCTCGAGCCCACTGCGACGCCGGTCAGTTTCGTTCAACCCGGAGCCACGTTCAGCGAGTCGGCGGAATCGAATGCGGGCAGCGTTCTGGGCGGTGGCGGGGTCACCTCCGTTACGCGCGCCCTTGGAAGTCTGACGTTGAAGCGGCTGTGGAGCCACTACAACCTCGGCCTGGATTACATTGGCGGTCTGGGTTATTACAACATTCCGGGCCAAGGCTTCACGTCGCTGCAGCAAATGGATATCGACCAGAAGATCAGCTGGAAACGGGGACAGTTATCGCTGCGCGACAGCTTCAGCTATCTGCCCGAAGGCAACTTCGGAGGGTCGTATGGTTCGCTGGGCTCGGAAGGAGTGGCGTCGCTGGGAAGTACGGCCTTCGGCGGGTTCTGGGGAGGCAGTACGCTGGGAAATCTGGGACTCGCGCCGCGCGTTCTGAATCTGAGCCTGGCGGATGTGACCGAGAGCCTTTCGGCCAGATCGTCGTTGACCGCGGCCGGGGGATACGCCTTCACCCATTTTTACGGAAGCGACACCACGGGCAATTCGTTTATTGGCAGTTCGCAGACTTCGGTTCAAGTGGGATTCAACCGCGTGCTCAGCGAGCATAGCCAGCTCGCGCTGGTTTATGGATATCAAGGCTTCGACTTTTCGGTGCTCGGAACGGCGTTTCATTCGCATGTGTTTCAGGCTCTGTACGGACGCCGGATTTCGGGGCGGCTGGATCTCCTTCTGGGAGCGGGTCCGCAGTTGACTTTTATCGACACGCAAAGTGCGGTGTGCAGCGATCCCACTCTAACGCCTCTGCTGTGCCAGTTTTTCGGGGGAACCCTGGTTCCCACGACTGTGAAGGACACAAAAGTGGGAGCAGCGGTGCAGGCTCGTTTGCGCTACAAGTTTCCCAGGACCTCGATGGATCTCGAATATCAGCGCTTCGACACCAGCGGGTCGGGACTGTTTGCCGGAGCGCAGAGCAACATTGTGAGCTTCAATGTGCAGCGGCCCTTGTCGCGCGTGTGGGATGCATTCGCCGACATCGGCTATTCAACCAATAGCCGGCTGCAGCCGCTGTCGGAGGAACAGTTGAGCCAGTGTGGCAGCGGCGCGACACAGAATCCTTGTCCCGCCAACAATGCGAATGGCTATGACTATGGATTCTTCGGCGGCGGGCTCCATCGCGCGCTGGGGCGAACCATGCATGCTTATGTCAGCTACCAGTTCAATCAGCTGAGATTCGATCCGTCGTACTGTACAAGCGGCCTTCCCTGCAACCGCATTTCGAACCGAAGCGTGGTGACGTTTGGATTGGATTGGACCCCGCGGCCGATCCGGATTGACTAAGTTTATTGAGTGAGTTTGAAGGTCTGCGAGTTTGCGGCCAGAAGGAAAACGAGCATGATTCAGAATCGCGAATTGACCATGGACGATTATCTGGCGATGTTGCGCCGGCGCGCGAAGGTGATCCTGATTCCGGCGTTGCTGGCGCCGCTGGCGGGATTTCTGGTTTCCTACGCCTTTACCCCGAAATACAGCTCGCAAGCGACGATCCTGGTGGAAGGGCAGAAAGTTCCGGACTCGATGGTGCAGCCGGTGGCTACGGAAGCGCTGGCCGCGCGAATCAACACGCTGATCCCGGAAGTGACCAGTCAGGCAGTGCTGAAGCCTATGTTGCAGAAGATCTACGGTTCGGACAAGAGCGAACAGGGCATCGATCAGATCATCGATGGCATCAACACCGGCCAGAACTTCACCGTCGAACCGGTGACCGCGCAGCTTCCCAACGAGGGAAGACGGCCGGGCGGTCAGGAGCCCGCCTTCCGACTGTCTTGCACAGCCTCGAGTCCGCACGAAGCGCAGCAGATTTGCAGCGCTCTGGCGTCGCTGGTGCTGGAAAAGAATCTTAAGTACATGCAGGACCGCGCGACCGGAACAACGAATGTGCTCAGCAAAGGAATCTCCGATGCCAAACAGAATCTGGATGATCTCGACCGCGAACTGGCGAAGTTCAAGAATGATCACCTGGGACAGCTTCCTGGAGACGAAGAGAACAATCTGAAAATGTTGATGGGGCTGAGCTCGCAACTGGACGCGAACACGCAGAGGCTGAACTTGGCGCAGCAGGACAAGTCCTATGGCGAATCGGTGCTGGCGCAGCAGTTGGCTACATGGAAGTCGTCGCAATCCTCGACCAACCCAGACACGCTGCAAAAACAGTTATCCGACTTGCAGTCGCAACTGCTGAGCCTGCGGGCTCGCTATACCGATGACCATCCGGACGTAATCAAAACCAAGGCTGATATCGCCGAGTTAAAGAAGAAGTTAGCGGAGATCAACAAGGGCGCGTCCGATACCAGCGATGCCGATAGTGAGAAGGCTTCGGCGATGGAGCCGCCCGAGATTCGACAGTTGCGGATGCAGATCCATCAGAACGAAGAGCAGATCGCCGCATACACGCGGGAGGATAAAAAGATCCAACAGCAGATTGCGGTGTTCCAGGGGCGCGTATCACTGAGTCCGTCGGTGGAAGAACAGTACAAGGGACTGACCCGGGACTACGAGAATGCCCAGAAGAACTACCAGGACTTGTTGGCCAATAAGGACAAAGCTGACTTGACCGTCAATATGACGCAGCAGTCTCAGGGGGAACAGATGATTGTTCTGAATCCCGCCACTCAGCCGGATTCGCCGAGTTTTCCCAATCGCTGGCTTTTTGCCGGAGGGGGGCTGGGTGGAGGGTTGGCACTGGGAATCGGGCTGGCGTTGTGGCTGGAATTGCGCGATCAATCGATTCGCACCGAGGCGGACGCCGAAGCCGCTCTGGGGTTGCCTCTGCTGGCGGCGATTCCCTGGGTCGGACTGCAGGTTGCGGACAACGGAAACCACAAGCTCAAGTTCTGGAATCGGAACAAAAGTCCGAAAGAACAGAAGGAAACGGTCGGAGTTTAAGGCAGGCAGAATCTAGGAACAACCATGTACAAAGAGTTCTACGGACTACGCGCGAACCCTTTCAATGTGAATCCGGACCCGCGTTATCTTTTTTTGACGCGGCACACGGAAGAGGCGCTGGCTTGCCTGACCTATGGCATCCAAAGCCGAAAGGGCTTTGTACTGCTCACGGGAGAAGTGGGCACAGGCAAGACCACGCTCATCAATAAGCTGCTGGAATGGCTGCGTCTGCAGCAAGTGGCGACGGCGTTCATCTTCAATTCGCGGCTCAACGTTCCGCAGTTTCTCGACTATACGATGGCCGACTTCGGCATTCCGTGCGATTCGAAATTAAAGAGCCAGATATTGCTACGGCTATACAACTGGCTACTCGATCGCTACCGCGCGGGTGAGACCGCGGTGCTCATCGTCGATGAGGCACAAAATCTCACCGACGAAGTTCTGGAAGAGATTCGCATGCTCACCAATCTGGAGACGTTCACGGAGAAGCTGCTGCAGATTGTCCTGGTGGGACAACCGGAACTGGAACAGAAGCTGAAGCAGCCGCAGTTGCGTCAGCTGCGGCAACGCCTGACGCTGCGCGCCAAAACCCATCCGCTGACTCTCGATGAGACGAAAGCCTACGTGCAGCAGCGCTTGCGGATTGCGGGCTCCAATGGACAGCAGATCTTCGAACCTGAAGCGGTGGCGGCCATTCACCGCTATGCGTCGGGGATTCCACGGGTGATCAACCTGCTGTGCGAGCACTGCCTGGTAAGTTCGTTTGTCGATCAGCAGAAAGTAATCCAGCCTTCGGTGGTCGAGAGCGTGGCGCGGGATTTCGATCTGGGCGACAGCACGACAGCAGGCACGCTGACGACTCCGGCGGGGCCGGACACGGGTTCCGACAAAGACAAGTTTGATTTGGTGGATGCGTTGCGCTCGCTGGCCACATTGGCCGATCGCCTGCGCGAGGAAGAAAAGGAACTGCCCAACGAGAGGAAACTATGAGCCGAATCCATGAAGCGTTGAAGAAGGCCGAACAGGAACGGGCGGCGACTCAGGGAAGTTCGCTTCCGAGTTTTGCCACGACGCCGGTCGCCGATCCGCCGGTCTTCGCCGATCCGCAGCCAGTGACGATGCCGCCCGCGGCTGTGGCCCATGCGGGAATGCCTGCCCTGGCCAGTCCATTCAGCATCGATACACTGCTGGCCCGCTGTGCGCAACGGGAGTGGAAGCCGGATCCTGCGACGATGCTGTTTCTGAATGGCGACGACAGTGCGCGCGGCACGGAGGAATTCCGTACCCTGCGTTCGCGCCTCTACCATTTGCGCGAGAAGATGCCGCTGAAGAAGATTCTGGTGACCAGCGCGCTGCCCAAGGAAGGCAAATCGTTCACTTCGTCGAATCTGGCGCAGGTGGTGGTGCGGCAGCATGGCCGCAGGGCGCTGCTCATCGACGCCGATTTGCGCGCCCCACGCCTGCACACGATGCTGGGAACGACCTCCGATCCGGGACTCTCCGACTATCTGACGGGAAAGGTTAACGAGTTTTCCATCATGCAGCGCGGACCGCTGGAGAATCTTTTTTTCATTCCCAGCGGCACGGGAGCCGCGGATCCGGCGGAGCTGATCGGCAACGGCCGATTGAAGCTGTTATTGCAGCGAGTCGAGCCTCTATTTGATTGGATCATTATTGATTCGCCTCCCGCCGTTCCGGTTTCCGATGCCAGCGTGCTGGCCAAGGTCTGTGACGGAGTGTTGATGGTGGTCCGCTCAAACTCCACTCCGGTCGATCTGGCCCGCCGGGCGCGTCAGGAGTTCCCCGAGGAGGCGCTCATCGGCGCGGTTTTGAATGGAACGAGCGAGGATGCTTTGCCTTACGCGCGCTACTACTACGAGTCTTACCAGAAGAAGGCAACCGCGACGAAGGCTTAGGAGCAGTCAGAGAATGATCCGGCTTTTCAACGTCTATTACCCGGTAAGAACGCTGGTGCTTCTGATCGTGGAAGCGCTGGTGGTGGGGCTCTCGTTTCTCCTGGCCATTTTATGGCAGAACCAGGAGACGAGCTGGATTCTGCTCAATGTGGACGGCGGGTATTTGAAGATTGTTTGCGTCACCGCAATCGTGTTGCTGCTCTCGCACGGGCTGGACTTGTACGATTCCTCGAGCACGGGAGAAAAGTGGGATCAGGTCTTCCGGCTCTTCACCGTTTTGGGGCTGGTGGCATTTGTTCTGGCCGCAGTCGACCTGGTGTATGGGTATTTTCTGCCCGGCCGTATCTTTCTTCCCGGCGCTAAATGGGGATTAGTTGTCCTGACGGTGATGCTCCTCGGCTGGCGAGGGGCTTATACATGGATTGTCCAGCAGCCGTATTTTCGCGAGAGAGTGTATGTGCTGGGCACGGGAGACCGGGCGTTGCGCTTGCTGAATGGGCTGCGGCAGCGTTCGGAACTCGGCATTGAGGTTGTGGGATGGACTGGAAATATTCAGGGTGCGCTGACCCGGGAAACCGTGGCCACGCATCTGGTCGGTCTGGCGCGCGAGAAGGGAGTGCATCGCGTGATTGTCGCCATGCCCGACCGGCGGGGGACGCTTCCGGTGGAAGCGTTGCTGGAACTGCGCCTGAACGGTGTGAAAGTTGAGGAAGCGACTTCGTGGCTGGAGAAGATTTCCGGGAGAATTGAAGTTGACCAGTTGTACGCCAGTTGGATGATTTTCGCCGAGGGCTTCCGCTTCAGCACTTTCTTTCGCCTCATCCGGCGGGGGCTGAACTTGTCCGTCGCTCTGGCGGGGTTGATTCTTTCACTCCCTTTGATGCCCTTCATTTGGATGGCCGTAAGACTGGACTCTCCGGGCCCGATTCTGTACCGCCAGAAACGAGTGGGCAAGCGCAACGCGCATTTCAATTGCTATAAATTCCGCACCATGCGGCAGGATGCGGAGGCAGATACGGGCGCGACCTGGGCCGCCGATGACGATCCGCGCATCACCCGCGTGGGAAAGTTTCTGCGCTCCTCCCGGCTGGATGAAATTCCGCAACTGTGGTGCGTATTGAAGGGCGACATGCATTTCGTGGGGCCGCGTCCGGAACGGCCGGAATTTGTGGAATGGCTCAGCAAGGAGATTCCTTATTACGGTATACGCCACGCTGTGCGGCCGGGAATTACCGGCTGGGCGCAAGTCCAGTACAAGTACGGCAACACGCTGGAGGATGCGCGCGAGAAGCTGCAGTACGACTTGTTTTACATCAAGAACGCTTCCGTGGGGCTCGATCTTCTGATTCTTTTCCAAACTATCAAAATTGTCCTGCTCGGCCGGGGGGCTAAATGAGCCGGCGCTAATTGGACGAAGGCGGATTTCCAAGCTGGTCCAGTTCGATCCGCGAAGGTATCATCCGCCCCATCCGCATTGCATGATAGATCCACGCGAAGAAAGCCGAGTTGATCATGCAGAAGTAATACGGGAGGCGCAGGAACGCGGGTCTGAGCCTCACCAGGGCTCCGAGTGCGGCCAATCCGTAGAACAGGACTTGCCCCCGCAAGAACCACTTGTAGACTGGATCGCGCCATAGCATGACATTGACGAATGCGAGCAGCACCATGGCCAGCGGCACCAACAGGCGTCCAGCCTTGTGTGAGAGCAGGCAGAATAGGCCCACGAACCTGGGTGGCCAAAGCAGGGCCTTGACTTCCTGGAGTTGCTCGATGTTGCCGGCGGTGATGCGAACGCGCCGCGCGAACCCTTCCATCTCGTGCGCTTCCTCGTAGGCCATGGCGGCGGGTTCGTAAGCGATAAGATAGCCGCGTTGCTGGATGCGCATCGGGATGATGAAGTCATCGTTGATGGTATCGGCGGCAGGGAACGGATACAGTTCCCTGCGGATGGCGTAGAGTGAGCCATGAGCGCCCGTGAACCCGTGCAGTTTCGCTTCCTGTACCTTCAGAAAAGTTTCGTATTTCCAATAGAAATCTTCCTGCACGCCCAGCCGGGACAGGTCTTTCTTGAGGACATGGTAAACTCCGCTCACTCCTCCCACCCGAGCGTCGGCGAAGTACGGCACCAGCTGGCGAAGCGAATCGGGCGCTAACATGCTGGAGGCGTCGGAAAAGGCAACAATCTCACCGGTCAAACGTGGAACTGCGTCGTTCAATGTGGCAACCTTGCCGCGATTGTTGGGAAACTCGAGCAGGCGGACCCGGCCCTTCCCTGTTCCCTCCGAGAAGGAGCGGACCACTTGTGCGGTAGCGTCAGTTGAGCCATCCGATGCGACTATGATCTCTAACTTTTGGGCGGGATAGTCGAGAGTTAGCGCATTCTGGATTTTTGCCGCGATCACGGTGGCTTCGTTGTGCGCCGCGATCAACAGCGAGACGGAAGGCTCGATCGATTTCGTCTGGAGCGAAGAGCGAAAGAAAACCGGCAACACCCACAAGAGCAACGGATAACCGATATAGACATACACCACCAGTCCAGCTGAAATCCAAAAAAGAAGCTTGGTCATGGTAGGGTCAGGTCAGACGGGACGAGCCTGGATGCAGTAGAGCTGGCCGAGCACTTCGCAAGACTCCACCTGGAAGCCGGCCTGATTCAGGTAACTCTCCACGTCGGTCAGCCGCCAAAAATACACTGGGCAACCCGCGACCTTAAGTCGCACCTTGCGGATTGCCATCCGGACCGTTCCTGCCCGCGGCCAGGCTGATAGAAAGGTGCGGCCGGTTAGTTTGCGTATTACTTGGAGTCGAGCCAGCGGATTTGCTACGTAATCCCAAAATCCTATAGCGATGACGAGATCAAAGTTCTCCGAGGTCTTCCAATCGAGCACGTCGCTTAGAACGAACCGGCAATGGTCAGCCACGCCTTCGCGTTCCACCAGTTGACTCGCCAGGTTCAGCATTTCGGGCGCAAAGTCGAGTCCAGTCACCTGGGCGCCCCGCTTGGCCAGGGAGCTGACGAAGCGCCCTGAACCGCACCCAATATCGCAAACCGTTGCCGGGCGCAGTTCTTCTGCCTTGCGCATCACCCAATCAAAGCGCTGATACATGTCCTTGCGCAGCCAACGGTCCAGGCCGCGCGCCAGCAGGTTTTTATTGCCGGCGTAGATGGAGTCGAATTGGGGAGCGATTCGATCCCAATATTCGGCTACTTGGCGGGCTTCATCAGTTTTTGTGTTGCTCACAGGCATATAGGTCTACGTCCTCCACCATCTCGGCGAGTCCGCTTTCGCGGAAACTCGTAAAAATTCCTTCCCGGAGCATATCACTCAGACGGTCATAGGTTTTGGACAGATTCGTGTAGTGCCGCAGCCTGGAAACCAATCTGCCGGGTAGCCGGGGCTGATCCGGGTCAATCTCCCACGGATGCACGTAAGCAATGATCGGCAGCCCCTCCCGCCGGGCGCGTCTGATCCCAAACCGGGTATACCACTGCGGCAGAAGGCGAAGATATCCGCCGCCTCCTACCGGCAGCCTGTGATTCCCGATTCGGAAGGTCGTCGGTGGAAACTCGATCAACGGGCCTGCGGGAGTGTTAATGCGAAATGGGGCACGGGGCGCGGAAGGGATACCGTATCGATCATGATGAATGGGAAAGATGCTGGAATCGTATGTGAATCCAAGTTCCACAAGAATCTCAAGCGCCCACAAGGAACTGGCGACAACGGAGTACGTCGGAGCTCGGTATCCATAGATGGCCAGTCCGGCAATCTGTTCTATTACGTCCTTTGCTCGCTGTGTGTCCTCGCGGAAATCCTTTGTACTTAGCTGATAAATCAGGCGGTGCCAATAGGAATGGCAGGCCAGTTCGTGTCCTGCGGCTGCAATTTCCCGCACCAACGCAGGAAATCGCTCGGCCACCCAACCAACCACGAAAAACGTGGATTGGATTTGACACGCGGCGAACAATTCCAGAAGGCGCTGGGTATTGCGCTCCACGCGAGCGGGGTATCGGTCCCATTGAGAGCGTTGCGCAACGCGGGCCATCGCCTCGGCGTGAAAATAGTCTTCAACGTTGACGGAAACAACATCCTTGAGCGATTTCAGAGGCATTTTCGAGGTTTTCAGCCTTACGACAAGCATTCTGTGATTGGCAAAGGCCATCATATTTTAAGGCCGATGCAGGCGCAATCAGAGCCGGGCTCAAGTCGTTACCTGCGTGCATGGCGCGCCCCGAGAGTAACTTGCTGCGCCTAAAGGGCATGCGAAACAGTTCGCCTTTGGACCTGGTTTGATGTACTCTGACAATTGTGGAGCGGGCTTTTGCTGCCCATTAAGTTGTTGAAAATGAATAAGAACTGCCTCTGTGGTGAAATCGCCGGGAGGTAACACACCTGGACGCCTGGACAGAGGTTGATCACGATTTCGGCAGGTCGGGGGGGCGGCGATTTTCGGGAACAATTCCACTCCAGCAAACCAGCACTGGGCAAGCGGGCTCCAACAGCGTCGCGGCGTAAAGAAGGATGAAGCTAGCAACGGTTGGATAGGGCAGTTCGCGCAGAAACGCGAACCGCTGGAAGGGGTGTTTTTCTGGCTGAGTGTGTTTTACGCAGTTTATTTCGCGCGCCCAGAGGATTGGATTCCCGGCCTTTCTTATATCCCTCTCGCAAAAATTTCGGGCGCATTCGCGCTGCTGGCCCTATTGATGAGCGCGGGAAGATCCAAGCGACGGTTCCGCGACCTGCCTAGAGAAGCAAGTTATTTCTTCGGCATCCTCTGTTTTCTGTTCCTTTCCGCCCTGCTGTCGCCGGTGTGGAAGGGTGGTGCGTTTTTAAAGACACTAGACTTCGCCAAGGCGCTGGTGGCCTGGGTGCTGACGTTCATTGTGATCACGAGTTTCGCGAGATTGCGGCGACTCATTTTCATCCAATCGGCATCGGTCGCGATAATTGCCGTCGTGTCCGTGCTCAAAGGAAGGACCACCCCCAGGCTGGAAGGTGTGATCGGAGGCATCTATTCCAATTCCAACGACCTGGCATTTGCGATTGTGCTTACCCTTCCGTTCTGCTTCGCTTTTTTATTGAACACACGCAGCGTCGCGCGCAAGATCGCCTGGGCAGGGTCGATGCTGGTCATGTGCCTCGCCCTGTTCCTGACCGCGTCGCGTGCCGGATTTATCGATCTTCTGGTTATGGGCGCGGTGTGCTTATGGCTCTTCGGCATTCGGGGGAAGCGGTTTCACCTGGTTGCGGCTGCACTGGTGGTGGCGCTGGTGGTCGGATTCGCCGCTGGAGGAAGGCTGAAAGAGCGCTTCTTTGCCATATCCGGGAATGATCTCGATACCGAGAGTGAGGTTAGCGCCCACGGTTCTTACGAACAGCGCCGGTTATTGATGGTCGAAAGTGTTAAGGCAGTCGCTCGCTATCCTCTCGGCATCGGAATGGGCAACTTCGCGAACTATTCCGGAACCTGGCGCGAAGTTCACGTCTCTTATCTGCAGATCGCGGCAGAAGGCGGGATCGGCGCCTTGGTGCTCTATTTACTTTTCTTCGCGCGGGGGTTCAGCAATCTCCGCCGATTGCGCCGGGCGCCCACCTTTAACCCCACCTATAGCGATGAGATCGGATTATTTTCGGGAGCCCTCTATGGGTCGCTTATCGGATTCGTCGTCGGTGCATTTTTTGCGCCCGAGTCCTATGAGTACTATCCCTATTTCGCCGTGGCCTACACTTCGGTGTTGTTGGCGATGGCCAACGAGAGGGAGGCGTCGGAAATTCCTGCACTGGATCTGACGAGTCAAAAACAGCCACGATGGACGAAGCCGAGCCGGGACACCAAGTTTTCGCCAGTGCCCGCGGGCACGAGTAAGACTTCCGCCAGACCTAACGGCTGGTTACGGAACCGGCGATGACGACAACGAAGCAAAGGCCGGGTCCGAAGGTTGGGGAACGCACGCGCGTGAGCCGCGCCGGGGTGCGTGGTCGACAAAAAATTTCCTACCTTAGCCGCTGGCTGCCAAGCTATCTGTGGCAGAGACTCGTTCGCCATCGCCCTCCCAGCAGAACTCACTTGATCATGGCGCTGGCGGACCACTTCGAACCGGGAATTGTTCCGGAGGATGGTTCGGCTCGCGCTCCGCACCCGGAGCAGGAGCGCCGGTTGCAGCGCTGGTGCCACGAATACCCGATGCGGTTCGGAGCCTACCGCGATGCGGAGGGGCGGCCGTTCGTGCACTCCTACTTCTATCCCGCGGAACAATACGATCAGCCTTTAATTGCCCGCTTAGCCGATCATTGCCGGGCCGGTTGGGGCGAAATCGAGATTCACCTCCACCACGGTGTGAAGGCTCCGGACTCGGCCGAAAATACCCGCCGTCAGTTGATCGAGTTCCGTGATCGTCTCGCGGGAGAGCATGCTTGCCTCTCATACTGGGGAGAATCCATCGAGCCGCGCTACGCTTTTGTTCACGGCAATTTTGCGCTGGCGAACTCTAACCACGGGCGGGCTTGCGGGGTCGACAGTGAAATGCAGATCCTGGCAGAAACCGGATGTTATGCGGACATGACTCTGCCGACAGGAGCGTTTCATCAAGCACAGATTGCCAAGATCAATTCGATTTACGAGTGCGCTCTTCCGCTGACCGGGCAAGCTCCACATCGCAAGGGACGAGATTTGTCGCAAGGCCGGGCTCCCAACGTTTTTCCATTGATTGTGCAGGGGCCTCTCATGCCGGCGTTCCGTTCCGGCAGCGGAACCCGGCGAATTGTAGGCATCGACAATGCCGCCTTGACTGGGCCGAATCCAGCAACCCTTCAACGGTTGCGTCGATGGAAGCGAGCTGCGATTTCGGTAGACGGCAGGCCGGATTGGCTCTTTATTAAGCTGCATTGCCACGGCATGGATTTCCGGCACGAAGAGGCCGTGCTGGGCTCGGCCATGCAGAAATTTCTGCGCGAACTGACAGGCGGTGCCGAACAAAGAGACGAAGTGCTGCACTTCGTTTCGGCTCGAGAAATGGTCAATATCATTCTGGCCGCCTGCGATGGCAGGGAAGGGGACCCCGGCGAATACCGGGACTATCGGCTGCAGCGCGTGCGTCCGGCTTTGTCAGAGGCCAAATCTCGCGACCGATCGGTAGAAGCGCTAAAAGGATAGTGCATGTGCGGCATAGCCGGAATGGTTCAGTCTCATCCCGACGACGCGGTCGATCACGCCGCCATTCACCGGATGTGCGAAGCCATCGTGCATCGCGGACCAGACGACGAAGGCATCTTTGTGAAGGCCGGCGTCGGACTGGGCATGCGTCGTCTGAGCATCATCGATCTTGCCGGCGGCCACCAGCCGGTCTTTAACGAAGACAAAACAATATCGATCGTCTTTAACGGCGAAATCTATAACTTTCCGGAGTTGCGTTCTCAGCTGTTGGCGCGCGGCCATCTGTTCTCCACTCACAGCGACACGGAAGTGATTGTTCATCTGTACGAAGAATATGGCTCGGAATGTGTTCAAAGACTGCGTGGCATGTTTGCTTTCGCGATTTATGATGAGCGCACCCGCCGCCTTTTGCTGGCGCGCGATCGCGTGGGAAAGAAGCCGTTGCATTACGCGCTGCAGAATGGAACTCTGCTGTTCGCTTCGGAGATGAAATCGATTCTGGCGGTGAGGCCGGAACTGGCCAAGGTCAGTCATCCGGCGCTTTTGCAGTACATGTATTTCGGATATATTCCCGACCCCGCCACAGCCTTCGAGTCGATTCACAAGTTGTCGGCGGGACATGTGTTGGAATTCGAAAAAGGGGAAGTGCGCATTCGCCAGTACTGGGATTTTCCCCGTTACGGCACTTACGAGCCCTCGAGCGAAGAGCAACTGCTCGAAGAACTCGAATTTCGCCTGGCGGAAGCAGTTCGCATCCGCTTGATCGCAGATGTTCCTCTCGGTGCCATGCTGAGCGGCGGCGCCGACTCTTCCACAATCGTGGCGCTTATGGCGCGCGCCACGTCGCAGCCGGTTAAAACATTTTCTGTCGGATTTCGTCATGTGGAGTTTGACGAAACCCCATATGCGCGCATGGTCGCACAGAAGTTTGGCACCGAGCATCACGAGTTGATTTTTGACCCGGACCTCGTCCAGACGGTCGAGACATTGACGCACGAGTTGGAGGAGCCTTTCGGAGATTCCTCCATGCTGCCCACATATTTCATATCCTGTCTGGCACGAAAGCATGTAAAAGTCGCACTGTCGGGCGATGGCGGGGACGAAGCGTTCGCCGGCTATGACCGCTATCGCATTCATCTGGAAGACCGATCTTATCCCATCCCCCAATGGGCGGGGACCTGGTACCGCCAATTCGTCCATCCCCTGATTCCTTATCGCGTGCCCGGCCGGAATCTCGCCTACAGCATTTCGTTGCCTTGGGAAGACCGTTACACGGAGGGCGTTTCCTTGCAGTCGTTTCAGAGAGAGATGGGAATTCTGTCCGACGATTTCATTGCTGCGGATCGTCGTCCGCTCAGAAGTTTCAGGGAATATCTCGACCGAGCTCCGGCGACGGATCCGCTAAGCCGCGTTTTGTATCTGGACAGCAAGACGTATCTGCCCGGCGACATTCTGACCAAAGTAGACCGGATGAGCATGGCAACCTCCCTGGAAGCGCGGGTTCCGATGCTGGACCATGTGTTTCTGGAATGGGTGACTGCATTGAGTCCGCACTGGAAGATGCGCAATGGCTCCCAGAAATTTATTCTCAAGAAGCTGGCGGCACGGGTGGGAGTGCCGGGCGAAGTTCTCAACCGGCCCAAGCAGGGCTTCGCCTTGCCGCTTGGGATGTGGATGCGCGGGGAACTGAAGGATCTGGTGCTGAAGACATTGTTGGACAGGCAGACACTGCAGCGGGGTTATTTCAACGCAGCCGGACTGAGGCGGATGCTCGACGAACACTTCCAGGGCCGCAGAGATCACTCGGCGCGCCTGTGGCGATTGCTCATCTTCGAATTGTGGCACCGTAACTTTCTGGAAAAAATTGGGAGCAGGGAGAAGCCAGCGTTTCATGCTGCCTCCGTCGGCGTGGGCGAAGAGGCACAATGACCTCCCCGGCCAGTCCAGGCAAACTGGAAGAAACTCATCTCGACGAGGTCAATCTTTCGGAAGCGAGTGGCCAGTCACCTTCGCTAAAACCTGACGGCATCTTCCTGATGACGGACA
The DNA here is from genome assembly GCA_963711275.1 of uncultured Acidobacteriaceae bacterium. Classification (GTDB taxonomy): domain Bacteria; phylum Acidobacteriota; class Terriglobia; order Terriglobales; family Acidobacteriaceae; genus Sulfotelmatobacter. Next base: position 335,147 of record CAVQDN010000020.1, on the reverse strand, counting down.
GCCTGGAGACTGGCGGCAGCGAACGTCAGTTTGCGGCTCTGGCGAGATCGCTGAACCGTAAGAGTTTTCATGTGCACCTCGGATGCCTGCAGCGCAAAGGGCCATTTCTCGAGAGCCTCGGCGATGTGGCCGAATTTGCACTCGGCGGTAATTTATATGGTGCAGCATCCTTAAGAGCACGCTGGCGGGTTGCCCAATACCTGAAGCGGCACGAAATTGGTGTCGCGCAAGCATTTGATTTCTATTCGAACTTTGTGTTGATTCCTGCTGCTCGTTGGGCGCGCGTGCCGGTGGTTGGAAGCCAGCGCCAGCTGGGGGATCTGCTGACTCACAGGCAAGAGCGCGCGCAAGCGATGGTGCTCCGGTGGTGTGATGCAGTGGTTTGCAACTCGCAGGCTGCCGCGGATCGGTTGATGACGCTGGGAGTTCGGAAGAGTCAACTGGCCGTGATTGGCAATGGTCTGCCGCCCGAGGCATTCGCCGAGACTGCGCCAGCACTGGCGCGGTCGCCAGAAGTCCTGCGCATAGGAATGATCGCGCGGATGAACACGCGCGCTAAGAATCATCGTCTGTTTCTTCGCGGGGCAGCCAGATTGCGGGAACGGTTTCCCGCGTCGCAATTTGTTCTGGTGGGCGACGGTCCACTGCGTCAGGAACTTGAGCGGGAAGCGCAAGAACTCGGGCTCGGGAACAAGATTCTGTTTCTGGGCGACCGGAGAGATATTTCCGCCGTCTTGGCATCGCTCGATATTTCGGTGCTGCCTTCGGCGTCGGAGAGCTTATCCAACGTGATCCTGGAATCGATGGCGGCCGGCGTGCCGGTGATAGCAAGCCGAGTGGGCGGAAACTGCGAACTGGTTACCGAGGATCGGGGGCTTCTCGTTCCCCCTAATGATGCAGCGGCACTGGCGGATGCAATCGCTCGTCTCTCGGAAGACGCGCCATTGAGAAGAGTTCTTGGAGGCAACGCCAGTGCGTTTGCCCGGGAAAACTTCACGGTGGAGCAGATGCGCAGACGCCACGAAGGTCTTTATCACGAACTGCTGGACAAGAGACGATCCCGCGCCGGGAGTGTTCAACTGAATCGAAACAACCGCAAGCCAGAACGCCTGAAAGTGGCGATTGTGGCAGCCTCGCTGCAATATGTGGGAGGCCAATCGGTGCAGGCGGATTTGTTGTTACGTCATTGGCGAGACGATCCGGCTGTTGAGGCGAAGTTTGTTCCCATCGATCCGGCTCTTCCGTGGTTATTAAGGTGGGCGGAGCGTGTTCCAGTTCTGCGTACCTTGATTCGCCAACCCCTGTACCTGTGGAGCTTGCGGCGGAGTCTGAAAGACGCCGACATCGCCCACATTTTTTCCGCGTCGTATTGGTCGTTCGTGATCGCACCGGCGCCGGCGCTGTGGATCGCGCGCGCGCGCGGGAAGAAAACGATCATCCACTATCACAGCGGCGAGGCACGGGATCACCTGCAGCGTTTTCGGAGTGCGCGGGCAATTCTGTCGAAGGCAGACCGGCTTGTAGTTCCATCCGAATATCTGGTTGACGTGTTCCGGGAATTCGGCCTTGCAGGCGCAGGCGGTGCCGAATATTGTTGACATGAGTCAATTCTCTTTTCGCGAGAGGCAGCCCTTGCGGCCTCACCTGATCTGTACACGAGGATTCCATCGCTACTATGGAGTGGACGTGGTTGTGCGGGCGTTTGCCGAGGTGCAAAAACAATTTCCCGAAGCGCGTCTCGACCTGGTGGGCAAGGGACCATCCGAAGAAGAAGTTCGTGGTTTGGTACGGGATTTGAATCTGTCGGAGGTGAACTTCACCGGAGTCGCGTCGCGAGAAGAGATCGGCACCCGTTACGATCAGGCCGATATTTTTATCAACGCATCGTGGCTCGACAACATGCCGGTTTCCATTCTGGAAGCGTTCGCCTGTGGAACTCCGGTGGTCAGTACCGCGGCAGAAAGCATTCGATATTTAGTGGAGCATGAGAGTACAGGATTGCTTTCTCCAGTAGGGGATGCCCAGTCATTAGCCGAAAATGTGATCCGGCTATTACGAAATCCTGACCTTTCCCTCCGGCTAACGCGACAGGCGTACGAGAGGTCGCAAATCTACCGTTGGCCGGTTGTTCGAGAACAGTGGTTGGATACTTATCGCTCGCTCAATTCGCGAAGCGAGAAAGCCACCAACGAGCTCGTGCTCCCGGCCGAAAGATCTTAACCGCGAAGATCGCGAAGAGAACCAGATCAGGTTAAGCAACGCGATCGTCGTTCTTAACGTCCTAAAGCGACTTTCTCAGCGAACTTTGCGGTCAAAGGCCGTTGCCGGCGCAACCTCAAAATACGAAAGCAACTCTCGATCCGTTACCATAGCTGGACAATGAAAACGTCGCTCCGGTATTTGTTGCCTCCCGGCGTCTTCCCCAGTTGGTCTTCCCAGTCGGAGGTGAACATGAAGAAGCGTCCATCCTGCGAAACATTTCCTCTTGGTTGCGACCAGAAGCCGTTCCGGGCGGTGCTGTAAGTATGGGCAAACCGCCAGACTGTCGAAGCCTTGCCATCGGTCTCCGCGCAATCGATTTCGTTCTGCCAGGGTCCGGTCACGAGCGGCCCGGTTCCCGGCGTGTCCGGATTATTGGGCCTGTAAGTCGAGAAACAAATGGGTGCCGAATCGTTCTCGTCCACGTTGTTCCAGGAGAGATGCGAATCGAACCAGTAATTTGTGGCGGGCTCCAATCCGCCGACAATCGCGGTGTAAGAGTCTGGATGGTCCAGCGGCCGCAACCACAGGTCCAGGGGATGATGCAGTTCGGAAGAGCCGATGATGTGGGAGTAGCCGAGCGCGTAGTGTGCGCTGCACGCTATCGAACAGACGCGTACGTTCATCCCATCGATCTCCCACGCGACCCACCCGCTGCCGATGCCACCGCCGCCGCGCGTCATATAAACGAACCTCCCAGACTTCGCAATGCGGGCGTTGTGAAGTCGAAAACGGTCTCGCACGGAGATCGTTCCCTTCGGTCCCCACTGGCCTCCGATCTCCCCCGTCTGAGTGTTGTACCAGCGGCAGCCTCGCGCCCGGTCGTAGACGTAGATCATGTAATTCTTGTCCTGCTCCGGTCCCACCATCGTCACAAATCGATTGTCGTCCGAGCTAACTGAAACCAGGCTGGCGTTGTCGTCAGCGCCGAGTTTGACGCACGTGGAGGGCGTATTCACTTCAGTGACTCGCCCGCTGGAGGTGTCATATTGCTCAAAGACTCGATCATGGCGATTCATGCCGAAAAGAATGTTGGCCTGCTTGAAACTGAACTGAGGCTCTCCGCCGAGGTCTACTTTCGGCGTTCGAGCCCGTCGGGCCATCATGGTTGCAGGGTCGAAATCATAAAGCAGCATCGAACCCTCCGACGTAGTCACGTAGAACATCGTGGAGTTTTTGTTCCACGAATTCTGTTCGGGAGAAGAGGGTGTGTAAAGTGGAAGGCCGGCGCCGCTGGGATCCGATCGACCATCGGTGACGCGCAGAATGCGCGACCCGAACGTAGGATCACTGATAGTCGAACCTGCGGGTCCGATGGCCGGCGCCTTTTCCGGATACGCTTCAACCCGCCGATCCGTGCGCGCACAATATTTCGGCGGTCCACAAGCGCTGACCTCCCGTCTGGCGTTAAGCTGACCCTGCGCCAGACCAGTGACCGCAGTCAAGAGCTGCAACGCGAACCACGGAAGGACAAGTTTCATCGCCCGCGCCAGTAATCGCCCACTTCCCATGATCTACTCCTTAGCTTCTTCAGCTTCTTTCTGTAGGTTAGCAGCTGCGGCGAACGAATCAACTTCCCGGGAGTTCCCGATCAGATCGATCCATGTCGGAATCTTGCAGTTCCAGAGCGGAGAGATTGGCGAGACGGCCCATCGGGGTATTCAATTTGAGCCATTGCTTTGCACTCAGAAATCGAGGGTAGATTGCCGCGAGACTCTTGAGCCGAAATCCCATTCGCCGCTGTTCGGCGTCCACCGTCAGAGAATAGCCGAATTCCTCGAGGCTTGATCCGATCAGAGCTTCGAGCTCCGCGACCTGCGAATGAGATAATTTTTCTTTCCAGCGGTTGACTGGATTCTTGATTTCCCTATCGTCGCCGCGGAACGAAGAATTGGATTGGCGGAGCCGGCCTAATCCTGCGCTTTGAATGCGTTCGTAGTCCAGATCGTGATCGAGAAAGTCCCCGAGCTTGGCTAACACTTCGCGAGGCTGGTTTACCAGTTCCTCGTAATGGATTTCAATGTAATCCTCGGGAATCTGGCGTCCATGTTGCCGGCCCTGGTGCACCATCCACTCCCAGTAAAGCGCCGTCTCCAACAATGTGCGTGCGCGCCGGCTCCAGGGAAATGGCCGGAATCCCTCCATTTTCATGAGAGAAAGTGCAATATCGCGGCCGTCGCGGATGATGTGTATGAATAGCGGATGCGGCATGTCTTTCCGGATTTGAGCCACGTGCAGAACACTGTCGGGATCATAAAGCGCCCAACGCTCCACGCCCTGGTTCTGCGCGATTTTGTCCATGATAATGCGGATAAAGTCGCCCGCAGTGCGGGCTTCGGCCAGCAATTGGGATGAGATCTGCGCCGGCTCCACGCCTGCGCGGCGGAAGCCCTTGCTTTTCATCCAAGTTTCAACGATCTTTTGCCGGTTGGCCGGACTCTCGAGAGTGCCGAAGCGTGGGACTAAGATTTCGTAGATGGGAAGATACCCGCGATAGAGAGCAAAACCGCCAGCTGACAGCAAAGTGTCGTAAAGCAGATTCGTTCCCGACCGATGACAGCCCATCACGAAGACCGGACGCTGTCTTCTAGGAGGGTTCACAGAATTGCCATGTGCCGGGGTGCTGCTGTTATGCGTTCCATTCATCTGGTTGTAAAGCCTGGAAACGGTAATATCCGAATTCTTTCCGTGTGCGAATTGGAATTTCAGCCTGCATCCGATCTGTCACGACCCCGACTCGCTGGCCTGTCCCGCGAAGTACCGGGACATCCTATTTCTGAAGTCGATCCCCATCGGCTCCCGGGTCAGAACAAACCAGAGGACGCAGACGCCATAAGTCGCGACGCCTACCAGCAAATTCAGAAGGAGTTGCCGATAATGGTGCGCGTAATGAGAGCGTTGCATCACGACCAGAACAAAAAACATTGGGATGCAGAACAATACGGGATAAAAATAGGCCTCCCAAAGAAACTTGCGAACGGGCACACCGAGTTGACGGCACATGTGGCGGGGCAAAAAGACCAGTGCGGTGCACAACAGCGGGATCGCAGTGCCGAGCGCATCTCCCACGATTCCTAAGACTCGTACCAGCACGATACTGAGAATGACATTGGCAATCCCTTCCATCAGCACCACATAGGCCAGGGATTTATGCAGGCTCATTCCGAACAGCATCCGGTTTGAGGTCAACTGCACGTGATAGAACGTGGTCGGAATCAAGACGATCAGGAGCACGATGTAACTCGATACGTAACGCGGACCAACCCATGCTTCAATCACCGATTTGCCCATTACGATCATCGTGACTGTCATCGGGAGCATCACTAGAGCGCAAGCCCGGTTTCCGGTAATAAAGATCCTGCGGAGTTGGGCATAGTCTCCAATGGTGTGAAAGTGACTGGACATGGGCGTGAAAATCTGTGCCAGGCTACTGACCGTCTCCCCAGCATAGTCGACCAGACGCGCTCCGATGGAAAAATGAGTGACTGCTGCGGCGGAAAGAAAAGTTCCTATGATGATCGCGTCCGTCTTAAAGCGTAAGCGGCCCGCCACAATCAAGATAAAAGTAACCGAGCTGTATTTGGCGACCTGCCGAAGTGAATCGCGGCTTACATATTTCCATCCGAATGGCAGGACTAGCAACCGCTGCGCTATCACGCCTCGAATCGCCGAAGTGATCAAGGGCAGGGTCACGGTAATCAGGGCGACGCTCAGAAGGCCAAATCCGCGTCGCAAAACATAGACGATGAGAACCGCGCGAGTTAACATCCCCACGGTGTTGGTCCAGTTCGTTAAGTAGAACCTCTGCATTCCTTCCAGAATCCCGTCAGCGATACCCATGGGGAAGCCCAGAGCCAGCGAGAATCCCACAATGAGGAACAGAAGCCGGGCATCTCTAAGAAAGGCAGGTGGAATCCGGAATAACCGGTCAACATAGAAGCTGCCTATCACGGTGGGCACTACCAGGACCAGACCGATGCAACTGTAGATGAACAAGTTGGTGTTCACCAGTCGAGCCAGGTCCTCTTTGTCGCCCGTTGCCTGGAACTTTGAAACGTAGCGCACCAGCGAGGACCGGATTCCGAAATCGAAGATGCCGTAATAGCCAGTGAAGGAGTAAATCAGGATCCAGAGACCGAAAGCATCGTCACCAAGATGATGCAGAATAAACGGCGAAAGAAAAAACCCAACGGCAATGCTCGTCCCCAAGCCGCCCCAACTGGAGGCGATATTTATGAAGGCCCGGGATTTTAGGCTCATTTACTTCGGTCCAATCCTAAGGAAAGATGGCGCAAAGTCCGTTTCAGGTTGGCATAAAGCGGGATTGATGTCCAGATGACCCTCCGGGCGCGTGCTAGAATCGGGGCGCTTTCGGTCAATACTCCTCGCGCGTGCAACACCGGCCTGCATCGGTATTGCGAAGCTCATCGGATGCCCCCGCCAACCAGGTCCAAGTTCCGCGTGCTACCTTGGCCACTCGCCGTTGCAATCGTCATTGCCTTTTGTTGGTTGCGCTGGGGCGGAGACCTCTTAATCTCCAGCGACCCGGAACCGCAGCATGTTGAAGGTGCAATCGTGCTCCAAGGCTCGATTATTGCCGAAAAAGTTCGGATTGCCGGAAGCATGTTCTTATTGCAGCAGGGGATCGCGGACCGCGTTTTATTGAGCGTTCCAAGGGAGTCTTATTGGGGCGAATCCATCCCGCCGGTTGCGCGGTCCTATCTTGAACGGACCTATGGCCGCGATCTGGCTGGCCGAGTCGACTTCTGCGAAACCGGCGAGGACGTGGACTCCACCGCTCACGAGGCGAAGGCTCTCCTCCCCTGCATTCAGGAGCACCATTGGAACTCCGTCGTAATCGTCACCTCGGACTATCACACTCGCCGGGCAGGAATGCTTTGGAGGAGGATAACCAGATCCAACCCCAATCTTCACCTCTGGATCGAAGGAGTGGCGGACCCCGAGTTCCAGCAACCGTGGTGGCGGCATCGCCGGTCGGCGAAAACCTGGCTCATGGAAACTGCGAAACTGGTTTCGACATTGCTCGGCGGAGAATGAACTTCAATCGATTTTCGAGGCCCGCACCCCGATCTCCGGCCGCGCTGGTTTTGACCGGGCGAGCTGAAAGCCAGTGATATTATCGTGTCGAATGCGTGCTTCCGGGGTGAAGATTCCTCTCGCAGCGGTTGGTTTTAGATTGCGTCATTGCTCCTGGCCGCGGGGCGGTCAAAGATTAGGCGGAGCCGGGGCATGAGGAAGCTGGCGCTTCGCATGATGCAACGCTGCGGCATATTCTCCGCAACCCGAGCGCTGTCTTCGAGAATGGCCCGGATTTTGATGTATCACAACTTCTCCGGACCGCAGGGAAGCGATCCAGACGCACTCAGTGTGGAAGGGATACGCCGCCAGTTCACCTACCTGCGCCAGCACTTTCACGTTGTTTCGCTGTTGCAGTTGGCGGAGCAAGTGGCTTCCGGCCGCCAACTGGATGGAAACCTGGTGGCATTGACGATTGACGATGGCCGCCGCAGCTGTTATGAGTTCTTCTTTCCTCTCCTTAAAGAATTCGGCCTGCCAGCGACCTTTTTTGTCGTGAGTTCGTTCATCCGCGGTGAAGACTGGATCTGGACCGATAAGCTGATCTGGCTGAGTGAGCAGTCGCCGCGCCCGCGGGATCTCGTGCCGGGCAAGCTCGACGGTGTCTTTCGGTCACTGAATCGGATGAGGCCCGAAGAGCGAAATGCGCGGATTGAAGTAATGGCCAGAGAGATAGGCCTAAGCCTCCCGAGGAGCGCTCCACCGCAGTACCGGCCGTGCTCCTGGACTGAACTGCAGGAGATGGCGGATTCAGGGCTGATGGAGATCGGTTCCCACACCGTGACTCACCCCATTCTCTCGAGTATTACCGACCAGGAATCGTGGAGCGAACTAAAGCTTTCCAGGACTCAGATCGAACAGGGAATCGGTCGGACAGTAAATTGTTTCTGTTACCCAAACGGCATGCCCGGAGATTACCGCCCGAGCCAGGTGCGGCAGGTTGAAGAGGCAGGATACGCTTGTTCCGTGATCGCGGAATTCGGCATGGTGAATCGCGCCAGCGATCGTTACCGCTTGCCGCGCATCGGAGTAGCGCGCAAGTCCGGTACTCTTGAATTTTCCAAATATGTCGATGGATTTGCCTATTATCAGAAACAATTCGGCGCCGCGCGTGATTCGTGATTCCTGATTAGCGATCGACGATGAAAATCCCTCGTCACTTTACGTTCTGGACGATGCTCAGCCGGATCACTGGGCCCTATCTGAATGCCTATTATTTTTTCGAAGGTGATCTGTCGCGGAAGCGGCCAGCCGTGTCCGCGCGACCGGAGTTTCGGGTGTGCCTCTATCGTGGCGCGGCCGACTTGCGGGCAGCTATCGACGTGCTGGTTGAAACAGGCCTTACGTCCGCTGACATCGGCGCCCGCTTTCAGCGCGGTGACCTGGTAGGAGTGGGCTTTCTCGGTGATCAAACGGCTGCTTACACCTGGGTCAGTTTCACCGAGGTGAATGTGAAAGAACTTCGACGCAAGCTGTACGCCCGCGACGGCGAGATCATTCAGTACGACACCCTCGTGCTCAAGCCCTTTCGACGCCACGGACTGCAGTTCGCTGTAAATCAGCCGGTTCTCGACTACGCCGAGCAACGCGGCTACACCCGCACTTTGTCGTGGGTCAACGTGCTCAATCGCGCTTCCTGCAAGAATCAATGGAAGTGGGGCAAGAAGGTCCTGCTGACCGCCGTGATACTGGAAGTTCCGGGAACGCTGCATCGATGGACATTCGCGCTGGGCGCTCCCTTGGAGTCCGTGTTTTCCGGAAGTGAGTCTCCGCAGTCTTAAGCGAGTCGCGCAAGGATATTGCGCTAGAGCTGAAAGCATCACTTGCGATAAGGTTAACGTTATCGCAGTCTGGTGGATGCGTGGCCACCCTGGGAGCTGGTTTTCATGGGGTTCGAGAGCTTGTCGGAGCGTGATCGCGTCGAAATCGAACGGAGCGCAGCTGAAGCTCGCGCTGCCGTGCTGACACCCGTAGACGTGGACCGATATCTAAATCCTCCCGCCGATACGCCCTATGCACTGGAATACGCTTTCTACCTGCTGGGAGATATCCGCGCGAAAAGCGTCCTCGACCTGGGATGCGGGTCAGGCGAGAGTCTGGTGCCGCTGGTCGAACGCGGCGCCCGGGTCATCGGTATCGACATTTCTCCGGACCTGGTCGAATTGGCTCGCCAGAGGTTGAATAGCTACGGGCTGTCCGCGGTCCTGCAGGAAGGCTCGGCCTACGCCACGGGCTTGCCGAAGGAGTCCGTTGACGTAGTGTTCTCCATGGCTCTGCTGCATCATCTCGATCTGCCGCGGGCTCGACAGGAAATTTTCCGGGTCTTGCGCCCGGGTGGACTGTTCATTCTTCGTGAGCCCATTCGCTTTTCCCGCACCATGAATTACCTGCGACAATTATTTCCACCTCCGAAAGCGGATATCTCCGACTATGAACATCCCATGACTCGCGCCGAGCTTGCGGTGGTGATGCAGGGAGTTACTTTGGTGCAGGAAAGGAACTTCAGGCTCCCTTCCGTGCCGCTGCTGGCAAGGGTGAACCTTTCGGGGAGATGGCTATGGAAGGCGGACCGCTGGCTGTTGCATCACTTTCCGGCCCTTGAACACTTCGCGACCATCAAGGTCATGAGTCTGCGGAAATGAACTCCCGCTTTACGTGAGCTACCTCCGCAGGCCGCGGCCTTCTATTTCAATTCGACGACAAAGACGTTTCCCCGGCAGTTGGTACCGATGGTGCAGTTTGCGGCGCCTGATTCAGCACCCAGCTTGCCCATCCAGTCGGAAGAGAAAATGAAAAATCTGCCATCCTGAGAAATGGTGCCAATGCCCCATTGCGTGCTGAATCTCTGGGAGCGAGTGGTAATGAACGAGTGAGCGAATCGCCAAGTCTTCCCGCTGCCATCCGCGGCGACTGCGATGATTTCGTTGTACCAGGGCGCGGGGAAGGGAGTGGTCGTGCTCCAGGTAACCGCGAAAAGCGGCAGAGTATCCGATGGATCGACATTATTCCACGATTGGTGCTGATCGAACGGCGGCATGATGCCCGCCGGAAAACTGTTCGTCAGATTGCGAATTGATGCTGCCTGGGAAAATGACCGGATCACCTGGTTGGACATCGGCGAATTGTCGTTGTTCACCCAGTGACTGTAACCTTCGGTGAAGTGACCGCCGCAGGACCCGCCCTCCCCGCAAAAAGTTACGTTCGTAGTTCCGACTTGCCAGAAATACGGTTGCTGGGCGCAATTGGATGAACTGCAGGTCGTGCTTTCCAGAATGAGCCAGTTCCCATCCTTCGACAGCTTCACATTGTGAATCGTCCAGCGGTCCGCGATGTTGATCGTACCGTTGGCTCCCCAGTCCCCCCTAACCTGGCCACTCTGCGTATTCAGCACGCTGCACCCGCTGCCGACCCTGTAGACAACCGCATACACGCCCGTCCCCTGGTACCCGGTGTTGGAATAAGCCATGGCGAAAACCGTGTCGTCTCCGTTTACCCCACCCTTGGTGCTCCAGGTTGGTTTGAATCCTCGCGGAAGGCAATTGGGACTGCTGGTGAAATCGTAGAGGACTTGAGCAGATGGAGGATTGCTTCGGTCGGTAAAGTCGTACTTATTGAGAAGGGTCCCGTCGTCGGTGTAAAGAAGGTTCGAGTTCACGCGACTCCAGTTGCCGCTGTTCGACAGCATCAGGCCTTTTGTTGCAGGAAAATTTGCCGCATACAATCGGCTCGCCTGCAACGTGTTCGGATCGAAGCTGTAGACATAAGTGTCAGCCCAAGTGTCCTGCACGGTGAAAAGAGTTGAGTCGATATTCCACAGATTGTCGTCGGCGCTTCCAGTGGTAGTGCTCACGAACGTTATGTTTTTAGTGGGAGCCGCAGGATTTGTATTCGCATCCGTGATGCGGACGATTCGGTTGCCAAAATCGGGATCGGTAACGATTGTGTTTGCGCCCGCAAGGTTTCCTACGCTGGGCGGAGTCGGCAGTTGCACGATCTTGAGATCGCTCCTCGAGCAATCGTAAGCCGGGGGTCCGCAGGTTTTTCCAGAAGGCGAAGTCGAAACCAACAGGGAAAGGCTTTGCTGGGCGGTATGCGAGGCCGCATCCGTTCCACGCACGCTGAAGGAGAAGGTCCCGCTTTGGGTTGGTGCTCCGGCCAGTGTACCAGTGCTTGCGACGAGTTGCAGCCCTGCGGGCAGAGATCCTGAGGCCAGGCTCCACTGATAAGGAGGTTGACCGCCGCTGGCGGTCAGGGATGCTGAATAGGGCGTGGCCACCGTGGCGGAGGGCACGCTCGACGTATTAATCACAAATGGAGTGCTGCTGGTGACCGTAACCGCTGTGCTGGCTCGGGGGCCGCCCGCGGTTGCGCTGCTGGCAGTGATCGTGACCGACTTCACGCTACCGCTGGTCGGAGCGGTGAATAAACCGGTGGAAGAGATGGTCCCTCCGCTGGCAGACCAGGTAACCGCCGTGTTGCTGGTATTGCTCACCGTGGCAGCGAACTGAAGCTTCCCGCCAGCCGTGATCGATGGGTCGAGGGGCGAAATCTGAACAGTCACGGGGTTAACGGTGATAATCGAAACCGCAGTACTGGCTTGCACCGCGCTCGAGGCTACGCTGCTGGCAGTTACTGTGATCGACTTCGCGCTGCCGCTGGTTGGGGCAGTGAACAAGCCGGCGGAAGAGATGCTTCCTGCGCTGGCGGACCAGGTCACCGCTGGGTTGGTTGTATTGCTTGCCGCGGCCGTGAACTGAATTTTCCCGCCGGCGGCGATCGAAGGATCGGCGGGCGAAATCTGAATCGTAACCGGGGCTGGACTCGAAGTAACGGCCAGTGCATAGGGCCGCACAACCGAAATTCTGGTATTTGAGCCCTCGGTGGAGCGGCCGGCGGATTCGCCTGTAACCTGAATTGTGAAGATAAACGTTCCCGCCCGAGTCGGAATCCCGGAAATGCGCCCGGTGGCGGCATCCAAAATCAATCCCGGCGGCAAGCCGCCGCGCGTAACATCGAAGGTATAAGGCGCTCGTCCCACACTAACGGATAGAGCGGCATGATAGCTGTTACCAACGCTTGCTGCCGGCAGCGCCGTTTGCGCAGCGGCGGGTTGTTGAGACGACGACGATGTGGGACCCTGCGAAAATCCACCGCAGCCCGTCCAGAACAAAGAACAGGCTGCCAAAACCAGCGCAACGACGAGTTTGTAGCCCTGTTCCAGACTACCCCTCTCGTTCCTAATGGCCGGATTCACACGCAGCATGGGTTTCCCTCGGATGTAAGGATTGGGGGACCAAGGGTTCAAGTCCGCATGCAGACTCTAAATACAGAAGCTACCCGGTTACAGATACCTGAAGGACGTGACCTTACAGCACACAAAGGTGCATGGTTACCTTCGGTGCAAACACGCCGAACCTATTCGCGAAGCTGCCCGGGCGGGCGGACGGACGTTGCGGCTTCGAGGAAGATAGAAGCAAAGTTCGCGGGAAAGATTGCCCCAGAGATTGCAGCAAAGATTGCTTACTTGCGCTTGGGAGGTATCCGTTGTGGGAGCACATCGCGCAGAGCGTGAGCGAAGCTCTCGGCCACTTTCGGCCAGCTATATTTCTCTTGCACCAGAGCCCTTGCCGAACTGCCCAATCGATTCCGCTGGTTCGAATCGCGTAACAGAGAAATCACGGAACGAGCGAAATCGTGGGGAGAGTCGGCCAGCAGAATATTCTCGGCGTGCCGCACTGGCAGCCCCTCGGCGCCTAAGGTCGTGGAAATTACCGCTTTACTCATGGCCATGGCTTCAAAAATCTTTAGCCGTGTGCCCCCGCCGATGCGCAGCGGCACGATGCAAACCGCGCCGCGGGCGACGAACGGCCGTATATCTTCCACCCAACCCGTGAGGTGCATGCTCTTTTCTCGCCGGGCCAAATCCTGAAGCTTGCGAGAAGGGCTCCGTCCCACGACCTCCAGAGAAACCTCCGGGCACTGCCCTCTGATCAACGGAAGGATGGCATCGACAAAGTACAAAATTCCGTCTTCATTCGGAAGCCAATCCATCGAACCCGTGAACACCAGCGAATTCGGGATCTCTTCCACGGGCATCGGCTGGAAATAATCCACGGCGACGCCGGTGGGAATCACCGTCAATTTGCCGGCGTCAAGAAAAGATGCGAATACATCCCGATCCGTCTCAGAGACGGTGAGCACATGGTCGGCCAGACGCAAATAGCGCCGCTCGGCGGCTTCCATCTTGCGCCATTCCTGCCACGAAATCGCCTTCCAGATTGGATTGGCGGCCATTTCATAGTGCCGCCGCCATATCGCGGCCTCCACGTTGTGGGTGAAGATTACCTTGGGAATTGGAGCATCCCAGGGAATGACGTCCGCGGCGACCAGAAAGTCACAGACGATCACGTCGTAGCTTTCTTGTTGCAGGAGTTCACGTAGTGCCCGCCGGACCTCGGGACGACAATATTTCGTAATGTTGTAGGGTTGCGCTGAGAGCAGACTGACTGCATAGTCGCGCATCTCAGCCGGGCTCTTAGGGACGGGGAGCTTCAGCGGCAGGCACACCACACGTTCAAAAATGCTCTTCAGGCCGGGATGAAGGTCGCCGCCATGGGCGGCATAGAAGGAAAAGAAAGTGACGGAATGCTGGCGCGCCAACTCCCGGAGAATGTTGTAGCTGCGAATTTTGCCGCCGGTATCGGGGGGGACCAGGCCCCCCGCTTTTACCCACAGAATTCTCATCGCAGGAGTGCGCTACCAGCAAATCCCTTCATAGCCCCCTAATGCAGCGGGCCGCGACTTTTGTTCGAGATTTACCAGATCGATGACGACGTGATCAGGCCGCAGACCCGCCTGCAAGACATTCCCGTCCAACCCGCGCGTGGCAATCACGACGACCTCGGCATCCTTGAGAACCTCTGCCACGGTGGCCGCAAGTAAAGAGCCAATATGAGGGATCACCTCTTCAATGTACTGGCGATTGGACCCGATCAGGTGGCCCAGCGACACGTTATCATCCCAGATTCGAACCTGCCGCCCTTCGCCCAAAAGGCGCTTTACCAGTTGCACCTGTGGACTTTCCCGCAGATCGTCGGTGGCGGCCTTGAAACTCAAGCCCAGCATGCCGATTTTCTTCTTGCCGGTTTCCAGCACCATCTCCACCGCGCGATCGAGATGTTCTTCGTTACTCGGCAAAATGGACTGGAACAACGGCAAATTGAGATCAAGTTCTTTCGCCCGGTAATTCAGCGCGCGCACGTCCTTGGGCAAACACGAACCGCCGAAGGCGAAACCTGGTTTCAGGTAGGTTGGAGAAATGTTGAGCTTGGTGTCGGCGGTAAAAATCTCGACCACGGATTCCGCGTCAACGCCCAACTCCTTCGCCAGGGTTCCAACTTCATTCGCGAACGAAACTTTCACGGCATGCCACGCGTTGCAAACGTACTTCACCATTTCCGCGGAACGGAATGAAGTTTCGAATATCCGTCCGGGAGCCCATTCGTAAATCCGGCGCAACATGCCACTATGTTTTGAGTCTCCCGCCCCGATCACGGTGAGAGAAGGCTGCAGGAAATCCGCGACCGCCGTGCCTTCCCGCATAAATTCCGGGTTGACGCAGACTCCGAAGTCCTGGCCGAGTTTCTTTCCGCTGGCTTTTTCCAGCGTGGGCACGACGATGGTTTCGGCCGTGCCCGGCAAAACCGTACTGCGCAACACCACAAGATGAAACCCATTCTTTGTCTTCAGAACCTCGCCGATTTTCCGGCACACCGGTTCAATATGGCCAAGGTCAAGCTTTCCATTGCGCAAACTCGGCGTTCCCACGCAGAGAAAGGAAATATCGCTGTTCAGAACCGCATATTCGGAGTCCGAAGTCGCGTGCAGGAGACCGGAGGCATGGCTTTCGGAAACCAGTTCCTCTACGCGGGGCTCGACCACAGGACTGCGGCCCGCCTCCATCGCTTCGATTTTCGCCGGGCTAAGGTCAACGCCGATTACGTTGTGGCCCTTGCTCGCGAGGCAGGCAGCCGTCACCGTGCCCACATAGCCCAGTCCGAATATGCTGATGGATGGAGTCATCGGAATCCGCTGTTCCTTCAGCTAGTATTTAAACACGCAGGCGCCATTTACAAAGCAGGCGGACGCACACCGGTAACTACGGTCGAACTGGGCTGCGGACTTAGTCTGCTGATATCGCGGCGAGCAACCAAATAATTGGCGGGCGAAACGGTCCACTCGTAATATCGTAGATGGTTATGGGTGCGGCCTCGAGCAGAACTTGGCGATGGCTGGAGATTACCTCCTGCGTCTGCTGTTTCGCCATCGCCGCCTCGAGCCGAGTGGCGTTGCAACAGCTAGATCAGTCACCTCAGCAATCGGAAAGGCAGCCGCCAATCTTTCGCGCCGAGCACAATGAAGTGGAAGTAGTTGTAGTTGTGCGCGACAGTAAGGGACATGTGGTCGGCGGCCTCAAGCCAGGCGATTTCGAAGTTCGCGACAATGGCAGGCGGCAAAGCATCACCACCTTTTCTGTTCAGGAAGCGACACCGGTCGAAGGTGGCGAGCCAAAGGGTATTCAATCCTTTCCGAGCGCCGCATCCACGGCCGCGGTTCCGCGGAGATTTCTTGCATTATTTTTCGACGATGTTCACACCGAACCCGGCGACTTCGCTCGCGTCCAGAAAGCGGCCGAGCAATTTGTGCAGGAAAGCTTGCCTGCAGAAGATCGAGTCGCAATCTTTAAGGCCTCGGAAAACGGCGAAGTCACCTTCACGAATGACAAGCCAAAATTGGTGGCGACGATTGACGCACTACGCGTACACGCTGCAGGGAACGCTTCGACAGTGGCGCAGTGCCCGCGGCTCACGAATTACGAGGCTTATCTGATCGTGAACCAGCTTGATCCGGAAGCGCTGACCATGGTGGCCCAGCGTTTGCGAAATTGCATCTGTCCGCCCCCAGCTAGTCAGGGCTGCCCGCCGCTGGAGAATCTGAAAGTCATGAGTGAAGGGTATGCCGAAGCGACATGGCAGGTCCAGAACGGCTCGTCCCGGCAGCTACTGGCAGCGCTCGATCTTTCAGTCCACGTGCTCGGGAACATGCCGGGCCGCAGAATGCTGCTATTGACCTCCTCGGGATTTCTTTCCGGTAACCTCGATAGCGACGTGAACCGTCTGATTGACAATGCCCTGCGTCGCGGCGTTGTGCTCAGTGCGCTGAGCGCCAAGGGACTCTACGCTTCGCCTCCGGGTGGGAATCTAAGCGAGCAGCGGCTCGAGGGCACCGCCGGTGTCAGCCCTAAGGCCGCTAAGTATGAGTCTTTTGAACAGGCAACTCGGGCGGAAGCCGAGAATGAGGCGATGACCGATTTCGCCCAAAGCACCGGCGGCAAGTTCTTTAACAGCAATAATGATTTTCTGCAGGCCTTTAGGGACCTGGCTGCGCCGGAAGTATCCTATTCGCTGGCGTTTTCACCGCATCCTCTGAAACACGATGGAAAGTTTCACAACCTGAGGGTTGAGGTAAAGGCGAGTGGTCATGTCAACGTGTACGCCCGCAAAGGTTATTTCGCACCCTCCGATCAGAAAAACAAAATCGCAGAAGCGGCCGTGCCGTTGCCGCAAGCCTCTGGCGGCATGCCGGCCCAGCCCGCTAGCGCAACCGATGACTTCGCGAAATCTACGCTGCCCCGGCCGCAGCCTGAGACCGTTGCAGAAAGTTCCTCGTCATCTTCAATTGCAGCAAAATCTCCATCCCCAGACGCGCTAGCCGAAAGCTCCTCCGATCTCGCGTTCCTGAGCCGGGCATCACGTCAGGTAGATCATTATATCGAGGCCTTCGCCGATCTCACTGCCGATGAAACGCGTGTTATGCAGTCGTTTGATCAGGACGGGTTCCCGGACAAGCGCCGCTCCATGCAGTCCGCGCTAGTCATCTACCGGCTGCGAAACGACCCAAGAAGCGTGATGGAGTATCGCGATGTGGTTTCTATCGATCGGCATGAAATCAAGGGTCATGTTGCTCGAGCCACGAAACTTTGGCAAGGCGTTGCCCAAGCGCATTCCGCGCAGGAGGAAGTCTGGCGCCTCACCGCCGACGGCGAGCGCTACGACATCGGAATGGCCGCCTCGGGCCTCACGATGTTCGAAGGGCTTCCGCTCCGATCGCTGTGCGCTGGTGATTTTACCTTTCGGGAGGCACGTCACGCAGTCGCGAACGGACGGCCTGTGCGTGTTTTTGCCTATCAACAAATCCGCCCCTGCGGTTTGATGATCTATCACTTCGGACTACCCGCCCAGTTCGCTGGGATTCCCTTGTTGCACGCTGGTGAATTGACACTGGATGCTGAAGCCGGCCAAGTCGTCCGCGAAGAGCGCAATGTCTACCTCGGCGATCCGGGGAAAAAGGGGCCGCGCGTCGCCCACATTACGCTAGGCTACGGCGAGAGTCAGTTCGGTATCCTCGTGCCGAAGACAATTGAGATTGAGACGTTTGTTCCTCGTATGAACAAGGATATGGCGGTCGCCGGTTTTCGGCCATATGCCCGCACCTTGGAGACCTACGGCCCATTCTCGCGCTTCGAGGTCAGTGTGGGTGAAACGGTTTCAGAGCCCGCTCACTAAGCGAACCTATAATTCATGCAATTTTCTGAGGTTCAAAGCGGATGATCTATCGAACCGGGGTTGTGGTTATAGAGGATGCACTTACATCGATCGACAGGGGTGCAGAGGAAATTACCGACTGATGCCAAATGTTCCCTCATGGAACCGTCGCCTCGCACGCCTTGCGTCGATGGACCGCCGCGAACTGCTTGATCGGTTGCGGCAGTACGTAACCGCCCGTGCGGACCGACTGTACTACGGAAACAGTCAGAACTCTCTAACTGATCCTCAGATCCGAACGGCAGGATCAACCGGACACTTTTTCTTCACTCCCGCCGAAGTTCCATCGATCTGCTCTCTGCTCAAGCAAGTCTTTCCGTTGCAGGCGGATCATATAGTCCTCCAGGCAGAAGAGGTCTGCCGCCATCGCTTCGACTTGCTTGGTTATGAGGACCTCGACTACGGTGAGCAGATCGACTGGCACTGCGATGTGGTCCACGGCAAGCGCGCGCCACGCAAGCCCTGGTTCCAGGTAAAGTACCTCGATTTCGCGGAAGTTGGCGACTCGAAGATCACGTGGGAGCTCAACCGCCACCAGCATTTTGTAACGCTTGCAAAGGCATACTGGCTCACGGGCAAAGACAGGTTTGTGCGCGAGATTTTCGCGCAGTGGACGCACTGGCACCAAGAGAATCCTTATCCGCTCGGAATCAATTGGGCGAGCAGCCTGGAGGTTGCCTTCCGCAGTCTGTCCTGGATTTGGACGTTCTTTCTGCTGCAGGAGTGCCCGCTTTTTACGGCCGAACTGCGCAAACAATGGCAGTCTGCCCTCGGCCTGAGTGGGCGGCACATCGAGACGTATCTGTCGACATATTTTTCTCCCAACACACATCTCCTGGGCGAGGCTCTGGCTCTTTTCTCCCTGGGAACTCTCTTCTCGAACTTGCGGTCAGCCTCGCGGTGGCAGCGCCGCGGCTGGGAGATCCTTGAACACGAAGCCACGAAGCAAGTCCGGGCCGACGGATTCTATTTTGAGCAATCCACCTACTACCACGTCTACGCGACGGATATTTTCGTGCACGCCCGCATTCTGGCCGCACTCAACAGCATTCCAATTTCTCCAGCGTTTGATCAGACTTTGCAGCGCATGCTGAATGCTCTGTTGCTATTGGGCCGGACCGGACCCCCGTCGAAGATCGGCGACGACGATGGCGGTAGGCTGTTCGATCCCGGCCGCAATCGGGCTGAGCACCTGCTCGATCCTCTGGCCACCGGCGCGGTTCTCTACCGCCGGGGAGACTTCAAGTTTGCCGCCGGGGGACCAAGAGAAGAAACTTTGTGGTTATTGGTGGCGAAGGGCTTGGCGGATTTTGATTCCTTGCCGGAAGTGGAGCCCACTGCGGTTTCAACCGCTCTTCCCGACAGCGGCATCTACCTGATGTCGGACGGACAGTCTTCGCAACAGATGCTGATCAATGTCGGGCCACCAGAATCGCAGAAGGGAGGGCACGCGCACGCTGACGCCTTGAGCATCTGCGTGGTTCAGAACGGATGCAACCTTCTTATCGATCCCGGAACGTTCGAATACGTCGGTGATAGCGGCGAGCGCGCCCGTCTGCGTGGCACCGGCGCTCACAATACCATGCAGGTCGATGGACGCGATCAAGCCGAGTCTGCAGGTCCGTTCTCATGGAAAACTTCTCCTCAAGCCCGCGTCGATCACTGGATCACCGGCAAGTCCTTCGATTTATTTCGGGGCAGCCATGACGGCTATTCCAGCCTGCCCTCTCCCGTAACTCATCGCAGGTGGGTTTTTCACAGAAAAGGAGAGTTCTGGTTGGTGCGCGACTTGGCGGAGGGTCAAGGATCGCATCAGCTCGACATCGCTTGGCACCTGGGCCCAACCATGTCCCCGAGCGTGACTCCCGCTTCTTCTAAGCAATTTCTTTTTAGTGGCGAGGGATGCGGTCTGGGACTCGTAGCCGCTGAGGGCCATGGTTGGTCGCAGAGCGTGACCCGGGACAACTGGTCTCCGGCCTATGGCCGCGCCGAGCGTGCCAGCGTCGTCACCTTCGGCGTCAGACTCCAATTGCCTGCGGATTTTGTCACGCTCTTGATCGCAGGCGAAAACATTCCGGCAGATTTAAAGCGTCTGGTCAGGATGACGGACTCTCCCTCAAGGGTTTGCGCTTATCGCTATACCCAGGCGCGGCAACAGCACCTCTTCTTCTTTGGCGATCAGGCCGGCCCGTGGGCTGTCGGAACGTCAGCTGTCGGAACCTGGGCCAGCGACGCGGATTTTCTCTATGCGTCAGTGGATCGCGAGCGAGAAACATGCGCACTGATTCTGTGCAATGGTTCCTATGCTGATGCGGGAGGCCAGCGGGTACTCACCTGTGCCCAGCGGGTAAGCTATGCTGAAGTAGTGAGCGCTGCCATGAAGGTTGAAATTTTCTCGTCCGATCCAGAGAACGTTGTGTTGCAGCAGCCACTCGATCGAGTGTGGGCGGCGGAAGCGAACCTGAACGTGCCAGGCAACAATCCCAAGGGAACGGGTGGGTAGTCATGTGCGGAATCTGCGGCATTTTCCATTCCGACCCGCAGCAGCCAGTGAATCGCGGCATCCTGGCGCTGATGAATCGGCAGATTGTTCATCGCGGGCCCGACGATGACGGCTTCTTTGTCGAAAAGAACGTCGGACTGGCCATGCGCCGCCTCAGCATTATCGACATCCAGACCGGCCACCAACCCATCAGCAACGAAGACGAAAACATCTGGATCGTCTTCAACGGTGAAATTTATAACCATCAGGAGCTTCGCAACAATCTTCAGGTCCGCGGCCACCGCTATCGCACCAAAAGCGACACCGAGACGATTGTCCATTTATACGAGGAATACGGCAGAAATTGCGTCGATCACCTGCGCGGAATGTTCGCCTTCGCGATCTGGGATCGCGCCAAGAAATGCCTGTTCCTGGCGCGGGACCGGCTGGGAATCAAGCCTCTCTACTATCGCTACGATGGCAAGACGCTGCTGTTCGCGTCGGAAATTAAAGCCATTCTCGCCTATCCGGGTGTAAAGCCCGAGTTCAACTGCGGCAGTTTGGCCGAGTATCTCGCTTTTGGCTACATTGCGGGCGCGGAGACGATGTATGCCGGCATCCGAAAATTGTTGCCCGGCCATATCCTTACGGTCGACGAACAAAGTGAGTTAACCACGTCGCCGTATTGGGATTTGAACGTCCCCGCCGATGATGGCAGCCAGCCGCCGGAACACTACGTTCGCGCCTATAGGGAACAGTTGGAAGGGTGCGTCTCCAGTCATCTGATGAGCGATGTTCCTCTGGGCGTTTTTTTGAGCGGCGGCCTGGATTCGAGCGCCATAGCGGCCCTCACGACAAAAATTCGTAAAGAGCCGATCGAAACTTTCTCGGTCGGCTATGGCGAAGAGGCCTATAGCGAACTTCCTTATGCCCGGACCATCGCCGGACACCTCAAATCGAAACACCACGAAGTTCATCTCGGCCGCGATGAATTCTTTCAATCGCTGCCTCGCCTGATCTGGCATGAAGATGAACCGATCGTCTGGCCTTCCAGCGTAGCTCTCTACTTTGTCGCTCGGCTGGCCAAGGAGCGCGTGACCGTCGTGCTCACCGGCGAAGGCAGCGACGAGACGCTAGCTGGCTACACTCGCTATGCCTGGACTCAGATGAACTCACGCCTGGACGCGGCCTATCGCAAGCTCACCCCGGAATTCGTGCGTGGGATGCTGCGGACTGCCATTAGCGCAAGCCCTATTCCCGCAGCTTCGAGAAGAAAGCTGGAGCACACGTTCCTGATGCGCGACGGCGCCTCCTGGCCGGCATTTTATTTTGACAATTTCTACTCTGCATTTTCAGCGGCGGAACAGGATGACCTGCTGACTCCGGAAGCGAAACAAATTGCCGGCGACGCCTACGCCGGTTCTATGAAGTACTGGAACCAGTCATCTGGAGATCTACTTCATCGTCTGTTGTACACAGACATCAAGACCTACCTCGTAGAGCTGTTGATGAAGCAGGACCAGATGAGCATGGCGGCTTCGGTCGAAAGCCGCGTTCCTTTTCTCGATCATCGCCTGGTTGAGTTCAGCGCGAGCATCCCCGCGAAATACGCGACTCGGGGACTGGCGGGCAAATTCATTTTGAAAGCCGCAGTCGAAGATCTGCTGCCGCATTCCATTGTGTACCGGCAAAAACTGGGATTTCCGACGCCGTGGGCCTATTGGCTCGCCGGCCCCTATCAGGAGAACCTGCAACGCCTGCTGCTCGAACCGCGAACCCTCGCACGCGGTCTGTTTCACCCGGAAGCCATCAAGCGGCTCTTCGCCGAGCATGCCGCAGGCCGTCGCGACCACGGCAACAGAATTTGGCGTCTTTTGAATCTCGAACTTTGGTTTCGGACCTGTGTGGAGCGGGAAGCAAGAACCGATTTCGTCTCGCCGGATAGCAGGCTCGCCCATCACTGATCGACCGGCAATGATCGACTGGGAGTTTTACATTGAAGTCCTTTGGGCAGCCTGATTTCTCGCCAAGACTGCTGGAAGTGGTAGTCTTGGTTAAGGACCTTGGGGATCTGTTCGCCACCCGCCGCAAGAACCCATGCTAAAACGTACCCTACACAAAATTGCCGATTCCTTTGATCGCTTGTCATTCACTGAAGAGGGCATTTGTTTTCGTAGCCACACTCTGGGAAAAAGCATAGCCGAGCTTCCCAAGAAATATCCAGGCCTGTTCCTGAAGGAAATAGACCTGGGAAACTTGCTCATGGGAGGCGAGGCTGGATACTCGAGCGCGAGTTACGCGCGGATCACGGGCGATTTACTGCGGCCGTCGCGCCCCATTGCCGAATCTCCCCATGCGGAGTTACTCAAGGCGTACCGGCAGAGCGGGGACGATTTATTTTTCCCGGAACACTTTGAGGCGACCTCCTATTACAAAAATGCGGCCACGTGCATCGAGCTTTACGGCCACTACTTCGACGCCAAGGATCCTGGGGATATCGTCGTCAAGGCAAGAAATTTCTGCGACGTATTTTCCGGCAAAGCGGTCGAGTCAGCCTCACCAGTCGTCGTTCGACGCGTTGCCTTGTCCGATTGTTATGAAGTGGTCAAGGGTCAGCACCGCCTGGCGATCGCGTCGGTCAAGGGAGCCGAAAGAGTTGAATGCCTGGTACAGCCCGCTGTCCCGGTCTTTACCCCGATCCAGCAAATGATCATGGACTCTAACTGGACAATGGGTCGTCCGGAAGTTTACCAGCCGATTGCCAGACCTGAATTAGCTACCTGGCCTGCCGTGCGCAAGTGCTCCGACCGGTTTGAAATGATGTCGAAATGGATGGCGCAAAAGGGCATTCACTCGGGGTCGTCCCTCGATATTTGCTGTAGCTACGGCTGGTTTGTAGCGGAAATGCGACGCCGCGGCTTCGAGGCATTCGGCGTTGACCGCGATACGGCTGCGCTATCCGTCGGCCGGCTGGCCTATGGTCTCGACCCGACAGCAAACCAAATTACTGATGTCATCACATTCCTCGACAAAAAGGAAAAGCGGTATGACGTAGTATCCTGTTTCAGCATTCTGCATCATTTTGTTCGCGGACACATGCGCTGCTCGGCGCCCGATTTCATTCGCAAAGTCGATGCCGTCACGGGAAGAGTGCTTTTCCTCGATACCGGGGAATGCCACGAGGATTGGTTCAAGAAAGTCCTGGCCGGCTGGGACGCCGAATTCATCACAAAGTGGCTTAAGGAACACACGACATTTTCGCGCATCGAAATCCTGGGAACCGATTCCGACAATGTCAGCCCTTATGAAAAGCAGTATCGACGACACTTGTTTGCCTGCTCTCGAGAGGCCTAGCCCTTCACGGTCCTCCGCTTCTACGCATGAGTGTCCCAATCTGGAGTGAGGTCCGCCACAAATGACCATTGCCGAGAGCCGTACTGGCGTGGCATCCGCTTCGCTCGTGGTGGCCGCTCATCGCGGAGGTGTCGAAGTCGTTGAACGATGGGCGGATCAGTGGCGCGATTTATGCAACCAGTCAGCCGATGATCAACCATTCTACCGTCCCGAATGGATCGCCGCGCATATCCGGGCTTTCACTCCACGGGCCAAGGTCGTCCTTCTTACGGTCAGTCTCGAAGGAAAACTTTTGTTCGTTCTTCCTCTGTTAGAGAATTGGTCGTTGTTCAGCGGCGTTCCCCTGCGCCAGCTGCGAGCGCCCGTCAACAGTCATTCCTGCCGCTTTGACGCCGTGAGGCACTCAGGTCCCGACGGAGATGCCGCAGCGCTTGCTGCGTGGAACTATCTGCGGAACCGTCCTGGCTGGGATCTGATCGAGATCGAAGATGCATTCGAGGCCGGTTCGATCTCCGCGCTGGCGAAGGCCGCCGGCAGCGACCGATTTCGCACGGTTCAGCTGCCGAACCTGAGTAATCCATACGTTCCGATTCCGCAAAATCCCGATGAACTCAAGAAACTCCCCATCAATGCGCGCTTGAGAGGCAAGTTGCGTCACATTCGCCGCGAGGTCGACAGCCAGGGAGGACTGAAGTTTCTTCGAATTGAAAAGGCCGAGCAATCCGTTCTCGATCGTTTCTACGATCTGGAATCTGCGGGATGGAAGGGGCGGGCCGGAAGCGCGATCGCATGTGATCCAAGAACCCGGCAGTTTTACGACGAGATCTCAAAGTCCGCCGAGCGATTTGGATATCTGTGCATGTATACCCTGGAACTCAACGGAGAATTGTTGGCGGCCCATCTCGGCCTGTCGCACCGTGGCCGCTACTTTTCTCCCAAGGTTGCTTACAATGAAAAACTACCGCAGTACGCCGGAGGCCATCTCATCGTAAGTGAAATCCTCAAAGATTGTTCCGCGAGAGGCGTGGCTGAATACGACATTACGGGCGTCAACGACGATTGGAAGATGAAATGGACGTCCGCAACCCGGCCTAAATTCATTTATTTCATCTTCCGCCGGGGGTTTGCCGGCAGCCTGGCACACGCTCTTCGATTTCGCATGAGACCGGCAGTGAAGAAGCTAGTCCAGCGCTTTCGAAGCTCAAACGAGGTTGAGCCACGTTGCTGACGCCGCTGGTCGATGACGCGAGTGTGGCCCCGAGCGGAGTACGATGAAACAGCCTGTTCTGATTCTCGGCTCCGTGCCGCGCATCACGATTCCAATCGCACGTTCGTTGCATGCTCGCGGCGTGCCCGTCGAGGTCGCCTCTTTTTCGGCGGTCGAGGGCCCTCCCCGGTCTCGCGCCGTTTCCGATTTCATCCGCCTGTCCGGTCCGCACTATGGATCTGATGACGATCCCGTGGCGGAGGGCAACCGCTCTTCAGCGCTTCTGCAATCACTGACGCGGCTGATTTCACAACGCCGTTACGACATGCTGATTCCGGTTCACGATCCAGCCCTGGCCTTCCTTTCCCAACACGACGCGGATTTGCGGCAATTGCTCTATGTTGCCTGCCCCCGTCCTCACATCGTCCAGCGGGTTCTCGATAAATCGCTTACGCTGGAGATTGCGGGAAAAGCCGGAATCCACTCACCATCGACCTGCCGAATTTCGAATCTCGCCGAACTCGAAGCACTCTCCAGTCACCTTCGATTTCCCGTGGTGGCCAAGCCGTACCAGAAGAGCGATGGAGTCGGCTTTAAAGTCCGTTATTTTCACACTTACGATTCACTCCGCCGCGCCCTGTCTGCCGACGGCCACCTTGGTAGCAAACTCATCCTGCAGGAATTTGCGCCGGGAGAGGGCGTCGGCGTCGAAGTCCTGATGCACCACGGCGGACCGGTTGCAATCTTCCAGCACCGCCGCCTGAAGGAGTTTCCCGCCGCCGGTGGCGTTGCTGCCGTGGCCGTCGCCGAGCCGCCGGAACCGCTGCTGGTCAACCAAGCTCTCGCATTATTGCGTGCTTTAGAATGGGAGGGCATTGCGATGGTTGAGTTTCGCTATGATCGCGCACGGCGCCAGAGTTCTTTGATGGAAGTGAACGGCCGCTACTGGGGAACCGTCGCCCTTCCGATTCAGGCCGGTGTGGACTTTCCTTGGTATGAATGGCAAATCGCTCATGGAGAAACGCCGTCCGTACCCGCCAATGATTCGACCGGAGCACGCTGGCGCTGGAGCGCAGGCTATCTCAGCCGCTGGCATGATTTGGCTAAGGATTTAGTCTGGACGACATTCCGGCGTCCTGGGATTCAGGAATTCGGATGGAAGGAACTGGTCCCGTCCCGTGCGGATCTCAGTGCAAGGGATGCTCTGTGGCATGCCGCCGATCCCATGCCCGCAATTGGTGAACTCCTGCGAATCGTGAAGGATTTGGCCTTATCCGACCTAAAGGGGATCAAGGGCGCGATGTGGTCCGGGAACCTCACTTCATAGCTAGAAACGATCCCGCCGTCGGGTACGATCGATCCTTAT
This sequence comes from uncultured Acidobacteriaceae bacterium, assembly GCA_963711275.1. Taxonomy (GTDB): domain Bacteria; phylum Acidobacteriota; class Terriglobia; order Terriglobales; family Acidobacteriaceae; genus Sulfotelmatobacter. Next base: position 308,718 of record CAVQDN010000020.1, on the reverse strand, counting down.
CATGTGTGCGGAACCTCTGGAACCACGAACCTTCAGCAGCCTCGACGAACTGGAGATGCTTCGGGGAAAGTGGAATGACCTTCTGGAAAGTTATCCGCTGTCAACCACGTTCTGCACGCCGGAATGGCTGATCTCCTGGTGGCGCAGTTTCGGACAAGGTTCCGCGCCGACTCTCGGCAATGATCGACAATTGCTGGCCGTCGGCTTCTTCGACGACCATTCACGGCTGGTTGGATTGGCCGCGCTTTCGCTGACTCGAATTCGAGTTGCGCCCGCCCTCTCACTGCGCCTCTTGCGCCTGATGGGCGATGGCAGCCACGATTCGGACAACCTTGACCTGCCGGTAAGACCGGGATTTGAAAACATGTTCGCGGAATCGTTTCTGCGCTATCTGAAAAATCAACGCACGCTCTGGGATTACTGCGAGTTCAACACTATGCCTCCGCAGTCGCCGGGGGCCATGGCCCTGCGGCAATTGCTGGTGCGCGAAAAATGGATCGCCCTGGAGAACGACAGGCCGGCCTCGGCTATTGCTCTGCCCCCAACCTGGGAAGAGTATCTGAAGCAGATCTCTTCCAAAGAACGCGGCAAGATTGGGTTGCGTACCCGGCGGCTGGAAAAGAAGTACGAGGTTTGCATCCGCAAGTGCGTCGAAGAAAACGAGCTCGGTTCTCTTCTCGAAGCACTTTACGAATTGCACGACAAGCACTGGCGACTGCGAGGTCTATCAGGAACGCTGCATTCGCCCGCCCGCCGCCAGTTCTATGGAGAACTGGGCCGGCTTCTCTTGCGGCGAAACCGTCTCGACTTCTGGCTACTCGAACTGAATGGAAAAATCGTGGCCGCGCAATTTGGAATGCGCCACGGCACCACGGTTTTTTCCCTGCAGGAGGGATTCGACCCGGACTATGCGGCCGACAGCGTGGGCTACGTTCTGCGCAGCCAGGTGCTGCAACAACTGATTGCCGGTGGCATTCGTCGCTACGACTTCCTCGGCGGCGCCGACGAGTCCAAGCTGCGCTGGGGCGCCGATCCGGGGCATTACGTGGATCTGCGATTTGCCCGACCCAACAGTGCGGGCGGAGCCTGCCTTCGCGCGCAGTACTACGCCGCTCAAGCCAAATCGTGGATGCGCCGCAATCTTCCGCAAACGGCCTGGCAGATTCTGCACAAGACGAATATGGTCATGAAGCGAAGAGGAAAAGAAGCAAGTTCGACAAAAATACCGGCAGAAAAAGATGAGGGCAGAGTTAATGGACGCTAGTGAGTTGGTTCCGCCGAGCGGATGTGAGGATCGACCAGAGAAAGCAATTGATCTTTCAAGAAAGGACCGCAGGCGAGCAGGCCTGACAACAGTGGATCGCGGCGATTGGCGATAAGGTCGGTCTTTTCCAGAGTACTGACAAAACCGCCTGCACTCTTCACCAGGGCTGCTCCGGCCGCGACGTCCCACTCATTCTTGGGTGTCAAAGTGAACGTTACATCCGCCAGGCCGGCCGACACGAGCGCCAGTTTGTACGCCACCGATCCCATGGCTTGCACGTTGAAGGGACCATTCTCGAATTGCTTCCACTCGCCGCGTTTCACCTCGCTGCGGCTGGCGAGGATAACGGCGCCATCGAGCGTCGTCCGCTGGCTGGAACGTACTGGCTTCCCGTTATAGAGCACACCGGAATCCACAGCCCCGACAAAGGTTTCTTGCGTAGCGGGATTGTAGATTCCTCCCGCTACGGGCACGCCGTGCTCCGCAAAACCAATCGAAGCGCAAAACTCCGGCAGACCCTGCACAAACTCGCGCGTGCCATCCAGCGGGTCCACGATCCAAACTCGTTCCTTGTCCAGGCGGAAGGGATTATCCGCCGTTTCCTCCGAGAGCCATCCTTCGCCGTCGCGCAACAAAGTCTGGCGTAGCACGGCGTCCACGGCGCGATCCGCTTCGGTCACCGGATCGTGGCCGACCTTGTATTCGGTCTCGATTGCGCCCGGAGTAAAGCGTGCGAAGACAGCGCGCGCGGCGCCCAACGCGTTCTGGATGCGCCGCAAAATATCGGAGTAAGAAGAGGAGATAGGATTAATCACGTTTTCAAAATGCAGAATATTCTTGTTGTCTTACGCCCACAACATGCGGGCTCCCGTGATCAGCAGCAACGCGCAGAGAATGCGACGTAGCCAGAGCATCGGAACACGCGTGGCCAAATGCGATCCCGCCAGCCCGCCGGGGATGGAGCCAATCAGCAGCGATGCCACCAGTCCCGGATCGACGTTTCCCAGCCGGAAGTGAAGAAATCCGGTCACGCCTGTGAGAATCACCGCGTGGACGATGTCGGTTCCGACGTTCACCTTCGGCGGGAAACTGTAGAACAGCAGCAGCAACATCATGATAATGCTGCCCGACCCCACCGATGTCATGCCCACTAAAAAACCTGCCACTAGGCCGATCAGCGCCATTCCGAGAAAGCCCTTCGCGGTGGGCGGGCGATTGGCGACACGATCTTCGATTTTTTTCTGCAGCAGCAGCAGCGTAGGAATTACGATGAGCAGGACGCCCACGGCGGTTTTAATGAAGCTGTTCACTCCGTCCCCATAAAGGTGGCGGATATGCATCAACAATTTCACGCCGACGATCGAGCCTGGAATGCTCCCCACCGCCAGTGCGATCACCACCTTGCGGCGCACCGTATCTTTCCTCAGGTGCAAAAGGCCGGCTGGGATTTTCGTGAAGAAATTGAACAGCGCGTCGGAGCCCACCGCCATGATCGGCGGCACCTTCAATCCAAAGATCAAAACAGGAAGCAGCAGAACGCCGCCTCCGACGCCTGTCATGCCAATGAGCACGCCGACAACGAAGCCAACCAGAATTTTGGCCGCTAGCAGTGGCATAACCGGTTCGCTTTATTCTCCCGGTCTGTTGACTCCGATGAAGCCTTCGCGCTCCAGGTGAAGAATGATTTCCTGGGCCGCTTCCCCGGGAGTCAGGTCGGCAGTGTTGATCGTCACTTCGGCATCAGCCGGAGCTTCGTAAGGATCGGAGATTCCCGTGAACTCCTTCAGAATGCCGGCGCGTGCCTTGGCATAGAGTCCCTTGCGGTCGCGCTGCTCACAAACTTCGACCGCAGTGGCGATGTGCACCAGGATGAATCCTCCGAAAGGCTCGATCAGCTGACGCACGTGCTTGCGCGTCGCGTCATAAGGTGCGATGGGAGCGCAAATCGCGATCCCGCCATTCTTAGTGATTTCCGAAGCCACATATCCAATACGACGGATGTTAATGTCGCGATGCTCTTTGGAGAATCCCAGTTCCGAGGAAAGATGCTTGCGCACCAAATCGCCGTCGAGCAGCGTCACCGGACGCCCGCCGACCTCCAGAAACTTCGCCATCAGCACATTGGCGATCGTGGATTTTCCCGAGCCCGACAGCCCGGTGAAGAAAATCGTGACGCCTTGTTTGGCCCGCGGCGGAAAGCTACGCCGTAGCTCCTGAACCACTTCCGGATAGGTGAACCAAGCCGGAATCTCCCGGCCCTCGTTCAGCCGAGCGCGCAGCTCCGTCCCGGAAATATTCAGCACCTTGTCGCCCTGCGTCACCTCATCGTCCGGCACATAGCGATCCTCATCCTCCAGGTAAACCATCATGCTGAAAGGCACCATGGTCACGCCGATTTCAGGTTCTGCTCCTTGAAGGCTCTGCTGCGCTTCGTAGGGGCCGTAGAAAGGTTTGCCGTCGGTGTCTTTGCCTGGCCCGGCGTGGTCGCGCCCCACGATGAGGTGGGTGCAGCCATGGTTCTTGCGGATGAGCGCATGCCAGATCGCCTCCCGCGGTCCGCCCATGCGCATCGCGAGCGGCAACAGAGACAGCTTCTGCGTGCCATGCGGGATACTTCGAACATCAGTAACTGGTAGCAGCGGACGCGCGTGTAATAGTCGACGTCGCCGGGTTTGGTCATCCCGACCGACGGGATGAATCAGGAGATTCGCCTCCACCTGTCTTGGCGGCGCGAAACGTCAGTTCCAGATGGGCGCGATGCATCGGATTGCGGGTCTGGAACGCTACCACTCGCCGCCATCCCAGCCGCGGAAACTCGGCGCGCAACTCCGCCGGCGTCAAGCGTAGCGGACGAAAGTCATAATGCGAAGGCAGTTGCAGCCCTTCCAGCTTGCCGCCCATGTACCAGGGTTGGATTTGTTCTGCGCATAGTCGGCGCCGGGATGGCCTTGCTGGTGGTGCCGAAAACCGCTTCGGCTTCGGCGTGCGGTCGGGCTGCCAGACGTCCTCCACGTGAAGACACGCGCACATCACGCCTTCGGGGTCGCGCAGCGCGACCTTGCTATCGCCGGCTTTAGCTTCCTGGCCAATTCCTCGGTCACGTCCAGCGTGATCGGCATCGGCCACAGGACGCCGCCGGCCAGGCGCATCTTGTGCGCATACCCCTTCGTAATCGGCGCGGGTCATGAATCCCGCGCAATGGAGAAAAACCGCCACTCAACAGCAATTCCAGGTCGCAGATTTGGCGCGCAGTCAGATCCCATGAGGGCCACTCGCGCGAGTGGCCTTTCAGTTCGGCGGCTTTTTCCGGGGATACCAATAGATTTATCAATTCGCCGCCATGAGGCGCGATCAGATGGCTAGTCGAAGCGGACAAGCGCGTGAACCTCCCGAAGCAGATTATGAATGCAAGAAATATTGGATTCCAGGTCTCGCCAAAGGATTAAACATTTATCGCTTGCAAGCGGCGGACCACAACGGTTTCCGTCATTGTACTGTAAATTGATAAGGATAGGGGCAAAAGTTTGGTTTCAGCGAGGTTTGCGAACGGCGGTGTGCACTCATTGTGCGGGACGGACGATTATTTCTGCACAGAACACTTCATGTGCGGGAGTTCGATGCGTGGGCCCAGCCGAACTCAGCCGCCTAAAACGCACTACCGGACATCAGATCGAAGCTTCAGATCGTAACTTCAGATCGTAGCTGATGTCCGGTAGTACTTTCAGAGATTGCCGCTCCTGAGATTAATGCGGCCTCATCTCGTGTCCTCGTGAATCGCCGCGTGGATGTTGCGTGCCCCGTCCGATCGCATCTCGGCCATCATCAAACGAAACGAATCGGTTCAAGTCACGCACCATCTGATCGGCCATGGGAGAACCGAGACCGGTTGTCGCATCCCAGCCCGGCCCGGCATTGAAGCCCGTGACACCCGCGAACGAGTTATTTCCGCTCGTCACATCGAAGAAAGACGATGAGTCGTGGCTGCGGGACTCACCAATTTCATACAGCGCGGTATTGATGAAGCCCAAGTCACATCCGGCTTGTTGGTCGGCAATCGCCAGGATGGCAGCCCACTGGGGTGAGCCAGCACTGGTGCCGCCGAACAGATAAAAGCCGACCGGGATGCCTGGGATATTGAGGTAAGTCAATACACCGTGCAGCACCGCGGCGCTGTACGAAACGTCCGGCACCCCCCGATCGTCGCCGCGATGGATCGCGTCCCATTGGTACCACGGCTTGTCGTACACGACACTGAAGCCGCCGCCGCTGGAACCATAGTCAGGCTCGTTCCATACAATCTCGCCCTGATAAGTTCCGGGCGCCGGGTTTACCGTCGGATCGCAACCGACTACCGTCAGACAATAGCTCGCCGCATGCAGTTCCGTTCCGCCCACAGCCGTGACCAGCGGATCGCTGGCAGGATTCGAAACCGCTTTCACCAGGGATGAGCCGTCACACGAAACTTGCGTCGCGCCCTCATCGCCCGATGAAGCGAAGAGCGTGATGTTTTTCCTGGTGGCGTCCGCAAACACTTCATGTTGCTTCTGGAGCATCTTGGGATCGTCACAACTCTCGTTCCCGCCGAAGCTTTGAGAAATGACGTCTCCGAGACGATGATCCACCGCATATTTCGTGGCGCTGAGAATGTCGTCATTGTTGTTTGACTTAGCCAGCACCAGCACGATGTTGGCGCCGGGTGCAATGGCATGAGACCACAGCACGTCCAGCGAAATCTCCTCCGCCCAACCGGACATATTAGGATCGCCGGTCACAAACGGAGTCAGGCCGTCGGGGGCAACTTGCGTGAACGTGCCCAGGCTCGGGTCGTTCGCGCCGCCCAGCCCGTTTAAGCTGGCCAGACCGTAAAAGCTGTTGAAGTAGTTCAGTTGCTGCACAATATTCGGGGACTGGTAAGCATCGACGATGACGATCGTCTTTCCTCGTCCATCCAGGCCCGCGGAGATCAGCGTGTCCACGTTATAGGCGTGCCGGATCTGATAAGGGTCGTAACACGTGGCGCTGGAGTTGAGACCGGTTACTTGGCAGCCGAACAGGCCATAGTTTGGGTTAGCGACTGCGGCTGGCAACGCTTGTGGTCCAACCTTCAGAAGTGGCGACACCACCGATCCTGCGCCAGCCGCGCTGCTGGCCGTAGGTACGAGGCTGACGATTAACGCTGCTGCGAAAGCGGCTAGAACCTTCTGGGCTCTCATTCATATCCTCTCAATGACGAATCTGATTTCTTGATTTTCGAGCGGGGCAGCCAGTGTACACCGATCCCGAGATTTAACAAGACAGTGAAACGATTTGCACTTGGAGTGCAAAGAATCGGTCGGTCCTAAATCCGGGAAAATCCAGCCAATGTGTTCCGAGGGTGCGGGCAGCCGCCTCGCCTGTCAGGCGAGCGCAAGCTCGCCTCTCAGTTGCAGCCACGTGCCCGTCCGGGAAGAAATCGCCGACCTCCTCATCTCAGGTAAACTAGCCGTATCCCGGTGTTCCTGACTACCGGTATTTCTGACTAAATGATTAACGGCAAGCGCATCGCGGTCGTCATGCCCGCCTACAATGCGGAGAAGACCCTGGAAGTTACAGTGGGGGAATTGCCTGACCTGGTGGACTTTCGCATTCTGGTCGACGACCACAGCTCCGACCGCACTGTGGATCTCGCCCGACGTTTCGGCCTCCATGTCTTCCAGCACGACCGCAATTACGGTTACGGGCGCAATCAGCAAACCTGTTATCGCGAGGCCCTGGCCGCCGGCGCCGATGTCGTCATCATGCTCCATCCCGATTATCAGTACACGCCGCTGCTCATCACGGCCATGGCGAGCATGACCGCCTACGACGTTTATGACGTTGTGCTGGCATCCCGCATCATCGGCGGGCGCGCCCTGCTCGGCGGGATGCCGGTTTACAAATACATTGCTAACCGACTCCTCACCGCCTTTGAGAATCTTTTTCTGGGAGTGAAGCTGTCGGAATATCACACCGGATACCGCGCCTTCAGCCGCAAAGTTCTCACCGAACTGCCATTGCTGGAAAACTCCGACGACTTTGTCTTCGACAATCAGATGCTGGCGCAGTGCGTGCACTTCGGTTTCCGCATTGGCGAAGTTTCCTGCCCCACGAAATATTTCGAAGAGGCCTCGTCCATCAATTTTCGCCGTAGCGTGAAGTACGGGTTCGGTGTCCTGGCGACGACCTTGCAGTTCGCGCTGCAGCGAATCGGCCTGGTTCACCTGCCGCGCTTTAGCGATCAAGGCCGCAAACTGGAAGCGAACCGCGAACCCTACTACACCGCCCAGTCAGAAACCGCACGCCCGGTCTAACTTGAGGAAGGGCCTCGCGAATCACCGTGCTGGCGAATCACCATGGAAGAGCGGCCGCTCAGAGCCGCGTTGTCGGGTAGCATCGACGCAGGCTTTAGCCGCTGCGGCGTCTCTGCTCGACGCAAAGTAAGAACCTTAAATGTCGACAACTCCGCAAAATCCGGCTGGAAACGCATTCGCCATCCGCGACTCCCCCTCTGCGAATCTCGCCCTGCTCGCGGCGCTCACCGTATTTGCCATCCTGATCATGGGCTACCACCCCGGTCTCGAGGACGACGCGTTCTATCTCGCAGCCATCAAGAAAAATCTCAACCTTGCCCTGTTCCCGTATGATGCGGAATTCTTCCGCCTCCAGCTTCAGGCCACCATCTTCGACAAGCTGATTGCCTTCTCCATCCGTCTCAGCCATTTACCATTGGACTGGGTCGTCTTGCTGTGGCAACTCGCCGCGATATTCCTGGTTCTTCACGGCTGCTGGCGCATAAGCCGCCGCTGTTTCGCCGAGCCGGCAGCACAATGGGCCGCCGTGACGACTGTCGCAGTCTTACTCACGCTGCCTCTTCCTGGCATTGCCATATCGCTCGCCGATCAGTATCTTCATCCCCGCACTCTGGCCACGGCCGCGATTCTCGCCGCCATCGTCGCGGTCATCGACCGCCGCTTCTGGATAGCAGGAATTCTGCTCGCGATTGCCTTCGCCATCCATGCCATCATGGCCAGCTTCGGAATTTCTTTTTGCGCCTTTCTCTGCTGGAACCTGCGTGCCCCCGCAAGGCGCTCGTCTGTGCCCCTGGCCGTCGCCCTGGCCTTGCCCCTCGGATGGATATTCGAACCCGCCTCCGACGCCTGGCGCCAGGCGGCAGCCACTCGCGGCTTTTATTTCCCGACGCACTGGCACTGGTACGAGTGGTTGGGAGTTTTCGCGCCGCTGATTATTATTTATGGCTGCAGGAGATTCATGACGCGCAGTGATCAGGCCACGAGCAACGGCGCAATATTCCCTGCGCTGCTCTCATCGCTCCTCCTCTACGGCATCTTTCAAACTGCAGCCGGCCTCCTCATCATGCTTCCTCCCGGCTTGGAGCGCCTGCGCCCCTTCGAGCCCATGCGTTACCTGCATCTGCTCTACTTGTTATTTTTCCTGATCATGGGGGGCCTGGTGGGCCGATATGTGGTCGATCGCCGCGTTTATCGCTGGCTGCTGCTTTTTCTTCCGCTCAGTGCGGGCATGTTCTATGCCCAGCGGCAGATATATCCCGCATCCCCGCATCTGGAGTTGCCCGGGGTCGCGCCGCAGAATGCGTGGCTGCAAGCCTTCGCCTGGATTCGGCAGAACACACCCGTCGCGAGCCTGTTCGCGCTCGACCCCCACTACATGACATTGCCGGGCGAGGATTATCACGGCTTCCGAGCGCTCGCCGAACGCAGCGCGCTCGCCGATTATGAAAAAGATGGCGGCATGGCTGCCCGCGTCCCGCGCCTCGCTCCCCGCTGGCTGAGAGAGGTGAATGCACAGAGCGGCTGGCAGAATTTTCACGCGGCGGATTTCCAGCGCCTCCAAAAACAATTCGGCGTGACCTGGGTCATCCTCTATGCACAAGACGAACCGCGCGAGGCAATGACCTGCCCGTATCGTAACGGTCCCCTTCACGTCTGCCGTCTATACTGAAAGTAGCGTGAAAGAAAAATAGCGCAAGAAAGGGCCGCGCCCCGCCGGCTGTAGCGGGGCCGCCTCGCCCGCGCCTGCAGCGTTCTAGACCCCATGGCGACTGAATCTTCCGTTCCAACCCGCGTTCCACCCTACCTTCTGATCGTGCTCGTCGCCCTCGCCGTTCGCCTCGCGGTCATTCCCTTCCTCTACACCGATTGGATGGACCCATTTGTGCTTGAGCATTGGGCCTTCGGCCGGATCGCGCGCTCCATCGCCTCCGGCCACGGCTTCGGCAGTCCTTTCGCCGACACCGGATTGTCCGCACTCCTGCCGCCTGTGTACTGCTACATGCTTGCCGGGATCTTCAAAGTTTTCGGAATCGAGACCAGGGCATCGGTGCTCGTCGCGCTCTCATTGAACAGCCTGTTTTCAGCGCTAACCTGTGTCCCCGTGTTTCTTCTAGCGCGGCAGGCTTTTGGACAGCGCGCGGCCAAGTGGGCGGGATGGGGCTGGGCTTTCTCTCCTTACGGTATCTACTACGGAGCCGACTGGGCATGGTCGACCTGCCTCGTCAGCCTGGAACTGTGCTGGTTGTTTTTGTTTGCATGGCGACTCGAAGACTCTTCCCGCATACGCGACTGGATGCTCTTCGGTTTACTCGGCGGCATTGCCGCCCTGACCGAACCGGTTGTGCTGGCAGTGGTCCCACTCCTCGGGCTGTGGACGCTGTATCGCCGCTACCGCCGCAACCGTTCGTGGAAAGCGCCCCTGCTGGCCGCGGCGGTGTCCGCAATCGCCGTGCTCTCCCCGTGGTTCGTACGCAACTACGAACTCTTCCATCGCTTCATTCCTGTGCGCAGCGGCTTTGGGCTGGAACTCTACATCGGCAACAACGGTTACTCCGAGCACTGGGTAAACCGCGCGATTCATCCCAACCACAGCGACGCGGAACTTTCTGAATATGAACGCGCCGGCGAAATGGCCTACATGGACCACAAACTCCAGCAGGCAAGAGCATACATCCGCAACCATCCTGCCTGGTTCGCCTGGATGACGTTTCGCCGAATCGTCTATATGTGGACGGGCTATTGGAGCTTCGACCGCGCCTATCTGAAAGAGGAGCCGCTCGATCCGCCTAACATTTTCGTGAACACGACCATGACGATCTTAGGTTTGTGGGGACTGTGGCGCGTCTTCCGGCGCGATCGGGCGTTGGGCGTGCAGTTTGCCATTGTGCTTTTGTTTTTTCCGCTTACCTATTACATCTCGCATCCAGAGACTTACTACTTTCGTCCAGTCGATCCGATCATTGTCGTGCTCGCGGCCGTGGCGGTGGCCGGACGCTCCGAATCGGCGCGGTCCGGAGAAGCACGCGCATTGCAGCCAGTCTCGAATGGGGTTTAACATCGAACTGGCGATGGCGAACGCGACCTCACTGCCCCTAAGCACTCCCACCAGATTCACGATTGGGTTCGGCGAAATCCTGAACTTCGCCTACGACGCTTTCTGCAGCAACAAGCTGCAGTTCACGCTCACTGCTCTCGCCATGGCCGTGGGCACCGCTTCGGTGATTCTGGTGTCCACGATCGGGCTGACAGGAAAGCAATACATGCTGCGCCAGTTGCAATCCATCGGCACCAACATGATTTATGCCGACTATCAGGGCGGAGCACAGCGCATCGACTCGACGCCCGATCCCATGACTGTGGAAGATGTGCAGGCAGTTCGCGAGCAGGTGCCGAGCATCGTGGCCGCTTCGCCTACCGTGGCCTTGGGCGATCGCATCAGCGTCGGCGGAGGCAAACAGAGCGACATTCTCGTGCTCGGCGTCGATCCCGAATATCTGCGAGTGCGCAATCTCAAGGTTCTCGCCGGCCGCTTCTTCGATTCCGAGGATTCGGTGGGCCGCAACAAGGTTGCCGTGATCACCGAGAAGCTGGCGCAGAAGTTGTTCGGCAATACCCAGTCCGCAGTCGGGCAGATCATCAAGCTCAGTGGCGGCCTTCCCTTTACGATTGTTGGAGTCTTCAAGGAGAGCGTAGATACGTTCGGCCAGTCGGAGATTCAGGAAGACACCATGCTGATCCCATATCTGGTCAGCCGCTTTTTCACTCCGACGGCGGCGGTGTATCAAATTTATTTCTCCGCCGCCAGTCCGCAGGATGTGATTCCGGCGACGGCTGCCATCAAACGCGTGCTGCAGTCGCGGCATCGTCCGGAATCTGTGTATAGCGTGCAGAACCTGACGCAGTTTCTGACGGTGGCGGGACGCATAGCCGACGCGATGACGATGGTGCTGATGCTGGTCGCCTTCGTCACCCTGCTGGTGAGTGGCATCGGCATCATGAACATCATGCTGGCCACGGTGACCTCGCGCATCCGCGAGATTGGCATTCGAAAGGCTATCGGTGCCACCAACCGCGCCATCCGCTTCCAGTTTCTGGCGGAAGCCATTTTGATCTCGCTGACCGGTGGCGTGGCGGGCATCGTCGTCGGCCTCGCCATCCCCTACTCGGTACGATTCCTCACCGACTACCGCATGCCGGTCTCGGGCCTGTCGGCGATCATCGCCATCGTCGTGTCGTCGATTGTAGGAATCATCTTCGGCACCGTCCCAGCCACCCGCGCCTCGCTGCTCGATCCCGTCGAGAGTTTGCGCTACGAGTAAGGCCTAGGCACCCTCCTCGCCAGGGGTATCGACATCAACATTTTTTTGTGCCCCGCGGAGTAAAATATTTGTTTTGTTAGGGATAGCGGTTAGTGATATCAACGTTTTTCCGCAAAATATTGAAATAAAAGAAGTTAGAAGCAAAATCTTGATTCGAAAGAAGTTAGTGGGATCGTCTGACATAGCCCGAGCTAGTCTGCCATTGTTGCGTAAGAAGATCTGGCGCACAATTCAAGTTTTGAGCTTTCTGCATGCTCAGTCAAGGTTGCTCGTCACAAGATTGAGGATTATTTCTGTGGAAACTTGTGGAAAACGCAACAGCATCGAGGTTTGGGTCATGAATGACGACCAATTCGTCAACTGGACAAACCAGCATCCGCTTCGGGTTATCTACAACAGCCAGAAGGTTACGCAGGGAACCGTCAAGGTGATATTGCCCTCTGACGGCGGAACCTATCATATGGTGTTTAACAATGAGTTTTCGATGCTCACCCCAAAGGCCGTGGAAACTAGCCTCGTTCTCAGGCCGCTTGAACGTTACGTACGTACGTAACGTTAGAGCAGCGCTCCCCCATCCCGGCTCAAACCGGAGAGGGAACCGAACCGAGTTGTCGTATTCTTACGTGAATGGAAATTGGGGGCAGGTCACAAGCACACGATCTATGCCTGGAAAGCGAAGTACGGTGGGATGGATGTGAGCGAGGCGCAAGAAGCCAAGCAGTTGCGCGAGGAGAACACGCGATTGAAGAAGCTGGTGGTGGATCTGAGCCTGGACAAGGAGATGCTGAAGGCGGTGATCGCAAAAAACGGATGGAGCTCGTAGACCGGCGGGCGGACGCGAGCTGGCTGCGGATCGAATATGCAGCGAGCGAGCGCCGGGTTTGCGGGCTGCTGACGATGGCGGTAGCGAGTTACCGCTACCGGACGACGCGCACGGAGGGTGATGAACCGCTGCGCACGCGGCTGGTGGAGTTGGCGCGGGAGAAGCCGCGTTACGGGTATCGGCGGCTGCATGTGTTGCTGGGCCGCGGGGGAGAGCATGTGAACCACAAGCGGGTGCATCGGGTGTATCGGGAGGCCGGATTGAGGTTGCGACGGAAGAAACGGAAGCATTGCGTGCGCGAGGGAAAGCCGCTGCTGGCGCGGACTTCGGCGAACCAGGAGTGGGCGCTGGACTTCGCTGCACGATGCGGTGGAGTGCGGTCGGACGATCCGGGTGCTGAGCGTGGTGGATGCCTACACGCGGGAGTGTCTGGCCTTGGAAGTGGGCACGAGCTTTGCCAGTCGGAGAGTGACGCGGGTGTTGGATGCAATCGTGGCGGAGCGCGGGCAGCCCTTGGCGATCCGCTGCGACAACGGGCCGGAACTGACCAGCCGGCATTTTCTGGCGTGGTGCGTGGAACGAAAGATCGAGTTAGTCCACATTCAGCCGGGAAAGCCGACGCAGAACGCGCGGATCGAGAGTTTTCACGGACGGTTGCGAGATGAGTGCTTGACGGTGAGCTGGTTTCAGAACTTGTTCGATGCGCGGCGTAAGATCGCAGCGTGGCGGACGGAGTACAACCAAGAACGTCCGCACAGCAGTCTGGGCTACCGCACGCCGAAAGAATTTGCGGCATCGCAGGCAGCGGACTTCTACACAGCTGAGCGAGGGGCAAGGGACTCAAACGCCGTCCCTTGCCCCTCGCGCTCCCCCATCCCGGCTCAAACCGGAGAGGGAACCGAACCGAGTTGTCGTATTCTTACGTGAATGGAAATTGGGGGCAGGTCAAGCGTCCGCACAGCAGTTTGGGATACAAAACTCCGAAGGAGTTTGCGGCGCACGCTGCAAGCTTCTACACAGCTGAGCGAGGGGCAAGGGATTCAAACGCCATCCCTTGCCCGTCGCGCTCCCCCATCCCGGCTCAAACCGGAAAGGAAGCAGCAGAAAGTTGTCGTATTCTTACGTGAACGAAAGCAGGGGGCAGGTCACTGGCGACTGTCCTTAGGGCCCTTTAGGTTTCTCACCTTAAGAATCAACAAGTCCGCGCCGAAGGCGGCGCAAAAAGCTCGCCCCGGAAAACGCCTCTCATCGGATGCCCTTATCCGGCGGAGGGCCGAACTGCCAGATCGCAATGGTGTAACCGACCCACAGCTCTAATACCATAATTGGGACGTACCAGAGGAAACCCAGATAAGCCAAGATCAACAGGTATACGAGTACATGCAGGAGCATCCAGCCCAGAAAAAACGAAACGAAGACGGGGTCTCGGAACTTGCGTCTGTATCCCCAGCCCACGATCAAAAAAAAGAACGCCGCAGCCCACGCCCCGAATACCCACGCTTCGCTCACGCGGTATTTGTCGGCTAATAGGAACGCGCTGCCGCCCACTGCAATGAGCAGCAGGGCGGCGCCGAGCAAGGCTAACCGATCTATTAACCTCGTTCCTCTAGTTGCCTTAGAGCTGTCGACAGACATGGCTTGCATTCGACCTTCACCAGGTGCAATGCCCGCTCATTCCTGACTGTACTTCCTTGATCACACCGTTTAGTAGCAGCGCGTCCGCTCCGGCTGGGGCGACATAGGGTGCTGCTGCACTCACGTAAGGCGCAGCCGTAGCAGCTGCCGCTCCGGCAGTCGTGACTACTGCCGCCACCTGAGGATCTGCCTCGGCGGCCCCGCTCGCCACCATGTTATTGAGTTGTGACATGTACCAAGCCGACCCGACAGGGCCAGCTTGCATGGCCCCAACAATCAGAGGAACGAAGTCTTTCGCAGAACGCTGAAGCTGTTTCAGAGGAGCGCTCACAGTGTCGGTAAACACTCCCAGGCAGGTGCCAGATCTCGTGCTTAGAGAGAATCCACCAAAGAACGACTTTGTAAAATTCCAGGCCGAACCACTATAGTTTGTGGCGTCAACGGTTCCCCAGGCAATACCATAATCGTTGTTGGTACTCGCGCTCCATGCAAGAGAACCGCCTAGAAGGCTGTAAGATCCGATCGTGCCGCTGTCTGGATCGATATTTGTAACCCAGGACGCATTCCCTATCGTACCCGGCACCCAGTAGCCGCCGTTACCGTCGCCGGTGCAATCGGCTGGTGTCGCGTTGTGATCGATGCTTTCTACCGCCGTACCGGGATCATCTAGGTATACACAGTCCAGACCTGTTGGATCTGTGTTCGACAAGGGATTGTTAAGCACATAGGCGTAGCGATTCCATGATTGGGGATTTGTAGGATCAACCGCATTCACTCCGGCTGGGTCCGGCGACAGCCAGCGGCCCACAATAGACAATTCCCGGTTCGGTGTGTCCCACATAACTCCGTTGTCGAGTACACTTCTCAAGCTCGCAAACATTTCCACCGCCCCGGTCGAAACTACGTCGAAACCGTCATACATTTCGCCGAATGGTGTGTATGCTCGATCAACGTAAACAGACGGGAAACTCTCGTTTGAGATAACTCTGGCATTGCCGATCCAGTCCTTGTGGTGATAAAAGGGAGCGCCTCCGCCACTGTACACGGTCCCGCCTCCCGGCGTAGGCCACACGGTATAAATAAAACTGGCGCCATTCACGTTCATGGTTGCTCCGGCTTGCATTCGAAAGATTTCCATCCAAGTGCTGCCGTTGCTGTACTCTACCAAACGGCCGAAAGCGTCGTAAATCGCGCAATTGCCGCTCGTACCGCAGGTCGGCGTCCCGCCGCCGTTGGCCACTGACTGCAGGTTGCCGAATCCGCCCCAGTAGTAGCTGTTGTTGGACGGGTGGCCCAGCCTTCCGTATTTTCCGTACCCGTTCCGGAACTGTGGGTGCCCCGCTCTTGCGTTCTGTGCAAGGGCGGGTACGACGCTGCCGGTACCATGGGGTTGGTCATGCCCAGCGGACTGCATCGCACTTACGGCGCTCATCACCTGCACTTTATCACCTGCTCCTGCTCCCGGCGATTGCCTTTTCTGAGCGCCGCGCGCAGCCGCGACCGCTTCTTCTCGATTCTGGAACAGACGCGCCAGCGCTACCGGTTCGTGGTCGTCGGATATGTCGTCATGCCGGAACAGATTCACCTGCTCATCACCGAGCCGGGGGTTGGAAATCCCTCCACGGTGATGCAGGTCTTGAAACAGCGCACGGCCCGCGCTTTGTTGCCCAAGCGCAAACGGAGGAACCCGCGCCAACGCAATCTGTTTGGAGACGAGCCCAAGCACAGAGCGTTCTGGCAGGCGCGCTTCTTTGACTTCAACGAATGGGACTTCAACGTATGGACGACGAAGAAGCGCGTGGAGAAACTCCGGTATATGCATCGCAACATGCATCGCAACCCAGTAAAGCGCGGACTGGTGTGGAAACGCCCGAGCAGTGGCGCTGAAGCAGTTATCGTTTCTATCTTCTCGAAGAGTCCGGAGTGGTACGGGTGAATGAGGGATGGCCCATGATTTCGTTCCGGGATCGGGTGGCTTAGCTTCGCAGCCGCAGGCCCTCGGTGGTACCCGCCCTTCGCAAAGAACGCGAAGGACGGGGCACCCACTTTGTTGGTGATGCCCAAAAGCCTGGGCCACCCGCCTTAATCCAATCTAATGCTGCAATCGGGCTATCGCGCCGTGACGGTTAATCACTGAAGTTATATCCGAGTCGATAGTCACTTATATGAAATATGTCGCTGTTGCTGTGCATACCCGCGCACTTAAAGTGTGCAAAATAGCTCAAAGTACAAATCCAAAACGGGAAGTTACTACCTAAGATACAGACCTCTGTGTGGCTAACTGCCTTGTGCTTAGCTCCCGCTTAGATTAGTTTGCGAAAAGAGTCAGGCGTTTAGTTGAGCCGAGAGGAAATCAAATGACGGTAATGCGTAAGTACAATAGTCACAGGATCTGCGTCATAACATTCTTGCTGCTTATAGTCGGTGTCGGCTGCAGCGACCCAGACAAGCAGTCCGGCGCAACTTTAGGCGTAACCGCACCCACGGTCGTCTCGGCCGCCCCTGCGGTTGGCGTGGTAGGTATATGCCCCAACACAATCGTTACCGCCACTTTCAGCGAGGCAATGAATCCCACGTCAATCGATGGTTCCACCTTTACGGTGACCGCGGCGGGCGCGGCCGTGCAAGGAGTGGTGACTTACGATGCGTCGAGCGACACGGCAATCTTTACACCGAATAACGCTCTCGCGCTGAGCACGGCATACACGGCGACCATCACCACTGGCGCACACGATATGTACGGCAATGCGCTGGCCAGTAATTTCGTGTGGACCTTCACCACCGGAGCCGCGGTTTGTCTGCCACCGTCGCCGCCTGTGTCCGTGAGTCCCCCCAATGGTTCCGTTGGGATATGTCCTAATACGGTAATCGCGGCCACTTTCCCGCAGGCGATGGACCCAACTACGATTACGACCGCGACCTTTACCGTGTCACCTGCCGTAACCGGGACGGTGACGCACGATGTTACCAACAAGATTTTCACCTTTACCCCATCCGCCAGTCTAGGTCTCAGCAAACTTTATACCGCCACGATCACCACTGGGGCGAAGGACGCGTCCGGCAACGCATTGGCGAGTAACTATGTGTGGACTTTCACCACGGCCGCAGCGGCATGCTCGGCGCCACCGCCGCCTACGGTGATTTCTGTCACGCCTCCAAATGGTGCGGTGGGAGTGTGCCCCAACATCGTCGTTACCGCCACTTTCAGCGAGGCGATGAACCCAGTAACCATCAACACCACCACATTCACGGTGGCCGGCATCACGGGTGCGGTAACACTGGACGGCACGGGCAAAATTGCGGCCTTCACCCCCTCCAGCAATCTGGCTCTCAGCACCACTTACACAGCCACCATTACGACGGGGGCGCAGGATGTGTCGGGCAATGCCCTGGCCGCCAACTATGTTTGGAGTTTCACCACGGCTACGCAGGCCTGTCAGACGGCGGTACCGTTGGGATCGGCTGCGAATTTTGTAATTCTGGCCGGCTCCACGGTCACTAATACCGGCCCGACCATCATTACGGGTGGAAATGTCGGGCTAAGTCCGGGAAGCGCCGTAACCGGGTTTCCTCCCGGAACGCTTACTCCTCCGGCGGTGATGCACGTAACCGATTCCACAGCGGCGCAAGCCGAACTGGACTTGACCACCGCTTATAACTATGCGGCAGGATTGCCGAATGCCGCCGTTCTGCCCGGAGATATGAGCGGCCTCACCTTCACTCCCGGACTGTACAAGACGTCGAGCACGGTCATGCTATCGGCCGGTAACGTTACGCTCGATGCGCAGGGGAATGCCAACGCGGTTTTCATCTTCCAGATTGGGTCCACACTCACCACTTTGGGGAGCACGCAGGTCATTCTCTCCGGCGGGGCTCAGGCCAAGAACGTCTTTTGGCAGGTGGGCAGTTCGGCCACACTGGGCACGAACTCCATCTTCGAGGGAACCATTATCGCGCTTCAGGCGGTCACCCTCGATACGGGTGCCACTCTTACCGGCAGGGCTTTTGCGCGCAACGCCGCGGTCACTTTGGACAGCAATAGTGTTACAGCTCCTTGAGCTCAGCGGCTCTCGAATGGTGGACCAGCTCGTCGCTGGTCCGCTATCGGGTTGGGCTGAAAGTGGGAGTCAGTTCATTCAGTTCGGAGGAGCATTTCGCATGTCATCTCTTTTAGAGCGTCATCCTGGTCGTGTCTCGGCGATGCTGCCGGCAACGATTGCGGTCCTGTTTATCTTCAGCAGCTGGGCGGTAGCGCAAGATCCACCCGCCCCCAAGTGGGAGGTTTACGGGGGGTATTCCTTCCTTTATCCAAACTCCTACCTGCACGCCATGCTTCCCGGAGGAGTACTGCCGGTGGGCAGCCCGCTGGAATCGAATCCATGGGGCTTGGGTGGAAGTCTTACCTATGACTTCCGGCGGTGGTTCGGCCTGACGCTGGATGGCAGCGCGGATTTTCACAGCGCAGAGACTGGATTGGCGATGCGGATTGACGACACCGCTTTCTCTAACATTTCTATCGGGCCGAAGTTTACCTTCCGAACGACTCACGTTGCCCCATTTCTCGAAGCGTTGGTGGGCGATCACCGGCTTTCGCCGGACGCTTTTCACGACATTAATAAATTAGGTTTCATGTTCGGCGGCGGCCTTGACTTCAAAGTAAGCCGACATGTGGCTCTGCGGCTGCCCAGAGTGGACTACGTGATGTCCAGTTATCGCTACGGTCCTTCGGCCACGACGCGCAGCACCGATCTGCGGGGCATGCGGGCGCAGGCCGGCATTGTGTTCACCTGGGGGGGAGAACATAAAGTCACCCCGCCTCGGGCCGCCTGCTCGGTTCAGCCGGGCGACGTCTTCGCCGGCGAGCCTGTAAGCGCGAGCGCGGAAGGGTCGAATTTCAATCCGCAACGTACCATTACGTACAGTTGGAGCGGTTCCGGAGTGGGCACCGGCGAAACTGGCGCCTCCACGCAAATTGACACCAACGGCTTGCGATCCGGTTCCTATGACGTGACGGCCAGGATGGCAGACGGCAGTCCCGAGGGCGTCGCCTCCTGCACGGCCAGATTTACGGTAAAGGAACCGAGCCCTCCGGTGATTTCATGCTCGTCCGATCCCGCGAACCTGCCGATGGGAGCAAGCTCAACCATCACTGCGGTAGCCAGCAGTCCCGACGGCCGCAGGCTGTCCTATAGCTATAGCACCAGCGCCGGAAATATTAACGGCCAGACTTCTAACGCAACTCTGGACACCGCGGGCGCGCCAGCGGGGACTATCATCGTAACCTGCAACGTAGCCGATGACCGTTATCACCCGCTGACCGCTTCCTCTTCCACTACGCTGAACCTGCAAGCACCGCCGCCCCCGCCGATTGACGTTGTCGCCATCGAAAAGAGGCTTGCGCTGCACAGCGTTTATTTCGCGACCGCGAAGCCCCGGCTTGAAAATCCCGACGCCGGCCTGCTGGGCAGCCAGGAGAAAACTCTTACGGCGCTGGCCAGTGATTTCCTGATCTATCTTCAAGTCAAGCCGGACGCTCGCCTGACTCTGGAAGGCCATGCCGATCCGCGGGGATCGGTGGAATACAATCAGGCACTCTCTCAACGTCGCGTGGACCGCGTAAAGGGCTTCCTGAGCGCGCTTGGTGTTCCCCCGGCTAACATCCAGACCCAGGGGTTTGGCGAACAGGAGAATCTCACCGACAAGCAGGTGAGAACCGCGGTTGAACGAAACCCCGAGTTAAGCTCGGAGGATCGGCGGAGGATTCTCGATCATATGAGAACGATTATCCTGGCCAGCAACCGCCGGGTGGATATCACGCTCAGCAATGTTGGGCAGGCATCGCAAAACTCGGTGCGCGAATTCCCCTTCAACGCCGCGGATTCGCTGACCCTTCTCAAGGAGGAAGGTACCAGGAAGGTGACCGATCCGGCCGCCCTCAAAAAGATAAAAGCGACACGCCAACCATAAGCAGAGTGCTCGATGCTGGCCCACCCCTGCACAAGGGGTGGGCCAGCGGCCATGGCCATCGTGTCCGAAGTTTCACGGGACGACCGACGCCCCACCCGCGCGGGGATGAGCTCCAGAGTGATCTTGCGATGTTCGCCTCCCACTGCCCCGAAAGTGATCGGAGCACGGGAGTAATCGTAAGCTCTCTTGAGGTTAGGTTGTTCCGCGTCTCAACGTCGGTATTCCATCCTGGCTCCAATGTCCAGAAGGCGGCGGAGAGCTCTTGGGACGAACGGTCCCATTTGGCAGGGCCGACTACCGTCGGTCTCGGCGGATGCTGTGGAGGGCCGCTCGGTGCGTGCAGAACATGAGGACGACAGAAAAAGCAGCAGAAGCGAGACGGCAGCGGCTGGGTGAAAAGCTATACGGATCAGGGCACCCTCCATACCTTCAATCCGGGAGTCGGCCCGTGCGAGAAATGAAGTGCAGGACACCTCAGTCGCGTCCTTCGAGTAACAGCGCAATTTCTAAGGAATGGAGGCTGACGCTGCGCATGCCGCAGGCGCCTATCAGAAACAACAAAGCCGGGCTGGTTCACCCGGCTTTCCGTCGTAGAACTGGTTCGTCCGATCTTGTTTCGATGGCCGACTCAGTATGTCGATTTACCGAACTCTTGTTCTATTCTTCACTCTCAAATGCGCGTCGCAGGATCACGGGCCGCTACCTGCGCACAGCTTTACATCACCATCGCCAAGTTCTCCAGTTCGTGCATGAGGACGGGCAATGCACACCCGGCCATTTCCACGCGGCCGGCAGCGTCCAGCGCTGCCTTGGGCGATACTCCATATCCACGGCCCATCAGAAACACCTGGAGCAGTTCGGCTGCCTCATAGGAGTCGATCATGCCGCCCTGCAGCAGATCGTTCCTCAGCGCCGCCAGTTCCGTTATGGTGAATCTGTCTTTGTCGTTCATCAGCTTTTCGCTCATCTTCTTCTGGTTCGTCATGGCCGTCATCACCTCCGACTCCGACCTTGTGCTTCCTTTGCCTACTTAGACTCATCGGCACTTGTGGAAGTTGCATGCAATTCTTTTGCCGTAGTTATGCAGGCTTTCCTGTAGCGTTCCATAAGCGTCAGCTAATAGGTTTAACCCGTGTGGATGGCGAAAGTTGCGGGCAAACTCCTCTGGTCATGTCCGGCTGCGCGGATTCCGTTCGTACCCACAAGTAATCTCAAGGCTGACACTATGTGTCGCTTTCTGACGGGTTGTGTAACCGCGTATCAGACAGGGACATCCCCACTTGTGAGCACGATAGTGGCGGCGACCGTGGATTAGAATGCCTAGACGCAATTCCTGCATTCGCGGGAGCGCAGAACCAAGCTCTTAAACCCCAGCATGAAAGCCCTGAAAATTGCGTTTTTGGGACTCGTGGTAATGGTGGTCGTGGCCGCTGCCTGCGGGCTTTTGTTAATCCGGCGGGGATTCCGCGCCTCGGCAGAACCTTCCCGCTGGGAGTCGTTTCTGGCTAGAACCATCCGGGATCTGTCGGTTCCCGCACACGAGCGCCACGAAAAAAATCCGATTGCTCCGACTTTGGATACTCTCCAGCAAGGCCGGGAATTGTTCCTTACCCAGTGCTCGGCTTGTCATGGAGTCGATGGCAGCGGTAAGACACCGATGGGGCGGAATCTCTATCCTCGAGTGCCCGATCTGCGCGCTGCTGCAACGCAGAATCTCAGCGATGGCGAGATTCGCTACATCATCGAGAACGGTGTGCAGCTGACCGGAATGCCTGCCTGGGGCAACCCGCACACGGACTCGTCGGGCGCCAGTTGGAAACTTGTTCTCTTTATTCGAACTCTGCGGCCACTCAGCCAGGCAGAACGAGCGCAACAAGCGAGCACCGCCAGTTCGGCACATTATGTTGGCTCGCAGGCTTGTGAGAAATGCCATGCAGAGATCTACACTCGGTGGAAAAAGACGCCGATGGCAAACGTGGTGCGCGATCCCCGCACTCATCCTGACGCCATCATTCCCGACCTCGCAACTAACAATGTAGCCAGGTTCACCGCGGATCAGGTTGCGTTTGTCTACGGCAGCATCTGGAAGCAGCGCTACTTCACCAGGATTGGCGACGATTATTTTCCGCTGCCCGCGCAATGGGTTGTCGGCAACCACACGTGGCGTCCTTGTATGGTTCCAGTGACAGGTGGGGATTGGTGGGGAGCGGTGTATCCGCCAGACAACATGAAGCGGCCAACTGGTCCGACTTGCGATGGCTGCCATTCTGTCGATTACAACATCGGGACCAAGCAGGTCGCGGAGTGGAATGTGGGTTGCGAGCGCTGTCATGGACCGGGCAGCGAGCATGCGGAGCATCCCACGCGCGTCAACATTGTCAATCCGGCGCAGATGGACACGGTAGCCGCCACCGATGCGTGTATCTCATGCCATTCCCAGGGGCAGCCCCTGGCCAATCCCATCGATGGAAAGTATTACGACTGGCCGGTCGGATATCGCGTGGGCCTGAGACTGCAAGATTATTGGAAACTCGAGGACTGCACGCTGGGTCAAACCACGTTCTACTATTTTCCCGACTGCACGGCGCATAAGAATCGCATGCAGGGCAACGACTTTGCGCAGAGCGTCATGTACCAGCATGGCATCACCTGCGCCTCGTGCCATGACGCGCATGGCACGCGAAACCACGCTCAGCTAAGGAAGCCTGCCAATCAGATTTGCCTGGATTGTCATGGACCGTCGTCGGCGAACGGGCCGCACACCGCTACGCTCGCGGAACACACCCATCACAAAGACGAAAGCGCTGGAAGCGAGTGCGTTGCCTGTCACATGCCGGCCATCGAAACCGAAGGCGTTCCGGGGGCGTTCGTTCATGCCCATACCTTCCGGTTCGTCCCGCCGTCTGCTACAGCCAAGTATGGGATTCCGAGTCCGTGCACGTCGTGTCATACCGGTAAGTCCGCGGCTTGGGCGGAAGAGGCGATGGGTCATTGGCCGGAGCGGTCGCCATGGCAGTTGCGGTAGGGAATTGTTGATTCTTGATTTTTGACTGCAAAGCTCAAAGTGGATTGTGCCAGGTTTTCAATCAGCAATCAAAAAACAGCAATCGCGCCACGCTACGGCTCGATCGTGGCCTCATCGATCAGCATGATTGGGATGTCATCTTTCACCGCGTAGACGCGATGGCACTGCTTGCATTTCAAGCTTTCTGGCTTTTCGCGATATTCGAGCGCCTGCTTGCAAGCCGGGCAAACTAAAATTTCCAGGAGTTCTTTGGAAAGCATGACTTGGGCATTGTACGACATGGACGGGGCGTGTCTCTCACAATGCTTTTCACCACAGAGACACAGAGGCACGGAGAAAAATGGAACACCTAAAAAACGGCGTCTGGCGGCAGGGCTCCCAAAGTTGCCGCGGGAGCAGAATTCTGGGTTGTTCATCTCGGTGTCTCTGTGACTCGGTCGTGAAGCGAGGTTCGCATGGTTGGCCGCACTAGGTGGTCTTCGCAGTGTAAGATTTTAGAGGCGGAAGCCCGAAGCCGAGCGCCGGAAGCCCATTCATGCCTGCCACCATTCTCGACGGAACGAAAATCGCGCAAGAGATTCGCGGCGAAGTTGCCGCGGAAGTGAAAACGATGGCCGCTGCCGGAGTGCGTCCGGGGCTGGCCGTTGTTCTTGTCGGGCACAACCCTGCGTCCGAAATCTATGTGCGGGGCAAAGTTAAAGCCTGTGAAGAGGTGGGCATCTACAGCGAAAAGCTCGCTCCGCCCGAGTCTGCGACTACCACCGAACTGCTGGCGCTGGTCGACGATCTCAATCGGCGCGAGGATGTCGACGGCATACTCGTGCAATTGCCGCTGCCAACCCACGTCGATGCGAAGAAAGTACTGATGGCTGTCGACCCGGCCAAGGATGTGGACGGATTTCATCCGGTCAACGTCGGCTTTCTCTCGACACAGCGCTCTGGGCTGGTTCCTTGCACGCCCGCCGGAGTGATGGAGATCTTGAAACGCAGCAGGATTGCCGTCGCCGGACAGGAAGCCGTGGTCGTGGGTCGGAGCGACATTGTGGGCAAGCCTGCCGCAATGTTGCTGCTGAATGCGAACGCCACGGTGACCGTCTGCCACTCGAAGACGCATGACCTGCCCGGTGTCTGTCGGCGGGCCGACATTCTGGTGGCGGCCATAGGACGCGCGGGAATGATTACCCGGGACTTCGTAAAGCCGGGAGCGACGGTGATCGACGTAGGAATGAATACCGTGAGCGACGCGGCGGAATTCCAGCGTTTTTTTGCCGGCAATGGGAAGCGGGAGGAAAATTTCCGCAAGAAAGGGTTGACGCTCATGGGCGACGTGCATCCGGAAGTCGAGCAGGTTGCGGGAGCGCTCACCCCAGTGCCCGGCGGAGTCGGCCCGCTCACCATCGCGATGCTGATGTTCAACACGGTGAAGGCGGCGAAAATGCGCCGGGGAAGCCGTGTGCCCGAGTTGTCGCGCACTTGACGATTCAACGATTCAATGCGAATTGACCACAGAGACACCGAGTCACAGAGAAACCCTTGTACTTTCTTTCTTCGTTTCTCTCTGTGCCTCTGTGTCTGTGTGGTGAAGGCTTTTCGCGCGGAGGCCGTTTGCTGAAAGTCGGACTCACCGGCGGGATTGCCGCCGGCAAGTCGGTGGTCGGCGAGATGTTGGTTGCGTTGGGCGCGCATCTGGTGCAGGCGGATCGCATTGCACATTCCCTGATGCAGCCGGGCGAGGCTGTCTATAACGAAGTGGTGCGCCACTTTGGCCGTGAGATTCTCAATCGCGACGGCAGCGTGAATCGCGAGAAGCTGGCGGAGGCTGCATTTGGTCCGGCCGCTACCGAAGGCGAGCGCGTCCCGCAATCCCGAATCGAAGAACTCAACCGCATCGTGCATCCCGCGGTCATTTGCAGCCAGGATGCGTGGATGGAGGAGATGGGCCGGCAGGACCCCGGGGCGGTTGCCATCGTCGAAGCCGCTCTGATTCTCGAGGCCGGCGCCGGCAATCGTTTTGATCGCCTGATTGTCGTTACCTGCAGTGAGGAGCAGAGGGTGGTCCGTTTTGCCGCGCGCCAGAAGGTTGACCTGGAGACTGCGCGCAAGGAGGTGGAGCGCCGCATGGCCGCGCAATTGCCCGACGAGGAGAAGATCAAAGGGGCGAATTATGTGATTGATAACTCTAGGTCGCTTGACCAGACACGCGAGCAAGTGCGGGTGGTGTGGCAGGATCTGAGCACTCTTTCAGGAGCGTCCTGAGTAATGCTATGGCGACCGAGCTTCGCTCTGGCCGCAAGCCAGGGGCGGCTATCCCTACGTGATTGTTGCCGCAACGTGCTTACTGGCCGGGGCATTGTTAGAATCAATTCAGGGACCTTTTTACTCCAACACATCGTACTAATCTTCGGATGGATTGAAATTATGAGAGTCATGCGGCCCTTGTTTTTCGCGCTGGCCCTGGCTGGCGCGTTCTTTTACTTCACCACCTGGCGTTCGAACTCGCAGGCCGGCGGATTGCATCCCTCGAACTGGCTGAGCCACCCGGCCCAGGTGGAGATCACCGAGGCGGCTCTCAATGAATCGCTGGACGGCGAAGAACAGAACAATATTTCCGTCTACAAGAGAAATATCCCGTCGGTGGTGAACGTTACTTCACGCGCTATGGCGTTTGATTTTTTCTACGGCCTGGTGCCGCAGGAGGGGCAGGGGTCGGGATTTGTGATCGATAAGGAAGGACACATTCTGACCAATTATCACGTGATCGCCGACGCGCGGCAGGTGGAAGTCACGATGCACAACCGGAAAAAGTATAAAGCGACGGTCGTTGGCACCGACCCGCCGCACGATCTGGCGGTGATCCAGATTAAAGCGCCGGATCTGGTTCCGGCCGTGCTGGGCGATTCGCGCAATCTCCAGGTGGGCCAGAAAGTGTATGCCATCGGCAATCCGTTTGGTTTGGCGGGAACGATGACGCGGGGAATTGTGAGTTCCATCCGTCCTGTGCGTGAGCCGAACGGGGCGATGATCGACGAAGCCATTCAGACCGATGCCGCCATCAACCCCGGCAACTCCGGCGGCCCGTTGATGAACTGGCACGGCGAAGTCATCGGCATCAATACCATGATTCTTTCCAGCGTTGGGCAGAACGCTGGTATCGGCTTTGCCATTCCCATCAATACGGCGAAGGCGGTGCTGAACGATCTGATGACTCTGGGCCGCGTGCGCCGCCCGGCGCTGGGCGTTGTAACGATTCCGATCAGTCCCGCACTGGCGGATGAAATCGGCTTGCCGGTTGACTACGGCTTGCTCATCATTCAGGTGACCCCGGGCAGTTCCGCCGATCAGGCCGGACTGCGCGCCGGCACGGAGCGCGCCTACCTGGGGAATACGGCCATCACGCTGGGTGGCGACCTGATCGTTGCCATCGACGATCAGAAAGTAGAAGACGAGCAGGATCTCTCGCAGATGATGAACAATCATCGCGCCGGCGAGAGGGTCAAAGTGACCATTTACCGCAGTAAGAAAAAGATCGACGTGAGCGTATCGCTGGGCGAGGCGCGACAGCAGGTGTGAAGAGAACGGCTATTAGCCATCGGCTTTCAGTTAAGGTCCTGATTGAGGGAACAATTGAATAGCAATGCAGCGGAATTTGTTACTTATCATTACGGGTTCGATGGGCACGGGCAAAACCAGCGTTCTGTGCGAAGCGTCGGACATCCTGGCACTCCAAAACATTGCCCACGCCGCGCTCGACCTCGATGCATTTGGACTTGCACATTTGTCCTCCGGCGCGAGCAATGATGTTGTGATGTACCGCAATCTTCACTGTGCCTGCAAAAACTACGCTGCCCTCGGAATACGTCGATTCCTGGTGGCACGCGCGATTGAGCACCGTACCGCATTGGAATGCTGCCGCAAGGCCGTTTCCGCCAGGAACACGATCGTTTGTCGCCTCACTGCGAACATTAGAACGATGCGGCAGCGCGTTAAGACGCGCGAGTTGGGCGTTTTGCAGGAGCAATTTGTTGCTCGGGTCGCAAAGTTGAATTCCATTCTGGATCGTGCGCGACTGGAGGATTTCAGCGTTACCACCGACGATCGTTCGGTGACTCAGATTGCTCACGAAATGCTGCTGAATGCAGGATGGATTTCAAAGTAACTTCGCGCGACTGGGGCTCTTTCATCTTTTCCTTAGCCTATTCCGCGGGCTGAATGCCGACTGCGGCGTACAGGTCTCCGCTGTTGTAGAGAGTGCCGTTTTTCATCACCAGGCGGCAGCGGCGGATGTCGCTGATGTGCTCTGCGGGATTTCCTTCCACCAGCAGAAAGTCGGCGCGTTTGCCTCCGGCAATCGAGCCCAACTCTTTTTCCTGTTTCAAGAGCCGGGCGGCGTTCCAGGTCGCAATCTGTAGCGATTTCGCTGGCGGAATGCCCGCCTGAACCTCCAGTTCCAATTCGCGATGCAACATAATCCCGGCCGTGGCGTCGGTACCCGCCAGGATGGGGACGCCGGCCTCGTACATGCGCTTGGTCATGGCCAGCATGGCGCGATAGGAATCTTTATAGAGCTGGTCGTTTTCCGCGGTGACGGGCAGGCCGCCACTATAGGCGCTGCGTTGAACTTGTGCGGGGAGGCGCTTCAGAACCGGCGTCAAGTCCGGGGATGCCTGCCCGGGACGCCCGGTAAACATTGCCTCGAACGTCGCCAGCGTTACATCCACGGTCGTGTGGTGGTCCAGCAGAAGCTGGATGAAGTCATTCACCGGCTGGGATTGCAGGTCGAGCTTCGCAGCATTCGCCCCGACCGCGGTAAAGCGCTCCGGCGTGCGCGTATCTTTGACTCGCGACGCGAAAAAGTTCAGGAAGATGAAATTGATGTGCTGAATTTCATCGGCGCCGTCTTTTACGAAC
Organism: uncultured Acidobacteriaceae bacterium; assembly: GCA_963711275.1. Classification (GTDB taxonomy): domain Bacteria; phylum Acidobacteriota; class Terriglobia; order Terriglobales; family Acidobacteriaceae; genus Sulfotelmatobacter. The sequence continues at coordinate 280,448 of CAVQDN010000020.1, read as the reverse complement.
TGCGAGGCGGTGATGCCATTGGGAACATGGCCGCTCACGCGAAGTCCGCGGGAGTGCGCGAGTTTGGCGATCGCGGGCACAAAATCAGGATTGAGCGAGCTGTAGAGCTTGATTTGAACGTAGCCGAGATCGGCGTAACGGTTCACGGCGGCTTCGGCCTCAACGGCCGTGTCGGCATAGAGTCCAGTGGGCGCCTGAAAAGGGCCGTGGCCGTCGATGAATCCCGCCTTCCACACTCGCGGGCCGATGGCGGTGCCGTTCTGCCACTGGTCCTGAAGATGCTGGAGTTGCTCGATATCATTCCCCATGTCGCGGACACTGGTCACGCCGCTGGCGATGTTCAGGATGCCATCCAGCGCCTGGGCATGCACATGCATATCGAACAGGCCGGGGAGAATGGTCTTGCCGGTTCCGTCAAAGTGCTCAGCGTCCGCAGGCGGGTGCACGGAACTTGATGGGCCGACTGAGGTGAAGCGGTCCCCGGTCACGACAACTGTCTGATCCTCGCGCATGATCGCGTGCTCGGAGTCAAACAGGCGCACGTGTTCGACGGCGACGGGATGCGCGGGATGCCTCGCCAAATCCTTAGCCAGGTGTGCGTAGCGCTCGTCGCGCACTTTGATATCGATGGCATAGAGCTGATCGTTCGTTTTCTCCCATCCTTCTCTGAGAAGCGCAAACCAGGTACCGGGGATGGCGAAGAAGCGCTGCTCGTCATCCAGCTACAGGGTTTGCGGCTCGTAAGAAAGTCCGGTAATGGCGAAGTCGGTCACGTGCAATTTCTGCCCGTGATCTTCGACCGTCGCGTCCGTCAGGCGCTCAAGCCGGGCTTCGCCAGCCGGAAACAGGCGGACCGGTGCTCCATGAGCCTTCTGCAAAGCTGCGATCAGAAAAGCCAGCTCGGCCGCGGCTCCGTTATTGCTGACATAAAAGCTTCCCGCGGGAGCATGACCGTCCTCCGTTGTGCTTTTCCAGTGAGCAACGCCATCTTTGATTTCGAAATGTTCATCGACGGACGCCTTCAGGTAGTCGTTGCCGGTTTCATCGACGCGGACCGGCAGGCTGTTGGCGTCGAGGACGTAGACCGCCGAAATCCTGGGCCCGCGGCCGCGATCGTTGAACTCGAACGTGCTCTCGACACGGCCGTCGGGAAGGTAGTTGTCAACTTCATTTCCGGCGACCTTGCCGTTGGAAGAAATCGTGTAGCGAAGAGTCTGCGGCCCGGCCGCGGCGACCGCGATGGGTTGCCAGGTGCAGATCAACAAGGACAGGAGAGCAAGCCGGAAAGTGAACATGGGCCGGTATTTTCCCACCGGCAGGGGGAATCGGGAAGCATTTATTTAGAATGAGCCACCTGGCTGCGATTCGGGGGTGCCGCTCGGCTGCGCCGTCGCGGGACAGCCGAGGCGGCTGTCGCTACGTGCGCCGGAGATAACGCGTCATAATTCACTTGAACATTCCCTTGAACCTAGGCGACTCTCCGGGTAATCTGTCGCTCTGCTTATGACTGCCGTCCTTTAGACTTCGCGCTGTAACGTTGAGCCGGACGCCAGTGGAAGTGTGCGCGTTCTTCGTTCTTCGCTCTTCGCTCTTGCCAGTTAGCGTCTCCTACCAGAAAGGATCTCTGTCATGCAATTCGTGGATAAGGCATTGGCTCGCCGTCTGGAGTCGATTGAAGAGATGCCGCAAGTGTTATACGCGCGGACATTTCAGAAGACGCGGCCTGAAATTGGCGCAGCGGAGGAAGAAATTTGCGGCGGCCATATGGTCTTTGCCGGGCTGGGTTCGCCCATCGGGCGTGCGACCGGGGTGGGGCTCGACCGTCCGCTCACGCCCGAGGATCTGAATCGCATAGAGCAGTTCTATCGCGCGAAGAAGGCTCCGTCGCAGGTGGATTTGTGTCCCATGCACGAGCCGGCCGTATTTGAGATGTTCAAGGAGCGCGGCTATGCAATCGCGGAGTTGAATAATGTTCTTTACCGGAAGCTGAATGTGGAGGAGGAGTTTCCTCCGGCCCCGGCGGGGTGCGAGATTCGACGCAGCCGGATGGAAGAAGCCGAGGCCGCGGGCGCGATCGTGGAGAATGCATTCTTCCCCGGCGGCGCGCCCGAGGCGTTTCGCGGATTGATCGCGCCCTTCTATCAGCTGGATGGGGCGTTGCCCTTCGTGGCTAGCGTAGCGGGCAGGTTGGTGGCATGCGGCACAGGGTTGGTCATCCCCAAGCACAAGGTCTTCGCGCTATGCGGCGCGGGCACGCTCGCCGAGTTTCGCGGACGCGGCCTGCAGACGGCCCTGCTGTGCGCCCGCACGGCGGCCGCGGTCAAGGCCGGCTGCGAGTATGCTGCGGTAGTCACGCAAGGCGGCACAACCTCGCAGCGCAACGCAGAGCGGCTGGGCTTCCGGGTGGCCTACAGCAAGGTGACGGTGATCAAGCAATTGGGGGAATGAGTGTGGCGCGGTCGCCCCGCCCGCGATGCAGAGAGCATACTCGCTCACGCGGGCGCGGCGCTTGGCGAGAATATATCAGAACGCCGGGATGCCTCACGATTGAGACTCTTCCCAACTGATTTGACTCCAGTTGCCGCCGTCGGCTAGCCTCAAAGTTTGCGCTTAAGCGGTGAGCCGCAATCGGAATGCGATCTCCACATAAATTATTGATTTTACTCTTGATGGCGCTGCTGGCGGCGGCTGCCGCGGTTCCCGTCGCCGCATCCACGTCGCCAGTTCATGCCGCGCATGCCATCGTAGTGAGCGTGCACGAACTGGCCTCTCGTGCGGGCGTGGAGATCATGCAGGCGGGCGGGAATGCCGTTAACGCCGCCGTAGCCACGGGATTCGCGCTGGCCGTGGTGCACCCCGCCGCTGGAAATATAGGCGGCGGCGGATTCATGCTCATTCGCATGGCCGATGGCAAGGCGCACTTTCTCGACTACCGCGAAAAAGCTCCCGCGTCGGCGACCCGCGATATGTATCTGGACGCGCAAGGCAACGTGATTCCGGACGCCAGCGAAATTGGCTACAAGGCGATCGGCGTCCCGGGCTCGGTGGCAGGAATGGTTTTTGCCGAGCAAAAATACGGCAAGCTGACGCTCAAACAAGTAATGGCTCCTGCGGTTCATCTGGCGCGCGAGGGATATGCTCTGACCTGGGGAGAGGCCGCCGATATGCATGACCGGCATCTGGCGGAGTTTCCAGAATCGCGCCGCGTGTTTCAGCGCAATGGCGACTATTACAAGCAGGGTGAGATTTTTCGCCAGCCCGACCTGGCTAAGACTTTGGAGCGGATTGCGGAGAAGCCGGACGATTTTTATCACGGATCACTGGCGCGGGAACTTGCCGCGGCCATGCAGAAGGGCGGAGGGCTGATCACCAGCGACGATTTGGCGCGCTATGAAGTGAAAGAGCGCGAACCGGTGCGCGGGACATATCGCGGGTATGAAGTGATCAGCGCTCCGCCGCCGTCCTCGGGCGGAGCTGTGCTGATTGAAATCCTTAATATTCTGGAAGGCTACGATCTCGGCAAGATGGGCGACCGGTCGGCGCAGTCGATGCATTATACGATCGAGGCTTTTCGACGGGCATTTTTCGATCGTGCCGAGTTCATGGGCGATCCGGATTTCGCGAAGATTCCCGTGGCGCAGTTGATTGACAAGAAATATGCGGCTGCCTGGGAGGAGACCATTGACCCAGCGCACGCGACTCCGAGCAAGGACTTGAAGCGTCCCGTGATTTTCAGCGAATTGGAGCGGTATGCCTCCGCGCATCCGCCGGCGATGGCGCCGCGGGAATCGAATCACACGACGCACTATTCGGTGATGGACGCCGACGGCAACGCCGTAGCGGTGACTACGACTATCAACGCCTGGTTCGGATCGCGGGTCACCGCCGACGGCCTGGGATTTTTGCTCAACGACGAGATGGATGATTTTTCTTCCAAGCCGGGCGTGCCCAACTCAGATGGCCTGATTCAAAGCAACACGAATGCGATCGGGCCAGGGAAGCGCCCGCTGTCTTCGATGACTCCAACGATCGTGGTGCGCGACGGCAAGACTGTCATGGTGCTGGGTTCGCCGGGAAGTTCCAAGATCATCACCACCGTGGCCAATGTTTTGATGGGTGTGGTGGATTACGGCATGAATATTCAGGAAGCTGTGAACGCGCCTCGATTTCATCATCAATGGATGCCCGATGTGGTGAACGTCGAGAAGTGGTTTTCGCCCGATACTTTGAATCTGCTGCAGCACATGGGGTACAGCGTGCAAGTCGGGCTGCATTACGGAACGAATGTGGCGCCTTACTGGAGCGACGCGGAGTGCATCGCCGTGGATACCGAAACCGGAGAGCGGCTGGGCGCCAGCGACGTGCGCGACGGCGGAAAGGCAGTGGGGTACTAGAAAGGCATTGTTGATTGATGATTTTTGATTTTTGATTGAAAGTCAAAATCTCTGGCATATTTTAGGTTTTTCAATCAAGAATCATCAATCAACAATTGCTCTAAGAGACGCATATGCAGAAGGCGGTTTCAACATATCTGTTCGTAAAAGAGCGGCTTCATCCCGGCATTCTGGACGGGCTGTCGCGCTGCGGGGTGCAGGCGATTGAGATTTTTGCGGCGCGCCAGCACATCGACTATGCCAACCGCAAGGCCCACGTCAAGGAAATTGCCGACTGGTTCAAGGGCAGCGGTATTCCGCTCAACTCAGTCCACTCGCCTCTGTACTCCGACTACGAGTGGGGCCGCGCGGGCGCGCCCCCGGTGAACATTGCTTCTATCGATCGCGCGGCGCGAATCGAGGCCATGGACGAAATCAAGCGCGCTCTCGAAATTGCCGAGCAGATTCCATTCCGTTTTCTGGTACAGCATCTGGGAACGCCCAACGAAAGTTTCAGCGACAAGAAGTTCGAGGCGGCCATGACCTCCATCGAGCACCTGCGGGCTTTTGCCAAGCCGCTGGGGGTTCGCATCCTGCTGGAAAACATTCCCAACGAACTATCGACCCCCGATCGCCTGGTAGAAATGATTCGGAGCGCGCACTTCGACGATGTTGGCGTCTGTTTCGACTTCGGCCATGCTCACCTCGAGGGCTCAGTAAGCGCTGGATTTGAAATTTTGCGGAATCACATTCGGTCCACCCACGTTCACGACAACGCCAAGGACAAGGATTCACATCTGTGGCCGGGGCAGGGAACCATTGATTGGAAAGAAGCCATGGAACTGCTTCGCTCTGCTCCCCAAACCCCGCCACTGCTGCTGGAACTCGCGGAGGATGAGAAGGTAAACGCACTGGAAAGACTCGGGCCGGCATTTGAGCAGCTCGAAGGAATTGGTTAATTGAGTAATTTTGTAATTGGGTAATTTGAAAGCCAGCGCGTATAGCGAGTGGACCTTCAATTACGCAATTACTAAATTTCCCAATTACAAAATCAGATTCATGTCCTCACCTGTTACCACGATTGCAGAAATCGGGAAGCATGAAGGCCAGTCGGTCACCATCCGCGGCTGGCTCTACAACCTGCGCGAGAGTGGGAAGCTCTTGTTTCCGCAATTTCGCGACGGCTCGGGAATCATCCAGGGCGTGGTTCCGAGGAACGCAGTTGCTCCGGAAGTGTTCGACGCCATCAAGACTCTGACTCAGGAGTCGAGCGTGATCGTCGAAGGCAAAGTTCGCGCTGACAAGCGCGCTCACGGGGGATACGAACTCGATGTGGCGAATGTGCGGGTCGTGCAGCGCGTGCCCGAGTCTTCGCCGTACCCGATTACGCCCAAGGAACACGGCACCGACTTCCTGATGGAACATCGTCATCTGTGGGTGCGTTCGCAGCGCCAGGCGGCGATTCTGCGGGTGCGGGCCGAGATCATCAAGGCCGCCCGCGACTTTTTTGACGAACGCGGCTTCACGTTGACCGATCCGCCGATCATTACTCCCGCGGCGTGCGAGGGTACGAGTACATTGTTCCCGGTCGATTATTTCGACGAAGAGGCTTTCCTCACCCAGTCAGGCCAGCTTTATGTAGAAGCGACTGCCATGGCGCTGGGCAAAGTCTATTCGTTCGGTCCAACGTTTCGCGCCGAAAAATCGAAGACGCGGCGCCATCTCACGGAGTTCTGGATGGTCGAACCGGAAGTTGCCTATGCCGAGCTCGACGACGTGATGGAACTGGCCGAGGGCCTCATTAGTTTCATCGTGAAGCGCTGCCTGGAGAAGCGGCGCGCCGATTTGCAAACCATTGGCCGCGATATTTCCAAGCTCGAAAAGATTGAGGCGCCTTTTCCGCGAATCAGTTATGACGAGGCGGTAAAGAATCTGCAGGAAGGTCATGCGAAAGGTGCGCTCGAAACCAAGTTTGAGTGGGGCGGCGACCTGGGCTCGCCTGACGAGACGTATCTTTCGGCGCAATTCGACAAGCCGGTCATGGTGCATCGTTATCCCGCGAAGGTAAAGGCGTTTTACATGGAGCCCGACCCGCAGCGGCCCGACTTGGCTTTATGTGTCGATGTGCTTGCGCCTGAGGGCTACGGCGAAATCATTGGCGGATCGCAGCGCATGGCGTCTTACGAGTTGCTGTTGCAGCGCATCCACGAACACAATTTGCCGGAAGAGGCATTCCAGTGGTATCTCGACCTGCGCAAGTTCGGCAGCGTGCCCCACGGCGGCTTCGGCATGGGCATTGAACGCGCCGTGGCCTGGATCTGCGGACTGGAGCATGTGCGCGAGACCATTCCGTTTCCCAGGATGCTCTATAGGCTCTATCCGTAGAAATTTTGTAATTGGGCAATTTTGTAATTGTGTAATTCTAAAATCGAAATCGTTTTGCTTCTGAAATTACCCAATTACTCAATTACAAAATTACACAATCGATTCCCTGATGACGACATCAACTACCTCCACCAGCCTCACTGCCCGAAAGATTCGGGTGATCGGCGTGCCACTCGATCTCGGGCAATCCCGGCGCGGCGTCGATATGGGGCCTTCCGCCGTGCGTGTGGCTGGCCTTGAAGCGCGGCTCGAGGCGCTTGGGCACGAGGTGGAAGATGGCGGCAACGTGGCAGTTGCCATTCCGGAACAGAAAAAAGAAGGCGACACTCACGCCAAATATTTGAAGGAGATTACGGCCACCTGCACGAAACACGGGGAGTTGGTGCTCAAGACCCTTGAGGCGGGAAAAGTTCCGCTGGCATTGGGCGGAGATCATTCCATGGCCGCCGGTACCGTCTCCGGTGTTGCCGAATTTTACCGCCGTCAGAATCAGCATATCGGTTTGATCTGGATCGACGCGCACACCGATATCAACACGCCTGAATCGTCTCCCAGCGGAAACGTCCACGGCATGCCGCTGGCCGCGCTGCTCGGCCTGTGGCCCTCGGAACTGGGAAACATCTTCGACTTTTCGCCCAAGGTGAAACCGCAAAACTGCGTGCTGGTGGGAGTGCGCGACATTGACGCGGTAGAGAAGGAAAATGTGCTGCGCGCCGGCATCGGCGTCTTCACCATGCGAGACATTGACGAGCGCGGCATGCGCACCGTGATGGAGGAAGCCTTGCGGATGGCCGGACGCGGGACCGCCGGGTATCACATTTCGCTGGATATGGACTGGGTGGATCCGGAAGACGCGCCCGGCGTGGGCACTCCGGTGCGCGGGGGCGCGACTTATCGCGAAGCTCACCTAGCGATGGAAATTATCGCGGACCACGGACGGATGCTGAGTTTCGAGATCGTCGAAGTCAACCCCGTCATCGACGAGCACAACAAGACGGCCGACCTGGCGGTGGAACTGGCGCTGTCGGCGTTTGGAAAAAAGATCCTGTAAGCATTTGCGACTGGAGTCGCTGGCATCAACCCTGCGATTGACGCGGACTTGCGCTGCGTCCACACTGGAAGGTCATGGAAAAGCTTCGGGTCGGCATCCTGTTCGGCGGGCGCAGCGGGGAGCATGAAGTCTCCTTGCTTTCCGCCGCGTCCGTTCTCAACGCAATCGATAAAGAGAAATACGAAGTCGTTCCCATCGGCATCACCAAGGATGGTCGGTGGTTGACGGCTGAGCGAGCCGAGAACCTGCTGCAGGGCAAACTCGTGCTCGAGCCGCGGCACCTGCGTGCCGGCGATCCGGATACTACTTCCTCGGCGGCGGTGCTGGCGCGAGGCGAAGCGGTCGTGGTGCCGCCGGAGCCCATGCATCGCCAGAGCGGGCTGGTGCCGTTTCAAACCGATGCCGCGATGCTGCGGCGAGCCGCGGATCGCGCGATCAACGTAGATGTGATCTTTCCCGTGCTGCACGGCACTTTCGGCGAGGACGGCACGATTCAAGGGTTGCTCGAGCTCGCTGACATTCCCTATGTGGGAGCGGGCGTGCTTGGTTCAGCGGCGGGCATGGACAAGGACATCATGAAGTCTTTGTTCATTGCCGCGGGGATCCCGATTGTGAAACATGTCACCATCCTGCGCAGCGCGTGGGAAAAAGATCCGAAGAAAGTCGAAAAGCTGGTGGGAGGCCGGCTGACGTATCCGGTGTTCGTGAAGCCTGCAAATTTGGGATCGTCGGTAGGCATCAGCAAAGCGCACAACCGCAAGGAGCTGGGCCCGGCCATTGACGAGGCCGCCAAGTTCGACCGCAAGATTGTGATCGAGCAGGGCGTGGGCGGAAAGAAAGAAAAGGCACGCGAGATCGAGTGCTCAGTCCTGGGCAACGACGAGCCCCAGGCCTCCGTACCCGGCGAGATTGTACCGGGCAAAGAGTTCTATGACTATACGGCGAAGTATGTTGACGAAGGATCGCAGTTGATAATTCCCGCGAAGCTGACCAAAGCTCAAACGAAAAAGGTTCAAGAGCTGGCTTTGGCTGCGTTCAAAGCGGTGGATTGTTCGGGCTTAGCCCGGGTTGACTTCCTCATGGATCGGAGGACGGGCAAGATTTTCCTGAACGAGATCAACACTATGCCGGGATTTACCGCGATCAGCATGTACCCCAAGTTGTGGGCGGCTTCGGGACTGGAATATGCCGACTTGATTGACCGCCTGATTGAGCTTGGCCTGGAGCGGCACCAGGACAAGAAAAAGAATCAATACAGCCGGTAAAAGGCCTACAGGTTAACCGCGTTTCTGCCGATAGCTTATCGGTGGGCGCGAATCGGTTAGTCTATTTGACCGCGAACGACTGGATGCTGATCAATGCCAAGACTCAGCGTCGAAGCTTCCAGTTGGGTCAGGAGATTATCCGCGAAGGCAGCGTGGGCGACCGGATTCACATTATTCGTCAGGGTGAAGCTTCGGTGGAACTGGCGGGCACCAGTGCCAGGTCGATAGTTGCTACTCTGGGTCCGGAAGATATCTGCGGCGACATGGCCTTCCTGGAAAAAGGCAGAACCACGGCTGCGGTGATCGCCAAGAGCGAAGAGGTTCAAACTGACGAAATCATGGCGACTGATTTGCGGGGGATCTTCGAGGCCTTTCCCCGGCTCGCCTCTCGTTTCTACATGTCCCTCGCGATCGTCCTGGCGATACGTCTGCGGCATACTTCGCGCGAGTTGGCCCGGGAGGTGGCGGCTTCTGAACGACGAAATCGTCAAAAAATAACGTCGCCGCCTTCGTGACTTCGTCACGTTCCTTCTTCTTTTTTGAGACTTCATCGCGCGAACTTCCGCCTATTTTTTTGCTTCGCACACAAAATTGGACGCGTCATTGGTGTCGCCGCTTCCTTTGTATTTGGCGGTTTGGGGATACGTGCACAACGGCCGTGTCAAGGTGGGGTGCTGCTTGTCGTCACCGGCATACTTCGACGCGATGATGGTTGAGGGCGAGGCGCCGTTCTCCACCCACCGCTCCAGAGCCGCGTCTACACTGCGCTGAGGATCGTTGAAGATTAACTTGCCAACCTGTCCAAAAGAATCAGCGCCGGGGCCGTTGTCGCAGTGCTGCATTCCCGGCACCATGTAAAGGCGCACGAACGAATCCGCGTTGCGCTGTCCCATATTCGCAATGACGCTCTGGTAATAGTTGACGGTGTTGATCGCCGGGATCGCGGGATCGTCCCAGCCGTGATACAGAATGAGTTTTCCGCCACGATCCATGAAAGGTTTCAGATCCGCATCGGTAGCATTCAACGCCCCGGCAGTTTTGTCGTCGGCTGACTTCAGCGCCGCTTCGAGCGCGAAGGTTCTGTAATCCCAGTCGGATTTTTCATACACCATGTTCGAGAAGTATCCGATCCCGAAGGCCGCCATCAGGCTCTTTGCCGGTGCCGGGCCGAAGATCCAAAGTCCCCAGCCACCCTGCCCGTCCTCCGCACCAGGCAAAAAGCCGGGGAAGACTTCGCGTCCGTGCGTGTCATGCGGTCCCGCGTAAATCTTCTTCAATGCGGCGGCCTGCGGCGGCGTCAAACAGGTGGCTGAGTCTTGATCAGGCTTGCAAACGATCGTTGCCGGATCGAAATGGCATTGCCGCGGATCGTTGAGGATTCCATCGCGCACGCCATCCAGTTTGTCGCAAGCGGCAAGCACCGCCGCGGAGATAATGGGAATTTTTGCAGGAGGGATGAAGCTGGCCGGATCGAGAGTGAGCGCCTGCGTGTCCGTTGCCGCAGTCGAAAGCAGCGCGGTCCAGTAATTCGCCGGAGCCCCCGCCAGAATGCCGTCATAGTCTGCGGGATAGCGCTGCGCCTCCATTAACGCCTCGCGGCCGCCATCGGAACATCCCGCAAAGTACGATCGCTGCGCAGCCTTTCTATAGAACGCGTGCACTACCTCCTTGGCGACGAGTGTCATCTCGTGGATTCCGCGATGACCGAAGTCCACGACCTTCTCCGGATGTCCCAATGCCCACGTAGCATCGATGGGCGAGCCCGCGTGGCCCGCGTCGGTCGCGGTTGCCGCATATCCTCTGCTCATGGCCGCGCCGAGTTGCTGATCATCGATCAGACCGGCGAATCCCCCGTTGCCGAGCCCTTGCAGTTTGCCGTTCCAGTTCGTCAGCGGCATCCAGATTTCGATCTTGATGTCGGAGTCCGCAGTGGGTTTCGCCTCTGCCGCAACGCGGCAAAACGCAGGCAGGCCTTTGTAGAACGCACTCTGGTCGGGCACGGGGAAGGGCAGCGGCGGAGCAACGAACGTGCCCGCGGCGACCGTCTGTGCGACCGTGATCGTGGCGCCGGCAATTTTCGTCGTGGCCAATTTCTCACACTCCTGTGAACAGGCGATTCCATTTAGCGCAAACAGGAACGATGCGAGCAGGAGCTTGTGAGTGTTGCGAGCTTTCATAATTGTGACCTTTATTGCGCCTCAGCTTTTCCCATGAATGCGGCCTGATCGGTCTTCATCTTCTTCAGGCCCTCCATCGGCAAGTACACCATGTGTCCCGATTCGTAAGTAGCATACGAAACATTATCCCGATATTTCTGCGGCAGGTTGAGATGGTCCACCGTGTAATTGGCCGCGTAGTACGGCGTGGCCAGATCGTAATAGCCCTCCATTACCAAAACCTTCAGGTAAGGATTTTTCACGATTGCCTGGCGTATTGCCGAAGCTGTATCGGGAAATCCCTGGATCGCCGATCCCCAATCCCATTTGTCGAAGCCAACACCCTGCGCCCGCACGTAGTACGGCATGTCGGTCTTGTATCCCAGTTCAGTGCGGATGTAATTGTTGAAGACCGAGGTAAACGGCGGCTGGGTGGCCGATCCGGTCGGGTCGTACATGGGAGTGTCGAGCAAACCATTGGGATCAGGGCCGGTGTAGCGGGCGTCGAGGCGTCCGATGCGCAGTTTCTGATCGATTAACAGATAGTGCGTGAACTTGCGGACGTTGATGCGCAGGTTAGCTTCGTCAACGACTTCTTTAGTAAGGCCGGTGAAGCGCGCCAGCTGATCGATAATTTTCTGCCGCTCCTGCGGGCTGAGTGCATCACCCTTGGCGAGAGCCTGTGCATATTCAGTGGATGCCCACTGTTCCGACTCCTCCCGCGCGCGGTTCATGTCCTGCGCCAGATCGGGCGCCAGCTTGTGGTGGTAACCCGCGATCATAGTGAACGATGGAATCAGGAAGATGTAAGGCTGGTCATTGGTGTTGTTATCTTCCAGAGTTTCGAAGTTCAGCACCGTCGAAAGTAAGGTGATGCCATTGAAAGAAATGCCGCGGTCGGCGAGATATCCGGCGATGCCGGCAGATCGCGTAGTGCCATAGCTTTCACCAAAAAGAAATAGCGGCGACGCCCAGCGCTCGTTGCGAGTGATGTAGAGCCGTATGAATTCGCTGAAGGCTTCAATGTCGCCCTTCACTCCCCAGAATTTCTTGAACAGCTCGGCGTCTCCGGCGCGGCTGAAGCCGGTGCCAATCGCATCGATCAGAACCAGATCGCTTTTGTCGAGTAGCGTGTAGGGATTGTCCTCCATGCGGTAGGGTGCGGGAGGCATGAAGCCGTCGGACTGCAGCACAACCCTCCGCGGACCCAGAGCGCCCATATGCAGCCAGATGGATGCCGAACCCGGTCCGCCATTGTAGGCGAAGGTGAGAGGACGCCTGGCGCTATCTTGTCCGTCAAGCGTGTAGGCGACATAAAACATTTCGGCTTCGATCTTGCCGTCGCCGCGCTTGATGGGCAGGCGTCCGGCGGTGGCACTGTACTTCAGCAGTTTTCCGTCGACTGTGAGCTGGTGATGGGTCACGACCGGCGGGACTTCGGTCATGTCGTAATGCTCTTCTTTCTCTTTATTTTCGGTAGCGGCCTCGCGCTGCGCTGGCCTTGGCTCCGCGGGTTCGGGCTTGATTGCGGTCTCGGCGGGCTTTTCAGCGGGCGGCGGAGCAGCCTGTCTCCTTGTAGCTACGGGCCTGGAGGCGTCGGGTTGTTGGGCGGAGGAAGTTATGGAAAAAAATGTGGCAAGGATTAGCGCGAACGAAATGGCAGCCAATGTCCGGGAAATGCTTTTCATCGTTCAGTCCCCACGATTAATTTATCGCGACCAGATTTTCTGGACTCTGCGAGTGGGAGGAATTGTACACCGGCATCGCCAGAGAAACAGAAAGACGCCCGTGCTATCCTTTCGCGCATGCGCTTGCTTCTGCGAATCTTTTCTTTCCTGCTGGCCGTCTCCGTTTCGGTGTTACCTCTCAACGCCCGCGTCGTTCGTTAGAAACCAGTTCTCGCGTCGATGTCCTGGGCGGAAAAGAATTCGGGAACGCCGGACCCTACGAGCGCATCACTGGTCGAGTGTATTTTTCGCTCCCGGTGGACAATCGCGCACAATCGGCGCATTGTCGATCTCGCCAATGCGGTGAACCAGAAAAATGGCGAGGTCGAGTTCTCCGCCGATTTCATTGCCGTGCGTCCCAAGGATGCGCACAAAGGCAACGGCTCGCATGCTGCTGGAGGTGCCCAATCGCGGGCGCGGACGCATCATTGGTCTAGTTGACGGCGGCGACTGGGATTTGGCGAGCGACGCCGGAGACGCGTGGTTGCTGCGCAACGGTTTCACGATAGTTAGCCTCGGTTGGCAGTGGGACGCGGCTGGCGCGGATGCACTGCGATTTTTTGCTCCAGTCGCAAAAGAAAATGGAAAGACCATCACGGGCCTGCTGCGCGGCGATCTTATGCCCTCGAGAGTGATGGCGGAGATTCCGCTGGGGCATCTGATCCTGGGCAGCATTGGTGGGACCGAATATCCGGTCTCGAATGCCGACGATCCGCGCAACGTCCTCACCGTGCGCGATTCTCGGGTGGGACCGCGCAATGTAATTCCGCGCACGGAGTGGCAGTTTGCGGAGACCCTAGAAGGCAAGTTGATTCCAGATGACCGGCATATCCACCTGAATGGCGGCTTTCAGCCCGGCAAGATTTATGAATATGTTTACGTTGTCGCCGATCCGGTGGTAGCCGGCGGCGGGTTCGCTGCCGTCCGCGACTTCGCTTCCTATGCCAAGCACGCCCCCGATGCCATCACACCTGCGGCCCGCGTGTATGGCGAGGGCATTTCGCAGAACGGACGCTTTCTGCGCGACTTTCTGTATCAAGGGTTCAATGCCGATGAAGAAGGGCGAATCGCGCTTGACGGCGTCCTGGCTCACGTCGCCGGTGCGGGCCGAGGCAGCTTCAACTATCGTTTCGCTCAGCCCTCGCGCGACGCGCAGCCGACTTCGTCGGTTTTCTTTCCGACCGACATCTTTCCTTTTACCGACCTACCCGAGAAAGATCCGGTTACCGGAGATACTGGCGGGCTTCTCGATCGCGCCGTGGCTGATAAAGTCGTGCCGAGGATTTTTTTCTCCAATACTTCATACGAATATTGGGGACGCGCGGCTGCTTTGATTCACGTGAGCGCCGATGGGAAGCGCGATGCGCCGCTTTCAGATAACGTTCGCATCTATCATTTCACCGGCCTACAGCATTTTTCCGGGCCGTTCCCTCCAGAGAAAGGAAAAGGCGATTTGCTCGGACAGAAGCCGCAGTCGCCGCTTCCGGTGAAATACTTCTGGCGCGCGATGATTGCCAACATGGACGCGTGGGTGCGCAGCAACACGCTTCCGCCGCCCAGCAGCTATCCGAAAATTGCGGACGGGACCCTGTTGCCGCTGCGCGAATACGCGCCGCCCGCAATCCCCGGAGTAAATCGGCCGCATGAAGCGAATGAAGCCTGGCATCTGGATTTCGGCCCGAACTGGCGAGACGGAATTCTGAGCATTCAGCCGCCGAAAGTTGGCGAGCCTTTTCCCGTGCTGGTTCCGCAGGTCGATGCCGACGGCAATGAACGCGACGGTATACGCCTGCCGGAAATGACCGTGCCGCTGGCCACGTATGCAAGCTGGAATTTGCGCGATCCGTCGATTGGAGCTCCCGATCAGCGCGTTTCGTTCGAATTGTCTTACCTGCCATTTCCGAAAACTGCGGCAGACCGCGAGAAGAACGGCGATCCGAGAAAGTCCATCGCCGAACGCTATGCGGATCGCGAGGACTATTTAAAGCGATACCAAAATGCTGTGGACGACCTGGTGAAGCAGCGTTGGATCCTGCCGGAAGATCGCGATGCGTTGCTTCATCGTGGCGAACAGGAGTGGATGGAAGGAAGCAAGTAAGCTGAAGGTGTTTTCCTTCGCCCTGTCGCGAAGAACGCGACCAGGGACGGGGCACCCGACAACAGCGAAGGTGACTTTCCCCTTGACGCCGACCTCCGCATTTTGTAGCATCGTAGCAACAAGTCCACTCTTCGGTTGACCGGAGAGTGGGCCTGAATTTCATGCAGAGTGGCTGAGGGACGAGCCCTGTGACGCCACGGCAACCGATCCGGGATCATATATCCCGGGTGCCCGGTGCCAACTCTCTCCTGGAAACGGGGAACATGGGATTCGGCATGCGCGCTGTACTGGCATTCCGATAGCCTCTTTTCCTTTTCCTGGAAAAAGAGGCCTTTGCTTTTTAGGCCACTTTTTCAGGCTCGTCCTCAGCTATTCGCTGCTTTGATGAACGAAGCGAGAAAGCGAGTAGCACATGTCTCATTACGAACTGCGGTGCCGGGAGTGCGGACGGTCCTGGGGAAACCAGCCCCGGTCTATCTGCGACGACTGTTTCTCTCCTCTGGAAGTCGCTTACGACTACGACGCGCTACGCGGACAGCTTGGCCAAGGAGCGTCTAGTCGCGAGCGCATTTCCCAGCGGCCGCCGAACATGTGGCGCTACTCCGAACTTTTGCCCCTCCCCCAGGGCTATGAACCGCGGCTGCCGGTCGGCTTCACGCCACTGCTCCAGGCTCCACGTCTCGCTGAGCAGTTGAGTGGAACCGCCGCGGCCGCGAAGAATGTTTATCTCAAGAACGATGCAGTCTGCCTTCCCACCCTGAGTTTCAAAGACCGCGTGGTCGCGGTCGCTATCTCACAGGCGAAAGCATTCGGCTTCGACACCGTGTCGTGTTCTTCGACGGGAAACCTGGCCAATGCGGTCGCCGCGCACGCAGCCCGCGAAGGACTCAAAGCCTGGATCTTCATACCTGCAGACCTCGAGCCCGCAAAAATTTTGGGTACGAATGTTTTCGGTGCAAAGGTCGTACGGATTGCCGGCAACTACGATCAAGTGAATCGTCTGTGCTCGCAAATTGCCGACGAGCATCACTGGGGCTTCGTCAATGTGAACCTGCGGCCCTATTATGCTGAAGGATCGAAGACTGTCGGCTTCGAAATCGCGGAGCAACTTGGCTGGCGTCTTCCCGATAACGTCGTCTGTCCGATGGCGGGCGGCTCACTGATTGTGAAGATCAAGAAGGCGTTCGATGAACTGGTCAAGCTGGGCCTGGTCGAAGGCAAGGACGTGAAATTCTTTGGCGCGCAGGCGACCGGCTGCTCTCCGATTTCAACCGCGGTCAAAACCGGCAGCTCCGAGATTGAGCCGCAGAAACCGACGACCATCGCGCGCTCGCTCGCCATCGGCAATCCCGCCGACGGACACTACGCAATCAAGGTGATCAAGGGCAGTGGCGGATGGAGCGAAGACGTCAGCGATCCCGAAGTGATCAACTCGATCAAACTGCTGGCGGAGACGGAGGGCGTTTTCACCGAGACTGCCGGCGGCGTAACCGTCGGCTGTGCGGGCAAACTGTATCGTCAGGATCGCATCCTGCCCGAGGAAACGACCGTGCTGTGCATTACGGGCAACGGATTGAAGACGACCGACGTGCTCGCCGGAGTCTATGAGACCGAACAACCGATTGCGCCAAAGTTGACGGAGTTCGAACATTATCTCGAGCAGACATTGAGATCTTCCGATATCCCCGGCGTGATCGCGGAAGAAGTAGGAGCGTAGCCCCGGACGCATTCGTCCCGAGGCCGCGCTCGTTGTATCGCGGGGCGGACGTATGCGTCCCCCGCTACGCGCGTTGAGCTATGGCAATCACTGTGCAAATTCCGACCGCATTGCGTCGTCATACTTCGGGTATTGGTTCCATCACGTGCGCAGCGGCAAATCTTGGGGAGCTGTTTTCCGTCCTCGACGAAAAGTTCCCCGAGCTGAAGCCTCATCTGCGCGATGACAAAGGCCAGGTACGCCGCTTCCTCAATATATATGTGAACGAGGAAGACATTCGCTTTCTGGGTGGACCAACCTACGCCTTTCAGGAAGGCGACGAAGTCTTGCTGGTTCCCTCGATCGCGGGCGGCTCGCCGTAGTTCCTGGTCCGCTCTCCACGCAACATTTATCCTAATAACAATTGTTCGAGGCCGATGGTTTAGCGGCCTGGTGTTTTTGCGTTCTGTTCTGGAGATTTCACTCCGCGACGGCCTCCCCCACTCAACAAACACAACAACCCTTTTCATTCACACGTTTGTGTAGTCACGTGATGTTTCAGAATATGAGAACAATTTAGTAATTCGCTTACAGAGTGCAATCCTGCGCTACCCAATTTCTTGCGCACCCGTCTCATCCCCAAGTTGTCACACGAGCCTTCGTGCTTTCCGGTGACAGGCAACGAGCGGGTTCCTGACAGCGCCCTTGGAGCGTGCCATGAAGGGTCGCATGTTTGTTGTCTTCTTATTGCTTGCCGTTTCCTGTGCCGCGCAAATCGATACGGGCAGAAGCGAACTGAATTACAGACAGGCCATACCATCCGGCGCGTTTGTGTCGGCCTCCGATCTCGGCGTCCCCATTCGCGCTCGCAAAGAATTTGACAAGGCAAGCGCGTTGATCGGCAAGCAGGAATTAGCCCGGGCCATTCAGAAACTGAACAAAGCAATCTCGATTTACCCCGCCTATGCCGTAGCGTACAACAACCTCGGCGTAATCTATTCCCGGCTCGAAGATCCCGTGCGGGAGCGCGAGGCTCTGCAAAAAGCGATCAGCCTCAACGACCACTGTGCGCTGGCTTACATCAACCTGGGAAGAATGAATATCGCGGCCGGGGACTTTCCGGCGGCGGCAAGCGCGCTCTATAAGGCTTCGACACTGAGTCCGGCCGACTCGATAACGCTGATCCTGCTCTCCTATTCTGAATACATGGGCCGGCGCTTCGATGAAGCTGTTGCGACCAGCCACAGAGCACACATGCTGGGACAGCCTCATGCCTTCGTCCATCGCGTGGCGGCGCGTGCCCTGGAACAGCAGAGGCAGGGAGCCGGTGCGATTGCAGAACTCGAGTTATTTCTCAGAGAGGAGCCGACCGGCCCGCGTGCCGATGCTGCGCGCCAGGAGTTGGAGGTCGTGAAAGCCGTTCTTCCCGTGAACCAAGCTTTAACCATCAGCACTGATCGAGAGTGAGCGGCCGCCTTGCCGCAGCGGGCCACGCGGATCCTAAACTCAAGCGCATCCCTTGCAGCCGCCCAAAAAGTTGCGGATCGCTCGCGCCGATGTGTATAATCTAACTAACTGGTTAATTAATGGCGAGACTTTTCAATCCCCGGAATGTTCTGCGCAGCCGCATGGGCACGCGCGGCCAGCCGGAGGAGAGTCGTGCCGCTATCCTGCAGGCCGCTGCCCAGGAGTTCGCCGAGCACGGCATTGCCGGCGCCCGCACCGACGCCATTGCCCGTACCGCCCGGGTCAACAAAGCGCTGTTGTATTACTACTTCAAGGATAAAGAAACGCTATACGGCGCGGTGCTCGACGAGGCATTTGGAGGCCTGAAGGCCAGGGTCTTCCGCGTGCTGGACAGCCAAAACCCGCCCCGCGAAAAGATATTGGCCTACGCCGGCGCATATTTCGATTTCGTCGCCTCCAACCAGATTTATCCGCGACTGATGCAGCGCGAGATGATGCGTGCCCGCGAAGGGCAGTCTCAGCACATCGACAAAGTGATCAAGACCTATATCCAGCCGATCTTTGTCCGCGTAAGCGAACTGATGCGCAAGGGAATCGCGGACGGCGAATTTCGTCCGGTCAACCCGGCGCACTTTGTGCCATCGATGGTCGCCATGATCGTTTTCTATTTCAGCAGCGCTCCGATGATGCAGAAGATCGTCGGGTTTAATCCCCTGACTCGCGACCGCATCGCCGAGCGGCGGGCCGCAGTGCTGGATTTTATTTCCGCCGCGTTGTTCCGACCCATGACAACGCAGCTACGCAAGGAGCACGCTCATGAGCGCGCGTAATCGTTTCATCATTCTTCTCGGAATCATCTTTTTGATTGCCGCGACCTACTATTTTGTTTCCACCGACCACTCGCGCGATCTGGTGCTGATCGGGACCGTCGACGCCAACCAGGTGATCGTCAGCGCGCAGGTCGAAGGCCGCATTCAGAAACTGCTGGTGGATGAGGGCACGCCGGTGAAAGCGGGAGACTTGATCGCCGTGCTCGATCCTTCCGAATTGCAGGCGCAAGAGGCGGCGGCCACAGCGACAATCGCGAGCCTGGAGAACAAAGTCGCTGAAATGCAACACACCGAAAAATCGACCTCGGGTTCTACGTCAAGCGATGTGGCGAACGCGCAGGCCAAGCTGTTGTCGGCGAAGGCGCAATTGCTGCAAGCTAGAGCCACTCTAGATCGCACGGAGAGCGACAGTCGCCGCGCCATCGCACTGGCCAAAGCCGGAATCGCTTCCGATCAAGAGCGCGTGCAGGCCGAGACCAACTTGCAGGCGGCGCAGGCCACGTTTCAGGCGCAACAGGAACTGGTCAGGGCCGCGGAAGCCGACCTGAACTCCGCGATTGCTCGAACACAACAGGCGAATGCCGCCAAAAGCACAGTTGCTTCCACCGAGGCTGACGTGAAGAGTGCGATCGCGCAGAAAAATCAGGCGGCTGTCCGGTTGGGCTATACAAACGTCTATGCGCCGGTGACGGGTACCGTTTCCGTGCGCGCGGCCCGCCAGGGAGAAGTCGTCAACATCGGTGCGCCGATCGTCACCATCGTCGATCTGAACGATACGTGGGCGCGAGTGGCGATTCCAGAGACCTATGCCGACCACATCGGATACGGTGACGTGCTGCGGGTGCGTTTGCCGGGCGGAACTGTCATGAGCGGCAAAGTATTTTTCAAGGGAGTGGAAGGCGACTTCGCTACGCAGCGCGATGTGAGCCGCCGCAAGCGCGACATCAAAACCATCGTGCTGAAAGTACGCATGGACAATCCCCAAGGCGCATTCGTACCCGGCATGACCGCCGAAGTATTGGTATCTCCGGAACAATTGAAGGGCAGCAATGCGCAAAAAGTTGCAGCCGCGGAGCAACGATGATGGCCCAATTAAATTCAAGAACGGCCGAGCCAACCACGGGATCGGCTTCCACGTTGGAAAGGCCCATCTATGATCCCACTGCGCCTTCAGCCATCGAGGTCGAGCACATCGTCAAGAAATATGGTGACTTTGTCGCTGTTGACGACGTTTCGTTCATGGTGAAGGAGGGCGAGATTTTCGGATTGCTCGGTCCCAACGGAGCAGGGAAGTTGACACTGATTCGCATGATGACCACGCTGATTCCGATTACCGGGGGAAAGGCGCGCATTGGCGGACACGACGTGGCAAAGGAACCGGACGCGGCGCGACGCATGATCGGTGTGATTCCGCAGGCGCTGACCAGCGATCTCGACCTGACGGTCGAAGAGAACATGAACATTTACGCCAAGCTCTACGACGTTCCCGCGAAGGAGCGTAAAAAGTCGATCGATGAACTCCTCGAACTTGTCGATCTGACAAAGTGGCGGGACGCGGCAACGAAGACGCTCTCCGGCGGTATGCGGCGGCGCCTCGAGATTGCGCGCGGCCTGGTGCACCATCCTCGAATCTTTTTTCTGGACGAACCCACGACTGGGCTGGACCCGGTTTCCCGGGTGGCTGTGTGGGAGATGCTGGGCAACATCAAGGAGCACCGGCAACTGACCATTCTGATTACGACCCACTACATGGATGAAGCCGACCGTTTGTGCGATCGCATCGCCATCGTCGATCACGGCAAACTGGTGGCGCTGGACACTCCCATGGCTCTGAAGGCAAGCGTTCCCGGTTCGAACGTGATTGAAGTGCAGTTCGAGAATGCTCCGTCCGATTGGGAGCAGCGCCTGCGCGCGCTGGACGAAGTCACTTCCGTGCAGCACGAAGGCGCGGGCATGTATCGCGTACTAACCGGCAACGGCTCCCGCACTACCACCGAATTGGTCGAGATGGCGGTGCATAACAAAGTGCAGGTGAAGTCACTCTCGGTGCAGAACACCACGCTCGACGACGTATTTGTGCATTACACCGGAAGGCAGCTGCGCGACGAATTGCAGAAGGCGTATGGCTTCGTCATGCCGCAGCGGCCGGGATTGCAGCCATGAGTTGGCAAATATGAACAGAATGATGGCCATTGTCGAGCGCGAAATGCGCAAGTTCTTCCGCTCGCCCGCGCTGATGCTGGCGTCGATGATTTTTCCCCTGGTGCAGTTGATTATTCTGGGCAACGCCTTCGGCGGAAAAATTCACGATGCTCGCGTGGCCATCGTCGATCAGGATGGCGGCCCGCAGGCGTTGCGTGTGCGCGAAGCTTTCGACTCTGTCCGCGCCAACATTCGTACGTTTGTCCCGCTCTACTACGACAACGACAAGCAGGCGATGGAAGATGTGCGCAACGGCAAGCTGGAAGGCGCGGTCATCATTCCGCCGCAGTTTTCCCGGCGCGTCTATGAAGAAAATCATCCGCGCATCGCGCTGGTTGTCGATAACAGCGACAACTTCATGAGTTCGGCGGTCGAAGCGGAACTCACGGACCTTACCAATGCGCTGAACCAGCCCACGGTCTCGCCTCGCATTTTGCAGCAAACCGCGCTCGATATTGTCGAACTGTATCCCTACATTGAGTATATGAAATACCTGCTGCCGGGTTCCCTGGCGCTGGCCATGTTCGTGTCGGTCATGATCGGCGGGGGCATGCTCTACATCGATGACAAAGCGCGCGGCGTGCACGAAGGATACCTGGTCACACCCATCACCAAGCTTGAACTTGTGTTGGGCCTCAACCTGGCGGGCGCGATCAAGGCGGTAATGACGGGTGTCATCATCGTCTTTATCGGCGCTCTGATGGCCGGGGTGGGAACGATTTTCAATCCCCTGACCATCTTCGGACTGCTGATCATGATCGTGCTCACCTCGCTGGCTTTCAACACTATGATGTTTCTGCTCATGGTGCGCATTGAAGATCCGCTGGTGCCGCGCGCCATGTTCGGCATTCTCAACACGCTGCTATTTTTTCCGAGCGGATCGGTCTATCCCATCCAGGCGTTTCCTCCGTGGCTGCGGGCGATCGCGAAGTGCGACCCTTTTACCTACGCCGTGGACGGTTTCAAGTGCCTGTTGCTCAAAGAAACGACTCTGTCCGCGGTTTGGGGAGACATTCTCTTCCTCTCGATCTTCGCCGCGGTCACGTTGGGTGTCGCCATTCCGTTGTTTAAACGAACGCTTTAGAAATTGAGTAATTGGGAAATTTTGTAATTGAGTAATTGAAAACCTCGAACGGTTGTTTTTTGTGCAAATTACCCAATTACCAAATTACTCAATTTCCCAATGTCGTTCTTGGAACTTTTAACTTGCCCGCTGTGTCCGTTATGCTAGTGAGATATGACACTCCTGGACGCTCAAGAGTACGACCCGGAAAAATCGCGGAAGCGCAAGAAGCAAATTATTTCGGCGATCGCAATCCTGTTGATTGTTCTCGCTCTGGGCTGGTGGTTTCGATATTGGCCGGAAGAGCGGATCGTCGGTCACTTCTTCGATGCCCTGCAAAAGCAGGACTACAAAACAGCCTACGGCAACTGGATGCACGACCCGCAGTGGGAGCAGCATCCAGGAGAGCATCCGAAATATCTGTTCAACGATTTTTATCGAGATTGGGGCCCGGGCGGGGAGTGGGGGTTGATCAAGACATACAAAGTGTATGGCGCAAGCAATTGCCCAGGCGGCGGCAGCGGCGTAGTTGTCGACGTGATCGTGAACGACCGCACCGAACATGCGCAGGTGTGGGTGGAGAAGTCAGACCATACGCTAAGCTACCCGCCCTGCGAACTGATATTTCATTAGAGGAATTGCTCGGCTGGTAGCGCGGTCCCTCAGGCCTGAAGTCTGATTATCCTCGTCTTACGCGGCCCCTTCGACAAGCTCAGGGCAGGCTCTGAAGGGCCGCTCTTCCACTAATACCTTCAACTTTTTTGCGTTTGGGCGAGCGCTTCCAATGTTTTCGCCAGGCTCGCGTCGTCGCTGACATTCAGGCAGGTTTTCGAACGGTCGATCTGCCGCATCAGTCCGCAAAGAACTTTCCCCGGCCCAATTTCGATGAATGTCTGCACACCCTGCCCCATCAACAGACGCATGCATGGATCCCACTTTACCGATCCCGTGACCTGCCGCAGCAGCGTGTCTCGCGCGCGCAGGTCATCGGTCACCAGTTCTGCCTCCACATTGCAGGCGACGGGATAAACCGGCTTTTGCATCGTGAGCTTATTCAAATCGCTTTCCAGCCGGTCTTGCGCCGGCCTCATGAGCGAACAATGAAAAGGCGCGCTCACAGGCAAGAGTTTGGCGCGTTTGGCACCGCGTTGGTCCGCCAGTTTCGTGGCGCGTTCGACCGCGGCCGTATTGCCGGAGATGACGATCTGCTCCGGCGAATTGATGTTGGCCGGTTCACAGACTTCGCCTTGCGCGGCGTCCTGGCAGACCGCGGCAACCTTCGCCGCTTCCATGCCCAGAATGGCAGCCATCGCCCCTACTCCCACCGGCACCGCTGCCTGCATATATTTGCCGCGGTTGCGCACCGTGCGCACGGCTTCGGCGAAGCTGAATGTTCCCGCAGCGACATGCGCTGAATATTCTCCCAGGCTGTGACCCGCAACGTAACAGGGCTTGGGGATGCGAGTCTCCAGCACGCGGAACGCCGCGATGGACGCCGTCAGAATCGCCGGCTGTGTGATCTCCGTCAGACGAAGCTGATCTTCGGGGCCCTCGAAACAGATGGTGGAGAGCTTGTAGCCCAGCGCCTCGTCAGCTTCCTCGAACGTGCGGCGGGCCGCTGGATATTTTTCAGCCAACTCTTTCCCCATGCCGACCGCCTGCGAGCCCTGGCCGGGGAACAGCAAGGCAATTGTATTTTCAGTCATGAGTGTAATTGAGTAATTGGGAAATTGAGTAATTGGGTAATTTTCAAACGTGAAGTTTCTCAGTTACACAATTATCAAATTGCCCAATTACTCGATCTTCAATTACCCAATCTCCGCTGGCGCGGGCCGTATTGCCGCCAGGCCGCGCTCAATCGATCCATTGATTCCACTTTCGGAAAATTCCGCCGCCACGCGCACCGCATTCTTGATTGCGTTCGCGTTCGACGAGCCATGGGTAATAATGCACGCGCCTTTCAAGCCCAGCAACGGAGCCCCGCCGTATTCGGTATGGTCGAGGCGTTTTTTGAAATCGGTGAAGGCGCTGCGCGAGAGCAATGCGCCGACTTGCCGCGTGATGGTGGCCTTTAGCGATTCCTTCAACGCCGTGCGAACCAGATTCGCCACGCCCTCAGAGATCTTTAATGCCACGTTACCTACAAATCCGTCGGCGACGATTACGTTGACTTGGCCGTTGTATAGATCGCGCCCTTCCACGTTGCCTACGAAATTCAACGGAAGTTGCTTCAGCAGCTGGAACGATTGCCGCGTAAGGTCGTTTCCCTTGCTTTCCTCTTCGCCGATGGAGAGCAATCCGACGCGCGGTCCCGCGGCCCCGGCCTTCTTTCCAAACATGGCACGAAAATAAATGTCCCCCATTACCGCAAACTGCTCGAGATTCTGCGGGGTGCAATCGACATTCGCGCCCACGTCGAGCAGCATTGCAGGGTTCCCCGGTGCAGTTGGAAAAACCGCGGCCAGCGCGGGCCGGTCGACGCCGGGAACCGCGCCCAGCACGACTTTCGCCGTAGCCATGGCCGCGCCGGTGTTGCCTGCGGTGACGAAGCCTGCTGCCGTGCCCTCGCGCACCAAGCGCAAACCGACGCGCATCGACGAATCGCGCTTGGCGCGAATCGCCTCCACTTTGTCTTCCATGGTGATGAATTCAGTGGCGTGGACGACTTCAATGGGGAGGCGCGCGGCCGCCGAATGACGATTCAACTCCGCCCTGACCAAAGCTTCCGGGCCGACCAAAAGCACCCGCACGCCGTATTGGCGGGCCGCCTGTATGGCGCCCTCAATCTCTGGCTTCGGAGCACGGTCCGAACCCATCGCATCCAGAGCGATCACGCTAGGCATGGTGTCTTTGAGCTAGCTGGCTTCTTTGATGTCCAGGACTTCGCGTCCCTTATAGTAGCCGCACTTTGGGCAAGCGCGATGCGGCATCTTTTTCTCGTGACAGTTGGGACACTCGGCAAGGCTGTGCGCTTTCAGTGCGTCGTGCGCGCGCCGGGTAGACGTACGTTTCTGTGAATGTCGCCGTTTCGGATTAGGCATGGTATTAAATTCCTCTCGCGGGAAGCTCTCAGCTTGCAGTTCTTGGACACCGCAATGACCGCCGGTTCTCAAGTAAGAAAACGCAATTTCCGCTAAACGCTCGATAAATAGAGTGCCCCTAGCTGAAAGCCGTTCTTAGTGTTCCAGCTTACTCCGAATCGCTCGCAGCGCTGTCCACCGCGGGTCTACGATCTCCGGGGTGCAGCCGCATAGTCCTTCGTTCAGATTCTTGCCGCAATGCACACACAGTCCCTTGCAGTCTTCGCGGCAGGTCACCTTTAGGGGCAATGCCAACAACACTTGCTCGCGCAAAACATCTTCCAACAGGATTCCGTCGCCTTGATAATAGCCGATCTCGGCTTCCGCATCTGTCACGGAGAGCTCGTCGCCCCCAGCATCTGCTCCCAGCGGCCGGTACAATAATTCAAACTCGCGCGCGACTTCCTGCGCCACCGGCTCAATGCAACGGGCACATTGCAATTCAACCTTCGTCGTCAGCCGCCCGCGCAGTCGTATGTCCTTAATTACCTGATGCTTGCCGTGATGCTCTTCGACGATTTCCGCGCGTCCGAATACCTTCAACGGCGTGCGCTGCTGCGCCTCG
Source organism: uncultured Acidobacteriaceae bacterium (assembly GCA_963711275.1). Classification (GTDB taxonomy): domain Bacteria; phylum Acidobacteriota; class Terriglobia; order Terriglobales; family Acidobacteriaceae; genus Sulfotelmatobacter. The sequence continues at coordinate 254,490 of CAVQDN010000020.1, read as the reverse complement.
CCTCCTAAATCGATGGCTTCGGGCTGGAACTCCTCTTCAAAGTCCAGAGGATGTCGTTCCAATTCGTGGATGTCCAGGAGCATTGCGAAAAATCTCCGCGGCAATGTGCCGATACCGTCCGCGGAAGCACGCCAAAAGGGGCGTAAGTACCGCAAGGAGCAAGACTTAGGATAACGGCCAGAGCGTCGATGTGTCAAGAATAGCGTGGACTCGGAGCCCCTTTCGGCGGCTACTCATCCTTCATTCGACCCTGCGATCGCTTCTGCTGCCGGGCGCGATAGTTCGAGGTGATCCTTCTCAGTCTCTCGGTGTGCTCATGCAACGCGCTTTGGAGTTCGGCTAAAATCTGCTCCAGTTCAGGAGACGGAGGGGTGGTGACGGCCTTGCCGCAAAGTTCCTTAATCCGGTCTTCTAAGGTTTGTGTCATTGACGGGTGGCTGGGAAAGCGCTCTACAATCTCATGAAAAATCCCGCCGTTCGATACCCTACATTCTGTAGGAAGAGTTTCTCAAAGAGGACCGTCGAAGCATCTTTGCACCTTCGCCGGAAGGAGCGGATATCGTGTTCGCTACACCGCTTAAATGAATCGTGCAATAATCGGCTCAAAGGTGAGATTTCAACCCGTCACGCAAAAACAAACCATGCGAGTACTGGTTACAGGAAGCTCAGGTCACCTCGGCGATGCTTTGGTTCGCACGCTGCAGAATCTGCAACATGATGTCGTCGGCCTCGATATCCTTGCATCCCCGTTTACCACGCACGTGGGTTCAATCACTGACCGGTCTTGCGTGAGGCACTGTATGAAGCGCGTGCAGAGGGTGTTCCATGCCGCCACGCTGCACAAGCCCCACGTGGCTACCCAAGGCCGGCAGGAGTTCATTGACACGAATATGTGCGGAACGCTCAATCTGCTGGAAGAGGCAGTTTCCGCAGGGGTCGAGTCCTTCGTCTACACCAGCACTACCAGCGTATTTGGCGATGCGTTGATCCCGCCGGAAGGTTCTCCCGCGGCGTGGATTACCGAGGAAGTCGCGCCGATCCCCAAAAATATCTATGGCGTGACCAAAGCGGCCGCGGAGGATCTTTGCCAGTTGTCTCATCGAAATCAGGGACTGGCATGCATCGTGTTGCGAACGTCGCGATTTTTTCCCGAAGAGGACGACAACCAGGAAGTGCGAGACGCTTACTCCGACGACAACGCCAAGGTCAACGAATTTCTCTACCGTCGCATCGCGATCGAAGACGTCGTGAGCGCACATCTTCTGGCGGCCGAGCGTGCGCCCGGAATCGGATTTGGCAAATACATCGTCAGCGCGACCACTCCTTTCGTCCCCAGTGATTTGCCGGAGTTGCGGCGCCATGCGCTGCAAGTGGTACGGCGGCAGGTTCCCGGATACGAAAGCGAGTACGAGCGCCGCGGCTGGAAAATGTTTCCCAGCATCGAAAGGGTTTACGTGAACGATCGGGCGCGCAGGGAACTGGGGTGGAAGCCGTGTTACGACTTCAATTACATCCTCGGCCGTCTGCGGGCCGGCGATGACTGGAGAAGTCCGCTCGCGCTGCTCGTCGGCTCCAAGGGATACCATGCCAGGAATTTCTCCGGCGGCCCGTATCCTTTCGTCAAGTGTTGATTGTTGATTTCTGATTATTGATTGAAATTCGTCCGCGCCGGATTCAGGCAACAACCAAGAATCAACGATCAGAGATTGAGCGCCGGACTCGTCCTCTAGTCTCCCAGCTGCAGCACCTCGATCGTCCGGGTCGGAGCCTCCTCGAAGATCAATTTTCTTTCGATATCGATGGCGCTTTTCGCGAGATGGTGGGGGATGTACCATGCCACTGCCGCGAACGGCACGAGGCCGATCATTCGAAGAGGGTTCTCCAGCGCCGATGATTCGAACTCCGGCGTATGCACGGCATAGAGAAGAAATCCGAAACAGACGGATAAAAGCGTCACGAAAGAATGTTGTTTGAACAAAGGCAGCGTGCAGGTGAACGGCAGCTTACGAAAGCGAACGAGGACGATATTCGTCAACAACACGGCCCAGGTCGCAACCAGCAGCGTATGAAGAGAAGCGATGAGCCAGCCGTGCACGTACAGGTAAAGCAGGAACGTGACGGGTAGCAGCCAGGGCAACAACAGGATGAGAATCACTTTTCTCGCCAGGGGTTCGCACTGTTCTCCATCTCGATCCAGCATCAACTGGAAGATCCAGTTGGAGCGCAAGTCCACCGGAATCTCGAAGACGAGGCGCAGGCCAACAATTAACAGAAAGGAAAGAATAAATGGAATCGAAAGAGCGTCAGGGGACAGCATGGCTTGAGGCCACGACTTCGCGTTTTCAAACGCATCCATCAGGGCCTGCGACGCCAGGACCAGGCTGAGCCCGCCGATCGCGGTCAGAACCAGTCGATGTGCCTCGCTGCGGAGCAAGGTTTTGCAAATAAAGCGGAAGCCCGCCTTTTGGAACGGACTGCGGAGCAACAGGCGGTCAACAAAGCCTCCCATGCGCGAGGTGCGGAGGCTGCGGGCAGTAGCAGTCGTGTCGGCGATCTCTGCAATGCGTACAAAGTGACGCTGATATCCCACCGCATAAGCGCACAGAGCAATCCCGAGCACAGCTGCGACCCCCGGCAGCGCCAGTCTGGACAATTCCGCTAGCACCGGGCTGGCGCGTCCGCGCAAGGACAAAGACTGGCACAGACCCAGAAACCAGCATGACGGCATAAGGAATGTCCACGGCGGTGCAGGCCCCATCGCCCGCCGCAACGAGTGCGGGACCGCGACAGTCGTGCAGAGAAGCGCGACCAGGTACACGACAACGACGCCGCGAATGTAAGCCGAAAATCGTTTGAAGGCGCGAGGAGGCAACACCGCCATCAAAAGACCTAACACCGAGAACACCGCAAAGAACGCGAAAATACTTGCCAGCAGTACTCCGACCGCATGCACCGCCGCGAACTTCGCAAAGAAAAGGAATTTGCTTTGCGTCGCGCCCACCACCATGGGGAATAGGATGCACGAAGCAGCGTTGACGTCGAATGCCACCAATGCCACCAGGAATAGCACCGCGACCAGGTTGGCCAGGAAGATTTTCCGCGTCGAGATGGGCAGCGGGACCAGATTCATATAGTCGCGGCGATCGGGAAAGATGGCGTCCCATCGCCACACGGCAACCGCCCCGGTAACGGTCATGGACAGGACAATAAAGAAGTACTCATCGGGAAGCACAACCAGCAGCGGGTCCACGTTCGGTGTCCCCCGCAGCCATTGCAGGAAGGTCCCATATTTGTCGAGCAAGAAAAGGGAAACGAAGCCTCCGGGGAGCGCCAGCAACGTGAGTACCAGGCCGATGCCGAGATCGAGCCCGTCGGTGTCCGCGTCGCCGCCGCCGCGGAAGATGCGGGCAACGAAGAGTTGCACCATCCGCCAGAAGGAACGTTGGCTCTGCTCCTCCCAATGCTGGAAGATCGTGTCCATCGCCTCGGTGATCATGCGGCCTTCGTCTTCATTACGGTTACGATATCGCGGGCCACGCTCATGGTATCGACATCGTTGACCAGGTGCAGAAATGTATTCTCCAACGATTGCCCCAGGATGTGCCCGATGTTCTCCACCGAGTCCTGCGCGATGACCATGCCTTTTCGCAGGATCAGGACGTCCGAGCAAACCTTTTCAACCACCTCCAGCACATGCGAGCAATAAAAAACCAGCCTGCCCTGATGTCCAAGCGCTTGCACCAGGTTTTTGAAAATCAGCGCCGACGTGACATCTAACCCCGAGAGCGGTTCGTCGAAAATGAAGATCTCAGGATTGTCCATGATCGCGGCGATGAGCAAAATTCGTTGCCGCATTCCCTTCGAATAAGAGCCAATGCTGGCATGCCGGTGCGGATGCAGAGAAAAGAGTTCCAGTAGGGAATTGACTTTTTTCTCGAGATCCCGCTGCTCCATTCCGCGCAGCGTTCCAATCAGTTCCAGATATTCCCAGCCGGTCAAATACGGATACAAATTGGGCTCCTCGGGAACGTAGCCCAAGTGTTTTCGGTAAGCCTCGAGATTGTCCTGAATATTATGGCCGTCGAACTGAACCAGGCCACGCGTCGGCTGCAACAAACCAGTGAGCATCTTCACCGTTGTGCTCTTGCCGGATCCGTTGGGACCGAGACATCCGAGCACTTCTCCAGGCCGCAAACAGAATGACAAATCCTGCACCGCGGGCAATGAAGAGTAGCGCTTCGTCAGGTGCACGGCTTCGAGCATGAACCACCTCGCGAGAGACGATTTCAGGCGGCTTAGCGGAGAGGGAACCCTTTGATGTCTGGTTAGACACCATCGGTCCGAAATACGTTCCGGAAGGGTTATTGTCCCGCTGGCATCTGCAAGCCGAGCGCGCGCACCGTCACTTCATCCAGCCGCGCTTTCGTCTCCCGGTTCGTGACCACGCCGAAGCTGCCGGAGTAATCCCACATCGCCCAGCCAATGTTGTGCCGCTCGAGCGAGGTCCGCACATCCGTGATCCAGCGGGCGCGGTCCTGCGGATCGGCGTATGCCCGGTATACTCCGAATTCATTGCAGATGAGCGGCACGCCGTGTTGCTTGGCCCAGTCGGCCGCCTGATTGATCTCTGCCTCGATACGCGACGCATCCCAGTGATCCTGTCCATAGCGGATGACCTGCATACGATCTCGCGCCTCAGGAACAAGTTGCGCCACTTGCGCTGCGTTCTCCGGCGAGGAGGGGTAATGCAGGCCCTTCAACCAATGCCAGTAATACGCTCCCCATCCAGCGCCCTGATGGGTGAAGATGTGGGGCTCATAGAAATGGAAGACATAGATGACATCAGGATCGGGCAAAGGCTCGAGAAAAACGAGATCGTCATCGTCGTCCCAGCGAGCGCCCGCGGCAATGATGGTATTGTGGGGCGCGCCGCGCCGAATGGCCGCGGCCAGCTTCGCTTCCACTCCGTACCACCGGTAGGCATCGCGCATCTCGGGCTCGTTCAGGATTTCAAAAAAAACGAGATCCGGGTCCCGCGAAGCATAGTGCTGCGCCACTGTGCTCCAGAAATCGGCGAAGCGTTCGACGAAGTCGTCTTCCTTGGCCAGGCGCGCCTTGAAGTCGGAGTCGGGATGCATGTCGATCTCGACCGCGAGACCCGCATCCAGAATCATTTTGACGGCGGCATCGAGATAGCCGAAATATTCCGCGCCGCCGTTATGACGGCGGGCGGCGTCCATCATGGGCTGCGGATTCACGCTGAGCCGCACGTGATCGAAACCCGCGGACTTGATTAATGCAATGTCCGAGGACCTCGTCCAATTTTCAAAGTGTTCTTTTGTATATCCCTTGGGATCGTAAACTTGCGCGAACCATTCGCTCAGATTGATGCCGTGGCGAATGTGCGCCAAACGGCCGGGAGGAACTGCTGACAGCGATTGCGGCGCAGTCTGAGCCTGCGTCCACGACACTGAAACCAGGAATAACAAAATAGGGATCCACTTCCGGAACATGGGACTCCTTTGGAAACAAAGTTCTCAGCTCAGAATCGGCAGCGCGCGAATTCTCTTCTTCGTCGCCGCATAGATTGCGTTGCACAGCGCGGGCGCGACCGGCGGTACCGAAGGCTCGCCAATGCCAGTCGGAACCTCCGCGCTGGGAACCGCATAGACCTCGACCGCCGGCGTTTCTTCCATGCGTAGCGGAGCGTAGTCGTCAAAATTTCCCTGCACTACGCGACCTTTCTCGATCGTAATCTTCGCGCGCAAGGCGTTGCCCAGTCCGTAGACAATCCCGCCTTGAATCTGTTGTTCCAGAATGCTGGGATTCACGACTTGTCCGCAGTTGACCACCGCGACCACGCGATGTACGCGCGGCTGCTCCTTTTCCATAGTGATCTCTACAACTTCCGCCATATACGACGCAAAGCAGCCGAAGCAGGCGATACCGCGATAGCGGCCCGCGGGGAGGGGCGTTTTCCATCCAGCTTTCTCGGCTGCCAGTTGCAGCACGGCCCGCATGTGCGCCGTGTGCCAGGTGGTCGTGAAATATTGCAAATCCTGATCCTTGGCCAGCAGATGCAAGCGGAACTGCAGCGGGTCTTTGCCTGCGGCAACCGCGAGTTCGTCAATGAAGCTTTCCAGCGCAAACGCTGCCTGCAGCGCGTAGACCGACCGCATCCAGCCCAGCGGTACAGGCGTTTCGGCCAGCACGTATTCGATTGAGTAGTTGGGAAGTCCATAGACAGGTCCGGCTTCATCGGGAAGATCGGGATCCACTCCATTCGGAACTGGCTGGCCTTTTTGTCCGCTGATCGAGGGCGCGACGATGCGATGTGTCAAGGCGACCGGAAATCCTGATCCGTTAACTGTTGCGGTGAGTTGATGTAAGCTCACGGGACGATACGTGGAAAAGCGCATATCGTCTTCGCGCGTCCAGATCACTTTCACCGGAGCATTGATCGCTTTCGACACCAGCGCCGCTTCCACCGCATAATCATGCTCCAGGCGTCGGCCAAATCCTCCTCCCATCAGCGTCACGTTGACCTTTACCTGATCCGGATCGAGTCCAAGCGTAGTTGCCACCGAGTCACGGCAATCCTGGGGAACCTGTGTCGGCGCCCACAGTTCGCACTTCGACCCCTGAAAGTGCGCCGTGCAATTTCCCGGTTCCATGGGCGCGTGGGCCATAAAGGGCAATTCGTACTCGGCCGAGATGTGACGGCCGGAAACCTTGGCGGGATCTCCTGACGAGTAAAGACTCACGCTTTTCTTGGACGCGGCCTGCTTCAGCGACGCCATGACTGCGGCGGTATTCAAATCTTTGTTCGCTCCGTCGTCCCATGTGACGTTGAGTACGCGGCGGCCTTCCATCGCTCCCCAAACGCTGTCGGCGACCACGGCAACGGCGGAATCGCCGATCTTTCCCACGTAACTCACGCCGGAGATCTTCTTCGATTCTCCATCGTCGAACTTCAAAACTTTACCGGCGATGGTCGGACAGCGCGATAGCACAGCGAACCTCATTCCAGGCAGTCGATAATCGATGCCGAAGATGGCTTCGCCCTTGACCTTGGAGGGCGAGTCGAGACGCTGCAGGCGTTGTCCAACGATCTTGTAGTCCTTGCTTTGCTTGAACGGCACGTCGGTCGGAACGGGCAGCGTCGTGGCCTTGCTGGCGAGTTCTCCATAACTGAGGCTGCGGTTGGTTGCCGAGTGCTTGATGCGGCCGCTTTCCGCGATGCATGAAGATCGCGCAACGTTCCAGGTCAAGGCTGCGGCTGTAATCAGCATCTCGCGCGCGGCGGCGCCGGCTTTGCGCATGGGGTCCCACGTGGTGCGGATGCTGGCGCTGCCGCCTGTGGTCTGGTCGCCGAAGAGGGTGCTGGCTCCCGCTTGTTCGATCTGAATTTGCTTCCAGTCGGCTTCAAGTTCTTCGGCCAGGATCATGGGCAGCGCCGTGCGTACTCCTTGTCCCATCTCCGAGCGCGCGACCACGATCGTAACTTTGTTGTCGGGGGTAATGCGCAAGTAGGCGTTGGGTGAAAAAGATTCTTCGTGCGAGCCGGATTTGTGTGGCAGGTAGAAACCAATTACCAGGCCTGCGCCAGCGGCCGCTCCGGCGACGACAAATTCACGTCGGGATAGCGGGCTCATCGCGAGCCTCCGTTTCCGGCGGCGCGACGCACCGCTTTGCGAATCCGTTCATAGGTTCCACAGCGGCACAGGTTCCCGTTCATCGCCTGCGTGATTTGCTCGTCAGTCGGGTTGGGAGTCTTTGCCAGCAGCGCAGCGGCGGACATAATTTGCCCGGTCTGACAGTAGCCGCATTGCGGAACTTCCTCCGCGATCCAGGCTTGCTGCAGCACGTGCAGGCCGTTGGCTCCGAGGCCTTCAATCGTAATTACGCTCTTGCCCGCGACTTGCGACACCGGAGTGGAGCAGGAACGAATCGGATTGCCCTCGACATGAACCGTGCACGCGCCGCACAATCCTGCGCCACAGCCGAATTTTGTGCCGGTGAGTTCGAGAGTGTCGCGGAGAACCCAGAGTAAAGGCGTTTCGGGAGAGACGCTGACTTTCTTTTCGCTGCCGTTAACGCGGAGTACGATGTCTGCCATGGAGGTCCAGTTGTGGATTTCGGAAGCTGCACAACATGGTACCCAACCGGGGGGAAAAGTGGAAATGGTCGGCCATCTGTCTGACCGAAGGCGGGGTCTTGAAGTTGGCTCGATCTTTCGTGGCTGGAAGATTCGTTCCGCGCGTCGGGTGTCTTGGCCATGCCGGTAACTGCTGCTGGAGTGCACATTGGTAATTTGTATTTATGTGAGTCCGCCCGCAGAATCGATGTGCCCACCACTTCGAAGTCTAGCGATCGCAGCTTGCTGCGCCGCTGAACCGAACCAAACCTGGCCGGAATGGAAGTTGAAGCTATGTCTCGCGCGAAAGCCACCATTCTCTGCATAGACGATCATTGGAACGGACTGATTGGGCGCAAGATGCTGCTGGAACAGAGCGGCTATCAGGTTTTGGAGGCTAGCGACGGCGACGAAGGCTTAAAGTTGTTTCGCTCGCACGCTGTGGATGCGGTAGTCCTGGACTACCAAATGCCCGGTATGAACGGCGACCTGGTTGCCGCGAAGATGAAGCGCATTAATTCGCAGGTGCCGATCATGCTTTTGTCAGCCTACGGACCCCTGCCGAAGAACAAGTTGAGTTCAGTGGATTCGTTTCTCTCGAAATCTCAGCCCCCGAACATTCTCTTATCTACGCTTCAGAGTATGCTGGGGAACCGTCCCAAACCTTTCTTCTCCCGTTGGCTCGAACATTGGAAGATCCGAAATCAGGTGGTGACCCATTGAACTTCTTAAAAAATCTCTTGGGACGAGGTTGTACGCATCGTTTTTCGTGGCCGCGCATTGGCGACGACGGCCTTCATTACCAGATCTGCCTGGGTTGCGGAACGGCGTATGAGTATGACTGGAAAGGGATGCGGCGCACAGATCGCCTGCTGACCGCCGTCATTGAACGTGGGTTGCAGGGTGACTCTTGCTCTCATGTTCGCGGTGTGCGACGTTGAAATATTTGGACCATTCATGACTTACTTGCCCCCGACCCGGCCAACCCGCGCGCCTCGCGCAAACTTGCGCGGGACTGTTTCAGTCCTCGTTCAGCTGGAGAACCTGCGGCGTATTCCAGGCAGGCTACATCAGCTTTCGGTCACGGGAGGGCTGCTGGAGTTCGCGGTTTATCTGGATGAGCGAGCCAAGGTTGGGTTAACGATTCCGGTCGGCTCCGCCACATTGCGCCCCAAAGCCGAAATGCTGTTTCCGATGCGAGGCACACGCGGGTATCTGCAGCCCTTTCGGTTTACTACTCTTTGGGCGGAAGAGCGGCAGATACTGGAAATGGAAATAACGGAACTGTTGAAGCAAAACCTGGCGCCAACAGCCTCAAGCCACGGCCCAGGCTTCCGTCCGCCCCACTTCCACCTGGAATCCTTCTAAGGTCGCATTTCGCGCCAATCGGTCTTTCAAAGATTACCTCTGCAGATCGGACCCATCCGCCGAGCGTGCAGGATGCCGCATTGGCAAGCTTGCCGGCTGTTGGCGCCCTAACTATGGAATCTGATCAATTTTGCTCAGTTTTTCCAGCGCAAGAAGCGAACACTGACACGGCGAGCTACTGAAGGAACCCGTGCAGTGAGGATTGGCTATGAATGTTGCCGATCAGAGGGAAACCATAGCAACGTCTGGCTACCGGCTGCAGAGCTGGCCTCGAAGATATGGATTGGCGCTGATATGTGTGACCGCGGCGGGCTTAGTCCGGTACGGTCTGGATGTAACTCACGGCTTCACCCAACCCTTTATCCTGTTCTATCCCACGATTGTCCTGATTGCCCTGCTGGGTGGGTGGGGACCAGGTTTGTTCGCCACCTCTCTATCAGCGGTGATTGCCTTCTTCTTCTTTATGGAGCCGCCGAATACGTTAGCGGCCAGAAGTCCGCGCGACCTCGTTGCGTTGCTATTGTTTGGTCTGGTGGGAATCGCCATCAGTGGGATGGGCAATCTCTTTCTGCGAAGATCGAAACGATTGCAGGAATTTGAAAAGGCCGGCGACATCAGCGAACGGAAGCGGGCAGAAGAAGCATTGCGCGAGAGCGAAGATCGGTATCGCGATCTGGTGGAGCACAGTGAAGATCTGATTTGCACGCACGATCTGGAGGGCAGGCTGTTGTCGGTGAATCCTGCCCCATCGCGGATTCTGGGGTACACGGTTGAAGAACTGTTGCAAATACCGATGCGCGAATTGGTCGCGCCAGAGTGCCGCCAACAGTTCGAGGAATATCTGGACCGGATCAGGACGACCGGGGCCGACCAGGGATTGTTGTGTGTTGTAGGGCGGAATGGGGAGCGCAAGATTTGGGAATACAGCAATACTGTTCGCACGGAAAATGTTGCGTCACCCATCGTGCGAGGTATGGCGCACGACGTCACAGAGCGCAGACGCGCCGAGCAGGTCCTGCAAGAGACCAGAAGGTTTTCCGAGAGGCTGATTCAGACCGCGAACGTGATCATCCTCGGTCTGGACACGGATGGCAGTGTCAATCTGTTCAATGACGCAGGCGAAGAAATAACCGGCTACACCTTCGCCGAACTGAAAGGAAAAAGCTGGTCGCTCCTGGTGCCCAGGGAACGGTTCCCGCACGTCTGGGCTGAGTTCGACAGGCTGGTAGGGGATACAGCCGGCAAGACCTTTGAGAATCCCATAGTCACCAAGTCAGGGGAAGAGCGGCATATCGCGTGGCGGAACAGCGTTGTGAAAAATAACGGTCGGATCGTGGCCACAATTTCGTTCGGAAACGATATTACCGAGCGCAAAATTGCAGAGGAGGCGCTGCGTCGGCGCGAAGAGGACTATCGGCGGTTCGTGGCCCAGAGTTCGGAAGGAATCTTTCGCGAGGAGATGGATGCGCCCGTTTCCATTGATCTGCCCGAGGACGACCTGGTTCAACATATTCTCTTCGATTCGTACATGGCGGAGTGCAACGATGCCTTGGCCAGGATGTATGGTTTCACGTCGGGACAGGAGCTGATTGGGAAGCGTTTGTCAGAAATGCTGGTAGCGGACGATCCTCGAAACATCGAACTCACTCGCGAATATATAAGGTCTGGATTCAGAGTCGAGGAGCGAGAGTCGCATGAAGTGGACATACATGGCAGCCCGAAAGTGTTTCGCAACAGCATGATCGGAATTGTGGAGAACGGCAAACTGGTGCGCACATGGGGAATCCAGCGCGACGTCACCGAGCAAGTGAAGGCAGAAGAGGGACAAAGAAAAGCGGAACAGTCTCTGCTAAAAAGCGAAGAGCGTTTTCGCGTAGCGCTCAAGGATTCTCCAATTACCGTCTTCAATCAGGATCGCGACCTGCGTTATACCTGGATCTACAACCCTCAGAGTTACTGGCAGAACGAGGCGATCGGCAAGACCGATGCGGAAATCATTGGGGCGAGGAAGGCAGCGAATCTGGTTGAACTCAAGAACCGGGTTCTCAAAACGGGCGCGGCCTTGCGCCAGGAAGTGGCAATTCCCCACAACGGCCGGAGCGATGTGTTCGATATGACGATCGAACCCCTGCTCGATGCGAACGGAAATGTGACGGGAATTACCGGCACTTCCACGGATATTGGGCGGCTCCTGGAAAGGGCTGATCGCCTGCAAGACGCCAGGGACAAGCTGGCGCAGGAAAAATCATATCTGGAAGGCGAGATTCAAACGGAGCTCGGGTTTGAAGAAATTATCGGGCAAAGTCCAGCATTGCGCGAGGTGCTGAAGAATGTGCGGGTAGTGGCGCCCACCGATTCTACGGTCTTGTTATTGGGAGAAACCGGCACCGGCAAAGAATTGGTGGCGCGCTCGGTGCATTCGTTAAGTTCACGGCGTGGCAAGACCTTCATCAAGCTCAATTGTGCCGCGGTGCCGGCAGGGTTACTGGAAAGCGAGCTCTTCGGACATGAAAAAGGAGCGTTCACCGGCGCTGTCAACCAGAAGATAGGTCGCATTGAGCTGGCAGACAAGGGAACTCTTTTTCTGGATGAGATCGGCGAATTGCCGCTCGAACTGCAGCCCAAACTGCTGCGGGTTTTGCAGGATCGTGAATTTGAACGGCTGGGTGGGATCCATACATTGCACGTTGACGTGCGCATTATTGCCGCTACGAACCGCGATCTGCATCAGGACGTTGCGGACAAGCAATTTCGCGAAGACCTGTTTTACCGTCTCAATGTCTTCCCCATCGAGTTGCCGCCGCTGCGGCAGCGGCGGACCGACATTCCAATCCTGGTTCGTCATTTTGTGAACAAACACTCCGCGCGCATGGGCAAGCATGTTGAGATCGTCCCCGACGAGACCATGACTGTCCTTCAGAACTGGAGCTGGCCCGGCAATATTCGCGAACTGGAGAACATGATTGAACGTATGGTCATCTTAAGCAAAGGAAGCGTTCTGGCCGCGCCACCGGTGGAATTGGATGCGTCGCTGAGCGTGACGGAAGACAATCTTACCGAAGTCGAACGCGAACACATCATTCGCGTGCTACGAGAGACCAATGGGGTGTTGTCGGGCGAGGATGGGGCCGCCAGCCGACTGGGAATCAAGCGCACGACCTTGCAGTCGATGCTGAAGCGATTCGGAATCGGATCCCACGACTACCGGGGCGGAAGTAACACGTACGGGTCTAGTTAGAGAAATCGACCGATGATCTTGTCCAATACAGAGTCCAGATGTGCCTTCCTTTCGAAAAGAATTCGAAGCGATCATTGACCCAACCACGGTTACTTCGCTAAGCGATTGTATTTCTTTAGTGCCTCACGGAGACCTTCATGGGGTAAGGCGATAACCGTGTGATTGTCGATGCCGGTCATGGTTTCGGCGGCGACCATGGCGTTGACGACGGCCTCTTCGGTGGCCTGAACGGTCGCCAGAAAAATGGGATCGAGCGAATCGTTGGGAAGCATGGTGAGTTGGTGCATCCCCTTGCTACCGACGGCGCCGGGATTCGCGGTAGAGAAGGCGATGAAGATGTCACCCGAGCCGTCTCCCGAGTAACTTCCATCGCGGCCCAAACCGAGGGAAATCTTACGTGCGATGCGTTTGAGTTGTGTGGGAATCAGAGGAGCGTCCGTCGCGAGAACGACGATAATTGAGCCCACATCTTTCTGCCAAACAGTGTGTTCGGGAATTTCGCGACCCACGTTGATTCCCGCGACGCGAAGCTGCTCCCGTGACCCATAGTTGCACTGTACGAGGACGCCGACGGTATAACCCCCGGATTTTGCGTCGAGCACGCGTGACGACGTGCCGATGCCGCCCTTGAATTCGTTGCAGATCATGCCTGTGCCGCCGCCGACATTGCCTTCTTCCACGGGACCGGCGTGTGCGGAGTCGAGGGCGTGAAAAGCGTCTTCCGGCTTGACGTGGAATCCATTGATGTCGTTCAGATATCCATCCCAAGTCTCGGCGACAACTGGAAGAGACCACCAGTAGCCTTCCATGTCGGGCGTGCCATGCTTCACCTTCCAGGCGATGACGGCGTCGCGGACGACGCCCACACTGTGCGTGTTGGTGATCATGACCGGGCCGTTGAGGAAGCCGGAATCGTTGACCCATGTCGTGCCGGTCATTTCGCCGTTGCCGTTGAGCGTGAACCACGCCGCGAAGACAGCGTCGTCGCTGGCTTTCCCGCGAGGGTGAATCGCGGTTACGCCGGTGCGAACCGGGCCTTTCCCGACTTCGAGTTTCCCTGCGCCGGAGATGATCGTGGTGTGACCGACCTCGACACCCTTCACGTCGGTAATCGCATTGTTAGCTCCCGGAGTGCCATCGAAAGGGACGCCTAGATCGCGGGCGCGAGGCTTGGTTTGCCCTGACATGGTTACGCTGACAGTGACGCCCAGGATGAATACGGCCAACCCAAAACGCGACGGGGACATAGGGACCTCCGGCAAAGCAGGAAGTATACGGCATACGACGGGCGAGAAAAGGGTGCGTCGCTTAGTGCGCTCTGGGCGGCGGGGCTCTGCGGTACAATCTCTGCGCTACAATCGCAGCAACGCAGGACTACGTGGGAGACCTATATGGATTCGTGGAAGAAGGCTCTATTGCTCGGTTCGGTTGCTGCGGCAGCGGTTTTGTTTTTGAAAAAGCGATATCCCCTCGGCGTTTTGGCCACCGGAGTTAGCCTTGCGATGCTGGCATCGGAATATCCGGAACAGTTCGAGAGGGTGCGGCAGTCCCTGCCTGATTATTTCGAACGCGGCATGCACGTGATGGAAATGGCTGGCCAAGCCGGCAAGCGAATCACGGAAGCAGCGGGACGGGGCACGGCGGGAGTCTGGGAGGAAATAGGGGTATAAGGAGGGGCGTCAGGCTTCGGACGTCAGACCTCGGAATTCCAGACTCACGCCAGATGTTCTCGCACTAGTCATCCACGAAGGTGGGTCCGAAGTCTGGCGCCGGTTTTTCTTACTCGATACCGAGTTGCTTTCTCGCCTCAGGGCTCAAACGTTCGGGAGTCCAGGGCGGAGTCCATACGACATTTACCCTGCAGTTACTGACGCCCGGCAACTGTTCCACTCGGGATTTGACCTGGGCGCTGATGTTGACGTGCTCTGGGCAACCTTGCGCGGTGAGAGTCATTTCGACGGTCACATCCTGCTTCGCCTCACCGGAATCGACGGTGAGATCGGCTTCGGGGGCAGAAGCAAAATCCACTTTGTAAATCAAGCCAAGGTCAACGATGTTGACCGGAATCTCAGGATCGTAGCAACTCTTCAGCGCGCTCAAGACGTCCTGTTCGGTGATGGCAGCCATTGCGGAAATAACCTCGCTTCCAGTTTACCTTATAGCTGCGCGCCGGCGGATAGGCTGCAGCCGCTCCTGAAAACTTGATAGAGTTTTCCGATGATGAGTCCCGAAGCGAAGCAGAAATTACAACTGGCACTGCTGCTCGCAATGGTGGTCGCAGGACTGCGCGCGGGCTACATTCTGTATCAGCGTCATGAAGATCGGATGGCCGATGAAAAGCGGAAGCAGGCGGCGAACGTCGGATATTCGAATCCCGACTACTATGTGAATCCAAAGAAACTTCATCCTTTTGATGTAAAGAGCGCGAAGCAGCTCACCCAGCAGCCGGTGTGGGTGAAGGAGGGCTATCGCTATACGTATTATTTGTACGATGTGGCCAATAAGCGAGTGGACTTCGGGCACGATGCAGGCTTGCTGTTGCCGATAGAAAAGCTGGAGATAAAAGACGTGGTCACGGCCAAGCCTCCCGGAGCGGGCCAGCGCCTGCAGGTGATGGCGACCTTTCGGAAAGAAGGGAAGACCTACGCCGTGCCGATTGGGTTTGAGGTTGACGGAGAGTACAAGATCTATTCCGACGAGATGTTTTTCGTGGAAGATCCGCGCGACCTGTACAAGCACTGGCCAGCGGACATTTGGCAGGCAGTGGAGCAGCATCAGGTCAACCCCGGAATGAACGAGATGCAGGCGGACTTCGCAATCGGCATGGGCGTGCCGGATGCGGGCAGCAGTTCCGACGAAAAAACAGTGCGCTATCCGAATGGGGGAAAGCCGCTGGTGATTGTCTACCACGACGGTAAGGCGGCGGAGATTAAGGCCGGCTCGCCGGGATCGTGAGGGGACAGAGGCTGAAGCCCTGCTACTTCCCAAACCTTTGCGCCGCCGTAAAGGACTCCTCTTCCATGACTGCGCGTCACAATTCTGACAGCGTTTTGTAGTCTTACTACTCACGCAGTTAGGGGATCGCAACGACTTGCTTCGCGAGATTCCATCCTCGCAAGGCGAGTTGGGGAGGGCCGGTTGCCGATTTTGCGGGATACTCGATTTCGATTTCGCGGCTTTCGCCCGGGAGTAGCGATACGTAGTTGTCGGTGTAGTACGCGGGAAGAATTCGAGCGCCGTCCGCTGCATTCAAAAGTGTCAGCTTGTTGACCAGCGCGACGGTGGTTCCGTTATTTCGCAGATCAATGTGCACACGGATATTCTCTCCTGCACGCGCTGACTTGGTGGTCGCCGAAAGCGAAGCGGCGGGAAGACGATTCAAACGGCGATACGAAGCATTGCCCGCTCCCAGCCAGTAAAAATTTCTGGAGACGACTTCGCCGGAAGAATTGCGCAACTCCAGATTCAGCAGCACGACATCTTCCTTAGCGAGCAGGGGTGCCAGATCCAGCCGAAACCCTACGGTAAGAGCGTCGGCGGCAGCGTCTTTCTTTTCTTCGCGGTGGAACAACAGCTTGTTGTCGAGTGAAAAGACGCTTGCGCTCAGCGTCAAGGCTGTCTGCGGATCGTTGGTGGTATTGACCACGGCAACATTGTAGTTCGACAAATCCAGTTGAACGTGCAGCGGTTCGCAGGCTTTTTTCACCGCGTAGAAAGAAGACTGGGTGTCGTAATCCGCGTTCAGGATCTGCCAGGTATTGCTGGGCCACGCGGGCTGGGTCATCCACAGAAGGCGCCCGCTATTCGGCGCCCAGAGATGCGCGTTCATGCCCTCGAAAATTGCGCGATGATCCACGTAGTCGAGCATCTGCGCCTTTCTCTCGAAATCCTCCAGGCTGACAGGAGCCCCGAACTCCGCCTGCATTTGCGCCATGAACGGAGCCATGTCACCGTTTCCGCTCTGATGCCAGTCGTGATAGGCCCAGTCATCGCTGATAGGCCACTGGTCTTCCTTCGGAATCCACGCGCGAAAAGACTCCAGCGTCGAAAACGACGGTGTTCCAGTTTCCACGGAGAACCCGTGATTCAGTGCGGTGTAGTAAAGCGCGGGGTCCATGTATTTGTATGGGCCGCTGTTTTGAAGATTGACCTGGTTCGAACTGGGGAAGTAGTAGCGGGTTCCGTCGAGTGATCGAATTAACTCGATGAGCCCTTCGTTGATAATCGGCTGCGGCACGCCTTCGTTGCGTCCGCACCAGACTACGATCGAAGGATGATTACGAAAGCGCAGGATTGTGTCCCGCGCGTTGTCGAGAAACAGCACCGGATCCTGGGCCTCGACGTTGTAGTTCTGCGTGGACTCCCAGAAGTCGTTCCACACCATCAATCCATATTCGTCCGCCAGATCGTAAAACGTTTGTTCCGTGTTCTGGCCCACCCAGTTGCGAATAATGTTCAAATTAGCGTCGCGATGCAACCGGAAAAAAGGCTCCAGGTGTTCGCGGGAGACGCGCTTGCGCGAATCGTCCATGCCCCAATTACCGCCGCGGCAGGCGATGCGCACGCCGTTGACTTTAATCACCAGGTAGGGTGAAGTTTTTGTATCGTCGAGCATCTTTATCGACTGCGACTGCTCGCCTCCCGGCATCAGCGACGCGACCCACGACTTCCATCCTTCTTTCCATTCCGGCGGAAAGGTTGACGGAAACGGATCGGCTGCGGGAATTTGACGCATGCCTTCGTGGCGAACGTTGACCACTTGCTCATTTTTAATTCTCGCCGTCGTGGGCGAATATTCCAGACGGCGGAGGTGGCCCGCGCCATCCAGCAAACTCAACTCGTAAGTAATTTCACGAATTCCGAAGCGCAACTCCTTCGTGTCCGATGCGGTATTTCCCTCTAGGAAGGTAAGTTGCAGTTGGTACAGCTCCGGCTTGCCATAGCCGTTTGGCCACCACAGGCGCGGATGCTGCACGATCAGTTGAGCGAACTCCGGCGGTGCCAGCGTCACCGCATTTTCGCCCGCAGTCAATGTGACTTGTTTGGTTACGACGATTTCACCGAAGGAGGCCTTCAATGTTCCCGTCACCGGTGAGTTGGAAACGTTGTTGAGCGGCACGTTGATCGTGACGTCAGCGCGCGTGGTGTCGGGGAGGGGCAGCGCCGTTACCACCTGCGGGTCGCCGATCTTTACGATGCCGGTTGCGGTAAGCGTTACCGGTTGCCATATGCCTGTATCGCGATCGCGAACGGCGGGAATCCAATCCCAGCCCTCGGTGGCGACGAAAGTCGGGCCATCCAGACACATGATTCCGCCATTCTCACCGGGGCCTCCTTTGATGGATTGCTCTTGCGGAATTCCGGGATGAGGAGGAGGCGAAACGCGCACTGCCAAAACATTCTGCCGATCCGGCCTCAAAATATTCGTCACATCGAACGTGCCACGAATGAATGCCCCCTTGATCGAACCCAGAGACCGGCCATTCATCCACACTGCCGCCTGGTAATTGATGCCTTCAAGCGTCAGGGTGAGACAGCGTCCTTGGACCGCAGCGGGCGCATGAAATTCCACACGATACCAGTAATCCTGCTTATTCAGGCTTTCCGGGATGGCGAGATTATTCAAGCCGTAATCGGGATCGGGATAAATGCCGCGATCCACCATGGTCGTGAGCACAGTTCCGGGAACGGTTGCCGACATCCAGTCGCGAGAATTGAAACCGACCTGCGAGATGATTGGGCCGTCCGCATTAACGTTCGGTGCGGGCATCACGCTCCACCCGGCAGCCAACGTCCACCGGCCTTCGCCAGTTGCGCGGAGAATCTCCTGCGCCTGCACCGGTTTCACCGTTGCGGCTGAGAATAGCGCCTTGCTGCGCGGCATGGTCGCTGGATCCTGAGGCGCGCGATATCCAGCTTGCCCGCGGGTTTGCACGGGCCATGGCTTAGATCCCTCCTCGAATTCAGGAGTGGAAAAATCGTCAGGCTTTTGAAAGAGCTGTTTGATCTCATCGCTGCTCAGAGCTCTTCGAAGTGCTGTGAACGACGCGATGGCTCCGCCGAAGTGGCGCCAACTTGGAGAAGGAAGCGAAGGTGGCGCGAGTTCAAGGACGGGGCTTACGCTTCCCGAATCTAATTTTCCGCTGGCCAGTTGCGCGCCGTCACTGTAAATCCGGAACTCGATGCCATCAAATGTGGCCGCAATGAAATGCCATTTCCCAGGGGGAAGCGCAGCTCTTCCCGAGAGAGTATTGTCCTTTCCCATCCACAAAGTCAGGTACTCGCTGCTCAAGGCGAGATATCTGGAAAACTCCTCCTCCGGATCGCCCACCCCTGCCACCAGGGTTGACATTTTCTGAGCTTCGGCGGGCTTAACCCAGCCATAAAGCGACCAAGGCGAATCGGCACGTAGAAGGGAATCGTTTTTCGTGAGCGGCTTCTTCAGGCCGTCGCCATCGGGCAAGAACAGTGCATTGAATGGACCATAAAAGGGCGGATCGTCCGTAACTTGCGCCTGCGAGTAGCCGCGAACGGCAGTCGCGATTAGACAGATGAAGAGTATTCCGGCTTGAATGAGAACTCGAGAAGTAGAAGAAGACTCCTTCATGATCGCCCCGTCCACGGTGAAGTTGCCCAGCGTGAATTCGAATCGTATCAGGACTCCCTGCGCCATCCTAGGGAACATGCAAAATTCCAATCGCCTGTATTCAAAAAACAGCTTTGCTGAAATTGCTAAATTTATTGACCGAGACCCGAACGCTCTCGTAATCTATCTAATAGCATGTTGTCTCATTTCCACCATCGCCATCACCACCACGCAAATAGCGTGACGGCGGCGACGTGCACCTGAGATTGCATCCTTGATCTGACAGCTCTCTCCAGGAGTTTCGGCCCGCTGACGCGATAACGCTCAGCGGGCTTTTTGCTTCCATGAAAGGAATTTGGGAAATGAACGCAGAATTTGACTTCGACAAGATGGGCGGATTGCTTCCCGCCGTCGTGCAGGATTCAGCCGGCGGCGAAGTCCTGATGGTGGGATTTATGAATCGTGAGTCGCTGGAACGCACGCTTGAGGGCGGATATGTCACATTCTTCAGCCGAACCCGCAACCAGCTCTGGATAAAGGGTGAGACTTCGGGAAATCGATTACGGGTCGTCTCCGCAGTTACGGACTGTGACCGCGATACTTTGCTGCTGCGAGTAGAAGTGGAGGGAGCAGGACTCGTTTGCCATCGTGGTACTCGTTCATGTTTCACAGAACAAGTCTCTTTGCCAGGGCGAAACAACACGGCGGAAGCAGGGAAGGGTACGCGATGAAGTTACGCATCGGAATCCCCAAGGGCAGTCTGCAGGAAGCGACCTTAGAACTGTTCGCGCGAGCAGGTCTACCGGCATACACCAATGGTCGATCATACTTCGCCAGCACAGCCGATCCGGATATCGATTGCATGTTGATCCGGGCGCAGGAGATGGCTCGTTACGTGGAGCACGGCGCGATTGACGCGGGCCTGACCGGCTTCGATTGGGTGGTTGAGAGCGGACTGGAAGTGATCACCGTGAGCGACTTGATTTACGCCAAACGCAGCCGAGGCAAAGTGCGCTGGGTATTGGCGGTGCCCGAGGATTCGTCGATTCAGCGGGCGGAGGATCTTTCTGGAAAAATCGTCGCTACGGAACTGGTGAAGGTTACGCGGGACTATTTCGGCAAGAAAAACGTCGAGGTGCGGGTTGAATTTTCGTGGGGAGCGACGGAAGTCAAGCCGCCAATGCTGGCGGACGCGATTGTCGAAGTGACCGAAACCGGCAGTTCGCTGAAAGCTAACCGGCTGCGTATTTTGGAAACTGTGCTGGAATCGAATACGCAGTTGATCGCCAACAAGTCTTCGTATGGCGATCGAGACAAGCGGCGAAAAATCGACAATCTCGCTCTGATGCTGCAGGGCGCAATGGAAGCGCAGGACCGGGTCGGACTGATGCTGAATGTCCGGAAGGAAAATTTGGCGGCGGTGCTCGCGGTATTGCCTGCGCTGCAGAAGCCGACGATCTCTCATTTGAGTGACGAAGACTGGCTCGCGGTCAACACGGTGATTGACGAGGGCTCCGCGTGGGATGTGATTCCTCGGCTCAAAGAGGCGCAGGCGCAGGGCATTGTGGAGTATCCGCTGAATAAGGTGGTGCTGTGATGCGGATTGTATCCGGGCGCGAAGCTGACGGGATGGTGGAACGCCTGGCCTCGCGAGGCGCACGGCTTGGCAGTCTGGAGCCGAGAGTGCGACGGATCGTTGACGGCGTTCGCCGTGGCGGGGAACGAGCGCTGCGACGCTTTGCCGAGCGCTGGGATGGGTTGGCCGCAAGACAATCTTTGACAGTATCCGACAAGGAGATGGCGGAGGCGTTGCGAACGCTTTCGCCGGCGCTACGCAAGTCGCTGCGACTGGCGGCGCAGAACATTCGAAGTTTCTGTGAGTGGCAAAAGCCCAAGGACTGGATGCGAGTGCGCGGCGGGATTTCCGTTGGACAGGTGGTGCGCCCTCTTGGTTCTGTGGGTTGTTATGTTCCGGGCGGACGCTATCCGCTGGTTTCCACATTGCTGATGACGGTGATTCCCGCGCAGGTCGCGGGCGTAGAGAACATCCGCGTAGTGTCTCCTAAGCCCTCAAGGGAGCTTTTGGCGGCGGCTGCGATGCTGGGCGTTCGCGAGTTTTACCGCGTGGGCGGTGCGCAGGGGATCGCGGCGTTGGCGTACGGCACCAGCAGCATTGCTCGAGTGGACAAGATTGTTGGTCCTGGAAACATTTATGTCACAGTTGCTAAGAAACTCGTGTCGTTCGATTGCGCGATCGATTTTCTGGCCGGGCCTACCGAAGCGGTGATTCTGAGCGACTCGGGATTTCCGGAATTCATTGCCGCGGACTTGGTCGCGCAGGCTGAACACGATCCTGAAACTCTGGTTTTGCTTATCACGACTTCTCGCAAGTTGGCGCGATCGGTAATGCTGAGTGCGACAAAACTGGCGCAAGGAAATCCAAACGCGCGGGAATCGTTGCGAGCGCGGGGGGCCGTTCTGCTCGCGGCATCACGCGAACAAGCGCTCGACTGGGCCAATCGGATTGCGCCGGAACACATTACCATCGCCGCGGAGGACTTACCTTTCATCCAGAACGCCGGCTCCGTCTTCGTGGGGGAATATTCGGCCCAGGCGGCCGGCGATTACGCCTCCGGGCCCAACCATGTATTGCCGACTTCGGGGCAGGCGCGATTTCGAGGAGGGTTGAGCGTGCTGGATTTTGTGAAGGTCATTTCGGTGCAGCAGGTTTCTGTCGCGGGCCTGAAGCGGATTGCTCCGGCGGTCGCGAGTCTTGCCGAGGCGGAAGGACTGCATGCGCATGCACAATCCGTGCGGGTGAGGTGTGGAAATGCTTAATCCACGGGAGGCGGTGCGGACGCTGCCATCGTATCATCCTCCGCTGGCCGGGAGGCACGGACTGCGGCTCGATTTCAACGAGAACACTGTCGGATGCTCGCCGCGTGTGCTCGAACGCTTACGGCACTTGGGGCCGGAGGAACTGGCAAGCTATCCCGAGCGCGAGCCGGTGGAAGCGAACGTAGCGGAGCTCCTGGGGGTCGCAGCGGGGGAGTTGCTCTTGACCAATGGCGTGGACGAAGCGATTCATCTGCTGTGTGAGACCTACCTCTCTCCCGGCGACGAAGCGCTGATCGTCGTGCCCACGTATTCGATGTACCGAATCTATATGATGGCGGCCGGGGCGGAAGTCATTAGCCTTCCTGCGGACAAAGATTTTCGCTTTCCGGCCGAAGAGTTCTGCAACCGTATTACGCGGCGTACCCGACTGATCGCTGTTGCCAACCCGAACAATCCCACGGGAGCGGTTACCTCAGTGGCAGATCTCCGGCGAATCGTGTCTTCGGCGCCAAGCGCGGCTGTGCTCGTGGATGAGGCGTACTTTGAATTCTACGGACAGAGCATGCTGGCGGCGCGCCGAGAGTTCTCGAATCTGTTTGTGGCTCGCACTTTTTCCAAAGCGTACGGGCTGGCTGGGTTGCGCCTTGGCGCGCTGGTTGGCGATGCCGGGCAAATGCGCGCGGTGCGGCGGGTTTGTTCACCCTACAACGTGAACGCGGTGGCGCTGGCGTGCGCGCCAGACGCGCTCGGCGATCAAACATACATTCGGCAGTATGTCTCCGAGGTTCTCGAATCGCGTAGACGACTGGAGAGTGCGCTTGGCGCCAACGGAATTCAATTCTGGCCCAGCCAGGCGAATTTCGTACTCGCGCGTGTGGGTATGGCGTCCTCTTTTGCCGAACACATGCGGCGGCGCGGCATACTTGTTCGCGATCGTTCGAGCGACCAGGCCTGTGAAGGATGTGTACGCATCACGCTCGGCTCCCGCGTGCACACCGATCGTTTGCTGACCGCGCTCCAGGAAACCTGCGAAGAGCTTGGCATTGCGCAAGGAGCGTCGCAGCGATGAGGAAAGGGATCATCAAGCGCGTAAGCAAAGAAACGCAGATTCAGATCTCGCTCACCATTGAGGGGCGCGGTCGCTACGACATCTCCACAGGCATTCGATTCTTTGACCACATGCTCGAACTCTTCGCGCACCATGGCGGCTTCGATCTGAAGCTAAGAGCGCGCGGAGATCTCGACGTTGACCAGCATCACACGGTAGAGGATGTGGGGATTGTTCTGGGGCAGGCATTCGATAAAGCGCTGGGCAGCAAGCGGGGCATCCTGCGTGCCGGATATTTCCTGATGCCCATGGACGAAACAATGGGACTAGCGGCCGTGGATTTTTGCGGACGCACCGCCGCGGTCATCGATACCAAGGTGCGCACGCGTCTGGTCGGCGATCTGCAATCCGAACTGGTGCCCGACTTCTTTGAAGGATTTGCTCGTGGTGCGAAAGCCAACGTTCATGTGCGAGTGCTTTACGGGCGATCGAGCCATCACAAAATTGAGGCATTGTTCAAAGCGTTTGCGCGAGCGTTGCGCGCGGCTTGTTGGCGCGATCGGCGCATGGCGCGTCTACTGCCCAGCACCAAGGGAGTACTGTGATGATTGCGATCGTGGATTATGGCGCCGGGAACCTGGTCTCAGTGAAGAAGGCGCTGGAGTGGCTCGGGCATGAATGCGCAATCACCTCCGATCCTGGACAAGTTGCAAAGGCTACCAAGATCGTGCTCCCTGGAGTCGGTCATTTTGCTTCGACAGCGGCGCTCCGAAATTCGGGATTACAAGAAGCCATCGTCGCTGCCATTGGCCGCGGGGCCCCGTTCCTGGGCGTCTGCGTTGGAATGCAGTGGATGTTTCAGACGAGTCAGGAATCACCCGAAACCGCCGGTCTTGGCCTGTTCGAGGGCGAATGCGAGCGCTTCCCCATAACTGTGAAATCGCCGCACGTAGGTTGGAACCGGATTGAAATTAATCCATCGTCACGATTGTTGCGCGGCGTGCGGCCCTCATCCTTTGTGTACTTCACGCATTCGTTTCGTGCTCCGGTCACCGACACCACGGTGGCGTGTTGTGAGTATGGGGGACACTTTTCTGCGGCGGTGGAACGAGAGCATTTATTCGGCGTACAGTTTCATCCGGAAAAATCCGGAGAGACCGGGTTGCAAATCCTGAGCAATTTCTGCGCGCTGTGACATGCTGACGAAACGAATTATCGCCTGCCTCGACGTGGATGGTGGCCGAGTAGTCAAGGGCGTGCAGTTTGAAAATCTGCGCGATGCCGGCGATCCCGCCGAACTGGCGAAGGCGCACGGCGACTCGGGGGCAGACGAAATCGTGTTGCTGGATATTTCGGCGGCCAACGAGCGACGGGCCACGCTGCTCGATACGGTGCGACGGGCTGCGCGCCAGTTGTTCATTCCGTTCACGGTGGGAGGCGGCATTCGCACCCTGGAGGATGCGGCTGCAGTCTTCGCGGCCGGCGCGGACAAGATCAGCATTAATTCGGCGGCACTTGCTGACCCCACCTTAATCACGCGAATCGCAGCGCGCTTCGGTTCCCAGGCTGTGGTGGTCGCCATCGATGCCAAACTCGCCGGAGACAAATCACACTGGCAGGCGTTCACCCACGGCGGACGAGTGGGAACCGGGCGGGACGCACTTGCCTGGGCTCAGGAGGCCGAGTCGCGCGGGGCAGGCGAAATATTGCTCACGTCGATGGATCGCGACGGTACCGGCAAGGGATTCGATTGCGATCTCACGCGCGCTGTCACCGGCTCAGTTCGAATCCCAGTGATTGCCTCAGGCGGCGCGGGCGGCGCAGAACATTTTGTCCAAGTATTTCGCGAAGGAAATGCCGACGCCGCGCTGGCAGCATCGATTTTTCACTACGGCTTCAGCCGCCTCGGCGATCTCAAGCAGCAACTCGGTGCACAGGGAATTTCGGTGAGGTGGCCATGCTGATTCCCTCGATCGACCTGATGGGCGGCAAGATCGTGCAGCTTGTTCAAGGACAAAGAAAGGCGCTGGAGTTCGAGAATTTCAAGACGTGGATCGATCGCTTCTCGAAATATCCGCTGATACAACTGATCGATCTGGACGCGGCCATTGGAACGGGTAACAACAAGGAACTCATCAGAGAGTTTGCGCTTCAGTTGCCGTGCCAGGTCGGTGGCGGCCTACGCTCTGTTGCGGACGCCGAGTCGGCTCTAGCGCGGGGAGCACAACGAATCATCATCGGTTCGGCACTGTTCGAGGGGAATGATCTGAACAAGGGCCTCGCAGAAGAAATGTCGGACGCACTCGGCTCCAGGCGCCTGGTTTTCGCCCTCGATGCAATTGGTGGGCGCGTGGCAATCCATGGATGGCGTAAGGTGACTGATGTGAGCCCCTTGGAAATGATCGAGGCGCTCGAGCCTTGGTGCGACGCGTTTCTCTATACCCATGTGGAGACGGAAGGTTTGTTGCAAGGTCTCCCGCTGGATGCGATCCGCCCGCTGCGAAAGGCGACCGGCAAACAGCTCATTGCGGCGGGCGGAATTCGGTCGCAAGAAGAAATAGACGAGTTGCATGCGATCGGAGTGGACGCCGTGGTTGGAATGGCGATCTACACAGGCCTCTTGCCCGGATTCTCCTAAAGCTTCAATCCGACGGCGCTGCTGAGAAATGACGCCAGCGGCGTCATCCTACGGCACGCCCTGACAAAGATCGACATGAACTGGGGACTGCAGACTTGTTTGTCGGTGAAGTCCACGGAGGTACCGAGATCGCGGAGCTTAAGATCTTCCACGAATTCGTGATCGGCGGGGAAACCGCGAGGCGGTCGGCGGAGTTTGCCGGCATCTTCCCAGTTGAGAAGTTTGCGCACAGCGCGCCATTGTTGGGGACGCGACACGATAGCGTTGCGGACCTTCAGCAAAGTCGGCGGCTCGGGCCGCCACAGTCCGGACGCAGCGAAACACCCGTCGGACTCAAGATGAAGATAAAAACCGGAAGAGTGAACATCCTTGCCACGGTGAGAAAAACGCATCGCAATGTGCGTCTTGTAGGGACGCTTGTCATGGGAGAATCGGACGTCGCGATAAATGCGAAACATGGAACCGCGCGACGGACGCGCATCGGCGACGAGATGCGGCGTAATGTCGTATAAGGGAACGGCGAAGTCGGTGATAAAGCGAAGCACTGGCTGGCGGACATACATCTCGAAGTCATCCTGGTGTGCCAGGAACCAGTCGCGCTCGTTGTTGCGCTTGAGGCGGGCGAGAAAACGAAAGAGATCGGACGTGAAATAAGCGGGCATTAGAGATAAGTTATGAAAGACTAGCAGGAAAAGTAAAGTGCAGGTCGGTGCCGAGAGCCTTCAATCTTCCAGTTTGAACACGCGTTCCATCAGAAGCCACTTCTCGCCGGCCTTCGCCTGAGGTAATGATTTCTGAAACGTCCCCATGAGGCTCTCCCATTCCTGGACCTTCGGGTTGAGTTGATCGGCCTTCGCCTTAGCCTCGAACGAGAAAGAATCATTGACCTCCATGATCATGAACATACGCGTTCCCTGCAAATATATCTCCATGTCCGCGATGCCAGAGTCTTTGATACTGCGAGTAATCTCTGGCCATATCTTCTCGTGATAGCGCTTATATTCAGCGATTATCTTGGGATCGTCTTTCAGATCGAGAGTCAGACAAAAGCGTCGTTTCATTCGACCTCGGTTGCGGGAATGGCCAACGTCGAGCCTGTGTGCGCGAGTGCGGTGGGCCGATACCCCCAGACTGCAAAATAGAATACGTAAGCGTGACAGATCAATGGAACGATAAACGCATGTCGGATATCCCATGCATCGGAAATTCGACCCATGACCGCGGGGCAGACAGCCCCTCCGATGATAGACATGACGAGCAGAGAGGATCCCAGCTTTGTGTACGGGCCCAGGCCTTTCAGGCTCAACGCGAAAATTGTGGGAAACATGATGGAATGAAAAAAGCCGATCAACACGATAGCCCATACCGGCGCCATACCGGAAGCAAACAGAACGACCAGAAGGCAGAGTAGCGAACCACCGGCAAACAAACTGAGCAGGCGCGGCGCTGCGATTTTTTGCATGATCGCGGAGCCCGTAAAACGTCCGATCATGAAGCCCGCTAGATGTGCCTGCAAGTAGTGGGCAGCCGCTTTTTCATGAGTGCCGGGAAGAGTGAACTCAGCGAACCGGATGATAAAACTGGCTACGCCAACCTGCGCGCCTACATAGAAGAATTGGGCAATCACGCCTTTGATTAAATGTCGAAAGGCGAACGTTCCGCTGAGTTTCACGTCTGAGGGCTGAAGGCCTTCTGCGCCCGTCTCGCGAATCTCCGGTAGTTTCGTAACGAAAATGAGCAGGGCAACGAACAGGAAGACGCTGGTGATGACAAGGTAAGGAGTCTTCACCATGTTGGCTTCGGACACTCGATAGGCCAACAACTGCGCAGGGTTCATCGCTGCTAGCTCGATGGGAGTGTGCTCGATGCCGGAAAGAATGAATCTGGAGCCGATCAGAGCGATCAGCACGGCGCCCGCGGCGTTGAACGATTGCGCAAGATTCAGCCTGCGCTCCGAACTTTGCGCCGGGCCGAGCGTAGTCACATAGGGATTGGCGGCGACTTCCAGAACCGACTGGCCGCACGCCATTACGAAAAGAGCGAAGAGGAAAAATCCGTAGACTCGAATGGAAGCGGCAGGAATAAAAAGAATTGTGCCAGTGGCGCAAACCAGCAATCCGATGAGGATTCCCCGCTTGTAACCCACGCGCTGCATCAGCCACCCCGCAGGCAAAGCAGCGAGAAAATATCCACCAAAAAATGCTGATTGAATCAGGGACGACTGAAAATCGCTTAGACCAAATGCTTTCTTGAGGTGCTGGATCAGGATGTCATTCAGGTTGACGCCAATAGCCCACAAGAAAAACAGGCTGGTGACCAATACCAGCGGCACCACATATCGTCGCTCCGTGATTGGCGTAGATACACTCACTTGAAGATCCTTATGTCAGCGCGCGATCCAGATGAACGTAGCCCCCGTCAACGAATAGGTGCTGGCCCGTAGTGTGGCTCGATTTGGGCGACAGCAAAAATAAGACCGTTGCTGCAATTTCTTCGGCCGTGGTCATTCGGTGCTGGAGCGGAATCTTGGTGAGGATCGTCTGCAACTTTTCTTCGGGATTCGGAAAAGTGCCGAGCCAATCGCGATAGAGCGGCGTCATCACCTCCGCCGGCATTACAGTATTCACGCGGATGCCACAGGGCAGGAGTTCCGCCGCCCATTCGCGTGTCAACGCCATGATCGCCCCTTTGGAGGACGCATAACCGGAGGTGCTCCCCTGACCCGTGACCGCGGTTTTAGACCCAATGTTGACGATCGTGCCCCGTGAGCGCTTCAAGTGTGGCAGCGCGTAGTGAGCCATCGAATAGTAGTGGACTAAATTCCGCTGGAGAGACTTCACGTACTCGCTTGGGTTGCCATGTTCCAGCCCGACCTTGTCGTTACGCCCCGCGTTATTCACAAGCCCATCGATGCGGCCAAACTTCCTCGCAGTTTGCTCGATGGATTGCGAGCAGTTTTCGGCCATTTCGAGATCGACGCTGAACGTTCCACAAGCGACGCCGCGTTTGTGCAGTTCATTTTGCAGTTGCTCGCCGGCTTGGGCATCACGGTCCACAATCACTGGGAGTGCACCTTCGGCGGCACAGGCATGCACAATCGCAGCACCGATCCCCTTCGCGCCGCCGGTAACAATAACGACTTTATCTTTGAGTCCCAAGTCCACGCGCGTTAGCCTCGCAGATTGAAGAAGCCGCCGTCGATGGGATAGTCCACGCCCGTGATGAATGCGGCTTCGTCCGAGCACAAGAACAAGGCGAGAGAGGCAACTTCTTTGGGCTTACCCATTCTTCCGATGGGCTGCGACTTTGCCAGCTTCTCAAACATTTCTTTCTCGCGTCCGGGATAATTCTTCTGCAGGTAACCATCGACAAACGGAGTATGAACCCGTGCCGGTGAAATGCAGTTACAGCGGATGTTATGCGTCAGATAATCTCTAGCCACAGAGTAGGTCATGGCGACGACCGCGCCTTTGCTCATGGAATAGGCGAAGCGGTCGGGCAGGCCGGCGGAACCGGCGATCGACGCCAGGTTGACGATCACGCCGCCACCAGAATTCTTCATGTGTCCGACTGCTGCGTGCATGCAGTTATAGAAGCCCTTAACGTTGACGCGAACCACGCGGTCGAAGTCTTCTTCGGTGGTGCTTTCCACGGTTCCAATATGTGAAATGCCGGCATTGTTGATAAGAATGTGTAGCTGGTCATCGGAAAACAGTTCGTCAAAGGTGGCTTTGACCTCCGTCTGCTTTGTCACGTCACAAACATATGCGGAGGCCGCTCCGCCAGCCTCGTCGATTCGGTGGCAGGTTGCTGCCGCTGCGGTCTGATTTATTTCCAGAATACAGATCTTGGCACCCTGCGCCGCGAATTTAAAAGCAATGGCTTGTCCAATCCCACTGCCGCCGCCAGTGATCACGGCGACTTTGCCGTCCAGTCGAAAGGCTGCTTTCGTGTCTTGCGTACTCAGAGCGAAACCCCGCGTTTCCACGGAATGAAGTCTTCTTGCGCCTTCATTTCCGCTTTGGTTCGGACTTCCCCGCTCGCCACTTTGACAACGAGGTCCAGAACCTCCTCCCCCATCGTTTCGATAGTCTTCTGCCCAGCGATGACCGTCCCGGTATCGATGTCGATGATATCGTGCATGCGTCGCGCCAGGTCGGAGTTGGTAGAGAGCTTTACGACTGGGGCGATCGGATTTCCCGTGGGCGTGCCGAGACCTGTAGTGAACAGCACCACACTGGCACCCGCCCCTACTTGCGCTGTCACGCACTCCACATCGTTTCCCGGCGTGCACTGCAGATTAAGCCCCGGTTCCGTGGAATACTCGGGATAGTCGAGAACAGCGTTGACTGGCGAAGTCCCGCCCTTCTTCGCTGCACCGGCTGATTTCATTGCGTCAGTCAGAAGGCCATCCCGCATATTACCTGGCGATGGGTTCATGTCGAAGCCAGACCGGACTGCGGCGGCGCGGGCGGCATAATCGCGCATGAGTTGAATGAAGCGATTGCCCACGGTTTGGTTTTTGCCGCGGTTGATCAGTTCCTGTTCTACCCCGCAGAGTTCGGGGAATTCGGAAAGAATCGTTCTGCCGCCCAAAGCGGCAAGCATATCGGCGGTATGTCCGATGGCGGGATTCGCGGAGAGACCGGAGAATCCGTCGGAGCCGCCGCACTTCAGGCCAACGCATAGATCGGCCAACGGGGCGGAAGTGCGCTGAGCTTTGTTGGCTTCCACCAAGCCGAGAAACGTCTGCCGGATCGCCTCCGACAGCATCGCCGCCTCCGACCCGCTGCGCTGCTGCTCGAGGACGAATAAAGGCTTCGCGAACTTGGGATTGCGTTTGCGAATTTCTTCGCGGAGGATTCCGATCTGCGCGTGCTGACAACCCAGGCTCAGAACTGTAGCTCCCGCCACGTTGGGATGGTGAATGTAACCTGCGATCAGGCCGCAAAGATTGTTGGAATCTTCCCGTGTTCCGCCACAGCCGCCCTCGTGCAGCAGAAAGCGTATGCCATCAATGTTCTCAAACAAGCGGCTACGAGGGACTGCGTCCGCGTCTGCGGAAATCGTGTGACCGTCGATTTGATCTGTCTTACCTTCGCGATAGAGCGTTGCCAGTTCAGCGACTTGTCGGCGGTAGACTTGGGGAGCGGCGAACCCAAGCTCTTCTTCAAAGGCCTGCTTGAGCACTTGAATGTTTTTGTTCTCACAGAAAACGAGAGGAACGACGAGCCAATAGTTACGTGTGCCCACCTGGCCGTCAGACCGCCGATAGCCGAGAAAAGTCTTGCGCTTCCACTGCGAAACATCGGGTGGAGACCAATGAAAATCACCTGACTGCTCGTGAAATGGCGCAGCCTGGTGATGAATATTGCCCAGCGTCAGCAGTTCTCCGGCGGTAATCGGCTTGACGGCTTTGCCGACCAGGACACCGTACATGATGACCTCATCGCCGACGGCGAGGTTCCGGATGGCGAATTTGTGTTTGGCGGGCACATTCTTAACGAGACTGCAGGTCTGGCCCGCGAATTCAATTCGCTCGCCGGCTTTCAAATCCGCAAGAGCGATCAAAACGTTGTCGCGAGAATCGAGTTGGAGCACGGTGCGGGACATTGAGGTTCGACGTAGCCAGCGTCGAGAATTCGTCCGGATATTGTAAAGCATCGATGGCGGACATCTCAGAGTGTCGCGGGCTTCGCGGGACTGCAGACAGTTGTCGCGCTTCGCTCGGCGGCCAGCCGAGGGCGGCTGCACCCACATGGGCTTCCCTGAAACATCCACCAAAGGGCTCTTAGCTTGCCGGAAGTCCGTAAAATCGCCGAGCGTTGGCGCCGAGAACTTGATCTTGACACTCCGGTCTTTTCTGGAGGAGATAGTTTTTCACGACGTTGACTGCTCTGGCGTACGAAGCCGCGAGCAGGCAGACTGGCCAATCGGAGCCAATCATCAGACGGTCAGATCCGAACGATTCGAAGGCGACATCGAGAAACGGAACGATCTGCTCCGGATTCCAATGTTGCCAGTCGGCCTCAGTGACCAAGCCCGAGAGTTTGCAGAATACGTTGGGAAAGGCGGCCAGCCGCGAGATTCCCTCGGCCCAGGAATCGATGTTGCCGGTCTTGATTGGCGGCTTGGCGAGGTGATCGAGGATAAAGCGCTGGCGCGGAAAGCATTTGGCAAATTCGGCGGCAACGGGAAGATGTTTGGTATAGATCAAGATCTCGTAAGCAAGATTGAATTCTTCCAGGATGGAAATGCCGCGCAAAAAATCTTGCCGCAGCAAAAAGCGATCGTCGGGCTCACTCTGTACGATATGCCGAATTCCGACCAGTTTTCGATTTCGAGACAAGGCTTCCAGCTGTGAGCGAACATCGGGCGACTGAAGGTTAACCCATCCGACCACACCGAGAATCCACGGAGAATGCTCCGCCAGATCGAGAAGCCAGCTAGTTTCTTCCAATGACTGACGTGCTTGAACCACAACCGATCCATCGAAACCGCAGGTTTCCAGTACGGGCTTCAGATCGTCCGGCAGAAAGTCTCGACGCAATGCGGCCATCGAATCTTCAATCCATCCGTACTCGTCAGGCTTATACCTCCAAAAATGTTGGTGGGCGTCAATATGCATGGTCACACCTGCGCTTCAGCGCGGTGTTCGTCAGATTTTAGAACGGTACGATTTTGGCGCCGCCGACCCCCTGATCATTCAGCGGCTTCCATAACGCGCGCGATCGCCGGCAGGAGTTCGGTAGTAAGCCGACTCTTGTTAACGCACCCCTGAGCGCCCGCCGCGAGTGCGCGCGGAAGCAAGAGAGCCGGGTCATGCTGGCTCATGATCAAAATGCGGGCGGCAGGCACTTTTTCGCGAAGAAGACGCGCTACATCCAGTCCGTTCAGTCCTGGCATGCTCACGTCCAACAGAATAAGATCGGGGAGCAGTTCCGCCGCTTTTTGAATCGCCTCGTTCCCATCGTTCGCTTCGCCGCAGACTTCTGCCTGCGACATGGGGGCCAGAATATTCATGACGCCACGTCGCACCCATTGATTATCGTCGGCAACCAGAATCTTCATTGAGTATTGGGAATTCGCTTCCTGAAAAGAGTATCACTCCCGCGAACTGAACGAGCAGGGAACCGCTCTTGCTCGTGACACTGCACACGTGCACAGAGTCTCCGTCCCGTGGTGATTCGAAGATGCCTACGGAGGTATCAAGCCAGCCGCTTCCGTGACTTGAGTCACGAAGACCTGAGCCACGAAAACGGCTGGCGTTCGCCCCTGAGGAAAACTACTGTTGAGGCGGCGGAGGAGGTGTCTGGTCCGAGCCGCTATCGGCGTGGCGGTTTTGCATACGCTGTTCGCGCTTCGCCTGCATTTCGTCCCACTTCTTCTGTTGGTTCGAGTCAAGGATCCCGCGGACCTGCGTGTCGGTGTTCTTGCGGATATCCATCATTTTGGCGCGGCGGTCCTGTTGCGAAAGAGAAGAGTCCTGGTGCAGGCTCTCCATTTGCGAGTGCTCGGACTGGAACATGTCCTGAACTTTGGTTTGCTGATCGGAAGTAAGGTTGAGCTTCTTAGTCAGCTCCTGCGTGCGCTGAGCGGGATCTTGCGGGCCGTGGTGCCAACCGCCGCGTTCCTGCGAGGGCTGGGATTGCTGAGCGTTCGACGGGCTGTCCTGGGCCACTGCGAAAGGCGCGGCAATTGAAATAGCGCCGGCTACCACGAGTGAAAGCAAGTGTTGCTTGAGCATGGAAATCTCCTTTTTGAAAACGATCTGTCTAGATCTATAAACCGAATTATGACGCGGAAGTTGCGCGGCGCAAGGGAATTCGACGATCTTTGCATAACTTTACGAAAGGGGCCTCAATAGGGGAATTTGCCACAAACTTTTACTGTACAGCGTCTGGGAGAGCGGTATCATCCATGCAAGATGTCGGCCCCACGCCGCTGCGAATGTATGACGATTTCCACGGTTCAGATTTTAGTAATCAAAGGGAGGTTAAGCTCTACCTTCGCGGTGAAGCTTTTCTTCGGATTCTATGTGGTCGCGCTTGCGGCGCATCCCTTGCGGGGGCAGACGACTGCGCCGGTTCCGACCGCCCCGGCAGCCGGCCGAACGATTCGTGGCATCGTGAAGTCGGGGAATATGCCGATTCCCGGGGCGGGAGTTTCGGCTGAAGATTCTGCGACGAAGGCGCAGGTCGGCACTTCGACCGATGTCGATGGCAGTTACTCATTGCGGGTTCCCACAGATGGACACTACACCGTGCGAGTGCAGATGGCGGCATTTGCCGCGGGCACGCAGGACGTGGTGTTGGACTCGGCTCATCCCGACGTGCAGGCGAACTTCGAACTGATCCTGTTGTCGCGCGCGCGGGAAAATCGGATCCCGCAGCGGCAGGCAAATGCCGGCGGTCGCGGCTTCCAAAGTCTTTCGGTATTTCAGAGTGCAACCGGACAAGAATCGTCCAATAGTTCCATGACCGAAGTCGCGCCTTCAGGCATGCCCGTGCCCGGCATTGCGCCGGACAGTGCGACCGAATCCGTGGCGGTCTCAGGAAACACGTCCAACTCGTTTAACACGATGAGCGCCGACGAAATGCAGCAGCGTTTCAATGACGCACGCCAAGAGGGCGGCGGATTCGGCGGAGGAGGGTTCGGCGAGTCGGGACGCGGTTTCGGCGGCGGCGGTTTCGGTGGTGGTGGAGGTTTTGGCCGGCGCGGCTTCGATATCAACCGGCCTCATGGATCGTTATATTACGGCATCGGCGATTCGGCGCTGAATGCTTCCCCTTATTCACTCACCGGTGAGCCGACCGAAAAACCGGGATATGTACAGAACAATTTCGGCGGGTCCGTGGGCGGGCCGCTCAACATCCCCCATATTTACAATGGCGGCAACAAGACTTTTTATTTCGTCAATTACAACGGCAGGCGCGCGTCGAATCCCTTCGACCAGTTTTCGACGGCGCCGACTCTGCTAGAGCGGCAAGGGAATTTTTCGCAGACCACCTACACCTCAGGAGCGCAAGCGGGACAGCCGGTGCAGATTTTCAATCCTGCCACGAACACCGGCTACGCCAATAACACGATCCCGCAAATTAACTCCCCGGCGCGGGGGTTGTTGGCATACATTCCATTGCCAAACCTGCCTGGCACCTTTCAAAATTTCCACTTTGTGACTTCCGCGAACAGCGACAGCGACGATTTGAACGTGCGTGTGAATCACAGCTTCGGCGCAGCACCGGTGCGCGGACGCCGTGGCGGCGGAGGCCGCAATGCTTCGCGCAACAACCTGTCTGTGGGGTTCCACTACCACGGCTCGAGCGCCAACCTGACGAATCCCTTCCCCAGCGTCGGCGGGAACACGAATGTGCGCAGCTTTGACGTTCCCGTGTCCTACACGCGAAGCAAGGGAAAACTAACTAACATTGTTCGCGCGGATTTCAACCGCAGCCGGTCCAGTACTCAGAATCTTTACGCTTTCAACAACGACATTGCGGGAGCGCTCGGAATTGCAGGGGTTTCACAGAATCCTTTCGACTGGGGGCTGCCAAATCTGTGGTTCACAGACTTCGCTACTCTTCAGGACACGACACCGCAACTTACAAGAAACCAGACTTACACTTTTTCCGACAACGTGATCTGGAATCACGGCAAACACACCTGGCGCTGGGGAGGGGATTTCCGGCGCGTGCAGGTGAACACGGAGACGGACAGCAATCCGCGCGGCTCGTTCGTTTTCACGGGTCTCAATAGTTCGCAACTCGATGCCAACGGAAATCCCGTGGCGGGAACAGGCTACGATTTTGCCGACTTCCTGCTTGGACTACCGCAGCAGACCTCCGTGGAGTTTGGACAGAACGATCACTTCCGCGGTAATTTCTGGGATTTGTTCGCCCAGGACGAATGGAAAATGCGCGGGAACCTCACGCTCAATCTGGGAGTGCGCTACGAGTACGTTTCGCCGTTGACCGAAATCGACAATCGCATTGTGAACCTCGATCTTTCTCCTGGAGTACTGGTGTTGAATCCTGCGCTCGCGCCGGCGGTAGCGCCGGTTCTACCCGATCAGGTGGGACCGTACAGCGGCAAACTGCCCGCCAGTCTGGTGCGGTCCGATCGCAACAACATCGCGCCCCGCGTCGGTTTTGCCTGGAAGCCATTTTCAAAAACCATAGTGCGTGGCGGATACGGCATCAACTACAACACGGGCGCATATCAGAGCATCGCGCAGCAACTTGCGTTTCAACCGCCATTTTCCACGACGGCGACGAATATTCAGACAGCGCCAGGAGAACTGACGCTGCAAAACGGATTCCCGGCGGTCAGAGGTATCAGTAACAGTTACGCAGTCAATCCAAATTACCGATTGGGATACGTGCAAATTAGAAACCTGGATATTCAGCAGCAGATACGCCCCACAGTACTGCTCAATATTGATTACACCGGAACTAAGGGGACCGATCTGGATGTGCTGGAAGCACCCAATCGGACTGCGACTGCGATTCGTATTCCCGGAGTGCAGCCCTTCAACTATGAAAGCTCGGTCGCGGATTCAGAGGCGAATGCGGGATCGGTCCGGCTTCGCAAGCGATTGTCGGCGGGATTCTCGCTGGGCGGCATTTACACGTTTTCCAAATCGCTCGACGATGCATCTTCGATCGGCGGGGGAGCGACGTCGGCTTCGAATACGCCGGGACTCGGCGCGGGCGGAACTGGAGGAGGCCGTAGCGGAGGTGGCTCGTCCGGTGGAGGGGGATCCAATGTTGCGCAGAACGCTTTCGATCTGGCCGCCGAGCGGGGGCTCTCCAGTTTCAACCAGACGCACAAATTTACCGCGGATTATTTGTGGGAACTTCCTTTCGGAACTGACAAGCGCTGGCTCACCGGGCATGCTCCGTTGCGCGCCATTTTCGGTGACTGGCAATGGAGCGGCGACTGGGCGATCGCTTCCGGTCTGCCGTTTACACCGCGCTTGTTGGGCAACATTGCCGATGTGAATCGCGGAAGCAATGGAACGCTTCGACCCGACGTTGTTCCGGGACAATCGGTGAGCCTGTCGAATCCTTCAATCGGGGAATGGTTCAATAAAGCTGCGTTCGTGGCCGCGCCGACCGGACAATTTGGGAATGCGCGCCGCAATAGCATCATCGGTCCGGGCTCGAAGCTGTTCGATATGGCATTCACCAAAGTTATTTCGTTGAAAGAGGCGCGGGTGCTTGAGTTTCGCGCTCAAGCCACCAATATTTTCAATATTCCAAATTATTCGTCAATTGATACAAACTTGAATTCGCCTACCTTTGCCCGCGTTACCGCAGTGGGCGGCATGCGGCAGTTCACAATTACGTCACGTTTTCGTTTTTGAACGATCCTGGGCGAGCAGGTCCTGAAGAGAAGCGCTATGGTTTTCGTTCCAAACAAGTTCGTCGCAAAATCCGTCGCGATGTCCTTGACGTTCGCCCTGTTTTGCGCTACGTCTCTGTCGCAGCAGCCGCAATCGGACTACGTGTTTCGCACGGGATCGGAGTTGGTGCTGGTGAATGTGACCGTTCGGGATAAGAACGGAAAGTTCGTGCAGGGGCTGAAGCCGGAAGATTTTACGATTCTCGAGGACAATAAGCCCCAGAAAATCGTTTCCTTCGATGTAGAAAACGTAGATGCCGTGCCGGCGGCGGATGTCGCCCAGGCCCAGCCGTTACCCGGGGCCAGGCCCGGGCCGGCAAATCCGCCTGCGGCCGCGGATCAGGCGAAACAATTCAAAGACCGGCGGCTGATTGTTTTGTTCTTTGACCTTTCTGCGATGGAGCCGGATGAAATAGACCATGCAGTCACGTCTGCCGAACGTTATGTCGACACACAAATGGCGCCTGCGGACCTGGTGTCGATTGTTTCGCTGGGAACTTCGCTGCTTGTAAACCAGGACTTTACCGCCGATCACGAATTGCTAAAAAAACAACTCCAGCAGTTCAGTTCGGGTAGCGGGCAGGGATTCGAAGAAGGCACAACAGGCACTACCGAAGGCACGCCCGACACCGGACAGCCATTCACCGCCGATGACACCGAGTACAACATTTTCAATACGGACCGGCGCCTGGAGGCGCTGCGATCAGTCGCGGAAAAGCTGTCGCACGTACAGCAGAAAAAATCGCTGATCTATTTTTCCAGCGGCATGGACCGCACGGGCATTGAGAATCAATCGGAGTTGCGTGCGGCCGTGAACGCGGCAGTGCGTTCCAATCTCGCGATCTACACCATGGACATGCGCGGACTGCAGGCGCTTGTGGCGGGCGGGGAAGCACAGAGCGCCAGCCTGCGGGGGGTGTCGGCGTATTCCGGACAATCAACCCTCAATGCGCTGAATTCAAATTTTACGACCCAGGAAACCCTGGTGACGCTGGCCAGCGACACCGGAGGCCGAGCCTTTCTCGATTCCAACGACTTCAGCAAAATCTTCAAAGGAGTACAGCAGGACACTTCGACGTACTACCTGCTCGGCTATCACAGCACGAACATGGCGCGGGACGGGCATTACCGGCGGATTGTCGTGAAAAGCACTGTTCCGGGAGCGAAAATCGAATATCGCCGAGGCTATTACGCGCCGGCGGATTATCGGCACGCCACGAAGGATGACAAAGAGCGGCAACTGGAAGAAGAACTTGCCTCTGAAATGCCGGCTACCGATTTGCCGCTTTATCTGGGCGTTGCCTTCTTCCGCTTGCAAGGGAACAAGTTGTTTGTGCCCATCTCGCTGGTAGTGCCGGGATCGCAGATTCCGTTCGTGCGCACCAGCGACCGCGACAAGGCAACGCTCAACGTCATTGGGATGGTGCTGGATGGCGAACGCCATCCACTCAATCGAATCCGCGACACCGTGAAACTTGCCGTCAATACATCGGCGGAAGTGAAGAAAAAGAATGTGCAGTACGAAACCGGCATGAGCCTATTGAGCGGCAAGTATCACCTGAAATTCGTGGTGCGTGAAAATCAGACTGGCCGCATGGGATCGTTCGAAACCGACATTGCCGTGCCTGACTTGAAGACGCAGCCGCTGAAGATGAGCTCGGTGGTTCTTGCCAGTCAGATTCAGCCGGTGAAGAAAAATGCGAACCTGAACCCGCTGGTGCGCGACGGAAATGAGATCATCCCCAATATCACGCATGTCTTTTCGGACACGCAGCATCTGTTTCTTTATTACGAGGTCTACGACCCGGCGCGGCAGGCGGTCCCGCAGACCGCAAGCGGAGGGCCTGGGAACAAGCCGGGCATCCGGCTCTTAAGCAACGTTGCATTCTTCCAAGGCAAAGCCAAGACGTACGAGAGTTCGTTAGTCGAACTGACCGATTTGAACGCACGCGACAGGAAGGCCGCCGTTTTTCAGTTGGATGTGCCGCTTACGTCGCTCAAGCCCGGCTTCTATACCTGTCAGGTCAATGTGATTGACGACGCCGGCGGGCGCTTCCTGTTTCCGCGGCTTGCTCTGCTGATTCGGAACGAGAGCGCGAAGGCTACTCCCTGACTCAAGAGTCTGTGCCCACGTAGTGCCTCAGTTTGCCGGTTCTGCCCGGCTACGGTCGAGCTTCGGCCGTCGGATAGCCGGGGGCGGCCGTCCCACATGACCTTTTTCGCCTTTCTTCCAAAGCGCACGAATGTCTGTGAGAAAATATGGCGTGAGTGTTAATCGCGCAATCGGGTGCGCGAGCGTGCTGTCCTTGTACGACTATTGGCGCTTTTGAATACAAGCTGCGGATCAATCCAAATCAACTGTGCGGAGGATATTTCCTGTCTATTCCCATCGAAGATTACGCCATGATTGGCGACTGCCACACAGCCGCACTCGTCTCAAAACAAGGTTCGATTGACTGGCTGTGCCTTCCGTACTTCGATTCCCCCGCCTGTTTCGCAGCTCTGATTGGAACACCTCAAAACGGATATTGGTCCATCTCGCCTGTGGAACCGATCCGCGTCATTCGCCGAAAGTATCGCGACGGCTCGCTTATTTTAGAAACGGAGTTTGAGACAGAAAACGGATCAGTGATGCTTATCGACTGTATGATTTTGCGCGAGGGAATGCCTGAATTGTTGCGCGTCGTTGCGGGCACCAGGGGACAGGTGCATATGAAGCTGGAGCTGGTGATTCGGTTCGACTACGGTTCAGTCGTACCGTGGGTTCGACGAAATGAGAATGGAATTTCCGCAATCGCCGGTCCAGACATGATCAGGTTGCGCTCGGATGTGGAATTGCACGGCGAGGACATGACAACGGAATCTCGCTTTACGGTTTCTGAAGGACAAGAAGTTTCGTTCGATCTCACGTGGTATCCCTCCCACCAGCCGGAACCTCCCGCCGTGAATATACACACGGCGATTGCGAAGACCGAGAAATGGTGGCGCGACTGGTCGGATCGTTGCACTTATCAGGGTAGATGGCGCGACGCCGTGCTGCGTTCGCTGATTACGCTGAAAGGCCTGACCTTCCTGCCCACGGGCGGGATCGTCGCTGCGCCCACAACTTCTTTGCCCGAATTAATTGGCGGCGTGCGGAACTGGGATTACCGTTTTTGCTGGGTGCGAGACGCAACCCTGACGCTCCAATCTTTGATTCAAGCCGGATATTTGGATGAAGCGCGAGACTGGCGGGAGTGGCTTCTGCGAGCCGTGGCCGGGAGTCCGTCCGAACTGAATATACTCTACGGACTGCGCGGCGAACGCAGGCTCACCGAATTGGAGCTGCCCTGGTTGGAGGGATACGAGAAATCCGCTCCGGTTCGAACCGGCAATGCCGCCTACCAGCAGTTTCAGCTGGATATTTTTGGCGAGGTCGCCAATACGCTTTTTCAGGCGCGCGAAGCCGGACTGGGACCCCCGCAGCACGCACGCCATGAAATAGTGTTGGCAATGCTGGAATTTCTGGAAACCGGATGGGAGCGGCCGGATGAAGGCATCTGGGAAGTGCGCGGTCCGCGCCGGCATTTTGTCCACTCCAAAATGATGGCGTGGGTGGCGATCGATCGCATGACAAGATCGGCGGAAAAGGGCCGGTTCACGCTCGATATACCTCGATGGAAGAAGCTTCGAGATTCCATCCACGAACAGGTTTGCCGCCAGGGTTTTGATGCGAGCATGAATTCGTTTGTGCAGTATTACGGATCCAAACATCTCGACGCCAGCATCCTGATGATGCCGCTGGTCGGGTTTCTCGAAGCTAATGATCCGCGCGTAACGGGCACGGTTAAAGCCATTGAAACGCATCTCATGCGGAACGGCTTCGTTGGACGT
Organism: uncultured Acidobacteriaceae bacterium; assembly: GCA_963711275.1. Lineage (GTDB taxonomy): Bacteria > Acidobacteriota > Terriglobia > Terriglobales > Acidobacteriaceae > Sulfotelmatobacter. The sequence continues at coordinate 213,361 of CAVQDN010000020.1, read as the reverse complement.
TACACACAAGATCCTGCCGTCAACGGCCTGCCGCACGGAGAGGGAACGTTCCTCGCCTGCTCATTCTGGATGGCCGACAATTATGAATTGCAAGGCCGCCATCAGGAGGCGGTCCGAATGTTCGAACGCTTGTTGGACATCCGTAATGACGTGGGCCTTCTCTCGGAAGAATATGATCCGCTCGCGAGAAGGCAGCTGGGAAACTTCCCTCAGGCGTTCTCTCACGTTGGGCTGGTAAACACTGCGTTTAATCTCACCAGTGGAGCGGGCCGGCCTACAGGTCCGAACGTGGCAGCCGGCGCTCGGTGAGGTGGTCGCGTTAAGGCTGAACGATCTGAGTCGGCCGGGGATGGACTTGTACATCCTGAATCGCGGATGCGTCCCAACCTCCGCCCAAGGCTTTGACCAGCAGCACCGACGTCACCATCTGCTGGCCGAGCAACTGGGTCGACAGACGCTCGTTGCTCAGCAGCACGGATTGCGCGGTGATGACATCGAGGAATGTGGTAAGACCCCCAACGTAGCGATCGTTGGCGATGTCGAGCGCACGACGAGCGTCCGCGACTGCGGCATTTTGGGTTTGCGCGGCGCGAGATAAAGAATCCAGTCCCGACAAACTATCCTCGACCTGCTGGAACGCCGTTAGAGCAGACTCGCGATAGTTAGCAACAGACTCCCGATACGCGGCTTGGGTTGCAGCAAGATTCGCCCGATTCCGGCCGCCATTAAAAATAGGCTGCAGCAATTCTCCGCCCAACGACCAGAAAGCACTGGGGGTGGTAATCAGTGAACCCAGTGTAATGCTCTCAAATCCCCCGCTGCCGGAAATAGTGAACTGCGGATAGAACGCTGTCTTGGCAACTCCCACCAGAGCATTTTCACTGGCCATGGCCCGTTCGGCGGTGGCTATATCTGGCCTCCGCTCCAGTAGATCCGAGGGCATGCCCAAGGGAACCGGCGGTGGAACGGCGCGCAGAGGTGCGACGGGAACGTTGAATGCAGATGCCGGAGATCCCGTAAGCGCCGCGATGGCGTGTTCAAATTGTGCGCGCTGCTGCTGCAGCAAATAGAGTTGCGTGACCGTGGAGTCGAGCAGCGTCTGCTGTTGCGCCACGTCCAGTCCCGACGCAACTCCGCCTTCATGGCGATGGTTCACGAGTGCCATGCCTTGCTGCTGAATCTTTACCGACTCCTGCACCACACCGGTTTCAGCATCGAGTTCGCGCAGGCTGAAGTAGTCGGCAGCTAGTTCCGCGGTCAGGACGAGTTGAACATTCTGCAGATCGGCCGCCGTGCCTTGCAGATTCGCGTTGGCGGCCTGCAGGTTTTTCCGGTTTCGACCAAAGAGATCCACTTCGTAGTTCAGGGCGAAAGGAATTTGATACAGACCCTGTGTGATCGCGGGGGTGGATGCGATCACTTGAGGACGATTGCCGGAGTATCGATTGCGCGATACGTTGGGATCTACGGACAATGTGGGAAAAAGCGCAGCTGAGGTTACGCGCGCCAGTGACCGAGCCTGATCCAGACGGCTCCGGGCGGCAGCCAGCGATTGGTTCGCCGCCAACAACTCCTGTTCGTAGCCGTTGAGCTCGTCGTCGTGGAAGATTTCCCACCAGACCCCCTTGGGAAGCGAATCCTTCGGCGAGGCCTCGCGCCACGGACCCTCAGTTTTCCATGCTGCCGGAGCTTGAACCGGAGGGCGCTGATATCTTGGCCCCACGGCGCATCCCGCCAAGCACACGCAGGCTCCGAGCGCAGCCACTGCTAACCGTTTCATGAATGCTTACCTGCAGACTCGTCCGAAGCGACGTTTACCTTCTGGCCGTCTTCCAGGGACTCCGCGGGATTAACGATGACGCGGTCCTCCAGGCTGACTCCTCCTAGAATCTCCAGCGTGGTGCCATAATCGCGCCCAATCGTGATCGGACGCAATTGAACTGTATTGTCGGCGCCCACGACGGCAAGCCGGGCGCCCTCCTGACGAAAAAGCATTGCGTTCACCGGCACGGTAACTTTGGCGGTGTCGATCTTGGGTGAAAAATGCACTTCGCCGAAAGAACCTCGCAACAAATGGCCATCTTTGTTGGGAACATCCACTTCGGTGAGCAACGTGCGCGTCGCCGGATCAATTGCGTCAGCGGTGCGCGCCACGGTTCCCTTAAACTTTTGCCCCGGCATCTCCTGCAGAGTGACATAGGCCGGCATTCCAGTTTTCATGGCGGGAGAATAGGCCTGAGGCACGTTGGTGTAAACGCGCAGCGGATCAACCTTGGCGAGGATGAACAACTCCACGCCGCTCGATCCGGCATTGATGAGCGCGCCCGGATCGACGTTGCGCTTCACCAGCAGGCCAGAGAATGGCGCGTACACATGTTTGAAAGACTCCAACTGCTCGAGGCGGCGGACATTCGCGTCGGCCGCAGCCAAGGTGGCCTGCGCTTGCTGGTAGGCGCTCGATTGAGTGTCGGCTTCCTGTTGCGACACGGAGTCCGTCTTCCGCAGATTCTGCCAGCGATCAGCGGAGATTTTTGCCAGGTCCCTTTGCGCCACCATTTGCTGGCGGGCGGCGCGGGCCTGTGATAATTCCTGATCGACTTCCGGAGTATCGATCTCGGCCAGTAGTTCGCCCTTATTCACATGGCTGCCAATGTCCTTATACCAGTGCAGCAAATAACCGTTCGTGCGGGCATAGATCGGCGACTCTTCGTAGGCCTGCAACGATCCCGGCAAGACCAGCTCTTCGTCGGGTTTTTCCGCGATAGGATGTACCACTGCGACGGTGGGAACCGAATCGACTTCTGTTTCCTTCGCCAGGGCATGCCCAGCACGAATGCGGGTCAGCATGCTGACGGCGCCGCTTACTGCGAGCACTACCACCACCAGCATGACGATGATCACCGCTTTGCGCGGTGACGCTGCCGGAAGTTCCGGCGGCGGCGTTACTTGCGGAGGAGTATGGCGCGGCTCCTCCACCCGATGGTTAGTTTCTAGTTCCTGCATAGTTGCTCGCTCAACGTCCTTGACCCTCTCTATTTATCAACGCTGCTAAACTTCTTCCGCCCGCGCTTCGCGACGGCTGTGTACGATGGCGAAGACGCTGGGGACAAAGAATAATGTTGCCACAGTCGCAAACAGCAGGCCCCCGATGACCGCTCTTCCCAAGGGGGCGTTCTGTTCGCCGCCCTCACCGAGGCCCAGCGACATGGGGAACATGCCGATGATCATCGCCAGTGCGGTCATGAGCACGGGCCGGACTCGAGTGTAACCCGCTTCCAGCGCCGCTGGCACCGCCTTAACGCCAGCCTGCATCCGGTCCCGGGCGAACGATACCATCAGGATGGAGTTCGCGGTCGCGACTCCCATGCACATCACCGCTCCAGTCAGCGAAGGCACGCTGAGAGTGGTGTGCGTAAGAAGCAAAATCCATGCAATCCCGGCCAACGCCCCTGGCAGTGCCGTGATGATGACGAATGGATCGAGCCACGACTGGAAATTTACGACGATCAGGAAATAGACCAGCAGAATCGCTCCCAGCAGCCCAATCCCCAAACCCACGAAAGAAGACCGCATCGTTTCCACTTGTCCGCGCACGACAATGTGCGAACCTCGCGGCAGATGATTCATGAACGGCTGCAGGACTTTCATCGTGTCTTTGGCGACCGCTCCCAGGTCGCGTCCTTGCGTGCTGGCGTAAACGTCGATCACCGGCTGGATGTTGTAGTGCGAGACGACCGCCGGCCGCGACGTCGGAGCCAGCCGTACCAGGTTGCCCAGGACTTGCGAGTTCTGCACGGCAGGATCGTTGACCGGCATATTCATCAGGTCTTGCAGCGATGTCATGCGATACTGCGGCGATTGAACTGCCACAGAGTAGGTGACGCCATTCTTTGGATTCAGCCAGTAGGCGGGAGCGGTTTGAAAGCTGCCGCTCAGAGAGACCAGCACGCTCTGCGCAACGTCGCGCGGGTTCATCCCGACTTGAGTGACGAGATCGCGATCCATGTCGAGATGCAACGTCGGCAAGCCAAGCATCTGCTGCACGTGAACGTCGGCTGCACCGGGAACGTGGCGTAAGCGGTTGGCAATTTGCTGGGCAATTCCGTAGTTGCTATCTAAATCCGATCCCATCACCTGAATATCAATCGGCGCGGGCAGCCCGAAGTTAAGAATCTGAGTGACGATGTCCGCCGGCTGGAAAAAGAACTCCACTCCAGGAAACTGCTTTGGCAGTTGCTGTCGCAACTCCTGCACGATCTCTTCGGTTGGACGATGGTGCTCTGAGTTCAAGCCCACCAGGATTTCCGCGTCGCTGGTGCCGATTACTCCTGAATTGCTATAGGACAAATTTATACTGGAGTTCGGCAATCCGATGTTGTCGAGCACAGTTGCAATCTCACCCGAGGGAAGATCTCGATGCAGGAACTGTTCGACCTGCGCGCACAGCCGAGCGGTCTCTTCCACTCGAAGGCCCGCGCGTCCGCGCATGTGCAAGCGTATAAGGCCAGCGTCGACCGAAGGAAAGAAGTCCTCGCCCAGGAAAAAGACCCATCCCAATGACAACAGGCAGAACGCGAGAAAGAGGGAAGCGAAGAGCACGCGGTGCTCAATCGTGGTTTCCAGAAGCTGATAGTAGCCACCGCGAAACTTTTCAAAGCCCCGCTCAAATCCGCGCTGAAAGCGGCCCATGAAGGTTTTGGGTCCCCCCTCCTTGTGCTCGTGTCCGCGCATGATGTACATCACTAGGGTGGGAATGAGCGTTCGCGAAAGGAAATAAGAGGCCAGCATGGCGAAGACGACAGCCTCGGCCAGTGGCACAAACAGAAATTTAGCCACTCCGGTCAGGAAAAACATGGGCACAAAGACGATGCAGATGCAAATCGTGGAAACAAAAGCGGGAACCGCGATCTGCGCCGCGCCATCCAAGATTGCCTGTTTCATCTCCTTGCCCTGCGCCAGGTTTCGCTCGATGTTCTCGATTTCTACCGTCGCGTCATCCACGAGGATGCCCACTGCCAGAGCCAGCCCGCCAAGAGTCATGATATTGATCGTCTGTCCGAGCGCACTGAGCACGAGAATGGAAACGAAGATCGACAATGGGATCGAAATCGAAATGACGATCGTGGGACGCCAGTCGCCGAGAAAGAGCAGGATCATGGCTGCGGTCAGAAGAGCGGCGGTCAATCCTTCCGTGATCACTCCCCGAATCGACGCCCGCACGAACAACGACTGATCGAAGAGAGCCGTAATCTTCATCTCCGGCGGGAGAGACTGGGAAGCGAGGTCAGCCATGCGCTTTACGCCTTCGACGATGGTAATCGTGGAGGCGCTGCCAACCTTCAACATCGACATCAAAGCGCCGCGCACGCCATTCATATGCACGATGTTGGTTTGCGGGGCGAAGCCATCGCGGATATGTGCCACATCGCGCATGTAGATGGTCGAGCCATTCACCGTCTTGACCGGAAGGTCGTTCAATTCCGCGATGGTCTGCGGATTGCCGTTCATCTCGACTTGATATTCCAGCGAGCCGATCTTCGTGGTGCCTGCGGGAAGAATCAGGTTCTGCGCGTTGAGCGAATTTACGATGTCGTTGGGCGAAAGGCCGTTGGCCTGGAGCCGCGGCATATCGAGATCGACTTGAATCTGGCGGATCTTGCCACCGTATGGATACGGCGTGGCCGCGCCGGGTACCGTCGCTAACTGCGAGCGCAGAAAGTTGTTTCCGAGATCGAAAAGCTGTTGCTCGGGCAATGTTTTGCTGCTTAAACCCAACTGCACAATCGGAGTCGAAGAGGCGGAATAGGTAACGATCAGAGGCGGGGTGGTTCCGGGCGGCAAGCCGCGAAGGACGGTTTGGGACATCGCCGTGGTTTGTGCGAGCGCTGTCTGGATATTAGCCGTGGGCTGAAAGAAAATCTTGATGACACCGATGCCGTTGAGTGATTGGGACTCGATGTGCTCGATGTCGTTGACGGTGATTGTTAGACCGCGCTCGGAATTGGAAACAATCCGGTTGGCCATTTCCTCGGGCGACATGCCGGCGTAGTTCCAGACCACGCTGACCACGGGGATATTTATGTCCGGCAAGACATCGACCGGCATCCGCAAAACGACCAGCGGTGTCAGCAGAAGTAGCACCAACGCCATTACTACAAACGTATAAGGGCGCCTGAGAGCTAATGCAACAATCCACATTATCTAACTGGTCTCCAATCCGGCAGGACGAACGTCGCACATGCGATCAGCAGCAACAAAGCATTGGATGTAGCTGTAGACCGCGTGGATTCCACAGTATATGAGAATTGGGCAGGAGATGCCGAGAACAACACATTACTTTACAAACAGAGCAGATGCCGCCGCCCCTGTTGATCCGGGGCATCCATGCGGTGTCCCCGAATTACTCGCCGAGCCCGATTTTCTCATCATGCTTCAGAGTCCGGTCAAAAAAGTCAGCAGTCGCCGAATAGGCCCGCACCCAATCTCTCCACCTGAGGAAACCGTGGATCTCATCCGGCAGAATGAGTTGTTCGAATGGAACGTGCTGCGCCCGCAGCCGCTGCACTAAATCGACGGTTTGGCTGAAGGGCACGTTGCGATCGTCATCCCCATGAATGAGCAGAACCGGCGATTTCCAAGTGCTGACATAAGCATCGGGAGAGGAATCCCACGCCAGCTTGATCGCGGCATCCATATCGGGCGGGCGCAGCGCCAGATTACCAAAATACGGCCGCTCGGTAAGAAAAACGCTCCAGTCATGCACGCCGTGAAAATCCACTCCCGCTTTGAATAGATCAGAATTTCGTGCCAGCCCCATCGCGGTCAGAAATCCTCCGTAGGATCCGCCCCACAGTCCAATCTTCTCCGCATCAACTTCAGGACGCGTTTGCAGATAGCGGCCTGCCGCAACCACGTCTTTGTACTCCGCTGCTCCCCGCCACACAGTGTTGGGCGGTTCGCGGAATGCTCGTCCGTACATCACGCCGAGCCGATAATTCACCGACAGCACCGCGTATCCGCGGCTGGCCAGGTACTGATTCTCGGCGTACGCGTTGTGGTAATAGTCCATGTAATGGAAGCCAAGCATCATCTGCCGGATGGGGCCGCCGTGCATGAAGACCAGCCCTGGAACTTTGCCTTTTGCATCGCGCGGCAGAAAAAGCTGGCCGTGCAGCGTGAGTCCGTCGTCGCTCTGGAAAATCACTTGCCGAGGAGTGACCAATAAGGTCGAAGGAAAGTCGTTCGGCAACGCTTGCTGCGCGATCATTTCGCGCCCTTTCGCTGTAACTTCATACGGCATCGCAGGGGATGTAGCAGTGGAGCCGAGACAAACCACGCTCTTGCCGTCGCCGGTTTCGATCGGAGACCACTCGATCGTATCGCCCGAAGTAAGCGCCCGTGGCGGCGCACGGCCGGCTGCCGCGACGCGCCACAAATGCCGGCGATCCACGTCGCCTTGATTCGACGAATAAATGATCGAAGCCTTGTCGGCGCTGAGAGCGACATCCTCCACATCAAAATCGCCGGGCGTGAGCAGCGCGGCTGCGCCGCCGCCGGCGGAAATGGAATAAAGATGATTGCGGCCATCCTGTTCGGAAGAAAACACGATGCGTCCGTCAGCTGCATAGTTGAGAGAGCTGTCTTCGCTAAGCTCGGGCAGAGAATCTTCCGGCTTCTCCCCGCTGCGCCATAAACGCCGACCGGTACCCGTGGTGGCATCGGCAATCCATAGGGACCATGGCTCGGGGCGGACCGGAATCAACGGAAGCTTGTGCTCATTTCCAGCCGTGCGCACAAACGCGATCCACTTGCCGTCGGGCGACCAGCGCGGCATGGAATCTTTGTCCACGCTCGGTGCCAGGTAGCGGATGGAGTTCCCATCGAAGTCGTAAACAACGATGAAGCTGTGACCTTCCCGCTCGCTAACGAACGCGATGTGCTTGCCATCGGGCGACCATTTGGGTTGAACCGCCGCTCCCCGCACCGACGCAAGTTCCTTGCCTTGCTGTTTGCCATCCAGGCTGGCCAGCCACAACTTCTTTTTTGCCGACCACACCGCCGACTTGCCGTCGGGCGAAACTTCGATGTCTTCGCAGCCCTCGTCCGGACAACCCATGTCGCCTAATAATCGAGGCGCACCATGCTTGCCATCCACATCCTGCGCAAACACCTGTTGCTTGGCTCCCTTGGTCGAGCTATTAGGATTCGCGCTTTCCTGGGTATCGTTGAGTTCACTGCCCAACGCGTAAAGAATGGTTTTGCCGTCGGGAGTGAGTCGCAGGCTCGCTATGGGCTGGCCGTCATCTGCGGTGTAATGGGTCACCTGTCGAGCCGTATGAGCGAGGTCCGGTCCCTCGGCCACCCACACATTGCGAACACCCTTCGCATCGAAGATCCAGGCAACGCGGCTGCCGCGCTCCGCGGCCACCAGGCCGGTAGGAAAGGGCGAACTCAGGACCTGCTCCACCGAGAAAGACGACTGGGCCCACAATGCCGTCGCGCAAATGGAGATCAGCCCAATCAAAGCCAGAACAGCAAGTGGAAACAAGCGAGGCTTAGTAAATGGCATAGCCGGGTAGGGTAAGCTATTCCCGACTGTTCTGCCAATAGCAGGACTGAATTCCCAAAACTCCAGCCGCGGAGCGAATGACGAGGCGGAGCGCGATCCAGGCACTGGTGTATCATCTTGCAACGTTCCGCCGCTTCGTTGGACACTGGACCTGGCAAGAGTAGAAAGCCTTTCCATGAAATTTGACAAGAAATTGGTACAGAGCCTTCCCAAGGTTCTCCTGCACGAGCATTTGGATGGCGTGCTGCGGCCGCAAACAGTAATTGAGCTGGCTAGAGATGCAGGGTACACCGAGCTTCCCACCGACTACCCCGATGCGCTTTCGGAGTGGTTCTTTCGTGGCGCCAATCAGGGGAGTCTAGCGAAATACCTGGAGGGCTTCGCGCACACGATCGCGGTAATGCAGACCGAAGAAGCACTGCAGCGCGTGGGCTACGAACAAGCCGAAGATCTGAGTCGAGATGGAATCGTCTATTTTGAGACTCGCTTCGCGCCGGTGTTTCACACAAAGAAAGGATTGACCCATCAGCAGATTGTGTCAGCGGTGCTGAAAGGACTGGAGCGAGGTCGAAAGGATTTCGGAATTTCCTCCGGCTTAATCATCTGCGCCATGCGCAACATGAACACTTCTCTTGAAATGGCGGAACTGGCTGTCGATTTTCGCGCCCGGGGAGTAGTCGGCTTCGATCTGGCGGGAGAAGAAGGCGGGTATCCGCCCAAAAAGCATGTGGACGCTTTTCACTATATCCAGCGCGAGAATTTCAACATCACCATTCATGCTGGCGAAGGCTACGGAAAAGAATCGATCTGGCAGGCGATTCAGTATTGTGGGGCGCACCGCATCGGGCACGGGACGCGCCTGATCGACGATATTGCCGTGATGGACGGCAAGGCCGTGAAGTTGGGAGATCTGGCCCAATATGTTCTTGACAAACGCATTCCTCTGGAAATCTGTCTGCTCAGCAACGTGCATACCGGCGCGACGCCAACCTTGGCCGAACACCCCTTCAAAATCCTCTATCAGGAAAAATTCCGCGTCACGCTGAACACCGACAACCGGTTAATGAGCAATACGACTATGAGTAAGGAATTTGAAGCCGCCGCAGACACCTTCGGCCTGACCTTGGATGACTTCGAGAAGATCACGATCAATGCGATGAAAAGCGCATTTCTCCCTTACAAAGAGCGCTTAGGTTTCATTTATTCGGCTATCAAGCCCGGTTACGCCAGAATTCGGGAACGAACGGGATCAAAGACGTCCCGCTGACATTGTGCAGCTCGCGGAGATTGCATGGGTACTTATTTAAGGAGGTTGGTCCTCACGCTCGGGATGTCCGCGGTTTGTTCCGGTTCTCTCTGCGCCCACCTCTCGGCGCAGGCTGCACCGATTCGAATCAAAGTTGTCGTACTCGCCATGTTCGAGCGCGGCGAAGACACCGGGGACACTCCCGGAGAGTTTCAGTTGTGGGTAGAGCGCGAGCATCTCGACCAGATTTTTCCTCTGGCTGCCGGTTACCATCACCTGCGTTTGAACCGGGATGGCGGTCTCGGCATGGTCACCGGAGTCGGGACCGCGAAAGCAGCGGCTTCTGTAATGGCACTCGGCCTGGACTCGCGTTTCGACCTCTCGAAGGCGTATTGGATTGTCGCCGGCATCGGCGGCGGGGATCCGGCAGATGTGTCGGTTGGGTCGGCAGTTTGGGCGAATCACGTGGTGGACGGCGATCTGGCATTTGAGATCGATGCCCGCCAAATTCCCGCGAGTTGGCCGACCGGCTACGTGCCATTGCGGAAAGGCACGCCCTACGAGCAGCCCACCGACGACATTTACGGCGAATTGTATACGCTCAATCCGGGACTAGTTGGATGGGCGTACCGGCTCACACAAGATTTGCCGCTTCCCGACTCCGATGTTCTGCGCAAGTCTCGGGCGCGCTTCGCTGGCTTCGCCAACGCGCTGAAGCCGCCGTTCGTCGCGAGGGGCGATGCCCTATCGGCAAGCACATTCTGGCATGGTTCGAAGATGGATGAATGGGCCAACGCCTGGACTCGCTACCACACCGGAGGAAAAGGGAATTATATGATCGCGGCCATGGAAGATTCGGGAACACTGCAGGCTCTTACGTTCCTAAGTCAGGCTGGCCGAGTTGATCTGCAGCGCGTGCTCGTGCTGCGCACCGTCAGCAATTACGACCGGGAAGCTCCGAACGTGGCAGCCGCGGACAGTCTGCAGGAAATGGTCTCCGGTAACTACTCCGCTTACATGCCTGCTCTGGAAGCGGCGCAGACCGTCGGGGATAAGGTAGTGCGAGATCTCGTGGATCATTGGGCAGAACGGGAATTGACGATCCCACAAGCACCGTAGTAGCCAGCAAGCAATCTCAAACGGTTTTGGCCATGAGGAATGGGCAGCTTACCCTTTTCGGTTCATTATCAGACAGCTTCTTATCGAAGAGCTTTCACGTGGATAAGGCCGCAAGAGTTTCGGCCAGCACCAGCGTTCCACGACCAATGTCTTCCGGAGCCGCGTACTCGTCAGGACGGTGGCTGTGTCCGTCGCGACAGGGAATGAACAACATCGCAACCGGGGCGATGCGCGAGATGAAAAGAGAGTCGTGATAGGCACGACTAACCATCGGAAGGAAATTTAGTTCATGCTTATGGCAGGATTGAGAAAGTGCCTCAATGATATCTGGAGCACAGTCCGCAGGGGCGTCGGCATTCACCAACTCGCTGCGGATCGAAACCTGGCGCTTAACTGAAATCGAATGACAACTGGCTTCAATCGCGCGCATTACAAGATCCCGCCGTGGCAGACCGGTGTCGCGGATATCCGCGCTAAGTCGTACGCGGCTGGGAATACTATTCACGGCGCCGGGAAAGACATCGCAAATTCCCACGGTCGCGACAGTGTCGATCGCCCCGCTGGTGCGGGCGCTGTTCTCTATCGCGAGGATCAGCTCCGCTGCCGCACAGAGAGCATCGCGGCGATCGGGCATCAAAACTCCGCCGGCATGTCCGCCTGACCCCTCGATCAAAATGCGAAGACTCGCTGGCGCGGCGATTTTAGTGACGATGCCGAGAGGAATCTCCTCCCGCTCCAACAGCGGCCCTTGTTCGATGTGCAGTTCGACGAATGCCTTGTAATAGCTGCTCGGCAACTTTACCAGCTCGAGTTCGCCGTCAAAGCCAGCTGTGCGGCGAACTTCATCGAGCGTCGTGCCTTCCTTGTCTGTGAGTTTTTGCGCTGCATCGGCGGAGAGACCTCCCGACAACAACCTGCTTCCCAGGCATCCGATTCCAAAACGAGTTGGTTCTTCGGAGGTGAAGACAATCAACTCAATCGAATGCCTGGGACGAAATCCGCTCCGCTGTAATGTCCTGATCGCTTCCAATCCACCCAGCACTCCTACAACTCCATCGTATTTCCCTGCATTCGGAATCGCGTCGATATGAGAACCAGTGCCCACTACGGACGCGTTCGCGTCCGAACCATTCCAGCGCGCGAAAGTATTCCCGACGGCGTCCTCGCGTACCTCGAGTCCGGCATCCTTGCACCGTGCTTTCATCCATTCGCGGGCCTTAACATCCGTTGGTGTGAAAACGATTCGAGTCACCGCTGGAGCCTCAGCGTCGGAGAATGTAGCCAGGATCTCGATTTCGGACAGCACCCGTTCTCGATCGATGCTGAGATTCATTCGTGAAAGCCGGCCAGAGGATGTCGGTTCCAATCTTTGTAGATGAGATACTTGGCGGGAACCTTGCCGATCGCTCCAAACCACTGCGGACACCACGGTCCCATCCAGATGAAGTCTCCCGCGGTCACGGGATACCACGAATCACCAAGCCGGTAGATTCCTCCGCCTTCAAGCATAATGAGGCCATGTTCCATCACGTGCATTTCGACCATGCTCAGCGCGGCGCCGGCCTGATAAATCATAGTGTTCACTGCGAAGTCGAAACTCATCTCGTCGGGAAGCAAGCATTTTACCTGCAAACCGGGATCATCCCCGAGCGGCTGTGAGGGAATCGCATCTTCGCTCGAAACGATCACATTCGGCGGATTCACTGAATCGAGAGCGTGATAATGTTTCTCGATGACGGCGACGCGGCTCACCGTCATAGCTGTTACCCGATGGTTTAGCCCTTGGGGAAAATACGCGTACCCGCGTGTGCTCAACTCGCGCGATCTGCCGTCAACCTCTAATTTCAGCCTGCCCTCGAGCATAAAAATGAAGCGCTGCGCCGGCGTGCTGCCGAGTTCCCCGCCCGCTTCGAACTCGGCCGTGTATTGCGTGAACATCGCGCCGAGAGCCGGACTGATGTGCACAATCGCGGAGCAGCCCTTCATTCCCGGCAGCGCCGTGCGCACAAAAGTGTCTGGCGTCAGCAGCAAGTGATTCGGTTGTTGCGAGCTTCGTGTCCAGCCGAGATTATGCACGATTGATCCTTTGACGAAATTCAGGCGAAGCCGCAAGCTGGTCGAGAAGATGCAAGCCGCACTCGATGGCCTTTTCCACGTCTTCTCCTGCGACGGATTCCGCCGGATCGTGGCTGATGCCGCCGGGACTCCGCAGAAAAATCATCGCGCTCGGAACTTTCTCCGCCAGAATCATGGCATCGTGACCCGCGCCGCTGACCATGCGATAGGGTTGGCATCCAGTCTTAGCGATTGCCTTTTCTATCTGTTCAATGAAAAACGGATCCATCGCGACTACAGACTGGCTCAACAAAGTGCTCTCTCGGACTGACAGTCCACGACGTGCGGCGATTTCTTGAGCGCTACAAATCAGATCCTTAACGGCGCGACAACGAGTCTCATCGGAACCGTGACGAACGTCGAGTGTAAGCCGCGCTTCTCCGGCGATCACGTTGGCGGCTCCGGGCATCGCTTCGATCTTTCCGACAGTCGCTACCAGGCCGGCCAGACCCTGCGCCACGCGTTCCACGGTGCCGATCAATTCGGCGGCCCCCGCGACGGCGTCACATCGAAGACGCATCGGCGTTGTGCCCGCATGGTTGGCGCGACCTAAAAATGTGAACTCCAACCGGCTTTGCCCAGCGATGGCTTCGACCGCCGCCAGAGGCAGATTCAATTCCTGTAAGACCGGCCCCTGCTCAATATGAAATTCAAGGTAGCCCAGTGTCTTCTCTTCCAACTCCGCCTGAGAAATCTTCTCTGGACTCAGTCCAAACTCTTTGATCGCGTCTCGCACGGAGACCCCTCGCGCGTCGAGAACGCCGAGAAGTTCGTTATCCAGTCTGCCCACCAGTGCACGGCTGCCGATGAACGGAGTGCCGAAGCGTACGCCTTCCTCCTCGGAAAAGCCAATCACTTCAATAGCAAAGGGAAGTCTTTGACCGCGCAACTCCTCGAGGAGCGTAATAGCAAGCACCACTCCGAGAATCCCGTCATAAGCGCCGGCGTTCGGAACTGTATCGAGATGCGAACCGATCAGCAGCCGCGGAGCGTTCGCCCGCGGCGCAAGATAAACCCCCCGAAAATTTCCCGCGGCATCGATTTGCACCTGAGCGCCCAGCGGTTCCATCCATCGGGCAATCTCCTGGTGACACGCGTGCATAGGTGAAGAGAGGAACGTCCGACGCGTGTGGCCGGTGTCTTCCGAAAAGGAAGCGACCTTTCTGCATCGGTGAATGACCTGTGCCGCGCGAGTTGTGATCTCCGTTGTATGCACGAGTCTCGACGAAAAACTTTTTCGATAAACTTACGATTCCCGGATCACTTTCGCCGCCACCCAACCGAGAAGCACGAGAACGACCAGAACTTCCCAGCTGTATTTGTTCCCGTACGTCGCGACAGGAAAGTGATTGCTGATCATGATAAAAACAACAGGAACCGCCATGAAAGTGTTGTGTTTGGATCGCAACTTGGCTTGAGCGCCGAGCGCAGGATCGAAGGTTTCACCCGCCGCTGCAGCCGCGATCATTTTGCGCTGGGAAGGAAGAATTCGAAACCAGACATTAGCGGTCATGATGGTTCCGAAGACCGCTCCCACGTGAATGTATGCAGCCCGACCACTGAATATGTGTGCCAGTCCCCACGAGAGCACGGCAATGATGAGCACAGAGCATGCGGCGAACACGGCCTCCGACTTGCCCAGCGACGACCGCAGTGCCAGATCGTAGAAAATCCATCCCCCAACCAGTACCGCTAATCCGATGGCGATTCCACGGGCTTGGGAGATGTCCGCAACATCGGGATCGATCAATCCACTGCTGGAGTAATAAACGAGAAAAAGCAGGAGCATTCCGCTCAACCAGGTCATCAAGGCTTCCCAGCGGAACCAATTGACTTGTGCAGGCTCGACTCTCAAGGACTTCTGCCGGTTGACGGTGTAAAAGCCGCCGCTGTGGACCATCCATATCGACGGATTTGTGCTCGCCGCGGCATTCTTCGTCAGCTTGTTGAATCGGCCGTCCAGCCACGTGAAATAGTACGTTTGCCCAACCCACATGATCGCTGCAAACACGTGGAACCAGCGCACCAGCAGGTTGAGCCATTCGCGGATTAACGAAGTCACCTTATGCGCTCCATTGCCAAACATTTGCTGCTCAGGTTCCTCGGTACGTTGTATATCCGTTCGGGCTCAAAAGCAGCGGAATATGAAAATGCGAGTCGCCCTCGTGCGCCTGGAACGTAACTTCCACGACAGGATAGAGTGCGCGGATTTTCTGTGCATCAAAATACCTTCCGGTGTCAAAAACCAGACGATAGATTCCAGGGGAAAGACTTTCGGCTTCCGAAAGCAATTGCGGACAGCGGCCATCTTGATTGGTACGCGCCGCCCTCAGCAAGCGCCAGTCCCCGGACGGGTTCTGCTTCTCCAGTCGTATTTCAATATCAGCGGCCGGCTTGCCCTGAACCAGATCCAAAATGTGAGTTGAGATACCTTTCATTCGTGCAGCCATTTCTTTAGCCGGATTTCCGTAATTTGCCGCTGCTGTTCGGCGGCTTCATGCAGTTCAGTCTCAACGTTGTTGTTGAGGCGCCGACGAAGGATTTCCAGAATCTCCCGGGCCGATTTTTCTGTTGCGCACACGATGAAGATGCGATTGAATCGCCGCTCGTATTCCCGATTCGCATCCGACAGTGCGTTTTTCACCGCATCGCCGGCCTGGGTAACGTCTCGCTGCTCTTGCGCCGACCAAGCCACGGATTGAGCCGTGACAGGCTCAAAGGACGAAAGGTCGGACACGCGTGACTCTCCGATTCGGGGATGACTGCGAAACGCTTCCATCCAGTCTGAGGGCGTCAAACCGCGCCATATGTCGTTCGACGCAGCCAGAAGAGCACTCTCGTCAGCGAACGGTCTCTGAGCCACCATCCGCTGCGCCCAAGCGGCCGATCCGCAGCAGGGCAGAATCGCTCTCGTCGCTTCGTCGGCTGGTAGACGATTCCATCGCCCCAGAGCGTCGATGTCTCGCTGTTCCCCGCCCGATTGCTCTGTCTTGAGCCGATTCAGAAATTCAACTACCAAATTGCCAGCCACGGTTGCGCGATATCGCGCAGTCGATCGAATATCGTCAATCGGACGGACCTCAGCCATTGCAGTTGTTCTAGCCAGGAGTAGTAGCGCAGCATCAATCGCCCGGCCTGACACTGCTCGTTCTGTCTCCCTCAAACGAAGAGGGACCGGCGCAATACTTCCGAAAGCGATGCGGACATCTTCGACCCTCCCGTCAGCGAGCCTGCCCAGCGCAGCCATGCACACTTTGGAGATGGCCTGGGCATTGCGAGCCCCGACTTTGCGCCCATAGCTAAGATATTCCGAATATTGCCGGGGCAGGCACACCGCTTGAATCAGTTCGTCAGGCGCCAGAAGCGTCTTTTTATAGGCGGTGTGAAAGCTGACATAAGGCAGTCGGCGCTCCCCGCGAATTGACACTAGAATCAATTCAGCTTCATACACCAGTAGTGCAGGCAATGAATCCGCCGCCGGCGATGCGTTAACGATGTTGCCGCCGATCGTTCCTCGATTTTGATTGGCAATCCCTCCCGTCCATCGCGCAGCAGTTGCTAATAGAGGAAAGTCGCGTTCCACAATCTCGTGCTTGCGAATGTCCGTGTAGGTACATCCAGCTCCAATCCGCATCTCATGCTGCGTGAGTTCGATGCGGCGCAATTCGGGCAGGTTCCAAATGCTTACCAGCTTTCGCGCCGGTACAATCCCCGCCGCGTATTGCACCATCACATCTGTGCCGCCGGCAATCGGGAGCCAAACCCCGGGCTCGCTCGCGAGCAGCGAGACAATCGATCGCAGACTACCGGGCGCGACCATTTGGTAGTCGGCTGGATTCGATCTCATGGGGCCGTCCTGCGGCGGGATGCTTCGGCCACGGCTTCAACAATCTGAACGTAGCCTGTGCACCGGCAAAGATTGCCGGAAAGCCCTTCCCGGATTTCATCTATCGTGGGTTCAGATTTGTCTCTCAATAACTGGAAGGCTGCGAGAATCATCCCGGGCGTGCAGATGCCGCACTGCGCGCCGCCGCATTCCAAGAACGTCTCCTGCAAAGCGAGCAACTCATTTCCCGCGGCAATTCCTTCGATTGTAATAATGCTGGTGCCTGCCGCCTGAAGCACCGGAACCAGGCAGCTGTTCGCCAGTGCGCCATCCATCAGCACCGAACACGAACCGCACTCGCCTTCGCCGCATCCTTCCTTCGCGCCTGTTAATCCGAGCCTCAACCGCAACACGTCGAGCAAGCGTTCCATTGGATAGGCACGTATCTTTTTCGGCTCACCGTTGACGGTGAATGAAATCTCGGCTTTGCCCTGGTCCTCGCGAGAATTCGTCATCGTCCCCCGACTGTGGAAACGGAGCGATTCTCCAACGGCGACGCCGCAAGGCCATCCATAATGTCTTCGGGAAGGAGAGGAATCCTATCGAAAGGAATGCCGAGAGCGTCCTCGACCGCATTTATGATTGCCGGCGCGGGCCCGTCCATCGGGAGTTCACCAATGCCCTTCGCCCCATATGCTCCGTGGACATTTCCCAACTCTTCAAAGAACACGCGAATGGGCGGTAAGTCGCTGGAAGTCGGCATGATGTAATTCGTCATCTGGCTGTTCTGCATGCGTCCATTTTGCCAAACTACTTTTTCATAAAGGCTGAATCCGATTCCTTGCGCTATACCACCGATGATTTGCCCGCGTGCCAGAAGCGGGTGCAGAACCTTGCCGACTTCCTGAAGTGCGACGAAGTCGTCCACCGAGACGCTATACGTCGTCAGGTCAACCGTGACTTCGGCGATGTAAACCGCCCAGGCAAACGCGGCGTAAGCCTCGCCTCGATATTGTTCATCATCCCAGAAAATGCCGGGAGGAGCGTCATAGCGCGACCAGCAGCGGAATTGGCCGTGCGCCGCAACATATTGCCGGCAGGCGGTGCGGAACTCGTCCGCGGAATAGCCTTCGTGCAGCAGCTTCGACGAAATTAGAGTCTGAGCAATTCCCCTAGCAGCGGACTCAACCAATTTTCCCACCACCATCGCCGTGCGCGATGCAACGGTAGGGCCGCTGTTGGGCACTTCCTGCGTGTCCGGTTGTGCCATGCTGACATTTTCATAGGGAAGGCCGAGAGCCTCCGCCGCAATCTGGCTCAGTACCGTGTTTGTTCCCTGACCGAATTCCGTGCTCGAGACCAGGACGCGAACGTTGCCATCGGGGCAGCCTTCCACGCCGACAACCGAACTCAGATAGCGCTCCCCAGATCCGGTGAATCCAGCGCCGTGGAGAAACGCGGCAATGCCCATGCCTTTTCTGGATGTGCCAACCTGGTTGTGTTTTGCGAAAATTGTTTTCTTCGAGTGATAATCGGAGATTTCCAGTGCGCGATCCAGCAATTTCCCAAGATTGATTGGCTCGCGCACAACCTGTTCTGTTGTGGTGGCCTGTCCTGGTCGCAGAAAATTTCGGCGGCGAATCTCGACCGGCGAGACACCGACGGCCTGCGCGATCCGGTCCATATGCCGCTCCATGGCAAACAAGCTCTGCGGCGCTCCAAACCCACGGAAAGCCCCATGCGGCGGCGCGTTGGTTGCCACCGCCTTCCCACGGATGCGAACACTCGGCCAGTAGTAAGGACCGCCAGCATGGATCGCTCCGCGCGAAAGTACCACCGGCGACAACGTGAGATAGGCTCCGCCGTCAATCGTGAAGTCGATCTCTCCTCCAAGGATTTTTCCATCCCGGCTTACGGCTGTGCGGTGGCGAGTGCGCGACGGATGCCGCTTCGTCGTTGCCGCCATGTCTTCCAGACGGTCATAAATAATCTTCACAGGTCTTCCCGCCTTGATGGCCAGAAGCGCCGCGTGCGCCGCGATCATCGAGGGATAGTCCTCCTTGCCGCCGAACGCGCCGCCGGTCTCCATTTGCACAACGCGAACTTTTTCCGCCGGCAGATTGCAAAGTGCCATGAGCGCCTTGTGAATGTAATAAGGACATTGCAGCGAGCCCCACACCGTGATCCCCTGCGCTGCATCAAACGCCGCGATCATTCCGTTATTTTCGATGTAAAGCTGTTCTTGCGCGCCCGTCGCATACTCGCCTTCCACGATGTAAGCGGCCTTTTCCCAAACGCCATCGAGATCGCCTTTCTCGATCAGATAGGTTTTGAAGATATTGTCCTCTCCCCACACGATTCGGGAACGGCTCTCGCTCTCTTCAATAGTGAATACGCTGGGCGCAGGCTCGTATTCGACCGATACCGCCTTAACCGCTTCCGGTAGACGATGCCGGTCGGGATGAGCCAACAACAGAATCGGCTCCTCCGGATGGTTCACGAAGTCACCCGCCAGGCAAGGCTGATCATCCCCGATCAACGCTATGCAATTTTTCCCGGGAATATCTTTTGCAGACACGATCACGAATTCATCCCAGGCGATACTGGGAGCAAAGTTGATTTTGCGGATCCGACCGCGAGGAATCTGGCTGCGAACCGTAGCGCCGAAGATCATGTGGGGCAGAACCATATCGTTGACGTACTTCGATTTTCCGGTTACCTTGTCGCGCCCTTCCTTGCGCGGAACCGACCTGCCGACGATGTGATCAGTGGTCATCGCTCAATGGTTTGAATCTTTACTCAGCCTATACCCACGGACGGCCGAGACCTTCGGATGGGATAGTGTATGACAGACCGTGTCACAATGCAGCGGAAGTGTCGTGAAGAAGGATAGAAAAAGGTTATAGCTTGGATCGGTCCGTTGGGTCTGATGAATATTCCCGCCCTGCAGGTTCGCCGGGAAATTCCCCTTCGCTGAAAACAAGATTCCCGCGCAAATAGGTAGCCTTCACCACCCCGCTGAGCTTTTCTCCCAGGTAGGGCGAGACGGGATGCCGGTAGTGCAAGTTCTCTTCCGTGACAACGAATTCGCGGTCGGCGTCGAATATGACGAAATCCGCGTCGTAGCCAGCGGCGATCCGGCCTTTGTGCGTGTCGTAACCGGCAAGCCGCGCCGGAGCCGTTGACATCCACTGCGCCACATCGACCAATGTGAACCCCCGTCTGCTGGCTTCCGTCCACATCAGTGCCAGCGCCACGGAAAGACTTGCAATGCCTCCCCAGGCGGTTTGGAAATTACCCTCGGTGAGCCGCTTCATCGCCGGCGGACACGGGGAATGATCGGTGACGACCATGTCGATCGTTCCATCTCTAAGTCCTTGCCATAGTTTCTCGCAATTCTCGCGGCTACGAATGGGGGGAGCGCATTTGCAAAGCGTTGCCCGATCGGGAATAGTTTCAGCATCGAGATGTAAATAATGGGGACAGGTTTCCACGCTCACTGAAAGCCCTTCAGCACGCGCCGTGCAGAGTTCCGGAAGCGCCCGGCTGCTCGAAAGATGGACAATATGCAGAAGAAAGGCGTATTCGCGGCACAATGACAGCATCAGCCCGATCGCATCCAGTTCCGCCTCGTCTGGCCGCGACTGCAGGTAAGTGGAGTAGCGGCTCCAATCAGAATGGGTTAGCGCGTTTGTGGCCCGATCGATTGCGCCAGGAAGTTCGGCGTGCACCAGCAGCGGAAGGCCAGTTCGGGCGACGTGCGGCAGCGCCAGTCGCAACTGCTCTTCCGTAACCATAGTGAAGCCGTCGATACCGGGGTTAATCAAAAAGCATTTGAAACCTCGGACTCCCGCGGCCGCAAGCTCTTCGACATTGTTCTGATTATCGTGAACCACTCCTCCCCATGCCGCCCAGTCCACGCGGCACCGGCCCTGCGCCGCCGCACGCTTGGCCTGAAACGCAGCGACGGAAGTTGTTGCCGGAAGGCAGTTCAGCGGCATGTCAACGAGCAGTGTGTATCCGCCCGCCGCCGCAGCCCGCGTCGCCGTCTCGAAACCCTCCCACTCAGCCCGCCCGGGATCGTTGATATGGACGTGGGAATCCACCAGGCCGGGAAGAATCGCAGCTTCACCGAAGTCCTGGATTTTGTAATGCTCAGGTACTTGACCGGGAGGAACGACCGCCTGAATCTGTTCTCCCGAGACAAGGATGGCCGCGGGACGCACTCCTTCTGGAGTAACCACTCGTCCAGCGCGAAAGGCTTGCAAACTCAAGATGTCGGCTCCTCGGAAGATGGGCGATCAGAGGATTGGCAATCAAATGACCATTCCGCTTGCAACGCCTGCTGGAAACAGTATTTTACGAAATTCCGAGCGACAGCTTATACTCGCTTCTCAGCCAAGGGGCTGGCGCAAAGTCCATGTTGACTGAGTTGCGGTTTGCGGATTTTCGACGCAATCGAGCCCTTGTGTACGCACAGATCGAGCCTAAACATGGACAATCCATTCATGGCGCGCGCCATCCAGCTTTCGATCGATAACGTTCAGTCGGGCCGCGGCGGGCCCTTTGGCGCGGTTGTGGTGAAAGACGGCGCCATTATCGGCGAGGCAGCCAATCAGGTGACTGCAACGAACGATCCTACCGCGCATGCCGAGGTGCTGGCCATCCGCGGTGCTTGCCAGAAACTTGGCACTTTCGATCTGGCAGGCTGCGAAATCTACACTTCGTGCGAGCCCTGTCCCATGTGTCTCGGGGCAATCTATTGGGCCCGGCTTTCACGCGTCTACTTTGCGAATGACGATGCTGATGCTGCCAAAATCGGTTTTGACGATTCCCTGATCTATCGGGAGATCGCGCAACCGCACGCGCGGCGCAAGATTCCGATGATTCAGCTGATGCGCGAAGAGGCGTTGACGGCGTTTCGCGCCTGGGAAAATAAGCGGGACAAGATAGAGTATTGATTTCGCGATTTCGCATGCCCCGGACGCATTCGTCCGCAGGCGCTCGCTTCTCATCGTGGGAGACGAGTGCGTCCGCCCCTACTGACCTTCTTTCAATTCGCGAATCCAGATGTTCCGGTACCTCACGAGATTGTGATGGTCCTGCAACTGCAGAGGAAGCTTCTCGGGATGCGCTTTGTACGGCGGGCGTTCGCCATGAGCAGTGGGGCCCGTAAGTTCGACATTGTCCTGCACCAGTACGCCGTTGTGCAGAATAGTCACATGTGCTGGACGAATTACCTTGCCGTCTTTGGCAAACCGGGGACCGTGAAAGATGATGTCATAGGTCTGCCACTGGCCTGGTGGGCGCGAAGAGTTGACCAGCGGTGGATATTGGCCGTACACGGCGGCAGCCTCTCCGTCAGCATACGTTTTGTTCTGGTAGGAATCCAAAACCTGCATCTCATAAAGGCCCATCAGAAAGACGCCGCTGTTCCCGCGTTCCTGGCTCTCACCACTCGCCGGCAAAGGCTCGGCGAACTCAACATGCAGCTGGCAGTCTCCGAAGGCCCCCCGGGTAGAAATATTGCCGGTCCCGGGTAGAACTTCCATATAGCCGTTCTCCACCTTCCACTGTGCGGGCTTGCCATCTTTATCCGCCCAGTGCGATAGATCCTTCCCGTCGAACAACACCACCGCATCACTTGGAGGATGGCCGGGAGTGTCCTGGGTGCTGGGCGTACCAGGATCGATCACCGGCGGCAGCGGCCGGTTCAAATCGTGGATCTTCCATTTCATCGTCGCCTGCGCATCGGAAAGCTTGGCCAAGGAGAGGAGAACAATCGCCATCAGTGCGAGAAAGAAAGCATTCTTCATAGGTTTAAATTTACCATCAATGAGCTGGCTGTCCCCTGAGGGGTTATCGGGAATCGGTCGTCGCGACCTTCTCGGGGGACCCTACCGCAGTTTCAAGTCGCCATAGTGGCTGAAATTTGACACCTTAACCTCTTCGTTGCCCGGCAAATAGAAACCAAATTTTCCGGAGTTGCTGCCGGAAGCATTCCAGGTGTCGAGTGCCGCCCAACCGTTGCCTTTCTGGATTTGGTGCACAATCCGGTTCGGCGTGACCACGATCTGGAAGGTCCGTGATTTCTTCTTGTCCGTCTTAAATTGAAATTTGGCTTCTTCCGTTTTCTTACCGTCACGAACCTGGCTGCGGTAAAAATTGTTCTCATCCATCTGAAACAGTTCGTAATTTCGGTCATCCGTGTAATTGAAAACCCACTGAAGAACTTTTCCCTTGTCGAGGATGGCGCTAAATTGAAACGTTCCCGCGGTCGAAGAAGCGTTATTCAACAAGAATCCTCCGCCGCGATGAACGAACCAACCCTGGTCTGACTTCCAGCCCGAGGCATCGGCAAAGTCTTGCATCCCGCTGGGCGCAAGAGACAGAGCAAGCGTGACGGTTTCGCCCGCAACCACTTCCACTGGAGCGGAGCGTGGAAAGTTGCCAACCTTAGCGAGAAGCTGATAACTCCCCGGCGCTACAACCACCGGAGTGCCGCTGACAACGGTTGTCGGAGACTCGCCATCTTTCAACAGAGTCACCACTGCATCCGCTGGTGTGAATGAAATGTTTAGCCGGCCGGTCGCCGCCTCCATCGTCGCTTCCGAGGCACTAATGGTTACGGCTGCCCCCACCGGAAAACGCTTGTGCAGTGTTTTCGGGGTGAAGCGGTCCCTGCGCAATTCAATGACATGATCGCCGGGTGTGACGGTCGGAAACCGGAATTTCCCATCCGTTGGTTGCGTGCCCACAGCCACCCCATCGAGCAGCACGGACGTCCCGGCCGCTACACCATCGATGGCGAGCGATGCGGCGTGCGGGACAGCCGCCAGTACGAAATTCAGTTTGGCGGAATCACCCTTGTGAATTGCGACCTGCTGTTCCGCCGGATTTTGAAATCCATTCTTGACCACGCGGACGGTATACGCTTTGGGCGCTAGGTTGGAAATTCGCAATTGCCCGTCTTTATTCGTGACTTTTTTTTGCAGCTGGTTGTTCAGGTAAACCTGGGCGTCGGCCTCGCCAGTCACGACCAGAAGAGTGCCAATATTCTGATCCGATAACAGGAACGTCGTGAGCGTGGGTGCCGTACCCACATCGATGGCAACGTTATGACGGTCCGTGCCCGTGTTCAGGCTCAACTGGTGTGCGCCAAGTGCGACATTCGGAATGTCGATCCCATCATCCCCAACCTCCGCTTCGGGCTGGTTGTCTAAAGCGATTTTTGCATGAGCGTCGGAGTAATACACATGCAGGTGATTTGCCGAATTACTCACCACAACCGCGTGCACACCTTTGGCCGTAAGCGGGCCGCTCACAACCGGCAGGGCACCGGGCGCCGCCGTGAACGTGAACGAAGCTTCCGCCTTCGCCCCGGTAAATTTCAATCGGTGTGGGCCGGCCGCGAGATGGTCGGCCGCCCACTGCGCGCCATCCAGTTCGAAGGCGGGCTGGTCGTCAAGCAAAACCTTGCCCGTGCCCGTGTCAGCCGATAGCTTTATGACTGGAACGACTGGCTGCAGCGTCAATTCGATGGAGCCCGGGGCGCCCGACCGCGCTTCAAAATCTCTGTGCTCCGTTTGATATCCGTCCATTTGCGCTTCGATCTGATAGGCGCCGAATGGCAAGCTCACATCCACATCGGAGGTTCCTCGTTCCTCATTGTTAATTCGAATGGTTGCGCCCGGCGGCGAAGCATGGACGTGCACATTCATTGACGCCGCTACGGCGTGCTGGGATGGGGTGTGGTGAATCATTTTCACGATCATCCACGTCATCGCCAACACCAACACCAGGACGCCGCCCGCGATGCCCGCCATCTTTGCATTCAGTTTCTTCAGCGGAACCGCTCTCAGGTGGCCTAGCGCCGGCGCCATACTAGGTATCGATTTCCATCGCGCTTGGGCGGAGGTACGCAAATTGGCAAAGACAAGCGAGGCCGCGGAAGCCTTATGCGGCAGAGCACTGCTGGTCTGCTCGGCAGGCGACGCTGATTCCGACTCCACCTCCATCGTCTGCAGCGATCGCCCCGAAGGCATTCCTTGTTTTGCTAAAACCGGTCTGGCTGCAACAGAGTCCTGCGGTTTGGCCGCCACGGCGCCGGGAGAGAAGAGCTGGGTTGCATTTGCCATGGCCTCCGCAGCGGGCGCTACATTTGGCGACGAAGCCGGAGATTTTGGTTGAATCTTTCCCGTAGGCTTTGAGAGCTGCTCCAAACCATTCATCAGCGACCGTACTTCGGCGTCGTCGGCATAACTGGCAGCCAGAACCTTGGCGCGGTCGCGATAGGATCGTATGGTCGCCAGGTCCGGAGTCTTTTCGGCTTCGCGCTTGAAGTTTCTCAGTTCTTCCAGGTCATGGGTGCGCTTCTTGACCCGCTCTGCCTCGGCCATCTCACTTTGCAGGTTCTCGCGCGTTTGCAGCAGTCGCCTCTCGTTCGGATACGTAGCAAGTGCTTGCTCGATCTGTGCGATGGCGCCCGGATAGTCCGCGGCCGCCCGCAGTCTCCGCGCCTGCGTAAAACATTCGTTGACCAGGTGATCGCGCTTCCGATCGAGCACAACAGTCTGCAGATTCCTGGCCAGCGGGTGGCCGGGATTGAGCTGGAACGCCTGCTGGATGAGGTCTTCTGCGGCCTGCCAATCGTTCT
Organism: uncultured Acidobacteriaceae bacterium; assembly: GCA_963711275.1. GTDB lineage: Bacteria > Acidobacteriota > Terriglobia > Terriglobales > Acidobacteriaceae > Sulfotelmatobacter. The sequence goes on along the minus strand of CAVQDN010000020.1, from coordinate 187,830 downwards.
CCACAAAGGTTTGCGCTCGCTCGATCAGCGTATTGAACAGAACGCTCCGCGGAACCGGGTTCTTTTCGTCCAGTTCATGCGCCTGCCGCAGAAGTTGAACGCCTGCGGCGAACTGGCCCTGAGTACACAAGCCCTGACCTTCGGTCATCAGCCGTTGCACTTCCGTGGCTTGCCGTAGACCCGCCTCAGCTGCCTTTTTCAATTCGGCTAATTCAGCGTCGTTGGGAAATTCCGGTTCTGCCTGCTGCAACAACTCCAGGGCTCGAGGATAGGAAGCCGACTTCAGGCAGGCCTCGATCTGCTCCGCAAAGCGGGCTTTGGCCTCGATTCGCGTCTGATTCTCGCGCCGCTTCTCCAGGCGCTCGATTTCAAAATTCAAACCCGGGTATCGATTGTAGATCGTCCGGAGAATTTCCCAGTCGCCTAGCGCATCGCCGAATTGCCCCTGCTCTTCATGAAAATGCGCACGGGCAACGATCGATCCCACCAAATCGCGTTTGTCCTCGACCAGCCGGAGCGCGCGTTGGAAGTGAATCTCATCCGGGTGGACCTTGAGCGCTTCTTTCAGGATGCCCACGCGCTTGTCGAGATCGGGCTCTCCCTCCACCTGCCGGTCAACGGTAGCGATAAAAGCCGACAGCTCTTGCCGTTTCTGTTCCTCAAGATCAAACTTCAGAGCCTGGAAAAGCGCATTATTCGGATACTTGGCCATCCATGTATCGCACAGCTGCAATGCGCTGGTGAGATTTCCGTCGGTCCGAAGCTTGCACATCTCCGCATAGGCATTGTTAAGAGCGTCATGCTCGGAGCGAACCTGATCGTAAAGATTCTGGTAGCTGGCGCGCTCAGGACTGGAGGAATCGGGAGCCCGCCGGTCCAGTTCCAACACCAGAGCCAGCTTGGTCAGGGCGTGGCTGATTTCCCCCTGCTGCCAGGCGTCCATGGCGGCATGATGCAACTGCTTTTTTTCCTGACGCAGCCGGTTATATTCCTGCTCCTGGCGGTCTACTTCGCCCAGCAACTGCATCGCGCGTGCTTCCGTAGGCCTCAACTGCAACACATTCTGCAGGCCTTCACGCGCATGTAGATACGCATGATTGTCAATGTGCTGTTGCGCCAGTTTGTACCAGTTCTCGATCTGGCGTTCGCTGCGGCGGCTTTCGATCTTGCTCTTCAAGCCCATGGCCGCTGCATTTCCCGGCTCCAATTGCAGAATTTCCTGAATCTTCTGCAGTGCTAACGGATCTTCATCTTCCTCGAAGCGGGCTTTTGCGCTGCTCAACAACTGAGCCACCGTCTTTTGCCGCACCGCCCGGTCGAGCTGCCGGCGCAGGGTCGCAATCGAAGTATCGATGTGGCCTTCCGCTTCCAGTCCGGAAAGAAGTTCTCCGGCGTACTGATGGTCGCCTTCCTCCAGCGCCTTGGTGGCGCGTTCCAGCCGCGGCCGCAGTTGTGCGGCGTCAAAAAATTCGATGGGTTCGTTGCGCACCGCTTTATTCAGACTCTCGCCGAAATCGCGCGCGTTCGCGAACCGATGCCAGGGCTGCTTCGCCATCCCCTTGTGCACCACTCGGCTGATCGACTGATTCACTTCGCTATTGAGTTCCGAAACCGGAGGCGGTACCTGGCTTCGGATGGCGTCAACAATTTCTTCTTCATTCGCGCGGCGGAAGGGATGCCGGCCCGTCAAGGCTTCGTAGCAAACCACGCTCAAGGAAAACAGATCCGAGAGCCCCGACAAAGGCTTCCCCTCAATCTGTTCCGGCGACATGTACAGCAGAGTCCCCTTCAGCCCAACCGTGGTGTGCACATTAGTCATGTGAGCCACACCAAAATCGATGATCTTTACCGAGTCATCTTCCATCACGAAAATGTTGCTGGGCTTGAGATCGCGGTGCACCAGGCCGCGTTCGTGAGCTGCCTGTAATCCGCGGCAGACCTGGGACATGATCTCAACCGTGCGCTGTGTTGTCAGACGGTGCCGGGCGTTCCGAATCAGGTTGTCCAGAGTCGTGCCCGGCAGCAGCGGCATGACAAAGTAAGGCTTCTTCTGACCGTTCTCTTCAAACTGCCCAATGTCGAAAATCTCGACAATGTTGGGATGGCTCATCGACGCCAGCACGTCGGATTCTTTGTAAAAGAGTTGGAGAGAGTTGGACTCAGGCGCGTCGCGCAAGGTCTTGAGCGCAACGTCCCGCCGAATCACCGTGTCGTAGGCGCGATAAACCAGGCCCATACCGCCCTGGCCCAGCACATCCTTTACATCGTAGCGACCCGCAAGTCTCTGCGGCAAAACATGGGCAACCATGATACCCCTTCGATAAAGGCAGGAATGCTAAACGAAGTTTAGGGGGGAAGTGCTGTCCCATGGCACGAAGCCGCCGAGGGACCTTCCAGGCCCGCAGGCCTGCGAAGCGACACGGAGCGCCATCTTACCCTAAAAAACTCGATTTGTAAGCCAAAATAATTCATTTAGTTACAGAGACATAGCCGTGGGCTCGCAAGGCATGGGCGAGCCCCAATCCTTTGCCGGGGCTGGCCAGCCTGCGTCTACAATATGTTCACGCTATGCCACCGCCCCCCGTTCTCATCATTGGCGCCGGTCCTAGCGGACTAAATTTGGCGTTGGCTCTCCTCCGCCGGAATGTGCAATGCCGTCTCATTTCCGAAGCCAGCGGCCCAGGCGAGGAATCCCGCGCTATGGTGGTGCAGGCGCGCACACTCGAATTCTACGGCCAATATGGCTTTGCCGGGGAAGTCATCGAACAAGGCGTCGTTGCGGAAACCGCCCATGTTCGCGAAGGTGGCGAGACCAGTCGTAGTCGAGAAGTTCTCTCCATCAGCTTCAAGGAAATGGGCGCCGGCCTCAGCCCGTATCCATTCGCACTCGCTTATCCGCAGGACGATCATGAACGGTTCTTGATCGAGAAGATCAAGCATGCGGGTTGTGAAGTCGAGTGGGGCGCGAAGCTAACCGCCTTTAGCGAGCGCGAAAACAGCGTTAGGGCCACCATTGAGCACAATGAAGGCCGCGTTGAGGAAGCGGAAAGCGCATATATATGCGGCTGCGATGGCGCGCGTAGCTGTGTGCGCGAAACTCTCAAACTCGGTTTTCCGGGGGGCACCTATGAGCAACTCTTCTATGTGGCCGACGTGAAAACCGAGCGCGGCTTTTCACGAGATCTGTACATCAACCTCGGCAAACACATCCTCACGTTGATGTTCCCTGTGCGGTCGAGCGGAATGCAGCGCTTGATTGGCCTCGTACCGACCGAGCTGTCACATCGCGAAAAGCTCGCCTTTGAAGACATCCGCGGCCACGTCGAGCCGCTTCTTGATATCAAAGTGACGGCAGTGAATTGGTTCTCTACCTATCGCGTCCACCATCGCGTAGCCGACAAATTCCGCGTGGGACGGGCTTTCCTGGTTGGCGACGCCGGGCACATCCATAGTCCTGCAGGCGGTCAGGGCATGAACACCGGAATCGGCGATGCCGTCAACCTCGGCTGGAAAATTGCGCACGTGCTGCAGAACCGCGTCCACACATCGCTTCTCGACACCTACGAACCCGAGCGGATCGGCTTTGCACGTTCCCTTGTATCCACTACGGATCGCGCCTTTACGAGCCTGGTGGGGGAAGGAGCGGCAGGCGAGTTTACGAGAAGGATTCTCGCGCCTCTAGTGTTCGGTATCGCCACCCGCTTCAGTCTGGGCCGCCACGCAATTTTTCGCACGATTTCCCAAATGCGCATTCACTATCCAGACAGTCCGCTCAGTCAAGGCGTCGCCGGCGATGTCCACGGCGGCGACCGTCTTCCCTGGACGGGAGCTCACCCACGGGACAATTTCGAGCCTTTGCGTTCTTTGGATTGGCAAGCGCATGTGTACGGCGAGGTCGACAAAGATCTCGAAACCGCCTGTCGCGAGCTTCGCCTATCTCTGCATGTCTTCCCCTTTAGCGACGCCACAAAAAATGCCGGACTCAAGCGCGACGCGCTATATCTTGTCCGGCCCGACGGCTACATCGCGCTCGCCTCATCCGAACAAAGCGTCAGTAAACTCAGGAATTTTGTTGAACAGTTTCACCTGCGTTTTCACGGCCATCCATAGCGGCATAGCGCTGATGAACACCTTCTGGTTAGGTTCGGTGAAGGGACTGTTCTGCCAAGTCGGCCGGCGGCAGTAGAATTCGCGGGCTGAGGTATTCAGTTTTAACTGAATTTCACGCGTGCCTCTTTCAGTGCTTGCTTCCAAAAAAACCTTGGAGTCCACTCCCATGTGGCGACTAAATTGAACGCGCGACGAGTACCTTCATTACCAACGTGCCTTCGAATAGCCTTGGGTACTGCCTTAGATCATTCTGATGGGATATAAAACGCTTAAACCTGTCAATCCATCACTCTAACGAGGTTCCATGGAAGCCGGCCCAGTTGCAGCATTGTTGGTTCTCGATTTTCTCTTGCTGTTGGTTGTTCTCTTCGGCGCGAGGGCGAAAGGTAGCCGTGCCCAGTCAGCTTTGGTAGCGGCGCTATTCTTCTGTTCGGGATTTCCAGCGTTGATCTACCAGATCGTGTGGCAGCGCGTTCTTTTTTCCATCTATGGCGTGAACGTTCAATCAGTGGCGGTGGTGGTGAGTGCGTTCATGCTCGGCCTTGGAATCGGCAGCGTGGTCGGCGGTCGCGTGTCCGAGAAGTTTCCCGACCGCGGAATCTCAATCTTCGGCATTTGCGAGCTGGCAATTGCAGGCTTTGGGTTAATTTCATTGCGGCTGTTTCATTGGGCCTCGGGCTTCACGGCTGGAACGAGTCTCGGCTATATCATCCTCTTCAGCTTCCTGCTGCTCATTCTCCCGACCATGCTCATGGGTGCAACTCTGCCTCTGCTCGTCGAGCAGCTGGTGCGAAGCTCGCGTAACGTCGGGTACTCGGTTGCGACCCTTTATTTTGTGAACACGCTTGGCTCGGCAGTGGCCTGTTATGTCTGCGCCGAGGTGCTTCTTCGAAACTTCGGGCAGTCGGGCTCGGTGACCCTGGCGGCGTGCTTGAACACGGCCGTAGGCGCGACCGCCTTTCTCTGCGGGCGTAGTCAGCGACTCGGGCCGGAACAGACGGCGGCGAATGAAGATATTGCTGGCGTACCTTCAGAAAATGCCTTGAGCCTTAGAACGGCTGCTGTGATCGCCGGGATTGCCGGCTTCCTTGCTCTTGGCTTCGAGATTGCGTGGTTTCGGATTTTCGCCTTGGCTACATTCGACAGAGCGCCCGCATTCGCACTTCTCCTCTCTACCTATCTTGCGGGTGTTGCGGCGGGATCTTTTCTGAGCGAGACGCTGTGCCGAAGGAAACACATCAGTCCGCTGAACCTGGCTGGCGGCGCGATGCTGGTCGCCGGAGCAATTTCCGTGTACCTGCCTCCTCTCATGGCAAGTCTTTCCTGGCGCAACATCCCGGTGCTGATGAGCGCCCCGGCTTTTTTTCTAACTGCCGGCTTGCTTGGTTCGGTTTTGCCCTTGTTGTGTCAGTCCTCGGTTTCGGTGAACAAATCGGCTGGGCGCAGCGTGAGCCTGATTTATCTTTCGAACATCATTGGCTCAACTCTGGGGAGCCTCGTGATCGGCTTCATTTTGATGGACTATTTCGGCACGCAGGCCATCTCGACCCAACTCGCTGTGGCGACCGCCTTCACCGGGTTGATCGTGATTCTGTTCCGGGGTGGACATTTCCAGGCTCCGCCGAAAAGCGTGTGGGCGCTCGCGGTCTTGGCAATGGTTGCGATTTCAGTTTCCGCGCCGGCATACGGCAATCTTTACGGAAAGATGATTTTCGGGCCCAAAGCAGCAAGGGTCGGCTCCATGAAGCACGTGGTCGAAAATCGTAATGGCATTATTGCGGTCACGGACGATGATGCGGTGTTCGGAGGCGGCGTGTATGACGGGCATTTCAACATCGATCCCGCGAACGACAAGAACTTTGTGATCCGGGCGTATGTTCTAAGTTTGTTCCATCCTCACCCGAAGCGTGCTTTCATGCTGGGTCTCGCCTCTGGTTCGTGGGCACAGGTCGTGGCCAACAACCCCGAAGTTGATAGTCTGGATATTGTAGAAATCAATCCGGGGTATCTTCGACTGATCGCGCAATACCCTGAAGTCCAGTCTCTGCTTCACAATCCGAAAGTTCACATTTACATTGACGACGGGAGACGGTGGTTGCTGGCACACCCTGAAATGAAGTATGACGTCATGGTGGCCAATACTTCGTACCACTGGCGCGACCACAGTTCGCAAGTGCTCTCCACGGAGTTCCTGCAGATTGTCAAACAGCACCTGCTGCCGGGTGGGATTTATTATTACAACACTACCGAGTCGCCCGATGTCTTCATCACGGGACTCCACGAGTACAGCTACGGTCTCCGGGTGATTACGTTTCTCATGGTGAGCGATTCGCCAATTGTGTTGGACAAATCGCGATGGTTCTCGGTCTTGAACCGGTATGAAATCGATGGGAAGAAGATCTTTGACGTGAGCAATTCCCGCGGACAACTCGTGCTGGGTGCGTATAACGCATTCGCAGACAGCGTGAAAGAACCTTCTCGGCTATTGGGTATGGAGTCGGGCGATGCTCTTGCCGAGCGCCTGGGCCCAAGGCGCCTCATCACCGACGACGATATGGGCGCCGAATGGGTGCCTGGTCCGAAACCAGCGTGGCGGTAGTTTTCGTTTCAATTCCCGTACGAACTTTCAAATATTGGCCAGCGTCGAGAGGTGCCTTGCCTTGGATTAGCTTTTGCACCCTGCGAGAGACGGACAGGATCCGATTGTTGTCAATTAGACCTGCGCACTCCAGAACCCGCCAGCGCGGGGCATCCCGGCATGCCGTTTCACCCAGATCGCTGAGTATTATCAGAGATTCCCGCGGCTGTGGTCTTCATCCATGGCCTTCGATGCCCTGGAAATACAACCTGCGCGAGAAGTGGTGGCCCAGGGTGGCTTGCAAAGCGTCGTAATGAGAGTCGGAGTTGGCAGTGAAATGCACAAAATTCACGGAACTGGTCCTGCAGCTCGACACCGCGGAAGACCCTCGCTCGAAGATCCCGCACCCCGAGCGCTACGCGGATGACGGCCCCTGGAAAGACCTCCGCCGAACCGAGTGGTCCGGCTGAGAGCCATCAAACAATGTCGGAGTAAACCCGCTTCGCGCGTGTCTTGTCCCTCGGCCGCCTTCTCCGTCTTCGTTTTCGGGGACAGAATACTGGCACGCAGACGGCAGAGACATGGGCAAGGGCTTCAAACTTTGGATTACGTTGTGTATCGAGGAGCTCGATAGTGTCGCATACGGAAGGCTATGGGCGTCCCAATAATCGGGTCGCCGTCACTGCAATTGCGATAGCGAGCCCTGCGGTGCTGAGTCCAATAGAGTCTCGCCTCCTTGGAGAGCCGGCCGGTAAATACCCTGCTTCTGCCAACCCACAATACTCTAGCTGCGCCCCGACAAGACTGAGCTCTGACGTCCGAGGTCCGGCGCCAGCTCTTAGTCACTTCTCTCGCATCCACCGCAGGTGATATGTTTCCTTCAAGCTTCCAGCGAGGATTCTTTGCCGCGACCTGCCCTCACATGGGTGTGCCTGACGATGTTGACGGGAATGATTGCCGCCACGGTTGCTGCTGCCCAAACTTTTGGCCCGCCGCCGCTGGTGAAAAGTGTTCGCATCATTCATGAACACGGCGTGCCGGTGGTTGAGATTATTTCGGCGGGTGGTCCGGTCATCCCTCAGATACAGACGATCGATCTGCCGCCCCGCCTGGTCATCGATCTACCTAACTCGCGCATGGGATTAACGCAGAAGCGGATCGCGATTCAAAAAGAAAACATACTAGCAATTCGTGTCGATCAATATCAGCAGAAACCTCCGATCACGCGCATCGTGCTGGATCTGCTCGCGCCCTATGGCTACTCGTGGGAGGGCGCGGGCACTCGCCTGCTGGTACGTCTCAAAGCCGCTGAGGATGCGAACGCAAGTAGGAAATCGTCCTCGCCGCAGCCGCCGTCTGTGCCCGGCATGTCCCGGGAAGCCGCTCCGGCTGTGGTTCCAGTAACTGGTGGCACCGGCGCCCTCGTGCTGGCGGGGAGCCGCCTCGCATCCGGTTCGACGCTAACCGCCGGTACCGATACGGCGATCCTGCGTCTGTCGCGCGGAGGAGAACTTCGCGTATGCCCGGGGACTACGCTTTCGGTAACGCCTTCGCAGACCAAGCGTGACCTGATGCTTGGCCTGAGTACCGGCGCACTTGAGGCGCACTACACGCTGCGCGCGTCGGCCGACACCGTGCTGACTCCGGACTTCCGCATCATGTTGGCTGGGCCCGGAGAATTCCACTTTGCCATCAGCGCCGATCCGCATGGGAATACCTGCGTCCGCGCGCTCAAGGGCAACACTTCTTCAGCAATCGTTTCCGAGCTGATGGGAGATCGGATCTACCAGGTCAGGCCGACCGAGCAGGCAGTGTTTCACGCCGGACAGATCGACAAGGTTGATACCGAAGTTCCGCTGGAGTGCGGATGCCCTCCGCCCTCCCCGCTCATGCGAGCAGAAGCTCCTTTTGCTCCGAATGTGCCCGACTCGGAATTGCCGGCGAAGGCGCGAATCGGCGGCAGTGAGAGTCCGGTTGCATCCGCGGCAAACGATTCTTTGGGCGCGAGCGCTTCGAACATCAGACTGTCGAACGGTCCTGAGACAGAGCCTGTTCCGGTTTCTCAGCCAAATGAAACTCATGTGCAGGTGGACGCTCCTCTTGTCTTTACTCCGAGAAGTCGTGCAGCGAGTCCCTTGCCGGGGCCCGTGCAGGCTGCCAGAGACTTGCCGGTGGAGGATTCGCCGGCACGCCAGGTGCATCTCGATACTGTGATCGAGTCTCCGCCTGCGGAAAAGCGAAACCAACCCGAGCGCCGCGGCTTCTTCGGGCGGCTCAAGGGAATGCTGTCCGCTATCTTCGGCTAATTCTTTCTAAAATTTCCACTCCCGGAAATCCTTTCCGAGCAGGCGCGCGTCTTAAGGCGAGTTGGGGTGAGATCGTCTGAGACACTTGTCGGCAGGAGCGCGCCATGACCGCTACATCTCCAGGACCGGGCCCTGTTTTCTTTTCGATACTCTCCGGCGAAAACGAACGCCTGTACCGCACCAGGCGCGAGACGTTCCTGGTCTCCCTGCTTGGACAAGCGGCGATCCTGGGAGTGCTGATTTACTTTACGAGCTGCGTCATCCGCGGCACGCCCGAGATCACCAACCGCTTACCGAGGTTCAGCGAGTTGCCCTTGGTGTTCTCCGGGCACAATGGCGGCGGAGGTGGCAACCATGACCCGCTTCCGGCCTCGCACGGCAATCTTCCCAAGGCGTCGCTCGATCCTCAAATTACACCTCCAACAGTAATCCTTCCGAAGGAACCGCCGAAGCTTCCGCTGGAAGAGACCGTCGTGGTGGCTCCGGAGATTCGGCTGCCACAGGGCGGTCAGATCGGCGATCCCATGGCGCAATCTTCTCGGGTATTATCCAACGGGACCGGCGGTCCGGGGGGAATCGGACCCGGTTGCTGCGACGGTGTCGGACCGTCAAACGGACCGGGATTCGGTCGCGGGCCTGCGGGAATTTATCCGGCGGGAAAGATGGGGGTGACGGTTCCGCAGGTAATCTTTAATCCCGAGCCGAGTTTTTCCGATCAAGCCCGCAAAGCTAAGGCGCAGGGAATCGTGATGCTCCTCCTGGTGGTCGGCAAGGACGGTCGCCCCTACGACATTCGTGTAGGGCAGAGTCTTGGTATGGGCTTAGACGAGAAAGCGATCGAGGCTGTCAATCGCTGGCGCTTCCGACCGGCAACTCTGAACGGCCAGCCGGTGGCGACTCAGATCGCGGTTCAGGTGGATTTTCGTTTGTACTAGAAACTGCCAACGAGATCGGACATCGGACCTCAGACATCGGACCTCAGACATCGGTCTCCAGCCGTTCCTGGTCTGAGGTCCGAGGTCTGACGCCCGACATCGTTATTCTTAGCTGCGAGTGATGACGCGGCGTAAGGGTTCTACTCTTTCGCGCAGATCGTCGGCAATATCTGCGCCCCGGGCGGCCGCATCGCGAACGCGGTCACTGGCCACGCGTACCCGATCCTTGGCTTCGTCCGTCCAATCCTCGATCGTATTTTTCGCATCTTTGTAGCCGCGTTGCAGGTCGCGGCGCATCTGCTTGCCGGTCTTGGGTGCGAGCAGAAGCGCGGCCATGGCGCCTGCGCCTAGCCCGATCAAAAGAAACGTTACCGCGATCCCGATACCGCTGCTCTCTGAAGATTCGTAATTTCCGCTTTGCATAATGAGACCTCAATTTTTCCGCCCGGGATTGTTCGGGCTTATTGGAGAAGAACGCGCTCAATCCTGCGATATCTAATTTTAGTCCTGTTGCGAGGGTCCGGCGAATCAAATCGAGAAAAGATGATTGCGCTCATCTTCGATGAGTCCGGAATGGAGAAGGTTTCTTTTCCGGCGCCGCTGAGTGTAAAATAATGGTTTGGCCCCTGTGGCGGCGGAACTTGTGGCTTGCCCCGCCTTCCGCCGGCTTCAAACCGCAATCGGATAAGGAGACTTTTTCAAGCGATGTCGATCCCTGCCACCCAGCTTCGTCCTGGCATGATCATCAAGCACAACAATGATCTGCACTCCGTTTTCAGCGTGGAGCACCGCACGCCCGGCAATCTGCGAGCCTTCATTCAGGCCAAACTGCGCAACCTGCGTACTGGCGCCATGTTTGAACATCGCTTCCGCTCGCCCGATCCGATCGAGAAAGTTAACGTGGACGAAGTCGAGATGCAGTTCCTCTACGCCGACGGCGACAGTTATTACTTTATGGACACCACGAACTACGAGCAGACTCACCTGAGCAAGGAAGTTCTGGGTGATGCCGTCGATTACCTGATTGCGAATCTGGAAATCAAAGTGGAATTTTTCGACGGCAAGGCGGTCGGCATCGAGCTGCCGCAGACCGTGATTCTGACCGTGGTCGAAACGGAGCCCGGGCTGAAAAGCGCGACTGCATCCAGCGTGACCAAGGCAGCGAAGACTGAAACCGGACTGGTGGTGCAGGTGCCGCCCTTCATCAACGAAGGCGAGAAAATAAAAGTCGACACCTCAGAAGGTGCGTACCTATCGCGCGCGTAAAGCCATTGTTGATTGGTGTTTTTTGATGGTTGTTTGAGGCCCATAACATTCCGGATTCATTGGATTTTCAATCAACCATCAACAATCAGCAATCAAAAATCAACACCGACCGATGCGTTCCACAGACCCCACAATCCTGGCCCGTCGCTTCGTAGTCCGCGGTCGCGTCCAGGGGGTAGGTTTCCGCTGGTTTGTGGAGCGCGAGGCGCATATCCTGGGCCTCGCCGGGTGGGTGCGGAACAATCACGACGGCAGCGTGGAAGTTCTTGCCCAAGGGACGCGGGAGCAGCTCTCTGCCCTGCACTCCCGCCTGCGCGAAGGGCCACGCGCAGCCCGTCTGGATACAGTCGAAGTATCCGAGGCGTCTCCGGTCGCCGGACTGAATTTATTTCGCATTGAAGGAGCGTGGTAGATGCCATCGCCGTCCGTCCCGGCTATGAATGCGGATCAACTGAAACATCTCATTCGCGAAATCCCCGATTTTCCCAAGAAGGGGATCCTCTTCTACGACATTACAACCCTGCTGAAAGATAAGACCGGCTTTGCCACGCTGATCGACATGTTTTCAGAGCACTATATCGCGCAGAATGTAGATTTGGTGCTCGGCATGGAAGCGCGCGGCTTTATTTTTGCCCCGGCGCTGGCCTATCGCTTGAACGCAGGATTCGTACCCGTGCGCAAGCCTGGCAAGCTGCCCGCGGAATGCGTAAAGCACGACTATGCCCTGGAGTACGGAACCAACTCGCTGGAGATTCACAAAGATGCCATCCAGAAAGGCCAGCGCGTCTTGATCGTTGACGATCTGCTGGCCACCGGCGGCACCGCCGAAGCCACCGCCAAACTGGCTGAAATGCTGGGCGCCGAAATCGTTGGCCTGGGATTTGTGGTGGAACTGAAGTTCCTGAAAGGTCGGGAGAAACTCAAGGGCTACGACGTGACGTTGCTGCTGCGTTATGGCAAGTAAAGCTGATGGTGCCCTCGGCTGGTATTTACTCCTCGCGTCTGATCGGAAATCGTCTAGCGCAAGATTCTGGTAACGATTAGCGCAATTCCGGCCCAGACGCTGGCACTGAAAGCGACTGAAAGAGCCAGTCCTGAGACTCCAGGATTTGGCTCGCCGTGTTCCTGGAAGTCCGCTTCATCCTTCAGCCAGGAAGGTGAAGTTCCGATCTCTTCCGTACTTCCAACTGGCGCGCCCCAGGAATCCTGGATCGCGGTTCTCATGCGAATAACGCGGGTGCTTGCTTGGGGGGACAGCTGCAAGGCTTTGTAGCTCAATGAAGCACCTCCTCGAATTTGAATTCATTTCAGGCCCGTTCAGCCTTGGCCCGGTTCGCTCAATATGAGGCTCATCCTTTCAAGTGGGTTGCCGAGTTTTCGTTTCAGCTTAAATCTACTCCTATTTCCCGTACTTCATTAGAAATAAACGAATGCGGAGGATTCTCGCGCATGCTGCAAAAACATGGTATACAGGAAAACCCTTAGTTCGCGATTTTGTGCCGCAGTCTTTAGCGCTCCGTTAACGACAGGTGGGTCTCCTGGGGTAAGTAGCCCTTCCGCCGGAACCAATCTTCCATCGCGTCTCCGAGTTGGGCGATGGGAACGCTGGAACCGATCTCCATCTCACCGTCCGCAAGCGGAAGAGTGTCGTCGAAAACGCTTGCATTGGTGAAGTTACGCATGGAGAAACTGTCGAGCCACTTCAATGGGCAGGGAACGCGGCGACTGTTGATTTCGTACTCCACTCGAACCTTACGAGCAAACATAACTTGATTTAACCACAGGACGACGCATCGCACCTGGAAGCGGAGCCGGGGAAAGAGAAGCCCCGTGCTGCGTCGGCAGACTGCCGGCGGCGGCTGTCTCCACAAAATGCCTACGTAGCGACAGCCGCCTCGGCTGTCCAGCCTGGGCGACGCCTGGCGGGCAAGGGATGAACTTAGTGCGGATAAAATCCGTTTATCTCTGAGCCTTCGGCCCCGCCGCCTTGACTTCCGCCGGAGGGTCGAAGTTCTCGAAATTCTTGGTGAAGCGGTTGCGCAGATCTTCGGCGGCTTTATCGTACCCCGCCTTATCAGGCCACGCATTCCGCGGATTCAATATGTGGGGCGGAACGCCGGCGCATGCCTTGGGAATGCTGAAACCAAAGGTCGGCTCGATCTCAAATTCTTGACGAATCAGTTGACCTTCCACCGCCGCGTCCACCATCGCGCGGGTATGCGGAATCGCCGTCCGTTTGCCGACTCCGTAGGGTCCACCCTGCCAGCCCGTATTCACCAGCCAGCATTGTGCGTTGTGCTCGCGCAGGCGGCGACCCAGCATTTCCGCATAGGTTTTCGGAGGCAACGGAAGGAACGGAGCTCCAAAGCAGGTCGAGAACGTAGCCGTCGGTTCTTTCACCCCGGCTTCCGTCCCCGCAACCTTCGCCGTGTAGCCCGACAGAAAATGATACATGGCCTGCTCCGGCGTCAACTTCGAAATCGGAGGCAGCACGCCAAAGGCATCCGCCGTCAGAAACACCACATTTCTGGGATGCCCTCCCAGGCCGGGAATCACGGCATTCTCGATGAACTCCACGGGATAGGCGGCGCGTGTGTTCTCCGTTTTGCTGTCGTCGTTATAGTCGGGAACGCGCGTGTACGCATCGAGCGTCACGTTCTCGAGCACGCAGCCGAAGCGGAGCGCGTTCCAGATCTGGGGTTCATTTTGCTTTGAAAGCTTGATGCATTTCGCGTAGCATCCGCCTTCGAAGTTGAAGATGCCTTCGGCGCTCCACCCATGCTCGTCGTCGCCGATCAGGTCGCGTGAGGGATCGGCCGAGAGGGTAGTCTTACCCGTCCCCGAAAGTCCAAAGAACAGGGCGCTCACCCCATTGTGTCCGACGTTGGCCGAGCAGTGCATGGGGAATACGTTCCTTGGAGGGAGTAGAAAGTTCATCACGCTGAAGATGCACTTCTTCATTTCGCCCGCGTAAGAGGTTCCCCCGATCAGCACGGTGCGGCGCGTAAAGTTCAGCAGGATGAAGACTTCCGAGGGAACGCCGTCACGCCTGGGATCGGCCTTGAACTCGGGGGCGGCGATGACGGTGAATTCGGGATGATGATGCTTGAGTTCCTGAGCCGTTGGCCGCAGGAAGAGCTGCCGCACAAAAAGATTGTGCCAGGCATATTCGTTGACGATGCGAACCGGCAGGCGATAAGCGGGATCGGCGCCACAGAAAAGGTCCTGCACGAAGAGTTCGCGCCCGCGCAAATGCTCCATCACTCGCTCGTACAACGCGTCAAACTTCTCCGGTTCGAAAGGCGCATTGACCGCGCCCCAGGCGACGGTGCGCGCGGTGGTTTCGTCTTTCACAATGAACTTGTCTTTGGGCGAGCGGCCGGTGCGATTGGTATACCCCACGAGAGACCCGTTAGACGCCAGCTGTGCTTCGTTGCGCCGAATGGAGTGCTCCACCAGCATCGCCGGAGAAAGGTTGAAATGCGTCCGGCCTTCGCTTAGCAACTCGGCTATGTCGCTGACGTGCATCGTGGTCGCCATGCAGTCTCCTAAAAACGAAAAAACCGTCCAAAAACCCAAACATATCATTTTCCCTCAAAAGTCATAGCCCTGCCAAATGCGTGAATGATTTGTTCGGTAATGAGAACTGACAAATGAGAACTAATGAGGATAGAAAGCTGCGGCCGCCACTACTCCGAGGTCTTGTAGTCGCAGGCCTTGCGGCAGTCCTCGCAGTACATCAGTCCGTCGTCGCAAACCCGAATGTCGATTACGGCCTGGCAGAGGCAGCAGAATTTTTCGCAATCGCATGAATCTTCGGGGCGGTCGCACTGCGAGCAGCGATATTTGGCGGGCTCGGTTCCGGTGCTCATAAAACCACTGTAGCGCGCATCCGCGGCGTGCGAAAAATGACCTAAGTAATCCCCGCCGCGCTGGAACCCCGTCTGCGACCCGTGGCTTCGGCTACGCCTGATTTCTTCGTGGCCTATAATCCTGAGCAATGACCTTCCAACATCTGCTGGATGGCGCGGAGGTCCTCGCCCAGAACGGGGACCCGAACGTCAGTGGTGTGGAATACGACTCTCGACGAGTCAAGCCCGGATGCGTGTTCGTGGCTATGCGCGGGGAGACGTCGGACGGGAATCGTTTCATCGACCAGGCGATCGAAGCGGGCGCAGTCGCAGTTGTTACGGATTCGCCGATTGAA
The DNA here is from genome assembly GCA_963711275.1 of uncultured Acidobacteriaceae bacterium. Classification (GTDB taxonomy): domain Bacteria; phylum Acidobacteriota; class Terriglobia; order Terriglobales; family Acidobacteriaceae; genus Sulfotelmatobacter. Next base: position 172,428 of record CAVQDN010000020.1, on the reverse strand, counting down.
AAGCCGCGCGAGGGCATCGCATGGGCTCTCGTGCCGCATGGTCGGCGCGCTTTGGCGCGCTTGAGCGCGAATTTTTATAGACATCCAGCCGAGCGGATTGCGATCACTGGAATTACTGGCACGAACGGTAAGAGCACAACGGCGTTTCTGGTTGAGTCGATCCTCACAGCCGCAGGGCGCAAAAGCGCTCTGATTGGGACGATTGAATATCACGTGGCGGGCCGGATCTATCCCGCGCCCCACACTACCCCGGAGGCGCTCGAACTCGCCCGCCTCCTTCATGAGGCGCTGGGGCTTGGGGCGACCGATGCAGTTATGGAAGTGTCCTCGCATGCGCTGGCGCAGGAGCGCGTGTTCGGCGTGCCTTTTGATGTCGCCGTTTTCACTAACCTCACGCGCGATCATCTCGACTATCACAAGACGATGGACGAATACTTCGTCGCCAAGCGAGCGCTCTTCGAAGGCTGTGGCACCGATGCGCCCCGTGTCGCAGTCACCAATCTCGACGACGAATATGGCGGCAAGCTGGCGGGGTTTAGCCGGAAGCACGGTTCCCTGGTACTGACTTACGGTTGGGAGCGCGGCGATTTCCACGCTGAGCACGTTGACATCAGCCCGCGCGGCACGCGCTTCGATATGGCCACGCCACAGGAGGGAGAGAAGATTCCCATCTTTTCTCCGCTCATCGGGCGCGTGAATGTGTACAACATTCTGGCAGCGGCGGCTGCCTGCCATGCGCGTGGTTGCGAGTCGCGGCCGATTGCACGTGGCGTCGAATCGCTCACTCATGTCCCGGGACGATTTGAGCGCGTTGACTGCGGCCAGCCATTCACCGTCGTGGTGGATTACGCTCACACTGACGACGCCCTACGCAATCTTACCGCGCTGGCCCGCGAGTTCGTGTTCTGTGGCGGAAAGCCTGCGAGGGTGCTGACCGTCTTCGGTTGCGGAGGCGATCGTGATCGCGCCAAGCGCCCGCTGATGGGCGAGGCAGCCGGTCGTGGCAGCGACTTTGTCGTGCTGACCTCTGACAATCCGCGCAGCGAGGATCCGCACGCAATCATCAACGATGCCTTGGTCGGGCTGCAGAAGACAGGAGTACGGTACAGCGTCGAAGTCGACCGCCGCAAAGCGATTGCCCGGGCAATCGCCGAAGCCCGCCCCGGAGATATTGTTCTGCTTGCCGGCAAAGGACACGAGAAGGTGCAGGTGACGCGCGAAGGATCGCATCCCTTTGACGACGTCGCAGTGGCTCGCGAAGCATTGCGGGCTTCCGGCTTCGAATGCGAACGTGCGGCCACCTCAGGGAATCCAGCATGAAGTTGCCGCTCTCGAAGGTCGCAGAATTTATATCCGCCACAACTCACGTAGGGACAGCCGCCTCGGCTGTCCGGCCTGGACCTGATCCGCTCACCCAGGTCACCCGCGGCTATTCCATCGATTCCCGCACGATTCGAGAAGGAGAACTTTTCTTCGCCGTCAAAGGCGAGCGGCTCGACGGCCACGACTATGTGACCGCGGCTTTGGAAAAAGGAGCTGCAGCAGCGGTAGTCCAGAAAGATCAACTACATCGCTATCCTGGAAAGGCCCGATTATTGGCAGTCGAGGATACTTTGGTAGCGCTGCAAACCCTCGCCACGGCGGTGCGAAAGCTGTGGGGCAAGCCGCTGATAGGCATTACGGGCTCGGCAGGGAAGACGACCACCAAAGATGCGGTCGCCCATGTTCTCGCTGCGCATTTTCGTGTGCTCAAATCCGAAGGCAACTTCAATAATCATTTTGGCCTCCCCTTGATGCTCTTGAAACTCGAGCCGCAGCACGACATCGCGGTCATCGAGATGGGCATGTCGCATGCCGGTGAGATTCGTGCGCTGGCAAGGATCGCACAGCCCGAAATCGGTGTAGTCACGAATGTTGCTCCGGTTCACCTGGAGTTCTTCGATTCGCTCGCTGATATTGCCCGCGCCAAGTACGAGTTGATCGAATCCCTGCCCGCTAGCGGGACCGCTATGCTCAACGCCGACGACGAGTATGTTTCGCAATTCGGCCGCGACTTTAAGGGCAAGTTGTGACTTACGGAACTGGTGCGACCGCCGATCTACGAGCCGAGAACATACAAACCCGCGGCGCGGAGGGCTCGGAATTTGACGTGGTCACAGCCGGGGGCCGCGTACACGCGCATTTGCCCCTGGTCGGAGAACACAACATCCTGAATGCCTTGGCTGCGGTTGGCGTTGGCATAGTTCGCGGGTTGAAGCTTTCGGAAGCCGTCCAGTCGCTGGCCAGTTTGGTGCCGCCCGACAAGCGTGGGCAGGTTCTCCAACTGGGTAACATCACGGTCATCAACGATTGCTACAATTCGAATCCGAAGGCGCTGCATGCCATGGTCGATGCCCTGGCTGCGATGAAAGCAGGACGGCGCATGGTGATCGCCGGCGAAATGCTGGAACTCGGTCCAGCGGGAGACGAGATGCATCGCGCCGCCGGTCAGCATATGGCCGAGAAGAAAATCGATGTCCTCATCGGAGTGCGTGGACTGGCGCAGGCGATGGTCGAGAGCGCAAGCCGCGCAGCGATGACCGCCGAGTTTGTATCGAACGCCCGAGGAAGCGGGAGAGTGGCTGGCACGCGAAGCGCGAGACGGCGATGTGGTGCTGCTCAAAGCGTCGCGCGGCGTGAAACTGGAGAAGGCCCTCGAAACCTGGAAGACGTTGCGCGACAGCAAGAAATTGAAATTGCGAAGGCGGAGGCCGATTGCTTTATTGGCTGTTGTTCGTCAAGCTTCAACATTACTTGCGCCATTCCGTATCTTTCGCTACGTGACGTTTCGCACCGCTTTTGCCAGCCTTACCGCCCTGTTCACCGGGCTGATCGTGGGCCCGCTGGTCATCCAGCGCCTGCGCGAGTTCCAGATCGGACAATACATCCGCGAGGAAGGCCCGAAAGCCCACCAGAAAAAAGCCGGCACGCCCACCATGGGTGGAGTGCTGATCGCCATCTCCATCGTGGTGCCCACGCTGCTGTGGGCCGACCTGAGCAACATCTATGTGTGGCTCGCCGTGTTCTCCACCTGGCGTTCGCGGCCATCGGCTTTGCCGACGATTACCTGAAAGTCATCCATCACCGCAACCTGGGCCTGACCGGCGAGCCAAGCTGATTGCAGATCCCGACCAGCATGGTGGTGGGGTTGGTGCTGATGCTGCTGACGCCACGGCGACTACTCCACGCAGCTGATTGTCCCGTTCCTGAAACAGTTTCATCCCGATCTGGTGGTCAGAGCCTGGTGCGGTACCACACCTGTGGCCCTCGCCTTTATGCCTTTCATCGCTTTCGTGGTGCTGGTGATTGTGGGCTCGAGCAACGCCGTGAATCTCACGGACGGGCTCGATGGCCTGGCGATTGGCTGCACCGTGATCGCCGCCGGCGCACTGGCAGTGCTGACCTACGTCAGCGGCCATGCCGTTTTCGCCAGCTATCTGGAGCTGCAGCGCATGCCGCAAGTCGGCGAACTGACCATCTTCTGCGGCGCATGGTGGGAGCGTCCATCGGATTCCTTTGGTATAACGCGCATCCCGGCGGAAGTCTTCATGGGTGACGTGGGATCGCTCGCCCTGGGCGGCGCCATCGGCACGGTCGCCGTGATCATCAAGCAGGAGCTGCTGCTGCCCTTCATTGGCGGCATCTTCGTGATCGAAGCCGTGTCGGTGATCCTGCAGGTCGGCTCCTACAAGCTGCGCAAGAACGCATCTTCAAGATGGCGCCGCTGCACCATCACTTCGAGCTCTTGGGATGGTCGGAGTCCAAAATCATCGTCCGCTTCTGGATCGCCTCGCTGGTATTCGCACTTTTCGCACTGACCACGCTGAAATTGAGATAGACGGTTCGCGATAGAGTCATAGAGAAGTAGAGGAAAAGAAGGAAATAGAAGCTTGATTTCTCGGCGACCTCTGTGACTTCTGTGGGTGGAACGAGTCAGCCATGGGACTTAAAAAACAAACGCGTGCTGGTCGTCGGCCTGGGCAAATCCGGCGTTGCCTCGGCTCTTTTTTTGAAAGCGCGGCGCACGTGTCACCGTTTCCGACGCTAAGACCGAAGACCAACTCCGCAAGGACATTCCCGGCGCTCGATCAAGGCATATCGGTCGAGACCGGCGGCCACGGCGAGCGCACCTTTCGCGATCAGGATCTGATCGTTGTTAGTCCCGGCGTGCCGGTCGACGCGCCGCCCCTCGTGCAGGCTCGCGCCCTGGCGAGCCCGTCATCGGCGAAGTCGAACTGGCCTCGCACTTTCTCCCGGGCCCATCGTCGCCATCACCGGCTCGAACGGCAAGACCACCACCACCGCGCTCGCCGGCGAAATCATGACTGCCGCGGGTTTCCAGGCGCTCGTCGGCGGCAATATCGGCACGCCCGCGATCTCGTTGGCTCGAGCGCGCCAAGCCGAGACAGCCATAATCGTGCTGGAGATCTCCAGCTTTCAACTCGAGACCATTGAGACCTTCCATCCCGAGATTGCCGTCGTGCTCAACGTTACGCCCGATCATCTCGATCGCCACCGCAGCTTCGACGCCTACGTGCAGGCCAAGGCGCGCATCTTCGAGAACCAGCTGCGCAGGACTTCGCCGTGCTCAACGCCGATGACCCCACCTGTGCAGGCCTGGCTGGCCGCACTCGGGCACAAGTGTTTTGGTTCAGCCGCAAAAAGAAGTCCAGCAAGGCGCGTGCATGCGCGACGGCAATATCTTTTTCCGCGACGCGAAGGACCGCAACGGGAAATCATGCCGGTCTGCGATATCCCGCTGAAAGGCGTCGCACAATCTGGAAAATGTGCTGGCTGCCGTGTGCGCAGGCGCATTGTGGGATGCGATCCGGAGCAAATTCGCCACGCCGTGCGCGACTTCAAGGCGGTCGAGCACCGCCTGGAATTCGTGACGACCATCCATGGCGTCGATTACTACAACGATTCCAAGGCCACCAACGTCGACGCGACCATCAAGGCGCTGGAATCCTTCCCCGCCAACATCCACCTGATTCTCGGCGGCAAGGACAAAGGCAGCGACTACTCGGTGCTCAAAGACCTGCTGCGCCAGCGCGTGAAGCGTGTCTACACCATCGGCGCGGCGGCGGCGAAGATCGAGTCGCAGATCGCTCTAAAAATCGCGGGACCTAAAGTCGTGCACGCGGAGACACTGGAGAACGCCATACGCAAAGCGAACGCGGCGGCGGAACCGGGAGATGTGGTCCTGCTCGCCCCCGCCTGCGCCAGCTTCGATCAATTCAGGAACTACGAGCACCGCGGCCAGACGTTTAAAGAGATCGTGCGGGCGCTGGCCACACGATAAAATCGCAGATGTCTTCCTGAGAATTGCCCCGAACCAAAACAATCAACAATCAAAATTCAACAATCAACGATTCCTTCACCGTGCCTCCGCTCCTCCGTGGTGAAATGAATTCCCATGGCAAAGCGCGTGAGCGTCGACCGCTGGCTGTTTACCGTCACCATGCTGCTGGTATTTGTCGGGTTGGTGATGGTGTTCTCCGCCTCGGCGGTGATGGCGCGGGAGCGCTTCGGTTCGCCGTATGCCTTCCTGTCGAAGCAGTTGATTTGGGCAGTCGCGGGGCTGATCGCCATGGTGATCGCCATGCGTGTCGACTACCGGCGATACAAGCATCCGGCTATCGTCTTTTCCTTGATGGGATTTACGACGCTATTGCTGATCTCAGTCTTTTTTCTTGACCGCTCGCACAACACGCATCGTTGGATTCATGCCGGCGGGTTTTCCTTCCAGCCTTCGGAACTGGCCAAGCCGGTGCTGATCTTGTTTCTCTCCTATTTCTTAGAGAATCGAACCAAGACCATTAATGATGTCCGCACCACGCTGCTGCCGGCGGCCGCGCCTGTGCTCGTGTTTTTGGGACTGATCGTATTGCAGCCGGATCTGGGCACCGCCATTGCCTGCGCCGGGATTGCAGCTTGCATCCTGTATGTAGCCGGGATGCGCATGCGTTATTTCGCTTACAGTTTTGCGGCTTCCCTCATCCCGCTCTATTTTTTGATTTTTCATGTCAGTTTCCGGCGTGCCCGCATCCTTGCATTTCTGAATCCCTATGCCGACAGTCAGAAGACCGGCTTTCACATCATTCAATCGCTGATCGCCGTCGGCACTGGCGGCGTAACCGGCACGGGCCTGATGGAAGGTAAGCAAAAACTTTTCTACCTGCCGGAGCCGCACACCGACTTTATTTTCGCCGTTACCGCGGAGGAGCTGGGCCTGGTTGGCGCCATGTTGGTAGTCGCGCTGTTCGCAATTTTTCTATGGCGCGGCATGCGTGTTTCCTGGCGCACCGAAGACGCCTTCGGCCGATACCTGGCGGTGGGAATCACCTGCATGGTCGTGCTGCAGGCATTCATCAACATCAGCGTGGTGCTCGGCATGATGCCGACCAAGGGCATTCCACTGCCGCTGGTCTCCTACGGAGGATCGTCGTTATTCGTGACGCTGGCATGTGTGGGAGTGCTGCTGAATATCACAAAGCAGGCGGAGTAAAACGGCAATTGTTGATTGCTGATTTTTGATTGTTGATTGTTGATTACCTTCTCCTGGCGGAGTGGCACCTCGCGTAGTTTTCAATCAACAATCAGCAATCAAAAATCAACAATCATTTATAGTCACAGCATGCGGGCGATTCTGGCGGGCGGAGGCACCGGCGGGCACGTGATCCCGGCGCTGGCCATCGCCAATCAACTGAAGAGAAGTTACGACGCGGAGGTGCTGTTCATCGGGACCGCGCGCGGCATCGAGAACCGCCTGGTGCCCGCCGCAGGATTTCCATTGCAACTGGTGCGTGTGGGTGCGTTGAAGAACGTTAGCCTGATCACTCGGCTGAAAACCGCCTTCGATTTGCCGCGAGCCATCTGGGATGCGGGTCGCATGCTGAATCATTTTGCGCCCGACGTTGTGATCGGCGTTGGCGGCTATGCCTCGGGCCCGGCGATGCTGGCGGCGGTGGTCAAACACATTCCGACGGTGGCCTTCGAGCCCAACGTGGTGCCGGGTTTTGCCAATCGGTGGTCGCGCGGTTTGTTTCGGGCGCGGCGGTGCACTTTGAGGAGACGGCGAAATATTTTCTTCATGCGGAAGTTACGGGAGTGCCGGTGCGGCAGGCGTTTTTCGAAATCGCGCCCAAGCGCGGAGGCTTCCGACGCTGCTGGTCTTCGGGGGCAGTCAGGGCGCGCACGCCATCAACGATGCGATGCTGCGCTGCCTGCCGGTGTTGCAGCGCGAGGCTCCGGGAATTCACATCATTCACCAGACCGGAGAGCGCGACTATAATGACGCGCTGGCGGCTTATCGGAGTTTGGGCGACTCAGGCCGAAGTATTCCAGTTCATCGAGGACATGCCCGCAGCCTTTGCGCGTGCCGATTTACTCGTGTGCCGCTCGGGCGCGAGCACGGTCGCAGAAATTACGGCCGCAGGAAAGCCGGCAGTCTTTATTCCGTTCCCGCATGCGGCCGATGATCATCAGCGCGTCAATGCCGAGGCCCTGGCGCGCCACGGAGCCGCAGTAGTAGTCGAGGAGTCGAAACTGGAAGGAGTCTGGCTGGCCGAAACAATCGCGGCGCTGCTCCAGGATCCGAATCGCCTTCAGCAGATGGGTCATGCGGCGCGCGAGTTGTCTCATCCGAACGCTGCGCACGACATCGCAGCCATGGCCGCGCGAGTAGCGGGAATTGAGTCCCAGTCAGATGCGTAAGCGAATTCCCGAAAGGGCCAAAGGGCGCGCCGGAGTGAAAGGGATCCTTCGACTCCGCAGATGCTTCGCTATCGCGAAGCATCTACTCCGCTCAGGATGACATTTTGGGAAGGTTCCCTGATTTATGTTCGCCAAAATTCAGCGTATCCATTTCGTAGGTATCGGCGGCATCGGAATGAGCGGCATTGCCGAGGTGCTGCTCAACCTCGGATATAAAGTTTCCGGATCCGACCTGAAAAGTTCCTCGGTGACGCAACGTCTCGCCGGCCTCGGGGCTGTGATTTTTGAGGGACATCGCGCGGAAAACATCGTGGGCGCTGAGGTGGTGGTCACCAGTTCTGCGATTTCGGTGGAGAATCCCGAAGTCGCAGAAGCCCACAATCTGCACATTCCCGTGATCCAGCGCGCGGAAATGCTAGCCGAATTGATGCGCCTGAAGTACGGTATCGCCATCGCTGGCATGCATGGCAAAACGACCACGACTTCTATGGTGGCAGCGGTTCTGGCCGCGGGCGGCCTCGACCCCACGGTGGTGGTCGGCGGACGCGTGGATGCGATGGGATCGAACGCTCGCCTGGGAAAATCGCAATATCTGGTGGCCGAGGCCGATGAGAGCGACCGCAGCTTTCTTAAGTTAACCCCAATACTCTCTGTCGTCACCAACATCGACCGCGAACACATGGACACCTACCGCAACATGCGCGATGTGAAAAAAACATTTCTCGAGTTTATGGACCGCGTGCCGTTCTATGGAATGATCGTCGCCTGCAACGACGATCCGTTATTACGGCGCGTGTTGCCCGATGTGCAGCGCCGCATCGTGACTTACGGGACCAAGCGCGGTTCAGACTTTCTGATCAAGCTGGATGCGCCGATGAGCGGTAAAGATCAAAACCCCCACCCTGTCGCAACGGACGCGACAAGGATGGGGCACCCGCTCAGCCACTTCCGCGTCAGCTATCGAAAAAACGATCTCGGTGAGTTCACTCTGCATGTCCCGGGCCTGCACAACGTCCTGAACGCTACGGCGGCGATCGCCGTCGGCGTGGGTCTGGATGTTGGCGTGGAAGCAATTCGAACCGCGCTCGATCAATTCCGCGGCGTCGACCGCCGATTCCAGTTGCGCGGGCGTGCGGCCGGGGTGAGCGTCATCGACGATTACGGCCACCATCCCACCGAGATCAAGGCAACGCTTGCGGCGGCCCGCCAATGCGGCTTCCGCAAGGTTCACGTGATCTTCCAGCCGCATCGCTACACTCGCACCCGCGATCTGATTGAGGAATTCAGCACTGCCTTCGGCGACGCCGATTCGCTGTTCGTCCTCGATATCTACGCCGCGAGCGAGAAGCCTATCGAAGGCATTACCGGCGAAATTCTGGCGGAGCGCATCCGTGAGAAAACGGTGAAGAACGGACGGTACGTGAGTTCCCCGGCCGAAGCCGTGGATGCGTCCGCAGCGGTCGCGGAGGAAGGCGACATGATTCTAACCCTGGGTGCCGGTAGCGTCTCGCAGTTCGGGCCCATGATTCTAGAGAAACTGAAAGAACGGGAGACTGCGCATGTTGAAAGCTAACCAGTCCATTTCAAGATGCAAAATTCGCTGGACCAGCCATATCTCCTTTCGGATCGGAATGTTGATCTTCGCTCCAGTCTGCTTTGCGATGGTGTGCCTCGCCCAGCAGTCCTCCTCCCAGGCTGCAGTAAAGCTGACGCCCCAGGAAGGCGACTATGTAAGCCGCGACTTCCATTTCAAGTCAGGCGAGGCTCTTCCCGAACTCCGGCTGCATTACATTACCTTTGGCAAGCCAGAACGCAACGCCAGTGGGAAAGTGACCAATGCCGTGCTTATTCTTCACGGCACCGGCGGTTCCGGACGGCAGTTCCTTGCTCCACAATTTGCGGACGTGCTGTTTGGCCCCGGTCAATTGCTCGACACGAGCCGCTATTTCATTATCCTTCCCGACAACATCGGTCACGGAAAATCGAGCAAGCCCAGCGACGGAATGCGTGCCCATTTTCCTCAGTACGACTACGACGACATGGTGGCAGCGCAGCATGAATTGTTAGAGAAGGGATTGAACGTCAACCATCTCCGCCTGATTCTGGGCACCTCGATGGGTTGCATGCACTCCTGGGTCTGGGGCGAAACCTATCCCGACTTCATGGATGCCCTGATGCCGCTGGCTTGCCTGCCGGTACAAATCGCAGGACGGAACCGCCTGTGGCGCGAGATGGTCATAGAGGGCATCCGTCAGGATCCCGATTGGAAGAATGGCGATTACACGACGGAGCCGCGTGCGGCATTACAGATCAGTGCCGATTTCCTGCTGATCGCTGGGAGTGCGCCCCTGCCGATGCAGAAGAATCTTTCCACTCGCGACGCCGCCGACAAATATCTGGACGACTCCATGACCCGCATTACCGCGACCCTGGATGCCACTGACTTGCTCTACGCCGTGAGTGCGTCGCGCAATTACGATCCTTCGGCCCAGCTAGGAACCATCAAGGCGCCGGTTATGTTCGTGAATTCCGCCGATGATTTCATCAATCCTCCAGAACTGGGCATCGCCGAGCGCGAGATCAAGCGCGTAAAGAACGGCCGGTTCATTCTGATTCCCGCTTCCGAGCAGACTCACGGACACGGTACCCATACCTGGGCCGCAATCTGGCAACAGTATTTGAAGGAGTTGCTGGAATCCTCGCAACATTGACCTTACCCCCTGCTTTCCACCCTGGCGCTGTTTTATGAGTATTCTGGGAACTTTCCTGCCCTGAGGCTCGTATCTTCGTTTGCTAACGGATTGAAATGCCCTTCGTCTATTCACACATAAGGGGTTAAGGCGATGAAAGCAAATCAAGCATGGGGATGGCTGGCGGCAGGAGTACTCGCAGCCGGATTAAACGCAAACTATTACGATGGCGGCTTTCAATGGGCGCATCGGGTCGCGGACCGTGTCGGGCAGCATTCTACGGCAGTCCTAGCCCTGGCCTCGGGACAAGTCGACCAGCTTCTGACGGAAGCATCCCTTCTGACCGCCCGCGATCGGCCTGCCTCATGCAGGGTGTCAACGGCTCTGGCGCGGCTTCAGACACGGATTGCCCAGACACGGATTGCCCAGACACGGATTGCGCAGATACGGATTGCGCGTGCCCAGGCGGGTTTCGACCGTTTTGACGCTATGTCAGACAGGCAAGAAGCTCAATTAGACAAGTTGGAAGCCAGGCGGGAACGCATGAAAGCCCTGATCATGGTCAAGCCAGTCCAGGTTCGAATCGCACCGGCGGCCTTTGCTCCCGTGGTACTGCAGTCAAGATCTGTGATCTGTCCTCGCGTGCGCGTGGACATTCCGCAACTGCCAATGATGAAGATGAAAATGACGCCGATTCCGGCAGTGCACATCGAAATGCCCGGCTTGGGCCCCGTCTAACCAACACTGCGATCCAAGCAGCGACCGGCCCGACTGCGCGATCCTAAAAGTGCGTAATCTGCAGGTCGAAGTCGTATGACGTTTTACAGTCGAAATTTCCGGGCACCGGAAGTGTTCCCGTCAATGGACCTTCGAAGTTAGCTGTCAAGATCCAGCTCATCCCGGAAGCGCTGCCGTTGCCACCACAGCTTGCATCATGGACGGACAGCCGAGGCGGCTGTCGCCACGTGGCCGCCTCGTACCCAACGCGGTTCCTGCCTGTGCAAATCCTCCATTTTTTTGTCTATCTCAATTCGAGAAATGAAGCTATATTGAAAAAGCTCAGCGATTCCTTGGCGACAACTAACCTGAACTGATGGCGCGGAAATCCAGCGGCACCATCTTGCAGGAAGAGTTGTACCCACCCAGCGCCGCACCTGCGCGCGGGGAACTGGACGACGCGCGTCTGGTGGACTTGGATGTAGCCGAGGAATCCCCCTTTCTTCGCGGACAAAAGCGAGTCTCCGCCCGCCGCAGCTCACTGCCAAAGAAAACTGCCAGCCGACTCCTGTGGGCGACTCTTGCCCTCGCAATTCTATGCGTCGCTTCCATCGCCGCCGCCGCTTTGTACGAATACGGCGAACGCTCATGGCGTTTTCGGGTGGAGTCGAGCGACAACATCGAAGTCATCGGCATGGAGAACGTGACCAAGGCGCAAATCATGGAAGTGATGGGCGCCGACATCGGCCGAAACATTTTCTTCATTCCTCTAGCGCAGCAGAAAGCGCAACTCGAACAGATTCCCTGGGTCGAATCGGCGAGTGTGATGCGCTTCGTGCCTAATCGGCTGAGTGTGGAAATTCACGAACGAACTCCCATCGCCTTCGCCCGCGTAGGCCCGCGAATCTCCCTCATTGATGCCGGCGGAACTCTCATGGAGCTGCCGCAGAAACATAAATATTCCTTTCCCGTAATTCTTGGCATGAATCCGGGCGAGCCGCTCTCCACGCGAGCCCCGCGCATGAAGGCTTACAACGAACTCGTGGAAGATCTGGATTCCGGCGGCGCTCGCTACTCCCAGGATTTGAGCGAAGTGGATCTCACCGATCTCGAGAACCTGAAGGTGCGGGTGAACGATCCGGCGGGCGACGTGTTAGTCGAACTCGGTTCCTCGGATTATCTGAAGCGCTACAAGACTTACGTGAGCCACGTGCGGGAATGGCGGCAACAATTCCAGAAGCTGGAATCGGTGAACCTGCGCTATGACAATCAGGTGATCGTCAATCCGGATATGGAAGGGAAGGCGCGGCAACCCGCGCTGACAGCCTCGGCGGCCAGGGCCGCCGCAGCCGCAGGGGTGAAGCCGGCAGCGTTGATTACGCGCATGAGCCCGCATGATCGCGCCCTTCCCAAGCCGGCGTTTGAGTTGACGCAGAAAAAGCTTGAGCCGGTGTCCGTGAAGAAGCCGGCAGTGAAAGCGAGAGTCAGGAAGGCGAAGCCGGGCAAAGGCGAGAGTGCAAGAAAAATAGCAGCGAAAGTTCCCGCAGGCGGGCCGAAGGCGGCCGGCGCAACCGCTCATGTTGCCCACAGGCCGGAGAGCAAGAAACAGTCCACGGCCTCGGCGGCGCCGCATTCATCGATTTCGAAAGCGACGATTCCGCATCCGGCGATTCCGAAACCAAGTCCGGCGATCGCCAAACAGCAGCCGAATACGAGTTCAGATTAACTGAGGTCTTTATCGAGAATGAGTCTATCGAGCACGGGTGTATTGAGTACGAGGAATTCATAAGCGATGGGGAACCAGCAGGGAAATTTTCTAACCGCGATTGACGTCGGCAGCGCCAAGACCTGCGCGCTGATGGCGGAGTTCGCCGATACTGGCCTCCGATATCGCGGCCACGGCGTGGCCGAATCGCGCGGCTCGCGCAAAGGCGTCATCGTCGAACTCGATAAAGCCGTGGCGGCGATTCAGAAAGCGGTCGAAGCCGCGGAAGATGTCGCAGGGGCCGCCGTGGAGCAAGCCATCGTCGGCATCGGCGGAGTCCACGTGCGCGGCATCAACAGTCACGGCGGCATCAACCTGGGCACGCGTCCTCGCGAAATTGGACGCGATGAGATCAAGCAGGCGGTCGACCGGGCCCGCGCCATCCCGCTGCCCAACGATCGCGAGATTCTGCATCTGCTGCCGCAGGAATTCATACTCGACGACCAGGCCGGAGTGCATGATCCCCTCGGCATGATGGCGGCACGCCTGGAAGTTCGCGTCCACATGGTGACGGCGGCGACCAGCGCCACGCAGAACGTGATCACCGCGGTGAACAAAGCCGGAGTGCATGTTGACGACACAGTGTTCGAACCACTGGCTGCCGCCGACTCGGTGCTGCGCAACGACGAGCGTGAAATGGGAGTTTGCCTGGCCGACATCGGTGCCGGCTCCACTGAGCTCGTGGTGTTTCAACAAGGCGCCGTCATTCACACGGGAGTGATTCCGGTCGGCGGCGATCACTTCACCAGCGATCTGTCGGTGGGATTGTGCACGCCCCTGGCGGAAGCGGAAAAGATCAAGAAAATTTATGGCAACGCCATCGTGACCCTGATTCCCGAAGGCAATGAAGTCGAGGTGCCGTCCGTCGGCGATCGTCCATCGCGGCTGCTGCCGCAGCGCCTGGTCGCCGAAATTCTGGAGCCACGCGCCCGCGAACTTTTCGAAATGATGCGCGAGACTCTGCGCCACAGCGGCATGTTCGATGTCTGCCTGGCCGGTATCGTGCTCACTGGCGGAGCGTCGCGGTTGCCGGGAATCTTCGACGTGGCGGAGTCGGTGCTGCGCCGCTCAGTGCGCCTTTCCTGGCCCGCCCCGCTCGCCAAGATGCCGTCAACATTATCCGAACCCGAGTTCGCTACGGTGCTGGGCATGGTGAGCTACGGCCAGCGAGCGAGGATCGCGAGAGGCCTGCAGGAAGACCGTTGGGGATCAAGATTAAAAGCGTTATTGGTCGGAAAGGGAGCGTAAGGCAAGGTTTCAACGTTTCAGGGTTTCAAAGACCTTGAGACTCTGAAACCTTGAAACTTTGAAACTTCGTACAAGGTGGAAACCATGAAAAACGATTCAGGAATTCGCATCAGCTTCAACGAAGAGGCCCGCAACGACGCCAAGATTAAAGTCATCGGCGTGGGCGGCGGCGGCGGCAACGCGGTCAACCGCATGATCGATGCCGGCGTGGAGGGCATCGAGTTCATCGTCGCCAATACCGACCTTCAGGCGCTGCGCATGTCGCACGCGCCCGTCAAACTACAACTCGGCGTAAAGCTGACCAATGGCCTGGGCGCAGGCGCCAACCCGGAAGTCGGCCGCAAAGCCGCGCTCGAAGATTCCGACAAGATTATCGAAGCCCTCGAAGGCGCCGACATGGTTTTCGTTACCACCGGCCTCGGCGGCGGCACCGGCACCGGAGCCGCCCCCATCATCGCATCGCTGGCCTGCGAAATGGGCGCACTCACCGTAGCGGTGGTCACAAAACCATTTTCTTTTGAAGGCAAACGCCGCATGCAGCAAGCCGAGCGCGGCATCGCCGAATTGATGGAATCCGTCGACACCACCATCGTCATCCCGAATGAAAAACTTCTGGCCGTCGCCGAAGATGCCGGCTTCTTCGAATCCTTCCGCATCGCCGACGACATTCTTCGTCAGGGCGTGCAGGGAATCTCCGACATCATCACCATCCCCGGCATCATCAACCGCGACTTCGCCGACGTGAAGACCATTATGGCCCGCATGGGATACGCCGTCATGGGCACGGCCTCGGCCAGCGGAGGCAAGCGCACCATCGAAGCAGCGCAGAAAGCCATCGCATCTCCGCTACTCGAGGCCGGCGCCATCGATGGCGCGCGCGGCATCCTGATCAACATTACTGGCTCCGCATCGCTCAAGCTCGCAGAAGTACAGCAGGCCTGTTCGATCATTCAGGGCGCTGCGCATGAAGATGCCAACATAATTTTCGGCGCCGTGCTGGACGAGAAGATGAAGGATTCGGTGAAGATTACCGTGATCGCCACGGGTTTCCGGGAGGCGCCGTCCGCAAGGTCCCGCTCCTACGAAACTCGCACCTCCTTCGCCGCGGCGCATGAGGACGCCATGGAGTTTCCCGAAGAGCGGCAATCGCACGATCCGCGCCAGGACTCAACGCCGAAGCACATTATGGAGAGCGCAGTATCGGAGCGCAGCATGACTGATGACCATGCCTACGCTGAAGAGATAACGCCTGCGCCGATGCACGCTTCCGATCATCTAGCGAGCGACGTTGTTTCGCTCGACAGCATGCGCGACAACCTCCGCGGGGCGATCGTCACGAACTTCGAACAAGATGATCTCGACGTTCCCGCGTTTCTGCGCAAGCGCAACGAAGTGATGTAGTGGTGTCGAGGCGGGGCGCGCACGAACGCCGTTGAATCAGAGAGCGGGAAGGTCTCTGAACACTAGGAAATGCTTTTCATATGAATGGAAGCACCTTTCCAGTAACTAGGTAACGCGTTACGGAAAGGGCCTGAACTGAGGTAATATGCGCCATGTCGTTGCTGCATCATAAGTTAAGGGAACACTTAAGTTCCCGGCAGCCAAACTTTTCCATTGCCAGCGATGTGCTAAGTCTCGTAGTATCAGCGAGTCGAGTAGTTGGGGCGGGTTACTGCTGGTTGGCATGATTCGTGCTGTGAATGAACCAAGCGTTCGGGGAGCGGAATCAACAAGATGTCTAGAGGAAACAGCCTTCTTCGTCCATTACTGGCCCTGATTATCTCCCTGCCTCTGTCTGGCATGAGTTGGGCGGCACACATCAACACCAGCACTCGCCCGCAGACCAAACCAAAAACCCCGGCCAAAAGGATCAGCGAAACCCAGCCCACGCGGCGCCGCATGCACCACCTGGCGCGCAGCCGTAGCGCGACCTTTACACATGCTTCCCTGAGCACGCACCGACGCCGCTCTTATGAGCGTTTTCACATGAGTTCATTCGCTGAAGGCATTGCTTCCGGTGACCTAACCGCTGGCGAAGATCCAGTCGTACGTCAGGCCGCGATTGATGCGCTCGGCAACATGAACGGCACGGTGGTCGCCATCGAACCGACCAGCGGACGCGTGCTGGCCATGGTGAACCAGAAGCTCGCTCTCTCCAGCGGCGCGCAACCCTGTTCCACCATCAAACTTTCCGTAGCTCTTGCGGCGCTCAGCGAAGGTGTGGTTTCGAAGGAAACCGAAGTTGCCCTGGGCGGCCGCAGCCGCATGAATCTGACTATGGCGCTTGCCCGTTCCAACAACGCCTATTTCGAGGCGCTCGGACGCAAGCTCGGTTTTGAGAAAGTCGCCTACTACGCGCACGAATACGGACTCGGCGAGTTGGCGGGATATGACATTCCCGGCGAACAACTGGGCAGCTATCCCGACGAAGCGATTCCCGAAAAGCTGGGAGGCGTGGGCAAGATGTGCTCCTTCGGCGAAGGTGTTTCCATGACGCCGCTGCAACTGGGCGCGATGGTTTCGGCGATCGCCAACGGCGGCACGCTCTATTATTTGCAGCATCCCACTACTCCCGACGAGGTGGCCGGTTTCCAGCCGCGCATCAAGCGCCAGCTCGATATCGCTCCACTTATTCCTGAGCTGTCGGATGGCATGGCAGGCGCGGTCCAATATGGTACCGCCCGCAGCCTGCGCCTGAATTTCAACGAAGAAGAGATTCTGGGCAAAACGGGAACCTGTTCGCATGCCGGAACCCGCTTTGGCTGGTTTGCCTCTTACGCCAACACCAGCGTCGGCCGCGTGGTGGTCGTCGTCTTCTTGCAGGGCGGACGTCCCACGTTCGGTCCCAAGGCCGCGGAAATTGCCGGTCGCATGTATCGCAATATGTACGATCACAATTTCTTTATCGCCACCCACGGCTTTCCTTCAGACTCAGCAGCAGTGAAGCCGGTCAGCACAACTCCGTAAGCCGTTCGGCAATCCTCTCGTAGAGACGTAGCCCGTTACGTCTCTCTTTGTTTCCACTTGTTTCCACCGCTAAGTCTTATCTACTTCTAATACGAGAAGTGCCGGTCTTGCCGATGTGTTCACAAGCGAGTGACGCCGTGTCGGGATTCCGCTCCCGTCTGCGCATTGCTGCGTGGGGAAAACATTGCTGGGAGAATGATGTCAGGAGCGACGCTACTTACGGGAAGTTACGATTACAGGCTGGTAACGCTTTCCGTTACGCTGGCCCTGGGTTTCTTGGTAATGATGGTGGCGATCGCCGCCGCATTTCTCGATCGCATCCTGGCCATGCGGAGGACCACGGCCAACGTTGCGCGAGACGGGGAGAACCGGCTCCGTATGTTAGCCGAAGATCCCGCAGATCGTTTGGACTGCGACTCCCGAAGGGGTGGTCGATTACTACAATCGGCGCTGGTATGAGTTGACCGGCTTTACCGAAATGCAAACTTTTGGCGGGGGCTGGTCTGACGGGCTTCATCCCGATGATCGACCGTTGGCTCGGCAGAATTGGGAAAATGTTCTGCGTACGGGCGACCCCTTGCAGATGGAATATCGCATACGCAATGCGGCCGGAAATTTTGTCTGGCACCTGATCCGTGCCGCTCCCATGCGGGATTCCGCGGGCGCAATTGTAAAGTGGTTCGGGTCCTGCACGGACATTGACGACCAGATGCGCCATCAAGAACTGCTGGAAGACGAGGTCAAGAAATACACTGCGGCCCTCATGGACGCCAATAGCCGTTTGCAAACGGAAATGCGCGAGCGCGCCTCGACCCAGCAGGAACTGAATCAGCAAAGCGAACGCATGCTCCTCGATCTCACCAAGCGTTCGAATCGGGCGACGAACCTGGCGAAGATGGCCGAACTGCTGCATAGTTGCACCGCGGTGCAAGACGCTTGCTCGGTAGTGGCCGTCATGGCTCCGAAAATATTTCCCGAATTGCGCGGCGCCATGATGTTGTTCAGTCTTTCGCGGGAAACTCTGGAGGTGATCGAAACCTGGGCGGAGTGCGTGATCCCGTCAAATTCCATTGCGCCGCAGGACTGCTGGGCCTCACGCACGGGACACGCGCACGTGGTGCGCGCCGGCGACCAGTCGGTCAAGTGCCGTCATGCGGCAGACCTCCAGTCCTCGTACTTCTGTGTGTCCCTGCTGGCGCACGGTGATGCGATCGGAGTTTTGCACTTTCAGGCCGTCGCACCTGACGGTATTTCCGATGCGGTATTGTTGGTGGCCCGGGCATTTGCGGAGCAGGCCGGGTTGTCGGTGGCCAATATCCGGCTGCGCGAAGCGTTGCGCGATCAGTCGATTCGCGACCCCTTAACCGGCATCTATAACCGCCGTTATCTGGAAGAAATCATGGAACGGGAAACGCGGCGTGCCATCCGCACCGAACATGGCTTGGGCCTGGTCATGCTGGATCTCGACCATTTTAAGAAATTTAATGATACTTTCGGTCACGAGGCAGGCGACACCGTATTGCGCGAAACCGCCGCCTTTTTGTTGAAAAGCGTTCGCGCCGAGGATATTGTGTGCCGTTTCGGCGGCGAGGAATTTGTCGTCATCTTGCCAATGGCCAGCCTGCCGGTTACCGAGGCCCGCGCCGAGCGGATTCGGTCCAAGCTGAGCGAATGGTAATTACGCACCGCGGGCAGTCTCTCGGCACGCTTACAGTCTCAATGGGGGTGGCGGAACTGCCCCAGCACGGCACCTGCACCAGGGAACTGCTGGAGGCCGCCGATGCCGCACTCTACCGCGCGAAGAGAGAAGGCCGCGATCGGGTGATGGTTGCAGACACTCCGGTGGCCTCAGAAGCTAAGTAGCGCGGGTGTCTCGCCCGCTCGTCCCGGGGGCGACCCGGCTCCCAGCGACAGCCTTGTCACACAGCAAAACGCCCAGCATAGGGCTGGGCGTTTTGCAGAATTCGAAAGCGAAAAAGCTCAGCTCCGTTGCCCGCGCCCCTTGCTCTCATCGCTGGCGATGACGCCGTCTTTAATGTGAATGACCCGGTGCGCGTACTCGGCGATATCGCCTTCGTGCGTGACCAGAATGATCGTATTGCCTTCCGCGTGCAGCCGGTCAAACAGGGCCATAATTTCCACGCCGGTTTGCGAATCCAGATTGCCCGTGGGTTCGTCCGCCAGAATGATTGAAGGTTTGTTCACCAGCGCGCGCGCAATGGCCACGCGCTGCCTCTGGCCGCCGGAAAGCTCGTTCGGCTTATGGCTCATGCGGGATTCCATGCCCACGGCCGCCAGCGAGCGCTTGGCACGCTCCATCCGCTCCTCGGTAGGGATGCCGGCGTAGATCAGGGGCAATTCCACATTGTGCAGGGCGGTGGCGCGGGCCAGCAAGTTGAATGTCTGAAATACGAACCCGATTTCTTTGTTGCGGATGCGCGCCAGTTCATCGTCATCCAACTCGCTGACCAGTTGGCTGTTCAGCCAGTACTTTCCCTGCGAAGGCGTATCGAGACAGCCAATCAGGTTCATCAGAGTCGACTTGCCCGACCCCGACGGACCCATGATCGCCACATACTCATTGCGCTGAATGCGCAAATTCACGCCGCGCAGCGCGTGAACCTGCTGTTCCGATCCCATGTCATAGGTCTTCCAAAGATCTTCGGCCGCAATCATGCACGATTCCGGCGGCGCCAGGTTCGCGGTATTGGGCATACTGAGGATTTCTGCGGTTGCCATATTTTTCTCCTGGTCCGATGCCACTGACCTCTCCCGATCGATGGATTCAGTACGTCTGCTTCACAAACTCGGTTTCCGAGACATCCTTTGTTCCAACTCGCTTTGTTCGAGACCTCGACCGGCTTTACCTTTGGACGTACCACCCCGGCTAAGGTTATGACTCTTCGTCTTCTTTCTTAGGCACCGAATTGTCAATCTTGACCGTACTTCCGGGACGCAAGGTCCGCAAGACCTTGTAACTCCCCGTAATCACTTCGTCCCCGTCTTTCAGGCCGTTGAGCACTTCAATATCGGTTGTGCCGGTAATTCCCGTCGCCACCGGAACAAAGATTGCTTTTTTATTTCGGATGACGAAAACGCCCTGCACGTCGTCTTCTTTCTTCCCCTTGGAGGCGACTTCCTTGGCCACAGGCGCGGCCGCATGCACCGACCCTGGTTGATTATTTTGCTGCTCCATCTGCTCCTTGGTGCGCAAGGTGAGCGCCTGGATCGGCAAAGCCAGCGCGTTGCTCCGAGTCGCCGTCGTAATCTTTGCCGTAGTGGACAATCCCGGCCGCAAATCCATGGGCGCATCTTGCAAATTCACTACGACTTTGAAGTCTTTCGCCTCTTCACTGGCGGTGGTCTGCTGCGACGTGGAAACTCCGCTGGAGCGCACGATCGCGTTATCCCCGATCTCGGAAACCGTGCCGTGAAAGACCTTTTTCGGGATGGCGTCGATGGTCACCTCCGCGGGCTGTCCCACACGCACATTCACAATGTCGGTTTCATCCACTTTCACTTCAGCCGTGATAATCGACATGTCGGCAATCGTCATCAGCGTGCTTCCCGGCGCATTCTGAATTCCCATCACGACGGTCTCGCCCTCGCGTACCGGCAGGTTTGTAACCACGCCGTCGTAGGGTGCGTTGTAGCTGGTTTTCTGCAGCACATCGGTGACACGCGTCAGATTCGCGCGGTTCTGAGTGATGTGCCGGCTCGCGGAATCCTTTTGTGCCTTGGCCTGTGCTACCCGAGCCTGCGCCTGTACCAATCCCGCATCTGCGGTTGCCCACGCATTTCTTCGGCTGTCGAAATCCGACCGCGCGATCAGGCCATCCTTGAACAGGCTCTGTGCGCGCTCCCAGTCCATCTTATTGCGGTCGTAGTCAGCCTGGGCGCGTTGCAAATCGGCTTGCGAAGTCTTCAGCCCGGCATCGGCCGCCAGTTCATCAGTCTCCGCCGCTTGCAGAGATGCTTCGTTGGCATTTACATCGGCCGAGGATTGAACGTTCTCCAATTGCGCCAGCAATTGACCCTTCTTCACGTGATCGCCCTCTTTCACGTACAAGTGGGTGATCTTCCCGAAAGCGTTGGCTCCGACGTTGACGTAATTCTTCGGTTTGATTTCACCCGAAGCGCTGACCACCGTTGCCAGATCCAGCCGCTGCACCTTTCCGGTCTGGACAGTGGTTACGTTTTTGCTGCTCTGATGAACGGTAAAGCCGACAATAATTGCGAGTAGAACCGCAATGCCGGCGCCGATTGCGATTTTTTTCCAAGGTTTCATGATCCCCGTCAGTATCCGGGTGTTTTATCTCCCAACAGAAGGCCAACTCCTCTTTACACCGATGCTTGCGAAGAAGTGCCTCTGCTGCCTCAGGTACGGTGACAGGCACACACGATCTGTTACGATCCTGGTGCCGAGAAAGTTCCCGATCAGGAGTAGAAATCGAAGAAGTGCCCGTGACACCCTAACGCGTGGGAAGTAGCTACCGCCCCCGGAACGAATCATTATATCCCTGCCACCCCTTTTGGCACCTAGAGATTTGCACTGGCGTCCGGGCAACTCCGAACCTCCACTCCCGATTCTAAGCTAAACGGTTGCACTTGTTTTAATCGGTTCTCCGGGCACGACTTAACCTTGCTTTCACAGGACGAACAGGCCTAGAATAGGCAGACTAGTTGTCTTGGCAGGAGTCCCTCTCATGTTCCGGGTAGTTTCATATCAAGCTGTTCTCAGAATTCTGTTTGTTTCTGTGAGTCTGCTGGTTGCGTGCGCGTTCGCGCAACAATCGGAGCAGAAACCCGCGAGCGATGCCGCCATCACCGCGCAGACGCAGCCTGCAGCCGCGCAAACTGACTCCCCACCAGCCAAGCCCGCCGCCGACGCCGTGGATCCCCTCAAGCGTCCCACCAATGAGAAACAAAAGAAGAAGAACGAGCGCGCCCTCAAACAAGAATTAAGCCGTCCTTATAAAAAGTGGCTGGACGAGGACGTAGTCTGGATTATCACCGACGAAGAGCGCGCCGCTTTCAAGCAGCTCTCGAATGACGAAGAGCGCGACAATTTTATTGAGGCTTTCTGGCAACGTCGCGACCCCACTCCCGACACCGAAGAGAACGAATACAAAGAAGAGCACTACCAGCGCATCGCTTATGCCAACGAGCACTTCGCGGCAGGCGTCCCGGGATGGAAGACCGATCGCGGACGTATGTACATCGTTTTCGGCAAGCCCGATGAAATCGATTCGCATCCCTCCGGCGGAACCTACGAGCGCCCCATGGAAGAGGGCGGCGGTGAGACGTTCTACGTTTCCCTTTGAAGATTGGCGCTGGCGCTACATTGAGGGGATCGGCCAAGAAGTCATTGTCGAGTTCGTCGACACTTGCATGTGCGGCGAATATCACATGACCCTGGATCGTTCCGAAAAAGATGCGCTGCTCATGACACCGAACGCGGGTTTAACGCTCTATGAGCAGATGGGAATGGCGAGCAAAGCGCAGCGCTTTAATGGCAGCGGACTGGAACGCCTGGGCATGGGACCTGACAGTGCCAGCCTGCAGACCAAGGAGTTCGATCGCCTGGAGCAATTCGCCAAGCTGCAAGCCGCTCCCAAGGTGAAGTTCACCGATCTCGAGGAAGAAGTTAACTCGAAGGTCATTTTGAATCCCATGCCGTTCGATGTTCGCGCCGACTTCGTGAAAGTTACCAGCGACACCGTACTCGTGCCCATCGCGATTCAGATGAGGAATCGCGACATCACATTCGTCAACAAAGACGGTATCCAGCGCGGCACGGTCAATATCTTCGCTCGCCTGACCACGCTGACGGGCAAGGTTGTCCAAACCTTCGAAGACACCGTGCAAGTGGACGTTCCCGCCGAACTTCTGCCGCGCACCGCGGAGAACGCCTCGATTTACACCAAGGCGCTGCCTCTTCGCCCCGGCCTGTATAAGCTCTATGTCGCGGTGAAGGACGTAAATGGAGACCGCAAGGGCATTTGGAGCCGCAGCATCAAGGTCCCCGAATTCTCCGATGACAAGCTTTCCACCTCCAGTCTGGTCGTCGCCGACGTGATGGAGCCGGTTCCGACCAAGGATATTGGCACCGGCAACTTCGTCATCGGCACCACCAAGGTGCGGCCCCGCGTGGCCCCCGCCGACGGCAAGCCAGCCCTGTTCAAAAGGGACAAAGATCCTAAACTGAATTTCTGGATGCAAGTCTACAATCTCGGCGTGGATGAGAAGACTCACAAGCCCTCCGCCACGTTTGAATACGACATCACCAATCTCGCAACTAACAAACAGGTGGTTCAGAAGACTGAATCTACCGACACCATGGGCAACATTGGCGAACAGGTGACGCTGCAGAAATCAATCGTAGCCGCCAACCTGCAGCCCGGCACTTACAAGATCGAAATTAAGGTCAACGACAATATTTCGAAGCAGACCGTGAATCCGTCGGCATTGTTTACCGTGGAGTAAAAAGTTAAGAGCTACGCCGAACGAACAACGGCTGATTGGTGAGGAGTATCGAACTCCCTGCGGTTCCCCCCGGGGGGGTGGGATGAAGTGAAACTGCATAACCTGAAAGCGCGTAATCTCGGAACTTGGGCGATGCTGTTGGGGTTGTCGCTACCCGCTCGGGCCGCAGAGCAGCCGGGAGCGATCTCCGGATACGTCCGTAATAACTCGGGCATTCCACAGATGGGCGCCGTGGTCCAGATTCTCGGCGCTGCCCATCGCACGCTCACGGTCTTCACCGACGGCACCGGTCATTACACGGCCACCGGCTTGCTGCCGGGCCTCTACTCCCTCAAAGTCACGGCACCCTCGTTTCTGCCCGCATTGCGCGAGAAAGTCGGCCTTAACCCCGGCGCCAGCCTCAACGTCAATGTTACTTTGAGTACGCTGCTGGGCGTCATGCAACTCGGCCCCATCCGTCCTCTTCCCGACGAAGATGACTGGAAGTGGACTCTGCGCTCAGTTGCGAACCGCCCCATTCTGCGTGTATTTGACGACCCGATTTCCAATGGCATGACTCCATCGGCCGAGAAGCAGACTCATGAGTTAAGCGGTAGTTTCAGCTTCCTTGCAGGTTCGGCTGCAGGCGGCTACGGTACCGGGTCGGACATGAGCACCGGCTTCACTCTGGAGCGCTCCATTTTTTCCGATGGGCTTCTGTCGTTCAGCGGCGACGTAGGCTACGGCAGCACTCTTCCGTCTGGGGTATTACGCACCACTTATTCCCGTCGCATGGCCGACGGTTCCGCCCCCACGCTAGGCCTGACGGCCCGCCGTTTTTCGCCCTCCGACCCCAATCTGCATAACGCGACCCTGCAGGCTCTCGCGCTTTCCGCAGGCGACGATTTTACCGTCGCCGATGTTCTGGAATTGAAATTCGGCAGCGAGCTTCAGACCGTCCAGTTCCTGGGCCATGCCACCGCGTTTCGTCCTTATATTTCCGCGCACCTTCATCTTTCCCCCAACACCGTTCTCGAGTACGACTATGCCACCTCGCGTCCGGACCTGCGCGACGAAAAGGGCTTCGATTCTTCTCCAGCCGATCTGAGCGAATCGAATCCGCGAGTCAGCCTGCTCGCTTATGCTCCCAAAATCGAGAGCGCGCATCATCACGAAGTGAGCCTGTCGCGCCGGATGGGCAAGAACAAGCTGCAAGTCGCGGCCTTCTCCGACCGCGTGGGCGATCCCGCACTTCTCGGCACCGGCGAAGTTACCTCTGCCGGCGGGTTCCTTCTGCCCGACATCTCCTCCGGCACCTTCACCTACGCCGGCAAGACCCTGAATACGGATGGTCTTCGCTTCGTTCTGCAGCACAAATTTGCCGACGATCTCACTGCCACTCTTGACTACGCTGTCGGCGGAGTTCTCAATCTCTCCCAGCCTGATGTGGCTTTGCAGCAGGCGCAGCACTATCTCACCACCGAGCGCCGCCATGCCCTGGCCGCTAAATTAAGCGGGACAGCGCCCCACACTCACACCCGCTGGATCGCCTCCTACCGCTGGGTCAACGGCCCCGCCGTCACTCCGGTTGACATGTTCAATGCTTCTCCCGGACAAAGCGATCCGTTCCTGAACATTTTCATCCGTCAACCGATTCCCAGCCTGGGCGGCCACATTGAAGCCATCATCGACGTCCGCAACCTGCTGGCTGAAGGTTACGTGCCCGTCCTCGGCCGGGACGGCCAGACGGTCTATCTAGTTCAGGCCGCCCGTTGCGTCCGCGGTGGCGTCTCGTTCACGTTCTAGGCGGCGGCCTCGCTGGAACCTCTTCCGTGAGATTCCTCGGCTATCCTCTCTTTTTTTTCACTAGCCTTTTGCACTCAAAGTTTTCGCGGTGATCATCGAAAAAAGCGATTCTCGGTGCTGCACTGTGGTTCCCACTTCGACAAACGGTACCACTTTTCATATTTCAATACAGTAAAGTCCGTATTTTCGTATCCCGCTGCGGGCCGCCGGTTTGTAAGCTATTGAAATGCATATGCCTTAGACAACTGCAACATTGGCTGAAAAAGTGCCACATCATCTTCACATCGATACCTAAGCTTGGGGGCGAACGTTCAGCCCAATCATCACTTCCCAAAAGAGGCGACTATGGAGACGACTATGCGGCGTTGGTTTGGTCTTATTCTTGCAACCATTCTGGTTGCGGGTAGCGCGTATGGGCAGACGTTTCGCGGTGCCATCAACGGTACCGTGAGCGATCCATCGGACGCCGTGGTCACGGGAGCCAGCGTCAAGGCCACGAACACAGCAACCGGAGTAGCTCTTAGTACCGTTACAACGAGCGACGGACAGTTCGCCTTTCAGGATTTGCCGCTGGGGACATACAAGATTGAGGTATCGGCGGCGGGGTTCCGCGCAACAGCCATCGATAATGTCGCCGTTACGGCAGGGGGTGCTTACACCCTGCCGGTAAAGCTCTCGCCAGGGGCGGCTGGTACCACACTCGTAGAGGTGTCGGCGGCAGCACTGTCGCTTGATACTACGACTGCGGCACAGGACAACACGATTCCTACACAAGCAATTGCCGACGTGCCCATGAACGGGCGGGACTTTACGCAATTCATCGCGGTTCAGCCCGGTTATGGAGGCTACTCTGTAGGTGGCTACGGGTCGCTCAATGGAACCCGCCCCAACCAGATGAATTGGCAGATCGACGGCGTTGACAATAATGATTTTTGGCATAACATACCCGCTGTCAATCAGGGCGGCGTCTCGGGAATCGCGGGCGTCGTGATGCCATTGGATGCGGTTGACGAGTTTTCCGCCCAAACTCAGTCCAACGCCGAAGGCGGTCGCAACGCCGGTGGCATCGTCAACGTTGTACTCAAGTCGGGCACGAACAGGATCCATGGCTCGGCGTATTATTTCAATCGCAACGAGGCTTTCGGATCTGCATCTCCCTTCACACCGGTCGGCGTGAGGAAGCCGGAGTTGCGCAACGAGAACTACGGATTCTCCGTGGGCGGCCCAATTATTAAAGACAAAACATTCTGGTTTGTGGGGTTCGAGAAACAACAGTACATCATTGGTCTGTCAGGCCTCGCCACCGAGCCCTCGATTGCATATCAGAACAATGCTTTGGCGCTGTTGTCTGCCGCCGGAGTTCCGGAAAGTCCCATTTCCAAACAGCTCATCGCAAACCTTTGGCCCGGCACCATCAATAATCTGCCAGCGACCATTGGAAATTTTTTTAGCCCGGTCGCATCCACCGGCTATAGCTACAACGGTGTGATCAAACTGGATCACAACTTCACCCAGAAACACCACTTGTCCGGCCGCTGGTTTGGAGGTCAGGGAAGCCAGACCGCCCCCCTCGGAGGCAGTCCGGCGCTGGCAACCGCGAGTTCGAACCTGTCGTACTACTTCGAGAAGGCGCCGATTCACGTCTACAACTATGCTCTCACTCTGAATTCTGCTTTGACGCCCAGAATGACAAATCAGATTCTCTTCGGCGTGAACTACTTTAACCAGACGTTCAACGACGCGAACCACAGCTTCGACACTCACTCCTACGGCCTGTACTTGAGTCCCGACACGCTAATCCATTCACAGCCAATACTCGGTGCTCCCAATATTACGATCGGGGGTTTCGAACAGGTAGGAATCACGCCTCCTGAAGGGCGAAACGATATCACTGGCATGCTGGCCGACATCGTTTCTTACAACGTTGGGAAGCACCAGCTTCGCTTCGGTGGCGAAGTACGCCAAGGGCATGTGGACGAGTTTTATTTTCGCCATTCCCTGGGAAGTTTCAATTTCGATGGTTCTCAAGGCCCCTGGGCCGACAGTTGCACGACTGGCGATCAGGTTTGCGCCAACACCATTGCTCTCGCCGATTTTCTTGCGGGGAACGTCGCAAGCTCTTCCATTGCAGTCGGCAATGCGGAGCGCAAGGTTGTAGTCAACGGGGTCGACTTCTTTGGTCAAGATGCCTGGCAGGTTACGCGCAGGCTGAACGTAAACTTGGGACTCCGTTGGGACTATTATGGCCCGCTCCACAACGGAAGCAAGGACCTGGCGGTTTTTGTCCCTGGCAAGGGCATGGTTGTGCAGGGCAACGGCGTCAGTTCGATCTTCCAGTCTGACCGGAATAATTTCGCGCCACGATTTGGCTTTGCCTACCAACCGACTCAGAGAGAGGATCTGGTTGTTCGCGGAGGAATTGGCGTCTTCTACGATCAGATCAATATGAATCCCTTTCTCGATTATCGTCCCACCAACGGGGGCACGGACGGTTTAGAGGACAACCCCGCCGGACCTTCGCCCGTTTCTGTGTACAACTCGAATACTGCTGGCAATAGTTCGTATCGGTGGCAGCCCAATACCTACATCTTTCCCGGAGTTGCAACCTGTGTGTCTGGAAACAACGCCGCCAATCCGTCGGATTGTCTCAACCCTGGTACCGGTCTGCCGCTGGACTTCAGCGTCTTTTCCGTCAACCAAAACTTCCGCACGCCTTATTTCTTTAACTACAACCTGAATGTGCAGAAAAGCCTGGGTAACGCGGCCGTGGCGCAGTTGGGCTACGTAGGCAGCACAGCGCGGAAGCTCTCGGTAATGTTGGACGTTAACCAGATTCCGGGGACGCTGACGGACGGTAACTTCGCTGCGCAGTATCCGAATTTCTCCTGTGCCAGCTGCTCCATCAACCAACTCAACAGCGCCGGGACCTCCAACTACAATGCACTGCAAGCCACGCTGCGCATGCGCTCCTGGCACGGATTTACCTCGCAGTTTGCCTACACCTGGGCGCACGAATTGGACGAAGTCAGCGAATATCGAGGTCCATTGCCGCTGGACAGCAACTTCCTTAAGGCCGAATACGGCAATGGCGATTTCGACACGCGCCACAATTTCTCGGCGTTTTTCACCTACGACATTCCGGGATCCTCCCACGGTCCGAGAATCTTGACGCACGGCTGGCAGGTTTCAGGCCTTATGACGTTTCATGGAGGTCAACCCTTAAGCGAGATACGTCCAGGTTTGAATCAGATTGGCAATCCGTTTACGGGAGTGTCGCATGCATTCTCCAAGAGCGGCGTGACTTGGTACAACCCCGCGGCGTATTGTTCGCCGTCGCCCACGTGCCTGCCGAATACGCTGCTGGGCACGGTGGCGCGGAACGCACTTTATGGTCCGGGCTTCGCCGATGTGGACTTATCCGTCTTTAAGAACATTTCCGTGACCGAACGCGCCAAGGTGCAGCTCCGGGCCGAGATGTTTAACCTCTTCAACCGAATTAATCTGGCCTCGGGTCCGGGCTCGACGAGCGGCAGTATCGTTAGCGATACTATCGGCGACTTTAACGGAGCCCCTGGTATCGGGCCTGGTGAAGCCTTCAACCTGCAGCTTGCCGCGAAGATTATCTTTTAGCGTAATCTCAACCTTCAGCCCCTGCCGCAAGCGGCAGGGGCTTTTTTCGCGCGCAATCCACAGGCCCTTTTGATATCTAACCTTGGGCCCACGACTCGAATTGACAGACGTGAACCAGGGTAATGGGCCATTAGCCCACTACCAGATTTTGCGCTAACGTGATGATTCCAATAGATCACCCCCCCGGGGGGGAAATACTAACTAGTAATATCCCTCGAGAACGGAACAGAATTCACAAATCGCGCACCGCGTTGCTGAGAGATTTCGTCGTAGGCTCCAACCTTGAACCCATCCAGCTTTCGCTCAGACGCACGTCCGCTTCCGCATCCGATCTACGTCTTTCGTCACCTCCTCGACTGATTACGCCGATGTTACCCTTTTCCTCGTAATCTCCTCCCCACTAAGCTCAGTCCCGGAGACTCTGGATGCGCCGCAATTCTTTTGTGGTCGGTTGTTCTGTTCAAACCCGTTCTGTTGAAGCTCGCTATTCTAGAACTCGCTCGTTGAACTCTTACGCCATCCTGGTGATGGCTCTGCTGCTGGCCGCGCCGCTCTCGGTATATGCCCATCACCTCAAGAAAGGTGAAACCGTCGCGCTACCGGTCTCGACTTCGTCTCCTAAAGCCCGTCAGCTCTATGAAAAGGGAATGGCCGACTACGAGAATCTTTACTTGGAGCGCTGCAACGACGACTGGCGCGCGGCCGTCAAAGAGGATCCCAATCTCGCGGTTGCCTGGGCTTGGATCGCCTTCAACAGCACCAATCCCCATGAAGTCAGTGAAGCTCGCGCCAGAGCTAAGGAACTCGCGCCCCGGTTCACGCCGGGCGAGCAACTGATGGTTGCCTGGATTTCTAAAGTGCAGGAAGGCGACTTCCTGGGCGGCATCACCGCCATGAACGACATGCTCGAGATGTATCCCCATGACAACCATCTGCTCTATCTTGCGGGCAATTGGCTGATGGGCGAAAACGGAACCGATCAGGCCGAACGCATGATGCAAAAGGCGCTCGCCCTGGACAAGAATTTCCCGGCCGCCCTGAACGATCTTGCCTATGTCGAGGCCCGCAACCGGGAATTCGCTAAAGCATTCGCCGCGATGGATCGCTACGTCGTCCTGCTTCCCAAGGAACCCAATCCTCAGGATTCCTACGGAGAACTGCTGCGCATGGCCGGGAATTTCGAAGGCTCCCTCAATCACTATCGCGCGGCGCTCAAGATCGATCCGGACTTTGTGACGTCTCAACTTGGCCTCGGCGATACCTACGCTCTCATGGGTAATGAGGAACAGGCCCGCATCGAATATGACAAGGCCATCCGCTTCGCCCACAATGAAGCCGACCGCCTAACGTACGGCATGCAGAAAGCCATGACTTTTGTTCGCGACGGCAATTACGCCGAGGCCGACAAGGATCTTTTAGAGATTGCGGAAACAGCCCATGCCAAAGAACAGGATCTGCAGGCAGCCCAGGCGCTCCGGCAAATGGCCGAGTATCAGAGTGACGACATTGTGGCCCTGAAGAGTTTGAGACAGGCCGAGGAATCGCTCACTCATCGCGCCACCATCTCGGCCTCGGATCGCGACGAGGAGATGTCGCGCATCCTTCGAATCCGCACGGTCCGAGCTGCCCGCGGAGGCGACCAGGCGCTGGCCGACACGTCTTTGCACCAACTCGAGTCTCTGGCCAATGGCAGCCGCAACCGCGTGATTCAAAGTTCATACCACGGCGCGGCCGGGACTCTGTTAATGGACCAGAAGAAGTACGAAGATGCCATTGCGCACCTGGAAGAGGATCAAGACAATCCCTTTACCATGGAATTGCTGGTGCAGGCTTATTATCAGACCGCCCAAACCGATAAACTCCATCAGGCGGAAGCGAAGCTCCGCGGCACCAACGTTCCCACCATAGAGCAGGCTTTGGTGGTGCCCGCCGCGCGTAGCAAGCGCCCGCACATGTAGCCGCACGCGCCCCGTTGACTCCGCTCTGGCCCGGGCTTGCGATATTCGGCAGTGCTCGCAGAGCGGAAGCGCTCGTCCAATTCCACGCCGCTGGTGTACAGTAGGTGGGCAGTGCTGCCCACATGAAGGTTGACACCGAACGCCGCTCGGGAAGAAGAATTCCCACTCGTGTGGCCACCCGCGTACGCACTCCTCAGGGCGTGGACCAAACCGCACACACCCGGGATGTGAGCGCCAACGGAGTATTCCTCTACACCCAGTCCCGCATGGAAAAGGGCGCAGAGGTCGAACTGGTTTTGATTCTTCCCCCCGAGCTCACTTCCGGAGAAAAGTGCTGGGTTTGCTGCCAGGCCACGATTGTCCGGGTGGAAGAAGAAGGCTCGGAGTTTGGCATCGCTGCTGAGATACGGCGCATGGACATTCTCCCCGAAGTAGCGACCTAGGAAGCGACACCCAGGAAGTGGCGACCTAGGAAGTGGCGACCTGGGAAGTGGCGACCTGGAAGGGCAGTTCTGCGCCGCAGAGGTGTAGGCTCCATGCCGTTTCAGAACTTCTCGCCGTCGGCAGCTTCGGCTTTTTGATTCACGCGCTCAAGAAAATGCACTGTTGAGTCGCTGTCGAGAGGAAGACAGGCTCACGATTGGATCAAACTATTTCTAAATCTGTAAAAAAGGGCTTCCCATTGCACAGCGCGCCTGCAATAATGGCGACCCTAGAATTGCTCTGGCCAATTCAGGTTCCGAGGCGGGCCCAGGTATGTTGATCGAAAAACTGGCGGCCGGGGTGGTGCAGGTGCGCACACCCATTGGTCCGCGCTATGTAATGCCTTCATTCCTTCAGCGGGTATATTTAATTTGGATGTTCCGCAATTTTCCTATTCTCCCTCACGCCGTGCTCAATCGGCGGCAGCAACGCATGATCGATCGCATGTGCGGCGAGCAGCGTTTCGCCTCCATGGCATATGCTGACGGCATGGACGAGGCGCCGGTGATCGGCACGGTCGAGCACCGTCCTCCGGTCGGAGCGGACCAGTCGTTCTCGCGGCGCGCGGAGACGAGCGACTCCGGAACTCTGGCCGCGGAAGTTCGGCAGCGCTCCTAAGTTTATCGGGTTCAAACACGCAGCGTAGTCCGGCGCATTTGTGCGCGGGGCTCACGCCGCCCGCCGAATCATCGGCCGTCCATCGCAGCGAGAGGCGGCCAGATGCTATAATCTGCGTTCGTCCTACCAGCCAAATGCCCACCGTGGGGCGCGTAGCTCAATTGGCAGAGCAACTGACTCTTAATCAGTAGGTTGAAGGTTCGATTCCTTCCGCGCTCACCATTTTTATAATCAATCGCGTTTCCCCCATTCATTGAATCCTGGAGAACTCGCCTGGTCTTCGACGGCCCTTTCCATAGCATGACCTCGAGACAAAAGCTAAGGGACTCTGCTCTTGTGCCTGAGCTTCGCCGCATTTCTTTTGCTTTCCGAGGCGGCTCTACAGAGTGCAACCACGGCGAACAGGCTGCTTGCAATCGCAAATGTCGAGAACTCGGGATACTGGACTGGGCATGAGGTTGTGCCTCCGCATAGCGAGTCTAAGCAATTGACGAGCTCGCCAGCGCGAGGAAATCACAATCGACCGAGGTACAATTCCACCTGCCTTCGACGGTGAATCCCGACGACGAACTGATTGACAACTACATTCGCGCGGTCGGCGGAGCGGTTGCAATCGACAGGATCACCAGCCGTGAGGAGCAAGGAACGGAAACCCTGGGTGGGAAAGCAATTGCATCGACATTGTCGATCAGGATCCGGACATGCGGTGGTTCAGAACATGCCCGCGGGAGACAGCATGAATGTGTTTGACGGTCATGAGGGATGGTCCAGTACGCCGGGGCGGCCTGTGTGATCTGCATGGAGGGGATCTTGATGCCGCTCGTTCTGCCAAAAGAGTTTCGGAGTGGACAGTAAGAATTTCGTGCTCTGTCCAGGAAAGCCTATGATCGTTCTCCCTGCTGCACGGGGACCACGCGAACTGGCATGCCTTTACTCGGACGCCGAAATCGGGCAAGGGCAAACCGGGAGACAGGAAAGTATTGTCAGAGCTTTGAAGGCAGCGTGAAAGTGCGTGATGGCAGGGTGTATCCCATATCAAGGGATCAGCATTCGTGAACGCAGAAGCCGAACTGGTGCTTGATCCTGCGATCCTCGTGTGCAACGGGTATTTTGTGCATGAGTAAGGCAACCTATGACGTCGTTATCGTGGGCGCAGGCATTGTCGGAGCCGCGTGCGCCTGCGAATTCGTTCGTCGCGGCCATCGCGTTGCTGTCATAGGAGCGGACATAATCGGAAGTGGGGCCACCGCCGCAGGCATGGGACACATCGTCGTCATGGATGACTCCGACGCGCAGTTTGCATTGACCCGCTACTCTCAGCAGCTGTGGCAAGCGCTAAGACCAGAATTGTCGGATGATGTCGAATACGAGCAGTGCGGGACGATCTGGGTGGCGGCTAACGAGGAAGAAATGCTCGAGGTTTTTCGCAAGCGCGCCTACTACGACAAGCGTGGAGTTCCAACGGAAGTGCTCGACGCCAGGACCTTGCAGGGTCTGGAGCCGAACCTTCGCGCGGGAATGGCGGGCGGACTTCTTGTTCCGGAAGATGGAGTGCTGTATCCGCCGTGCGCTGCGCTCTTTTTGGCGCGGAGCGCACAGGCGCACGGAGCGGAACTCCTCCTCGGCATTCCGGTCGCACAGATCGGGAAAGGACGCGTTCGTTTGACGGACGGATCGGAGATCTCGGCTGAGATTATCGTTAACGCGGCCGGAACTTCTGCTGTTGACCTTACGCCGGGACTCGGAATCAAAATGCGGAAGGGCCATCTGGTCATCACCGACCGTTGTCCCGGCTTCGTCAGGCATCAATTGGTAGAACTGGGATACTTGAAGAGTGCGCACTCCGTAAGCAGTGATTCGGTCGCGTTCAATGTGCAGCCGCGCCGTACTGGCCAGATTCTCATCGGATCCTCTCGCCAATACGGTGCTGAATACAAGGGAGTCGACAACTCCATGCTGGTGCGGATGTTGCAGCGCGCGCAGGAGTATATGCCAGGCTTGACTCGGATTTCGACGGTGCGTACCTGGACGGGATTTCGTGCTGCTACCCCCGACAAACTTCCGCTGATTGGGCCGTGGGCAGGAGATAAGTCCGTATTTCTGGCGACTGGGCATGAAGGCTTGGGAATTACGACTTCCCTGGGAACTGCGCGCATTCTCGCCGATCAGATCATTGGCACAAAGCCGGAAATCCCCGTTGAACCGTATCTCCCGTCGAGGATGGAGAACGAGTATGTGCATGCTTAGCCATGTATCTGTGACCATCAACGGCGCGCCAGTTGTCGTGCCCTCGGGCGCGACTGTGGCCGTTGCCATGGTTCTTGCAGGGGCAGTATGCCGAACTTCAGTGAGCGGTGAGCCTCGTGGCCCGCTGTGTGGTATGGGAATTTGCTTCGAGTGTCGCGTTGCCATCGATGGGACTCCTCATGTTCGGGGCTGTATGGTGCTGTGCCAGCAGGGCATGGAAATAATTACTGAGAAGTAAAATTGATGAGCAGAGAAGAGCATCATTTTGAGGTTCTCGTGATTGGTGGGGGGCCCGCCGGCATGGCTGCGGCAGCCTGCGCAGCGGAGTGTGGCGTCCGCGTCGGCATCGTCGATGACAATCCCAGGCTGGGCGGCCAGATCTGGCGGAGCGAGTCGAGCGATCAGCAAAACATAGATGCCTCGAAATGGGTTCAGCGGATGCGCAAAGCTGGGGTTTCTGCTCTCTGTGGGCTGAGCGTAGTGCACCAGCCGGAGGCTGGTGTGTTGATGGCGGAAAGTCGCGACGCTCTCTGCGAACTCAGATACGACAAGTTGGTGATTGCAACTGGTGCGAGGGAAAGATTCCTGCCCTTTCCGGGTTGGACGCTGCCGAACGTTATGGGTGCGGGTGGCCTGCAGGCGATGGTCAAGGGCGGCCTGCCGGTTCGCGCCAAGCGAGTAATAGTTGCCGGGACCGGTCCCCTGCTGCTGGCGGTTGCGGCCTATCTTCGCAAGCATGGCGCTGACATACCGGTAATTTGCGAGCAGGCATCATGGCGGAGCCTGGCCGCATTTGGTTTTGCCTTGTTTCGCTGGCCGGCAAAGATCATCGAGGCACTACAGTTAGAGCGGGATCTCGCTGGGGTTCCATTTGCAGCAAACACTTGGGTGGTTGGCGCAAAGGGCCAGCCGACTCTCGAAAGTGTGGATATTTTCCGTAGCGGCAGACTCGAGACTATCCCTTGCGATTTTCTTGCCTGCGGCTTTCATCTCGTTCCCAATATCGAATTGCCGTTGTTGTTGGGATGTGCGGTTGACAACGGTTGCGTCCGGGTGGACGACTTTCAGAAAACGACTGTCGCATCAATTTCTTGTGCCGGTGAACCGACATGCGTCGGAGGTATGGAGTTGGCGATCATTGAAGGTCAGATCGCCGGCCTGGCTGCCGCCGGCCACGCAAGCGAGGCGAGAGCATGGTTCGCCAGGCGCTGGAAGGCGCGCCGGTTTGCACAGGGGCTGGACTCTACGTTCCGCCTCCGCCCGGAACTGAGGAACCTGCCCCTGCCTGAAACCACGGTTTGCCGATGCGAAGACGTTCCCTATTCGCGTCTTCAGCAATGTGCGTCGTGGCGCGCCGCCAAGTTGCATACGCGTTGTGGTATGGGGCCTTGCCAGGCCCGGGTGTGTGGTCCCGCG
Organism: uncultured Acidobacteriaceae bacterium; assembly: GCA_963711275.1. Classification (GTDB taxonomy): domain Bacteria; phylum Acidobacteriota; class Terriglobia; order Terriglobales; family Acidobacteriaceae; genus Sulfotelmatobacter. Next base: position 136,663 of record CAVQDN010000020.1, on the reverse strand, counting down.
ACACAATTCCTCTTCGAATGGAGCCCGGACTCGGTTCGACCGCCGGTGTTCCCCGCTCGCGTCGAAACCTTGGCGGCCGTCAGCGAGCACTTGAAGCTACAACACAGTTAAGTAATGGGAGGACATTGATGAACTGGAAAGGCGTGATGCCCGCAATCACCACCAGTTTTACCGAGGATCTTCGTGTCGATCACGCTTCCGTGACCAAACACTGCCGCTGGCTCCTGGATAACGGGTGCGCCGGCATCGTTGCCCTAGGCTCGTTAGGAGAGGGCGCGACGCTGTCTTTTGATGAGAAGATAGGGATTCTGGGCACCTGCGTCAGCGCTGTCCAGGGGCGTGGACCGGTTGTGGCTTCTATCTCGGCGCTTACTACTTCTGAAGCGGTGGCTCTGGCGAAAGGAGCCGCTGACCTCGGCTGCGATGCCCTCATGGTATTGCCACCTTATGTCTACCAGGGCAATTGGCGGGAAATGAAAACCCATGTTGCGACCGTGTTCGAAGCGACTCCTATTTCCTGCATGCTCTACAACAATCCAGTCGCCTACGGAACCGATTTCCTTCCTGAACAGATTCGTGAATTGGCTGCGGAGCATGAAAACTTCGAGGCAGTAAAGGAGTCAAGCACGGACGCCAGACGTGTATCTGCAATTCGCGCGCTGCTCGACCGCCGCTTGGAAATCTCGGTCGGCGTGGACGACGCGGTGTTGGAAGCGATCGGGGTGGGAGCAGCCGGTTGGATTGCCGGCCTGGCCAACGCATTGCCGCGCGAGTCGGTGGACCTATTCAATTCCGCCATTCACGGAGAGAGTGGCAGGGCCTTTGAGTTATACCGATGGTTCTTGCCACTGTTGCGCATGGACACCGTGCCGAACTTTGTGCAGCTCATCAAGCTTGTACAAGCGGAAGTGGGAATGGGGAATCCCCGTGTGCGCCCGCCACGTTTAGAATTGGTAGGCGATGAGTTGGAACGGAACATCAAAATCATTCGCGACGCTTTGTCCTCACAGCCGTTGCCCATAGGCGGCTTCGCCCTACCAAACAGAAAGCAAGTTTCAAGAAGATGACAAAAATAACAGGTCGGTCATTGATAGGTTTTCGGGAGGGTAACGGTTTGGGAGAACCGCACTACACTCCGGATCCAACCACTGGGCAGCGCCTGGAACCAGGATTTATACCCGCAACCAAGGAAGAAGTAGACCTTGCTGTCCGATTTGCTTCCGAGGCCTTTGCCGCTTACATTCGCACAACCGGACATGACCGAGGTGCGTTCTTACGGACGATTGCGGCGAAGATAGAATCCATTTCTGCGGATATAGTCGAGCGCGCGCAGCAGGAGACCGCTCTTCCGCAAGCGCGTTTGCAGGCGGAGACTGCCCGTACTTGCGCGCAGCTTCGCCTCTTTGCACAGGTTGCGGAGGAAGGATCATGGGTGTCCGCGCGGATCGACCGCGCCGACCCTGACCGCAAACCTGCTCCCAAACCGGACATCCGCTCCCTGTTGCGTCCCTTGGGCCCGGTCGTGGTGTTCGGTGCAAGCAACTTCCCGTTGGCTTTTTCCGTTGCCGGTGGAGACACGGCCTCGGCGCTTGCCTCTGGAAATACTGTCATCGTAAAGGCGCACGCGGCACACCCGGGTACCAGTGAACTGGTGGGGCAGATGGTGCGAGAAAGTGTTCGGGAATGTGGTCTGCCAGAAGGCGTCTTCTCGCTGCTGTTTGGCAGTGGTGCTGAGATCGGTACCTCCTTGATGAAACATCCTCTGGTGAAAGCCGGCGGTTTTACCGGATCCCGCACCGCGGGAAGAATATTGATGGACATTGCCGCCTCGCGCCCCGAGCCGATTCCGTTCTATGCGGAAATGAGCAGCACAAATCCAGTCTTCATATTGCCGGGTGCCCTGCGAGAACGTGGCGAGAACATTGCCGCGGGACTGCACACTTCGTTCACCATGGGGGCTGGCCAATTCTGCACCAAACCGGGAATGATCTTTCTCTCGCGCGGAAAGGAGGCAGACTGGTTTACAGACAAATTAAAGAACTTGGTCGCTGGATCGACGCCCTTCCATCTGCTGACTAAAAGCATTCATTCTGCTTATGATTTGGCTCTCGCCGAGCGGGAACTCGATGCGGCCGTCACTCTGGTCGCGAAACCTCCCGAACCGGCGGAGCTTGCCGGCTTTGCCGTGAGTTCGGCGCTTTTTGAAACGGATGCAGCCACGTTTCTAGAGTCGGATTTAGGCGCGGAGATCTTTGGCCCGACAACGCTTCTGGTGCGTCACTGGACACGGGATCAGATCCTCGACATTGCTCGCTCTCTAGAAGGCCAGCTCACGGCAACGATTCATGGCACGAAGCAGGATCTTCATGACTTTGCCGATCTCGTCGCGATCCTTGAGAACAAGGTCGGGCGTCTCGTCTTTAATGGGTTTCCTACCGGGGTCGAAGTATGCCACGCCATGGTGCATGGAGGTCCTTATCCCTCGACGTCGGACGGTCGCTCCACGTCGGTGGGAACTCGGGCAATTTTCAGGTTTACACGACCCGTCTGCTACCAGGGATTTCCTGACGAGGCACTGCCGGCGGAGTTGAAAGATTCGAATCCGCTCGGAATCCTGCGCATGGTGGACGGACAAATGGACCGGGAGGCGAACCTCCCCTCGGGAAACTCTCCTCAAGCACGGAGTGCCGTTTGAGGCACAGAAAGAAATAACAATTGCAAGACTCATTGAAGCGATGAGAAAGACAATGCCCCTTCGCGCCTGCAATTCGTTGATTTGTTAGATCGTCGGTGGGGCAATATCCGTGTTGACACTAGTCGTTATAACGGGTAATATTTAAAAGGATGAAGCGAATGGTGGAGTCAGCCAAGAAACGACGGGTCGGCAGCGCCGAAGAGGCCGCGTTTCTGGATCTCCTGCGCACTACCGACATGCTGTCGCGGGGCCTCGTCGAGGTTCTAAAGACCGAGGACACTTCCTCGACCCAGTACAACGTGCTCCGCATCCTGAGGGGGTCGCCCGAAGGCCTGCCTTGCGGTGAGATTGCCAATCGAATGATCACACGAGATCCGGACATTACCCGCCTGCTGGACCGCCTGGAAAAACGCGGCCTGATCTTGCGCTGCCGGGAAACCAGGGACCGGCGAATGGTAATGGCCCGCATCACGCCGGAAGGGCTCAAGCTTTTGGGGCGGCTCGACCAGCCGGTACAAACCGCCCATCGCCGGCAGTTGGGCCATCTAGGGCGGGAGCAGCTTCGGACCCTGGCCGAACTCCTGCAGGCCGCCCGCGCCGCGGTAGCGTGATTTTTTAGGGCATATATATGTTGCAACGATTATCGTCGTAACGCATCAAATCCGGAAAGAAAAACGAAAGGAGAATTACAATGAGCGCACTCGCTACGCAAACCTCCACCACCACCTCCACCTGGAATCTCGACCCGGTCCATTCGATTGCCGAATTCAAGGTCAAGCACATGATGATTTCGAATGTAAAGGGTCAGTTTGCCAGAATTACCGGAGCCTTGACTCTGGACGAATCCGACCTGTCCAAGTCGCGGGTCGAGGCCTCCATCGACGCGGCCTCGATTGAAACGCGCGACGCCCAGCGCGACGCACACCTGAAGAGCGCCGACTTCCTCGACGTGGAGAAATTTCCCACGCTGTCGTTCAAATCCACAAGCATCAGCCTGGTTCGGGACGGAGAACTGGCCGCCCAGGGTGACTTGACCATTCGAGGGGTCACGCGCAAAGTGCTATTTACGGTTGAAGGGCCAACCCCGCCTGCGAAGGATCCCTGGGGTAATACAAGAGTTGCAGTGTCAGCGACCACCAAGATCAACCGCAAAGACTTCGGACTGAACTGGAACACCGCGCTGGAAACCGGAGGCATTCTCGTCGGCGACGAAGTGACCATCACGTTGGACGTCCAGTTTGTGAAAGCGTAATCCACCGGTACGGCACAAATCGCGCGGTCGCGCGGCCATAAAAGAATAGAAAAGAGGAAACTTATGTCACTCCGCCCAGTGAGAGAGATTATTCAACCGAAGCCGACGATCGAGGGCGCCGGCGTGAAGCTGCAACGCGCCTTTGGCTTCGGCAAGACGAAGGATTTCGATCCATTCCTGCTATTGGACGATTTCCGCAACGACAATCCAAAAGACTATCTGGCGGGATTCCCCTGGCATCCGCATCGCGGCATTGAGACGATCACGTACGTGCTTGCGGGCTCGGTCGAACACGGCGACAGCCTGGGCAACAAAGGGAAAATGACCGCTGGAGACGTGCAATGGATGACTGCGGGCAGCGGCATTCTGCACCAGGAGATGCCTAGAGGTGATTCGCAAGGGCACATGCATGGCTTTCAGCTGTGGGCGAACTTGCCTTCGGCGCTGAAGATGACCGATCCCCGCTATCAGGATATTCCATCGAGTGCGATACCGGAAGTGACGGATGATGACGGCACTCACGTGCGAGTCATCTGCGGCGAGTTCTGGGGCAAGAAAGGTCCGGTGGAGGGCGTCGCTGCCGATCCGAGTTACCTCGATGTTTCGGTCGCCCCAGGCCAGCGAAAGCGGCTCAAGATAGAAACCACTCGAAACGCTTTTGCGTACGTCTTCGCGGGATCGGGCACGTTCCGAGACGCATCAGACGCTCGTGCAGTTCTGACTGAGCAGGCGGCAGAGGCGAATGCAGCGGCCAAGTACGACGCGAAGAATCATTCGCTCGTGCTCTTCGACCGCGGAGACGAGTTGTCGGTGCAGGCCGGACCTGAGGGAATTCGATTCCTGTTGGTGTCCGGTAAGCCGATCGAGGAGCCAGTCGCGTGGTATGGCCCAATTGTGATGAACACACAAGAAGAGTTGCGGCAGGCGATGAGCGAACTACAGACGGGCGCTTTCATCAAGCATCGTTGAATTGCTTGAAGAGCGGCCGAAGAAGATCGCTGACGCACTGCAAGAGTACCTGCGACATTCCCGCGGCGGTTCAACAAAAAAAAACAAACGACCGATCATGTTACCGACCGGATTGCGAAGAATGCTTAATTCAGGGAACAGTATCCAATCAAGAAGAACAGCCACGCTCTGAAGATGGCGTACAATGGTGTTCTTTCTCGATGGGTAAAAAGGGCATTCCTTCCTTTACCGAGTACAGTTTGTCGACGAATCGGGATCGCAAGCCAAGGAGACTCGTATGCCAACAATCACTACAAAAGACGGTACGCAGATTTACTACAAGGATTGGGGCAAAGGCCAGGCCGTAGTGTTTAGTCACGGCTGGCCTCTCACCGCGGACGACTGGGACGGCCAGATGTTATTCTTCGGCCAGCGGGGCTATCGAGTCATCGCGCATGACCGGCGGGGGCACGGCCGTTCCAGCCAGACGTGGGACGGAAACGACATGGATACCTACGCCGACGATCTTGCAGCCCTTACTGAGAAGCTTGATCTGAAGGACGCAATCCATGTGGGCCACTCGACCGGAGGAGGAGAAGTTGCACGTTACATTGGGCGGCATGGCTCGAAACGTGTCGGAATGGCCGTGCTCGTCAGCGCGGTACCACCGCTGATGCTGAAGACCGACAAGAATTCCGGCGGGCTTCCCCTCTCGGTTTTCGATGGGCTCCGCGACGAACTTGCGAAAAATAGGGCGCAATTTTACAAGGACATTACACTTCCGTTCTATGGATACAACCGGCCAGGCGCCAAGATTTCCGAAGGCATCCGGGAGCACTGGTGGTTGCAAGGGATGATGGGAGGAATGAAGGCGCACTACGACTGCATCAAGGCCTTCTCGGAAACGGATTTTACGGATGATCTCAAAAAGTTCGATATGCCAACTCTCATTCTTCACGGAGAAGATGATCAGATTGTGCCGATCGGCGCCGCCGGTCTGATGTCCGCGAAGATTGTGAAGAACGCCCAGCTGAAAGTGTATCCAGGATTCCCGCACGGCATGCCCACGACCAACGCCGAGCAGATCAATGCTGATCTCCTTGCGTTCTTTGAGCAGAGCAAACAAGCGGCTGCATAGCCCTCAACTCCCACTGCGTCGAGAAACTGTGGGGCAGGGAATCCAGGCATTTCGACAAATAGTGCTGCGTTTGCGTTTGCTTCCTGCTTTGGTATAGATTCAAACGAAGGTTCCATGGAGTAGCTTTCATGCGGTCGATCCCGAAGCGGATAGCGTGTCTATGCTTGTTGTTGACCTTGTGGTCAGCAATCGCATTCGCCGCGCATCAACATTCGAACTCGACCGAGTCGGCTACTTGTACTGTTTGCATTGCCGCGCATTCAGCATCACCCAAAACCACAACCACCCTGGCGAAGGTGATGTTCGTTTCTCTGTCCACCTTTCGGCCGGAGCCGGTTTCAGCCAAGCAACGCCTCACCGTTTTTGTTCTGTGTGTTCGCCCACCTCCCTGCGTCTGAAGATCACCTCTCTATTGGATATAGGCGCTCCTGTTAGTCCCGGGGCCGCATTTTCGATCTCTTAGACCAGATTCTTTCGGAGGAATTCATGCTGGCTTTTTACAAAAAGTCGTTTCATACGGCTTTCATAATGTTTTTCTATGTGCTCCTCGGTCTTCACGCTTTCGCACAGTCTTCAGGAAACTCCGGTTCGATCAACGGCAGCGTATCGGATCCTACGGGGGCGGTCGTTCCCAAGGCCGTAGTCGAAATCCGCAATCCGGTGAGCGGTTTTGATCGCTCGACCACGACGGACGCGGCGGGCAAGTTCGCCTTCACAAACGTTCCCTTCAATCCTTACCACCTGACGGTTACCGCCACCGGCTTCGCGTCCGCTGTGCAGGACGTGGAGCCCCGCTCCAGCGTGCCGATCAGCGTTGCGATCAATCTGCAGGTGGCGAGTTCGAGCGAGCAGGTAACGGTTGCGGCGGAAGGTGGAGACTTGATCGAGAACGATCCCACGTTCCACACCGACGTGGATAAAAATCTGTTCGACAAACTGCCGCTGGAAAGTGCATCTTCGTCGGTGAGTTCTCTGGTTACGCTCGCTACTCCTGGAATCTCAGCTGACTCCAATGGTTTGTTCCACGGCCTGGGCGACCACGCCGAAAACTCATTTTCGCTGGATGGCCAGCCCATTACGGATCAGCAAAGCAAGGTTTTCTCCAATCAGCTTCCGCTCGATGCGATCCAGTCGATGGAGGTGATCTCAGGCGCTCCGCCGGCGGAATACGGCGACAAGACGAGCATCGTCATCAACGTGACAACGCAATCAGGACAGGGCGTGACGACGCCCCATGGCAGCCTGACGGCCTCCTACGGTTCGTTTGGGACGTTGAATGTGGACTTCAATCTCGCCTATGGCGGGCAGAAGTGGGGCAACTTCATTTCGGCGAGCGGTTTAAATAGCGGACGATTTCTTGATCCTCCGGAATTCGCCGTCATGCACGACAAGGGCAACGAAGAAAATCTGTTCGACCGCGTGGATTATCAGCTTACAACCGCCGACTCGATCCACGTCAACTTCGAATACACCCGTTCCTGGTTCCAGACGCCCAACACTTTCGACACCCAATTTGCAACTCCATGGAATGGTGTTGTAGTAAACGACGGCGGGTTGGATCCCAGGGGAAACGTGGTTGGCGTGTCCGATCAGCGATCGCAGATTCAGACGTTCAATATTGCGCCATCTTGGACGCGGCTGGTCAATAACGCGACCGTGTTCACACTGGGCGCTTTCGTCCGGCGCGATCATTTTAATTACTATCCCAGCGGCAACCCGTTCGCCGACCTGGGTCCGACAAACCTGCAGAGAGAAACGGTGGGACAGGATCGCACCTTAACCAATGCCGGCCTGCGCGCGCAATTGTCATACGTTAAAGGGATTCACAACATGAAGGCCGGAGCGGTCTATCAACAAACATTCTTGGACGAAAATGACAGGCTTGGTATTGTCGATCCGACGTTTCTGCCGTCGCTTTCCGATGCGAATGGAAACCCCTGTTACGACCCCACAACTCATCAGGCCATCGACTCACCGTGTACGGACTTGATCCCCTACGATTTGACGCAGCCCGGTGGGGGCGGTCTTTACGATTTCAGGGGTCATACCGACGTGAAAGAGCTGGCTCTGTACGTCGAGGACAACATCACCAAGGGACCTTGGGCGTTCAATCTGGGATTGCGCGGCGATCTTTACAATGGCCTTTCCACACATAGGGAAGGCGAACCGCGTCTGGGCGTCGCCTACAACATTAAGAAGACGAACACCGTCCTGCGGGTTTCTTATGCGCGTTTGCTGGAAACGCCCTTTAATGAGAATCTGATTCTTTCCAGCGTGGGGTGTAATAACGCCGTGCTGAATCCCCTTCTTGGGTGCTTTGAAGCGGCTCAGCCAACTCCGCTGGCTCCGGGCTGGCGCAACGAATTTCACGCAGGAATCCAGCAGGCATTCGGCCGGTACGTGGTGTTCTCTGGAGAATACATCTGGAAATATACCCACAACGGTTATGACTTCAGCATTCTGGGGAATACTCCGATCACGTTTCCGGTGGAGTGGGAGCGGTCGAAAATTCCGGGCTATGCCGGGCGGGTCAGTGTACCCGACCTGCACGGATTCTCAGCGCTGGCGGTGTTCTCCAGTGTCGCGGCGCGCTTTTTCACGCCGCAGATCGGGGGAGCCGGTGCGGTTCCATCCGCCGTGTTGGCTGCCGGTTCCACGCCGTTCCGGATTGACCACGACGAAAAATTCAATCTGACGACACACCTGCAATACCAGCCCTGGAAGACTGGGCCATGGTTCGGCTTTAACTGGCGGTATGACAGTGGGCTGGTCGCTGGGCAAACTCCGTGTTTTGGCGGAAACTGCGCGCAGACAACGACAGATTCCACTGGTGCTCCTGCGATCGCGATGACCGATTCGTTCGGAGTCCCGCTCACCGCAGACCAGGAGTTTGAAGCTGGCTTATTCTGCGGATCGCTACGTGCGACTCCGACACGAGCTTTGCCCAATCCGTGCCCGGTATCGCAATTCGGGTCGACTCTGTTGCAGGTGCCGGCTCCCAACTCCGAGAACGACGATAAGAATCCTCCTCGGATCGGGGCGCGGAGTTTGTTTGATGTCGCGATCGGGCATGACAACATTTTCAAAGGAGACAAATACAAAGTGAGCTTGCGGCTCACCGCCATCAACGTGACTAACAAGTATGCGCTTTACAACTTCCTTTCCACCTTCAGCGGGACGCACTATGTGACGCCGCGTGCGCTTACGGCGGAACTAGGCTTCCATTTCTAGGAAGGGTACCGGCACTGATCGAGTAGCTCTCGAGATGTTTGACGCGAAAGAGGTGGTGGAATTCTCACTTAACAACTCCGACATCTTACCCCGGAAATTCGTTACTTCGCACCGCTAAGTTGAACGGAGGCCTGGCACGATACTGGCGTATTTTGCATGCAGAATGGCGTATTCTGCATATTGGAGCGCTGGACGAGCGTATACATTAAGTCCATGTTCAATGCGAAAGCCTTTTCTGCTGCCAGTCAGACATCGCCGCTGGCGTCCACGACGATCACGCGGCGCGACCCAACCGAGCACGACGTACAGATCGAGATTCTGTTCTGCGGCATCTGCCATTCCGATCTTCACCAGGTACGCAACGAGTGGAGCGAATTCCTGCCCACCGTCTATCCATGTGTTCCGGGGCACCAAATCGTCGGCCGCGTAACCCAGGTCGGCTCTTCGGTTACCAAGTTCAAGCTCGGCGACCTTGCGGCCGTCGGTTGCATGGTGGACTCCGATCGCACCTGCCCTGAGTGTTTGGCGGGTCTCGAGCAGTTTTGTCCGAGTCCGACCTTTACTTATAACTTTCCCGATAAGCATCTGGGAGGCGTCACCTACGGCGGCTACTCCGACAGCATTGTCATAGACGAAAGGTTCGTTCTGCGCGTCCCGTCGAACCTCAATCTCGCCGGAGCCGCTCCTTTGCTTTGCGCCGGAATCACGACCTACTCACCGATGCGACATTGGGGAGTCACCAAGGGCAAGAAGGTTGGCGTGGTCGGTCTCGGTGGACTTGGTCATATGGGCGTTAAGATCGCTCATGCGCTCGGAGCGCACGTTGTGGTCTTCACGACTTCTCCAAACAAGAAAGATGATGCTCTCCGCCTCGGCGCGGACGAGGTCGTCATTTCGAAGCATGCGGACGAGATGCAAAGGCACGCTGGCAGCTTCGACTTCATTCTCGACGCTGTCTCCGCCGATCACGACATCAATGTGTTCATCAATCTGTTACGCCGCGATGGCAACATCACACTCGTGGGTGCGCCGAACAAGCCGCTCCCGGTTGCCGCATTCGGCCTGATTATGGGTCGCCGCAGCCTCTCCGGTTCGCCTATCGGCGGTATACCCGAAACCCAGGAGATGCTCGATTTCTGCGGTCAGCACAACCTTACCGCCGACGTTGAAGTTATCCCGATCCAAAAGGTCAACGAAGCCTACGAGAGATTACTGAAATCGGATGTGAAGTACCGCTTTTCGATTGACATGGCTTCTCTCAAATCTGAGTAAACTGATGAATAAGCACTTTCACGTGTCTGGCAGGACATTTCAGAAGTTGGAAGAACTAGGCGTCAGCGGCGCCATGGTCCTGCGCCGCGCGGGACTTCCCCAGGGATATAGCAAGGAGCCGCGCCTGCTACTCAAGACCGAGGAGCTCTTTGCGCTGTGGCGTGCGATTGGCGAAGTGAGCACCAATCCTGCAATCGGCCTCCAACTCGGCTCAGAGACCAGAACCGAACGATTCCACCCTGTCGGTCTCGCCGCCCTGTCCTCGGAGAACTTCGGTGCAGCCATAGACCAGATGGCGCGTTATAAACAGCTCACCTGCCCGGAAGAGATCCTGCAGGAAAAAGACGAGGAAGAGTGGAGCATCCAGTTCCGCTGGCTTCTCGCTGAGGAGGCCGAGCCTCCGGTCCTAATCGAATGCTGCTTCGCCTGGATACTTTCGACTGCTCGTCTTGGCGCGGGTACGCGCCTGTCGCCGCTGCGCCTGGAGTTCGCACAACCTCGCGCCCATGTAAGAACGATTGAGCGCCACTTCGGCTGCTCGGTGACCTGCGGAGCTCCGCGCAATGCCATTGTTTTTCGCGCCACCGATGCTGAACGGTCATTCGTAACTCGGAACGCTGAGTTGCTGGGGCTGCTGGCACCGCAGTTTGAGGAAGAGCTGAAGCACGAGACGGGGGACGAGAATTTCGTCGAGCGAGTCCGTGTAGCGATGCAACAAAAACTTACCGGCCAACGTCCGACCATCGAGGACATCGCCGATGCGTTACACGTAAGCACTCGTACGCTGCAGCGGCGTTTGCAGAACCAAGGATCCAGTTTCCAGCGCGTTTTAGAAGAAGCTCGCCACCAGCTTGCTCGCCACTATCTCAACAACTCCGTCCTCGAGTTGAATGAAGCTGCCTACCTCCTGGGATACGAGGACGGAAACTCCTTCGTTCGCGCTTTCCGCAGTTGGGAAGGGGTCCCTCCCTCTCGCTGGCGCGAACAACAGCGTGCAAGGGCGGCATCGTAACCGGGTCCCATGTGTATAGAGAGCAATGGAAAGGGGAATCAATGCAAAAACGCAAACTTGGAAAAAGCAATCTGGAAGTGTCGGCCGTCGGCCTGGGCTGCATGGGAATGAGCTTCGGTTACGGTCCGGCCGCGGACAAAAAGGAAATGATCTCTCTGATTCGCTCTGCTGTCGAACGTGGCGTAACGTTCTTCGACACGGCTGAAGTCTACGGTCCTTTCACCAACGAGGAACTTGTTGGCGAAGCGCTGGCTCCGCTTCGTGACCAGGTGGTGATCGCCACGAAATTCGGGTTCAAACCTGATCCCGATGGTGGACCGCGTTGGAGCAGCCTGGACAGTCGTCCAGAACACATCAAGGAGGTCGCCGAGGCCTCGCTCAAGCGGCTCAAAACGGATGTAATCGATTTGTTCTATCAGCATCGCGTCGATTCAAGTGTTCCAATCGAGGACACTGCTGGTGCCGTGAAGGAGCTGATTCAGCAAGGTAAGGTGAAGCACTTCGGCCTCTCTGAAGCAGGCGTGCAAACAATCCGCCGTGCACACGCAGTCCAGCCGGTGACGGCACTCCAGAGCGAATATTCACTCTGGTGGAGAGAGCCGGAGAAGGAAATTTTACCGACTCTCGAGCAACTCGGCATCGGATTCGTTCCATTTAGCCCCTTAGGAAAAGGGTTTCTCACAGGCAAGATCAACGAAGAAACGAAGTTCGATAAGACCGATTTCCGCAATATCGTCCCGCGCTTCACGCCGGAGAACCGCAGAGCGAATCAGGCCTTGGTGAATGTGCTCAGCAAGATCGCCGAACGGAAGAAGGCGACACCCGCACAGATCGCGCTCGCCTGGATCCTCGCCCAGAAGCCTTGGATGGTTCCCATCCCCGGCACAACGAAGTTGCACCGGCTGGAAGAAAACATCAGCGCCGCTGCCATTGAACTAACACCCGACGACCTGCGGCAAATCGACAATGCTACTTCGGAGATTCCGGTGCAGGGCGCCCGGTACCCGGAGAACCTACAGAAATTGGTCAATCGCTAAGTCGGCAGGTCTCGGCGGGATCAGCATGCGGATCGGGATTCTCCGTTTCGTCGGATGGGTGCAAAGCCGTTCCCAAAATCCCGGGCAATGGCTGTAAGAACTCAAAACCATGACGAAAGACATTGCGATGCCGTACGACGGCGCGGGTCGTCGTGGTGGCCCTCGGAAGTTTAATTTGTAGTTCGACCTCCTGGCCCTCATGTAATTGGAGAGGCAGAATTGCCGAGATTCCGGATTCGCTGATGTCCTGGGTCGTGCCTGGTAACAGAGCGGTGTCTGTCCGAACTAGAACTTCGACCTCCAATTCAAGCCTTTGGTGCCGACGTTTTTCTCTTGCCTCCCCTGTCTCGGTCACGGGCTCTCTCCTTGGTTGTCTATTCGTGGGCAGTTTTCACTCTTGCGCTGGTGGGGTGGATATTCGGACGCAGAAAAGAACACTGGAAGGTAGGGACGGAGCTCATGATCGCCGCACCACGGACAGTGAATCCGATTCGTCTCAATGAGGAGAGGGCCATGTGCTGTTCAATCGGTGATAGCCATTTAAGCTGAGCGTTTCCGTCGCCGATCCCCGGCGTCGTGTGGCGGCTTTTTTCGGAGCGACTCAAGGAATTTAGCGGCTTCTTCTTTGCTGCAATTCAGACGATCTGCGACGAATCCCCTGGCTTGGTTTGGAGTCAACTTTGTTAGGGTTGGAGGAGAATAAGACCCCTTCTTCCGGCCGTTCGTTCCCATTATTTTCTTGTGGCCTCCTGACCGGCGGAGTCTTTCACAGTTCCAAATCTCCTCAATAACTGCTTTCATTCTGTTACGAAATCCGAACGCGGTGCGGAAGGCGCCTGGCGACGGTTTATTTCCAGCTCCGCGAGCTGGATCGCGGTGCGGAAATCTCGAAACGGCCCCTCCACTCCAAGGATGCGGCGCGGTTCTCGGAGGTGCGCTTCAAGGCCGGGACTACCGACTACCTGGAAGTCCTTACTAATGAGACGAATCCTTTTTCCGCTGAGCTGGGACGGGCGCAAGCGCAGGCGAACGATTGATAGCTGGTCCAGATCTATCAAGCTCTGGGCGGCGGTTAGCAACAGTGGTGCATCCAATAGATGGAGGGTTTTCGAGCCAATGACGGCCATACTCGATCAGACTGGATCATTCGCGACTCCATCGCCGGTAATGCAGGTTCAATCGCACGCGTCGCCCCACGCACACAGAATCCGCGGGCTTGTCGTCACCATTGTCGCGATTCAAGCCGTCCCCTTTCTGGCGCACTGGCGAGCGCGAGGCACTCAAACAGGCCGCCGAGTGCGTCGCAAACACCAAGCGCAACTCGGCGGTTCAGCGCCCAAGGAAGCCAATCTGCGCTGAATATTGCCGTTTAATGTTAATGGGAGGTCCCGCCGACGTAGTTGCCGTAACCTACAATCACCGTCGAACTCACTAGAACCAATAGGCTGAACGCCACCAGCAGCCAAGTTCGGCCGCTGGCGCCCTTCCATTCTTTCAAGGCGATGCCCCACAGGGTGCTGAAGATGATGATGCTCGCCATGTGCAAAGTCCAACTGGAGAACTTATACCTTCCCATCTGGGTCTCGCCCATGGTGTAGAAGAAAAACTGCATGTACCAGGTGATGCCGGCGAGAGCCGAAAACAAGTAGTTGGCGAGCATGGGGGCCCTGACAGCTTCTTCTTGCGCCACGGCCACCGCAACCGCCATTTCTTCGGCGGGAGCATCGGTGGCGGATTCAAGAATGTGTTCGTCGTTGCGCGCGGGAAGCGGGCCGCGAAGTTCGGATTCGAAATACTGAGAACCAGTGCGGTTGCGAATATTCAAGATGAGGCACCAGATGAAGTTGGTGGTGAAACCGCCGGCCAGCACGACGACCAGCACGGGAAGTCCCTGCCACAAGACTGGAGTTCCGTGCTGGATGGTGATTGCCTTGATGGGATCACCCGCCGCGAGCCCGTAGGCGAAGCAGGCGCTCATCACGCCGGAAAACGCAGCCACGAGCAATCCTTTCTTCAAATCGAATTCCTTGATCGAGGCTCGCTTCTGCTCGGTCGACATCTCGCGTTCTTTGGAGACTCCGGCTGCGCCTGCGAAGGCGATGCCGAGAAGGCAGACGGCGACTCCGCCCAAAATGATCTGCCCGGAGTGAGTGCCGAGGACTTCGGATGCGAACACCCCACGGAAGATTGGAGGCATCAGTGTGCCAAATGCCGCTGTGTAGCCGAGCGCCACGGCCATGCCGAGCGACATTCCCAGATATCGCATGGTCAGGCCAAAGGTGAGTCCGCCCAGTCCCCACAAAACTCCGAACGTATACGCCCACAAAAGGCTGCTGGCGGGAGCTTCGTGCAGCACACCCATGAGATCGCGGGTCATGGTGAGTCCCAGGACCCATGGGGCGATGATCCAGCTGAAGAATCCCCCAACCAGCCAATAAGTTTCCCACGCCCAGTTCTTTACTCCCCGATAGGGAACGTAGAAGCTGGCAGACGCGAGACCGCCGAGCCAGTGAAAAAACACTCCCAGTGCAGGGTTCATGGAATCCTCATGGAGTCACGATGCATAGTTGCCCTTAACGGAGGAAGGCCACCGAGAGACCGCCGTCCAGGGGGATAATGTGCCCGGTAGTCTTCGCACTCTGATCCCCGGCCAGCCATACGATTGCGGCTGCGCAGTCTTGGGGAAGGACAGGCCGCTTCGTGAGTGTGCGCTGCGCATAAAACGCGGCGAGTCTGGCGCGCAGCTCCTCGGTCGCCTCCGAATCCTTGTGGTCGATCTTGTACTTTTCGAGAGATTGAATCACGCGATCGCGAGGGAACATGGTAGAGCCGGCGACCACGGTCGCAGGTGCAATTCCGTTCACGCGCACCTGCGGGCCGAGTTTGATCGCGAGTTCACGAATCAAGTGGTTGAGGGCGGTCTTGCTGGTGTCGTAGGCCTCGCTGCCTTTCTTGGGGACCACGGCGTTCGCGGAACTGGTGAGCACCATGGCAGCTGGCAGACCTTGGTCCTTGAATATCCATTCCGTCTGACGCGCAAGAAGATAGTTGCCGGTGACATTGACGAGGAAAGTTTGAGACCATTGCGCATCGGCGAGTTCGCCATCGGCGCCAGGTACGGGATAGATTGCGGCGGTGTTGACGATGATATCGAGGCCGCCGAACTCGGAAATCGTGAAATTCGCCGCATCCGCAAGGGAAGCGGCTGAACTCAGATCGACACGAGTGTGCGCGACAAACTCCAGAGAGGAAATTGCGCCGACCTCATCGGCAACTCGCTGGGCGCCCTGCTGATCAAAATCGGCCACGACGACATGCGCGCCCTTGCGGGCCAGCAGCAGCGCTACCTCGCGACCGATTCCGCTGGCGCCTCCAATGACGAGCGCAATCTTGCGGCTGAATTCCGCTTCAGCGGGCATGCGCTGCAGCTTGGCTTCTTCCAGCGCCCAGTACTCGATGCGGAACGCCTCGGAGCGTGGAAGTGCCACGTAATTATGGAAATACTTGAACTGTTGAGACTGTCCGGCATCGCGGGCATGGGGCAACGGATGAGAAACTTCTCCGTCCTCGAGGGCATTCGCACCTGCCATGACGTGAATGGCGTTAATGAAAAACTCGGTGGAGATGCGCGCTTCTTTTTTGTTCTTGCCAAAGCCGAACAAGCCCAGGCCGGGAACAATCACGACGGAGGGATTGGAATCGCGAAGTTCGGGAGAATCGGCGTTCGCCCATGCGTCGTAATACTTCTTGTAGGCGGAGCGATATTCGACAGCCTGGCTCTGGATGCGCTTCTTGAGCACGCCGATAGCTTCTTTCTGAGGATCCCAGGAAAGAAACAACGGACAGACGCGGGTTCTCAGAAAATGGTCGGGACAACTGGTGCCCAGCGAACCAAGTTCCTTGGCCCACTTCGATCCGGCGAAGGCGAGAGCATCTTCGTGATCGGCGTAATGCGCCACCACGCGGCGGTTCGACGAGACGACACCGCGCAGCGCCGGAAGAATCTGAGTTGCAATGCTCCTGCGATTCGGGACCGGACTATGCTCCACTCCGCCGAACAGGGAACCTTTCTTCGATTGATGTTTCAGAATGAATTCGCCCATCTGGTCGATGGTGTGAATGCTGTTCAGGTAGCACTCGCGTTGCGTGGTCCCCCAGGTAAATAATCCGTGGCCGCCAAGAATCAGGCCTTCAGCTCCGGGATTGTCTTTGACTGTCCGCTCAATCATCAGGGCCAGTTCGAATCCCGGGCGCTGCCAGGGAACCCACACGATCTTGCGACCGAACTCTTTGTTGAATTCGTCCAGTTTGCGCTTCCCGTTGGCGCTCGCCGCCAGAGCAATGGCCCAGTCCGGGTGCAGGTGATCCACGTGAGCGAAGGGAAGAAATGCGTGCAAGGGAGTGTCGATCGACGCGGCAACGCGATTCTCGCCAAACGCCGAAAGCGGATAATAACGAACCAATTCGTCTTCGTACTGTTCGCCGCGGTATAACTCTTTGAGTTGCTCCAGGCGATCGAGATAGAGCAGCGCGAATCCGGTATCGGTGATGGAGCCGAGATCGCTGCCACTGCCTTTTACCGCGAGCACGCGGACAGGACGGCCGGTAAAAGGATCAGGAAGCTCCATTTTTGAACTGGTATTGCCGCCACCGAAATTGGTGATACGCAAATCCGCGCCCAGCAAGTTCGAGCGATAGCGAAGGAGGACCAACTGATTGCCGCCCAATTTCTGAGCTTCGGCTTCGTTCCATAAATCCTTCAGGTGAGTCGTCTCTTTGATTTCAGTGATTTTAGGGATTTCAGGCATAAATACTCCCGCAATATTGTTCAAATCGTTCCGCGTGATGGTCCCACTTGTCGGTCTCAAGCGGCTCGAATACTTCAGTCGGAAAAGACCGGTCCACAATGGCGCGAACTTCTTTTAGCGAGCCCGCTGCTCCTGTGGCAAGAATTTGTATCGCCACATTTCCCAGCGCCGTGGCTTCAGCCGGACCGGCGAGAACCCTTTTTCCGGTGGCGTCGGCGGTCAATTGGTTCAGCAATCGATTCTTGGATCCGCCGCCGATAATGCGAATCTGATCGATGCGCTTTCCGCTTACGTGCTCCAGATTGCGGAGAACGAGACGGTACTTGAATGCGAGGCTCTCCAGAACAGCTCGCACGTACGCGCCCGGTTCCTGCGGGACGGGTTGATGCGTCCGCGTGCAGAACCGGCCGATGGCCGCTGGCATGTCGGTCGGGCGCAAGAAAGATTCGTCATCGGGATCTACCAGATGGCGAAACGCGCTCTTACGGGCAGCCAGTTCGATCAGTTCGCGATAGTCGTAATTGTGGCCCTGCGTGCTCCAGGATTGCCGGCAGCCTTGTAGCATCCACAAGCCCATGACGTTCTTCAACAGCCGTGTGGTTCCGTTCACGCCGCCTTCGTTGGTGAAGTTCAGGCGTAATGCTTCTGACGTGATTACTGGGGAATCCAGTTCGGTGCCCAACAGCGACCAGGTGCCGGAACTGAGAAAGGCCGTGCCATCGCGAGCCGAGACTGCGGCCACGGCTGAGCCCGTGTCGTGGCACGCAGGGGCAATCACCGTTGTGCCTGTATGTGCGGTATGACCTGCGACGCCTGGCAGCAGAGTCCCAACGATCGAGCCGGGCTCTATAATGGGTGCCGGCAAATGGGAGGGGAGTTCCAGGCGCTGCATCAAGCTTGTAGCCCACGTTCGCTTGATGGGGTCCACCATCTGGGTGGTGGTTGCATTGGTGAATTCGCAGACCGCGTGTCCGGTCAGCCAGTAATTAAATAAATCGGGGATCGTGAGCAGATATTTTGCGGCTTCAAGGATCTTTGGAGTGTCACGCCGGGCGGCGAAAAGTTGATACAGAGTGTTGATGGGCATGAACTGAATGCCGGTCGCCCGGTAAATCTCCTCCCTGCCAACCTTCCTGAGGACTGCTTCCATGACGTTTTCGGTGCGCCGATCACGGTAATGATAAGGATTTTGCAGCAACTCGCCGCCCTCGCCCAACAGCGCATAGTCCACTCCCCAGGCGTTGACGCCGATGCCTGCCAGTTCAACCTCGCACAGACCCGAAAGAGCTTTGCGGACTTCGAACCAGAGTCGAGCCACGTCCCAATGAAGCGATCCGCCGTATTCGACGGGTTCGTTGCGGAATCGATGGACTTCCTCGGTGGTGAGAATTCCCGACTGAAGATGCGCGAGGACGGCCCGTCCACTCTCGGCGCCAAAATCGAACGCAAGGTACGGCTTCCCCTGAAGGCTGTTAGGCATAGGAAGTGACGTTCTGTGAATTGCGAGCGGCGCGTTCCTTCGTAATGCGTTCCATGTAGCCACTCTCTAGAAATGCTTTCAGCGGATCGCCAGGCAGTTCCTTGGAATGGCGCCACTCCTGAATTACCGGTCGGACGTCGCTGTTGAAAGCGTCCTGCAACATGGATTCGGCGGCAACCAGATCGCAGTGAATCTGCGCATGCGACAGTTCCTCGTGATCGACCAGCGCGGCTTTCGCAAATAACTGTTGGGCCATGGTTACGGTTTGAATCGCCTCCTCAATCTTTCCCTTCAGATTGTGGCTCTGGTCGATCATGTAGGCGATATCGGCCCGTTTCCCGGTTTCCCACTCGTAGAAATGTATCTCGTGGAAGATGCGAAAGACCTGATACGGATCGATGGAACCGAGGGTCAGATCGTCGTCGGCATAACGGCGGTCATTAAAGTGGAAGCCTCCGAGCATGTCCTCCGACAATAGCCACGCAACAATTTGCTCGATGTTCTGCGCCGCATAGTGATGTCCGGTGTCGACAAGCACTTTTGCTTGCGGCCCGGCAGCGCGCGACAGCAGCAGAGACATGCCCCAGTCAGCGATGTCTGTATGGTAGAACGCGGGTTCAAAGGGCTTGTACTCAACCAGAAGCCGCTGACCCGGAGACAAGGCGGCATGCGTCTCCTTGAGCACTTCCGTGAACCATTGCTTGCGCTGCCGGACGTTCGCGGTCCCGGGATAGTTGGAGCCGTCGGCGAACCACATGGAAATGTCCCGGCTGTGCAGGCGGCGGGCAATCTCAATGCTGTCCTTGGTATGCTGCAGCGCCCGCCCGCGAATCGCTGCGTCAGGATTTCCGAAAGAACCGTATTTATATTCCTGGTTCTGAAAAAGATTGGGATTGATCGCGCCCGGCAGCACTCGATAACGGTCGGCAAATTTCTTGATGTCATCTGTGCTTCGTACTCCGCCGGGGCAGTCCCACAAAACATGCAAAGCTATGGTCGGGCACACACCGGTCAGCAAGTGAACCTGGCCGGCGTCGGCGAACTTCTCTTCGGTGTTAGCAGCCGCGGCAGGCTGAATAAATTTTCCGAAACGCGTGCCAGTGTTGGCAAAGCCCCAGGACGGCAGCTCAATGCGGAACGAGTCGAGCGCGTTAAAAATCCTCTCAGTCTGGCGTGCGTCCATAGGGTCCTCAATTCAGAATCGAAGGTTACAATCCTTGCTTCACCACATCCCGAGTCTCTTTCGAGAAGTGTAGTTTTCGCATTGTAGAACCCGCAGCGTAATATGGGGTCGCGCTCGGCAACTGCTCCCTTCTAGGTTACCGCGCTTTAAGACGAGAATCACAAATTTTGCCGGAAGAGATACCTGCAAGATCGAAATCGAGCTTACGATCCATCAACGCATCATCTCTGACCGGCAGCTGAATGTCGACAAGCCCTACACCTTTGGCGGGCAGATTATTCGAATCGACAACCGAGGGCTCAACTGAGTAAGGTTGTGGCGGGTCGCGACTGTGAATGTCACCAGAGACAGTACATCACGTGAACACGGAGTGGATATGACGGAAAGCACTGGGAAATGGGTTCGATGGAGTCATGGCAATGGCTGTCAGCGCATTGTGATTGCGGTTCTTCTTGCCGCTTTGAACGTAGCATGGACAACCGTCGCGGCGCAGAGCGCCGTACCGGCGGTCACCGGCGACGCTCGCATCGATAAACTCTTGAGCCAGATGACACTCGAGGAAAAGATGGCGCTCATCCGGGGCGCCTCGGAAGACGCGGCCACCAATCAGGGGCAGGCTGGATATCTCACGGGAGTGCCCCGACTCGGAATCCCTCCAATTCGAATGTCGGATGGTCCTCCTGGCGTGCTTGCGCGCCTGCCTTCCCAGGCTGAGATCGCCACCATGGGACTCGCCGCCACGTTCAGTGTCAAGGACGCCGAGGAAAATGGCATGGTCATCGGACGCGAGGCAAGGTCCCTGGGAATCGACGTAGTACTCGAACCCTTCATCAATATGGATCGAGACATCACCTTCGAGCGCGCCTACAACACCTACGGAGAAGATCCGGTGTTAACCGGCGCCATCGGGGCGGGACTGATCAAGGGTATTCAGGAACAGGGAGTGATGTCTCAGGCCAAGCACTTTGTGGCCTACGACACCGATGCCAGCAATGTCATGGTCGACCAACAAACCCTGCACGAAATCTATGTAGCTCCTTTCATTGATGCGGTGAATGCCGGCGTCTCGTCGATTATGTGTTCTTACAATAGGGTGAACGGCACCTATGCGTGCGGAAATCGCGATACGCTGATTAAAATTCTGCGCGACGAGGCCGGCTTTAAAGGATTTGTTACCTCCGACTGGGGCGCTACACACGCGGCGTCGTTTATCAACAATGGGCTCGATATGGAGATGCCGGGACCGGGGCCCAAAGACAGTCCACTAGGCTCGTTCCTCTTTTCATTTTTCACAACAGAAAAGCCGGAACCGCCGGTCGAGAGGAAATTCGACACAAGTTTGCTGGAAGGTTTTCTCGGCGGGCATTTGCCCGAAGAGCCAACTCCGAAGCCGTTTGACTTCGGATCCTTTGGAACCGCTAAAGATCCGCGTGTTAACTTCTGGACCCTGCTGCAATCGGGTGAACTCAAGGAACAGACTATTACGAAAGCCGCTGGGCATGTCTTGTATGAAATGGATAAGTTCGGCTATCTGGATCATCCTCCGGATCACCAGATTCACCCGCACGCGACCGAGGCCAACGCACGCATCATTGAGAAAACCGCCGAAGATGCGGCGGTGCTGCTGAAGAATGAAGGGCATATTTTGCCGCTCAGGGCATCTGACTTGGCGTCGCTGGCCATGATTGGCCCGGGAGCCGGACAGGTAGTCGCCATCGGCATTGCGGGCGAACGTTCGCTGGGATTTCCCGAGAGACAAATCGGGCCTTATCAAGCGCTGAAGCAGTTCGCCCCAGACGCCAAAGTCACCTACGCCGTTGAAGACGACATGACGGGCGCGCCGATCCCGACCAAAGCCCTCTCTTACAACGGTCAAGCAGGTTTGCTGCGAACCGCCAAAGGCGGAGCTTCCGGTGTCGACCAACTCATTGACTTCACCAGGAAAAGTGGGAGCGCTCTGCCGGCAAATACTGAAGCCGATTGGACAGGCACGCTAACGGTACCCTCTGCCGGTTCTTATTGGATCTATCTGCAGTTGCTTGACGCTGCGGGCAGCGTCAGCATCGACGGTAAAAAAGTAGCGGGCGCGAACGGCATGCGTGGTGGCGTCCACGGGGACACCGTTCTTGGTGGCAAGGATGGTCTGATGCCTACCACCGACGGCCTGGACAACCTGCGTACGGCTGTCGACCTCAGGGCTGGGGCTCACAGCATTTTGGTGAGTGTCGAGGGCGACACTTCGAACGATCCTGAACAAATTCGCCTTGCATGGATGACTCCCGACCAGCGGAAAGCAAATCATGAAGCTGCGATATCCGCCGCGAAGGCGGCCAAGACTGCAGTTATATTTGCGTGGACTCGCGGCAAGCCAGACTTCGCGCTGCCTGGCGATCAGAACAAACTGATCGAAGAGATTGCAGCTGTGAATCCCAACACTATTGTCGTACTCAACGTAAGCCAGCCCGTGGCGCTCCCGTGGCTCGACAGAGTCAAAGGCGTGCTGCAGATGTGGTGGCCGGGCGACGAGGGTGGATGGGCGACCGCCAACATTCTGCTGGGCAAGACCAGTCCTGCGGGACGTTTGCCGTTTACTTGGGGCAAGCGGCTCGAAGACTACGCCGCCACTGATCCGGCGCATCCCGAGCGCTCATCCGCCGGAGTCAATGGGGCCACGACCTTCAGCGAAGGGGTCAACATCGGCTATCGCTGGTTCGACAAACAAAAGACTGTCCCGCTGTTTCCTTTCGGATACGGATTGTCCTACACCACTTTTGCCTATTCGGGACTCAAGACTTCGCCGGCCAGCGATGGTGGCATTCACGTCAGTTTTCAACTTAAAAACAAGGGGCGCGTTGCCGGCGATGAGGTGCCTCAGGTGTATTTGGCTGCACCGACCTCACGTCCCAAAGGCGCAGACTTCGCCGTGCACGCCCTCGCTGCGTTCGATCGCGTACACCTGGATGCTGGTCAATCTCAGAACATCACACTCCTTGTCCCTCTGAGAAGTCTTCAGTACTGGTCCACTGCGGAGGGAAAGTGGATAAAGGCTAACGGGGCGCGCGAGTTGCTGGTTGGCAGTTCATCGCGCAATCTGCCGTTGGAAGCCAGCATCTTGATTCAGTGATTGGGCTCCGGCCACGGAAAAATCTGGGATACATTTGGAGAACTAGTTAGGAATGACGCGAACAGCGACAAGAGAGGATTTTCCAGGAACTGAGTTTTCCACCGTGGTCGTGAGCAACAACTGAAAATGTAGTGGCAGGGTCGCGTGATCGGGCGACAGATCGACCAGATATTTGCGTAGTTCCGACATGCGCTCAGGATTCGTAAGATATTCGATGGCGGCCTGCGAGCCCTGCGTGTAAATGCCGTAAATCAGCAGAACGCGTTTTTCTTTTCTCTCGTTGGGCAGCATTAGCACTACTGCGTAGTCCCGCGTCAACTGATTAGTGACGGGATCGAATTCTGGTTTGTACACTTCCTTCTCCCCGGGCTGCGGATTGCGGTTTAGAATCACCCCGCTTTGGAATTGAAATCCCTTCACGTTGAGAAAGACTCGACCGCTCCAGGACTGATTGCCGCCCAGCAGAATCGCGTTGTCCCCTTTAATTTCCTCGAAATTGACCAGACGGGAAGGTTGGACTCGGCAACCCTGACCCACGCTGGCGAACATCTTGCACAGGTTAACGACGCCCAAGGCCTCGCCGACGGAAGTGAAGTCCGTCAGGCTGGGAACAAATACAAATCGCTTCAGTTCGCGGAAATGAATTGTGTCGCGGAATGCCGGCAGGCTCTCTTTGGGTATCTCGTGACCTTCAGCCAGAGTCTGAGGCGTGTCGCCATCGTGAGCGGCGCGAAGCAATGGATGATTTGGAATCGTGATCAGAGGTGCGTCCGCGGGCGGAAGAAATGGACGCCAGAACCACTGAATGCCCTCCGGCAAGCTGTTGGCTTGTGGTCTAGGCTGCGCAGTTTGCCCACTTCTCCAGAAATAAGAAAGAAGGATTGCAAGCGCGAGGCACATAACAGCCAAGAACAATGTAATTGAGAGATGCAGGCGATTGGGTGCCGGGGCCGGCACGCCCTCCACTGCGACGGGCGCTTCAGCGGACTCATCGGGGGTGCTGCGGCGGAATACGGGATAGTAATGGCCAGAGGGCAGATCGAGGCGGATCAGACCTCCACGGCCTTCTTCCTCATAATATTTGTTGAGCAGGCGGCGAATCTCGTGCGCTTGCACGCGAACAATCGGATCCTTTTGCGCGTTGAAATCGACGCCCCGGTCGTAGACCTCCACTCCAATCAGGTACTCGTTCAACTTGTCCCCGTTGCCCATCAAGGCCTGCTCCGATACGAACTCGAGGAACCGAGTCTTCTTTGGGGAGTTGACGAAATACTTGCTTTCGAGGACCCGGCGCAGTTCTTCTCGCTTCTCGAACAGCGAGATGGAGGACGCCACGGAAGTGTGAACAGAGGCCACCTTAGAGTTCAGGCTGGAATCGCAGACAAACACGCTCCGCTAGAGCAAATCGCACGATAGCACCGGCGATTGGTGAAGGTCAATGCGGAACCTCGGCGTCGGCTCAGAGTCGAAATAACCGTTATTTCAGCAGTTAATGACAGTTATTTTGCTCAGAGCTACGGCTGCTTCCGTGCCCGAATCGGTCAAATGCAGGCACAGTCAACTTCTGGCGCCGCAACTCAGCACCGAACGCTGACTCGCAACCGATCCACTTGCGACGGTCTCGACGGACAGGGGCCGCCAAAGGCATCGCTGGGAATACTTCATGGCAAGATGGGGCAGGAAATCATCCCGGTTAACCTGCAATGTAACCTCGATTACCTTGTTTCAGAACGCCATCCAGGCGTACAACCAGCCGGTGCACGCCCAGCCGAAATTTGCGCAGGTCTGCAACAGTGTGTTTCGCTCCTCCCTGTTGTGTTTTTCCCTTTTGGCGCTTAACAGTTCGGTCTTCGGGCAAACGCCGAAACTAGTGGCGACGAAGCGGTTCGAGGGCCCGGTCCTGACCTTGAAATCGACCGGCGCGGAAGGAAACAAATACGGTTTCGAAGGCGGTAGAGTCCTTAAGCTCAATGGCACGTACCATCTATTTACCTCAGAAATGATCGGCGATCCGCATTGGGTCAAGATGAGGCTGGCGCACTGGGCTAGCCAGGACCGGCTGCATTGGAAGCGGGTGGCAACTTTGGCAGAATCCAGCGGTGACTTCAGCGGGAAAGATCCGCGGGCTGCGCTATGGTCCCCGTTGCCGGTCTACAATCCTGCTGACAGTCGCTGGAACCTGTTTTACGTCGCCTATCGATCGGCCCCGGATACGCCGCAGCAGTGGTTGACCAACCACGAAGGAAGCGTCTGGCGCGCCGTCTCCCGCACGCCGGGGATGGAGGGAATTGGCGGCCCATATACAGATGCCGGCGTGATTCTCCAGCGAGATCGGAACTCCGATTCATGGGAAGGCTTGCAGGGAACGGATTCGTTCTTTCCTTACAAAGTTGGCGGGCAGTGGTATGCCCTGTACGGCAGTGCTCATACGGAGAAAATTCCCATATCTCTGTGGCAAGTCGGTTTGGCGAAGGCACCGGATCTTGCCGGACCCTGGGTACGCTGTTCGGATCGCAATCCGCTGTCCGTGGAGAAACGGTTCATTGAGAATCCGATTGTCACGAAACTGGACGACGATACGTACGTGGCTGTTTACGACACGGACGAACCCAATGCAGTTGGCTACACATTTTCGGGCGACGGCATCCACTGGTCCGCCGGCCAGCATTTAATAGTTCAGGAAGGAAAGGGAGTGTGGGCGAGCGAGGTCCGCACACCCCTTGGCCTGATTCCGGAAGGCAAAGATTCGTTTACGTTGTTCTACACCGCGAATGAAAAAGTTGCGGGCATGCAACCAGATGGAAATGGGATCAACACCACGCCCGGATCAATGGGATTAGTGGAAGTGCGGCTACGAAAACAGTGATGACACAGGGAAGTAAAGGCGGGGCTTGATAAGAGCCCTCGACAGTTCGAAACACGTTATGGGGAGGACGCCATGCAGAACGCACTAGCCTTCGATACTCGTTGCACATCAGCGACTGCGGATGACCTGACAACAGGGTCGAAAGAATTTTCACTGGATGTATGGGCGCGATTGGCTGCAGTCACACTGGTTCTTCTGTTCCTTGGTCCCAGGGCCATGACACAGTCAACGACGGGGTCCATCTATGGGCAAGTCACCGATCAGTCCGGCGCGCTGGTAGTGGATGCCGATGTGTTCGCCAGCAACGATGCGACGGGAGTGAACTATCCCGGCAAGTCCGACGGCCAGGGAAATTATGCGGTCTTTAACCTGATGCCCGGCGTCTACAAAGTGACCGTCACAAAAGAAGGATTCGAGAGAGCCGCGGTCAACAACGTCCGCATCGTGATCGACCAAAAACAACTGGTCAATTTCCACCTCACGGTCGGTGCGGTCGCGACCGTGGAAACGGTGAATGCTGCGCCTACGATGCTCCAAACCGAGAGCGCGGAAACGGGCGACGTTATCCAGTCCCACGACATTCTGGATTTGCCGTTGCTGGGCCGCAACTTCACGAGTCTCGTCGGACTATCGGCGGGCGTTACCACTGCTGGCGGAAGCATCAACAGCTTCAGCTATTCGATCAGTGGACAGCGAGAGTATGCCAATTCCATCCAGATTGACGGTGTGGAAGCTACGACCAATCGAAGCGGCGACATCACGGCCGTTCCGAGTGTGGATTCGGTCGAGGAGTTTAAGGTGTCTACATCCGGATATGACGCCGAGTTCGGACGGTCGGCGGGTGGCGTTGTCTCCATTCAGACCAAGTCGGGAACTAACCAATGGCACGGCAGCGCCTACGAATTCTTCAGACCGAACTTTACCACCGCGAAGTCTTACGGTTTTAATGGCGACTACGTTCCGCCTTCGATTTACAAGCAACACAATTACGGCGGAACCTTTGGCGGCCCGATCATCAAGGACAAGACGTTCTTTTTTGTTTCCTATGAGGGCCTCTACAACGCCAACGCATACGACTACGTGTATGCCGTGCCGCCAATCAGCCAAATCACCGTGAATCCTGATGGCTCGGTCGATCTAACGAAACTCGTCGATCCGGATAGCGGCAAGCAGATACCCATCTACGACCCGGCAGTTTCTGCGAGTTGCTATGGAGGATGCTTCCAGCAGATTTCCTACAACGGCGTGCTCAACGTTATCGCGCCTGACCGCGTCAGCAAGGCGGGAGTGAACACGCTGCTCAACTTCTTTCCCAAACCCAATCTCACGGGTACGCATAACGGCTGGTACAACAATTTTGCGGTTCACTCCCCCGTAGTGACCCATGCGAAAACCGCCGACGCGCGCCTCGATCAGAATTTTTCCAGTAAAGACCGAGTCTCCGCGGTTTTTCACTACAACGACGGTGATAGCCTGACGACCGATCCTTTCCACGGTGCCACGCCCGTCCCGGGTGCGGGCGATGCTGACCAGGCGAACAATCAGACGAATAGCGATCAGGAATATTCGATCACCGAAACCCACTTGTTCAACTCACGCTTCATCAACGAAGTTCGATTGGGCTACACGCGCTACAACCTGGCGCAGTACAGCCTGCTCGACGGGCACGATTACAGCACGCAGTTTGGCATGGGCAACATCGCCGTGCCAGGGTTCCCGGCGACCGATGCGTATCCTTACATCTATCTCGGAGCGGGATATCTGACGGGCGGCTCGACGTACAAACCGCTTTATTTCAAGGACCGGAACTGGCAGATCGCGGATAATCTCATTCTCAGTGGAGTGGGAAGACACGAATTCAAGGTCGGCGCCGATTTTCGGCGGTTAAAGTCGAATCCGAACTTTTCTCTGTTTCCAACCGGCTTCCAGTACTACGGCGGGGCATATCTTTCCATGACCAGCGACTGGAGCTATACCAGCCCGCTCGATGATTTCAGCGGCGCCACTCTTTACGGCACAGGTGGCAACGATGTTGCGGACCTGCTGATGGGCTTGCCTCTCGATAACTATATGGGGTTGCAACTCACGAATCCGTATACGCAAAGTTGGGAGATGCACTACTACGCGCAAGACACTTATAAAGTGACGCCGCGCTTGACTCTGAATTATGGCGTGCGTTACGAGTTCCAGGCGCCCTACACGGAAGAGCACAACTACGCGTCGAATTATGTGCCCAATGCCGCTGACCCGACAACCGGCGGTGAAATTCTGCTGGCTGGCCGGGGGGGAATTCGCGTAGCCTGGTGAATGCGCGCTGGAACCAGTTTGCGCCGCGTTTTGGGGTTGCATTTCAAATCAACCCAAGGACTGTGCTGCGTGGAGGCTGGGGGCTGTTCTATTCCCCGGAGAATGATGCACGCGAAGATCTGCTCACCAAGAACTTCCCCTTCGCGATCCAGCAGGCGTGGAACAACATTCCTTACGACGGTCCGTGCTTTGGAAACTCGTGTAATGGAAGCTATTTCTATCAGATCGATCAGGGAATTCCGAGAATCTCGACTCCACCGATTCCCCCCGGAGCCAGCAGCATCCCGTCGTCTGCGATTCCGACTCTGATTCCCAACGGGAACTCCGAGACTACGTTCTATATAAATCCGAACATAAAAACCGGCTATTCCGAGAGTTTCAACGTCGCGCTGCAGCGCGAGGTGGGCTCGAACTTCACCGTGGAAGCCGCCTTTGTAGCTTCGCGCGGACACCACCTCTCTTATGAAGTGGGCGATCTCAACATGGATCTGTCAACTCAAAAAGATGGCCTGATCGACACGAATCTGGGACAGATCCAAGGCCTGACGGATTTGGGCTGGAGCGAATACAACTCGTTGCAGGTCAAAGTCACAAAGCGTGTATCGAAGAATCTGAACTTCCTGGCAAATTGGACGTACTCGCACGCTATGGATAACGGTCCTGCTCCCTTTGATCTGGGCCACATCAATAGCGACAACCCGCAGGATCCCTACGATCTGAATGCCGAGATTGCCTCTTCCGACTTCGACGTGCGTCACTCGTTCAATTTCAGCGGACTCTACCACTTGCCTGTCGGGCGCGGCCAGCGGTTCCTCGGCAACTTAGGACGTCCGGAGGAATTGGTGCTGGGCGGATGGCAGTTGAATGGCATCCTGGGAATGCGAACCGGTACCCCAGTCAATGTCACGACCGCAAGCAGCATCCAGGCCTGCCCCGGAATGCGGCCGGACCTTGTAGGAGATCCGACAATTTCCAAAAGCCAGCGCACTCTGGCTGAGTATTTCAACACGAAGGCATTTGTTGCGCCCACCGGCGGCCAGTGTATTCCAGGCAACACGCCGCGCAACGTCCTGACGGGACCGGGTTATGTGAACGCCGATCTTTCTTTATTCAAGGACTTCTCCATCACCGAAAGAGCAAAGCTGCAAACGCGGTTCGAATTCTTTAACGCAACCAACACACCTCATTTCTCGAATCCGAACGCCGATTTGGGCACGAGCACAACTTTCGGGTCCATAACGCGCACGTACGGGAACATGCGCATCATTCAGGTGGCGGCGAAGTTTATTTTCTGACGGTGCACATTTGCTTTGGCTAGACTGTGGCGCTTGGTTAATATGTTCGCCGATTTGCGCTCATAGGATTCGAGTGCCTATAACAGATTGAGACCATGTCGCCCACTCGACATCTGGGAGCGATGAAGGACATCCGAGCGCGGAACAGCCGACTGCGAGCGCGGGTTCGTTACGCCACGGTTTTAGGAGTGCTGGCATGCGGCCTGCAGTGCTGGGCCGATCCCGTGCTTCCTTCGTTCATCGGTGACCACATGGTCTTGCAGCGCGGCCGTGAGATTCATATCTGGGGGAAGGCCGATGCGGGTGAGACGGTTACCGTGAGCATTGCCGGTCGCACTGCAACGACAACAACCGATACTCAGCTCCATTGGAGCGTTCAGCTTCCGGTATTGCCGGCCGGAGGCCCTTTCACGCTCACCGTTCAGGGAAAGAAACAGATCGTCATAAAGGACGTTATGATCGGAGAGGTGTGGGTCGCCTCCGGCCAATCGAATATGACATTCGCGCTCGACAGTGCCGAGGGCGCTGCCACGGAAGTTCCCAAGGCCGATTATCCGCAGATCAGACTGTTCACCGTTCCCCGGAAAATCGCGCTGTCTGCGCAGGAGGATACGCGGCCGGCGCACTGGCAAATTTGCACTCCTGACAGCGCCAAAACCTTTTCCGCGGTCGCATATTTCTTTGCGCGCGATCTGCATCGCAAACTGAATGTTCCCGTTGGTGTAGTCGAGAGCGCGTGGCCCGGAACCACCATCGAAGACTG
Source organism: uncultured Acidobacteriaceae bacterium (assembly GCA_963711275.1). Taxonomy (GTDB): domain Bacteria; phylum Acidobacteriota; class Terriglobia; order Terriglobales; family Acidobacteriaceae; genus Sulfotelmatobacter. The sequence continues at coordinate 106,252 of CAVQDN010000020.1, read as the reverse complement.
GGTGGCTCCAGAAGCGTTGCAGGCCGATGCGAATTTGGCGCCGATTCTCGAAGAATGGAAACGTGCGACGCCCGACGAAAAGAAGTTTGCAGAGGAGTCGCTCTCTCTGGATTTGGAATTCGACGATTTCGAATTGATTCCTTCAACCGCCGGCTCCGCCAGCAAATTACTGGCGAACTTTGACGATGGAACGGCGAACATCTCGACTGGCGGATCGTTTTCTTACGGGTGGCTGGATTCGCCTGATGCTCTCTTCGAGCTCATCTCCCCGGGCCGTGGAACGGGCGGTTTCGCAGCGCACATCTCCGGTCAACTCGACGGCACGCAAGACTCGATCCTGGCAGCCAACTATAAATTGGACGGCGCGGCAATCGACCTCAGCGCTTATGCCGGCATCCGGTTCTGGCTGCGCGGAAATGGTTCATTTCGTTTTCGATCGAAACAACCGACCATTACCGACTGGGACGATTACGCCTCGCCGGTGATGAAGGCAACCTCCGACTGGCAACCGGTCACAGTTCTATTTCGAGATCTTCGCCAGGAGGGCTGGGGAGTGACCCTGCCCTTTACGCAAGGTGCACTCTCGGGATTCACGATCGAAAGTCTTACGACGCTGGGATATGTACCCATTCCGGTATCCGGCCTTTACGAAGGAATGATTACTCCGCTGCTCCCGTCCGCATTTCGCGGAGTGCTTTGGTACCAGGGAGAAAGCAATGCGCTGAAGGCTCATCAATATCGCAAGCTGCTTCCGGCGCTGATCAACGGCTGGCGTGAGGCTTCGCATCAACCCGACTTGCAATTTCTGATCGTGCAGTTGCCCAATCATGGGGCCACGCCGGACGAACCCAGCGAATCCGCGTGGGCTGAGTTGCGCGAGGCGCAGCTGCTCACGCTCCAGCACGTTCCGAGGACCGGACTGGCGGTCACGATAGACGTCGGTGATCCCCAGAATGTTCATCCCCACCGCAAGCTGGAGGTTGGGCAGCGCCTCGCGCTGTGGGCGGAAGGTACGATCTACAAGCAGCCAATCGAATATTCTGGACCTCTGTACCAATCCATGAAGATTGATGGCGGTGAGATTCGAGTACGGTTTACGCACGTTGGTGCGGGATTGGAAGCACGCAATGACACAGAATTGCGCGGCTTTGCAATTGCCGGCACGGATCACAAATTCCACTGGGCTGAGGCTCGCATCGTCGGCGATGCGATCATAGTTTCCAGCCGCGATGTGCCGAACCCAGTAGCAGTGCGCTACGCGTGGGCAGATAGTCCGGTCTGCAATCTGTTCAACAAAGACGGTTTGCCCGCTTCGCCGTTCCGGACGGATGATTGGCCGGGGATCACCGGGCAGTGAGCCGCACGCTAGGTTTGTGTCCTAAGAGTCATTTCCGCGACGATATGCCAGACTCACGAGTCAGATCATTCCCGTGCACACGTTCGCAAGCCGTTCTGTTGCTACTTGCGCTCTGCACTGCTCTCTCAGGCTCGGCGTTCCCGGCCCAGGTCGCGGCTCGCGGAAAGGCTTACTTTGTGGATTGCGCCAGCAATGCTCCGAACGACGGCCAGTCGGCGGACTCACCCTGGAATAGTTTGGAGCAGGTGAACGCACATGCCTTCGCCGCCGGCGATGAAGTGCGCCTCAGACGCGGCTGCGTCTGCCACGGAAGCCTTAGGCCGAAAGGGAGTGGTTCGGAGTCCGCGCCCATTCGTTTGAGTGCCTACGGCACCGGCGTGCGCCCCAAGGTCGTTGCGGACTCCACGCTCGATTCCGCACTGAAGTTGTTCAACCAGGAATATTGGAACATCGACTCCCTCGATCTTTCAGAGTCCAATAAGTTCGGCGTGTTTATCAGTGGAGACAAAGGCGTCCTTCACCACATTCATCTGGCGAATCTGCTGGTCCACGATGTTGGTGGTTCTGAGATGACGAATAAGGAGAGCGGCTTAGTCGTGATCTCTCCCGGCAGCGTCGATCAGCGTTTCGACGATGTGTTCGTGGACGGCGTGACCGCCTACAACACGCGGGAATGGGTTGGCATCATGGTGGGCGGCGGCAACTTTGGATATCCTCCCGAAAGCACCTGGAGCACCAACGTCACGATTCGCGATTCCGTGGTGCATGACGTTCAGGGAGACGGCATTGTGCTCTTTCGGGTTCGGGATGGCCGGCTGGCCTCGAACGTGGCCTGGAATACCGGCATGCAGCCCACCGAGAGCATGGGAACTCCCAATGCAATCTGGACATGGATGTGCCGCGACTGTGTTGTGGAAAACAATGAAGCGTTCCTGACCGACAGTCCGGGCGTCGATGGCGGTGCTTTCGATATCGACTACGGCAATACGAATAACTCCGTGGTCGATAATTTTGGACACGACACGCAGGGATACTGCATTGCCGTCTTCGCGGCGGGTTTTGTTACGCAGAACAGTCAGGTGCGAGGCAACACTTGCCTGAACAACGGGCGCAGTCCACGAATGGCGCAGTTTCAGGGCGCAATCTTTATACATACATGGAATGGCGGCGCACTTGACGGCCTCGTTGTGGAAGGCAACACCGTTTACTGGAATCCTCCAGGAACGGCTCCCGCTGTTCTAAGCGACGCTGCATTTAAGGGCGGAAATGGAATCTTCAGAAACAATCGGATTGACTCGACATCGCCGTGGCTGATCTCGAGCAACCGCTCTCTCCATCTCGAGGGCAATCAGTACAGCCTCTACTCTCATGATGGCGCATTGAAAGGAAAGTGGACTTACGGAAACAGCACGTTCCAGGAATTCGACGACTATCGCCGAGGTAGCGATCAGGATTCAGGAAGCACTTTTCGCCAGATCGCTACGGCAAATATAGACTTGGGGTTTCTTCCAAAAGGTAGTGCCCCTGCCCCGAAGCTGGACACAGCCGATCATGAACTGCTCTCGAAGCCGTTCATCGGGATGGATGGCCGAGTCCTGACGCCTGAGCATTGGAGAGGCCAGTGGACGCTTTATGCCCTGTTATCGGCGAAGCTGGAAGCCAGCGGTTTGTTGGATGAAGCAATTCGCAAACAGTTGGTCGTCCTGAAGAGTCTCGCTGCGCAGTTTCATGGCAATGGACTGAATACGGTGATTGCGTTTCGCCGGGGTTCACTGGACGCCGCGGCAAATGGATTTCTTGCCAACGCCGTCTCCGATCTCGATTTTGATGGGGCTGCGTTTGTGGCTGCGCCGGTTGAACACGAAAATCAATCGGAACAGCCGCTCCTGCTGCTCTTTTCCCCTGAAGGGAATACGATGAAAGCTTGGCCCGGTGGAGCGGGAGCGGCCGAACTCGGAATTGTTGCACGCGAGAAATTGGGAAACCCCGCATATTCGCAAATAGGACTTCAAAGCCGCCCCTGAACAGTATTCGAACTGCCACTGCCTTGAAGATACGTGAGAAGAAAAACAACAGGCGAAGCAAAAAAACAGCTCTTCACGGGATCTGGACCTGCGATGCTAATTTGAGTTTCAGTTCTCCCAGAATTCCAGACGGCAGAGGCTGCAGGTTGTTCATGTCTTGCGGGGTAAATCGTTCGCCATATCTTTCGTTGAGCAAACGATACGTCGGCAGCGCCTGCCCTGCTAGCGAATTGATCGCCGTATTACCAACGACGATCCGCAAGCCGTTTTCTCCCACTTTCAGGAATCGAGTGACGTCAATCGTGTACGGCGGACGCCATACCACTCCGGCGCGCTCGCCGTTGACATAAATCTCCGCCGCCTCGCGAATAGGCCCTTCAAAGTATGCCCTCATGCTGAATTGAGGCAGCGGATTCGGTTCGGCAACCGGCGTCCCCGCTCCGAAATCGAGCACTCCATTGGTCGCGGAATTCAGATCATCGGCCGAAAGATCGAAGGTTTTCTCGTAGCTCACTCGGCCCGAATAGTATTTGAAGCGCAAATCATCGCTCCACGAATGAAGCTTCGCCATGGCGACCGTCTGATTCGTCCCGCTGAATGTAATCTTCCAATCTGCCGCGAGGTCGATTGTCTTTGAAGGAGAGCGCATGACCGGCTGCCGTTCCACAGGCTCCATCGCACCATCCGTAAACAGGATCAATCGTGATTCGTAGGGCTGCAAGTCAAGATCGACAGCAGTGGGGTTCTCCACCGTAGATACCGCTCCGCTAAAAGGATCCCACCATTCCGCAGCTTTCGCGGATGAGCGAAACGTCGCTCTGGCGTGTTGCGTCTGATTGCTGGTATTGGCAACGAAGTATAAATCTCCCGCCTCAAGCTTGCGATGAATGAATCCAATTCGCGGAGTGCGGGGAGAAAAGACGACATCGGGAGCGAGGTAAGTTGGCAGAGCCGCCCCGACTTGGGTCTCGTCGGCGATAAAATGCCCGCCGGCGTCGTTCGCGCGAAACAGCTGTTCTGAAAGTTTCCGAATCCTTTGGCCGTCATCTTCCGCGTCAACGACCCCCGGCGCCGTTGAGGGCAGCCTATGTGCGGCAATCACAATTCCGCCGTGCCGCGCATACTCTTCGATTTTCCGGTAGGTCGCGAGTGGAAGCCGCTCAATGCCTGGCAGAATCAGGACTGCATAAGGAATGCCGACGCTCTCGATGGCGTCGGCGTCGATAAAGTCAACATTAAACCCAGAGTCGAGAATCTGCGGAATCAACCGGCTTACCAACGAATTCTTATCGAGTGATTCATCGATGCTGAAACCCGAACCTGCGGTATTGAAGCCCTGGTTGATCACCGGATTGGCCGAATTGATCTTTGCCGCGAATGTTGCCCAGATGTCGTCATTGGGCAGCAGCATCGCCACGTCGTTCGCAGGCTTTCCTTGCCGGAGCGCAAAGCTTACTCTTTGCAGATAGCGTGCCAGATCCGGCATCACAAACGACCATGGATTGTGCGCATTAAGAGCGGCTGCGGCATACATTCGCCAGCCCGGCTCTCCGGCTTCTTTCGGCGAATACGGCCAACCATGCCCGACCAACTGGTTGATTCCTTGCAGAAAATGTAGATCGGCCTCTGCCTTGAGATCCAGCGGCGTAGCGCGAAACGCGGGCGAATGCAACCACGTCCAGGTCTCCGAAGAGATAACCGGTTTGCCGAACAGATGTCCCGCCGAGGCCGCCCACCGCACATCGGAAAATTCTCGCCACATCATCAGCGAGGCTTTGCCCTCGCCCTCGGGAAGATCAGCATAGCGGTTGCTAAAGAGCGTGACCGGCGGATATCCATAAGTCTGTGAGCGAAATAATGTTTCGTGCTGCTGCGCCCATTGATGCAGCGGGAGCAGAAAGCGTTCGTTCGCCAACTCAGTGAGTGTTCTTCCCCAATCGTGCCGAATAGCAGCAGTCAGCGGCCCCACGTCGCCGATCAGGGCCGGTAGATAGGGGGTGAGATCGTACCCGCGTCGCATCCGAAACTGCTCCATCATGTCCGCGGTCCAGTTGGATCCGTAATCCTCAAGGCTGTCGCTGAAAACGGCGTACGGAGGATGGTCGCCAAATGCCTGCATCAACCGATCCCCCACCGCATGGAGATGAATCTCAATCGCGCTGCGATCATAGTGATCCAGCACGAAACCCTCCGCGCCAATAGCCGGACGCTTGACCGTCATCCCCGTGCGACTCGCTATAAAAAAGACTGCATCGCGTTCATCTGCCAACGGCGAAGATATTCGCAGCCGACCAGTTTCAGGAGCCGAAACCTGCTTCGCGTTCTGCAATGCAACTTTCCCATCCCGAACAGGAGCCAGAAAAGCCGCGATCAATTGCTCGCCCGTACCAACGTCCGGCACGGCGATCGAGTCTGTCCCGGCCGGAACTGCGACTGTTTCCGCTCGCAACTCACCAGCTGCCTGCGTGACCGGTATATGAGGGCCGCCAAACGGCCAGCCGCTCCCTAATGTCACGTCAACCCGCAAGCCGAGTTTCCTGGCTGTCGTCGCGGCAAAGCGAATCGCATCGAGATGTTCCTCGGAAAGAAATTGCTGATTGTGGAAGCCGATCGTTGAAACGCGAGACGTTGAATCGCGAGATATTGCGTCGTCGAGCGCGAGCGGGTAGAGGGTGGCGATTTCGACTCCGCCAATCTCTTCAGCCTTCATCTGTTCCAGTTCCCGCTGCAACTCCGGTTTCGTGACGGCCGGCCCAAACCACCACCAACGCACCATGATTCGGCAGTCATCCGGAGGGTTCGCAAACGACTTCTCCAATGCAGCCAGCCGTTGTTCTTGCTGCGCTGTGGCCTTGGGCGCTGACACCAAGCTGACCGAGCTAATGACGGCAAAACTAATAATAAGGAGCACGGCCGGGCTCCTGACGAAGCCATAGCTCATGTGGAACCTGCTTTCAGATCCGGCCTGAATGCCCTCTAATTCGGCACCATCGTACAACCTGCGTGGGAAATGTTGAGCTGACAAGAGAATTCGATTTTCCGGTTACTAGCCTTACTCCTAAGATCGTACTAGGGAACTTACAGACAATACCGGATAGACGTACCAGCTATCCGGCCTCTAGCGCCATGAATGTTACCAAGACGACTGACGCGGCGCCGCTCAGCCGTGTTCCTTCTCAACCACCGCCGATCTTCCGCCTCTCAGGATCGCCTTTCAAGATAACGCTTTCTAAGCGAGCAAACGGAGCATGGCGATGACAGCCGCGGATGTTCTAATCGAAAGTTTAATCGACTAGGATGTGGAAGTCGTATTCGGATTGCCCGGCGACGGCATCAAGGGAACATGGAATCGCTCCGCACTCACAAGGACAAGATTCATTTGGTCCAGGACAGGCACGAAGAATCCGCCGCTTTCATGGCCTGCGGCTATGCAAAATTCACAGGAAAGCTGGGCGTGTGTTTAGCGACTTCCGGCCCCGGCGGCATCCATCTGTTGAACGGCTTGTACGATGCCAAGATGGACGGCCAACCTGTGTTGGCGCTCACGGCCTGCAGTTCCACGACTTTGTTGGAACTTACACTCAGCAGGATGTCGTCTTCGATCTCTGTACATGGATGTCGCGACCTGCAATGAACGCATTATGGGGCCGGGCCATGTCGAAACCATAGTGGATCTCGCGGTGCGAATCGCCCTTTCCTATCGCACGGCGAGTCACTTCACATTCCCCGTCGATTTCCAGGAAATGGAAGTGAAGAAGCGCCAGCGCTCCAGGGGCAACATGCTCATCACACTTCCCGAGCGGAAGCCGAAGGCGCCATGCTGGCAGATCCCTTGTCCGACAGGTCCGGGAGCTGGTGTAGCGACAACCGTACGGTAGGAATTTCACATCCAAGGTCTGATGCGCCAGCCAGCGGAGGAGCATGTTGTACCGGAAACCTCGTCGGGACCGATCAACATTCCCGAAGAACAGCAGGCTCTATTTCATGAAATCCTCGAACTTCTCGAAAAAAAGGGCATTTCGTTTGTTGTGGCGGGCGCATTTGCGCTTCGCGAGCACACCGGGATTTATCGTGACACCAAGGATCTCGATCTGTTTCTGACCCCTCCGAATGCCGCTCTGGCTCTGCGCTATCTCCGGGAAAAAGGTTTCGAGTGCGAAGTTTGTGATCCGGTTTGGCTCTACAAGGCGCATCGCAATGGCTTTTTTGTCAACCTCATCACCGGCATGAGCAACGCCACGATCGTGGTCAACGATTCCTGGATCGAGCGTGCGAAACCGGCCTTGGTGCAAGGCGTGCCGACCCGCGTGCTGGCCGCGGAAGAACTTGTGGCGTCAAAAATATTCGTCGACCGCCGCGAGCGGTTCGATGGCGCCGACATTGCCCATGTAATCTATGGAGTTCGAGGGAGACTCGACTGGCAACGGGTTCTGCGGCTGGTGGGTGAGCACTGGGAAATGCTCCTTTGGGCGCTCATATTGTTTCGGTATTGCTATCCGGCGCAAACCGATTACGTTCCGAAAGAAGTGTGGCGTGAACTGCTGTTACGTTTTCAGGACGTTACTTCCCATCCCAACCCGAATGCCAGATTTCGCGGCAGTCTGGTCGATGACAAGCAATTTGCCATTGACGTGAACGAGTGGGGACTAGCCAATCTGATCGACGAATATAGGCGACGCCGTTTAAGCAGCCTCCCGGCAATGGACGCAACCCCATGAGAATCGCAGCCACCGCCGACATCCACTTCTCTCCATCCCTGCATAACATATTGCACGATCAGCTAAGCCGGGTTCGTGACGAGGCGGACGTGCTGGTACTGGCAGGAGATCTAACGAATTACGGCCAGCCCGAGGAAATGGAACCGCTGCTCAATGTCATTGTCCGCTCGCGAGTCCCAATCATCGCAGTCCTTGGAAATCACGACTACGAAAGCGGCAAGCAGGCAGAGCTGATGCGCATGATGACCGCGGCCGGCCTTAAAGTGCTCGATGGCACGGCCTACGAGCGCGATGGCGTGGGATTCGCCGGTACGAAGGGCTTCGTCGGCGGCTTTGGCCGTGGCCTGCTAACGGCGTTCGGCGAACCGGAAATCAAGCAGTTTGTGCAGGCATCCATCGATGAGGCCCTCAAGCTGGAGCGCGCGATGGCGCAACTCCGAACGCCCAAGCGGGTCGTCGTCGTCCATTACTCGCCTATTTGCGCCACGGTTCAGGGCGAAGCTCCTGAAATATTTCCCTTCCTGGGTACTACGCGTCTCGCCGAGGTTGTCGATCGTCACGGGGCCGACCTGGTGCTGCACGGCCACGCCCATCACGGACAATTGGAAGGAAAAACCATTGGCGGCAGCCCTGTCTATAACGTTGCGATCACTTTATTACAATCCCAAACGCCCTCCACGTCCTATCGGGTCTTCGATATATAGAATTTCCCAACTATCTTCGGTACCACAGACAGTGCGTCTAACCGAAATATTTCCCGTCCATCTACTGCGTAACCCGTATATCCCTCCGCGGGGATTTTCCCGCAAACTAAAGGCTGCTGAGAAACTCGCCCTGCGACTCAGTCTGAAACGGCGCGCCTTCCAGCGGCGCCGTAATCTCATGTTATCCACAAAACTTTTGACCAGAGAGACGCGAGTGGGCGCCAACCGGCTGCCAGACGGCACCTGGGAGTTCCTTCTATGGGCTCCGCAAGCGCGCGCCGTGAGCCTGCATCTTCTGTGCGAGCACGGTGAACTGATTCCCATGGAACCGCTCGCCGGAGGATATTATCGCGCCACGGTAGAACGCCTCGAGTCCGGCTCTGAATATTTCTACCAGCTCGATGGTGGGCGAGACTTGCCCGATCCAGCCTCCCGCTTCCAGTCTCAAGGAGTGCACGGCCCCTCCCAGGTCGTCAACCTAGATGCTTTTGCCTGGACCGATCACAACTGGAAGGGAGCGCCTCTGGAGCGCAGCATCATCTACGAGCTCCACGTTGGAACCTACACCCCAAAAGGAACGTTCGATGCCCTGATCCCGCATCTTTCGCAACTCGCCGGGTTCGGCGTCACCACCATCGAACTCATGCCCGTCGCGCAATTTCCCGGTTCGCGAAATTGGGGCTACGACGGCGTCTATCTTTTCGCACCACAGAACTCCTACGGCGGCCCCGAATCCCTCCAGCGACTGGTGAACGCAGCACATCATCATGGCCTCTCCGTCGTGCTCGACGTGGTTTACAACCATCTCGGCCCGGAAGGCAACTACCTTAGTGCTTACGGCGCGTACTTTACCGATCGCTACCAAACTCCCTGGGGTCAAGCGATTAACTATGACGGCGAGAACAGCGACGATGTGAGGAGATTCTTCATCGAAAACGCATTGTATTGGCTCGAGGACTATCACTTCGACGCACTGCGCCTGGATGCGATCCACGGAATCTTCGATTTCGGAGCCCGTCATTTTCTGGCAGAACTGAAGTCTGCGGTTAACGATCTGTCGCATCGATCAGGCCGGCCACTTCATTTGATCGCCGAAAGCGATTTGAACGATTCTCGCGTTTTGCGTGATCCCGAATACGGAGGCTATGGCATCGACGCACAGTGGAGCGACGACTTCCATCACTCCGTCCATACTCTGCTGACAAGAGAAAATCTCGGGTACTACTCCGATTTCGAAGGCATCGTGCCCCTGGCTTCGACCCTGCGCGACGGCTGGCATTACAGCGGACAACACTCCAACTACCGCAAGCGCCGCCACGGCAACTCCCCCAAGGGCCTCCCACCGGCAAAATTTGTCGTGTGCAATCAGAACCATGACCAAGTCGGCAATCGCGCCGCGGGCGAACGCCTCTCCGCCCTGGTCGAATTCGAAGCCCTCAAGCTTGCCGCCGGAATCACCCTGCTTTCACCTTTCGTACCCATGTTGTTTATGGGCGAAGAATATGGAGAGACTGCCCCGTTCCAATACTTCACCAGCCACAGCGATCCTGCACTGGTCGAAGCCGTGCGTCGCGGCCGCCAGCAGGAGTTTGCCGCATTTGGCAGGGAGAACAGCGTGCCCGATCCGCAGGACGAACAAACGTTCTCTCGCTCTGCCCTCGATCACTCCCGGAAAGAAAAAGAGCCTCACCGCACCTTATTACGCTTCTACCGCCAGCTCATCCGCATTCGTGAACAGCAAGAATTGGGTGAGCCGGGCCCGCGCACCGTTCGCGACCTTGGAAGCGGGGCGCTTTTGATCAAGCGCCAAAGCGCGTCCCGACAATTGGCGATGCTGTGCAACTTCACCGAATTTCCCGTCGCCTTGAGGGCGCCCGATCTGGCGGGAAAGTGGACTGCGCTGATCCACTCAGCCGACGCGCAGTGGAGCGGCCCTGACCCGAATGTCACGTCCGAGATAACGCTGTCGACCGCGGCTGAAGCCAGGTTGTCGCCGCATTCATTCCTGCTCATCCAACGAATTCAACGCAACCCGGAGGCGGTGTGAAATACGTTTGTATTCATGGGCATTTCTATCAACCCCCGCGCGAAAACCCCTATCTCGAAGCCATTGAGCTTCAGGATTCCGCCTACCCGTATCACGACTGGAATGAGCGCATCACGGCCGAGTGCTATGCTCCCAACGCCGCTTCGCGAATTCTCGACTCCCAAGATCGCATCGTCAAGTTGCTTAACAATTACGCCCAGATCAGCTTCAACTTTGGCCCCACCCTCTTGTCGTGGATGAAGGAGCAGGCTGCCCCCGTCTACCAGGCGATCATCGAAGCTGACCAGCAGAGCATCCAGAGATTTTCCGGACATGGCTCCGCCATCGCGCAAGGTTACAACCACATGATTCTTCCTCTGGCCAATCGCCGCGACAAAGTGACACAGGTCAAGTGGGGAATACGCGATTTCGAAAGCCGCTTCGGGCGGAAGCCGGAAGGAATGTGGTTGCCGGAAACCGCCGTTGACACCGAAACTCTCGAGGTCCTCGCGGAAAACGGAATTCAGTTTACGATTCTCGCCCCGCGCCAGGCCCAGCGTGTAAGGCCAAAAAACAGCTCGAAGTTCGAAGATGTGGGCGGCGCCCGCATCGACCCCGCTCGCGCCTATCTCGCGGAACTGCCGTCTAGAAAGCGGATCAACTTATTTTTCTATGACGGCCCCATTTCGCAGGGTGTCGCCTTCGAAGGGCTGCTCAATGACGGCAAACGATTCGCCGATCGCCTCATGAGCGGCTTCTCCGACTCTCGTCAGGGTCCCCAACTCGTGCACATCGCCACCGACGGAGAAAGCTACGGCCATCATCACCACCACGGCGAAATGGCGCTCAGCTACGCCCTGGACGAAATCGAAAGACAAAACGTCGCCAAGCTCACCAACTATGGCGAATTTCTCGAAAAGCATCCGCCCAAACATTTCGTGGAGGTCGTCAACAATAGTTCGTGGAGTTGCGTTCACGGCATCGAACGCTGGCGCAGCGACTGTGGATGCAACTCCGGCGGACATCCCTGGAACCAGCAGTGGCGTGCCCCGCTGCGCGCGGCCCTCGACTGGCTGCGCGATAAACTGGCTCCCATCTTCGAGTCGCGGCTGAAAGAATTCGTCCGCGAGCCGTGGGCCACCCGTGACGATTATATTCGCGTGATTCTCGATCGCTCCGAGGAGACGCGTAGGGCATTCTTCGCCGACCACGCCATCCGGCCTCTTGAACCGAACGAGCAGGTCACTGCCCTCAAACTTCTTGAGATGCAGCGTCACGCCATGCTCATGTACACCAGCTGCGGATGGTTCTTCGACGAAGTCTCCGGTCTCGAAACCGTCCAGGTGATTCATTATGCCGGCCGCGCCTTGCAACTCGCCGAGGAATGCTGCACGGAGAAACTCGAGCCGGAATTTCTCCAGCACCTGGCCCTGGCAAAAAGCAATCTGGCCGAACATGGAAACGGCGCCCAGATCTACGAAAAGTGGGTGAAGCCCGCTCTGGTCGATATCGAACGTGTCGGCGGTCACTACGCCATCAGTTCATTGTTCGAGAGCTATCCGGAGAAGACGCGTATTTACTGCTATGAGGTGGAACGCCTCCGTTATTCGGTGGAAGCCGAAGGAAAGATTCGTCTGGCCAACGGCTGCGCTCGATTTCGGTCAGCCATCACCGAGGAAACTGCGGATCTCGATTTCACCGTCCTCCATCTTGGTGATCACAACGTGACCGCCGGCATTCGCTCTGCAGACGCTGCTTCCGACGAAGACCAGCAAAAATTGGTCGCAGCTTTCGCCCAGGCAGATACTGCCGAAGTCATTCGCCTGCTCGATCAGGTTTACGGCAACCAGACATTCTCGCTGCGACAACTATTCCGCGATGAGCAGAGAAAGATTACGAGCCTCATCTTGAACGAATCGCTAAATTCAGCCGCGGCCGTCTACCGCGCCGTCTTCGAAGGCCAGGCGCCTCTGATTCGCTTCCTCAATGGCCTCGACATCCCGGTCCCGAGCGCCCTGAAGTCAGCCGCGCAGATTGCTCTGAATAGCCAACTGGAGCAATATCTCGAACGTCTCGATCTGGACCCCGACAGCATCCACGGCCTCCTGCGTGAGGCGGCGGCCAGCAAGATTGCCCTGGATTCGACCACGCTCGAATACAAAGTGCGTAAGCGTCTCGAAAAAGAAGCTGCCGGATTCGCCGCCAATCCGTCCGATCTTGCTCTCGCCGAACGCATCATCAAATTGCTCGATCTGATCCCCGCGCTCCCTTTTCCGGTTGTGCTTTGGGAAGCGCAAAATCTCTGTTATCACCCCCTGGTCTCAGCCTTCCAGCAGAATGGGTGGCATTCTCCGGCCGCGGATCCAGTTGCGTTGCGCCGTCACGACGATTTGAGCCGGTTGGCCTCGCAACTGCACATTTTGTTGCCCGAGGCGGAAATTAAAAATGCCGCCTAGACGCTTGCCCTCCGCAACCTATCGGGTGCAGCTCAATAAAGACTTCCGCTTTGCCGATGCGATCAAGATCCTCGATTACCTCGACGAACTCGGCATTTCCGATCTCTACTTATCGCCGGTTCTGGCCAGCCGGAAGGGAAGTGGCCACGGATACGACGTCACCGATCCCACGCGCATCAACCCGGATCTCGGCAGCGAAGACGAATTCGCAACTCTGCAAAGCGAACTGCAAAATCGTGGCATGGGCCTGCTGCTCGACACGGTTCCGAACCACATGGCCGCCAGCGCCGAAAATCCCTGGTGGATGGATGTGCTCGAAAACGGCGCCCAGTCTGCCTTCGCCGCGTTCTTCGATATCGAATGGCATCCCCACTCCCGCAGTCTTGACGGCAAAATCCTTCTTCCGGTCCTCGGCCGCCCTTTCGGCGAGGCTCTCGACTCCGGCGAAATTAAACTTACATTTCAGGACAGCCGTTTCTTTTTTCAGTATTTCGATTCTCTATTCCCCCTCACTCCCCGCTCTTATCATGCGATCCTCAATCATCGTCATGATCGGCTGAAAGAAGTTCTGGGCGAAGATGCTCCCGCTTTCCACGAGTACTCAGGAATCTTAGCGGCTTTCGGCGAACTCTCCGGGGCAGATCGACGCTCTGCCGAAACCACGGCCGACCGCCGCTTGCGATTCGAGTCGTCTCGGGACCGCCTCCGCTCTCTCTTGGCCAGTAGCCAGGAAGTCGCGAGTTTTGTGGAGGAGAATGTCGCCGATATCAATGGCAAACAAGGCGATTCCGGCAGCTTCGGCTTTCTCCAACGGCTGCTCGCGGAACAGAATTACAAACTGGCATTCTGGCAGAATTTGAATGAAAGCATCAATTATCGGCGCTTCTTCACCATCGCCGAACTTGTGGGAATCCGAGTCGAAGACCCGGTCGTATTCGAAGCGACTCACGGCTATATCCTGCGCCTGGTGTCGAAGAACCCCTACGCCGGATTGCGCGTCGATCACATCGATGGTCTTCGTGATCCGCTGGCCTATCTGAACAGGCTGCAAGAACGGCTTTCTTCCGATGAGACTACAAAAGAAACATCGTCCTACGTGCTCGTCGAGAAGATCCTGGCACGCGACGAAGGCCTGCCCGAGGAATGGCCGGTCAGCGGAACTACCGGCTATGACTACCTCAATGAAGCCAACCGATTCTTCGTCGACCCGCAAGGCGAACCCCACATGGAGGAAATCTATTCCAACTTTATCGGCCGCCGGCAGACGTTTTCCGACGTCGTTTATCAAAAGAAAAAACTTGTCATGAATACGCTTCTCGGTGTCGAGATGCGTACCCTGGGCCGGCATTTGGCTGAACTTGCCGCTCAGGATCGCTACGCGCGCGAGTTGAACCGCGAACAGTTAATCGACGCTCTGATCGAAGTAACCGCCTGCCTCCCTATCTATCGCACTTATATCCGGAACATGGACGTGCCTGCGCACGCCACCAAATACATTGAAGAAGCCTTAACCGGGGCGCGAAGCCGAGCCCCCAATTTGGACCCCGCCTATTTCGATTTTGTTCGCGAGGTTTTGCTGATCCTGAACCCGCCTCACGTGCTGGTCGACCAGCGCGAAGCTCGTCTCGCTTTCGTAATGCGCTGGCAGCAATTCACCGGTCCGATCGTGGCCAAGGGCCTGGAAGACACGGCCCTTTATGTCTACCACCCGCTATTGTCATTGAATGAAGTCGGCGGAGCACCGGGCCCGTCGGATGCACCCTCGCTCGAAGAGTTTTGTGCCTTCCTGAAGAACCGGCAAGAAAAATGGCCCGGCGGCCTCAACGCCAGTTCAACCCACGACACCAAACGAAGTGAAGACGTGCGCGCGCGCCTCAATGTGCTTTCCGAAATGCCTGCCGATTGGAAGCATCACCTGGAGCTGTGGGAGCAGCAGAATGCGAAGCACAAAGAACAGGTTAAGGGAGAGCCTGTGCCCGATCGCAACGAAGAATACTTCCTTTATCAAACCCTCCTCGGCGTATGGCCACTCGATCACCAAAATTGTGACACTCTGCTGAAAAGAGTGCAGGATCACATCATCAAAGCTACTCGCGAAGCCATGGTGCACACGCGTTGGACGCGTCCCAATCAGCCGCACGAGGACGCACTCGTGAAATTTGTCGCCGAAATCCTGTCGTCGCAGGACAATCGCGAGTTCCTCGACGATTTCCGCCAGTTTCAAAAGAAGGTCGCATATTTCGGCATGGTGAACGGTCTCTCTCAAACGCTGCTGAAGATCGCCGCGCCCGGCGTTCCGGATTTCTATCAGGGTTCCGAACTATGGGACCTGCGCCTCGTCGATCCCGACAATCGCGGTCCAGTCGACTTCAGTAAGAGAACGGCCGCCCTCGAGAGCCTCGTGCATGCTGACTCCCACGCTTTGCATACTCTCGTCGAAAATTGGCACGATGGATGCATCAAGCTATACCTGATCTGGAAAGCGATTCGCTTTCGCCGCGATCACGCTGATCTCTTCCGCGACGGAGAATTCATCCCGCTCCAGTCCGCGGGTTCTTATTCTCGCAATGTGACCGCGTTTCTTCGGAGAAAGGGGAATGGGTGGGTGTTGGCCGCGGTTCCCCGATGGCTTTCGCAAGTGCCCGCAAAAGGGAAAAGAGAATTCAACTGGGGCGATACGAGTCTCACGTTGCCAGCGGACTCCCCAACCCAGTGGGACGACGTTCTTGCGCAGAAGAAGTTGGTGTCCCGCAATGAAGCTGGCGAAAAGCACGTGATGGTGGATGATCTACTTCAGGGATTCCCCGTCGCTCTTTTCCATGCGTAAACTAACTGAGAACTCAGCCAGAAACCCCTTCAAGCGCCGCTACTTCCTAGTTACCGCGTCCAGTTTCTGCAGCATCACCTCGATCTCCGGATTCGCCATAAAGCTTTTCCAAACCAGTCCAGTTCGGTAGTTCTCCACCATCACCGTGATCGGGGCCTGGTTCAGCCCCATGTAAATGAGCGAAACCCAGTCCTGCTGCGGATTGTAAGCGTCCCGCGGTCCATAAACATCCCAGAGTTGGGCTCCCAGGTCGCGATAGTAGTGCTTAAACGCTGCCATCGACGCCTCCGGTGTATACGGAAAAGAAGCGAGTGCTCCCGTCAGCGTCAGAGTTCCACGATCGTTGTTCGCGTCGGGCGCATGCGGCACGTAACCTTCCGGCCCATCGCTCGCCGTCAGACCCCACGCATTCGGCCCGTATCCGGGAAAGTGTTTCGGATCGGCAATGCAATACGCTCGATTGATGAGCGCCATATTGCGGTTATTCTCGAAATAGGAAGACGTGTAGCGGTCGTGCAAACGATGCGGATCGAATCCGAGGTACGAATAATGCGTGAAGAACAGCGGCCCACCCGTTCCCACGCCCACGTCCAACTTGATCCCGTAATAGGTGTGTCCGTTGTAGTAATGATCTCCATCCACACTGCCCGACCAGCCTGCTCGATAGCGAACCGCGAGTTCCGACTGGCTTGCCCATCCGGAGTAATACATCTCAGCGGGAACGCCGTGTGTCGGCGATGACATCGCCAATAGATACGTAATCATCACTTCGTTGAAACCAGTCAGCCGATGTTGAATCTGCCATCCCCACTCCGCCGACCAGTGCCAGTAGAGAAAGTCTCCAGATTCGGGACCGCGATACCAATCCCATTCCACCGTCTCCCACAGTTGGGAGATTCTCCGGTACAGATCGCGCTCCGCCTCGCTGTCGCCGCGAAAATACTGCCGGGCCGCCAGCAATCCTTCCATCAGAAACGAAGTTTCCACCAGATCTCCGCCATTGTCGAACATGCCAAACACCGGCATCGTCTTCCCTGTGTTGCCGTCCATGAAGTGCGACCACGCACCATGATAGCGTTGCGCGTGTTCCAGAAAATCCACGATGCGAGTGAGTCGCTCGATGCCCTGCGCTCGCGTAATGAACCGCCGATCCACGCCCACAATCAGCGCGGCAATTCCCATCCCGCTCGCTCCGGTCGCCACGATGCGATCGTCGCCAGGAATATTTTCCCGGGTCATTCCCGAGTGAGGTTCGGCGCCCTCCCAGTAATAGTGGAAGCAAGCTTCCTGCAGCATCGTCAACAGTTCGTCGTCACTGAATTCGCGGGTCGAGGCCGTAGCCGTGTTCGAGAAAGCGGACATTCGATATTGCCAGTCGGCCGCCGCGACTTTGTATTGCGCCGTCACTCCCGGCTTTCCCAGAAAATCCGAGTAACGATTCGTTCCGGGTAGCTGAATTCCAACCGGCTCGAAGTCCTGGCCGCCGATGGAGCGATAGATGACGTAGCGGCCAAACAGGGAAGTGCTCGCCGAATCCCATCGCACCTCCACGTGCCGGTCGTAACCGATCGCGCGAAGATTCTGGGGAACCGGCAGTGTGGCATCGCTAGCCCCCTCATCGTCTCCGACGCGAATTTCATCGACGATCAGAGTGTGGCGCATTCCGTCGGCGCGCCCCTGATGAAAAACCACATTCTGCAAATCCTGCAGCCGTAACGGATAAATTGATGCAATATGAAAATCTGAAAACGGAATCCGTACCTGAATCCACTGCCCGGCCGGAATGTTTCCCGTGACCTTGCCAAGCGCCAGCGGTTCGCTGAACGCCGCTGGAAATTCGGCGACCCCTTCGCCGCGGTTTGAAAGCAGAATCATGGGCAGATCGTCCGCCGCAATCGCCCCAGTCGCGTAGCACCAGAAATAAAGATTGTGCCCTTCAAATGCCGGGAAGCGATTGCGAAAACCCTGTACCCGGATTTCCGCTTCCCATCCTCCACCGGCCTGCGACTGCCACTGCAGGCGAAGCGCATTCGGCGGCGTCAGAAAGGTCTTCGTCTCGACGGGAAGGCGGCGATCTTTCAATTCAAGAAAGCTCGACCCATTGGCCATGCCGCCACTGTAGAAATAAGAGTCCGGCGTCAGGCTATTGTCGAAGACGACATGGCGATAATATTCTGTGCTGCCCCAGGCGGCCGCGCTGAAGCAAACCATTCCCAGAAACAGGAGACCGAGTATCGCCGTCATCCGATGAATGAATCGCCTGCAACGTTTCACGATGTGCATACCTTCAGGTGACCTCCTACTAGGAAAACACTACTTGTCTAGGGCACGATCTCTGCTTGTGCCGGCGCTCCCTCCGCGGAGTCGGGACTAATCCAGACGTTGAGTTTTGCAGTTTCAGCCGCGAACTGGTTGTGATCGTTCCAGATCGCAAAATCCTCCGGCTTTAATTCAAACCGAACATGTTTCGTTTCTCCCGGAGCTATAGAAATTGTCCTGAATCCCTTCAGCATGCGGACTGGTTCCGCAACGCTGGTTCCCTGAAGTTGAATGTATAGCTGTACAACTTCTTCCCCGGGCCGCGCCCCAGTATTCGTGACGTCGGCCTCGGCAGTCATAGTCGCGGGCGCACCCTTCTCCAAACTCTTATTTAACGACGCCGCACTCAATTGCTGCGTGCTGATCGTAGTGCTACCGTAAGAGAAACTGGTATAGGAACCGCCATAACCAAAGGGAAACTGCGGCGTGTTTTGCTCATCGATGTAGCGCGACAGATATCGGCTGGCAACGTCGCTCGGCGGGCGCGTCAGATCCATGTTGCCAGCCGGGCGCCCGGTATTGAGATGGTTGTAATATAGCGGTTCCTGCCCCACGCTCCGGGGCCAACTTACGACCAATTTTCCGCTGGGATTGGCATCGCCGAGCAGCGTTCGCGCCAGCGCCGGTCCTCCGCCAGTTCCCGGCTGCCAGGCCGCAATCACGGCCGGCACATGTTCAAATGCCCACGGCACAGTCAACGGCCGCCCGCTGAAGAGAATCAAAACCACTGGCTTGCACGTACGAACAACCGCTTCCAGCAATTCCTGCTGTCTTCCCGGGAGACCCAAATGCGCCCGTGAAGCCGCCTCGCCACTCATCTCCGAACTCTCGCCGAGCGCCAGAATAACCACGTCGGCTTTTTCCGCACCCGCCACGGCAGCGGCAATCTCTTCATCGCTGCCGTCTAGAATCCCCACGCCCTTCAGGCTCACCACGTGGCTTTCGCCAAGTCGCCGCGCCAACGCCGCCGGCAGCGAAACCCGCGGTCCTTGCCCTTGCGGCGCTCCTCCCGCAGCCCAGGAATTGTCAGATAGGGGTCCGATGACGGCGATCTTCTGAATCCCCGTCCCCAACGGCAGCAGCGCCTTGCCCCCGGGGCCGTCTGCATTCTTGAGCAGCACAAACGATCGCTCCGCCGCAGTCTGAGCCAGCGCCAGGCTCTCTGGATGGTTGAACGCATTCGCGGTTGCGCCCTCGTCCACATAAGGATGTTCGAATAGACCTAAAGCGAGTTTCACGCGCAGCACGTGCCGCACCGCTTCATCCAGTTCTGCCGGCGTCGCTTGCCCCGAGTTCACGATCTCCTGCAAGTGGTCGTGGTACAGGCTGCTCACCATATCCATATCGACGCCCGCCAGGAAGGCTTTGCGCGCTGCGGTCTCCCCGTCGTTCGCGATGCCATGCGGAATCAGTTCGCCAATCGCATTCCAGTCACTGACCACGAGTCCGCGAAAGCCCCACTCCTTTCGCAAAACTTCCTTCAACGTAAACGGATTGGCCGACGAAGGCACGCCGTTCAGAGAATTGAATGCGCTCATCAATGATGCCGTCCCGGCGCCGACGGCCGCGTGAAACGGCGGCATATAAAACTGCCGCAACGTGTGTTCCGAAATTTCCGTGCTGTTGTAGTCGCGCCCAGCCTCAGCCGCGCCATAACCGACATAATGCTTCACACAAGCCGCAATGCTGTCCGGCGCGTCCAGTCGCGATCCCTGATATCCCTTCACATAAGCCGCCGCCATTGCCGAACCCAAAAACGGATCCTCTCCAGCGCCTTCCGCCATGCGTCCCCAGCGCGCATCTCGCGCAATGTCGACCATCGGCGAGAATGTCCATCGGATGCCGTCAGCCGCTGCCTCCATTGCCGCCACGCGAGAGGCTTTCTCCACAATCGACGGGTCCCAGGTCGAAGCCAGCCCCAGGGGAATGGGAAACTCTGTCTTGAATCCGTGAATTACGTCGAGCCCGAACAAGATCGGAATGTGCCGCCGCGATTTCTCCATTGCAATCTTCTGATATCGATTGATCTCATGCGGATCGACCACGTTAAACAGCGACCCGATCTGCCCCTTCGCAATCATGTCTTCATAATCGCTTCTGCCCGTTCCCGGCCCGGTCGGTTGCCCGGCGGAGTATTGCACCAGCTGTCCAACTTTTTCTTCGAGCGTCATTCCGCGCAGAATCGATTCCACACGCGCGTCGAGACTCTTGTCTGCTATGCCGTCCGCCGCCGCCTGAGCCAACGCAGTTCCGCTCACGCTTACACATATTCCGCCGAGCAGCAGTGCGCTTGCAGTCTTCCTCGTTATCGAGCGGCTTATTCCTGATATCCAGTGAGACGCACTGATACTGCGCATAAGGAATGGCATGGGGTAGTACCTCTGTCGTAACTTCCCACTAGCTACTAAATCGGGTTAGTAGGGGATTATTGCAATGTATGAAAACCGTTTTCCCCGTTAATGTCAATCAATATTGCGCCTAAATTTCGCAAAACATAGGCTTGCTAGCCCGATTCGTTTGTGCGAGACTGCGCAGCGTGCCGACAAAAAAACGCGCCCAGGGCGCCGCGCGAACCGTGCGCATGGGGCCCAAACCCGTCAGCCTCAAACAACTGGCGGAGCGCCTCGCGCTTTCCCCCGCGACCGTTTCGCTCGTCATCAACCGCTCCCCCGTCGCCGACTCCATCCCGCAGGAAACGAAAGATCGCGTTCTCGCCGCCGCCCGCAAGTACAAATATCGTCCGAACTTCTTTGCCCGCTCCCTGCGCGCCCAACGCAGCTTCACCGTTGGCGTGATCGTCCCCGAAGTCAGTGACGGCTACTCCGCTTCGGTCATGAGCGGCGTCGAAGACTATCTTCTGCAGGAGGGATATTTTTATTTTGTCGTCAGCCACCGCCATCGGCCTGACCTGATTGACGAATATCCGCGACTCTTTCTGGAGCGCTCGGTCGATGGCCTGATCGCAGTCGATACTCCCTGGACGCTCTCTCTCTCCATTCCTGTCGTTACGGTATCGGGACACAACCAGGTCAAAGGTGTAACCAACATCGTGCTCGACCACGTCCGCGCCGCGGAGGTCGCTCTCAAGCATCTTTTTCAACTCGGACATCGCGACATAGCCTTCATCAAGGGACAGGAATTCAGTTCCGATACCGAAGTTCGTTGGGCAAACATTGAGAAGGCCGCCGGCGAACTGAACCTTCAGATCTCTCCCGCCCTCATCGCTCAGCTCGAAGGCGACTCTAGTTCTCCCCAACTGGGATACGAGGCAACCCGCAGATTGCTCGCTTCACACAAAAAATTCACAGCGCTGTTTGCCTTTAACGATATCTCCGCGATGGGCGCTATCCGTGCCCTTCGCGAGGCCAGGCTTCGGGTTCCCGACGATGTTTCCGTAGTTGGCTTCGACGATATCCAGAGCGCCGCTTATCAGAATCCAGCGCTGACTACGGTTCGCCAGCCACTCCGTGAAATGGGAAGAATCGCCGCCGAAACTCTGCTCCGCCGCATCCGCCGCTCCGCATCCGATT
The DNA here is from genome assembly GCA_963711275.1 of uncultured Acidobacteriaceae bacterium. Taxonomy (GTDB): domain Bacteria; phylum Acidobacteriota; class Terriglobia; order Terriglobales; family Acidobacteriaceae; genus Sulfotelmatobacter. The sequence goes on along the minus strand of CAVQDN010000020.1, from coordinate 84,291 downwards.
CCCATGGGGGCGAAACCATTGTCGAACCCAAACTGATCATCCGCGAAACCACTTGCCGCGTCCCCAGGAGCGGCCGTCCCACATAGAGGATTGGCCAGGCGCTGCGGTCCTCTACTCATCGAATCTTCCTCAACATAACGTTGATGACCAATCGTCTGCCTTTCGCGAGCCAAAGAAGAATTCGCGCAATAAAATCGTTAATGCGCGCTGATTAATATTTCTTCTCGCCATAAGGTTTTTTCGCATCTTAGTCCCGGAAACAATGTACTTGACTGTGAAAATTCACCCATGCTATAAGCGCCATTACCGCTACTAAAACGCTTTTCTAACGTTTTAGTAAACGCAACTTCAGAAGTAGTACTTCGAGGGTCGCACTTCAAGCTATGACCGGGAGAAAGTCCATGAGCCCATCCACTTCGTCCACGCTGCGTGCCGTTTCGATGTTTGCCTGCATCCTCCTTTCCGCGGCCATGGCGCACGCGCAGTACCGAACTTCCATTCAGGGCGTGGTGACCGACACCACGGGCGCAGTGGTTCCCGGCGCCAACCTCACGCTGACCAATCCCGCAACCGGTGAAACGCAGGTTCGGACCAGCAACGATGCCGGTGTGTACAACTTCAATGCGCTGCCCGCCGCGCCCTTCCGTTTGGAAGTGGAAAAGGACGGCTTCGAGAAGAAAGTCATCGACAATCTGCAACTGATCCCTGAACAGGCGAACGCGGTCAACGTCCAGCTCACGGTTGGAGCTGCGTCGCAAACTGTCACCGTGAATGCCGAGACCGAACCCTTACTGCAGAGCGAGACCGCTTCCATCAACGGCGTCGTCACTGACAATCAAATTCAGCACATGCCTTCGTTCGGACGTGATGTCTATCAACTGGTCCAATTGGCGCCCGGCGTCTTCGGCGACGGCGCCCAGGGAAGCGGTGGTAATGGCCAAAACCTGCCCGGAACGCAGGGTCCCGGTGGCACCGGCGGCAGCTCCGGTATTTTTCAGACGGAAAATGGGCCCCAAGCTCTCGCGGCGGGCCAGCAATATGAGAACAATAGCTATTCGATTGATGGCATCAGCACAACCAGCGCTGTGTGGGGTGGAACTACAGTCATCACGCCATCGGAAGATTCCGTTGAGAACGTAAAAGTTCTTTCCAATGGCTACGATGCCGAGAACGGTCGATTTAGTGGCGCCCAGGTTCAGCTCACTTCCAAGAGCGGCTCGAACAATTTCCATGGCAGCGCCTTCTTTACCATCCACCGCCCAGGACTGAACGCCTACCAGCGTTTCAATGGTTTGCACCAGAGCGTTTTGAAAGATCAAAATTTCTTCGATCAATTCGGCGGCAGCATCGGCGGCCCCATCTGGAAAAATAAGGTTTTCTTCTTCTTCGATTACGAGACGGTTCGCAGTCCAGCCCAGCAGCCCAGCACTTCCAACGGATGGTACGAAACCCCGGCTTTCGACAAATCAGCCCCTTCGGGAAGCATTGCCGCAACCTATCTCGGCTTTCCCGGTGCAGGCGTCAATAGCACAAGCATCAATCCCTCTACCTGTGCCGATGCCGGGCTGACAGAGAATGTGAACTGCCGAACCATTCCGGGCCAGGGTTTGGATATTGGCTCGCCCTTGACGACCGGCTTAGGTACTCAGGATCTCGGCTGGAGCAGCACTTCGAACCCGGGTGTTGGCGGCGGCCTCGACGGCATCGCCGACATTGCGAACTACGTCACCACCGCCAACAGCACTTACTCTAAGGCTCAGTACAATGGACGCGCCGATGCCAATCTCAACTCCACGAATCGCATCGCCTTTGCCATTTATTGGGTTCCACAGTCGACGACGTCCCTGAACGGCCCCGCCCGTCAATACAATCTGTTCCATCACCAGCAAGTCAACAACGCGTACTCTGCGCTCTGGAACCACACCTTCTCACCCAGTTTCCTGAACGAACTTCGCGTGAACGCCGCGGGATGGCGCTGGAATGAAGTCGCCGACAATCCGCAGGCGCCGGTCGGACTTCCTACCGATACCATTGGACAAGTCGGCAGCCTCGCCAACAGCACAAACATCAGTCAATTTGGACCGAATGTCGGCAGCATCCTGAACCAATGGACTTACACTTACAAGGATGTGGCCACCAAAATCATCAGGAACCATACCATCAAGTTTGGCGGCGAAGTTACGCGACTGTATTACCTCCAAGAGTGCGCGGGTTGTGGTGTGCCAAACTATGCCTTTTACAACATTTGGGACTTCCTCAATGATGCGCCCCATTCCGAAAATACGAATTTCAATCCGGTCAACGGTTTTCCAACCACCCTGCGTCAGGACGATCGCACGAACATCTTAGGCTTCTTTGCCCAGGACGATTTCAAAGTTCGACCGAACCTGACCCTCAATCTTGGCCTCCGCTGGTCTTACTTCAGCCCTCTCTCTTCGAAAGAGAACAATATGTTTGTGGCCACTCCCGGAGCCGGCGCTGCCTTCTTGACTGGCCTTGTGGTTCACAAGGGACAGTCCTGGACCGCGCAGAAGGATAATATTGGGCCCCAACTCGGTTTTGCCTGGAGTCCGACTGTCTTCAAAGACCGGCTCGTGATCCGCGGCGGTTACGGCCTGAACTACAACCAGGAAGAAATCGCGATTTCTTCCGGCATCGTGAATAATCCCGGCTTGGTTGTTCATCCCACGTTGGAGATGGGCTCTCCGTCAGGGTCGAATCCCGGCATCCTCTATGCCACCTCCTCCAATCTGCACTCGATCACCGGTTACCCATCGAACCCGAATGCGGTTTCGCCGAACGCATTTGGTCCTAATGGGCTACCCAGCGGTGGAAGCTCAGTTAACGTCAACATCTACCCCAATACGCTTCCCACCATGCGTGTCCATCACTACTCGCTCGATACTCAATACGATCTGGGGCATAAGTTTGTAGCTTCGTTGGGATATCAGGGGACCCTGTCGCGAAACATCTATTTCCACGAGAACCCGAACGTTGCTGCGGCTCTGGGCTATCAACTAAACCCGCAGATCGGTGGCGGCGACTACTGGAGCGTTTTAGGCCGCGGCAACTACAACGCCATGCTGGCCGAGTTGAAGCACGATTTCGGGCGCCAGTTTATGGCGGATGCGCAATTCGTCTGGGCCAAGAGTCTGGACACCAGTTCTGCGCCCTACTCGGAACAGATCTATCCCTATAACACCGACCTGAATTACGGCCGCTCTGACTACAACGTGGGCAAGGCGTTCAAGCTCTTTGGCATGTGGCAACCGGTATTCTTCCACGGCAATCGGGCTTGGGTAGACAAGATCGTCGGGGGCTGGTCGCTCAGCGGCATCCTCAACATTCACTCTGGATTCCCTTGGACTCCGCTGGTCAGCGTGGCGAATCCCATCGACGGTGGCGGAAGCCTCTATTGCGACAATTGCGGATATACGACCCTGCAGCCCTCCGCCTACCTGGGCGGCGCGGGCACCAGCACCAGCAACGACCAGTTCAAGACAGGTGCCAACTATCCCAACGGTGGCGCGGCATATTTTGCAACCCCAACCTACACGGCCTACACTGGGAAATCCACCCCAGCTTTCGGCAACGCGCTTCCTCAGTCGCCCGGTGTGGAGCGCAACTCACTCAACGGTCCTGGCTATAGAGACGTGGATCTGACCGTCTCGAAGGCTTTTGGCTTGCCCAACAATCGCATAACCGGTGAAAGCGCCCGGTTTGAGCTCCGGCTCGATGCCTACAACGTCTTTAACAACTTGAACTTCAACCCGACGAGCATCTCCAATAATATTGCCAACTCGAACTTCGGCGAGGCCCAGGCCGCTCTTGCTGGCCGCGTCGTCACGGTGGGCGCGCGCTTCAGTTTCTAACTTCCCCGTCGCAATCCGGCGCGCTTCCGAAAGGAAGTGCGCCGTTTTCTTTCCGGCCAATTTCTTGCATGAATTCGCCGCGCAAATGTTCCGCGCCGTCCCCGCGTACAATATCTGTGCAGTCCGGAAGCAGATCCGGAAAGAGGCCCGAATGACAACCACACACCCACCGCGACCCCAAGTCGCTACGGATATTCCCGCGGTCCCGCTTACTACCGAAGGTTACAGCGTTCTGCACCAGATGATGCGCGTGCGCTGGCCCGTCTGGCGCGCCCTGCCGGCCACTGAAAAATCCGCCATCGCTAAAGAAGCCTCCGACGCGCTCTCCGCCATGGAGAAAAACACCGCCGGTCAGTCCGCCCTCTTCTCGCTTATCGGCCACAAGGGCGACCTCATGCTGATCCACTTCCGCGAATCTTTCGCCGATCTCAATCAGGCCGAACTCCAACTCGCCCATCTCGGCCTCAGCGATTACCTGGAACCGACCTCCTCTTATCTTTCGATCATCGAACTCGGTCTGTACGAATCCACCATCAAGATTTACAAAGAACTCACTGACCAGGGTATCGAACCCCACTCCGACCAGTGGAAAGCCGAGATTGCCTGCAAACTCGAGCGCCACAGGGAAGCCATGCGCCCGCGACTCTATCCAGAAATCCCCCCGCATCGCTACGCCTGCTTTTATCCCATGGACCGGCGCCGTGGCGAAGACAAGAACTGGTACAAACTTCCTCTCCAAGAGCGCGCACGCCAGATGAACGATCACGGCCTGATCGGCCGCCGTTACACCGGAGAAGTCAAACAAATCATCAGCGGCTCCATTGGATTCGACGACTGGGAGTGGGGCGTCAACCTCTTCGCCGAAGACCCGTTAGTCTTCAAGAAGCTGATCTACGAAATGCGCTTCGACGAAGTCAGCGCCGTCTATGCGCTCTTCGGCCATTTCTATGTAGGCGTGAGGGTAGCAGCGGAAAACCTGGAGAAATTATTGAACGGCACCCTATCGTAGAGACGTAACTCCTTACGTCTCTGCCGCCGCCACGGCATCGCCAGATCGGGATACGAGAGCAATTTCACCACAGAGACACAGAGAAAGCTTTTTCACAAGGAGTTGTCTTTCTCTGTGTCTCTGTGTCTCTGTGGTGAAAAAAAGTCAAGAATGGGAGACAAAAATGTCCATCTTCGGCCTAATCGAATACCAAGATGCCACCCCCGAAGTCCGCGCCGTCTACGACGACATCATGGCCACCCGCAAAACCGACTGGATCAACAATTTCTGGAAAGCCATCGCCCACGATCCCGCCACGCTTAAACGCACCTGGGAAGACATCAAGCAGATCATGGCTCCCGGTGCCCTCGACGCCGTAACTAAAGAGATGATCTATGTCGCGGTCAGCGTCACTAACCAGTGCCACTACTGCATCGCCTCCCACACCGCCTCGGCGCAAAAAAAAGGCATGACCGACGCGATGTTCAACGAGCTGATGGCCATCGTCGGCATGGCCAACGAAACCAACAAAATGGTGACGGGATACCAGGTAGAAATCGACGCCCAATTCAAAAAATAATCACAGCGCGACAATTAAATCGCGTAGCGACAGTGCCTCGGCTGTCAGCCCGCCGCCCAGAACAGCGGAAGAGGGGACGTCCGCAGCCGCGAAGCGGCGAAAGAATGCAGCCCACGGCGCAAGCCGTGGGAATAAAGAATAATTTGAAGCAAGCCCCGAAGGGGCGAAAGAATACTTGCGACGGCAGCTGAAAATAAAAGTAGCGCTCACTCTCACGCCGGGACTTCTGTCAAACGGACCACTATTTCGCAAACTATCTGCTCGCTCGCCTCGCCTGAAACTTCCACTCACACGTTTTCATATCCACCAGCCGCCCGCGAAAGCGCACGCCCTCCGCCTCCAGCCGCAGCCTCTGCTCCATCGCCGAATCCGCGGTCAACTTGATAGCGCCGCCCGCTCCCAACACCCGTTGCCACGGCAATCCAAATCCACGCCGCAAGACCGCCGCCACCTGACGCGCTGCCCCCGGAAATCCCGCCGCCCGCGCGATCGCGCCATAGGTCGAAACTTTACCGCGCGGAATCGCCCGAATCGCCCGCTCGATCCGCAGCCGCAACTCGCCAGAGTTGTTCGGATTGGTTTTCTTCGCGCGAGAAGCGCGCACTACTCGCCTCAAAGTCCATTACTCCGTTATGAACTAGGTGCCCCATCCTTGCAGCGTTCTTTGCGGCAGGGTGGGGACTTTAACGTTGATGCAGACCGCACCAGCAAGGAATCGAAGGATGAGAAGTGAGGATTTCCTACGCGGCCGTGCGGAAAGACTCCAGCGCCTCATATTCCGAGTTGTACACATCAAACACCGTCAGCAGTTTGGTAACCTGCAGCAGGTCGCCGACACGCTTCGTCAGGTTCGCCAGTTTGACGCTGGCCCCGGCGTTATGCGCTGTAGTATGCAGCCCCACCAGCGTGCCCAGCCCTCCCGAATCGATGTAGTTTACCTCGCCGAGATTCAGCACAATCCGCTTGATGTTATTCGCAATCGCCTTCTTTACCTCATCCCGCAACAGGGAAGACTCCTCGCCAAAAACAATCCGCCCGTTGCACTCGATGGCCAGAATTCCGTCCACTGTTCGCTTCGTCAATTTCAATTGCATAAACGCTCCCTTTTCGGCCCATGCTAGATGCGCCTCGGCGCAGTGCCGCCCACACAAAATCTCTAGGCACCAGCCTATCGCGTGCACCGCGGCTTAGCAAGCGCCATCAGTCGTTCTTCGCATACTCAGCGCCAGTTCTCAGTGCTCTCCGCGGTTCAAGCTTTTGTCTCGGAAACCGGCAACCGACCCGCTCCATCACGTATAATCGTCTCTTCCGCCCATGAGTTACACCGTCCTGGCCCGCAAATACCGTCCCCAGAAATTCTCCGAGGTCATCGGCCAGGAGCATGTCACCCGCACTCTTCAGAACGCCATCGAACAGGGACGCACCGCCCACGGCTACATCTTCAGCGGCCACCGCGGTATTGGCAAGACCACGGTCGCTCGGATCCTGGCCATGGCGCTGAACTGCCGCTCACAAAATAAGCCGGTTCCCGAGCCCTGCGGCGTCTGCGAGTCTTGCACCGAAATTCGCGCGGGGAATGCCGTCGACGTAATCGAGATCGATGCCGCCACGAACCGCGGCATCGATGAAATTCGCGAACTTCGCGAAGCCGCGCGTTATCGCCCCGCGCGCGATCGTTTCAAAATCTACATCCTCGACGAAGCCCACCAGATTACCGACGCGGCTTTCAATGCCCTGCTCAAAACTTTGGAAGAGCCACCCGACCATATCGTCTTCATGCTCGCCACCACGCAACCTGAGGACATTCCCCAAACTATCCGCTCGCGCTGCCAGCACTTCAGCTTTCGCGCGGTCAAATTCGACGCCATCGTCACCCAGTTGCGCGACCTCGTCACCCGCGAAAAAATCGCAGCCGACGACGATGCCCTCGCCTTGCTGGCAGAAGCCGGCGACGGCTCCATGCGCGATGCGCTTTCCATTCTCGACCAAGCGATCGCCTCATCGAACGGAAAAATTACCGCCGACTCGGTGCGCAATCTGGTCGGTGCCGCTCCAGCTCACATCCTCGAACAAGTAATGCAAGCGGTGTCCGAAGGCCGAAGCGAAGAAGTCTTGCGTCAGGTCGACCACTTGATCAGCGAAGGCCACAGCCCCACGCACTTCGCCCGCCAGATGGTCCGTTTCCTGCGCAACGCCACGGTTGCGAACATCGCCGGCAAGGATTCTCCGCTGTTACAAGTTTCCAGCGAAGAACGCGAGCGCGTCGCCCGCGTCGCCGAATGGTTCGGCGAAGAAGACCTCACTCGTCACCTGCAGATCATGCTTCGCACTTATGGCGAACTGGGGTACAAACAGGAACAACGTTTCCACCTCGAACTCGGCCTCCTGAAAATGGCTCACGCGCAAAAACTGCTGCCCATCGAGCAATTGCTGAGTGAAGTAGCTCCCGCACCCAGCGCGCAAAGGCCTCCGGCGAGACCGGCCATCGTTGGCAGCGCGCCGAATTCTGGAATATCGAATTCCGAGACGCGCCGCCCAGAGCCAACTTCTGCCGCTCGTCCAAATTTTGTCTCGCCCTTCGCCGCCGACTCCGCCCGCAAAGGCACCCCAAGGCAAGAAGCTCGGCTCGATTCAGCGCCCTCAAACGGCCCGCGCATCGTAGCCGCAGCCGCTTCTCCGGAACCGGTAATCCTGGGTTCCGCAGTGCCCATGCACGAGGCCGCTCCGGACGAAAATCGCGACCGTAGAGACGTAGCTGGCTACGTCTCTGCCGAACCGCGGCCGCAGCCAGACTCGCAATCGCAACCGACGCAAGAAGCAGGAATCGTTGCACCGCAACCACAAATGGAACATTTGCAGAACGCCGTCCTGCAAGCACTAACTGACGGCAACCAGCGCATCCTCGTCTCCATGCTTTCAGAAGGCGAGTGGAGCATTCAAGGCAACGAGTTAGTCATTAGGATCGCCGAATCGCAAACCGTAGTCGACATGTCGCTCAGTTCCGAGGCGAAACGTCTGGCCATCGCCTCTGCCAGCGGAGTCTTGGGCCGCGCCGTGAAATTGAAAGTAGTTTCCGGCTCGACAGTTCCTCCGGAGGAAAGCAAACGCAATGGCGCTTCGCACACCGCAGGCCCGGGCGGACGAGGCCGCGCCGAGCAGGATCCCGTGGTTCGTCGCCTGCAGGCAAAATTCGGCGCCCAAGTCAGGACCGTGATCGATTACAAGGAAAAGCGCTAGAGAGGCAGGTTTCAACGTTTCAAGGTGTCAAAGATTCATAGTAGAACCTGGAAGCGCCGAAACCTTGAAACTCTGAAACTTTGAAACCTTGAAACGTGGAGCTTTATGGGCGGATTCAACCTGCAAGACCTGATGTCGAAAGCCAAGTCGCAGTACGACGCACTGCAAAAGAAAATGCAGGAGACTGTGGTCGAAGCCACCTCCGGCGGCGGAACCGTCACTGCAAAAATGGATGGCCGCAAGCAGTTGCTCAGCCTGCGCATCGATCCCGAGGCCGTAAAATCGGGCGACGTCGAAATGCTGCAAGACATGGTTCTGGCGGCCATCAATGAAGCGGCCCGCAAAATCGATGCGCAAATGCAATCGACAGTCGGCGGCATGCTGGGTGGTCTCGGCATTCCGGGACTCTAGCGCCTCCGTATCGTTGTATTGCTGTCATCCTGAGCAAAGCGAAGGATCCCTGCAAGTCCTCGTCACCGGCAAAATGCATAGGTTCTGCGCTTCGCGCGGAATGACAAGCCGACTGAATGACGAGACCGATCGAAAGTGAATTAATAATGTCGAAATTTGCCGAACCCATGTCGCGCCTGATCGATGAGCTGAAAAAGCTCCCCGGCGTCGGCGCCAAGAGCGCACAGCGCCTGGCGTTTTACATCTTACGCGCCAGCGATGAAGATGCCGAAGCTCTTGCCACGGCTGTCCGCGACGTGAAGGCCAACCTGCGACTCTGCTCGGTGTGCAATAACATTACCGATGTCGATCCCTGCGTCTATTGCACCAGCGCAACCCGCAACCAGCGCCTGGTTTGCGTTGTCGAGGAACCCACCAACGTTGCCGCCATCGAAAAGACCAAACATTTCAACGGCGTTTTCCATGTGCTGCACGGAGCCATTTCTCCGTTGCACGGAATCGGACCTGAACAGTTGCGCATCTCGAATCTCATCACCCGCGTCGACGCGGGCAACGTTGACGAAGTCATCGTAGCAACGAATCCCACGGTCGAGGGCGAAGCCACTGCTACTTATCTCTTCCAGCAACTGAAGCGTGTTGGCGTGAAGGTGACCCGCATCGCCATGGGCATTCCCGTTGGTAGCGACATCGAATACACCGACGAAATCACCATGCTGAAAGCTATGGAGGGCCGCAGAGATATGTAGGACAAGAGGCTCACCTGCAAGAGGGGACTTCCGGCTCAAGGAAAACGTTCAACTCTTCATTGGCAGTTGCCAATCCTTCGGGCAGAGTGCCGCGATTGTATTCGGCCATGCGATTTTTCCACTTCAGGAAGTCGGTGATGCTTTGCGGTTCGATGCGCACTTCCACACGACGCAGGCTGGCCAGCAGCAAATTCATTTCATAGCGGAATCCCGCGATGGTGCGCAGATTCTTCGCCGAAGCCCGCACCAGCTCCAGTCTCCCGCGCCGGAATTCCAGCAATCCCCAACCTGCCGGTAATTCTGCCAGCTTCACTAATGCTGGAGGCGTCAGATAAAAGCGCTCGCAGCCGACTCCTTGCTCGGGCTTCTGGCGGAAGGGCTTGCCGCGATCGGCGAGAAAATCGGCGCGCGTGACCTTGCACTCGACGAGCACCGAATGATTCGCGCGCTTCCAGCCAATGGCATCGGGCATTTCACCGCTGACGCAGGCTTGTTCGGATAGCACCACTCCGCAGCGATACCACCGCAGCCAGCGCACGGCGCGTTCCACTAGTAGGGCGTGAGTCATGGTTTCGGATTCCGGTTCCTCGGCTTTCGGAGAGCCTGAAGCATGAACATTTGTATCTGGACTGTTGAAGGCTTGAAAGTGACTGAGGCGTTTCCCCGCTTTCACGGTACCACCGGGTCAGGACGCAAGCTTTGCCGCGTTGGTTATCTTTATCTTCGTTTTCATTGCTTTGATTACGACAGGCCGGCGGAGGACAGTTTCAAGTAAATATCTTTCGGCGGCGGCGGCTTGGGCGGTGGAACTGCCGGGAATGAAACCTTCAGCGGCAATGACTAACGCTTCGTTCGGACCCAACTTCGCCGGTTTGCGTAGAAATCCGTTGGTTGTTTGCTGGCGATGGTTCGATTGCGCGACTGCGTTTTCAATCTTTACGCGGCGGATGTGGCTGTCGTGGGGAGCATCCAGCGCATTGGCCAAACGCAGGATCGCGGCTAACTGAATTACGATTTGCTGCTCGTCCGGCAGCAAATCGCGTAGCGATTTGTGACTGCGGGCGGGCAGTGCGCCGCAGTGAAAACGCGCTACCAGAGCGGCGCGCGCGACGTTCTCGGGCTTCCATCCCAGCGGAGTGCCATGAGCTGCGATTAGGTCCAGGGATTCTTTGTGATGGCCTTTGTTGCCTTTTGATTTGCCGACGTCGTGCAGCAGGGCCGCGAGACATAGGCAGGCGCGCGCCGAGTCACGGTTCGGATTGCCGTTTCGCGACAGGCCATCGCTTACGTGCGAGCGCCCCATGCCTCGCAACTGAGGCGAGACCTGCGGAACCCGTTGTTTCCTGTTTAGCAAGCCTCTGGATTCGAGGCTGTCGTAGAGTTGAAGGGACAGGTGGGCTACGCGCTCAGAGTGAGGGAAGTCGGGATCGAGGGCTTTCGCCCACAACTTCATGCGGAGGGTTGCAATCTCCTGGATTTGTTTACCTTGGGGTAATCCTGCGCGCCATACATTCCACAGAGAATCCGGACCGACCGTGCGCCGCCGATATTCTTCAATCCGCTTGGTTCGTTCTTTCGCAATGCGCGCATGCCACGTTTTGCGCGACTCGTCGGTAGGAAAGACGTGGCAGGAAAGCGCTGTCGCCCACAGCACATCGAGATCGTGCACTTCGCCCAGCAAATCCTGCATGTGTTTCAGGTCGTTGCTCCAGGCTTTGTGCTCGTCGGGAAGGAAATTCTCGACGATGTAGCGAAAGCGTTTGAGGCCGATGCGCAAAGTGTGAAACGCGACCTGCGAGCGATTGCGCAGGGCTCGAGTGTGCAGTTCGCGCGCGGCGGTCCAGCGTTCGAGCGCGAGATGTTTGAACACAGAGCTGCCGGGCCGAATGCGGCCGGCTCGGAGAGGCAGCGAGTGGCTCCATTGGCGCCATTGCTTTCGGTCGAATTCGTCGAGCGCCGCGCGGGCTTCACGCTTCTGCTCGGATTCGCGCGCTTTTAGAATTTCGAGAAGTGAGTGGGCCACCAGGTCGTGCTGGCCGTTCACCGATTCGGTTGAGGTTGATGGGGAGGCATCTGATGTGTCAGCACCACTCGATCGATCTCGCGGCAACCCGGGCGAGGGAGCCCGCGCCACCTGGGCTAACTTTTCGAGCCACTCCATCATGATCTGGACGTCGCGCAGCGTGCCCAGACGCTGGAAGAGGCGCTTGCCGGCCCTTTTCATCGCCTTCCAGTCGCGATCAGGATCTATCGCCATCATGCCGTCGGCCATGGAGCGGCAGCGGCGCAGCGCAACTCGCAGATCGTGGACGGGACCGGAGCTGAAATCGGCGGAAACGTGGTCGCACTCTTCAAGCACGCGTACCATCCAGTACCGCAGTCCCGTAGTCTTGGTCCTCGTGTTTGTGATCGTTGCCACGCGAGTATTTTACTCAAGATCGCTGATTCCACGTTTTTCCTTTTCTTGGGGCGGCACGGTGACGGAAACGATTGCGCGCATGGAGGTATGGGTTGACGGAGTCAAGGAATACTCAACGTATGGCGTGAACACGTTGAAGCCACGCGGCAGCAGTGAACTTGTTCTGAAGGGCCGCGACCTTCGGCTCGCGGCCTATTTTATTTGACCGTTAGGAGCGGGGTCTTGCTTCGCAGTGGGAAGATGGCGTTTGTCGCTCTATTCATGCGGCATTCTGGCCGGCGTTGTGGCGTGTTCCGTCATCCCTAACATTCTGTTTTTCTTTTGCCGTCTCTTTCTCTATCTCATTGTTACGCTCAGTCTTTGTGGCATGCCTGTCATGTTGCCGGTCCGGAGTCTTCCCGGCGGTCGGAGTAGCGTCTCTCGCTTCGAGTTTTGCGCGCGCAGCGTCTTTCTGCCGTTGAGAGTTGTCTACGCTTCCTTCTTGGCCTTCTTTTAGGGACGAAGTTTCGGCGTTTCGCGTGGATTTCTCGTTCTTGTCTTTGGGCTCGGGAGACTGCTGCTTGGCCTCGCGCTCTTCGGCCTTGAACGCGGAGGCGAGGAGATGATCAATCCGTACGCGAGCAGCCCGCCATCGAACGCCGCTGGCGTTTCCAGCTTGCTCGAAGTAAGGGGCGAGGTCCTGCTCGCTGGCCAATCCTTTGTCCTTCACGAATTGCAGGAGGCCGGCGCTCCGGGTCTCTAAATTCTCAAGAGAAGAAAACAATTCCTCCAGTATCTCCCGGGCAATGTTTTCGTCCACCTTTCACCTCTTCCTGAATCTGATGCAAAAGGTCGGGCATGGGTAGGCACGATTGTGGACCGAAACGCTTCATTGGAAGAAATGCCCACCCGTCAAGCACGACGGGTGGGGCCACGGTTCGAGTTACAGAGGGCCTAGTCGTGGTCGTGCTCGTTCCAGTCGCGCTCGGTGTGCCAGCGGTGCTCGTGCTCGTCCCACCAGCGATGCTGGTCGCGCCAGCAACGTTCACGGGCCTCGCGCAGTTGGTGGCGCTCGTGCTCGGCTTGACGGCTATTGCGTCCATGGCGCTCGATGGCCCGATGGAGTTCATGTTCCTCATGTGCAATGCGGCGCTGGCAACGGTCGATCTCGTCGGCGTGCAGGCGTGGCACTGCGGTGAACAGCAGGAGAGCCCCGGAAAGAACGGATACTGCTGTGGCAGACAGCTTTTGCGATTGATTCATGAGATACCCTCAGGTGTGATTTTGAGAAACGGTTTGCGCAGACGAAGCAGACAGAGACCAAGCGATCGATTCCCCGGGACTAAGACGCTGGTTCGGGCATTGCGGTTGCAGGGAAAGTCCAGCGTGGCCTGCACACCAAGGGGGTGGGGGCAAGAAAACGGATTCCTTCTGGCTCGCTGCGCTCGCGCTTCGGAATGATAGGGATTTGGATGGGAGTGTCACACCAGGCTTCCATTGCCCACATCCAGGTTTAACCCTATTACCTCCGTAACGTTTCGGGGCTTACCGTTTCGCTTTAACCTTGAGCATCAAACCTGCGTTTTAGGAGCTTGTTATCTCCGTGACAAATACATCGCAAGGCGCGCGTGCGGCTTCTGCGCGGGCGTTTGTGCATAGTCTGAACATCCTGATCAAGTATGCGCGGATGTATGGCTTTGACCACAAGCGTACGGAGGCGCAGTTCGAAACCACTTGGAATGAGTTGCAGCAGGGCTTGCCGACAACAGGAGACGCGGGCTTTCTGCTGGGTGTGTCGGACAATAAATTGCTGCTCGACGGCATACCGCTCGAGACGGGAAATTCGGAGCGCAGCTTCGCGACCCTGCTGTCAACTGCCGGACTGGCCAGCCTGCATTTTTCGAAAGATGTGACGGAGGAAGATTTTGTCCGGCTGGTGCGGGCGTTCACTATCGCGGGGTCGAAGGCGCAGGACGTATCGAAGCAGATCAAAGAAGCCTTGGGCGCGAACAAACCGGGAAGCACCATCCGAATCAATGAAGTGAAATTCGTGGCGGCCGATCCGCTGACCGGGGATGTGAGCATCGCGGCGCAGATTGCGGCGCAGACTCTGGGACCGGAGTTCAAGCAGTGGCTGAACGACCCGCAGAAGTTGTTGCAGTTGATTGCGGCCGCGGAAGGGGCGAATGCGAGCGGAGCCACAGCGGACGGAGGTCCGATGGTGCCGCTGGGCAGCGTGCCCAACGCTCCGAGGGGTGCGGGAAAGGGAAGATGGGTTGCAGACGACGCCGCAGGCGGAGCGGCAACGGGCGCGGCGCCTGCGTGGACGGGTGGCATGGTTCCCCTGCAGGAAGAGGAGGTTGTGCAGGCCATCCGGCTGCTGACGCGGTTTGGGCAGGTGCAGCAGGATCCCAATGTTAAGGAAGAGGACCTGCAGCGGGAGCTGACAGAGACCGATCCCAATACGCGATTAAACCTACAGCAGTTGTTGGGAAGCCTGGCGGCGAAGGCGACTACGGCGGAAGAGGAAGACACGCCGCTGCTGATGAAGGCGGCGGAGCACATGGCGATCCGCTTCGCACTGGAGCGCTATCAGAAGGGCGAGGTCAAAGTCAACGCAGTCCACCAGATGATGGAGCACATGAGTCGTCAGATGGACTCGCTGCGCCAGATTCTGAAATTGCAGGAAGAGAAGATGAGCAAGGCCGGCATTCTGGTGGAGTCGCACGCCGACATCCTGGACCGCATGTTCTGGGCGGAAGTGCCGGAGTCGGGCAAGAAGAGCGTGCTGCTTTCGCACGAAGCGCCGTGCGTGCCCCCGCGGAATTTGCGGCAGTTCGTGGAAGTGCTGCTGGACCGCGATGACAAGCAGGGCGCGACAGAGATTCTGAATAATTACTCCAGCTGCCTGGGCGCGAAAGAAATGGAGCCCCGGCGCAGAACGGCGATTGGATTGAGCCAGTTGGCTGACCTGTACTCGCGGTTGGGTGGAGAGCCGATGGGGCAGGCGATCCGGAAATTGGCCGAGCATCTGATCCATGAGAAAGACGCGGAACTGCAAAGCCTGTTCAGCGCCGCATTCGTGCGGTTGAGCCAGGAAGCCAGTTCGGCGAAGAATTATGGAGCGGTGAACGAAGTGTGCGCCGGCATGGAAATGATCAGCATCGAGCGGCCGGTTCTGATGAGCGATTTGCGGCCGCGGGTGGGAGTGGAGAATCGTCTGCCCGAGTTCATTGAGGAAGCGATTCACCTCGATCCGATTCCCGCAGATATGTTGTCGGTGTTACGGCGGACGAGCCATACCGGGGCGGAGCACCTGGCTGACCGCTTTTTCCGCTGCATGCGGCGCGACGAGTGCGACCGCATGATCGAACTGGTGAAGGAATTGGGATCGCCGGTCTTGCTGCAGTTGCGCGAGATTTTGCGCACGGGGCAGCCGCGGCAGGCCTCGAGCGTTGTGGGACTGGTCAGCCGGCTGGACGTCGGAACGCTACTGGAATTGCTGCCCACTCGATTGCCGGAATGGAACCGCTTCTATCACGACATTGTGGTGCGGCAGATTGCCTATGGGGCGGCCGCGGACCGCGGCCGTACGCTGCTGGAACTGGCGGAAATTCTCGATCCGCTGGTACTGCCGGAGGCGGTGGACGAAATTGGAATGAGCGGCGACATGACGGCGACTCCTCCGTTGATTGCGATGGCGCGGCCGGGTGAGACGGCTTCGCGCTCGCCTTTTGTGCAACTGAAGGCGGTTGAATCGCTGGGACGATTGAAAGATCCCGATGCGGTAGCGACGCTGCGCGAAATTGTCGAGACCAAGAAGACATTTGGATTTGTGCATCACCGGGAGTTGAGGATCGCGGCGGCGCAGGCGCTGGCGAAAACCGATCCGCGCTACAGTTCGCAAGTGCTGTCGGATAGCGGGCTGGAGCCGGCGGAAATGGCGATTGCTCCGCTGGATATGGCTCCGGCATGTCCCTGGGTGCGGCAGCGACGCTATGAGCGGCTGGTGCTGGCCCGGACCGTGTATGGAATCTTGGGCAGCTCCTGGGGCAAGTCGAGGATTCAGATTCGCGAACTGAGTTTGGGCGGCGGCATGGGCACGAAGGAAGATAACCTGCGCATTGGGAGCGAAGCGGATTTGGAAATTTCGATCGGATTGCGGTCGAAGATTCGCGCCCACGTGCTGCTGCGCCGGGCGCGGGTGAATGAAGTCGGGTTTGAGATTGTGAGCACCGACCTGGAGAGCCGCTACCGCCTGCGCCGGCTGCTGGTGGAGGCGCTGAATCACGCCCCGCAGAGCAAGGGACAAGAGTGGGGCGGGGAGCGAAAGATCTAGAGAAGGTTTCAATTGTCAGCTTTCGGCTCTATGGCGGTCCAGAAGCGATCCAATGGCTCACGAATGGTTTTGGGAAGGGTACGGCTTCAGCCGTGTCGCTCGGAACCGCGAAATGATTCGGGCTTTATAGCCCCTGCGCTAC
Organism: uncultured Acidobacteriaceae bacterium; assembly: GCA_963711275.1. Taxonomy (GTDB): domain Bacteria; phylum Acidobacteriota; class Terriglobia; order Terriglobales; family Acidobacteriaceae; genus Sulfotelmatobacter. The sequence goes on along the minus strand of CAVQDN010000020.1, from coordinate 67,578 downwards.
CGCGAGCGCCCTACTTGCTCGGTTCATGATGAGATAGCTTCCAGCCTTCAAAACAAAAGCCTCTGCTCATGGCAGAGGCTTTCGCGCGCTCCCTCGAAGCTTTATTTTACTTTCAGGAAGATGATCGCCAAGGTGTAGAGCGCCAGGGACTCGATCAGGACCAGGCCTAGAATCAGCGCGAACTGGATGCCCGGACGGGCCGCGGGATTGCGCGCCAGGGACTCAGTCGCGGAGGCGACGGCTTTGCCTTGTGCAAGGCCGCATACGGCGGAAGCGATCGCCATGGAGAATCCTGCCGTGATGGCGATCCAATGGGTGTCTTCAGTGCCTGCGCCGCCCTGCGCGAAGGCAGGATTGGCGAAGCACAGAGCGGATAACGTCATGAACAGATGACTCAACTTACGCATTGTGTTTCTCCTCGTATCAGATTGCCGCCAGTGGGTGGTTGACGCCGTACCGTGCAGGCGCCCTCACGCTTGCGGCTATAAAACAAAAATCAATGTGGTCAATCAATCCTCGTCGATCAATGTTCGTCGGCTACGGCGCCGGAGACGTAGATGATCGAAAGCAGCATGAACACGTATGCCTGCAAAACAGCTACCACGATATGCAGCCCGCTGAAGATGATGGGAATGCCGATCGGAATCATGGAAAAGAAAACCAGAGTGATCAGATCGCCGGCGAAAATGTTGGCCCAGAGGCGAACCGTGAGCGAGAGCAAGCGCGCGAAGTGGCTGACCAGTTCGATGGGCAGCATGAGCGCGGCCAGCAGAATCCGCGCAATCAGCGGCATGCCTTCCATGGGCGGTCCGAAAAAGTGCAGCAGATATTTTGGCCCAGCGTGTTTGAAGCCCTGGGTATGGTAGTAGAGAAAGGCGCAGATGGCGCAGCCCAAGGGCACGATGGGAACGCCGGTGGGCGACTCGAAACCGGGGATCAGACCGATCAGGTTACAGATCAGGATGAAGATGAAGACGATGGCGAAAAACGGCGTATAAGGTTCGCTGTGGTGGCCAATGATTTCACGGCTCTGGCTCAGGACGAAACCTTCAACGGCTTCAAAGGAGTGCTGCAAGCCTCCGGGGGACTCGACGGAGAGGCGCGACCGCACCAGGAGGAACAGGGTCAGCAGGAACGCGAAGACAAGCAGCTCCATGGCGAAAGAATTGGAGATGGGCGCTTCCACGTGTTTCGGCTCAATGTGGAGTGCCTGAAGCAATGCAGTGACCGGTCCGGCGAACAGGTGGTTCAGGATTTTAGTAAACCAGAGTTGTTCCATAAGAAGCTTTTAGCGATTGGCTCTTAGCCTTTAGGTTGTTGCTTTTTGCGGCCGGTGCCGCCTAGACCTCGCGCGCCACGGCTACATACAATTCGTAAACCGCTTCGCAGGCTATTGCCGCAACGGGCAGGAATAAGCCGGCAAAGAGGCCATGAAGGCTCGCCGGAAAACTGGTTAATATAGCATACGCAGCGCCCGCCAACAACACATAGCGAAGCAGGAACCGGGCGATGGTTCCGGCGCCAGACTGCGCCTCGCCGGTATTGGTAACGCGGTCGGCCAGGCCGGAGACGCCGTTCTTAAGCCAATGGAAGTTCAGGTAGGCGATGACGCCTCCGCAGAAGAATCCAATTGCGGGTTGGCGGCCCAGTTTCCACCAGGCTGCGGCGGAAAGGACTGGTGTCAGGATGAGCATCACGTTGCGGATGCGATCCAGCGCGCCCGAGTAGAACGCGTCGGCAGAAGCGATCTTGGGAGCGGAGAAGTTTGGCCGTTCGTCGTCCTGATTCATGCGAAGTGAGAACGTCACTTCATTCTTTTGTGTCGCGCAGCACGGCGCGGATTAGTTCAATCATGCCGGCCGCGATTCCGAGAAGAAGTCCCACGACGCTGATCCATGTCGTATGCAGCCAGCGGTCGAGAGCTGACCCGATGAGCCATCCGGCAACCGTGCCTGCGGGTAGCATTAGAGCGAGTTGGCTGTAGCGGCCGACCTGCACCCAGGGACTTTTTCTTTGTTCGGAGTTCCGGTCGTCGGGGCGAGTGGAAGGCATTTTACGGTTCGGTCGAAAGCGATTCTACTCTAAATTCATCTGAGCACAGCGGACTCAGAGAACTCGACCCACTTAGTGCAGCCGCCTCGGCTGTCCGGCCAGAGCCGTCCCTAGTGCCGCGGTGTTGAATTAGTGCGTCAGCTTCGCAATCGCCGGGTTTTGCGCGATCCCCAGCGCCCAATTTACCAGTTCAATGGAGCGATTGGGCAGGATCCCGATGTAAATCGTCGCCAGCGCGCTTACAGCGAGTGCTGCACGCATGGTTAAGCTGATGGGAAGTCTCTCTTCGCCCTTCTCAACCTGGCCCATGAACATAGCGTTGGCGATTTTCAAATAGTAATAAAGGCCGAAGACGGAATAGAGAACGCCGAGCGAGGCCAACGCATAGTGGCCGGTTTCGATCAGGCTGAGGAAGATGAAATATTTCCCCCAGAATCCCGCCAGTGGTGGGATGCCGGCCAGCGAGAGCATGAAGATCAGCATCATGACGGCTTCGACGGGAGCGCGGGAGTAGAGGCCGTTGAGGTCGTCGAGCTCATCGCCGACTACGTTGCGATGGCGCAGCGAAGTGATCACCGCGAATGCGCCCAGGTTCATGAAAGTGTAAACGAGCAGGTAAATGAGGATGCCTTTGATGCCGTCAGGGCTGAGTTGCGTGGCGGTTCCAGCGATCAGGCCGAGCAGCATGTAGCCCACATGCGCGATGGAAGAATAGGCGAGCAGCCGCTTGGTATTGGTCTGAGTCAGCGCGGCGAAGTTGGCCCCGGTCATGGTGGCGATGGAAACGAAGACCAGCAACGGCACCCAGATCGGACGCATGGGCATTAGGCCGATGACCAGAATGCGCAGCAGCATGGCCCATCCGGCGGCCTTGACGGCCACGGACATGAATCCGGTAATGCTGGTGGGCGCGCCTTCGTAGGCGTCAGGCGCCCATTGGTGGAAGGGAATGGCGGCGATTTTGAAAAGCAGGCCGGTAATCGTTGTGAGTAAGGCAACTACGGCTACCGGTTTGTAATCGCTGTGCAGAATATTCCGCGCCAGTACCTGCTGGATGACTGCGAGATTGGTGCTGCCGGTTAAACCATAGAGCAACGACAAACCGTAGGCGAAGATGCCGGAAGAAAATGCACCGAGGAGTAGATATTTTAGTGCGGCTTCGTTGGATCGGCGATCACGGCGCAGGAATCCGACTAACACATAAGTGGAGATGGCCATTAATTCGAGGCCGATGAAGATGAGCACGATGTCGAAGCCAGCGGCCATGCACATCATGCCCGCGACCGAGAGCAGCATGAGTGCGTAATATTCGCCATGATTTTCATGTTCGGTTTCCAGGTAACGCACCGACGTGAGGATGGCGATGGCGGTGGCTGCGAGGAACAGATACCAGAAATAAATGGCGAAGCGGTCAACAACCATGGTGTTCAGCATAGCGGCATGGCCACCCAGCCGGTTCGCATTCAGGTAGTCGAGGATTCCGGGCTTGAAAGGATTCCATATCGCAGCCGCTGAGAACGCAACGCCGCACATCGCCATCAGCGCATTGACCCACTTGTCCTCCGGCGGAATCCACACGTCAAGCAGCAGAATGCCGAGCGCAAATAAAGTGAGCAAAGTGATGGGCATCACCAGTAGATAGTCCGTCATCGAGAATCCGAACGCGCCCACTATTTCTTCCCCTTTGCCTTCGCTGGCGCGGATGCGGACGGGGCGGGATTTGTGCTGTACGTCATGTTTGTAGGCGGGGCGACGGTAGCCTCGGGTTGCGCGGCTGCATTCACCGTCGGTTGGGGATAGTCGGGCCGTGCCAGTGCAATCGTATGATTCACCGGTTGCTCGAGAATCTGAAAGAACGGCTTCGGATACAGCCCGATCCAGAAGGCCATGATCAGAAGCGGGACGAAGGTTGCGACCTCACGCGGCGTGAGGTCATGCAGCTTTTCGTTCTTCGGATTGGTGACCGTGCCAAAGAAAACTCGCTGATAAAGCCACAGTAAATACGCTGCGGCAAGTACGACACCGGGCACCGCCCATGCGCCCCAGCGCCAGTTTTCCATGAACGTCCCTTGCAGGATCGTAAACTCGCCGACGAAGCCGTTGAGCAGCGGCAGCCCCATCGAGGAGAGGAACATGATCATAGTGATGGTGGCATAAACGGGCATGACGTTCGAGATACCGCCGTACTCGGAGATCTCGCGGGTGTGCCGCCGTTCATAGAGAATACCTACGATCAAGAACAATGCGCCGGTGGAAATCCCGTGATTGATCTGCTGCAGGACAGACCCGCTCACGCCAAGTGGCGTGAGCGCGAAGATTCCCAGCGTGCAGAAGCCCATGTGGCTGACGGACGAGTAAGCCACCAGCTTCTTCATGTCTTTCTGCATGAGCGAAACCAGCGCGCCGTAGATGATGCCGACGATAGAAAGGAAAATCATCCATCCACGTACAGTCATGTGCATGAACGTGGCAGGATTCGACAGCACGTTGGGAAAGAAGGGAAGCGAGAAGCGGATGAAGCCGTAGGTTCCCATTTTCAGCAGGACCCCCGCCAGGATCACCGAGCCGGCGGTCGGAGCTTCGACGTGGGCGTCGGGCAGCCAGGTGTGAAACGGGAACATCGGCACTTTAATCGCGAAGGCGAAGAAGAAACTCAGGAACAAGAGAGTCGCGACATGCGGGCCGTAGTCGGAATAAATCCGCGGCGCGGTGTCGTAAAGCGCAGTCAGGCTGAAGGTGTACACCTGCGTGACGGCGTGATGGTGGAAGTAAAGGAACAGAATTCCCAGCAGCATCAGCACCGATCCGGCGAGAGTGTAGAGAAAAAATTTGATGGCGGCGTAGAGTTTACGCGGGCCTCCCCATATCCCGATCAGCAAATACATCGGCACGAGCATCGCTTCCCAGAAGACGAAGAAGAGGAAGAAATCCAGCGCCATGAAAACGCCGAGCATACCCGTCTGGAGAACCAGAAACCAGACGTAATATTCCTTAACGCGATTCTCAATGGCGGTCCATGACGACAGGATCGAAATCCATCCCAGAAGCGTCGTAAGCATGATCAGCAGGAATGAAATGCCGTCGATGCCCAAGACGTAACCGGCGCCAATCGAGGGGATCCAGTTGCCCGGGGCGCCCTCGATAAACTTGAATCCCGGCTCGAATCGCTGCTCCCAGAACATCGGCACCAGCGGGATCGAGACCAGCAGTCCGGCGAGCGCGAAGAAGTTCGCGATCCAGCGGACCGCGTCTTTATTCTCCTTGGGGACGAAGAGGAGAATCAGCGCGCCCAGCAGCGGCGTGAAGAGAATGATGGATAGGATGTGGTTTTGCATGAAAGCTCTTAGCCTTTAGCTCTTAGCCTGTAGCTCCTGACTCTTCGCCGATGGTTCTGGCTAAAAGCTAAGAGCCGCCTTTCAGTGATACACATAATAAAAAGCGAAACCTACCAGCCCCGCTGTCATGACCAGCGCATACCATTGAACCAGGCCCCACTCGAACAGGCGCACGGGATAACTCAGCATGCGCGCCAGGATCGCGGGACCGTTAACGCCGATGCCGTCGATGATCCATTTGTCCCACCAACTCGAGAACGTCGCCGTTCCGCGAGTGATGGAGCCAGCGGCGTTGACTGCACCGTCGATGATGTGAGTGTCGAACCAGGAGCTGGCTTCGCCGGCGCCCAGCACGCCCAAGCGGACATCACCCACTTTGCGGCGGCCGGTGAAGACATAGTCGTAACCTTCGTCAACGTAATACTTGTTGAGGAGCATGTTGTAAGCCGGCGCGGACGCTGCGGCGATGGGTTCGGTGTAACCTTTATCGGCGTTACGATAGCTGCGCCAGGCCATGGTCCAGCCCACGCCTGCGGCTGCGAGCGATAACCCCATGAGCAGCCATTCCGTGCCAGTATTGTGCCCTTCTTCTTTTTCCCCGGCAGCAAGCTGGCCCGCCCTGCCCCCTTCCGTTAACGCCTGCGCTTCGCGGGCGAAGACCGGTTCGAGAAACTTCGTGAAATGGTCGGAGCCTCCCAGGCTGTGCGGCCAACCAAGAAATCCGGCAAAAAGCGACATCACGGCCAGCACCACCAGCGGCAGTGTCATCGACATCGGAGATTCATGAACATGGTGCTCGACTTCGTGGCTCATGCGCGGGCGCCCGTGGAAGGTGAGATACATGAGCCGGAACATATAGAACGCAGTCATGAGCGCGGTCGCGTAGCCGACGTACCAGAGAATACGATAGGCGCCGCCTTCGCGCGACCAGGTCTCCCAAAGGATAGCGTCCTTGGAAAAAAAACCGGCGAAGGGAAAGATCCCCGCGATCGCGAGTGTTGCAATGAACATGGTCCAGTGTGTGGTGGGAATGCGCTTGTGCAAGTCGCCCATGTTACGCATGTCCTGCTCGCCCGACATGGCATGAATCACCGAGCCCGCACCCAGAAACAGCAGAGCCTTAAAGAATGCATGAGTGAAGACGTGGAAGACGGCGGCGGAAAATGCTCCCACACCGAGCGCCAGAAACATGTAGCCGAGTTGCGACACCGTCGAGTAGGCGAGCACGCGCTTGATGTCGTTTTGAACCAGGCCGATCGAGGCGGCGAAGATAGCCGTGAGTGCGCCGACAATCGCCACCGTTTTCATCGATGTAGGCGCAAGCACGAACAACGCATTGGAGCGGGCGACCATGTAAACGCCGGCCGTGACCATCGTCGCCGCATGGATGAGCGCGGACACCGGCGTTGGGCCCTCCATCGCGTCGGGCAGCCAGACATAAAGAGGTAGCTGGGCGGACTTGCCGCAAGCTCCAACGAACAGCAGCAACGTGGCGGCGGTAATAATCGGATCGCCGATCTGGAAGTGGCCGCTCCGGGCCAGGTGATTCACATCCACATAACGCAGCGATCCGAAATACCAGGCGATGAAAAACATGCCAAGGATGAATCCGGCGTCGCCAATGCGGTTCACGATGAAAGCCTTGTTAGCGGCATCGCTCGCCGACTTGCGATGAAAATAGAAACCGATCAGCAGATACGAGCACAGGCCCACGCCTTCCCATCCAACGAACATCAGAACGTAGTTGTTGGCCAGAATGAGTGTCAGCATGGAGAACATGAAGAGGTTGAGGTATCCGAAGAAGCGATAGTAACCGCTTTCATGCGCCATGTAGCCGGTGGAATAAATGTGAATCAGCATGCCGACGCCAGTGACAAACAGCAGCCAGATGCTAGACAGGGGATCGAGCAGGAATCCAGCGTCGGCCTGAAACGGAGCCTGTGTGCCGTCGGATTTTACGAAGGTCAGGTGGCCGGTATCGCTGCCGAGCCAAGTGTAGAGGATGGTTTGGTAAGGCTGGTGATCGTTCGCGGACGCCCAGTTTGTGTACTGCAAAACCGCGCCGCACGATACGAGGAACGCAAGAACGACGGACCCGACGCAGAGCGCGCTCACCGTAGCCCTCTGCAACTTGCGCCCAAAGAAAAACATCAGCGCCGCGCCCAGCGCAGGAAAGAGCGGGATAAGGTAGATGTGGGTTAGAAACATTCGTTATCGGTTCTTTAGCTTAGCTCTTAGCCTTTAGCTCTTAGCTCAAACTACTTGGGATTTGGCTAAAAGCTAAGAGCTAATGGCTAAGAGCTTTCGCTCTACCACTTCAACAAATTCACTTCATCCACGTTCACCGTCTCCTTATTACGGAAGAAGGCGATCAGAATGCCGAGTCCCACTGCGGCTTCGGCGGCGGCGTCGGTGATCACGAAAATCGCGAAGACCTGGCCGTGCAGGGCGCTGGGACCGTGGATCCCCTGCCAGTAGCGCGAAAAGGCGACCAGATTCAGGTTGACGGCATTCAAAATTAATTCGATCGACATCAGAACGATGACCACGTTGCGGCGCGTGAGCACGCCGATCACTCCCAACAAGAAAAGAGCTGCCCCCAGAACCAGATAGTGCAGAGTCGTGATGTGGAGCATGCCATTCATTGCGCGTCAACAGGAGACGTAGCAAGCTACGTCTTTACGATCAAATCCTCTTCTTTGCCATTACCACTGCTCCGATGATCGCCACCAGCAATAGCAGCGAAGCGATTTCAAAAGCGAACATGTATTGACCATTGGTGCGGTCAAAGAGCAGTGCCGCAATTTGCTGTGTGTTTTGTGTTTCACCGTAAGTCATGCGGCCTTCGGGAAACAGCGCCTTGCCTTTTGTGGTAGTGGTGTAAACCGCGATGAACAAGCCTCCCAATGCCGCGGCGGCTACAATCCCGACCAGCCATTGCTTATTGAATTGCCGCTCTCTTTCCGCGCGCTCAATGGAGATCAACATAATCACGAATAAAAACAGCACCATAATCCCGCCGGCATACAGGATGATCTGCACGCCGGCGACGAACGGAGCATAAAGCATCAGATAAAGCCCGGCCTGAGCCAGCAGCGTGGTGATCAGCGCCATGGCCGAATGGATGGCATTTTTACGGGTGATGACCATCACGCCGCCGATGATCATGATGGCGGCGAGCAGGTAAAAGAAAAATGGCGTCGCGACCGGCGGATTCGTCCCTGCGGGAATCATGGCCGCCACACTCCTTGCAATTCCGCCCACAGTTCCGTGCGCATTCCAACCAGGGCAGTCAGGATCAGGAGCGCTAGGCCGGTCGGGAGAAGAACTTTCCATCCTACTTTCATGAGTTGATCAAAGCGATATCTGGGGAACGTGCCACGATACCAGATATAGAGGTACATGAACCCGCCAACTTTGGCGCAAAACCAGAAAATGTCGGTGACCCGGATGCGGACGGCAGGAATGAAGAGAGTCAGGCCGATCAGTCCGAGGACTATGCCGAATCCAGCCAGGCCGATGGTCTGCACCCGGAACAGCGGGTGCTTGGGCATGCGGGCCGTGTTGTAAAAACACATCGCTGCCAGCAGCAGAAAAGTGATTCCGGGGAAAAGTGAAAAGACCAGATCCCAGGTGGGGCCGCCGAGCAAGTTAGGGAACGGCCGCAGCCATCCCCCCAGCCACAGGGTCACAGCGATCGAGGAGACCGCGATCATCGCGGAATATTCGGCCAGGAAAAATAAAGACCAGCGAAAGCCGCTGTACTCGGTGTGGAACCCGGCGGTCAATTCGGATTCGGCCTCGGGCAGATCGAAGGGCGCACGGTTGGTTTCGGCGACCATGGCGATGGCAAACATGCCGAAACCGATCAGGCCGAGCGGAAAGAATTTGAAGATGAACCATTCGCCCTGCGCCAATTGCGCCTGCACAATGCCGATCATGCTGAGCGTGCCAGTGCTTTGGTCATTGAGGCTAGTCATCATAATGACCGAGATGACGGCAAGTCCCATGGCAACTTCATACGAGACCATCTGCGCGCTGGAGCGCAGCGCGCCAATCAGCGGATAGTGCGAATTGGAGGCCCACCCGGCAAAGACGATGCCGAGCACGCTCAACGACGAAACGCCCAGCATAAAGAGGATGCCGATGTTCATGTCGGTGATAGCGTGTGTGGGGCCAAAAGGGACGACGACGAAAACGGTGAACGCCGCGAGCACGACAATGAATGGGGCGATCCAGAAGACAAAGGCGTCGGCTTCCGCGGGAATGATGTCTTCTTTGAGCAGGAGTTTAATGGCGTCGGCGATAGGCTGCAGCAGTCCGTGCGGTCCCACGCGCATGGGGCCCAGGCGCACTTGCATATGCGCCAGAATTTTTCTCTCCAGCCAGTTCATCGCAATGACAGCGACGGAGAGTCCGCCGAACACCAGCAGGATGTAGACAATCGCCCAGAAAATGTTTCCCGCCCCGCCGGGCGTTTTGTTGCTGTCGAGGTAGGACTGGATGTACTGAATGAAAGCGTGGATCACCGGTCCACCTCGCCCAGGACAATATCAAGCGTGCCGATCACGGCGATGACGTCGGCCACGAGTTGGCCGCGGCACATAACGTCGAGCGCTTGCAGATTAACGAATGACGGCGGCCGCACCCGAATGCGGTAAGGCTGCGTCGAGCCGTCGCTCACAATAAAATATCCCAGCTCGCCCTTGGGAGCTTCGATCGAGTGGTAGATTTCACCGGCCGGAGGCTTCATGACTTTCGGGACTTTGGCCATGACGGGCCCTTCGGGAATGTTGTTGACCGCCTGCTCGATGATGCGCAGCGACTGGCGGAACTCGGCCATGCGCACTAGGTATCGGTCGTAAGTGTCGCCGTTCTCGCCGGTGGGAATATCGAAATCGAAATTCTTGTAATTGGCATAAGGCTGGGCTTTGCGTATGTCCCACTTAACGCCGCTGGCGCGGAGGACCGGCCCGGTTACGCCAAGAGCTATGGCGTCTTTACCGGAAATTTTGCCGACGCCCTTGGTGCGTTCCAGCCAGATGCGATTCGTGGTAAGCAGTTCTTCGTACTCGTCAATCTTCGGCCGCACGAACGAGACAAAAGTTCTGACTTCTTTTTCGAATCCTTCGTAGGTCTCGTATTGCAATCCGCCGATGCGGAACGCGTGGGTCGTAAGCCGCGCGCCACAGTACTTTTCGAAAATCTTCAGAATCTCTTCGCGATCGCGAAATGTATAGAACAGCGGCGTGATGGCGCCGATGTCCAGCGCATGCGTGCCCAGCCAAAGCTGGTGGCTAGCCATGCGGTTCAGTTCGGTCAGGATCACGCGCACATATTGCGCTCGGGGCGGCGCTTCCACATTGAGAAGTTTTTCGACCGCTTCGCAGTATCCCAGCCCGTTCGAGACCGCAGCCACGTAATCCATGCGGTCCACGTACGGATTGAACATCGTATAAGTGCGATTCTCGGCAATTTTCTCGACCCCGCGGTGCAGGTAGCCGATCACGCACTCGAGGCCCATTACCTTTTCGCCGTCGAGCCGCAGAATAACGCGCAGCACGCCGTGGGTCGCGGGGTGCTGCGGGCCCATGTTGATAACGAGCTCGTTGGCATCGAGAAACGTCTTGTCGGGCGTTTCCAGATCCAAGGGCGAGAGTGTCTTCGGGTCAGTCATGCAATGACTAGGTCTGGGGTCTGAGGTCCAAGGTCGTCATCATCATCAATTATTGTCCGCTCTCAATTCCCAAATTAATCTGTACCCATTCGCTATCCTGTTGCAGGATGCCGTAGTCTTTGCGCAGGGGATGGCCCTTCCAACCGTCGGGCAGCAGTATCCGCTTCATATCAGGATGCCCGTCGAACTTGATGCCGAACATATCGAAGACCTCGCGCTCCAGCCAGTTGGCGGTTGCCCAGATGGGAACGGAGCTGGGGATGGTCTCGCCATCGGCGATTTGTGTTTTGACCCGGATGCGTTCGTTGCGCGGGAACGAGTAGAGAATCCAGAGCACTTCAAACTGCTTCTCGCGCTTGGGATAGTGCACTGCGGTGATGTCGACGCAGTAGTCGAACTGCTCTTCGTTGTGCAGAACATGAAGGATTTCGGGAATCAGGCAGCGATCGACCGTCATGTAATTCTGCCCCAAATATGTAACGGGCTCGATTCCCGATCCGCATTTGCCTTTGAGCTTTTGCACCATCGGCGAATCCCAAGGCGTCGGTACCGGTGCCGCGGGTTTCGGCGGTGCTGCGGCTGGCTTTGCAGGAGACCCAGGCGACGCGGCAGCGGGTTTCAGCGGCGATGTCGGCGTTGAAGTTTCAGAGGGCGGAGAAGGCTTCGCGGGCGTGGTTTTTGTTTCCGATTGAACGGAGCCGGAGGGAGTGGATTTCACGCCGCCCGGAGTCGCGGGACGATCCGCCGTCGGCTTCGGTTCATCTTCCGGCAACGGCGATGGGGGAGATTTGATTTCGTCCGGCATATCGCGAAGGCACAAACCTCCGGCGCAGTGCGTCTTGAAAAGAACGTTAACTTTTATCAGCTTGAGGAGGCGAAGTCAACGAGGGCTCGGTTGAGAAATTGTAAAGGTCCCGCATTCGTAGCAACTACCTTGACCGGTCATCAGCAACATCTCCAGCTGTGATCTGCGACTCCCGCAACTGTCATCTTGAACAAAGTTGTCGCGAGCGGAGCGAACGACAACACAGTCGAAGGATCCCTTTCGCTATCGCGAAACCAGCAACCCTGAGGAGTTCCCTCCGTCTCAGGGAGCTTCCCGGGGCGCGATGAAGATTTTTAAACGCGAGATTGTGCCTGGTAGGTCTCGATCAGGCCGCGGATACGTTGGGCGTCGGCTTTGCGGTGGCCGTGGCTGGTGATCGGGTCGGTACCGCCGGTGGACTCGATGACGATCTCGGACCAGAAAACGCCGGTATTAATGTGAACCGACGCGATCTTGGACATGGCGATGCTTTCTTCATTGCTGCCGAACAGTCGCGATTTGACGCGGGCCACGCGTTGCGGGCTGATGACCAGGCGCGTGGGGAAGAAAAAATTGCCTTGCGTCCAGCGGCTGGCCGTAAAGGTTTCAGCCGGGGAACTGTCCATGGGATTGTCGGGCAACGTGGGCATGCGATTTTTCTTAACGATGGAACTCTAACTCCCAGTCATTTCGAGATTCCTTGTCCTTGCGAAGTCGAGAAACCTCTTGTTACTTCCCGCAGGCGGCGCTTTCTACACCCATTCCAGCGCGCCTTTCTTCCAGACCCAGATATAGCCCACAATCAGGATGGCCAGGAAGATGAACATCTCCAGGAGACCGAACAGGCCGAAGGCTTTGAATCGTACGGCCCAGGGAAACAGAAAAATTGTCTCCACGTCGAACACGACGAAGAGAATCGCAATGATGTAGTAGCGGACGGTGTAGCGTCCTCGGGCGCTGTCGATAGGGTCAATGCCGCATTCGTAGGGCATGAGTTTGGTCTTGCTCGGATTCGATGGCCGCACCAGTTTAGCCGCCAGCAGCGTGACCGGCAGCAGAGTGCCGATGATGGCGATGAAGATGAAGATTGGGACGTAGTTTTGCGGCATGGCAGGTCATAGTAGCGCCGATGGCGCGGGCGTTCAAGAGCGAGTTCAAGAGCGATTACTCCAGCAGCGGTTGACGGCGTGAAATTCTGCTCGCCATACAGTCTAAGGACGGAGGACGCATGAAACTGATTACCCTGCATGACCATCTGAACCCATCCCAAGAAGTTTTGGTGGACGCGGACTCGATCACCTCAGTAACGCCGTTTGGCTCCGGTTCTGCAATTCAATGTGGCTCAGGATTAGTCGGAGTTCACGAGACTCCTGAGGGGGTCGCCGAAATAATCAGGAATGCCTCGGCATGATTTCCCGGAATTTTTTCTACTTCTTCAGATACCTTCTTTGCGGGAACTACGGAGATCAGGAATACAACTTGATGGGCGCGACGACTCGCGTGATCGTCCCGCTGGGACTGGGCTGATCAGGCTTGAGTCCGTTTTGCATGGACGCGAACAGACCGATCAACTGGCCCAGCATAACATCCAGGACGGGACGATACATGATCGGGAAACTTTGCGGCACTATTGAGAGACAAACTGTGATCGACCAGCGGCGCCACGTCTTCCGCTCCTCCCGCCGTGACCACCACACGCACCCGACCCAACCGCTTGCGATCGATCTCCCGCAGCAGATCGAGTTCGTACCCGCGCCGCCGCGCCTCGCTCGATAAGAACGCCACAAAAAGCGTCTGGCCGTCGACGCTCGACAACGGCCCGTGACGCAATCCCGAGCGGTGTTTCCGCCAGCGTCGTTACTTTACCGGCACTGAGTTCCATCACCTTTAGCCCCGATTCGTCGGCCACGGCCCGTAACACCCCCGTGCCCACAAAACAGGTGCGCGTACACCCCGAGCAACGTTATTGCCGCCGCGGCTTCGGCCGCCGGAGGCAGAAACCGCCGGCCGATTTCGCTCATTTCTGCGACCACATCGCCGAACTGCGGCAAATCCTCCAGATGTCCGACGCACTGCCCTGCCAGCACCATGTTGCTGAAGGAACTGGTCATGGCCAGTCCGCGATCGTTCACCGCATCGTCCAGCACCAGCGCGAGAGCGCGGTCCGCATGGCTCAAACAAAGTTGTGCCATCGGCCCCTTCGAATTGCAGGTGATCACCAGATGCCGAATCGCTTTATGCTGGTCCAGCGCCCGCTCCAGCAGCGCCACGCCCTCCGGACTCTCTCCCGGAGCGCGAAAACGAAACCCAGAGATATTCCTTGCCCGGGCGATGGAACTCTTCGAATTCGGTCAACAGGGTCGTGCTGGGAATTGGCCAAACTTCGCAACTCCATCGCCGCCGGAGCAACGGAGCCAGCGCTCTTCCCGTGTAATCCGAGGTGCCCGCGCCCACCAGGTATACGGTAGGGGAAGAGGTATTACCGCGGCCGATTCCGGCACGCCGGAGAACATCGTTCAATTCGGTGTGCGCTCCTGGCAGAGTTATAGGTCTTGCCCCAGGTATTGGGCTGCTGCTAGATTTCGCGGGGCGTATGCTCCAGCCCGCGCTCGGATTTTTCCTGCTCCGGCAAATCCAATAGCGTACGCAACGCGTCGGCCAAGGTTAATCTCTCTGCTACAAAGATACTGTAGTCTATTACAACTGACTCGCCGATTAAAAGCATTCGAACGAAAAGGAAAAAAATCGCACCGTGATCAGAGCAAACGGGTCGCACTTTTCTGAAACCAGGAATCAGTTTTCGGCAACTAATCGAGCTGACAGGGTTTCCTTTTTCCAAGGAGAAAAACAAATGAGCCGTGGTTCGCATCCCTTGAGTTCGCTGCTTGCTGGCGGTCGCGCTGACTTCGTCGCTGGCCGGAATCGCCTGCGAGCATCATCACTACTATCGCGTGTACGATCCCTACTACACGGATTATCATGTGTGGAACGACGAAGAAGTTGGTTACTACAATCGCTGGGCCGATGAAACCCACCGCGACCCGCACCGCGACTTCCGCAGGATTCCACCCGAAGAACAAAAAGAATACTGGACCTGGCGTCACAACCACGGGGCCTCACTAGCTTGACGGCAGGCTCTCAGCGGCTGAGCGCCCTGAGAGCCTGTTCCGTGGTCGTCAGCCGGGCTCCCAATCGCTCTAATCCCGCAATTGCTTTTTCCCCGTCTTCCCGCTTCAGGGTTTCGATCGCATCCTGCACCACCGCCACGCGCCGTCCGCGTTCCAGCAGGCCCTTGGCGGCAAAGCTCACGCAATATTCTGTCACCACTCCGAACACGACAAACTCAGCCTGATTTCCCAGCCGTTGGACCAGGGCGTCGGCGTGGCGGCTCTCGAAAATATTCGAGCGTCTGCTTTTCCAGCAGGATCTGCTGATACCGGGACAAGTCTTCCGGCAGTTTGGCATCCGCGTCATTCGGCACCCACGCAACTTTTTCCGTCAGCGCTTCGGGAACCAGTTCCGCCCCCGACGTTCCCTTCACGCAGTGGGCGGAAAGATTTTGAACTCCGGATCGTCCGGAGCATGAAAACATCCATGCGAAACCAGAAACACCCGGTCCTGTCGCGCCGCATCCGTGAGCCGCCGGATACTTGGCAGTAACTTCTCCGCCCCGGGCACGTAAAGTTTCCCGTCCGGCAACATGAAATCCCGCTGCGCATCCACCTCCCAGAATATAAAGTCAGGCGAAACCATAATCTCTCTTTCCCATCGTTCCCGAACAATGTAGCGCCGGCGTCCCCGCCGGCTGTCGCGGAGCCTCCGCCCTCGCCTCCAACTCCTCGGAGAATCCGCCCCTCCTGTGTTCTAATCTCCGCGTCCCAATTCTCGCACGTAATTCTCACCCGGAGAGCTGCATGTCCCACAATTTCCTGAAACCGTCCGCGATCATCGTCATCACTTTAACTCTGGTAAGTTTCGCGAACGCTCAGTCCCCAACCGCTGCCCCCGCCGACCTCGACGCCTATGTCGCCTCGTCCATGAAGATCTTCGACGTGCCCGGCATGGCTGTCGCCATTGTGAAAGACGGCAGGATTCTCGTCACCAAAGGTTACGGAGTCCGCAAACTCGGCGATCCCACGCCGGTCGACGAATTCACCCTGTTTGGCATCGGCTCGAACACAAAAGCGTTCACCACCGCTGCGCTCGCCACATTGGTCGACGAAGGCAAGCTCTCCTGGGACGATCCCGTCTACCAGCGCCTGCCGGGCTTCGTCATGTATGACCCTTATGTCTCGCATGAAATGACTATCCGCGATCTACTTACGCATCGGAGCGGCATGGGACTCGGCGAAGGCGACCTGCTGTTCTGGCCGCACACCACATACACGCGCGAAGAAATTATCTACAAGCTGCGCTTCATGAAGCCCGCATCGAGTTTCCGCAGCCACTACGCCTACGATAATCTTCTCTACATGACCGCCGGACAAATCATCCCCGCCGTGACCGGCACGTCCTGGGACGACTACATTCGCCAGCGAATCTTCACCCCGCTCGGCATGACCCACTCCAACGTCAGCAACGCCAACATCAAGCCCGGCGACGACGTCGCGTTTCCACACTCCCGGCTGGCTGGCAAACTGCAAGTCATTCCGTTCGAAGTGCTCGACAACGCCGGTCCGGCGGGCTCCATCAATTCCTGCGCCGCCGACATGGCAAAGTGGGTTCAGTTGCAGTTGAATCGGGGCAGGTTTCCCGACCGCGATGGCCGTCTGTTCAGCGAGCAACGCTCCAAAGAAATGTGGTCGCCGCAAACCATCCTGCCCATCGGCGATCCGCCGCCCGCTCTTGCCGAATTGAAGGCTAATTTCGCCGACTACGCTCTGGGCTGGGCACTGCGCGACTATCACGGCCGCAAACTCGTCGGCCACACCGGAGGCGTCGGGGGCTTCGTTTCGCGCGTGATGCTCGTGCCAGACGAAAACCTCGGTGTCGTCGTGCTGACCAATGCCGAAGAGGGCGGCGCCTTCGATTCCATCCTCTACCATGTGCTGGACTATTACTTTCAGGTACCGCCCACCGACTGGATCGCGGCCTTCAAGTCCCGCGAAGATGCAGGGGAAAAAGACGCCGCCGAAACCATGAAGAAGGCCGAGGCCGCCCGCGCCGCCGACTCCAAACCTTCCCTGCCTCTTGAAAAATACGCCGGCGCCTACACCGACGCCTGGTACGGCCCCATCACCATCCGCATAGAAAAGGGCGGCCTGGTCATGACTTTCGATCACACGCCCACTATGATCGGCGACCTGCAACCCTGGCAACACGATACCTTCAAAGCCCATTGGCGCGACCGCAATATCGAAGACGCCTTCGTGACCTTCGCCCTGAATCCGGACGGCAGCATCGACCACGCAAAAATGGCCGCAGTCTCCCCGCTCGCGGACTTCAGTTTCGACTATCAAGACCTGCTGCTGAAACGCCAGTGAACTCAATTTTATTCTTGGGAGGCGCGACTCTGGCCGCCAGCGCCGGCGCCCTGATCGGAGTCGGCGAGCAAGAAGCCTACGAACTTCTCCTGACCTGGGGCTTCAAATTTTACGGCCTCGCCTATCTGGCGCTGTTTGCCATTCCTCTGCTTGCCCCGAAGGCCAGCGGAATTCGCCCGAGTCTTGCTCTCCGCGTGGCGGCGGTGGCAGGCTTTCTTGTGACGTTGATGTTCGTCGCCCTGTCGATCTTTCCAGTAATCGCAGTCGAGAACGAGTCCCGCTATTCCCTGAAAATCGCCGGAGTGGTCATAGGAGCAAACGTCCTAGGCTGGATTATCTACCGCACCGGCCAGAAGAAAAGAAACCACGCATACTCTAAACCGTAATGGCGTCATTCTGAACGGAACAGTTCTTCAGGCGGAGTGAAGGATCTCGCGAGCGATCGATAATTCCTACCGCGCCATGCTCTCAGCCCTTGCAGGAATGTTGTAAAGCAGAATAGTCTTCCCCACCCTCGCCACCGGCTGATACTGGTCGAGCCAGTCAAACGCGTCCGGCGGATACTGCGTGTGAAACGGATGCCGTCGAAAATCTCCAAAGCGCCAAGCCCGCAGGCTAATGGCAAACCATCCTGTAACCGGCTGGTATGGTTCGGGGATATCGAATTCCGGCAGCCCCATCGCCCTCATATCCGCGCTCGTCCACAGCGCGAAGTTGGCGTGAGTGACATGCCGCGCCTGCAATTCCCTCCTGAGGGCGAACAAATCCTGGCCGCAATCAAAGTCACATCCCGACACCAGAACCTTGCTCGCATCACCGCCTGCAAGTTCGTTGAAATAAGCGATCGTGTCATGACCGGCGCGCGCCGTTGAAATCACTTGCCAAACCAGTAACGCGATTAGAGCAACACGTGGCCATGCCCACCGTCCACCTTGCAGATGCCAAAGCCAGGAGCAGCCGCATCCCGCGACGATCGCCAGCAACGGAAAGACCGCGAGGACATGCCGTACTCCGGCATCATAGGTCACCGGCATCGTCACCAGCAGAATCGCGAAAGCGCAAGCCGCTGGAACCATCGCAGTCCACCGCCCATCCCGGGCAAATCCTCTGAACGACAACAGCCCGGCAATGACGAATGCCAGGAAAGGAATTGGACACTTCACTCCCACGCCCACAAGAAAAAAGTACCACCAGCCGCCATTCTTGATATGGCCGAGAAGATAAGATGCCGGCCGCCCTTGGTTTAAGAACCAGGCGGTTCGTAGTCCCGTGACCAGCGCGGGCGCCGGAACCACGGGATCATATTGCACGATTCCGCGAATGACCTTTCCCACTGGTCCGGGAAAATGATGAAAGGAAATTGTGGACTCCGGCGAGAGTTGCAGACTTTCCCTGAGATGGCCCACCGAGAATCCATACCCCGCCCAAACCATGACACACACAATCGCCGCCGCCACCGCAATTTCCTTGGCAGTCTTTTTATAAGTTCGCTTATAAGATCGGTTATGCGATCCGTTATCGGCTGCGATCTGCGTCGTCTTGTTGAAGCGCGTGACAAGCAATTTCAACGCCACCAAACTCAGAAAGCACGCTGGCAGGAATAAACAACTGGTTTCTTTTGCCAGCAGCGCCAATCCCACTGCCAATCCCATCCACAATGTCAACCACAGATCGCGCCTATCCAGCCACACGGCCATTCGCCAACAGGCCAGAGCCTGCGTCGATGCCGCGGCCATGTCCGTATAGGCTAGGCTGGAAAACGCCAGAACGATCGGCACAGTGGTAAACAGAGCTACGGCCGCGACTCCTGCAAATTCTCCATATTCGCTGGATGCCCACCAGAACACGACGGCGCAAGCCAGCACAAAGAATGGCAGAACTCCCAGCCTCGCGATAATTAGAGTTCGAAGATAGCGACCCGACTGATTCAGAATGGCATCGCCGACCACGTTGTAGTCGCTGGCATCCGGTTCGGGGAGACTTGGATAGCGTGCCCCCGCCAGGTAGAGAGGGATACCCATGGCAATGCGCGACAGCGGCGGATGCACCGGGTCCAGCGTGTATGTTCCCTTGTCCAACAGTTCGACAGATGCGCCCACATGGCAGGGCTCATCAAAGGCCTGTGCAGTCTGCGGGTAACTGGAAACGATGCGGAAAATCGCGATCAGGGCGAATAGTGTCGCCATCACCACGGATGCCAACGGGGGCTTGTCGGGTAGGGCGGACATTCTGAAAGACGGCATTCTACCTTGTCCGGTATCTTGTCGCCCGCCGATTACGGGCGGATTCACCGCAAAAACACCCGCCCCGCATCCTCTACTTGCACGCGGGATTTCTTTCGCGTTCCCGTCCCCAGGTTGTAAACGACAAGCAAATGATCTTCCACAATCAGAATTTCCTTCTCGGTCATCCAACCCACCAGCGTCGCATGCGGCACGTAAGCCACCCGCCGCGGGACATCCTCCATGCTTTTCACTTCCACCGCCGGCAGTTCCAGCAGCGCCTTCCGGATTCGCTGTGACTCCTCGGGATTAGCCTCTCCCTGCTCCGCCAGTTGAATGGGCTTGTTAGCCTGTGCCGTCGAAACAATCGTCATCGCCACATGCCCCAAGTCCGGCGACAGTCGCGCGTTCGATGTGAAGAAACTCACATCGTAGTCGGCATTCTTGAATGTCGCCTGCTCGTCGAACAGCGTGCGTTTCTTCCCGTAGCTAAACACCAGCGTCTGATCGTTACTCTGATTCGACCACCCGCAGCAGCCCGTATCCGGAATCGCTTCGACAATCATCTCTCCGCCAGATGCCGCATCCAGCACGCGCTGCAGCGGCTCGGCCAGTTGCGTGGCCGTCCATGTTTCGCCCGATTCCTGATAACGCGTGCTCGCTTTGTATTCCGGTTCAGTCTGTCCCGCGACAAACTGCGTCATCAGAAAATACTCATCGACGCCAGTCTCCGGCGTCCACACCACGCCGGAAGGGCAACTCTCCTCGCACGTCCCCGTGGCGCAGCGGCAATCGGGAAATTTTGCCGTGGCCAATTCCTCGTGTCCGGCTCCCTGCAAATCCGTCTGCCAGGCTTGCCACGTCATCGCCGTCGAAAGATCCACGCCCTCCCGCTGCAATCGCCGCGCCTGATTGGCGAACCAGAATAAACGCCGCCCGTCCGCCGAAAGAAACGGCAGCCGTGCCGCCTCTGTGATCGCCTGATTCGATCCCGTGGCATGAACCTCTCGCGTCACGCCTTGATCGATCGTCGTCGCGCTGTGCCCATTCCAAAACCACACCTTGTGCGCCGACGCAACGTCTTCCTCCCCAAGCGGAAGCGGCACTGGCGTCGCGAACAGAATCTGCCCCGCCCGATTGACCGAAATGTTTCCTGGCGATTGCAACGCCTCGGCCGGAACCTTGACCATCTGCTTTACTGTGAAGGTCGCCGGATCGTACTCCACCATCTCCCCCGGAGCGCGCAGCACCCATAGCCTCTTCCCCTGTCCCAGCAAGGGCGAAGTCAGTAACAGCACACCACCGATCAATAGCCAAAATCTTCTCATGGAGTATGAACGCTGAGAGAGTCGCAACGAAACGTCCATTACAAAACGTTCGTGATGAAGCGTCCGTTACGATGGCCTCGTTACGAAGGCGTCCGCAAGCACGCCTGAAAATAGCCCGGCGTTTCAACGCCGGGTAACACCACCCCTCCGCGGGAGCGCCTGAACCCCTCACTTCATCTCAACGATCGGCAATTCTATAAAACTCGACTGCTCGGTCGAATGAAACACCCGCTGCACCGCTTTCTTATAATCCCCAGGCTTTGCCCAGAAAATGTTCGGCACAAAAGTCTGAGGATTGCGGTCGTACAGCGGAAACCAACTCGACTGAATCTGTACCATGATGCGGTGTCCCGGCAGAAAAACATGGTTCGCCGTCGGCAAAAGGAAGTGATAGAGCAGAGGCTTGTCCGCCGCAATCGCCTTTGCTGTTTCCAGGCTCTCCCGATACCGTCCGCGGAAAATGTCCGCGGAAATCATCAGCTGATATCCGCCCATCCCGGGCTGGCTCGCGACCTCGTCGGGATAAACGTCAATTACCTTTACCACCCAGTCGGAGTCCGTCCCGCTTGTTGAAGCGATCAGATTTGCGACCGGCTGCCCGCTGATCTTTACTCGCTGCTTCAACACATCTGACGTGAAGGCCAGGACATCGGGCCGCCCCGAAGCCTCCCGCTGATCGTCCACCAGCCATTGCGCCCAGGTGAATCCCTCACCGTATCCCACCGGCTGAATCGGCCTCGAGCGAAATGGCACCGGCTTCGCAGGATCGGAAACATATTCGTCATACGCCGCGTCTCCGTTCTTGGGAGGGTCAAACCCCACCTTCAGTCCCGCCTCAAGATAGAGCCGTGTCGCACGGATCGCGCATCCGCTCACACATCCCGCAGGCCACGCCGGCAGGCGCCGCCATGTATTCGTGCCCGTCTCAAACGCGGTAACAGGAGCCACATCGGCCTTCGGTGCGCCATCTTTCAGATATTGGTCAAGAAACGGCCGCAAGATATTCTCCCGGAAATACAATCCGGTATCGCTGTTGAATTTCAATGCCCCCAGCGTGCTGCCATCGCCAATTTCCTGTCCGTGATGCCACGGCCCCATCACCAGAAACACTTTGTCGTTGCCGGAATCCTTCGGCTTGATTGCTTTGTAAACCGCGGTTGCCCCGTAAATGTCCTCCTGGTCCCACAAGCTATCGACCAGCATTACCGGCACTTTCAACGGCTGGGCCGCGAGAATGTTATCCATGGCCTGTTGCTGCCACCACGCGTCATAGCTGGGATGCTCCAGCAGTTTCCGCCAGAAGCCAACTTGCTCCAGGCCATGCCGCCGCCCCAGCTCTCCGGCCGAGCCCGCCTCCATATATACGTCGTAGTCGTCGAAGTGATCCGTCCACCACAGTGCGCTGTTGTTGCGCGTGGCCTCCTGCTCGTAAATGTACGGCATATTCTGTTCGCGAAATGCCCCGTTGTGAAACCAGTCGTCGCCCCGCCAGCCATCCACCATGGGATTCATCGGTACCGCCACTTTCAGCGCGGGATGCGGATTCACCAGCGCCATCAACGGCAGAAAGCCGTCGTACGAAATCCCCAGAATGCCCACCTTCCCATTGCTCTCCGGAACATTCTTCACCAGCCAGTCGATGGTGTCATAAGTGTCAGTCGAATGATCGACCGCCGTGGGATTGAGCGGCCCGTGCAGAGGACGCGTCATTACATAGTCGCCCTCCGACCCGTACTTGCCGCGGATGTCTTGGACGACGCGAATATACCCGCCCTCGACAATCACTTCCACAGCATTGTCGTAGCCATTCAAAATCGCACCGAGATGCGAACTCTGCGCATGGCTCACTTGCTCGCTGGCGTTATAAGGCGTCCGCGTCAGCAGGATGGGAGCGTTCTTCACGCCCTTCGGAATCACAATCACTGTGTGCAGCTTCACCCCGTCGCGCATGGGGATCATCACATCCCGCTTGACGTAGTCGAAGCTGTCCGTCACCGCCTCGACTTTGTCCGGAGTTTCGCTAGGCAATGACGCACTCGCCGAAGCCGCTTGACCCACTGAGTATCCCGAAAAAAGCGCGCCGGTCATCAGCAGCGTCAGCCAACACAGAGTTCGGACCACGGCAATTCTTTTAAAAAGTTTCATTGGAGTAACGAAATAGTAACTCGCCAACAACTGCCTTGCCAAATCGAAGGCTTTTTCCGTTTTCGGAACAAGAGTGATCAGGATGATTCACGTACGGCGGTGCGGTGATACGCTACACAAACATCCGCATAGGCGTCACCCGATCGCGGCGTAGGTGAGCCGCGTGAGGGATCCGG
Source organism: uncultured Acidobacteriaceae bacterium (assembly GCA_963711275.1). GTDB lineage: Bacteria > Acidobacteriota > Terriglobia > Terriglobales > Acidobacteriaceae > Sulfotelmatobacter. The sequence continues at coordinate 44,355 of CAVQDN010000020.1, read as the reverse complement.
CGCGCAGTGCCTCGACTACTGGAAGCGATCTTCCTGCATGGAGGTTCAAATGTTTAAGCTTCCCTTATAATGACCGGAACCAAAGCGCTTTTTAGGATTTCATCGAACCAGTATTCCAGCAAAATGTGCTCGCTCCCCAGGTATGGCAGTGGATTGCAAGACATCGAAGCCCGGAATCGTAGCCGCCAGCCTGACCGACGTCGGCCGCCAGCGCAGCAACAACGAGGATTCCCATCTCTATTGGGAGCCTGACAGCGACGAGGAATTCCTCCGCAAGGGCCGCCTCGCCGTCATCGCGGACGGCATGGGAGGATACGAGGGCGGACAAGAGGCCAGCCGCCTCGCAGTCGAGACCGTGCGCCGCATTTATGGCGGTGCCTTTGCCGGCGGTCCGCAGGATGCCCTCGTCGCAGCCTTGGCCTCGGCGCACCAGAGTATTCAGCGTTACGCCACCGAGCATCCGCAGTTCTACGGAATGGGCACCACTTGCACCGCGATCGCCATCGTCGATCGTCAACTGCACTTCGCTCACGTGGGCGACAGCCGCCTCTACCACATTCGCGCCGAATCCGTTTCCCGGCTTACCCGCGATCACTCCTATGTCGGCCGGCTGGTCGAGAGCGGTATCGTGCGCTCCGAAGACGCTGAGTCCCATCCCCAGCGCCACATCCTCACCGCCGCTCTGGGCACGGGCCGCGAACTTACTCCTCACGTTCCCGAGGTTCCTTTCGCCCTGGAACCGGGAGACACGCTTGTGCTCTGTACCGATGGACTCTGGGGTCTGGTCGGCGACCAGGAGTTGGCCGGCATTGCCCAATCCGCGCCTCCCGCGGAAGCTTGCCGGCGGCTGGTGGCAATGGCGCTGGAGCGTGGTGGGCCCGACAACATCACCGTGTTGGTTCTGCAAGTTTCCGCCTAAACTGCAATCTTCTGCACGAGAACCCACACCGGGATTCCACATGGCCCCGCCCATCGGTAAATCCTCTGCACAGTGGGAATGTTCGGATGAACCGCATTCAGCTGGCTTTTTAATGCCGGGGAGGAAGATGCAATACTCGCAGAGACAGCAAAGCGCTACCGACCCAATGTCCGGATCACCGGAACACTACGGTAGCGCTGCCAATTTCAGAGCCCAAACTCGAAATACAGTAGACGAGAGATTGTAAAAACCGTCCATACACTAATCACAGTATTTAGCTAGGTTCCCATAGGAGAACAGGACCTGTGTTGAACCAGACGATAATTCCCAATCGGGAAGGGCCCGGGGCTTCGGCGGCGCGAAAGGCAAGCATTCGGACGCGCGGGAATGGCCGGCCTTGGCCATCGTGGAAAAACTCACAAACGCGAGCTTCGCCGTGGAAGAGCGGCCCTTCCAGGGCCGCGTAAGTCGTGGAAAACAAACGCCGGGCTTTAGCCCCTGAGGGTTTTCGCAACCGTCAAACTTTCAGCCCTCCCGCACCTCCCCAGTGTCCTCCGTGGTTGCGCTCTTTTCTGGCCTAAGTAGCGGAAATAAAATGACATCGCGGATGGTGTGCGAATCCGTCAGCAACATGCACAGCCGGTCCACGCCCACCCCCACCCCGCCCGCCGGAGGCATCCCATACGACAGCGCCCGTATGTAATCCTCATCCATCTGATGCGCCTCCTCGTCGCCCCGCTCCCGTTCTTTCAATTGCGCTTCGAATCGCCGCCGCTGGTCTTCGGGATCGTTCAGTTCGCTGAAGCCGTTGGAAATTTCCATCCCCCCTACAAAAATTTCCCAGCGCTCGGTCCACTCCGGCTCGTCCGGCTTCTGCTTCGATAGCGGCGAGATCGCTGTGGGAAATTCATAAATGATCGTGGGCTGCGTCAAATGCTCTTCTGCGACCGCCTCGAAAAGAGCCGCAATATTCTTTCCCGCCGGAGCGTTCGGATCGTAAGCCGCGTGCGCGTGCCCGGCGTTGAAGCGCTCCACCAGTCTCTTCACGCTCTCTCCGCTGGCAAAGTCGCTCATCGCCGGCTTCGCGCCCGCCGCTTCCGGCCAATAATGGATGATCGCCTCGCGCATGGTCATGCGCTGCCAGTTAGCCCAGTCGATTTCCTGGTCGCCCCACTTCGTCTTCGTCCCGCCGGTCACGTCCTTCGCGGCCTGCGTGATAATTTCCTGCGTCAGATCCATCACGCCCTGATAGTCGGTGTAGGCCTGATAAAACTCCAGCATCGTGAACTCGGGATTCCAGCGCCATCCCAGCCCTTCGTTGCGGAAGTTCCGATTGATCTCATACACGCGATCCAGCCCGCCTACCACCAGCCGCTTCAAATAAAGTTCCGGAGCGATGCGCAGATAAAGATCCATGTCGAGCGTGTTGTGATGTGTGATGAACGGCTTCGCCACCGCCCCGCCGGCGATGGGCTGCATCATCGGCGTCTCCACTTCAATGAACCCATGCGCATCCAAAGTCCGCCGCATCGACTGCACCAGCCTGGTCCGCTTCAGAAAAACTTCGCGGACTTCGGGATTCATCACCAGATCGACATAGCGCTGCCGGTAGCGCAGCTCCACGTCGGTCAGCCCATGCCACTTCTCGGGCAGCGGCAAAAGGTCTTTGCTGAGAAAGGTGATCTCCTCCACATGCACGCTGAGCTCGCCAGTGCGCGTGCGAAACAGATATCCGCTCACCCCGATGTGGTCGCCCAGGTCGAGCAGTTTGTACAGCTCAAACCCTTTTTCTCCGACCGCGTCTTTCTTCACATAAATCTGCAGCCTCTTCCCGTCCTGCTGCAGGTGTGCGAATCCGGCCTTGCCCATCAGCCGAATCGCCATGAGGCGTCCCGCCACACGTACGTTGACCCGCTCCTTCTCCAGTTCCTCGCCGGTCTTCTCCGTGTACTTGGCGAGGATCTCCTCCACCGTATGCGTGAATTCATATTTGCTGCGATAAGTCGGCTGCCCCAGCGCCTCAATCTGCTTCAGCTTCTCGCGCCGCAGCTCGTAAATTTTCTCGTCGAGTGCCAATGGAGTCCTTTGAAGTGCTGGCGATGGAAGGGAGATTATAAACAATGGGTTTGGGGACGAGTGGCCCACCTTTGCCGCGCGACACCCAAGCCGCAAAGCGGCGATAGAATACAGCCCACAGCCTGCCCTGAGCTTGTCGAAGGGGCGCAAGCCGTGGGTTCGCAGCGCAGATTGTAACTAGCCCCGAAGGGGCGGAAGATGCAAGCGCCAACGCCCATGTCCCGTTAGGGACATCTGAAAATAGCCCGGCGCTTCCAGCGCCGGGTAGCATAACCCCGTGTTGGAAACGCGTCCCGACGGGACGCCTGAAATTCAAAACCGCCGCATCTGACACACACAACGGACGTGGAAGAACGAGGACCGCAACTCTCTTTCGTGGGGGGCCGCCTCGATTAGACGAGGTCCAAAGTCGCTTGGTCAGGTGCGCCGTTAAAGTATTTCTGCAAAGCGTCTATGAAAATCTGATTCTCCGCTTTAGCACTTGCAAACAAGGTCATCGAGGATCGAAACTTTAAATCGTCCGGGGATCCGAATATCTGACTGACTGATCGCCCCTCTACGAGGTTTACAAGCTGAGTGCACTGTCTCAAACGAGATCCGAGAAGAGGGTGTTTGAGGTAAGCTATTGCTTCCTGTCGTGAAGAGATCGCGTACTTGACCGACATGCTGCTGTACCCAAGGCCTCTGATCTGAGGGAATATAAACCACATCCAGTGCCCTCTCTTGCGCCCTTCGCGCAATTCTGTGCATACCTGGCCGAAGACTTCATCCTGTGCATCCACAAAGCGTTGTAGGTCATACCGGTCGCCCACGCTGGCCCTCCCCCCTCCACGTGGCTCGCAGCAGTGGAGGCATCCGCTAATCATCAATCCCGCGATCCAACGAGCGCTAGAGCCCGCTTGATAACAACTCGATCGACCTGCGAAGCCGTATTCTCATCGGGCTTAAACACAATGACCGTCACTCTCCGTAAGCGTTGCCCCCCTTGTCCATAGCAGGCGGCTTCCGCGACCGCCAAAAGAAGGCCCACTAGTGCAAGTGGCGGGTCGATATGACCATGACCAGCGGCCAACACCGGCATTGCCGCTTCGCTCAGGCGCGCATCTGCGAGCGTCGTAACTAGTTCGCGCATTCCCTCAAACAGGTAAGAGATGCGGGAAACAAGGCCCTGACCTGCGCGCTGTGTCGTCGTAGAGACAAGGGCAACCGGCACAGAATGCCCCAAGGGGTTGAGCAGAAGGAGGCATCTGCCGGCGCCAAAGCTTTTGGCCTGTTCATCGTTAGTTTTCTGTTGCATCTGACCTGGGCCGAGCCTTTTATTGCTCTGTTCCGTCAGGAGTTCGATGAAGCCCTTGACCCGACCGTCGAACCTACGATTAACATAGGCCCCAAGCGCACTTCGAGTATCCCCCGCGCATCGATCATCGAAATACTCATTGCACGGCAAAACAATCACTGTCCCCTTCTCGATCGGATAGTCTTCGATGCGGCCAGTTATGACGCGAATCTCGCAACCCCCGACGGTCGTCCAGAAAACGTCTTTGTCTTCCTTTACACGTGCAAGGTCAAGGCCCGCCGCCGAATCTGCGTCCGCCTTGCTTTTCGTCCAGAGTGTAAAACCAAAGGCAACCACGGACAGGAGCAACAAAGATACACCGACTACTACTGGCCAGAGAGTATTGGGAGGATGCGTTGACCATTGATTATCCTTGTTAATCGTAATGCAAGGCAACGGTACGAGCACACCACCGAGAACAAGGGCGATAACCCAGTACGGTTGTTTGAAAAGCGCCTTCAATGCATCCATAAGTTCTATCCCCGGTGCAGATTTAGTGATTGACTTAAGGGTTCCCGAGCGTCGGTCTACGTCTCAAGGGTAGCGTCATTAGTAGCAATCCACTTTAAGCTTCTTAGCATATACTGTGCGAAAACAATCGGAAGTTAGATGTGACATTACAGGTGTTTCCGAACTGGAGTTGTCCGGGCCATTTCTCCAACCTATGATCAAGATATCCCTATGCTAAAAATATCTTCTACAGACCGGGCCTTTGTCCTTACGGGAGCAGGGATAAGCGCCGAGAGCGGCATTCCAACTTTCCGAGACATGGGCGGCCTCTGGAAAAGCTACGCAATTGAGGACGTCGCCTCGCCCAGCGCGTGGGTCCGAAATCCTCGGTTAGTATGGGAGTTTTATTCAGTGCGTCGGCGCGCACTTTCGGCAGCCAAGCCGAATTTAGCCCACATCGCGCTTGCGAAACTCGAAGACACTTTGCAAGATCGGCTCTTCCTGTGCACCCAGAACATTGACAATCTTCACGAATTGGCGGGATCGAGAAATGTCCTCCACATGCACGGAGAACTCTTCAAGAGCCGTTGCGATGCCTGCAGCCGACCCCCTTTTGCAGACCTTAAGCTCTACGAACGCCCCGCCGAAATCCCCCTCTGTCAATGCGGCGGCCAGATTCGCCCGCATGTTTGTTGGTTTGGCGAGATGCCCTTCGAGATGGACAGGGTCCTTCGGCAAGTAGCTCGGTGTACTTTATTTGTGGCGATAGGAACGTCTGGCGAGGTCCAACCCGCTGCCAGTTTGGTGGCTAGCGCGCCTCGCGGCACGCGGACGATCTACATCGGACCGGAGAAACCCGCGAATTCCCCCTCTTTTAAAAAGTGTTACTTAGGCCGGGCTGGCGAGATGCTCCCCAAATTGCTTGGATGATCCGCAAAAGATTTGCAAGGCTGGAGTTTCCGGCCCTTTGCCGAAACTATAAAAATTCCTTGCGAGCATAAGGGTGGATGGCGATGCCGCCTGAAGCGTAGATTTCAAACCCCGCACTTTTCCACAGCCATCCACAGCCAAAATCCATTTTCGTGTGACGAACAACCTTTACTGAGAAATAAGAAACGCGCAAGATCGACCTGTGCGCGAACGCTCGCCCAAAAAGTTATCCCTCAGCCAGACCGTTAACGGCTTTCAGTCCGGGCTTTGTGCAGAAGACGCTAAGTCCTTATTCCGTAAGATTTTAGCTCTAAATCCTTACGGCTCAAGATTTTGCCCAGACCCAAGCATACCCAATCGCGCCAAGTTCATAGAAACAAATATTTTAGCCGAGGGGTATCAAAAAAAAATGAGAGATAGATTCCGCCGTCGGGAGAACTTCCGTCCGCCTAAGACCTTCAAGCGTCCCTCCGGGGCGCATTTCCAATCTTGGCGGACGCTACCCGGCGCTGGAAGCGCCGGGCTATTATCTTCCGCCCCTCCGGGGCTTGTTAAGCATCCCCGCTTGCGACCCACGGCTTGCGCCGTGGGCTGCATTCTTTCGCCGCTTCGCGGCTTTTGGACTAGCGTCTTGGCTTTTTCACGCGGCCGACTGGCGACGAATCTGCCGTTGCTGCTTCGCCACCTCGTTGTTCCTCGAAGATCGGAGCGAATAACCATCATCGCCTGAGACAAACATTGCCTGAAACAAATTGGCGGAGTGAGCGATTTTGAACAGACAGCTTAGGCTACAAGCTGGATAATCTTTCGTGAATATGCGGAAGGCTCACGCCTCGAGTGAGCCCCGAGTTTTTGTTTGCACGTTCGCTTCGTCTCCAATCGTGCCCTGTACAAGCGTGGGCTCTGGGGACTCGGTATTTCTTTGCCCGAGTTCGCTGTGGCTTGGGATGGACCCCTTCAATAGTTACTTTCATTACGGCAGCCTATCTTGCTGTTCCGGCATCTCATACGAGCTTCAAACCCGTCAGCACTCGCAACAGAGGTTCTGTGAAAGGAGTCGTTATGTCACTCCGCCAGTTCTCCAAGGTCTCAACCGCCCTTCTGGTCGTGGTTTTTCTCATTAGCTGTGGCAGCGTTGCCAACCCACCAGCTGCGTCCGTTAACGATGCTCCTGCAGTAGTGATGGAGGTCGCACCAACCGCCGCAATAGGCACCACCCGTGAGGTTGCGGTGCTCTTCAGCAAGCCCATGGACCCGGCAAGCATCAACAGCAGTACTGTTATCGTTCCCGGCGCGGTTGGCACCGTTACTTACGATGCCACCAATATGATCGGCGCCTTCAAACCTTCGCCTGCCTTCACTCCCAATGCCACCTACAACGCGAGTATTACCGTTGGAGCCAGGGACATAAGCGGAACTCCACTTGCCGCGCCCTTCCCTTTCTCTTTTACAACCCGCGGAACCGCAGACACATCTCTACCGACCATTGCCGCCGTCAATGTCGCTGCGGGCGCCACTTGCGTGCCGCTGGACCAGTTGATCAGGATCACTTTTACTGAGCAGATGGACACACTCACTATCAATCCCAACACAGTTTTCATTCAAGGTGTGGCCGGCAGCGTGAGCTATAACGTGGGCAGTCATAATGCCACTATCACGCCTTCAAGCAACCTGGCAGCGAATACCACATTCACTATCATGGTGACGAGCGGAGCCAAGGACATGGGCGGAAACTCCATGGCTACGCCATTTCAGCAGACTTTCACAACCGGTCCGGCCAGGGCGGTGAAGTACCGCCAGTAGCTCTTTGTCCTTTCATAGGAGAATTCTCGGTCCTGGCTGGATCCACCGTCACCAACACCGGTTCTACCGTAGTGTCCGGGGATGTTGGAGTATCTCCGGGGACGGCGGTGACTGGATTTCCGCCGGGAGTAGCAGACGGGACGATCCATAGTGCGGACGGCGCCGCAGCCCAGGCCCAGGCCGCTTTGACGGCTGGGTATATCGATGCTGCTGGACGATCGGGCGGCATTGCAGTGGCCGGAGATTTGACCGGGAAGACACTCACCGCCGGTGTCTATAAGTCAACGTCGTCGCTGGAAATATCCGGGGACGTCACTCTCGATGCGCAGGGCAATTCGGACGCAGTGTTCATTTTCCAGATATCGTCCACGCTCACCACGGGGAGCGGCGGCCATGTTATCCTGGCCAACGGCGCCAAAGCCTGCAATGTCTTCTGGCAGGTCGGCAGCTCAGCGACCCTGGGAACAAACTCTGTATTCAAGGGAAACATCCTCGCGCTTACATCCATCACTATAACCACCGGCGCGAATCTGGAAGGCAGGGCGCTGGCGCGCAATGGCGCGGTCACATTGGACTCCAATGCCATTACCGGCTGTACCTGTCCTTGAGGCGTTGGCGCTAACACAATGCGCAAGAAGAGCCGGTGGGCTCGCACCGGCTCCAGTCACTTCTCATCCGAGCGTGTTCCTCATTTTTTCCCCGGTTCGCGGCTTTCGGCAAACCCTTTGGCGGATACCCGGCGCTGGAAGCGCCGGGCTATTTTCTTCCGCCCCTACGGGGCTTGTTAAGAATCTCCGCTTCCGACCCACGGCTTGCGGCGTGGGCTGCATTCTTTCTCCGCCCTTCGACTTCGCTCAGGGCAGGCTTTCGCGGCTTTTAGCCTACGGCCTCGCATTATTTGCGCCGACGTTGGTACCATGGTACGTTGGTACACATGGCCGATGATTCCAGGCTTCTCGTCGAGCGCGTGCAGACCGGGGTCCGCATCGAAAAACGGATCCTCAAAGTACTCAAAGCGTTTGCCGAATACCACGACATGACACTCGGCGACGTGCTTGAAGGCATCGTGCTGCACGCCTTCGACGGGAAAACTCCGTTCAGCCCGGCTTCGCTGGAACGCATTCGCGAACTGAAGAAGTTCTACGAACTCGATCTCGACTCCAGCGCCAGCCATCGCCTGCAAGAAATCAAATCCAAATCTCCCCGTAAACGCGCCGCAGAAAAAACAGCCGGAAAAATAAAAGACAAATAACGAGGACCTCCATGAGTTTTGCGAAATCGAAAATCGGTCTTTGCGTCCTGCAATGGGCCCTGGGCGTGGCAATCCTGATCGAAGCCGTGCTCTTCGTTCTGCCCGGCGCCGCCCCGGGCTTTGCCGCGACTCACCTGCCCGGCTTTATCCGGCTGGTGCTGGGATGGGGCGAGATCGCCGGCAGCATCCTGCTGCTGATTCCGCGAACCGCAGTTCGCGGCGCATGGCTGCTGCTGGCGATCTTCGTCATGGCGATACTCATTCACCTGCTCCACGGGGCGTACAACGTCGGCAACCTCGTGATCTATGCCGCCGCAGCTTTTGCCATCGCCATGAATAAAAGTTAACTACAAAGATGACATAGAGACAGCCGCCTCGGCAGTACGCCCGAAGCAGTCGGCGCTTCGCAGCGGGCAGAGTTTCCCATGAGCAACGCAGAACTCATCCATAACTTCGAAGGCGACGCGGTCCCGGAAGATTGCTTCCACCACGTCGACCACGTCCGTCTGGCTTTCGCGTATCTCTCTGAGTATCCGCCGCTGCCGGCGCTGGACAAGTTTGCCGCTGCCCTGAAGCGCTACGCGGCCGCCCGCGGCAAGCCTGAGCGCTATCATGAGACCATCACCCATGCCTACTTCTTCCTGATCCGCGAGCGCATGGCCCGGCAGCCTGCGGCCGGCTGGGAGGAATTCTCGCGCTGCAATCCCGATCTGCTCGCGGGGAACAACGGAATCCTCAAGCACTACTATCGCGAAGCCACGCTGCGCTCCGAGTTAGCCCGTTGCGTCTTTGTGTTCCCGGACAACTTCCGCTAAGCGTCGCTTTCGCCGGCGGACTAAAAGAATGCCGGGCGGGCGATCGGCTGCACGGTTCCACGGGGACGGCACGCAGCGAAAATTCCCAATGCCGAACTGGGAACGGCATTTGGCGAATTAAGAGAATCATGAGGATTGGCGCATGAAGAGTTTCCGATTCCTGCCGAATAGTTGGATATGGAACTGCAATTACCAGCCACAGCGGTGCGGCGGAGAAGCGAACGCGTCTCGATCGCTTTTCCGGTAGAAGTTGCGGGAATTGATCTGATGGGAAAGCGTTTTGCGGAGAGAACCAAGACGACGACCGTCAGCCGGTATGGCTGTTGCCTGTCGCTGCCGAGGCTGCTGCAACCGGACCAGCCGATCCAGATGCGCCGCATCGGCACCAACGAAATGGCGGTGGCCCGGGTGGTTGCGCCGATGGGATTGCAGCCCGACGGACGCCTCTATGGAGTGGAGACACGGGACTCGTGCGAGGGGCTGTGGGGGATTCGCTTCTCGTCCGCGTTCTACGAGAAACTCCTCGACAACATGCAGGCGGGCGTGTCCCGGTCGAACCGGGAGCGCCAGATTTCCTATTGGAACGGCGGCGGTGGCGGGCGGGCTGAATATTCCGCCGGGGAAGCGCTGGGCCAGGAATATGGCGAGTCCATAATGGCCATGGTGCACGACGCCGGGAAAGAGCTGAGTCACGACCGATATCCGCCGGATGGCGTTATTCAGGATAAAGACAAACATAAAGATAAAGAATCTCGAGTCACGGAATTCTACCTTCGACACAGTCAGGGTTATCGGATCCCGGTATCCGTGCGAGAGCTTTCCATACGCAACAGCGCGGGCAACCTTGTGGGCGCGGTAGAAGTGTTCGGCGATTCCCCGGTGCGGTTGAAATTCGAAAGGCGAGTGAGCGAACTGGAGCAACTGGCATTTCGCGATGCGCTGACAGGCTTGCCGAACCGGCGGCATATCGAACTCAGAGTCGAACAAGGACTACAGGATCACCAGCGCCAGGGACGGCTCTACGGCTTGCTGATGTTCGATATCGACTGCTTCAAGCAGGTGAACGACACTCATGGCCACGACGCGGGAGACGCGATGTTGAAGACGATTGGAGAAAGCGTGGCACGCGGCCTGAGGTCCTCGGACATTCTGGGACGTTGGGGAGGAGAAGTGTTTCTAGTCCTGGCGCCCGATGTGAATGCGGTTGCTCTGGGGGATCTGGCGGAGCGTTGCCGGATTTTGATTGCCCAGTCTTCGGTGGCAGCGGCTTCGGCACGGGTGTCGGTGACGGCGTCCATTGGCGCCACCGTATTGATCCATTCCGACAGCGCGAATTCCGTGATCCGGCGAGCCGATGAGCTGATGTTCCAGAGCAAGCATTCGGGGGGAGACCGAACCACAGCAGGATAAGACGGCTGGATAGGACGGCTGGATGCGGCCTGGGCAGTCAGTGCTTGGCGAAAACTGCGAGGACGCTTCGGTTACGTAATGCTGACTTCCGTGTAGGTTCCGTAGACCTGCCGCAGGGCTTCGCAAATCTCGCCTACAGTGGCGTAGGCGCGTACGGCGTCGACGATATAGGGCATGGTATTGGCGGTAGAGACATTGCCGCTGGTGCCGGCACGCGGTTCCTGCGCTGCCGCCTTCTTTAGCGCCTCCAGCGTCCGACGCACTGCCTCATTCGGACGGCGGGCCCGCAGAGTTTTCAGTTTTGCCGATTGCTGGCGGGCTACAGTTTCGTCAATATAAAGAGTGTGCGGAGATTCCTCTTCGATGACGAACTCATTGGCGCCTACGATCACCTTTTCGCGCGCCTCGACCGCGCGCTGGTACTGGTAAGAAGCTTCGGAAATTTCTTTTTGCGGATATCCGCGTTCGATGGCTTTGACCATACCGCCCATAGCGTCGAGCTTGCCGAAGTAATCCAAGGCGCCATTTTCCATTTGCAGCGTTAGGTTTTCCAAGAAATACGATCCGCCCAGCGGATCGACCGTCTGCGTCACGCCCGATTCGTAGGCGATGATCTGCTGCGTGCGCAGCGCGATGCGGGCCGCTTCTTCTGTGGGAAGGGCCAGAGCTTCGTCGTAGGAGTCGGTGTGCAGCGACTGGGTTCCGCCCAGAACGGCGGCCAGCGCCTGGATGGCGACCCGCGCAATGTTGTTCATGGGCTGCTGTGCGGGTAAAGATACGCCCGCAGTCTGGGTGTGAAAGCGCATCAGCCAGGTGCGCTGGTTCCTGGCGCCGAAACGGGTCTTCATTACTTGACCCCAAATCTTCCGGGCGGCGCGGTACTTGGCGATCTCTTCGAAAAAATCGTTGTGCGCGTTGAAGAAGAAGCTCAGGCGGGGACCGAAGTCATCCACGTCGAGGCCGCGGCGGCGCGCCCATTCGACATATTCCACACCGTCGTAGAGCGTGAACGCGAGTTCTTGCAGGGCGGTTGAGCCGGCTTCGCGGATGTGATATCCGCTGATGGAGATGGTGTTGAAGCGCGGCGTGAACTTCGATCCGAATTCAAACGTGTCGATCACCAGGCGCATCGATGGCGCCGGGGGATAAATGTATTCCTTCTGCGCGATGTATTCCTTGAGAATGTCGTTCTGAATGGTGCCGGAAATTCTTTTCCAGTCTGCGCCCTGCTTTTCCGCGACGACCAGGTACATGGCCCACAGCACCGACGCGGGGGAGTTGATGGTCATCGAGACCGTGGTCTTTTCCAGATCGATGCCGCCGAAAAGAATTTCCATGTCTTCGAGTGAATCGATGGCCACGCCGCACTTGCCGACCTCGCCTTCGCTGGCGGGATGGTCGGAATCGTAGCCCATCAACGTGGGCAGATCGAAGGCGACGGAGAGTCCGCTGCCGCCATGCTCCAGCAAATATTTGTAGCGCTGGTTGGTCTCCTCGGGCGAGGCGAAGCCGGAGAACTGCCGCATGGTGAAAAGCTTGCCGCGATATCCGGTGGCGTGAATGCCGCGCGTGTAGGGTGGTTGGCCGGGAAGGCCGAGATAGTTCTCTTCGCTCCAATTCTCGGGCAAATCTGCTTCAGTGTAGAGGCGGCGAATGGGCACGCCGGAAATCGTGGTGAAGCGCGCATGGCCGTGCTCGTCGAGATTTGTGCCCGTGGGCGCGCCGATGGGTCGCTCGGGAGATTTTTCGAGAGTGGGGGCGAGGGTTTTCTCGGCCCATTGTTTTTCGGTTTCGGAGGGATGACGGTTCTCAAAAACGTCGGCGATGGGACTTTCGGCGACTTGCGGCTGGTTGGATGGACGAGACGGCTTCTTTGGCATGCGAACCCCGGCGCTCTAGTCCGATGATAGGGAAGTGAGGGCGCGGGGGCAAGGTAAGGTGGGGCTGTGCGAACGACCGGTCGGTCAGCGGCTATGCCATCCAGAGCGAACGGAAAGTTCGCGAATGCGAACTTCCCGCGCAGTCGAAGGATCCCTGCAATCGGCACGGGATTTCAAAGCTCGAAGGGCATTGTTTCACGATTGCGCGCAGAACAACTGCACAGATTGCTGTCGTAACGGACGTTGGTCGTGCCGGGCGCAGGGATCCTTCGACTCCGCGACTGCTTCGCATTTGCGAAGCAGTTGCTCCGCTCAGGATGACAATTTTGAGTGACGGGACGGTTCCTTCTGCTTGCGAGAAAGTTCCCATGCCTTGGCGTATTTCCACGAAACGTAAGCGGCGTGGTAAAGGTGCAGCAGCAGGCCTTCGCGGCCGTCGAGGAAGCCGAGGCGGAAGAAATAGTTGTAGATGAACGTCGCCAGCGGGCGCAGGACGATGTTGATTACGCTGAATCGGACTTTGCCATTTTTCTTCGCAACGACCATCTCCGCGCCCAGCGACGAGTAGCGGTTCATGTGCTCGATGTAGTCGGAGAGGGTTGGATAGGAATGGTGGATGAGAGCGCCCTGCTGCATAGCATTGGTGACGCCACTTACCCTGACATCCTCGTGAACGGCTCGAATCTCGAATCGTCCCGTGCGTCTTCGGAAAAAGCGCAACTTAGAATCCGGCCAGAAGCCTCCAAAGCGAACCCGGCGACCCAAATAGAAATTCTTTCGCGCGATCCAGAAGCCGTTTAAGTCCTCTTCATCGAGTCCATATGCCGTGCCGCGATCGCGTAGTTCTTTGGAGCCCGGATCATCATCGACTGGAAAACCGTGTTTGTGCCATTCGGGGATGGCTTCGAGAAGCCAAGCCAGTTCGCTAGACAGCTTCTGCTCCAATTCCTCATCTGCATCCAAACTCAGAATCCAATCGCCCGTAGCTTTGTCGATGGCCGAGTTCTTTTGCGCGGCGTAGCCTTTCCATTCTTCGACGAAAACTTTCGCGCCAAACGACATCGCGATCTCTACGGTGCGGTCGGTTGAGCCGGAGTTGACGATGATGATTTCTCCTTTGCCGTCGGCGACCAGGGGCTGCACGCTTTCCAGCGTGCGGCCGATGTTCGCTTCTTCGTTGAAGGTGATGATGACGACGGAGAGTTTCATATCGCGGATGACGGGAAAGTCGAAATTGTCTCACACCGGCTCTGGTCGTAGTTGTCGCTCGCCGATCCTTCCCATGCGAGATCCTACTGACCGAGATCCTTCGCTCCGCCTGAAAAGCGGCTGCGCTCAGGATGACCCCCCTTCAATGGAGAGGCGGACTTAGCCGGTGCCGCCGCCCCTTTTCAGCGGCGGTTGTTCAGGCCGACTTACTTCCGATAACAAGAACACGATCAGGATCAGCAACTCTGGCTCGATGGGATGGCGGTAGCGGGCGTGGGGAAATACGAAGTAGTAGACCGAGGGATAAGTCAGCACCAGGCCCGCGAAAAGCCAAACCCCGGGCCGTTTTTGGCGCAATGCGCGTCCGAGTCCCCATAGCGCGAGGATCGACGTTGCCAGGAACGCGGATGTGCGGAAGTCGAACGGGGCGACGCTATCGGTTGGCCGGGGGACGCCGTTCCAGTAATAGAAGAAGCGCTTCAAGCTGATGACCGCGAAACGGGCGGGATGAGTGCGGATCCATCCGAAGGCGAAGCGTTTGCAGGAATCGGCGTAAGCGAGTTCTCCCATGCGCTGAAAGTTTTCGAGTTCCAGTTTATTGAGATTCGGCTGGAGGTAGGCCATCAGCGTGCCGTCGGCGCTGGGCCCGTTGCCCAATCGGATTTGCAATCCGAAATCATCGCGAAGAAAAACGAAGCGCCCGAAGACTTCGTAGTTGCGCACGATCCATGGAGTCAGGACGAGAAAGAAGACGACCGACGAAAGCGCGATGCCGCCGACGGAAGACAGTCCGCGCCGGTAACGCTGCCACCAAATCCAGAGGCCGCAGAAAGGAAGAAAAGCCAGCATGGTGGGATTGGCCAGCGCGCCCAAGCCATATAAAGCGCCGAACAGAATCCAGCTGCGCCAATCTGGGTTGCGCGAAGCGAAGCTGGAGTCCCGTGAGTCATCGCTGATGCCACGGACAAATGCGTCCGGGGCTACGAGGTCTTCCTGTAACTTGAGTGCCAGGAGGAACAGGCACGCGAGAACGAGAGGTGTGAAAGTTGTGTCCCAGATCCAGTGAACGGACCAATACCATACATAAGGATTCAGTGCCCAGGCGAATGCCGACCAGAGCGCGACGCGTTCGCCGAAGGTTCGGCGAGCGATAAAGAAAATCGGGATGCAAGTAAGCGTCGCGAAGAGACTGTTGATGCTCAGCAGTACCCAGGCGGACGCTTGCGTGTAGATGCCAAAGACCTTGAACACTCCGCCGATTAAATAGGGATAGGGCGGCGGCTCCCAGGCGGTGGGACCGGTGTTGCCGTCGTAAGGATTGCTGAAGCCTTGACCGAGGGCGATGGAGCGGCCGATGCGGCCCATCTCCCAGCCGAATTCAAAGTGATCGTCGCCGGGACGGGTTCGATATTGATGGAAGGCCGCGATGGTTGCCAGTTGCAGCGCAAACGACAGGGGTAAGAGCCAGAGGAAGAATCTGGGCAGTGCCGGGCGCGGGGATGTCGCCATCGCGCGTAGTTTATCAGGCGCATGAGCGGCGGAGGCGATCGCGAGGAAAGCAGGTCCCTCGACTTCGTACGGCCTGCCGAATCGCCACGACAGCCGCCGGGGCGGTGGCGCTACATTTGTCCAGGCGGCGTGGATGACGTTGGGGTTGCGGGCGTGGCATCCTGACGCGGGGCTACGTAGGGGACCGTGGGCAAGTGGGTGACCTGGCCCCGGGTGGCGTCGGTGATGTCGATGCCCGCGTGATCGAGCAGCAATCCGGTCGCCCGATCGAGTTCGATGCGCGACTTCTCGTAGGCCGCCTTCGCCGAAACTAAATTCGATTCGCCGGTCGTCAAGGTGGCGGCATCCTGCAGAATTGCGGTTTGGGTGGTTAGACCGACTTTCAGTTTCTGTTGATCCGCATCGAGCGTCTGGCGGGCCAGATCGACCGCGGACTGCGCTGCCTGCACCGAGACCCGGTTTTGCCTGACATCAAATTGGGCGTTGCGAACTTCAATGCGTACCTGATTCTCAAGCTGGAGCTGACGTACCTGGGCCTGGCGGTATTCGAGTTCCGCCCGGACCTGGTTGGATTGCGCCAGCCGGTTGCGAAGAGGAATGTTGAGCGTCAGGCCCAGGCCCTTGTCGGGCGCCGTGGAACTGACCAGCTGGTTTAAGGTGCCTCCGTAGCCGACGGTCGTGGACGTTTGGAACGGAGGCGGAGCTTTCGCCGGATTGAAGCAGAAAGTGCCCGAGGTACTGGAACAGGGGGGTACCAGGGAATTCACATCTCCGCCAACGCCGGAACCTCCGTAATAGGCAAACGCCTGGAGCGTGGGCAGCATGGCATTGCGCACGGCTTTGGTGTTGATGTCGCGCGATTGCAGGTCAATGCGCGATTCCACCAATTCGGCGCGATGGCGCAGCGCGTCATTGATCAGGTCTTGTATGGGAGTCACGGGCTCTTCTTGCGGCACGAGAATGATCGAAGTAGGGATCACGTCAGCTTCGGCGAGCACCGGATCCTCGATGCTGCGGCTGAGCGCGTTCTTCATGAGCAGTTGCTGCAGTTGCAGGTTGTTCTGGGCCACGATCAGGTTCTGCTGGCCGGTGGCCACGGTGCTTTGCGAACTCACGACCTGGATGGGAGGCACGGTGCCGACCTGCGCCTGGCGTTTGGAGTCTTCCAGAGCTTTTTGCGCGTAGGTCAGGGATTCCTGCTGGACGCGAACATTCTCGTAGGCATAGACCAGGTCCCAATACATGTTTTCGATCTGATCGACTGTGGTGATGATCTGCAGACGGAAGGCGACGTCGGAAATTTCGCGATTGTTTTTGGCGATGCGAATGAAGCGGGTGTTGGGCAGAAATCCAAAACCCTGCAGGAGATTTTGTGTGAACCGAAACTGGAAGCTTGAACCTAACTGAGGCGTGAGTAAACTTGTCGGATTGTTGGTGGTGAGGTGGGTATTGTTGAAGTAGCCGGTAAGCGCGCCGCCCCATTCGAATCCCTGGGTGTAGCCGAAGTTCGAGGTGTAGGTATTCTGGGCGACGACGGGCACTGGGCTGAAGACACTGACGGACTCGGTATCGTTCTTATCGAGCTGCACGGTGCTGGTGAGCGCGGGATCAAAGCTGGTGATGGGGGCGCCGATGCCGAGCGTCGAACTGACCAAGCCGTTGGTACCAGTTCCAGCGCCGCCAGCGGCGACGGTGGTGCCTCCGGTACCGGAGCCGACAGTGCCGCCGAGCCCACCGACGCCGCCGCCGGGCGTGTTCTGCACGATGCCGGTATTGACGCCGAGAATGCTGGCGCCCGATTTTGCACGCAGCAGATCGGCTTCGGCGATGTTCAGGTTGTAGCGCGCGATATCGAGATCGAGATTGTTTTCGAGCGCCAGGGCGACGGCATCATCGATCGAGAGATAGATTTTGCCATCCCGCAAGAGCGAGTCGATGCGGGGCGAGTTGCCGAGGTTGGGCGGGGCGAGTTGCTGTGGAGTATACGGTTGCAGCATGCGCGGAAATGCCGAACGCGGAATGGAATAGTCTTTCAGATGAACGGCCTGCGGCTGCGAGGGCTGAGGGGCGGCGGGCGGGGTCGTCTGGGACGAGGGCGCGAGCGGGGCATCCTGAGCCCGGAGTGACGTCGCTCCCGTGCCCAGGAACGCGGCCGAAACCAGAAAAAGCGGCAGCAAGATTTTCGGCCACACCATTCGCGGTCGAGCCACGGAAATCAAACGCGGTAAGAGCATCGATTTTCTCCTCGGAAAATGTCTTCAAAAAGAAAGTTCTCAGAAAAAGTTCTTAGAAACATGTCCTCAAATTGAGTCCTAGAAAGGGTCCCTCAAGAATCGTCGTGAACACCACGTCTTACAGCAGAGCGTCCGGCGCAGCTCGTGCAAAAGGGAGTCGCTCGTCTTCACGATTCAACTTCACGATTCAACTTCTGATGATGCCAGTTTTGGATGCGGCACAGAAAAATAAGTCAACTTCAATCTTAGCGGGAGAAGTTTCAGGCAAACGGCGTGGGATTGTAAAGAATTGTGAGGAGAAAATAAAAGTGGCGCCGCTTCGGATGCGAATAAAGCGGCGCCACGACGATGTTTCGTTGTACTACTGCGGTTGCACCGGCGGCGGTGGCGGAGTCGATAGGTTGATCGACGGCAGATCCTTGCGCGGCGCGACGTAGGGAACGTTGGGCATGCGCGTGACCTGTCCGCGAGCGGCATCGTCGATGCTGATGCCGTTGTGATCGAGCAAAGTGCCGACGGCGCGGTCGAGTTCAACGCGCGATTTCTCGTAGGCGGCCATGGCCGACATTAAAGTGGATTCCGCAGTGGCCAGAGCGCTGCGGGTTTGCAGCACTGCGGTCGTGGTCGAAGTGCCAAACTGATATTTTTTCTGTTCGGCATCGAGAGACTGTTGCGCATATTCCATGGCGGCTTTTGCCGATGCTACGCTGGCCTGATTCTGTTCCACGGCAAACTGAGCCTGGCGGACTTCGATGCTGACGCGGTTTTCGGTTTGCTGAAGTGCCATCTGAATTTGGCGGTATTCCAGTTCGGAGCGGATCTGGAGCGCCTGGGCAGCGCGGTTGCGCAGCGGGATGTTGAGTTGCAAGCCTATGCCTTTGTCGGGGGCTCTGGAGTTGACGAGCTGGTTCACCGTGCTGCCGTACCCGACCGCCGGCGTGGGGCTCATGGCACAGCCAAAGCCCTGCAGTGCAGGATCAAGATTGGCGCAGAGGTTCGATGGATTCTGGGCGCCGCCGACACCCGCACCGCCATAGTACCCGTAAAGGTCGAGGGTGGGTAAAACCGAGCTGCGCAGAGCTTTGTCGCTAATCTCCTGGCTGTGCAACTGGATGCGGGACTCGACCAGCTCCGGGCCGGTGGCGAAGGGCGTCGTTGACCAGGTCTTCAGTGGGCTGGATTTGCTCTTTTTCCGGCACTTCCATGGTGGAAGTTGGAATGACTTCAGCTTGAGCGAGCAAGGGATCATGCAGAGTGCGGCTGAGCGCGTTCTTCATGAGCAACTGCTGTAACTGAAGGTTGGTCTTGGCAACCGTGACCGCCTGCTCATCGGCAGCGACGGTGCTTTGCGCGCGGACCGCTTCAATGGGGGCGAGACTGCCGATGTCAACCTGCTTCCTGGTGTCGGAAAGCGTCCTTTGAGAAAAGGTCAACGATTCTTCTTTTACTCGCTGGTTCTCATAGGCATAGACGAGATCCCAATACATGTTCTCGATCTGATCCACGGTGGTGGTCACTTGTAGCCGGAAAGCGACGTCGGAAAGTTCGCGGTTGTTTTTGGCGATGCGAATAAAGCGCGTGTTGGGCGCAAACCCAAACCCCTGGAGAAGATGCTGAGTCACAGTGGCCTTGAAGTTCGAGTTCAAGGCGGGGCTGAGACTGTTAAAGAAGCTGTTGGTCGTACCCCGCGTATTGTTGAAACCCACAACCAGGTTGGTTCCCCAGTGGAAAGCCTGCTGGTAGGAGAAATCCACCGTGCCGGTGTTTTGAGCCAGACTGGAGCCCGGAAGCACGCCCTGAAAAATGCTGGTGGCTTGCTGGCTGAAATGATCCTCTTGAAGGGTGCCGGTAAGAATTGGGTCGAAGCTATTGATAAACGGTCCGTAGAGGCCACCTGCGGTCGAGCCCACTAAACCGCCGGCGCCTGCGCCTGCACCGCCCGCACCAAGGTTCGTGCCACCGGTGCCGGAACCGACCTGGGCTCCGACTCCGCCCACGCCACCACCGGGAGTATTCTGCACGATGCCGAGAGGCACGCCGAGAATGGCGGCGCCTGCTCTGGCGCGCAGGACGTCGGTGTCGGCGATGTTCAGGTTATAGCGCGCAATCGCGATATCAAGATTGTTCTCGAGCGCCAGCGCGATCGCATCACCGAGCGACAGGTAGAGCTTGCCATCGTGCATAAGCTGGTCGATGCGGGCGGTGTTGGCGAGATCGGGGGCTCCCACGTGCCGCGCGATGTAAGGGGCAATCGGATTGGGAAAATGTGAAACCGGTTTCGAATAGTTCATCGCCGGCACCGGGCGCGCTTCCGGCGTAGTCTGCGGGGTCGGAGCCGGGGGCGGTTCCTGGGCCCAGCACGCGAGAGTCAGCGTTGCGAATAGGCTTGCGGCGGCAGCGAATCGTACAGTCGAAGCTAAACGTGCGAATGGCATCTACTCATCTCCGTTCGGTTGAGAACCAACTGATTAAGACTTGTGCGAAAAATGGCGCGAAAATTGCCTCAGCTTCGCGAGATACAGAAATTGACCCCAAATAAAGCGCTACCCAGATCTTGGTACGCAAACGACTGCCGGAAGGTTCCGAAAAGCTGGGAGAAAAACGACCTTGCCCGCAGCCACTCCTGTTCTGATTTCGTCCTTGCTTTCCTGCTCTCGGCATTTCCTGGGACGGTGCGATGGAGAGAGACCCACCCTGGAGACCGGAATTCCGCGGAAACCATTCAGTATATCCGACCACCATGCATTCGAAGTTACGCCGTGCCTGTGGAACTGGTAAATTGCTGGCAAAGCGGGAAACTGGTTCGATGGTTCGACCGCGATTCGGGATTCGAAAGTTCGAAAGACGAAGGTTCGAAGGACAGAAGACCGACGCGCAAAGATCGACCAGCAAAAGATCGACGCATGCGCAATCTCAAAGTCATTGTCACCTATGATGGGGCGGAGTTCTCCGGTTGGCAGGTGCAGCCCGACGCGGTTACCGTGCAGGGGGCACTGGCCTCTGCCATTGGACGGATTACCGGGGAAAAGGTATTGCCGCAAGGGTCTGGTCGAACCGACGCCGGGGTGCACGCACTGGCGCAGGTGATGACATTTGTCACGGAGTCCAGCATTCCTGCGGGAAATCTTCTTAAAGCAATGAACGATATTCTACCCGCGTCAGTGCGGGTGCTGGAGGTGACCGAAGTGCCGGCGGGTTTCCATGCGCGGCATTCGGCGCGGGCGAAGACGTATCGTTATCGAATTTTTCGGGAGGCGATCTGTCCGCCGTTTCTGGCGCGGTATGTGTGGCATTATCCGTATCCGCTCGCGGAGGAGGAGATGGCGCGGTCGGCGGCGGCGGTGGTGGGGGAGCATGATTTTACTTCGTTTGCGGCGGTGGATCCGGAGCGGGGGCGGGAAGCGGCGGGCCTGCGGCCCGCGACCGGGTCCCTTCGACTTCGCTCAGGGCAGGCTGAGACCCGGTCCCGCACAAGCATTGCTGCCTGCAACGTCCGGACTATATTTTCGTCGTCCTGGGAACGACTGGGACTGGAATTGGTTTATACCGTGCGGGGGGCCGGATTTCTGCACCACATGGTCAGGAATCTAGTGGGCACATTTATCCTCGTTGGTAAGGGAACGTTGCGAGTTGAGGACATGGCTCGAATTCTTGAGGCGCGCAACCGGTCGGCGGCTGGGGCGACCGCACCGGCAAGCGGATTGTATCTGGTCTCTGTGGAGTATTAGCCCAGGCGCTCGGGCGAAACCTGCGATAAGGGAAGGAAGACGTGCGAGCCACGTCTCTGCGAAATAGGATTTCTTTATGGCTGCCGATTTACAGGCTGCTTTGCAGACCCTTGTTTCCGTGAATCCGGCGACGGGTGAAGTTCTGCGCGAGCTGGAGTGCGCGGGCGAGGCCGAAGTCGAAGCCGCCGTGGCGCGGGCGCGTACCGCCCAGTCAAGCTGGGCTGGACTGGGTTTGCGGCGGCGGATGGCTGTGCTGCGCGAGTTTCAGGCGAAGTTGCATGCCAGAAAATCCGAAATTGCGCATGCCATCACCCGCGAAGCAGGAAAGCCGGTGGCAGAGTCGCTGGTCACGGAAGTTTTGGTAGTGCTGGATGCGGCGCGATTTCTGATCGACAACGCCTGGGGACTGCTGCGCGATGAGCCGGTGCCGCATGGGAATCTGGCGACGAAATTGAAGAGGGGATGGCTGGTGCGCGAGCCGCATGGCGTGATTGGAATCGTTTCGCCCTGGAATTATCCATTTTCGATTCCGGCGACGGAGGCGCTCGCTGCTTTGATGGCTGGCAACGCCGTGGTGCTGAAACCTTCGGAGTTGACGCCGCTGGTGGCGCTGGAACTGGCTTCGTTGTTGCACGACGCAGGCGTGCCCCAGGATGTGTTTCAGGTCGTAGTGGGCGCCGGAGCGACAGGAACGGCATTGTTGCGGTCGCCAATCGACAAGCTGGTATTCACGGGCAGCGTTGCGACGGGGAAGCGGATCGCGGCCGCCACGGCGGAGCGCTTGCTTCCACTCGTGCTTGAGCTTGGTGGGAAAGATCCCATGCTGGTGCTCGATGACGCCGACGTGGATGTGGCTTCGAGCGCAGCGGTGTGGGGAGCGTTCGTCAATACGGGGCAGGCTTGCCTGTCGGTCGAGCGCTGCTATGTACATCGCAGTTTATACGACCCGTTTCTTAAGGCGTGCGCGGAGAAGACGAAGCAGTTGCGCGTGGGCGATGGCATGCAGGACGACACGGACGTTGGTCCCATGATTCGCCAGCAGCAACTGCGAATCGTTGAATCGCATGTGGAAGACGCCAAGGCGCGCGGGGCCCGGGTTCTGGCAGGAGGAACGCGGCTGCCGCAGCTGGGCGTCAGCTTTTACGCTCCGACAGTACTGGCCGATGTGACGCACGAGATGCGCGTCATGCGGGAAGAAACTTTTGGACCGGTTCTGCCGGTAATGGCGTTCGCAGATGATGACGAAGCGGTTCGGCTGGCCAATGATTCGGAATACGGGTTGGCGGCATGCGTGTGGACGCGCGACTCGAAGCGCGGCGAGCGGCTGGCCCGGCGCATTCATGCCGGCACCGTCATGGTGAATGACGTGATTTCGTGCTTCGGCATCAGCGAGGCTCCGCACGGCGGCGTGAAGGCTAGCGGCCTGGGGCGAACGCACGGGCGGTTGGGGCTGGAGGAGATGGTGAGGGTGAAGTATCTCGACATTGACCGCGCGCCGGGCATGAAGAAAGCCTGGTGGCACGGATACGGCAAGGGTTTTCGGCTTCAGATGGAAGGATTTCTAGATATGCAGTTTGCGCGCGGGCTGGGGGCACGCTTGCGCGGGGCGGTGAGGGCGGCCGGGGCGATCGGGCGGAAACAGTTATAAGTGGCGCGACCGGCTTTGCCCTTGGCCGGACAGCCGAGGCGGTTGTCGCTACGTGAGTTATTTCGCGTTATTCGTCGATACGGTCGCCGTGGCTTGGGGGCTGGGAGACGACCAGGAAGCGCATTGGGCTGGACGACGGATTGCGGATCTGGTGACGGGTTCCGGGCAGGATTCGGACCCCGCTGCCCGCCGGGATCAACATGTTCTCGCCGTTGATTTCCATTAAAGCTTCACCGTTCAGAATGTAGAAGAATTGTTGGGAGCGTTCGTGATGGTGACGAATCTCGGCCGCGCCGGGAGGCATGAATTCTTCGATCACACTCAATTGCTTATCCTTCACCAGGTGCCAGCCATCGCAGTCATCGCCCCATCGGTAATGCTCGGCGT
This sequence comes from uncultured Acidobacteriaceae bacterium, assembly GCA_963711275.1. GTDB lineage: Bacteria > Acidobacteriota > Terriglobia > Terriglobales > Acidobacteriaceae > Sulfotelmatobacter. Next base: position 20,769 of record CAVQDN010000020.1, on the reverse strand, counting down.
TATCGCGGCTCACAGAGCCTGGGGGAACCGCTCCCGCTTGATCCGACCCGCCTGCTGCCGACGCTTTCTTAGCCGAATTCGTCACTAAGGAATTGCCTTCCGAAGAGCTTGCCTGCTCCGAGATAGTTCCTACGGAGTCCGGTTGCGCCAGGCCTAGTTCGGCAGACCCCTGGTGAGTTTCATTCGGCTTCAACGTGCTTTTCCTGGCCATACTTTTCGTCTCCTGTCTTCCAGTGTAATCTTGTCGGCATGAGCATTCCTATTCATTCCAACCATAGCGATGCGAAGCGGGAGCTGTTGCGCCATACGCTGGCCACGCTGGCCTATCGATGCGGGAAAGCGGTACGGCAAGCGCCTGAAGGTTTCGGCGAATTTCAGGCGGGCGAGGGAGTGCGCACGCCCGGACAGATTCTGGCGCATCTGGGAGATCTGCTGGAGTGGGCGGCGTCAATTGCCATGGGCCAGCAGAAGTGGCAGGACTCGCGGCCCTTGCCGTGGGAGCAGGAAGTTGCCAGATTCTTCGCCGCGCTGAAGGGGTTCGACGATTTCTTGGCCTCCGGCGAACCGGCGCAGGTTCCGATGGAAAAATTACTGCAGGGTCCGATCGCCGATGCTTTGTGCCATGTCGGGCAGATTGCGATGCTCCGGCGTCTGGCCGGCACGGCAGTCAAGGGAGAGAATTTCTACGTGGCTGAGATTGTGGCGGGTCGAGTGGGCGTGGATCAGGCAAAGCCGAAGCGCGAATTCTGAAGGCGCAGATTCGGAAGCTTAGCGCGTCGTTCGATCACCCGTGTTTCGTCTGCGAAGATTCAGTTACAATGACCGCGTAAGGCCGAATCTGGCGGCGTTTGGGCCGCTCGAATGAGGGTAAATCCTTTGGCGACTGGCGAAGTGACCACTTCTGGATCGCAGAGTATTCCGCAACTTCCTAACCATAAGGTTAAGGTCAAGAAGGCGGGGCAGCGCGCCTGCAACGAGAAAAATGAAAAAGGAAAATTCTGCGGCGGCCATTTGAAACGCTGGTTCTATACCACGGACGTTCTGGAGCAGGCTTGCGGGGACGCGGAAAAGGCCTGGGGGCCGAATGCCGAAGTTTATCGTTGCGAGCATTGCAAGACTTTGTATCTGCCGAATCCGGCGGAAGCCAAAGTCAACGTCGCAGGGCAGGGGATGATTTCGGTTTTTGGGCTGACGCTGCCGCCGAAGGAGAAGTGAATTGGCTCTTAGCTCTTAGCTTTTGGCTCAAAGATTCACTACTGCGAAGCAACGCCATCGATGATTTTCGGAAGATCATTTTCCCCGGAACGGAACATCGATTTCAGGCTAAAAGCTAATAGCCAAGAGCCAAAAGCTGTTTTCCATGCACACTCCCGACCTCATCTACGACTGGAATAAGAATTATCCGCCGGGGTTCAAGGCTGCCGGGCCCGTGCTGATTAACGACGAGACTTTGCGGGATGGGTTGCAATCGCCTTCGGTGCGCGACCCTTCGATCGCAGAGAAGATTGAAATTCTGCATTTGATGGAGGCGCTGGGGATTGATTCGCTCGACCTCGGATTGCCGGGCGCGGGAGCCCGCGCGGTAGACGCCGTGACCGCGCTGGCGCGCGAGATTGTTGGGCAGAAGATGAAGATTCGCGCCAACTGCGCGGCGCGGACTCACGAGAATGATATCCGGCCGATTGCCGAGATCGTGCAGAAGACCGGCCTGCCCATCGAGGCTGCTACTTTCATAGGATCCAGTCCGATTCGAAGATTCACCGAAGGATGGACCGACGACTTTCTCTTGCAAACGACGGAGAAGGCTGTTCGCTATGCGGTTTCACTCGGCCTCGATGTCATGTACGTGACCGAAGACACGAGCCGTTGTGATCCCGAAACAGTCAAGCGTTTATATGTGACGGCAATTAATTGCGGTGCGCGCGCCATCTGCGTCTGCGATACCGCCGGGCACGCGACGCCCATGGGCGCGCTGGCGCTGGTGCAATTTGTGATCGAAGAAGTGGTGAAGCCCTCGGGCGAAAAGATACGCGTGGACTGGCATGGGCACAGCGACCGGGGACTGGCGATTGCGAACTCGCTGGCGGCGATTATCGCGGGGGCGAATTGCGTGCATGGATGCGCCATCGGCGTGGGGGAGCGGGTCGGCAACACGCAGACCGACCAGATGCTGGTGAATCTGAAACTGATGGGAATCGCGCCCTGGGATCGGCAGGACCTGACCAAGCTGAAGCAATATTGCCAGGCAGTATCGCGGGCGACGGGCGTGCCGATTCCGGCGAATTATCCGGTGGTCGGGGACGACGCTTTTCGCACGGCCACGGGCGTACATGCATCGGCGATCATCAAGGCATATCGCAAGGACGATGTTGTGCTGGCCAACACCGTCTATTCGGGCGTGCCTTCGCATGTCTTCGGGATGGAACAGATCATCGACATCGGTCCGATGAGCGGCAAATCGAATGTGCTGTGGTGGCTGGAGCGGCGCGGTATTCCGCCCGCGAACGATGTTATAGAGCGCATCTACCAGCGTGCCAAGAAAAGCGATCATACGCTGAGCGAGGCGGAGATTTTGGAATGTGTGCCCGCCGCGGCGCAGAAGAAGTGACGCGCCCATGCCTGCGATGCGACATGCAATTCTCGGGGCGGGCGGCGTTGGCGGGCTGATTGGCGCATGCCTGGCGCACAGCGGAGACCTCGTCACATTGGTGGTGCGGCGCGAAACGCTGCAGCAGTATCCGAGCAGCTTCGTTTGGAAAGCAAGTATCGGCAATTTCACGGTCGATGTTGACGTGGCTGCAGAAGTTCCTCCCGTGGATGTGCTGTGGCTTACCGTGAAGGCGACGCAGTTGGAGCCGGCGCTGAAGGCCATCAAGAATCCTGATACGGTCAAAGCGATCGTTCCGCTGCTCAATGGAATTGATCATGTGTCGCTGCTCCGCGCCCGCTATGGCTCGGACCGCGTGATTCCGGCGACGATTGCGGTCGAGACCGAACGGGTCGCTCCCGGACACATCGTGCATCGCTCGCCCTTTGCGCGGCTGAATGTTTCTTCAGCAGGTCGAGCTCTGCTGGGCGGCACGCTCGATCAGTTTCAGGAAATGGGTTTTACGTGCGGCTTCATCGATGACGAAGCAACTCTGATGTGGAGCAAGCTGGTGTTCCTGGCGCCGTTCGCGCTAGTACAACCGCCGCCAATAAAACCGTCGGGGAGATTTTGGCCGATCCGCATTGGCGTGCTCAAGGCGAGGCTTGTGTGCGGGAAGCCTGCGCGGTGGCCTTGGCTGAGGGCGCGAAAGTAGATCGCGGAATCGATCCTCGCATGGGTGAAGACAGCGCCTGCAAATATGCGGAGCTCCATGCAGAAAGATGTCGAGCGCGGAAATCCGCCGGAACTCGACGCGATCGCTGGACCGATTCTGCGCGGCGCTGCGCGGCACGGGATCGAGGTGCCCGCGACGAAAAAGTTGGTGGCGGCGGTGGAGCAGAGAGCGTTGTCGTCCTGATCGCAGTGGCGTCTTCGCGAAGCGAAGGCGCTTCGGAGTCGAAGGATCCCTTGCAGTTCCACGGCAATGCAGCTTGCAGGGATCCTTCGACTGCGCCGGTGCTTCGCGTTCGCGAAGCAGCGGCTCCGCTCTGGATGACAGGGCTGTGCGCCGTGACCAAAGTTGCATCTTTCTGACCCAGGTAGTTACCACCCTCCCGTAATCCGGCGTTTCCCTGCTAGCCAATGCCCATTCCGAGCCATGCATTGTAGACTTAGAAAATACTTACCATGAGCCCCCTGCCCCCGCGCCCGGAGTTTCCGGATTTTGCTCCTGCCGTTAAGCACGAAGCGCAGCAGGAGGTGGCGCGGCTGGCGGCGTCACCGGAAGTGCGGTCGGCCTTCAACTGGTTTCGCACGCAGGAACCGCAACTGGCACATTGGCAAATGGAAATGGCGCGGATTCCTGCGCCTCCGTTTGGCGAGTCGGCGCGTGGGGCGTGGCTGCTGGAGCGTTTTCGCGAAATCGGATTGGACGATGTTCGCATTGATGATGTCGGGAACGTGTTCGGCACGCATCCCGGATTCGGTCGTCGCTATGTGGCGCTGAGCGCGCACATCGACACGGTGTTTCCGGCGAATACTCCGCTGAATATTCGCCAGCAGGGGAGCCGGATCTACGGACCGGGAGTCTCCGACAACGGCGCAGGCGTGGCCGCACTGCTGGGAATTGCGTCGCTGCTGCGGACGGTGCGCATCCGGCATGCGCTGCCGTTTGTGTTTATCGGGAATGTCGGGGAAGAGGGCGAAGGCGACCTGCGCGGAATGCGGCACATTTTTTCCACCCCGCGCTGGAAGGATTCGATTGCCTACAGCGTGGTGCTGGACGGCGCTGGGGCAGATACGATTGTGGCCGAGGCGCTGGGCAGCCGGCGCTTTGAAGTGATCGTGCGCGGGCCGGGCGGCCATTCGTGGAGCGATTTTGGAGCGCCCAATCCGATTGTCATTCTGGCCAAAGCGATCGAAACTTTCAGCGCAACGCCCGTTCCGAGTGCGCCTAAGACGACGTTCAACATCGGAGTGATTCGCGGCGGGACCTCGGTCAATTCAATTCCCGAGTCGGCCAGCATGAAGGTGGACATTCGCTCGACCTCGATGACCGAGATGGAGCGGCTGGAGCAATCACTGCGGCTGGCGCTGAATCGCGCGGTGGAGGATGAGACCGTGGCGGCGGAGATGCGATCTTCCGCGCAGAAGCGGCCCCCGGGAGTGAGCTGCGAAGTCGTGGTCATCGGCGACCGTCCGGCGGGCGAACTGCGTGCGGGAGCGCGAATTTTACAGGTTGTGCGCGCCGTGGACGCGCACCTCGGCAACGCGGCGCAGGTGCAGCGGGCGTCGACGGATGCAAACGTGCCATTGTCGCTGGGGCAGGAAGCGGTTGCCATCGGCGGCGGCGGAACGGGTGGCGGGGCGCACACTTTGCAGGAATGGTTCGACTCCAACGGACGCGAACTTGGCTTGAAGCGGATTTTGCTGACCATGCTCGCGCTGGGTGGAGTGGGGAATCAGTCTGATGTCAGGGGGACTTCATAATGTTGATACGGCAATTACCTCAGGGGCAAAAGCCCACATTCTTTTCGGGGCTCCGCGGCACCCTTCGGCTCGCTCTGCGCTCGCTCAGGGCAGGCTCAAAGGCTGAGGCCGTGCGCTTCCCGAGGCGATTCCTGCAATTCCTTTCCCAATTTCTGTTATCCGTTCTGTGGCTGTTTGCGGTCGCCGCGCTTTGCGTACCCGGTATGGCGCAGAATCCTTCTGATAGTGGCGCGACGGAAGCCAAGCCGAAGGCGGACATTATTTTCGAACACGGGAATGTTTATAGCGGCGTACCTGCGAATGCGCAGTTCAGTTCGATTCTGCGCGAGGAAGCCATCGCGTTGCGCGGCGATCGCATCCTCGCGGTGGGTAAGAATGCCGACATGGAGCAAGCTGAAAGGGCCGCAGACTCAGGTCATCGACCTGGGCGGCCATTTCGTCATGCCCGGCTTTAACGATGCCCATCTCCATCTGGACGATGCGGGGACGACGAAGCTGAGTGTCGATCTGACGGGTGTGAAATCTTTGGAGGAACTGCGCGCGCGGGTTCAACAAGAAAGTTGGAGAGTCGAAGGCTGGAGACTGGATTCTGGGAGCTGGCTGGGATGAAACATTGTGGCCGGTAAAGGTGACGCCGACGCGCTGGGATCTGGACGAGGTGTCGGACGGGCATCCGGTGTTTTTAGTGCGGATCGACGGGCACATTGCCGTGGCTAATACTCGCGCTCTTCAGTTGGGCAGCATCACCTTGGCCAGCCGCAATCCACAGGGCGGGCAGATCGACCGGAATCAGAATGGAGAACCCACGGGCATTCTGCGGGAAACCGCGCAGGCAGCGGTTCTGGAAGTGATTCCAAAACCGAGCCACCGGCTCCGCCGCGAAGGTCTGGAGCTTGCGCTCGCCGATCTCGCCGCGCATGGCGTCACTTCCGCGCAGGATTATTCGCCGGTCTGGGAAAATTTTCAGATCTATGAAGAGCTGGAAAAAGAAGGCAAGCTGACCGCGCGCATCTCGGAATGGCTCCCTTTTGACGATCCGATTGAAGAGTTGAGCCGGAAGCGCAACTCGCATCCCCAGTCGGACGTAATGTTGCACACCGGAATGCTGAAGGGGTTCATGGATGGTTCCCTTGGCTCGCACACGGCGGCCATGCTGGAGCCTTATTCGGATGATCCCAATAACTCCGGCTTACCTCGATACGAGGCCGCGAAGCTGAATGACATGACCAAGGAGCGCGCGCTGGCCGGCTTTCAGATTGGCTTTCACGCGATTGGCGACAAAGGTATACAGATGGCGCTCGATGCCTTTGCCGGAGCGGAGAAGGCCGCGCACGATGCCCACGTGAAAGCCCTCAATGGAGGCGACGATCTCCGTCTGCGCATCGAACATGCACAGGTGACGACGCCGGCGCAGATTGCGCAGTTCAAAACGCTGAAAGTCATCGCTTCAATGCAGCCCAGTCATTTGCTGACCGACATGCGCTGGGCCCAGGATCGGCTGGGAGCGAAGCGCGCGGCAACTTCCTATGCCTGGTTGGCTTTTTTGAACAAAGGGGTGACGCTGGCGTTTGGAACGGATTATCCCGTGGAACCAGTCACGCCATTCCGTGGACTATACGCGGCCGTCACGCGCCGGAGCGAGAACGGCAAGCAGGAGTATTTCCCGGCGCAGCGGCTGACGATCGATCAGGCGATCTCCGCGTACACCGCGGGTTCGGCCTTTGCGGAATTCGAGGAAAAAGAAAAAGGCAAGCTGGTGCCGGGAATGCTGGCGGATTTTGTAGTCCTCGACCATGACGTAACGGCAGCCGCGCCGGAGAAGATTTTGACGACCAGGGTGCTGCGAACCGTTGTGGGCGGGAAGACGGTTTACGAAGCGAAATGAATCCGAAGTCCTGCTGAGGAAACCGAAACATCCAAGTAAAATCTGAAAAAATAAAACAGTTTCGCGGGTTTCTGCGTCTAACCTGGAAGAGTTCCGCAGGTAGAAGCACGTCCCGGATACGCGGGGCCGCAATATTCAAAACCCGGTATACTATAGAGCTTAATGAGTTTCGGAGGCAGGTAGACATATGGATTCGGGCGCGATGTGGATGCGCATGAAGGCTCATCGCTGGGCCTACACCCTCAGTATTCTGGCAACGCTGTCGGTCGGCATTCTGATCGGTACGGTCATTTCCTATGGAGTGAAAGGGAAAGAAGGGCAAAAAAGCGACGCTACGCCCCTTACCCTGCCATCGCCCCAGCAGATGTCGAACACGTTTTCGCAGATTGCCAAGCAGCTCGAGCCCAGCGTGGTCAATATCAATACGGAGTCGACCATCAAGAACGCGCACCGGCGCCGCGGGCAAACTCCCGATGACGATGACAGCGGCGGGGGCGGCGGCATGGATGACTTTTTCAACCACTTCTTCGGTGCGCCCGGCGGCCAGGCGGGTCCCGGCGGCCCAAGCGATGGTCCGATCCGTGAGCGTTCCCTGGGTTCGGGCGTGATCGTTGATCCGAAGGGTTACATCGTTACCAATCGCCACGTTGTCGAAAAGGCGGACCGCATTCGCGTGAGATTCGAGGACGATCCTCCAGGCGTGCAGCACGATGCCAAGGTCATCGGTACCGATCAGGAAACGGATTTGGCGGTAATCAAAGTCAACGTGGACCGCGTGTTGCCGGCCGCAAAGATGGGCAATTCTGACAGCATGCAGGTGGGTGACTGGGTTCTGGCCGTCGGCAGCCCCTTCGGATTGTCGGAGACTGTAACTGCGGGAATCGTTTCGGCTAAGGGACGTGACATCGTGCCCCTGCGCCAGTTCCAGACTTTTATTCAAACCGATGCCGCGATCAACCCGGGCAACTCGGGCGGCCCGCTGGTGAACATGAACGGCGAAGTGATCGGCATCAACACGGCCATTCTGAGCGAGACTAATGCTTATGCGGGCGTAGGTTTTGCTCTGCCGTCGAAGATGGTCGTCGAGGTGTACAACCAACTGACCGGGCCCGAGCACCGGGTAACGCGAGGCTCGATCGGCATCACCTTTGATGCCGTGGAAAATCCGGCGATCATGCGCGTGTATGGCGCGGGCTCCGGGGTTACAGTGTCGAGCGTGGTAGCCGGAAGTCCTGCCGACCAGGCAGGATTGAAGGTCGGCGATACCATTACGGTCATTGATGGCAAGAAGGTGACGAAAGGCGCTGAATTGGTCTCCGACATTGCGTCTCGTAAGCCCGGATCGAAGGCAACGCTGGGTTTCCTGCGTAACGGTAAAACACAGGAAACAGCAGTGGTCATCGCCGATCGCGCCAAGCTGTTTGCCGGGCGCCTGGGAGATGATCAGGAGAATGGCGATGAAGACACTCCCAAGCCGAGCAAATTCGGTCTGACCGTGCGCAAGGTCACTCCAGAAATGGCTGACCGCCTCGACATGCCGGCAGGAAAGGGCGTGATCGTACAAGATGTGAAGCCCGGTTCATTCGCCGAAGACGTGAACCTGGGACGCGGTGACATCATCCTGGAAGTGAACAAGCAACCCGTCAACAGCGAGGAAGAATTCGCCCGCATCGAGTCGAGCCTGAAGAGCGGTCAGGACGTTGTGTTCCTGGTGCGATCGCGAGGTTCGTCGCGGCAGGATGGCACGGTCTTCCTGGCCGGTACACTTCCGTAACTTAGAAGCCTCAAGGAAAACTGGCACTGTAATCTCTCATCGAGGATGATTACAGTGCCAGCATCCATTTGGCCTTTCATCTGCATGGGTTTTGAATGCGAATGTTCTTGAGGCGAGGTTTCGTGAGAATGTTTTGGCCTGAAGTCGTAAAGGCACGATTCATCGCCGTGTGCGGGCTGATCGTGATCGGAGCTTGCTCTGTGGCGGCGGCTGGTCAGAATTCGACTCGCGACACGGCGGCGAACAAGCCGGCGACCAATAAGTCCGCGACGGCAAATCCCACGACCCCCAAGCATCAGAAATCCTCCACGCTGGCGAGCGGTGCCAAGACCCGCACCGCCTCGACGGGTAAACGCTCCTCGCGGAAGAAGCGTCTGCGCGGCCAGCAGAAAATTGACTTCGAGCGAGCGCAAGCCATTCAGGAAGCGCTGATCCGCGAGCATTACCTGAACGGAGAAGCGACCGGCACCTGGAACCAGGCCAGCGAAGACGCCATGCGCCGCTACCAGGCCGATAACGGATGGCAGAGCAAGACCGTGCCTGACTCGCGCGCTCTGATCAAACTGGGCCTAGGGCCGAGCAAGGACCATCTTCTGAACCCGGAGAGCGCCATGACCACCGTGCCGGACGCGCCGAAAGCGGAGCCCATGCCCACCACATCGCACAGCCCATCCCCGACCACCGATCCTGCCCCTGCTCCGAGTTCCAACCCGAGCGATTCGTCCCGCCCGCAGTAGCCTTTCAAGACTCAACTCACTGAATTGCCATTCGTGAGCGGAGTAACCGATTCGCAAAGCGAATTAGTCGCAGGCGAAGGATCCCTTGTGCCTGGGCTCAATGCTGGTGCTGAACCCAGACTAATTCTTCCGGTAGCTCGTCATGCCTGGACGCGGGAAGTACGGCAGGGGTTGGTTGGCGATAATGGCGCGGGGATTTGCTTCGACCATGGCCTCGGCAATTTCCCGGCCATAGATTTCGGCGACCGCATCGCGCGCTGTAGAGAGAATCGGGATGCGTTTTTCCATTTCATGCGCATCGGTAGCGAGCACGTGCACGGCCTGATGTTCGAGCAGCCAGAGTGCGGCCCGGCGGGCGCGTTCGCCCCAAAATCCGGTCAGAGCCGAACCCGTCATCTGAACGACGTAGCCCTGGTCGGCCCATTCCGCCACCCGCGCCAGGTTCTCGCGCAGAATCGGATTGCGCTCGGGATGAGTGATGATCGGCGTGATTCCGCAATTTCCCAGCTTGACAAAGGAATCCGTGGTCTGCAGCGGGACGCTATAGTTGCTGAACTCGACCAGCAAATACCGCGTTCCTTCGATGACATAGCGCGTGGGGTGGGCCTGTGCGTCTTGCAGATTGTCGTAAGAAAGATGGAAGTCGCAGCCCAGGCTGAGCTTCGGAGAGTCGCCAATCAGCTGTTGCAGATGCACGACCAGTTCACTCAAATATTCGCGATCGTAAGGATAACGATCGTTGGCGTGGGGCGTGGCGACCATGTGGGTGATGCCGTCGGCGGCCGCCGCGCGGCACATCGCGACCGAGACGTCCCAGGACTTAGGTCCGTCGTCTACTTCCGGAAGAATGTGAGAGTGAATGTCGACCACGATCATAGGAACCCAGGCATACGCCCGAGTTGCGCGTTGCTAGATTTAAGCAGATTTGCAGGCAAAGAGAAAGCGGGCTGAGCACTGCTAGATTATGCCACAACCGCGGCGGCTAATTTCTCTCACCAGATGGTGGCAAGCGCGCGAGAGTTGCGGATTTCGCGGTCTGCGGTGATCAGGGGTATGCCTTCCACCAAGGCAGTGGCTCCGATGATTCGATCTGCTGGATCTTTAGGGTAGCCAGCGGGAAGGGAAAACGCTTTAACACAGACCTGGCCCGTGATCGGCAGAACCACGAATCGCTTTTCAACCTCGGAGAGAAAGAGCTCCAGGCTGATGACAAGACCAATCTCCTTCTTGCGAGACAACAGCGACAACTCATACAGCGTAAAGTCGGAGATCGCAAGTCCGCTGTCGGCTTGGCGGGCTTCATCAATTGCGGCTTTCGCTGCCCGAGACAACCGTCTCTCATCCGATGCCAGCCAGACGATTACATGCGTATCCAGGAGAATCAATAAAGATCTCCCCATTCTTCAGGAGTTAAGGCGGGAGACACGACATCGCCAAGAATGGTTACCTTGCCCTTTAGAAACCCGAATATGTCGTCCTTCGCACCGTCCACAGGGACAAGTTTCGCCACCGGCTTGCCGCGCTTGGTAATCAGCACGGATTCGCGCTTGGACTGGACTTCATCCATGACCGCCAGACAATGGATTTTAAATTCACCTGCCGCCATTTTCTTCATTGGGTAGCCTTTCGATCATGGTCATTATACCATGGTCATCACCTAAGAGGGACGACTACCAGCATTGAGAGGAATCGCCGCCAGCACCCAAGATCTGGCCGCCAAATCGCTCGGCGTCTCTGATTACCTGTTTTCCATTCGCGAAGAGAAGGCCGTCCACAGATCGCACGTTGTAACTTCGTTCGTGTCCGAAATCGCTGAAAATGTTGTATTCCACCGTGGCTGTGTTGCCGGATTTCGACGCGAGAAGATCATGCAGTCCCTCTGATTTGAAGGCTGTGTAGCAGTAACTTGTTCCGACGCGGCGATACAGCACGATTGGGGCTGGCCCATCTTTCCAATCCGGGGCGACGTTGCCCCATGTGCTTTACCATCCAGCGCTATACCCATTTCGAAGGCTTTCACAGTCAGCTTGTTCGTGAACAGTCGGTCAGTGCAGAAGGCCACCGCGAGATATAGAAGGGAAACGAACAACGGCAGCGTCCAACCGCGGCTGTTACGTAGTGCGACGAATATAAGAATCACGACAATGATCAAGCATGCGGCCAAAGTAGCGAACCACGCTCCCTTTAGGTATCGAAGCAAAGCTGCAACTGCCACGAGTGGACCGACGCTAAGTGCGGCGGCAAGGGAGGGCCGACAAAGCCACCATGCGAACCCTAGCGGAATCAGCGCGCACGTGCACGGGATGTACCAAAAGCTGGGCGCACCCAATAGCGATGCCAGCGTCAAGCAACCCCCGCCAATGATGAACAGAGGCGAAGCGACAGCACGCGTAATCGTTAGGTTCAACCGCATCGCCAAACCTCGGCCTAACCTCGATATTTGCGCTGCGAATCAAGCATTCCCGTAGCGCTCGCGAATGAAGTCCGCAATCCCAGCATAGGCGCTGGTAAGCGTCTTTTCATCCGGCAAAAAGACGATGCGGAAGTGCTGCGTGCCCGCCTTTTGGCCGAAGCCGGAGCCGTGGACGACCATGACGTGTTTCTGGCGGATGAGTTCCTTCACGAAGATTTCATCGCTCTCGGGGATGTTCGATGCGCGGGAAGGCGTAGAACGCGCCGCGCGGGGCGACGCAACTTACGCGTGGCGTCGACTCACACCATTTCTGGGTGAGATCGCGGCGCGAGCGCAGTTTGCGCTGCACTTCGATGAGATGGTCTTGCGGTCCTTCGAGCGCGGGCTTGATTGCGTATTGCTCGGGATGGTTGGCGCAGAGGCGGGCGCGCAGCAGGCGGTGTATGCCTTCGGTGTAAGTCTTGACCGCGGCGGCGTCGCCGGAGACGATGCCCCAACCGATGCGCCATCCGGGGACGAGATAATTTTTCGACATGCCGCCAAACGTCACGCAAGGCACGTCGGGCGCGACCGAGGCGAAGGCGATGTGCGGGGTGCCGTCGAGAATTAGTTTGTCGTAGATTTCGTCGGAGAAGACGACCAGGTTGTGGCGGCGCGCGAGGTCGGCGATTTGCTCCAGCATCTGGCGCGTGCACAGCGAGCCTGTAGGATTGTTGGGATTAATCAGCACGATGCCGCGAGTGCGCGGCGTGAGCTTGCGTTCGATGTCGGCCAGTTCGGGCTGCCAGGCGTCGTCCTCATTCAGGTCGTAAGCGTTGATCGCGATGCCGAGCTTGCACAGGACCGCCGAGTAGAGCGGGTAGTCGGGCTTCGGCGTGAGAATGTCTTCGCCGGGATTGACCAGCGCGGAGATGCAGAGGTCAACCGTCTCGCTGACGCCGGAAGTGACGAAGACATCGCGCACGGTCGTGATGCCCTTGCGCGCGGCTTCGCCGCGAATGGCTTCGAGCGCTTCGGGAATTCCGGGGGATGGCGCGTAGCCATTCTTGCCGTCGCGCATGGCCTTGTAGACGGCTTCGATGATGTGGGGCGGAGTCTGGAAATCGAAGTTGAGCGGATCGCCGACGTTGAGCGGGAGAACTTTGTGTCCCTGCTGGATGACTTCGTCGGCGACGCAGGCCAGGTCGCGGATGGCGTAGCGGACGTTTTCGAGGCGGGAGGCGGCGGTGACTTCGCGAACTTGGGTGGTGGACATCCCTCAAATTCTAACCGCAGAGCACGCCGAGGGCACAGATGAAATCCGGCTGATTCAGATTTCTCTGTGACTCTGTGACTCTGTGTCTCCGTGGTAGAAAGTCAGTCTTCGCGATCGATCTGCGCCTTCTGCAGCTTGTCGGAATAATCCACGTAAACCGACTTCCACTCCGTGTAGAAATCGATCGCGCCGATGCCGCCTTCGCGGTGGCCGTTGCCGGTCGCCTTCGTGCCGCCGAAAGGCAGGTGCACTTCGGCGCCGATGGTGGGCGCATTGATGTAGGTGATGCCGGCATACAGGTCGCGCATGGCGGAGAACGCCTTGTTCACGTCTTTGGTGTAGAGCGCCGACGACAGGCCGTACTCGATGCCGTTGGCGATTTCGATGGCGTCTTCCAGATCCTCACACGGGATGATCGAGACCACCGGCCCGAAGATTTCTTCCTGCGCGATGCGCATCTTGGGATCGACGTCGGTGAACACGGTCGGCTCCATGAACCAGCCGTGCTGGTATTCGCCCTTATCGAGGCGATTGCCGCCGCACATCAGCTTCGCCCCTTCGTTCTTGCCGATCTCGACGTAGCTGAGGTCGGTCTTCAGTTGTTTCTCGTTGATCGCGGGACCCATCTGACGGTTTCATCCAGGCCATTGCCGACTTTCAGTTTCTTGCGCGCGCTCGACGTAGCGCTCGACGAACTCGCCGTAGACGCCTTTCTGCACGATGATGCGGCTGGTCGCGGTGCAGCGCTGGCCGGTGGTGCCAAAGCCGCCCCAGAGGCCGCCTTCGATGGCGAGATCGAGGTTGGCGTCGTCGAGCACGATCATGGGATTCTTGCCGCCCAGTTCGAGCGAGCAGTGCTTGAAACTCTTGGCCGCGATGCCGCCGATGATGCGGCCTACGGCGGACGATCCGGTCAGCGAAACGGCGCGAACGTCGGGATGCTCGGCCAGCGGCGTGCCGACTTCCGGACCGAATCCGGTGACGATGTTGATCACGCCTTTGGGCAGGCCGGCGTCGGTCAGGGCGCGAACCAGATTGAACGTGGAAAGCGGCGTGTCCTGCGCCGGCTTGATGACGCAGGTGTTGCCGCAAACGACCGCCGGCAGAAGCTTCCAGGAAGAAATCGCCATGGGGAAATTCCACGGCGTGATCATGCCGCAGACGCCGATCGGCTGGCGCACGGCCATGGCGAACTTGTTGGGCATTTCCGAGGGCGTGGTCGGCCCGAACATGCGGCGGCCTTCGCCGGCCTTGTAGTAGGCGGCGTCGATGGCTTCCTGCACGTCGCCGCGCGTCTCGTTCGAGAACCTTGCCCATTTCGCGGGTCATTTCGCGGGCGTAATCTTCCTTGCGCTCGATCAGAATCTCAGCCGCGCGGAAAACGATTTCGGCACGGCGAGGGGCGGGGACCAGTCGCCATCTTGGCGAAAGCGCGCTTGGCCGCGTCGACGGCGGCGTCCACGTCTGCCTTGGCGGATTTCTGGAAGATGCCGACCAGGTCGCGGGTGTCGGCGGGATTGCGATTTTCGAAAGTCTCGCCGGTGGAGGCCTCGACCCACTCGCCATCAATGAAGTTCTTATAAACCTTAGTCGGACCGTTGCTGAGGGTCGGCGGAGTGGTCAAAGTATCGGTTGCCATGACTTTCTCCTTATAAATGCCATAAATACCTAAGATTGATGCTACAACCGCCCAGCAAGGTGCGGCAAGGATGGGCAGAGACTCGTCCAGGATATGCACAGGACGGGGCCAGGCACTTCGACAGTGCACCAAGGTAACGTCCCAAACTGTTTACGTGTTCTTTCCTCTCTTTTGCTTGTGCTAACGTTTTATCTACCGCATATTTACTGAGGATTTCGGGCTACGTGTCTTCTGACAATCGCAAACCGGGGATCCACGTTGCGTGGACGACCGTCACGTACCGCAGCGTCGTGCTGCTGATCCTTGCGGCGATCGTGGTGTTGTTTATTGTTTTGCGCGTGGCGTTTCCGCAGTTCACCGAGAGCAGCCTGAAGGCGGGGGAACATGCCGGCAGCAAACTGCTGGAACGCGTGGCCAATATGGCTCCCGTGGCGGGCTCGGGAGGTGTACCGCACAGCAGGCGCACTTTACCGCGCTCGATGGCACCGTGCGCGTAGGAAATCGACCTCACGTTCCTCTTCCTCGACCACCTCATCTTCGGACGGTCCGTGGCGAGCGGCGGTGCACTTCCTGGATGAGAAGCGCGCTGTGCTCAGTCAGCTGCTTAGCCTGGCGAACGCCAACCTGGTGGGGTGGGCACTGTGCCACGCGGCCATCCTTTACGGATTCCCCACCGTGGTGGCCCTCAAGCTGCTCTACGAAGCGGAGCTGCTGCTCCTGCAAGTGCCCACCTCGCTGCGACACTAGTGCCTGACGTCAGCAGAGCCTTTACATGTAAATTAAATTGGGTGTCAAAAACATCGGAGAGGAAAGTGCTCAGCAATACGAACGCATCCCAGCCCTGTGGGAACACAGTGATGGAGGCGTGGAGGGACGCGGATGACCTCGTGCCGCAAGGGGACGGCACGCTCTTCGTGAGCCTTGGATCCTCGTCCTCAGGAAGGACGACCACAAACCAAGAGCTGCGCACGCAGTGGGAGTCGACGTTCAAGCGCAACACTAAGCGTTGGACACACGACGCTTCATACGCCCACGACCCTACCAAGGGAGTGAAGGGGAGGCGAAGGACCAAACCGCAGGCGGTTAGTGGGAAATTTGAAGGGAGCGAAAACGGAAGCGAAGACGAAGGCCCGGAAACGGAAACGGAAAGTGATAGTGAACGCGAAGAGGAGGAAGGAGCGGCGAAGTGGGTGTTTTGCAGTGCCGGCCAACGGCGCTTGACTATGGAAGAAACAATTCAGGTACTGAGCGAGGAGGTCGGAAGGTGTGTGCAGAAAAGCGCGCTTCAACACAAACGGAATTCTTGTTGCGTCCGCCGGAGACCCGGCGCCGGTACAGCTCGCACTGGATGACAGATCGGATAACATTAGTTTACCGCCCCCTCGCTCCGGTCGCTACGAACGCCAACGGAAATTTTTCGCGGCTGCCTTCAGACCGGAAAGGGGAGCGGACGGAAAGCGAAAGCGAAGGCCGGCGATGACGACGAAGTGGGGGACGTGGTCGTTCTGCGGGGCGAGGTTCCGGCTCCGGACGTCCACTACTTCTCGAAGCGCAATATCCGGGAGGGGTGGCTCGTCCGAGCAGGGTGCCTCACCACACCTTGTTTTTCCCTTCACTGCTTTTCACTCATTTTCGCCCCCCCCCCCCAATTTAGGCGGGAGAGTGCAGTCGTGGAAAAAGAGGTACCTCTCCCTCTGTCTCTCACGCGGTAATCGATTTGGCCTGACTGTCGTGTGCAGGTATTTCATTCTCCAGCCAACCAGGACTGCCGAGGAACCGGGCATGCTGTATTACTTCGAGCGCCTGCCATTCAAGAATGCAAACGTACAGCCCGCAGCTTGCCCTGCTACCCCCCCCCCCAAAGCCGATATGCTGATCCATCCCGCTATGGCGCAGACTCCGGCAGAAGGGAGCGCTGGTGATGCGAGAGGTGGTCTCGGTGGACGAGAACGATCTGCCGGGCAAGCCTCTCTCCTTCGCTCTTTGCACCATTGTCCGCAAATTTTGGTTCCAGGTCAGCATCATCCTGTGCGGATGTTTCTCATTTGCCATTCCCGCCGGAAGCAATGCCTGACCCGCGTCCCCTTGCAGGCTTCGAATGCGGACGAAAAGGCTGAGTGGGTGCAGGCCTTCGCGGCGTTCGTGCTGGAAAACCTCTCCACGAGTGTGGAGAAGGTCGAGATCACCTCCCACCGCCTGAACCGCAGGTATTGAATAAGAATTCCTAATGTAATTAATTAATTAATTATTAATTAATTACATAATTTCCATTTGTTAATTGATATATTTATCCCACAGATAAACTCTATCTAATCCACGACGACCGACCGTCTGTGTCGAAGCCGTTGGTGGACAGGGAGGAAGCGATTTACTTCCGACTGAACCATGCTCGGGAGGAGGTTCCCTCCTTCCCCGCTCACCTTTTCTGCTTTGCATCAGGCGTCACTCTGATCGAAGGAAAGGGTACCTATTTTTATTTATTTTTTAGAGAATAAACCCAACATATTAATGATTATTTAATGACTATATTTTTTTAAAATGTCAGAATACTTGTGTATCGAAGACTCGCTTCATGACATGAAACGACCATGCGTGTGCAAGCTCCGATCAGGCGTCAAATCGAAAGGTCTGGCAAACACCCCCGGAGGCAAGTCCTTACAATCTCTGACTCGTCCGCCCATGAATTCCTCATCCAGGCGAAGGGAACCAGGACACCTCGCTCGGATTTAAATTCAAGGAGATACGAATACGAAAGAATGGCTTTTTCCTCTTTTTTGGTGGGTATGTTTGGAGATTTCTCACATCCAGTTATATCAGCGGGCCACGGACCAGTACATGAAGAAGAAGTTTCCACGAAAGGTAACAAGAATGAATTCTATTACATTCATAATTTTAATATTAACAACATTATATTTCCATTGATACACAGACAGGAAACAAGAAGGAGAAGAAGGCAACAAAAGAGCTGCTTCGGTTTCTGTGCGATGGCGAGCAAGTGCTGTATCCTGTGGTCGACGTGCTTCTGGCCAAGCTGGCTGAGCTCATTCTCTGGCTTGAGAAAGACCCCAAGGGAGAATTTGTGCCCTTCCTCCTTCTCAAGACCACCCTCATGCTGGCCTACGACATGGCGCAGCCCGAGGCCGGTGAAACGATCCAGCTCAAGGCAATTGCTGTGCAACCTCACAGCAATTTACTGTGCAACTGACCGTTTTTCAACTCCTTGCAGATAATCGATCTGGCGAACTGCACTCCCAAACCGGCCGGCCAGGAGGCATACTCCCCTTCATTCCTTCATGGTAGCCCGACCTCCCGTCAGATTCAGATCTGTGATCTGCCACAGGCTTACCTTCTCCTTTACGGCATAGGCGTACGGCGACTGCACGCCCTGCTTGATCGAATATATTACGAGAAGTCCCTCGCCGCCGAAGTGGTAAAGAAGTGAAGAGAGCGACCTTTGTCGTACCTTCGACTCAGCCATGTATTTTTAATTAAAATTAATGGTGCAGTATTATCGTCGACAAGGGAGTTATTTTGGGTAGAGAAACAACGTTGGTACCAGTGTTTCTCGTGAAGAGGGAGAAGGATCGTGGTTGTTGAGCATCTGGATAGGAACGCAATCCCGGACCAGGTTCTCGAGCGATTTGCGAGGAAATTGAGAGATTTCTTGAGCAATGCGGGTCCAGAGGGGAGGTAAGCCATTGCTGGTCGTAACGTCTGCAGCGCCCACGGATCTGGAGGAGTGTCAAGCGGAGAGGGAAGGAGAGTCCGCGCTTTGAAGGATCGCTCAGGATCTCAGGAAGCTCGATTATCGCCAGCAAGGGCGGTGGCAACTCAGTCCTACGCCGACCAGCGAGAGGTGAATGTCGCCTCCCTTCGAGTCATCCTTGACGACCCTCAAATTGCCCTGTAATTTCCTCCCCCACAATTATTTAAACAACTCTGAGAGAGACGCCTCATTTCCTCTGTAGCGGACCACCATGGGACGAATCTAAAGAGGGGAAGGCTCTACGTGCGACGCGGACGTTCAATATGGCTGTGTGCTTGCGGTGGGCAACAAGCCCGACTCCCATCCAACGTCTCTTTGTTCCCCTTTCCACGCAACCTACGTGCCTCGGGTCTCACATTAACTTGTACCCTTTTGCCCTTCTTTTTTTCTTTAATTGTTTTTAGCATTTAAATATTATTAAATAATAATCGGTCCTCTTCAAACAGTCCCGTGCAAACCCTGGAATCGAAGCTGCGTATCATGGTGGTCGACACCGAGACCGACCACGAAATGGGCGTGGTCTCCATTCCGCTCAAGGACATCCCCTTCGTGCACGAGAGCATGGCCTTTGGTCTGGCCAAGTACTACGACTTCAAGGCCAAGTCCAAGGACGGGATCACGCCCGTACCCGGCGGCATGCTGCGCATCGGACTCAAGCTGCTCAAGCAGCGCCATCCAACCCGCAAGCTGGTATTTTTTATACAAACATTTATTATAATAATAATAATAATAATAATAATAATAATAATAATAATATTCCAATTTAATCAGGGTGAGTGGCGAGGCAAGTCGGCCGGAGGCAGCCTGAACAATCACACGTGCGGTGGACAACCCGCAGTACTGGCTGTCGGTGTCCGTGCGTAAGCATCATATCCGTCAACCTACAGTAATGCACGCTGGGCAAGGAAAACCAAAATCGGATTCTACATAATCAAAAAATTGCTGGTTCCTCACTCACCCTGCCCCTCTTTATCTTTTTTATTTTAAATATTTTTATTCTTTTTTATTCTTATTATTCTTATTATATTAATTTATTCTTTTGTTGGGGGAAAAAAAAAAAAAACAGAACTGAGCGAGCTGGTGCGGAAGCGCAAGGCGCAGGAGGAGGACGTGGTGAAGAGCGGAGATTATTTCAGCTGGATGGAACGAGGCTCCGAGAGCGCGAGCAAGGAGGTCTACATCCTGCCGGCTACATCATCGTACCCTGCGTCAAGCATCCCGGCGTCGGTATGCCCCAAGTCTCTCTTTCTGCTCTCTTCATTCCTCCCCCCCAAGCGCTCATACCTGGAATTCTTTTGTGTATTTGGGTTCTTTTTTTTTCCCTTACAGAGGGCGTCTTTCAGCTGACCATCGTTGGCGACTACGACGCCGGCCTCAAAATCGACAGCTTCGATGAGGCACGCGCGCATACCCCCCTCTTCCATTCCTCATTGGGCGGAAAGAAGGGAAAGGAGGGAGAGAAAACTCATATCCTCCCGATTTCCCATTTTCCCTCTACCCCAGGACCAGCTTGAGGGCGAGGTGGAGTGGCTGAGTTCGGACGACGAGTCGTCGGACGTGTCCAGCGGCAGCGACTCGACGACCGCCGGCGCCAGCGGCGGCGGCAAGGAGGGCGGACCGAAGCGGCTGACGGTGAAGACGGAGAAGAAGAAGCAGAAGGAGGAGAAGCGGCGGCAGCTGCAGCAGGCGCTGCTGATGAAGTACGGCTCGATGGGCAACGTCAATCGGCTCAAGCTCACCCTCGAGAAGACCCGCGACGTCAACGCCGAGGGCATCTCCGCCCTCACCTTCGCCGCGCGCAACGGACACTTTGACTGCGTGACCCTCCTGGTGGGCAAGGGCGCGGACATCAACAAGGCCGACACCCAGGGCGTCAATGTCCTGCTCACGGCCGCCACCGGCGGTCATGCGGACATCCTCAAATTCCTCCCTCCCACAAGGAAGCCGACATTCACTCGCGCGACCCTGTGGTACGCACGCACACACACGCACACACGCACACACGCACACGCACACACACGCACACACGCACACACGCGTGTTCTTTGGATGTTTGAATGATGATGGGTCGGGGTGCAGGGCAACTCGGCGCTGCCATTGGCCTGTGCGAGCGGCTCGCTGGAGTGCGTGGAGTCCCTGTTGGAGAGGGGCTTGCTGGTCAACCAGACCAACGACCAGCGACAGACGCCCCTCATAGCAATACGTCAACGAGTAAGTGATAAC
>CAVQDN010000019.1:0-218372 GCA_963711275.1 uncultured Acidobacteriaceae bacterium | reverse complement strand
GCTTCAGTCACGGTTACTGCCGTCGTCGTCGTCGGAGGGGGGAACTCGGCGGGACAGGCGGCAGTGTTCCTGGCCGAACAGGGGAACCAGGTGACGGTAGCGATCCGGGGTACGGACCTGAACGCAGGGATGTCTCGCTATCTCGTAGACCGGCTCAACGGCCACCCGCGCATTGAGGTGCTGACCCAAACCCAGGTCGTCGGTCTGGAGGGGGGGGAGTCTCTCCGTGCCGTGCGCCTCGCCGGGCTGGGCCAGGAGGAATTCTTGCGGGTCGCCGGACTGTTCTCCTTCATCGGCGCGGAGCCCGCTTCCGGCTGGTTTTCCGGATGTGCCGCACTGGACGACCGCGGCTTCGTCCTAACCGACAGATTGCTCCCGAGAGCCAGCTCGACGGCCGGTGGAGCGCTCTAGATCGACGCCCCTTCGCATTCGGAACCAGCTATCCCGTGTTGTTGGCTTTGGTGATCTTCGCTCCGGATCGACCGACCGCGTTGCCGTCGCGGTTGGTCAAGGATCGGCGGCCATGAGATCAGTCCACGACTCCCTGCGGTTCGTCGGCAGATGATTCTCGAATCCGAGCAAGACCGATTCCAGATCTTGATGGATTGGTCGGCAGGGCTCTTGAGGTCGGTGAGATCCCACTGACCTCCCACGAACCCAGGTTCAGCCTGTCTGCAATGGAAAGCTGATCTAAGACTCATGGAGGAGACACCATGACTACTGAAAACATGCCAGAGCGGTGGACTATCCGCTCTACATTGATCGCCGCAACCGACCTAGGTCGATCCGTCGCCTTCTACCAGGAGCTCGGTCCGTTCGATGAGATCTTTCGCGAGGACGCAGTTGCGGTGCTCGGTGGGGTGTCGCCCGCATCCATCGCACTAATCCTCCGTGAAATGCGGGGCATTCATCAGACTCGTCATGGCCAACAGTCACTGGGTTTGCGTTCGCACCGCTGATCAGCGAAGTACCTGGTGGACGGTTGGCTGCGTGATCATCGACAGCCGGGACGACCACTAGAAACTGGGGATTCATTGAGGCAAGGTTCCACCCATAATTGGTGTCGGCGCTCCGAACATGGGGTGGCCACCACCCCTACGGGAGGAGCACGGATCTTGGAGTCCAAGGCAAGGTCGTCGTCACCACAGCACCCAGTAAGGGATCGGGATGGCCGTCACCCAGACTCTGGCCGACGAGGGTGCGCACGCTATGACAGGAGCTCGGACTACGTCGAGCGTCCACAATCCGCCGGGAGACACAGCTGTTCGCATTGACCTGGCCGACTCGAGTAATCCGGATCGCACCCTCTGAAATCGAGAACGAAGTGGGGCCGGAACCCCATGCCGGCCACCAACCGGGGAGGTTCACATATGTCTGACGGATCCGAGCGGTCAGCCAGTGATAAAGCGATCCGGCCCTTCACCGTCGAAATATCTGAGGCGGAACTCGATTCGCTGCGTGTTCGCATCGCAGACACGCGCTGGCCCGACCGTGAGACCGTCGACGATCGCACCCAGGGCATACAGCTGGCAAGGGTGCAGCAGCTCGTCGACTACTGGGC
Source organism: uncultured Acidobacteriaceae bacterium (assembly GCA_963711275.1). Lineage (GTDB taxonomy): Bacteria > Acidobacteriota > Terriglobia > Terriglobales > Acidobacteriaceae > Sulfotelmatobacter. The sequence goes on along the minus strand of CAVQDN010000019.1, from coordinate 216,811 downwards.
CACTGATTACGACTGGCGCAACCTCGAGGCCAGGATGAAAGAGTTCCCCCAGTTCATCACGGAGATCGACGGGCTCGACATCCATTTCATCCATGTCCGCTCGCCTCATGCGAACGCGCTGCCGCTGATCATGACCCACGGCTGGCCGGGCTCGTTCCTCGAGTTCGTGAAGGTGATCGGGCCGCTCAGCGATCCCGAATCCCATGGAGCCGGGGCGGAGGACGCGTTCGATCTGGTCGTGCCGTCAATGCCCGGGTTCGGCTTCTCCGCCCGGCCGCAGGCGTCAGGCTGGAATCCCGAACGCATCGCCGGCGCGTGGGCTGAGCTGATGAGGCGGCTGGGCTATCGGCGCTATGTTTCCCAGGGCGGCGACTGGGGTGCGGTCGTCACGGACGTGTTGGGCCGCCAGGCCCCGGATGGTCTGGTTGGTATCCACGTCACCACGTTGCTGGGAGCGATCGAACGGCCACCAACGGCGAACACGCAAACGGCGATTCCGCCCGAGGTCGCCAAGGCGCTCAAGAACGGCGAACCGCCGCCGGCGGGGCTGTCAGCCGAGGAAACCATCGCCTATGAGGCATCAAAGAGCTTTGCCGCGAGCGGCTCAGGCTTTCGGGCGATACAGGGCACACGCCCGCAGACGATCGGCTACTCGCTAGCGGACTCGCCGGTCGGCTTGGCCGCCTGGTTCTACGAGAAGTTCACGGAGTGGACCGACACGGACGGCGAACCCGAGCGCGCCCTCACGAAAGACGAGATGCTCGATGACATCACGCTTTACTGGCTCACGAACACCGCGGCGTCCTCGGCCCGCATCTACTGGGAGGACACCGCCCACAAAGCCAAGGTCGGCGGCGCGGTCTCGATCCCTGCAGCCGTGAGCAGGTTCCCACGAGAGATCATCCCCCTACCGCGCAACTGGGCCGAGCGCGCCTACCCGAACCTCGTCTACTTCAACGAGCTCGACAGGGGCGGTCACTTCGCCGCCTGGGAACAACCGGAGCTTTTTGCGGGCGAGATGCGAGCGGCGTTCAGGTCGCTGCGCTAATCGGTGCACACCTGAAGCAGCCAGGACGCATCGAAGAGTCAAGCCACCACCGCAGTGGACCAAGGAGAAGGACTCGACAGCATGAACGCATCAGGATCATCTTCGCAGGGCCGGCGCGGCCGAAAGCCGCCTGCGGAGTCGGGCGCCGAACCGATCGTGACCACCACCGGCGGCCAGGTTCGCGGCCTGACCGCGCCCGGCGGTTACGTCTTCCGCGGTCTGCCCTTTGCCGCTCCTCCCGTCGGCGACCTGCGGTGGCGCCCCTCGCGCCAGCCGGCCGACTGGCAAGGCGTGCCGCGACGCCACCGTCTTCGGACCGAGAAGTCCGCAGCCGCAGAACCCGACCCTGACCGCGCTTTGCGTCGGATCACGAAACGGGCCGCTACTCGATAGTCCAAGCGGCCACCGCCGTGCTGCCCCCATTCCAGGCGCATGTGTCGCACGGTTTTTTGGGGATCTGGTTGGCCAGACGAGGATGGTCGTGCAGGAGACAGAAGAGATCCTTCGTAAGGAGGGGTTCTCGTCTTTTCTTGCGTCACATCGTTCGACAACCTTGGCCTTAGGCTGCCGACTCGTCGACCGTGCATCTCTGGAGGCGGTTGGCGACAGTAAGAGGTGCAGAGGAGGTCAGTTGAGAGCGGGAACGGCGCTCCCGAGGATCCATCATGGAGGTAGCTGGAGGTGGTCATGTCAGATCAGCTGAGAAAGGGCAGTATCCGAACATTCGTCCTACGGGATAACGGTCTGCCGCTGGAAGAGAGCACCGTCAATCTTGGTTGGAAAGCGGTCATAGTCGACGATACGCCGGGCCGACAGGCGTTGTTCTTCACGTTCGACGGTCCCGGCACACTTACATTTCTAAATGCGTCGGGCAAAGAAGGGCGTCACGTCGCTCCTGCCGCAGATGCAATTTTCGACAAGGGTCCGATACTTGCGTGGATTGAATAGACGTCTCCGATGCCCAAGCCCGGCCAGGTCTGTCCTGGCTTCATCGCCGAGCCGGGACGGTGCTGGAGGATGGTCTACGGCCACCAACTGCAAGCGACCCACTGCCATGAGCGGCCGTGGCGTCGTGGGTAATGGCGCAGCTTGCCGTGCTCGACGCTGGCGCGCTGTACCTGGCGCTTCTTCCTAACGCGAAGGCATCATCCAAACGCGCCTGTATCTGCGCGGAGGCTTCACCTGCCTCGGCAATATCGCCCGGGTTCTACGGATACCTATCCCTGAGGACGCCGACCCAAGTGACGGGACCGCGCTCTCGATGAGGATTTTCTTGAAGCTATCGACCATCTGCTCTGAGCCGATTTTCTGCTCGAACGCCGGTCGAGGATGCGTGGGAGGGCAACTTGGGTTGAGGGGTCGACTACGAGGCTGCTGCCCACGCGATCAGGACCGTGTTTTCGAAGGCCCGAGCATGTCGAAGTCAGACCCTCGCGGCGCTAACGCTCTCAGGATTGGGGAGTCGCTGGTCTTCTTCCTCCCCGGGCACCCTGGAATAGTGCAAGCGGTCGGACAGGTCTGGGTGATGCCAAGCGCCTGGGACTAGTGAGTTTCAGGGATGCAACGGCTGACGTCGATGATCACACTGGCAGCACTAGCCCTGGTTTCAGCATGGGGCGCACTAGCAACGCATATCTGATTGCACCCGGCCCTACAAAGACTCCACTCGGAGCGAGGAGGTTCACTCCACATGCTTGAGCTAATCGTCATTCTCGTTGTTGTTGTACTGCTCCTACTCGGCATTTGGGCCGCCTTCAACGGGCTCATCAAGAGGCGCAACCGCACTCAGGAGGCATGGTCTCAGATTGATGTCGAACTCAAGCGGCGTCATGACCTCGTCCCGAACCTCGTCTCAACAGTGCAGGGATATGCCACGCACGAGCGAGGTACCTTTGAAGCCGTCACCCAGGCCCGTGCGAATGCCATAGAGGCAGGAGCAACCGGCGATCCCGGGCAGATTGCGCCTGTTGAAAACACCCTGACGGGAGCACTCCGATCAGTGTTCGCAGTCGCGGAAAACTATCCGCAGCTGAGAGCCGTCGAAAGCTTCGTCCAGCTCCAAGAGACGCTCACTGCAACTGAGGACAAGATCGAGTATGCGCGGCGCTACTACAACACCAGCGTCCGTGACTACAACATTGGCTTGCAGACGTTCCCGCGCAGCCTCATAGCGGCTCTGTTCCACTTCAAGGCAACTTCCTTCTTTGGTGCGCAGGAAGACGAGCGAGCGGTACCACAGCTGAGCTTGTCCAGCTTTGGCTCGACTGCAAGTGGATCGACAACCTTGGGCCGGCCTTCTGGCAACCCTGACGGCCCGACTCAGCGCAGCTGACAGCGACGGCAAACCGCACCAAAGGAGAGGCGTGTGTACAAGGATATCGCCAGTAACAAGCGGCGAAGCACTGTGTTCATCGGCCTATTCGTGCTTGCCTGGCTAGCCATTGGAGCGGTCCTGGGACTTCTCGTCAGGGCGATCACGCACCACTCGGCCGACGGTCAGCTTTCACAGGTAGCGAACTCGAGTTGGACTCCGATCATCGTTGGAGTGCTGATCGGTGCCACATTGGCCCTCCTTGGGATTCTCTACTCGCTGATTGCTGGAACGCGACTCGTATTGCGGACATCCGGAGCGTTCCGGGCAGACTCAGCCTCGTACCAGCAGGTAAATGATCTTGTCGGGGCGCTCGCGATAGGGGAGGGCATACCGACACCTACCGTCTATGTCATCGAGGACCCTTCTCCCAATGCCTTCGCCACCGGCTTGAGTCCCGACAAGGCGGCGATCACGTTCACGTCGGGCCTTCTTGCCAGCATGGACCGCGAAGAGCTCGAAGGTGTAATCAGCCACGAGATGAGCCATATCAAGAACCATGACATCCGGCTTCTCTTGGTCGTGGGGACGCTGATCGGGCTAGCGGCGCTCTTGGCGAGCATCCTTTGGCGGACCGCCTTTTGGGGAAGTATCGGAGAAGGCGAGGACAATGGTGGAAGTCAGCTCGTGATCGTCCTTGTCGCAGCGGCGGCACTGCTCACCGTGGTCGGATTCATCTTCGGCCCGCTCATACGCCTAGCCCTCTCTCGTCGTCGTGAGTCGCTCGCTGACGTAAGTGGCGTGGAACTAACGCGCAACCCCGCTGGACTGCTGAGCGCTCTGAAGAAGCTTCAAAGCAACGACAAGCCCTTTCGAGGAATGAATCACGCGACCGCCCCGATGTGCATCGACGACCCTCTGCAGCATCATCAATCGTGGTACCACCGCCTGTATGACACGCATCCGCCCATTGAGGAGAGAATCGCTGAGCTCGAGAAGCTGGCAGTAGGGCAAACGGTTTGACATTGTTGGTGGTCACCTTGCAGTCGCCAACATCGAGCGATCCACTAGGCATGCCGCTCCTGGGTCTCTTTGCGACGGGACCAATCCACCAACTTGTCCGCCAGCACCCCCAAGGAGGTCGCCCCCTCGAGACCCTCGGGCGCGTACCGCCTTGAACACCTTCCGCCAATCTCACAAAAATCCCACGGATCCAATGTTTTCGTGTCGTTGATCGCATTGCAGCTCAACAGTCCAAATCGCCTATCGCCCCAGCTATTGGGGCAATTCGGTGGCACACCGCTGATCAGCGAAGTAGCTGGTGGACGGTTGAAGTAGGTCTCATAACCCCACCCGATCCGTCCATGGTGTGAGTTCTCGATGCGGACAAAAGGGCTCCCACAGGCGCGGTCACATGGCAGTTCTATCGTTCGCAGAATGTCCGAGCCCCAACCGCAACGCCGAAGCCGAGTGCTGAGTCCAGAACTGCTGGCGAAGATGGAGTCGAGACTGGAGAGGGGCGTCTCGTCTGAGCGGTTCGAGGGAATACTCACCGACGCCGTCGACAGTTCGGCGAAAGGCGTCTACGAAGCACTAAAGCTTGGCTCCTCTCGGATGTTGGCCGAGCATGCAGTTATTCGGGAGGGCTTTGAACGCCATCTTCAAGAGATGTGGCGACCTGCGCTTGAGTCCTTTGAGGTGGTGTTGGTGGCATGCGAGGAGGCGGGTAGCGACCTACATAACGCGCTTCACGCACAGAGCGTTCCAGAATCCGGTCATCCGATCAAGCTGCATGCCCTCACGCTGTTGCACGCGAGGGCGTGCATGGTGACGTACGAAGTTTTTGCGTTATTGCGCTGCGGATTCGCGGCCGGGGCGCAAGCCCGATGGCGCACATTGCATGAGCTGGCGGTGATTGCGAATGTGCTCGGCGACGGTGACGAGAACCTCTCCAACCGGTTTCTTCTGCATCGATTTGTGGAACGCTGGAAAGAAGCGCAGTGCTATCAAGAGAACTGCGAGGCGCTGGCCCGCGAGCCCTTCTCCGCCGAAGAAATGGAGAGCTTCCGGAGCGACTGCGACAAGGTGACCGGTCAATATGAGTCCGGCTACAGCGACGATTGGGGTTGGTCAAAGCCACTCTTCGCGTCACCGGCTCATCGACCCAGGTTCGACCAACTTGAGAAGCTGGCCGGCCTTGGACACAACAAGCCGTTCGTCAACCTTTCGCATCATGCAATCCACGCCGGTGCGTCAGGAGCGCTCGACGTCCTTGAGCTGCATGGCGGTGGTGAAGTCATGCTCGCGGGCGCTTCCAACGGCGGCCTCGTGGAACCTGGACACGGGGCGTTGATTGCCCTATATCAAGTGACGGTCGCGATGGTTCTCCACGGCCCAGATGCAGTTCTTCCAGAGGACCTTTTGGTTCTCCAGGCCATAGCGCCACTGCTTGACGACGCTGGTGATGCATTCGCCGCCTGCGATTCGCGCCTGCTTTTCGGACAGAGACCACCACGCCGGGCGTTCCACTCCTGGGCCCGGGTCGGGCTTCATCGGCTCCGATTTCGCCTGCAATCCGTTGGCAGCCGAAGGGCCTCTTTTGGGGCATAACTGTCCGACGATTCGTTGTAGTGCGGCCGCCTACGGCACCTTCAAGCACTCGCTGCCAGGTCGCGGTGGCCGACTCATCGTTCAAAAGGCACCGACCTCGTAGTAGACCGCTCTACAACAGGGATGAATCCGGGCGGAGTCGGTGGACGTTCCGAAGACGGGACGCCAGCTCAGCAGACTTACCTGGAGGTCGTGGACGAACTCAATCACCTTGCCAAGGTGAGGGTCGCGGGTTCGAATCCCGTCTTCCGCTCCATCGTGGCAGGTCAGGGGTGATTTTTCAACCCTGACAGCGAGTTGGCCGTCATCCGCTTGGCGTACGCCAAGGCTGTTGTTCGCGAGGTGCGCATGCCTGCGAGCTTCGGTGGTCCCAGTCCTCTGCTCCGGTGCCGGCGCCCACGATCGCGCCAACACATTCCACGCCAAGCGTGTAGGGCAGCGGTGGGTTGATCGTCAGGTACCGACCATGACAAAGCATCGGCCTCGTTGTAGTTCAACATGCTCGTCGACGTTCGCACGAGGATCTCGCCGGGCCCGGGGCTGGGGTCGGGGATGTCGACGAGCTCAAGGGCCTCCGTGGGTCGTCCGTACTTCGTTGCCTGCCATGCGCGCATGCTTCCTCCGTCGCCGCCAGGGTCAGATTGACCAGGATCGAAGGTAGGTCTCGGCCCGCCGTTTTGGTCGGACCTCGGGCGGCCGCAACCGCTATCGCGATGGCCGACACGAGGTTATCGACCATGCGTCAATACGCTCGAGGCGATGAGACGGCAGTACTCATCAGAGGTCGGCGCCCCGAAGGCGACCCTCCAGGAAGCCCCAAGAGGTAGCCAAGCTACCATCGACCATGCTCGTGGGTCGCGATTTTGAGCGTCAAGAACTCGGGCGCCTTTTTGAGGTCGCGCGTGGCGGAATGAGTGGCGTTCTCGTCGTTCGGGGTGACGGTGGCATCGGCAAGACGGCCCTCTTCGACGATGTCATTGCCTCGGAGAGCGACGTGCACGCTACTCGCGTGTCCGGTTTCGAAGCCGAAATGGAGCTGAGTTTTGCCGGACTGCAACGACTTCTGCTTCCGTGGGAGTCCGAGCAGTCTGGTCTTCCCGGACCTCAGCGTGCAGCGCTGAAGTCGGCGTTTGGCCAGTCCGAAGGGGCTCCGGCTGACCGATTTCTCGTGGGATTGGCAACGCTTACTTTGCTGGCCGGTGCAGCCTCGGCAAACGGGCCTCTTACGTGCCTCATGGATGATGCCCAATGGCTCGATCGCGAGTCGCTCGAAGTGCTCGGGTTTGTCGGACGGCGACTCTACGCGGAGGGCATCGTACTGCTCTTTGGATTACGAGATCCGGTAGATCATCCGTTTCCAATCGACGGACTTCCGGAAATGCATCTGGTTGGACTGGCCGATGACGCCGCTCGTGAACTGCTCAGAGCAAGTGCGCCCGGGCCACTCGATAGTCGAACGGTGAGCCGAATCGTTGCGGAGACCGAGGGAAATCCATTGGCGATCGTCGAGTTGGTCGGAGAGCTCAGCTCTGAGGAGCTCGTTGTCGGACGCATACTCCCCGAGATGCTTTCGGTCCACAGTCGTCTCGAATCCCACTTTCTTCGTCAGCTGCGGGAGCTTCCTACCGGCGCTCAAACGCTGATGCTCATCGCATCGGCGGAATCGACCGGGGACCGTGACTTAATATGGCGCGTCGCCTGCCAACTCGGCGTCCTAAGCGAGGATGCTGTGGCGGTCGAAGCCCATGACCTCCTCGATCTCCGGCCACACGTATCGTTCCGCCATCCTCTTCTCCGCTCAGCTGTGTATGGGGGTGCTTCCGGAGCGGAGCGCAGGAGGGTGCACGCTGCGCTGGCCGAGGCGACCGACTCCGGAACGGATCCAGAACGCAAGGCATGGCACTTGGGGTTGGCAACGTATCTGCCCGATGAGAATGTGGCCGCAGAGCTTGAGAGGTCGGCAGAACGTCAGCGCAGGTCCGGTGGTTCGGCGGTGGTCTCCAAATTCCTGATACTGGCGGCAGACCTGACACCCAAGTCTGAAGATCAGGCGAGGCGCCGCCTCCGCGCCGCCGAGGCAGCACTGACCGCCGGTGCACCCGGGAAGTCCCGGGTCTTACTCGACGAGACGACCCCCCATCTCCAGGACCCGCTTCTCCGGGCTCAGGCGCTGCGCTTGGATGGGGCGCTTCGGGCGTTCACTGTGCCGGGTGAGATCCCAATGATCCTTCTCACAGCAGCTCGGGGGCTCCGACCGCTTGACGGGCAGCTGGCGCGCGACAGCCTGCTGGAGGCGTTGACGGCAACGCTTGTGTCCGCCCAACTCACCCGGTCGACCAGTCAACTCGAGATCGCCCGGGAGGCTCTGGCGGCACCAATTGGGACAGACCCAGAGCAATCCATTGACGACCTCATGCTCGAGGGTCTTGGGACGCGTATCGCCACAGGATTTGCGGAAGGCATCCCAATCCTTCGACATGCAATCGAGATGCTGGGTGCCGAGGGCGTGGAGTCCGCCGGTTTCCAACGATGGGTGGTGCTGGCAAGTAACGCCGCCGCCGATATGTGGGATTGCGAAAGATATCGAGACATAGCGGACCGGCTCGAGCCCATCGAGAGAGATCGAGGAAATCTCGATGCTCTCAGAATCACGCTTGGATCGCGTGCACATTGCGAGATGTGGGCCGGTCGCTTCTCTTTGGCTGAAGCGATTCACACAGAAGCGTCCACCATTGCCGTGGCTCTTGGCGCGGATGGCGGGATTTGGGAGTTGCTAAAGACCGAGCTTTACGCGTGGCAGGGTCGAGAGCGAGAGACTCGGGAGGCCGTCACATTGATGACTGGCTCGTTGGTCGAAGAGGTCGGCGCGGGCGTCGTCGTGAATCTGGCGCGGATCGCATCAGTCATCATTGACCTTGGCCATGGTCGCTATGACCGGGCGCTCGTGGCTGCCAATGATCTCTATGACGACGATTCTCTTCCGCAAGGGAGCCAGGTTCTACCCGAGATGGTTGAAGCGGGTGTGCGAAGCGGAGACCGGGCCGCCGCAGGAGCAGGCTCTGGCCCGGCTCGAAGAACGGGCGACTGTGAGCGGGACGCCATGGGCACTCGGACTTCTCGCCCGTTCCAAAGCGCTAATTGCTTCCGATTCGGAGGCCGAACACCTCTACCAGCGAGCTATTGAGCATCTCGAAGCCACTTATGTCGCCACGGACCTCGCCCGTGCACATCTTCTCTACGGCGAATGGCTTCGCCGTCAGAATCGGCGGGTCGACGCCCGTAGAGCGCTCCGCAGGGCTCACGACATGTTCGAGGCGATGGGTGCGGAAGCGTTTGTCGAGCGCGCCCGCATCGAGCTGCGGGCCACTGGTGAACGGGCACGAAAGCGCAAGCCCGAAACAAGTCAACAACTCACGCCTCAAGAAGAGCAGATTGCCCGTCTGGCCGCTCGACATGCGACCAACCTCGAAATCGCTGCGCAATTGTTCATCAGTGGCAGCACCGTTGATTACCACCTGCGGAAGGTGTTTCGTAAACTCGGCGTGTCATCGCGCTGGCAGCTGGCGGAGGCTCTGTCGAGCACTCGCCCCGCTGTCGACGGCTCATCGTAGATAACCGCACCCATAATCTCGTCACGATCCTCCCCTCCCCGCCGAAATCGAGACTTTTCGAGGGCAGGGACAATTTCCGACCCTGTCTGACCTGCATGTTGTCCATCCGACGGGTGTGGCCTTCGATTTCCACTGATTCTTCACAGGACTTCACACGACTACGCGCCCCCATGACTCGATGACCCTCGCAGGTGGCGCACGATAGAAGGAATCAGCCTCTCGAGTTTGAACGCATGTCCGCCAGGGAATCCGCCGATTCGCGGTCGCATGATGTTGTCGAAAGGCGCCCTGAGCAAGCAACGGTCGTCAATAGCAGCTCGAGAAATAGAACACAGAAATCAGAAAGGACCGTACAGTGCCGATTTTCAATGCTGACGATGGAACCGAGATCTACTACAAGGATTGGGGCACGGGAGATCCCGATCGTCTTCTCGCACGGTTGGCCGCTGAACGCCGACGTGTGGGACGCGCAGATGCTCTTCTTTGGTCAGAAGGGTTACCGTGTGATCGCGCACGACCGCCGTAGTCATGGGCGCTCCGGCCAGACGTGGTACCGGAACGACTACGACACGTGGGCCGATGACCTGGCAGGTCTGATCGAGAAACTCGACCTGAAGAACCTCACCCTGTCGCCCACTCGATGGGTGGAGGAGAGATCGCACGCTACGTCGGCCGCTATGGCACGTCGCGCCTGGCAAAGATGGCCTTCATCGGCGCGGTGCCTCCACTGATGGTGCAGACCGACAACAACCCTGGTGGCCTGCCGCTGTCGGTCTTCGACGGCCTACGTGCCGGTCTGGTCGAGAACCGGTCCCAGTTTTACAAGGACACGAGCGTTGGCTTCTTCAGCTACAACCGGCCAAACGCCAAGGTCTCCGAAGCCGTCGAAGACCAGTTCTGGCGTCTCGGCATGCAGTCGGGCGTCAAGGCGTCCTACGACTGCATCGAGCAGTTTTCCGAAACCGACTTCACTGAGGACCTCAATAAGATCGACATCCCGGCGCTGTTTATGCACGGTGATGACGACCAGGTCGTCCCTTACGAAGATGCTTCTGTTCTAGCCGTCAAGCTTGTGCAGAATGGGACGCTGAAGATCTATCCCGGATTGTCACACGGCATGGCGATTATCAACGCCGAGACGATCAACCCTGATCTGCTGGCGTTCATCCGGTCCTGAGCGCTCCTTCCCGACAGCGGCGAGTTGGCGAGGTGTCAGGCAAGCGCCCACCTACTGGCCGAGGCAAGTTGCCTAAGCGGTGACCGGTAGTAGACCGCTCTACTACGGGGGCGGACTGGGTGGACGTAATGGAAAGTTGGTGGACGGAAGCGCACGGCGGGGGACTGGAGGCGGCCATAGAGACGGAAAACATCACCTTGCCAAGGTGAGGGTCGCGGGTTCGAATCCCGTCTTCCGCTCTCGAGGGAAACCATGCCGGTCACTGCAAGTCGACTGTCCTTGCGAGCGAGGAGAGGTAGTCGATGTGGCCGCCGACCGAGTCGAGGCCCAAACCCATCGTAACCACGGTGAGATGAGTACCGCCTGCCTCGCGCCAGGCATCGATCTCCCCCGTGAGCTTGCCCACGTCAGCTCCGCTGAGAGCTACATAATTCCCACCGAAGTTCTCGCCCGAGCGCCCGAGATCGCCCGCGCTCTCGCATCCGCCTCCAGGAGTCGGCGGCCCGATCGACCCCGCCACCGAAGAAGATAAAACCGTCTCCGAGTCGGGCGGCCCGGTCGAAGGCCTTCTCGCCGGAACCGCCAAGCCAGATCGGGATGGGCTTGGTCGGCTTCGGTAAGAGCGATGCTCTGTCGATCCGGTCGAAACGACCGGTGAAGTCGACGACCGGCTCGCTGAACAACTGGTGAAGCAGACCTATCTGCTCCTCTTGCCTGGCACCACGGGTATGGAAGTCCTGTTCCAGCGCCTCGTACTCGACGTAGTTCCAGCCGATGCCCACACCCAGGCGTAGCCGGCCACCCGACAAAAGGTCGACGTCGGTTGCCTGGCGGGCCACGACTGCCGTCTGCCGCTGCGGAAGGACCAGGATGCCTGTGGTGAATTGGAGTCGCTCCGTGATACCGGCCAGGTAGGCAAACATAACGAAGGGGTCGTGGAACGGGTCGTGCTCGGTGTAGGGACCGGTGAGGGGTGGCGTTCGATCGGTGTGAACCGCTCCGAGCACATGGTCGTAGGCAAGGATGTGATCGAAGCCCAGATCCTCGATCGATATTCCGAATTCCCGCACCGCGACGGGATCGCCCCGAAGCTCGATTTGAGGGTATGCGACACCGATCTTCATGTGTAGCAGCCTCCCATAAGGGTTCTGGCGGCCCAGGAAAAATCCGCCCGCCCGGGGTCCCCCTTCCGCCGGGTCTCGGACAAGCCGGCGAAATCGGATCTAGCCTGGCAGATCCTCCGGTCGCTTCTTGGCCAGCTGGCCGGACAAAAGACCTGTGGACTGACCGACCTCGATCATGTAGCCATCCGGATCGCGCATATAGCAGCGGATCTCGGGACCTCGATCGATCGGAGGCGTAACAAATTCTGCGCCGCGCTCGCTCCATTCCTTGTAGCAGGCGTCGATGTCAGCGACCCGCAGATTCAGGAAGATCGACGTCGTGTTGTCGGCCTCATAATTGACTACCGAGATGCCGGGTTTGTCGGGCGTGGGCCCACCACCAGGATTCATGATGATCCAGCTGTTGGCGAGCTTCACCATGCACGGGTTCTCCTCTATCACTACCTTCCCGCCCAGGATGCGCGAATAGAAATCGTGTGATCGGGCGACCTTCCGCACCGTGATGAACAGTGTCGCAATGAACCCCTCGGAGGGAACCGGCAGATTCTCATAGTCAATGTATGGAGACTCATCGGCCATCAAGTCATTCCTTTCATCTTCGCGAGCCGATTCGGGAGAGAGACCACCCATGCGAACTTCTACCGACCATATGTCGGTCGGCTCGCACATTTCGGAGTATGCGCCTCAGGGTGTGTCCCAAACAACCCCCTTCGCAATCCCCGACTGGCTAGCGCCTGCCTGGTAGTTGCACGTCACCCCGCACGCACCGGCGTCGGCAGGCAGCATTCTGATTGCGACCGAACTAGGCAAACCGATTATTCCCCTGGCAGGGCTCATCCTTTGCCACGCGGCGGTCGTTTTCGCCGGGACGGATCGATGGGCTCGACCCAGGATCCGAACCGTACGAGCAGCTTTTTGAACATCCGGGTCTCGGATATCCAGGTCGTCTACGAGGAGTGGAGCGCACGCGATGCCGAGCTCCTCACGTCACCAAAGCAGCATCCAGCGGAGTTCCGTTGTTACATACGCGACCCTGATGGTCACCTAATCGAGGTCGGTCAGACACCGTTGCCTGGCGGCTGGAACCAGTTCCTGAACCAGTCATGAACGAACAGGACTGGATCCGCGCAGTGTCTGAGGGGCGAGAGGTCAGGGGTGGTGCGCGACCCGCCTATCGAAGGTGGGCGGATAGTAGACCGCTCTACTACAGGGAAGGACGCAATGGACGAGTTGGAAACTGGATCGACGAAGTCGCACGATGCGGACCGGGGTCGATCACTCAGACAATAAACACCACCTTGCCAAGGTGAGGGTCGCGGGTTCGAATCCCGTCTTCCGCTCTCGAGAAACGGCCGGTTCAGCGCAAACGTGGTTCGGCCGATCGGGGACGGTAGACCCTAGATCGAGTCTTCCTGGCTCTTGTCGACCACGACTGCGTAGGAGCCACTGCCCAACACGGACCGGGCGGGCACGCGGCGGGCGCCAATGAGCAGATCTTCGAGAACACCGGTATCGGCGTCGAACGTCACGTCGTCGAGTTCGCCGAGTTCGTTGCCCCGCTCGCTCAGGGTCCGCTTGCCGACGAGTTCGAGCTTGCCCGCGGCGGCGGCCCGTTCTCGGTCATCTGAAGGTGACCGGAGCGCGCCTCTCGTCACCGACCATGACCGCATCGGGCCCAAATCCGCTCAATTGCGCCCAATCGATCAGCTGAGCCTTCTTCCCTCGCCCGATGACCACGGCGACGACGCGTCGTTGCCGGGCATCCACGATCAGGTGGCTGACAGAGCCCAACTCCTTCGCACTTGATCGGCTCACGACCTTGCGGCCGGCGGAGCTCTGGAACGACTCGCTCACGTCAGACCCAATCGAGTCCGGAATTCGTCAACCGCCGCGCCGAGACCGACGAGGTCGTCGTGGACGAACTCCTCGGTGATGTTCGGGACCACCAGGGCGTCCCCTGAGACGGAAAGTTGGGCCGGGAGCGGGATATAGACCTGTCCACCTCCGGGCTTGTCAATCTGATAGCCAACGACCTCACCGCTGCTTCCAACCAAGAGAACCAAGTCGGCGACCTTGCCTAGGCTCGCTCCCCCCTCGGTTAGGACGTCGTCTCGAGCACGTTGCGCTCAGTAGCGGGGTGGCCGACGTCTTCGGGCGCGTCTTCGGGCGCGACGAGCTTGGAGTCGTTCAGCACCATCACTGCGTCCTGGCCGATCGCATGGATCGCATCGGCCGGCAAGACATCGCGGCTCCGGCCGGCTAGGAAGCCCCGTTTGTTGAGGGTGACACCGACGAGGCGACCTTCTTCAGGGCTGTAGATCACGTCCCGCACCTCGGCCACGTCCTCCCCGCCCTCGACCGTGACCACCGGAAGCCCACGGATCTGAGACGCGGTCATGAGCAGCATTATTTCTTGCCTTTGGTCGCGATCACGCCTCCGCCGCGGCGCCTTCGCCGAATGACCACGAACGCAACCGCCGCTACAACCAAAACGATCACCACAAGTATCAGCCAGGCGATCGCGTCCACGCCCAGATGCTATCTCCGAGAAAGCGATTTCGTGCTGTCTATTGGCTTGGCTGGGCCGAACGCTCGACCGGCCAGTTGCGGACGCGACCTGTGCAAAGCAGAGACCGCTTCGCGCTCGAAGCACGAACTTTGCGGGTGCTGCCGGAGATCTGCGGAGCCATGCCGACCGAGCCCCTGAGACGGATAGTAGACCGCTCTACTACAGAGTCGGACTTGGTGGACGAGGTGGAAACTGGGTGGACGGGACCGCAAGCCAGGGGGCTAGCAAAGATCTGACGGACCAAATCCCTCACCTTGCCAAGGGTGAGGGTCGCGGGTTCGAATCCCGTCTTCCGCTCTCGGTCACTGATAGAGGCGATCGGCGTCGCCATCCTCATCCGGAGCCGTTGCCGGCCTCATGGCAATGCAGATGCTCGATTTCGCCGTTCGGGTTCCGATTGTCGCGGCCCGACTCTGTCACGCCAGAGTCTTGACTTCGCTACCCTCGTTGCCAAGCAAACGCGTAGTACGCCTAAAGGCGGCCAGAGCAATGTGCATCCCTGGGATTACCGGGCAGCTGTGCGCCGATCTTTTCCGGACCATTCCATCTTCGACATCTTCGATCGCCGTTCCTTGGCCGCTGGACTGAAGCGATGTTCCGCTCCTTGTGGAGTAATCCCGCCGACTGCCTCCCCGACTTGTCGCCAACTCGCGCCTTGGTTTCGGGCGGCAATGGCCGACTCGTGACATAAGCGATCTGCCGAACGTCGCAAGAGATCGGCGAAACGAAGGACGGCGAGCGAACGCTCGGGCCCTTCGGCGACTCCTGCTGTGAGGTCTTGGCGACCGCTCTCGACGAGGGAGTCGACGATTGCTGCTGCGTCTCTTGACATGCGGCCATAGTACCGTCGCGGCCTAATCTTCAACCATGTGTTGACAACCATGTGTTTAGGCATTAAATTCAACACATGGTTGACGGCCTCTCTCATTCGAATCATCCGTGTTCCGAAACAGCAAACGGCATCGTTCCCTCATGGGCCGATGCCTTCGCGGAATCCCGAACCTCATTTCGCGACGCTGGAAGGCCGTCGCCGTCGCCGTCGTCGTCGCTGCATTCGTCATTGGTGCCGGCTCGTCAGTGGGCGTCTCGAGCGGCGACCCGAAGGCTCGAGCGGCAGGGCCAGGGTCCCGTCCTGCAACGACGCCCGTAGCCAGCACACCCCGGTCCGGTCAGACCACAGCGACGACTACCGCCGTTGCGCCTCCAGTCGTGGCGACGACCACGACGTCCATCGTGACGACTCCTGCCACCACGCCTCCAGCAACCGTCATCCCGACCGTTGCGCCCCCCGCCCCGGTGGCGGCGATGCCTTCAGTGGCTCTACCCTCGGTGGCCGCATTGGTGTATGAGGTTGAAGCCGCGGGGATTGAGCCAGGGCCGAACTGGAGCTGGTCGATGGGGGACACATCGACCCACTGCGGTGCGATGACCGGAACCGGGACAGGATGCACCTACGGGACCGGCGGCCTCGAATTCAGCGTGTTTTCCGGCTCCCCGACCCTTGCGTTGGTTGCTCACGAACTGGCCAACGCCGAAGCGCAGAATGACGCTATACCGAGCCTTTTGGCTCAGGTCGCAGGGGCTGCAGGAGGGACGACATGGTCTCCGACCGATGGAGTGGCCTCGTGCCTCGTGGTGTACTTCATGGGATTTCAGGATGCCGTCGCCGGCACATGGCAATGCCCAGCAACCCTTGCCTTAACTGTTGCCGACAACATCCACGACTCACTCTGACCTCTGAGTCGTTTGCTGGGTCAACTGGTACGGCGAGAACGACTCATGAGGGGTGAAGGAAGGCACTAGGAACGGTCGATCCGCCGGATTCACCTAATGCGTGCCGGACGCCGGAATGAGTTCCGTCAAGGATGTGTAGACGACAATGTTGGAGAGATAGTGACCCGTCGCCGAGTCGAAAGTGCCTCCGCAGGTGACCAGTTGTAGGGCGCTATTGCCATTCGAGGTGTAGACGGCGTTGTCGGGGAAGTCCGCCTTGAGATACGTCGCGACCGATGTGACCTTGAACACGGCAGTGACTCCATCGGCCAAGCCCACGTCGACCAGGTCTCCCGCGACCAACGATGGCAGTTTGAAGAACACCCCAGGTCCTGTAGAAGAATCAACGTGACCCAGGATCACCGCTGAGCCGATCTCCCCTGGGGTTGGACCTAGCCGAAACCACCCTGGCTGTTGAACGTCTGTCGGTACTTGTACAGTCCCGTCAGCATTGAGTCCGAGCGTCGACAGCGAGACCGTCAAGGAGATGGCGGAAACGGTCAGCTCAACCGGTGTCGAGCGGGTCGTCGCGAGGGGACTGAGTTTCGCGGGACCCGCTGGGGCCTTTCCGTTCGCAGCCTCAGCCCTCGCAGCCTCATGCACCCTGAGGGGTTGCGCGGGTCCCGCCAAGGGGTGCGAATGCTCCTGGATGCCGACGATGAGGCAGGCCGACCCGATCAGTACCAGTGCCACAGCTGTCAGCCCCCACCTACGGGAACGCCGTGGAAGACCCGCAATCCAGGCTCTCGGATTCACGATGTTTCATGGAAACCGAGCTTGAAGCCAGTCCGGCGTCGGCGGATGGCAAGAGCCGCTGCCATTGCTGCCCCGATGAGCACGAACACGCCTGCGTAGGACAGGGCGTCGTCACGTGAGCGAGATGCTCCGCCGAACCCGGTCTGCGGTGCGCCAGTGGGAACGACGCCGATTGTCCCCAAGCGCGTAGCCGTGCCAGTGCCAGTGCCAGTCGACCCCCCCGCACCCACTGCCGAGCCGGTCAGACCGGTCGATCCGGAGCCTGGGGTCGCGCCACCCGTCCCTTGCGCTGTTGAAGTTCCCGATCCACCGGTACCAGATGGCGAGGTGGGACTCGAGGAACCCGCTGCAGGAATGAAGTTGTTCGTGAAAGTGCTCGTGCAGGTGACGGCACTGCCTCCGCCATAGCCGGTTCCGTTGCACTGGTTGACGGTCACGGGGAGCGCTGATGTGCCACCCGTGACGGTGCAGGCCACCGTTGTCTCCCCGCCGTAGGTACCCCCGCCATAGCCGGAACCGTTGCACTGGGTGACGGTGGCATTGGTGGTGCTGCTGGTCGGGTCACAGACTTGGGTGCTAAGGCCGCCGGCCGATCCCACGCACTGATCGACGGTGACCGCAGGGGCATGGGTCCCGACAGGAACGTTGTTGGTGACGTTGACGCTGCAGTATGTGTTGCTACCGCCCCCGTATACGATGCCGTTGCACTGGTTGACTGACGTCACAAGTTGGGTCGACGTCGTCGTGCTGCTGACTGGTCCTACACTCAGAGGACAGGAGGGGATGGTGACGCCTGCGGCCGCCAAGCACGCGGTGGCGGTGACTGTCGAGCTCGTCGCACCGCTCGAGGTCACGGTGTTGACGACCGTGAGGATGCAGGTCACCTGGTCGGCGGCCCCGGAGGGAAATTCAGGCGGGTTGCATTGAGCCACTGCCGGCGGTCCGCTGTTCGTCGCCGAAGCAACCGTTGCCGTGCTGAGACCGATAGCCGCCAGTGAGGCGAACGCAATCCCGGCAGCGACAGCGACACCAAGTGAGCGCCGTACGCGTCCGCTTCGAGATCTGCTCGTTGCGGACTCCGGCTGGGTGGCGCCCGAGCGAAAGGCGCGACGGGAATTGCGAAAGTGACGCGATGACAATGACAAGGCTGACCACACGGTCTGCCCCCCCTCTATTTGCCCCGAAGTAAACAACCGTCTGCGACGGACGTCCGGGATATCAAGCGACAATACCCTAGATTTGTTATACAAGCAATAGTATTCGTGAGAAGTTCTGCTATTGTTCATCCGTGGCTAATTTGGAGCTTCCTCACCAACCACGGTCGGGCGCTGCTCTGCATCACGCAGAATCCGGACATCCGCCTGCGAGATCTCGCCTCGGACCTCGGCATTACCGAGCGACATGCGTACGCCATCGTGACTGATTTGACCGATGCCGGTTATGTCGTCAAGGAGAGAGACGGTCGCCGGAATCGCTATCAGGTGCAGAGTCACATGTCCCTGCCTGAACTGCCCGATCAGGGACGGGCGATCGGGGATGTGTTGGACGTCCTGACGGATCCGCAGGCGAAGCGGAAATCCACACGGAAGTCACGGTGAAGGCGGGATCCCTCTAAAGGCGGGATTGTCGACCGCTGTCCCAACCGAATGACCTAGGCGGAGCCTCAGCATGGGTATTTCGTCTTTTTTCGCCAAATGCGCGTGAGATCGCGATCGAGGTCGAAAGAAGTTCTCTGGATTGCCGCGAACTCCGAGCGCAGCAGGGGTGATCTGTTCGTCGGCAGTTATCCGCGGAAAAGGAGAAGGCGAATCGGATGGTCACCCAGAGATGCGTCGAATCCCGTACAAACCTCTCGACCGGGTAATGTCTCTCACGCCAGAGAAACGGCAGACGCTGTTTGGCCGAACCAACGAATTTGCCCTCTGCCGTCGGTCTTGGCGTCGTAGAGCGCGCGGTTCGCTCGCTCGATCAGTTCCTCAACGGTAGAGTCTGACGGTTCCGAAACTGCGACACCGATACTGCAGGCAAGCGCTATTGCACCCTCGGGAGCCCCAACCTGCGATCCGGCAACGTGGGCAGAGATTCGCCTCGCAAGTTGCTCCGGAACATCTGAATCAGGGTTCCCGAGCCAACCCACAACGAATTCGTCCCCGCCGAATCGGGCGATCACGTCCGACGCTCGGGTGGTGTGTTTTCAGGGCCTCGGCGACCGCCCGAATGGCAACATCGCCGCCGTCATGCCCAATCGAGTCGTTGATCGTCTTGAGGTCATCGAGATCGATGAAGAAGAGGGTCAGTACCAACTCTCCCTGGCTGCGGCGAGCGGCGGCCAAGTCCAGCGTGAGTGCTTCGAGAGCTGCGCCGCGGTTCAGCAATCCGGTGAGCGAGTCCCGAGTCGCCCGTTCCAGCAGCGCCTCGCGTTCCGTCTCGCCGGCCTGCACGGATCGATGAAGCTGGTTGAGGGCAGTCTGAAGCGCTGCACCGGTTCTTCCGGGCACTTGTCGTTGGAGAACGGGGTTGTCGAGGTCCCCGTCGGAGAGCGCTATCGCCTGGGCCTGCACGGCCCGCAGCGTGGAAGCCATCTCGTTGAACGCGGCCGAGGCCAAGGCAAGCTCCTTCGGACCCGATTCGTCGAGAGCTGGTATGTCGAGTTCACCCTCCTGAACAGACGTGGCGGCCGCAACGATCTGGTCCAGCGGTCGCCGGACATGGCGGCTCAGAATCAGCACGGCGCCCAGTGCCAAAACCACAAGCAGAGACGTCAGGGCATATGTGACGACCAGCGCTTGAGTGGCGGAGTTGGCCTGGTCCGCCGTGGCTGTCCGAAGATCGACGGAACTGGCCAGTACTACGGCCGTCAGTGAATTTGCCCACGCCACTTCGACGCGCGTCGATCTCGCCGATCTGGCTGGAGCTGGTAGCGAATGGAGGAGCCAGATGCCCCAGGCCCACGGCGATACCCGTCTGAACGCTCGCCTCGAACTGAGTCGCGACGGAACTATCGGCCAGGGCCTTCCATGCTGCAGCTCCGTGCGGCCCGAGTGAAGCAGGAAACGAGCGCGTGGAGGCTACGAACTGCTCGTGGCTCACGATGAGACTCTGAACTTGGGCGGGAGTCGCGGTGGCCGTGAGCAGGGTCTCGAGAGAGCCTCCGCCCTGCAGGTTCTCTTCACCGAGACCCGAAGTGAAGGCGCCAAAAGAAGAGTCGAGCGCGGTGAGTCGGGCTTTCGTGAGCGAAGAGTCCGATGATGGGTCGGTATAAGAGACATTGTTGAAGGTGTCCTGCCACTGACTCGTGATCCCTGATCCGATGTGATTGAACAGGGTGGCGACCTGGCTTCCCGATGCAGCGGAACGGTCGATGGCACGGCGAAGTCGAGCCAGTTGGGCGTATTCGGTGTGGAAGGCGCCGGCGGGGCCGAAGACCATTTGCCGATCGACGGCTCTCCTGGCAACGACCAATTCAGCCTGCACGTTGAGTCCGAGCAAAGCGTTGAGTGCAGATGGGGTGACCTGGTAGGCGTGGGAGACGACGATCGCCTGACTGGGGATGTACTCGTCATAGAGGTCGACGCGGGCCCGCAGGAGTGCGTCAAGCGTGAGTGAAGACTGACGAGCGGATACTGCCTGTCGACGTGTTGCCAGCTGGTGTGCAACCACCGTGGATGAGATACCTATGACAATCAAGAGAGGCACGAGCAGGATGACGACGAACGACGTTCGGATGCTTAGTGGAAACAGTCGGCGGCCTAATTGTTTTGTGGCTCCAGCGTTCGAGCTGGATCGGGAGGTCTCGCCAAAAGGCACCGCTGAGTGGGCCTTGCTGATGCTGCGCACGTTGAACCGCTCTCAAGAGGAGCGTCAAGGGCTATCTGCAATGCAGGTGTCCCAACGACAAAACGACGCTCCGTTCTTCCTATCGGCATGTTGACGCTCTATCCAAAGCCCCCGGTGTAGATCTTTGCGCGTCCATGGCATCGACGAGCGCAAGCAGCCCAAGAAATCCGGAAGGCTTTTGCTGTCGGAGGCGTTCGGGCCACGACACACCGCAGTGAATTTCGGCTGCTACGACTTCGTTGAAATCGTCCACAAGACGATCCAGATGCTCGCGATGCATCGACGGGCACATTCAAGTGCTTCGGCCACTCTGCCGAAAGAACAGTAGAAGACAGGTCTGGATTCGCCCGATCTGCGGGTTCCATTGGGAGCACGGAATTCTCCAGTGAGGAGATTGAGGTGCGACAGACAAGTCTTCATAAGACGATCATCAGCGCGAGTGATCCTGCAACAATGATGGAACGGGTGCTCGCGGGGGCGTTGGTCTTGGTTCCTTCGGCCGACGGTGCTCTCATCGGACTGTGCCGCGACGTGGACTCCGTGGTCTTCGCCGCGGCAAGCGGGAAACTGGCGGATTCGGTCGGCTCGGTACTGTCGATCGAGAGCAGTCTCTCGGGAATTGCGATCAAGAGTGGTGTCACTCAGCGCAGCCAATACGTTCCGAGTGACCAGCGTGTTGACGTCGTCCTCGCAGCCGAAATGGGCATCCTGTCAATGATCTGTGTACCGCTGAGCCGAAATACCGAACGAGTCGGGGTGCTGATACTCGCTTCAAGCAAGGCATCTGCATTCGATGCAACGGACGAATCGACCCTGGGAGGCCTTGCGCACTTCGTCTCGAGCGTGATCGATGCGGCGATGGAGCTGGACCGGTGCGTGGCGGAACTCGTGCGATCTGATCAAACAAAACGCGAGGATCTTGGAATGCGCCGCTCTTCGGGTTCGACCAGGAGCGCCCAAGAGTGGTCGACCTTCGTCGCGAATGTGGTCTGCCCCGAGGCCGCACATGACTCGGCAACTCGCGACCGCATCGAGCGGACATTGACAGGGGATGGGTTTTCGATCGTTCTACAGCCGATCATCTCGCTTTCGAATGGTCATGTTGTTGCGGTCGAAGCACTATCGCGATTCGACGTGTGGCCACAGCGTGCGCCGAACTATTGGTTCGCCGAAGCGGACTCAGTCGGTCTCGGCTCTGCTCTCGAGCTCTTTGCGATCCAACGCGCATTGTCGCTTTTGGCCGATATACCCGAGCCGCTCTGTCTTGGGATAAATGCAGGACCGGCGACGATTGGTTCGCCCGAACTGATCGCTCTTCTATCCGCCAGCACGCCGAGTCGGATCATCGTCGAATTGACCGAGCACGTCGGCATTGAGGATTATCCGGGCCTGCGTCGGGCGGCCAAAACTGTTAGGAGAATTGGTAGCCGGGTGGCACTCGATGACACCGGAACGGGATTCGCAAGCCTTTCACTATTGCTTGAAGTTGCGCCGGAGCTCATCAAACTCGACCGGGCAATGACGAGAGACATCGATTCGGACCCCGTCCGGCGCGCTCTCGCCCGCGCCCTTGTCACCTTTGGCAACGAGGTCGGTGCCGAAGTGATTGCCGAGGGGATAGAGACTGCAGCTGAACTCGCCGTGCTGATCGACCTAGGTATTGCCTATGGCCAGGGTTTCCATTTGGCCCGGCCAGGTGGCCTCGAGGATCTGAATGTGCTTCTCGGAGTTCCCGAGGTCGATCGACGCATCAGCTTGAGCAAGGGAATTGCTGTTCCAGATCATGCTATTGGCGCACAGTCGCTGGAACGGGCGGCCAACCGAGCACTGTACACCGCGGCGAAAAAGGCGGGTCGTGATCGCTCCGAGGTATTCAGCGGAACGTCCAATGCGATCTGAGTCGACGATTCCTGCAGCCATGACTAGTGGCGCACCTAAACAAAACGAGTCGCAGGCGGTTTGAAAGCGCGGGACTCTCGGCCAGTTCTGAGCCACCGACAGATGATCTGCGGTGTGTATCCGCGATCGAAGGGCTCCGAGGTCATAACGAACTCGTGCGTTAGTAGACCGCTCTACTAGAGCGTCGGATCGGGTGGTCGGGTTGGAAACTGGGGGGACGGAGCTGCACCCCAAGGGACCTGCAAGACGCAGTGGGACCAATTCCACCACCTTGCCAAGGTGAGGGTCGCGGGTTCGTATCCCGTCTTCCGCTCCAGAATTTTTGGCCCTGGGCTTTTTGGTCTTCCCGGCCAGCAGGCCGATGAGTGCCGCGGGTTGCCTTGTCCATCACCAGTGCTGGGACCGGACTGAAGTCGAATACTGTTCTTAAGCTCTCGTGGCTGCGGAGGTGTTCGATGGCCAAGGTCCTATGCGTGCTCTATGACGACCCGATCGAGGGTTACCCGACCTCATACCCCCGAGACGACATCCCGACCATCGCCGCATACCCCGGCGGCCAGAGCGCGCCGACGCCGAGCGCCATCGACTTCACGCCTGGCGAGTTGTTGGACTGCGTCTCGGGTGAACTGGGTCTGCGCACGTTCCTCGAAGGAGCGGGACACGCGCTCGTTGTGACCGCCGACAAGGATGGGCCCGATTCCGTGTTCGAGCGCGAGCTCGTCGACACCACCGTGGTTATCTCGCAGCCGTTTTGGCCGGCGTACCTGACGGCCGAACGGATTGCCAAGGCACCCAATCTGAAGTTAGCCATAACCGCCGGCATCGGTTCAGATCATGTAGACCTGCAGGCCGCTGCTGCCGCCGGCATCACGGTGGCCGAAGTTACGTACTCGAACAGCATCAGCGTCTCAGAACACGTGGTGATGATGATCCTCGCCCTCGTGCGAAATTACATTCCTTCCTACGGATGGGTCGTACGAGGCGGCTGGAACATTGCCGACTGCGTGGAGCGCTCCTACGATCTCGAGGGCATGGCGGTCGGCACGGTGGCTGCCGGCCGCATCGGCCTGGCAGTATTGCGGCGGCTGAAGCCGTTTGACGTCGTCCTGCACTACACCGACCGGCACAGGCTGCCCGAAGAGGTGGAGCGCGACCTCGGGCTGACCTTCCACGAGAGCGCTGCGGCCATGGTGCCTCACTGCGATGTTGTGACCATCAACGCGCCGCTGTACCCCGGCACCGAGGGGCTCTTCGACGACGAGTTGATCGGGAGCATGAAGCGGGGGTCATACCTCGTGAACACGGCGCGGGAAAGATCGCCAACCGTGATGCTGTTGTGCGCGCCCTCGACAGTGGTCAGCTCGCAGGCTACGCGGGAGACGTGTGGTTCCCCCAGCCAGCACCTCAGGACCATCCCTGGCGCACGATGCCCAACCACGGTATGACCCCACACATCTCAGGGACCTCGCTCTCGGCGCAGGCGCGCTACGCCGCCGGGACCCGGGAGATCCTCGAGTGCTTTCTCGATGGCCGCACCATCCGGGAGGAGTACCTGATTGTGGATGGTGGCCGCCTAGCGGGCACTGGCGCGCATTCCTATGGGGAGGGCAATGCCACCTCAGGCTCGGATGAGGCCACGCGGTTCAACCGCTGACCAAATTTTGCTGGAACGCCTCTAGATTCGGCACACCCAGGCGACACAGTCGCTTATTGGGTGGTAAGTGTGGCGCTAATTCTGTACGGGCAGGTTTCTACCTTGGCGACTCGTTGTCGATCCTCTGCTAGAGGTAGTGGCCCTCGGGGCCGGATGGCTCTTCATCGTGAATCGCAGGCGGCCCGGGATCCTGGCCGATATCGAGGTCGATCTGGAGAGGGCACCCGAGCTCATCGAAGGAGAGAGCATCGAAATCCCCGAGGGCTCACCGGAGCCGGCCATGGCTTGATGCAGCGCGCTATGACGGTGTGCGTGTTCGCTGCTGGCCGCGGCGAGGGCGCAGACTGCCGAACTATCCGCAGCCGGCAAATCAGACGACGCCTGATCCCACAGTGAGGTCGAATCGATCGAGGTTCATGACCTTGTTCCACGCGGCGACGAAGTCGTCTACGAACGTGCCATCCCCGTCATCGCTGCCGTAGACCTCCGCAATCGCTCGAAGTCCGGCGTGCGACCCGAAGACAAGGTCGACAGCGGTCGCCGTCCATCTGAGTTCGCCGGTCACTCGGTCCCGGCCTTCGAAGACTTGCTCAGAGGATGCGGACGCCTTCCACTCAGTCCCCATGTCGAGCAGGTTCACGAAGAAGTCGTTCGTGAGTGTTTCGGGCCGGTCGGTGAAGACCCCGTGCTGCGAGTGCCTGAAGTTCACGTTGAGCATTCGCAATCCAGCTACCAGCACCGCCATTTCGGGTGCAGTCAGGTTCAACATGTAGGCACGGTCGACCAGGAGCTCCTCAGCCGGCAACTTCTCGTCGGATCTGACGTAGTTGCGAAACCCGTCGGCCCGCGGCTCGAGCACGGCAAAGGAGTCCACGTCCGTCTGCTCCGGCGATGCGTCCGTGCGGCCCGGAGCGAAGGGAACGGTAATGGCAAAGCCAGCATTCTTCGCCGCCTGTTCGACGGCGACGCACCCACCTAGGACGATCACGTCCGCCAGGGAGACCTTCTTGCCCTCTGACTGGGAACGGTTGAAATCGTCTTGAATCTGTTCGAGGGCGGGTAACACCTTGGCCAACTCTTCGGGATCGTTGACCTCCCACTCCCGCTGGGGAGCGAGACGCAGGCGCGCGCCGTTGGCTCCGCCTCGCTTATCAGTCCCTCGGAAGCTGGCGGCCGCTGCCCACGCAGTCGACGCGAGCTGAGAGATCGAAAGTCCCGTTCCGACGACCTCTTTCTTGAGGGCGGCGACGTCCTTCTCGTCGATGAGCGGGTGGTCGACAGCGGGGACGGGGTCCTGCCACAACTGGGGCTCGGGTATCCACGGACCGAGGAAACGAGACAGCGGTCCCATGTCGCGGTGCAACAGCTTGTACCACGCCTTGGCGAAGGCCCGGGACAGTTGGTCCGGGTTCTCGTGGAAACGCTTGGCGATCGGTCCGTAAATCGGATCCAGCTTCAGCGCGAGGTCTGTCGTCAGCATCATGGGTGCATGTCGCGTGGACGGATCGTGCGCATCGGGAACGGTCCCTTGCGCGCCGGAATCCTTGGGCGTCCACTGCTTCGCCCCGGCTGGGCTTGTGGTCAGCTCCCAGTCGTAGTTGAACAGATTGTCGAGGAAGCCGTTGTCCCAGGTCGTGGGCGCGCTGGTCCAGGCGCCCTCCAGCCCGCTCGTAATGGTGTCTGCCCCTTTGCCGGTTCCGAAGGTGTTCGTCCATCCCAGGCCCTGCTGCTCAAGGGGAGCGCCCTCGGGCTCGGGGCCGACATAGTCTCCGCCGGCCGCACCATGCGCCTTGCCAAAGGTGTGGCCGCCCACGATGAGCGCCACGGTCTCCTCGTCGTTCATCGCCATGCGCGCAAAGGTCTCTCGGATGTCGACTGCCGCAGCGAGCGGATCCGGGGTTCCGTTTGGCCCCTCGGGGTTCACGTAGATGAGTCCCATCTGCACGGCGCCGAATGGCTTCGCGAGCTCGCGGTCGCCGCGGTAGCGCTCGTCGCCGAGCCAGGTGTCCTCAGGACCCCAGTAGATCTCGTCGGGTTCCCAGATGTCGGCTCGGCCGAACCCGAACCCGAAGACCTCGAACCCCATCGACTCGAGGGCGCAGTTCCCTGCGAAGACGATCAGGTCGGCCCAGGAGATCTTCCGCCCGTACTTCTGCTTGACCGGCCACAGCAGGCGTCGTGCCTTGTCGAGGCTCGCGTTGTCGGGCCAGCTGTTGAGCGGGGCGAAGCGCTGTGCACCCGTGCCGCCGCCCCCGCGTCCATCCTCAATGCGATACGTCCCCGCGGCGTGCCACGACATGCGTATGAAGAACGGGCCGTAGTGGCCATAGTCGGCGGGCCACCATTCCTGTGACGTCGTCATGACGTCGAACACATCTCGCTTCAGCGCAGTGAGGTCCAGTGTCTTGAACTCCTCGGCGTAGTCGAATTCCTCGCCGAGGGGGCTGGACTGGGCGCCGTGCTGGTGCAGCACCTGAAGGTTCACCTGGTCCGGCCACCAGTCCTGGTTCGTCATCGGCCCGTGGGCTTTGGGAACGGGCGCAGCAATAACGGGGTTCTCGCTCTCCGACTTGCTCACTGGGGGCCTCCTCGATGTCAACCCGGCATGGGATCTCCCACCGGGGGTACGCGGCTACGCCGTCCACACTTAGATCAGTTCTAGTATTTGACTCAAGTCAAGTCAAGAGCTATTTTCTCCAACATGACAGAGCTCCTGGTGCGACTGCGCGACCGTGACTGGCGATTGAGCGCGCAGCGGCGGGCCGTTGCCGAGGTGTTCGTCGGTGAGCATGTTCATCTCACGCCGGAGCAGGTTCACGACCTTGCACAGGAGCGGCTGCCCGAGATCAGTCGGGCGACCGTCTACAACACACTGAACGAGCTCGTGGCGATGGGCGAGCTCCGCCTCGTGGAAGTCGCCGAAGGTCCCAAGCGGTATGACCCCAACGTCACCGAAGCCCACGACCACCTCGTCTGCGAGGGCTGCCAGGCGATTCGCGACGTGCCGCGCACGGCGCCGCCTCCGACAATCACGGAGGATGTCCGCGGCGGCTTCCTCGTGACCGACACCGAGGTCACGTACCGCGGCCTTTGCCACGCCTGCGTATCTCGTCACCGGGCCTAGCCTCCCTGGCCTCACAAATCATGGCCGCGGGTTCAGCACTTCGCGGATCGGCCCATGGTCGTCAGGCTTTGATAGCGCACTCCAAATAGTGAAGTCGGCAACGGACACGCAGCCGTCGCTTCGGCGGAATCAGTGTTTGCAGTGTGAATTCGAGGGCCGAGGCGGTCTCGTTGGCCCATGTCGAAATCGTCCCGCCTGGCGTTGATCTTGCCGTGAGATGCGATGTTGCCCTGCCCAAGAGGCGTTCCGATTCCGCCGCCTTGCCCGCACGTCAAGAGAACCTTGTGCGATCGAGGGAGCCGATGGCTTGTCCCGCGACGATGTGGACAATGTAACCCCATTAGCTATCTCTTCTCGGTGACACCTGGCCACCAGAAACACGGCGAGCCATCAGGAGGGCAAATGCGATCCAACCGACTCAAGATTTTCGCAGCCTCAGGTCTCGCGCTGGCGGCCTTGGGGGCCGGATCCTATGGCGCCGTTGCCCTGAGTTCCGGTACGTCCTCTCCGACTCACGTGGCTCGTTCGGCTGTGGCGGATCCGACCTCCGGTACGCCGCTTACTCCCTCTCCTTCCGCCGTTCCGTCCCTCCTGACTCCCGCTACTCCTCCCGCAGGGTCGACAACTCCTGTCGTGTTGCCTCCGCCGGCTCCTCCCGTGTCGTCGACACCTCCGGTCGTCACGCCTCCTCCTCCGGTTCCGGCGCCTTCTCCAGTCGTGCAACAGCAGCCGCCAGCAACATCGGGTATTCCCCAAGGAGGTGGTGGTGACGGCGACCCCGACAACTCCGGCGCTCCGAGCGACGGCGACGGCGATGTCTAGTCAAGGCACACTGAAACTCACTTCTCTTCGATCCTCCCGGAAGGGAGAGAGCACCCGGGCATTCAGCAGCCTCAGCGGCAACTGGGCAGAGCTGCGCGTTGCGGTCGAGCGCAAACAGAACTAGGTCACCGCTCTGGCCGCGGAAGTGGCAGCTGCTCCTGTCGCCCGAGTTCCCCTCCTTGATAGCGACGTCCACGACCTTGACGCGGTACAGACCGTGGGCTGATCACAGGTTTGGACTGAGCGACTCGAGTCCGCACGTCGCCAAATCCGGAATGCCTCCGTGGCGAAGGCCAGTCGACCTCAGTCATCTCAATTCGAAGACTCCACCCGCTTGCAGAGCGCACTACTACAGGGGCTAACTGGGTGGAAGGTGGAACTGGAGTGGACGGAGCAGACGACGGGGGAGTGTGGCCAACCACCTAGACGAAAACACCACCTTGCCGAGTGAGAGTCGCGGGTTCGAATCCCGTCCTCCGCTCTCGAAGACCGCCACACGTCGCGTGGAGCCTTCAATCACTCAGTCTCCTGGTGAACTTCGATGCGTCGAAGAGCACTCCTGAGTCGAGCATTTCTCCATCGAGCCAGGCAGCCGGAGTTCCTTGTGGATCCTCCCGTTGGTAGAGCTCCTCTCTTTTCAACACCCAGGATTCGTATCGACCTCCTTGCACTCCGGAAACGAAGTCGGAATCCACTAACCCATGCTCCGCTCCGAGCTGGAGGAGGTCGCCGTTGGTGAAGCCCCCGGTGCCTTCTGGCGGCTGCGCTGCAAAAAGTGCCTTCCGGAGCTCGTCAAAGCGACCAACTTCCGCAGCCAGGGCGAGGGCGTTGTCGGCCCTCACTGATTCAGGACCGAGAAAGCAACGCATGCGATACTCAACAGCCATCACGCCAGTATCAATTGCTGTCGCGACGCGCACCGCATTCAGCTCCTCGAACTGTCGGCAATACGGACACTGTGGATCTTCGAAGAGGATCATTGATCTCTTCGCATCGGAGCGGCCAACAATCACGCCGCCTTGAGGCGTGTGCCCTGCTGGCGTGTTCATCGAATCTGCATTCACCTTGTATCCCTTCTTATGAGGATGCCTAGCCCGCTGACTCTGCGTTTCAGGTCCAAGGACCGCAAGTGTGACGCAACTGGAGCGCACTGAGCGCGTCCAGCTGACGCATACGCGACTTGGAAGCCGGGCACTTTGGCGGCAGCAACCGAGCCGTGGGTCGTCGGACCGTGCAGCAGGAGGTTTGCAGTCCGGCTGGCAGTGAGTCGAGCTCGAGAGCAAGAGGCGGTTGACGTGCGCAGACCTCTTATGCTCGGGTTTACCGAAGTCCCATTGCGATCCGATCCCTGGCAGTGTGAAGTACCTCATCAAGGGGGGTAGCGACCACCATCATGACTGACATCTCGAAACAGCCACCCGAAGACAGCACGCTGTACGAAGACGTGGACGAAGCCCTCGACGAGCAGGACGCAACGGGCGAGGGTTTTGGCCAGCGCGACATCGAGGACATGACGGTCGATCGGACCGAGCTGAAAGAGATCGGGGGCGACCTCGAGGATGAGGACCAGGTATCCATTTTAGAGGGGGGCATTGACGACCCGGACGGGTCAGGACCTGCGGAAGACGCAGACGACGTGGAAGCGGGCTGGGACGTCGACCCCGTGACCGCCGACCGTCGCGGCGGCAAGCAAGCCGGCGTCGCTGCCGAGGGTGACGATGAAGTCGGCGAGGATGAGTTGATCCCGGATATCGAGGACGACCCAGAACTTGAAGTGATCGACACTGATCCCGCTGACTTGGAGAAGATTCCAGAGGGCTACCCCAACGTCGACCTCGACGGCTTGTAAGAGCGTCGGAGTCGGCCCCTCCTGCCGGACCTGGCCGTCCCACGCATCCGATGACCGCCTCCGAGCCGAGGTCCTGCTAGCCATCCCAGACCAGCGACTGAGGCTGGACGGTTTCCTCATGTGCGCGTTCGAGGCGAGGGTCTAGGAGCCAGCAGAATGGGGACGACCCTCCCGACAGCCGACTCGATTCGGCGCCTAGCCCGAGATCGGCTCGGGTTCGACCAACTGCGCCCTGGTCAGCTCGAGGCGATCAGCGCCGCAGCCGCCGGCCGCAGCGTAGTGGCAGTGCTGCCAACCGGCGCCGGCAAGTCCGCCATCTACGAGCTGGCCGGACTGTTGAGGACGGGCCCGACCGTGGTGGTCTCTCCGCTGATCGCCTTGGAAGACGATCAGCTCGCGCATCTCCACGACGCTGGCTTGTCGGCCACCGTCGTGAACTCCAAGTTATCGAGCCGGGCTCGGGCGGAGGCGCTCGCGACGGTTGGTGGCGCCGACGAGTTTGTGTTTGTCGCGCCCGAGCAGCTCACCAACCCTGAAACCAGAGCGGCGCTGATGAGGGTCCAGCCGGGTTTGTTCGTCGTCGACGAGGCCCATCTCGTCAGCCAGTGGGGCCAAGACTTTCGACCGGACTACCTGCGACTCAGCGCTCAGGCCGACGCACTGGGGGCCGACGTACGAATGGCGTTGACGGCGACGGCAGCGCCGCCCGTGCGCGAGGAGATCATCAAACGCCTCGGGCTTCAGGAACCGAAGGTGGTGATCGGCGACTTCAACAGACCAGAGATCAGCCTGAGCGTCCATCGCGTCTTCTCCCGCGATGGCAAGCGGCGGGCCATCGAACAGGCGGCATCCGACTTGGAAGGGTCCGGGATCGTCTACGCCGCCACACGTGCGGGCGCCCAAGAGGCCAAGGATGTTCTCGCCGCGGCCGGGCACAGCGTGACGCTTTACCACGCGGGGCTCCCGATGGCCGTCAGGCGCCAGGCCATGGAGTCATTCCTCGATGGGTCGACGCGGATCATGGCCGCCACGGTGGCGTTCGGAATGGGTATCGACAAGGCCGATGTGCGCTGGGTCGTGCACGCCGACCCACCCGGTTCAATCGACGCCTACTACCAAGAGATCGGACGCGCCGGGCGGGACGGAAAACCGGCGCAGGCCCAACTGCTCTACCACGATGCCGACCTGGCCGTAGTTCGACACCTCGCGGTAAGAAATGGCGTCTCGGAGGCGACCGTCGCCGACGTCGCCCATCGCCTGGCCGACGGGCTCGCCGGCAACGGCATCGACCATCTCGCCGGTGCCGCCCGCAGCACGCGGTCGGTGACCCTGGCGCTCGCCCGCCTGGTAGATATCGGCGCTGCGAGTTGGGTTGCCGACGGGGGAGTCCGGTGGAACGAACTGATGAGCGTTCCTTCATCCCTCGAAGCATCCGCAGAGAAGTCAACTCGCGAGCAGGAGGTCCAGTCCTCTCGCCTTGAGATGATGCGCCGCTACGCCGAGCACACCGGATGCCGGCGGTCATTCCTCCTGACCTACTTCGGGCAGAACTACCCAGGTCCGTGCGGTAACTGTGACAACGACCTTCAGCGCCCCGCGACCCCGCACTGGGAGGAGCCCTTCCCGATCGGGGCGCGCGTAGCTACCGAGCACTGGGGCGAGGGCACGATTCAGCGATACGACCGAGATCAGGTGACGATTCTCTTTGACGACCACGGCTATCGGGATCTCCTCGTGTCGACGCTGCTCGAGAAGAATTTGATACGCCCGCTCTAGCATGAGTTCCCCCGGTGAGTTTCGCTCTCGGAAGTGTCCTGCGAGGGAATTCCGGGGATATTGGGGCTGGCCTCTTCCCATCGGGTGAGTGAAAGGACGGACAAAATGGATGATGCGGCATCCCTAAACGGCGGTAGCTCTGCCACGAAGTTGAGCGGGCGATCGGTGAAAGACACTGTTGCGCGCCTGCTGGAACTCATCGAGAAAAATGGCATGCACGTCTTCGACGTAATCGACCAGAGGGAAGAAGCGCAGTTAGTCGGCCTGAGTCTTCGTGAGACTGTGCTGGTGCTGTTTGGCAGCCCTTCTGCGGGCACGCCGGTCATGGAGGCAGCTCCTCTGGCAGCCCTGGATCTTCCGTTACGGATTCTCATCTGGGATGACGAGAAACAAACCAAGGTGTCGTACGTTCCTCCGCAAGTCCTCGCCGCGCGCTACGGACTTGGGCCCGATCTCGTCCAAAGAATCGGCGGCATCGATCCCCTGACCGACGCCTTGATCGCCCAGTGAGTTTGGTCATCATGAAGGGTGACTACCGCCTCGACCAAAACTCGGGCGTCGTGAGCCCACCGACGGCGCCCCGCACATGAAGGCGCTTTTGCCGCAACCAGCCGAGGTGGTCGACCTCGTCGAGGCGTACGCGGTCCCATCCGGCACGGGAAACCGGCCGTTCGTGCGGTGCAACATGATCTCGACTCTGGACGGGGCCATCTCGATCAACGGTCGGTCCGGCCTCCTTGGTGGCCCCGCCGATCGCGGCGTCTTCCAAGTGCTGCGGTCACTGGCCGACGTCATTCTCGTGGGTGCCGGAACTGCACGGTCCGAGGACTATGGACCGGTGACGCTCGAAGACCAGCTGCGAGCGCAACGAGTTGCACGGGGACAATCTGATGTTCCTCCGATAGCGGTTGTGACCGGATCGGGAAACCTCGACTGGTCGTCTCCCTTCTTCATGGAGGCCGAGGCCCGCCCTGTAGTCGTGACAACACTCGCCAGCGATGCCGGTGCGCGCCGGCGAGCCGAGGCGGTCGCCGACGTCCTCATTGCCGGAGAGGACCGAGTCGACCCGGCCGAGGCCTTGCACCAGTTGTGGCAGGCCGGCCATCGATCGGTGTTGCTCGAGGGTGGCCCGGGCCTCAACGCTGACGTGGTTCACGCGGGACTCCTGGACGAACTCTGCCTCACCCTGTCGCCCCGGCTTGTCGCGGGGGATGGGACCGGGGTCCTCGCGGGCCCCGAGCTCATGCCGCCACTCCAACTGCGCTTGGTGCGGCTCCTAGAACAGGACGACTTTCTCTTCGCTCGGCTGGCAGTTACCTAAATGCCGAGGTCCAGGGCGGGTGCGTGGCGTCATCTCCGCGGCAACGGGCTCTGGCCGGAGGACGCGAACCCAGCGATCGGTCCCTAGGACACCGGCAACGCGTGGGGAGACCAAACCACCGCCCTGCACTCGGGAACTGCAGCCGAGATCGCTTGGCGCACCGAGCTGCCGACGACTTCGGTGTCTGCGAGCAAGATCGAGTCGGCGATGAAGCCTTCAACCTCCACCAAGAGGGTGCGCCCGAGCCAGCGGGCGCGGACGTGAACGTGGTCGACTCCAGGCACACTCAGTGCAGCTGACTCGGCGGCCGTCAGGACCCCGGGATCGACGCTGTCCATCAGGTGGCCGACGACGTCAGAGGTCACCTCCCAGCCCACGTGGACGATGAAACCGGTGACCAATAGGCCGGCGACGCCGTCGGCCCACCACAGACCGGACGCAACACCGACAAGTCCGAGGAGTGCCCCGGCCGAGGCGATGGCGTCGAGCCAGGAGTGCTTGGCGTCGGCCACAAGCGTGTTCGACTGGATGCGGGTCCCTACGCGCAGCTTGTAGCGGGAAACGATCTGGTTCCCAACGATGCCGACGGCGGCGGCAGCCACGCCGAGCCAGAGGTGTGAGGTCGAGCCGTGGCTGAGGAGCTTGTGGATGCTTACGTAGCCGGCGAAGATCGCAGAGATCCAGATGACGAGTGCCACTCCGAGGCCGGCCAGGTCTTCGGCGCGCTCGTAGCCGTAGGGATGCGAAGTGCTCGCGCCTCGGCGTGAGACGCGGAAGCCGACGAAGGCCACCAACGAGGTCGAGACGTCGGCCAGGTTGTGGATGGCGTCGCCGAGCAGACCGACCGAACCGCTGATGAGGGCGATGACGAACTCGATGCCGCCTGTCAAGGTCAGACCGAGTGCCGAAAAAACGAGGGCACGGTTGGCGTCGTGGCGATGCTCCGCGTCACCCTCGAAGGTGTTCGGAGGGAACGGGTCGAAGCGCTGTGATGTCCCGACCTCATGCATGGCGGTGCCTCCTCTTGCGTCGAGACTAGATCGTCGCGTCGTCGCAGCCCCTCTTGCGAGTGGCTTGCAAGAGTGGGTCGCTTCGACGCAGATGCGCACCGAAGACATTCAAGGTCACGAGGACGGTGGCGTAAGGGCGTCGGGCGCTTGCACAATTTCCGACTATTCGCACATCCTGGTTGACGACTGCGGCCGAGGCTCGGGTACAATAGAAGGTACGAACGACACTCGACGAGACGAGGAGGTGAGCCAGATGCGGTTCGAATTGATACGAAGTGAACCCCCCAGTACCTGGCTTCCTCCGATGCTGACTCGTCAGAGGTAGCCGCGTCGCCGCGCAGGGTCTTTCCTGCGCACTCGAGCTCCCGGCGATCTCGCTTCCAGCTCGGAGGACGTCCTCCCCTCTTCTAGACCCGCTGATCTCGCGGGCATCGCTCCTGACCCATTTGGTCAGGGCCACCTGAGGGGACCCACACCGGCGCAATGTGCGCGCCGTCCTGTACGTCTTCAACCTGAAGGGATCTGTCATGTTCAACTTCACGCGCAGTGCGTGGTGCCGTACCTGGATGCGGCCGCTTTCCAATCGTTGTGACCGCCTGCGGACGGCCACCTGCCTCCATGACCGAGCGCCCCGGCACGTCTCGGGGAGGTGCCGGCGATGACGAATGAAATCTTCGACACCGGCGCCGTCCTCGACGAGGCACACGTCGGCGACATCCGCGGCGCCCTGGGCACCATCGCCCACGGCGACACCGCGGCCCGCCCGGGCCTGTCCCGCAAGCTCAAGACCCTGCTCGCCATCGTCGGGCCCGGCCTCATCGTCATGGTCGGCGACAACGATGCCGGCGCCTTCGGCACCTACTACCCAGGCCGGCCAGAACTACGGCACCCACCTGCTCTGGACCCTGCTGCTCCTGGTCCCGGTGCTCTATGTCAACCAGGAGATGGTGCTGCGCCTGGGCGCAGTGTCCGGGGTCGGCCACGCCCGGCTCATCCTGGAGCGCTTCGGGCAAGTTCTGGGGGGCCTTCAGCGTCATCGACCTGTTCATCTTGAACGCCCTGACCATCGTGACCGAGTTCATCGGGATCACCCTGGCCGTCGGCTACCTGGGTCTGCCCAAGGTGCCTTCGGTGATCCTGGCCGGCGTGGTGGTCATCGGCGCGGCGAGCACCGGGAGCTTCCGGCGCTTCGAGCGGCATCTGCCTCGTGCTCGTGGTCGGCTCACTGCTGCTGATCCCGATCTATCCTGATGGTCCACCCGCCGATCGGCGCAGTTGGCGCACAACTTCGTCGTCCCGGGCTTGCCCCACGGCGCCAGCTGTCCGACCGTGATGCTGCTCGATCATCGCCATCGTGGGCACGACCGTCGCCCCGTGGCAGCTGTTCTTCCAGCAGTCCTACGTCATCGACAAGCGCATCACGCCGCGGTTCATCAACTACGAGCGGGTCGACCTGTGGATCGGCATCGCGATCGTGGTCGTGGGTGCGGCGGCGATGTTCGGGTTCTCCGCTGCGATCTTCGCCGGGCACGCCGGCTTCGGGAACTTCACCGACGCGGCTGGGACCGCCCAGGGACTTGGCACACTACGTGTCGCACGTCGCGGGTGACCTCTTCGCCATCGCACTCCTCGACGCCAGCATCATCGGCGCCGCCGCGGTGGGCTTGGCTACCGCCTATGCCACCAGCGATGTGCTCGGCTTCAAGCACTCGCTCCACCGCCCGGTCACGC
The DNA here is from genome assembly GCA_963711275.1 of uncultured Acidobacteriaceae bacterium. Taxonomy (GTDB): domain Bacteria; phylum Acidobacteriota; class Terriglobia; order Terriglobales; family Acidobacteriaceae; genus Sulfotelmatobacter. The sequence goes on along the minus strand of CAVQDN010000019.1, from coordinate 180,809 downwards.
CAGGCCAAGGGCTTCTACGCCTGCTACGCCGGGCTCATGGCGGTGGCCGCCGCGCTGGTCCTCGTACCCCGGCGTGCCGCTGGGGCTGCTGACCGAGGGAGTACAGACTCTCGCCGGCGTGCTGCTCCCGAGCGCCACGGTGTTCCTGCTGCTGCTCTGCAACGACAAGGCCGTGCTCGGTCCGTGGGTGAACGCGAGGAAGCTCAATGTCTTCACCTCGGCTGATCGTCTGGATCCTGGTCCTGCTCTCGATCATCCTGACCGCCAGTGTGCTGTTTCCCGGGATCTCGAGTGCACAGATCATCGGCGTACTAGCCGGCGGCGTCGTTCTCGGCTCCGTCGTTGGGCTGGTCGCTTTGTTACGTGATCGTCGCATCAGGACGGCTGAGCTCACGGTGCCGGTCGAGTGGTTGGACCGGTCAACGTGGCGCATGCCTCCCCTCGAGACGCTCTCGCGCCCGGTGCTTTCGACTCAGCGCAAGGCTGGGCTCTTCATCTTGCGGGGCTACCTCTTGGTCGCCTTCTTGTTGGTGATCGTGAAGGTGGTCGAGGTGGCGGTGAAGTAGGCCAAGTCAGCGAACTGGCCGCGATTGTGAGGTTGCCGGGCGGGATGCGGCGTTCTGCTGCTCCCGCTCGGCAACGCTGCGCCCAGGCGCACATCGGTGGTAGAGCGGTCAACAGCGACAGACCGCGGCGTACGAGATGGAAACTGTCTGGCGACGGATTTTCGTGCCGGCGGCCCGCCAGCCTCCACCGTCGAGCGCGGCGAGCAGGTACGGTCTATCAGTAATGGCGGATTTCGACCACGTGGCCGCGGAGTACGACAGCATCGGTCGGGAGTATCAGGAATCCAAGCGGCTGCCCTTCCGCCTTCACATCGAGGAGCACACGATGTTCGAGCTCCTCCCAGATCTTGCAGGGCGCTCAGTCGTTGACCTCGCCTGTGGCGAGGGCATTTACTCCCGCAAACTTCTTCGCCGAGGCGCCGCCCGCGTGGTCGGCGTTGACATCTCGCCCGAGATGGTTTCCCTTGCTCGACGAGAGGAGGAGGCTGAGCCCCTCGGCGCGGAGTATGTCGTAGCCGACGTGGCAACCGTGGATATCGACGAGCGCTTCGACGTCGCCCTCTGCTCCTTTCTGTTCAACTACGCCCGCAGTCGCGACGAGCTGCACTCTCTGGTGGAGAGCGTGGCTAGGCTCGTCCGGCCGGGGGGACGTGTGATCGGGTGCAATGACTACCCAGAGAATCCGCCCGCCCACTTCGACCGCTATCGGCCGTACGGGTTCGCGAAGTTCGGCGGAGCAGAGCCACAGGAAGGGAGCACAATCAAGTACCGGTTTTACAATCCGGACGGAACCGTGTTCGAGATTGATAACTACTATCTGCCGACCGAAGCGTACCGACACGAGTTTGAGGTCGCTGGGTTCACCTCGTTCGACTGGGTGATGCCCACCGTCTCTCCGGAAGGGCGCTCCTCGTTTCCGCCTGGCTATTGGGATGCCTACCTTGGTTCACCGCCGATGGTTGGTCTGATCGCCATCAAGGGAGAAAGCCCAGTTTGAGGTTGGGATCGCCGCCTCTCTCGAGATTCGAACGAGCCGAATTCTTGGTAGCGCCGTCCGGTTCCGACTGCATAGCCTTGTGCTGCCCGGCACAGTCGCGCCCTTGAGCTGGCCGTCACGTCACCTACATCAAGCCGAATCACTCCAACGGAGAAAGTAATGAACCTTGAGCAGACTCTAGAGAAGATCGTTGAACATGCCCACGAGGAGCTCCGAATCGTTCGGAAGCGGGCTGAGGAGAAGACCGCCGCGCGTGACCACGGCAAGGATTATCACGAAGCTCAAGTCGCGGCAGATCGACTTGATCACTACGCCCATCTGGTCCGTCGGCTACATGATGCCCAGTACAAAGATGGTTGGCGGCACGAGAGTCTGAATGAGGGGTCAAGTAGTTAGCCTGTACGGCGGAAGAGTCTGCGGAGCAACGGTTCGCGCATTGGATACCAGCCAAAATCCGGGTGACCGTAGTCTGACGAAATGCGACTCTTGTTGGTGGCGTACCCCGGCGCCGGAAAGGGCACGCAGGCGACGAGGTTGGCTGCTCACTATGGAGTCGCCCGACTGTCCAGCGGTGAGTTGCTGCGAGCTGAGGTGGCCCGTGGTACCGAGATCGGGAAGGCTGCAGCTGATTATCTGAGAAGTGGTGATCTCGTACCCGATGAGCTGGTCCTCAATGTGTTGTCCTCACCTGTTCTCGAGGCGGCTAAGCAGCGGTGGCTTCATGCTCGATGGCTTTCCGAGAACGGTAAGCCAGGCGGAGGCCGCATACTCCCTGGCGCAGGAGATGGACGTCGAGCTTCAGGCCGTCGTCTATCTCCGGGTCGGTCATGACGAGCTTCTGAGGCGACTTCGAGCTCGCGCCGATGGAGAAGGGCGTACGGACGACGGTGAGGTCAACGATCGCCCACCGTTTCAAGGTGTTCGAGACTCAGACGGAGCCGCTCCTCGCCTTTTACGATCGCCGCGGAATACTTCTTGACATCAATGGCGAGCAGCGTGTTGGCGACGTGTTCGCCGACATTACAACTGCCGTGGACAGCCTTGTCGGCTGAAATCGCATAGCTGTCCGGAGGAGTCGCATGACCGCTCTCTTTAGGATCTTTCGACCGAGGATCCAGAGAGAGCGCCGTCGATACGAACAAACAGATCGGTCAGCACGTCGACAAGTGTCGCCCGCTCTATAGCCAACTGTCCCTGATGCCATGCCTGGCACAGCTCGCTCAAGGTGCCGATCTGTGCGTAAGCGACGAGGCGAGCACGAAGATCGGCCTGCGAGTCCGAACCGGGGGGTGCCATTCCTGCGATGGCCACATCGAGGATCTGGTGGCGAAATGGGCTGAGCGCACCGCCGTGGGTTTCAGTGAGCAGAACCCGAGCAAGAGACTCGTCGTCAACCAACGCGTTGACGAACGCCTCGAGCCACGCTTGTGGCGGCTCGCCAGGCCCGGTTGGTGCAAACGGATCGACACGCTCAGACATCACCGAAATGGCATGGTCGACAACAGCGCTCTGGAGTTCGGCAAGCGAGGCAAAGTTCTCGTAGAAGTACCGCTTGGTGAGTCCCGCAGCCAGACAGACCCGACTGACGCCGAGTGCGCCCGCCCCCTCGGTTCCAGCGATCTTGAAGGCGGCCGCTACCAGCCGGTTTCGTCGATCGATACGCCGGTCGTCGGCACTGACCCCCTTGAAGGGCATCGTCACCTGGTACTCCATCCCCGAGGATCCTAGTTGACACCAGCCAGTATCAATGCCTACGGTCGCGAGCCTCCGGCGCGCTACCAAACAAGGAGGTCCGCCGTGGTGCCTGCGACGCCTGTCGACGCCCGCCTCGATCTGAGCGACCCTGACCTGCTGGCCGATCATCTGCCTTTGGACGAATTCGCCTGGCTACGCCGGAATCAACCGATCCGGTGGAACCCGCAGGACTCAATTGGGTCGTATAACGACGACGGCGGCTTTTGGGCGGTCACCCGCCACGCCGATGTCACGGCGGTCACAAGGAGTCCGGCGTGGTCCGCGGAGACCAATTCGGCTTTCATTCGCCGGCTGGACGAGTCTGACCCGACGGGTGAGTCCACCAAGAACCTCCTGCTCTGCATGGACCCGCCGAGGCACACCCGCGTTCGCAGGGTCGGCAACCGGTGCTTCACGCCCCGTGCCCTGGCGGGCCTCGAGGACGACCTGCGCGAACAAGCCCACCGGATCGTGTGGGCTGCCAAGCGCGACGGCACGGGGGACTTCGTGATCGACGTCGCCCGCCATCTGCCGTTGCAGGCAATAGCAGGTCTCATGGGTATTCCCGATGCCGACCGGCCGCAGTTCTTCCATTGGAGCGATCAGATGGCGGGCAGCGAGGACCCCGAGTACGCCAGCGCCGACCTCTCGGGCACGGTCGAGATGTTCATGTACGCACATGCGGCGGCTGAGGTACGGATCAATGACGACCTCGGCGATGTCACCAGCCGACTCGTCCGGCCCGACGCCGACGGCCAGCGCCTGACCAGCGAAGAATTCGGGTTCTTCTTCATGATCCTTGCCGTAGCCGGCAACGAGACCACCCGGCAGGCGATCACCCACGGCATGTTGGCGTTTCTACAAAATCCGCACCAGTGGGAACGATGGCGGCTCGAGCGACCGGCGACGATGGTCGATGAAGTCCTGCGTTGGGCCTCGCCTGCAGTGGCACTCCAGCGCACCGCCACTGAAGACACCGAGGTCGCCGGCCGGTTGGTCCGGAAAGGGGAACGTGTGGCCTTGTATTTCGCTTCCGCCAACTTCGACGAGGAGGTGTTCGACGAGCCCAATCGTTTTGACATCGGCCGTTCGCCGAATCCTCACGTCACCTTCGGCGCTGGCGGCTCCCACTTCTGCATCGGAGCCAACTTGTCCCGCCTCGAGTTAAGGGTGATGTTCGACGTGATCGCCGATGAATTGACTGACGCGAAATTGAGCGGTCCGCCGAGCCGCCTCCGCTCGTCGTGGCTCAACGGCATCAAACATCTGCCGGTCAACTATGGAGGCTCCGTATGACGAGAGCGGCGACGGCATGGATGGTGTCGCGCCTGGGCGCACCAACCGACGCCCTCGAGATTCATGACGTCGAGGTCGGCGACCCCGGCGCCAACCAGGTCCGGGTCGCTGTGGAGGCGTTCTGCCTCGACTTCAACGACATCGATACCATCCGCGGCCGCTACGGGCTGTTGAGGTTCGAACCCCCGTTTGTTGTCGGCATGGCGGCAGCGGGGACGGTCGACGCCGCCGGGCCGGGTTGTGAGGGGCTAATCGGCCGACGAGTCGTCGGCACGACTGCGGGCGTGCAGGGCGGTTACGCATCGGCGGCGCTGCTCGACGGCGCCATGCTCCAACAGCTTCCCACCTGGCTCAGCGCGGCCGAGGGAGTGGCGATGTATTTCCCCTACCAGCTGAGCTACCTCGCTCTGAAGGTCCGAGGACGGGTCGCCCCCACTGACGTCGTGCTTGTCCACGCAGCGGCCGGGGGAGTCGGGTCGGCCGCCGTCCAGTTGGCCAAGGCGTTCGGCGCAACAGTGATCGGCACGGCTGGCACCGATCAAAAGGTCGAGTTTTGTCTGTCGCTGGGTGCCGACTATGGGGTGAACTACCGCAACGAGGACTTCGTCGCGTTCGTCGACGATGTGACCAACGGACGAGGCGTCGACGTGGCCTTCGACACCGTGGGTGGGGTCGTGACGACTGAGACGTTCCGCACGATGGCGTTCAACGGACGCCACCTCATCATCGGGTTTGCCTCGGGTATCGAAGCCGAGGAGCGCTCGCTGCCGATCCAGCCCAGTATCTACGGGAACTTTGATGTCGTAGGAGTCTGCTTCGCGTACGCCGACTCGCCGCGACCGGCCCGTCCGTTCGGCATGAACTTTCTGTCTACTGCACAAGGAGTCGACATCTGGAGCCGCATCTTGCATCTCACCCGGGCCGGACAATTCGCCCCGTTATCGGCCGGCAGATCGAATTTGCCGAGGTTCCTGCCGCGCTCGAGGCGCTCGAGCGCCGGGAGACGACCGGCCGCACCGTGGTGCGCACGCCGACAGACGGCGCTTAGGTTCCGAGCACCGAGTGATCCCGCCGGCCAGGTCCACCCTTTGCCTCAGCTTGTGGAATACCAGTTCGGGTCGCGAAGACGCCGTCTCGAGTCCCGAGTTGTTGAACCCGGAAGATGGTTCCGAACTCCGCCGCGACGTAAATGCTGGTCGACTCAGCGATCGTGCACAGCGACGTTTGAGACGACCGCTGAGTGCAAGAGCTCTGTTGCATCGGCGGGAACCAAGAACCCGTCGCCACTGTCCCTCTTGACCGCACCGGCCCACGCCACAACGAATGGACTATGGCTCTTGTAGAGGTTGGCGATGTGAGCAGCGCTGAATGGCACGGTCGAGCCGAAGAGGAAGCAGAAACCCCCGCTGTTTCCCTGGCTTCCCAGCGCAGCGATCGGCGCGTCGACTTGTGGAGTTCGTACACCTCCCACGACATTTCCGTTTGCATCAAGCTTGTACACGACCGGCGAGCCATTGCTTGTGGCCAGGGGGGACGCTCGTGGAGGCGGGGTGCCAGCCACGACCCACCTATTGAGCGCATGGACCGCGGCATCAAGCGCCCAGTGGGTTCCGCCGGTGTTGATGGGAACGGCACAGTTGAACCCGCCCACGGGCGTACGCGTGGGGTTCTGCATCGCCGCAAGGTTCTTTACAGCGCCTTGTCCGTTGCCGGTGTCACCCGGACCGATGGCAAGGCCGTAATAGTCGTAGTGCGAGCTGCCTGCGATCTCCCAGAGTCGGAACCACTTTGGATTGCCATAGTGCAGCCGGTCGGACAGCTTGCTGTTGGCGACGTCGGTTTCGGTCTCGAACTCGAAAACCGGAACTCCGATGTCGCTCCTTATCGTGGTCGGATTCGGCGCTGCGTCGTTGGTTTGCGGCGCTTGGGACAGCGGAGCACCGGTACCGAATTGGCTGTGGACGAGGAAGCCTTGGTAGGCGCGAGCAATCGGCTGTACCGCGTCGATGTACGTCATGAGACGGCCAGCCGACTGCGACTCACCGGCCGCAATGAGCGTGTGCGGCCGCAAGCCACCCAAGATCGTCGCTGAATCCTGGCGAACCGCCTGGCCGGCCTGCGAAAAGATGTCGTACGAGAAGCTGTCGCCTGGGTGCGACAGCGACGAGTAATCAGCCGGATCGCCGACTCTTGGCTGCGTTCACGCCAACTTGCTGGGCCGAAACCCCCACCCAGGCGAAGCCGTTGCGGATTAGTTCGTTGTGGGACAGCGTCCAGTCGGGGCCGTCGTCCGTCCCGCCGCTCACATTGAGCCACTCGACCACCACCGTCCCGTTGAACCTCTTCGGGTTGATCGGGCGGTAGACGGCGATCCGCGTTTCATACGGTGCGCTGACACCCTCTGTCACCTTCCAACTTCCGTCACTCGTCAGCGGCTGTTCGGGCACATAGGAGTGGGCCGTGCCCGAGACGAAGAACTGGGACTTCTCGTATCCGACCTTGGATAGGTTGAAACTGGTGCCGTAAAGGGTGTTGTTGAACGTCGGCGATCCGATCGGCTTGGGGCCGGAAACGGTGAAACCTGAGGGGGAGGACGAACTAATCGTCGACGAGCTGGCAGAAGAGGCGGACGAAGCGGAGCTTGGTGCACTTCCGCATGCCACAAGAATGATGCTCACGCAGAGTCCAGTCGCGAGACACCGGGCAGTGGGATCCGGGCGGCACCGCCAAGAGCGAGCTCTGCTGGGGGCTCCGTCTGAACGCATGGCTGCTTCTTCTCGAAACCACCACAAACGCACGGATCTGCTTCTGCTCAATGGCCGAAAAGCCGGCTTCGGTCGCGCTGCCCACCGCGACTCACTTGTTGGCAACTACGACTCGGACCCGGCCGAGGTTCAGCGATCGGGCGAACGGGGTGCCGGGATTGCCCTCACGTTGGGAGGCGACGCGAAGCGTCGGGAAGTAGGTGCCCGGTTTGCGTGAAGGCGTGGGTGGCGGTCAGCGTGGACGGTCTCCGAGGTCGGATCGTCGAGTTCGGCGGCGTCCGGATACGTGCCCATTCCCTCGAAGTCCCACTTCGCCGACACCACTTTGCCCGGGGCGGGCGGCACCTCGATCCGTGCGGTGAAAGTGACGACTTCGCCCACCGTGACCTCGGCGCGCTCGCCGCCGTTCACCTCGAGATGGACCACGGGTTGGATGCCCTTGCGTTCTGCCAGCCGACGCCGGCACGTGCACCTGGCCGTCCTGCACCCGGTATTCGCTGGTAGGCGGCGGGGCGATGCCTTGCTCGACCCATGCGCTCAGCTCGCGTAACGCGTACTGCACCGTGCCCGAGTAGGCGACGGCGTGGGTCTCCAGCGTCTCCGTCGTCGGGTCGGTGTGGTTCGCGTTGTCGACGTACCAGAGCCGGTACTTCTCGTCGACGTGCGGTCCTTCGACGTGCTCGACCTTCTTTCGGTACCAGTCGGCCTGCCACGGCAGAGCGTCTCCGTCGTGCAGGCACTCCACCACGATCATCTTCCCGTTGAAGCGACCGGTCGGGATCTGACCGGTGGCGCCGAGGGTGCCTGCCGCGCCGATGTCCACACCTCGCTGGGGGTACTTCGGCGTGCCGTCGGGGTTCCGGAAGTAGTCGTAGACGTCGGGGTAGTCGAAGTCGGGATTGGCCGGCGGGAATTGATGACGGTGGTAGGTCTGCAACGCGAGGAACCTCGAGTTGTCGATCCGGACCTCGTCGCCGGCCTGAATGCTGTCGACGACGGCGGGATCGGCCGTGATGTCAATCGTGTCGCCGACCGATTCGAACACGAGGCCGATTTGACCCTTGCCGTCCGAGGCAACGCGGCCGAGCGAGACGGTCTTGCCCGCGGCCGCTCCGCTGGTGATGATCACATCAGCACCGGTGAGATCACCCGTGGGGACGCTCGACAGCTTGAGTTGCGTCCGGCGGACCGGAAATCACCTCGACAACGGTCGCCTCGTGCTGGATGCGCGCCGCGCGGACCGACGACGTCGGGTCGGTGCCGAGGTAGCCCGGCTTGCTCCAGAAGTCGTCGAGATAGGTCGGGTCCAACACCGGCACATAGCTGGCGACCAGCACGAGCGGCCCTCCGCCCTGGGGGACGTAGTTGAACCACGCCCCGGGCGGGAACCCCGTCCGGGTGGCCTCTTCCAGCGCGGCGCGCTCCTCGTCGTTCAGCCCGGCGTAGGGGTCACCGCTTCCGCCCGGCTCGATCGCGTCGATGATCGACGGCCACTTGTCCTTCAGCACCCGGAGGGCGTTCACGCGCACGGTGAAACAGTTGGGGATGGATTGCGGCGAGCCCATGACGTAGGGCACGAACCCGTCCCACACGCCGGTCGTCATCTCCGCACTGGTAACCGTCTGGTAGGCGCCGCCGCTCCCGCCGTAGAGATAGCCGTAGGTGCGGTGCGGGCCGTAGATCTCGGCCGCCACCACTCGAGAGAACTTCGCGGCCTCAGCGTTGACCCGGTAGCCCCGAATCGTCGTGTCGAACTGACCCCTGGCCCGACCCCTCCGCTGAACGAGGGTTGTCGCTGCCGCCCATGTTCGTCTGCACCGAGTAGCCGCCACTCGCAAGGGCGAACGCGACGTTGCGCGCCGTGGCCTCCTCGCCGGCGAGCAACTGATGGGTCGCCTGGAAGAACCGTCCCTGGTATTCCTCTTCCGGCGGAAAGCAGAACGAGAACTTGGCGTCGGTGCCCGTGAACCCTCCGTGGACATAGAGATGGCGCGCTTTGAAGGGAGCGGCGCCGCCCTGCTGGGTCGTTATCGCCGCCCGGGAACACCGGGGCGTCGTGCCGGCTCATCCCGCCACTCCCGGACATCTATGTACGGCTGATTGAAGCGCGGGTCTTCGGATTCTGCGGTGACGAACAATGCGCCACGTTCGTCGGTCTTCGAGTCGGTCATCTCTCTACCTTTGATTTGCGCGACGGTCTGCCTAGGTCTGAACCGGTCAACTCAACTACCTTCAACGCGTCGAACTCAGGCTTCCGCGAGCCGACGAAGCCTGCGGCTCCGATGGATGGCCCCTATCCAACGGTTGTCTTGAGAGCGAGGGTGTTCTTCGTTGGGCTCCACTGATACACGAACACCGGCCCGTCACCGTCGTTGTGGCCGGAGGAGAAGTTGAAGGTGCCTCCACCCCCAGGGAGCGTCAGATGAGTGAGAGTCGCAGCACCGCTCGCGAATGTCTTGTTCGTCAGTGTCTTACCAGCGGCCTTCAGGATGTCGGCGAACAGCGCCACTTGCACGCAGGCCGTCTGTGGCGCAGTCCAGGTGACGGGAGTGGAGGCCGTCGCCGTGACCGGGTTGTTGATAACAGCACTCGGTTCTGCTGCTTGAATGGTTGCGAAGCAACGCTTCATGGTGGGGTCATTCCACCAGATTGAGGCAGGCGGAATCCCGCCAGCGGTGACGGCATCTTTCAGAATGGACTGCGTGTATCCAGCTTTATTGGAGACATAAGCATCGAGATCCGTATAGTCGGTGGCAACAATGCGCGGGCGATAGGTGCTCTGGGTGGTTTGAAGGGCAGACGGGAAACCGTTCCCGGAATTACCCACCGAAACGACCACATCTGCACCAGCCGACTGGAACCGCTGCGCGATGGTGCCGTACTCCTGCACCTGTGCTGCCGTGTCCGTGTCGGGCACGCTGTTGACTGCGGTCTGTACGACGTCGACTCCTTCCCTGTGCAGGACGGGCAGGACAAGATTGATTTCGGGCTGGTCGATGTTCGTTCCGACGACCGCCACCTTCTTGCCTTTGAACACGCCCTCTTGTTTGAAGACGGCCATCTCCTTGGGAACGAGGTCGCTGTCGGAAATGAGATTGTTGTACCAGGGCGCCTTCGCCTGCTGCGCCTGTTGCGCCGTGAGCGACGCACCGATGATCGGCACGTTGTGGGTCTGCAGGTAACAGGCAGTGTCAGGTTGCTGGAAGAAGCCAAGCACGGCGAACACTTTGTCGTCTTCGGTCAGCTGCGTGCACGTCGTCGCGGCTGCGGCAGTTCCGAGAGGATTCACGGCGGAGAACACGGGGACGATCTTGCGGCCGTCGATTCCGCCCTTGGCGTTGATCTGATCGAACAAGGTCTTGTAGGCCACTTGGTAGTCGCCGGGATCGACGTTGATGATGTTACGTATTGCGGCTACGTCAGCGTAGGTAACTCCGACCTTGATCGTGCTGGGTGTTACTCCCTGTTCAGGCGCCGCGCTCGCACTGGTCGTGGTGGCCAGTTCCACTCCGACGCTAAAGAACAGAAATGCGGCGAGCGCCGCAGAGGCCTTACGCATTGGGTCCTCTCTTCCTTCCAACGTTGCGATTTGTATAGCGATAGTGATCGGCCCCGCCGCAACTACGCTCCACCCTGATCCGCGATGGCGAGGGCGAGCGGGGGTGGAGGATAGACACTGGACGACCAAGAGTGGGCGCGGGTTCGGCTCTGGTCATGCCCGACCTGTGGGTTTCGTTGCTTTACGACGTGCCACGCCTGCGTCCTTTGCTTGAGTTCCGGAGGGTCGCGGTCGACGTTCCGGGCCCCCGCGCCGCTGTGGCGTCCTGGAGCGGACGGCTTCGGCACCGGGGGAACGCGACAAGCGGGAGTGCACCCCTTCAATGACCGATCGAGCGACCAGCTCGAATTCTCGGCTTCCGTTTCGTTTTGGCCCGAACGCCATTCGGGCGTTGGGGAACGAAATCAACATGGACGCGTCAGGAGGCTGCAGCTCCTGGAGAACCAGCTCCTGTTCCACGAAACCAATGATCGTTGAGCTTGTGGCCGAAGCGGCAAGCAGAGCATCTTTCAGCTCGAGGCCGCTCTGCTGCCAGACGCTGATCCACCGCTCGGTCATGGGAAAGACGGATGCCGTCCAGACGTGATGCTCGCTCCGCAATCTCGACACTGCGGGGTGGGTCAACGTGATCTCTCGCATCCACCGCGCCATTTCCCACAGATCTTCCTGCCACGATCCCGACGGGGGTGGAAGAGGGCGTCCCTCGATGACGGCGTCGACCACCAGGCCTACGAGCGCCGCCTTGTCCTTCACATGGTGATACAGCGCCATCGGCGTCACGCCCAGGCTTTCGGCGACGGCGCGCATTGTGAACCCGCTCGCTCCGCGTTCGTCCGCAACGCGAAGAGCAGCCACGGCGATCCGAGTCCGGGTGAGATCAGCCAGGGTGCAAGCTCCTCGCACCTTCTCGCACTGGCATGTCAGTGATCCTCCCCCGGCCTAATGCGATATAGCCCTAGCTATACAGCATATAGGAACGAAAGCTTGGGGGCAATGGCAGCACGGGCGGGACGAGCGCGATGCGGGCCCCTTAACTTGCGGGATCTTGTCGGACGCCCTGCAACGGGGTCACCACGGCCGAAGACGAAGCAGTCGGCACAGCGTTTGTAGGGGCCGCGGCGCCGCTCCGAGCGATCGCCCGCTCGTCGGTGCCCAGATAGCTGGCGATGACCCTGGGGTCATCGCGGACGTTGTTGCGGCGTCCCTTCAGCGATGACTGCGCCCGGTCTCGAGGCAGTACACACGATCCGGAGATGCCCATGATGAGCGGCATGTCGTGCTCGATCAGGAGCACCGAGGCCGACAGCTCCTTCTGCGATCGCTACGATCAGCGGCCCGAATGCCTCCGTCTCACGCTGCGCCAGCCCGGCCGTCGGCTCGTCGAGACACAGCACCTTGGCATCGAGCGCAAGCAGGCCCGCGAGTTCGACGACGCGGCGGGTCCCCGTCGACAGATCGGCATGTAGTGGTCCCGGTACCGCCCGAGACCCGAGGAAGTCGACCAGCTCGGACACCTCGGCCTCGGCGGCCGCGGCTCTGACGCCGCGCCTTGGGTAGACCCGAGGGCGCGTCGCAAGCATGCCCGAGCGCCGCTCCTTGGCCTCGAGCGCGACGAGCAAGGTCTCACTGACCGTGAGCTCGGGGAACAGGGTGGCGCGACTGGAACGTACGGCCCAGACCCAGCGAGGCCCGATAGCCGGGAGCCTTGTCCGCCACCTCCTGGCCCAGCAGCGTCACCGAGCCCGTAGACAGGAACGAATCCGCCGATGGCGTTCATGAGCGTGGACTTGCCGGCGCCGTTGGCGCCGATGAGCCCCACGATCTCCGCCGCTCTGGACGTCGAGGGCTGCACGGTCCACGGCCACGAGGCCGCCGAAGCGGACGCTCAGATCGCGAACCGCGAGCACCGGGCCGGGCGCCACGGCGGCCGCGGGCTCCCCCGGCGCTGTCGAACGACAGCGGCGCGTTGGGGCGCTCCGGCCGCTGGTTGCTCGCCGACTCGCTTGTCGGCCCAGGCCAGGATCGCGTCGCGCAGCCGCGTAGGTGATCTGGTTCAGACCACGAGGGAAGTACAGCAAGACGACGAGCAAGCCCAGGCTCGAGCTGAGCAGGCCGAGCAGAGCGTTGTTCGGGGCGATGGCGGGGATGCCGATGACGAACGACGGCACCGATGATCGCGCCCGATACCGAGCCCATGCCTCCGATGACGACCATGGCCACCAGGTTGAGCGAGTCGTTGACCAGGAAGAAGTTCTGGGTGAACGCGATGTTGGCGATACGCCCCGGCCAAGAGCGCCCCACCGAGGCCGGCAAGGCACCCGCAAGCGCGAAGGCTCTGGAGCTTCAGACGCACCGGGCGCACCCTGTAGGCCGCCGCCGCCGACTTCGTTGTCGCGGACCGCCTTGATGGTGCGACCCACCCCGCTGTCGCGGAATCGGCTGAGCACGAACAGCACGAGAGCCAGCACGACGAGGACCACGTAGTAGTAGGTGCGCTGCCCTGGGAAGGTGAGGAACCACAGCTTTCCCGGGGACGAACGGCACGTTGGCGCCGTCGGGCGACTCGCCGGAGAAGAACGGCAGGTAATAGAAGTACTGCTGGGCGGTGAGCGCGAAGCACGAAGGTGACGACGGCGAGATACAGGCCGCGGACCCGCAGCGAGCCGATGCCGACGCCCAAGGCAAGCAGACGCGGACGCCGCACGTCGTCGCCACGATGGCGACCCAGAAGGGGACGCCATCGGTCACGAGCCGCGCCGCGAACAGCGCCGCGAGCCCGGCGAAGGCCATCTGCCCCAGGGACAGCTGCCCGAGCCACCCGGTCAGCACGGTCAGCGAGGAGGCGCAGATGGCGAAGCCGAGGACCGCCGTGTAGAGCTGCTGGCTCGAGGGCTCGCGTCATGCACGAGGGCAGGACCACGGCGATCAGCGCCGAGCAGCGAGGATGCCGCCCTTGTCGATGTTGCGGGCCCACCAGATGGACGCGCAGCCGCTCGGGGATCGGTCAGCGTGCGCGGCGAGAAGGCGAAGACACCGGAGTCCTCCCCTTCGCGCTTGGCGAAGATCACGGCGACGAACACGGCGATGAACAACAGGAGGTCGGTGATGCCCGGCGTGCGCAAGAAAGTTGTACGAGAGGACGCTCTGGACGATCGCCGATGACGACGGCCGCAAGCACTGCGACGCGGAACGAGCGCATTCCGGCGATGACGGCTGCTGCGAGGCCGTCGGACAGCGTCTCGGGGCCGAGGGTGGCCAGTCCGGCGGCGGTCGACGTCTCGCCGGCGAAGAGCACGACCGAGAGGGTCGAAAGCGCCGGCCGCCAGGGCCCACACCATGGTCGAGACCAACTTGGGCGAAATGGACGACAGCCGAGCGAGGGAGGGGTTGGCGGCGCAGGCCTTGACGGTCTTGCCGATCATGGTGCGGTCGAGGAACCAGATAAGCAGCGACCACGGCGACCGGAACCAGGATCAGCACGGCCAGGTCGGCGCCGCGCACGCTCACCCCGGCGATCGTCCACGTGCTCGAACCGAACGCGGCGGGAAGTGGGCACTGGCGTCCGACGGCTGCGGGATCTTGATGGCGATGACCTGCGCCAGTCCTGCGATGCCGATCGTGGACGACCAGCACGACCACACGTGGGGCGTTGCGTAGCCTGCCGGATCACCGTCATCTCGATCGCGGCCCCGAAGACGAGGCCGACGACCAGAGCGATGACGAGCGGCAGCCCAGAACGGGACGTGGTACTGGAGCGACGAGGAGCGACGAGGTGAGCCGCACCGATCACGCCCATGTTGCCCACGGCAAAGTTGATGATCCTCGTGGCCCGGTAGACGAGCACGACGCCCACGGCGATGAGCGGCGATGGCGAGACCCTGGATCAGACCGTCGAAGACGATCTGCGAGTTGATCCAACTCGACCGCCAGCATCAGAGCGCGGCACCTCGCCGCCCAAGAACACGGCCCGGGCCAGGTCGTCGCGCTCCATGAGCTCGGCGATGGCGCCTTCGAACCGAACCTGTCCCTTCTCCATGAAGACCGCACGGTCTGCGATCGCGGCGGCGACGTTCAGCGACTGCTCGACGATGATCATGGTGACGCCCTCGCTCTTCAGGCGCTCGACGACGCTCGATGAGTTCCTGGACGACGATCGGGCGCCAGCCCAGCGATAGCTCGTCGATCATCAGCACTTCGGGGTCGTGCAGCAGCGCGATCGCGAGCGCCAGCATCTGTTGCTGCCCACCCGACAGGTGTCAGCGCGTCGGCCCTTGGCTCGCTTCCAGTGCAGGGAACGATGCTCAGGACTCGCTCGATGCGACGCCTCGAGGTCGGCGCTGATCACCGTCGGTAGACGAAACCGCCCATCTCGAGGTTCTCCATCACGGTCATCTCGCCGAAGACGCCCCGGCCGCCGGGAAGCAGATGGATGCCGAGTCGGGACGCGCTGCTCGGGTGTGGCGTAGGTGATGGTGCGCCCGTTCAGGCGGACGACGCCTCGATCGGACGTGCCAAGTCCGGCCGCGACCCGCAGCGCGGTCGACTTGCCGGCCCCGTTCGTGCCGAGCAGCGCCAGCACCTCGCCCCTGTAAGACCTCGAAGCCGACGCCGAAGAGCACCTGGACGTGGCCGTAGCTGAAGTCGACGTTGGTTCGAGCTGGAGGACGGGAATGGAGCCGGGATCGGCCGCCTGGCGCCGGTGCTCCTCCGCTCCTCCTGGAGCTCGATGACGACAAGCGAGAGGTCGTTGCGGATGTAGTGCGAGCCCCGCGATGATCATGAGCCCGCCGATGATCGTGGTGGGAACCATGACGATGATCACCGCGGCCCGCGGGCCCGAAGGCTTGGTCGAGGCCCGCCGAAACCATGGCTCCGCCGGTCGCCCCGATGAAGAAGAAGTAGATGGCGCCCACGCGCCGTGATCAGGCCGCGCAGGTGGTACGGCGCGACGGAGGTGAGGACCGGTCCCACCATGGAGAACGCGCAAAGGGACAGCACCGTGACGAGCACGGCGAAACACGCCCACAGCACGGCGTTGGGCATGAAGTACTGGATCGGCACCAGGACAGCGACCGGCAGGATGATCTTGCCGATGAGCGCGAGGGCCCGGGCCGGGTCAGCGACGGTAGAGGCGGTCGTAGTAGCGGCCGACGAAGGGCAGCGCCACGAGGACGCCAATGCGGCCCGATGGTGCCGATCAGGCCACGGCGAAACGCATTCGAGCCCGTACTGCTGCTGGAGGAACAGGTTCCCGAGCACCGGAGCCGGTGAAGAGCCCGAAACCCATGGCAGCGAACGCGACGAGACACATCTTCATGGTGCGGATCTTCATGATCCGTGCGAAGGCGGCCTCGAGCGAGGGCGGTACGGGCTTGGTGTCGCTCGATCACCTCGCCCAGCACATCGAGCTTCTCGTGCTGGCCGCGGGGCGGTTCGCGGAGCCGGAAGGCGATGAACCGCGACCACGAGGATCGGAATGGCCAAGGATGTAGAAGGCCCAACGCCAGCCGTTGGGGCCACCCGACCGCCGTGGCGATCGTCCCGACCAGGATCGGGCTCAGCGCGGTGGCGATGCCGGTGGCGATGCCCATTGCCGGCACGATCCGCCCCCGCAGGCTGATCGGATAGGTGTCGGCCAACAGCGTGCCGTGCACGGTCTGGGTGGACGCCTGGGAGACCCCGGCGCCGAAGCGGGCGCAGAAGAACAAGAAGATGTTCGTGGCCAGCCCGGAGAGGAACACCATGACGCCGAAAAAGAACGTGGCGATCCCGATGATCGGAGCGCGGCGGAAACGGTCGGCGAGCCAGCCCATGGGAACGATGCCCAGCACCAAGAATGCGCCAGAGATGCCAGCGACGAAAACGATCACGCCAGAACTCACGTGGAACGAGGACCGAATGTTCGGAGCCAGCACGCTCAGGCCGGAGCTTTGCAGGTTGTCGAGGGCCACGATGACGGCGAGCACGGCGAAGGTCGAGGCACCGAATTTGCGCAAGCCCTCCCGCAGAGAAGTCTGTTCTTCGCGCGTCCCCAGGAAGGAGGTCCTCGGGGAGCACCGCCTGATCGGAGTCCTCCCTCGCGGTCCTCTGCTGCTCTTCGGCAGGGTCGGCGATCAACCGGGCCAGCTCTGCGGGGTCCTCGCCCCGTGAGTCTGAGACGACCGCCGACACAACAGGCTCATGCTCGAATGCGCCGTCCCCCTCCGTCACCTCGTGGGCCTCCCCTGACACACGGGGGCGATGCTAGGCCCTCCCTCACTGGTTGTCATGGGATCGGCACTTAAGCCAACACACCCGGTTCGAGGAATTAATTCGGTCGAGTTGCAGGTGTCTATGCCGGCATCGACCCAAATGGATAACTGACGTGCCGGCGTCGGAAGCACCTTCTCGACTTTGTGCGCAGAGACAGGTTGTACGGAATCGACAGCGCTACAAGAACCAACAGCACGGGGCAGAAGCGAGCGTCGTCACCAGGAGGTGGCAACAGCGAGGCTGGGATCGATCTGGCGATGGCCCCGGCGGGCGACCGCGTCTGGACGCGACTCCGGCGCCAGACGCGTCCGACAAGCCATTCCGAGCGTTCCGCTCAGATCGGCCTTACCAAGCTTCGGGTGTTGTGCACAATGACAGAATGATTGGTCAAGGAGCTGTTGGAGCTCGTTGAGTTCCTGGTGCTCTTGGTCGTCGTACCAAACCGATTGCGGATCGTCCAGGTGAACGACGCGCTCCCGGTAGCGCCAGTGGTGTCCATTGCGGTCACCTTGGTCGAGAAGCTGCCCACGGCGGTAGGCGTTCCCGTGATAGCCCCGCTCGTGCCACTGATCTGCAGGCCATTGGGCAGGCCTGTGGCCGAGTACCTCAACGTCTGGCCATTCGCCGAGTCGGTCGCGTGGATCTGAAGGGTCAATGACCTGTTCACCCGGCTGGACTGGTTGCCAGGACTGGTCACAGTCACCTTGTTGGTGGCCACGTTGATCGTCCAGCTGAACGTCGCGATTCCGCTCGCACCGGTGGTGTCGCTGGCGGTGACGGTCACCGAGCTTGAGCCGCTCGTGGTGGGGGTGCCCGAGACGAGGCCACTCGATGTGATGGAGAGCCCGGTGGGCAACCCGGTTGCACCGTATGTGAACGTCTGGCCCGATTGCGAATCGGTCGCGTGGATCTGCAAGCTCACGGGGGAGCCCGTCGTGGACGTTTGATTACCGGGGTTGGTCACCGTGACTGTGTTGTTGATGCCGAGCGGTGCGTTGACTGTCCAGGTGAAGCTTGCACTCCCGGTGGCGCCGGTCGTGTCCGTTGCGGTAACGGTGACCGACTGGTTCAGCACCGCGGCTGTGGGCGTACCCGAGATCACTCCTGCGGGTGAGATCGACAGGCCCGCCGGCAAGCCGGTTGCGCTGAAGGACAACGTCTGGCTGCTGGCCGAGTCGGTGGCGCTGATCTGCAACGGGCTGATGGCTGTACCTTGAGTCGATAACTGGTTTTGCGGACTCGTCACGGCGACCGTGTTCGAGGAGAAGATCGAGTGCGCTACCTCACAACCGCCCGATCCACTATTGAAGTCGTTGGCCCACATGGACTGGATGGCGAACGACCCCGTGGCAAGGGTGATGTTCTGGGCTGCGCCCTGGCCCGAAGAGACCCAGGCACACTTGTCGCCGATTTCACTCCCGCTCGAATCGGTCCAACCGCCCGCCGGGAACTGGTCGGTGATGGTCTCGGTGTACTCGTGCCCGCCGACGATCGTGACACCGTCGAGGGTACCGGCCGAACCTGCGTTGACAAAGTTCGCTCCGCAGCTGGCTCCGGCGTCAGTGACGTAGGGCATGTTCGTGAAGGCAACCATGGGTTGGCCCACAAAACCGAGGGAGGCGTCGCCGGTGTAGTCATGCCAAGCGCAGAATTGGCCGGATGGGGTGTTGAATCCATTGGGCTCAGTCCCGGTTGGGGACACGATGAAGTACTGGTCGTTCGCGTTGGACGCCTGCGTCGTGTTGCCGAAGTGGCCGGCGGCATTCTCGGCTTCATTGGCCAACTGCGCGGGCGATGCCACGTGCGGAGCGGCTGCGCTGGTGTCCTCCCACGCGCTGACGAACGCCCCTCCTGTGGGGTACCCAACATGCTGCACGTTGTTCGGACACGAGACCGTCCCTACTGCCACCCCCTGGCAGTACTGCGTGGCGACGCCACTCCATGTCTCAGAGTTGGTTCCGAGCCCGCTGAAGAAGGCCTCAAGGTCCGGGGCCATTCCCTTGGGGTCACCCGAATAGGTGTCGTAGGTTTTCGTGCCGACAACCTTGGTTCCGTGGGTGCCCCATTGGCTTCCCCAGAACACGAGATACACGTGCGGCGCCGTGGTCACGCCTACGCCGCTGATGCCACCACCGTAGGTGAGGTCGTTGGCCGTCGACGCCAGCTGGGCGGCGCCAGCGGTCGGCGATCCCGAAGTCGAACCTAGGGGCGAGACCACTCCGTGGCGATAGGAGGCTGCGCTCGAAGCCGCACCTGTGCCGCCGGAGGCCGCCTGCGCAGCTCCGCTGCTCAGTGCGAAGGTCACCGCGGTCGTCATGGACAGCGCAAAGAGTCCGACGAGCCACCCGTAGCGATTCTTCATTCCGCCCTCCACGTCACAAGGGGCAATCCGTGTGAAGCCCCATGGGACTCTTGCACTTCCAACGGGTATTTTCCATCATTTGACCGGGGATTTTGCACAAAAGAGCAATTGGTCCCGGGTCTTTCAGCTCATTGGCTGGGTCCGCATCGGATCGTGAGCGACCCTGACACCCCGAGGACTGTCGGATGCCCGAGGTTTGACGCCCCGGGTGGCGAAACACCTACTTACGGGGCCAAATCCAGGCGGAAAATCCAGGCGGAATGGTCAGAATCGCCGTGAGCAACCTGCCGTCTACATCGTTTGGAGGGTTAGGGGCCCGTTTCACCCTCGCCGCAGGATATGAATCGGCGTGATCACCACCACGAGAGTGGATAATGCCGATTCTCATCCGGTGAGAGGTTGTTAATCAGCAACGCTGTGACGAGCAAAATTAGAACGCCGATCAGAACCGGACTGAGCACGTACTCGTAGCCCAACGTGTGCACCTTCGCTGGACCAAGAACGGCAATGAGTGCTGTCGCCCCCGCGGGCGGATGCAGCGAACCCGTGAGAAGCATGATCGCTGTGGCCGATCCCACCGCCAGGCCGGCAGCCAAACCCAGATCACCACCGACGAGCTTGAAGGCCGAGACGCCGCAGAGCGCCGCGATCAGCTGGCCAAAAATGAGACTCCTTGGCTGGGCGAGGGGAGCGCGGGGTGCTCCGAAAAGCAGAGCAGCTGAAGCGCCAAACGATCCGATGAGAAAGAACTTGGTGGAACCCGGGAGGTTGACCACCTCCGGTAGGGCGATCAGGTAGATACCGACGAAGCACCCAAGGAACGCCGCCAACACCGTCAAGGGATTCGGTTTCGGGTGAACGCTTGCGCCCGGCGTTCCCCGCATTCTCCGGACATAGCGCTCGATCGGCGATCGTCCCGAGGTTGTCTCTTGGAAGTTGATGTCTGGATTCCCCTGCACGGTCCCCTCCTGGCCATATGAACTTCGCAGGTTGGTCAGAGCAGTCGCCCACACTCCCGCCCGCAGCTCACTTTGGCGTCGCCATCTTCGCCACCGCTCAACGTACGTCGCGGGGAGTAGCCACCCCGTTTCAACGAAGTTCGTGCGGCAATTTCGCCAATCTCGATGTCATCATCTCATAGTTGCCCGCTGAAGGGCCGAACTTTTTGATCACCATCCCGCCCGGTGTCGACCGAGGAAGGGAAGGTGAGCCCGAAGTCGCATCACTATCCAGTCGCGGGTGAACAGCGCCAGGGCGTTATCGGTCGTCGTATGCGAAGCTGACGAGATGGATCCTGGTGCGACCGACACCTACGAGGTCCAAAACATCGCATTCGACGCGGAGGGGAACACCTTGAGGGGGTGGTTGTACCGTCCGAAGTCAAGTCAAATGTCGGCGCCGGTTGTAGTCATGGCGCACGGTTACAACTGTCTCAAGGAGTTCTATCTCGACAAGTATGCGGCCGCCTTTGCCGCGGCCGGATTCTGCGTTGTCGCCTACGATCATCGGAATTTCGGCGAAAGTGACGGGGAACCTCGACAGGAATTAGACCCGTGGATGCAGGTTCGCGACTACCGGCATGCCATCACCTACGCGGAGACGTTGGAGGGCGTCGACCCCGATCGAGTGGGCATCTGGGGAACCAGCTACGCGGGCGGACACGTCCTTGTTGTGGCCGCGATCGATCGACGTGTGAAGTGCGTCGTGGCCCAAGTTCCCACCATCAGCGGCTGGGAGTCGACCCTGCGTCGCACACCTCCTCCCGCGCTCGTGGAGCAGCGCCTTGCATTTGATGCGGATCGACGAGAGCGGTTTCGAGGGGGAACGCCGAAGCTGGTGCCAATGGTGGTCGCTCCATCGGAGAGCGGTCTTGCTTCGCACGCCAGCTCGGATGCCTGGGCCTTCTTCACCGGGCAATTGTCGCCACCGGAGGATCAATGGCGTTTCGCCAAGTGGAGAAACGAGATAACACTCCGATCGCTCGAGCTTTATTCAGAGTACGAGCCCGGATCTTTTGTAGAACGCATCGCGCCGACCCCGCTGTTGATGGTCGTCGGCGACTCGGACGTGGTCTGTCCTACCGATCTGTGCCTCGCGGCGTTCAACCGAGCCCTGGAACCCAAGCGGCTCGAGCTTTACCCCGGAGGACATTTTTCGGCCTACACCGATCAGTTCGACCGCGCCTCGAACGCAGCGTGCGATTGGTTCACCGCGCACCTGGTACTTGCGTAGTGGTCCATGAGCAATCGAGAGAAGCGAACAGTTACTTCGCGATCAAGGCCACGGTGCGGCCGACAGTGTCGCGCCGCGCCATCGCGTCGATGGCCGCAGGTATCTCCTCGAAGTCGACGACCCGCCCAATCACCGGCCTGACCCTTTTCGAAAGTACCAGCGAGACGATCTCGTCCATGATCTGGGCGCCGAACTGACGTGGAATGAAATTCCAGCCCATGCCCGTCTTGAGGAACGCCAATGCGTCCGGTTCTTGGTACGAAAGCAAGACTCCGCAGAGCTTGAGATTTCCCAGAGCGATGCGTCTCGGCACGATGAACTTCTCGTCCGCGACGACTTTGTTGGAAGCAAAGCCCATCATCAAGTAACGACCGTTGTACCGGGTGCACTGCAACGACTTCTCCAAGACCGCCTCGCCGACATTGTCGAAGACAACATCGACTCCCTGGCCTCCTGTCTCGGTCAAGACGATCTCGGCGAAGTCGCTCGTGTTGTAGTTGATCGCCACGTGAGCGCCTAGTTCTTGACACAGGCGGGTCTTCTCATCGGTGCCGGCAGTCGCGAAGACCCGTGCGCCTCGATCTACGGCGAGTTGCACCGCCGCTGAACCCGACCCGCCGGCGGCGGCGTGGATGAGCACGGTCTCGCCCTCTTGAAGGCCGGCTCGGTCGATGAGACCCAGCCAAGCCAGATGAAAAGGGAAGAACAAGGCTGCAGCATCGGGTAGCGGAATCGACTCTGGCATCTCGAACGTCGATGCGACAGGACAGATTGCGTATTCGGCGAAACCCCCGTACGCCCCTGTGGGAATGGACACGACCCGCCGGCCTGCCCACTGTCCGGCGCCGTCACCGCACGCGTCCACCATGCCCATGACTTCCATGCCTGGGCTATAAGGAAGTTCGGGACGAACCATCATGTTGCCGCCGGTGATCCGCTCGAGGTCGTTGAGATTGAGCGGGATCGCGTCGACCTTGATGCGCAGTTCCCCTGGCCCCGGGTCAGGAATCGCGACCACGTCGAGCTTGAGCGCCTCGAGCGGCTGCCCGTACGCGTGTGTTCGCCAGGCCCGCATTTCGCCCGCTGTTGCCATCGGCTCCGACACTACGGCAGCGCCTCCTCTGGAATATCGAAGAACTCCTTGTACGCACGCGTGCGCTCCCGCAGAAGGCCGGCATCGAGGCCCGTCTCGGCGAACGAATAGCTGTGGCCGCCGTGCTTCTCCTTGGGGTTGGCGGCCAGGAAGGCTCGCATCGCCTTCTCCGCCGCGTCGCTCAGCTCTATGCCCAGGCGTTCGTAGATCGTCCTCACCACGGCCATAGGGTCCCGAAGAAAGTCACTGAAGAAAACGTCCACGGCCTGTCCGGCCGGTACGGTTCCGTCCGTTCGCGCCTCGATAGCCCTGTCCAGACCGAGCACGATGTCGTCCACCCACTCGGCCGCGACCTCTGAGATCGAAACGTCGTCGCTCGCCAGACGGCGAAGCAGATCGACGAGCGACGCCAGCGAACAAATGACCGCGCAGCGGATCTCGATGGGTCTGGACGATCAGCGCCTCCGGGTACTCGTGGAACATGGCGCCTGAGCGACCACAGATGGGCTGGCGACTTGATCACCCATCGTTCGGCCGAATGCGCCGATTGCAAGTACTGCAGGAACATTCGGTGATACCGATAGGCGGACGCCATGTCGGCCTGGTGGAGAAGCCAACGTTGGTACTCCGGCACCCGATACTGCGTCGAGAAGATCATGCTGCGGAAGTCGGCGGCCGTGATCCGCACGCACTCCTGGCCGAGCCGGCACCCATGTCGTGCATCGCGCGGAACCCCGGAATGAGAAGGTCTACGTTGGCCAGCTTGGCGTCCACCTCCTCGATTCGTGGGTCGGACTCGTAGGTTGCCGTCTCCGGGGGCGGCCACGGCTGGTCGACCTCCCAGGTGAGCGGCACCCGGTTGGCAGGATCCTGGGCCAGGACATCGAACAGGATGGTCGTCCCTGTCCGAGGTTGTCCGAGGACGACAATCGGGGGTCGGATATCTGCGCTCTAGCGATCGAGGGGTTGCGCCTCACCCAGTCAACGACACGCAGTCGGCCGGTGAGGTACTCGACGACGTCGGACCCCGCGATGAGGCTGCCGACTTCGGTGAGGGAGGCTCGGTCGTTCAAGTCAGAGATCAATCGCTCGGCCCCCTCCTTCCACGAGTGATCGCCAAAGTCGTCGAGTCCTGTGGTTTTCTGTGCCTGATCCGTCAGTTGGTCCAGTGCGAGCATCGCGGTCGTCATTGGTGCAGTCTTACGCGGCGATCGTGATCCGAGTCCATCCGGACTCTTGAGCCCGTTTCGAGGTGCACGACCAGGCCGGATTCGCCACGGCCTACAGGCAGATGTATCGGCTGGATCAGGGCGCTAGAAAGGACTAGATCGGCGGTACTCCGTCAAGCTGACCGCACTACGAAAGGACGTGAACATGCCGGCACCCACTATTACCTTCGAATCTGACATCAAGCCTCTGTTCAGGGAGAAGGATCGGGATTCAATGCGCCGCGCGTTCGATCTGTGGTCCTATGCCGACGTCCAATCCCACGCTGACTCGATCGTTGAGCGCTTGAAGAATGGCTCTATGCCATGCGACGGGGCGTGGCCGTCGGAAAGGGTCGAGTTGTTCGAACGCTGGATCGAGGAGGGCAAACCGGAGTAGGCGAGAGTGTGGCGGCACCATCAGATCGCCGGTCTTCGAGCACTTGGGTCACCTGGGGGTTGTTGACGTCGTCGATCAATCATCGTCCCGTCTCTGTCCCGGGTCTCTTCCTCGTTGACGCCTCGCTGAAGGAGGTCTAACTGAAACTTCTCCTGACGCTGGCCCGATGGAACCGAGTTCGCCCACGAGGTTGAGCATCGACATCGTCGGGTCGAGCTCATTGGTCGTGGATTCGCATTCGATCATCGTCTTGATCAAGACGGCCAGGTCAGACGGCAGCACGATCCCATTACGGCGGAGAAGGTGGAGAAGGCGACCCAACGTTTCGCCGAGCCTCAAGTCCTTCAGGCTCGCATCGGCAACGGAATCAAGGAGCGGGGCAAGTTGCGCCCCAAACTCGGCTTGGTCGACGGACCGCGTGGTTCGACTGACCGAGAGCACAGCTGCCGCGAGGGCTTCGCCGTCTCGACCAAGCACCGCCGTCACCATCCCCAGGAGGGCGGAGCGCTCGGCCGGCTCGACCGAACCGACCTCGCCGAAGTCGATCAGGCCGAGGCGATCGCCCTTCATGGCGATGAGGTTCCCAGGATGCGGGTCGGCGTGGAAGCGATCGGATTGAAAGATCATCACTCCGTAGGCCTGCAGGATCGCCCGAGCGAGCCCAGCTCGATCAGCCCCAACCTCTTCCAAGCCTTCCCGATTGCTAAGGGGAATGCCCTCGATCCAGTCCATGACCAGGACGGATTCGCCACTCATGTCGGTGACCACGCGTGGGATCGTGACGGCATCGCTGACTGCGAACGTGCGACGGACCGCTTCGATATTCGAGGCTTCGGTGACGAAGTCGGTCTCCGCACGCAGCAAGGCGGCGAACTCGTCGAGGATTGCAACCGGGTCGTAGGCCCGTACTCGGGACGAAAGGCACGCGACGAGGCGGGCCAATTTACGCAGCAACCAGACGTCGGCATCAATATCAGTAAGGACTCCGGGACGCCGTACCTTTACTGCGACACGAAGGCCGTTGTGAAGAGTCGCTCTGTGCACCTGAGCTATCGACCCGCAGGCCATGGGCGCCATCTCGATGTCGCAAAAAGGCCGCTCGACTCTGATCTGAGGCTCCGCTCGAGTTCTGCCACGAGCTTCGCTTGGGGGATGCTCGGAGCGTGATCCTGCAACTTCGACAGTTCTTGTTGCACCTGTGGGGGGGTGATATCGGAGCGGGTCGAAAGCAGCTGTCCGAGCTTCACGAATGTCGGCCCGAGGCTCTTCGAGGGCAAGTCGGAGCTGACGGGGAAACGATCCGGCCTGGTCGATGTTCTGAGGGCGAAGCCTTGCTCGCCGCGGTGTGCCAACCGACCCTGGCGCTCCGATAGGCGGCGATCGCGGCGATCTTGCCGCATCGTCGAAGCAGTGACGTCACCGTCGTTCCTCGACTGGCATGACCATTCGCCATGTCGACAGGCCGAGTTTCGATCGACCGGCGGAGCTGTTTTATCGACAAGCTACGTGGACGCGGCAAACGCGGACTCCATGTGGCTAATCAACTGGGCGATAACGAGCACAGCGAGAATCCACCACAGCGCGGTGTCGCTGGCCACCGACGGGCATGCCGCCGTAACCCGCGTGCTGCGTCGTCGTCAATGCGGTCATGACATCCTCCTACGCAGAGCCGATGCGATCGCCCTCCAATTGCGCGGCACGGCCTCCAAGGCTTGCGCTGTCTTGGCGAGCGTACCGGGAGGAATGTGGTCGAGTACCCGACTGCGCACGCTCGCCACATGGGCCGGCCAGGCGGACCGCAGCTTCGTCAGGCCCTGGGACGTCAGCTCGGCGAGGTTGCTCCGCCCGTCGGCCGAACTTGCCCGCTTGACGACCAAACCGTGCGACTGCAGGTCGTCCACGAGGCGCGTGGTGCGGCTCGCGGACAGTCCGGCGGCACTCGCGAGATCAGCCATTCGAAGCTGGCGGTTCGGCGCTTCGGACAGGTTCATGATCACGGTGTACTCGCTGGCCGTCAGGCCGGTGGCCCGGACCATGTCGTCGTGCAGCTGTCGAGGAAGCGCCAGCGAGATACGCATCAGAGCCCGCCAGAACATCTCTTCGGTGGGGGTCAGCGGTTCAGGGTTCGCCACGCCGATAACTCAATCGCTGGGCCGGTCACGCTCGCCACCGGCAGGGCGGTTCCAAATTTCCACCCCGCGGGCATCTGCAACTGGTCGTATAAGTCAGATCGTCGCTCTTCGCGCCCTGCAGATAGAGGAGCACGGTGTACCAGTTCAAAAGTGCCAGTTGCGCGGTCGCTGAAGGGTTTTCCCGTCCAGAGCTGGGCCCAGCTGGGGAGACGTAATCCAGCGAGACTTCGAGTTCGCTCGTTCCCGCGGGCACCTGGCAATGAAAGGCGAACATGTCCACGTCGTCGCGCCGCCATTCGATTTCTTTTCCGCCCACACGAAAGAACAGGCCAGTAAGATTGACAATCGGGCCTATGGGAGCATGTTCACCGGGAATCCATTTTGGATACACCAGTGTGAGCGGGCCTGCTGTTACCGGAAAGGTCAGTTTCGCGTGGAAAATGTGTTTCGTGGCTTCCCGCAAATCCACACTGAGCCGCACGGATTTTTGCGCATCTTGGGCTTGCGCCGGAACGAGGGGAAAAATGAGCGAAACAACCGAGAGTGCAATCCAGCAAAGAATGCGCGTGAGCATCGATGAGCTCTCCCTAAAACTTTCGCCAGCGTAGCATAATTTTTGCGCATGCAAGCACGCTTAGAAGCTCACCTTAAACTACTTCGCGGGCCGCGTGCGCTCCGTGAAGGACCGCGCGAGTCTGCTACAATCGCTCACAGAGCCCGCATGTCAAACGAAGCTGCTCTTTTTCCGCGCAATTTTCACCAGGCGTTTCCCGTCGCCGTCCGTGGGGAAGGTTGCTGGCTTTTTTCAGCGGATGGGGGCAAATTTCTCGATGCGGCGGGCCAAGCCGCCGTCATCAACATTGGCCACGGCGTTCCCGATATCGGCCGCGCGATGGCTGACCAATCCTCGAAACTCGCGTTCGCGCACACTTCACAATTTCATTCTCCGCCTGCGGAAAAGCTCGCTGCTCGGCTCCTCTCGATGGCTCCGCCAAATTTTCGAAAGGGTGGCCGGGTTTACTTCACTTCGGGAGGGTCCGAAGCGACGGAAACGGCCATCAAGCTAGTCCGCCAATACCATATTGAAAAAGGGACAGCCTGCGCGCTACCGTGTCCTTTCGCGTCGTCAGAGTTATCACGGCAGCACGCTTGGCGCCATGACTGTCAGTGGCAATGTTGCTCGACGCGCGCCTTATCGGCCATTGCTCGCCGAGTGGGGGCACATCGCTCCTTGCTTTTGCTATCACTGTCCGTTTGAAAAAACATTTCCTCAGTGCCAACTCGCCTGCGCCGATGACTTGGATTCTCTTCTTGCCGAAAACGACGCAGACTCCGCCGCTGCTTTTATTTTCGAGCCCGTCGTTGGCGCAACTCTTGGCTCGGTCGTGCCGCCGGAAGGCTACGTCGCGCGCATCGCCGAGATTTGCCGCAAGCGCGGCATACTTCTCGTCGCAGATGAAGTCATGACCGGCATGGGCCGCACCGGCAAGCCATTCGCTGTGCAGCACTGGGGTATCGAGCCGGACATTATTCTTGCGGGGAAGGGAATCGCGAGTGGCTACGTTCCGCTCGGCGCCGTTCTCGTTGCGCCCAATGCCGTCGAAGCTTTTGAAAACGGCACCGGAACCTTCAAGCACGGATTCACTTACCAGGCCCATCCGGTTGCAACCGCTGCCGGCAATGCCGTACTGGATTACATCGAGTCGCACAATCTATTCGCGCGCGTCGCTCCCGCGGCTCTATCGCTGTGCACGGCCCTCGCTCCGCTGCTTTCCCATCGTCACGTTGGCGATATCCGCGGGCTTGGTCTACTCGTCGGCATCGAATTCGTCCGCGACAAGTCCACGCGGACGCCTTTCGATGCATCGCAAGCCATTGCCGAGAAAATTCGTTCGGCCGCGATGGAAGAAGGCGTTCTGACCTATCCGACGCAGGGTTGCGTCGACGGGACGCGCGGTGATCACATTCTTCTTGCGCCGCCTTTTATCATCACGCCCGAGGAATCGGTGCTCCTCTCCGCGGCGCTGGCTTCAGCACTCGCGAAAGTGTTTCCCGATTAACGTGTCGCTGGTTTTCTTATTTCTAGCGTAGTCTGTTTCTGTATTTCACAGAGGAGCTCAATCGAAAATGGGTCGTCTCTCTCGCAACCTTGCTCTGCTGCTCTGCACAGGCTTCCTAACTGCCTCATTCGCTCCGGCTCAGGAAAAGTCTACCGCTAAACCCCGCGCACGAGATCTCGGCGTCCCTTTTGATGGCACGCCAGGTCCGCTCAACGCCATCACCGATGTTTCCGGCGTTACTGTCGGCCACACCACGCTCATCTCCGGCGAAGGGAAACTGCAAGTTGGCAAGGGCCCGGTGCGCACAGGAGTTACCGCAGTTCTTCCTCGCGGAAAAGATACGATGTCGAATCCCGTTTTTGCCGGTTGGTGGTCGCTCAACGGCAACGGAGAAATGACCGGTACGACTTGGGTCGAAGAATCGGGTTTTCTCGAAGGACCGGTGATGATCACCAACACGCACAGCGTGGGAGTAGTGCGCGATGCCGTTATTCAATGGCGCGTCAATCATGGCCAGCCAGATCCCACCGGCTATTGGTGGTCGCTTCCCGTGGTCGCGGAAACTTGGGATGGCTGGCTGAACGACATCAACGGTTTTCACGTTAAGCCCGAAGATGCTTTTCACGCGATTGACTCGGCGCACGGTGGCCCAGTCGAAGAAGGCAACGTCGGCGGCGGCACAGGAATGATTTGCAATGAGTTCAAAGGAGGCATCGGAACTTCCTCGCGCAAGTTCGAGATCAAAGGCACGAGCTATGCCGTGGGCGTGCTCGTCCAGTGCAATTACGGTGTTCGGCCAAATCTCCGCATCGCTGGTGTGCCCGTCGGCAAGGAAATTCCTGAAGAGGCTGCTTACAGCTCTGCTTCTTTCGACGAATTGGATCGCGGATCGATAATTGTCGTCGTCGCAACCGATGCTCCGCTCGTCGCGCATCAATTGAAGCGGCTCGCGCGGCGCGTCTCTCTTGGCCTCGGACGCGACGGCAGTATCTCCGGGAATGGTTCCGGCGATATTTTTATCGCTTTCTCGACGGCAAACTCGGGTGTCGACGGCGCGGATCATGTCGTCGAACTCAAGATGCTTCCCAACGACCTGATTGAGAAAGTTTTTGCCTCGACCGTGCAGGCCACCGAAGAAGCAGTGATCAATGCCATGATCGCTGCTGAAACCATGATCGGCATCGAGGATCACAAGGTCATCGCGCTCCCGCACGACAAACTGCGCGAGGTTCTTAGAAAATATAACCGCCTCGTGCAATGAGGCTCCAGCCAAATCTCCCGAGCGCCATCAGCGCCACAGAATCGGGGCGTGCGCATTTTTGCCGCAACTTTCTTGGACGCATGACTTTGTTGCTTTCCGCAGCTCTCTTGTCTTGTTCCTGTTCTTCCACTCCGCGACCGTCTCTCGCTATCACTCACGTCACGCTCATCGACGCCACAGGCGCCGCTCCCCAACCGGACATGACCGTTTTTCTCGTGGACGAGCAAATCGCGGCCATCGGTCCGTCCAATTCGGTCTTCATTCCGCGTAAAACGAAGACCTTTGACGCGACCGACAAATTTCTAATTCCCGGTCTTGTCGACATGCACGTCCATCTCACCGGCGCGTCTGAACCCAGCGGCAGCCGCGAATTTATTCTGCCACTGCTTCTGGCGAACGGGATCACGACTGTCCGCGACATGGGCGGCGACCTAGAATCCTTGCTCAAGCTGCGCAATGAAATAGAGCACGGCAAATTGCAGGCTCCTCGAATTTTCTTTGCCGGTCCCTATCTCGATGGGAATCCGCCATTTTTCCAGCCTTCACTTATCGTCACCAACTCCAGGGAAGCCGCGGATGATGTCCACTCTCTGATCTCGCGCGGCGTTGACTTCATCAAGGTGCAATCCAATCTAAGCCGCGACGCTTATTTTGCTATTGCGGACGCCTGCAGGCGCGAGCACATCACTTACGTCGGACACGTTCCTGATCACGTTACCGCTGGCGAAGCTTCAGATGCCGGACAAAAGAGCATTGAGCATCTCACCGGAGTGCTCCGTGCTTGTTCGAATGAAGAGCCGCTTCTTATCCGCAAACAGTTCGCCGCCGGCCCCAGGAAGGGAACGAAAGTGCAATCCCGCGACCGCGAACTCTCGTGGCAGAGGGAATTGTTGGAAAGCTATTCGAGACGAACAGGCCGCAGCTCTGATTGCCAAATTCATCGGCAATCAAACCTGGCAAGTGCCTACGTTGATTCTGCTACAAAACGACGCCTTTCCCACAGCCGAGACCGATCCTTCGCGCGATCCTCGCCGAAAGTACATCCCGCTACAGGTCCTGGCGAATTGGCAGAAGGGGGCGAAGGACCGCGACAAGGGTGCCACGCCGCAGGAATTCGCTCTACGTAGCAGTCTCATGCAAGCATCGCTTCACATCGTCGGCAAAATGAATGCGGCTGGAGTTCCCATCATGGCGGGGACAGACACTACGGCACCGTTCATTTTTCCTGGATCGAGCCTGCATGAGGAACTCGCGCTTCTGGTTCGGGCAGGACTGACGCCGATGCAAGCCCTGCAAGTCGCAACGAAACTCCCCGCAGAATTCTTAGGCAAGCTGCAAACGCAAGGAACTATCGAGCAAGGCAAGTTCGCTGATCTGCTTCTTCTCGACGCCAACCCGCTCGACGACATCCACAACACGCAGAAAATTCGCGCCGTTATCCTTCGCGGTAAACTGATGGACAGAACCATTCTGGACGAAGTCTTAGCCAAGGAAGAGAACTTTGCCAAAGCTCATTGAGCTGAGCAGAGCGGCCTGCGCAATTATTGGTCATGACCTCTGTGCGGCCGGGTTGCTGGGGCCAGAAGTCAGTTTTTCAGTTTTCACAAATGCTCTAAATAACCGGCACTGCGGTCTTCCTCGCGGGATTGAAAAAGGGCAGGGCCACTACTTTTGCGGAAACTGTATGCCGAACCGCTTCGACGGTCATCTCAATATTCACCATCGCTCCCGCCGACGACTTATCACGGTTTACACACGCAAGCGCGATCATTTTCTTGAGTGTCGGCGACCACGTTGTCGATGTCGCCTTGCCTATCTGTTTGCCGCCGCGATAAACGGGCACCGCGACGCGTGACGCCACGCTCGGCACTTGTGGCGCCATACCCATTTTGTCGTAGAGAGCTTCGACCTCGTTCCAATTGATCTCCAGCCCCACGAGCGCGCGCGACGCGCCGCCCTTTTTCTTTTCCCGGGCCAATGCCTCTCGCCCGACAAAATTGTCTTTCTTCAAGTCCACGAGTTTTCCGAGACCAATCTCCGTCGGAGAAAACTTCTGCGATTCAATCATCGCCTTTTTGCTCGATGTATAGTCCACCTCGATCAAAATCAGTCCCGCTTCAATCCTGGCGATATCGAGAGCAATCATCCCTGCCGGATGAATATCGAACGCTTTTCCTTTCTTGATTAGCTCATCCCACACTTTTCCGGCATTTTTCCACGGCATCCATATTTCAAATCCAAGATCGCCGGTATAACCTGTTCGCGAAATGTCCACAGGCACGCCGGCGATTTGCCCGCGCGTCACGCGAAAATATTTCAAATTGGTCATATCCGCGTCCGTGACGGCATGCAGGAGTTTTCCCGAGGTCGGCCCTTGCAGTGCAAGAGCTGCGACTTGCTCGGAAATGTCCTCGATTTGGACGTTCAGCGCGAGAGCGTTCTGCTGAAACCAACGCAAGCTGGGATCCGCGGCGGTCCATCGGTATTCGTTTTCGCCCAGCCGCGTGATCGTGCCGTCGTCAATTACTTTTCCTTCTGGGTCGCACCAGCAGCAATAAATCACCTGATCGATCGCTACTTTATTGATGTCGCGTGAAATGACGCGGTTCACGAAGCGCGTTGCGTCGCTTCCCGTGACGCGGTATTTAAAGAGCGGCGAAATATCGATCAGCGCGGCGGAATTGCGGATGGCGTTGTACTCGTGCTCGTGGTGCATCTCGTACACGCTGACGGTGTAATAGCCCGACCATTCGCGATAGTTGAGGCTCTCGCACAGGGCGAGCGTTTTCTCATGAAAGGCAGTTCCGACTGGCACGATTCCTCCGAACTCTTGTGCGGCACACCCCGCAAGAACAAAATCGGATTATAGGTGTGAACTTCGAGACTCGGCAAGCTGTTGTCCGTGCGTGTGTCTATGCTCGGCAGGCGCGCCAGCCCCTGCGCTAGCTTGTCTGAAACCACCCGGATAGAATAAAAGATGGAAACGGGGAAGAGGCGGGATGCAGATGTCAGGCAACGGCGCAACGCAGGCAAAAGTTCTAAGGCTCGACGCGAAGGACAACGTCCTTGTTGCGCTGACCGATTTGCGTAAAGGCGAAAACCTAAGCTATTTGGGGAACGAATACCTCTTGTTGTCCGATGTGCCCGCTAAGCATAAGTTTCTGACACAAGACGTAGACGCCGGCGGCGACATTATTATGTACGGCGTTCTCGTGGGTACGACTATCGAGAATCTTCGGCGGGGCGATTTACTTTCCACTCGCAATATCCGTCACGCCGCCGCGACTTTCCACGAAACGGAAACGACCGGTCCCCGCTGGACCCCTCCGAATGTTTCTGCATGGGCGGACAAAACATTTCTCGGGTATCACAGAGACGACGGCCAGGTGGGTTCGCGAAATTACTGGCTCGTCCTTCCTCTGGTCTTTTGCGAGAACCGTAATCTGGCCGTCTTAAAACAGGCGTTTGAGGAAGAATTGGGTTTTGCGGCTCCTCAGATTTACCGCAGACAGGTTGCGGAGTTGGCCCGGCTTTATCGCGAAGGGAAGTCGGACGAACTGAAGAAAGCCGCTTTCGGCGAGACGCAGCGTGCCAGCGCTTCTCCAAAAGTGTTTCAAAATATTGACGGCATTAAGTTTCTCTTGCACGAGGCCGGATGCGGCGGGACGCACGAGGACGCCCGGAATCTCTGCGGGCTTCTGGCTGGCTACATTCACCACCCAAATGTCGCCGGCGCCACGGTCCTGAGTCTGGGCTGCCAGCATGCGCAAGTTCCCATGCTCCTCGAAGAGATCAAGCGCCGCGACCCGAATTTCAAGAAGCGGGTCTTGATTTATGAGCAGCAGAAAAGCCCTTCCGAAGCGGCGATGATGAGCAAGGCCATCCGCGAAACCTTTTTGGCCATGGTCGAGGCAGACAAAACTATGCGGCAGCCTGCTCCACTTTCAAAACTCACACTCGGCCTGCAATGCGGCGGGTCCGATGGTTTTTCGGGGCTCTCGGCGAATCCCGCCATCGGGCACGTCTCGGACGTAGTTGCGGCGCTCGGAGGCATCGGTATTCTTTCCGAATTTCCTGAACTCTGCGGCGTGGAACAGCAGCTTATCGATCGTTGCGTCCGCAAAGAAGTTGCGGACCGTTTTGCGAACCTTATGAGGGACTACGCAGCCCGCGCCAAAGCAGTGCGAGCGAGCTTCGAAATGAATCCTTCGCCGGGTAATATCCGGGACGGATTGCTGACGGATGCGATGAAGTCCGCGGGAGCAGCAAAGAAAGGCGGTACATCTCCCGTCACCGCTGCGGTGGACTATCCGGAATACTGCACGGAGCCGGGATTGAACCTGCAGTGTACGCCGGGGAGCGACGTGGAATCCGTCTCGGCACAGGTGGGAGCTGGCGCAAATGTCATTCTCTTTACCACGGGGCTAGGCACACCCACTGGCAATCCGATCGCGCCCGTTCTGAAAATCTCGACCAATTCGAATCTCGCGCAACGCATGGCTGACATCATCGATATCGACAGCGGCGGCATCATCACAGGCGAGACCAGCATCGAGCGTATGGGCGAAGCGATCCTCGAACGTGTAATTCAGGTTGCCAGCGGGGAAGCCCGCACAAAAGCGGAGTTGCTCGGTCAAGACGATTTTATCCCGTGGAAACGGGGAGTCTCGCTTTGAAAAAAGAGCAGAACGAGCTATGAAAGCTCTTTTGCTTTCGCAATACAAGCATCTGGAAATTGCCAATCTTCCTGACCCAACACCCGGCCACAACGAAGTTCTTGTAAGTGTGGCCGCCTGCGGAATCTGCGGCAGCGACGTCCACGGCTATGACGGCTCCTCTGGCCGCCGCATTCCGCCGATTGTAATGGGACACGAAGCTGCCGGAACAATCGCTGCGCTCGGTGCTGGAGTAAGCGGATTTGCGGAAGGCGACAGAGTCACCTTTGACTCGACCATTTTCTGCGGGGCTTGCAACAACTGCCGTCGGGGTGACGTAAATCTCTGCGACCATCGCCAGGTCTTGGGAGTCTCCTGCGCCGAGTTTCGCCGCCCCGGAGCATTCGCTGAATATGTCGCCGTTCCTTCGCGCATCCTTTATCGCTTGCCGGAGAATCTATCGTTCAATGAAGCTGCGATGCTGGAGGCGGTATCTGTCGCGCTCCATGGCGTTTCCTTGGCACAGATTTCTACCGGAAGCACTGCTTTAGTGCTCGGGGCCGGAATGATCGGTCTGCTCACTCTGCAAGCATTGCGGGTCGCGGGCTGCTCGCGCATCTTTGTCGCCGATTTGGACAGCACACGGCTCAAACTCGCTCAAGAGGTCGGAGCGAGCGCAGTGCTGTCTTCAGAGGGAGATGTAGTCGGGCAGGTGATGCAACTCACGGGCGGACTTGGCGTTGATTTGGTTATCGAAGCGGTCGGCAGAAACGAAACCGTGAAGGCGAGCATCGAGAGTGTTCGAAAGGGCGGCACAGTCGTCCTTGTCGGCAACATTTCGCCCGAAGTGACGCTGCCTTTGCAAAAAGTCGTCACTCGCCAAATCCGCCTTCAGGGCTCTTGCGCATCAGCTGGAGAGTATCCGCGTGCTATCGAACTGCTGGCGAATGGCACAATTCAAGTTAAGCCTTTCATCACGGCGGTGGCACCGCTAGAGGAAGGTCCGCGCTGGTTTGAAAGACTTTATGCGCGCGAACCCAACTTGATGAAGGTTATTCTCACTCCGGAGACGGTTTAGTGAGCGATGGACTTTTCGATCTTGGCGGGCGCGTCGCGGTTGTTACTGGAACAAGTCGCGGACTCGGCCAATACATGGCGCGCGCTCTCGCGAAGGCCGGAGCCGACCTAGTCCTTACAAGCCGCGATGTCAATCGTTTATTGCCATTTGAAGCAGAAATAAGATCGCTTGGCCGCCGCGCTCTTTCCGTGGAATTGGACGTCCGTAACAAGGCCAGCATCGAGAAAATGGTCGCAACAGCTGAAGGTGCTTTCGGCCATCTGGATATCCTCGTCAACAATGCCGGGTGCAATGTCCGAAAGCCGGCGCTCGAGGTAACCTGGGACGACTGGAATTTGATTCTCGAAACTAATCTGCGAGGCAGTTTCTTTGTAGCTCAGGCCGTTGCGAGGGGGATGATCGATCGCAAGTATGGGCGCATCATCAACATCGGCTCCGTCACTGCGGTTGCCGGGTATGCGGGTCTTGCCCCCTACGGCGCGAGCCGCGGCGGCATAAAGCAATTGACGATGAGCCTGGCCGACGACTGGGGCAAATATGGCGTCACCGTGAATTGTCTCGCGCCTGGATGGTTTCGCACTGAGCAGAATAAGGTCTTATACGAGAACAAGGAATGGGTCGACTATCTCTGCGATCGCATTCCATTGAAACGGCCGGGCCAGCCTCAGGATCTGGACGCCGCAGTCGTTTTCCTTGCGGCGGAGTCGAGCCGTTACATGACAGGCCAGACGCTCCTCGTGGACGGCGGAATCTCAACCGGCGCAACGCGTGCACTGGTTCAGCCTGCAAAGACCGTGGCGGACAGCTCTCAAGAATCAGATTAGGCAGCTTCGAAGTCCACCATGCATTGGTGCAAGCGGCAAAACGCCGAGCGCAGAGCCACTAGTTTCTCGGCATTTCACGCAGGTTCGGGCACGGGCTCCATTGCTCCCAATAGAAGAATATAAGCCGCGATACTGATGAGAAGAATCGCCGTCGCCGACACGAACGCCCACACATAAGAGTGCGTCATCTGCACGACGTAGCCGGTGACGATGGGCGCAGCGATCGCCGCAAGCTGATTGCTGAAATTCAAAATTCCGCCAACAGTGCCGACGCTTTCTTTCGGAGCAATCAGCGAAGGAATTGACCAGCCCACCGGCGATGCCGCAGACAATCCGCCGATAGATACGCTGATCCAGAAAACCGCCCCTGCGGCGCTCTGAGCGTAGGCAGTGCCGAGAATGCCAAGCCCGAAGCTTGTTCCCGCGATAAGAACGGTCTGACGAACCCGAACGGCGTTCCACCCGCGCTGAATCAACGCATCGACAAGCCATCCCCCAACGATGAGATCTGTAAAAGTCGCAAACAGCCACGGCACGCTTGTGTATACGACGGAGTGCAGCAAATCTACATGATGGACGGCCAAAAAATAGGATGGGAGCCAGGTTAAAAGCAGATAGAACGTGTAGTTGTAGCCGAAGAAACCCAGAGCCAATCCGCACACTCTCCTTTGCCGGAGCAAGTACCACAGCGGCGCTCCTTTCGCGGCCCTCGTTTGATCTTCAGGCTGCGCGCCGCCTTTCGCGATGAATTGCCGCTCCGCGTCCGAGAGGTGCTTGTCTTCGCTTGGATTGCGGTAGAACACATAGAACAAAATGAAATAGAGAATGCTTATGAATCCCGTTGAGGCGAAACTCCATCGCCATCCAAAATGCAGAAGCAGGATACCAAGCAGCGGCACTCCAATGGCGGAAGAAAGTTTGGCCATCGAGTCGAAAATGGCCGTTGCCAGGCTGCGTTCTTGTTTGGGAAACCAGTAACCGACGGCTTTGGAATTTGCGGGAAACGTGGGCGCTTCGCCTATTCCAAGAAGCAGGCGGGCCGCGAGAAACCCTCTGATACCTATGGAAACAGCTGCGCCGAAAGAAGCTACGGCCCAGAGAATCGTGCTGATGCGGCCTACGCGACGAACACCGAACTTGTCCAGCAACAAACCGGAAGGGAGTTGCAGCGCTGCGTAAGTCCAATTGTAGGCGCTCGACAGATAGCCAAACGTCACCGCAGAAATGCCAAAAGCCGCGTTAAGCGCATCCTTCGAGACAGAAAGATTCACGCGATCGAAATAATTGACGAGGACTCCGAAGCCAAGGAGGCAGGCGATCGCCCATCTGCGCCGAGGCACGTGTTGCGTCTCAAAAGTTGACTGATCCATTTTCGCGGGCATGGAGTGTTCTCTTGAGGATTCTCCGGTCAAAATTTCGTGGAAAAGTCGCGCCCTATCGCCGGGCAGAGTATCCCACAGGAGGAGGACACCTGCGGCTCCATTTCTCAGGCTGCATTTAAATTGAGGTGGGCCCTGACTCTCGCCCGACGGAAACCTCACTCCCATGCTCGTGTGCTTGCTCCGCCCTCCCACTCACAGTAAACTACGCCGTCTTCCAGCCAGGTTGGTTTGGCGATAAGGGTCTGAATCATCGAATTCTAGGGACAAAAAAATGAACCCACTCTCGACTCGACGCGATTTTCTTCGCACCACGGCGGCTGCCGGCGCAGGACTTCTGCTTTCACATCCGGCCAGCGCCGCGAAGAATAAGTCCGTCCTCTTATTCACGAAATCGTCAGGTTTTGAGCACGCCGTCATCAAGGTCGCGGACGGCAAACCCAGCATTGCCGAAACCGCCATCCGCTCTTTCGCTGCGCAGAACCATTTTGATCTCACCGCCTCGAAAGACGGCCGCATTTTTGACTCGAAGGAGTTCCATGAGTACGCCGCTGTCGTCTTCTTCACGACCGGCGATCTCACCCAGGAAGGCACCGACAAGAATCCACCGATGTCTTCGCAAGGCAAACAGGCTTTTCTCGATGCCGTTCAACATGGCATGGGCTTCGTCGGCATTCACGCCGCCACGGACACGTTCCACACGCCGCCCGACACGCCCGATCTTGCCAATCGTTATATTGCGCACGGCGAGCAGTCCGATCCATATATTCGAATGATTGGGGGCGAATTCATCATTCATGGTCAACAGAACGATCCGCGCCTGCAAACCGCAAACGTTATCATCAACGATCTCAAGTTCCCCGGCCTCGATGGAGTGCAATCTCCCGTGAGTTTGATGGAAGAATGGTATTCGATGAAGGACTTTGCTCCTGACCTCCATGTGATCTGTACGCTGGACACTTCGACGATGAATGGTCTGGCTTACAAGCGCGCGCCGTATCCCGTTGTGTGGGCGCGTATGAACGGGCGCGGAAAAGTGTTCTACAATGCCATCGGCGACCGCGCTGAAAACTGGCAGAATCCGTTCCACCTGAACTTGCTCGCCGGTGGAATTCGTTGGGCCATCGGCGATGCGAGTGCTTCGGTTTCGCCCAACCTCAAGACTGCGGCCCCGGGATATGCTGAGATTCCGCCGCCGTATCCGCCGCGAGCGAACTAAGGCGTCACTCGTGTAAGTTATTTATCTCGGCCGGGCCTGCGACTGGAAATTCCGCCCTTGATACGATGGCGTGCTGTACTTCCGCTGATGACTCTACTAGTGCCGCTTTCTAGTCCTAAATCAGAACGGGAAAGTTCCGAAATGAGGATTCCCTTCATCCTTTTCAGCAAACGGCCTGTCTTGCCAGCCCTTGTGCGCCACCTCTCCTGCCAGTAAAATGTCCCGTCTTCCATTCGCATTCAAATTTCTTGACAGTGCGGATTGCTAACGGAGTCACTCTGCATGGCGCAGCACTACGACGTTATCGTCATCGGCGGCGGCCACAACGGGCTCGTGAACGCCGCCTACCTTGCTAAAGCAGGGAAAAAGGTGCTCGCCCTCGAACGCCGCCACGTGCTCGGCGGTGCCGCCGTCACTGAAGAAATCATTCCAGGATTTCTGTTTTCTGAGTGTTCTTATGTGGTCTCGCTCCTTCGTCCGGAAATCATTCGCGAGCTGGATCTTCCTCGCCACGGCCTCGAGATCCTTCCCCTCGACGGCACCTTCACTCCCATGCCCAATGGCAACCACCTCTGGCGCATGAACGATCACGCCCGCACCCAGCGCGAAATCCGCCGCCATTCGCGCGTCGACGCCGAAGCCTATGACGAATTTTCCAAAATGATGACGCCGATGTGCCGCTTCGTGAAGCCGCTGCTCTCGATGATCCCGCCCGATCCCACGACTCTCAAACCCGGCGATCTCAAGCAGCTTCACTTCCTCATGCAGCGTTTCCGCAGCCTTTCATCCGACGAGCGCTACACGCTCGTCCAGCTCATGACGATGAGCGCCGCCGATTTCCTCGATCAGTGGTTTGAGACCGACGTTCTTAAAGCCACGATGTCTGCCTCAGGCATCATCGGCACTTTTCTCGGCATTCGCTCGCCGGGCACGGCTTACGTTCTGCTCCATCACTACATGGGAGAAATCGATGGAGCGTTTCGCTCCTGGGGTTTCAGCCGCGGGGGCACTGGAGCCATCTCCAACGCCATCGCCGATGCGGCTCGCGAAGCCGGCGTCGAAATTCGCACGCAGGCTGGTGTCGCAAAAATCCTCGTCAAGAACGGCCGCACTCGCGGTGTCGCCCTGCAGTCTGGGGAAGAAATATCGGCTAACGTCGTTTCATCCAGTGTCGATCCACATCTCACCTTCGAGAAATTCCTCGACCCTAGCGAACTCCCCGCTGATTTTCTCGAAAGCGTCCGCCGCTACAAATACCGCGGCTCCTCCGGCAAAGTAAATCTCGCACTAGATGGACTTCCCGATTTCAAGTGCCTGCCCGGTCCCGGCGCGCATCTTCGTGGCGCGATTTCTATCTCCCCCAGCATCGAATATATGGAGCGCGCTTACGACGATGCGAAGTATGGCAATTTTTCTCGCAAACCATACATTGATGTCGTCATCCCCAGTCTCACCGATCCGAGCGTTGCGCCACCTGGCAAGCACGTAATGTCCTGCTTCGTTCAGTACGCGCCATACAAACTTGCCAAGGGTACCTGGGACGAGCAGCGCGAAGCCTTTGGTGATGCCGTCATCAACGCAATCGCGGAGCATGCCCCCAACATCAAAAAAATTATCACCGGCCGCCAAATTCTCACGCCCCTTGACCTCGAGCGGGAATTCGGCCTCACGCAAGGCAACATTTTCCAGGGCGAACTCTCCCTCGAGCAGCTTTTTTTCCTTCGCCCCGTGCCCGGCTGGGCTTATTACCGCACTCCCATCGACAACCTTTATATGTGCGGCTCCGCGACACACCCCGGCGGCGGCATCATGGGCGCACCTGGCCGCATTGCTAGCCAAGTCATCCTCAAGGATTGGAAGAGTTCGAAGGTATCGCGCGCTTCCGGGAGCAAGAACTAATCATGCCCATCGGACAGCGCGTAGCCCTCATTGGCGGCGGCCACAATGCTCTGATCACTTCCTTCTATCTCGCCAAGGGCGGTTTTAAGCCACTGGTTCTCGAACGTCGCGAGATTGTCGGCGGCGGCGCCATCACGGAAGAATTTCATCCCGGATTCCGCGCTTCTACACTTTCTCACACGGTTGGCCCGCTTCGCGCCGACATTGCCCGCGATCTCGAGTTCCACAAACTCGATTGCGAGATTCTCCGCCCCGATCCGCGCGTCTTCGCTCCCACGCCCGATGGCAAGTCGCTTCTCTTCTATAACGACCACGCCAAAACCGCCGCCGAAATTGCTGGCCACTCCGAAAAAGATGCCGCGAAGTACGCGCAATTTGCGGAGACGCTCGACCATCTTTTCACCGTTATTGGGGAGCTCGTTTCCATCACCCCTCCCGCCATTGACACTCCCTCGCCCGAGGATTTCTGGAATCTTTTCAAGGCCGGTCGCAGTGTCCGCAGCCTTGGCAAGCAAGGCATTTTCGATCTTCTCCGCTGGGGTCCCATGGCTGTCGCCGATTTCGCTTCCGAGTTTTTCGAAACGGATCTTCTCCGCGCCGTCATCGCAGCGCGCGGCATTTTTGGCACCGCGCTCGGTCCTTGGTCCGCCGGCTCCACGGCCGTGCTTCTTCTTCGCGCCGCCGCAGACTCACATCCCGTTGGCTCTGCCGCTTTCCCGCGAGGTGGGCTTGGCTCGTTCACACTTGCTCTCGCCGATGCCGCCCGCAAGGCAGGCGTGGAAATTCGCACCAATGCTGAAGTTCAGCACATTCGCGCGAAAGACGGCGCCGTCACTGGCATTGTTCTCGCCGATGGCGAAGAAATCCCCGTCGAAGCCGTTGTTTCCGGCGTCGATCCCAAGCGCACTTTTTTCAAACTTCTCGATCCCACGCAACTCGATCCGACTTTCGCTCTCCGTATTCGCAATGTTCGCGCCGCAGGCACCGTGGCCAAAGTTCATCTTGCTCTCGGCGGTCTTCCCACTTTCTCCGCACTCGACGCTGCCGAAGGGTTCCTCAACTCTCTCTCCGGCCGAATTCACATCGGCCCGGAGATCGATTATCTCGAACGTGCTTTTGACGCCTCCAAATACGGGGAATTCTCTGCCTCACCGTATCTCGATGTCACCATTCCCACTCTTCTCGATCCGTCGCTCGCGCCAGAAGGCAAGCACGTCCTCTCCGCCTACGTTCAATTTGCTCCGTTCAAACTTGCCGCTGCTTCCGCGGATGGCAAAACCATCGTCAAGTCCGAATCGAACTGGGACACCCGCCGCAAAGAACTTGGCGACACCGTTGTCAAGACTCTCGCGCAGTACGCCCCCGACCTTCCCGGCCTCATCGAACACATGCAGGTCATCACGCCGCACGATCTCGAAACGATCTACGGTTTCACCGGCGGCCACATTTTCCATGGTGAACTTGCGCTCGACCAGCTTTTCACCATGCGCCCTGTCCTCGATTGGGCTCGCTACAAAACGCCCGTCCGCGGCCTCTATCTCTGTGGCTCTGGCACGCATCCTGGTAACGGCCTCACCGGCGCATCCGGCGCCAACGCCGCCCGCGAAATCATTCACGCCCTACGTTGATTGGGTGGCCAACTGTAATGTTTTTCCGAAGGATGAGGTATTCTCCATTCTATGAATCCCGCCAATCCGATCGTCAAACTGTGCGTTGAGGGAATGAGGGCAGAGACGGAAGGCAGAATTGACGAGGCGCGCCTGCTTTTCATTCAAGCATGGGAGGAAAGCAAAAACGACTATGACGCCTGTATCGCGGCTCATTATGTTGCCAGACACCAGAAGACGCCTGAAGAGATTCTCCGATGGAATCAAGAATCGCTCGATCGTGCTGATGCGCTCAACGACGAGCGAATGCAGGATTTTTATCCATCCCTCTACCTGAACTTGGGAAAAGCTCATGAGGATCTTGGCAATCGGGAAATGGCCAGGAAATGCTACGAACTGGCCGCAGCCAGGATGAACGGTCTTCCAGGGGGAAGATACGGCGATGTAGTGCGGGATGGAATCAAACGGAGGTTGCAGCGAGTTGGCTGATCTGCAAGACAAGCTCATGACTACCATCGACCGCGCCAAACTTCAATCTCTCCACCGACGCGAAGAAAAGCGCTTCGTTGCCGGGCATCCTCGTTCCGCTGAACTCTATCTTCGAGCCCAATCTTCCCTCCTTGGCGGCGTCCCCATGAACTGGATGAACAAATGGGCTGGCGCTTTCCCCGTCTTCGTAAAATCCGCCAGCGGCGCGCATTTCATCGACGTCGACGGCCACGACTACGTCGACCTCTGCCTCGGCGACACCGGCGCGATGACCGGCCACTCGCCTCCAATCGTCGCCGATGCTGTGGCTCACCGCGTCCGCGAAGGGATCACGCACATGCTTCCCACCGAAGACGCGCTCTGGGTCGGCGAAGATCTCCAGCGTCGCTTCGGCCTGCCCTACTGGCAATTCACGCTGAGCGCCACCGACGCCAACCGTTTCTCCATTCGCATCGCCCGCGAAATCACGCAGCGCCCCAAAATCCTGGTCTTTCATTACTGCTATCACGGCACGGTAGATGAATCTTTCGTATCGCTTCACGATGGCGTAGTAGGCCCTCGCCGCGGCAATATCGGCCCGCCCGTAAATCCCGCCGAAACCACGCGCGTCGTCGAATTCAATGATTTGCAGGCCCTCGAAGACGCTCTCAAGCATCACGACCTAGCTTGCGTCCTAGCCGAGCCCGCCCTGACCAATGTCGGCATTATTCTCCCTGACGCCGGCTACTGGTCTGCCGCGCGCGAACTCACTCGGCGCTACGGCACTCTGCTGATCGTCGACGAAACCCAC
This sequence comes from uncultured Acidobacteriaceae bacterium, assembly GCA_963711275.1. Lineage (GTDB taxonomy): Bacteria > Acidobacteriota > Terriglobia > Terriglobales > Acidobacteriaceae > Sulfotelmatobacter. Next base: position 136,955 of record CAVQDN010000019.1, on the reverse strand, counting down.
ACTATCTGCGCCGGTCCCGGCGGCTGCACTCGCGATTGGAATCTGCGGCCCGACATTCTCGTGTTCGGCAAAACCATCGGCAGCGGCATTCCCGGTGCCACGTACGGCGTCACTGAAGAAGTCGCGCAGCGCATCGCCGCCCGCCTTCACCTTGAGGACGTCGACGTAGGCGGCATCGGCGGCACGCTAGCAGGTAACGCGCTGTCCCTGGCCGCCATGCGCGCCACGCTCGAGCACATCCTTACGCCTGCCGCTTTCGCCCACACGATCCCGCTAGCCAACCGCTTCGCCGACGCCCTCGCCGAACAAATTCGCGCAAGTGGGCTCCCCTGGAACGTTGCACGCCTAGGCGCCCGCGCTGAATACACATTCGCGCCCCACGCGCCCCGCAACGGCGGCCAATCCGCCGCCACCGCCGATTTCGACCTCGAACGCTTCCTCCACCTCTACACCCTAAACCGTGGCGTCCTCCTCACGCCGTTCCACAACATGGCCCTAATGTGCCCCGCCACCACCGAATACGACATCGACCTCCACACCCAAATCTTCGCCGAAGCCACTGCCGAACTCACCTCGTAGGGGCACGGCACGCCGTGCCCGTCTTCGGCGTTGCCTAAATTGCGCCACAGGTAGGGCCATGCCATGCCGCAGCGCCTTGTCGCGAATTCAACCCTCGCAGTACAATCTCTTGTTCGCCTATCGAGGAGGAAATCCGCCATGGCCACGGCCGAAGCGAAAATTCACGTTTCTGAATTCTCCAACGAACCATTCATCGATTTCTCGAAGCCCGAGAATCGCAAGGCCATGGAAGACGCGCTGAAAAAAGTCGCCTCCGAATTTGGCCGCGAATATCCCATGTACATCGGCGGCCAAAAAGTCACCACCGCCGAGAAGCGCACTTCGACCAACCCTTCGCACCCGTCGCAGGTCATTGGCATTTTTCAAACTGCGACTCCCGAGATGGCTGCGCAAGCCGTCGAGGCCGCCAACAAGGCGTTTGAAACTTGGAAGCGTGTGCCGGCGGCCCAGCGCGTCGAATGCCTCTTCCGTGCCGCGAAGATTCTTCGCGAAAGAAAATTTGAGATGAACGCTTTGATTTGCTACGAGGCCGGCAAGACCTGGTCCGAAGCCGACGCGGACACAGCGGAAACGATCGATTTTCTCGAATTTTACGGCCGCGAGATGTTGCGCCTTGCTGGACCCGCAACAAGTTGTGCCCATCAAGGGCGAGAAAAACTATCTCGTCTACATCCCGCTAGGCGTCGGCGTAGTGATTCCACCGTGGAATTTTCCGGCCGCCATTGCCGCAGGCATGACCATGGCGTCGCTCGTCACGGGAAACACAGTGGTTCTCAAGCCGGCCGGCGATACGCCAACTGTCGCTGCAAAATTTGTCGAGATCGCTTACGAAGCTGGCATTCCCAAAGACGCGCTTAACTTCCTGACAGGTCCCGGCGCTGAGATCGGTGACGTGCTGGTGAAGCACCCCAAAACGCGATATATCGCATTCACCGGTTCAAAGGAAGTCGGCCTGCGTATCAGCGAACTCGCCGGCAAAACTGTTCCCGGTCAGATCTGGATCAAGCGCACTGTGCTCGAGATGGGCGGGAAAGACTCGATTATCGTAGACGAAGAAGGCGACGTGGACGCCGCTGTCGAAGGCGTCGCGCAAGCCGCGTTCGGTTATCAGGGACAAAAGTGTTCGGCGTGCTCTCGCGCTATCGTTTCGGAAAAAATCTACGATTCCTTCGTCGAGAAGCTTGTCGAGCGCACCAAGAAAATCGCCGTCGGTCCCAGCGAAGATCCCAACAATTACATGGGCCCGGTCGTGAGCAAGTCCGCCATGAATACGATTCTGAATTACATCGAAGTCGGTAAGAAAGAAGGGAAGTTGCTCCACGGTGGCGGCCGCGCTGCTGGCGACGGTTACTTCATCCAACCGACGATCATCGCTGACGTCGATCCCCAAGCACGGATTTCGCAAGAAGAAATCTTCGGCCCGGTGCTGGCCGTCATCAAAGCAAAGGACTTCGATCAGGCCCTCGAGATCGCCAACAACACCGAGTTCGGTTTGACCGGCGGCGTCTACTCTAAAAATCCCGCGAAACTCGAAAAAGCGCAGGAATCATTTCACGTTGGCAACCTCTATCTAAACCGCAAATGCACCGGCGCGATGGTCGGTGCGCATCCCTTTGGCGGCTTCAATATGTCCGGAACCGATTCTAAAGCAGGTGGAAGAGATTACTTGCTGCTCTTCCTGCAAGCTAAAACCGTAGCTGAAAAAATACAGAACTAGGAGACGTTGCGAAGAAGAAAGTTCCAGTAAGATGGCAGTGGCGATTATGAGGATATGTTAGTCGAGACCTTATCTTTCGTCGCCCATTTCAGTGCGCGGAACACGGGATAACTGAGGATTAGCACCGCCAGCGCCAGCACCGCTGGACTCGGCGGCCAAAACTTGTCCGATGCGAGCGAACCTTGTAAATCCGTCACGATCGAAGCGACGAGAAACACCACGGAAGCAACGAGCGCGATTCCTGTGGTCCAAGGATAGCCCCACGCGCGATACGGCCGCGCCATCTCCGGCTCGCGCTTGCGCAGCACGAAAAGCGATGCATAGGAAAGCGTGTAGTTCGCGACGAAGAAAAACGCGAGCATATCAATCACTCGCTCAAATGTTCCGGTCAGCAGGAAAAGCACGCCGGCGATCGTGCTGAGAAAAAGCGCAAGCACCGGCGTGCCTCCTTTGTTTACGCGCGCGGCGCGGCCGAAAAAAAGTCCATCACAGCTCATCGCGTGCAAGGTTCGCGTGCAAAAAATCTGATTGGCGTTCATCGAGCTCAGCATCGAGACGATCATGATCGAACGGATCACAGCGTCGCCGTACCTGCCGAAAATGCGCGTTGCCGCCGTGCCGAGCGCGAAATCGTTGCCTGCGATTTCGTTCATCGGCAGAACGTACAGTACGGCAAGATTCAGCAAAAGATAAATACCCATGACCGAAAAAACGCTGCCGAAAATCGCACGCGGAACGTCGCGGCCCGGATTGCGCACTTCTCCCGCGACGTATACAACTCCGTCCCAGCCGTCGATCGTATACACCACAGCCTGCAAACTCAGGAGGATCGCAATCATTAGCGGCCAGCCGGAAGGAAGCGCTGGCAGCGAGGACGATGTAGTGACAGACGCACCGGCTGACGCGGAGTTCGCGTGGTGCCCCAGAGCAAAGCACGCGGCGACGAGAACCACGAATGCGGCAGTTTTCATCGCAGAGGTGACGAGCTGCGTGCCACTGCCCCAGCGAATGCCGCGCCACTGCAAGATAAGGAATCCCAGAATCAGCGCCACCGCGATTTGCAGTTCGTGGCCAGCGAGAACCGGAAAAAGATCGCGGCTGTACTCGGCAATGACGATGGAAACCGCCGCCGCAGTCCCGCAGGTCGATAGCCAATCGCTCCAACCGACGATGAAGCCGGCATACTCACCGATCGCCCGGCGCGAGAAATTGTATTGTCCGCCGCTGCGCGGAATCGAAGCTCCAAGCTCCGCGAGCGAGGACGCGCCAAAAAGCGCATACATTCCACCGATGACCCACATGCCTATGAAGAGCCACACGTTTGGCAGCATTTTCGCGATGTCTCCAGGTGTGCGGACAATCCCTGCCGCGATGGCGTTGCCAACGGCGACGGCGATGCCGAACCACACGCCAAGCACCTGCAGCAGCTTGCCGGAGCCGCGAGATTGCGGCCCAGGCGACGCGTTGGTGCTGGTGGAAGACTCGGCCGATGTGTTAGACAATGTGGAGTCTCAGGAGTGTATCGGAAACTCCGCCATCATAATGGTGGCGCGGCAAAATGCAAGCTGGAAGTCGGTGATTTGAAGAAGTGCCGCGAGGAAGTTTAGTGCAGGTCGATCGGAGGGGGAGCGGAATTGGAAGTAGATCGCGCGCCAACAATTAAAACGGAAATGTCTACCCGGCTCGACGTTAGCGGCGACGCGCCGCCGGTCGACGTTTCGGTCGTCATCCCGTGCCTTAACGAAGCGAATTCAATCTCCTTCTGTGTGGAAAAGGCGATGAAGTCTTTTCAGAGTGCGGGGTTGCGCGGCGAAGTCGTCGTCGCCGACAACGGTTCGACGGACGGCTCCATCGAAATTGCCGAAAGACTAGGCGCGCGCGTGGTTCGCGTGGAGCAGCGCGGCTACGGAGCGGCGTTGCGCGCGGGAATTTCTGCGGCGCGCGGCGCATTCATTATCATGGGTGACGCTGACGACAGCTACGACTTCAGCGAAGTGCCGCGCTTCGTCGAGATGTGGCGGCAAGGTTACGACGTCGTGATGGGTAATCGCTTCCGCGGCGAAATCAAGCCCGGCGCGATGCCCTGGCACCACAAGTATTTTGGCAATCCCGTACTCACCTCAGTCCTGAATCTTTTTTTTCACGCAGGCATCGGCGACAGCCATTGCGGCATGCGCGGCTTCACTCGCGCCATTTACGACCGCATGGATTTACGCAGCACAGGAATGGAATTTGCGTCCGAGTTTGTGATTAAAGCCGCGCAACTCGGCGCGCGCATCACGGAGATTCCCATCACCTTGTGGCCGGACAAGCGCGGCCGTCCGCCCCACCTCCGCAGCTTCCGGGATGGCTGGCGCCACTTGCGATTCATGCTGCTGTATGCGCCGAACTGGCTTTTTCTTCTGCCTGGCGCGTCGCTCGTCGTAATCGGCCTTTTTATTGTGTTTTGGCTGCTGCCCGGACCGCGCAACATTTCGCCGCGCGTTGTACTTGATATTCACACGATGATCTTCGGAGTAATCTTCACGCTTCTCGGCGTGCAAATTCTTTCGATCGGATCGTTCGCGAAAGTTTTCAGTTATGCCGAGCGCTTCGACCGCAACACTGTCTCGCTGAAGCGCGTCCTAAAACGCGTCACGCTCGAAACCGGTTTGCTTCTCGGCGGCGTGGTTTTTCTTGCCGGTTTTGCAGGATGCGCTTGGGTCGCCTGGGAGTGGGCTGCCAGCGGCTTTGGTCCGCTCGCCCAGGTCCGCCAGGTTCTTTTCTGGTCGATGTGGCTGTTCATCGGCGTTCAAATCGTTTTTGCTTCTTTTTTTCTGAGCATGCTTGGCATCAGCCGTGGCACGTACATCGGCGACTACGACCTAAAATAAATGCCCTATACCGGGATCGACCACTTCATCGCCAGGCTCCGTTTTCGCGCTGCCTATCCTTATATACGTCCAGGCTCGCGCGTCTGCGATCTCGGCTGCGGTCTGGAAGCTGCTTTCCTGGATTACGCTTCGGACCGCATTGCAACGGGCGTTGGCGTCGATGATCAGGTTGCAGACGGCGTGCAGGGGCGCTGGCAACGCGTGCGCGGCGATCTGCGGTCTCCGCTGCCTTTGCTTGACAGCCAGTTCGATCACGTCGTGATGCTTGCCGTGCTCGAGCATCTCACTGAGCCTGAGAAGGTGCTTCGCGAAGCGCACCGAGTCATCGCGCCCGGCGGTTCGTTGATCATGACGTGGCCATCAGTGATGGTTGATCCGATTTTGGATATGCTGCACAGACTGCACCTGATCAGCGATGAAATGGAAAGCGACGAACATCAAAAGCGCATTCCTGTCGAAACGCTGCAACAAATGCTCCAACGCATCGGCTTTCAGAAATTCATTCATCGCCGCTTCGAATTCGGCCTCAATAATCTGATGGTCGCTTTCCGCTAAGATGACCGCGTTGCAGAGAGCCAGCAGAAAATCATTGATCCAGCGGCGCAGTGTAGGGTTTTATTTCGGTGTTGTCGACGTCGGGTTCGACGAGCCAGATATGGCGGTCTTTGAAGTAGGAGAAGAGCTTGGCATTTTGTTCGGGATCGAGCTCGCGAGCCCAGATGATTTTTGAGCCGTCGATGTCGGCGCCGTTGTAGACCCACTCGTCGTGGATGTTGTGATCATCGGAATAGCGCACCACAATCAGGTGCTTTCCGGGAGTATCCATGAGCTGTTTGATCACGGCAACACGGCTCGGATCGCCGGTGCAGGTCCACCAGAGCGGATCGCAGGAGCGGCGGGCGATGCTAACCCACGTGCTCAGCACCAGCAGAACCACGATCGCGCGAGATAACGCGACACCAACGGGGCGTGCCTTCCATTTCATTGTGCGCAAATGGCGCACGGCCTGCGCCAACAGCGCGTAGACGACGCAAGTGACCGGCGCGGCATAGTGTGGCGCCGACCAGATCACTGCAAAAACTCCCCCGAGACACATGAAAAGTGTGACGACCAGCAGGCGCATCCTTCGGTCTCGGAAAGCATACGGCAAGGCTGGCAGCAGGAAGAGCGCGCCCGGCCAGAAAAATTCAACGCCCATTCGCGCCACTTTTTCCGCCGTGACGTTCCACGCATCTTTCCAGGTGGTTTGATAGTCTTCGCGCTCCCAGCCGTTATAGAAATCCTCGAATTGCTGGTTGTGATAGGTAAGCTCAGGTTTGAGGTGCTCCCACAGAAACAGCGGAGTCGAGTGATATGTGCGGGTGTTTAGAACATGTGGCATGAGCAGCGCATTTCCCGTCAGCCGCCAGTTGTAGTAGCCGATGAATGCCACCGTAAAAACCAGAACGGCGGAGAGCGGCAGGAGGACAATTCGAGTGTGGGCTCCGCCTGCAGTATGAGACTTTGTTTTTCCGATTAGCCACCAGAAGAGCCACAATCCCGCCGGAACACAAAAGAGAAATCCTTCATAAGGACGGCTATTCGCGAGTATGGCAACACCCAGCCCAAGGAGCAGGGCATTGCTCACACTAGGGCGCCGGAAGATGCGCGCCAGCGCCCCCAAGACAAGCGCTCCGCCGATGCCTGCCACTGCACCGCCCCAGTAGCTGTTCATCCAGTAGCTGGCGATTCCCAAATTCAGGGCAGCAAATACACCGCCTAACAGCGCCCATCTCGCCGGCATCCACGCTTGCAGCATCCAGAGGATCGCGGCGCACATGGCGGCGTCGCTCAGCAGCACGCCTATCCAAGGATTCCCCAGCAATTGTCCGATGGCCATCACGGAGCCCTGCGCCGGCGGGTACATCGAGGAGTAGGTTGGAAACCAATTCACGTGAAAGGTTTCGAAGCTCATCCACATCGGGTGGGTGGGATTGGCCAGACGGCCGTGAGCAAAAGTATCCGCCATCAACAGATAGCTGAATTCGTCGTGAATCCCCGGGATGGGCACCGGCAGCAGCGGCAAGACCGCGAGGCGGATGGCCGCAACACCAAGAAACATCAAACCAACGGCTAGTTTTTTGCGTTCAGCAAAGAGAGAGAGACCTTGCTCTATTTTCTGAAAGGCGCGGCCGCCGATGGTTGGTTTCCAAAATGCCAGCAGCCCAAAGAGGAGAGTAACCAGGAGTGCAATTTCGGCCGACGGCCAGAAGTGAGTATCCGATTGGCTTCCAAGTGGATTCATTTAGCGAAAAGGGATTCCGACGCGGATCGCTTCGGAAATGCGCAGACGCGGAACCGTTCCATAATCATCGTGCAGGGATTCTAGCGTATTGAGGCGGCAATCAGCGCTCGATTTCCATCTCGACGTTATCCGCGGGCGCGATTCGGGATGCGCCGCCGGCACGCGATTCCGTGAAATCGGCAAGCTCGAGCCTCAGGTTTCCTGCGTTTGAAGAAAAGGCGAGGCCCGTTTCAAAATCCACGACACCGCCACGAATGAGCTTGTCAATTTCTCCGTCGAAGTACTGCATTCCCTCGGTGTCGCCGTCACGCATGGCATCGAGCAAGGATTTTCCTTCTGCCTCTCCTTTTTCGACGTAATCCCGCGTGCGCATGGTGGACTTGAGGATTTCAATCGCTGCAATCCTGCCTTTGCCGTCTTTTCGAGGGAGAAGCCGCTGGGAAACGATACAGCGGAATGCCTTTGAAAACCGATTGCGTATGGCTAGCTGATCGGCGAGAGGAAAAGCGCCCACGATACGTTCGATGGTCTTCGCGGCGTCAATGGTGTGCAGGGTAGACATCACGAGGTGGCCAGTCTCCGCCGCCTCCAGAGCGATTTCAATCGTTTCGCGGTCGCGCATCTCGCCAACCAGAATGACCTTGGGGGCCTGGCGAAGAGCCCCGCGCAGAGCGAGAGCAAATGTAGGCGTGTCACTGTGGAGTTCCCGCTGGTGAATGGTGGCCTTCTTGTGTTTGTGCAGAAACTCGATGGGGTCCTCGATGGTCAGGATGTGATAAGCCTTTTCCGTATTCATTATGTCAATGATCGCGGCAAGCGTCGATGATTTTCCCGAGCCCGTCGGACCGGTCACCAGCACGATGCCGTTCTTCATCTGTACGATCTCCCGCAACTTCGGCGGCAGGTGCAGCTCTTCAAAGCCCGGAATCGCATCGGGGATTACGCGCATAACGACCGCGATGCTTCCGCGCTGACGAAAAATATTTACGCGAAACCTGCCCACGCCCGCAACGCCGTAGGACAGGTCGGCCGAGCCATCTTGTTCCAGCTTGCCGATTGCGATGTTCGTTTTTGTCCATCAGGTCATCGGCGAGCCTGGGTATCTTGCGGGGTCAGGCGTTCGATCCCTTTGAATTTCAACTCGACGAGCTGCCCGCTGAGCTCAATTTGCGGTGCGCGGCCCGGTGAAAAAATCAGGTCGCTTACATGACCATGAGCCTTTAACATGGCGGTGATAAGCTGAGCCGTTTCAAATTTGCGCTGGACGGGTGATAGCTGTGCCGGTGCCATTTGTGTAGGAGTTCCCATAGTCCTTAATCAGGTCACCTGAAGGATAGGGGTAGGTCGAACGAGTAACGACAGAGCGATTGTAGGCGAACGATTGGCCGGCGGGGATATAACTCTCAGCAGACGTGCCTAAAAGTTACCGGAAGAGAAGAAAACGACCAACCTTCCAGCACCGCAAGCGCAGACGTACCGCGCGGCGCTTTCCAAGACGGCGCGTCTGGCCCGTTCGCGAATGAGCCCGACAGCTATCCTTGCAGACAGCTACAAGGAGATTGATTTGCGAGGGATACTATTTCGAAGCGCCGTCGATAAAGCTTGCGATGTTTGCTTTGAGCTTGGCAAAGTCCTCGTCGCGCAGATACATCATGTGCCCTGCGTCGTAATACTGTAGGTGAATATTTTTCTGGAGCTTTTCCGGCAGGCCCAAATGCTCCATCGTAAATTCCGTGGCGTAGAACGGCGTGGCCAGATCGTAGAATCCATTTTCGACTTCGATTTGCAAATGCGGATTCGTGAGCATCGCCTGGATCAGATCGCCCTCGACATTTGGTGAACCGGGAAAGCCAAAGTTGTCTCCGCTGCGATGTTTCCAGTCCCAATTGTTGCCGGCTTCGTCGGCGCCGGTGTGGTAGACCTTGTCCTGCCCGAACTTCAGCTCTTCCCGAACGTAGGTGTTCCAGGCCGCGGTGAAAGGCCCAGTGATGGAAGTGTCCTGCGGATCGTATTCGGCGTATTCGCCGAGCAGATCGTAGCTATAGCCGGAGAAGCGGGCATCGAGGCGGCCGGTGGTCAAGCCGCGGCTGCGCTGCAACTCTTTCATGAACTGCGGGAGGTTCACGCGCAGATCGGCTTTGATCAGGTAGTCTTCGCTCAAGCCTGTGTAGCGCGAGAGTTGTTTCGCGACTTCGGATTTCTCGGCGGCGCCGAGCTTCGATCCTTTCACCAGCGCGTTCAGATATCCCGTTTGCGCAAAGTTCCGCGCTTCCTCGAGAAACGCGGGCAAATTATCCGGGCGGTCTTTGAGCATCTTGTGATACCACGCCGTCGCCGCGTAGCTAGGCAAATAAAAAACGTAGGGCATGTCTTCGCCGGGATTGAAGGAAATCGTTCCCAGATCCAGCACCGAAGAAATCAGGACGATGCCGTTGAAGTCCATGCCGTCGCGTGATTGCAGATAGTTCGAAAGCGCCGCTGAACGAAATGTGCCATAGCTTTCGCCAATCAAAAACTTAGGAGAATTCCAGCGATTGTTGCGGCTCACATAGGTATTGATGAATTGCGCGAGCGACTTTACGTCCTGGTCCACGCCCCAGAAATCCTTGTCCTGCGCTTTGCCCACGGCGTGGCTGAATCCCGTTCCGACGGGATCGACGAACACCAAATCCGTTTTGTCGAGCAGGCAATTCGCGTTGTCCACCAGCTTGTATGGCGCGGGTGGCGTCGCATCGGCGTTCACAGTCACGACGCGCTTTGGCGAGAACGAGCCCATGTGCAGCCACACGGACGCGGAGCCCGGCCCGCCGTTATAGACGAACGCAATCGGGCGCGTGCTCGGATCTTTCACGTCGCTACGCGTGTACGCCGTCGAATAGAGCAGCGCGATGGGCTCGTCCTTTTCATTTTTCAGGAGAATGGTTGCCGCTGTCGCTTTGTAGGGAATCGTTTGCGAGCCGATCTTGATCGAGTGGTCCGTAACGGAGGATTCTTCCTTCGGCGCAGGCGCTGCCGCAGCTGCTGCATCTGCCGGTTTGTCAGCGGGTTTTGCGTCTTTGTCCTGCGCCTGCACGCTGAGAGGCCGTGAACTCAAAAATAAAGCCCACACCAAGAAAAACTTGCAGCACTTCGAAAGGCTCATCGCGACATTCTCCCATTCAGATTGAATTAGCCCACTCAGCGAAACGCAAAATTGTATCTCTTTTGCCGCGGTCTCGCGCTACTTCTTCTCCTGTAAGCGGAACGCGAGGGCCGCAGTTTTCCCCTGTGGATCGAAAGAAAGCGCGCTTAAATCCGCCGCAATCCAATCTGCTCCGGCGCTTGAAAGCTCTTCCTCTGTCGAGGTGGTGAGCAATCCGAGTACGCGCGCGCCCGCCGCTTTGCCCGAGCGGACTCCGGAGGCGGCATCTTCCGCTACAACGCAATCCGCAGGCGAAATTCCCAGAACCTCCGCCCCTTTTAGATACGGATCGGGGAAGGGCTTGCCACGCTCGAGATCACTGGCGGTGACGAGATGTCTAGGAATCGGCAATCCTGCTGCCCGCAAACGTACCTCCGCCAGCCGCCGACTTGCGGACGTAACGATGGTCCAGCGCGCTTCCGGAATGGCTTGTAAAAGGTCCAAGGCTCCAGGGAGCGCCACAACATCCGCGATGTCCTCAATTTCCAGGTGTTCGACTTCGCGATTTTCAGCGTCGTGATCGCCGTGTGGAAGCAATTCGATGATTGTCGCGAGACTCGGCCTGCCATGTGCTTTGCGTACGACTTCGTCGGGAACCAAACCGTGTTCTAACGCCCAACTGGTCCACACTCGCGCGACCGCGGGTGTGGAATCCACCAGCACGCCATCCATGTCGAACAATACGGCGCCGCATTGAATCAAGATCATCATCGAAGTTGCCTATCGTTGACCAGGAGCATAATCCTGAAAGGTTCTTAGACTACTGGAGTCTGTGAAAACAAGGAAGGTTGGGGTGGGAGACGGGGATTGAACCCGCGACATTCGGTGCCACAGACCGACGCTCTACCAGCTGAGCTACTCCCACCACCGTTCGATTTACCTAGTTTACGCTACTTTCTCGCGATGGAAAAGCGGCTCAGAACAGCTTCCAGCGTGCGCGGCTTCTCGATCAATTTGCGAAGAAAACAGCCGGGCGCCTCGCCGTCGCTTTCCGTGAACCTAAGCATCCGTGCCGAGCATCCAACTTTCATTGCGGGCATTGCAAGAAGCAGCCCCAAACGCTTACAGTACGCTAAGCAAAACTCAGCCCAGGCCTGAGGACCCGCCGTCCGTATCTGTTCTCCGTGGCTGCTGGGAGTGGCCTTCCGCAAGCATCTGGAACCGCCGGCGCTTTTGGGCCTCTTCGAAGAGCGTTGCAAGTGGGCATGGCTTTTCATGGCACGTAAGAAGCGGCTGAAGTTTTTGTGGCGTTTTGTTGAGCGAAAATCAGGGCGTGACAGGCGTTTGCCCTGCAGTCGAATCAAAACGGGGAGAAATTGAGTTTCACATGAAGATCCTCCATCCAGCGCGGCGAAGCAAGGCCAGAGAGCGCAACGGCGACTTGAGCCGCGGCTTGTTGCTGAGGCTGGAGTTGCCCAGCGATCCCAGCTTGCTGTGTGCGGTACGCGGAGCCGTGGAACGCCTGACGGAATCGTTCGGATTTTCCGCGCCGGATTGTCGCGCAGTCACTCGTGCTGTTGACGAAGCGCTGACGAATATTATCCGGCATTCGTACAACGGCCGGCCCGACCAGCCGATTGAGATGTTCTTCCGCTCCGTCCACCGGCAGGCCACTCCGAACGCGTCCGAGGGACTCGAGATCCTGCTGTGTGATCGCGGACCCTCCATAAAGAATGCGCAACTGTGCATGCGAGCACTCGAAGAAGTAAAGCCTGGCGGACTCGGGCTGCATTTTATTCAGCAAAGCATGGACGTCGTCGAATACAAGCGCGCGAAAGGGACCAACCGCCTCCGCTTGGTCAAGTACGTGCGCGCCGCGAAGCAGGACTCGAACTCGTAACCGCTTGAAGGAGAATACACTGTGCAGATTTCCAGCCGGCAACTCGATAAGACAACGATTTTCGACGTGTCCGGAGACATTGACCTGGCGAACTCGCCCGCCGTTCGAAAGGCGCTTTTGAAGGAAGTGCGAGACAATCGCACGCCTCGCGTGGTGATGAACCTGAGCAAGGTGCGCTACATCGACAGCTCTGGCGTAGCTTCTTTGGTGGAGGGTCTGAAGGCGTCCCGCGACGTCGGCTCGCGCTTCATCTTGTTTGGATTAAGCACCTCTGCGCGGGAAGTTTTGCAGCTCTCGCGTTTGCTGAAGATCTTTGAAGTCTACGATAACGAAGAACAGGCGCTGGCGGGCTAGCAGGTTTATCTCAGGGCGGCGGATTTTACTGAGTTTCATTGAATTGCGTTACCAGGGAATGAGTTACACAGACTAGTATGCAATTCGTGTCACAAATCGGCGGCAGCGTAATGAACAGCCTTGCCTACGTCGGTTCACTCGCTTCACTCGGCGGCCAGGCGGCTTACTACACTTTTGTAGCGCCGTTCCAGGGCAAGCCGCTACGGTTGCAGCGCGCCGTCTCCCAGGCTATGGACGTAGGCGTCCGGGCTTTGCCGATTCTCTCTCTGATTACCTTTTTTATTGGGTTGATTCTCGCGCTCCAGGCTGCGTATGAGCTGCGGCGATTTGGCGCGATAAGCTATGTCGCCACGGCCGTGGCGATTTCGATGTCGCGCGAACTTGGCCCGCTCATCACGGCCATCGTGGTGATCGGCCGCTCGGGTTCGGCGTTCGCCGCCGAAATCGGCACCATGAAGGTCACGGAAGAAATCGATGCGCTGGAAACGATGGCCATCAGTCCAATCCGTTTCCTGGTCACGCCGAAATTTCTGGCCATGATTCTGATGCTGCCTTGCCTTACGATCTGGGCCAACGCGATGGGCATTCTCGGCGGTTCGCTTTTCGGAGTAGCTCAGGCCGATTTCACGTTTGCCCGTTATATTCAAGCCTCTCTTGATTCGCTCCTTCTGCGTGACATCATGACCGGCCTCGTGAAAAGCGTAATGTTTGGTATAACCATCACCGCCGTTGGATGTCAGGAAGGGTTGGACACGGGCGCTGGCGCTGAACAAGTCGGCCGTTCCACTACGCGGGCTGTCGTGGTTTCGATCTTTCTTGTTGTGCTTGTGGATCTCGTTTTTACGACCCTGTTCTTTTTTATCAGTGGCAGTTAGGAAAGAGCGACTTTGGCAACGGAACTAGAAAATACGGATTCGCTCGATTCAGAAGTGATGCTCTCTCTGCGCGACGTGCGCGTGAGTTATGGCGAGGTCGAGATTCTGCACGGCATCACTTTTGACGTGAAACGCGGGGAGACGCTGGTAATACTAGGAGGTTCCGGTTCCGGAAAGAGTACTCTTTTGCGGACGCTCGTCGGCCTGGAAAAAGCGAGCTCCGGTGAAATCTGGATCAAAGGCAAAAACATTGCGGCAATTCCCGACTCAGAGATGGACGAAATTCGCAAAAAGATTGGCATGTCGTTTCAGGGCGGCGCCTTGTTTGGTTCCATGACCGTCGGCGAAAACGTAGCGTTACCGCTGCGCGAGCACACCAAGCTCGAAGACTCCACGATTGAAATCATGCTGCGGCTAAAGCTGGAGCAGGTAGGACTCGCCGGCTTCGAATATTACATGCCGTCGCAACTGAGCGGTGGTATGAAGAAGCGCGCGGCTGTTGCTCGCGCTCTGGCGATGGACCCGGAGATTCTTTTTTTCGATGAGCCGTCGGCAGGATTGGATCCGATTATCGCCGCCGGCATCGATCAACTAATTCTGGAATTGAAGCAAGCATTCCGCATGACTATCATCGTGGTCACTCACGAATTGGCCAGCGCCTATTTGATTGCCGATCGCATGGTGCTCATCGATAAAGGCCACGTCGTAGCCATAGGCACGACCGCGGAAATGCGTGCGAGCACGCAGCCGCGCGTGCGGCAATTTCTGGACCGTGTGCCCGAACCGGAAGTAGCCCGCGAAATGGATTATCTGCAAATGCTCACGCAAGACCGCCGCTTGTGACGAGCATCAGCAGGGGAAAGAGGACGTGATGGCAGGGAAGCGCGACCAGGTTTTCGTGGGACTCTTCGTTATAGCTGCCGCTGCGGTGCTCATCGGCATGGTCTTCGCCATCTCGGGTGTCTTTGGCCGTAGCGCGAAGACGTATCATGCTTACTTTCCGTTCGCTGGCGGGCTTGAGCAGGGCGCGACCGTTCGCTACGCAGGTGGACCCAAAGTAGGCCGCGTCGAGAAACTTGCCATCGACCCAAAAAATCCTTCTCAAATCGACGTGGTTTTCAGCGTGCAAACCGATTTGCCCGTCAAGACAGACAGCCACACCAAGATCATGAGCATGAGTCCCCTGGGAGACAATCATCTGGAGATTTTTCCAGGCGGGGCGCAAGCCGCTCTCGCTCCGCCTGGCGCTTTGTTGCAATCGGATCCTTACGTCGATTTCAACGCACTCACCGCTCAAATCAATGACCTCGCGCCGCAAGCGAAGCAACTCATTCAATCGCTGAACGATCGCGCCACGGAATTGAAAGTGACTGTAGAGCGCGTCAATGACTTGCTCAACGCCAGGAACCGCGAAAATCTTTCCGCCACCCTGGCCGACACGCGAGGCCTAATCGAAGACAACCGTCCGAGGATCAAATCCACAATTCAGCACTTGGACTCCGCAAGCCAGAAGCTGGAACCGCTGCTTCAAGACCTGCGCAAGACTTCCGATGAAGCCAACCAAGCTCTCACTCATCTCGACGAACTCCTCGGAGAAAACCGCGCCGATGTGCGCCAGGCAGTGATTGATCTTCGTAAGTCTTTGACGACGCTTACCGACATTACCGGCCGCGTCGACCAGACGCTCGACGTCAACTCCGAGAATATCGACGAACTCCTCGATAATTTCCGCCGCGTCTCCCAGAATCTCAAGGAATTCACGGACACCATCAAGAAGCGTCCTTACACTCTCATTCGCGCCACCAATCCACCCGATCACAAACCTGGTGAGCACAAATGAAGCGAGGAAATAAGCAACTCATGACGAGAACCACTGAACCGTCCATCCAACTGCCGCGCATCAGCCGCAAACTTTCGATTTTCCAATCGACGATGACGGCGAAAATCACACTCGCGCTGCTTGTGCTGGCCGTAGGTTTGGCGGCCGGATGCGGCGCCGCCCGGCCGAGCAAATACTATCAGCTCACCGTTCCCGGCGACCTGGCGCCCGCAGCCAACCCCAATCCGGTTCCCATCACGCTACTGATCGGCCGCCTCACGGGACCGGCTCTCTATCGCGCGGACCAAATTGTTTACAGTTCCGGCGGCGAAAGCATGGGGACCTACGAATATCAGCGTTGGTCGGAGCCTCCCACGGAGATGATCGCGGAAGTCATTCTTCGGCAGTTTCGCGCCTCCGGCCATTATCGCGGCGTCTATACGTTGCGAAGCGACATTCGCGGAGAATTTCTCTTGCACGGGCGGCTCTATGACTTCAAGGAAGTTTCCGGAGCCGCCATCGTCGGCCGGGTCACCATGGAATTGGAGCTACGCAATATCAAGACAGGCACCTCCGTGTGGACGCACTTTTACACGCATGATGAACCCGCCAGCAGAAAAGATGTTGGCGCGGTTGTTGCCGCCCTCGATAAAAACGTCCAGCAAGCCGTGGTGGAATTCCGCGCTAGTCTCGATCAATACTTTGCGGAGCACCCGCCCGCGCCAACCGCGCCGTAGCCGCGGTCCGCCCACCAATCTCGTAGGGGCACGGCATGCCGTGCCCGTCTTAATTGATTTTTGGCAGATCGCGCCGGCGTCCTCAGCCCAAGCGCCGCAAAGTCAGCAAGGTCACGTCGTCCTCAAGGTCCGAACTTCCTCTGTGAAGTTGCACGCCGTCCAGCAAAGCCGCGGAAAAATCCGGAAGCCGGACTGGTCCTTGCGTTTTTGCCAAAGTCGATTCCGCCAACTGCAGAAATCCCCGTGGCGTCAGCTGCTCGCCACCAGGTGACTGCACTTCGGTCGCGCCATCCGAAAATGCCAAAATCATGTCCCCCGGCTGAAGCCGAACGCTCTGCTCGCTATACATTTCTCCCGTGACGAAGCCGAGCGGTAAGTTCTCCATCCCCTCTCCCAGCTCATAAAACTTGTTCTCGCGCGCTCGCCAAAGCAGCATCCGCGGATGCGCGGCATACGCAAAATTAAACTCCCCGGTCCCGCCATCAAATGTCCCGGTCACCACGGTTGTCAGCCGCAACGCGCCCTTGGATTTCTCCGAATCCAGAGTGAACTCATCATTCAAAGAAGCCAGCAACCCAGCCGTATCTCGAACATCCTGAAATTTGTGCAGCAAGTGATGGACGTGCCGCGCCACTCCGCTAGCCACATACCCATGCCCCACGCAATCCGCCAGCACCACCCGCGCAATATTGTCGCTGCACGAAAACACCGCAGAAAGGTCCCCGCCCCGATCCGCCCCCGAAGGTATAGCTATGACGTCCGCTTCCAACCCCGCCAACTCCAGCGTGCGATGCGCCCGCTCATTTCCCGCCCACAATTCCATACACCCAAACGGCCGCGCCGCCGATGTCGTGCACACAAATGCGTCCGGTTCGATCTTCTTAAACTTCATACAATTTTGATGCACGCACGCGCCAAATCGCTACGTGAAGGCGCGAAGCCTCGGCCCCGCAAAAATGCCCATGAAGTCTACTCCGTCTCCTGAAGGAGAGGGAATTTAACGGACTTGGTCTAAAATCGCACGTGTAATCCGAGATTTATGGACACTTCTAGGTCTGACTTTGTCAAAACGCTCCGTCGGTTACCGCTCTTCACCGATCTGTCTGAGGTGGAACTGGCCCTAATCGCGGAGAGTGTGAGTCGTATATATTTCGACGAGGGGAGTGTAATTTTCGGAGAGGGTGACGTATGCCGTGAACTACTGATTGTCGAAGAAGGAACGGTCAAGATTCTCAAGTCCGCAGTGAACGGGAGACAGCAACTCCTCAGTATCGAGCGCAAAGGGAGTTCGCTCGCGGAAGTGGCCGTCTTTGACGGTGGTCGTTATCCTGCTGGTGCTGAGGCTGCGAGCTCAACCATCTTGCTACGGCTGTCGGCGGAGACCTTTCGAAAGACGTGCCTGCAAAACCCCGAAATGGCTTTGAAGGTTTTCAAAGTTCTCGGACATAGGCTTCGCCACTTAGTCAGCCTAGTCGAAGAGTTATCCTTCTCCACAGTCCGTGCACGTCTGGCAGCCTACCTCGTTCAACTGGCAGAAGAGAACGGCCAACAGACCCCGCAGGGAATCCATTTTCAACTGACAGAGAACAATGAACAACTGGCCGTCCGCCTCGGTACGGTTCGGGAATTAGTTTCTCGAAACCTTGGACGTTTGCATGGAGACAAACTAATTGTGATGAACAAACGCACTGTCAATATCCCCAATCTCGCCGTCCTGCGGGATGAAATAGGTCGCGGTGTCTAGATTCTCCAATCTCCTATTCTTTGTCTCGACGACTGTGACTTAAGTCATCGCTCCCTTTGCCGTAAGACCCTATTCTGAATTTCCGCAGGAGCAGGTTCGCTTGGCTGAAAACTAACCCCGAATTAGGGGAAACGCGCAGTCAAGACCCTTCTGTGACACATAGGAGGGCTGTATGGCATACGTAATCGTCGAACCATGCGTCGGCACAAAGGATACCGCATGTGTGGACGTCTGCCCGTGTGACTGCATTCATCCACGTAAAGACGAATCCGAGTTTGCGACTGCACCGCAGCTGTACATTAATCCAGACGATTGCATTGACTGCGGTGCATGCATCCCGGTCTGCCCTGTATCAGCAATCTACCCAATCGAGGATCTTCCAAGAAAATGGGACAGGTTCGCAGAGATTAATGCCCATTGGTACGCGGCAAAGTCGCAAAGTTAACAGCAGCGACCTTAAGTCGACTATTCGCGCAACATATCAGCCAGACGTAAATCTTGGGTCAGTTCGATTACACGGTCCATGATTAGGGTGCGCGCCGGAAACTAACCTATCGCCCAGCCGCGCGCGGCATAGCTCAGTCGGTTAAGATCGCGAACTCTCCCTGCATTGCCTAAATCGTCGCAACCCGAATACGCCGCCTCGCACCTTCTCCACAGCTTGTTAGACTAATCCAGAGGAATCGCGTCCCCGCGCATGAGCCCCCACGAAACGGATCGCCGCCATCTCGAGCGGCAAATCGTCTACGCGCGCCCGATTATCGTTTTGCTTTCGATTCTGGCGTTGCTCCAACAGCCGGATCCCCAGGCAGCCAAGCGTTCCATCACTTTCCTGGTCGCTTATCTAATCCTTTCTCTCGCAGTCATTCCCCTCGAGCGTTTCCTCCGCAAACGATCCTGGCACCTGCCGATTGCCTGCGATCTTCTGGCTCTTGGCTTTTTCATGTACATCAGCCCGCTTTCCGTTCCCGTCTGGTTTCCCTACCTGTTCGTTTGCTGGGTCGCGGGCATGCGCTGGGGACTCCGCGCCACCATCCCCCTCGCCGGCGCACTAGCTCTAATCCTTGTTCTGCTCACCGCCGTGAAAGGCGAAATCGGCTGGATGCGCGTTATCGCCTGGGTCGGCCTCGTAGGGGGTACCTTCGCAGGCGGCGCTGCCTTGGCCTTTCTGGCCGACCGCAGCCGCCACTTCGCCTCCCAAAACGACTTCTTCTCCCGCATCACAGCAACGCTTCAGGTCGACCAGGGCCTGGCCGAATCCCTGCGCCTTCTCCTCGACGAGCTGGCCCGCGCCTTCCATGTCGAGGTCGCCCTTCTCGCGTATCGCGATACCGACCTCGAACGCATCTACCTCTGGCGCCTGAAAGCCGGCGAAAGCGAGCGCCTCGTCCCCGAAAGCTACTCTCTGGCTCGCGCCGACGGCTTCCTCCTCGACGACATGGACGCCACCGTCTGCTGGAACAGCCTCGAAGGCGCCGGCAGCGGTTTCGGCTGGGATCGCCGCGATGGCCGCCGCCTAGCCACCCTCCCGCGCCTTCCCGGCCCTACCCAGCAGGAGCTCCACATGCGCTCCATGCTTTCCGTGGCCTTTGACCAGATGGGCCAGCCCGCCGGCCGCCTCTTCCTAATCAACGGCCGCAAGCCCTTCGAGCGCCCCGACCTTGCCTGGCTCGAACGCATCTCCCGCCACATCGGCCCCTCGCTAGAAAACGTCTTCCTCCTGCGCCATCTCCGCGCCCGCGCCATTGAAGGCGAGCGCAGTCGCATCTCCCGCGACCTTCACGACGGCATTCTCCAGACCCTCCTCAGCATCGAAATTCAGCTCGACGTCCTTCGCCGCAAAGTTGCCTCCTCTCCCGACCAGGCCGAAGCTAACCTCGGCAACCTCCAGCACACCGTAAAAAACGAGTCCGCCGAGCTCCGCCGCATGGTCACCGACCTGCGCCCTCTCCGTGTCCAGAGCGCCGATCTCGTCGATTTAATGCATGGTTTTGCCGAGCGCTACCGCAACGAATCCACCCTTGCACTTGACGTTATGATTGAATCCGCCGACCTGCACGCTCCCGACCGCGTCTGCCGCGAGATTTTCCAGATTTACCGTGAAGCACTCAACAACATAAAAAAGCATGCTAAGGCTTCCCATGTCGTGGTAAAACTGTCGCAGGACGACAGTCGCATCGTTTTGGTTGTTGACGACAACGGCGAAGGTTTCAGTTTCGCCGGCCGGTTTACCGGGGATGAGCTCGACCGCCTGCGATTGGGTCCGATTTCCATCAAGGAGCGTACGCGTACTGTGGGGGGCCTGTTGACTGTAGAGTCAAACCCCGGCCATGGCGCTCGACTGACTATCGAGGTTCCACTCGGTTGACATGGCCAAAACTAAACAACAAATTCGCGTCCTGCTAGCCGATGACCATGCGATCTTTCGCGATGGCCTCCGCAAACTCCTCGATTCCGACGAGGACATCACCATAGTCGGCGAAGCCCAGAATGGCGCGGAATGTATTAAGCTCCTCGCCAAGCTCAAGCCTGAAATCCTGCTGCTTGATCTCCGCATGCCCGATAAAGACGGCCTCGCCGTCCTCGAAGAAGTCAATTTCGATACCCTGCCCACGCGCGTTATCGTTCTCACCGCCGCCGAAGATGATCGCGACGTAGTCCGCGCCATGCGTCTAGGCGCGCGCGGCGTAGTTCTCAAACAGTCCGCCACGGACCTGCTCGTAAAAAGTATTCACCGCGTTCACGCCGGCGAAATTTGGCTGGACAATCGGATGACCGCCGAGGTCATGAAAGCCTTCTCGAAATCTTCCGAGTCCGGCCCGCGCCGCGAAAAGCCTTTACTCAGCGACCGCGAAAAAGAAATCGTCCAGCTAGTCGCTCAAGGTTTCCGCAACAAAGAAATCGGCGAAAAACTTTTCATCAGCGAGCAAACCGTAAAGAATCACCTGCACAACATCTTCGACAAATTAGGTGTTTCCGATCGCCTCGAGCTCGCCCTCTACGCGATTCACCACCGCCTCATCGACCAGACGTAACACATTTCGCGTCTCACCGAGACCCGCCGTACATCACCGCCTAATCGAACAGTTCGCGCTTGCGTTTACTGCGCCGGCGGTTTGGTCTGCGTGGCTTCTTGGTGCGGCGCGGACGTCTCTCCCCCCTTTGTTGTTATCGCTGACCCCGGTTTCGAGAGTCCCTGCGATTCGTAAAATGCGTTGAAGAAAAACTTGTAAGTGCCATGCGATTGCCCGCGCCACTGTGGCCGGAACCCCAGCAAATAAACGCGCCCCTTGCCGTATTGCACCTCCAGCGCCGCGGCTTTTCCCTGGATGCGCTCCGGATGCAGCAAATATCCGCTCATCAGCGGACTCTCATCCTTCGGATACGCCGCCAGCACGCGCCCCCGCAAGCCGTCCTTTGCCTCAAACGCCGGACCGCGCTCAAACATTACGATCGGATCGTGTGGCAGTCCCCACGTCGCCGAATGCGCCATATCCTGCACTTCGACGCGCAACAAGCAACCGGAGCAAAAAAACTCCTCATCCTTCACCCCAGCCAGCACATTCTTCACCGGCAAGCCCAGTTGATCGACGGCGAACACCGATGCATTGTTAAACGCGATCAGCGTGCCTCCCGCCAGCACGAACTCTCGCAGCGCCATCACTCCCAGTTCGCCGATCCCGCCCACGTACTCTCCTGGCACGCTTCCGGCTCCGAAACCATTGAAAATTGCTTCTGGCGAGCCATCCGGAATCAGAATGGCATCGAACCTCTCGCGCAAACTTCCAGCCTGAATATCGCCGTTGCGCAACGTGACCGGATCGAACTTGAAATTTTCCAGGATCCACCGTGTCCACCCCTCATCGATGAGCGGAACCCACGCGCGATACAACCCGACGCGCGCCTTCTTCACGCTAACTAAATCTTTCGGCGCCGCCGCAACTGCTTTAAGTGCCAGCGAATTTTCCTTGGCAAGTCCGTCGAGTTTGTCGCGCTCGATGCCCGATACCACGATCGCGCCCGCTTCGATCCCGTCAGAAGTTTCGGTTTCGCCAGCCACGAAACTGGCATGTCCTCCGCTCGCCAGCACTTCGTTCAACAGTTTGAAGCTCGCATTAGACTTGTGGCTCAAGACGTATACGCCACCCGTTCCGCCAACGCTCCCCGCGGGCGGAGTGAACTTTTCGAGCTTCTGCAATGCTCCGCGCTCCGCCGCTCCGATCGGTTGCAGCACGGGCGACACCTGTACGCCCATCTGCATCGGCAGCGTCCAGCCCGTAACGTCGTACGGCAATTTCGGCGGACTGCTCGGCGTTTCGCGCAGATCAGGATAGATCTGTGGTTCGAACAATTCCTTCACCAACGGCGAAAACGGCTGATCCATCAGCACCACCCATGTTCCCGGCGCGTATTCGCGGCCGTTCGCGTGGAAAGGCTTCGTCGCTTGCTGCACCTCGATGCCATTGACCATCAGTTTTTGCACCAGCGTGGCTGTAGTCGGCAGATCTCGCTGCTCTCGTGGAATCACGTACCCGAACGGCGCCTCTTTGCGGAACCGTTCGACGTTATCGTGCGCCGCCTGATAGCGGTTATAGAGCAGTTCCTCTCGATATTTAGCAGCCGTGTCTAGCACCGACATCGACGCGCCCTCCATGTAGTTCACCGCGTCGCGCAGCCGCCACCAGCCGCCCTTCCACGGGCTGCTGTAAAACATCTCCGAACGCAACCCGCGCTGCTCCTTCGGGAATTCATCCACCGGATAGAATCTCGGCGTCGCGTACCGGAAAAGCGCCGTCTCCGTGAAAAACGAAATGCTGTTGCGGAATATGTGCGTGTAATCCAGGAATCCCGGATACCAGTTGTCGAAGCCCACCCGGTTGACTGCGCCGGGCATGCCGTGCTCATCCAGATAAGCCGCCATGCTCGTCCCCATGACGCTCAGCCAGCGCGCCATCAGCGGATGAATGTTCGACGAAATCGGCTCGACGAACGGCGGAATGAAAATCCGCGTCGGAAATGGCGCCGTTTGATGGTGACAGTAGAAAATGACGGGATCCCATTCGATCTCCGTCCGCGTAACGTCCTGCGACTCCAGCATATTGTTCATGTAGCCGTCGCGATTGTTGTCGTGCCCCACGTACTCCTGATAGAGGTCCGGCAGCGGGCTGACCTCGTACGTCGTGCCCACGTTTTTGCGGTACCACGCCACGACCTCGTTTTGCCCGTCGGGGTTGAGCGTGGGCCACAGCATCAGAATTACGTTGCTTAAGATCGCGTCGACTTCCGGGTCGTTCTGTGAAGAAACCAGCTTGTAAGCCAGATTGATCGACTGCTGCGCGCCCGCCACTTCCGAAGAATGAAGTCCTCCATCGATGTGCACAATGGCTTTACCTTGCTGCGAAAGCACGTGCGCCTCCGCCTCCGACAAGCCCCGTCCGTCAGCCAGCTTCTGTGAAATCTCTTTATACTTATCCAGGCTGGCGAGATTTTCCGGCGAAGAAATAATTGCGATATCCCAATCGAGGCCCCGAGTTGTTTTGCCCACATTGATCAACTTGACGCGGTTCGAACTTGCCGCGAGCTTGCGGAAATACTCGCGAGACTCATCATAGTTCGCCAGATAAAAGTCATCGCCCGGCTTGTGACCAAGCACGGATTCAGGCGTGGGCACGTTGGGCGACGGATTCACCGTTGCAGCGACTTGCGCGTCACAAGGAATGACGCAAACGAAAACGCACAGGAAAGCAGCAATTCCGGCGAACGCCAGGGCACATCTTTTTGTTTTGAGCATGCCAGAGCATATCTTCGCGATTTTCCAAAGTAAATACCGCTGCTCAGATGACGGCGTTGACTCCTTTTCTGCCCCATCACTTTCTACAGGATTCATGGGATAGACAAGAAAGCCTCCATCCGCGATTGTGGACGTGCGAGGAGAGCAGAGAGACGAGACTCTTCGAGAGATCGAAGAGCCCGGGCTGGGACGGCTCTCTGCTTTCCTCCTTATCCTTCAAGAGAGGCCCGCCATGCCCCTTCGTTGTCCATGGTGTCAAAGCGAACGAACTCGTAGATCCAAAACCCGAGGATTTTTCGAGGCATTCTTGGCCAAACTTTCCGTCAAACCATTTCGTTGCCACGATTGCGATTGCCGCTTTTTCCGCAGGCAGCTTAATCACAAGTCCAAAGCAACCTCGCTCGCAAGGCCGAGTTCGTTCGCATCGCTTCATACCCAGCCAGGCACGCCCGCCTCTTCGCTGCCAAAATAAATGGTGTTCCTCCACAAAGACTTGCCGCCGCGCCTGCTTATCGCGTGAGCCAGGCGCACAGCTGGTTAAAGTTTGTCAGAGCTTGACATCTCGCTCCCCTTTATATATAACCGAATGGTTGTACAACCCATAGGTTATGCAATGACCTCCTCCGATCGACTTGACGCCACCTTCGCCGCCCTCGCCGACCCCACGCGCCGCGCCATCCTAGCCCGCCTCGCCTCCGGCGACGCCTCTGTCAACGAGCTTGTCGAGCCCTTTTCGATGACTCAGCCCGCCATCTCCAAGCACCTCAAGGTCCTCGAGCGCGCCGGCCTAATCTCGCGCGGCCGCGACGCCCAGCGACGCCCCCGCCACTTTGAAGCCAAGCCCTTTGCAGAAGCCACCGAATGGCTCGAGAAGTACCGCCGCATCTGGGCAGCCAATTTCCAGCGCCTCGACGCCCTTCTCGATCAGCTCAAGCTTCATGAGTCCGAGTCCAAAGGAAAGAGAAAGGTATATTCAAAACGCTAAAGGAGATTTCCTATGGCGAATCCTGAAACACTCAAAGTGACGACGCGAGGCGACAGGGAGATTGTGATGACCCGCGAGTTCAACGCTTCTCGCCGTTTGGTGTTCGACGCCTTCACAAAGCCAGAACTGGTCAAGCAGTGGCTGCTCGGGCCGCCCGGATGGTCAATGCCGGTCTGCGAAATCGATCTGAGGGTGGGCGGCGCCTACCGCTTCGTCTGGCGGCGGGACTCCGACGGAAGCGAGATGGGCATGGGCGGTGTTTATCGCGAGATCGTGCCGCCAGAACGAATTGTCTCTACGGAGGTGTTCGACCAGGCTTGGTACCCGGGCGAGGCGCTGGGCACCGTCGTTTTCTTCGAACTGGGCGGAAAGACCACGGTTACGCAGACGGTGCTCTACCAGTCGAGGGAAGCTCGGGATGGGGTCCTCAAGAGCGGCATGGAAAGTGGCGTGGCTGCGAGCTATGACCGCCTGGCGCAACTAGTGGAATCTCAGGGAGCTCCTGGGATGGAGAAAGGAGCCGGCAAGTCATGAGCGAACAAGCGATGGTCGAAGCGGCAATCAGCGAAAAGGGCCCCGGGCGACGCCTTGGTCGAAGCATCGTCGCCGTGCTTGCGGGAATGATCGTGGGTATCATTCTCTCGTTGGGCAAGGACTTGTTGCTTCACAACATCCACGTCTTCCCTCCGTGGGGCGCTTCCATGACCGGCTACGATGCCGCACTCCTGCTTGCGACGATCTATCGCACCATCTACGGCGTATTAGGCAGCTACATCGCTGCCCGCCTCGCTCCCAATCGCTCTATGCTGCATGCCATGATTCTCGGCTTCGTGGGCCTTGCCGTAACTCTCCTTGGCGCTGCAGTAACTTGGAACGGAGGCCCTGCCTTCGGGCCCCACTGGTATCCCGTTGCCCTCGTCGTCCTTGCTCTGCCAGCCGCATGGGCCGGCGGGAAACTCCGCCTCGCACAAGTGAGCGCAACTTCGTCGCAATGAGGGATCTTGCGCGCTGCGACTTCCGCTCGCTGCGAAGCCGTTCGCAATGGGCTTCCACGCTTCGCCCCCGTCTCCAACACAGTCTTCATTTCCCCATATTGGCCACTGCGCCAACCATCAAGCGGCTTCGACGTCAAGTCGCACGCCGATTGCCCTCATCACCAGCACTAACGGTATCCCACCCGCAAACGACTCAAGACTTCCAATAAATGTAGTCCGGCGAGAAACCAAGACCTGGCGAATAGGAAACGGAAGGTAAGCCGCGCCTTTATATGAGTATGTATACAAATTTAGAATAAATTATGTCAACGCACCGTCAAGCCTCGACATAACTTTAAGAAAACAAATCCTTAACGGATTGGCATGGGAGCTAGCCTTTCTGGCTCTCTGATTGCATTCCACGATGACTGTCTGAGAAGCGATAGTTTCTGCGGCGCATTCGGTGAATCCGCTAACTCCCGCATTCCAGGCTGGGTACGTCCAGAATGAGTGCCCAATACTTGTCACCGGGGGATATAGATGGTTTCTCGCCGTAATGTTTTATTTTTTTTCAGCTTATTTTGCATCGGTTTACTCTTCCTTTCCGCGCAATCACTTTCCGCTCAGATCACTTCCGAGAAAGGTGCTATCCGCATCGCATTAACTGACGCCCAAGGCGGCACTGTCGCGGGCGCAAAGGTTTCCGTCACCTCAAAAACAGGCGCTGCTCAGACCAAGGATAGCAATCCTGATGGAAGCACGGTTTTTCCCCTGCTCGATCCGGGTCCCTATGAAATCACAGTTGAGAGCCCAAATTTTAGGCGAACAGTTCTCCATGACGTTGCCGTCCACGTAACCGAAATCACGACCCTAAACATTGTGCTGGAAGTTGGCGCGGTCACCTCCGAAGTGGTCGTTTCTGCCGATGCCGTCCAGGCCATCAACACTAGCAACGCCACACTCGGCAACGTTCTCACTGAAAAAGTTTTGCAGAATCTTCCGCTCGCCACTCGCAATTTCACGTTCTTGTTGGGTCTTAACGCCGGGACCTCTTCGCCGCTGCCCGACGCCACCGAAGCGGGCCGCGGCGAAGCCATGATCTTCGTAGCGGGCCAACGTGGCACGGCCAACAATCTGGTCATCAATGGCACGGACTCCAACGAATTGCTCAGTAATAATTTCAGTACTGTACCAATCCCCTCACCGGACAGCCTCGAAGAATTCCGAGTCCAAACAAGTCTCTACGATGCCTCTCAGGGAAAAACTTCTGGTGGCAACGTCGACGTACTCACCCGAGGTGGCACTTCAGCCTGGCACGGTGAAGCTTATGAATTTTTCCGCAATGACGACATGAATGCGAATTTATACTTCTTTAACTCCAACGATACAGCTCGGCCGGAACTGAAGCAGAACCAATTTGGCGGAAATTTCGGCGGGCCAGTCCCCAAGCTCAAGGACACATTCATCTTCGGCTCGTATGAAGGTACGCGTCAGATCAATGGAGTCGCAGGCTCGGCACAGGCGGCATTTCCCGTATTGCCCGCGCAGCGCACCGAAGCCAATATCGAATCGGCATTTGGGCTCGCCCCAGGCTCCCTCAATCCCACCGCTCTGGCGCTTCTTAATGCTCCCGGCAAATTCAATGGCTTCCTGATTCCCTCTGGAACAGGAACTCCCGGCCAGTTCGGCGAAGCCACTTTTTCTGAGCCGCTTAATTACACCGAAGATCAGTTCAACCTTAACGTGGATCGCATTATCGGCTCGAAGCACAAAATCTCCGAGCGCTTCTTCTTTTCCAACTCAAATACCATCAATCCTCTTGGTGGCGAGGATGCTCAGAGCGCGGTGAATAACAGCTTCGGAAGCGGCAACACCGAGCCCGTCACGAACCGCCTGGCTACTATCGCCTGGACGTACACGATTTCGCCCAATCTCGTCAATGAAGCGCGCTTCGGCTACAACCGCATCACCTTTTCGAATATGGCCGATCCCACGGCCTCCTTGGCTTCCGTTGGCATGAGCAGATTCAACTCGGCTACGAACCCCGAGATCCCTGTCCTGGCTACGTTTGACATCAATCCCGAATTTGGCGGTCCCTCCACCAATTTTGATCAGCAGGATATCGACAACACTTTTAACTTCGCGGACACGCTGGCATTGACTCACGGGAAGCACACCTTCCGCATGGGAGTTGAATATCGCCGTTACCAAATCAACCTCTTTAACAATTTCGCCGAGAACGGCTTCCTCCTCTTCGATAGCTTCAGCGATTTCCTCCGAAGTAATTTTAAGAATGGTGAAACTTTCGTGGGTACCGGCATCACAAACCGTGACTTCCGCGGCAACGATGTAGGCGCTTACTTCCAGGATGATTGGAAGATCACTCGAAGGCTAACGCTAAATCTTGGAATCCGCTACGACTACATGGGCCCGCTGACGGACACGCAGGACCGCCTGGGCAATTTCGATCCCACGCGCCTGGACATTCCTACGCACCAAAACGCAGGCGAAGGTCTGTTGAACGGATTCGTCTTGCCGCAAGGCGCGAACTTCGGCGCCATTCAGGGCACTCCAGGGGTGTCTCGCTCCACGCTCTTGAGCAACAGCCCCCACAACTTTGCTCCCCGCATCAGCTTGGCCTGGGATCCGAAGGGAGATGGCAAGACTTCCGTTCGCGCAGGCTACGGCATCTATTACATTCGCACGTCGGGCCAAACCCTCCTGCAGCTAATCACCAGCCAGCCATTCTTCCAGTTGTCCGCCCTGCAATTCGGGGGCTCAAATCCAGGTATATCGCTTTCCAATCCATATCCGAATCTGCCGACGGCCAACCAATTCCCAATCTTTTCGACGCCTCCGACATTTACCGGCCTCGACGCGACAGGTGCCCCTGAATTCAACGGCGGGCTCCTGTCTCTTAACCCGTTCGATCGAAACCTTGTTACGCCTTACGTCGGCAACTGGAATGTCACCGTTCAGCGTGAACTTCCAATGCATTTCTTCGTCGAAGTCGGCTACATCGGCTCCGAAGGGGTGCATCTCATAGATAGCCTCCAGCGGAATCAGGCGCTATTGGCGAACGCAGCCAACTCGATCATTGTCGGCGGCCAAAACGGCGTGCCGCAGTCGATCATCACCACGAACTCAGCCAACAACGTGGAGGCTCGCGCTGGCGTACTTGGATTCGATGCCGGCGGTGGCCTCAATGAGGTCACTGATCTGGGCCACTCCAGTTACAACGCTCTCATCTTCACTGTCAATCGTCGCACTGGAAGCCTCTTCCTCCAGGCTTCCTATACCTATTCCAAATCCATCGACAATGAATCCGGTGGTGCCGACCAGGATCTTGGGGGAGCCAACAGCAACCAACTCGACATCCGCGGTCAACGCGCGGTCTCCGATTTCAACGTTCCGCAACGTCTCGTAGTTGCCTATGAATACGCCATTCCCGGCTTTAAAAACGGATGGAAGAGCTATCCGCTCGGCAACTGGTCCATCGGTGGTCTCACCACTTTTCAATCCGGTCTGCCGGCCTCAATCACCTGCCCAGTCTGCGCAGGTAATGTAGGTACTCTTTTCGGAGTATTGCCTGGGTCGACATATCCGAACCTTGTCGGCAATCTAGGAGACCTCGTAAAGAGCGGTCGCCCGGAAAATTTCACCGGCACCAGCCTATTTAACTCCGGCGTCTTGGCTGCCACGCAACCCTTGGCGCCTGGCACGGTCGTTTCTGGACTTAACACCTTAGGTGGCCCGGGCAATCAATCCTTTGTCATAGGCCCAGGCGGCGGCGCGCTCTTCGGCGATCTCGGCAGAAACATCTACCGTGGGCCCTTCCAGCAGAACTGGGACATGTATCTCAGCAAGAAATTCTCACTCACGGAAAAATACAGCCTCACGTTCCGTTCGGAAGCCTTCAACGTTTTCAATCATCCGAACTTCACTGCGCCCGGCACCGCATTCGGGACGCCCACGTTCGGAATTTTTTCCAGCACGATAGGCAATCCGCGTATTCTTCAACTCGCTTTGAAGTTTGACTTTTAGACGTAACTCTCACAAGAATCTTCCGGAGGCCGCATCCTTTTCGTTGCGAAGAGAATGCGGCCTTCCCGTTTTTTCCACACGTTTCCACAGCCTCATTCGCCAATTTCAATCCTGCGTTCGCACAGAGAAAACACGCCAAAAATAGAGCATCCAACCCATTTATTTTCATGATTTTACAAGCACAGTCTCTTACAACCCCTTTGGATTCATGCTCTTACAAATGCCTGGGACTTCGGTCTACGACCTCAACTCAAAACGCGCTCTCTACACCGTCCTAGTACATGCGTACCTTCCAGAATTGAATCGATTTTGTACCCGCAGTCCTATTGTTCCCTAGTCCGCTCCCAGATACACTCTGACTTCGATCAGGAGGTCTTCCTTGACCGGTTCAGAACGCCGCACTACGCAACGCTTTCAAATGCGGCTGCCGCTCACCGTCCGATGGACTACGGGCGCTGCGGTTGGCGAGACAAGCACCGAATCCCGCGACGTCAGTTCGCG
The DNA here is from genome assembly GCA_963711275.1 of uncultured Acidobacteriaceae bacterium. Lineage (GTDB taxonomy): Bacteria > Acidobacteriota > Terriglobia > Terriglobales > Acidobacteriaceae > Sulfotelmatobacter. The sequence goes on along the minus strand of CAVQDN010000019.1, from coordinate 106,657 downwards.
TGGCGTCTACTTTTTTCTTTCCAAGGACGTTCGCGAAGGCTCGCCCGTCGAAATTCTCCTGACTCTGCCGAACGAAATCACCTTGGCCGGTCCGGTGCGCGTGCGCTGCCTCGGCCGCGTTCAGCGGACCGAACCGCGCGACGAAGGCGCCATTGGCGTCGTCGCCGCCATCGAACGGTATGAATTTCTCCGCGGCGAAAACGACTCGAAGTAACAGCTTCTCGCCGCCGCAGTTTCGCGTTCCGGCTGCCTCCCGCAGCAACCGGACCGAGGAGTAGCAAGACTTCTTACAAATTTTTTGAAGCAACGGCATCGCCGAAGAAACCGCGATCGCGGCCTGCGGCGCGTCCAGAAGGACAGAATTTCTCACAGGTTTCTTGCTCGCTCACTGCGGAGGCGGGCAGGATAAGCCGGGGTCCCTCGGCCCCTCAGCGGAGTGCCCCGGCTGCTTTTTTTCCTCCCCCATTCCTATCATTCGTTGAACAATTCCCCCCGCGCGTCATCCCCAGCCTCCTCGCTCCGGCCGAGCTGCCTCGGGCGTCCTCGTCTTGCCATTCACCGCAGGCCGCATCTTCCCTGCCGCCATCTTCTCCAGCGCTCGCAGCCGCTCCTTCAGTTCGCCGCTCTCCAGCCGGCCCTCGCGGTACAGCCACCGCTGGAAATCTTCCGCCCGCCGCTCCCCTTTCTGTGAATTGCATTCCGACAGCTCGATACCAGGTTGCGATAACCATTCCATCCCATCCTCGCCTGCGGAATGATGTGATCGATGCACCGCGTCGCCGATGTAACCCGCCGCAGGCAGTAAAAACAGTAGCCGTCCTCGCGCGTGGATCGCTTCCCGCAGCGCCCGGTTTCCCAGAAAGTCGGCTTTCTCCAGATTGGCCGCGCCACGCAAACGCTTTGCCCCTCGCCCTGCGGTTTTTCTCGCCCGCAATCCGCGCACCTCGGCCGGCAAGCGCACTTCAATCGTGTGTCCTCGTTTGCTTTTTTCGGCCAGCCGCAAAGCGCCCTTGGCCGCCAGCCGCCGCACTCCCCCGCGAGCCGCCGCCACGCCGAGGCCCGCACCACGCGCCAGCCAGCCAATCGAAAACTGCAAGCGGTCTTTCCCCTCCAGCCGGCTATGCCGCAGCAGATGCGAATACAACCCCCGCTCGCTCATCGAAAGCCGCAGCCCCGGAATCAACAAATCCTCAAACTGCTTCCATACCTCTACGCCATCCGGCACTTTATGTTTCATGTTTTTTGTCCATTCGTAGGGCACGGCACGCCGTGCCCGTCTGGGTTTATTCCCATCATTAAATATATTTTTATGGTAATCTGCCTTCATGAGCGAAGGGCTTCAGCTCCCCGCCCGTAGATCCATCCGCCTCCAATACATGGATTACTCTCACCCGGGTGCTTACTTCGTGACGATCTGTGCGTTCCTCAAACACTGCTTATTTGGCAGGGTCGAATCCGGCCGCATTGACCTCAGTCCGATCGGCGAGATCGTGCGTGCCTGCTGGGTCGATATTCCCAATCACTTTCCCGGTGTCAAAGCCGACACCTTCGTCGTAATGCCTAATCACGTCCATGGCATCCTCGCCATCGAAGAGCGGGCACGGCGTGCCGTGCCCCTACGAGATGAGGGGCGCTTCGAGGCATTTCGCAAGGCCGTACCAGGATCGGTTCCCACGATCGTGCGCAACTATAAGGCTGCGGTAACAAAACTCGCGCGAGATACGACTGGCAATCGAGCGATGCAAGTGTGGCAAAGCAATTATTTCGAGCGTGTCCTGTGAAACGGCGAAGAACTCGCCAACGCATCGCGCTACATTCAAGAGAACGTCGCCATGTGGCACCTCGACAAACACAACCCCAACCCGTAGGGGCGTGCCCGTCTTCGTAGGGGCCCCCAAAAAGAAAAAGCCCCGACCAAAGGTCGGGGCGCACGTTTCTCCATCCCCAAAATACCACACCCTCCACCCCGCCACCTTTCCCCCGTTGCCCTATCCGTCAACACCAACCTAGCTGCGGCCCTTGTGGCCGTTCCGAACCTGTAGCCGCGGTCTTCAGACCGCGGGCTCTTTCCCGGTTTCAGCTGCGCAGACGCATCGCCAGCGCTCCACCAACGAAAGGCCGAAACTTTCGTGTCCAGGTCCGCGTATAGGTTTCAGGAAGAAGCACGCTTTATTCCCCCCTGGATAACACTGTTGATGGTCGCCCTGCCGTTGCTAAGGAGGTTGCCCTCCTCACCGAGGAGCAGACACGCATTTACGAGGAGAATATCAAATGAAACAGAACCTCATGTTGCCCATCGCCTCTCTGCTCTTGATCCTGTTGATGACGCTGCACCTGACCAGCGATACGACCCACGCCAGGCCCGGGACGCCCGAGGCAGGGGGCTCAACCCTCGTTGCAGTGCCTGTCCTGGCCCTCTGGCTGTGCGGAGCGCTGCTGCTCGCGGAACGCCGGTCGGGCCACATCATCATGCTCGTCGGGTCGCTCATTGGGATCGCCGTGCCGGTCGTCCACGCGATGAGCCCAGCAGGCATCTTCCACGGCGCGATCGCCAGGTCCAGCCCAGCCTTCTTGTTTGTTTGGACGCTTCACGCGCTGGGCGTGATTGGCCTGTTCACCTTTATCCTCGCAGTGCGCGGATTGTGGAGCCTGCGGCGGGGCCAGCCCCGCGATTAAGAGCGCAAAACGTCTTTGGAACCAAAGTGGGTCGAACTCCGTATATTCGGTACGCCATGAGACGGGCGGGGCGGTTCAAGCGTCAGATAACCGTTAGGGAGAGAGGCATCATGAAGAAGAGCAAAACTTTACTACGGGGCTGGCTTCCGGCGGCCGCGGTTTGCATCGCGATGTTTTTCCTGGTGGCTGGTGTGCCCGCGCAGGCGCAGGGCGAAAAGCGCACGGTCTTCGCGCCGGACGATTTTCATTGGCAAGGCGCCCTGAAGGCCGGGCAGACGCTGGAAGTGATCAACACTAATGGCGAGATTGACGCCGGCCGCGCTTCCGGGGATGCAGCGCGTGTCGCAGGCGTGCGCGGGGGCAGTGATGACGACCACGAACTGTTCATCGAAGTGGTCGAGTACGCGGATGGAGTCACGGTTTGCGCCGTCTACGCGAAGGATCGCACGCCGGGGCGCTGCCACCGCGGCGGCGTGTCGTCGGAGTCCGGCAACTGGTGGCATGGTGGGCATCACGCCAAGATTAGCTTTGACGTGCAAGTGCCGCGCGGCGTGCGGCTCAATGCGTTGACCACTAATGGCCGCGTCCATTGCCTGAACCTGGACAGCGTCGTGCAGGCGGCGTCGACGAACGGCGACGTAGAAGTCTCGACCAGCGAGTGGGCATCCGCCAAGACCACCAACGGTGGCGTGCGCGTGTCCATGGGCAACGCCAAGTGGAGCGGCGAGTTGGAGCTGCTGACCACCAATGGCAGTGTAGATGTCACGCTGCCGTCTTCCGCCGAATTCAAAGTGGATGCCAGCACCACCAATGGAGGGATTCGGACGGACTTTCCTATTACCGTACAGGGCCGCTTCGGCCCCAAGTCGCTCTCCGGCACGGTAGGCGGAGGCGGGCGAGATTTGAAGGTCGCCACAACCAACGGCGGCATTGAGCTGAAGAAGAGCTAAGCGGGGCAATTCGTACTCCGTCGCCGCGCTCCTCGCAGTCGATACGTTGAAACAAAAACCCGGAAAGAAAAACCCGCACCCTGAAAACCGCAGGGATGCGGCACCCCGTCAAACGCCTGCGGCATCCGGCGGCGACTGCTCGTATCGCATTACATTGTGAGGACGGCGCGGAAACGGGTCTTGCCCTCCGCAACGCGCTCGTAGGCCTTTGCAGCTTCGGCCAATGGATACGTTTCAATTATCGATTTGACTTTTCCCTGGGCCACGTAATCCAGGGCTTCGTAGAGATATTCGGGGCCATTCTGCTGGCTGCCGATGATTTTGATGCGCTTGAAGAGCAACTCGATCAGCGAGATCGAAAGCGGTTCGGCGTCGGCGCCCATAACGATGAACCTGCCATCCGGGCGCAGACCCTGAATGCTGTCCATCATGGATTTGGTCGAGTTGGAGGTGCTGAGAATGATGTCAGCGCCGCCCGCCGCGGTGAGGCTCTTTCCGTCGCGGACGATTTCGTCCGCGCCCAACTCGCGAATCATCTTGTCCTTATCGGGAGAGTGCGAAATCGCGATAGTCTCGAAGCCCGCAGCCTTCGCGTATTGCACCGCAAGGTGCCCAAGCCCACCGATTCCAAGCACGGCCACCCGCTCGTGCGGCTCCGGATCGGCCCAGCGGAGCCCGCTATAAACGGTATACCCCGCGCAAAAGATCGGCGCCGCTTGCTCGTAGGAAACCTTGTCGGGAATCAAATAGGTTGCGTCGGCGTTCATCAGCATGTACTCGGCGTGACCGCCTTGCGTGTCGGCTCCCGTGCCCTTCATATAGGGGCAGAACATCCTGCGGCCGCGCTGGCACCATTCGCAGCGCCCGCAGGTGGATTGAATCCACGCCGAACCGACGCGGTCTCCTACCTTGCGAATGGTCACATCAGGAGCCACGGCAACGATCTCGCCCACCGGCTCGTGGCCAAGGATTCGAGGAAATTGTCCCGGAAGGTGTCCAAGCGTTTGGTGGACATCGGTGTAGCAGATGCCGCTTGCATGCATTTTCAAGAGCACTTGACCTATTGCCGGTTCAGGCCGAGGAACATCTTTGATCTGCCAGGAACTGCTCACGGCGGGCACGACTGCGGCTTTCATAGCACTTCCTCCCAGCGCAGTTCGATGCGAGAGGAGTTGTGGTCGGTACATGATTTTGGCCGCCAAAATCTTTCCTGAACGCCAATACCTGTTTCGGCAGCACGCCGCCGACGCCGGTAGACGCGCCGAGATGCCCTCCTACAATGGAATGGGCCACTCCGGATGCGCTGCCCCAAATGCCAATTCGATCATCCATTGCAGACCACCGAGTGTCTGAAGTGCGGAATCGTTTTCTCGCGCTACAAGGCGGCGTTGGAAAGCGCCGCGAACCAGGTTAGTCCGGACGTCGCGGTGGCCGTGTCCGCTCCTCAGGTACTGGCGGGGCCTGCTACTGCTGTCAACGACGCCCTTAGCCGCACCGATGCTCGGACCGAGTTGAAGTACCGCACCCTCGCGCTTCCGTTGGCATTGCTTCTGGCGCGCTTGGTCGCGGGCACGCCTCTGCGCATAGCGGCAGCCATGCTTGCCATGGTGCTGCACGAAAGCGGGCACGCCATCACCGCGTGGCTCACCGGCCGCTGGGCCGTGCCCCTGCTCTGGGTTACCCCGCACGGCCAAGAACGCTCCTGGGGGATCGTTCTGCTTGTGACCGCCGCCATTCTCTTTGGCGGATTTCTGGCGTGGAAAGCGGAGCGCTGGGGATGGGTTCTTGCCGCCGGCGCGGTGCTCCTCCTGCAACTGATCGTTCTGTCTTCGCCGGCAGAAGCGCTGATCGTTTTTTTCGGCGATGGTGGCGCCCTCGTGCTGGCCACCCTGCTGATGGCGACGTTTTACGCGCCGCGCGAAAGCCGGCTGTATAAGAGCTGGGGCCTGCGCTGGGGATTGCTCGCCATCGGAGCCCTGAGCTTCATGCACGTTTTTCTGATGTGGAGAGGGCCGCTCGAAGATCTTCCGTTCGGCGAGATCGAGGGCGTGAACCTTTCCGATCCCAGCCTGCTCACCGAAATGTACGGATGGACGGTCCTGCAAATGGTCGATCGTTACGTATGGCTAGGGACGTTCTGCCTCGTGGCCCTGCTCGCGCTCTACGTTTGGGGATTGGTCTCCGCGTACCTCGACTTGCGACGGAGCCCGGCTGCGTAGAAGCGCGGGAAACCGAAGCACGCCGAAATCCACAGGGAGCAGTTACCTCTGCGCGTCCTGTCCTTTTGGGCAGGCGATTTTCGTGCGTGTTGTGGGGGATGATGGATTCGCCCAGCAGCGATTCAGCACAAGCAAGCCGGCGATTCGAACCGGTCACACTCGGCGACTGTGGGCCTCAGTGTGGGCGCCATGAACGGAAAAATGGCTGCCATCCTTTCGAGTGGGGGAAAGTTTCAAGATGCTCGCGGAAATGCATGACAAGCAGAATCAACTCTCCAATGGAGTTTCTGCTGAAGAAGCTACTGGGTCGATTTCTCTTCTTGATCTGGCCGAGATTCTCGACCAGCACAAAATCTGGGTGGAATCCGGCGGGGAATCCGGAGTCAAGGCGGATCTTTGCGGAGTCAATCTTTCCCACTCGGATCTTACCGGGGTCAACCTCGAAGGAGCTTTTATTCAGCGCGCGAATTTAATTGGCGCGGATCTTTCGATGGCTAATTTGCGCGGAGCTAGTCTGGTCCAGGCTGATTTGCGAGAAGCCAATTTACTCGGCACCGAATTAAGGGGTGCAAATTTGATGGGCGCGAACCTCTATGGCGCGGAAGGCGTCTGGGTCGGTCGCCTTGGAGGAACGAATCTTTTCGACGCCATTCTTCCGGAAACAATCGCATCCTTCGACAGCACAAAAGCAATTTCCGATGCTTCAAAAGTCGCGCGATGGTTTTATTTCTTAATCCTCGGCGCGAGTCTTGTCTGCATCGCACTGGTCGGCTTGACGACTGACGTGCGCCTAGTTGTCGACGCTTCCGCGATTCCCGTAGCCCGTTTCCCCAAAATTCTGTCGATGACCAGTTTTTATTTGGGCGCCCCGCTCGTACTCTTCATCTTGTATCTCCGCTTTCATTTCCTGCTGCTGCGCTTGTGGGGAAGCATGTCCGGGCTGCCTGCGGTATTCAAGGATGGGCAAACGCTGGAAAAAGACGGGCCGTGGTACTTGATGGGGCTGGTAAGACGGCATTTCCGTTGGATGCGCGAAGGTCGCTCGCCTTTTTGGGTGTTGGAGACGATCGTAGCGACGGTGCTGGCCTATTGGGTCGTACCGGCCACCCTCTTCTTGTTTTGGTTGCGGTATCTGGTGCGCCAGGATTTTCGCGGAACGCTGTTGCACGCATTTCTCTTGACGCTCTCCGTGGCCGCTGCGACGTGTGTTCCGACGATCGTCGCGCGCGTGCTGCAACCCGGTGATTTGTTGCGGCAGAAGTCGAAGAACCTATTGCGATTGAGCTTTGCTACCGCGCGCGTGGCCCTACTGACAGGTTGTGCATTGCTGATTTTCTCGCTCGGAGTGAACCGCGGTTTGCCCTCCGACAGCAACATAGCCACGCAACACTCGCAGGCAAGTTTGCTGAGGTGGGCCTCGGAAGCGATGCAGTCGATCGGCTACAGGCCATACGCAGAACTGACAGAAGCGACGCTCTCCGGCCCGCCGCCGCACGGGAATTGGAGTGAAGAAGCTCTCGCGTCCGTCCCGGGAGCGAAACTGAACGAAATGAATTTGCGATTCGCGCGAGCCTACAAGGCCTATCTCGTGAACGCCAAGCTCTGGCGTGCCAACCTCGAAGGCGCTTACCTTTCCGAAGCCGACATGCGCGGCGCCAATTTGCGCGAAGCCGTTTTGCGAGATGCAATTTTAGATCGTGTCCAAGCGTCGAAAACGGTGATGGTCTCCGCGGACGCGACCCGCGTGAACTTCACCGGTGCTGATCTCCGCGGTGCTGATATGTCCTTCGCCACACTCGAGAACGCCCTGCTTTCGAACGCGAAACTCGCCGGCGCCTCGCTCTATGCCGTAAATCTTCGCAACGCTCAAATGTTGCGCACCGACCTGACACGCGCTGACATGCGAGACACGAAAATGGAGCATGCGATCCTGTCGTTTGCGATTCTGGAGCAGACCGATCTCTCCTCAGCAAAATTGCTCGAAGCCAACATGACCGGCGCTCAATTCAAAGGAACGATTTTGATGGACGCAGACCTGCGAAACGCGGATTTGCGCGGGGCGTTTTTCAACGGGGCTATTTTTCGCGGAACAGAAATCACCGGCGCAAATGTAGCAGGGGCAGACATGCGCGGAGCGCTAGGGCTGACCGCTGACCAAGTCTGCTCAACGCATGGCTGGCAGGCCGCTCAGTTCGACGCAGATGTCCTCGCGCAAACGCGAAGCCTTTGCGGCGCCGGGCACTAATTCTTCGAAGTCCGTCAGTTCCGGCCAACACAACTCACCCTCCATCACAAAGCACCACGGCTCTCGCGGTTCTTTTTCAGGTTCTAGCCATCCGTGGTCTCTCGAATTTTCTCTCAAGAGTCGGGATAACGCATCTCACCTCGTCCTCTACGCGCTTCCCTGTATGGTGCGACCCTCCCCAGCCATTTACCATTCCGCTGAAACTCACCGGGACAACCGGCTGAGGAAGGAGGTCGCTGACTGATGCCATTACTAACGGTAGTGACGGTTTTGATCGTCGTGGGTGTTCTGCTCTGGCTAGTCAACCGATTCATTCCGATGCAGGGAACGATTAAGTCCATTTTGAACGCCGTTGTGGTGATCGTTGTGGTGCTGTGGCTCTTGAATGTATTTGGACTTTTTAGTTCCTTTTCCCATATCCGCGTTGGTAGCTAGCTCAATTGCTGTGCTCTTCATTTGGTTTACGCAAGGGTTCGGGCCCTGCCCTCGGCTAATGTTTTCAAGAGGGAGCCGTTCTTCTGCGTTAGCGGGCCTGGCTATGGATCGCTGATAGGCCCGCGCGCCAAGACGCTTTTCCGGAGCGTTACTTCGATTTCGATTGGTTGCGTAGCGCGGCGAGAATCCACTTTTGCAGAACGACCCGGCAGTGAGGCTTAAGCTCGCGAAACTCCACGCCCATACCCGCAGTTGGTTTGACGTAGATCACTGTTCCTTTCGCCTCGAAGTATTCATTTGCATAGAAAATTTTCACAAACACCGGCGATAGCTCGGCGAAGGGTGCGGGCGTCTCAAGATAACAACCGTGAAGGCTGATTTCCGTTGCGCGAACGTTGACAGTGGCACTGGGCGAGCCTTCCGGGGCGATCTCGGCGTTCGCGTTGAACGAAAATCTGAAACCGCGGCGGTCTGGATTCATGGCTTCTAGCCTAATGTATGGGGATTGCTATTGTCGCTCGCAGGATGAAACGTTCGTTGCGAATTGCATAACATGAACATCGGCGGTCAAAATGAACGCCGCTGGAACTGACCATTGGTTGCCAGGGTGATTTCCGACATTCTCGCCGACGGTCGGACCACGACTCATTTGACGCGAAGTGTCGCCTTTCGGTATACGCTCAACCGCGAGGACCACCTGTCAATCTTGCCAGTTACGCACATTTTAGTCTGCGCTAGGGTACCTCACGGTCAAATGCCAACAGGAATGCACCAACGGGGTCTATGCGAGCATTGTCACATCTCGAGGACCGGGTTTTCGCTCTGCCTTAACATCTTGCTAATCTGTAGCTTATGCGCTCTCTCAGGCATGCCGGCAATTGCACAGGAACCCAAAAAGATAGAACCGACGGCATCTAGCCCGGGTCAAGAGGACAAACCCACTCCACCGCAGGCGGTTGACCAGCCTCAGCAGCCAGCCGCGCCTGCCCAGCCAGAGCCGCAGCCGAAAAAAAAGAAGAAGTTCGCCATTCCTGCTGGGATTGTAGTCGCGCCCCTTCCGATTTCCAGTCCCGCCCTCGGTTCAGGGATGACCCCCGTACTCGGCTATATCTTCCCCTTTAGCAAGCACGACAAGGTTTCTCCCCCGTCCACTATTGGCGTGGCGGGCCTCTTTACGGACAACGGCAGCCGCGGATTCGCCGTGGGGGGCCAGCTCTTCCTGGATGAGAACAGGTATGAAATCACCTCTGGCTTCATCCATGGCAATGCAAACTACAACATTTACAGCAGCGAACTCCTCCCCGGTCTGAAGCTGCCCCTCAATCAAACCGGCGAAGCGTTCCTCGGGGAATTCCTCCGCCGCCTTTTCTGGAAGTTTTTCGCGGGCCCACGAGTTATCTCAGGCAATTCGTTTATTACGGTCCGCCCCAATAATGTCACCAACTTTCCGCTCCCCTCGGGCCTCGGGCTCCACACCACCCTCACCGCCATAGGCGTGAAGCTGACGCGCGATACTCGCCCCAATCACTTCTATCCCGTGAGTGGAACCTTTTTCACTTTTAGCTCGGATTTCTTCTCCCAGGATTTAGGCAGCAAGTATTCCTTCCAATCGTTCAGAAGTCAGTTCGATAAATACTGGAGTTTGAGCAATAAGCAGGTCCTGGCCTATGACGCCGATTTCTGCGGCACTTCCGGAAAACCTCCCTTCTATGGGAACTGTATCTATGGCACGAACAATGAATTGCGGGGCTATACGGCGGGGCGATACTTCACACGCTACACGCTCGCAACACAATTGGAGTATCGCTTGGTCTTGCCGAAGCGGTTTGGCTTGGTCATATTCGGCGGCCTCGGCGGGGTGATCCCTGGCGGGAGTCAGTTGTCACAGCAAGTGCAGAGTAGTCACTTTCTGCCCAGCGGTGGGGGCGGTCTGCGGTTCGAATTGAGTAAAAAGTATCATGTGAATCTTCGCGCCGACATCGCCCAGGGCAGAGACGGCCACACATTCGGCATGGGGGTTGGTGAGGCGTTCTAGCCAGGCGGCGAACTCTCGCGCTACACCTGGAGACTGCGCAGGTACGGAACGCTGGCTTTCATGAAGTCGAAATTCATTTCGACGAAGTAATTCTGGACGCCGCCCGTCTTTGCCGCAGTGAAGATTTTCTTCCAGTCGAGAGTTCCTTCTCCCACCGGCACGATTTTTTTGGTGGTGGAGGACCACCCTTGGACGTGCATGGAGAAAAAACGGCCAGGATATTTCATGAAATACTCAGCGGCGTCGAACCCTTCGCTGATGGTCGAAACCTGGAACTGGAAATTGACGAACTTGGGATCGAGAAGGCCGATCAGGATGTCGTAAGTTCGTTTGCCGTCAACCGAGGACGTCTCAAAGTTCTCGTTATGAAGCCCTTGGCGAATGCCCGCCGCGGCAGCCTTTTCGCCCATTTTGTTGTATTCATCGGCGGCGCGTTTGACGTCGTCCATCGTCGGCTTTTTGGGACCGTCGAGACTGGCGACGAGCATCTGGGTGAGGCCGAGATCTTTGGCCCACGCAATTCGGCCGGCCTGATCTTTTCGCAGCTCTTCCATGCTGAAGTGCGAGCTGATGCAAGTGACACCCCAATCGTTCAACATTTTCTTGAGCTCGGAGCCTTTGTATTTGGCGAGGCCGCCAAAGCCGGAATCGTCGTACCCGACCGGTGAGCAAAGTTCGATGGTTTCAAACCCAGCGGCGGCAAGTTGCTTGATCGTCCCGGGGAAGTCTTTTGCAATGCCTTCTCTAACTGGCCAGGTTTGGCAGCCGATCGGCAGGCCTAGAGGATTGGCGTGGAGTTCGAATGCCGTGGGGGAAAGGAGACTGGCTGCGGCGATCTGAGTCGCAGTAACTTTCATGAACGCTCTTCTCGAAAGCTCGGACATTAAGATCTCCTCATTTTTTTGTTTTCGATATCGTCGTGGTAGGGCCGGGTCTTGATTACCCTGTAAGGCCCCTCCCGCTTGAGCCCGCGCAAGAGCTAAGAACACGCGCCTTCTGTCATTTCTCTTCGCCAAAGAGCTTGATGTCTTCAGGGCCTTCTTGAAGAGGACCGGTGTTGCGGCCCTGCACTAGCTCGCGAATTTGCGCGACGATATCCGGATTAGCGAGCGTGGTGATATCGCCGGTGTCCATGTGATTCGAAATGGCGGCCAGGACGCGGCGCATGATTTTACCGGAGCGCGTTTTAGGCATGTCCGGGACGATGTGGACCCGCTTGGGGCGCGCGATTTTCCCGATCATGGTTTCAATCGTGGAAATCACTTTGTCCTGTATCGCCTTATTCGAAGGAACACCGGGCTTCAGCGAAATGTAGACTTCGGGCACTCGGCCCTTGATTTCGTCAACAACGGGAACGACCGCGGCTTCCGCGATCTCCGTGATGCTCAGGCATGCGGATTCAACTTCTTTCGTGCCGAGACGATGCCCCGCCACGTTGATCACGTCATCGACGCGGCCGAGGATGCGGTAGTAACCGTCAGCGGGGAGAACGGCGCCATCAGCGGCGTAGTAAGGCCAATCGCGCCAGTCTTTGCTCTTGGGATTTTTGCAATATTTTTTATAGTACTGATTGACGAAACGATCCGAGCTGCCCCAAATCGTTTGCATGATCCCCGGCCATGGATTGCGAATGCAGATGTTTCCGGCTTTGCCCGAACCGGGTTTTACTTCTTCTCCATTCTCATCCCAGATCACGGGATAAATGCCGAGCACCGGCGGACCCGCGCTCCCGGGCTTCATCGGATCTAGGGCAGGTTTCGTGCTGCAGAGGAAGCCGCCCGTTTCCGTTTGCCACCAAGTGTCCACAATGACCGCTTCACCTTTGCCCACCGTTTCGTAATACCACCGCCAGACTTCCGGTTCGATCGGCTCGCCGACGGTCGTCATGTGCTTGAAGTGATAGTTGTATTTTTTCGGCTCGTCGCCACCAGCTTTGCGCAGCATTCGAATGGCGGTCGGCGAAGTGTGGAAGATGTTTACGTCGAGACGCTCAGCGATGCGCCACGGCCGCGCAGCGTCGGGGAATTGCGGTACGCCTTCATAGAGAACACTGGTAGCGCCGAGGGCCAGCGGGCCGTACACAATGTAGGAGTGCCCGGTAATCCACCCGATGTCCGCCATGCACCAGTAAACGTCTTCGGGATGAATGTCTTGGTAATACTTTGAGGTTCCAGCGGCATAAGCGAGATAACCGCCGGTGCGGTGCTGGCAGCCCTTGGGTTTGCCGGTAGTGCCGCTGGTGTACATCAGAAAAAGCGGCGCTTCCGCGTCCTGTGAGATGGGCTCCACGATTTGGTTGCGATAGTCCTTGAGGACATCGTCCACAAAGTAGTCGCGGTCCATGATCATGGGGGATTCGGAGCGGAAGTGCCCAGCGTAGCGGCGCCAGAAAAGCACTTTGTCGATGTGCTGACCTTCTTTTTTAGCGGTGGCCACCGCGATATCGGCGCTGGGCTTGTGATCGACCCATTTGCCATTACGGTGATATCCATCAGCGTAGATAAGCACGCGGCTGCCCGAATCAGCGGCGCGAAGGCCGCAAGCTTCTCCGCTGAAGCCGCCGAAGACCACGGAGTGGACGACGCCCAGCCGCGCGCACGCCAGCATAGTGATCGGCAACTCGGGAATCATGGGCATGTGAATCGTGACGCGGTCGCCAGTTTTGAGTCCGGCAAAATCGCGCAGCATCGCGGCGACTTCATTTACGCGCTTGTAGAGCTCTTGGTATGTGATAACGGTCGCGGATTCGTTTTCTGGTTCGGGGACGAAAATCAAAGCGGCTTTGTTTTTGTGTTTGGCGAGATGGCGGTCCACGCAGTTGTAGCAGGCATTCAGTTTTCCCCCGACAAACCATTTCCAAAAGGGAGGGTTGGATGTGTCGAGAGTCTTGCGCCAGGTTTTGTCCCAATCGAGTAGCTTCGCGTATATATCGAAGCATTCAGGGAAATGTTTTTCGCTGAATTTTTTTACAAAAGCGGGATCGGCAAGATTGGCCTGAGCGATAAATTTCTTGGAAGGGTAGAAGTACTCCTCTTCTTTCCAATGGACGGCAATCTGCGCTTCGGTGAGTTTGCTTTTGCTGTTCGACGCCTTCGCTTTTGTCTTCTGGCGAGCTTTGGCCACGGCGACAACTCCCCTTGAAAGTTCGATTTCGGTTGTGACTCTACAACGAGGACAGTATGGTTCGGGCAAGCTCATTTCCTTGGTGGAGTGTGCTTGCCCGCCAAAAATGATGCTCCCGCGAGGGCGGGGGAGTCAATCCGCGCAGCCATTTGGAATGCGTCGATTCGCTACTTCATGCCGCCGACTTCATCCCAAATCTTGTGACCGTAAGTTTCCTTGAGCAAGATGCTTCCTAAGACCAGAGTGATGCTGGCGACAATCATCGGGTAGTAGAGACCAGCATAGATGTTGCCTGTGGCCGCGCAGACGGATAGCCCGATCAGTGGCACCAGCCCTCCGAAGACACCGTTGCCGATGTGATAAGGCAAGGAGAGGGATGTGTAACGGATTTTGGCAGGGAAGGCCTCGACCAGATACGCCGCAATGGGCCCATAAATCATGCAAACGTAAACAACTTGAATGAACACGAGAAGCACAAGCAGGGGGACATTAGGACTGGGTGCTTCCTTCGCCGCAACCAGCGCACCGCTAGCATCGGTGGTCATGGGGGTCAACGCGATCGCGCCGGTAACCTTGTTTTTCGCCGATTTGACGGTGACGATGTTATTTCCCGCTGCGGCGGTCATGGCTTTGTAGATGGGGATGTAAGTGGAAACGGCGAGCAAGCAGGCGAGCATCATGATCCATTTCCGCCCTATCTTGTCGGACAGCGATCCGAAGAGCGTAAAGAATGGCATGGCGCACAGCAATGCGATGGCGACGATGATGTTGGATGTTTTGCCGTTCACTTTGAGTACGGTCTGCAGATAAAACAATGCGTAGAACTGGCCGGTGTACCAAACAACGCCTTGCCCGGCGGTCGCGCCGAAGAGCGAAATCAAAACGCGCTTCAGGTTTTCCCATTTTGCAAAGGCATCTGTAAGTGGCTGCGTGGAAGTCATCCCAGCGCTCTTGATCTGACTGAAGATGGGCGATTCCTTCATCTTCAACCGAATGTAAAGAGAGACAGTGACCAGGACGATGGAGATAAGGAAAGGAATGCGCCAGCCCCAGCTCTTAAAGTCGTCTGCGCTCATGGCTTGCTGCGTGCCGAGGATGACGAGTAACGATACGAAAAGGCCGAGCGTTGCCGTAATTTGGATGAAGCTGGTGTAGAAGCCGCGCTTGCCATCGGGGACATGCTCGGCGACATAGACAGTTGCACCGCCATACTCGCCGCCAAGCGCCAGCCCCTGCAAGACACGAATGAGCAAAAGACAAATTGGCGCGAACCATCCGGCAGTCGCGAACGTGGGGAGGAATCCGATGAGCGCTGTTGCGCCACCCATGATCGAGAGAGTGACGATGAACGCGTATTTGCGGCCCACAATGTCGCCGATGCGGCCGAAAAAGAGCGCACCGAAAGGACGAACAAGGAAGCCAACGGCAAAGGTCGAGAGATAGGCGATCAAGGCGATGGTGTCGTTGCCAGCCGGATAGAATTTCGGAGAGAGAACGGCGGCGAGACTGCCAAAGATGTAGAAGTCGTACCACTCGATCATCGTCCCGACTGCGGAGGCGAGAATTACTTTGGGGATACTGTCGCTTCCTGTTCCGCTGGCTGGGACTACGTTTGCCTGACTGGCCATGCTTCCTCCTGTTGAACTACGGCCTGCCGGTATTATTGGCCGGGCGCACACGAACACCCTTCCAAGCGGCCGCAAGACACACTTTTACCTGAGTTGTGATTCCTTCCTCTTGAATCCCCCCTGTGACCCGCAATGGGTGCGAGTCAGGCATTCAGTGGCGGAAGGTCGGTAAATCGCACCGTTCATATACGGCCCTGCGCGCGTTGTCAAGAAATGACTTAGGCGCATCGGATGGCGCGGCAGTTCTTCACATGCCTGGGTGAAAAGCCGAGAGCCAAGGAGCTGGCGCTGGAGTGAGGAGAGCGAATCGTGATAAAAGGTCTGCTTGAACTTACACAACGCTATATTTTTGTTTTTTGCCGGGGCACTGGGCGGGGCTATTAACGCCGTCGCTGGCGGCGGCAGTTTTGTGGCGTTTCCGGCGCTCATGTTCACGGGAGTGCCACCCGTGTCAGCAAATGCCACAAACACGCTGGCGCTTTGGGTCGGCGTCACGGCCAGCGGCGGGGCGTACCGGAATCGACTGAGTATTTCGCGCCGGGTGATGATTCCCCTGATTGTGACCAGCGTGATTGGCGGGCTTGCGGGCGCTTTCCTTCTGATCAAAACACCGGCGCAGACTTTTTTGAAGGTTATGCCGTGGCTGATGCTCGGCGCAACGCTTTTGTTTGCCTTCGGCAAACACCTGACGGGACGCATCGCCGCTGGAATTTCCAGCGACGCGAGCCGGGGAGCGATCACGGGCGCTTCAGTTTTTGAGCTGGTTGTGGCGGTCTACGGAGGTTATTTCGGCGGCGGGATAGGAATCATGAATCTGGCGATGCTGGCCGCGATGGGCATGACGGACATTCATGACATGAACGCGCTGAAAGTCGTGCTGGGCGGCGTGATCAATGGTGTGGCGACGGTCACGTTTGTCATTACTGGCGCGATCGTGTGGCCGCAAGCCATAGTGATGATCGTTGGAGCGATTCTGGGCGGGTACTTCGCGGCGCATTATGCGCAGAAGCTGCCGCAGTCATGGATTCGGGCCTTTGTGATTTTGGTTGGGGCGGCGATGACGGTTTATTTTTTTGTGCTCGGATATCGTTGAAGGGACTCGGGCTCAAGAGAGAGAGATACATGAGGAGTGAATGATGAAGACAAATTATTGCGGCGGTTCTTGTCTCCGCTTTGGCGTATTGGATTCTCGGCGGGCTTTGGTTTGGACTTATTGTTCGGCAAGCAATGGATGGCGCTCGAAAAAATGTCGCCGGAGCAAGCCAGTTCGGCGAATCCCGTGTGGATCCTGGCCGTTCATTCTCACTTTTCGTACTGAATATCTTGATCGCATTTGTGCTGGCGCAGATTTGTATCTGGCGCAACGCGAACACGGCCGCGCGCGGTGCCGCGGCTCTTGGCATACTTTCTGTGGATCGGATTCGTAGGGCCGATTGTTTACGACCACTTACATGTATGAGATGCGCCCGATGCAGTTGTTTGCGATTAATGAGTTTTATCCGCTTGTCGGGTCTCTGTCTGATGGGCGCGATTCTCGGAGCGTGGACCAAAAAGGCCACGTAACTTAACACGTCGCGAATTCTGTAGGGGCACGGCATGCCGTGCCGGTCTTCGTCAACCAAGACGCAACTGCTCGCCGCGGATCGACGCGTCTAGGATTTGTATGGTATGGACGACCGGCGTCGGCTGGCCTTGGCGAGCCAGCGAGGATTGGAGTTGGAGCAAGCATCCAGGATTGCCGGTGGCGACGACCTCGCGCATTCAGCGGAACAATCAATTGGGCTTTGCGATCGCCCAGCGCGTTGGCAGCGTCAGGTTGAACGAGATTGTAGATCCCCGCCGAGCCGCAGCAGATGGCAGCTTCTGGGATTTCCGCGAGCTCGAGGCCAGGAATATTTCCGAGCAATTGGCGAGGCTGCGAGCGCACACCTTGGGCATGTTGCAGGTGGCAGGAATCGTGGAACGCCACGCGCAAGCGCAAGAGGATTTCTTGCAGCGCGCGGCGGAAGCTCGGATGAGAACTTCGGTGATGTCCTTGCATTTTGCGGCGAAGGCTTTAGCGCGCTCGGCATATTTTGGATCGTCGCGAAGCAAGTGGCCGTATTCCTTTACATTGGAGCCGCAGCCGGCGGCATTCGTGACGATGGTTTCCACGTTCGCTTGTTCAAACGCGTCGATGGTTTTTCTGGCGAGCGCCAGAGCGCCCTCTTCTTCTCCCTGCGTGAACCATCAGAGCGCCGCAGCATGGCTGGTCCTTTGGCGCGACGACTTCGCAACCTTCGGCGGCAAGGACGCGCGCCGTGGCTGCATTCACTTGAGGGAAAAATTCGCGCTGCACGCAGCCGAGCAGCAAGCCGACACGGCGGCGCTTTGCGCCCTTGCGCCGGCGTGATTTCCAGGACGCGCTCGTTTTTCCGCGAGAGCTGCGGCATCAGCGCTTCCATCGATTGCAAGCGCTTTGGAAAAAGCCTCAAAAGGCCAACACCACGAACTAGCGATTGCAATGCCGGACTTCTGGTACGCGAGCAACGGCCAGCGAAGCAAGCGCAGACGGTCCGGACGCGTGAAAATCAGCGAACAGAAAACGACGATGCAGTTTTTCGCCGAGGGAGCGCGGATGATGCCGCTCAATCTGCGCGCGAGTGGCTTCGATTAGTTTTCCGTAGTCCACGCCGGATGGACAAGCTGTCATGCAGGCCATGCAGCCGAGGCAAGAATCGAAGTGGCTGACCCACTGCGGATTCATGGTCGCGGCGCCTTCGCTGGCGAGCTTCATCAGGTAGATGCGGCCGCGCGGGGAGTCCATTTCCTCGTTCCAGAGAACATACGTGGGACAGACCGGCAAACAAAAGCCGCAATGGACGCAATTCTCGATAATTTGTTTCGACGGCGGATGATGCGCGTCGAACGCGCTGAGCAATGGATTTGCGTCAGGAAGAGTAGTCATGAAAGATCGCTGTTCGCTGTCACTCGTGAACATAACCGAATGGCGATGCTGCTGGCAAACGGTGAAGGATCTACGTCGCAATCATTTTTGCGGCGAAAGTGAAGTTTGCCGGAGTTCGTCGATGTCTTTAAGGATGGTTGCTACTAGCGATTCGACGACAGCTTGGCCTTTTTCGCGCGTGGCTAAGGTGGGATCGCCCCAGGCACCGGTAGGGGAATAGGTCCCTTTTCCTTGAGGATCTCGCGTGAGGCCGCCGGGTTGATTGGCATTGAGATCGCGGGCGGCTTTTTTCATGCGAACTGATTCGGGAGCGATGTACAGCATCATCGAGGTTTCGATTTCGTCGGCGTGCGTGCCGCCGGACTGGCGAACCTTTTTCTCGACGGGATCGTCCTTGGTGAGGTCAGTGTAGTGAAGGACGATGCCATCCTTTGCGAGTTCCGCGGCGGCTTGAGCGAGAGGCCGGAGCGTGGAGATGCCGGTGTTGAGTATGTAAAACCGGTGCGGGCCGTAGTGCGCGAGAGAATGGATGATGTCAGTGAACATCGCGCGTGCGGTGTCCATGCTAAGCGAAGTGGAGCCGGGATATTCGAGGAAGGCTGGATAGAAACTGTAGTTGATGGTGGGAGCGATGACCATATTTTGTGTGGCGGCATCGAGAACGCGCTTCTTGAGATATTCAGCCATGAGGAAATCGTTGTTGAGTTGAAGATGACGGCCGTGCTCTTTGGATTCGGCACCCAGAGCAATAACTACGACGGTGTCGGGAGTGAGCACGTGTTCCGCTTCGTCCCACGAAAGGGTTTCGAGAAGAACGGCGGAGTTCGCGCGCGTGGACTGCGGTGCGGAGACAGCAGGTGCAGGCGTTTGAGCAGAAGTGACGACGGCAATGCTGAGCGAGAAGATGAGGGATACGAGCCATTGCACTGCCGGTCTTTTCAGAATGTTTAACTGTGTCGTAAGGCTCATGAACCACACCTCACATTTGGTTTGAAAACTAACGCGCGATGGGGCCCGTCTTGATTCCGCTGTTGAGATCGTAGACGGCGCCGATAGTCCCGACGAGACACGTTTGGCGAGTGAGGCCGAGAAGTTCGCGCAGACCGGTAAACACTTTCAATGCCGGTGCAGTGCGCGCCGAGAATGCCGGCGGTCTGGTACTCCTTCAACTTGGAAGCCGTCCAGGCGAGTTGCTGATCGCTCGCAGCAAAAAGATGGAAGCCGCCGATGGCCGCATCGATAGGAGCGGGGCGCAGAAAACCGCGGGCATATTGCAGCGTGTTGATGATTCCGGAATGGCCGCAGCCGGAAAGTAAGACGAGGCCGTGCGAAGTATTGAATACAAGAGATTGATCGTCGGGAACAGTGTCTTCAACCCATGCGGTTCCAGTGTTGACCTCCGTGCCCGCCGGATAATTCTTTTCGGGATAAGCGCGAGGAACCGGGCCGGTGAGCCAGATGCCGGGAAAAAGTTCTTCGGGTTTTTCGTGGATGACGAAAACGCCTCCAGTGGCCTCGAAGTCTTTTTTCATCTGGATCATGGGATTGGGATTGTGGCCGCGGCGCTCGAGGAAGATTCCGTCTGCCACGTGAACGCGGGAGAGAGCTTTCGGATTCGATTTGGAAAATTCGCGGCGGAGAGTCATGAGGCCGGTAGTGTGGTCGTCATGAAAGTGGCTGAGGATTACGTCCTGGACGTCACTGAGATCGAGTTTCAATTCGCGCGCGTTTTCCAGAACGGTGTTGGGGCGGGCGCCAGTGTCAAAAAGAATTTTGCGGCCATCGGCTTCGACGAGTGCAGCAAAACCCCATTCGCCGATGCCGTCGTCGGCAAGCATGGTGGACAGGATCGTGATTTTGAGGGAGTGGAGCTCGGGATGAGGAGCGGCAGAACCGGATTGCGCGGCGACGCCGGCTTGGAGCAGCAACCAGCAAAAGAGCAATCAGCGGAAGAACAATACGGAATGTTTTCATCGACGAACGCTCCTTGATCAGATGCCACCGAGAAAGCGGCCAGGATTCAGTGTGTTCTTTGGATCGAACTGATTTTTTACGGCCCGCATTAGAGGAAGAGCGTCGCCGGATTTTCCCCAGGCGTCGAGATATGGCATGTCGCCTGGGTGATGGAATGCTGCGAGTGAACCGCCGCTTGCTTCGAGCTCGAAACGAAGATCCGAAAGAACGGCGTGGAGATTTTCTGGCGTGGCATCCAAGCACATCCAACCGATGCCAGTGGCTTGCATTGTTAACTTCCAATGTGTTTTGCGGGAAGTAGCAGCGCGTTGCACGGTTTCAATGGTGCGCGCGATTGATGCCGGGAGCGTGGCGATTTTTGCGACTGCTACTGTTCCGGAATTCGCGGAGTCCCTGAGTTCTTGCGAAGCGGCCCAGACAGCGGATGGAGCTTCGGTCGCGGTTGCGGGACGAGCTGAGTTCTCGCAATTGGGCTTCTTGCGCGACGATACCTGCTTCCGTGCCTTCGAAGAGAATGTCTACGACAGGCTCGGCGTCTTGCGCGATCCGCGCTTGGAGAGCTGTATGAGCTAGTTTGGAATCTTGTACGGCGAGGATCAGGTCGCTGCATCTCTTCGAGATTGCAGCCGGAGATAGAGAGCGTCTTCGAGTTTCGCGGGAGAGGATGAAGTCGAAAGACGGCGCGCGTGATTACCGCGAGCGTCCCGAAAGCGCCGGTGACGAGCTTGGGAAGATCGTAGCCCGCGACATTTTTTACGACTTTGCCGCCGCTGGAAGCGAGCGTGCCATCGGGAAGTGCGAGCGTGACGCCGATGATCAAGTCGCGAAGCGCGCCGAAGCGAAGACGCAGCGAGCCGCTGTCATTCGTCGAGAGAATGCCGCCGATGGTGGCTTGCGCAGGCCGGAGCGGATCGAGCGCAAGTCGCTGGCCGTGCTGAGCGAGCGCGGATTGTAATTTTTGAATGGTGCAACCAGCCTCGACGCTGACCGTGAGGTCGGCCCAGGCGTGTTCAATAATTTTGTCAAGGCGAGCGGTGGAGAGAATGATATCGGCCCGAGGGGGAGGATTGCCCCACGAAATCTTGGTGCCGCCACCGCGAGGAATCACGGCAAGACCCGCGTCATTTGCAAGACGAAGAACAGCGGCAAGTTGTTGCTCGCTGGTCGGCTCGAGAACAAGCCTCGGCTGAACACCGCAAACTGCGTCAGCAGCAGCGGCCGCGCGTAGCGAATCGGGCCCTAGAATCGCGCGGAATTCGTGTTCGATGTCGAGCGGAGTCGTTGGCATTTGCGAGACTCAGTACATTACAACGCCAGCCCGCCGTCAAGGCGGCCGAAATTAGAAAAAGGAGCCAGATCAAGGTTAGGTAAACCCGGTCCGCAGCAAGCGATGAATGAACCTGTCAGGGCACCAACGGAATCAACGTAATAATCGCCCGCTTCGCAACGTCCTAGAGAATGAACCCGGCGCTGAAAGGGGTGGGGCCAACATTCGATGATCTTCGCTGAGAGCCTGCTCCAGGACGTGCGTTACGGGGCCCGTACGCTGCGTCGCAATCTCGCGTTCACCGCCGTTTCCGTGCTGGCGCTTGCACTCGGTATCGGAGTGAATACTGGCACCTTCACCGCCTACAAAGCGCTCTTGGGCCGGCATCTGGACGCGCGCGATCCCAGCAGAATGGTGAACCTCATGCTGATCCTCCAGTCGGGTGCCAACTCCTTTTTGTTCAGCTATCCGGACTACGAAGAATACCGGGATCATGTCCAAACTTGCAGCGGCCTCATCGCGGTGGACAACGATCAGCTGACGCTTACGGATGCGGGCGGCGTCATCAGCCAGCGCACTGCCGCGGCGGGCTCTCTTTTCGGACGGCTCAGGCTTCTGCCTCCGGCGGTCGGGAACGCCGAGTTCGCCAGCACTTTCATCGTCTCGGAAAATTATTTTTCGGTGCTTGGTGTCGCTCCCTTGCGTGGCCGAACCTTTGAGTCGATAGCCTCCCGTGAGCTGGCGACTTCGCCATCGGTTCTGATCAGCGAGAATTACTGGCAGAAACGCTTCCGCAGTGATCCCGCAGTGCTCGGCAAAACCATCCGTCTAAATGGAGCGTCGTTTACCATCCTCGGAATTACGCCACATGACTTCGCCGGCACCAGCATCGGTGTGCAGGATTTTTGGCTTCCGCTGACTCTTGAACCGCTGGTTCATCCGGACTCCAACCCGCTACATGATCGCGAGAATCAGCGTTTGCGCATGTTCGGCCGGCTCGCGCGCGGTGTTGAAATGCGCGAGGCCCAGGCGGAGATGACGCTGCTCACATCTCGGATTCGCGGCCTGCACGATCCCAACTCCGAGTTAAGCCGGCCCGCTAGCGCACTGGTCTTGCCGGGCTCGCCATTGCCCGGCAGGCTGCCCGGAGCACTCAAGTTCACGGTTCTACTTATCATGATCGCTGCCGGCATGGTGCTCGTCATCGCGTGCGCTAATGTCGCCAGCCTGCAACTTGCGCGCGCGACGACGCGGCAAAGCGAACTGAGTCTCCGGCTGTCGCTCGGAGCCAGCCGGGCGCGGCTCATACGGCAATTGCTGACAGAGAGTGCGTTGCTCGGCTTGCTCGCCGGCCTGATCGCATTGCCGTGCACTTGGGCGATTCTGAAGTCTGGAGCGACCTTGTTTGCGCAAGCGTTTCCCGTTGAGATTGGCACGATCGTTCTTCACGTGAATCCGGACCTCGAAGTTTTTGCCTACGTGCTGGCAATTTCTGTGTTCGCCGGCGTTTTGTTTGGCCTTACGCCGGCACTGGAAAGCTCGCGGTCCGCACTTTTCTCCGCGATCAAAGGGAGGGCGGGAAGCTCGCCGGTTCACAGCCGCCGTCTGCGTGATCTCCTCATCGCTTCGCAAGTCGCTGTTTCGCTGGTGCTAATGATCGCCGGAAGCATGCTGATTCGCAGCTCGCTTCACGCGCTGGAGATGCCCACCGGCTACGATGGCAAACGCGTCGTCGATCTCGACTTCCGTTTTCCCGAAGGAACGAAGTACGGGCCGGAGCGAAGGCTTGCGATCATCCGCGAACTTCGCACTCGCATCGCCGTTTTGCCAGGAGTGGCGGAGATCACCAGCGCCCGCGCACCCGACGACAAGAACGTTCGCGCCGCCGATGTCTCGCTCAACGGAGAAAAGCCCTCACCCGAGAACTCGCAGGGCAACGTCTACTACACCTGGGTTCAGCCAAATTACTTCGAGACGCTGGGCATTCCGTTGTTGCTCGGCAGCGGCTTTCAACCGCAAACGGGCCAGCCGGCGCGCTCGGCGATTGTGAGCGAATCGGCGGCCAGAGAGTTTTGGCCCGGTCGAAACCCAATTGGTAGAAGCGTTCGTCTAGGAACCGACCAGAAATTCCACACCAACACCGAATTGCTTCCCGACGGTCCGACCTGGCAGGTTACGGGCGTCGCGAGTGATACTCGGGGCGTGCAAATGGATGGCAGCGACTCCGCCCAGATTTACCTGCCCTTGCCAGAGAACCGGGTGCAGGACTATCCGATCCTCACCCGCACACAATCCGATTCGGCGCTCGTCACGCTCGCGCTAGACTCAGCGGTTTCGGCCGTCGATCCGGACATCGTATCTTCCACCGCGACGCTTCAGGAGATGCTGCGCCAGACACCACCTTTCCTCGGAGCCGCTTTTGCCGCTGCCGTTGCAACCACCGTGAGCCTCTTCGGGCTTGTGCTGGCGGCCTTGGGCATCTGGGGCATGGTGAGCTACATTGTCGTTCTGCGCACGCGCGAAATCGGCATCCGCATGGCTGTGGGCGCGCAGAAGCGTGACGTCTTCGGTCTCGTCTTGCGCGAAAGCATACGCCCCGTGCTCGCTGGGCTGCTTGTTGGAATGGTTCTCGCTGTCGGAGCTTCTTATCTGTTGCGCGGCATTTTGTTCGGACTGCACATCATTGATGGCATCTCGTTCGCGGGCGTCTCCCTTTTGTTTTTGGCGATTGCACTCCTTGCCGCTTACCCTCCATCCCGACGAGCCACGCGCGTCGATCCCGTTGTGGCGCTGCGGTACGAATGAAATGTGTTGGCGCCCGAGAGGCGCAATCCGAACTCCGCAATTCCATTTTGCGTTTCCGATTCGTGCCTGCATCAGCGCACGAGCCCTTTGCAGGAGGTGCAGTTCGTAACTCAAGGGACTTGACCCGCGTCTATCGTATTGGGCCCGGTGATCCGATCAGCTAAGCGTTGTGCTGGAGAGGGAGCAAGCGTTCTTGCTTGGATGGAGGAAAGGGATGTTCATCAATGCGCGACCCTGCTTTTTCTTGCTCCTCTCTTTGCTTTACACAGCCACAGTGTCAGCCCAAGAACCAATCGCGCCAACCCAGCCTGACAACAGTACGATGTTCCTCGACGTTGTCGTGACTCCGAAGTCCGGACCGCCGGTGAGCGGTCTTCAGCAGCAAGACTTCACCATTTTGGATAATAAAGTCCCGCAGACGATCCTGACGTTTCGGGCGGTCCGTGGGCGCGAGGCCCCGATCGAGGTCGTGCTTGTTGTCGATGATGTGAACGCCGGTTTTGCGAACATTGCCTACGAGCGTTCGGAGATCGACAAATTCCTGCGGACCGACGGGGGCCAACTCGCCCACCCGATGGCCCTTGCGTTCCTGACGGATGACGGTATCAAGGTTCAGGACGAATTCTCAGGCGATGGCAACGAACTCAGCGCCGGACTGGATAAATACAGCCTCGGCTTACATTCCATTCGTCGCTCGGGCGGAATCTACAGCGCCGTCGAGCGTCTCCAGATATCCTTGAAGGCCCTGTTTGAGCTTGGGACAAGCGAAGCGGCCCGACCAGGGCGCAAGATCATTTTGTGGATTTCGCCGGGCTGGCCGATCCTCTCTGGCCCCGGCGTCCAGGAACAGATGGATGCAAAGCAAGAGCAAGAGATCTTCAACGATGTGGTGAAGCTGTCTACGCTGCTGCGGGAAGGCCAGATCACCCTCTACAGCATCGATCCCCTAGGCAATGCCGATTTCGGTGGGCGCGCCTTCCGCTGGGAGGCCTTCACCAAAGGAATTAGCAAACCTAGCCAGGCCCAATGGGGCAACCTAGCTTTACAGGTGATTGCCACGCAGAGCGGCGGTCTTGCGCTCACCTCCGGCAACGACATCACAGCATTCTTGAAACAGTGCCTTGCCGATACGCAGGCGTACTACGAGATCTCGTTCGCTCCGCCCTTGGACCAGAAGCGAGACGAATATCACCATTTAGAAATCCGTCCTGCAGACGGCAAGCTAACTGCGCGCACCACTCAGGGCTATTACGCGCAGCCTTCTGTTCATTAATGGCACAATTTCGGGGTCTATCCGCGTGCTGCTGGACCGCTCGGCGGCCAACGATAAATTGGAGCCAGAATCGCGCGGAATTCGTGTTCGATGTCGAGCGTCGTCGTCGGCATCTGAGAGACTCAGTACATTACAACGGTGGTCTGCCGGGATTGTCCGCGATAGGCAGCCTCATTCGTTAGACGGAGAGCGGCGACGCTGAATCCGAGTGGGATGATCTGCGTGAACAATCGAGCGGGAGCTAAGTCCTATTCGTAGCGCAAGGCGACCAAGGGATCGACGCGGGTGGCGCGGCGCGCGGGAATGTAGCAAGCCAGCAATGCGACCAGAGAAAGAAGCACGGCGACCCCGACAAATGTCAACGGGTCGGTAGCGCTAATGCCAAAAAGGAGAGTAGACATGAGGCGCGTGATGGCCATCGATGCGGCAATGCCGATTCCCACACCGAGAGCAGCCATGCGTGCACCTTCGCCTAAAACCAAACGCAAAACGTCGCTACGTTGGCCACCAAGCGTCATGCGAATGCCGATCTCCTGAGTGCGGCGCGTAACGGAAAAGGCCACAACTCCATAGATACCAACAGCTGCAAGAGCCAGAGCTGCGGCAGCAAATAATCCGACAAGAAGAAGCAGAAAACGGCGGTCCGCGAGCCAGCTGCCCATTTCATCTGCAAAGGTGGAGAACTTGACAGGGGCATCGGGAGCGAGGTCGTGGAAGATGCCGCGCGCCGCAGAGACGATCGCTGCTGGTGGTGCGGCACTGCGCATAAAGATAGTGGGCGATGAATTGGCGTTCATTCCGCGCTGGCGGTAATCGACATAAATAATGAGGCTCGGCGGACGGTCGAGGCCTGCTGCGCGAACATCGCCAACGATGCCGACGATAGTCAGCGGCTTCACGTTGCCGTCCATATTGCCGAAATCAATCAGTTGCCCGACGGGGTCCTGATTTGGCCAGCGCTGGCGAGCCAAGGATTCACTGATGACCGCAACATTCGGCGAATTCAAGTCATCCTGATCGCCGAAGATGCGCCCACGGACAAGCGGAATGCCAACGGTGCGGAAATACCCTTCGCCCGCAACACAATATAGGGCGTGTCCGACTTGGGAGGGATTTTGAGCAATACCGTCCCATTCATCGAAATTCGCGGGCGGCTTTTGGCCATTGAGTATCAGAAAATCTCCGTCAGCGAGATCGTCGCCCGCCGCGACCGGAATCGCTCCAGACAAACCGACGGTTTCGGCACCGGGAATCGCGCTAAGGCGAGCCAATAGATCGTCCATGAGATGGATTTGCCGCGCGATGGCTGACGGGTTCGTCCCCCATTGTCCCTGCGGAATTGGAGGGGAAAACTCCATGGTGATCAGGTTTTCCTGGCGAAATCCAGGGCTCGTGGAGATGAGGCGCAAAAAGCTGCGGCCGAGAAGTCCTGCCCCGGCCAAAATCACAAGAGTGGTGGCAATTTCGCCCACCACCAAAAAGCTGCGTAACCGGTGGCTAGTGCCCCCGCCGCTGTAACTGCGAGAGCCGGCGCTCAATGCTTCCTGGAGATCTCCCGCATCGGCGCGCCAAGCGGCAAACAGCGCGAGCGAAATAGCGACAGCTACGATTGCGGCCAAAGCAAACAGCAGAACAGATGTGTTAACCGCGATGCCTTGCTGCCGAGGCAGCTTCGTCGGAAGAATTGCGGGAAGTACCTTTACTGCCCAAGTCGCAATTAAAATGCCCAGTACACCTCCAGCGAAGGAAAGCACAAAAGACTCAGTAAGGAACTGCTGAATGAGACGGCCGCGGCCAGCCCCGAGCGCCGCACGCACTGCCAATTCTTTGCGGCGCGCGGATGTGCGAGCTATAAGTAAACCGGCGACATTGGCGCATGAGACCAGCAGCAAGAGGCCCACGGCTCCCAGGAGTGTCAGGAGAGCCGTGCGCACATCTCCGACCATTGCGTCGGCGAGCGGCACTACAGCAGCGTCGTTTAGATCGACCTCTTTTCCGTACTGCTCTTTAATACGGCGAGCTATGGCGCTGAGATTCGCGCGGGCTTGAGCCACGGTGACCCCGTCGCGGACGCGCCCGAGACCTCGCCAATTGTGCGCTGTGCGGCTTGGAGTCCCCGAGTCGAGTTCGCGCGGAATCCATGCGGCGACCCCAGGCGGAAAATCAAATCCTGCCGGCATCACTCCGACAACCGGATAGACTCCTCCCTCCATCGCCAAGTGGAACTTGGAGAGATCCGTGGCACCTCCGAGATACCGCTGCCAATAGCTATAGCTAACGATCATCGCCGGCGCGCCATGCAAGCGCTGCTCGTCCGGAGCAAAAGCGCGACCGAGAAAAGGCTCGACGCCCAAGGCTCTAAAGAAGTCGCGGGAGACCACGGCGATGTCGACACGCACGGGCTCGCTGCCGCCGGAGATGGACGTCAGTCCAAACCCATATGCCGCGAGGCTCGAGAACGTATTGTTCTGTGCAAGAAAATCGTCGAAATTGGGGTCCGACAAGTTCATTGGGTGGCCGTCGGGAGCCTGTTCCCACACGCGCACGATTTTTTCCGGATTCGGATAAGGAAGCGCGCGGAGTAGAACGGCATCCACAAGAGAAAAAATTGCCGTGGATGCGCCGATGCCAAGCGCGAGGATAAGGACGACGACGGCAGTGAAGCCAGGATTTTTGCGGAGTTGGCGAAGACCGAAGCGGCAATCGGAAATCACGGAATGGACCCAATTGCCAATCCGTTTTTCGCGAACCTCTTCTTTCACTTGTTCGATACCGCCAAATTCGATTCGCGCGGCCCGTCGTGCTTCTTCCGGCGGCATGCCTGCGCGAATGTTTTCTTCGGTCAGGATTTCTAGCTGGGTGTGGACTTCCTGGTCAAGGTCTGCATCCACACGGCGAGATAAAAAGAGATTCCGCAGGAAACTTTGGACTTTGACTAGGAGCGGCATGCTAAATACCTCGCTACGATGTTTCCAAGGCTTGAGCGATCGCCCAAGAAATGCGGCCCCATCGCTTGGTTTCGGCTTCGAGTTGTTTTCGTCCAGGTTTGGTCAGGCGGTAGAATTTCGCGCGGCGGTTGTTTTCCGAGTCTCCCCAAAATGATGAGATCCAGCCTTCTTCCTCCATTCGGTGAAGAGCGGGAAAGAGCGAGCCAGGCTTAACAACGAAAGTGCCGCCGGTGATCTGCTGGATTCTGCGCGAGACTCCCAGTCCATGCATCTCACCGGCGATAAGCGATTTGAGGATCAGCAGGTCCAAAGTCCCCTGCAAAAGGGTTGTGGGTTCAGAATTCAATTTGCATCTCCTATCGGCAATCTATAGGAATAATATAGATCCACATATAGAGTGTCAATAGGAGCGGGTCAGTGGACGAGATGCTGGTGTCTTGGGGCGAATGATTTGTCTTGTGTGGCTCCCCCACCCCAGGTGTTTTCATCCCACGGAAAGTGGCGGGCCAAGCAGTTCCATGCCGTAGGCGCGGTAAATCTCCGCTTCATTGGCGTAATTGCCGCCATTGAAGTGCTTCGCGTTGTCTCGAAAGAATGCCTCCATCTTGTTGGCAGGCGCGAAGGCAATCAGCAGTTTGCCCGGGGTTTCGCCGGCGAACGCCCAGGCGTGAGGCACCTCGCGCGGGGCGAGAATGGAATCGCCTGCTTTTAGATGGAAGCGCTCGGAGCCGACCTCGAGGAGGTAATCTCCTTCGATCGCGTAGAACCACTCGTCTTCGTTGTGGTGCAAATGACGCGGCGGGCCACCTTTTTTGTGATTGTTGTGCTCGAAGAGAAACAGTGCGCCGCCGCTGTCCTGGGTTGTGACTTTGAAATCGGTGGTGCTGATGCCGACGCTGTGGTGTTCCCCTTCCCGGTCCTCGCCGTGAGGAACGAGAGCGGCCTTAACCGGCGTTGAGGCGGGCGCTGACGATTCGGTGGACTGTCCCAGTACAGTCAACGGAAAGGCAGCTAATGCTGCTCCAAGGAACGAGCGACGGTCCAGATCTCGCATTCTAAGAATCTCCTGTGCTTATCCAGCCCCTGAGATGATTTCCAGGGTTTTCATTGCGCTGAAGTATACAGCGCATGCAGTGACCGATGGGAATTGTGGATACAAAATGTTACATGGAAAATGGAGAGGTTGAAGAGTTCGGGGTTCCGGGGTCTAATGCGCTGAAACGATGAGGGAGATGGGCATAAGGCTCGAAAATCATGCTGAACAAAAAATTCAAGGCTAAATTGGAGAAAAGCAGGGCTAAGGGTGGTTGGACGTATGTGGTCTGGCCCGCGTCGGTCAAGTTTTTTGGAACTCGTGGCTTGGTAAAGGTCCGGGGCAAGATCGATGGTCGTCCATTTCGGAGTTCGTTTATGGCGATGGGCGACGGCACGCACAAGCTGCCTGTAAGGGCCGATCTACGCGCAGCGATCGGGAAAGAGGCGGGCGACACTGTGGCCGTGGTATTGGAAGAGCAGATAGATGAGCGCTCTTGAGATGAAGACCCGGCCTCAAAAAACGAAGGTGGGACACCCGCGCTCATTTGTCTTTCGACAGGGAGACGATCTGGTCTTTGGCCCAAGTGTCATCAGGATGTAGCTCCAGCACTTTGCGGTAGTCGGCGATGGCCCTGTCGATTTGTCCGTTGGCTTGATGAGCCATTGCGAGCATGTGATAAGACCATACGGAATCCGGGTGATTGGAATCGAAGCTCATTTCCATAATTGTCATGGCTTCTTTGTTTTTCTTTTGGGCGAGCAGGGATTCGCTCAGCTGATTCAGCGACGTCTCGCCGAAATCATACTGTCCACTTCCGTAGCACTTCTGGCGCAAATCGTGGTACAGAGCTACCGCAGAGTCGATGCCTTTTTTTTCGATGGCTTCGGCCAGAACGCTATTCAGCGTGCGGGGTTCGGTTAAGCCGTGATGACAGGTTACGCATTGCACTGGGATTGGAGTCGTGGAGACTTTGTTGATGTAGTCCCGATTGATCGTTGTTACCATCTCGATCATCAGCCTAGCCGTCTTCTTTGGTTCCTTGTCGTCGGCTGCGAAGTCCATTTCAAACTTCTTTCCGCCCGGTTTCTCGACATGGCAGTGTTCGCATCGAACGTTCAGAGCAAATGCAAATCCCCGCATCATGGACTGCAACTCCGCTTTGGAAATGTCCTTCGGCAAGACTTTCAAATTCGTGAATTTGTCTGGAAGCTGGGCCTGCGCCGCCGCGCCCCAGAGTACGAGCCCGGCCAGCGCGATGCACCTCATCTCGGACCTACCTACAGTCATAAACGTTCTCCGCATATTCAGACCCCGCAAAGGAGCGGCTACATGCTATGACGCGCGGTCAGGGTAGCGGTAAGCGAGGCGAGCTGAACTGTGTCTCGGATCAAGTGTCGGTAAAAAAGAGAAAAGCAGAATAAGCCCTAGCCTCAAGAACCGAGCCTGGAACACCTGGGGTTAAACGGCGGTGGTGGGGCGCTGATTAGTTCTTTTGAGGAGGCTCGTAGGAGTGGCGGGGTGAGGTCCGGATGATCTCGCAAATACTGCTCGATGGGCTCATTGCGCATTACGACCCGGAATCCGTGGCGCGTATTCACATCGATGGTTCTCTGTGCGTCCAAATCGTCGAAAGCGATCACCTGCTCGACGGATTTCGTGCCGCTCTCATCGAGCATAGTGAAATGTATCTGGTCGTCGACGAACCAGTAGTCGTTCACGTTATACACCGTGCCGTCCTGCAGACAGAGTTGTACTAGTGGCTGCCCATACAGGCTGTAGATGTAAACAGGACTCGCGTAGGTGAGGGGCGGGGCGAGATAGTGTTCCGTTGTAGGTGCAGATGACAAGAAATCGCCGCAGCCTGAATTCCAGCCCCAGACGGGGCCGCAGTACAGCCACCAAGAAGAGTTGAATGCTTGCCAGGACCAAAGAAACGGTGCGGGGATGAAGAAAGGGCGACGAAGAATGAGAAGGGAGCGCTCCGGGAAACCGCCCGGGGGGCGCAAAAACATTGCGCGCGAAGCCGGTGCGGCAGCCACACGGGGTGTGCCTACATGGCCGCCAGTTCTGAAGTGTCCGCCCCCGGCAGGGTGGCCGACGTGTTGCGCCAAAGCAGTAGGAGTCTGAAACCAAGCGCAGGCGAGCACGCCGGCAGCAATGATCAGGACTTTCCTTAGAGTTGAAACACGGAGGACAACGAGCGGCATATGGGTACCCTCCTTGCAGCATGGAGACAGTGCTGCGAGGATCGCGCGAGCGCGCGAAAGACAAGTCTAATACTTTGAGGCGTGAATTGCATCACGGACAGGCATGCGACCCAAGCAGAAGCGACGATACGGCTTTTGCTGTGCTCTCCGTTCGTACATGCCTATAGCATCGAGTTATAAGGCGCGAGTTGCGAATCAGGTGCAGCCGGTGAAATCAATGCGCGCTACGTTTGTCATTGTTCCAGCCATGACTTTCAGAGGCTGATTGTTTATGTCTTTAGCTGTGGTCTGTTCGGACGGAATGCAGTCCAAGACTCCGCCGCTCAAGGGTTGCGCTGCAATCGCATCCACGGTGAACAAAACGTCTCCTGCGGCAGGGGCCGTGTAGGCAACTCCCGAAGAACTGAAAACGCCAATCGTGGGATTACTCGCCGGGACGACCAAAGAATAGGGCGAACAATTTGCGTTTGCCGGGCTACCGACGGGACAGTTGGTATTGGTGGAAACGGAGACGAGTCCTGTCGAAAGAATCGCAGGACTGGCGTTGGTGGCAGAGATTGTTTGCAATGGGATATTGAGTTGCCGCGTTATGGTCATTGTTGTGCCGACGGAAACGGATTGGAGAGCGGCCAAGCTCACGTCCACCGGGGCGCCACCCGTAGCCGTGCTGGCGGTCACAAATCCCTGGAGAACTGCGGGAGCAGGCGCGCCAACTTCTGCAACCAGTGGAATGGTATTGAGATTTGTACCATTGGGCACGTTTAGAACCGAGGTGGCGTTGTAAGGAAGATTGTTGGGCCCGACGGCGACGATGACGATATCAAACGTGCCGGAGGGAAGAGGGCAGAATCGGAAATTTCCACTGGCATCCGCGGCAGTCTCCATGAGGATGCGATCGATCCCTGTGCTGTCTGGCTCTTCGATGGCTACAAGAACGGTGCCAGCTATTGGCGCTTTCGTGTTGGAATCGACCGCCTGGCCGCCGATGCCGGAGTTGTTGGGGCTGATTTGCCCCGCCGTGAGCGTTGGCTTCAAGCGAAACTTGCCGTTTCCTTCCTGGACGATGGAAGCGCAAGCGTTGAAATCAATGTTGAGGTCAACGCTTTGTCCCGCAGCGACCTGGATGGGGCCGCCGACAATCTGTCCCGGGGGAATTTTTAACCCCGTATTAGCTTGGCTGCTCAGTTCCAGTTCATGGAATGTGCCGTCGCTGAGTACGACACAATTGAAGCCATTGCCTGCGCAAACATTTGTGGAAGGAGTTCCTGAGCCTGAAGCGGAATTAGACACCAGCAATAAACGGATTTGCTGATAGCTCCCTACGGGGAGGCTTGCTGAGCCGAGTTGCGCCAAGACACAGTTGGTTTGCACATCGGAGAATAAATCGATCTGCATAGGCTGATTAGCAAGCTGGGGCGCCAACTCCTGCCAACCGGAACTGCTGTCAGTAGCGTTAGGATCAATATGCGCCTGCACAGATCGAACAGTGATGTAGACATGCATAAAGTCACCGTTGGGATGTTTGCAGCTTGGCGGATCACTGATTGAAACCGTGACTGTGCCGGTCTGCATCTCCGTCATCTGCGAAGTGGATGTGCCACTGCTACAGCCCGCTACGAGCCCGGCAATGCCCAGTATTCCCAGCGCACACACCACCACCAGGTTTTCCCTTAGACGGAAAACGCGAATGCAATTCATCTGTTTCTCCTTCGGTGGGAAGACGCAGGAGGTCTTCCCTGGCAGTATGAACCCTTGGATTGAACTTTTACACGCCGCAATTAGAGAAAGATGCAGAACTCTCGCAGATTTTCTAGACTGACTAAGGCAACCCCTTAGCTTTTTACGTCGATCGTGACCGGCTGAGCTAGATGGAACGTCAGTGGCGTTTCCGGGCTGAGATGTACGTCCTTCTTCCCAGTCACGAAGGCCACAGCGGTGCCAGCTCCGGCACCGACCGGTCCGCCAATCAACGCACCTTTACCGCCACCTGCTAGTGCGCCAACCAAGAGCCCTCCACCCCCACCTCCGGCGATCCAAGCCCAGTTGCGCTTCTTGTGATTGCCGCCGATCTTCTGGGAAGCAGTTGTTCGCAGCTGATAGGACTTGCCAGCCACATCGACGGAGTTAAGAGAGAGTTGCAAACGCGCGCGACCCATCAAGCGGCCTGATGGGCGTGCATCTACAACGAGTCCTTCGACATGAGCACCCTGTGGAATGACAGTGTGTTCATCAATGACGACAGGCGCAGAAACTGTAGCTTCGAAATGATCACCAGGACGGTTCTGGTCGCTTGCCAATCCTTGATCAAGAGTCACAGCAATCGCCGTCTGTTCGGGAACAGTCACAGGCCTCGGTCGGCTAGTGAGAGCCGCAGTCACCGCAACGATCCCCACCAAAGAGAGTAGGACTAAGAAAAAGGCAAGGTAACGGTTCTGTCTGAGAAACATGACACCTCCAACTTGGAAAAGGGCAGGACGTATGCCGTGAGGACTCCTTCTAACTTCATGATTCTAGAAAGATTTATTTCCTATGGAATTTAATCGAACGGGAAAAAATCCAAACTCCATAGAATTTTGGGGTACCAAAACTACTAGAAGCGGTCGGCGGCGCCGGAGATTTCTGCTGGGTGAGGCACGTACTCGCCGGGTTTTTCGCCGCAGAGGCGGGGAGTTGGAAAGACTTTAGTGGGATTGCTGAGATTGAGGGGGTCGAAGGCGCAGCGGACTCTTTGCATGGTGGCAAGGTCGGGTTCGGCGAACATTTTGGACATGGCGTATTTTTTGTCTTGGCCTACGCCGTGTTCGCCGGTGATGGAGCCGCCGGCGGCGATGCAGAGGTCGAGGATTTTCGCGGAGAGGGCTTCGGCGGCGTTTTGCTGGCCGGGGATGCTTGCGTCGTAGAGGACGAGCGGGTGGAGGTTGCCGTCGCCGGCGTGGAAGACGTTGGCGACGCGGATACCCGCGGCGGCGCTGAGGCGGGCGATTTCGCTCATGACTTGCGGGAGAGCGGTGCGGGGGATGACGCCGTCCTGGACGATGTAGTTGGGGGAGATGCGGCCCATGGCGGCGAAGGCGGCTTTGCGGCCCTTCCAGACGAGGGCGCGCTCGGTGTCGGATTGGGCGACGCGAATTTCGGAAGCGGCGTGGGAGCGGCAGATTTCGTTGACGTGGGCCATGAGGGATTCGACTTCGGCGATGGGGCCGTCGAGCTCGACGAGGAGGAGCGCGCCGCACATTGGATAGTTGGCGTGGACGGCGGCTTCGGCGGCTTGGATGGCGAGCGTGTCCATCATTTCGATGGCGGCGGGGAGCATGCCCGCGGCGATGATGCTGCTGACGGCGGCGCCGGCTTCATTGGTGTCCGGGAAGGCGGCGAGGAGTGTGTGCACGCATTCGGGGCGCTTGACGATGCGGAGAATCATTTTTGTGGCGATGCCGAGAGTGCCTTCGGAGCCGACGAAAACGCCGAGAAGGTCGTAGCCGGGAGTGTCGAGAGTCTTGCCGCCGAGATGGACGAGCGTGCCGTCGGGGAGGACGACTTCTAGGCCGAGGACGTGCGTGGTGGTGAAGCCGTATTTGAGGCAGTGGGCGCCGCCGGAGTTTTCGGCGACGTTGCCGCCGATGCTGCAGATGGATTGCGAGGAGGGATCGGGGGCGTAGAAGTAGCCTCGCGGGAGGACGCGAGCGGTGACGTCGAGATTGATGACGCCGGGCTCGACGACGACGCGAGCGTTGGGGAGATCGACTTCGAGGATGCGGTTCATGCGTGCGAGGCTGATGACGATGCCGTTTTCCACGGGGAGCGCGCCGCCGCTTAGACCGGTGCCGGAGCCGCGGGCTACGAAGGGGATGCGTTCGCGATGGCAGAGGCGGAGGATGGCTTGGACTTCGGCGGTGGAGGAGGGGAGAAGGACGGCTTGGGGCATGGTGCGGAAATTGGTTAGGGCGTCGGAGTCGTAGGTGTGGAGTTCTTCGGGGGAAGTGATGACGGCGCGGGGGCCGGTGATGTTGCGGAGTTCGGTGAGGAGGGAGGCGTGCATATTCGGCTGGGGAAAGGATACTACGGGCGAGGAAGGATGAGGAGTTGGGGCAGCGCTCTTACTCGTCCAAAACAAATGTCAGCAATGACTTGTTTATCTTGATTTTGCGGTTGTGGTATTCGATGAAGCCCAGTTTTCTAAATTTGTTCATGAAGAAATTTACTCGAGAGCGGGTAGTGCCGATAATTTCCGACAAAGTCTCCTGGGAAACAGTTGGCAGTTCGTCGACTAGCTGGTGCTGCACTCTTCCATAACGACCGAGCACGAGTAACGCTCGGGCGAGCCGCTTCTCGGACGAATTGAAGAGTTGATCGAGCAAGGCTTCCTCGACTCGATTTTTATGACTGAGCAGATATTCGATAAAACTGTTCGATAGTTTGTCTTGTGTACGGAGCATATCCAGCAATTCGTTCTTGTCGATGGCAAGAAGGGTGGTCGGCGTAATGGCAGTAGCCGTGCCCATGCGGAACGACTGACCCGCCATGCAGCCCTCGCCAAAAAAATCGTTCGGACCAAGCATTGCGACTACAGCCACTTTGCCTGTCGCGCTAACCACGGAGAATTTTACGTTGCCCTTTTGGATGTACATGACGCTCTTGGCCACGTCACCTTGACCGTAAATTTGGTCGTCTTTCCGAAATTCGGCAGCCTTCCTTGCCATTCCCGAAGTATCGCGGAAAGTCTGCGGCTCGGGCGATTGCGTCTTGGGGTTCTTCATTTTTATACGGGCTCTGGGAGCGGCCCAACTGGAAGTAAATTCAATTCTTAGTACCTTGGCCCGGTCGCTCGACTGGCAGGAAGCAGAGGACCTGCTGCTTTAATTGCGCATCTACTTCGTCGGCGATGCTCACGACGTCTGGGAGCAACTTGCTGAATACCACGCGACGCTCATTCCTATGCAGCGTCGAAAAAATGCAGACCTGCAGGATTCGAGATTCGTCCACGACCATTGCAGCGGTGTAGCCTTGCTTGCGTCGCAGCTCTCCGTGATGACTTGCAGCGACCGAAACCGGAGCTTTCGATCCTTTGTCGAGACGCAGCCTGGCAATTACGTCACGGAGGAGTCTCGGAAGATGGCCCGTGCGCTCTTCGAAATTTAACGGGATGCGAATTAAGTCTGGTTCTTTCTCCACAAGCCCGATCCATTCTTGAATCGTAGGGTCGAGTTCCTGTTCAAGAATGTCGGCCACGGATGCTGTACCCGTAGAGGCAGTGAGGGGCTCGTTGCCGCCCACAGTTGAAACTGGAGTTTTCGTCAAGGTAACCTCGTCTTTATCCACACCTAGTATCCCAGCCTGGCAGTCGCAGGTCTGTCCTATAAGGGATACGTTCCTAATGAGAGAAACGAGCTTCGGGCGATTACGCGAATAACGTCAGATACATTCGGAAGGCGCTGTGAAATTGACTGGTTACCTAACAAAACTAGCAGGGAATTGGTTGTAGCGACGCCGGGAGCGAGTGCCGGAGCCGCGGGCTATAAAGGGAATGCGTTCGCAATGGAGACGCGGAGGATGGCTTGGATTTTGGCTTATCTTATCAACCAAGACCTAAAGATGTGATCCACCCATAGCGCCTTGAATGTCCAAAAATGGACGGATTTTCCCGGAGTCTTATGCGTCACTCTATTCCGGCTTTGGAGCGCACAGCTTCGTGCAAGTATCATCCGCCTACATCCAGTCCTGAAAGGACTCACCTTGAGAACGCTGAAAGGGGCTCTTCCTCTGTTCGCGCCGTTTCTTGCTGGCCTTTGCCTTCCCGGCCCGATTGTCGCACAAACGATACCGAACGGCGCCGCGATCGATGCCGAAGTGAGCAAGATCATGACCCACACCCACGCCAATGGCGTGGCCATTGCGGTCATCGACCATGGCAATATCGGCTATGTTCACGCCTACGGCATTCGTAACGCCAATGGTGATCCGCTCACCACAGATACTGTCATGTACGGCGCGTCCTTCACCAAGACGGTGTTTGCCTACACGGTGATGCAACTGGTCGATCAGGGGAAACTCAACCTTGACACGCCCATCAAAGACGATCTCGACAATCCGCTCCCGAGCTATGGCCCAGATCCGGTGTTCCCAGACAAGCACGGGCCGTACAAGGATTTAGCCGACGATTCCCGCTGGGAAAAGATCACACCGCGCATGTGCCTGACACATTCGACCGGGTTCAACAACTTCTGGTTCATCGAACCCGACCAGAAGCTGCACATCCATTTCGAACCCGGCGCCCGCTTCAACTATTCGGGCGAGGGTTTCATCCTGTTGCAATTTATCATCGAACATGGCCGCAAGGCGCAAGGGTTGGGACTCGACGTCGGCGAACTCACTAACGCCATTTTCGACCGTCTAGGCATGACCCGCACAAGCCTCGTCTGGCGGGACGCTTTCGCCGGCAATCTCGCCGACGGCTGGAACGACCAGGGTCAGTCGCAGCAACTTGACCGTCGCAAAAAGGTGCGCGTTGCGGGCTCGATGGACACCACTATTTCGACCTGCCCAAGTTCGTTGCCGTACTGGTCCGTGGCGATGGCCTGAGTGCGGCCTCTCGCGCCGAGATGACCAAGCCGCTGTTGCATCTCACCACAGTCCACCAGTTTCCCCCGTTCCTACCCGACTTGCCTGTGAGTGAGCAGCGCAAGGATTTGTACGCAGGCTTAGGTGTCGTTGTCTTCGACGGCCCGCAAGGCCACGGTTTCTACAAGGGCGGCCACGACGGCCAAACCGCCAACACCATGGTCTGTATCGCGACTGCTCAACGTTGCGTCCTCATCCTCTCCAACGATGTTCGCTCCGAGGCGAGCTTCCCCGCACTCGTTAAGTTTATCCTCGGCGATACCGGTGTGCCCTATGACTGGGAATATGGAGACCACGCTGGAAAGTCGTGAGTTCACGGACTGATGAGGCTTCTCTGACGTCCGCGGAACCAAGATGGTGATGGCGCGAAGTTCGGTGAGGGGCGAGGAATTCATGGTCGGATGCGAGCAGGATAGTACGGAGGCGGGGGAAAGAGAAGGAGGCAGACTTTTTGGCGAAGTTTTAGTTGCCAATTAGTCGGCTTACAGTCGAAGTCAGTTTCGCGTGTAGATTTCAGACCACGGCTCGACGACCTGAAAACCATTCAAAGTGCCAGAGAACTGGGGGAAATCCACGTCAGTGCGGATTTTAAGCGTCGTTGCATCCGAGGAAAGTTCCCAGCGTTCTTTCGTGTGCATTTGGACAGCAGGGCCATTTGGCTGCAGGTGCGTTGTGACGAATGTGTCCAAGATCAGATACTTGGACTTGCATTGCGCTTTACAAGTACCAGTCGGCCCGCCCGGACTGGTGTACAGTCCCTCGCTGCCATCGAGCGGAAACTTGTTCAAGTTCTGATGGCCGTCCATGACCCTCGTAACCTCAATCGCGGATTCAGTCTGATTCACACGTATGGTCCAAGCCTCGCTTTTTTCTAGCTTGGGTGCTTTCGTGTTCTCTTTTAACGTGTATGAGCCAGAAAAATCTCGTTTGTCGGCGGCTACCGCATTTGATATCAGTCCAAGCAATACAGCCAGCAAAAGGGAGAAAACTGAACA
This sequence comes from uncultured Acidobacteriaceae bacterium, assembly GCA_963711275.1. Taxonomy (GTDB): domain Bacteria; phylum Acidobacteriota; class Terriglobia; order Terriglobales; family Acidobacteriaceae; genus Sulfotelmatobacter. The sequence goes on along the minus strand of CAVQDN010000019.1, from coordinate 67,276 downwards.
GGCGATCTTCTTGGCCATGGCTAGCCCCCGAATGGCGAGAGGATACCACGACTTCCAAGCAGGGATTACTCCTGATAACGCAGTGAGCGGCGATAGGCCCACCACCGACCCCTTGCAGATTGCGACGAGTGGCACAACATGTTGCGCCACTACGTGGAGAATCCCAAAAAGGCGCAGGGGCACGATAGATCGTGCCCTACAAAGGAAGATGCGACGGCGCTAATGGATGAAGGTTAGGCCGTTGGGGATGAATTGGGGGAAGACGTAGGCGTAGAGCATGACGATGACGCCGACGATGGAGGCCAGGGCTACCGAGTGCCAGAAGACGAAGCGGAAGATGGAGCCTTCTTGACCGACCTGGTTGGTGGCGGCGGTGGCGATGCAGATGGATTGGGCGTCGATCATTTTGCCCATGACGCCGCCGGCGCTGTTGGTGGCGCACATGAGGATGGGGCTGAGGTTGAGCTGCTGGGCGGTGATTTTTTGCAGGCCGCCGAAGAGGACGTTGGAGGAGGTGTCGCTGCCGGTGAGAGCGACGCCGAGCCAGCCGATGAAGGCGCCGAAGAAGGGGAAGAACCAGCCGGTGCGCGTGAAGGCCAAGCCGAGGACGGCGTCCATGCCGGAGTAGCGCGTGACGTAGCCGAGACCGAGCATGCAGGTCATGGCGATGATGGCGAAGCGCAGGCGAAAGAGTGTGCCGCCGAAGATTTTAATGATTTTGCCGGGGCCGAGGCCGAGGATTAAGCCTCCGACGAGAGCCGCGAGGAAGCAGGCTGTGCCGGTGGCGGTGAGCCAGTTGAAATCGAAGCGGGCGGCTTCGGGGGCGGGTTTGGCTACGACGGGAGGAGTGCGAAAAACTTTGTTGTGCAGATAGGGCCAGTCCCAACCGGCGGGCCCAGGGCGATTCTTGCCGTCGGGCATGACTACTGTGAAGGCGGGAGTGGTGGCTTTGTTCATGGCTAGCTTGATGCCCGGCAGGCCCCACGCGAGAACGAAGAGCGAGAGGATGGCGAAGGGTAGCCAGGCTTTGGCGATTTGACCGGCGGTATAGCGAGTGCCAGCGAGGGAACGTTGGCGGATTTTCCATTCGTCGCCCATGGTGTCGGTGACAGAAGCCTGGACTGCCGCGGTGGCTTTGGTGGCGTCGGCTTCGCGCTCTTCGGGGAAACGCCAGATGCGCTTGGGTTTCCAGAATCGGAGGAAGAGCATGGTGGCGAGGAGGGAGACGACGCCAGCGGCGATGTCTACTAGATTGCTGTCCATGAAGTTGGCCCAGAAGAATTGGGTGCCAGCGAAAGAGAGGCCCACCACGAGGATGGCCGGGAAAACTTCCCACGTTTCGGACCAACTGACCATGGCGCGAACCAGCCAGAAGGGAACGATGACTGCTGTGATGGGTAGGATGCGGCCGATCATGGCGCTGAGATCACTTTCAGGAAGGGCGGTAACGGAGGCGAGCGCGTGGACGGGAGTGCCTATGGCTCCCCAAGCGACTGGCGCGGTGTTGGCGATGAGGTTGAGCGCGGCCGCGTGAAACGGCTTGAAGCCGAGGCCGATCATGAAAGCACCAGCAATGGCTACGGGCGCGCCGAATCCCGCGCAGCCTTCGATAAAGGCGCCAAAGCAGAAGGCGACGAGAAGAAGTTGAAGGCGGCGGTCTGGGCGTGATGGCGGCGACGGACTGCTTCATGATTTCAAATTGGCCGGTTTCGACGGAGATGTCGTAGAGGAAGACGGCGGCGATCACGATCCAGACGATTTTCAGGAGGCCATAGGCAGAGCCATAGAGGAAGCTGCTGAAGGCCATTTGCGCGGGCATGTGGAAGACGAGGATGGCGCAGAGGATTGCAGTGGCGGCGCCAGCGACAGCGCACAGGTGCGCGCGAACTTTGAAGCCGGCTAGCAGGCCGAGAAGAACGACGACGGGCAGAGCGGCGATGAGCGTGGAAAGCCACCAATGGCCGAGGGGATCGTAAACTTGATTCCAGGTCACCGTTGGGCCTCCCTAACGAAATGGTATTCCAATTTAAATGTCGTGAACTTCGCCTAATGCTTTGCGGGAGGCAATGCCGATAGTCGCAGATGCCGCCCGGACTGGAAAGCGAGCGTTTCGGCTGTTGAGTTACGCTGTTGTCAATCCATTGTCAAGAGATAAGTCGGAATCGGCGACGAGACGCATGTGAACAAATCTTCACAGAGAGAGAAGCTTAGTGTTGTTGCGGACAGCGGCTACGGCAGAGGGCATAAAGCCTGGAGACAGAGCTTCATAGACCAGGCCTCAGCCGGGAACTATACTCTGTGCATGAATTCGGACACAGAGCTGCTTGGGGCGCTGCGGCAATATTGGGGTTACGACGCGTTTCGTCCTTTGCAGGAAAATATTGTGAAGAGTTTGCTTCGCGGGCGGGACACTTGCGTGGTGATGCCAACCGGCGGCGGGAAATCGCTTTGCTATCAGTTGCCGGCGGCGATTTTGCAGGACAAAACGGTGATTGTGGTGTCGCCGCTGATTGCGCTGATGCAGGATCAGGTCGCGCAGCTCACGCAGATGGGGATTCCGTCAGCGTTGCTGAACAGCACGCTGGCGCCCGATGTGCAGTCCTGGGTTTTGCATAAGGCGATCGAAGGGGCGTACCGGCTTTTGTACCTTTCGCCGGAGCGGCTGGCGCGCGAAGACACGATCGGGTGGTTGAAGCGCGTGCCGGTTTCGTTTTTTGCGATTGATGAGGCGCACTGCATTTCGGAGTGGGGGCACGAGTTCCGGCCGGAGTACCGGCAATTGAGCTCTCTGCGAAAACACTTTGCGGAGCAGCCGATTGCGGCGTTTACGGCGAGCGCTACGCGGCGTGTGCGGCACGACATTATCGCGCAGCTCGCGCTGCGAGAGCCGGATAAATATATTGCGAGCTTTCACCGGCCGAATCTGCAGTACGTCGTGAAGGAATGCGTGGGGAAGACGCAGTCCGAACTTTTGATCCGGGCGATGCAGAAGTATGCGGAAAGCAACGTAATTGTGTATGCGCCGACGATTGCGCGGGTCGAGGAGACCGTGGATTTTTTGGGCGAGCAGGGAATCTCTGCGATTGGCTATCACGGGAAGATGGATAGCGACACGCGAAGGCAGAATCAAGAGCGCTGGATGTCGGACGAAGTGCGCGTTCTGGTGGGGACGATTGCATTTGGATTGGGAATCAACAAGGCGGCGGTGCGGGCAGTGATTCATTTGTCGCTGCCGAAATCGATTGAGCAGTATTACCAGGAAGCAGGGCGAGCCGGGCGCGACGGGGAACCGGCGGATTGCATTTTGCTTTGGCAGAAGCGCGATGTGGGTTTGCTGACGTACTTCGTGGAGCAGTTGAGTGACCCGGCGGAGAAAAAACGGGCCTGGCAGCGTTATCACGAGATTCGAAGGTTCGTGGAGGCGAATGCGTGCCGGCACAATCAGATTTGTTCCCATTTTGGAGAGAATCGCAAATGGGAGTCTTGTGGAGCCTGTGATGTGTGCGTTGGAGAGCCGGAGTGGTTGGCGGCGGCTGCGACGGCGAAAAAAGCTACGAAACGAAAGGCTGCTGGCGCGGCAGCTGGCGTGTCCGGCAGCGCTCCTTTTCTGGCAAAGGAATCTCGGCGAGAGCCGACACGGATTTCAGCTGGGGATCCAAGCGTCAGGAGCTTGGCGGCGGGGATCGATCCTGAGCTCCGCGAATTCCTCCGCGAATGGCGCAGGACAGCGGCAAGAGAACGCGGGACAGCCGCTTACATCGTGATGCATGACACTTCGCTCGACGAGCTTTGCCGAGTGCGACCGCGTTCGCTGAGCGAGCTTCGCGGAGTTTCCGGATTCGGGGATAAGAAGACCGAGATGTACGGGCAAGGAATTCTAGATGCGTTGGCGGAATTTGGGCGCGGAGCACGGGCGGCGATGGGGGAAGAGAAAAAGCCGAAGCCTGTGGAAGAAACGAAGCAGTTATTGACGGAAGGGCGGACGCTTGAAGAGATTGCGCAGACGCGCGGACGGCAATTTTCGAGTGTCGTCAATTTGATTGTCGGGTTGATGGAACGTGGAGAAGTGGAATTCCAGGCGAGCTGGGTGGAGGCTGGTAAGCAAGCACAAATCGAAAAGGCTTGCACGCTGCTCGGATTCGAGAGGATCAAACCTTTGAAGGAAGCTCTGCCGCCGGAAATTACCTATGAAGAGATTCGACTTGTGGCCGCGCATTTGCGGCTCGAGCGAGAGGGACATGCGCGAGAGACGGTCGAGGGCTAGCATCTCTGTCGCCTGGCATGCCAAATCTAGAAAAGCAGATCCCTCGCTACGCTCGGGATGACAATTTTGTGATGGGGATGGGGATTTTTCGATGGAATGGCTGCCCTGGGATGGAATTGGTGAGGGCGTGTGTGTGTTTGTTTGAGAACCTGGAAGATTCATAGGGCTGAGGAGACGGATGTGCCAGCGGCGGCGAAGACGGTGTCCATCTCGGCTTGCGCGAAGGACAGGAAACACTGCACAACGACGGGATCGAATTGCGTGCCGCTGCACTGAATGAGGCGGCGGACAGCCTCTTCATGCGGAAGGCCTTTGCGGTAGGGGCGGGAAGAGACCATGGCATCGAAGGCGTCGATGACCGTCACGATGCGGGAGACGATCGGAATTTCTGTCTCTTTTAAGCCGGCGGGATAACCTCTGCCATCGAACGATTCGTGGTGGTGCAGAATATCTAGCGCAGCGCGCTCGAACCCGGGGAGCATGCGCAAAACCGCCCAGCCATATTCCGGATGCTTCTTCATTAGAGCGTATTCTTCGTCGTCTAATTTCCCCGGCTTTTTAAGAATGGAGTCAGGAACGCCTACTTTACCGATGTCATGAAGAAGAGCGGCGACTTCGAGGTTTTGAAGTTCTGCCTCGTCGAGGCCGAGTTCCTGGCCGACGCGCATGCCCCATTCTGCGAGCCGAGTGCTGTGGACGCCGGTGTTGAGATCTTTCAAATCGAGAAGCTGGTTGAAAGCGCAGATGACCGAAGTGCGAAGGGCCGAGACTTGTTCTTCAACTTGCTTAATGCGGAGGGATTCCGGCGTCCACAGAGGATTTGAGGACGTGGTGAGCACCGGAATCCGCTCGGTTGACACGCCGATCACTTATTGTCCGCTCGAACTATTGAGCCACGCACAGACGGCCTGGTAGACGTCCAGGCGGCCATGGTTGAGGTCTGGTGTGAGTTGGATCGCATGAGAAAACGCGCTGGCTGCGTACTTTTGGTTGAGGGATGGCTTCGCGCTCAGGAGCAGGTCAGCGGATCCGGCAACCAGAGGTGAGCTAAAAGAAGTTCCGGAAGCGGCCGCATAAGTGCCACCTGGGAAAGTGCTGATGACGTATTCGCCAGGAGCTGCAATCCAAACGTCGGTGTTGCCGTAGTTGGAGAAACTAGAGCGCGTATCGTAGTCGGTGGTGGAAGCAATTCCCATGACGCTGGTGTTGAGCGCGGCCGGGTAGACGGGAGAGCTGGTGTTTTCATTGCCGGCAGAGGCGACGAGGACGAGGCCGGACTGGTTGGCGTAAGCGATCGCTTGGGAGAGAGCTTGTGACGAAGTGGAGACGTCAAAGCTCATGTTAATGACATTTGCGTTGTGCTGAACGGCGTAATAGATGGCGGCGACGATGTTGGAAAGGTAGCCTTGGCCGTTGGCGCTAAATGCTTTAAGGGGAAGGATTTGGGCTTTTGGCGCAACCAGGTGGACAAGGCCGGTGGTCATGGTGCCATGGCCAAAATCGGTGTAAGAGCTACCACCTTGGTCGAGAATGGCGACCGAAGACTGGTCCAGGATGGCAACACTGGATTGCTGGACGAAGGCAGGCTGACCCGAGCCGCCATTGGTGGGAATGGTTGAGCCCTGAAGTTGGGGAACGTCGAGCCACTCCGAAGCGCCAGGTTGATTGCGAGTGAAGTCATATCCCGGCAGAAGAACGGGATAGAGGACAGGATGGTTTACATCGACGCCAGTGTCGATGACCGCGACGATTCCGGACCCAGTGACATTGAAGCCGTTCTGGGCGTCTGTCAGCCGGATAATTTGGGTGGCGGGTTGCGCGGCATAGCCATGCGTAACGATGGCCCCGTAATAGTTCACGGGGGCGTTGTCGTAGAGACCGGCGGGAATGGTGCTCGCGGACGGCTGAGGGAGAGCCAGCAGTTGGTCGGCCTCGACGCTCTCAATCCCGAGTAATTCTTCGAGGAGATTGCCGACGAAGCCGAGCAGATTCGAGATTAAGTTTCCCGAGGAGGTCACAAGAAAGGTGTGGTTTACCGAGCCATCCAAGGAACCTTGGACTTGGCAGTTTGCAGACAAGCAGAGCCTTAGGACGGACCCGAGGCCGCCCGAGGTGCGGACAATGTAGCGGTTCTGAGCGGATGCTGCGGGCGCTCCGAGAGAGAAAAGAACCAATAGAATCACGAAGATGCAGAGGTTGCGTTTCATAGTGTGTTTAGTCCCTTTCGGGGTCTCCTGCTTCTAAACCAACTGCACTTCGCACAAAGGGATACTCGCTAAGTCTTGCGGAATCTTCCTTTTGGGCAAATAGTACGGGTGGTTTCTTGGTGCCAAACAAAAGCTACAAGGGATTTTGGTACTTCCGTACCAAAATGGGACTCCCTTGTAATGTGCGTTCCGGTCGTCGAGTTCATGACTTGCCTCCGCGTAAGTCCCCCAAGGCGTTTCGCAGAGAAATTACGATGGGCTGGTCAGCGTGGCCGGGAATGGAAAGTTCAAGATCACCGGAGTTCTCGATTTCGCCGGAGAACTCGCCAAATTGATTCGTAGCCGCAATGACGCTGTGACCACGGTGATTCGAGAGGGTCACTTGAATGTCGCGGCCGATGACGCCGGGGTGGCTTAGATCGAGCAATTGGCCAGTGATGACGAGGCGATTGCTGCCCGGTTTGGGCTCGATCTGGATGTCAATCTGGTATGGGTCTGCCCTATAAAGCATTTGTCTTGTTCCTATTACGACGGATCGAGCGCCGACGACGGCTGGCTGCAGAAAGCTGTCGAACAGAACCTCGATGAGACTTTGCGATTCCTTCTTCGTTCGCGCCAAGCCAGAAGCTGAGAAGGCTACTTTGGCGAGGCGCACGGTGTCCGAGGGAGGTTGAAAACTCGACTCTGGAGCTGCCGTTTTGCTGACCTTTTGCCATAGTGAAACTGTGTCCGTGCAGCGTTTGCAACCGGTTCCAAGGTGCTTTTGCATGGCTTGCTGCTGATCGGTTGTGAGTACTCGGTTCACGAAATCGACCCACTCCTCTGTTGAAAAGTGCTTCATTTCTCGTCCCCCTAGTTTGCTTTCTTTGCCCCTCCGCTCCCCAGCGGTGGCAAGGATTCAATCCCTCACCGCATAAGGGACAGCGGGAGGCCTAAAAATATAGCTAGGGAACAATTAATTAAGTCTTTTATTTACTGCGAGTTGCCCGATTAAAATGAAAGGAGCCCAGAAATAGGGGTGGGGGCTGTGTTGGCGGAGCTGCTTCATAGCGGATTGAAGAGAGGTGGCCATATCGCCAGTTCCGATGAACCCTTTGTAGAAGGACTGCATAAGTTCTGCAGTACTACGGTCGTGTACATCCCAGAGGGAGAGGAGCAGAGAGGCTGCGCCGGCGCAGAAGAGGCCGCGCTGGAGGCCGAGGAGCTCGTCGCCGGCGGCGACAAAGTTCATGCCTGTGGCGCAGCCGCTGAGCGTGACGTGGCGCGCGGAGAGGCGCATTTGGTAGAGATCGTAGAGGTTAAGGTAGCCATCGCCGAGGCGGATGCCGGAGAACATGGGATTGTCCTGGCGGTAGGTGCCGTGGGTGGCTATGTGGATTAGGGCGCTTTGAGAACCCTTGCTTTTGAGGACCTCGGTTTTGGCCTGATCACCAAGAAAAAGATCCGCGTTTGGAAGGATAGCGGCTACGGATTGCACCTCATCGAGGATTTGGGGAGCGCGCTCGTCCGGGATGCCCAGTACGAGGGAGGTGGACATGTTGCTGGGTGGCTTTTCCTGGCAGAGTGCAAAGACGGTGGCGCTGGGGGCGTACGAGACGGTGTGGGTGTCGCAGAGATAAGTGTCGCCATTTTTAAGGGCATGGAAGGGAAGGAAGTGAAGAGGGCCATGGGGGACGAAGATCAAGTGTTTAGCTTGGAGATGACGGCGGAGCGGGGCGATTAGCTCTGCGTAGAGAGATTCCAAGTGACTTTGGGTGGCTTGGAGGAGAGGCTTTTCAAAGCGTTGGGTGTACGTTGCGCCCATGCGGAATTTGGAGAGTTGGAAGCGGAGAAGGTGGAGGAAATGAAGGACGCGAGAGAAAACAGTGATGGGAGTGATTTCGATGGAATTGCGAGTGACCACGGCAGCTACGAGGCGGTCTCCCGTCGAATAGTATTCGATAAGCGCCGCATCGGCGGGGATAGCGGCTTGTAATTTTTCGAGGGAAAAATCTGCCGGAGCTTCGAGAGTAGCGTTTTCGCGTTCGTGGGCTGGTAGTTCCCGCAAGGTGCGCAGGAGTTCATTTTCGTGGGAGAGGGCTTTTTCCTGGAGTTGCTGAAGGCGTTTGGCGGAGGTGTCTTCGGGGCGGAGTTGCTCGAGTTCGATGCGGTGGTAGTACCAGTTTAGCTCTTCGCGGAGATCACGAATCCTTCGAACGAGTTCGCTTTGGCCGGTGTCGCCAAGAGGCAGGCTCTGGCCGCTCTGGAAAATCATTTCGGTCATGCTGCGGGACTTGGCGGCTTCAATGCAGGAGAAGGCTTCGGCAGCGGAGGAGTCGCCGCCATCGCCGCTGAGATGCAGGTCGACGAGCGCTTCGTAGACTTGGAGGCGGTTCTTTACGAAGGAAATTTTCAGCTCTTCGGCGTGCAAGCGGCTGCGCAGAGCTTCCAAGGATTTGCGGGCTTCTTGATAGGCCGCGTAGGCAGCGGGGCGATCGCCGCGAGTTTGTGCGATCTGGCCGCGGAGAAAATGCGTTTGGTAAGCGAGAACGGGGGCTTGAATGCCGGAGATTTTTGCAATGGCGGCGTCTGTTTCCGATTGTGCGGCGGGAAGTTCTCCGACCTGCAAGGCAACGCGCGCGAGGAGAAGATGCGCGAGAGTGGCTTTGCCGGGGAGGGCAGCATGATCGAAGAACTTGGCAGCGCCGGCGCAGAGGCGGCGGGCTTCGAAGTAGCGGCCTTCGTGAAAGAGAAGGAGCCCTTGATAGAGGTCGAGGAGCCAGGGCCAGACGAGATTTTTTTCGGTGGCGAACATGGCGCGGGCTTTTGTGAAGCGTTCGAGGGCGTGGACGGTTTTTCCCTGCTGGCCGTAGGCAATGGCTTCGTTGGCGAGGGTTTTTGCAGCTTCGTAGCCCATGCCGAGTTTTTCGAAGCGAAGGAAACCCTCGTGGGCCATTTCGCGGGCTTCTTCGCTGAGGTTCAGTTCGAGATAAATTTCGGAAAGATCGAGATCGCAGAGAGCGCGATGATACGCGTCACCAGAGAGATCGCAGGTGCGGCGGGTGGCGAAGAGCATTTCGATGGCGCGACTGTATTCGCCGCGGAAATAGTAGAGGTAGGCGATGTTGTAGTCTGCTTGGGCGACGAGTAGAGGCATGTTGCGCAGTTCGCAGAGGTTGCGTGCGCGTTGATAGCAGTCGAGAGAACGGGAGAAATCGTTCAAGCTGATAAGGCACATGGCCATGTTGCTCAAGACCATGGCCACGTGTTCCCAATCTTGATGATACTGAAAAGTGTCGTAGGCTCGGTTGTAGTGGAGAATGGCTTCTTCGAAGCGATCTTGGCGATGGAAGATATTTCCGACGTTGTTTTCGAGAGTGGCGATGCGGCGGGTTTCGCCGAGGCGCTGGAAGATTTCGCGGGCGCGATCGGCAGCTTTGAAGGCTTTATCGTATTCCCCAAGCAAAATAAGCGGCTGGATGGAACTGCTGAGAGTGCGCGCGGCCTCTTTTTCGATGTTCAAGGCTTCGTAGAGTACGACGGCCTTTTCGTGGTGTTCGACGGCGGCGGCGCTGTTACCGCAGGCGTAGAGGGCGTTGGCTTTGGCGCGCAGGCTTAGAGCGAGGCTCTCTTTCTTTCGCAGTTTCTTGGCGATCGAGATGGCGGCTTCGGCGAGGTGCACGGCTTCGCGCGTGTCGATGCGAATGCGCTCGACGACCAGCCGAGCGAGGCGCTCGACGACTTCGCTGCGAAGCAGGGCGCGATGGCGCGCGAGAAATTTCTGGCGAGCCGCATCGGTTTCGACGTGGGCTAGTTGCAGTAGAAGCTCTTCGCGCGTGATTTCTTTGATGGCCGTGGGCATCAGTCAAATCCCGAGTCGCTGAGAAGTTTGCGGAGGCGATCCATGCATTTCTGGCGGGTGAAACCGATGGAGCCGACGGCGAGGCCCAATTCGGCGGCGACTTCGCTGTAGGAGCGCGCGGGAGTTTCGAAGAAAAGAAGTTCAACGAGGCGGCGGCATTGCGGCGAGAGGGCGGCCATGGCTTCGCGCAGCATTTGTTCTTCCTGGGTTTGTTGCACAAGGGTTTCTGCGATGGCGGGCGTCCCGGGTTCAGGAAGGTCTGCGTCTCCGTCACGGCTGACGACACGCTGCTGTTGCTGCTTCCAGCGGTAGCACTGATGGTGAGCGACTTGCATGAGCCACTTCGGAAGAGCGCGCGGTTCGCGCAGTTCGGGGAGGCAATTGAGAAGCTCGACACAAGTGGCTTGAAAAACTTCGGCGGCTTCGTGGGGAGGCAGTCTGTATTTGACGGGTATCGAATAGATGAGGGCTTTGTATTTTTCGATGAGAAGAGACCAGGCTTCTTCGTTGCCGGAGAGGCATTCTTTAACGAGGCGTTCATCGCTCCAGACGCGCAGAGCTTTCTTCGTTACCTTCGTTTTGGTGATTACCGGCGTCATCGGCTGGTGTTCTCCGCGCCACTTCGGAAATAGAGTTGCTCAACGTTCCAAAGGACATAAGGTTCCAGAACGGCCGGATGAAAATTGGCGATGGAGTTTTTCGCGCCGACGAGAATGTCTGGGCTCGCCAGGAAAATCATGGGCTGATTTTCGGCGAGAATTTCCTGGACGCGATCGTAGAGTTTTTTGCGCCGGTCATAGCCGGGCGTGGCGAGCTGCTGTTCCATGAGGCGGTCGATCTCGGCTTCCCAGGTCGTGGACGGGTGAGTTTGCGAGGGATTCCATAGATGCGTGCCACCGCTCGATAACCAGACGTTGAGATCGGAATTTGGATCCGCGTCGAAACTGGCGAGTCCCAGGACGCAAGCCTCATATTCCTTGGTTTGCGTGACGCGATCGATTAGAGAGCGGAATTCAAGGGGCACGATCTGAGCGTGGATGCCGAGCTGTTTTAGGTCGTCTTGAATCAAGGTAGCCATTTTGGTTCGGTCGGCGTTCGAAGAACTGGTCAGGATAGAAAATTCCACGGGCTTGCCGTCTGGGTCCAGGAGTGTGGGTTCGCCGTTCGATGCGGTGGACCAGGAAAAACCGGCTTCTTTCAGAAGAGTGCGGGCACGATCTAGGGAGCGAGGCGAATGCGGGATCGCAGCATCGATCCAACGACGATTTCCAGGCGTAACCGGGCCCCAAAGAGCGGAGCCGCGGCCTTGATAGATGAGACGAACGATTGCATCGCGATCTATGGCAGCGGATATGGCTTGCCGAAATTTTACGTCGCGAAACCATTTTTGTTTTCGCGTGAGATCCGCAGAAGATTTTTCTCCGAGGTCGTTCAAGTTGAAGAAGAGGAAGTTGTACTCCAGGCCGGGCCCGGCATCTGCCATGGTGTAGGTGCGCTGCTGGCGCCCGAGGACGGAAAAATTCTCCGCGCCGAGACGGGTAATGATGTCCGTCTCGCCAGATTGGAAACGCAGAACCTGGGCGTCAGCGCTTGCGACGAAGAGAAATACGAGTTCGTCTAGATAGGGGAGACGGTTTCCCTTAGTGTCCGTTTTCCAGTAATACGGATTGCGCTCTAGAACCAGTTTTTGGCCTGCGACGTATTCTTTCAGGCGAAAGGGGCCAAGGCCTGCCCATTCGTTGGGTGGAGTGGACGGCGCCCAGAACTGAGCGAGCTTTCCTTCCTGATACGGCTTTTCGAGGAGATGGCGAGGCAAGATGGCAAGGCCGTCGAAGAGTCTTTCTTCGACTCCGTAGGGCTTTGCGAATTGGAAAACGAGCGTTTGCGCATCCACTTTGCGAACAGTGATCGGTTTTCCGCCGACAATCAGCAGATCGCGCTGCGTCGCGTGAACATTTTCATCGAGGTAGACACGAAAGGTGAAGAGCACGTCGTCGGCATCGAGAGGATGCCCATCCGAGAAACGCAGCCCCTGGCGCAGAGTCAGCGTGTATTGAAGGCCGTCGGCGGAGATTTTCCAGGATTTTGCCAGAGCGAGTTCCGTGAGTTGCGTTGCGCGATTGATGTGAACGAGATCCGCCTGCATTGCACTGATTACTTCGCGAGAGGGAGAATCGGCGGCCGTAAGCGGGTTCACAGTCTTCGGTTCAGCGCGGAGCGAAATGACGAGCCGTCCGCCTGACCGGCCGATTTCCCCTGGCAATGCGAGCAATTCTTCTTTCGAATTCGCCTGCTGTGGCTGCGGGAAGCCTTTGACAGGGAACGCAACGATTGCAGCGCATGCCAGGAAGAGGCTCAAGGTGAAGTGGCGGCGCCAGGGAGATGAGCGATCTTTTCTCACGATAGGTTCCATTTACTTTTCTCATCTATCTTGTACGTGGAGGTGCGCTCGTGCAATGCACTCGCGAGACCGAGGTATCCGAGAAAGAACGGGACTATTGCCAGGGCGGGCAAGTACATCCACCAATAGGAGACCAGGACGTTGTATTGCTGGAGGGTGGCGAGGAGATTTCCCCAGCTGGACATTGGTTCGGGTACGCCGAGGCCGAGAAAGGACAACGTCATTTCGGCGAGGACGAATTGAGGCACAAGTATTGTGGCTTGTGTGAGCAAGACGCTCGCAGTTTCCGGCAGGATGTGGCGACGCAGCAAGTAAATATCTGAGGCACCGAAACCTCGCGCGGCGCGGACAAAATCGCGCTCTTTTACGCTAAGCACAACTCCGCGAACCATGCGAGCGGGCCGCGCCCAGCCGACCATTCCGATAACGATCACGACGAGAAGGAAGGCTTCGAGAGGGCTGACGGAGAGCGGCAAGAACGCGCGCAGGGCGAAGAGTAAATACAACCACGGCAACGCGAGAAAAAGTTCCGCGATGCGCATCAAAAGATCATCTCGCCATCCGCCGAAGTAGCCGGCGGCCATGCCGATGAACGCGCCGAGAAACAGAGTGATTCCGGCGCCAAGCAATCCGGCGAGAAGAGAGACTTGTCCGCCATAGAGAATGCGCGAGAGCTGATCGCGGCCGTAGGCGTCGCTTCCCAGCAGATAGACCCGTGCACTGGCGGCGCCGAAGAGATGAATGCGGGACGGCACAATACCCAGCAGACGGTAGGTTGCGCCGCGGGTGAAAAAGTTCAGAGGAACGGCTGTGGCATTGTCTTCTTCGTATTGGTCAAAGGAACCCTCTCGCAAACGAAGCGGATAGAAAAACGGACGCAGATGGAAATGTCCATGCGCTTCCATCATGTGAATGTGCATGGGAGGAAGGTATGGGCGCTCACGGTCTTGCTCGACGGGATCGTAAGGCGCGAAGAATCCAGCGGCGGCGATGATGCCGTGGAGTATCAGCAGGACGACGAGCCATTTTGTGAGTCTGCGGCGCTGTTTCATTTTGCGCTCGCTGCGGTGCGGATTCGGGGATCGGCCCAATAGAGAAGGATGTCTGCGAAAAGATTTCCAGCGACGAGGAAAACCATCGAGAGAAGGACGCCGCCGATAACTACGTAGAGATCGCGCGCCAGAATCGATTCGAGAAGGAGCGGACCGAGACCTGGCCAGCTCATGACGACTTCCACGAGTAAAGAGCCACTTAAGAGCGTGCCCACGCTGAATCCGAAAAGCGAGATGAGGGGGTTTGCTGCAGCGCGAAGGGCGTAGCCAAGGAGGAGTTTATGCTCGGGTAAGCCGTGGCCGGCGCCGGCTCGAAGAAAGGGAGCGTCGAGAACCTCGGCGACAGACGCGCGGACGTGGCGGACGAGCATTGGCAGAGTTGCTAGGACGAGGGCAGTCACCGGGAGCGCCATGTGCAAGGTGAGGTCACGCAGCTTTTGCAAGGCGGAAAATTCATCAAAGCCGACGGAGACGAGACCTCCCGTTGGAAACCAGCCTGTGCGGACGGCCAAGATTAATAAACCCAGAGCAAGGACGAGATCGGGGATCACAAGTAGAGTTGCAGTCGTCCATGAAAGAACGCGGTCGGGCGCGCGGCCGAATCGCGCCGCGCTCCAGATGCCGAGGGGCAGGGCCAAAAGCCAGGCGAGGAGCGTGGCGGTTGCGGTGAGAAGAAGAGTGTTTCGCGCGCGCACCCAGAGAAGCGGGGCGACAGGGCTGTTGTAGGCAAACGAGAATCCCATTTGGCCGTGTGCGACGGCGTTCAGCCAGTGGGCATAACGGATGGGCAGCGGGCGATCGAGTTGATACTGCGCTCGCAAAGCGGCGACGGCTTCTGGAGAGATTTGCGGATTCAGGCGCATCTCATCGAAGTAGTTTCCCGGCGTCAGAGCGGAGAAAAGAAAAGTGAGCAGGGAGACACCGAAAAGAAGAAAGACGGCGTGAAGCGCTCTGCGAATGAAATAGCGCATCAGGAATGCACCAGTACGCCGGGCGTTTCGATGAAGCGGGGCATGGCCGCGATAAGTGAGCGAGTGGCTTGGTGGCGTGGCGAGCGCAGGACATTTTCTGCAGGACCGGATTCCACAATGCGGCCGCGATCCATAACGGCGATTTGATCGGCCAGATGAGCGGCCATTGCGAAATTATGGGTGATGAAGAGATAGGTCAAACCGAGAGAGCATTGCAGCTCGAGCAAGAGATTGGAGATTTGGGCTTGCACGGAGCAATCGAGCGCAGAGAGAGCTTCATCCAGGATGATGATTTTTGGCTCGAGCGCCAGGGCGCGGGCGATCGCGAGGCGCTGTTTTTGTCCGCCGCTGAGTTCGTCGGCTCTTCGCGCGGCCATTTTGCGCGGGATTGCGACACAGTCTAGAAGTTGCAGCGCTCTGACGGTGCGGTCCGGTTTGGTGAAGTGTCGCTGCACGAGAAATGGCTCGCTGACGATATCGAGGGCAGTCCAACGCGGATTGAGCGAGCTTGCGGGATCTTGAAATACGAGTTGAATTTGCGGGCGGAGCAGGCGCTGCTGATTCTCGTCGAGTGCCGTGACATCAATACCCTCAAACCAGATGTTTCCCGAGGTCGGGCGTTCCAGGCAAGCGATACAGAGAGCGAGCGTGCTTTTACCGGAGCCAGATTCTCCCACGAGCGCCAGAGTTTCTCCCGATGGAATTGACAGGGAAACGCCATCGAGCGCTGCGAGCTTGACCTTCGTGCCCGCAGATCGTCCGGCTGCGTAATGCTTCACAAGATTTTCGACCTTTAAAAGTGGCTGCATATCACGATTCCCGGAAATGAGTCAGCCAGCAAATTTGAAACAGGAAACTTCGTGTAGCTTGCTCACCGCGGCTGCCGCGGGTTCGTCGCTTTTGCAAATTTCCATTCTTTCCGTGCACCGGGGCTCGAACCGACAGCCACTTTCAAGCGACGAGAGGTCTGGCGGATCTCCTGGGATAACGTGCAGCCTGGTTCTGCGGGCGCTTTGGTCTTCATCAAAGTCTGTTGGCAGGCACCGGAGCAGTGCCACTGTATAGGGATGCTGCGGCGAGGAGAGCACTTTCGCTGCTGGGCCAATCTCAGCGATGCGGCCGGCGTAGAGGACAAGGATGCGATCTGCGAAGCCTGCAAGGAGAGCGGGATTGTGGGTAATGAGAATCATCGCGAGGCCCAGGTTCTGCCGGAGGGTGCGAAAGAGTTGCAGGATTTCTTTTTGTGTTGTTGGGTCGAGGGATGCGGTCGGTTCATCGGCAATAACTAGGGAAGGCCCGCAGGCGATCGCTTGCGCAATGAGTACGCGTTGACGTTGCCCTCCGCTTAACTCGTGGGGATAAGAGCGAGAAATGCGTTCGGCGTCGACGGAAAAAACCGATGCGAGAAGTTGGCTGGTTTTCTCGTTTAGAGCGCCTCGATCCAAAGACATGTGCGCAGCCAAAACATCGGAAACTTGTTGTCCGATTCGCAGGGTGGGATGGAGAGAGGAGGAAGGCTCTTGAAAGATTAGGCCGATGCGTCCGCCGCGAATTTTCCGAAGATCTTGCGGAGAAGCCTTCAGGAGGTTCTTTCCCTCGAAAAGAATTGAACCTTGCCGGATTTTTCCGCTGGCTGGCAGAAGCTGCAGGAGAGACGCAGCTAGCGTGCTCTTGCCGGAACCGGATTCTCCGAGTACGCCGAGGATTTCTCCAGGACCGAGCTCAAAATTAACGCCTGCAAGGGCGGGGCAGACTTCACCCGTGCGAGCGGAGTACGAGGCGTGGAGATTCTTGACTTCAAGAAGCGGCGTCATTTCTCGGACCAGGGGCAGGCACTTCCCGCCCATTATTTATGGTCTGTTATAGGGGGCAGACGGACAAGACGGACCTAATTCCACGCGCAGGAAGGTTATTGACGAGTAGGAACTAACTGGCCTTTGGTACAGGATAACGCAGGCTACGGTGGAATTCGTTCAGAGACGAGGCTATTCAGCCGTGTAGGTGACCTCAAGCCGATGAATGAGAAAGCAGGATAATACGAGAATCGCGAGCGTAAGGCATAGCAAACCGAGGATGGCAATAAACGGAGAGACAGGTTCGGCCACGATCGTAAAAATTGCCAGGGGACCATCCGTGGGCAAGTTCACTGGGCAAAGATGCTTCAGATAGAAAGTGACGCTAAGCCGCTGGGCCCAGGAAGGAAAGATCGGAGCGATTGTTTCCCATCCCAGCAGCATAGCTCCGGGGATGATCGGATTCTTGAAGAGAAGACTGAGAGCGAGAAACACGGCGCCGTAGCCGAGGCAAGCGAGAGCCGTCGCCAGCAGATAGGAGCCCAGCTGGCTCAGGCCAGGCCCGTCAAAAACGTAAGATCTGCCCGCTGAACCGAAGCGGCTATACGTGAGACAAAAGCAGGCAAAAACCGCTGTCTCAAAAAGTGCGATGGAGATGATCGCGCCCGCCAGAAACTTTCCAATCACCAAAACTTCTTTTCTGACCGGGACGAGGAACTGATAGTGGAGTGTACGCTGGACCATTTCGCCGCGGAACAGCCACGTAAAGATTCCCATGCAGGCGAAGAAGATGCCGAGCCGGAAATAGTAGAGCTGGATAGTTCCCGCGAGCACGAGTGTATCGTTTTCAATTTGGGCAGGATCGATGTCATGTCTGTCGAAAATGTTGTGCGCGAGCAGGAATAAGACCGGTATCCAAGCGAGCAGATGAAACCCGATCCTCCGACGAGTGAAGAGGTTTCGGCGAACCTCCGTGCGCACGAGGACGGAGATCTGGCTGGCAAACAGTCGCCAAGGTTGTTCTTTCAGAGAGCTTTGGGCGCGGGCAACGGATTCCTGGAGGCTCATGTTGGGCTGCCATCCGATCCGATGAGATATTGGTAGATGGAATTTACGTCGTCGTCAGCGGGAGCGACGGCATCGACTTCGACCAAGCCTGCGGACACGATTTTGTTGAGCAGCAGGGAAAACTGTTCGGCATCGCGCGTGCGCACCAGAACGCTCTGCCCATCGCTCAGGATTTTGGCTTCGACGACGTGATCCAGCTCGAACGCTGCGGACGCCAACTTCGCGGCGTTCGAACAACGGACGAGAATTTGCATTGGGTGATCACGGACTTCCCTGCGAACCTCTTTAATCTGGCCCTCGGCAACGACGTAGCCGCTGCTCATCAACACGACGCGATCGGAGATGCGGTCGACTTCCTCCAGAATGTGGCTGGAAATGATGACGTGCATTCCCTGTTTCGCAATGGCTTCGAAGAGCGCGATCGATTCGGCGCGGGCCATGGGATCGAGGCCGTTGAGCGGTTCGTCGAGAACGAGTACGGACGGATGATGCGCAATGGCTTGAGCGAGGCGGATGCGCTGGCGCATTCCTTTGCTATAGCCCGCCACTTTGCGCCGGGCGACTTGCGCCATGCCCGCGCGTTCGAGGGCTTCGTTCGTGAGCTTTGTGGCTTGGTCGTGGCCAAAACCATGAAGGCGTAGCGGCCAATAAATAAAATCGTAGCCATTCGTGCCGGGAGGGAAGGAATCGAATTGCGTGCAGTATCCGACTTGGCGGAAGAACTCGATGGGTTGTTGGGGCGTGAGGCCGAGGACGTAGATTGCGCCGTGGGATGGTTTGATCAGACCTGTCAGCAAATTCATTAATGTAGTTTTACCCGAACCATTCGGGCCGACTAGGCTGGTGATTCCCGGTTCGAGAGAGAAATTCACTTTGTTGACGCCGAGAACTTCTCCGTAAAACTTGGAGACGTTCTCGAAGACGATTTGGCGGGTGTCAGGCGTCATCCTCGCACGACCTCACGGGCTCGCAATCGGACATTCAGAACAAACAGCGCGAATACGCAGACGAGAACCAGCATTGCCCAAGCCATTGGGAGCGGAATATCGTCTCCGCGCGTGAAGGCGCCCATAATCGAATCCGCGCGAAATGAGCGAATCAGAATCTGCCTATAAAGACTCGAGAAATTCAGGAGTCCGCCCCAATAGGTGCCCATGATGGCGTTGAACATCTCGCCGAGGCCCGCGGGGATGAAAAATGTGATGAAGATTATTGCGGTAGCAACAATGCGCAGCTTAACCCACGCTGACACAGCTAACGAAATCAGAGAAAGCATTAGGATCCAAATCGCGGAGCACAACACGATGGGAGCAACCATCCATAGGTGCGACCAGATCCAGCCATTTCTCGCCAGCCCGGCCTGTAGGCTAAATAAGAGCAAGCAGGGAATCCAAGTGACAGCGGAAAGAAGCAGGCCGAGGACGGCGAGTTTTCCCAAAACATAATCACCGCGGCTGAAAGGGCGGCTCAGAAAAAGAGGCAGCGCGCCATTGGTTAGATCACCCGAGATCAGGACCGGACCAACCCAGCAATTCAAAAGAAAAGCTGCCTGGGTCTGCATAGTCATGATGATGATGAAATACTGGCTTTCCACCTTGAAAAAATCCATATCCGGGCGCAGTTGCATCAGCAACTGTAAAGTTTTGTTATTGGCTACGAAAATGAAGCCTGCAGAGAACAGGCAGGGGATGATGCAAAGAATCAAGAGAAGAACGAAAAAGCGCGACTTAAACAGGTCGGCGAAGGCGAAGCGTGTGAGGACGAAAAATCGCGACCATTGGGGCGTTAGCGAGCCGGTGTAGGAATTGTAGCGGCGCTTATAGACGGCCATCAGCTACTCCCGATTGCTCCATGGCGTTAAGGAAGATGTCTTCGAGCGAATCGCGGCGATGATTCATGCGGCGAATTTGCACGCCGCGGTCCGCCGCGACCTTGAACACTTCCCGGATCTCGACGCTGTCCGGCATGACGACCTTGATGCGGCCGCTGGTGAAAACCGCACATTCGCAGCCGATGCTTTCGAGCGCAGAGGTGAAAGAAGCCTCGGCGCCAATTGTTTCGAGTTCGAGAAACTTGCGATTGGCGCGCCGCTCTTCGACAAGATTGCAGATGGAGGCAATTTGGCCGTTCCGCAGGATGAGCACCTCGTCGCAGGTTTCTTCGACGTCGCGCAGAAGATGCGAGGAGAGCAGCAGGCAAATATCGCTGGCCTCTCGGATTTCTCGAATGAGCTCGATCAGTCGCTTGCGCGCCGGCGGATCCATGCCGTTGGTGGGTTCGTCCAGAATGAGAACCTTGGGGCCATGGGCAATCGCCTGGGCCAACTTCGCGAGTTGCTTCATGCCGAGAGAATACGTACCCACCGGGCGATAACGCGCTTCGCCGAGGCCGACGTAGACGAAAGCTTCGTGGGCGCGCTCCATCGCTTGTTCAGAGGGAAGGCCGGAAATTTCCGCCATGTAGCGAACGAAACGGACACCCGACATTTTAGAAATGAAAGCATCGTTCTCGGGCATGTAGCCCACCAAAGAGCGAAGCGCTTTGCCGCTGGCGAGAGAATCGAGTCCAAGTACGCGGGCGCTGCCTTTGGACGGAGTGTGAAAACCCAGAAGCGTGTTGATGAGAGTGGACTTGCCGGCACCGTTGGGCCCGAGGAGTCCAATGGCGCGGCTCTTCAGAACACCGGTGATGCCATGAAGTATCGTTCGGCCACCGAGTTGAACTTCGAGCCCATTGAGCTCAATCGTTGGAGTGGTCATCTAGAAGTCAATACGAATTAGCCTATCGTGAAGTTCCATGATCGGACAAGCCCAGCAAGTGCAGCAAGGTTGGAAAAGCTGGATTCAAGTCAAGGAGCTTGCCGCTGCTCGCCACTTCGATACGATCGCTTTCTCCATACGCGCACATTACGCTTGGTTTCGAATCAGCGGCCAATTGCTGAAGCATTGCCAATTGTCCGGAATTAAGCTGGGAAGCGAGGGGTTTCAGAATCGGGCTGAGATTTTGATAGAGCATCGCTGAAAAATTGGCCTGGTTGTCGCTGGGTAGCAGAGCGCGGAACGAAGCGGAACGAGCCAGCGATGTGCCATTCGCGTGGGTTTCTATTGCGGCGATGAGCAGCGCGCGTGAAGGAGCCACGATCATATACCCGTCCGCGAAGGTGTAGTCGTACTCGGACGTAACGGCCGTGAGTCCTGGAGATTGCGATTGGATCGTGTAGAACGTTCGGCC
Source organism: uncultured Acidobacteriaceae bacterium (assembly GCA_963711275.1). Lineage (GTDB taxonomy): Bacteria > Acidobacteriota > Terriglobia > Terriglobales > Acidobacteriaceae > Sulfotelmatobacter. Next base: position 46,448 of record CAVQDN010000019.1, on the reverse strand, counting down.
ACCGGCCTGGGCTTGATTGAGCGTTAAGCCGGGCTGATTTGATTTTTGCGCTTCCCGATTAGCAGCCCGCACCATTTTTTCGATGGCAAGCTGGAGAGCTCCTGATTGGTTGACCTCGATAATGGCTTTCCATGACGGCGTGGGAAGGACCGGGCCATCGAGAGCAATCGTCATTTCTCCGCCCAGGGCGCTCGCAAGGTCGTTGCGAATGTCCAAGCCGAGTTCTGTATTTACTTGAGCCAGATTCTTGCTGAAGTTGGGATCCGCCGCCCCGAACGTACTGAAAAGGTCATCGAGCATGAGCGCCGGCTGCTTCCCAACGAAAGAGACTGCCGCGCCTGCGTTGGCGGAAACATAGTCGAGCGAGCCCACGGGAGCGGGAGCGGCGAGCCAGGAAGCCATGCCGCGCCGCTGGCTATTAAATTCCAGAGTGATGCGGTTATCTGCTTGACTGGAGCCCTGGCCGCGCGTGGCGATCAAATACTTTATGTCGTTGAAGCCGCTATTCTGCAGCGTATTCGATTCATTTTGCTGGGAGTGTGTAGAGTTTAGAATCTGGCCGAGATTGGCAGCGACCAAAGTCTCTGTGCCCTGGCTGTAAACGTTCAGAATTCTTTGGCCAAAGTCGGTTGCAGCAAACTGAGTCGTTCCCGCGTCGAGTTGCGCGCTCATCTGCTGGACAGTAGCAGCGTCGCCGCCGACAACGAGCATGTTTGGCCTGACAAGCATGATCATTCCGCGCTCGCCAGCCACAAGGGAGGAGAGCGACTGCGGATCCACGACGCGCAGATTGGATTTGCCTGGCGTGCTGGACAAAGTAGCAGCCAGGTGATTCTGCAAGAAGCTTTCCAGTCCGGGCTGTTTCACTTCGGCCAGCAGGATGGGGCCTTGATCGTTAGCGGCGGGGCTGGACCTGAACGTAATCACCACTTCGTCGCCCAAGTATTGGCTTATGGCTTGGATTTGTCCGATCAACTCTTCGGGAGTCGGATGCTGATTGGAGTTGCCGCTCTTGTTCCACCAGTCTTGCAGGACTTTGCTCTGCGAAAGCTGCTGCTGGAAGATTTGATTCGCTTGCTGGAGCGCGTCCCCAAGATTGGGGATGCCGATGTACAGGACAGTGTCAGGCGCCAACAAGGGGAGGATTTTGCTCTCGTACCGCGGGCCGGGTGTCGGGATGGCTTCGAGTTTTTCGCGAAGTGCTGAGAATTCGGCGAGTAGAGCCAGTTCGTGATTGAGGTCATTGCTCCATCCAATTTCCTGGCTGACAGGAACAAAGCCAACACTCGACGTTGTGGCCACCTGATCGCCCGAGTGTAGGATGGATTCCGTTCCAGAATGCTTGACGTGGACTTCTCCTTCAATTACGGAGACGCGCGAGCCTTTCGTACCGGAATTGACTGAGAAGACTGTGCCGGTGACGGCTACCGTGCAATCCGGAGCGCTGACGTAAAGATGGCCGGTGCGACGATGAGCGGCCTGGACGATGATGCTGCCCTGGTCGAGATGAATGGTGGTATTGCGACGGTCCGCGCTTACGGCCAACTCCGCGCGCTGATTCATTTCCACTTTCGAGCCGTCGAAGAGTTTCACCGTGGCATGGGAATCGGCGGCAGTACGAATGAATTCGCCCTGGGTGACTTCGTCGCCCAGCTTCAATGCCTGCTCGCCGGTCGGACCAACGCGATACGCTAGACCTGCAATGGAGTCGATGCGCGCGCGGCTGCCAGGAGGGCCATCGATGTACCAGTTGCGCCCAGTCCAAACCAAGGCGACCAGCACGACCAACGAGGCTGCCGCGAAAGACAGCGTGGAAAAGCTCCACTGGAAACCGCGCGACGTTGGTTCCATCCGCCAGCTGACGTTTGACTTGCTGTCAACGGCGCGGCCATGCGCATAGGAGCGGCAGGAAACACATTCCCGCAGATGGTCTTCGACGATGAGCGCGCGAGCCTCGGGCAGTTCTTGTTGATGAAAGGCCGGCAGCAAAGCACGAATATCGGCGCAGCCACGGATGGGCTGTAGTGCACTGGCTGTGGCTTCCTCGCCGAGCCCTTCTTGCAGCTTCTGCCACACGTGCTCGGCGGATGCTGAGAGTGTCTTGGCGTCGGGCTGTTCCGCGCGGAGCTCGGAGATCGCTTGATCCAGCCGAGCGTCTTGTTTAGATCGAAAAAAATTCATGATGCACCTTTTCTAAATCCGCGAAGGCTCTTCTTCAGACGTGCGCGAGTCCGATGCAGGGTGACAGCAACAACTGCCTGAGATGTGTTCATCAACTCGGCGATTTCGGGGTTGTCCAGGCCTTCGATATAGCGCAGCGTAAACATCTCGGCAGTACGCGGACTGAGCTTGGCAAGTTCTTGACGAAGCCAATTCTTGATTTCCATCGAGGAATGCGCTCGTTCCGGCGAGAGACTAGGATTGAAGTGCACTTCGTCCGCCGCTTCCACCGGCACGACTTCGCGATGGCCTCTCGATCGAATGAGATCCAAGGCGGCGTTCACGGCTGACCTATGTAAATAGCCCTGTAGATTGGAGATACGGTTGCGGTCGACCGTGCCGCGAGCCAATCGGAGGAAGACGGATTGTGCCACGTCCTCGGCGTCGGCCATGCTGCCGGTTATGCGGTAAGCGGCCTTGAGGACACAAGCCTGGTGGGCCCGAAAGACTACCTCAAGCTCTGCGGCTGCTTGCGTCACCATGATGTTTTCTATCGCGGCCGCCAAGTTTCCCCCCTCGGCTCTTCTACAACCTAAGACGCGATAGCTAGAAACTTCTTAACACACAATTTGGGATGGGAGGTACTTTGCTTGACTTGGAACACGGGATTGCACCCGTCGGTTATTCGGCGTTTTTCATCCCGAAAGGGCGGATGGCCAGCCGTGGAACTTCCATCGCCGGATCAAGATGCGATGCACAAGCCTGTAGCCGCGCCAGCGATCTTTAAAACGCGCTTTGGAGAAAGATGCGAAACCGCCTCGATCGAGAGTGATGCCGCAGCTTTCGAAGCGCCTTGGCTTCGATCTGGCGAATGCGCTCCCGGGTAACGGCGAACGACTGGCCTACCTGCTCCAGCGTCAGTTCATTACCGTCCTCGAGGCCAAAGCGCATCTTGATAATCCTTTCCTCGCGCGGTGTGAGGGTCTTCAGCACGGAAGCCAGATGTTCCTTCAAGTTGAGATGAATGGCGGCATCCGACGGCGAAACGACACCTTTGTCTTCGACAAAATCGCCGAGGTGGGACTCTTCGTCTTCTCCGATGGGCGTCTCGAAAGACATGGGCTGCTGCGCGATCTTCTTGGTCTTGCAGATCGCGTCAATGGAAAGATCCATGCGCCTCGCGAGTTCTTCGGTAGTAGGCTCGCGGCCGAGTTCTTGGACAAGTTGCCGGCTTGTGCGGGCTTGCTTGTTGATGGTCTCGATCATGTGCACGGGCACGCGGATAGTACGCGCCTGATCGGCGATGGCGCGAGTGATGCCCTGGCGAATCCACCAGGTTGCGTACGTGGAGAATTTGTATCCTCGGCGCCACTCGAATTTGTCGGCGCCCTTCATGAGACCGATATTGCCCTCTTGGATTAAATCGAGGAACTGCATGCCACGATTTGTGTATTTCTTGGCAATGGATACGACGAGGCGGAGGTTGGCCTCGGTCAGCTCGGTTTTTGCTTGTTCGGTTTCTGCTTCACCCAGCCGGATGGCAGCGAGCGCGCGCCTCAGCGAGTCCAAACCGACTTCGCACGACTCCTCGATGTTCTTTCGCTCCGTCCGACGCGCACGTAGCTCGTCGCGCGCCCCGTTTGCGCTCTCCGAGCGGGAGGAGCTTGCGCGTCGTTCTAGCCGGGCAATCTCGCGTTCGAGCGTATGCAGCCGCTCGGCGGTTATGCGCAGAACATCAATTAAGCGCCTTTTCTCGGCGTCGCTGAATTCGATGGAGCGGACCAGATGCGAAATCGCGATGCGCGTGCGAGCCAGACGGCGCCGGGCGCGCAGATATGCCAGCTTTTCGGATTTTCCAGTGTTCTCAAGCTTGAGCGCCTGCTTTCGTCCTAGCTGGTAGACCTTCTCGATCTGGTGGATGATCCGCAGCGTTTGGCGCAGCTTTTCTTCGATCTTGTCGTCGGTAAGTTCTTCCTCTTGTAGGTGGACGATTTTCTTGATCGAAAGAGCGCCCTTACGAAGCTCTGCGCCAACGGCGATTAATTCCTTGGCCACGATCGGCGAGCGCGAAACGGTTTTTAGCACTCTCAACTTGCCGCGTTCCATGCGCTTGGCGAGAACGATCTCTGTCTCGCGCGTTAACAGGGGCACCACGCCCATTTCGCGCAAGTACGTGCTGACGGGGTCGGTGCTCTTCTGCACGGAGTGCACAGGGCGTTCGATCTCGGTTTCTTCTTCGTGAATGACGTCGTTCCGGGGACCGAGTTCGACACGCTGCGTGACTTCGAGCGTTGTATGCGCAGCTTTGGCGGCGGCAATATCCTCGTAGATGTCGGTGCCATCGCGTTCGAACGTGGAAAAGAGATTGTCGATCTCTTCCGTGGTGTGTTCTTCCGCGGAAAGGAGATCGTTCACTTCTTCGTTGAGCACATAGCCTCGACTCTTGCCGAGGTTAATGAGGTTGCCGACCAGATCCTGTTTTTCCTGAATGAGCGGAGCCAAGCGTTTTCCCCCTGTATGGTATCGCCCGATACTGCCGGTCCTGCCTGCACACCACAACATGGCCAAGGAATAAAGCCCAGGAGCATTTGTGGCATACGAGAAGGCGGGAGCCGAATTGCAATTCTGGCGGTAGATTCGCCGCGGTGACCGTCATGAATACCACGTTCATCCCGACGCGCTCGGGTGACGGTACCTTTATTCTGGAATTTGTTCGTTCACAGTATACGCTATTTTCGCTCTCATTTACGGGGCAATCCGCGATCATTTTGGCCCGGCAGCTAACCTCTTCGCCTGTAAGGATTTACTGTGGCAGATGCCTCGCATGGAGCTGAGTCGCTTGGATCCGAAAGCGCGGACGCGATTAGATTGCCCTTAACTTTTTCGCCACAATTCTAAGGAACTTCCGTCGTGGGGATTACACAAGTATTACAGAAGCCCGGCTGCCCGCGTGCTACTTTGGGATTCATGAGCATCCTAGGCCACGACAAAACATTTTCTCAACCTATTAATTGGACCACATCCCTTTTCATGCTGGCATTTCATATCGGCGCGGTCGCCGCGTTGTTCTTTTTCACCTGGAAGGCGCTGGCGCTGGCGGTTGTTCTTTGGTGGATCGCCGGAAGCCTTGGCATTGGCATGAGCTACCATCGTTTGCTCACTCACCGCGGTTACAAAACGCCGAAGTGGATGGAATATTTCCTTACAGTATGCGGGACGCTGGCACTCGAAGGTGGACCCATCGCCTGGGTGGCCACGCACCGGGTCCACCATCAGAACACTGACAAAGAGGGTGACCCGCACTCGCCACAGGATGGCGGTCTGTGGGCACACATGGGTTGGATCATGACGGGGCAGGCCATGCACAACAGCGTTGACCAACTGCTGCCCTATGTTCCCGATCTGCGAAAAGACAAGTTTCATGTTTGGATCACCAAGTGGCACTGGGTCCCGCTTACGGTGCTTGGCATAGCGCTCTTTGCGATCGGTGGGTGGCCCTTCCTATTGTGGGGAGTGTTTGTGCGAACCGTGTTCGGGCTGCACTCGACATGGCTGGTAAACTCTGCGACGCACATGTGGGGTTCGCGGCGGTTCCTTACGGATGATACTTCCAAGAACAGTCTTTGGGTCGCGTTACTTACCTTCGGCGAAGGATGGCACAACAATCATCACGCTGTCCCGCAATCGGCGCGTCACGGGATTGTCTGGTATGAAATCGATTTGAACTGGTACGGCATCTGTACCTTGCGTGCGCTCGGCCTCGCGTGGGACGTCAAGCGCCACAAGCTTGCGCCGGCGCCGCATAGCGATGAACGGCACGCCGTGATCAAAGCAGAGGTTGCCCCGGCAGTTTCTCCCCTGGTGATATCCAGCGGCGATTGATCCTTTTCCCACGATCCGGACGAGATTTGCGCACGCGATCAGGCGAGCCACAAGTGGACTTTACTGTCCAGCTGATATGGCAATCGCTCGCCCTGGCGTAAACTAAGACGTCATGCGCATCACGCGCCGCACCAAAGCTATCGCGTTCTTCATCGCGCTCGGGGCTTGCCTCGTTGCCCTGACGATCGTACTCAATGTCAGTTGGATCATTTTCCATTGGCGGCAAGTTGTTCCGCTGGTCCTCGGCATCGTTTTCTTCGGTGTGCTTATCGCGGGATTGGTCGTCAACACGATCTTCCTCGTCCGCGAGATCCGGCGAAATGAGCAGCAAGACAGCTTCCTCAATGCCGTCACCCATGAACTAAAGACGCCGATTGCTTCCATCCGTCTTTACCTCGAAACTCTTGCGAGCCGGAACCTGGATGAAGCCAAGCGACGCGAATTCTATCGCATCATGATTGACGATACCGATCGCCTGCTTGGGACTGTCGAACAAGTGCTGAAGGCCGGCGAAGTCCGGCACGCGAGCTCGCGAAAGAACTGGCAGGAAGTGCAATTCTCGGAGATTGTTCGCGAGGGCCTGGCGCTCGCGCGTCTGAGGCAGAATCTTTCTCCAGAAGTGTTGAGTCTTGGCGCGGCGCCGCCCGAGGAAATCGTGGTCCTGGGCAACCCGGAGGAATTCCGCACCGCCGTATTCAATCTGCTCGACAACGCCATCAAATATTCTGGTGAGAAGAAAGATATTGTGGTGGACTTGCTTACGCCCAATATCGATACGGTTCTGCTGCGCGTACACGACCGTGGCATCGGCATACCGCACAACGAAATGAAGCGAATTTTCAAACGCTTTTACCGGGCGTCGAATTCCAAGACGGACAAGGTGAAGGGAACTGGTCTTGGTCTTTTTATCGTACGTTCGATTGCCCGCCGCTATGGCGGCGACGCCTTCGCCGAAAGCGCCGGGGAAGGGCAAGGGAGCACCTTTACTATTCGTCTTCCCAGGGTCTATCAAGCATGAGCCGAATTCTCATTGTCGAAGATGAAGCACACCTGGCCGAGGGGCTTCGCTTCAATCTCGAAGCAGAAGGCCACAGCGTCCAGATTACGGATACCGGAGAGGGCGCATTGAAGCGTCTGCTGAAGGACCGTGAAATTTTCGATGCGCTCGTTCTGGACGTCATGCTGCCTGGCAAGGACGGATTTTTGATAGCGAGCGAGTTGCGCAAGGCGCAAAACTATACTCCGCTTCTCATGTTGACGGCTCGCGGCCGGCCGGAGGACGTTCTCAAGGGATTTGAATCCGGCGCGGACGATTACTTGCCGAAACCGTTCAACCTGGCCATTTTGATCGCTCGTCTCGAGAGTTTGTTGCGCCGCAAGAACTGGCAAAGTTCAGCGACTCCCACGCCCGCGCAAGACGCTTCACAAGCCAACACCGCCCCTTCGCCGGACATTTTTCGCTTTGACGACAAAGTCGTGGATTTTCAGAACCTGCAACTGCGGGTACGCAACCAGGTCATTCCGCTAACCATGATGGAATCCGATCTCTTTCGCTGCTTGATTAACAATAGCGGCCGCGCCGTCTCTCGCAAACAATTATTGCAGGAGGTTTGGAATCTTCGCGAAGATACCGACACGCGGGCTATCGATAATTTCATCGTGCGTTTGCGGCGATATATTGAGCGGGAGCCTGGTAAGCCACGCTACCTGCTTACCGTTCGAGGCATAGGCTATAAATTCGTGCCAAGTCCCAGCGGTAAGAATCCGAAGTAGTAGTTCGAGCATCACGCGACCGCCAATTTTTCCTCGGCGGCTCCGCTGTGTATGAAGACATAAGACAACACATTGGCTAGGAGATGCACGCCCACGCGGAGTAGCGGTATTATGCGTCCGGAGCGAATACAAATCCCATGGCAATCGTGGCGGGAGTGGATTTTGGAACTTTGAGCGTTCGCGTTTCCATCGTGGACAGCGAACGAGGACTGCTGGCGACCGCACTCGCGGAATACCCGCTCCATCGCAAACGGGAAGATCCGGAATATGCCACGCAGGCGCATGACGATCAAATGCGCGCGTTGGCGACCGCAACCCGTGGGGCGGTTCAGAAGGCGAACATCTCAGGCGATCAGGTGGAGGCCCTTGCAATAGACACCACCGGCTCTTCCGTGATTTCTGTTGGAGAAAATCTCGAGCCGCTTGATGAATACTATCTTTGGTGCGATCACCGGGCCAAAGCAGAAGCCGCGGAGATTACGGAAACGGCGCATCGAGAAGGACTTGCAGCCATTCAATGGTGCGGCGGAGTGTATTCGTCGGAGTGGGGCTTCTCGAAGCTGTTGCATTGGCTGCGCCACAATCCACAAAAGCGTGCGCAATTTGTATCTGCCTTCGAGCATTGCGACATGGCAGCGGCAACGTTATGTGGCATCACGGACCCGCGCAAAGTAAAGCGCAGCGTTTGCGCCATGGGCCACAAGTGGCTATGGAATCCGGAGTTGGGCGGTCTGCCGTCGGAAGAGTTCCTCGTCAAAGTGGATCCTCTTTTTGCGGGAGTACGAGAAAAACTTCAAGGCGAGTATGTCACCTCCGACCAAATTGCCGGAAAGCTTTCCCCGCTCTGGGCCGAAAAGCTCGGGTTGAAGGCGGGAATTCCTATACCCGTCGGGGCATTCGATGCGCATTGGGACGCCATCGGCGCTGGTTGCCGTGCCGAGGACATTGTGAACGTGGTTGGCACTTCGACATGCATCATTGGGATTACTCCGTCGGTCAATCTGGTCCCGGGAGTCTGCGGAGTTGTGCAGGGAAGTGTCCATCCACAGCGCACAGGAATTGAAGCAGGACTTTCGGCAGTGGGAGACATTTTCAACGCCATTGCCACTCGCGCTGGAACTGACATTGCGACGCTAGGCCGGGGACTGGAAAAGTACAAGGCGGGGCAGACCGGTCTTCTTCGCATGACCTGGGACAACGGAGACCGGACCGTGCTTGTGAATCCGAACTTGCGAGGAATCACACTAGGTTGGAACCTGCAGAGCACCGCGCAGGACGAACTCTTTGCCGCCATCGAAGGCACGGCCTTCCACACGCGAATTATTCTGGACCGAATGGCGGAACACGGGGTGCACATCAAGCGTGTGATCAACGCAGGCGGCATTCCGCAGAAGAACAACGTACTCAATCAAATCTACGCGAATGTGCTGGGGAGGCCGGTTCTCGTGCCCAGCAAAAGCGTTGTCAGTCTCGGTTCGGCGATATTTGCGTTTCTTGCTGCCGGGACGTTCAAGTCTGTGGAGGAGGCGCAGGATAAAATTTGTCCCGACCATGACATTTTTACACCAGAGCCAGCGGCGGAGAAGGTCTACAACTCGCTGTACGCGCTCTATCAAAAGCTTTATTTCGCTTTCGGACAGCCGCGCGGTGCAACGCTCGGCGATGTTCTCCCCTCGCTGATCCACATCGCCGAGAGGGCGAACCAGAGTTCTTCGTAAGCCGATTCGCGCGCCGGCCGCCAGGCCCCGTCGAGCAACTGGAAAAGTGAAAGCACACACTAGCCGGAATGTTTTAGTGCGCTATTCGTGTAAGCGCTTGCTCTAAGGCGCGTATAATGCCCGTCGGATTGATCGAGAGGCGCCGACCTGAGGAGGCAAACATGTCACAGCGATCGCAATTGTCGCGCCGGGAATTTGTCGGCGCGGCCCTCTCCGCAGCCACGGTAAGCTCAGTGCCTATTCCGAATTTCTTCTGTTCATCCAGGGGAGACAATCCAAGCGCCGCCGATCCGACCTGGAAAGATGAAGGCGTTCTCTTTATCGATAAGTCTCCATACGCCAAGCTCCATAACATTCCAGTGCACGCCGTGACGATTACACAAGGGTTTTGGGGAGCGCGACGCGAGACCAACGTCGACAAAAGCATTCCATCCATGGAGAAATTGCTCGAAGCCAATGGCCGGATGAACAATTTCTTGCGACTGGCCGGCAAGAGCGATGCGGCGCAGCATGGCCCGGTCTACTCGGATTCCGATGTTTACAAGTGGACGGAGGCGGCCGGCTTCGCGCTGCAGTCCGGCGATCGTCCAGAACTGCGCGCGACGGCGGACAAGATCATCAAAGAAATCGTCTCGGTTCAAGAACGCAGCGGATATTTGAATACCTACTACGTAGGTGACCACGCGAAGGATCGGATGGCACCTCAGGTACAGCGATGGGGCCACGAACTTTACAACATCGGCCATATGGTTCAGGGTGCGATTGCGTATTATCGCGCGACCGGCGACCGCACATTGCTGGATGCCAGTATTCGCTTCGTCGACGGCTATCTGTTGCCCAATTTCGGCCCGGGACCAGATAAGAAGCCCATACTTTCAGGGCATCCAGAAATCGAATTGGCGCTGATCGAGCTTTACCGTACCACCGGAGACAAGCGCTACCTTGAACTTGCGGGTTATATTCTGCACGGCGACGATCGCATTAAGCTGCCGCAGGACGGCTACGTTTATCACTTCAGCGGAATTCCTTTCACGTCGCGCACACATCTCGAAGGCCACGCCGTTCGTGCCATGTACGCCTGCTGCGGGGCCACGGACTATTATCTTGAAACCGGCGACCAATCCTACTGGAAGACGCTGAACGTGCTGTGGGAAGACCTCGTGTCATCGCAGATGTACGTGACGGGTGGAGTCGGAGCGCGCAGCGAAGGCGAAGCGTTTGGCGATTCCTATGAGTTGCCGAATTTCACGGCGTATGGCGAGAGTTGCGCGGCGATCGGCAACATGATGTGGAACTGGCGGATGCTTGCGGCCACGGGCGACGCGAAATTCGCCGATGTTATCGAGAGGGCCTTATACAACGGAATTAATTCCGGCATGTCGCTGGACGGGACTATGTATTGTTACCGCAATCCGTTGGGATTCGATCCTTCCGGCGGTGACCAGATTCGCAATCCGTGGTACGACACGACCTGCTGCCCGCCGAACCTCGAGCGCACGTTTGCTTCCTTGCCCGGCTATTTTTATAGCACCAGCAAGGACGGATTTTATGTGCATTTGTATGACAATTCGCAGCTGGATTGGCATCTTGAGAACGGAATCGGGCTGAAAGTGGCGCAGAAGACGAATTATCCGTGGGACGGGACGGTGGAGATCTCCGTTGCGCCGGCGAAGCCGAGTGAGTTTACGTTTTATCTTCGCGTGCCTGGGTGGTCGTACGGCACACAAATTTCGATCAATGGCAAGCCGCTTTCGGGAGCGACTCCGGGCCAGTATCTCGCTTTGCAGCGTCGCTGGTCGTCTGGCGACGTTATCAACGTGAAGTTTGGGATGACGCCGCAGGTGATCGAAGCAAATTCGCGGGTGGTGGACGACTATGGACGCGTGGCGGTTCAGCGTGGGCCGCTGGTTTATTGTCTTGAGCAGTTGGATCAGCCGGATGGAGTGCAGCTGTTTGATGTTTCTCTGGATGTGCGCCAAGAGGCTTCATCGAAGTTCCGCGAAGAGTTCCACAACGATTTGTTGGGGGGAATCGTTGTGTTGAAACATACGGGAGCGGTCAGCGCGAATTCGAATTCCCAGCGCTCGCTCTATCGTCCGTACACCGCCGAAGCGCCTAAAGAGCGGCAGGTGGACTTGAGGTTTGTACCGTACTATGCGTGGGCGAACCGTGCGGCGACGCCAATGCAAGTCTGGACGCCCATTCTTCGGGCATAGCGAAATCACATCTCCCGGCCACGAGGCGCGAGCGCTGAAACGAGCCCCGCAATGATCATACTGGACCTTAGTTAAGCTGAGTATTTAGTGCGATCACGGATGTTGCCGGAAACTCGACCACAACGCTTTCCCCGCTTGCTCTCAACGGCTTCGTCACAGAGCAACCATGGCTCGCGTCGGCTTGGGTGCGGTGTTCGTCAAAAGCGGTAGTTCAGCTCGCTGTAGCCGAGCGCGCCGTTGGAATTGGTGGGGTAGATTTTTTTGATTACGTCGCCGCCTACTGCGTATCCGAAGTAGAGGCCGAATGAAAAGCCGTGCTTCCACTTGTAGTCGCCGCTGATGTCATATAGAGTTGCGAGGGACGTGTCGCCATTCGAAGTCCTTCCGTTGAAACCGAATGTCCACGGCTGAAACGCGCCGCCGCCCGTGTACCACAAGTCATTCTTATTGCTCAGCCAGAGTCCGTGTACATCGCTCCGGATTGTAAGTTTCTTGGTTGGCCGAAGCATTACTTCTCCGAAAAGGTCCGTATTATTCATGGAGTTGAAGAACGGAAAGCGGGCGTAGATGCGAGGAGTGGGAAGAACGGCGAAGAATGTGCCGTGGGTGTTGTCCGCGGGGTTCCCATCGCCGCTCGAGTAGTAATAGCCACCGCGAAACCATGGATGAACGCGCTCCCAAAATGTCGGCTGCCATCCTCCTTCGATTGCGCCGGCGCCCGATCGCTGGGTCAATTCTCCCCAACTGCCGTTCTGAAGAGCGCCCCAGCCGAGTAAATCAAACGTACCTGCGGAGGTCGGCGCTGCGAGGATGAAGTGTCCGCCGTACGTACCTATATTGATGCCACCGAGGTCAGTGGCTTTGGCGGCCGCCGGTCGATTGTCCGTCTTCACAAGAGGGCGATCATCGTTGTAATAGATTCCAAAAATGCGCCACTCGGCATGGCTCTTACCAAACTCCGTCTGCCGCGTGAGCGCCACGTAGGTGACAGGGGTCTTCACCCAACCCCAGCCGTCGACCTGAAATACGCCGCGCGTGGGTATTGCGCTGAGAGCCGTGAAGGTCCAAGGACCGTTGGAGTAAAGGTACTGCAGTCCGTCAAAACTTCGCATGACGTCCGAAAAACCGAAGTTTCCGAGTAAGCGCTGACCGATGCGGTCCAACTTCAGTGATGCCAGCGTGGGATCCTTGGGCGTGACTTCGCTGCCGTCGGTGAACTCCATGCGCCCCATGCGTAAACTTGAGTGCTCTCCCTTCACGCGGAAAAACGCCTGCTTCGGAAAGATAAATGCAGCGTTCTGACTGTTGTCATTCGCCGCGTAATAGGATCCGCCCAGCCCATATTGGCCCAAGGGAGCTGGATGGACCGCGTGGTCCGGGATGCCAAGCAGAATAGGGGCCTCAAACTCGATGTTCCAGTCGTAGTGTTCGTGCTTTTGCGAAAAACCGAAACGCACGACAGTTCCCGAATAGCTGTAGAGGTTATTGCCGCTTGGAGGCTCAAACCAATTCCAGACTTCGTATCTTTCCCGGATGCTGCCGGAAAAGGTGACGCCTCCGAGTTGGATAGGTTGCGTGTTCGGCTCTTGTGCTTCAATTACGGACCCGACCAACAGAAGCAACAAACAAACGAGTGAGCTTTTCACGGAATCTCCAGTTCACGGGAATTCCAAGCAGTTCAATGAGGCGCTGCCTGGGGCGCTATCCGCTGCAAGTTCGCTTGAGTACAAGCGAACTGCGGCGTTCCCTCGACGTGACGAATCTTAACGGCCTCGTGGGTGTCGTACTCCGAAGCGCAAACGAAAAAGTGGCGTCATTGTAGTTCGCAGAAATTCGAGCGCAATAATTGAAAAATACTATGAGTAGACGGGTTGAGCGGGTGCTAGAGAAGCGGTGCCAGAGGAAGCGGGGAGCCACAGAACGCGGGTCAGACCCGGTACCGCCAGGTCTGACGAGATCGAGGCAAGTCGCCTCCAAAGCGATGAGAGTTCAGAAGCGGCAGGCGAGGGTTTACTTAAGTTTAGCCAGAATCTTCTTTTGGTTCTGCACGATGGTGTTCAAGGTGGCCTGATTCTTCAAAATGGACGCCTGATTTTTCTTGATTGTTTCCTGATTTGCCTTGATGGCGCTCTGGTTTGCGAGAATCGATTTCTGGTTCTGCAAAATACGCTTCTGGTTTGCGATTACATCATTCTCAGACATTCTCGAGTTCCTTCTTTCGGAAATGGTGTTCGTGCAACAGGACTCAACGTGCGGTTTGCCAAGAGCCTCGGCATTTTCATCGTTCAGCATAGTAGCGTCAATAGTGTTTTCGTAGGACATCAAAAGGGAGGTCCGCTGTTCGCGGACCGCCAGGCTGGGCGCTAATATGAATCTACTATTGATGGTCCAACGGCCGTGTGGGAGTATCCCTCGCCGAGGAAGTCTTGGTCTCTCAAGCTATTGCATCTATTGGGTTTTTGGAGGATAGCGGCATGGCGGTTTCCACTCCTGCGATTAGCGGCGCGCACATTCCGGCGGCCGCGGGTTCCAGCCTTTACGACAAGCTGAACTCGACGTGGCATGAGCGTGCTCTGCAGGTGTTTATGGCCATCGTTCTCGCTCACTGGGCTGAACACCTATTCCAGGCGTATCAGATATATGTGATGGGATGGCCCAGGCCCCTGGCCAACGGCCTTTTAGGCCTCTGGTATCCCTGGCTGATTAAGTCCGAAGTCCTGCATTATGCCTATGCGTTGGTGATGCTCATTGGAATTTGGGTCCTGCGCAAAGGCTTTACGGGGACGGGCCGCAAGTGGTGGACCGTGGCTCTGGTCATTCAATTCTGGCATCACATCGAGCACCTTCTGCTGATCACCCAGGCGACCATGCATCACAATTTCTGGGGGAAGCCCGTTCCCGTGAGTGTCCTGCAACTGGTCATACCTCGCGTGGAGCTCCATCTCTTTTACAACACCATCGTGTTTATCCCCATGGTCATCGGCATGTACTACCACATGTTTCCGCGCAAGGGCGAGGGGGGCTTATCTGTTTGCACTTGCGAGTGGGACAAAGAGGAAAAGAACGCACAAGCCTGCGCGGCCTAGGAGTTGTTTTTCCGTTCTTCGGCCAGACCTTCGACCGCGAAGTAGAAATCCGAGATATTCAGGCGACTTGAACTCGTTGGCCACTCCTTCCTCCAATCCGGCACTCTTGTCCATTGAGGCGCCCCGCTTCGATTTGCTTCGGGTTCCCCTTCTTGGCGGTTTCCTGCGTTGGCGGCATTCGCGCACCATCCTGCAAATTCCCCTGTTCCTTGTCGCCGTCGTGATGATTCTCCACGGAATACTTGGTCCCACGCTGGCGCCAAAAAACCTCGCGACTGTGCTCACGTGGGTACACTTCCGCGGCGCGTTAGTCCTGGTGCTACTTTGTGCGGGTAACTTTTTTTGTCTGGCATGTCCGTTCATGCTCGTGCGCAACGCTGCGCGTCGCCTGTTTCGCCCACGTTTCAACTGGCCGAGAGCGTTGAGGAACAAGTGGATTTCGGTCGCTCTCTTCATCGCAATCTTGTTCACCTACGAACTTTTCAGCTTGTGGTCCTCGCCCTGGTGGACGGCTTCGCTGGCTATCGCTTACTTTGTCACGGTGCTGTTGATCGATGGGCTGTTCAAGCACGCTTCCTTCTGCAAGTTTGTTTGTCCGATCGGTCAGTTTAATTTCATTGCGTCGACGCTCTCGCCGCTGGAAGTTCAGGTACGCGATCAGGGTGTCTGCAATCGTTGCGCGACAAAGGATTGCATCCGCGGACGCCGAGAAGTCGTAATTGAAAGGGCTGCCGCTGAAGCCAGCTCACGTGCGGCGGGGAATACGCACGGTCTCGTGATTCTCCAGCGGGGCTGCGAACTCGCCCTCTTCCAGCCCCGCAAAGTGGGCAACATGGATTGCACGTTTTGCCTGGACTGCGTGCATGCGTGCCCCCACGACAATGTCGGTGTTATGAGCCGGCTGCCGGCGGTGGAACTGATGATCGATCCGATTCGTTCGGGCATCGGGTATTTCTCGCGCCGCAAGGATATCGCTGCCCTCGCCGTTGTATTCAGCTTTGGCGCGCTTCTCAACGCGTTCGGGATGGTCAGTCCGGTTTATGCGCTTGAGGCTTGGATGGGGAATCTGCTTTCCGTCAGTCATGAAGCGCCGGTATTGGGCATCATCTTCGTGGTCTTTCTCGTCGTCGAGCCCGCGATCTTGCTCGGGGCTGCTGCCTGGCTTACGCGCGCGTTGAGAGGCAGCAAACTGGCTCTAGTTCCGCTTGCCGTGCGCTACAGTTACGCGCTCGTTCCCCTGGGGTTCGGAATGTGGCTGGCACACTACGGGTTTCATTTGTTCACGGGAATTCTCACCATCATACCGGTCACCCAAGCGGCGCTTGCCAATCGCGGTGTACATCTTTTCGGCGCCCCACTTTGGGCATGGACAGGTTTGCCAACACGCTTTGTTCAGCCGGTTGAATTGGGATTCTTATTGCTGGGATTTGCCGGATCGCTTCTGGTGGTTCATCAACTTGCGGAAGAGGATTGCGCCGCTCACCCGATGCGTGCTTTTGGACCGTGGGCCGTAGTGTGCGTGCTGGTTGGATTGGCCTCAGTCTGGCTAATGTTTCAGCCCATGGAGATGCGCGCAATGTTGATGGGCGGCTGATGGAGCGCATAAGGCCGAGGATGAAGGCAACTGGAAATTATCGAGTGCTGCGCGTGTTGCTCGTCTGTGTTCAGACGAGCTTGCTCGCGATGCTCTTTTCCCCGCGCGCTGAGGCACACAACGGTCCACCTTTCCCGATCATCACTGACCAACGTGTGGGGCCTTGCATTATTTCTCTTTGGACGCATCCGGACGTTGGCATGGGCCTATTTTTCGTCATGGTCGATCCTTTGCCAGGTAAAACCATCCCAAAGGACCTCAAGATTCAGATCGGCGTGCAACCCCTCAGCGGGAGGCTCGCCGAGGTCGTCTATCCGGCGAGCCTTGAAGATTTGCGTGGGCAGGTCGAATACAAGACGGAAGTGCAGTTTGATCAGCAAGAATTTTGGAAAGTACGGCTTATTTTGTCCAGTTCGGCAGGCGGCGGTGAAGCTCTCTCGAAAGTTGAGGCGACGCCTCCGGGTTTTGGGCGCTGGGACCTCTTGCTATATCTTTTGCCGTTCTTGGGAGTCGGCTTTTTGTGGGTTACAGCCATCACCAAGAGGCGCCGGCTGCGAAAACTACGAGCCCAGAAGGTTGCGTGAAGTTTTGCGGTTGTGCTTTCTGCGTGAGAGACTGAAGGACAAATTGGTGTGTCGTTTTCTTGCCGAGAGCAACGAAGAGGAATAGTGCTTCAAACCAAACTCATATTTGCTCCTTTGAGCAATCGCGGGGCGTCTGCATGTCACCGCAGGTCAGCCTCTTTCCCCTGGCGTGGCATTAACTTCTTGTTTTTTTGCTGCGCGTTGAGCGTGGGTCTGTGTGGATGTGGCTCCGGCACAAAGCTTCCTCAGAAATCTTCAAAGGAATATGCGGAGGCAGTTTCCGCGTTTTACACAGGACTCGCCGCCTTGCAGGTTGGTGACGATGTCCACGCCGAGAGCAAACTTTCTGAACTTACGGCTCTCGTGCCGGGCGAGCCCGCTGGTTGGGCGAATTGGGGCGTTCTCGCTCTGCGCCAGCGAAAATTAGATGTCGCCGCGCAACGGATTGAGCGCGCACGCGGCCTTGCTCCCGACAACGACCAGATCTATCAACTGCTCGGACTCTTGGAGAGCAATCGCGGAAATTCGGCGAACGCTATTGCCGACTGGCGCAAGGCCGTTGAAATCAATCCGCGCAACTATCGCGCTGCCTACCAACTCGCGGAAGAAGTGGAACGCCAGGCGGACGCCAACAGTGACGCGGAGTATCAGCGCTTAATTCAACAGATTCTGGCGGCTCAGCCGGAAAATCTCGCCGCGCAACTCGAACTCGCTCGCGTTGCCGCCAAGACCGGAGACGCCGCAACATTGAAATCAATGCTGGCGCAGATCAGCTCGCGTTCTACGAATTGGCCTGCCGAGGTGAAAGCGCAGTTGTCCGCCGTGCAGGTGGCGGCCGACAGCCCGAATCCCCGCACGGCTGCGACGCGAACGACTTTTCTGCGAAACACGCTCATGCGCGTTCCGGAATTTCGCGAGAGCCTCGCGGTATTGAAAGCGCCGCCGGGTGAAGAAGCGGAACCGTTCACTCATTTCTTGCGCTTGGAGACGCCAGACTTCGCTCCCGCGTCCGCGGACACCGCGCTTACATTTACGCTGCAGCCGGTTCCGAATGGCGATGCCGCTCCGTGGACTTGGATTGGAGCGGTTGCGCTTGGCAGTGCAGGGGCACCGGTTATCGCGCTGGCGAACGACCGAGAGGTGCGCTTGTCGACGGGAGCGACATTTCCTTTCCCAGGTGGTTCGTCAGGTATCGCGCCTCTTCCTGAGGGCATCTTGCAGATCGATTTTAATTACGATTTCAAAACGGATCTGGTGCTTGCAGGTGCAGGCGGCGTGCGTCTGATGCGGCAAGATGCTCCCGATAAATTCACCGACGTCACTGCAAACACGAAGCTACCGAAAAGCGTTACGAATGCCTCCTATACCGGAGCCTGGGCCGTAGACATTGAGGCCGACGGCGACCTCGACATTGTTCTCGGAAAGGAAGATGGTGTTCCGCAAGTCCTGCGAAACAATGGCGACGACACCTTTGCTGTGATTCAACCATTCCCAGGTATATCGGGAGTGCGGGCGTTCGCTTGGGCCGATTTCGATTCAGATGGCAACGCCGACGCGGCAATTGTCGATGGCGCCGGCCGGCTTCACATTTTTCACAATCGAGCGTCAGGGTCAATTCCGCGAAGTTACGCTTCCGACGAACTTGCCGACGGTTAAAGCGCTTGCCGTTGCTGATACGGATAACGACGGCGTTCTCGATCTGCTTGCCGTCGAGTCGAGTGGCGCTATTGTGAGCGTTTCGTTCAACGAAACGAGCGGTTGGAGCATTACGCCGCTCGTGCAAATTCCGAATCCCACAGCCATCTTGTCCGGCGACGTTCGGCTGGAAGTCGCCGACCTCGACAACAACGGGGCGCTCGACCTGATTCTCAGCCAAGTCGTGCCGGCTGCTGGACAACCCGCAACAGCGCCGCTGATATGGCTTGGGGATTCTACATCGAAATTTACTCTTCTGGACCACACTCGAGAGCCAAGCACGATTCTTGATATCGCGGACTTGAATGCCAATGGTCGCCTCGATCTGCTTGGCTTCGATGCGAATAGCAAGCCAGTGCAAGGCGTGAATCGTGGTTCGAAGAACTATCACTGGCAAGTGGTTCGGCCTCACGCGAAGCAGGCCGTTGGCGACCAGCGCATCAATCCGTTCGGTGTCGGCGGAGAGATCGAAATTCGTTCGGGCCTACTGGTCCAGAAGCAACCTATCAACGGGCCACAGCTTCACTTTGGTCTTGGCAACCAGACGAGTGCGGAGGTTGTGCGCGTCGTTTGGCCGAACGGCACGGTGCGTGCGGAATTCGGAGTGAAGGCGGACCAGGAAGTTGTCACCGAGCAGCGATTGAAAGCGTCCTGTCCATTTCTTTTCGCCTGGAACGGCACGAAGATGGACTTCATCAAAGACGCTGTTCCGTGGGGTTCTGCAATCGGGCTGCGCATCAATACGTTGGGCTCGGCGAAGGTCGCGACTACCGGCGAGTGGTACAAGATTCGCCGCGATCAACTGGTTCCACACGACGGATACTACGACCTTCGCATCACGGCAGAACTTTGGGAGGTCTACTACTACGATCGGATCGCGCTGATGACCGTCGATCATCCCACCGGCACGGAAATTTATGTTGACGAACGTTTCGTAATTCCACCTGCGAAGCTCGGTTTCACGACGGTGGCCACTCCGCACAAGATTGCTCGCGCTATCGACGACAACGGCAACGACGTAACGGACATCGTCAGCACGTTGGATGGGCGGGCGCTCGATTCTTTTGGCCGTGGCCAGTATCAGGGAATTACGCGCGACCATTACGTTGAGATCGATCTCGGGGACGACGCTCCGCAGAGCGGTCCGCTTTATTTGATCGCGCAAGGTTCCATTCACGACACCGAATCGTCCTTGAACGTGGCGATCACGCAAGGGAATCGCTGGCACGCGAAAGGCATGAGCGTCGAAGTTCCAGATGGCCGTGGTGGATGGACTGCAGCTCAATCGAATCTCGGATTTCCGGCTGGCCGCAAGAAGACCGTCCTTTTCAACCTCACGAATATTTTTCGCCCGGGAACTCCGCGCCGAGTGCGCTTGCGGACTAATCTGGAGATCTATTGGGATTGTATCGAGTGGGCCGCCGGCGATCCGGGTGCCCAGGTGAAAACGCAGACGCTGGATGCGCAAGTCGCCGACTTGCATTATCGCGGCTATTCGACAATCGATCGGCCAGACGCTGGAGCGCCGGAAGTGCCAAATTACTACGAGATTCTGGGTACAAAACAACGCTGGCGCGATTTGATTGGTTACTACACGCGATACGGTGATGTGCGCGAGCTGCTGAATCGCGTTGACGATCGCTACGTCATCGTCAACTCAGGTGATGAGATGTCGCTGCGGTTTGCCGAACAACCGTCACCGCCGGCTGGCTGGCTCCGCGATTTTATTCTAGTCGGCGACGGATGGATCAAGGATGGGGATTTTAACTCGACCTTTTCAAAGACCGTGTTGCCGTTGCCCTACCACGCAAAGCAGGAATACGTCGAGCGGCCCGGCCAGCTGGAAGATGAGTTCGTCTATCGCAAGCATCCGGAAGACTGGGAGAACTATCACACGCGCTACGTCACGCCAGATGTCTTTCAAAATTCGCTCAGGAGCGCGCCGCCCAAGTGAAGCTAGGCATCGCAGCAAGAATTATTCTGGCGATCGTTTTTGTGGGCCTTGTGATCTCTCCCCTTATCATCAAGCGCTTCGCAGCGCGTAACGATGAAACGAAAACAAAGTTGGATCTTCAGACCGCCCTTGCTCGCCATGGCTTCTATTTACAGGAAGTTTCGCACTCGGCCGGAGTGGATTTTGTTCATCAAGCGCCCACGCTTGATCCCCGATTGAACCACATCATGCCGCAAGTCGCTTCGATGGGCGCGTCCGTCTCGATCGTGGATTTTGATCGCGATGGGTGGCCCGATATTTATGTTACGAGCAGCAAGGAAGGCGCGAAGAACGCGCTCTATCGAAATATGCACGACGGCACGTTCAAGGACGTCGCGGAAGAAATGGGCATTGCGGACGTGAATCGCTCCGGCACAGGTGTTTCGATGGGCGCGGTCTGGGGCGATTACGACAATGACGGCTATGAAGACCTTTTGTTGATCAAGTGGGGCAAGCCGGAACTATTTCACAATGATGCGGGCCACGGCTTTACGCGCGTGACCGATCAAGTAGGCCTGCCGCCATGGATCAACGCGAACACCGCGCTGTGGTTCGACTACGACGGCGATGGTCAGCTCGACCTGTTCATTGGCGGCTACTACTCCGAGGACGTCGACCTCTGGCATCTCGCTTCCACCAAGATGATGCCGGACAGTTTTGAATACGCGAAAAACGGCGGTCGTAAATATCTCTTTCACAATCTCGGAAACGGCAAGTTCGAAGAAGTCAGCGAAAAAGTGGGCATCAACACTCGCCGGTGGGCGTTGGCCTCTGCCGCTGCTGACCTTCGAGGCACGGGCCACCCTGATCTTTTCATAGCGAACGACTATGGAGTCTCTGAGCTTTATTTCAACGACGGAAAGCGCTTCCACGAAGTCGGCGAACAAACGGGCGTTGGATTTGCTCCGAAAAGCGGAATGAACGCAAGCTTCGGAGATATCCTCAACCAGGGCCGCTACGCCGTCTACGTGTCGAACATTTCCGAAGAAGGTGTGCTCATTCAAGGAAACAATTTGTGGATGCCGAAAGAGAACACCAGCGGGGACAAGTTGCAGTATGAAAATCTGGCACGTGATTTTGGCGTGGAAATCGGCGGCTGGAGCTTCGGCGCGCAATTCGGCGATCTGAACAACGACGGCACTCTCGACTTGTACTTGACCAACGGCTACGTCTCGCTCGACCACAATCGCAGCTATTGGTACGATTTTTCGAAGATTGCTGGCGGACACAGCGCCATTATCAACGATGCGAAAAATTGGCCAGCGATGGAAGGGCGAAGCCTGTCCGGATACCAAACGAAGCATGTCTGGCTCAATGATGGCAGTGGAAAGTTTGTCGACGTAGCGCAGGCAGTGGGTGTCACGGACACGTATGACGGACGCGCAGTTGCTTTGGCAGACTTATGGAATCAAGGCGTGCTCGACGTCATTGTCGCCAATGAGCGAGGGCCTTTGCTCATTTACAAAAACACGGTGATTCCCGAAAACAAATGGGTCGAGTTTGAGCTCGAGGGGACCAAGAGTAATCGAAGCGCAATCGGCGCGCAGGTCACGCTGTTTTGGAACGGTCAACAACAGGTACAAGAAGTTTCTGGAGGGAGTGGATTCGCCGCGCAAAATCAGCGGCGATTGCATTTTGGTCTGGGCAAGTTCCCGCAGATCCAAAAGGCCGTGATTCGCTGGCCCTCTGGCAAAATCCAGACCATCGACAGCCCCGCTCCCAATGAGAATCACGTGATCAAGGAACCTTCATGAGCCAACAGACCGTACCCTTGACCCCGCAACCCATCGAATCAACCTCTTGGAAGCGGTTTCTCAGTCCGGAAAACCGGTACCTCGCGCCGATGTTCATCACCTGCATCCTCATTGTGGGTCATTTATCCTTCGGCATTTTGGAAAGTTACAAGAAGACGGGGATGGCGATTGCGGCGAGTCTGCTCACGGAATTAGTCCTCGGCCGGATATTCACGGGCAAATGGCCCAACCTCGCGAGCGCTTACATCACCGGCATCAGCGTGGGCATCCTGGTTCGGTCGCCAGCCTTCTGGCCGTATGCGGTCTGTGCGGTCGTCTCCATCATGTCGAAGTATGTCCTTCGAATAAAGGGGCGCCATATTTGGAATCCTTCCAACTTTGGGATTTCCGTTCTGTTGTTCCTCGCGCCGGAAGTCGTGGCGAGCCTGAGCATTCAATGGGGCAACTATCTGCTGCCCATGGTGGTGATCTGGATCCTCGGATCGGTCATCATCTGGCGAGTGCGCCGCTTCCACATCACAGGCACGTACGTTGCTTGCTTTATTGTCTTCGCCTTTCTGCGCAGCTACATCACCGGCAGTCCCTGGCCATCCGAGATTGCTCCTCTCACGGGACCGATGTATCAGCTGTTTATTTTTTTCATGATCACGGATCCGAAGACGACAGTGCGATCCAAGTTCTGGCAGTGTGTCGTCGTTTCCCTTGTAGCTCTCGTCGAAATGATTCTTCGTTTGTCGCAGGTGGTCTACGCGCCATTTTATGCACTGTTCCTGGTGGGGCCTGCGGCACTGCTTATCGAAATGTGGTTCGACTCCCGGCGAACCGTCCCTGCGCGCGTGGCTGCATGAAACGGCAACTCTTAGTTAGAGCGTTTTGCGGATGGATGCTGCAACAGAGGTTGCTCCTCTTGCTCGCAGCATCATTTCTCGCTGTCGGCTGCAAGCCTAAGCCAACAGCTGAAGCCGAGCCGAGTTCGTCAGCGACATCCTCTCCATCACCGGCAGTGTCTTCACCCTCGCCGATTCAGGCTTCGGCGGAGGTTATTCCAAAAGTGAATTCCGAACTTGCGAGGCCTGCCGGTCCGATCGAGTTCGTGGACGTCACCGCGCAAGCAGGCATCCATTTCAAACACAACAGCGGCGCATTCGGTAAGAAGTTCTTGCCGGAAACGATGGGAAGCGGCGTCTGCTTTATCGACTACGACAACGACGGCTGGCAGGACATTTTCCTCGTGAATTCGATGGACTGGCCGGAGCACAAGACCGGCAAGTCTTTTCCAGCGTTGTATCACAACAATCAAGACGGAACATTCACCGATGTGACACAGCAGGTGGGTTTGGCTATCGAGAGCTACGGGTTGGGCTGCGCCGTCGGTGACTACGATAACGATGGCTACGACGATCTCTATCTAACGACACTCGGCTCCAACCACCTCTTCCACAATCTCGGCAACGGCAAATTCGCCGACGTCACTGCAAAGGCGGGCGTAGCCAGCCCCGGATTTTCCGCGAGCGCAGTGTGGTTCGATTACGACAACGACGGCAAGCTCGATCTCTTCGTTACGCACTACATCGAATGGTCCATCGAAAAGGATCAATACTGCACGCTCGACAACAAGAACAAGTCGTACTGCACGCCGCAAACCTATAAGGGGGAGAGCTCTCGCCTTTATCACAACAAAGGCAACGGAGTCTTCGAAGACGTCACCAAACAAGCCGGTCTGCTGGATTCCACAAGCAAAGCACTAGGTGTCGCGCTGCTCGATTACGATAACGATGGATGGATGGATCTCTTCGTCTCGAATGACACCGAGCCCAACAAGCTTTACCACAACAATCACGACGGCACGTTCACCGACGTAGGCGTGACCGTCGGGGTCGCCTTCAGCGACTCCGGCAGAGTGCGCGCCGGCATGGGCACGGATGCTGCTGACCTCGATGGTTCCGGCTTCCCGAGCTTGGTGATTGGCAATTTTACAAACGAGAGCATGTCGCTTTATAAGAATGAGGGTTCAGGCTTGTTCACCGATGAGTCGCTGCGCTCCGGTATCAGCCAAATGACCAGCCAATCGCTAACCTTCGGCTGTTTCTTCATGGACTATGACCTGGACGGACTTCTGGATATCGTTGCGGCGAACGGCCACGTCTCCGATGACATCGCCGTCGTTCAGCCCACGTTGAGATATGCGCAACCCGTCGGAATTTACCGGAACATCGGAAATCGAAAATTTGAGGACGTATCGACGAAGTTGGGCCGCGCGATCCAGAAGGCCGTGGTTGGGCGCGGAATGGCGTACGCCGATTTTGACAACGACGGCGACCTGGATTTGGTGATCACCGCTAATAATGGTCCGGCTCGTCTTCTCCGCAATGAAAACGCAAATCAGAACGATGTATTGCGTGTAAGGTTGATAGGCACAAAATCGAATCGTGACGCCATCGGCGCAAAGGTCACACTAACCACGAGTAGCGGTGCCTTGGCGCGCATGGTAAAGGGCGGATCGAGTTACTTGTCTCAGAGCGAACTGCCGCTAACGTTTGGTTTGGGGAAGCCAGGCAGCACGAGGATTGTTCGCATGCAGATTGTTTGGCCCAGCGGCCGCAAGGATTCGATTGCTGATATAAAGCCGAACCACTTTGTCACGATCCTGGAAGGGAAGGGAATTGTCTCCGCCGCTCCACTCCACCTCGCTCCAGGAGCCACGGAGACAAGTTCGTCTCCTCCGCGATAGTCTAGCCAGACCAACCCTGCGGCGTTCATCGCTAATGGTCGGGGCGGCCGGATTTGAACCTCGTCGTACGCCCGCCGCCACCTTGGAGGCTTGATCTCCGACAGAAGTTCTGCGAAGTCGCGGGAGACGCTTTCTCAGCTTCAGTCTCAGCTCTGAGACGATCATGCGGCTCACATCATACTTTTCTTTGGCCTATGCATCCCGTTGCGGAACAGGCGGTGATCGCGTATGACGAATTGCGTAGCGTTCGTTGGTATTTATGGGATATCTCCGCGTTGCCCAGCTCCGCTATCGCGAATGGCGGTACTGCACAACTACGCATACATGAATGAGCGGGCAATTTGAGAAGGCGTCCAGGGGTTGAGCGCAATACTCCAACCACCCTTGTATGCGCTTTCTGCAGTCGAAAACAAAAACCCCGCTCGCTGGGTGTGGTGTGCGAGCGGGGTAAGTTGCCTACTCCCGGGGTGTGGCTAGAAGTAGATCTTTCCTCCAAGCTGGAGGACTCTCGGATCAAACGCTGAGGTCACGGCGCCGAAGTTCGAAGAGCCAAGGCCAGTGCTTACGTTGTTAAACTGCGTATGGTTCCAGGTGTTGAAGGTTTCTAAACGCAGTTCCAAATAGCTGCCGCGCGATTCCCAGAGGTTGAACCTCTTGAAGAGCGACAGGTTCCAGTTGTCGCGTCCAGGTCCGCGCAGGTCGTTGTGTGGCAGAGTACCCCAAGCGCCGATGGCTGGAGCCGAGAACGCGCTCGGGCTAAACCACTCATTGACGAGATGTGGAGTGGTGAGTGTGCCCGTCAGGTTTGGCCGGTTATTACCGCCACCTACGCCGTTGGTCTGCTGATTGCCGGTGAGCGTGATGTTAATTGGCAGGCCGGACTCCATGGTGACGATGCCGGAGACTTGCCAGCCGCCGACTGCTGTCTTCAGCAGGCGGTTCTCACTGTGGCGGAAGACCGGGATGTCGTAGATGAAGTCCACGACAGCCACGTTCAAGCGGTCATATCCGCTCGATCCCTGGTCATATAGCCAGCCTGCCCAGGGGTTGGACACGGTTTGCAAGTCTTGGCCGCCGTTGCCATTGGTGGGGTCGACCGCGTGCGAAAGCGTGTAGAAGGCACGAAGGGTCAGGTCACGACCGAGCTGCGAATTCAGGTCCATTTGCAGGCCATTGTAGTGCGTATTGGCTTCGTTTTCCGAAAGGGTGATGGAGTTGAAGCCCGGGTAGGGCAGGCCTGGTGAGATGTTGTAGTTGACAGACGGTTGGCCGGGGATCAAACCAGCGACTTCCGGTATCTGCGACTCGTTAAACAGGTTGATGTTCCGGTAGTCGTTCTGGTGACGGCCCACGTTGCCGACGTAACTCACCGTGAACACCGACCTGGTTCCGATGGCGTGTTGCACGCCAACGCTCCACTGGTAGCTGACCGGCGGCTTGTAATCGCTGATATCCAAGCCCGTGATTCCGGCAGGGTTAATCGGCAGAGTGACCGGTGTACCGTTAGAGAGAGCGATACTCGGATTGAGCATTGTCACTTGGGGAGTGTTGACCTGGAGACTGAACGGAATATTGGGACCGGCGTTGTACATATCGTTGCCCTGAATGCGCTCGTACATGATGCCGAATCCGCCGCGGACAACGGTTTTGCCGCTTCCCGTTACGTCATAGGCAAAGCCGATGCGAGGACCGAACGTGGCCCAATGATTGTTGACCAGGCCCTTCGGGACGCCGACCGTGCCAGGGACGCCGATGCCGTTCAAATAGAGCGGAACGCCAGCGAGGATGGGATTGGGGCTAGTGCCAAGGCCCGGGCTTATGCCAGTGCAGCCCGGATTCGCGCCGGTCACGGGATTGAAAGCGCCGCCGCAAATAGTGCCGTTTGTGCTCATGAGAGCGGCGTTAGCCGGGATATAAAGCTGAGGGTAGAAATTCCCCATGCGGTCATTCGCTTCATAGGTGTGGGGGATGCCGTCCCAACGCAAGCCGAGGTTAAGGGTCAACCTGCGGTTCACGCGCCAGTTGTCCTGAGCGTACGCGGCCCAAGATACGTTGTTCCACTGGCCGCTATCCTGCACGGCGAGCTCTTGATAAGAGTTAGGCATGCCGAGCAACATGCTGGCGAAGCTGTTTCCGCAAGTAGTGTTGGCCGGGCAAGCCGCGGTCCCGGAAGTAAACGTATTGTTGAAGCCGAAACCGCCTTGGGTCTGACCGAAGAGGTCCTGGGTCTTCTTGTAGAGCGCCCAGCTGCCGCCGAACTTGAACTGGTGGGCGCCGTGTGTCCAGGAAACGTCGTCGCGGACCTGGTAGTCATCGGCCTTGTTGTTCCACGGCCAGCTGGAGATTTCGAAATTCGCGCCGCTCTGGCCGCTCAAGTCGATGTTGGGGATGCGGTTCAAGTTGTTCGGTCCAGAGAAGAGCCTGGAGGTCGTCCCATCGTAGCCGGCGGGAAGGGCCAAGCTGGCCAATCCCGTGGCTGCGTAGGGAATGATGTTGATGCGGTTCCCGTTGTAGTTGAAGGCCACTTCGTTGACGAGCGTCGGGCTGATCGTATAGGTGGTATGGATGACGGCGCTATACGAAGGATTGCCGAAGTTATCGCCGACCGTAGGAACGTTGTCTCCGCTCCACTGGCTCTGGGCAAAACCCTGTGTCACTTGTTCGGCGATGTAGTGCCCGAAGACAGACAGCTTGGGCGTGAAGTTATGATCGATGCGGACGATCTCTTCCCGCAAAGTGGTGCTCGAGTTGGCGCCGCCGTGGAACTCGGCATTTCCCTGCCCGTCAACGGTGTTGTTCGCCGGGAAAATGCCGGCCCCGACCAGAGCCGCCGCGTTAGGATTGATCATGCAAGAGGGAATCACGTTGCCTGGGAACTGCGCCCCCCCCACGATTCCTGCCGGGGCTGTCTTGCCAGGACAATTGGCAAAGAGAACGCTGGAGGCAACTTGTGCATTCGACCCCGTGCAAGCCCCAACCGGAGTTCCAGGCCCGCAGAACGTTGGAACGAATATGGGGTTTGGCTTGGCGAGAGAGAGTAGAGAGCTGAAATTCCCGCCATAAGTAGCCGTGCCAGGAACCGTCTGGTTGACCGCAGCGCCCTGGATCAAGGGGCGCCATTCCATATTGTAGAAGAAGAAGGTCCTCTTTTTGTCCGGGTTATAGAAGTGGCCAAAACTTACCGGACCGCCTACGTTAAAACCGTAGACGTTCAGGCGCAGCGCGCTGTTGGGCACGAAATAATTCTGCGCATCGTAATAGTTGTTGCGGTTGAACTCCCACGCCGAAGCGTGATACTGGCTCGTTCCAGACTTCAGAACCATGGTCATCGTGCCGGCCGAAGACAGGCCATAATCCGCGCTGTAGTTGGAAGTAAGAGCGCGGAACTCCGCGATAGCGTCCGAGGACGGGGCAATGCTCATGCCGCCGGCGCCGCCGCGGTCGTCATCTTCGCCGCCATCCAGCAAGTAGATGTTGTGATTCTGGCGCATGCCATTGAATTCCACGTTGTTGTCGCCGCCGACTGGTGTGTTGACCTCACCTGAACTCATACCACCACCACCAATCTGGCTCGAGGCTCCTGGGGTCAATACAGCAAGCTGGTAAATGCTTCGCCCGGCCACGGCGAGCTGGCTCATCTGCTGGCCGGTTATAAGGTTGCTACGCTCTCCAGAATCGGTCTGAACCTGGACGGCGTTGGCTTCGACCGTAACGGTTTCTTGCGCCGCGCCCAATTGCATCTGGAAATCGACGCGCATGCGGGCTCCAACGGTCAGGACGATGTCTTTTTGTTCCGCGACCTTAAAACCTTTGGCCTCGGCTTTGACAACGTAATGGCCGATCTGTAGATCTACAGCGACATACTGGCCGGAGTCATTCGTCGGAATGACGTGAGTCGCGCCCGTCTCCGTATTAGTCAGAGTTACAGCCACGTTCGGGACGACGGCTCCAGAAGGATCGGTAACAGTGCCTACGATCGTAGCTTGTTGAGCGAACGCTGAACTGGAATAGCAAACCAGGGCAACCAAAAGCATAAATAAAAACCGCGGCGTGAACTGCTTAACCTGAGTTAGAAGATTTTCTAGCTTGCACACTTGGAGATACCCCCTTTTAGAAATTAGGCCGCGAGCTTTCTCATCCCTCGAAATGGAAAACTCTTTCTGGCCTACAGGAGCATCCGCACCGACGCCCCGCATCTCTCGCACCGGGACCAAAAGTAAAAGGCGATATGCAATATCGATATTTTTAATCTTGCGCAGAGGAGTGGTCGGGCGCAATATCCACATAAGCTAAATCCGCTATGACCAGTCGGAAGGAGACATGAAGAAAGTCCCGAGCGCGCTCTCGCCCGTTATAGCCGTCGATCGGAAGGCCGTAAAACCTCTGCACAAGCAAATCTATGACGCCTACCGCGCAATGATCGTCAGCCGAAACCTGGGCGCCGGCCAGCAGATTCCATCGACTCGGGCTCTTGCTGCAGACCTGAAGATTTCTCGAATACCGGTCCTAACTGCTTATTCTCAGCTTCTTGCCGAAGGTTATTTCGAGGCTCGCGCTGGTGCGGGAACCTTTGTCTGCAGTACCCTGCCAGACCAATTGACGTCCAGCGATGGAATCTCGAGCGGTTCAGCCGCGATTCGTTCCGGTGCGCGGGCTGCTTCGAAACGTGTGATGCTGCTTGCTCCGTACGAAAGGCTCCCCTGGCTGCGTGGTTTGGGGGCTTTCAACGCAGGCCAGCCAGCGATCGACCAATTTCCATTCCAGACGTGGTCCCGCCTGGTTATGCGCCATTGCCGAAGTCCCCACGCAAGGGAAATGTACTACGGTGGACCGCTTGGTTTCGAAGAGCTTCGCAAAGCCATCTGTACCTACCTCAGAACCGCGCGGGCGGTTCGTTGCGATCCGCAGCAAGTCATGATTGTCGCTGGCTCTCAGCAGGCTCTGGAGATAGCTACGCGCGTACTGCTTGACGATCGAAGCGCCGCGTGGGTAGAAGAACCCGGGTATTGGTTGACGCGGCAGGTATTAACCGCGGCCGGCTGCCGTCTGGCGCCCGTCCCGGTGGACAGTGAGGGCTTGGATGTCGCCTTCGGCGTCAAGAAGTGTCACAAAGCCAAAGCCGCTTTTGTCGCTCCATCTCATCAATACCCACTCGGGGCGACCATGAGCGCTTCACGCCGCCTTCAACTTCTAGACTGGGCACAGAGTTCAGGGTCCTGGGTAATCGAGGACGATTACGACAGCGAGTATCGGTATGGCAACATGCCGATCGCTTCTCTGCAAGGCCTCGACCACAACTCCCGCGTCATCTATATCGGAACCTTCAGCAAGACTTTGTTCCCTTCCTTACGACTCGGCTATATCGTTATCCCACAGGATCTGGTCGATCGTTTTGCGGCCGTACGGTATGCCATGGATATATCACCGCCCCACTTTTTCCAGGCAGTACTCACGGACTTCATGAATGAAGGCCATTTCGCGCGCCACATTCGCCGCATGCGCCAGCTTTACTCACTTCGCCGGAGTGCGCTTGTCGATGAACTCCAAAGAGAATTCGGTTCTGCGCTGGAAATACATGGATCGGAAGCGGGAATGCATCTCGCCATCATCTTGCCGAAAGGATTCCGCGATCAGGAAGTAGCGACGCGCGCGGCACGTGAGAAACTTTGGCTTTGGCCGCTTTCCCCGGCGTACTTGGGCGAGACTCCTCGCCACGGATTTATTTTGGGATTTGGGAATACGAGGGTGGAGGAAATGCCCAAGGCCGTCCGCCACCTAAAGAGCTTGCTCTTCGGTGAAAAGCGCTTCGGTGCCAAAACAACTGGTCATAAGGGATTCTCCTGATGTGGTCATTTTCGTAAGCCCGATGATAGACGAACATGGATGCTAGGAGAAAGACGCTCAGGCGCTCGGAGTCGCGCGTTCACATGCTCTCAGCTGGTTTACCAAAGGAAGGCTGAGTTTCGTGAACGAATTCCGCACCAAGCCCCCACGACCCGGCTCCGAGCCGCTAGCTCGAGCAGACTATATATGGGTTTCTCAAACCGTAAGACAACTTTGATCGCTCGACCCAGGCAGGCCTTCATACCTCCTGACTCTCGGTTGGGAGTTCGCCCATTCCGGGTTCGCAGAGAGTCGCTTGGTATCTGTTTGATCCTTGCTTTTCTTCTGGCAGCAACCGCAGCCCGCTCTGGAACGCATTTCGCTACAGCTGATAACGCATCCACCACTCCCGTTCTCGTGGAGTTGTTCACATCGGAAGGCTGTTCCAGTTGCCCTCCGGCGGACGCACTATTGGAAAAAATGGACGCCTTGCAACCCGTTCCCGGGACGCAACTGATTGTCCTCAGCGAGCACGTGGACTACTGGAACCACGATGGGTGGACGGATCCATTTTCATCCGCTTCCATCACGGACCGGCAGACGGCGTATGTCCACGCTCTTGGACTGAAAACCCCGTTCACTCCGCAATTCATCGTGGATGGAAGCGAGGAGTTACGGGCCCGTAACAACGGGGAAGTCGTACAAATTCTTCAAAAGGCCGCCTCCGCTCCGAAAGTTCCTATGCGGCTTGCCTCTGTCACCGTAGAGCCTGGGAATCCCGCCATCGTTCAAGGGCGCGTCGAATCTGACGTCAGCTCCGAAAAACACAAGGCCGATGTGTATGTCGCAATCGCCCTCGACCATACGGAATCTCAAGTCTCGCGCGGAGAAAACAATGGGCGTCATCTTGTCCATGTCGCGGTTCTGACTGAATTTACAAAAGTGGGCAAGCTGGAGACGGGGAAGAGCTTTGGCCAGGATTTTCGCGTCAAGCTCAAGCTCCCCCGCCCTGCTCCGACGAATCTTCGGATTGTGGCGTTTGCTCAAGAGTCCGGCCCCGGCAAGGTGCTCGGTGTGGTGTTGAAGACCGTCGGAATTAACAGCGACGCCCTTTAGGGCGTCATCTTCTCTTGCATGTGTAGGTGCCGCGCTTCAGCGCGTGCCATTTTCCTCTGTCCGCCCTTCACTTCACCGCCTCAATCTTCTGCACCCGCACGCTTGTCTTCCCCTCATCAAACTTCCCGCTCACGCGCACATGCGCCGCCGGAAAATTCTTGACCGCGTCTGGATTCTCGACGATCCACACCGTTTTCGTGTCGTCCGCCACAAACACAGCTCGCTGCGGCTTCCACTCCGGGTGTCCCACGGCGGCGCCGCCTCTCCAGCATTTCTGCACGCAATCCGCTCTGCCCGGCTTCGTGTGCTCCGCCCCGCAAGCCTCGTCGCTAATCCAACCCGTCCCTGACTTGGCCTCCGCCTTAGGTCCATCCGCCTGCTTGGCCCAACCCATGCTCGCCAACAGCATCCCGCAAACCAAAACGCCACCGAACCCAAACCAAGTCATTTTTCTCATGTCGTCTCTCCGCCGTCGTACATCACTCAGTCTCTCAAATCGCCCCAGTGTACTTCTTCAGCGAAATCCAGCGCCCAGTCTCCCCGCTCCAGTTGACGTTCCGCGCAATTCTAAGCAACATCTTTCTCGCCGAATTCAGCCGCCATCCTTCCAGCTCATGGAGCCATCATGTCTCAATTTCCCAGCTTCGATCTCTCCGGCCAAGTCTCCCTCGTCACCGGAGCTGCCCGCGGCCTCGGCCGCGCCATCTCTCTCGCCTTGGCCAACGCCGGCTCCGACATCGCCCTCGGCTTACGTGACCTGAACGGCGCGTCCGGCCTCGTCCGCGAAATTCAATCCATGGGCCGCAAAGCCTTGCCTCTTCAAATGGACGTCACCGATCTCGCTCAAATCTCTTCCGCCATTCAAAAAGCTGCTGATCATTTCGGAAAGCTGGACATTCTCGTCAACAACGCCGGCAACGGCGTCAGTGGCCTCGCGCTCGACGTCAACGAACACGACTTCGACCTCACTCTCGCTCTAAATTTGAAATCCACTTTCTTCGCCAGTCAGGCCGCCGCAAAGCTCATGATGCGCCAAGAGGGTGGACGCATCATCAATATGAGTTCGCAAGCAGCGTTCGCCGCCTTGCCCACCGAATCCGTCTACTGCGCTAGCAAAGCCGCGGTTTCGCACCTGACAAAATGTCTCGCCGTCGAGTGGGGCCCGCACAACATCACCGTGAACGCCGTCGCTCCCACGTTCATCGCCACTCCGGGCACCGACGAAGCGCTCTCCGACCCCGCTTTTCGCGCGGACGTCATCGAACGCATCGCCGCCCTCCACCGCATCGGTGAACCCGTCGAAGTTGCCGGCGCCGTCGTCTTCCTCGCCTCCCCTGCCGCCTCACTAATCACCGGCCACACCATCCTAATCGACGGCGGCTGGACCGCCCGTTAAATAGTCATCTCCTCCTGGGTTCTCCGCTCGTAGCGACGCCCTTCAGGGCGTCATCCGTCAGTGTAGGCGCCGCGCTTCAGCGCGGCCAGTCCGGTTTCGATGCCGTCATTCCGATCTGTAGGGTCATCCTTACGAGGATGACCGCTCTTGCCGTTCTCCTACCATTTACCCGCCTGCCCACGCTGTCCTCTTCTGTAGTTGCTGCTTTTGCATCGACAGACGAACCAGACCCCACACGCTCGCCGCCGCCAGCACCAAAAGCGCAATTCCCAAGAGCGGCCTGTAGGTCAGCCAAGCCACCGAGATAGTCACGAGAGACAGTGCAGACGCCACTAAGCCCACGAATCCTGCTACTCCCGCTCTCAAGAGACTGCCAAAGATGGGAACCACATCCGCAACAACCGCCAAAGGATTAAAAATCAAGAATAGTCCAATGGACATCAACAAGAAGCCGGCCGCCCGAAAGATCCAGGTAAGGGTTTTGTTCGCTTTTTCCGCCGTCTTGAACATAGCGTCGGGGCCGACGGTGCCGTAAGTCAGAAGAAGGACGCTCCCACCGGCCTTGGCTTGATAGGCTTCGAATGTGTTTTGAATTTGTCGCGCCACGATGCTTACGGTTGCTGGCCAGACAACTTTGAAAGCGATCCTGGTGTCGCCTATGGCCGGAGAACCAGGATTCTCACCGAGGTAATATCCCCCTTGACGGAGCTTAAACCGGTTCTGCACGTCGGGCGCCGCATTGCTTACGGCTTGCTCGTCCGCCGCATACCTCTCCGTCTTGTCCATCTTATCGATCAGCACGTCGGGCAGCGTGAAGGCGCCGAGCGTGACGCTCTTTGCCGTCCAGGTCTGGTTCGTTACTGGTATCGTTTGCGGATTCTCGTGCCCGCTCGCTTGCTTGAAGCCGCCTGAATTAATCAGCTTCGGTGACCAAACCTTCTCATACTTGTAATTGCTCACGGTGGTCTCTCCGCCACCGAGGTGTTTCTGGGAGTTTGAGGTTTTCGATTCCTTCCATTGGTACATCTCTGCCACGCGCTCCAACCTGAGGGCCGAAACCGTGACCCCAAACTTGGGATCAGAAACCGAATCAGTTGTTGTCGCGTCGCCCGTCACATAAACCAGCTTCCCTTCGTTCGTCGTTTCCACATTATCGCTGGCCACGCTAACAACTTCCGACGCACCTTCCCCCAGACTCTTGGCCGTTTGCACCGCCCGCCCTTCATTCCAGAACAACACTGGGAAGGCTACGATGAACATAACGAACCCGATGAGAATGCCCTTAATCGACTCAATCAGCCTTGAACCCCAGGACCGTCCCCCGTACTCGGTGTAAGAATCCGCGTCCATGGCCATCTCCAATTCTTAGTTGTTGTAAGTAATTGCGATCTGCTGGCAGCTGCTCCCTGCGCTTTTGATTTTCACTGTAGCTTCGATCAGTTTATCTTGAATTTCCCAGCTGACCCCGAGGGCCTCTTGCTTCCATGCCGTGTGGTGCACCCCTCGCAGCGATGGCTCGGCAGTGGTCATGATTGTGGACCGCGCTGTTCACGCCGCCAACGACAACAACGGCACCGGCGATCCACGCACTGTCATTGTCGACGTCTCCGCTCTCGGAAACTTTTCCAGTGCCACGACACTCACGATCGATGCGAAAACCGACGTCACAAATGGCCCGTCTCAGGTCGCGCTTGCGTTTTCTCCCCAAATGACCGTTGTGCTTGGCGGCTATGGCGTAACCTTTCTCACCCTCAAGCCCTGATGTCACGAGTTTCGAACGTCGGCCATCAGTGGAAAGTCAACGCGGAGGACATCTATACACACGCCAGTGGCGCTCTCGCGTCGCTTGTATCACTCTGCCCGCGCCTCAAAGATCGTGCGTTCCAATTGTAAGAGCATCAATGCAGTGCGGAGTGCTTTCGACGAATCCTAATCCTTGAGCTGCTATCGGGAACTACATTTGCTACAACTGAAGGTAGAGATTTCTGAAGAGAGAAACCGCGAACGACGGTAAACTATCGCGGTTCACGAAGTTCGGAATCGGGCAGCCGCGAAAGAGCCCCAAACGGACCCGTGGAGCCACACCCCGATCAAACCCCGGATAGAGATTTGACTCGATCACGATCTTGTCAGCCAAGCTCTTGGTCAGTTTCGATTGTGCTTGGTGCTTTGCGGAGATGCAAATGTAGAATAGGGTCGTGGACACCCTTGTCAGACTGCCTGTCTTGCACCAGGCTGGCGTGAATCAGCATTCCCCCGCCGAGGCCAAAATCGCCCTCTTCCGCTCGCTGTTTCATGGACGCGAAGATGTTTACCCGCGTCGCTTCGAAAGCCGCAAGACTGGCAGGGCCGGCTATTCACCGGTATGTGGTAATGAATGGGTCCAGGGCATCTGCGAAAAACCAAGGATCAAATGTTCCGAATGTCCCCACCAGCGTTTTCTTCCCGTAACTGACGATGTGATTCGTTGGCATCTGCAGGGTCATGACGACCATAGCCGTGATTTCGTCATAGGCGTTTATCCGATGCTTCTGGACGAAACCTGTTTCTTCCTCGCCGCCGATTTTGACAAAACAACATGGCAGGAAGATGTCGGCGCGCTTTTGGAAACTTGCCGTCAAATGAATTTGCCAGCGGCCTTGGAGCGATCGCGCTCGGGCAGGGGCGGACACATTTGGTTCTTCTTCATCGAAGCCCTGCCTGCCACTTTGGCGCGTAAGTTTGGGGCGCATATTCTGACGGAAACCATGGAACGCCGTCCCGACATTGGCCTGGATTCGTACGACCGTTTCTTTCCCAATCAAGACACTCTTCCGCCAGGCGGCTTCGGCAACTTAATCGCCTTGCCACTGCAGAAGCGGCCGCGGGAATCAGGCAATGGCGTTTTCCTGGATGAGCGAATGACACCGTATCTCGACCAATGGGAGTTCTTGTCCTCGATCCGTAAAATTAGCCGCGGTGAAGTTGAAGAGGTGGTCCGTCTCGCCGAAGCGAAAGGGAAGGTAATTGACGTCCGTTTAGTGCCAGAAGGCGATGAGGAGGAAGCGACACCCTGGATGGCTCCGCCCTCGCAGCGCAGGAAAGATACCCCGATCGCTGGTCCTCTTCCGAAAACCCTAGAACTTACATTAGCCAATCAGATTTATATCGGGAAAGAGGTACTGCCTCCTGCTCTCCGCAACCGCTTGATCCGGCTGGCGGCGTTCCAAAATCCAGAATTCTACAAGGCGCAGGCCATGCGGCTTTCGACCTACGACAAGCCTCGAATTATCGCCTGCGCTGAAGATCACCCGAAGCACATTGGATTGCCGCGCGGCTGCCTGGATGACCTGCTTCAAACCCTGTCGGGTCTGAACATCAAAACAGTAGTCCGGGACCAACGCAACCCTGGCCAACCGTTGAAGGCAACATTCCAGGGTGAACTGCGCCCCGAGCAGATCGTCGCCGCCCAGGCCATGCTTGCCCAGGACACGGGAGTGTTGGCAGCTACCACCGCGTTCGGCAAGACCGTAGTGGCCGCGTGGCTGATAGCGAAACGCAGCGTCAATACGCTCGTATTGGTGCATCGGCGGCAATTGCAACAGCAATGGATCGAGCGACTTTCCACCTTCTTGGGAATGCCGGTTCGTCTTATTGGGCGGATTGGTGGAGGCCGCAACAAGCCCACCGGCCTGCTGGATGTGGGGGTGACCCAGAGCCTGGTCCGAAACGGCGTAGTCAATGACCTGGTCGGCAACTATGGGCACCTCATTGTAGATGAATGCCACCATCTCTCCGCCCAAAGTTTTGAGCTGGTTGCACGCCA
Organism: uncultured Acidobacteriaceae bacterium; assembly: GCA_963711275.1. Classification (GTDB taxonomy): domain Bacteria; phylum Acidobacteriota; class Terriglobia; order Terriglobales; family Acidobacteriaceae; genus Sulfotelmatobacter. The sequence goes on along the minus strand of CAVQDN010000019.1, from coordinate 9,122 downwards.
GGCCAAGGCGAAGTTCGTCACGGGTTTGTCAGCAACGGTCATGCGGAAGGATGGCCACCATCCGATCATCTTTATGCAATGCGGTCCCGTGCGTTATCGGGCTAATTCCAAGGAGCGGGTGGCCGCTCACCCCTTCAAGCATACTGTGATGGTTCGCCCGACCGACTTTCGCCCGCTGCGGCCGGCCAATCCCAATGTGCGACAACAATTTCACGAACTGTATGAAGAGCTGATTGCCGATGAAGAGCGCAATCAGCTCATCTGCCATGACCTGATCCAAACCCTCCGGGAGGGACGTTCGCCGCTGGTGCTGACCGAACGGAATGAACATCTGAACTCTTTGACAAAGCAATTGGCGCCCGAGGTGCGGCACCTGGTGGTGCTCCGAGGAGGGATGCGCAAAAAGGAACTTGACGCCATCTCCGCCCGCTTGGCCGCCATTCCGGCGGACGAGGCGCGCGTGATCTTGGCCACCGGCCGCTATGTGGGCGAAGGTTTTGATGATGCCCGGCTCGACACCTTATTTCTGACGCTGCCCGTCTCGTGGCATGGAACCATCGCGCAATACGTGGGCAGGCTGCATCGTCTCTATGACGGCAAGCGCGAAGTGCGCGTCTACGACTATGCTGACCTCAATGTGCCCATGCTCGCGCGGATGTTTGATCGCCGCGGTCGCGGCTACGAAGCGATTGGCTACAAGATGCAGCTTCCGGGCAGCGCAGTGCCCGGCTGGCCTGCGGACGTGCCACTTCCCATCGATCCCGAATGGAAGAGCCAATACGCCGCCAGCGTACGCCGCTTGGTGCGCGATGGCGTAGATTCTTCTCTGGCAAATCTATTTGTCGACGTAGCCGTAATGCCAGCTCCGAATGCCGAGGGCGCCAATCGAGCGCGAAGCGCAAGCGAGGCATTTCTATATCGACGACTCGAAACCTTGGCCGCAACGAACGGAAAGTTTCGTTTGAATGCGGAGTTGCCGATTCCATTCGATGGCTGGGGTCGCATGGAGGTTGATCTGCTTTGCGCGCCGTCCCGAATCGCCATCGAATTGGACGGTGGCCAGCATCTGGGCGATGCGGACGCCTACCGGCGAGATCGTCGTAAAGACGCCTTGCTTCAGGAGAACGGCTATCTGATCCTCCGGTTTCTCGCCGAAGACGTCGGCAAGCACCTCGATCGAGTTCTGGATGCTATCTTGCGGGCTTTATCACATCAAGACGTCAGAATCTGAACTGAGGCTCTCCAATGTCTCTGCCTTCCGAGCCGGTAGCTCTACAGGCGGGATAAGGCAGACGGGAGGCATCATGGAACCTCATGCACCATATACTAGGCAAACCGCTTGAAATAGCCATAAATGCCTAGTATATTAAGCACATGCTGACCATCTCCCCTCTAGGTGCCCAGATCGCCGCGAGGCGAAGAAAGCTTGGCCTCAGCCAGGCCGAATTGGCAAAGAAGGCTTCCATTGGCCGTTCAACGCTTGATGCACTGGAGAACGGTCGCATCGGTGAGTTGGGATTTTCCAAGATTACCAAAATTCTCTCAGCGCTGGGCATGGAGCTAAAGCTCCAGGAAACGGGTTCGCGCAGGCCGACTCTGGACGAACTCATGCAAGAGGATCGCGATGATCAAGGTCTGGACCGACGGCGCTGAAGCCGGTTTGCTCGACAGGTACCTCGATCGCGGCAGCACATTTATCTATCTGCCAGAAGTAACACCACAGCGAGCGGTCTCTGTCACCATGCCCGTGCGGCTGCCCTCTTGGGATACCACTTTTGGCTTGCCCCCTATTTTCGAGATGAATCTCCCCGAGGGGGTTTTGCGCGAGCGCCTCCGCCTCGCGTTTGCAAAAGCCACCGGCACGTTTGACGAGTTTGATCTGCTCGCGATTGTCGGGCGATCACAGGTGGGCCGCATTCGCTTTACCGGCGAAAATGAGCAGCTCCATGAGGAAGTTCCCTTTCAGTCCGTGGACGAAATCATTGTGCGCCGCCGAGACGAAGACCTATTCCGTTATTTGCTCGACAAGTTTGCATCCTTTTCCGGCATCAGCGGCGTGCAGCCCAAAATCCTCGTTCGCGACGAACAGGCATCCGTCGTCTTGAAGCAGGGTAAACCCCGCCTCTCTCAGAGCTACAGGGGCGCCACCCACATCGTGAAATTGTGGGAATCGAACGAGTATCCGCAGCTCGCGGCGAACGAGTACTTCTGCCTCACAGTGGCACAGAGGTGCGGACTTGAAGCGCCTCCCTATCGGCTCGCTGAAGATGGCATGGCGCTCGTGATTGACCGCTTTGATCTTCGCACGGACGGCACCTATCGCGGCTTCGAGGATTTTTGCGTGCTTAACGCCCGGAGGACCGATGAGAAATATCGCGGCAGCTATGAGACCTCGATCATGAAGCGGTTTCAGGAGTTTTCGAACTCACCGCAGATAAACGAAGATCTGGAAAAGCTCTTTACCTTGATCGCGCTTAATTGCAGCCTCCGCAACGGCGATGCGCATCTAAAGAATTTCGGGATTGTCTATGATGATGTTCTCGGGGAAGCAAGGCTTGCTCCCGTCTACGATCTCGTGACCACGTCTGTCTACCTGCCCGAAGACAGTATGGCGCTCACTCTCAACGGAACGACCAAGTGGCCGAGCGGGAAGGAACTTCGCAGGCTCGGTGAAACACGAATGGCGGGCACTCCTTCCAAGGTCAGACAGATTTTGGAGCGCATCGGCGACGCGATGTCACACACCACGCCCGAAATCCGCTCCTACATTAAACAGCATTCTGACTTTGCTGATGTCGGAGAGCGCATGCTCCAGGAATGGGAGAAAGGTGCTGCCCATTCGCTGCGACTTGATTGACCCCAGCGCTAATGAACAACTGTTTTGCGTGGAGAAGAAACAGGCGTTTCAATTCGAGTTAGGGACGAACAAGATCACACGCCTCCCCGTCGATTACAAGCCGCAATGCTATGGCATTCGGATCTCTGAAGGCGTACCTAAACCCTAGTCGCGACGAAGCAGGTTGCCATTGCTTCCTTTTTCTTTTGCTGCTTCTGCATCGCCGTTTTCAGTTGCCAGGCTACCAACCGCTTGATCGCGACGGCCTCGACCTCTTCTCGAATCTCAGTGACTGTCAGACTTCAAGAAGCCTTGCGAGAATCCACCTGCGACGATCAGTGGCTGTTTGACGCATTAGCGGAGCCAGGGAATTGACGGATCGCAGCATTAGATGGACGGCCTTGGTTCATCCACGGCGTGGGGTTCGACATTACCGAGCGCAAGGGTCTGGAGGAAGCGATTCTGGAAATTAGCGCGAGAGAACAACGGCGCATCGCTCAGGACTTGCATGACGGTTTGGGGCAACACCTGACGGGTATCGCGTTCATGTGTAAAGTTCTCGAGGAGAAACTCTCGGACAAGTCACTACCTGAGGCCGTGGAAGCAGCGAAGATCGTGAAAATGGTGAATCAAGCGATCGACAACACACGTCAGCTCGCGCGAGGCCTCCATCCAGTAGCGGCAGAGCCTCTCGGATTGATGTCCGCCCTGAAAAACTGGGCGAGCGAGGTGGAGGGTCTGTTTCACATCGGTTGCAGTTTCCATTGCGAGAAACCTTTGCAGATTCACGATGCGAATCTGGCGACGCATCTTTACCGGATTGCTCAAGAGGCGGTGAACAACGCGATACGCCACGGAAAATCCAGAAATATTGTCATCAGGCTCTCTGGCAAGAGCGGGACTGGGACGCTGATGATCCAGGATGACGGGGATGGATTTCCGAAGAAGCCGGCCAGTCCGCCGGGAGTCGGACTGAGCATTATGAATCATCGGGCGGATATGGTGGGTGGTTCGCTGAAGGTTCAGCCGAACCAGGAGCGGGGAATAACGGTTACTTGCATGTTTCCTGTTCGGGGTATTGAATAGCGGAGAGTACCGATGATAGCCAAAACTCAGATGAGTGTTCAGGCGAAGAAATGCAGAGTGCTACTGGTGGACGATCACCCGATCGTTCGTCAGGGACTTGCGCTGCTTATCGACCGCGAAGCTGATCTTTCCGTGTGCGGAGAAGCGGAAGGATCACATTCGGCGTTCCACGCCATCGAGACACTGCGGCCAGACATCGTGGTCTTAGACATTTCTTTGAGTGGGCCAGATGGATTGGACGTCCTCAAGGAAATCCGGATGAAAACCGGGAGTTTGCCCGTGCTGATTCTCTCGATGCACGATGAGTCCATTTATGCAGAGCGCGCCATGCGCGCGGGCGCGAATGGCTACATCATGAAGCAAGAGGCAACCGAGAAAGTATTGGTTGCGATCCGCAGAATTCTGCAGGGCGAAGTTTATCTCAGCGACCGGTTGACAAGTACGATGCTGCAACAATTTGTCCGCGGCACTGCACCTGTTAAGAGCTCTCCGCTCCTGGCCCTCACCGACCGAGAGTTGGAAGTCTTCCGTTTGATCGGGGAAGGTCACGGAACACGGCAAATTGGCGATTAACGCCGTATCGGAAACTTGATCTCAATGTCTCATAATGCGAGTAATCAGGCGGAACCGATGGCACTACTGCCTTGTTGGGTTTTTGCCTGTGGATATAAGATGGCTTAAGAGAGTCGGGAGCAATCATGGCCCATCAAGCACCACTGAAATATATCTTCTACATAGCTGCCACCCAGGAGAAGGTGTGGGAGGGTTTTGTGTCGCGGGAGTCGAACCGCATCATCTTCTCGGGCGCTGAGCTTCAAGCGGACTTTAAGCCTGGTGGCTTGCTCGCATGGGTGGGCGCTGGACCCGATGGCAAGCCCATGACCTACGTCGGAGGGAGGGTCCTGCGGTTTGAGCCGCCAAAAGTCTTTCAGTACACCTTCGCAATGGGCCAAAATGATATGGCGTCACGCGCAACTATCGAACTGGTGCCCGAGACCGAAGCCACCAAAGTAACAGTGACGCATGACGAGTGGGCCGAAGATGACCCCACTTACGCTGCCTGCGCCGATGGATGGCCACGAATTCTTTCCCGCCTGAAGACGCTGCTTGAGACCGGGAAGACATTCAAGCCGCATTGAAACAATGTGGGAATGGTCTGAAATTTATCCCCCGACAGAATGCCCCGATCTAGTGCCTGATAAACGCCGTATTGTACAAGTGAAATCGGCCCAGGTCCTATTGTCCGGTTAGGCGACTCCAGGAACTTGTTCAATAAATCCTTTCAAATCAACAAATCTGTGTAGACAAGTTCCTGGCACTAGCGACGCGTCGAAGACGCAGTTAGGGCTAACCAGGAGTTAGCCACCGGACTGGCGAATGCGCTCCGTTGGGCGCGACGCAACGAGTGAAATCGAACCGACCAATCCGTGCAATGAAGAGCGATTGTGCGCGACCTACCAGGAAGTTGGCTCCCTCCTTCGACTTCCGGCCATCATTCAGATGTGTTCGATCTTGGCTTGTCCGAATTCGTGTTCGAGGCGGGTGATGGTTCCGCGAAACTCTGATAAATCGTGCAGAGTCTTTAGGCAGGGATCGCGCTGAAACAGCGGCCAACACGCAAATCCTCCTTCAATCGTTCGTTCCAGCCATTCGAAGGCCTTGCCGGGCTGTCCCAGAACGGCGTAAGTACATGCGATTTGATAGTGCGTGTGGTGCGTATGCCCGAACGAACGAGGAGACTCGCACGCCCGGTGAACACAGTCCAGAGCCGCTCCGGAATCCTGATGAAGGGCGAGTAGCACACCATTCAGGCTAATCATCATCGGCTCATCAGGAAGAATCTGGAGCGCTGCAGCAACATAGTTTTTCGCAGACTCCAAGTCACCTCGAAGCAATGCCGGCTGGGGCCGAAGGCACAGGAGATACTTGTTCTGGGGGCTTTCACGCGCCCAAGCATCAAGTTCCCTTTCGGCACGATCCAGGTCACCGTCCCAAAGGTAAGACTGTGCGATGTTGTGATTCGCGAGGTTCCGCGGGTTCAGCAATCGCCCCTTTTCGTAAGCGCGCTGTGCTTCTTTGAGCCGCCCGATGTGCGCGCAGATCGAGCCCAGCCGGTTGTGCGCGTGATCCAAATTGGGCTGGAGCGCCAATCCCCTCTGTATTTCCGCGATCGCTTCGACATGCCGGAAATTGGTGGCCTGACTCCACAAAATATAAGCTTTCGCCAAATGGGCCTCAGGCAGATCCGGATCCAGCTCCAGCGCTTGCTGGCAATGGAATTCCGCTCTATCGATCCACGTGCGGCGCGGGTCGAAGCCGAAATACTTACCTGTACAAACATAGGAGAGTGTCGCGTGTGCGAGGGCGAATTTGGGATCTGCGACTATGGCTCGGTCTAGCGCGGCAATGGCTCTGTTCAGAGATTCAAAGTCTTCGGAATAGCTTTCGCGAAGCCCTTCGAGAAATTCGCCGTAAGCCCCGGGATCGGTGGTGTAGCGGTCCCGCGTCTTTCGCGCACTACGTCGAAATTTTCTCGCCAAGGCCTCGGCTACGCGTTTGCTGATTTCATCCTGGATTTCGAAAATACCTTGGAGCGTGAAATCGTATTTTTCAGCGAAAACAATTTTCCTCACGTGCGAGTCAAATAGTTGAACGGAAACCCGCCAATGCGATCCCATCCGCTGAATACTTCCCTGCAATACATGGCGGACTCGCATCGCACGGCTGACCGCGACCGGGTCGCTACCACCGGGATACTGCAGGATCGCCGCTGTCGGCGGAACTACTAGATCTTCCAGATTTCCGAGCGTGGTGATCAAAGCATCGGCAAATCCCAAAGAAAGCGATTCTTTTTCCTCCACATTACTAAGGAACATGAATGGCAGGACCACAAGCGAAGAGCTGGAATCTTCCTCAATTGCCGCAGGCATTGCCAAGCTAGCGGTCGCGATGCCGGAAACAGCCGCCAGGAATTCGTCTGCCACTGATAGCGGTTCGAAGGGTTCTTCTGCATCGCCTTCTCCAGGTCTGGGGAAGATTCTTCCTAGCCTTTACCGTGCTTTGCGAAATGGATTGCGGCTCGTCATGCAGAATGGCATGGAGAATGTCCATGCCAGAAGTCCCTTGCCAGGGATGTCGGCCACAAACCATCTCGTAAAGAATGATCGCGAAGGAAAACAAGTCACTTCGGTGATCAATCGACTCGCCAAGGATTTGTTCCGGCGACATATACCGAACCGTACCCAACATTTGACCGGGCGCGGTCAAATCCACATCGGCAGTTTGGCTGAGACTGGCAACAGGAGAAGGAAGCAGCTTCGCCAGGCCAAAGTCGAGCAGCTTCACGTAACCGTCTGGCCGCACCATGATATTTTCGGGTTTCAAGTCGCGATGTACGACGCCGGCACGATGTGCGTTGCTCAGCGCTTCCAAAATCTGTTTGGCGAAGGCCAACGCCTGGTCGCAGGATAGCGCGCCGTGAAGCAAATCTCGAAGAGTGTGGCCCTCCACCAGTTCCGTGGCAATGAACAGTATTCCTTTGTCTTCCCCGACCTCGTACACGGTAAGAATGTGAGGGTGGTTAAGCGCAGACGTTGTTCTGGCCTCGCGTTGGAATCGTTCAAGTACTTGCTGGTTTCCGGAAAATTCGCTGGGCAAAAACTTCAAGGCCACATTGCGCCCCAGCTTAATATCCTCGGCCTTGTAAACGACGCCCATACCCCCGCCACCGATCTTCTCCACGATGCGGTAGTGGGAGACGGTCTGGCCGATCAGTGACTGGCAGTCCGCCATACTGCGACCATGTTAGTTTTCGACCCGAGGTAAGTCAACGTAGCTGGCGGATGGGAGTCCACATCCAGTGCCGAACCCGGATAGGTCCTGATAACGCCGTATCCGGAAAAGTGGCTCCAGACCCAAGATCATTGGGCACATGAGTTCGTTCGGTGGGCCACGCGACGAAAGGTGCGAATCTCAGGATCTATCCCGAGGCGGCGCATTCGCTTTGATTCCTCCTGGGGCGTTTGCCAATACAGTCGGTGTAGAATTGCCAAATGCCCCTGTCCCCCGGAGTTCGGCTGGGACCCTACGAGATCTTGTGCGCGATTGGCGCTGGCGGGATGGGTGAGGTGTATCGCGCGCGGGACTCGCGCCTTGTCCGTGACGTGGCGTTGAAAGTCCTTCCAGAAGCGTTCGCCCGCGATCCTGACCGCATGGTTCGCTTCGAGCGCGAGGCCAAAGTCCTTGCCTCGCTCAATCATCCCAACATTGCGTCGCTTTACGGGCTGGAAGAATCGAATGGCGCCCGCGCGCTGGTCATGGAACTCGTCGAAGGGCCCACGCTGTCCGAGCGAATCAAGCAGGGATCGCTTCCCATTGCAGAAGCATTGCCGCTTGCCAGGCAAATCGCTGAGGGACTCGAATACGCGCATGAACGCAGCATCATTCATCGCGATCTGAAACCTTCGAACGTGAAACTGACGGCCGACGGCCAGGTGAAAATATTGGACTTTGGCTTGGCCAAAGCCCTGGAGGGCGAAAGCACGGAAGAGGAGTTGCGGGACTCGCCGACACTGAGCGCCGCAGCAACGCGCGCGGGTGTGCTCCTCGGCACCGCCGCGTATATGTCGCCGGAACAAGCTCGCTGCAAGCGCGTCGACCGCCGAACGGATATTTGGGCTTTCGGTTGTGTGCTCTATGAAATGCTTTCAGGCTTGCCCGCTTTCGGAGGCGAAACCACTTCGGACATTCTGGCCTGTGTGATTCGCGCCGAACCAGATTGGTCTTCTCTCCCAGCTTCCGTTCCGCCGCGACTCCTCGAACTCCTGCGTCGCTGTTTCCAGAAGGACCCCAAGCAGCGCCTGCAAGCCATCGGCGAGGCTCGCGTCACGATCGAAGAGCTACTCACAGGCGCGCAGGACGTCACGACTCTCCCCGCCACACAAGTGGATGCGCGTCTCAAACTTCGGGAGCGCATCGCGTGGTCCGGTGCAATGGCACTGCTCACGATGGTTGCGGCCCTGCTCGCCATTGGATATTTTTCTCGCACGCCTAAACCGGCGCAGCCAATCATTTCGCAAATTGGGCCGCCAGAAAACACGAAATTTGTTTTGGCGGGGCTTTCCGCAGGACCACCTGTGTTGTCGCCGGACGGCGACTCGCTGGCGTTTGCCGCCCGCAGCGCAGATGGTAAACAGCTCTT
>CAVQDN010000018.1:0-330061 GCA_963711275.1 uncultured Acidobacteriaceae bacterium | reverse complement strand
CTTCTGCTCGAACCCGACGACCGAGCGCAGGGAAAGACTTCAGGTCACTCCACGTGATTTACGGATTTTCGAGAAATCGCTCGCATAGAACGAGGGACGAAGATGGCGGAACAACACACGATTCTTGGCGGAAAAGTTTACGTCTACAAGCGTCCAAACAGCAGCCGCTGGCAATGCTCAAGCTTCTTCGCGGGCAAGAATCGTCGCACGAGCACGAAGGAAGAAAGCCTCGCCAAAGCCAAGGAAGTCGCCGAAGACTGGTATCTACAGCTTCGGGGAAAACTTCTCACTGGAGAGCTCAAAGCCGAAAAGACCTTTCGCGAGGTGTCTGAACAATTTTTACGCGAATGCGAGATCATGACGCGTGGAGAACGTAGCAAGCAATACGTGAAGGGCCAGTATTTGCGGTCGAGCGTTCACTTGGTGCCCTTCTTCGGAAACATGGACATCTCGAAGATCACCACGGGAAAAATCGTGGATTATCGAGTTCACAGACACCAACAGGCAATTGCGAAACGCGGCAAACCGCCGGCACACAGCACCATGCACCACGAAATCGTGACGCTGCGCCAGACCTTGAAGACCGCGCTGTGCCACGGATGGCTCGACCGGCTTCCAGATTTCTCTGAGCCGTACCGGCGATCATCGAAAGTCTCCTACCGGGCATGGTTTTCGCCAGAAGAATACGAGAAACTCTGTGAAGCGACTCGAAAACGCGCACTAGAGCCGAAGAAAAAGGGCTTCAAATGGCAAGCGGAGCAACTGCATGATTATGTCCTCTTCGCGGGCAATACCGGGCTGCGGCCTGATGAGGCACGGCGCCTTGAGTTCCGTGATGTCGAGATCGTTGACGACGAGCCTTCGGGCGAGACGATTCTCGAGATTGAAGTGCGCGGAAAACGGGGATTCGGATATTGCAAGAGTTTGCCCGATGCAGTGAGTCCATTTGAGCGACTTAGAAGCAGGCTCCGTCCGAGGCGCGTTGAGGGCGTGCGTGCCCCCAGCGAAGTGTCCGACAATTCTGATGTCCGGGGGGAGGAGTGGCGCACGCCCGAACCGACCGACCTCATTTTTCCCAAATGGCAGAGCGAGCTCTTCAAGACCATCACTGAGGAGGAGAATCTTCGGTTCGACAGAGACGGCCGACCGCGTACGGCGTACAGCCTACGGCACACGTATATCAGCATGCGGTTGATGGAGGGAGCCAACATCTATCAAATCGCTAAGAACTGTCGCACGAGCGTCGGAATGATCGAGAAATATTACGGGGTGCACGTCAAGAACTCGCTCAACGCCGCTGCCATCAATGTGGTCCGCTCGGGTAAAGACGAGATGGCGGAACAATCGAAATGAAGGAAAAGTATGAGCGCAACAGTATCGCCATTGCCGGCCTTTCTTCCGAAATCTGCTTGGCTCGGGCCGGTAGCCATCAACCCAGTATACTAGGTTATTTACTTGCCATTACGCATAACAACCTTGTATACTAGGTGCATGTTGCCTTATGTCTGACTAGGCGAGCAGATCGCCACCAAGCGCAAAGCACTCGGCCTGACGCAGCCCGCGCTTGCAAAAAAAGCCAGGGTCGGACTCTCCACGCTCGACGCCCTGGAGAACGGACGGCTGGGCGAACTGGGATATTCCAAGATCACCAATATTCTCACGGCGCTGGGGCTGGAGCTGAAGCTGCAGGAAGCAAGCGCGGGCCGGCCGACGCTGGAAGAACTCATGGAAGAGGGACGCGATGATCAAGGTCTGGACCGACGCCGCTGAGGCGGGACTGCTCGACCGTCACGGCGAGCGCGGCAGCACGTTTGTCTACCTTCCCGGCGTTCCGCCCACGCGCGCGGTCTCCGTGACGATGCCGTTGAGGCTTGAGTCCTGGAGCGTGCCCTTCGGCCTGCTTCCGATTTTCGAGATGAACCTGCCCGAAGGCGTACTGCGCGAACGGCTCCGCCTTGCCTTTGCGAAAGCCACCGGCACCTTCGACGAATTCGACCTGCTGTCCATTGTCGGCCGCTCGCAGATCGGACGCATCCGCTATACCGGCGACAAGGAACAGCTGCACGAGGACGTGCCCTTCCAGTCGGTGGACGAAATTCTCGAACGCAGGCGCGGCGGCGATCTCTTCCGCTATCTGCTGGAGAAATTTGCCTCCTTCTCCGGAATCAGCGGCGTGCAGCCCAAAATCCTCGTGCGCGACGAAAAGGCTTTCGCCGAGATGGAGCATACGGGACACCGCCTCTCGCAAAGCTACAAAGGCGCGACCCACATCGTGAAGTTGTGGGAGGCCAACGAATATCCGCAACTGGCGGCCAATGAGTATTTCTGCCTCAACGTGGCGCGCAAATGCGGACTCGATGTGCCCCCCTACCGACTGGCCGAGGACGGCATGGCGCTGGTCATTGACCGCTTCGACCTGCGCCTGGACGGGACCTATCGCGGATTTGAGGATTTCTGCGTGCTGAATGGCCGCAGGACCGATGAGAAATATCGCGGCAGCTACGAGACCTCGGTCATGAAGCGATTTGGGCAGTTTGCAAACTCGACGCATGTGGGCGAAGACATGGAAAAGCTGTTCACCCTGATTGCCATGAATTGCGCGCTGCGCAACGGCGACGCGCATCTGAAGAATTTTGGGATTGTCTATGACGACGTTCAGGGCGAAGCGAGGCTCGCACCCGTCTATGATCTTGTGACGACCTCCGTCTATCTGCCCAAGGACAGCATGGCGCTCACCCTTAACGGCACGACGCAATGGGCGAGCGCGAAGGAATTGCAGCGACTGGGCGAGACGCGCATGGGAGGCACCCCTGCCCGCGTCCGGCAGATACTCGAACGCATAGACGCTGCGATTGCGGACACCTCCAAGGAACTGCGCGCCTACATCAAAGCCCACGCGGAATTCGTGGAGATAGGCAATCGCATGCTCCAGCAATGGGAGCAAGGTGTCGCGCTTTCGCTTAAGGCGGCCTGAGCTGCCGTGGGCAGTCAATGAAACTAACCTATACTGAGGCCCATCTCGCGAAGAAAGCGGGACGGCTGCTTCTCGTAACCGAAGTAAATTCTGGATCGTGTCAGGGTTAAACAGCGTTTTGTTCGAGTGATAGCAACGAAGCAGTTTCGCCGCTCCTCCTGCACCTCTCGACTCTCGGGGCCTCTCTTCAAGCTCTGATATGAAGGCAAAACATCATCGGCCATGCCCACCAGAAACACATTCTCGAACTCCATTCCCTTTGCGGTGTGGATGGTATAGCACCGGACAGCGTCTACGGGTGCTGGGGCCTGCTTAGGCATGAGGTCTAGCTCCTGTAAGAGCAGATTCAGGGATGGGTTCTCCAAAGAGTACCGTCAACTCACAGCTTCACAAAGGCCGACCCAAACGTCCCGCTCCTCTTCGTAGTCAGAAAAAGTTTCTTTGCTATCGCCCAGAGTTCGATCACCAATGCTGAGGAAGGCAAACCAATCCAAGGCTGCCTTTTCGAACGGCCTGTAATCCATACGATCTGCGAGCTCGGTTGCCGGCTTGCTAAATAACTCCACGCAATGCGGGTCGAGTGAAGACTTCCGCGCCAGCACCTCGCCTATAAACGCTCGTAACAGATCTCCGCCCATGGCGGATGCTGCCGCGATCACATCCCGTGGCACAATTTTTATCCCCTCAAGATCGTAGAAGGATCCACAAACTCTGCGAAGCTGCTCCTTATCACCTCTCGCGTTTGCGAGTCGAAGCATACTGTGGAGCCACTTCAACGGACTGCTCACGAACTCGTTCTTCTTCACCGAAAGTGTGTATGCGACACCTTGGGCAGCCAGAGCGGCGGCAACTCGCTCCACAAGATTCTTCGTACGCGCAAGAACCGCACAAAACTCTCTTTTATCCGTGGGAACTCTCGCCAGCTCGCCTGCAACCCACGCGGCTTCCGCATCGGGACTGTCGAAGCTCCTCACTGTGACGGGATTGGGATGCGGATTCGCTTGCAGAGCGCCAGAAGGCAAGGAGCCTTTGGAGCGGTTGCTGTTGTGGCTTATCAGTTTGTTCGCTATGTCGATTATCGCCGCAGGGCAGCGGGTAGTTCTGCGGCAGTTCGAGCGATGTCATATGAAAGAGCGATCTGATCTCTTCCAGTCGCTCCGGACTAGCTCCATTCCACTGGTAAACTATCTGATCGTCATCGGCAACGACGAAAAGGCCGGACGGATCTTGACCCACTAGAGCGCGCAGGAGGTCAAACTGACTCACATTCGTATCCTGAAACTCGTCCACGCACACCTGCGGGTAGACGGTCTGGTAATGGCGTGCCACCATCGGGAAACGATTCAAAAGGTCGCAGGCAAGTGAAATGAGGAGCGGAAAATCGAGTGCATTGTGCTCATCCAGTCCACGTCGATATACACCATAGAGTACGGTCAGTCGCGAAGCCAACCTCTCATCTCGGATCCGTCCGCCGATACCCTGTTCATTGACGCGCTTTTCGATAAGGTTTGTGAGCAGCGGCAATAAACCCGCATCGCTCTCTTCGACAACCTCGCCCCGTTGCGCTGCCGCAGCAATCGCATCGCGGAAGACTTCGGCGCGATCCTCCTCGGAATTGAGGATCGAAAAATCTGGCGAGATACCCAAGTGACTGCCATGTTGGCGCAGGATGTGGGCAGCGAACGCATGGAATGTCGTAAGCAGCGCCCGATCGCTACCCCCAGGTAAAATTCCATAAACGCGCTCACGCATTTCGATTGCGGCTTTGTTCGTGAATGTCAGCCCAAGCACTCGGAAGCGCATTGTTGGAGACATATCCAACAGGTGCGCGATGCGATAGGCGAGGACGAACGTCTTCCCCGACCCGGGTCCAGCGAGTACAAGCAGAGGCCCTTGCGCCCACTCAACAGCCGCTCGTTGGTTCTCATTCAGCAGTTCGAGTGCGAGAGACATTTCTTATGCTCCAAGAGCAATTGCCTTATTTAGGATACCGGTGACTAATGGCGGTATGGCGGAAGGGCCCAGTGCCTCCAGGCTGGCAACGACCTGAAGCGCGCAAGAAATCTTGAAGTTCTTCGGCTGCGCTAAGAGGACCTGCGTCCAGTATTGGGGATCGGTGGGGGCGACCGTAACTAGATGCGCCTTTTGTTGCGCGATGTTGTTGACATAGACCTGCCCGAAGCCATTCTTACAAAGGAAATGTTCCATATCGTGGTCCGGAAGTATTGAGATATGGGCGTCTGCCGGACGTCCATTCAAAGCCGCAATCGCCGTCGCCTTATATTTCATTCCCTCTGCGTCAGAATCGCTCACAACGTGCCACTGGATCCCAAACTGATCCGCTAGTTTGATCAGCGTACCGAGTCCCATATGGGTATATTCCACTAAGCGGATGCCTTTCTGTTCTAACGAGGAACCACCCACTCTCGCAGACTCGTTAAGGACCCAATACTCGGTCTGCCCTTCGTGAAGAAGCCAGACCCGCGCGAAGAACAACTCTCCACGATATTGCCGGATGTGAAACGTGACCTTATGCAGCTCGTCCGCATTAAACGCTGTCGCGTTCAGTTGTTTGCTCTCCACCCCGGTCGCCGTTCGGTGTAACCTCCGGAGGGCAGATAGCGGAACCTCCGATAAAAGATCGCCGGAGTGGGTGGCGATGATCTTTTGCTCGGGTAATTACTAATAGTCGGCCACAGCGATCGTACCGCTGAAGGGTGTAGGTGAGCCTCTGGCTCTTCAATCTGAAGTAGAGACGTTGCAAATGGATCGACCTTATCGATACCCGCCGCCAAGAACGCTTGAAACAGAAAGATGCTTGCAAGGCTCTGCGTTCCTGCACCGTGGCGCAGAAGCGGTAGAGATGCCCCCGTGATCGCTGCTACATTTACCTGAGCCCGCGACAACATGTCCCAGATGCGGCTAGGAATCGCGTCGATGCTGACAGTGTCGGCCTTCCCAAGGCTCACAACTTGCTGCGCCTTTCCAAGATTGACACCAACTTGTTTGAGCCTCTGTTCAGAGTTCAGAATCTTCGCATTCAGGTCGGCTAGCTCTTTCTCCAATTGCGTCTTCACGTCGTCCGGAATTGAGGGATTGCGCAGGAACGGACCCCAAAACGCGGATTTTGGACTGAAGTCCCGTGCCGCATCCCGAAATGCGGTCAGGTAGAAGACATTGAACAGACCTTGTAGACCGGCAAGAATCGAGGACCGCTTAGCTTTGACCAGCACCTTGCCCGTTGGGTCGAGAAAATCCCAATTGCTGGTGAAGTCTTTCTTCGCCGGATCGTAACTACTAGTGACGGTAAAGATCACGTTGTAGAGACCATTTTGATCAAATACCGCCGCATCGCTGAGGGTCTGGATCACGTCTGCGGGCCACTCACCAACCGTAGCTTCGCTGAAGTTCAGAGTGATCTTCAGAGGACCCGCGCCGCCAGGCGCCGCACCGCTCGAATTCAGATGATGATCCTCATCCTCAAATGGATTACCTCGGACTGCGCGGGATAGGCACAACCGAATCGCTTCGAGGATCGAAGTCTTCCCGCAGTTGTTTTCTCCAATCAAAACCGTCGTCTTATCCAGAAAAAGCGTCAGGTTCTTCAACCCGCGGAAGTTCTCGATAGCCACCCTACTCAGAAACATTTAGCGCCTCTTACTGAAACCCGCAATCTTTGGCGGAGACTAAAGTATAACGGTCCGGGCCACCTAATCCTACGTGAGGTTAGGTGTGCATTGTTTTCCGGTGGAGCGCTTATTGGACGCGCGTTCGCAAGCTCTTGTCCCGCAAGTCTGACGACCCAGATTCGTCCCTCGGTGGGCACCAAATCGCTAACGGCTCATTGAGGTGCGGATTGGTACCGAGATGTCGGCTTCTGGGCAGTGATGGTGGTGTAGGCATAGCCCCCGTTGAGCATGTGTTTGAGTGTAAGCGATGGCATCTGCGGCAGGAGTTGCTGGGTTTCGAACGTCACTGGACTTAGGCAGCAAGAGCTAAAGATCGCCTGCGTTCCGCGCTATTTTCACAATCCCCGATGATCGGAAATAGCGAAACTAGCCATTTGCGGCGGGGTGCGGGAGCCGCACTTCCAGGCGGTCCGGATCAGTCCTCTCTCGACACAATAAGATAAAACTGGTACAACGTAATAGGAGAATAATCGTACAGCGCAATAGTGTAAATACGGAACAACACAAACGGATAATGGGTGCACGAAGCCTGAAGGAAACCGGGCATGGCCAGACCACCCGAAAAACTCGCGCAGTCTCTCGAAATCCTGCGGAAACTCCAGACCGCGGAAGGATCTGGGGCGATCCGGGCGCGCGACCTGTCGCGCACGCACCGGGAGCGCCTCCTGCGCAACGGCTTCCTGCAGGAAGTCATCAAGGGCTGGTACATCCCAAGCCGCCCGGACGACGTGAAGGGCGACAGTACGGCCTGGTACGCATCGTTCTGGCGTTTCTGCGGCGCGTATCTGGAAGCGCGCTTCGGCGCGCGCTGGTGCCTTTCGCCCGAACAATCGCTCTCACTCCATACCGGCAACTGGACCGTGCCCGGCCAGCTCGCAGTGCGGTCGCCGCGCGCGGGTAACAAGGTCACCAAACTCCCGCATGGCACGTCCCTGTTGGAGCTTCGCATCGCGCTGCCGACCGCGGCGGACCGGAAGGAAGAACAGGGCCTGCGGCTGTTCTCGGTGGAATCTGCCCTGATTGCGTGCTCCCCTAACTATTTTTCGAACAGCGCGACGGATGTCCGCGCGGTGTTGCCGACGATACGGGACGCTTCCGGCCTTCTCCGCCGCCTCCTTGAGGGTGGTCACACGGTGATCGCCGGACGTTTGGCCGGGGCCTTCCGAAACACCGGACGCGACCGCATTGCGGACGATATCGTAAAAGCGATGACGACGGCTGGTTATGCCGTGCGAGAAAACGATCCCTTCACGGACAAGCCCTCCTTGGTCATCGGGGCCCGTGAAACCTCTCCTTACGTAAACAGGCTGCGGCTGCTGTGGCAGAAAATGCGCGAGCCGGTCATCGAACGCTTCCCGAAAGCACCGGGCCCGCCGCGCAATATCGAGGCATACCTCAAGCGCGTCAACGACGCCTACGTCACGGACGCCTATCATTCGCTGTCGATCGAGGGCTACCGGGTCACGCCAGACCTTATCGAGCGGGTCCGCGGGGGCGGTGGAACCCGGAAGCTGACGAGGGCGACCGCGATCAGCGGAACGCCATGGCGGCGCGGGGCTACTGGCAGGCCTTTCAGGCTGTGCAGAAAAGCCTCAGCAAAATTCTGAAGGGGGAAAATCCGGGAGAGGTCGCGGACGCGGACCACCGCACGTGGTACCGGGAGCTGTTCGCGCCGAGCGTCACCGTCGGGCTGCTGAAGCCCGCCGATCTCGCCGGCTATCGCAACGCGCAGGTCTATATCCGCAAGTCGAAGCATGTACCGCTGAACCGGGACGCGGTGAGGGATGCCATGCCGGCGTTCTTCGACCTGCTGCGCGAAGAGCCGCACCCGGCCGTCCGCGTGGTGCTCGGGCATTTCGTCTTCGTCTATATCCATCCTTATATGGATGGCAACGGCCGCGTCGGGCGCTTTCTGATGAACACGATGATGGCGTCGGGCGGATACCCGTGGACGGTCATTCCAGTAACCGACCGCAACGCCTACGTGAACGCTCTCGAAAAGGCGAGTGTCGGCGAGGATATCGCGCCCTTCACGGACTTTCTCGCCAGGCTGGTGAAAAAACGTCTAGCAGGCGAGCCCTTGCCGGCCGTGCCAAGAACTTCGCTCTTAGAGGAACGCTAAAACAATACCTTCGCCTGTCTACAGAAACGTCAGTTCTCGAAAAATGGTCCTCATCTGAGATTTTCCCGACGTAAACTGCTTTCATGCCACTCGATGGTGAATTTCGACATCACCTGCACGAACTGATGGTCGAAACGAGCAGCAAGCTCCGTGATGAGCTTAAGGACTACAAGCAAAAACTCCTTTGGGAAGCCCGCCAGACGCACAATGCAGCGGCAATTCCGGCGGCTTACAGCAAAGCATCCATACATTCCTACCGCACCAGAGTGAGTGCGACCATCGCCAGTTATTTGGGTGCCTTGGATACCTTCGGTATTGATGTTGACACTTCCGTCGAGACGGAGATGCTGGGACTTATGGGCCAGCTAACGGGCGCTCACCCGTCCTTGTCCATGCCCCCTGGAGTCAAGCCCCCGAACCTCAGTGGCATCCAGACTGCTCACAAGCAGGAATTGATGCGCCTCGCAAATTCTCTGCAGCGGGAAGCCGCTAACCGCCTGCGGGAGCTTAAAATGAGGGCGCGCCGAGCAGCGCCGCCCGCTATAAATAGATCCACCATGACGCGCACGGAACCATTCACGATTGCTTCCGTCGCAAAGACGCTGACAGATCTGAAGAGCCTCTCCATTTCCGAACAGGCGTTGCTCTTGCTCAAAAGATTGATAGTTATCGAGCCTCAGGTGCGCGGGACCGGTGGCTTCAGCAAGCATAACCTCACAATGTCTGGCGATTCCTACGGTCTCGCCGCCGGGTTTTCTGATAGCGAAAACGAAGCGGTCAGACATCATCTGCTTGGAGGTCCGTGGACACGGCTGGTAAACGAAGGATTCCTCGTTGATACCCGCGGTTCCGGTTTTTTTCAGGTGTCAGAAGAGGGCCTCGCCGCGAATACCAATGTGACCATGCATACGCCCATCCCAAAGGCAGCGAACGATATACCCACCGCGTTCATTTCATACTCTTGGGACAGCGAGTCACATAAAGAATGGGTGCGCACTCTTGCCGAAAAGCTACGTGGCCAAGGGGTGAGGGTCATCCTCGACCAATGGGAATTGGGCGTTGGAGGAGATCGCACTCACTTCATGGAAAGCAACATCGTCGCCAGCGAGTTCGTGATCATCGTTTGCACTCCCACCTATGCGACAAAGGGCAATAGGCGCGACGGCGGCGTTGGGTATGAGGCAATGATCATCACGAGTCAACTCGCTCAGCGAATAACGCAGAACAAATTTATACCTGTTTTGCGGTCAGGGAATTTTGATGATTCGGCGGTTCCCATCTGGCTCCAGTCGAAGATCGGTGTTGATTTGCGGGGAGATCCCTACGACGAGAAGCAATATGAAATTCTTCTTCGGACAGTGCATCGAGCCAATGAAGTTGCGCCCCCGATTGGCCCAAAACCGGCGTTTGCGACAAATCGAGCCGAGATAGTTGAAAATGCGGTGAGCGCTGTTCTTGCAGAAGAAGGCAAGCCCACTACGGCTTCGCTTGCCATGCCTACAGCCCACAGCGACAACGAACCCGCGCAGAAGCCCATCGCGTACGCCTGGTACGAGTTGAAAGGAACGTCAGATCGCATTCAAAGCTACGTTCGGCCTGCGGGAACCAGCGGCGGACTGTTTACATTTGAGACTTCAGCCGGAGAAAGGCTTTTTGGGCACGAGCACGAAATTGCAGCGCGCTACCTAGAATTCGATCGACAGATGCGCCATAAGGGCTACTCTCGAATGCAAACCTTTAATGGCTCCGGCGGTCAGAGCTTCAATCTGCCATGAGGTAAACGGCGTAGTGCTCTGAGTTCTTTTTCAGCTTGAGCAAAGCATTTCGGCGTTGCTCGGTTGTCGCGCATCGTCCAATTATCTCGGGTACAGCGTATTATGCTGTTTCCTGAAATGGCCAAACTGAAACCAGCGCATGATCCCGGCGGCAAGGTTCGTCGCACCCTGAAAGCGGGCGTTACTGGAAATGCTGTCTTCGGCGGAGCGAATCAGGAATACCGCTATCGTTTAAGCCGGACGTGGGATGCCAGGAAGCCCTTCGCCCTCTTCGTGCTAATGAACCCGAGCACAGCAGATCCCATCTGCGATGACCCGACCGTCGCCAAATGCTGCAAGTTTGCAAAGGCGTGGGGATATGGTGGGATCGTCGTGGCGAATACATTCGCTTATCGCTGCACGGATCAGCGAGGATTGATTAAGGTCGATGATCCGGTGGGCCCGGAGAACGACCGACACATAATCCAGATGGCTAAAGACGCGGCAATCGTCATATTTGCCTACGGGAAGCCAAAGCATAAGGAGTTGCGCTCCCGCGGCCCCGGTATCGCTCGTCTCGTCATCGAAAAAGCCAAAGTTACGCCGCACGTCCTCAGCCTCGGGAGCGATGGCACCCCGAAACATCCTCTTTACCTCAAAGAGACTTTGAAGCCTGTTGTATGGAACCTATCGTAGTTTCCCCCGGTTTATAATTCACGGCGAACCGGTCATCTTGTGCCCTCGAAAATGAACCACTGAATCGCGGCCGAATCAAGGCAAGTCGGGAAAACCAGTGGCGCGAGCAACTCCTCAACCTCTGGCAAGGAGTTGGTTCGGGGGGACTGGGCAGGTCGAGCCCCTGAGGGATTCGTCTTCGGCCAAATCCTGTACCGCCGCATGTGAGCTTGATATTGGTTCGCTGTCCTTTAACTGTCCAATAACGATTCCTTAAGCCTACTTACAAGGTTTTTCGAGGGCCACCCGCGTCTTGTAAGTTGTTGAAACTACTAGTATTTGTGGGCTCATAACCCAAAGGTCGGTGGTTCAAATCCACCCCCCGCAACCACAGTTTCTTCACTTTCAACCACTTCCGTAAACCCTGCAACCATCTGAATTTGTGAGGTTGGTCGCTAAGGGGATATCCGGACTTCGTCTCCTGCTCCGAGTTCCTCTCCCATTCACCCCAGCACAATCCCAGGCCGGGTAGCCCGTCATTCGGCTACAAACAGGAACAACTGGGTCTATAGCGCGCTTTCAACACTCGCCAGAAGGCAAATCGCGGCCAACTGGGGACGGCCCCCGAGCCAAAAACGTATTTTTTGTCTGCTATCGTGATTTTCCCAGGCTTGCTTGCGAATAACAGTTTGAGCAACACAAACGGGCAGGACGCGACAAACCTCCGGGGCGGGGATGAAGCAATGGTCACCCTACAGCAACAGCAGGAATTCCAGATCTTGGTGGACCAGCACAAAAGGATCCTCTACAAGATCTGCAACTCATACTGCAGGAATAGAGATAACCGGGAAGACCTGGCACAGGAGATCGTCGTTCAGTTCTGGCAATCCTTCGCGAAATTCGATGGACGCGTCCAATTCTCCACCTGGATGTATCGAATTGGTCTCAACGTCGCCATCTCCGTCTACCGCAAGGAAACCACCCGTACCCGCTACATTCTGTCGGACGAAAAGCAGTTCTTAAGCGCTATCGACGAGACAGCGAATCAGTCGAGCGAAATTCAAGCTCTTTATCAGTTCATCGCAACATTGGACCCGCTCGACAAAGCGCTTGTCCTGCTCTATCTGGATGGCAATAGCTATTTGGAGAGTGCAGGCGTGCTCGGCATCAGCGAGACCAATGTTGCGACCAAAATAAGCAGAATGAAACGGAGGATGCGGCTGGAGCTTAGCGGCTCCGTTCCATCCCAAGGAGATAGCACATGTTTGATCTAGATGAAATGAAGAAAGTTTGGGCGGGACACGACGAGAAACTGGACCGAAGTATTCGTTTAAAGCGGGAGTTGTTGAACTCCGCCACTTTGTCGAAGGCGCGATCCGCGACACAACGCATGATCGGGGCGTTGGTCTTCGAGACAGTCATGTGGTTTGTGATCATCGTCTCCTTGGGAGCTTTTATCTCTCACCACCTTCCCGCAGTTAGGCTGTCGCTCTCTGCCGCCGCTCTCGATGTCTTTTCGATCGCGATGCTGGCGGCAACAATCCGCCAGATCGCAGCCCTTCGGCAAATCGATTACAGCGGTTCCGTCACTGCGATTCAAAAGGAGCTTGAGATGCTGCGAGTCCTGCGGATTCGGATCACACAGTGGGCGCTTTTGGGAGGAACAATCGTCTGGGCTCCATTTGTGATCGTCATCGCCAGAGTGTTCCTTGGACTCGATATCGTCAACGCGCCGTGGCTCTGGGCTAATGTCGCATTTGGGCTCTGCCTGATTCCCCTTGCACTCTGGCTCTCGAAAGCGTTCGGCGCGCGGATGGGACGTTTCCCATTCATTCAACGAGTTATGAACGATTTGGCGGGCCGCAACCTGAACGCTGCGACAGAATTCATTTCAAAACTGTCTGGATTCGAAGCCGAATCGCATCCCTAAATAGTTTGTACGCCGATTCTCCTGGCCGTATGGCCGGCAAATCAATGACACCCGGCATTACTGTGCTGGAGTACGCATCACCAGTGTGGCCATTTTTGCTAGACTTCGCCAAATGCGCACGCGCATCGCTCAATGAATACAGTCTGGTCCGCCGCCAAGATTCGTCGTGCTCTCCACTTTGCCCTCTACGACTGGACTCGGGAGATGCCAAAGTCTAAACGCTTCATCACCTGGGTCGGCATACTGATCCAGGGATACGCGATTTATGCCGGATTTACGCGAACCTTGTTTTGGCCTCGGATATGGCCGCCAGGGGTGTATCTCTATCTGGCGGTCCTTATTCTCTATTTCTTTGGCTATATGCTGATGAACGGGATGTTGACTTCGGAGTTTGTCCGCAAAACGCAACTTGAATCCGACCAGATCGCTGCCAGAAAGATCCAGCAGACACTGATTCCCCAGGGGCTTCCTGAGTTGCCAGGATACGATGTGGAGACATTCTACAAGCCCTTCCGAGACGTAGGAGGTGACTACTTTGACGTGATCGACTTTCCGGGTAGCCGGGTCTTATTGGTGTTGGTAGATGTTTCAGGAAAAGGGGTTTCGGCTGCCCTCCTCGCCGCGAACATACAGGCTCTGGTAAGGAGTATCGCAACTGCCGAAGAGGCTCCCTTGTCGTTCGCGAGACAGATCAATCAGCATATGTTTCGATACGCTCCGGCCGGGTGCTTCGCAACGGCGGTATTTCTGGTGCTTAGCCGCATCTCGGGAGAGTTGACATTCGTGAACGCTGGCCAGAACGCTCCAATTGTCTTCGGATTAGGATCGACGATACCTCTCGAAGCGACGGGCATGCCGCTTGGGTTATTCGCAGACGCCAAGTATGAAACCGGCAGCGCTTTTATTCACTGTGGAGAAAACGTCCTTTTGTTCACAGACGGATTGACCGACTCCATTTCGGGCAGCGATCCCGAACGGCTCTTGCGAGAGGCTCTCGCAGAACGATCACGAACAACGATGTCCAATCTCAAATCTCTGATAAACCCTGAGTTCAACGAAGATGACGTAACGATCTTGCTGTTGAGGCGGAACGCCGCTGAAGTTTCCTCCGCTAAGCCCCCCTCTGAACCATCGAGTTAGAATTTCGAGGAGCTAAGCTCTCCACTAAGAGCAAGATTCAAGTCGGAATGGTTCCACTGGCTTGTTAAGTCTATAGCCCACAAACAAGAACCGGATCGTGATGAGAAGGCTATGCAGCATCGGCTACAAAAAAATCTCCCCACGGAAATGAATCCAAACACGCCTACGGCCAGGGCCCAATAAGCCCTTCATCATCACTCCTCGCACTCAGGGCTTCGTGAACGTTCCAAACCAGGTTTGATTGGTATCCTGCGGCTTCCGGCGGCAGATCGCAACCCGTGACCTTGCATCCTATGCTGCGAGGCGGATCAGTTTCAAACGGAATGGCAAGACTAAACAATTCGGATGGTTGCAGGCCCCCGCAACCAATTTCTTCATAGGGTTACAAGCAAAACTAGTTTGAAGTCGGGGGCCAAAATACTCTTCTTGTTCACCCGGAAGTCGCAAGCGGACGAAGTCAATTACGGCTGTCACAAACCTGCGCCCATTAAAGCATGGCCGCTGAACTATGAGCGAACTATGAGCTAGCCGCCAACTCCTGGTCCGGCGCACCCTCATGGCAAATCCTGCTGGAGTGTTCCATTCTGACCAGACAGACGTTCCTTGGTTACTCAATACTTTGTAAATCATGGCCGGAGCGTAGCAGAGGTCTCTGAGTACAGAGGAGGATTTATGTTCCGTTTGCGGATGTTGCAAGGTTTGATGGCGACGTTGGTGCTGAGCGCCGGATTGGCTGTTGTACCCACTATGGCCGCGGGCACGACCCAGACCTTTACTGGAAAAGTCAGCGACGCCATGTGCGGCGCCAAGCACACGGAGGGGATTGCCCCCGCAGCTTGCGTTCGTGCCTGCGTCCAGAAGGGCGCCAAGTATGCTTTGGTTGTCGGCGACAAAGTCTATACCCTTGACACTTCGGATCAAGCGACGCTAGCCAAGCTCAACAAGCTGGCTTGGGAGCAGGCCAAAGTCACGGGCACGGCCGACGGCGACACCATTTCGGTAAAGTCGGTGACTGCCGCCAAGTAGTTTGCGGAGAGAGGGCGTTCACTGACGCCGTGGGTCGGTCCTTGGTCTTGGGGGTTTCTAGCGGCGTGTCCGCGATGAAGGCCCTAGAGATCATCGGGCGGGAGGATGGCAATCAACTCCCCGTGATGTCGGACGGTCGGGTTGAGGGCATTGTTTCTCGTGCTCACGTGCTGCAGGTATTTGCGGTCGCGTGCTGGAACTACAGGTACCACCAATCCTGCCACCAGCCGCAAGAGAATGCGGTCCAGTCGAATGGGATCAATTTCATTATCGCAAGCACCCAAGCTGGTACGGAGGCGGCTCTGATGACAACCGATCTGGACAAAACGGGGCCTGAAGAACAAAGGTCCATCTGGTTGGGGGGTTGGAAAGTTCCTGTTTATAGCTGTCTTGGCAGTCCTCTTTTTCCGGCTTGCCCACAATATGGTGCGTCACCACTTCTTCAGAGGAGGCTGGCGAAACCAGAGCGGCTCCATCTCGCCATGAAAGAACTTGAGAGGCCTCCGAATAATGGGACGAGGCGGATTTTAACGACGGAGGCGTAACGCGAGGAAGGCTTATGCGAAACAATCTTATTGTCTGGCCGATTCTGCTCATTGCAGGTTTTCTTGCCGGGTTCATTCTGCAACATTCCAAAGCGGACCGGTTGGAGCAGAAAGTGTCCGCGTCGGCGGCCCAGATCGAAGCCTGTCAGCTCTCTGAACAACTGTCTCAGCTTCGCGATGCAGCCGCGCTGATGTACCTTGAGGCCACGCAAAAGAATTACGGAACGTCGGGCGATGATGCCAACCGTTTCTTTGACCAGGCCCAGCGCCTTGCGAACAGCACTCAAGATGAAGCCTTGCGGACTCTGCTCGGTGGACCTCTATCAATGCGCGATCGGATCATAGCCGATTTGGCAAAAGGGGATGCCGCTGTCGTTTCCGAGATGCAACCCATTCTTTCAAAAGTGGAACAAAGCACAAAACGGTAGGACTATCGCAGAAGATTACGCAGGGCGGACCCTAGAACGCAACTGCGGATTCGGGGAAGGTTGCGAATCGCAATCCCGGGAGACGTTCGGCCTCGGTGCTCGGGCTGCTGCTACTTAACTTCTTTGGAGTGATCAGCGCAAACATGGGACGTAAACTCCTTATCCCGCTGCAACTCGAAGTTGCGCAGCATTTCAGCGAAGGATGTGCCGGTGGGCGTTCCAGAAGGTTTGAACCGCCAGCCGCATTCGGAGCAGCCAAAACCCCGAAAACGTTGCCCATCGATCCATACCATCTTTCTGCTCATGGCCGCCTCTGTCGCTGCGGGCCAATGAGTGCCCGATTGCTAAGAAACGAAACGTTCCGGTCCGCCATTAACGGCTCCTTTCGCGGTGGCCCTTCCTGATTGCAGTTGAAAAACCGCCACCCAATCTGAGCGTGGCGGAAGATGAAATTAAGAGAATGACGCGGATTTTAAGTGCGCCAATCTGGATGGTCTGTCGGGCATCCTACACACATAAATGGAAAGAATTCTGGTGCGAGCGCACACACCCGATTTCGGAGCATCGTTTGAAGTCGTGGAACCGCTTAAGTGGGCTGTTCTGGGCGCAATCTTGGGGTCCCGTGCCAACGCCGCTCTGCCACCCGGGGCACGTTTCTGCGTCATGTGTCCCTGCTTGCATGTACTTTATTGCTCAGACTCGGTTTTGAATCCAAAGTAACTTGTGGAGTTGTGAGAGAACGAGCCCAAGTCCTTGCTCGGCGATTAGGCGCAACCAACCACTAGCCAAAGGACAATTTGTGGAAAGGATAGGCATCCAGTGCAGTCTGGCACAAGGACGAATACCGCAGGGAAACCGGTCAGTAACCTAATTCTTCTGTCAGCCTCCGATACGGACTACAACTCGCTTCGTCCCCATCTCGAATACGTCAGCTTGCCAAATCATCTTATCCTTCACCAGGCCGGAAGGCTGGAATTTGCGTATTTCCCGAATCGAGGTTTGATTTCTCTGGTAGTCGTAATGAAAGATGGGGAAACCGCTGAAGCTGGCATCGTCGGCAAGAAGGGCTTCACCGGAATACCGGCGGCTGTTGGCCTGAACCGGAGCACGCTTCAAGCGGTGGTACAAATCACGGGGGATGGGTTTCGAGTAGCCGTCGGGGCTTTACGGAAAATTTTGGAATCCGCTTCACACCTGCAATTGATGTTGAGCCGCTATGCAGTAGTTCAGGGAATGCAGGTCGCACAAACAGCCGCGTGTAATCGCCTGCACGATGTCGAGCAGCGCCTTGCGCGATGGTTGCTAATGGTTCAGGACAGAGTGGATTCGAAGTCGCTGCCCATCACACATGACTTTCTCGCAACCATGCTAGGCACAGATAGGCCTAGCGTGAGTGTGGCGGCTGGTATTTTGCAGAAGAAGAAACTCGTCGAGTACACGCGTGGTGCAGTGAAGATCGTGAACCGCAAGAAACTTGAAGACTGCGCGTGCGAGTGCTACGAGGTCATCCGACAGTACGATGCTGACTTCGGCTTGAAATGAATCCAGAAACGATCATCACATAACCATCGTCGGGCAAAAACTACTCGGGCCGTAAAATTGCTTCGCCAGATGCCATAGGCGTTCCCTGCACTCGGACTCAAAACTGGCCGCATGAGCCCCAGGAAGGTCGAAGTCTCTCCACAGGGAGCGCGAGAGCTGCCCGTCATCAGCGTCCCGGGAGGTTCTTAAACTCGACGACCATCACGACTACAACCGGTGCGCCGATGCCTGTCCAAGTCTCCTCTCTCCCATTCATACAGCAGCCACCGTCACTCCAAGTCCCAAGTTTCTCCTGACAGTAAATGATAAATTGAAAGTTGGTTCGCCGATGCGTGGCTCTGCGCTCTCAATAATTGTCGGCGCGACGATACGTCCAGTCTGCGTCATAGTTCGTACCGTCTGTGATGATCATTGCCAAGATGAAAATGAGAGGTTTCGCAGCGAAGGCAGCCCTCGGCTGCGCGGTGGCGCTGAGCGTAGCTGTGGTTCATGCACGCGAGGTGTCGGGCGTCAGCCTGCCGGAGGTGATCAGCGTTGCGGGCAGGAAACTTTGGCTGAACGGCGTGGGGGTGTTGAAGAAAGCGATTTTCTTCAAGGTCTACGTCGTAGGTTTCTACCTCGAGCAGCCGACGACGGACGCGCGGGTAGCGATTACGACCGATGAGGCGAAGCGCATTGTTATTGGTATGCGGCGCGACGTCAGCCGCAGGACGTTTGTGCAGGCAGTAGAGACGGCCATTATGCTTAACTCCGGTCCGGCAATGCCAACTCTACGCGCGAGACTCGATCTCTTGGAACATGCTCTTCCCGCCCTGAAGAAAGGGGACGTACTCGAGTTCACGTATCTGCCGGGTGCCGGTGTTCTGATGCGATGCCATGGCCAGGAGCTGACGATTTCGGGCAAGGACTTTGCGGACGCGCTGTTTTCGGCATGGCTCGGTCCCAAGCCAGTCGATGGCTCCCTCAAGCGCGAGTTGTTACGCGTATCCAGTAAATAGCCTGACCGTATTTACGATGGCATGTGGCTTGTGTCGAATCTGCAGCGGCGGGGCCGGGCCGGAAGTTTATCATTCCATTCCCGCCCCGTAGCTATCGGTAGTCCGCAGCAAGGCCGGTGAGTCAGGCGCGCACGAATCTGCGCAGTGCTCGGGAGGACACTGGGAGCGTGTCGCGTGCGCTGGTACGTGTTTTTATAGAGTCCGTGGTGCCTTCCTGGGTACCTGGAATCTTGATGAGAAGATTAGGTCGTCCGGCGCGAGCGTGGAGGGGTCTAGCTGCGGCGAGGGTGCCCGAGGTGTCGTGCGCCAGCAGAGGTGGGGCCTCCATTGAAACCTTGAAACCCAACCGTCTACGCCATTGGTCAGGTCGTGGATCGGCCGAAACAGATCGGCGGCCTGCCGAGGTCCTCAATCGCCAGTTCGAAGAAGAGAATCTCGCCCGACTTGCCTTCACTCAATTTCTGGCGGATGGCGTCGTCGTAGTCGTGGCTGTTCTTTATGGCGTGATCGAAAATTGTGGGGTTTGAGGTGAGCCCGGTGACCGAGAAGTCCTTTAATTGCGAAGCGTGCCGCTAGCCAGTAGACCTCGGGTGATGTTGTCGAGCCAAAGGCTCTGACCCATGTTGCGGAGCGTTTGAGTCGCTTTCACCGTTGTTTCTCCTAGATTGAGCGATGCTGCGTTGTGAGCGCGGCTGCGAGCAGAGCGGGCAAAAAACATGGCCGCGGCAGCTCATTCTCCGGATGTCTCCTTCGGTTTCGGGTTGTGCCAGGAGCCGTCTGGTGCGATGAGCGCATCCGCCTGTTTCGGTCCCCAGCTGTGGCGCTTGTAGGGGCGAACCCGGTGGTGGTGCTTCAGGACCGGATCAACTACCGCCCAGGCGGCCTCAACCGCGTCCTCACGGGTAAACAACGCTCCATCGCCGATCGTGGCATCGCCCAAAAGCCGCTCGTAAGGCGTTTCCTCTCCCTGCTGTTCTTCGAACAGATAGAGTTCTCGCTGGTCTCCGACGAACTCCTTGCCGGCGCGCTTAACGCGCGCGGCGAGGGCGATGGCCGAGTTGGGGGAGAGCCGGAAGCGCACGTAGTTAGTCCGGCCAGTCTTTGGAGTTGGCGCTGAGTCGGCAAAAAGCCTTTGTGGCGGCGGCTTCAACTCCACCAAAATCTCGGTCGCGGTATCTGCCAGGTATTTGCCGGAGCGCACGTACCACGGCACTCCCTCCCAGCGCCATGAGTCGATGAAGAGTCGCAGGGCGCAGAACGTTTCGACGTCGGAGTTCTTCGCCACGTCTGCCTCCTTCCGGTAGCCAGCATACTGGCCGCGCACCACGTCATCGGACTTCAGCGGACGCATGGCCTCAAAGACTTTGGCTTTCTCGTTGTGCACGGCTCCAAAGTCCCGATCGGCCGGGGGTTCCATGGCAAG
The DNA here is from genome assembly GCA_963711275.1 of uncultured Acidobacteriaceae bacterium. Classification (GTDB taxonomy): domain Bacteria; phylum Acidobacteriota; class Terriglobia; order Terriglobales; family Acidobacteriaceae; genus Sulfotelmatobacter. The sequence goes on along the minus strand of CAVQDN010000018.1, from coordinate 309,815 downwards.
CAGTGCGATGATTTGGAAGAGGTGGTTCTCGATCACGTCGCGCAGACAACCGGCTGTTTCGTAAAACTTGCCGCGCTTCCCGACGCCGAAATCCTCGGACAGGGTTATCTGGACGCTGGCCACGTAGTTGCGATTCCAGATGGGCTCCAGGAAGGAATTGGCGAAGCGGAAGTAGAGAATATTCATGATCGCCTCCTTTCCGAGGAAGTGATCGATGCGGAAGATTGAGTCTTCGGGAAACACCGAGCGCGCGACGCGGTTGAGCTCCCGCGCGGAGGCAAGGTCGCGCCCGAACGGCTTTTCAACAATGACGCGCGCATGTTCGGCCAGGTTCGCGGCACCAAGCTCCTTGATCACCGTCTCGAAGAGCGAGGGTGGGATCGCGAGGTAGTGCGCTGGGCGCCGAGCGCTGCCTAATTCTTTTTTCAACGCCGCGAACGTGCCCGGATCTTTGTAATCCCCGCTCACGTACTTGAACAGGGCCAGAAGACGGTGGAGAGCGCGCTTGTCATCGATCCCGCCCGCTCGCTTGATGCTGTCGGTCACGCGTTTGTGCAGACGCTCGAGGCTCCACTTGGGGAAGGCGACACCGATTACGGGGACCTTCAAGACATTACTTTTCACCATGGCATAGAGTGCCGGGAAAATCATCTTATGAGCGAGATCGCCCGTCACACCGAAGAGCACAAGGGCGTCCGAGCGGGAGGTTGTCCTCATGCGCGTCCGTCCTTGGCGGCGGCCTCTTGTTCATGTTCACAGAACAGCGGCGGCCAGAGCCCTGAAATTTTTCGCATCGACCAATACACCTCCAATAAAGCCTTCACGCTACAACCTCCTGGCTTTCCGGCGTCTGGTCCTGCCGCGTCTGGTTTTCCAACGCCTGCACTTTAGCCACTCGGCGCCGATGGCGTGGAGCGCCGCTGAAGTAAGAGGTCAGAAAGGTTTCGATCAGTTCCCAGGCGAGCGCAGGCCCGATTACTTCCAGACAGAAGACATTCATGCCATCATCTTCGACGCCCTGATGGGCGGAGAAAACATCATGGATGAGCGCGGCACGCACTCCGCAGATTTTGTTCGCGGCGATGGACGCACCCGCGCCACTGCCACACAACGCCACTCCGCGTTCCACCTCTCCCGTGGCGACGGCTTTGGCCAAAGGGATGATGAAGTCGGGGTAGTCGTCTCCGGGGTCTAATTGATGTGCGCCGAAGTCGACGACCTCGTATCCCGAGGCGCGCAGAGACTCGACCATCTGCCCTTTCAAGGCAAAGCCGCCGTGGTCCGACGCGATTCCTACGCGCATCATGGTTTCGCCTTATCTTTTCAAAGCTTGGCCTGCTCGATCACTTTGTGAGCTTGCTTGCAAACGTTCTCCACGGTGAAGCCGTAGTGCTCCATCACGACCGGTCCTGGGGCTGATGCGCCGAACGAGTCGACGCCGATCACGGCGATTTGGGGACCAACATAAGATCTCCATCCCAGAGAAGCGCCGGCCTCGATCACCAACAAGGGAATGCCCGGCGGCAAAACAGTATGCCGATAACTTTGTGGCTGCATGGAAAAAAGATTTGTACTCGGCACGCTGACCACTCTTGCGTACGCGCCATCCTTCGCCAAATGCTCGCGGCCCTCCAGGGCCAGATGCACCTCGGAGCCGGTCGCGATGAGAATGATGTCGGGTGGTGTGCCCGGGGAAGGGTCGGCGAGGACATAGCCGCCCAGCGGCACTCCCGCGGGAATGCCGGGATAGTTGCCCAGATCAAGTACGGGAAGTCCTTGGCGCGTCAGTACGAGAGCAACCGGACCTTCCTCCCGTTCAATGGCGATCCGCCATGCGGCAACTGTCTCATTGGCGTCCGCCGGCCGGAGCACAACCATTCCAGGGATCGATCGCAATCCCACTAATTGTTCTACCGGCTGGTGGGTTGGACCGTCCTCTCCCATGGCGATACTGTCGTGAGTGAAAACATAGATCACCGGCAGCCCGTTCATAGCCGCGAGGCGCATCGGAGGACGCATGTAGTCGCTGAAGATCAGGAAGGTCCCGCCATAAGGGATAAGGCCGCGGTGCAACGCCATGCCGTTCAAGATGGCGCCCATGGCATGCTCCCGTATGCCAAAGTGCATGTTGCGTCCAGCCCAGTTCTCCGGCTCGAAGTTCCCGGCGCCGCCAATGTGCGTGTGGGTGCTGGGATCAAGATCGGCCGACCCTCCCATCATCTCAGGCAAGTGAGCGCCCAGAACCCCTATCGTCTTTCCTGAAGCGATGCGGGTTGCCATTGGTCCGTCCGCCGCGGTAAATGTTGGAAGGTCGGCGTCCCAGCCCTTGGGAAGCTGCCCCCGCATCACTCGCTCGAATTCCGCAGCCAGATCAGGGTGTTCTTCTGTATAGGCCTTGAGGCGTAGCTCCCAATCCGCCTGTGCGGTGCTACCCCGCGTGACAGCTCCCCGGAAATGCTCCAGAGCTTCCTCGGGGATGTGGAACGTTGAATTCACCGGCCAGCCCATTCCCTCTTTCGTGAGACGGACCTCCTCTAAGCCGAGTGGCTCGCCGTGTGCCGCCGCAGTGTCCTGCTTGTGAGGGCTGCCGAAGCCGATGTGGGTGCGAACCATAATCAAGGATGGTCGATCCTGCTCTTCGCGGGCAGCCTTCAGAGCCGAGGCGACCGCATCGACGTCGTTACTCCGTTCAACTCGCTGGACATGCCAGCCGAACGCTGCGAAACGTGCCATGCGATCTTCGGTGAAGGCCAGCTCTGTGCTGCCTTCGATGGTGATGTGGTTATCGGCATACAGGACGATCAACTTGCCCAGCCGCAGGTGACCAGCATCGGATCCGGCTTCGGAAGAGATCCCTTCCTCCAAGTCCCCATCGCTCACTAAGACATAGGTGTAGTGGTCCACGATGGCGTGACCGGGCCGATTGAATCGCGCGGCAAGGGCTACTTCGGCGATGGCCATGCCAACGCCGTCGGCCAGTCCTTGCCCCAAAGGACCGGTGGTTGCTTCGACGCCGGGGGTCTTGCGATACTCCGGATGGCCTGGCGTGCGACTACCCCACTGGCGGAATCTCTTCAGTTCCTCCAGGGGCAAATCAAAGCCGGTGACGTGAAGCAGGGCGTACAAGAGTGCACATCCATGTCCGGCTGAGAGAATGAAGCGGTCGCGGTCGGGCCAGAGGGGATCACGCGGGTTGAATTTGAGCGAACGATCCCAGAGTGCGTAGGCCATAGCCGCCGAGCCCATCGGGAGCCCAGGATGGCCCGAGTTGGCTTTCTGCACCATGTCCACTGCAAGGAAACGTAGCGTGTTGATACACAGCTCATCCAACGCAGGCGGCGCGAGGGTCGGCGACAGGGTCATCGAAGATGTCATGGGGTGCGCTTGCCTCCTCATTGTCGAAGTGAAACTTTGGCAGCCAAAGAACGGAAGATTTCCTGCGGACTCACAGAAAAACGATGGACTATGCCTTAGGCCCTTTACCCTGGCAGTCTTGATGCTGGCATCGGCAGGCCAGACTGAGACATGCCTTTTGCGTCGGCACAGGAGGTGCGGCAGTGCTTGGTTCCGTCAGCAGGTACGCAGTTGCAAGCGGGATGAGCGCATTTCGTCGATGATTTCATGAGACCTCCTTCTGGCCGATTCGTAAATATCTCTGGAAAAAGTTTGATCCGAAAGTCCTCCGACCGTCCACGTCGCAACGAACGACTATCGGATGGTTTCGTGCAACACGATTGCGCTCACACGTAGGCTCAGCATTGCATTGGTGACGGCAACAATCTGTTCCGTTTTGCTCAGTCGCGGCAAATGTATAGCAGCCAAGACCTCCTATGAAGTAACAGGATCGCGCAGTTCTCACGCGGTCGTCATCGCGGAAGTTTTGTGCAGCGATAGCTAAATGAAGAGAAGGCCGAGCAGCTGCAGGCTTGACTATTCGTACAGCCCACCACGCTGCGGATGTTCTCTCCGTAGGCCGGCACGAAGTGAATCGTCCACGTAAAGCAATTTATCCCGCTAAGCCGCATGGGACATCGGTGCTTTTTCGGCACTGTGCAATTGGAAACAGTTTTTCTATGAGAGTGCTGTCATATTCCTATTGAGCCTTATCAGATAATTCCTAGCTTTCCCGCGAGGTGTGTCGGCCAGGGCTGTATCGAAAAGCCTTCCTTCGCCTATAGGATTTTTGATCCCGTGAAGGCCGACTCTAAATCTGAAACCAAGACCGACGCGAACCCAGAAATCAAGGCCCAGGCTAAGCCTGAAGCCGGGGCTGACGCGAAACCGAAAGTCAAGGCTGATGCTAAACCCGAAATCAAAGCCGATGCGAAAACCGAAGTCAAGACTGAGGCGAAGCCGGAAGGCAAAGCCGAGTCTAAGCCCGAAGCCAAGACGCCGTCCGATCTGACTCCGCAGATCGCCAAGCGAGCTTACGAACTCTATGAGCAGCGAGACCACCAGGACGGTCAAGCGGTTCAGGACTGGAAAAAGGCGGAGCAGGAGATTCGGAAGCCTGACACTAAGACCGAACCGAAGGCAGAGGCCAAGACCGAACCGAAGCCTGACACCAAGATCGAACCAAAGCCCGAAGCCAAACCTGAGGCGAAACCAGAAGCTACGACCGAGCCGAAGCCCGAAGTCAAAACCGAACCGAAGCTTGCGGCCAAAGCCGAGCCGAAGTCAGAAGCCGTCGCCAAGCCCCCAACGGAAACCAAAACTGAGGCGAAGCCTGAGGCCAAAGCCGAGCCTATAGCTGAAGATAAAGACAAGTCACCGTCTGATCTAACGCCGCAGCTCGTCAAGCGCGTACACGAGCTCTACGAAGACCTGGGGCGCAAAGAAGTTCAAGAAGTTGAGGAATGGGAGAAGGCGAAGCGAAAGACCTCCTAAAGATGAAGGCGACGAATAAGCGGGCTGACCTGGCCGAGAGGAAGAAATGACAATTCATTCCAAGGATTTCCGTGTTCCGCATCACAAGAAGATCGATATCAAGCACTTGCCGACGATCGTCAAGCCATTTTGCGAGTCAAAGAAGGAATACAAGAAACTGCTGGAAGAACATGTTGCTAAGTTGGCGGCCTTGCAACGTCTGCACTACGCCTCCAACTGTTACGCTCTGCTCCTGATTTTTCAAGGGATGGATTCTGCCGGCAAGGACGGCGCCATCCGGCACGTAATGTCGGGAGTCAATCCCGAAGGCTGCGAGGTTTTCAGTTTCAAACAACCAAGCGCCGAGGAACTGGAACATGATTTTCTCTGGCGCACGACATGCCGCCTTCCGGAACGCGGACGGATCGGCATCTTTAACCGTTCCTACTACGAGGAAGTTCTGATCGTTCGCGTGCATCCAGAAATTCTCCTCAACCAGCGGCTTCCCAAAGAGTTGCTCGACGAGAAAAACATCTGGAAGCAACGGTATCGCTCGATCGTTGACCTGGAGCGCCACCTCTATCGCAACGGAACGCGGATCGTAAAAATATTTTTAAACCTTTCGTACGAAGAACAGCGCAAGCGGTTTCTAGCGCGCATTGACGAGCCCGATAAAAACTGGAAAGTCAGCTCCTCGGACAATCACGAGAGGAAGTACTGGAAGCATTACATGCAAGCGTATGAGGATTGCCTGAATGCGACTAGTACTCATCACGCGCCCTGGTACGCCGTTCCCGCCGACGATAAGGAGAACGCCCGGCTAATTGTGTCCCGCATTGTCCTCGATGCGCTCCAGGATCTCAAGATGGCATATCCGAAGACTACGGAGAAGCGTCGACTGGAATTGCAAGCGATCGGCAAGGAGCTATGTCAAGAAAAGTAAAGTGAACTTGTGGTCTCGACACGCGAAATCTCGACAGCTGAAAGCCGAGTGGGAAAGCGACAAGAGTTGAAAGAACGCTGGTCCCATCGCAGAGCCTGAACGCGGCGGAGCGGCAACTCTGATGAGCACCGATCACGGCTGAGGCCGCGTCGTCGAATCCGGCCGCCTCAGACATTCATCGCCTTGTCGAAAAAATTCGAGGTCCGCCTTCAGGCTTCCGGTAGAAACTCGTATTCTTCAATGACGGCAGCGACCGCCAGTTTGCCGTCTGCGGTTCCGTTTTCCACGCGCACTACGCGGCCTTTGCACTGCACTCGAATGCTTTCGGTGAGCGTGATTTCGGGCGGGAGAGTCAGAGTAAATCCGATGGGCGAACCTTGAGTTACGGCAGAATCGAGGTAAAAACAGATGCCACGCGCACTGACATCGCGAATCTGAGCGGCATGGACGGCATTCTCATGATCTACAGTGACTGGCACGCGCAGCGGAAAGCGCCGTGCCGCCCGCTTCTCCTGCTGGGACTCAGCCATTCATCCTCCAAGTGGCCTTACCATCATCGGCAACATTAAGAAGGATGCCTCGCAAGACTGCCTCGGTCAACACCACCGATGGGGAAGCCAGTGGCTCTTTCGGGGGGAACGGGACGTTTCAGATTTCAGACTCAAGTCTGCAAGTGCAGGCTGAAGTCTCTCTCCGGTGTAAGCTGATATCAGGAGCCGCGGACACTTGATTTTCGTACTCGACAACTACGATTCGTTCACTTACAACCTAGTCCAATACATCGGAGAATTAGGCGCCAAGGTCGAGGTTCGCCGCAACGACCAAGTGACGGTGAACGAGGTTGAGGACCTTCAGCCCGAACGGATCGTGGTTTCTCCCGGCCCGTGCACGCCACGTGAGGCAGGGATCAGCATCGCCCTGATTCGCCACTTCGCGGGGAAGATTCCGGTGCTCGGAGTTTGTCTGGGCCACCAGGCAATCGGCGAAGCCTTCGGCGGCCGCGTGGTGCGTGCCGCCCACCTCATGCACGGCAAAACCAGCGCGGTGATGCACGATAACAAAACTGTCTTTCAAGGTCTTCCCATGCCGATGACGGCTACTCGCTATCATTCGCTCGTGGTCGAAGAGAAAGATTTCCCCGCCGAACTGGAAGTCAGCGCCTGGACCACGGAAAAAGACGGCACGCGGACCATTATGGGCCTGCGCCACCGCCATCACGCGGTGGAAGGAGTGCAGTTCCATCCCGAAAGCGTGTTGACGGATGCGGGTAAGAAGCTGGTGGCAAACTTTCTAAGGCAGTAATTTGATCAATGATCGCCGATCGGTGATCACTGACGACTGTTTCTCGCCTTCTCCACGGCACGCAGAACCGCCTGCGCTTTGTTCATCGACTCCTGAAATTCACTGGCCGGGTCAGAGTCCGCGACAATGCCCGCTCCTGCCTGCAGATATGCTTTCTTGCCTTCCATCAGCAACGTGCGAATGCCGATGCACGAATCCAGGTTGCCCGCAAAATCCGCGTAGAGCACCGACCCCCCATAAATCCCGCGGCGGGTGGGCTCGAGTTCTTCGATGATCTGCATCGCCCGCACTTTCGGCGCGCCACTGAGCGTACCCGCGGGAAAACATGCAGCGAAAGCGTCAATGGCATCGAGATCCTTGCGCAATGTGCCTTCCAGCGCCGACACCAGATGCATCACGTGTGAGTACCGCTCCACGTACATCAAATCCTTCACCTTCACAGATCCGTATTCGCTCACTCGTCCCAAGTCGTTGCGTCCGAGGTTGACCAGCATCACATGCTCGGCGCGCTCCTTTTCGTCGGTACGCATTTGCAGTTCGAGGCGCAGGTCTTCGGCTTCGTCGCGCCCGCGCGGATGCGTGCCCGCAATCGGCCGGTACTCGAGTCTGCGCCTGGTTACCCGCACCAGCATCTCGGGGGAAGAGCCCAGAATATGCGTATCGCCCATCCGCAAGAAATAAAGATACGGCGATGGATTCACCTGCCGTAGCGCGCGATACAAATCAAAAGGCGCAACTTCCGGAGTAAAGTCAAGACGTTGCGAGAGCACAACTTGGAAGATGTCGCCCGCGGCGATGTATTCCTTGCACCGTTCCACATTGCGCAGAAAAGTTTCACGCCGCGTTCCGGCATGCACCTTCAGCTTTCCCGGCTTCCCTTTCCCTGACTTGCGCCAGAGTGCCGGGCTGAGTCCCGCGGCCAGTCTCCGCTCCAGCGCAGCAATGTCACGAAGTGCCCGATCGTAGGCGCACCGCGGGCTCTCGCGTGCAACATCGGCGGCGGCGACGATGTGAATCTGGTGCCGCAAGTGATCAAACGCCAGCAGTCGGTCAAAAAACATCAGTTCGGCGTCGGGCAGCTTCAAATCATCCTTGGCGTGCTCGCCAATTTTTTCCAACTGCCGGACCACGTCGTAGGCAAAATATCCAACGGCTCCCGCGGTGAATGGAGGCAATCCAGGAATACTGGCGGGACGATGCTCACCTAGCAGACGTTTTACCACCTCGAAAACATTTTCTTGTACGATTTCGCGCCGGCGTCCGCGTTCAATCTCGACCGTTCCCTGCCGGGCCTTCACCCGCATATAGGGCCGCGAACCCAGAAACGTGTAGCGCCCGATCTGTTCGCCCCGTTCCGCCGATTCCAGCAAGAACGCGTGCGATTCTTTCTCGGCAATGGCGAGGAATGCCGAGACCGGAGTGAGCAAATCGGCGCTGACTGATTTCACGACCGGGACAAGTGTGGCTTCCCGGGCCAGCCGGGAGAATTGTTTGAAATCCGGTTGTAGCATCGTTTGCGATCCGAACCGCGACTTCGGCGCACTGCAAAAATATTCTACTTGCCGAACTGCGGTGCTTTATTATAGGGGACACTTTTTGGAACGTAGAATCCTCGAGCGGCGGGCACGCTGTTTCCCAGCGTTAACGATAGTCCCCGCCCTTCGCTCAAAGAGGATAGGTAACCCCTTCGACCGAGTTCCAAAAGTGCCGTCGTGCCTTGGAGCAAAGTCATGAGTAGCGCCACCCTCACTCTCGCTCCACCGCCAGTCGAGACGACCTGGCAATCCCGTATCGGATCCATCGATCTCATCCGCGGCGTTGTAATGATCCTGATGGCCATCGATCACGTGCGAGTCTATTCTGGCATTCCCGCAGGAGGCCCCACTCCAGGGTGTCTTTTTCACCCGCTGGGTCACTCACTTCTGCGCGCCAGCGTTCATTTTCCTGGCCGGGACCAGCATCTTCCTATTCGGTCGAAAGCACAGCGATGTCTCGCGATATCTGCTCATCCGCGGTGCCTGGCTCATTTTCCTTGAATTCACATTCCTGCGTGTTGCCTGGACTTTCAACTTCGACTTCCGTCACTACGAGATGGCAGGCGTCATCTGGGTGATTGGGGTCTGCATGATTCTGATGGCCGGATTGGTGAAACTGCCGCTGGCTGCGGTCGGGACAATAGGAGTGGTCATTATCGCGGCTCACAACCTGATGGATTCACACTTGGGCAAGCTGTTGGAAGGGCTCGACGCGAACCCACTCTCCGGTCTTTGGAAAATCATGTACGTAGGGTTTTTCGCCGGACCGATCCGGTTCGGCCCAGACGGTCCAAACCTCATCGTGCTCTATTCGATCGTTCCGTGGATCGGCGTCATGGCGGCTGGTTATGCCTTCGGCAAAATCGTGACCTTGGAGGGTGCGCGACGAAAGCGATTCTGCCTGACGATCGGACTCTCGGCCATAGCACTCTTCCTTGTACTCCGCGGATTTAACTTGTACGGAGATCCGCGCCCGTGGCATGTCGCCGCGGCGGGACAGGGCGGTTCGCCGCCAATGCCGGCGGTGCTGGCCTTCCTGAACACCACCAAGTACCCCGCGTCTTTGGATTTCCGGTTGATGACGCTGGGCCCCATGATCGCTCTGATTCCGCTGCTCGAAGGTCTCAGCGGCGGCCTCGCCCGACCCATAAAGATCTTCGGACGTGTGCCATTTTTCTTCTACATGCTTCACATTCCCTTGATCCACGCGCTCGCACTCCTGATATCGAGGATCCGGCTGGGCTTCGTGAGCCCCTGGCTTTTCACCAATCATCCCATGGGCAATCCCGAACCACCGGAGGGTTACGTCTGGAGCCTTCCACTTCTTTACCTGGTATGGGGTATTACCATCTTTCTACTCTATTTCGTATGCCGATGGTTCGCCGCGCTCAAGGCCAAGAGCAACGACTGGTGGCTCCAGTACCTCTAGGGCCAACTTGGACTCATATATCCCTAGTCTCGTCCGATTGGTCGAGACCATTTTCAACGCCTTCGGTGGTCCGGGAAAGTCTTAAGGTTGCGCCGGGGTCGGCGACACTTTAGTCACTTGTTGCGCTCCACACAAACGCTAAACTCTTCTATATCCCGAATATTATGAATATCTTGGACTTCCCGGATTGAAGGTTACTTCGTACTCGGAAAACAAACCGAGAGGGACAGCAACCGAAAATTGATGGAGAAGTGCTTGTAGTCGAGTGTTGAAGATTACTGACTAAGCACCACCAGAGTTTATGCGAATTAAGTTTTGGGGCGTACGCGGCTCCACGCCCACTCCACAGGCCGAGAACCTGCGCTATGGAGGGAACACCTCCTGCGTCGAGGTTCGTCTGGGAGAGCAAATTTTCGTCTTCGACTGCGGCACCGGCTTCCGCGTGCTGGGGCACGAACTCGAGCGCGAGTTCGGCGACCGGCCCTTCTCTGCGCATGTTTTTCTTTCGCATTTTCACTGGGACCATATTCAGGGCATGCCGTTTTTTCAGCCGCTCTACAACAGTCCCAAGAGTCAATTCACCTTTCATTCGTCGCGACAAACCCGCAGCCTGGAGCAGGTTTTCGCCGAGCAGATGGCGTCGCCGTACTTTCCCGTCGGTCTGGACCACATGAAGGGCGCGAAACGCGAGTTTCAGAATATCGAAAATGGATGCCTGCCCATGGGCGACGGAATTCAGATCAAAACCGCGTGGCTGAATCATCCGCAAGGCTGCATGGGATTTCGTGTCGAGACCAAAGAAGGTGTTCTGGTCTATGCCACCGACAACGAGCCCGGCGATGCAAACTTCGACAAAGCCGTGCGCAAGCTGGCCGAGGGCGCCGACATCCTGATCTACGATGCGCAATATCTTCCCGAAGAGTACGAAGCCCGCCGCCGCGGCTGGGGACACAGCCACTGGCGCGAAGCCGTCAACGTTGTCATGGAAAGCGGCGCCAAGGAATTAATCCTCTACCACCACGACCCCGACCACACGGATGCCATCGTCGACAAAGTCGTCGCCGACGCGCGCAGCTATTACTCCAACGTTCGCGCCGCATCCGAGGGCATGGAAATCGTCCTCTAAAATCTATGCTGTTGGCAGCGAAGCGAAGAGCCTGCCCTGAGCGAAATCGAACGGACAGCGCGAACCATTACGCTTGCTGAAGTGCCTTTGATCTGAGCGGTGAAAGTACCGACCCTAATGTCCTGCGCCCACAGCACCCTTTTTTGCCACCGCTTTCTTCAGAGCAAAAACGATGGGCACGCAACAGAAACAAACCAGCGCCAGATAGCGAAAGTCATCCACGTAGGACCACAGACGGGCCTGGCTGTCGAGAGCGAGATTGACCAGCCCATAGGATTGCCGCACCGCCGTGGTGGACGAGGCGCCTTGAGCGCTCAAATAATGCTGCATTCCTCCCAGTGCGTCCTGCACGGTGGGGCGTCCCGGAGACAGCGATGCCGCCAGTTCGTTGCGATGAAGTTGTTCGTGGCGGGCGACGATCGTGTTGACCACGGAAATGCCGATGCTGCCTCCGATGTTGCGTAAAAGATTGTAGAGGCCGCTGGCATTGCCGATTTCTTCGTTCTTCAGGAAAGCCATGGTGGTCGTCGAAAGCGGGACGAACACGCATCCCGAGCCGAAGCCACTGATCACAATGGCCCACAAAAATGTCCACTGCCCGATGGAAAGATTGAGTGTGCCAAACCAAAGACTGGCGATCCCGAACAGAGTGAATCCGAAGGCGATCAGATAACGGTTATCTATCTTTGCCGTCAGGTAGCCGATGAGAGGCATAGCCAGAATCGCTCCAACGCCGCGGGGACTCACGGCCCATCCTGCCTGAAGCGCGGTGTAGCCCATCAACTCCTGATAGAAGAGCGGCAGCAACGTCACCAGCGCGTATATGCCGGCACCGAACAGACCAATCAGAATGCATCCGATAGTGAAGTTGCGGTGCCGGAAGACGCGCAGATTCACCAGCGGCTGCCTGTGCCGAAATTCTCGTATCAGAAACGACACCAGGCTGGTGAGCAGGATCGCCGCCGCCCAGCGAATCCAGGTAGCGCCAAACCAGTCGTCCTCCTGTCCCTTGTCGAGAATGATCTGTAGGCAGCCGAGCCAGACCGCCAGCAATCCCAGCCCGATGCCGTCGAACTTACCGGGATGCGCGTCTTTGATATACGGCGGATCTTCCACGTATCGCGAGATCATCAGGATTGCGAATACGCCGACCGGAATGTTGATGTAAAACGCCCATCGCCAGGAGTAAGCGTCGGTGAGCCATCCTCCAAGCGTAGGTCCCAACACCGGCGCCACCACCACTCCCAAGCCGAACGCGGCCATCGCCAGCCCGCGTTTTTGCGGAGGAAAAGTTTCCAGCAGAATCGACTGGGATAGCGGCTGCAACGCTCCTCCGCCTGCCCCCTGCACCGCGCGCGCAATCAGAATCCAGGCCAGGCTCGTAGACGCACCGCAGGCAAACGACGAAATCGTGAAGATGACGATGCAGGTGATGAGAAATCTTTTCCGCCCGAAGCGCAGCGAAAGCCACGAACTTGCCGGCAAAATAATGGCATTGGCGACGAGGTAGCTGGTGAGCACCCACGTAGCTTCGTCATTGGTCGCCGACAAACTGCCTGCGATGTAAGGGAGCGCGACGGCGGCGATGGAAGTGTCCAGCACTTCCATGAACGTCGCCAGCATGACCGCGATCGCGACCAGCCAGGGATTGCCTCCGCCCGAAGGGGAGCCGCTGCGTGCCGGTTGCGGATTCATTTATTTTGGCCCAAGCCTCTATTCCCGAGAGCATTTACAGATGCGCGAGCAGGGCTTGGGGTTTCAATGTTGTTGGCTTGGTGTGGGAACAGTCTCAGGCCGCTGAAGCGACAGAAGGCACTGCGTTTGATTCGTTTCTTAACGCCTCTATCGAACCGACTCGCGTGAGGTTCCAACAAAACAAAAAAGGGACGCCCATGACGGAGCGTCCCCTGTCGTTAATTCGGCTTTTATTAATGAGTTCCTTGGAGTTGGACCGCCGGGAGCACGCTCGTTCCCTCAACCCGAACCGCGTTAAGAGCCGAAGGATCGATGCCCAGGGCTTGCAGGATCGTAGGCGCCACCTGGACCGTACCCACTGAGGTTCGGACCGTGTCCGCATGGAAGCCGGGATTGGACAGCAGCATTATTACGTTCGTGTCGTCATGAGCGAACCCGCCGTGCTCCTCTTGTTTCGCATGGCTGCCGGAGTAAGTGACGCCGACGTTTGGGGTTACGATGATGTCCGGGGTGCGTGGGTCTACGGTTGGATTGTTGTAGTTAATCGCCAGCGACAGGCCGTAATAAATCTGGCCAAGCGCGATTCCCGAAGGACCCGCATTGTTTTCCAGGATTGCGACGGCGTCGTTTGTTTCGGAGGAACTCTTCAGCCAAATCAGCGAGACGTCATCTTCCGTCGGTCCAATGCCGTTACCGAGGGGAGACTCCGAGTCTGGAATAAAGCCCGCCATGGCAAGCAGAGTTGCGGGTGAAGTGCCGATGCCGGCGCGAGTCTGAGGGACGTAACGGCTGGGGTCGATGGGCGACTGGCCATGTTTGGCAGTGATCACGATCAGGGTCGAATCGTAAAGACCTTTATCCTTCAACTCATCGACGAATGCCGCAATCGAGGCGTCGATGAACTTGAATTCGTCCAGCAGCGCCGCACTTGGCGTTCCTGCGGCATCCAGATATCCGCCCGTCACGCCATTGCTCGATTCAATGAGCTTCTGACCCACGCTAAGCGACTGGAAGTTCATGCCGAAGATGGTGGGAACTTCAGTCCTCCTGGTTCCGAGGTGGTTCTTCCCATCGATCTCGTTCAGGATCGCGTCAACCTTCAAGGTGTCGTAGCACTGAATGTTCTGGAAGCTGTTAGTCCAGGCCGTCAGGTCCGAGCCTGGATCGAGCACCGTGCTGCACGATATGCCTGTCGGTGTAGTAACGCCGGGAAGGCCGACTACGTTGGAGTTGATTTCAGGCGCGTAGAAGTCGTCGAGCGCACTGGGACCAATACCTGATGCGACAGAGGAGTACGCGGGGTGCTTGTCGGACCATGCCGTATATCCGCCAGCCTGGTGAACCACGCTGAAGATGCTGTTGGTGCGCACGAACTCCCACGGGAAGACCGGGCTGCAGCCCTTACTAGGATCGCGCACCAGTCTCTGCAGGTCGATGGAAGCAAGGCCGCCGTCGGTCAGAGACGCGCCCGGCGCGCCGCCATTTACTTTGGTCTGGTCGATGTCGATGCCTTCTTCATATTCGGTTGTGGTGCCGGTTGGCGCCGCCCCCGCGGTGCAGGGACCAGCCTGAACGCCGTTGCCTGTGGTTTTCGCTGGGGCGTCAAAATTTCGCGAATAAGCAACGTCGTAATAGACGCCGGTTATGGCCGGGCTTCCGCCAGTGATGATCGCGGTCAGGCCGGGGAAAGAGTCCGATGGTTTTGAGGTGCTGGCGGCGACATAGTTGATGCCGGTCTTGCCAAGCGCTGCCAGCGCCGGGCAAAAGGGTTCGCCATTGTTGACCGTGCCGATGCCGTTGGCGCAGTTCGCAAAATCAACGGCGTGCATTCCGTTGACGCTGATCAACAGCACTCGTTTGATGTTGCCGTGGTGGCGGTTATCGTTGTTATTGTCGTTCTGGTCGTGGGCGATTGCGGCGCTCACAGAGCAGGCAGCTGCCAGGAGAAGTGAAGCAAGTTTCTTTTTCATGGTGACCTCGAGCTCCGATGGTATGGAAAGCCGTGTCACCAGAAGGTTACGGAGAGTTGAATTGTTCGTGAAAAGCTATCGAAAGATGTGGAAAATCGGAACCCCTGATCCCGGCATCAGCCTGGAGTTCCCTAGCCAGATTTCGTAAATCCTGGGTTTCATAAATCCTGCGCCCGCTGCCGGCGCTCGCAACTTCCATTCTCATCGAGCCAATTGAGTAATGAGCGCAGGCTGGCCCGGGCCAAAGCGATCGAGCAGTCCGCGGCTCCGTAATAGATGTTGAGGGTATCGCCATCGGGCGCCATGGTATAGCCGCAGGGGAATACGACATCGTTGACATCGCCATGGACCTCGTACTCCGCCTCCGGCCCAAAGATCCAGGAGTCTCCGCGCAGTACACACTTAGCGGGGTTTTCGAGTTCGAACAGCGCCAATCCCAATCGATACAGGCAGCCCGAGGGAGTGTGCCGAACTCCATGATAAATGACCAGCCATCCGCGGGAGGTCTCGATTGGAGGCGGCGACAAGCCGATCTTGTTGGCGTCCCACCAGGCGCCCCGGCGGGCTTCCAGCATGAGCCTGTGCCGTCCCCAGTGACGCAAGTCGGGAGAGTAGGAAATCCAGATGTGTGCGCCCAGATTGGTCGCAGGCCGGTGAATCAGCGCCCAATACCCATCGATTCGACGCGGTAAGAGCGCGGAGTCCTTGTCGTCCGGCGGCATAATGACGCCATAACGCTCGAAGCTTCGGAAGTCTTTGGTGAGAGCTAGAGAAACGCCGGGGCCACCGCGCGAATAAGACGTATAAGTGATGACGTACTGTTGCAGTTCGGGCACGAACGTAATGCGTGGGTCCTCGATGCCCCAGATCTCCTCGGGAAACTCTTTTGGGTTGGGCATTAAAGTCGGGCCGCTATCGATTTGCCATCCGTCAACGCCATTCACCGAGCGCGCGGCACAAAGATGGGATAACCCGCGGCGGTCCTCGATTCGACAAAGCAATAGGGTTGAGCCGTCTGCGAGCAGGGTCGCACCGGGATTGAACACACTGTTGATTGAATAGGGCCAATCCTTGCTGGTGAGGATTGGGTTGGACGGATGGCGAAGCAGCAACGCCTCGAAGCTGGTACTAACAGTGCTCACAGGGTTTTGTACGATAGTCAAGGCAAAATCTCCTTTGGTTCCGACTCTTGCAGAGCGCGCATTTCCAGCAATGCCATGAGGAACGATAGCGTTGATTCCGCGCCCTGGTTCTCATTGGCGCGGTCGGGATGAAGGCCGTCGCGGCAACCGCCAGTGACGGAATCGTACAGAGAGAGTTGCAGATCGTTATCGCCAAGAAACCAGTTGAAGGCTGACCACGCTTCTTTGCGCCAGCGGCCGTCACCGGTAACCAGATACGCTTGCAGACATGCCGACACCGCGCCTGCGGCTTCAATCGGCTGTTGATCGAAGCGGGCCTTTTCCCCGCCCTGTCGATAAAAGCCTTGCGATCCGATGGGGACAAAGTGGCCATTGGTTTCGCAGCGCTGCTGTTCCATCAGCCAATCCAGCGATTCCAGGCCGGCGGAAACCATTCGATCATCCGCGCAAGCCGACCCCACCAGAAGCATGGCTTGAGGCAGTCTGGCATTTCCGTACGCTACAACATCTTCAAACCACTTCCAGCGGGTGCGCCGCACCGCGTCATACAGAGCAAGCAGCCTTTGGGCCAGTGCCAATCGGATGCGCTGGGCGTCACGATCACCGGGATAAGCGTGCAGATATTCCTGAACGCCGAGCAACGCGTAGGCCCAGGCTCGCGGACTGTGGAACTCAACAATGGCTGAGAGCGAGCTCTCGAACAAGCGTCCGGCGGCGCCCCTCAAACCGCGATTTGTCGAGCGGGCAAGCAAAGTCCCGAGAGCCCACAACGCGCGGCCATGAGAATCCTCCGAGCCTTGCTCTTCCGTCCAGCTGTGATCGTAGCCGAGAAAGTTTCGGAACCTCTGCTTCTCGGGATTGAAGGCATGCTCGAGGAATGCCAAATACCGGAACGGCCAATCGGGATTGACCGCCTCGGCTTGTGCGAACTGCTCAATGCCCAACTGCTCCAGCAACACCGTAAAGATGAGGGCGCGCGCGTTGTCGTCGGTGGCGTATCCCTCGGCGCGGTTGGGGATGGTAAAAATGGCATGCTGCAACATCCCCGTGTCGTCGGTGAGCGCGTTCACGTGATCCAGATTCAGCGTCGGCAGTTGATTCAGCGACTTCTCGGTGGCGCGCGCTGAGAACTGAACCCGCGGAGTCTCCATGCGATCGCTGCGCACGCGAGAAAAACTCTCCATATAGCCCTGCGCCACAGTCCTCCAGGTCATCGCACGCGCGAACACGTAAGCCCGCTTGCGCATGGCATGGCGGAGCGCGGGAGTGTCCAGAAGTTCGATCGTCTTCTGCGCAATTGCTTCTGAATTCTGGAACGGAACCAGCGCCCCGCGACGGTCGTCCAGCAATTCAATGGCGTGCCAATAGGGAGTCGAGATAATCGCCTTGCCCGCTCCTAGAGCATAGGCCAGCGTCCCGGAAACGACCTGGGCTTCATGCCGATAAGGCGTGATGTAGATATCCGCAGCTCCAATGAATTCGGCCATTTCTTCAGGGCTGGCGAAGCGGTTGTGGAAGATCACTTGCGACTCCACTCCCACTTCCTTCGCCAAAGCTTTCAAGCTATCCCGGTAACGATCGCCGTCGCGACGCAGAACATGCGGATGGGTTGCGCCCGCCACGATATAAACGACATTCCGATGATTCGAAAGAATCTGCGGCAAAGCTTGAATGACGTTTTCGATTCCCTTGTTGGGCGAGAGCAAGCCGAAGGTCAGCAGAACCGCCTTCCCTTCGACTCCGAACCTGTCTTTGAAAAAATTGGGATCGAGAAAGGGCAAATCTGGAACCCCGTGAGGAACCATGTCGATCTTGCCGCCCGGCACACTGAAGATTTCCTGCAGCATCTGGCCAGAGAGCTGGCTCATGACAATGAGGCGATCCGAAAGCTCCGCGATTTCTTGCATGACCATCAGCTGATCGGGATTGGGCTCGCGAAGAACTGTGTGCAGCGTGGTCACAACCGGCATCTTTAGAGCTCGCAGCAGTTGCAGAATATGGCTTCCGGCCGGGCCGCCGAAGATTCCATACTCATGCTGCAGGCAAACCATGTCGATATTGTTGAAGTTCAGGAATTCGGCGGCTTGTTGATAGGAAGTGGGGTCGTCCTGAGCGAGCGACCATCGTACTCGCGCGGGATAGTCGTAACCTGATTCCGTGTCGTTGACCGGCAAGGCCATCAACCGGGCCGATCCATACTCCGCGGAGATGGCCTCGCAAAGGTCGGTGGTGAATGTAGCGATGCCACAGTGCCGCGGAAGATAGTTCCCGATCACCGCGATTCTGCTGGGCAGCGATAGCTTAGATTTCAATCCTGGACGCGCCGGCAAAACCATCTGTTCTGGCAGACGGGAGCCAACAACAACCTTCAGTACGGGTTTTGGAGACAAGATATTCGGTAGCGACATTTATGCCTGCGTCGGTAGGAGGAAAGCTTCAAAAAGACAACTTCAAACAGAAGCGATCGATCACGGAACTTGCTCACCAAGGGCTGTTATCAGTATTGAACGAAAGTAGACTTGCGGACTGATCACAATTGACCAGACGCAATGACGCGTACCATGTCCGCATTTCGATTCGAGCCCTGCCGTAACTCCGGTTGGTCGGCTAACGGGAGGTGGGAGATTACTTCCGGAGAGCCCGTTAAGCGGGCACGATCTGCGCGGCGAAAACCTCTCACCAACCTCGCACTCACCCTGGACAAATTAATGATGCCCGTGTGAATGGCGCAGCAAGCCCAGGAGGCTTCCTGTCGAAATATCTTTGTGAAATGTCCCATCGCGTGTATCTTCTACGAATTCCGGGAAATCCATCTCGGGGAGGCCCCGAAGCACTCAACCCCGAAACGGAGAAGAACATGGCTACAGACGCCGTCTTTGCGCCTGCATCAGGCCAACAGACCCACTACAGACCTGTCAATCGAACCGCCGAACGCGCCTTCTACGGCGGCGTGGCGATCTTGCTCTGCATCTGCGTCTTCATCGGCTTCTCGCCAACTTACTTCCAGGCCGGCATGATGCGCGCTCCGCTTCCCAGCCCTATCCTTCACGTCCATGGGGCGGTCTTCACCCTCTGGATGCTGCTATTCGTCGTGCAGGCCGCTCTCATCTCCGCTCGCCGCGTCAAATGGCATCGTTCCTTCGGCACCGTCGCCTTCTGCCTGCCGCCGATCATGATCGTGCTCGGCGTGATCGCTGCTATCGACGCGCTTCATCGTGGAGTGATGATCGGACCACTCGATCCCTCCGTTTCTGCTGCCTTCCCATTGATCGGCATCGTCGCCTTCGCCATCGTCATCTACGCTTCCTGGCGCGCGCGGCGCAGACCGGACGCGCACAAGCGTCTCGTCTTGATCGCCACCATGGGTCTGGTCGCCGCCGCCTTCGGCCGCTTTCCATGGGCCCGCATCGGACTTCCGCCCGCCGCTGGAGCCGTGACCGGCCTCGGCATCCTGCTTCTTATTCTCGTCGTCTACGAACTCATCTCTATCCGCCGCATCCACCGCTCCACCATGTGGGCCGCACCGCTTGTCTTCGCGTCCGTCGCCCTCGCCGTCCCCATCGGAATGACCGCTGCCTGGCACGCCTTCGCCGCATTACTCAATCGAACCATCGGGCCGCACATCTAGCAAGCAACCCAAACTCGGCCCGGGATTGATTGACCGTTGACGAACAGGACTTCGCACGTCCTGAGGACTTCAACACGATCTGTCAGTGAACGGCCTACTGGACAGTCGGCAAACCGCAAGTTGGCGCATTACCCCGCCCGCGCCTTGCTTCCCACCCACCGCCCCTCATATACTCTGAACGTTTGCCCGCCTCCGACCGGAAACCTTCCGGCGACGGCCAGCAGCATCCCTGCAATCATTCCGGAGACGCTTATTATGACGACGATGGTGACGGACCCGCATGTGGATAAAGAGAGCAATCCATGGGAATCGCAGCGGGCGCGTTTTGACCTGGCGGCTCAGAAACTCAACCTTGATGAGGGCTTGTGGCGCGTGCTGCGCTATCCCAACCGCGAACTTACGGTCTACATCCCGGTACAGATGGATGACGGGCACCTCGAAGTCTTCACCGGCTTCCGCGTACAGCATTCCATCGCGCGCGGCCCGGCCAAGGGCGGCATCCGCTACGCGCCCGACGTCACGCTCGACGAAGTCCGCGCTCTGGCCAGCTGGATGACATGGAAGTGCGCCGTGGTCAACATTCCCTTCGGCGGAGCCAAGGGCGGCGTGATCTGCGATCCCCACAAAATGTCGATGGGCGAAGTCGAGCGCATGACGCGGCGCTACACCTCCGAACTGATCGAATTCATCGGCCCCGAAAAAGACGTTCCCGCACCTGACGTCAACACCAACGAACAAATCATGGCATGGATGATGGACACCTATTCCATGCACATGCGTCAGACGGTTACCGCCGTCGTCACGGGGAAGCCCATCAATATCGGCGGATCCCGCGGACGCCGCGAAGCCACCGGCCGCGGCGTGATGATCGTGTGCGATGAGGCCTGCCAGAAGCTGGGCCTGAATCGCGAAACTTCCCGCGTCATCATCCAGGGCTTCGGCAACGTCGGCTCCAATGCCGCTGTGCTCATGCATCAGGCGGGCTATAAAGTGATTGGCATCGCCGAAGTTGGCGGCGGCCTGCACAACAAAAACGGCATCGACCTGAAAGCTCTGGTGGACTATCGCCAGAAAAACGAGACCGTCCATGGATTCCCTGGCGCGGAAAAATGCGATGCGGCCGACCTGCTGGTCGAAGACTGCGAAATTCTGATTCCCGCCGCCACAGAGAACGTTATCACCAGCCGCAACGCCAACCGCGTGAAGTGCCGCATCCTCGCCGAAGGCGCGAACGGACCCACCACTTCTGCTGCGGACGATATCCTGGGTGACAAAGGCGTCTTCGTAATCCCCGACATTCTGGCCAATGCCGGCGGCGTGACCACTTCCTATTTCGAGTGGGTGCAGGACCGCCAGGGCTACTTCTGGAAAGAGTCGGTGGTCAACGAGCAGCTCGACGCCATCATGAAATCTTCTTTCGAAGATGTGGTTCGCTATGCCGAGACTCATCGCGTCAACAACCGCATCGCCGCTTACATGCTGGCCATTGACCGCGTGGCGTACACTATCCGCCAGCGAGGCATTTACGCCTAGGAGGAATGACGAACAATGAAGAAGCTTGGGATTCTAGTTCTCACCGTCATGTTTGCGGTCGCTCTTGCCAGCAGCGAGCCGCGACTCAATGTTGCGCAGGCACGCGAAACCGGAAGCGTTCCCGAGATGAACGCGGATCAGTCCCCAATGGCGGGCGAGAAACTCGATATCAATACCGCCTCGAAAGATCAACTCAAGCAGCTTCCCGGCATCGGCGACGCCTACTCGCAGAAGATCATCGACGGCCGCCCCTACCGCGTGAAGACCGATCTGGTTCGCAAAAAGATTATTCCGCAGGCCACCTACGACAAGATCAAGGATCAGATCATCGCCAAGCAGCCCAAAGCCGATAAGATGGCACCAGCCCCGAAATAAACTGTTTTTCCCCTAAGTAATCGTGTCGCGCAGAGACATTGCTTGCAACGTCTCTGCCGGCACAACGATCTCGCCGCCTCCAGCGGAGACGTAGCCAGCTACGTCTCTAGGAGGCAACTTCCTTCCATTGCGTTCCCTCTTACTGTGGAGGATAATCAAAACTGGATTCCGGCTGGCCATCGGACACCTCGAAGTGTGAACCTGCCCAACTCCATCACGCTCATCCGCATCTTCAGCATCCCTCTGCTGATGTGGATCCTTTCCAGCGGCCGTTTCAGCAGCGCGAACGGCGAGAAGGAATTGCTCGCCTCGGCGCTGTTCATCGCCGCCTCCATGACCGACGGGATTGACGGCTATCTCGCCCGCAAGCGCGGCCAGATCACCACCATGGGAATCCTGCTTGACCCGCTGGCCGACAAGCTTCTCATCGCCGCCGCATTCATCACTCTAGTCCAACTCAATCCAAGCCTGGTTCCCGCCTGGATTGCGGTAATCGTGATTGGACGCGAATTCCTAGTCAGCGGCCTGCGCTCCATCGCTGCCTCCGAGGGATTTACGATTGAAGCCAGCGAACTCGGCAAATTTAAAATGGTCGTGCAGATCGTCTCCGTGGTCGCGGTTATCCTCGACCACCGCTGGAAAGAACTGCCGGTCTACAGCCACTACATCTTTCCCATTCACTGGATCGCCTATCTCGCCATCTGGTTCATGGTGTGTGTGTCGCTGGTGTCGGCAATCGACTACTTTGTCGCCTTCTGGTCAAAGATTGACCGGCGCGGGGTCAAGCGCCGCCGCCGCGCCTTCATTCTGAGCCGTCGCAGAAAGCCGGTACCACCGCCACAGGCGGATCGCGATGTCGCTGCTTCCACTTAGTCCGCTTGCGGTAAATCCAGACCGGCATTCCGAGGGTGAGTTCTCGCAGGCGGATCGCACCGTGCTTCTGCGCCTTGCCCACGACTCTGTTCTCTCTGTACTTCAGGGGCGTGAAATTCCACTCGACCCGCCAACGCCTCATCTCGCCGAACCTCGCGGCGCCTTCACGTCCCTTTACCTGCACGGGGAGTTGCGAGGATGCATAGGTTATGTCCTGCCGGTGACTCCCGTGTATCGCGCGGTCGCAGATACCGCGCGCGCCGCCGCTTTTGAAGACACGCGCTTCCGGCCAGTTACGCTGCCGGAAGCGTCTCAACTCCAAATCGAGCTCAGCATTCTTTCGCCCCCACAGCCGCTGGCCGCCGAGGCCGTCGAAATCGGACGCCATGGCCTGCTCATCAGCCAGGCGGGACATCGCGGACTGCTTCTGCCCCAAGTGCCGATCGAACACAACTGGGATCGCACGACTTTCCTCGAACAAACCTGCCGCAAAGCCGGCCTGCCTGTGGACGCTTGGAAAAACGGCGCAGTCATTGAAGCCTTCACTGCCGAGATTTTCGGAGATAAACAGCCAGCGCGGGCTTAGAAGGAAGATCAACAGCGTTTCTTGCGGCGCGCAGCCTTATAGTCGTACGCCGGATCGGAATCGACGGTGCCGAATAACTCCAGAAGTCTGAGATCCTTGCGGTGGCGCGCATATTCTTTCAAGAGCAACCCTTAAACCTCCATTGCGGTTTTGTATTCGCCCAGGCGGCGCCCCTCCCGGATCAAATTGTCGTCAATTGAGAAATCAATTCTTTCGCCTATCGTCTCACCTTCGAGCCGGTCCGAGCCAAAACAAAATCGGGGACGGTTTCCCGTCCCCGGCATTCATCTACTCGAAAGTAAGGTAAAGACCTATTGCACCTGATCGAGTTCCACAGTGTCTCCCGCATGCACGTCTTCCAGGGAAAATACGACCATCCCGGTCGCCGTCGTGTCGGTGACACTGATGATCTCAACCTCGCCCACGGCCCTACGGGGCAGATCGCGCACGTGGATCACGGGACCGTTCCCTTTGGTGAACATCGCGGGATCAACCGAAGGAACCTTTTTCTGACTGTCTTCGGCAAGCGCAGCCTTGAACGAGAGTGAATCCACCGGGTCTTTCAAGTCCGCATCGTAACTGCGCACCGCGCGGAAGAAGTCGCCGATCTTTACACCCTGATTAGCCCCGACATTCAGATAAACCTTGTGCCCCGTACCCAGTAGGGAATCGAAATCTTTTCCCATCACAATGCGGCCGGTCAGCTTGCTGCTGGATGACAGGAATCGATCAAAGCGGATCGGCTCATGGAAGGTCACGGCCTGCTTTTCGGCGAAAGGAATGGTCGTATCGCCGGGATTAGCGCCGTCACAGGCATACTCGATTTGCCCGATCGCGGTCTTGTTCCGCGTATCAATGATCTTGAGCCGTCCCACTTCCTCGTAGGGTTGGCCCGTTGCCTTCAGCAGCTTCTTTTGACCGGGATAGATCTCATACTCGTTGACATCGCGTAGAGCGCGCACAATCTCGTATTCCGCGCCAGCGCTATATCCGGAACCTTGCAGATAGACCACGTCGCCGCGCGTGAATTTCGTTGTGGTCGGGGTCTGCAGGCCTCCCACGATATAGTTGGCGTCAGGCAGGGATTGTCTGCTGATGAATCCGGCGCAATACAGGTCGGCGTAAGTGGGCGTCTGAACACGCATGGTGGGGAAGCTCACCGTTGTCGGCGAAGTCCCTTGGGGGGCTTCGATAGAACTAGCGTCCGGGCTGCCTTGCGCCCAGACTGCGGTAGCGAGCAACAACACAAACAGTCCTGTTTTCTTCATGTTACCTCCGGGTAAGGACTGCCATGCGTCCCCCCTAGTTAAATGCTGGAAAAGAAAAGGCTTCAGCCGGAAGGTAACAAGCTGCTAAGGGTGGGTCAAGGTTACGAGGGTGTTGGGCACCCTTGGGGCAGAGTTTTTCTGGTTTTTCTGAAAACACGATGAATCCGTTGTTGCATAAGTAATTAAGGCCCTGTAATAATTCGCCGTCATTCTGTACGTGCTCCGAACCGGGCCTCTCATCACCCAAATTGCAAGATGAATTCCGCTCCCCCTTACGCGCCGCGCCTCCTGCCCCTGCGATTGCCGCGAGTTTGCGTGGCTGTGACTGGCTCCGATCCGAACCAGATGGCTGAAAAGGCGGAGATCCTGGTCCGCGATAACTCCTTTCTGGAGTTCCGGTTAGACTACCTTTCGAAGCCCGCGCTGGCGCTTCCAAAGATCAAGCGCTTCCTGGAATCCCATCCTGGGACAATGGTGATCGCCACCTGCCGCCGTGCGGTTAGCGGAGGAAAGTTCCGGGGCTCGATCGCTTCCCAGTTGGATGTCCTTGGCAAGGCCGCCGCTGCGGGTTGCCAGTTGGTTGACGTTGAATTGCAAACCGCCAGTAAGTGCAAGCCCGAACAATTGCAGAAACTTCGCACTCGGGCTGCGCTGATCCTCTCCTTCCACGACTTCCGAGCTACCAGGAAACTCGATGAAACGCTCGAAAAAATGCTCGCCTATCCCGCCGATTTCTACAAAGTGGTGAGCACGGCCACCACTCTCGCCGACAACGTCACGATGATCAAATTCCTGGCCCGCGAGGGAGACCGGCACTCTCTGATCGGCATGTGCATGGGGGAACAGGGCATTATCAGCCGTGTTCTAGGGGTGCGTGCGGGCAGTGTGTTCACCTTTGCCTCCGCAACTGCCGGCGAGGAAACGGCTCCCGGCCAGGTTACCGCCCAGGAATTGCGCAATGTTTATCGCATCGAGCAGGTTGACGTTGCCACCAGAGTCTATGGAGTAGTGGGCGATCCAATCGCGCATTCGCTCTCGCCGGCGATCATGAATGCGGCCTTCCGCCGGGAGAATGTGAATGCGGTCTACCTCGCGCTGCACGCCAAAACGCTGAAGGATCTGCTCCTTTGCGTGCGCGAGATCCCCATTCACGGCATCAGCGTCACCATGCCCTACAAGGAAGCGATCCTTCCGCATCTCGACAATACCGACGCCCACAGCACTAAAATCGGAGCCTGCAACACGGTCGTTCGAGCCCAGGACGGCAAGCTCTATGGCTTTAATACGGACGCCGCCGGGATCGTCCGGCCGTTGGAACGCCGTCTGAACACTCTGGAAGATGCCCGAATTCTGGTCATAGGGGCCGGAGGAGCTGCCCGCGCCGCCGTTTTTGGTCTCAAGGAAAGAGGAGCGGAAGTTTACATCTTGAATCGCAGCGCCGCCCCCGCAAAGAAGCTGGCGCATCAGGCTCGAGCCCGAATCGTCAAGCGCCCCAATCTGAAAAAACTGGCCTTCGACGTCATCATCAACGCCACTCCGGTGGGCATGGGCAGTCAGCGCGAATCCCCGCTCCTGGCGGAAGAGATTAATGCCCGCTATGTCTTTGATATGATTTACGATCCGCCGGAAACCCGCTTCCTCAAATTAGCCAGGGAACGCGGGGCTCAGATTATTCCAGGAATCGAAATGTTCGTTCACCAGGCGGCCCGCCAGTTTGAAATCTGGACTGGGAAACCTGCGCCGTGGGACGAAATGTTGCGAGTGGTTCTTCTCGCCCTGCAGGAGCGCGCCAACCGCTCCGCCGCAGGAAAATGACGGCTTTCGATGCATCTCGCGAAGAAAAAGTTGCATTTTAGTGGATGCACAAAGTAATATGCAGTTAGGGGATGCTGACTTTAAGCTTCTCCCAAAAGTGAACACCCAGGTACCGCCCGTTCCAACCACAGCATTTTAACTTTGGCGAAAAACTCGACGAGAGGCGGCCCGGTTCGCCTCTATCCCGGTTCGGAGAGTTCATTATGGCGTGGTACGCGTATTGTCTTACCGAGCACCAAACCCTTCCCAATGGAACCCGCACTCGCCGCCCTTTCCTGCTGGAGGGCGTTCAAGGAGTGAACGGCGCCGCGGTTCTGAGCTATCCCAGTGGTGAATTCGCCGTCATCGTCAGCGAATACGACCATACCGCAGGCGAACTTGACCAGAAGTCCGCGATCGAGCACGCTCGCGTGGTCAGCAACTGCTTCCGTAATTCCACCGTCCTACCCTTCAAATTCGGCACAATTTTCGACAGCGATGATGCTTTGCGCC
This sequence comes from uncultured Acidobacteriaceae bacterium, assembly GCA_963711275.1. Lineage (GTDB taxonomy): Bacteria > Acidobacteriota > Terriglobia > Terriglobales > Acidobacteriaceae > Sulfotelmatobacter. Next base: position 283,237 of record CAVQDN010000018.1, on the reverse strand, counting down.
AAGCCGTCCGGGTCAACCGGCGGGCTTTTGGAGTGAGTGTCGCCAAGCTGCGAGGAAAGTCCGAAATGCACATCAAACTGGTCGTTCGTGATGGCTCTCTGCGCGAAGCCATGATCGACATCGAACTGCCCGACACTGTCGGCGGCGACTACTTGTCGAAGCTGAAGGTAAAGGCGTCTCGCGAACGCGAGCGCCAGACCAAGGCCCGGGCTCTGTCAGTCCAGGTGCACAAGCTGTTCAACCCGCTCGAAGAAGAAGTCAGTTGCAAGAAAGTAGCGCCTGAGGGCATGTTGATCGACATCGCCCACCTGATCGACTCCAAGAGTGTGGAAAAGTATCAAAACCGCTACAACACCGCCGCCAAGCAGCTAAAAAACTGCGAAGTCGCCATCAGCGGTCCCTGGCCTCCCTATCACTTTCTGCCGGGGAAGCTGCGCACCGTCGCCGGCAATAGCTAGTCTCCGGCGCGCTCCTGTTTACTTAAGCCCATGGCTGCAATCCGCCGTGGGCTTGGTGTTTCGGGGGTACGGCCGTGCATTGAATATGCATTGTTCTGCACTCCGACTTAAGCCTGCGATTTCCATGCCTGCCTCTTACGGAACACGAGCGCTTAACCTAAGTCTTTAATCCTGAGCCCTTTAAGGCACCGTCACTTGCGGCGCCACACGGGCTTGGCGCTTTGGTGCGGCAAGTGCACTTTTCGTACGCAACAAAGAGGCCGCAAACTCAAGCACCATGACCTTCACTCTTTCTACGCGTCACTTCCCGAACCGTTCCGGCTGGCGGAACGGAGTTTATCGCCTTTCCTGACCTTACCCACCAATCCGTAGCCTCTTGAAATGTGGCCCCAGCAATGGGGCCATTTTTTTAGGAGGAACGCCGCAGTCGAAAGCCACCCAGTGGCTAACAGGTTCCGCTGGGACGACCCGCAGTTCCAGATTCCTGGGTAGGAAGGATCTGCTGGGTCGGCACTGCGTACGGTGTCGTTCCAGCCAGGTTCGCCTCGCATTGCAAGATTGCTTGCGGATCACCCGGAAGAGTTGAGGGCAGATTCGGAATTGATTGGTCTGGATTTTTGAAATTAAACGCGCTGGTTAAATCTCCGACAGTGGCGCGGCGCCAGACGCTCAAATTGGGCACTTCGGCCCCGAACCGTGTCTCGAGAAATCGCAACACTGAAGTGTGGTCGAAGAGGTCCGATGAAACGAGTCCACCGCGGCTGAACGGCGAAATGATCAACATAGGAACGCGAAAGCCTAATCCGATCGGCCCAGTAATGGCAGGGTTTCCAACCACGGTGGGGTCCGGAACCGCAGGCGCGGTCACATATTCGCCCGGCGTGCCGGGAGGCGCCGTCACGGGCGGAACGTGATCAAAAAATCCGCCATTTTCATCGTAGTTCACTAGCAAAACCGTCTTCGCCCAAAGCACTGGATTCGCCATGAGCCCGCTAACTATGAGCGAGAGAATATTCTCCCCAAACACCGAAGGTGCGGGCGGGTGGTCCGAGGTCAGAATCGAACCTATCAGCCAGGACACCTGAGGTAAATTGCCCGACGCCAGATCGGAAAGAAAGTCGACCGGGAACTGCGGTCCAAATGCATTCTGATAAAGAACTGAGGAAGGATCCTGAAAATTCTTGAAGTAGGAGAGCACATTGTCCGAAAGGATTCCGCCGAGACTATTTTCATCCGGTGACGAGTAAACCTTCCACGAAATCCCTCGCGCCTGCAGTTGTTCGGGCATGGTCGTATAGGTGAGCCGGCCGTAGATTGCAGATCGATTGGTCACGACCGTCTGCAAGATCGGTCCACCGTTTTTTCCATCGGGATCGATCGACGCCGCCATGGTATAGAGCCGATTCGGGTCGGTCGGCCCGATCACCGAGCAAAAATAGTTGTCGCAGATAGTGAAGGCATCGGCCAGCGCGTAATAGTAAGGAATATCCGCGCGATTGTAATAGCCCATGCTGAGTATGGCGTCATTGGAATCGATCGCCAGCCGCGAGCTCACAAAACCGTCCATCTTGCCGTTGTCCCAGCTCTGATGTTGCGGCACCCAGTCGTGGCTGATGTCGTGCGTGCACGCCGCATTCGCCATAGAAGTATCCAGGTGAAAGGGCAAGAGCTGTCCGGCCGGGGGGATCGTTATATTGGCTGGATCGGGTTGCTGAAACGCCCCGCTTTGATCGGAAAATCCACGGACGCCGCGATAGCTTCCAAAATAGTGATCGAAAGACCGGTTTTCCTGCGTCAGGATGACGACGTGCTCGATGTCAGTGATTTTGGAGCAACCGGAACCAGACGACGTGGTCAACTTGGAAACATTGCAACCATATAATCCGAGGGAAGCCAGCTCTGCAACCGCCGCCGCACCTCCTATTTTGAGTAGCTCCCGGCGAGTGAATTTCTGCATAGGCCCAATTCTTGGATGCGCTCGGCAGCGGAAAGGTAGGTCCGATGACCATGAGCCTTTTGAACCGTCAAAGGAGAATATGCACCCATCGGGAAGCAGCTCCGACTTGCTCCAGGCACATCGAACAAATTGCAGTCCAGTTGCGTACCTTTAAATAGGAAGAATTGCGAGTGTAAGTTCGGGTATATTCCGCAACTTTGACTGCGGCAAATTCGGCGGGATGCGCATCGCGCGAATCGACAGGCCCGGGAGGATTCCATGGAAACCCTTCGTCAGGATATCCGCTATGCTTTCCGGAATTTAATCAAAGCTCCGGGCTTCGCCGTGGTTGCGGTGCTCACGCTGGCGCTGGGGATCGGAGCATCCACGGCTATTTTCAGCATTCTCGAAAACATTCTCATGGAGCCGTTTCCCTACCCCGATGCCGAACGTTACATGTCGATCCAAATTCACGACACGGAACGCAATGAGCCGGGCGGGCGCGCCGGCTTCACCGGACCCGAATTTCTGGATTACGTGTCGCAGAATCACGTCTTCGATCGCGTGATCGCCAACGACAATGTGGACGTGCTTTACCGCTCCGGCGAAGGAACCCAACTGCTGGCCGGGAACTATGTAACCCCTGGCACTTTTGAATTTTTAGGCATGGCTCCCCTTCTGGGCCGGGCTATGCAGCCTGCGGATTATGAACCGAGCTCGCCGCCGGTTTTTGTGTTGCGCTACAAGACCTGGGTCAATGAATTTGCCGCGGATCCCAAGATTTTGAATCGGTCGTTTATTTTGAACGGCACGGCGCGAACTCTGGTCGGCATTATGCCGCCGCGCTTCGGCTGGGGCGACGCCGCTTTATGGATTCCCGAAAAACCCAGCCCCGTCGTGGAGAAAAACATTCGAGCCGGAGCTTTCAACCGTTATTGGTTCTTTATGGGACATCTGAAGCCCGGAGTGTCCCAGAAGGAAGCCGTAGCGGATCTGACGGTCGTGGCCAATCGGCTGGCGGCCATTTACCCCAAGGATTACCCGAAGCACTTTACGGTCGAGATTCAATCGCTCACTGATCTGGTCGTAGGACGCTTCCGCACGACTCTTTATATCGTGCTGGCCGCGGTTGGATTGCTGCTGTTGATCGGCTGCGGAAACGTGGCCAATCTTCTACTGGCCAGAGCCACTACTCGCGAGAAGGAATTTGCCATTCGCTCCGCGCTCGGCGCGAGCCGCGGCCGCCTGATACGCCAGCTTCTCGTCGAGAGCCTGATCCTGGCGCTGGGGGGCGCACTGCTGGGAGCTCTGCTGGCTTGGGGTGGGTTGAAATTCATCGTTGCCCTAATGCCGCAAGACATTATTCCAGCGGAAGCGGTCATCCGTTTGAACGCGCCGGTGCTGATGTTTACTCTCGCCGTGGCCATCCTGACCGCCCTCACTTTTGGACTCGTCCCGGCGCTCAAGGCTGCGCGAAAAGATTTGAACGAGCCCTTGCGCGACAGTGGCAAGGGCCTGAGCGGAGGTTTTCGTCATGGAAAACTCCGCAATGCAGTCGTCATCCTGGAAGTTGCGCTGTCGCTGACGCTGATGGTCGCCGCCGGACTCCTGATGCGAAGTTTCGTGGCTTTGCGCGAAGTCCATCTCGGCTTTCAACCCGATCATGTGATGTCCGCCAGGCTGCCACTCCCGGTTGAACGCTACAAGACTGCAGATCAGATCTCCGGTTTTTATCGGCCTCTGCTGTTGCGCTTGAAATCCCTGCCCGGCGTGGTCGCTGCCACCGAGACCAGTACCCTTCCGCCCTACGGCGGAATCCCCAGCGCCATCGAAGTTCCGGGAAAGACTCACTCGGAGAAATGGGAATCGATCTTTCAACTCTGCAGCGAAGGATACTTCCAGGTTCTCAGGATTCAACTTCTCAATGGCCGAACTTTCAACGAGGCCGAGGTTGCGGGCGCCCGCAAACTCGCGGTCGTGAACCAAACCTTTCTGAATAAATATCTGCCCGGAGAAAATCCCCTCGGCAGGCAGGTTCGCATCTCGCAACTTGCCGACTTTGAAGATAAGGTAGCGGATCCCACGTTCGAGATCATCGGAGTAGTCGCCGATGTAAAGAACCGCGGGCTGCAGGATCCGCCCGGGCCGGAGATCTGGATCCCGTACACCGTCACCGGGTCCGCCTTTCGCGGAATTCTGGTTCGCACCGCGCAAGAACCGCTCTCCATGCTGAAGGCCGTACGGCACGAAGTCTGGGCCACCGACTCCAACGTCGCCCTCACGCTTACCGGCACGCTGGAGGGCTACATCAGCCAGTTCTCTTATGCCGGGCCGCGATTCGGTTTCACGCTGATGATCATCTTCGGCATTATCGGCCTGATCCTTGTCACCATCGGGGTGTACAGCCTGCTTTCTTACACGACCGCGCGACGTACTCAGGAAATCGGCATTCGCATGGCGCTCGGGGCGCAGGGAGCGGATGTTCTCAGCATGGTGATCCGCATGGGCCTGCGGCTGGTGGCCATTGGTGTGGGCGTGGGATTGATCGTTAGCCTGGCGCTGGGACGAATTCTCGCAACGCAACTATGGGGAGTGTCAGCCTATGATCCATGGACGTTGACATGTGTCCCGATCGTGCTGCTGCTGACTGGATTTTTCGCGTGCTGGTTGCCCGCTCGGCGCGCGGCCAGAGTCAATCCGTTGGTCGCACTGCGCTACGAATGAGGTATTTCTCGCGCAGAGGGCACAGTCATCGAGAACCTAGCGTTCCGTAACGGGTAATCGTGTAACCGAGAGCCGCGCCCAGAAACACGTCTGACGGAAAGTGCGCAAGCGTGGTGATTCGAGAACAACTGACGACGGTTGCGAAACCGTAGGCTAGCAACGGCACCCAACGGTGATTGTGATAGCGGCTCGCGACCACCGTGGCGACAGAAAAAACACCGGCCGCATGCCCGGAGGGGAAGGAGCTGCCCTTAAAAGGCGACTTGTCTCCGGCAAAGAACGTGTCGTTAAACGATCCTGTGCCCAGAACATCACTCGGGCGCTTCCTGCGAGTAAGGGCTTTCATCGCCAGGTCCACGACCGCGCTGTCAGCATAGGCCTCGGCGGCGAGCAATGCTGTACTCACCTGATACGAGTCATGCCGGGCATACCCGGCAATCAACAGCGCAGCCGGTACCGACACAACTTCCCCGGTGGTGATGTACGAATCAAAAGCGTCATTGATGTCGTCGAGATTGCTGGCATGAGAACGGAAATACGGCATCGCGTGCGGATCGGCATAGATGAGTCCCGCGGTTCCACCTGCGATTGCCAGCGTGGGCAACACGTAGCGACCTTTGCCTAACTGAACGGGAAACAGCCAAATCACTTTCTGATCGTGGAGAAAGTCTTTGGGAATAGTTCGCCAGGTGACCACGCGATCTGACCCCGGATCGTTGGCATGTTTGGCGGCGCGGGCAACCTCCGACGGACTCTCGGGCAAAGCGGCGTTGCCCTCTTGCGCTCCCGCCCAATTCGATGAAATACAAATGCCTGCGGACAGTCCCAAAACGAGACCCCACCGCCTCGGTTTCCAATTCATTCCTGACCAGATCATTCCTGTCCAGATCATTGAGGACTTTGATGCAGCTTTCCGAGCCTGGGGCAACCATTCAATTCAGAGGATTTCCGATAATGGGTATCCAAGTTATGGGTGTCCAAACTTTGAGCTGATTTCGGCATCGCCAAATACCTCCCTCGTAATCCAGCACAGCAACCTCTGTTTTGCTCTAACCCCGCTGTCAGATACACTGACCCACGACCATGATCCAAGCCTATTCTGCCTTTCGACTCATTTTGGCAAAACTTTACTTCCTTACCCTAACGGCCACCTTCTTTTTAAATGCGGCCCACGCCCAGAACCATCCGCCTAAATCAGCCCCGATGCCGTTTGCGGCGCAGCCGCAGGCGTCGCAGGCGCAGCAGCAGAACTTTCCTCCGCGACTGCTCGAAGAGCTATCCGCGATCAAGGCCGCTGCTTTATCGGACGACTATGCCTACCGGCGGGTCGCCCATCTCACCGAGAACATCGGCCCGCGCCCCAGCGGATCTTTGCAGGCCAAAGCCGCAGTCGATTACGTCGCGGGCGAATTACGACAGCTTGGGCTGGAGGTTCAGATCGAGGAAGTGAAAGTGCCGCACTGGGTCCGCGGTGCCGAAACCGCCGAACTGGTCGAATATGCAGACCAGGCCGCCGGCACCACGCAGAAAGTCGTTCTCACCGCTCTCGGCGGAAGCTCATCGACGCCCGCGGAAGGCATCGTGGCCGACGTGGTTGTCGTCAACAATTTCGATGAACTCAAAGCCCTGGGACACGACAAAGTCGCGGGCAAGATGGTTCTCTTCAACGAACTCTTCGACAAGCAAAAGGCCGCAGCAGGAATGGCATTCATGGCCTATGGGGAAGCCGTGATCTATCGTGGCGCCGGCCCCAAGGCGGCGGCGGAACTCGGTGCAGTCGCCGCTTTAGTTCGCTCGGTCGGCGGCGCTGACTTCCGATTGCCCCATACCGGCTTCAGCGCGCCCGCAGGAATTCCGGCTGCGGCTGTGACCGCCGAAGACGCCGACCTGATCGCCCATCTTTCGACGCAGGGCAAAGTCCGCATGCATCTCACCCTCACTCCTCAAAAAATGCCCGACGCGACCAGCTACAACGTCATCGCTGACTTAAAGGGCAGCGAACGCCCGGAGCAGATCGTCGTCGTCTCCGGACATCTCGATTCGTGGGACCTCGGCACTGGGGCCATCGACGATGGAGCGGGTGTGGTCATTGCGATGGAAGCGGCCGAGATCCTGCAGAAGCTCCACCTGCGCCCCAAGCGCACGCTGCGAGTGATTGCCTGGATGGACGAAGAAAATGGCGGGGCCGGCAGCCAGGCCTATACCAAGGATCACTCCGCCGAATTCCCCAATCACGTAGCGGCGATCGAAAGCGATTCCGGGGCGGCTCATCCGCTCGGCTTCAACGTCAGAATGGCACCCCACGCCGCGGAACTTTTGCGTCCCGCGCTTTCCATCTTGCAGAGTTTTGGAGGAAATATCGCGATGCCGACCAGCTATCCGCCCGGGGCCGACATCGCCGCAATGTCAGAAGCCGGCGTTCCTGCACTCGGAATCTTGCAGGACGGGCGGACCTACTTCAACTACCATCACAGCGCCGCCGACACTCTGGATAAAATTGTTCCCGCCGAGTTGCGCGAGAACGCCGCCGCCATGGCTGTGATGGGATACGCCTTGGCCAGCATGAAGGATCCACTGCCGAGATAGGCAGAATCTCTGCGACAGCGGACCCTTCTTACCGGTCAACGTTCGCTTTCAACGCCTAAACTTGTTGCGCCTGAAGGATCGGGATCAGCGCTCCAGCGCATGTCTCAGGCAGCCCGGCTTAGAAGCGCTCCTTCATCAAAAGGTTGGCTTCGTCCGCAGCAGACGATCATCGACTCCGCTACAGCCCTTGGAGCGGTTGACGCATCTTAATTTTGGCGCTTATCATCTTCGTTTGGCCATAGGGCCACGGACGCCTCCGGGATGGGGCGTCCTCAGAGTTTGATGAGAGCCATTTTCAGGATTGATACGATTGATACGTAGAAGTGAACTTATGGATAAGAAGAAGCTGGAAACATTTAAGAAACGCTTAGAGACCCGGCAGCAGGAATTGCGCCGTACCGTGAATCGTACCCAGGCCGACGGCCGCTCCGCCGACGAGGACACGGCCCAGGACATCGCCGACCGCGCCGCCAGTTCCTATACCAAGGAATTCCTCTTCAGCCAGAGCAACAATGATCGCCAGACCTTGCAGATGGTCAACAAGGCTCTCGCCCGCATCCGCGAAGGCAGCTTCGGCGAATGCATCCACTGCGGCAAAGAGATCAATGCCAAGCGTCTCGAGGCCGTTCCCTGGACCCGCCACTGCATCGAATGCCAGGAAAAGCTGGAACAGGGATTGCTGGAGGAAGCTCCGCGCTAAGCCAGATTCGTTCGCAAGAAGTTGTTCCAAAGCAAGCGCCGCCGATCGCATCCAGGTTATTGGCTCAAACTCGAACTGGACCCTGCTACTTCGATTGCGGCCCAGTAACCTGTACACGGGACCCGCATTTTGCGTGCCTGCCCCGTCAAGCGGCCTTCAACTGAAACGGCATCTTCCGCAACCGCTGCCCTGAAGCGGCGAAAATCGCATTCGCCACTGCCGGCGCGATCGACGGCAAGGCCGGCTCTCCCATACCGCCCGGATCTTCTTTGCTGCTGAGCAAATGCACTTCGATCGGCGGGGCCTCACTCATCCGCAGCGGATCGTATCCGTCAAAGTTGGTCTGTTCCACCGCGCCGTTCTTGATGGTGATCTCGTTCTTAAGGGCGGCGCTCAGTCCATAAATAATCGCGCCCTCGGTCTGCGAACGCACCGATTCCGGATTCACGATCTGCCCGCAATCCACCGCGGCCACAACACGATCGATCTTGAAGTCGCTGCCCTTGACCGTCACTTCCGCCACTTCTCCAAAATAACTTCCGAAGGAATGGTAGCAAGCCACGCCTCGGCCTTTGCCCTTGGGCAAAGGATTTGCCCAGCCCGACTTCTCCACCACCAGATTCAAGACCCCAAGAAGACGGGCAGGATCTGGATCGTATTCGAATCTCGGCTTCCAGTTCGGCGGTTTCACCAGCAAACTTCTACGGAACTGCACTGGATCCTGCCCGGCCGCCGCTGCCAGTTCGTCGATGAAACTTTCTACCGCAAAACCATTGAAGGAGTGTTCGACGGACCGCCACCACGCGCGCGGCACCGCACTGGTCACCCCGTTGAATTCGAGCCGCACATTGGGAATGGCGTAAGGCACTTGCCTTGCCCCGCCCGATTCACCCTCGGCAGGATCGGCCTTCGGATCCCAATAGCCGCGAATCGAGGTCGAGGCCAGAGTATGGAACCACGCTACCGGACGCCCCTGCGCATCCACCGCGCCCTGCATGCGATGGCACGTCGCCGGCCGGTAAAAGTCGTGTGTCATATCATCTTCGCGCGTCCACACCAACTGCACTGGCTTGCCTACTACCTTCGCAATCTGCGCCACTTCCGCGGGAAAGTCCGCCATATAGCGACGCCCGAATCCGCCGCCCATCAGCGTCGTATGCACAATTACTTTGTCCGGCTTAAGTCCCAACACCGAAGCCACCGTTCCCTGCACCCAATCCGGCGACTGCGTCGGCGCCCACACTTCGGCATCCTTTGCGCGCACATGAGCGGTGATGTTCATCGGTTCCATGGTGGCGTGGGCCAGTAAGGGCAGTTCGTAGACCGCCTCGACTTTTTTCACTCCATTGGAGAACACGGCATCTACATCGCCGTCGTTGCGCACCCGCTTACCAGATTTCTGCGCGGCGTCTCGCAAGGCTTGCCGCATCCCATCGCTCGATTCCGAAGCCGCCGCGCCATGGTCCCAGGTAATCTGCAGCGCGTCCCGTCCCTTCATCGCGGCCCAGGTGGAATCGGCAACTACAACCACTCCCCCGGCGGTGAACTTGTCCGCGCCGAGCGCAGGGATTTCAAAAACATCGAGCACTCCAGGAATCGCCTTGGTCTTGCCCGCATCAAAGTGCGCCGCCTTGCCGCCAAATGTCGGGCACCGCGCCACCACCGCAAACAGCATTTCCGGAACGCGCACATCAATGCCGAACTGCGCGCTGCCATTCACCTTCGAAGGAATATCCACACGAGGCGTGGCGTGCCCGATCAGCTGAAAATCGTTTTCGTCCTTCAGTTCGACTTTCTCCGGATCAGGCCGGGGCAATTTAGCTGCGGCTTCTACCAGTTCTCCGTAGGTGGCTTTGCGGGAAGCGTCCTGGTGAAGCACGACACCCTTCCTGGCTTCGCATTCTGAGCGGGGCACATTCCATCTCGCCGCCGCCGCAGTGATCATCAACTGGCGCACGGTCGCGCCCGCCTGGCGCAGCGGAGTGAAATTCTCCTGCGTGCTTCCGCTTCCCCCCGTCCCCATGTGCGCGTAGATATCCGGCCGCGTCTCCGCCTGCTCCACGCTCACCGAATTGAAATCGACTTCAGCCTCTTCGGCGAGAATCATCGCCAGCCCGGTCTTGATTCCCTGCCCCATCTCCGACTTCGCAACGATTAAGGTGATGTGCCCATCCGGCTTCACGTGCACATAGGCGTCAAACGGATTGGGCGCAGCCTTCTTTGCTCCCGCATCGGACTCCTGCGCACGCACGAGATTTCCCGAAAGCCGGACGCCGATCACCAGCGCTCCGGCTCCGGCAACGGCTCCTCCCACCACGAATTGCCGGCGGCTGATGCCCATGGCTATGCTCCTTTCACAGTGGTCAAACCCGCGCTAAGAGCGGATGTTGAACTACTCGCCCGATGAATGGCTCGCCGGATGCGCCCATACATGCCGCACCGGCACAAGTTGCCGCCCATCGCGGCGTCGATCTGATCGTCGCTAGGCCTCGGGGTTTTCGTCAATAGGGCCGACGCCGACATGATCTGCCCGGGCTGGCAGTATCCACACTGCGGCACCTGCTCGGCGATCCACGCCCGTTGCACCGGATGCGAGTTATCCGCCGATAGCCCTTCGATCGTCGTAATTTTCTTCGCGCCGACGGAAGAAACAGCGGTCTGGCACGCGCGCACGGCGTGGCCGTCCAGATGGACCGTGCACGCCCCGCACAGTCCCATCCCGCAGCCATACTTCGTGCCGGTTAGATTGAGTTTGTCGCGCAGCACCCACAACAGAGGCATGTCAGGAGCAACCTCAACGTCATGAGGACTATTGTTGATTACCAAGTGAATCGCAGCCATGGAAAACTCCAGAGCGGAGGTTATCGCGTTAGACGAGGCTACCCCAAGAAGGTTTCAGAGTGCAAATGGGATTCAGCGCCGAGCGACAGACAGAAAAAGTAGCGCTACTAATTATCTGCCTTCTTCATCTCCTCAGCCGCAGCCTCCGCCCCCGGCATCACATTCTTCAGCGGAGCCTTGCGCTGCTCTTCCAGCTCCGGACGCGGCAACGGCTTGCGCGGCAACATCAGGTCGCGCATCGCCGTGTTGTAAACAAAGATTGCCTCAACCACCGCTGCCTGAGCCAGGTCATCCGGCTGCAGCCGCTCATACGTATCCATGTTGGAGTGATGGGTGCGCGATCCGTAATCGAGCATATCCTGAATAAACTGGAATCCCGGCACTCCGACCGAATCGAACGCTTCGTGATCCGTCCCGCCCGTATTTCTCATCGTCAAAGTGCTCACACCTAAGTCCTGCAGTGGCGCGATCCACTGCTGAAAGATAGGAGCGACTGAGGCATTCTCCTGTAGATAAACTCCGCGAATTTTCCCTGATCCATTGTCCAGATTGAAATATCCGGAAATCTTCTGCTGCTCCGGCTTCACCTGGAGCGGTCCCGAGGGCTTGCGCAAGAAGTCCGGCAGTTTCATCTGTTCGGGCGTGGTCGAGAGCGGGACATATCCGAAGTGCTGCTTCACATAACCGTAAGAACCAAATTCGCCTTGCTCTTCTCCCGTCCACAAGCCCACGCGGATCGTCCGCCTCGGCTGCACATGCAAAGCGTTCAGGATGCGCATCACTTCCATCGCCACGACGGTTCCCGCTCCATTGTCGGTCGCGCCGGTTGCCGACGCCCACGAATCCAGGTGCCCGCCCACCATCACCACTTCATCTTTCAGTTTCGGATCGGTGCCGGGAATTTCCGCGATCGTGTCAAAGCCATGTTCATGATCGCCGGTAAATTCCGTCTCCACATCCATCTCGACCGTGACCGGCACGTTCGCATTAAGCAGCCGGTACACGCGCCCGTAATTCTCAATTGCCATGACGACGATCGGCAGAGACTCGGCATGATCGCGTTTGTAAGTGAACCACCCCATCCCCGATCCGCCATCGTCGAAAATCGTTCCCCCTGAACCTCCATTATTGCGCCCATCGCGGCTGGGAACCACGATCCCGGCGGCATGTTCGGCGGCAAAGAACTGTCCTGCCTTTTCGCGGAATTCCAGCCGCTTGATAAATGTGGTGAAGAAATCTTCGTGCTCGCCGATGTGTACCGGGTATTCGGCGGTCTGCTTGAGATTCGCGTCGTCCCGCCGCTCGAAGAGCGGCTTTTCGACCGGCTTTACCTCGCGCATCTCGCCGAAGAAAACAATTTTGCCCTCCAGCTTGCCCTTATACTTCTCCAACTCCTTCTCATCCTTCGCATTCACCCAAATCGCGCGTCCGCTCACCGGCCCTTTACTCGACGGCGACCAGGGAAGTGACTGCGCAATAAACACGGCCGTGTCCGGCGCCGACATGCGAACCCAGGTGTTGAGCTGCCGCCAGCCCATGCCAAACTCGCCCCAATCCTCAAGGTGGGCATTGCTGCATCCCATGGCGGCGAACTGATCGCGCGTCCACTCATTCGCCCGCTTCAGGTTTGGAGACCCGGTCAGCCTGGGCCCAATCCCGTCCGCCAGTGCCGAGGCAAATTCCATGACGTGCGAGTGCGAAAGGCCCTCGTCGCGAATGCGTTGATACATCGTGGAATCCAGATTCTCTGTCGCCGGTTGAGCCAGTTCGTACGAAGGGTGACTCGTCTCTTCAGCTTTCGCATCTTTGGATTTCTTATCGGCCGCGGATGCCGAAAAGCTGAAAACCAACAGTACTGCGAAGGTTGAGACCAACATCTTTTGCGATGACATTTTCTTCTTTCCCTCAGAACGGAACAGGCAGAGTAGCAGATATCCCGAGCGTTGCGAAAGGCATAGCGCCGGGCTCGGCTCCCGGCTCCCTTCCCGCCGCAGCCACGAAAAACCTCCTTTTAACGGTTTCTCGCGATTCACGATCCTGTTATCATTGACGTTATTGCCGCCGCGTTAGTTTGGCAATCTGCCCTTTCGCGATCTTGATTTTGTGGGATTCGACGTCTAAGGATGTGACCATGGGGACCAATCCTTCCTTTCCAAGGCGAATCTTAGGAACCACCTACCTGCGTTACGCCCTCGCCATCGCCGCCGTGATTTTCGCATCGCTGGTGAGCAGCGCATTGAGTCCTTGGGCGGGCGACCGGGTGACATTTGTCCTGCTACTTCTGGCGATAGCCTTCTCTGCGTGGTACTGCGGCATTGGACCGTCCATCGCCGCGATCTTGTTAGCCCTTGCAAACGCGATGTATGGATTCATTCCGTCAGTGCACGCGTTGCGGATTCTCACTCTTTCCGATCTCGCTCCGGTCCTGGTTTTCCTGTTCTCCTCCATCGTCATTGTGGCCATGGGAGAAGCGCGTCAACGGCAGCATCAAAAACTGCGCCGGGAGCAGGGAGAACTCGAGAGTCGCGTCCAGGAACGCACGGCGGATCTCGACAGCGCCAATCAAAACCTGCGTGAACTCTCGGCGCGTTTGCTGCAATTGCAGGACGAAGAGAGACGGCGCATTGCGCGCGAACTGCACGACAGCGTTGGACAAATGCTGGCTGCGCTGAATATGAACTTGTCCGCGGTACGAGGCGACATCGAGCGCCTGGCCAAGACCGCCAATGCCCTGGCGGATAGCGAAAATCTAGTCCGTGAGATGACCACGGAAGTGCGCACGATTTCTCACTTGCTGCATCCTCCTTTGCTCGATGAAGCCGGCCTTTCCTCCGCCCTTCGCTGGTATGTGGATGGATTTGCCGTGCGCAGCAAAATCAAGGTTGATCTCGATCTCCCCGGCGATTTCGGCCGCCTGCCGCGGGAATCGGAGACCGCCATTTTTCGTGTGGTGCAGGAATGCCTTACCAACATTCACCGCCATTCCGCAAGTCCCATCGCCAAGATTCGCCTCCGTCAGCGCGACGATGAAGTCATGGTCGAAATCGAAGACAAGGGCAAGGGCATCCCGCCCGAAAAGAGAGCGGAAATGTCTTCCTCCGGCACGCCCGGAGTCGGAATCCGAGGCATGCGCGAACGGCTGCGCCAGCTTGGCGGCACGCTTGACATCAATTCGAACGCGACCGGCACAGTTATCATAGTTTGCCTGCCGATCAGTGAAAGCCCTGCCCTCTCCAATCCCGTGGAGATCGGCACCTCACCTGCTGCGGCATAAGGGGCCGCGCGCTAGATTGGAAGGAAAATCTTCGGGCCCTCTTTTGACGGCTCCGTTTCGGCCCTGTTAAACTTTTAGTTTGTCATATTCTTAATCCAGCCCACCGTTTCTAACCAGAAGGGAAGTCCGTGCGCGCAGAAACCCGCCATCAACTCAAGCAGGATGCCTTCAGCCGTGTCACCTTCGACGCTGCCGAAAAGACGGCGGATTGGACCGTCGCCCACCGCACCACGCTAATCATCTCCGCAGTTGCCATCGCCATTGTTCTCGCCGCCGTAATTGGCGGATGGTATTACCTGAGCGCCCAGGACGAAAAAGCAAGCTTCGATCTTTCGCAGGCAGTTCGCACCATGGATACGCAGCTGCGTCCCGAGGGAACTCCAGCGCAGCCTGACGTCCCCAGCTTCACTTCCGCCAAAGAGCGTGCCCAAATCGCCCAGAAACAATTTCAGGCAATCGTCAACAAGTATCCCCACACCCGCACCACCGACATGGCGCACTACTTTCTCGGCGTGACTGCTGCAAACCTGAATGACGACGCGACCGCCGAACGCAACTTCAAGTTGGTGGCCTCCGCCGGGAACCGCGAAGTTGCCGCCGTCGCCAAATCTGCCCTTGCCTCGGTTTACGGCCAGATGCACCGTACGAAAGAGGCCGTGGCGCTTTATCAGGAGCTGATCAACAAGCCCACCGCGTCAGTCAGTAAGGTAACCGCGCAACTGCAGTTGGCCGAACTCTACCAAAATTCCAACCAGCCGCTCGAAGCCAAGCGGCTCTACGAGCAGATCAAGAAAGAAAATCCCGGCGCCGAAGCCGGGCAATTGGCCACCCAGAAGCTGGCTGAGCTGAAGTAGGATTTGTTCCACCGCCTTCTGGAGCCGGTCATGACCCTTGTAAGTTTTTCCCTGCGTTTTGGCGGGTACTCCCGCCCCTCTTAACGAGAATTCCGCTACGAGGTCCCCGCCTTTGAGCAATCCTCAGAGGAGATCGGTATCCGAATCGCACGAGAAATGACGCTCAGTATCAAGCTAAAGCACCGCAGTCGGCAGCTGCTTTGGGCTGCCGCGTACCCTGCTTTGGCTATCGGGTTCGAGCTCCAGGTCCTTCAGATCAAAGGATGCCGAGCGTTCATTATCTTCGTGAGTCGAAGGCGAACGCCGGAAAAAAGGGCGAGTCCTGGCGGACTCGCCCGAAAGCATCTCATAACTTGGCTGCGACTCAATGCTGAACCGATCCCACCAGGTCATTCTTCATTACACTAATTTCCACGCGTCCCCCGGTAGTGTTCTTTGCCATGGTCCCCTCGCCGCCAGCCACCGCGGCATTCCCCATGCTCATCACATACAAGCGGTAGACAGGGATCTCGTGGTTAAGCACGAGGTAGCGCACCACCGAATCCGCCATCTTCCGCGAGCTCGCAATGGCAGCGGTGCCGTGACCTGGGGCAAAGCCGCGAACTTCGATGATGTAGCTGCGCTGATCCTTCAACGGAGCCGCCATCTCGTCCAGCGCATCCTTCGCCGACTTGCTCAGAACGCTTTGACCCGGACGGAATCGAATTTCGGTCTGCGCGCCGGCTTTATATTGATCCAGACTCCCTACCATCTGTTCGACGCTGGCGACGCGGGTCGAAGCTTGGGTCGCGCTGGTCTGCGCCATCTGCGCCTTATTGTTGGCATCCGTCGCATGCTGGTCCGCAAGATTGACCTTTTCTGACGCCAGCTGAATGCCTTGTTGCGCCCGGCTGTCAACGTCCTTGATCGAGCGGCTGTTTTCCGAGGTCAGCTGGTCGAGTTCATTAAGACGGTCCCGAATCGGGCCCACCCTTCGCTGCACGTACTTCTTGTTGGCAAATGGGTGCGCGACCAGGTTGACCAGGTTGGGATCGTCCCCGTCCCAGAAGTTGGTGGAAGTGGGCGGCGGAATGGGTTCACGATCGCTCGCTGTCGCGCTTTGAGAGGCAGAAGCGGGAGCGGCTTGATCTCCCGTGGCTCCAGCCTGCCCGCTTGAAGTGGCATTGTTTTGCTGAGACAGCCCCGGAAGCGCAAATGCGGTGGACAGTAGCAGCGTGAGGAATATTTGGTGACGTTTCATCTTCGACCTTCTCCAAACTCGCACAATACCGATGTGCAGGTCACACAACCTCCTAGATTGTGCACTTAGCGGGCCAAAGCTGCAAGCGCCACATCAATAGAATAAGCCCTTCTTGCTCCCAATAAATGCACCATGTGTGCAGAACTCTTCACCTTACTGGAAGCCGCCAGCCCTTACGGGAATGCCCTCGGCGTCCGCCGAGCAACGCCCGGTTGGCCTGACGTCGAGCCCCAACGGGCGTGCGGGGATACGCCGAAGGTCTGAAATCGAATGCCACGCCGGTCAAGTGAATCGCTGCCGAGCGCACTCGTCGCCTCCTACAGCAAATACCGTAAGGCGTTTCTTCCCCTTATCGTGATAAAACCCGGTCAGTGTTCGCAACTCGGTCTGGCTTCCGAGCGCAAGTTTGGACTGAGAATCTCGCAATCGGAATCGCCGAGCGTTCCTACAAGTTCTTGAATCGAATCCCGCGTGTCGCCACTACCGGAGATTGGAGAACTACGAATGCGCGCCAAAGAAAAAGTCAACGTACTGATGGTGGACGACCAGCCTGCCAAGCTGCTCACCTACGAAGCCATACTCGGTGATTTGGACGAAAATCTCATCTCAGCCAGGTCCGGCAGCGAAGCGCTCGAACTCCTCCTGAAAAATGATGTCGCTGTCGTTCTAACCGACGTCAGCATGCCCGGCATGGATGGTTTTGAGTTGGCCGATACCATTCGCCAGCATCCCCGCTTTCAGCAACTGGCCATTATCTTTATCTCGGCGGTATGTCTCTCCGATTTCGACCGGCTGAAGGGCTATCGCACAGGGGCCGTGGACTACATTTCCGTGCCCATCATTCCTGAAGTGCTGCGCGCCAAGGTCTCGGTTTTTGCGGAATTGCATCGCAGAGCCCTGCAATTAGAAAGTCTGAATCGCGAACTCCGCCGTCTCTCCAACAGCCTCATTGCCGCCCAGGATGAGGAACGCCGCCGCATCGCCCGCGCCATGCACGATGGTTTAGGCCAGGAACTCACCGCCGCAAAAATGGTTCTGGACGGATTCCTCCTTCAAGGCGAATCGGCTGACTCAGGCAAACTGCTGGGTGCGGCCGATGCCAGCGCCATGCTCGATCGTGCCCTGCAACAGGTCCGCAGTATTTCCCATCTTCTGCATCCTCCTCTACTGGATGAGGTCGGCCTGAGTTCTGCCATCGCCTGGTTCCTCGAAGGAATCACCAAGCGCAGCGGCATCGGCACCTCTCTCGATCTGCAGCCCAGCGAATTTCCCCGGTTCCCGCGGGAATTGGAAACGGCCGTCTTTCGCATCGTCCAGGAAGCGTTGAATAATGTGTTCCGCCATGCCGGAGCGCGCAACGCCTGGGTCACGCTGCACCAACAGGATGGCCAGTTGATCGTTGGCGTTCGTGACGACGGAAAGGGTGTGAATGCCAGTGTGGTCGAGTGCCGTCCCGGCAGCATCGGCGTCGGGGTAGGAGGCATGCGGCAACGCGCGAAGGAATTTGGCGGGGAATTACTACTGGAGAATTGCAATCCCGGCACGCTGGTCCAGGTCAGGATCCCCACTAGTCACTTCTTGCACCAGGAAGGGCCTGCCCCGGAAGCCATCAAGAACGTGAGCGACAACCCAGGTGCCGAGGCGGCGACTGCGGCACGCTCACTTTCTGACCCCCTGTTGACGTGTGCAGCCGCATCTCCACTGACTGTGCCCCCGAACTAAGAACTGCCTCAGGCGACCAAGCTTTGCTGCTCGAGCATAGAAAAATATTCTGCCACTAAATCAGCGTCCCACAGGCCGCGGGCGGCCTCTTCGCGCATGGTCAGAGCGGCTTGCTCATGGGTCAGCGGAAGTTTGTAGGAGCGAGCGGTGCGCAGCGCGTCGTACACGTCGACCACCTGCAGGATTCGAGGGAGCACTGGAATTTCGCCCTTTACCAAGCCGTCCGGGTAGCCCGAGCCGTTCGAGTGTTCGTGATGGTGACGAATAATGGGCAGCACCAGCCGCAGAGAATGCAGAGGCTTGCAGATGTTTTCCCCGGTGATGGGATGGAGTCTCATGACGTCCCATTCCGCTGCGGTGAGGTCGCTACCCTTTTTCAGGATCTCGTCGGGCACCGCGATCTTGCCCAGGTCGTGCAGATATCCGCCGCGCTTCAGGGCGAGTAAAGAATCTTCATCCATGCCTAGGTGGCGGCCGAGATCGGCGGCGCGCACCGACAGCCGCTCGCAATGGCCCTCGGTATAGGGGTCGCGCCCCTCCACGATCAGGCCCAGCGTGCACAAAACGGAATCCGCGGTCTCCAGTTCGTCGGTGAATTCTTTCAGGCGGAGCAGCGACTTGACGCGCGCAATAAGTTCCTCGGCCAGCACCGGTTTGTTCAGGAAATCGTCGGCACCGGCTTCGATGCCGCGCACTCTGTCAGTGCTGTCGCTGAGACCCGTAATCAGCACGAAAGGAATGAGGCGCGTGTCCGGATTTTCTTTTAAGCCGCGGCAGAATTCGTAACCCGACTTTCCGGGCATCATTACGTCGGAGAGGATCAGGTCGGGCAGTTGTTTGCGGATTTCGATTTCGGCCTGCTCGGCGCTAGAGGCCGTGATCACGTCGTATCCGCGCATGCTGAGCAACTGGCTCATCAGGCCGGCAATGCTGGGCTGGTCGTTGACGACCAGGATTTGCGGCGGACGACGTCGTATTAGAAGATCACCCATATCTTGATAAGAAGCGACTTCACCTTTCGCAGTTGTCCACCCGACCGGCAGTGACGGAGTGGAAGACGGAGGCGGGACGCGCATGATGAATCGCTTACCGAACACCTTGATTTTAACGCCATTTTCCGATCTTCGCCGGAGGAAGCTAGTTTCTTGGAACCCTAGCATCATTTCGCCGATTCCGCTATTCCCACTTTGGCACCTGGTCCCTGCGAATGTGACCCAGGAACTTGCTTTGGTTTCGATTGCTGCCTACTCTCGGCACATGCGTACTATACCAATCGTCGGCCCTTTGCTCGTCTGTGCCGCCGTGCTTTCTACCGTCGCGCAGGCAGCCACGAAAGCTCATGTCATCACATTCGGGAAATGGACATCCGTACAGTGGCTTACAGGTTCGGACACAGACAAACCTGTCGCCCTCAAGATCCGCGCGCTCGTCATTGATGGACGCGTCAAGGAGTACGCTGTGGGTGCGCCGCACGAAGTGACCGAGCGGCTGTTTGTGCTGCGGCGCATGTTCCGGGTGAATGACGGTCTTCCCGGGGATCCCGCCCCGCGCTGGCAGTGGGAGCGCGGAGGCTGGCTGCTTGTCGATCGGCAAACGGGCCACGTTTCCCCTATCAGTCTTCCGGAGTTCGATGTTTATTATTCCGCAGCCAGTTGGTATCGAGATTACGTCGCCTATTGCGGAGTTGGGGAGGATGGAAAGTGGACGTTTGCTATGGTGGCGCAAATCGGCCGTCGCAAGCCCGTACTGAAAAAGCCGCTGTCCAATGACGGTGCGCTAGAGAACGCCATACCCGACTCGGCCTGCCCACCACCGTCGTGGCAGCGCACTCCGATGCGCGTCAGCTTTGAGCCGGCGGCAGGCGCGAAGCAGACGTTTGCGATTCGCGGCCATGTGGTGGACTTGGTGAACGATTCGGAAGAGCAGGAAGAAGGGTCGAGGTGAGAAGGGCCGACCTCGGACTTGAGGTGGGACGAGGCGGCCGAAGTTCGAAGCATACTTCTGAACTGTGTCAAACAGCGAAGCGATGCGCCCAAAAAACGTTCGGCAAGGATCGCTCAGCGTTGCGGCGAAACCGAGCGTTCCTCTGTGGTCTTCACCCGGTACCGGGACGCAGGTTGGCAGGTCGAATAACCCGCCGGGTGCGTGGAATCCGAATCCTTGGAATCGCGCGCGACCACATAGCTGCGCATCGTGTAACAGGTCGTATCGCTATCCAGTGTTCCGTCGAGACCCATAACCAGCGTGCGATTCTTGAGCTGTGACTTTGAATGACCAGTCCGGAGGTCCAGCTCGCCCTGATCGACACGGTACTGGTCAATGCGAATGTGGTCCATCGAATCCGAACTCGAGCGCGCGGGCCGATCCGGAATGATCTGCCAAGGTTCCAAGAGTGTCTTCGCGCTATTCTTCTCCATCGCATCGGAGGAAACAGCGTCGGCGTGAATCGAGGTGCCGCTGATTGAGGGAATCTGGCCGAAGGCAGGAAGAGAGCATAGCAACAGGGTGGCGAGAAGGCGGGCGAGAGCCATAAGAACCCTCCTGCGGCGAATTATAACGCCATTCTCAGTTCAGGTTTTCGAAAATTCCAGCCGCTCCCATGCCCCCGCCTACGCACATCGTCACCATACCGTAGCGGCCCTTGCGCCGCTTCAGTTCGCGGATCAGGCTCGCCGTCAGTTTCGCTCCGGTGCATCCCAGCGGATGTCCCAAGGCAATTGCGCCGCCGTTGGGATTGACCTTTTCAGGATCCAATCCGGCTTCCTTGATCACTGCCAGCGACTGTGCCGCGAAGGCTTCGTTCAATTCGATTACATCGATGTCTGCCAGCGTCAGCCCCGCCAACTTTAACGCCTTTGGAATGGCGAATACCGGACCGATTCCCATCTCCTCCGGTTTGTATCCTGCCGTGGCGAACGACACATAACGCGCCAGCGGAATAATGCCCAGAGCCTTTGCACGCTCTGCCGACATGACCACGGCGGCAGCGGCCCCGTCCGACATCTGAGACGAATTCCCCGCGGTTACCGTCCCTTTCACGTGGAATGCCGGCTTCAAAGCGAGCAGCGCTTCCAGCGAAGTGTCGGCACGCGGGCCTTCGTCTGTTTTGAACACAATCTCCTGACGCTTGGGCTTCGACCCGTTCGGCGTGCTGAAACTCACCGGAACGGGGACGACTTCATCCTCGAACTTCCCGGCTTGAATGGCTGCCAATGCTTTCTGATGACTGCGCAACGAGAACTCGTCTGCCGCCTGCCGCGTGATGCCGAAGCGCTGGCCCACGCGCTCGGCTGTGAGACCCATGGAAAGATAAGCGTCTGGATAATGATCGACGAGCCAGGGATTGGGCGCGATCTTGTGCCCGCCCATGGGAATCATCGTCATTGATTCTGTCCCGCCGGCAACAACAACCTCCGCGCCGCCGCTCATAATGCGCTCTGCCGCCATGGCAATCGATTGCAGTCCGGAAGAACAGAAGCGGTTGATCGTGAGCGCCGAGACCTCGACCGGTAGTCCCGCACGCAGGGAGGCGATGCGGGCCACGTTCATCCCCTGCTCGGCTTCAGGCATGGCGCAGCCCAGGATAACGTCTTCAATTTCCCTGGCGTCGAGTTGCGGCAGGCGTTGCAGCGCGCCTTGGATCGCGACCGCGGCTAGTTCATCGGGACGAGTAGAGCGGAGCGTGCCTTTGTAGGCGCGTCCCACGGGCGTACGAACTGAAGAGGCAATGATGACTTCGCGCATGGGAATTAGACCGTGATGTATTCCGTGGTGGCGCTTGGGGCAGGAATTAGGTCGCCGTGCCGGCGCATGCCTTCAAGGTGGAACTCCATGGCTTCACGGATGAGTTCTTTCACCTCATCCAGCGTAGCACCGGCGACACCGAGGCCGGGGAGATCGGGAGCATAAGCCCCCCAACCCTCGGCCGACTTCTCGTAGATAACAAGATACTTCATTTCAATCCTGCCTGCTTAAAGGATATCGTTCAACGTTCCGGGCGGAATGTCCACTGACGGATGACCCGCAAGGGTAACTGTTCCCGGCTTTGTCGGATGATGATATTGGCGGTGGCTGCCTTTGGTGCGGGCCAGTCGCCAGCCATCTCGTTCCAGGCGCTTGATCACTTCACGAACCTTCATGTAAAGATCACTTCGCCGGTGCGAAAAAATAATAGTCGGCAGTGTAATCGCTCTTGGTTTCCGCGCTTTTGTGGGACTCATCGCAAGAGTCGTTGCCGGGCTTGCCGCCGTGGGTGTGGACGCGCTGAATCGTCGTCACGTTGGTCAGCAGTCCAGTTTTTCCCGTATGGCTCTGGACATTCACCAGCAACCAGGGAATCGAGTCCGGATCGAGCGAGTCAACGTGTCCTGCCGCTTTGCCCGTGACCTCGCTGCCGTCTTTCAGCTTCCAGGTTGGTCCAGCCGAATGCTGCCCGATCACTTTGTCTTTCCGATCCTTCAACTCGGCCTCCGGCCCTTTCAAAGTCCAACTAAACTTGCCGTCCGCTCCAGCCTGACAGGTGTAGATCTGGGATCCTTTGGCGCGAACGAACAGCACAGGCTCAAGACCAGCGGGCACGGCGATTGCGTCCGGCACATCGGGCGCGGATTCCTTTGCGGGAGGTTCTTTTTGCGCGGGGGCCAGTTGGCAACCGACGATAAGGATTCCAAGCCCGAGAGCGATCGCTCTGGCCTTTTCGTGTTTTCGCATAGCCTCACCTTCGGATCGCCATTTGCAGTAGGACGGCGTCTTCGACGGCACCGACATCGGTATGAGATAGATTTCCGAGCTTACTCTTCAGCCGTTGCTTCGAAGCGGTCGCGATCTGGTCTGCCATCGCTTTACGCTGCTGTCCGTTGACACTTATCAGAGCCTCGCCCGGATAGACTTTCGCCACCTGACTCGAAATCGGAACCACAATCACCCGGTTCAGGACGGCGTTTGCGGAATCGTTACTAATGATCATTGCAGGTCGCGTTTTCTGCACCTCGCCGCCGACCGAAGCGTCGAACGAGACCCACCACACTTCACCTCTGCGCGGATGCATCGCCGATCAGTCCCTCGCTCCACTCTTCGGCTTCGCGTTCGCGCTCCGAGTCATTGGCCATCTCTCGATACTTCGCGATTAGGCTGTTTGGTGACCGCTCGGCAGCCTCGCGTGCCGCTTGCTCGACGCTGGCTGCGGCATATCCCCCTACAACAAACCATGTCGGCTGCCGCCGCGACATGGGATTTCCCAGGGGCTGCTCCGAGTTGCCGTTCCAACGAATCGCCACGACCGATTCCTCATCCCAAATAATCCGGGCCACGCTCATTCCATTCTCACCAGGGTCGTGAATTACCTCAAGGATGCGGCCGACTCGGCTCTTTGGAGACAGCACTTGTCGCGGACTAACGTAGGACATGCGTCACCTTCCCTCCGTCTAATAATAGCTATGCAGATAGCTATTGTCAATAGCTGATAGACAAAGCTCTATACCGTAGCTCTATCATATTTGGCCCCCGGCAATCAGTTCCTAAGCGTCTTCCCCGTCTTCAGCGTGTACTGAATCCGCTCTTGCGTTTTCTTCTCGCCGCAGAGGGATTTAAAGCCTTCGCGCTCCAGGTCGAGAATGTACTGCTCGCTGACCGGCGTGCCGGGAGTGACGTTGCCGCCGCAGAGGACTTCGGCGATCTTTCCGCCCAGTTTTACTTCGTAGTCGGTGATGAAGTCGCCCTGGCGCATGAGGTGAACGCCCATTTTGAGCGCGGCCAGAAGACTTTCGCCCGGTGCGGGAATGTCGGTGCGCGGAACGGGCGGTTCGTACCCTGCACGCGCCAGTTCGAGGGCGCGCGTCTTGGCGTCGGAGAGGACGCGCTCGCGGTTCATGGTGATGCGGTCGGAGTCGGACAGGAAGCCGAGGCCGCGCGCTTCATGGGCTGAGGTGGCGACCTTGGCGGTGGCGATGGCTTCGAATGCTTTCTTCATCGCTTCCATCATTTCAACCGAGCCGGCGAGAGCTCCGCCGGAAACTTTTCCGCGAGAGGCGGCCGCAGTGTCAACGGCGCGCAACAGCATCTCCTTGCAGCCTCCGCCGCCGGGAAGCAAGCCGACACCCACTTCGACCAAGCCGGTGTAGAGTTCTGCATGGGGCTGGCGCGCGGCTGCGTGCAACGAAATTTCCGTGCCGCCGCCAAGGCAAAGGCCGAAGGGCGCGGAGACTACTGGTTTCGGCGAGAACCTGATGGCCTGCGTCATCCCCTGGAACTGGCGGATGGCGAGGTCCACGTCGTCCCACTCTTCTTCCTGCACGCTCATGAGCAGCAGCATCAGATTGGCGCCCACGGAAAAGTTCGTGGCGTCGTTGGTGATGACGAACGCGTCGAAGGCGTCTCCTGGACCACCGGGCTTCAACGATTGGATAATTAAACCGACAATGTCGGCGCCCAACGAGTTCATCTTGCTGTGGAACTCGATGCAGGCCACGCCGTCGCCGATATCCACCAGCGACGCCCCGGAATTTTTCTTCACTACGCCGTTGGATTTTTTCGCGACTGTGACCGACCACACGCCAGCCGGGACTTCGACGGGTTGCCAGCTGCTGCTGGCCAAATCCCAATACTTACGGCCTGAAGACGTTGCGGGATCGTCGGCGTACCACGACTTTTGGCCCGCTGCCAGCAGCTTTTCGATATTGGCCGCGACCGGCTTGCCTTCCTTCTTCATGCGAGCGATGGTCGCTCCCACGCCGGCTGCGTCCCAAAGTTCGAAGGGGCCGAGTTCCCAGTTGAAGCCAAGGCGCATGGCGCGATCGATTTCGACGACGGAGTCGGAAATTTCCGGCACGCGGTTGGCGGAGTAGGTCCAGAGATCGGAAAGCGCCGCCCAGAGAAATTCTCCGGCCTTGTCGCCTTTCTGCGGAGGGCTGCCACTTAGGCCAAGCAGCGTGCGCAGGCGCGTGCCGGTGTCCTCGATATTTTTCGCCATGTCGAGCGCGGAGAATTTCGGTTTCTGGCGTGGATGGTATTCCAAGGTCTTCCAGTTCAGGGCCAGGCGTTCGTTTTCCTGGCTGGAGTCGGCGGGCGAGGGCGCCCCTCCTACGCTTTTCTTGTAGAAGCCCCCTTTGGTTTTGTCGCCCAGCCATTTGCGCTGCAGCATTTGCTGATAGAAATCGGGGAGCTTGAGGTCACTGCGCTCGTCGAGAGCGGAGGGCGAGGCCGCCTCCCCCCCACCAGCATTCCTGGTCATGTTGCCGACTACATGGCCAAGGATGTCGAGCCCGACTAAGTCGATGGTGCGGAACGTGGCCGACTTTGGCCATCCCACGGCCAGTCCGGTAAGTGCGTCGATTTCTTCGATGGTGAGATCCATTTCCTGCATCAATCGCATGACGTTCAAGACAGAAAAAGTTCCGATGCGATTGGCGATAAAGTTGGGCGTATCTTTGGCGATCACCGCGCCCTTGCCCAGGCGCACGTCGGCGAAATATGAGACGGCATCGATGGCGGCGCGGTCGGAGTCGGGAGTGGGAATGATCTCCAGCAAGCGCATGTAGCGGGGCGGATTGAAGAAATGGGTGCCAAACCATGCCCGGCGGAAATCGTCCGAGAATCCCTCTGCAATCTTGCCCACGGGCAGGCCGCTGGTGTTAGTGGTAATGATCGTCCCGGGCTTGCGGACGCCTTCCACTTTTCTCAACAACGCCCGTTTGATGTCTAAATTCTCGACCACGGCTTCGATGATCCAGTCAACCTCGGCGAGCTTCTGCAGGTCATCTTCGAAATTTCCGACAGTGACAAATCGGGCGAGCGACGAATCCATGAACGCTGCTGGCTTGGATTTCTTGGCGGCATCGAGCCCAGCGGCGGCGATCTTGTTTCGCGCCGGTCTGTCGGCGTCGGGCGGGACAATGTCGAGCAAATAACTGGGAATCCCCGCGTTGGCGAAATGCGCGGCGATGCGGGCGCCCATGGTTCCGGCGCCAAGCACAGCGACCTTGTTGATGCGCTTCATGAATCAGGCCTCAGATAAAAGTCTTAACCACAGAGGACACAGCGAGCACAGAGGATTTCGATGGCCAGGTTTCAATTGGCACGCCATCGGATTTCACCCCCGAACTGAAAGGGATCTGTGAACGGCAATGGTAATTGCTGCGAGGACAATTTATCCAGCACGGCACTCATAGCTCCGCGTGGGCTTCGATATATTCGAGCGCCTCGCGAGCCATTTGTTTCTCGCCGCTGTAGGCTAATAACTGAGGCGCATCCTTCAGCGGTACCCACTTTGCGCGCCCTACTTCGATTCGCATATCTTCGGTGATATTGTCGATTTCGCCTGATTCGTAGCGCAGCAGATAGAAGCTGACAATCTTGAAGACACGCTCGCCATCGCCCCAGGATCGCGCGTAAACATACTTAATATCGCCGAGTTTTGTGATTGGAACCGCGATGATTCCGGTTTCTTCTCGAACTTCGCGCAGGGCCGCCTCCAGCGCTTTCTCACCGGGATCAATCAAGCCTTTGGGCAGGCATAGAACTGGCTTCGGTTTCGCTCGGACAGCTCGTTTCGCAAGGCCGGGAATCGTGTCCGTTGCCACGGGAAGCTCAATGGCGGCCACCCACCAGGCACTGTCCTGTTTCTTGAGGACGACCCCACCAGCTGAAAATTCGCGCATCATACTGTCCGCAACTTATCAGTTCTACAGGAACTTCGTCACGCAACTGCTGCTCCAACAGTAACCGTTACCAAACGAAGGGGCCTTCCCAAGGTAATAAATAGTGGCACCGATGTGCCCTTACAAACATCTGTGCAATTGTGGCATCTTACCTGCTAGGTACAGTTTTAGTACCTGGTGTGAGCGGGCCGGAAACGTGGGGTTTGCTGTGAATAGTCTGGGAAAGATTATTCGGTCAGTACAAGCCTTCGGGCGGGAACTCTCCCGACAGACCATTCCGATTTTGCCGTCTCGTACTACCGCCATTGGCCTCGCTTTGGGCGGAGGCTTTGCCCGCGGCATCGCCCACGTTGGAGTTCTGAAGGTCCTTGAACAAGAAGCTATTCCTGTCCGCATGGTTGCCGGGACCAGCGTGGGTGCGCTTATCGGCGCGGCCTATTGCAGCGGGGTCTCGCTCCAGGAATTGGAAGACATGGCGGCCAGCGTCCGCTTCAACAATTTTGCCCGCTGGACGCTCTCGCGGTGCGGCTTTGCCTCGAACGATCGCATGATTTCTTTTCTGACGCGCATCTTGAAAGTGAAGACTTTCGAAGAGTTGCGGATTCCTCTCGGCGTGACCGCGACTGACTTCAATACCGGCGAAGGGGTGGTGTTTCACTCCGGTTCGATCATCGATCCCGTGCGTGCCAGTTGCGCTTATCCCGGCATGTTTCTGCCGGTGCAGATTCGCGGCCGCTACCTGGTGGATGGCATGCTGTCGCATCCGGTGCCCACGCGTCCGGTGCGCGAAATGGGCGCCGATCGCGTGTTGGCGGTGCATCTGAAGGGCACGTGGGCCCATGGCGGAGCCCCGCGCAATTTGTTCGACGTCATCGGACAATCGTTCGCCATCGCTCAGGATGCGATGTCCTGTCTGTGGCGCGACGCCGCCGACCTGGTCATCGAACCCGACGTTGCCGGCTTCGGCTACGATGACTTCAAGCGCGCCAAAGATCTGATCCGCGTCGGTGAAGCCGCCATGCGGCAGGCGCTGCCTGAAGTGCGCAAGTGGCTGGCCACGCCGCAAGAAGAATCGGTTCCGAAAACCCCTGTAGTGGCGCGGCCTGCGCCCATGTCGGCAGATTGAAGCAATCTGCTCATTGACCGTCCGCATCGCTGACCGTCTTCAAAGAGCAGCTTCCTGAATTCTCTTCCAGGCGTTCTCCACGTGGCGCACCTGCGTGTTTGTTTGTCCCACGCAGAGGCGCAGTGTCAGCTTCCCGTTCAGCTTCGTGTGCGTGAGGAACAAATCGCCGCTCCGGTTCAGCCGCTCCATAATGTTTTGATTCGCCGCCTCTCCGGCCTGGTGGCGGAAGCAGACCAGATTCAAGGGCACGGGCGCGGCCAACTCAAAGCGATCATCGCTCCGCACCCATTCGGCGAACTGCTGCGCCAGCTTCACATGCTGCCGAATGTGATGCTGCAGGCCTTCGATCCCATAGTGGCGAATCACAAACCACAGCTTCAGCGAGCGGAAGCGCCGTCCGAGTTGAATGTGCCAATCGCGATAGTCAATGACCGCACCCGATTCCGTCGCTTGGTTGCGCAGGTATTCGGGCAGAATGCTTAACGTCTGAATCAGCGCTTTCCGGTCGGCGACCCAGAAGCAGCTGCAGTCGAAGTTGGTGAACATCCACTTGTGCGGATTGAAATTGTAACTGTCGGCCAGGTCAACTCCGTCCTGGAGGTGGCGAAACTCGGGGCAGAGCATCGCGGTGCCTGACATGGCAGCGTCCACGTGCAGCCAAAGATTGTGTTGGCGGCAGATTCCGCCGATCGCGGCAACTGGGTCCATGGCGTTGGATGAAGTAGTGCCTACAGTGGCACACACAAAAAAGGGAGTGAGACCGGCGCGCCGGTCTGCGTCCACTTGGCGTGCCAGCGCATCCGGCCGCATGGCGAGATTCTCGTCGACTTCGATCAGCCGCAGGTTTTCCGCGCCGATGCCGGCGATCATTGCACCTTTTTCCAGGGAAGAATGCGCTTGCGCTGAAACGTATGCGAGCAGCCGTCCGTCACAGCCTTTCTTATTACTCACGTAATTGGTCGCCCGCTCGCGTGCGGCCAGCAAGGCGCAGAGCGCCGCACTCGAAGCGGTATCCTGAATGACGCCGCCACCTGTGTTTGACGACAGAAATCTCTCGGGCAGACCCAGCATTCTGACTAGCCAATCCATCACATGCGTTTCCAGTTCCGTGCATGCTGGACTGGTCGACCACAGCATCCCCTGCACGCCCAGACCTGACGAAAGAAGATCGCCTAGAATTCCAGGTCCGGACGCGTTGCACGGGAAATACGCAAAAAAATTCGGGGACTGCCAATGCGTGACGCCGGGCAGAATCAATCGCTCGACATCTTTCAGCAAGGCTTCAAACGGCTCTCCGTGCGATGGAGGATTCGGCGGAAGCGCGGCGCGAATTTCACCCGGCTTTACCTGCGAGAGTACGGGGAACGATTCGATGCCGGCGTGATAATCGGCGATCCAATCCACCACGGCATGGCCGTGGCGGCGGAATTCGTCGGGCGTCATGTGAAACGATTTCTCGTCGGACATCAGTTCTCCAGAGTCACTTCATGCGTCACTTCAAACGCCCAAAGTACACTCGCGTCTTGTAGTCAAATGTCACGCGCCCACTCTGGGCGTGCGCCTCAAAGATTCGCCGCAGCTCCCGTCGCATGGGCGCGTGATTCGAATGCTCCGGCACCGGCGCGTAGGATGATGACAGCAGCCGGCCTTCGAGCCCGGCATAATCAAACTCTTGTCGCATCGCAAACACGCGCTCCTGAAACGGCTCGGGATCGAAGAATTCATTTACCGCGCCGGTGGTTCGCTCATGACGCACGTCTTGGTAGTCCGTGCCGAAGGTCAGCAGCAGTTGCTCGTAGTCATGCAGGAAGGCAGTTGAATCGGTGAGGCGTTCGTTCCACAGCAGCACGAGCCATCCACCGGGCTTCAGAATGCGCGCGAACTCGCGCCGCGCGCACTCGCGATCGAACCAGTGCCCTGCCTGCGCGGCAGTGACGAAATCGACGCTCGTATCCAATAACGTGGTCCCTTCCGCCGTTCCCACCACACTGGCGAACTTCGGAAATCCGGCGAGCAAACGCTCACCCGCCTTTCGCATCTCGGCGTTGGGCTCGACCCCGAACACGGGATTGCCATTCTCCAGCAACATGTGGGTCCAAATTCCAGTGCCCGACGCAACGTCCGCGACTACATGGATGGGCGCCAAACCACACTCATTTTTCAGAACACCCATAACTTCCTGAGGATATCCCGGCCGATAACGAACATAATTTTCTACCCGATCCGAAAACCGGCTGGTGGCGTTGGAAGCAGGCATAAAACGGAACCCGGCAAGACTTATCACCTTGCCAGAAAGCCATTCTAACGGCAGGATAGAGATGTTGTCCTCACTCTGGGATCGCTGGGTCTCCAGCCCGAATTTCGTGAGAACGAAGAAATTGGGGTTGGCCCCAAGGCTATCCAACTATGCGAATAGTGATCAAAGTCGGCACCAGCCTTATCGCCCCCAGCGGTCACATTGATATCAACTTGCTACGCGGCCTGGTCGACCAGTTCGACCTCTCTCAGAACGAATACTTGATCGTTACATCAGGCGCGATCGCCGCGGGCATGTCCGGGCTGTCCCTACAAAGGCGCCCGGGCAATGTTCCGCGCATGCAGGCTTGCGCCGCGGTCGGCCAGAGCAAGCTGATGCATACCTACGAGCGCCTTTTTTTTGGAAAGAAGGTGGTGGCGCAACTGCTTCTCTCGAGCGACGACTTCACTTCTCCCGTGCGCTATCGCAATCTGCAGAATGCGGTCGCCGAGTTGCTCGCGCTGGGCGTGGTACCCATCGTGAACGAGAACGACAGTGTCTCGGTGCGCGAGTTGGAAGGAACTTTCGGAGACAACGACGAACTGAGTTCGCTCCTGGCCACGGCCGTCAAGGCCGACTGGCTGCTGCTGCTCACCAATGTCGACGGATTCATGGTTCCCAACGGCCGCAAGAAGCCGCGTTTGCAGCGGGTGATTCGCAAACTCACTCCCGCGCTCGAAGCGCAGTGCAATGGCAAGAGTTCGCTGGGCCGCGGCGGCATGATTTCGAAACTGCGCGCCGCCAAACTGGCGAGCGAGGGCGGAGTCCGGGTGGCTATCGTGAATGGCAGACACTCCCAGGCGATTAGGCTGGGCATGGAACGCAAAATAGGAACTTATTTTCCGCCGCAAAAGAATCGCAAGTTGCAGAACGGATAATTTATAGACCAATGGCAGCTACTTTGGGCACCGCCTCTTCCACGCAGGAAAAATTGCTCCGCGCCCGTGCCGCGTCCGCCAGGCTGGCATTGTTGTCCACAGAAGAGAAAAACGCGTTGCTGCAAGCGATTGCCAGTGCGCTCGAAGCGAACGAGAAAAGCATCCTGGATTCGAACCGCCGGGACGTTGAGAATTCCGGTCTCGAAGGCGCCATGCGCGACCGGTTGCTGCTGACTCCAGCTCGGATCACAGACATGGCTCGCGGCGTCCGGGAGGTGGCAACGCTGTCCGATCCCATCGGCGAAACTTTGGCTGAGTGGACCAAGGCCAACGGCCTGCGCATCCGCAAGGTGCGCGTTCCGCTGGGTGTGATCGGAATCATCTATGAATCGCGTCCGAACGTCACCGTCGATACCGCGGTTCTGGCGCTTAAGAGTGGTAACGCCATCGTTCTTCGCGGGGGTAAAGAAGCGGCACAAAGTAGTCAGCGGCTGGTTGAGATCATGATCGCTGTTCCTGGTCTGCCCGAGGGCGCAATCGAATTGCTCGATTCGAGCACCCGGCAGTCGGTCCAGGAATTGATCAAGGCCCGTGGCTTGGTTGACGTCATTATTCCGCGTGGCAGTGCGGATCTGATCACCTTCGTGACCGAGAATTCCGCAGTGCCGGTAATTGAGACAGGAGCGGGGAATTGCCACATTTTTATAGACGAATCGGCCGATTTCGACATGGCTGACCGTATTGTCATCAACGCCAAGACGCAGCGTCCGTCGGTGTGCAACGCCGCCGAAAAATTGTTGGTGCATGAACGCATCGCCGCCGAATACGTGCCGCGCATCGTGAAGAAGTTAATTGAAGCCGGCGCTGAAGTCCGCGGCGATGACAGAGTGCTTGGCTTGGCCGCCGGATTGCACGTTGTCCGCGCATCCGAGCAAGATTGGCACGAAGAATATCTGCGACTGTGTATGGCAGTTGCTGTGGTTGCCAATATCGACGATTCCATTGCTCACATTAACCGTTACTCCACCAGGCACAGTGATTCCATTGTTACCCGCGACGAGGCGAATGGCAGGAAATTCCTGCGCGGCGTGGATTCGGCTGCAGTCTACTGGAACGCCTCGACCCGCTTCACTGATGGCGCCGAATTCGGCTTCGGCGCGGAGATGGGCATCAGCACGCAGAAACTCCACTGCCGCGGGCCATTCGCACTGGCGGAGTTGACGTCGTCGAAGTATGAGATTATCGGGACCGGGCAGGTGCGGTAGTTGCTCGGCGGGGGCCTCGTTTCTTGGGCAGGGGGCCTGTTAAGAACATGTCATGCTTCTCGCTCACGTCGCTGTAGCCGCTCCCGCCTATCGGAGTAATTTTCAGAGGCCTGGTTGCACGTTTCGTAGGTTTCATGGTGTGAAGCTCGGTTACACCTATGCTACCTTACTACCTTTCACCGCAGGAGTCTGATGAAACTTCTCTCATCCGTCGTTTTGTTTTTAGCGCTATTTTATTCGGGATTATCTTCGACCGCAGGCAGCAACGCCTCCGCATCCTCCTCCCCGAGTCCTGCCATCTTCGGTTTTCGCAACGCAGCTGCGGAGCGGGCCACGGAATCGCGTTTCCTGGCGGTGCCTGATTCCAGGCTGGCGGAAGAGCATCTGCGAATCCTCACCAGAGTTCCTCACATGGCGGGTACGATCGAAGACAAGGCAACCGCCGAATACGTCGCGCAGAAATTTCGCAGCGCCGGACTTGAAACTGAGATCGTCGAATACAAAGTCTGGATGAACTATCCCGCGGAGATCCGCGTGGATATGACCGCGCCCGCGGGGATCGAGATGCATGGTCCTACGCGCGAGCACGTTGACGGCGATCCTTTTCAGGACGATCCTCGCGTGGTCATGCCCTTCAACGGCATGTCGCCTTCCGGCGACGCCGAGGCCGAGGTGGTCTACGCCAACTACGGTACGCCTGAGGACTTCGAGAAACTCGACAAACTGAAGATCGACGTGCGCGGCAAGATCGTGCTGGTGCGCTACGGCGAGAATTTTCGCGGCGTCAAGGTTTTTGTCGCGCAGGAACATGGCGCGGCGGGGGTGATCATCTACTCCGATCCTGCGGACGATGGATGGCGGCGCGGTGACAAATATCCCGAGGGGCCGTGGCGCCCGGACACCGGGGTGCAACGCGGATCGGTGGGATACATGTTCGAATTCCCCGGAGATCCAACCACTCCTGGAGTAGCGTCGGTGTCGTCCTTGCCTGAGTCGCAGCGCATCTCTCCGCAGCAGTCGGCGCAGATGCCGAAGATCCCGGTTACCCCGTTGTCATATCACGATGCGTGGCCGGTGCTGCAACACCTGGGCGGACCGGACTCACCGCGCGAGTGGCAGGGCGCGCTGCCCTTCACTTACCACGTGGGGCCCGGACCGGCTAAGCTGAGGATGCATCTGCGGCAGGACTATCAATTTCGCACGCTCTGGAATGTGATCGGCCGCATTCCAGGCCGCGAACTGCCGGACGAGTGGGTGGTTGCCGGCAACCATCGCGATGCGTGGGTCTACGGCGCGGTCGATCCCAATAGCGGGACGGCTGCGATGCTTGAAGCTGTGCACGGCGTGGGCGACCTGCTGAAGTCAGGCTGGCGCCCGAAACGCACGCTCATCTTCGCTAGTTGGGATGGCGAAGAAGAAGGCCTGATGGGCTCGACCGAATGGGTGGAACAGCATGAGAGGGATCTGGCGACTGCGGCGGCATATTTCAATATGGACGTTGCCGTTTCCGGAGCGAAGTTTGGCGCGTCGGCAGTTCCCAGCTTGAAACAGTTCTTGCGCGACGTAACCAAAGTCGTGCCCAGCCCGAAAGGTGGAACAGTTTACGAAGCTTGGCAGAAGGCGGCGCAGCCCGACGCGCCGTCGACGCAGTCTCCCACTGAAGCAATCGGAGACAGTCGCCGCCTTCCGGCGGCGCAGGTGAAAGGCGACGTTCCGGTCGGAGACCTGGGCAGCGGTTCCGACTACACAGCGTTTCTCCAGCACCTCGGAATCCCGTCCAGCGACGTGAGTTCAAGCGGACCCTACGGGGTGTACCACTCTGTATTCGATAACTTCGCATGGTTCAAGAAATACGCTGATCCGGATTTCGTTTACGAACAGCAAATGGCGCGTGTCTTTGGATTGGAAGCGTTGCGCATGGCCGATGCCGACGTTCTGCCCTATGACTACGAGGAATACGGGAAAGAGATTGCGGCGTATCTGGACGCAGCCCACAAGCGGGCGGAGGACAAGTTCGGCGAGCACGGACTCGACTTCCGCACGGTAGACGCGGCTGCTCGCCGCTTTGAAACCGCGAGCGTAAAGATCCTGGCCAAACAGAAAAGTCCGCCGCAAGATGCTGCTCGCCTGAACCAGGCCCTGCGCGGGGCGGAGCGGGCGATGTTGGACCCGCAGGGCTTGCCGCATCGTCCGTGGTTTCGCCACGTGATCTATGCCCCTGGAGAATATACGGGTTACGCTGCGGTGGTGATTCCGGGAGTCAATGAAGCGCTCGACAAGGGTGACAGCCAGCGGGTGCGGGAACAGTTGGCGACGCTCGCGGCTGCGCTCGATCGCGCTGCGAAGGCGCTGGAAGGGTACCGGTAAACATTATTTGACTAGTCAGATGACTAGTCGATACAATCGATTCATGCCAAATGGAGAACCCCAAATCAGCTCATGGCAACTGCAAGACGCAAAAGCCCGGTTTAGCGACTTCCTTAACGCGGCGCTCGAAAACGGACCGCAAATCGTGACGCGCCGCGGCGTGGAGGCCGCTGTGCTCGTTCCCATCGAGGAGTGGCGGCGCATGCAAAGGACGCGCCGACCAGGGATTAAGGAATTGCTGCTCTCCGGTCCTCGCTTCAGAAACCTCATCCCTCCGCGCAAGAAGCTGAAGCGGAGGGCTCCAGTGGAGTTCGAGTGACACGGTATCTGTTGGACACAAATATCATCTCCGAGATTCACAAACCGAGGCCTCACGGCGCTGTGCTCGCCTGGTTCATGGGTTTGCGGAATGAACAGATCTGTCTTTCGGCAGTTACGCTCGGCGAACTACAGGAAGGGATTGAGCGCACCCGGAGACAAGACGCAACCAAGGCGCGACAGATTGAAGCATGGGTCGACGAGTTAGAGGACTCGTCGAACGTGTTGCCCGTAGATGGTCATTCATTTCGCGAGATGGCACGCATGATGGTGGGTAAGCAAGATCGCTTGTTCTATGACGTCATGATCGCGGCTACCGCGCGTTTGTACGGGCTCACAGTGGCTACGCGAAACGAAAAAGATTTCAGACATTTGGGCGTGGACATCATCAATCCGTTTAACGCGAGTTAATTTCGATATGACTTCCGCTCACGCTCTGGGACAATTCCTGCGCACTCTGCCTTCTTCGGCTGCCGCAACTTTTCTTGCGCTCTTTCCGATTGTCGATCCCTTTGGTGGCATTCCCATCTTTTTCACGATGACTGCGAACTGGACCGCGCAGGAGCGCCGTCGTACCGCGTGCAAGACCGGGTTGTGGGTGTTCGTCATCCTGGTGACGTTTCTTTTCTTCGGACGCTTTGTGCTTCACTTCTTCGGCATTTCCCTGCCCGTACTGAAGATCGCCGGGGGCTTGATTGTGGCCAACACAGCCTGGGGAATGGTGACCTCGACCGCCCGCATTACCCCGGCAGAAAGTCACGAGGCCGAAAGCAAAGAGGATATTTCGTTGACCCCGCTGGCCATGCCGCTGATGTCGGGGCCGGGGGCGATCGGCGTCGTCATGGCACTGGCGGCGCATGTGGACAACGCGGCGGCCTATTTCGGGATGGTCATCGGCGTCGCTGGGATCGCGGTCAGTGTTGCTCTTTTCTTTGTGCTGGGCGGCCCGATGGTGAGGCGTCTCGGTCCCAGCGCAGTGGGGGCGATCAACAAGATCTTCGGCTTCCTGATTCTTGCCATTGCCGTCCAGCTGGTGTGGGACGGCGTTGCCGACTTCGGGAATTGACATGGCCCTGGAATTTGTGGGAACTTCGGCCGCTTCGTCCTCGTACCCTGATCAGGCGTGTTTGCGTCCGCGAGGTGCTCTATGCCCGGAAGGTCTCTGGTTAGTACGAATCTGCTTCACAAGACAACTCTGTTGTGTCTTTTTCTAGTTACGCTGTGCACTGCGGGGTTGTGCGCAGCCAAGGACTGGGATTACGAAGAGACGCACAGCGATGGCCGCGAGTTTACTGCTGGCGGCTTTGTGCATGTGCGGCTGAGTGTGGGCGACATGCACATCCGGCGCGGGGATTCCAACAAGATCAGCCTGCGCTACACCGTAAAGTCGAGTCACGAGAGGAACGTCAAAGACGTGCACGTGGATTTCGATGTTCACGGCAACGATGCCACGATCGAGTTTCACGCACCTACTGGAGGGAGCACGCAGTTCGATGTCGAGCTCGAAGTGCCCGAGAACACGAATCTCGACGTGCACGACAAAGTCGGAGACCTGACAGTCGAAGAGGTAGAGGGCGACAAGGATCTGACTCTCGGGGTCGGCGACATTCGCGTGGCCAATGGGCGCGCGGGATATCGGCTGGTGAATGCGAGTACTGGCATCGGCGACGTGAGTGGCGATGGCTACGGCGAGACCAGTGGGTGGCTGGGCAAGAGTTTGAAATATCATGGCGATGGAAAGTACGAATTGCGGGCGCACGTCGGGGTGGGAGACATTCACCTGGAAGGAAAGTAGGGTTTCGGACCGAGCCACGGGAGCCGAAGCTTGGTGGCGCGAAGTTGGTGGCGCGCGCGTTCGCCGCTTCATTCTCAGTGGTGCGGGCGGTTGATTTGCTGGGCGCGCAGATTGTCCACTTTGTCCTGGACGATTTTGTATTGGGCCGGGGAGTCGCGCAGAGCTTCGCGGCGGTTGGACTCCGTGGCCCACAAATTGAAGACTGCGACCTGAATTGTATTTGTAATGAATGCTTGGAATTCCCGCTCCAATTGGGCCGACAGCATGGCCGGGGTACCGTAGGTATAGGGTTGGCCCTGCAGCAGGTAGCGGGCGATGGTCGGCTCGGTGTTCAACCGTGGCGGAAGCCAGTTGTTGACAATGTCAAGTGCATCCAGGACGTGCAAAAGTTCGTGCTCGTAGAGACAGGGAAAGATCTGCACGGAAAGATCATCATTGGGATCGACCTCGGCAGTGTTCAGAAGATAGATTTCGAGAGTGAGATCGAGGATCACTTCGCCGCCGGAGAACTGGAACAGGCATGGACCGTGACTGGGATCTTTTATTCCGGGTGGCGAACTGCGGCGCCACTGCGCTGAAGGATTTGGAAAACTGGCTGTCAGATTGGACTTCACCAGCCCTTCAGTCGTGGACAGGCTAACGGAGGAGTTGGCGCCAAATCCTCGGTCTAATTGCATCATCTTCGTCATATCGACGATGTTGGGATCTCGCACATCCAGCGATCCCAAACCGGGCGGAACGCTGACGTTGTAAAGTTCCACCGGTAGCAAAAGATCGTTTTTGGGCCAGGTGATCCGGCGTCGGAATGTGACTCCCATGAGATACCTCCGCGCGGAGCGCAGCGTCCACCGCCAACCGTCAGGTAACGGTGATGCCGGCTCCTCCGCAGTCAGCAGAGTCTAAGCTCTCTTGACAATCGCGTCCATTCCTCACAATCAATAGTGTTAGAAAGAGAGTGAGCGTTTCAACGGGCTCTTCTCAAGGCGCTAAAGTGCGTTGGCGGGACGGGGTGCGGAGTGCGCCTTTCGATTCCTCCGGGTGGGTTCGGACCGCTGGCAGCAGGCGTACTTCGGACCTCATGCCTCGGACTTCAAACCTTCAACCTCGGGCATTTGCTTTCAT
The DNA here is from genome assembly GCA_963711275.1 of uncultured Acidobacteriaceae bacterium. Taxonomy (GTDB): domain Bacteria; phylum Acidobacteriota; class Terriglobia; order Terriglobales; family Acidobacteriaceae; genus Sulfotelmatobacter. The sequence goes on along the minus strand of CAVQDN010000018.1, from coordinate 245,081 downwards.
AGGCGACTTCTAATTTCCGAAATCCTAAAACGACCCAGTACAATGACGATGCCACTTCCTGCACGGGATCTCGGCCCGCCGGCACCCTGGACTGAGAACCGAGACTGAGACTGCTTTTGGAGCCTGCTTACAGCATCGTGATTCCCGCCTATAACGAAGGCGCTCGCCTGGGCGCGACGCTTGAGAAGGTGCTCGCCTACGCGCGAGCGCAGGCATGGGATGCGGAGGTTATCGTCGTCAATGACGGATCGCGCGACAACACGGCAGACATCGTTCGAGATTTTTCCGCCAAAAATCCGACGCTACGGCTAGTCGAAAACCCCGGCAATCGCGGCAAGGGATACAGCGTACGCCACGGCATGCTCAATGCCCGCGGCCGCGTCGTACTATTCAGCGACGCCGACCTGTCATCGCCCATCGAAGAGGCCCCGAAGCTTTTTCAAGCGCTGGAAGAAGGTGCCGACATCGCCATCGGCTCGCGCTGGCTGCGCGCCGAAACCCAGACGCAGCGCCAGCCCCTGCACCGCCAAATCTTCGGCCGCATCTTCAATCTGATGCTGCGCATCACGCTCGGCCTCAAATTTAAAGACACGCAGTGCGGCTTTAAGGCCTTTCAGCAACCGGCGGTGCAGACGATTTTTCCTCTGCAGAAAATCGAGCGCTGGGGATTCGATCCGGAAACTCTCTTTCTGGCGCGCAAGTTCAAATTCAAAGTGCGGGAAATCCCCGTCGCCTGGGGACACAGCGGCGGAACCCGCATCCATCCCCTGGTCGACGGTTCCCGTATGTTTATGGAGATGCTGCGAATCCGCTGGTATGACCTGACCGGAAAGTATGACGTTGAGTCGACTCTGACCGCACAAACCGCGAAGACACTGCCCGAACATCGCAGGCCATAAGTCTGGTCACTAATAGGCCTGGTCACAAATAACTACGTGGTAAGAAATGGCGAATTGCGAATGGCGGCCCGGCAGAAGAGCGGCCGGCGGGTCGCAGCCGCGAAGCGGCGAAAGAATGCAGCCCACGGCGCAAGCCGTGGGCACCACACTAGACGTTTTAATAAGCCCCAGAAGGGCGAAATAAAAGTAGAACAGTCTGTTGAAGAGGCCGCCTATGCGGATTTTTCTGCGTGTTCCGCAACCGAACTCGCAGCCTTCACCGCCTGAACGACTCGTAGTCCCATTTCTGTTGTCGAAATTGCGGCATGCGATTTGCCTGCAATATCCGCCGTGCGAGCGCCTTCCATGAGCACCGCCGAAACCGCATTCTCAACACACGCCGCTTCCTTCTCCAACTGAAACGAATGCCGCAGCATCATTGCGGCCGACAGAATCGCTCCCAGGGGATTGGCAATTCCTTTCCCTGCAATGTCTGGAGCCGACCCATGCACCGGCTCATACAACGCGACCGGGCCTCCGATGCTCGCCGAAGCCAGCAATCCCAGCGAGCCAACAACGCCGCCAGCTTGATCCGAGAGAATATCGCCAAACATGTTCTCGGTGAGCAAGACATCAAAATCCGCGGGCCGCTGCACCAGCAGCATGGCAGCCGAATCCACATACTGATGAGCCAGCTTCACCTCGGGATAATCCTTCGCCACTCGCGTTACAACTTCCCGCCAGAGCCGCGAGCATTCCAGTACGTTGGCCTTGTCTACCGACAGAACTTTTCGTCGCCGCTTCATCGCCAACGCAAAAGCCACGCGCGCGATGCGCTCGATTTCCGATTCGGTGTAACGCATGGTATTGACCGCAACTCGCGAGGTGGGATTTCCCGATTGCGAGTTCTCAGAAATGGATCGCGGCTGACCAAAGTAGAGGCCACCCAGAAGTTCGCGCACGATCATGATGTCGGTGCCGCGCACGATCTCCGCCCGCAACGGAGAACAATCCTCAAGCGTCGGAAAGAATACCGCCGGCCGCAGATTGGCGTACGCGCCCAACTCGCGGCGTATGCGCAACAATCCTGCCTCAGGACGCAGATGACCCGGATTGTGATCGAACACTGGGCTCCCTACCGCGCCAAGAAGCACAGCAGATGACGCCAGGCATGCCTGCAGGGTATCCGCGGGGAGAGGGTCATTCACTGCGGTTAACGCGGCTCCGCCGATGACTTTGTGTTGAAGTTCAAGACGATGGCCAAATCCTTCGGCTACGGCCTGCAGAACGAGAGCGGCCTGTCCCGTGACTTCCGGACCGATGCCGTCGCCGGGGAGGATGGTGAGTTTCAGGAGCATGGGGACGATTGGGTAATTAGAAAATTCGATAATCGAGTGAATTGAAACCCTGGTAATTCTATCGTGTGGGGCGGGACGATGTCGGCGGAAGAGTCTGGCTCTAAATTACTCAATTACAAAATTCCCCAATTACCCAATCCCCTACACGCCCCACAGGTAATCTTCCTGCTGGGTCTGCTCGTGAGAATCGCCAACCGGCACCGGCACTCCGAACGCGTTGGTCTGCGGTCCAACTGGAAAGGGCGCCGCAGGTTCAGGCAGCGGTTCGGGTTCCGGCACGGTAGACGACCCGCTGACGGCGGCCGCTTTCGCCTGAGCAATCGGCTCAATGAGCGGAGTCGCCGAGCCGGACGGCTTGTGCGTGTCGCGAATCAGTTCCAGCAGATGATGGTCTTCCACATGCTTGATCTTGTCCGCCAGACGGACAAAGCGTCGGTAGATATCATCCAAGGCCCGGCGATCGAACTGGTAGCCCAGCTGTTCGCATCGGATGCTAAGAGCGTGCCGTCCCGAGTGCTTGCCCAAAACTAGCTTCGAATCCGGCACTCCCACGGATTTCGGCGTCATGATTTCGTAAGTTAGCGGGTTTTTCAACATGCCATCCTGATGAATGCCGGCTTCGTGCGCAAAGGCATTGCGTCCGATGATCGCCTTATTCGGCTGCACCGGCACGCCGGTGATCTCGCTCAACATCTGGCTGGCCGCGAAAATCTGCTCGCCGACCACGCCGGTTTCGTAGTCGAATCGATCCGGCCGAACTCGCATGGCCATCACAATTTCTTCCAGCGACGCATTCCCCGCCCGCTCTCCGATTCCGTTGATCGTGCATTCGACCTGCCGCGCTCCCGCCGACACCGCCGCCAATGCATTGGCGACCGCCATGCCAAGATCATTGTGACAGTGGGCGGAAATGGTTACGTTCTCAATCCCCTTCACTCGCTGCCGGATCGTCGTTATCAGATCGCCAAACTCCGCCGGCACCGTGTAGCCGACAGTGTCAGGAATGTTCAGAGTGGTGGCTCCCGCTTCGACGGCTGCATCCAGCACGCGGCACAGAAAATCCGTGTCCGTGCGCGTGGCGTCTTCCGGCGAGAACTCCACATCATCGCAAAGCGACTTGGCGAAGCGAATCGCTTCCCGCGCCTGCTGCACACACTGATCGCGGCTGATGCGCAGCTTGTATTTCAAGTGAATATCGGATGTCGCCAGGACCACATGAATGCGCGGCCGCGCCGCGTCCTTCAAAGCTTCCCAGGCACGCTCAATGTCAGGACGGCAGGCGCGGGCCAATCCAGCGATAATCGGGCGCCGCACCGCCGAAGCGATCGCCTTCACCGACTCGAAATCTCCATCCGAAGCAATGGGAAAACCGGCCTCGATCACGTCCACGCCCAGACGGTCGAGCTGATGAGCCAGGCGCAGCTTTTCCTGCTGATTCATAGTGCAACCCGGGGACTGCTCTCCGTCGCGAAGGGTCGTGTCGAAAATGGTAATGCGGGCGCGCTCTGCGGTCATGAATCTCCCTCAAACAATTCGTGTAGCGACAGCCGCCTCGGCTGTACCGCCTGGGCGAAGCCCGGCGGATTTCTCAATGGTAACGGTCCGTCTTTTAGAAGGAAAACTTATAATTCTTCAGCAATCATTAGCACAGGTTGTATAATAAGTTTTACTAATTGATTCCCGACTATAGTTAAGGAGCTCCGTAAATGGAACTTTCTCAACTGGAAGTCTTTCTCGCCGTAGCCCGCGAGCGCCGTTTCTCCCGCGCCGCCGAAAAGCTTTTTCGAACCCAGTCGGCAGTCAGCCAGACGATTCGCAAGCTTGAGGACGAGCTCGGCGAAGCTCTGTTCGACCGCTCCTCGCGCGAGGGCATTCTCACCGACGCCGGTAAGGTCCTGCTCGAGTACGCCGAAAAGCTGATTAATCTGCGCACTGAAGCCTCCGAGTCTCTGACCGAACTGCGGGAACTGCAGAAAGGCAAGCTGGTGATCGCCGCCAACGAATTCACGGTGCTCTACCTGCTGCCGCTGCTGGCCGAGTTCCGCCGCCTGCATCCCATGATCAAGATTAAGGTCGAACGCGCCCTGGGAAGCCACATTCCCGACGATGTCCTGCGCTACGCCGCTGAATTCGGCGTGTTGTCCTACGAACCGCAGGAAGCGAGCCTGCATTCTGTGGTGGTGTATCTCGATGAACTCGTATTTGTCGTGCCGCCCAGACATCCGTTGGCATCTGCGCCGCAGGTCAGCATCCGGCAGTTGGGCGCGGAATCCTTTGTCGCTCACATTGTCTCCTCGCCTTACCGCGAGAAAGTCCTGCAATTGTTCAAGACTCACAAGACACCGCTGCACATGGACCTGGAGCTTCCCACTCTGCAAGCCATCAAACAATTCGTCGCCATGGGACACGGAGTGGCGTTCGTCCCCGAAATCAGCGTGGAGAACGAGTTAAGCAGAGGCGAACTGGTGGCGATCCGCGTGCGTGAACTGCAGCTGAAACGCAAGCTGCGCCTCATCTACCGCAAGGACGCGAACCTCTCGCACGCCGCCCGGGCCTTTCTGAAAGTAGCCGAAGCCATGGCCATCGATCGCAAAGGACGCAACCGCTTTCAGCGTGAAAACTAACTTCGTAGCAGTTTGGCCGAGGATGCCGGCGGAAAATGCTAGTCGAAGACGCCTCCGGAGGTGACTCTACTCCAGCCGCGAACCGGCGACACATTGCAGCCCAGGGCGGCAAGCCCTGGGTATGCCCGCAAACAATTAACCGAGTCCCGGTAGGGACGACATAAAACTACTCCGCAAAAAATAAAAAAGGAGCAAAGCGAACTTTGCTCCTTGTTGAAAATTTCCGCGCACTTCAGCAGTCGGCGCAAACCTGTTCTTCGCGGAACGACGCCAGCGCCTCATCCAGCGTAGGATGCACCTGCAGCACCGAGTCCAGATTGGTCAGGTCGAGCAACGTCTTGACCAGCGGATTCGGTCCCGCACACTTCAGACTGACATTCCGCCCCTGCGCCCAGGTCTGCAGCAGAGCAAGTTCTCCGATGCCGGCGCTGTCCATGGAGCTCACCCCGCTCAGGTCGAGCACTAGCTTCCGCGACTGTTGCAGGACTTCGCCCACGACGCGCGAGAGCGCAGCGGCCTCATCGCGATACACGATGCGTCCCTGGCAGTGCACGATGATGACATCGCCACAATTGCGTGTTTCCAGACTGAGTTTCAACTTCAACTCCTTGTGGTATTTAAAGTCAGCCGCAAATCCCGGCTGCTCGCTCATTTGCCAATTCATGTCCAATGGTTGCATCCTAATAGATAGACGCGGGCGGGTTGGTTTTGGCACCATGAAAGTCTGGTAAATTTTTATTCATTTGCGGGTCCACAGCGCTGCTGGTACAAAATTTGGCACCTGAGACATCTTGGCCATCCAGTACACTGCATCTAACAGATTTCGTTGACTAAAATGCACTTTTTGCCGGACTAACCGCCGGGGAGGAATCATTCGTGTCGAAGACAGCTGCCTCTGTGCTGGGGTTTTTTTGTGTCATGTTGTTCACGATTCCCATGTCAGCACAATTCAACGGACTTCTTCCCAGCGGCAATGTTTACGCTGGAGTTTCTTACGGCCAGCTTACCGACGTCATCAATAAACAAAGTTATCGCGGCTTTGAGGGATCGTTCGAAGACTTGCCCTTCACCCGTTTTCCGAAGCTCGGAGTAGTGCTCGACGGCAGCGGTTACTATCGACGAGGCAGCGTCCCCGTTACGCAGTACATCTTCCTCGGGGGTCCACGCATTTCCTTCAGCTATGGAAAATGGCGGCCTTTCGTCCATGCCATGGCCGGCATCCGCCACATCAACTCCGACGGCTTCATCTATAACCCAATCGCCATCGACGTGGGCGGCGGCGTCGATTACAGATTGCGGTTCAAAAGATTTTCCTGGCGCTTGCAGGGCGACTACGTGCACGATAAATACGCCAGCGCCTACCAGAACGACTACCGGGCTTCCACGGGCGTTGTCTGGCGCTTCTGAGCGCCCCGCCGGCCGTATTTCTGCATCAACCTATTGGCTGGTATCCGAATCTCTTCTCCACATCCAAAACTTGAGCGCCGCTTATGGGTTCATGGATGCCAGGAAGGGAGTGTTCTTATGTTCAAAACCGCCTGCATTGGTGCAGCGTTATTTGTTTTCGCCGGCTTGGCCAACGCACAAGTACCATCCGGAAACGTATTCCTGGGATTTTCTTACGAACGCACCAATTCGTCGGCCTTCAACGGCTCAAATCTGGCCAGCACCGTGAGCAATCCCAATCTTCACGGCTGGGAAGCTTCGTTCGAAGGAAAACTTGTGCCTTTTTTGGGGATCGTCGGCAACGTCAGCGGACATTACGGTTCCGAGAATTTTACCGAACTCACGCCGAATGGCCCGATTAATGTGAACGTCACCGGACATGAGCAGGAATATCTGGTCGGTCCTCGACTCTCGTTACCCGTAGGCAAATTCACTCCCTTTGCCGAGGTAATGGTCGGCGCCGCCCATATCCATAACGGCGGAACCTTGCCTTCCCCTTCCAATACTTCGTTCGCGTACGCCGTGGGCGGCGGACTCGATTATCGCCTTTTCGGTCCCATCGCCCTGCGTGGTGAAGGAGATTACCTGCGGACGAACTTCTTCAGCTCAACTCAGAACAATCTGCGCTTATCGGTGGGCGCTGTCTTGCGCTTCTAGGACTAACAGCCGCGAAAGGGAAAAGTCCATGCGCCGCCGGCATCGCGATCCACTTCTGACGACTCGACAAACGAAAACAGGATTTAGCTGGTGGGCTGAATCCTGTTTCTAACGGGCACGACACACCCCGGTTCCCTTCATCTCGCATCTCAGGAACCGGTGTGCCATCGTGTCTCATAACCGCTGGTCTGGAGGAGAATCATGCGCAACGCTTTTTTCGTCGCCTTAATGCTCATCCTGTTTGCCGGTGCCACTGCAGCCCAGGTGCCTAACGGCAACATCTACGTCGGCTACACTTACTACGACGCCGATCTTTCGCTGAACCGCAGCAGCCTCAACGGATTCCAGGCCACGCTCGAAGGCAAACTGGCGCCTGTACTGGGAATCGTGTCCGACTTCACCGGGCACTACGGTTCCCGGAACTTTCCGGTCTACTGCTCGCTCTGCACGGGCCCCACGACAGCCAGCGCGACCGCTCACCAATATGAGGCCATGTTCGGACCGCGCGTTTCGTTTCCTGCTGGCAAGTTCCGTCCGTTCGCGGAATTTGAAGTGGGCGTCGGACACGCCACCAGGACCGGTTCCGGGGTAGGTAACACAGTTATCGGTTTCGCTTCTAACACTTCCTACGCAACTGCCGTTGGCGGAGGCTTGGACTACAAGATCTTCAGCCGGGTTGCGTGGCGTTTGGAAGGCGACTACGTGCGCACCCACTTTTTCGGGACCGGACAAAATAACCTGCGTTTGTCAACGGGGATAGCATTCCGCTTCTAAGACTTGGCCACGATGGCGGGCACTCCGCTTCCAGGCACCCTTTCAACTCCAATAAAAAACAGGATCCAGCTGGTTGGCTGAGTCCTGCCTTTGTTTGGTCCGCAAAAATCGGCCGAATCAGAAGACAAGCTAGGCGCGCGGCGCGCTGTCCGCTTCGGACGCCCAGTATTTATGGTCGCGCAGAAAATATTTTTCGTTCCAGTAATTCATCGCGGTCCACAGGAACAGCCGCCCACGCGCAAGTGCCCCATCTTTTTGAAGCGCCGGTTGGTGGTGTAGACGCCACCGCGCACGATGGCGAAGTGTTTGCGTTCCACCTGCTGGCTCAGGCGATAATCTTCTGCAAATAAAATCTGCTCGTTAAATCCGCCCAGCTCGCCAGAATTTCTTGCGGTCGAACAGCATGAACATTCCGGTGGCAAAGGGACGGTGCAGACACGACAAGTACTGGAAAAAGTCGTTGCCGGCATAGAGCAGCTTTGTCGAGCCAGTTGCCTTCACGGCAGAGAATATTCGTGGTCACGCAATGAAGCTGTTTGCGCTGCGCCAGTTCCACGCACGCGCCGGATCAGCGACGGTGCGCCAGTTCGATGTCAGCATCCAGAAACAGCACGTAAGGAGTTTCCGCCTGCGCCGCGCCCTGATTGCGCCCGACCGAGGGCATTCCCGCCGCGGATCACGCTAACGTTCAGGCGGTCGCGGAAGCTGAGCACGATCTCGCGGAGTGCCGTCGGTTGAATTCGCGTCAGCCACCAACACTCTCGTACTCGACATCTTCGAGTAGTCCTGCTTCGTCAGCGAAGTCAACAAACGCGGAATCAGCTTCGCCTCGTTCTTCGCCGGAATCACGATCGTCAGTTCGTTCGCGGTATTCATGGATTTGTACCCCCTGTTCGTCGACGGTCAGATAGGTCAGGCGCGAATCGACCCATCCGCCGCAGTTGTAGTAATGGATCCCGTCCTGTTCGCTATGAATCGCTTCGTGAGTATGGCCGCAGAAAATGCGATCCGCGCCATGCTGCCTGGCATAGTGCAGCGCTCCCGCGGCCACCTTCGACGACATGCGCAGCCAGCGCGTATTCAGCCGGTCGATAAGTCGCGCCACCGGCTTGCCCCTTGAAATCGATTTTCTGCAATAACAGGTAAAGCGACGTGCCCCACCTGCTGAGCCGGACGCGGTTCACCTGGAATCCGTCGAATTGGTGGCCGTGAATCGCGATGTGGCGAAGCCCGCCGTACTCCCACTTGTATTGCTGGAAGACGCGAACCCCGACCAGGTGCGACATGATGTTGGTGAGGCCATGGTCGTGATTGCCTTCGACCCACACCACTTCGACATTGCGCTTAGGATTTGAGAGCTTGCGAATGTAGCCGAGAAACTTCCAATGGTCTTTGGTCAGGCGGGCGAAATTAAGATCGGCAAAAATGTCGCCCAGCAGAATCAGCCGCTGGAAGCGATTCTGCTTGAGCACGCGAGTGGCCTCGCGAGCGTGACTCGTCTCCGCACCGAGGTGCAGATCGGAAAGGATCAGCGTGTTGTACACGTGCAGATCCATATTCAAGTTGTAGCAAGGCAATGTTACGGGAGGATGAAATTTGCATCAAAATTGGTGCATAGGGTAACAATCGAAGTAACTCGAAGAACGCTTGGAGACGTCTTCCCGTGCGTCGAAGCCCCGATTAGATCCAGCGCTACCAGCCCCGCGGGCCTGGGCCGTCCATCCGCTTCTTTGCTTTTCCCACCCCATCTGCGAAACTGACCACTATCCGTCACCACTGAGAACTGAGAACCGAGAACTGAGAACTCCCATGGGACGCATCCACGTACTCTCCGAAACCGTCGCCAACCAGATCGCCGCCGGCGAGGTGGTGGAGCGGCCTGCGTCGGTGGTGAAGGAGATGCTGGAGAACTCGCTCGACGCCGGGGCCACGCGCATCAAGATCAGCGTGGAGGCGGGCGGGAAGAAGCTGATCCAGATCACCGACAACGGATGCGGCATGGTGCGCGACGACGCCATGCTGGCGTTTGAGCGCCATGCGACGTCGAAGATCAAGAACGCCGAAGACCTGCTGAGCGTGGCCACGCTGGGATTTCGCGGGGAGGCGCTGCCCTCGATTGCGTCGGTGTCGCGGCTGAGGCTGGAGACGCAGGCTGCGGAAGATCCAGCCGGCACCGTGATCGAGATCAATGGCGGCAAGATTGCGCGGGTCGAAGAGGCGGGACTGCCGCTGGGAACTTCGATTACGGTGCGCGATCTTTTCTTCAACACTCCGGCGCGCAAGAAATTTCTGAAGGCGGAGTCGACCGAGTTGTCGCACATCGCGTCGCTGGTCACGCAGTATGCGCTGGCGCATCCCGAGAAGCATTTTGAGTTGCACTCGGCGGCGAATGCCATGCTGGTGGCGCCTCCGGTGGCGGGATACAGCGAGCGCGTATATCAGGTGTTTGGAAAAGAAACGCTGGACCAGTTGATTCCCGTGGCCTCGCGGCAGGCGCTGGAGCGCGTGGGATTGCCGCAACCTCCGCCGTGGCGGCGCAAGGAGGAGGATGAGGCGAGGTTTCAGAAAAAGATCCGGGCGAGATGCGGATTCATGGGTTTGTTTCGAAGCCGGAGATTCAGAAGCTGAATCGCAATTCGATTTTTGTGTTTGTGAATGGGCGCACGATTCGCGACCGGCTGCTGCAGCATGCGCTGACCGAGGCTTACCGAAATATTATTCCGCCGACGGTGTATCCGGTGGTGCTGCTGTTTCTCGAGTTGCCGGCGGGTGAGGTGGATGTGAATGTGCATCCTTCGAAAACCGAAGTGCGTTTCCGGCAGCAGAGCGTGATGCACGATTTTGTGCGCGACTCGGTGCGGGCGGCGCTGATGAAGGCGCGTCCGGTGCCGCAGTTTGTGACGGAGATGCGGGCGCACGCGACCGCGAGCCAGTCGCTGACGCCGGGAGCGATGACGCCGGATATGACGACTGGGGCGCAGCCTTGGGATCCGGCGTCCGGCGCGGCTTCGGTGGCACCCCTCGTCTCGGCACCCCATATCGCAGACGGGACGAACGGATTTGCTTTGCAGGCTCCCGTGCCTCCGCCGATTTCCGCGCGATTTCAGTTCGAGGGCGGGATTGCTGTCGAGGCGAATGCGGCGATTTCGTTGGCGCGCGAAGCGTTGAAGCGATTCCGGATCATGGGTGTGCTCCGGCTCTCGACGTGGGCGAAGAGGAGCCGACGCTGGCTTCGCTGAGCACGCTCAAGCCGCTGGGGCAGATTCGCAATTCGTTCATCCTGGCGGTGAACGAAGATGGTTTGTGGATTGTGGACCAGCACGTGGCCCACGAGCGCGTGTTGTTTGAACGAATGCTGAAGCAGCGGGCGGCGCACAGAGTCGAAAGCCAGCGCTTGCTGATGCCGATTGTGCTGGAGCTGTCTCCCGCGCAGCAGGCGGTGTTCGCCGAAATCTCCGACGAACTGCAGCACAATGGATTTGAGGCCGAGCCCTTTGGCGCGCGCAGCGTGGCCGTGAAAGTCGCTCCGGCGGGAGTAGACGCGGCGGCAGTGGAACACATGCTGCACGAACTTGCTGGACCAATTCACCCGCGAAGAGCAGTCGCTGAATCTGGAAAAGATTCGCGCCCGCATCGCGGCGTCCATCGCGTGCCATGCCGCCATCAAAGTGAACATGCCGCTGGAACAAAACAAAATGGAGTGGCTGCTGGCCGAGTTGGCCAAGACCGATCATCCGTACGCGTGCCCGCATGGCCGCCCGGTCGTGCTACGGTACTCTATGAAGGATATTCAGAAGGCGTTTAAGAGAATCTGAGCTCTCAGCTGTCAGCTGTCAGCTCTCAGCTAACGCGGCTTGGTTTGTGCTGATAGCTGACGGCTGAAAGCTGACAGCTGTTCTTATGACTGACCAGGAACTACAACAACTGCGGCGCGAAAAATGGCGGCTGGATGGGAAACCCATCCGGACGATCGAGCAGGCGCGCGCGTTTCTAGAGGAGGTCGGATTCTGCCTGATGTATCCCAATCGGCCGGCGCTGCTGGTGCCGACATTCATTGGCGCGTTCGTGGGATCGGAGGATCGGTTGCCGGGATGGCAGCATGCGTTTAAGGATCCGCGGGCGGCCGAGGCGACCGAGTTGATGGTGCGCTTGCTGCGCGAGCGGGCGGCGTTTGAGGCCAATCTGTTCGACGAGAACAATGGATTCCTGGTGGCGGCGTCAGCATTCCCTTATTTTTATGCGCTCATGGGGGAGCGCAATCCCAAGCAGGCGCCCAAGGCGGGATCGCGTTCCCCTTATTCGGCGCTGGCTTGCGATGCGTTTGAATTGATCACGCGCGACGGCCCGATCTCCAAGCAGAAGATGCAGGATCTGCTGGGTGGAAGCGTGTCGCTGGCGGCGCTCGACGGCGCGCTGGGCGAGTTGTGGTCGAAGCTGCGCATTACGCGCGTCGACTACAAAGCCAGCGAGGGCTCGGTGTGGGATGTGCTGTATCGCTGGGCGCCGGACGCGGTGAAAGAGGGCGTGGGATTTCGGTGCAGGAGGCGCTCACCGCGTTGCTGTCGAAATATCTCGACTGCGTGATCGCAATCGAGCAGGCCGACCTGGAAATTTTCTTTGGCAATTTCGTTGCGCGGTCGAAAGTAAAGGATGCGGTGAACGCGCTGCTGGCAGCGCGGGAGTTGAGTTTTGTGCTTGTGAGCGGACGGTCGATGCTGCAGATCACGCCGGAGAGAGTCGTGGCGGTGCCGGCCCCACGCAGCGCGGTGCGGTGACAGAAGTGGACTGTCGCGAGAGCATCGGCGAGACCGGCTTTGCGATTTTGCCCGGACTCTTTTCGCAAGATTATCTGGATCACCTTCTCGAAGAGATCGATCAATCAGCGCCGCGTCGAAACCGCGCTGGCGTGCGACATGCTTTGCATTTGTCCCCCGTTTTCGAAACGGCTCGGCATCCCCAAATGATTAGGCTGGCACGTGAGGTGCTGGGCCCTGATGCGTTTCCGTTTCGCGCGACATTGTTCGATAAATCGCAAACAGCAAATTGGCTAGTTGCATGGCACCAGGATATTGCGTTGCCCCTGCGAGAGAGGATCGAGCTTCCGGGTTGGGGGCCTTGGTCGATGAAGGAAGGGGTTTCTTACGCTCAGGCTCCGGCAACAGTTATGAACCATGTACTGGCGCTGCGTCTCAGTTTCGATGATTCGACCGGCGAGAATGGTCCTCTCCGTGTCTTGCCCGGGACGCACACTAGTGGTGTATTGAATGCCGACAGCATTCACAAATTCTCGACGCGAATCGCGCCCGTCGATTGCGTTGTTTCCAAAGGCGGTGTGGTCGCGATGAGACCCTTAGTCATTCATGCATCATCTAAATCGCAAACGGAAATGCCCAGAAGAGTCTTACACATCGAATATGCTGCGTCGGATTCGATTGCGAAACCTCTTGAGTTAGCGATTGCTTAGATTCCTGTGAAAAATCCTTCTTCAAAGAATTCCTCTTGCGCCTATCGCGGGCGCCTTGCGCCTTCGCCGACTGGACTGCTGCATCTGGGGCATGCTCGCACATTTTGGATTGCGGCGAGGCGCGCATCTGAACATCGCGGGCAGTTGATCCTCCGCAATGAAGACTTGGATTCACAACGCTGCCGACCTGGGTTTGTGCGGGCCATGATGGAAGACTTGCGCTGGCTGGGGATTAAGTGGACCGAGGGGCCGGACTGCGGGGGGCCGGTGGGTCCGTATACGCAGAGTGAGCGCCGTGGGTTTTATCTGGCCGCATGGCGGACACTGCGGGATTCGGGGATGATTTATCCGTGTAGTTGTTCGCGGAAGGATGTCGCGGAGGCTGCGGAGGCGCCGAATGAGTTGGATGATGAGCCCATCTACTCGGGAAGATGCCGTCCTGCAAGTGTTGTGCAGCAGGCCCCTCGGCTTCGCCTTCGCGATACAGCCGAGGCGGCTGTAGCCACATGTTTCGTGCGAGACGGCGACCCTACGGGAGTGAATTGGCGGTTTCGGGTGCCGGATAGCGAGGAGATTCGCTTCACGGATCTGCATCTGGGCCCGCAGCGGATGACTGCGGGTAAGGATTTCGGGGATTTCGTTGTGTGGCGACGTGACGATGTGCCGGCTTACCAGTTGGCGGTAGTGGTTGACGATGCGGCTATGGGGATCACTGAAGTAGTGCGAGGAGCGGATCTGCTGAAGTCGACGGCACGGCAAATTCTATTGTTGCGGGCGTTGAGATTGGCACTTCCAGATTATTTTCATTGTGATCTTGTGCGGGACTCGAGCGGGGTGCGCTTGGCGAAGCGGCATGATTCGTTGAGCATTCGGAGACTGCGGGATTTGGGGTGGACACCGGAACAGGTGCGGGCGGAGTCGATTTGTTTATCGTAGCTACCGTTCCAACAGCTGGCGAGAGCAGCCGCGGAGCTTCGCTCCGCATGACCGGGTCAAGACCCGGTCCCACACGAGCCAAGTGAAACCTCAGCGGCTGAAGCCGTGTCCTTCCTAAGACTTCCCTTTGCGGACCTTCCCTTCTCTAAATCTCGCAGGGCAGCGTGTACAATCTGTAGCTTCGCATGACTGACAGAGCAACCGACCAACAAGCTCCTCGCAAGCTGATCATTGCCATCGACGGTCCAGCGGGGGCTGGCAAGAGCACGATTGCTTCGCGGCTTGCGCGGAAGCTGGGATACGTGAACCTGGAGAGCGGGGCGATGTATCGCGCGCTGGCTTTGAAAGCCATCGACAAAGATGCTTCGTTCGACGATGAAGCGGCACTGGTCAAGCTGGCGCAGGACGCCCGCATTCAACTCGAGCCTACGCTTGGGGGAAACCGCACGCTGCTCGATGGGCGCGACGTGTCATCCCGCATCCGGGAGCGCGACGTGTCGGAGGGAGCTTCGCGGGTTTCGGTGCATCCTAAGGTTCGGGAGTTGATGGTGGCTCGGCAGCGGGAAATGGGTGCGGGCGGCGGCGTGGTCATGGAGGGACGCGACATTGGCACTCAAGTCTTCCCCGACGCGGACTTGAAGATTTTTCTGGATGCCGATCCTGTGGTACGCGAGCAGCGCCGCATGGCGCAGCAGAAAATCAGGGGCGACGTGGCGGCGAATGTCGCGGCCGAACTGCGCGAACGGGATCGGCGCGATCGCACGCGGGCCGCTTCTCCGCTGGTGGCGGCTAAGGATGCGGTAGTGATCAACTCCTCGGCTTTAAGTGAGGATCAGGTGCTAGCGCAGGTGGAAGGGCTGGTCAACAAGAAACTGTGATAACCCCGGTTTCAAGGTTTCAGAGTTTCAAAGTCTCAAGGTTAACCCGTTGCTTTGAAACGTTGAAACCTTGAAACTTTGAAACCTTCCGTCTTTCAGTTTTCCGTCGGCTCGACGTTTTGTTTTGGCGCAGGCAGAGCCTTACCTGCTTTTGGCGGCTCCGGAGGCTTGGGCGGCTGCGAACTCGCCTTGCGGATCTCGATGCCATCGTGTTCGTTGTTGAGCACAATGTGTGACGAGGCATTCCCGACGCTGCCGCTGGCCTTGGCTTCATGCTCGTCGTTATTCACTTTCAGTTCGGGAAAGTCCGACTGAATCTCTCCGTCGCGCGTGCGGGCATCCAGCCGGAATCCCGCCTTGTCGGGCAGGCTTAACTGGATGTCGCCATTGCGGTTGTCGATCTGGACGTTCCCCAGCGTGCGCATTCCCACTTCCACCGCACCATTGTCATCCTGTAGGCGAACATCGCCGGAGACCTGTTCCAGGCGAATATTCTTCGATCGCGTCGTCAGGTGTAGTGGTCCCGTGATCTGTTCGGCATGTAGTTCGTCGGCATCGAGGTCGAGCGTGCCTTCAATGCGCGATAACTCCATGTCGGTGCGGGAAGACTTGAAAGTCACAGTCTTCGAGATGCGCGCCAGTTTGATGCTTTCCTGAAACTCTCCATCGAGTTGTACCGCACCCTTCACGTCGGCAACGGAGACTTCGTTGACCCGTCCCTGGACGTGCACGTCACCGGTGATCTGCTCGATCTTCACGGAACCTTTTTCCTGACTGACCTTGACGTTGCCGTTCACGTCGTCGACGGAAGTGTCGGAATGCTGGGCAGCGATGTCAACATTGCCGTCGCGGCCCGACAGATTGACATCTCCGCGGCGCGAACTGACAGCGACCGGTGCTTTACGCGGAAGCGAAATGTCGAGGTCGGTCTCGACAGGATGATCGCCGGCGCCTTCGACATTGGCGTTGACCGTAACCAGCCCGCCGATCACGGTGATTGTGGGCTTGGTTTCGTGGTCGTACTTGTCGGCGTCATTCTGGTTGTCGGCGCCCACGCGCTTGCGGACGACCACGGTGATCCTGTTGTCATCAGAAGCATGGACACTCACCGCTCCGTGAGTGTCGATGATCTTGAGGCCGGCTCCCGCCGGGAAGTCCTGCTCGAGATGATCGTTGAAGTTGTAGGATTGGCCGAAGATATCGTTAAAGTCGCTGTCATCGAAGTTGAACTGGTCGTGCAAGCCCGACCAGTTCACATGCTCGAGCTGGGTCGCGATCAATCCGAAAACCACGATCATGACGACCAGGACCACACCTCCGCCGCCAATTCCGGAGACACGATAGCCTTCGCGTTGCGCGCGTTGATGCTCGATCAGCTTGATTACGCCCCACACAATCAGCAGCGCCGGCCAGTAGTTGGCGAACAGATGCGCCAGGCGGCCAATCGAAAGCACTCGCATAGTGGCCATCAGGAAGACCGTCCCGAGAATGATCAGGACGAATGGACCAGCAAGGGAGCGGTGCCGCCGCGGCGGTGGAACGACCGGCGGTACTCCAGGAGTGATGACTGGGCTAGACATGGTTCACCTCGCCAGAAGAGGCCGTCTGCTCCGGGTTCGCCGGAGTTTGTTGCGGCGGAACGCTCGGTCCCCCGACCGGAGGAACGGTAGGTGGAACGCCTGGAAGGACTGGACCGATGTGTCCGGCGGAGGAAGCATTGCCTTGCATCAGCTTGACCACTCCAATCACCAGTAGGATGGCGGGCCAGGTTCTGCCAAAGCCGATGCGAGAAACGCTGTCCAGCAGGAAAAGTATGCCTAAAGTGATGAGCATCGCCGGCCCCATAAGCCTGCGGGTGCGGCAATGTTCGCACTGGCATCCGACCCGAGTGCCGCCGATCAGCCCCCACTGTTTGGCAAAGAGCCAGACGCCGAGAAAGATCAGGATGAGCGGCCAGAAACGATCCAGTCCGAACTCAAACAGCCCGGCAGTGTGTAACAGAAAGAGCACACCCAATCCAATGAGAACGGCGGCTCCAGCGGGAACCTTGGTGCCGTCGAATTTCTCGCCAGCCCCAAAGGTTTGCGCCAACCCGAACGGATCGGGGGCAGGCTCACCCATCTGTATGGCCTTTGCGCTGCGAACCGCGTCGATGATCTGGTAGACGTAGAAAAAACCAATTGCGATTCCCAAGACCGTGATCGCAGGCCAGGGAAGGTCGGAACTGACCCCGAGGATGAGAAGCACCATGATTACCAGGTGCGCCAGTCCTTTGGCATACTGACCGGTATATACCGCACCGACACCGATGGGAAAGACGCCCGCGAGAATCCCGGCGATTCCGGGATTCGGGCCCGAGTTAATCGGAGGCCGAGGGCCGCTTGCCCCGAATGAGGCTGATGGCGGATACACGGTTTGCGCGGGCGGAACAAATCCGGCAGCGGGCACTGTCCCTTCCATTCGCGCGGCGAGGCAAGCCTCACAGTAAATCACGCCGCGGACATCGCGGGTGCATTGGTTACAAAGTGGCTTGCCGCAAGTGCGGCAGAAGGCCACCGCAGCGGTATCGCTGTGATTGGCACAGTTCATACGAACCTCCTGTCAGTGGTCACCGACACTACAGGCAGATCGCAAAGAGGAAGCGGGAGAGATAGCGATGGAGATGGGCCCACAGGAGTGCTGGCCAGAATCAGATGGTTGTCCGTCTGGCTATAGTTGCGCTCCTGCTTCTGCTCGGGCTGTTGTGTTGTGTCGTTCTTGTCGTCTTTCTGTTTGGCTGGTCGAGACTCTTTGCGACCGGGCTCTGCGGGTGCTACCGTTCGCCTGATTTCGCGTACTCGCGACTCGACTTCGTAAACGATCCGGACGTTCTCGTAATAGTGCACCACACGTGCCTGCGTGGTGTAGTAGGTGTGCCGGATCGCAGATGGCCGCAAGCTGATCTGGCGCAGGTCGGCGGGTTTCACCCCAGCGACGGTCAGTCCCACCGACAGCGCGAAGAAAGCCATGCCAAACGACATGGCAAAGCGCGGCTGGCGGACCGTCTCCCAGATCGGCTCGAATAATGATCCGAACAGAGCGGCCTGCGCGTGCTCCCACCACGAAATGCGTGGTTGCGGCGAGCGTGCCGTTACTCGCAGGCGCTGGGTGTCAACGCCCGTCGTGGATGCCAGAATGTTCGTGACCAGGCTGGCTGGAGGCTCCACCTCCGTGAGACCCTTCAGCCAGTTTCGGCCCGCCTCAGCTTCGGCGAGCAGCGGTCCACACACTTTGCAACTGCGGGCGTGGGCCTGGAAGCGGTCGAGTCCCGCCCCGGTCAGGACGCCGTCGAGGGCGTCAGAGAGCAGGGGATCGAACTCGTTACACTGCATTCCGTTACTGGTTGGGTCTGGCATCACATCACCTGCCTATAGGTACGTTGTAGGAGCCTGGCAAGTTCCGCCCGCCCTCTATTTATTCGTGATTTCACGGTACCCTCCGGAACCTTCAAAACGGTTGCAATCTCGCGGTAGTCCATATCCTGTAAGTCCCTTAGAATCACTGACTCCCGAAGCTCGGGAGAAAGCTTCGCCAAGGCCGCGTGGACGGTCTCGCCGACCTCCCGGCTGCGCACCTGGACGTTGGGGGGAGCCGAGTGGTCAGGAATTTGCTCACTGAGGGGCTGGGCATCCTCGTGCTCGGATCCAGCCGTGTCCATGGAGTCGGTCATTCGGTCCTGCTTGGTTTTGCGGAAATGATCGACCAGCAGGTTGCGGGTAATAGTCGTAACCCAGGTGACAAACGCTCCCTTCGTGTGGTCATAGCTCGAAAGCGTCCGGTACATCTTGATGAAAACGTCCTGGGTCAGATCCTGGGCGTCGTCGGCCGATCCGGCGAAGCGGTAGCAGATGTTGTAGATACGTCGATTGTAGGTTTGCACGATTTCCTCCCAGGCGGCGGCGTCACCGGCAATACAGCGCCGGACCAGCATCGCGACGACCTGGACATCTTCCACTTGTACTCCCCGGAAACCTGCTTAATCCTGAGACAAAACGTACATCCCTACAAACTCTGTCATTCCGACCGTAGTCTCGCCTTCCGATAAGGAAGGCGAAGCGCCGTAGACGAACCTGCGGTTTCTCGCCTCGTGACAATTCCCCACAAGACAGTACGCGATTGGGGCAGTTGAAGTTCGTGGCTATGTTTAATAGCGCGAGACACGGCATTGTAGCAGTGAGGCTTGGGAGGGACGATTGCAACAGCCCCTATGTGAACCACCACGGCTTTCGGCTGCACCGGCGGCTCCGCCTGCTTCGCATCGGCGGGACGGCCGAAGGCGGCCGTCCCCAGATGTTGTGTTGATAGATCTTCGCTAAGACGTAGGCGTGAACTGCACGTTGATGAAGGCTTCGCGCTGCAACGGGCGATTCTGCTGCTCGGCGGGCCGGTAAGAAGAATGCCACACCACACCCAGTGCGGCCGCGGCTAACGCGGGGTCGGAGGTTTGAACCACCTCGGCGTCCAGGACTTTGCCTTTTTGGTCGAGAATTGCGTGCACGATGACAGGTTGAATCACGCCACGGTAGCCCGCCGGCGCGCGCACCGATTCAGGAAAGCGGAATGGCCCAACCATGATTGCTCCCGGACCGTGAGAGAGCATCTTCTTCGTCGGCACGAACTGGTCAGGATCGTTGTTCGCGTCCTGGATATCTTCGAGATGAATCTGCAGCACGCTGGTGCCGCCTTCGACGATTGTGGTTTGCCGCGGGAGGATGCGTCCGTGGAACTGGATGGCTCCGTTGTAATCGTAGACGGAATAAATGCCGGGCGCTTCGGAGTGAATGCGCAGCAGGCCGGTCTTGGGATCGATGCAGAATTCATTTTCTTCCCAGCGGCGTCCGGGAGTGGCCGTCGGATCATTGCCGCCGCGTGAAGTCAGGATGCAGGCAATTTCGGTGCCTTCCCATTTCGCCGTTGCCATGCGAATCAACGAAGGAGCGAAGTTGCCGACCATCGGCCAGAAGACCGAGTTGCGAACCATCTGAATCCGCAGCGGAATGTGTCCGTGTGGTTTGTCGTCGTAGGCGGCGCCTTCGTAGAAAATTCTAAGCTGCGAATAGTCGCCCAAACGGGCCGACCAGCGCCAGGTTTGGCCGTTGAGCCAGGTTTCCTCCACTTCTCCATATCCCTGGTTGTGCGAATCTCCGCTAATCGAGTTGAATGAAACTTTCAGGGTGAAGGGCGCCATGCCGGGCGTGTGCATCGCGCTATTCTGCCGGGCGCGCTCCAGCAGATTCAGCAGCAGGGCCCGCTTCTCCGGCGTGTCCGGAACCACGGTCGGACCGGTCGCGAGCTCCAGCGGATCGTAGGGCAGTGGCGCAACTTGAGGAGCGGACTGCGAGAAGGCGGAGGTGACGAAAAGAAGAACGGGCAGTGCTATGCGGGCGGCCCGGTTGGACATGAGCGACTCTCCAGCGGACGAGGAGAAAATATTAGACCGGAATGGGTGACTTCGCAAGGTTGGAGGAGTTTAGTCGAAATTATTTCCGAGTGGCCGACGAATTCGGAATCATCGGATGGGGTCGCTCTCGCATTGCTGCGTCGCAAGCCCCTGACAATGTTGCTACAAGCTGAACAATACGAGTTGAGGGTGGCAGGCCATTTCGTCGTCCGAGAAGATTTCCCTCTTGAGCCAGGAATCGATTTCTTCGTTTAGCCACGCCTACGCTGCACTAATCCCCGGATAGATCATGGTTTTCCCATTTAGAAACTCCCACCGCCCAACGGTGCGGCAGATGCGAGCAATCGTGGAGATTTCGTCTCAGTTGTGCGGCACACTCACACAGAGTCCGGTGACGGAGTCTCCTAGAGTTGGGCTAGGAGCGCTGTAACAAGGAAGGGCAAGGCTGGTGAGTAAACCGAACACTCGTGAGGTCTGGTCCATAGCTTTCCTGGCGCTCATTTTCGTGATGGGATGCGGCGATCCGGACTACAACAGGATCCCAGGGCTGACCCTTCCTACCGTGATTTCCGTTGCTCCGCCAAGGGATGCGATCGGGGTCTGTCCCAACTCCGTCGTCACCGCCACCTTCAGCGAGCCCATGAACGTTGCCACCATCAATGCCGCAACCTTTACCGTGGCCCCGGGCGTTTCCGGAACCGTCAGCCACGATGCCTCCAACACCGTCTTCACCTTCACTCCTTCCAGCCCTCTGGCCGTGAGCACCGTCTACACCGCCACTATCACCACCGGTGTCAGAGATCTGTTCGGCAATGCTCTCGCCAGCAACTTCGTCTGGAGTTTCACCACCGCCGCCAACGGATGCAACGCGCCACCCACCGTGCTCTCCGTCACTCCGCCCAACGCTGCCACCGGAGTCTGTTCCAACTCCGTCGTCACCGCCACCTTCAGCGAGGCTATGAACGTTGCCTCCATCAACTCAGCAACTTTTACAGTGGCTCCGGGCGTAAGTGGCACGATCACCCACGATGCCTCCAACACCGTCTTCACCTTCACTCCCACCACCCCTCTGGCCGTGAGCACTGTCTATACCGCCACCCTCACCACCGGTGTCAGAGATCTGTTCGGCAATGCCCTCGCCAGCAACTTCGTCTGGAGCTTCACCACCGCCGCCAACGGATGCAACCCGCCGCCCACCGTGCTCTCCGTCACTCCGCCCAACGCTGCCACCGGAGTCTGTTCCAACTCCGTCGTCACCGCCACCTTCAGCGAAACTATGAACGTGGCCACCGTCAACTCATCCACCTTTACCGTGGCCCCGGGCGTTTCCGGAACCGTCAGCCACGATGCCTCCAACACCGTCTTTACCTTCACTCCCACCAGCCCTCTGGCCGTGAGCACCGTCTACACTGCCACCCTCACCACCGGCGTCCGCGATTTGTTCGGGAACGCCCTGGCCTCTAATTTCGTCTGGAGTTTCACCACCGCCGCCAACGGATGCAACCCGCCGCCCACCGTCCTCTCCGTCACCCCGCCCAACGCTTCCACCGGTGTGTGTTCCAACTCCGTCGTCACCGCCACTTTCAGCGAGGCCATGAACGTGGCCACCGTCAACTCCGCTACCTTCACCGTGTCTGGCGTTTCCGGCACCATCACCCATGATGCCTCCAGCACCGTCTTCTCCTTCACCCCCTCCAGCCCACTCGCCGTCAGCACCGTCTACACCGCCACTCTCACCACCGGTGTCCGCGATCTGTTCGGCAACCCCCTGGCCAGCAATTTCGTTTGGAGTTTCACGACCGCCGCCAACGGATGCAATCCGCCGCCTACCGTGCTCTCCGTCACCCCGCCCAACGCTTCCACTGGTGTGTGCTCCAACTCTGTCGTCACCGCTACCTTCAGCGAGGCCATGAACGTTGCCACCGTCAACTCGGCCACCTTCACCGTGGCTCCCGGCGTGACTGGAACCATCACCCACGACGACTCCAACACCGTCTTTACCTTCACTCCCTCCAGCCCTCTGGCCATCAGCACCGCCTACACCGCCACCATCACCACCGGCGTCCGCGACCTGTTCGGCAACTCCCTGGCCACTAATTTCGTCTGGAATTTCACCACCGCCGCCAACGGATGCAATCCGCCCCCCACCGTCCTCTCCGTCACCCCGCCCGATGGTTCGGTCGGTGTATGTCCCAATATGATCGTCACCGTCACCTTCAGCGAGGCGATGAATCCTTCATCGATCGATGGCACCACCTTTACACTAACGGGACCGGGCTCTTCACCTGTGGCCGGACAAGTTACTTACAATGCGTCAAGCGACACAGCGATCTTTACTCCGTCCAGCGGTCTCGCACTGAGTACGGTTTATACCGCGACGATTACCACTGCGGCTCAGGACATGTTTGGCAATACTCTGGCCGCCGACTTTGTGTGGAACTTCTCTACCGGCGCAAACCGGTGCCAACCGCCGGCTCCGCCTGTTTCCGTAACCCCTCCCAACGGTACCGCCGGAGTATGTCCCAACATAGTAGTCGCCGCGACTTTCCCGCAGGCGATGGACCCTGCGACCATCAATGCAACCACATTTACAGTCACTCCCGGCGTGACCGGCACCGTCACCCATGATTCATCCAACACCATCTTTACGTTCACTCCATCGGGCAATCTCGCATTGAGCACGGTATACACGGTCACGATCACCACGGGCGCCCAGGACCCGTTTGGCAACGCGCTAGCCAGCAACTTTGTCTGGACCTTCACCACAGGGACCACATCATGTGCGCCTCCACCGCCGCCCACTGTGGTTTCCGTATCCCCCGCGGGTGGTGCGGCCGGTGTGTGCCCCAACACCGTTATCACCGCCACCTTCAGTGAGGCGATGGACCCTGCAACCATCAACAATACGACCTTTACCGTGTCGCCAGGGGTAACTGGAACTGTGACCCTGGACGGAACCGGCCAGGTCGCCACCTTTACTCCATCCGGCAGTCTCGCAGTGGGGACAACTTACACGGCTACGATCACCACAGGGGTCCAGGACCTGTTTGGCAACTCGCTCGCGAGTGACTCTGTGTGGAGCTTCGCGATCGCAACGCTGGCTTGCCAAGCGCCTGTGCCGATGGGGTCGGCCGCTAATTTCGAAGTTCTGGGTGCCTCCACGGTTACCAACACCGGCCCGACCAAGATTGGCGGCGGCGATTTGGGCCTGAGTCCAGGCTCCTCCGTGACCGGATTTCCACCGGGAACACTCACTCCGCCCGCGGTTATGCATTTGACCGATCCGGTCGCAGCTCAGGCTCAACTTGATTTGAGCATCGCGTATAACTACGCTGCCGGGCTCACAGGGGCGGCACTCCTGCCCGGAGATATGAGCGGCCTGACTCTTACTCCTGGCTTGTATAAGACCTCAACCACCGTCATGCTGTCGGGAGGAAACGTCACTCTCGACGCCCAGGGTAACGCGAACGCTGTTTTCATCTTCCAGATCGGGTCCACGCTCACGACCATAACGAATACGCAGGTCGTTCTGGCCGGCGGCGCTCAGGCTAAGAATATCTTTTGGCAGGTTGGCAGCTCAGCGACCCTGGGAACGAACTCTATCTTCAAGGGAAACATTCTGGCGCTGACCTCAATCACGATTACCACGGGCGTGAATCTGCAAGGCAGGGCGCTGGCGCAGAATGCCGCGGTTACTCTGGACAGCAATATGATTACAGCCCCGTGAGTCGCGCGGCACGGTCGACTTCGGCGTCCTACCCAGCGAGAACGGCAGGCCGCTAATTTTCATTCTTCGCGCAAAGCTTTTGCAGGATCCAATGCCGCAGCGCGACGCGCAGGCAGCCACGATGCCATGGCCGCAACCAACAAAAACAGGATTGCCACCACGCCGAAAGTCGCAGGATCTGTGGGATGAACGCCGACTAACATCGCGCTCATCAGTCGCGTGAGAAAAAATGCGCCGATGAGTCCTGCGGCAATTCCGATTCCGCTGAGGCGGAGACCTTGCCCAACCACGAGATGAAAAATCTGCTCTGGCGCCGCTCCCAACGCCATCCGTACTCCGATTTCGGCCGTACGTTGCCGCACCGCAGTCGCCAGCACTCCATATAGCCCCACCCCAGCCAGCACGCCCGCGATGATTGCAAACACACTGATCAGAATTAACGCGAAGCGAGTGCCCGCTTGCGCGTGCGAGACCAAAGCTTCCACGGGCTGCATCTCCGAAACCAGCAGATGCGAATCCACTTCTTTAATGGCGGCGCGCACGGCGCCTCCGTAATTTGTCGGATCATTGCCGGTCCGAATCGCCCACGAATCGACTCTGCCAGACCCTGCGAATGCATCGGTAAAGAAAACCTGCTCCCGCCCTGCTTCTGCCAACGACACGGCATGCTGGTGCGCCACCACTCCAATAACCTCGACCCATTCCGCCTCCGGAGTACGCAGGCGGATCAGGATGCGTCCACCGACGGCAGGCTGTCCATGAAAAGCCTTGTTCGCAAGAATGTCATCAATCACCACCACGTTGCGGCCGGGCAAGTTGTCGGCATCGGTAAAAAAGCGGCCGGCCAATAAGCGCATACGCATGGTTTCAAAGTAGCCGGGAAGAACAATTTCATCGTCTGTGGCTTGAAATTTGCCTGCGTCCGCCAAAGCTTCACCGGTGCCCCAGCGGATTGGACTGAATCCGCCCGCAAGCGGAAAAGGACTCGAGGCGGTCACGCTCTCAACTCCCGGAATCGCCCGCAAACGCTCCTGGATTTGGCGGACGGAAACAGCTCGCTTTTCCGGCGAGTCTCCGCCTCCATCGTTCCCGGTAACTTGAAAGGTCAACATCCGGTGCGGGTCGAAGCCGGGATCCACGCGCTGCAGTTCGAGGAAGCTTCGGAACATCAATCCCGCACCCGCGAGCAGAACAAACGATAGAGCGACTTCAACCATGACCACTGCATTGCGCAAAGTGCTTCCGCCTAAAAGGCCGGCATTCCGGCTGCTGCCGCGCAGCAGACCTGTGACTCCCGGCTTTGAAGCCCTCCAAGCCGGCAACATGCCGAAAAGCACTGTCGCGGCCAGGCATGTAATCGCGGTGAACAGTAGCACGAAAGAATCGAGTCGGACAGCGTCGAGGCGCGGCAGATTCGTTGGGGCTAAGTCGCGCAGTTCCCGAATTCCTACCCACGCCAGAGCCAGAGCCACCAGCGTGCTCAATGCCGTGAGCAGGAATGCTTCGGTGAGAAGCGAAATAATCAAGCGCCAGCGATTGGCGCCGAGAGCCGCGCGCACCGCAAGTTCCCGCTCGCGCAACGAAGCCCTTACCAGCAGAAGATTGGCGACGTTGGCGCAGGCAATCAGCAGCAGAAATATTGCCGAACCCATCAGCGCTAGAACCGCGGGCCGGACTTGCGAGACCAGATGCTGCCGCATGGGCTCGAGGTGGATGTAATATCCGGCGGTTCTGTCAATGAGGAAGTTCTTGCGGCCTTCCGCTGCGACAACATCAGCCGCCGCTTGCGCCTGATCCACCGTTACTCCTGGTTTCAATCTGCCCACCGGACGAATCGAGAATCCATTGCGGTTGGCGGCATCGTAGCCCAGGCGATTCGCTATCCAGATGTCGGGTGCAGATTCCTCGTTCGATTCAGGCGGAAAGTACAAGTGAAAGTGCGGAGCCAGCACACCGACAATAACCGGGTTGGGTTGGCCGCCTCCGGCGGTCAGGGGATGACCGAGCACGGCGGTGTTGGAGCCGTAGCGTCGTTGAAAATATTCATAACTGAGAATCGCTGCCAACGGCAACTGTTGCTGCGGCGGTGGCTGCGGCCCAGCGCCGGCTGGCGCGGCAGGTTGTGGAACTCCGTCCTCATCGTAGAAGGCGCGGCCAAAGACGATTCGGCCGCCTAACAAGCGGAAGAAATTCGTGGTGACGATTGCCACGCGAGTCTGCTCGGGGGTACCGTCTTCGAGCGGAGTGACATTGCGGAATGTAAAAACGCCGGCTATATCCTCGAAAACGGTTTTCGTGCCATCCCGTAGATCGATAAAGTCGGCGTTGGAAAACGGAAGGTCGCGAACATGCCGCTGCCGCAGATCCATTCCGGCGACCACCACACGGTCAGGATCCTTGTAGGGAAGCGGCCGTAATAGTACGCCGTTGGTTACGCTGAAAATCGCGGTGGTCGCACCCAGACCGAGAGCCATGGTCACCACAGCCGTCAAAGTGAACAGTGGATTCTTGAGCAGTACCCGGATCGCAATCTTGAGATTTTGCAGCACCGCTGGACCTCCTGGTGGTGGGACTTCGGATCCGTGCCCCATTTATACAGCAAGGAGTCGCTGTTTAGATGCGTATTGTTAATCGCTACAACAGGTCACCGTCAAAAGAAGAAGAGGAAAGAGAAGCGCTCTTCCGAAGCGCTTCGATCGGACCAACCTGCGTTTCGGCCGAGCATGAATATTAGACCAGAACTGGTGCCCTGCAAGCGGGGAATCCCAGTTCTAGTTATCTCTGGGTGGCTAAGGAGGACTGGTGCTCAATCTGCTTCGATTCAATTTTGGCCGCTCGATAAACTTTTGTGATCCAAGCCGCGTTTTGGCGGTAAACTTCGTGCTGCGGTTCCCAGGCCCAGTTCTTCGCCAACGATTCACCCAATCTGATCGAGATGAAAAGGGAGGTTTCGAATGACAGCGCTAACGCTGGTGCATGTCGCCTTAAGCTTAGTGGGGATTGGCACAGGATTTGTTGTCGTCTTTGGGCTACTCGCTGCGAAACGCCTCGTAGGCTGGACTTCGGTCTTTCTGGCAACGACCGTCTTGACCAGCATTACCGGTTTCTTTTTTCCGTTTCATCGGCTGTTGCCGTCTCACGTGGTCGGCATGGTGTCGCTGATTGTGCTGGCGGTTGCGATCTTTGCCCTTTACGTTCGTCGGCTGGCTGGTCCCTGGCGTCGCACGTACGCGATCAGCGCGGTGATTGCGTTGTATCTGAATTTCTTTGTTCTGGTTGTCCAGATGTTCCTCAAGGTACCAGCTCTTAAGGCTCTCGCCCCGACTCAGTCCGAGCCGCCATTTCAAGTCACCCAGCTAATCGTTCTGGCGCTTTTTATCGTGCTTGCCATTTTCGCGGCTCTCAAGTTCCGGGCGAAGTCAGCCCCAGTAGAAGGGGTCGTATCAGCCCGCGCCGCATGACCATTGGGGCTAGGCACGGACTGAAGATCGCGTCGGTTGCGAGGAGATCAAGGGCAAGGTGGAAACTAACTTCCACCTATTCACTGGTGAAGTAATCCACCGTCACCGGATTTTCAAACAACGAGTAATCCCGAGTAACCACGGTGATGCCGCTTTCCGTGACGAAGTAACGCTGGCGGTCCGCCTCGGCGTCGTAACCGATGGTGGTGCCTTCGGGAATGTGCACGTCGCGGTCGAGGATAGCCTTGCGGATGCGGCAACGGCGGCCGACGCTGACGTGCGAGAACAGGATGCAGTCGTCCACTTCGGAGTAGGAGTTCACGCGTACGTCGGGGGAAAGGATGGAGTTCTTTACGATGCCGCCGGAGACAATGCATCCGTTGGAGACGATGGAATCGAGGGCGGTGCCGGTGCGTCCAGCTTCGGCGAAGACAAATTTCGCCGGTGGATATTGCCGCTGATGGGTACGAATGGGCCACTGCTCGTCGTATAGGTTGAAGATGGGCGAGACCGAGACGATGTCCATGTTGGCCTCGTAAAAGGCCTCGAGCGTGCCCACATCGCGCCAATAGAGAGCTTCTTTTTTGTTTTCGTCTACGAAGTCATAGGCATAGACGCGGTAGTCGTCGACCATTTTGGGCAGAATATCTTTGCCGAAATCATGGCTCGAGTGCGGGTCCTCGGCGTCCTTCAGAAGTACAGGGATGAGCACATCGGCATTGAACAGATAAATACCCATCGAACCCGCAACTTTAGCCGGATTGATAGGAGAACGCAGGGTTGTGAGTTTCGGTTTTTCCTCGAACCCATTGATGCAGCCGTCTTTGTCGACGTCGACCACGCCGAAGCGGAAGGTTTCTTCAGGGTCGATCTGGATGGTCGCCAGGGTAATGTCGGCGGCCGAATCCTGATGCTGCTTCATCATCTTGCCGTAATCCATCTTGTAAATATGATCGCCGGAAAGAATCAGGACGTGCTTGGGCTGCTCGGAGCCAATGGAATAAATATTCTGGTAAACAGCGTCGGCGGTGCCCTGATACCACTGATCGCTCACCCGCTTCATGGGAGGCAGGACTTCCACGAATTCGCCGACCTCGCGTCCCAGGATGTTCCAGCCTTCGCGGACGTGCCGGTTAAGCGAGAGCGCCTTGTATTGAGTCAGGATGTAAACGCGGCGCAGGTCCGAGTTCAGGCAGTTCGAAAGCGTGATGTCGATGATGCGGTAGATGCCGCCGAAGGTCACCGCCGGCTTGGCCCGGTCGCGAGTAAGCGGATAGAGCCGCTCGCCGGCGCCGCCTGCCAAAAGAACCCCGAGAGTATCTTTCATTACTACCCCGCAGATTCCGTTCCGGCGCTCACCCGCCGGAATCTTGCTTTCCGCACGGCAGATGCGAAAAGAAAACAGTAGATGGTAGCACAGGTGGCGAAGGTTGCTAACGCTCACATTCGGTTGGCAACTCCGTATAATGCTGCACTGCGCTGCGATCTGCGGAGGCAAGTCCCAGGAAAAACGATCTTGCCGGAGGCAACTGATTACTCACCGATTGGACAAACATGATTCTCGGGCCGACAAGTTAATCGGGATGGATCAACGCATTACGCGTCGAGACTTCCTGAACGCCGCATTGCTGGCTTCCGGAAGCCTGCTGATGAATTGTATGTCCCCGGCAGACTTACTGGCGGAGAAGGCGGCCGCAAATCCAGTTGCGGATGACTGGACCGGCTATGGCGGCGTCGGCGACTACGCGACCTCTAACGGCAACACGCTCGGAGTGCTGGAGGCAGGACACCAGATTCGCGATGGCACATTTGAGAGCTTGCCGGTCACAGTGATTGAAACCGCTGAAACTTACGACTGCGTCGTGGTTGGCGGCGGCATCAGCGGTCTGGCAGCTGCGCTGATTTTTCAAAGGCTGGCTGGCGAGGGCCAGACTTGCCTGGTGCTCGACAACCATCCGATTTTCGGGGGCGAAGCCAAACGCAACGAGTTTCTCGTGGACGGCCGCCGACTCGTGGCGCATCAGGGCTCGGCGTTCTTTCCCGTTCCGTATCCCCATAGCTTCATCGCGCGATTCTACGAATCGATTGGGCTGAAAACGCCGCGCCTGGAATATCAGAAATGGGGCAGCTCCGCCCCGGAAATGCAGCTCAGCCGCACGCCGTATTTGGGTTCGGCTCCGAGCGCCACCTACTTCGGAGCCAAGTTCGGCCAGCCCCGCGGATTGTGGCTGACAGACCCGTGGGGCAAGCAAGCGGAGAAGCCTCCGATTCCGGAGAAGGCGCGCGAAGAGTTGATGAAGTTCGAGTCGGCGGGCGATAGCGATACCCAGGTGCCGCAGTATGCCGGGGACGCTACTTCGCGGCGGCTCGACAGCATCACGCTTGAGGATTACATGATGCAGCGGCATGGGATCAGCCGCGAGACCATCCGCACATTCCTGTCGCCGGGAGAGGGTGGTGGTTACGGCCTCGGTCCCGACGCGCTCTCCGGCTTCACTGCCTACGCGGCGGACATGCTGCACCCGCTCGACATCAGCGATGAAACCGGAACGCAGATGTTCCCCGACGGCAACGGTGGCATTGCCCGGCTGATCACGAAGACGCTGATTCCGGAATCCATCGCTGGAGATCACTCCTTAGAAGATGTGTGCAGGAATGCGGTGAACTTCGCCGTGCTCGACCGCGCCGGCGCGGCTGCGCGGATCCGCTTGGACTCGACTGCGGTGTGGGTAAAGCACGAAGGCGATCCCGCAAAGTCCGAGTTCGTCACAGTCGCCTACACGCGCGGCGGGAAGACGTTTCGCATTCGAGCGCGCTCGGTGGTGATGGCGGGCGGGAGTTGGACAACGCGGCACATCGTGCGCGACCTCCCGCCGGATCGCGTGGCGGCTTACCGCCAGTTCTATCGAGCACCTTGTATGATGGCCAACGTCGCGGTGCGCAACTGGCACTTCCTCTACAAAATGGGCATCTCCGGCTGCCAGTGGTTCGAGGGCCTGGGAAACTACATGCAGGTGCGCAAACTGGCGATTTGCGGCGCTGACGCGCCCACGATTGGCCCGGATTCGCCGGTCGTGCTCTCGATCAAAGTTCTGTATACGTATCCCGGTCAATCGACCGAGCAGCAAGGACACATGGGACGAGCGGAGTTAATCTCCACTCCGTTTCGCGACTACGAGCGCCAGATTCGCCAGCAATTTACGGATATGTTTGCCCGGTCGGGATTCGACGCCGCCCGCGACATCGCCGGAATCATCCTCAACCGTTGGGGACACGCCTATTTGAGCCCGGCTCCAGGATTCTTTTTCGGCAAGGATGGCAATCCCGCGCCCGGCGACGTGCTGCGGTCGGCGCCCTTCGGCAGAATCGCCTTCGCAAACACCGACCTTTCCGGCGTGGCAGATCATCGCTCCTCCATTATCGAGGCGGATCGCGCGGTGGGACAGTTGCTGGACCAGGTCCTGGCAAGTTAAATGCAGGGAGTGCCTTCTCGCTGGCTACTGATCTTTGTCGCGTTTGTCTTTATCGCGTTTATCTTTGTCGCTATTTTCTTCGTCGATTTTGATGCGAAGCGATTTCAGGAATTTGAGGTCCTGATCGTTGATCTTAAATTCCGGGTTGGTCGACAGGGTGGTGACCAGGGAGGTCTTGTCGGACGATTTTTCGCCTTGCTTGCTGACGCCGATCGTGGCTTCGAGAACCAGGAAGATGTCGTATCCACCTTCCTTGATGCGGGAGACAACTTCAGAGATCTGCTCGGAATCTGATAAAGATTCATTGATGGCATCGCCGAGCTCTTTCATGAGTTGCTTGAGTTGTGGATCCACTGTGTCCCCCTGTTAATAGTCAACTTATCATGACCCCGCGTCAGGCGCGAGTCGCCAGCACTTCCAGATATTCGCCTTCCACTGCCGTCGTACCATCCGTTGCCATATTGTCTTCTTCCCACAACGACTCCAGGCTCGCAGCCAGAGCGGCCTGTCCGGCCTCGTCCAGTCTTGAAAAGGCAACTTGAGTTGGACCGAAGTAGCGGCGGAAGAACTTCACCATCTCTTTCGGCGGAAACGGATACGCCATTCGTACCTTCCGTCGAGTGCAGCGGATTTCACTCGATCCTTGTCCAAGCCTCGACCGTACCGTCGATTCATCTCCCCATAGAATCGGAGGCGGAACTCCGGGCGGCGGTGGCACCATCTCCGCCGTAGCGCGAAAAGTCTTGCTTACGAAGCCACGGGGCGTCCAGTTCGCCATTGCCAACAGTCCGCCAGGCTTACAGACACGCAGCAGTTCAGACGCAACGACCTCGGGTCGCGGCCCAAACATGGCCCCGAACATGGTGAGCACGATATCGAATGATCCGTCCGGATACGGAAGTTGTTCCGCGTCGCCTTCCTCAAAAAGGATGTCGAGTTTCTCGGATGCAGCCCGCTGCTTGGCTTGCTCGAGCAAATTCGTGGCAATATCAACGCCCGTGACTTTGCCGCCGGCCCTTGCGAGAGGAAGGGCAGTATTTCCGGTCCCACAAGCTACATCCAGCACGCGGTCGCCGGGCTTCACTCCGAGGCGCCCGACAAAGTTTTCGCCTTCGCTGGAGATAAAAGGCGCAATCTGGCCGAAATCCCCGGCCATCCAGGCGGCTTTCATGCCGGACTTCACGCGCGCTAGATCGGGTGAGACCGTTTGCATGACCCTTGTACCGTTAGATGCAGCCGGAGAAGCAACGGTTCGTTGCCGCGTGGCAGCGTCATTGTATCCTTGAAGGCTGTTAAAATCGAGGCCGTGAACAAGGTTTCTGCCTTACGAAAACTTGGGGTGGTGGCGCGAGTGGCCGGACAGCAGGCCGGGCGCAGCCGCACTTTCAATGCGGTAATGAGCGGCGCCCGCACCACCGCACGATCCTTCGGGCGCGCGGCTCACCAGTTGTGGCTGGAGATTACTGGCACCATATTTCTTGCGATGGCAGCCTTCGGCGGCATCGAAGGAGTCCGCGAGTACATGAAGTACGCTAAGGGACAGACAACTGCCGGGCGTGTCGCGATTGCCGTCTGCTTCACCTTGGCGTTTGCGTGGTTCGGCCTCAGTTCATTCTGGAAGGTGCGAACGAAGAGTC
This sequence comes from uncultured Acidobacteriaceae bacterium, assembly GCA_963711275.1. GTDB lineage: Bacteria > Acidobacteriota > Terriglobia > Terriglobales > Acidobacteriaceae > Sulfotelmatobacter. The sequence continues at coordinate 212,328 of CAVQDN010000018.1, read as the reverse complement.
CGCGTCCGTGAGTTTTGGATGCGGCATAAGTCCCTCTCAGGTGAAATTCGATGACGGAAAAGCTGAAGACCCGTCGAGGTCCGGTTGCAGAGATGGAGACCTCCTCCCATATTCCGGTCAATCCGCTCTATACTCAGGCCGATCTCAAAGGCTCCGACTACGAAAGCGAAGTTGGCTACCCGGGGGAATATCCCTTCACCCGCGGGGTGCAGGCAACCATGTACCGTGGCCGGCTTTGGACCATGCGGCAGTATGCGGGCATGGGCGATGCCGAGGAATCGAACAAGCGCTACAAGTATTTATTAGCAAACGGAACGACCGGGCTCTCGGTGGCCTTTGATTTACCCACGCAAATTGGGCTGGATTCAGATCATCCACTGGCCGCAGGCGAAGTAGGCAAGGTGGGCGTCGCCATTGATTCCATCGAAGACATGCAGCGCCTGTTCGATGGCATCGATCTGACAAAGATTTCTACATCGATGACGATCAACGCGACGGGCTCCGTTCTGCTCGCCCTCTATGTGGCGGTTGCGCGGTGCCAGGGGGCCGACACTCGCAAACTGTCAGGCACCGTGCAGAACGATGTACTCAAGGAATACATCGCACGTGGAACTTACATCTATCCGCCACAGCAGGCTTTGCGCGTGATCACCGACATGTTTGCCTGGACGAATGAGAACGTGCCCGAGTGGAACACAATTTCGATTTCTGGCTACCACATGCGCGAAGCCGGATCGACTGCTGTGCAGGAAGTCGCATTCACGCTGGGCAATGGCATGGCCTACGTGGAAGCGGCGATCAAGGCAGGGTTGGATGTGGATCAGTTCGCTCCGCGACTGTCGTTCTTCTTCAACGCCCACAACAACTTTCTGGAAGAAGTGGCCAAGTTCCGCGCGGCGCGCCGGATGTGGGCGCGAATCATGCGCGAACATTTCAAAGCAAGAAATCCCAAGTCGTGGATGTTGCGCTTTCACACTCAAACAGCCGGCTCAACGCTGACTGCACAGCAACCGGAAAACAACATCGTCCGCACAGCGATCCAGGCGATGGCGGCGGTTTTGGGCGGGACGCAGTCGCTCCACACCAACTCCTACGACGAGGCGCTGGCCTTGCCCACCGAACAGGCAGCCCGAATTGCGCTGCGTACCCAACAAATCATCGCCTACGAGTCGGGCGCGCCGCAGACCATCGATCCGCTGGCAGGATCGTATTACGTCGAGTCCCTCACCAATGAAATCGAGAGGCGGGCGGCGGAATATCTGGGCAAAATAGAAGTGCTGGGCGGAATGCTGAAGGCCATCGAGCGCGGCTTCGTTCAACAGGAAATTCAAAATGCCGCGTACGAGTACCAGCAAGCGGTGGATGAAGAACGGGCTATCGTGGTAGGAGTGAACCGGTTCGAGGTCGAAGGAGAGAAGCCGATCCCGATTCAGCGCATCGATCCGGCGCTGGAGTCGAAGCAGATCGAACGCGTACGTGCGCTGCGAGCAAAGCGGGAGCCCGCACCGTGGAAAGCTGCCTTGGCGGGCGTGGAAGATGCGGCGCGATCGGGGGCCAATGTCATGCCGCGCATATTGGCTGCGGTCGAAGCTAACGCGACTGTGGGAGAAATCTCCGACGCGATGCGCCGCGTGTTTGGGGAGTATAAGGAAGCGGTGGTCATGTGAGGCCCCGATCGAAGTCCACCAACCGGGAAGGGCACCGGCCACAGCCGCGCCATGAGAGCAATCTGCGGAATTGGCTTTAGCCGCGGGGGTTAGCTTTCTCATTGTTTGCTTCGTTGGGTTGGGGACTCGAAGGACTGGCGCGGGCGGGAGCGCCACACGAGCTACGCCGGTTGGGCTTGCATTTCTGCTACGGCAGCATCGAGCTGAGCCAGCGTTTCTTCCACCGTGAGCGAGTACATTTCGCGACCGAGTCCTTCGCCCGACTCGAGTGCGGTCTTCAGATAGTGCCCGGCAATCTCCACCGCCAGCGAATCCGTGATGGCCTTGCCCGTGCGCTTCTTGTATTCCACCCACGCCGGATGCGGCAGCGCCACCCAGACCGTTCGGCCATCCACCAGAAACTTTATGTCCACCGCGTCCGCGTGCCGCGTGGCGATGGCGACGATCAGCGCCTGGTAGACGCAGTGTACTTGCTTCTTCGTCCAGCGATCGGCAGCAATGAAGTCCGCAAACATCAATAAAACTATAGCGGAGTAGTGTGGAACCGGGCAAACGGGCGATCAACAGTTCAGGTTAAAAGGCATGACACACGACTTCAGACTTCGGACGTTCGGACGTTGGCTGCTGGCCAATCTCAACGGGTTCAGGCCGAGGTGTGTGACGTTCCGAAGTCTGAGGTCCAGAGTCTGAGGCCCGGCGTCCCAGTCCGAAGTCGTTTCAAGTCTGCTGTAACATAGATGTGTGCCAACCCAGGCTCCCAGCAAATCCCCACTTACCATCCTTCGCGCCGAACACCTAGGCAAGCTTCCGTGGCTGGTGCACGGATTCTCTACGCGTGCTGGAGGATCCTCGCGAGTCTACGGCAAGGGCGATCTCAATCTCGGTTTCACCAAGGACGACGCCCGGACGGCGGTCGAACGCAACCGCGCCGCGTTTCTGCGCGAAATTGGAGCGGTCGGCCGCAAGGCCCATGGTTCCGGAAATGGTTCGGGAAATGGTTCGCGCAAAGTTGTCAAAACATTCTGGCCGCTGATCACGCTGCGCCAGATTCACTCCGACATCATTCGCCGCGTCGATTCGATTCCGCCGGATTCGACGCAACCGGATTCAACGCAACCGGATTCAACGCAAAAAGAGCCGCTCAGCGGAGACGGGATGATCACCGCCACTCCCGGCGTGCTGCTCGGGATTCAGACCGCTGACTGTCTGCCGGTGATTCTAGTTGACGCAAAACGCCATGCGGTCGGCATTTTTCATGCGGGGTGGCGTGGCACCGTGCGGCGCATCGTGGAAAAAGGTGTGGGCGAAATGCATCGCTCCTTCGGCAGCAATCCCCGCGATCTCAAAGCAGCAATCGGTCCCGGCATTCACGGTTGCTGCTATGAAGTCGGGGAAGAGGTTCGCACGAAATTTGAATCCCAGTTTGCGTATGGGGCGAAGTTGTTCCGCGAGATCAAGGAGTCTGACCCGGTGCGCGAAAAATATCCGCTGCTATTCCTGAGCGCCCGCGCGCCGGGGCATAGCGATTTGCCGAAGAAGATATTTCTGGATCTGGTAGATGCCAACCGGAAGCAGTTGGTGGCGGCGGGCGTGCCGGCGAAGAGCATCGAGGCGTCACCACTCTGCACCAGCTGCCGTCCGGACTTATTGTTCTCCTACCGCGCCGAAAAAGGCAAAACGGGACGGATGATGGCAGTGGTAGGAGTTCGTGAGTGATAGTCGAGGACCTGCTTTGAAAACAAGACCGGCGATTGCATTGCTGTTCGCTTCAGCTATTTCCGCCGTCACAGCCTCAGCCCAAGGTTCCTCCACCCAAATCGATGCCATCTTCGCTTCGCTGAAATCCACGAACGCTCCCGGCGTCGCGGTGCTCGTCATCCATGACTCCAAGCCCGTCTTCCGCCGCGGATACGGCGTTACCGATCTGCGCACGCTGCATCCGATCGACGAGCACACGAATTTCCGTCTGGCATCGTTCACCAAGCAGTTCACGGCGGCGGCCATCATGTTGCTGGCGCACGACGGCAAACTTCATTACGACGATCACCTCACCGACTTCTTTCCAGAATTCCCCGCCTACGGTAAATCGATCACAATCCGCAACTTGCTCAACCACACCTCAGGACTACCGGACTACGAAGACCTGCTGATGAAGCAATATCCCAACACTCCGGATGAAAAAGTTCCGCAGATTCTTGACGCCGGTGTGTTGAAATTGCTGGAGCAGCAAAGCGGCGGCAAGTTTGCGCCCGGCTCGAAGTGGGAGTACAGCAACTCGGGCTATGCGGTGCTGGCGATGATCGTGGAAAAAGTTTCGGGCAAGAGCTTCGGCGAGTTTCTTCAGGAAAGAATCTTCTCTCCGCTGAAAATGAAAAACACGCTGGCCTATGAGAAAGGCAAGAACGAGGTTCCGCATCGCGCTTATGGCCACAGCAAGGACGACGGGGCTTGGCGCGAAACCGACCAAAGTCCGACCTCGGCCGTGCTCGGCGACGGCGGCATTTATTCCTCGCTCGATGACCTGGCCAAATGGGACCGCGCCCTGCGCGAGCATACCTTGCTCAGCGAGGAAGAAATGCGGCCGGCACTGACTGCAGTGCAGCCGACAGATGGACCGTCAAAATTTCCCGAAGGCAAGCCCGTGAGCTACGGATTCGGATGGTTTCTCGATCCCTACCAGGGCCACAAACGTATGTCCCATGACGGCAGCACGATTGGTTTCCGGACCACGATCCAGCGCTTTCCCGACGACCAGCTGACGATTATTGTGCTATCCAATCGCGCCGACCTTGATCCGCAGGCACTTGCGCTGAAGGTCGCCGATCTATATATGGCAGCTAAGCGATAGCCAACCCTACTAGTACGCCTCGCGTTCCGACCGAAGCCTTACCGTTCCGGGAGGCGGTTCGTAATGAATTCCGAGATACGACTGGCGGCGGGGGGATCCATATTGGCGAGCACGGCCACCACGTACCCTGGTACCGGACAGATTTCGAGATCCCCATTCATTCCCGGGGCGCCGCCGCCATGACCGAAGCAGCGGATGCCGTTTATCTTCCGGTCGCCGAAACCGTAGGCGTAGCCATTATCCGGCGTGCCAGATTTCCCCGTTGTCAGCAGTTCCGTGTAGTGCGCATTCAGCAGTTTGTTTTGCTCAATCGCAGTGGCAAATCTGGCAAGGTCTTCGACCGTCGAATAACCGCCTCCTGCGGGCGAGCCCCGGTACGGCAGCGTGTCGGTGTTCGGCTTCAACTGACTGCCCGCGTCCATGTGGGTGTATCCAATACTACGGTCGGGCACGTCCTGGCTCTCAGGGTCGGACCCAGTCGAAGTCATGCCGGCGGGCACGTATACATGTTCGCGTACGTAGTCGTAATAACTCTGGCCGCTCACCTTTTCGATGATGGCGCCGAGCAGAACAAAGCCGTAATTGCTGTACTCAAAGCGGCTACCCGGCTCGAACTTCGGCGCCCGCTGACCGTACAGTTTCACATAATCTTGCGGCGAGCGCAGCTCCAGCCGGTGCGCTTCAAATTCCGGGCCGAAGATGTCGCCGGTTCCCCCAGTATGAGTCAGCAGCTGATGGATCGTGACCTTCAAGGCGACATCCTTGTTGGGATAATCCGTCAGATATTTCCCAATGGGATCGTTTAGTCCCAGCTTGCCTCCTTGAGCCAGTTGCAGGGTCGCGACCGCAGTGAACATTTTGTTCATGGACCCAATGCGAAAACGAGTGTGAAGCGTGTTCGGGGTCTTGTGCTCGCGATCGGCGAAACCGAAAGCCTCCGACAAAATTGGCTTGCCGTCTTTCAAGACCAACGCAGCACCGGAAAACCGGTCGGCAGTAAATTCCTTTTCCATTTCCTTTCGCGCGGCAGTGACGAGTTCAGTCTGGCTCAGGCGCGGTAACGCGAAATCGGCTGGTCGCGGGATTGCGCGCAATTCCAAACTGGTGATGTGATGGGGTTCCTCAGTCTCTACCTCCATCGTCAATCGTCCGAATTGGTCGGAACGGCGTTCCTGCACCAGAGCCACCAACTTTGTCGGCGTGGATTCTTCCGTTTTCTTGAAGTCAAACCCGCCAGTCATCTGGCGAAACTCCATATCCCGATCCAAGCGTTGCACGCCAGACGGGTAATTCTTCTCCAGGAAATCCTTGTAAGTTTCTCGATCACCGCGGTTAAAACTCTCCAGCCACGCCGCACACTGGTGGGCTGCAGCGGTGTCAGGAATTTGGGTTTGTGCGGCGCAAATCAGAATGCCAAGCACCAACAGCAGAAAAACCAGCTTAAGGCGCATATTGGTAAGACGATTCAGAGTCACTTTCGTTAGACGCAGACTCGAACCTTATACAGTCGGAGGCGCTGAAGTCGCTGGCGGCGCAGGAGTTGGGGTCGCGGCAGCAGCCTCGTTCACCAGATCCTTCAATTCCTTGCTGGGCTTGAAGAATGGGATTTTCTTGGCGGGCACTTCCACGCTGCTCGCCGGTCTTCGGGTTGCGTCCCACGCGCGGTTTGCGCTGGCGGGTGCGGAAGCTGCCAAAGCCGCGGATCTCGATCTTGTCGCCGGCGCGCAAGGACCGCACCACGCTGTCAAAGATCGTCTCCACGATCACTTCACTGTCTTTGCGCGTAAGTTCCGCTAAACGCGAGACTTCATCAATCAGATCGGCTTTGGTCATAAGCCCCTCTTCGTCTTCCCGAGCGGCTTTCCATAAACGATCTCTCAATCCTTGAATCCGGAGTCGATGCGCGCCAGTCCCGATACCTGGGAGTCCGCGGCCATATCCTGCATAACCTTCTCAAATTTCAGGGGTTGTGCGCAAGTCACGATTTGGGGAACTGTCTTTTCTGAAGCACGCCGGTCTGCCGCGGCGTCGACCTATTTCCAGAGGTAATAAAATCCGACTTGCTGCTCCAGCATCTTTTCGCGGCCGGGAGGAACTGCGAAACATCGCCGAGCAGCAGATCCATCAGGGTCTTGCGGTCTTTCTCGGGGTGCACCAACGTGGGTTCGCCCTTAGATGCCGACCGATTTCGCCGTGTCCGTCACCGCGGTCTCAAAATCGCCGACGCCATCGATCAACTTCATGGAGCAGCGCCTGCTCGCCGGTCCACACCTTTGCCGTTGGCGATCGACTTCACGTCTTCGATACTTCATGCCGCGGCCGTCGGCCACCGCGTGAACGAACTGCCCGAACATGTTATCGATCAGCGACTGCATGTAGGCCTGCTCGTTGGGAGTGAGGTCGCGGGCCGGATTTCCGGTGTCTTTGAATTCGCCCGTCTTGATGTACGACATCTTTTCAGCTTGGCCCACTTGAGCAGATCGCCATAATTCACCCACTCGCGCGATCACGCCGATCGAACCCACGATGCTGCCCGAGTCGGCATAAATCTTGTCGGAAGCCGAAGCCACGTAATATGCGCCGCTGGCGCCCACGGTCTCGATGGAAACCACAATCTCTTCTTCTTCTCCTGCGAATGCGCTTAACCTCGCGATAAATCTCCTCCGACGCGGCCACGCCGCCGCCGGGAGAATTTACGTGCAGAATGATCGCCTTGATCGACGAGTCGTCGCCGAACTTCTTGAGTTGGCCGACCACCGGCTGCGGCGAAAGAATCACGCCGTCGAGATCGACCACGCCGATGCGGTCGCCGAAGCCGGTAAGCCAGCTTCGGTCCACCCGCGTGCAGCGTCAGGTAGACCAGCGTGAATACGGCCAGCACGAAGAGGAAAAAAGCTCCTCCGCCAATCAGAACCCAGAGCAGGGTGCGCGAACGTCCTTCAGCCATGAGGAAAGTTTAGCACTGGCGAGACTGGGCAGCGGGGCGACGTCGTCTAGAGCGTGATCACCTTTAACGCTCCCGCTCCACGGAAACCTCAATCGGCGTGCGACAGACGTATTCTCCGTCGGCATAAACGTCGAGCGGATGTTCGGTCTCGACACGCACGCGCGCGGACTGGAAGTATTCGACTTCACGAATTTTCAGATGGCGGCCGCAGTAAACGGTGGGGAACATGCAGAAGAGTTTGAAAGGATCGATGCCGCCGACCATGCAGACATCGAGCAGACCGTCGTCCATTTTGCGCTTGAGGAGCAATCTTCATTCCGCCGCCATAAATAGGAGTGTTGGCGAAAGCGGCCAGCAGTGTGGGCTGATCGCTGCGGGTGATCCAGCTTCCGTTGCCTTCGGTGTTTCGCGTTGCGGCGTCAGAATCTTTATGGGGAATGGCGCGAAAGTAAAAATCGTCGGAGCCAGAGCTCAATAGATATCCGCCGTGCCCGCGCACCCAGCGAGGCAACCGGTTGGCCCGCCGGGAAACTTCGCCATCAAGGCCGACGCCGGCAACGCAGCAGAAATATCGAGTGCGTGCGGCGCGGACCTGCCCTGAGCGGTAGTCGAAGGGCCGCGCCCGCGTCTTCGATGGCAGAAATCACTCCCAGATCGATGGCAGCGCACGTTGGCTGCGGTCACCGCAGAACTTCCGCCATGCCGTCGATGAATCGCGCACGCGACGCAACCCAAGCGCCCGCGCGAAATCATTCCCGCTTCCCGCAGGCACGACCAGCACGGGCAGTCCAAGCCGAACCAACTGTCCCAGATGGCGATGAATGGTCCCGTCGCCGCCAAAGAGCAGAATCACATCGGCCTCTTCACTCGAAGCCGGCATCCCCAATCGCCATTCGATGTTCGTGTCAGATTGAAAGGGCTTCAGATTTTTCGCAGAACATCCCAGCCCGAGAATGGCAGCCGCCCGCATGTGCGGGGTCGAGAGTAGCAGAATTTACCACGGGGACACAGACCAAGGAGGGGCCGATCCACGAAATACCCAGTCTGCCACCTACAGCGTAACGACCGACCCTTTTCATCCGCCTCCCTACGCGAAAGCAGCTTCAAAAGGAAACTTGGCCGCAATGAAAACTGGATCGCACGATCAAGTTAGTATCGAGATACACCTCGCGTTGCTTATGTTTCGCTGACCCTCCGTGCTAGATCCAGCGATTCCGGCACCGAACCAACAGCATTGTCTGAACACGAATCGGGCCGCGACCGTTCAGTTAGCTTCGGCACCGAGCCGGTGCAACGTCGGCGTATTTGACCAGCATCTGTTTCGATATTTTCGGGCACTTCCTTCTTCTGAAACTGCTTCGCCCAGTCCTCCGCGGCTCCGCGCCGCCACTTCTGCTGAGTGAAAATCGCGCACAATCATGTCGCGCTAGCTCCTTCTTCGACCATGGCTATCGCATGCTCGATTCGCAGCTTATCCGTTCTTGATTCCGTTGACCTGCGACATCCGTCAGCAGCTCGTAATATCTCCACATCATTTCGTCGGAGATGCTCATGATTTTTCCATACATCTCCAGCGGAGGTTCGTGGATGCCGATTGCATTGCCCAGCGACTTCGACATTTTCTGCACGCCGTCGAGACCTTCGAGGATCGGTGTGGTCAGCACCACCTGCGACTCCTGTCCGTAGGCGCGCTGCAGTTCGCGGCCTACCTGCAGGTTGAATTTCTGATCGGTACCCCCCAGTTCCACGTCGGCTTCCAGCGCGACCGAGTCGTACCCCTGCACCAGCGGATAGAGCAATTCGTGCATAGCAATGGGCTTTTCCGCCTGGAAGCGCTTGTGGAACTCTTCGCGCTCGAGCATTTGCGAGACGGTGTACTTGGCCATGAGCCGCACGAAATCGTCCGCGGTAAACTGCCCGAACCAGCGGCGGTTGAAATCGATGACAGTCTTCTGCGGATCGAGAATCTTGAAGACCTGCGCCTTGTAGGTCTCGGCGTTCTGCTCGATCTGCTCGCGAGTCAGCGGGGGCCGCGTTGCGGAGCGTCCCGTAGGATCGCCGATCATGCCGGTGAAATCGCCGATCAGGAAGATCACGGTGTGCCCCAGATCCTGAAAGTGCTTCAGCTTGCGCAACACGACGGTGTGCCCGAGATGTAAGTCAGGTGCAGTCGGGTCCATGCCCAGCTTCACCCGCAGCGGTTTGCCCGAGGCACGCGACTTCTCCAGCTTGGCGCGGAGTTCGGACTCGCGAATGATTTCCGCGGAGCCCTTCTTGATGTAAGTAAGCTGTTCGTCGACCGGGGCGAAAGTTGACATCGGAAGACACATTATAAGGAATGCGACGGACGGAAGTCAGAATCCCTCACTCAAAAGCTAAAATGACCGCAGTGCTGGTTGCGATTCGTGACGACGATGGCGTTTTCTGTGCGACGGGCGACTGCTGATGACATCCCGAAGCTCCGGGAGGTCATCGAGGCGTCGGTGCGCGGGCTGCAGGCGGAAGATTATTCCGCGTCGCAGATCGATGGGGCGTTGCAGTCGGTCTACGGGGTAGACAGCCAGCTTATTGCGGACGGAACGTACTTCGTCGCGAATCATGCGTCGGAGGTGGGGGCGATGATTGTGGCGTGCGGAGGTTGGAGTAAGCGCAAGACCCTGTACGGTGGCGACCAATATGCGGGGCGTGAAGATTCGCTGCTCGATCCGTCGCGGGATGCAGCGAAGATTCGGGCATTTTTTGTCCATCCGAAATGGGCCCGGCGAGGCATTGGAGGAATGATTCTCGCCGCTTGCGAGGACGCGGCCGTTGAAGCTGGATTCACGCGCCTTGAGATGGGCGCGACGCTGAGTGGCGTGGCATTCTACCGGGCAAAGGGATACGTGGAAGTTGAAACTCAGAGCGTGCCGCTTGGAAATGGGGAAGTACTGCCGATTGTGAAGATGGCAAAAGAAATCAAGTCAAGAATGTCGCTGTAAACGTCACAAGGTTTTCACTCCCGCGCTGAGCCTTCTTCTTTCTGACTTGCCACCAGCCGTCGCCCGGCGATCTTGAAGTTCCCGCTTAAAACAATGTTGATCGCCTCCGTGTAAGCAATGTGCTCCTGCTCTAAAATACGCGCCGCGAGCGAACGTTCGTCGTCGCTGTCGAGCACGGCGATTGCCTTCTGCACGACGATCGCCCCGTGGTCGAGCTCTTCATCCACAAAATGCACGGTGCAGCCGGAAATTTTCACCCCATAGGCGAAAGCTTGCTCCTGGGCTTCAAGGCCTGGAAACGCGGGCAGCAGCGAGGGATGGATGTTAAGAATCCGCCGCGGAAATTGTTGCACGAACCATGGCGACAGCAGCCGCATGTATCCGGCAAGGCAGACCAGGTCCACACTTTCCTTTTTCAGCGCGGCGACGATTTCCCGGTCATGTTCCTCGCGCTGCCGGCCCTTCGAAGAAATCACGACTGCTTTCAGTCCGCGCTGACGGGCAGTCGCGATCCCCGGCGCATCGGACCTGTTGGCAATCACCGCCGCAATTCGCGTATCCGCAATGCGGCCCGCATCAATGGAGTCCGCAATGGCGACGAAGTTAGATCCGCGCCCGGAAAGGAGTATGCCTAGAGAATGAGGCATTGTTTGATTGCTGATTGCTGATTGCTGATTGCTGATTGCTGATTGCTGATTGCTGATTGAAAATCCGCTTCAAGATTCCTCAATCAGCAATCAACAATCAAAAATCAACAATGGAAGTCAGCTGTACGTCACCTTCCGCTCGCCCTTAACAATGCGGCCAATCGTATACGCTTTCTCGCCCACGCGCTCCAGCACCGACTGGGCTTTTTTGAATTTCGCCGACGGAACCACCAGCAGCATCCCCAGACCCATGTTGAACGTACGCAGCATTTCGTCCTGCGGCACGTTTCCCAGTTGCTGCAAATGTTCGAAGATCGGCAGCACCGGCCACGTTCCCATCTCAATGACCGCCGCTGTCCCGCGCGGCAGCACGCGCGGCAGGTTTTCCGTAATGCCGCCCCCAGTGATGTGCGCCAGTGCCGCAACGCATTGCCCGTCAATCAACTTTCGCAGCGCCGGCCAGTAGCTCTTGTGCGTTCGCATCAGTTCGTTGCCGACTTTATTCTTAACTTCATTGACGTAGGTATCCGCCGAGTAATGCGCCACTTCGAACAGCAGTTTGCGCGCCAGCGAATATCCATTGGTATGCAAGCCGTTCGACGGCAGCCCCAGAATGATGTCGCCGATCTGCACATCTTTCCCGGTGATGATTTTTTCCCGCTCGACCACGCCCACAATAAAACCCGCCAGGTCGTATTCGCCATCGGGATAAAAGCCTGGCATCTCGGCAGTCTCTCCGCCGATCAGCGCGCAGCCGTTGTGCTTGCAGGCATCGGCAATGCCCTCCACAACCTTTTCCGCAATCGATGGATCCAGCGTGCCCGTGGCCAGGTAGTCCATAAAAAACAGCGGCGCCGCTCCCTGCACCGCAATATCGTTAACGCAGTGGTTGACCAGGTCCGCGCCCACTGTGGAGTGCAGGTCCATCTCAAATGCGATCTTCAACTTCGTGCCCACACCATCCACGCTCGACACCAGCACGGGATCGGTATACTTCGTTTTGTCAACGGCAAACAACCCGCCGAAGCCGCCAATTTCGCTCAGCACGCCCCGGGTAAACGTTTTATGCGCCAGGTACTTGATGCGCTGCTTGGTACGGTTGGCGCGGCTGATGTCCACCCCGGCGTCGGCGTAGGTAATCGGCGTTGGGCTGGTTGTGGGAGGTTTAGCCACAGATTTCTCCGCGTATTTCGCGATCCTTGCGTGGGGTTAGTGCCGGATGCCGAAGCGACAACCGAAGGCCGCTCATTGTAACACGTCCAATGCAGAGCCTTAAAACACCGGCGGGCAGGTTTCAAAAAGACGAACTGCCTAATATCAGCGGCAGGTACACGACTCCGCATTCCGCGGACGCGAGCGCCCGTTCGCCACTACGGGCCCGGACTTAATGAGAGATGAAGTCCGAGAAAAAGTAGGCTAGAACCCCGAACAACGCCAGACCGAAGATGCCATAGGCTGTGAGAACCCATGCTCCGCGGCCTTCATGTTTTCTGATCGCGGAAGTAGAGGTAGATGTAGAGGACTGATCAGGATCACTACTGGAAACGACAGGGGCCCGATCTTCCATGCAAAAACCCTCCGACGGAAAGATCGTGGCGCAATTACGTTATGCGTCACGCCTGCTTCGCGTCGCGGCGAAGCAAGACTATCTAAGCCAGATTCTACTCCAGATTGCGCCTGGCAGATGTCAAAAAATTGATTGGAGATCCAGCATTTATATACAGAATGATTTTCACCATTTGATCGGCACCTCATTCCCAGTCAGCACACAGCTTGCCCTCCAGTCAGCTCCATTTTCATGCTCCTCGGAACCGATTCCACGCGGACGAACTGCAACATGGGATAATGACTTGAGTTCTTCGCCTGACTTAAACTTATGCGTAATCGTTGCCTCATTCTTCTCTTTTCTTCTCTGCTGACCGCCAGCGGGATCTCCCAGCAGGCGACCCCTGCCCCGGGCTCACCAACACCAAGTTCATCAGCGCCGGGTTCGCCGACGCCCGGTGCCACGCCTCCGGCCCAGAGTTCGCCCGCGCCGCCCCAGTCCAAGCAAGGCAACCAGGCGCCCTCGGGAACCGCAGCCGAAAAAGCCGCCGACGCGCTGAATCCGGCGAAGCCTGCGAAATATTCCGAGGAATCCTTCGTCATCGAGCAGATGCACTCCCAGTATCGCTTCGAGGCAGACGGCACCGGACGGAAAGAGACGAAAGCCCGCATCCGCGTGCAAAGCGAAGCCGGCGTGCAGCAGTGGGGACAACTGCAGGAGGGTTACAACTCGGCCAATGAGCGCGTCGAGATTCCCTACGTACGCGTTCTGAAGGAAGATGGATCCGTAGTCAAGGCTGGCGACGATGCCGTCCAGGACCTGAGTGCTCCCATCGAGCGCGAAGCTCCCGTCTACACCGACTACCGGCAGAAGCACATCACCGTCCCGGGCCTGCGTCCCGGCGAAGTACTGGAATACGACATGGTCACGGTCATTCACACGCCGCTGGCCGCAGGGCAATTCTGGGCCGAATATGATTTTGACAAGAGCAATATCTCCCTCGACGAAACCCTCGACGTGGATGTCCCTGCCAGCCGCCCTCTAAAACTGAAGTGCAAGCCCGGATTCGACCCCAAGGTTACCGAAGAAAACGGTCGCCGGATCTATCACTGGTCGAGTACTCATCTCGAGCGCGAGGACGACACAAAAGCAAAAGATAAGAAGAAAAAGAAACGTCGTCCCGACGATGACCGGCCGGATGTTCAATTGACGACCTTCGAAAGCTGGGAGCAAGTCGGCCGCTGGTACGCTGGCTTGGAAAAAGACCGTCGCGTACCCTCGCCTGAGGTTCGTGCCAAAGCCGAAGAGTTGACCAGGGGCATGAACGGGGACTTGGAAAAAACCGAAGCCCTCTACGATTTCGTGGCGAAGAACTTCCGCTACGTCAGCCTCTCGCTGGGAGTTGGCCGGTACCAGCCCCATGCCGCTTCCGACGTGCTTCATGACCAGTACGGCGACTGCAAAGACAAGCACACGCTGCTGGCGTCGTTGCTGGAGGCCGAGGGTTTGCATGCCTCCTCGGTGCTGATCAATTCGAGCCGCAAGCTCGATCCCGACGTTCCCTCGCCATCGCAATTCGATCACGTCATCACGCTGCTCCCCTTGAATAAAGGGAAAGACAAAGAAGAAGTGTGGATGGATACGACCAGCGAAGTGGCGCCTTTTCGCCTGCTGGCCTATTCGCTGCGCAAGAAACAGGCCCTCGTGATTCCTCCGGCGGTGCCGGCGTCCTCAACGCCGCCCCATCTCGAAGAGACGCCGGCCGACACTCCCATGCCCGACACCGAAGTCTCGAAGATCGATGGAAAGATCAACGATATTGGCAAGCTTGAAGCGCACGTACACTACGAATTTCGCGGGGACGAAGAACTGCTGCTTCGTTCGGTATTCCGCCGTGTGCCCCAGGCCAACTGGCAACGCGTGGTCGAGAATGTCAACGCGAGTCTCGGCGGAGACGTCACCAATCTCACGATCAGCGACCCGGCGGCCACTCGAGAACCGTTCACCATGTCCTACGACGTCTCTAAAGGAAACTTCCTCGACTGGTCCAAGAAGAAAACGGAGATTATTTTGCCGCTGGTGCAGTTCAATCTGCCTGAAGTCGATGGCAAGGACAATGACAGCGATAGCGATTCTGACGCCGAACCCCTTAAGCTCGGCCCGAAAGCGGAGTATTCCTATCAGATCACACTGCAGTTGCCCGCCAAATACACCGCCCATCTGCCACTGGCTTTCTCGCTGAAACGCGATTACGCGGAATACGAAGCTACCTACAGGGTAGACGGCGGCATCTTCACCGCGGGCCGCAAGCTGATTCTTCATCAAGATGAGCTGCCGGTCGCCCGATCGGCCGATTACGAATCCTTCCGCCACGCCGTCAGCGCCGATCTCGCCCAGCAGCTCTCAGTCGAAAGCACGGTCGCCGGAACTCCAGTTCCTCCCGCCGACATGAAGGCTGAGGACCTGGTCGACAGCGCCCGCGCCGCGGCCGACAGCGGCAACCTGCCCGTCGCGATTGCACTGTTGAAACGCGCGACCGAAGTCGATCCCAGGAATAAATTCGCCTGGAACAACCTCGGTCTCATATATTTCGCGATGCGCCAGGACGATCAGGCGATCGCCGATTTTCAGAAACAGCTCGCAGTCAATCCCTACGACGAATTTGCCTACAACAATCTCGGCCGCGTGTATTGGAATGAGCGCAGATACGACGACGCGGTGACTGCCTTCAACAAACAACTGGAGAACAACCCGCTCGACAAGTTCGCCCACGCCAACCTGGGAGCGATGTTCGAAGAGTGGCATAAATACGACCTGGCCGTCGCCGAACTGGAGAAGGCCGCGTCGCTTACTCCGGAAGATCCCAGCTTGCAGGTGAGTCTGGGAAATGCTTACCTGAATCTTGGGCAGGACGACAAGGCGCTGGGGGCATTCGATCATGCCGTCGAACTCGCCGCCACGCCGCTGGTCTGGAACAACATCGCCTACCAGCTTTCGTTGAAAGATACGCATCTCGATCGCGCGCAGCAGTATGCCGAATCCGCGGTGTCGGCCACGGCTGCCGCTCTACGCAACGTTTCGCTCGACCGCCTCTCGCGGAATGACTTGCCCCTGGTTTCCTCACTGATCGCTTATTGGGACACGTTGGGCTGGGTACACTTTGCGGAAGGCGATTTCAGCAAAGCGGAAAAGTACGTAGCCGCCGCCTGGGATCTCGGTCACCACGCCGAGGTCGGTGATCATCTCGGCCAGATTTACGAAAAGCGCGGCGAGAAGGATCGTGCCCTGCGGACTTATGCCCTTTCCTTGAACGGCCTGCGTCCCGCTCCCGAGACCCGCGGCCGCCTCGCCTCTCTCGCAGGCGGAGATGCCAAGGTCGATACCACGGTTGCGCGCTATAAAGAAGAACTGCAGCACCTCAGCACCATCGACTTAGGCAAGGCCACACAAACCGGCAACGCCGATTTCTTCATCCTCTTGAGCGGCGGCGCAGGCTCACCCGCAAAAGTCGACTCGGTCAAGTTCGTCAGCGGCGACGAAAAGCTGAAGTCATACAGCGAAGCGCTCCGCACCGCGGACTACCATCTAACGTTTCCCGACGACACGCCGGTGAAAGTCTTCCGCCGCGGCACGCTGTCGTGTTCGATGAGTTCCCACACGTGCACGTTCGTGCTAATGCTGCCGGATGACGTTAGAACCGTGGACTAGTGAGTCGGTAGGCCAAAGTCAAATGTGGGGACAGCCGCCTCGGCTGTCCAGCCGGGCAAAGCCCGACGGCTCCTGCCCATTTGATGGCGCGATCACAGGGGAATCGCGCGCTTGTGCCACGCCGTCGCCTGCTCGTAGGCGTGACCAAGCCGCAAAACTAAATCCTCGCGCCAGTGTGGTCCCGCGATCTGCAAGCCGATGGGCAGTCCGGCCTGCGTGAAGCCGCAAGGCACAGAGATCGCCGGCAGGCCCCAAACATTAAACGGCCGCGTGTTGCGCAGTAGTTTGAGTTCCGCCGGCCGCAGCGCCTCGGGATCGGCCTTCAAATCGGCAATTGCGGGCGCCGGCATCGGCATAGTCGGAGTTATTAGCACATCAACATCGGCAAAGATTTCGCCGATTCTGCGCCGAGCCTCTTCCAGTTCACGGCGCCGCTGAATGTACTCAGCCGCAGAGACCCTGTCTCCCGATCGAATCCGACGCAGCGTCTCAGGCTGGTACAACTCCGGCATCTTCGCGACGTTCTCGGCGTGATACGCGTACGACTCGGCAGCCTGCAACGTGCGATCAGTCGGCACATCAAGCTGCACGTCCCTAATCTCGGCCACGAGCGTTGCGATTCCGCCCAGCGCGTGCTCCATCGCCGAAGCCACTTCCGGATCGAGATCGTCGTAGAAATATCCCCGGAGCACGCCCACGCGCAGCGACTTCGCACCCTCGCGCAATGACGAAACATAATCCGCCACGGGAACATCCGCCGTAGTAATGTCCGCCGCATCGTATCCCGCAATCGCCTGCAGCACGATCGCCGCATCCTCCACCGTCGCAGCCAGCGGACCCACATGATCGAGCGAGAACGATAGCGGAATCACTCCCCGGCTCGACACGCGCCCGTAGGTCGGCTTCAGCCCCACGCACCCGCACAACGCAGCCGGTTCGCGAATCGAACCCGCGGTGTCAGTCCCAATCGCAGCGTAAGCGAGACCAGCGACCACCGCCGCCGCTGACCCTCCAGACGATCCCCCCGCTATCCGGCCCACATCCCACGGATTATGAACATCGCCAAAGTAGCTGACCAGGGAACTCCCGCCGTAAGCGAACTCGTGCAGATTATTCTTCCCGAGGATGACCGCCCCGGCTTCGCGCAGCCTGCCGACTACTTCGGCATCCCGCATTGGAATTCGGTCCTTGTATAAAGCGCTGGCGGCCGTGGTCCGCACTCCCGCAGTGTCAATCAGGTCCTTCAGAACGATTGGAATCCCGTGCAACGGTCCTCGCCACTGCCCGAGGATAATCTCGGCTTCCGCAGTCTTCGCCTCCTGCATGGCCCACTCGGCCAGGACAGTAATAAATGCATTCAGAGCAGGGTTCCGTTCCTCAATCCGCCTCAAACACTTCCGCGTCACCTCCACAGGAGAAATCTCCCTCCGCCGCAACCGCAGCCCTAGTTCGGAGATCGTCGTCATAATGGAGAGCCAATTGTAAGGCAGAGCCAGTTTCCCCCTGTGCTCCGGAGCCTGCCCTGAGCGAAGCCGAAGGGTGCCCTCTGTGGTTAAGAATTTGTTTTCAACCCCCACATCTTCAGCATCATCCAAAAGCCCTATAATTGTCCGAGTCGGTTTTCCGAGGGCCAGAAAAAATCATGGCAGAAATGACGATCGCGCCCGTTGCCACGCACGGTTTCTTCCTGGATGGACGGTGGCGCGAAGACGGCGACGTCGTCGAGATTCGCGCGCCCTACGACGGTGGCGTGATTGGCCGTGTCGTGCAAGGCCGACGTGAGCATGCCGAAGCCGCCATCGCCGCCGCCGTCAAGGCTTTCGGCACCACCCGGCGCCTGCCCGCCTTCGAGCGCCAGCGAGTTCTCCGCCGAATTTCTGCCTCCATTCTGGAACGCAAGGAAGAATTCGCCCACACCCTCGCTCAGGAGGCCGGAAAGCCGATCAAGGCTGCACGCACCGAAGTCGATCGTGCCATTTTTACCTTCAACGTCGCCGCCGAAGAGAGTACCCGCATCTACGGCGAATTTCTTCCTCTCGACTGGCAGGAATTCACCGCCGGCCGCTGGGGCATCGTGCGCCGCTTTCCGCTCGGGCCCATCGCCGGGATCACGCCGTTCAATTTCCCCATCAACCTCGTCGCCCACAAAGTCGCTCCTGCCATCGCCGCTGGTTGCTCCATGGTATTGAAGCCGGCGCCCCAAACCCCGCTCTGCTCGCTGCTGCTCGCCGAGTGCGTGCAACAGGCTGGCTGGCCTGACGGCGGGCTCAACGTGGTGCCGCTCTCCAACGAAGATGCCGGGCTTCTCGTGACCGATGACCGCATCAAGCTCATTTCCTTCACCGGCAGTGTGCCCGTGGGCTGGGACATCAAGCGCCGCGCCGGAAAAAAGAAAGTCGTACTCGAGCTGGGCGGCAACGCGGCCGTAATCGTCCACAGCGACGCCGACCTCGAATACGCCGCCGACCGCTGCGTCAGCGGCGGCTTCGGCTACGCCGGCCAGACCTGCATCTCCGTGCAGCGCATTCTGGTCGAGCACTCCGTCTACGGAAAGTTTACTGACCTCTTCGTCGAGGGCGTGAAGAAGCTGAAGCTGGGTGATCCGCTCGATCCCTCCACCGACGTGGGTCCGCTCATTCGCGAGAGCGATGCGATCCGTACCGTCAACTGGATCGACGAAGCCGTGCGGGCCGGAGCGCGCCTGCTCTGTGGCGGCGGCCGCAAGAATTCCATGGTCGAACCCACGGTCCTCACCGGTACCAGGCCCGAGATGAAAGTAAACTGCCAGGAAGTTTTCGGACCCGTGGTGACGGTTGAGCCCTACAAAGACTTCGAGCAGGCTCTGCGCCAGCTCAATAACTCGGCGTATGGAATGCAGGCCGGCATCTTTACTCGCGACGCGAAGTTGCTCTTCCAGGCCTTCGAAGAACTGGAAGTCGGAGGAGTAATCGCGGGGGACGTGCCCTCGTTCCGTGTCGATCAAATGCCTTACGGGGGCGTCAAAGACTCAGGCCTGGGGCGCGAAGGCCTGCGCTACGCCATCGAGGAAATGACTGAGCCCAAACTCATGGTGATGAATCTCCGATAGCGCTCCGACCTCATTTGCTTGTATGGAGACGGAGGTATTCGTTCGTCTCGCGAGCGAAGCAAGCGGCATCGTTCCCAGAAGGTTTGTAAATCCCGCAAGCGTTCGCAACACCATATTTGTTCCGCAATGTTCCAGTCGAAAATTTTTTCTTCCCTAAGAACTCAAAAAACGCGACAAACTCCAGCGAAGTCTTTATAATTTCTGGTTTCGCAAATAGCTGGGAACACCACTGGGAACTTTTTTATTTTCAGCGTAGCTTTTTTCTTTTTCGCTGTATCTAACGTAGCCGTCGGATATCATCGCGGACGATCCGCCGGGTCTCTTAAGCCGGATTCATAAGGGAATGTCGCAGATCTTTCATCGCAGCACGAATACACTGTCTCGCGCCACCATTTTCGGCGCGGTATTTGTATTGGCAGCGCTGGGCTGGGTGGCGATGGAGATCCAGCGTTCGCCCTACATTACTTACGCCGGAGTGCGGAGGCCGCAACCTGTCCCCTTCAGCCATCAGCACCACGTCACCGGCCTCGGCATCGACTGCCGCTACTGCCACACCTCGGTCGAGACCTCGAGCTTCGCCGGCATTCCTCCAACAAAGACGTGCATGAACTGCCACTCGCAGATATGGACCAACGCCAATCTGCTGGAGCCCGTGCGCGCCAGCTACAAAACCGGCGAATCACTGCAGTGGACACGCGTCAACCAACTCCCCGACTTCGTCTATTTCAATCACAGCATTCACATCAATAAAGGAGTCGGCTGCAACACCTGCCACGGCCCGGTCGACCTGATGCCGCTGATGTATCAGCAGGAGTCGTTGCAAATGGAGTGGTGCCTGAACTGCCACCGCAACGCCCAGAATCATTTGCGCCCCCGCGATCAGGTATTCAATATGCGCTACCAGCCGCCCACGGGGGCAACGCCGGTAGTAGTGGATGGGAAGAGCTACACCGAGCAGGCAGAACTAGGCGCAGCGCTGATTAAGAAATACAACGTTCGCAGCGTGAAAGACATTACCAACTGCAGCACTTGTCATCGGTGACGGATCGCTGTGTTACGAAGTTACTCGCCGCATTGATGGAACAGCCGCAAAGCGGCGAAAGAATGCAGCCCACGGCGCAAGCCGTGGGTAAAACGCAAACCAAGAACCGAGCCCCGAAGGGGCGAAAGAATTGTCGCTGTCGGCAACAAAAATGGAAGATCAAAATAAAAACGCGAAGCGCGAAGATATTTGCCCCAGCCAAAAAGGCAGATTGGACCTGAACACGCTCGATCTGAAGATGGTCCGCGCGCGCATCGACCAGGCCACAGCCCACGACGCCGCCCAAAAAACCGGCCCCGAATACTGGCGCAGCCTCGAAGAACTCGCCGGCAGCGACGCTTTCCAGCAGGCCCTGCACCGCGAGTTCCCCAAAGGCGCCTCCGAATGGCTGGACTCCGTCTCGCGCCGTGGATTCCTCAAAGTCATGGGCGCATCGCTCGGCCTGGCCGGCATGACCGGCTGCGTAAAACTTCCGCTTGAACCCATCGTCCCCTACGTGCGCCAGCCCGAAAACGTAATCCCCGGCCGCCCCATGTATTACGCCAGCGCAGTAACGCTCGGCGGATACGCCAATCCGGTTTTAGTCGAAAGTCATCTGGGACGCCCCACAAAAATCGAGGGCAACGATCAGCATCCAGCATCGCTCGGCGGAACTGACATCTTTACTCAGGCGTCGATTCTCGGCCTCTACGACCCCGACCGCTCGCAGAGCGTGGTCTCCATGGGCGACCAGCGCTCGTGGTCAGCGTTCCTAAGCGCGATCCGCGGCCCGCTCAGCGCACAGAAAACGCTGCAAGGCGCCGGCATCCGCATTCTGACGCCGACAATTTCTTCGCCCACGCTCGCCGATCAGCTGCGCAACTTCCTGAAGATTTATCCGCAAGCCAAGTGGCACGTCTACGAGCCGGTCAATCGCGACAACGTCCTCGAAGGCGCGAAGCTGGCCTTCGGACAGCCGGTCGAGACGCGCTACGATTTCTCGAAAGCCGACGTAATCGTCTCGCTCGACGCCGACTTCCTCTACGCCGGATTCCCCGGCAACGTGAAATACATCCGCGACTTCGCCAGCCGCCGCAACCCCGATGACAACATGAACCGGCTGTACATGATCGAAAGCACTCCGACGACGACGGGTGCGAAGGCGGATCATCGACTGCCGGTGAGAGCAGTCCAGATCGAGCAGTTTGCCCGCCTGATGATTTCAACGCTCTCGAGCGTAAAAGAAGTCTGGCGAAATGCTGATGTAGGATTTACTGAAGAGCAGAAGAAATTTGCTTTTGCGGCCTTTAATGAACTTCCCGGGCACCAGGGGTCGAGCCTGCTAGTCGCAGGTGATCATCAGCCGCCCGCCCTACACGCACTCGCGCACGATTTCAACTCCAGATACGGAAACGGCAAGACTGTTTTCTACACCGATCCGATCGACGCGAATCCGGTCAATCAAACCGAATCGATCAAAGATCTAGTTACCGACATGCGTGGCGGAAAAGTCGATTTGCTCGTCATTCTCGGCGGCAACCCAGCTTACGACGCGCCCGCCGATCTCAACTTTGCCGACGCGATGACGAGCGGCAAAGTCCCGATGCGCGTGCATCTCGGCCTCTATCAGAACGAGACCGCCGAGCTCTGCCAATGGCACGTCAACGCTACGCACGAGCTCGAAGCATGGGGCGACGCCCGCGCTTACGACGGCACTGCCAGCATCATCCAGCCGCTGATTGCGCCGCTTTACAACGGCAAGAGCGCAATTGAATTCGTAGCGCTGCTGTCAGGTCAAGCTGACGCCACCGGCTACGATCTCACTCGCGCCTATTGGCAAAAGCAGCACTCCGGCACCGACTTCGAGCAGTTCTGGCGCAAGTCCTTGCACGATGGTTGGATCGAAGGCACGACGTTCGCAGCGAAATCCGTGGCCGTGAAGACAGCAAATCTCTCGCCAGCGTCACCAGATTCGACCGCCAACGCCATCGAGCTCAACATCCGCCGCGACCCCACCATCTACGACGGACAATTCTCCAACAACGGCTGGCTGCAGGAACTCCCCAAGCCGATGACCAAGCTCACCTGGGACAACGCCGTCCTAATCGGCCCCAAGATGGCCGAGCGCCTGCAAATCAAAGTCGAAGATGTTGTCGAACTCGAACTAAACGGGAAAAAAATCACTGGCCCCGTCTGGATTCAAGCCGGCCATCCCGACAATTCGGTCACAATATTCCTCGGCTACGGCCGCAAACGCGCCGGACGCGTCGGCACCGCGCAAGGCTTCGACGCCTACGCCCTGCGCACCAGCGCCAATCCGTGGATCGCGAGCGGCGTGCAAATCCGCAAGACCGGAGCCACCTACAAGCTCGCCTCCACCCAAGGCATGCAGTCGATGGACACGCCCGACGGCGGCCACCGTCCGCTGGTCCGCGAAACCACGCTCGAGGAATATCGCAAAGAGCCGAACTTCGCGAAGGAAGACGAGACGCCCTACGAGCTCTCGCTCTACAAGCCCTATCCCTATAAAGAAGAAGACTACGCCTGGGGCATGACCATCGACTTGAACTCCTGCGTTGGCTGCAACAACTGCATGATCGCCTGCCAGTCGGAGAACAATATTGCTGTCGTCGGGAAAGAGCAAACCCAGCTCGGCCGCCACATGCACTGGATTCGGATTGACACCTACTATCAGGGCGACCGCGACAATCCCAAAGCTTTCTTCCAGCCCGTGCCCTGCATGCAGTGCGAGAACGCGCCCTGCGAAGTTGTCTGCCCGGTCGGCGCCACCAACCACACCACGGAAGGCCTGAACGATATGGTCTACAACCGCTGCGTGGGCACGCGCTATTGTTCGAACAACTGTCCGTATAAAGTGCGGCGCTTCAACTTCCTGCTCTTCCAGGACTGGGAGACGCCGCAATACAAGATGATGCGCAATCCCGACGTCAGCGTGCGCAGCCGCGGCGTCATGGAAAAGTGCACCTACTGCGTGCAGCGCATCAGCGAACGCCGCATCGACGCCGAAAGGGAAGACCGCAAAATTAACGACGGATCGCACGAAAACGAACTTCAGACCGCCTGCCAGCAATCCTGTCCCGCAGGCGCAATCATCTTCGGCAACATCAACGATCCAAACAGCAAAGTTTCGAAACTGAAAGCACAAGCCCGCAATTACAGCCTGCTGGGCGAATTAAACACCCGCCCACGAACAACGTATCTGGCAGAAGTGAGCAACCCAAATCCGGAGCTGAAAGGATAACGACTCACGTAGCGACAGCCGCCTCGGCTGTCCGGCCAGCGCAAAGCGCGGCCGCACCGAGGAGAGAACGAACCGAGGAGAGAACGCGCCGAGGAAAGATTGCCCGAGGAAAGAACGCCCGAGGAAAGAACGCCCGTGGAAAGAATGCCCGAGGAAAGAATGCCCGAGGAAAGAACGAACCGTGGAAGAGCGGCGCTTTAGCGCCGCGTAAAGGCGCTAGATAGAAACAGGGCTTCAGCCCTGAGGAATGTAATGAACCAGAATGCCTGAGCAATACAAGACGTCGACCGAACTCGACCGGGCTCCCGTAATCGAGCCCGGCTACACTTTCGGCACGGTCACGGAAAAAATCAGCGCCATCGTGCTGACCCGTCCCGCCTCCAACGGATGGTTCCTCGGTTTCGGCATCGCCTTTATGCTTACGATGATGATGCTCTACGCCATCGGATACCTCTTCCTGAAGGGCATAGGCATCTGGGGCGATACCATTCCCATCGGATGGGGATTCGCTATCGTCAATTTCGTGTGGTGGATCGGCATCGGCCACGCCGGCACGCTCATCTCCGCCATCCTCTTATTGCTGCGCCAGTCGTGGCGCAATTCCATCAATCGCTTCGCCGAAGCCATGACGCTCTTCGCCGTGGCGGCGGCCGGAATCTTTCCCGCGATTCACGTTGGCCGTCCCTGGCTGGCCTATTGGCTCTTTCCCTATCCCAGCACCATGGGAGTGTGGCCGCAGTTCCGCAGCCCTCTCATGTGGGACGTCTTCGCTGTTTCCACGTACGCCACGATTTCGGCTTTATTCTGGTTTGTCGGCCTGATCCCTGATTTGGCGACATTGCGCGATCGCACCGACAATCGGGCCCTGAAAATCGTCTATGGCATGCTCTCGATGGGATGGCGCGGCTCGGCGCGGCACTGGCACCGCTACGAAACCATGTATCTCCTGCTGGCCGGATTGGCCACGCCGCTGGTGCTTTCCGTTCACACCGTGGTTAGCTTCGATTTCGCCATCGGCATCGTGCCGGGATGGCACACCACCATCTTCCCGCCATACTTCGTCGCCGGCGCCATCTATTCCGGCTTCGCCATGGTGCTGATGCTCGCCATTCCCATCCGCAAGATTTATGCCCTGGAAGACTTCATCACCGAGCGCCACCTGCAGAATTCCGCCAAAGTCATGTTGGCCACAGGGCTGATTGTGGCTTACGGATACGGCATTGAGGCGTTCATGGGGTGGTACAGTGGCGATCGCTATGACGCGTTCACGCTGTGGAATCGCCTGCACGGTCCATATGCCCACGCTTATTGGATGCTGCTGCTCTGCAACATCTTCATTCCTCAGGTGCTCTGGATTCGGAAACTGCGCACCAGTCCGGTTGCGCTATTCGGCATCTCGGGCGTCATTCTCGTCGGCATGTGGCTCGAACGGTTCATCATTGTGGTCGTCAGCCTGCATCGCGATTTCCTGACTTCTTCCTGGGGCATGTACTACCCCACGCGCTGGGACTGGATGACCTACATCGGAACTATCGGAATGTTCCTGGCCGCCATGTTCCTGTTCCTGCGGCTACTGCCAGCGATTTCGATCTTTGAAATCCGTACCCTTCTGCCCGAAGCCGAGGTGAAGGAATGATGCAAAGAATTGAAGTGATGTCGAAGGTCAGGGACACTGTCGCTCTCTTTAAGTATTTGTCATTTCGAGCGGAGCCGAGAAATCTGCTTTCGTATGCGGCGAGGCCGGTGTCGAGGTTCACAATATGAAACGCGATCCCATCTACGGCGTCATGGCCGAGTTTGACTCGGCGCAGGCCCTGGTCAACGCGGCGCACGCTACCCATCAAGCGGGCTATCAAAAGATCGATGCCTACAGTCCGTTTCCCGTCGAAGGCCTCGCGGAAGAAATCGGTTTCCACCGCGACGAAGTGCCACTGGTCGTGCTAATCGGAGGTATTGTCGGCGGCCTGACCGGCTACCTGATGCAGTACTGGATGTCCGCCGTTGACTACCCGCTGAACATCGGCGGCAAACCCCCGCACTCCTGGCCTGCATTCATCGTCATCACGTTTGAGATGACGATTCTTTTCGCCGGAGTCTCCGCCGTGTTCGGCATGCTCGCGCTGAATGGCCTGCCCATGCCCTACCACCCGGTATTCAACGTGCCGCGATTCGCTTTGGCTTCCAAAGATCGTTTCTTCCTGATCGTATTTTCCACCGACAAGAAGTACGACCCGGCGGGCACGCGCCGATTCCTGGAGGCCTTCAACCCGCGCTCAGTCTCGGAGGTGCCCAGCTAGCATGCCGTGCCTCCGCAAACTCGTGGGAATCGCCGGGTGCCCCATCCTTGCGCATTCTTTGCGCAAGGATGGGATTTCAAAAATGCCAGCGCAATGGGTTTTTTCATTCCAGCGTGCGAAAGCGCTTTCACTAGGAATGCTGTTGATAACGGTCCTGCTCTCCGCTTGCCGCATCGACATGCACGTCCAGCCCCGCCAGAATCCGCTCTCCCGCAGCGACTTCTTCTCCGACCAGCGCTCGGAACGTCCGCCAGTGGAGGGCACAGTCGCCCGCGGCCAATTGCACGAGGACTCCTATTTCTATACCGGCAAAATCGGCAACAATCCCGGCGACGCCATGCCATTTCCTGTGACCAAAGAAATTCTGGAGCGCGGCCGCGAGCGCTTCAATATTTTCTGCGCTCCGTGCCACTCGCGTGTAGGAAACGGCAACGGCTTCGTTCCCTCGCGCGGATTTTCGAAGCAGCCGCCATCGTTCCACATCGCGCGCCTGCAGAAAGCTCCCCTGGGATATTTCTACGACGTCATCACCGAAGGCTTCGGCATCATGCCCGACTACGCCTCGCAGATCCCGCCTCAAGACCGCTGGGACATCGTGGCCTATGTTCGCGCCCTGCAGTTGAGCCAGAACGCAACCATGGCCGACGTGCCCCCAGGACAAAAGATTCCGTCTGAGCCGCTGAAGTTCCGCTCGCCAGGAACGGGAGCCACTCTGCCAGCAGTAGTGCCCGATGCCAATTCGAAACCAGAGGAACAGAAATGAGCGCGGCACCCGTGACACGTCTCGATCTGACCGCACCGCCAGTGGTGAAGACCATCGCGCGGCGATCGCTGATGGTCGGGGTCGTTTTGGGCATTGTCGCGATTATCCTCGCGTTCCTGCAACCGCAACAGTTTTATCGGGCCTACCTGCTCGGCTTCATGTGCTGGCTGGGCGTGGCCTTGGGATCGATGGCTATCCTCATGATCCGCCATCTGACCGGCGGCGGCTGGGGCATGGTGATCCGGCGAATCCTTGGTGCGGCGATGCGCACATTGCCGTTGCTTGCGCTGCTGTTCATTCCCGTCATCCTCGGGATGCACAAGCTGTACATCTGGGCGCAGCCGCTCGATCAGATCGCCGACAAGCATCTGCGCGAGCATCTTGAGAACATCACCAAGACCTATCTCACCACGAACGGTTTCGTCCTCCGTGCCGTCTTTTATTTCGCGATCTGGAATCTGCTCTCATTCCTGTTGTCGAAATGGTCGAAAGAAACTGACCGCCCCAGCGCTCCCGATAACACTGCACAATTCAAGGCCGTCGCCGGCCCCGGCCTCATACTGTACGGATTCACCATTTCTTTCGCCGCGATTGATTGGGTCATGTCGCTCGATCCGAGCTGGATCTCCACCATCTTCGGCCTGGTCATTCTCATTGGTGAGGTCTTGTCCGCGATGTGCTTCGCCGTAGTAGTCGAGCGCATCCTGTTCGACTACAAGCCCATGTCGGAGATGCTGCAGCCCGATTTCGTGCACGACCACGGCAAGTGGATGCTTACCTTCATCATGGTCTGGGCCTACTTCAACTACTCGCAATGGCTCATCATCTGGGCGGGCAACCTGCCGTCGGAGATCACATATTACTTGCGGCGCTTGAACGGCGGCTGGGAATACGTCGGCCTGTTCATCGTCATCTTCCACTTCGCGATTCCGTTCGGCACCTTGCTGTCCCGCCCGTTCAAGCGCAACATTCGCAAGCTGGTATGGCTGGCAGTGTGGCTCCTGCTGATGCGCTATCTGGATTTGCTCTGGATCATCGAACCGAATTTCTCCAAGACCTTTACCGTAACCGTTGCGGACATAGTCGTGCCGGTTGCCATCGGCGGATTCTGGCTGGCTTACTTCTTCCGCAATCTGGGCGCGTTGCCCCTGCTGCCGGCCTATGATCCGGATGCCGTGGAAGTTCTGGAGCCGACTCATCATCACCCGGAAAACGCCTAGCGCGTAAAAAATGAGCAACCAAATCCATCCCGCGAATTCGACCGGCAACGGCGGCTACGAGCGCCGCGACATCGGCGTCGCCCCAGTTCTGTACTTCCTGGTGGGCTTGGCTGTCGCCGGGCTGGTGGTTTACTTCGTAGCGGCGGGCACCTATTCCTATCTGGAAAAACGGTCCGAAGCGCAGCAGGCACCGGTCAGCCCGCTGGTCACGAACGCTCCCAAGGACACGCGACAACTTTCAGCCGACTACAAGGATTATCTGAAGCAGAGCTTTCCCGCTCCACAACTGGAGATCGACGAACGCGGTCAACTCGACAATATCCGCATCGACGAAGCCCAGACGCTGAGCTCCTACGATTGGGTCGACCAGAAAGCTGGAACCGTCCGCATTCCGATCGACCGCGCCATGGACTTGCTCGCCCAACGTGGCCTTCCCGTGCGTGCGCCGGGAGCCGATCAAGCGGCCGGGGACACCGCCAAGGGTCAGCTGAAGAAGGGAACCAGGAAGTGAGTGTTCAACGGCACAATTCGGCGGCGCCGCAGCGGCTCATATCGAAGGACCGAGAGTTCGAGGGCGTCATCCTGAGCGGAGCCGCTCTTCAGGCGGAGCGAAGAGCCTGCCCCGAGCGGCATCGCGAAGGGATCTCGCGCGGACTGTTACCCCTTAGAACCGTGGCACGAGGTATGTTCTCGCTTGTTCTGCTCGCCGCGACCGTATGGGGACAGGCCATGACCAAGGGCATCATGTCGCCTCCCTCCAACATTCGCCCACCATATCTGCAGAATGTTGGCATCGAACAACATCTTGACGCGCAGGTACCTCCGGATCTCGCTTTCGTTGACGACACCGGTCGCCCCGTTAAACTAGGCGACTACTTCGGCAAGAAGCCCCTAATCCTGAACCTGGTCTATTACAACTGCACCATGCTCTGCGGAGAAGTTCTGGCCGGACTCACGGGCGCAATGAAGCTAGTGAAGTTCGATGTCGGCAATGAGTTCGATGTGCTCACGGTTAGCTTCAATCCGCAAGAGACGCCCGCCATCGCTGCCGCCAAGAAACAAGACTACCTCAAGCGCTACGGCCGTCCCGGCGCGGCCTCCGGCTGGCATTTCTTGACGGGACCCGCGGAATCGATCAACGCGTTGACCAAGTCCGTCGGCTTCCAGTATCAGTACGATCCCAGGATCAATCAGTACGCGCATGCCACCGCCATCCTGGTGCTCACGCCGCAGGGCCGCATCTCGCGCTATTTCTACGGCGTGGATTTTCCGCCGAAAGACTTGCGTATGGGATTGGTGGAGGCCTCGCAGGGCAAGATTGGCAACGCCGTCGATCAGGTCCTGCTCTATTGCTATCACTACGATCCTGCGACTGGAAAGTACGGCGCGGTCGTCAGCAACATGCTGCGGTTGGGAGCGGCCCTTACCATTTTGATGCTGGGGGCACTCCTATTCATTCTGTACCGGCTCGAAAAAATCGCGCCGCGTAGAAGTTGGGAGACGGCAAAATCGGGTCAACTCAAGCCGGGTCAAGCCACGCCCGGCCAAGCAAAACAGGGTCAAGCCAGGCAGAGTCCAGCGAGATATGTTCGATAACTTTCCATTATGGCCGGCACGGGCCTCCACTGCCGCGGGCAACGTGGACGCCCTATTCATCTTCCTGCTCATTGTGTCGGGATTGATGACCCTGCTGATCTTCACCGCGCTCGTCTATTTCGCCGCCCGCTACCGCCATCGCCGCGGCGTGCTGGCCGAGCCGATCGAGGGCTCTATTCCTCTCGAACTGACGTGGACGACAATTCCCTTCTTTGTGTTCATGGTGATCTTCGCCTGGGGCGCGGTGGTGTTCTTCAAAGGCCGCACGCCGCCGCGCGACTCGACTGAAGTTTATGTCGTGGCGAAACAGTGGATGTGGAAGCTCGAACACTCCGAGGGCCAGCGCGAAATCAACGAACTGCACGTTCCCGTAGGCCGCGACGTGAAGCTCATCATGACTTCGCAGGACGTGATCCACAGCTTCTTCGTCCCCGCCTTCCGCATGAAGCAGGACGTACTCCCCGGCCGCTACACGGTTGCCTGGTTCCACGCCACCAAGGCCGGTACTTACCACCTGTTCTGCGCGGAATACTGCGGCACGCAGCACTCCGGCATGATCGGCTCCATCGTCGTCATGGAACCCGCACAGTTCGAAGCCTGGATGAGCGGCGGCACCAGCGGCCCCCTCTCCGCCTCCGGAGAAAAGATTTTTGCCGAACTCGGCTGCGTCACCTGCCATCGCGCCGACTCGCAGGGCCGCGGTCCGAACCTGCGAGGCGTCTTCGGCAAGCCCGTGCAACTGGAAAACGGCCGCACCGTAACCGCCGACGAAAATTACATTCGCGAATCCATTCTCGATCCCGGCGCGAAGATCGTGAGCGGATTCAAACCCGTCATGCCCACATTTCAGGGACTAGTCAGTGAAGAACAATTGAACGCCCTGGTGGCTTACGTAAAATCATTGTCGCAGCCGGTCGCGACCCCGACCAGCACGGCCGCCGCCACGCCGCAAGACAATTCCAAGACCTCAGGAAGTCAGGTGCAATGAGTATGGCTACCACGACCCTTCAACCAGTCGAGCGCGAAAATTATCTCAATAAGGAGTACGGCGTCGGCTCCTGGCTCTTCACCACCGACCACAAACGCATCGCACTCCTTTATCTCATCTCGATTACGTTCTTCTTTTTCATCGGCGGATTCTTCGCTCTTCTCATCCGTCTCGAACTTCTTACACCCGCCAGCGACCTGGTGCAGCCCGACACCTACAACAAACTCTTCACCATGCACGGCATGGTGATGGTTTTCTTCTTTCTTATCCCTTCGATTCCCGCCGTACTGGGCAATTTTCTCGTGCCCCTGATGATCGGCGCGAAGGATCTCGCCTTCCCGCGCATCAACCTGCTGAGTTGGTACCTCTACATCATCGGCGGCTTGATGATGTTGCACTGCATGCTCACCGGCGGCGTTGACACTGGATGGACCTTCTACACGCCCTTCAGCACAGCGTTCAGTAACACCAAAGTGGTCGAAGCAGGCTTGTCGATCTTCGTTGCGGGATTTTCTTCCATCCTCACCGGCCTGAATTTCGTAGTCACGATTCACCGCATGCGCGCCCCCGGCATGACCTGGTCCCGCCTCCCCTTGTTCATCTGGGCGCACTACGCCACCAGCATCATTCAGATTCTCGGCACGCCCGTCATTGCCATCACTCTCGTCCTGGTCGTCGCCGAGCGCACATTGCACCTCGGCATCTTCGATCCCAAACTGGGCGGCGACCCGCTGCTTTTTCAGCATTTATTCTGGTTCTATTCCCATCCCGCCGTCTACATCATGATTCTCCCGTCAATGGGTGTAGTCACCGAAATCATTGCCTGCTTCGCGCGTAAGCGTATTTTCGGCTATAGCTTCGTCGCATTTTCGTCAATCGCCATCGCAGTCTTCGGATTCCTCGTCTGGGCGCACCACATGTTCGTCGCAGGAATTTCCATCTACGCCGCGCTCGTATTCTCCATTCTGAGTTACGCGGTCGCCGTACCCTCTGCCGTCAAAGTTTTCAACTGGACCGCCACTCTCTATAAAGGCTCCATCCACTACGACGCGCCCATGCTCTACGCCTTCGGCTTCATCGGCCTGTTCACCATGGGCGGCCTCACTGGCCTCTTCCTGGCCGCGCTGGGCATCGACGTTCATGTCACCGACACCTATTTCGTGATCGCCCACTTCCACTACATCATGGTCGGCGGCGCGCTCATGGGTTATCTCGGAGGTCTGCATTTCTGGTGGCCGAAAATTTCCGGCCGGCTGTATCCCGAAAGCTGGGCGCGGCTCGCAGCCCTGATCGTTTTCCTGGGATTCAATCTCACCTTCTTCCCGCAGTTCGTTCTTGGCTACCTTGGCATGCCGCGCCGCTACGCGGATTACAGCCACATGCCGGAGTTCCAGGTGCTGAACGTGCTCTCTACCGCCGGCGCGACCGTGCTCGCGGTCGGTTATCTGCTTCCCATGCTCTACTTCCTCTGGTCGATGCGCTACGGCAAGCCCGCGCCCGACAATCCCTGGAACGCGGCCGGCCTCGAATGGATGACCTCGTCTCCGCCCACTACATTTAACTTTGAGAAAGAGCCCATCGTAACCTGGGAAGCCTACAACTACGACGAGTTGGACGCGCCCCACAAAGAGGAGGTCAAAGTTGCCCGATAGTACCGTCGTCGGCCTTCATCACGAAGAGCAGCACCACCCCGAACTGCTGCACCACTTCGCCGAACCGCAGCAGCAGCGCGACGCCGCCAGCCTCGGCATGTGGATCTTCCTCGGCACGGAAGTCATGTTCTTCGGCGGCTTGTTCTGCGCGTATTTGATTTACCGCCGCTGGTATTTCGGCGACTTCGGCGCCGCCAGCAAATCCATCGACGCTACACTCGGCGCCACCAACACCGCCGTGCTTATCTGCAGCAGCTTGACCGTAGTGCTTGCGGTATGGGCCGCGCAATCGGCGCTCCGCAAGCTTCTGATCGGCAGCCTCATCGTTACAATGCTTCTCGGTATGGTGTTCTTGGGCATTAAGGGTAAAGAGTACAAAGATAAATTCGAAGAGCATCACGTTCCCGGTGCGTCCTTCAGCTTCGATCACGTGCCGATTCCGGGCCATCCCGATCAGTTCGCCAATCCGCGCCACGCCGAAATCTTCTTCTCTCTCTATTTCATCATGACCGGCCTGCACGCCCTGCATATGATTATCGGCCTCGGTCTTTTTGCCTGGCTTTTGTTCATGGCGTGGAAAGGCCGTTTCACGCCGGAATATCACACGCCCATCGAAATCGGCGGACTCTACTGGCACTTCGTAGACATCGTCTGGATCTATCTGTTCCCCTTGCTCTACCTGATCGACCGGCATCCGTGAGTTTATTTTATGTTCGGGGCTTCCATGTCTGACCAACCACAGTCTGACCATTCAAAATCATCGCCGCTAAAGATGTACTTCAGTGTCTGGGCCGCGTTGCTGCTAGGTACTTTCATCACCTACAAGGTCGCCTACATCGATCTCGGCCGATTCAACGCCGCCGTAGCCCTCACCATCGCCACCATCAAAGCGCTTCTAGTAGCGCTCTTCTTCATGCACATCAAAGGTGCCCACGAAAAACTCCTGAAGCTGGTGGTAATCTCCACGCTCTTTTTCCTCTTCATCCTTCTAGTCCTCTCCATGGCCGACTACGGCACCCGCACCTGGAGCTAAGCGACTCACGTGGGGACAGCCGCCTCGGCTGTCCGCCCTGCAGAGCAGGCAAGCAGAGTGTCCCAGAGCCTGCCCTGAGCTTGTCGAAGGGTCTCGCCTCATTTGCGAGACCTGGGAATCGGCCCAGCCCAGGAAGTAAGTCGGATGCAATCGCTGCTCTACTGATTCCCAATCTGCGGTATACTCGCGCCGACGATTTTTCCCACCGCGCTCTCATGAGGTGACTTATGGCATTTTGCAATTCCTGCGGCGCAACCCTAAACCCAGGAACGAAGGTCTGCAACAAATGCGGCGCCGCGGTCGTCGCAACTCCGTTGGCTTCCGGCATGACCGCGGCCTCTGCCGGCGTCCCCGCCTCCGCTCCTGCACCTGCTCCAGTTCGCACTGGCGGCAGCAGCGCTCTGAAAGTCATCCTGATCGTGGTCGCTGTGATCGTCCTCATTGGAATTCTCGGCGTTGCCACGGTCGGCATCATCGGCTATCGCATCGCCAAAAGCTCTCGCGTAAGTCAGCACGGCGATCACGTGAAAGTAGAGACTCCCTTCGGCTCGGTCGAGAGTTCGAAAGATCCCGACCAGGCCGCCAAGGACCTGGGCGTCGATCTCTATCCCGGAGCGGAAATACGGCGAGACGGCGCATCCTCGGTTTCCTTGGGAAGCGTGCGCACGGTCACCGCCCTCTTCGAAAGCAACGACTCGCCCGACAAGGTCTGCAGCTTCTACAAATCGAAATTCCCCGGCGCTATGGTCACGACCTCCGACCAGAATCGCTGCAGCATCGTCTCCAACAATCAGAAGAACATGATCACCGTCAATGTCGAATCCAGCGGCGATGGGTCCAGGCTGCAAATCACCAACGTAAGCAAGCATTCCGACTAAGAACTACCGGCCCATGGAAGACAAAGTCGCAGATTCCATACCAGTCCCCAAGTCCTCGGTCACTGACGCTTCGGAACTGGCGGAAGCTCTGCGCGCCCGTGTTCGTGGAGAAGTCCGCTTCGACAATGGCAGTCGCGCCCTCTATGCGACAGATGGATCGAACTACCGCCAGCTTCCCATCGGCGTCGTCCTTCCTCGCGATGTTGACGACGTTCTCGCCGCAATTGCTGCTTGCCGCGAATTCGGAGCACCCCTGCTCTGCCGCGGCGGCGGCACCTCCCTTGCCGGCCAGTGCTGCAACGTCGCCGTGGTGCTGGATTTTTCCAAGTACATGGCAAAAATTGTCGAGATTGATCCGGCACGCCGCATGGCGCGCGTGCAACCCGGCGTCGTGCTTGACAACCTCCGCAACGCCGCCGAAACACATCACCTCACCTTCGCGCCCGATCCCGCTAGCCACGACCGCTGCACTATCGGCGGCATGATCGGCAACAATTCCTGCGGGGTACACTCCGTAATGGCGGGCAAGACCGACGACAACATCGAAGAACTGGAAATTGTCACCTATGACGGCGTGCAGATGAGAGTCGGCCAGAACCTGATTCACGTAGGGGCTAGGGGTGCTGAGGAACCATGTGGGGACAGCCGCCCTCGGCCGTCCGGTGGCCCAGAAGTATCGGGCCGCAGCGCATCGGACCGTGCCAATCAGATTCACAACGCGCTGAAGCAGATCGCAGATCAATACGGAGATCTGATCCGCAAGAAATTCCCCAACATCCCGCGTCGCGTATCCGGATATAACCTAAATTATCTGCTGCCGGAAAATGGCTTTCACATAGCGCGAGCTCTAGTCGGATCGGAAGGAACCTGCGCCACAGTTGTCGAAGCAACCTGCCGCCTGGTCGAGAGCCCTCCCGAGCGCGTGCTGCTGATCGTAGCCTATCCAGACATATATCAATGCGCGGATCACATCCCGGGAATTCTTCATCACAAACCCATCGGCCTCGAAGGCTTCGACGATCTTCTCGTCTATTACAACCGCACCAAGAAGATGAACCCCGAGGGCCTCGCTCTGCTTCCCGAAGGCGGAGGCTGGCTGATGGTCGAATTCGGCGGCCGGACCGCGCACGAAGCTGATTCGCAGGCTCGCGGTTTGATCGAAGCCCTCAACCGCAGCGCCACCCCTCCGAACGTCCGTCTTTTTTCCGGCCAGCAAGCCAAGCGCATCTGGGAAATTCGCGAGGCCAGTCTCGGTGCAACCTCCCACGTCCCCGGCGAACCGCTGAACTGGGAAGGCTGGGAAGACGCCGCGGTCGCTCCCGAAAAACTGGGTGGATACCTGCGCGACCTCCGAAAAATGATGGCCGCATTCGGCTACAAAGGCTCGCTTTACGGCCACTTCGGCCACGCTTGCGTGCACACGCGCCTCAACTTCGATCTCCAATCAAAGGATGGAATCGCGAAATTCCGCAAGTTCGTAGACGAGGCCGCCGATCTTGTCATCAGCTACGGCGGCTCTCTCTCGGGCGAACACGGCGACGGACAAGCCCGCGCCGAACTGCTTCCAAAGATGTTTGGTCCCGAATTGATGCGAGCCTTCCGCAAATTCAAGTCGGCATGGGATCCGGATTGGAAGATGAACCCCGGCAAGCTCATTGGTTTGCCTGAGAAGCCGCCCTATAAACTCGACGAAAATCTTCGCCTCGGCCCCAACTACGCGCCTTGGGAACCGGTGACGCGCTTTCAATTTCCCGACGATCACGGCAGCCTGTCGCACGCTGCACTGCGTTGCGTAGGCGTAGGCAAATGCCGTCGCGAAGAAGGCGGCGTGATGTGTCCCAGCTACCGCGTCACTCGCGAAGAAGAACACTCCACGCGCGGCCGCGCCCATCTGCTCTGGGAGATGACCCAGGGCCCAGCCCGGGAAGATGCGATCATTCGCGACGGCTGGCGCAGCGAAGAGGTGAAGCGTTCGCTCGATCTCTGCCTCGCATGTAAAGGATGCAAGAGCGATTGTCCGGTCAGCGTCGACGTCGCAACTTACAAAGCCGAATTCCTCTCGCATTACTATGAAGGCCGCATCCGCCCTCGTAGCGCCTACGCTTTCGGCAACATCGATCTCTGGGCGCGCCTCGCGTCGAATGCTCCGGGCCTGGTAAATCTGACCACGCAACTGCCGTTCCTCCGCGACATCGCGAAGATGGTTGCAGGAATTCCCCATCAGCGAACCATCCCCGCGTTCGCCCCTGAAACCTTCAAACAGTGGTTCCGCTCCCGTAGGGGCGGACGCATTCGCCCGCCCAGCGAAGCGAAGCGAGCGCCGTGAAGAGCGGCGCTTCAGCGCCGCGTAAAGGGCAGAAGAAATGGGCTTTAGCCCCTGAGCCGCACGTCCTTCTTTGGCCCGACACCTTCAACAACTATTTCCTTCCATCGACCGCCAAAGCCGCCGTCGAAGTTCTCGAATCCGCCGGATACCACGTCATCGCTCCCGCGAGCGAATCTCTGCTGCGGCCGTCCGCTCTACGACTTCGGCATGCTCGACCGCGCGCAATCCTTGCTATCTGGAAATCCTCGACACGCTGTCGCCCGAGATCGAAGCCGGGATTCCCAGTCGTCGGACTTGAGCCCAGCTGCGTCGCCGTTTTCCGCGACGAACTGCTCAATCTTTTTCCCCATGATGCCCGCGCCCAAGCGCTGCGCCAGCCAAACATTTCCTGCTCAGCGAATTTCTCGAAGATAACTCCGATAACGCCCCACTCCCGCGCTTTCATCGCAAAGCGCTGCTGCACGGCCACTGCCACCACAAATCCATCATGAAAATGACCGCCGAAGAATCGTCTGCTGCGCCGCATCGGCGTCGATTTCCAGGCTCCCGCGCCGGGATGCTGCGGCATGGCCGGCTCGTTTGGCTTCGAGCACGACAAATACGAAATTTCGCCAGGCCATCGGCGAGCTCGAACTTCTTCCCGCCGTCCGCAAAGCTCCCGCCGACTGGCTCATCATCGCCGACGGCTTCAGTTGCCGCGAGCAGATCGCCCAGGGGACGCATCGACACGCGCTTCACTTGGCCGAAGTTCTTCAAATGGCCCTGCAGATCCACCCCCACCAGAGGCAACGCCGTTACCCCGAATCCGCCCTCATCCGCCAGCGCGAAAGCCGAAGTCCGCACCTCCATGCAGCGCGCCGCGCTCGGCCTGGGAGCTGTTGCCGCGGGCGCGTTCCTCCTCGCGCGCCTGCCCGAAGTCATTGACATCTAACAACTTACGCATCGCCTAGCTACCGCTAATGGCCCTCCCGTATTTCGCATCCTCACTTTTCTGGAACAATAAAGAAGCATCAGTGCCTCATTCAGTCGCCCCGGCTGACTCCGCAAGCACTCTCTCATGAACCGCGAACTCACCACTATGGCAGGCAGCGAATGTATACCGCGAGCCTGTCGCAGCCACCATACTGCAAGCCCGCGCATCGTCTCAGGCACGCGGCGTCCGTTGCGCGGATCCGTCCTGGTTCTGATTCAGTTCGACGTGTGCGAAGAGATTCGCCTCGATGATCTGCGTAAGCTCTTCGGCGCCCGCAGCGCCGAAGCCAAGTTCAAGATCAGGCGCCCAACTACGTCCGTTACCAGCGTCACTCCTGTGGAAGAGTCGCTCGAGCCTCTGCTGCTCGAATGCGGCGAGCGCCTTGAAGGCCAGATCAAGTACTACGACTACGGCGTCGTCAGTCTTGTCTTCGAGCTGCCCTTCTCCGGCGATTGGGAGACGCTCGTCCAGCTTTCCTCGCCGCTGGACCTCCGACACGAACTTCGAAATTCTCGCCTCTCGCATCGTCAAGCAAAAGCTCGAACGCGCCGCTCCCGCGCTGGTCAAACCGTACAGACGCCGAGTGGCTGCAGGAGGACTACTTCATTTTCCACGTCGCGCGAAATCGCAGGCGCGCCCTCGGCCAACGAACTGCTCAACGCGCACGGACGATCGAGATCGCGCAGGTCGTGCGTGGCGAGACCGTGCCCGCTCTCCGATGGCGAGCGCCAGGAAATCCTGCAGTCGCGCATGTCCTACTATCCCACCGATCTGGCGGTGATCGGCTGGAATGCTGCCTTTATTTATGACACGCCGCGGGCGCCGAGACCGCGATCCAGCTTCTGCAATACGCGAATTCGCAGTTGCTCGAATTCCGCCACTACGACGAACTGATGACCAAGGAACTGGAAAATGTCTACGACTTCCTCGAAGACGGGCGGCACCGGACTTTGGTCGCGCTGGCGGACGGCGCGCGCCGCCTCCAAGCTGCACACCGTCCTGCTCGACGTGAACGAACTCACCGAGCGCGCCGACAACGCCATCAAATTCCTCAGCGACATGTTCTCCGCGCGCCTGTACAAACTGGCCGCCTCCAAGGTCGGAGTGCCCGACTACAAAGACCTGGTCAAAGAAAAACTGCAAACTGCCGAAGACCTCTACCGCTTCATGGTCGACCAGTTCAACCAGAGCCGCGCCTTCGTCCTTGAACTGATGGTGGTCGTCATCCTGATCATCGAACTGATCTACTTCTTCCGCGGCAAACCGGTTTAGTTTTCTCGTCACCCCCCATCCATTGTCATCCCGAGCGAAGCAGGTCGGAGAGCGAAGCGAACCGGCCTGCGCAGTCGAGGGACCTTGGGTTAACTCCACGCCCAGCCTCCACCCTCGTGCCCTTGTCATTCCGACACCCGACCGAAGGGAAGAAGGAGGAATCCGCTCCAGCCCTTGTCATTCCGACACCCGACCGAAGGGAGGAAGGAGGAATCTGCTCTTCCCCGCCGCACCACAAAACCCTCTAGCATTCCCTCCCCAACAGGTGTACAAAGAACGCCGACTATGAGGGGGTCATGGCGTAGCCACGCCATGGCCCCCTTTTCTTGTTCGGAGTGCCGCAGGTGAGAAGACGTTGACGGCGACGATGTGGGGGATCGGACCTAGCAGCGAAAGCCGAACGTGAGTATAAGATAGGGACGCCTCGGAGATTTGTATGAAGGCAACCGCCTTTCGAGTTTATGACTTCAAGTCGATTCGCAACTCCGGAACATGCGAATTTTCCGGCGACGGAATAACAGTACTTGCAGGCCAAAATGAATCCGGCAAGACAGCACTTCTGACGGCATTGCGGGATTTCGACGGAGAAGAAGGTGATGAGCCAACGACACAAGACTACCGGCCCGATGGGCAATTCGAGGCTGAGTCGCGTGTCGCCATTCGGTTCGAACTTTCTGCGGAAGAGCTGGAAGAAGTGTTGAAGGAAAACAAGTGTCTGATCCCGCTCAGTGCCAGCGCACAAATCGCGAGGGAAGGAGGTCTGTGGATTACCCGCCACCTTGATTCGGGCACTTTCGCCCTAGAGGACAGCCTGGCTAAGCTCTGGGAAGACAACCCTGCGGACGGCGAGGATGCAAGCGCCCGTGCGGACGGCGTAACGCGGCCCAGTCCCTCGCAGTTCGGGGCGCTCCTTCGCGCCTACTGGCCACTGTTTATTTATTTCGATTCATTCGAAGACATCCTGCCGCGCAGCGTTCGGTTCAGCCTTCTCAAGCCACCGAAGGTAACCTTAGCGCAAGTCGCGACCGGTGTGAATCCTTCCGCCACAATCCCGCCGCCTGCACCGCCCCAAGGCGCCGCACAGACGCCACCATCGCCGAAAAAACGCGCACCACAGCCAGTGCTCGACTTTATAACCCTTGCGGGCATCGATTTGGATGTGATAGAGAAATATGCCGAAGACGACAAGACCCTCGAAAATTACCTAAGCACAAGGGCCGCGTCGATTACCGGAGACTTCCTAACCTATTGGAAGACGCGCGTGGACGGAGAACGGGCCATCGATCTCCGCGTACGACACTATCGGAACGAGGCCGGTGAACTCCTCCTCAAGTTCTATGTGCACGACACAAGCAACCAGTATCCAGAACAACGGAGCAGGGGCTTCTTGTGGTTCCTTTCGTTTTATCTCAGGCTCGCGGCAACACGCAGGCGCGATCCCCAGAGGACAAGA
Source organism: uncultured Acidobacteriaceae bacterium (assembly GCA_963711275.1). Lineage (GTDB taxonomy): Bacteria > Acidobacteriota > Terriglobia > Terriglobales > Acidobacteriaceae > Sulfotelmatobacter. The sequence continues at coordinate 172,165 of CAVQDN010000018.1, read as the reverse complement.
GCGCTGCTGATCGACGAGCCTGGCACTTACTTGCACGCGCGAGCCCAGCAGGATGTCCTGCACCTGCTGGAAGACAGGCTCGCGAAGGCCGACCAAATCGTATACTCCACACACAGCACCTATCTAATCCCAACGGATAGGCTCCACCGACTAAGAATCGTCGTAAAGGACGGGAATGAAGGTACCCTTGCACTCGACAGGTTGACCCACCCGCGTCTTAGAAGCGACGAGTTTAAAGACACTCTTTCGCCTATTCTGTCAGCCATTGGGCTTGACATCCGGGGAGCCCTAACCTTTGTACGCGAAAAGAATTTGCTAGTAGAAGGCATCAGCGATCGCTTCTACCTCACGTCGTGGGGGAAGGCCTTAAAGAAAGGAACCTTAGACACTTTTAACATTTTTCCGTGCTTCGGCGCGTCCACAATTCCGACATACGCCTCGCTGTTTGTCGGCTGGGGACTTCGATTCGTAGCCCTTCTAGATCGAGATGGCCACGGAAACGCGGCGCGCGAAAAACTCCAAAAGGAGCTTTTAATTCATGAGAAAGCGATCGTCCAACCCAAGAACGCGTCGTCAATAGAAGATCTGTTCTCGCATGAAGACTTTAAAGAACTCGCCAAGGCTCTGGACCCTGCCTTCACGATCGAGGCATCCGAGACACCATCGAAAGCAATCAAGCGGCAGCGCATCGATAAGGTCCTCCTCGCACGCAAATACGCCGAAAGGGTTTCAGCCGGAAATCGAACCCTCACCAAAAGAACTTCGGACAACGTAGAGAGCCTCTTTGCGCAAATCGAGGAAGCATACACATTAGCTTCCTCACCAAACATCGAAACGTCCAACGGTTAGAAAGCGGCTGTGCCGACTGTATGAAACTTTAGATTCTCCCCAACGGGAATCCCCTCTCGGATTCTCCACGTTAACCTCCGCAATACGCTCGGCATCCCCGTTTTCGCATCGGGGCCCTCAACCACCATCCGTTTTCCACAGCCTTCCACAGCTCAACTATGTGACGAACAACCTTTACTGAGGATTTCAAACGTGCCAAGTTGGGACTATGCACAAGCGCCCCACCAAAAACCTCGGCATCGCGGCAAAAACGGCGCAGCCCCAGCCAGCGCCCACGTCGCAAAACGAGAAGAAATCAGCTCCAATATCCGAAACGGACGAGGCTTCCGCCCGAGCGGCCCGCGTTAAGTCCTCTGTTCGCAAGATTTTACTCGCAAGCCCTTTGTTTCCAAGATTATACGCGGACGTCGTCATATCCTCCGCCCCTAACTCCTATGAAGCCAAGATCTTAGCTCAGAACTACAAAAAAATTGTTGAGCGCACCAATCTCGATAAAGCAAATCTGGATCGAGCAAATCTGGATCGAACAAATTTAGAAAAGACGAACAGGAGCCATATGCCAGTTCAACCCAGCGTCAAAGCCTGTACCCACATCCAGGTCACCGGAGTCCGTTGCGGCTCTCCCCCTCTTCGCGGAGAGCAGTTCTGCTACTTCCATCAGCGCATGGTGCGCGGCGTCGCCACCCCGCCCAACGCCCGCCTCCATCCCATCGCCCAGATCGAGAGCGAGGAGGCCATTCAATCCTCTCTCATGGAAGTCATCAACGCCCTCGCCCGCAACACCATCGATCTAAAACGCGCCGAGCTCCTGCTCCGCGCCCTCCACATCGCCGTCCGCAACGCCCGCCGCGTCCGCTTCAACCAGGCAGCGGACATGGTCCGCGAAATCCCCAACTACCCCGCCCCACCCAAGCCCGCCGTGCAACCCGCGCCCGACCCTCCAATTGAAGTCAACGCCCCGCCGCTGACCCAGCTCCAAACCTGGGCCACGCTGACCGTCGAAGCTGCCGAAGCCACCGCCACGCAACGAAAACCCCCGGCCCGCGCCGGACTCCCGCCCGAAAAGAAAAATGCCGTAGCCCAAAAAGGGGGCTAGCAGGTGTGGCGAAAGCAGATTCCTCCTCTTTCGCTTCGCTCAAGCGTCGGAATGACAAAATTCATTTCGCAGAATAGAGTCTAGGCGAGGGAGATTCCATGCGTGGACTTAAAGACAAGCGCGTCCTGATCACTGGCGGCGCGAGCGGGATTGGGGCGGCTACAGCCGCGCGGTTTCTGGAGGAGGGATCGCGAGTTTGTGTGCTGGATCGGGATGAGAAGGCTTGCGAGCATATTCGGCACGAATTGCCGGGGTTGGGGGAAGCGATTATCGCCGACGTCACCGACCTGATGCAGGTGGAGGCGGCGTTCGCCGAGGCGATCCGGCTGATGGATGGAGTGGATGTGCTGGTCAACAATGCGGGCATCAGCATTCGGCACAAGTTTCTTGAGATCACGCCGGAAGAGTGGGAGAAAGTCATTTCCGTGAATCTGACGGGAGTGTTTTATGTGGCTCAGACTGCGGCGCGGCACATGTGGGAGCGTTTTTCGGTCAAGCAAGGCAGCGGCGTGATTCTGCAGACGGCCTCGACCAATGGAATGACGGGATATCCGTATTACGCGGACTACAACGCGACCAAGGCAGGAGTGATTGAGCTGACGCGGTCCATGGCGTTGGAGTTGGCGCCGAAGGTGCGGGTATGCGCGGTGGCTCCGGGATATGTGTTGACGCCGATGCAGCGCGCGGAATATTCGGACGCGATGCTGGAGGAAGTAAATCAGAAGATTCCGCTGCGGCGGCACGCCAAGCCGGAGGAGATTGCGGGACTGTTTGCGTATCTGGCGTCGGATGATGCGGCATATGTTACGGGACAGGTGTTCACGATGGATGGCGGGGAGACTGCGGGCGGGCTGGCCAGCCGGTGAAGGAGATTTCCGGGAATGCGTCTCAAGGATAGAGTTGCGCTCATCACGGGCGGGACTTCCGGGATCGGGGAGGCTACGGCGCTGCTGTTCGCTGCAGAAGGCGCCGAGGTTGCGATTACGGGACGGAATGAGAAACGTGGCTCAGCGGTGGTCGAGAGCATTGGGCAGGGCGGCGGCAACGCGGTTTTCTTCCCCGCAGACGTGAGTGTGGCGGGCGATTGCCGACGCACGGTGGATGAGGCGGTGCGTTCGTTCGGCAGGCTCGACATCCTGTTCAACAACGCGGGAGTTTTCTACGCGCAGACTGCGATTGAATGTTCCGAGCGGGAGTGGGATGAGCAGATTGATGTCAACTTAAAAGGGACGTTCCTGATGTCGAAATTCGCGCTGCCGGTGATGATCGCGCAGGGGAGCGGCGTGATCATCAATAACAGTTCGGGATGGGGGATTGTGGGCGGCGATCGTGCGGTGGCGTATTGCGCATCGAAGGGCGGCGTTGTGCTGATGACCAAGGCCATGGCGATCGATCACGGCCGGCAGGGCATTCGGGTGAATTGCATTTGTCCGGGGGACGTGGAGACTCCGATGCTGCCGGCCGACGCGAAGCTGCGCGGGTTGAAATGGGAGGACTACCTTGCGGGATGCGCCAGCCGTCCGCTGGGGAGGGTGGGAACTGTGGAGGAGATTGCCAAGGCCGTGTTGTTCCTGGCGTCGGATGACTCGTCGTTTATGACTGGTGCTGCGCTGGTGGTCGATGGCGGGGGAACTGCTGACTAACTAGCGCGACAACAAATTGAAAATGAAAGCGATCGTGTTTCTGGGCGGAGGGCGGATAACTTCGGCGTTGGCCGCGGGGTTGCGGCTGGCCGGAGATATGCGGACGATTGTTGTTTACGACCGCCATGTGGAAAAACTGCGGGCGCTGCGGCGGGAATCGCAGGTGGAAGTGGCGCGCGATCTGAAGTCGGCGGTCGGGCGGGCGGAGATGCTGATCATAGCGGTGCGTCCGGCGTCGGTAATGGAGATGCTCGACGAAGTTGCGGCTTGCGGGGTAGCGCCGCCGAAGGTCTGCATCAGTCTCGCGGCGGGCATTCCGTTGGGGAATCTGCGGGCGCGGCTCGGTCTTCCGATTCACTGGGCGCGCGCGATGCCGAGTCCCGTGTGCCGCATTGGTAGAGGGCTGACGCCGGTAAGCTTCGATGGGAGCGTTACCAAAGCTGAACGTCGGCGGGTGCGCCGGATGTTTGAGCAGGTTGGGCCCGTGCTGGAACTTGCGGATCGCCAGATGGACGCCATTACAGCCACGCATTCGCCGAGCCATGGATATCACGCGCTGGCGACGCTCGCTAAAGCTGCAGAACGCGCCGGACTGGATCGGGCGACGGCATTGACGGCGGCTGCGCATGCGCTGGGTGATTCGATTTTTTATTGGAAGGAGAGTGGGGTGAGTCTGACCGAGTTGCTGCACGAAGCGGCTACGCCGGGCGGGATTGCCGCGGCGGCGATGGCGGCAATGGACCGGTCGGGCTACGCACGAGTCGTGGAAGGCGGAATTCGTGCTGGGATGAAGCGGGCGCGAAGCAACGCGAGGCGGTAAGCTGCAGTGCGTTGCAAAGCAAGACCTCAGCGGCTAAAGCCTATTTCCTTTTCCCGCTTGAACGCGGCGCTAAAGCGCCGCTCTTCCAGGACAAGTCATGCGGGTCTTGCTCCCACGGACGTTCACTTCTTCCGGTCCCTGTTCGTTTCTGTGACGGTTCCACTTTGGCGGCTGTCCTTACGTGTGTTTCCAATTACCTTAGTCACCATCTGCGATTCAGTCGATTCTGTCACAATGTCCCATCGGCAATGGAAATTCTGACCCCCAAGGTGGCTCGACGCAGCACGCGGATTCGGGTGGAAATTCCGGTGAGCGTCATCAGTCTGGATCGAAGGCGGCCCTTTGCCGAGAAGTGCGTGGTGCTGATCGTGAGCGCGCAGGGCTGCGGCTTTCGTAGTTCGCGGGCGCTTCCGATGGAGACTCCGATCATGATTAACGATCTGCCGGGCGGAGGAAACGTGACGGGGCGGGTGGCCAACTGCCTACCGCTCGGAAACGATGGCAAATATTTTCTGATCGGCACGTCGCTCTACACGCATGGAAATGTTTGGGGAATTGCCGATCCTCCGGAGGATTGGAACGTCGCCGAACAGAGCGCCGCGGCTCGCGGTTCTGCTAAGAACGACGCGCAGAGCGATCGGAAGAGTGCGGGGCGCAAGAAAGTCTGGCCCTACAACGTCTTCTCCGAAGGCGTTGAAGCTCGTAACGGGCGCAAGTAACGGCGCAGGCACGTCGAAATGCGGGCCCAAACCCGTCTGACGCGGCAAGGTGACCCTCTCCGCCAGCGAAAAATAAGGAGCGAAGCTGGTCTTGTTCTTTCGTAACTTCGCCAACTCCAATCACGCTGCCATACTTTGACATGGCCGAACAGTTCAACTTGATGGCGGTGGCTGTGGCGGGAAACGAAAATAAACCAGTCGATCGTCCGTTTCGCGTGAAGCTGCGCGGCTCGGTGTTGGCTCTGGTGCGGTTGCCCAACCGGCGCTCGGTGAGGGCAGCGTTCCATCAGCTTTCGACATCGGGCGGAATCATCCATCTGGAAAAACCGTTGGACGAGAAACTGGAAGTGGAATTGATTTTTCATATCGGGGAAGACACGATTCGCAGCAAGGCTCAGATGCTGTTTCCCATGTGGGCGACACAAGGTTGGATGCAGCCCTTCCGCTTCCTGGACTTTTCCGAGGCGAACCGGAACCTTCTAGACACGAATCTGAAGTCTTTCCTGGGCGAAATGGCGAAGTCCGCTCCCGCCGGCGCCTAAGCCGAGGCTCAATCACCGAAGCTCCACCCCGGCAACTTCGGACATCCTGCCAAAACAGGCGTCGTTACCGTGGTTACATTGGTCACGACGCTGGAAGGGCTTATGATTCGGCATAGGGCCCATTCATGAAACGACTCAGCTTCGTAGTGTCACTCACCAACAACGATAACGATTATCAGCAGGAACAAGCAGCCGCGGCAGAACGAGCCGGGCGGCGACTGGGCGTGGACGTGAAGATTATTCACGCGAGCAATGATGCCCTGACGCAAAGCCAGCAGTTGCTGCATTACGTGCAGGACTCCGGGGTGGTCCGGCCCGACGCAATTATGTTTGAACCCGCGGGCGGTACGGCATTTCCGCAGGTGGCACGGGCGGCGGCGGCGGCGGGAATTGGTTGGGTAGTGCTGAACCATGAGGTGGACTACATCCTGGAGTTGCGCCGTAGTTTTAAGGTTCCGATATTCGCCGCCAGCTCCGATCATGTAGAGGTGGGCAAGATTCAGGGGCAACAGTTTGAGGCGTTGCTGCCGAAGGGAGGATCCATTCTCTACATCGAGGGCCCAGCCAACAGTTCCGCGGCGAAAGAGCGAACGGCGGGAATGCTGCAAACCAAGCCGGCAAACATTCAGGTGAAGACGATGCGGGCGAACTGGACCGAGGAGAGCGCGTATCGCACGGTGAGTTCGTGGCTGCGTTTGCGAACATCTCAGGAAAGCCGCATTGATCTGGTGGGAGCGCAGGACGACAGCATGGCGATGGGAGCGCGAAAAGCGTTCAGCGAAATCGCGGAAAGCGAGCGGGCGCGCTGGATGAAGATTCCGATCACCGGCTGCGATGGAATGCCCAAGACCGGCCAGACGTGGGTGCGCAACGGGACGCTGGCGGCGACGATTTTCATCCGTCCGAATACGGACCTGGCGATGGAGATGCTCGTCGAGTGGTTTAAGAGCGGGGCCTCCCTCCCGGAACGGAAACTGACCGAGCCGGAGTCGGTGCCGACGCTGTACGACTTAGGCAAAGCGGCGGGCGGAAGGATGCAGCGGTCTGCCGGAGTTTGAGATTTGTCGAGTGAGGATTAAGGGCGTCCCCGCGGGGACGCCGTTCTTTTTGGAGGCTGCACCGCCTCCGGGCGTGCGCTACTACCTTGGGACCCATCTGCGGATTCCGTCGAAGTTACAGCGGATTAATACGGAACATGTAGAATTTAGCCGCTCATTTTTTGTTTTTTTGCAGCATATCGGAGCGTGACGTTCCACACTAGTCCGCAGGTCACGGGGGAGCTTATGGCGATTGCCACGCAAGCAGCCGGTGCCGGTAGCGCACAGTACAGCATCTGGCGCGTAATCATGGCCTCATCTGTGGGAACCATGATCGAGTGGTATGACTTCTATATATTTGGCAGTCTGGCCGCTATTCTGGGGCCGAAGTTTTATCCGCCGGGAAACGACACCTTCGCCTACGTTGCCTATCTGGCCACGTTTGCGGTCGGCTTCCTGGTGCGGCCTTTCGGAGCGCTGTTTTTTGGCCGCATCGGCGATCTGGTAGGCCGCAAGTACGCATTTCTCGTGACGCTCTCCATCATGGGGTTTTCGACGTTTGCGATTGGATTGCTGCCGTCGTTTAAGACGGCAGGATGGTTCGCGCCGATCGTGCTGCTTCTGATTCGCGTGTTACAGGGACTGGCGCTGGGCGGCGAATATGGTGGCGCAGCGGTTTATGTCGGCGAGCATGTCCCCGACAATCAGCGTGGTTTCTATACCAGCTTCATCCAAATCACGGCTACGCTGGGCCTTTTCGTTTCCCTGATCGTCATTCTGCTGACACAGAGTTCGATGTCGAAGGAGGATTTTGCCGCTTACGGCTGGCGCATTCCGTTCCTGATCTCGATTCTCCTGGTCATCATCTCGCTCTATATCCGGCTGAAGATGAAGGAGTCGCCCATCTTCGCGGAGTTGAAGAGCGCAGGCATGACTTCCACACAGCCGCTGAAGGACGCGTTCACCAAGTGGCCAAATTTGAAGAATGTTCTGATTTCGCTTTTTGGCGCCACGGCCGGACAGGGCGTGGTCTGGTATACGGGACAGTTTTATGCGCTGTTCTATATGCAAACCATTCTGAAGGTGAATGTAAAAACCGCGAACATTGTGGTCGCCATCGCGCTGCTGCTGGGGATGCCATTTTTCACCGTGGTGGGCGCACTTTCCGACCGCATCGGGCGGAAGAAGCTGATGATGGCGGGCTGCCTGCTCGCGCTGCTGACTTACATTCCGATTTACCAGGCGATGCAGCGCGCCGCCGGGAACAATGTAGTGACGGTAAAATCCGCGCGCAACAAAGTGACGGGCGCGATCTCGCTGGCGGCCATGACGACAGATGCGGGCGGAGCATTGGTGGCGGCGAAGGAAGCTCCAACTCCGAATCGCACCATGCTGGTGCTGCTGGTGTTTATACAGGTTCTCTACGTATGCCTGGTGTATGGCCCGATCGCGGCGTACCTGATTGAAGCTTTCCCGGCGAAAATCCGTTACACCTCGCTCTCTCTGCCCTACCACATCGGCAACGGGGTGTTTGGCGGGTTGCTGCCGCTGATTGGATTATCTTCAGTGGCGGCCACGGGAAATATTTATGCAGGACTTTACTATCCGATGATTGTGGCCGGCATGACGTTCATCGTCGGCAGCCTGCTGCTGCGGGAGACAAAGGCCGTGCGTATTTGGGATGAGGCGGGACCGGGCCGGGAGTCGATGTAGGCGCCTTTTCTTGTTTCAGGGCAAGTCTTCGCTCCGCCTGAAAACCAGCTACGTTCAGAATGACCCCGGAACCGACACGAAGCACAGTAGAAGGGCGAATATGCTAGATTGGGTTTCGCGGGCCTATAGCTCAACGGTTAGAGCAGCAGACTCATAATCTGTTGGTTCCAGGTTCAAATCCTGGTGGGCCCACCAACCCAGCCGTCACGGGGCTATAGCAATCTTCAGTGCTTTCGCCAAAGCGCTTTCCTGCGGAAGTCGGGCCAGAATTCTGGGGGCAGTTTTACGAAGCCGTTGTCCGCCATGTCGATCAGGAAGTGCATAAGCATGGCGCCGCCGGTTCGGCGGGCGACTGGGAAGTAGAGATTCAGTTCAATCGAATTTGATGAGTTTCCGTCCAGAGAAGTCTCCTTCCTATCGCCGGGCCGCGATTCTGCTCGTCGTCGTGGTGTTTTTCTCATTCATTTATTTTTATGAGGGCGGGGGATGGAATCAGAATTCCCGCTTCGATTTGCTGCGCGCCATCGTCGAACGACACACGTTGCAGATCGATGCCTACCATGAGAACACTCAGGATAAGGCACATTTCCAGGGACACTATTATTCCGACAAGGCGCCGGGGCTGGTGTTTCTGGCCGTGCCCTTTGCTGTGATCGCAAGGCCTGCGCTGCGGATGGCGGGAGTTGATCCGGAATCGGCTCGAGGCGAGGTTGCGCTGTCGTATGTTGTGAGCGCTGGCGCGGTGGCTTTGCCGGCGGCACTGGCGGGAGTATGTCTGTATTTTCTGGGACTGCGATTCGCGGGCGACGCCAGTGGGGCGGCGTTTGGAACGCTGGTCATGTGCCTGGGCACACCGGTGTGGGCATACGCGAGTTTGTTCTGGGCGCATGCTTTAGTGGGAGCGTGCCTGATTTTTGCTTTTGCGGCTGCGTTGAAGGTGGGCGATAGCAACGATGGGCGCGCGGATTTTTTGTGGGCGCCGGCGCTGGGGCTGGCAGCAGGATGGGCGACGGTGACGGAGTATCCGGCGGCGCCGGCCTCGGCAATGCTGGCATTGTTCGCTCTGTCGCAGGCATGGCGGCGGGGAACTGCTGCTCGCTGGCGAGTAATGGCGGGCGTAAGTTTGGGCGCCGGACTGTGCGTGATCGTACTGCTCGGCTATTTGTATGCAGCGTTTGGGACGTTTCGTCCAAGCTATTCTTATTATGATCCGAATTCATTTTCGTTCATGCAGCGGCAAGGCTACCTGGGGTTGACCTATCCTCATCCGGACCGGCTGCTGAAGATTTTGTTTGGATGCTCGCGCGGACTGTTCTTTGCGTCGCCGGTGCTGGTGGCCGCTCCCGCGGGACTGTGGTGGTTGTGGAAGGAGAAAGTGTGTTCGGCGGCCGGACTGGTGGCAGCAGCGATCGCGTCGTATTACTTTTTGTTCAACGCATCGTTCTACTGGTGGAAGGCGGGGCTCTCGTTCGGGCCGCGATATGCGGGTGCCAGCATTCCACTGCTATGCGTGGGTTTGCCGGTGGCATGGCGGCGGGCTACGCCGGCGTGGCGGCGGATACTGGTTATTTTGGCTCTATGCAGCGTGTTTCTGGCGCTGATGGTGGTTTCGACGACTTCGCAATTGTCCATGCAAGATGGTTGTCCGATCGTGCATTCGGTCTGGCCGGCTTTCTGGTCGGGACATATGGCGGTAAATCGCGAATCGATGTTGACGGTCGCGGAAGTGGGGTCGAGCGGGGAGTATGGAGCGTTCAATCTTGGGGAGTTGGTCGGGTTCCATGGGCTCGCGAGTTTGATTCCATTGTTTGCGATGTGGGGAATTGCGGCGGTGCTATGGTGGCGGATGCGTCGTGTGGAACGACCTACAGATTCTTTGTGAGCTTGGCATTTTGAACGCGCCCTCCTGCGTCTATGTATTTCTTTTCTTTCGCCCTTCCAGGGCTTGTGCATTTCCACTTCTCCACCCACGGCTTGCGCCGTGGGCTGCATTCTGTCGCCGCTTCGCGGCTGGGGGCGCACCCGGCGTTGAAACGCCGGCTACTTTCAGGCGCGCCTACGGCGCGCGGGCAACGGGATCCAGGTCACGGCGCCTCGGAGGCGCTATTCTCCGTGTAAGATAATCTTTCGGAACATTTATGGCCGAGGTCGAAACAGCGGTGGTCGAGATTGATTTACTGCGCAGAGCCTACGCGGCGTTCAATCGGCGAGAAATTGAGACCGTGCTCGGGCTGATGCATACCAATGTCGATTGGCCTAATGGGATGGAGGGCGGTCGCGTACTGGGAACAGCAGCCGTACGGAAGTACTGGACGCGTCAGTTCCAGTTAGTCGATTCGCACGTGGAGCCGAAGAACTTCACCACGGAATCGGACGGACGAATCGCGGTTGATGTGCATCAGGTCGTTCACGACAAAACCGGGAAGCGGCTAGCCGATCAGATGGTTCAGCATGTGTACGACATACGGGACGGACTGATTCGAAGCATGGAGATTCGGCCTTAGATTGAATTTTTAATGGTCGAATCTTTGATAGTCGAAGCTTAATTTATTTCGAGGGAAATTATGGCGCACACTGTTTTTTGCGTGAAGTTTAAGAAAGAGATGCCGGGGCTGGATGAGCCTCCATTCGACAACGAATTGGGGCAGAAGGTTTACGACAACGTTTCCCAGGAAGCGTGGAAGATGTGGACGGAGCATTGCAAGATGCTTCTGAACGAGTACCGGTTGAACCCCGCGCGGCGTGAGGATCAGGAAGTGATCGTCAAGCAGATGGATCAATTTTTCTTTGGCGAAGGATCAGCCAGGCCGAAGGAGTACGTTCCGCCGGCGGAGAAGTGATCGGCAGGCGAGCTTAGAGTCAAGAACAAAGTCAACGGCGGCGGGCAAGAGTGCCCGCCCCACATTTTTCTCACCCCAGATTTTCCTGCTCACGTTTTCCTGTTTACTGTACTACCAGTTGGAACGTGGTGGAGGCTGTCGAGGTGCCTGATGTGCCCTTCACGGTGATGGTGTAGCTCCCCTTGGGGGTTCCGCCGCTGGCTACAGTGTTGTTGCTGCCGCCGCAGGAAGCCAGCCACAGGGTTGAGAATCCCAGGACTACGATCAGTCCCAGCAGGCGCATTCCCTGCATGGAACGCAGGCGAGCTCCCGCCGTAAACATGACGCCCAGCAATCCCGGCAGCAGCGCCGCGTAAAAGATTCGCGTCCCGCGATTGGAATGCTGTAACGATCCGACGGTGGGGGGGGTTGTGGTGATGTTGAAACTAACCGGCCCCTGTGCGTTGATCGGGTTGGGAACGTTGCAGACTGATCCCGGGGCAGCGTCGGTACAGGTGAAGGTGATCGTTCCCGCAAAGCCGCCGTTGAAAGTTACATTGACCGTGGCATTCACGCTCGCGCCTTGGGATACCGCGAAACTTGTGGCGGTCGGGGCCAGCGTAAAGGAGCCGGTGCCTGTCGCCGTAGTGCCAGCCCAGGCGGTGGCGAGCTTATCTGCATCCACGGAGCCGAGACCGGTGACCAGGTCGTAGCCCGTCCCTGCGCTGAAGCCTATCTGCGTAGTGCCAGCGGGGCAATTCAGAGTCCCGGAGGTGCATGGCACATCATTGTTACCCGAAGTCACGTCATGGAAGGCCGACGGACTGGAACTGGCGAACTGATAAAGATTCGGATTCACATTCCCCAAGCCCGGACTGCCGAGGGATTGGTTGATCAAGGCCAGAATCGCCGAGAATGTTGGCGCACCAACCGAAGTGCCGCCAACTACTGTAAAGGTCCCACCACTGCCGGTGCGAAACCCAGCCGTGCAACTAGGCTGGATCGCCCCATTGGAGCCATCTTCGGAGCATATTAAGTAACCGTCGTGATTGGGTGAGGCAGCGATCGAAAGATCCGGGACGTCACGTTTGCCATCCGCCGGAACTCCCGTTCCCGTCTGCCAGCTCGGTTTCGCAAAGAAGATGCTCGCGCCACCGCCCGAGGCCGATAGGGTGCCACCCGGACTTGCGAGATCGGCGGCGGTATCATTCCAGGCATCTTCGGGAATGTAGGAAAGTGCCGAAGAAAGAGTGTCAGTGCTGTTGCTCGTGCCAGACCAATATGCGGTAGCAGCGGCGTTGGTATTAGGAGCCGTTCCGGTCACAGTGCCAGCGGCATCGCCTGTGAACGTGTTCCCCCCCATGCCGGTCACTTCCGGGATGGCGGCCGGAACGTCAACCGCAAATCCCTGTGTAGCCGTTGTGTCATTCGGATCGGTACTATTCGGCTCGCAATCGGCGGCACCGGAATCGCCCGATGCAGCCACGATGGTCTGGCCCTGGCTATTGGCCTGTTGCGCCCATCCCTGAACTTGCTGAGCAAAGGCAAGACCTACTCCCGTCTGGCCTGTCGCACCGCCTTCGCAGAAACCGTAGCTCGTGCTGATAAAAGGTGCCACATTGTGCTGTACCGCATAGTCTAGGGCATCCCAAACGGTATCGCCGTTGCGGTTCGTACAAGTGTCTCCAGCGCTAAGTCCGGCATAGACGAAAATGATGGAGGCGTTTTTGGCGACTCCCCCCGACCATTCGAGGTCGAGATCGGATTCGCCCTCATCGCCCGCGCATCGCGTGGACGTCGTGCTTGGAAGCAGCACTATCTGAGGAGTACTCGCCGGGAGGCCGGCAGCGGTGCGAAAGTTGCTGAGATCGGTAGTGTTGACGCTGCTTTGTCCGATGATTGCGATCTTCTGGCCGATGCCGTCGGTGCCCGCCGCGTATAACGGCGCTACATCATAGATGGTGGCGAAATCGCCCGGCGCCACGAAATGATTGCCACTGACATAAGAAGTCAGATGCCGTCGAATTCTTGCGCGCGGCTTGGGAGCGAAGTCGTGAAGATGACCTATCGCAAGGGCCGATCCGGCAAGCGCTGCCGGGACCGACGGATTGGTAGCATTAGCGAAATGGACCTCGCTGCCCACCAGATAATTGTGAATCTCAGTGTGGAACGTTACCTCGACCTGCGATACGGTTCCATCGAACGAAATTGCGTTGCGGCTGTTGGCAACGGAGGTCACGGCGAAGCCTTGCGATTGTAACCATGTAGTGACGCGCTGGATATCTCCGCGAGTCATTCCAAAACGATCGGCAAACTGGGCCCGCGTAAGCCATTTGTGATAATTCGGGGACGAGAGGTCCTGCTGCTGCGCTAGCAAGTTATCGAGATCCTGCTGCTGCGCAGTCGAGGGCCGGAATGCCAGCGTGACATCATGAATCAATTTGGCGGAATCGGCGCGACCAAGATCGTAGCGCGGCTGGGCTAAGCCGTGCATATTGCCTTTGAGCTCAACCATCTGGCTCGAATCGATCTCCGCTTTAATGCGATCGGGCGTGGCGGCAAAACTGAGCGTGGAGAAGAGGTTGGCGATCAAGAATGCAGGTAAGACCAACTTCACGAGTCGCATGAAAGCTCCGGGGGAGATGGAGATACTGGCTATATTTTAACCTGATAAAGGCTTGTCCCTATTCGATAAGGCAGTGTCAGACAAGGTTGTATGGCCGACAAAAGATGACAAAGTATTAAGTCAAAACCCCGTAGTTTGGCCAAAGTTGCGGCAGAAAATAGGGATAAAGCTCGCCACGGAGGAGGGAAATCGGCCTGCCGCCCTGAAAACGGCGAATTTCTGACCCGCTGCCGTATACTGCCCCTGCGTATTTCAGCCGCCCATGGCTTCTCCAAACGCCGCGAAATTCCGCCTGGCTTACATCGATTGGATGCGCGGGTTGGCCTGCCTGCTGATGTTCCAGACTCACTGCTACGATTCCTGGTTGAGCCCCGCGGCGCGGCAAAGCCGCTTTTTCATGTACTCGCAGCTGGGAGGCACGTTTCCGGCTCCGTTGTTTCTTTTTCTCGCGGGAATCTCATTCGCGCTGGTCACGGAAAAACTGCGGCAGAAAAATGTTCCGCCATCGCAGATTGCGCGGAGTACGATCTGGCGCGGAGCGGAGATTTTCGGCTACGGCCTGCTGTTTCGCTTACAGGAATTTCTCGTGGCCTGGGGATGGGCGCCCAAGAGCGACCTGCTCCGAGTTGACATTCTCAATACTATCGGCATGTCGATGATGTTGATGGGCGTGTTTTGTTGGCTGGTTCTGGCTTTGAGGCGCGGCCCAGGGGACCGTCTCGCACTGGTGCTGGCGGCCGCCGGAACTGCACTGCTCATTTCCCTGCTGACCCCGCCGCTGTGGACTACGTGGCGTCCGACGTGGCTGCCCTGGCCGCTTGAGTCTTACGTGGATGGCGTGCACAACCTGGGAGTTTCGCAAGCCGGACTGTTCCCCGTTTTTCCCTGGACAGGCTTCGCCTTCGCCGGGCTGGCTGTGGGATTCATTCTGCAAAGCTCATGGACACGCATGCAGGAGCCGCGAGTATTTTTCTCGCTCGGCCTGGCGGGCAGCGTGCTGATTGAATTCGCGCGCTGGCTGGAGGCGCAGCCGCGTCAACTTTATGCGGTCAATGATTATTGGCATACGAGCCCCAGCTTTTTTCTGATCCGCGTGGGCATGTTGCTGGTGATTCTGACCGGGGCTTACGCCTGGTGCCGCTGGGGACTGGCTCAGCGCGGATTCAGTCCGCTCATTTTGCTTGGGCAGGCATCGCTGCTGGTCTATTGGGTGCATATCGAATTGGTTTATGGACGCGTCTCGATTTTGCCGAAGCATGCGACGACGATCGGCGGGGCGTCGAGGGGATTGTTGATAATTTTTCTGGCGATGCTGGCGCTGGCGTACGTTCGCACGAAAATGAAAGGCCGCGGCGCGGAACTGCTGACGTGGTTTGATCGCGCGCCGGCGCGGACCTGAGGGCCGCGAAACCTTTTTCGCCGAAGACCTTCCGGACGCACTCCAACCGAGGTTCATCGTCGATGAGTTAGAAGGGATCGACCTGGGGAAAATGAATCTTCAGCTTATAGCAAATGTAGAGAATCAAGATGGCGCCCACTGTGGAGAAAATCAGGCCGGCGGGATGATATCTTTCATTAGCCGGGCGCGAAAACATGTGGGTCACGGCGCCGCCGAGGATCGATCCGATGATACCGAGGACGATCGTCCAGAACATCGTCATGTGAACGTGCATCACCGATTTTGCGATAAGCCCGGAGATTAGCCCGATGAGTATGTACCAGATTAAGTGAAACATAGGTTCCCTCCAGCCTCTGCCATCAGAGCGCCGTCGAGTATATCCCACGAGTCTGGCATTGGCCACTCTTCCCTGAGAGCGGCCCTGAGCGCGGCGGACCGCTAGCGATCGTCCCAACCGAAGCTCTCAACTTAGGGCAAGCGGAATAGACGGTGGACAGGAGCGCAAGTTGCAGAATTCGCCGGCCAGCACTAGAATTCGCGCGGCAAAACAATCTCACCCTTTGTTCAGTTGTTCAATGGAGGCAACATGAAAGCAAGAACGAGTGTTTTGACTCTCGCGTTGTGCTTTGCGGCAAGCGCAGTATGTTTCGCCAGCGACACGCAGATGGGCACCTGGAAGTTGAATGAGGCCAAGTCGAAAATTGCTGCCGGCATGCCGAAGAACAACACAATCGTCTTTGAGGCCGCGGGCGACAGCGTAAAAGTCACGATCGATGGCACGACGGCCGACGGGAAGCCGATGCATAGCGAGTGGACTGGCAAGCTCGACGGCAAAGACCATCCGGTGACCGGCGATCCGACTTCCGATATGCGGTCGTACAAGCAGATCGACGATCACACCTTGGTGTTCAATATCAAACAAGGCGGAAAGGTTACGATTACCGGCCGAGTTGTGGTATCGGCGGACGGCAAGACCCGCACGGTTACAACCAGTGGAACCGATGCGCAGGGCAAGAAACTCAAAGGCATGACAGTATATAACAAGCAGTAGCGCGATTCCTTCTGAGAAACGTGGCCAGGTGGAGCAATGCCCTTCCGTTCGGTCCGAACGGGAGGGCATTTGTTTGATAGCTAACCGCACCGGCCGAGGAAATGGGCTTTGAACGGCCGCCGAACTGCGGGCGAACGAAGCATCCCCAACCATCTTAATTTCTATTGCTGCGCAACGACGCGGGGCAGATACTTCTTAAACGCAACTTGTGAATACCGCTAGGGTTGCATCAACAGACGTGTAAGCGCAGAAACGATCTGTCTGACCCTCGGTTGTGAAGTAAAGTCATGCGCACCGATTCGAAATCTCCGGTTGCCCTGAGTTCGATTCTTGTTTCTTGCTGCCTGCTGTGCAGTTGCGGAAACCAGGCCCCTTCCACTCCCCCCACCCAGCCCCCACCGCCGCCTCCGGCGCCGAGCTTTTCTTGTTCGTCTTCTCAGACTGATGTGATGCAGTATTTCGCAATGAGCAAGCAAAACCGAGGCAGCCAGTTCCTGAAGGGGCAGCAGAACTCCGTCTATACTGAGGTGTTTCCTGACGATGATTTTGCCTCGACCGGCTATTGGTTCTGGCTCAAGAGCGCTAGCGCGCACGGTTTCGATGTAAAAGCATTCGATCAGAATTACATCTACATTCGTTCTACGGAGCTGATTTGGGACGATAATACGACATTCAAACGCTTTGCCAGCGATCTGCCGATTGCCGCTCGTTGTGTGGCTGCGGACGCTCCCGGACCCGAAATTCAGGTGCCCGACACGACCTTCCAGTACTTCTCCTCGTGCAGTCCGTACAAATCCAGTAACCTCGGAACTGCACTCAATGATCTGGATGCTCCGGTGCTGATGGACACCGGGGGGAGCCTGGGGCAGTTGCCCACGCGAGTGCTGCACTATCGCTACAACTGCGACAGCGCCTTTCAGAACTGCATCAACGAAGAGCAGTTCTTCCTGGCCTACGGGTTCGGGCTATGGCAATGGAAGCATTACCAGAAAGGGATCCTGGTCAACTCGACGCTGATCAATAATATTGGGTCCGGTACCGCCGCCGGAACGCTGCCCTGTACCCAGAGTTATCAGCAGTAAGCCGTCTCAATCCGATAGTCGTACCATCACCGGGAACTCACTGCCGGACCGAACGATTCAGCTTTCAGCTAAATGAAGCGATGCTTTCCGTTCGATCCGAGCGGAAGGGCATTTGTTGATATGGCGCTTCTTGATAGCCCGGCTTCGTCAGGGACGCGGATCATTGGGCGGCGATTGCGGACCGCCTTCCGTAAGTTTCACTTCTATCTCTGCTTGCGCGTGCGCGTGATCAAGCCGTACGCCCCAATTCACTCGTTGGACATATCTTTGCTCAACGGCCGCAATCCATTGGTTGACGCGGGCGGGCGAGTACACATCCCCGGCTTTCGGCGAGTCCGCCATGGCTTCTTCCGGAAGATCGCTGAGACCGGAAACATCGAAACGCTTCACATGGTAGATGCGTCCCGGCTCCACTACGAAGACTCGCTTTGTTCCGGTCAGCCTTATTTCAACCTTGGCTTCCCAATAGCCCTGTTCGTAGTACGCGTTCCGGAGCATGTAGGCCGCGTACATCTCCGCGTTATTCTTATCTGTCCAACCGTGCTCGACCGTGCCCTGTTGAGCGCACGAGCACACGCTCAGAGAAAGCGCGATGAGTAGAAACCCGATTCGTTGACTCATGACCAACCTCCACCAATTACGGTTGCCTAAGGATCGCCATCACACGCATTGACTCGCCACAAACGCCACCACTTCGCGCTCGGCCCAGCGGCCATCGTCGGCGGGATCGCTGTTCTGTCCGCCATTGCGTTCGCCGAGAAAGGCGCAGTGGCCGCCGTCGGCGGTCTCCACGTATGTGATTTTTGGATTGGCGGCAATGCGGCGCAGGGTCTCGGGTTGCATGCGGATGAAGGGATCGTTCGAGGCATGAATAATCAGCGTGGGCACGGCGATGCGGTCCACTACGTTGGCCGCCGCAGCCCGCGCGTAGTA
Source organism: uncultured Acidobacteriaceae bacterium (assembly GCA_963711275.1). GTDB lineage: Bacteria > Acidobacteriota > Terriglobia > Terriglobales > Acidobacteriaceae > Sulfotelmatobacter. The sequence continues at coordinate 153,836 of CAVQDN010000018.1, read as the reverse complement.
ATCGTCGGCGCCGGCAAATCCGCAATAGTAGGCGGTGATGCGGTCATCGAACATTCGCAGGCTGGAGATGCCGCGCAACCGCGATAGATCGAACTTGCCGGGAAACAGCCGCGCCTTGTTCCGAATCCTGCGAAACAATTGCAACAGGAAGTAATACTCGTAGACCCGGTTGCGCCTCTCGTGCAGCGCGTCCGCCGAGGCCGCCAAATCCATGGCCGGACAAACCGCAGCCACGGCTCAGAATTGTGACGGTCCCCCGCTGCCCCACTCTCCGGCCAGTTTCAAGCACCAGGTTCCCACCCATCGAAAACCCGATCAGCGCGAAACGGGAGACGCCGTCATTTTCCAGCACGCTTTCGAACGACTGCGGCCACATCGCCCGATAAGCCCGAGTTGTAGAGCGTGGGTGCGCAAGCATCCATTCCGCCGCAATTGCGCTGGTTCATCAGCACGACGTTCATGCCTGACGCCAATCCATTGCGCGCCACGCCCAGCATGTACTGCGACTCGGAAGAACCTTCAAGGCCGTGTACGACGATCAAGGTCAGGGCCCGTGCCGATGTGCCTCGCCTTGCCAGTAGCACCAGCAGCGAATCTTTATGCCGGCTCTACCTCGACCAGGCGCTCTTCGGCCTGCGGCAAATGGATTTTCGCGGCAGCAGGAAGCTTGCGATGGTCTGCACGTGGCCGCCGGCCAACCATCGGCGCGCGAGGAACGGAGCACGTCCGGCCAATGTCCTCAGAACCCACCGTTAGGGACTTAGTCCGGAAATTTGCGGCTGGTGAATCTGGCATTTGAGAGCCTGGAATCTTAAAACCCGGAATTTGAGAATCTGGAATTTGCGAACTCCCCACAAATTGATTCTAATGGAGATGACCAGGAGTCGGGCCATGCCGATTTTCGAATACGTCTGCAAGGAATGTCATCACCAGTTCGAAACATTGTCTATGGCAAGCAAAAGGCCGAGTGTCCCAAGTGCCACGCCACCAAGCTGGAACCGCAGCTTTCGGTGTTCGCGGTGTCGACGAAGGGTTCATCGGCTTCGGCCTCCGCGACAAGCGCGTGCGGGTCGTGCGGCGATCCCCGCGGCCCCGGCGCGTGCTCGCTGGGGGACATGAATTAGCCTCCGCGACACTCGTATCGGCTAAAGGTTGAGAACCATCCCAACCTGCGCATTCCGCTGCATTTCTCGTTCTGGCGGCCCCTGCCGGCGGCACGGTCATCTCGCGGGTGCGGGAGTGCTCTCGGCATGGCCGGCCGTTACCCAACTCCGTACTCCGCACTCTGCACCGCTTCCGTCACACAGGACTGCCCGAGCAATCCGGTCTTATTTTCCGTTTCTCCGTCACCAGACCATAACGAATTCGCGCTTTCGCCGAGCCCTGACTTGTGACTGGCGGCGAAGAAGAGTACAGTTACACACTTTCCAAGGGAGACTGCGATGTTCACGCCGCCGAGTCTGACGATTGCGCTGGTGATGACGATCATCAGCGCGATCTGCTGGGGTTCCTGGGCCAACACTTACAAGGGCGTTAAGAATTATCGTTTCGAACTTTTTTATTGGGATTACGCGATCGGCATTTTTCTGATTTCCCTGATTCTCGCCTTCACCATGGAAGCAGCGGGCACGACGCCAACAGTTTCGTGAACAACGTCGAGGCCGCGGACCCTTCCAATATCATCTCTACTCTGGTTGGCGGGGCTATATTCAACCTTGCGAATCTCTTGCTGGTAGCAGCCATCGACATGGCGGGACTCGCCGTCGCTTTCCCGGTTTCGATCGGAATTGCCCTCGTGGTGGGTGTGGTGTTGAACTTCATCCTGCAACCCAAAGGCAACGGCCTGCTTTTAGCCGGGGGCGTTGCATGCGCTCTGGTCGCGGTGATTCTCGACGGCAAGGCCTACGGCAGCCTCGCCCGGGCCGGACGAGGGACTTCACGCAAGAGCATCGTTCTGTGCGTGGTTTCCGGAACTTTGATGGGACTGTGGAGCCCATTCATGACCTATGCCATGACCCGCGGACACTCTCTCACGCCTTATAGTGCGGCGACGTTCCTCACGCTGGGAGCGCTGCTTTCCTGTTTTGTGTGGAATATCTATTTCATGAAGAAGCCTCTGGTAGGCGAGCCCGTGAGTTTCAGCGGATTTTTCAGTGGCCCGCCTTCGGGACATTTGCTTGGACTGATCGGCGGCGCTGTATGGGGTTTGGGGACGGTGTTCAATCTCACGGCCGGCAAACTGACGGGGCAGGCCATTTCCTATGCCATCGGCCAATCGTCGCCGATGGTTGCTGCGCTGTGGGGAGTGCTGGCGTGGAAAGAATTCGCAGGATCAGGCCCTCGCGCCAAACTCTATCTTGCTCTGATGTTTGTGTTCTACGGGCTGGCGATTCTGCTGGTTGCGCGCGCCTACGGCTGAAGCCGAACGGTGATCTAAAGCAGCATTCCGGCAATCGAAGCCGACATCAGGTTCGCCATTGTCCCGGCCAGCATGGCGCGAACGCCTAGGCGAGCCAGCTCACCCTTCCTGTTGGGCGCCAGCGCGCCGATGCCGCCGATCTGGATTCCGATCGAACTCAGGTTCGCGAATCCGCAGAGCGCAAAGGTCGCGATGGTAAACGGATCGGGGGTCGAGCGCGGCTCTTTGCGGTCCCAGCATGGAAAATGCAACCAGTTCGTTCAGCACCATGCGCGTGCCCAGCAGGTTGCCGATCGATGGGGCAGTCGTGCCAGGGAATGCCGATCACCCAGGCGATGGGAGCGAATATCACGCCGAAAATCTGTTCCAGGCTTTGGGGAAACCAGGAATCCGAGATGGCCAGCCAGTTGTGCATTCCGCCGAGAATGCCGTTGATCGAGCGCAATCAGCGCGAGAAACGAAATCAGCATGGCGGCAATGTTGAGCGCAAGATGCAAGCCGTCGGTGGTCCCTCGCGCCACCGCGCCCAGCAGATTTTCTTCCTTCTCGGTTTTCTCCTCGTCGTCACTCATGACACTCGCCCGGCGGTTTTCGGCTGCTCGGTTTCAGGCACCAGCATTTTGGCCATCAGCAGCGTGCCCGGCGCGGTCATGATGACCGCGCTCAGCAGATGCTTTGGGCTCGATTCCAAAAGCTATGTAAGCCGCCATGATTCCGCCGGAGACGTGCGCCATGCCGCTGGTCATGACGGTCATCAGTTCCGAGCGGGTCAGGTCGGGCAAAAAGGGACGGATGGTCAGCGGCGCTTCGGTCTGTCCCATGAAAATGCTGGCCGCGACGTTCAGCGATTCGGCGCCGCTCGCGCCCATGACGCGCGTCATTACCTAGGCAACTGCCGGATGATGATTTGCATGACGCCGAAGTGATAGAGCACGGCGAAGAAAGCGGCGATGAAAATGATGGTTGGCAACACCCGGAAGGCGAAGTAAAAGCCCGAGTTGCGATCCCTGCTTGCCGAGGTCGCCAAAGACGAAGTGAGATCCGGCGTAGGCGTAACTCAACAGCCGGTGACCGCCGTCTCCGGCTTTCTGAAATACGCTCCGGCCCGCATTCAATTCTCAGCACGAAAATCGCGAACACAAACTGCAAGCCCAGGCCCCAGGCGACGGTTTTCAGGCGAATCGCGCGGCGATTCGTGGAGAAGACGTAGGCGAACCCGAGCATCGTCAGCAGGCCAAGAATCCCTGTGAATCGTCCCATTCAGTTTTTCTCTCGCGGAATTGCCGATGACGCGTGGATCAGCGGCCTTTTCGCAGACTGGGCGTGTCATCCGTTATCTGCATAACTCGCTTCAATCAGCTGTCGGGCGCGCGCCGCTTGCGTCTCCGCATTGTAATGGATGGTCGCAAGTGGCCTCGCCGGCGGCAACTCGATCGCCAACTTTTTTGTGAAGCACAATTCCGACCGCAGGATCGACGGAATCTTCCTTGCGCTCGCGCCCGCCCCCGAGAATCACGCAGGCAGTGCCGATCTGTTCGCACTGCATCGACGCAATATATCCGGCCCTTGCACTTAAAACCTGCGATCGTCTGGCGCGCTTGAGGCAGGCGCTTCGTGTCGTCAATGACCCGAGCATCGCCGCCTTGCAGTTGTACCATTTGGCTGAATTTTTCCAGCGCCTCGCCTGAAGAAATCAGTTTGGAGCTCTTGTCCTTTCCTTCCGCAACTGTCTTCGCGGCGCCACCGAGGTGCAACATCCATCCCGCTAATTCGAGACAGAGTTCCCGCAAATCCTCTGGCCCGCCGCCGCGCAAGACTTCCACAACCTCGATCACTTCCAGGGCATTGCCGATCTTGTTTCCCAGGGGCTGATCCATGTCCGTGATGAGGGCCACTGCCTTTGTGCCCATCCGCACTCCCGTTTCGACCATCAACTCGGCGAGAAAGGCAGCGTCTTTCTCGCTCTTCATGAAAGCGCCAGACCCGGTCTTCACATCGAGCACGAGAGCGTCAATGCCTTCCGCCAGTTTCTTGCTCATGATGGAGGCGCAGATCAGGTAAGGGCTCTCGACCGTGCCGGTGACGTCGCGCAGGGCGTAGAGCTTGCGATCCGCCGGCGCAATTTCTGCCGTTTGTCCAATCATGGCGCAGCCGCACTTCTCGAGCACATGGCGGAATCCCGCCACGGAAAGATTTACGTTGAAGCCGGGGATAGCTTCCAACTTGTCGAGCGTTCCTCCGGTGTGTCCCAGACCGCGTCCGCTGATCATCGGAACAACAATTCCAGCCGCCGCGGCCAGAGGGGCCAGCACCAGAGAAGTCTTGTCGCCGACTCCGCCGGTAGAATGCTTGTCTACTTTCTTAGCCGGCAGCGAAGAAAGATCGAGCACGTCGCCGGAGTGCAGCATCGCATCCGTGAGGGCGGCCGTCTCTGGCCGCGTCATTCCTTTGAGCACCACCGCCATCAGCCATGCCGACACTTGATAGTCGGGAATTTTTCCATTCGTGTAAGCGCTGACTAAACCCTCGATCTCGTCCCGCGATAGCTCTACGCCATCTCGCTTTTTTCGGATCACATCAATGGCACGGAACGTTGGCGGCGGTGGGGTCTTCTGGCTCACAGTAAGCGGAATCCTTCCGGCAGAAGTTCGGTGATGTGGGCCTGCTTGGGACCACTGGCGCTTTGGAAAAAAATAGTGGCGTTGGGGCCGAACTCGTAAATCACCTGACGGCAGGCCCCGCAAGGCGAGCATGCGACTCCGTGATCATTGGCGACGGCTACTGCCTGAATCTCAATCTTCGGGCCCAACTGCGCGACGGCGGAAAAAATTGCAGTTCGCTCAGCGCAATTGGTCATTCCGTAAGAGGCATTTTCCACATTGCAGCCGGAAAAGATTTTGCCGTTCGTAAGCAGGATCGCCGCCCCGACGTGGAACTTCGAGTACGGCGCATGCGCATTCTTCATCACCTTGACGGCCGCTTGCTCCAGCTTTTTCCGTACGCCGGCAGAGACTGGATTCTTGTTCATAGAAGAAACTAGAAGAAACTAAACGTGACGGAAGTGCAGCCGAATCAACTTTGCGATCACTGAATCGTGCGTCATTGTAAACCCTCGATGTACACCCTCAATGATAATTCCCGTCAACTTCTGCGGGCGGTCCGACGCGGGGCACTCGATTCGCCTTGTGAGATGGCCTGCCGTACAATTGCAAGTCACGGCATTCGCCTGTGCCTTAAGGGCTCACAGGCTTGCGTTTCGATAGAACAATACAAGGCAAGCTGCTATGTCGGTCGATCGTGATTATCCCAACCATGCGCGGAAGGCGGATAGTGCGCTCGCGTCTCCCGAGGCGCACGCCTCAGACACTATCGCGACGCTCGCCGGACGTGCGCTTCTTCCGAATATCGGTATTCCTCTCGATCTGAATTGGCTGCAGGAAGTTCGGGTAAACACGAGCGCCGTGGAGCGGCGCGTTCAGACGCAGGTGGCGCGACGAACGGTAAAGAAAGAGTGGCAAGTTGCGTGGCTTCTCCGCGCAATCTCTTGCATGGACTTGACTACTCTCTCCGGCGATGACACCGAGGAACGCGTGCGACGATTGTGCGCGAAGGCGCGACAACCCATTCAGCAGGATCTTGTACAGAAATTAGGAATCGAGGAACTTGGGATCAAAGTGGGAGCTGTGTGCGTGTATCACACGTTCATCGAAACCGCCCTGCATGCTTTGAAAGGAAGCGGAGTTCACGTCGCCGCAGTCTCCACCGGATTTCCCGCGGGCCTGTCGCCGCTTGCCGAGCGCGTCGCGGAAATTCGCCGGTCGGTGGAAGCGGGTGCTGATGAGATTGATGTCGTAATCACGCGCGGCCACGTTTTCGGTGGACGCTGGCAGGCGCTTTACGATGAGGTTGCGGCTTTCAAACACGCGTGTGGTGCGGCTCACATGAAGGTCATTCTGGGCACTGGCGATCTACTGACATTGCGCAACGTGGCGCGCGCCAGTTTTGTGGCCATGATGGCGGGAGCCGATTTCATCAAGACCTCGACGGGCAAGGAACCTACCAACGCGACGCTACCGGTGAGCCTGGTGATGGTTCGCGCCATCCGCGAATACGCCCAGCAAACGGGAATGGCGGTCGGCTTCAAACCGGCTGGAGGCATTCGCACGGCGAAACAGTCCATTGACTGGCTGGCCATGATGAAAGAGGAACTCGGGCTGTCATGGATGCGTGCAGAACTCTTTCGCTTCGGCGCTAGCAGTTTATTGGGAGACATCGAACGGCAGTTGGAGCATTATGCGACTGGACGCTACTCTGCTGAGTATCGCCATCCGATTGCATAGCGGCAACATGCCTAACGCACAATCGCGGTCAAACATGAGTCAGTGAAACGAGAACAAGTGAGCCGAGGCCGATGAGCATTGCCGAAAAGTTTCTCACCATGGAGTACGGGCCCGCCCCGGAAGATCCGAAGGAGGCGACCGCATGGCTGGATCGCCATGAGCGGCGCTTTGGACTTTTCATCGGTGGAGCGTGGCAACCGCCGGCGGCCGGAGAATATTTCGACACAATTGATCCCTCGAATGGCGAGAAGTTGGCTGCGGTCGCTCAAGGCAGTGCCGCGGACATCGATGCTGCGGTTCGGGCTGCGCGCTCCGCTTCTTCAAAATGGCGGGCCTTAACACCGCATGTCCGCGCGCGCTATCTCTACGCGCTGGCACGACTCGTACAAAAACATTCACGGCTACTGGCCGTTCTTGAAACCATGGACAACGGCAAACCCATCCGGGAGAGCCGCGACATCGATATTCCGCTCGTAGCACGGCATTTTTACTACCACGCCGGTTGGGCGCAATTGCTCCAGCAGGAGTTTCCCGCCTACGAGCCTTGCGGCGTCGTAGGGCAGATCATTCCCTGGAATTTTCCGCTTCTTATGTTGGCGTGGAAAATCGCGCCTGCGCTGGCCACCGGAAACACGATCGTATTGAAGCCGGCCGAGTTTACTCCGCTTACGGCGCTTGCCTTTGCTGAACTATGCCAGGAGGCGGGATTGCCAGCCGGAGTCGTCAACATTGTGACTGGAGATGGCTCAACCGGCGAAGCGCTAGTGAAGCATACCGACGTCAACAAGATTGCATTCACGGGATCGACGGAAGTGGGACGCGCGATTCGCAGCGCGACTGCCGCAAGCCACAAGCGCCTCTCGCTTGAACTCGGCGGGAAGTCTCCGTTTATTATCTTCGAAGATGCGGACCTGGACAGCGCGGTCGAAGGCCTGGTCGATGGAATCTGGTTCAACCAGGGGCAAGTGTGTTGCGCGGGTTCGCGCCTGTTGATGCAGGAGAGCATCGCGGAAGTATTAATGTCCAAGATTCGCGACCGTATGAGCACCCTGCGCATCGGACCGCCGCTCGATAAAGCGATTGATATTGGCGCCATTGTCGCGCGCGTTCAACTGGACCGTATCGAGCGTATGGTCGCGCAAGGAGTTGCAGAAGGCGCAACCTGCTGGCAACCGCAGGTCGTGATGCCTTCCCGGGGCTTCTATTTTCCACCGACACTTCTGAGCAACGTGCATCCCACCTCGATTGTCGCTCAACAGGAAATCTTCGGTCCCGTCCTTGCGGCGATGACTTTCCGCACTCCGAAGGAAGCCGTGGAGTTGGCCAATAATACTGTCTATGGCCTGGCGTCGTGCGTCTGGAGCGAGAACATCAACGTCGCGCTGCATGTGGCCGCTCAACTCAAGGCAGGCGTGGTCTGGGTGAATTGCACAAATCTGTTTGACGCCGCCTGCGGCTTTGGTGGGTATCGCGAGAGCGGATACGGCCGGGAGGGCGGCAGAGAAGGCTTGCTCGAATACATGGAGCCTTCGTGGTTCAAGCATGCTCCGGTGCTGCGGGCTGCGCAGGCTCCTTCCGCGACGCAAGTCGCGGGACAACTACAAACAGAAGAGACAGCCGATGCCAGCAAGCCTGCCATTGACCGCACCGTAAAGCTCTATATTGGCGGGAAGCAGGCGCGTCCCGACTCCGGCTATAGCATGGAAGTGCGCTCGCCAGATGGTCGCCTATTGGGCGAAGCACCCCTCGGCAATCGGAAAGATATTCGCAACGCCGTGGAAGCGGCTCGCAAGGCCGAGGGATGGGCCAAGGCCACTGCCCACAATCGCGCTCAGGTTCTATATTACTGTGCGGAGAATCTGGCGCAGCGTGGTAGCGAGATTGTCCATCGACTCGCCGCGATCGTCGGAGAGAAGCAGGCAGCCGCGGAAGTCGAGCTTGGCATTGAGCGCATCTTTTCCTATGCGGCATGGGCCGACAAGTTCGACGGCGCCGTGCACAATCCTCCGTTCCGCAATATTGCAATCGCGATGAACGAGCCGATCGGAACGGTTGGCGTGATCAGTCCAACGGAGGCTCCGCTGCTGGGCTTCCTCTCGCTTGTGATGCCGCTACTCGCCGTGGGCAACACGGTGATTGCCGTTCCGTCGGAGAAATATCCACTCGTCACTGGCGACCTCTACCAGCTTTTCGACACCAGCGATCTGCCGGGCGGCGCGATTAATATCGTGACGGGCTATGCCTTGCAGCTCCTGAAAACACTCGCGGAACACGATGACGTGGATGGCCTTTGGTGTTATGGAGACGAAGCGACCGTCTCAGCCGCAAAGGCGATGTCCACAGGAAACTTGAAGCAGGTCTGGACGAACGAGGGTCGCGTCATCGATTGGTTCAACCCCAAACAGGCGGAAGGCCGCTGGTTCCTGGAGCACGCAACCCAGGTTAAGAATATCTGGGTCCCGTACGGCGAATAGCCGGTTCTGGGAACGGAGCGCCATTTGCATTTGTTCATTTGCATTTGTTTCAGGCCGGCGCTAGCATACCTCGGTCCGCTTCGCCGCTTCATTCTCGCTTCACGTTTCTCGTTTCGGTTTGACAAGGAGGACATATGGGCATCGCAGTTTCCCCCCAAATTCATCCGCAAGTCGCGGAGTTCATCGACAAACCACGGAAAATGTTGATCAATGGCAAGTGGGCCAATGCCGCATCAGGCAAGACTTTCCCTACTTACAATCCCGCCACCGGCGAAGTTTTGGCTCAGGTCGCGGAGGGTGACCGCGAAGATATCAATCAAGCCGTTAAGGCCGCGCGCAAGGCATTTGATAACGGCCCATGGCGCCGGATGACCGCGTCGCAGCGCGGACGCCTGATCTGGAAGCTCGCTGACTTGCTGGAACAGCATACTGAGGAGTTCGGCTACATCGAGAGCCTCGACAATGGCAAGCCTCTTAGTATTGCCAAGGCCGCCGATGTTCCGCTTGCGGTCGATCTCTTCCGCTATATGGCGGGATGGGCGACCAAGATCGAAGGCAACACCATCCCACTCTCGGTGCCGTATACACCCGGCGCAAAGTATCTCGCGTACACGTTGCGCGAGCCGGTCGGTGTAGTCGGCCAAATCATTCCATGGAACTTCCCGCTCCTCATGGCAGCGTGGAAGCTTGGTCCCGCGTTGGCCACGGGCTGCACCGTAGTGTTGAAGCCCGCCGAGCAAACCCCGCTTTCCGCACTGCGTCTCGGTGAACTCATTACGGAAGCCGGCTTCCCCGAAGGCGTCGTCAACATTGTCCCCGGTTATGGCGAAACGGCAGGGGCAGCGCTGGCCGCTCATCCCAACGTCAACAAGATTGCGTTCACGGGATCGACGGAAGTCGGAAAACTGATCGTGCACGCGGCCACGGGCAACCTCAAAAAAGTTTCTCTGGAGTTGGGCGGCAAATCTCCGAACGTCGTTTTCAAAGACGCCGATCTCGAGAGCGCAATTCCCGGCTCCGCCAGCGCGATTTTCTTCAACCATGGCCAGTGCTGTTGCGCGGGATCGCGGTTGTATGTCGAGAAATCGGTTTACGATCAAGTCGTGGAAGGGGTTGCGGAGCATGCCCGAAAAATCAAGGTCGGCTCCGGCCTTGATCCCGATACGCAGATGGGTCCTCTGGTTTCAGAGGAACAAATGAATCGCGTCTGCGGATATCTGGAATCCGGATTCTCCGAAGGCGCAAAGGCGGTCGCCGGAGGCCACAAGTCAGGGGATCGGGGATACTTCGTTGAACCCACGGTGCTGGTGGACACCAAGGAAAACATGAAAGTCGTGCAGGAGGAAATCTTCGGACCCGTGGTGACTGCGATGCCGTTTACGGATCCGGAAGAAATCGTTTCTCGGGCCAATGACAGCGAGTACGGCCTGGCTGCCGCGGTCTGGACCCGCGACATTGGTAAGGCGCATCGCATGGCGGAACAGCTTCGTGCCGGGACCGTCTGGATCAACTGCTACAACATTTTCGATGCCGCACTGCCCTTCGGTGGCTACAAGCAGTCGGGCTGGGGACGCGAGATGGGACACGACGTGCTCAACCTTTACACTCAAACCAAGGCGATCTGCACCAGGATCGCATAACAAATATTTACCTAAAAGACAAAGGACGGTGGTTGACCCCACCGTCCTTGTTTTTTCTTCCGATCCCTTGTTGCCGTTCTCTATTTTTCATTTTTCCATCAGCAAAACTTTCTCCGCGTCATCGATCTCGGTCAGCTTCACCTCGATCACCTCGTTCGTGGTGGTCTGTACATTGCGGCCCACGAAAGTCGCCTCGACGGGAATCTCGCGATGACCGCGGTCGATCAGCACGCACAGTTGTACTCGCCGTGGACGCCCGTGTGAAAACAGTGCGTCGAGAGCGGCACGGGTTGTGCGTCCCGTGAACAGAACGTCATCGACCAGCACAATGTTCTTGTCCTCAATCTCAAATCCAATTTCTTTTTCCTGCACCACCGGCTTCGGTCCGAGCGTCAACAGGTCATCGCGGTAAAACGTGATATCTAAAGTTCCAACCGGCACTTTCGCGTTCTCAATCCGCGTGATGATCTTGCCGAGCCGTTCTGCGATGGGAACTCCACGACGCCGAATTCCAACCAGTCCTAGACCTTCGATGCCGCCATTTTTTTCGACGATTTCATAAGCCAGGCGAACCAGGGTGCGCTCAATTTCGGATGCGGACATGAGTTGAGCCTTCTGACGAAGGCCCGTCTTGCGCGAAGGATTCTTGGCATTCATTGGTAGTGCCTCAACAGTCGTAAAGCCGCTAGCCGCTACTCAATGTAGCCAACGCGCTCTCCGAGGTCAAGCGCCTACGATCGCCTGAATGAGAGTATTCTTGGCGAAAGATAAGAGTTAAAGGCTGGAATTCTTGACAGGTTCTGGAGGTTCAGGCAGCACTGTCTCCTGGTGCGGGCACTGGGTTCTCACGGTGCGCGCAAACGGAGGAGCGCCGTCACGTACGGATAGCAGATTGATGCTGTCAGGATTCTGGCTCGCGGCATCCGTCGCCAGAATTCCCACACCCTGATTTCTGCCGAGAGCCTTGGCGCGATAAAGAGCTGCATCTGCCAGCGCAATCGATTCTTCCGCGCAGATGGCTTCAAATGCGCCACGGCTCCAGGGGTAGGCGGCCCACCCTACGGAGCAAGTCTTTCTCACCGTGATTCCATGACCAAGATCGAATGGTTCCGACGCCACGACTTCCAAAATGCGGCTGCAAAAAGCTGGGATCCCGGAAGGATCAGCCGAACGGCTCATGATCAGAAATTCCTCTCCGCCCCAGCGCACCAGCACGTCAGACTTGCGAACGACCGTCGAGAGTCTTTTTCCTACGAGTTGCAGCAGCCGGTCTCCCGCGGGATGGCCGTGCCGATCGTTTACCTCTTTGAAAAAATCCATGTTGACCATGATGAAGATCAAGTCGCGATGATCCATCTTGCGGACTCGACTTCCCTTCGCCCGCTGGTAGTTTCGCAAGACCTGCCCGGCCTCGGACGGAAGGATCTCTTCCAGATAGCGCCGGTTCCAGATTCCAGTCAGCACATCCGTAAAGGAGATTTCCTGCAGTTCCAGATTTTTCCGCTGCAATTCCAGGCTATGCCACTTCAGTGAATGTTCCTTGTTCTCAAGCTCATCCTTAAGCCGGCACATCTCGTCCAGATTTTGCTTCGATAATCGCAGCAGGCTGATTAGCTCTTGATCCAATAAGTGTTGCCTGACAAATACCAGGGCGCCCATGATCAACATGACGCCAACGGTGAGCAGCAGTCTGTATGTGCGAACACTCTGCGGCGCATGGCCACCGAACTGCGCCCATGCCATCATCAGCGGAGTGACAAAGACTGCCACCATCGCGAGACGCGCTTTCCAGATTTCGTAACCGCGACTGGGAATTTCTTCGGCCGGATTCTGAGCCATGATCTCGCGGGGCAGGAAGCCGATCCGCGCAAACCACACCATTGCCGCCACCAGTGGCACGTCGAACAGACTTCCCGTGTAATACAGATGCAGATCGATGGCCTCGCTGGCCATCAGCGAAGCGACGGAATAAAGCAAGGTCGCGACGAAAAGATGGAAATAAAGACTGCGCCACGCCCCGCGGCTTCGTCGCCATACCAGCATCACGCTCGCCGCCAGCACCAGTTCTTCGGCAGTGTAGAGCAGATCAAAACTTCTGCCGTATGCGAGTTCGCCGGGATGCACATACTGCCATGGAATCACGACGAACAGATACAGGAAGAGCCACCAAGTAAATAGAAGTGCGAAGTCGAGTGTTCCGACTCGCAAGTTGCGATTGTCCTGTTGAACATGCGGTTGGACAGCCACCGCGGCCATCATGGGAACAATGTGAAGAAAAAGAATTACATCTCCGACAAACGGATTGGGCACATCATGCCGCAGCAAAACTTCCAGATACGTCCACATGAGTTGGGCGATCAACCACATTCCAAAGCCCAGACCCAGCAGCGCCCAGAATAGCCGTGCCTTTGGCGAAGCTTTCCTCACATTGAAAAGAACCGCCAGTGTCGCGCACGTAAGAATGATGTTTTGGAGAATGTCACCGAAAGCAGTGAGAGCAAATCCGCGTGGCGCCAGCAGTGAAAGCGAGACGTGAACGCACACCACCGCACACACGATGGCCGTCCACCTGCTTGCGTGCTGAAACGGAGATTTCCCCACGTTCCAGATTGTATGGTTCGGCTCAACCAGGGGATGTATTACGGAGGTAACCACGAACTTGCCAAAGGATTTACGAGAGTGCGGCCGAAAAGCGTTGCACGAAACGGTGGACGTCCTGATATGAGTTGTACAGTGGCGCGGCTGCGACGCGAAAGGTGTCCGGCTCGCGCCAGTCCCCGATTACACCCGCCGCGGCCAGTTGGTCGCACAGTTTGCGGGTGGCGCCTGGCAACCGGATGGAGAGCTGAGCGCCTCTTCTCTCCGCATCAGGTGGTGTGATGATGGAGAACTTGGGCGAAAGTTTTTGCTCAAGCAGAAATTGCATATATCCCGTAAGGGACACGCTCTTGGCACGACAGTGTGCGATACCGGCCTCGGAAAAAATCTCCATCGAGGCGCGCAGAGGAGCCAGCGCCAGAATCGGCGGGTTGCTCAACTGCCAGCCCTCCGCTCCCTCCATGGGATGAAACTTCGGTCCCATCTTGAAGCGCGTCTTCTCATCGTGGCCCCACCATCCTGCAAAGCGCGGCAGTTCCCACGCACGGCCATGCCGCTCGTGGACGAAACATCCTGCCACGCATCCCGGGCCGCCATTCAAATATTTGTAGCTGCACCAGACCGCGAAATCCGGCCCCCACTCGTGAAGATGCAGCGGTATGTTTCCGGCAGCATGGGCCAGGTCAAATCCCACGACGCATCCCTTGCGTTGCGCTGCTTTCGTAATTCCGGGCATGTCGAAGGCTTGCCCCGTGACGTAGTTCACTCCGCCGATCAGAATCAGCGCGATCGAGTCGCCTTCGTGTTCGATCAGCGACTCGACATCTTCATCGCGCAGGTAAGATTCGCCGCCGCGGGGCGTGAGTTCGAGCAGCGACGACGCAGCTTCAAAACCGTGAAAACGAATTTGTGACTTTACCGCATACTGGTCCGAGGGAAACGCTCCACCTTCGACCAGAATTCGATGTCTCTCTCTCGTGGGTCGATAGAACGACGCCATCATCAGGTGCAGATTCACAGTGAGAGAGTTCATCACCACGACTTCCATTGGCTGCGCTCCGACCAGCTTTGCGGTCTGCTGCGTGAGGAGGCGATGATAGGGCATCCACGGGTTGCGTGCCTGGAAGTGCCCTTCCACGCCACGTTGTGCCCAGTCGCGCAGTTCCTGCTCCAGATAGGCTCTCGCAGTTTTCGGCTGAAGTCCGAGCGAGTGCCCGCACAAGTAAATAGCATCGGCGCCAGTCTCGGTTTTTGGTATGTGGAAGCGATCGCGGAAATGCGCCAAGGGATCGCGGGTATCCATCGCGGCTGCAAAATCTTCTCCAGTCTGAAAACGGGTGACCGTCACGAAACCAGCTCCAGGGGCGTGAGCTGGCTGCAAATCAAGCGGTCTGCTTTGTTCCAGTCAAGGTCCTCGACGCGCTCGATCGGGTCACAGAGTTCCGTCAGCATCAGGTCTTGTAGCTTTCCACGCCTCAAGGCGATGGCGTACGGAATACGATGAAATGTCACCATGGCGTATTTGGGAACAAAGAGCTGTGGATATTTCGCTTCCAATGCCAGCTCCACTTTCTTGCGAAGCAAAAATCTGGGGTCGGCCACCCGGTCTCGCATCTCCACAAAGTTCTCGATTGCCAGGTTGGCAATGGCATCCGTGTTGAACCTTCGTGCCTCTTCAAACTCCCGGAAAATCCGGTTCCAGTCGGCTCCATACCGATCGAGAAGCGCTAACAGGCACGTGCAATCTTCGAATCCGCAATTGATTCCTTGCCCAAAGAAAGGAACTATGGCATGCGCGGCATCCCCGAGAAGCAGAGTACGTCCGTCTGTATGCCACGGAGAGCATTTGATCGTGACCATGGCGCCCGTGGGGTTGGAGAAAAAGTTATCAGCCAGGTCAGGCATGAGCCGAATCGCATCGGGAAACTGCGACTGAAAAAACTTAGTTACCGCAGCAGGCATGTTCAATCGAGCAAAACTCCCCGCTCCTTCAAAGGGTAGAAAAAGAATGCAAGCAAAAGTCCCATCGACGTTAGGGAGCGCGATGAGCATATAGTTGCCCCGCGGCCAAATGTGAAGGGCATTCGTTTCTAGAACATGCTTTCCGTTTGGGCCCGCCGGAATCGTGAGTTCCTTGTATCCGTAATCCAGATACTGCTGCGAAAAGTTAAAGCGACTCAACTTCAGCATTTCGCTCCGAATCGCCGACGCCGACCCGTCGCAACCAATCACTACGGTCGAGGCAAGCGTTCGCTCGTCGCCAGTCTTCTCGTCTCGCAACTGCAGGGCTCCGGTCTTGAGATCGATTCCAGAGCAACGCTGCTGGAAGTGAATCTTGACTCCCTGCCGTTCCGCCGCATTCATCAGCGAAATGTTCAATTCAGCGCGCGAAATGGAATTGATGACCTCCGTTTCATCCTTCCCGTACGGCTGGAATGTGAGTTCCGATGCAGGTGAGTGCATCATTCTTCCTTTCATCGGGATGATGATCTGTTGCATTCCGTTCCATAGCTCCGCTTCGGTGAGCGCGTGAATACCGCGCGCGGACAGCGCCAGATTGATGGATCGACCTGCGCTGATTGGAACGCGCCGCATATCCGGCCGTCTTTCGAATATCTCAACGCGGAAGCCGCGTTTGACCAGACCGAGAGCCAGCAATGGTCCGTTGAGGCCGGCGCCAATCAGAGAAACAGGCTCGTCGTTAGCGGTCATGGCAAGAAAGAAAAAGAACCCAGACTGGGCGGCGGATCTATCTCCGGCTATTCCACCAGCAGCGTCCGCGCCTCCCACAATTCCGGAAAGAACTTTTTGTCGAGCGTATGTTTCAGGTAAGACGATCCTGCGCTTCCGCCGGTCCCCATGCGCACGCCGATGACGCGCTCGACCAGTTGAATGTGGCGAAGCCGCCAGCTTACGATCAGCTCGTCGAACTCGGTGAGCCGCTCGCATACATCAATCCAGTCGCGATGGCTGCGTTCATCCCGATACAGTGACAGGATCGCCCGGGCTCGCGCGTCGAATTTTTCGCGCTCAGTTGCTTTGTCATCAAACTGCAGCTTGCCCATTGCCCGCAATGAGTCAAAAAAGACATCGTGCAGCGAAGGCTCTCGCAGCCTTCGTTCCAGCAGGGCATGAGCTTCCGGAGTCGGACGATGGTAGCGCAACATCTTCTCGTCCTTCAGGCCGCACAAGAATTCCAGTTCGCGAAATTGTTCCGATTGGAATCCGCTCGCCGGTTCCAGCTTGCCACGAAATGCCAGAAAGTGCGTGGGGAGCATGGTCTCGAGAATCGTAAACTGCTCCACCAACACACGGGTGATTTCCGTGCAGCGTCGCAGCAGCCGCGCCGCCTCATACACTTCGTCACGCGAGTTCGGATTCGCATTCGCCGCCCGCAGGTTCGCAACCACCGCATCGAGATCGTGCAGCAGTTCCTTGAACCACAACTCGTAAGTCTGGTGCACGATGATGAACAGCAACTCGTCGTGATGCTGCGGCGAGGATTGCGGATGTTGGAGCCGCAATAACTCCGGCACTCTGAGATAGGAACTGTAAGTCAGTTGCTCGCCGTGCGGCACCACCGGTGCTCCGTTCGTTGAGGTCGGTGCTCGCTCGGCAGTAGCAACAGCGTTCTCCCTTTTCAAGCCAAGAAACGAAACTGCATTCTCGCCCAGCAATCGTGCTTTCATCTGTTCCGGAAAATTACTCGATCGAATCAAGGAACCAACTTGATGTTCGCCCAAGGGGAAGGGGTAGTCCGAGCCAAGCATGACGCGCTCTACCCCCATGACTTCGACTAAAAACTGCAATGCATTCTTGTCAAACACTGCCGAATCCACATAGAAGCGATTTAGGTAGCGGCTAGGCGGCAACTCACACACACCATGCGCAACCGGATGGTGCTGCCAGGCATTCTCCAATCGTCCCAGCAAGAAAGTGAAACTTCCGCCTCCATGTGCGAAGCAGATCCGAAGATTCGCCGGCAACTTGTCGAAAGCACCGCCCAGAATCATCGCGACAATTCCAAGCTGCGTCTCCGCGGGCATGCCTACAGTCCAGGGCATCATGTATTTCGGCATGCGCTGCGGCGCCAACATGTCCCAGGGATGGACCAGCACCGCCGCGCCTTCATCGGCACAGTGATGCAAGAACGTCACAATGCCGGGATCGTCGAGATTTTTCTCCCCGACGTGATTGCCGATCTGCACTCCAACATGGCCAGCCTGCACGGACCGGCTCAGTTCCTTGCAGGAGGCGTCGATGTCTTGCAAGGGAACCTGACACAATGACCGCAGCCGTCCTTTTCCCTGCGCGCACAGTTCCAGAGCAGCATCGTTGAACAGTCGCGCGCAATCTAACGCCTGCTCGACCGGGCGCTCGTAGGCGAACAGCACCGGCGTAGCCGAGAGAACCTGCATCTCCACACCGTCACGATCCATTTCACTCAGTCGCACTTCGGCATCCCAGCACGCGGAATGAATCTGGCGGAAGAACCGATCGCCTACCATGATCTCCGCCGTCCCCGGCTCGATATGCTTGATCCACGGCCAGTTCGGAGTGCCGTAGCGCGCCGCGAGATCGGGCCAGCTATGCGGAAAGAAATGGTTGTGAATGTCGATGACTGGCATTTTTACTGTTTGCCGGGATGAACCGCGCCACAGTGTTTGCATGTGCGCAAGGTTTCGTTGCTGTAGAACTGCTCAAACAAAGGCGGCAAGTCACGCACGATGCTCTTGAGTTTTACCTCGGCCCGATGCAGCAGTTGATTACAGTTCTGACAATACCACTCGAATCCATCCAACGCGCCTTCTGGTCGCGGCATCTCTACCACCACGCCTATCGTGCCCGCCTGCAAGCGCTGCGGCGAATGCCGCATATGCTTCGGCAGCAGAAAAATCTCGCCCTCTTTGATTGGAACTTCGAGAGGCGGCTTACCAGGCGTCTCCATGAGGCGAAGAAAAATGTTGCCCTTCAACTGGTAGAAGAATTCTTCGGTCGGATCGTCGTGATAATCGCGCCGATTATTGGGACCGCCGACCACGGTGACCATCATCTCACCGTCCTCCCACACCTGCGCATTTCCAACGGGTGGTTTGAATTTATCCTTGTTCTCTTCGATCCACTTCTGAAAGTTAAACGCTTTGAGCGTTTTAATGGACGGCATAGGACTCCTATTTCTCGGGCTTATACGCCATCGCCCGAATTTCAATCAGCAAATGCGGATGCGGCAACTGATGTACAGCCACAGTCGTTCGAGCGGGCCCGTCATTGCCGAAGTATTTGCTGTACACCTCGTTATATCCCGCGAAATCGTTCATGCTCACAAGGTAGGTCGTTACTTCCACTACATTCTCGAGTTGCGCGCCCATCGTTCCCAGAATGTCCCGTACGTTCTCAATAACCGCCTTAGTCTGTTCTCGAATATCGAGATGGGTCGTCCCAAGCTCGTTGACTTCCGCGCCGGCAATTGTGTTATCGGCGCGGCGCGCGCTCGTTCCCGATACAAACAGAAAGTCCCCCGCGCGCTTGACGTGCGGATACTTGCCTCGGGGCTTGGCCTTGCCGTCAACAACTTTACTTTCGACCTTGTTCATGTTGCTTCCCGGGCGGATTCCGTCACAAACGAATGCAAATATTGTTCGGCTCCGAATAGAAATTCAGCGAATGCAAGCCGCCCTCGCGTCCGATCCCTGAGAGTCCCACTCCTCCAAAGGGTGTTCGCAAGTCCCGCAAGAACCAACAATTCACCCACGTAATGCCAACATTCATTTGCTGCGCCATGCGGTGCCCGCGCTTCAGGTTCGTCGTCCAGATCGACGCAGCCAACCCGTATTTCGTGTCATTCGCCATGCTAACCGCTTCTTCTTCGGTATCGAACGGAGCAAGATGGCATACCGGCCCGAAAATTTCTTCCTTCACGCAGCGCGCCGACTCCGGCAACCCAGTATAGATTGTCGGCTGGATGTAGAAACCGTTGTCCAGGACGTTGCCGAACTGCGGAATACGGCCTCCGGCCACAATGGTCGCCCCGTCTTCCCGCGCCAGTCGAAAATACGCAAGGACTTTCTCGCGGTGCTGCGCTGAAATCAGAGGGCCGAGATCGGTGGTCTGTTCCAGGGGATGTCCAATGTGCAGAGATTCTGCTTTACGCTTCAGCGCGTTGACGAACCGCTCAAAAATCTTGCGCTCGACGTAAACTCTCTCCGCGCACAGGCAAACCTGCCCAGTATTAAGGAATACGGCCTCACTGATTCCGTTTACCGCTTCCTCGAAGTCGCAGTCGGCAAAAACAATCGCGGCATTCTTGCCGCCGAGTTCAAACGAAACCGGCTTTACCGACGCGGCAACTGTTTTCATGATCGCTACTCCGGTCTGCGATTCGCCGGTGAAGGTCACCGCGTTCACATCCGCATGTTGAGTCAGAAACTCGCCCGCGGAGTTGGGTCCGAAGCCGTGGATCACGTTATAGACGCCGTCAGGAATTCCCGCGGCTTTCATCGCCTCGGCGAGAAGAGTCGCGGTCGCCGGAGTTTCCTCGGAAGGTTTCACGACCACGGTGTTGCCGCAGGCCATTGCGGGAGCCACCTTCCAGGTAAGCAATAGGAGAGGAAGATTCCAGGGAGTGATGATGCCAACAACTCCGAGTGGCTTGCGGATGGCATAGTTCAATGCGCTCTTGCCGTCCGGAGTTTCTGTCTGAAAGGACTCCAGACCCGCGGTCTTGATCAAGTCGGCGAAGGCGCGAAAATTTGCCACCGCGCGTGGGACATCCAGCCTTGAAGCCAGCGCAACGGGCTTGCCAGTGTCGGCAACCTCGGCCGCGACGAAGCAGTCGAAACGCGCTTCGATCGCATCGGCGACCTTGTGCAATCGGGCGGCCCGTTCAGGAATTGTCAGTCGGCGCCACTCGCCTCGCAAAGCTTTGCGCGCAGCCTGTACCGCATCGTCCACCATTGGCTGATCGGCTTCCGCGACTTGAGCGATTACCGTGCCGTCCGCGGGATTCACGTCGGCAAACTCCCGCTTCCCTCGTACGAACTGCCCATTGATGTAGTTCAGAATTGACTTCAATGGCGCGAACCCCGCCGCATCGTAACAGGCCAAGGTTAAACGAAGCAACGACCGGGGGCACTTTAGTTTTTTCTTTCCTGCAAATATCGCTGCAGCGCATCCTGCCACGCCGGCGTCACGATTCCGTATGATTGCAGGCTCTTGGGCGACAGCACGGAGTACGCTGGACGCGGTGCGGGGCGCGCCATTTGCTGACTGTTGACCGGGCGCACTTCGGCGGCAAGCCCCGCGCCCTTCACGATCTCGCGCGCAAACTCAAACCAGGAACAGTCTCCAGCGTTCGTGGCATGCACAATTCCGCGGGCCTGTTTGCGGCATAAATCGATAATCGCTCGCGCCAGATCCACGGAGTACGAAGGGCATCCACGCTGGTCGTTCACCACGTCCAAAACAGGCCGAGTCGCTGCCAGTTTCAGGATGGTGTCGGGAAAGCATTTGCCGCCCGTGCCGAACAGCCACGAAGTTCGCACAATGCAGCACTCTTCCGGCAACACTTCCAACAGCCGGACCTCCGCCTCCGCCTTGGAACGCCCGTAAACAGACTGCGGATTGCGCGCATCTCCGGTCTCATAGGGAGAAGTCTTCTTTCCATCGAAGACGTAATCGGAACTGATAAACAACAGCTTCGCCCCGCCAAGCTTAGCGGCCTGGGCGACATTTACCGCCCCATCGCGATTCACTGCAAACGCCAGATCCGGATGACTCTCGCAATCGTTGACGTTAGTGTAAGCTGCGGCCAGCACAATCCACTCGGGATCGTTTTTCTTCACCGCTTCCATAACTCTCCGCGCATCGCGGATGTCCACCTGGCGCGAGCCGAAGCCCGCCACCTCGTCCCCGGTCCATTCATGCGTGAGCGCCTTGCCCAAAAGACCAGAGGCGCCAAGAATGATTGCTTTCATTTCAGTGGGTCTTGCGCCTAGCCGAATCTCTCCGCATCACGGAGAAGAATTCCGCGCTGGTCTTTGGCCGAGACGATCGGTTCGCCTTCCAGTTCCCAGTTAATCTTCAAATCGGGGTCGTTCCATGCGAGAGTGCGTTCGTGTTCTGGAGCGTAGTAGTCGGTTGCCTTGTACAGCACCTGCGCTTTCTCGGAAATGACTCGGAATCCGTGTGCGAAGCCCGATGGTATCCACAACAAGCGTTTGTTCTCGCCCGTCAGATGGACGCCTTCCCATGCACCAAACGTTGGAGAAGTGCGGCGCATATCCACCGCGACATCCAGAATCTCTCCCTCGACCGCGCGCACCAGTTTCCCCTGTGGCTGTTTGATCTGATAGTGCAGACCGCGCAAAACATTGCGGCGCGAACTGGAATGGTTGTCCTGAACAAAATGCTCTTCAATCCCTAACTCTACGAAGGCCCTCTCGTTATAACTCTCCATAAAAAATCCTCGCTCATCGGCAAAGACGCGAGGCTCCAGAATGACCAGACCCGGAAGAGAAGTCGAAATTTTCTTCAAAGCATCCATCGTGAGCTGCATCTCGGAACCTCATTTACCTCAGAACACTTTTTCCCGTAATAGCTGCAGCAAATACGCGCCGTAGCTGCTATTTTTCATCGCGTTTCCGGTCCTCTCGACCTCGGCAGCCGCGATATAACCGGAGCGATAAGCGATCTCTTCCGGACACGCCACCATCAACCCTTGCCGTTTTTCGATTGCCTGAATGTAGAGGGCCGCATCCATTAGCGATTCGTGCGTGCCCGTATCCAGCCAGGCCATGCCTCGCCCCATCACGACAACTTCCAATTGCCCTTTCTTCAGATAGGCGCGATTGACGTCAGTGATCTCAAGTTCGCCGCGCGCGCTCGGTTTCAGCGATTTCGCAATTCCCACTACCTGGTTATCGTAAAAATAGAGCCCGGTAACGGCATAGCGGGATTTGGGCAGCTTCGGCTTCTCCTCAATGCTCAGCGCGCGTCCGTCGGTATCAAATTCCACGACTCCATAGCGCTCCGGATCATGCACCGGATACGCGAAAATTCGAGCTCCATCGACCCTGCTTGCCGCCTGACGCAGATCCTTCGCCAGATCATGGCCATAAAAAATATTGTCACCCAAAACCAGCGCACAGGGACTTCCATCCAGGAATTTTTCTGCCACCAGGAATGCCTGCGCAATTCCTTCCGGTTTGAGTTGGACCAGATATTGCAGACGAACGCCGTACTGATTCCCGTCCCGCAGGAGAGCCCGAAACTTGGGCACATCCTCGGGAGTCGAAATCACAAGAATGTCGCGGATTCCCGCCAGCATGAGCGTGCAGAGCGGGTAATAAATCATGGGTTTGTTGTACACAGGAAGCAGACTCTTTCCCATGGCTTGGGTCACGGGATAGAGGCGCGTGCCCGATCCTCCCGCAAGAATGATGCCTTTGTATCGCGTGCTTTCTGGCATGATTGAATCGATCTTTCGAATCGTGAGTTTCGAATCGTGAGCGCATCGAGCTCTGCGCGACTAGCTGGAATAGTGCGTGGCCACCCACTCCCGATACTTCCCGCTGGTGACGGTTCGTACCCACTCTTTATTTTCAAGATACCAGCGAACCGTCTTGCGAATGCCGCTTTCAAACGTCGCCCTGGGTTTCCATCCTAACTCGCGTTCGATCTTGCGCGCGTCCATTGCGTAGCGGCGGTCGTGTCCAGGTCGGTCCTTTACAAACGCAATCAGTTCCCGGCGAGGAGTGGGACCGCGCGGCGCCATCTCATCCACAAGATCGCAGATAGTCTTGACGATTTCGATGTTCGGCATCTCATTCCAGCCGCCGACGTTGTAGGTCTCGCCGGGCCGTCCGCCGCGCAAGACGGTTGCGATCGCTTCGCAGTGATCCTCCACGTAAAGCCAGTCGCGGATGTTCTTCCCGTCCCCATAAACGGGCAGTGGATTACCATCGCGCGCGTTAAGGATCATCAGCGGAATCAGCTTTTCAGGGAATTGAAAGCGCCCGTAATTATTCGAGCAGTTCGTAGTCAACGTCGGCAGTCCGTAAGTATGGTGGTAGGCACGCACCAGGTGATCCGATGCGGCTTTCGATGCGGCATACGGACTGTTCGGGGCATACGGCGTAGTTTCGCAAAACGGCGGATCGCCGGGCCCCAGAGAACCGTAAACTTCATCGGTCGAAACGTGCAGAAATCGAAAGCGCTTTCGCTTTTCGTCTGGAAGCGCGCTCCAGTAAGCGCGCGTCTCTTCCAGCAGGGCGAAGGTCCCGTCTATGTTGGTACGAATGAAATCCTCCGGCCCCCGGATGGATCGGTCTACATGGCTCTCCGCGGCGAAATGGACGATCGCGTCCAACTGGTGCTTTTCCAGCAGTCGCTGGAGCATGCCGCGCTCGCCAATATCACCATGAACGAACTCATACCGCGGGTGGGCTGCGAGGCTCTCAAGATTGCGCAGGTTGCCCGCATAGGTCAGTTTGTCCAGATTTACGACCGACACAGATTCGTCCTGCATCTGTTGCAGGATAAAGTTGGATCCGATAAAGCCCGCGCCTCCGGTCACAAGAATCGAATTTCGCATGCGAAATGCAGCTCGTTTCAGGCCCGGCTTTCACTCCTACCTGGTGCGAGACAGCAACTCGATTGTAATAAAAAAAGGACGGGTTAGCCCGTCCTCCGTTCCGATGATGATATTTCCCACTATCCGCAGTTTATGCCGGCGCGCCGGTCGGATCGAATGTCTGCCGTGAGTCCTTGGGGGAACGCGGCGACTACGCGGGGACTCATACGAAGGTTGCAACTACCCGGCTCTCTGTTGCCGGTTCGCACTATCGCTTGACATAGAGTTAGCGACGGGTTTTCTGCCCGGATCGCGCAACGGTTTCCATCCCATGAGCTGGCAATAAGCTGTCTCAATTTCGCTGGTGATTTTCTCCCACTGGTAGTGATCCTCGATCCGTTTCTTTGCCGACTTGCCTGCCTCGTCCCGTACCGCAGGATTCGCGATCAGAAACCGCAGCCGGTCTGCCAAGTCGGCCGCACTCCCCCCCCGAAACGTAAATCCGGCCCCCTCCACCAGTTCCCGATTTTCCGGAATATCGCTGGTCAAAACGCATTGGCCGGCCCCCATGGCATCCAGCAGAGCCATCGACAACCCTTCCAAGTCTGATGGCAGCACAAACAACATGGCATTCGTCACCAGTTCGTCCAGGTTCTCGCCAGACGTCCAGTCGAGAATTCGGATGCGCTCACTCGCATGTTTCTGCAAATCCCGAGTGTATTCATTGCCGTAACTTGTCCCCCCGGCCATTACCAGCTTCACATCCGTATCGATGTGCTCAAAAGCTTCCACCAGCAGGTGGCAGCCCTTCTCCGGCGAAAATCTTCCCAGAAACAGAATATATTTTCCGGGATCGAGGCCCCACTCCAGGATCTTTCGCGGCTTCCGTCGCTCTCGCAACAGACCGCCGTTGGCTATATAGAGCGCCTCAATCCCATGAATGTCGCGGTATCGTTGTTGCAGAGCCTGCGAAACGACCATCATGCCGTTGGGGAAATGCCCCGAGGCTCGCTCTCCCAGCCGCAGCACGGCGGACGCGAGCCGTCCCCATTTCTTTCGCTGCCAGTCTAAGCCCTGCACGGTGACAGCGGTCGTTTTCCCGAAAAGCCGCGGCAGAAAAGAAAACAGGGCCGGCCCCAGCGCATGATAATGAACAATATCGTAGGGCTGGGTGATGGCGTGGATGGTGCTTAGCAGAGTGTGAACCAGCGTTTCCAGATGCTTGGATCGGATCGTAGGCAGTCGCACCAGCCGCATCCCGTTGTATTCAGGCGTAGCCGGTGTAAAGTGATTGCGGCAATATACGGTCACTTCGTGTCCCATCTCCGCCAGGCGTTTCCCCACCTCCTCGTAATACGTCTCAATCCCGCTGTATTTCGAGATGACTCCGCGGCCACCGATAAAGGCTATCCGCAGAGCGGGTCGCTGCGTCGTTATGGGCAGAGTCTTATTCCGTACTAGTGAGGTTTGGCGTGACTTCGCTGACGGGACCGCCTTGAATGTTGGGAACCTTGCTGCGGTCTGATTCTGCTTCTGTGCGACCAGGCCTTGATAGAAGCTCAACAGTTTCTGATAGTGTTCCTCGGGCGTGTGGCGCTGCCGCACCGTCTCCCACCCCGCGAGTCCCATCTTCTCCGCCAAGCCCGGCTTCGATCCAAAAGCCTGAATCGCGTTCGCGAGTCCATTGACGTCGCCGGCCGGATAGAGAAATCCTGTCACGCCATGTCGAACGAACTCCCTCCTGGAGCCCAGATCCGAAGCCGCGACCGCGCGCCCCTCCGCATACGATTCAAGGATGGTCTTCCCCAGAGTTTCGTAAGCATGGGAGGGCAGAACCGTGAACCGCGACTTGGCGATCAGTGCATCCCGTTCCGGATGTCCCAGGTGTCCCACAAACTCGACGTTGGACAGCCCCAGCGCAACCGCCAATTGCTCCAGCGCTCCACGTTGAGGTCCATCGCCGGCCACAACCGCCCGCACATGCGAAACTTTTTGCATGGCTCGCAGCAGATCGGCCACGCCCTTCTCCGCCGACAGCCGTCCGAAATACAGCAGCGGCCGATCGTTCTTTTCATTCGGCTCCCGCAGGGTGTGGGCTCTCTGAAAATGCGGCAGCACCGCAAACTTGCCGCCCTCCCAACCATGTTCCACGAACTTGTCGCGTACGAAGCGGCTGGGGGCCAGGAACAGGTCCACGCACTTCTGATATGTGCCCAGCCAGCGCTGGGCATAGGCCTCGGCCGTCAATGCCAGAAGCGCATCTGTCCCGGGATAACAACGTTTCTTGAGCGCATGCCAGAACTCGCCACCCTTGCAGGCCTCGCACGTCTCCCCTTGCGCCACCAGGTTGTAGCTCGGACACAGCAGCTTAAAATCATTCAGGTGATACACCACAGGAACATTTTGTGCTTTCAACTCCCACAGGATCGACGGCGACAAGTGATGATAGATATTGCGCACATGCGCCACCTCGGGCCGGAATTCCTCGATCATCGCGCGAATCCGCTTGCGCGCGTCCATCGAGTAAATTGCATGTCCCACTTGCCGCGGCCGCTGCCACCACTCCGCTCCGGCCTTGAAGTTGACGTGCGGCACGAAATGGCGGTCGAACGGAGTTGCCTCTCCGCGCGCGTCAGCCATGGAGAACAGAGCGACCTGATGCCCGTGTTGCCGCATCAGTTCCATGAGTTCAAACAGGTAGACTTCGGTGCCGCTGAAGGGATAGTTATATTTGTTGCAGTACAAAATTCTCATGAGAAACGCTTTCTGCTTGCGAGGCGATCCGTTGGAGAAACAAGTCGCCGAATACTTCCAGATTTTTCCTGCGGTTGAAGTTGTGCAGAATATGAGCCTGCGCCGCGTGCCGCACCCAATCCAGTTGTCTGGACGCGGACAAGATATAAGAACTAAGCTGAGGATCTTCCGGCACCTGCATCAGCGAGCGAATAAAAAGCAGCCGGGCGACAAACTTGTTCAGCGATCCGGCTTCGTATAAAAATCCGGTCCTGCCTGGAGTTACCAGTTCAGGAATGCCGGTGATATCTGGCGCCAGCACAATCCTTCCCCGGGCCATCGCCTCCATCAGCACCAGCGGAATTCCCTCGCTGCGGCTTGTGAGTACAACCACGTCGGCCCGGTCGTACCACGAATCCACATGGTCACGCGATACATGCCCCAGCAGTGTGACTCGATCTTCAAGTTCAGCCTCTCGAATCAACGATTGGAGGTTGCGCCACTCAGGTCCGTCGCCTGCAATCAAACAGTCGAAGGACACACCGCGATGCTGAAGTTGCGCGCAAGCTCTGATAAGAAACGCGTGATCCTTCACCACATGGAGCCGCCCCATTGACAGAAACGTGAACGGGACCGTCTTGGTATTGAGTTTCGGGCCCGAAGGCGTTGTGGGCGGAGATACTTCCACTCCAAGGCGCGCCAGGATTACCTTCTCTGCCTCCACCCTGGGATAATGTTTGAGAATATACGCCCGGTTGTATTCCGAGACGGTGAAGCAAAACCTACAGTTGTCAAGTTTCACGTCAAGATAAGTCCCGTGCACCAGCAGGTCCGACCCATGGAGCGTCATACTGAATTCCACGCCCAGGATGCGGGCCGCAACCATGGCGATCCACGAGCCGAAATATCCGTGGTGGACATGGATGTGTCCCACTCCTTTCCCTTCCAATAGCACGGCGTAACAGGCTCCCAATACTGTGTGCATGAGCGCCTTGAGCCGGTTTAGCCACCTCTCTCCGGGGTGGAAAATAACTCGCCAGACCAGCGGCGAAATGCGCTTCCGATGACGCACGCAGAGCCGGATTGCCTGCAGGAGAATGGCCCCACGAAGGGGCTGCAGCACGACGTCGGGTCCGCACCTTGTCTCCGCACCTTCCCCGGACGTGGGCTTCCGCACACTTCCTGCAATCACGCGAATTCCACGACCTCGCAACTCCTCGATCTCGGCCGCTACATACGGTTCGACGGCACAGGGGAACTGATTGGCGAGGTAGGCGACCGTCAGCATGAGCGGCAAGCCTCCGCTCTCCGCTGCTGCGCGGCCAGCATGCCGGCCATGGAGAACAGCAAGGCGTTCACGAACTGATAGCTCATCACCACCATCGCGGCGTTCACCCAATAAACCGCCAGCAAGATCGGCCACATCCGGTGAAACGCTAGATCGAGAAAACCGTGTTTCTCTCCAAGTGGAATCGCGCCCCGGCCCAACCGCCACAATTCCCACATCAACCACAGATACAGCGATAGTCCAACCACTCCGAATTCGGCCAGCACTTCCAGGTAGGTGTTGTGTGGATACAGGACTTTCGCCTCGTAACCGCTGACATGCCGAGGCAACTCGCCCGGCATCTGGTGGAAGCCCCACCCCGTGAGCGGACGGCTCAAAAACATGTCCCAAGCGCCCGCGTAAACGGCCGCGCGATAGGCCAGCGGACCTCGTTCTTGCAGCCGATCACTCACCGATGTGCGCAGCTCATGCGAGCTGAGAACCACACCCACTCCTGCCGCGGCGATCAAGACCAGTCCCAGGCACGCGCGCCGCAGAGTTCGACTCTCCGAACGAAAAATCAGCACGATAACCGTCCCGGCAAATGATAGCCAGACCGCTCGGGTCATCGTGGCCAGAATCGCGATCGGCACGGAGGCGATTAAAATTGCGATCTTCAACCCACGCACGCTGCCTCGCTGGTAGGCGTGCAAAGCCAGCAATCCCAGCAGGTTCAAAGTAACTCCGTTAGCTACCGCCTGTAGCAGAGGACCGCGCGCCCGATCGGCATGAAATCCCAGGCTCTCATCCAGAATGAACCGGGGAAAGATAAGGGAGTGCGCACCCGAGAGGAACGCGATGGCAGTAAAGGTGAGGTAGCCCAGCACCACGAGTGCGAATACCTCAAACTGCCGTAACTTCCTCTCCTCGGTGAACACCATTCGGGCCAAGTGAAAGAGCGCGAACGGAACAATGAACTTTGATGCCAGCAGGCTCCAGGTTTCGTGCTCGAACGGTTGCCGAATGACGCTTGCCAGCGCAAGCCCGGTCAACCCGATCATCGGCCACGTCGCGCGTTCCACGACAAACAGCCGTTGCCGCCGGACCATTGCTTGACTCACGACTCCGGCCAGCAGCAGCCCGAAGGCTACGCGGTCAATCTCATAGAACGAAACATCCGGATGCCGCAACAACATTGCCGTCAGCGCCGCCAGAAACAGCAGCGAGGGAGCCGCCATCAACCACTGCATGGGACGCAGAACAATTTGTATTGCCCAGGCCGGGAAATCTTCTGCGAGCTTCGGCCGCTGCGGTCTTAGCGAGATCGAACCCATTAATCTCCGGTCCCCCGTGCCACGACCAAGAAAGTTCTCAGCAGAATTCGAATGTCGGATTTCATGCTCCAGGTCCGTATATATTCCCGATCCAGTTCCATGCCTCTCTGAAACGACGGATCGCGACGTGCCGATACCTGCCATAGCCCGGTGATGCCCGGGGTGACGTCGAGCCGCGCAAAATGCTCGAGCTCATAAGCGGCAAAGTCATCCAGGGGATGCGGCCGGGGACCCACTAAACTCATGTCGCCCTTCAAGACGTTCCCCAGTTGTGGAAGCTCGTCGAGGCTGTAGCGGCGCAGGAATTGCCCCAGGCGCGTAATGCGCGGATCATGCGCGATTTTGAAGAACGGACCCGACCTCTGATTGTTCTTTCGCAACTGGTCCTTTAACTCGTCTGCATTGCACACCATGGTCCGAAATTTATAGCAGCGGAACGGCCGTCCCTTCCGTCCTGCGCGCCGTGCGCAATACAGAACGGGTCCAGGCGATTCCAGTTTGATCAAGGCTGCTATTGCCGCCAACCCAGGCAGCAGCATGACCAGCGCCAAGCTAGCCCCCACCACGTCTACGATTCGCTTCAAAACCAGCCCGCCCGCCGGCAATTGTTCGGCGTGCAGGCAAATCATCGGCAAATCCCCGACTCGCTTGACTTCCAACCCAGCCGGCTTGCATCCAAATAAATCGGGAACTATTTCTACATCCAGCCGCAAACGCCGAGCTGCCCGCACCACCTGCAGTATCAGGCTTCGGTCATGCGGCGCTGCCAGGATCACCTCATCCACAAACCCCGTGCGCGCCAGTCGAGCCAGGTCATTCACCCGTCCAATCACTTTGTTGTTAAGTAGCCTCTCGTTATCCAGGAAACCGTACACCGTTCGCCCCATCTGGGGATGGGCCTCCACGTAGGCCGCTACCCGCCGTCCTACGTTTCCCGCTCCAACAATCAGGACGTTACGCACATTCCCGGTTTGAACTCTTCGGCTTTTCGTCGCACACTGCCGCCTCCAGCTCCACAGGACGCCAAAGTGCAGCAAACCCGCTCCGCAGAACAACCCACTTGCCGTCCATGGAACTCCCTGCAACCAGAAAACCAGGCACAACAGAGTAGTCGCCCACAAAATGGATTTTCCGAGAATCCGGGCCTGTGCCCGCCCATCGCAGTCTGGGATATGGAGTCCTTCGGCAGAACCCATCAGAGTAATCAATGCGGCGTGCAATAGAGCAATTCCCAAAAGAGAAGCCGGCGCTTCGGTCACATAACCGAAAAACCGCAATTGGGGAAATAGTCCACGCAGCGGCACTTGCAGCGCAGCAATCAACAGCCAATTCAGGGCGACGAATGCGAAGTCGGTCGCCGTTGCGCCCACCCATCCCCATGCGGTTCGACATTGCAGCGGACCCGGCAGGAACCATGCCCACACGCTCTCCGGCGCGTTCTCCCCTTCCCTGGGAATTTCGGACACTTTTGCATATCCCAACCGCCCGACCGACTGGGACGGCTTCTTTTCTCCTGCACGAAACGCCGCAGTCCCTCCGGGAATCTGCCGGGCCCAGTCCACCATCTGGGCTTTCTGCGTTGAATTGAGATAAGAAGAAGACACTATTCCACTCCGTGACCCCAGGTTTCGACCGCCGTCGCTCGCTTACAATCTCCGGTAAATGCGCTCCGGGATGGGAAAGGCCCTATCGCTCAAAACGGTTCCTAAGAGGCGAGCCCGCGCCCCTTCCAGCTTTT
The DNA here is from genome assembly GCA_963711275.1 of uncultured Acidobacteriaceae bacterium. Taxonomy (GTDB): domain Bacteria; phylum Acidobacteriota; class Terriglobia; order Terriglobales; family Acidobacteriaceae; genus Sulfotelmatobacter. Next base: position 122,723 of record CAVQDN010000018.1, on the reverse strand, counting down.
CTTTGATTTTGCGTGCCGCGATCCGCCTCGTATGCTGCGCCGACAGCACCAGAACGATCCCGTCGGCGAGTTGCGCCATCGCGGTAGCCGGGTTCGATTCAGAAGCCGATGGTCCCACCACGATCGAGTACTCGAACTGCGTTCGCAGCTCGCCCAAGTAGGAATGCAACCATGCAGTCGTCACTGAATCTCCGCCGTTCGCGGCAAGCGGCACGAGCCACAGATTGTCCCGCACTCGGGTCGCGGAGATCTGCTTCCTTTGGCCGCCGATTTCTGCCGCATACGCCTCCGCATCTGGCAGGGCCTGGGGATACGTTCCCACCAGGGCGATGCTCCCTGTGGTCTCCCGAGCCAATGCTTCGGCGGCTCGCCAGCAAAGATTCTGTACGTCTGTCTCTGGCTCGGCCGCGCTGAATACTACCTGTCGCACGGATCGCTCCGCATTGGAAAGGAAGACTTGCCGCACCAGTCCCTGGATCTGTTCCTGGGCAAAGCCTTCCGGATCCCATCCTGCTGCCTGCCTTGAATTCCGGTCCGCGGGACGTGCGCGCTCCTGCTCGGTCGCCCCGCTAACAAAAAGCTCGGGACTCATCGTTGCTTCTCTCATGCCGGAAGCCTTCCTCGCGGCCGCCGCGGCAGCGATGCCAGAACTGGGGAGTTCAAGTACTCCACCACCTCATCCGGTGTGCGGAAGGCGGGATCCAGATAGTCGGCGGAAAATGCCGCGCCCGTCCCAGCCGCTCCAGCGGCGGCCAATCCAATCGCCAGCACCGTCCATGTGGGCCACAATGGCAAAGCCGGAGCCAGAGGATGCTGGGCGATCGCCACATTGACGATGCCTCCCTGGTCCAAGGCATCGTCCATCCGCGCCTCTTCTTGTTTCTTCACATAAAGCAGATAGTTGTTCTCGGCCGCTTTTTCCGAGCTGAGGAAATCATCCTGAGTAATCGCGTCCTGGCCAAGACGCCGCGCCATCGCCTGGTAGGCGCCCAATTGCGTCCGGGTTGCCGCTTCCCGCGCCTCCAGCGTCTTCAATTGCACTTGCGTCTTCTGGAATTCCGATTTAGCCCATTCGTATTGCGCACTCTTGTCGGTGGTTTCATCCTTGAGCGGCAACGCCCGCTCCGCGGCGATCATCGCCTGCGCCTGCGCAATCTGCCGCTCCACTTCCTGCACCAGGCGATGGCTGGGCTCGAACTTGGTCAACAATGCAGTGCGTTTCAATTGCAGATCCAACAAGCTCGACTTCAAGGCCTTCAGCAGTTCAGGATTGTCCGCCGTGCGAACCTGCGTGGTGGTGCGCTCCGGCAACTTCTCCAACTGCGTCTCCAGCGCCCACAAACGCCGCTGTGTCTCCGCGAGATCGATTCGGGTCTGGCGATATCCGGCATCCACGTCGCTCAACTTTTGCAGCGCCAGATCGCGTTGCTCCGCGGCCGCCACCACACCCCGCGTCGCCGTGAAATCCTGCAATTCATGCTTCGCTTCCTCCAGTTGCCGCCGGGATTCGGCGGTCTGCTGCGCAAAGAAGCGATATTCGCCACTCGGTCGATGTACCTCCATATGCTTCTTGAGGTAAGCTCTCTCCACCGACTGCAGCACCTTGGCCGCCACCCGTGGATCGTCCGCCGCATAGCGGATGGCAATCAGATTTGTTTTTTTTATCGGTTCGACTTCCAACTTCTTGGCCAGCCGCCGCGCAGCCCGCTCCACGCGTTCTGCGTTTCCCTCGCCCATGCGCAGAAAGTGAAGCCAGTCGCGCCCTCCCAGGTCAGTCTCCTGTACCACCTCGCGCAAGACCTCATCGTCCCGCAGTAACTCCACTTCCGAATTCAACTCCTCTTCGGTAATCCCAATTCGCGTCAGGTCCAGCGGAGCGTTTTCCTGCGCGGTCATGGGAGCGTTAGCACGCCCGCGCCGCACCAGCACTTTCATCGTGGCCTCATATTTCGTCCCCGCAAAGGCATATAGAACCGCGGCCCCTAACACTAACCCCGATACCCAGAGAAAAACTCTTCGCCGGCGAAACAGCACCATGGCTAACTCCCGAAGGGTCGGCGTGGCTGAAGAGTCGCGGGCGCGAATTGAATCTTCGTCTAACATCTGACCAGGGATCCGTTCTAAAACTGAGTGGAGTTCATGTACATGCTTACCGAGGGCTTGCTGAGGAAGCGCGCGATTTTGGAAATCGAGTTTTGCGGGACAAAAACCAGATCGCCCGGCTGAAGATGCGCATCCTCCTTGAGGCTGCGCTGGTTCAGCATCTTCTTGAGATTCAGAACCCGCGTTTCCATCAGGTCTTCGTTGACCCGCCGGAACAGCAGCACCTGAGAGTGTTTTGACTGCTGCGTAAGTCCTCCCGCAATCTGTAACGCCTCGGCAACGGTCGTGTCGGAGCGCAATTCGTATTTGCCCGGCTTCCCGACCTCGCCTCCTACGATGAAGTAAGGCCGCTCAAAATCCTTCAGCACGACCGCCACCTGCGGATCGTGCAAATATCCCCGGTACGCCTTCTGCACTGCTTCGCTGAACTCCTCCATATTCAATCCCTGCACTTCCAACATGCCGGCATCTTTCAGCATGACGTAACCATCCGGCTGAACGGTAAGCGCCTGGTTGAACTCGGGTGCGACCACGAAATCGATCTCCACGACGTTGCTGGGGTGTAACCGGTAAAGCGGATGGCGCTGCCCTCCGAGTAAAGGGTTTCCCAGGCCATCCGCTCTTCCGGGTTTCTCGGCCGCACTCCTGCTGCCTCCCGCCCCTGCCCCGGTAAAGCAGGTTCGAGAGGTATTCGTGTTTCCGCCCAGATCGTTCTTCTCACCCTGCGCGAAAGCGGCCGAATGACAATGCCAGGTCAGCAGCACGAAGGCAGTCAATCGAACGAATTTGAGAATATTCTTCATTAGTCCTCGCACCGTCCTTATAGAGACCCAGCACCTCGCGCTCTGTGACTTCTACTCGCAAGTTAGGCTCACTTCACGGTGCCGGCAAGACATGGGACGTTCCGTCCACTAAAGTGGAACGCTCTCCGCTTTCGGGAAGAATGCCCGTTCGCACGAATGGTCGTATCAACTCAACGGCTTGCGGAGAATTGTCCTTGCATCTACGGAAGAAACAGTTTCGTGGCGCGCCCCTCGCGGGGGTATCCACAAAAGTAGACTTGCATGTTTGCCATGTCACATGAATCGTCGCGAATTCTTGAAAGTCAAACCTTGAAAGTCGAACCTGAAAAGCCGTCGCACCAATCCTCTGCGGGAGCTGAAACGTTAAGCTGGCACGATTTTCGGGTTCATGGTTTGAACCGGGGGCGGTAGCGATTTGCACAGGAAGATCGCGTCATCGTCAGATTTCCGCGGCCCCGAAATGCAGATTCCCGTTTTGAAAGCGGCACTGAAATTTTGTGACGCATATCCTTGTGGACTCGGAGCGCAGCTCCCTAGAATCGCCGCATTCGTTTCTCTTTCGCTTTCAGGAGAGCTGCTTGATTATTCCGACGCACGCCGCCACTTCCCATGCTGTTGGTGTTCTTATTGCGGACTCGAACCGCATGCAGGCCCAGTTGCTGAACAGCGCCCTGCGCCGTCACGCTGAATTTCACACCAGTACCTGCTCGATGGACACGGTCTCGATTCTCAACGCCATCGCTCTAAACGTTCCGCGGATCATCGTTCTTTCGTCAAACTTGTCCGCTGGCGTACCCGAAGCCGTAACCACTCTGCGCCGTTTTCATTTTTCCCATCCCGAAATCCCGAAGGTTCTGCTGGTCGATAACTGCGACCGCGACCTGGTGATTAGCGCGTTTCGCTCCGGCGCCCGGGGTATTTTTTCTATTACCGACGCCAATCTTCGCCTGCTCTGCAAGTGCCTGCTGCGCGTGGCTGCGGGACAGATATGGGCCAACGCCGAGCAATTGAACTTTGTAATGGATCTGATCTCCGAAGTGCCCTCGGTTCGTGTAGTCAATGCGCGCGGCAACTCCTTGCTCACGCCGCGTGAGGAACAAGTCGTGGCCCTGGTAGCCGAGGGCTTAAGCAATCGTCTGGTTGCCGACGAACTCCATCTCAGCGAGCACACCATCAAGAAATACCTTTTTCGCATCTTCGAAAAACTCGGCGTATCGACTCGTGTCGAACTCGTGCTGTATGCCGTCAACAACGGAGATCCCCGTCAGGCCGAGTGGCTGGCCGGAGGCAACCGAACGGTGCCGAGCGCCTGAGAGGTTCCCGCTTGCGATGAGTTGAGAGAAAACTCTGGATCTGATTTGTCCGAAGCCTTACGACGACGCGATCAGCGGAGGACCTTCCACGGCTTTAGGTTGGCAGTGCCACTCGCGAGAGCAGCGGCTTCGCACCATTTGAAAACCCGCACTCGGCCCTGTATAACTTGGGACGGAAATCCTTGCCCGATGCCGCTTCCAACCCGGCCGCCGCGCCCAAGCCCCGCCGCTGGAGCATCGTTGCCGCCGGTCTGCTGCTCCTCGCGCTCGCTCTGGTGGTGATCTACACCAGCCGTTCCGCATTCTTCAGTCCGCTGGCTCTGGTGGTTGTGGCCGCGATCGGACTGGCCGCCCTCCTGCTGCAACTGCGTCTGCGCAAAGATCTGTCCATCCGTGCCCCGCTTTGGCTCAATGTGCTGGGACTCATTTTCGCCGTCGCGGCCGTATTTGCCGACATCCTTCACCTCAGCCCTAACCTTCTTCTGGTCGCCGCGCTGGGAGCCGTACTCTGCTTCGCCTTCAGCGGCGCCACCGTGCTGCATGCGTTGCGTAAAAAGAGAAGCTAGTCCGGCTTCCGGCTTTCGGCTTTCGGCTTTAGGCTTTAGGCTTTAGGCTTTCGACGACCGGCTTGCGCATTCAGCTGCTTCAATCGTTGACAGCAAACCGTCTAGAACCCTTGAAACTGAATGGTTTGGCAACAAGATCACGGTGCCAGCGAGGATGATTCGAAAACTTGGAACGGGGCAATCTTCGAGGCCGAAGCCCCAAAGTCCGGAAGCCGAAAGCCGGAGTCCGGAAGCCCTATCTTTTGAACTCCACGGCCACCGTCGTCTCCACCACTGCCGGTTCGCCATTCAGCCGATAGGGCTCAAACTTCCACCAGCGCAAAGCATCCATGGCGGCCCGCGCCAGTACGGCCGGACCATTGAGGGCGTGCATGCTCACCACCGATCCATCGCGCCCGACAACAATGTCTAGCGCAATGATCCCTTGCAGATTAGCCGTGCGCGCCTCCGCGGGATAGGCCGGCTCGACACGGTGGACCAGCAACTTCTCCATCGCTTCCGCCGGAACCCGCGCCTGCGGCTTTTGTGCGGACGCCATCTCCGGCCCCTTCAGCCCTGACTCCAAGTCCACCCACCCTCGGTTCCAACGCCACCAGAACACGGCCATACCGAACACCAGGACGAGAAAAATCGTCCATCCCATCCCGAATCGCTTCTTTCTCCGACGCGGCGCTCCGCCGGTAAAGGCCTTCTGGTTGGATAGGGTCGCAGTGACACTCTTGGACGCCCTCGGAAGGGTCGGAGTCACACTCAGGTCCGCTCTCACCTGTGCCTCTTTGGCCCAACTCCGGATGGCGGCACGCTGGTTGGCCGACAATCCCATAAACTCAAGGCCACTGCAGAGCTTGTCCTGATATCGCACGATCGCCCTGCTTTGCAAACGAGCGGTCCCTTGCGACAGATGGACTTCAATCGCCACCGCTTCGCCCGGAACCAATTCCTGCGCCAGCATCGCAGCAATTCCGTGCTCGCAGACATTCACCGAACGCCCGGGGACCGTGTCTGGAATTCCCGAGCGCAGCACCGTGACATCCAGCGCCGCAGCAAGCGGAAACCGAGGCTCGCGCCTGCGCGAGGGTCCACCCCATGCCCGCGCCTGTGCTTCAGCCGCCATTCAGATCGCCTTCATCCAAGTTGTCGTTCCGATCCCGAGCGGAGCGAAGGAGAGGAATCTGTTTTCGCCGTGAAGATCCGGGCTAACATCCGCCGGACATGCCGAGCGTAAGCTCGGCTGCTTTTCCTTGCCTATCTCCTCAACTCCACAATCTCGCTCCCGCGAGCGAATAGGGCCACGCTCGCCATCCCAATGAACAATCCATGCTCCACTACGCCTGGCATGTCGCTCAATTGCCGCGCTAACCCGTCCGCATCCCGAATCCGCCCAAACCGGCAATCGAGGATATGATTATTCTCGTCAGTCACGAAGGGCTTGCCATCAGAGCCCGCTCTTACCGTGACGTTGGCGCCCAACGCTCTGATCCGTTTCGTCACCAGCGCCTGCGCAAACCGAATGACCTCCACCGGCAGCGGAAACTTGCCCAGCACCGGTACCTGCTTCGACGCGTCCGCCACAATCACCAACTGCTTCGTGGCCGACGCCACAATCTTCTCCCGCAGCATCGCGCCGCCGCCGCCTTTGATCAGCCGCAGGTGCGGATCGACCTCGTCCGCCCCGTCCACCGTCACTGCGATTTCCTGACACTCGTCCAGTGTAGTCAGCGGAATCCCCAGGCTCTGCGCCAGCTCTCCCGATCGGATCGAAGTCGGAATGCCGCGAATCCGCAGCCCATTCTTAACTTTCTCGGCCAGCAGCTTGATGAAGTATGCCGCCGTCGATCCGGTTCCGAGGCCAACCACCTGCCCGTCGCGAATAAACTGCAAGCCAGCCCGCGCCGCCGCCTCTTTTTCCTGATCGTTCGCCATAACCTCCGTGTGGGTCCGGGTCTCAGACCCGGACGGGCCGAGCGAAGCTCGGCGGTCTCGCGAGGCCTAATGCGCCCCCGAACTCGATATGGAGCCCCTACATCAACCCAAAATCTTCTGCGTATAAATCAAATACCCCGCCAGCACTAACCCAAACACCACCGTCAAAATCGTGATCAGATCCAACACAAACCCCGCCGGCTCAAAGGTACCGGCACTCAACTGCGCGCGCGTCTTGCGATAGCGCACCAGCCCCGCCACAACCAGCGCCACGCCTGCAACGATGGTGAACGATCCCATGACCACTGAAATCCCGGCACTCCGCACCGGGTGCCCCTGCAGCGCCGTCAACTGCCGCATGGCAATCGAGAACCGCCCGATGGCGAATCCAAATACCACGATCGCCGCCCCAGTCCGCACCCACGCCAGAAACGTGCGCTCATTGGCCAGATGGTCGCTTGCCCTGTCGGACTTCTCCGCCACACGCCCTCCGATGCCGCCAGCATTATTCCACAGCTTTCGCAATCACGACCGCAGCTCCCGCAAGATTCCTGATCAAGTCCTCCGGCACGCCATGCCGCTGTTGCAAATACTCCGGACTGTTGTACGTCACCCAAACCTTGCCCTCGGCATCCTCCGCCACCAGCGCCTTGAGTGGTAAGTCAATCGCCAGGCTGGGAGCCGCCACCATCAGCGGAGTTCCAGCTTTTGGACTCCCAAAAATGATGACCTTGGTCGGCCTCAACGTCAGCCCAACCTTCTCCGCCTCGCCGCTGTGATCCACCAACGCAAACACCTGCAGCCCCTTGGCCGAGAAAGCCGCTTCCAGCCGTTGCAGCGTCTCTGGTACGGAATAATGACTCGGAAGTTGAACCAACCCGTTTTTTCCCGCCATGTCATTCCCCTCGAATACGCCAGGTACGCCAGACCGCTAGATTGTATGGAAAACGCATCCAGTACTCCAAGGACGACATTTTTGAGTCAGCTTTTACGAGACTGGCTCGGGGGGTCTTCCATAAGCTGGCACGGCGTAAGCGACCGGGGATCTAAAGTGGCACCTGCGGTACGCCGATGATGGTTGTAAGGACGCGTCCTTTCCTGAGCCGACCATGACTCTCTCCAGCAAAGCGATTGCGTCGTGCGCCCTGATCATCCTGATTTGCATCGGTGCGCTTTCCTTTCTGAGCGAGTCCCGCAACGAGGACGACCGGAAGTGGGTGGCTCACACTCTACTCGTCGTGGAGAAACTGCAGGCGGTTCCTATCGATATCACCCAGGCGGAAACCGGCCAGCGAGGTTACTTGCTCAGCGGACAGGACAGATACCTGGAACTTTACCGCGCTGGTGACGAAAAGCTGGGCCAGGACACGAAAGCGCTGTGGGACTTGACTTCAGGCAACCACGGAGAGCGGGAAGCCATCCAGCGGCTGGAGTCGCTCATCGCGGATCGACTGACGGAATTGGCCGACGGCATTGAGGCTCGGAAGAAAAGCGGGCTGCTGGCCGGCGTGGAAGCTGTGTCTCACCGGGAGAACGGTGAATTATGGACAGGAGTGATCGCGGCCCACATCGCCGAGATACGCCAGACGGAAGCGCAGCTGTTAAGCACTCGAATGGAGGCGGCGAGGGTCAGCACGCGAAGAATGAAGGTCATCCTTGCTTGTGGAAACTCCCTGGCGATTCTTATTCTGCTGGTGAAGGGCTTTGTGATTCATCGGGAGACCTGCCGGCGCAATCTTGCGGAGCAGAATCTCAAGCAGGCCAATGAAAAGCTGGAACGCCGGACGGCGGAACTTTCGGAAACAAATATTGAGTTGGAGAGTTTCGCTTACTCCGTCGCCCACGATCTGCGGGCGCCGCTGCGCCACATTGCCGGATATTCCGGTGTCCTTACCCAGGATTCTGCCTCGCGTCTGGACACGGAAGGTCTCCGCTGCCTCGGAAAGATCACGGACTGCGCTCGACAAATGGGACATCTGGTGGATGACTTACTAGGCTTGTCGCAGATCGGGCGGCAGAAACTCTCCTTTCGCGACACGGCCCTAAGTTCGCTGGTGGCGCAAGCGGTCGAGGATATTGCGCCAGAGGTGGCAGGTCGAGTGGTGGAGTGGCAGATCGCGGACTTATTCAACGCGAAATGCGATCCCGGATTGATGAAGCAGGTGTTCATGAATCTGCTTTCGAATGCGGCGAAGTACACCCGCAGGCGGGAACACGTTGTGATTCAAGTAGGACAAATAACGCAGAACGACGAGCGCGTTGTATTCGTCCGCGACAACGGCGTGGGCTTCGAGATGCAATACGCCGACAAGCTTTTTTGAGTTTTTCAGCGGTTACACAAAGCCTGCGATTTCGAAGGAACCGGCGTCGGCCTGGCGATTGTGCAGCGCATCATTCGCAAGCATGGTGGCCGGATTTGGGCGGAAGCGGAGCTCGATCAAGGCGCCACGTTTTACTTCACCCTCGGTACCCCGGAGAACAAGACGTGCGAACAACCGGAGCCGGTTCACGAAGAGGAGATGCATGTCGCAACAAGTTGAGATTCTGCTGATTGAAGATAGCCCGGAGGATGCGGAATTGACTATTCGCGCCTTGCGTCGCAACAAACTTGCCAATGAAATTCAAGTCGTGGAGGACGGGGCCGAGGCTTTGGACTTCCTGTTTTGCCGCGGTTCGTTCAAGGATCGGACGCCCTCGCAATACCCAAAACTGGTGCTGCTCGACCTGAAACTTCCCAAAGTCAGTGGCATGGAAGTTTTGCGCGCTATTCGGGGCGACGAACGAACCAAAGCAATCCCAGTCGTGGTATTAACTTCGTCCAAGGAAGAAAGGGATCTGATGGAAGGTTACAAGCTGGGAGTGAATGCTTACGCTCAGAAACCCGTGGACTTCGAGCAATTCGCTGAGACCGTGCGGCAGATCGGTATGTTCTGGATGCTAATCAATAAGTTACCAGTGCCGGGAGAAGCTGCGATCACCAAAGCTCAGGGAGCTTAAGCATCGACCCACTTTACATTCACTCACCTCCCTCTGTCGGGTAGACTAAGCGGGGAGTCCCGCCACATGCCAAACAATCGGCAGTTCACAATCACAAAACATGCGCTGGCAATTGCTTTTGCAGCAGGGATACTCCTTGCGGCGAACACCGCCTCCGCCCAATCCGACTACCAGCCGTCACCGGAGAACCTGCAAGCCCGACGCGAATTCCAGGACATGAAGTTCGGCATGTTTATTCACTGGGGCGTCTACAGCGTTCTCGGAGACGGTGAATGGGTCTTCCACAACCGCAAGCTGATGCTTGACGAATACAATCGCCTGCCTGCATTCTTCGATCCCGAGAAATTCGATGCCCCGACCTGGGTCGCTCTAGCCAAGGCCGCCGGCATGAAGTACATCACCATCACCTCGCGCCATCACGACGGCTTCGCCATGTTCGATTCGAAAGTTTCCGACTGGAACATCGTGCAGCGGACACCTTACAAGAAGGACCCGCTGAAGATGCTCGCCGACGAATGTCACCGCCAGGGCATCAAGCTCTTCTTTTATTATTCGCAGCTCGACTGGCACAATCCCGACTACTATCCGCGCGGACAAACCAACTGGCCCAACGGCCGCCCCGACCACGGCGACTGGAATGCCTATCTCGACACTTACATGGACGGCCAACTCCGCGAACTGCTCACCAATTACGGACCCATCGGTGGCATCTGGTTCGACGGCATGTGGGACAAACCCGACGCCGACTGGCATCTACCGAAAACCTACGCACTGATTCATCAGCTGCAACCGGCCGCGCTCATCATTCCCAATCATCATCAAACTCCCCGGCCCGGAGAAGATGTGCAGACTTTCGAGCGCGATCTCCCCGGACAAAACACAGCCGGCTTCAACACTAACTTCGTGAGCAATCAACTCCCGCTTGAAAGTTCGGACACGCTTAACGGCTCTTGGGGATTCAACATCGGAGACAGCAAATATAAGAGTCCGGCTGACCTCGAACGCAGGCTGGTGCGCGCCGCCGGAAACAATTCAAACCTGCTGCTGAATATTGGTCCCATGCCCAATGGAGTGATCCAGGAAGAATTTGTCACCCGGCTGCACGCCGTCGGCGAGTGGCTCTCAAAATATGGAGATTCGATCTACGGCACTCGTGGAGGGCCAATCGCCCCCGGGGACTGGGGAGTCACAACTCAAAAGGAAAACAAAATTTATGTGCACGTGCTGAACTGGAACGCCCCGCTGCTCGCGCTGCCGCCGGTCGCTACGAAAATATCGGCGGCGCATTCTCTGGTCGACAACTCGAATGTGGAGTTCACCCAGAACGCAAACGGGCTCATTTTGAGAGTCCCATCGTCGAAGCCGGAAGACATCGACCGAGTCATCGTTCTGACCTTATCCAAATGAGAACGTCCAGATGAAAATGTCCAAGGGAAAATGTCGAAAGGGAAGTAACCGTGCGGTGCTTCGGCGCGGTTCACTACCACGCGACCGGCACCTCGATTAAGGACTGTTAATCTCTCCTCCGGACCGCGAGGGAGGGCCGAGCAAGCTCGGGGACACTAGTTACTACCCATTAACTAACGGGCTATCAGGCTTTTACAAGGCTATCGTTCCGTGATATAACCGCCCGTGAGCACAAAAAGCGGGTCTGCGCCCCGCCAGGAGCCTGGTGTGCAGATCTGGTCTGACGATGTTGGCCTCATTCGCAGACGGAAAACAGAAAACAGGCCAGCCTAGAGGAGGTATCGTGGGGGAAGAAGCACGGACCGGAAAACGGTTCCCGCTGGAATTGCCGATTAAGATACATAAGGGCGAACCGGGCGGAGACGCCAAAGGAATCACGGGGAATCTCAGCGCGGCGGGGGTGTACATCCGAGCCGATTCTTCGATGGAAATTGGTTCGCCGGTGGAATTTGAAATCACGCTGCCGCCGGAGATGACGGGCGGTCCGGAGAATGTAACCATCCAGTGCAAGGGGAGAGTCGTGCGCGCCGACGAGACGGGGAGCGGCGGAGAAGGCCGCGGCGTGGCTTGCGTGATCGACTCGTATGAATTCGTAAGGAAGTCATAGACTTTTTTGAACCGGACTTTTTTGAACCGGACTTTCGGGGAGCGTTGACAACATGCTCAAACTGATATTGGCCGATAACCAGGCGATCTTCCGGGCGGGCATTGCCAAAGTGCTGGCCGTGGAAGATGAGATGCGGATTGTGGCGCAGGCCCAGACTCCTGAACAGATGTTCATGGCGCTGGACAAGTTTCGCGCCGCGGTGCTGGTGGTGGCAGCGGGATTCCACAATGACTTTGCCGCGATCGTACAGGCCGCGAACAAAGCTAAGACTCGCGTCATCGTGCTCGCGGACACGGGTGAGAGCGCGCAGCGGCACATGACGAATGGCGCGCACGGCGTGGTTTATCGCAACGTGACCAGCGCGGCACTGGTCCACTGTGTGCGCAAAGTGGCGCGCGGTGAAACCTGGGTGCAGGACGTGGCCGTGCCCAGCGAGCTCACCGAAAACGATATGGTCGGGCTGCGTGTGCGCGATCGCCTGACCGCCAAAGAGTTGCGCATCGTGGCGCTGATCGTGCAGGGCTATAAGAATAAGGAAATCGCTTCGCAACTAGGAACGACCGAGCAGGTCATCAAAAATTATCTGCGCAACGTGTATGACAAGATCGGCGTTTCCGATCGGCTGGAGCTGGCGCTGTTCACCATTCACCATCGCATTCTGAACGAGGCCGCTGCAGCGACCACGCAGGGAGCAGCACCGCAACCGCCCGCGGGAGTCGCGCAGTAGTTTCATTGTCGTGAATTCAGGCCGCCTGCGGGCGGCCTTTGTCATTGCGGACTCTAGTGCACTTCAGAATCTCCTGATACCGATTAGCATCTATGCCTGATATGGAATTCCGACAGCTTGGCCGCTCTGGTTTAAAAGTTCCGGTGCTGAGTTTTGGTACGGGCACGTTTGGTGGCGGGACCGAATTCTTTCGCGCCTGGGGATCGAGCGACGTTGCCGAAGCAACTCGCCTGGTGGAGATCTGCCTCGATGCAGGGGTGAATCTTTTCGACACCGCGGACGTTTATTCCGACGGGCTTTCCGAAACGATTCTTGGGAAGGCTGTCGCTGGACGCCGCGAAAAAGTTTTGATCTCCACCAAGGCCACATTCCGCACGGGGCCTGGACCTAACGATCTGGGATCTTCGCGTCATCATCTGATTCAGAGTTGCGAAGCCAGCCTGCGGAGACTCGGCACCGACTACATCGACATTTATCATTTGCATGGCTTCGATGCGCTGACGCCGCTGGAAGAAGTTCTGAGCACGCTCGACAATCTGGTGACCAGCGGCAAGGTGAGATATATCGCCTGCTCGAATTTTTCCGGCTGGCACCTGATGAAATCTCTCGGCGTTTCCGACCGCTACGGCTGGCCGCGCTACGTGGGCCATCAGGTTTACTACTCGCTGATCGGCCGGGAGTACGAATGGGAACTGATGCCGTTGGGGCTGGATCAGGGCGTGGGCGCGTTGATCTGGAGTCCGCTCGGCTGGGGACGGCTGACGGGAAAGATCCGGCGGGGCCAGCCACTGCCTGCCGAAAGCCGTCTGCACAAGACCGCGGAGCAGGGTCCGCCCGTGTTGGGTGAGCATTTGTACAAAGTGGTCGACGCGCTCGATGAGGTTGCGAAAGAGTGCGGGAAAAGCGTGCCGCAGGTGGCGCTGAACTGGCTGTTGCAGCGGCCAACGGTGTCATCCGTGATTTTTGGCGCGCGCAATGAGCAACAGCTTCGGCAGAACCTGGATGCCGCCGGATGGAATCTGTCGCCGGCTCATGTCGCCAAGCTCGATCGCGCCAGCGACGGTGACACCGATTTATCCTTACTGGCATCAGCAGCAGTTCGCGGAGCGGAATCCGCTGCCCACGACCAGCGGCAAGTCCAGCGGCAAGTGAAGATTGGCGGTGTGTGGAGCGGGCACTCTTGCCTGCAGCGGCAAAACCCAGCGGGCAAGAGTGCCCGCTCCACACCAACTTGCCTCCACACGACTGCTCCGCACCAGCCTTCATACCATCAGCTTATTTTTTCTCCCACCGATTTCGCTTGCGTGAACAGGTAGAGATAATCCGGGCCGCCGGATTTCGAATCGGTGCCCGACATGTTGAAGCCGCCGAAGGGATGCGCGCCCACCATGGCGCCGGTGCACTTGCGGTTGATGTACAGGTTGCCGACGTGGAACTCGCTGGATGGCGCGATCGATCTTGTCCCGCGACTTGGTGTAGACCGCGCCGGTCAGGCCGAATTCGGTGTCGTTGGCGATTTCGAGCGCATGGTCGAAGCCGCGGGCTTTGATCACGGCCAGCACCGGGCCGAAGATTTCTTCCTGCTCGAGCTTTGATTTCGGCGGGATGTCGGCAATGACTGTGGGCTGGATGAAGTAGCCTTCGCCAGCCTGACTCACGCGCTCGCCGCCGGTGATCAGGCGTCCGTCTTTCTTGCCCTGCTCGATGTATCCGAGGATCGTCTTCATCGAGCCTTCGTTGATCACCGCGCCCATGTTGGCGTTCTCGGCGGGATCGCCGACTTGAATTTTCTCGACGCGGGCTTTCAGCTGTTCGAGGAACTTGTCGTAGACGCGCTCGTCGACGATGGCGCGCGAGCAGGCCGAGCACTTCTGGCCCTGGAAGCCGAATGCGGATTGCGCCACGCCTTCGACGGCGGAAGTCGATGTCGGCGTCGGCGTCGACGATGATGGCGTCTTTGCCGCCCATTTCAAGAATGGTGCGCTTGATCCAGATCTGGCCGGGAGCCTGCGTGGCCGCGACTTTGTTGATGTGCAGGCCGACTTCGCGCGAGCCGGTGAAGGCGATGTAGCGCGTCTTGGGATGCGCCACGACGGCATCGCCGAAGCTGGCTCCGGCGCCGGGACAGAAATTCACCACGCCCTCGGGCATGCCCGGCTTCTTCCAGCAGTTCGACGAACTTCGCGGCGATGGTGGGCGAATCGCTCGACGGTTTCAGGATGACGGTGTTGCCGCTGACGATCGACGCCAGCGTCATGCCGGCCATGATGGCGCAGGGAAAATTCCACGGCGGAATCACGGCGCCCACGCCCAGCGGAATGTAGAGCAGCGAATCGTGCTCGCCGGGCAACTGAATCGGCGTTTCTGCCTTGGCAAAGCGCAGCGCCTCGCGCGCGTAGAACTCGCAGAAGTCGATGGTCTCGGAAATGTCGGCGTCGGCCTCAGCCCAGTTCTTGCTGACTTCGAAGACCAGCCACGCCATGAATTCCATCTTGCGCTGGCGCATGCAGATCGCCGACGCGGAAGACCAGGCTGGCGCGCTCTTCGACCGTAGTGCGGCTCCAGGATTCGAAGGCCGCGAGCGCGGCCTTCATCGCCGGCTCCACATGTTCCTTGCCCGCTTTCTGATGGATGCCGACAATCTGCGACGGCTGCGTCGGATTCAGAGACTTGATCTTGTCGGTGGTCTTGATGTGCTTGCCGCCGATGATGAGGTCATACTCGTGGCCCAGCTGGCCGCGAACTTTGCCGATGGCGGAGCGCATGCGGCGCGCGTTATCTTCGTTGCGAAAATCAAAAAAAGGCTCGGTGACAAATGGACCTCGGTGCGAAGTCGTGCGCGGCCGGACGGGGGCTTCGAGCGTTGCCATGGGGAGAATTCCTTTCGAGGATGACGGAAACGATATGACTTCGATTAGTTTACACCGCGCAAAGTCGCGAGGGCTGGCATGAGTGGAGCCTTCGAAGGCATCGGGGTTTAGCATAGAGCCGAGCGCCGGGTATATCTCATCTTTTTTTGCATCATTCCACCCAAAATCTCTGTTTTCAATAGGTTGCGGGCTTGAGATATGGGGAGGATATGGCCAAAATCCTGAGGCGAAAGGACTTGGAGGCAAAATATTGCGGAATAAGGAGTTAGCTTTCACTTGCAGCGGTGAGATGGTGCTGGACTGGTTGGTATGTCCCTCGCGCATGTGGCAATTGTCCTCTTTTGGGAATTCTCAGTAAAGGTTGTTCGTCACATAAAAAGCGATTTGGCCTGTGGAAAACCGAACGTGAGCCTTTTGCCGGGATTTGTGGCACACTTGCGGGCAGGAGAATCAGGAATGAGTCCAGAGGTTTCCGATCTTTTGAAACGAGCGCTTACGCTCTCCGCGGACGAGCGTGCGGCATTGGCTAACACGCTACTGGACAGTCTGGAGACGACGGATCAGTCTGTCCAAGAAGCGTGGGACGCGGAAGTTGCGCGGCGAATGGAAGACCTGAAGGCTGGCAAGGCTGTGACCGTGCCGTGGGAACAACTGCATCGCGAGCTCTTGGCGCTGGTGAATGAGCCGTAAACCTCTCGAGTACCACGAAGGCGCAACCGCTGACGTAAAGAACGCCGTTGCCTGGTATCAGAAGCGCAGCCCCAAAGCTGCGTTGGATTTCGTCGAAGAACTGCATCGAGCCGCCGACACCATTCGCGAGGCTCCCGAACGATGGCCGGCAGGTAAGAACAACACCAGAAAGTTCCTTCTTTGGCGATTTCCTTTTTCCATCATCTACTCCGAGCGGGAATCCGTAATCACAGTCTGGGCCGTCGCCCATGGCAGCAGAAGACCGGAATATTGGGCACGGCGGCTGAAATAGCATTTTCAAGCGCACATAGTCAGGTAGTTGTTTGGGCGAGTAAGATGCTCAAAGCTTCGCCTGGCCAGGCTTTCATCGGCGTGTCAAGAGTTCAAAATCCCGTCCTAACGTCGCAAAGTGCGCGATGTTAGCATCAGGCAGCCGGCCCCGAAGCCAGCAGTATGCTCCCGGCGGAGGGAGCAGATGAATAGCGACGACGAGTACCAATTATTCGAACTGAGCGAGCGGCTCGACGAGCTGAAAAGCCGCGTTGTTCAGCTGGAAAATGATGCATCCCTCAGCACTCGGCTGGACGAACTGGATGACCGCATTGGCCATAAAGAGGATGAAGGCCTTAGGGGGCGGCTAGACAGACTGAAAGGTCGCATGCCCTGCTGGAGAATGAAAGGCTGAGCGAACGCCTGGATGAACTGAAAGGCCAGCTAGACAAGCCGAAGGGCGGTACTGCTTGGTTGGAGGATGTGACACTGGCGGTCATCTACGCTCTTGGCGCCGCTCTCGGCATGATTCTTTCCTGGTCGAGAAGTTCAAGCATCCTGTGGTGCATTCTGCACGGTATGTTGAGTTGGCTTTACGTGGTGTATTTCGCTGTGACGCGCTGAGAGGTGAAGTGGATTTGTCGACGTCGAGGCGGCAAAAGAATACAGCGCACGGCGGAGCGTTGGGGTGAGCATGGAAGAAACTCGGCAAGCCCCGGGCATCCGGCCTACGGCAAAGGCTCGCCGCGAGGTAGGGAGTTGAACAAGGACCGTGATAAATTGCCGCACAGAAAGGTCCTCGACGAGATTCGCTAAGTCGATACCTTCGGGCACCGAGCGCATGTCTCTGTAGTTGTCATGATCCTACAGAGAACTCAAAAGTTCCGAAAGTTCAAGGACAGTCAGCCCGCACACCTTTCTCTTCAACAGGGCGGTGAATTCCACGATATTCATCTCCCCTCCCCGGCCGTAGAGGCGACTGCATCTGCCTCTCGCACCAATGCGTACGCTACGACTTTGCTGGTGGGGTCCTCGATGGCTGTTAGCTCCCCCTGCCGATCAAGACGCTTCAGGGTGTTGTAAATAACCGCCAACGGATTTGCGTAGCCCCGCATTTCAAAACCCCGCTGCAGCAGCGCAGCTTTGATTTCGGATGGCGACATCGGTGCGGTCATTTCGGAAAGGACTTGCCGAATCGCATTGCTAATTCCCATGGGAATGATCGTCCCGTCGTCTGCCTCAAACCTATCGAGCGGAACACGATTCCCAGGTACATCCAGAAGAGCACGAAGCGCTTCCATTGTGTTCTTTACCTGTCCCAATCGCTTGTCGAGGGCGGTTCGCTTGCCAAGTAGGTCGGTCATCTCTGCGTGAGCAGCCTGATAAGCTTGTTTGTAGCTTTGTAAGTTCATCACAAACTTATACTGTTTATTAAGTATGATGTCAAGTATACAATTATAGCTATTTTTCGATTCGGGATGAGGTGAGGCAAATCGAAAAAAATTAGAGGTGCTAGACTCGAACGTTTTCATTTGAGGCTGTCATGGATATCAAACGCATAGGGGTGATGGGCGCGGGGACGATGGGGAATGGGATTGCGCATGTGCTGGCGCGCGGCGGATACGACGTTGTTTTGTGCGATGTGGAGCAGCGGTTTGTGGAGCGCGCGCTGGAGACGATCGGCAAGAATCTCGATCGCGAAGTGGCGAAGAACAAGATCGCTGCCGAAGACAAGGCTTCCGCGCTGCGGCGAATTCAGGGGGTGACGGATCGCGCTAAGTTGGCGGAGTGCGACTTTGTCATCGAGGCCGCGACGGAGAAGTTTGAAATCAAGGCGGAAATCTTTCGCGATCTCGACCGGCTGACTCGGCCGGAAATCATTCTGGCTTCGAATACTTCTTCCATTTCCATCACCAAGCTGGCCGCCCAGACCCGGCGGCCAGACAAAGTGATCGGCATGCACTTCTTTAACCCCGTGCCGGTGATGAAGCTGGTGGAGGTGATCCGCGGGTTGGCCACTTCGCAGGAGACGTTTTTCGCGGTTCGTGATTTGTCGGTAAAGCTTGAGAAAACTCCGGTCGAGGTGAACGACGCCCCCGGCTTTGTTTCGAATCGCGTGCTGATGCCGCTGCTGAATGAAGCCATGTATGCGGTGATGGAGGGCGTGGCTACGGCCGAGGCGGTTGACGAAGTGTTCAAGCTGGGGATGGCGCATCCCATGGGGCCGCTCACGCTGGCGGATTTTATTGGGCTCGATGTTTGCCTGGACATCATGCGGGTGCTGCAGAGTGGGCTGGGTGATCCCAAGTACCGGCCGTGTCCGCTGCTGATCAAGATGGTGGATGCGGGGTGGCTGGGGAGGAAGAGCGGGCGAGGCTTTTACATGTACTGAAGATTGTCGATTGCTGATTTTTGATTGCTCATTGAAGATCCAGAACGCTCGATGAAGAATGACGAATGAAGACGCCTGAGGCTGTTCCGAAAGGGAGCGACGAGTGGTTTTATTTGCTGGCCGCGCTCTGCGGCGTGGGCGCAGGTTGGGCCGACGTGGTGATCAACGATCTGCTGTTTACTGCATTACTTGTATTGTCCGCCTGCATCCTGCTTGGGTTGCTGCGGCCGCGGTGGCCCTGGCGATGGGTGCTGGTGGTTGGAGGATGCATTCCGCTGACCGAAGTTGCGGCTTACCTGGTTCTTGCGGTGAAGCCGACGCGGGCGCAGGTGTATGGATCCTATTTGGCGTTTCTCCCGGGAATCGCCGGAGCGTACGGGGGATCGATTGTGCGGCGGGCGATGGATAACTTGAGGCAGGGGAAATAAAGCGGCTTCCGGCTCTCGGGCTTCCGGAAAACCCGCTGCGGCATCCCCACCTGCGAACGCCGGCGCGCGGAAGCCGGGAGCCGTATCTTAGGTATGGGCTTGCCCAAAAAGTTACTTTCGATCCACAGGGCGGGCGCGTATGCTGGCGAGCATGGGTATGTGTGTGACGATGCTGGCCAGCGGCAGCCGCGGGAATTGTGCCGTTGTGTCCAGCGCTTGCACCAGGATTCTGGTGGATGCCGGCATCTCCTGCCGCGAAACTTTCAAGCGCATGAAAGCGCTGGGCGAGGATCCGCACACGCTCTCGGCGATTCTGATCACGCACGAACATTCCGATCACGTCTACGGATTGGCAACGCTGGCGAAGAAACTTCGCATCCCGGTGTTCATGACAGGCGCGACCCACCAGGCATGGGCGCGGGCTCTACGCAACGATAAAGGCGAGCGGCCGAAGTTAGAGAGATTCGAGGCCTTCGAGGCGGGGCATCGCTTTCAGGTAGGCGACATTGAAGTGCGGCCTTTCACCATTCCCCACGATGCGGCCGACCCGGTAGGATTTACCTTTCGTGCGGAGGGGATCAAAGTCGGAGTCGCCACCGATCTGGGATACTTGCCGGTAAGCGTGCGCGATCACTTGCGGGGTTCCGATGTGCTGGTCATGGAATCGAATCACGATCTGGAGATGTTGCGGGGAGGGCCCTACCCGTGGTCGGTGAAGCAGCGCGTAATGAGCCGCGTGGGGCACCTTTCGAATCTGGCGCTCGCCGATTTCCTCACTAACGACTACGATAATAGTGCAACCTTTGTGGTATTGGCGCATCTGTCAGAACAGAACAACCATCCGGAAATAGCGCGGCGAGAGGCGGAAAAAGCGCTGGCCACGCGCGGGGGATTGTTCCACAACCGGGTGCTTCTGGCTTCCCAGACCGAGGCAATGCAGCCGATTCGGTTGTGACCGTCCGGATTGCCGGTAGGGTTGTATTAGCGCAATGAGCCAGCAGTGCATCGATCCAATCGTGGGCAAGATTCTGGCGGGCTGGCGCTATGACATTTCCGGCCTGGCGGCGGAGATGCGCGGCGACTACGAAAGCCATTTCACCGGCTGTGAACGTTGCCGCAGCCGCCAGCAGATTCACCGCATCATCGACGTGGGACTGATCGCGCTGGCCTCGATTTCCGCCGGGGTATTCCTGCTGGCTTTTGGCGTGATCTGGCATCTTGGGCCACGGCATGCCTTCTGGCTGGAAATCGCGGCGCTGGCCGGATTCGGTCTTTCTGCATTGATCTGGCTGGGAGTGGCGGTGGCCACGCCGGCGCCGGTCACGGTTCTGGATGCCGCAAAAGAGGGCGCGCGCCGCGTTCATGACCGCTTGCCGGAAGAAATTCGGCAACGCCTTCCCGAAGAACTACGCATCAAAATTACCGGGACTTAAAGAAATGCAGGCAAGCTTGCGCAGGGTCGCGGTGTTGCTGCTGGCCACAATGGCCGGTGGCTTGTCCGGCGCGCAGGGGCTGGCTTTTCCCGCGGCCCAAGCTGATTCGTTTCCTCTTCCTTTTCATCTTCCTCCCGCGGGATGCCACAGCCAGGGGCCAACAGCTCCGGCGACTCCGTCTCGTTCGCCCACCAGCTATCAGTGCTGTGTAAACGGACACGATGTGGCTATTCCGAATGCATCGTTTACTGTTCCTTCCATGGCTGCGCAACTCTGCAGTCTGGTTAGCGTCGACGAACCGCGCTTGAATTTCGCCTCCTCCCTTCGCTCGGAAAGGTTACCCGCTCCCTCCAATAGTCCGCCTCGCGGCGTTCCGCTGCGAATCTAGAGCAATCTTCATTCCCTTGCTGTTTGTCGTGAGCTGTCCTGAGCTGCGCCGGCGTGCGCTTGGGATCGGACCTGCTTGCTCACAATCATCTTGTTCATAATCACGTGGTCGAGATATCGCATGCTCGAGAACAGGAAGTCCATCATGAGGTTTGCAGTGAGAAATGCGATTTTTTATTTTTTGTTATTCGCAGCGTTTATTCTCGCGCCTGCTTCGGGGCAGGAAGTCAGTTTACCTGTTCCAGTCCAGACGCTAGCCGAAAATGATTCCTTCGCCGCGCAAGAGACATCCATGCCGGGAATGAACATGCCAAAGCAGATGGAAGATGGCGGATTATTCCATCTGCCCTCGCCGCATGAAGGCTCGGGAACCTCGTGGCAGCCGGCCTCCGTCCACAGCCCGGCGTGGATGTGGATGCAGGGCGGGTGGGAGCTGATGGCGCACGGCGCGATCTTCGTGGATTACAACCAGCAAGGCGGCCCGCGTGGCGAGGGCAAAGCGGAGTCGCTTAATTTCGGGATGCTGATGGAGCAGCATCAGCTTGGTAAGGGCACAATCCTGTTTCGGCAGATGTTTTCCGCCGAGTCGCTGACCTCGCCGCATCCAGGATTTCCTGAACTCTTTCAGACGGGGGAGACGTATCATGGCGAGCCGCTGGTCGATCATCAGCATCCGCACAATGTGTTTGCCGAGCTTGCGTTGCTCTACACGTTGCCCCTGACGAAGAAACTCTCGTGGGAATTTTACGGCGGGCCGTCGGCGGAGCCCGCCTTGGGCCCGGTGACGTACATCCATCGCGCTTCGGCGGCGGAGCTGCCACTGGCTCCGCTGGCCCACCATTTGCAGGATTCGACGCATACCAGCTTCGGGGTGGTGACTACGGGATTCGTGATCGACCGCCTCAAGCTAGAAGCTTCCGCCTTCAACGGACGCGAGCCGAATGAGGAACGATGGAGCATCCAGCTTGGAGCTCTGGATTCCTGGTCGGGGCGCGCCATCATTGCGCCAACTACGAACTGGACCGCGGAGTACAGCATTGGACGGCTGGAGCATCCCGAAGCTCTGGAGCCGGGCAGCCAGTGGCGGCAGACGGCATCGGTGGAGTACAACCGGCCGCTGGCGGCAGGAAACTGGGCCACCACATTCATCTGGGGGCGCGTGCACAAGATCGCGACCGACACGACTTTGAACAGTTACCTGCTGGAATCGACTCTGAATTTCCGCGAGCGTAACTACGCTTTCTCGCGGCTGGAGTTGGTGGACAAGGACGAACTATTCCCGCAGGCCCCGGTGCATCCGGCGTATCGGATCGGGGGGTATAC
Source organism: uncultured Acidobacteriaceae bacterium (assembly GCA_963711275.1). Classification (GTDB taxonomy): domain Bacteria; phylum Acidobacteriota; class Terriglobia; order Terriglobales; family Acidobacteriaceae; genus Sulfotelmatobacter. Next base: position 100,424 of record CAVQDN010000018.1, on the reverse strand, counting down.
GTTTGGTGGCGTGCGCGATCTGATTCATGACCGCGCATGGCAGATGGGGCTGGGCGCGGATGTGACGGTTTATTCCAAACCGGCTGTCCTGGATTCGGCTTACGGAGATCGTCCGGTTTCGTTCCAGATATTTCTACGGATGCGGCCGGGACGGTCAAACCAGGGACGGTCAAACCATGGACGGTCAAACCATGGTCACCACTGAGCCCAAGAAAAACATTTTCTTGAGTCGATTTCCGCCGTAGAATCGCTCCAATTCCTTCCGTCGGAGAGACTACCCTTTCATGCTCAAGGCGCTCCAGACACTGCGAGTGGTGCAGTGGGCAATGCTGGCCAGCATTGTGCTATACGGGATTGCCGGACAAGTGGTGGGTCCCGCTCCGCGGGGCGTGGACGCGGCCCTCAGTTACTTATTTGCTACTTTGAGCGTGGCGATTGTTGGAACAATCCTGGTGGTGCGGCGAACTCTGGTATTGCGGGCGGCGGAGAGCCTGGCGACGAACCCCGAGGACAGTCTCAGCCTGAACCATTGGAAAACGGGATTCATTGCCACCTACGCCTTGTGCGAGGCGCTGGCCTTGTTCGGCTTGGTTCTGCGCTTGCGCGCGAGTCCGATGCAAGCCAGCGTACCCTATTATCTGGGGGGATTCGTTTTGCTGCTGTTCTTCCGGCCGAAGCCACCTAGGCAAGCCTGACTTCCCGCACGCACCTGATTTTCTAAACAAGCAATAGAATGGATATGAGGTGATCGTATGTCCATTAATGAGCCGCAGGAACTGGCGGGGATGCGCGCCGCGGGCGCGGTGGTGCGCCTCATGCTGGACGCAATGAAGAACGAAGTGCGCCCGGGAATCACCACGGCCGAGCTCGACGAAGTGGGCGGGAGCGTGATGCGGCAGCATGGAGCGCAGTCCGCGCCAGCGCTGGTCTATGGATTTCCTGGAGTGAGCTGCATCAGTCTCAACGAGGAGGCGGTGCACGGCGTACCCGGCAACCGCGCACTGCAGGCCGGCGATCTGGTCAAGCTCGATGTCACCGTCGAAAAAGATGGATTCATGGCGGATGCGGCCGTGACGGTCCCGGTGGGTAAAGTAAGCGAAGAGTGTCAAAATCTGGCTGCCTGTGCTGAACGTGCTTTCGCCAAGGCGATGCTGGCGGCGCGAGCCGGGTCCCGAGTTTGGGAGATTGGACGCGCCGTGGAGCGCGAAGTCCGGCGTTGCGGATTTTCCGTAATCCGCGAGTTGGCGGGACATGGGATCGGCAGGACCATCCATGAAGAACCACGCGTGCCGAATTATCCCGAGGCGTGGGCGAATCAGATTCTTACAGAAGGTCTAGTGATTACGGTCGAGCCGATTATCGCGGCGGGTTCCGGAAGGACATTCGTCGCCCCGGATAAATGGACAATCGTCACCAGCGATCACCGCCCTTCGGCGCATTATGAACATACGCTGATGATCACGAAGGGTGCACCGATGCTGCTGACCGCGGCGTGATGCCGGCGGACAGCAGACGTTACAACCAACGTCTCTACGATGTGATGTGGCAGGTGGCCAGGCCACGCTTTTCCAGATACTGCTGGTGATAGTCTTCTGCGGGATAGAACGTTACCGCTGGAACGATTTGGGTCGCGATGGGCTTCGAGTAACGATGCGCCTTCTCCAGCGATTCTTTCGACGCCTGGGCCTCCGCTTGCTGCTCGGGCGAATAAAAGAAAATTGCCGAGCGGTACTGGGAGCCCCAGTCCGGACCCTGGCGGTTCACCTGCGTGGGATCATGGTTCTCCCAGAAAACTTTCAGCAGGTCGGCATAGCGGACTTTGGCGGGATCGAATTCGACCTCCACGGCTTCGGCGTGGCCGGTGCGGTCGGTGCAGACTTCTTTATATGTCGGGTTCTCGGTCTGGCCGCCAATATAGCCTACCCGGGTTGAAGTGACTCCCGGCATCTGCCGGAAGGTGGCTTCGACTCCCCAAAAGCATCCTGCTGCGAATGTGGCTTTTTCCATTGCGATTGCTCCCTACGCTTGCGATTCGCCTTTATTGTCCCTTATTGGATGAACGAATGCCAGAAAAGTCACAGCTGCCCTAAATATAGGAACCGATTACCCTTGGGGAATTGACGCTCATCCCGAATCGCGATAAAGTCCGGAAAGGGTTCTACTGGGATTATCCAGGGGTTCAGCTCCGTGTTTTTGTCGACCAGCCACTTCCAAACCGGGGCTAGAACTGTGCTGAAATGCGCGCTGCGGATTTTGTTGGTCTTGACTCTCACCGGAGCAGCGCTGGCCGTTTCTGGATTCGCGCCGCAGAGACGCCTCGGGTACCAGACTGGCGATCAATGGGAACCCGCGATTGCCGCCGACAGTCATGAGCACGTGTACGTTCTTTATCCGCAGTATGGCGCGGTTCTTGATTGCACGAGCTGCACCGCTCCGACCATAGCCCTGCTCATCAGCAACGATAGCGGAGTCACATGGCAGCCGTCGCGCGCGCTGCTTCCTTTCCCAACCGGGCAGTTTGATCCGCAGATCGTGGTCGATCCCGTGGACCGGCAGACGGTGTACGCCTCGTGGATGCAGAACAATAAACGGGACATTGTGGTCGCCCGGTCGCTCGACTTTGGGCGAACCTGGTCGTTTTCGTGGGCGGAACGTGGACAGGAAGACGCCGATAAGCCGGTGCTTTCGGTGCGAGGAACTGACGTTTACGTCGGGTTCAACCATGAAGAGAACTTCTTTGTGGCGGCTTCGCATGACGCTGGGCAGACTTTCGCCGCGGTACAGGTCAATCCTAACGCGGGGCCGGGATCGTCATTGGCGGGCGGAGCCACCATTGATCCAGCGGGTAACGTTTATTTCGGCTGGACAGGCTACGCACGCTACGAGATGCCGACGCGGCCAGTCAGCATTTTTGTGAGCCGGTCGGCTGACGGCGGTCGCACCTGGAGTACGTTGCTGCTGGACGTTTCCAGCGCGCCTCCAGGCTGTGACGCCCAAGGTTGCGAAACCGGTTATCTGGGGCCGCAGATCGCGCTGGCCTCGGACGCTTCCGGAGCGCTCTATGCCCTGTGGAACGCTGGAGGCGTGAACGGCAGGCCGGAGCGCATTTATTTTTCGTCTTCGACCACCGCAGGAGCGAACTGGTTGGAGCGATCCAATGTCTCGCGTGCCGCATTTGGCGTGGAGCATTCTTTTCCGGCGCTGGTTGCTGGTGCGGCAGGCGATGTGCGCATCGCTTGGATGGATGCGAGAGCAACCGAACCGGGCCATCCGAATCGGCCGCTCTGGAATACCTACTATCGCAGTTCCACCAACGGCGGCGCTACCTGGAGCGCCGAGAGCCACCTTTCCGGGCCGGTGCGCGGCTATGACTACATTCTGCCGAACGGCTTCCGCTTCCCTTTCGGAGATTACTTCAGCCTCGCGATCGACGGCGAGGGACTGACTCATGCAGTCTGGGGCGAGGGGCGCAACTATAAGTCTCCCGGTTCGATCTGGTACGCACAGGGCCGGTAGCGTGCCTCACAGCGTCATCCTGGCAAGCGAGACGTTGCAAGCGACGTCTCTACGACGAGATTATTCCAGCAGCATTCCGCCGGTGAGGTCCGCGAGCCTGGCGACATGGTGATCGCGGCACCATTCTTCCAGCTCATCCACAATCTTCTCGGTGGCGCAGGGATCCCAATAGCTGGCAGTACCGATCTGCACCGCGGTGGCGCCGGCCAGCATGAATTCGACCACATCGGCAGCGGTGGAAATTCCGCCCATGCCGATCACGGGAATTTTCACGGCGTGCGAGGCGTCATAGACCATGCGCACCGCGATGGGCTTGATCGCCGGCCCGGAAAGTCCGGCGGTAACGTTGGCGATGCGCGGCTTGCGCGTTTCGGGATCAATCGCCATGGCTACGAATGTGTTGATGACCGAGAGCGCGTCGGCGCCCGCCTCCTGCGCCACGTAGGCCATTTGCGCGATGCTGGTCACATTGGGCGAAAGTTTGACAATCAGCGGCCTTCGCGCCACGCGCTTGGCGGTCGTCACGATTTCATCCAGCGAACGCGGATCGGTGCCAAACTGCAACCCTCCCTGCTCGGTGTTGGGACAGGAGACGTTCAACTCATAGGCGGCGATTCCCTCGCCCTGGTTGAGGATCTCGATCGTCCGCTCGTAGTCTTCGCGGGTGTAGCCGAAGACGTTTGCTATGACGACCGTGTTCTTGATGCTGCGCAGGTGCGGCAACTTTTCTTCGAGAAACGCCTGGGCCCCGATATTTTGCAGGCCAATGGCATTGAGCATGCCCGCCGCGGTCTCCCACAGACGGGGCGGAGGATTGCCGATCATCGGTTCCTTCGACAATCCCTTCACCACAAAGCCGCCCAGCTTGCCGAGATGGACTACATCCTCGAATTCGACTCCGTAGCCAAACGTACCGCTGGCGGCGATGACTGGATTCTTGAGGTCAATGCCGGCAAAGTTTACGCTGAGATCTGGGGTCGACGATTGAGAATTGGCGGCGCTCATGGCTGGTCTTCCCCCGACATGCGCCCCGACATGCGCCCCGACACGCGGGGCGAGGGCGCGAGCGCTTCTGTCAGCACGCGACCTACAGAATGTGTGGGAGCATTGATTCCGAGCAGGGACGCAAGCGTGGCTGCCAGGTCAACAGGTTCGCTGTTCGAGCGATACGTCCCCGGCTGGAACGGCAAACCGTAAAACGCCAACGGTACGTGTGTGTCGTAATTGTAGGGCGAGGCGTGGTCGGTGCCTTTGCTGGAGCCGACGGTATAAATATCGCCGACTCCCATCACGAACCAACTTCCTTCCGGGGAATAACTGTTCAGATATTTTCGTCCCAGCGCAGTATTGGGAGCTTCGCCGGCGGCGAGCTGCGACTTCGTGTAGTAATCGCGCAGTCCCGCTTGCTTCATGGCCTCGCCGACCGCCACTTCGGCATCGTGTTCGCGGACGTGCGCGGCCGCGAAGGCATCTTCATCGAGCCAGACCAGCGGGTAGTCCAGCTTCACGTATGCGGCGGGATGGCCGGCAGAAAACTTCGTTGCGATTGCATTGTTGATTTGAGATTCGAGTTTGCGGCTGTCGAGATTCGCCGCCGGAATGTGCAACTTCTTGACCGCATCGGGCAGCGAAGAAACACCGTGGTCGGCCGATAGCGCCACCCACACGTTGGCTAACCCGATCTGATGTCCAAGAAAACCGATGAAGTCGGCCAGTTCGCGATCGAGATCGAGCGCCATCTGATGCATTTCGGGGGAATCGGGGCCGACCTGGTGGCCAAGAATGTCGTTGGGCGAGAGGCTGATCGAAAGCAGATCCGTAGCCGGGCCGCGGCCTACATTCTCGTACTGCATCAACTCCTTGGCAAACTCGAATTCGTATTCATTGGCCAGCGCGGTCGGGCCGACGACTTCATAAAAGCCGGCTTCGGCGCCGTCTTTACTCTTGCGATGAGCGGTCGAGCGGAGAACCGTTCCCTGCGCGTCCTTCCATTCGCGATCCCAATATTTCGCCGGTCGATTTGAGTTGAAATCCTGAATCCACTTCGGCAGATCGTCGCGATAGTACGTGGATGTTACCCATGCGCCGGTTGCCGGATCAATCCAATAGGCGGCATCTCCAGCGAAACCGGCGGGGAGAACGGAGGCGCGGTCTTTCAATGACACTCCGAAGACGCGGGCCTTGCCTTGCGTGGCCAGCTTGAGTTCATCTCCCAGCGTGTCGGCCAGAAGGTTGTGCGGCGAGGCGCCGGTTTTGTCTCCACTGACGCCCACAAGTTTTGTGGCGTCGTCTTCGACGGAAGTGACCATGTGCTTCTTCTTCTGGTCCCACCACTCGTTGGCGGGGATGCCATGGCCGTTGCTGTAGGCGCCGGTAAACAATGTGGCGTGTCCGGGGGCGGTGCGGGTGTTGGCGTAGTGGTAGTTACAATTCGGAAAGTAAGCGCCATGATCGAGGAACAGGCGGAAGCCGCCGTCGCCGAACTGGGTGCGATAACGTTCCAGATAATCGCCGCGAAACTGGTCGATCACAATCACCACAACCAGCTTGGGATGGCCGTCGTAGGCGGAGGCGAAGCAGTTGACGGACGCGCCGACAATAATTGTCAGCCAGGTCAGCAGAAACGAGAGAATGGCGGCACATCTGGGGGACGACCTCATCGCGAAGGTAGTTTACACAGTCGGCAGGAATCCGCCAAAGGGCGCTCGTCTCTTTCGCGCGCGCTCTCTCTCTTTGAAGGCGTCATCCCGAAGCCCGGCGCAGTTCAGCCGGGCGAGGGATCTCGCGTGGGGCGGTCGCAGGTCAGCGCGAGATCCCTTCGACTTCGCTCAGGGCAGGCTCTTCACTTCGCCTGAAGAACGGCGCCGTTCAGGATGACGCCCTTGAAGTGGTGTCCAGTCTGATTGACGCCCCGGACGTGCATTCCGCTGGGCTTTTCCTATACATTAGTTCATCCATGCTTGATCTGAACTTTGTTCGCGAAAACCTGACTTTGGTAGAAGGAAGGCTGCGCCAGCGTGGCATGGATCCGGCTGCGGTGCTCAGGGACTTTCGCGAAGTCGACACCCAGCGGCGGCAGGCCATCACTGAGGCCGAGACCAGCAAGGCTCAGCGCAACAAGACGTCGGAAGAAATCGCCAAGTTAAAAAAGAGCGGGCAGGATGCGAGCCGCGACGATGGCGCAGACGAAGAATCTGCGAGAGAAGATTCAGGCGCTGGAAAAAACCGCTGCCGATCTCGATGCTCGTCTGCGCGACATACTCGCGGGCATTCCCAACCTGCCGCACGCGAGCGTGCCCATCGGGATCAGCGCCGAGCAGAATGTCGAAGTCCGCCGCTGGGGCACGGCGCCGAAGTTTGACTTCACGCCTAAGGCTCATTGGGACCTCGGCGCCGAACTCGGAATTCTCGATCTGGAACGCGCGGTGAAGCTGACCGGGGCGCGCTTCGCCGTTTATTGGGATCTGGGAGCGAAGCTGGAGCGGGCGCTGATGAACTTCATGCTCGACCTGCACACGCGCCAACACGGATACACCGAGGTTCTCCCTCCGTACCTGGTGAATTCCGATTCGATGTATGGCACCGGGCAACTGCCGAAGTTTGCCGCCGATTCTTTCCGCGTGCCGCATGGCGACAAAGATCTTTGGCTGATTCCCACCGCGGAAGTTCCGGTTACGAACCTTTATCGGGACGAAGTGCTTGACCAGGGGCGGCTGCCGATCTCGCTCACGGCCTATACGCCGTGCTTTCGCAGCGAGGCGGGATCGTACGGAAAAGATGTGCGCGGCATCATCCGGCAGCATCAGTTTCAGAAAGTGGAGCTGGTGAAGTTTACGCGGCCGGAAAATTCCTACGAGGAACACGAAAAACTTACCCGCGATGCCGAAGAAGTACTGCAGAAACTGGGCCTGCATTACCGGACGATGGCGCTGTGCACTGGCGATATGGGAGCAGCTTCGGCGAAGACCTACGACATCGAGGTCTGGCTGCCGGGGCAGCAACTGTACCGCGAGATTTCGTCGTGCTCGAATTTCGAATCGTATCAGGCGCGGCGAGCCAACATTCGCTATCGTCCCGAAGGCAAGAACAAGACCGAATTCGTGCACACGCTCAACGGCAGCGGTCTGGCCGTGGGGCGCACCTGGGTTGCGATTGTAGAGAATTATCAGCAGGCCGACGGCAGTGTACTGATTCCCGAAGCGCTGCAGCCTTATATCGGGGCGGAGCGGATTACGAAGAAAAGCTTCTAAGTAAATCGGGGAAGCCGGGTTCCGCTCGCCGGCTTCCGGAAGCCGGCAGCCGGACGGCGAAGACCGCTAAGACAGCTAGGAGCCAGGAGCCAGGAGCTAGTAGACTTGCAGAGAGCGGAACTCACCAGCACCGCGCCCAGCGCGCCCCTGCCCATGAACGCCATCTGGCGAACAATTCGCGGATACATTCTTTGGCAGTACGAACGTGGCACGTTGCACTACGACATCATGGTCACGCTGATTTTGATTTTTATTCTGTTCTCGCCGCGCGTGATCAACTTCAATGACAAACCCATCGCGCGGTATCCGCATCCGACTCAAGTGGTGGTCACGGCGGATGCCGAGGGCCGCCTCATCTACCAGGTTGCGGCCAGCGCGGTTTCGCCGGGGGATGACAGTTCTGTCCGCGATCAATTGCTGCGCATCATCGAACCGATTTCAGGGGCGGTCTCGATCGTGAGTTACGAGCCGGTTTCTGACGGCAAAGGCAGAGTTCAGAGTTACAAAGTTCTGGCCCGGCGAGAGTAAGCGGCGGGGATTCGAATGACGATTCGAAAAAATAGCGGCTCGAAAAGAATCCTCGAATGATTCGGCTCTCCTTCATCCTCAACATTGCCGCCTGCTGCATGTTGGTTGGCATTAGTGCTGCGCCCCAGGCAAAGCCTGCCGACTCCGGGGACCTGGACGCAGTCCTGAAAAAAATGGACGCGGCCGCCGCCAGCTTTCACAATGCGCAGGCCGAATTTGAGTGGGACAGTTACGAAAAAGTGATCGACGAAATCGACGAGATTCAAACTGGCACGATCTATTTCCGGCGCAATGGCAAGGACATCGAAATGATGGCCGACGTCAAAATGGCTGGGCCCGATCTGCAACACCTAAAGCCCGAACCGAAATATGTGCTCTACAGCGGCGGTAAGATTTCGATGTATCAACCCAAGCCCGACCAGGTGACGGTTTACGACTTGGGAAAGAGCCGCGCCGATTTAGAAAGTTACGTCGTGCTCGGCTTCGGCGGCAGCGGTCAGGATCTGGTAAAGGCGTTCGACGTGACCTATGTTGGCCCGCAGACGGTGAACGGCGTCGCGACGGCACAGTTGCAACTCATTCCCAAGTCCGAAAAGGTTCGCAATACTTACAACAAAATTTTTCTTTGGATCGATCTCGACAAGGGAATTTCGGTGCAGCAGAAATTCATCTCGCCGCAGGAGGATTACCGGCTGACCAAATACTCTGACATTCAGGTCAACGAAAAAAAGATTCCTGACGATGTATTCAAGCTGAAGACCACAGGTAAGACGCAGACAATTTCACCCAGGGGTTAAGTTGTTGAATTTAAAGAACAAGAAGGTGTGCTGAGAATTGCACTCCGGGAGCTATACTGACCCTCACCTTCAGTTGGGTTCATTCATGGCCAAGGTTTTTACGATTACAGTCCCACCTAAGTTGGGCAACAAGCGGCGGGAGCGCACCTCAGACCCTCGTTACGTGGACGGTCAACGCCTGCTGGTCGAAGCCATGAAGTATCTGGCTCAAATCGATCCGGTGCAGAACCGTTCCGCAATCGAGTTCCTCTCCGAACACGTCCGCACCCGCTTCCGCATGAGCGACTCGCCGCTGGGGTAGACAAGCGCAATTCACAGCAGAAAAAGGGACGGCTTTCGCCGTTCCTTTCACTTGATCGATAGCCCGGTTAGAACGAATACCGCAGGGCGAACTGCATGACGCGCGGTGTAGTCATGGTCTTGGTGTATTCGCCAAAGGTTGAACCGCTGGCGACGCTGTTGTTGCCGACGTTTTGCATACTGCCTACATCGAAGCGCGGTGTATTCGTGGTGTTGAAAACCTCCCAGCTGAAGCGCACGTTCTGATGTTCGGTGATTGCCCAAACCTTGGCCAGTCCCGTATCGATCCCGAAAAAACCAGGGCCTCGGAGGTTATTGCGTTGACCAGACTCTCCGGGATAGGCATGACGGAACAGTGTGCCGACTTGATTCGGATCGCCTTGAAACACGTTCGGGTTTCCGGTTGGATCGGTGAAGACTCCGGTCTTTGGTTTTGGCCCGACCAGGACGTCCGCCGAAGTCAGCTGCCAGTTCGTGGCCCAAAAACCAAGCCCTGGCTCAACCGAAAATGGATAGCCGCTCGTCCAGCGATAAATTCCGGTTAAAATCCAGCCGCCGGCAATGGCCTGGCCCACCCCATGCATATTGCCGCCAAAATGTTTGCCGCGACCCACTGGGACTTCCCAAACCCAGTTGGCGTTGAGTTGGTGGGTAGTGTCGAAATCCGAGACCGATCGTAGAGCCCCCGGCGCCCATGAGTTGATGACCTGACTGGCAAAACCGCCGCCCTGGAATTCGTTGATGCGCTCCGCATTCGAGCCCACATCCATTGCCTTCGAATACGTATAGTTCACGTCGAAATCCAGGCCCTTGCCTTTGTGTCGAAGCATCAGTTGCAGGGCGTTGTAAGCAGCGCTGCCGATGCTGCGCCATCCGTACAGCGACGAATACTGGGAGTCGAAGAAGGCATAAGGACCGAGCGCCGAGCAAGATGGCAGACAGTAATCGGGAAGGTCCAAGTAGAATAATGAGGTCGTCTCATTACCGACGAAGCAGGAATTCATATCGTAAACTGCCTGGGTTGCCGTATAGTTCGTGGCGCTTGCGCTATCTCCCGGGGCGCAGCCTAGATTTGCCGAGCTTCCCGGCGGACCGAAGCCCAGTTGTCCCGCCGCGCCAGGGAACAAATTCTCCCAGTACGGAATCGGCGCCAGACTATTGATGTCCGTTCCCGCGTTGGCGGCCTTCGAAAGTTGAGTCATTGCCGAGAAATAATCGGTCTTCGATTTGGGATCGACTAAATCCAGCGGCATGGCGAGATCTTCTTCCTGCAGCAGGTGGTGCGACATCCGCCCGATGTAGGACGCCTCCACTACGAATCCACTTTGCAGCTCGCGAGTCAGCGAAAAATCGAACACCTCGGAATAAGGGGTCTTTATCTTGTCATCCATGCCCCAGGTAATCGAAAAACCGCCACCGCTAAGAGTGCTTGGTGGGACGAGCGGAAACCCTCCGGTAGGTGCCGGAAGGACCAATGGCGGCGGAATGGCGTTATAGCCGCTATAGCGCGGGGCCGTGTCCGGCGACAGGACGCTGGCTGGATTGGAAAGTTGTGTCGTAAGTCCAAACGAGCCGTTCTTATCGAATGAGTTCACGATTCCCTCGCCATAGTGGTCGTAGTAAATACCGAATCCACCGCGAACCGAGGTCTTTCCACTGGCGCCCAGCAAGTGACTGAGCCACCCTGTGCCGTTCGAACTGGGAGACCAGGCAAACGCAAAGCGGGGGGCTATATTTTTGTAGTCCTCCGACCAGTACGGATTGCCGTTGTTAGCTTTGCCGCTTAGCCCGATCTCCAGGAGTGGAGCGTAGGGCTGGCCGAGCAGCATGCCTTTTGCTCGTTGGTTGAACCAACTGTCAATGCTCGTCGTAGGAGAAACTTGAAGCCCGGTGATCTCATAAGGCGGCTGCAGCAGCGTGTAACGCGCTCCAACAGTAACTGTGAAATTGGGTTTGACCCGCCAGGAATCCTGCAAATAGGTTTCGACCTCGTTGGACTTGAAGTGCCGATTCGCCGGCTCCCCCACCGGCAGCACGGAGCCGGTTTTGGTGCGGTTGTAGTTGGAGAAGCCTTCCGAAATCACACCAGCCAAAGTTGCCATCGCCAGGTCGTAGGCTTGTCCATTTACCACCGCGGGATATCCGAAGGCTGCCGGATCCAAGCTCTGCCCCGTGTTGGCAAAGCCTGAGCCGGTCAGCCACGAAGGATTGGTTTCCGCGCCCAGGAAAGACAGGTCATTGGCCGATCGAATGTCGTTGATGATCCGCCAGTTCCCCCCGAACTGAAGGGTGTGATTTCCCTTCCGCCAACTCAGGTCATCCACAAAGTTGTGCGTTGGGGCGATGATAATGTCGGTGCTACTTTCGCCTTGGGGATTGTCCAAGCCGCGAAAAGTGACGAAAGGTTGAGTCTGCAGCCCCGAACCGCTGACATTGGGACGAATGTAACCGTAGCGGAGATTATTTACGACGTTATTGGTGATCGTCCAGACATATCCCACCGCTAATCCCTTGGCGTTGTTCTTGTCGGTAACGTTGGCTTGCTCTCCGGGGAACTGCGGAGCGCTGGTGGCATCTGGAGGAACGAAGCGATCGTTTTGCAAATTGCCTCGAATATAAAAAGTCTGTTTGGAGGTTAAGTTCGCGTCCAACTTGAGAATGTAGGTATCCAGCTTCGAGGGAACAGCAGCCGGAAAAGTGTAGCCGACGAAGTTCAGGCCGTCTCCGGCGGCTGTGCTGTTGGGCACTGGATAGGTTTGTAATACGGGGAGGACCGCCGGATCCACGCCGGGCCCTAACGGACAAGTTCCCGTGCTCGTGCAGTTGGGGTCCATTCCGGCAATCTGCGTGGGGTTGAGTTGTACAAGGTTGCCGCCTCCATCAAAGTACTGGATCGTCCCGGCGCGCAGCAACATGCTGGGCACAGTGCGCGTAATCTGCAGATTCTCGTGGGTGCGCTGCCCCTCGTAGGCTGCGAAAAAGAACAGCTTGTCTTTGATGATGGGCCCGCCAATTGCCGTACCGAAAGTATTCCGAACCAGCTGTCCGGGTTTGTTGGGCAGGCCGGAACTCACTTGAGCCTGCTCGTTGAACCAGTCGTTGGCTTCGCCGATATTCGACCGGTTGTACTCATAGAAGCTGCCGTGGAAATTATTGGTTCCGCTCTTGGTGATCAGCGAAACTTGCGCCCCTGACGAACGGCCCTGGTCTGCATTCGAATTGCTGGTCGCGACGCGGAACTCCTCCAGAGAGTCCAGCGTGGTGCGGAGCGCGCCCTGGAACGCGTTGCCGGTGTTGGCATCGTTATTGTCCACGCCGTCCAGGGTCACATTCGTCTGGTCGCTGCGAGCGCCGTTTACGGAGCCGCCTCGGCTGTCGTAAGACTGGTCCACTTCTTTGCCGCCGACATAGGAAACTCCCGGCTGCAGGCTCAAGATCCAGACGGCATCCCGGCCTTCCGACGGCAGGTTGAGAAGTTGCTTTGACTCAAAGGCATTGCCGATCGAGGCGTCCTGAGTATTTACCAGTTCGGTCGTACCTTGGACTTCCACGACTTCAGCCGCCGCAGCCACGTTCAAATTAAAGTTCTGGGTAGCGGGCGTGTTCACCAACAACTGGACACCGGTCACCTTTGCCGTGCCAAATCCTGCGGACGAGGCGGAGATTGTATACGTTGCCGGCGGAATCTGAACGAACTCGTACTCCCCTTGGCCATTCGTCTTCGCGGAGCGAGAGAAGCCGGTGGAGGCATTCTCCAGCTTCACGTCCGCCTGGGCCACGACTGCGCCTTTCGAGTCATAAACCGTTCCCTTCACAGAAGTCGTCGCCACTTGCGACCATGCCAGACTGCCGATGAGGAGAGAAAGACCGGCAACTAGAGCAACTGCACGTGAGCCAGAACGCATAGAAAGCTCCCTTCGCCCAAGTGGGCGTCGATTTCTGATTACGTGTTGCCCAGGAACAAAAGTTAGCAGGGAGACCCTGGGGACCTGATGGGGCGCTATTGTGCAACGTCGCTAGCGAAACATTCAAGCTCAATCTGTAACATTTGTGGGTCTGGTTAAACGTTTGAATACGCCATATTGCAGATGAGGCTTCCAAATTTGGAAGTTTATGCAAGGCGCCGGAAGAGTGCTGAGGCAAGAACGATTACTACGGGATAGCATTCCAGGGTGTAACGCGGCTCGGGATTTTCCAGGCTTCCAAGAAATGTAGAACGCAGCAGCAGAAATAAAACGAATAGGCCGATGCCAAAAAATTCGCGGGAGCGCACCAGCCCGGCGAGTCCCAAGGAGACGTAAAGCAGATTCACCAGGCCAAGTCCGAGGCTGACCGCGAGCCAGCGATGATCGTCGTTGAACTCCCACCAGCGGGGATCTGAGGGAAACAGTTCGGTGCGCGGACGCAGCCACATATCGGCGATGCGTACCGCAGGCAGCCAGATGTAATAGCGGAACGGCGAGTCGTGAACGCGATCGGCTGCCAGGGTTGCGAAGCCGGCATCGAGTTTCGGGGTCATCTCGTGGTCGCGGTTGTAATCCGCCAATAGCGCGCTGGTTTGTTGCTGCTGCTGTGGGGAATCGAATGCGCGCCGCGGCAACTTCGTAATGTCAATCTCGGCTCCAGGGACGCTCCAGTAAATTTCCTGCACCGAGACGTAATCCGCGATCCAGGTCTTGACCCAGCGATTGAAGCCGTACATGGCCACGTCGTCGGAGTCGGTTGCGTAGCGCGGGGCCAGCGGCTCAAAGCGGTGCATGCTATGCAGGTTACGCGCCGTCCAGGGAATCAGCGGCGCGAACGCTCCGATGGCGACCAGCAGTCCCGCCCAAATAATTGCTTGCGGCCTCAGGCGCAATTCGAAGGGAACGCCTGGACTCGTCCGCATACGGCGTGCTAGCAGCCATAGCAAATAGCCGCCGATCGCTGCCAGCAGTATGCCTCCATCGGGGCGGAGCAGGATCGCTCCTCCGATTGCGAGTCCGCAGCCGAGCCAGCCCGCGCGTGATGAAGCCGCCGACCCGGTTTCGCCTATTTCCAACCCACAAAAAGCCAGGTCGAGAGCCAGCGTGGTGAAGAAGGTCTCCAGGGTCTCGGTGAGAGCAGCCGCGGCATAATTGGCCAGAAAAGGACAGAGCGCAGCCAGAAGGAATGCCGCCTGTGCGGCTCGCCAGGAAAACAATCGCCGTGCGAGATCGGCAATCAGGAAGCACGTCGCCAGGTCGAACAAGACTTGCACGAGCAAGACTGCCCGAAAGTTCCCGACCCCGAACAGTGCGAAGATTACGGCCAGAAACGCGGGATACCCCGGCAAGCGGGCCAGTGTCGGAGTAATGACGCCTGAGTTCGTTATGCCGTAGACGCCGTGCTGTAGCCAGTTTGTCGCGATGTCGGCGTAAAACTTGGAATCGTCAGCCACCGACGGAAAATATACGACCAGAAAAAGACGCAGGCCGAGCGCCGCCAGGCTCGCACCAAGAAAAAACCGCGCTTTTTCCCGCACGAGTTCCCGCAAAGGTCCACGCCCCAGTTCGCGCACGCTGCGAATCATAACGCGTTTGCGGTAACCCCGGAGCCGGGAAAATGCATCTTACGTGAGTAGAAGCAGCTAAACTCACCCTGCCTCGTCTAGAATTGACCGTCTGCCGCCCGCGGCATACGATGAACTTCGTCCCCCATGGCTGAGCCAGTTTTCTATGATCCGCGAAGAGCCCGGTGGAAACGCCTGCGGCGTCTGCTCAACGTCACCGCAGTTTTCGTTTCCGCCCTGATTATTTTCTTCGTCTACACGGCACTCCGCGATGAGCCTTTGCCCGAACTTCTTTTTTCTCCTCAGAAGCGCGGCTTCAGGGCCCTGAAGGAGAGCGAACGGGAGAAGGCTCGAGACCGGCAAAAGAAACTTGTAGCCCGCTCGCATCGCAAGACCAAAGTAGCTGCATCGCAGGTCAAGCTGAATCAGGACGAAGGGATTCGCGCGGCTTTCTATGTGCCCTGGGACGCGGCCAGTTTTTCTTCACTACGATTGTACGCCCGCCAGATCGACATGCTTTATCCCGACTGGCTGCATGTGCTTACCGCGGACGGGCGACTGCAAGGCATCGACGATCAAACCAACAAGTATTTCGATGTCGTGCAAGGCAGCACCGTCCTTCCGGTGGACGACCGCGTGATGCCTTTTCTGAAGACGGAAGACCCCAGCATGGAGGTCTTCCCCATGGTGAACAATTTCGACGGCAAGGATTGGCTGGGCGATATCTCTGGTTTCTTGAACAATCCGGAGGCGCGCGCGCTTTTTCGCCGTCAAGCCGCGCAGTTTCTTTCCTCAGGCCGCTACCGGGGATTGATGATCGATTTTGAGGCGTTTCCTCCCAGCGGCCAGCCTGGTTATCTCGCTCTGTTAAAGGAGTTGTCCGGCGAATTACACGCTCGTGGAATGAAGCTTTACGTCGCAGTGCCGCCGCATAACGGCGAATACGATTATCCCGCGGTGGCGGCGGCGGCCGACGGCGTCGTGCTCATGAACTACGACGAGCATTTTCCCGGCGCCGCATCTGGTCCAGTGGCCTCGCAGGACTGGTTCGTCAAGAATCTGGCTTTTGCCAGGAGCGTCATTCCACGGGAAAAGATCATTTGCGCGATCGCGAATTACGGCTACGACTGGGTTCTGAAACCAAAGAAAGGCAGCTTGCCTCTAGAGGTCCACGACGCCAGCGTGAGCGTTCAAGAAGCGTGGCTGGCCGCGCGCGATTCCGACGAAGACATTAACTTTGACGACGACGCGATGAACCCGCACTTCAGCTACCTCGATGAAAAGGCTTTGCGGCACGATGTCTGGTTCCTCGACGGGGTTACCGCACTCAATCACATGCGGTCCGCGCAGTCACTCGGAATCCGGACCTTTGCGCTGTGGCGGCTCGGCAGCGAAGATCGATCGCTGTGGAGAGTGTGGGACATGCCGGGGGATGCCGGGGCGGCCGACAAATTGAAGGACGTACCGCCCGGAGCTGATGTGGACATGGAGGGGCAGGGCGAGATTCTACGCATTGAAGACAAACCCGCCCATGGAACTCGCGACCTGACCATCGACACCGATAGCCACCTCATTACTGACGAAGTATTTCAGAACCTGCCCGAGCCTTATCGGGTAGGACGCTACGGCTACAGTCCCAATAAAGTGGCGCTGACCTTTGACGACGGCCCCGACCCGGACTGGACTCCTAAAATTCTGGACGTGCTCAAGCAGAAACATGCAACGGCTACTTTTTTCTTGATCGGCATTCAGACGGACAAATTCTCCGGCATCGCTAAACGAATTTATAAAGAAGGCAATACCATCGGGAACCATACCTTCACCCATCCCGACGTGAGCAACATCTCGACCGGATACATGAAAGTAGAGTTGAACCTCACCGAGCGCCTCTTCGCGAGCCTGGTCGGCATCCGCGCCACTCTGATGCGGCCGCCCTATGCGATCGACGAAGAGCCCGATACAGCCGATGAGGTGCGTCCGCTCGAGATTTCGCAGGAAATGGGATATATCACCGTCGGCAATCGAATCGATCCCGACGACTGGAGCGGGAATCCTTCCGCCGAAAAAATCGCGTCCTATGTGCTGACGCACCTGCCGCCCTGCCGCCAGGAAAATCTGCGGTGCGGAAACATTGTCCTGCTTCACGACGGCGGAGGAGATCGCAGGGAAACCGTTCGCGCTTTGCCCATGATCATCGACGGAATCCGGGCGCGCGGATATGAGATTGCGCCGGTTTACGAACTTCTCGGCAAGACTCGCGCCGACGTGATGGCCCCGCTGCCGGCCGGCGAACTTTGGGCCGCACGTTTGGACCGCTTCGGCTTCTGGCTTTTCGACGCCGCTGTCCTCGGCATCACGTGGATCTTTCTGGTGGGCGACCTGCTGATGACCGGGCGCCTTATCTTTATTGGTGCAGCCGCCGTCTATGACCGCATGCACGAAAAGATTTTCGGTAAACCCGCGGAAATCGCGTCTTACAAGCCGAAAGTTGCCGTGCTGATTCCGGCGTACAACGAAGAAAAAGTCATTGAGCGAACCGTGCGGGCGGCGCTTAACTCGAACTATCCGAATCTGCGCGTGATTGTGATCGATGACGGCTCCAAGGACCGGACGCTCGAAGTCGCCCGCAAAACCTTCGCCGCCGAAGCTGCCAGCGGAAAAGTTTTAATCCTCACAAAACGGAACTCAGGAAAAGCCGAAGCGCTCAACTATGGCATCGAGCACATTGGAGATGCGGAACTCTTCGTGGGCATCGATGCCGACACCATCATCGCTCATGATGCAATTGCACGCCTGGTGCCGCACTTCATCAACCCTAAAGTCGGCGCCATTGCGGGCAATGCCAAAGTCGGCAACCGCGTCAATCTCTGGACCCGCTGGCAGGCTTTGGAATACATCACCAGCCAGAACTTCGAGCGCCGCGCCCTCGATGTTCTGGGCGCGGTCAGCGTCGTGCCTGGGGCGATCGGCGCATGGCGCGTCTCCGCCGTTCGCGAGGCCGGGGGATATCACATCGACACCGTCGCCGAAGATGCGGATCTGACAATGGCCTTGCTGCGCCGAGGATATCGCGTGGAGTACGAGGACATGGCACTCGCTTACACCGAAGCTCCCACCAACGCGAACGCCTTGATGCGTCAGCGATTCCGCTGGTCCTTCGGCATTCTGCAGGCAGTTTATAAACATCGCGGAGTGTTCGCGCGCAAGGGCGCGCTGGGATGGGTGGCGCTGCCGAACATCGTCATTTTCCAGATTCTGTTGCCACTGGTTTCGCCGCTCATCGACATCATGTTCGCTCTGGGAACGGTCTGGTATTTCATCCAAAAACATTTCCATCCCGACTCCACCGATCCGGCCAGCTTCCACAAGTTGGTACTCTTCTTCTTTGCGTTCCTGGTAATCGACTTCATCGCGTCGGCAATTGCCTTCGCATTGGAGCGCCGCAGCCCCGATGACAAAGAAGATGCCTGGCTGCTGAGCCAGGTGTGGCTGCAGCGCTTTGCCTATCGCCAGTTGTTTTCGATTGTGCTCTTCAAGACCCTGAAGCGCGCGCTCGAAGGCCGCAGGTTCGCCTGGGACAAACTGGAGCGCACGGCAGCGGTGAACTACGTGCCCGCGGAAAGGGATCACGTCAACGTACGGTAACCTTGGCCACATTCATTGGTAGAGACGTAGCTTGCTACGTCTCTGTCTTCGGCTTCTCTGCCGCCGGCAAGACGTTGCAAGCAACGTCTCTACGCGTGGCTGCTGTCGCAAAACGCCAGCCAACACAGGAACAGGATTTTACCGGAACAACAACGGTGCAAACTCCGCCAGATTCCTTCGCCAAACCATCCACGTGTGCATGCCCGGCGTCTCGATATCGGTGTGCTGCACGCCTTTTGATTTCAGCCATTCCCGCAGATTGCGGTTCACCGTGATGAGATGGTCCTCGGTGCCGCACGCAATCCACAGCAAGCGAATCTGCGAGTTCGCCTTCACGTCGAGCGCGGGGAAATCGGTTTGAAACTCGTCAGGCATGCCTCCGGCACTGAAGGCGCCAATCCAGGCAAACTTGTCGAGATTGTTCAGCCCGGTGAGTAACGACTCCGATCCGCCCATCGAAAGCCCGGCAATCGCCCGCGAATTGCGGTCGGTCATTACCCGATATTCGCTCTCAACTTTCGGCATCACTTCTGTCAGCAGCGCCTCGCGGAACCGTGAGAAATTCTTGTCGCGCACGTCGGTATGGCCCCACGCGCCCCATCCCAGGCTGATGATTTCCATGGTGCCGTATCCGAGCGGCATGACAACGATCATGGGTTTTGCTTTGCCCTGCGCGATGAGATTGTCGAGAATCACGTTGGCGCGTCCTACGGCTGTCCATCCGCTGGCGTCGTCGCTGTAGCCGTGCAGCAGGTAGAGCACGGGATATGTCGTTTTCGCACTCGGGTCATAACCGGGCGGCGTGTAAACATAGAAGTCGCGCTGGTCGGCGGCCACGCTGGACGCATAGAAATGATGATGGATCTCGCCGCGCGGCACATCGTTCGTCTCCCACGGCAGTGACGGCGGCCCCTGCACATGAACCATACTTTCGGTTGAGAGCAAGTTCGGTTTCAACAGGTGATTGAAAGGATCAATGGAGCGAATGCCATCGACAATGATGGAGTAGCCGTAATAGTCGGGCGGCAACGGCGCAGTGTTCACGGTCCAAGTCCCTTTGTCATCTTTCTGCATGGCCACCTGCTCGGTGCCTTCGCGCGCGAGTTTGACTTCCTGCGCGTTGGGAGCCAGGAATCGGAAAGTCACACTGTTGTCGGAGTGCACTTCAGGAGTATCCAGCCAGGGCGGCCGTTGCGGCGTTTCAGGCTGCGCCGGCTTGGCTTGTTGCCCGGCCGCCAGACCACAAAGAAACAAGAAGGAGAAAACGACAACACGGAATTTCACAGTACCGCCTCCTCAGAGCAAGCGGCCCAATTGTATAAGCAGAGCGTCGGTGCCACCAATGCGGGGCTTGAGGTCCTGGGGCTGAGGTCCAAAATCGGAGGTCCAAAGTCGGAGGTCCGAAGTCCGAGGTCGGTATCAGATTGTTTCGATTGAGCTAATAGCTAAGAGCCAAAAGCTAAAAGCTGCATCTTCACTTGCCCTTCGCCGCGACATCCAGCCGCGTTTCGGCACGATGCAGCGCATCCAGGGCGCGTTCGACATCCACCGTTGTATCGCCGCTGGTTAGCTTTTGCTCCGCACGCTCTTTGGCTTTGCGTGCACGCTCCACGTCAATCTCTGACGGACGTTCCGCCGTCTCCGCCAGAATCGTCACTTTATCGGGCAGCACTTCCGCGAATCCCCAGGCCACGGCCAGCCGAAACTCCTGGGTATTTTCACAGTAAATAATCTCGCCCACGGCTAACTCCGTGATCAGCGGGGCATGTCCCGGCAGCACGCCAAGATACCCACCTTTACCGGGAATCTGAACTTCCTCGGCCGCCGTGTCCACGACTTTCTTTTCCGGCGTGACGATCTCGAGTTTGAATGTGTCTGGCATTGCAAATCCGGCTTCCAGCACCCGGCTCTCGCCCTCCGGCCGATGAAGCCGGAAGCCCAAAGCCGGAGGCCCGACCTTACGCTGCTGCCTTCATCTTCTCCGCCGCTTCCAGCACTTCCTCGATCGGGCCTTTCATATAGAACGCCTGCTCGGGGATGTCGTCGTACTTGCCTTCCACAATAGCCTTGAAGCCCTTCACCGTGTCGGCGATCTTGACGTAACGTCCCGGCGCGCCGGTGAACTGTTCGGCCACATGGAACGGCTGCGACAGGAAGCGCTGAATCTTGCGAGCGCGGGCGACGCTGAGCTTCTGATCTTCGGTCAACTCGTCGATGCCGAGAATCGCGATGATGTCCTGCAAATCTTTGTACGTCTGCAAAGTGCGCTTCACCGTCTGCGCAACGTCGTAGTGCTCCTGGCCGACAATGCGCGGATCGAGAATGCGCGAGGTCGAACCCAGGGGATCGACTGCCGGATAAATTCCAATTTCAGTCAGCGCGCGTGAAAGCACCGTGGTCGCGTCGAGGTGAGCGAAGGTGGTAGCCGGCGCCGGATCCGTCAAGTCGTCGGCCGGCACGTAAATCGCCTGCACCGAGGTTACCGATCCCTTCTTCGTGGACGTGATGCGCTCCTGCAGTTCGCCCATTTCCGTCGCGAGGTTCGGTTGATAGCCTACGGCGCTGGGCATTCGCCCCAGCAGCGCGGAGACTTCCGAGCCGGCCTGCGTGAAACGAAAAATGTTGTCGATGAAGAGTAGGGTGTCCGCGCCCTCGGCATCGCGGAAATATTCCGCGACGGTCAGGCCCGTCAGAGCCACGCGTAGACGCGCCCCTGGAGGCTCCGTCATCTGGCCATAGATCAGCGCGGCTTTGGAGTGCGCCGGATCGCCGGGCTTGATGACGCCCGACTCCGTCATCTCCAGCCACAGATCGTTGCCTTCACGCGTGCGCTCACCAACGCCGGCAAACACGGAAAATCCGCCGTGATTTTTGGCGACGTTGTTGATCAATTCCATGATGACGACGGTCTTGCCCACACCCGCGCCGCCGAACAATCCGATCTTGCCGCCTTTCAGAAACGGCTGGATCAGGTCGATGACCTTCACACCCGTCTCGAACATTTCCGCGCTCGTCGCCTGCTCGTCAAAGGCCGGCGCGAGCCGATGGATCGGCATTCGCTCTTTGTATTCGATCGGTCCCAGTTGATCGACCGGTTCGCCGATCACATTCATCACGCGGCCCAATGTTCCGCGGCCCACGGGGACTGAGATCGGTCCACCCTGATCGATAGCTTTCATTCCGCGCACCATGCCGTCGGTGGGCTGCATGGCGATGCAGCGCACCCGGCCCTCGCCCAGGTGCTGTTGCACTTCGAGAATCACGCTGATCGGGCTCGGCACAGTGAAGCCGTCGCTCACAACTTTGACGGCTTCATAAATCGGCGGCAGTTTCCCCTCGGGAAACTGCACGTCCACCGCCGGACCCGCGATTTGAATGACATGTCCTACGTTTTCAGGCATAACACCTCAGCTCTTAGCTATTGGCTTTTAGCTCAATCTGGCCGCTTATCGCAGCGTCGTGGACCATTCGCTTCTCTCACAAACCAAGTCGCAAGCAGCCGCGCGTGAATCGGCAGGGAGAAGCTAAGAGCTAAAGGCTAAGAGCTAAAAGCTTCTTCTCACATTGCCGCGGCGCCGCTGACGATCTCGATGATCTCTTTCGTGATCTTCGCCTGCCGTGCCCGGTTCATGGCCAGCGTCAGCGAATCGATCATGTCAGTGGCGTTGTTAGTGGCGGAATCCATTGCGGTCATGCGGGCGGCATGCTCTGCCGCCACCGACTCCATCAGCGCGCGGAAAATCTGGATACTCACATACTTCGGCAACAGCGCGCGGAACAACTCTTCCGGCGGCTGCTCATAAATGTAGTCCACCTGGGCCGTGCCAAACTGTGAGGCGGCTTCGTCCACCTGGCGATCGGGACCGCGCATGCCTACGCCGGCGCTTATCGCCGCCTCTTTCGCCTTCTTCTTATCCTCTTCCGACATCTCTTCGGCCTGACGCACCGGCGGCTCACCAATCTGTTCGATGGGAAGAATCTGTTCGACGATGAGCCGCTGCGCGATCACCGACTTGAATTCGTTGAACACAATGTAGACCGCGTCGATCTCTTCTCGCGTATAGCGGGCGATCACGTTCTCGGATAGCGCTCGCGCCTGTGCGAATTCCACTTTGCCGAGGATGCCGACGTGTTCCCCGGTGATCTGAGTCTCTCCCGCGCGCTCGGCTGCTTCCGTCTCCTCATCGAGTGATTCGTTAATATCGGCCAGACTGCGCGTCTGCACGGTGGCCGCGGGATAGCGCCGGCGTAGGAAATCGCGCCCCTTGCGGCCAATCGCCTCGACGTCAATATTCTTCCCTCCCTTGGACTCAAGGAACCGGAATGCCGCTTTGGTAATGTTAGCGTTGAACGCGCCCGCCAAACCTTTGTCACCGGTCACAACGATCAGCAGAATATTTTTTTCTTCCCGTTGAGCCAGCAGAGGATGCTTCGGCTCCCCGGTCTCGGGATCGTAAATCTCGGCCCGCGCCACCAGCGACTTCAGCACATTCGTCAGCATCTGCGCATACGGACGCGCCGCCAGCGCGCGTTCCTGAGCCCGACGCAACTTAGCCGCCGAGACCACTTTCATGGCCTTGGTGATCTGCCGCGTGTTGATCACGCTGCGAATCCGCCGCCGAATGTCGAGAATGTTTGCCATGTAAACCAGCGCTTAGCTGCTAGCTCTTAGCCTTTGGCTCGAAACCTGGACCGAGACGTTGTCATCCTGAGCGTAGCCGTTCTTCAGGCGTAGCGAAGGATCTTTTCCACTACAGCCCTCGCTACTTCGCCATCGCTTCTTTCTGCGTCGCTTCCTTCTCCGACACAAACTGCTGCTTCGCTTCCTTGATCACGTTCTGCAACTGGCCTTTCAATTGATCATCCAGAATCTTTTTCTCCATGATCGCGCGCAGCAGTCCGGGATTGGTCGAATCCACATACTTATAAAGCTCCGCCTCGAACTCGCGGACTTGTGCCACGGGAAGATCGTCGAGGAATCCGCCGGTGCCCGCCATGATGATCAGAATCTGTTTCGAGAACGGCAAGGGCGAGAACTGATTCTGTTTCAGCAGTTCGACGAGCCGCTGCCCGCGATTCAGCTGGGCCTGCGTGGCTTTGTCGAGATCGCTGCCGAAGGCCGCAAACGCCGCCAGTTCGCGATACTGCGCCAGTTCCAGCTTCAGCGTGCCCGCGACCTGCCGCATGGCTTTGATTTGCGCGCTGCCGCCCACGCGGCTTACCGACAGGCCCACGTTCACTGCCGGGCGGACGCCCTGGTTGAACAAATCTGTTTCGAGATAGATCTGGCCATCGGTGATCGAAATCACGTTCGTCGGAATGTAGGCGGAAACGTCGCCCGCCTGCGTTTCAATGATCGGCAGCGCGGTCAGCGAGCCTCCACCCATCTTGTCGCTGAGTTTCGACGCGCGCTCCAGCAAACGGGAGTGAAGATAGAACACGTCCCCGGGATACGCCTCGCGTCCCGGCGGACGCCGCAGCAGCAGCGATATCTCGCGATACGATGCCGCATGCTTCGACAGATCGTCATAGATCACGAGCGCATGCCGCTTGCTATCCCGGAAATACTCTCCCATGGCACAGGCCGCGTAAGGCGAGATGTACTGCATCGGTGCCGGCTCCGACGCCGATGCCGCCACCACGATCGTGTACTCCATCGCCCCGGCGTCTTCGAGAATCTTTACTACCTGCGCAATCGAGGAACGCTTCTGCCCGATCGCGTTGTAGATGCAGATCAGGTCGTTGCCCTTGCTGTTGATGATGGTGTCGAGCGCAACCGCGGTCTTGCCGGTCTGACGGTCGCCGATGATGAGTTCACGCTGGCCGCGGCCGATGGGAATCATGCTGTCGATGGCCTTCAGGCCGGTCGCCATGGGCTCGCGCACCGGTTGCCGGTCGATCACGCCCGGGGCGATGCGTTCCAACGCGATGAACTTATCGCTTGCAATCGGTCCCTTATCGTCGATGGGTTCGCCGAGTGAATTCACCACGCGCCCGATCATGCCGTCGCCCACAGGCACGCTCATGATGCGCCCGGTGCGCTTCACTTCGTCCCCTTCTTTGATCTCCGTGTACTCGCCGAGCAGCACAACGCCGACCTGATCTTCTTCCAGGTTCATGGCAATGCCGGCCACGCCGTGCGGGAAAGTAAGCAGCTCTCCGGCCATGACCTTGTCGAGCCCATAGACGCGCGCGATGCCGTCGCCCAGCGTGATAACAGTGCCAGTTTCGTCCACGGAGATCTGGCTCTCGTAGTTCTCGATCTGCTCGCGGATCAGTTTCGTAATTTCGTCTGCCTTGATTTGTGCCATAAGATCAGCTTTTAGCCTTTAGCTGTTAGCTCTTAGCTACAGCCCATTCTGCAATTTTTTGCGCCTTCCGCCACTCTGCGCTGTCATCCTGAGCATGCATTGAACGTCACGAAGTGACGGTCAACGCGCGTCGAAGGATCCCTTGCACTTTTTCGCCATCAGCGGCGCGCCAAGGAGTTTCTGCCCATTTGCACCTGTGATCTCCGCCCCTCGCTGGCCTCAAGCCAAAAGCCAAGAGCCAACAGCCAGAAGCTAAGAAGTAATCGCCTCTCGAATCCTCTCCAGCTGGCCTTTCACCGAACCATCATAAATCGTGCTGCCCACGCGGACCGTCGCCCCACCCAGCAGCGACGAATCCAGTGCATAGCGCGCGCGGACTTTCTTGCCGGTAGTTTTCTCGATCTGCGTCTCCAGCGTCTGCTTCTCGGCGTCGCCCAGTTCGCGGGCGCTGGAAATTTGCGCTTCCGCAAATCCCAGGCGCGCGTCGAGTTCCTTCTCCAATTGTTCGACGATTCTCGGCAGAAACTGCACTCGCCGATGATCGATCAGGACGGCCACCAGGTTTCTCACTTGTCGGTCGATGCCTTCGCGCTGCACAATGGCATCCAGCAGATTTCGTTTTTGCTCAGCGGGCACCGCCGGATTCTCCCAAACCCGCCGCAAATCGGCACTCTCGGCCAGCAGCCGCGCGATCTCGCGCAATCCACCCACGGCTCGATCCGCATCGAGGTGTGCGCTGAGAACCACATCGGCGAAAGCCCGGGCGTATGTGCTGGCGACCGAAGCCACAGTTAGTTGTTGCCCTTTCCCAAATCGTCCGCCACGCCCAACTGCCCGGCAAAATTACGCACCAGCGCCTGATCGGTGGCGGCATCCACGTGAATCTGCTTTCGAGCGAGTCCAACCGCTAGATCAGCCGCGTAAGCGGTCAGTTGGCGCCGCGCGGCCTTCACCGCTGCCGCAATTTCCTGCTCGGCCGACGCGATAATCTTGCGAGCATCCTCTTCCGCCGCGGTCCGGATGCGGGCTTCCTCGGCCGCGGCTTCTTTTTCGGCGGCATTTCGCATCGCGCCGATTTCAACATCCAGTCGCATCAGCCGCGACTCTATTGCGGCCAGCCTGCGCCGCGCCTCCTCGCTGGCCATCTGCGCCTCTTGCATCGCCTTCTGAATCGCAGCGCTTCGATCCCGGAACATTCCCGGCAAGTATTTGCGTCCAGCCCACACGATGACCGCCGCAATCACCACAAAGTTCAGCACCACGCTCAGCCAGTAGGACTCCTGCAGATTCAATCCGGTGAGTCGGCCGATCATTCGCACGGAGGCCGACTCTTTGAACTCGGCCATCTCATCTTTACCTTCGCCGGCGGCCTCATTGCTTTCATGTGCCAACTGCCGGCCGGGGCCATAGCCTTCGCGCTTCGAATCTTTACTCGCCGGCTCCTTCCGCTCAGGCAAAGTGGATTGCGTTTGCTTCGGTTGCGCGGGGGGTTCCTGCGCGCGCAGTGGCCTCAGACTGGCAAAACACACCAGCAACACCACAAGAAGAAAAGCGCGGACGATTCTTTTTGCCATCTTTGTATGGAGCATCAATGTAAAGAGCATCGTATAGACCATCAACGCGCCGCTCCCGCCGGCTGCAGCACGCGCCGCACGATTTCCTGAGCCAGCGCCGCGGCATCGGCCGGCAAACTCTTCTCGGCCACTGCCCGGTCGCTCTCGATGGCTTCCTTCGCAGACTGTACTTGCGCATGAGACTTGCGGCGAGCCTCGTTCAGCGCGTTGGCACGAGCCTGCAAGACTGCCTGCCTTCGCGCTTCCTGCGCGTGGAATACGGTTGCCCGCGCCTCCCGCAATTTCTGTTCGTACTCAGCCGTGCGCGCCTCGGCCGCCGCAATGTCGGCGCGTGACTTCTCCACCGCGCCCTCAGTCTTGCTGCGCCGCTCTGCCAGCACCCGTTGCAACGGCTTGTGCACAATCGTGGTATACAGCGCGTAGAGCAGCGCCAGCAGAATCACGGTCGGTATCGATCCGAGCAGTAATTCGCCTAGTTGTCGAAGAGTTTCGTCCATGTAGTGCTGGTATAGACCGGAAAATGAGGGCTATGAAAACTGTTAAGTCTAACGTTGGAAAGACTTTGTGTCAACGCGAAGAAGATTGTTTTCAGGCTGGCAAGGACGAGTCCGCTGGATGAAATATCCGCCAGATTTCGATAGGAGGGGGATCCCCGCACGGTATTGAAAATAAGGAGCTTATGCCGTTTAGGTTGAATTTCGGGACCCCGGTCGCAATTTTCTGCATATAGCACTTGACTTCATCAAAAAGAGGCATAGCATTGAAGTATCACCTCCGATCCAATTCAGGATCGAATGGGCCGATAGCCAAGGAATGTCACCGCTTCTTGGTTGTCGGCCCATTTTAATTTCTTCTCCGGAACGCCAATCAAGGCAAGCTCGGGTTCAACACAGAGTATCCTTCATTTCTCGCAGCTGACAATAATGCTTTATCAGCGCAAACAAAAATCGGCTCTTCGGCTCCAGATATCGAACGCAGAATGATATAGCCCGCCAGTTGCATAGCGTCGAAGCCCCTAAGCGGGTATACG
Organism: uncultured Acidobacteriaceae bacterium; assembly: GCA_963711275.1. GTDB lineage: Bacteria > Acidobacteriota > Terriglobia > Terriglobales > Acidobacteriaceae > Sulfotelmatobacter. Next base: position 72,943 of record CAVQDN010000018.1, on the reverse strand, counting down.
TCAATCAGCGCCAACGCAACATCCAAGAGCGAGTCCGTAAAGGGCTGGATTACGAATCGACCTTCCGAATGTTCACGAAAGGATTCGATCAATAAGTCGGCCTCGGCACCCGATACCTCGCCGCCGCGCTGCTGCCGCCGGATTGCAGCCCTAAACTCCACCTGCGCCAGAGAAAGAATCGCAAATTTATTTCCGGCGGCGCTGGCGGCAAGGCTGACCAAGTGATCCGTGCCAAGCTCATACACATAAAGCTTGACCAGAGCACTCGTCTCCAGATAGTAGAGCGCCAATGATTATCGCCTTTCGCGGAGGATTATGGCCGACAATGGCTCACCTTTAATGTGAATGGGGTGAAAGTCGAGATCCTTCCTCGACTGTCCCAGCACGGCTTGCACTTTCGGCATCAATCTGTTGAGGCGAATACTCGTAACTGGAAACTGCGGAGACTTTGGGTTTGGCACCGGCTTCCTCAGTATCAGCCTATTGTCGATTGCATAACGAAGAGCATTCTGTCGCTCCACATCCGAGCGAAGGTAGGGGATGTTTTCCACTGGAAGGATCTCGTCGCGAAATTTCTTTAGGGAAACGAAGCTCCAGCCTGGGGTTGATTCTGCGCGATCTAAGGCCCGTAGCAACTCCGCTTCGGCAGGATGCACATTGAGGCTCTCGCCAGTCGAATCGGGCGAAGCCTTGGGGCTTGGCTCGCCAGAAGGATGCAGCGTTTCGGCCCTTGCTGCGATTTCAGAGGTGCGAACCGGTTCCGCAACAGCCAAAGGCTCAAGCCAGAACTGCGCGGGTTCAGATTTCTCAGGCGCCCACGCCTGAGCCACCGCATTGCTGCGCTTCTTGCGACCGTCGGCGTTCAGAAGAGATAGGCGAAGACGGAAACTTTCGTGGATTGGATAGCCATGACGCTTCAGGGCAGCCTTCAGAGGTTTGTCAAGTTCTTCCGCAATACTCGATTCGACCTGCTCGATATTAATCTTCATTTTCGACCCTAGTCTTAGAATAGGCGTTACACCGCAACGCATATGTATAATATTATCAGAATTAATCGCTTGTCAAGCGAAATCTTGGCCGGTTCACTACTCCACCACCCACTCCCTGACCCTCCTCACCACCGACGCCGGCGCCTCCACCTCCATCTCCACCGCCCCATCCTGGTATGCCCGCGAATAAATCCGCGCCTTATGCTTCCAGCATCGCCAGCATCTTCCCTTCTTTTTGCGGCACGCGCAGATGCACGCGGCTGACGGCATCTTCCTCGATCATCGCGTCGATGCGAGCCAGCAGGCGATCGAGACCCGTGCCCTCACCGCCGAAACGTAGACTGTTTTCGAATCTTCGCCGCAGCGCGTCGGCCTGCAGCGACTTCGCCACTTCCTCATCCAGCAGATCGATCTTGTTCATCACTCGCAGTCGCGGCTTCTTCTCCGCCTCCAGTTCTTTCAGGACGATCTCCACCTGCGCGTCCTGCTCGGCCGAAAGCCGGCTGCTGGCGTCGGAGACATGCACGATCAGCGACGCCCGCTGCACTTCCTCGAGCGTCGCCCGGAATGCCGAGACCAGCGTATGCGGCAGGCTGCGAATGAATCCTACGGTGTCGGATATCAGCACCTTGCGTTTCGAAGGCAATTCCACCCCGCGAATCGTCGGATCCAGCGTCGCAAACATGCGCGGCGATTCCAGCACCCTGGCCTTGCGTCAGCGCATTGAACAGTGTCGACTTCCCCGCATTCGTGTATCCGACCAGCGCCACGGTAGCCACCGGCGCCGATTCGCGCCGCTGCCGCTGCTGGCGCGCGAATCCGCCGCACATTCTCCAGTTGCTGCTCCACGTGGCGAACGCGCCGCGCAATCTTCCGCCGGTCGGTCTCCAGCTGCGTTTCACCCGGACCGCGCGTGCCAATGCCGCCGCCCAGCTGCGACATCTCCACGCCATGCCCCGCCAGCCGCGGCAGCATGTAATGCAGCTGCGCCAGCTCGACCTGCAACTGGCCTTCTCGCGTGCGCGCGTGCCGGGCAAAAATATCGAGGATCAGCTGCGTGCGGTCGATCACCCGCCGCTGAATAATCTTTTCAATATTGCGCTGCTGCGAAGGACTGAGATCGTGATCGAACAGAATCACGTCGGCATTCACCGACGCCGCCGCGCCCGCGATTTCCTCGAGCTTGCCCGCGCCAATCAAGGTGGCCGGATCGGGCCGGTCGCGCCGCTGCAGAATCTCGCCAACCACGTTCGCCCCGGCACTTTCCGCCAGCGTGCGCAGCTCGGCCATGGACTCGTCGGCATCAAATTCCGGAATGCTGGGCTTGCCGTTGGCTTAATCGCAGCGCCCAGGCCTGCCGGCCGGCATCGCCTGCATCGCAGCCGCATCGCGCGCTACGGACGCCTGCGCCGTGACCGCTCCCTTCGCGCCGCCGCGGCCGCGGGTCCGCACCTCCATCCCCACCAAAAACGCGCGCTCGCATCCGGTTCCTCACGAACGACGTGCAGTCCCCAGAGGCACACGTCTGCCAGCACGCGCCGTGCCGCGAGATTTCTTGGTGTGAGTACTTCCCAAACTGAAAACGCCTTATCCTTCGGTGCCCGTGCCCGATGCGCTGGGCGCCGCAACCGGCCCTGCCGCCGATCCTGCACCGACCGCTTTGTCGGGATGCGGCACGTGCGGACATGCGTCGCCGCCACCCGTCCCATCACCACTGTCGAGATGGCGTGCTTGAAGATGAGTTGCTCCTGCCCGTTAGCCTCCAGCACCACGGAGTACTTGTCGAAAGAGCGGATGCGTCCCGTTAACTTTACCCCGCTCAGCAGATAAATCGTGATGCTGAGCCGCTCCTTGCGGGCCGTGTTGAGGAAGGAATCCTGAATGTTCTGCGCCGGCTTATTGCTTTCCATAGCCGATCTCCTTTATGTGTAACTGCGAACTGCCAACCACCGCCCGGCGTCGCCCATGAGCCCGTTCAACGCAACAGCATGTTCCCGCGGAGCCTTCCCGCTGCCGCAGGAACAAGGGGGGACATCACTGTCTGGAAGGCGCCCCAACTTCGCAGGGACAGCGCCGCCCCAGCAGATGCATGTACCATACGGCGAACCTGGCCGCTTTTCAACTGGAACTTGCCGCAACCCCGTGCGCTGTTACAATTCGCGGAAAAATCCATGAAAGGAACAGCCGCGCGGAGATACTCACGTGGGGTCAGCCGCCTCGGCTAGCTTGCCCTGAGCGAAGCGGAGGGCCCAGCGGAGCTCGACAACTCTTATCGACTAGAGTATCGATCTGAGCCGACAAGGTGAAACATGACCGGCGCTCCTTCAAGTTGGCAGCAGCCAAGTTGACAGCAGCGGCCGCAAAGAGCAGACTGGCCTCGACTCACGACCCGCCGTTCACCATCGCGAAGGTTCGTGAGCCGAATTCGTTTTCAATGCTGCATGTCGATCGCAACGCCGAATGCGCCGTCTCCCCAGCACATTCGGGGGCCCACAATCTGCACTAGACGCTTAGCCAATAAGTTGTCGGAGGAAATCTCAATGCACCATTTCGTCGAAGTGGCCGCTGCAGTCATGCCTGCCATCACTGGCAAGGAAGCCACGCAGCTCATCCTGCGCTGGTTCCATTTCATCGCGGGCATTCTTTGGGTGGGCTTGCTGTATTTTTTCAATCTGGTCAACGTTCCCTTCATGAAACAAGTGGATCCTGCCATGAAGCCAAAGATCTTTCAGAACCTTACCTTGCCCGCCCTGAATTGGTTCCGCTGGAGCGCCCTGGTCACGGTATTTATCGGATTCTGGTATTGGTCGCAGTTCTACGTCGCTCCCGATGCGCAACGCCAGGGCGGCAGCGCAGGCGCCACTGTCGGCTTTTTCCTGCTGCTGTGGATCGCCGTCTGGTTCGTTCTTTTTCTCGTGATTAAGAAGATGCCTTCGAGCGGAATCATCCTCGGCGTAATAACCGCCGTGCTGGTTTACGCCGCGGGTTGGATGTTCGTGCACTACACTCCCGTGGGCGGGGACGACATCCACGTAATTTCAATTGGCGTGGGCGGAGGCTTCGGCATCGTGATGCTGTTCAATGTCTGGGGAATCATCTGGCCCAACAATAAGAAAATCATTCGCGGAACGCTGGCCGGCACCCCACCCGCCAACGCCGCCACCCTGGCGCGCCAGGCATTCCTGGCCTCGCGGACAAATTTCTTCCTTTCGGTTCCGCTGCTGTTCTACATGGCGGCGAGCTCGCACTTCTCCAGCACCGTGATCTTCGGGAAGTAGGCGATCCAGAACCTTGCGAGTAAAGAAAAATGGCGCGGTCAAGGCCGCGCCATTCTTGCCTTTGCGAGCAACGTTGATCCCAGTCTAGCCGAAGATGTCAACGTGCACGATCATCCGTACGCCATCGCCCAGCTTCACGTTCTTTCCGTTCGAAGTGAGAACACCGTCTTTCAGCTCGAGACCATGCAAGCCCTGCACCCCCACTGACTTCGGATTCATGGCCGGCTCAGCGGAAGCAGACGAATTCATGTTTGATCCAGTCCTAGCGTCGGTCACCGTGCCAACATCGCCGCCCCCGAGAGAAGAACCGCCCGCCCCTGCCGTGGCTTTGCCTGCCATCATGGGCTCGGCTTCCTCTCGAGGAGGAAACACCGCCTGTACCACTCCTTTAACGGACAGCTGCTTTCCGTCCGCTATGTTCAGTTTGTCGAAGGTCAAGATCAGCTGCGAGTCTGGATCGCCATTAGAACGCGCCTTCGCGGCCGTCACGCGGCCGGTTAACTTCGATCGCTTTGGAACCAGCGTGCCATCCGGCAGTTTGAAGCTTCCCGCTGTTTCGACTTCAACCGCATCGCCTTCCTTCAATTTGCTGGAGTCCAGCGACTTGATGACCTTGACTGGAAAAGCTCCGTGACCGACTGCAGCAGGCGCCTGCGAGGGAGTAGAGGTTGAACCTTGTCCGTAGCAAAACGATGCAGCGAGCATAGTGCCCAAAACAACGATGCCAATTCGATTCATGAATTCACCTCAACCGATTGTAGAAATTATAGACTCGATCCGTTGCATTTCGAAGTCAGAACGGAGGCTAATTGGAGTCTGGTCAAAAATGAGGCCGACCTCGCGGTCGGCCTCAATCACTTCTGTCTTTCAGCCGCCCTTCGAATCACGGAGCGCAGCCGAATCCAAGGCTAGAACACGATCTTCGCGCTAAGCTGCGTGACGCGCGGAGACGAGTCAAATCCCAGGAAATTGCCGTACGGGCTGGTTGGCGTCCCCTGCATGGTCGTGATCGTTCCGTAGGTCGGATCAGGAGTGGGCGTCGTACATACAGCCGGCGCCGGGGGGCAGCTGCTCAAGTAATTCGCGTTGGGGAGGGCGAAGTTCGGGTGGTTAAACGCGTTGAACGCCTGCGCGCCAATCGCGAAGTTGAACCGCTCTCCGAGCTTGAAATTCTTGAACAGGTTCAGGTCCATGTCAAAGTAGTGCGGCCCGCGATATTGGTTGCGGCGCTGCGTCGAAAAGGTTATCGCACTGACGCTGGCGGCGTTAACATCCAACACTCCGGCTGGGCTCAGGCAACCCGGCTTGCCCAATCCGTCGAAGCTGGCATTCGACTCACCGCAGCCCCCGGGTTGCGCGTTTCCGATAACCGTGGCTGGGATCGTATCGCCGCCATCGACAACGGTTCCCGAAAGGTTGCCGTCCGACAGGGTGTAAGGCAGTCCTGTCCTCCAGAATGCCTTGCCGGAGAACTGCCATCCATTCGTCAACCACTTCAGCGCACCGGTGTGATGGAACTCCGGGTTGAACACAAAGTCACCGTTCACCAGGTGACGAATGTCGTAATCGGAGTTGCCATAGTTATCTGTACGCAGGTTGGTTGGGTAGATCTGGCCAAGAATGGTATTGTTACCCTCGAAGCCGTACTGGGCAAGGCCGCCGTTGGAAGTTTCGTCGATGTTATGCGACCAGGTGTAATTGACATGCGCCGACACCCATTTGGTGAACTGTTTTCTCAAGCTGAAGGTCAGGCCATTGTAGTTGGAGACTGCTCCAGACTGATATTGAGTCACCGTTCCATAGTTAGCGGCAGTCGCTGATCTCGGCTGAACCGTTCCGCTGTAGAAACCACCCGTCCCGTCGTAGGCATTGGGCCATGCGTTGGAGTACATAATACGGGACCCGTGGTTTCCGACGTAATTAACGAGAAGCGCAGTGCTCCGGTTCAACTCCTGCTGCACCGAAAAGTTCCATTCCTGCCACTCGGGAGCATGGATGGTGCCAACGATCGCAGCGACTGACGGAGCATTGAAATGCACCCCCGTGGGCAACGCGGTGCCAATCTGGTTAAAACTGTCTGTGATTTTGAAAGCGCTGGCTGACTGCTGCCAGGTAAGCGGCGCCCCGTTGGGATCAAAGGGCAGCACGCCCGAGGAGTTGTCAGCGCTTCTGATTCTCAAGGAAACCGATGACGGAGGGTTTCCAAGTAGGTTATCTACCAACTGGGCGGCCGGGTTATCGTAGAACTGACCGAACCCGCCACTAAGTACGGTTTTGCCGTTGCCCCGGGGATCCCAGCTGAAGCCGAGGCGCGGAGACCATACCAGCGAGTCCACGCCCGGATATGCCTGGTGCTGGCCATACTTGATGTCAGAGCTGTACGGAACGTCTTTGGAGCCCGTGTAGCCAGCTTGCGCGGACGCGGTGGTTGCAAATGCTCCGGTCAGATTGGCAAAGCAGTTCGTCTGGCAAACCGGATTCGAATTGCGCTCCACCCGCAAGGCCAGCGTCAATTTCAGGCGGCTGGTCGCTTTCCACTCGTCCTGTCCATAAACGCCCATGCCCCACAGGGCCACAGGCACGTCGCTGGACTGGTTGAAGTTCTTGCGGTATTGGTAGGCTACGCCATCTGCAAACGACTGCAAATAGTTGGTCAAATAGCCCCAATAAACGATGGGCGAGTTGATGAAGAAGTTGTGGTCGCTCACATCGTAGCGCCGGAAGTTCTCGCCAAACTTAAACGTGTGGTTCCCATGCGTCCAGGAAAAATCATCGATGAACTGGTACTGGGTGATGTTACGGCCCTGAGGAAAGGAAGCTGCGCCGCTGTTGGGACTCGTGAAGTTGTAGATGCCCGAGTCCTCAGCGAATGCTTCTTCGTAATTGAACAAGCCGGCCGCACTTGGCGCTGTGAACTGAGCTACGTAATGGCTCAGCGTCGCGGAGAATGAATTCGTCTTGGTAGGCCCGAACACGTGTGTTTCCGACGCCTGCGCATCCCATGCCGGCTGTAAAGAATTGGCATCGAACGCCGCGTTGAACGGGTCTATGTGCGTCGGCTGCAATCCGTGATCCAGTTTGTAACGGCCGAAGATATTGTCGTTGTTACCCAACTTCTGATCCACGCGCACCCCGAGGATGTATTCCCACGCCAGCGCAGTCGGAGTCGCGGTATAGGACTGCGAGCAGGGAGTAACGCCGGGCTTAAAGTTTGCCACAGGCACCGCTAGAGTAAGAGTGGAACAGGAATCGCCCGCCGCGAGGGGGTTCACTTGGGCGCTACCGTAGCCGGGTGCCTTTGTGTACAGGCCCATGAACGTCTGAAAAGCCGGCAGTTCAGCAGACGGGACGTTGGCCAGAACCGCGCTCACAAACCCGGGGGTCGGAGCAGTTATCAAGTCCTGGTTGGGAAGCAGAAAACGCATACCTTCGTAGTCGACGAAGAAGAAGGTTTTGTTTTTGAGAATGGGCCCTCCAAACGAAGTCGCCCACTGGTTAGCATTCGAGAAGGCCGGGATATTCTTAGTGCCGGCCGCCTGTTCACCCTGGATATTCATCCAGTCGTTGGCGTTCATCAACCGTCCATTCCACCAGTACATCGCGTTGCCATGGAAGGCGTTGGTGCCCGACTTGGTCACATACGTGACTTGTGCGCCCGCAAGCTGTCCATACTGGCCGCCGTAGGGATTCGTAATAACCGTCGCCTCGGCGATTTCATTCTGCCCCAGCGTAAGGTTGGACGCGCCCGAGTTGTTGATGTTGAAGTACGGGTCCATGTCGTTTTCGCCATTGACCGTGAACAGGTTCGACGTAGCCGGCATACCATTGGCGGTGAAGTTTCCGTAGCCCATGGTTCCGTTGACTACGACGCCGGGCGCCGTATCGGCGATGTTGGTGATGTCGCCACCGGCGCTGGGCAACTGCGCCACTTCCTCTTGCGTAAAGGCGGTGTTGTTGCTCGGCTCAGTGTTAATGAGGGGAGCCGTGCCGGACACTTCCACGGTTTCCGTGCCCTTCGCGACCGTAAGATCAATTTCCACGTTAGAAGTCTGGCCTACCTCCACTTGCGCGGTCTGTATTACTTCCGCAAAGCCCGCTTGCTTGACCGTGAGTTGATAGTGTCCCGGCCTCAACAAGCTGAAGCTATAGCCGCCATTGGAATTTGTGGTCGTGGACGCCGTCGAGCCCGTATCCAAGCCCTTCAATATGACCGGCGCACCCGGCACTACCGCACGACTGGGATCGAGCACCGTGCCTGTAATATTGCCCGTGGTCAGCGATTGACCAAACATGGGGGCGGTCGCCGCACATAACGCAAGCAGCACAGCTAGAACAATAGGAAGACGCACAAAACGCATTTCCTGCCTCCTTGAAATTTTCGCAGCTCAGAATCGAGTCCAAGCGCCTTGGCCGATGGTCAAAGGGAACGCGGCCCGATTGAACCTCAAAAACCTCGAACAGTTATGAGCGCCGGCGCTTCAAACTCCGATTTCGATTAACCCGTCTGTTGCGGGCTTAGCAAACCAGGAACGATTGAGTACTTCATACAATGCAACTCGCGATCCAAACACAAGCCAACACAAACAATTTGTTTTCAATGGCTTAGTGTTAATGTTTCGCATGTGGATCCCAAAATCGGGATGAGAGCTCGCTAAGATGTATGAAATTTGGAAGACCGCGCCGAAAAGGGGGTTTGATGTGTATCCTAGCCTCGGCGCTTCCGAACTGGTTTCGAAGGTATTTCCCCCGGCGCCAATACTCTTCTTACCATCGGCGTGTTCAGTTTGTATTTTCGCTCGCGGACGTTTCCTGCTTCGTCTTTCACGCGCAGGATAAACACCGGCAGAACTCCTTCGTTGTCGAAATTCTCCTTCGTGATCGTCACGGGAAGAACCCCGTCAAGGCCGTGCTCGCGGTATGCGGTCTCGTAGCGATGCTTGCGCGCGTTCCAGGTGAAAACTCGGATCTGATCGAAATCGTAAGGCAGACCGTCGTGGGGATCGGTCAGCACACAAAGATATTGCGGCACCTGTTTCCGCACGCCTTTTTCGTCATCCTGCACCTGATCCAGTACGAAGAAGGCGACGAAGCGCTGGCCTTCGGCGTATTGCGCGATGTCGAGTGGGACATCCACGTTGACCATCCGCGACAGCACCCAGCCGACGCGACCCCGATCGTCGCGCACCAGCCACCAGTCCTCGAGTACAGGTCCCGCGGCTGCCTTCGCGCCCGATCTTTTTTCCACCCTTGGCTGTGGCGCGGCGCCCGGCTGCTTTTCCGCCGTAGCCCGCTTGAGGAGCGCGACCTTTGCGCCCGATGCCAGCAGATACAAATGTTCGGTTTCCCGTCCGGGGCTCACGTGCATGTTGGTGTCATTGCGCAGCACTCCGGGAGCTTGCACGGGATCGTTCTGGTTCTCTGCCGTGAGCTTCTGCAGTTCGTCGAAGATCTTTTCGTTGACCAGATATCGCTGCTCAATCCAGCCTTCAATTCCGCTGGCGGTGCGCACCCGCGCGAAACGTTTCTCGTGCTCCAGAACCTCCACACGCTCGCCATTCTTTACGTTGCCGACGCGGTTATAAATGGCTGCGACCTGATCGCGGAGCGCCGCCTGCGGTGCCGAAACGTACGCCACCTCCAGCACGCGATGCCGCCCCCGATTGCACCCCGGAAGTGACAAAACGGCAGCCACCACCAGGGCAAACAGCCAGCGAGCACGGAATGAGCTCATCAGTCTCACGATTGAATTCGAAGGTGAAAAAGGAACTTTCTACTATAGCGCGCCAGCCCGGGAGCGTTCCCACACTTAAGGCTTACGATGCATAGACCGGGAGAGCCGATGATTTGCCTCGTTCAAGACAGAGTCAACCTGCCTCGGTTACCATAGTGTTGGACACTGAATATCGGAAGTTCACGGAATTTTGGAAGTTCATGCGGCGCAGGTTGCCCGGTTGTGGTTTCCTGCGTCTAACAAATCGTGAAGGATTTCATGTGCGACACCTTAACATTCATGAATAAAACACTCCCCAATGGTTTCGTTATTTTGTCTCTGGCATTTTTGATCGCGCTGGCTGGGACGGTATGCGCGCAGGATACGGTCGATTCTGTGTTGCGTCCGCCGAAAGGGGCGCAGGTCGCTATTATTGTCTTCGAGGATTTGCAGTGTCCCATGTGCCGGCGCACCGCGCCGCTGGTCGAGCAGGCCTCGAAAACTTACAAGATCCCGGTCGTGCGTCACGATTTTCCTTTGCCCATGCACAATTGGTCGTATCAGGCGGCGGTAATGGCGCGCTACTTCGATACTCACTCGAAAGCCCTGGGCAACGAATTTCGCGATTACATTTTCGAAAACCAGCTCGAAATCGATCCCCAAAACCTGCGCGCCTACGCCGAAAAATTTGCCACCGCGCATAAAGTCGACTTGCCCTTCGTCCTCGATCCGGGCGGGAAACTCGCCGCGCAAGTCAATGCCGACCGGGACTTGGGCAAAGCCATTAAGCTCGATCACACGCCCACCGTTTACATCGTGAGCAGCAATCCCGGCAAACCGTACGTGGAAGTCAAGGACAACAGCCAGCTCTACCGCACCATCGACACTATGATGAAAGAGTAAGTTGTCATTGCCGATTGCGGGTTATTGGCTGTAGAGACGTTGCTTGCAACGTCTCTCTCGCCACGATTTGGAATGCTGCAGGCAACCCATAGCAAGCTACGTTTCTACGGCGTGAGCGACTTAATCTCCGAAGCCAATCCCGATCGCGCGAGCCGTCCGCACTAACTCTCCATCCGGCCGAACCGTCTTCAACTTTCCTATGGCCTCGGCCATGTTGACCGCGACAATCGAACTGGCGCGCAACGCAACCATCTTTCCGAATTCGCCGCGTGCAATTAACTCGACCGCCGACACGCCGAAACGCGTAGCCAGCACGCGGTCGAAGGGCGACGGCGACCCTCCGCGCTGGATGTGTCCCAGCACGCTGACTCGCACTTCCTTGTTCGATCCCGTCCCGATGGCGTTGCCGATCAGGTTGCCCACAGGGCTGGCGCGCCGGTTCTCTTTCAGCTCGGGAGGCAGCTTGACTCCTTCCGCCACTACCACAATCGTGAAGTCCCGTCCGCCGAGTTCGCGCTTCGCGATGAAGTCGCATACGCCCTTGATGGTGAACGGAATCTCAGGAATGAGAATGACGTGCGCGCCTCCCGCGATGCCGCCGGCCAAAGCAATCCACCCGCAATCCCGGCCCATCACCTCGACCACCATCACCCGGTGATGCGACGCTCCCGTCGTATGAATCTTGTCGATGGCATCCGTGACCGTGTGCAGCGCGGTATCAAATCCAAAGGTGAGTTCAGTGGCCGACAGGTCGTTGTCGATGGTCTTGGGCACGCCGACGATCTTCAGGCCTTTGTGAAAAAGTTCGTGGCCAATGGTCTGCGAGCCGTCCCCGCCGATGGTGATGATCGCGTCAATGCCCAGCTTCTTCGAATTGGCGATGACCTCGCTGGAAATGTCGCGCACCACTTCCTGCCCATTGCTCGAAGTCTTGTAATGAAACGGATTGCCGCGATTCGTGGTGCCCAGAATCGTTCCGCCCCGCGGCAGAATTCCACTGACTTTGTCGAGCGTGAGCTCGAACGATTTCTCCGGCCAGATCAGCCCGTCGAAGCCGTCGGGAATGCCAATCACTTTCCAGTTGTATTCGAGGATGGCCGCTCTGGTTGCGGCGCGAATCACAGCGTTCAGGCCGGGCGCGTCCCCGCCCCCGGTAGCAATGCCGATGCAGCGTATCTCAGACATGAAGTTCGTTGGAGTAGCCACGATCATAAGGGCACAGCAGGAAAGAGAACAACGTTACCACTGGGCATGAATTGACGCGGAAAAACGTGAGGCATGAAAGTAAAAAGTCAAAAGCCCCACTTCTCGCAGACGACGCGAGAAATGGGGCACCTGTGGCTTGAATTCTAATTAACCGTAAGCGTGGCTGTTGCTGTCAGGCTCGAGCCCGCATACGACGCTACGATCTGATAGACACCTGGAAGGGTAGTCCCGGCGGAAGTCGTGCAGACTTGGTGCGCCGAGCCGTCATATGTGCAGGTGATAGTTGATACGGCGGTGCCGTTCTGTTCCGGCGTAAGGGTTGCAGAGCTCGTCAAGTTCAGGGTCGTCCCGTTCGAAGCGGCGCTCACGGTAAAATCCTGAGCAGTGCCGGCCATAACACTTGCTGACGTGGGGTTAATGGCAATCGAAGTGATCACGTTAAATACGGTAGCCGTCGCGGTCGAACTCAGCGCCTGGGCGCTGGCGGTAATGGTAGAACTTCCGGTGCTCACCCCGGTCAAAATGCCGGTATTCGGATCCACCGTAGCCACAGTGGTAGTGTCGCTCGACCAGGACACCCCGCTCTTGATCTGATTGCGGCTGCCGTCATCGTAAGTGCCAAAAGCCGCTAGTTGCAGGGTCTTGCCCTGTTCCACTTGGGGCGCGGTCGGCGAAATGGCCACCGAGGTCAATGTGGGGTTCACGAAAAACCCCTTGCAGCTTACGGCCAAGGCGAGCGTTCCAAGCGCGGCGAAGGCGCAGATCAGGCGGACCTTCTGCTTCTGAAATGACATGCTGTTCGAAACTCCTTGGGCGCGCCCCTTGCTCACTTCCTATTCTATTTTCTGCGATTCAGCCTGCAAAAATTGTAGCAGAGAAGATTTCGCCCGGCGCACACTCCAGTACCTGAACTGCAGGCGCGGAACCAACCCCGCCAATCGCCGGGCGCAGTCTACTTCTGCTTTATCTGCGTCTAGAACGCCGTGCCAAACGAAGCTTGCAGAAAAACGAAGGCAGGACCTCAGACTTCGGACCTTGGACCTCAGACCCACCCTGGACGCTCTGCGCCTGAAGTCAGAGGTCCGACGTCTGATGTTCCACTTACCGCCCTTTCGGGCGCTCGTCCTTCGGCGCGCTCGGCTTCCTGGGCGGCGGGCTTGGTCGGGGTGCAGGCTTGGAATAATTCTGCCTCGGCGAACTCTGCTGCGGCACCGCATGAGACATGCTCGATCCATTCTTCGGACGCGTCTGGTTGGAACGGCTCTCGTTCGGGCGACTTGAGTTGCCAGCCGATCCACCGTTCTTCGCAGGCGGCGTGAAGGGGCGGAAGCCTTCGTTGGATCTCGGCCTATTCGCCGACGCAGAACCCACGCGCGCTTCTCTTGGCGACATGGCCGGCGCGTGATATTCCCCGCCCGCAGATCTGGCAGCGACTACAGAACGACTGCTGAAATCGCCGGCCCTGGCCGTTGCCGCGATCGCCGGACGCCCGTGATTTTCCGAGGCGAAGTTCTGATGATTCTGGCTGGCTATCCGTTCGTGCTGAGCCTGCGCCGCGAGGGGAGCCTCATGTCGCTCATGCGCGGCTACCTCTTCTTCGCGCGTGGGACGCGCTTCAATTCCGCCCGATCCACCGTTGAAGCTCACATTCCTCGTATTGTTCACAATCACGGTTCGGTTATAGACATGGGTCACATTGGTGACACTGACGTTGGTGACCGACCGGTTGTAGAAGAATTCCCGGCCACGCCACTCCCCGCCGACAAATCCCACGCCCGTGTAGCCGAACCCGTAATTAATACCGCCATAGAAGCCGATGTGCGGCCCCCAGTATCCCGCATGCCACGCATAAAATCCTCCACCCCATCCCCAGTAGCCGGGTGTCCATAGCATGCCGACCGGCGCCACTACCCAGGTGCCAGGCACCCAGTAATAGCCGTCCTCATCGTTCCAGGCCCAGTAACCCGGAGTCCAAAAGTAGCCCGGACCGGGACAGATCGGCTGCGCGTAAACCGGCAACGGAGGTGGCCCAATACGAACCGAGATGCCCACCGCAATCTGCGAGAACGATGCGGCAGAAAAAGTCAGAATGACGATTGCCAGCGCCAGCCAACGAATTGCTCCCCGATTCCTGGTCATGCCCGATATCTCCCTGATTTTGTTGCCAAGACCAACCGCCACTTGAATGAACGACATAATAATGAATGCCATGATGCCGCAAAAGGCGGCGTTCGCCGCGATGAAGTTCCTTCCCTGTAAACACGGAACTTCGCAGTATGTTGCTCGCCAAAGAAATTATTTGGAATCAGGAGCTTTGGAAGAAGCCAGGTTCCGCGAGGAGGAGGCGCCGGCGAATCAGTCCTCGTGAGTCGCCCAGCCGCGCATCGCAGAACTGAGAACTGAGAACTGGGAACTGAGAGCTGAGAGCTGACAGCCTAGTTAGTCTTCTTCCCGCGCACGATCCGCTCGTCAATCGGCTTGCGTCCGGCGAAGCCTTCCTGCGTTCCGTGCCAGTGGGTAATCGATTTTTCTCCCAGCTTCCAGCACAACAGAATAACCTGGCCTTCGACCTCGCAGGGAAAATCGAGCAGGCCCATATCAATATCTTTCACTTGCACGCCGATGGAGTCGATCTCCGCCAGCGCGTCTTTGGCGCGTTGCTCCGCCTTGATCCGCTCCGCCTTGCGCCGCGCCAGCGGCACCACATCCAGAAATGTGCCGCCGTTCAGAAAAATCCTGTGACTGAGCGCTTGTTGCTCCGCCTCAACTTCCTCAATCACTCTTTTGCCGGCGATAGCAGTACGGAGCAGCGACTCCAGCACCGGCAACAGAGACTGCGCTTCCTCGACGGTAAAAGTTCGATCTGGCATTGGATACCTCTATTTTAGCGCACGCGCTGGATGGTTGGCTGCCCCACCCTTGTCGCGCCTTTTGCGACACAGCCTGCCCTGAGTTTGTCGAAGGGGTGGAATTCGATCGTTGATTTTAGATTGTTGGTTCTTCGTCGTTGGTCTTTGACCGTTAGCTATTTCCGCCGCTCAATGCCTTCTCCCCTGCGAAGGATCAGGCAACGTCGCGGAATTCAAATCGACGAATAGCCGCTGCGGTTCCGCTCCGGGCGCATAGCAGTTTCCGTCCCCGCTATAGTTGGTACACTGCGCAGCCACGTCGTTGCGCCGCGGGGACTGAGCGAACTGCCAGACTTCGGCAACTCGAACTCCGCTCTGCGCTGGACTTGGCGGATGCTGCGGAAACCCGCACCCCGGCGCGGGCGGGCAAGCGTCGTTGATGGCCCAGTAAACGATCTCGCGTTTCCCCGCGCTTTGCCGAATATCGTCGGCGGTCACGACGTTGCCGTCATCCGTGGCAGGAATGCCGGAGCAATAGATCCCTGCACGAAATCCTTCGACAACGATGCCGTCAACCCACGCATAAATGTAAGCCTTCTGCTCGGGCAGCATGCGGCCGCCTTGCTCCTGGTCGAGAAAAATTATGGTGGCGGCCGGGAATCCCTCGCGCCGTGCGGATGCGGCCGCGCTTCGCGCATCCGATTTTCCCAGCCGCGTGGCATTCGCCACGGATTTCAGTTGCTCATACAGCCGCCCATTGAACAGCACGAGAAATCCGAATCCCGCGGATTCGACTGCGGCCCGGTGGCCCCTCCAGCTATTGGAGGATCCCCCCGGGGGATTGTTCAGCCAGTATCCTGTGTAAGCAAAAGTCTGGCGAAGAGTTTTGAGATTAGCGTCGCCGGGATAGTCGTTACGATCGAAGCCAAGAAAGAAGCCGGAGTGATCCTGGCCGTGAGCAGCAGCCAAGGCAGCAGCTAGAAATACAGTCAATATCGATAATGTGCAACTCCATCTCACAAATCCGGTCGTAGAGACGTTGCTTGCAACGTCTTCTCGCCACGAAGAAAAGTCGCAGCAATACGTCTCTGCGATCCTCGCGTGAGTGTTCCTATCCCCCGATGTGCACCATGGTCCGTGACGCGGGCACAAAGTCCGCCTCGCCAATATGGTGCCGTTCTTCTTTCTTCGCCACAACGCCCTGAATGAACTCCGCCAACTCTTCGTCCGATGCCCCGCGCCGCATCTGCGCGTGCAGGTCGTGATCCCAGACCGAGAATAGGCAGGTGCGAATCTTCCCATCGCTGGTGATGCGGATGCGGCTGCAGTGTCCGCAGAAGGGATGCGACACCGGCGCGATAATGCCGATCTCCCCGATCCCATCTTCAAATCGATAGCGTCGCGCCGTTTCCGAACGCGCATGCGGAATTTCCACTAATGGCCGGTACTCGGCCATGCGCGCGAGAATTTCTTCGAGCGGAACCACCGTCGAAGGCGCCCAGGTTCGCCCTTCCTCGAGCGGCATGAATTCGATGAAGCGTACGGTCACGCCCTCTTCGCGCGCAAACATGCCGAAAGGAATGATCTGGTCTTCGTTGAATCCGCGCATCAGCACGCAGTTCACCTTCAGCGGCCACAGCCCGGCCCGCCGGGCCGCGCGAATGCCCGCCAGCACATGATCGTATCCATTGGGCACGCGCGTGATCCGCGCGAAGCGTTCGGGATCGACCGCATCCATCGAAACCGTGACCCGCGTCAGTCCCGCATCCTTCAGCGGCTGCGCCAGTTCCGCGAGCATATGTCCGTTGGTTGTCAGCGCGATATCGAGCGGGTCGGAAAGATCGTTCGTTAGCCGCTCCAGCGCTGGAGCCGAAAAGGACTTTCGCCCGAGAGATATGCCTAGGAAGGGCTCGGCCGTAGCCGAGCCGTTAGCGCCGTTATGTGGACGGGGCTTTAGCCCCTGAGGACGCAGCCGCGCCAGCTCTCGCACAAACTCGACCACGCCCTTGCGCAGCAGCGGTTCGCCTCCCGTCAGCCGGATTTTCGTGATCCCCATGCCCACCAGCACGCGCGCCATTCGCAAATAATCCTCGAAAGGCAGGTCGCCATACAGCGCACCCTCGTTCCCCGTGCGGCAATAGACACACTTGTAATTGCAGCGATCCGTAATGGAAATCCGCAGGTCCGTAATAGCGCGCCCGAATTTGTCGTGGAGAGTCAAGATTTTGGTTCTTACCATTTAGCTCTTAGCTCACTTGCGCGGCATCCCAGCTTCGGTTGAGCCAAAAGCCAAGAGCTGATGTAACGGAAGAAAACAAACAGGCGGGACCATCCCGGCGGCTGTTTCCTTTCCAATGCGCTTCTCGCGAAACGCGGGAGGCGCCGGCGTTTCCGCCGTCACCCTCGGGAAGTAGCGCCGCCGTCTCGGCGGCTGTCGCGGGAGCGTCCTCGCTCTCGCACTGTGGCGCGAAGCCCTCAGCCCTGCCGGCAAGATGCCGCCGCTACAACCCTCGCCGCCACAGCCTGGGTATGCCCGAAGGCCGGGGCGGTCGGAAACCTGACTTTCACATTATAGGACGTTTACCGGGATAAATGAGATTCATGGTTTCGCGCTACCTAGCGATTTTTCAATGGCCGCCTCGGCCAGCGGCGCCATGATTTTGAATCCTGCCGCGTTTGGGTGCAGCCCATCATCGGCAAGGTCCTTCTTCATCAAGCCCTTGTCGTCAACCATGGCATCGAAATAGTCTAGATAGACACAACCGTTCATCGAGGCGGCGCAATAATCCTTGAGCCAGCGATTCAACGCGAGAATTTTCTCCGGCGACCGCTGCGCAAAAAAATCCTTGGACCTTTCCGTGTAATTGTGGACCGGCAGAACGGAAGAGTAGATCACTTTGATACCGTTGGCGCGCGCAAGTTGCGCGAGAGAGGCGTAATCAGCCTCGATGTCCTCCAGCCGCATCGGTCCGGTATTGCCCGCAATATCATTGGTCCCGGCAAGAATAATGACGACTTTCGGCTGCAGGTCGATCACATCCTGCCGAAAGCGCACCAGCATCTGCGACGTAGTCTGCCCGCCAATGCCGCGGTTGACGTAAGGCTTGCCCGGAAAGTATTCGTCCAGATGCCAGATGTCGGTAATCGAGTCGCCGAAAAATACTACGCGGTTCTCGCCGGGCGCGGGCGCCTTGAGCGCGGCATCGGCGTCGCGGTAACGCTTCAGTTGGCCAAAATCGTCAGTGAACACGGCGATGCGCGACGCCCGGTATTGGTCCAGCCCGGCAAAGCCGGTGGATGGAATCGCGGGAACCTGCGCCGGTTGCTGAGCGGGTTGCTGCGCAACGCCATAAACACAGACGAGGAGGACTGTCGTAAGACTGCGAATCATAAGGCTGCGAAAGCTGCGAGGTGATCTCATGTAGTTGTTCCCCAAAATAAACCAGATAAGGTTGAGCGACGTTCTTCTATTCATACTGAAAATCGTTCGACGACCCATCACGGTCTGTTCGCCATCGCCCGCGCAATCGCCTTCTCAGCAAGCGGCGCCATGATTTTGTATCCCGACGCATTCGGATGCAGCCCTTCATCCGACAACTCGCGCTTCAGCATACCCCTGTCATCGATCATGGCGGAATGATAGTCGAGATACACCAGGCCGTTCTTCATGCAGTATTCCTTGAGCCACGTATTCAGCGCCAGTATTCTTTCGTGCGGACGCAGAGTAAACGATTCCTTCGCATCCTCCGTGTAGTTGTTCAGCGGAAGCAGCGAGGCAAAAATCACGCGAATGTGGTGTGCGCGCGCCAACTCGGCCATGGACGCGTAGTTGGCCTCGATGTCCTCGTTGCGCGTGGCCCCGGTGACGCCGGCCACGTCGTTGGTTCCGGCCAGCACGGCCAGCACCGCGGGATGCAGGTTAATCACATCCTGGCGAAAACGCACCAGCATCTGCGGAGTGGTCTGCCCGTCGATGCCGCGATTGACGTAACGCGTACCGGGAAAATAATCTGCCAGCTTCCAGTAGTCGGTGATGGAGTCGCCCAGGAACACAACGCGATTCTCGCCCGCCGCCGGCAGTCCGAGCGCTGCATCGGCGGCGCGATAGCGCGCCAGTTCTCCGAAGTCATCGGTGTAGATTGCAATCCGCGACGCCCGGTATTGATCTAGACCGGGAAAGCCGGTGGAGGGGATCCTGGGTGGCGCTTGAGAAGCGGCTTGCTGAGCTTCCACCGACAAAGACAGTAGGACCGCTGTCAATACTAGGATTTTCAACTTACGCCAATGAGACACTAGAACTCCCGAGCTCTGAAGTTTTATCATTTCCCGGTAGCTTCTTGCGGAGCAGTTGCCGAAGTTCGTCTAGCTGTGAACTGGAAAGAGCTCTTTTCGGAACCGCCTCAATCGATCTCTCGCCCAAATACAGGACAAAAAGGTTCTGCGTTTCCCTGAAGCGCGTATAAGCGAGCCACTTTGTCTCGCTCGGGCCGACTTCGCTCTCCTTGTGTAAGCCGTCCTCATTGATGCGAAGGGTCTGCGTGCGGGAAAAGTTCGGATGCCCGCGAAAATCTCGCCGGATCCACAATGGAAATACAATAAACTTGTAAACGAGCAGCAACCCGGGAAAGAGGATTACCCCTATGACCAACGCAATCCCTTGGCGAAAACCAAGGTTTACCAGCGTGGCGAGGGATAAGATAATCAAAACGATACTTATGACTGCGCCGAGCATCTTCTGCCTTAGTGTCCGGGGTCGGCTCGCGCTTAGGACTTCGGCATAGTCAGCTTGGTTGCAGGCGTATTGAACTTCCATTCAATGCTCCTCGTTAAGAGGAATGGCCACGGCAGAACAAACGACATTATTCCACAGCAGGTCACTTCTGGTCTGTCTGCCCCGGCTCACATTTTCTTGCGAGGGATGGGCTATCCTCAGTGTTATGCTTACTGTGGGCGCAGTATGAGCACAACCAAGCAAGATGTCGAGCACCTGCTGAATAAGCTGCCGGACAATTCCTCAGTTGAGGACATTCAGTATCACCTCTACGTTCTCGACAAGGTGCGCCGCGGTCTGGACGACGCCCGTGTCAGCGGCGCTCTGTCTCATGACGAAGTGGAAAACCGCCTCAGCAAATGGCTCACCGAGTAGATTGGTCTCGGCGTGCTCTCCAAGACCTCGAAAGCATTGCCGAGTACATTGCCAGCGATTCGCCGACGTATGCCGGCATCGTCGTAAAAAAGGTTATAAATCAAACCAAGGTGCTTACGAATTTTCCTCGTGCCGGGCGCAAGGTTCCTGAATTCGACGACGAGAACATTCGTGAGTTAACGGTCTATAGCTCGCATTATCTACCGACTGCAGGACGATGCAATTGTGATTGCCGCGATCATCCACGGCAAGCGGATTCTTCAGTAGAAGGAAGGAAACCTCCGCAAGAACAACAATCCTTTATCCGTGGAATCCGTGTGAATCCGTGGCAAAGACGTTTCTTGCGGCCCGAGACTGTGCCACCTATGCGCCTCGCTTCGGTTCGCTCGGCTGGACGGGCGAAGGCGCCCGTCCCCACACAAGCGCTGCTCCCCACGAGCATCACAGTCTACATCCCGTCATAATTCGGCCCGCCGCCGCCTTCCGGCGGAACCCACGTGATGATCTGGTACGGATCGGCGATGTCGCAGGTCTTGCAGTGGACGCAATTCGACGGGTTCAGACTGATACGCTTGCCGTTCGGCTGGCTCGCGTCGTCAACCATCTCGTAGACGTTGGCGGGACAAAAATTCTGGCACGGGCTGCCGAATTCCTTTACGCAGCGCGTGTTGCAGATGTTCGTATCGTGGATGACCAGATGCGACGGCTGATCTTCTTCATGCTTGGTGCCGGAGTGGTAGAGGTCGGTAAGCTTGTCGAACGTGAGTTTGCCGTCGCCTTTGGCGGGCCCAAGCAGGTGCGCTTCAGCGCCACCATCCGCGGGCAACTCGGCCAGCTTGCGCATGCGTTCGTATCCAGCTCTTGCGGGATAGCGGTTGCGCAGGCCGCGTCCGCCGGTGATCATCTGCAGGCCGGTGTGGAACATGCCCGCAAACATCCCGTGCTCGAATCCCTGGTGCAGGTTGCGCACCTTCCACAATTCTTCTTTGATCCAGCTGGATTCAACTTTTTTCTGGAACGCAGCCAGCGTCGCCGCCGACGAATCATCTTTCGTCAGCGCGTCAAACGCAGTTTCGGCGGCGAGCATTCCGCTCTTGATCGCCAGATGTATTCCCTTGAGCCGCGCTGAATTCAGAAATCCGGCCGAGTCGCCAAGGATCATCCATCCATCTCCCGCTACCGGCGGAATCGCCCACCATCCGCCGTAAGGCATCGACTTCGCGCCGTAGCGAATCATCTTTCCGCCTTCGAGCAGCTTCGCCACAAACGGATGGCGCTTGAACTCCTGCAACACGCGCTGCGGATCAAGCCGCGGGTCAGCGTAGTCGAGCCCAGTGACGAAGCCGAGAGACACGACGTTGTCCTTCGAACCATCGCCTCTCGAACCATAAATCCAAGCGCCGCCATATTCTTTGGTCGTAAGCGGCCAGCCCATCGTGTAGATAACTTCGCCCGCTGCGATGCGCCCGGCGGGCACTTCCCAGAGTTCTTTCACGCCGACTCCGTAGGTTTGCGGGTTGGCATCTTTATCGAGATCGAATTTCTCAATGAGTTGTTTCGTTAAAGACCCGCGCGGCCCTTCCGCGAGAATCACAACCTTCGCTTGCAGATCGTACCCCGGCTCAAAGTTGGATTTCGGTTGTCCTTCTTTATCGACGCCCTTGTCATCGGTCCGGACGCCAGTGACACGATCCCCATCGTAAAGAAGTTCGGCTCCGGCGAATCCGGTAAAAATCGTGATGCCGGTCCCTTCCACCTTGCTGCCCATCCACTTCACAAATCGATTCAGCGAAATCACATAGTTCCCGTGATCGCGCAGGAACGGCGGGGTGATCGGCAGCTTGAACTTGCTCTTCTCGGTAAGAAAGTAGACTGCCTCCTTTGTAACTTCAGCGTCGAGCGGCGCTTCTTTTTCGAATCCCGGCAGCAGTTCGCGCATCGACCGTGGATCAAGCAGCGCGCCCGAGAGGCAGTGCTGTCCAACCTCGCGTGCTTTTTCGAGCACGTAAATATTTTCTTTGCTGAGTTGCGAATCAGGATGGGCTGCATTGTGCGCGTCGAGCAGTTGCGCCAACCGCAGAGCGCATGCCATGCCCGCCGGCCCGCCACCGACAATGACTACATCGGCCGGCATCTGTGGGCGCTCGACACCTTCGATCGGTTTGCGGAAAACGAGGCTCATGAATGGACCGTTGAAATATGTCGAATGAATGGCAGTGCGCGTCCAAGCTTTGCCACAAGCTTACGGTCTGCCGTGATAAATTCACAATCCATCTCAACAGAGAGGGCGCAGTAAAGAGAATCGTATGCCGAATGACGATGCGCAAGGGCCAGCGAGAAGGCCGAGGCGGCCAGCCGTTCCGACGGTTGAAAATTCAAAGGGAGAGTGAGCAGATCTCTATAGATCGCCTTCGCGTCGGCAGGTGTTAATTCTTTCAACAGAACCGTCCGCCGCCAAAGAGCGCTGGCGGCTTCAATCAAGAGCAGGTCGGGGGCATACAAGCTAACCCTTCCACTCAAGAATGCCATCAACAGATCTTCCGCCCCGGAGTCGCCGCTCTCAGGCAGAAACCACTTCAGAGCTACGCTGGCATCAACGACGTAGTTCAGAATCGGCGGTCTCTCTCTTCCCGAATCAATTCGGCACTGTCTGATAACATGCCGACGCGCTCGCGAATCTCTTCACGCCGGCGCCGGATCCGTTCCAGAAGCGCCTGACTGCGTTCAGACACCTTCGCCTTTGTCTTTTTTCCGTTCGTCGCCGCCTTTGCTGCTTTACGCATAAACTCTTCTCCCGAGTCTCGGAAGGATGTCGGACGAGTCCCGAATTATTTTCTCGGCTCCTTAAAGTACACCCTCAGAAACGGTCATTGCCAACTTTTCGATGGCCACCTCTCTGATTTTCATGCTAGCCTCCCGCCTTCGCCTTCTTCAGCTCTTCAATCAGCGGCGGCACGATGTCGAACAGATTTCCCACAATCGCGTAATCCGCGATCTCAAAAATCGGCGCCTCTGAATCTTTGTTCACGGCGATGATCGCACGGGAGCCTTTCATCCCCACCAGATGCTGAATCGCCCCACTGATGCCGAGAGCGAGATACAACTTCGGCGCAACGGTCTGTCCGGACGACCCGATCTGGCGGTCCATGGGCAGCCATCCCGAATCGCAGATGGGACGCGACGCCGCCAGCTCTCCGCCCAGCGCGTCAGCCAGTTGCTTGGCGATCTCAATGTTTTTCTGCTCCTTGATCCCGCGGCCTACGGCCACGATGATCTCAGCCTGCGTAAGGTTGACCGCCTGTTTGGCCTCCTTGAAAACTTCCTGCGGCTGGTTGCGAATGACGCTGTCGGCAATTTCAACACTCACAGTTTCGACGGGAGCAGCGCTCGCACCGGCTTCGGCCTTATCGCCGCGGAAGGCTCCATTCTGAAACGTCGCGAACCACGGTGCGTCGCCGGTGAAGCTGACGTCAGCCGCCAGCTTGCCTTGAAACATCTGCCGCGTAAAAACCAGCTTGCCCCCTTCATGCTTGAAGCCAACGCAGTCGCTGATGACAGTGCGTCCCATGGCCGTCGCCAGCTTCGGCACGAAGTCGCGCACCTGATAAGTGTGCGGCATCAGCACCAGCTTGGGCTGCTTTGCAGTGATGAATTGCTTGAGGGCCGCCGCAAACGAGTCAGGCGTATATGGCTCGAGATTGGGAGACTCAATGGCGTACACCTTCGCGACTTTTTTCGCCGCGACTTCGGAGGCTATCGACGCCGCGCTGCCGCCGACGACCGCCGCTTCCAACGTCCAGCCGGTAGCGGCAGCCACAGCCTGGCCGGCGGTAATGGTTTCCCAGGAGACGCGATTCAGTTTTCCTTCGCGCTGTTCGATAACAACCAGGATTGTATCGGCCATAATGAAGTTCGCAGTTCTCAGTTCTCGGTTCTCAGTAAGCTGGCTCGCGAAAAGAACCATGTGGGGACAGCCGCCCTCGGCTGTCCGGCCGAGCAAAGTTCGGCAGCCCCTCTACAACACCCGCAATTCGTTGCGCAGCTTATCCACCAATTTCTTGGCAATCTCTCCCGCCGACCCTTCTATGTGTTCCGTCTTCTTCGTTTTCTCCGGAACATACAGCCGCTCAATCTTCTGCAGATTTTCGCCGATCGCCGATTGCACCTCCGCCAGCGGCACCTTGCGCAGCGGCTTGTTCTTTGCCTGCTTGATGCCGATCAGCGTGGCGTAGCGCAACTTGTTGATGCCCGACTGGATGGTCAGCACCGCCGGCGTCGGCATATCGACAAACTGGAAGTATCCGGCTTCGAGTTCGCGCTTCACCCGGATCCCGCTTTCTGTTTTCTCAATCTGCATGATGATGGTCGCATGCGGCAATCCCAGCAACTCGGCCAGAATCACTCCGGTCTGCGCGTAACCGTAATCGTCGGACTGCAGCCCAGTGAAGATAAGATCGAAAGATTCGTCTTTGATCGCGGCCGCGAAAGCCTTGGCCGTGTTAAACGCGTCCAGCCCCACAAACTTCTGGTCCTCGAGATGAATGGCGCGATCGGCGCCTTTGGCCAGCGCTTCCCGCAGCACCTGCTGCGCCCGCGGCGGACCGCTGGTAATCACGACCACCTCGCCCTTATGCTTTTCCCTCTGGCGCAGCGCCTCTTCCAGCGCGTAAGCGTCCGGCTCGTTCACTTCGTAGGAGACATCTTCGCGAATCCACGCGGCGCTTTCATTGAGCTTGAGCGGTGCGTCTTTCTGCGGCACCTGCTTCATGCAAACCAGAATTTTCAAGAATGACTCCTTCGCCCTGGCTTTGGCGAGCCACGGGAAAACCTGTAAGTATAAATGAGCGGCGAGGACGGGAGGAAATGCGGGTGGAGTCGCCACGGACCCAGCACGACTGGTTTGAGAAGCGCGCGGCTTTTACGCCACCGATATTGGTTTGACCGTGCGCGCTCCTGAAAGGGCCGCTCTGAAACCTGCGCCCCTTCCCAAAACATGAATAAATTGCCTAGAAGGAAATCGTCGCGATTACTTTTCGACATCGTCGAGCAGCGAACGGAGTTTCCCGGAGCGCGAGGGGTGACGCAGTTTCCGCAGAGCTTTGGCTTCGATCTGGCGAATGCGTTCGCGGGTCACGTCAAAGGACTGGCCGACTTCTTCCAGGGTGTGTTCGGAACCATCGTCCATGCCAAAACGCATGCGGATAATCTTCTCTTCTCTCGGGCTAAGGGTGCGCAGCACGTGCGCGGTGCGTTCCTTCAGATTCACGTTGAGCACGGCTTCCGCGGGCGACATCTTAGTTCTATCCTCGATGAGGTCGCCGAGGTGCGAATCGCCCTCTTCGCCGATCGGAGTCTCGAGCGAAATCGGCACGCGCATGATTTTGCGCACCTTGCGCACCATGGCTTCGGGGATGTCCATCTGCTTGGCAATCTCCGCGGACGTGGGCTCGTGACCGGAAGCCTGCACCAGTTGCCGCGAAGTGCGAATCAGCTTGTTCACGACCTCGATCATGTGTACCGGCAGGCGGATGGTGCGGGCCTGATCGGCGATTGCCCGGCTGATCGCCTGGCGAATCCACCAGGTGGCGTAGGTGGAAAATTTGTAGCCGCGGCGATATTCGAACTTGTCACAGCCTTCATCAGGCCGACATTGCCTTCCTGAATCAAGTCAAGGAACTGAAGGCCGCGATTGCCGTATTTCTTCGCAATGGAAACCACCAGACGCAGGTTGGCTTCGATCAATTCGCGCTTCGCCTGCTCGGCATTCATGTCGCCCTGGATCATTCTGCGCTGGGTGCGCTGCAGATCCGAAAACGTCATTCCGGCCTCGTCTTCCAGCCTTTTGATTTCCGCGCGGTGCTGGCGCTGCGCTGCCCGGTAATTTTTCTTGAGTTCCTCGCTGCGGGTGGCAGTAATCTTCGTTTCCAGGCCGACGATTGCTCGTTCCACCACGCGCATCATTTCGATGGTCTTGTTCACCCGTTCGATCAGACGCTTGCGCTCGGCGTGGTTCAATCCAAGATTTCGGATGATCAGCGAAATACGAACCATCTCCCGGCTCAACTGGCCGCGGCATCGGCGATACTCGCGCGGTTTCTTCTTCGCCGGCAAGGTTGCGAGCCGCTCGGCCAGCCGGTTCGCGGTCTTGTAATGCTTGTTCAGTTCGTGGATGCGGCCGATCACCTCTTCGACGCGCGTCTGCAGAATCTCATCGGTGATCTCTTCATCGTCGATTACGACGGTTTCTTTGATGGAGCGCAGGCCGCGCTTCAGATCTTCTCCAATCGCCAGCACCTGCTGGATCACAATCGGGGAGCGCGAGAGCGCTTTCATGGCGGTAACTTGTCCGCGCTCGATGCGCTTGGCGATCTCGACTTCTTCCTCGCGGGTAAGCAGGGGCGAGGCGCCCATTTCGCGCAGGTACACCCGCACCGGGTCGCTGGTCAACTCAGCGGCAGCGGGAGTCAGGTCCAGTTCTACTTCGTCGCTCTCCCGGACAACGCGCCGGTCGAGCGCGGAATACGGCGAGTGCGGCTCCTCCACGACATCAAGGCCCCGCGACCCAATAGAGCTAAGCATGTCGTTAACGTCCTGCGGAGAATTCGCGTCGGGCGGAAGCAGATCGTTGACCTCGTCGTCGGGCACGTCCGTCTTTGTGTTTTGCAGCATCGATCGATTCTTTATGTCGCCTATCGCCAAGAAAAATGCCTCTTCATCTGTATCTGTAAGCGGGTCCTGTAAGCGGTGCCTCTGTAGGGGAAGAAGAGAACTTGGTGATTACAATGGCAAGTTCAACAGAAAGCGTGGATTAACCCAGTAATGATGCTAGCACAGGCGTCGCAGCATTCCTATTTTCTTAAAGAAATGGCGCCTTTCCGAGGCTGGACCTCTGTTCTTGAGATCGATTTTCGTCGAATCCTGACGACCGGCCTGGCAGTTTCATTCCAAAATTGAGCAATCTTGCACAGAATCGACGGCCGAGGCGTGCCATCGTTAGTCTGTACAGAGTAAAAGCGTGATTCAGCCATGTCTTTCTCCCCGCATCCGGTTCTTGCCCGCTTTCGCACTTTACTCGCCCACTTGGCAGCTTCGCTGAGGAAGTCTCTCAAAATGGAGCCTCACGACGGTGACTTTACCTCTCAGCGCATGTGTCCATCCTGTGGACTCATCACGCCGCGCCACGAGAGTTGTTGCCTGGAATGTGGGAGGGCGTTTAAACCAGCTTAAGGCCTCGGGCGGCGTCACTGTCGCTTCATGGGCATCGTGTACTTTCACCATGAAAATTCCCTGCCACAATTAAACATGTGAATTCAAACATGGTGAAGTATTCATGTGAGATATTCACGCCAGATAAATTCTGGTTCCAGGCGAAGCAGAAGCTTCGCTTTGAGCGAAAACAAATTCTGTTCAAAATTGAACATTTTTGAAAAATCGTCTGCGCTATTTTTGAACCAACTGGGGTTCGTCCATGAAAACTTCTCTCGCCGCGGTTGTGTATGTCCTATCGCTTGTGGTCGGAGTGGGAACCGTGCCGACGCCAGCCGCGGCATTGGATCCGCCTGCGGCCACTGCTGTGCCGCTGCTGAGCGCGGAGGAAATCGTAAGCCGGCTGGTTGAAAGAAATCTTGAACGCGCCCGGGCCCTCAACGCATACCAGGGAACGCGCGTATACCGCATGGAATATCGCGGCTTCCTTGGCTTCCGAAGCGCCGACATGACCGTGGAAGTAAAGTACCGATCCCCCAGTTCGAAGGATTTCAGCATCCTCTCCGAAAATGGCTCCAAGCTCATCATCGACCGGATCTTCAAGCGGATGTTGGCAACGGAGAAAGAGGCACAGAGGGAGGAGAACCAAAGTCGCGTAGCCCTGAATCAGGATAACTACCGATTTGTCCTGGCGGGATGCGAAAGCACGCCGACCGGCCAGCACTATGTTCTAAGTGTCGAACCCCGCACCGATAACAAGCTTCTATACCGCGGCCGAATTTGGGTTGACGCGGAAGATTTCGCGGTAGTGCGCATCGAGGCCGCTCCGGCGAAAAATCCCTCCTTCTGGACGAAAGAAACAAAAATCGAACAGGTCTATACGAAAGTGGGTCACTTCTGGCTTCCGCTGTCCAATCACAGCAGCAGCGATATCCGGCTGGGAGGGCACGCCTCCTTCACCATTGATTATCAGGACTACCACATTACGGCCGCAACTTCGGTGCGGCGGCCGGACGAACTGGCAGGATTTCGCTAGAAATTTCGGATGGTATGTAAGCTTTGCAAAGCGGCGGCTAGTCGTGGAGAACTATGTTCAGCAGAGAACTGTGAACCTGCAGGCCGCCTTGTTCGCCGCCGGCATAGTGAATGAATCCCAACTTGCGGAACCGGTTCATGAAGAAGCTTACGCGCGAACGAGTGGTCCCGACCATTTCCGCGAGAGTCTCCTGGCTGATCTTGGGAACCACGGTCTCAGGAATGCCTTCTTTGCCAAAATGAGCCAGCATCAGAAGAATGCGGGCCAATCTTTTTTCGCTCGAATTGAACAACTGATCGACCAAGTCCTCTTCATAACGAATGTTCCGCGATAACAAATAAGTCACGAACATATCGGAAAAGGCGTGCTCGCGATGAAGAGCGTTCATCATTGCCTTCTTGTCAATCCGGAGAAGGTCGCAATCCGTGATGGATACAGCCGACCCCATACGCAAGGCCTGCCCGGCCAGGGCGCCTTCCCCAAAAAAATTCCCTTCGCCCAGAATGCCGATGGTGGCTTCCTTGCCCGTCTTGGAGACTACGGACAGCTTCACTTTGCCCTTCTGGATGTAGAATACCGCATCGGCTGCATCCCCTTGAGCGAAGACACCGCGCTTCCTGGCAATAGTCAGGGATTTCCGGCCTTCTCCAATGCTGGCAAGGAATGTGGTGGGGTTGAACCCGCGATTCTTCTTGGCCGTACTCGCCATTTTTGACTCGCAATCTGGCTGAAAGACTTACCCGATGGCTCGGCAACATTAGGACGCCAGCGACAACTGGGACACTTCTACCTAGGATAAGTTTACCAGAATGTTTGGTACGTTACTGTACAAAAGTGATCACTTTTGGCCCCGCCATGGCCTAAGGTCTCGGTAGCGATTGCAATCTTATTTATCGGCTGTTTGGAAGCTGAACTTGAGACATCGTACTCTCCAGGCGAGGACAAGATCGGGCGTCAGCCTTGGTCCGTCCTGATGTCATCTGGAAAACCGCAAGAGCAGTTCCAAAGGAGTCGCGGAACTGCGATCCAAGGCGTGCGCGTCAGCCGCGCACGTCAAAAGACCAGATTCAGTCCCGCCCGAGAAAGCGAAATAAGAGTTGAGACGCCGCGACCGCCACGTCCTCTGCACTTCGCCACGTGCTCTTCCTTGCTCGTGGCCGTTCAAGACGGTCCATACGGAGCCGGAAGCGCACAACCCACTGGCGCTCCTGTGCCTCCGGCGTGGATCCTTCCGCGGCCCGCAAAGCCGCGGTCTCTTCCATGAGGCGCCACAGATAACACTCTTCGTGAATGGCCTGTCCATACTCATTGGCCTTGCTCTCTTCAAGCCTCACGGATTCTTTACAGATGACGCACTCTGGACGCCACTGGCTTTCGGATATCTGTTCGTATCGCTGAGCATTGGACATTTGGTGCCTCCTGGGAGAGGACAATGCCTACGTTAGTCTTAGGCGATCTTAATGTATGAGCAATGGGGCTCACTTTTGTGCAAAACCCTACCATATCTCCTTAGCTTTTCGGGGCGTCGCCACATGTACGACACCGTACAAAAGTGAGCAATATTGCTCAGACAGCAATCAGCCGCGTCGGTTAACTTGGCGAATTCACCTCCCCCGACCGCGGGACGCCGGAGCGCGGGGTCAATCATCCGCTCCGGCGTCCCCAGCACATGGCTAGGGAGCGTGGTTGGGCTGAGGGTGGTTCGGCCCGAAAACCACAGTTTCGTGATTCTTTCCACGGGCGAGCTACATTGCTCAGACCTGAATCTTAAGCAGGACTAACGTAGGGATTGTCCTCTCCCAGGGAGGTAATCCAATGTCCCATGTTCAGTCTCAAGGCCAGTGGCGTCCCGAGTGCGTCATCTGCAAAGAAGCCGTGCCGCTGGAAGAAAGTAAAGTGGATGAGCACGGTCAGGCGGTTCACGAAGAGTGTTACGTCTCCAAGCTCACGGGAAGATCAACCGGTGATGGTCTCGCTGCATAAAACGCTTGTTCGATTTGGGTGACTCGCCGGTAAGACTCGCGCCTGTTACAGAAACCGAACCAACTCATGCACCGCGTGCCTTCGCAAATCGCTCGGTGGTTCATCCTACATACAGGATTTGCTGTATTTTCATTGCTATTCGGGATAGTTGTAGTCTGTCCGGTGCCCTCCCGTCACTTGGAAGACCGCATCAGGGACCTTTGCGCGAAAGCGGTTGCCGCCAATGATGAAGAGCTTCGCCCTATATTGCGGGACCTCAGAGAATCTCTTCACGAACACGCGGACGGTTTGAGGAAGCTTGCCGCTCAAAAGCTCATGCTCAAGAAACACTCCGATCCAGATTAGGCAGTCCGACCGGCGGAACACCCGGATCGGGAAACGTGCAGCTCGGGCCCCGGCGCAAATCACCCATGGATTCTCGTAACCGCAACGTGGGCCAAGAAGAAAAAGCGCTGAGTCCTCACGATGCCGGCGGGCGGGTTAGCGGCTGCTGCGTAGGGTATTGTTTCATCACGGTGAGGAGGTAGCATTCAGCATGTACGGCTTTACCTTTATCATCAATCTTCGCCGTTTGAAGATCGACAGGCTTGTTGCATACTGAGCAACTGATTTCTAAGGGAGCGGAACTCATATTGCACCTCGTTGGGACGCGGGGGGCTTGTCTAACGTTGGACATTAACACATACGTTTAGACCGTGTCTGCATGGTGCCCTACACACGATTTGCCACCCGGAATGCGTCCCAACGAGCCCGAACTGCCCGAAGCGGAACACGTGCAACTCCCTCGGGGCTCCGGAGCCATGCGCAATCCTACCTGGAGCTGCGCCTCCTAAATTACTTGAATTCAAGGATCGGATAGCGGGCGGAGTGTCCGCATTTTGATTGATTGGTCGGGGCGATAGGATTTGAACCTACGACCCCCTGCGCCCAAGGCAGGTGCGCTACCAGGCTGCGCTACGCCCCGACTGTTTGCATTATAAATCAGGGGACTCGCATGACCGTTTGGCATTCGCGGTTCGCCCTCGAAGGGAGAGCGCGCCTCTTTCGAGAATAAGCCGGTCGAGGATGAGCCGGTCGAAGATGAGCCGGTTCGCTCCCAACGTCACACAGCGACGGCTGCTGGAAGCGCCCCGGCGTATAATTTTGCTTCAGGATGCGGAAACCCCGTTACGCGCTGGTGGCCTATCTCAAGAATCCCGCTGGAGGGTTCGTGGAGAACCTTCGCCGCGAACTGCATCCTGATCTTCCGCATCTGCCGGCTCACCTGAGCATTCTGCCGCCGCGTCCTTTACAGGGCAGCGAGGGTTCGGCGCTGGAACTTCTGGAACGTATCTGCGGCAATGAAGAGCCGTTCGAGGTGACTCTGGGGGACGTGGAGACGTTTATCCCGGTAACCCCGACGGTGTACATCCGTGTGCTAGGGGCGGCGGCTCATATGAGCGAACTGCACAGCAAGCTGAATACCGAAGCGCTGTCCTACAAAGAAGAATGGCCTTACATTCCACATCTGACGATCGCAAAAATGAGTGCCGCACAGGCTGCGGAGGCCGCCTTTCAGATGGCGCACGATCGCTGGACCCGCTATTCGGGAAGCCGCCGCATCCTATTGGAAAGGCTGACATTTGTGCGCGAAGACGAGGAGAATTGCTGGGTTGATCTAGCGCTCATTCCGTTGGGTCGCCGCCTGAACGCGATAGCATCTCGCTAGAACTTCTCGTAACCGGCATCGTGGTTACTCCCTTCAGTTACTCCGGTCGACTCACGCGGCTTTAAGTACATCGCCCTCCCGTGTGTTGAAAATGCCCGGACAGAGCTGTAGATAAAGAGTAGTTCGAGCATCGGGCAATCCCGTCAAACAACACCTCCGACGCGGGTTTCCGGTTCCAACGGGGAGAACAAATGCAGATCGGTGTTTATGGTTCGGGGTACCTCGGCACGGTAATTTCGGCCTGTCTGGCGGATTTTGGGACTCCGGTTTCCTGTTGTCATCCCGATCGCACGCGCATGGTGGAGATGGCGCAGGGCAACGTTCCCTTCTTCGAAAAAAATCTGAAAGAAATCATCCGGCGCAATGTACGGGCGGGCCGGCTGTCTTATTCGACCGATATTGAAACGTTTGCCCGCAGGACCCAAGTGATTTTCCTGGCCGAGGACAAGGGGGAGAGCTTGGTCGATATCGCGTTGCGCATCACGCGGCTGTCGTCCAAGCCTCCGATCTTGACGATTGTGACGCCCGTCTCGGTGGGCACAGCGAACCGGCTGGAAAAGAGCATCAAGGACGCGGGACTGCAGGCTACGATCGTGTCGCAGCCGATGTTCTTCACCGACGGCTGCGCGGTCGAGGATTTCAACTGGCCCGACCGGATTATTCTGGGATCGACCTCGCTCGAAGCGGTGCACGTGCTGAAACAGATTTTTCACCCGCTGGTGATGCGCGGCGTCCCCGTGATCGTGACCAACCAGGCGACGGCGGAGTTAGTGCGAGAAGCGGCGACGGCGTTCGTGGCGACAAAGATTTCCTTTATCAACGAAGTCGCGGCGCTCTGCGAACGCGTGGATGCGGACGCGGTGAACCTGGCGCTGGCTCTGGGTCTGGACAAGAAGATCGCTCCGCGCTGCCTGCAGCCTGGGGCGGGCATGGGCGGCGTATTCGCGGAATCGGACATGGACTCGCTGGTGGAACTAGCGAAGTCGCATGGCGTACCGCTGAAGGTGCTGAGCGCCGCGCGCGACGTGAACGTTAACCAGGCGGATCGCCTGTTCGACAAAATTTCCCTGGTGCTGAATTCGGTGGAGAACAAGGAAGTCGGCATTCTTGGGCTGGCGTTCAAGCCGAATACAAATTCCGTGGCGGGCTCGTCGTCGGTGCGGCTGGCTGAGACTCTGGTGTCGAAAGGCGCACACGTTCGCGCCTATGATCCGGTGGCGATTCCCGAAGCCAAAGTGCGGCTCAACGGGTCGGTGCGTTATTGCGACTCGGCCTATGCGGCCGCGGAAGGTTCCGACGCCTTGGTCGTGGGCACCGGTTGGCCGGAGTTCCGGGCGCTCGACTTCGACCGCATCAAGCATTTGCTGAAGAAGCCGGTGATTGTCGACACCAAGAATCTGCTGGATTCGACACGGCTGCGTGCGCTGGGATTTGAGTACGTAGGAGTCGGGCGCGGGTAGAGGCGGTTGTGCACCTGGCTAGAGGAGACGTTACTAGCAACGTCTCTGCGAAAAGATTTCTTCCTCTAGCATGCCATAGAGACGCGCTTGCCGCGCCTTTGTTTTCGGAATGATGGTTGGAATCATTGACGCTTTGACGTTTTCTGTTTTCTGGTTCCTCCCGCTGGTTCTTCCCGTCGGCCTTGCGTGGTGTTAATAGCTGGGGAGCGATCACTCCCACCACGGGCGCCAGCCCTGGGTCATCCAGGGTGACCTGTCTGGTAAGCGCCCGCACAAGATGTCCCGCATCGTCACTCCCGAAGGTGCGTACACGGGGTCCGCGAGGTGT
The DNA here is from genome assembly GCA_963711275.1 of uncultured Acidobacteriaceae bacterium. Taxonomy (GTDB): domain Bacteria; phylum Acidobacteriota; class Terriglobia; order Terriglobales; family Acidobacteriaceae; genus Sulfotelmatobacter. The sequence continues at coordinate 39,141 of CAVQDN010000018.1, read as the reverse complement.
CTAGAACTGCGCGGCTGAACATCTCGGCCTGCACTTCCGACCGTAGAGGAAATAGATTTCTCAGTCACGGTTATTCGTCACATCGGCGAATTTTTTCTGTGGAAAACGCTTGAGATCGATTCGACTTTCGTCGCCGGGAGATGCTCTGACGGCGTCCGAGCGCAATTGCTATAATCGATGCGGTGGTGGGAATAGCTCAACTGGCAGAGCACCGGACTGTGGCTCCGACGGTTGCGGGTTCGATTCCCGTTTCCCACCCCAGATTTTTGAACGACTTTACGGCGGGCACCGTCCGTGCCACGATTCCTTCCAACGATCTGAACGCGGAATGATCTGCAGGCGGAATGATCTGCAGGCGAAATGATCTGCACGCGGGGTCCCTGCGACTTTGCTCAGGGCATGCTCTTCAGTCCCGCTAATCATAAATCGAGATAACCCATGAAGCGCACCAATCCGAGGGCGAACGGTGGGAACGAAGTTGCCTCGAGGAAGCGATCGAAACAAACCACGACAGCCGAGCCAGAGACTTTGAAGGGCTGGCAGCAGATCGCGGCGTTTCTGGGGGAGCCTGCTTCGGTTGTCCAACGATGGGCGTCGGAAGGAATGCCGGTGCGCCGGCAAGGCCGCTACGTTGAGACTACTCCCGCTGAACTGAACGCATGGCTGGGAAAAGAATCGGGGAAGCCGGTGCATGTCGCAACGGAAGATACAGATTTAACCGCTGAATTGAAGCGCGGACTCTCTTTTGTCCGGCACAAGAAACCGGCCCGCAAAGCGAAGTTGTGATGCGGGTCCACCAGATGTCGGCCCACCAGCGGTTTGATAAGAACTGGTGTAAATTTGTAAAAGTGGCCCCGTAGCTCAACTGGATAGAGCATCAGTCTTCGGAACTGAGGGTTGGGGGTTCGAGCCCCTCCGGGGTCGCCATATTGTGTGCAGGTCCCTCGCTCCGCTCAGCATTTCCGTAATGGCTCATGTGGGCGCGGAGCGCGGGTGTACGGAGTGAGATAGAATTCTGCGCAGCTTCTGGCGATGAAACGTTTCTTTCATTTCGCTACAACTTCGTCTCCGTTGGGCCCGCTGGAAGAGCGTCTGCTGGATGCTCTTTGGGAGCGCGGGAACGCGACGGTGCGCGATCTGGTGGACGGCTCCTGTCACGATTTGGCCTACACCACGGTGATGACCACCCTGGACCGTCTCTTTAAAAAGAAGTTGTTGTCGCGCCAGGCGGAAGGCCGGGCGTTCCGTTACGAGCCGCGATTCAGCCGTGAAGAACTGCACCGGCAAGTTGCGGGCGAGGCTTTCCGGCAGTTGATGGACGCCAGCGCGGCGTCGTCTTTGCCGCTCTCGTATCTGGTGGAGATCCTGACGGAGCGGGATGCGGACTTGCTCGATGATCTTCGCCGCGTGGTGGAAGCGAAGCGCCGCGAATTGCGCGCGGGATTGCGAGACGGATTACGAGACAGCGAAGTGCGCAACGAATCCAAATCCAAGGACAAAACCTGATGTTTGCCGTACGTGGCATTGCCGTCTCGTTGTCCGTGTTCACGATGGTGTACTGCGTGCTGTCGTTTGCGGTGTGCTTTGCCTGGCCGACGGTCTGGTCACACTGCCGGCGACATCCGGTTCGCCGCCTCGCGAATTTACTCTTTGGCTTGCGCATGTTTCCGCTGGCAACGGCGGCGGTCATCACTGCCGGGTTCACCGTGCCTTCCTTTCTGCTGCTGGAGCCGCGGGCAATCGATGAGCCGATGGGCGCAATTCCGCTGATCCTGGGCGGTTGCGGCGCTGGGCTGGGAATTTTTGGCTTAGTGAACCCTGCGATTGCTCTCCGCACCGCTTCCCGCACCATCTCGCGATGGACGAGATCGGCAAGGCCGGTCGAGTGGTGTGCGGGGGTCCCCATACTGCGAGTGTCGTCGATCGTTTCGGAGATGACTGTTCCGGCCATGACCGCCGTGGGAATTGTTCGGCCAAGGGTGCTGCTCTCGGGAGCGGCTGCATCGATGCTGACTGCCAACGAATTGAAGACGGCGTTGAATCATGAAATGGCGCATGTGCGGCGGCGCGACAATCTGAAGAAGTTGCTGCTGCGCTTTGTGACATTTCCGGGAATGGCCGGCCTGGATGCCGCATGGCTCGAAGCCACCGAGATGGCGGCGGATGACGCCGCGGTTTCAAACAGCAGCGAAGCGCTCGACCTGGCGGCAGCGCTGATCAAACTGGCGCGGCTTGCGCCGCCAGAATCTGCAGCGGATTTGACGGCAGCGCTGGTGCACAGTTCTTCTTTTATCATGCACGCACGCGTCGAACGCCTGATCGCGTGGAGTAGTGAGCGGCTGGCCGCGCCGCGGCGATTTTCTCCATGGTATGGACTGGGTGCGGCCTGCACCGCCGTTGCGATGTTTGTTGTCACCTACGGGCCCTTGCTGGCGCGGGTGCATGCCGCAACGGAGTGGCTGGTGAGGTAGGGGGCACTCCGGAAGGCTTGGCGGCAGGTTATTTCAGCTTCACGAAAAGCAGCACGAAAATCGCCCAGACGCCGACCGTCAGGGGAAACTGCACCAACGAGGCGTCTCGCAGCGCATTTCCTCTGGGCAGAGCAAACGTCGCCAGCAACATGGCAAGAGCGGTGAATATTCCAAGCATCAATCTGCTTTTCCAGTTCATGGGTGTTCGTCCTCATTCTTTGCGTTGAACTTCACAAATCGCAGGGATCGCTCCTGCTTCCTGTTTTTCAGGGTTCTTTATGTTTGTTCTCGGTCTCGATGTCCTTGTGGGCAACGAGAGTCTTTTTGAGGAAGCTGTTAATCTTGCTCAGCTCCCAGAAGATCATGACAAGGAGAATCGCGATTACGAACAGCAAGAATTGAACGTTCATGTGGTAGCTCTCTTCATGTGGTAGCTCTCTAGGTGCGGAGGAAATGTAAAGGCTCAGGCATTCTACCCTTGTCAGTCAAGCTTTGGGAAAGAAGAAGTAGAACCGGGCTTAACGGTTGAGCGTCGCCACTTCATAAAGGCTTCGGCCAAGCTATCGTTAGGCCAGGCTGCGGGCGAATTCCATGTCCCGACGCATGTCTTCGTTTACGTCGCCTTCTTTTTCGTATTCCACGGCCACGAGCCCGGCAAACTTCTGCCTGCGGAGTTCCTTCATTACTTCAGGAACCTTCGAAATTCCTTTTCCGAGCAGCACATTCACCTCCCCGTCCGCGGCTTGAATGTCTTTGAGATGTACTAGCTTCAGGCGGGGCCCTAGTATCTTCCCACTTGAACCTTCGCCGCGAGGATCGTCCACATTCGGGTCGTCCCCTATCTAGCTGTCCCTATCTATGGATCGCGGCATCTGCAGCTGTCGAGCTTTCGCTCGACCGGACAGCCGAGGGCGATTGTCCCCACATGGGTATATCAACTAATTTCGTGGCAACGGACGGGGTGTGACATCTGCATTCTCCAGGCCCATGGCCCATTTGATGGCCTCGGTGATCATCTGCTGAAATTCCGGCTTGTCCCAGTTCTCTTCCACGTGGCCCAGTGTCGTGTAATAAACCCGTCCTTTGCCGTACATTTTTGCCCAGGTCACCGCGAAGTCGCCGTCGGTGCGGTGGACATTCTTGTTCTTCATGTCGAGCTTGCTCACGTCGAGGCGCATCAGCACGCGAACTTTCTCCCGCGAATAGTTTTTCATCTGATAAATCTCGTCGCGCAGGACAAACGAATGCGGGAATTGCCGCATGCCCGGAAAACTCGGGTCTTCCACGATGATGGGGGCATCGAAGGTTAACCACGGGTGCTCGTCGTAGTACCCGCCGATCATGTCGCCGTATTCCGGCCAGTCCACGAAGGTAATGGCGGCGCTATGCACACCAATAAATCCCTTGCCGTCGTCGTGGATGAACGAGATGAAATCCGCTTTCTGCTGGGCGTCCATTTCCGGATCGCCGCCGGTGAAGAAAAGCACGGCGTCGAAATCGTTCAGGTTCCTGGCGTTGTATTCCAGTTTCTTCTTGGTGAGCACTTCGGTGTCAGTGCGAAGCGTGGTATTCCACAGGCCGGTCTCTTTGCCCAGGCGTTCAATCGTGGCCATGGCATGGGAGACTGCCTCGTGCCGGTAGCCTTTTTCCTCGCCAATTACCAGGAGATGCTTTGGGGATGGAACGGACTGAACAGTGGTCGGGGACTGGGCTGGGCAAAAACTGCAGAGCATGAGGCTCGACACTACGAATGCAATGCAAAGACGAACGATGATATGGCCGAACATAAGCGCGAATCTTACGGAGGGTACAGCCGGCAAGTCAATTGTCAGGGGGCGCGCTCGCGATCTCGAAGATCTGCCGAAAATCGCAAATGCCCCAAGGTAAAGGGTTGTGATGGCAATAGGGATCCTGACTGCTCAGGACGACATTAATGTGCGGATGACCCGACTCCCCGAAACGGCGCCGTGAGACAGCTTCTAGTCGGACCAGCGCTGCGGGGTACGGTCCCAGCGATGCTTTTTCAGTTCTGTCAGCAATGTTTTGTCGAGCGGCCCGGCATCACTGGCAGCAATGTTCTGGCGCACGTGGCCGGGCTTGCGCATGCCGGCAATGGTCGTGCTCACGGCGGGATGCGACAGGATGAAGCGCATCGCCATCTCCGGCAGAGTCATTCCGGCGGGAAGAATTTCTTTGAGCTTGTTGACGCGCTTGATCGTCTTGGCCAAATTCTCCGGACCAAAATATCCCGCGCGCCAATCGTTCTTAGGAAAGGTGGTTGCGAGCGTCATCTTGCCGCCGAGGCTGCCTTCGTCGAGCGGGACGCGGGCAATCACACCTACGTTGAGTTCCTGGCACACGGGAAAAAGTTCGTCTTCCGGCGCCTGGTCAAAGATGTTGTAGATCACCTGCACGGTGTCTACCAGTCCGGTGCGCAAGGCCTTGATGCCGTTCTCCGGCTGCCAGCGGTTGATGCTGAGGCCGAAGAAGCGAATGGTCTTGTCACGTTTCAGTTTTTCGACGGTCGAGCGAAACTCAGGCTCGCTGGTCCAGGTGTCGTCCCAGACATGAAACTGCAGCAGATCGATCGTATCGACTCGGAGTTTCTTGCGGATCAGGTCAGCGTATTTGAAAACGTGCTGCGGCGAAAACACGTCGCTGTATTTGTATTCGGGCAAAGCGGGCCATCGTTCATTGCCCGGAGGAATCTTCGAAGCAGCATAGAGCCGCTTCTTCGAGTTGCGCGACATGATCTCGCCGAGCAGGCCGTCGCTCTTGCCCTCGCCATAGGCCCATGCGGTATCGAAAAAGTTGCAGCCGAGGTCCAGGGCAAGCTGCATCGCGGCCAGCGATTCCTGGTCATCCGAGCCGCTCCAGCCGCTCATCCCCCACAGTCCGTGAGCCATGTCACTGACTTCAAAACCGGTGCGGCCGAGCTTGCGGTATTTCATGATGGCGTCCTTTAGAGTCCGCTACAGGGGTTTAACAGGCGGACTGATCAGGATATATCGTGTGGCTGATTTTGGGCCAACGGCCTTAAAGCAATCTGGCGTTCCGGCCAGGCCGGTTGCGCGCGAATCCCTTCGACTTCGCTCACGGCAGGTTCTTCCCCTCGCCTGAAAACCGGCTCCGGTCAGACGACCCCGCCAAAAGGTGGGTTTCGCGCTGCGTGCTGGTTTTTCGATAGGAGTCATTCAAATTTTGCGGTCTTGGATCAATGGCTCGCGGTGTTTAATGAACTTAGATCATAACGATGGAGGTAGCAGATGAAATCCGAATATCCTTATAATCCGCTCCGCAATCCACCACCTCGAAAGAATGACGATCTGAGTGCACCGCCGCCGTCGCGCTTTATCGACGAGAAAATCTCGGATGAGTCGGGTGCGGAAACCAAGTCGGACAGCGCGCTCGCGCCGGCCGGTCTCAACAATCCCTTCTGGAATTGATCTCGGCTAGCGCCGGATCGTGCGCCGCAGAAGTGTCGCGACGTTCCGGCGCTGATTTTTTTCCACCCTGGCTAGCGCAGAATCGGCAGGCAAAGGCAGGGTCGAATCGAGAACTCCAGCCCGGCCATCTCTTCCAAAGCAGGATGCAGCAACGAATCGCGGCAAGGTTCGAGCGTGATCACAAATGGCAAGGCGGCCTTGTCGAAGCCGGGCTTTTGCAGCAAAGAGTCGATGTTCAAATGATGGGCCGCCATGATTTGAGCCAGCCGGGCCACGATCCCCGGTTGATCGCGCACAAAAAACCGCAGGTACCAGGGCGTCTCAAAGTCACTGCTAATTACTGGCGCAGGGACGGGGCTTGCTACGCCTCTTTTCTCTGCTTCTGCGCTCGTGCCCGCACGCGCAGCCAGATTTTGCGCCACAAACATCAAATCTGAAACTACGGCGACCGCTGTTGGATCTCCGCCGGCGCCCGCGCCGAGAAATGCCATGTCGCCGCCGTATTGCCCCGACGTGAGGACGAGGTTGAGATTTCTTTGCACCCTCCCGAAGGGTGAATCAGTCGGGACCAGACATGGACCGACGTCCGCAAACAGAATTCCCGGTTTCAGTTCAGCACGCGAAATCTGGCGGATGGTGCAGCCCAGTTCCGCTGCGTAATCGAAGTCAACCGCATCAATCGGGCGAATGGTGCGGGCTCGAATGGACTCGGTTGCAATCCGGGCATGCAATCCGGCAAGCGCAAGAATGGCCAGTTTGGCGCGGGCGTCGCCGCCATCCAAGTCTTCCGAGGCATCGGCCTCCGCGTATCCGCGAGCCTGCGCCTCTTCCAGCGCCTCGCTGAACGGGATCCTGGCGCTCTCGATGCGGCTCAGAATGTAGTTGCACGTTCCGTTCAGAATTCCCGCGATGCCGTGCAGCCGGTCTCCGCATAGCCCGGTGCGCAACGCCGGAAGCACGGGAACTCCTCCGGCGACCGAGGCGCCGAACTCGATCTGGCATCCCATGCTCTGGGCCAGTTGCAGAAGGTCGGAGCCGTAGCGGGCGATCAGTTGCTTATTCGCAGTGACCACTGACTTTCCGGACTCGAGCGCGCTGCGCACGATTTTCTCGGCTGGATTGAGGCCTCCGATGAGTTCGATCACGATATCGACATCTGACTTCAACACTGACTCAACGTCGTCGGTCCACATCACATCGCTGGAAACCCAAGGCTGCTTTTTTCTCTCGACGTTACGATTGCAAATGTGGGTGAGGCGTAGAGAGGTGCTGCCATTCTCGCTGAGAATTTTCGCCACCGAGCGGCCAACCGTTCCGAAGCCGATCAGAGCAACCCGGCAGACGCATCTCGGTTGCCGGCGCTGGGCTGCGCCGTCCTTCGCCGCGGGTTTTGCGCTACGCTTCGGCAAGAGAATCAGTTTCACTCAAAAGGAAGTCCTTATCATACGTGCCACTCGCTCTTCTCGGAAATGCAAACCATGACCTGCGGGCGGCGGCAGAGGCATTCTCCGCATCAAAGTTGGTAATATGGTGCCTGCCTGCTGCGAGTGCAATCCCGGCGGGAGCATCGCGGACAGTTCTTTTAGAAGCGCCTCTGGTTGCCGAGGTATGGGCCGAGCGCGACGGTCCGCCACCACGCCCGGCAGCGGGAGGAGAATGAATGAGTCGAAAGTTCGCGAAGGTTCCCGGATTCAGAGTCGTTCCAGCATGGATAACGATGACGCTGACGATTCTGGCGGGAGCCGCAACGGTCCACGCCCAACAAACTCCAGCGCAAGAACAGCCGCCGGCGGCTGCGCAGCAGCCCAGCAACCCTCCGACCGGTAATACGTCGAGCAGTAATCCGCAGAGCGGCAATCAGGAAGCGTCGCCAGAAGAATTGCCCGGGCGGAAACCAAAAGTAAAGGAGTACAAGAACTGGTCGTTCAACGTCGGTGGCGGCGGCAGCCTGACCAACGGCGAGACGACGAAATTTGTGCGCGGGGGAGGAGGCGTTGCTGCGGCCGGGGTGGCTCGCAACTACAGCAAGTATCTCGGATTGCGCTTCGATTTCCAGTTCGACAACTTGCCTTTGCGCACTTCGGCCCTGGAACAGGCACAGGCGCTGAGCGCGACCAGCCAGGTCTACTCTTTCCTGTTCGATCCCATCATTAATATTCCAGTTACAAAAGTGTGGAGTGGATACATCGTAGTGGGCGGCGGCTTCTTTCATCGATCGGGGAAGCTGGATTCCTCGACCGCCATTCCGGGATCGGCATGCAACGCGTTCTTCACGTGGTGGGGGAATTGTTTCAACTCCAGCCTTCCTCTGAACAGGAATTTCATTTCCACCAGCCAGAATCAATGGGGGGAGAATTTCGGCGCGGGCGTGGCCCGCAAGATTCGCCCAAATATCGAGATCTACGGCGAATTCCGCTACCTGCATGGCACGCACAGCGGCATCACTACCGACTTACGGCCGATTACCGTCGGAGTGCGCTGGTGACATTCATCTTGACAGCCCCCGGCCAGGTTTCGTTTGTTACGGGAAGGGCCGAGAGCGAGATTCTCTCGGGCGGCCGGCAGGGTGCCAACGCTGCTCTCTTCAAGCCTTTTCGATATTCAGAGTCTTCGACGGCTCTTCCCGGGCGCGTTGACCAGGCGGCTATAAATCCCGCTCCAGATCCTGCGCGCTGTACGCGGCCCCTTCGACCAGGTCAGGGCAGGCTCTGGAAGGGCCGCTCTTCGGCGGGGAAGCACGCTTTGTACGTTTGCCGAAATGCTGCGGCGTCGACTTCGCGTCCGGCTCCGGCTTGGAAGTAACCGTATTCACTTCTTGCCTCCCGCGGTGACGGGGGTGCTCACACCTGACATGGCAGCGAGCACGTCGAACATGCAGGCGAAATCGTACTTCGTCAAGCTCATGCCACGGGCTGCAGTAAGAATTTCGTTGCTCACAGCCGTGGTGGGCAGCGGCACGTCGAGCTGCCGCCCCAAGTCCAGCGCCAGCACCATATCTTTCTGCATCATGTTGACGTCGAACCAGGCTTCTTCCGGCTGCTGCAAGACGAACGGTCCGCGGTACTGAATCATGGGCGACGCGACGGCGCTGTGGGTGAGCACATCTACGGCAACTTCCCGGGCGATGCCGCTCTTTTCCGCCAGCAGCACGCCTTCGGAAAATGCGAGCATCTGCACCGCGAGACTCAAATTTGTGGCGATCTTCATGCAAAGTGCCAGGCCGTTGTCGCCCACATAAGTGACCTTCGGCCCGATGTCGTGTAACAGCGGCTTGATGGCTTCGAAGGTTTCTTTCCGCCCGCCGACCATCACCGACAACTTTCCTTCCTGCAAAGTAATCACGCTACCCGACACCGGCGCGTCAACCATGTCCGCTCCGGCGGCACGTACTTGCGCAGCCAGCGCGCGGCTCGCCGCCGGACTAATCGTGCTCATATCGATAAGAATTTTCCCCGTATTCAGGCCAGCCAGCAGCCCGGCGGGACCTTCGGTGATCGCCTGGATCGCCGCGGAGTTGGTGACCATGGCAAAGATAAAGTCTGACGCGCTGGCCACAGCCCGCGGCGACTCCGCCCACTTCATTCCCTTCTGCAGCAGCCACTCCGCCTTGGCGCGAGTGCGGTTGTAGCCGGTGACCGTGTGGCCCTTGCTCAGCAGCCGACTTACCATCTGGCTGCCCATCGCGCCCAAGCCGATAAATCCTGCGTTCGCCATTTGCGACTGCCTCCAATCGCCGCACACAAATTCTTAGTTGGAGCCGTGTTTGCCCGGAGCACGTTTTGCCGGCGCCGCCTGACTATCGTTCCGCACCTGGCACAGGTGGGCCCGCATAGCGTCGCGCGCCTTCTCCGAGTCATGTTTCTCGACCGCGTCCAAAATTCGTTTGTGGTGAATCTGCCCGCGTTCCGGTCCGCCGGGAACGCGAAAGATTCGCAGGCGCTGTTCGCGCAGAAGTCCGACGATAGAATCGAGCAGCGAAAGGATTAGAGGGTTGGCCGCGCCCTCGGCCAACGCCAGATGAAAATCAAGATCCGCTTCGATATAAATTTCCGGAATCTGTCCGGCGCGATCCATCGCGGCAACCGCCTCCCGCATGGTGGCCAATTCCGGCTCCTGGATGCGCGCGGCGGCCAAGGCAGCAATCTCCGGCTCAAGGATGGCGCGCACTTCGGCCAGGTGAGTCGATCCCTCGGGCTGGCCAATCTTTACCATCAGGTCGAGCGATTGACGGACGGCCTGCGTTGTTCCATCCGTAATGAAAGTGCCGCGTCCTGAGTACGCTTCGACCAATCCTTTTTCGCGCAACGCTTTTACCGCTTCCCGAACGGCGGTGCGGCTCACACCGAAACGCTGTGCCAGATCGCGTTCCGCGGGCAGTTGATCACCCGCTTTTAGATCCCCTTTAACAATGGATTCTTCAATTTGCTGAACGATTTGCTGGTAGAGCCGTGAGGTTCGGACTAGCTTGTAGGCCACAATGCCCTCCGCACGAGAGAAGCAGCCAGCGGGGAACCGGCTATGGTCTGGCTACTATACCGCACATCCAATGCGGGTTGCAGGCGTTTGACCCGTAAGTGGCATTGCGGTCTGTTGGTATAGTGGTATGACCTATTTCTGCCAACATGTACGTGGTATGGCTGTCGGACCAGTAACGCGAGCGATTCCTGCTCCGACCGATGCAACGCTCCTGATTGGCATTCCCTGCGTGCTGAAAACCCTGCCGCCGGCGAATTAGAAATGTAAATTCCAGCGATGCTCCTTTGGAGACGGCCGCCTTCGGCCGTCTCGCGAAGGCGAAGCCCAGCGGCCCCCGAAACGCATTGGCGCCGTCTACGAGATTCGCTCAACCAGTTAAATTCGACGCAGCGACTACCTTCACCACCATCCCCCGCAGCGCCACTCAAAACTCATTGACTCGCCGAATACGGAGGTCGGCATCCCCAGCCCGCGATTTTCTCCATAACATACGGCTCGTGCATTATGATGAGTTTCACTTCGACCCTGACGCCCGATGCCTGAAAAAGCTGCCATCGTCACCGGAGCCAACGGCGGCCTCGGAACGCACGTCACGAAAGCCTTGCTGGATGCGGGTTTCACCGTTGTCGGCCTTTCGCCGAAAATTCAGCAGTCCGACTTCGACCATCCAAACTTCACCGCTCTTGCAGCCTCGATTGATAATCTCGCGGCCGCAAAGAAGGCAGCCGACTCAGTCATTGCCCGCTTCGGAAAGATCGACCTGCTCGCCCATCTGGTCGGCGGCTTTGCCGGAGGCCAGACTGTCGCCGACACTGACGATGCAACGTTTCAGCGCATGTTCGACATGAATCTCAACAGTACTTTCCATATGTTGCGCGCGGTAATCCCGCACATGCGCAAAGCGCAAGCCGGACGCATCATTGCCATCGGCAGCCGCGCCGCCGAAGATCCCGGCCCCGCCGTCGGAGCGTACAGCGCGTCGAAGGCGGCGCTGGTATCGCTGATCCGCACCGTCGCGCTCGAAAACAATGCCGCCGGCATCACCGCGAACGTCATTCTGCCCGGCACCATCGACACTTCCGCCAACCGCAAAGCCATGCCTGGCGCCGACACGTCCACATGGGTGCTGCCCACTTCCATCGCCAGCCTGATCGTGTGGCTGGCTGGAGATGCCGGAAAAGATGTGACTGGCGCGGCAATTCCCGTGTATGGGCGAGGTTTGTGACGGGAGTAACCCTTTCGTAACCCTACCTGTTGCACATTTCTTGTTGCACTTTAACACTGCTGCAATATGGTGCAAGTAGCATCTAATTCAGGAGGAGAAGCGCATGGGTTCAGCCCGCGCAGCGAAGTCCTTGCCGTTGCAGGTGGCTGCGATCTGTTATCGCAGGCGCGGCACGGCCGTGGAGTTCCTTCTGGTCAACACCAACGGCGGCAGTAAGTGGACCTTCCCCAAGGGATCGACCGAGCCGCGCCTGTCGCACAGCCAGGCCGCCCAACGCGAGGCAGCAGAAGAAGCCGGCGCTATCGGCACGATTGAGCCGCGCCACTTCCATCTCTACATTCATTCCAAGGGCGTGTTCTGGCAGCCCGGAGGCGTGCAGGAATTCGTGGTCAAAGCCTTTCTGATGGAAGTTCATCAACTGCGCCGCCCCGACGAAGGCAATCGCCGCCCCACGTGGGTGAGCGCCGAAGAAGCGAAGCGCCGCCTGGCCAAGGGCCGCGAAGTGAAATACTCGCGCGAACTTGAAGCCGTAATCGATCGCGCACTGGAACGCATCCAGTTCCATCCTGAACTCTCGGGGGCTTATCCGGGACCGCGCAATGCGCGCGCCACGACTTCCAAAGATCCCATCGCCAACGTCGTCTGGCCGTGATCGGATTACTTCCTTAGTCTGTTCATCCTGCGCGAAGTTTTCGTGCGCGAACGCGCAGGAAAATGCAGTCGAAGGACCCCTGCGCCTACCAGCGCCGCCCGCGGCCTATCCCGGAGTTCTCACTTAAAGCGTGATTGAAGGTCATTCCGCAAAGTTCCAAGCGTCTGTCGTGAAGACTCCCTGTCCTGACCGGAGTAGCGCGATGCGGGAAGGGATCCTTCGACTCCGCGGATCGATTCGCGATGCGAATCGATCTGCTCCGCTCAGGATGACAAACGGACTAATGAAGTCCCGGACGGTTTTATGAGACGATAACTCCAGTCCCATGATTCAGCTTTCCGGCGCCGGAAAACGTTTCGGCCACAAACTGCTCTTCGAAAACGCGGACTGGCTGATCACGCCCCGCGACTGCATCGGCCTGGTGGGCGGGAACGGCACCGGCAAATCCACGCTGATGAAGATTCTCGCGGGCATGGACACGTTCGACTATGGCACTCTGACCATCGCCAAAGGCACGTCCGCCGGATATCTCCCGCAAGACGGCCTCACGCTCTCCGGCCGCAGCGTTTTTGCCGAGTGCATGTCGGTATTCGACGATCTGCGCGCCATGGAGACCGAACTGGAATCGCTCACGCACAGCATGGCGGAACTCGACCACACCAGCGCCGAATACGACGCCGTCGCCGACCGTTACCACCGCGTGGAACACGAGTTCCGCACCCGCGACGGATACTCGATCGAGGCCGAAGTAGGCAGAGTGTTGATGGGTTTGGGATTTAGTAAGGAAGACTGGCCGCGCCTGACGGATGAATTTTCCGGCGGATGGCAGATGCGGCTGGCCCTCGCCAAACTTCTTTTGCAAAAACCCAACCTCCTTCTGCTCGACGAGCCCACCAACCATCTCGATCTCGAAGCCCGCAATTGGCTGGAAGACTATCTACAGAGCTATCCGCACGCGTTCGTACTGATTTCGCACGACCGCTATTTTCTCGACGTCACGGTCAACAAAATAGCGGAAATCTGGAACAAGCGTTTCTGGTTCTATACCGGCAATTACGACAAGTTCCTTGCCCAGAAAACGCAGCGCAACGAGCAACTGCAGGCCGCCTACCGCAACCAGCGTGACCGCATCGCGCAGCTCGAAGTCTTCATCAACCGTTTTCGCTACCAGGCTACGAAGGCCAAGCAGGTGCAGAGCCGCATCAAGGAACTGGAAAAGATCGAGCGCATCGAAGTTCCGCCGGAGGAAAAGACCATCCATTTTTCTTTTCCGCAGCCCAAGCCCAGCGGCCGGATCGTGGCCGAGTTCGAAGGCGTGGCCAAAAGCTATCCGGGAAAAAACGGAAGCGCTCACAAAGAAGTCTTCCGCAATGTCGATTTCATGATCGAGCGCGGAGACCGCATCGCACTGGTCGGCGTCAACGGCGCGGGCAAGTCCACGCTGATCAAACTTCTTGCTGGCACTGAAAAAACTACGCGTGGCGAATACCGCCTTGGGCACAACGTGGAAGCTGATTACTTCGCGCAGGATCAATACAAGGAACTCGACGCCGGCGCTCGCATGATCGACGACCTTGCAGAAGCGTCTCCGCGATCGGGCGAGACCGAATTGCGCAGCCTTCTCGGCTGTTTCCTGTTTTCCGAAGATGATGTGTTCAAAACAATCGGCGTGCTCTCCGGTGGCGAGCGCGGACGCTACGCGCTTTTGCGTCTACTGCTGCACCCCGCCAACTTCCTGCTGCTCGACGAGCCCACCAACCACCTCGACTTGCGCGCGAAGGATGTGCTGCTCGACGCTCTCGTGAAATATACCGGCACGGTAGTTTTTGTGTCGCACGACCGTTATTTCATCGACAAGCTGGCAACGCGCGTCTTCGAAGTCGGCGACGGCAAAGTCGAAGTATTTCCTGGGAATTACGAAGATTATCTCTGGCGCAAACAGGGCGGACAGCACGTCGCGCCCACGCTGGACGATGTACCGGGGGTTAAGGCTGGATCGAAATCAGAAGTGGGTGCCCCACCCTTCGACAAGCTCAGGACAGGCTTTCTCGCCGCTGTTGCGAGAAGTGGGAATCAGACTGCATCGGATCCGGCAATCGGGAATGGAAGCATCCCCACCGCAGCCGAGGCCTCAAAGAAGCGCCTGAATCCCATCAAGCGCAAACAAATGGAAGATCGCGTTGAACAGTTGGAAGAAGAAATCAGCCGAACGGAAAACGCGATCGCGCACCTGGAAACCGCGATGCAGAATTTCGTCAGCGCCGACGAGAGCCAGCGCCAGTCGCAGGAACTCGACCGGCACAAAGCCGGACACGCCGCGCTCATCAAGGAGTGGGAAGGCCTAGCGGCAAGTCTGCAGGGGGCTGAGTAGAGCGATCTGACGCCGTAAGCGAGAGCGGTGTCCCTTCGCTGCGTCCCCACGGAACGCGGCTCCCTTTTCGCCTCACACCCGGCGTTGAAACGCCGGGCTATTTTCAGATGTCCCTCCGGGACAAGCGCTGTTTCCCATATCCGCACCCGTACAACATCTTCCGTAATCTCTCCCCTCTACTTACGTGTGTGCGATATTCAGATTGGCCACTAGGCCAGCAACTGCCGAAGGCCACCAAATTTCAAACACCCGCATGACCCAGGTGTCAGGCGCTTTCGTATTGCGCACGTGACGAGGCGCCGCGCGGAGACCCAAGGAAGGTCACATGCTTCAGTCGTCGGACTCGTTCAATCCCAAGGCCGCATCGCCGGCTTCCAACCCCAACGCTTACAACCCGATCAAGACGGTCACTGCTCCCGTGGATCAGGCCACTATTGGCCGCACGCTCTACATTAAGGGCGAAGTGAGCGGCTCCGAAGCGCTTTACATCGATGGCCGCATCGAAGGCAAAATCACCATGCCTGAGAGCCGTGTCACCATCGGCCGCAATGGCAAGGTCGATGCCAGCATCCAGGCCCGCGAAGTTGTAGTCATGGGCAAGGTAACCGGCAACATCGAGTGCAGCGATCGCGTGGATATCCGCGCCGAGGGCTCGGTGCACGGCGACATTTCCACCACGCGCATCAGCGTGGAAGATGGCGCGGCGCTTAAGGGCGGAATTCAGGTTCGCAGCAGCGAGGGAAAACACAAAGACTCGCAGCCGCAGAATCAATCTAAACCAGCCGAGGCCCCCAAGGCTCACGCTGCCGCCGCCGGCGCATAATTGGCCGAAAGCTTCTCCGACGAAAAAGGGCACGCTCGCGCGTGTCCCTTTCACTTCCTCGAGTATCGTAGAGACGATGCTTGCAACGTCTCTCTCACCACGATTCGCGGCGCCGCCGGCAAGACGTAGCAAGCTACGTCTCTACTTCTTCGCCGGCCGTAAATCCAACGCCGCCGAATTCATGCAATAGCGCAGCCCCGTCGGCGCCGGACCATCCTCAAACACATGCCCCAGATGCGCGTCGCACTTGGCGCAGCGAACTTCGGTCCGCACCATGCCGTATTTCGAATCCCGATGCTCGACCACGTTGCTGGCCTCGCCGGGTTTGTAGAAACTCGGCCAGCCGGTCCCGGAATTGAATTTCGTCTGCGAGTCGAATAGCGGAGCCCCGCAGCACACGCAGTGATACATCCCCGGCTCTTTCGTGTCCCAATACTTTCCGGTAAAGGCACACTCGGTGCCCGCCTCGCGGGTCACGTGATACTGCTCGTCGCTAAGCTGCTTCTTCCACTCGGCTTCGGTTTTGGTAATTTTCTCTGCCGTCTTTTCGGCCATAGTCACTCCAATTTTGGATAATTTGTTTGACAAGGATTAGATGTTTCAGCGCGTCAAAAGTGGCACTGCCACGTCCTCCCCTACCTTCCGATACTTCCCCCGGAAAAACAGCAGCGGCTCGCCCTCCCGCACGACCACATCTTCGACCTCCGCAATAAAGATGGTATGGTCTCCCGCCTCTTGCGCCGAATGCAGCCGGCACTCCAGATACGCCAGCGAACCCTGCAGCATCGGAGTGCCATGCCTGGTCCGGTCAAACCGCGCCCCGGCTTCTTCCTCGGCATGTTCATGCGTGCGCTCCGGGCGCGCATAATATTCCGAGATCGCCCGCTGATCCTCGCACAGCACATTGATCCCGAATCGTTTCTTGGCGTGCAGATGCGCGTGCGTCCGCGTGGTGTGATCCACGCAGACCAGCACCAGCATGGGATCGAGCGACACCGAGGCGAATGCATTGGCGGTCATGCCGTGCACTTCGCCATCCAGGTCCACCGTGACGATCGTCACCCCGGTGGCGAAGCGCCCCATCGCTCGTCGAAACTCGGCAGAATTCAAGCTCATAGTCGTAGAGACGTTGCCTGCAACGTCTCTCTCACCATCGTTCGTGCGGCCGCCGGCAAGACGTAGCCAACTACGTCTCTGCGGCAACCGCCTACATTACCACGGCCTGCCGTTGTATCATTCGATTCAAGTGACGCCGATCCGCAATCACGCCGCCACCCCCAAGCAGCGCTCGGCATGCGCCTCTGCGCTCGCCGAGGTCCGCCCCGGCGTCTCCATCTCGCGCGAGGCCGCCCTGCACCTCATTTGCTGCCCCGACGACGATCTTCCCGAACTTCTCGCCGCCGCCCGCGCCGCCAAAGAGCGCTTCAAGCCCGGCGTCATCACCTACTCGCGAAAAGTCTTCCTGCCGCTGACCAATCTCTGCCGCGACTACTGCGGATACTGCACCTTCCGCCGCGATCCCGGCGATCCCGGCGCGCACACGATGACTCCCGACGAAGTTCTCGCAGTCGCCCGCGCCGGCGAAAAACTGGGATGCACCGAAGCCCTCTTCTCTTTCGGCGACAAGCCCGAACTGCTTTTCCCCGAGATGCGCGAAACCCTGCGCCACCTCGGCTACAAGTCCACGCTGCACTACCTTGAAGCCATGTGCGAACTGGTGCTGCGCGAGACCAGCCTGCTCCCGCATCCGAATCCCGGCCTGCTCAGCGCGGAGTGGATCGCGCGACTGGCCGCCGTATCGCCCAGCATGGGCCTTATGCTCGAGACCACGAACGCCGCGCTGCTCGCCCCCGGCGCCGCTCATGACAATGCTCCCGACAAAGTTCCGGCCAAACGCCTGCGCACCATCGAAGAGGCCGGCAAGCAGAATGTCCCGTTCACCACCGGCTTGCTCATCGGAATCGGCGAATCCGTCGAAGACCGCGTCGACACGCTGCTTGCCATCCGCGATCTGCACGACCGCTTACGGCCACATCCAGGAAGTGATCGTGCAAAACTTCCGCGTCAAGCCCGCGATCCCTATGGCCAATTGGCCCGAACCCACTCATGGCGAAATGCTCCGCACCATAGCGGTAGCTCGCTTGCTACTCCCCAACGTTAATATTCAAGCCCCGCCCAATCTCTCCGCGCCTTACTATGAAGACTTGCTCGATGCCGGCATCAACGATTGGGGAGGAATTTCGCCGCTGACTCCCGACTACATCAATCCGGAAAAACCCTGGCCGCATCTGGATCAATTGCGCCTGCGCACCGAGGCCAAGGGATTCGCCCTCCGCCAGCGTCTGCCGGTCTATCCGGAATTTCTTCCTGCCGTGACTGCCAAGCCCGGTCTTTTGTCGGAAAAACTGCGCGCCGCCACAGACGATGACGGTCTGGCAAAGACAAGAACGGAGATGGCCGCATGATCTGCGTCCTCAGCGGCGGCACCGGCGGCGCGAAGTTCATCGATGGACTCAAACAGGTCATGCCCGCGGAAGAAATCACTGTGGTCGTCAACACCGGAGATGACCTGCTCTGGTGGGGGCTCTACGTTTCCCCCGACATCGATTCCATCACCTACGTGCTCTCCGGCATGCTCAGCCGCGAACGCGGATGGGGCGTGAAAGGCGACACGTTCCTCTGCCTGCAGGCCATGGGGCAACTCGGCGAGCCCACATGGTTTCACACCGGCGACCGCGACCTCGCCATGCATTTGCTGCGTTCGCGTCTGCTGGCCGAGGGCAAGACGCTCTCCGACGCCACCGCCGTCATCTCCGAAAAACTCGGGGTCAAGGCGCGCGTTCTTCCCATGAGCGACTCGCGCGTCGAAACCCGCATCGATACTCCGGCCGGCGAGTTGAGCTTCGAAGAGTATTTCGTGCAGCGCTGGTATCAGGATCCAGTGAACTCCGTGCGCTTCGCCGGCGCGTCCGATGCCGAGCCCGCGCCGGGAGTCATCGAAGCCATCGAAGCTGCCGACGCAGTCATTGTCGCCCCCAGCAATCCCATCACCAGCATCGGTCCGATTCTGGCAGTCCCAGGCATTCGGGAAGCGCTGCTGCGGTGCCGGGGAAAGTCGCCGCCATCAGCCCCATCGTCGGCAGTGCCCCCGTCGCGGGTCCAGCCGGTATTCTGATGGCTGCGCAAGGACTGCCCTGCTCCATCGTCGGAGTCGCCCATGCGTATGAAGAATTCATCGACGTCCTGGTCTGCGACAACCGTGACACCCGCGCCGCCGAACTGCTCCGCGCCAATGGCTTGACCGTCCAGTGCACGCAAACCATCATGCGCACTGCCGAAGATAAAGCGGCTCTCGCACGCGATGTGCTCTCGTACGTTGCAGAAGCTCCAGCAGCGGGCGATGAGCCCAGAGCCCGCGGCATCCGCCTTTCGACGTTTGGACCATCAGCCGTGATTCCTTCCAGTCGTGATTCTCATTCCAGTAAAGAACCTGTCTTCCGCGAAGCAGCGCCTGGCGGCCGTTCTCGATCAACCATCGCGCACCGCGCTGGCTCAAGCCATGCTGCATGACGTGCTCGCCGCCCTGCATCACTGGAAAAATCGCCCGCAAGTGGCGCTCGTCACCAGCGATCCCTACGCAGTAAAACTGGCCGAGGAATATAAATTCGAAATCATTCCCGACCCCGCCAATCCCGGAGAAACCGGAGCTATCGAGATGGCCACGCGCCTCTGCGTCGAGCGCAGCGCTGACAGCACGCTGGTAATCCCGGCCGACATTCCGTTGATTCAATCGTGGGAGCTCGAAGAAATCCTGAAGCATGCGCCCGCCGAAGGCAGTGTCCTGGTCCCCGCCGCCGACGGACGCGGCACCAACGCCGCCTTCCGCCGCCCCGCAAATCTGTTCCCCCTCCGCTTCGGCAACGACAGCTTCAAACCGCATCACGCCGCCGCGCAAGCGACAGGCAAACCATGCGTAGTGCTGAAGCTCCCGGGAATTGCCGTAGACGTAGACAATCCCGAGGACGTGCAACGACTCGCAGAGCTCCCCGGCGAAACCCGCGCCCAGCGCCTAGCCCGCAAATACGCCCACGTAGTGGACAGCGCCTCGGCTGTCCAGCCGCGCAGCGGCGCGACTTCGTAGAGACGTTGCTGGCAACATCTCTGTCTGCGCAACACCCGCCTCATGGATATGATTGGTAAATGGGCACGCGAACAAGCGAGAAGCAATTAGCCGCAAAGCGACGAAAGAATGCAGCCCACGGCGCAAGCCGTGGGTCGGCGGCCGCGCCGCGGCCAGCCCCGAAGGGGCGAAAGAAACTCGCATCGACATCGTCCGATGAACTTCGCCTGATCCCAATTACGCTAGACGACGAAATCCGTCCCGGCGACTCCCTCGCCGACAAACTGCTCGGCTCCCTTCGCAAACGGCGCCTCCATCTCCAAACCGGCGACATCCTGATCATCAAACACAAAATCGTTTCCAAATCCGAAGGCCGCATCGTCGATCTCGCGACCATCGATCCCTCCAAGAGTCCATCGCCTGGGCGAAACAATACTCGCTCGACGCCCGCGTGATCGAACTCGCCCTGCGCGAAAGCCGGCCGTCATCCGCCGCAAAAACGGCGTGCTTATTACCGAAACCCACCATGGATTCATCTGCGCCAACAGCGGCGTCGATGTCTCCAACGTCAACGGAGGCAATCACGCGCTGCTGCTTCCCGAAGATCCAGACCGCTCCGCCGCGAACGTGCGCCGGACCCTCAAGAAGCAAACCGGCCTATCCATCCCCGTCATCATTACCGATAGCTTTGGCCGCCCTGGCGCGAAGGCCTGACAGAGTTCGCGATCGGCATCGCCGGAATGAAGCCGCTGCGCGACGACCGCAGTCGCCGCGACCCTCATGGATACAAGTTAAAAGCCAGCGTCGAAGCCGTTGCCGACGAACTGGCCTGCGCCGCCGGCCTGGTCTGCGGCAAACTTAATCGCGCCCCCGCCTGCATCGTTCGCGGATTCCGTTACGACCCCGGACCGGGAAAAGCAAGCGATCTGCTGCGCTCCCCGTCCACCGACCTATTCCGCTGAAACTTCCGCTACACTGTAGGGACGTTGCTTGCAACGTCTCTTGCCGGCGCCGGCAGTCCCGACGTGGTGAGAGGAGACGTAGCAAGCTACGTCTCTACGGAGCGTCTCATGCACGAACTTACACGCCCGGAACTGGAATCTTTCCCCTCGCTCGACTGGTCCGACATAGCACCGCGCCTGACTCCCACGCTCCGGTCGTCTATCGAAAAAGTCCTCGAAACTCAAACCGGCGCTGACCTCTCACTGAAAGAATCCTACGCACTGGCCAATGCCGAAGGCGACGACCTCCTTGGTCTATTGGTCGCGGCCAACCTGCTGCGCGCCGAACTCGCCGGCAACCTCGTCACCTACGTTGTGAACCGCAACATCAATTTCACCAACATCTGTTTCGTGGGATGCAAATTCTGCGCCTTCAGCCGCGGTCCCCGCGAGTCGGACACCTATTTCCTCACTCTCGATCAGATGGCGCAAAAGGCAATCGAAGCCTCGCAACTGGGCGCAACCGAAGTCTGCATTCAAGGCGGCCTGCCGCACGATCTTCCGAAATTCCACTATCGCGACATTCTCCGCGCCATCAAGAACGCCGTCCCGCGCATGCACATCCACGCGTTCTCTCCGATGGAAATTGTCTACGGCGTCGAACTTACCGGCATGCCGCTGGCCGACTATCTTTCCATGCTGCGCGACAACGGCCTGGGAACTCTCCCCGGCACGGCCGCGGAGATTCTCGACGACGAGATTCGCCACATTCTCTCCGCCAACAAACTTTCCACTGCGCAATGGGTCGAGGTCATCCGCACCGCGCATCGCTGTGGCATCCGCACGACTTCCACGCTCATGTACGGACACACCGAAACTCCCGCACACTGGGTGCGCCAGATGCGGCTGCTGCGCGACATCCAATCCGAAACCGGCGGCTTCACCGAATTCGTTCCCCTCGGTTTCGTGCATCAGAACACGCTGCTCTTTCATCAGGGCCTGGCGCGCACTGGCCCAACGCTGGCCGAGCATCTGAAAGTTCATGCGCTCGCCCGACTGCTGCTCGCCGGCTCGATCAACAATATTCAAGTTTCCTGGGTGAAACTGAATCGACGCCTCTCACAACTCTGCCTGCACGCCGGAGCCAACGACTACGGCGGTACTTTGATGGAAGAAAATATTTCCCGCGAAGCCGGCGCAACCGCGGGCCAGTACACCAGCCCGGAAGATTTTCAATCGCTGATACTGGAGATGGGACGCATTCCTGCCGAGCGCAACACCACCTACTCGCGCCTCAACATCAAGCTGCCGCTAAACGAGTGCATCGCCGAAGAATCACTCGAGGCTGAATTTGCATGAACACCAGTCTCGTAGGAGCGCGCCCCATCGCCCTCATCGGCGGTACCGGCCCCGCCGGCATGGGACTCGCCCTGCGCTGGGCGCGCGCCGGAGAAACTATCATCATCGGCTCGCGCGAAGAACAGCGCGCGCAACAGGCCGCCGCGTCCATCCAGAAAAGAATTGGAGGCGAAGCCAAAATATCGGGCATGGAAAATGCCGCCGCCTGCGCCGCCGCCGACATTCTGATGTTGACCGTTCCCTTCGAAGGCCAAGCCTCCCTGCTCAAGAAACTCAAAACCGCAATCACCGAGGGCAGCATCCTCATCGACGCCACCGTGCCCCTGGCTGTGGCCGTCGGCGGACGCGCCTCGCGCACCGTTGGCGTCTGGCAAGGCTCCGCGGCACAGCAGGCCGCCGAACTCGTGCCTGATGGCGTCAGCGTGGTCGCGGCCTTCCACAATGTTTCCGCCGAACTGCTCGGCACCGACACTCCGCTCGATTGCGATGTCATCGTGTGCAGTGACGACCCCGACGCCGCCCAACTCACTCGTGAACTGGCGGCAAAAATTCCGGGCGTTCGCGGCATCGACGGCGGCAAGCTCGAAAACGCCCGTATCGTCGAGCAGATCACTGCCCTGCTCATCGGCATGAACTTCCGCCACAAGGGCCACGCCGGCATCCGCATCACCGGCCTGCCACCCAACGCTTATCGCTGACCGCACTTATTTTGAGGAGCGCTTCTTTGAGCGAGAAGTACCAGAACGAAAACCTCGACGCTGCCCTGCAATATCACAGCGGCACCAAGCACTCCTATCAGAGCCTGCGCATGAATCCCCACTCCCTCGACTGGGAGAACAAGCCGCTCCTGTTCAAGATCTATCCCACACTCGAAGTCACGCGCCTGCCGCGCGATTTCCAGGATACCGGCCGCCCCGCGCTTTCCGCGATCTCCGATGTCAACGCACCGACGCAGGCCGAAGCGATTCCCGATCTTGAAACTCTCGCGCAACTTCTATTTTTCTCCGCCGGCGTCATTCGTAGCAAAAAACATCCGCAGGGAGAAACTTTTTTTCGCGCCGCCGCCTGCACCGGCGCTCTCTACGAAATTGAACTCTACATCGTCTGCGCCGATCTTCCCGGCCGTCCGGTTCCCGGCGTCAAGAATCCCCCGGGCCTTGCCACGGGCGTCTACCATTTCGGAGCCGCCGAATTCGGTCTGCGCCAGCTCCGCTCCGGCGATTTCCGCCAGGCTCTTGCGGACGCCGCCGGCAGCGACGCATCCGTGGCGCACGCTCCCGTGACCATCCTCTGCACCGGCACCTACTGGCGCAACGCCTGGAAATACCGCTCCCGCGCCTACCGCCACTTCGGCTGGGACAACGGGACCATCCTCGCCAATCTTCTGGCGATGTCCGCCGCATCGAACCTGCCCGCGAAAGTCATCGCCGGTTTCGTGGACACTCAAGTGAACGCCTTGCTCGGCGTCGACACTAAGCGCGAAGTCGCATTTTCTCTCGTGCCCATCGGCCACACGCAGGCCACCCCGCCGACTCCCCCACCGATCGAGCCGCTTGAGCTGCCGATCGTGCCCTACTCCCAGGAAGAAGTCGAATATCCCGCCATGCGCAAAATGCATGAAGCCTCGTCTCTCGAGAACGCTGGCGAAGTTTCATCGTGGCGCAAAAAAACGCCGGCGGAGCAATTCCCTCCTCCGAAGGAAATTCCGAACTCTCTGCACCCGCTCGACGACTCGCGCATTCCTCCCGACTCCGTCGAGCAAGTCATCTCGCGCCGCGGCTCAACCCGACAGTTTGCACGCGATCCCCTCACTCTGCCCCAGCTTTCCACCATTCTCGACCGTTCCACGCGCGGCATTCCCGCCGACTTCCTCGATCCCCTCGGAGGCCATCTCAATGATCTGTACCTGATCGTGAACAGTGTGCTGGGCCTGCAAGCCGGAGCCTATGCCTACCATTGGGAAGAAAAGCAACTTGAACTCCTGAAGCCTGGAGACTTCCGGGAGAGAGCCGGCTACCTGGGACTCGAGCAACAACTCCCCGCCGATGCCGCCGTCGACGTGTTCTTTCTGGCCGACTTAAAGAAGATTCTGGAGCGCTACGGAAACCGCGGGTATCGCGCCGTGCAATTAGAAGCGGGGATACTAGGGGGCAAGCTATATCTAGCCGCCTACGCGCAGCGCCTTGGCGCCAGCGGCCTGACGTTTTACGACGACGATGTAGTCAGCTTCTTTTCTCCCCATGCGCGGGGAAAAAGCGCCATCTTTCTGGTAGCTCTCGGGCGCAGCGCGGCACGCAAATAAGGCTTCCGGCTCTCCGCTTCAGGATTGCGGCTGTCAGACTGATAACCGATTTAAAGGATGCGTAACGTGGAAGAGCGGCACTTTAGGGCCGCGTAACGCGTCCACGATCCCGCAGGCTTTAGCCCCTGAGAAGTTGGACGTTGAATTGAGCTCTTCCTACCGGACACACCCGAAGCCGGAAGCCGAACGCCGGAAGCCTACCCCACCGGCCCCGTCATCTCCTCCGCCGGTTCCCCGCCCGCCATCGCCTGCGCGATGATCAGCTGCCGTGCTTCCACGCGAATCTTCGGCAACTGCACCCCAAACCACCACGCCCCCGCCACCGCCGCCAGCCCGCCGATCGCAACCGTCAACGGCGCGCCCAGCCGGTCCGACAACGCCCCGCCCAGCAGAGCTCCAATCGGCGCCATCCCCATGAACATCATCGAATACACCGCCATGGTTCGCCCACGCAGCGCGTCGGGCACCATCACCTGAATCAACGTATTCGACGACGCCATCTGCAGCATGACAAAATATCCCACCGGCAAAAGCAGCAACACCGACAGCCAAAACGATTTCGAGAATGCAAACAGCATCAGGCTTACCCCGAACCCCGCGCAGCATACCGACACCCACGTTCCCAATCCCTTTACTCCCGAGCGCACGGCCAAAGTAAGCGCTCCCAGCAACGCCCCTACTCCCGCCGCGCCCATCAGAATCCCCAGCCGGACCGCCCCTAAGTCGTGTGACCCGATCAGCGCAGCGAACTGCTGCCCGCCACCACGCAGAATTTTGTCGGCAAAAATTGGCATCAGCACCACGTACGGCATGCCTGTAACGCTCACCAGCCCCAGCAGGATCATCAGGGCTCGAATCGGCGCCGTGCGGTTCACGAATTGAAATCCCTCAAGCATGTGCTCCCACGGCGAAGTCTTCGCCGAAACCCGCGCCGGAGCATGCACTTTCATCAACATCAATCCAGCGATCACCGCAATGTAGCTGACGCCGTTGACAAAAAAGCACCAGCCCTCGCCCAGCCTCGCCACCAGAATGCCCGCCACCGCCGGCCCAATCACGCGCGCCCCGTTGAACATGGAAGAATTCAGCGCGATGGCATTCATCAAATCTTCCTTGCCCACCATGTCCACCAGAAACGACTGCCGCCCGGGGATATCGAATGCATTCACCACTCCCAACAGCGCCGCCAGCACGAAAATTTCTCCCACCGTAATTCTGTACGTCAGCGTGAGCCCCGCCAGCGCGAACGCCAGCAGCATCGACGCGACCTGGGTCGCAATCACTACATGTTTGCGATTGCTGCGATCGGCCACAATTCCGCCGATGGGAGCAAACAGGAACACTGGAATCTGGCTGGCAAATCCCACAGCGCCCAACTTTAGTCCCGAGCCAGTCAGCCGGTAGACCAGCCATGACTGCGCCACGGTCTGCATCCACGTGCCGATAAGGGAGATCAGCTGCCCGCTGAAAAAAAGCTGGAAGTTGCGATGCCGCAGTGCCCGTCCCGCCGCCTGCCAACGCAATCTCGGACTTTCGGGCATAGCTTCGCCGTTCCCAGCTGCGTTTTCTTGGATGGAACTTTTTGGCTCAGCCACGGCACTTTGGATGGCGACGGGCCATCTTGAGCAATACTATATCCCGATCACTCCCTATCCTGATCACTGCCTGGGTCGCCGCGAGAGCTCCGCCTGCATCTCTATCGTCGCGTGTTTCCATTTCGCAGCCAACTTCCGCCCGTAATTCCGATCTCTAACGTTAGAATTAAGAACGGCTTGGGACTATCGTCGCATTTTCCGAACTTGGCGCTTCTCTTCTGCGCCGCCGTGAGCTAGAGTAGCCCCTGCGCTTTTGGGCGATTCGGCAAAGGATGGGACGCCACTTATGACCACTCCTCCAGTTGGAGTTGAGCGCCGTGCCGGGCAACGCTTTCCGTATCTTCTTTCTCTGTCTCTCCGCCAATCCGCAACCTCCCTGGAAGGCGCGGGATTCACGCAGGACCTGAGTTCCCGCGGAGTCTTCTTTTTTACCGACGCCCCCCTCACCGAGGGAGCGGAAATCGAAATCACACTCCGAATGCCCTCCGAAATCACTCTGGGCGAAAGCATGCCCGTACGCTGCCGGGGCCGCATTTTGCGCGTGATCCGGCCGGCCGCTGCCTCTTTGGACCACTCTCGGGCCGAGGCTAAGATCGCCGAGGCTAAGATCGCCGGCGCTAAGATCGGAGTCGCGGTTCGCCTCGAAGAATACGAATATCTACCCGAATCCTCCCAGTCTTCCGCCACTTTCCCCAGAGTCTCCTGCGTGCATCCACAGCGTGACGAAAAGCAGCAGCAGCCGCACTGCTCTGCACCCCCCGTCGTGGGCTGAGGTCCCAAATGGCAAGTCTTAAGCCATTCCGGGAGCCTTCCCACCCGATCCGGAAAGATTTTTTTTCGCAAAAGTATCTTTTCAACCTCGCATTCCTGGCATACAATCATTGCCAACAGGGGCGGTAGAGTCCCAAGTTTTTTAACCTTGTGTACTTCCTCCCGGACGTTCACCATGGGTATGCGGTTGCCACAGTCTTCGCGCGGGTCGCGTGCCTGCACACTTTTGTGCCATTACCTAGGTCACTTGGCGGGGAGTAGGTTCTCTTTCTAACATGCAAACACCCAGAGAGATCAGCGAGAGCCGCGTCATGCATGGTATCTCCGTCGCCGTCCTGACCGAGAACGAGGACCACTTATCCGCACTGCAAAATCGTCTGGAAGCGACGCGCCTGGGAAAGGCTATTTTTAGTCACGTCGGGTTTCCCGCCGTACCCACCGACACCATCCTTCGCCAGCTCCAGGATTCGCGCGCCGAAGTCGTCATCGTCGACATCCCCGCGCAGGACCCGCAACGCGCTGTCCATGCCATCGAACTGATTCGCGCCACCACTCAGCAGATTGCCATCTTCGCCAATGGCGAAATGACGAAGCCCGCCAGCATCGTTGCCAGCATGCGCGCCGGCGCCAGCGAATATCTCGATCACGCGGCCGGTTCCGAACCTCTGCTCGAGGCTCTGACGCGCTTCAGTTCCTCCCGCACCCGAAGTCTCGGCGGCGTAGGCAAAGCCAAAGTATTTACGTTCCTCGGCGCCAAGGGAGGCGCGGGATGCACCACGGCCGCCGTCAACACCGCCGTGGCCTTGCAGCAGTCTCATGGAGACGTGGTTCTCGTCGACTTCGCTCCCATCGGTCACGCCTCGCTTCATCTCAATCTGCGGCCACAGTTCGGCGTGCTCGATGCCCTGCAGAATCTCCACCGCCTCGACGTCTCTTTACTCGATGGCCTCATGACTCCAACCAAGGAAGGCCTTCGAGTCCTGGCCGGACCGCAGCAGCCGTATCCCACCGAGCCCACACCGGGCGAGTTGGCCCGATTGTTCGATCTGCTGGTCAATCACTACCGCTTCGTGATCGTCGACGCCTCCAGCCGTCTGGATGCCACCACGCACCTGCTCTCCGATCTTTCCAATGCCGTCCTGGTAGTCGCGCAGACCGATGTGGTTTCGCTCTGGAGCGCCGGGCGCATTCACACCTTCCTCGAAGAAGGTACCGGCCGCGACCGCTTGCGAATGGTGTTGAACCGCTATAAAAAGATTCCCGGCTTCAGCGAAGCCGACGTCGAACAGGCCACCAACTGCAAAGTTCTGTGGAAGGTTCCCAACGCCTTCCAGTCCGTTTCACCCGCAATCGATCACGGCACCCCAATCGTGCTGCAGGAAGGTCCCGAGATCAGCCGCTCCTATCGCGCTCTGGCCGCAACCCTGGCGGAGGCGTCCTCGAAGTCCGACGGCGGACCTGATCTGGTCTACGGCCCCGAAGCCGCGCCCCAGAAGGCCCCAGGCCGCCTGAATCTCTCCCCACTCCGCGCCGGACATTAATGAAATAAAATGAAATAAGAAGAATGAAATAACAGGATCAGGGAAGAAAAGATTAGGGAGGGCCACGGCTTCAGAAGCGGTGGATAAACTTATAAATGGCTCGCCGTGGCAGAGCGGCGCTTCAGAGCTTTCCCTGAGCTTGTCGAAGGGGCGCGTAAAGCGCATAAAATCCCCCGAGCTTCAAGCTGAAAAAACTCAATCGCTAGCTCCCGCATCCTTATTCCGAACCGGCACCTCATTCCGCGGAAAAATCCTGAATGCCACTTCCCGCGAGTGCGAAGTCACTTTCTTGTTCACGTCGCTGGCGTTCTCCGTCAGCGTGCCCTTCAGCACGAAATAACCCTCATCCCCCAAGCTCTTTCCTTCCCCTCGCTCGACCGTTCCGTGAAAGTCGAACGCGATCCCGTGAACAATCTCGGTTGTGAAGCTTAACTTGTTCCCTTCGAGTTTCCCGCTCTTAAAGAATTGATCCAGGAACGCTCCCTTATCGCTTTCTCCATCGCCGAACCGCGAAACGAATCCCGAGACATGTCCCGCCTCTTCGACGGTCACCTGCACAAATTCCCCATCTTTCAGGAACGAATACATCCCGGAATACTGCTGCCCGCTCTTCGCCTCTGCTTCGATCTGCGCTGCTTCGATCTTCGCCGCCGCATCACCCGAAGGTTTCTCGTCTTGCGCACAAAGCATCCCCGAACCGGCGATCAATGCAGCAGTAAGAATGAAGGAGATTTTTTTCATAACACCGCCCGTCTATATCGTACTCTAAGCGCAGTAGCGAAACGCAGTAGCGCTGCCCTCCCGCCGGCAGTCGTGGGGGTGACCCGCACCACAAGCCGACACCCCCCAATCTCAGCCGTCACCCAAATAAAAAGGCTCCAGCCCACGGCTGAAGCCGAATCTGTATCGCCAATGCCCTACTTCTTCGTAGCCTTCGCATCCATGAACGTCATCCAACTCGTCCCATCCAGCGACACCTCAAACTTCAGACTGTAACTCGCCGGCGACAATGCTTTCATCGTCATCTTCTGCTTTACCTCCGTCCCGGCATAGTTCTGCGTGCTGGTCCATGTCCAGGTATCGCCGCTCAACGTGCCCTTCGACGCCTCGCGCCGGCCCTGGCTGTTGAACTCGTCATAGGTGTAGGTGTTCGCGTCCGTGTCGTATCCCATGAATGCGATTGCTTTGCCCTCGCCGCCCACTTCGGCCGGCATCTTGAAGTCGGAATGAATCTCCACGAAGAAATTCCCCGCCATCCACGTGTTCGTGTCCGTCGAACTGAATTTCCCTCCCATCCCCCATGGGCCTTGCCCAATCGTCCCATCGATCGTCCAGGCTCCCACGAAATAGTCCAACTTCTTGACTTCAGAGCCGGGCGTAGCCGCCATCTGCGCCCAGGCGGTGGCCGAAAATAAAACAAGAGTAGAAAGCAGAATTGTTTTCAAATCCACGAAAAGTGCTCCTCGGTTCGAAAGCTGTTGGCTCTTAGCTTTTAGCTCTTAGCTAAGCAAAAAGTTATCAGCATCGGAGCCCACCTGCCCAGTGCGATTCGTCAGGCACAGCCCATGACAATTGTCACGAGCCCTTGTTTTTGGCTAAAAGCTAAGAGCTAAGAGCCAAGAGCTAAGAGCTAAAAGCGCGCCCTATCATTTTTCCTTGGTTGCCTTCCCGTCCATCACCATCGTCCACTTCGTACCATCCTGCGACATTTCGTAGCTGAAGTTATACGAAGTCGGCGAAATGATCTTCATGATGAACCGCCCCTTCATGGACATACCGCCCATCTTCTCGTCGTTCGTCCAGGACCAGGTATCGCCATCCACCGAGCCTTTCGAGTCGGTGAACTCACCCCAACTGTTGAACTCGCGATACGTATAAGCCTTGTCGTCCGCGGAATATCCCATGACCGTGAGTCCCGATCCATTGCCCATCGAGCTCTTGAAATCGGCGTGGCAGACGATAAAGAATCCGCCTTCCATCCATTCGCACTTCTCGTTTTCTGTCATCTTCCCCCCCGGCCCCATCGGACTGGGCTTCATGTCGCCATCCAGCGTCCATGAACCGGCGAACATGTCCAGTTTCTTGAGTTCGGGGCCCGGCTTCGGCAACTCCATCTGCGCCACCGCCGCTGCCGCCAACACCATCCACGCCGCAAAGATCATTGTTATGGTTTTCATGCGCCCCCCCCCACGTAATGCATTGTTGATTGTTGATTTCTGATCGAAGAACCAGCCAGGATGCCGCGAAATAGTAGTCTCACTCCCCGAAGCTCGTCAACCATCGTTTACACACGATTTTCAATCAACCATCAAGAATCAGCCATCAACAATCGCCCTACCAGTCTCCCCAATGCGACGCCGTCATCTGCTGGAACTTCATCTTCCACACCTCGCCCTGCTTCACCCAAACCGTGCTGAAGTGCTGGTACCGCGGCGGCGGCCCCTGATCCTGAGCCGGAGGAACGCGCAGCACCACGTCGTAGGTCACAATCGCTACGCCCTCGCCGGCAGTCACTACCTTCATATCGTAAGGCTGCAAATTCAACCCGCCGTCCGCAAACTGATCGAGCATGTCCTGCCGCTCATACAATTGCCCATCGAACGCCACAAAAGAGAAATCATCGGTCAGCGTTCGCTTGAAAAATGCCGCGTCGCCTTTCTTCGCCGCGTCCACGAAACTCATCTCCGCGCTCATCAACGTCTGCTGCAACGGAGTCAGCGGCTTGGCAGGAGTATTCGCCTGTCCCATAACTAACACAGGCAACGCGCAACAAAGCAGAACCACGAACCCCACGAAGCCATATTTCATTCCAGTCTCCCCGAAGATATTGGTCATTCGAACGGTCACCCGCGACAAGCAATCTGAGGTTTTTCCCGCGGAATGGAGCCGATTTAACAATCAACAATCAAAAATTAGAAATCAACAATTGCATGCTTCACTGACGAATCCTTTGCGCGAGTTCCGCCCGCGGCACTGAAACCTGCTCCCCCGTCGCCAGATTTTTCAACGAGAACGCATCCGCCTTCGCTTCATTCTCGCCGACAATCAGAATGTACTTCGCTCCTGCCTTCGTCGCCGCCTCAAACATTTTCTTCAGGCGAAAACTGCGATCCCCCAGCTCGACCACTACACCTTCGCGCCGCAGCTCTCCGGCTAGACGCAGCGCCTTCCGATTCATTCCTTCGCCCACCGGCGCGACATAAACGTCCACACTCGCAGCTGTCTCCGCCGCTCGCGCCTGCAGGGCCATCACCAATCGGTCTTCGCCAATCGCAAATCCGATCCCCGGCGCCGGCTGCGGACTTCCCAGCAACTCCGCCAACCCGTCATACCGTCCGCCGCCCAAAATCGCGTTCTGCGCCCCCAGCGCCCCATGCGTAAACTCAAACGCTGTGCGCGTGTAATAATCCAGTCCGCGAACCAGCCGCGGATTCACCTCGAACGCAACTCCCGCTTCCTTCAAAAGCGCCTGCACATTATGAAAATGCTCGCGGCTCGCATCGCCCAGATAATCGCTGATTACCGGCAGCGTCGCGATCACCGGCTGATCCTCGGGTACCTTACAATCAAACACGCGCAGCGGATTCGTCACCGCTCGCCTCTGGCAATCCGCGCACATCTGTCCCACGACCGGTTGCAGCGCCGCGCGCAGCGCGTCATTATAAGCGGCCCGATCCTGAGCATCGCCGACCGAATTGATGTAAAGACTGAAATCAGTAATCCCCAGCCGCCGCAACAAAGTGTCAAGCATCTCCAACACTTCCGCGTCGCGAATCGGCTTCTCGCTGCCCGCCGACGCCGGACCGATCACCTCCGCCCCAATCTGATAAAACTGCCGGTACCGCCCCTTCTGCGGACGCTCCCGCCGAAACTGCGGCCCAATGTAGTACAGCTTGTTCAGCCCGCGATCCCAAAGTTTGTGCTCAATGTAAGCCCGCACCACGCCAGCAGTATTCTCCGGACGCAAAGTTAAGGACTGTCCCTTCTCGCTGGCCGCCCGCGACCGATCTTCCCACGTGTACATTTCTTTCGCGACAATGTCGGTCTCTTCCCCGACCCCGCGCGCAAACAATTCCGTCGCCTCAAAGATCGGCGTGCGAATTTCCTGAAAGTTGTAAGCGCGAAACACATCCCGCACCCCCGCCTCCACAAAATTCCACAGCGCCGTCTCCGGCGGCAACAAATCCCGCGTCCCTCGCACCGCTTTAATCATTCAGCTCCCAATCTTCGTTCCCAAGCTTCCCTTCATTTCAAGAATTGTCATCCTGAGCGAGGATTGATCTTTGCGCCGCAGCGCAAAGACTAACCGCAGTCGAAGGATCCCTGCCATTCGTACCGCGCTACAAGCCTATCAGGGAGTTCTCTCGGCAAATTCTAAGGTGATCGACTTCAGTAGGAGAACGCCTTGACTACGTCGGATAAGGCATGGGACGCGTAGCGATCCTTCGACGCCGGCGAGCCGGTTCGCTCTACATACCGTCCCGCTGCACTCAGGATGACGATTCGTCGTATGCGAGCTACCGCTCCCGCAAATACTCATCCTTATACCCCAGATAATTCCGCGCATACCGCATAATCGATTCCTCATCCGCAGCCGCCAACTTCCTCCGAAACTTCCCCGGAGACCCCATCCACAACGACCCCGGCTCCACTACCGTCTTCTCCGGAATCAACGTCCCCGCCGCAATAATCGATCCCGCCCCAATTCGCGCACCGTTCAAAATAATGGAGCCCATCCCAATCAAACACCGATCCTCGATCACGCACCCGTGCAGCGTCACCGAATGTCCCACCGTCACATACTCACCCAGATAGACGCCCCACTGCTGCTTCATTCCATGCAGCACGCTGTTGTCCTGAACGTTGGAGTGCGCCCCAATCCGTATCTCATGCACATCCCCCCGAATCACCGCATTCATCCACACCGAAGCATGTTCGCCCAGCACTACATCCCCGATAATCTGCGCCGACTCGTCCACAAAACAAGTCGCCGGAATCGTCGGCCGTAGACCTTTATAAGATCGAATCATGATTTGGAAAGGAACTTGAAAGTACCACGAGAGAGCCACGCAGGGACAGCCGCCTCGGCTGTCCGATCAAGCGAAGCTCGATCAGGTCGACTCTTTGCGACTCAGCGCCCTCTGTGGTTAAGCCTTTCCGTTCCCATTGCGGGAACCATTTCAAAAAAGCATGCGGGACGTTGAACAACCCAAGCTCGCCACATGTTATACAGGCCTTGGTTTCCTTTCGTCTCGCGTCCGGTTAACGCGTGTCGGGCCGTCCTCCGAATTTCATCGGCACTCCGAGGCGACCTTATGTCCGCAACGCGCATTCTTCCTATCGTGCTCCTCTTTCTAATGGCAGTTCCCGCATCCAGCCAGGACGCCACCGGCTCCATCCGCGGCACGGTGCTCGACGCCTCCAACAGCCGCATCGCTCAAGCCTCAATCGTAATCGTAAACACTGCGACCGCTGCCCGCCTCACTGCCACCACCGACGCCGAAGGAACGTTCGCCCTCGATGCACTCCCTCCCGGCGATTACTCCGCCCGCGCCATAGCACAAGGCATGTCCCCGCAAGTCACTCCCCAACTGCACGTCGATATCGGCGCCACCACAAACTTGGAATTTCACCTCGCCATTGCCGGCGCGCGCGAAAACGTCACCGTCTCCGCCGCGCCGACTCTAGTCGAAACCCAACCCGCCGCCGTCTCCACGCTCCTCGACGAGCGCGCCCTCAACGACATGCCACTGAACGGCCGCCGCTTCTCCGACCTCGCCTTATTCTCCCCCAACGTCACCCAGGACCCGCGCAGCCTGACGTCTTCCACCAACGGCGATCTCTCCTTCGGCGGCATTCGCGGATTCCAGACCACCACCCTGGTCGATGGCGGCGACTACAACAACGCCTTCTTCTCCCAGGCTCGCGGACGCTATCGCGCCCCCTTCCAGCTTTCCACCGAAGTTGTGCAGGAATTTCGCGTCTCGACCAACACCTTCGGCGCCGAACAAGGCCGCTCCGCCGGAGCCGTCATCAACGTAGTCACCAAATCCGGCACCAATCACCCGCACGGCACCGCGTTCTATCACTTCCGCGACAGTTCGCTGGGCGCCGCCGACGCGTTCCTCGCATTCAAGCCTCACAATCGCCAGCAACAAATCGGAGGCACCATCGGGGGCCCGCTCAAGCGCAACAAGATTTTCTTCTTCGCCGGTTTCGATCAACATATCTTCCACTCCCCCAACGTAGTCGAATTCCTCGACGGCACTTCGCAAGTCATCCCCGCCGCCGGCATCGGGCCGTATACGCCGGGAGACTACGAAGCCTCCGACCAAGCCCTGGTCTTCGCCGCCGCCGCGCAACTCACCTCGCTCGCCGGAGAATATCCCGCCGCGCAAATCGGCAACACCGCCTATGCCAAGCTCGACATCAATCTCACTCCGCGTCATCAACTCGCGCTACGTCTAAACACCACCCGCTACTGGGGAGCCAACAACGTCTTCCTCGATCCATCCAGCCCCGTAACCTACGACTCCATCAGCGACAACGGCCAGGAACAAGTTTCCACCGAAACCGCGTCGCTCTCCCTGACCTCCAGCCTGACCCCGCGCTGGATCAGCCACCTCCGAGCCCAGTTCTCCCGCGACCTGCAACAGTCCTACAGCAACACCGCCAACGTCCTGATTAAGATTCCCAACATTCTCGACGGCATCGGACGCTCCAATCTTCTTCCCCGCCAGACCAACGAGCATCGCCTGCACCTGGCAGAAACCATCAGCCTCGAAGGCAGCCGTAACTCCTGGAAGTTTGGCGGAGACGCGCTTCTCACGCAGATCTATGACTTTTTTCCCAGCCAGCAAAGCGGCGAATATCTTTTCTATCCCCTCAAGGTGAATCCCTTCACCTTCGAACCCCAGGAAGCCGGACTCCCGCTCAGCCCGCTGCGCGCCTATGCTCACGAAGTTCCGCATTACTATCTGCAAAACTTCGGCGGAGCCTCCTCCAATCCCAACACCAACGAATACGCGGCTTTCGCCCAGGACACCATTCGCGTCACCGACCACCTCGCCGTGAATCTCGGGGTCCGCTGGGACTTGCAAACTTTCTCGACCGCCGGACTCCTTTCGAATCCTCTGTTCCCCCCCGCCGGCAAAGTCCCCTTCAAGCCCTATAATTTCGCCCCGCGCGCCGGACTCGCCTACTCCTTCGGCAAAACACGCCCGCTGGTCGCCCGCGCCGGATACGGCATCTTCTTCGTCCGCATTCCGCAGATCTACAACTCGGTCATCCAGACCAACAACGGCATCACCGATTCCCAGGTCTTCCTCAACAACACGAATTACTTCGACCACCAGGTATTCCCCAATTATCCCAACGCGCTGGTGAGTTGCCCGCTTACGTTCACCACGTGCGCGCTACCCGCGGGATTTACCCAGGGCGTAACCCATGATCTCTCCGCCTTCGCCCCCAACTTCGTCACCCCGCGCGTCCAGCAAGCCAGCCTCACGCTGGAAAAAGAAGTGGTCGAGCACACTACGGTCGCACTATCAGTGCTCACCGTTCACGGCGAACATCTGATCCGCGCCCTCGATGTAAATCTCGCGCCGCCGACGGCACTGACCTATCCCATCTTCGACTCCACGGGCTCGATCTTTCAGGGCGGCTACTACACCGTCGATTCCTTCGCCACCTGGCAATTCACTCGCTCGCTCACGTGTCCCTTCCCGCCCTGCATCAATCCCCTCGGCCGCCCCATCGCGCAACTCGGCGCCATTAACGAATTCCAAAGCGCCGCTTCCAGCTACTACAACGGCGCCACGCTCTCCATTAATCGCCGCGTCTCCCGCGGAACGTATCTGCGTCTTGCCTACACCTACGCTCACGCCATCGACGACGGTCAGGACGCCCTGGTTGCCGGCGAGCCCGCCACCGTGCAGAACTCCTACTCCCCCAGCGCCGAGCGCGGACCCAGCGTCACCGACCAGCGCCAGCGCCTGGTCGCTGCTTTCTCCGCCGACATTCATCCTTTCCATCGCGGCCAGGAATTTCTCGGCCACCTCTTCAACGACTGGAAGATTTCCAGCGTGGTCAACTACGGCAGCGGACGCCCCTTCAGCGCCACCGTCGCCGGCGATCCCAACCAGGACGGCAATGACCTCAACGACCGCCTCCCCGGCTACACCCGCAACGCCTTCACCGGCCCCGACTACACCACCACCGACCTCCGCCTCACCAAACTTCTGCGCCTCGGCGAACGCTGCAAACTCAACTTCATCGCCGAATCCTTCAACCTTCTCAACCGCGACAACCTGCGCGTCACCATCACCTCCAACGGCCTCATCAACAACGCCACTACATTCGTGACGAACTCCGTCGTCGCCAACATCGCCCCCTACCCCGGCTACTACCAACTCCCCACAAACTTCATGAAACCCACCGCCGCCTACGCCCCAAGGCAAGTCCAGTTGTCGGTAAAATTAGTGTTCTAAGTTCGTATGTGGGGACGGCCGCCCCCGGCTGTCCGTCGAGCGCAGCTCGACCCGGGAAGCTTCACAGAATTCGGTGCCCCATCCTAACCGCGTCCTTTGCGGTGATGGTGGGGCACTTTTATGCTACGAAGTTAACGCGAAGAAGAAATTATTCTGGAGCAGAATAGTCCGCACTAATCGCACCACGTCCCAACTTCCGCCACCGATAAAAAAACGGCACCCCCGCCGCAATCACCAGCAGCCCCAGCGACGACCGCACCGGCCGCACCATCCACAAATTAATGGTCAAAGCAACCGCCGCAACTAGAAAAATCAGCACCGTCCACGGATAACCCCAGGCCCGATAAGGCCGCACCAGCTCCGGCTCGGTCCAGCGCAACCGAAGCACCGCAATCGCCGTCAACGCGAAGAAAATCCACACCGAAAACACAAACAGCGAATACAGTTCCTCGAACGTCCCGGTCAATGCCAGCAGCGCCGCCACGCATCCCAGAAAAACTAACGCTCCGCTCGGCGTATGAAACGAGGGCTGAATCCGCTTCGCAAACGAAAAGAAAACGCCATCCCGCGCCATCGCATAGGGAATCCGCGCC
This sequence comes from uncultured Acidobacteriaceae bacterium, assembly GCA_963711275.1. Classification (GTDB taxonomy): domain Bacteria; phylum Acidobacteriota; class Terriglobia; order Terriglobales; family Acidobacteriaceae; genus Sulfotelmatobacter. The sequence goes on along the minus strand of CAVQDN010000018.1, from coordinate 1,966 downwards.
CCTGTCATCACCACCACATGCAGCGCCCCCAATGCCGACACCGCCATCGCCACCGTCAGCCAACCTGCCCCGCGCGACCCGGCGAACGACCGCACCACATCCGACGCTACATGCTGCGACGCAGCGATCTCGCTTATCGGCAAACTGCGGAAGTAAATTATGTTAACCAGCAAATACAATCCGCCCACCGTAAGCAACCCCAAAATAATCGCCAGCGGAATGTTCTTTTGCGGATTCACAATCTCCTCACCCAGATCGCCCAGATCATTGAACCCGTTGTAAGCCCACATCGCCGGAACCAGCGCGGTCAAAACCGCCGCAATCGTTCCCCATCCCCAGTGCGCGGCCACGGGAGCGATATCCGCCACGTGGGGCCGCCCCAGCAAAATCCCCGCAATCACGATCGCCACAATCGTTCCCATCTTCAAACCAGTCAGCAGCACCTGAATCGATCCGCCCATCTGCACGCTTAAATAATTAATTCCCGTCACCACCAGCACCAGCAACGCCGCCAGCGGCTGAGCCGCCGTAAACACAAACTCATAACTTCCCACATGTCCTCGAAACAATTCCGTCGCCACCACCGGAAATAAAAATCCCGCGAAGCGCAAAAATCCAGCGGCCAGCCCTGCCATCGCCACGGGTCGATCGAGAAAGGAACTCATCCACCCAAACAGAAACCCCCACACCGGCCCCAGCCCGCGGCTCAGATAAACATAAGGCCCGCCCGCCTTGGGAAACGCCGCCCCCAATTCCGCATAGCAAAACGCTCCGCACAAAACGATAAAGCCGCCCGGCAATCCACGCGACAAAAACGAGGGTCAGCCGATCCCACCGCCCGCGCCATATCGCTGGTAACCAGAAACACGCCAGTCCCAATCGTGTCCCCGATCACAACCGCAATCGCGGACCACAATCCCAACCCACGCACCAAACTCGGCCCGCTCTCTTATCTCCGCCAGATATCACCTCAACGCACACGAAGTCCCGTGAGCCTACTCTGAGCGAAATACTTCGTCAACCCGCGCGAGAGATCGCAAATGGGGGGACAACCGCTCTCGGCTTCGTCCTCGAGCGCAGCTCGAGCTCTTTGCGCATACAGACGCTACGCGTTATCATCAAATCGCAATGGCCAGTCAAAAATCCATGCTGCCCGAACTAAACTGGGATCAGCGCTACGCCGTCTCCGGAATCGAAGACGTCCTGACCCCAGCATTAATCCTCTATCCTCAGGAAATCGCCGCCAACATCGACCGCACTCTGGCCCTGCTCTCCGGCGACGCCAACCGCTGGCGCGTTCACATCAAAACCGCCAAGCTCGCCCACACGCTGCGAATTCTGCTCGACCACGGTGTCCGAAATTTCAAATGCGCCACCACCCTCGAACTGCTGACAGCCTGCCGCACCGGCGCAGCCGATGTTCTCCTCGCCTATCCCGCAATGGCCGCAAACGCCCGCCGCGCACAGGAAATCGCGCAGGAATTCCCCGAAGTCCGCATTTCGGTTCAGCCGAAAACGAAGAGCAGATCAGGCAATGGCAATCCACCCGGGTAGAAGTCTTTCTCGACATCAATCCGGGCATGAACCGCACCGGCATCGACCAGAGCGACACGCAAAAAATTATCGCCCTGGCGCAAGCAGTCGCCGCAGCCGGCATCGAGTTCCGCGGCCTCCACTACTACGACGGCCAATACGGAAATCTGGCCGAGCCCGAACGCACGCAGGCAACTCATCGCGGCTATGACCAATTACTGAAGATCGCAAGCGGCCTCGAGCGCTCCGGCCTCACCGTCCCCGAAATCATTACCGCGGGCACTCCCACATTTCCCTGCTCGCTGAGCTACGAAGCCTTCCGCAACGGCAACCTCCTTCACCGCGTCTCACCCGGCACCGTCGTTTATTGCGACGCAAGCAGTCTGGCGCAACTCCCCGCGGAATGACACTGTGCCGTCAGGCTCCGGTCGGC
>CAVQDN010000017.1:0-6315 GCA_963711275.1 uncultured Acidobacteriaceae bacterium | reverse complement strand
CCTGTAACAATTCCACCTGGTCAAATGGTGGCGCGTTGCGCGGCGCGTTTGTATGCAGGAGAGCGGAAGAACTTCAGGCCAGCACCAACGGCTTACGCCAGAATTCACCCCAAAAGATCTCTGAAATCGTGGATTTGGAAACTAAAACAGTTTAGTCCGCGGGAATTTCCTGTGCAGGAATCCGTCAATGCCGAGCGCGCGGCCAGCAGAGCTAAACACGAAAATCAAATGGAGAAGTACAAAGGTGCGATTGATTCCGATCACGGACCCCGGCCCGCCCCAGCCAATTGCCAGCCAGATGTTCATGTTGTGAAGGGCGCCAAAGGAAGAGGAAACCCGCACCAGGCATCCCACGAAGAGCGAAATGCCGATGGCGAGTTCTCCAAACGTCACCAGATAGCTGAAGAAATGCACATGTGGGATGACGAAACCCGCTATGAAGGCGCGGTGCCAAGCGAGAGGATCTTTGGGAACTCCCCGGGTTAGGTCGTTCAGCAGGCTCCTTCCACTGAGAAAATTCCCAAACAATTTGTCAGAGCCCGTACCCAAAAAGTGATAACCGAGCAGGATTCTCACCAGCGCGATATAGCCCAGGTAAGTTCTCTCTTTGAAATTTCTCGCAAGGGAGCTTTCAACCCTGTTGTCACTGGCTCGAACTGTCGTGCTCGCCATTTCCCTTCTGTCCTTCGATCCTAATACAGGTTACAAATGCAACAGCCGCATCGCGTTTCCCTTCAAGATGCGGTCGCGATCCGCGGCCGCGAAATTGAATTGCTCAACAACCGCGCTCGGATACTCGATGTCCTTGGCATTGAAGCTGTCGGTGCCGACCACGATCCGATCGGCTCCGACGATCTCGATCAGGAAACGCAGCCCTTCCGGATGATAGGTCAAGTAATCGTAGTGGAACCGCCGCAGATATTCCTTGAACGTTTGCGGAGGTGTCTTCCCCGCATTGGCTCCCATGTGATACATGAAATGTTCGACGCGCCCCGCGCAATAGGGAAAAGCGCCCCCCGCATGCGGCAACACAACCTCGAGCTTGGGATATTTCTCCAGTGTGCCGGTGGTGATGAATTTCGCTCCCAACACGGCATGGGTGAAGGCCGCATCCAACCCCGGACCGGCCGGCCGTTTGCACAAGGGATCCGTATTCATATTGTGAAAAACCAGAGGATAGCCCAGCTCCTCGCACCGGGCCAATACTGGAGCAAAGTCCGCTTCAAATACGTAATCGCGGCCGGCGATCGTATCCCCGAGATTGACCGCGCGCATGCCGGGCTTGCCGGCCATGCGCTCCAGTTCCTTCATGCTTAGGCCCGCGTCGGTGATGGGCAGCTCGATAGCGGCCACGAACCGATCGGGATGTGCGGCATAGGCTTCAAGAGCGGCATCATTGACGATCTGCGCCAGGCGCGCCGCCTGCTCGGGCGTGACTAACTGCCATACCGCGTCGCCGGACAGAGCCAGCAAATGCATTTGTACTCCGTGCTCGTCCATCCATTTGAGCCGCTGGTCCAGGTTGGCTTCCAGCGGATTGATATTCGCAATGGGTTTGCCGACATCAACCAGGGCTTTCGTGTAGGTGGGCGGCAACCAATGAGTATGCATATCAATCGAGACGGGCCGGTTGGCCTTCGGGCTCGCCGGACGCGCCGCCCACCAGGGCTGAAGCTCTTTCGGCTGCCCCGGCTCGGGCGATGCTAGCGCAGCCGCAGTCGCCTTCGGCGCCGCGAATGCGGCCGTCACTGCCGCGCCCGCCTTAATGAATTCGCGCCGTGCGAGGCTGGATTCTGGCAAAGGCGCTTGGGACTTTTTCATTTTCGTCTCCTGTAAAACTCGTCGCGGGGATCGTTCCATTCGTAACCGCAGAAATGCCCCAGGCTGAACGCCACTGGGATCCATGAAGTTCTGCCAAACTCGGTCGGTTCGCACCGAATACGTTCACACAGCCCTCAGCCCGCTGGTGAGGCTCCCGGCCTCCTTTGCGATAGGCAGGTCCGCAAACCATGCGCGATGCGTCAAAACTTTCAGCAGATCGCTGTATTCACTTTGGCTGAAGTGAGCGAGTGGAGAAGCGCAGCAACGCCAAAGCCGTCACCGGGAGACGCCGGCGGATTACGTGTGACGGTGAGATTCGCGCTATTTCTTTACTTCTTATCGCTGCCGGATTCCTTGTTCTTGAGCGCTTTGTATTGCTCCACTTCCTGATTATTAGTGCAAAAGTATTCCAACAGGTCTTCGTGACCGAGCGTCCAGACACGCGGCGCGGAGGTCCACGGCTTGGTCAACACCTTGGGATCCTCAATGGTGACCTGCACGCTGAGATAGTTCAGCGAGGGACGCGTAACGCGCTCGATGACGTGTTCCTGATCGCTGTGGAACCAGCCGGTAAAATTGTTCCAGGTACGCTCATCGATGGAGATCACGTCGATGACTAAAGTGTCGCCATCCCAGTGGGCGACCTCGTCGCCGTCGAATCCGGGATCCGGATCGGGATTATGTGGACGGCCGTCCGTGTGGACGACGCGGAAGTTATTGTTCAGCTCGTCCAACTGGACGAATAAGCCCGGAGTTTGCACGATCTGAAACGGGTAAGGATTGATCAGGAACATGCCCGGCACGCCGCGCGGCATACAATTGACAGAGGCGCGGCCCAACTCGTAATCCGTCGAGGTCATCGCCTTGATCTTCGCGGCTGCCCACGGCTGGAATGAAGGAGGTTCTTCGGGCGTCGCCTTGGGGTCGAATTGCCTCCGCAGCGCGGGGCTGTCTGTGTGGCCGCCCGCCCGCCCCCCAAACCATACTCCTGAGAAATCGGGATGGCCGTCCGCGGTGCGCGGGGCTGGCCCGCCGGGCGGCACTGCCTGTTGCTTGGATTTAGGCGGTTGCGAACCACCTTCCTGCGCCGCAAGCGCGGAAGTCATGGACAGAATCCCCACCACGAGTAGTGCAGCGGTCAAGTAACAACTCAAGCGTCCCTTCATCTGATCCTCCTCAACTCGCTCGATTCGAATCCAGGCAAATTGCCTGGCGTCACTCTTCCTTGAACTTGCCCTCTACGTCCTGGCCGATTCTGTGGACTTGGCCGTCCGGCAGCTTGATGGTTTCGGCCGCAGCCCGATTCTTCGCGCCGTTCTTGGCCAGACAGGCCCTGACGGTAACAGTTTTCCCCACGGCGTTTTCGAAATCGCGCCTCTGCGTTCCACTCCTTTTTAGAGCCGGCACGGAAATGGTTTCAAAGCTCCATGAGTTTACGGCGCCGCTCGAGTCTTTCACGTCCATATGAAAGTAGCCGTGCGGGTTATCCCACTCGAAAGCGGTGAACGTGCCAGTGAGATCGGTGCACTTGTTGGCATCGAACTCCGCCGCGAAGGCGTGATGCGCGGGCGCGGGGCTGGCTGCAAACAGCACACTGGAAATGGCCAAAACAACACCGACGAGTTTGTATCGCATGAATCGCTCCTTGAAAGGAAATCCTGCCGGGGGCCCTATCTCTCTTCCCGTTGGACGTGCATGTTACTACGCCAGTTTCAAATCGAGAATCGATTCTTTCGAGGCGCCCCTGGGCCGGCGAGCATTTGAACATTGTCTATCCGATCTCCAAAAGCGATATATAGCTGCATCGTCTGGCTGCCGGCTGAGCAAAGCGGCATCGCCTAGCAGTGGCGCGAACGTGCCATGTGGCCTGGAGGCAGAAATGAGATTCGTCTACATTGTCATGGGCCTGTTTTTAATGGGTGGAGTAAGTGCAGCCGCGTACCGTGCCGCGCAGCCCGGGCAAGGATCGTCCGGCACGAAACGGGTCTCCGAGCTTGAACCCGAGGAGCCGCTTCCCAAGGACATCTCGCCGGATTCGCGAAACCGTCTTCCTCTTATCAAGCGCGAAGAATTGGATGATCGTGGCAAGAAAGCCTACGACGCTGCGGTTAGCGCCTCCGGGTCCGACTCTGGGATTCCGCAAGGTGCGGCTGAGATACGGCTTCATGGCACAGGAGTGGATGTGCGCTGGGCTTCCCCGGTTGGGCGCCGGCTTACGGAGTTAGCAATTCTGACGACCGCACGGGAGATGGACCAGCCGTATGAATGGTCGCTTCACGAGATCGAAGCCCTCTCCGTCGGAGCGGAGCCGGCTCTCATCAACGTCGTTCGGTACCGGAAACCCACCTCCGGACTGGGTGAGAAAGAGGCCGTCATCGTCGAGATTGGTCGTGAAATCTTTGGCACGCACAGATTGAGCGGGGCGACCTACGCTTCTGCCTTGCAGCTTTTTGGGCCGCCAACCTGGTGGACCTCATTGACTTGATGGGTCAGTATGCCGGGACCGCGACCAGGCTGACTGCCTTCAACCAACATATGCCGCCGCAGATGAAGCAGTTCTTGCCGTTACCCTTCACCCTTCCCGACGACATCCACCCGGACTCGCGAAGCCGCCTTCCACGGGTTCGAATCCAGAATCAGAATCCGCAGACAACCCCGACTTTGTACAGCCGATCCCTTGAGCCCGAGGGCACCGGGCCAGGCCAGTTTGCGCGCCACGGAGCCGGGCTGAAATCCCTGGAAGCCAGCGCCGGGCGGCAGCTCGTGGATTTGGCGGTCCTGGTAACGGCCCGTGAGTATGACCAGCAATTCGACTGGACGGTCAACGAACTTGTTGCGCGTCAGGATGGTCTCGATCCCGCGACGATTGATATCGTGCGCGAACGCCAGCCGCTGACGAACGTCCGATGGGGCCTGGGCGAAAAAGAGGCCGTGATTATCGAATTCGGCCGCGAACTTTTGGGCAACCACGTCGTGACTGCGGGGACCTATGCTCATGCGCTCAACGTCTTCGCGGAAAGAGATCTGGTGGACTTCGTCGCATTGATGGCGCAGCATTCCAGGGACGATACGGTGCTGATCGGTTTCGATCAGCACCTGCCTCCAGGGCAGCAGCCGCTGCTGCCCTACCGCTGAAACCGGATTGCGCTGGTGGTGACACTTACCGAGTGAAGTTGGTGGGCCCGCTAGGATTTGAACCTAGGACCAACGGATTATGAGTCCGCTGCTCTGACCGCTGAGCTACGGGCCCGTATGGTCCAACATCTTACATTGGAAAAGCGCCGGCAGGCACCCCAAGAAGAGGATGAACGGGCTTCCCTGCCCTATCTAATTATTGGGCCGAAGGAAAAAACTGTGGCCGCACGGAGTTCGCGTGGTGTATAAGCACGCTGGACTTACCGTCGCCATAGATTGAGGTCGCGGCAGGAGGAATCCGTGAAACACATGAAGTATTTGCCTTCAGCGATTCTTGTCGTCGCATTTGTGTTTGGAAGTTGGGCGAGCGCGCACGCCCAAAGCGAGATTACCCTGCTGGCAGTCGGTCCGATGCGGGCGCCAACTCAGAAAATTGTCGACCAGTTCCAAGCCAAAACGGGCTACACGGTAAAGGTGACTTACGGCAACGGCGCGGACACGAGAAAAATGGTTGCGCAAGGGAAGCCTCTTGACGTGAGTCTGGTGATAGCGCCCTTCCCGGGAGCGGTGGCTTCGGGAACGATTGATCCCAGCAGCCAAACGCTGGTTGCAAGCATTCTCACGGCCGTTGGCGTACCGAAGGGCCGGCCGCACCCAGACATCTCCACGCCCGCGGCGGTCAAGAAAGCGCTACTGGCGGCCAAGAGCATCGGATACGAGGATCCCGATTTCACCGCCGCAGGTGAGGGGCCTTGGGAAGCGCTCAACAAGCTCGGCATCGCCGACCAAGTCGCCGCCAAAAGCCAGGTTGAGCTTGGCCCTGCCAGTCGCGGAATCGCACCGGACGCCACGAATAACGTCGTTAAAACTTCCAAGCGGCTCGAAGACGGAAACATCGATATCGGTATGCTGATGCTCAGCGACATGCTTCCGGAAAAAGACAAATACGACATCGTCGGGGTTCTGCCGCGGAAGATCTGCACGCCCGTTCCGGTTGTGGGGTTCATCTCCAAGCATGCGAGCGATCCCGCACGCGCCAAAGCGCTCCTGGAATTCCTCGCCTCACCAGAGGCGGAAGCGATCTGGAAAGAAGCAGGTTACGAACCACATAGCTGAGTCACTCTGGAGCGATTCTCACCCGGCTAATACAACTCGGAGCTGGCTTTTCCGCCGTTGGCACGAAAATGCTGGTCCCACCAAGACAAGAAGTCCAGCCCAGCCGCGTTGTGAACTCGTTCCGCTTGCGGCGTGTCTCCGATATTCATCAATTGGTCGTTCTTACTGCTGTAGGCTGGCCAGTGAGCCAGCCCGGAACCGTTAGGATCGCCCGTTTTAGCGAAGTTGGTCCAATACGTCGAG
>CAVQDN010000016.1:0-23232 GCA_963711275.1 uncultured Acidobacteriaceae bacterium | reverse complement strand
AGGGCCGGCGGTTTCGTTTTTAGTACCTAGTAGCTTGTACCTAGTACTTGGTGACGCTTTGCTTCGCGCGACACCTTCCTGACCCATCGGTTCCCGGTTCGAAACCTTCCTGAAATTATTTACAGGGGCGGTTGGGATTGGTTGTTTGCTCCGGGCTGTATGTTTACCTTCTGGTTATCCAGTCCCCCCTCCCCCTCCCCTCCCCCCTCAATCTTTAGAATCATCGGGTTAGGCATGTTTTGGCCCGCAAAATCTCTAGAACAAAGGACTTAGAGGTCAAAATCTAGACAGCACAGGACTTACGGGCCGATTTTTTGCCGGGAGCGCCGTTGTTGCTGTTGCTGGATGTACTGCCTCTGCTGGGACAATGATGGAACGAAGCTGGGGCTGTGCGCAAGGTCAGATGTCACAAGGGGGCTGTGGGAATTTTTTAGGAGCGGTCGGGTCCTGAACGGACTGTTCCGATTCGCGTAGGAGTCAAAGGCCCCGGCCCAAGCGAAGATTGGACCGGGCACTCGCCGGTAATTTGGGATGGGCCGGCCCCGTGCCGGTAAACCTGCCGGAAAGTTTTCAGCGTGCGGCCTATCGGGGTTGGCTGATAATCAACATGAGGTGAACCAAACATGGCTCACGAAGTGTTCTTTGAAATTCCAGAGCGAGAACTTGGGAAAGTTGATATTTGGATTCGTGTTCTACCGTGACACACGACGTTGAAAGGGTCTTCCTAGAGACCAACGGAAGAAGGAGAAGCTAGGTGATCTCCTTCTCAGCAAGGGTGGTGTCGAATGGTTCAGGAAAGGCGCACACAAGGACAGGAACGGCATATTGAAAAGTTGGCTTAGACTCGCGGAGTTGATAGAAGGCTCCTAGGCCGAGTGGCTCACGCGGCTTTGTTCCTTTTGCGGCAGGTTGATAATCGACAAGAGGGGGTGAAATCGCATGGTGAATAACAAGCGGGAGTTGATCGCTACACTCGGCTACGGTACTCAGGGGGGCATGTGTTCTTGCGAGGGATGCAACTGGAAAGCCTCAGTGCACCCGACAGACGAAGAGGCACAAAAAGCATTCGACTCCCATCACTGCGAGGACCTCCCTGTCAAGAAGGTTGGTTAAGGCCAGGGTTCCGCCCGTCTTTCCCCGAAATTTCGTCATCACACAGGAGTCAAAAGCCCCCGCCCAAGAGAAGCTTGGACGGGGGCACCCGAGTGGCTGGTTTTGAGCCTGCCAGCCCACGCCCCTGTTCATGATTGATCAAGTTTCATCCGCTCGAGCTCGACAGTCTTGCGCAGGTTAGACCATAAGGGGCGGCTCTTACCTACGGCTTGGGGATCGGAGCCTAAGGCTTGGGATTGTTCCACAACGATGCCCACCAGTTCTGATCCGTGTTCCTCAAAATACTTGAAGGGATCAGTTGCCCATTTAAGAGGCTTGTTGGGAGCGGTTTTCAGCAGCATGCGTAGAGATGCTAAGACCGGGTAGAGCCACCCGTCCGGCACCATGTACTTGGTCTCTCCGCCAGTGAGCTGCAGCTTGAATGCGGAGCCACCTTTGTAAATCACTTCGCGGCGCTTTCCGAATTTGCTCCCTGAATCATTAGCCTGAAGGTTGTATTTCTGATACTGCGCGGCGAATTGTTCATGGATGAAATCGTAGAGTCGCAAAATGTTGACGACAACAGGGCTGAGATCTTGATAACCCGGCAACCACTCCGGATCACGGTAGTACTTGAGGATCCCACCCTTCGATGTATACGCGACGAGCGGGTCCTTTCCGTCCTCAGTCCATTTGTGATGGAACATCGTCAGCAGCGCGAGCACGGTCCGAACGTCCACGTCTTCTGGATCGTTATCGCGGTAACGAATGCGGCCAGCGATGGTGGATTGCTCAATGACCTTTTTCAGCCAATCAAAACCTCCGCCCAGGTTTTCGAGGGCAAACTCCTTCACCTGGTTGCTTGTGTTGCGCGCTCCGGCGAGACGAACCAGCTTCTCGCGAACATTGCCCGAAATCACTTCGATGTGTACGAATGCTGTTTCGAGGCTCTCACGGACCTGTTCCTCTGTGAACGTCGAGTGTCGTCGGCCCGCTGCTTCTTCAGCCCGCGCGAGTACCCTATCTGTCGTGCCCCCGTCAGCGAGGCCGCCGTCCTCCTTTGAGGAGATGGTGATTTCGAGTACCTTGTTGTGGTTGTCGTAGCGGCAGCTCTCTGCCAGAATCAGTTCGCCGCGATTTAGTAGGTGAAACTCGGTGGGGTTTTCGATTAGCGATCGCTCGATCACCTGAGGAATTCGGCCGGTCATTTCCTCGTGTGCGCGCGGGTTGATGTCGTCGGGCAGCATTTCGCGTTTGAATTCCGCCACGGGAATCCAAACGTGGTGGATTGTAATGTCGCCGTCGTGCGGATCCGTTATCGAGCGAACGAGTTCTTGAGATACGTGGAAGCGATAGGTGTGTGGAAAAGATGCTGGGACGGACTTAGCGAAGGAAAGGGAAGCCATTGCGGCTGCTCCATGCGAGTCAGGAACTCGACTTTGTGGTTTAGGGTGCGCCGGAGCGCTCCAAGGAATTAACCTGTGAAGCTCCTGTCGCCAAGCGACCCTCACCTCGATCATTTGAGGCAACTTGATTATGGCATGGTTGACGAAATCTGTCCACTGGGGGCTGGCACCCCCGTCCATGAACCCGAAAGTCAAAATCCCCACCCCTTCGACTCTCGCTCAGGGCAGGCTCTAACGTCGCGAAACAAGGGTGAGGTTGGGGTCGGGGCTGTTTCCTCGACGTTAGGACGGGGTACCCGGCTGTGGAATCCCAGCGAGAAGTGGGGCATACGTGGAAAGGATCAGACAGCTTCGTGCGTTTTGCTCGTGGTTAGAAGAGACGTAGCAAGCTACGTCTCTACTACGGGTTCGATTCGGGCGGGGCGGGCACCCTCCTCTCGGTACTCGGTACCGGGTACTGGGTACTTCATTCCACCTGATAGACTCATCGGCGATGAACTTTCTTGGGCGGCAGAAAAAATTGCGGGAGCAACTTGCTTCCGCTGGGCTTGATTCTTTGCTGGTCAGCCATCTTCCCAACATCCGATATCTCTGTGGCTTTACCGGGAGCGCGGGTTTCCTGCTGGTGACGGAAAGCGGCAGCGTCTTCTTTACCGACGTGCGCTACGACACGCAGGCGCGAGAGGAAGTAAAGGGCGCGAAAGTGATTATTGCGCGCAAGGCTGTGGTGAACGCGCTTGGCAAGTGGGTTGGAGGCCGCGGCAAGAGGACTAAGGGATGGACGATCGGGATTGAGGCCGAACACATGACCGTGGCCGAGAGGAAACGGCTGGCGGATCTGCTGCCCTCCGGTTTGCGGTTGAGGAATGCGCCTGCGCTGGTGGAGCGGGCGCGCATGGTGAAGGATGACGATGAACTGAGGCTCATCCGTGCGGCGGTGCAGTTGGGAGCTACGCTGTTCGAGCGGGCGCTCGCCGTATTGAACCTGGGAGTGAAGGAATCCGAAGTGGCGGCGGCGATGGAGTACGCGGCGCGCCTGGTGGGAGCGGAGGCGATGTCGTTTCCTACGATCATCGCTTCGGGGACGCGGTCGGCGCTGCCTCATGGTCGAGCCACGGAGCAGGCCATCGCGCCGGGCGGATTCGTGGTCTGCGATTTCGGTGTTATACTCGCAGGTTATTGTTCGGATCAGACCCGTACTGTGTGGGTGGGCGCAGCTTCCGGCGCGAAGGAATCGGATGCGACGGAAAGAGAGGCGCGTCGCGGTTACCAGTCGGTGAAAGAGGCACAAGAGGCGGCGATTGCGGTGGTGCGGCCGGGCGTCAGCGTCGGGGAAGTCGATGCCGCGGCGCGGAAGGTATTGCGCAAGGCAGGGTTGGGGCGGTATTTTACGCATTCGACCGGGCACGGAGTAGGCCTCGAGATTCACGAAGCGCCCAAGGTTGCGGCCGGGCAGAAGGAAGTGCTGCAGGCGGGCATGGTCATCACGATTGAGCCGGGAGTGTACTTCCCCGGCAAATGGGGTGTGAGGATCGAGGACACGGTGGCCGTCCGCGAGGGCGGCTGTGAAGTGCTGACTCCGACCAGCAAGGATTTCCTGGTAGTTTAGGTCGAAGGTCTAAGACCTGAAGCTGCGGTCCCACCGTACACGAATGAATCAAAAAGAGCTGAAGGAACTCATCGAGTTCTTAATCGAGAAGGACATTGCCGAGTTCGAGTTGGAGCGCGGCGATGTCAAGGTGAAGATCAAGCGGGCCGGCCAGCACACTGTGGTGCAGACACGCGCGGAAGTGCCCTACGTGGCCGTGACCGTCCCGCAGCCCAGTGCACCTGCGGTTGTGGCCTCAGCCGCACCTCCGCCGGCGCAGGTCGAGGCGGTTCCGGAAGAAAACCTGCACATCGTAAAGTCTCCCATCGTGGGGACGCTTTATGAGGCGCCCTCGCCGGGCGCCCCACCTTTCGTCAAGGTGGGGGACGTGGTAGAGGTGGGGCAGGTGTTGTGCATTGTCGAGGCGATGAAACTGCTGAACGAGATTGAGTCGGACGTGGCCGGCGAGATCGTAAAGAAGATGGGAAGCAACGGCCAGCCGATTGAATACGGACAGGAATTGTTTGCCATAAGGCCGAAGAAGTGAAGGCGATTGAGTAATTTGGTAATTGGGTAATTTTGTAATTTTGTAATTCAAAACCCCGGAGGCTTTTTCAATTACCCAATTACTCAACTACCCAATTACAAAATGCCCCCTCGGCTGTCCCCACACGACCAGAAATGTTTAAGAAGATCCTGATTGCGAATCGCGGAGAGATTGCGCTGCGCGTCATTTGCGCGTGCAAGGAACTGGGTATCCGCACCGTTGCCATCTACAGTGAGGCGGACCGCCATTCTCTGCCGGTGCGCTTCGCCGACGAAGCCATTTGCATCGGGCCGCCACAGCTGGCGCTGAGCTACTTGAACATCCCGGCCGTGATCAGTGCGGCGGAGATCGCCAATGTGGACGCGATCCATCCCGGATACGGGTTGCTGGCGGAGAACGCCAACTTTGCCGAGGTGTGCGAAACCAGTGGGATCAAGTTCATAGGGCCGCTGCCGGAAGTAATGCGGCTGATGGGGGAAAAGGAAAAAGCGCGCGCGGCCATGAAACAAGCGGGCGTGCCGATTCTGCCGGGCTCGGATGGAATTATTGCCTCCGAAGGCGAAGCGGTGGAGTGGGCACGGCAGGTGGGTTTTCCGGTGATTATGAAGGCGTCTGCAGGCGGCGGCGGACGTGGCATGCGCATCGTCCGCAGCGAAGAGGAGTTGCCCGGGCTGTTCAAGGCGGCGCAGGCCGAGGCGGCGGGTGCGTTCGGCAACGGCGACCTGTACATGGAGAAGTATGTCGAGCATCCGCGGCATATCGAGTTTCAGGTGCTGGCGGATGAGCACGGCAATGTGGTGAGCCTGGGAGAGCGGGAGTGTTCGATCCAGCGGCGGCACCAGAAATTGCTGGAGGAGTCGCCTTCGACGCAGGTCACGCCGGAGTTGCGCGATGAGATCGGCGCGGTATTGTGCAAGTCGCTGGCGCAAATCCGCTACACGAACGCGGGAACGATCGAGTTCCTGATGGACCAGGACCGCCGCTTGCATTTCATCGAGATGAACACGCGCATCCAGGTGGAGCATCCGGTGACGGAGATGGTGACGGATGTCGATCTGGTGAAGAGCCAGATCATGATCGCCGCAGGCGCGCACATGCGGGACGTGCTGCAGGGGCCGATTGTGCACCGCGGGCACGCGATTGAGTGCCGCATTAATGCTGAGCATCCCGAGAAGTTCACGCCGTCGGCGGGAAAGATTACTTCGTTCAATCCGCCCGGAGGCACTGGAGTGCGCGTGGATACGGCGGCTTATGCCGAGGGCGTGATTCCTCCGTACTACGATTCGCTGATCGCCAAGCTGATCGTGCGCGGCAAGGATCGTAGCGAGGCGGTCTCGCGGATGACCCGGGCGCTGGAAATGTTTATCGTGGAGGGCGTGTTCACGTCGATTCCGCTGCACCGTAGGATTCTGGCCGATCTGGACTTCCGGGCCGGCAATTTTGATACTGGGTTCATCGAGCGATTTCTGGCGAAGAACGGAAAAAAGGATACGGCGGCGTGATCTCCGTTCCCCGCCTTTACCCCATCGTGGATGCCGCGTTCTTTGCCACGAAGGAAGACTTGGCCGCTTTCGCGGAGGAACTTGTCGCGGGTGGATGCACATTGCTGCAATATCGCAACAAGAGCGGGAATACGCGCGTGATGCTGGAGCAGGCGCGCGAGTTGCGCAGGCGTTCGCGGGCAGAAGTGCCCGCACCACACATACCAAGACTCATCATGAACGACCGCGCTGATCTTTGTCTGATCGCGGAGTTCGACGGCGTGCATGTTGGGCAAGACGATCTCCTGCCCGAGTCAGTTCGAAGCATCATTGGCCCAGAGCGCTGGCTCGGAGTTTCCACGCATAATCCAGAGCAGATGCGGGAGGCGGATCGGACTTCGGCGGATTACCTTGCCATCGGCCCTGTGTTTTCGACGTTCCAGCAAAGACCGCCCTGATCCGGTGGTGGGCCTTGAAGGTGTGCGCCGGGCGCGGCAATTGACCAGAAAACCGCTTGTGGCCATTGGCGGAATCACGCGTGCCAACGCGGCTTCCGTGATTGAGGCTGGGGTCGATTCCGTGGCGGTGATATCTAATCTGTTACGGGATCCCAGGAAATCAGCAGAGGAATTTTTCCGCATCTTGCGGTAAAGTCATGGGGCGATTGGTAGGCGTTTACGGCGGAGATTCGTCGTTAGTCTCTGGTCGTTAGTCGTTGGCTTATAACGCTGCGGGTTGCTTCCTTCGCGGCGAACGACCAACGATAACGACCAACGACGCGCCAACTACCGGAGGGATCCTGAGCATACCGACAAGGGCCGTGGGCAGCGACTGGGAAATTCATAGCCATCAAGATGGGGAACTCGTCAAAGGCCTGGGCCTGACGAGCGCCACCATGCTGGTGATGGGGTCAATGATCGGCTCGGGCATCTTTATTGTTTCGGCGGAGATTGCCCGCGAAGTGGATTCACCGGCGCTACTGATTGGAGCGTGGGCGGTGGCGGGGTTCCTGACCATCGTCGCCGCGCTCAGCTACGGCGAACTGGCGGCGATGATGCCGCGGGCCGGCGGACAGTATGTTTATCTCCGCGAAGCGCTCGGACCGTTGTGGGGTTTTCTCTATGGCTGGACGCTGTTTCTGGTGATTCAGACCGGGACGATTGCGGCAGTAGGCGTGGCTTTCGGCAAGTTCCTGGGAGTCTTCTTTCCTGCGGTTTCTTCTTCCAACTGGATTCTGCATCTCTGGAAAGTTCCGCCGATCCGTCTGGGGCCGATGGTTCTGGGCAACATGGATGTAGGAATCAATACTCAGAATCTGGTCGCCATCCTTCTCGTAGTCTTCCTCTCGGTGGTGAATATCTTCGGATTGAAAACTGGAGCGCTCATCCAGAATGTGTTTACGGTGGCCAAGGTCTCGGCGCTGCTGGGGTTGGCGTTGTTCGGTATTGCCCTGGGGCGAAATGCGCAGGCTCTCGCCGCCAACTTCAGCGGACATTTCTGGAGGAATGCTGGACTGGGCGCGCAGCATGCGGTGCAAGTGGGCGTGGGCGGGCCGATTGTAATGGTGGGCACGCTGACGATTCTGGCCGTGGCGCAGGTGGGATCGCTGTTTTCAGCCGATGCCTGGAACAATGTGACGTTTACGGCGGGTGAAGTAGAGAATCCCAGCCGCAATCTGCCGCTGTCGCTCGCGCTTGGTACCGGCGTAGTAATCGCGCTTTACATTGCGTGCAACTTTGTTTATCTGATGGTCCTGCCACTCGACGGCGCGCCGGGGGCGGTGACGGTTCTCGCGCGGGGAATCAAGTATGCCGCTGAAGAGCGAGTCGGCACGGCGGTGATGACGCAGATGTTCGGCGCCGCGGGCGAACTGCTGATGGCGGCTGCCATCCTGGTTTCCAGCTTTGGCTGCAACAACGGGCTGATTCTTTCCGGTGCGCGCGTCTACTATGCAATGGCCAAGGACGGCCTGTTCTTCCGCGGTGTTGCCAAGCTGCATCCTGCATACAAAACGCCGGCAGTTTCGCTGATGGTGCAGATGGTGTGGGCCTGCCTGCTCTGCATCTCGGGCAGCTACGGGCAGCTCCTCGATTACATTATTTTTGCCGCGCTGTTCTTCTACATGTTGACGATTGTGGGATTATTTGTGCTGCGGCGGACGCATCCCGATGCCCCGCGGCCGTACCGCGCGGTGGGTTATCCCGTGTTGCCGGCAATTTATATTGTGATGGCTTCATTCATCGATGTCGTACTATTGCGCTACAAACCGCAATTCACGTGGCCGGGATTGATTGTGGTGGTGCTGGGGATCCCGGTATATTACGCGTGGTCGAGGAGTGCGGGCGCAAAGCGTGCATCCGCGTAGCCGCCAAGGAGAAACGAGACGAATGGCAAATCTGCTGGCAACCAAGCCGCTGAACCTGCTGATGGAGGAAGCCCGCGAGACAGGCGAGCACAGCCTCAAACGGACGTTGGGCGTTTTCCAGCTCACCGCATTGGGAGTGGGCGCCATCATCGGGGCGGGCATTTTTGTAATGGTGGGGCTGGGAGCGCAGTATGCCGGTCCGGGGCTCACTCTATCCTTCGTTCTGTCCGGGTTGGGATGCGCTTTCGCCGGTCTGTGCTACGCCGAGTTCGCGGCCATGATTCCTCTGGCCGGCAGCGCCTACACCTACGCCTATGCCACGCTGGGCGAGTTGCTGGCCTGGATCATCGGCTGGGACCTCACGCTCGAATATGCCATGGGTGCCAGCACGGTTTCTTCGGGATGGTCAAACCACTTCATCGAGCTGTTGAATATCTTCCACATCAAAATGCCGCTGTGGCTGGCCTACGATCACTGGACGGCGCTGAAGACGGCCGAGAACGTCGTTGCCCGGCAGATGGCGCAGGCTGCGGACTCTACCCTGGTACCCGGTACGCAAACGTTCCTCGATAAGGTAAGTGCGATCGTCAGCGCGCAGTCGCCTGAATTGTTGCAGCGGGCGCATGATCTGCTGGGCGCGCCTCATCTGTTTGGGGCGGAAATCGGCTTGAACCTTCCGGCCTTCCTCATCGCGCTTGCGATCACGGCGATTCTTGTCAGGGGGATCAAGGAGAGCGCGCGGTTTAACACAGCGATCGTGGTGATTAAGGTGTCGGTCGTGCTGTTCGTGATCGGCCTGGGCTCTCACTACATCAACCGCGCAAACTGGGGCACGGACTGGCACTCGTACGCGCCGCATGGCTTCGCTGGAATCGGGGCGGGTGCTGCCTATATATTCTTCGCCTACATTGGCTTCGATGCGGTTTCAACCACGGCGCAGGAAGCCAAGAATCCGCAGCGCGACCTGCCCATTGGCATGATCGCGTCGCTGGCGATTTGTACGGTTTTGTACATCGCCGTGGCTGGCGTGCTGACCGGGATGATGCACTGGCAACAGATCAACATTGAAGCGCCGGTCGCCGTTGCATTCCTGGACCGGGGCTTACCCACGGCGGCGAACATCATCACGCTGGGGGCCCTGGCTGGGCTCACGAGCGTAATGCTGGTGATGTTACTCGGACAAACGCGAGTGCTTTATTCGATGGCCAATGACGGCCTATTACCCAAGAAGTTCTTCGCCGCGATCCATCCCAAGTTCCGCACTCCGTGGAAGAATACGATTCTGGTGGGCCTGCTCGCCGCGATTGTCGGCAGCGTGACGCCGATTGACGAAATTGGGAAGATGGTGAACATCGGTACACTGCTGGCCTTTGTGATTGTGTCGATTTCCGTGATGGTGTTGCGGTATACAAATCCCAGCCAGCCGCGGCCGTTCCGCACGCCGTGGGTGCCGTTGATTCCAATCCTGGGTGTGATCTCGAACGGTTACATGATGCTCAAGCTGGGTAAGTGGAATTGGATCCGCCTGGTTGCATGGCTTGGGATTGGTTTGATCGTCTACTTCACCTACAGCGTGAAGCACAGCCGCGTGCAGGCTTTGCATCAGGGAGCGAAGAGCAGTGGCCAGTGATCCAGCAGCTATTGGCCAGTAAGTTCGGCGGGCTCTCCGCACGGAGCGGAGGGCCTTTTGTTTTGTCGTCCTCGAAGAAAGTTGGTCAGTAGTCGGTAAAAACCTTTGCCAGAGTCGGTTGCCTTCAATGACCACTGTCCCTGAGCAGTGCATTTCTAGGATTGCAGCATCCCGGTATATTACGCGTGCCAGTCGCGGGGGAGAACGACTATCGCAGCGTAGTCGATCCCGCGCTAAAGGGGAGCATTTTCATGGCTAATTTGTCGGCAACCAAGTCTATCAACACGCTGATGCTGGA
This sequence comes from uncultured Acidobacteriaceae bacterium, assembly GCA_963711275.1. GTDB lineage: Bacteria > Acidobacteriota > Terriglobia > Terriglobales > Acidobacteriaceae > Sulfotelmatobacter. The sequence goes on along the minus strand of CAVQDN010000016.1, from coordinate 12,825 downwards.
GGCGCAGGACACAAGCGAGCATAGCTTGAAACGAACGCTTGGTCCCGTCAATCTCATCATGCTCGGCATTGGCGCGATTATCGGCGCCGGTCTGTTCGTGCGGACCGCCGCCGCAATTGCTGATCGTTCTGGGCCGTCGGTGACGCTTGCATTTATTGTCGCGGGATTTGGTTGCGCCTTTGCCGGGCTCTGTTACGCCGAGTTCGCTTCTATGATCCCGGTTGCCGGGAGCGCTTATACCTATTCCTACTGCACCATGGGAGAGCTGGTCGCCTGGATCATTGGATGGGACCTAGTGCTTGAGTACGCGGTTGGTGCAGCGACGGTCGCTATCGCCTGGAGCGAATACTTCAACCGTGTGCTCACCTGGTTCGGCCTGCGAATTCCATATCAATGGTGTCACTCTCCCATGGAACATATGGGGGAAATGCGCGGAATCATCAACATTCCAGCCCTGTTTATTCTGCTGCTCCTCTCCGCCCTGCTCATCAAAGGGACAAAAGAGTCTGCGATCGTTAACGGTTTTATCGTCATCGTTAAAGTGACAATCGTCATTATGGTGATCGCGATCGGTTGGGGCTTTATCAATCCGGCCAATCACACGCCGTTTATTCCCGCTCCAACGACCTATGTGACTCCTCAAGGCATTAGTCACAACTACGGCGGCATATTGGGCATTCTGGGCGCAGCGGGAGTCGTATTCTTCGCATATATCGGTTTCGACGCGGTTTCCACGGCAGCGCAGGAAGCAAAGAACCCAAAGCGCGATATGCCGATCGGCATCCTAGGCTCACTGGTGATCTGCACCGTCCTCTACGTGCTTTTCGCCTACGTCCTGAGCGGCGTAGCGACCGTTGAGGATTTCCGTTCCACCGGCCGTGAAGCATCGGTGGCTTTTGCAATTACCAAATACATGCACGGCTACGAGTGGCTGTCGAAATCGGTCACGGTCGCGATTTTGGCTGGGTTCTCATCGGTGATCCTGGTCATGCTGCTCGGCCAGTCGCGAGTTTTCTATTCCATGAGCAACGACGGCCTGGTCCCGAAGGTCTTTTCGGATATCCATCCCCGTTATCGCACACCGTATAAGTCAAACATGCTCTTTTTTGTATTCACGGGATTATTCGCTGCGTTCCTTCCTGAGGACATCGTGGGCGAAATGACCAGTATCGGAACGCTGTTTGCGTTCGTTCTGGTATGTATCGGAGTCTGGATACTGCGGCGCAAACGCCCGGACCTGCAGCGTGCGTTCAAGGTGCCTGCCGTACCGTTGGTTTCGACGGCAGGCGTCATAATCTGCGGTGCCATGATCTATGGCCTTGGTTGGACAAATTGGTTGCGGCTGATCGTCTGGCTGGTGATTGGGCTGGTGATCTACTTCAGCTACGGAAGCAGGCACAGTAAAGTGCAGGCGCTCAATGCCGGTCCCGAACCTAAAGGCGCGCCCAGCATGGCTGACTAGATTCGAAACAGTTTCGTAATGGCCTTCCGCAAAGCGCGGAGGGCCATTTTGTTTTATAGTCGGAAGAAAGTGGTCAGTGGGCAGTGGTTAGTGACCAGTGAAAACAACTCAATAAGGCGATTCTTTCGCTGGCCACTGACCAGCGGCCACTGACCACTGGCCAGTGATGTTATGAAAATCGTTTCCGCAGAAGAGATGCGAGCCATCGATCATGCGACCAGCAAGCGCTTCGGCGTGCCTTCGCTTACGCTGATGGAGAATGCGGGCGGGGCCGTCGCGAACTTCGTGCTCTCGCGTTATTCCACTGCCGGGCGCAACGTGGTTTTCTGCGGCAAGGGGAATAATGGCGGCGACGGCTTTGTGGCGGCGCGGTGGCTGCATCAGCAGGGGAAGAAGGTGCAGGTGATCCTGCTGGCGGACCCGGGCGATCTGCGGGGCGACGCTGCAATTATGTTTGGGAAGTTGCCGGAGCCGGCGATCGCCGTGCGTTCCAGCGAAGAGTTGAAGACTGAGAGAGTGCAGTCGTCACTGCACGCGGACTTGTACCTGGATGCGGTGCTGGGCACGGGTTTCAAGCCTCCGGTGAGCGGGCTCTATGCCGACGCGATCGCGATCATGAACGCTAGCCGGATTCCCGTAATCGCTGTGGATATTCCTTCCGGCGCCGATGCGGACGCGATGGGTCCGCAAGCCGGGACAATTGCGCGTGCTGACGCCATCGTTACTTTTACTGCACCGCGCCCGGCGCACGTGTTCAGCATGTTGACGACTGGGCCGACCGTTGTGGCCGAGATTGGTCCGCCGGAGGCGGCGATTGTTTCGGATTTGCAACTGAATGTGATTACCGCGCACGATGTTGCACCACTGGTCGCGCCGCGCCCGGCGGAATCGAACAAAGGCAACTACGGGCACGTGCTGGTAGTGGGAGGGTCGCTCGGGAAAGCCGGATCGGTGGCGATGGCAGGCATGGCTGCACTGCGCGCGGGGGCGGGGCTTTCGACGGTCGCGACACCGAAGTCTGTGCTCGGAACTGTGGCCGGATTTCATCCTGAGTTGATGACTGAGCCGTTGACTGAGACGGACGCGGGTACGATCGCGACCAGCGCCGAGGCCCGGATCAACGAGTTGGCGGAAGGGAAGAGCGTGCTCGCGATCGGGCCGGGGATTTCCCGGAATCCACAGACTGCGGAATTGGTTCGAGCGCTGGTCGCGAAACTTCAACTTCCGATGGTCGTGGATGCCGACGGGTTGAATGCGTTCGAGGGCCGCACAGATGAATTGAAGGGGAAGGGCCGGACGTTCGTGATCACTCCTCATCCGGGAGAGATGGCCCGTCTGGCGGGATGCATGATCGCCGAGGTGCAGAAAGATCGATTGGAAGTGGCGCGGAAGTTCGCACGCGAGCACGAACTGATCGTGGTGCTGAAAGGGCATCGCACGCTGGTGGTGCAGGCAGGCGGCGAGGCCTGGGTCAATACGACTGGAAATCCTGGCATGGCTACGGGTGGTACGGGAGACATCCTGACGGGGATGGTCGCGGGAACGATCGCGCAGCATTCGAAGGACGCTTTTTCGGCGGTGCTTGCGGCGGTACATCTGCACGGTCTTGCCGGCGACGTGATGCGCGAGAGAGTGGGCGAGCATTCGCTGGTGGCAACTGATCTTCTGAAAGGACTGCCGGAGGCGTTCCGGCGCACGCGCGAAATGGTGGAGGAGAAGTTAGTATGTTGGTGAGTGGTGCGCCCCGCAGCGGAAGGCGCTGCATGTCCTTCCGACCATTTACGAGTTAGTAAACTTCGGCATGTGCTTGACACTGCGGCGGTTGGATCGCTGAAACGCCGCGTCCAGCGCGGGAATCCGGCCATCTGCTTCCGTAACCTGTTACCTGCCCTGCCCGCGTGCGATAGTGCAGACAGCTTATGACCCACTTCCCTCAACCGCACCCTTCGCGGCGCGCGGCCCGGGTCCAGCTGGGCGAATCTGTCCTGGCTGCGATTCGTTTAGAAGATGGCCGGCGCATTAAAGCAAAACTACAAACCATTTCGGCGACCGGAGGATTGTTGCAACTGCCGCGGCGCTGGGAGCCGGTGCCTTCGTCGAACTGGCGTTTCAAACGCAATCGGGGCCGGTGCATGGCATGGCCGAGATCCTCACCCCGATGCGGAAGACGACAGACGGGGTGCTGCAACCGTTCCGCTTCGTCGCGCTTGAGGATGACGACGACCGCCGCCTGCGGACGTTGCTCGACCATGTGACGGACCGTGACGTGCTGGGACTCAAGTCGGTATCCCTCAGAGTGTCAGGGACGATCTAGTCGGCTCTCGCTATACTGGTCGTGGTTTGTGCGCCATGTGGCTGCGACCGGCCGGGAAATGACGCGAGAGATCACAACACATTCGCCGGAGGAGACGATCGCCTTCGGACGAACGCTGGCGGAGTTGCTGGCGCCGCCGAAAACGGTGCTGCTGCGCGGCGATCTGGGCGCGGGGAAGACTACGCTGGTCAAGGGAATTGCCGCCGGGTTCGAGGCGGCCGAGGAAGAAGACGTAACCAGTCCGACGTTTACGCTGGTGCATGAGTATCGCGGGCCGCGAGCCACTCTTTATCACATTGATCTTTACCGCGTGGACACGCCGCGGGAATTGGAGACGCTGGGGCTCGACGATCTGCGCTCCGAAAAAAGCGTTCTGTTGATCGAGTGGGGAGAAAAGTTTCCGCGCTTTCTGCGAGAGCGGGAGGTCGAGATTTCTCTTGAACGCGACGGGGAGAGCGGGCGGCGGATTAGAGTAAGCGGGTGAGCCCTACCTCGTGCTGGTCACTCAGAACAACAAGTGTTATCGCCTGTTTGCATCAATTTGACCAAATACTCGTCACGTAAGACTGGCACTTGCCGGTTCCGAGCGAAAACTTTTGCCGGAGATTGAAGGCCACATGGCGTGCAGGCGCAAAGGGCTCTGGCCAACTACCTGTTCTACTATTGGATCACACGGGATTTCGCCGAAGGTAGGAATAAAATCAATACGAGCGTTGCGTCATCGGCAAAGTTGCCCGAGCAAAAGTCTGTTACTTCCTGCATCAATTTGCGATGCATCGTCGCAGTGTTGCTACTTGAATCGCCATCAAGTCCCTGCCGCAACCTGGCCTCGCCGTATTCTTCGTCGCGGGTGTTCGTGGCCTCGTTGATTCCATCCGTGAACAACAGCACTTTGTCTCCAGGGTCGAACTGCACTGTCACATCCCAGTACTTCGAATCGGGAAATATCCCCAGAACGATTCCGCCGTCGCCGAGGACTTCCGTATTCCCTGTAGAGCGGTGTAACAAGGGGAAACAGTGTCCGGCGTTGCTGTACGTCAATGTCCTTGCGATCGTGTCAATGACGCAGTAAAAAAATGTGACGAATTTGCCCGGTGCGAGATTACTGCAGAGCACGCGGTTGAGCTGTGCGCAAATTTCAGATGGAGCCACATTCTCCGCAGCGAATGCCTTCACCACGGCTTGGACGTTCGCCATGAGAAGCGCGGCCGCAATCCCTTTGCCCACAACGTCCGCCACGCACGCGGCTACTCTGGTCTCACTGAATTGGATTACGTCAAAATAGTCGCCTCCCACAACTCGCGCTGGTTGATAGCTTCCAACGATTTCGAGATTCGGTAACTGAGGAATCCGCGTGGGAATGAGCCTGGCTTGAATCTCCCTTGCAGTTTCCAGCTCCTTTTCCTGTTGTTCGAGCTGGGAGGTCCTGGTCTGCACTGCTTCTTGGAGCACTACATTCTGCGATTCAAACCTGTTTTTCATGACTGCGTAGAATTGGGAAACCATCCCAACAATGAAGGCGACCATTGTTCCGAGCCGAATGTCAGCGGTCACATTCGCGCGCGTTCGCTCTTCAGGTTCCATTAGCAAGGCGTAAATGACGGCAGTAGCGACAATCACAGTTCCAAAACTGACCATAGCCAAGATAGGAAGCCCCGCGAGCCAATAAAGGGGAACAGTGAGTCGGGAATAGTAACGTTCCAAGCGGCGCATGATGGGAAACATGAGATTCCCGATGCATAACGCGAACACAAGGCAGGTCCAAAAATGCGAGGATATCTTCAGCACCGACAACAATGCGAAAACTGCAACAGCAGCGAACACCAAGACTTGCTGCCGCAGGAAAAAGTGACGAACGCCGCTACGATCCACTTTGTCGAGAGGCATTTCAGCTAGATCCTTTCCTTATTGCAGTATAGAAGCGTGAGAGCTTGCGCAGAAGAGTTGTTGTCGAAACATCGCGATTACACTCAATGAGTTGGGTAAACGGATGTCCGTTGCCCGTCTCGGCGCTGAAAGGGGCAGCGATCGGGCGGCGAGAACCTTCTAAAACCCCATGATGTTGTAGCCGCAATCTACATAGATGACTTCGCCGGTGATGCCGCTGCTGGCGTCGGAGGCGAGAAAGACTCCAGTTGAGCCCACTTCTTTGACTTCTACATTTCGGCCAAGGGGGGCGCGCTTGGCGTGAGATTTCAGCATATCGCTGAGGCCCGAGATGCCGCGGGCGGCGAGGGTTTTGATGGGACCGGCAGAGATTGCATTCACCCGAATCTTTTTCTTTCCCAATTCATATGCAAGATAACGTACCGAGCATTCCAGGCCAGCTTTGGCGACTGCCATCACGTTGTAGCGGGGCACGACTTTCTCGGAAGCGTAATACGTCATGGTGATGATGGAGCCGCCATCCTCCATTAGCGGTGCGGCGGCGCGGGCGACTGCGACCAGCGAATACACGCTCACATCCATTGCGACGCGAAAACCATCGCGCGTGGTGTTGATGAATTCTCCCTTGAGTTCGTCGGCGGGTGCGTAGGCTACCGAATGCACCAGCGCGTGCAGCTTGCCGTGGCGCTCTTTGAGCGTGGCGAAGAGGCGCTCGATTTCTTCGTCTTTGCTGACGTTGCACATGTAGGCTTCGGCGCCGGGCAGAGAGAGGATGAGGTCTTTCGCTTCCTGCTCCAGGCGCTCGTTCTGGTAGGTGATGGCGAGCTTCATGCCCGCGGCGTGCAGTCCCTGGGCGATGGACCAGGCAATCGAACGCTTGTTGGCGACTCCGAAGACGACGCCGTTACGGCCTTGCAGATCTGAGGACATGCGTGCTCCTTGGAAGGGGAAAGAATAACAGGTGGGAAGAAAAGTCAGAAGGCAGAAGTCAGAATGCAAAAGCAAGAAGGTAGAAGTAAGGGTTGCGGATTTTACTTCTACATTCTGACTTCTTACTTCTGACTTAGCTCCACGCCTGCTGCCTCTATAGTGGCTGCCTTTCCCACCGGCCAACTGGCGGCCACGAACGCCAACCCGTAAACGCAGGCGAGGATCGCGAACGCTGCCACCAGGCTGACCTTGTGCGCGACCCCACCGACCGCAAGGGCGAGCACAAGCTGGAGGAACGTGCCAAAGAAATAAAACGCGTTCTGGCGCCATGCAAAGAAACTGGTCCCAGCAGGAAAAACTTCGCACCCGGTAGTTGCCGCCATAGCGCTGCACACACTTGCGAAACTCGTGCGCGGGAAGATGGTCCATCAGTTGCGCGAACAGAGATTGTCCAAGGTTCACGGTGATCGCAATTCAAATCGATCACCGCCCTTTGCGCACCTAAGTTTCGATCTACCATTGCTTTATAACCGTTCACCGAATTCTTAACCGGACAGTACTGACCACTGATCACTGATTATCACTGACCACTGACCACTGGGTTCTTCTTGCTTCCAGCCGCGTTCGGCGCTAGGATTCGCCTGCGGTTGGAAGTGGAGATCCCATGCTCGCCCAGGGCGGAGGTGACCGATGAAACGCTACGCGGGGTCGCTGGTGCTGGTTGCCGGTTCCTTCTGTTTTCTATTCCTGGCAGTGCGTGCCAGCGCACAGATGGACAAAATCGTGATTCCCGCAGGCACGCCCGAGGACCACGATCTTCAGGAAATCTCCAACGAGCAGGACGCGGCAAAAAAGCTTGCCATGTACCAGGACTTCGTGCAGAAGTACTCGTCAAATCCGGCGGCCGTGGCTTATGGAAACTGGCAGATTTCGCAGGCCTACCAGACCTCCGGCGACTTGAACAAGGCGAGAGAGTACGGAGACAAGGCGCTGGCGGGGGCTCCGCGGAACCTCGATATTTTCGTTTCGCAGGTTAGCATCGCGCAGCAGGCGAAGGACAATACGAAGTTGATCGACTATGCGGCGAAGGGCGGGGAAGTTTGCAACTCCATCGGCAAGGAGGCCAAGCCGGAAGGCATGAGCGACGACGATTTCCGCCAGCAGGTCGCCAATGACAAGAGTGTGGCCAAGAACAACTGCGATTTTCTGGAATCGGCGGGATTCAATGTAATTGCCAGCGAGAACGATGCGAAGAGCCGGATGGCTGATATAGAGAAGTATTCGGCGGCGTTTCCGGACTCGAAATTCCAGGAGCAGGTTGCGAGCTACGCCATGTATACCCTGGGGCAATTGAACGACCGCCCAAGGCTGGTGGCCTATGGGGAGAAGACGCTGGCGGCCAATCCCAACTCGCTGCCCACCCTGCTGTTGCTGGCGAATTCCTATGTGGATGACACCAAGCCGGGCAGTGCGGGCAAGGCGGTCTCGTATGCGCAGAAGGCGCTGGAAGTGGCGAAAGCGGATGCACCCGATGCGGACAAGTCGCGGAAGCTTTCAGCCGGAGTGGCGCATACCATTCTGGGATATGCCTACGCTTTCAAACAGGAAAAGACCGCGGCTGCCATTCCGGAATTGAAAGCGGCTGCCGCGTTGCTCAAGGGACAAGACGATCAGCAGTATGCCCGGGCCCTGTATGGGCTGGGTTATGTTTACGGCAAGTTGAACAAACTGACGGAAGCCCGCGACGTGCTGACCGAAGCCGTGAAGATTTCGAGTCCGTGGCAGGCGGTGTCGCAGGATCTGCTGACCAAAGTGAATGCGGCGCGAGCGAAAGGGAAGTGAGTTCGGCGCAGAAAGTCGCAATGATGCGATGTCACGTCGATTAAGAGTCGCTCCAAACTTTAACGACTGAACCGTAAACTCTCAGCGCGGCGCTGGTGATTGCAGGAGCACACGCGTTTGCTGAAGCTTCTCTGACAGTTCCTGCTTCTGTTCCTGGACCCGCTTCGGATTCGGAATCAAATTTGCGAGTTCCGGTGGCGCATGATTGATCGCATCCATGAGGCTTGGCAGATTGGACTCATCCTTCAAAAACGCGGTATACGATGGAGTTATACGACTCAGAGCCGCAGAAACCCGCGATTCGCCGGAATAATGCGCCCCGAGCGCTTCCAGGTCCCTTTTGGAGGCAGCCGACCACTCGAGACCATCGCCCAGTGCCGCCACCGCGTTCTGTAGCCGCGATCGCTGCGTTGTGGAGAGCTGCCCCATCCGGAGTGCGGCGCTGACCGCCATGAGATGAGTGACAAGAAGGTCTTTGGCAACGAGAGTTGGAAAGAGCGACCCGCCATTGGCGACATCGTGTGAAAACCGCAAGCCCGCTGCGAGCGCCCCAATCGCTCCGTCCGGATTGCCGCTGTGATAGAGCTGCATTGCATACAGGATGTTCAGCCGTCCCAGGACTAATGCTTTTCTCGCATAGTCAACGGGAACGTCTCCTCCCAGGCCATAGTCCAATCCCCAATCACAGCTCGGCAGCGAGCTCCCACGTGCCATGATTTCAAGTGCCAGCGTATTCTTCTGAATCAAAGCGGTGTACTTTGAAATGTCGTACGATGCCATTGTGTTGAGGACGGAGTCCAGTTCCTTAGCTTCCTGGTCCGTTATCGAAGCGTCTTGGAGTTGCGAGAATGCTGCCCAGTAGCGCAGGGCTGCATTATCGGCGAGCGAGACCATCCGTTGACCCATTGCGGCCCCGACAGCTAAGAGCACCGCTACGGCCGTTGATCCAATCATATTAATGCGTCTCATAGTTTGATTTTCTCCTTGCCGAGTATCGCGAGTGCGCTCTGTTTGTCCTTTGGAACAGTTGAACTCTTGGGAGGAAACGCCAACTCGTTCATAACAGCCTTATACGACGGAGCTGTTGCGAGTAGGGCGTCCGCGCGTCGCATAGTAAGTGGCGTTGGCGCAAGCAACGTAACCTTAGCGGAATGGTTGGACTCCCCAGTAACCCGATGATTCAGAACTTGGACAGTAGCCACTCCCAAGATCGCCATCGCGACGACACCCCCCACCGCCCAGATCACGGGAACCAAATGGGGACGTGGTGCCGGCTTTATTTCATTTACAGGAAATTCGTCCGGCGTCAGCGGACGGAATTGCTTCAAATAGGTTTCGAATCGCTCATCATCTGGATCCAGCACAGGAATTCTCCTTCGGTAGCATTGAGTCTCTTAGCTTGCCGAGCGCATATCGGTACCGCGATGCGGCTGTGTTCGAACTGCCATTTAGCAGATCGCCAATTTGCGAGAATGTGAGTTCGCCCCATACGTGCAAAAGGATGACTTCCCGTTGATCATCCGGAAGGGCATTGAGCGCACGTCTCAGATTCTGCTCTGCCGCATAGTCCCTGTCTGGAGGACTAAACCATACTGAATCGGGCTCAATGGCTATGTTTCGTCTCTGAAGGTTGGAGTCGTTGAGAACGGCGTTGCGCACACAAGCGAAAAGATACGCCTTCTTGTCTGTCGCTTGGTTGAGGCTACCGTTTTCCACTAGCTTCAGAAACACTTGGTGAAGCGCATCTTGAGCACGATCCCGGTCGCCCGACATCGTGGACGCGAACACCAGCAGAGCCGCCCCGTGCTGGCGGTACAAAGCCTCAATCTCGTCGATGTTTCGGTTTGCCCTGCCCACGTTTCGGTCTCAATGTTAAGACAATCGGCACGGATCAATTTGTCTAAGTAAGCAGAGTTTTTGTGATTCTCTCAATTGACACTATCAGCGATTTCACCAACTGAGAGTTGCTGTGCGCTCATTTCAGGGTTTCAGCAACTCATCCGAGAGCAAGTGAGCTTTCATGGCGAGATTGTGGGCGCGGTCGAGGTCTCCGGCGACGGCGGCTGTCTTTGACTGCTCCATGAATTGGTTGATCTGGTTCTTCATCTCCTCCTGGCTCGAGCTGAGTTGACGTTCCCTTGATTTTCTTCAGGTTTTCTTCGGTTGCGAGTCTGAGTTGTTCGGCAGAGCGTTGGCGAAAAGTCTGTTCGTCAGTCGCGCCGCCAGTAAGTTGAACCGCGGGTTCGTTGGACCCTCCGTGGCGGACAACTTTCTTGGCAGGCGGACAGGGAACACGGGGAGTGGAATCTGTTGGAGTTTCCGGAGCAGGGGTAGCCGTCGAGCAATTTGACCTACTCGTTTTCTTGCGATGATGAGGTTTCGGAGCGGGCTTAAGTTGATCGGCTGAGTCCTGCGGGGCAGCCGACGAAGGCTGCGCCGGTGGCGCCTGAGATGAGCCGCTGGCCTGGCTTTGAGGTGGAGGCGAGATCGAGGACGTCCTGGCGGGCGCGCCCGGAGAAGCCATAGTTATAAGGCAAACGGAGAGGATTGCGGCCAGGGTCATCTCTTAAAGATTTTACGCCTCGGGAAGTCGTAACAGAAATCAAGTCGCGGGCTTTGACATCGCGGTTTCGACGCGGGAACCGGCTGCGTGCTCCCTGGTCAAGCTTGCGGCAGCGAGGGGCAGGCGAAAGCGGAATGTCGTGCCCTCCCCTTCCTTCGATTCAAATTCCACCGAGCCATAGTGCCACTGAAGGATCTGGTAAGTTTGCGCCAGCCCGATGCCGTTGCCGTCCTTCCTGGTGGTGAAGTAAAGCTCGAAGATCTTGTCCTGCACATTCTGGGCAATGCCTACACCCCGATCACGGACCTCGGCGACCACGGCATCTTCGTCGCGGCGCGCCGAGATAGTGAGCGGGCCCCCATCCGGCATCGCCAGGATTCCGTTGAGCACCACGTTGAGCAGGGCCTGTTTGATGAAGTCGAGGTCTGCCTTGACGGGCAGCGGTTCCCCGGGCATGTCGCGCTTGATCGTGACGCCATGCTGCTCCGCGTCTGGAGCGGCGAGCAGAGCTACGTCCTCGAGCACACGCCGGAGGTCCACTTCCTCCAGATGAAGCTCGCGAGCTCGCATGAAGTCCACCAAGGTTTGTACCACCCGGTCGAGCCGGTGAATCTCACTGCCAATGATGTCCATGTGGCGCCGGGTGTCGGGGTCCAGTTGCGCCAGCTTGTTCTGCAGGAGCTGCAAGTGGAGCACGATGGCATTGATGGGATTCTTTACCTCATGGGCAACGCCGCCGGTCACACGACCGCTGGCGGAAAGACGGCGTGACATCTCGATCTCGTCGCCAATGCGGCGCACGGACTCAGCGTCGCGCATGATCAAAAGAGCGCCGATTTGAGTGCTCTTCTCCTGCACGAAATCGACAGAAACCTGCACGCGCCTGCCGGCGGCGGCGACCGACTCGCGTTGCAGAAGCGGACGCTTGTGCTCAAACGCATCGAGCACGAGCGTGCCCAGCGAAGAATCACGGGAGAAAACTTCCCTCGCCGTCCTGCCCAGCAGTTCTGCCCGCGGGCGGCCGAGGAAGCGCTCGACCGGAGCGCTCACCAGCACCACCCGCGAGTCTCGCGTGAACAGCATCAAGCCATCCTGCAGCTTCGACATAAGCTGGTCCACGTTGTCTTTGAGAGCTGAAAAAATTTCCCGGCTGTCGCGCATCTGGCGGCCCAGGTTGGCGATCTTCAACGTGACCAATCCGAGTTCGTCGTGCTTCGATTCGTCTCCGGAGAGTGCCTCGGTTGAGCCCGAGCTGACGCTATCCAAGTTGCGGCTGATCTCCTTGAGCGGTCCGAGAGCGAGATTCGACACGCCGGCGGCGAGCAGAAGAGAGGCAAAAATCGACGTAATCGAGAAATAAATAGCGTGCAGGAGGCGCGGCGTAATTTCACTCTTGAGAAAGACCGTGGAAACACCGATATGGATGGTCCGAAAGGCGCTCCGTTCAGTTGCAGCGGAAAGCTCACATCGTAGACAGTGGCAGGGCTGTATACCAGGCGAAGCTGCTTCGGAAGCGAGCCGTCGTGACTGCGCGAAAATCTGGCCGTGGCGCAACCTGCTTGCCCACCAGTTGCGGATTGGTATGAAGAAGCGCTTTGCCGCTTGCATCCACCACGGAAGCGTCGTAGATGAAGGGCCAAAGCGCCACCTCAGACTCTTGGGATTCTTCAAAAGGTTGGTATCCATCGGCAGGTATTCGGAGAGCGCGCTGCGCACGGCTGCGGGATCAATCAGTGTATTGATGGGCGTGCTGCTCAGATCCGGCAAATCATTTTCCGCGAAGTAAGCCAACTGCTGGGTCAGGCGGCTGGCGCTTTCGTAGGCATT
>CAVQDN010000015.1:0-166706 GCA_963711275.1 uncultured Acidobacteriaceae bacterium | reverse complement strand
GAGCAGTCCCTCAACGACCCGGAATTCTTCGCTGGTGTCCTGCTCAAGTCCATCCGGCAAAGACCTATCCGGATGGTGGCCGAGGACTTCGAGAAGATCCTCGTAGCGGCCCTCGCCTACCGCCTCACTCAGCTTGCCCACCTGCTTCATGGCCTGTGGTAAAATTTCCAGCTGAATTGAGTCTTCAGGTGCATGTTCTACGAGCGTGTAGCTGGACTCAAACTCGAGCTGGCGGGAGACTTCGCGAATTCCGACCACGACATCTCCGCGAAATCTTCTGCCCGGCCCGAAGATCGAATACATTACCGCCGGTATCTTCAGCCCTGGTTTGACCGCGCTCTCCGGCAGAACAAAATCCGCTTCCAGCGCGTCGGCAACATCATCCTCCATGATTTTGAATGCGCCTTTCGCCTGGGTATCGGCGAAGGCCATGCGGAACTGATAGAAGCGCCCTTCCGCAAGACGTTTCCGGGCAATTTCCCGTTTCGCGTCCTCAAGAAGAGCTGATTGTTGATGCCGGTCCAGGTCTTCGTCGCTTACCTTTCCATGCCGCTCGCGGCGAAGGCGTTCAATCTGGACCGAGAGGATTTCGCGATCATGCTTTTCTTTGAGACGCTGGAACACCGATCGCCTGATCCAGCCACGGCAGTCATTGGTTCCCAGCTTCCGATCGGGGACGACGAGCACACGTGCCTCGGGTTCCTCCATCATCACCTTGCAGGGCGAGACAAGGATCCCGAAATAGACAATCGCCGCCTGCGGCCAATGCTGAAACCGCTCGGCGATGGCCCGGCTGTGCTCCTGGTCGACAAAGTAGAACTTGCCCTTCTTTGCAGAGCCGCTTGCCCCGACCAATTTGTAGTGAATCCCGTTCCAAACGAGCCGGGCGAGGGCGTTCTCGACCTGTGATTCTTCGTAATCGTCGAGAGGCTCAGCCGGCACGTTCACACTCGCTACCTTGATTCCGGGATAGAGCACGCTGAGCAGCGTGTTCTGGAGTGGATCAAGATCGTGCAACCGCGGTGTGACCCGTCCGTTGCGGTCGATCTCCAGGTTCTGGAGCTGATCGGCCGGGATTCTGTACTTGTTCGTCTTGGTATTCTTCGTCATTTTTTTATTCTCCTTAACTGTTTGTTCCGGGAGGCCGGAAAGAGTTAAGGAGTTTGCGTGACCGCAAGCTTTCTCGCTCTTGCCTGACCCCCATTTCGGGTTCGCTTGGCCAGGCCTTCAAGTGAAAAAAAGCCCCGGTCAGCACATTTCCCCGCATAAAGCCGCAGGGCGCTCAAAGGACCAACATCATCGTTTGGTCATCTGAGAACTCTTCGTGCTGATCTTTTCGAACTAACTTTGAGTCGGTTTCTGGACGACAGCCTGTTTCACGATCACAGGACTACCGCCGCCATTTACCTCCGGAACGGCTTTCCATGCCGTCAACGTATAGAACGGCTGGCCGTTCTTGAACGCTTCGATTAATGCTTCACCCTCGCTGGCCATCTCCTGGCCCAACTCCGGCTTGGCCGGAGAAGACCCTGATTTGGGGAGAAAATAACGAAGATTCGGGTCACTGCCATTACGGTGTCTACGGCGTGCGTTTGTGCCACCGACGCTTCTGCTCGCCGCCTCCGCAGAATTGTTTGGTACGTTGGTTTCCATGTTTCCAACTCCTTCCGTCCGCCTCATTGCGGGCTATTGAGACCGGCTTGCTGCAGCACCCAGTCGCGCTTTTCGCCTTCGATCGCGCGCTCCCAATACTCTCCAACCAACAAACCGCCGGGATTCTGCTCCGACCGCTTTTCCACCAGCAGCCTTACGCGGAATTCGCTGACCACCTTGTCGATGGTTTCGTTGTGTTCGTGAATGTGGTGGACTTCTTTGACCCCGAACGCCGTATAAGTGAGCGGATCGTCCTTGGAGGCTTCAAGCGAGCGCATCTGAAATTCCGAGGTCGTCTGATCGTCTTCGATCTTTCCAATGAAGTCATCTTTCTGCATGCCGGTGTATGCCGTGCGCCGCAGATTGGCAGTCATCATGTTCAGGCTGTCGGCCCAGTTGCGGCTCACATTCGTCGGCGAGAAATTCAGATAGCGTTCGAGGAACAGGTGCACGAAAGCCCGCTTCTCAAACTCGGTCGGCTCCGATCCCGGGCCTTGCGTCACCGAAATACCCGGTTTCGTTTACGCCCAAAATCGTCGCCATGCCGTTCTCATCGACACGAATGACTGTGGGCGGCTGCAAGCGGACATAGACAGCGAAGGCGAGCGCCAACATCGTTGTCGGAATGCACAAGAATGCCAGCACCATCGCGCGGTTGGCGTACGCACGCAACACTCCGTCATGCTCGTAATAGCGGCTGTAGCGGAGCTTCTCCGGTGCATCGGCTTCTTTAGACGGGTTTTTCTTTTTCAACCACATGTTCGCGTACCTTCTTCGTGTTCAACGACAATCAATGACGCCGGCCAAACAAACGGCCGAAAAACCTTCCGATATAAAAGAAGATCAGGGTCGTGATGCTGTACGGTCGGAACTTCGTCCCTTGCGGCTCCCAGATCGGTGGCTGCCTCCACATAGAAACCTCCTCTGCCAGAGCTAATTGTTCTCGGCATTGTTCCTTCCCGCAGCTCTTCCGAGCGCCCTCCCCACGTTAAAACTGACGACTTGGGTGACCGAATGGGGTCGATAACTGGACCCATGTCGGCCACCGCTGCCCGACATGGCAGCGGCGAGCATCTCGGTTGCCAGAACCTTCGTTGCTGCTGCTTGCTGCAGGCACGACGGGGCTGCTGTTGCTGTTCATCGCGCTCGCAACTCCCGAGCGAATGAAATCGGGCATCGAGGGAGTAGGCGGGCGCTGTGGACGACGCCAGGACAGTAGACGTGGACGAAGCGCCCACACCACCTGACGCCGTAGCGCCCGCCGAAGCCGGACTCGCTCCTGCCGCAAAGCCGCTGACTCCAGCCAGGGCAGCGCCGGCCGCAACCCCGCCTGCTCTCACCAGCGCAAAGGCTGTTGACCCGACATCGCCCGAGATGATCCTTTTGGCAATGAAGGGAATCAGCGCGATGGCCAGGGCGTAAAAGATGCTGACCAGCCCTAGGATGATCGAGTCCCCCGCCCCCTTCAGAAAACCAAGGAACCCGTTGCCGAGGATGTTGTTCACTTGGTTGACCTGGATGGCGGTGATGAGCGCGCCGAACACAGCATAGAGAATGCCCCAGGCATTCCAGATCATCACGTTGACGGCATACGACTTCCCCAACTGGCCGACCCCCGGGATGGGAATGAGCGCGAGCACCAGACGGGCCGACCACGTAGAGCATTGCGCCAAACAAGGTGTAGAAAAAGCAGAACACGATCATCGCGAGGGCATAGAGAAGGTAAGCAACTACGAGCAGGACCACCGTGATCGTGGCGGCTGCATCGCCCGTGATGATGTCCGTAAGGGTCAACGAAGGGTTGTTTGCGAACTGTTGTTGGAGCTGTCCCATCCAGCTCTGGAACATGTCGCCTGCACCGGAACTGCTGCCGATGGAATTTGCGATCGTGTTAAAGGAGCCGTTGACGCCGCGAAACACGGTTGCCCAGTTGGAAACGATCATGGCAACGACCAGATACTTGATCGCCGTTCCCGCCAGCGCCTGCAGATCGCCTCCACGAAACGCCGCTTGATAGAGGCCGATCAGGAAGCCAATCAGCAGGATCGCGAATGCGATGTTCGTGACCGTCGAGATGATCGCAGTGCCGTCGATCCCGGCTAGCGCCGTGTTCAGAAGTTGCTGAAAATAAAACACGGCTACTGGACCCCCGGTTGCAAGACCTGGTTGCCCGTAGTCTGAAGCGTTGACGCATGAGAAGCGCTGAACTTGAGCTGACCGCTCGAGTTCGCCAACTCGATCGAGCGCACGCGCACTAGTTCGGCCATGGCGGATTGCGTGTATGCGTTGGCCCTCACCAGCCACGCCGCGGTCTCGGCTTCCAAAATCGTGGAACTGCCGGGCGCGGCGGTTTGCAATTGCTGATTGATCTGTTCGGCTGCCTGAAGCTCCAGGTTGGCCAGGGCGTCGATTTCCACCGCCTTTTTCATCGCGGCTTGTGCTTCCGCGTCGGTCATATCGACCATGTTCCGGACCGGCTGGGGCGCGTTCGCCGGCGGCATCACGGTCCCGTACAAAGCGGAGTAGTTGCTTGTGATTTGCGGCATTGCGCCGGGATTGCCTGAGAGCAGGCTCTGTTCGAGCAGTTGCGGTGTGCGCAGGGTCGCGCTCGATATCGGCAACTGGAAGAGCTGGCGCATCTGGACGAATTGGCCCTGGAATTGGACAGCCATGTTTCTGGCTTGAGTAATCGCGGCCATCGGAAACACGACCTGCTGCTCGAAGTTTGCTGATTGCTGTTGGCTTTGCTGAATAGAACCCAGCGGCATAGCCACGGAGTTTCTGAGCAGGCCCGAGATTGTGTTGAGCCCGACCTGCATCATGGCGCAGCACGGATCAAGCCCGAGCTGGCTGCGAGCCTTGCTCGGCAGCAGCGCAATTACGATAACCAGACCGCATACCGCGGCCACTGCGTTCCGGAGAAACTTCCAAAGACGAGAGAGCGTAGGTCGATTTCATTTTCGAACTCCTTATGGATGAGCTAGAACTTGCTGGATCTGGTTGAAAAGATTTTGCGTGGTTGTGGCGCTGTGCTTGAGCGTCGCATTCTGGTGCGCGAGTTTCGTTGCTTCCTGGCGCAGTTGAGCGGCAAGCATTTTCGCGAGTTGCGCCTGAGTTACAAGATCGGCGACGCGGGCCTGGGCAGTGACCATGGACGCCGACCCAGGAGCCGCAGTCATCGCCTGCTGTTCGAGAGAATCGGCGAGAGTTAGCATCCCCTGAGTCGTTTGGTCGGAGACCATGGAAGTCTTTAGCGAATCCATGGCCATTGCATCGTCGATGTCCATGAGGTTGCGCTGCCCCGGCTGGGCAATTCCAGCCAGCGCAACCGGCTGGTAGACCTGCGTGTATAGCGAGGGAATCTGGCCGATGGACCCCGACTGGGCGCCTCGGAACATCGACTCCAGCTGCATGGGAAGAGCAAGGGTCGCGCTGTTATTCTTGAGGCCTTCAATCTGGGACATCAGGCCGGTGTAGTGCGCCCGCGTTGCACTGACAAACGATCTCGTCTGGTTGATCAGGGCCAAAGGCCAGATGATCTGCTGGCGGAAATTGTTGACTGCCGCACTCACCTTCCGCATTTCGCTCAACGCTCCGCCAATCGGGCCCTGGAGAGTGCTTGTGATGGTATGAAAGAGGGACAGAATGTCTCCGATTCCGTCAGCTCGCGTGTTCGAGGGAATCAAGCACAAGGTGATTACCGCCACGAACAGCCATCGCCTGCTGCGGCTCAATCTGTGTTGAAGGTTGCGAAGGAGTTCCAAAGTTTTCATCTTCATATGCGTGTACCTCTTGCGACTTCTCCTGAGATTTCTTCCGGAAGTGGATCAACATCGGCCAGCCCTGCCGGAAACCTTTCGGCCAGCTCGCGATAGGCTTCAATCAAAGGTGCGGCTTTCCGCTGCTCCAGCCACCAGGACCGATACACACGTTCCCGCGCATAGGTCGTCATGATCCAGTAGTCGACCGTCGTCGGTGACATGCGGATCGTGTGCGTGGTGTCGGCTTTCTCCCCAATCACGATGAGCGCGTCGGCGCTCTTGCCCTTGATGGGAGCGCTGAAATGCTTGATCTGGTTCAAAGCGGTATCGTTCAGGTGCAGGTGCTCCCGCAAGGCGGTCATGTCTCCCGGTTGCTGGCCGATGATCTTGGTGGTCGAGTTCTTCACGATGCCCGCTCCGTGCGGCCTGGGCTTCGATTCCGTCCCGACAAAATCTTCCGCTGTTTGGCTCATCCCCCAGACGCTGGCGTTACGCTTGCGCGCCGTACGAAACAGTTGAACCACTTCGGGCGCCAGCACCGGAGAATCCAGCAGGAACCAGCACTCATCAAGAACCGTGATGCTCCGCCTGCCCGCCTTGCCCGCTGCCCGTTGCGCAGTGGCGTGAGCAATGAGAAGGCTCATTGCCGTTTCCAGCCGACGGTCATCGCTCAATTGCTCCACGTTGAAGAACAACCAGGGATTGTCGAGTGAGATCGTTGTGGGCCGGTCGAACAGTTTCGAATACACTCCTTTTTCGCCGGTCCAGCTGCGCAGCTTGATCGCTGCCAGATGGGCTTCGTCCATAACGCGCTGGTTCTTTTCCTCGTCACGCCACTGTGAGAGTTCGTCGCGAAGGTCGGAGAATGTTGGAATGGGAGTCGAAGGCCGGATTGCCGCCCTCTTATAAGTCCGAAGAATGGCCTCCGTGATAAGGTTCTCAAGAAGTTGCGTGTCTTCGGCCCCGCCCTCACCGAGCATGTGGCGCGTCAGATTTTTCAGAAACGCGACTTGATCCTTGCTCGGCTCTTTTTCTCCTTCGGGCAAATCCCAGGGATTGATCGTTTGGTCGCTATCGAGCGACATGGTGATCATTCGCCCGCCCATCAACTCAACCAGTGGGCGGTATGAATCGCCACGCTCAAGAATCGAAATCAGCGGGTTGCTCCTGGCGGCCATCAGAAGAAACTGCTGCACCATGACGGTCTTTCCCCCGCCAGTTTTCGCCATCACCAGCATGTTCGCGTCGCTCAAGCCCGGATCAAACGGCGAGAATGGAATGAGCTGGCGGTACGGAGTTTCAAGCAGGAACAGCGGTGACCGCGGTGTTCCGCGCCAAGGTGTCTCTATCGGCACAAGATCCGCCGCATTCGAGGTGAGCAAGTCCTGGTCTCGCTTGTCGGGCTCCGCCATTGCCGGAAGTGAACTAAAAAACAAGCGCTTCTTCGCCAACGACTCAGCTACCGCCTTGGCGCCGTTCATGCGGGAAATCGCGTAGAGAAGCTGTTGGCGCCGGTTGTCGATGGTTCGCTCGGATTGCTCCAGTTCCGCGGTCGTGATCGCCGGGCGTGAAGTGCGCGTTCCGATGACCAGGCTTAGCTTGGCCGTTTTAACCGAACTCGAGATGATGTCCTGTTGCACCCTGACCAATTGGGTCTCGGCAACCTGCGCTTCTACGTTCGTCCGAAATCCTCCGTTCGAGTCCCGTTGCACAGCCTGCATCTTGCGCAATCGGCTCTTATAGCCTTTGAGCACTTTCGCCTGATCAGGAATGGTGATCTGCGCATTGACAATGAGTGGGAAATCAAGACCGACCAACTCTCTCAGGATTCCGGGGAAAGTAGCATCCGGAAGTTCTTTCAGGCTTACGAAGGAATAGAGGATTCCACCGACATTCAGATACGAGTCAGTTTCATCGGCGATACTTGTGTCAACGATCTGCTCGCGGGCGCTCCTATATTGCAGTTGCTCCTCACCTCGCCTGTATGGCCGATGATCCGGAGACAAGGGATTGAGAGCTCGTTTTGCCTCAAGAAACAGACTCCTCGTCGGTCAGCCGGCGTGCGCCGAGTTCTGCCGCTTCGAGCGTCGTTTCTAGGCCACGCAACAGACTCTCGAATTCCGCCAGCAGCTGCTGATGCTCCTGATGACTGCGCTCAATGCACTTCCGCGCCGATAAGCTGAAGATATTGCCCGCCGGCTTGAGCGGTTTACCGGCAATACGGCGATGAACGACCGGGTCCCAGATGAAGTAAACGTGCAAGAGAGGCCGCATGTAGTGGCCGTTCGCCTCTTTCATTCGCCATCGATCGACGCGCACCTCATCGAGTGCAATTACCTCCGCCCGTTCCGATTGCTGAGCTTCGCCAAAGCGCTCAAGCAGGTCTCCTAGATCCTCCACTACTTCGTAGCGGAACTGCACTCTCATGCTCTGTTCCGGCAGAGAACGCAGGAGCGCCTCCAGCATCAACTTCCCCCGGTCCCGGCCTTCGTCGCTCGCGAAATACGAAGCCAATCCCTTCAACTCGTAGCCCGCAACAAAGGCGCCATTGGTGCGAACGACAACGTTGTCCAGGTAGTCGCGGACCGGCAGTTGCTCGCACAATGCCGGATCGTGGAGTTTTCGCTCGTGTTGTTCAAGCGTAAGCGGCACTGCTATTCCTCCCTCAGATACGCAGACCGGATTTCGCGGTCGCGTGCTACGGCGCAGTAGGCGTGCGGTTTCATGTACCAGAAGGCAAGATCGCGAACGTAGCCTCGGGGCTTGCCATACTTGAAGGCCATCAGCACTGGCACCATCAGTAGCGGCACGCCATACTGGAGGACGATATTCGTGGGCATTCCAGCGATCTCACCACCCACAAAATGACCGAGAACGTTCATGACCGCCGCAGCGCCCAGCACGATAAAAAGATCCTCCAGCTCAAGCAGCATGAACGTCACTCGCGTCTGCAAGTTGCGATTCACGGGTGTCACTTGCAATGGCATTCTACTCCTTCCTAGCGCACTCCTGCCGTTCCGTGTTGAATCCAGAATTCTCCTAAGCGCAACAGCCCCGACAGTCCGAAACAGCACATCGCTGCGACCAGGTTTCGCACCCAGGCCTCGCCAATCGTCATCCGTTCCAGCAACCCAGCGAAGTGCACCGCCGCGAGCACTACCTGGCCAGCCCCGTACAGTGGCAGCAGAACGTTCCCAACCCAGTTCACAAGTGTCAGGACGGAGATCCAGTAGCGGTCTGGGTTGTTCCAGGATGCTTGGTTGCTGAACGACTCCATCGCGCGCAACAACCCAGAGCACATCAGAGAAGCCAGTGCTGCGTAACCGAGATGTGAGTACGGGTGCGCCTTGCTGAAACGGTAAATCGCGGCGGCGGCGAACAAACCTGCCATGGTCGGCATGATGACGTTGCCCAGCCAGTTCGTCAGGTTGAGCAAACCGTTTGAAAGATTCACAGGATCACCTCCAATCCTCATCAGCCGGCCATGGCCTGGACCAGCTTCCAAATGGCCGAAACACTCAAGAAAGTCAAGACCCGATCCGACCAGCGGCATGAATGGCCGATGGCGCGCGTAATTGAAAATCGCTCCCACAATCGCCAATCCTGCCGCTTCCGGCAGGATCGTCCCAGCGAGAAAGTTCCAGGCCGCGGTCAGCATGTCCGTGGTTGCGAACTGTGACCCGCTGTTCCAACTCTGGAAAAGCTGGACTGTGCCGGACGCAGACAGCAGAAAAATGGCGGAGACGATCGAACCGAGCGGGCTGTTCCCCTCAGCCGCATCGAGCGCCGCTTTCAGCACGCAGAAAGCGGCGAGCACGGGGGTCAACCGGGCAACCACGACGTTCGAAACAAAACCGCTGAAACTCGTTTGCAAACTCGCGACCCACGAACTGCTGATTCCTCCGCCTTGCGCAGGCATGGCGATACCCTGCGCCGCAAACCAGGAGAGCAACTGCGGAAGCGTCAAGAGAATTACCGACCACAGCGCCCATCGCTGGAACCTTCCGCCCGCCTGGAAGTTCACGCCGCCTTCCTGCCGCAATGCGATTCCAGCCAGCACCATCGTGCAGATGGCGGCCGGAACTGCCATGTCGAATAGCAGTGTCAACAGATCGACGATGATTTGAGGCAGCGTCATTGCCTGAGCACTCCGCAGTGAGCGTTCCTACTGCACGCCCGCTGTACCGTTCTGAATCCAGAACTCGATCAGGCGAGTGAGGCCGGAGATCACCAGCAATCCGGCCGCTGTTACCGCCCACCGCGCCACTCCTCGGCCTTGCGAATAGGAGACGACGGCCATGACCACCGCCAGCGCCGCTCCGACAGGAGAGATCACATTGCCGACCCAGTTCACGAGATTGAGAACCGTTCCTTCGGGTTGAGCCGCAGTTTGACCCTGAACAGCCTGCCCTGTGGCAGGCTGCGTTCCCAGGTTCTGGGCATGAGACACCAACGGATACAACTGGAATGAACAAATCGCCAGCGACATAGACGAGGGCAAGGCGAAGGCGGGTGTTTCTCCATTCTGACAATTTCATATGCTCCTCTCCTGCGATTGCGTTGGATCGCGCGGGAGTTTGATTTCCGCGTTGCAGGCGAGAACATACGGGCATTTCAGATTTCGGGCAAATCAGGATGACCCTTTGGGACTGTTTTCAGAACCGTGTCGCGGACTTGCAGCTTGCAGGATAGCGATTCGAATCTTCGAGAGGATCGTGATGGCCGTTGATTTCACAGGCCGGGTTCGTAGTGTACGCGTGGGAGCAGAAGAGTTATGAGATGAACAAATGTTTGAGTTTGGTGCATCTCACAAGCACGATTGGATCTGAATAAAGCGGTTCGGGTCAGTCGAATTCTCGGTTCCAGGGCCGAGTTTACAATGTGAACGACCACCGACGGAGTTACATCCCTTGGGTCGCTAAATGGGCGGGCGAGAAAGCGCTAAAACGGTTCGTAGGCGTCAGCTACGTCGGAGGAATGAGAATCCCGAAGCGTGGCGTCGGATGCGCTCGGGACAGAAGCGGCGCTATTACCGACAATCTCAGAATAACGACCGCCGCAAGGGACGGCGGTGGACGCCTACCGAAGACGCGAGAATTACGGCTGAGAGTCGTCCGTCCGACCGGAGGCTAAGTAAATCGCTGGGCCGCTCGATGCAGGCCATTCAGCAGCGCAGGGTAAGGCTCTCGTGACGCATCAAGTCATCACGGTGAGTGGGTGGAAGTCGCGCGAAATATCGAGATGACGATGCGCTACTTGTTGCCCATGCAAGGTAAACAAGCGCAGGGGCAGATCAACAAAGCATTCAGCGTGACGTTAAGGTCCGCAACGAGCGGGGAGCGCTCGCAGTGAATAAATTAAAATCGCTAGCACGATTGCACTGACGACGAAAGTGATCGCACTTCAAGGAGATCCCGCATGGCAGATGATGAATTGGCGGCGGTGCTGAGAGAACAGGACAGAAGAATTTTAATTAGCATCGTGGATGATATCGGCCGACAGCTGGAGATAATTGTCTTTCAAGAGAAAAGTATCTTCCGGGCCGAGTACAAGCAACATTTCCCTGGTCCATGGCGCGATGTCCACGAGCGTCTCTCCAGGGCGCGAACCGCTCTCGAAAAGGATGACTTCAATTGGGAATATGTGGAAGGAGCCGGCCTGGTGCGAGACTCTCTGCAGTTCAAACGGGATATGCTCAACCAAGCGATTAAGCAGGGCGTAGTTTCGAGAACACTCAAGATAATAAATAGCATTCTCGGCAGCCTGAGCAAGGTTTTCCCGTTCCTGGAAGCTGTGAAAGAGTACAAGGAGCATGTCGAAGCAGCGATTTCGGTTCAAAATCGCTGGGACTAGATATCACACAAGCTGGGCGTCAGAAAAGTGAACGCCTTACTCACGCGCGGGGCTTGAATTGCCTAAACAGCTTTGCAAGCATCGCCGTCCCGGGTCTGAAAAACAGCAAATTGCCTAGGAGAAAGCCTCAGACCTCGCTACAATTCCGGATGAGCATGGAAATCTCCACTGCCTTCCCCCTCAAGCTCTCGTAGGAGCCAAGGCGTGTCCGGAATCCCGAGCGGGTCGCAGGTCGATGAAAAGAAAATACGAGCGCAGCTAAAGAAGTGGCAAGAGCGGCTGCTCGATCTCACCAAGGGCAATCCCTTGCTGGGCCTGAACCGCTCGCGGGTCAGCAAACTGCGTGTAACCGCACCAGCGCAGAACGACATATTCAGTGATATCGTCGTGGCTGAGTCCGAAATCCGGCTGCCGATGGCAGTACGACGATCTCAGCGCACGCTGTTAGATGATGCAGACGCTGAGCAGACGGACGGTTACGAGATCGAACCGGGCGATGTCGAGTTCGACGCCACGCCGGTTGAGCTCGCGAGAAAGCTCAGGCGAATTCACGATAACGCACGAACAAGTGTGGAGGAACGGGGTGTTACAACCCTCCACCTTACCTTCGGTGCCCTCAGTTGGCATGACGACTGGCTGGGCGAGTCGATTTCACCCATCTGGATGGTTCCGGCCCAACTTATTAGCAAAGGACCGAATGCCCCACTGCGGCTGACTCTCGCTGACGAGGAGATGCAACTCAACCCCGCGCTGGAACTTTACTTGCGCGAGCGGCACAAATTAAATCTTCCAGATCTGCCCGAAGAACCGACCGATGACTCAGTGACCCAGTACTTGGACGCTGTTCAGCGTGCGGCTACGGATCATCAATGGTTGGTTACACGCGAGGTTTGGCTCAGCACGTTCAGCTTTGAGTCTCTCGTCATCTATCAAGACTTGAAAGCACTGGCAGAGGTCGCTATCACGCATCCTGTCGTCGCAGCACTCGCACGAGCAACAGCGATCGGAGAGGGCTCGGATGAGATCGGAGATGCTTTGGACGATCTGAAGTCACCGGAAACCGTCCCTATTCCGGTCCTGCCCGCTGATGGGAGCCAGATTGAGGCCCTCACATATGGTGCCGCCGGCGCGCACTTGGTGATTCACGGCCCTCCAGGAACCGGCAAGAGCCAGACGATCAGCAACCTCATCGCCGATTCTCTAGGACGAAACAAGAAGGTTCTTTTTGTCAGTTCGAAGATGGCTGCGCTCAACGTTGTCCATCAGCGCCTGGCTGAGAAGGGCTTGGAGCGATTCTGCCTTGAAGCACACAGCACAAAGGCTGGCAAGGCAAAGATCATTGATGAATTGCGCCGGACGTTGGAATCCGACGATCTGTCTGATGGCGGCCGTTTTGAGGAGAACCTAGCATCTCTGCTCCGAGTTCGAGCCGACCTGAACCGATATGTTCAGGAATTGCATCAGGTACGAAAACCGCTTGGCAAGACTCTCTATCAGGTAATCGGGCAAACGGCCAAACTGGCCGCTACGCCGGAAGTGCGAGCCCCATTGCCGTGGGCGGACGTTTTGACCGTCTCTCGCAATGAGCTTGTTGAGCGCTGCGACCTGCTGAACGAACTCAGCGCCCAGGCAAACGTGTTCGACGTTCGGGCCACTCATCCGTGGCGCGGGTTTTCGGCGACGGCCATGACCATTACTGATCGGGAACAGATCGAAGAGGACCTGCGCCTCCTTCTCGCTGCCGCTAACCGCATTCAGAAGTTGATTCCCGATTTCAGAAGTGTCATAGAAGCGGACGACCTCTCAATATCGGACTTGCTTCAGCTGCAGCCTGCATTTTCTTCGGTTGCAGCTCTTGACAGATTGCCGGACGGCTGGTTTGAAAGCACGGCTGAGCAATTGGAGGGGAAGGCGACACTTTTCGAAACAGCAGCGACGCTCCAAGCCGAGTTCGAATCACAACTTGCGGTCTATAAGAATTATTTCGAGTTGCCTCTGGAACAGGCTGCGCCATTGCTCCTGCCAGCGATCCAGCGGTTTTCACGCGGATATCGGAGTCTGCTCCCGTCGTACTGGAGATGGCGGTCCGCCGTGAGGCGAAATGCAAAGACTGGAACAAAAATTACGCACTCGCTCGCCGTCCGCCTCCACGCGATCGTCTGCCGCTTGCTGGAGCTTAACAAGTGGTTCCAGTCCCACCAAGGGGAGCTTTGCATCGAGGTTGAGGATTCAGAGATTCGCGATAAGAACTCTCTGTTGCAAGCGGCAGAGAGATGCCGTGTAGGGGCGATGCTCACGAGCATCCTGCTCGCCATTAAGAAGAAGCCTGGGCACTCGGTTGAAATCACGGATTCCTTTCGGCACGCGACCGTCGAACTTCTGACAATCCTTTCCGAAGGGCTTCGTCATTCAGTCGAGCGGCTAGATCGACTTTGGCCGGCGGGCTTCGCCGTGGATGTAGCGGTTGAAAGGACATGCAGCAAACTGCTGACCAACCGCACCTCTGAGCTGCTGGCCAACTTCTCGTTAATCCAGGAATGGGTTGTTCTTCAACGGTCGCTCCAAAAATGCGATAAAGCGGGGTTAAGCCCATTCTTCAACGGTCTTGACTCCGTAAGCGCCAAGGATGGGCCCGATACTTTTGAACGGCGGTTTTTATCACTCTGGATAAGTGCTGTAATGGCCCAGTCTGACGCGCTAACCATGTTCAGCCCCGCGCAACGCGAAGAACTGGTGAAGAAATTTGAATCACTCGATAAATCAGTTCGAGCGCTGGTCGCACTTCATATTCAAGGCAAGGCGGCAGATTCGGCTCGGCGCCTTCGCGCAGCACAGTCAAGCATTGCCGGGAGTGAAGTGGGAGTGCTCAGGCGCGAATTACAGAAACGAAAAAGAATCAAACCGCTACGTAAGCTCTTCGCGGAGATTCCTCATGCGCTACAGGCACTTAAGCCCTGCATGTTGATGAGCCCGATTTCGGTCTCCACATACCTCAAACCGGGCAGCCTGACATTCGACCTTGTGGTTTTCGACGAGGCTTCGCAACTGCCGACGCCTGAAGGTATCGCGGCTATACTGCGCGCCAAACAGGTAGTCGTTGCTGGCGACCGCAATCAGCTACCGCCGACCTCATTTTTCAGAGCGCAAATCGAACTCGATGAGGACGACAGGGACGTTGACGAAGATGCCGAAGCCGCCGAGGAGCCCCTGGAATCACTGCTTGACGATGCTGTCGCCACGGTGCCGCTCTTCAGAGAAGCGTACCTCAAATGGCACTACCGCAGCAGGGATGAGCGCCTGATCAAGTTCTCGAACGCCTTTTTCTACGAAAACCGACTTGTGACCTTTCCCTCCGCTTGTACTGACACTGACGGGCGCGGCGTCCGATTGGAATGCGTGCCCGATGGCGTATGGGATCGCGGTCGCAGTCGCACCAATCGCGTCGAAGCGCACAGAGTGGCTGAGTTGGTAATCGAGCACTTTACGCGGTTTCCGAATCGATCGCTCGGCGTTGTCGCCATGAATGCGCAGCAAAAAGAGGCCATTGAGGACGCTGTTGCGGCGGCGCTAGAGAGCCGTCCAGACATTCTTCCCCTTATGGATTCCTCCTTGCATGAACCGTTTTTCGTGAAATCGCTGGAGAACGTGCAGGGCGATGAGCGGGACGCAATGATGATTAGCATCGGTTATGGGAAGGATACGAACGGTCACTTGAGCAAGAACTTCGGGCCTCTGAATATGGAGGGCGGTTGGCGGCGACTAAACGTCCTGATCACGCGCGCCAAGTGGCAGACCACGCTCGTGACGGGTATGAGATCGCACGAACTCAGCGGTATCAGCCCCCACAATCGGGGCGCTATTGCCCTGCGTGATTTTATCGCGTATGCGGAAAGACACTGCGAACTGCCTCAGTCTCCATCGATCCCCACCGCGGAGGAAACCAACGATTTTGAAGACGCCGTTGTGACCGCCCTCCGCGATCGAGGGTTGACGGTAGACCAGCAAGTCGGAGCTAGCAAATTCCGCATCGACCTGGCGATTCGAGATCGGCGGGACGCCTCCCGATACGTGCTAGGCGTCGAGTGCGACGGGGCGACTTATCACAGCACGCGAACGGCGCGCGACCGCGACATCCTTCGACAACGCGTTTTGGAGTCGATGGGATGGCGCATACACCGCGTCTGGTCAACGGAATGGTTCCATAATCAAGATCGCGCAATTGAACGGGTTCTCGCCAGTCTTACCTTGGCCGAAGCCCGGCCGCTTGAAGAGTCAGTCCAGGGTGTTCCTCTGCCGAACGATCCACTGCCTGTTTCAACCTCTACGTTTTCCGCTGTGCGCTCCAACCACGTTGCCCCGCCAGCGGCAGAACGCCGCTATCAGGCGGGGACACAGTATCGGAAATTTACCGCCACAGGCGATCGCGACTTGTTGATCCAGCCGCGTCATGACCAGCGACTAGCAGACCTGATCGTTGGAGTAGTCGAAGCCGAAAGCCCCATCCATGAGGATCTCTTGGCGGAGCGGTTGAAGGAGATTTGTGGGGTGGACCGTGCTGGTTCAAACGTCCAGTCCAACATTGGAGAAGCCATTCACATTGCGCTCCGTCGAAGGCAGATCGAACGGCGTCGTCAAAAGAATTTCCTTTGGATGGTGAACGCTCAACTAAGCACGTTCCGAGTTCCTGCGAATTCGCATAGGCGACCGCTGGAGTGGATTCACCGTGACGAGATTGCGCTGGCCGTCCTATACCTTGTCGAGGATCAATTCGGTGTCGTGAGATCTGAACTTGGACGAGCGATCGCGAAACTGTTCGGCATCGAACGAGCCACTGCCGAATCTAGTGATTACATCGTGGAGGTTGCTGATGAACTGATCGAACGTGGGCAACTACGCGAAGATGCTAACCGATTCTTCATCCCCGGATAGGATGGCTCGGCTGGTCCATTTACTCATAGAGTGGTTTGAGTCTCCTGATCGAGTAGCTCTGTTTCCATGAGATCAGAGCAAGAGATTTTCGATGAACTGGCGAGGCTTTGCACGTCGAAGGGGTACGTGCATGCACTAGCCTTTCTGTGCTTCAGAGACAACATCGTGCGGTACCAGGGGGAGATGACCGCGGATGACATGAAGCACATGTTCTCCGCCGAACACCTGGTAAGAACAGAAATTTCAACGCTCGTGGGGCTGATGATTAAGGCGGATATCGACTATTCGCTGCCCGATCCCGCAGTCACCCAACAATACATGGAACGCACGGAAGAACTCCTTGAGGAGCTGCACCGGGCGATCGCGGCGAGTCCGCTTGTCGGCGTTGACTTGCAAGCAGCCGTCAAGAAAGGGATCAACCCTTTCGCCACAGGAGACGCCTTTCGTGAGGCCATCTTCTACAGTGGCGAGTCGGGCTACGCCTTTCAGTACCGCGACCTCTCTGTCAAAAAGTACGCGGCGGACAATGCCTGGCTCACGTCGCACAAGGGCTTTTCCATCGAAGAAGCCCGAGAAGTTATCACCGCACTGTCGAGGTTCCATACCGACAAACTAACTGACGTTATGGATCAGATGCTCCGTTCTAATCCGAACCAATGGAGTCTTCTGCCCGGCTTCTCTTTTACGGTTGATGAACTGTCAAATTTCTCAGGGATCAAACCATCAGTTGTCGAGAATGTTCTCGCGGCCTTTACGCTTGCTCGGGGTGAGAAGAATCAAGGATTTCGCTTCCTTCACGACTTCAACGTTGCAAATGCAACCCCTCTATTACGCCCCGATGCTCAGACTTACATTCTCTTCCAAGAGTACAGCCTTGCCGAGGCGCTCTACGACTCACCCTTTTATTGGATGTGCGGCGATGCCGCCTATCTTTCTACCGCCATGTTGCATCGCGGGCAGTTTACCGAGGAATTCTCTCGGGAGCGCCTGGAACTTGTGTTCGGCAAGAACCACGTCCACGTTAATGTTGATATCTACGAGAGTAAGGGCAAGAGGCTCGGAGAAATTGACGTGTTGGTCCTTTTCGGCAACCGCGCCATCGTCCTTCAAGCAAAATCAAAACGATTGACGTTGGGGGCTCGGAAAGGCAATGACAATCAACTCAAGGATGACTTCAAGAAAAGTGTGCAGGAGTCCTACGACCAAGCCCGTGAGTGCGCGGAGTTGTTGGGCAACCCGAAGCTCAAGTTTGTCGTAAACTCGCGAGAAATCAAGGTTCCAGAGAAGTTCAAGAACATCTACATCTTCTGCGTTGTCTCTGACAACTACCCCGCCCTGGCCTTTCAGGCACACCAATTCCTTACGGTCCAAAAGAGCGACGTAATCCGGGCCCCGTTCGTAATGGATATTTTCACCCTCGACGTGATGACGGAAATGCTGGAGTCCCCACTGTATTTCCTGAGTTATGTAGACAAGCGTACCGGGTATGCCGACAAAATAATCGCATCGCATGAGCTCGTGTTGATTTCGCAGCATTTGAAGAGGAACCTCTGGTTCGAGGACAAGTACGACACGATCCTTTTGGAAGACGATATCTCAGCAGATTTGGATGTCGCGATGTCGGTTCGGCGAGATAACGTCGCCGGAAAGCGAACTCCCGAGGGCATTTTGACTCGGATTGCCAAGACCTCCGTGGGGAGAATCTTGAAGGAAATCGAAACACGAGCCGACCCGCAGACACTCGACCTCGGGTTTATGCTCCTGACCCTCGGAGAAAACGCCCTTCTTAAGCTGAGTAAGGCAATCGATCTCATCACTGAGAGAGCGCGACGCGACGCCCAGAGTCACGACGCAACGGTGCCACTTGACGAAACAGGCGCAGGCCTCACGATTCACTGCAACGATGAACCGCTCTCTGCTTCCGGACCAAGGCTCTTGAATCACTGTACCGCGCGCAAGTACACCGTGAAAGTAGACGAGTGGCACGGACTTTGCCTGTGGCCCCGCGACGGTACCGTAAGATTCGGCGTTAGCCTGAATTACAAATGGATACAGGATGCAGAAATGGACCGGTTAACATCCGGCCTTCGAAAACCAACTCCCTTTGAGGACTTGTTCACCGACCGTAAACGAAAAATCGGTCGCAATGACCCATGCCCTTGTAATAGTGGCTTGAAGTACAAGAAGTGTCATGGTAAGTAGCCCCCCGGCGAGCGGCTGCCAATTTCAACCCCGAGGTGATCTCGACGCGTTAACGGTATCGTCGGCGAGCCATGTGCCGCTATGCGTGCATTCGACAACTCGGTCGATAATGGCCGTCGAAGGCGGCGGAAACGGCGACTGGGGAAGTTACCTTGCGAGGAGCACGCCTAGGCTGGAGCAGCCGGCCCACGCCCGCGCCGAATCCTCATAGCTGAGAACCGCTCGTCTACTGCGCTGGTTGGTTGCTCGCGGACGGTTGGTTCAGCTCTTGCTGCAACTGCAACAACTGGCGCAGTTGCTCAACATTGGCTGAGTTGGATGTCGGAACGCCCCGCGCACTTGGTTGCAGGGAAGCCTGATTGGTCTTGGGTGTCTGCTCGAGGACCACGTAGATCGGAGTATCCGCCGAAATCGTCACCACGATGTGCTGGGTGATCGCTAATCGGGAAACCTCCTCATCTCCAGCCTCGCCGACATTGTTGCTGACGCGCTCCCGCATTAGGTCCGACTCGCTCAGCGGCTGGTTCAGACTGCCTTGTCCCACCAACATCGAGCCAGCTTGGCCGATTCCTGACAGCGATCTGACCAGGACGTTCTTTCCCGTGTTCTTCCCCTCAACTTTTCCTTTGAGCGGCCGCAAGTCCAAACCCGTGGCGGCGGCCTCGATGGGAACGACTGCACCATCCGGCATCAGCAGAGAATCGAACTGGACGTCAACGTAACCTGAACGATCTCCGTTCCGGATGTGCCCAACCGCTTTTGCTCCCGCAGGGACGATAATTTCTCCGTCCCGCTCATAGTTGTACTCGATCACCGCCAGGACCGGAGTTCGCACTGCCGTGCTGGCCGCTGATTCCAGGCGTGCACGCAATCGTGTGCCAGTGGCCAGACCCAATCCCAGTTCCGATGCTGGATCATTGAAGATTTCGCGGGCCTGAGCACTAGCCGAACTGGCAGAGGCGCTTCGCACGTAGATTAGCGAAGACTTCTCCATGGCCTCGCGCTCTGCTTTACCCAAGTCTGGAGTCTCGGCGCCGACACCCGAGCCTGGCTGATACGGCGGCGCTTGCCATGGCTGCTGGTCTCCGAAAGGCGGTATCGATCCCAAAGTTCCCGCTCCGCTCGCCACCGTTGTCCCCGCTGCCGGCTTGGTTGCAGTTCGTTGTAGATCTCGTTCGTTCAGGAAGCCTTCGTGAGATTCTTTTGTGACGGGCCGGCCAGAATCGGTGATCGGAAATAGGCTCTTATCGTTGCTCGCGGTGCCGCTCTCCAAGGCCAAGTCTTCAGAAGTAGTGGCGCCACGACTCTTCACTTTCTGTGGCGCGCTCCGATGG
Organism: uncultured Acidobacteriaceae bacterium; assembly: GCA_963711275.1. Lineage (GTDB taxonomy): Bacteria > Acidobacteriota > Terriglobia > Terriglobales > Acidobacteriaceae > Sulfotelmatobacter. The sequence goes on along the minus strand of CAVQDN010000015.1, from coordinate 146,974 downwards.
GGCATAGACGTAGCAACGAAGATCAGCAGCGCGATGACGATCGCTCCCGCCCCGATGATTACAAAGCGGTTCTGTTGGATCTGCTGCCGGGCTCTCTGTTTTGCTCTAGTTGCGAGCCCAGGCAATGGGACGGTTGCGTCCGGAGGGAGTGGCAGATCGTTATTGCGAGCTTCATTTTCCGCTGGCTCCTGAAGGACTGCAGCGTTGCCGTTGTCGTTGTGTCCGTTTGGATGAATCACTTTGCACCTCCCGAGACCGGAGCCACAAACGCAATCGGTGCCAGGACAGGACGGTCGACCTCTTCCGCTTGGGCAACCGCGAGCAAGAGCCGTTCCCGGGATTCCTTGAAGGTAGGCCGGTCGAACACAACGATGCCGTCGGCTCTGGCGCCGGGCGCGAGTCTACGCGAGGTGATCCAGTAGTCTTTGATCGCGACCGGCTCGGCCTTAATCGCTTTTCGATGCTTGTCTTTCGATGTCCCCGCAAGCTGTATTTGCGGCGGCAGTACTTCAATGGTCCGTGCAGAAGAGTTCAGAACGGCGAACGGCACGGCCATCTGTTGCTCTTTCTCTATCGCCTGTCCTACCGCAACCTGCAGTTGCTTGCCTTCCCAATGTGGATTCTCAATCCGTTCCGCCCTGAGCAAATCCTGCTCTTGTCTGCCAGGCTTCTCTGGGGCAGTGCTGGTTGGCTGATTTTCTGTAGCAACGTTTTTTGTTTCGCCAACCACAAACACGGGATGAGTCGACGCAATCAGAAAGCTGCGCGGGCGCTCACAGTTGAGGACATAGTCCACGGGCTCACTACGGTCTGACTTGCCTTGGCTCACCAGGCTCAGCGAGATCTCATGGCCTCCTCTGGTGGTAATCAGGGCGTTGGTTTGCGCAGGTTTTGCGCTGGTTGCTTTGAAAAACACCAACTGCGGCTCGGCTTCGGAGTGGTCGGCCTTAAAGGCTCCCGGATCGCCCAGTACGACCGAGCTCACCTCCTCCAGCACCCGCACCGAACTGACGTATCCTGGCCGCAAGTGCAAGACCACAACCTGTTCTGGGTCAACATTCAAGTTCACGATTCGCGCCTGCGGAAGACTCGGCCTGCGCTGAAGCTATATGCAGCAGCAGGAGACTGGTCGTTGTCAGATGCACCAAACTCAAACAAATTTTCATCTCACATCTCTTTCCGAACTGGTGTTCGTAGTTCTTGGTTTAATTCCGGCTTGGCGGAGGTAAGTTGTTCTAATTCTTGCCACGTAGGCAATTACGTCGGGATTTCGATAGCCGAGGTCTCGTCTGCCGATCACGTCTTCGCCGGCATAATAGGCGGCAGCCACTAGCCTGAGATCGTTATGAAACTGTTGCATCAGCCATGCGAGGTAGCGCACGCCCCCGGAAACGTTCTGATCGACACTGCACCGGTCTCTTACCCCCAGTCGCTGAGCGGTTAGGGGCATTAACTGCATTAGTCCTGCAGCGCCTTTGGGAGAGACCGCGCATGCTTGCCAGTGCGACTCGCGTTCGACAATGGCGCGTACCAGCGCGACGGGCACCCGATAATGTTGGGCGTAGGCTACGACGTAGTATTCGGCTTCGAGCCGTGCCTGTGGTTTGGGCGATTGCGCCCAGCAGATCGAGATTGCAGAAAGCACTTGCGCCAAGATGAGTGCTGGCTTCATGCCGCGCTCCTTCGCAGAGCCTCGGCGCTGTACTGCTGCGCGTCATAGATCAAACTGGCAAACCCATCCCGCAAGAGCAGCTTGCGTCGATCGGCCTCGGTTTTAGCCAGCAAGGGCAGGAGAATGTCTCTCATTTCCGCCGTAATTTGTTCAGTTCCCAGAACTTTGAGTGCCTGCGCGAGGTCGAGAATCTCTGAGACTGAGGGTGGCTTTTCCAGGCTCCAGCCGCGCAAAGCCTTGGCGAGTCCCGCCATACCGGCATGGAATTCGTGTGTGGAATCAGGCGTCCTCAGCGCAACAATCTCTGCTTCTCGCTCCGCGGTGGGGTGTTCAACACGAAGGTAAAAACTGCGCCGGCGCAGGGGATCGCCGATGCGCCTCTCTTCATTCGATGTCAACACAACGAACGGAATGCTCCTGGCTTTGATGGTGCCCAGCTTCGGAATGCTCAACTGCCACACGCTCAGCAATTCCAGCAACAAGGCCTCAAATGCGTGGTCCACCTTGTCCAGTTCGTCGATCAGCAGGACACAAGGCCTTTCGCACTGCAACGCGCGCAGAAGCGGCCCGGCACCGAAGAACTGCTGGCTGTGCAACTCCGTCCGCAGGGATTCCCAATCCACGCTGACGGACTTGGCTTTGAGTTCAACGCAAAGCCTTTGAAGGGGTTCATCGAACTTGCCGATGGCCTTCTCTTCGTTGATTCCCTCATAGCACTGCAGGCGTTCGACGGTGGTGTCCGCTGCGTCCGCAACTGCATATGCCAATTGAGTCTTTCCGCTACCGGCGGGGCCTTCCAGCAGCAACGGCTTCTGCAGTCTCGCCGCCAGGTACACCGTCGTCGTGGCTACCGAATCGGCAATGTAGCCGCTTGCGCGAAGGCCTCCTTCGAGTTCTTGAAGAGACGAAAACACTCGCTCCTCCTCCGCCAAGGACCATGCCAATTCCGGCCCTGAGCGTGAAGAAGCTAAGCCCAAATCGAAATTTCGGTCAAATCGCGTCGATTTTCCTGGAGTTTTGACCGAAATCGACACTCGGTGTAGAACCGAATCTCGGCAGTGGTTAGGAGTTGACTATGGCGAACTCGGCTTATCGGTTCAGTCTGGCAAGCGACAGCGTCGCTGGAATGGCAAAGATACTGCAAACCCTGGAATCCAAGGAGTACGCCTTAAAGGCTGGAGAGTTGGCCAAATTGCTCGGCGTGACCCGGCAACACATTTACAAAATGGCAGCCGCCAGCGCTCATTCCTTCCTTTCGCATAGGCGCGGCGGTGCGATTTGACCCGAAGCAGGTTGCGGAATGGCTCACGCGGAGGATGCCGCAAACAGTTACCCCCGCTAGCCTAAGCAGGCTTGCTGTTTGACGATCTTTGAAAGCCGATAGCTCCTGTCGTCGAACGTGTTCAGTCAGGTCCATTCCGTGCGATCTTCTTCTGGTCAGTCATTGCCTTCCAACCGAGACAACAGAGAGTTCCCAAGTTCTAACGCCGATTGCGTTTCCTCGGCTTTGATTTTCTGACCGTGGACTGCTGAATTCAGGACAGCCGATACGGTTCGCAAATCTGCGACCACTTCTGTCGATAATGCATTCGCGCTCGTGAGTGCTCGCGTCAAGGCCGCAATGCCGACCAATTTCGTCGACAGCCCCCGTTTCTCGGCGATAGTCTGCAACGCCCGTTCCAGCCGAATCCGCATGGTCACCAGATTGAACCGGGGCAACTCGCCTGCAAGATCGTGGCTCGTGGGCAATTCGGACTGCAAGCGTTTTGGAAGCGATTCGGTCAATCGGTACTGTGCCACTCCCATCGGCTTGCCTGTGTCCCGGAGTGCATACTCAACCACAATTCTGTTCTTCTCCTTGCAGAGAATCAGGCCGATGCTGGGAGTGTCATCAACATGGCGCAAGAGGTCATCCACGGCCGACAAATAGAAATTCATCTTGCCCGCGAATTCGGGCCTGAACTCTTCAATTTTCAGGTCGATTACGACATAGCATCGAAGGCGCAGATGATAAAAAAGCAGATCGAGAAAATAGTCTTGCCCGCCGATTTCCAGATGGTACTGGTTTCCGACGAATGCAAATCCCTTGCCGAGTTCCAAAATTAAGTCGCGCAGATGGTCGATCAGACCTCGTTCCAAATCACGCTCCAGCATCTCTGTCCCGAGCGTCAGAAAATCGAAGTTGTAGGGGTCTTTGAGGAGTTCCTGAGCCAGTTCTGATTGGGGAGCCGGGAGCGTTCGCTGAAAGTTCGTGACTGCCCGGCCCTGCCTGCGGTGAAGGTCACCCTCAATTTGATGGACAAGGACGTTCCGCGTCCAGCCGCTTTCGACAGCCTGCCGGATATACCATTCCCGTTCCGCCGGGGCCTTGACCATTTCAAGAATCCGCACATTGTGTCCCCAGGGCAATTGTGCAACGACCTGTTGCACAAATTGCTGGTCGGGGTACGCTTCAGCGAAAGCCCGCATATATTTGAGGTTTCGCGCGCCAAAACCAGTCATCCCCGGAAAGGCTTTGAGCAGGTCATGAGCCAGCCTGTCGACGACCTTTGCTCCCCACCCTTCCGATTGCTGACGGCTAAGAATGTCTCTGCCGATACCCCAATAGAGCAATACGAGTTCCCGATTGACGGACAAAGCGGCGCGCACTTGCGCGCTGCGGATTCGCTCCTTCAGTTCCTGCAAGAACGCGTCATAGCGATCCGGAAGCTCAGGATGTTTTCGCTTCATGATAGGAAACCAGCATAGCCTAAGAGTCAGATTCAATTGCACCTGATCAGGCAACATACCCCGCCAGGGCTCCTGCGTTCACTTTTGCCAAAGCGTCTTTCGATTGCACCCCCTTCAGATAAACCATGGTCGATTTGATGTCGCGATGGCCCATCCACGTCTGAAGCGTGCGGATGTCCACACCGTGCCGCAGGTGCTCGGTGGCAAATGTGTGGCGGAACTTGTGCAGGAAGAAGTGCTGGCAGTATGGCCCTTCAGCGCACTTGTTGCCGTGCTTCGTAACGCACTGTCCACAATTCAACTTCGCCCGGTCGGCGACCCGCTTCACAATCGTGTCGTTCTCGCTGTTGGGATTTCCACGTTTATTGGGAAACACCAATTGCGCGTGGCAGAGCATTGCGTGACTCTTTTAGTCGCCGCAACTGGTCGATGAGAGCTGAGGGCAGCGGTACAACTCGCTCCTCCCAGTTCTTCGGCCGAAAGTCCCAGAGAGCCTTGGCGGTGACCCGAACGTGACTGTGGCGGAAGTCGAGATCGCGCCAGCAAACATGTTGCGCCTCCTGATCGCGAAATCCAGAGCCCAGCATAAATTTCAGAAAGATCGCCTCATCGCCGATGGCGTGATTGAACATCGACTGGATTTCTTCCGGCTCGTAGATCGGGCGGATCTTTTCAACGTACTTCGGCCAGTCGCTGGATGCGATCAGGCCACTTTTCCCGCGCCGTTTGAAAAGCTGCAGCACGACGACCAGCTTGTCGTAGACGGTACGGTGGCCGAGTCCAAGTTGGTAGCAACGTGCCATGAAGACCAGGATGTCCTCGCGCGCCACCTGCTCGACGGAGCTTTTTTCATAGGACGGGACGAGCAGTTCCTTCAGGGTGTAGCGGTAGCTGATGTAGGTCCGGTGACTGCGCTGGGCCTGGACCATCGCGAGGTACTGGTCGACGGCTGCCGCGAGCGTAATGCCGTTTGGGTTGATCGCGGCTGGCTGTGCCGGGCGCGACATCACCCCGGCTTTGAGAGCCTCAACTTCGATGGCCTTGAGCCGGGCCGCTTCGGCTACGGTCGCGAAATCAGCAACGGCCTTGCGGTGACGCTTGCCGTGCTCATACCACTCGAGGTAATAGCTGCCCTCGGGGTGGTGTTCGTCGCGGCCCGTAATTAGGATGTGGTCGCGCACAATCCTGCCGCTGCGCTTGATGACGTTGGCGAAGCGCCACGCGTCTCCAACTTTCACGTACTTGAGGATCTTGACCCGATGGGCGTAAAGCTTTGGCTTTCCCGGCATGTTCCATCTCCCTGTGGAGGGGATGGAAGGTAGACCGGATCGCGAATTCGGGCAAATCGCGGAAACGGGATGGACGGGAGTGGAAGGAGTTGACGGAATTGACAGCGATCTTATCGACAGGAAGACCGACAGGAAGCGGGTTAAAGCGATGAAAACAAACAAAACCGAGGAGAAGGCAGCGTTCTAACAGAAGTGTCCATTCGGTTTTTCTGTTTGGGCCCCGGGGTTGTTCGCCATTGTCTGCTAACGCCTCTGTGACATGCTTAGGGCATAGATTTCAGTTTGCCCGACCGGCCAGAATCCAGCTCTTGACCAATACGTTCGCAGCTTGCGCACTGCATTGTCCAGATCAGTGTTAGGCGGTAGCAATCTCTGAAGTTTTCGCCGATTGTTTGTAAACGCTGGAGTAAATTGCAGCGGCCAAGGCTTGCAGGCGACTAACCCGCAACCCGGGCCGAAAACGTCGATAGTCCGACCGACAGCCGCTAAACCAATTTCCTGACCTCGGAAACGAGGGTAAACCTCAAGGCAATCAATAACTAGCAGATCGGTCCCGAGAATCTCAAAGGCGTCCTGTATCGCACCTTTCCACCGTCCGGTTTCGACATCGAAGAGATGCTCCCAGTATTCGGCGAAGTCTCCGCCAATGCCATCCCCCAGACGGTCTGGAGTTATTCCGTGGTCCAGTGCATCCCCGAACTGGACTAGGGTCGCAGTGATGTATCCTGCGCCCGACTCCCGCTCGTCATTGTCGTGACGGGCCAGAATCTTACCGGAAATTGACTGCAGAAAATCCTTTGCTCCATAACTTTCCTGGATCGCGACGCTCAAGGTGAATTGGACTCTTGCTGAGAACGGCTCTTTGACTGTTGATGACGAACACATCTTGCCTCCTACGCCCCCGAGTCGGCTCTTGGCCGCTCTGAGTGAGAAGAACCTAAGGCCGAATCAGATTTCGGTCAAATCCGCCCTCATTTGGCGTGTTTTGACCGAAATCCTGATCTCGGGTAGAACCCACCATACGGTGTACCAGCAGCCAGAATTACAAGGAGTATGCGATGTCAACCAGCCAACATTCACAAATATCCATTGTGCCTGGTGCCGGTCGGCGCGAGCAGACCGAACAACCTGATAATGGGTTCGAACCGACGATCGGACTGAAGGCAGTTGCGAAGATTTTGGACTGCTCAGCGGAGCAGTGCCGCCGCCTCGCAGAGGCAAAGAAAATCCCAGCGTTTCGAATCGGCTATCGGTGGAAATCCACCACTTCTGCCATTGTCAGGTGGCGTGAAGAACAGCTAGCATTGATACGCCATTCGCGTCCTTCTGAGGAAAGGTAATCAGTGAGGACGAGATACCAACATGGAACGATTGAACTGAAGGAGCGTGTCCGAGGTCCTGCAATCTGGCAATTCCGCTGGCGGGATACGACCGGCAAGCGGATGTCAGAGGACGTTGGCACAACGAATGAATATCAAACGAGGTCTGCGGTTGATCGGTGTTCGAAGGTCGCCTACCTGAGAATGAAGATCAACACAGACCAACCAGCAGCACCAGAGGAGAGATTTGGCGTTGTCCTTGAGAGGTATGTGCAGGAAGAGATTCCAAGGCGTTTCTCGACCAAGCATGCCTATCTTTCCTATATCAACAATCACATCCGTCCCAAGTGGAGCGAATTCCCGCTGACCCAGGTAAAACCGTTGGCCGTGCGCGATTGGCTCAAAGGACTCATGGACAAGAAGGGCTGTCATCCATTGGCCAGCAAAACGAGGGGTCACATCAAGGGTCTCATGCACCGGATCTTCGATTGCGCCATGCTGTGGGAGTACCTGCCCCCGGACCGCAATCCCATGTCCCTGGTGCGCATCGAGGGCAGTTCGAAGCGGAGAAAGAAACCGCGAGTTCTCACGCCCGAGGAGTTCTCGCTCCTCGTCGCTGCAGTTGACCGGGAACCATGTCACACCATGGTCATCCTGGCGCTCTGCACCGGCGTGAGATGCTCGGAATTGGTCGCTTTGAAATGGAGCGATTTTGATTGGCAAAATCTCTCCGTCCATATTCGCCGGGCGATCGTTTCGGGTCGTGTTGACGATGTGAAGACCGAATACTCGGAGGCACCCCTGCCACTTGATCCAGCATTGGCGGAGGTGATCTTCGAGTGGAGGCGCAAGACCGAGTTTTCCGCAGACTCGGACTTCGTGTTCGCATCGCCCTACATGGCGGGCGAGAAGCCCTACACACCCTGGAACATGCAGCACAACCATCTATGTCCGGCCGCAGTCAAAGCCGGCTTAGGACCGATCGGCTGGCACACGTTGCGCCATACCTACCGGGCGTGGCTCGGAGACAACGGGGAGCCTCTTACGGTGCAGAAGGAACTCATGCGGCACGCATCCATCCAGACCACACTCAATACCTATGGCGGAGGGATGATGGACTCAATGCGGGAAGCTCATGGGCGAGTCGTGAAGCAGGCGATGGCGCGTTAATGGACGTCAGTGGACGTCAGCCCATCGCGTAAGTCTATTAGCATCAACAAAGAACTGGCGGAGAGAGTGGGATTCGAACCCACGTTACCCATTCGAGTAAACACGCTTTCCAAGCGTGCGCCTTCAGCCACTCGGCCATCTCTCCGGGTTGGACGGAACGACTCTTACGAACGTTCCCACTCGCCGCGCATCGCTTCGAAGGAGGCGTTCTTTTCGATTCTATGGGTGATGACGTTGAAACCGCAACCTGAGGAAAAGCGGTACAGGCGGTATAGGAAGGTCGGCGAGGACGAAGATCGGGGAACTAAGAGACTTCTTCCGGAAAATCTGAGATCGGAGCGGAGGATGCCTCGGACGTTGCTTCGGACGTTGCTTCGGAGGTCGAGGGGACCGCTGAGGCCGAAGCGCCGGAGGACGATGCACCTGCGGCCGCAGCCTTGGCGAGACTTCCGTTTCCAGCGGACACTGGCAGCGGCGGAACCTTCGTATTGTTGACCACATGATGATTTAAACAATAGAGCGCCAATTCCAGGCGGTCGGCCACTCCAAGTTTGTCGTAGACTTTGCGCAAATAATTTTTCACAACCTGTTCCGTCGTGCCTACGCGCAGCGCGATTTCTTTGTTTTTCATGCCCTGGGTCACGCACGAAACGATCAGCATTTCCTTGGGGGTCAGCTGCACTTTCGGACGCGATCCGGTCGGCCGGTTATTCTGGTTGCGATAGGCTTCCATCACCCAGCGCACGCCTTGGCTATCGAGCCAGGTTTCGCCAGACACGACCTTGCGCAGACAGTCCACTAGAAGTTCGGGCTCTACTTCGCGCGAGACAATGCCGTGTGCGCCGCGGCGAAATAATTCCAAGGTCAACTCTTCATCGGCGCCAGGAGTCACCACAACGATCCGCAACGGGGGGTTCTGGCGAAGAAGAGTGGCAACGGCTTCCACTGGATTTGGGGTAAGGGCAGCTTCGAAAATCAGCACGTCCGCGGAAAACTTCGCCACTGCGGATTGCGTTTGCAGCAGCGTCTCGGCCTGGCCGACTACGCGAATGTCGTCTTCGAGCGCGAAGACCTTGCGCAAGCCGGCGCGGAAGATGGCCTGCGTATCGGCCAGGATTACTCGGACGAACTGGCCCTTGCCGCCGTCTTCAACAGCTCCGAGTTTTTCTTCCACGCCAACCGGAATGGTAGCCATTCAGTTCCTTGCGCCTACGCTCGTTCGAAATGGTATTCATCAATTACCAGGCCCACGGCGCGCCGGCCGCGATCCTCGAAGCTGCGCACCACACGGCCCCGGCAGTCGATCTGCACATCCCGTCGCAGGCCCACAATCTCGGCCGGCAACAGAATCGTGAAGTCCACCATCGAGCCCACGGCAACGTCATTGTCCATGGCCAACAGCACGCCGTTGGCTGAGATATTCTCCGTCTCTGCCGAATACGCGCTGCCCTGCGTTTTTACGGACGCGGCAAGATGTAATGGAAAGCGCGGCGCGCTCTGCATGTCTTCGTAATGCCCCGTGCTGGCCTGCTTCTCGATCATCGGCGCTGTGCCTTCTGCTGCCACGCTGAGAAGAACCTTCCTGCCGGGAGTGTCGTCTCATCTCCGCGGACTTTCTTTCGACTCACAGGCAGCGTACACCCCCGAATTGGGCAAATAAAGTTACCGAAGTCATTGAACAAATGGGGATAACTGCTTTTCTTTGAATGAATTAGGAGGGATTACGACGACCCGAGCCAAGCCTGAAACAGCCGGAGCGAACCCATTAATTTCAGGTAATCTTGGCGTGATTGCCGGATAGAGAGGGGAAGCCGGAGATGGCAACAACGCTCAAAACTTCGTCACTTCCGTGAAGTTGAAGTCCTTCACTTTCATGGCCGGCACCACCATGTCAAACGACTCTTCTCCGCAGGCCCGAAGGGGCGCACTCATCGCTTCCACATTCGACAGCATGTGAATCAGACTTTCATTGAAGCGAAAATTGCGAATCCCACCCTGCAGGCGCCCATTTTCCACGTAAAACGTGCCGTCGCGCGTCATTCCTGTAAGCATTTTTTCGAACGGTTCTACTTCCCTGATGTACCACAGCCTCGTCACCAGCACTCCACGTTCCGTCGAAGCAATCATTTGCGCGATGGTCTGTGGAGTCGTCTCCGCAGCGAACACGATGTTGAGAGGCATCTCACCCATCTCGTTGGGCAATGCGAAACCGTGGCCCGTGGCAGCGATGAGGCCAACTTTATCTCTGTGTTCCGAACGCTTCATTCTTTGTGCCGTCGCGCGGGCGTAGACGACCCGCTGCACGACTCCATTTTTCACCAGTTCTACTCTCTGCCGCTGCACACCTTCTCCATCGAACGGAGATCCTGCCTGCAACGGGTGCGCCACATCGTCCCAAATCGTGATGTTGTCTCCGAACAGCTTTGTTCCGATCCGGCCTGTCAGAAACGAGCGTTGGTCGAGAATCGCCATGCCCGAATAATCCCAAAACATGAACCCTACAATGTCGAGAACAGCCGCAGGCTCTAAAATTACGGTGTACTTCCCTGCCGGAATTTCGCGCGGACGCGCCGAATCCACCGCCTTTCGAGCCGCGATTTCGGCCAGGGCCGGGGCATCCAGATTCCCCACGTCCGGCGAATTCGCCTTCTGCCAGCCAGAGGAATCGCCTCCGAGCATGGTGATCGAAACCTCGGCAGAGGTCTGGGTATGCCAGTTATTCAGCCCGCGAGAGTTGAATATCCCCTCCAAAGACGCGGCGCTGGAAAAAACTCCTGCGGTCGTGAGGCTGTGTGCCTCCGCAACATCGACAATCTTCTTGACGCCTTCAGCGCGCTGTTCGGGAGTGGTTGCCGCGGTACTTTCGAAATAGCGAGACGGAACAGATCGTATGGGGACGAACGACTCGCCCGTCCGGCCCGCGTCCGCATCGCCAACTGCTTCCCGCGCGTCCGGCATCGGTAAAAGGTCCGGATCGGGATGCTGTACCTTGGCCAGACTTTCCGACGACCGCACAACTTGCCTCAGACTTTCCTCATCAAATTTATTTGTAAATGCTCGCGCCGTCTTTCCCCCGAACGCGGTTCGCACCGAAACCACATAGTTCTCCTCGGCAACGTTCTGGTGAATCGTATTGTTGGCAAAGCGTGTCAGGGCGAACTTCCCGCCCGAGAAAAGCACCTCAACTTCATCCGCGGTAGAGAGTTTCTTGATGCGGTCGAAGAGGTCGCCAGCTTGACTCTGGGTCAGCATCTGATTTGTTCCTGGAGTTCGCGGTGCCTCATTGTTTGCGTGGTGAACTAATTCCCCTTAAACGCGCTGCCCACCTTCACTGCTCGAAAGCGCGATGGCGCTGCCCCGTGCCCAGTTCCCATCACCTGCTGCGGTTGGCCTTTCCCGCAATTCGGAGTTCCCCACAGCGTCCACGCGTCGCGCGAACAAATCGCATCGAGCGAGTTCCAGAATTCTGTCGTGATGCCCGAATACGATGGGTTCTTCACCATGCGGACCCGCTTGCCGCCCTTAATCTCCCAACCAATCTCGCAGCCGAATTGGAAGTTGTAGCGCTTGTCGTCAATCGACCATGAGCGATTGGTCTGCATGAGAATGCCGTGATCGGTGTCCGCGATCAATTGTTCCAGGCTCAGCGGTTTTAGTCCGGGCAGCAGGCTGATGTTTGTCATGCGGATCATGGGCAGCCGGTTCCAACCCTCGGCGCGCAGCGTTCCGCCGGACCGTTTCTCGCCGATGGTGTGCGCAGTCTCCCGCGAACTGAGATAGCCGGTGAACAGTCCGTTGGTGATGATCGGCGTGCACTGCGCCGCCACTCCTTCATCGTCAAAGCCGAACGTCCCCAACCCCGGACCATGCTCCTGGCGCGCGTCCGCGACTACGTTCACCAGATCGCTGCCATAGCGCAATTTGCGCAGCTTATCGATTGTCAGAAACGATGTCCCGGCAAAATTCGCTTCCATTCCCAGCACGCGATCCAGTTCAATCGGATGTCCTACCGACTCGTGGATCTGCAATCCCAGTTGCGAACTGTCGAGAATGATGTCGAATCTTCCTTCCGGACACTGATCGGCCTTGTGCAGCGCGACCGCCTCTTCCGCAATCCGCCGCGCATTCTCCACTAACTTCAACTCCTCGATCAATTCATAGCCTTTATTTTGCCACTGACCGCCATAAGAAGTTGGGATAGGAACGTTTCTGAATCTCATTCCCGGCAAATGCATACGCGGCATATCCCGCGCCCGTCGAAAGCTTGGTCTGATGAATGTCCGCGCCCTCGGACGACACGAACCATTGCTCCTCGCGGTTGAAGTTCAGATTCGTCTCCGCCAGAGTGATTCCGGCGACCGAGCGCAACTCGGCGTCAATCTTCAACAGCAGGTCAATATTTTGCTCGACCGAAACCGTGAAAGGATCCACCTGGTATGGCGTGCTCCACTCCGCTGCTATGGCTTCTTCCGGCGCGAGACGCACATCTTCCCGCTTCACTCGCGCCGATGCGCGCGCGATTTCCACGGCCCGCGCGGCCGTCGCCTCGACCGCGCCACGCCCCAGTTCAGCGGAAGCGGCGAATCCCCAGGCGCCATCGGCGATGGCCCGCACATTCATGCCGACCGACTCTGCGTCAGATGCGCTGCCAACTTTGCCGTTCTTGGTGGATAGCGCGCGGCTGCGCTGCGCAATCACGCGCACATCCGTGTAGCTGGCCCCTTGCAGAGTGGCGATGTTCAAGGCCCAGTTGGCAATGTGCTTCATGCTTCAGTTGAAAAACCTGAGAAGTTACATTTGATCTCTATAGTGTGGCGCGCGCCTCGGCCAGCGCTTTTCTCACCGCCAGCAATTCTTTCAGCACTCCACGCAGCTTGGTCGACTCGAGCGCATTCGCCCCATCCGATTTCGCTTCTTTCGGATTGTCGTGAACCTCGATGAACACTCCGTCCACTCCCGCCGCCACCGCGGCGCGCGCCAGCACCGGAATAAACTCCGGCTGCCCGCCACTTACCGCCGGACCGTTCCCCTCGGATTGCGCCGAAGGCAATTGCACCGAGTGCGTCGCATCAAAAACCACCGGCGCGAACTTGCGCATGATCGCCAGCGAACGCATGTCGACGACCAGATTGTTGTATCCGAAACTCGCGCCGCGCTCGGTCAGAAAAACTTGCGTGTTGCCCGCGTCCCGGCACTTCTCCACCGCGTGGCGCATATCCCAGGGCGAAATGAATTGTCCTTTCTTGATGTTCACCGCGCGTCCGCTCAGCGCCGCGGCCACGACCAGATCGGTCTGCCGGCTGAGGAATGCCGGGATCTGCAAAACGTCGACCACTTCAGCAACTTTGCCCACGTCCGCCGTCTCATGCACATCGGTGAGCACCGGCACACGAATTTCGTTCTTGATTTTCTTGAGAATGCGCAGGCCTTCTTTCACGCCGGGCCCGCGAAAGCTGCGAATCGAAGTGCGGTTTGCCTTGTCGTAGCTGGCCTTGAAGATGAAGGGAAATTCGAGCGCCCGCGCCACACCCTTGATGATCTCCGCCATGCGGATGGCGTGCTCTTCGCTCTCGATCACGCACGGCCCGGCAATGAGGAACAGATCGCCGGAGCCGATATGCAACATCGCCGACTTGGAAGGAGCATAATACCTTGATTGAATTCTTTACACCACAGAGGTCACAGGGTAACACGGAGGAACTTTCATCCGAGTCTCTGTGTACTCTGTGACCTCTGTGGTGTCGTCTTATCTATCGCCGCGCCACTCGCTCCGGCCGGTGGAACATCTCCACGGCAGCGCTTTCTTTCTGTGCCCGCCGCTTCGATCCATGCTCGTACGCCGCCCCCATAAACGTGCTGAACAGCGGATGCGGCTCCAGCGGCTTCGACTTGAACTCGGGATGAAACTGGCATCCGATAAAATGCGGATGATCCGGCAACTCCACCATCTCCACGTAAGTGCCGTCCGGCGTCGATCCTGAGATGCGCAGCCCCGCCGCCACCATCGGCTCTTCGTACTCGCGGTTGAATTCGTAGCGATGCCGGTGCCGCTCGCTGATTTCGAGCTTGCCGTAAATCGTGTGGGCCAGCGTATTGGGCTCGATCTTGCAGGTCCACGCCCCCAGCCGCATCGTGCCGCCAAGTTCTTCCACGCCGCGCAACTCGCGCAGCTTGTAAATCACGCGATGCGGCGTCGCCGGATCGAACTCGCTGGAGTTCGCCTCTGCCAGTCCCACCACGTTGCGCGCAAACTCAATGCACGCGGTCTGCATCCCGAGGCAAATCCCAAAATACGGAACTTTTTTCTCGCGCGCATAACGGATCGCGATCAGCATCCCCTCGATCCCGCGCTTGCCAAATCCTCCGGGCACAAGAATGCCGTCGTAGTCTTCGAGTTGCGACTCGTAACTCTTGTCGCCGTTTTCGATCCAGGCCCTCGGCTTCAATCCAGTTGAGCTGCAGCTTCAGATTGTGCGCCAGCGCGCCGTGCACCAGCGCCTCTTTCAGCGACTTGTAGGAGTCCTCATACTCGACGTACTTGCCCACGATCCCGATCATGACCGTGTCCTTCGGGTTGTAGACGCGATGGACAATGTCCTCCCACTTGGAAAGATCGCGCTCCTTGGCCTCGATGTGCAGATATTTCAACGCCAGCGTGTCCACGCCTTCATGGGCGAAGTCCAGCGGCACCTCATAAATGGACGCCACGTCCTTCGCGGTAATCACCGCCTCTTCCGCCACGTTGCAGAACAGTGCAATCTTCGACTTGATCTCCTTGGCGAGGTAGCGGTCGGTGCGGCAAAGCAAAATGTCCGGCTGAATTCCAATGCTGAGCAGTTCTTTCACCGAGTGCTGCGTCGGCTTTGTCTTCAGCTCCTGCGCCGCGGCAATAAACGGCACCAGCGTGACGTGCACGAATAACGTGTTCTCACGCCCCAGTTCCTGCCGCATCTGCCGGATGGCTTCCATAAAAGGCAGCGACTCGATGTCGCCCACTGTCCCGCCAATCTCCACGATGGCGACGTCCACATCCTGCGCAACCTTCTTCATCGCCGCCTTGATTTCGTTGGTGACGTGCGGAATCACCTGCACGGTCTTGCCCAGATAATCGCCGCGCCGCTCCTTGGCGATGATCTGCTCGTAGAGCCGGCCGGTTGTCCAGTTGTTGTCGCGAGAAAGTTTGGCGTGCGTGAAGCGCTCGTAATGGCCGAGGTCGAGATCGGTCTCGGCGCCGTCATCGGTCACGAACACTTCGCCGTGCTGAAAGGGCGACATCGTGCCCGGATCGACATTCAAATAAGGATCGAACTTCATGAGGTTGACTTTGAGCCCGCGGCTTTCCAGCAGGCAGCCGATGGAAGCCGCGGCCAATCCCTTGCCGAGTGAAGACACAACTCCGCCCGTCACAAAGATGTACTTCGCCGGCATCTCGTCCTCGCTCTAAATTGTGTTTGAAAATTGGTGCAGGTGGGGTGCACGATCAATTATGACAGAAGTCCCTGTGGAAAGCACGGAAGAAATCGGTAGCTTCCCGGTTCGGTGTTAGCTAGAATTAGCTGGTGGACGTTTATGCCTAACCTATTGTCGTTGTACATCCTAAATACGCTTCTTCGTTCCGCGCTGATCGTGGCTTGCATCGCCATTGGTCTTACTGTGCGAGTGGCCCTGATGGCGCAGCCAGGGGCGCGTTTCCAATCATATTGGCGTCTGTTCTTCAAGAAGCGCCCTCCTCAAGCCAATTAAAACTGAGATTCGACCGCGCGTTGACTATCTCCGCGGGGTCAGCGAGAATACTTTCAGCGAGAATACTTGAGGTTGTCCGCAACGGACAGCTCGTATTCGTGTTCCCGCAAGAGTGGGCCTGTGGCGCAGCTGGGAGCGCGCTTCCATGGCATGGAAGAGGTCGTCGGTTCGATCCCGACCAGGTCCACCAACCACCTGACGCAATCCCATACCCCGATCAGGGAAAAGCCTCACGGCTTGGCCGGGGTGGGCGGTCCCAGCGTTGGCGCCGGCGCAGGCGCAGGATTGCTTGCTTCCTCGTAAGGAATGTCAACCGACCCGATGCGCCCGCTCACTGAATCGAGAACCGCCAGACGCACACGTTTAATCCCGGGCTTCGGCGCGAATTGAAAAGTCTGGGTGATGGCGTGCGAAGCCGCGGCGAACTGCTCATCATTGAGTTTCGTCACCGAATTCTTCTGCATGAATTGCACTGGCTGTCCAGTCTGGTCGAAGGTGCAGACGGCAACGCTCATGCCCAGTTCGCGCGTGCCGGGTTCTGGCGCACTAAAAGTGAGCATACGCGGATCGACTGCCAGGAAATATTTCGCCGCGCCCGCCTCGTCCGGAGGAATCGCTTTGGCCATCACCAGGATCGCCGTCGCCGTCAGCGGATCTTCACAAGCCGCCCTCTGCAGACGCGGATCGGCCGCCTGCGCTCCCTTTGCAGAGTCGCTCTCCGGGCTCGCCAAAGGCCGCGCATAATATCCCTCACGGTACGACAAGTGAACGCCGGAACGCGCGGTTTTCACAACAATGGTGTGATATTCGCCGCGGAAATCGCCGGCGTCCGGATAATAAGCAAGTTCATAGTAGGAGTTGGCGTCGTCGACCGCCTTCTTGACGCAGTCGCCGAGATCGTTGTCGTTCAGACAAACGCGGCCCCCGGTCTCCTCGGCAAGGTCGCTCATAACCTGCTGCGCCGCTTGCCGCAGAGTATCCTCGCGCTGAATAGATTGTCCCATCCTGGCGCCTGAGGCGGGCTGCCGAACTCGTGCGGAGGCTTCAAACATCGATTGCGTCCGGACGCCGCCCGTATCCATGGGGTAGATTGCAATTTTCGCATCCATCAGGGCGGATCCAACTTCCAGCATGTCACCCTGGAAATCCCGCAGATCGGTAGCGTTGCCGCCAGAAAGCTGATCTCCAGGCCAGAACGTAATGGGAAATAACGTCGAGATCCAAAGCACGTTCTTGCGTCCGGGGTAGCCATCTAAATAACGAGCAATGCCGCGCAGCGCATCGAGCGTTTTCCGCATGCGAATGCTCATGGCGAAAGAAAATGTCTTCTGTTCGAAACTCTCCAATCCGGCCAGCACTCCAGGCGGTAAATTGGGCACATCTTCCAACTTCGCGGAAAGCGAGTTGGGATCGTCGGTGGGATCTTGGTCCGGAGCCGTTTGACCCACGACGAGAGTCTTCGCCGCCGCGTCACGCAGAAGTTTGGGGTCGGTAGTGAAGCTTTGCAACAGGCGCAGGCGGTCGCCCATCAGGAAGACCGCAACCGGCACGTCCGGCGGTGTTGAACCGAGCATCTTCACCATCTGTTGGTGCACCTGCAATTGCGACTCAAGGTCCGTGTTAATTCCGTCGAAGAGCAGCACTGTGGGCGGCACCGGAGAGATCTGTTTATTCACCAGATTGCTGTAAATGCCCGGCGGCAATTGCGGGGGCTTCGGGTTGGCCGCTTTCAACTCCTCCCAATTCACTGCCCGAAACACTGAGATCGACTGCGCACGGCGCTCCTTCTTTGGTGATACTTGCTCGAACACTGCGAAGTCCTTGGCAGTCAAGCCAGGCACCGGTCTGCCTTTATGATCGCGAACCACCACTTCCAACGACACCAGGCGTGTGCTGACTTTCATGGTGGGAACAGAAACAACAGGAGGATGGTCTGGCGATTGATGGGCCGCGGTCGAAGAGGGTTGAGTGGTTCCCGGGCTCGTTGACTGTCCGGCGAGCTGGACAGCCAGAGTCAAAACCAAGACTGCCAAAGGCACTTTATCTGGTCCGCGACGAATGCGCAGGAGAAGGCGTAAGGATCGCATCAAGCCTCCCGGGACCATTCTAGCAGGCGAAACGGAGCTACGAATCGCGTGCCCGCGAAGGAGTTTACCGCAGGCGTAGAATAATTCCGCTTTTGAAGTCGAAAGAGCATCGCGTTCGACACTTCGTATGCGTTACGTCCCAGATCACGTGTGCCGTTTCGTCTCGGCGTTGGCAGTCTTCCTTCTTATTTTTCTCGGAAGCTTCGTATTTGGGCAGACTTCCTCGCCGGCCTTTTGGGAGCTGCCCCCCGACCAAATCATTGCCATGCTGCGCCCGATTCCGCTCGACGATCAGCATCGCTATGCGCGCCTACGACGTTACTTCTCCGACCTCCGCTGCTCGCCGGATTTGATGCAGGAACAAGACTTTTCTAAGCGAAAGCAGAAAAACCTGATCTGCATCTTGCCGGGCGGGGATGCTGATCTAATCGTCGTAGCTGCTCGGTACGATCATCGCGACCGAGCGGACGACCCAGCCAAGGGGTGGAACGAAGCAGTGATGCTGCCCATCCTTTACAACGCTCTGCAAGCCCAACACAGGCAGCACACCTTCCTCTTCGCTGAACTCTCCGGGAGGGCCGGAGAGGATGCATTTCTAAAAAGTGTCCGAAAAAATCGTCGGCAATCGCCGAGAGCGATGGTTGTATTGGATATGCTCGGACTCAGCCAACCTTCGTTCTACACGCCTCCCTCTTCGCGGCTATCTGCAAAAAGCCGCGAAAGGGCCGCGATCAACCAGCGTCTTGCGTCTGAAGCCGCCTTTACTGCTCACCTCCAGAGAACTCCCATTCCGACATTCGCACCAGCGATGGCCACCGAGAACACGCTGCTGTTCGAAGCGGATAAGGTCCCTTCGATACTGGTCTATTCCATATTTAACAAGAGCGTGCCCCCACAATCATTCCGCCAGGATTTTGAGTTCCTGGGCTATTACCTGTGCAGAATGGACATTAAGTTGACGAATCCACCGTCAACGTCGAAACCGTGATTGTCCTTGATCGGCGTTCTCTCTCTCCACACCGGAGCCAGACTCCCAGGCTGAGATCAGAATGCGCACGTTTCGAGATTATAGGGACGGAATTCCGTGAAGTGCTACGCTAGAGAAGTGAAGTTTCTCGATCGCAAAAAATTCATGTGGAGACAGCCGCCTCAGCGATCGAGCCAAGGCGAAGTCCGGCGCCCCCGGCAGGTTCAGCTGGTACTAATTTGTGTCCTCATACTATCGAGCATCGCTCTTCCCGCCTCTGCCGCCACATGGACCGTCCAATCGCAGCCCACCCGCCTGGTCAATGGCGCTCCGGTCTTGTTTCAAGTGAAGACCCCAGCCAAGTTCGATTCCCTAACCGGAAAATGGCTCGGACATCACTTCGCCTTCAGTTACAACGCCAGCACGAAAACGTGGTTTACGCTGGCCGGAGTAAGCTTCGAGACCGCTCCGGGCAAATATGTCCTCGAACTATCTGCGGCGCGCGCCGCTACCAAACCTCCTTTAACTTTCACGCGCACCTTCCTCGTCGCCCACGCCAACTATCCTCAAATCAAAGTCGAGCTCACGGTCGAAAAGAAATTCACCGAGCCTTCGCCTGAACAGCAACAACAAATCGCAGAAGCGGTGAAGGTGAAAGACGACTATTTGAACCGCGTCACGCGAGACCGCGAGTGGGACGGCAAGTTCGCCGCCCCAGCCAATGCCTCCATCTCCGACGTATACGGTTCGCAACGAATTTTCAACGGCAAGGCCCAGCGTCCCCACTACGGCCTCGATTTCCGCGTTCCCACCGGAACGCCGGTGGCGGCCATGAATTCCGGCACCGTGCTGTTGGCGCGCTTCCTGTATTTCGAAGGCAACTGCGTGGTGATCGACCACGGCCAGGGACTCCTCACACTGTACTTTCATCTTTCCGAATTTAAAGTCAAGGAAGGGGAACCGGTGAAGCGCGGGCAGGAAATCGGACTGAGTGGAGGCACTGGACGCGCCACCGGCCCTCATCTTCACGTTGCTGTGCGCTGGCAGGGCACCTATCTCGATCCCGCCCGCTTGCTGCAGATGCCGTTGCCTTAATTCGATTCGACGGCTACGCCGAAAACTTGCTGCGTTCGCGCAACAGATCGTGCAACGCCTCTTTTAATCCCAAATTCCGGATCAACCGGTGAAGATAATTCGGATGTACTCCTAGAATCCCCGCAGCCTCGACGTAATTGCCGCGCGTCTGCTCAACCGCGTCGAGAATCAACTGTTTCTTCAATTCCTTGACGCTGGCATGATACTTTCCCTCATGCATCTCTGCCGGCGATTCCTGCTCCAGCAACGATTCCGGCAAATCCTCCAGCAGAACCGCGTCGGATGATCCCATCACCAACGCCCGCTCAATGGCATTCTCTAGTTCGCGCACGTTTCCCGGCCACTCGTAGTTCACCAGCGCCGCCATCGCCTCGCGCGATACCGGCTTGGCCTTCACCTTGCTGCGCTTGGCGTACTTCTGCACGAAATGTCGCGTCAGCATGGGGATGTCGTCACGGTGTTCGCGCAGTGGAGGCATGGTTAGTTTGACCACCGCCAGCCGGTAATACAGATCCTGACGGAACTCTCCATTGCGTACGGCTTCGCTCAGGTCGCGATTGGTGGCGGCGATCAATCGGATATCGATTCTGATGGATTGCGTCCCACCTACGCGTTCGAATTCGCGCTCCTGCAACACCCGCAGCAGCTTCACTTGCAATGCGGGCGCAAGCTCGCCGATCTCGTCAAGAAATACCACGCCGCCGTCGGCGACTTCCAGCCGTCCCTTCTTCTGCACGGCCGCACCCGTGAAAGCACCGCGCTCATGTCCGAACAAATCGCTCTCCAACAAAGACTCAGGAATCGCCGCGCAGTTAATGGCCACGAATGGCTTGTTCGCGCGGTGGCTGTTACGATGCAAAGCGCGGGCCGCCAGCTCTTTGCCTGTGCCGCTTTCGCCCTCGATCAGTACCGTCGATTCCGTGGGCGCGACCCTCGCCAGGAACTGAAAAATCTCCTTGATCCGCGGCCCTTCCCCGACCAGGCTCTGTTCCTGCCTGACTTCTGTTGTGAGCCGCTAGATTTTCCTCCTCCAGCCATTGCAGTCGCCGCGCATTGTCGAGTGCCACCGCCGAAACTCCGGCGATCGCGGTCAACAGTTCGAGGTGGTCTTCCTGAAAGCGGTCAGCGGCGCTCGTGCTGTCCAGGTAGATGCACCCAATCACACGCTGAAACACAGTCAAAGGCACGCACAACAGAGTTCGTATCTCGGACGCCACCAGACTTTCCACGTCGCGCAGCATGCCGGTGGCGGGAACGTCCACACCCAGAATCGCGACATTCTCTTTCATCACCCGGCGCGCAATCGTCCGGCTCACGCGCACCAGTTGCGGCTGCCGGTGTCGCGTGCGAGCATACAAACAGTTGAATTCCTGGCCTGCGCCCTCCGCTAAAAGGATGGCGCCTCGGCCCGCCGGCACCAGTTCAAATATCAGGTCCAACAACTGCGCCTGCAGTTCCTCGAGATCGCGAATCGCATGCACTACGCGGCTGATTTTGAGCAGACCGTTTAAGGTCCGCGCCACCTGCGACGTCGCCGGTAATTCGCGCTGCAGCCTGTCCGGCTGCAAATAGACCACCTCTCTGGGATGAATCAGTTTGGTTTCAGCCGAATAGTGGCTGTCATCGAATTCAACGCGGCTGGCGGGAACGGCTTGGTCGTCGTCTTCCACCAGGAACAAAAACACAGAATCGCCGGTCGCGATCTCGTCTCCGTGCCGGAGCCATTGCTCTTTTACAGCCCGGCCGTTCACCAGGGTGCCGTTTCGGCTGTCTAAATCCCTGATCTGAAATCGATCGTCTTCGTCTCTTCGGAGTAAGCAGTGTTTTCGCGAGACGGAAGTGTCAGGTACGGAGATCGCGTTGGCTGGGTCGCGGCCCAATGTAGATTCGCCGTCTGGTAACGCAATGGTCGAGTCTTTGGCAGGGCCGGCCATCACCAAGAGTCTAGGGCGCAATCTGGGTCTCCCACTCCGTCAGAACTTCTTATCACAGCTGGGGCACAAATGCATGACCGCAATGAACGATTTCCGATATCCGAACGGCTAGTCGGACTATCCGAATAGATAGCGTTTGGTGATCTTTCGTCGTACATCGAGGGCGCTCACGCCGGGATAGAATCCGAGTAACTGGCTGTAAATAACTCGCTTAGCTGCGGTCAGAGACGGCCACCGAGCGGGACTGCGAGGATTGGAATTCGGCATGCATGAAAGGAAAGCGCGGATTCTTGGCAAAAAGCGACGGGGGAAGCGCTTTCAAGCAGTTCTTAGCCGAGATCGCTAGTCAGAAGCTCGGGGGACCCCCTCATCGGGCTTCTGACTTTTTTCTTTAGGGCGATTTTTCTTTAGGGCGACTAAGGAAATCAAGTCATCACGAAAATGCGGGAACGCAAATCAAATGGCGCCAGTTTGAACGAACATTAACAGCCACACTGCTACGAGGATGGCGGCTCCCAGCCGCTGAGGTTATGCACTTTGGGCCGCGCTCTCAGCCGACGCACCCAACGCACTTTGGTCTGCTTCTGAAATCGCGATGCCATCGCGATAACTCACGGTTCTGCCGGAAATCGCCGGTACTCTCTCTCCCGGCACCAGAATCCCAATCAAGTTCAGCGGATCGGCCGCCGACAGTGTCTGCGTCTCTCCACCTAACGGCAAACCCCGCATCGCTCGCACCGACTCGACCGCGACCGGCAGCGCGAACTGTTCGCCGAGAAATCCATCTACGAACCTCCCGCCGCGAATTTCGCCGCGATCTTCCAGTTAACGAAACGCCATCAGCAACTCCCGCCAGGGCGGCAAGTTCGATTCGCGCGCCAGCAGATCGCGAATCACGACTCCATACCGGCGCAGCAGCATCCAGCACGCAGCTTCGACAGCCCGATTTCGCTCCGCCGCCACATCCGCATGCAGCAGCGCCCAACGCCCAGAACTGTGTCGCGGACGCGTGCTGCGTCCGCTGCCCTGCCCCGCACGCCGCTTGGGATCGATCAGTGCCCGCAGATTGTCGAACCCATCTGCAGTTACCAGCCCCGCCGCGACCAACTCCCAAAGTCCAGTCTCGATCTCTGCCTTGAGCTTGCCAGTGCCGCGCACAATGTCGGCGAAGAAGGAAGCGCCGCGCTGCCGCAAGAATTCGAGTACCAGTTGCGCTCCGTGGCTCAACCCGCGCGCCTCGCCTTCATCGCCGGCGGCGTGACGGGGAATCATCCAGTCGGCTTCTTCGCGAACAAAGAAAGTAATCGGCGCCACGCTGGTGGGAATCACCCTCCGCTGCCGCGGCGCCGCTGCCCCTGGAGACGCACCGTTCCCATTCGCCGTCCCTGCTGAATCGAGGGTCGCGGGATGTGGTGACAACCGTCCCCACCCCACCGCTCCAGTTAAGCACAGTTGATCCAGCCACTTGGGATCGTAGTCGGCAATCCGTCGCGACAAAACTTGCCGTTCCCAGGCGTTCGCCGGTATCTCGAATCCCTGCAGTTGCCGCAGAACTTCGAGCGTCCCGCGCTCGCCGGTGACCTGCGTCCCCGGAGTCACATGCTGCCAGCGCAGCAGCCAGCGCATAAACGCAGCGGCAGTGACCGGCTCAATCTGCTTGCGCAACATCCCAACAGTCAACCGATGAATCCGCGCCAGCAACCGCCGCTCGCACCACTCGATCTCGTGTGGTGCCGGTGTGGGGACAGCCGCCCCCGGCTGTCCAGTCGAGCGCAGCTCCACAGTCTCGTGTAGTGGGGGCGCGCCCGCCCGTAGGCTCGAACCAGTAAAGTTTCCGCGCAAAATCGTCCCGCTGGCCTCCATACGGAGCAGCGCCTTCTCGACGTCAGAAGTGGCCAGCCCTAACGATGCCCCAAGTTGCGACGCAGTCACAGGCCCGAGATGTGACATCCATCCCGTCGCCAGAGTCAGCAACGCATCATCGCGGGAACTCTGTCCACTCTCCACATCCGCCAAAGTTTGCTCAAACACAGCCGAAGGAAACAGGGCAGCGAAGCTGCGCGCCCGCTCCGCCGCCACCCAGTAGCGCCGAAGCCCCGCTGGCTGTCCCGAGGACGTTCGCCTTCGGTGACGATGGCAACTCCGGCCCTACCCTCGTTCACTAATCGTTCGAAATATGAGGACCACCGCGGAGTGAGATTCATGTGGGGACAGCCGCCTTCGGCTGTCCAGCTCAGCGCAGCGGAGCCGCTTTCATCAGCTGACAGGCCGGCGAAAACCGGTCGAGCTTCGCTCGACTGGACAGCCGAAGGCGGCTGTTCCCACATAACCAATTCCTCCGGCAGCGCCACTAGGGTGTGCAGCACATCGTGCAACTCGTCCGCATGGCGCACATCGGGCCAAGCCTCATCCCGCACCTGCGCAATTGCTCCCGCGTCAAGCCCGCCCACTTCCTCCAGTACCGACTCCGGCAGGACCCGCCGCATGTTGACCGCGCGCGCGCGCCGCTCCTCCAGAGGCGCGTCATCCAGGTACGCGTACGGATTCGCATTCAGAATCTCGTGTGAAAACTGCGACGGCACCGGCGTATCCACGGCAATCACGCGAATCTGTCCCGAAGCCATCCCTCGCAGCAGCAACTTCAAGCCATCCACATCCATTGCCTCCGTGAGCACGTCTTTCATTACCTCGCCCACCAGTGGATGATCCGGAATCTTCCTGTCGCCCTCAATGTTTTCAAAACAAGCCGCCGCGTCCGGGAACACCGACGCCAGCAGATCTTCCGAGCGCATGCGCTGAATTTGCGGCGGAACTTTCTTGCCATTCTGAAAACGCAGCAGAGCCAAGGCGCGATTCGCGTCCCAGCGCCAGCGGGTGGCAAAGATTGGAGAATCCAGCGCCGCCTGTTCGAGAATCGGCTGTACCGTCTCCGCCTGCAAGAAATGAAACACATCGCCCAACGGAAAACTGTGCTGCTCGGCCAGCGCAATGTTCAGCCCGTTATCGGTCGCGGCCGCCTGCAATTCAAAGTTGAAACCCACGCAGAACCGCTTCCGCAGCGAAAGCCCCCAAGCCTTATTGATCCTTCCGCCAAAAGGTGCGTGAATCACCAACTGCATCCCGCCACTCTCATCAAAAAATCGCTCGGCGATCACGGTGGTCTGGGTTGGCACTGCCCCCAGAACGGCGCGCCCTTGCAGCACGTACTCAATCATCTGCTCCGCGCCCGAATCGTCGAGTCCGCACTCCGCTTTGAGCCAACTCACAGCCGCCGCCACTTCCGGCTGCGTCGCCGAAAATCCCGCAGGCGAAGTGCTGGGCAATGTCTCGCTGATCTTCTGCCGCAGTTCGCCGACATGCGCCGACAACTCTTGAGTCCGCGCCGGAGCTTCTCCTCGCCAGAACGGAACGCTTGGCGGCGCCCCATGCGCATCCTGCACCAGCATCCGACCCGCATTAGTCTCAATTCGATGAATCATCCATGATGTGTTGCCCAGCAGCATGATGTCGCCGCGATTGCTCTCCACCGCAAAATCTTCATCCACGGTTCCCACAACCACGCCGTCCGGTTGGGCGACCACGGTATACAGCGAGTTGTCCGGAATCGCCCCGCCGCTGGTGATAGCCGCCAGCCGCGCGCCGCGCCGTGCCCGCAACTTCCCATTCACCCGATCGCGATGGAGATAAGCCCCGTACCGCCCGCGCCGCGCCGCAATCCCCTCGGAGAGCATTTCGAGAATTGAGTCATATGTCTCCCGCTTCAGCCCGCGATAGGGATAAGCCCGCCGCACCAAAGCAAAGAGTTCATCCTCGCCCCACCCATCAGAAGCAGCGCCCGCTTCTAACATAGCGCCGGCGTCCGCGCCGGCTGTCGCGGGGCCATTCTGGCCGCGCACTGTCCCTGGCAACGCACTCGCAGCATTCGTTCCCGCAGCGCAAATCGCCACAATCTGCTGCGCCAGTACATCGAGCGGAGATTCCGGAATCATCAACCGATCCAGATCCCCCTGCCGAATCGCCCGAACCAAGGCGGCGCATTCCATCAAATCGTCGCGCGTGGTCGCAAAGAATCTTCCTTTCGGGACAGCACCGCGCCAGTGTCCCGACCGTCCCACCCGCTGCAAAGCTACCGCAATCGCCCGAGGCGAATTGATCTGTACAGCGAGGTCCACGGTCCCCACATCGATTCCCAGTTCGAGCGATGCCGTGGCCACCAACACGCGCACCTGTCCCTCTTTCAGCTTCTTCTCCGCAGCCAGACGCAGTTTGCGTGACAAGCTGCCATGGTGCGCCGCCACATTCTCTTCCCCAATGCGCTCCCCCAACTCATGACACAGCCGCTCCGCCATCCGCCGCGTATTCACGAACACCAATGTTGACCGATGCTCGGCCACCAGCGCCACCAGCCGGTCATACACCGTGTCCCACATCTCATTCGACGCCACCGGCCCCAGCGGCATGGGTGGCACTTCGATTCCCAGGTCCAACTTCCGTTTGTGCCCGATGTTGACAATCACTGGAGCAGGCCGCCCACTTCCAGTGAGAAAGTGCGCGACTTCCTCAATCGGCTTCTGCGTCGCCGACAACCCGATACGTACCGGAGGCCGGTGAGACAAGGCCTCGAGCCGCTCCAGCGACAACGTCAAATGCGCCCCGCGCTTGTCGTCGGCGACGGCATGAATCTCATCCACAATTGCGGTCTCGACATCGCGCAGAATCGCGCGGCTTTTGTCCGCAGTCAGAAGAATGTAGAGCGACTCCGGCGTGGTCACCAGAATGTGTGGAGGCCGCTTCAGCATGCTCCGCCGTTCGTGCGCCAGCGTGTCGCCCGTGCGCACCGCCGTGCGAATCTCCGGCATCAACAGCCCGCGCTCACCCGCCAGCGCAAGAATCTCTCCCAGCGGTCCTTCAAGATTTTTCTGAATGTCGTTGCCCAGCGCCTTGAGCGGCGAAACGTACAGTACTTCCGTGCGATCGCTGAGATGGCCCGCCAGCGCCTTGCGCACCAGCCGGTCGATGCAAGCGAGAAATGCGGCGAGCGTCTTGCCCGACCCGGTCGGCGCCGAAATCAGCGTGGTCCGTCCCGCCAGAATGTGCGGCCATCCCTGCTCTTGCGGCTCCGTGGGAGTGCCAAACTTCCGCACGAACCACTCCGCCACCAGAGGGTGTGCCCAGGCTAGGGAGTCAGGAAAGGACTGCATTCCGATATTCTAGCCCGGGAATCGCAGTTTCGTAAAATGTTCGCTGCGGGGAGCTGTGCAGGCTGATAACAGCAATTGGATCGCTCAGAGAATTGGGAGGCGTCTACTCAATTGAATTAGCAGCTCAACTCATGGTTTCCCTGTAGAACTGCTTGCTGGGGATGTCGCAACAAAGTGTGCAGTGACGAATGGTGAACCAATACGGCGATTCGAAGAGCTATGCGATCTCATCGCTATCGAGCGGGACATGGAGAATTTTTCCATGCTCGTGATGGAACTGAATCAACTCGATCCCACCCGCCGCTTACCAGTTATTTCAAGACAGCTATCACCGAGCCACACTCTAAAAAATTGACGGGCGATCTTGTCTTTGCGCGCGAGCTGCGCGACGGCTGCTGATTTCTAGCCTACAGCCTTCGTCGCCCTTGCTCCGGCAACCGCTCTGCTACCCTTCAGCATCTCTCGACGATTCACTTTGATTTCCTCGGCACTAAGTGTAAAAGGGGACGCCTTCGGGCTGCTAGAATTCCGCCGATGCCCAAACTCTCCGCTCAGGCCCGCGCCCGCAAAATCAAACTCCTGTTGTTCGACGTTGACGGCGTCCTCACCGACGGAAAGCTCTTCTTCGTTCCCCAAGACTCGCAGCAGGCGACTAACGGCACATCCGCGGACCGGACTGCTCAAGGCCAGATTGAAGTGAAGGGATTCCACGCGCACGATGGCGTGGCCCACTCCCTCGCACGTCTCGCCGGCCTCAAGACCGGACTCATAACCCGACGCAGTTCGGAGACGGTAGCCCTTCGCGCCCGCGATTTGAAGCTCGACTATGTTCGTCAAGGAATCCAGGACAAACGCACCGCTTTCGAAGAAATCGTCAGAGAGGAAGGAATCACGCTGGATGAAGCTGCGTTCGTGGGCGACGACATTATCGACCTGCCCGCGATGCGCGCTGGGGGTCTTGCCATCGCCGTAAAGAATGCCCGCGCCGAAGTGAAGCAGGCAGCGCACTACGTCACGCCCCGCGCCGGTGGTGAAGGCGCTCTGCGCGACGCAGTTGAGTTCATTCTCAAGGCGCAGAGCAAATGGAACAAAGTTGTCGAAGATTACATCGGCGAGAGAAGTCCGGGAAAGCGCTCTTAAGCTCTTGGCTTTTGGCCTTCAGCTTAAAAACTAGACCTTCCAGGAACCAGGATCGACCGCAGAATGGGCTGTTCGCCCGGCGTCTTAAGGTAAAAGCTAAAGGCTAAAAGCCAAGGGCCACAAACAAAAACCCACCGGATGCTTGCTTGGGGCGTGCTCGGGTCAGCATCCGATGGGCTACCGTTTCTCCTTACTCACCCTGTTGTTTTCAGGAGTATGTGAAAAAATTAAACACCAGAATCCGACTGAGTTCCGTCTAATTTTGTAAACCTTTGTAAAACTTCAGCGAAATCGACAATACCGGGAGCCCCCGCGAAATTACTCCGGCAATGACGGCGGCTTCGCCGCCACCAGTTCCGCAAAGCGCTTATCCTTTCGCAGCCCGGCAAATTCCGCGTCTTTATAAACATTCTTGAAGTCTTTGTATCCCTCTTCCATCGCTTTCCTGAGATATTCGAGCGAACGTTCCGAATAACCCATCTTGGCATACAGTTTCGCCACAGTGTAATCGTAGCGGGCACGATCACCGGGACTGGGCAACTGCGCCTGCACGCCGCCGCGGGAAGTCCGCTCAAACACATCGGGATCGAGTTCCACGGCATGTTGATAGGCGACAACCGCCGGCTCAAACTCCTTTTTGGCGAAGAGCGCGGCTCCCAGATTGCTGAAGAACGACGCCGAACCGTCGTCCAGCGCAATCGCCCTGCGATACTCCTTGACCGCTGGGCTATATTTCCTTTCTTCGTAGAACACCACGCCTCGATTGTTGTAGGCATCGGCAAATTTGCGGTCAGCTTTGATCGATTGATCGAACGATTTTTTCGCCTCGCGGTAGCGCTGCATCATCAGCTCGGTAATTCCGATCTTATTGAGCAAACTGGCGGAGTTCGGTTGCTTGGCCAGCGCGGCGCGGTAGTAGTCGAGCGCATCCAGGTAAAGCTTCACCGCTCGCAATTGCTCGGCGCGAGCCTCCAGAACGGCCGCCGTGGCATCCGGCGACGGAGGATCGATCGCACGCAGCAGCGGCGGCTTGATCTGAACTTGTTCCGAGCGAGAAACCTGTCCCCATGACGATTTTGGCAGGACGCAGAGGGAACAGAGGAAAAGAGTAAGAAGCGAGACGGGAACCAGCAAAGCTCTCGGGCAGGACAACATAGGCCACCCCCAGCTAGTGCCCATATTCTGGCACAGTTTCGGCCCGTCGGCGAATAATTTTGAGGGCTGGGTGCCAGGCGAAATCGGACTGATGACTGATGATTTCCCCACTGATTTCTTCACTGATTTCTTCACTGAAAGAAGGTTCGGCCTTTCCGTACAGTTATTAGGCAAAGCCTCCCCCCTCCCCCCTCCCCCCCGAATCTTTGGAATCATCGAGTTAGCAAGAAATCCCCCGCAAAATCTTGAGCGGCAATGAGTTAGATCTCAAAATGTTGATAACAAATGGGTTAGCGCCTGCCTCGCGATTTCTACGTGCATCGCCTCCGCCTTAGCCATGATCTGCTCTTTGAATTTTGAGGTCAAGGTCAGATGTCACAAACTGGGTTGTGGAAAACCGAGGAAGGGTTTCGATCCAAATCCTGCCCTTCGAACGGGCCGCGTGATCGATGAAACGGATAACTTCCGGGTGGCCGACTTGCCGGGGTCGGACATTTCCCGTTGCAAGGCTTCGAGCTCGAGGTGCAGATCGCCGACGCGTCCGCTACCTGCGATCGCTTCCTCCAGGACCGAACGGCCCTGCATTTCCTCGACGTCCCGGGGAAAGTAGCCGATCGTCAACTTCTTGGGGACTGAGACCGCGCCCTCGTCGGGAGGTTTCCTCGCCGACCACCATCCGCGATTACTTCCTGAAAGCCGACCTCCCATTACCACGCAGGGTCGAGGAGTGACTCGGCAATTTCGCACTCGTCGCGATTGTCGTAGCGAGCCAACTGGGATCAGTGAACAGAAATCAGGGATCGCAAAATTCACACTTGACATTGACAGATAATCCACTACCATATGGTTGTGGATAAATTAGGTACAACATTTGCGGCTTTGTCTGATCCAACCCGGCGGGCGATGATCGAACGACTCTCCCGCGGGCCCGCCTCCGTGCATGGATTGACGGAACCGTTTGCACTTTCGCAGCAGATGATTTCAAAACATATTGCTTATCTGGTGCGGGCGCGGATTGTAATCAAGACGAAGCGCGGACGAGAGAGTGTGTGCACGCTTAGGCCAGCGGCCATCAAGACAGTCAGCGACTGGGCGATTAGCTATCGCCGATTCTGGGAAGAGAGTTTCGACAAGTTGGATGTGGTTGTGAATCAAATGAAAAAAGAGGGGGTCAGAGATGACAAAAAACACGGTTAACGAGACTGAGCGGATGGTTATCACTAGAGTTTTTGATGCCCCACGCGCATTGGTTTGGGAGGCGTGGACCAACCCGAAATATGTGATGCAGTGGTGGGGGCCGAAGGGTTTTACTGCGCCTTCTTGCGAGATGGATTTTCGCGTAGGAGGAAAATTTCTCCTCTGCATGAGAACGCCGGATGGGCAGGAGGGCTGGAATGCTGGGGAATACCACGAGATTGTTCTGTACGAGAAGATCGTTTACTCCATGTACTTTTCCGACTCGAAGGGAAACAAGGTTGAGCCTGAGCAATATGGAATAGAACATGAGGCCATAGACGATGCGCACGACGTGGTTATTTTTGAGGATTTTGGAAACGGCCAGACGAAACTCACCTTCATTGGAAGTGAACCCGTGGAGAGCGCGAAAAATAGCGGTCAACTAGAGGGCTGGAATGAGCAACTCGATAAAGTTGCCGCAGTTGTTGCGGGGCTAGCGCAGGCGAAATAAGAAGTTGGAGTTTTGATTCGCAAACTCAATCGTGGAGAAAGAAATGAAGAGAATACCGTTTCTCGCTATCGTCCTGCTGGCATTCGCATTTCCCGCCCATGCCCAGGACGCGATGAAGAAAGATGCAGCCGTCAAACCTGCCGATCCGGAATTGAAAGTCGTGCTCGATTCCTGGAATGAGATTGGCCGCAAGCTAACGGCGATGGCCGAAGATTTTCCCGAGGACAAATATGACTTCAAGCCGACACCCGCGCAGCGGAGCTTCGCCGAGCAGTTGCTGCACGCGGCGGGATCGAACTATTTCTTCACCAATCCCGTCATGGGGAAGGAGCCTCAGGCAGCAGAAGATCCGAAGCGCGACCAATACAAGTCCAAGGCGGACGTTGTTGCGTTCGTCAAAAAATCCTTCGCCGATGGCGCAGCCGCCATCCAGTCGAAAGGCGAAAAAGGCCTGACGACGGAGGTTGTTTATTCCGCTGACCAGAAAGCGCGCGTTCTCGACATCGCATACGGCATCATCGAACATGGCGGTGAACACTACGGCCAGCTCGTTGTGTACTACCGCCTCGCAGGTCTTGTGCCGCCGGAGTCGCGGCCCAAGAAATAAAGCTCAAGACACCAGCCGGGTGGCCCATCCTTTGCAGGTGCATCGCAAAGGGTGGGCCTATCCCGGCTCTCCGCCCTCGAAGGATTTTGAACGCTACATACTGCCGCGCGAATCTTCATCGGCGGGTGGCCCAGCCTTCAAACGGCAGGAGCCACCACAGATGCGGGTGCCCCGTCCTTCGCGTACTTTGCGAAGGGCGGGTACCACGAACGCACGCGCAACCGACTTTGTGCGGAAGAACAGAGCTGCGTCGGCAGCATCGCCACCCACCCCTTCGACAAGCTCAGGGCAGGCTCTTGCAAAGAACGCAAGGATGGGGCACCCTCAGTGGGAGCGATGTACACAAGAGCCGTTGAGAGTTGGGCCACCCGCCCCCTTACGGGAGCTGTGCATCTAGCCATATCGAGATGATACCGGGTGCCCTCGCCGCTCTCAAGCGCTAATGCGAAGCGACTTTGGCGGGCGGCCTTCCCAAACCGGGCGGATTGTTCTCGAGCTTCTCACGCGCTTTCTGAATATAATTCCGGCGCAATGTTTGCGGGAGGCCGCCGATGAATGTACACCTGTTCGTGGTCGTGCTGGTGCTGATCTCGCTGGCTTATAGCCAAGACAAGCCGAATATTCGCATTACGGGAACCGCGGTCAATACGACGAACCCCGATCAGCCAATTGCTGCTCCAATCGAAATCGTTGTGGATCGCGGTGAATGCACGCTGACAGTATCGCTGCCTCTCGTTGGCTCCGGCGATTGCACTATCAAAAGCTACGATCAAAAAACGAAGCAGATCGAGATTCTTTCTGGGGGAACTCCGCCAATTTCATGGAGCGGGACGATCAAGGGAAATTTCGCGAGTGGCACATACAAAATTGCGATCGGCAAACAGACGGGCTCCTTTTATTGCGCGGTTCTGAAAGAGCCGCCAAAAGAAGCCGTCATACCAAGGCATCACGAGTTCGTACCGAGGAGCAGTTGCTCACCCGCAGTCGAATCTGCGATAAGCGGGGAGGTCGAAGGCTGGGACGGCGAGACAATTTTCAAACTAGACAACGGGCAAATCTGGCAACAGGCGGAATACGACTACACGTACTTCTATGAATACCACCCCGATGTGACCATTTACGAGACGAGTGGCGGCTGCCGAATGAAAGTTAAAGATGAGTCAGACACCGTCCTGGTCAAGCGCATTAAGTAGTCGGGGGCTGATGAGATAACCGTGTCGGCTCCAGCCCCGCCCGTCCTACCTGTCCTTGAACACTAGTGCGAACTGCATCCGTCCGTGCATGAATTGCTTGCTGGTTTCAAGCTCAGAAAGTGAATAGGTGAACGGGTTAGCGGTGCCACATCGCAATATTGCGACTTCCTCATCGCAGTCTACGATTGTTCCTGTGCCGTGGCTGTTGCTCTTCTTGTTGAGCCATATCACTTCTTTACCCTTTTGTTCGAGGATACGTTCTCGCAGCGCATCCCGTTCAGGGTTGGCGACTACCTTCTTCTGCTGCTTCTCGCTGTATTCCTTCCATTCCTGTATCAGCAGGCGAGCGTCGGCTCGAAGATGTGCCGGGAACAAACTGACTTCGATGCTCGGTGAATGAGCGAGTTTCCTCAGGCCGTTGCCGCGGTGGTCAGGGTCAAGAGCACCGATCACAACACGGGCTACCTTGACCGAAATCAGCCGATCAACGCACGACACCTTTGGGTCGCCACGATTAAGGCATGGTTCCAGTGTCGTGTAGATCGTCGCACCATCAAGGTCAGCACCACTGAGGGTAGTGCTGAGGCGATATTCTGCGTGCTGCCCATTCATCTTGCCATTCGACATCACAGCCGTACGGCAGTCCTTACCCAACAGTTGACCGTGCTTTACTGCGACCGCACCGACCTTGGGACGTGGCTGAGTATCTTCCGGCATGCTCTTCGTGGCTTCTTCGATTGCCATCCGAGCGAAGCGTTCATCTAGTTCAGCTTGAACGTTTGCAACCGTGTTGACGTTCTGGAACTGCGCACGGCTACCGTCGATGTAGCCAGTCACCTGTGCGGTCTGATGATGCACGAACTTTATGCTGAGATGAATGAAATCCGCGACAATACCGCCCCTTGGGTCTTCAGTAATGATCGAGAATTTCTGGCCGTACCGGAAAGCCATGGTGGTCGTAGATTTCCGCCGTGGAAATTCACGAAGCCAGATAGATGACCGTCGTCCGTGGCGTCCAAGTCCAACACCACGGGGAACGATTGCTGGTAAGCGCTGTAGATGGTGCCTGCTTGATGCATTTTCACAAGCATCATGATAACTCGGTCGTGCAATGGAAACATACGAGATGCGAAAAGGGTTTACGAGAAAACCACAACCGGACAAGCCCGCGACGCATGTCAAGAACTACATCACGCCGAGCGGGCTGCAGCGACTCAAAGATGAGCAACGGTTTCTGCTCACCAGGGAACGGCCGGCCGTGACGGAGGTGGTGGCGTGGGCCGCCAGCAACGGCGATCGCAGTGAAAACGCCGACTATCAGTACGGCAAGCGGCGGCTGCGGCAGATCGATGGGCGGATTCGCTTTCTCACCAAGCGAATCGAAGCCGCGGAAGTGGTGGACCCGGAAGCCCCGAGAGCGGGGCAGGCGGCGACGAGGGCATTCTTCGGAGCGACCGTGCGCTATGCCAATGCCGCCGGAACGGAGCGGGTGGTGAGCATCGTCGGCATCGACGAAGTCGATCTCGACCGCAACCACATCAGTTGGGTGTCACCTCTGGCGCGCGCGTTGATGAAGTCCGCAGCGGGCGACAGCGTGGTCCTTCAATCGCCGGGCGGCACAGAATAACTGACCGTGCTGGAAGTGCGTTACGAGCGCATTCTGTGGAACCGTTCCGTGAACCACCTGGGGCCGAGGCCTCGGCGAAGGGACTTCCTCGCCGACGCTAATCCACCTTAGAAAGCAGATTCCTCCTGGCTCGCTTCGCTCACCTGTCGGAATGACAAAGGGTTGGCGGTTGGTGGTTGGCGGCTGTGGTTACAGATCAATGCGGCGGAGTCTCCCCGCTGTCGGGTGGTTTCGGGGCGGGAGCAGTGGTCTTATCGTCCTTAAAGATTCCCGCTATTTTTCCAAAAAATCCCTTCTTTTTCTTGGGATCCTGAGGATTGTTGGGGTCCTCCTGAATCGATACCTGGGCCGGGCCTGAAGACGGCATGGTCTTGTTGCCACCGCCAAAAATCTTCGAGAAAAATCCTTTCATCCCTTCTTGGGCGTCGCAGGTCTCGCGCGGCTCGGTTCCCGCCACGAAAGCGGAAACATAGTCATCCGGACAGGTCGGAGTCGCCAGGCGGTTGGTAATCTTATCCAGCTGCACGTCCACCACTCCCGTCGGCTGCTGGAACGCCTTGCATGTCGGAATATTGCGGAAGCGCGGCCGCTTTCTTCATGAACTCCGTCCAGATGGGCGCAGCCGTCACTCCGCCAGTTAATCTAAGGTCGCTGTAGTCGTCATATCCCACCCAAACAATGCACAGCAAATTCGAGGTATATCCGGCGAACCAGCCATCGTGTGAACTGCCGGTCTTGCCCGCCGCTGGCGGTGTAAATCCTCGCCCGCGAACCGCCGAAAAACCCAGCCCGTTGTTGATGACGCCTTCCATCATGTTCGTCATGATGTAGGCAATCCGCGGGTCGAGCACCTGCCGCTGGTCGGTGCTGTAGTTTGCGATCACGTCGCCCTTGCCATTGCGCACCGAGCGCAGCAGAATCGGCGACAGCCGCACCCCGTTGTTCGCGAAGATCGTGTAGGCGCCCGCCATGTCCAGGGGCGAAGCATCGTAGGAGCCCAGCGCCATCGCCGGAGTCGCTTTCACCGAAGTTATTCCCGCCGACTTCGCCAGGTTTGCCACCTTGTCGTAGCCGACCTCTTCGGCCACTTTCACCGTCGCATTGTTCAGCGACATGGCCAGCGCGTAGCGCAACGACACGTCGCCGTGATATTCCTCTTTGTAATTGCGCGGCTCGTAGATCTGGTCGCCATAGGCGAAGCTCGAAGGCGCATCGGTCACCGTCGACGCCGGAGTCAGCACGGTTGGCGAGCCGTCCAGCGCGCTGTTCATGGCCGCGGCATACACGAATGGCTTGAAGATCGATCCCGTGGGCCGCTTGGATACGGCGTGATTCAACTGGCTCCAGCCGTAATCCCGCCCTCCCACCAGAGCCAGCACCGCGCCCGTGTGCGGATCGAGCACGACCAGCGCGACTTGCGCCTGCGGACCGGGCATCACCTTGGTTTCAATCTTCTTGCCTACCTTCACCTTCTTGGTGCGCAACTTCTTGACCTGCTCATCCACCAGCTTGATGCCCGATCTCCACCGCCTGCGCGGCCGCCTTCTGCAGATCGGGATCGAGCGTCGTATAAATGCGGTACGACTGCGTCGTTCAACTCACTCTCGTTGAACTTGCTGATCAATGTGTCGCGCACCATGTCTACGTAATATGGCGCGTCGCTGGCCTCCACGTTCGGCGGCGCCAGTTTCAGCGGCGCAGCCTTGGCTTTATCCGCCTGCTCGCGGGTAATGGCGTGCGTCTCCACCATCGATTCCAGCACCAGATTCCGGCGGTCCATAGCGCGCTCCGGATGACGGTAGGGCGACAAGATAGCTGGGACGCTGAATCACTCCCGCCAGCAGCGCCGCCTCGGGCAGGGTGATGTCTTTCAGTTCCTTGTTAAAGTATGCCTTCGACGCCTCGGCGAATCCGCTGATCGAGAACGACCCTCTCTGCCCCAGATCCACCCAGTTCGCATAGAACTCGAAAATCTGCTGCTTGCTGAATTTCTGTTCCAACTCCTCGGCAATCAGCATTTCCGTCAGTTTGCGCTTGATGGTCTTTTCCGGGGTCAGAAAAAATCCGCGCGAAAGCTGCATCGTGAGCGTCGAGCCGCCCTGATCGTGGCGTGCCGCGGATTACGTCGATCCAGGCCGCTTCCGCCATGCGCAGAAAATTTACGCCGCTGTGCTCAAAGAAGCGCCGGTCTTCAATGGCCAGCACCGCCTGCACCATCATCGGAGGAATATCGTTATACTTCACGATTTCGCGCTTCGACCGCTGCTCGGCATCGAACAGCGCGGTCACCAGTTGCGGCTCCAGTTCGTAGGCGGAAAGGTCGTTGCCGTTGCTGGTGATCTGGTCCACCTGCCCGTCATGGATCATAATGCGCGCCGGCTCCGGGGCTGTGGTACGACTCCGGCCCGGGATTGATCTCGATCCCGTCTTTCAGCAATTGAAAACTGCCCAGGCTGGACTGTCCTTCCTCCTCTGAGTAGCCGGCTCGCCGCAGCTCGGTGGCAATCTCCCGTGGTTCGATCTTTTCGCCATCGCGCACGGTCCTGGGCAGGGCGTAAATCTTGGCCGAATTGGCAAACACCGGGGTACGGAACCGCTTCTCAATGATCCGGTCGTACTTGATGTAAAAGTAAGAAAATAATACTGTAAACGATACTGCCAGAATCATGAACGCTACCAGCGCAGCCCGCAGAACCGGGTCCCGGGGCAGCCAGCGGAATACTCTGCCCGCATTCTCCCCGCGTCCCTTCGGAATTCTGATCCTGATGGTCACGATTGATCGGTGAAAGGTCCGTCACGCTCTCAGACGGCTGCTGTTAGCCGCTAAGATGCGGAAACCAGGGTTTGCAGTTACTCTCTTCCTGAATTTCACTCCCGAAACACTGCCTTCTGCCTTCCGTACTATTCCATTCCTATTCCATTGTACTGCCTGGTTACAGGGAATGTTTTCCGTGGCTTGCATCAGAGGTGCCAATGCAATCAACAGACCATGGAAGCCGGGCTAATCTGAAGCTGGTCACAAAAAACAAGGGCGGAGAGTGTGAACTCCGCCCTGCTTAGCCTTCGAGTCGAAGTCTCTCAGTGCGGATCCGTGGCAGCCCAGCCAACGGGCGACCCGATGCCCGTGATCGGTGAACCAATGCTAGTCAAAGCGCCCGTGCTGCTATCCACGCTCGCCACGGTCACAGTGGTACCCGGATGCATGAAAAGGTAGGCGCCGCTCTGATCGAACACTCCGGCGGGAGCTGTCAGGGCTGCGAAAGGTGAAGTCGGCAGCGGAGTCAGTGCGCCTGTCGTCGTGTTGAACTGGAAACCTTCCATCGGAGAGACGCCCGTAACGGTTTGGTTGAACGTGTAAACAAAGGTTCCGTTCGGATTAACTGTCAGGGCGGCCGGAGTAAACGTCGTTGCAAAGGGTGAGCCCACCACTGGTGTAATCACTCCCGTAGATTGGTTGATGGAAAAGACATACACATGGTCGTCACTGGCGAAACCGTTATTCGCCCCGTTGCCGGTTACGCCCAACAGGAACTTGCCGGTGGGTTCGCTCTTGAGCTGCGCGATACTGATGGAGAATGGGCTTCCCGCCACAGGCGTAAGAGAACCGCTTGCACCGATGGAAAAGATGGCAACCTGACCGCCGAGGTTCCCTGCGGTCACATAGAGAAATTTCCCGAGTCCGTCCGTCGTAGCCTGTTCCGCGAAGCCGACCCCGGCAGGAAATGAACCCACGGCAGTCAACGATCCGTTCGTTTGGTTGATCGCGAAAACGGTAACCTGGTCATCGTCTGCGCCACATAGGAATAGAAACTTTCCTGCGGGATCTGACGTAATCGCATCCGTGTCGGGCGAGGAGAAGGGGCTGCCAGAAATGGCAGTCAAAGCTCCATTTCCGCCATTGATTGAATAAGCCTGTATCTGCAAGCCGCCGGTGAGCGCCATATACAGCCATTGCTTTTGGACGATGATCATGCCGCCAATGCCGCTCAGTGTCTGCGGGGGGCTCACGAAATTAGAAATCAGATTGAAATTGCCCGAGGTGTCCAGCAGGGCTGCGTCCAAGGTTCCGCTGTTCTCGAAGAAGTCAAACGCGGCCGGAGTCCCGCTGGTACCCCCACCGCCCTGCGAGACGCCTCCGCTGCCCGAAGACGAGCAAGTGGCACTTCCAAATGTATTGCCGCAGGTGTAATGGCCGCAGCCACCCAGCCCCATCAGGGCCAACACGACGACTGAGCAGAGGAGCACTCGAACTTTCATTGCCATGACTTCTCCCTGGAAACTTTTGGCCTCGCAGACCACGTGATACGACTCTCTTCCTCACGCCGATGGTAGGTCGCGCGTAACCGGGTGACAAGTTACGAACGTCATTTTGATATCCGGTATTCCCTTTTGTTCAGATTCAGGCGCGAAGTGTGGATAGAAAGCGAGGCATGGAAGTCACCGGACCGAGTGCGAAAGGCAAATTCAGTTTTTTCGTCGCTAAATCACAGGACGCGATTGAGGGTAAGGGTGAAGCAATCGGATGACTTCAATGATTTCACGACCTCTTCGTTGCGCATGGGATTCACTCCCGAGGATGAGATTTGGCGAGACTCAGCTTTAGAAAGCCTTGTTGCCGCTCGAAGGGGTGAAATGCAATCGGAAGGAATAACCCGGCAAGCTGACGGGAACAGTGTAATC
Source organism: uncultured Acidobacteriaceae bacterium (assembly GCA_963711275.1). GTDB lineage: Bacteria > Acidobacteriota > Terriglobia > Terriglobales > Acidobacteriaceae > Sulfotelmatobacter. The sequence goes on along the minus strand of CAVQDN010000015.1, from coordinate 107,678 downwards.
AGCTGCCACGTAAACCGCCGGCGCTCCCGGGGTGCCGATGCGCTGCACCGTCACGCTTTCGGGAGTGAGAACAATTTGATGTTCCTGGGCTTTCCTAATAATGGAATCCACCAACTCCTGATCGGTCGTATGGGGATTCGCTCCCCCGGTCATAGCCACGGTCCGCAAGTCGTCCTGAAATGAATAATTGCTCAGCTCCGGCGGAATGATCTGAAATCCGGCGTAGATGGCGCCCACGATGACCAGAAACCCGACAATTGCTTTGAGTGTCCCCATGTCCTGCATTCTGCTCCGCTTAGGACAAAAAGCATCTCATGTCATCGGCGGAGCAACGGCTCGAAAGATTCCACGATTGCGGTGATCCTAACATCCCGAACCTCGCGGGTCGAGCGCAGAACGACCTCCACCGTACCTTCGGTAACCTTCTTTCCTACAGTGATCCGAAACGGGATACCGACCAGATCGGCATCCTTGAACTTCACTCCCGGCCGTTCATCGCGGTCGTCCAGAATCACGTCGAATCCAGCCGCTTCCAACCTCTTCGCAATGTCTTCCGCCGCCGTCCGCACGGTCTCATCTTTCACGTTGACTGGGGCAACCACAATCTCGAACGGCGCGATCGCCGGCGGCAGCCAGAACCCATTCTCGTCGTTGCCCTGCTCCACCGCCGCGGTCAGAATCCGTTCGATCCCAATGCCGTAGCTGCCCATGATCGGCGTGACTTCCTTGCCGTTTTTGTCGAGTACGCGCAAACCCATCGACTCCGAATAGCGGTAGCCGAGCTTAAAGATGTGCCCTATCTCGACTGCCGTGTCGATGCGCAACGCTTTCCCACAATTCGGACAGGCCTCGCCCGCCGTCACCGCGCGCAAATCCGCATAGGCCGTCGGGTGAAAGTCCTTCCCGGGAGTCAGGTTCTTCAGGTGAAAGTTCTCTTTGTTCGCCCCTGCAATCAGGTTGGTCCGTCCCTCCAAGGCTCGGTCCACGAGAAGCACTGGCTTCTCCACATCGTTCTTCTGGTCCTTTGCCCAGTGAATCCCTAGCGGTCCCAAGTATCCTGCCGGAGACTGGAACAGCGCCCTGATCTCGCTGTCTTCCATCGGCCGGACTGTGCCTCCGACCGCGCCGTTCAGCTTGGCCTCGTTCAGTTGATGATCCCCGCGCATCAGCACGACGATCGCGCGCGCTTTCGTTTTTCCGGAAGCATCCTTCTTCTCGGCCATATAGGCGAGTGTTTTGATCTTGTTTTTGGGCGACACACCCAAATACTTAGCGACATCTTCAATCGTCTTCTGCCCCGGGGTGTGCACTTCGAGCGGCTTCCCGTCGCCCTCAGCGCCAAGATCCGCAACACTGTCCAGTTTCGAACTAGCCTTTTCCAGGTTCGCGGCGTAAGTGCAACCTTCGCAGCTCACGATCTGGTCTTCGCCCGCCGGAGTCCGCACCATGAACTCGTGCGACTCCTTCCCGCCCATTGCCCCAGAGTCCGCCTCTACGACCATGTACTTGAGCCCGCACCGGTCAAAAATGCGGCAGTAGGTGTCGTAGTGCTTTTTGTACGAAACGTCGAGTCCGGCGGGGTCAATATCGAACGAGTATGAGTCCTTCATCATGAACTGCCGCACCCGCAGCAGCCCCGACTTCGGCCGCGGCTCGTCGCGAAACTTCGGCGCGATCTGGTACCAGATCTGCGGCAGCTGTTTGTAACTCCGTAACTCCTTCAGCGCAATCGACGTCATGACCTCTTCTTCGGTCATCCCCAGTGCCAGGTCCGCGCCCCTGCGGTCTTTCAACCGAAACAGGTTGTCCCCCATGAGCGCCCAGCGCCCACTCGCCTCCCAAATTTCCCGCGGATGCAGCGCAGGCAAATAGAACTCCTGCCCGATCCGGTCCATCTCCTCGCGCACAATCGCAATGATTTTGTTGAATGACCGGTTGCCGAGAAAAAGATACGAATAAATTCCGGCCGCGAGCTGACGAATATACCCGGCGCGCACCAGAAACTTGTGGCTCGCGACCTCGGCATCCGCCGGGGCTTCGCGCAGTGTAGGAATAAACAGTTCAGACCAACGATGCATAGTGTGGGTTCTCAATGGAAGTGGAATTCATGATTGTAAATGAATGCTCGAACGAAGGGGCTATTCTGGGGACAGCCCTCTCGGGTGTCCGCCGAGCACAACTCGGGCAGACGAAGGCTCCCTACGCGCTTTGACTACATCTCACCCGCAGTCTAGAATCGCTTCAACCCTCATGCCCAAAGCGCACTACCGCTACAACATCATGCTCCGGCCCGAACGCGAAGGCGGCTATACCGCTCTCGTTCCCGCCTTGCCAGGCTGCGTGACCTACGGCCGCACCGTGGATGAAGCCCGCGAAATGGCTAAGGACGCCATCTCCGGTTACATCGCCAGCCTGCGCAAACACAAACATCCGATTCCCACCGACGAGAACACCTTGGTCGCTACTCTGGATTTAGAGTACACGCGCTGAGAGCTGATTCTCCAAATTGATTTGCAGTGGTGAGGAGAAGAACAAAAGACACAACCCTGTTTCGGAACCAGTATCGTGACCTAGCCTAAACCCACTGATAACAATACAAGATGCCCCAGTTTTCCACTTCTGCGCACTTTCCTTACAGTTATGCTGGTTTTATAGCTTTTGCAATTGATATAAGGGTAGTAGATGCCCAAGTTACCCGCGACCAAGCCGCGCCAAGTCATCCGATTCCTAGAGTAAAATGGCTTCGTACTAGACCACACTTCCGGCAGCCATTTCGTTTTCTATCATCCCACCACCCATCGCCGGCGCAGTCGTTCCCAATCACAATCGCGATTTGCCGAAGGGAACTTTAATGTCTCTGCTGAGGGAATCGGGCTTCACTCGCGAGGAATTGATCGATTTCGTGGCTGGACGATACGACTCTGTGGCAGCAAAATCACTCGGTACTCGGAACTAACTACCCCGCTAATTGCTTCAATATCTCTTTCCCCAACTTTTGCGCCTCGCCGAAAAACTTCTGATACTCCACGAACAGGCGGTTCAGTTCCAGAGCCTTGTCGGTCGAGGGATGCTTGCGCAGAATCATGTCGCGCACATGCACAGGGTTGGGCAGCGTCGCATCTTCCGTTAATTCTTCCAGCGCGGTATTGGGATCGTAGTGATACATGTCAACTCTCTTGATTCAGTAATTGCGTAATTGAAAACCGATCGCCCGCCTCTCAATGACAGAATTACAGATTACACTCGGTTCAAAATATCTCTGTTCCCCACAGATCGTGCAGATGCACAATTCCTTCCAGCATTCCGGCTGCGTCTACAACCATCAACGACGTAATCTTTTTCTCCTCCATCAGCGCCAGCGCGGTCGCCGCAAATTCCGCAGCCGCGATCGTCTTCGGATCCTTCGTCATCGCCTCGCCTGCGGTCAAATCCATCACATCCTTTCCTCGCTTCTCGAGCAGTCGCCGCAAATCCCCGTCGCTGACGATTCCGATTAGTCTGCCGCCTTCCACCACTGCCGTGACACCCAACTTTTTGCGTGACATCTCGTAGATCACGTCCGGCATCCTGGTCGTCGACGCCACGCAAGGCAGTGCCTCCCCGGTGTGCATCAACGACTCCACCCGCGCCAACCGCTTTCCCAACTTTCCCCCGGGATGCAGGTTAGCAAAATCCTCTGTTTTGAATCCTCGCCGTTCGCTAAGCGTCACCGCCAGCGCATCTCCTAACGCCAACATCGTCGTGGTCGAAGCCGTCGGCGCCAGCCCCAGCAAGCAAGCCTCTTCAGCAATCGAACAATCCAGAGCCACATCCGCAGCCGCCGCCAAAGTAGAGATAGTCCGTGCGGCAGATGGTTGTGAGGGCGTAAGCGACTCGGCCGCGCTTTTTCCAACTAGCTCATCGGCAGTCATGGAAATCAAGGGCACCCGCAAACGCTTGATCGTCGCCAGCAACTGCAAAATTTCTTCGGTTTCACCGGAAGCCGAAAGCGCCAGAACCGCATCCCCGCGCACCACCATCCCCAAATCCCCGTGCAGCGCTTCCACCGGATGCAGGTACAACGCTGGAGTTCCCGTCGAACTAAACGTCGCCGCAATCTTGCGCGCGATCAGTCCGCTCTTGCCCATGCCTGTGACCACCACGCGTCCCGCGCAGCAGAACAGCAACTCCACCGCGCTCGCAAATGCTTCCGCCATCGGCCCGGCGATTCGGTCCGCCAGTGCGCGCAAGGCTTCAGCCTCAATGCGCACCACGTTCTCGCCAGTATGTTTCATACGGAGGAATCTCGGAGAAATCCGATGTTAGCACGCACGGCCCGGGACGAATGCGTCCGGGGCTTCGCAAAGACGTGCTACGTCAGGCCGCGCTATCGGAAATGTTGCGCAGGGGTATCAACCGCGAGCTCAGAAGTGGTCCTCTCCCGTCAGCACTTGCGGTGGCCCCGCCGCTCTCTCTCCGAGCATCCCCAGTCCACGCGCCTGGATCAGACGGTCCCACGGCCCCGCCTGCCAGTTGTCGCGCGCCTTCTCGGAGTGCCGCCATGGCGGCAGCGTCAGCATCAGGTTGCGCGCGATCGAGTGCGCATAAGGTTCATACATGGACCGCAGCTTGACCAGTTTGTCCTGCCCATATTCATCTTTTCGTAGCCGCAGCCCAGCGGCCGCAAGCGCCTCGCGCAAGGCGTTCAACTCGTCCTCCAGCAACCGTTCCGCCGCGCCTGGATCGTAGCGCGCATTCACCACCTGTGCCAGATCCACGGCCGCGTGCCGCGCCATGGCGAACGTAAGCTTGGCCTGCCCCGGATGCACCCCTTCAATCCCAGTCAGCACCAGCGAAGTCACGTCGAGCATGATTGTCAGCGCGCCCAGCCACGACTGGTTACTGTGCTGCGAGCGGAAAAAACTAAGCACCGGATATGAAATATGACTCTCCAGCAATTCTGCCGCCCAGCGCTCCCAGTCTCGCAAAACTTCATCCAGTACTCTCTGATCCACCCCTGGATCTTCCGATCTGCCGGCCAAGCGCAGCAGCAACTCCGCCGCCGAAGGAGGTGATCCCGCCCGCGCATCCAACATAGATATCTGAATTTCGCGCCTCGAGAACGACGCATATACTACGGGGATATATCCAATTACCACGCCCAAAAATGCGAAGCCCATCCCCGCTTCGATCACCGAAAGCGCCCGTGCCCCGCCCGAAGTCGGCACGATGTCGCCGTATCCCAGAGTAAAAAAAGTCTCTCCGCTGTGATAAAGAATCCTGCCGAAGGTCAGAGGCTCCTGATTGAGCTGTTCGTGTCCACCGATGCCGTGCTGAACCAGGGCAAACCCAAAGATCAATCCCGTAGCCCAAAAAGCCAGCAGCAGGATGAGCGAGAGTGGCCCAAAATATCCCAGGAAATTCTGCTGCCGTGACGGTGTCTTGACACGCCGCGCGATTCCTCGCCAGGGAATCCATGTCCGGCGGTAGAACCAGGCGGTCAGCTTGAAGTGCCGCGTCACCCGGCGCGGAAGCACCACCGTTTCGAACGCGTCCAGCAGCACGACCCAGATGATGATGAGGCCGAAAACCGTCGCCACGATGCTGCCATGTGAATTCATAAACGCTGGACTTCTGACCTCAGCCGTCGGACCTAGGACCAACGACCTCGAATCGATGACCAATGATCAATTAACAATGATCAATTACCGCGCTAACGAGATCGGAGTGCGATGTAGATGCGGAGGGAAGGGTAACAGATTCTTAAGCCCGATGTGAGGCATAGGAGAGGTTGAGAGTCGTCTACATTGCCAAGAATCTGAGGTCCGCGGTCGAACGGACTACTGAGGCTTCGCCGGCGCCTGGGGCGGTGGCGTCTGCCCCGGCGCCGGCGTCCCTCTGGAGGAAGTCGCCGGTTTCGCAGCCGGCTTCCGTCTCTTCACTGCAGGTTTTTTTGGCGGCTCGTTATCGTCAACGACAATCTTCTTCGGCGGAGCCGCCGGAATTGCCGCCTGCGCCGTCTTCAGGTCCGCCCGCAACCGCACGATTTCAGCTTCCTTGGCTGACGACAGGCTTTCAATGCGCTGCGCCAACTGTTTCCGCGTACTCTCAAAAGTGTTGAGATCATTCGAGAGCGCCTGAAAATCGTCTTTCGATCCGAAGGCCCCGGTCACTTCCGCCACATTTCCCACTACGTCATACAGGGCATCGAGATTGCGGTAGAGTTTGAAAGTTATCGGCAGATCTTCGGCCTGCGCCTGCAATTGCGCGATGATCTCCGGCAGTGCGCCCTGCAGGTTGCGCTGAATGGAGTCCACATTCGCCAGCGTCTGCTTCTTCGAGTTGGCGTCCGTCTTCCAGCGCTCGATCCGCAACTTCGCCAGATCGGCCTGTGTGCTTTTTGAGGTCGCTTCCAATTGCGTCAGCATTCCATTCAACTGCGTCATTGATGCGTAGGAAACCGGTTGCGAAGGTTGCGCGGAAGCAGATCTGCCCTGGGCAGAACCCCGTCCGTTTGCGGACGACACAGCCGGACCGGATTGGCCCAGGGCGAAGGCCAGGAACGTGAGAGACACGAGAGAAGAGACAGCTGATGCAAAAGAAATACGTCTCATTTTTTTTGTTGCGGTGGCTTTAGCGAGCAACAGCATACTACAACATGCGGCTTGCCGTGGATCAGGCGAACCCCTCAGTGGCGTTTCAGTTTAGGTTTGCCCGTGATGCAATCTCTGGTTTCATCCCTGCGGATGAGGCGCAGGAACTAATCCTCGCGCTTGATGATCCCGGTGTCCGATGAACGATTCGACTCTTCGCTCCCTCCGAACGATAATTGGAAGACATGCTCTTAAACTGTGCAGCCATCCGGGGAAGCTTTCGGCCCACGCTGTTATTGGCCAGCCTGATAGCCCTGCTCACTCTACCGGCGATCTCCCCTGCCCAGGATCTCGCGCGCCGTCTCATCCTCAAAGACGGTTCGTACCAGTTAGTCACAAAATACGAAACGAAAGGCGACCGCGTACGCTACCTGAGCGCTGAGCGCAATGAATGGGAGGAGCTTCCGGAATCGCTGGTCGACTGGCCCGCAACCGAGAAGTACGAAAAAGATCGCGCCGCGGGAGCATCCGTCCCCGAAGCCGTACAACTTGACAAAGAAGTCGAACACCAGCGCGAACGGGAAGAAACGCTACTTCCGCAAGTCGCGCCCGGACTGCGCCTGCCCGAGGATTCAGGAGTGTTTCTGCTCGACAGTTTTCAGGGTGAGTCTCAGATCGTAGAGCTTCAACAGACTGCTGGCGACGTCAATCGCAACACCAAAGGCAACATCTTCCACGGTGCCATGAATCCCGTGGCTGGCCTTAAGATGACTATCGAACTCGATGGCGCCCATGCCCCGGTGCAGTCTCACGTCGATGTTCCCTCGCTCTACATCAACATTGACGGGGCTCCCGATCACGCGGCGGCCGATGCGAAAGATTCCACCCGCGCCGTGCAGGAACCGCAGCAGCCTCAGCAGGCGCAGCAGCCCATCGTAGCCTCCGACCATTTTCGGATCGTTCGCGCCGAGGTAAAAAACGGCAAGCGCATCCTGGGCGACGTGAAACGGCAGGTCACCGGAAAAATCAGCCAGGACCAGCACCTTGTCAAGACCACCGCCACCCGCGTCAACGGAGGCTGGCTCAAAGTCACTCCGATCGAGAATCTTGCACCCGGAGAATATGTCCTGGTTGAAACGATGACCCAGCAAGACACCGGCAAAGAAGGCATGAACCTCTACGTCTGGGATTTCGGCGTCAATCCCAAAGCTCCGGCGAATGCCAATCCTTGGAAACCGGAAGCTAAGCCGGAGGTTGACACACAACCTCATTGAGTCAAACTGCAAAATGTAGGGATACTATGAGCGAAATGCTTTGGGTGGAGTAATTTTGGGTGGGAACGATTCCGCGGTTCGAGCCTATTCCTTCAACGTTCCCCGCTGTGCGACTCCGATATTATCCCGGCTGGAATTCTTCACCATATACATCATTCCGTCCGCCTGCCGAATCACGTCATGCGCCGTGCGCGCATCGTGCGGATAGGTCGCGAGTCCAATCGACGCGCGTACATTCAGATTTAGCCCTTCTTCGCGGCAAAAGCTGCTGGCCCTCATTCCGTCGCGCAACCGTTTCGCCACCACCAGCGCCTGATCTTTCCCGGTCTGCGGCAGCAGCACGACAAACTCGTCGCCGCCGTAGCGAAACGCAAAATCGATCAATCGCAACTGTGCCTTGATCAAATACCCGATCTCCGCCAGCAGTTTGCTGCCAATCAAATGGCCGTGCGTGTCGTTGACCGCCTTGAAGTGATCCAGATCGATAAACAGGATGCTGAATTCGTAACCGAATCGAGATGAGCGATAGACTTCCGTGTCCAGCGTTTTATACAGGTGGCGCGCGTTATATAAACCGGTGCAATCGTCGGTGATTGTGAGTTCCTGAATCTTCTCCACCCAGCGCGCATTCTCAATGGCAATGGCTGCGTAGTCACACAGTGACTGCAGAAAGAATAGTTCCGCATCCTTGAAGTGCGCCATGTCCACATTGACCAGTTGGATCACTCCCAGAACACGCAGTTTCGATCGAATCGGCACGCAGATCACAGATCGCGTTTCCCACTTAGTGGTCTGGTCCACGCGGCTCGCAAAGACCGGGTCGGCTTGCACATCCGGCACAATTCGGGACTCCCCATGTTTCGCTACCCAGCCGGCAATCCCTTCGCCCATTTTCAGGCGTACGCTTTTCAGTGCGTCCGACTTATCGCCGACGGCGATGGCGAAGTAGAGTTCGTCGAGTCCTTCGTCCACCATCAGCAACGACCAAGTATCTGGACGAAAATATTCCGCCATCTTGTCCATGATGGTCTGCAGAATGGAATCGAGATCCAGCGACGACGTGAGCGCTTTGGCCACGTCGTGAAAAATCGCCAGCTCCTGATTCTGTCGCGTCAATTGAGTGCCAGCCTCAGGCATGCGGTAATTCCGGTTCCCTCACTACGATGGATGGTGTTCCAAAAGTATATTCGTCACTTTCGTGCACCCGCAATGACCGTTGGTAACTGGTACCTGTAAAGCCAATGGCATGTGGCACCTACAACGACAGCGATCCCCCAACGATCCCCTCTCTGGGGTATCCTTTCAGCATGCGATCGAATCTAAATCCACTTCTAAAGCCCAGTCCGTTGCTCGCCGCGTGCACGGTCGCTCTGGTTTTGGCTGCTGTTCAGGCAGGTAGCGGATCCGATGCCCAACCCGTTCCCGTCGTTGATGGGGGAGCCGGCCCCTGTTCCGCCGACTTCACGGTCACCGACGCTGCTGGCGCTCCGGTTTACGCCGCCAAGATAAAAGTCCACATCGCCTACGGATTCATGTACGCCCACAAGCTCGACCTGGAAGTGGGGACTAACTCCGACGGCAAAGCCCGCTTCGCCGGGCTTCCCGAACGCGTGAAGCACGGCTTGTTCTTCGAAGCCTCGGAAGGCGACCGCACCGCTGAGGCGTTCGACGAACCAGCCAACACGTGCAAAGCGCAATTTACGGTTGTGCTCCGCAAAAAGCCCTAGAAAGGCGAGTCTGGGTCGTAAGTTACTTCCGGGTTTCACTCTTGGCGGTGGCGTGCATTCTCTTCTTGACCTATGATGTTCCCGACATCATACGGGCGAAAGACGCCTTCCTGGCAGGACAATGTGGGCGAATTCGGAGACAAATTCCGCAAGGCGCGCGAAAAGAAGGAGATGTCGCTCGATGACGTTTCCAACGTCACTAAGATTGGGGCGCGCATGCTACGGGCTATCGAAGAGGAACACTTCGACCAACTCCCTGGGGGCGTGTTCAACAAGGGATTCATCCGCGCTTACGCCAAGCATCTGGGATTGAATGACGAGGAGGCCGTTAGCGACTATCTCAGCTGCCTTCGCCAGGCGCAGATCGACGCTCACGAGGTGTGGGAACCGGAAGATTCCTCGAAACAAAACTCGCCGCAACGTCTTGCGACGCCAGAAAAGCGCCACTTAGTCGGTTCAAAAAAGACCGCCGTCAAATCGTCATCCGCCGTAGAAGTCCAGGAACTTCCTGAGCTGCAACTTCCTCGCGCTGAAGATGTTCGCCCTCCACGAAAAAGTTTCTCGAGAAATTCCGATCGTGAAATGCCATGGAGCATCCTGACGATCGCCGCCGTCGTTCTGATCCTGGCTGGCATTCTTTGGTTACGCCGCTCTCACCTGTCCCACACGACGGCCGCCGCATCGAACGCAGCACCCCAACAGGAAAAAACAGTTACTGCCGTCCCCCCTTCGGTTCCCGCACCACCAGCCATCGATCAATCCCCAAGTCCCGCGCCCACCCACAGCACCGCAACTTTGAATCCGTCTTCCAATTCGAATTCTCTTCCGCCGCGGGGCTCTCAGTCTTCCGCAACACCCAGTAGTTCATCCACAGCTGCGCCAGCTACCTCTACGTCTTTACCGGCTAGTGCCCCTGGGAATCCTGAAGGGAATGACGTAACCACCAGGACTTTCCACCAGTTGACTCCCAGTCCGCCACTCGCACAGTCGGCCGTCCCTTTGAAACTGGTGATCCGCGCTCAGGAAACTTCCTGGATCTCCGTCCAGGCCGACGGCCAAAACGTGAGCCAGGAAACTCTCATCGCTCCGGCCCATGCCTCCATCCGTGCTGCCCGCGAAATCGTCGTCCGAATCGGCAATGCCGCTGGAGTTACATTTCTCTGGAACGGCCAGGAAATCCCCGCCGACGGCGCCGAAGCTGAAGTCAAAACCTTTGTCTTCGATGCCAATGGCATGCGCGTAATCACTTCAACAGTGCCGCCAGCCCAGGACCACTAGCACGCACTGCAGTATTCTCAACTCAAAACCGAGCAGAATGCCCCTTCGCACAAATTGTTTCGTCCTGAAGATTGAGCGACTTAAATCTCCACGATTGGTGACAGACGCCCGACTTTCCCGTCCATCCCTCGGGGAATACGAGCCATGCAGACCTTGCTCCAGGATTTCCGTTTCAGCCTCCGCCAACTTTTCAGGAACTTAGGATTCACCTTTACGGCGGTCATTTCGTTGGCTCTGGGCATCGGAGCCACGACCGCCGTCTTCAGCGCTGTCTATGCCATCCTGATGAATCCCTATCCTTATGCGAGCCCGGACCGCATGGTCCACATGAGGCTCAGCGACAAGACCAACCAGGAAATGGGCTTCGGCTTGACCGGCGGCCAGTGGCAGCAGATCCGCAACTCCCCCGTGGTCGAAGACGCCTTCATGGAGGATGACTGGAGCCTCACCGTCACCGGCCACGATCTGCCCGAAGACGTGCAAGGCGTCTACCTGACCTCCAATAGTTTTGTTTTCTTCGGGGTTCCTCCCGCACTCGGACGTGGATTGATTCCCTCCGATGCAATCGATGGTCAAGAACCTCAGCCGGTCGCCGTGCTCAGCTACAAATTCTGGAAACGCCACTTCAACGGCGATCCCGCCGTGCTAGGTCAGACACTGCAATTAGTCCGCAAGAATTACACGATGGTTGGTGTCGCCGCCCCACGCTTCACCTGGGGCGACGGCGATGTCTACCTCCCGCAAAAAGTTACGCAGGATCCGACGAAAGCCTTTTACGTTGGCATCCGTCTGAAGCCGGGGGTGATCCACGAGGCTGCAAATGCAGCACTGCAGCCCTTGATCGAGCAGTTCGCCAAGGAAACGCCCAAGCATTTCCCCACCAGTCATTTTCAGTTCCATGTGGTTGGGCTGAACGAACAATTCGTGCGCGATCTTGGTGGAACCTTGTATCTCCTGTTCAGCGCCGTAGCACTTCTGCTGGTCATCGGCTGCGGCAACGTTTCTATTCTTCTATTGGCGCGTGGTACCGCCCGTCAGCATGAATTTGCGGTCCGGACTGCGATTGGCGCCAGCCGGCGCCGCATTGTCCGCCAACTGCTGACTGAAGCGTTGCTGCTTTCCCTGAGCGGGGCCGCGCTGGGAGTTTTGTTGGCCTATCGCGCGCTCGCCATCATCATTGTTCTGCTGCCCAAATATTCCTTCCCGCATGAAGCCGCAATCCAGATCAATTTACCCGTGCTCGTCTTCAGCGTGGGAATCGCGCTTCTCACTGGAATTCTATTTGGTCTGTGGCCGGCCCTGCAGCTTTCGCGGCCTGAGGTCAGCCAGGTGATGCAGTCGAGTACACGCAAGATTGCAGGCGTGGTGCGCGGGCGTACGACTCACAGCTTCCTGACGGCTGCGCAAGTAGCTCTAACCTTGGTGATGCTGGCAGGGGCAGGAGCGGCAATGGAAGGGTTTCTTCGCCTCATCCACACGCCCCTGGGCTACGACCCACACAATGTGATGTCAGTTGGAATTCCGGTTCATGATGGCGCGTACCCGACCTGGGAGGCGCGCAAGGCCTACTTCGAACAGTTGAGGTATAAAGCGTTGACCGTTCCCGGCGTCACCATGGCCGCGATTTCCTCGAATGCCACTCCGCCGTCCAATGGCTGGCAGACGAGCATCGAGATCCTGGGAAAGTTGCCGCGCGACGAACAAAAAGTTCGCATCAACTTTGTGAGCCCCGGTTACTTCCCGGTTCTACGCATTCCGCTGGCGCAAGGCAGAATCTGGGATGAGAGCGAAAACCACAATGCGGCGCATGTGGCGGTCATCAACCAGACTATGGCGCGCCTCTACTTCCCGGAGGGCGATGCGATCGGGCATTCTCTGAGAGTTCCTGACATGAAGGATGAACCTCCTTACACGACCGCCGCGTCGGGCGCCGACACGTGGTTGCAGATTGTGGGCATTATCGCGGACAAACGCGATGACGGATTGAGAAATCCGATTCTGCCCGAAGCTTTCGTGCCATACACGCTCTCCATGCGGGTATGGACTCAAATTCTCGTACGCTCAGAGGTGCCGCCATTATCGCTTCTGCACGCCATCGGAAAGCAGGTCAACTCAATCGATCCCGACCAGCAGATCAATGGCAGTGTCGAAGATCTGGATCACTGGATCACCGGCCAGCAAGAATATGAACAGGAGCATTTAGTGGCATGGCTGTTCGGTGCATTCGCCCTGCTCGCTCTTGCACTGGCTGCGGTGGGCCTCTATAGCGTCGTTTCCTATTCGGTCGCGCAGCGCACCAACGAATTCGGCATTCGCATGGCGCTGGGCGCCCCACGCACCCATGTTCTGCGGATTGTGTTCGCCTCCACGGTGGTGAGCGTGGGTAGCGGCATTGCGGTGGGAATGCTCCTCGCAGTTGCGCTGAGTCGGGTGCTCTCGCAATGGGCACAGGGCAGTTCCCGCGATCCTCTGGTCCTGTTGGCCGTCACGTTTCTGTTAAGCCTGGTAGCCGCCATCGCCTGTTCCGCCCCCGCGCGCCGGGCGGTCAAGGTAGATCCCATGACTGCGTTGCGTTACGAGTAGAGCGCGAGCCGCAAAGACCCCATCGCTGAAAGGTTGAAGCGAACTATCCGCGTTCACAGAAAAACTCTTTAGTCCTGAAGGTCTAACTCCGGCCCGGGCGATTGTGAGCTTTCACTGGCGCGGGCTATCGCAGACTGGCAGAGATGAGATTCGAATTGCTTTGCAATCGTTTCGTAGCGGGAACCAGGGGGAAAGACAAAGCTCAAGCGACACGTTATGCACTCCAGAAAACGGCCGGTTTGGGACATCAAGATCCCGATACGATGTGCCGAGCGAGTGGGACTAAACGACGCGATGGCTTTTTCCCTTTGTTCTTCTGCGGGCGATTTGTTGGTCGACTCTATGCGTGATTGATTTTGCATAATGAGAGAATTCTCGCCACAATGCTCACGAGGTCCATGCGCAAACACAACGGCGTCTCCGGCCCAAGCGAATCGAGTCTGCTTTCGAGGACAGCGCAGATGAGGAAAGGCAAATCAAGGTTCTGGCCTGGATCGCGATGTGAAATCCACAACACTCCGGCCAGGGATGGGATTCTTATACACCGTGTTGCCAACATTTGTCAGTACGCTGCCGCACGGAGTTGCACCAAAGGTAGTGCGATGCACTCTTGATCTCAAGATCTTGAGCTCCTCCGAGAGCGATCCAAAGCGGTTAGCGCCGCAAGCTTCCGAATGCCTGCCAAGAGCCAGGGTTGTGAATCGGATCTGACCGCGCGGCACACCGAAAAGCTACCGCGCGCCCTGCAGCCGCCGTCCCAGAGTAGTTCTTACGATGTGAGTTTCGAACGAGCGCAGGCCGAGTGTATCCTTCGTAGTTTAGTGTCTTATGTCGATCGCTGAGGACATTGCGGCGGTGCGCGAACGACTCGTCGAATCCGCGCGGCGGTCAGGACGACGTTCCTGACGACATCGCGCTGATGGCAGTGAGCAAGACCCATCCCGTAGAGCGCATTCGCGAAGCTTATGCCCAGGGACTGCGGCTGTTCGGGGAGAACCGGGTGAAGGAATTCGCCGGGAAGGCTGCCGCGCTCGCGGATCTGCCGCAAGCGGAGTGGCACATGATCGGGCACCTGCAGACCAATAAAGCCGCCACGGCCGCCGAACTGTTCCGCGCTGTGGACTCCGTCGATTCAGTAAAGTTGGCGGAGAGGCTGAATGCTGCCGCGGGCCCCCTAGGTAAGAAGCTGAGGGTGCTAATCGAAATCAAGGTCGGCGGCGAGGCGGCGAAGAGCGGAGTGGCGCCGGATTCACGCGAACTGGAAGACCTGCTGTTAGCCGCTCCGCGGCTGGAGGCCCTAGAGTTTCGCGGATTGATGACCGTACCTCCGTTCACCGCTCCGGAGGAGGCCCGAACCTATTTCCGCAAGCTGCGCGTATTGCGCGACACGATTGCTGCGCGCAAACTTCCTGCAATTCGCGTGGACGTCCTTTCCATGGGGATGTCGCACGACTTCGAAATCGCGATTGAAGAGGGATCGACTTGCGTGCGCGTAGGTACCGCGATCTTTGGGGAGAGAGTAAAAAGATAATCCTGATATGTTCCCCGTTCACGAAGATCCATCCGGCGTATCTTTCGCCGTCAAAATTCATCCACGCGCCAAGAAGGATGCCATCACCGGTGAACTCGGTACCGCGCTCAAAGTTTCTCTGACCACGCCTCCAATCGACGGTCGAGGAAACGACGCCTGTATTGAATTCTTCTCTAAACTTTTGAAGGTACCGCGATCTTCCGTTACCATTGCGTCCGGTCAGACTAGCCGGAATAAAGTTATCCGCGTTTCTGGAGTGACCGCCCAGTACGTTCGCGATCGGCTGAGCAGCTGATCGCGGGCGGCGCACCCGTGCCACACAAATACAGGAGCCCCTTTGTCCTTTTCCCAACGCTTCGAGGAGATCCGCACCGGGTTCGAGCAGCCGTTCTGGATTGCCAACATTACCGAGATTTTTGAGCGGCTTGCTTACTACGGCGCGTTTGCATCGCTTGCTCTTTACTTGCAGGAACAACTGAGTTTCTCCACCGAGGAGACCGGCACGTTAACCGGCATTTTTGGCGGCATGGTCTGGTTTCTGGCGATTTTCGGCGGCGCCGCGGCCGACCGCCTGGGTTTTCGTCGCGCTCTTTCCGTCGCCTATCTCATTCTCGGGGCCTCTTATTTTCTGATCGGTTCGATTGGAGCGTCCTGGTTGGCACCAGTGCGCAATGCAGTGCCGCTCGGACTGTTTGTCGGCTTCATCCTCATTCTTCCTGCCCTGGGAGTTTCCCTGGTCAAGCCGTGCGTGGTCGGCACCACGGCGCGCGCTTCCAAAGAAAACGTTCGCTCCATCGGCTACTCAATCTACTACACGATGGTCAACATCGGCGGTGCCGCCGGGCCCTATTTCGCTTCGTGGGCTCATCGCCATCTTGGCGTCGAGAATGTTTACCGTGTGGCTGCGCTCAGCGTCTTCGCCATGTTTTTTGTCGTCCTGCTCTTTTTCCGCGAGCCACGCAAGGCCGGCGATGCGCCTCCCCCTTCCATCGCCACGGTCGCGCGAAATTTCTGTATCGTGCTGGGAAAGTACCGGTTGGTCTTACCGGTATTGCTCGTCGCCTTGCTGTTGCGGATCGCGCTGTGGACGAGACCCGAGTGGTCGGTCCCGTGGTGGATCTGGATCGGCTTCCTGATCCTTATGCTCGCGGGTATCAGCCGGTTCATGTGGTTCCTGGTGATCTTCACCGGTTATTGGATCGTGTTCTGGCAACAGTACATTAGTCTGCCCGGCTTCATACACGGCTACGTCAACCCTCATGCGGATGTCGAGATGATTCTGGTGGTTGATGGCTTGACGGTGATCTGTCTGACGCTGGCGGTAAATTTCTTTACGCGCAGAATACCGGCCTTTGCCGCAGTTATTTTGGGCACCGTAATCACGTCACTTTCCTGGTTAGTTCTGGCGTTCCGGCCCACCATCTGGGGCGCGGTATTCTCGTTATTTTTCCTGGCCCTGGGCGAAATCATCCAGGCACCGCGCTACTACGAATACATTTCACGGCTGGCGCCTGCGGGACAGCAAGGCACGTATATGGGATTCGCCTTCGTGCCGATCGGCATTGGATCGCTGATCGGCGGACCGCTCGGCGGGTTTCTGCTGCATCACTTCGGAGAGGAGCAACATCGTCCGACTATCATCTGGTTTTGGATAACTGGAATCGGACTTGCGACCGCCGCGGCCCTATGGATGTACGACCGCTTTGTCCGGCGGGATGCAACTGCGACTTCTTGACTTCCGCGTCCGACCTCTGGGATGATTCGCCCCTGTTAGCGAATCGGAAGGAAGTTCTATGCCACATTACCTTCAGCAAGTCGCGTATTCCCAAAAAGGATGGGAGGCGTTAGTAGCGGATCCGCAAAACCGGATCGAAGCCGTTCGTCCCGCAATTGAGAAACTGGGAGGAAAGATTGAAGCGGCGTGGTTTTCCTTCGGAGACTACGATGTCGTTGTGATCGTAGATTTGCCCGACAACGTGAGCGCCGCGGCCATTGCCATAGCGTTTGCCGCGGGCGGGGCATGCAAGTCGGTGCAGACGATTCCACTGATTTCTCCCGAGGAAGCCACCCAGGCGCTCAGAAAGGCGCGAGAGTGCGGTTACCGGCCGGCGACCGCCACAACCCGCGCCGCGTAGGCGACATACGAGAAGACCGAGGCGGCCCCAGTTGGCCGCCTTTTTACACCTTCGAATTTCACGTCACCACGCAAGTCCAAACCAGCAGAAGCATGCGCAGTCGGAGTCGAGGTGCGCTTTCATATCCGATGAAGCTTCGCGGCCCGGGTGCGAAACACTCCCGAGTCCAGTAAAGCTGAAGATTCAGGCCCTGATCTGCCAAACGGACTGATGTGCCGTCTAACGGCCTAGCGCGATTCGCCCAAATCCGTCCTCTTGATTACAATAAGAATTTCCCAATGGACCTGGCTGCCATTCAGTCCGCGCTGCGCGAACGCAACATTGACGCTTGGTTGTTCTACGACCATCATCATCGTGATCCCATCGCCTACCGCGTGCTGGGTTTGCCTGCGCGCTTGATGGTGACGCGCCGTTGGTTCTATTTGCTTCCTGCCGAAGGCGAACCCATCAAGCTTGTGCACAAGATCGAAGCTGGCCATCTCGACTCCCTGCCCGGCAAGAAACACCAGTATTCCGGCTGGCAGGAGTTGTTCGACAAGCTGAAGTCCATCCTGGCGAATTATCGCGACATTGCGATGCAGTACTCTCCCAATAATATTGTTTTCACAATTTCCCTGGTCGACGGCGGGACCATCGACCTGCTGCGTGGGCTAGGCAAGAACGTGGTGAGTGCGGCGGACCTGATCGCACAGTTCGAATCGACATGGAGCGAAGAGCAGATTCGCTCGCACTTCGCGGCGCGCGACAGCGTTGACTCGATTGTGGCCGAAGCATTTAAGGAAATTGGCAGGCGCGTTCGTAACGGTGGGACGAAGGAACATGAAATCCAACAGTGGTTTGTGGAGGCATTCGCTCGCGAGAATCTGTTGACCGACGATCCCCCAATCGTGGCGGTCAACGCCAATGCCGGCAATCCTCACTACGAACCGCAGGCCAGCCGTCCCGTGCCGATTCGCGAGGGCGACCTAATTCTGCTCGATGTCTGGGGCAAGAAGAATACGCCAGGAGCGGTGTACTACGATATTACGTGGATGGGTTTCGTGGGCGCAGCGCCGTCGGGGCGGATGCGCGAAGTTTTCGAGATCGTGCGCGATGCGCGCGATGCCGGCGTGAAAACCGTCGTTGACGCAATTAAATCTGGACGCCGCATCGCCGGATGGGAAGTGGATCATGCCACGCGCGGCCTTATTCAGAAAGCCGGCTATGGCGATTATTTCATCCATCGCACGGGACACTCCATTGGGACTGACGTTCATTCCAACGGGGCCAATATGGACGATCTGGAGATTCACGACGAGCGGCAGATTCTTCCTAACTCCTGCTTCTCCATCGAACCCGGCATCTACCTGCCGGAATTCGGCGTGCGTAGCGAAGTGAATGTGCTGGTGCGCCCGAAGTCCGCCGAAGTGACAGGGAAAATTCAACGCGAGATTGTGAACATCTGAATGGCAAATTCCACGACAGAAAAAACGAGATTAACCCAAACCCAGCCTGCGAGCGTCATGGCTGTAATCGCCCCTGCGGTCGGTTGGCTGATTCCAGGCGCGGGACATATGATTCAGAAGCGCTGGATTCGCGGCCTACTGCTGTTTATTTCGATTGCGACCCTGTTCGTGCTGGGGCTGGCAATGCAGGGCCGCATTTACAAGGCAAATGGCGGAGATATTCTCGATATTCTTGGATTCGTCGGTGATGTTGGTGCCGGCGGCCTTTATATTGTGACGCTGGCCATGGACTGGGGCCAGGGCGCGATCGCATTCGCGACCGCTGATTATGGAACGAAGTTCATGATCGTCGCGGGATTGCTGAACTTTATTGCCGTCGCCGACGCCTATCACATCGCCATTGGGAAGAAACGATGAGGCAGCTCTCAGCTTTCAGCTATCAGCCGTCAGCCAAGACCTTTTTGCGGAGACTCGCCGAGTGACTATCACGCTCAATCATTTCAGCGCCGCGGTGGTATTTGCCCTGTTCGCTTCCATCGTATTCGGCATTACTCACCGCGAGACCACGCGCGAGATGGTGAAGTACGGCCTCTATTGTTTCGTGATGTTTTTAGGCGGCGTCTTCGTCGCGGGCTGGGCGATGTGGGTGTTGCGCAGATAGCTATCAGCTTTTAGCTTTAGCTCTCGGCTCGTCATGACCATCCCGACAAAGCTAAAGGCCAGGAGCCACAGCCTAAGAGCTCACTATCCTTCCCACACAAAGGCATCAAAAATTCTCTTCGATTCGAACTGCAGGCGGCGGTAAAGAGCGACGGCGCGCGCGTTCGCTTCTGTCACGGTCAGCGACAGTAGCGCAAAGTTTCGCTGGCGCAGATTCCGTTCCGTGGCTGCCATTAAAGCCTCGCCAATCCGTCGCGAGCGATACTCCGGCAGAACGCATACTTGAGTCACATGGCCAACGTCGTGCCGGACGCGAGAACACAGAATCAATCCGATCAGACTCTTGGCTTTGCGGTCCAGTGCAACGAAAGACGACTCTGCATCGAATATTCCGCAACCGGGGAAGCGCACGATGTTGTTGAGGAAGCGCAGCGAACCACTGAGGGTATGATACTGGTCATTGATCTGAGCATCTACGTGGCTGCGATAAGCTGCTGTGATGACTGCCGCGGAGGGTTGATAGTCGCTGTCAACCCACGGGCGGATTTCAATTCGGGATAAATTGGGCCTTTCTCCAGGTGCACGGCGTTTCCTAGCATCAACGTCATGAACAGTCGCGGATGCCGCTGGAATCCAGTATCGAGAAACGGGCGCGAGACCGAGTTCGCGTCGTGCGCCAGCAGTTGCGCCTCCACGCGATGAATTCCCGGAGACTGTTGCAACGTCTCGATGACATGGGTCAGCAACTTCACTTCGACCTCACGCGAGACAGGAAGCCGACTCCCGTTCAGGACGTAGAGATCGCCAATCACTCCTTTGCTGCCCTCGTACACAAAGAACGAGTACCCGAAAACGCGGCCACGATCCACCGCCGCATATCCCGGCAGGATTTTGGCATCCACATAACGCAGAATCATCTGCGCCGAGCCGGAGTAATCCCACGACAGCTGTCGCGCCCACACCTGCGTTTCATCGTCGAGCAGAGGACGCAGATCTACGGAAGAAAAATGCCTGAGGTCCAGAATCTCCAAAGGGCTCCTGCGCGGCGGCAAGCGCAAGTCGCGCGGCAAAATTTCGAGTGTAGTTGGTTCGCCCACGAGAGGCAAACCGGGCGAACAACTGGCAGCAACAGATGGAGATGCGATGAAGGCTAAGGAAAGTCTTAGGGTACGCTGCGATCCCTTCGCGATCTTGCGGTGAAGATTGGCCGCATATTGCTAAGGCTTAGCCGCCACCCAATAGTAATCCACCGCCTGCGGCGCGTAATGGCCGAGGAACAACACGCGCCGCCCCGCCGTTTGCTTAGCGACATTCACCTTCCACGCCGCTGGAGCTACTAGCAGATGCTCTACGGCTGGTATGGTCCCCCCATCATAGCGCGCGATCGTCTGGTTGCGATAAAACGTGAGCCCGAACTCCAACTCACGCGGAACACCGTAGACCGCGAGCGGCAACTGATGCGTCTCCACACTCGCGATCTCAACCGCCAGCGGACGCGCCGAGAGTTTTTGATCGATCGATGTTGCTCCCCGCCTTAACACCAGCGCCACCGACAAGATCACCGGGATCAAAGTTACAAAACGCAGCATGCGCAACCGCAACCGGCTGACCAGTGTCAGCGCTATGGCCGCACAGAGCAAGAAAGCAACCGCCAACGCGAACAGCATCGGCCGTCCCGCGGGCAGCCGGCGCTCGGTAACGACATACGCAATCAAGAGTGACGGAACGATCGGAGCAGCGGCCACTAGCGCGTGTGCCGCCACCAGTCCTTTCGATACTGCTTGCATCCTGTTCGAGATGCCGGCGCAAATAGTCCGCAAGCAGCACGGCGCCGGCGGGAATTGCCGGAAGAATGTAGCCGGGAAGCTTCGACTGTGAGAAAGAAAAGAAGACGACCGGCACCACCAGCCAGCAGCAAGCGAACAGGCTGAACTGCCATTCGAGCTCAGGTTCGGGTGAAACTAATCTTCGCTCGGCCCACCAGATTCGCACCGGCTCAACCATCGCCGCAATCACGAACACGGTCCATGGCAGGAATGCGAGCGCCGTCACCGGAAGGTAATACCAAAATGGCTGGCGATGATGATAGAGATCGCTCGAAAAACGCTCTAGATTATGCTGCAGGATAAATTCGCGAAAAAATTGCGGATTTCGTATCTGTACCGCGACGTACCAGGGCAGCGCAATCGCGCAAAACAATAGAACGCCCGGTATCCAGAATGTTCTTAGGACCAGGCGGGATTCGCGCGCTCCCAAGGCGAAGAGCACGATGACAGCCGCGGCCAGAAATGGCGCTATCGGCCCCTTAGCGAGCATGCCCAACGCAATACAGACGTAGAACAGCGCAAGGCAGACTCTCTTCCCACTCTCGCGCCAGGCCCACCACGCCAACATCCCGATTGAGAACGTCGCGGCCAGTGCGATGTCCATCGAAGCGGCTCGCGCAAACCCGATCACTCCCGCGCAGGAAACTGTAATGAGCGCCGCATCCACTTCCACTCCGCGACGAAACTTGCGGAAGAAAAGGTAAACGCCGACGACAAGCAACGTTGCATCCAGCGCTGACGGGATTCGGGCGGCGACGTCGCTCACCCCGAACAGGGCAAAGGCAGCCATCGCCTGCCAGTAATACAGGGGAGGCTTCTCAAGCCAGGCATGCTTTCCGAGCGTCGGCGTAATCCAGTCGTGACGCTCGAGCATCTCTCGTGCCACCTGCGCGTAGCGCGGCTCGTCGGCCCCGATCAGCCCGAACTGCCCCAACCCGTAGAAAAACAAAAACGCACAGAAGCCTGCCATCAGCAATACGTCCGTGCGGGTGCGGGTGGTCATGGAAGAAATTGCTGATTGTTGATTTCTGATTGTTGATTGAAAAACCTCAACCCTACGGGTTTGGGCTTCAATCAACAATCGACAATCGACAATTGTTTTTCTATTGTATGGAAGGTCCGCCACGAAGACGCGAAAGGACTCGGCGCACGGCCTCGGCGAGTGGGCCATCAACCGAGCAACCGCTGGCGCATTCGTGGCCGCCGCCCCCGAAACTCTCGGCGACCTGAGCGACATTGAGCTTGCCTTTGCTGCGCAGGCTCACACGATATCGACCATCAGGAAGCTCGCGGAAGAATGCCGCCACCTCCACGCCGCCAATGGACAAAACGTAATTCACCAACCCTTCGCAGTCTTCCTCGATGGCGCCGCAGCGCTCCATCTGCTCGTGAGTCACCCAGGCATAGCCGATGTGCCCTTCCACGTTCAGATTGCGGAGAGCTTCGCCCAGCAGGCGAATCTTGGCAACCGAGTGGGCGAAATAAATTCCGCGAGCGCAGTGCGCCGGATCCGCTCCCGCCAACACCAGCTCGCGCGCCAGAGCGAACGTATTGTCATTCGTTCCCTGAAACATGAACGAACCTGTGTCGGTCATCAGCGCCGTGTAAAGACACGTCGCAACTTCACCGGAAAATTTCACGCCCGCCTCGCGTGCCAGGCGGAACACCATTTCCGCCGTAGCCACAGCGTGAGGATCAATCCAGTTCACATGAGCGAAAGGACGCCCGCTGACATGATGATCGATGCTGATCAGAAATCGATTCTCCAGACCTTGGAGCCGTGTACGATGAATGCTGTCACATTCCAGAATGATCGCCGAATCGTAACTCCCCACAACCTGGCTCGACTGCACAACCTGATCGGCAAACGGAAGTGACCGGTAGACGCGGGGCACACCGTCGTGCAACACCACATCGGCTTGCTTACCCATGGCGCGCAGAATCTGGCAACAAGCGAGCGCTGATCCGACGGCATCTCCGTCGGGCCGGGCATGTGAAGTCAGCACGAATCGCTCGTGCTCTTCAATCTGCCGGAGTACATCCCCGAGCACGTCGTTATGCCTTTTTTCCACGGGGTTCCTTCGTTGCCTTACGTCGTTTCTTTGCCCGCGCCAACAATTCCTCCACCCTGGCTTTTTCCTGTTCCGCCCGGTCGAGGCGAAAATACAATTCCGGAGCGCGTCTTAGACGCAAGCGCTCAACCAGTTCGTGACGGATGTATTCGCGCGCCGCTTCCAGTCCCTCGAGGCTCTCGTCCGCATCCGCATCGTCGCCTTCCACGTTCACCCAAACCTGCGCCGAGCGCCCATCGTCGGCGATATGCACCGCCGTCACGCTGACCAATCCAATGCGCGGGTCGGCCAGCTCTCCTTCGACGAGCGTTTCGATCTCCTCGCGCAAAGCTTCGCCAACCCGCCCGCGATGATATTTTAGCCCGCGCTTCTCCACGAAACCGCACCTCAGGTAAAACGGATGAGAATATCAGAAAATCAGGCCCGAGTGTGGAACCGAAGCGCTATTGTCGCGCGCTTTGGCGAATGCGGGTAAGTACAGAAGTAACAAATGTGGCAGGGGCCTGTTGGTGAATGTCTGAGCTGGACGCGCTGGCTCCGCCCTGGCGCGGACAGCCGAGGCGGCTGTCCCTACGTGAGCGGTTCTAGAAAAACTCTACGAAGGAATCGGCAATCTCGGCGCCGTGGTTGTTCGCCACGCGTGTGGCCGCACGCTCCACATTCTTCATCAGTCCGTCGAGGTAGTCGCGCGAACTCGAGATGCTGACGACGCCGATGGTGGCACGATTCCAAAGTTCGGCAGAATCGAGTTCGGCGACCGATACGTTGAAGCTGGTGCGCAGCCGGTCTTTCAGACTGCGCACGGCCTGGCGTCTGTCTTTTATCGATTGTGCCGCTTCGATGTGAAGTTCGAGGGTGAGGAAAGCGATAGGCATGCAGTTCTCAGTTCCCAGTTCTCAGTTTTGAGAAACGCTGTAACGACTGAGAACTGAGAACCGAGAACTTTTTTAGGCCATCGCTTCAGCGGCGATGCGCTCGGTGGCGAACGCCTCGATCACATCGCGGGCTTTGATGTCGCCATAGTTCGCGATGGAGATGCCGCACTCCATGCCATTGGTGACTTCTTTGGCGTCGTCCTTGAAGCGGCGTAGCGATCCGATCTTGCCCTTAAACACGACGACATTGTCGCGCAGCAGGCGGACCTCGGAGTCGCGTTTGATCGAGCCGTCGAGCACGCGGCAACCGGCGACGGTTCCCACTTTCGGGATGCGGAAAACTTCGAGCACTTCAGCGCGACCCTGATAAGTTTCCTTGATCGTGGGTTCGAGCAGGCCGGTCATGGCGCGCTTGATCTCGTCCTGCAGTTCGTAAATGATCGAGTGCAGGCGGATGTTGACTTCTTCCTGCTCCGCCAGTTCCTGCGCCTTGCGCTCCGGCCTCACGTTGAAGCCGATGATGATGGCATTCGACGCCGAGGCCAGCAGTACGTCGGTTTCGGTGATTGCGCCTACACCCGAACGCAACAACTTCAGCCGCACCTTCTCGTTCGAAAGTTTAGAAAGCAAGTCGCTCAGCACTTCCACCGAGCCCTGCACATCGCCCTTCAGAATGATATTCAGTTCCTTGGTGCCGGCAGTCTTGATCTGCTCGGCCAATCCTTCCAGCGAAACGCGTGAACTCTTGGCCAGCGCGGCTTCGCGGGCCTTCTGTTCGCGATATTCGGAGATACCGCGAGCCTTATCGCGATCCGCCACTACCACGAATTGGTCTCCCGCTTGCGGCAGACCCTCCATGCCCAAGATTTCAACGGGCGTAGACGGTGGCGCAGACGCGAGCGCGGCGCCGCGATCGTCGAACATGGCGCGAATCTTGCCATAGACGTTGCCCACGACGAAATTGTCGCCAGCAATGAGGGTGCCGTTCTGCACCAGCACGGTTGCGACTGGTCCGCGGCCGCGATCGAGCTTGGCTTCGAGCACCACGCCGGTCGCGGCGCGTTCCGGCGTCGCCTTCAGCTCCGCGAGATCCGCGACCAGGCAGATCATTTCCATTAACAGATTCAGATTCGTTTTCTTCTTTGCCGAAACATCGACAAAGACCGTCTTGCCGCCCCACTCCTCCGGTACCAGTCCGCGATCGGCGAGCTGTTTTTTCACGCGATCGGGCATTGCATCGGGCTTATCGATCTTGTTCACAGCGACGATGATCGGAACCTCGGCGGCGTGCGCGTGATCGATCGCTTCGACCGTTTGCGGCATGACTCCGTCATCGGCTGCTACGACCAGCACCACAATGTCCGTTGCCTTCGCGCCGCGCGACCGCATGCGGGTAAACGCCTCGTGACCCGGCGTATCGAGGAATACGATCTCGCGTCCGTAGGCAGGAGATTCTTTATCGGTGATGCGAACTTTGTAAGCGCCGATGTGCTGGGTAATGCCTCCAGCTTCGCCTTCGGCAACGGCAGTCTCGCGGATCGAGTCGAGCAGCGTGGTCTTGCCGTGATCGACGTGACCCATGATCGTGACCACCGGCGGGCGCGGCGTGACTTCAATGGCGGATTCTTCTCCGCTCCCTGCGGCCGCGTCAATATCTTTCGACGCCTGCTCTTCGAACGTGATCACGTTCGTTTCAGCTCCGAAGAAGCGCGCCACTTCGCTCGCCAGTTCGGCGTCGAGCGTCTGGTTGATGGTGGCGAAAACACCGCGCCCGAGCAGGCGCGAGATCAAATCTTTCGCGCGAATGTCCAGCTTCTCGGCCAGATCCTTAACGCTGATGCCTTCCGTGATCGTGATATTGCGCGTGATCGGCATCGGCTCATTCGACACCACCATGCGCGGCGGTGGCGTGTAGCCCTTCATGGGGCCTTCTTTTACGCCACGCGGAACATAGCGCTGGCCGGGCCGACGCGCGGGAGCGCCGGGACGGCTGCCCGGACGAACTGGCCCTGGAGGCGGAAGCCCCGGACCGACACCAAGAGGACGCGCACCCGCAGGCGCCTGGCGCGTGGGATGCATTGGACGACGTTCGCCTGGGCGCAACGGACGCGGCGGACCTCCGCCGGGGACCTGTGGACGCGGACGTTGAAAAATTGGCTGTCCTGGCACCGGACGTCCAGGAGCGGGACGCATAGTTCCCGCCGGAGCGCCTGTCTGTGCAACCGGCGCAATCGGACGCGGCGGCGGAGCTTTGTACACCGGGCGCGGCCCAGTCTGCGGAACGATCATGCGCGGCGCTGGAGGCTGCGTAACCGCCATTGGCACAGGCGGACGTGCGGCAACTGGAGCCTGAGGCGCGGCAGATCCTGTCACAGACGGCGCAGCCGATACTGGAGACTTGATGGCAGGCGCTGCCGGAGGAGTTGCCGATCGTACTGGCGCAGGAATAGTCGGAGCAGCCGAAGCGACACTTGCGGGCGCGTTGGCAGCCGGCCTCTCCGCCGTCGGCGCGACCACTTCCGGTCGTGTAGCGGGCGGTGGGGGCGCAACGGTCGCCGCGGGAATTGGCGGCACGACGGCAGGCGGCGTTGGTCTCGCTACCGGAGGCGGAGGCACAGCCGCTGGCTTGGCGGCTACAGGCGGCGCGGTGGGCCGGACCGGAACCGCTGTCGCTTCCTTCTTTTGGGTGATGGCTTTGAGCACATCTCCCGGCCGGGAGATATGCGACAAATCGATCTTGGTCTTGATTTCTTCTTCGCCACGCAGCGGGCGCGCAGAACGGGCAGACGACGACTGCCCTTCGGACGAGCCGCGGATGTGGGCCCGTACTTTTTCCGCCTCATGCTCCTCGAGAGAACTGGAATGGGTCTTCTTTTCCGTCACCCCGACGATCGGCAGAGCGTCGAGAATGGCTTTACTTTTAACTTCCAGCTCCCTTGCGAGATCGTTGATTCGAACCTTGCTCATCCGGCCTTTCTATTACTCCGCGTTGCGCTTAGGTCTTCATTGCAACCTCACGGAGTCAGCGTCCTGCACTCGCATTCCATGGAAATGTCGGCGCGTGCATTCTTTGCCATTCACGACTATTCAGTTTTTTCGGGAGCGGAGCCGTCGTCTGGCCCGCGCTCTTCTTTTTCGTCCGAGGCGGCTTCGGCTTCCGCCGTCGCCTCAGGAGCCGCCGCCGGTTCTTCCGCGGCAACTTCGCCGTCCGCCGCTTCAGCGGCAGCTTCTTCCGCCACAACTTCACCTTCTGCGATCACGCCCTCCGTCGGGACTTCGTCTTCGGCGGCGCCGGCTTCCAGGCTCGCAAAGTAATTATTCACCGCGAGGCTGATTTTTTCCACCGTTTTGGGACCTATGCCCTCAATGGCCTCGAGTTGTTCCGGCGTCATATCGGCGAGCGCTTCCACCGTGGTCACACCCGCAGCGCTCAGTTTCTCGACCAGGCCTTCGCCCAGTCCGGTCACGTTTTCGAGTGGGGTTGACGCTTGCGGAGCCATCGCGGCCATCTGCAACTCGACTTCCTGGCGCTTTTCTTCTTCACTCTTGATATCGATCTTCCAGCCAAGCAGCTTCGCCGCCAGTCGAACGTTCTGCCCCTTCTTGCCAATCGCCAGCGAAAGCTGGCTGTCGTCAACTACAACTTCCAGATGTTTGTCGGCGCTGTCAACCACGGTTACGCGGCTCACTTTCGCAGGCTGTAGCGCTTTCTCGGCGAAGGTCACAGCATCTTCGTGATACTCGATGATGTCGATCTTCTCCCCGCGCAGCTCGCGGATAATCGACTGCACCCGCATCCCTTTCATGCCAACGCAAGCCCCCACGGCGTCCACGTCTTTGTCCTTGGACATGACCGCGATCTTGGTGCGCTCGCCGGCTTCGCGGGCAATCGCGCGGATCACCACGGTGCCGTCGTAAATTTCCGGTACTTCCGTCTGAAACAAATGCTGCACTAGTTCCGGCACCGCTCGGGAAACCACAACACCTGGGCCCTTAGAAGCTCGTTCGACGCGGGCAATCACCACCCG
This sequence comes from uncultured Acidobacteriaceae bacterium, assembly GCA_963711275.1. Lineage (GTDB taxonomy): Bacteria > Acidobacteriota > Terriglobia > Terriglobales > Acidobacteriaceae > Sulfotelmatobacter. The sequence continues at coordinate 79,672 of CAVQDN010000015.1, read as the reverse complement.
TACACGCTCAGCGATGGCGAACGATTCCAGGCGCGACTGTTCTTTACGCGGCATGCGAGCTTCCGCCTTGCCGATGTCGAAAATCACGTCGGGGCCTTCAACCCGCTTCACCGTGGCGTTGACGATTTCTCCTACGCGCCCGATATATTCGTTGTAAACCGTATCCCGTTCCGCTTCGCGCACCTTCTGGAAAATTACCTGCTTCGCGAGTTGTGCCGCAATGCGTCCCAGAATGCCTTCGGTCACTTTCGGAATCTGCAACTCTCCGCCGACTTCCAGTGCGGGATCGACCTTGCGCGCATCTTCCAGCGTGATCTGCAGATTAGGATCTTCCACCTGCTCCGGAGTCTCCACGACGGTCTTCACGGCGTAGGCGTTGATCTTGCCGGTTTCCTTGTCGAGCTTGGCATGAAGATTTTCCTGCGACTTGTAATACTTACGCGTCGCCATAACAATGGCGTCTTCCACCGCGCTGACCACAATCTGGGGATCAATGCCTTTTTCCCGGCTGAGTGCGTCGATCGTGTTGTAAAGCTCGCTAGCCATAAATAATGTTTCAACGTTTCAAGGTTTCAAAGTTGCAAGGTCGTTGAAACCTTGAAACTTTGAAACATTGAAACCTTACAGCTCTGGCACCAGATTCGCCTTCTCCACGTTGGCGAAATCAATTTCTATTTTCTGGCCTGCCGCCGCGCCCATCTTTTTACGTGACTTGTGGCTGGCCACGCCCAAGTCCAGCGTGAGCCGTCCGTCCTTGAAACTCTCCAGCCGTCCTTCGAAGTGGCGGTTATTGTCCACTGGCTGCCGGGTCGTCAATTTCAGGCGGCTACCGGTGAAGCGGTTGAAGTCCGCGGCCTTGATCAGCTTCCGATCCAAGCCTGGCGACGAAACTTCCAGCGTGTACGACCCCGGCATCACGTCTTCCACGTCCAGGATCGTGCCAAATTCGCGGCTGAAGTTCGCACAGTCTTCGTGCGTAACCCCGGCCAGCGGATCGTTCTCTGAGATCGGTCCCGCCGCGGGCTTGTCCAAAAATACCCGCAGCATGCGCGCCTTGCCACCGCCGAGGAACTCGATTTCGACTATTTCGAGCCCACTGGAGGCGGCTATCCGCTCCGCGATTTCCCGCACACGTTCAACGTCAAGTGCCATGAATCAAATAGCTTACAGGCCGATGGCTGCACCACCCGAAGGGCCCAACTAAAAAGTGGGCTTGCGCCCACTGGTGTGCTTCGCCAATTGCCGGTACACAGCAGTTCTCAGTTCTCTAATATACGCCCGTGGAGGGTAAAAAGACAAACCGCGGCAGAGGCCTTTGTTTGCGCACTAGAGAAATCGCGTCGAGGGCTCAGACGAACGTCAAAGAGTGAAAACGGCTTGATAGCAACAACAACAACGACAGCGGCTGCCCGAGTAGAATGTCGGTTGCCTTCAATGCTACGCTTGTGAAGGAATTTGGATTTGCGTCGGGAGGTTGTCATGCACCTGCCTGCTCACTCTGTCTGGTTTTGGCTAATCATGTTCAGCCCAATTCTGACTTGGTCGGCTTTGTGGGCCATCGCCAGAGTCGGTCAAGTTTCCCTTAAGCCTCTTACGCCGTGGTTGATGGCGGGCGTGATCCTATCGCTTCCTGTACTCATAGTGCTGGATGCGTCCAACAACGCTTTGCGCCTTGGGGCCGAAGCTGTTTTTTATACGTGCTTGGTCGGGGTCGTCTGATTGAGAGGCGTTACATGTTTGAGACACTTCGTGGACCTGCCAAGTGGTATGCGCCATGGGGTTCTGCCAGATTCTCGATCCCCCAAAATGCACGCATCTTCGTTCGAGATGTCGATTCCGTAGCGCCGTGGTATGTTGACAAACTTGGCCTCCGCAAAGCAGTCGAGTCCCCTTCAGAAGAGTCTGACGCAGCGACCTACACGTTCAAAGAAGACGGGAAGTCGATCACACTCACAACTAGAACGAACTACGGGACAGACAAAACGCTGATCCTCTTCACAAAGAGGATCGGCCGAATGAAAGGAGTCTTGTCTGCGCGTGGAATCGCAGTTGGATCCATAGAACAGGATCTCCAAGGAACGCGCTATTTTGAGATTCATGACCCCGAAGGTAATGCTATCGAGGTTGTCGAGGAACCCTGACACGCGTCCTCCCGCTACGAATCGACTGACGATGATTGGCGTAATATCCATTACACTCACCATTTCCTCGGTCCCATTTGCCTCAATCCTCCGCTATCTCTAGAATGAATGTTTACCCACGCGTCTGGGAATTCCAGAGACAACTATGATTCATTTTCCCGTTCCTGAGGCTCTTACTTTCGATGACGTTCTCCTGCTCCCTGCTCGCTCCGATGTAATTCCAGCGCAGGCCAGCACCCAGACGCAACTCACGCGCAACATCAGCCTCAACATTCCGGTAGTAAGCGCAGCCATGGATACCGTAACCGAATCGCACATGGCGATCGCACTGGCGCAGCAGGGCGGCCTCGGGATTATTCACCGCAATCTGACCATCGATCAGCAAGCTAACGAAGTTGACAAGGTGAAGCGTTCGGAGAGCGGCATGATCGTCGACCCGGTCACCATGTCGGCTTCCGATCGAGTGAGCGACGCACTCGAAGTCATGCGCAAATATAAAATTTCCGGTGTCCCCATTACCGATCACGGCAAACTGGTCGGCATTCTCACCAACCGTGACCTGCGCTTCGAGACCCGCTTTGACATTCCCATCGATAAAGTGATGACCAAGAAAAACCTCATCACCGTGCCTGTGGGAACAACGCTCGATGAGGCCGAGAAGATTCTGCACGAGCACCGTGTCGAGAAACTGCTCGTGGTCGATGACAAGTACAACCTGAAGGGCTTGATCACCGTCAAGGACATCCAGAAAAAACTGAAATACCCCAATGCCGCCAAGGATTCGCAAGGCCGTTTGCGCGTGGGCGCGGCGATCGGAGCCACCGGAGATTTTCTCGAGCGCGCGCAGGAACTCGCGGAAGCCAAGGTGGATGTGCTGGCCATCGACAGCGCGCACGGTCATTCCACAAAAGTGCTCGAGGCCGTGAAGCTGGTGAAATCGAAACTGCCGGACCTGGAACTGCTGGCCGGCAACGTGGCCACTTTTGACGGCGCCTGCGAACTTACCCGCGCTGGCGCGGATGGTATCAAGGTCGGCATCGGGCCCGGCTCGATTTGCACCACACGAGTCGTAACCGGCGCCGGGGTCCCGCAGATCACCGCGATCGCCGAGGCTTACCGCGCTACCAAAGACGCGGGTGTTCCCATCGTCGCCGACGGAGGCATCAAATATTCCGGCGATGTAACCAAGGCGCTGGCCGCGGGCGCGAGCGTGGTCATGATCGGATCGCTCTTCGCTGGCACAGACGAAAGTCCGGGCGAATTAATTTTGTATCAGGGCCGCTCGTTCAAATCCTATCGTGGCATGGGCTCGATTGGCGCCATGGCGCAGGGATCGAGTGAGCGTTATTTCCAAAGCACAGAGGGCGATTCCTCGGCCGCAGTCTCCGCCTCCGACGGCGATGCCAACCGGTTGGCCAAGCTCGTCCCCGAGGGCATCGAGGGCCGCGTTCCCTACCGCGGTTCCGTTGCGATGATCGTCCACCAGATGGTGGGCGGATTGAAATCCGGCATGGGCTACTGCGGTTGCGCCACGATTCCCGAACTCCTACAGAAGACACGCTTCGTACGCATCAGCGGCGCCGGCCTGCGCGAAAGCCACGTCCACGACGTAATGATCACCCGCGAGGCTCCCAACTATGCTATCGAGTAGAACTGTCATTTCTCCCGCCGGAAAAACAATTGAGGGTGCCCGACTCGCGTTTTTTGCGAAGGGTGGGGATTTCAACACTGCGAGCACTACAGTCGCTTGAATACCGACCGCCACCGTATTCTGAAAGCCTGGATTGCCGCAATTCTGTGGCTGATCGTCATTGCCATTGAATCGACCAACCTCGCATCGTCGAACAACACCAGCCGCATCCTCTATCCTCTACTGCATTTTTTGTTCGGAATGGATCTTGGACACTTCGAACATTTGCACTTCTACATTCGCAAAGGCGGACACGTGTTCGGTTATGGCCTGCTGAGCGTTCTGCTTTTTCGCGCCTGGCGCGAAACCCTCCCGGTCTTCAACGGCATCAGGTGGACTCTTCGGTGGGCGACTCTTGCAGTGCTAGGAACTGCTTTGGTTGCCAGTCTGGATGAATGGCACCAGAGCTTCATCCCGTCGCGCACCGGAACGCCGCGCGACGTTCTGCTCGACACCTGCGCCGGAATTGCGGCGCAGGCCCTAGTCTTGCTTTACTATGTCACCTCTCAAAAACTTGCCAGGAATCATAGCCAAACTGAAGTTGTCCGCGTCAAACAGAACTGAGCGCCGAGTCAGCCGGGGTCACGGTCCGTCTCGCGTGGTAGCTTCTCAGGGACAATTCTCCGATTCGAAAGGAGATTTCGAAATGCCGATCTATCAGACTGGTGGATATCAGGTCAGACTATCGGGAGTGGACAAAGTCAAGCAGGCCATCAAAGAGTTCGTCGCTTATGTGAAAGCCAATGAACCTGGCACGCAGATGTATCTCGCCTGGCAACAATCAGACGATCCAACTCGCTTTCTACATTTATTCACCTTCGAAGATGAGGTCGCACAAATTCGTCACGGCCAGTCTGAGGCGGTAAAGCGATTCGAATCCATTTACACGCCCGAGTTGGTCAGCGAGGAAGTCATCTTCACCGATTACGAAATGATTGCCGGCAGGCGGTGAGCCTTGCGGGGCGGCCGGACCACCAGTAGCATCGCTGAGACCGCGGCCAGTCCCGCGGAAAAATAAAATGGAACTCCCGCGCCATAGTGCTTCCACAGTTCCCCGGTGATCAGGCTGGCCGCAAGGGTGGCTACACTGGTTACAAAAAAATAGACACCCAGCGCTCGCCCGCGCACTTCCTGCCCAACGGTCTCAACCACCAGTGCCTTCAGCACCGGCTGCGTCAGGGCGTAATACAGGCCGTAGACTGCCATTGCGATCCATATCGCAAGTGTGGATGGAGCTCGAGCGAACACAAAATAAACCGCAGCGAAGATAAGGTAGCCGCCAGCCGCGATCCAGCGCCGCGAGAAATGGTCGCTGAACCATCCCGCTGGCCACGACCCCAGCGTGTAAGTGATGTTAAATACCAGCCCCAGCAGCGGCGCCAGCGCCACCGCGATGCCGACGTTCTGCGCCCTCATGACCAGAAACATGTCGCTGGAATTCCCCAGCGAAAACAAAGTCACCGCGATCAGAACCATGTAGAACGCCCCTGGCAACCGTTCGCCTGCTCGCGTAGGAACAGCTCGCGTAGAGACAGCCGGCTCGGCTGTCCTTCCGGCGGGCTCGCTGGAATAGCTTCCGGATTTCTCGGCCGAATTCGCATCGGATGACTGCTGTTTGGTCTCGCGAATACCGAACAGCGCCACCATTACGCACAGGGCACCCGGAATCGCTGCAGCCCAGAAAACGCCGCGGATTCCGTAATGCGCCAGCAGGATGAGGGCGGCCAGCGGCCCCGCGATCGCGCCAGCGGAATCCATCGACTGAATCAGACCGTAAGCCGATCCCAGCTTCTCCTTGGGCACCGATTCGGCGACCATCACATCGCGCGGGGCTCCGCGCACTCCCTTGGCGAGCCGGTCGCTGAAGCGAATCAGCAGAATGTGCCACCATGCGGTCGCGAGCGCCAACAAGGGCTTCACCGCGTTTGCGACGGCATATCCCGCGACCACCAGCGGCTTGCGGCGTTCGATACGGTCGGTCAGATATCCGGAGAAGAGTTTCGCGAACGATGCGACGCTCTCGGCGACGCCCTCGATTAACCCCAACTGCGCCGGTCCCGCTCCCAGCGAGACCAGAAACGCCGGCAGCACCCAGTAGGCCATCTCGGTGGCCGTGTCGTTCAGGAAAGAAGTAATGCCGAAGGCATAGATGTTGCGAGCGGCAGAAGGGGGGGAGTCAGGGGAACGCGGAGACATAGAGAAGTTTTATCACGGAGATTCCGACGGGGAGGATTGTGCGTCCAATTTTTCTCAGTGAGCACGCAGCCGGGCTCCGCCCGGCGGACAGCCGAGGGCGGCTGTCCCCACATTTAGCTTGTCAAGAAACTGGGAGCTGACAGCTGAGAGCTGAGCTTCAGTACATCGCGTCGTACTTGGTCACCACCCACTCGCCGCGCTGATTCTCGACGGTGAGGGTAAAGAGATCCTGATCAATTCCCGGCTGGCTCGGCCCGGCGTTGCTTGGTCGTTTTCCCCGATAGTGAAGAATGACAAGCGGCGGAGCGTCTTCCCACTCCACCAGTTCCCATGAGAGCAGCGGGTGCTGCGCCTCGGAGCTGCAAATGTACTTCGCATATTTCTTGTGGTAATCGTGCTCCCACTTGGAGAGCAACTCGTCGCAGTGCCCTTCACGCAGTTCGTGGAGGAACTTGTTGGCCGCGTGCTCCGTCGAGCGATCGCGCAACGGATTCATCTTGATGCTGACCGGCAGCCCGGTCAGCGGATCGTGATCTTCCGACCGCGCCAACACCGGCCCTTGATTGCTCAGCCACCACATGTAGCCGACAAACACCAGCACCAGCAGAGTTCCGGTGCCGACGGCAATCCCGATTTGTGTGCGGGTAAAGGCCATTGAATAGAGTTTATGAAGTTGGCGAAAGCGTGGAAAGATTACTGTTGGAAGACACGGACGTACATGTACGAGTGGGGTTTTGCGAGACGACAAAACGGTTCCTCCGAGGGCTGCCGCCCACGGCGGAATAACAAGTTTAATGGGCTCCGATGGATGTAAGAGGGGAAAAGAAAAAGGGCACGCTCTTGCCATGCCCGCTGTGAAAAGAGAGCAATTACTCTTTCTTGTCTTCGGCTTCTACCTTGACCGGCTCGACGCCACCATCGTGCTGCGCCTGCGCCTCGGCGTCTTCCATCGCCTTCTTGGCTTCAGCAGCCTTCTTGGAGCGAGCTTCGGCGCGCTTTTCTTTCTTCTCGTCGAGAATTTTTTCGCTACCGAGCAATTCGAGGAAAGCCTTGTCGGCGCCGTCGCCTTTGTTCCAGTGCGTACGAATGATGCGTGTGTAGCCGCCTTCGCGATCGCCGAAACGCGGGCCCACGGTATCAAACAATTTCACCACCGCCTCATCGGTCATCAGGTAAGCGGTAGCCAGGCGCCGCGCGGCAAGGTCGCCGCGCTTTCCCAGCGTAATCATCTTCTCGACGATCGGACGTGCTGCCTTCGCCTTGGGAACGGTCGTCTCGATGCGCTCTTCCACGATCACCGAGGTGACAAGGTTGCGCAGCAGGGAGCGCCGGTGCGCCGTGTTCCGTCCGAGTTTGAATCCTGCAACTTTGTGACGCATGGGAAACCCTCAGCTTCTAGCTTTTAGCTTCTAGCTCAAAATCAAACCCAACTCACGTGCTTCGCGGCGACCCGACTTCCGGGAAGCCGGGCGCCGAAAGCCGTTCTTACAGCTGATCGTCCGGCCCGTAGGCGGAAGCCGGCAAGACTTGATTCGACGTGGGCCCGGGCACGGCATTGCCGTGTTCGTCGATTTTCATGCCCAGGCTCAAACCCATCGAGGACAAAATCTCCTTGATCTCGTTCAGTGACTTGCGGCCGAAATTCTTGGTCTTCAGCATTTCGGATTCGGTCTTCTGCACGAGTTCGCCGATGGTCTGGATATTCGCATTCTTCAGGCAGTTATAGCTGCGCACCGAAAGCTCGAGCTCTTCCACGGAACGGTTGAGGTTCTCGTTGTGGATCTCGGGCTTGCGATCGTCGGAAGACGATGTGCCGGTTTCGATTTCTTCCTCGAAGTTGATGAAGATGTTCATGTGGTCCTTCAGCAACTTCGCCGCCAGGCCGAGCGAATCGGCCGGGGTGATGGAGCCGTTGGTCCAAACTTCGAGAGTCAGCTTGTCGTAGTCGGTGATTTGTCCCAAACGCGCCGCTTCCACCGTGTAGTTGCACTTGCGCACGGGCGAGTGAACAGAGTCAATCGGAATGAAACCGATGCCGAGGTCCTCGTCGAAGTTCTTGTCGGCGGAAGTGTACCCGCGGCCACGCTTCAAGCGCATCTCCATGTCGAGCTTGCCACCTTCGCTTACGGTCGCGATGTAGACGTCTTTGTCCAGAACCTCGACGTCGCCGTCGGCCTCGATCATGCCACTGGTGACCACGCCCGGCTGATCGGCGCGCAAGTAGATCGCCTTGGGCGCGTCGCCCGCGAGCTTAAACGGAATCTGCTTCAGGTTCAGGATGATGTCGGTCGCGTCTTCGACGACGCCGGGGATTGACTGGAATTCGTGGAGGACGCCTTCCATCTTAACGGCCGTGACGGCCGCGCCTTCAATCGAACTCAGCAGCACGCGCCGCAGAGCGTTGCCTACGGTCGTGCCGAAGCCGCGCTCAAACGGCTGCGCCCAAAACATGCCATATTTGTCGGTGAGACTGGAGGTATCGGTTGCGAGACGTTTCGGTTTCTGAAAACCCTTCCAAAGCATTGTGTTTCTCCTTCGGCCGTTTGGCTCAAAGCTGACTCCCTGAATCGGTCCGGATTCAGGTCGAGTGTCGGCAGAGGCTGATCTGGCTCGAATATGGACCTGGTTTCAACGTTTCAAGGTTGCAAAGTTTCAAGGATCTTGTCATTGAAACCTTGAAACCTCAGAAACTTTGAAACCTGCACTTACTTACTATAAAGTTCCACAATCAGCTGCTCGTTCACCGGCAACTGAATATCTTCGCGCTTGGGTAACGAAAGCACGCGCGCCTTGTAATTATCGCGATCAACTTCCAGCCAGCTCGGCATAGTTCCGTGGCTGGCAAATTCTTTCGCCAGTTCCAGCACGGTGAGCTTCTTGCTGTTTTCGCGAATTTCGATCTCTTCCCCTGCACTCACTTCGTACGAAGGAATATTGACCTTGCGACTATCCACGGCAACATGCCCGTGCCGCACCAGTTGCCGCGCCTGTCGCCGCGATTGGGCGAATCCCAGGCGGAAAACCACATTGTCGAGGCGTCGCTCCAGTTGCTGCAACAGCCTCTCGCCGGTCACGCCTTGCGACCGCGCGGCCTTCTCGAAGTAGTTGCGGAACTGGCCTTCCTGCGTAAAGTAAATACGTTTGGCCTTCTGCTTCTCGCGCAACTGCAGGCCGTAGCCAACGATCTTGGCCTTGCGGTCCTTCCCATGTTGTCCGGGAGCGAAGTTGCGCTTCTCGATGGGACACTTGTCGCTGAAACACTTTGCGCCTTTGAGGAACAGCTTCATGCCCTCGCGGCGGCATAGACGGCAGACTGCATCGGTATATCGTGCCAAGTTTCTTCTCCTTTAGATGACCGGTTTACGGGTTTGGCTTCACCCTTCGTCCCGGACAAAAATCAATGTTTCAATGTTTCGAAGGTTTCAATGTTTCAAGGTCTAACTTTGAAACCTTGAAACTTTGCCACCTTGAAACCTCGCCCAACTATGGGCAGATTAGACCCTACGTCTTTTCGGCGGACGGCAGCCGTTGTGCGGAATCGGCGTCACGTCGCGAATCGAGCGTACTTCGATTCCCGAAGCCGCCAGCGCACGCACGGCGGACTCGCGTCCGGAGCCGGGGCCGCTGACGCGCACATCCACGCTGCGCACCCCATGATCCCGCGCCATGTTGGCGGCATTCGAGGCGGCCTGCTGGGCGGCGAAGGGCGTGCCCTTGCGCGATCCCCGGAAGCCGAGCGATCCCGAACTCTTCCACGACAGAACGTTGCCATTCATGTCGGTGATGGTCACGATCGTGTTATTGAAGGACGCCTGCACGTAGCACAGCCCGTGCGGAACGTGCTTGCGCTCCTTCTTTTTGAAAGTTTTCTTCTTGCCCTTTTTATCCGGTGCGGCGGCTGTGCCGCCCGCTGCTGCTGGTTTAGCCATAAAGCCTCAAGTTTCAAGGTTTCAAGGTTTCAAAGTCTCAAAGTTTCAAGGTCTTTGAAACCTTGAAACCTGCGAAACTTTGAAACCTGCTTCTTACGTTTTCGCCGTCGCCTTCTTCTTCTGTGCGACTGTTCCCTTGCGCGGACCCTTGCGGGTTCGGGCATTCGTGTGCGTGCGCTGGCCGCGAACCGGCAGGTTGCGGCGGTGGCGGAATCCGCGATAGGAGCCGATTTCGATGAGCCGCTTGATGTTCATCGAAACCTCCTTGCGCAGATCGCCTTCCACCAACCCCTCGGCCTCAATGACCGTACGAATGCGGTTGACCTCTTCTTCGCTCAGGTCCTGGACCTTCTTCATCGGGTCGACTTTGGCCTCATCGCACAGGCGACTGGCGCGTGGATGTCCGATGCCGTAGATATACGTTAGCGCGATGTTGATGTGCTTCTGGCGCGGAAGATCGACGCCTGCAATACGTGCCATATTCCTTTGTGCCTCCGAGAGCTTCTTGGCTGTCAGTTTCGAGCTGCGAGTTTTGAGCTAAGAGCAACCTGATCGCGATTGCTCACAGCCAGAACTCGAAGCTCGCCGCTCTTAGCCCTGGCGCTGTTTATGTTTCGAGTTGACGCAAATCACCCGCACCACACCCTTGCGGTGGATGACCTTGCACTTGTCGCAAATTTTCTTTACCGATGCTCGTACTTTCATACAGTTCTCAGTTCCCTGTTCTCAGTTCTGCAGTCGGGCTTCGCCTGACTGGACAGCCGCGGCGGCTGTCTCTACGTGATTATTTGTAGCGATACACAATCCGTCCGCGATTCAGGTCGTAGGGGGAAAGCTCCACCGCGACCTTGTCCCCGGGCAGAATGCGAATAAAATTCTTGCGCATCTTTCCCGAAACGTGCGCCAGCACCTGATGTTTATTTTCCAGTTCCACCCGGAACATGGCATTGGGCAGCGGCTCCAGCACCACCGCCATCACTTCAATCGCGTCTTCTTTGCTCATTAGCTCCTAGCTTCTAGCTTCTAGCTCCTAGCGAACTGCGAACCCGACTAGCTAGAAGCTAGCAGCTAGAAGCTCTTTACTGCGTCAAAATCACCGGGCCGTCGCGCGTCACTGCCACGCAATGTTCAAAATGCGCGCTGAAGCTGCCGTCCGCGGTGACTGCCGTCCATTTGTCACCCAGCACGCGCGTCTCAGGCTTGCCGGAATTCACCATTGGCTCAATCGCAATGACCATGCCTTCGCGCAACTTGGCGCCGTGGCCGCGGGCTCCGTAATTCGGCACCTGGGGTTCCTCGTGCAGTCGCGTCCCGATCCCATGTCCCACGAACTCGCGCACTACGCTGAATCCCGCGGCTTCCACATGCTCCTGCACCGCCGCGCCCACGTCGCCAACCGAATTCCCAATGCGCGCCTGCTCGATCCCGCGATACAACGACGCTTCCGTCACTTCCAACAGCTTTTGCAACTCCGGCTTCACCGCCTCGCCCACAGGAACCGTGATTGCGGCGTCGCCGTAGTAACCGTCAAGCACCACGCCGCAGTCGATCGAAACAATGTCGCCTTCCTGCAACACGCGCTTTTCCGACGGGATGCCGTGCACGATCTCTTCATTCACCGACGTGCACAACACGCAGGGATAATCGTAGTATCCCTTGAACGCGGGCTTGGCCCCGAGTTCCTTAATCTTCTTCTCGGCGGCGCGCTCCAAATCCATCGTTGACACCCCCGGCGCCACCAGTGTCCTGACGTAATCGAGGACCTGGCGCACGATGCGGCCGCTGTGCCGCATCTTGTCAATCTCCGCCGATGATTTACACACGATCGCCATTCTTCTTAAGCGTGATTCTCACGCGTGATGATCTTCCAATATCCGGAAAATCTGTTCCGTGACGGCATCCACCGGGAGATCTCCATTCACCGAGATCAATCTGCCCGTGCGCTGATAATAGTCCGCTACCGGACGAGTCTGCTCCTGATAAGCCGTAAGTCTGGGTTGAATGACTTCCAACCGGTCGTCATTGCGGGTCACCAGCTTCTCCCCGGTTACATCGCAGACTTCATCGACGCGAGGCGGCTGGAAGTGGATGTTATAAATCCGTCCACAAGAAGGGCAAGAACGGCGTCCGGTGATCCGGAGCAATAATTGATTATAGTCGACGTCCAGGCGGATCACAATTGGCCAGGCCCGTGTCGGACGCGAGTTGTCAAAGAGCTCATGCTCCAGCAGCGCATCGAGCCATCCGGCTTGGGCTGCAGTCCGGGGAAACCCGTCCAAAACATAGCCGCGTTTACAGTCCGGCTGCAGCAGCCGGTCGCGGACCATTATGCACACCAGGTCGTCGGAAACCAGCTCTCCCCGCGCCATGACCGCCTTGGCAGCCAGCCCGAGTTCCGTTCCGAGCACCACATTCTCGCGCAACAGGTCCCCGGTCGATATCTGGGGAATTCCATAGCGTTGCATGATGTGCTTGGCCTGAGTGCCTTTTCCGGCACCCGGCGGCCCGAGCAGCACCACAGGACCTACGTCACGCGAGGTTTCCTGCACCATCGGCCTGACCAAAGCCTCCCGAGCCTAGTCTACCCGGCGCCCGCCGAGGTGCAGCAACCTCGAATCGTAGAGACGTTTCTTGCAACGTCTTTGCTTGCGGCGCAACGCGTCGGTATCCCGGGCAGGACGTAGCAAGCTACGTCTCTACGCATTGCACTGCTTACCAGGTTCTTCGACCGCGAATACGTCCACTGCGCGGCGTAAAGCCGTCGTAATGGCGCATAATCAATTGCGCCTCAATCTGCGTGACTGTGTCCATGGCCACGCCCACTACGATCAGCAGCGACGTTCCCCCAAAATAAAACGTCACACCCAACCCGTTCGTCACCCAGTTGGGCAGAAATTCAAACCATCTCCCAATCGGGCCATAAAGGTGATTGAGGTGGATACCGGCGATCATCCACTCCGGGATGAACGAAATAACAATCAGATACAGTGCTCCCACCAGCGTGATGCGCGTGAGCACTTCATTGATAAAATCCGCAGTGCGTTTCCCGGGACGAATACCCGGAATAAATCCGCCATACTTCCGCATATTGTCGGCAACTTCACTGGGATTGAACACGATGGAAACGTAAAAATACGCGAAGAAAATAATGCCGACCGCATAGAGCAGGGTGTAAAGCGGCTCACCCCATCCCAGCCAGCGGAACAAATCGCCGAAATATCGGTTATTGCGCATCCCATAGCCGACAGTTTGCGGTAATGTCAGAATCGAAGACGCGAAGATTACCGGCATCACTCCGCCGGCATTCACACGAAGAGGCAGGTGGGTCAACTGACCGCCCATCACTTTGCGTCCCACAACGCGCTTGGCGTATTGCACGGGAATACGCCGCTCGCTCCGCTCCACATAAACGATGAAGGCCACCACCGCGATCATAAAGATGATCAGGAACACCATTAGCGGGAAGGTCATGGCGCCCCATGCGGCATTCTTGGCCTTGAGCATCAAATCCACGACGCCCCGCGGCAAGCCCACCACAATGCCGGCGAAGATGAGCAGCGACATTCCATTACCAACGCCGCGATCCGTGATCTGCTCGCCCAGCCACATGATGAACGCACTGCCCGTGGTCAGGGTCAGCATCGTCATGAATCTGAACTTCCACCCGGGATCAAGCGCGAAGCCGCCCTTCTCCAGTCCGACAGCAATGCCGAACGATTGCACCGCGCTCAGAATCACCGTGATGTATCGCGTCCACTGCGTGATTTTCTTGCGGCCCAGCTCGCCTTCTTTTTGCAGTTTGGCTAATGGCTCATACACCACGGTCAACAACTGCAGAATAATCGAGGCCGTAATGTACGGCATAATGCCCAGAGCGAAAATCGTCATGCGGCGCAACTGCCCGCCGGAGAACAAATCGACAAACCCCAACAACGAACCGCTCGTACTGCTCTGCGTGAAGAAATTTTCCAGTTTGGCCGTATCGATCCCTGGTGTCGGAAGATGCCCGCCCAGCCGGTACACGAAGAGCATCGCCAGAGTAAACAGGATGCGCTTGCGCAGGTCCGGAATCCGAAAGATATTCGCCAGTTTGTCGAACATTACTGCAGCACCTCGATCTTACCGCCCGCCTTGGTGATCTTTTCCTGAGCCGACTTGGAAAACTTGTGCGCGTGCACCGTGAGCGCAACTTTCAACTCGCCGTCGCCCAGAATTTTCACCGGGTGCTTGGTCTTAATGACTCCGGCCTTGCGCAGTACCTCGGGAGTGATGGGCTCGCCATGAAATTCCTTGCCCATTTCCATGAGCCGATCCAGGCTCACAATATTGAATTCCTTGCGGAAAATGTTAGTGAAGCCGCGCTTCGGCATGCGGCGATGCAGCGGCATCTGCCCGCCCTCAAAACCGCGAATCATGCGCGAGCCGGTTCGCGAACGCTGCCCTTTGTGTCCACGAGTTGACGTCTTGCCCATGCCGGAGCCCATGCCGCGCCCCACGCGTTTGCGTTTTTCCGTCGCCTTCTTCGGTGCTCGAATATTGGATAAATTCATAAATTGAACTCAGGTTTCAAAGTTTCAGAGTCAAAGTTTCCCGTGCTCATTGAAACCTTGAAACTCTGAAACCTTGAAACTTTGAACTACTCCACAAACTCCACCAGATGCGGAACCTTCGCCACCATGCCGCGAATCGCCTGATTGTCCGGACGTTCGATGACCTGATTCAGCCGGGTGAATCCCAGCCCCTTAATAACCAACTTCTGTTTCACTGGGGCACAAATGGCGGAGCGCACCCACTTCAATTGAATTTTTCCGCCGCTTCCCGATTTCGTTTTCTTCGCCGTCATTTCGCAAACCTCAATGTTTCGTGGAAGGCACGACCTCAGTCGCGCCGTCCCTACAGTTCCTGCGCCGTCTTGCCGCGCATGGTGGCGACACCTTCTCGCGTCTTCAACTGCTTGAGCGCATCAAAGGTCGCCTTGATCACATTGTGCGGATTTGTCGTTCCAATCGACTTCGTCAGCACGTTCTGCACCCCGGCCGAAGTCATCACCGCGCGCACCGCTCCACCCGCAATCACGCCTGTGCCTTCGGGCGCCGGCTTCAGAAGCACCTTGCCCGAACCGTAACGTCCCAACACCAGGTGAGCAATGCTGGTCTGCGTCAGGTTGACCTTGATCAGATTCTTCTTGGCCGACTCAATGGCCTTGCGAATGGCCTGCGGAACTTCTTTAGCCTTGCCCGCCCCATGGCCCACAACTCCGGCAGAAGGATCGCCCACCACGACCAGCGCGGCGAACGAAAGATTCTTGCCGCCCTTGACGACTTTGGTCACACGGTTGATGGCGACTACCTGGTCCTTCAGTTGGTACGAACCAGCATCGAGCTTCTTAATGATTGTTGGCATTCTTTAAACCAGCTTTCAGCTATCAGTCTTCAGCTCTTAAGCCTGCCGCTCTTGCTGATAGCTGAGAGCTGACAGCTGAGAGCTGCTTAGAACTTCAATCCCGCTTCGCGCGCCGCGTCGGCCACAGCCTTCACCCGCCCGTGATAAATGTATCCGCCCCGGTCGAACACAACCTGGGTCACGCCCTTGGCCTTGGCCCGCTCCGCGATGGTCTTTCCAATCGCTTTCGCGGAAGCGACGTTGCCGCCCGTACGCCGGTCTTCCTTCTTGCCTTCGGCCGTGCTGGCGGAAACCAGCGTCTTGCCGTGCAAATCATCGATGACTTGCACGTAAATGTGATTCAGGGAACGGTACACATTCAGCCGCGGGCGATCCGCAGTTCCCTGCATTTTTTTTCGAATGCGGTCGTGTACGTGTCCGCGCTTTTCGTTTTTCGTGATTCTTGTCAGCATGATTAAGCTCTCAGCTATCAGCCGTCAGCTATCAGCGACATTCAGTCCTGGAACTTCGAAAACGATCCGAAGTTACTGAGAGCTGAAAGCTGACAGCTGAAAGCTATTTCGCTCCCGTCTTTCCAACCTTCTTCTTCAACCGCTCGCCCGCATAACGGACGCCTTTGTTCTTATACGGATCGGGCGGGCGCAGAGATCGCATCTCAGCCGCCACCTGTCCCACTTTCTGCCGGTCGATCCCCGTGAGCGCAATCTTCGTCTGCTTCGGGTCCACCGAGGCATCCACTCCTGTGGGCAACGGATATTCGATCGGATGCGAGTAGCCCAGGCTGAACACGACCATCGTCTTGCCCTTCATTTCTGCGCGGTAGCCGATTCCGACGATTTCCAGTTCGCGAGTCCAGCCCTTGGTCACACCCTCAACCGCGTTGTTGACCAGAGCTCGCGCCAGTCCGTGCAGCGCCGCCTGCGAATCGTCCTCGCGAACCGCGACGATGATTCCATCCTTCTGCTGAAAGGTAATGCCCTCCGGCAGCGCCGTATCCAGCGTGCCCTTCGGCCCCTGCACCGCAACCATATTGCCTTCGATTTTGACCGTCACCCCTTTGGGGATCGGGATCGGCTTTTTTCCAATTCGTGACATAAGAGCTTCTGGCTTCTAGCTCCTAGCTTTTAGCTAGGCCGCTTTGATTTGCAGTCCGGACTTCGCCCAGACTGTTTCAGTTCAAAACACACTCTGCATCGCCGCCTTAGCTAGTAGCTAGTAGCTAGAAGCTAGTAGCTAAAAGCTGCTTCTCTAGTAAATCTGGCACAGCAACTCGCCACCCACGCCTTCCCGGCGCGCCTGGCGACCGGTCATCACGCCGCGCGGGGTGGTGAGGATGTTGATCCCCATGCCTCCCAGCACGCGCGGAATCTCGCTCCGGCGCACGTAGACGCGGCACCCGGGGCGCGACACGCGCTCCACCTTCGAAATCGCCGCCTCGTTGTTAGCGCCGTACTTCAGGTAAATCCGGATGACCTTATGGCCTTCTTCTTCCGTCGGCTTGAAATTGGAGATGTAGCCCTCTTCTTTCAGGATGCGGGCAATCTCCAGCTTCAACCGCGAAGCCGGAATATCCACCTTCTGGTGCCGGGCCTGGAGTGCATTCCGCACTCGCGTCAGCATGTCTGCGACCGGATCGGTCAACCTCATCGTTTGCGTCTCCTCTAGCCACCCGTTCGCTCCGCATCCAGCGGAGAACCTGCAGCAGCTCACTTCATCTCGCAATTGCTTTTGAGGGTTGTCGTCCTGAGCGGCGTAGTTTGCCGCGAAGGATCCCTACCCTCAGCACGACTCTCGCCTGAGGCGAGAAGTCGCGCTCCCTACCACGACGACTTCGAAACCCCTGGAATCTCCCCGCGCAGCGCGAGCCCACGGAAGCACAAGCGGCAAATACCGAACTTGCGCAGGAAAGCCCGCGGCCGCCCACACAGCTTGCAGCGGTTGTGCCGGCGCGTCGAGAACTTTGGCTTCGGCTCTTTATTGTCGCGCGCCTTCTGAAACGTCGCCTGAATCTTTGCGTCTTTGACTCGTTTTGCTGTCGTCATTCCATCCTCAAAAGACTTTGTCGTTGAACCTGATACGTTGAAACCTGGCTCGAAATCGTGAAGCCTTGCTAAGCCCGGAACGGCATGCCCATATGTTTCAAAAGCGAGCGCGCCTGATTATCGTTGGCGGCGGTAGTCACAATGGTGACGTTCATGCCTCTCTGTTTGTCAACCCTCTCGTAAGAGATCTCCGGGAAGATCAACTGGTCGTGCAGGCCGATAGTGTAATTTCCCCGGCCATCGAACGACTTGCTGGACACTCCGCGGAAGTCGCGTACCCGCGGCAGAACGACGTTCACCAGCCGGTCGAAAAATTCGTACATGCGGTCGCCGCGCAGCGTCACCATCGCGCCAATCGATTGCCCCTGTCGCACTTTGAACGCCGCAATCGACTTCTTGGCCCGCGTCACAACCGGCTTCTGCCCGGTAATCTGCCCTAGTTCGTTCACCGCCGGATCGAGCACTTTCGAATTCTGCGTGGCTTCGCCCACGCCCATGTTCACGACGATCTTGTGCAGCCGCGGAACCGCCATCACATTCTTCAGTTCCAGTTCCTTCAGCAAAGCCGGAGCCACTTCTTTCTCGAAGCGCGAACGCAGCCGCGGACGCTCCTTCGCGCTATGCCGCGCCTGATCCGGCGCTTTCTGCTCCTGCGACGATTCCTTCGGTTTCTTGTCTTTTGCCATTTCGTCCCGTCAACTTCCTCTCACGGTTTCGGGTTGCAGGAAGCTTTTAGCCGTTAGCTCTTAGCCTTTAGCTTTTCTTGCCCACTGTGTATACCGGTTCGTGAGACTCAATTTGCAAATCACTGTCTGCAGCATTGCCACAAGCTAAGAGCTAATGGCTAAGGGCTAAGGGCTAACAGCTAACAGCTATTTATCCAGCGTCGTCCCACACTTCTTGCACACGCGCACCTTCCGGTCGCCGCGCACTTCGTGGCCGATGCGCACCGGCCCACAGGTCGGACACACCAATTGCACATTAGAGATCGCAATCCGGCTTTCCTGCTCGGCAATGCCGCCCTTGATGTTGCGCTGCGGATTCGGCCGCACGTGCTTCTTCACCATCATCACGTGCTCCACCAGCAACTTGGCGTCATTCGGAAACACGCGCAGTACGCGCCCTTCCTTGCCCTTGTCCCGCCCGGTGATCACCTTCACGGTGTCATTCCGCCGCAAATCCACTCGCTTGTTTTCAGTGCTTACGGTTCTCATAGGTCAAAGTTTCAAGGTTTCAAGGTTGCAAGGTTGCAAGGTTTCAATGTCAAGAACAAATCCAGGATTTCGACGTCGCAAGGCACCTTGAAACCTTGAAACTCTGAAACCTTGAAACCTGCTCCTAAATCACTTCCGGGGCCAGCGAAACAATCTTCAAAAATTTCTTTTCGCGCAGTTCACGCGCCACCGGACCGAACACGCGCGTCCCTACCGGCTCGCCCGCATCGTTGATAAGCACCGCGGCATTCTGGTCGAAGCGGATGTATGTGCCATCGCGCCGCCGATGTTCCTTTCGCGTGCGCACAATGACCGCCTTCACCACTTTGCCCTTCTGCACCTGGCCCTCGGGCGCCGACTCTTTCACGGCCGCGGTGATTATGTCGCCCAAGCCAGCATTCAATCCGGTCGAGCCGCCCAGCGGCAGAATCATCTGCAGCTTGCGGGCGCCGGAATTGTCGGCGACCTCCAGCATCGATCTCATCATCACAGCCATGGCGTCAATCTCCCTAAATTCCCTTGTCATTCCGACCCTAAGCGAAGCGCAGGGGAGTAATCTGCTTCCTGCCGGCGCTACCGATACGCTAGCTCGCTACTTCAATCGCCGCTTCGGGCACCAGCGGCGCTTTGCGCACAATGTCTTTCAGCTTCCAGCGCTTCAGCTTCGACAGTGGGCGCGTCTCCTCGATCCGCACTACGTCGCCCACATGCGCTTCATTCTTCTCATCATGCGCGTAAAACTTCTTGTTGCGCGCCACTACGCGCTTGTAAAACGGATGCGCCTTCTTACGCGTCACCTTCACCACAATCGTTTTCTGCATGCGGTTGGAGACCACTTCTCCCACCACTTCCTTGCGGCGTCCCTGCACTTTTTCTGTCGCCTCGGCCGATGTATTGGTTTCCGCCATTATCGCTTCTCCGTTGCGGCCGAGCGTTCGCGCTCGCCGCGTATCGTCTTCACGCGCGCAATGTCCTTGCGCAGCCCGCGGATCTTCTTCAGGCTCTCCGTCTGGCCCATGTTCAGCTGAAATTTCAGCTTGAAGAGCTGGTCGGCGAGCTCGCCTTCCTGATTGCGAAGCTCTTCTTCCGTCAAATTTCTGATTTTGTCTGCCTTCATAAATTCCTTAATCAGCTGTCAGCTATTAGCTCTCAGCTACCTCACCGCACACTGCCCGACAGCTGACAGTTTTTAGTGCCCCGTGCCTTCGCGCTTGACCAGCGTGGTTCGCAGCGCCAGCTTGTGCGACGCCAGGCGCATCGCCTCGCTCGCATCGGCGAGAGTCACACCTTCCATCTCAAACAAAATCTTTCCCGGACGTACTACCGCTACCCAGTGATCCGGCGCTCCCTTGCCCTTGCCCATACGAGTTTCGGCCGGCTTCTTCGTGACCGGCTTGTCGGGAAACACGCGTATCCAGATCTTCCCGCCACGCTTCACGAAGCGCGTCATGGCCACGCGGCTGGCTTCAATCTGCCGGTCGGTGATCCATCCCGGTTCCAGCACCTTCAATCCGAAGTCGCCGAACGCCAGCGTTGATCCGCGCCAGGCCTTGCCGCACATGCGGCCACGCTGCTGCTTGCGATACTTCACTTTCTTTGGCATCAACATAAGAATCAGCTCTTAGCTTCCAGCTCCTGGCTTTTAGCTAAACCTTTTTAGAATCCGCCCGCCGCCACGGCTTCGCGCTTCTTCTGCGGCAGAATCTCGCCCTTGTACACCCAGCACTTCACGCCAATTACGCCGTAGGTCGTGCGTGCCTCGGTAAAGCCGTAGTCAATATCCGCGCGCAAGGTGTGCAGCGGCAATCGCCCTTGCAGATACCACTCCGAACGAGCGATTTCATTGCCATTCAGCCGTCCGCTCACCCGCACTTTGATTCCCTTGCAGCCGAAGCGCAGCGCCGAGTTGACGGCCTTGCGCATCGCACGCCGGAAACCCACGCGCTTTTCCAGTTGCAGCGCGATCGACTCCGAAACCAGCTGCGCGTCCAGTTCAGGCTTGTGCACTTCCTGGATGTTGACAAAGATATCCTTGCCCGCCGTGCGCTTCTGCAGGTCAGCCTTGAGCTTGTCGATCTCCGCGCCTTTGCGCCCGATGATGATCCCAGGCCGCGCCGTCTTAATGATGATGCGCAGCTTGTTGCCCGGCCGCTCGATCTCGATCGAGCTGACGCCCGCCGACTTGAGCTTGTCCTTCAATTCTGCCTTCAGCTTGACGTCTTCGTGCAGCTGCTTGTCGTAATCCCGCTCGGCAAACCAGCGCGACTTCCACGGCTTGGTAAAGCCGAGGCGAAAACCATAAGGATGGACTTTTTGTCCCATTGCATCTCCTAAATCGAACCTGCTCACGCACCCCCGGACGCATTCGTCCGGCCGAACTTACTTCGCAGCCAGCTTCTTCTTGCCCGCCTTTTTCGCCGCCGGAGCGCGCCGTTTCCCCTTAGCCGGAGTCGCAGCCACCGTCCTGGCATCACCAGCGTGTCTGGCGCCCGAGTCCCCACTTTGCCCCCGTTCCGCCAAAATCAACTCAATATGAGAAATGCGCCGCTGATAGCGATACGCGCGTCCCTGCGGCGCCGGGCGAATACGCTTCATGCGCGGCCCTTCGTTGGCAATCGCGCTCTTCACGTAGAGATTGTCGATCTCGACATCGAGATTTTTCTCGGCGCTGAGAAAATTCGCATTGTCCAGCGCCGACTGCAGCAGCTTGCCCACATGCGCCGCCACCCGCTTCTTGGTAAACGCCAGCGTGTTGCGCGCTTCTTCCACGCGCCGTCCCTTGATCAACTCCAGGACCAGCCGCGCCTTCTGTGGCGAGACCCGCAAGTAACGCATTTCAGCTCTAAATTCCATAGTCGTATCTCTGTACAGTTGTCTTAGCGCTCTTGTGTCGGCTAAGAACCAAAAGCTAATAGCTAAAAGCTGCTTATCCCTTCGGTGGCGCGGGTGTGGACGGCGCCGCCGGAGTAATCGCTCCCGGACCGCCCGGAATCCCGGCGGGCTTGGCCGCTACTTCCGTTGCCGCCCTCATGGAGTGCCCCTTGAAGTTGCGCGTGAAACTGAACTCGCCCAACTTGTGGCCGACCATGTTCTCGGTGACGTACACCGGAATAAACTTTTTGCCGTTATGCACCGCGATCGTGTGCCCCACCATCTCGGGAACCACGGTGGACCGCCGCGACCAGGTGCGCAGCACCTTCTTCTCGTTGCGCGCATTCATGCCTTCCACCCTCGTTTGAAGGTAAGCATCCACGAACGCGCCTTTCTTGGTTGAACGTGCCATAAATTCTGCTCTCAGCTTTCAGCCGTCAGCTTTCAGCTAACAGCTTGTTGTCGCCTCACTCAAATCTTTGTCATTTCTACGGCTCGCGAACCCTTCCGGAAAAACCTGCTTTCTGGATCCCTCGCGAAAATCCGCTCAGGATGACCGCAGCGGGCTCAAACGCCCGCTAAACGCGGTCACTTGTTCCGCCGGCTCACAATAAACTTATCCGTGCGCTTGTTGTTCCGCGTTTTGTAACCGCGCGTCGGCTGGCCCCACGGCGTCACCGGATGCCGTCCGCCTGAAGTCTTACCTTCGCCACCACCGTGCGGATGGTCCACAGGATTCATCGAAACGCCGCGATTCACCGGACGCCGTCCCAGCCAGCGGGTGCGTCCCGCCTTACCGATCGTGATGTTTTCGTGATCGATGTTGCCGACCTGCCCGATCGTCGCCATGCAATCCTGCGAAATCTTGCGGGTCTCGCCCGATGGCAGTTTCACCAGCGCGTACTCTTCTTCCTTCGCCACCAACTGCGCCGAACCGCCCGCCGACCGCACCATCTGCCCGCCCTTGCCCGGCTTGAGTTCAAGATTATGAATCTGCGTGCCCGGCGGAATATTGCGCAACGGCAGAGCGTTACCGACAAGAATGTCAGCATCCGGCCCGCTCACAACTTTCTGCCCCACCTTCAGTCCTTCGGGCTGAATAATGTAGCGCTTTTCGCCGTCCGCGTACGCGAGCAACGCAATCCGAGAAGAGCGGTTGGGATCGTACTCAATCGTCGCCACGGTCGCAGGAATCCCGGTCTTGTCGCGCTTGAAATCGATGATGCGCAGCTTGCGCTTGTGGCCGCCGCCGCGATGCCAGATGGTGATGTCGCCCGAGTTGCGCCGTCCGCCGGTGCGTTGCTTGGGCTCGACCAGCGGCTTGTGCGGATGCTTCGTCGTGATGTCGTCATTGACGATCGTCGTGCGATAGCGCAGCGTCTGGGTTGTCGGTCGATATGTCTTGATTGCCATAATCAGCTCTTAGCTAATAGCTTCTAGCTCTTAGCTCAAATCTTTTGGTCCCTAAATGCTTGTCATTCCGAACCGGCGCTTTTGCCGGTGAGGAATCTGCTTCTTTCCGCACTCCGGAAGCCGAACGCCGGATCGCGGAAGCCGTCCGTTACAAATTCTGCGCGTACTCCGGCATCTTCTCCCCGGACCGCAGCCGCACATATGCCTTCTTCCAATCCGGACGGTAGCCGGCAAACTTCCCCCGCCGCCGCTCTTTTCCCGGATAGGTGGCCGTGCGAACCGAATACACTTTCACTTTGAAAATCGACTGCACCGCTTCCTTTATTTCCGTCTTCGTCGCCTTGGGAGCCACCTGAAAAACCAGCGTGTTCTGGTTTTCCTTGATGGCCAGGCCCTTCTCGGTAATCACCGGACGCTGAATGATCTGGTATGCGGATTTCATTTTTACTAGGCCACCTCCGCCGCTTTATCGTGCCGGGGACGCCGCCGGCGCTCGCTGATTGCTTTCTTGCCGCCGTCTTCTTTTTCCTTCGGCTTGTGTTGCCGCTTCGATACCGAAGATTTCAGCGAAACCTGCAGCTTCTCAATCGCCGGCTGGGAGAAAATCACGCGGTCATAACGCAGCAGGTGATAGGGATGCACTTCGTTGCTGCGGATCAATTCCAGACCTTGAATGTTGCGGGCGCTCAATCCCAGATTGCGGTTCTCGTGCTTTGCCTCTTCGACGATCAGAACCGTCGCATCGACTTTCAGCGAGTTCAGCGCTTTGCGGAACTCCTTCGTCTTGGGCTCCTTCACGTCGAACGCATTCACCACCATCAGCTTGCCGTCGGCCAACTTCGCCGCCAATGCCGAGCGCAACGCGCCCATCCGCTTCTTGCGCGGAAAGGTGTAATCGTAAGATCGCGGTACTGGACCATGCACGGTCGCGCCATGCCGCCACAGTGGCGACCGGATCGATCCGATGCGGGCGCGGCCCGTGCCCTTCTGCTTCCAGAGTTTCTTGCCGGAGCCGGAAACTTCCCAGCGAGCTTTCGTCTTATGCGTGCCGGCACGCTGCGAGGCGCGGTAATGTTTCACCGCTTCCCAAAGCAGATCCTCGTTCACCGCGCCGAAAATTTCATCGGCCAGGTCGAGAGTCCCGACCTTCTCGCCGCTCAAATTATGTATGTCAATGGTTGCCATATAGATTCTCGTGTGGCGCGGGCACTCCTGCCCACGTGCCCTATGCCTTCTTCGCCGCTCTCTTCGCCGCCTTCAACGGGTCCACTGTCGCCGATCCCGCGAATCCACGCCGTTCTCGTGGTGGCTTCTTCGCCTTTGTGATCACAATGTAGCCGCCCTCCGGTCCAGGCACGCTGCCCTCAACCACCAGCAAATTCTCGTCCTTATCTACACCCAAGACTCGCAGGTTGCGCTGCGTCACGCGTTGATGGCCCATGTGCCCTGACATCCGCATGCCCTTGAATACGCGCGAAGGAAATGCCGACGACCCGATTGAACCCGTAATCTGAAACATCGATCCGTGCGACTTCGGACCACCGCCAAAGTGATGCCGCTTCACCACACCCTGAAACCCTTTGCCCTTGCTGATGCCCACGATGTTGACAAACCGTTCGCCATCGAAAATCTCGACCAGCACGCGGTCGCCAACTTTCACCGAGCCATCTCCGTCAAGTGTGCCCTCAACTTCGAGCGGAACTTCGCGCATGAACTTTACCGGCGGAAGATTATTCTTCGCCAGGTGTCCCTGCGCCGGCTTGGTCAGCCGCGACTGCTTCACAAACTCGACCAATCCAATCTGGGCCGCCTCGTAACCATCTCGTGTCGCCGACTTGTGCTGCGTGACTACGCACGGGCCAGCCTGCAGCACGGTGACCGGACGAACGTCGCCCTTCGAGTCGAACAGCTGCGTCATCCCGACCTTCTTGCCCAGAATTCCCGCGATCTTCGTAGCCATTTCCCTCTCCATCCAGCTTGGCTTAATAGCTATTGGCTGGTGAGCTTGTGTGCTCGTGTGGGAACGGACGCATTCGTCCGTTCCGCGGGCGAAGCCCGCGTGTTCTATTTATGCTCTTTCCCAAATGCCTTAATCTCCACATCCACGCCCGCCGGCAGATCAAGCTTCATCAGCGCGTCCACCGTCTGCGCCGTCGGATCCAGAATATCGAGCAGGCGCTTATGGGTGCGAATCTCAAACTGCTCCCGCGACTTCTTGTCCACGTGCGGCGAACGCAGCACGCAATATTTATTTTTCATCGTCGGCAGCGGAATCGGCCCCGCCAGCCGTGCTCCGGTCCGTTTGGCCGTCTCCACGATTTCGGTTGTCGACTGATCCAGAATGCGATAGTCGTAAGCTTTCAGCCGTATCCGAATTTTCTCGTTTCCAATCACTATTTCATCTCTCTAACCCCTCCCGACTGATCTTCACCAGGAAGCCCCGGAAGGAAAGAACTGGCGGCAGGATGCAAGCCGCTTTATTTGTCTTGCCCATGTGGAGCGGGCACTCTTGCCCGCTTGCCGACAGCGCCTAAAACCTCGCGGGCAAGAGTGCCCGCGCCACACAAGTTACGCTACTGGACAATCTCCGCGATCGTTCCGGCGCCTACCGTATGCCCGCCTTCGCGAATCGCAAACCGCAAGCCCTTTTCCATGGCCACCGGCGTGATCAGTTCGATCACTAGGCTGACGTTGTCTCCCGGCATCACCATTTCGGTGCCCGCCGGAAGTTCCGCCACGCCGGTCACGTCCGTCGTTCGCAGATAAAACTGCGGACGATAACCCTTGAAGAACGGCGTATGTCTTCCACCTTCTTCTTTGGTCAGGATGTAAACTTCGGCCTTGAACTTGGTATGCGGAGTGATCGATCCCCCCTTGGCCAGCACCATGCCGCGCTCCACATCCTCTTTCGCAATGCTGCGCAGCAGCAGGCCGGCGTTGTCGCCTGCCATGCCTTCGTCCAATTGCTTTTTGAACATTTCGACGCCGGTCACCACCGTCTTGCGGGTTTCGCGGAAGCCGACAATTTCTACTTCCTCGCCCACTTTCACTTTCCCACGCTCGATTCGGCCCGTCACCACCGTGCCGCGGCCCTGAATCGAAAAAATATCTTCAATCGGCATCAGGAACGGCTTGTCCAACTCGCGCGCCGGCTGCGGCACGCTCTTGTCCACCGCCTCCATCAGCGCGTCAATCTGCTTCTCCCACTTGGCTTCGCCGTTTAGCGCGCCCAGCGCCGACAAACGCACCACCGGAACGTCGTCGCCGGGGAACTTGTAGCTCTTCAGCAACTCGCGCACTTCGAGCTCGACCAGATCCAGCAGCTCGGGATCATCCACCGCGTCACATTTATTCAAAGCAACGACGATATAGGGCACGCCCACCTGCCGCGCCAGCAGCACGTGTTCGCGCGTCTGCGGCATCGGACCATCGGTCGCCGCGACTACCAGAATCGCGCCATCCATCTGCGCCGCGCCCGTGATCATATTCTTGATGTAGTCGGCGTGACCCGGGCAATCGACGTGCGCGTAGTGCCGGTTCGCCGTCTCATACTCGACGTGCGCGGTGGCAATCGTGATGCCGCGGGCTTTTTCTTCCGGCGCGTTATCAATCGAGTCGAACGACCGGAACGTGTTCTTCGGATTGTGTTTCGACAAGACTTTTGTGATGGCCGCCGTCAACGTGGTCTTGCCATGGTCGATGTGACCAATCGTCCCCACATTGCAGTGCGGCTTATTACGATCAAATTTCTCTTTCGCCATAAATCAGCTCTTAGCTCCTAGCTTTTAGCTCAAACCCTTTGTCATCCTGAGGCGCGCTTGTTGCGCCGAAGGACCTATGCACTTCCCGTTGGACCCAAAAGACCGCCTCTATGCTGCCGCCCGCTGGCTCTCGGGACTAGTAACTGTAACAAGAGTTCTGGCTCCCTCGTTGCGCGGCAGATGAACTGCTAGGTCAATCTTCGTCATTCCCGAATTCACGGCATCGAGCAGACCGCCAGCAAGCAGAAGCGCAGCACTCGCGTCCAAAACCAAGTCCACGGACTTTTCACCTCGATAGCACTTCGTCGCGTACGCACGATTAAAATACCTTCTCGTTTTGGCCATTGCAGCCCCCTTTTGCATTTCCCTACTTCGCCGTGCCCTGCACCTTGGCGATGATTTCCTCCGCGACCGATCGCGGAGCCTCCTCATAGCGGGCAAAGTGCATCGAGTATTCCGCGCGGCCCTGCGTTGACGAACGCATGTGCGTCGCATAGCCAAACATTTCCGCCAACGGAACGATCGCCTTGATCACCTGCGAGCCTGCCCGATGCTCCATACCTTCAATGCGTCCGCGGCGCGAACTCAAGTCGCCCATGATCACGCCCGCATAATCTTCCGGAGTCACCACTTCGACCGCCATCACCGGCTCCAGCAGCACCGGGGAAGCCTTACGGGCCGCCTCTTTGAACGCCATCGACCCGGCAATCTTGAATGCCATCTCGTTCGAATCGACGTCATGATAGCTGCCGTCATACAGCGTGGCCTTCACATCGACCATCGGATATCCCGCGAGCACGCCGCCTTCGAGCGCTTCCTGAATGCCCTGATCGATCGGCTTGATGAATTCCTTCGGCACCGATCCGCCGACGATATCATTCACAAACTCATAACCGGTCCCAGGCGGTTGCGGATCGAGATAAATCTTCGCGTGCCCGTACTGGCCGCGTCCGCCGGTCTGGCGAATGTACTTGCCTTCCGCCTCAGCATGCTTACGAATCGTCTCGCGATACGCCACCTGCGGCTTGCCGACATTCGCTTCGACCTTATACTCGCGCATCATGCGGTTGACGATGATTTCCAAATGCAGTTCGCCCATGCCGCTGATGATGGTCTGTCCGCTGTCGGGATCGGTGTGAACTTTAAAGGTAGGATCTTCCTGGGCCAGGCGGCTGAGCGCCATGCCCATCTTCTCCTGGTCAGCCTTGGTCTTCGGTTCGACGGCCACCGAAATCACCGGAACCGCAAACGTAATCGACTCCAGCGCGATGGGATGATCTTCGTCGCAAATCGTGTCCCCGGTACCGACGTTCTTCAGACCAACCGCCGCGCAAATGTCGCCCGCCAGAATTTCGCTGATCTCTTCGCGCTTGTTGGCGTGCATCTTCAGCAAACGTCCAATGCGTTCGGTCTTCGTTGTGCGGACATTGCGCACCGAATCGCCAGTCTTAAGCTGGCCCGAATACACGCGAATAAATGTCAACTGTCCGACGAACGGGTCCGCCATGATCTTGAACGCCAGCGCGGAGAACGGTTCCTTGTCGTCGGCCTTGCGAGTAGTCGGCTGACCATTGTCAGGATTGATCCCGTGCGTTTCCGGCACGTCCAGCGGCGAGGGCAGATAATCCACAACCGCGTCCAGCAACGGCTGCACACCTTTATTCTTGAACGCTGTTCCCACCACCACCGGAAACACTTTCAACGCGATGGTTGACTTGCGCAACGACGCACGCAGTTCGTCGGCTGTAATCTCTTCGCCTTCCAGAAACTTATGCAGGATTTCGTCGTCGTTCTCGGCAATGCTCTCGACCAGCTGGGCGTGAAACGCTTCGGCTTTCTTCTTCAGTTCGGCCGGAATCTCTTCAGTAAGGTATTCCGCTCCCATGGTGTCGTCCTGCCAGACGATCGATTTCATGTTGATCAGGTCAACGACACCCCTGAACTTGTCTTCCTGGCCGATGGGAAATTGAATCGCGACGGGCTTGGCACTGAGGCGCTTGCGGATGGTATCGACGGCATGCTCAAAATCAGCACCCATCTTGTCAATCTTATTAATGAAACAAATTCGCGGTACGCCGTATTTATCGGCCTGGCGCCAGACTTTTTCCGATTGCGGCTGCACGCCATGAACCGCGTCAAACACCGCAACCGCGCCGTCGAGCACGCGCAGCGACCGCTCCACCTCCGCCGTAAAATCGACGTGTCCGGGTGTATCGATAATATTGATGCGAATATCGCGCCAGGTGCAGGTCGTTGCCGCAGACGTAATCGTGATGCCGCGCTCCTGCTCCTGCTCCATCCAGTCCATGGTCGCAGTGCCTTCGTGCACCTCTCCGATGCGGTGCGTCCGTCCCGTATAAAACAGGATGCGCTCCGTCGTAGTGGTCTTACCGGCATCGATGTGGGCCATAATGCCGATATTCCTGCACCGTTCTAATGGAACTGTTCTGGGCACGACAATTAACTCTTTCTAGGGCTCCAATTTCGTTTCTGATTGGGTAATTGGGAAATTGAGGAATTTGGTAATTGAAAACCAAGAAACCGAAATCCTCGCCTTGTCAATTACCC
Source organism: uncultured Acidobacteriaceae bacterium (assembly GCA_963711275.1). Taxonomy (GTDB): domain Bacteria; phylum Acidobacteriota; class Terriglobia; order Terriglobales; family Acidobacteriaceae; genus Sulfotelmatobacter. The sequence continues at coordinate 50,444 of CAVQDN010000015.1, read as the reverse complement.
AATTACTAAATTGCCCAATTGCTCAATCGTTCCTACCACCGATAATGCGCAAACGCCTTATTCGCTTCCGCCATCCGGTGTACATCTTCCTTCTTCTTGATGGCTGCGCCTTTTCCAGCGGCGGCGTCCAGCAACTCGTTGGTCAACTTGTTAACCATTCCCTTTTCCCCGCGGGACCGGGCATAGGTAATCAGCCAGCGAATCCCCAACGATGTCCGGCGATCGGCATTCACTTCCACCGGCACCTGATAGTTCGCGCCACCCACTCGCCGAGTCTTTACCTCGAGCAGCGGCTTCGCGTTCTCCACCGCCTTCTTGAAGAGCTTCAACGCTTCGTCGCCGCCCTTCTCCTGCACCTTCGCCAAAGCCTCATAGAAGATGCCTTCGGCGGTTGAGCGCTTGCCCTGCCACATCATCGAGTTAATAAACTTCGTCACCAGATCCGACTGATAAACCGCATCCGCCGGAACGGTCCGCTTTGCGATATGTCCTTTACGAGGCATTCAGTTTTGCTCCCAGCTCGAGTACCCAGGTTTCAAGGTTTCAGAGTTTCAAGGTTTCAAAAACAACCCCCGCGAATCGGTTCCGATTGAAACTTTGAAACTCTGAAACCTTCGAAACCTTGAAACTTGCTTTCTAACCCTTCTTGGGCCGCTTCGCTCCATACTTCGAACGTCCCTGCATGCGGCCGGCAACGCCGACAGCATCCAGCGTTCCGCGAATTACGTGATAGCGCACACCCGGGAGATCTTTCACGCGGCCTCCGCGAATCAGCACAATCGAGTGCTCCTGCAGGTTGTGCCCGACACCGGGAATGTAAGTCGTCACTTCAATTCCGTTCGTCAACCGCACACGCGCCACCTTGCGCAAAGCCGAGTTGGGCTTCTTGGGCGTCTGCGTGTACACGCGGGTGCACACACCGCGCTTTTGCGGACATCCCTGCAATGCAGGGCTAGCCGTCTTATAACGGGGCCGTTTGCGACCCTGAGCCACCAATTGATTAAACGTAGGCACGCTTTGCCACTCCTTAGCCGCGCAGCATCCTGCCTGATCGCGCAGGGGGCGCAGCTGACTCCTGCTTCAATCCTTGTTCTAGACGCGCATCCGTGGGCATGGCCAGCTTAGTGCCGACCATTACTTCTCACCGCGCAACTTCGCTCGTTCAAGCCAGGCTCGTCGAGCTAGCGCCAGAGAGATTCTGGATTCCCTTAAGACTTTCGCTGCCGACGGTGGCGCCCGGCCAAACTGCGGGGGCACTCCGTTTCGTCAGCCCTGCCCTGCATATCCTTCCACAATAGGGCGGAAGGCACCGCAGGAACGTTTCAGCGAGGAAAAGTCTCCGAACTCACTTCGTCCGGAAACGCATTTCTCAAACTCTACTGCAAGCTCTCCGCCCACACGGCAGAAAACTGACAGCACACAACAAGCCTGGATGTACTCGCGGAACCAAACTACTATAGCAAGCACGCGTAAACATCGTCAACCCGTGTTTTTGCATCCCACTCTCCGGACGATCGGAAATCAGCTGCGAGGCGCGTAATCGCGCTGCGCTTGCTGATTCCGCCTTCAGCCTCTACACTACAAGTTTTCCAATTCATTCGAATGGCTCGTTCTGCTTTTTTTCGGAACGCAGAGCCAAAGCAATGTTTGAAAGAGGGTGCATGGGCAGGTCGGTGTGCATGGGTTCGGGTTCGAAAGCGTTGCGGTTGGCGGTGGCAATCCTCTCTCTATGGAGCATCAGCGGATGCGGCAAGACGACCAAAGCCGGCCCACCACTGTTTCCCGGATTAGTCAGTCTGACCCCCAGCAGCAATACTTCCGTAGAACTGGGCGCCACCTTCGCCTTCACGGCGTCGGCGCATACGGCAGCAGGCGTGAACCTTAGCGTTCCCATCACCTTCTCGTCCAGCGACACCGCCATCTTGAATGTAGCGCCCAACGGCTTCGCCTGTGCCGGCCACTGGGATGTAGCCTTCACCACCTGCACCCCGGGAGGCACCGGGGTAGCCCAGGTTACCGCCTCGGCGCTTGGCGAATCCAGTATTCCCACGTACGTGTTTGTGCATCCCGTGATCGATAGCGTCACTGTTACCGGAGTTCTGCTCAACGGCATTCCCGTACAAGAGCCCTGTCTGTCGCAAAGTCAGTCGATGACGCTGGAAGCTCACGCCTTCAGCCAAGGTTCGGATGTTACCTCCTCGGTCGGTCCTTTCACCTTTTCGGCGCAAAACCCATCTGTGGTGAACCTGGTCGGACTGGTGAATACGGCTTATAACTTCCCCACCAACCAGGTAACCGCGATAGCCTTGATTCCTGGAATGACGCAAATTTATGCCTCCGCCAGCGGGGTCTCCAGTTCGTCCTTCCATCAGCCGCAATACCAGAATTCGCAGGGAACTTCGCCAGTCCTCGATTTCTTTGAGACTTGTCCCATTCAAAGCATCACGCTCGAAGTAGGACTCCCCGGTTCTCAGCAAACCGGCCAGACCACCTTCGTCGCGTCCTCTTCTCAAAGCAGCTCGCAGACCGCCACAGCGGTCCTAACTGACATCATGGGCAACACTTCCTTGCCCAACACAAATAATGGAATCGTTCTCAATAAAATCCCGCTGACCTGGAGCGCTTCCCAACCCGGAGTAGTGGGCGTCGCCTCAGCCGGATGTCTGCAATCCTGTGGGCTCAAGACTCCCTTGGCCGGCTCCGGTTCCATCACGGCCTCCTGCTCGCCACCAACTTGCAATATCGGATTTCCGCTCATCCCCGCATCGCTCTCCACGCCCACTGCGATCGCCTCCTGCACTCAGTTCTTTCACGCACAATTTCCTCAACTCATCAGCTGCCAGCAGCTCATTCCCGCCCCGGTATACGCCGAAACTGCCATTTCGGGCCTGGTGACCGGCACCCCCACAGCAGCGGCCCTGCTCGCGACCAGTACGGGATGTGCCCATGTGCCGCCAGCAATCTGCAGCACATCCATGTATAGCCTTTCCACGGCAAAGGCGACGACCGGGCCGGAGAATCCACTTCCAGGCCCGCCAAATTCCCTGCTCTTCGATCCCGCCGGCGATAAGGCTTTTATGGGAAGTGACTTCGGCGCGGTGGAGATAAGCCCGTCGAATTTCGGCACCGGCAATAGTCCCTTTACCGGACTGGGAACTGTGACCGGAAAGGTGCTCGCCAGCTCCAACGACGGAAACAGCGCGGTCTTCTCCGACACTCTGCATACTCCGAACCAGGTCTACATCGTCAACGGAACCGGCGCCAATTCGTTGTCAGCGAGTGCCTTGAATATTTCTCAGGCTGCGGCAGCCGCTTTCTCGCCCGATGGATTGAAGGCCTTCATCTTTGGAGACGGCGGCAGCTCGCTTTACGTTTATTCCTCTTTACAAGCGTTGCAGGGACCGTTTGCCCTGGCCGGACCGGCCAACCTGCATACCGTCGCCTTCTCCTCCAATGGCGCATTCGCATACATAGCCGAGGCCGCGGCCAACGGCAACGTTGCGAACCTCACTGCCTTCAACACCTGCAACAACCAGATTGCCACCAGCCCGGCGAACCCGAATCCGGTCCTGGCCAGCGTCTCTCTCCCCGCCAATCCCCTTTTCATGAAAATATTGCCCGGAGTCCAACTCGAAGGCAGAGATTCTGCCGGTTACCCGATTCCCGACGGGCAGCATGTGGTAATCCTGGACGCGACCGGTTTCGACATCCTCACCTCCCGGATCTCGCCGCCAGCTTCCGGAACCCTCTGCCCTCAGTTCCTGACTTTTATCAGTGGCAATCCCGCTTCTTTGGTGCAACGCGTCGAATTTGGCCAGGGAACGATCCAGCCGATCAATTTCTTCGCCTCCGCCGACGGCTCCCAACTCTACGTTCTCGCCGCCGGTAACGCCAGCATCCTGGTTTATAACTTCGCTGCGGGGGCCGTGACCAGCGGCATTGAACTCAGCGGCAACGCCACGCCTCTCAGTGCGGATATCAGCGCGGACGCCGCCACAATTCTGGTCGCGGGCAGCGATGGCCTGCTGCATGAGGTGAGCACCGGACTGGGAGGCAGCGATCAGGTCCAACTTCCCTTCCCTAACCTCCCCAACTACCTGAACCCCTTCTGCACCCTCACCTCCCAGAGCCCGTGCACACTGAATCTGGTTGCGGCAAGACCGTAAGACAGTTCTCAGTTCTCAGTTGTCAGTCTGCACTCGCGCGCCGGCGTAGCGCCGGCATCCTGCCGGCTGTCGCGAGGGCATGATGCCCTCGCCTCTTACCGCGACAACAACTCCAATCGGTTTTCGAAGGTTACGGTTGGAAAAGAATCAGCCCCGAAGAATTGGTGCACCCTGCGAGGAGGATTAGAACTGAGAACTGAGAACTGAGAACTGAGAACTGAGAACTGAGAACTGAGAACTGAGAACTGAGAACTGAGAACTGACAACTGACAACTGACAACTGACAACTGACAACTGACAACTGCCTACAGGCAACTGCCCGCCAACTCTTTCCCCACGCTATCCAGCACTCCATTCACGAAGTGCACCGACTCCGGACTGGAAAATTTCCGCGCAATCTCCAGCGCCTCATTAATCACCACCGCCCGCGGAGTATCCGGATAGGCCATCATCTCCGCCACCGCCGCCCGCAGCAGATTGCGATCCACTGCCGCCATGCGCTCCATCCGCCAATGCTCCGCATGCTTCTCAATCAATCCGTCAATCTCTCCGCTTCGATCGACGGCCACCCGAAAAAGATCATCGGCAAATCCCCGTACTTCGGCACTGGCCGTCCCATGCTCCGCCCAAAATGTCCGCCGCACCTGCTCGGAGTCCTGCTTCCCCATATCCGACTGAAACAGCATCTGCAGCGCCATTTCCCGAGATTTGCGGCGAGTCCCCATAAGCAGCTATCAGCCGTCAGCTTTCAGCTCTCAGCCTTTCAAGAGCCACTCCTTCGGCTTGCAGGTTCAGTTTACAGGAAGTGTTCAACGAGGTTGGTTGAACGAGGAAATAAGTGGCAGCGGGGCGGAATTATCTGCGCTTGCTCGTCGCACTCTTGCTTTTCTCTTTGTCATTCCGAACACGCGCAAAGCGCGGGTGAGGAACCTGCTTTTCGCTGACAGCTGATAGCTGACGGCTGATAGCTTGCCCCAGCGACGCCATCTCCACCGCCGCCAGCGCCGCCTCGAACCCCTTGTTCCCCATCTTCAGGCCGGCCCGGTCAATCGCCTGCTCGAGGTTTTCACAAGTCAGCACGCCAAACGCATGCGGCACTCCAGTCTCCTGCGCCGACTGCCCAATCCCGCGCGTGACCTCGTTGACGATCACGTCGTAATGCGCCGTATCCCCACGCAGCAGACAACCAAGACAAATGATCGCGTCATATTTCTTAGTAAGAGCCAAAGTCCGCGCTGCAGACGGAATCTCAAACGCCCCGGGCACGCGAACGATCGAGATATCCTTGCGCCGCGCCCCAGAACGAAGCAGCCCATCGCAAGCACTCTGCAAAAGCCGCTCCGTAATAAAGGAATTAAACCGCGCCACCACGATAGCGAACCGTCGCCCCGTAGCATCGATTTTTCCCTCCAAAGCGGGGAATTCAGCAGGAGCGGGATTTTCCACTTTCAATGTGTTTTTCTTCTTCGTGGTTTTCTCTGTGCCTCCGTGTCTCTGTGGTGAATTGCTTCTTGATCCGTGAAAATCCGTGCAAATCTGTCGCGAAGCAACTCACTTCCCCTTGAACGCCGCCGCCCGCTTCTCCAGAAACGCCGTAGTCCCTTCCTTCTTATCTTCGGTAGCGCAGCACACGCCAAACAGCGTCGCCTCCAAATAAAGACCCTCGGCCAGCGTCATCTCCATCCCTTTGTTGACGGCCTCCATCGCATACTGCACGGCGAGCGGAGCGTTCGCAATAATCTTTGCCGCAATCGCTTCCGCCCTCGGAATCAACGCGCCCGGAGCGGTAACTTCATTCACCAGCCCAATGCGATGCGCCTCCTGCGCCGTAATCATCTCTCCGGCCAGCACCATCTGCATCGCCAGCCCCTTGCCCACCAACCGCGGCAGCCGCTGCGTCCCGCCGTAGCCGGGAATAATCCCCAGCTTCACCTCCGGCTGCCCCAGCTTCGCGTTCTCGCTGGCCAGCCGCACGGTGCAAGCCATCGCAATCTCGCATCCCCCGCCCAACGCGAATCCATTGATGCAGGCAATCACCGGCTTCCCCAGATTCTCAATCAAATTCAGCACCGACTGCCCGCGATGCGTATATTCCTTCCCCGAAACCGCATCATGCCTGGCCAGTTCGCCGATGTCCGCCCCGGCAATAAACGCCTTCTCGCCCGCGCCCGTGAAAATCACCACCCGAATATTCTTGTCATTCTTGATCTCGTGAAACGCCCCCCGCAACTCCTCCATGGTCGCCATGTTGAGCGCATTGAGCACCTTCGGCCGGTTGACGGTGACGTAGGCAATCGAGTTCTTTTTTTCCAGAAGAATGTTTTCAAAGTTCATAAATTCACCACGCAAGAACGCCCTGTCATCCTGAGCGCAGCAAACCAATTCGCAAGCGAATTAGTTTGCGGAGTCGAAGGATCCCTATCAGCTTCACAAACGAACGGCTTATAGGAGTTCTCTCAAAACACGCATGACAAAAATGCCTCTCCGCGTCTATCGTCACACGTAGCTGAAAGGGATCCTTCGACTCCGCGAGAACTTCGCTTTGCGAAGCTCTTGCTCCGCTCAGGATGACAGAACGCTAAAGCTTATTCGCCCGCGGCTTCTCCGGGTCCGCGTAATCATAAAACCCGCGCCCCGACTTCCGCCCGTACCACCCCGCCATCACCATCCGCTTCAGCAGCGGAGGCGACGCAAACCGCCGCTCCTTGAACTCGTCATACATCACCTGGGTAATGTAATAAGTCGTGTCCAGTCCCACAAAATCCAGCAGCGTGAACGGCCCCATCGGATACCCGCACCCCAGCTTCATCGCGTTATCAATATCTTCAATCGACCCCACACCCTCTTCGTAGGCGCGAATGGCATCGAGCAAATAAGGCACCAGCAGCCGGTTTACGATGAATCCCGTCTTGTCCGACGTCCGCACCGGAACCTTGCCCAGCCTCTTTCCAAACTCGTAAGCCGTCTGGTAAACGTCGTCAGAAGTAGCGATCGTCCGCACCACTTCGACCAGTTTCATCAGCGGAACCGGATTAAAAAAGTGCAGCCCTATAAATCTCTCGGGACGTTTCACCGCAGTCAACAACTCCGTCACCGAAATCGACGACGTGTTCGAAGCAAAAATCGCATCCTTCTTCACAATCCCGTCAATCGACGCATACATCTTCTTCTTCTCTTCCACATTCTCGATGATGGCCTCAATTACAATGTCGCAGTTAGCGAGGTCCGCCTTGTTGGTCGTCCCCTTCAGTCGCTCGCGAATCCCCTCCCTCTGCGCCGCCGTAATCCCGCCCTTCTCCACCGGCCGCTCGGATAGCTTCGCCAAAGACTTCTCAATCCCGGCAAACCCCTTGTCGAGAAACCTCTGCTCAACTTCAAGCACAGTCACGCTGAATCCGGCCGTTGCGCAAACCTGCGCAATTCCCGAACCCATCAGACCACAACCGAGAACTCCAACCTTGCTAATCTCCATAATTGCTTCCTTCACATACAAGATCGCCTTGTCATTCTGATCAAAGCGAAGAATCTACGCACTTTGCCGGCGCCAGCGAACTGCATACGTCCTTCGCGGCAAAATAGGCCGGCCAGGAAAGCAGACGAGATGGGAAAGGAGCTAGAATGTGACGTCTAATAAGTGATGAACAAACCACAGCAATCCTCCAATCGCCAGTGCCAGGAAAGCGGCCCCAACAAATCGGTCTCCAAGGGTCGCCGCACGGGTTCTGTATCGCTCCAGCATGCGGCCGCCTGGCTGTTCGGATCGTATCCGCGCGGGAATCTCGACTGCAGTGATTTCCAAGTCTTAGGCCAGAAACAAATCAACGCACCTTGGGCCGCGAACAGCGCCAGCACAAGCACAAATGTCGCATTGAATGCCAGGTGTGAACTCGTTTTCATCCGTGAAAATTCATGCCTAGAAATTTAAGCAGCGTCTCCACAATCATCGCGATCCCCTGGCCCCCGCCGATGCAAGCGGTCGCCAGCCCATACTTCTTCTTCCGCCGCTTCAGATTGTTATGCAACGGCGAAGCCCACTCCTCGCAAAATGCGCGGACACCCGAATCGATGTATATGTTTCCGGGATTAAGACACCGGACAGAAGGGGTCAATCAGCGGCCTTCGAGATTCTTAAGCCGGTCTGCGCGAGACTCAACTTCGGCGTCCAGCGCGCGAAGGGCCGCCGCATGGCTTCTCTGACGCAACTCAACGGGAGACGCCCACTTATGAAACTCGGTGGGCAAAGTAGTTTCCACCTTCTCTAACCGTTGGCTGATCCACTGTTTGTCGTCCTCCGTGAGCATAGCTGGATTATAGGGCAATTACACGGTCGCCCACCTGAATAAAATCGTCCACTCCGGACGACCGAAAAGCACCTTAAGGTTTGCCTTCGCCCGCAAACTGATTAGGTAGATCCATGCAGCAAAATGTTCCAGGCAGGACGAGAACCATACCGTAAGACCGTGCGAATCCGTGAAAATCCGTGGCTAAAAATTCAGCAGCGTCTCCACGATCATCGCAATCCCCTGCCCGCCGCCAATGCAAGCCGTAGCCAGCCCATACTTCTTTTTCCGCCGCCGCAATTCATACAGCAGCGTAATCACCAGCCGCGTCCCGGTCGCGCCCAGCGGATGCCCGAGCGCAATCGCCCCGCCATTCACATTCACCTTCTCGCGATCGAGCCCCAACTCTTTCTCGACCGCCAGATACTGCGCAGCAAACGCCTCATTCACCTCAATCAAATCCATGTACTCCAGCGACATCCCGGCCTTCTGCAGCGCGATCTTCGACGCCGGCACCGGGCCGCGCCCCATCAGCTTCGGCTCCACGCCGGCAATCCCCCAACTCACAATCCGCCCCAGCGGCATTAGATTCCGCTTGCGCGCTTCCTCCATCGACATCACCACGACCGCCGCCGCTCCGTCCACAATTCCGCTGGCGTTCCCGGCAGTCACAGTCCCAGGCTTTCCTGAGGATTGGCCAAACGCCGGACGCAACTTCGCCAACCCTTCCAGCGTCGTTTGAGGACGCCGGTGATCATCCTCCGTCAGCGACTCCCCCGTCGCCTCGCCCTTATGATTTCGCAGCGGCACCGGCACCAGCTCTTCCTGAAGTCGTCCCGCTTTATATGCATCCTCGGCGCATTTCTGCGACCGCAGCGCAAACTCATCCTGCGCCTGCCGCGTGATCCCTTGCTCCTCGCCGTAAAGCTCCGCCGTGTTCGCCATATAAAGCCCGCAATACGAATCCAGCAGCGCCACCATCAGCGAATCTTCCAGCTTCCCGCCCGGCGCCAGCGTAAACCCATCGCGCCCGCGAATCACAAACGGCGCCTGCGACATGGCCTCCATGCCGCCCGCCAGCACAACCTTCGCTTCGTCGCATTGAATCATCTGGACGGCATTCACAATCGCCTGCATGCCCGATCCACACAGCCGGTTCACCGTCAGCGCTGGAGTCTCAATCGGCAGCCCCGCCCGCAACCCCACGTGGCGCGCCCCATACAGCGCATCGCCCGAAGTCTGCTGCGCGTTGCCGAACACCGCATGATCGACCTCCTTCGGATCGACCGACGCCCGCTCCATCGCGCCCTTCGCCGCAATCGCGCCCAACTCCTGCGCCGTAAAGTCCTTCAACTTTCCGCAATAGCGCCCAAAAGGCGTCCGCGCCCCGCTCACAATCGCAACGTCACCCGGCTTCAGCATGAATCTTCCCCGACCATCCAGCCAGACGATCAGAATTGATCATCCAGAATCGATCATCCAAACTTGATCGTCCAAACTTGCAAGTCTAGCAGCGTGAGAAGGAACTTGGCCAGAACGTGCCGGCAGAATCTCTGAAGACTTGTGGGGCAGCGAAGACTCATGTGGGGACAGCCGCCCTCGGCTACCCGTCGAGTGCGGCTCGACCAAGATTCGCTATGAACGGCAAACAGACACACGAACCCAAATGACCGGCGATTTACGCCGCGCGTGCCTGGACCAGAGCGTCATATTCCTGCTCCGATCGCGCGGGTAGCAGCACCCACATGGTATAGATCCCAAGCGCCGTTCCAAACGGAATGTTAGTGAACAAAGAAAGGAAGGCGAGAACGAGCGCGAGAACGCGAGCCCATGGTTCATGCTGCAGCAAACCCCATCCGGCAATGAATCCGCACCCCGCTTTGGCCAGCAGCAGAATCGCGACTACGCTCAAAAGAGGACGAAGGAAAGCTGTGGGCGCCTCCGGCGCTCCTAGCTCGCGCATGTGAGCGAACAATGTATTCGCCAGCACATAAAGGATGATGCTGGCAATGGTATTGAATGCCGAGAGCGCCAGCCAGAACAGCCCGAGCAATCGGACATGCTCCTGCACTCGTCCCGGTCGTGGCTGCACCAGCGAGATGGGGCCGACGATCTGCTTGCCGCACTTGCTGCAAAACGCCTGACCCGGTTGCATCGCTGCGCCGCATCCATCGCAGAACATGTATTCCTCCCTCGACCTTTTGCCGACCTCACCCTACAAAATACTTACAACAGATGATACGTAAAAGATTTCGCAACAGTTCCGCGTCTCCTCCCCACATTCATCCGCCTCGCAGTTTCTCGCGGCGCGCTTAGAACTGAATCCACAAACGAAAAGACCACCCGGCAACAGGGTGGCCTCTTCTTCAAGGGAGAATAGTTCCAACGGAGCTTGAAAATCCGTCAAAACTTTCTGCGTCAAATCTTATGAGTCCAAAAACTAGGGTGTCAAGCGATTTTTGGGAAATAAATGTCTTTGTTTTCAACTAGTTACGAAACCAATCAATATCGCGCGCGAGTGTAGCAAATTGAGACAAAACGGGCTTTCGCATCTGCTAAGCCAATCTATCTAAAGGCACTTACCTGGATTCACCAGGAGTTCGAGGCGTCGGCCGCCCTGCTTCATTCCCGCCCTCGGCGGTCCCGCGGACGGCCACTTCCGTCAGACGAAGCGAGATGAATTCCATCTGCTCCGGCCGGTCAAATATTTGATGTGGATACCAACGCTTCATCAAAATGCGGATTCCGCCGAAGGCCACGCCCGCCACAATCGCAAGTCCCCCCACGATTGCGCAGAGGATCACAATGTTGAGAATCAGCATGTACAGGTCACGCGCTTGCGGATTGTCGGTCGGTGTATTCCACGTGACGCTGGCCTCCCAGTTCACCATTCCCAGCAGAGACTTCGCATCGCTATCGGAAACCGGACCTGTAGCGACTACAACGATCGGCCCGGTGCGCCTGTCGAAGAAGGAGCCAGCGCTTTCGATACTTGCAATGCCGGCCTGCGGCTGCTTCATCTGATGCGCCGCATCAATCCGCCGTAGGTGCTCGGCAGCGAGTTGCGGCGTTGGATAAGAGATCAACATCAGCGTTGCTTCCCCGCTCGGCGTGTCGTAGCGGGCCAGACTCACTTCGGAACTCGCATTGAAGTCCACCAGGTCGGCAGATACCGGCGGGGCCAACGCAGTGAGGGCTGCCGGCCCCATCACGTATTTCTGCGTATTTGCAACATAGCCACGCCGCGGCATGAATTCGATGAACGATGGCAAGTTGGCGGCATTTCCGCTCGGACGCGGCAGTGCTCCGGCTAACTCGCGCAACTCCGCGCCCGACATCGCGGATTCTTTGCTGAACTGCGCGTCCACCAGAACGTCGCCGCGGTAAAAGAGCACGCGTTGGCCTAGAGATGCTCCCTGTTCGCCGATCTGCTCTTTCGTCATCTCCGGTTGCAGATAAAACGTATAGGCGCCAAATGCGCCCGAGGCGTCGGCAAAGCGCGCAGCCCGAACCTTCAATGTCCGCCCATCGTTCCGCGTGTAAGTAGACAAGGCCAGGTCCGTGAAGCGATATTCCTTGAGAACTGCGGCGTTGGTGGGATCAGCGGCGGCAGGGTCGACACTGGTCTGCGGAGAGCCCTGCATCTCCCACCCGGCAAATTGCTGCGGGAGCAGAATCGGTTCCTGCGTCGAAGAATGAGGCTGTTTGGAAGAATGCGGCTGGGTCTGGCCGAAGGCTACGCTCACCAGACACCCAAGTAAAATAATTTTACCGGCAGAACGGGAAAAACTCATGAATTGCCCCGGCAATAGAGAACTTCTCTTCCAATTAGACCACATCGCAGCCAGAAAGGTTTCACGAGGCCGCAAACGCCATCGAACACCGCTTGCGTGTGGTGCGGTTCGAGCATTTTCGTCCACACTCATCCCATGCGTCCTCTTGAACGGAGCCGTTTTCAGGCGTAGTGAAAAGCTTGCCCGAGCGAAGTCGAAGGGATCTCGCGCAGAAACCCATCAGGCGTTCTCGTCGGTATGGCTCACACGCTCCACTCGAGATGAGACCCCAGGAATTAAAAGAGTCCTCGCAACCCCCTGATCCGGCGGCAGTTCAGCATGTTACCTTCGTGCCTCCCGCCTACACAGGGGGGCCATTCCGCTCAGAACACTTCTCCGGCAAACTAGCTTTGGGTGACAGAATGCAGTCAGCAGAGCAGCGGCGGGGAGCTCGCACCAAGGCAGTTCTTCCCGTACGTGCGAAGGGCAAAGACAGCGCCGGGAAGCCGTTTGACGACCTGGTGCACACGTTGGACGTGACTCCGGACGGAGTGCGCTTGGGCTCGGTACGACGCCAACTGAACGTGCTGGATGAAGTTACAGTTTTCTATCGCCAGCGAAAGATCCAGTTTCGCGTCAGGTGGATCAGGAAACTGGAGGGGACATCCGAGTTTCAAGTCGGACTGCAGGCGGTAACCCAGGACAGTGAGGCTTGGGGGCTGAATTTTGCCGACTACAAACGCCAGCCCACGTCAACACCCGCGATGGCTGGGGCGGCACATGCTTACTAGGTATGCTTCTTAACGAACAGGGAAAACTTATGAAATCTTCATTCCGCAATCTTTGGTCCGATAACCTTTGGTCCGATGAACAAGGTCAAGACATCGCCGAATACTCCGTAATGCTGGCCGTAATCCTGGTGATTGTGGTAGGCACCGTGCACCTGATCGGCTCGAATGCCGGCAACGTCTTCTCGCAGGTAGGAAGCGCGATTCAGTAACAGAAAACCGAGAATTCCTTCGGGGAAAACTCACGAAATGCGTCCTCCACCGTGGAAGAGCGGCCCTTTCAGGGCCGCGTAAGTCGTTTCCGCTTCACTCGGCCTTCAGCCCCTGTGGCTGTTATTCGTCTGTGATTGCTCTGCCGGCCTCACTGCCCCGCCGCTTTCTCCAGCTTACTAGCCACCTTCACTCCACTCAATCCATCCACATATTTCGCGATCCCGCGATAAAGCGACTCCGCAATCCGCTGCCGGTATTCGCTGGTCTGCAGCCGATGCTCGTCCGTCGGATTGCTGACAAACGAAATCTCCGCCAGGATCGACGGCATGTTGGCGCCAATCAACACAATAAACGGCGCCTTCTTCACCCCCCGGTCGCGGATGGCAGGACTCTTCGACGCCAGCCCGCTGTGTAGCGACGCCTGTACATCTCCCGCGAACTCGCGCGATTCTTCAATCTTTTCCTTCATCGCGATTTTCTTCACCAGATCCTGCAGCTCATAAATAGACTTCTCCGAAACTGCATTCTCGCGCGCCGCCACTTCCAGAGCTTCGGGCGACGAAGTAAAGTTCAGGTAATAGGTTTCCACGCCGCGGGCGTCGGGATCATGGCTCGAGTTAGCGTGGATGGAAATGAACAGATCCGCGCGCTGCTGGTTGGCGATGGCGGTGCGCGTCTCGAGCGGAATGAAGGTATCGTTCTTGCGCGTATAAACCACCTCAGCGCCCAGCCGCGCCTGCAGCAGCTTGCCCAGCCGGCGCCCGACCTCCAGCACGAGATCTTTCTCCTGCAGTCCATCCGGACCAATGGTTCCCGTATCGTGACCGCCGTGGCCCGGATCAATCACAATCTTCCCAATCTTCAGCCCCAAAGCGCGAATCAGCGAGCGGTCGCCGCTGGCCGTCGGTTTCGCTTCGCGCATATCCAGCTCTCTTGCTCGGTTTGATGCCAGACGTGACGCAAGCTTCCCGCGCGCACGGCTCGGCTCAGGAGCCGAATCGTCGTCATCGTCCGCGTCAACCACAACTTTGGTGACCGCCGGCGTCGTGCTCTTGTCCCTCACATCTTTCGCCGCAGCGCGCTTCGAGGAAGCAGACGTACGTTCGTTTGACGAACGTTCATTAGAAGAATGTTCCTTAGAAGAACCAGCCTCGCCGCCCTTGGCTGTAATCTTTGTCTCGTCGCCCACATCCTCGCGAGTAACAGGAGCCCTTCCAGCCTCGGCGCGCAACTCCCCTTTCACCTTGGCCTCTGCTTCTCTCAGGGCTTCTTCCGGCGTCAATTCATCGGCAGTCGCACTTTCATTTTCCGACCCCGCTTTAGGCGGGGCTTCCACGTCAGCCATCGCTGCGCTGTCTTGCAGCAACTTGGCGTGCATATTTTTGCGATTATTCTTGCCGTGAATATCGATGATCAGACGGTAAGGGTTGGGCAGCAAGAAGGCTTCGTAATCCGAAAGATTGTCGACCTCCAGCACCACCCGCGTGCGCCCGGGCTGGAACTGCGCCACCCTGATCTTCTTCAGGAATCCGTCGTCCACGTCAAAGCTCTTGCCCACCAGCGTGGACGCGAGTTTAGTGCCGCGCAGATCGAAAAAGATGCGATCGGGATGGGAAATGCGCTGCGAGCCGAATTTGATCTCATTCTCCAGATCAATGGCCACTCGAGTGTAGTCCGGCGTGGACCAGTGCCGGATTCCGGTCACTCGCGCCGTGCGCCCGGAGTGAGACTCTGAAGACTCCTGCGCGGCTGCATCTGTCTTAGGCTCAGGCTTGAGCTCGGCCTTAAGCTCAGCATTGGAATCGGCTTTGGACCCGATCCCAAAATTAACGTCCCTGCCGGCGGCATTGTCCGCGCTCTTGTTCTTGTCGGCAATCTCGCGGCCGGCTTTCTTCTGCTTCCGCGCCCCCGCCTGTTTCCCGCGATCCGCTTCCCGGTCGAGGTCCGCGATCTCCCGCTGCGCATCTTCCGCCAGCCGCTGTTGCGGATAGCGGTGCCGAAATTCCTCAAAAACAGCGCGGGCCTGTTCGGAATCGTTGAGATCGTCTTTGAAAATTTCGCCTATCGTAAACAGGGCGTCGCATCGATATTTGCTTCCCGGATATTCCTTCCGCAGAAATCTGTACTGGGAAATCGCTTCATTCAGGATCTTGTCATCGTCGAAGCGCCGCCCCATCTCCACCAGGGTCTCCGCCACGGCCACTACACTGGGATCGGCTTTGGTAGAGGTGGGCGCCCCGTAATAGACGTTGCGATAGGCATCCAGCACCCGCTGATAGTCACGCCGAGTACGTTCGGCTGGAGGCCGTCCGTTGAGCGCTTCCCGCATCCGTTCCGCGTTGACAAAACGGCCGCGAGCCCAGGCTTCACTGTGATGTGTTCGGGCATGGGCCGGCAGCCCGGAGAGAGCGGTCAGCAACAGCAGCGCTCCCCAGCGACGACCGCGCTGGCTCGATGTGGTCTTCAAAGTCGTCGGTCCGTAACTGTCTCGATCCGCCGTTGCAGTTGAACTGCCCTGGTACCTGAGAGTATTCGAAATAGAGTATCGAAATAAAGCCAGAGTTATAACGCCTGGGTCCTAAGCGCCTGTTTGATAAGAGCCTGCTTAAACAGATGCCGTAATTTTAGTCCGTGTTGCTGATGTAAAGCACCCCGCGCGCATCTCGTTGAACCCGCACAGGATCATGTCTGGGGCCCGATGGAGAAAGATCAAATCCTCCGTGGTAAAGGTTCGTAATCCGGCGCACATAATTCTGGGTTTCCGCGTAACGCGGGACACCCGCACTGCGCCTTACCGCCCCCGAACCCGCGTTATAGGCGGCCAGCGTCAGATCCACATCGCCACCATAGTTTTCCAGAAGCTGCTTAAGATGCCGAACCCCGGCATCCACGTTCTGGTCGGGGTCAAAAGGATTCTTCACATTCAACGATCGCGCCGTTGACGGCATCAGCTGCATCAGGCCCATCGCTCCTTTGCGCGAAACCGCATTGGAATTGAAGTTCGATTCCACCTTCACCACCGCGCGCACCAGATTAGGATCCACGTTGTGCCGGGCGGCTGCCATCACAATCGAGGCGTCGATCTCCTCCTGCGAAGCCTGATGTCCGCGAGCGTTGGCGGCCATGATCTTCGCATTCGCCGACTGCACCGACTCCCGCCCAAAGTACCCGCTTACTTCGGCGGCGGCAGAACGAGCCGCCCGCATCGAGGCTGTGCCCGCGGAAGGCACCGGCTTCCAACGGCTCTCTTTGCTGCTCCAATACACCAGCGATGAGTGTTGCGGCTGCGCGGCTGGCGTGGCACGTCTCTGGGCCGGAGCCGGTTCGTTCACATAAATCTTCCGTCCGCGTTCCTCAGTGGGTGTGATCGTCTCGGAGCGGCCGTCAGCTTCCGCCGCCCACGCACGAGGCGCGGCAAAGGATTGAAAAAAGGAGGTCGCGATTGCCGTCGTGGCCGTCAGCATGAATGCGAGTTGCAGGCGCTTTCGCATAATCCGGGCTTTTCCTTTCAGCAAACCTTCGCTGGAGAGAGCAGCAAACAAACTTCGCCCTCCCCACTTCTACCCGGAACCTGACGGAGAATTCTGAACCAGAGCTAAAGCGATTATAGGCGGGAGGCTAAGCTCGGGCAATCTATCCGAAGGGAGTAGAACCACCAGAGTAATCCAGCCAAGTCGTTGAATATAAAAAGGTTAATGGTATCGCAATCGGGCGATCCGCCAATCGACAGTCACTCGCCAGAGGTTACCAGCGGGGCATTGTCGTTGGCGATGATACCGATCGCGGCGATCAAGTGCAACCGCGAAAGCCTGCCCTGAGCGAAGTCGAAGGGCGGCGAAAGAATACAGCCCACGGCGCAAACCGTGGGCGCGAAGCCTAAACGGACACCAAGCCCCCGACCGGCGAAAGATGCAGGCACGGCTCGGATATACAAACCAGATTGGGGAACCTCGCAAGGGTCGAACAAATTCGCGGAATGGCGTCGAAGCGCCCGCGAAAATCATCCCTATTCCTTCTCCAGCGCCGCGGCGAACGCATCGAGCGAAAGCGAACGCAACAAATTCCGGCGCATACCCCGCTCCACCTCGGCCAGCCGGTCGGAAGCTGCGGTGATCAACTCGAAATCCGCCGACTCACTCATCCGCTTCAACTCCGACGCAATGTCGCCATTCCGAACCAACTCCGGCGCTCCCGCCTCAATCGATGCCAGATCGCGCAACAGCGAATAGAGAGTGCGAATCAGCTGCTCAATCTTCTCCCGCCCTTCCGCCCCCGGCCGGTAAGACTCGGTAATCTTGAACAGCTCGCTGTGTTCCCCGCCCCCCAAAGCAGATTTCAAAATCGCGACTGCATTCCCGCGAGCTGCAACATACCCGGCGAGATCGAAACTCCGCGCACGTCCCACACAGCCCTCACACAACCGGGCTACCAGTGCACGCTCCGCCGCCTTCCACTCCGGGCGATGTTCCGCCAAATACTTTTCGACCTCGTCCGCCGGCAGCGCGCCCAACTGAAATACCATCGACCGGGAACGAATCGTGGGCAGTAGCTCCCCAGCATTCTCGGTCAGCAGAAAAATCGTCGCAAACTCCGGAGGCTCCTCCAGCACCTTCAGCAGCGAGTTCGCCGCCTCTTTCATGAATGCCGAGTCAGTAAAAATGTAAACCCGCTCCCGGCCCTCCGCCGGTCGGTAATAAATCGTCTCAATCACCCGCCGCACCTGATCCACTTTGATCATCATCTGCGGAGGATCGGGCGGAATCACCAGCACGTCCGGATGCGTCTGTACAAACAGCCGCGTTTCTTTCTTGTCAGCGTCGCGCAGATTCTCCCGCGCCTCCACCGCCTCGGCAAACCGCGCATCCAGATCGGCAGCCTGCGCAATGCGTGTGCAGTTGACGCACTGTCCGCAAAAATCAGGCAGGCCATCGGACGTAGTCGGCGGCGCCAGGCAATTCAGCGCCTGCGCCAGCATCGAAGCCAGCGTGTACTTCCCCGATCCCCGCCCACCCGCCAGCACTACCGCATGCGGAAACCGTTCTCGCGCCAGCATGTCGCGCAGACGTTGGACAGTCTCGGAATTACCGTGAAAGTTAGAAAAAGGCATGGAATCGACTCACCACGGAGTCAAAGGGGACTTCGGACCGAAATTTGGCACTGAGACTTCAGACCTCAGACTCAGGCCTCAGAGCCTAACACTTCCGAGCCGAGAGCCCACACCGACAGTCCGAGGGCCGACGTCCGAGGTCCGAAGTCTATTCTTGCCGCTTCAGCTTTTCATCCACTGCCGACAGCGTATCTTGCAGCAGCTGGCGATGTCTTGGATTGGTGCTCGCCTTCAATTGCTGGAGCACGGCTTCGCGCGTTAGACGAAGACTCTCGACTTTCCGCGACTCAGCCGCTTCTTCTGGACTCAGCCTGGCACGCGGGCGAGCCGATTTCTCGCTTGCCTCAGCCTGCTGCGCTTCCACGGATTTACTTTCCCACCCTCGTGCCATAACGGAATTATAGTTCGATAGTCCCGCCGTCGCCTTGCCCGCAACCACCACGCCGCTTCGAACGATGGGGGAGAGACGATGGCGGTGAATTTAAACAGAGACAGCGAATGACGTTTGTTTCGCCCGCAACCATTGATCCTGTTACAAAAACCGAATATTCCAGAAATAAAACTTGACCCTCTTGCTCTTCAGACTATAATCCCCCCGCGCTATTTTTCGTCGGTAAGCCGGCCTTTTGAGGGGGGGAGGCTAGCCGCAGGAGCTGTTTGCTCGTGTGCCCCCCAGGCATCGTCCGCTTGCTATCAGAATTGCCCCGACACTCCTCGCTTTCCGGAGTGGCCGAGGACTTATCGTCCCCCGGTTCTCCCCGCTGTCGTCATCGCTCTGGCTTCCGCTCCGCGCCTTCCTTGATGTCTGCGGACCCTTTGACGAGTGTTTCTCGCCGGGTAACCCCCAACTTGCAATTCCAAAAATGCCGGATTCCGAACCGGCGAATTTCAGATTGCAGTTGGTGTCGGGGCGGCGACGAACCAGAATCCAAGGATTGTTCTGGGAGACTTGCTGAAGGGTCGCTCCCGCGGATTGAGGTTTTCTGCGATGGCGACTAATTCTGCCGTCAACGGCGATCTGGTTCAGTTCGCACGCCCCGAAGCTCTCACTGAGCCGGAGAAGCTGCTGGCCGCCTATTTCAGTTCGTCCACCGTTGGTTTGTGCATTCTCGACTCTGAAACGCGATATCTCGCAGTCAATAAGACACTCGCCGCCATGAACGGCATCCCCGCGGCGGACCATATCGGCAAAACGATGGTGGAGATTCTGGGAGATGCCGCGGGAGCAATTGAACCCCATTTTCGACGCGCGTTCTCCAGCGGCGAGCCGGTTACCAATATCGAAATCTCCGCCAACCTCCCCACCAGAACCGCAACCGGCCACTGGCTTGAACATTTCTTTCCCATCAAAAATGCATCCGGAACAGTCCAGCGAATCGCAATCATCGTAATCGAGATTACGAAGCAAAAAGAGCTGGAACAATCCCTGCAGCACACCAGCGCGAGACTGCGCAAACAGGTTAACCGGGTGCAGATGTTGCTCGACGTAAGCGCAATCATGGCATCCAGCTGGAACTTGCCCCAGGCGTTCCCGCATATCTCGGCACGGATTCGCCGTGTCCTGCGCCACGAATACGCCGGCTTCGATCTGCACGACGCCAACACCGGCCTATTAGTCCGCCAAGCCCAGGACTTCCCGCTAAGCAAAGGCCTGCTATCGGCCCTGCCCATCAGCCCGGATAACAGTCCGGGAGGCCTGGCCTTGCGGGAGCACAAGCCGCTGATCTTTTCCAAGGACCAGATGCGGAACTTTGAAGCCGACATCGTTAAGAATTTTCTGGCGGAGGGGATCCGCTCCCTGTGCTGCGTCCCGCTTGTCCGGCCCAAAGGCCCGCTGGGGGTGCTCGTGCTCGGCAGCACTCGCAGGGATGCGTTCCACCCCGAGGACTTGGGACTGCTCAACCAAATCGCCCTCCAGTTCGCCGTGGCTCTGGAAAATCACCGCTCGGCCGCGGAGATCGAATTGCTCAAACAACGCCTGGGAGAGGAGAAAAAATATCTCGAAGGGGAACCGCGCTCCGAAGGTCTGTTCGAAGAGATCATTGGCGACAGCCCAGCGCTCAAAGAGGTCCTCAACCAGGTAAGCATCGTCGCCGTCAGTGACGCCACTGTCTTGATCCTGGGAGAGACCGGCACGGGCAAGGAATTGATCGCCCGCGCCATTCACCGCATGAGCCGCCGCCACCGGGCTCCCTTCATCAAGCTCAACTGCGCCGCCATCCCCACGGGATTGCTGGAAAGCGAATTGTTCGGGCACGAGAGAGGCGCTTTTACCGGGGCCATCACCCCGAAGGTAGGGCGCCTGGAACTGGCTGACGGCGGCACTCTATTTCTCGATGAAGTCGGTGAAATTGCCCTGGAGATGCAACCCAAGCTGTTGCGTGTTCTGCAGGATCATGAATTCGAGCGGCTGGGCAGCAACCGCACTATGAAGGTGGACCTGCGCCTCATCGCTGCTACCAATCGGGATTTGACCAAGGGCGTGGCGGAGCACCAGTTTCGTAGTGATTTGTTCTATCGTCTCAGCGTCTTTCCCATCCGGGTGCCGCCGTTGCGCGAGCGCCGGGAGGATATCCCGCTACTGATCCGCTACTTCGTTCGCAAATTTGCCACGCAGATGAACCGCCGGATCGAGACCATCCCCAAAGAGACCATGCAAACCTTGTCTGCGTTGCCATGGCCCGGCAACATCCGCGAACTCGAAAACCTGATGGAGAGGTCCGTGATCCTCAGTGAGGGCAATGCGCTCCGTGTCCCATTATCGGAATTGCACATAGAAGGTCACCCGAATGCTGCTCAGCCGGACCAGAGCTTGAATAGCGCCGAGCGCGAGCACATCCTGCGCGTGCTTCGGGAAACCGGCGGCGTGCTCTCCGGACCGAACGGCGCTGCTCGCCGCCTGGGATTGAAACGAACTACTCTGCAATCCAAAATGCAGCGCCTGAAAATCAGGCGTCAGGACTACTCAGGGTTCCGGCGAAAATAATCTCAGCGGTGTAGCCAGACTTTTCATGCGAAGCATGTTGCACCGAGAATAGGGCGACGACTAATCGGCAGATTGCCGACCTTCCGGCAAACCCCCGGACAGCATCTTTCCTTTCTCTTTTAGGAACTCGTTCCAAACACGGAAGTTCGAATTCTCGCATCCCTCCTACGGTCCTGGCACGCGGCGTGCACTGTGTACGCTATCGTACCTGTAGGGCCAGATGCAGTTTCCCTCCGGCCGGCAGGCACTTTTGCCCTCCCCCATGAGTGGCATGCTCGTTGACCAATGGAGGCGCGCGATGTTGTTGACGAACACCTATCAACGGGTGAATTCGAGTAGCGCATGGCGGTTTCTGGAGAAGGGGCCGCCTTTGCCTCAACCACAGATCGTTCATCAGTCAACCTTGGGAACCTGTTGGAGTACGCCTCCGGTGGTGCTGCCCCTTCCCGGCGCGGATGTTCATCCGGCTCCCCAGACTCAACCCGGCGAGGTTGATTTCCTGTACTTGTTTTCTCGTCACATCGAATGGTTACGGCAGGAAGAGCCGAGCGCGGCCTGGGATCTGCTTGCGGCCGCCCAGAGTTCGCACGGCGATACGCGGTCTCTCGCCCGTACTCTGCTCGCCACTTCCCATCCTGCGGCCGGTCTCGGTCAACGCGCTGCCTCGGGGCGAGTCAACAAACAAAAGCGGTCTATCGACCTGGAGTCAAATATGAAGCTGCAACACGGGCTCGAAATTGTCGATGATGGTGTTGAGCGCACGAACAATTATCCCGGGTTCTCTTCGGGCCTATCGCTTTCCTCGTTGCAGGCGCTGAACGAGGTGAGCCATGAAAGCAATCTCCCCGCGGGAGCCATCTTATTCGTAGAAGGGCAGAGCCCTCGCGGTATGTTCATCCTGTGCTCGGGCAAGGTGAATCTGTCCACCACCTCCCGCGAAGGCAAGATTCTGATTCTCAAAACCGCAGCAGCCGGAGAGGCTCTGGGCTTGAGTGCGGCGATCTTAGGCATGGGATATGAACTGACCGCTGAGACCGCTACTTCCTGCCAGCTGAATTTTGTAGACCGCAAGCACCTGCTGGAACTCATGCAATCTGACCTCGAGGTTGCCGGGCGCGCCGCGCATTGTCTGAGCCTCGATTTCCAATCCGCCTATCGCGACATCCACGATCTGGTTCTTACCCGATCGTCCGCCGGCAAGCTCGCCAGGCTCCTGCTGTTGCACTCCCCCACCCTGGGAGTGGAAGCTGCCGAGACTCGCATTCATTCCTCGATGACGCATGAGGAAATGGCACAGCGCATCGGCTCTTCCCGCGAGACCGTAACTCGCCTCTTAAGCGATCTGAAAAAGAAGCAGTTGATTCGCCTGGATGGACCGACGCTGGTTATTCGCGATCGTACGGCTTTGGAAGCTCTGGCAGTTTAGTTCCCCCGATCGGAGGACGATGGACATCTCCTAGCGTCGTCCTCCGATTTTTACTAAGCCGATTTTTATTAAGCAATGGTTCCGCCAACTCTTTCGAGCGGGCCCAACGGATGCATTCCGGAACGACGATTGAAGAGCTGTTCTCTGTGGTCAAACGGGCGGAACACGGGGCCCGGTCGAGGCCAGCCCACGGCACGGAGTCGCGCCCTACGCTCCCTGAACCGCACTCCAATATCAGTGGTTGTTGCGAACGCTATGGCTAGGGAAGGAACTTACAGCCCGAAGAGTTCGCGCAATCGTTTCGTTTGAGCACGGCTCACCGGAATTTCGGTCTGCTTTTTGTCGTCCATGCGCAATTGATAAGAGCTCTTGAACCAGGGAACGACCTCGCGGATACGATTGATGTTTACCAGGTAGGAGCGGTGTGCTCGCCAAAAAAGATTCGTGTCTAAGCTGTCCAGCAATTCTTCCAGAGTCCGGCAGTTGGATTGTCCTTCCATGCCGGCCACCCCACCGGTCACCACGGTGATCACGCCGTCTTCAATCCACGCATAACAGATGTCTTTCTGGTCCACCAGAAACATGCGTCCCACCGTCTTCAGCAGGATCTTCGAGGCTGGCTGCTTTTGCGACTCGATCATTCGCACCAGCGTCTCGATTTTGTCCGCCGGCAGCCCGTCAGCATCCTGCTGGGCGCGCGCCTTCTGAATCGCCTGCGCCACCCGCTTCTTGTCAAAAGGTTTCAGCAGATAATCGACCGCATTGACCTCAAACGCCTTCACCGCATACTGGTCAAACGCAGTCGCGAAAACAATCTTCGGCAGGGAGACTTTCTTATCGAGCAGCTTCTTGATCACTCCGAAGCCATCCAGCCCCGGCATTTGCACATCCAAAAAAACCAGATCGGGATTGTGTTCCTTGATCAGGTTGACGCCTTCCAGTCCGTTCTTGCCCTGGGCGACAACATTCACGTCGTCGTTTTTCAGCAGGTAGGCGAGTTCGTCGCGGGCGAGCTGCTCATCGTCCACGATTACTGCGGATAAGGTCATCAATGCTCCGGAAAACCGCGAGAAGATCTCTGGTTAAAGTATAGGGTCCCCATTGTTGCCCGCGCAACGCACCCCTGTCTTATTTCCGACGGCTGTTCTTTGCTGACCTTAGCGCGCCTCCGGCGCTGGCGGCGGTTAAATCTGTACACTGCACGTTTCCGATCCGTTCCCACCTTGAACCCGAACTCTACTGCGGGCGCTGGGTCATTCCGCGCATGTCAAATTTCGTATAGCCGGCGGGAATTTCAAACAGATTGGAGGGTTGCGACCCCTCCTGAATGTTGCGCAACTCAATGCCCCCGCCTTCATCCGTCTTCACGACACAATGCAGTCTCGTATCCACCCATATATAACTTTTCTGGCCTTTGTTGGAAACACCTTCGTACTTAACCGTGCTTCGTCCATTTAGAGTATCGCCGCCTATCTTGGTGCAACTCCCCCAGTTCTTGTAGGTGCCCGCCTGCTCGGCTACTCTCTTCCATTGCGGACAGGCGTCGTTCACATCCTCCACGCGCCAGTATTGAGTGATTAGGGGCTTAACCATCATCAACGGCGCGTCCATGTACATATGCCGCTCGGCCATGACCATGACGTACTTATTTTGCGTCTCATCAAAGATGACCGCACTGGGTCCCATCGCGGCATTCCTGCTGTCTACTTCGAACCTTACCTTATTCTTTCCCGCGTAGACTTTCTTCACTTCACCATTGTCTTTGGTATTCACAACATCCGCAGAAAACTCTTGCGCCCGGGCCTGACGGCCGATTGCCAGACATCCAGTCAAGCAGAAAAACAACACGATGCGTCGAACCACGGTAGCCTCCTCAAAGATCGCTGGAAAGATCGTTGGGTCGGAAGTTAGCGGGACGATTTCCCCAAACGTGAAAAACCCGAAAAAGCATAACAGAAGCCAGCGGCCCTTCCCAGAGCCGCGGCATAGAAATCGCTGTCCGATTGAGTTCGTATTGCCGCCGCGCATTGTTGACGATCAAATAAAGCAACGGCGCAGTCAACTGTCTTGCAAGACACTGAATTACCCAGCCTATTTCTGCAGGAAGAACTCCGACATTGCCGGTGCGCTGGCCGCAGCTCCTGGAGGGTTCGATAATTGGAGTGCGTCCATCACCGTCCGCAGCATGCTTTGATGCTGATAGAGCGTAGCGGATGTTTGCGTGAAGCCCTGGTTTACGTTCGGCCCCCAGAAAACTGGAGAAACATGGCCGCCGCCGTTCGTCGTGTCAGAATCCGCAGCTTCATCGAAGTCCACGACGAGAATGCCATCCCCTCCGGAGCCGAATGCGGAGGAGCTCGACAAAGGGACAATCACGTTCGTCTCCAACCAGGCGTCCGCCTGCTGCGGCGTTCCATCGTGCGCATCGTCATCGACATCTGGCACGATGAACGAGAATTCAGGTAGCGAATCGCTTGCCAGGTCTGATGCGAACTGTGTAAACGGCCAAATGGTGGCATTCGCCACCTGCGGATTGTCGGCAATATCAGAGAGCATGGCAAATGGATTATGGCGAATCAAATACAATCCCGTATTTCCGCCAATGTACCCCTGAGTAATTCCTTCCGCATAAATCTTGAACGAGATCCCGGAGGCCAGCATTCTCCGCGCCAGATTATCCACATTCCACACCGTGGTGGAACTGTCATCCGTGGTCAGCAACTGTCCGGTCGTCAGCATGAAATAGTTGCCGATCGAGGGATGAGAATCAGCGTAATAGTTGGTCGCAAGCGCTCCATTGCCGATCAAGTGATTCAGATTCGGCCAGTCGCTGGTATTGCCCACCACGGTGGCATAGCTCTGGTTTTCTTCCATCACCATGACCACATGCCTGCTTCGCGGTGTTTGCAACTGCACCGTCACGGTCGCCGCACCGGACTGTGATGTGTCCTGCGCGCTGGTAGCGGTCACGGTCACGTTGCCTGCAGCTGCCGGCGCAGTGAAGAGCCCGCTAGCGTTTACGGTTCCTTCGCTGGCGGACCATGTAACCGCGAAACTGTAACTTCCCGTACCTTGCACCGTTGCAGTGCACTGCGATGCCGCACCGACCTCCACGGTGGACGGGCTGCAGGTCACCG
The DNA here is from genome assembly GCA_963711275.1 of uncultured Acidobacteriaceae bacterium. Classification (GTDB taxonomy): domain Bacteria; phylum Acidobacteriota; class Terriglobia; order Terriglobales; family Acidobacteriaceae; genus Sulfotelmatobacter. Next base: position 24,568 of record CAVQDN010000015.1, on the reverse strand, counting down.
CAACCGAAGTGATGGTAGGCGAAGCCAACTGCACAGTCACCGATGCCGTTCCGGACTTGGATGTGTCTTGTGTGCTGGTCGCCGTTACAGTCATAGCGCCCGCGGTTGCGGGCGCAGTGAAAAGTCCACTTGCGATGATGGTGCCCCCGCTGGCGGACCACTTCACCGCAGAGCTGAAATTTCCGGTTCCCCCCACCGAAGCGTTGCACTGCGACGTTGCGTTCGGGGCCACAGAAGAAGGTACGCAGGCCGCCGACACCGAGACGATCGATGATGAGATCGGAGACCCCTGGCTGCCTCCGCCGCCTCCGCAAGCCGCTATCGTGCCGAGAATCACACACACGAAAAGCGCACACAAGCGCTGAGACAGTTTTCTACTTCTCCACAGATGATGCAGCAGACGGCTCATATCAGGCTGCTCTAAATGACGACTCGAAGGACTAAGAATGGAGGAAATACCCTTTCGCCCTCAAGCGAACCGAATCTTGGATGAAGTGGGGTCGCCTTAGGTTGGCTGGCGACGCTTAGTGCCCTTAGATGAAATTGTCATCCTGAGCGCAGTGACTGCTCAGCGAAGCAGAGCAGCCACGGAGTCGAAGGATCCCTACCACTCTTGATTCTGCTCGACGATCGATAAGCGTTTCGCCCCGGTGCGAGCAGCAAGCGCCCACCGTCACACCACATTTTCCAAAGCCAGCGCCATCCCCATGCCTCCGCTCACGCATAGCGTAGCCACGCCGCGCTTCGTATTCCGCTTCAGCATTTCGTGCATCAGCGTCACCGTGATGCGCGTCCCCGTACACCCGATGGGATGCCCGATCGCAATCGCTCCCCCATTTACGTTGAGCCGGTCGCGATTCAGATTCAGCGTCCGGTCGCACGCCAGCACCTGCGCCGCAAACGCTTCGTTCAACTCGATCAGCCCGAACTCGTGCAAGCGCAGATGATGTTTCTCTTCCAATTTTCGCAGTGCCGGCACTGGACCAATTCCCATCGTCCTGGGGTCCACTCCCGCTGAAGTCACGGCAGCGATTCTCGTCAGCGGCTTCAAGTTATTCTGCTTCACAAAATGTTCGCTGGCCACGACCACCGCCGCTGCTCCATCGGTGATGCCGGAAGAATTTCCTGCCGTAATGGTTCCAGTCTCGGAAAAAACGGGAGCAAGGTTCCCCAACTTTTCCATACTCGCGTCCGGAAACGGATGCTCATCGCGCGTAAACGCCGTCGCTCCCTTCTTCCCCTCGATAGTCACCGGAACAATCTCCGCGTCAAATCGTCCCGCCGCAATGGCCCGCGCCGCCCGCGTTTGCGAAGCCAGCGCAAATTCATCCTGCTCCTCGCGCGTAATCTTGTACTGCCCGACCAGCACCTCGGCCGTCTCGCCCATCACCATCTTCGCCAACGGACAGAAAAATCCGTCGCGATACATTCCGTCCACCATCTCCTGATTGCCCAGCCGGTATCCCCAGCGCGCGCCGTCGAGATAATAAGGAACCCGCGACATCGACTCCGTCCCGCCAGCCAGAATGCAGTTCGCGTCCCCGAGCAGAATCGCCTGGTACGCCAGCGCAATCGATTTCATCCCCGAAGCGCATGCTTTGTTCACAGTGAACGCCGCAACTTCCTGCGGGACGCCGCTGCGCACTGAAATCTGTCGCGCCACGTTAGGCCCGCCCCCCGCCTGCCGCGCATTGCCGAAAATCGTCTCCTCCACCTGCGCCGGTTCAGTCCCAGCCCTCTCCATCGCGGCCCGCGCGGCCACGACACCCATATCGGCCGCCGTCATCGACGCCAGCGATCCCCCAAACTTCCCAATCGGCGTCCGCACGCCTGAAAGAATATAAACAGCCTGCAATCCACACCTCCAAGCATTCGAGTCTAGCAGGGGAGATTGAATGCGGGGACAGCCGCCCTCGGATGTCCGTCGAGCCGAGCTCGACGCGCCTTGTCGGCGCCGAGAGGCCACGCTAGGGATTTACTGTTTGTTCCTCCGATCTCGGGTGTAAGGGCCTGCTGATCGAACGCACTCTTGCCATTCCACCTAACCTCCGGCATAATAAGAGTTTGCCTCGATCTCACCGGACTCTTCCGGAACTAAGGATATAAGATCTGTGTTAATGATTCGTCTGGCGCGCCGTGGTGCGCGCAAACAACCGCACTATCGCATCGTGGTGATTGAGAAGGCGCGCGCCCGCAACGGCCGTCCGGTGGAAGTGGTCGGGACCTATAATCCCCGCACCAATCCCGTCAGCATCGAACTGAAGCGCGAGCGCGTCGAATACTGGGTGTCCAAGGGCGCGCAAATGTCGGACCGGGTCAATAAACTGTTTTCCAGGCCCCCAGCCCCGGCCGCCTAAGCCTCAAGTGTGGGTGCCCCATCCTTGTCGCTTTCTGCGACAGGGCGGGGATGTTGACCTACCAGCCGCGAGAACTGAAATTCGAGAACTGAAATATATGACTGAGTCCTCTGGAGATGTGCGCGTTCTCATTGAGCTGATCGCGAAATCGCTGGTCAACTCGCCCGACGAAGTTTTCGTCGAAAAATTCGATGACGACGTAATCGAACTGGAAGTCGCGGAAGGCGATGTGGGTAAAGTTATCGGACGCCAGGGTCGCACTGTTCGCGCCCTGCGCGCTCTATTAAGCGCCGCCGGACACCGGGCCCACAAACGCTACACGCTGGAAATCATCGAATAGCGTGCGAGAGAAACAGCCAGCCGCGAAGCGGCGAAAGAATGCAGCCCACGGCGCAAGCCGTGGGTAAGCGGGAAAAAAGAGCGAGCCCCGTAGCGGCGAAAGAACATTTCTGTCGCATGCGCAAATGAACCCAAAACGCCGCTGTGAATTCTGAAATAAACGGTGAGTTCATCACCCTGGCCCGCGTCGTCAAAACGCAAGGCCGCCATGGCGAAGTCGCCGCTGAGATTCACAGTGACGTGCCGGAACGCTTCGCCGCAGGCATGAAGCTGTTCGCCCTGCCGAAGTTACAAGACTCGCGGCGCGAACTGCGAGTCGAACATTTGTGGCCGCACAAAGGCCTGCTGGTTTTGAAGTTCCACGGCGTAGACACCATGTCCGATGCCGAGCTGCTCATCGGATCTGAATTGCAGGTTCCACGCTTCGAACGTGCGACGTTGGAAGCAGGTTGGAATTACGTCAGCGACCTGATCGGCTGCACCGTTCTTGACCGAAGCCAGGAGATCGGCTGCATCGAAGACGTTCAGTTCGGAGCCGGCGAAGCGCCCCTGCTAGTGGTTGCAAACGCTGCCGGCAAGAAGTTTGAAGTACCCTTCGCGGAAGCATACTTGGAAGGTGTCGACCTGGGGCAGCGGCAAGTGAGAATGATCCTTCCCGAGGGCATGCTGGAAATCAACGCTGCGGTAACGGCGGAAGAGAAGCAGGAACAGCAGTCCGCAAGAAAGAAAAGACACTGAAGAAAAGTCGTACTCTGTGTTCCTCAGTGCGCTCTGTGGTTAAAGGTTTAAGTGTCAGGTTCGAGATGAAGGCCGATATTCTCACGATCTTTCCCGGCTTCTTCAGCGGACCACTGGATCACGGCATCACCCGCCGCGCCCGAGATATGGGCCTGGCGAAAATCGAAGTCCACGATCTGCGGCAGTTCACGCACGACAAGCACCGCACCGTGGATGACCGCCCCTTCGGCGGCGGCGAGGGCATGGTGCTCAAGCCGGAACCGCTCTTTGAGTGTTTGGAGTCGTTGCAGGTGGCGTCGCGCGAGGAACGTACACAGGGACGCGCGAAGCAATCGGTGATTTTGCTCTCCGCGCAGGGCCAGCGCTTCACGCAGAGGATTGCCGCGGAACTGGCGGTGCTCGATCGCGTCGTTTTGCTCTGCGGCCGCTACGAAGGCGTGGACGAACGCGTGGCCGATTTTCTTGCCGACCGCGAGTTGTCCATCGGCGACTACGTGCTGAGCGGAGGCGAATTGGCCGCAGCAGTTATCATTGAAGCGGTCATGCGGCTGCTGCCGGGCGCAGTAGGCAACGAAGCCTCCACCCGCCAGGAATCGTTTACCGAGCATGAGGAGCAAGAGGCGGGCGCAGCGGATTCGACCTGCGGCTCTGGCGGATTGCTGGATTACCCGCACTACACGCGCCCCGCTGATTTTCGCGGGATGGCCGTACCGGAAGTTTTGCTGAACGGGGATCACCAGGAAATCCGCCGCTGGCGCCGCCAGCGAGCCCTGGAGAAAACGCTGCGCAACCGCCCGGATTTGCTTGAGGGCGTGGATCTGAATGAGGAAGACCGGAAACTTTTGGTCCGGATCAAGAGCGCGCCTTTAGGCGCTGCGAAAGACGAAGGATAATACAATCATGTCAAACTTAATCATCGAAAAGCTGCTGGCGAAATCTCAACGCACCGACATCCCCGGATTCCGTCCCGGCGACACCGTTCGCGTCCACGTAAAAATTAAGGAAGGCGACAAGGAACGCGTGCAGGCCTTCGAAGGCGTCGTGATCAAGCGCGATAACGGGCCGCAAGCCAGCTTCACAGTGCGCAAGATCAGCTTTGGCCAGGGTGTGGAGCGCATCTTCCCCGTTCACTCCAAGGTGATCGACAAGGTCGAACTGCTGCGCTCGTCCAAAGTTCGCCGCGCTCGATTGTTCTACCTGCGCGGACTGCGTGGCAAAGCCGCCCGCCTGCGCGACGTGGAAAAAACATAGTCCTGGGCTTGCTTTGAAAGGGCTTGGGCTTTGCTTTGAAACGGCGCGGCTTCCAGAATATGCGTGAGAGCCAGATTTTCCGCAGCATGGTCGAGGACGGCTCCGGGTTTAGCCGCAAAGCGGCGTAAGAATGCAGCCCACGGCGCAAGCCGTGGGAAAGCAAGCGGGAAATGAGCAAGCCCCAAGCGGGGCGAAAGCGCAGTTCTCACGCACGCTCTTCAGCCGCGCCGTTAAGCCGTCTCGAAATGGACTCAGGCTTTAGCCGCTGAGCGAAGCTTTCTGCCGGGCGCGTCGCGCGCCTGCGCGATCGATTCCAGCGTTGGGAATCCGCCGGAGTGGTTCTTGTTGCCCTGTTCCGCCTCGTACTCTTTTTTGCTTCCCACAAAGAATTCGATCTTGCCGCCGACCGGAATTCCGTCCCCAGTAGTAAACACGGAGTGCGAATAGCCCCACACGGCGCCTTCGCTGGAATTCTGGAACTTCGGCTCGAAATTGGTCAGCAGGGTGGACGTGATCACCTTGCCGCTCTTCGGCACGGTCACCACAAATGCCTCTCCACGTTTCGCCAGCGGCGGCGCTTCCCTTACTCCCATCTCCAAAAGGAAATCACCTGTGAAGCCCGAGGGAATTTCGACAATCACCTGTGCCGCGGGAGCGTGCCTGGAGCACGCGCTCGCAGCGATCAGAAAAAGCGCGGAAATCACGGTCGGCCAGAACTTGCGACTCATCCTTTCACCTCTTGCATCCTGGGCGGAGAAACTGGTTGCGTCGATCGTTTGCGAGCCGGCACGCGTGCGACAATTTCCGTCCCAGCGGCGCCGGAATTAATTTCCAGCTTGCCTCCGATTTCGCGAATGCGTTCGGTCATGCCGGCCAGACCCACTCCACCGCCGGAACCGTTTTCTCGCAGGCTCTGCACCACGGCCGGAGGCATGCCACAGCCGTAGTCCCGCACCTGCAAAATCACGTAGCTGCCGGCGGTTTGTAAACTGACGTTGGCTCGCTTCGCGCCGGAGTGCCGGTGCACATTGGTCAGGCTTTCCTGCAGTACGCGAAATAATACCAGTTCGGTCGCTTCCGGCAACCTCCCAGGTCCGCCGTGAATCTCTTCGCCGTGAATCTCCAGGTGAACATCGATGCCGCTACGTTTGCCGAATCCCTCCACGAACCAGCGGAAAGCCGAGTTCAGTCCCGCTTCGTCGAGCAACGGCGGGTGCAGCAGATGCGAAATCGTGCGTGTTTCCGAGATCGAATCGTCCAGCAGCTTGATGCAGTCCTGCAGAGCAGTATCGCCCGGATACTTTTTCTGCAGAACCGAAATTGCCATCTTCATCGCGGCCAGATGCTGGCCCACGGAATCATGCAGTTCACGCGCGAACTTGCGCCGTTCTTCATCCTGCAGGGTTAACAGCTTGGCGCTGAGCGCCCGTTGTGCAAGCTCCGCTCGGGAGCGCGCTGTTACCTCATCCATCAGCAACCGGTGGTGCACAATGAACAAAACCAGCGCCAGGAACAGGCTTGAGAGCAAGATCGCCGCGGTCGCCGCGGTCGACCGGCTTACCCGCGCCTGGCGTTCGGCCAGCAATTGCTCCTCGGTGTCATACATGCGCTGCAAAAGAAGATCCGTCCTCTCCGCCGTGGCCAGGCTTTGCCGGCTGATCGCAGCCTGCGCCGCTGGAGTGGAGTGTCCCGATTTCTTTAGCTCGATAGCCTGATCCAGCAGACCAATTCGACGTTCTTTCAACTCATTAAGCAGTTTGCAATTGGCCTGCTGTTCCGCGTTATCGGCTGTCAACCGCTGGATGACATCCACGGCATTCCGGATCTGGCCGACTACCTCGGCGCGCTCCTGCAAAAGAGAATCATCGCCGGAGTCAACGTATTCGGAGCGCAGTCGCCCGGCGCGGGCGGTAGCCATGGAGAATTGCGCCAACGCATTTTGAGCTTCGCGCGAATGGCGAACCCACCCTTCACTGGCGTCCATACGCGTAAAGGCGAAATATGCGGAGCAACTGCTGAGGAGAAGGAAGATAACCGCGGCGGCCAGAGCCGCATTCACCTTTCCAATGGAGGACATGCTCGACCCAAGGACTGCGCACCATTGTAAATGAAGCCGCCGTGGAAATATCGCGGGGTGTCTTAACTCAGTGTCTCAGTGTCTCGGTGTTAAGACACCACCTGCGAAGACACGCAGAAACTGCCGATCGGAGGCCAGGAGGTTCGTTCGCAAGCAGGATGCAGGATAGAAGAGTGAAGAGTGATGCAAGCCCGGAACTATATGGCAGCGGAGGCGAGTGGCTCGCGGACCACTTCCACCTCAACGAATTCTTTGACTCGCCTGGTTCGCAGCTTGCTCAAAACATAACTCAGCAGCGGGCGGTCGCCGCGTCGGATTTCCTGAAACTCCACGCCCATGGCAAGATTGCTGACCAGATACTTCACCTGCGCCTTGACCGCAACGCTGACATCGAACATGTTCAACATCAGGCGGAAGCCGGTTCCGGGGCGCAGCATCTCTGTGGCGGCAATGCGGGCTCCAAATTCCGAAATCTGCTGCACCTCGCCTTCGACCCGCTGCACGCCGTCCATCACCTGCGCCTGGCCCTCAACATGAAACCGCGGACGCCGTCGGCGGTTCGCTCCGGCAGCGCCGGCAAAGCCACGGGATAGAGCGCGGCGCTCCATGCTCTCTGGATCGATGGGCTGGTACTGGTATTCCCCCTGCATCTGCATCTGTCGCAACTCTTCGTCCCACGGGGTCTTGCCCTCGATGCACTGCACCGTGAACTGGCCGCGCAGGGCGGAGGCGGAATCGCCTGACCAGATTACCTGGCAGACGGCTTTATTGCGCCCGCGTTCCATCAGGACCAGGTCGCCGACGTTGACCACGCGAGCGCTGAGCAGCCGCGCGCCATGCGGATGGACATCATAAGTACAGGCCATCTCTGCCGGGCCCCGTCCTTCCTGGCTCATCAAACTCCAGCGCACCGGCAGCGCCACATGCACCAGCTTTGCGGTCAGCAGGCCATCTTCGGGCGACGGGTTGGTTTTGCTCGGCAAGACTTCCACTCCGATTGAACGAAACTGAAGCCAAGTTACCAATACATGTCCTAACGGGCAATGTACGTCCGTAATCCGGCGCGTGGTTACGGCCGGTATTCATACGGACTCGCGACTCGTTCTGAGCCTCGTGTGGGAGTTGGCAGTCACAACCGGAGTTGTCGTTCCGAAGTTGTTATTTCGAGCACAGCGAGGAATCTGCTTTCCTTAGCTGAGGAAAACTTTGCTTGCAGGAATTTCCGCTCTGGACGAAGATGGTGGGCAACTCTCGTAATCTCCATGCTGAAGTCTGTTGCGAAGAAATCCGCTGTGTTGGAGTCGGCAGCCACGCCAACTCTTTCGGCTTCGGCGGCCAAGCTGCGGCTGCTGAAAAAGCTGCGCTGCACGCTGCGTTATGAAAAGAAAGCCTGGGCGGCAGGATCGCGGCTGGTGGCTGGGGTGGATGAAGTTGGGCGCGGATCGCTGTTCGGATGCGTGGTAGCCGCGGCGGTGATTCTCGATCCGGCGTACCGGCTACGCGGGTTGCGGGATTCGAAGCTGCTGCCGGCAGAGCGCCGCGAAGTACTGGCGGAGCGGATCCGCGAGCACGCCGTGGCATGGGCAGTAGCGGCGGTGGACGCGGCGCGCATCGATCAGATCAATATCTATCACGCGTCGCGGCTGGCCATGCGGGAAGCGGTGATGCGCCTGGCGCCTGCGGCGGACCACTTGCTCATCGATGCCTTGCGCATCGACTGCGAGCAGCCGCAAATTCCGATCATTCATGGGGACGCGCTCTCGGCCTCGATCGCGGCGGCTTCGATCCTTGCCAAGGTAGAGCGCGATCGCATGATGCGGGAGTGGGACGCGGTCTTTCCCGCCTACGGTCTGGCCTCGCACAAGGGATACAGCACGCCCAAGCATCTGGCGGCGCTGCGCGAGTTCGGGCCGACGCCACTGCACCGGCAGTCGTTCGCGCCGGTGTGGCAGAATCCCGTGCCGCAGGAGGTGTTTGCGTTCATGGAGGATGAGGACGTGGCGTTGGAAGAAACTGCCGCAGGATGAACAGGTTAGAGGCGTTTGAAGGGAGATTTCCACAGTGTTCCTGCAGGAACACTTTTAGGGCAATTGTGTACGTACAAAACTATAAGTATAGTGGGCTACATGCTACATAAACAACGAGTTGTAAAGAGCAGGAAAAAGACCCGGTCCGGGGTCAAGCCCGCCCGCAAAAGCGCCAGGCCTAAGAAGCCCCGGAAGAGCTTGAGTCTGTCGGCATCGGCTGAGCCATCGAGTCACAGCTCGGTTTCGATGGAGGAGGTGATGGAGTTTTACAAGCCCATCAAAAAGCCGGTCACGCTGCGGCTGGATGCCGACGTATTGGCATGGTTCAAGCGGGATGGACGGCGGTATCAGACGCGGATCAATGCGGCGTTGCGCCGGGTGATGGAGCGGGAGATGGAAGACAAGAGAAGTAAAGCCAGAGTCATAGCGCCCACGGAACGAGAAAGGCGCGATGCAAGCTAGTACTATTGCTTGACAGTAGTACTGCATCGCGTTAGTATAGCAAGGAATGATTGCGAGTTTCCGGGACAGGGAAACCGAAAAGCTATGGCGATCGGGCAAAAGCCGCCGTTTTCCAGTTGAGACGCACCGCAGAGCTTTTAAGAAGCTTGCGATTCTAAATGCGGCGATCACGCTTGAAAACCTGAAAGTGCCGCCGGGGAATCAATTGGAAGCATTACGAGGAGGCCGCGCCGGACAGTACAGTATCCGAATCAACGACCAATATCGAGTGTGTTTCGTCTGGCAAGACGGCAATGCTTTCGATGTGGAGGTGGTGGACTACCACTAGGAGGATGGCGATGGGTCGGACAAAAAAAATATTTGCAATTCACCCGGGAGAGATCCTCAAGACCGAATTCATGGAGCCGATGGGTGTGAGCGCCTATGCACTGGCGAAGGCGCTGAATTTCCCCGGTATTTATGACGTGGTCCGCGGAGACAGGGCGATCAGCGCCGATACCGCAATCCGCTTGGGAAAGTATTTCGGGCTGCCGGCGCAGTTTTGGCTCAATCTGCAGAACGATTACGACTTGAGAATTGCAGAAGAAAGCGGAGTTGGTAAAGGGATCAGATCCCGTCAAGCGTCGAACGAGGGTGAGGCCGTTGCTGGCGCGCGATAGGCACGAGAATATCCATCAGAATCCCCACCCCTTCGAGTTCGCTCAGGGGAAAGCTCTGTCGCAAAGAATGCGACAAGGGTGGGCACTCGCGTCGAAATACTCGTGTCTCGCCAGGGATACGAGACATGCCCGTCCGCCGGGAAAGCAGGTTCCTCGATCACGCTCGCCGGTTTCACCGGCTTCGAGCGCCTCGGAATGACAAGGTTGCGAAATGAAGTTATGGATTCACGGCTGAGTTGAGTTGATTCAGGAGTCTGGTGTTGGTTTCCAGGGCGCGCTGCAGGATTTCGGCTTGCTGTTTGCGCTACTGGCCAGTCTTGTTTTTCTACGGCTTCGGTCAGGCCCGGCAATTCCAGGTGGGCATAAGTGAAGCGGGCGCCGTAGAGGATGTGTTTGAACCAGGGGCGGCCGGGGATGCCGTCGGGATTGAGCCAGTTGCGCTCGACTTGCATCATGCCGTGGTTCAGGGTGAAGGCGAGTTTGGGATCGATTTGGCCCGGTGCGAGTTTGCGGGTTACTGATTCGTTCAGGCGCTTGCCAGCGGCTTCGAAGTTGTCGATTTCTTTGTGTACGCCGCTCAAGTCAAAGAGGCCTGGTCAGTCGATTCCGATCGGACGAGCTAGGATACATTGAGGTCCGTCGACGAAGCCGCAGGAGGGGCAGGCTGGCAAGGGGTCCTTCGACTGCGTGGCGGCTTCGCTTCGCGAACCCGCCACTTCGCTCAGGATGACAGAAGACTTGTTCGGCAGATTATTCTTGCTAGCTAAGTTCATTCACGAACTGGCGGATGTTGCTGGCGTAGCTGGCGAAATCGAAGGGGAGCAGATCGGCGTTGGCGAGGCGCAGCGCTGTCACGCCCCATAGTTGCGACATCAGCGTGTGGTAGCGGTAGCCGGGATCGCCGAAGTGGTTCATCCAGTAGAAATCGTCGTAGGCGGAGTGGTAGACGCCGTAGTCTCCGTCGAATTGCAGGCCGATTACCGGCATACCGACGAAGTTGAGAAAGACGGTGTGGTCGGAGCCGCTGCCGATGCGGGTGTCGGCGAGGCCTGAATCGGCGATGCCGGAATCGTTGATCTGGCCGGACTGATTGCCTTCCTCTTTTTCGCGCGCCGCCGTCGCCCTCCACGCTGTCGTAGAGACTCTTGCCAGACGGATCTTGCAGGGTGCGAGTTGTCTCCACCAGCATCGGCGCGAGTGAAGCGACTGCCTGGCCGTGGAAGTTTGGCCCGGATGTGGCTTCGTCGACGTTGATGTAGGCGACGGCCTTGGCGCGGAGTTCGTCGGCGAATTGTTCTCCCCATTCGGTGGAGCCGGTGAGGCCGACTTCTTCGCCGTCCCAACTGCAGACCACGAGCGTGCGGCGGGGACGCATGGCCTTCTTTTGCGAGTTGGCCGAGGGCGCGCGTAAGTTCCATCATCGACGCGGTGCCGCTGGAAGGATCGACGCCGCCGAAGACCCAGGCATCGCGATGATTGCCGAGGACGACCCATTCGTCGGGCAATTCTCGCGCCGCGGATGCGGCCTTCGACTACGTAGTAGGGCTGGATGCCGTTGTCCATTTCGATTTTCAGATGAACTTTCACGCGGTCGCCGCCGAGGCGATATTGAAGCGGCAATCCGCCTTGCCAGTTTTCTGGCGCAATCGGACCGTCCATGTTTTCGAGCAGCGGCTTGGCATCGTGCCAGGAAAGCGGGAGCGCCATGATCTTCGGCGCCGATTGGGCTTGCTCAATCGGAATGCGTTTTGCGCCGGGGACCGAGGCCCAGCCGGGAGTGAGCGGATCGCCGGGGACGATGAAGTCGTAGGTGATAGCGCCGCGCTGAATTTGATATTCCGGGCCCCAGGGTCCGTCGGGATCGACTTTGCCTTTTTTGTAACCATCTTCGGCGGGATCGCTGTAGATCAGGATGGCGGCTGCGCCTTCGCGCTGCGCGGTGAGGGCTTTGAATCCGCGATAGCTGTAGGGATTCGAATAGCGGACGAGGACGATCTTGCCCTTGACGCTGATGCCGTTTTTGCGCAGCAGGTCGTAGTCGTCGGGATTGCCGCTGTGGGCGTAGACCACGGGTGCGGTGACTTCTCCAGAGATCGACATGCCGAGCCAGGCGCCGCTGATGGCGGAATTCTTTGAGTCGGGATCCGCCTCGAGCGGGGCTTCGCGGAGAATGGCCTGGTAGTGGACGGGCGACGATCATCTCCAGAGAGGTGCTTTTGGGATTTGTGCCGTAGACGTCGTAGCGGCGGATGATGACGTCTTCGAGGCCTTGTTTGCGCCATTCGGCGGCGATGTAGTCGGCCAGTTCGTTGTTGCGCTTCGATCCGGCGATGTGGGGTTCTGCGGTGAAGATGCGGTGCTGGCGGCGTTCTTCGTCGGGGTTGGGAATGGATTTGAATTTGGATTCGATTTCGGTTTCGTGGGCGGAGGAGGCGGGGGTGAAGCCGAGGATAGTTTGGGCGTGGGCGAAGGATGTGGAGAGAAGTAAAACGAAGCAGGCTGTGAGTTTCATGGGATGATTTCGAATTTTAGCGTGGCAAAGATAGCACAGGGGCTGAAGCCCTGGAATCTTACGGACGCTTACGCGGCGCTAAAGCGCAGCGCTTCTACGGCTGACGTGGCGCTAAGCGCCGCTCTCCACGAAGGCCTGCAATTTGCGGCGGTGCTCCGCACCGCGTGACCGGGTCAGAGACCCGGCCCCACACAAGCAGACCAAAGCAGAGCAGAGGAGAGCTATTTTGCTTTCAGGATTTCGGTTAGCAGGTCTGGCTTTGATTCGTCGCGGACCAGGTGCGGATATTTTTCGCCGCCGTGATAGTCGATTTTGTAGGTTTTGTAGTAGTCGGTGTTTTCGATCAGCAACTCCAGCGGGGCGCTGCTGTTCTTCGTGGCCTTGACCGCGTCGCGCAGGATTTCGGGAGAGAAGCGGCGGCCGTTGACTGCGACCAGTTTCATGCCGGGACCGATGCCGGCTTTGGCGGCGAGCATGCCTTCGGTGGTGTCGATGATGCTGCCATCTTCGCGCAATACGAGCCCGATCGCGAATGCGGACGGCACGAAGTGGTACATGCCTGCAGAGCCGCTCAACATGTCCGAAGGAGTGTCGTCGTAGACGAGCTTCCATCCGCTGCCCTCGATGCCGCCGAGAGGCGCGCCGGGACCGTGATTGGTGAGGCGTTCGGTCCAGAAGCCGCGCCAGTCGTAGGGTGACGATCTGATTAAGCGCATTGACGACGTCGTCGAAGGTGTAGGTCTTGAGCACGGGGCCGGTGCTGGGCGCGCCGTGGAAGAGCTGGCAGAAGTCGTCGATCGTCTTCGCGCCCTTGCTTTGCTGGCGGATGATGACGTCGACCCAGAGCCAGTTCAGCGTGCCTTCGTCGTAGAAATCGGTGCCGCGGCGCCACGATTCCCAGGCCCGGGGAGAGAAATAAAGTTGCGGAGCGGCGTCGGCAGTGTCCTGCAGATTGCGCCATTCGCGGCCGGGAGTGTGATCGAGTGCAGCAGGCGGTGACGGCGAGATCGTCGCGATCCTGATCGGCGGTGAGCAGGCCGCTGCGGGCGGTGAGCACGAAGCCGAGATAGTTGGTCAGACCCTCGTAGACCCAGAGCAGATCATCCTGCATGGGCTGCTGGTAATCGGGCGTAGCCAGGTCGGCGGGGCGGCGGTACTTTCCGTTCCAGGAGTGAACGTATTCGTGGGGCAGCAGGCTGGCCGACATTTTGCGGGAGGTTTCATCGACCAGGGCGCGCTCGTCGACGCGGCTGTCGTCGGATTCGTGGTGCTCCAGGCCGAAGTGGGCGACGTGATCGCTGAGCGTGTAGAGGAAGTGATAGTCGCGGTAGTGATGCGCGCCGAAAAGTTTTTGCGCCTGATCGACAAGACTCTTGTAGTGGTCCCAAACTTCCTGGGGAGCTTCGAGCGCGGCGGCGCTGTCGGCGGCGATGTCCATTTCGGTGGGAGGATCCTGCGCGAGCGGGACGACCTTCAGGAATTCTCCGGTGATGACCGGCGAGTCGACGAGCGTGGTGAGAGAAACGGTCGCGAACTTGATCTCGTTTCCGCTCTGGCTGGCGACGGGAAGCGGGGTACCGAACTTCCATCCGTCGGGAAGTTTCAGGCTGGCGATGTAGTTGATGTCGTCGGACTTCCAGCCTTTGGGATAGAGCAGGACCTGGTTCCAGCTGATGATGGCGAGTTTGTCGGTGGCGGAGGAACCTGCGGAGAATCCGCCTTCGAAGGTTGCGGGAGAAAGGAAGTCGAGTTCGGCGGAAACCTCGGTCACGCCGGCCGGGACTTCCACGTGGATGGTGAAGCCGTCGAGCAGGTCGCGGCGCCATTTCAGCGTCTTGCCGTCGGCGAAAAATTTCAGGCCGGCGAGATCGATGACGGGGCCGTCGGGGGCGTGCTCGCCGGGAATCCACTTCGGGTAGTAGAGAGTGAGGTCGCCGGGAGTAGCGGGAATTTTCAGCGTGGCGTGGAAGATCTTGCGGGGGGCGGGGGTAGCGTCGACGGAGAGTGGTGACGGTGGGCGGAGTTGCGCACCAAGCCGGAATTGAAAAGATTGCGACGCAGACTACTCCCAGGATTCTGGAGAGTTTCATTCGTTCAAGGGCTCCGTATTCGTGATGGCGAATTGAAACGTGCAGAATTCAAGACTATAGCAGAGCGGCGGGAAAGACTGTTCGTCCGGGTCTGACGTGCGCTTTGCGATTGTTTCCGTAGAGCGGGAGATCCTTCACTTCGCCTGAAGAACGGCTCCGATCAGGATGACTCCTTCTAATGATGACTCCTTCTAATTAAAGATAACGGCTCCTCGCGCCCGTCCGCGAGGATCGACCGACGGGCTGCTATAACGGGCTGTTATCATTCCGCGAGATGTCGCGGCGCGGAAAATTCATTACGTTTGAAGGGCTCGACGGCACCGGCAAGAGCACGCAACTGCGGAAGCTGGCGGCGGTGGTGCGCGCGGCGGGGCACAAGGTGGTTGAGACGCGCGAGCCGGGCGGGACGCTGACGGGCGAGAAGATTCGCAAAGTGCTGCTCGATTCCGGGACGGCGGGGCTTTCGCCGCTGGCCGAGATGGCGCTGATGTTTGCTTCGCGGGCGCAGCATATCTCTGAGGTCATCGAGCCGGCGCTGGCCACGGGAAGCATCGTGCTCTGCGATCGCTTTACCGATTCGACGGAGGCTTATCAGGGCAGCGGACGCAGGTTGGGAAGTGAGGCGGTGCGCGAGTTGCATCGCGTGTTGTGTGGAGATCTGCAGCCGGATTTGACGATTCTGCTGGATTCGGACGCTGCGGCCTGCGTGAGCCGAGCGCGGCTGAGGAATAAGCGAGACTCGAAGAGCGCGACGCGTGGGCATGACGAGAACCGGTTCGAGCAGGAGACGCGCGCTTTTTTTACGCGGGTGCATGAGGGATATCTCGCGATCGCGATGCGTGAGCCGGGACGCGTCGCGGTGGTCGATGCGCGCGGGACACCGGGGCAGACGCATGAGCGGATTGTCGAGTTGGTGCGGAGGAAATTGAAACTCTGAGACACGTTCATTTCAGCACCCCGGCACGGAATCATGGAGAATGGCGGAAGGGGAAATCCTGAGCTCACGATTTACCATGACCAACATTTTTCCGGGCCTCTATCCATCACGTATAATGAGTGTTTTATGACAGCCTACGTCTATGTCTCTCTGAAGAAAAGCGTTCTCGACCCCCAGGGCAAGACTATTCAGGGCGCACTTAAGAAGATGGGATACCGAGGGCTGGAAAGCGTCCGTCAGGGTAAGTATTTTGAGTTGACGCTGGACGGAGGATTATCGCGCGAGGAGGCGCAGATCCGAGGTCGAGCGAATCGCGCGCGAAGTGTTGACCAATCCGGTCATTGAAGAGTTCCGTTTCTCCCTGGGCGAGTAGGAACGGGACGCGAAATCCTTTGAGGCCTTCTCATGTGTGGCATTGTCGGATATGTCGGCAAGAAAAGTGTAGTTCCGATCATCATCGAGGGCCTGCGCCGGCTGGAATATCGCGGGTATGATTCGGCCGGAATCGCGGTAGCCGGAAACGGCAACGGGCTGCAGTTGCGGCGCGCCGAGGGCAAGCTGCGGAACCTGGAAGAAGTGATCCGGCTGAAACCGCTGGATGGCACTTATGGCATTGGGCACACACGCTGGGCCACGCATGGACGTCCTACCGAAGAAAATGCGCATCCCCACCGCGACTGCACCGGCAAGATCGTCGTGGTCCATAACGGGATCGTCGAGAACTATCTCAGTCTGAAGAAAAAACTGATAGAAGAAGGACATAAGTTCACGACCGAAACCGATACGGAAATCATTGCGCATCTGATCGAGAAGTATTCCGAGAGTTCGGGAAACGGGAATCATCGGGCTTTGGAAGATGCAGTGCGACAGGCGATCAAGCAGCTTACCGGCGTTTTTGCGCTGGCGGTGATTTCGACCGACGATCCCAACAAGATTGTCGTGGCGCGCAACGGGCCACCGGCGGTGATCGGGTTGGGAAATGACGAATATTTCGTGGCGTCGGATGTGCCCGCCATCCTGTATCACACGCGCGACATTTTCTTTCTGGCCGATGGGGACATGGCGATCGTCACCGCGGACGGAGTGGAACTGACGGACTTCGATGGCAAGCCGGTAAGACGCCAGATCCAACATGTAATGTGGGATCCCATTCTGGCGGAAAAAGGCGGCTTCAAGCATTTCATGCTCAAGGAAATTTATGAGCAGCCGCGCGCCGTTCGGGATACGACCCTGGGCCGAGTCTCGCAGGAAACGGGTCACATTTTTCTCGACCAGATGGAGATCACCGAGGCCGAATTCCGGGCCGCGAGCAAGATCAACATTATTGCCTGCGGAACCAGTTGGCACGCCGGGCAGGCGGGCAAGTTCATGATCGAAACGCTGGCGCGGGTGCCGGTGGAAGTGGACTACGCCAGCGAATGGCGCTATCGAAATCCCATCGTCGATCCGGAGACGATCACGCTGGTGATTTCGCAGTCGGGCGAGACGGCGGATACGATCGCCGCCCAGCGTGAAGCCAAAGCCAGAGGATCGAAGACGCTAGCCATCTGCAACGTGGTCGGGTCGATGATCACGCGCGAGGCGCAAGGCACGATTTACACTCATGCCGGACCCGAGATCGGCGTGGCTTCGACGAAGGCTTTTACCGGACAGCTCACCGCTCTGTATATCTTCGCGATGTATCTGGCGCAGGTGCGCGGCGTCATGAGTGCCGAGCAGGCGCAGGCTGCGATGCTGGAACTGACGAAGCATTCCGGCAAAACTCGAAACCATCCTGACTCATGATGAAGCTTGCGACGAACTGGCCAAGCGGTACCAGAAGGTTCATGATTTCTGTTCTTAGGGCGGGGAATTCATTATCCGATCGCGCTGGAAGGCGCGCTGAAGCTGAAAGAAATTTCCTACATTCATGCGGAAGGATATCCCGCAGGCGAAATGAAGCATGGGCCCAACGCGCTGATCGATGAAAACCTTCCGGTGGTGGTGATTGCAACTCGGGATGTGAACAATCCCGGGATCGGTGCTGCGTTATGAAAAGACCATCTCCAATCTGAAGGAAGTGAAAGCGCGGTCCGGGGTCGTGATTGCGCTTGCCACCGAAGGCGATGAAGAGATCAAGGAAGCGGCGGATCACGTTCTCTATGTTCCGGCGGCGCCGGAAGAGTTGTCGCCGATACTGGAAATTGTTCCGCTGCAGTTACTGGCGTATCACATTGCGGTACGGCGCGGCTGCGACGTGGATCAGCCGAGGAATCTGGCGAAGTCGGTTACGGTGGAGTGACGAACGGATCTTGTGCGCGGATTGTCTCCGATAAACTCGGCCGCTTCAGTACTCAGCGACTTCAATGTCCGTACGACCGAAATCCTCTCCTTTGTAGAGCAGAGGCTCGCCAATTTCTTTCGCGAGTGCATAGGCGAAGCAATCTCCTAAGTTAAGTCCCGCCTTGTGGCGTCCTTTGCCAAAATCCCGGTAGGCATATCGCGCAATCTCTGCCTGTTTTGCAGTGACCGATTCCACTTGAATCTCAGCGTCGCGCAGGAGATCGTCCAACCGCCGGCTGAGAACTGGATTCTTGTCGCTGTCGGTTACTACCGCGGCCTCGACATAGGTCACCGCCGACATGCGGCAGATTTCCGCCCGATCCAAAGCATCGGCCATAGCCGCCGCTTCGCCCTCACCCTGTAAGATTGCGATGATTGCCGAGGTGTCAACGATCACTTGGGTAATCCTTTCTCGTCGTATAAGAGGTCTCCATGATCGACGGAACGGAATGGCTCCTTCCACAGCGGCGCAGATTCTCTTGCGATCTTCAGGATGCGCTCGACCTTACTCATTCCACGGCGTTTGCGCACACGGTCAAGCCGTTCGCGGACCGCTCGCGTGACTGCGGTGGCCATGCTCTCACCGGTGCATTCCGCAAGTTCGCGGGCAAAGCGGTGAGCTTCTTCGTTCTTGATGTTAAGGCTCATATGGTACCTCTCTACCCTAATACTCTACTATTCTACCACATGGAACCGGAATTGATTACATTCCGTTTACGCGGTTTCCGTAAAGGTGTACTCATGCTGGCCGTCGCGGATGATCAGCACGCGCTTGCCCGCACGATTGCCCACGACGAATTCGAATCCGTCGGTACCGGGATCGATGGTGATGAATGAAGTCGTGCCATCGTCATTCTTTCGCGAAGCCACGGCGCTTTTCCACTCGCCCAGATCGAAGGTAGTGACTCCGTTGTCGGTCAGCACGGCCAGGTCGCCGAGTTCCTTGCTGGAATAATGCTTGCCCAAACTGGAGACGAGTCCGGCGAAGCCGGCACTACGAGCCGTTCCCGGTTTTTCGCCAGCTCCGCTTTATGGGACGCGGCGCGAGAGGCAACTTCAGCCACGGCTTCCGGCTTGCCGTCGAAGACAACCTCGAGCAAGCGGCGCCCGAACGGACCCAGAAGCATGCCACCGTTATCCGAATTGGTGAGCAATACCGCGCCGATACCGGAGTCCGGCAGAAAATAAAAGTTGCTCTTGAAGCCCGACATGCTGCCACCGTGACTCACCACCGGAACGCCGTAGGTGTGATCTTCGATCAAGCCCATGCCATAACTCGCGTCTTCGCCAAGAGAAATTTGCGGCGCGCGGCGCATCAGCAAATTTTCGCGCCGAAACCAGTTGCTTGCCGTTGGGCAACTTTCCCAGCGCGAGTTCGTCCTGCACGTAACGGATCAGATCGGCGGAGGAGGTCCACACCGCGCCCGCGGGACGGGCTGGCACGATCGAGTAATTGATCGCCATGCTGGCCACGCTAGGCTTGCCATCGATATCGTCGCCGTGCGGGCGTCGCGTGATTGCCGGCCAGGGCGCGGGCATAATCGAAGGTCGTCGACTTCATTCCCAGCGGATCGAAAATCTTTTCCTGCATCGCTTTGTCGTAAGCGGCGCCGAGCTCCAGGTTCGGATAGACCAGATGCGCGCCAATGTATCCGGCGGCGGCGGCCATCATGTTGCTGTACTGGAAAACCTCGCCGAACTTGCTGGTGGGCTGCATGGTTCCGAGCAGAGCCAATTCGGTTTCCGGCGTAGCATTTTTGAATTCAAATAACCATTCCATGTCCTGTCGCGGAACACCGGTGCAGGCGCAGATCAGATTCTTGACCAGGACCTGTTTCGTGGTGTCGGCGTCGCCCAGTTTGAAGGCCGGGTAGACGTCGACCACGGGCTCATCCCAGCGCAGCTTTTTTTCGTCGACCAGTTCGGCAAGCAGCAGCGTCGTCATTCCCTTTGTATTGGATGCCGCCATGAACACGGTGTTTTCGTCGACGCGCTCCGGCTTGCCGAGTTCGCGAACGCCGAATCCACCCTCGTAGACGACCTTGCCGCCGATCGATGAGCGCGATGGAAACGCCGGGAATGCCGAGCTGCTGCATGGAGGTTTCGACGAACGGCTTTGAGCTGCGCGATGTGTGCTTCATCCAGCGGGTGCGGTGTACGGCCGGCGAACGACTCGCGGTTGTAGTCTTTGGGACGCAAGCTTTCAAAGACCAGACCAATCGGGGCCGAGCGCTTCTCCACCGTGGGGTCGGTTCCCTCCAGGATGACCACGGTCCAGAGCTTCCCGGCGCGCAGCGCCAGAGCTCTGTACGACCGCGCGCTCGTTGGGAGAAGTTTCGTAGTCAAACACCTGGCGCTCTTCCCATCCTTCGCGCGCGGGACGCGGCGTGACCAGTTTAATCGGCCGCTTGGATTCGGGCTTGTAGGCGGCCCAGGCGGCGGCAACGGCGGCTTTGGCGTCGGCGGCCTGGGAGTCGACGATGACGATGTGCGTGTCGGTCTCGGGCGGCGTCAGAATGACAAATTCTTTCCCGGTTTCGATTGACCAGCCGGCAGGAACTTTGAAAGTGGCTCCGGCCGAGGTTACGCGAGGCGTATCTGCCGTCACTCGCTCGATTGCGGGCTTGGTCTCCGCCGCCTGCGGCAACGCGGCGAAGCTGGAACCTGCCGAGATTGCGACAGCAACAGAAAGCGAGAAAACTATTCGATATGGAGAGGTTGCGCGTCTAGACATAGAAGTCACCCAGTTTTAAAAGGCGAGCGATTTTTGGGACCAACGATACACGTCGCCGAGCCCGCTTGTAAATGCCGCGAGTTGCTTTCGGAGAGCAGTTCATCCAAGATGTTTGCCCATGAGCCAGACCGTTCCTCG
This sequence comes from uncultured Acidobacteriaceae bacterium, assembly GCA_963711275.1. Taxonomy (GTDB): domain Bacteria; phylum Acidobacteriota; class Terriglobia; order Terriglobales; family Acidobacteriaceae; genus Sulfotelmatobacter. Next base: position 3,925 of record CAVQDN010000015.1, on the reverse strand, counting down.
AGACATATTTGCACTGCTCCTTATTGTTTGCACGGCATTTGCCGGTGCCGCCGCACGCGGCCAAGCTTCCGGCGATACAGAATGGCCGAATTACGGCAACGACCCGGGCGGAATGCGCTACTCGCCTCTATCCCAGATTAATCGCGAGAATGTATCCAAGTTGAAGGTCGCGTGGATATTTCATACGGGAGACATTTCAGACGGAAGCCGCGACCGGAAGCGAAGCGGATTCGAGGCGACACCGATTCTCGTCGACGGCACGCTCTACTTCACCACGCCCTTCAATCGCGTGATCGCACTCGACCCGGCAACAGGAAAACAACGGTGGGCCTACGATCCGAAGATTGATCTGACTCTCGATTATGGCGATGGGCTGATCAATCGCGGCGTGGCCACTTGGCTCGATTCGGTTCGATCTTCCGGCCAGCCCTGCCGCCGCCGTATTTACGAGGCGACGCAGGACGCGCGGCTGCTTTCGCTCGATGCCGCCACCGGCAAGCCATGTTTCGACTTCGGCGATTACGGCCAGGTCAGTCTGCGAGATGTGCCCGGTTATCGCGCCGGGTGGTACCACATGACTTCGCCGCCAGCGGTGATCGACGATCTAGTAGTCGTGGGATCGGCGATTGACGACAATCAGCGCATCGCAATGCCAGCGGGCGTAGTGCGCGCTTTCGACGCCCGCACCGGCGCGTTGCGCTGGAGTTGGGATCCGATTCCGGTGAGCGACGCCGCGGCTCAAGGCAAGCAGTCTGAGAGGCAAACCGGCGCCGCCAATGCGTGGTCCATCATGGCTGTGGACTTGCAGCGCGATCTTATTTTCGTTCCCACCGGAAGCGCCAGCCCTGACTACTATGGCGGCCTTCGGCCCGGCGACAACAAGTGGGCGAATTCCGTGGTGGCGTTACATGCAAAAACGGGCGAAATCGCCTGGGGATTCCAGCTCGTACATCACGATCTTTGGGACTACGATACTGCCGCGCCGCCATTGCTCACCACCTTGCGCCACAACGGCGAAGATGTTCCCGTAGTCATCGAGGGCAACAAGACTGGATTTCTCTATGTGCTCAATCGCGACACCGGCAAGCCGGTGTTCCCGGTGGAGGAGCGCTCCGTTCCAAAGAGCGACATACCGGGGGAAGTCACCTCGCCCACGCAACCTTTTCCGGTCGCCCCGCCTGCGCTCGCTCCGCAAAAAGTGTCGGCGGATGACGCCTGGGGTCCGACGCCGCAGGATCGCGAGACCTGCCGCAACTGGATTCGCGGGCTTCGCAACGAAGGAATTTTTACTCCACCGAGTCTTCAAGGAACTCTGTCCGTGCCGGGAAATTGGGGTGGCATGACGTGGAGCGGTTACGCCTTCGATCCACAGCATAGCCTGCTGGTGGTCAACACAAACAATTTAGTCGCGAAAGTAAAGTTGATCCCCCACGCGGATTTCTGGAAGGACGAGGTTCGCACCGAAGATGGCGACTATTCGCCTCAAGCTGGCGCGCCATATGGATTGTTTCGCCGATTTCTGCAGTCGCCATCGGACTTGCCGTGTACCGCACCGCCTTGGGGTTTGCTGACCGGTGTGGACATGACTGAAGGCAAGATTCGTTGGCAAATTCCACTCGGCTCGATGCAGGACTTTGGCGGCCAACAGCCGCCCGTGCCACCGGGATCGGTCAGCCTCGGCGGTCCGATTGTTACCGCGGGTGGGTTGGTTTTTATCGCCGGCACTTTTGATGCTTTTATCCGCGCCTTTGATATCGAGACCGGCAAGGAACTGTGGAAGGGGCACCTTCCTGCCAGCGGCCACGCCACTCCGATGACGTACCGCATCGGGGCGAACGGGAAACAGTACGTCGTCATTGCGGCTGGCGGTCACCCCAAAATCACGGAAGAGTTACTCAGTGACGCGCTGGTCGCATTTACTTTGCCTTGATGAAATGTTTTAACTCGGCAATTCGCGCCTGAGTGTCGTCTTCAGCCGCCATAAGACTGCGGCTAATGCCGCCAGGGCCACGCCCCAGATGGCGAAGGCGGTGTCAACCACCCAGGCCGGCGCAGTTCCCACGCGCCGGAGCAGGAACGGCAGAAAATTCCAGGTCGTGATATGGACATAGTCCCACGGATCTTGCGCATGGTTTCCGTGTTCAGTCCCCAGGCGTCCATTTTGCCGAGAGCGAAGGCGCAGATGTTCTTGAAGCGCAGCGCGATCACGAACGTGGGATGGCCTAGCGTCTCCATCTGGTAAATCTCAAGCGGCAGCCAGAACGCCAGCGACGCGACCTGAATACAGGCTGCTGCGACCAGCGACGATGCCGGCGCGCCAGATCCACGGGCTTACATTCGCACGATAACGCAACAGAATTGGGATGGCGATGAGCACGACCATCTCCACCGCAGTCGAAACGTAACGGTCACCCCAGGAGAAGTCTCCCGCCCAGTACGTGTAGCGGGCATAAAAGCTGATATAGCCGAGCAGCAGCAAAAGCGACGTCAACGCGTAGGCGCGGACTTCGACGGCAAGGCGCTTCCAAAGAAGAGCGAGGAGCACGAGTGCCAGCACGAGAAGAGGATCGAAAAGAAAGATCGACTTCTCGGGCTTGAAAAGCGCGCCCAGAACGCCTTCGTGAAAGGGCGTGCTCCAGGGAAAGTTTGGCGGCAAGGTTGGATCGTGCAGGCGCGATTCTTGCGCGAAGATCGGGAGATAAGTCTGGGTCAGCGATCCGAAACGATAGAAGCTGTAGAGACGCTCGATGATCGCGAAGAAGGCATAGACGGGAGCGGCAATCTTGCAGTAAGTCAGCAGGCGCTGCCACAAGGTCGCGGCCGCGCACCTGCTCGAACCAGAGCACAGCCAGCAGGAAAACTCCGGCCGCCATCAGATCGAGGCCAGTCGTGACCCGAGTCAAGCAGGTTCAGCCCGAGCGCAGCCGAACCGAGAAACAGCGCACGAGGCTTCCGCTGCGCAACCACTCGTACTGGAACGAAAATCCAGTCAGAGTGAGAAGCATGATGTAGTTGTTCTCCTGCATGTTCTGCGTGTAGTGCAGGTGAGTGGTGCAGAACAGCAGAGCCAGAACGCCGGCGACGGTTTCGTTCACGCTAAAGCGCAACTGGCGCAGCAAGCGAAACGCGATCAGCGCTGTCAGCACGTTGACCAGGATGTTGGTGCTGTAGCTGACCACGATGCTGCGAACGGCGGGATCATCTTCGTACTCAGAGAAAATGCCAGTGCGCGATCCACGTGCCTACCAGATCCGCAGGCAGCATCAGCAGCGATTGGCCGATGCCGTACCAACTGTAAATGCGGCCATCGCGGCCATGCAGGCCGAACTCGGGATACTCGTTGGGAAATACCTGCGGCTGCGAAGTCCAGAGCCAGTGCGTGGTCTGCAGCCGGTGCATGGTGTCGGCGGTGCCCAGTTCGCCGGATTGCACCACGAAGGCGAGCAATCCCGCCGCCAGACATAGGAGAATTCGAGCGGCTGACCGCTTCCACCAACTTCGCAAGTCCCAGGTCATTGCTGGCGACGTGCGCAACCGGAGAATAAGCCTTGCCAAGCAAACCCTCGGTGTGGTTCTCACCGAGCGACATGATCATGAATTGCGGCCAGGCTCCGGACTTCTCGGCCTCGTGCAGTTCGCGGATGAAGTAATCGACGCGTTTGTAGTCGCGGTTGACGAAGGGCTGCTTTGGCCAGTCGGTGGCGACATGGCCCAGCAGCGTGCCCTTGAGATCCATCTTGGGAGTGGTCTCGGCGACGACTCGACGATTCTGCCCTCGCCATAACTGCGGAAGGAGACGCCATTCCGCCGGCAGTTGTCCCAAATGTAGCCGGCCGGCGAAGCGACCACATCCGGTGTGGCCTTGGGCTCGCCACGCTTGCTATAACTAGCAATACGCAACCGTCAAAGGCCCACAACCTGAACC
>CAVQDN010000014.1:0-186522 GCA_963711275.1 uncultured Acidobacteriaceae bacterium | reverse complement strand
TTGGGAATTCCTGCGGCCGTTTGTCGAGCAATACGACGCCGCGATATTCTCGTCGCAGTCTTTCGCGCGGCAGCTTCCCATTCCGCAATATCTTTTTTACCCGTGCATCGATCCGCTTTCCGAGAAGAATAAGGAACTGCCGGACTCGGTGGTCCAAAAGGTTTGCGATGAATTTGGGATCGATCGTTCGCGTCCCATCGTGACTCAGGTTTCGCGATTCGACCGGCTCAAAGACCCTGTCGGCGTGGTTCACGCCTATAAGCTCGCCAAAAAGTATGTGGATTGCCAACTGGTCCTAGCCGGCGGCGGCGCGTCGGACGATCCCGAAGGCGCGGCAGTATTGCAGGAAGTGAAAGAGGCCGCGGATAACGATCCCGACATCATTATTCTGGATTTGCCGCCCTGGTGCGCCTTCGAGATCAACGCTATTCAGCGCGCTTCGACGATCGTCGTGCAGAAGTCTCTCAAAGAAGGCTTCGGCCTTACCGTCACCGAGGCATTGTGGAAAGGGAAGCCGACGATTGCAGGCGCCGTGGGCGGCATTCCCAACCAGATCATTCACAAACTCACGGGAGTTCTGGTGCACTCAGTCGAAGGCTGTGCGTTTCAGATTCGCTACCTGCTGACGCATCCCGACTTCGCGCGGCGCATCGGCGCCAGCGGACGAGAGCATGTCAAAGAAAACTTCCTGATGACTACCAACGTGAAACGCTGGCTGCTGCTGTTCCGAATCCTGGAAGAAGCAAAAGCGCGCGGCGCGGCACGATAATGTAGCGCCGGCATCCTGCCCTCGCCGTCGCGGGCGAGACGCCCCCGCGACCGCCGCTGGGACGGCGGGGTTACGATCATTCTTCAAGCGCCCTGGCGCTGGATTACAGCGGCTTCCATCTCTGCATTGCGTAGACCGAAATAAGTTCGTGGAAGTCCGGGAACGGCGGTCAATCTGGGGGAAGTAGTTTTCTTCTCAATCTGCCGGAGCACGTTCTCCGCGGCAGACTCGCCCAATTCCGACAGCGAAGCCTGCGTATTCTCCAAGAGCGGCTCCTGAAGAGCGCGGTAGTCAAGGTTGACCGAAGCTACTGGCAGCGCAATGTCCGGCGGAAGCGTGACGTTAATCGCAACCACGCCTTCAATCCCTCGTTGTTGGAGTGCAACCGAAATGGTGCGCCATTCGGAAGTGCAATCAAAACTTTCGAGAACCAGCAGATACCCTCTGCGGTGCAAAAGACGTTGCACGCCGGCCAATACGCGGGCAACGGGAGCGACTCCGATATCGGATGGGACTGCTGCCACCAGACGGGTCCGCTTGGTTCGCAAAGATCGAGCCCATAAATTCGGGCGATAGTTCAACTCCGCGACCGCGCGAAAGACTCGATCTTTGGTTCGCTGCGGAATCGCCTTCGACGCGGGCGTGTTATTCAGAATTGCCGAAACCGAGCATGCCGCCAGTCCGACTCTCTCGGCGACAGTTCGCAGGCTGACAGCATTGTTGGTGTGAGACAAATTTCCCCCTTATCCTGTTCGCTCAGGATTTCGTAAATTTTCTCGGTAGCAGGCGCTGGTCCTACGTCGCCGAAGTCAGGTGCGGAGCGGACAATCCATTCATGGGACGCCAAACTTAAAAGTTTGGAGCCTTCTGCGACAGTGCAGAAGACGTACAACTACTTTGGAGCAGAGCAGGTCAGCGAGTCCAACTCAAAAAATCCATCCTTAGGATTAGTCTGGCAAAGGAGTATCGCCAGTGCGTGAGTGCGCAACGGAGCAGCCGCTTTTCAGGCGAAGGGAAGGATCTTGCAAGCAGAACGGCAACCGCCGCGATTTAGCGCTTTGCGATCTGGCCGCGCCGGCGCGCTTCTTCACAGGCCTCAACGGGATCGCGCCCGGTGACTTCTTTGTACCAGGCAGGATGAAAGGTCCACGCCCACGCTTCACTGACCGCCCCGCGAATCATCGCCCGAAACGTGCCCGGCTCGCCGATGGTGCTGAGGTAAATGTGGATGAAGATTCCTCCCAGCATGACAATCGCGGAAATGTCGTGCAGGATGTAGCTGATGGCGACAGGCCAGCGTCCAAAGGTGCGCGCACCCTTCCAGAGGATGATGCCGGTGATAACAAAAACTATGGAGCCGACGACGATCTCCCAGAACTGAGCTTTCTGTCCGCCGTTGAAGAATCCCGTATCGGGAGGTTCGAGTTTTTCAGAGCCTCCGACCGTTTTCTTCAAGTTGCGAATCCAGCGCGTATCAGCCGCGGTCCACCTCATGGGTTCAATCCAATTCAGCACTTGCAGGGCAAAGAAAACGACAAACCCTACACCAAACCAGGGATGCATGGCGCGAGCGAGCGGGCCGCCTCCGAAGATGGGGGTGAACCAGCGGAAGAGCCAGGGCATGTAAATTCCAAACCCGGTGAATAAGGCGAGAAAAAAGAAGAGGGCAACCATCCAATGAAGGAATCGCGTATACACGCGATGACGCAGCAACTCGCCTTCGTAGACTTCGTTCTGCCCGATGCGGTCGAAAGCATCGCGCGCTTTGTCGTCGAAACGTTCAACCGCGGTGGACATCTGGCCCTCCTTCTTCGGCGGTTCCGGCTGAGGTACACGCGGTCCGACGGTCACGTAGTGCAGTAGAACTCCCGCCAGGCCGAACATCGCAAATGCACCCAGCACCGGCTTGAACAACCATTTCCAGACCGTGTAGCTCCACGGGATCACTGGATTTTTGGGCAGGCCCCCGTAGCGCTCCGGATTCTCGGCGTCGTGCAGAACGTAAACTACGTGCGTGCCGCCGATTGATTGCGGATCGTAGACGCCGGCTTTGTCGAATCCGAAATTCTCCCGGAGTTGTTTAGCTCGCTCCTCGGCGATGTACTTCATGTCGTCCTTGGTCCCAAACTTCAGGCATCCTGTGGGACACGCCTTGATGCACGCCGGCTCCAGGCCTCCGCCGACACGGTCCGAGCACAGTGTGCACTTGTAAACTTTCTTCGTCGCGGGATTGAATTTGGGAATGTCATAGGGGCATCCCGAAACGCAGTACTCGCAGCCGATACAATTTTCCTGCTGGAAATCGACGATGCCGTTGGTGTATTGCACGATGGCCCCGTCGGCGGGACAGGCACGCAAGCAGCCAGGATCGGCGCAGTGCATGCACTGGTCCTTGCGCATGAGCCACTGGATGGTGCCGTCTTCGCGCTGATGTTCGTCGAATTTGATCAGGTTCCAGAAATTCCAGCGCGTAGCCGGCATTGTCTGGTAAGTGTTGTCGAATGTGGTAGGACTGAACGGCATGTCGTTCCACTCGACACACGCGACTTCGCAGGCCTTGCAGCCGATGCAGATTGTGGTGTCGATGAGCTTGCAGACTTCGGCATCGCGTTGCGTGTCGAAACCGGGTGACGGCCCGGAGTGTCCCGAGATTTGTTTGATCTGAAGTGTCTTGCGGTCGCTCATTGTTACTTTCTGCTCGCGGGGGCTAAAGCCCGCGGATTTTTTGCGTTTTACGCGGCCTTGAAGGGCCGCTCTTCCACTGAGCTAGACCTTTTCGATCTTCACCAGAAACCCTTTGAACTCCGGAGTGAATGCATTCGGGTCGATCACCGTCGGAGTCAACTGATTGGCCAGAGTCTTCGCCGTCTTGCCTTCATCTTCAGCAATGCCACGGAATCCCCAGTGAATCGGAATGCCGATCTGAAACATTTCCTTGCCATCGATCTTCATGGGACGAATGCGGCGCGTGACCATCGCTTTCGCGATGTAGTGACTTCGCGCGCTGGTGACTTTGACTCTCTCTCCCCCCGATATGCCCATGCGATCGGCGAGTTCCGCGGGAACTTCCACGAAAGGCTCCGGCACAAGCTCTACGTTCATGGGATTGTTCTTGGTCCAGTAGTGATAGTGCTCGGTCAATCGGTAGGTGGTGCAGATCACGTTGAAACCCTGCTCCACGGTCCCATACTTGTCCATGTCGGTCTTGTACCTTTTCACTACCGGATTGCTGGACTGATTCGGATGCAGCGGGTTCGCGATTGGGCTCTCGATGGGCTCATAGAATTCGGGAAATGGCCCGTCTGCCATGCCTGCCAGCGGTACGAACAATCGGCCGATGCCCTCGGGGTTCATAATGAACGGTCCCATGTGATCTTTCGGTGGTGAATCGGCTTTAAAATCGGGCACGTCGACTCCAGCCCATGATTGTTTCGACTCGTCCCACCAAACCTGGCGGCGAGTCGCATCCCAAGGCTTGCCGTCAAGGTCGCACGACGCGCGATTGTAGAGCACGCGCCGGTTCAATGGCCACGACCATGCCCAGTTCGGATAAATGCCCAGACCGGAAGGATCCTCCGTGCCCCGACGCTGCGTCATCGCGCCGGCCTCCGTCCAGGAACCGCAGTACAGCCAGTTTCCGGAGAGAGTTGTGCCGTCATCCTTGAGCCAGGCGAAGCTGGGCAACTGCTGCCCGGCTTTGATTGTTGCATTCGTTTTGGGATCGGTAATGTCGGCGGTTGCCTTGCCGTTGATCTCTTTCGCGACCTCCGACAGCGAGGGATTGTACGGATTCGTGTACGTAAACGACGCATTCAGAATCGGGTCGGGGAATTTGCCGCCCTCCTTCTGATAGAGTTCGCGAACCTTCAGGAATATCGTTGCCAGAATTTCCTGATCGAGCCGCGCCTGACCCGGCGGCGGCAGCGCAACATTTTTCCATTGCAGCCAGCGAGCGGAATTTACGAACGTCCCATCCTTCTCGGCAAAGCCCGCGCCCGGCAGGCGATACACAGTCGTGTTGATCTGCTTCATCTCGTCGGTCGTGATGCCGGGAGCGCGCCAGAATTCGCTGGTCTCGTCGGGATAGATTTCGCACACCACCAGCCAATCAGCCTTCTTCAGAGCATTAATATTCTTCTCGGAATCAGGACCGATCATCACTCCATTCATGCCAAAGGCGAAGAGGCCTTTCACTTTGCCTTCGTACATGTCGTTCCAGATATTCACCCAGGAATAGTTGCGGTCGATTTTCGGCAAATAGTGAAATGCGAAGTCGTTTTCTTTGGTCGCCGCGGGCCCGTACATCGCTTTGAGGAACGAGACGGCGAACTTCGAGGTGTTTGACCAGTAGTTATACGAATCCCACGGATCGGGTTTTGACAATGTCGGAGTGATCCGCTTCACATACGTCGCGAGATCAACGTCGGCGGGGTTGGGCATCTTCAGATATCCCGGCAGCACGTCGAAGATGCCGGCCATGTCCGTGGCGCCCTGAATATTGGAGTGTCCGCGTAGCGCGTTCACGCCGCCGCCGGCGCGGCCAACGTTGCCCATCAGCAACTGCAGCATGGCTGCGGTGCGGATGATCTGGGTCCCGAAACTATGCTGGGTCCATCCCACAGCATAGATGATGGTCGAGACTTTTTTCATGTCCCCGTCTTTGCGGACCGACGTGTACAGGTCGGCCGCCTTCAGGAACTGATCTTGCGGAATTCCGGTGATGCGCTCGACCATCGCGGGCGTGTAGCGTTCATATTGCTTTTTGAGAAGTTGGAACACGCAGCGCGGATGCTGCAGAGAAAGATCAAATGCAATTTTCGGCGGCAGCAGGGGGACCGGCGCGGCTCCGCCTTTCGCTCCAGCAGGACTCGCTGCTTGATAGCCCTGTCCTTCCTGTTTGACGGCGCCATGGTCGTTCCCCTTGGCGCGTGCGGGAGGCGGTTGTTGCATCGCTGGCGTTGGCATGACCGGTTTTCCGGTCAGGTCGCCGCCTTCTTCATAGTTCCAGGTTGCCTTGTCGTAGACCTGTTTCTCGGGATCGAAGCCCGAGTAAAGACCGTCATCTGGAAGTTTGAATCCGTCTTTGATGATGAACGCCGCATTGGTGTAGTTGACCAGATAGTCGTTGGCAATGCGGTTGTTCTGAATTGCATAATTGATCACGCCGCCGAGAAAGGCAATGTCAGCTCCCGCGCGAATCTGTAAATACATGTCCGCAGTCGCGGCGGTCCGCGTGAGGCGCGGATCGACCACAATGGTCTTCGCGTTGCGGTGAATCTTGGCTTCAATCGCCCACTTGAAGCCACAGGGGTGGTTTTCGGCCGGGTTCCCACCCATGATCAACATCATGTCGGTGTTCTTGATGTCGATCCAACCGTTGGTCATTGCTCCGCGTCCGAATGTTGGCCCCAAACTGGAGACCGTGGGGCCGTGTCAAACGCGGGCCTGGTTTTCCAGGTAGCAGACCCCCAGGCTGCGCATGCTTTTTACGACGAGATAATTGAATTCGTTGGTATCGGTGCAGCCGCCGGTGAAGGCTATGCCTTCGCAGCGGTTCACGGTGTGGCCGTTCGCGTTTTTCTCCATGAAGGTGTCGTCGCGAGTCTTCTTGACCTTCTGCGCGATCTCGGCATAAGCCTGGTCCCAGGAAATATCCTCCCAATCGGTGGCACCCGGCCGCCGCACTTGGGGCTTCAGCAGCCGCCGGTCATTCATGATGTCCTGTTCGAGCGACGAGCCCTTGGGACAGAGCGTTCCGCGATTAATGGGATGGTCGGGATCGCCCTCGACGTGCACCACCTGCGGGATCGCATTCTTGGCCTTGTCGCCGAGCGTGTAAATAATGACGCCGCAGCTCACTGAACAATACGGGCACGTACTGCGGGTTTCGCTGGCTCGCGCAATTTTCAGGTTCTGGGTTTGCGCGTAGACGGGGGTGAGATCGAATCCCAGGACGGAGAGGCCTGCGCCGCCGAGGATGCTGCCTTTAAGAAACGTCCTGCGGGAGAATTCCATTGAAACCTCCAGCAATCTACCCGCATTCAAATGCCATGCGGAACGCAGAGGAGACCGGTGAGACAGAGCTTAAATTGCGGTCGTTGTGTTTCCCACGCCTGACGACCAAGTCGCAACCAGACTTATTTCCGAGACTATAACGCCGTAAGCGGAAAAGAGTCAATGCGAGGAAGCAAGAAAGGCTGGTCTTTAATATTAATATTGCATGAATATTGCGTGCCCTATCGCGTACACGATGGCTGGTTGCTCCGAGACTGTTACTGAGTTGATAATCGCCAGATGGCGGTCGCATCCTGGCAGCGTCGTATTCATCGCGCGCAAGAACTTGCCCGCGAGCATACCTTCGCCGCGGAGATTCTCGATTTTTACATCCACGTAGCCCGCTTTCAGGAAGATCTGCACAAGCGGGTGAGCAAGACATTCTCTCGCCAATCACAAATTGTCAATAACTTCGCCGAACTGCGCCGGGATGAACTGGAAAATCTCAGCTCCACATTTGAGTCGTTTCTGTCCATGGCCGAGGAGCATGGCCCGAGGGCGTTGTCCGAACTGAGCGCCGAATTGCACACTCGCGGCTCGGTTTTTTATTCGGAATTGCTGCAAAATGCATGGACCAGGCTCTCGTGTTCCGACGCGCCAGGACTGCTAGCCTCAGCGTTTCTTCAGCCCTACGCCGAGCTGTTGCGTTCTCACGCGCAGGTGCGCCCAGGTAGCACTGCGCATGCGCTCTGTCCCTTCTGCAATCGCAAACCCGGCTTTGGCCTGTTGCGTCAGATGGGCGACGGCGGCGCGCGTTCCATGGTCTGTTCGTTTTGCCTTGCCGAATGGGACTTTCGCCGAATCGTGTGTCCGGGATGCGGCGAGGAGAACGACAAAAAGCTTCCAGTCTTCACCGCCAGCGAATTCGACTATATTCGCGTGGAGTGCTGCGACGTCTGCAAAACCTACATCAAAAGCGTCAACCTTACAAAAAATGGGCGCGCCGAACCACTGGTCAACGAACTGGCCTCCGCTCCGCTCGATCTCTGGGCGCGCGAGCACGGCTACGCCAAGCTGCAATGTAACTTGATGGGAATGTAATGCAGTTAGATTTTTTGGCCCATTTCTCTGCGTCATACTGAGCGGAGCCGCCGTTAGGAGCGAAGAATCTCGCGCGCAGAATTGCAGTCAACGTCCACGCGAGATCGCTCCGCCGACTGAAATGTGCCGGCGTTCGGCATGACGCCCGCCGGCGAGGTGCTGCTTACGCTTCTGCCGCTCCCTTTTTGACTACCACCCGCTTCTCCAGTAGCCTAGCGGTTCCCTATGAGTTCGAATTCGCCCGCGATTTCGGTGCACGGTCTTAAGAAGTCCTACGGCCCGGTAGAAGCCGTCAAGGGCGTCGACTTTGAAATCCAGCCGGGAGAGGTCTTCGGACTGCTCGGCCCAAACGGCGCGGGCAAGACGACGACTGTGGAGATTCTGGAAGGCTTGCGAGCGCGCAGCGGCGGTCAAGTCACCGTTCTCGGTTTCGATCCCGACAAACAACGCAGGCGGCTTAAGGACCGCATCGGCGTTTGCCTGCAGGCTACGAATTTGCCGGGAAAAATCCGCGTCCATGAGGCGATGGATGTATTCGCATCGTTATATAGCCGAAACGTAAATCTCGACCAACTGCTGAAACGTTTGCAGCTGGAGGAGAAGAAGAACGCCTTTTACGAAACGTTGTCCGGCGGCCAAAAGCAGCGCCTCGCTCTGGCTCTCGCGCTGGTCAACGATCCCCAACTCATCTTCCTCGACGAACCTACGACTGGGCTCGATCCGCAGGTGCGAGCTGAGATCCATACCTTGCTTGAAGAGTTGAAGCGGGAGCAGCGCACGATTTTGCTCACCACGCATTACATCGAAGAAGCAGAGCGGCTGTGCGACCGAGTTGCAATCGTCGATGAAGGCCGCATCATCGCGCTGGACTCGCCGAGCCGGCTGCAACAGCAGAGCCGAAATGCCTCGAGCATTATCGTAACCTGCGCTACGCCGTTTCCGGAATTGCGTCCGGCATGGGCCGAAGCCACCGAGAGCATGCTCGATCCCACCGGCCATACGCTGACCGTGCGCTCTCGCCGCCCCGCGGCCACTCTCGTCGATCTGGTGAAGTGGATCGATCAGCAAGGGCTGGAGCTTACCGACGTTCGCCTGAAGCAACCCAGTCTCGAAGATGTATTTATTGAGATGACAGGAAAAAGTCTGCGCCAATGAAAAGCTACAAGGCTCTGATTGCGATCGACCTGAAGCTGGCTCTGCGCAACCGGTCTGTCATTTTCTTCAACTATCTTTTCCCACTGATTTTCTTTTTTATTTTCGGTCAGGCCATGCACGCCGAGCGCGGCGCGGCCATCACCATGGTCATCGCCATGGTTCTGATCATCGGCATCCTCGGCAATGGACTGATGGGCGCGGGCATTCGCGCAGTGCAGGAACGCGAAGCCAACATTCTTCGCCGCTATAAAGTTACGCCCATTACGCCCGCTCCTCTGCTCGTTGCCTCCGTTGTGACCGGCTGGATACTGTATATGCCGAACGTGATTCTAATTCTCACGCTGGCACATTTTCTTTACGGGATGCCGTGGCCTCGGTCGATCGGCTCGATTCTGATTTTCATTTCGGTAGCCATCGCCGGATTCCGCGCCATCGGCTTAATCCTCGCTTCGGTGGTGAACTCGATGCAAGAAAGTCAGCTGATCGTGCAGCTGATCTACCTTCCCATGCTGTTCCTGAGCGGCGCAACATTTCCTCTTTCCATGTTTCCGCCATGGCTGCTGGTGATCACGCAATTCGTCCCTGCGAGCTATATGGTGACTGGGATTCAGGGAATGCTTTTGCGGCAGGAAGGCCTGTGGGCGAACTGGGAGTCCCTGCTGGCGCTGGTGCTGACTGCGTGCGTCGGCCTTTTCATCGCTTACAAGTTATTCCGCTGGGAAAAAGAAGAAAAGATTCGGGCATCGGCGAAGCTATGGCTGCTGGCTGTACTGGCTCCGTTCCTACTCCTGGGCGCGTGGCAGATGCATACGCAAAGCGCCATCTCGAAGACAAAAGTTCTGCACCGCGAACTCGCCCGCGGCGATACTTATCTGATTCGCGGAGCCCGCCTCTTCGTCGGCAACGGCAAGGTGATTGAAAACGGAGCTGTGCTGGTGCGCAGCGGCAAAATTGCGGAAGTCTATGAGGGAGCTGGCCCCGATCCGAAGTCGGTAAATGCAGAAGTCGTCGAGGCCGTCGGCAAAACCATTCTTCCCGGCCTGATCGACGTGCATGTTCATCTGGGCGCGCCTGGCGGCTTTTATCCGGACATGAGCAAGTTCGATCCGCAGAAAAGCATGCTGCGTGAATTGTCCGCTTATCTCTACAGCGGCGTGACCACGGTGCGCAGCGTGGGCGATGGGCTGGATGGCATTCTGAAAGTGCGATCCATGGTCAACGGGGGCGAAGTCTTGGGCGCGGAGCTATTCACATGCGGCCCGCTGTTTACAGCTACCGGAGGACATGGCACAGAATATTTCAAAGACTTGCCGGCTAATATTCGTGCCAGTGCTGAAAAGCAATTTACTCGCGTTCCGGCTTCGCGCGAAGACGCCCAGATCCAAGTGGATGACCTAAAGAGGCAGGGCGTCAACTGTATTAAGGCAATCCTCGAAGCGGGCGCTGGGGGACGTGTTTTTAACCGTCTCGACACCGGACTGTTTGATGCCGTCGCTCATGCAGTTCATGCGAATGACTTGCCGCTTGCGGTCCATACCGGAGATGCTCGCGATGTCGCCGACGCGGTAGCGGCTCAGGCCAACTCCATCGAACACGGATCGTTTCGCGAAGCGATTCCGGACGCGCTGTTCGCACAGATGGCCAGTCAGGGAACGTTTTACGATCCGACCTTGAGTGTGGGCGAGGCATTCAAGGATTTCGTCGCCGGCAACGCGAGACTGCTGAAGCGCTCCCTCGTGCAGCAAGTGGGACCGCCGGAACTCCTGCAGGGAACCGAAGAAGCACTCGGCTCCAAGGATACGGAGTCGATGCGCGCCGCTCTGTCTCGATACCCGATCGACATGAAAGTCGCCATCGATAACCTGAAGCGTGCCCAGCAGCACGGGGTGTTGCTGGTGACCGGCAGCGACGCGGGAAACTTTCTCGTAATCCACGGGCCCACTGTGCAGCACGAAATTCAACTCTGGGTACAGGCCGGCATCCCCCCCGCCGTCGCACTGCAGGCCGCCACGTTCAATGCGGCCCGCCTGTTGCGCGCCGAAAAGCGGCTTGGTTCCATCCAACCGGGAAACGATGCTGATTTGCTCGTGGTCGACGGAAATCCTCTCGACGATATCAGCGCCACGGAACGAATCTCGCTGGTTGTGTTCAAAGGCGAACGCGTCGAGCGTTCTGAACTGTTCAATCAGCGCTGATCCAGAAAGTCCAGACTGCGTTATCCTCATAACGTGGAGACGCGCTTTCCATCATCGGGAGATCAGAAGCTGATCCAGATCGTGGACTCCGCATTGGCCGATGTGGCTCGCAGAAGCGGAGAATGGCTGGCCTGCCGCCCCGGCTGCACGCAATGCTGTATCGGCGCATTCTCCATCAATCAGCTCGATGCCGCGCGCTTGCGGCGGGGCCTCGCCGACCTCGCAAAGAGCCAGCCTGAACGGGCGGAAAGAGTGCGTCACCGTGCTCGCGAATCGGTCGCGCGTCTAACGCCGCGGTTCCCCGGAGATTCGATCAGCGGCGTGTTGGACGAGGGCGAGGAAGCCGCGGAACGATTTGCCGACTTTGCTAACGATGAGCCCTGTCCAGTGCTGGACCCGGTGTCGGGGAACTGTGAGTTGTACGAATCGCGTCCGATGACTTGCCGCGTGTTTGGTCCTCCGGTGCAGTCGGAGGATGGGTTATGTGTTTGCGAACTTTGTTTTCGCGGTGCTTCTGATGAAGAGATCGCTTCTTGCGAGATGAAGCCTGATCCAGACGATATTGAATCGCAGCTGCTTGAGGAACTAGAAGGAAATACAGGGACGCACGGAAATACGGTCATCGCCTTCTGCCTGGCCTCCTGACTACACTCGATCAGGCCTGCTTCTTTTCCAGCTCTGCCCAGCGCGCATAAAGTTCATCTACTTCTTTCTGCGCTTCCTCCAGTTCGGTGTGAGCCTTCACAAGGCGCGCGGCGTCGCGGGCAATTGCCGGATCCTCGGCGGCTGTGCGCTTCAAATCCAGTTTCTCTTCAGCGGCGGCGACGCGTTCCTCAATGCTGGCATATTCGCGGGCTTCGAGATAGGAAAGCTTCTTTTTCGGAGGAGGCGATGATTCTGTCGCCAGGGTACGAGTCGAGCCTCGGGAGCTGGTCTGCGCGGCTTGCTGGCGTTCCGCCTGCCAGGCCTCCCATTGCGAATAGTCGGCAAAACGTTCGGCACTGCCCCGGCCATCCAGGCCAAGCACGATGGTTGACACGCGATCGAGCATGTAGCGATCGTGCGTCACCAGTACCAGCGAGCCGCGAAACTCGAGCAAACTTTCCTCCAGGATTTCGAGGGTCGGAATGTCGAGATCGTTGGTCGGTTCGTCCAGCAAAAGAACGTCGGCCGGCTGAAGCATAAGCTGAGCGATTAGAACTCGCGCCCGCTCGCCCCCTGACAATCGCTCGACCGGCTGGTTAAGCTGTTCGCTCTTGAACAGAAATTTCGCCGCCCACGATGCCACATGGGTCACGCGATCCTGATAGATGACGGAATCGCCCTCGGGAGCCAAAGCCCGGCGCAACGTCACATTCGGGTCGAGTTCGCGCCGCTGGTCGAAGTACACAATGCGCAATTTTTCCGCGCGGCGAATCTCCCCGGCCGTCGCGGCGACCTCTCCGCGCAACAGGCGGAGCAGAGTCGTCTTGCCGCTGCCGTTCGGTCCAACTAAACCAACCCTAAGGCCCGCGGTGACAATGAAGTTCAATCCCTGGAATAGTGGGCGCCCTCCGATTTCGTAGGCGACGTTCTGCAGTTCGATCAACCGCTTGGTCTTGCGATCGGTCGCGGAGAAGTCGATTTGCGCGGTCTCGCTGCGGCTTCGTGTATTCAGGTCCGCAAGCTCCTCCATCAGTTCGCCGGCCTTGTCGATCCGCGCTTTCGATTTTCTAGTGCGCGCCTTCGCACCCCGGCGCAGCCATTCGATCTCCGAATGGACTAAATTTTCCAGCGCCTCTTGCCGCTTCGATTGCGCGTGCAAAAATTCTTCTTTCTTCTCTAAGAACGTGCTGTAGCGTCCTTTTACGCGCAACAATCCGTCGGGATAGACGCGGCTAAGTTCCGCCATCTCGGTGGCTACATTCTCCAGAAAGTAACGGTCATGGCTGATGACCACACAGGCGAACCCGGCTTGCTCCAGCACCCCTTCGAGCCAATCGATGCCCGCCAGGTCCAGGTGATTCGTGGGTTCGTCCAGGAGCAGAATGTCGGGCGCCTGCACCAGCGCCTGCACGATCGCAAGACGCTTCTGCCAGCCTCCCGACAAAGCAGCGGCTTCCTTCTCGAGGTCCACGAAGCCCGCACGCCCCAGAGTTTCGGCAAAGCGCGTTCCCCTCTCCGATTCCGGAACAGCGGAAGTTTTCAAGGCAGAATTAATCACCGACCGCACCGTGTCTCCGGGCCGAAATTCTGATTCTTGTTCTACGTAACTCAGGCCCAGTCGCTTGCGGACGGCGATTTCGCCATCATCGGTATCTTCCGTGCCCGCGAGAATTCGCAGAAGTGTAGACTTGCCGGAGCCATTCGGGCCGATCAGCCCAATGCGATCCCCCTCGGAGACAGTGAAGGACACATTCTGAAAAAGCGGATCGGCTCCGAAGGACTTCGCGATGCTGCGAACATTAATCAGCGGCGGCAATGATCAGACGTCTCCTAAAGATCTGTCTGGTGAAGATCTGTCTTGAGATTATCAGGAAGCACGATGCGGCCGGGGGCACGTTTGGTCGTTTCGATGTTCGCTGTGGCGCCGCTCGGCTTCGCCATCGCGGCGCGGGACAGCCGAGGTGGCTGTCGCTACGGGCTCGCGGCCGGACGCGCCTTTACCAGGCGGGTTTGCCGTCTTTGAAGCGTAGCGTTAGCGTATCGCCGCCTTTGATCACTTCGCGCGCGAGAGTCAGGTCCGTGCCGTCCTGCTTGATCTTGGAACCGATGACCTCGATCTCGTCGTTCGCTTTGAACTCCACGCCCATGTCGTCAAGAAATTTCTTTGGACAGAGAAAAATTTGCATGGCATCGGGGCCGCTCTTCAGCACCAGGTAAGCAACGGGCTTCCCGCCCGATGGAGGAACCATCTTCAACTCTTCTATCGTTCCCTTGAACTTTGCTTCTGTGGCAGGATCGTATTTAGGGGCCTGAGCAAAAGCGGAGGCAACCAAAAAAGTGAGAACCGCAAGTTTCAGAAGCCGGCTAAAAATCGGGGCGGAGGAAGTCATCATGGGCCTCCATACCCGCGAATGGTAGGCCTTTCGCGCGGCAAATGCAATGGGGACCTGTGGCCGGTCTCGAACCTGATCTGACGAAGCAGTTGGAGTGAATGCCCGTAATCTGCTCTTATACTCGATGATTCACGTACTGATGGTTCGCAGGCCAAGAATGGAATGACGCTATCAAGGATCATGAACTGCTTACTTCGCTGCGTCCTGGCCGCCGCGGCTCTGCTCTGCGTGGTCGCGTTTCCCGCTGCAATCGAAGCCGAAACCGGAGCCGAAGCGTGGCTTCGATACTCTGCATTGAGTTCGCAGGCTGCCCAAATTTACGCGGGCCTGCCGCACAACATTGTCACGCTCAGCGATCGATTGGTGCTAAAGAGCGCGGAGCAGGAACTCGTTCGGGGCGTTTTACAAGTGCTGGGCAAGGCTGTGCGCCCGGGTGTTACGGCGCCAGTTCGAGATGCCATTATTTTGGGAACGCTGACGGACCTGCACAAACTTTCTCCGGCGTTGCATCCTCCGCAGGAATTGAACGCCGATGGCTACTGGTTAAAGAGTACGAACATCCATGGTTCTAAATGTTTCGTGATCACCGCCGCCACGGATCGCGGCGTGCTTTATGGAGTGTTCGGCTTATTGCGCAAGATCGCTCTCGCTGAAAGCATCAGCGCCATCGATGAAGTTCAGCAGCCATATGCCCCGATCCGTTGGGTCAATCAATGGGACAACCTCGACGGCCGCATCGAACGGGGATACGGCGGACCCTCCATTTTCTTCACCGACGGAAAAGTCCGAAGCGACTTGACTCGCGCCGGGCAGTACGCTCGTATGCTGGCCTCCATCGGAATCAACGGCTGTACGATTAACAACGTGAATGCCGCGCCCGGCGTTCTCGAAGACAGCTTCGTCGTGCAAGTCAGCCGCATCGCCGATGCGTTCCGTCCCTGGGGCGTTCAACTTTCTCTCTCGGTCGATCTGAGCAGTCCTAAAGTTATCGGCGGCCTCGACACATTCGATCCTCTTGATCCGCGAGTTGTCGAGTGGTGGCGCAAGAAGGTCGCCGACATCTACCGGAACATCCCAGACTTCGGCGGCTTCGTGGTGAAAGCCGACTCCGAGGGTCGGCTTGGCCCGTCCACCTATGGGCGAACACCAGCCGACGCGGCCAACGTGATCGCGCGCTCTCTCAAACCGTACGGCGGTTTCGTTTTCTATCGAGCCTTCGTCTACAACCACCATCTGGATTGGCACGACCTGAAAAACGATCGTGCGAAGGCCGCCTACGACAACTTCCATCCCCTGGACGGCGCATTCGACGACAACGTCATTATTCAGATCAAGAATGGTCCAATCGATTTTCAGGTGCGCGAGCCGGCGTCGCCGCTTTTCGCCGGCCTGCGCCGCACCAATGAAGCCGTGGAGCTGCAAGTTACGCAGGAATATACCGGACAGCAGCGCCAGCTCTGCTTCCTCGTACCCATGTGGAAAGAAGTGCTGGACTTCGATATGAGTATCGATATGCGCATCGATGGAAAGGCCACGCCGGTAAAGGATCTGGTCGCGGGCCGCGTTTTCCATCGTCCCACCGGCGGATTCGTGGGAGTGGCCAATGTCGGCATGGATGCCAACTGGCTAGGCAGCCCATTAGCCATGGCGAACCTCTATGGTTTTGGGCGCCTGGCGTGGAATCCAAATCTCAGCGCTGAAGAGATCGTCGATGAATGGACGCGCCTCACCTTCGGCAGCGACCCTCTGGTGATCAAGACTATCGACACTTTGCAGCTTAGTTCGTGGCACGTCTATGAGAGCTATACCGGGCCGCTGGGCGCAGGAACGCTCACCAATATTCTCGGAAATCACTACGATCCGGGCCCGGAGTCCTCGGAGGAAAACGGATGGGGACAGTGGCATCGCGCCGATCATCAAGGAATTGGCATGGATCGCACGGTGGCGACCGGCACTGGCTTTATCGGCCAATACCCGCCGGAGGTGCAGACGCTGTATGAATCGCTGGCCCGCTGTCCGGACGAGTTACTCCTGTTTTTCCATCATGTGCCTTACACGAACGTTCTGCATTCCGGGAAGACGGTAATTCAGCACATCTACGACTCGCACTACGATGGCGCCGATCGTGCCCGCGACTTTGTTTCGCAATGGAAAGCGGTGGAGGGCCACATCGATGAGGAACGCTTCCGCGATATTCTGACCCGCCTGGAATACCAGGCTAAAGAAGCCGTCGTATGGCGAGATGCCATCTGCGAGTGGATTTACCGGCTGTCGGGCATCGCGGATGACAAGGGACGAGATTCTCTTCACTCTCAATAGCAAGTCCTCAAAAGCAAGGTTGAGTACGGTAGTGGTGCAACTGCACCACTACCTTGAGTACACGCGCCTTGCGCATTTAACCGAGTTCCGTTAACGTTTACGCTTCCGGCGAATCGCCTCCCAGACTAACCAGGCGCACCGGTCACGGTCGAACATCCGCGCAGGGAAAATGGGCAAACCCCCCACCACGCTTCGTGACATTGCGAAAGCATTGGGCACCTCGATCGGGTCGGTGCATCGCGCCTTGCACGATAATCCGGGCGTTAGTCCGATGACCAAGACCCGGGTTCTGCAGATGGCGAGAGCGATGGGATATCGGCCCAACCTTGCCGCCAGATTCCTGTCCTCGAAAAAAACGCTGCGGATCTCCGTCAACACGCTCCGCGGAACGACATCCTTTTGGGATGAGGTGCGCGCCGGTATTCGAGAAGAGGCCGCGTCAATCCTGCTAGAAAATGTCGAAGTCGAGTTCCGAACCTACCCGCGTCTTGGCGAGGGAGAGGCAGAAGCCTTCGAATCGGCGATCGGCGATCAAGTGGATGGGATCATCACCTTTCCCAGCCGTCCGCAGGTTTTACGGCCCTGGATACGACGCGCCGCTCGTCTTCAGATTCCGGTCGTGTGCGTGGCGACCGATGCTCCCCATAGCGGACGGCTGGGTATGGTGGCGGTTGACACATTGGCCAGCGGATCGATTGCTGCCGATCTCATGGGGCGATTTCTTCGCGGCCAGGAAGGGTCGATTGCGATCACCCTGTTTGACGTGGGGATTACGGAGCATGCCGAGAAGTGCGCCGCTTTTGAAAATACCTTGCGGTCGTTTTATCCCAACCTGCGTCTCCTCAAGCCGATTGAAGATCACGATGTGGAGGCAGAAGCCTACGGCAAGTGCCGCAGATTGTTTGAAGAATGTTCCAACCTGGCAGGAGTCTACGTGACCACCGAAGCCTCGATTCCGGTGCTCAACGCGGCCCGGGACGCGAACTTGCTGGAACGGTTGACCATTATCACGACTGATTTATTCCCCGATCTGGTTCGGCATATTCGATCCGGCGCCGTAGCCGCGACCATTTACCAGCGGCCCCGCGCTCAGGGCCAGATGGCATTCCGTATGTTGCACGAGTTTCTGGCCGAAGGCGAGAGTCGCTCCCACCAGGTTGCGCTGGCTCCGCACTTGGTGATGCGGGGAAATCTGGATTTCTTTCTGCGACAGCTCGAGGAAATTGGCAATGAAAAAAGAGCAAGAGAAAAAAGAGAAAAAGTGCAGCAGCAACGGGAGTCAGCAGGCGACCTGGCGCGAGAATTCGCTTAGGCGCGCGATAGAACCACATGGCTGAGACGCGAATGGAGGAGGGAAAATCGCTTACCTGGGTATTGACGTAGGCACAAGCGGCACCCGGGCCCTCGTCATGGACGACTCGGGTAATGTTATCGCCTCCGGATCCGCAGAGCACGAGCCCTTCGCCAGCCCGCGGCCCGGCTGGGCGGAGCAGGATCCACGGGACTGGTGGCGTGCCTGCGGAGCGGCGGTGCGTAAGGCGCTCCATTCCTCCAGTGTGCGGGCGGATGAGATTGCCTGCGTCGGCTTCTCCGGCCAGATGCACGGCGCCGTCCTGCTCGATTCTGCCGACCAGGTCGTCCGTAGCGCGATTATCTGGTGCGATCAGCGCAGCGAAGCGCAAAGCAACGAGCTTTCCGATTTGTTCGGCCGCGATGCCCTGATCCGGCTGACCTGTAATCCTCCTCTCACAAATTTCACTCTTACCAAATTGTTCTGGGTGCGCGAGACCGAGCCAAAAAACTGGGCCAGAGTCGCGCACGTAATGTTGCCCAAAGATTATGTGCGATTCCGCCTCACCGGAGATCGCGCTATCGATGTGGCTGACGCGTCAGGGACTCTTCTGCTCGACGTGACCAACCGGCGCTGGTCGGTGGAAGTTCTGGGCAAGTCGGGAATTGATCCGCAGTTGCTCCCGGCGCTCTACGAATCGCCGCAAGTTTGTGGAAAAGTGTCCGCCGCCGGGGCGGAAGCCACCGGCTTGAAAATCGGAACTCCGGTGGTTGCGGGAGCAGGAGATCAGGCCGCCGGGGCGATTGGCATGGGCATTGCGCGCGCAGGCGCGGTGAGCGCCACCATTGGAACGTCCGGCGTCGTCTTTGCCGCCACCGATCGCCCGGCGCTCGATCCTCAAGGACGGCTGCACACTTTTTGCCACGCCATCCCGGGACGCTGGCACGTGATGGGCGTCACGCAGGCTGCGGGATTGTCTCTGCGTTGGTTTCGAGAGCGTTTCGGAGTTGTGTCCGGACCGACTGAAGCTGGGCGCGATCCGTATGACGTTCTCGCCGACGAAGCCAGTTCTGCGCCGGCTGGTTCCGAAAGCGCTTTCTGGCTTCCCTATCTGATGGGAGAACGCACGCCTCATCTCGACCCGAATGCCCGCGCCGCGCTCCTGGGACTAAGTGCGTCACACACACGAGGCCACTTGATTCGTGCGGTCATGGAAGGCGTGGCTTACAGCCTGAAAGACTCATTCACGATCTTCGAAGAGATGCAGATCCCGGTGACCTCAATCCGACTGGGCGGCGGCGGCGCACGATCGCCGCTGTGGAGGCAGATTCAAGCGGACGTTTATGAGCATGAAGTAGAAATCGTCGCCGCCGAGGAAGGCGCGGCATATGGCGCCGCAATTCTCGCCGGCGTTGGAGCGGGTACGTGGAACTCCGTTGACCAAGCGTGCGAAACGGTGGTTCGAGTAGCGGCGCGCGTCGCCCCCGACCCGGCAGCCTCGAAGACCATGCAGCGCGCCTACAGCACCTACCGCAAACTCTACCCCGCTCTGCGTCAGGTGCTCGAGCAGCCCGCAAAATAGCGCCGCCGTCCCGGCGGCTGTCTGGCGGGCGTCCTCGCCCGCCGCTCTGCGGTACTACTTCACTGGCTCCTTCACAACCACCACTCGATCGCTCGCCACATTCCGCATCTGCTGCACAATGCCCGAAGGCCATCGAATCTCCACCAAATCGGCTGAAGCATCCGCTCCCAACCCGAAATGCACCGGCCCGGCACTCGACGAGGCGTAACCCGCGCTGGTTGTCATGTGGTTATATTGCGCACCAGATTTGGTGACGAGCTTAATTCTCGCTCCAATGCCGTCACGATTACTGCTGGTGCCTTGCAGTTTGAACTCCAGCCAATGATTGTTGCCCGGACTCTGATTGATCCAAATCTCCGCAGGGGCATTGATTGCCGTGACCACTACATCGAGCCGGCCGTCTCCATTCAAATCTCCGATGGCCGATCCCCGGTGCCGCGACGGCGGTTGCGAGGTTAGCCCAGCCTCCGCGGTCAAAGCTGAAAACTTCATCCCGCCAAGATTGCGGAATACGGTATTGGGCTGCTCCACGGTCAAATTCGGTTGCGCCAGCAAAGATTGAACGTGCCCGCGCGAAACAAAAATATCTTTCCAGCCGTCGTTATCAAAATCCGCAATCGTCGGAGAATATCCCGCCATGGGCAAAGTTAACTTCGTCAGGTTGCTCTCGCGAGTCACCTCCACGAAGCTGCCTGTGCCGGTGTTGCGGTAAAGCGGAAACGTCTCGCCATCAAGGGCAACGACGATGATGTCGGGATAGCCGTCGTTATCCAGATCGCGAAAATCAGTTCCCATCCCGGAGATGAAAGTTCCATCTTCCCGCAGCGCGACGTTCACATCAAAGCCAACTTCCTCAAAACGCCCGCCGCCTTGGTTGCGAAAGAACCAGTTCATCAGTTTGTCGTTGGGAACGAAGAGATCCATCTTGCCCGACAGGTCGAAGTCCGCCGCCGCAACACCCATGCCCTTGCCCGGGTGCGAACGAAACCCAGCTTCGACCGAGGCATCGCGAAAAGTTCCATCCCCATTGTTGAGGAATAACTGGTTGGGCGTGGGCTTATACATCTTGGGATGGCAGTAGTCGCGATGGCCGTAGCCCTGGCAGACGGGCTCGTGATCGAAATCCCATTTCAGATAGTTGATGACAATGAGGTCGAGCAGCCCATCATTGTTCACGTCAACCCACGCAGCGGCAACCGACCACAGCCCCCCGTACTCTGGATCGGGCTTGTTCAGCCCGGCTTTCGCCGTAACATCGGTGAACGTGCCATTCCCGTTGTTGTGGTAGAGCGTGTTGCGATACACGCCCGCCACAAAAATATCTTCGTATCCGTCGTTGTCGTAGTCGCCGATGGCGACGCCCACGTCGTAACCGGTTCCAGCCAGCCCGGCCTTTTCGGTTACGTCGGTGAAGTGTCCGTGGCCGTCATTCTCGAACAGCCGGTTGGAATATTTCGCGGAGGTCTTGTGGAGCGACTTGATATCCGCTCCGTTGGTAAAGAAAATGTCGAGCTTGCCGTCGTTGTTGTAGTCGAAAACGGCCACGCCGCCGGCCATGGTTTCGGGAGCGTGGCGCTCGGGCGTCTCGCAACTGTCCAGCTTGAAGTCAATGGGCTGAAAGGCGAAACGGATCGGCGCATCGCCAGAGTTGGCGGCGGGTTCAGAAGATTTTTTCTGAACCTGACTTGCCGCCTGCGAACGCGCCGCCACCGGCGCGCTCAAAAATGCGACTAACACGATCGCAGTCAGCGAGCGGGGCAACTCACAACGTTTCATGTCCGGAGCATCACCTGCGATCCTGCTCTCATTTTACTCCGGAAATTTTTGTTCACCGCGAATGGAAAGTTGAGCGGCCGCCTGGGCAGCGCCCATCCGCGGCTGTCCTCCGCCGGCGGTAAGCGTGTAATCACCGGCCGAGACCGTGCGATCGCCTGATTCGTTCACATAACTCAAGTCGCGCGGCTGCAGAGTGAGCTTCACATGTTGTGACTGGCCAGGTTCCACGTGAACTCGGCTAAAGCCGCGTAGTGCCCGAGAAGGAGCGCCCGCCAACTTCGGGAAATTCACGTAGAGTTCCACGACCTCATCGCCCGCCTTCGCACTGGCATTCTTCACATCGACCTCAACTGTGAGGGGGCTTCCCGCGTCGAGTTCACCACTCGACAATTTCAGATTGCTGTATTCGAATTTCGAATAACTCAGTCCGTAGCCGAACGGATACAGCGGCTGCCCCTCAAAGTAGCGATACGTCCGGTTCTTCATCGCATAATCTTCGAACTCCGGCAACTGCTCAATCCCCTTGTAGAACGTCACGGGCAAGCGCCCGGCGGGATTGTTAGTGCCCGCCAGGGTCTGGGCGATTGCCGTTCCTCCTTCTTCTCCCGAATACCACGCTTCCAGAATCGCATTGGCGTGATCGTTCGCCCAATTGACTGCCAGCGCGCTCCCATTCATCAGTACGACGACCAAAGGCTTGCCCGCTCCTTTTAAAGCTCCCAGCAGCGCCTCTTCTTCTGCCGGCAAATTCAGGCTGGTCCGATCCCCACCCTTGAAGCCGGGCAGATCAACTTTCATCTCCTCGCCCTCAAGCCTGGAAGTAATGCCGACCACGGCGACCAGCACATCGGCCTGCCGTGCCGCAGAAGCTGCTTCGAAACTAGGATCGGCACTTACCGGCAACCACACCAGCTTCGTGCCAAACCCTCCACGCAGAAACTCAACCTTCACCGCGTAGCGATGTCCCTTTTCCAGCGGAAGGGTAACTTCCTGAGAGTTCGGATCATGCAACACCGCATCGTCCACGATCAGCCTGCCGTCCAGCCACATGCGGTTCATCGAACCGATCAGGCCAACCCGATACAGGCCGGATTCCGCCGGAGTCAGAAAGCCCGTCCAGCGCGCGGAAAAATCCTTCATGCCCTCTGGCGCAACGATCGCATGCCCCCTGGGATGAAACAGTTGCAGATCCAGCACCGCGTCGGTCCGAACAACTTGCGGCGTTCCGGCGACGTCGCTGCCCGCGAAATATTCACCCTTCAGCCCCGGCTTCCCGTCATCGGTCGAAAGCGCCGCAGTGGGGATCACAGATTCCTGCCGCAGGAAATTAGTTCCTGCAACGTACGTTACCTGGGCCGATGGAAACTGCTTGCGAATGCCCTCCAGCGCCGTGACCGCATGCGAAGCGGTGCCGGCATAGTTGCCATGCAGCACCTCGACAGAATCGGCCAGCGGACCCACCACTAAAATTTTCTTCGTCCCTGGGGCGAGGGGAAGCACGCCGTCATTCTTCAGCAGCACCATCGATTCGCGGGCTATTTTCAGTGCGAGTTCGCGATGCGGCGCGCTGTCAATTTCTGATTCCGGAGTCTGCGCATAGGGAACTTTCTCCGGAGGATCGAACATACCCAGCCGCATGCGCGCGGTGAACAGCCGTTTCAAGGCAACATCGATGTTGGCCTCGGTAAGAAAACCCTGTTTCACTGCATCCAGGTAAGGCTGATAATCATGGCGGTCCTTGGCGACGGTGAAGAAGTCCGCGCATTCATTGTCCATCCCCGTCTTCAGTGATACTGCCGCAGCCTCCGCCTGACTCTTCTTGAAGTGATGTCCCTGGTAAATGTCCACCACGGCGTCGCAGTCGGACACTACGTACCCGTTGAACTTCCATGCCTTGCGCAACTCATCCTGCAGCAGGAAAGTATTCGCACAGGCAGGCTCGCCATTGACGCGGTTATAGGCGCACATCACCGATTCCGCTTTGCCCTCGGTAACTGCCGCGCGAAACGCCGGCAGGTACGTGTCCTCCATATCGTGCTTCGAAACCTGGATGTCGATCGTATGCCGCGACGGTTCCGGGCCGCTGTGCACCGCAAAATGTTTGGGCGTCGAGATCACGCGAAAATATTTCGGATCATCTCCCTGCAATCCGGTTACGAACGCCACGCCCATTCGCCCGGTAAGAAACGGATCTTCTCCATACGTTTCCTGGCCGCGCCCCCATCGCGGATCGCGGAAAATATTGATGTTCGGCGACCAGAAGTCGAGGCCTTCCATAATGTCGCGGCGTCCAGCCTTGACGGCCTGATTATGCTTGGCCCGAGCTTCGGTACCGATCACAATCGCCATCTGGTGGATCGCCGAGTCGTCAAATGTGGCCGCTAGTCCGATGGGCTCGGGAAAAACCGTCGCGGTTCCGGCGTTCGCAACCCCGTGCAGGGCTTCGCTCCACCAGTCATAAGCCGGCACTTGCAGCCGCGGAATGGCCCGCGCCTGATTTACTAACTGCGACGCTTTTTCTTCCAGAGTCATCTGCTTGATCAGGTCATCCACGCGCACATCGATCGGCTGGGAAGGATCAAGATAGACCCTGCTACTGGCGGTCTGAGCAGTTGAGTGAACAGACGACTGGAGAAGAACAAAAACAAGACCGATAAAAAAAGCCGGCGGCACACTGATTCTCGGACGCATCTGCATGGAAGATTCTCCTGCGCCGGCCGCGTGAACAATTGGCCGGCGAGAGCGCTGGTTTCTGACTGATGTTGCTTCGTTAACGATTACGGTTGACCGTCGCTTGTAGCACAGCGCAATCTTTCGGTCAAGGACACGAGCCCATGAAGCACTACCACCTTATGGGGCTCGATCCACAAGGCACTCGACATACCCGCGACCTGAAAAAACGTACTCGTGGCCCCATCCTGTTCTTGCCAGGACAACAACCTTGCACCAAGGTTGCCACTACTCACTTTCCTGTGATGTCGAGTACCTTCTTGCCAGTCGGGACTCTCAAACTGTGGCTTTTGAGCATGTAGCCGAAGAACGTTGTCGTCCGGCATAACAGTTTGTTCGAAAAGCAGCAGGATTCCCCGCTAGGATATCGATTTTCTACTTGACAACGGTGAGCGGATGGATGTAACACCGTGACGCTTGTATTTTCCGGGGCGGTGCTGTTCCCAGACATCTGCGACTCAGTCGTCGCGACCGACTACTTTTGGAGGTCTCACATGAATTCCCTCTCGCCTACGTTTGCCGGGAGTTTTGGCCCAGCCATGAAACGCTGCGGCTCTCGCCTTACCGTTCTCCTTGCGGCTTTCTTGGTAATGTTCGCCGCTCATGCCCTGGCACAGGAAGCAACCATCGTCGGTACCGTGACCGATCCCTCCGGCGCGGCCGTTCCCAACGCGACCATCTCCGTTACCAACATCGAGACCGGCCAGGTTCGGAACTTAACCAGTAGCAGCGACGGGCAGTACGTCGCCCCCGATCTCCATATCGGCCGCTATAACGTTCGGGCCCAGGGAGCAGGGTTTAAGGTCGTCGAGCAAAAGGATATCGTGCTCAACGTCAATGACCGGGCTCGTGTCAACTTCAAACTGCAAGTCGGCAGCACGACAGAGCAGATCACCGTGGAAGCGGCCGCCATCGCGGTACAGGCGGACAATGGCGAAGTCAGTGACGTGATCACTGGCCAGCAACTTTCTCAGCTCTCGACCAACGGGCGCAGCATGTATTCGCTCATCTCATTAACACCCGGAGCCTCCAGCGGTCAGGGCGATTTTCAGATTCCCACCCCGGTAGGCGGCGACGCCAACGTGAGTTTTAACGGCATGCGCGAAAGCCACAACCTTTACCTGCTGGATGGCGGCGAGAGCGATGACCGCGGCGGCGCCGGCGGCTCCGACGTCATGCCTTCCATGGACGCCATCGCTGAGTTCCGCGAAATGACCTCGAACTACAGCGCCGAATTCGGCCTGTCTTCGTCCGCAACCATGACGGCTGTCATCAAGTCGGGAACGAAACGCTATCATGCTTCGGCATGGGAGTTCCTGCGCAACGACGCCCTTGACGCCCGCAACTATTTCAACCCGGCCCCGCAGAAGGTTGCCGAGTTGAGATTCAATACCTACGGCTTCAATGGCGGCGGTCCGGTTGACTTTTGGAAGAGTGACCACAAGACTTTCTTCTTCTACAACATGGAATGGCGCAGCTTGATTCAGGGGCAGACGCTGAACCAGACAGTTCCCAGCACCGCGTGGTACAGCGGCGCGTTACCAAGTAACCTTCCGATTAACGTACCCGGCAGCGTTGCGTCGTCGTTCCTTTACAGGAACTGCCCCGGAGGGGTTGCACCCGCTGGAATCGTCGCGGGCCAGCCATTCCCCGGCAACACGATTCCGTCATGCATGATCGACCCGAACTCAACAGCCCTGCTGCAGGCCGGTATTTTCCCGGCAAACAATTCCGTGAATGGCAAAGGGCAGCCCACTTTCCTGGGCGGCAATAATGTTCCAACCCACGTAAGAGAAGAGATTGTCCGCATCGATCACAACTTCAGCAGCAAGTTCTCCGTGTTCGGGCACTTCCTCGACGAGCAGATTGCGCAGAACTTCGGCACTGCCATGTGGAGCGGCGACAACGTCCCCACCGCCGCTAACACCTTCGGCAACCCTTCTTACAGCGGCGTGATCCACACCACGTATGTCATCAGCCCGACCTTGCTCAATGAAGTGGCCTTCAACTACAACGGTAACCGGATCGCCATTCTGCCCACGGGCAACATTACGCGGCCGAGTGGGTTCACTTCCAACCGGATCTTTAGCGGGCCGAACAACGATAACCGCATCCCTGAGATCAACCTCTCCGGCTATAACGGGACTGACTACACGACAGCTAGTTGGCCATGGCGCAACAAAGCAGACGATTACCAGATCCGCGACGACATCTCTTGGACAAAAGGCGCGCACCAACTCAAGATGGGCGGAAGTTGGGCCATTTACAAGAAGGTTCAGGATCTGTTCGGAAACACTCAGGGATCGTTCAACTTCAAGAATAACTTCACAGGAAATGACTTTGCCGATTTCCTGCTCGGTACGGCTTCGTCCTATAACGAACTCGCCGTGCAGGACCACGGCTTCTGGAACAACGTCTCCTGGGCTGCCTATGTGCAGGACAACTGGCGCGTCAACCACCGTCTCACCCTCAATCTGGGACTGCGTTGGGATGGCGTTCCGCACACTTACGAAGCCAACAACCGCATGGGCAACTTCTATCCCAATCTCTACAATCCAGCCGATGCACCGATCTTCGTCGCTGGTTCAAACGGCAACTCTATCTCGCCAAGCAGCCCGGGACTGGGTACGAGTCCAAATCCGATCTTGGCGAACACCCAGTTTTATCTCAATGGCATCGGTATCCCGGGCACGACCCCCGGTGTTCCAAAAGGACTCGTAGACAATCACTGGGCGGCATTCGGCCCGCGCATCGGCTTCGCTTATGATCTAACCGGGTCTGGCAAGACCGTGCTTCGCGGCGGCTTTGGCACTATGTACGAACGCATCCAGGGCAACGACATGTACAATGCCGGCCCCAACGTTCCCTTCAGCACCAATGTAAACTTCAACAACGTCGAACTCGAGAACCCGTCAACCCTCCTTGTCAACAATACTCCTACTGTTGCGCCGATCACCGTTGCCGGCATCACCGGCGTCGATAAGATCCAAAACAAGTTGCCGGTGAGCTATCAGTACAGCTTCGGCGTGCAGCATGCATTGTCCGAGCGGACGATGTTCTCGGTAGCTTACGTCGGAAACCAGAACCGCCATCAGAATGACTACCGCGAAACCAACCTTCCGGACCCCAGCCAGTTCGCTGCGCTATTCGCAAACAACAACTCGGACTACAACACGCGAGTTCCGTACCTCGGTTTCAATTCCATCAAGATGTCGGAAGACGTGCAGAACTCCCACTACAATGGCCTGCAGATGGAAATTCATAGCCAGATCAGGCGTGATCTCACTCTGCAAGCTGCTTACACTCTCTCCAGGGCATATGATCCGGCGACCGGCGCAAACGGCGTGGGCGATTTGAATAACGTTTCTGATCCCTACAATCACGCCTACGATTACGGCCCGTCCGGTTTGGACCGGTTGAACATCGCCTTCGTGAACTTCATCTACGACATCCCATTCTTGAGAGACAGCTCTAACAAACTCCTAAGATCGACTGTCGGTGGCTGGCAGGTTTCAGGAATCGTAACCCTGACCTCAGGTGAGCCGCTGAATATCACTGAGGGCGGCATCACGAACTGCGCTCAAGGATTAAACAACCCATCAGGTTGCACCGGTGCGCTGGTTGGTACGGGCAACATCAGCAACATCATCCCGAACTCCAACAACCGGCCCGACGTCAGCGGCAGTGTGAGCTACCCGAAAACGGTCGCGAACTGGTTCAACGGATCGGTGTTCGGTCCAACCGTGGCCGGAACCTGGGGCAATGAACCGTTCAACGCATTACGTGGACCTGGCCGCCAGAACTGGAATCTCTCGCTGTTCAAGAGTTTCCTGTTCAGCGAATCACGGGGCAGCAAACTTGAATTCCGCGCGGAGTTCTTCAACGCCTTCAACCACACCGAGTTCAACAACATCAGCACCACGTTCTCGTCGGGCAACTTTGGCGCCATTACATCGGCTCATGACCCGCGAGAGATTCAGCTTGGATTGAAGCTGTACTTCTAATCCAGGATGGCAAACAATCCGGCCCCGCTCGCGGCAATCGCCGCTGTGAGCGGGGCCTTAGTTTTGAGGGGCCCGTTGCCTCGCGCTCGATTCCGTCTCGCCGTGGCACAGACCCAAGGCTGGCAAGCATCGCTGCGTTGTTCTATAAATGAAACCTCACACTGGTCACCCCTGATCTGCAATCCTGCTGACGCGGCAGAACGGGCATGAGAAATACGAAATTCGAACTCGTCCTCGCGCTGCTCTTCCCGGCCATCGTTTGTCCAGGGGCCTCGGCGCAGGCCCCTACACCGGCTGACGCGATGGCTCTCGAACGCCAGGGCGAATTGCCGGAGGCAGCGCGCGCGTGGCGCGCAGTGATTCAGCGCGATCCAACCGACGCTGCGGCTTTCGCCAGTCTGGGTATAGTCCTGTCCAGGCAAGAGAAGTATCCCGAGGCCGCGTCAGCATACCGCACAGCTCTCAAGCTCAACCCTAAGCTGCCCGGAGTCGAACTCAACCTCGGACTGGCGGAGTTCAAGCAGGGACATTTTTCTGCGGCGGCCCCTGCGCTTCACTCCGCGCTCGCAGCCGACCCCTCCAACTCGCAAGCCAAAACTCTGCTTGGCCTGAGCTACTACGGAAATCGAAAATTTGATCTGGCTTCGCAATATCTCGAACCGGCTGCCAAGGCCGATCCCACCAATGTCGAATTGAGTCAGGTCCTGGCGCAAAGCTGCTTGTGGGCCCGAAAATTTTCTTGCGCGCAAGAGGAGTTTCGCCGAATCCAGGAACAGAATCCGGACTCTGCCCCGGCCCACGTTCTTACTGGTGAAGCTCTCGACGGTTTGGGAAAGACTTCAGAGGCTATTACCGAGTTCGAAACCGCTGCAAAAATATCTCCTCGGGAGCCCAATGTCCATTTCGGGCTGGGCTATCTTCACTGGAAGTCGCAACAGTACGACGATGCCAGGCAAGAGTTCGAACGGGAGTTAGCTCTCGATCCCAACCATGCCCAGGCGCTGGCGTATCTCGGCGATATCGATTGGAAAAACAATCATCCCGACGAGGCGCTGGCCCTACTTAAGCGTTCGGTGGCGGTCAAGAAGGATCTGCGAATCGTCTATGTCGATCTCGGGGCTATTTACATGCAGCAAAAAGACTATAAAGATGCGCAGGCAGCTCTTCTCCGCGCCGTGGAACTCGATCCCACGGTGCCCGATGCTCACTACCAGCTCGGACGTTTGTATCAGGCCATTGGCGATTCCTCCAACGCCGAGAAGGAACTGCACAAAGTACAGGAATTGCACAAGAAAGCAGAGGATAATCTGGTGGGAAAGATTTCCTCTTCTCCCCCTGCGTTGAATCCATCGGAGGCTAGATAACGTGACTGCAAAAGCAAAAGCCCGGCCGAATTCGGTGAGCAAAGCGAACGGGACCTACCAGCCCAGGCCGGAACATAAATTCACCTTCGGATTGTGGACGCTCGGCAATCGCGGTCGCGATCCCTTCGGCGACGCGGTGCGCCGCACCATGCCGCCGACTGAGATCGCGTCCGTTCTCGGCGAGATCGGCGCATGGGGTGTCAACCTGCATGACAACGATCTCGTCCCCATTGACGCCACTCCCGCGGACCGCGACCGCATCGTCCGGGAATTCCGCAAAGCCTGCCAGGAAAGCGGAATCGTCGTGCCCATGGCGACCGTCTCTCTGTTTTTTCATCCTGTCTTTCGCGATGGAGCCTTCACTGCCAACGATCCCGAGGTGCGTGCCTACGCCCTGCAGAAAACTCTGCGCGCCATGGATCTGGGCGCGGAACTGGGCGCGAAAATCTTTGTATTGTGGGGCGGGCGCGAAGGTGTTGAAACCGATGCCTGCCGCCGTGCCGATCAGGCCATCAAACATCTGCGAGAGGCCGTCAACTATCTTTGCGAGTACAACATCGCTCGCGGTTACGGCTATCGCTTCGCTCTCGAAGCCAAGCCCAACGAGCCCCGCGGCGATATCTACATGGCTACCACCGGCCACTACCTGGGCTTCATTCCCACGCTCGATCATCCCGAGATGGTCGGCGTCAATCCTGAGGTCGCGCATGAGCAAATGGCGGGACTCAACTTCATGCACGGTGTTGCCCAAGCCTGGGAGTCCGGCAAGCTCTTTCACATCGATTTGAACGATCAAGCGCCCGGACGCTACGATCAGGATTTGCGTTTTGGATCGAACAATCCGAAATCCGCCTTCTGGCTGGTGAAATTTCTGGAAGACGTCGGCTACGGCGGCCCGCGCCATTTCGACGCCCACGCCTACCGCACTGAAGACTACGACGGGGTCAAAGACTTCGCGCGCGGCTGCATGCGGACTTATTTGATTCTCAAAGAAAAGGCGGCGCGCTGGAACGCCGACGAAGAGATTCAAGGCATTCTCGAGGAAATCTCGGCCGCGGTTTCCGGCACTCCGAAGGCAAGCGGTTATTCAGAAAAGGGATCAGCGTCTCTGTTGTCCCACGTCTTCAACAAAAACACGATCATGCAAAAGCGCCTGCCCTACGAAAAGCTGGACCAGCTAACGGTCGACATTTTGCTGGGAGTTCGTTAATGGCGGTGGGACGAGAGAAAGCACTGCAACAACGACGTTCAGCTGGATGTTCAGCTGGAAGAGCGGCGCGTTAACGCCGCCAAGCCTAGGTCCGCGTCAGCGGAGCTTAAGTGGAAGAACGGCGCTTCAATGCAGGCATGGGTTAGCGAGGGATGATGGGGTAGTGGACGAGCGGCGCTTCAGCACCCGCGTTACAGCAAGCATTTGGGCTTCAGCCCCTGCCTAACGCCCGGCCCTTCTTTGCTGCCACCGGCTTGCCCGCGACTTCCCAGGGTCGCTTCGGACGGTCCACTGGCGCTTTGTCGCGATCCTCAATGCGGTCATACTGATAAGACTCGCTCACTGTTCCCAGCGATTCGTTATACAGGCTGGGCAATCCCAGCCCCTCTTTCAGCTCTTCGGAAAAGGACTGCAGTGCCTTCAGATGATCCGCAGTCGCCGGAAGCTCTGTCTTCGAAGTTTTGAGAAACTGCTGATATCCGCGATTGATGAGCTTTGAAATCTCGCTGCCTATCAGATAACCGGGATAGGCGAAAATCTTCACCGTATCGTCAGGCCCCTTCTGGATGGCGGCCGAGACATTGTATTTGCGCAGGAATACGCGGCCGTTGGTGCCGGGAGCGTCGGTAACGTCGAACCCGTGATCGCGCAGCCAGGCTAAGGCTTCCTCGTAGGTTCGTGCTTCAATTGTTTTGGCCATTGCTTGATTCAACCTTTCCTTGCCCGGCCTGTGCTCGTCAGATTAGATGCATACTTTATGAGATCGAACGTTAATAAGATCGAACGTAACTTTACGCTGCATCGCCGGGCGAAACTGGCTCATCTAAACAACCTACTACATATCTTGTTTCACGCCATATAGCACATTACGTTGGTCACGGCGTTTCAGTTCAGTTATGGCATCCGGATCTACAAGAATGTCGGCAATGTCAACTCAGCCAAAACCCGAGAAACTGCGCGAAGCGGCCTCAGGACTGGGCGAAACGCTCGGCCACAGCCTCGTCGAGCGCATCGGTAACACTCCGTTGCTGCGGCTCGACGCGCTCACCCGCGATCTGCCGGGTATAGCACTTCTGGGTAAGGCGGAATGGTATAACCCGGGCGGATCGGTGAAGGATCGCGCCGCTGCCAGCATCGTTGCCGAGGCTCGACGCACAGGGAAACTACGTTCCGGCCAGAGCCTGCTCGATTCCACCAGCGGCAACACGGGCATTGCTTACGGTATGTTGGGAGCGGCCGAAGGGTTCCCCGTCACTCTGTGCATGCCGGAAAATGTTTCGCGCGAGCGCAAACAAATCCTCCAAGGCTATGGCGCCAACATTATTTATACGGACCCAGGCGACGGCTCGGACGGCGCAATTCGCAGGGCCCGCGAACTGGCTCGCGACCATCCCGATGAATATTTTTATGCCGACCAGTATTCGAACGACGCCAACTGGAAAGCGCACTATCACGGAACCGCCAACGAAATCTGGCAGCAGACTTTGGGGCGAGTCACCCATTTTGTTGCGATGCTAGGCACAAGTGGAACTTTCGTGGGCACGACGCGCCGGTTGAAAGAGCTGAATCCCGCGGTGCAATGCATCTCGCTGCAGCCCGATTCGTCGTTTCATGGAATCGAAGGCGCCAAGCACATGGCCAGCGCGATCGTGCCGAAGATTTACGATCCTGACCTGGCCGACCAAAATCTCGAAATCGCTACCGAAGACGCCTACGCGATGGCGCGCCATCTCTCGCGCAACGCCGGATTGCTGGTGGGCATCTCCTCCGCAGCCGCCGTTGTCGGCTGCTTGAAAATTGCCCGCGAGTTGCCGCTTCAGAAAGGCCGCGAAGCAGTGATCGTGACCATTCTCTGTGACTCCGGCGACAAGTATCTGAGCGAGAGATTCTGGACGGAAGGCTGAAGAGGTTCTAAGTCGGGTGCCCTATCCTTCCTCACCTTTCGCGAGAGGTTGGGGATTTTGACTTGAGTCTTTATAGGCACAACTCCAACATGCTGAAACTCACCCGTCCCGATTACGACTCCCTCCGCTGCCACGGCGAAGAAACCTACCCTCACGAATGCTGCGGCATCCTACTTGGTCGAGCCGACGACGATGGAACCCGCGTAGTCACCTCGACCGCCCGCTGCCGGAACACCCGCACGGATTCCGCTCACAACCGCTACAACATCGATCCCAAAGAACTCGTCCGCATCCAGCGCGAGGGCCGCGAGCGCGGCGAAGACATCGTCGGCTTCTACCATTCCCACCCTGACCATCCGGCGCGCTGGTCGTCTACCGACCTCGCCGAGGCCCACTGGTTCGGCTGCTCCTACGTAATCACCAGCGTCGAAAAAGGAAAGGCAGCTCTGACGAACTCGTTCGAACTCACGGGCACAGACGAAAGCGACAAACGCCTGCAGGATGAGCCAATAGAAGTCAACCCTTAACGTTATGTGGGGTCAGCCGCCCCCGCCTGTCCGCCGAGCGTAGCTCGGCGGAAGTTCGTTAAAGCCGCGAAACGGCGAAAAGAAAGCATCAACAGATACGTCGTCTCCTGTTGTTCGCAGCGCTTTGAAATACCTCTTCTGCGAATACTTGAGAATTTAAACTCCGTGCGGGGCGTGGGAAGCGCGCGATTTTCACAGTCGCCGAACACAAGCCGTTGCGGGCATTCGCATTCACTTACTTCAGTGCTGAGCGCCACAACCCGCGTCCGGCGCGGGTTTCCCAGAAACTGAATTTGGGCCTGCACCAAATCCGGTCATGCCCTTGTGGACGGCCCGCACTCGATTGAAAACACACATAGTTACGACGTGCGATTTTTCGTTGACTGAATTTATAGAAGGAGTACAACAAGATCGTTCTTTGACAGCTTCTTAAGTTTTTCCGGTTGGTGCGGCGTCCGGGGCTCAAGCGGAGTCACTTTCCTGATCGCAAGATTGGGAAGGAGGGTGAGCGAGGGTCTATAGCAAAGCGCTGGTTGAGGAGAACGAAGAAGAAATGTTGAAGGCAGGATAGAGTTCCGAGGCGTAGGGTAGGTTTATCCGGTTGGCGGTGAGCCCGGAGCCCAAGCGAAGATCGCGCGCAGCGCCCCGCAAGGGAAGCGGCGAGAGCAGGTCGAGCAAGGGTCAAACGCGAGCTACTGGCCGAGACGAATGGACCCTACACCACCTCGGAACTCTCTTTGTTTTTTAGTGGAAGACTTTGGTGGAAGAGCGGCCCTTGAGGGCCGCGTCAAGCTCCACAATTGACGGGCTTCAGCCCCTGTCGGGTTCGTGCCGGACACCTTACTTTCCCTCATTACCTGGCCCGCCCACTGAATAGATCTTCGGAATTCTCTGCTCCAGCGGCGGCAGCGCAGGAAACGCCGCATGCGGCTCTGTCTGATACCAGTACGCGACCGAGAAATAATTGTCGGACCGATGATTAGCATGCCCATGCTCGATCGTCGCCCGCAGAGACTTGGTAAACGGAATCGGCGAATCCAGGTGAAACCGATAAAGCGACCATCGTCCGCCCGCACGTTCCTCTCCCACCACTGGCGCGCCAAATAAGCCGTAGGAAAATGCGCGTCCACCAAAATCCCATGCGCCCAGAAAATAATCCTCCGACCCAGTCCCGTTGATCGAGGGCGTGCTCTCGCCGTTGACGAAAAACATGTCATCGCCCTCGCCCCACCACCCATCCTGATTCTGCAGCACAGACATGGTCACGCCCACGAAGTGTCCGCGCCCGGTGGCTTCCATCCAGACGTAATTACCTTCCCCGTTTAGATTCTTCTTGCCATCCACCAGAGCATCGCCGTTCGAGCGCCAATCATTAGTCCAGCCACGAGCCGGCGCAGCCTGCCGATACTGCGCATGAAAATAAAGCAAATCGGCCGGCTGCGCCTTGCTGTACAAGCGATAGTCGATATTGAAATAGAACGCGTCCACTTTACGCGAGCCGTCGTTGGTGACCGTGATGCGCGCATGTTTCTGAAAGGGCATCGGGAAAAAGCTGTTGAGAGCCTTATCTGACCCGACCGCCAATGGCAGAGACTGATAGAGGTAATAGTGTCCGAGCCCAAGCCCAAAGAAGTCGCCCACCGGCGTCTCCACGCTTGGAATCGCTTCGCCATCCCAATACATACGCAGGACCAGAGCCTTCAAATGATTCGGATCGTCGCTGGCGATCGTGAACCAGACATGGCTGATGATCCCCGGCCCGGCGTCGTCAAGCAGCGTTAGAGTTTCGCCGGCCGCGATCGTCCGAGCATCCGCATTCCCCCCGCTACGGTCGTAGCTGGAAGCTCGCTTCTGAACATAGTCCTTAGCCTGGGGAAGCGTGGCGAGCCAACCAGCCGAGTCTTGTGAAAGGAGTGGAAGTGCCAAGAGACAAAAAGCCAATAGCGCGAGCAGCCTCTTCATCGGGATTCCTCAGTTTGGGCGAAATGCTTACAGCGGTATATTCCCATGCTTCTTCGGCGGATTCTTATCCCGCTTGGTCTCCAGCATGGCCAGCGCCTGGATCAACTTCCTCCGCGTGTCTCGCGGCTGAATGATCGCGTCGACAAATCCGCGGTCGGCCGCGACATACGGATTAGCAAAGCGGTCGCGAAACTCCTCGATTTTTTCACGGCGGACTTGCTCCCGGTTCGCCGCGGCGTCCAATTCGCGTTTATAGACGATGTCGACCGCCCCCTCCGGCCCCATGACCGCAATCTCAGCTGTGGGCCACGCGTAATTCACATCCGTGCGGATGTGCTTCGACGCCATCACGCAATACGCCCCGCCATACGCCTTGCGCGTGATCACCGTGACCTTGGGCACCGTCGCCTCGGCAAATGCAAAGAGCAATTTGGCGCCGTGCTTGATGATCCCTCCATACTCTTGCGCAGTCCCCGGGAGAAATCCCGGAACATCTTCAAACGTAACCAGCGGTATGTTGAAACAATCGCAGAAGCGAACGAAGCGCGCACCTTTCACCGACGCGTTGATGTCCAGCGTTCCCGCCAGCACCGACGGCTGGTTCGCGACAATCCCTACGGGACGTCCGTCGAGCCGCGTGAATCCCACGACCATGTTTTTCGCGTAGTGCTCCTGCACCTCAAAAAAGTATCCGTCGTCCGCCACCGAATGGATCACCTCCTTGATGTCATAAGGCTGGTTCGACTGTGCCGGAACGATGGTGTCGAGGGCTGCGTCGGCGCGGTCAATCGGATCGGCGCACACTTTGCGCGGAGGATCGTCCAGGTTATTCGACGGCACAAAGCTCAACAGTTCTCGCACCATCGAAAGGCATTCCGCGTCGTCGTGCGCCAGAAAATGCGCCACGCCCGAGGTTTCGTTGTGCGTCATCGCGCCGCCGAGTTGATCTTTGGTCACCTGTTCGTGGGTGACCGTCTTGATGACATCCGGCCCGGTAATGAACATGTAGGAAGTCTTGTCGACCATCAGCACGAAGTCCGTGATCGCAGGCGAGTACACAGCCCCTCCGGCGCACGGTCCCATGATCGCCGAAATCTGCGGCACCACGCCGCTGTACAACGTGTTGCGCAGAAAAATGTCCGCGTACCCCGCCAGCGACATCACGCCTTCCTGAATCCGCGCTCCTCCGGAATCGTTCAGTCCAATCACCGGCGAGCCCATTTTCGCCGCCAGGTCCATGATCTTCACGATCTTCGCGGCGTTAGTCTCCGACAGCGACCCGCCGAACACGGTGAAGTCCTGAGCAAACACGTAGACCAGCCGCCCTTCGATCCGGCCGTAACCGGTAATAAATCCGTCCCCGTAAATCTCTTGCTCGGCCATTCCAAAATCGTTGCAGCGGTGCGTGACCAACTTGTCGGTTTCTTCGAATGTGCCCTCGTCGAGCAGAAATTCGATACGCTCGCGGGCCGACATCTTACCTTCCTTATGCTGGCGCTCGCGGCGCTTGGCGCCTCCGCCGTCCTCGGCAAGTTGGTTCCGTCTTTTCAACTCTTCAACTTTCTGTTCGAGATTCATGGGCAAAGATTATAGCGTCACCATGGGGCCACGGGAGTCAGGAAGGTCACGAACGAAATCCCCGCCTCCTGCGGTACACTGCCCACAATGTCTTCGCTTGCCGACCAGATGGGATTCAACTTCCGCCCGCCCGAGCGCCGGG
The DNA here is from genome assembly GCA_963711275.1 of uncultured Acidobacteriaceae bacterium. Taxonomy (GTDB): domain Bacteria; phylum Acidobacteriota; class Terriglobia; order Terriglobales; family Acidobacteriaceae; genus Sulfotelmatobacter. The sequence goes on along the minus strand of CAVQDN010000014.1, from coordinate 149,881 downwards.
TATGGAAGGTTCGCGCCCTGGTCGCCGCCGTGCGTTCGCACATTGAGCGCGAATATTCCGACGCATGGGTGGAAGGCGAAATCTCCAACTTCCGCGCCCCCGATTCGGGCCATCTTTACTTCACCCTGAAAGATGGCAACGCACAAATCCGCGTAGTGATGTTTCGATCAGCCGCGCGTCTGCTGCGCTTCCGTCCGGCAGACGGCTTGCAGGTGACCGTGCGCGGGCGCATCACCGTGTACGAAGACCGCGGCGAGCTGCAGATTTCCGCCGAATACATCGAACCCAAGGGCGCCGGCTCGCTGCAACTGGCTTTCGAAGAACTTAAGGCCAAGCTCGAAGCCGAAGGATTATTTGCGGCCGAGCGCAGGAAGCCGATCCCGTCCCTGCCGGCGCGCATTGGCATTGTGACGTCGGCACAGGCGGCCGCGCTTCGCGACATTCTCAACGTGCTCGAGCGCCGCCATCATTCCGTAAATGTATTGATCTATCCTGCCCAGGTACAGGGCGACGCGGCTTCGCACGAGGTCGCGGCCGGCGTTCGCTTTTTTAACCAGCACGACAATGTGGATGTCATCATCGTCGCTCGCGGCGGCGGCTCCGCCGAAGACCTGGCATCTTTCAACAATGAAGCGCTGGCCCGGACCGTGGCCGCGTCCGAAATCCCAGTCATCTCCGCGGTCGGGCACGAAACCGATTTCACCATTATCGATTTTGTTGCCGACCTGCGCGCCCCTACGCCTTCGGCGGCCGCGGAACTTGTCATCCGCTCGCGCCAGGAAGTTGAGGATCACGCGGCCGCATTGCACGAGCGCCTCAGCCGCGCCATGCGCTATCGCCTGCTGATGGGCCGGCAGGCGCTGACCGAACTCGCGCAACACGGCGCCTTCGCCCGCATGATGGAAGTAATCCGCCAGCGGCAACAGAAGCTCGACGATCTTACTCACCGCATGGAACTCGCCGAACGCCAGTTGCTCGAACAGATGTACCGCCGCTGGGAAATGATTTCTGCCGCCGTCCGCCACTACGATCTGCGCCGGGTTCTCTCCGGCGTCCGCGGCGAACTCGATAGCCGAACCTCCGCGCTGCTCGCGATCATGCGCAACGTCCTGCTCCAGCATCGAGTGCGCAGCGAGCGCCTGCATACCGCTCTGCAGTCTCTGTCTCCTCTGGCCATTCTGGAACGTGGATATGCGCTCGTCTTTGATTCCCACGGCAAGCTTTTGAAAGACGTAAGCGGCCTCCAGCTTGGGGATGAGATTTCTGCGCGCCTGGCCCATGGCGAAATTCAGGCGGCCGTAACCAAGAAGCAGGACTGAGCCTTCAGCGACCATTTGCGAGCGCTGTGTAAAAGTTCGTAACATGCTAGGCGAGGAAATCCCTGCATTAGAATGGGTTCTCGATAGCAGATTCCTTCCCAGGAGCGATTCGCGGGATGCCAGTCATCACGTCATGGACACAAGGCGCGTGGGTGGCGCTCGATATTCTCCTTGTCGCGTTGCTTATCTATCAGGTCCTGGTAATGATCCGCGGCACGCGCGCCGCTCCCATGCTGGTGGGGTTGGTTGTCGTCTCGGTCATTTTTTATCTGGCGCGCATCGGCGAACTTACCACGCTGAACTGGGTGGTCAGCCATGTGCTCCCTTACCTGGTGTTTGCGCTGATCGTGGTTTTTCAGTCGGAGATCCGCCATGTACTCGCCGATCTCGGCAGGCGATTGACGTTCATCGGCGGCTCTTCCTCCGAGAGCGATTCCTACGACGACATTGTGCTGGCCGCCAACCTCTTTTCGCAGCACCAGACCGGTGCCCTGATTGTGATCGAGCGCGAAATAGGATTGCGCACCCACATCGAGAGCGGCGTCCCCCTGGATGCGCGCCTCTCCTACGATCTGCTGGCCACCATCTTTCGTCCCAGCGCTCCGCTGCACGATGGCGCCGTCATCGTGCAGAAAGACCGCATCGCCGCCGCCGCGTGTTTTCTTCCGCTTTCCATGAATCCTCTGCTCTCCACCCAGCTCGGCACACGCCACCGTGCGGGCATCGGCATCACCGAAGAGACCGACGCCATTGCCGTCATATGCTCCGAAGAAACGGGGGCGATCAGCCTCGCCATCGGCGGCCAGATCGAGCGCGACATGACGGTCGAGCAACTGCGGGAACGTCTCGGCAGCGAACTGCGCCGCTTCATGGCTCCCGTAACCCTGCCCACTACCATCGCGCAGGCAGACGACGAGTCCGATGCGTTCTTGGAGTCTCCCCTGCGCGAACCGGCCCCGCAGCGGAAATCCGAATCCGGCGCGGAATCGGAGAAATCATGATCGGATTCGTTCAACGTTACGTGCTGCACAATTTCGGACTGAAATTCTTGTCGTTGTTGCTGGCCGCCGGTCTATGGTTTCTGATTTCACCTCGCGAGCAACCGGCAGAGGTCGCCGTGCGCGCACCCATCGTCTTCCAGCATGTGCCAGTGCACCTCGAAATCAGTTCCGAACTCATTCCAGAAGCGCAGATCCGCGTACGTGGTCCGGAGGGCATTATCCGCCAATTACAGGCAAATGAAATCCAGCCGGAGATCGAACTCGGGGATGCCACACCAGGTGAGCGCACCTTTGATCTGACTTCGCGGCAAGTGCGCCACCCCCGCGGCGTAGAAGTTGTGCAGGTCGTACCCAGCCAGTTGCATCTTGCGTTCGACACGCGGTTGACTCGTGACGTCGAGATTCATCCCCGGGTCACGGGGAACTTTCCCGGCGGAGAACAAATCGTCAAAGTTGACGCCGATCCTCCCCGCGTCACAATTACCGGTCCCCGCCATCACGTGGAAAAAATCGACGCGGCGACGACCGATCCCATCGACGCGACCGGCACGCGCGGTAGCGCGGTTTTCAATACGAACGTGTACGTGTCCGACCCGCTGGTGCAAGTCGTGCAACCAGCTTCGATTCGTGTGACGGTGTTGATCCAGAAGGTAGGAAGCGCCTCCTTGCATTGAGTCGCCGTGGAAGAGCGGCCCTTTCAGGGCCGCGTCAGGCGCTAGAAATTGGAGCGGGCTTGAGCCCCTGGGGTCAAAGTCCTCCGCGGATCGCGTTCTTTCCGCGCTCTCATTTATCATTTCCTGTTCTCTTCTTGCGTGGATTTTCGTGAATAATTCTATGAGCCAGCAAAGGCAGCTATTCGGGACCGACGGTATCCGCGGTGTGGCGGGAGAATTTCCGCTCACAAAACAAAATACGTACTTGATCGGCCGCGCGCTGGGCCACGACCTGATGCGTACCACGCCGAAGGCGCGGGCCGTGATTGGCCAGGATACGCGCGAATCCAGCGCGTGGATCGCGGACCGAGTCGCCGAAGGCCTGGCGGCGGTGGGCGTCGAGGTCCACAGCGCCGGCGTAATCACGACTCCAGGAGTTGCGTACCTGGCGCGCTCGCGAGCTTTGGCGGCAGGCGTGGTGATCTCCGCATCGCACAATCCCTGGACCGATAACGGAATCAAAGTCTTTTCGGGCGACGGTTTCAAGCTAACCGACGAGCGCGAACTCGCCATCGAAAAAGAAATCTTCGCGCTAATTCAGAATGCTGCCGCCCCCGATGACACCGCGCTCAAGATTCCTAAACCTTCTCTGCCCGGCGAGGCCGAACTGCGCCACGCCTATGTGAAGTCACTGCGCGACGACCTGTCCTCCGATCTGAGCAAACTACGCGTGCTGGTGGATTGCGCCAACGGCGCCGCCACCGCCGAAGCGCCGGAACTGTTTCGCAGCCTTGGAATCCAGGCGACCTTCGTCCATATCTCACCCGATGGCAGGAATATCAACGAAGGCTGTGGCGCGCTCCATCCGGAGACTCTAGGGAAAGTTGTAGCGGAGTCCGCGGGCAGGTTCGATCTCGGCGTAACCTTCGACGGCGACGCTGACCGCGCCCTATTCTCCGATGCTGGCGGTCGCGTGGTCAACGGCGATGCCGTGCTGTTGGCCGCCGCCCGCGACATGCATGCGCAAGGAAAGTTGAAGGCCGACACCGTGATCTCAACCACCATGTCAAACATGGGCCTGGAAATAGCGCTGAAGAAGTCCGGCATCCGCATGCTGCGCGCCAACGTCGGCGATAAATATGTGCTCGAGGAAATGCTCAAAACCGGCGCCACTCTCGGCGGTGAGCAGTCCGGCCACATTATTTTCCGGGACGGCGACGCGACCACTGGCGACGGCTTGCTCACCGCCCTGCGCCTCATGGATATTATCGTCCGCTCCGGCAAGCCGCTGGCCGAGTTGGTCGGCGACCTGAAAGTATTTCCTCAGAAAATTCAGAATATACGCGTGCGCGAGAAAATTCCTTTTGGTCAGATCCCCGCGGTTCAGGCGGCCATCGATGCCGCCGAACGTGACCTCAACGGCAATGGCCGCGTAGTCGTCCGCTACTCCGGCACCGAGGCCCTGGCCCGCGTCATGGTCGAAGCCGAATCGGAGGAAAAGATGCGCTCCCTGACCGCGGCAATTGCAACAGAGATTCAGAAAGCGCTGGGAGTGTAAGTCCGCACGGGTGGAAGCTTGTGTGGGGACGGGCGCCTTCGCCCGTCCAGCCTGGGCGAAGCCCGGCGGTGTATTCCCATACCCCCGGTTCTGGCCTACCGCTTCCGCCTCTTCCCCACCGCGCGCACCGGCGCTTCCTCCAATACCGCAAACTGAATCTTCTTCTCCACCGGATCAATGCGGTTAACGAGCACTCGAATCTTCTGCCCCAGACGATAAGTCTTCCGCGACCGCTGCCCGATAATCTCCCGCGTGTTCTCGTGAAACGTATATCGGTCGTCCGTCAAAGTGTTCAGCGGAACCAGTCCTTCGACGAACATATCGGTAAGTTCCACGAAGAACCCAAACTTGGTGACGCTGGTGACGAGTCCATCGAAATCTTCGCCCACGCGATCCTGCATGAACTTCACTTTCTTCCACTCCATCAGGTCGCGCTCGGCATCGTCCGCTCGCCGCTCCGACTGGCTCGACTCCTCCGCAATCTCGTGTAACTCCTCCAGCGCAATCGGCCCGCCCAAAGGTTCCACAGTCTCCCGATGAGCGGCATGATCGCGCCGCTTTGACCATGGTGAAGGCGCCTCATCATCGTGCGGGTGCCCCACCCTTGTCGCGCCCTTTGCGACAGAATCTGCCCTGAGCTTGTCGTAGGAGTAGGGACTTCGATTCTGAGTTTGATCCTGCTGCAGCACACTCTTCAAAATTCTATGCACAATCAAATCCGGATACCGCCGGATCGGCGACGTGAAGTGCGTATAGCTGGTCGCCGCCAGTGCAAAGTGCCCCAGATTCTCCTCCGAATAGCGCGCCTGCTTCAACGAACGCAGCATCAGATAACTCAAAATGCGTTCCTCCGGTTTGCCGGCAATCTTCTCGGTCAGTTTCTGATACATCCGCGGCGTGATGTGCACCTCCTTCGGCACCTCCACCTCGCGCACCCGCTTGCCCGTGCCATAAGCCGCGCGCCGATCCGTTTTCATCTGCACCCGGTGAATGGGCAACGGCCCCACTCCCAGCGAATATCCAAAAGTGGCCGCAATCACCTCGAAGTCGTAGACGCGTTTCGCATCCGGCTTCTCATGAACGCGGTACAGCGACGCAATGCGATTCAATTCCAGGTGATGTGCTACGCACTCGTTCGCCGACAGCATGAACTCTTCGATCAGCCGGTGCGCCATATTGCGCTCCGAACGCGCAATACTCTTCATGAGTCCAAACTCGTCGAACTCGATCACCGGTTCCGGAAGGTCGAAATCAATCGATCCCCGCCGCTGGCGCTTGCGGTTCAAAATCAGTGCCAGATCGCGCATCAGCTCAAAAGTGGCCACCAGCGTCGCATAGCGCTCACGCATCGCTGCATCGCCTTCCAGCACCGCGTTCACTGCGGTATAGGTCATGCGCTCCGCCGAGCGGATCACGCCCTCGCTCAACTCATAACTCACGATCTCTCCGCGATGATCCATCTCCATGACGCACGACAGCACCATCCGTTCCATCTGCGGGCGCAAACTGCAAATATCCGTGGAAAGTTCGAGCGGCAACATGGGCACGGCGCGGTCTGGAAAATAAACGCTGGTGCCGCGCACGCGCGCTTCCCGATCGATCGCGGACCCGGGTGTTACATATTGCGCCACGTCGGCAATATGCACCTGCAATTCGAAGTTGCCATTCGGCAGCATGTGCGCGTAGACAGCATCGTCGAAGTCGCGTGCCGTCTCGCCATCAATGGTCACGATCGGAAGCCCGCGAAAGTCTTGCCGCCGCGAAAGCTCCGGCGCCGGAATAACGGACGATGCATCTTGTGCCTCCGCGAGCGCCCCCGCCGGAAAATGGTGCGGCAGATGAAATTTGCGAATTGTGATTTCGACATCGACCCCGAAATCGTCCTCGCGCCCCAGAATCTCGATCACGCGTCCCCGCGGACTCTGCGTCGGCGAAGGCCAGTCAGTGATCTCAACGTCAACCACGAGCCCCTCAAGATCGTCCCACGCTGTCCGCCGTGCAACTTCGTCGCCCAGCACCCGATCCACCGATTTCTCCCTCTGTGTTCTCCGTGCCCCCTGTGGTTCAGGTTCTGTTTTGCCGTGTTCTGAGCCTGAGGAGCTGCCCGGAATCTCCATCCCCGGCGGAATCGCAATCTCCTGCGTAATCTTGCTGTCGATGGCTTTGACGTATCCGCCCCGGCTCCCGTAATGAAAAATGCCGACCACCGTCGGATGTGCCCGCATCACCGGCCGCACAATCCGTCCCTCAGCCCGCCCATCTGGACGCACATTGCTCACATCGACCAGCACGAGATCCCCATGCATGGCGTTGCCAATGAGGTGCGGCGGGATAAAAATATCGCCTGTGAGCCGTGTCTTAAGTGCCGGGCTCAGCGACTTCGCATCCGGAATGACGAATCCGAATCCGTCGCGGTGCATGGTCAACCGTCCCGCCACAAGGTTCTTATCCGTGGCGGCCTGTGGCACCGCATAGCGGTCGGAGTCGCTACGGATCAGCGCTCCACTGGCCGCCAATTTCTGCAAGCGCTCGTCCAACTCCCGGCGCTCTTCGCCACGCAGCCCAAGTTCGCGCACCAGTTGCTTGAATCCCGCCGACCGCTTCGGCTGTCGCGCAATATGTTTGAGGATGATCGAATCGGAAACCATAGATCGGAAACCATAGATAGCTGTCAGCTTCAGCTTTGAGCATACCTCACCGGCATACCGATTCGGGGCATACCAATTCCGAGTCCCAGGGAACCGTCGGGCACATCGGCGCAGTGGCGGCAAGCATTCGCAGATTTTTCGTGTGTCGATCGAGCCCTTCGCGATAAGGCGCCACTTGCACCCGTTCTCCTTCGATAGTGCCCCATTCTCCCTGGAGGGCCGGATCGTGTTTAAGACGCTGGAATGCCCGGAGCGACTTCTCATAATACGGGCACCCGGCTGGTTTACTAAGATTCATGCCCGCCGCCACATAGCTTTCCCCGACGTTGAACACGTTTACGAGGTCGCTCGGGTTCGCATCGAGGGCGCGTTCCGCCTCGCGGAAAACGGGGAGCGGGCACGGCATGCGTTCATTGTAGGCGCAGGCTAGGTTTTCGGCGCGAAGCGCAGGGAAGCGGAATTCATGCAGTAGCGCAAGTGCGTGGGCTCGGGACCGTCATCGAATACGTGGCCGAGATGAGCGTCGCATTCCGTGCAGGCAACCGCGGTGCGCACCATGCCAAACGTAGAGTCGCGGATTTCGATTACGTTTTCGGCGGCGATGGGCGCCCAGAAGCTGGGCCATCCCGTCCCGGATTCGAACTTTGTGGCGGAATCGAAGAGCGCATTGTCGCAGCAGATGCAGCGGTAGATTCCGTTGTCGTGCAGGTTCCAGTACTTTCCGGAAAAGGCAATTTCGGTGTCCGCATTGCGGGTGATGTCGAAGACACCCGAGGGAAGCTGCTTGCGCCACTCGGCGTCGGTCTTGATGACTCTAGCAACGTGCACTTTGTTCAGAGGCTGGCCAGCGTCGGAGAAAAGAACGATCGTGACTTCCCTCGGGCGGTTGTCCGCGGGTGCCGCGGCTTTCAACATTCCCGGCTTTCTCCATTGCCACAGGGCCAAGCCTGCGAGCGTAGCCAGGGAGGTCACAAGAAACGTACGCCTCTGCATGTTGGGCTCCGACGCCGCCAAGCTTCGCTCCGGACAGCCGGGGGCGGCTGTCCCCACATAAAGCTTGTCATCATAAGGCGCTTTGCCATCCGATTGAGGCATAGTGATCCCTGCTACTTTCCGACGTACAGGTCCGGGAATTGCTGCCGCAGATGCTCGACCTTGGGAGCATCGTTGAACACAATGTAGGGCTGATTGGGATGAAGCGCGGCATAGTTCTGGTGATAGGCCTCAGCGGGATAGAAAGCCTGCAGCGGCACTACCTTGGTCACGATGGGACGCGAGAATACTTTGGCCTTGTCGAGTTGCGCGATGTACGCCTCGGCGATGTGTTTCTGCTCATCGGTGCTGTAGAAAACCGACGAACGATATTGCGTGCCCTCATCGGGGCCCTGGCGATTCAGTTGCGTCGGGTCGTGCGCCACCGAAAAGAAGACGCGCAACAGTTCGCCGTAGGTGATCTGCGAAGTATCGTAGACGATCTGCACCGATTCGGCGTGGCCAGTTTCACCAGTACTGACTGTTTCGTATTCGGCGGTTTTGGCCGAGCCTCCCGCGTACCCGGAGGTTGCGCTGATCACTCCTTTGACGTGCTGGAAGACCGCCTGGACGCCCCAGAAACATCCGCCGGAAATCACTGCGGTTTGCTTCCCGGAAGCGGCAGCGCGTGACGCGTCCTGCAACGGCGGGGGCACCGTGACGGAGGAGCTCGCTTTGGCCTTCCAGGCCACAACGCCGAGCAGCGATACAAGAACAATCAGAAGGATGCGAGTCGCAGATGACATTTTGTTTTCCCCCTACTTTGGTGCGAAACGTCTAGGCTACGGATTAGAGTTGCGAGCGGGATAAAAGTTTCACTCTGAGGTAATTGACTTCTTACTTGCTTTTTCGCCTTATCTTCGCCAATAATGGCGCATGGCCATCACACGCAGGCAACGGGAAGTATACGACTTCATCTCGCGATTTGTGGCGGAGCACCAATATTCCCCATCGTTTGAGGAGATTGGCAAGGGGCTGGAGTTGACGTCTCTCGCCACGGTGCACAAGCACGTCACGAACCTGGAGAAGAAAGGCCTTCTGACCCGCGACTATAACCGCAGTCGCTCGATCGACCTGCTGCCTCCCAGGGGACGGCTCAAGCAGGCGATGAGCGTCAATACCGGAGTAGTGCTGCCGCTGGTGGGCCGCATCGCCGCCGGGCAGCCGATCGAAGCGGTGCAGAATAACGAGACCATCTCGCTGGCGGACTTCGTGCGCTCGAAAGAAGTATTCGTGCTCGAAGTGCGCGGCGACTCCATGCAGGATGAAGCCATCCTCGACGGCGATTACGTGCTGGTGGAAAAAGCCCGTACCGCCCACAACGGGGACATTGTGGTGGCGCTGGTGGATTCGACCGATGCAACGCTAAAGCGCTTCTACCGGGATGGTGACAACATTCGGCTGCAGCCCTCAAACGCGACTATGAAGCCGATCATCGTGCCAGCGGCGTCTGTGGATGTGCAGGGGCGGGTGATTGGGGTGCTGCGGAAGTACTGAAAACAGCTGTCGTTCTTTTAGTTTTCAATCGATCCTGCGTTTCGTCCTTGGCTTGATGACTTATCCGCGACTATGATTCCTATTGGATCGTAAATCACGTCAATCATCATTGGAGTTCAAAGTCAGTGCTCAGGCATAAACCAGTCCGAAAGCCGCGGCAGGATATTCGAACTCTCCCTACGTACACAATTCCAGAAGCCGCGACATTTCTCGCCATACCACGGCGCACACTGGCCTCTTGGTACGAGGGTGGCGAGCCCATTTTGAAAGCGTCGGGTCAATATGGCCCCGCCCACTTGCTCTCTTATCGCGATATCGAAGAAGCTTACCGAATATACCTATTGCGCGAAAGATTCAAGTTTTCATTCCAGTTCCTGAGACTCTCAATGCGTAATGCGCGCAAAATGTTCCGATCTCAACACCCACTACAGCGCGCGGACGCCGTAAAGGAATGCTTGCAAGACCTTGTTTACGACAAACCCGCTCGTGGCGCACGTCCCCGCACGGTCACCTCGCTCGGAAAGAAGCCTGGCCAGGCGGTCATAGAGGAGGTAGCAAACCTGTTTGCAGAAAGAATTGAGAGCGGCAAGTTCATCTTTCCATGGCGCTTCGCAGCTACGGATCATCAAAGTCGTCCGGTTTCGATGAATCCTCGCATTATGTCCGGTCGTTTGGTGGTTATTGGTACGCGCATTCCCGTGAGTGTCCTATGGGGCCGCAAACGCGCCGGAGCAAAAGTAGATGAGATCGCCGCCGATTACGGCCTTGATCGCAAGATTGTTCAGCAAGCGCTGACTCACATTGATCTACGTCAAAAAGCGGCGTGAGGAATGCGTTCTCTTTCTCGACGAAGGCTTTGCCGCCGAGTCAGTTGCCGTTCGCCTGAGAACGGCTGGTTTTACTGTGCAAAGGTTCCCTGAGTGGTTTAAAGACGAGAAGGGCGAGACTAGGCGCAACGTGGAAGACCCCGAAGTGATTCACTTTTGCCACAGGAGCGGATGGCTCCTCGTCACCAGAGATCACGAAATGAAGAACACGCATCGTGAAGAAATCAAGAGGACTGAGGTCGCGATACTCGCTACGGCCCATAACAGCTTGGAAAATCAAGACGAGTGGGTTGTAGCCATAATCAATCTGAAGAGTCGCATTCTCCGCGAGTTCAAGAAGCGCGAGCGTCCATGGTTTGGGACGTTCAGTCGAACAGCAATACTGACCATTGCGACTATCAAATAGCCATATCGCTACATAGGAAGTTAGTGGAACGCCGGAAAGTGAAAACGCCCGAGAACTGTCCCGGGCGCTCGCTTCTTCAGAAGACTTCAGGTGAGTTTAGCCAATATGCTTATTCAGCGCCTGCGCGATGGCGTCTTTCGGCTTGTAGCCTACGATTTGCTCAACGACCTGGCCGCCCTTAAACACCAAAAGCGTGGGAATGCCAGTGACTTTGTAGCGCATCGGCGTGGCGCTGTTGGAGTTGACATCCATCTTGCCGATTTTGATCCTGCCCTGATACTCGGTGGCCAGTTCTTCGACAATCGGGGCGATAGCACGGCAGGGGCCGCACCAGGTTGCCCAGAAGTCCACCAGAACGGGCTTGTCCGATTTCAAAACATCCTGGTCGAAGTTTGCATCGGTCACTTCGACGATTCCGTTTCCTGCCATTTGGTTTCTCCTCGTTGAGAACGTAACGCTGTCGGCGGACCCTACAACAGCTGCGCTGCCGGGCGATTCGTATAAGTGCGTCCCCTCAGGGCTCGAACCTATTATCGTAACACCGTCGTTAGATGCTTGGGGCGATGCGAAGGTCGCAAGCATTCCCACAGTCAGGGATGAGCTGTTTTTTCGCCGTCTGACTTAGGCAGAGTAGCAGGCGAGAGGGATTTAATGAAGCTAACCAGTTGCCAGCGCTGGGGTTCCGGGAATTTGGACCAGACGGGCATACCTTAGCGGACCACGCCGTTCGTCAACAGCCAGAACAGGGCGCCGGGAGCGGCCTGCTGTACTTTCGGGGGCAAGCAAGCTGGAGCGCGACCACATCCACATGGCGTGTCTGCGCTGCGGCAACATCGCGGAATTCGTGAGTGACAGTTTCGAAAGGCTTAAGCAGCAAGTGGAGAGAGATTGCAGGTTTCGCGTGCTGGTTTCACGGCTGGAGATCGGCGGATATTGTGCAGGGTGCCGGGGATCGAAATGAGGATCGAAATGAGGATCGAAATGAGGATCGAAATAGAGTCGCCCTTCTCGTTCGAGGCTGGAAGTAAAAAAGCGCCCTCGACTTTTCAGTCCAGGACGCCTCGGCAGCCCTCCCCCAGAACTGCCAAACTACGAAATGAATATTAGGTTTCTCTTCCCTTGGTGTAAACGTCACTTTGGTAATGCAAATACGCGGAGTGAATTCAATGCTCACGGAACTGAGGAAGAATCTGCGGCAGGCTTACTGCCTCTGCCAGGTTTGGCCGGCGTCGCTGGTGGTCCAGACTTCCGCGGTAGAAGTTGACACTTTTCCGTGCTGCGTATCGGGGAATTCCAGGCTGACGACGTCGCCGGTGAGAATCGTGCCTGACGAACTGGGCATGACGCTGACCCAATGGTCGCCGGCGTCCAATGAGTGATAGAGCGCGCCGCCGGAACCGCCCGCCCAAACATCGATGCCAGTTGCCACGACAGCGCGAAAAATGGGAGACGCCATCTTTCGGGCTTTGGCGCGCGAAGTCTTCCCGTTAATCTGGATGCTCGTGGCATCCGTAAAATACGCGGGACTCGCGTTCACATCCACAACCTGCCAACTGGCTCCTTGGTCAAAGGAGCGCTGCAATCCTCCGGTGGAGTTGATGGTCCAGCGGGGAGCGCGTGCGGAGGCCGCGGCTTCGGCGGGTTTAGCTTTGCCCACCCGAGCCAAAACATAATCCTGGTTCGCCTGCGGCGGCTGCACAGGCTCATCTTTGCTTTGGCCAGCCTTTGGATTCTGAGTGAGCGTGTCGAGTCGGGTTGATTGACTCTCCACTGCCGTTTCGGAGACGGCAGGCGCCGGCGCGTTCGCGGTTAGATCGCCAGCAGCCTGCTGTTTCGCGAACGGCGAAGACGCTGCCGGAGCGGAAGCCTGATTTTGAATGGCATTTTGTTGCTGCCATTGATTTGCCAGTACGGGACCACCCAGCCGCACCCCAACCTGGCCCGCAGCCTGACCAACGCTACCATGAGGCGGCACGGGTGCCGGAAGCAGTTCAGCGTGACTTCTGCGCGGGACTTCGTGACGAGTCCCGTTTGTGGCCTGCACCGAATAGGCACGTGCAGCAGTGGGCGGTTGAAGATGGTCGGCCTTCTTGGCGTCGGCAGTTAGAGTGGGCGAAGCCAAGGGCTGGTTTTCAGCCTCTTTCGTCGCAATCTCAAAGCGGGCAGGTGATTTCGAAGCCGCTCTTTCTACCTGCCGCTGATGCTGCACGAATCCGAGGGCTGCAACGGCGACGACGCCGGCTGCTGCAAATCCCCAACGCATGGCTGGCCAGGTCAACCACTCCCTAGCGGGTGGTCGCATCGCAGTTTGAGCTAGCTCGGTTGCGGGCAAAGCCAGGGCTAAAACATCGCGGCATTCTCCGCACCGGCTCAAGTGCTCAAGTACGATGGCTCGTTCGTCTTCGCGCAGTGTCCGTTCGGCGAAGGCGGTCAACACGTTCGCGTCGGGATGATTGGCTGGCGGATGATCGGCAGACGGATGATTGACGTCAGGCGGGGAGGCCTTCAACCGCTGGTGCACGATTTTTGGGACATTCTGCATGTCAGCTGCTTGCTTCTAGCTCTTGGCTTCCAGCCTCGCCGTTGACCTTCTTGCTTTCCTGAAAATTATCGATCTTCTTGCATTCTGCAAATTCTTCTTGCATTCTGCAAATCAAGGAAGCGCGGTGTCACGGGGCGGCTATCCTGGGTCTTCCCGGACTCTGGCTTGTACTCTCTTTTCAGAGAACGCGGGAGCGGACGATTCTTGCGCCAGACTTTCTTGTTCCAGAGCTTCTGGTTTCAGACTCCCTTGCCTCAGACTCTGGCGAATATCCACTTGCAGGTCGCGGACATCCGCTTCCAGGGCCTCTTCCGCCTGTCGCCGCGACATGCCGCGACGCACCAGGGCCGCAACGATCTGCTTCCGCAGGGACTTGGCGAGCTTGTTGACCTTACGGCTGATGGTGGATTCGTGCACTCCCAGCATGCGGGCGATCTCGGCCAGGGTGCGGCCGTCGAGATAATAGGCGCTCAGAACCGTGCGATCTTCGCCGGAGAGAGCGCCGAGTGCCTCATCGGTAGCCTGCGCCAGGCTCGCGTCAGCGGGCGGGACGGGCTCAGGATCGGGAGCCCTGAACTGCACGCCTTCTTCCGATTCTTCGTCGAGACTGACCAGGCGCTTCGTCCGGCGATAGCGGTTCACGTACTCCTGCGACAACACGGTGCGCAGCCAGCCCTCCAGCGATCCTCGGCCGCTATAGGAGGCGAGCTTTGACACCCGCTGGCCCTCGCGAATATTGGTGCCGTATAGATCGGCATAAAGAGTGTCGGCCAGCTCGCGGGCGGCAGAGTCTTCGCGCGCAATGCGAAGCGCCGAGAGATACAGTTTCTCGCGATACCGGGTGAGGAAGATTTCCCATGCCGCATTGTTGCCGGCGGCGCAGGCGCGCGCGAGCGCGAGTTCGTCGACCCGAAGACTCAGGAATAGAGCTCGGATTTCGCGCTCGGAAGTCGCCGGTGGGGCATGCTTCGATCCGATCTCGCACAGAATCGCGGCAAAAGATTCGCGCGTAAGACCCACTTTCTCGCAGCCGCTTTTGGCATAAAGATCCGCCAGCAGTTCTTGGACGACGGATTGCACGGCCGGGATTTGTTTGGTTGAACTCATGGCGCCGCTGGAAAATTTTAGTGATCTTCAGCTGCCAACGTCCAGACACCGGAGTAATGCCGATCAGGTCCCGCTACGAACTCTCTTGACCGTTCTAACCTTTAGACCCCTCACACTCTGCGCAGGGGCAGATTTCGCGTAGGAACTTCCACGAATACAACCCGAGATCATGCTTGTCGTTCCAGGTAAACTTGATGGCGTACTTGCCCACGCCCTCAGCCGAGAGGGGCTTGGCACGGGGCTTGAACATGGGCAGAGCGCCAGGGGGTACGGTCGCGGGATCGCCCGGCCGGCGGCCATCCTTGCCGCGCTCGTCTTCACACATGGCGCAAGGGCACGCATCGCGCAGGTAAACAAAGTCATAGTGCGAGACATGGCCGTCGTTCCACTCGATGTCCACACCGTTGCCAGTCGTCAGATTCACCTTCACAGATTTGGGATCGGTGGCCGCGCTGGCGGCCTGGAGCGGGGACTGCATGGAATCAGTATCGCACGGGAGAAGGTCGCTCAGTCCGGGGATATTGCCAGGTTGCCACGTGCTGGGTGTTGGGTCTTGGGTTCTGCGGCCCGCCTAATTGGCGAAACTAGTCAAGTTCCTGTAAAATTTAGGTTTGCCCCACAAGGTCTGAGTTATTTGGAGTCATCATGGCACAACAATGCGATATCTGCGGCAAGAAGCCGCAAGCGGGAAACCGCATCAGCCACGCCCATAACGTCACCAAGCGGCGCTGGAACGTCAACCTGCGCCCGGTGCACGCCCGGGTCGGGGCTGCCACCAAACGCATGCGCGTCTGCACTTCCTGCCTGCGCAGCGGCAAAGTCGTCAAAGCGTAGAACTCCGCCACAAAGACCATTGAGTTTCATCGAGGTTCGTATTCCTCTGTGTTCCCCTGTGCCCTCTGTGGTTAAGATTTTACGCCAGCGCGATCACGTCGATTTCCACCAGCACGTCCTTGGGCAGCCGAGCGACCTCGACGGTGGAGCGCGCCGGCGGTACCGCTCTGAAGTACTTCCCGTAGACCGTGTTCATGGCGCCGAAATCACTCATGTTCTTCAAAAAGACCGTCGATCGAACGACCTTTCCCAATCCGCTTCCGGCTGCTTCCAGAATCTCCGATAGATTGCGCAACACCCGGTCCGTCTGGGCGGCAACGTCGCCCGTGATGATCTGCTGAGAAGCGGGATCGATGGCGATTTGGCCGGACACGAAAACGAATCCATTGGCTTTGATGGCTTGCGAATAGGGGCCGATGGCTTGGGGGGCGTCTTTCGTGGAAACGACTTCACGCATGGAACTCTCCGTTGCTGATTAACGCAGATGCACTCCCGCGAAGTCAAACCCGGAAGAGGAAAAATCAGACAGACAGCAGGAGCCGCAAAACCAGTTTCCTTCGGCTCTCCCGCCATTGCCTTCTGACTTCTAAGTCGCATTCCTGGGAAATTTATGGGCGGTACTTAATCTGCAGGTACTCAAGTTAATTAAAGCTGTGCGCCGGCCCGCCGATAAAAAGATTAGGGACTCCATGTTCACCGGAGTGCCCGCAGTGGCTCAAATTCAGGCCAAGAGATAATGAGGATTCCCGATGAAATCGACATTCGCGAACGAACGCACTTTGGGCACTCGGACGACCTTTGCCGCAGATGCTCCGGATGCTAAATCCAAGTTCAAGACCGGTCTGGCCACCATTAACCAGGAACTATGGCTGGTGCTCTCTCTGTTCGTGATCGCCGGCCTGTTCAACTGGCTGGTGGCTTCTCACCGCATGATCCTGGGTTTATACACGCTGCCCACCATCTTTTCGGCTTATGTGTATGGCCGCCGGCACGCCGTGCTCACGGCGAGTGCCAGCATCTTCATGGTGCTCATACTTCTCTGGAAAAATACAGGTCTTTTTGCCGGTTCCGCTCCGTTTGTGCTGAACTACATCCAATGGTCCGAGCTCGTCACATGGGCAAGCTTGCTGCTCATCACGGCATACGCCATGGGAACCTTGTACGACAAGAAAGAGCAGCACCTGGACGAACTCCGCCAGACTTATTTTGGTCTCCTGACGATTTTGCAGCAGTTCATCTCGAACGACAAGTACACCCACAATCACTCATACCGCGTGGCCTTGTACGCCTCCGCGCTCGCCAAACGCATGGGATTTGACCAGGAGCGTATCGACGATGTCCGGGCCGCAGCCTTGCTCCACGACGTAGGAAAGCTCGAAACCAGCCGCGACCTGCTGCACAAAGCCGCCAGTTTGAGCCCGGAAGAGATGGCCGAAATGCGAAAACATGTCCAGAAGGGCGTCGCCCTGCTGGAACCCGTCGGGGGATCGCTGCGCCGGGTGCTCCCCATTATTCTTGCCCATCACGACAAATACGACGGCTCAGGATACGGCCCTTCCAAAGGGGAGCAAATACCGATTGAAGCCCGGATATTGGCCGTAGCCGACGCCTATGACACCCTGACCAGTGATCGCCCATACCGCCGCGCGGTCAGCCCATTTGAGGCCCGGCAAATCCTCGTCTCCAGCGCCGGGACAAACTTCGATCCGGCCGTGGTGGACGCATTTGTCGAAGCATTCGAACATGGGGAGATGGAAATTCCCGAGGCTCTGGTCGTATGACCGATGCCCTGGCACCTGCGACCGGGACTGCATCGATTCCCGCCGAATCGACTGCGCCTGAAGCGACGACTACGCAATCGAATACTTCCGGATCGAACGCGGCCGGATCCGCGAACACGGGCTCCAGAGAAAGCTCACACACCACGTTAGGGGTTCGCGCCCTTCTGGTAAGCGGCGATATTCAGACCATCGATACTCTCTGCGAGTCAATGGGAAAAATGGCCATGCACGTCGAGGTATGCTCCGACTTCGCCTCCGCTACCCGCAAACTTTGCCATTCCAAGTTCGAAGCGCTGGTAGTGGATTTCAAGGAGAGAGCCGAGGCGCTGGAACTGCTCAAGACGTCGCGTCAAATGACGTCTCACAAGGCATCCATCGTTTTGGCCATCTTGAATAGCAACGACGAAATGCCCAGCGCGTTCCGCGCCGGCGCCAGCTTCGTGCTCGTTAAACCGCTGTCTCCCACCGTGTTGATGCGTACTCTACGGGTGTCCTATCCGCTCATGGTGAGCGAACGAAGGCGCTCCTTTCGCTGTCCCGTGCAAATCCCCGTCTATGTTGCGATTGGCTCCAAGCCGGAGTTCATCGCCACGTCCGCCAACGTCAGCGAGGTCGGCATTGCTCTCACGAACACCCCTGGGCTGCAGGCTGGAGACAGGGTTGCCCTGCGGCTCACTCTACCCCTCACCCACGCTGCCGTGGCAATCACCGCGGAAGTCTGCTGGTGTAACCCGGCGGGAGCCTCAGGCATGGAATTTATTCAGGTTTCTGCGCCAGTCAAGGAACAATTGCGCTCCTGGCTCACCGCTCGCCTCGAGGAATTTCTCCCCGAAGGATCCGCAACTCTGAAACGCTGAGATCGCCGCTGCACGGCGCTCTGTCCAAGCTGGCTTCAGATCTTTTGCAATCTCTGTACTTCGTGCACGCCTGGAATCTTGCGCAAGCCGGCAATAATCTGCTCGAGGTGCTTCAAATCGGCGATGTCAAGCACAACCTCCACGCTGGCTTGGCTGTTGGAAGTTTGCGCGGCAATGTTGCGGATATTGCTCTGGGCATCGCCGATCACGCTGGTAATACTCTTCAACATGCCAAAGCGGTCGTCGCAGAAAACGGTCAGTTTTACCGGGTAAGCGGTCGGAGTGCTGTCATCGCGGGCCCACTCCACGTCAATGCGGCGCTCGGGTTCGTACAGGAGATTCGTAACGTTGGGGCAGTTCACCGAGTGCACGGCCACGCCCTTGCCGCGCGTAATGTAACCGACAATGCCCTCGCCGCGGATAGGATTGCAACATCGTGCGCGGTACACCAGCATATCGCCTTGTCCGCGAACCGTGATGGCATTGTGATCGCCGAAGACGCGACGCACCACGCTGGCGATGCTGCCGGGCTGCGAGGTCAGACCTTCCGATTCGATGTCTCCGGCAATGGAATGCGTGGCGCCGGCGGGCAGTAACCGCGCCAGAACCTGGCGAGCGGAATATTTTCCGTAACCGATGCCCGACATCAGATCGTCGGCCTTGCCCAAACCGTATCCGGAAGCCACCCGCTGCAATTCTTCGTCTTTGATTTCCTTAAGTGCGATGCGATATTTGCGCGCTTCTTTTTCGATCAGTTTGCGTCCGATTTCAATCGCACGCTCGCGCTGGTGAACATTCAACCAGTGTTTGATCTTGTTGCGCGACCGCGATGACTTAACCAGTCCCAGCCAGTCACGGCTCGGCTTATGGCCGGGCTGCGTAAGAATTTCTACGATATCGCCGGAATGCAATTTATGGCGCAGCGGCACCATCCGCCCGTTCACCTTTGCGCCGATGCAGGTGTGACCGACCTCGGTGTGAACGCTGTAGGCAAAGTCAACGGGCGTTGCATCGCGCGGCAGGACTACGACTTTGCCTTTGGGCGTGAAGGTGTAAACCTCTTCGGGATAAAGATCGACTTTCAGCGTGGAAAGAAATTCGTTGGGATCGCTTACATCTCTCTGCCACTCGACTACCTGCCGCAGCCATGCCAGCCGCTGTTCGTCCTGCGCCGAGACGGGGCCGTCTTTATATTTCCAGTGGGCGGCAATGCCTTCCTCCGCCATCTTGTGCATTTCTTCGGTCCGAATCTGGATTTCAAACGGAGTGCCGTCTTCCGTAATCACTGAAGTGTGCAGCGACTGGTAGAAATTGGGCCTCGGCATGGCGATAAAGTCTTTGATGCGCCCCGGCACCGGCCGCCAGAGGTTGTGAATAATCCCCAGAACGGCGTAACAATCCTGCAGCGAACGCGTGACCACCCGCATGGCATAAAGGTCATAGACCTGATCGACGGAGATTCGCTGCTTCTGTAGTTTCTTGTGAATGCTGTACAGCCGCTTGATGCGGCTTTCGACGCGTGCCTGGATGCCGGCCTCTTTCAGCTTGTCGCTGATGGTTTGCTGCATCTTAGCGAGAAAGGCCTCGCCTTCCTTGCGCCGGGCATTGACTGATTTTTCTACCTGCTCGTAACCGCCTGGGTCGAGGAAGCGGAAGCCCAGATCCTCAAGTTCGCCGCGAATCTTGCCCATACCGAGACGGTGGGCGATGGGGGCATAGATCTCCAACGTTTCTTCGGCAATCTTGTGCTGGCGTTCGGCCGGCAGATGTTCCAGGGTACGCATGTTGTGCAGCCGGTCCGCCAGTTTGATGAGCACCACGCGGATGTCATCGACCATGGCCAGCATCATTTTGCGCAGGTTCTCGGCTTGCTGCTCCTCGCGGGTGGCGAAATCTATTTTGCTGATCTTGGTGACGCCCTCGACGATGTGCGCAACCTGCTCGCCGAATTCTTTGCGAATGTCAACGATGGTCACCGACGTATCTTCCACGGAATCGTGCAGCAGTCCGGCGGCCACGGCCACCGGATCCATCTTCATTTCCGCTAGAACCAGTGCAACTTCCAGGGGATGAACCAGATAAGGCTCGCCGGAGGCGCGGCTCTGGCCTTCATGATGTTTCAGGGAATAATCGTAGGCCTTCTTGACGATGGTGAGATCGTCCTGCGGACGGTTCTCCTGCATCCGCTTCATCAGATCGCGGAACTTGGTCAGAGTGAGGGCAGTAGTCGCGATCTGTTGGCGCAAGCTCGCCATGTACGATTATATCCCGCGGAGGCCGCGGCGAGCCCCGGCAGGGACGATCCCGAGATCCATGGACAAAGGGTGCGTCCCCGGCCACTAACAACAACTAAAAAGGAAGAACAGCTTGGATCGCGCCCTGATCCATCGAACAAAATGTCACTTCACAGGTTACAAAAACAAGGGGCAGGTTCACGGTTCGGTGCGGTCGTGTGGAATATTTGACGTCAACTTTCGCATGAGAAACTCTTCCACCAGATTGGCGGCGGCGGTTGCACCAATTCCGATGGCTGCATTTTCGAAGGTTAATTCCGCTCCGTTACGATTTTGCGCTGGATAGTACAGATTTGAGATACCGCCAGCGGCAAGATTCCCGGCTATATTCGAGTAATTCGGCTGCCATCGCCCGTTGTCGCCCTTGCAAATCACCGAATTTACGATGGCGTATTGAATTCGTGATGGCTTGCTGCCGGTGCCTTTGTAAAAATAACGCGGATCCTGTTTCAACAGCGATGGCAGTACGGCGCTTCCGATGAATGTGCCGGCAGCAACGTCGGCGAACGCGGCGCCGTAGCGCTTCGCATAACCTTGCGCCCCTTGCCCGTATCCGCTGAAAGTGTTTTGCGCTTGTTGCACTCCCGCAATGCCCCCAACGATCGCGAAAGTGACCGGATCGACGGTCGTCTTCCATGCAAGCTCGAACTTTTGCCTGGCCGTGAGAGCAAGCGGATGGGGATCATAAGTGACATAGAAATTGGGAATCACCCCGAAGACGCGCTGCTTCTCTTCATCCTTGACCTGCGCTTCTGCCACTTCAGCCAGGGAAAGGGAGACCTGCACATCCGTGACATTGGCTGCAATGGACAATGCAATCTGCGGAACAGTCTGGGCCTCTCCCGCACGCAGTATCCCGGAGGATGTTTGCGTTGCGAATCCTGCCGACGTTATTGTGAGCTGAAAAGTTCCAGCGGGGACATTCACAAAGAAGAACTGTCCGTCGCCGCTTGTTACAACTTCATCGTCGGGCGATCGATGTTCTCCCGTCAGCTCCACACGGGCGCCAGCAACCACGGCCCCGCTTTCATCGACGACCGTTCCACTGATGCTTCCGGAGGTGATGCTCCCGGAGGTGAGGCTTCCAGCTTGCTGATCGGGCAGTTTCGGGCCGCCTGCGGTCGGCGACTTAGGTGCAGGATCGCTCTGTGCACGACTCTCTGAAGTCGATACAGACGTCTGCCGAGGGGTCTGACCCGCACACATGATCGCCCCACCCACGCTGACGAGTGCAACAATCATGAGTGGAGACCTGGGTTGGAAGGGCATGAAAATAAGATACGTTTGGTTCTGTCCGCTCTTCTATAACGTTTCTGTAAATACACCAGGATCGCGACGGTCGCCAGATTACTAAGGAAGTGGTCGAGTCTCCCATTTCAGCACGCTTGATCTTTTCAAATTGATCGCTAATTTGTTGTGACGCTCCGGGAACTGGTAGAGTTGCATCCGGTCAGGCATGATTTCTCGAATTCTTGTCAGCGGTGTTTCCGGATTCATCGGGGCCGCGCTTTTTCCTTCCCTTATAGCCCGCGGATACGATGTCACACGCCTGGTGCGTGGTCCCGCCGCGGACGAGGGACAGATCGCTTGGGATCCCGGGAAGCCGATTTCTCCTGAAATGGTGTCCGGCTTCGACGCCGTCATCCATCTCGCGGGCGAGAGTATTGTGGGACGCTGGACCAAAACGAAAAAAATAAAAATTCGTAGCAGCCGGATCGCGGGCACCACCACGCTTGCGGAAGCCCTGGCGGGAGCGCAACACAAGCCGCAAGTATTTGTCTGCAGTTCGGCAATCGGCTATTACGGGGATCGGGGTAACGAAGTGCTGAACGAGCACAGCCAGCCGGGCATTGGATTCCTGCCCGAGGTTTGCCGGGAATGGGAGGCAGCAACCCAAGCCGCCGCCAATGCGGGCATCCGTACGGTTCAAATGCGCACCGGGGTCGTGCTCAGCTCCAGGGGCGGCGCGCTGAGAAAAATGCTGACGCCGTTCAAAATGGGCGTGGGCGGCAGGATTGGCAACGGCCAGCAGTGGATGAGCTGGATTGACTTACAGGACATGGTCGGCGCCACCCATCACATCCTGAACAGCGATCTGCTGCAAGGCCCGGTGAACATGGTCGCGCCCAGGCCAGCGAAAAACGCGGAGTTCGCCAAGACGCTGGGCACTGTGCTGTCTCGGCCAGCCATCCTTCCCATGCCGGCATTCGTTGTAAAGCTGGCCTTTGGCGAGATGGGAGAGGCAGTTCTGTTGGGCAGTCAACGCGTTGAACCGGCCCAACTGGTGTTGAGCGGATACCCGTTCCGCTTCACCAACCTCAGAGCTTCATTGGAAAGTAATCTAAAGCGCTGATCGCTGCCGATCACACGGCACCAATCATAGCTGAGTGAAGTAGTAGACACTCCTGACAAACAAACGGCGGGTGATGCACTGGAAACATGAAACGAAGGACTGCAAACTGAGAACTGGAAACTCAGAACTGCCTACCCCCCGGCCTTCAACTCCGTCAGCACTTGCTTTGCAATCTCTTTCAGAGTTTCAAACACACCCACGCCCTGAAAAGCGACCGCTTCTACAATCGCCTCATTTTTCTTGCGCAGCTCAGTGGCCAGAAGATCGACGGGCAGAATGTTGGGTAGATCTCGTTTGTTTAACTGAAGCACGTAGGGAATTTTATTGAAGTCGTAGCCGTGTTCTTTCAAATTCGACATCAGATTTTCAAGCGCCTCGACGTTGGCGTCCATGCGCTGTTCCTGGGAGTCCGCGACGAACACAATGCCGTCCACGCCGCGCAGAATCAGCTTGCGGCTGGCATCGTAAAAGACCTGCCCGGGAACGGTGTAGAGATGGATGCGTGTCTTAAAGCCGCGCACCGAGCCAAGATCGAGCGGCAGAAAATCGAAGAACAACGTGCGCTCGGTCTCGGTGGCCAGCGAGATCATCTTGCCCTTCTGCTGGTCGGCAGTTTTCTGGTAAATCACCTGCAGATTCGTGGTCTTGCCGCCTAATCCGGCGCCGTAGTACACGATCTTGCAATTGATCTCACGGGCTGCGAAGTTGATGAAACTCAAGACTTTCCTCAAATGCGGGCAGACCCTCCGGGGGCTGCCGCGCACATCAATCCTTTTTGCAGGCTCGCGGTCTTTATATCATATGGGAGCGTCGAACGCAGGTTACTCAGGTGACCCCGGGGTGCCCTAAAGGCGCTAATGGGCCGACGGGATCGCGTAATACCCGGCCTTCGTATAGATATTCAGGCCTTTTTTGTCCACCTGAACCTCAATACTGCGATACGCGGGGCCCGCGATAGCCTGAGGGACATATGCCAGAGTGTATTGATTCCGAGCCTCGGAAGTGACTTGCGCGTATGCCTCCTCCATCGCATTGCGCGAAAGTTCGCTGAAGACACTTCCGCCGCCGGTGGCCGAGACATATTTCGGAAGGATGTTGCTGTAACCCTGCCCCGGAATGTGGTGGAGCTTCTCCAGTTGGCGATAACCGGGCAACGCTCCAGTATCGACCACCACCGCCTTTACCTGAATGCCATGAGTCTCGAGAACCTTCAGGACATCCCGGTAGCTGGCTCTGCTTCCCAGGTCGCGACCGTCACTGATTACGAAAATTACCTTTCGGCGGGTACGGTCGCGCTTGCTTAGGTCCAAAGCCGCGCGCAGGATGGCATCGTTCAACACATGCGCCTCGCGGGGCGGAGTGTTGACCGGCTGGATGATCGGTCCGCCGACCGGCGCACCATTCACCGTCGGTCCGTCAGGCCCCAGCGGCCCACCCAACACGGGCGGCCCGTTGTTGCGTCCGCGCACGGTTTTCATCTGGGTGAGCGCCGCTGTCAGTTTTTGCGGCCGGCCGCTGTAGTCTGTAACCTGGCTGACGGTACTGCTGTAGGTATAGAGCGCAACCTCGTCGTAAGGGCTGAATGCGCCCACCAGGGAGCCGTAGGTCTCATTTACCTTCTGGAAAACCACGTCGGCTATGTTGGTGTCGAGCACTAGTGCTACCGAAAGCTCAAAAGGATCGCTGGTGAAGTACGTGAGCGTCTGTTTCTTGCCATTTTCCAGCACGATAAAATCCTTGGGAAGCAGCCCATCGACGGGCCGTCCGCTCGAGTCCTTGACCATGACCGGGATCTGTACCACATTGGCGGAGACTGAAATAGTGTACAGGTCCTGCTTCGGATTGATCTGGTTCCGCGGTCTGCTGCCGGCAGGAATGGTTTGAACCGGAGGCATGGGCGGCGGCGGAGCCGAGTCTTGCTGATTCGAGTCGCTCTGGTTCGAACCGTTCTGGTTCGCCCCATTCTGGTTCGGCCGCGGCGCTGGCTCACCCGGAAACGGCATCGGCGCGTTGCTCTTGCTCTTGTTGGCGTCGGGCGGCAACGCTGCCGGGGGCTTTGGAGTCGGCGGCTGGACCGTCGAGGGCGCATCCGGTATATCCTGCGCGGGTTGGGCCGGGGGAGACTGAGTCTGGTTTCCGCCAGACTGCCCTTGCAGGCAGGGGATCGGCAGGATAAGTACGGCCAGAGCCATTAACCCGAATCTCGCGTAAATCGCAAAATCTTTATTTCCGGTTACCGGCGACATGGTTTCCTCATCCCTGAAAAAATGCCCGCTTTTCCTCTGTAAGATGCTCAATCCACCCTGTTTGGTGCATCTAAGGGTTAGACTACCACTAACTAAGGTTCGCGAGAGAGTCCCGGATGACTAAGCTTTTTGTCTCCTCCCAACATCGAATCCTGGCCCAACTGGCCTGGGCCACGCTGTTGTTCGCGGCCCCATTCACCATGGCCCAGCAGGCGGTCCCCCAACAAGGTTCCGGCCAGGCATCAGCGCCCGGCCAGCAGCCTCCTTCCCTAGGACAGAAGCCCGCGGATCAGAAAACGGATGACCAGAAATCCGACGACTCGCAGCAGCCCACAGAGACACTGAAAGTAAACGTCAACGTCGTGCAGCTTTTCTTCAACGTGAAAGACAAGCATGGCGCGCTCATTCCCAACCTCACCAAGAATGACTTTGATATCGCCGAAGACGGCAAGCCGCAAACCATCAAATATTTCACGGCCGAAACGAACCTTCCGCTTACCCTCGGCATATTGATTGACTCCAGCGGCAGCCAGCGCAACGTCATCGACATGGAGAAAGAGGTCGGCGGGGCCTTCCTAAGGCAAATTTTGACCGACAAAGACGAGGCTTTCGTAATCGACTTCGATATCTCGGTCGACCTGCTGCAGGATTTCACGCGCGACGTTCACCGCCTGCAGGCCGCGCTAAACAAAGCGAAGGTGAACGTGGATTACAGCAGTGGCGGCATCCCAGGCATGGGCGGCGGCCCGGTCCCGCAGCATAATTCGCCGGGAACTCTACTCTATGACGCCGTGTACCTTTCCGCCCACGACATGCTGGCCAAAGAGGTTGGCCGCAAAGCCATGATCCTGCTCACCGACGGGCAGGATGAAGGCAGCCGCTTGAAAATACAGGACGCCATTGAAGCCGCGCAGAAGGCGGACTCCATCGTGTATGTCCTGCTGTGCGCCGATCGCGGCTTCTACGGCGGCTTCGGCTATTCCGGCGAATCCGAAATGCGCAGACTAACCGAGCAGACCGGCGGTCGCGTCATTAACGTGGGCAACAAATTCGACAAACTCCGCGACGCCTTCGACCAGGTCGCGGCCGAACTGCGCAGCCAGTACAACATCGGCTATACCCCGACTAACACCAAGCTCGACGGCACCTACCGCAAGCTTGAGATCAAGAACAAGCAGAGCTACAAGATCCAGGCCCGCGCCGGCTACTACGCCGGCCGTAAACAAGACTAGCGGAGCAGATCAAAACCTCAACCACAAAGGACACAGAGTTACACGAAGGTTTTATTCCTCCGTGTTCCCCTGTGCCTTCTGTGGTTAAATTTTGCTGTTAAATTCTCGCGGCTAAATCCTTCTACTTCGTTCCCCACAATTGATACACTCCCTTGCGGAGGTTCTCATGCCCCATTTCTCCCGGCGTTCATTCCTGCATCTGTCGGCCGCCGCTTCGGCTGCCGCTGCCTTTCGAGTGATGAACGAGCCGATGCTGGCCGCCGCCGCCCGCCATCAGCGGCCTCCCCACGCCAAGGACGCGGTGCTGATCGATTCCAACGAGAATCCTTTGGGACCCTGCCAGGCCGCGCGCGACGCCATTTCAGCCATCATCCCGCAAGGCGGCCGCTACTCCGACAATCTCACCGACGAACTGGTGAGCACCTTCGCTCAGTTGGAAGGGCTGAAGCCCGACTATATCTACTGCACCGCCGGTTCGACTCCTCCACTCTGCCTCAGTGTGCTCGCCTTTACTTCGCCGCAGAAAAGTTACGTCACCGCCGATCCCGTGTTTCGAGACTGGCATGATGATGGCGGCGATTGCGGGCGCGCGCGTGGTCAAGGTTCCGCTTACGAAGACTATGCCCACGACGTCAAGGCCATGCTGGCTGCCGATCCCAGACGCGGGCGTCTTCTACATCTGTAATCCCAACAACCCCACTGGCACGCTCACGTCGCATTCCGACATCGAGTATCTCGTCGCCAACAAGCCCAAGGATTCAGTCGTTCTGGTCGACGAAGCCTACATCCACTTGACCGAAACGCCATCCGCACTCGATCTGGTCAAGGCCGGCAAAGATGTCATCGTGCTGCGTACGTTCTCGAAGGTCTATGGCATGGCGGGCCTGCGCTGCGGGTTCGTCATCGCCCGTCCCGACTTGCTCGACAAGGTCATCTCCCGCGGCGGCCAAAACTTTATGCCGATTACCGCGATCGTCGCGGCCACCGCCAGCCTGAAGGATTCCCCGCTCGTCTCCGAGCGCCGCCGCATCAATGCCAACATCCGCCAGCAAACATTCCAATGGCTCGACCGCAACGGCTATTCCTACATTCCGTCCGAGTCGAACTGTTTCCTGCTCGACACCAAGCGACCGGGAAAGAAGTAAGAGACGCCATGGCGAAGGAAAACGTCCTGATCGGCCGAGTCTGGCCCATCATGCCGACCTATGTCCGCATCACAGTGGGAACGCAGCGACGAAATGGAACGCTTCCAGGCAGCCTTCCAAAAAGTAATGAAAAGTTGAAAGGAAGGTCTCAAAGTTCCAGGTTTCAAGGTTTCAGAGTTTCAACGTTTCAGGGTCCTCGACCGTTTCAGGGCCCACGACCAATGAGAGGCTCACCCCTGAAACCTTGAAACTTTGAAACCCTGAAACTTGAGAACTTACTATTCCACCGCTTCCGCCCACCGCACTCTCCGCCCCTCCCGGCTGCTCTTATGCGCGAGCAACACTCCGCGCATAGTGCGCAGCGCCTGCTCCGGAGTCACATCCAACGGAGATTTCTTCTCGATCGCATCTCTGACATTGGCGTAGAACCCGCGATAGTCTCCACGTTCGGTTTTCACCTGCCGAGTTTCTCCGTCAACGCGGCTCAGCGTGCCCCACTGTTCCTGCTTTTCTTCGCCCCAATCTGGACCCCAGGCGGGACCGTCGGGGCAATTCTCGCTGCGCAGGATCTCCTCCTGCGGATCCATGCCGTACTTGATGAACGACCCTTCCGTCCCATGAATCAAAAAATGAGGTCCGGGCGCATAAGCGATACTCCGCGCCCGCAACTCAGCCCGCAGATCGCGGATATTCCATGTGCACGTCAAAGGAATCGTCGATCTTCGAATCCCGCCGCTGGCAGAATGCCGACGCCCAAATCGTCTGCGGCTCGCCAAACAAAACCAGCGCCTGATCGATCAAGTGCGGGCCCAGATCCCACAGGACACCCGCCGCAGGATGCTCCGCGTGCTCACGCCATGCGTTCGGCTTGCCTTCCAGACGGAACCGGTCGAAGCGCGCTTCGTACTCCGCAACCGCGCCCACTCCGCCCGACTTCACAAGCTTCCTGATCGTCTGAAAATCTCCATCCCAGCGCCGGTCCTGATACACCGTGACCAGGCGTCCACGATCGGCGGCCAGCCTCACCAGTTGTTCCGCCTCCGCCATGGTTGGCGTAAATGGCTTGTCCACGACCACGTCGCGGCCGGCTTCCAGGCAGGCTTTTGTATAGGAGAAGTGCGAATCGTTGGGCGTGGCCACCACGCACAGCTGGACCGTCTTGTCGGAAAGCATTTCATCGAGCGTGCGCGCCACTCGAACTTCGGGATATTTCTCTTTCGCCTTCGATCCACGGCGCTCCAGAATGCACGCCAGCTCCATCCCCTGGACGCCGCGAATCACCGGCGCATGAAATGCCTGCCCCGCCAGACCGAATCCGATCAATCCCACTCGTACCATGCTTTCTCTTTTCTAGCGCTTGGCAGCCCTTCCGCTTCTTAGCGTTTATGTAGAGACGTAGCTTGCTACGTCTCTGCCGGCGGCTCACCGATCCTTCACGCGCCGCACAAATTTCAATCCTGACCAAACCTCGGTTACCGCACAAACTTTTATATCCACCAGTCCCGCCGCCAGTCCAATGCCGCGCACGATATTTTCAGTTAAATCCGTGGCCACACCGGAGCTTTTCTTGGGCCAGCTCACCCAAAGCATTCCCGCGGGCGCAAGCTGTCTGCTGACTCGCTTGAATTTCTTGGCCAGCTCCGCTTTCGATTTGGTAAACACCATGGCGAAGTCGAGTGGCGCTTTCCCGTCCTTCACGCCAGCGCAATCGGCGAGAGCAGCGCCCAACTCGGCAATCACCTCGGAAGGCGCGTCCAGCAGGTAAACGCGAAATCCAGCCTTGATTCCCAGCTTCTTCGGAAGCGGCGTTCCTGAATATCCTGGCATGCTCTTGGAAAATGTTGGCAGTGTCCGGAAGCCGAAAGCCGAAGCCCGAAGCCTGCTCTACCGCCCCGGAGCGTACCATCCGCGCCGCGACCGCACTCGGAGATTCTTCCGATCGTTGGCGACGATTTCGATGGTGCGGTAATGCCCGTCCGCCTTAAGGTCCGCTGGTTTGTAAGAAATGGCGTACTGGCTGCGGAGTTCGTCCTGAATTTCGGCGAAGGCGTTGGCCACATCGCGAATCTGGAATGGAAAAAATGGGCGTCCTCCCGTGGCATCGGCAATGCGCTCCAGCACCTTGTCGCCCGCTCCCTTGGTGCCGCTCACGTTGGTGCTGATGGTGTAAACGATGGCCTCGGCGCGCTGCGCCATCTCAATGGCTTCTTCGCGCGTGACGTGGCTCTGGTTATCGTCGCCATCGCTCAGCAAAATGATGGCGCGCCGCACGGTGGTCGACTTCGGCGCCTTCAGCAGTTTGTCCCGGCATGCGAAGTAGAGTGCGTCGTAGAGTGCCGTACCGCCGCCCGGACGCAGTTCGTGCACGCCATGCGCCAGTAATTCGGTGTTGTCGGTGAAGTCCTGCGTAACCTCCGGAGTAACGTCAAAGCCAACCACAAACGCCTGATCGACGCGCCGGTGAATCGTCTGGTTCAGAAACTCGATGGCGGATTGCTGCTCGAATTTGAACCGGTCCCGCACGGAGTTGCTGGCATCGATCAACAGCCCAACCTCGAGTGGAAGATTGGTCTCAGCGTGGAAGCTGCGAATCTCCTGGGGAGGCTTGTTGTCGTCGAGCACGTGAAAGTCGTTCTGCTTCAGATCGGTAATGCGCCGCCCATGCTTATCGGTAACGGTAAACACCACGTTCACTTCGTTCGTGGTCGTGCGGAGGGTGGTCAGCGCGTCGTCGCCCGCCGGCGCATTCGGATCGGCAGCTTTCTGCTCGGCCCCGGCGGCGGGCCCTCTGATTGCGGCCGAAGAAGTGGCCGACTTTGCCTGCTGAGCCGGCGACACTGCCGGAGCCGCCGATTGACCGGTTGCGACCGCAGCCAAAAGCCCAAGCAGAACGAGTCCGGAGCTCGTAACTAATTTGATCCCCAAAGTTTGCCTCGACCTCCCTATTATATCCGCCCGCGGCGTTGAAGCTCCCCCTCAGTCCCTCGTAGAGACGTTGCTCGCAACGTCTCTCTCGATAGTCGCCAAAAATGCCTCAAGCTCCTCCGGAAGCGGACTCTGCAGAGCAATCCGATCCCCGGTCCGCGGATGCGTCAGCTCCAACCGCGCCGCATGCAAAAAATTTCGCGCCAGCGAAATCGCGCCGCCTTCATCCGTGGCACGCCCACGCCTCGCCCGCATCTCACGCGGCGCACCATACAATACATCGCCCACCACCGCATGCCCCAGCGAAGCCATATGCACGCGAATCTGATGCGTCCGCCCGGTATCGATCTTCACTTCGACCAGCGTGAACTTGCCAAACGCGGTATCCAGCCGCCGCGTCACGCTGTAGTGCGAAACCGCATCGCGCCCGCCCGTCCCCCGTGTGGTCATTCGTACGCGCCGCACGCGGTCGCGGCTGATGCTGGCCGAAATCGTTCCACGATCTTTTTTCACCCAGCCGTGCAGCAGCGCAATATAAGTTTTCTTCACCTCGCGCCGGGCAAACTGCGCCGCCAGCTTGCGATGCGCGTCGTCATTTTTTGCCACCACGATCAGCCCGCTGGTCTCTTTGTCCAGCCGATGCACAATCCCCGGCCGCATCTCCCCGCCCACCGCCGAGAGCGTCGCGAAATGATGCAGCAGCGCATTCACCAGCGTCCCCCGATTCCGCTGATCTTCCGTCGCCCCCGCGCCCGCGTGCACCATCATCCCCGCAGCCTTGTTGATGACCGCCAGATCGTCATCTTCATAAACGATGTCGAGCGGAATCTCTTCAGCAACGGCGCGCAACGGAGGCCGCTCCGCCGATCCGAGCACAGTGATCCGCTCGCCGCCCCGCAGCTTCAGCGAAGCCTTGGCGGCCGAATCGTTCACCTGAACTTTCTGTTCAGAAATCAGCTGCTGCACCCGCGCCCGGCTGACGTTCAAGATGGGCCGCGAGTACCTGATCGAGGCGCTTACCCGCATCATCGGTCGCAACGGAAAGAAAAAAAGGAAATACTTCCGGCATTCGGAGGGAAGCATACTACATGGACACAGGAATGAATGGCGTATCGCGCGTCAGCCGCGATGCATAAATTGTCTAAGTGCCTGTTCACAACAGTAATCTGGCAATGCCGTCCATTTCGCGCTAAGTTTCTCGTAACATGATTCCGCCAGTTCTATGGAGAGTCGCTGCACCCGGGATAATCGCTATTCGGCTGGCAGGATTGTTGGTGCCACCTATCATCGGAGTGGTGTGTGTAGTGCGAGGGTGGAAAAGCAAGCGACCTCTGCAAGGTTGGAAAAGGCCTTCTCCTTTCGTACTAGGGGCCGTAGTTTTAGCCAATTGGGTCGTCTTTGTTGCTTATGTCGCTAGCGAGCAAATCGGGGCCGGAATCGACTATCACATCTCCCGCTTTACTTCTGTATTGTTGCTTTTTTCGCTCCTGTCGCTTGTCGTGTCTTTGAGCACGTACGCATTTCGCGGGAGCCTGCTGTTCGCGAACACTCTGCTGCTTGTCATGTGGTTCAGCATCGCTTACGCGCCCGGGCATTGGCTGGACCGGGAGGATCTCGGTAGTGTGAGAGTTAATGGCCGTCCAGTGCCCAGCATGGTGTATATCGGAGACCCAAGGCGAAGCGAGGCCGAGGCCATTGCACTTGTACACGTGCCCGGTGTCGGAGACTATTTCGTTGATTTCGGGGAAGAAACGTTTCGAGAAACATCGAATCACGAATTCGTCAACTTGCGCTGCGGAGCTTGGACGTGGAAGCCTATGACTAGCGGACAATTCCGCCCGCCACTACCTTTCGTGAACGTCAATGAGGTCCGGATTCCCTTAAACGACGGGCGTGTAGTTACGATCAACTTCTGACCACTGTCGGCAGCTGGCACAACTCAGCATGACCGTCTACTCCGAGCTCTGAAACTCCATATTCTCGTCCACCGAAAGCTGGGCAGGCGTGCCGCCGATGTTGGCGCCGGAGCGGGTCGCAACTACGTGAAAGCCGCTGGAACTGGTCTGGACCTCATAGCTATACGGCGGACGCTGCCGGGCAACGCTGATGTAGTTCGCCGACACCAGTTCGTCGAACGAAGCATATTTTCCCTCGGTGGCAAAGTAGCGGCGCTCCGCCTGCGCGATGCTAGTCAGATCGCTCCTCACGCCGGTGATGTTGACGGCGGCCTGCGGGTTGTTCGCCCCGGCGGCAGCAGAAGAACTGGTCGCCTGCTTGGAATAAATGTACATCCCAACGCCCATTACAATAACGACGCTGAGAAAGCCGAAGATGCGGCCCATAGGTCCCTCCCCAAGAACTAATTGCACCGGGAAACCGGACCGCTGACAAGTAACCAGAGTGCAGCCGCCCGCCGCGGCAGCGAGGCTCGATTCGCACGGGGACCTGAAGGATGCTCAGTTACTAACCCTGACTCGCAGCTACTCGTGGATCCGCCGGGCCAACTTTTTGAAAGGGCTTTGCAATGATGGGACGAACGGGCTTCTTACGGGGGGGTGAGAGCATTCTCAGAAATGTGCAATTGTGAGCAGACAGGCACCTTTCGACACCATACCCTTGGAATGTTGCTTGTAGCGCGGGAGCCGGTAGCGCGTTGGCTGGCAGACTAGCCCTAACGCGCCTGCTCTCAACGCTGAGCACATCATCTTCGGGACGAGGTCCGAGGCCGACTCATCCGTGCCCTCTCAATCGGCCAGATCAGAAACCCTCTCATTTGTAATGGAGGACCGCGGAAGACGCTGACGTTGCAGCGGCTTCCGGGGACCTCAGACTGACAGATAACGTCTCTAGCTTCTGGCCGAAGGAGTTCTAATAATATGAAGAAGCTGATGTTCGTGGTATTTGCATTTGCACTCTTGGCGTTCACCGGGTCGCTCGCTCAAGATGCCGCCAAGCCAGAAACCGTGCCAGTTGCGGCACCAGCACCGTTAGCGCCGACAGCACCGGCTCAACCTCTCACGGTGACCGGGTGTTTGCAAAAAGGTACTCAGCCCGGCGAAGTGACCCTCACCGGAACAGACGGGAAGAGCTACGACCTGCGCAGCGACAGCGTCAAACTTGACCAGCACATTGGCCATCAGGTAACCGTCACCGGAACCGCCAGCACGGAAACAAAGGCTGAAGAGAAGAAAGAAGGTCAGGTCGAAAAGGCGTCCAGCAAAGAGGCGATCGCCAATTTGAGCGTGACCGACGTGAAGATGATCAGCGAGACTTGCACGAAGTAGATTCAGCAAAAACTGAAATAGACGGGGGTCAGCGATGCATGCTGGCCCTCTTTTCTGTTTCGTCATCTCACATCGAAAGAGATTTCGCTACCGCGTCGCGCTAACCGTCCGCGCCGGAACCGCCTTGGATCCCGGCCGCAGCCACCAGATCAATCCGCCCGCCAGTACCAGTCCAACTGCGATCAACTGCGTTCCGGTCATCGCTCCGCCGAAGACTGACCCACGGCCTGGATCGTCACGCAAATATTCCAGGAAAAATCGGGCGACGCCATAGATGAACATGAACGCGCCAATGACCTGGCCGTCAAATTTTCTGCGCTTGAGCAGCCACATGAGGACGAAGAAATTCGCCAGCTCCACTGCCGACTCGAACAATTGGGTCGGTTCGAGCGGCACGCCGAGCGGCGTTCCGGTAATCGAGTTCGCCAGCGGATTGTGAAACGTCACGCCCCACCAGTGATGCGTCTCTTTCCCGTAGCAGCATCCCGCGGCGAAGCAGCCGATGCGGCCGATTGCGTGACCCAGCGCCAGGCCGGGCGCGAAGGCGTCGCAGGTCCCCAGAGCCGGCATCTTGTGTCTCCACACATACCACGCCGCGGCCACGAACGCGGCCAGCAATCCTCCAGAGAACACTCCGCCTGCCTGCATGGTGTTGATGCTAAAAATCTCGCCGGGATGGGCCGAGAAGTAACTCCACTCGTTGATGACGTAAAGCACCTTGGCCCCGACAATTCCGCACAGCACGACCAGAATTCCCAGGTTCCACGCCTTATCGCCGTCGATTCCCATGCGCTCGGAGTTGCGCACACTGATCCACAGTCCGATCAGGACGCCCAGGGAAACCAGGAGTCCATAGGTCGGCAGGAAAAATTTCCCTATATGAAGGAGTTGTGGGAACACAGTTTAGTTAGATGCGTGAAACTTGGGATTCGGTACCTGGACAGTCTAGCAGGAATGCAGCCTTAGGCTCTTAGCCTTTGGCCTTTAGCTAGAAGCTAAAAGCCAAAAGCTAATCGCCGATTTCATCTTTATCAAGCCGACCCACTGTGCCGTGTGACGGGCCGAGAATGAACCCGTCGGTAGACGTTGGGAACCCGCCGAGACCCTTTAGGCATCTCCGCATGGCGGAGCGTCGCACACCGGATCCTAGTTCGAGTCGAGTCCCCGTTCATTCAGCATTGGTTCAAAAATCGGTTACCGCCATCACCAACCCGGCAGGCCGGCTTTCATGTTGGATGCTAGGCAAAACTGGCGCGCTTGGCAAGAGGAACACCGCAAAAAGTTGGCAGGCCGCTTGCTACCAAAGTAATGCCCAGTTCACAAATGGGCTTGCTAAGTCCGCTCACTCCTTAGATCCTTCCGCCCAGTAACTGCCCCGCGCCAGCACCGTACCATCCCCTCCGCTGCGCAATCGCACTCGGATCTGATGCAGCCCCGGATGCGGATTCTTCGGAGCGAAGCTCAGCAGATATCGGCTGTGCAAATGGTTGGTGAAGTCATTCACCCGTACTTCGAATTTTTTTCGCGTCGCGAACAGTCCGTATTCGCCGCCGGTCATGGCAGCGATCGTGCTCGGAACATTTTTCCTCATGGCCTGCGCGGTCATGTACATAAGGTCGAGGAAGTCGATGCCCTGATGCATTTCGTTCTTGTTCGTCCCACGTCCGGTGTCGAGAATGTTGGAGAGTGCCGGCGAAAATGCCAGCGCGTACATCACCGAATTGCTCTGCCCAATGGCCGCCACTGCGTCTTCGATCTTTATGTGGCTGCCATGGTCGCGCGTTTCGCTGATCAGCAGTAGTATGCGCAGCCGTTCCTCCGGTTCCTGCTTGAGCAGATTGATCGAGGAGTCGATCGCATCCAGGATCGCCGCGCCTCCGCCCCCCGGCTGCAGATTTCTCAAATCGTCTTCCACCAGAGTCGCGTCCCGCGTGAAATTTCTCGTGATTTCAACCTGACTGTCGAACTCCACCACCGCGACCCGGGCCGTTCCCAGAGTGAATAGCGGGTCCAGCATCGACTTCAATCCCTGCATCCGAGGAAATTCGTAGGAGGCCCGTCCTCCGCGCTGAATCGCCACCACCAGCGAAATCGGCTGGCCCTCGGGCGCTTCATCAAGACGAACTGCCTGCTCCACGCCGTCGTCTTCCACGATGAAGTCCTTCGCCTCCAGGCCATACACAATTCCACCCTCCCGGTCTTTCACCAGCGTCGGAATCAGCACTACATTGGATTGGGAACGGAGAGTTGTTTCCTGAGAAGGAGCAATGCCGCAGAGCAACGCAAAAATGAGGAAGGTCGAAAACAGAAAGATCAAAACGAGGAAGATTGCCCCGCCGCGCCGCAGACTATCCGGCCTTGCGTTTTTCGACCAAGACTTCATCCAGCGCATTGGATAATAGATGCGCCCGCTTCAGATAATCGGTTGCCCCGCTGTCCTGCCTTTTCTTGAGCAGATGATATTCGTCGGCAATATTCAGCGCCGCCAGCACGGCCAGCCGCACCGTGTCGATGGTATTGGTGGCCTCGGCCACGGCGCGCATCTTGGCGTCCACGTACTCCGCCAGCTTCAGAATGTAGTCCGCATCGGAGCCGCGCAGGTTGTACGCCTGGTCAAAAATTTCCACCCGCACGCTGGCGTTCTGCGGGTCCCTTACCCTCTGGTCCTTGGTCGCCGTAGCCATAACCGTTTCTCCGTAGGGTCGTAAGTCTTCGGATCCGTAAATTTCGAAACGTAAATCGTAGAGACGTAGCTTGCTACCTCTCCGCCTGCGCAATCACAGGTCCTAGCTGGCCACAGCCAACGACTCAATCTGCTCCAGCATCTTCTCCACACGCCCGCGAATCTCTTCCCGCTCCTTCTTCAACCGCACCGTCTCGCGCCGCAGCGTTACCAGCTCCTCTTCGCGACCTTCCATTTGCTGCCGCAGCCGTTGCGCATCCCGTTCCGCCGTAGCCTGGGCTTGCCGCGCGGCTTTGAACAGCTCTATGGTGCGATAAATTTTGTCTTCGAGCGCCTGAAAATCGTCCGCCGGAACCTGCTCAGCCACCTGGTCCACCGCATTCAACGCCATGATTGCACTCTTCCCCGCCAGGATTTCTAAACTTCGATTTCTGAAACTTCTTCGCAGTATACTCCACATCTTTGTGAACAATGCAGTCTATCGCTGGGTCCAATCTGCACATTCCGCCAGCCCGCGAACTGGTTATAATTTATGCTGTCAGGAGGGTCGAACGATGAAACACCTTGCCTCTCTCTCCTTCGGATTGTTCCTCGTACTGGTTGCTCTCCCATCCCGAAGCGCGGCCAAGACCAAAGTTGAACTGAAAGACGCTCAAGGCAAAGATGTCGGTTACGTCATCCTCTGGGATCAGGGACCGGGCGTTGCCCTGGAACTCAAACTCCACGATCTCCCCCCCGGAGAACACGCCATCCACTTCCATCAGATACCAAAATGCGAAGGGCCCGACTTCAAATCGGCCGGTGGACACTTCAATCCAGATGGCAAGAAACACGGTTTCGACAACCCCGAAGGCCACCACGCCGGCGATGTGAAGAACTTCAGCGTCGGAACCAACGGCAGAGCCAGCGCCCATCTCGAAGACAAAGATGTCACGCTCAAAGACGGAGCCCACTCACTCCTGAGCAACGGCGGCACGGCGATCGTCATCCACGCCAAAGCCGACGACTACAAGACCGATCCCTCAGGCAACTCAGGAGACCGCATCGCCTGCGGCGTAATCACGAAATAAGCGTGAGTTCAGAGAACCGGAAGTTGAGTCTGTCATCCTGAGCGAGGATTTTGCTTTGCGAAGCAGAGCAAAACCGCAGTCGAAGGATCCCTTACAATCTTGCTATCTCTGTCGGCTTGAAAAAGAATTCCCGACCACAAACTGATCTAGAGTCTCAACTTCCCCAGCCGTCGCCCGGCCTCATCCAGCGTCTCCGGCCGCTTGCAAAACGCAAATCGCACCTGCCGCGCCCCATCCCGCGGATCGCGATAGAAGCTCGATCCTGGCACGCACGCCACTCCGATCTTCTGCACCAGATATTTCGCAAACGAAACGTCATCTTTAAAGCCGAACGCAGAAATATCCGTCATCACGTAATAGGCGCCCCGCGGCTGGAAGCACTTGAATCCAGCCGCCGTCAGCGCCGGCATGAGATGATCCCGTCGCGCACTGTACCCTCCCGCCAGCTTCGCGTAATACTCAGCCGGTAGGCTCAATGCCGCGGCCCCAGCCTCCTGCAGCGGCGCGGGCGCGCCCACCGTCAAGAAGTCATGCACCTTGCGGATCGCGTTCGTAATCTTCTCCGGCGCAACCGCCCATCCCACCCGCCATCCCGTCACGCTGTAAGTCTTCGACATGCCGTTGATAGTCACCGTCCGCTCCCGCATTCCTTCGAGCGAAACCATGGATATATGCTCGGTCCCGTCGTAGAGAATGTGCTCGTAAATTTCGTCCGTAATCGCCAGCACATCGAACTCAACACAGAGATCGCGAATCAATTCCAACTCCGCCCGCGTAAAGACTTTTCCCGTAGGATTGTTGGGTGTATTAAGAATGATCGCCTTCGTATTCTTATCGAAGGCCCGCCGCAATTCTTTTTCATCAAACGCCCATTCGCCGCCGTCAACCGTCGGCGGACGCAACTTCACAAATTTCGGCTTGGCCCCGCTCAACACCGAGTCCGGTCCATAATTCTCATAGAACGGCTCAAAGATCACGACTTCATCGCCGGTATTGCACACCGCCAGCAGAGTCGAAATCATCGCCTCGGTCAACCCGCAGCACACCGTGATCTCTTTCTCCGGATCGACGGTAATCCCTTGCCACACGCCCATCTGCCGCGCGATTGCATTGCGCAGATTCTTCGCGCCCCAGGTGATCGCGTACTGATTCACGTCCGCCGCAATCGCCTGCTGCGCCGCCTGTTTGATCTCCGCCGGTGCCGCAAAATCCGGAAATCCCTGCGCCAGGTTCACCGCCCCATGCAACATGGCCTGCCGTGTCATCTCCCGAATCACCGACTCGGTAAACTGCCCAACCTTGTCGCTGAGAAATTGTTTGCCTGAGACTGCAGGTGCCGAAACTGCGTCCGCCAAGACTGGGTTGGGTGCCCCATTTCTCGCCTCTTTTGCGAGAAGTGGGGACTTAAGATTCTTTGGCGCTGAAGATTTCTTGGAAACTACGACCGCAGGTTTGCCTGTCTTCTTGTGCTTGGTCAAGATGCGCTGAGCCATAACAGGCAGACTAGCACAGCCGAAACTGGCGCGGAATCACGGGTTTTAAGCCGGTTGTTTAGTTGCAAGTTCGCGCCCCTGCCCCTGTGGATTATTTTTCATCTGCAATTCATCCCGGCGTCACCTTCTGTACGCATTCAGCCGCTACCTTCTCCATGCAGTTCATTCAGGAGGAGAAATTTATGTCCGCACCGGGTTTCCTGGCGCAAGCCAGGCAGCACCTAGCCGTTGCCACCAGCCTCGTCGCACTCATCGCCAATCTCGGAGCGCCTCTCGCGGCGGCAGCCGAAGATCACGACAAGCGGGGCCCCGCCACTCCAATCAAGCATCTGATCATAAT
The DNA here is from genome assembly GCA_963711275.1 of uncultured Acidobacteriaceae bacterium. Classification (GTDB taxonomy): domain Bacteria; phylum Acidobacteriota; class Terriglobia; order Terriglobales; family Acidobacteriaceae; genus Sulfotelmatobacter. The sequence continues at coordinate 110,754 of CAVQDN010000014.1, read as the reverse complement.
CATCGGGGAAAATCGCACCTTCGACCACGTCTTCGCCACCTATCAGCCGCGACACGGCGAAAGTGTTTCCAATCTGCTCTCCAAGGGCATCGTGAATTGGGACGGAACACCGGGGCCCAACTTTTTCCTCGCCAGCCAGTCTTCCGCTGTCAACAGCGCCCCCGACACTTATGAGATCAGTCCCCCCGACAACGTCACCTATTCCGTCCTGCCGCCGGTGCTTGCCGGGGGATACACCACGCCGCCATTTCCTGACGTCGCGACCGCGATGAAATTTGAGAACGGTTTGCCCAACGACTACTACAAGTACCTGACCACCGGCGGAACCGGGCTAGCTCACGGAGCGGTCAACACCCGAATCCCCAACGCCGCGACCCTCCCTTCGGGCCCGTTCCAGATCACTTCGGCCACGCACCCCTACGACGCCTACGACAACAGCCCGGTCCACCGCTTCTATCAAATGTGGCAGCAGGAAGACTGCAATGCCGCGAATGCCTCCCGGTCGAACCCAACGGGATGCGCCGCCGACCTCTTTCCCTGGGTCGAAACCACCATCGGCGCCGGCTCCAACGGGCTCGCTCAACCCGCCAGCTTCAACGACACGAGCACCAAAGAAGGCTCGACGTCCATGGGCTTCTACAACGTGCAGCAGGGCGACGCGCCTTACCTTAAATATCTCGCCGACCACTACGCAATGAGCGACAACTACCATCAGGCCGTGATGGGCGGCACCGGCGCCAACCACGTCATGCTCGGCATGGGAGACGCGGTCTGGTTCGCCGATAGCAACGGGAATCCCGCGGAGCCGCCGCACAATCAACTGGTTGCCGCGGGTAGCCCCAACGCCGGCGTCGTCAACGAAATTGAAAACCCGAACCCTCTGCCGGGCACCAATAACTGGTACACGGAGGATGGTTACGGCGGCGGTTCCTACGGATCGCCATCCTACGGCGGCGGAACCTATAGCAACTGTTTCGACACCAACCAGCCTGGCGTTGCTCCGATTACCAGCTATCTGGGATCGTTGCGCAGACCGATCGATCCCCATTGCGAGGAAGGCCACTATTATCTGCTGAACAATTACAACCCCGGATACTATGGCAGCGGCAAGAGCGCCTATGCCGACATCGGCAATCCGAACCAGACCGTCTTCACCATTCCGCCGTCTCCTCTTCCGACGATCGGAGATCGGCTGAGCGCAAAGAACATCTCGTGGGCCTACTATGGCGACCAGTGGAGCACCTACCTCGCCAATCCCGACAACAACTACGTCACTGCCGACAATACCTACTGCAACATCTGCAACCCGTTCCAATACGCAACCTCCATCATGACCAGCTCCTCCGGCCGGGCTCATCTTCAGGACACTACGGCCCTGTATCAGGCGATCAAAGACGCCACCCTGCCCGCCGTCTCCTACGTGAAACCCGACGGATGGCTCGACGGTCACCCATCTTCTTCGAAGCTCAACCTGTTCGAGGGCTTCGTAAAGAAAATTGTGGACGGAGTCCAAGCCAATAAGGAACTGTGGCAGAGCACTGCCATTGTCGTCACCTTCGACGAAGGCGGCGGCTACTACGATTCCGGCTACGTTCAGCCTCTGGACTACTTCGGTGACGGCACTAGAATCCCCGCGCTGGTAGTTTCTCCGTTTACCAAGGCCGGACACATCTCACACACTTATGCCGATCACGTTTCGGTTCTGAAGTTCATCGAAGCCAATTGGGGACTGGCTCCTGTAAGCAGCCGCAGCCGCGACAACTTCCCCAACCCCGTCACCAGCAAACACAACCCCTATGTCCCATTGAACACCCCAGCCATCGGCGATCTGATGGACCTGTTCAGCTTCGACCACCATAACGATAATCACTAAAAGCTTCACAAGCCGGGTGCCCCACCCTTGTCGCGCTTTTGCGACAGGGTGGGGCTTTTGACTTTCCCTTCAGTCCGTACAACGTGGAAGAGCGGCCCTAGGGCCGCGAGAGGCGAACAAAATCAACATCGGGCTTTTAAGCCCGCATGGGAATCGCCCCCACGAATCCCGCACCTCCCTCCCCGCATCCTTTATCCTAGTGATTGCACTCTATGACTCCGAAATCCAAATCCTCTAATGGCGGCTCCGCAGTCGCCGTGATCGAAAACGGCTCCAATCCCGAGCGCGAACGCGTCTTCAGCGCCTACCGCCAGTGGGGATATCTCGAGGGCGACCTCGACCCTCTCGGCTTCCTCCGCCCCCGCGAAACTCCCGAACTGGAGCGCGAAGGCGAGTACGCCCGCGAAGCCCGCGCCATCTACTCCAGCACCATCGGCGTCGAAATCAATCACATCTACCGCCCCGAGCGCCGCCACTGGATTTTCGACCGCATGGAATCCCCATTTCAGGGTTTCGAGGTCACAGGAAAATTCCAGCAGCGCATTCTCGACCTCCTCATCCGCGCCGACATCTTCGAGCAAGTCATGCAGCAGCGCTACCTCGGCAGCAAACGCTTCTCGCTCGAGGGCGTCACCGCCCTGATCCCCCTGGTCGACGAAGTTCTCGATACAGGCTCCCGGCTCGGCGCCATCGAGTTAGTCATGGGCATGAGCCACCGCGGCCGCCTCAATGTAATGGCGCACGTAGCCAAGCGTCCTCCCCAGGAAATTTTCGCCGGATTCGAAGACGTCGATCCGCGCAGCGTTCTCGGCTCCGGCGACGTGAAGTATCACATGGGCGCCACCGGCGAATACCAAACGCGCAACGGAGGCAAGGTTCACATCCATCTGGTCTCAAATCCCAGTCATCTCGAAGCCGTCGATCCCGTCACCGTCGGCCGCACTCGCGCCAAGCAGGACCGCACCGGCGAAGGCGGACGCGAAAAATATCTGCCGCTGCTAGTTCACGGCGACGCCGCCTTCGCCGGACAAGGCATCCTTGCCGAGACCATGAACTATGCCGACCTTCCGGGGTACACGGTCGGCGGCACGATCCACGTCGTGGTTAACAATCTTCTCGGCTTCACCACTAGCTATACCGAAGAGCACTCCACTCGCTTCGCCGCCTGCATCGCGCGCCGCCAGTCGATTCCCATCTTCCACGTCAACGGAGAAGATGTTGACGCCGTGGTGCGCGTCGCCCGCCTCGCCACCGAATATCGCTACAAGTTCGGCACCGACGTAGTGATTGATCTCATCGGCTATCGCCGCCACGGCCACAGCGAAGTCGACGATCCCACCATCACTCAGCCCCTTCTCTACAAGAGAATTAAAGAACATCCTCCTCTGTGGGAAATTTACGCCGACGACATTGGCGCCACCGACGCGGCGGCCCAGGCAGCGGCCATCCGCGCCGAATTCGAAGCCGCGCAGAAACAAGCTGGCAGCATCAAGCAGAAACCTCTCATGCGCGAGCTACCGCGATATTGGAACGATTATTACGGCGGCCTCTACAAACCCGAATTCGAAGTCGAGACCGGACTCGCACCCGAAGAATTATCCGAACTCACGCAGCGCCTGACCACGTACCCCGAAGCCTTCCACATCCATCCAAAAGTAAAAAAGCTTCTCGAACAGCGCGCCGAAATGGGCGCTGGCAAACGTCCCGTCGATTACGGCATGGCCGAAGCCCTGGCCTTCGCGAGTCTCGTGAAAACCGGCATCCACGTGCGCATGTCGGGCCAGGACACTCGTCGCGGCACCTTCAACCAGCGCCACTCCGTCCTCATCGACACCGAGAACGAAGACGAATTCGTCCCTCTCGAAAACATCGCGCCCGGCCAGGCCCGCTGCGAAATCTACAACTCCACACTCTCCGAAGCCGGAGTCCTCGGCTTCGAATACGGATACAGCCGCGACTATCCCGAATCTCTCGTCCTCTGGGAAGCCCAGTTCGGCGACTTCGTCAACGTCGCGCAAGCCATCATCGACCAGTTCATCAGCGCCGGCGAAGCTAAGTGGAACTTGCTCTCCGGCCTCGTGCTGCTGCTCCCCCACGGTTACGAAGGCCAGGGACCGGAACATTCCAGCGCGAGAATCGAGCGCTTCATCCAGCTCGCAGCCAAGCACAACATCCAGATCGCGCAGCCCTCCAACGCCGCGCAATATTTCCATCTCTTGCGCCGCCAGGCCCTGCGCCACTGGCGCAAGCCGCTGATTGTCTTTACGCCGAAGAGCATGCTGCGCCATCCCGACGCCAGTTCGCCGATCGAAGATTTCACGCACAAGAATTTCCTGAACGTCATCCCCGACACCGAAGTCGGCGAAGCCGACCGCATCCTGATCTGCACCGGAAAAATCGGCCACGAACTCCAGGCCGAGAGAAAGAAAAGAAAAGACAACAGCACCGCGATCGTTTTCTTAGAGCAACTCTACCCATTCCCCGAGCAGGAAGTCGCCGCCGAATTCGACCGCCACGGAAAAAACGCCGACATCGTCTGGGTGCAGGAAGAGCCCGCCAACATGGGCGCACTCTTCAACATGCTCCCGCGCCTGAAGCGAATCGCCGGCGACCGTCCCGTGCTGTCGGTGAAGCGCTCCTCCAGCGCCAGCCCCGCCACCGGCAGCTCCAAAGCCCACGAAGTAGAACAAAAAACTCTGTTAACCCTAGCCTTCACCACCAAAGGATAAGTAGCGCCAGAAAGGTTTATGTGGGGACAGCCGCCTCGGCTGTCCGGCCAAGCGCAGCGAGGCGAGCCGCCATCCTTGAACGGTCGCCGAAAGGCAGAGCAACTAGCCGGAAGATCACGGTATACTCTTCCCTCAAAGCGAGACGACCATAGCTTCTCCGAGGAACAAGAATCATGGGCCGAACACTTGCGACGACCGCAGCGATCACCTTTCTGGGCATCTATGCCCTTTGTCAAACTCCCAATTCCGCCAGCGTCACCTTCACCAAAGACGTCGCGCCAATTCTTCAAAAGCATTGCCAGACTTGCCACCGCCCCGGTGAAGCGGCGCCTTTTTCTCTTCTGACGTACGAGCAAGCGCGCCCCTGGGCCGCCAGCATCAAGCGCGTAGTGCAGCAGAAGATGATGCCGCCCGTGGTTCGCCGACCCCAGCTATGGACACTTTGCCAATGACCGGTCGCTCACCGAAAAGGAAATCAGCACGATCCTGGCCTGGGTGAATGCAGGCGCTCCCCGAGGCGATGCTGCGGACACGCCGCCGCCACCGAACTTCGTGGAAGGCTGGGGCATTCCCAAGCCCGACGCAATCTTCGAATTGCCGCACGCCTTCCCGGTTCCCGAGTCCGGCATGGTCGAGTATCAATACGTCATCCTGCCCACCGGATTCACCGAAGATAAGTGGGTACAAGCCGCCGAAGCGCGTCCCACCGACCGCTCCGTGGTCCATCACATCATTGCTTATGTGCGCGAGCCGGGATCGAACTACTTCAAAGGCCAGAAGACCGGCGTCTTCTTCGAGGCTCCGCCTCCCAAGCAAGATGAGAAGAACGACACCAGCGCTCTCCCCAGCGACTTCCTCGTCGGCTACGCCCCGGGTCAGAATGCCGAAATCCTGCAGCCTGGCCAGGCCAAGCTGATCAAAGCGGGATCCGATATCGTCTTGGAAGTGCACTACACTCCCAAGGGCAAAGCCACCACCGACCGCACCCGCGTGGGAATCGTCTTCGCAAAAGTGACGCCGAAAGAACGAGTGCTGACGCTCTCCGCCGTCAACGGCACTTTCAAAATCCCTCCCGGAGATCCCAACTACCGGGTCGACGCCAACTTCGAAGTCCCCCGAGAGGTGAAGCTGGTTGCGCTTCATCCCCACATGCACACCCGCGGCAAGGACTTCGAATATCGCCTGGTATTCCCCAACGGCGAGACGCAGACGCTCCTGAAAGTTCCCGCCTACAACTGGCACTGGCAACTCTGGTACAACCTGGCCGAGCCCATCACCCTTCCCCAGGGGACAAAAATCGAGTGCACGGCGCATTTCGACAACTCGCCCGACAACCCCGAAAATCCCGATCCCACCAAGACCGTAATCTGGGGCCAGCAAAACTCAGACGAAATGATGGTCGGCTTCTTCAACCTGGTTTTCGACGCCAAACTCCCCGCCAAAGACCTGCTCCCCCATCCCAAACCCGAAACCCCGGTAGCCCAAAACCAATAATCCGCCCACGCCTCACGTAAGGACAGCCGCCTCGGCTGTCCCGCCAAGCGCAGCGAGGCGAGGTCTTGTGTGTGGCCAGATCTTTGACCGGCCATGCCGAGCAAAGCTCGGCTGAGTCCACCTCGCATGCTGTCCGCAGTGTTACCCTTTTGTGGGCCATGCCCCGCCGCTCCCCACCCCTACGCATCGCCATCGACACCGGGGGCACTTTCACCGACTGTGTCTGGGTTGATGCAGAAGCAGGCCGTCTCCGCATGCTGAAAGTTTTCTCCACGCCCGCCGATCCCTCCCAAGCCATCGTCGAAGCCCTCCGGAAAATTTCTCCGGCAGGCGATCTCATCCTCCTCCACGGCACCACCGTCGGCACCAACACGCTGCTCCAGCGCAAAGGCGCGCGCACCGCGCTCGTCACCACCGCAGGCTTCGAAGACGCCATCGAGATCGGACGCCAGGCCCGCCCCAAACTCTACGACTTCTTCTTCGACCGCATCGAGCCCCTGGTCCCCAAAGATCTCCGCTTCGGCATCAACGAACGCACCGCCAGCAACGGCGAAATCCTGACCTCACCCACGCCGGAAGAATTGCAAACTCTCGCCAAGCAGATCGCGCAAGCCAATCCGCAATCCATCGCCATCTCTCTGCTCTTCTCCTTCGCAAATCCAAAGAACGAACAAGCCGTCGCGGAAGCCCTCACATCACTCGCCATCCCCCTCTCCATCTCCCACCAAATCCTCCCCGAATTCCGCGAATACGAACGCACCTCAACGGTCGTCATCAACGCCTACCTGCAGCCAATAATGCAGCGGTATCTGGAGAATCTAGGAACTCGTGTGGCCGCGGGCGCCCCGCCCGCAGGCCTTGAAGTGCGCCAGCACTCTGTGGAAGAGCGGCGCTTCAGCGCCGCGAAAAGCATTCCTAGAGACGGGGCTTCAGCCCCTGCGGCAACTCGTCCCCGCATCTTCGTGATGCAATCCAGCGGTGGCATTACCGCGCTCTCCACCGCCGCCCGCGAACCGGTCCGCACCGTCCTCTCCGGCCCCGCCGGAGGCGTAGTCGGCGCCGCCGCCACCGCCCGCGCCAGCGGATTCGATCGCATCATCGCCTTCGACATGGGAGGCACTTCCACCGACGTCTCTCTCGTCGAAGGCTCCATCGCCACCGCGACCGACGCCCATGTCATCGGCCTGCCCATCAGCATCCCCATGCTCGACATTCACACCGTCGGCGCCGGCGGAGGTTCGCTCGCCCGCTTCGACGCCGCCGGAGTCCTGCGCGTCGGCCCCGAATCCGCCGGCGCCGATCCCGGCCCCATCTGCTACGGACGCGGCCCTCAGCCCACCGTCACCGACGCCAATCTTATACTCGGCCGCCTCCAGCCCACGCGTTTCCTCGGCGGTGACTTCACCCTCGATCTCGACCGCACCCGCGCCGTCACCAAAGAATGGCTAAGAAAAGAGTGGCTGAAGAAAAATTCCTCGCCGCTCTCTCTGGAAAAGTTTGCCGCCGGCGTCATCCGCGTAGTCAATGCCACCATGGAAAAAGCCATCCGCGTCGTCTCCATCGAGCGTGGCCGCGACCCACGTCAGTTTGCCCTTGTAGCCTTCGGCGGCGCTGGAGGTCTCCACGCCTGTGCCCTCGCCGAAGCCCTGAGCATTCCCCACGTCATCGTTCCAGCATTTCCCGGCGCACTTTCCGCGCTCGGCATTCTCGCCAGCGACGTTGTAAAAGATTATTCCCGCACGGTCCTGTGGCGCGTCGCCGGCAAAGTTCCCACGCAGGAATTGAATCGCGAATTTTCCGCCCTGGAAAAAAGCGCCGCGAAAGATTTTCGCGAAGAAGCATGGCAGGGCCGTCCACAATACAACCGCAGCGTCGACCTCCGCTACCGCGGCCAGGGATACGAACTCAACATCCCATTCACAAAAAATCTCCTCCATGACTTCCAGCAAGAACACCACCGCCGCTACGGCTACACCCATCCCAATCGCGAAGTCGAACTAGTAACCCTCCGCCTCCGCGCCGGTCCTGAAATCCACCACAACTCATGCGGAGAAGATAGCCCACGCGGGAGGCAAAGCACATGTGGGGACGGGCGTCCTCGCCCGTCCAGGCCGAGCAACGCTCGGCAGGCCTTCCACGCCCAAAGCCCCAGTCCGATTCGAAGGCAAGAAACAAGAAACGAAAATCTACTCGCGCGACGAACTCCAACCCGGCAAGAAATATTCGGGCCCCGCCATCATCACCGAATACAGCGCCACGACAGTCATCCCGCCAGGAAAAAGTTTTCACCTCGACAAGGCGGGAAACTTAATTGTCTCTATTGCGACAATCCTGAACTAGCCAGATGCCTCGGCTTTGTTTTCCTCAGTCGATCAACGAGTAATTATGTCGTATTTCCACAGTTTTTGCCGTAGAACATCCGGACCCCGCTAGATTCCCGATACCCTGCATTCGTGCCACGTAGGCGCTGAGCTCCGTTTATGATGCAAATCTATTCTGGGCCCAATGGACTGCGAAGGATATTCGCTGCCGGACACACGAAGACACTTCGTCATATAGCATAATGAAACCTTTCTTAATCCAGACGATGGGACGAAAGCGGCTAGGAGTTAAGCAGAAATGGGCTCGATCCAAGAAGAAAGATACCGAGAGAGATTAAACCCGCCACCCTGCCAGTGTGAGTGCTGGGCTTGTGATAAAGGAATTCACTGCGGAAACAAAAAGTCGGGCTGCAAGCATCCGCCGTATCGAACTAAGCAGAGTACGCACTAGACACTTCAGTGCGTCTCGGTTTAGAGATCTTGCGCCTTTGCTCTTTTTCTACCCACTCCACGAACAAAGCTTGAAATTCGGATTGAGTGTATAGGCCCTTATGAATGAGGAGTGTGTTCATCGCGTAAACAGTTGCCTTAAATCCCTCATCGCGCGACGCCGTCGCCAATGCTTCTTCGAATGACATATGAGTCTCCTCAGCGGAGCAAAATCCTGCGCCCATCAAAACACTTTAGACGCCACTGCGTCAATGCCGTAACGGTAATGTCATCTTGATCGCTGCCCACCTCGACCGCGCCGGCAACCTGATTGTGAATATTCGGTAAAAATCCAGCCCTTTCCGCCTCGAATGCGCAAATCGAACCACTCGGTACTAGGTACTCGCTACTGCCTTCGTTACAATAATCCCGTGAAACCTAGCCTTTTCGTCGTCGAAGACGATCCCGACATTTCCCGCCTCGTCCGCCATCATCTTGAAAACGACGGCTTCACCGTCCGTGTCTACCCCAGCGGCACCAACGTTCTCGCCGACGCGGAGCGCCAACGCCCCGCACTCTTCGTCCTCGACATCATGGTCCCCGGCAAAGACGGTCTCGAAATCTGCCGCACCATTCGCCAGACTCCCGGCCTCTCTTCGGTTCCCGTAATTTTTCTGACCGCGAAGAGCAGCGAAGCCGACCGCGTCCTCGGCCTCGAACTCGGCGCCGACGACTACATCGCCAAACCTTTCAGCCCGCGTGAACTCGTCGCCCGCGTCAAAGCCGTGCTGCGCCGCTTCGAGCGTCCCCTGCCACCCAGCCCGTTGAAAGTCGGGGACATTGAAATCGACCCCTCCGCCATGATTCTCACCGTGCGCGGCAACCCCGTTTCCACCACGGCCACCGAGTTCCGCCTGCTCGACTACTTCGCGCGCCACAAGGGACGCGTCTTCAGCCGCGACCATCTCCTCGACTCCGTCTGGCGCGACACTGCCTACGTCACCCCGCGGTCCGTCGACGTTTACGTCCGCCGCATCCGCGAGAAAATCGAGCCCGACCCGGAGAATCCGCGATACCTGAAAACCGTCCGCGGCGCCGGCTACCGCTTCGAGTCCCCAAAATGAGGAGAAGATGAAGCGCCAGACCTTCTCTCCAACCGTCTGGTTTCCCAACGAAGCGGGTGCCCCACCCTTGTCGCGCATTTTGCGACAGGGTGAGGATTTTGACTCTCTCTCCAAATTTCCCTGGTCCCGTCGAGTGCCTCAATGAGGAGAGCATGAAGAACCGCATCTTCTTCAAACTCCTCGCCGTATTCCTGATCGTAATCGCCACCACCGCCGCCATTCTCGATGTCATGATCGGCAGCGCATGGGAAGCTTCCCTGCGCACCGAGATCGAGCGCAACCTTACGCAGAAGACTCTTCTCTTCGCGCACCGTGTCGAAACCGACCGCAACCACACGCTCACTGAAATCGCCGCCCAGGAAGGCATAGCCGCCGGTGCGCGCGCCACCGTGATCGATGGCTCGGGGAAAGTTCTCGCCGATTCCGAATCCAATCCTGCCACCATGGAAAATCATGCGACCCGCAAGGAGTTCGCCGCGGCTCTGGCTGGCCAAACCGGCGAGAACGAACGCCGTAGCGCCACCCTCGGTATTCCTTTTCTTTACGTGGCTGCTCCCATTTCCGGAGGCGCAGTACGCCTCGCCTATCCACTCTCCGATGTCGAAGCCGTGCAAGGTCAAGTGCATCGCCGCCTTCTCTGGGGATCAACTATCGCGTTTTTCATCGCTTTGCTGATCGCCGCCTTCGTCTCTGTCTGGACTTCCCGCCGCCTGGAGCGCATCGTCGATGTCGCCGTCCGCATCGAGAAGGGGGACCTCGAGGCCCGCGTCCAAGACAAGCCGCTCGACGAAATCGGCCGCGTGGCCGCTGCCATCGACAAAACCGCCAGCCAGGTCGAACGCAGCTTTGCCGGCGTGCGTTCCAGCCAGCATCAACTCGAAACTCTGCTCAACAGCATGCAGGACGCAGTCATCGCCGTGAGCCGCGACGGCCTCGTGCAGTGGGCCAACCAGCCCATGGACCGCCTTGTCCCGCAACGCACCCGCCTGAATGCCCCTGTCGTCGAAACCATCCGTGACCCCGATTTCCTCGCCGCCGTTAAAGCCGCCACCACTACGAAACAGGTAAAGACGACCCGCGCTACGTCGATCGTCCACGGCCGCGCCTTCGACGTTACGGCCGCTCCCCTGCCCGACGGCGGCGCCGTCGCCGTGCTGCGCGACCTCACCGAGACTGAGCGCGTCGAAAAAACCCGCCGCGATTTTATCGCCAACGTTTCCCATGAACTCCGCACGCCCTTGACTTCGATCCAGGGATACTCCGAGACTCTTCTCGACAGTTCCGACAACTCCGGTCCCACTCGCGAATTTCTCGAAATCATCCGCAAAAACGCCGCCCGCATGTCGCGTCTCACCGAAGACCTGCTCACTTTGGCGCGCGTGGAATCCGGCGAAACTCGTTTCGATACCGAAGTCGTCCCGCCCATCGAACTCCTGCACGACGCCGAAGAGAGTTTTCGCGAAATCGCCCGTGGTCAGGGCGTCAACTTGCAGATCATGGGGTTACAAAAGATGGATTTGCAAGAGATGGAGATCAGTGGACGTACCCCCTCCATCGAATCCCTGCCTCCGGTGCGCGCCGACCGCGAAGCCATTCATCAGGTTTTTTCCAATCTCATCGACAATGCCATGAAGTATGGCCGCGCCGGTAGCCGCATCGTTCTCGGCGCCCGCCCCGCCGGCCGCGGTGTCGAATTCGGAATCGAATTTTATGTCCAGGATTTCGGCGCCGGCATCGCCTCCGAGCATTTGTCCCGCCTCTTCGAACGCTTCTATCGCGTCGATAAAGCCCGCTCCCGCGAATCCGGTGGCACCGGCCTCGGCCTCGCCATCGCCAAACACATCATGCTGGCCCACGGCGGCTCCATCCGCGCCGAAAGCGAACTCACCCGCGGCAGCATCTTCCTCTTCACCCTCCCCACCGCCGAGACTCCACCACAACTCACGTAGAGACAGCCGCCTCGGCTGTCAAGAAAACGCGAATCCAACCCGTCCCCTTCCATGAGCAGTCGCCTTTTCTAGGAAAAAAGAAGTCCCCCCCTTCCGGAAAATGACACAAAATTCACAACTTATTAACCACAAGTCCCCGGGAAATCTTATGCTCATCCATCGCGATACAATTCCGCACCAGCAGAATCGCGACGACAGACTCCAACGTAGCCCCGTGGATATCCCTATGAGCAGCGCGACCCAAGCCTCCGTCTCCGAACCGGCTCATCACTATCTGGTGCGCCGTACCGTAGAAGCCTGCCGCATGGCCCAGGAAGCCGCCGGCGCGGCCGCCGAAGGCATCGCCACCGGATCCAGCGCTTTACTCAACTCGCTGCGCCAGCGCGAACGCGAACTCGATACCCTCGACGTGGAAATCGACAGCGGAGTCACCTCTGCCATCACCGAAGTTGGCCCCGCCGAAGCCCGCGAACTATTGGCCTGCATGAAGGTGATGATCGCTCTCGAGCGCATCGGCGACCTGCTGCTCAGCTTCGCCAACAGCGCCCACTCCGTCAGTGGACGCATCGACTCCGAAGATACTCGCGATCTCACCCAGATGGCGACCCTCCTAGAAAAAATGCTGACCGATTGCGGCGTCGCGTTTTCCGGCCGCGATGTCCCGAAGGCCATTGACGTCCTCCGCGCCGACGCCGAAATGGACCGCCTGCGCAACCTCATCTTCCTGCGCCACATCGAGAATCCGGAAAACATCCACCGGCAAGCCAGTCTGCAAGTCATCTTTATGACCCAGTCGCTGGAACGCGCCGGCGATCACGCCAAGAATCTCGCCGAAGAAGTTTGCCACTTCGTCAGCGGACGCCCCGTCCGCCACATCTCCATCGCCTACGACAAGCCCGTCGAGCAGATGTTCATCGACTACCTCCGCCGCCGCGACCATTCACGCTAAACATATGGCGCGGGGCGCCCCGCCCGCGACCCTCGGTCGCGAAGCCGATGCATGGGAGCAAATCCTCGATAAGTGCCATCTGGTTCTAAAAACCATTTCCCTTTTTTCACCGAACCCGAACTAGCTACGGTCTAATCTTTTTAATCTTTCTAATCTGGCCATGTCTCCCAACTCGGGGCCAACTGCCGTGTGAGCAATAGTGATCAGACTCCCCGCTCCCAAAATGGGAGAATTAGAACATTCTTAATTACACCATCCTTTCCTAAACAATTCTTAACCAAAATAATCGTTCATCTCTCCCAACCGCTTCGCAAGGAGAAGTTATGTGGATCCACTCAAAACAGTCCAGACAACTGGCGCTCGAACATCAGGAACTTGAATCGTTAGTGGCGACACGCACGGCAGAACTGCAAAAACTTACTCAACGGCTGCTGAAAGTGCAGGATGAGGAAAGACGCAGAATCGCGCGGGACTTGCATGACAGCACCGGCCAAACGCTCGCCGCTCTGAAAATGGCTGTTGTGTTCCTGCAGCAAAGCTGCGAACAAGATGTGCCAAAGCTGGCTCTGGTTTCCCAGGTCGAAGCTCTGGCGGATCAGGCGCTCGAGGAAATCAGAACTATGTCCTACTTACTGCATCCGCCCTTGTTGGATGAGGTGGGATTTGCCTGCGCCGCCGAATGGTATATCGAGGGCTTTTCCAAACGTAGCGGAATTAACGTCAAAGCGGAAATTGCCAATTCGCACGAGCGGCTTCCCAGGAGTATGGAGGTTGCGTTGTTCCGCGTGCTGCAGGAGAGCTTGACCAATGTGCATCGCCACTCCGGAGCGTCGGAGGCGAGCATCAACTTCAGTCGTCAAGGCGAAGCTGTGATTTTGGAAGTAAGAGATTTCGGCAAGGGTATCCCTGAAGAACGTTTGCGGTTGCTGACCGCAGTCAGTGCGGAAACCGGAGTGGGATTGGCCGGCATGCGCGAGCGCCTGCGCGAACTGGACGGCAAGCTGGAAATCGAATCGGATGCTCGGGGGACCAGTATGCGAGCGACCGTACCTCTGTATAGTATGGCTCGCGCGCCCCATATGGAAGATTGCGGCAGCATGAATCAATCCGCACAGGCCTGACCTCCGGCATTGGTCATTCTGTCTCGGCACCTGTCCTCCTGAGCGAGGATTGGACATCGCGCGCCGAGCGCGAAATCCAACCGCAGTCGAAGGATACCTATCAGCGCTCCGGCAAGAAAAGCCCGGGCATCGCCGGGAAACCCCGCCGTGTTAAACTGTCGCACCGTGGAGCCACCAACCCCTCCGCCGACCCCTCCGTCCTGTTCCGATTGCGCCACCAGGACACAGGCCGCCAGCGGCAGCCCGCCGACTCAATCCGCGTCGCGTATGTGGCGCTCGAGCAGCGGCGCCATGCGTCTCGACACGCCCACCACCAGCGTCATCTCCGTTCCTGCCGCCCAGAAAACCATCCTGCTCGATCACTTGAAAAAAGAGGCGCTTGTTATCCCCACGCCGCCCGCCGCAGCTGCACCGGGCGCCCCGGGCGCTCCAAAGCCTCCCGCCACAGCGGCCCAGCCTCCGTCCCTCCAAGTGCAGGAGTTAGGCAAAAGCACGATTGAAGGCCACGAAGTCGAAGGCAAGCGGTTTATCTTTACACCGCCGCCGATGCCGCAAGCCCCGCCAAAACCGCAGGCGCCGGCGGCGCCAAAAGTCCCCGGCCTCCCCGCCTCGGCCGCGCCTCCCAAGCCGGCGCAACCACCCAAACCACTGCCACCCACCGTCACCGAAGTTTGGACCAGCGTAAAACTAAAGACTCCGATCCTCACAAAAATGTCGAGCCCTGCCGGCGAGCAAACCACCTATTGCAAGCCCACTTCCACCGAAGAGCCGCATCCCTCCGTCTTCGAAATCCCGCCCGGATACAAGTTGAAGAAATCCTGATCACGGTCGTCAGAAATAAATTCCAGGCGGCGATGTGCAAGAACTTCGTAAAGCTCTAGCCGCGAAGCGGCGAAAGAATGCAGCCCACAGCGCAAGCTGTGGGTGACCGGCAGGAAAATCGGCAAGCCCCGGAAGGGGCGAAAGAAAAATCCGCAGGTCCCGTTGAATTCCCCGAAGCCAATTCTCTCGAAAACATCGCCGACGAAAAAAACTCAACTCACCCCGCGCCTGAAAAGCTGCGCCTGACTCAGCACCAGCAGCGCGGTCTGCGCCAGCCGTTCCAAGACCTCCATATCGCCGTCGTCAAAAGCAAAACACCGTGGGGAAAAAACTTCCACCAGCCCCACCACCTCGCGCTCATACCGGATCGGCGTCGCCACCATCGAGCGAATCCCGAGCCGCCGGCAGATCGCGGCATCCACGCGCGAATCGTCTTCGCTGTCATCGCAGCGCAGGGATTTTCCCCTGCGAACGCACTCCCCGGAAAAGCCGGAATCAACATCCACATGGGTTCCCAGCGGCGGTCCTCCGCTGCCCACGCTCGCCCGGCACATCATCGGACCCCGCTCGCTCAGCGCGATGGCGGCGCCGCTGCCCCGCAAAAGCGTTCGCGCGCGTTCGCTGATCACCCGCAGCGCACTGTTCAAGTCCGGCCCCAGCGAGTTGAACTCGTACTGAATCGTGGACGAAACCGCCGGCGAGCCCTGCATTCCGGCGGCCGCCTCCAAACTTCCAGCCTCGGCTTCCAAACTCACCGATCGTGGTTTCGCAATTCCGTCCCCAAAAAACTTGCTCCCGGCGCTCGGTTCCATGACTCGGTCGAAGGTAAGCTTCGGCGCTTTCCGGCTGGGCGCTTTCTCGTTGTGTGCCAGCCACTCATCCAGCCGCTGCCGCGCCTCCACCGGAAGTTCCGAGAATCTGACTCCGGCGCGGCCCAGCGCGTCGGCCCACGCAACGTAACCGGTAGTCTCCAGATGAGCATCGGAGTCCGGCAGATCCAGACGCAACTGCACTCTGCGCTCAGCTTCCAGCGGGACGATCGTTTGCATGGACACGCCCTGCTCGCTGAGATCGAGAATCATTCCTCCGGTAACGCCGTCAAAGCTGGCAAACACCGGCCCATGCACCTTGTGCCGCAGGCAACTGCGTCGCTCTGGAATCATTTACTTCTCCGCATTTTTTCCGCTGACCCAGCGCCGGCGATTCCTTGAACGAAAAAGATGTTCTCGGAAGCGCTCGCGGGAATCCGGCGCCGATTGACTTGTTCCGATGATCGGAGCAGCGGCGCGCAAAGAATAGTACACGCCAGGGTTCACCGCACCTTAAGAAGCGTCAACCACAGCTCACGTAGCGACAGCCGCCTCGGCTGTCCCGCGTGGGGCGAAGCCCAGCGGAACTGACCCACCTCGAGAGAATTCCATCGAGCGATGAACAGAACAAAATGACTGCTTGCTGCGGGAACCCGGCTGCGCATTGTCACCGCTGCGATCAACTTTTACTATTCCAATCAAATCGGGATCGGCGCTTGCTTCGGGTGTGCCGATCTTTCAAAAAGGGCGTGCACATGAATACTTCAAAAAGCAGCAGGTCAACTCCAATCCGCAAAACTCTGTGGCAAAACTCGACACTGCGAGTCACCGCCGTGCTCGCAATTCTGTTCCTGATCGCATTCGTCGCGCTGGCGACGCCTCAGGATCGTGATCACGACCGGGACCGCGATCATGACCGCGATCACGACCGCGATGGGATTCGCGTGATGTCTCGCGAACGCATCTCGCGCGACTTCGGCGGCGGCTCCGGAGGAAGGCCTTCCCCCGACGCGCTATGCGAACCCGGCTTCGTAGCGGTGGGCTTTCATGTGCAGACCGGCGAATTCTTCAACCAGGCATGGCTCGACTGCGCTCGCCTGCGGCCGGATGGCAGCGTGGGGGACGAGCGAAGGATGACCGAGCGAACGGGCAGTCCCGGCGGCCGCCCCGTCTATGACGCGCGCTGCTCCGAGGGCAGCGTTCTACGCGGCTTGCGCGGACGCACCGGCGCCTCCATCGATGAAGCGATTGGCGAATGCAGTAGGGTTCGCGAGATCGTCGAGGGACGCGACCGTCCCCGGGTCGAACTGACCCAATCGGTCACGCGCCCGCGTCCGGGAGGAAGACCCGTGGAGGCTCACTGCCCGCCCGGCGCAGTGATCACGGGATTCCGATCCACGAGCGGCGAATACATGGACCACTTATGGATCGTGTGTTCCGAATTGCAGCGCAACTACTAAGCGCATTCGTTGATTGACTGGGCTGCAGTTGATCCGGTTTTCGCAGAGACGCGGACAGCCGCGGGCACGGCCGCAGAAGCCGCGGCCTGTTCGCCTTTGCGGATCAGCAGGATTGCTCCCAGGATTGCCACCGTCGCCAGAACCACCCGCATCGTCAACGGTTCGGAAGCCAACAGCCATCCCAGAAACACGGCGACCACTGGATTCGCGTAGGTGTGCGTCGCCACCAGCGCCGGAGGGCAGCGCTGCAGCAACCATGTGTAGGCAGTGAACGCGATCACGGATCCGAAGACGATCAGATAGGCCAATCCCAAAATTGATTTCAAAGAAATGCTGGCCCAGTGCGTGGCGTGAAACTCGCCGGTCAGTCCCGCGGCTGCGAGCAGCATGACTGCGCCGCAGATGGTTGGCAGCGCCGTGCGACCGAGAGCGTCCGAAGGCAGCTTGAGTTTGGGCGAGATCACTACTCCGGCCGACCACGACAACGAACCCACCAGCACCGCCGCGATGGCCAGCAGGCTCGAACCTTTCACCGTCAACTCCGCGGCCGTGAGTAACGCCACGCCAAGCGCGCCCAAACCCAGGCCCAGCGCGCTCAGCCGGCTGATCTTCTGCTGCCCCATCGACCAGGCCAGCACCACAATGAACATCGGTTCGGTGGCAAGCAGCAGCGCGGCCAGTCCCGATCCCACATATTGTTCGGCCCAATGTAATGATCCGTGACCGATGAGAAAAAATAATGCTCCGACGATGGACCCAGAAATCCAATGCGCGCGTGTGGGACGATAGCCGCGCGCCCACGCCCAGGCGAACATGATTCCGCCCGCAATGGAATGCCGGATGCCCGCGGTGACCAGCGGCGGAATGGTCTCGACTGCGTAACGGATCGCAAGATACGTCGAACCCCACACGAGATAGATAGCGGCGAAGGCGAGCGCCAACTGAATGGAATAGGCACGGCTTTTTTCGGTTGCCAATTTTTGCGTGGGTACGAGCACGGGTCTGCCTCCGATGTTTATCATTTCTTGCTTTGCCAATCGGTCTTTGCGAACCATAATTTGAGCCGCTTTGTATGGATTCTAATCTAACCACTAAACTTATATTTAGTGGTTAGTATGATGTTAGCCCAGCGGTTCTAACTTGTAAATAATGTTTTAAGGGTTAGATAATAGAAAACAGGACTTTAGACCTCGGACCTCGGGCCTTAAACTTGCCCGGCGAGGTCCAAGGTCTGAAGTCTGAAGTCTGAAGTCTGATCCGCAGTCCGGAAGGAAAAAGACTCTGAAGCCCACATCCACGGAAGGGAACAGGAAAATTGTGCGGCGGCGTCCGCCGCGCTTCGATCTGGTTGCGGGCAACGTAGCCCTCGACTTCGTGAACACGCTCGACGATCGGCACATCAAGCCCAAAGAATTGCTGGAGAGTTATATCGATCTTGCCCGTTTTGGCGAAGATACGGCAGTGCTTGAGCCGTGCCAGGTGGATCGGCTTTTCGAGCGGAGTTATGCGGAGCCCGATCGCGCACAGCAGGCACTGCTCCTGGGCAGAGAATTGCGTGAGGCGATTCACGATATTTTTTGGGCGATCATGAACCAGCGAGAGGCGCCCGCGCTGGCGCTGGCGAGATTGAACAATTATGTTCAAGCGGCGGCAGAACACATGCGGCTGGTCGCGGTCAACGGCCGCTTCGAATGGGGCTATGACGATTTGCTTGATTTCAACAGCGTGCTGTGGCCGATAGCGCGCTCCGCGGCCGATCTGCTGGTTTCGGATCAGTTGGCTCTTGTGCGGGCATGCTCGTCGAAAGTCTGCGAATGGTTTTTTCTGGATACCAGCAAGAGCCATCGGCGGCGATGGTGCGATATGACGCGCTGCGGGAATCGGGCAAAGGTGCGAAAGTTTTACGCGCGGAAGAAAAAAGAGCGCTAAGCGCAGAGAACGCGGACAGCCCAAAGGATCGGAGGGCAGACGCTTTAGAGTTCGAGCGTGCCGTGAAGGTAGAGGCGTGCGCTGCCTGCGATCTTCACTCGATCGCCAGCGATGGTGCACTGCACGGATCCACCGCGGGCGCTAAGTTGTTGCGCACGGAATGTGTTCCTACCCAGCCGGCCCGCCCAATATGGAGCCAGTATGCAGTGTATCGATCCGGTGGCAGGGTCCTCATCGATGCCGGCCGAGGGTAGAAACATTCGACACACGTAATCGGCGTCCCCCTCGCCGGGAGCAGTAACGATCGTTCCGCGCCCGGCGTCGAGTTTGGCAAGAGCGGCAATATCGGGCGCAAGCGCTCGCACTTGCTCAGCCTGGTCCAGCACTACGAGGTAGTCGCGCGATTTCAGTACTACCCCCGCGCTCAGACCCAGGGCTGGTAACAGGCCGACTGGCGTCTCGCATGGCTGGGGTGGCATGGCGGGAAAGTCCATTACAAAGCTGTGTTTGTTCTGAGCGACGGAATTCTGGGCGACGTTCTGAGCGATGGTCAACACACCGCTGCGGGTGTAGAAGCGAACCGGCCACGCCTTGTGTTTCCGCAGCGCGAGCACATAGGCGGATGCCAGGGTCGCATGCCCGCAAAGGTCGTCCTCGACTTTGGGTGTAAACCAGCGCAAGTCGAAATCGCCATCCGCTCGAGGAACAACAAACGCGGTCTCGCTGTGCCGGTTCTCAGCCGCAATTTTCTGCATGATGCTGTCCGCGAGAGGAGCGGAAAGGATGCAGACTCCCGCCGGGTTCCCTGCAAATAGCTCACTCGTGAAGGCATCAACGTGGTAATACGGAATTGCCATGTCGTGGTCTCTACCTACTGGATCCCACTAAGAAATGGAACATCAGGACGGGGCACCCTCGCGCTAACACGTTGCCCTTAATTTCCTTTGGCTATTTCGCGAGGCTGGAAGTCGGGGTCGCCGAATTGCCAGAGCAGGAATGACATTTCGTCGGAGTACTCCAGATCGTGTTGGGCGCGGGTTGAGCCCATGCCGTGTCCGGCGTCGTAGTTGACGCGCAGCAGGACGGGCTTCTTGCTGGACGTGGCGGCTTGCAAGCGAGCCGTCATTTTTGCTGCCTGGGAGGGATCGACGCGCGGATCGTTGATTCCGGCGGTCAACAATATTCCCGGATACGCTGTGCCGTCTTTCACGTGTTGATATGCGTCCATGGCAAAGAGGCCCTTGAAGCCATCGGCGTCGGTGACTGAGCCGAACTCGGCGATATTGGGCGGGCCGTTGGGAGTGAATTCCATGCGCGTGGCGTTGGAGCAGCCCACGCGGATCAGAGCTCCGGCGAATAGATCGGGGCGCTGCGTCACAGCGCCGCCGATCAGGATGCCGCCGGCGCTGGTGCCTTCGCCCGAGAGGCGTTGAGCGCTGGTGTATTTGTTCTCGATTAAGTATTGGGCTGCGGCGATGAAATCATCGATGGTGTGCTGCTTGGTGAGCTTGTAGCCAGCGCGATACCAGTCTTCTCCGTATTCTCCGCCGCCCCGCACATGAGCGATGGCGATCACGCCGCCGCGCTCCAGCCACGCCAGCCATACCGGATCGAAATAAGCATCGAAGGAAATACCGTAAGCGCCGTAACCGATCAGGTGAGTAGGATGGTTGCCATCATGCGCAAGTTTTTTTGAGTGGATGATGGAAAGCGGAATCATAGTTCCGTCGGCACTCCTGGCTTTGACTTCTTCCGCTTCGTAACCTGATGTGTTGACCGGTATCGGGGGTTGAATCCCAGTTTCTGTGACGGCTTTGGATTTTGGATCGTAACGCAAGAAAGTCGGCGACGTGGTCCAGGAGACGACGTGGATGAGCGCGCCGGGTTCAGTCGGAGTTATGGAGATGTCGGCCACGGAGAGCCCTTTGCCGACGGCGATTGGTTCGATTTTTCCGTCGAAGGAGAGGCGGCGCATGCGGCCGATGCCGCCGTCGAGATCGCGAAGATAGATGCCGTCGCTGGCGACATCGACTTCCTGAATGACGACTTCGCTGGCGGGAACGACGACTGTGGCGTGAGCGAGGTCGGGATTTTTGAGGCTGGTACGAATGACCTCATAGCGTGACTTGTTCTTGTGAGTCATCAGATAGATGTCGTCGTTGCGAGGCACGAAATTAGTGATGGCGGCATCCACGTCGAAGAGTTTTTTCCACGCAATGGGTTGGGCGTTGAGCCGATCGAGCGGGATGTAGTAGGCGGTGGCTTCGTTCTGCGTTCCGTGTGCCAGGAGTCCAAGAATGTAGGGCGAGCCCGGGGTGTAGGAGGCGAAGCTGAGATCGTTGTCGTCAACCTTCACGTCCGGAGAATAGCCGTATCCGAAGACGAAGCGGTCTTTCTCGGGATCCTGGCCGAGTTCGTGGACGTAGACGCGGCTGCGCTGCTCGAAGGCGGTGCGGGGCATGTCGGGGGTAAGCTTCTGCAGGCGGTTGTAGAGGAAAGCCTTGTTGCCCGGCAGCCAGGAGACGCCGCCGAAGCGGGCGCGGTCGATGGCGTCAGGCAGCATTTTTCCGCTGGCCGTTTCGAGAATGTGGATGACGCTGTTCTCCGAGCCTCCGGGAGAAATCCCGTAGGCGACCAGGGCGCCATCGAGCGATGGTTGATAGTAGTCGATGGAGGAGTGGACGCCGTCTTTGGTGAGAAGTTCGGGATCGAGCAGCAGGCGCTCGGTTGAGTTGCCCTCCTTTACATAGAGCTTCACATTGTCGGCGGTGGGGTCAGCCTTGAGATAGAAAAGTTTCCCGCCCCAGACCTGAGCATTGCGAACGCGCGTGCTGGCAGTGTCGAGAGCCTTGACGCGGGCGAGAAATTTTTCGCGGCCCGGGATGCTGGTGAGGGTGGAACGGGTGTAGGTGTCTTGCGCCTTGAGCCAGTCGGCGCCTTTTCCCTCGCGCCAGTTTTCGAGCCAGCGATAACGATCGGTGACGCTCTGGCCGAAGAAGACTTCGGTGACGTCCTGGCGTTCAGTGGGGGGCGGGCCGGATTGGGCTTGCAGAGCGCATGCGGCACACAGGCATAGAGAAGCGACTAGAACATGGAAACGGATTGCGATGCGTGGGGGGACGAAGGAAGAAGAATTCGACATGGTTTACTCCTGGGGCGAGCGGGGAATTGGGGTCCCGGGAGGGGATGATAGCAGAGGAATTGTCAGCGTCAAAATCAAAGTCCAGAGTCCAGAGTCAGATTCCAAAGTCAAATTCCAGAGTCAAATTCCGAAGTCGCAGAGACAAGAACGGGACAGCCGAGGCAGGCTGTCCCTACGTGAGCGTTCTAGCCTTTTACTATCTTCTTGGCGGACGGGTCCCAGACTGCTACTGATTTGTTGAAGTAGGAGAAGTTTGCCAGGTGGCAACCTATCGCTGCGTAGTTGCCGAAGACTTCATTTTCTACTACCGGTTTGCGGGTGCGGACGGCGTTGTAGAAGTTGGCCTGGTGGTCAACCGTGTCGCTGTATCCGGGGGGGTTGGAATAGGACTCGCCTTCGTTGTCAACTTTCCACTCCAAAGCCTGCGGTTGCGGGTGCTCTTCGTGCCACTTCTGCAGGTACTGGTCGCGCAGAGCTTTTGGCCAGCCGTAGATCGAGTAGCCTTCGGGCTCGGGGCGCGTGTCCTGGGGCGTGTAGGTGAGGGTTGCGTCTTTGATGATCATCGTACCTTTGGTGCCGTAGAAGCCGATGAACTCGCCACCGTCGTTGTTCAGGTTGCAGCGCAGAGTCACGCGAAAGTTGGGATAGTCGTAGAGGGTTTCAATGAGGTCGGGGAACTCGCGGCCGTCCTTGAAGTGGAAGAGACCTCCGCTGGATTGCGCGCGCTGCGCGGGCTCTTTGGTGCTGGTAATGAAGTGGATTCCGGAAATCAGATGGACGAAGAGATCGCCGCCGAGGCCTTCGCCGTAGTCGGTGAAGCAGCGCCAGCGGAAGAAGCGGACGGGATCGAAGGAACGCTTGGGAGCGTTGCCGAGGAAGGCGTTCCAGTCGATGGTTTTTTCGCTGGCGTCGGGGGGAATGGGATAGACCCATGCGCCGCTAGGGGAATTGCGATCCCAGTAGGCGTTGATGGAGAAGACTTCGCCGAGTTTGCCGGAATCGTAAATCTCTTTGGCTTTGGCATAAAGAACGGAGCTGACGCGCTGGCTGCCGACGGCGACCATGCGATTGGCCTTGTGCGCGGCTTCGACCATGGAGAAGCCGTCTTCGACGGTGTGCGACATGGGCTTCTCGCAGTAGATGTCTTTGCCGGCGGCGCAGGCGTCTTCGAAAATGTGGCGATGCTGATGGTCCATGGTGGCGATGAGGACAGAGTCGACATCTTTGCGATCGAGGATGGAGCGATAGTCGCGCGTGGCTGGGACGCTGGGATTTTTTACCGCTTCCTGCGCGGCGGTGTGGCGGCTGTCATAGAGGTCGCAGACGGCAACGCACTGAATGCCGGGCACGTCGAGAGAGGCCTGGAGATGTTCGCATCCACGAATGCCGGTTCCGATGGAGGCGAAGCGCACGGTGTCGCTGGGCGCGACGGGACGAGCTGCGGCGGAAAGTACGCGGGGCTGCAAAACGTTCTTGGCGAGAGTAGTGGCGACGACGGCGCCGCTGCCGAGCTGAATGAATTGACGACGGGACAGGGGATTCTTAGCCATGAGATTTTACCGTCCTCACAAGTGTTGCGAGTGAATTTCCGCAGAGGCGCATAGCCGGCGCGGAGGATGATGCGGAGGAATTATTGCACAGGGGAGGGGTAGTTAGTAAAACGATTTTCTAGCAGGAGTCGTGAGGTCAATAGGGGGAAAGACCTAAACTTCGAAATGTTCTTCCCCGATTCAGCTCCGTGCCATCACAAGCGGCTCGCTCTCGAATTCCAGCGCATCCCCGCATTCGTTTGAAAACACGCGGCTTTTCGCGGAGCCGCCGCGACGGCAGGTTTCTGGCCAACAACCAGACGGGATGTCGTCATCTGAAAGGTGGGCCCCGAAGTGGTTTGTGCGCTGCTTCGTCCGACAAATCATCGGAGGATCCTACTTATGACGAGAATTTTACAGACTATGGCGCTGCTATCTGCGCTGCTGGTAATACCTGCGGTTTGCCAATCCGGCAGGCTTTCGCCCGACGACCAGAAAGATTTCGATAAAGCCTACACAAAATGGGTGAACGACACCCGGAAGAACGATCGGGATGACCTTGCCAAAGACGTCCGCAAGATGCAGGAGATCATGGCGCGCGCCGGCATCCCCGCCAATGTTCCGTACGATCGGATTGCCAGCACGGGCAATGCGTATCCTGCACGCTCTTATGCGCGACAACTTCCGCCGGATGACCAGAAAGACTTCGATAAGTACTATACGAAATGGGTGAACGATACGCGCAAGAACGATCGCGACGACATCGACCGGGATGTGCGCAAGATGCAGGAAATCATGGCCCGCAACAGCATTCCTGTCGGCGTGCCTTTTGATCAGGTGGCCAGCACTGGATTTGTGGGTGCGCCTGGATACGTCGAGGAACGGCGATATGTGCCGAACGGCACATACGCCCGGCTCGCTCCCGACGATCAGCGGGATTTCGACCGCTACTACTCGCAATGGGTGGATGACAGCCGCCGCAACGACCGGGATGACGCGGCTCGCGACATGGAACACATGCAGGCCATCATGGCGCGCAACAACATTCCATCGAATGTTCCGTACGATCAGTTGGCCACGCCTGCGGCATACCCCGTATCCGCCCCACCCGCCTATGGACAAACCGTAGCCGGCCCAACCACGTATGTGCAGACCCGGCTCTCGCCCGACGACCAGCGTGATTTCGATAAGGCTTATGCGAAGTGGGTGAACGACAGCCGCAAAGGCGATCGCGACGATCTGGAGAAAGATACGCGGAAGATGCAGGACATCATGGCGCGCTACAACATTCCGTCCAACGTGCCGTATGACCAGATTGCTTCGCACGATGTCGGGCCCCAGTATTGATCAGGGAATTGAGAAAAGACGAGGAGCACGCCTGAGGCGTGCTCCTTTTTTCGGTTCATCCCTTGCTGGTGGGGGTGTAAAGGCCCGCCAGTTTGAAGAGATCCTCTACGATATAACTCAGGTGACAAAGGCCCATAGATTCTGGGACGGCGCTAATAGTTTACCGATCGCCCTCAACTCCATCTTGCAATCTCCAAATCAGATTCTTTGATAAGTGATTCCATCATTTTCCTTTTTCAGGCCGTTTCCATACTGCATTTTCAAAATGGGAGCTGACCGCGACTAATCTCAACAACTGATCAATTTTAGACACTGCCGAAATTAAAGCCCGCGTTATCTTTTTTTTGATTCGTGAAGAACAGCCAGTGCTGCTGCCGCCCACGTGACCCAGGCGATGGATAGCTACGTGAATGTCGCACGAACGGCCAGCAACAGCTTAGCGGCACATCATTCCACCATGAGGCAGACTAAAATGTCAGCATCCGCTTTTCGTTGTACCGAAACTCGTTCGTTCGCACGAATCACAACGCTGGCGAGTATTTTCGTTCTGGTGACTAGTAGCGTTCTTGCCGGCCAGACCGTGGCACCCACGGACCTACAATTTCACAAGTTTCAGCCCAAGGTGTCGCCCGAACAAGCGTCGAGCGCAGTTAGCCAGGCAATTCTGCCGAATGGCATGAGTCTCTTCGCAGCGCAGCAGATCCAGGCCTTGCGGCAGGAAAAAGCTTCGCGCACGCCAGCGCAACAGAAAATTGATTCCAACGTTCTGTACACCATCCGCATGCTGGCCGGAAAGCCTGCTGCGCCCGGAGTTTCATACCTCTACACCGGGGTGGACCTCGATGCGAGCGACTACATCGTCGCCGACATTGTCGCCCATATCACTGACGCTCTGCTGGGGCAGCTCAACGCCGCCGGTGCACAAGTGTTGTACGTCAATCGGTCCCTGCGCAGCATCCGCGCGAGCATACCGCCTGAGCAGATCGAGGCGCTGGCCGCGTCACCGGACGTGATCTTCATTTCGCCCAAGCAAAACTCCATGACTGAGGCAAACCACGTTGGACACTTCAGTCCGACCCAGTTCGGGCAAGTGGCGGCGGGTTTCCAACAGCGGGCGGCGAGAGTTCGTCAACAACTGGCGAAAGCAATGTCTGTGACAGGGCGTCCGGTAATCGGTCAAGGCAGCGTGGAAACGGAAGGCAACGTCACTCATCGCGCTGTGGACGCGCGCGGCGCGTTTGGTGTGGATGGTTCGCCGCTGAAAATCGGCGTGTTGTCAGATGGAGTTACCAGTAAAGCTCTGAGCCAGGCGACTGGGGATCTTCCGCCGAACTGCGGCGCGCCGCCCTGCCTTACCGTGCTCACCGGGCAGGCCGGAGCCGGCGACGAAGGCACTGCCATGTTGGAAATCATTCATGATATGGCGCCGGGAGCCAGTCTCTACTTCGCCACCGCCAACAACAGCATCACCAGTTTTGCGGCAAACATCCGGGCATTGCGCACGGCCGGATGCGACATCATTGTTGACGATGTCTTTTACTTTGTCGAAAGTCCGTTTCAAGATGGCCAGACTGCCGCCGTGGTTTCCACCACCCAGGGTGGCGTTGTCACTCAGGCGGTGAATGATGTTGTCGCCGCCGGCGCGCTATATTTTTCTGCCGCAGGCGACAATGGCAACCTCGGCGCGGGCACCTCGGGCACGTATGAAGGCGACTTCGTCGCTCAGGCGTCGGCCTCGCCATTGCCCACGGGGAACGTGCACAATTTCGGAAGCGGCAACGGCTTTGACACAATCACTTCCCCCGGCGAGCAGGTGGTCGGCCTGTATTGGGCAGATCCGCTGGGCGCTTCGAACAACGATTACGATCTCTATCTTCTTAACAGCACTGGGTCGTCAATTCTGGGCGCGTCCACGAACATTCAAAACGGAACCCAGGATCCGGTAGAACTGATTGGAAGCGCTAACGTCATCAATAACAACCGGCTCGTCGTCTTTCAGAACACGGGAGCGGCCGACCGATTCTTCCATCTGGTCCTGTTCAAGGGCAAGTTAGGAGTCTCCACTTCGGGAGCAACGGAGGGCCATGCAGCGGCTTCCGGCGCTTATACCGTAGCTGCCACACCGGCCGCCAAGTCTGGCGGAAGCCCCACGCCCGACGGGCCATTTCCCAACCCGTTTACATCTTTGAGCCAGATTGAAATCACCAGTTCCGACGGCCTGCGCCAAATATTCTTTAATGGCGATTCGACGCCCATTACACCGGGAAATTTCTCTTCGACCGGTGGGCAGATTTTGAACAAGCCGGACATCACGGCGGCCGATGGCGTATCTGTAACCGGAGTGGGAGGGTTCGGCAGTCCGTTTTACGGGACGGCCGCGGCGGCACCGGCGGCGGCAGCTGTCGCAGCGCTCGTGCTGTCGGCACAACCGAGCCTGACTGCTGCAGCGATGCGAAGCGCGCTGACCGGTACAGCGGTGGACATCATGGGCACGGGATTTGACCCTGATTCCGGCAATGGCATTGTGATGGCCTGGGAGGCGATTAATTCTCTGGGCGTGGCCGGCCTTGCGAACCCTGTTCTAGGGATCATCACCGCCGACGAGAATCCGGGCAACGGCAACGGAGTCATCGAGGCGGGCGAAGGAGCAAGACTAGTCATCGCGCTCAACAACCTTGCAGGAGTAAAGGCAGCCACGGGAATCACGGCCACGCTTACCACTTCCACTCCCTATGTTTACATCACGCAACCCGCCCTGAGTGCGTATGCCGATATGCCGGTGGGCTCGGCTGGCGGCAACAACCTGGCGCCGTTCACCTTCACGCTGGATCCCGCCTTTGGGTGTGGCCAGACTATCGACTTCACTCTCACCGTAGGCTATACGGGAGGGCCGACCAGGGCTCTGGATTTCACGCTTCCGGTTGGCACGTTCAGCATTAGCAATACGCTCGGAACCCAGCCGCCTGCGGTGCCAGGAATCACCGCTGCCACCGGGACGCAAGTCGGCCGAATCAACCGCAACGGTGTGGTCAGCGCGTGTGGAACTCCCAAGGCTTTCCCGGGCGCACTCACAGGCAGTCACACGTTCGATTCCTACACTTTTAACTCGTGCCAGTCGTCCTGTATGAATTTGGGACTCACGGCAGGGTCGTCGGGAGTCAACCTGTTCGAGTCTCTGTATACGACTCCTTATGACCCCACCAACATTGCGACCAATTATCAGGGCGACGCCGGCCTGAGCTCGAGCAGTCAATCCTTTGGGGTGGAAACAACAGCCTCAACTTCCTACACGGTTGTCGTAAACGATGTGGCAGGAAATCTGCCGCCTCCAGTTCCGCCGAACACGTATACCCTCCAGATCCCGGCGTGCGCGATCAATTGCAACATCAACCTCTTGCCCATAGCGGTTGCTCACAACGTCACGGTCATCGCGGCCATAATTGGCGGTAGCGCCAACGCGAACATCGACAATGGCTCTTCTGATCCCGACGGCGACCCGATCACACTGACGCAGACGCCCGCAGGACCGTATGCAGTGGGTGTAACCGGCGTCATCCTTTCCGTCGTGGATACGAAGGGTGCCACCGTTCAGGCGACGGCCAATGTCACCGTGGTCAATCCGGGATTCACGCTGGCGCCGACGCTGCCCTCTGTCAGTACGACAGCTGGTGGTTCTGCGACCGAGCACATCACCTACACGCCCACTCCAGGAATCAGCGGGGCGGTGACGCTGGCGTGCTCGAACCTGCCGGCCAAGTCTGCCTGTTCATTTGCACCTCCAACGGTAGCTTCCGGCACCACGCAAACCGATGTGGTGGTGACGATCACTACGACGGCGTCAACGGCGGCGGCGCGTTCACATCGCGAAATTTTCTATGCTGCCTGGTTGCCTTTCACCGGTCTGGGACTGGTTGGACTGGCATTCCTAATCCCGGGAAAGCGCTTCAAAGCGTCTGCGACCATGTTGACCCTGTTGGTCTTGGGCGTATCGATATTCACGGTTGGCTGTAGCGGTGCTTCGCACGGTCCCACTTCCACCCCCGTATACAACGGCACCCCCAAAGGGACCTCCACGGTCACAGTAACTGGTACTTCCGGCAATGTGTCGGCATCGACAACGTTCAGCTTGACTGTCAACTAGGTTGGCAACACACTGGCCGAGAACGTCGCGAAGTCCGCGATGTTCTCGGCTCAGGAGGACGGCTGTGAGGGCCCAAATTGCCCTTCTATGGAGAGATCAAAGGAAGTGAGCAATGCAGAGCCAATAGGTGGGGAGAACGCGGAGGAAAGGCGGCCGAAAAATTGAAAGGGCCGTGACGTTATGCTCTAGCCGCTCGCTCCTGCGAGGGAGCTTACAGCGCGGAGGCATGTACCGTCACGACCCCTGGGAATCGCCGTCCTGCGCGGCATTTTCGGTGCGCGTTGGCAGAAGTAAACTCGGCCGGAGATCGCCGCTCTCTGTATCTTCGTCCCCTTCACGGTGCTTGCCTTCGTTGTAATCCTCTGCTTCGTTTTTCCGCGAAATATTTTCCAGGTGAGAACGGATGCGCCTCTGCCGAGCAAGGGATGGCTAGAATTCCGCTGACCTTGCCTTTCCCGTCGATCGTGCTGTTCATCGGAAGATTGGGGCATGGTGAGCAGCCTACTATGCACTGGAGCAGTCTGGAACAATTAATCGTCAGTTCGATTGAGGGATCATGCTTGATGGTTGACGTAACATCGCCATTCCACTCATCGACCCGCTGACCGGGCTTTTGAGCGTAATCGGCCTGGTTAGCGTCAAACGCGCCAACTGCGGGTTGCTGCGGAACGTGAGTTTTAGAAGTTGAAAACGATTCCCGCCGAGTACCGCAATCCATTGACGCCGACTGGGGGGAAGGGTGTCGGGCCGCCGGTGTTGACTACTGGAACGCTTTGCCTCTCGTAGTCTAGCTGCACGGGACGAATAGATATTCGGCTCGAAGCCTTGAAGTCCAGACCTCCTCCCACGGACCACATGAACCGGCTGTAGTTTAGGGTCTGGTCGGCGGACGATTTTTGAGTGACACCCCCCAACAGAGCGTGTGCAAAAGGCCTCGCCTTTCGCACACGAAAAGCATATGCAGGCCCGAATTGATACGTATACCGCTGCACCGTCGAGTACGACAGCGCCGCAGTGCCGTCGTAGTTTCCGGTAAACTGCGCCGAAATTCCTAAGGACCTATAGAAGTAACCGGTTAGCGATGCAGTCCAGCCGTTGAGATTCGTGGCGGGACCGCCGGTGCCAGTTCCACACCTATAGTCTGACCCGCACCCAGGCGCAATCCGCTCGAAGGAATATCCGCCGAATAGTTCGCCCTTATCGGTTTGACCTAGCATCGGCACACTGCAAGACACGCTGACAAGAAGCACCAGTCGCAATTTGCGCATTCGCCCCTCTCAATTGTGCTGTTCGGATAGGTGTTTTTGTGGCTCTAGATGCTTCGCGACGCGTCAGAAGATGTCTGAACTCGGCAAATAGAGTATCTCTTTTGGCGATGAAGGACCGAAACTACATCGAGTTGTGCGAGTTTGGAGTTGGCATTACATCGCCATCTCACGCACTGACGCCTGGGCGGATGTCTGGCGGGGGCAAACTCGCAATCAGGATTGGAGGACGAAGGAAGCTGCGGCAGAAGCGGCCAGAAGAATTACAAAAATTGAAAGGGCCGTGACATTGGTTATGCTCTAGCTGCTCGCTCCTGCGAGGGAGCTTACAGCGTGGAGGCATGTACCGTCACGACCCCTTGATGCGATCACTGCTTTCGCAGTTCCAAACCCCAACTGCCCCTCGCAGGGCCGTCGGTTTTTTCAGGTCTGGCCGCTTAGGCGAGTCGCCCCGCCCTTGCCGATCACTCAGTCTACTTCGGACTGGCTCATTTTATTGTGCCAACCCTTTCGACCGTTGACGGGAACCACCTTAACAGAGATACAAAAAACGTCAACGCAAACTTTCGGTGCAATCGAGGGACGCACAGCTGTGGATAACGTGAAACGCAAATGGCTGTAAGGGAGAGTCTTACCTGCGGCTACGGGAGATCCGTCCCTTTTTTGCACATAAAAATACACAAGCCTAAGGTAACTGGAAAATGATGAGAAGGAATCAAATAATCGTCTTGACGCGGAAAGGGGATTAGCGCATCGTGCAGACAGAAGCGAAAATTGCAGTGATGCCAGAATTGGTGGCTTACGTGGACGGCGGTTGCCTGGGGAATCCGGGGCCCTCGGGTATTGGAGTAGTTATCAACGGCTGCGCCGAGGGTCCGGTGCGCATTGCAAAGTGGATTGGCAATCAAGACAATAACGTTGCGGAGTATGCGGCGCTCATGGAAGCTCTGCAGTACGCGGTGTCGCTGAAGGCCCAAAAGTTGCACGTGTATTCGGATTCGCAGGTCGTAGTGCGCCAGATGACCGGGCAATATACCTGCCGCAGCCCGCGGCTTTATTCGTTGCACTGGACCTGCCGGAAGCTGGCGCGGGCGCTTACCTTTTCTATTTCGCATGTGCCGCGGGAAAATAATGCCGAAGCCAACGGGCTGGCCCAGTCGGCGCTGCGGCGGCGCGGTTCGGGAACGGTAGATTTCAGTCGTTCGCAGGCAGCGTTTTAAACGATCCCACTAATTGTTATGGTTTTGCGCCGAGCGCGGGAGCCGGGTTGCGTTCGATGTGTTCCACGTGTTTGAATCCCGGAGGAATTTCGAAGAGCGCCGGATCGAGAGGCCCTTCCTCAAACTGTGTCACACGCGTTTCAAAGTTTGCGATGGTTGCGTCCGGTACTGTGGACGGGAGTTTCGAGCTCGTTCGAGAATACAGAGGAAAACCCGTCTCCGGTTCGCCAATCCTGACGAACTCCGGTTTCTCCATCGGTTGTTTCCCATTGCTCACACTCGCATAGATGTAGCCTTGCCTGCCCGCGGGCCGTTTCGGGTCGCACGAGAGTTGCTGGTCCAAGTCGATATACCAGCCGTCGGTTACCGATTCTTGCGGCTCGGAGTGCGAGCCCTCAAGCGGAGTCTGCGTGCTTGTCGTGATGACGTGGCGAGCGACGCGTCCCAACATCTCTTTCCGCTCACCCGTGTCAGATGTCTTTACTTCCACCCGAATTGTCGGATTTTTCGGCATCGCTGGATGCTCCAACCCACGTGCCTTGATCTCTGCCTCGGTGAGCGCCCTGGGCGGATATGGCGCAGAAGTGTATTCCGAGGTGTCCAGATTCAACTCGAAGGACTGTCCGAGGTCACACCTTACAATCCGGACTAACCGGGGACCGTACATCACTTCGACTGCCTGTCTTCGTCCGAACGCATTCCGGTATTCCACTCGCTCCCGATCTTCCTGCATAAAGA
This sequence comes from uncultured Acidobacteriaceae bacterium, assembly GCA_963711275.1. Classification (GTDB taxonomy): domain Bacteria; phylum Acidobacteriota; class Terriglobia; order Terriglobales; family Acidobacteriaceae; genus Sulfotelmatobacter. Next base: position 78,363 of record CAVQDN010000014.1, on the reverse strand, counting down.
TGGTCCGTTCGTTTAAACTTCCACCCACCGTAGACTGTATTGTCATCTTGATTATGGGGTGCTCCGAAGCTTGCTGCGGCGGGATAGCGAGGAGTAACAACCAGATGGACCAGAACTGCACGGCTCACCTTCCAGGTAGACGAATCGCCCATATCCAGCTCGATCGTCGGCTTCAATTGAGAAAAATTCTTCGTCGCCTTTGCTGCTGCGGTCCTAACCTTCTTCATTGCCGGTCTCCTTATCTCTTGTGCTTCGAGCACGTCGATAACTAGGGAGCGTACAGCATCCCGTCGGAGACCGGCCTTCTCATCCCATCTGGTTACAGCAGTTGACTTGCTCCCACAATAGCATTCAATCGTTTGTTCTCGGGGAGCCTGAGTTACTGTTCATCTATCGTCAAGTGGATCTCTTTCATTTCCTTAATTTCCGCGATTACAATCGCACGCGTCCCTGTCCGCTCAAATACGGTCCCGCTAGCCCGCACGTATTTGCCGACGAATGGCATCAGTTCCTGCCGCTGATCCGTGTCCGGCATTTTGTCGGAGATGGGGAAATACAAGTGACCGTCCTTCGTCAGAATAACGAGCGGCGAACCACCCCTCACGCATTCCCTCACGCATTTGAGGCTTAGGTTCGTCGCAGTTCCATCCAGGTTCTGAATGGGACAGGCAACATCCCGAACCAAGCCCTCGATGGTTGCTTTCGAAGCATTAGCCCGGGCGCCTGCCATCGAAGTGCTCTGCGGAGAGTGAGACGCCGCCAGGACCGAGACTACCCCGCACCCTGCCAGCAAGCAAACACTCAAGAATCGGCTCATGGGTTCTCCTTCTCATTGGCATTGCACACCCTGCAGCCAGCGTCGTCAAGATTTAGGATTTTGCAATCCCGCCTGGTCAACCGGCGAAACATCCGCATTACGCTCATTGACCCGGTGACCGGAGTTCTGACTGCTAACGCGTGTTCCTCGGTTCCTTCAAAATGCGGACGATCCCAACGATTGTGTTCCAATTCCGTGTCGTTGCTGGCGCGCCGTAAAGCTTATCGATCTGTCCAAGATAGGTAATCGTCTTCATGTGACGACGGTACATTCCAAAGACGAATTGGCCTTTCGACGCCAGGACTCGCACCAACCAGTCTCCCTCCGAGGGCAACGTGACGGGAAGCGCCGCCGGGACGCCGCCGGCTTTTGACAGAATGCTCACGAACCGAACCACGTCCGGGGGTGAGGGCTCAGTTCCAAACGGATTCTCTGTCTCCAGGCGGATAAGATCGCGGCCGTCGCACAGCACAACTTGCGCTTCGAATGGCAACTTGCCGAGCAATGCAGTACGAAACTTTGCTCGAGACCCCGGCTTGCGAACTATAAGCGTCCCCGCAGCTCCGACATTCACCACATCATAGTCGCTTAGATCTCGTGCGACGACGCTTGGGCGAAACGTTCTGTGTCCGCCAACATTAACACCTCGCAGGAAGACGACGAGAGCCATACCCTGCATTATGAGGAATAAAGCCGAGGGACGCTATGGCGTGGCAACTGCGCGCGGGTGGCGAGTGCTCCCTGAGCCGCAACGAGTATGGCGTCATGACCGATGCAGACCTCTTGCACCTGGCTAATGAGTATATTGGTGGAACGCCAAATGAAGGAGTTCTGTGATTTGGCGTAACATCGCCACTAGCGATCATTGACGATTCTGTGGTACTAGTCACACCGGGTCGGCCGATCGCAAGCTACCGTTTCTCAGCCCACATGAAAGCCGCCGTTTACACCAAAGCCAAAACCGGAAAGGTCCTCGAAATGAAGGACCTCGAACAGCCGGTTCCGAAGAACAACGAAGTCCTCATAAGGGTTTGTGCTGCTTCCGTCAATCCTTTGGACTGGCGCATGAAGAGGCAACGGCCCGGCGTCGATGTCGCCGGCCAGGTCGCAGCGGTCGGAGGAGCTGTGACGCAGTTCAAGCTCGGTGATGCCGTGTTCGGCCTCTGCAAAGGGGCCTTTGCCGAATACGCCTGTGCTCTTGAAGCCAAGTTAGTCAGGAAGCCGGAAAGCCTGAGCTTCGACCAAGCGGCTGCTGTGCCGGTTGCAGGGCTTACCGCGTTGCAGGGGCTTCGCGACAAAGGACACCTTCAGCCGGGGCAGAAGGTCTTGATCAACGGCGCGGTGGGAGGAATCGGAACCTTTGCCGTGCAGATCGCGAAATCGTTTGGAGCCAACGTAACCGGCGTGTGCAGCACGAAGAATGTCGAATTGGTGCGCTCGCTCGGTGCCGACCGAATCATTGACTATACCCGCGATGACTTCACTCAGGACAGCGAACGTTACGACCTGCTTCTCGATAACGTGAGGAACCGCACATTGTCAGCGATGAGGCGGGTTCTGACTCCGCGCGGGAAGTGTGTCATGGCGGGAGCGCCTAAGGAACTCTGGCCAGTACTAATCCGATTGCTCAAAGCATTCGCGTGGTCGCCGTTCTCGAAGCAGAAGTTCATATTCTTCATCGCGAAAATGAATAGAGACGACCTGACGACTCTGTGCGGACTTATGGCGGCCGGAAAACTCACCCCTCAGATCGACCGACGCTATCCTCTGGATGAAACCGCCGATGCCCTCGCTTACGCCGAAGAAGGACACGCCCGGGCGAAAGTCATCATTGATTTCCAATCGAACTTAGGAGGCGCTGCCTGACACTCCTGTGTTCAAGCGCAGCATCGCCGTGGCGCTCATCGACGATTTCGTTGGTTGCCTCTTGCCCAACCGGGGGAAGGGATTCCAGCCGACCTGGCTACGGTTAGCTTTTGGCTTAGTACCTCCGGGTGGGGAATTCCTTGACACCTTGGGCGCTCGGAGCGAGACTTAAACCACTGCATCCTTATAAGTTAGATGAGGTGGGCGCCGGGCGTTGCAGTCCGTCCAACGCTGCTCTGTCCAAGTTCAAATTGAGGATGACGGCATGGGCCATGCAACCTTCCCCTGATCGAGATCACGCGTTTCCGGCGGCGGCCAATCCTGCTTCGACCCAGCTTGCTTCCCATGTGCGATCCGATGTGCGATTACCCGGCGAGGATGGAGGACACTCCTTGGCCGAGATCGCGCGGCGCGATCTTGACGCCGCCTTACAGTTGCTGGCCGACCGGGCGCAATACATCACAGGCGCCAGCGGGGCGGCGATCGCCCTGCGTCGCAACGGCAAGAAGGACATGCAGTGCCGCGCCAGCACGGGATCGAACGCGCCGGAGTTGGGGGCGCTCCTCTCGACTGAATTCGGGCTTTCCGGCGAGAGTGTGCGCACGCGCCAGCCTTTGCGCTGTGACGATGCCGAGCGCGATGTGCGGGTGAATCGCGAGGTATGCCGCCAGCTGGGAATCGCCTCGGTGGTGGTGATGCCGGTGGTGAACGACGACGAAGTGTTGGGCGTCTTTGAACTTTTTTCGGGAGAGGTGAATGCCTTCGGCGAACGCGATCTTTCGGCAGTACGGCGGCTGAGCGAAATGGTGGAAACCGCAGTGCGGCTAGCCGAAGCTGCGGAAAGCCTGCCGGAGCGGCTGTGGGAGAACGATATTTCCGCGGCGGCAGTGGAGAAAGACCTCGAGAAGGATAAAGACAATCAGGACAAGGTTCTGGCGGGCGAGGTTCTCGAAGATTTGGAACTAGCAGGCTCGACTGGGGAGGAGGCGGTCGCGGAGGAGCTGGTTCTGGAGGATGTTGCTGTCAGGCAGCCAGAACCGGTTTCACAGGTTGCTGCTGAGCCTGGCGCTGAAAAAGCCGGACCCATCCCCTCGGGGACTGAAGGCCTCGCCCACAATGCCGGTGTGTCCGAACCGCAGGCGGAGAAGGTCTCTGCCTCTTCGGCAATCCCGGAGCAGGCCCGTACGCAGAAGGCAGAAGGTGAGGCGCCCGTTGTCGGTGGAGCGGCTGCGGCACAACTGGAAAAATCGGCGGAAAAATCGCTTGAAAAAGCGAAGGAAGAAAAGGAAGAAGAAGAAGAGGATGAGGCTGCCGAGTCTGCGGTCGAAGTCCCACCGATGGCTTCGGTGAACGAGGTCGTATCCGACAGCGTTGCCGCGTTGCCGCCGGCGGTATCGCCGCAGGCGGAGCCTGCTGCCGCGCCATCGGTTGAAGTTACGTCCTCCAGGAAGCAGCTGTTCTGGACGGCTACGCCGAGTCTTGTTGCCGATGCCGGAAAACCGGAAGCGGCTGACCAGAGCCATGTGCCGCCGGTGCTGCGAAACCTCCACAAGTGCGAGGCCTGCGGCTTTCCGGTTTCTGCCGGTCGCGCGCTCTGTGTGGAGTGTGAGGAGAAGAAGTGGAAACTGAAGGTCCCGCTGGCGGAGGTGCCTCGGCAGGATCTGCCGTCTGCAGTCCTTCCAGTTGCTGCTGGGGCCGAAGCGCCCTCCGAAGCGAAGGAACGGACATTTGCGGCCGCGGCTCGGTCGGTTGCGGCCGGCACTTCGGCGCCGTTTGGACAGGCCATGTCCGCGGCTCCCACCGGCGTCGCTTCGCCAATCCGGGTGCAGCCGGATGTGGAGCAAAAGGAATCCAAAACGGCCGTTCCGCCGGCGGTTTCTGCGGGTGAAGTCGCGGATTCGACTGGGCAGCGCACCACTCCTGCGTCATCGGTGCAAACGTCATCGGTGCAGATTCCGGCGGCTCGATCTTCGGATTTCGTCTTGAGCGGCGGATTGGAGCGCTCGGAGTCGTGGCTCTCGGCCAACAAGTACGTGATTGGGGTCTTGCTGGTGATCGCGGCCCTGGTTGTGGCCGTTCTGCTTCTGCGCTAGGCCTTTGCGCCCAGAGTGGTCCCGCGCCAGGTACTGCACCGGGCTGGTCCCCTAACCCTTGACAACACAGGCAGGTCTGGTAAAGTGCGAGGGAACGCTTTGCAAACTATAACCCAACCCGCAGGTGCCATGGCCATGAAGAATGTCTACGAAGTACTGCGTCAGAAAGAGATGGAACTGACTCGGCTGGAGAAGGAAGTGGAGGCCCTGCGGCTGGTGGCCCCGCTGCTTTCCGAGGAAAAGGAGAACTCGTTGGACATGGGGAAGCCCGCCCTGGCCACCGCTGTGAACGGACCGCAGGCCACGCCGCGGATTCCGGTGCCGTCGTCGCCGTCGATTCCCGCGCCCCAACCAGTGCGCGCCGCCGGGTGGGAAGACACCTCTAAGCGCTGGCCGTAAAGGGATTGGAAATTACCGCTCGCCTCATGCCTTGCGGCGTGACGCTGGATTTTCTTGCAGCCCGGGATTCGTCCCGGGCTGCGGTGTTTTTGAAGAGTTTTTTGTTGAACCCGATTGCGGCGAGAGTAGAATGATGGCCTTTGCAGGCGCCCGATGGGTGCCCATCGGTCGAAGGAAACTCCCATCTGGGCGAGGAGGGTACTATGCCGGGATTCTGCGTGAGTTGCGGGGCGCCGATGATGACCGGCGCATTCTGTAATAAGTGCGGGGCGCGAGCGGTCTCGCCGAGCGCTTCTACCGCGCAGCCCATTCCACCGAACGCGCCGCCCGCTCCGGCTATTCCTGCCGCTACCCAAACCACAGGCCAGGTCGCTGGCGCGGCGGCGAAGGGCTCGGGACTGGGGAAAGCGCTGGCAATCGCAGGCGGGATACTGCTGCTGCTATTTGTCATGGGTGTTGGCGCGACGGTTTACGGTGCGTACTGGGTGAAACATAAAGTAACGGCGTATAGCTCTGCGGTGACGGGAAGGTCAGGCGAGCCGATTAAGGTGTTGGCGAAGGGTGACAGCTGCCGCCTGCTCTCGACCGCCGAGTTGGAGCAGGTGCTGGGAGTTACGGTGGAGAAGAGCGCGGAGATCATGGAGGACGAAGCTCCAGGATGCGCATACTACACGAACCCCAAGGCGTTCGCGCAGCTGCAGCGCATGGCGGCGGAACAGGCGCGGCGGCAGACCGAGGCGGTGAACCGGCGGCCGGGCCCGAAGGACGACAATCTTGGGGCGCTGCTCAAGGATACGAACCAGATGGAAGGCATCGTCAAAACCCTGGCTCTCACTCAGCCGGTGGAGGATGGACGGGTGTTTTCTTTCACGGTGCAGCGCGGGGCGACACCGGAGAGTTGGTCCGGGGCGCGCCTTGTGCAGTCGGCTGTGCCTGGGTTCGAAGAAGTGCCGGGGATCGGCGACCACGCCATGATTGGGTCGTTCGGGCATGCCTTCTATCTGATGAAGGGTGATGCGATGATCTACATGGAGACGACGTGGGTTCCCGACGCGCGTGCCCGCGGAGCGGAAATTGGCAAGAAGATTGTGGGAAACCTTTAAAGCAAAGAGTGACGCAGTTGTCCGCGTTACGCTCCCACAATTTCTCGAAGGGCGGCGAGGAGGCGGTCGACTTCTTCCATCGTGTTGTAGTGCACGAGGCCGATGCGCAGGAAGCCGCCGGATTTTTCCACATCGAGATGCTCGGTCAGGTTCAGGGCGTAGTAGTTGCCGTCCCAGGTGAAGATGCCGCGGTCACCGAGTCTGGTGGCGAGTTCGAGCGGGGTGTGATTGTCGATTCTGACGGCGAGCGTGGCGCAGCGTTCGTGAAAACGCGCGGGGTCGGTGATGCCATAGATCTTCAGGCCGGGAATTTTTTGCAGGCCGGCCATCATTCTTTCTAGCAGGGAGCGCTCGTGCTGGTGGATCGCTTCGTAGGCGGCTTCGATGGCGGCGCGGCGAGTCGTGGTGGCTCCCGGTCGAGCTTCGCTCGACGGACGGGCGGGGCGCCCGTCCCCACATACTTCGTCCCCATATGTTCCGTGATGGCGGCCGAGTTCGGCGAAATATTCCACGCAGGCTGTGATTCCGGCGATGCATTCGTGGTTCAGCGTGCCCCACTCCCAGCAATTTGGAATGGCGTTGGTGTTCGGGCGGACCTTGTAAGGGCGCAGGCGCGTGAGGTGTTCGCGCTTGCCGAAGAGCACGCCCATGTGCGGGCCGAAAAATTTGTAAGTTGAGCACGCCAGGAAATCGCAAGCGAGCGCCTTGACGTCGATCAGGCCGTGGGGGCCGTAGTGCACGGCGTCGATGTAGGCGAGGGCGCCAGCGGCGTGCGCGAGGCGGACGATTTCTTTCACGGGATTGATGGTGCCTACGGCATTGGACGCGTATCCGGCGGCGACCAGCTTGGTTTTCGAGTTTATCTTCGACGCGAGGTCGGCCACGTCCAGAGTACAGTCTTCGTCGTGGATCTCGGCCCAGCGGACGGTAACGCCTTTTTCTTCTGCAATCGCCAGCCAGGGGGAAACGTTAGCGTCGTGGTCGAGGCGCGTGACGACGATTTCGTCTCCTGCTCTTAGATCACGGCCAATGGCGCGGGACATCGCGTAGGTCAGCGTCGTCATGTTGGGGCCGAAGACGACTTCGTCGGCGCCGCAGTGCAGGAAGTCGGCCATGGCGCTGCGCGCTTCGGCGATCATAGCGTCGGTGCGGCGGCTGGTGGCGTAAGCTCCGCCGGTGTTGGCGTTGTCATGGCGGAGGTAGCCGGCGATGGCGTCGATGACGCGCTGCGGGACCTGCGTTCCGCCGGGGCCGTCGAGGAACGCGGCGGGGTGTCCGTTAACGGTTTGGGCGAGCGAGGGGAATTGGGAGCGGACGTAGGCGAGGTCGAGGGCGGCGGAGATTGATTGCTCAGTTGTCGGCATGGTGATCTACATTTTTATCATGGCAAGCACAGACTCTCCTTCACCAGAGGCTTCTCGAGAGGAATCCGAGCGTCCGGAGGACGCTTGATAATTACACGGCGTTTCAACGCCGGGTAATTTCGCAGTCGTACAATCCCGTCCCGGAGGGACGGCTGAAATCGTTTCGAGGCCTTCGCGCGGAAATGGTATTCAGGCATCCCTAAGGGATGCGGACTCTGATTGTCCATTTCCCGGCGCTGAAAGCGGGGCTATCGTCAGGCGTCCTTTGGACGCGAGCAGGCAATGCTTTCGTGTCTTCACGCGCCAGGTATCTGACGGCTCGCGCACTATCCTTCGCGCGGCTGAAGCCCTGTTGGCTTTAGATAGACGCGAACGCGGCCCTAAAAAGGGCTGCTCTTCCACGGTGCCTCACGCCCCCGTATCAGCTTGCGGTTGTGGCTCTCACGAAGTCCGCTAGCAGGCCGTACGCCGTCGCATATAGGCCGGGATTTTCTTCGGTGATGGCGAGGCCGGGGAAGATGTCGGTTTCGAAATAGATGTAGGACGAGGTGCCGGAAATCTTCGCCATCGGAGAGGTGGCCAGCACTTTTTCTGGCGCGACGCTCGCCTTTACTCTGCTACCTGTGCGCTGCGCACGGCAGACTAGCTTGAAGGGCCATCCATCGCGCTTGGCGTTGCGCAGGGCTTGCGGCGTGAGGTCGCGGATGCCTTCGCGGGCGATGTCTTCCAGGCGAATCGGAACATCCATCAGGACCGTGATCAGGGCGGCGGTCTTTACGGCGGCGTCCCAGCCGTCGATGTCGTGGGTGGCGTCGGTTTCGGCGACGCCGAGCCCTTGCGCTTTTTTCAGAGCGTCATCGAAAGTCAGGCCTTGCTCCATTTCGCTCAGGATCACATTGGTTGTCGAGTTGAGGATTCCGTGAAAACCTTGCAGGTGAATCGCGGGCATTTGACCGAACAGGGAGAAGATGGGGACGCCGTCCATCACCGTGGACTCGAAGAGGAATCGTTTGCCTTGCTTCGCGGCCAAATCGCGCAGCTCGCGATAGGCATGGACTATGGGGCCTTTGTTGGCGGTGATGGCATGAGCTCCGTGTTCGAGCGCGGCGCGGATGTGGTCGACGGCGGGCTGGCCGGTCTGCACGTTGAGGGAAGTGGCTTCGAAGAGGACGTCGGCGCGGGCGGCGGCGAGCCATTCGCGGACGTTGGACGACTTTGGATCAGACTCCCGGCCTTTCGCGGACAGGAGTGTCCGCGCCACATCGGCCTCCCCAACATTGGCCTCGAGATCGAGACCGTCGGGGTCGGCGATCCATCCCAGGCGGCGCGAGGCGATGCCGCTGATGCGGTATGAAATGCCGTGGCGATCACGAAGTTCGACTGCGCGGTCTGCGAACAGGCGGACTAGCGTGCGATTGACGTTTCCGAAGCCGAGGAAGCAGAGATTGAAGCAAGGTTTCAAAGTTTCAGGGTTTCAAAGTTTCAAGAAAAATACCACACGCTCATCCAGAACTTCGCAACTTTGAAACTATGAAACCTTGCCGCTTAGCCCATCACTGTGGTGTGTTCGAGTTTGATTTTGTAGAGCACGCGGACTTCGCCGGGCTTTCCGTAGGGGTATTTATCTACGCCTAGATATTTTTTGGCAAGCTTGTTAATGCTTTCGTCGGCGCCGTCTTCGGTGATTTCGATGACGCGGCCGCGAATTTCCAGATAGCGGTAGGGATTTTCGGGATCGATGATGGCGAGGGAGACGCGGGGATCGCGGCGAACGTTGCGGTCTTTCTGGCGTCCTCGGGCAGAGTTGAAGATGACGTACTCGCCGTCGAAGTCAACCCACACAGGCGTGACTTGCGGGCTGCCGTCGGGCATCAACGTCCCCAGGCTGGCAAAAGCCCGCTTCTGAAACAGATCTTTGTATTTTTCGGGGATGGCTTGCGACATGAGTCCTCCGGAATTTGATTTCCAGCATTATAGTGGTCTGGCGGTTGTGCGAACAATTCTGACCATAGGAACCACATCTATGACTCAATGGCTGGGGAAGTGCGGTGTCTCGCGCGGTATCTCGCTACGGAGCGCGGTCGTTTCGGCGTTGCTTCTTCTGAATCTGGTGGGAGTGGTTTTTGCTGGCGACTCGGAATCGCCGGCAAAGTATCCGCCGACGATCGTGTTCATGACCGACTTTGGCGTGGTGGACGATTCGGTGGCGATCTGCCGGGGAGTGATGTACGGCATTATGCCTGAGGTGCGGATTGTCGACCTGACGCATGAGGTGGCGCCGTTTTCGATTCTGGATGGAGCGCGTTTTCTGTATGGTGCTACACCGTACTTTCCGGCGGGAACCGTATTTGTGGTGGTGATCGATCCGACCGTGGGCAGCACGCGCAAAGCGATTGTCGCGCGGTCGAAACGCGGCCAATACTTTGTGCTGCCGGACAATGGGCTGCTCACGTTGGTGGAGCAGCGCGACGGCATTGAAGGCGTTCACGAAATCAGGAATCCGGAGTGGATGATCGGGAGCAAGCTTTCCTCGACTTTTCACGGTCGGGATATTTTTTCTCCGGCGGGCGCGCACGTGGCGCGCGGCGATGATTGGACCAAGGCCGGCCCGGAGATGGCGGTGAAAGATCTGGTGCGGCTGCAATTGAAGGCAGCGACACTCGATGACCACGGACTGAATGCAACCGTGATTGCGACCGACGGGCCGTTTGGGAATCTGGTGACGAATGTGGACGCGGATGATTTTATAAAGCTCGGATATCAGCGCGGGCAGGACGTTCCGGTCCGGGTGGGCGGCCGCGAGATGAAGATGAAATTTGTGAAAACGTTTAGCGATGTGCCGCTGAATGAACCGTTGCTGTACATCGACTCGCGCGGACGCTTGGGGTTGGCGATGAATCAGAATAATTTTGCGGCGACGTATGGGATCAGGCCGCCGGCGGAGTTGGTTATTCCACGGGCGGGGAAGTGAGTAGGATGGTCTGTTGTCGCTTCTGTCATCGCTCCGCCGGGCTTCGCCCTGGCGGACAGCCGAACCGGCTGTCTCTACGTGATTAGGGGCGCTGCACGTCTCGCGCCAGGCGCGGTAACACGGCGCTCAGCAGGGACTCGAAGATGGTTTTCACGCGTTCGCCGGTTTCCATTACTTCGGCGTGCGAGAGTGGCTGGTCGAGGATGCCGGCGGCCATGTTGGTGACGCAGGAGATGGCGAGGACTTTTATTCCCATGTGGCTCGCCGCGATTACTTCGGCGACAGTCGACATTCCAACCAGGTCGGCGCCGATGCGGCGCAGATATTCGATTTCTGCCGGCGTTTCGTAGCTGGGCCCGAGCAGGGCCGCGTAGATGCCTTCCTGCAGCGGAATGTTTAGCTCCGCGGCTTCTTCGCGCGCGAGCTCACGATAGTCACGCGCATAGGCTTGCGTCATATCGGGGAAGCGGACGCCGAAGCGATCGTCGTTGGCGCCAACCAACGGATTCGTTCCCTGCAAGTTGATGTGGTCGCGAATCAGAACCAGCGCGCCTTGTGCGTAGCTGCGATTGATACCGCCGGCGGCGTTGGTCAGGAGGACGGCGCGAATTCCCATGCGTGCGAAGACCCGCATGGGGAAGGTGACTTCCTGCGCGGAATATCCTTCATAAAGATGAGCGCGGCCTTGCATGGCGGCCACGGGCACGCTGCCGGCCTCGCCGATTACCATTTGACCGGCGTGTCCGATGGCGGTGGAGCGCGGGAAGGTGGGAATTTCGGCGTAGGGAATGCGGGTGGTTTCCGTGAGCGAGTCGGCGAAGGCTCCCAGACCGGAGCCGAGGACGAGTCCGATCCTGGGGCGCAGCGGAGTTCGCTTTAGAATAAATTGCGCGGCGGCGTCGGCGAGTGTGAATCGGTCGGTCATTGCCGGTGGGTCATGCAGGGGCTAAAGCCCGGAATCCTGAACGCTTTTACGCGGCGCTGAAGCGCCGCTCTTCCACGTCGTGCGGTGCTACAGCGCTGTTCCGCGTCACACGCAGCGCGAAAGCGCCGCTCTTCCACGAAAGCATTTTCCCTGCGGCGCTGAAGCCCTGCTCTACCATGAACGGCTCATTCTACAGGTCGCCGTCGGCCAGATGGCGGCCGTGGCCGTTGCGTTCCAGCCAATCATACAGAAATGTCTGATAGAGATAAGAGGCGACGATCTCTTCGCCGAGTTCGTGAGTCTCGGTGCAGATGAAAGGCAGGCGCAGACCGGCGAGCACGGCGATGAGCGACTGCGTGATGCGGTTGGGATTGGCGGCGCGGTAAGGATATTCGGACTTGACCTCGGTCAGCGAAGCGGTGACTACCAGCAGGCTATGGGGGCAATCGGACATGCGGCGCAGGCGGTTGATGAATACGGAGCGATTCGATGTGAAAGAACAGATCAGGTCCGCGAGATCTTTGCGTTCCACGACGCAGGACTTCTCCATGCCGCTGACGGAATAGTCGCCGAGCGGAAGGGCGCGTTCCTCGATATCGGCGAACCATCCGCGGAAGCGGCGGAAAGAGAGCGGATTCTGCTCTCGAGTGTCAATGATGGCGACGGGCAGAGGCGTGCGCAGTTGCGTTCCTCCGCGTTCTGCCAGCACCGGCAGCGGGGGATGAAGGACTGGCCCGGGGTGCATGGTCCAAGCGAGTGGCGACGGGATTAGGGTTCGCTTCCGGGGCATGTGAGAGGGATTGGAAGCATTATACTTTCAATGATTCCCCAAACAGCTAAAGCCGGTCGCATTTTATGGCTTTACGGCACGGCTGAAGGCGGGCCCTTCCCGACCCTGCCCTTTCGGACCGTGTTCCCGAACGGTTGCTATTCCGCTCAGAATTTCTTCTCGAACTTCGCAAACTCGCCTTCCAGCTTCCATTGTTCCCGTGCGCGCTGACTGGCACTTAGAAATTCCGAGCACGCGTGCGCTGGCTTCCCGCCGAGATCGGATGCGCACATTGCAACCGGGCGAAATGCGACCTTGGTTTCTGCCCACAAACTCTGTCCGGGGAGGAAGCTGTGTTCAAGACTCTGCCGCGTCATCCGCTTCAATGCCGTGTACGGCAGTCGATAGCCCTCGACGGCGCGCAGATATTCGTGGGTCATGTCGGAGCGGGCTACGCCTTCGTCGTCGGTGGAAATTGCCACCGGGACGCCGTACTTCCTATAAACGGGTAATGGATGCTCGTCTCCGCTCACACCGAGAATCTGGTCGTTTGAAGTTAAATTAATTTCGACCAGCACGTTGCGCGCGGCCATTTCTTTCATCAGTGCGATGGGATCTTTTTCCAGCATCACGTTGACGCCGTGGCCGATTCGTTCGGCATGGCCGCGCTCGATCGAGGCGCGAATGTGAAATGCGAGATCTTCGGGCTTCACTAATCCCATGGCAAGTTCGCCGGCATGCAGGCTGATGTGTACTTTGGGGTAGACGCCGTGCAGATAATCGAGCATGGCCATGTGCTGGTTGAAGTCGTGAATGGGAACGTACCAGTCTTCCGGCATTACCAGGTTCAATCCCACAAAGTTTGGATCGGAGGATGCAAGTTCGAAGCCCAGCACGATCTGCGCGAAGACGGCTGCCGGCGGCAGGCCGCGGAGCACCTGATACAGATAACGAACGGTGACGTTGCATCCGGGTTCGGCATCGGCGGTTCCACATTTCAGTTCGGCGCGGGCGCGGGCGTCGTCTTCCGCAAGCGTCTTGCTGGTGGCAGCAGTAATTTCTTTGAGGCCGCCGTCAAGAAGCTGGTGGCGCATCTTCGCAAGATCGCCGTCCCATTCCAACTTCATTCCGAGTTGCGCAGCGGCGTGGCCGTCGGCGGTGTGCATGAACTCGATATATTGCACGTGTTCGCGGGCAGCGCGGTTGATGACGGTGGCGACGGCTTCGGCAACATGATCGTGCGACGCTAAGGCGAACTTGTCGAAGGAGGCGAAGAAGTGATCATGGCCGGACTCGTCGCCGGGACGCCAGTTGCGCATGGACCATGCGTCAATGATCTGGCCGTAGAGGATGTGGTCGTCATAGGCGCAGCGGACCGCGGGTTTCGGCGTGTAATGTTCGCAGGAATCGCAGGGCGCCCCTAATAGCTGGGAGGTGGTGCGGTCAACGCAGAAATTGTCGGTGGCGGCGAAATCGAGGAGATCTTCCGCATAAGTCGCGCCACTGAGGTGATTGTGCAGGTCGCCGCCCTTGGGAATGTCGTGCAAGAAAGCCAGCAGCAGCGAAGGCTGGGTGCGAATCGAGTCGAGATAGCGGGCGGTTCGCTGTTCCGCGGTTTGAGAGAGGGCGAGAGTCGAAAAAAGAAAAACAATCAGAGGACGGCTGAAGCTTGACTTCACTGCGAGGTTCACGAGCGCTCCTTCACACGTCGGGACAGGCATTGTAATTCGTGCGTCGCCGCGGGCGCCAATTTGCGAGCACCGGCAGTCGCTCCGCGCGAGATCCTTCTCTGCGCCTGAAAACCGGCTCCGTTCAGGATGACGCCACGAGACTCGGAGCGGGCTTGCACTCACACAACAGTACAAGTCACTCTGCTACATTATTTCGATATGCCGCAGGTTTCCAGCAAGGCCACTCGAAATTTTGCCAGCGACAATAATGCCGGGGTGCATCCGGAGGTGCTGGATGCGATCGCGCGCGCCAACCAGGGGCACGTGGTGGCTTACGGCGACGATCCTTACACGCGCTCGGCCATCGCGAAATTCGAGGAGCATTTCGGGGCGGGGATCGATGTCTTCTTTACCTTCAACGGAACTGGCGCGAACGTGCTGGGGTTGCAATCCCTGAATCGCTCTTATCACGCCGTGCTGTGCAGCGAATTTGCGCACATCTATACAGACGAATGCGGAGCGCCGGAAAAACATACGGGATGCAAACTGATTCCTCTGCCGCATCAGGACGGGAAGATCACGCTGGAGTCGGTGCGGCAGGCGTATCACGGCATCGGCGATCAGCATCATGTGCAGGCTCGCGTTATCTCGATCACGCAGTCAACCGAGATGGGAACGGTTTACCGGCCGGAAGAGATTCGAGCGCTCGCCCAGTTCGCGCATGAGCACGAAATGCTTATGCACATGGACGGCGCGCGCATTGCGAACGCCGCCGCTTCGCTGGGACAAACTCTGCGTGAGGCAACGCGTGATCTGGGCATAGATGTGCTTTCGTTTGGCGGCACCAAGAATGGAATCCTGGGCGGAGAAGCGGTCGTTTTTTTTGATCGCAAGCTGAGCACGGATTTTCTCTACCTGCGCAAGCAAGGGATGCAACTGGCGTCGAAGATGCGATTTGTCGCGGCACAATTCGAGGCGTTGCTCAGTAATGGACTCTGGCAGCGCAGCGCCGAGCACGCCAACCGCATGGCCTGCCTTCTGGAGGCGGAACTGCGGCGGATTCCACAGGTGAGAGTGGTGTGGAAGGTAGAGGCGAATGGCATCTTCGCACAGATTCCGCGGCATGCCGTTCAGAAAATCAAAGATCGCTATTTCTTTTATATGTGGATCGAAGAGGAGTGCATCGTGCGCTGGATGTGCTCATTCGACACCACCGAAGAAGATGTGAAGGAGTTCGCGAAAGTGGTGGCGGAGGCGGTGAAGAGCTGATGAGAAGCCACCGGATGTTTATTATCCTATATTCAGCCGACTGCCAGACCATCCGGACGGTTGCTTTTTAGGCGGCCTTTTACTACATTGACCCATTCCAGCCGCAGTGTGCGTCCCCGCCCGCTCGGTCCCAGGAGTTAGTAATGATCCGGAAGCTGTCTGTTGTCATCGCAGTAATGCTCGTGGCGGCTGCCCTGCTGACTTTGTCAAGTTGTGGACACGGTCAAAGGCTAGAGTCGATTAGTCTCCAACCCACCTCGGTCACGTTTCTGTCTCCCTCTACCACCATTACCTTCCAACTAAAAGCCTACGGCAGCTACATACATCCACCCGAGACGAAGGACATTACAAGCCAGGTTACGTGGCAATCTCTGTCCACCGACCTGGTTCTGGTCAGCCCAGCGGGGATTGTTACCACGTCTCAGAGTGGACACTGTGGAATCACTGACGTGACTGCAACTGCTTCGGCAGGAGGAGCTAGCGGCAATGTAGTCGTTGGAACTGCGACGATGACGGTGGTGGACACTACGAACCCAGTTTGTCCGCAGTAGAGGGCGTTTTGTTGCGGAAGTCATTCGCCTTCGTCGAGTAGCTTGCCCAGCGTAGCCTTGTGCTTCTCCGGTTTCTTCTTCTTCTCGACCACGATCTGGCCCGCCGGTGGCGCGCCGAGGCGCTCGCGGGCCAGTTCCTTGACCGCGGTCACGGCGCGAAAGCGCTTCACTTTTTTCTTTTTAACCATTCCAGCCGCCTTTGATTGTTCACCTGGCTTAAGACGAGTGTAACCTGCCCCAGTTGGTTCCGGCGTTTAAGAGCCGTAGACCTCGTGAAGTATGCAATAATTTGTAGTTGGTTGGGGCCTAAGGGATCCCGAATCGGAATCTATGGAAGAGCGCGATTTTTTTGACGAAAAGCAGGAGAAGAAACCGGCTTCGCTGAATTGTCCGCACTGCCACCAGGCGGCGGAATACGAAGTGACCTGGGTGGTGCGCACCAAGAAACGACAGCTTTCCGGGCGCGCCGACGAGCGCGACCGCGCCCGCTTCGCCAAGGCCCGCTCCTACATGCTGCGCAAAGACGATTTGATGGCCTGCAAGAATATGCGCTGCAGGAAACGGTTTGAGATCTCCGGCGTGCAGTCGGTTGTGTTCACGGAGTAGCGCCGTGTCAGCCATTCAATTGCGCGTAGGTTGCGCGCCGCAGGAACTCCCCCTGACCGGCGCGTCCCAGGAACTTGTCTCCCTCCACCACAACTTTGCCGCGTGAAAGAACGACATCGGGCATTCCGGTGACTTGAATCCCCTCGAACATCGAATAATCCACCCGCATATGGTGAGTCTTGGCGGTGATGGTGTGCTTGCGTTCGGGATCGAAAATTACAAGGTCGGCGTCGCCGCCAACCGCAATCGTCCCTTTGCGCGGATACAGCCCAAACAGCTTGGCCGGCGCGGTCGAAACCAGTTCCACAAAGCGGTTCGCACTGAATCGTCCGCTCGCTACGCCGCCCGAGTAGATCAAACTCATACGGTGTTCGATACCCGGACCGCCATTGGGGATTTTCGTGAAATCGTCGCGACCCAGTTCTTTTTGTTCCTTGAAACAAAAAGGACAGTGATCGGTGGACACAACCTGCAGGTGATCGTGCTTGAGGCCATTCCACAATTTTTCCTGGTTCCATTTCTCGCGCAGAGGTGGGGTGAACACGTACTTCGCTCCTTCAAACCCCGGAGCATCCATGTTCTCCAGCGAAAGGTAGAGGTACTGCGGACAGGTTTCCGCATATACGGGAAGTCCACGATCGCGGGCCTCGCGAATCTTTTCGAGTGCATCATTGCAACTCAGGTGGACGATGTAGATCGGGGCGCCCGCCATCTCAGCCAGCGCAATGGCACGCCCTACCGCCTCGGCCTCCGCGGTTGTAGGGCGGGTGAGCGCATGATACTTCGGCGCCCGTTTTCCCTCGGCCAAAGCCTGCTGCACGATCACGTCAATCGCACTGCCGTTTTCGGCGTGCATACAGACCAGCCCGCCATTCTTCGACGTAGTCTGGAGAGCTTTGAAGATGCTGCCATCGTCGAGCATGAACACGCCCGGGTACGCCATGAAAAGCTTGAAGCTGGTCACGCCTTCATGCACCAGATCGTTCATCTCCGAAAGCTGCCCGCCGGAAACGTCGGTCACGATGCAGTGGAATGCGTAATCGCAAGTCGCTTTGCTTGAAGCCTTGCTCATCCAGGTGTCGAAGGCCTGCCGCAATGTCTGGCCTTTGTATTGAATCGCGAAGTCGATGAGCGTGGTTGTTCCGCCGAAGGCCGCCGCCCGGGTGCCGGTTTCGAAATCGTCCGCGCTGGTCGTTCCGCCGAAGGGCATGTCGAGGTGAGTGTGCACGTCGATGCCGCCCGGCAGCACGAGTTTTCCTGACGCATCGAGGATCTTGGTTGCGTTCTGCGCGGGAAGGTCCGTTCCGATGGCGGTGATCTTGCCGTTCGCAATGGCAACATCTGCCGTGTAGGTATCTGTGGCTGTCACTACGGAACCGTTTTTGAGGATCGTGTCGAAACTCATCAGCCCTCCGCCGGTCTCTTGCGCCCCAGACCGGTGGGAAGAAAGAATTCTATGCTACACTGCCGCACTTTACCTGTTCACGGCACTTGTTCACAGCACTTGTTCGTAGCAGTTATTCAGTCCCGATATTTCTCCATTGAAAGGGATCGGCCATGCAATTCGGCATCGCAATAAAGCCTGATATCTCAATCGAACGCATTGTGGGCCTGACACGTCAAGCGGAGAGCGCCGGGTTTGAATATGGCTGGATTTTCGATTCGCACGTTTTGTGGAAGGAACCGTATCCGCTGCTCACGCTGATGGCCACGAATACGAAGCGCATGCGCTTGGGTACGTGCGTGACGAATCCTGCGACTCGCGACCTCACCGTGACCGCCAGTTTGTTCGCAACTCTGAACCTTATTTCCGGGGGGCGCATGGAACTTGGCATCGGCCGCGGCGACAGTTCCCGGCGCGTCATGGGCAAGAAACCGGTAAGCTGGTCGCAACTGGAAGCGGCGGTTGCCGAGTTCCGCGATCTCACTTCCGGCAAGGAGGTGCAGCACGACGGTCAACCCACGCGCCTCAGTTGGGCCAAAGATTCTCCGCGGGTATGGATTGCGGGCTATGGGCCCAAGGTGCTGCACATGGCCGGCCGGTTGGCCGACGGAATCATTTTGCAATTTGCCGACCCGGCTTTGATCGCGTGGTGCATGGGTTTCGTGAAAGAAGGCGCTCGCGCCGCGGGTCGGGATTTTCGCCAGATCGAAGTGATGTCGGCGGCGCCGGTGTGGGTCTCGAATGATTTGAAAGTAGCGAGAGAGCGAGTGCGCTGGTTTCCGGCTCTGGTCTCAAACCATGTGATGGATCTGATCCGGCAATACAAACCCGAGGACCTGCCGCCGGCGTTGACTTCATTTGTGCAGGATCGCGGAAAATATGATTATCAACATCACTGCGAGGTCGGCAGCGACAATGCGGACTTCGTGTCTGACGAAGTGATCGACCGCTTCTGCCTGGTTGGT
Organism: uncultured Acidobacteriaceae bacterium; assembly: GCA_963711275.1. Classification (GTDB taxonomy): domain Bacteria; phylum Acidobacteriota; class Terriglobia; order Terriglobales; family Acidobacteriaceae; genus Sulfotelmatobacter. Next base: position 59,551 of record CAVQDN010000014.1, on the reverse strand, counting down.
CCGGCTGATGCCCATCGCAAAAAATTGCGTGAACTCACGAATGTAGGCGTCACGCAGTTCAACATCTATCTCATGTGCGGCGATGAAGAGCAGACGCTCGACATTTATCAGCGCGATGTGCTGCCTGAATTTCTCAAAGCTCAAAAGGCCTGAACATTAGGTGACTGCCTGAGAAGCCAATGCCGCCTGGCGCTGAAACTTCATCAGCGCGTAATAGGCTACAAAGGAAACGGCAAAGCCGACAAACCACGAATAGTCATAAAGCGCACGCATCGACGGAATCGCGAGTCCGGCAAGTGCGGTGCCTGCTCCCAGCGCCAGCGCAATGACCGCGCGCCAGTTGAATCCGCGCGAATATTCATACAGTCCGCCGCGAAGGTACAGGTCGTCCACGTGCAAGACTCGCCGCCGGATGACGAAATAATCGCAGATCATGATTCCCGCGACGGGCCCGAGAAATGCCGCGTATCCGCCGAGCCATCCAAGAATGAACGTCCTGTAGTTGGCGAGCAGCTTCCACGGCATCAGCGCGATCCCCATGAAACAGGTGATGACTCCTCCAGTGCGGAAACTGATTCCGCGAGGCCACAGATTCGAGAAGTCATTCGCCGGCGAAACCACATTCGCACCGATATTGACGTTCAATGTAGCCAACAGAATCGCCACCAGCGAGATCACAACTGCCACTGGCGAGTGAAAACGGCTGAGCAGTTGGACTGGATCCCAAATCGCGGTTCCGTAGATCACCACCGTAGCCGAAGTCACAACAATTCCGACGAAGGCGTACAGCGTCATCGTCGTCGGCAGGGCCAGTGCTTGGCCAATCACCTGCTCGCGCTGATTTCGCGCAAAGCGCGTGAAGTCGGGAATGTTCAATGAAACCGTTGCCCAGAAGCCGACAGTTCCGTTCAGCGCGGGGATCAAAAACTTCAGGAACTCAGGAAATGTATTGAACCGCGAAGGCACGGAGAACATGGGACCGAAGCCGCCCGCCGCATGATAGGCCCATCCCAATAGAAGCAGTCCCACCCCCAACAGGACTGGCGCGCTGATTCCCTGTAGCACGCGGATGTATTCGATTCCCTTCAGCACGACTGCGAGATTGATCAGCCAGAAAAGAAAGAAGCACACTGCCGGCCCGTAGGAAAAATTCTTCCACCCGGGAGCCAGTGTCGCCAGCAAGGTGCTGATGGCTTCGCCGCCGATCCACGCCTGAATGCCGAACCATCCGCACGCGACCAGAGCTCGCAACACGGCGGCGATGTTCGCGCCCAGCACTCCGAACGAAGCGCGCGCCAGCACAGGAAAAGGAATTCCATACTTCGCTCCGGGATGCGAATTCAGCAGCATCGGCGCCAACACAATTACGTTGCCGATAAAGATGGTCGCGACCGCTTGCTTCCAATTCATTCCTCCCTGAATCAAGCTGGCGGCCAGCATGTAGGTGAGGATGTTTACCGACATCGAAATCCACAGCGCGGCGAAGTTATACGTGCCCCAGGTTCGGTGCTCAGCGGTGGCCGGCGCAAGATCCTCGTTGTACAGAGGGCTGGATTCGATGCGAGAGCGCAGTTGAGGAGCGGTCATCTTGGCATGCGGGAGCGACTCAGTCGGCCGCGACGGACATCCTGGGATATTTACCGGAAGACGAACCGCTTTGTGTCGTCAGCGGCCCGTAGCTGTCCGGTCTACGGTCGCGGAAGAACTGCCAAACTTTGCGGACTTCGGCGATCATGTCGAGATCGAGATCCGCGACTACGACTTCGTCTTTGTCTCGGCTGGCCTGGGCGATGATCTTGCCGCGGGGATCGCAGAAATAACTTTTGCCGTAAAATTCGCCGATACTCCACGGTTTCTCCGTACCCACGCGATTGATCGCTCCGACGAAGTAGCCGTTGGCCACGGCGTGAGCGGGCTGCTCGAGTTCCCACAAATATTCCGAGAGCCCGGCCACCGTCGCCGAAGGATTGAACACGATCTCGGCGCCGTTCAATCCGAGGATGCGCGCGCCTTCCGGGAAATGCCGGTCGTAGCAGATGTAAACGCCGACGCGACGCACATTTGGTTTCAAACACGGGATAGCCCAGGTCGCCGGGCGTGAAATAAAACTTTTCCCAAAATCCGGGGTGGCAGTGCGGGATGTGATGCTTGCGGTACTTGCCCAGATAGCGGCCGTCGGCGTCGATCACGGCGGCCGTGTTGTAATAAACGCCTGGCATCTGCTCTTCGTACACCGGAACCACCATCACCATGCGATGCTTGGCCGCAACTTTCTGCATCAGACGGATGGTCGGGCCGTCGGGGACGCGCTCGGTCAGTTCGTACCACCGGGCATTTTGCTCCGCACAAAAATAGGGGCCGTAAAAAAGCTCCTGCAGGCAGAGAATCTGCGCCTTCTTGCGGGCGGCCTGATCGATCAGTTTCAGGTGCTTGTCGATCATCGCCTTTCTGATCTGCGCGAGCGGGCGTTCGGTGGAAAGCGCGTTGCCGGCTTGAATCAAGGCACAGCGAATATTGCGGGGCATGAGACCCTCCAAAGCTAACTATCGAGGAACGAAACTATAGCAGAAATTGTTGCCGCTTCATCGATGTCAGCTACGCAACCCGCACAGTCGCGGACGATCTTCGCCGATCGCGCGCCGCCGTTGACACACGCAGCGTCGGCTGAATAGACTCGGCGTTCCACAAAGTTACGCAACGGCAGCAGGACCATGGCACATCGCCCGAAGATTGCGGTAGTTGGCAGCGCCAACATCGACCTTACAACTTTTACGGATCGGTTTCCGAAGCCGGGTGAAACCATCTTCGGGCAGAGATTCGATCTTGGCTTCGGTGGTAAAGGCGCCAATCAGGCGGTCGCGGCGCGCCTCTGCGGCGCAGAAGTATTCATGGTCGCCCGCGTGGGGAGCGACCTCTTTGGTCCAGCTACCATCGAAAACTTCAAGAAGCAGGGCATTGACACCTCGCATGTGAAGCAGGTCGAAGGACTGTCGAGCGGCGTTGCACCGATCTTCGTGGAACCCAACGGTCAGAACCGGATCTTGGTGGTCAAGGGAGCGAACGACGCGCTGAAACCGGCTGACGTGGACGCCGCCGCCGAAACATTGAAGGCCGCTGACTGTATCGTGCTGCAATTCGAAATTCCGGTCGAGACTGTTTACTACACGGTCGCGTTCGCCCGCAAGCATGGAATCCGTTGCATTCTCAATCCCGCGCCTGCGCAGCCGGTTGACCTGAAAGCGCTGAAAGGTCTTGACTACTTCGTTCCCAACGAAAGCGAAGCCGAGTCGATCACGCGGCAGCCCGTGAAAAACGTAGAAGACGCGAGGAAGTGCGCCGAAAAGCTAGTTGCAGGCGGCATTCGCCGCGTCATCATAACTTTGGGAGCCAACGGATCCCTTCTCGCGGGAACCAGCGGACGTGAACACATGCCTCCATTTGAAGTGAACAGCGTCGATAGCAGCGGCGCCGGAGATGCGTTCATTGGAAGCTTCGCCGTATTTCTGGCCGAGGGTGTTCCCGAGAAGGAAGCCGTTCGGCGCGCTAATCTCTATGCCGCGTTATCCACCACCGGCGTCGGAACACAAAAATCTTTTTATGACCGCGCACGCTTCGACGCCGAGCTGGCCGCAAGAATCTAAGCCTGTCGCGGCGTCCCGCTTCGGGGATAGATTTTTCGCATGAGACGATGCTAAAGAATGACCTCGAAGACTGTCCTTCGGCTCCCGAAAATTCTTGACTTGAGGGCAAGCGGCAATTTATAAGCGCTGTCTGCGGTCCCAGCGCCCCGAACTTCGTCTTGAAGTGAAGGGTTTTTTCTTTCCGCGGTGCCACCACTGAAAGGGGTTCGGGAAATGTCGAGCCAAAAGATGCGTGTCGCAGTGTATCTCGGTTCGCTGCTCTGTTTGTTGAGCCCGTTTCTACACGGTCAGGCAACGGGAAGTTTTTCGGGCACGGTTTCCGATAAGGCAGGCGCAGTGATCTCCGGCTGCGAGCGTAAGAGTTACGTCGCAAGGCACGGGGCTTACGCGCGATGTCAAAACGGACGATTCCGGACACTATCTCATTCCCCTGCTTCCTGTTGGTTTCTACACCATTCATGTTGAAGCCCCGGGTTTCGGCGCTGTGGAACAAAAAGACGTACGGCTGCAGGTGGACGAGCAGCGCGAACTGAACTTCACCCTTCAGCCAGCATCGGTCAGCGCCAGTGTGGAAGTGAATGCGACCGAAGTGGCAGTAGAGACGACGACGCCAACTCTCGGCCAGGTCATCACGGCCGAAGAGGTTGCCGAACTCCCTTTGAACGGGCGTAACTTCGTGCAGCTGGCGACACTGACCCCGGGCACCACGCAATCGACGAATCCGAATAGCTTCTTTACGAGCGCGGCTAGCAGTGAAGCGGCCACTCGTGGAGCGTTCTCGCTCTCGGTAGGTGGTTCTCGTGAACAGAGCACTGACTGGCTACTCGACGGCAACGACAACAATCAACTGGACGAAGGCGGAATTGCAATTTTCTCCGACATTGACGATATCCAGGAATTCAAAGTACTGACCTATAACTATTCCGCGGAATATGGCGAGCGCGCCGGGCCGACTGTATTGGTGACGACGAAGTCGGGAACAAATCAATATCATGGTTCGTTGTTTGAATTTTTCCGCAACACGAAACTGGACGCCCGCAGCTACTTCGCAACTTCGGTTGAGAAATTCAATCTGAACCAGTTTGGCGGATCCTTCGGAGGCCCAATCAAGAAGGACAAGACGTTCTTCTTCGTGGATTACCAGGCGAAGATGCAGCGCCGCGGCGTGCCCTTCACTGGCTTCGTTCCTACTACTGGAATGACGACAGCCGATGCCAATGGCAACTATGACTTCAGCGGCGCGCCGACGGTAGCTGCTGGCAAGTTTCTGACAATAATCCACTTCGGAGGCGTTCCGTTCGCGTGCGTCCCTGGCACATCGACCCCCGAACCGGTGAATCCTGATGGAAGCCAGACAGGTGGCGATCCCTGCAACATCATTCCGGCTGCCGTGGTGAATCCTGTGGGAGCGAAAGTACTTCAGCTCTATCCGACTCCCGATGCAAGTGGTGCCGGGTTCAACTACATTAACGAGCCGGTGCGGAAACTGAATGAAGGCACCTTCGACATCCGCTTGGACCATAACATCTCCAGCAAGGATTCTATTTTTGCCCGCTTCAGCTACGATCAGGCGACCAACTTTGTCCCCGGCGGCTCGCCCTCCTGGACTGAACAAAATGCCTTTGGCAGCAACCAGTACATCGACAATCACGGGCGCAATGCAGCCATTTCGGAAACGCACGTGTTCTCCGCCAACATGATTAACCAGGTCACTGTCGGCTACAATCGCATCTTCAATCACATCCTTTCTTTCGGCACCGGCACATGTGAAGCCGCCAATATCGGAATTCCGGGCGCGGACCTCGGAGCGAAGTGCGATCCCGTCACGGGATATCCGGCGAGCCTGAATCAGTCCAATAAGGACTGCATCAGCTGCGGCATGACGTCATTCCTGATGTCGAACTATTTCGCAATTGGCGACCGTGGTTACGCGCCCTATCAAGGTGGGACCAACGTTTATTCGGTTTCTGACACCCTCGATCTTATCCGCGGCAGGCACAACATCCGCTTCGGCGGTACTTTCCGCGCTAGTCAGATGAACGTGAGAAACAATGCGTTTCAGGACGGGTTTGTCGTCGAGAATGCGGCGCTGACAGGGGATGACGCGGCGGACGTGCTGCTCGGCAGCACGGGTATCTTCGCGGCCCACGATCAGACGTTCCTAGGTGGCACGACAGGGCGCCGATGGAAGTTGTTTCGTCCTTTCGTGCAGGACGACTGGCGCGTGACCAACAACTTAACCGTGAATCTCGGGGTGGCATGGGCTTTAGTGACACCCACGACCGAAGTGCAAAACCGTCAGTCGAACTTCGATATTCAGACGCTGAAGTGGTACGTGCCGAAGGGCAGCCCCACATTGGCCAGTTGCACCATCTGTGTGCCAACTGACGGCCGGGTCGGCATTCAATTCGACAAGACAGCCATTGAGCCGCGTATTGGATTGTCGTGGAAGGTCATGGGCAGCGACAAGACTGTAATCCGCGCTGGCTACGGAATCCTGCATGATTCGTCCTGGAATCAAGGTGGACAAGGCCTGTGGCAGAATCCTCCGTACTATGCTGAGGTCGATCCCTGCCCGAGCGACTTCTGTTTTGCGTTTGGCAGCACGCTCTTCCGGAGGCTTCCTCGTTCCCGCAGGCACCCAATCGAGCACTGCGGTCGCCGGCGGCGCCGTCTTGTCAGCTCCTGTCAACCCTGCGAATTACACGGGCACCATTCAATCCATGAACCGAAATTTCCGGCAGGGTTTGGTGCAACAGTTTAATTTGAACGTAGAACGCCAGTTACCCGGCAACGTCGTGCTGACCGCTGGCTATGCGGGTACCCGCAGCACGCGCATTCTGGTCGGTCAGTCGAATGAGAATTTGACTTCGCCGAGTATTTGTTATCCAACCGCAACCGACGTCTCCGGAAATCAGCAGACTAACCCGCTATATGGGACCGTTTCAGTGGGATGCGGGTTCCCAGTCTACCCGTATGCTGCAGCCTTCCAACAAGTCGTAGCGAACAACAGCGTTGGCAGAGCCCGTTACGATTCGTTTGAGGCAAAAGCGGAAACAAAGAGTACACGCAAAGGCTTGTACGCGTTGCTGAGCTATACTTGGTCGCGCACATTCGATTCCGGCATGCCCGATGGTTTGGGCACGAACCCAGGGGCCATCTATTACCCGCTGCCCGGTTTCCAGAAGCTGGATTGGGGTCTGTCGCAACTGAACCTCAACGATAACTTCACAGCTAGCGTGTTGTACGATCTGCCCTTTGGAAAAGGCAAACACTTTGGCAGCGACTGGAGTGGCGCGACAAATGCAGTCTTCGGAAACTGGCAAGTGAATGTTATTGAACACGCCACGTCTGGATTCCCATTGTTTGTCGTCGATAGCGGCGATGGGTCGGGTGTGTTTTTCTCCTACAACGGCAACACTTTCCAGCGTCCGAACCAGATTGGCGACCCCAACAAGGCAGGTGCAGTTGCTGGCAATCCCGGTTGCACCGCTCCTACAAAGATCCACACAATTCAGAACTGGTTCAATCCTTGTGCTTTCGAGCAGGCTCCGACATTTACTTCAATGCGGGAACTGCCCAGCAATTTACGGTGGGCGAATTGGGAACTGCCGCCCGCGCTCCCGTCTACGGCCCGCGTTTCGTAAACACTGACTTCTCGGTCGTCAAGGACTTGCCGCTCTCCTTCCGAGAGGGCATGAGTCTGCAATTCCGCGCCGAGTTCTTCAACCTGTTCAACCATCCTGAGTTCTATCTTGGAGGCGCAGGAGGCACCGGCGAACAGGACATCAATGCTCCAGTCACCTTTGGAGTCATCAACAATACCGTGAACAATGCGCGCCTGGTTCAGTTTGCACTCAAGCTGAGATTCTAGAACGATACGCGAAACGTGTTTCGGGCAGACTGGCAGCCAACAATCTGCCCGCTTTGTGTCCCCGGGTGCAGACCCTGTGATCGCCTGCTCGCGCTGGCACCGAAGTTGCCAACGGCATACAATGTTAAGCTGCGACTTCGCACAAATATGTCTCCCACTCCAGACGATCTCACCACCGTAAAAGATGACATGGTGGCCTTCATCGAAGGCCATGGCATGCGCCGTTTCCACGGCTATGTGGACTATGACGAGGTGCAATGCGTCATGTGGGAAATGGGCGGCAATCCGGACGGTTGGAAAGATTTCGTTGAATTGGCCAAGGCGTCGGCCGCTCCTTTCCTCACCATGCACTCCTGGACGCTGGAGCGCACCGAACTGGATGAAATGGTGCAGCGCCTGACCAACTCGGAATTCACCGATGGGGACGACGTAGAAGACGCACGCTGGCTGCGGGCCCACGTCGGCCGCGTGGGATTTCTACAGTTGGGTTGGGCCTATCAGGGATCGATGTTTCTCTGCGAAGTCAGCACCGAGTGGTACGAGCGCTACCAGCACCTGCTGGAAGTCTCCGACGAATTCGGCGGCCTAACCCTTGACGAGCCCGATCAGGACGAAGAAAACTAGACGAAGGATCCGTAGCACTAGGGATCCGCAACGCGAACGATTTGTATCAGGGAATCGCTTCAGCGATGCCGCCGCGGCTTGCCGCTCATGGCACAGCGGCTAAAGCCAGTGCCCTCTACCTGCTGTTGGCGGCATGCCTGAAGGCATGCCCTGATACGAGTCTCGCTTCAATTTGCACAATGTCGATACACTACCAGGGTCTTCGAATCTCGCGATTCTGCACACCCGCCAGTAGTAAACTGCTTCATCACGCATGCAATGGATTGAAAAGGCAACGGACCACGATCAGGTCGTGCATCTGATCGCAGGACTCCGCTCCGACCTCGCTCTTCGCGGTGTTGCCCACGCGGCCCATATTCTCGCGCCATTATTAGTGCGCCGCGGCATCACCGACCCCGATGCAGCCGCGCGCTTTCTTTTCCCTTCACTTTCTCACCTGCACGCGCCGGAGAGCATGACCGGCTTGCGCGCCGCGGTTGACCGTATCGACGCCGCCATCGAACGCAAAGAGGCCATCCTCATCTACGGTGACTACGACGTTGACGGCACCATGGCCGTCATCATCCTGAAGGCCGCGATCGAGCTCTGCGGCGGTACTGCCGACTTCCACGTTCCGCACCGCATTCGCGAAGGCTACGACATGCGAGACGATGTGATCGAGCGCGCCGCAACGGCAGGCATTCGTCTGATTGTCAGCGTCTACATGGGCATCCGCGCCTTCGCACCCGCCGAAACCGCGCACCGTCTCGGTGTCGATCTGATCGTCACTGACCATCACCTCCCCGGTCCCAATGGCGTTCCCAACGCGCTGGCCGTTATCAACCCTAACCAGCAAGGATGCGCCTATCCCTACAAACAACTCTGCGGCGCCGGCGTGGCTTTCAAGCTGGCACAGGGATTAATGCAGCGCCGCCTGGATGCCAGCCTTCAAAACAAGTTGCTGATGTCGTTCATGAAGGTGGTTGCGATTGCCACCATTGCCGACGCCGTCCCGTTAACCGGCGAGAATCGGGTCTTTGCGTCGTTGGGACTAGACGCGCTGCGCCGCGCCGTGAATCCCGGGCTCAAGGCCCTGCTCGAAGTTGCGCAAATTTCCGCCAAACGTCCGCCAACATCCGGCGAAGTAGGTTTCCGTATTGCGCCGCGCATCAATGCTGCCGGACGCATGGACGTGGCTCGTGACGTAATCGAACTGTTCAGCGTGAAGGATAAGGAACGCGCCCGGGAACTGGCCGCCAAACTCGATAGCCTCAACACCGACCGCCAGGAGGAGGAGCGGAAAATCCTGCGTGCCGTGGAAGAGCGCTTCACCAGCGATCCCGCGTTATGCGATGCCTATTGCATTGTCATCGACGGAGAAGGCTGGCATCGCGGCGTGATCGGCATCACGGCGACGCGAATCGTGGAACGCTACAATCGTCCCACAGTGGTGATTTCGCGAGACGGAGAGGAAGCCTTTGGCTCCGGCCGCTCGATTCGTGCCTTTCACCTGCTTGAAGCAATCGAGTCGTGCAGTACACTTTTTTCGCGCTATGGCGGCCACTCCCACGCCTGCGGATTCGCCATGCCCTCCGCCAACGTTGACGATCTGCGGAGCCAGTTGGATACATTTGCCCGCGCCCGCCTCACCCCCGCGGATTTCGATCCCACTCTCGATCTCGATGCGGAACTTGATCTCGCTGAAGTCACGCCCGAGCTATTTCGATCTCTTCAATTGCTCGAACCCTACGGCATGGGAAATCCCGAACCAATATTCGCGGCACGCGGCGTACAGTTAACCGCGCCCCCGCGAATATTGAAAGACAAGCACGTCAAGCTGAAACTCAGGGCGGGCGCAGTTCGAAACGGCGAGACCCCATTCGTAGAGACGTTGCTCGCAACGTCTCTTCCCGCTGAATCGACCGAACTTTCCGCAGGCGCCATCCTGGCGACTCCGCGCTGCCATCCCGACGGTGCCGCGGTCCGGCGCAGCGAAAGAGCCGCAGCCGTAGCCGAAGGCTACGCTAACGCCGGTCAACGGAGAAGCGAGAATCGAGAACTGAGAACTAAGATCACCTTCGACGCCCTCGGCTGGCACATGGCCGAGCGCATGCAGCAGACTCCCCTCCTTGCAGGCGACGCGATCGACGTAGCCTTCACTATCGGGAACAACGATCATCCCGAATACGGCGGCCTGGAGCTGTCTCTGCGAGATTTCAAAATACCTGCGCGCTAAGCCAGAGTAGGAAGCACAGACTCAAGTTTCGCAATGGCAAAACGTTCCCAAGATCCGCCCGCGTGACTAAAATTGCGCTCTCGCTCCGGGAGGCCAGCCCGCAAAATCTAGGGATCGCACGCTCAGTTTCTGGTGCGAAAAAAGACGTTTGCGTACTTCCTCGATAATCATCACGGCGACAGCATCGAAGCGGTTACCTGCAAGGTATTGCCAGGCGACAACAAGGCGCTGGCTAACTCTCAGCCCGCCAGGTTTTATCTTCCCGCCTATCTCGCATCCAGGGGCTGGGTTGCGCTGCGGTTGGACATGGGCAAGGTCGATTGGGAGGAAGTAAAGGAATTACTGTTCGGCAGCTACGCCCTGATCGCGCCCAAGCGATTAGCGGATCGGCTGAAGGCGAGGACTTGAACTCTGTCGATTTCGGTCAATGAGCGCTGTGGCGATGTTACAACAGTTAGGTTTCCATGCTTTCAGCTACCGGCCGGAGGATTTTCAGCTCGATGAGAATGTGAACGTCAGTACTGCTTCGTTCCAATGGTCCACGGCCCGGGGCTCCGTGATAGGCTTATGCGCACAAAAAAGAGGTGCGGAATGCGGTAATGTATCAGTTTGAATTTAGATAGCGTTTCGAGAGGTACTGAACTGCGAGGACTGCTGCCACGATTGAAAGCGAGAGCGCAAGGAAATCAGCATAGGCGACAATGGAACTGGAGAACCAAGCCTCCGGCCATCGTCTGCGAATCGAGAGAGCGCAGAGTTCGACCGCTGGTTGCGATTCGTGAAAAAGCGTGAGTCCTATAATTGTTACTGCAATCAGGCGCAATATAAAAATTCCCAGCTTTTTCACAGCGCATCCTTCAAACTAGGCTATTTTCTTGTACGGTCCGCGTTTCCCCGCCTTCGGCATGTAGCCATCAGCCATAACGATAATATCCTCAAGCGTCCAAACATGATCACTCAAGCCAGCGGCCATCGCCGGAGTGATTCTCAGCGTCTTGTGGATTCTGGCGAAGTTGTAATAGACCGCGTGAATAGCAACCATTGCGGCATGGTTCTCAAACTTCTTGCTAAAGCCATTTGTGAGCCGCGTGAACCGCCGCATTCCCATTCTCATCGTGAGGTTGTGGCGTTCTACGTAGGACGTGCTCACATGCTTGGGATCGGGATCGCCGCTCACGACTTTCATATCAGAACCGATGCACTTGGCAGGGCTGTAGCGGCGCGCCTCGGCATCGGAAGGTGCGCCGTATATCTTCTGCAACATTGCATAATCAATATCCGCGCCAAACGCTGTTTCGACTGCTTCCAAGTACGCCTTGTGGCCGTCTGTCGTTACCTGTACGCGGCCTTTGATTCGATTGGCGCAATCCAGCATGAACTCCATCGCCCAATCCGCGCTGCGTCCACCTACCAGATAGCTCACACACAGCTTAGTGTCGGCATCTAGGCCCGTCCACGTCCACGTATCGCCCCAGCCTTCTGCTTTCTTCTCGGGCGTCACATTCTTGGCCTTCGCTCCCACGAAGCACCAAATTTCATCGCACTGCAAACGACGGACGCGCACGTTCTTTACGTGCTCATGGTGGTATTGCTCACAGGCGCTCCCCAGATCGACCAGCAACTTCATCACGGTAATAACGGAAACATCGGCCATCCGAGCACAGGAACGAAGGCTGTTTCCCTCTACCAGCATTCCTAGAATCTTTGCGCGGTCGGGAATTGAGAGGCGATTCATGCCTCCAGATTAAGCTTGAAGCGCTAATTTGTCAAGCATAAAGTTCAGTTTGTGCGAATAATCGAATTTCTTGATTTGCACAAACAAATTCGTGGTAGGCTCTAAGTATGAACTCATCCGTGTTCATCACCCCGGCCCACATGATCGAGGCGCAACTTCAAGCGCGAGGTTGGACACAGCGAACGCTTGCGAAGGTACTCGGTCTACACGAACAAACCATAAGCTCTCTCATGAAGGGAAGAACGACAATCAGCGCTGAGTTAGCACTACAACTGAAAGAAATTCTTAATATTGATGCCGACGAACTTCTAAAGCTGCAAGCATCTTTTGAACTGAAGAAGGCTGCACTCGAATTTAGACCTGACCCCGCCTTGGTCACTCGTGCAAAAGTATTCGGAGAACTACCTGTGGCCGACATGATCGCACGCGGTTGGCTGCGGAACGTCAATAACCTGTGGGACTCTCGATTAAACGAATCGCTTTGCAGTTTCTTCGGCGTGGATTCCATCCAAGATATTGAAGTGCTACCCCACGCCGCAAAAAAGACTGATGTCATGGGGGAAGCGACTGCGGAGCAAATCGCATGGCTGTACCGGGTCACACAGATCGCCCAAAAGACACTGGTTGCAAAGTACTCACATTCGGCTGTGGCCGACGCCATTAGAGAATTAAAGCCTCTCCTGGTGTCGGCGGAAGGTGTGCGAAAAGCCCCGCGAATCCTGAGCGATGCAGGGATTAGGTATGCAATCGTGGAGTCGCTTCCCACAGCGAAGATAGACGGCGTGTGTCTCTGGTTGGACGATAAGTCTCCCGTGATTGGAATGTCACTTCGTTTCGACCGCATCGATAACTTCTGGTTTGTGCTTCGACATGAACTAGAGCACGTCATGCAGGAGCACGGCAAGTCGGCAGTAATGCTCGACGTGAGCCTAGAGGGAGATCGCGCTGGCACTGGCTCTGACATTCCCGAAGAAGAACGGATCGCCAATGCTGCCGCTGCCGAGTTCTGTGTCCCGCAAGCCCAACTCAGGAAATTTGTTCAGATCAAATCCCCATTCTTTGCTGAGAGAGATATTCGCGGCTTTGCCGCAACATACAAGATTCATCCCGGCTTGGTAGCTGGACAGCTACAGCACAAAACTAAACGCTACGACCTGTTCCGAAACCATCTTGCAAAGATCAGATCGGTCATCACGCCGAACGCGATGGTGGACGGCTGGGGTGATGTAGCTCCAATTTGAAGAGAGGACCAAAAAATGACACGCCACGAAGAGATGCAAGCGTTTGTTAGGCACTACAAGCGCGAAAATAAAAAGACCGCCGTCACTATGGCGGAGGTTGCGGCGGCAGCAATCAAGATGGGCATGAAGGCACCGCCTCCACTCACCTCGGAGGAGCGGTTGGCTAAGCAGTTCGCCGCCGCCGAGCGCGAGGAAACAAACGTCGATAAAAAGACGAAGCGCCCGTATCGCGCCAATCTTTCCTACTCCCTCACGGACAGTAAGGGGGAGCAGACATCATTCTGGGTTGAGACAGACGATGCCTCGCGGAACCAAGCAGATATGTGGATGAATAAATACCGGGAACAGATGCTTGGCGAAGCGGTCATCGGTACGGACACGATTGAGCATTGGAATCGTATCAACCCAAAGGAAGAACCGCTTCAGTTCAATCTTGACTTTAGAGATGAAGCGGAGTGGCGGCGCAATGTTCCTGTCGAAGAAGAAGAGCTAGTCTAGACTTTCTTCTTCCACCGTGCTGTTGCAGCAACTCGGGCAATGTCGGCCCGCTCTGCGGCGGTAAGACTCTTTGCGCGAGCTTTACCGCCCTTCACCCCACCTTTGCGTTTTGGGGATGGCTGCCTCTTGGACTCGCTCACCGTATCTTCGGCTTCACCAATGGCGATGTCGAAAATCTGCTTGGCAAGCTGGACGGGATCACGCGGACGTTTGACCACGCAACGAGTATGCCACAGGCCGCGCCATGATTCCACGGGGTCAAAATTCAAACTGATACACTACCCGGAATGCTTCAACATTGCGGTATCCCCCTCGTTGTGCTATGGGCAGCGATTGCCGCTTATCCGCAATCGCAAACCGCAGCTCCTGGCGCACACTCCGTTCCTACCTTTAAAGCCAAAGCCCGTCTGGTTCTGCTTGATGTCGTCGTGACCGACAATAATGGCGAGCCAGTCACCGGACTCAAAAAGGAGAATTTCCAACTCTCCGAGGACGGAAAGCCACAATCTGTTTCTAGCTTTGAAGAGCACAAAGGTGCGCCGCCCACGCAGACTAAACTGCCGCCGATGCCTCCCAACGTTTATACCAATTTCCTGTTGGTGCAGACCGCCGATTCGGTCAACGTCATTCTGCTCGATGCTTTGAACACGCCGACGTCCGACCAGGTCTACGTACATAGGGAGATGATCAAGTATGTGAAGACGATTCCGCCCCGCACCCGCGTGGCGATCTTCACCCTCGCGTCGCGGCTGAACATGTTACAGGGAGTAACAACAGATTCCTCGCTCTTGCTGGCGGCGATCAACAACACAAAGTCTGGACCGACTCCCTCGCCCCTGCGCGCCTCGACGGTTGAAAGCGATGCCGACCAGAGCCGCATTGACTTCCTGACAAAGGAGTCTCTCGGTCCTGCATCACCTAACCAGACGGTCGCCCAGGCCGCGGTCGATCCTATCAATGCAACCAGGCAGTTTCTCAACGATACTGCGCTCTTCCAAACTGAGTCGCGCGTGAGCATGACCCTCGACGCCATGCAGCAACTGGCGCGCTATCTTGCCGACATTCCCGGCCGCAAGAACGTCATCTGGTTATCCGGCTCTTTTCCTCCTGGCATCGTGCCCGATTCCGACCTTACGGATCCCTTCAGTGGAGCAGCCAATTTTCAGGAAGAAATTCGAAAGACTACCAACTTGCTGACAACGGCGCAGATCTCGTTGTACCCCATCGCCGCTGAGGGACTCACCTCCGATGTAGCCTTTCAGGCAAACAATCGCGAGATTACCGAACGCAGAGGCAATCTCTCCATGCAGGACACGTTGCAGCAATCGCGGAAAGCCGCCATCGATCTGGACGCCAGCCACGCTTCCATGGAGCAACTTGCCAGAGACACAGGCGGACAGGCAATCTATAACACCAACGGCTTGAACGATGCACTGACTCGGGTCGTCAACAGCGGCACTCACTATTACTCACTGACGTATTCCCCCACCAACGCGAATATGGACGGGAAGTACCGGCACATTCAGGTGAAGCTCCTTACTCGTAAGGAAACGCTTACCTACCGTCGCGGCTACTACGCTGAAGACACGCAGACCAGCTCAGGAGAGAAACAGCACCTCGATCCATTGATGCAACTAATGGGGCGCAATCTTCCCGATTACACGCAGATTCTCTATAAAGTCCTGGTTCAGCCAACGAATCCGCAACCATCCCCAGGCGCTCCTCGAGCAGGCACCAATGGGAACCTCAAGGGCACGATCACCCGCTACGGCGTTGACTTCGCAGTTTCGGTGGACGACCTTCGGATTGAACCTGGGCCGGATGGTTCACGCCACGGCAATATCGAGGTCATGCTTGTCGCCTACGATCGGGAAGGAGAACCGCTGAACCTCGTAGTCGGCCGCAGCGAAATCCGTATCCCGTCCAAGGATTACGCTAACGTCCAACGAGCGGGCCTGCAGATCCACAAGGAAATTGACGTCCCGCAGGGCGAAGCATTTCTGCGTACTGGCATTTACGATCTAAGGTCCAGTAACGCTGGTACGCTCGGACTTCAGCTGCGGAGCTTTGCTGCCTCACCTGCGAAATAATCCGCGTTGATGAATGCGATTTGCCAGAACCTACACGCTTGTTCCGGTGCCAGTTCCGGACGGTTGTTGCAAACAGGCCACAGCTCTCATTGACCCAGCGGTTGTGAAAGTGGTATCGCCGCTGGTATCGAGTGAAACAGCGTCCGCCTGGATTCCCGGCGAATCCAGTACAGTAGCTCCATGACGCCAAGCCGGAAGTCGCAGCCGTTCCTTCGCAAGCATTCCCTCAGTCTCGCAGCCCTGGGAGTCGTTCTCTTGCTCATCGTGCTCTACCGCTCGTCCGACCCTTCGACCCATTTCGGTTCATTTTTCGGAAATGCCATCGCCGATTGGACTGGTGTCTTCGTCACTATCGTCATGACGAAGTTCCTGTACGAAAAGGGTTCCGCCGAGAGCAAACAGCCGAAGGGAATCTTGCCGTCGGCGGTTCTCGAATTCCTTCGCGAGCACTCGCTCACTTTATTTCTAATCGTGACCGGCATCGGATGGGTCGTCGCGTTCCGCGCCATGGATCCAGCCAGCAAGTGGGGACAGGTCGTCGGCAACATCGTTTCGGAATGGACCCCAGATTCTCGGACTCGTCCTGATGACCAAACGCCTGATGGAAGTCGGCTCAAAAGAGCAGTGACTGCTGGGAGCCGAGGGTGGCCTACCACAAATGGTAGTGCCCGTCGCGCCGCGCCATCTCCACGCTGACACCGAACAAGGCGGCCAATCGTTCGACCTGCAGAATTTCCTCTTTAGGTCCGTCGGCGACCACTCGACCGCGGTTCATCAGCACTACACGCTGAATCTCCGGTACGATGTCCGCAAGTTCATGGGTGACAAGAATGATCGCCGTTCCAGAGTTCGCTAGGGTCCGCATCGTCTGGCGCAAACTCTGCTGTGCCGAGAGATCGAGCGAATTGCACGGTTCGTCGAACAGCAGCGCGCCCGGTTTGTGTACTAAGGCCCTGGCAATCAGCACCCTCCGCGCCTCTCCCGAGGACATCTCACAAACTGGACGCTCCGCGAGATGCTCAATTTTCAACGCCGCAAGAGCATCGTCCGCCAATTCGCGGTGCCTGGCCTCAACGCTATGATTGGAAAAAATGCCGGTGCTGCTGAAGAAGCCCGACAGCACAACGTCCCGTCCAGGGGCGTCTCCGGTGCAAGAAAGCATCAGGTCATTCGAAACGATTCCCAGCCGCGCCCGCAGCGCGAACACATCCCAACTTTCTTCTCCCAGAATGGAGATCGACGAGTCCGGCCGCGCTACCGGATAACACTCCCGAGTAATGGTCTTGATCAACGTCGATTTACCGCAGCCGTTGGGACCGAGAATGGCAACGTGCTCGTCCGGCCCAATGCGAAGACTGAAGTCGTCCAGCGCGATCTTCTGTCCACGCAGCACTCGTATGTTGCGCAGGTCCAACAGTGGCGGCTTTGATTCGACGTCCAGTTTCATTGCATCCAAGTGCAGATGAGGTCTCAGCGACCTAAACCGAGAACTGAGAACTGAGAACTGGTTTTGGCACTACACTGACCATTACACTGATCATTACGCTAACCCCATATGCCGCTGCAAGTGTATCGCCTGCGCCGCCTGCTGGCCGCGACCGCCATGCTACTCACGCTGGTGGTCTCGGGAATGTATTTCTACGCGCGCTCGCGGGCGACTAACGTGTTAAAGCAAATTCCCGGCAAAATCGGATTTGACATCAAGCAAACCGCCAGCGGATTCCAGTTTTCCAAGTCCGACGGCAAACGCACGCTTTTCACCGTTCAGGCCAGCGACGTCAAACAATTCAAGCTCGACGGCAACGCCGAATTGCACAACGTCAGCATCGTGCTCTATGGCCGCGATTCCTCCCGCTTCGACCAAATATACGGCGACGATTTCGCTTTCAATCAGAAGACCGGCGACGTCACCGCCAAGGGCGACGTCCAGATCGATCTTGTCGCCAATCCGGCGGGCTTGGCCAGTCCCGACCAAACCACGCCGAAAGAACTCAAGAACCCCATCCACCTGAAGACCCACGATCTGGTCTTCAACAAAGATAGTGGCAACGCCATGACCGCCGCCCGCGTCGAGTTTCAAACTCCGCAAGCGACGGGTTGGGCCATGGGGGTGAAGTATGAGGGCAAGAGCAATAGGCTGACCTTATCTTCGCAAATTCACATTGTGCTGAATAGTCCGAATGCTGCCGTGATTGAGGCGGAGCATGGCGTCATCACCAACGATCCACGGGAGATAAGGCTCGACCACGCTCATCTAACCCGCGTCGGCGGAGACCTGCAGTCCGATGAGGCCGTGTTTTATCTTGGCCGCGAGAATCAGGTGGAACGAGTCTTGGCCACGGGAAATGTCAAAGCCGAAACGCGTACCGAAGCGCCAAAGCAATCCGCAGCGAGGTCGAAGCGCTTTTCCGCCGCCGACAAGGCAGTTCAACAGCAGCCCGCCGAAATGCACAGCCGCGCCGATCAAGCCGAGTTTCTTCTCGAAGGCAGACGGAACTTACTTCGCACCGCAATCATGACCGGCCACGTTCATGTCGAGCAGTCCGGCCCTCAGCCCATGCAGGGCGAATCAGGGCGAGCAATCTTCGATTTTACCGGACAGAACCAGCTTCAGAAAGTGCACGCGCTCGATGGAGTCAGGCTAACGCAGAATGCAGTTGCCGAGAACAAGCCAGAGAACAAGCCAGAAAACAAGCCAGCGGCAAAGGCCATAACCAACGGCCCGCAGAATTTCGAACTCACCGCACCCGCCATCGACTTCACGGTGGCGCAGGGTCACATTCTGCAGCGTGCGGTCACTTCTGGCGCCGCGAAGATTACGATTGCGCAAGCTCAGGTTGCCAATCCAAGCTTCCCACCGGCTGTCGCACCGCAGAGTACAGTGGTGACGGCGTCCAGATTTCAAGCGCAATTCGCTTCTTCCGAAGGAAGGAACCATCTCAGCGGCATCCACGGCGCCCCGAACGCCCGCATCGTCAATTTAACTCCCGGCGAGCCCGACCGAATCAGTACCAGCGATTCGGTTGACGCCGCTTTCCTGCCCCAAGGCGGCATCGGCTCCATTACGCAACAGGGCAACGTCACTTACACAGACGGCGAGGAGCCCGACAAGCGCATGCAAGCGTGGGCCAATTCCGCTCACTACACGCCTTCAGACCAGATGCTCATCCTCACCGGCAATCCCCGCGTAGCCGACGGCGGCATGGCGACCACCGCAACCACCATCCGCATCAACCGCGCCACCGGCGACGCTCTGGCCCAGGGCGGCGTCAAGAGTACGTATAGCGAGCTTAAGGAGCAACCCGACGGCGCCTTGCTCGCTTCATCTTCGCCAATTCACGTAACCGCTCACAGTATGACTGCAAAAGATAATCCAGGTGTGGCGTTGTATACGGGGAACGCCCGCCTATGGCAGGATGCCAACGTCATCGAGGCGCCAAGCATCCAGTTCGACCGCGACCGCCGCTTCGTCACCGCCCAAGGCACGCCGGCCCAGCCTGTGCAAACGATTCTTGTGCAGGCAGAAAAAGCCGGTTCCGAGAACAATTCTCAAGCGGAAAAAAAACGCGATAAGAGTGCTCGCAAAGGCGCTGCCTTCTCCAGATCCAGTCCCATTTCCATCACCGCCGCCAAACTCACCTATGCCGACTCCGAGCGTCGAATTCAGTACGAAGGCGGAGTCGTTGCCAAGGCCGTCGATTTCACCGCCTCGGCGAAGACGGTAGATGCCTACCTCCTGCCTCGCAGCCAAACCTCAGGCAATCAGTCGTTTACCGGCCCTGGGCAGCTGGACCGAATGGTCGCGGAAGACAACGTCGTCATCCAGCAACCCAATCGTCGCGCCGAGGGACAGAAGCTGGTCTACACTGCCGCTGACGACAAATTCGTCCTCACCGGCGGACCGCCCAGCATTTTTGATGCCGAACAGGGCAAGATTACCGGCGTTTCGTTGACTTTCTTCAGAGCCGATGATAGGGTGCTCGTAGAAGGCGCAGCAAGTACTCCTGTGGTGACTCAGACGCGAGTGGCCCGATGAATGGCAAGCTAAATGCGCACGCTAGCCACTGAAGAAATTGGCAAATCGTATCGTGGCCGTCGCGTCGTCAATGGTGTCAGCCTGACGGTTGAGCAGGGCGAAGTTGTTGGTTTATTAGGCCCGAACGGCGCAGGCAAGACTACCACTTTTTATGCCATCGTTGGCCTGATCCCTCCCGATACAGGCCGCGTATTGTACGACGGTCAGGACATCACTGACGTTCCCATGTATCTGCGGGCCCGTCAGTATGGCATCAGCTATCTCCCTCAAGAAGCTTCGGTCTTTCGCAAACTAACGGTAGAAGAGAACATCCTCGCGGTCTTGGAGGCTCAGCCGATGTCCTGGCACGAGCGCCGCGAGAAGATGGAAAAGTTTATCGACGAGTTGGGACTGGAGCACATCCGCCAGAACCGCGGGTATGCCCTGTCCGGTGGGGAACGCCGGCGCGTGGAAATTGCCCGCTGCCTGTGCATCAATCCCACATTCATTTTGCTGGACGAGCCGTTTTCCGGAATCGATCCTATTGCCGTGCTTGATTTGCAGAAAATCATCAGCAGCCTGCGGGCCAGCGGCATCGGAGTGCTGATCACGGATCATAACGTCCGAGAAACGCTTTCGGTGACCGACCGGGCCTACATTATCGACGACGGAAGGATATTCCGTCACGGCCCGCCGGAACAGTTGGCCAGCGATCCCGAAGTGAGAAGAGTGTATCTGGGAGAAAGTTTTTCTTTGGTGTGAGAAAAGCAGGTTTCAAGGTTTCAGAGTTTCGAGGTTGCAACGCGAAAGCAGGAACCTCGGATCATTGAAACCTTGAAACTTTGAAACCTTGAAACATGGTCTTACTACAACACAAACTCAGCGTAAGACTCTCCCAGCGCCAGATACTCACTCCTGGCCTGGTGCAGATGGTCTCCGTCCTCGCGCTCAACAAGCTTGAGCTCAAGGACATGATCAACGCGGAGATGGTCGAGAACCCGGTTCTTGAAGAGCTGGAAGAATCCGTTCCCTTGCTCGACGAAGTCGGCAAAAAAGAAGAAGACCGCGAACGCGCCGCGGCCGCCAGTAACGAAGAAAATCCCACCACGTCCGCCGAAAAGAAAGATCCCTTCGAAGAAATTGATTTCGGTTCGTTTTTTCAGGACTATCTCGATCCCGGCTATCGCACCCACAGCGAGATGGAAGACATCGAACGCCCGTCGTTCGAGAATTTCCTTTCGAAACCGACGAATCTCACCGACCACCTTGCCTGGCAGTTAGGTGCGCTCAGCCTTCGCCGTGAAGTCCGCGAAGCCGCCGACCTGATCATTGGCAATTTGAACGAAGACGGATATCTGATTGCCAGCGACGATGAATTACTCGGCATAGCGCTGCCGGCGCCTCCAGAAGCCGACGCCGAGACCGCAAAGAATATTGTGAATGAGGCACAGGCCCTGGGCTTGGCCGAGGCTGCGGACTCGGGTGCCGAAGATTTTGCCGGCGCCGCGGAAATCTCCAGCCCAGAAATCGAAAAGAAGATCGAAAAGGAGATCGAAAAGAGTATCGACCTCCGCCGGATCGAGCCCCTCTACACCGAAGCTGCCGAGCTCACGTCCGCCAGTGAGCCTCGAACGGAAGCCTCTTTACCCGCTCGTTCCGCGGATTCCGCTGCGGCCGTGGCCCCCGCAAGACAGCCCGCCGCGCAAACAGCTCCAACCTACAAGCCAGGGTTCAAGGCGGCTGACCTGCAAGAAGCTTTAGAAGTCGTGCGTCAACTCGATCCCCCCGGCGTAGCTTGCCGCGATCTGCGCGACTGCCTGCTTCACCAGCTCCGCTATCATCAGGCGCAGTTGACATTGAACAAAAACGGCAACGGCACGGAACAAGTTCTAAAAGATGCGATGGCCGTCGTGGATCAACACCTTCGCGGCCTGCAGAACAAGCAGCACAAAGAAATCGCCAAGGCCATCAGCCGTCCCATCGAGGCCGTGCAAGCTGCGCTCGACTACATTCGCACTCTCGATCCGCGCCCTGGCTTGCGTTACAACAAAGTTCAGCCGCGTCTCATCGAGCCCGATGTGGCGTTCGTCAAGCACGGCGACGAATGGCTGGTGATCATGAACGACGAAGACTTGCCGCAGCTTCGCCTGAATCCCGCCTACAAGAAGCTGGCCACCCGCGACGGCACCAACGAAAAAACCACCCGCGATTACGTGAAAGAGCGTTACAAAAGCGCCATCCAGCTGATCAAGAACATCGAGCAGCGCAAGCAGACCATCACCAAGGTCTGCTATTGCATCGTCGCCCGCCAGCAGGATTTTCTTGAGCGAGGCATCGACCAACTCAAGCCCATGATGATCAAGGAGGTGGCCGAAGAAATCGGCGTGCATCCTTCCACGGTCAGCCGCGCCGTGGCCAACAAATACGCCCACACGCCACAAGGCGTATTTGAGTTGCGATATTTCTTCAGCGAGAGCGTTCAGGGCCCCGAGGGAAGCGGCACGTCGCTGCTCATCCTCAAACGCCGCGTCAAAAAACTGATCGAAGAAGAAGACCCCAGCCGGCCGCTAACCGACGAGCAGATCACCCGCATCCTGCAATCGCAAGGCATCCAGGTGACCCGCCGCACCGTAGCCAAGTACCGCGAAGACATGCGCATCCCCAGCACGCACCAGAGACGGGTAAAAAAATAAGTTTCAGAGGATCGCCGCAACCAACAATTTCACTCTTGCGACCTTCGCCACCGTCAGTTGATTTTAGATAGCGAAGCCTAACGGCCTTCGAGGATGATTGTGATGCACAAAATCAACATCGCCGAAAAATTCTCCAAGATCTCCGAGTATTGGAAGCCCTACATCGCCGCCGAGCTCAACGGCCAATACGTCAAGCTCGACAAACTGAAGGGCGAATTCGTGTTTCACCATCATGAGCACGAAGACGAATTGTTTCTCGTGGTGAAAGGCCGGTTCCGCATGGAATTCCGCGACCGCCACGAATGGATCGAGGAAGGCGAATTCATCGTAGTGCCGCGCGGCGTCGAGCACCGTCCCGCCGCCGCCGAAGAATGCTGGATCCTCCTGTTCGAACCCGCATCCACGCTAAATACCGGCAACGTCGTCAACGAGCGCACCCAACCCCACCTGGAGCGCGTGTAAAGAAGTTAAAAGGGAAGAGCTAAAGATCAAAATAATAACTGCCGATCTCAATCTGTATCTCTAAAATGATCTCATGGACGTGACCGTCTATTCCGCCGCCTGGTGTCCCGACTGCCGCGAGGCCAAGCGCTTCCTCGCCAAGCACAACATCCCTTATACAGAGATCGATATCGGAACCACTCCCGGCGCCGTCGAAGAAATCGTCAAACGCACCGGCAAGCGCGCTATCCCTCAATTCGTCATCGATGGAGAATGGGTCCAACCCTACCGTCCGGGCAAAGGTTTCCTCTACGAAGACATGTCCAGGCGACTGGGGATCAAGCCCACGTAGTCATCAAAGCACCCAACCCAAGCTTTAACCGTGTGCCCCCACCGTGTCCCCTGTGTTTTTGCCTTTAGGCTTTTTGACCTCCCGGCCATGACGGTCGCGTTAGATGCCACACGGACATCATCTTCAGTACTGTAGTAAAGCCTTCCGGGAAGTCCCAAGATAAACACTCCAAGCTCTCCGCCTGACTGGGGAAATGTTCCTTACACGGCTGAAATAGAAGGACTTGGAACGCTTCGCGAGGGACCAACGACACTCATGGCCGAATCCCATATCCAGCAGGCACGGGTGCTCGGAGCCCCGCCCGAATCCAGCATTGTGAGCGATAGCTGGCAGCAGACCGTGCAGGCCGTTCTGGGCGTCGTGCTGCTCGTTGTAGCCTTCGCCATGGTCCATTATTACTCGCCCCGAGCCGCGCTGGCCGAGCCCCCCAGCGACCTTCAACAGCAGGTTCATCGAACTGACTGCACAGGTCGAGCAACTCAAACAGGATGAGGCGATGCCCGCGGTCGTTCTGAACCGCTATCGCAATTCCATCGGTTACATTTACGGCGTCTACCAGGTCGGCTTTGCCAACCAACGCCCCGTCGTCCGCGCGCGAGTTTCCGGTACAGGATTTCTTGTCGGCAAGGGCCTGATCGCCACCAACCGCCACGTGGCCGAGCCCTGGTATGGAGACTCCGAAGCGGAGAGGCTCATTGATCGAGGGGCCACGGCGATGCTCGAAAACCTGGTGGTTTTCTTCCCGGGTTCCCCCACTCCCATAAGCTTGTCGCCAGCGTCGGTTTCGAAGACGTCCGATCTGGCTGTCCTGCATATTGAAGATTCCGCGGCCGTTCGCGGTCTCGCTATCCTGCCCCTCGCCAAGTCGCCCGGTTCTCCGGGGCAACTGGTCACTGTAATTGGCTATCCCATGGGAATCGCAGGCATGGTTGCCAAGTCTCCGACTGGGATTTACGAGCGCCTGGCCTACCGCCACAATGACATCAGCGCCGCCAGCGAACTGGCGGCCTTATCCCTGATTCGCCCCTCAACGACCTGCGGCCACCTCGGCGACGTAGTCGGCGAAAAGCTAATCTACGACGCTCCCACTGCCCACGGCGGCAGCGGCGGCCCGGTGTTCAATAACCAAGGCGAAGTCATCGGCGTCAACTCCGCCTACATGGACGGATTTTCCGGCGGCACAATCGGCGTTTCCGTCGACTCCCTACGCCCCCTGCTCGAAGCAGCTCAGAACACCTCTCAAAACTAAGTTATGTTGCGGCCGTCGTTGCGGCGAACTGCGACGCTAGAAACCAGAGTCCAAAAGACTTGTGTTCTCTCGCAAGGTACCCTCCCGCCTTTGGTCCCTGCGGACAAGTCTCACATCCTCAGTTTCAGTGTGTATCCGTCCCCTCATTCGAAACGCCTGCGACGTCAATCCTTCGCGCAGTCGAAACACCTGCCCAAAAAGATGATCTAGCCCGCAGCCTCTTCGTTTAGAATGCCCACCGCAGCGAGAACTGAATCAGCCGCGGGTTGCCGGTGGTCTGTGCAATTTTTCCAAACGGACTGTTCGTGGGGCTCGCCAAGTAGGCCTCGATATCGGTCACCGACGGATCCCCAAAATTCGTGTGGTTCCACAAGTTGAAGAAGTCAGCCGCGAAGCGTATTTCCTGCCGTTCGCCAATCTTGAAGTGCTTCAGGAACGATACATCCCAGTTTTGCTGGAACGGTCCGCGGTACAGATTGCGCCCCAGGTCCCCAAACCCAGTCGTGCAGAAGTTAGAATCGGAGGCGCACTGCGCGGGGTAAAGCTGTGGCGCAGGCATGAACGCGGTGGGATTCAAATATCCATTGGCCACACGCGAATGAATATCGCCGCTCGATAATCCACTGGCAATCGTCGCACCCGGCATCAGGCTTGCGCCCAGCAGAGGCGTGCTCCCTTGTCCCAGAAAGCCCGTCCCCGCGCTGGAATCGAAAATCGAGAACGGCAATCCGGTCTGGAAAATGGAGACTCCGCTGACCTGCCATCCGCCTAACGCAGCTCGCCG
Organism: uncultured Acidobacteriaceae bacterium; assembly: GCA_963711275.1. Classification (GTDB taxonomy): domain Bacteria; phylum Acidobacteriota; class Terriglobia; order Terriglobales; family Acidobacteriaceae; genus Sulfotelmatobacter. Next base: position 34,099 of record CAVQDN010000014.1, on the reverse strand, counting down.
CATTCCGCTGGAGTGCGTGAAAAACGGCAGATCGTAAGCGTAGCTCACCGCCAGCCGGTGGGGGCGATTGAAGTCGGAAATTCCGCGCGAGGCGTTGATATTGCTCTGATCGTTGTAGGCGGTGTTAAACGCAGTGTTGCCGGTTGAGGTGGCGTCAATGTTCTTCGAGAACGTATACGCCGCCTGAAAATATCCCTGTCCCCAGCGCCGCGACACAGTGGTTTGCAACGCGTGGTAGATCGAATATGCGTCGTTGGCGAAAATCTGGTAGCCGCTGTAGCCATTCAATCCCGGGGTTGGCGTGCGCGCGATTGCATTCGCGAACGTATTGGTCGTGATCGTGTAACTGTTGCCGCTGGCATCGGTAACGGTGAACGGATTCGCCGGGCTGGCATTGACCGACTGGATCGCATCCCGTGTTTCGCGCAAGTGAATTCCGCGAGCGCCCACGTAACCAATTTCCCAGACCCAGTGCCTGCCCAGTTCCCGCTGCGCGGTCAGGTTCCATTGCTGTGTGTTCGGCACCACGAAATGCCTCGGTACTTCCAGCACGAATAGATTCTGCGTGGTGTTCACGCCCGGCCCGGTGCATCCGCCGTAAGTGGCCGCGCCATTCGTATCCGGAAAACTGGTCAGTTGCGCCAGGCACGGCAGCCACGCCGCGTTCAGCGACCCCGCGGCCGGAACAGCATTAGGATTCACCGCAGGCGTGCCGGTAAAGAAATCCGACATGGTGAACCCCGGCGTCTGTCCAAAAAACACGATCGGAATGAACGGCGACTGAAAGCTCAATTGATCCACGGCGCCTACGTCCTCGCGCACGTAGTAAATTCCATAGCCGCCGCGCACAGTCGTCGTATGGTGTCCCAGCACATCCCATGCGAATCCAACCCGAGGTCCCCAACCAGTCGAAACGCTATTCTTGAAAGTCGATCCCGCCGCGTTCCCGGTCAATCCCGTGACGCCAAGCTTGTTGACGCACTTCGGATAAATAAAGGGATACGTGCCCGACTTTGTCAGGTCAGACTCGATGTTACCAATGTGGCAATCCCCGTCGGTCCAGGCGCCCAAAAACTCTGTGCGCAAGCCCAGGTTCAGCGTCAGATTCGACGTAGCCTTCCAGTCGTCCTGCGCGAAAACCGCCGAATTGCTCTGCCGGTACGCGTGGTTGTAAACGCCGCCTCCGCCGAAACTGAACTCCGGCGTTCCTCCCACAAAGTTCCCGAAATCAGTCGTGGCGCCAGTGTTGGTGAAGAAAAGCTGCCCGTTAAAAACCTGCGGAAACAGCTTGTCGAGCCTGACACGGGTGTACTGTCCGCCGAAGGTAAACGTATGCGCGCCCCGCACCCAGCTCAGGTTCTCCACGAAGTTGTAATTGTTCTGGTTCTGCGATTGGTTTGCCTGCGGCGTCGGACCAAACTGAAATCCCGAAGTCAGGAAGGTAAATTTGTAAATGCTGCTGGTCAGATTGTCGGTGGGCCGATCGATCCCCGCGTCGGCAACCGTGACAGGGTTGACGTTGATCGCGCTGTTATTGATATGAACCAGTCCAAACCTGAAGTCATTCACCAGCCGCGGAGAGAATACGTGCGTCTCCGATAGGATGAACAAACGGTCATGAATCGGAAGCAAGTAAGGGAAGTTCAAATCGGTTCCGCTGGCCGCCGCTCCCAGCGAGGCCTGCAGCCCTCCCGCGCCGAACGGAATGTCCTGCTCGGAGTTGGAATAGAAGAAGCGAGCCGCCACCGCATCCCTGGAATCGTGGAACTCGCGATCCCAATCCGCGGTGAACTGATCGTCGGTAAACTTGCCAGGCTTGCTCACCGTAAATTGCACCAGAGTGCCGGCCGCGGTCCCGGCCGGAACATTGCTGGGCAGCGGGAACAAATATCCATTGGCCGGCGCTCCAAACTGATCGCTTTGAAACGCCAGCAGATTCACTGCCACCGGATCGGCGCTCCCCACTCCAAAGTCATTCGCTAGGTTCGCTTCCGCAGCCGGATTCGCGCCTCGGTCGGCCGCCGGGACGTAGGGAATAAACGTGCTGATCAGCGTCCCCGGAGAATCTCCGCTGCGCTGCCGCGTGCCCTGGTAGTTCACGAAGAAAAATCCGAGCTTGCCTCCGCGCCCCACCGGCCCGCCCAGACTCCCACCAAAAATATTCTGTTGAATCACCGGTCGCGGTGACCCGCTCCCTTTCAGAAAGTATTCATTCGCGTCGAGAACCGTATTGCGGAAGAACTCGTACGCATCCCCGTGAAGCGTGTTCGTCCCTGACTTCAAAATCGCGTTGATGTTGCCCCCGCCGTTACGCCCCTGACTGGCGTCGTAGAGCGACGTCTGCACCTTGAATTCCTGCACCACATCCGGATTCGGCAGCGGCGTATTGGTTAATTCTGCGACGTTGTAATCGGTGGCGCTGATGCCTTCAATCAGATAATTGTTGTTATCTTCCCGTTGCCCGTTGACCTGGATGCGGACTTGCCCGCGTCCTAGTTGGGCGGCGGCATTGAGCTCGCTCTGCGCCCCGGTCGAGAGCGTCAGCAACTGTTGAAAGTTTTGCGTGGCCAGCGGCAACGCGCGGATGGTATCGCTCTCAATCGCCTGGCCCGTGGTCGCGTCCGTTGTATCTACCGCCTGTACTTCCGCCTGCACTTCAATCTTCTGTTGCACCGCCTGGGTCAACAGTTTGGCGATCACGCGGGTCGTCTCGGTCACGCGCACCGCGATATTGTCGAACCGTGCCTCCGAAAACCCCGCGGCGTGTACGCCAATCCTGTAGGTCCCAACCGGCAGCAAAGGCGCCGTAAACGTACCGTCCGCGCCGGTTTGCACCGAACGCTCCAGCAGGTTCGTTTCCTGGTTCGTGATCCGCACCTCCGCGTTGGCTATGAACGCCCCGCTCGGATCCTGCACCGTCCCCGTAATCGCTCCAGTCGCTCCGCCTTGACCGAATGCCTGGAGGCTGAGTGCCAGCGCCACGAGACTGAGTACAACGAACCTTATTGAGTAAGTCGGCATGCTTTCTCCCCCTGTTGTTGAACTGGAACCCATGACTTGCATGCGGCGAAGGACTAAAAACTCAAGACCGTCACGGTCGCCTTGCGAATACAGCTCTGCCTGAAAACGTCGTTGCGGAAATTGTGAAAGCTTATCGAATGAGGGCAGCCATTTTCAAGAAGGAACCTGCACGGAGGTAACAATTCAGCTTCCCGCGGACGTGCATCAAGACGTGCACTAACAGGTTGGCATTGTCTAGCTCTCGCCAAACTCGCGGTAGCGCTCCAGAACATCGCGCTGCGAAATTACGCCTTCAAGGTGGCGAAAGTCCGCCCGGCTGACCACCGGCACCAGCGGCCAGCGGTCCACATACCGCAACGCGGTCTCCAGCGGCAGGTCTGGATGCAAGGAGGGAATGTGCCGGATGGGCAACACGGAAGCCAGACTGGCCCCGTCTTTTCCCTCGTCCATCAGCGTTCGCAGTTGCTGCCTGGTCACACTGTTCCAACCGATGGGACTCAATCGAACCAAAAATTCGTCGGCAGAATCCGACTCCGCCGCCTTCAGCGCCTGGCCCACCGTCTCTTGCGCATCCAGCACCGGGCCCTGCACCGGGCGCATCGCATCTTCCACTCGCAGGATGCCCTCTTCGCGCTGTTCTTCCATGGACGGCAATTCCAGCCCGTCCTGCCGCGTCAGAGCGTCAAAAATCGCAACCGGCTGTATACCACGGGAAATCACGTACGCGATCGTATTCGCAACAATCACCGGCAGAATGATCGAATAGTTTCCGCTCACCTCCAGCACCATGAACACCGACGTCATCGGCGCCCGGAGAAATCCCGCAAATAAGACTCCCATGCCGACGAGTGCGTAAGTTCCCGGCGACCCGCTGAGATGCGGCAAAACCACATGCTCTACTCCGCCCACCGACGCGCCCAGCATCGCCCCAATGAACAATGTCGGCGCGAACATCCCTCCAGGCGTGCCGCTCACGAACGAAAGCAAGGTGGCAACGATCTTCAACCCCGCCAGCACGGCCAAGAATTGCCACGTAAACCGTCCGTGCATCGCCTCGTCCATCGCCTCATACCCGGCTCCCATGATCTGCGGTGCGCCCAAAATAGCGATGATCCCAATCAGCAGCCCCGCGACCGCCGGTTGAAAATATTGCGTCCACAACGGCAGCGCCTTGAACTTGGGCCGCAACGTGGCGATGCCCGTGGAAAACAAGACCGAAGCCAGCCCGCCCACAATTCCGAGGATGGCATAAGCGATCAACTCCGAAGGGCGTTCCAGTTGCACCGCCGGAATTCTGAAAAGGGATTCCGATCCCAGAAACCACCGCATCACCACCACGCTCGATACCGCCGACAACACCACCGACCCAAGAATGCCGGCAGTCCAGCGTCCAATGACTTCTTCGATCACGAACAGCACCGCCGAAATCGGCGCGTTGAACGCCGCCGCCAGTCCGGCCGCAGCTCCCACGGGGGCAATCAGCCGCATCCGATCCCGCGACAAACGCATCTGCCTTCCCAGGACCGATGCCAGGCATGCCCCAATTTGCAGCGACGGGTCCTCGGGCCCGAGCGAATGTCCCGATCCAATCGCCAACGCTGCCGTAATGAACTTGCCGACCGCGGTACGAAACGGTATGTACCCGTTGTAGATATAGAGCGCAGCCTTGGTCTGGTTCACCCCGCTTCCGCGGGCCAGCGGAAAAACATGAATCACCAACACCGCAATCACGAATCCCGCGAGCGTAGGCGCCAGCAGGAGACGCGTCGGCGATAACACGGCGCCAGATCCCAAAAAATAAAGACGGCACCATCCGATCGCGAAGCGGAAGCAGACGACCGCCAGCCCCGAATAAATCCCGATGAATACGGAAAGGATCAGAAAGAAACGGTCTTCGCGAAACACTGCATTCAAAAGAGCGTTAGGAGAGCGCCCGTTCGTTGGTCCAGCCGCCGCGGCCTGGCCGCCGTCGATAGCGATGTCCGTCACGGTCCCGGTTTGAAAATTCGAATCCATTCAGTTCCCCTCGTGCAATTTCGCGATCAGGAGCAAGGCCAGATCCGTTCCGGTCGGAGTCCCGCAAGTCGCACTGCTCTGACGCTCGATCTCGAACACAAGGTCCATGGCCTCTTCCACCAAGTCTGGATTTCGGCGCAGTTCCTGTTCGGAGATTCGCGGCTTCAGCTTTGCCCATCTGTCGGCCAAACCCGGTTGCGTCCCATCTGTCTCGGGAGAAGTCTTCGGAGTGGCGCAGGAACTGAGCCGCAGTCCCGCCTCCCCAAAAGCCTCGACTACGATTCTGTTGCGCTCGGCCACTGAGATCTGCCGGCGAAACGGGTCCATTCGCAACACCAGTTCCGCGGTCTTGAGCCGTTCCGCACTCTGCGCATCACCTGGGTTGGCGGCTACGGCCGCCTGCAGGTAATGTTCCGCCAGAGGATAACTGCCGAGTTGGAACGCCGCCCGTCCCGCCCCGGCGAGCGCTCCTTCGTTGTGCCGGTCTGACTTCAAGCAAAGGCGGTACGCTGTCAGCGCATGTTCGTAGTCCTGCGCTCGCAAAAAAAGATCGCCTACGAGTTTTTGCTGGGCCGGATCCTCCCCGAGATTTTCCTCCAACGCAATCAATTCCGATTGCGCCTGCGCATTCGCGTTAATGCTCAATAGATACTCGATCAACTCCAGCCGCGTATCGCGCCGTTTCACCTCCTGATCGCCAGGCCAGACTGAATAAATCGCATTATGGTAGTAACGTAGCGCCTGCTCTGTCTGACCTCGCTGCGCCGCGATCCGCGCAAGCTCCAGATTTATCACACCATTTTCTGGCTGCCGGTCCCAGAGATTGACCAGGTAGGAATATGCCTCGCCGGTACGCTTCTCACCAATCAAAGCCTCCGCCAGGTTGAGCTGATAGTCGTAGTTATCGCGCGAGTAAAGGAGCGCGGCCCGAAATTCGGTAACCGCGCGGCCAAAATGTTCCGCATTCAGGTCCGCCACTCCGCGGCTGAACCAGCGGTTTCCCAGAGACTCGCGTTGCGCGTGATACGCACGCGACAATCCGGCCACCGCCAGGAAAAACATCACTCCCAATCCGGCCAGGAATGCCAGCATCACTGCCGGTTGCCGAATGTACAGCCGCAAATCCATGCGCTGCCGTACGGCCGTTTTGGTCTCTTGCGTTTCAACCATCTGTAACTACTATGCGGAAACTTGGAGCAGAATTGCAATCGGTCGGATGGAGTAGAAAAGCGGCCCGACTCGCGGGCCGCCTATTTAAGGCCTGTTGAATTGTGACGATAGGGCGGTCTCTCCTTACCGCGCCATCGAAAAGTGATCTACGCGGTTCTGCTGCCAGCACTGATCGTTATCCTGTGTGCACAGCGGCTTTTCCTTGCCGTAGCTGATCGTCTTGACACGATCGTCGGAGACTCCCCGTTGCAGCAGCGCATGCTTCAGAGATTCCGCGCGACTCGTTCCCAGCGCTAGGTTATATTCCTCCGACCCACGGTCGTCGCAATGCCCCTCGACCACCACTTTGATCGACGGATGTTGCAACAGGAAAGCCGCGTCGCCCTGCGCGGCCGGCGATTGATCCTGGCGAATGTCGGCCTTGTCATAGTCGAACCAAACGTCTTTCACATTCCGTGCGAACAAGTCTTCTTCCGATGGCGAAGGAGTCGAATCCGACGCCGTCGCGGCATTGACCGTGACCCGCGCGGAAGCGTCGCGCGTTCCCCCAGGCCCTTTCGCTACGAGTGTGTACGTGGTGGATGTTGTTGGCGTAATAGTTTTCGATCCCGATGCCGGCAGCATTCCTAGGCCATCAATCGTAGCCTCGGTGGCATTGTCGGTCTGCCACGTCAGCACCGTAGTCTGTCCCTGCTGAATGACTGCGGGGTTCGCGGTTAGATTGGCCGTCGGCGTAGCCGGCGGTGGGGGTGGTGGTGGTGTCGCCTGAGCCGCTTTTTTGCTGCAACCGGCTAATGACATCACACCGGCAAGAATTGTGGTTAGCGTAACTGTCTTCCATCTTGACTGCAAACTCGACTGTCTCATTCGAATCCTCCTAGATAAGCTAAAAATGGTTAAAATCGCACCCGTGGGTGTCCCATCCTGGCCGCGCTCTTTGCGGCACGGGTCGGGACTTCCGAGCGACTACTTTGCACCGCGACTCAGATCTTTAAAAGAGTTGGGAACGACCGGAAAAATCAGCAGCGCAGGATCGAACCGCAAGCGAAGGTTTGGTTAGACTTGAATTCCGAATCTGGAAACGCCTTCCACGACAAAGGCGCCAGCGCGACATGCGCAAAACTCAGACAGCCGCAGGCTGCATAAAGTCCCGCTCTTACAATGGTACCGCGCAACGCAGCCGCGGCCCGAACCGATAGCAGCGCTGTAACTGGACCGTGCACGACCGAATACGGCCCCTGCATCGCCGGGAAGAAGAAAATTGTCAGCACGCAGAGAACGGCAATAACTGCAAGCGTGCCTGCGTTTCGGCCAGAAGTCATAAAAGTATCCACAATTATACTTTTGGATACTCACAAGTCTAGCTACGCGTTTTCGGGAGACCCAACTTACTAAAGTAACCTGTACCTGTCCCGAAACTGCTTGATCGCCTAAGCTAAATTGATAGCGTAATCCTTGAAGGGAGCGCTCTTCAGGCGAAGTGAAGGGCACGCCCGGAGCGCAGTAAGGATCTCGCGGGCAGACCTGGAATGTTAAGCAGGATCATGGGCCGCGAGTGGCAATGTCGCCTCAGCCTTGGACCTTCCGTCCCGCCAACCAGCCCCGCTCGCGCACATGCTCGTCGTGAAACCGGAGCAGCCGCGCTGCCAGAATTGCCGCCCGTCCCAGGTACCCAACCACCTTACGCTCGTCACCGCGTTCGACTACCGGCAGTCGCCCCACATCGTAGCGCAACAGCTTCGCCGCCGCTTCCGACACAAGTTCATCCTCGTACGTGACCACGAGTTTCGTGCTGCCCGCCTCCTGCACGGTCGCCGAACCAGAAGAATCTTTATCCAGCGCCCGCAAAATATCGCCGCGCGTAATGATTCCTGAAAGCTTGCCCGTGCCGTCTACAATCAGCAGCGCCTCATGTCGCGCTACTGCCGGATCATGTCGCGCAATTCGCTCCGCCAGCGCTCCCACCTTTGTGTCGGCGGCAACGACCGGGGCCTCTTTCTCCATCGTCTCGCCGACTGTAGCCTGCGTCAGCGCGTCGGCCTCGTAATCCTGATGCACGCGCAGCCCGCGCCGCAACAGCTTCTCGGTCATAATCGAACTCGTGGGCATGAACAACATCGCGATCCCATCTGCAATCACCGCCACCAGCATCAGCGGCAGCACCGAGTTGTAGTCCCGTGTAATCTCGAACGCGAAAATGATGAAAGAAAACGTCGCCCGCGACGCCGCCCCAAACACCGCTCCCATCGCCACTAAGGCAAACGCGCCCGGAGAAAGATGCGCGGACGGAAACATGTGATTCCCCGCCATCGCGAAGAGTCCGCCCATCGCGGCGCTCCACATGAAGGTCGGAGCCAGCAACCCGCCCGACGTTCCCGATCCCAGCGAGATCACCAGCGCAGCGAACTTTGCCAGCATCACGGCCAACAAAAGTTTCCACACCAGTTGCCCGTTCAGAATGTCCCCGATCGTGTCATATCCCACGCCAAACACGCGCGGCACAAAGAACCCGATGATGCCCAGAGCCAGTGCGCCAATCGCCGGCCACCACAGTTCGTCGACCGGAAGTTTCGCGAATAAGTCCTCCACCCAATAAAGCGCTTTGCTCAAGCCCACCGCGGCCAGCCCGCACAGCGGCCCCAGCACCAGGTAAAACGGCAGCGCATGGGGAACCCCGAAATCCATGCTCCCCACCGCAAACATGGGCCCCGGGCCCAAAAGTTGCATATGAACCGCTGTCGCCAGCGTGCTGGCGACGACGAGCGGGATGAAAGACCGCGACTTGAATTCGAATAGCAGCAACTCAATCGCGACAATCACACCGGCGATCGGAGTGTTAAACGTCGCCGACATTCCCGCCGCCGCCCCGCAAGCCAGCAGTGTTTTGCGCTCGACGGCAGTGGTATGCAATATCTGCCCCACCAGCGACCCAATCGCGCCGCCCGTCTGAATGATCGGTCCCTCAGCGCCAAACGGCCCGCCCGTGCCAATCGCAATGGCCGCGGAAATAGGTTTCAAGATTGCAACCTTCGGCTCGATCCGGCTGCGATTCGTCAGTACGGCTTCCATCGCTTCCGGAATCCCGTGCCCTTTGATCTTGGACGACCCGTACTTCGCCATCACTCCAACGATGAGCCCGCCAATCACCGGAACCAAAATCACCCACGCTCCCAGGTGATGCGATCCCACGCTTCGGAAAGTCGTCGACCAGGAATGAAAGAAAAACAGATTCGTGAACAGCCCGATGAGCTTATAAAGCGCGTAAGCCACTACGCCGGCGATCAGCCCAATTCCCGCCGCCAAAAAAGATACCAGCACAATCCGAAATTGCGCCGGCTGGATCGTTGAGGCAAGGCTCGCTGAGTCGGTCGGCGAGTTCGGAACGTCGTGGGAAGGGCCCGGCTTCAGTCGGGCCGACAGCGTTCCCTCGTAAGAATCGGCTTTAGCCCCTGAGGGATTTTGACCACGACTCTCTTGCTTCATGATCGGATCAATTCTCTTTCGTGACAATTCGCTTATCCTTGGCTACTGGCGTCAGCCGCCGAAGCGCCACCACTAAATTGCGAGCTTCTCGCTGCAACTCCTCGTGATGATGGATCGCCACTTCTCCCAGCACCCTCTCGCCCTTCGGCGTCAGCGCCAGCAGTACCTCGCGCCGGTCATCCTGCCCCTTCTCCCGGCGCACATATCCGCCAGCCTCCAGCCGGTTCACCAACTCCACTGCGCTGTGATGTTGAATTTGCATCCGGTTCGCCAACTCCCGTATCCGCGGTCGCACTCCCGCCGGTATCCCCTTGATGGCGAGCATGAGCTGGTACTGCCCCGCCTCGATGCCCGCCGCCCCCACCGCGCGTTCGCTAAACCGCAAGAACTTCCGAATCTGGTACCGAAACTCCGCCAGAGCCTGATAGTCCGACAAAGTGAGCTTCTTCATGCCGCCGATTGTATCGTCCCCCGATAGGATGCCTTTTACTATATCGTATAACGATATATAGAATGGGATGCCATCGGATTGCTGGCTTTGCCTCTCGTCCGGCCGGCCAAGCCATACGGCCCGCTAGCCTCTTTCCCGCTCGCCCATTTAAAATCCATAGTCCTCAAATCTCGCCGCCCCACAGGAGACCCGCGTGATCCCGCGCTATACCCGCCCCGAGATGGCCCGCATCTGGAGCGACGAAAACCGCTTCCGCACCTGGCTCGCCGTCGAAGTCGCCGCCACCGAGACCCTCGCCGAGGCCGGCCTCGTCCCCAAGGACGCCGCCCGCGCCATCCGCGAACGCGCCGACTTTCGCGTCGAACGCATTCACGAGATCGAAGCCGAAGTCCGCCACGACGTCATCGCCTTCACCACGGCCGTCGCCGAAATCGTCGGCCCGCACGCCCGCTGGTTCCACTACGGACTTACCTCCAACGATGTGGTTGACACCGCGCAGGCGTTGCTCGTTCGCCAGGCGTCGCAAGTCATCGCGCAAGACCTGCAGCGCCTCGCCGAAGTCCTCGAACGCCGCGCCTGGGAGTTCAAAGACACTCCCATGGTCGGCCGCACCCACGGCATCCACGCCGAACCCATCACGTTCGGCTTCAAAATCGCGAACTGGTATTCAGAAACCCAGCGCAACATCGCGCGCTTCATGGCGGCGGCGGAAGATATGCGCGTTGGCAAGTTCTCTGGCGCGGTGGGAATCTTCGCCCATCTCACGCCTGAACTGGAAGAGATGATCTGCGCCCGCCTGGGCCTGAAGGCCGCGGCAGTTTCGTCGCAGGTGATCCAGCGCGATCGCCACGCACATTATCTCGGAACGCTCGCCGTGATCGCATCTACGTTGGACAAGATCGCTACCGAGATTCGCCACCTGCAGCGCACCGAAGTGCGCGAGGCCGAAGAATTTTTCAGCGAAAAGCAAAAGGGATCGTCCGCCATGCCGCACAAGCGCAATCCCGTGACCAGCGAGCAGATCAGCGGCCTGGCGCGCGTGGTCCGCGGCAACGCCCAGGCAGGCTTCGAGAACATCGCTCTCTGGCACGAGCGCGACATCTCGCACTCGTCGGCGGAGCGCGTCATCCTGCCCGACTCGACGACGCTAGTCGACTATCTTCTGAACAAGACCGCCAACCTGATCGACACCATGTTCGTCTATCCCGAGCGCATGCGCGCCAACCTCGAAAGCACGCGCGGCCTAATCTTCAGCGGACAGTTGCTGCTCGACCTGGTCGAACATGGCGTCTCCCGCGAGGACGCTTATCGTCTCGTTCAATCGCATGCCATGCGCGCCTGGAAGGAGGGCCTCGACTTCCACCAACTCGTGCTGGCCGACAAAGAGATCACCAGCCGTGTCCCGCTCCGGCAGATCGAATATGCCTTCAACCTGCCACGCCAACTGAAAAATGTAGACAAGATTTTCGCCCGCGTGTTCGGCCGGAAAAGACCGTCCAAGCCGCACAAGGCCGCCAGAAAGGCGCCGCGCAAGCGAGTCCGGGGTCAAGGCTAAGCAGCGCAGGAACGCCGAAAAATCCTCTTTCGACTTTCGATTGCGAAATTTTCCAAATTCACTCAATCTTCAAAACTTCACCTGAACCGGCTCGCGTTCGATTTCGGTGATCTCGAAGAACTGCCGCGGTGTGAACCCAAACATTCCCGCCAGAAGGTTCGTCGGGAACGACTGAATCTTCGTGTTCAGGTCGCGCGCCACCGTGTTGTAATAGCGCCGCGCGTTTTGAATCGAGTCTTCCGTCTGGCTCAGCGATGCTTGCAACTGGGTAAACTCTTCCGAAGCCTTGAGCTCGGGATAGTTCTCCGCCACCGCAAACAAGCTTTTCAACGCGCCGCTGAGCTGATTTTCGGCGGCCGCCTTGCCCTCCGGCGTGGTCGCCTGCATGGCCTGCGACCGCAACTTGGCGATGTTCTCAAACGTTCCCTTTTCGTGCGCGGCGTATCCCTTCACCGTTTCCACCAGGTTCGGAATCAGATCGTGCCGCCGCTTCAACTGCACGTCAATGTCAGACCAGGCCGAATCGCAGCGAATACGCAGCTGCACCAGGCTGTTGTACATCCCGATCAACACCACGGCGATGACCACCAGAATGACCAGGAAGATGATGCCAATCATGAGTCTCTCCTCGGCTGTCTGAAAATGTAACCGATGAAGTGGAAATCTATGGGACGGTACCACACCGGCAGCGCGCCCGCAACGACGGGGCTTCCGGCTGTCGGCTTCCGGGGGAAGGGCTCCGACCTCCGACCTCAGACTTCAGACTTCGGGCCACCGAGCTCAGACCTCGGACTTCGGGCCTCAGACTTAAGAGCACTTAACGCCGATTGGGATTCAGATTAGTCGAGGCATCACAATCGAGAGGCGGTCAGATGAGGTGAGGGCGAGACGTCTGAGGTCTGAGGTCCAAAGTTTGAGGTCTGAAGTCCGCGACCCGGACGCCGGAAGCCGAAAAGCGGAAGCCGAAGTTACTGTTGCGGCGCGAAATACCCCTTGCGCGCCCGCACCTGCAGATCTTTCTTAAGAGAGGAAATTTCGATCGAACGGTAACGTCCGTCTGCATAAAAATTGGCGGGCTTGTAAGAGACCACGTACTGGCTGCGCAACTCGTCTTCAATGGCCGCGAATGAATGGGTGATGTCCTTCATTTTGAATGGAAAGAAAGCGCGTCCGCCGGTGGCCTCGGCCAGTTGCTCCAGCACCTTGTCGCCGCGCATCACCAGGCCGCTGTCGTCGGTAGAGATCGCGTAGATGATGACTTCAGACCGCTGTGCCATCTCAATGGCCTGCGCCTTGGTCAGCTCGCTTTGATTGTCTTCGCCGTCGCTGACGATCACGATCGCTTTTCGCACCGGACGATCCGGCCGATCTTTCAGAAACTTCTCTTTGCACGCATGGTAGACAGCGTCATACAACGCGGTCCCGCCGCTATCGTGTAGTTTCCGCACACCCGCGGAAAGCAGTTGCACATTATCGGTAAAATCCTGCGCCAGCAGGCTGTGACTGTTGAAACCCACCACGAACGCCTTATCGTAGCCGGCACGAAGCGTGTGCTCCAGGAAACTGGTCGCTGCGTCCCGCTCGAAATCGAACCGGCTGTCCACCGATCCGCTAACGTCGATCAACAGACCCATATGCAGGGGCAGATCGGTCTCGCGGCGAAAGTTAAGGATTGCCTGCGGCGGCTTGTGATCATCGAGAATGCTAAAGTCGTTCTGATTCAGATCGCGCACAAACTTGCCGTGTTTGTCGGTCGCGATGAACAGCACGTTCACCTCATTGACCCGGGAGTGCAGAGTGATCATCGCATTCTGGGGATCGTCCGCCGAATCACTGACCGCGTTCGCCGGGTTATAGGCACTCATTCGCGGAGCGCCCGACACATAAGCCGTCTGAGCCGGCGACGCCGCCACCCCGAAAAAGGTTGCCAGACACACCGCCGCCAGCCGAAAAATTGAGTTCGTGTACTTCATGCCCATGAAATCCAAATTTTTCACTCTAAACTGCGTCCTGGCACACTTCTAAACTATTAGATGCACGCTGGCTGCCGAATACAGTTCCCACCGCATGCCGCTATCTGATTGACTTTAGGAGCGAGATCGACAATATGCCAAGTTACAAAAGGAGCACACGTTAAGTCATGACAACAGTCCTTCGCCTTTCGTTACCCCGGCCACCGACCTTCGCGCAGAAGCCCCTATTAGCCGATCGGATTCAGGGGGTAACATAGTGGCACAGCTGAAACATTTTTTCCTTAAAATCGCTTTGGAGGGATTCGTGAAGAAATTCGTGGCATGTTTTATCGTTACCCTGTTGTCAACGGTGACCGCTTTCGCCGCCACTGACGACCGCGAAGAAGATCGCGTGAAGGACGCCGGGATCGTCCTCAAGGAAATTCTGAATATTCCCGACGACATTCCCCAGGATCTCCTGGACAAAGCCGAATGCCTGATCATCCTGCCTTCCGTTAAGAAGGGGGCTTTTGGCATAGGCGGCAGCTACGGGCGTGGCGTGATGGTCTGCCGCAGCGGTGAACACTACAAGGGCAAGTGGGGAGCTCCGGCTTTGTACGCGCTCGAAGGCGTCAGCATCGGATTTCAGTTGGGTGGCCAGGCCACGGACTTCGTCCTTCTGGTGATGAATCCCAAAGGCGCAGGATCGCTATTATACAGCAAAGTGAAGCTCGGAGCCGACGCCTCGGCCGCGGCCGGTCCCAAGGGACGTACCGCCGAAGGCGCAACCGATATCGTCATGAACGCCGAAATCCTCTCCTATTCGCGCAACAAAGGCCTGTTCGCCGGAATTTCTCTCGAAGGCTCCACCCTGCGCTCCGACGGCAGCGCCAATGAAAAGCTGTATGGCAAGAGGTTGACCGCCAAGGAAATCATCCGCGAAGGACGAGTCGGAATTCCGCCATGCGCTCATCAACTCGTCGCGTTGCTGGATTCCAAGTCGCCGATCAACAAGTCGGACCCTAAATCGCTCGAGTAAACTGGCAAGCTCAGTTGGCATCGATACTTCGTGAAACTGAGATGGTAGCGTGGCTAAAGGTTCTGAACTGGCGATCGCAAAATCCCACAACCCGCGGCTCATCCGGTGCGCCTGGGCGGTCGGCGAACTTTCCATCCGCTACCACGATGAAGAATGGGGCGTGCCGGTGCACGACGACCGCACGCTCTTCGAATTTCTCATTCTCGAAGGCGCGCAAGCCGGTCTCAGCTGGAACACCATTCTTAACAAGCGCGACAACTATCGCCAAGCCTTTGCCGGATTCGATCCGCGAAAGGTCGCACGCTACGATCACCGTAAAGCCGAACAACTGTTACGCAACCCGGGCATCGTGCGCAACAGGCTGAAGGTTGCTTCGGCCATCGCGAACGCGAAAGCGTTCCTGGCGGTGCAAAAAGAGTTTGGCAGCTTCGACCGCTACATCTGGCAGTTCGTCGAGGGCAAGCCGCGCCTGAACTTGCCCAAGTCACTAAAGGAAGTCCCGGCGCGCTCGCCGGACTCCGATGCCATGAGCCAAGATCTGAAGAAGCGAGGTTTCAACTTCGTCGGAACCACCATCTGTTACGCCTTCATGCAGGCCGTAGGCCTGGTGAACGATCATGCTGCCGACTGCTTCCGCTCTCGCGCATCGCGTTGACCGCGCGGATCTTTTCCTTCGGTAACCGGCACGTATTTCCAAGGTTTCAATTCAAGGGTCAATTTGCCTTGACGCCTCGTCCCCCGAGCACGCTATCCTGTAAATATTAGGGACCCTGAAAGGCAGCCGATTGAAGGCTCGCCGTCAGGCCTGCGGTAGCTGCGCCACTACAAATTGCCTTCCAGCCGTGCGGACGCGGAAGTTGCATGGTCCGCCACTTCCTGGTTTCCGAACCATGGATTCCAGCTTGCGAATTTCAGGGAGAAATGTTTCGCCGCCTTCCCATCGCCAGTAAGTTGCGAATCATTGTCGGCGTTTTCGCCGGGATCGTGATCTGCGTCTTTTTTCTGGGCGTGCTCCGTTCCGAGATCCTTTCCGGAGTCCGAGCCTACGTGGGCGGAGAGGGCCTCTGGTCGAAAGCTGAAAAACGTGCCGTCCTCAGCCTGAACAAGTACGGCAGGAGCCGCTCGGAAGGCGACTACCAGCAATACCTGGCGGAAATCTCGGTTCCCGCAGGCGACAGACAGGCCCGTCTGGAGCTGCAGCGTCCCTCGCCCAACATGTCGGTCGTTCAGCATGGCTTCGTCCAGGGCCGCAATAGTCCGGAAGACGTGGAGAGTATGTCCATTCTGTTTCGGCGCTTTGGGCGCATTGGCTACATGGCGCGGGCCATCGCGATCTGGACCGAGGGCGATCGCTATATCGATCAACTACGGGCTTTGGCGGACGATCTGCATCGCGAAATCAATTCGTCCCATCCTGACGCGCACAAAATCTCGGCGATCATCGATCAGGTGGCTGCCGTCGATGCCAGCGTCACTCCCCTCGAAGACGAATTCTCGGCTACCCTTGGACAGGGCGCGCGCTGGATCAACCGCGTACTCTCCCTTGTTACTTTGCTGGCCAGCGGATTATTGCTGCTGATCGGAATTGTCCTATCTTCAGCCGTGCTGAAGCAAATTCGCAATTCCGAAGAAAAATACCGCAACCTGATTAATACCGCGAATGACGCCATTCTGCTCATCGACGCGGAGAGCCGCCTCATTTTGGAAGCCAACAACAAAGCCGTCGAGATACTGGGCATCCCAGAACAACAACTCATGGGCAAGCCGGAATCCCAACTTTATTCTGGCGGCCCAGAAGATGAGAGTCGGGCGCAACTTCTCAACCCGAACAGCGCAGGGCCGGCGCACAACCGCGAACTAAAGCTCCTCCGGGCGCACGGAACGCCAGTGCCTGTCGAAGTCAGCGCGAGCACCGCCGAATTGAATGGAAGACCGGCCATCCTGGCCATCTTTCGCGATATCCGCGATCGGCTGGAAGCGGCCGCTGTCCTGCGGCGCAGCGAAGACCGCTTCAGTTACCTGATTCAAAACCTCTCGGATCTGATCACCGTGGTCGCCGTCGATGGGACCATGCTTTATCACAGCCCCTCCATCGAGCGCGTCGCGGGATATCAACCTTCGGACCTGCTGGGTAAGAGTCTTCTGGCATTCGTTCATCCCGAGGACGAGCCTGCGGTGCGGGGTACGCTGGAGCGCGTCACGCTGAAAGTCGGGAGCGCCGCGCCACCCGAATACCGCTTTCGCCGCAAGGATGGCTCCTGGGTCTGGTTGGAATCCGTTGGCAACAATCTGCTGAACGACGTTGCTGTCGGCGGCATTGTGGTCACCTCTCGCGACGTCACCTGCCGGCGCGGCCTCGAGGAACAGGTTCGGCAATCGCAGAAGATGGAAGCGGTCGGCCGCCTGGCGGGCGGCATTGCTCACGACTTCAATAATTTGCTCATGGTTATTCAGGGTTATGCGGAAATCGTACTGCAGGAAGAAAGCGCGACTCCCGCCGTGCGCAAGAGTGTGGAAACCATCGTTCGCACCAGCGAGAGCGCAGCCAGCTTGACTCGCCAGTTGTTGTCCTTCAGCCGTAGGCACGTATTCAGCCCGCAAGTGCTCGACCTGAACGCCCTTGTGAACCGGATGAGCGAGATGCTGCTCGGAGTGCTGCGCGACGAAATGGAATTCGTCGTCAAACTCGACCCCGATGCCTGTTGCATCAGCGCCGATCCCGGACAGATCGAGCAAGTCATCATGAATCTGGTGGTCAATGCCCGCGATGCCATGCCGCAGGGCGGAAAGCTCATACTGGAGACCGCGCACGTTGCCAGGGATGCGGCTCGCGCGAACCGGCCGCCATCGTTGCCGCGCGGAGATTTTGTGATGCTGGCGGTGAGCGATACCGGGATCGGCATGGATTCCGCGACGCAGAGCAAAATTTTCGAGCCGTTTTTCACCACCAAAAGCAAAGATGAGGGAACCGGTCTCGGCCTTTCGGTGGTGTACAACATCGTGCGGGCAAGCGGCGGTCATGTGCGGGTAAACAGCGAGCCGGGACGGGGAACAACCCTGCAGGTCTTTTTCCCGCGAGTCGACACACCCGCAAAACCGCAGCCGGTGGAAGCTCCGGTCAAGACTTCGCGTACCGGCAGGGAGACGATCCTGGTGGCGGAAGATCAGCCCGATCTGCGCTGGATGATCTGCCAGTTTTTGCAGGAACTTGGCTACTCCGTTCTCGAGGCAAAAGATGGTGGCGATGCGGTCGCGCTGGCCGAGCAATATAAGGGCACGATCGACGTGTTGCTGACCGATGTGGTGATGCCCTACATTCGCGGCTCCGAAGTCGCACGCCGCCTTTGCGCGTCTCGCCGTGACATGAAAGTGATTTTTATGTCGGGCTATACCGAAGGCGAATTCGGCGCAGTCCCTGGAGAAAACCTCGAGCCTGGAACAACACTGCTGCAAAAGCCGTTCGAGTTGGATTCCCTAGCCCTGAAGATCCGTCGAAGTCCTGGAAGCGCGCAGCCGGCGCTGAGCGCGGCATCCTTCGGCAAAGTAGCGCTGACGTCTCGCCGGCTGTCGCGGGGCGTCCTCGCCCTCGCACCCCGACGAGCAGAGATGGTCGCGCCGTTCTTCTATCGCCGGTAGAAAGCGCCCGCAGTTAAGTAAATCGCAACCAAGCCCAATAAGAGCACACGCGCCTTCCACGCGCGTCGACCACACATGCAGCGCGTCGAACTGCGCGCGCGCAGGATTATCCAGCGGGACCGTCGCGAAGTCGCTGACCGAAGCGCGCAGCGTGTCCATGCGCGGAATGATCCAGAACTGCGAAAGCAACGTCAGTCCAAGCATCAGGCAGATCAGCACATGCCGGAGGGCGAAGACGTGCGCAGTGCCTTCGGTGAGACGGCTGTAGAGCAGAGAACTGGCCAGGAAGACGATTCCGGAAATGATGGCGATCCAGTGCAGTTTGCCCAGGGCGCGTCCAACTATATTGCCGGCCAGATGCGTGTTTGGCAGAACTCCCGGAGCGAACACGGTGGGCGCCAGAACGAACGCGAAGAACATTAAACCGCCGATCCAGGCGACGAGCGAGAGCAGCATTAGAAAGCGGAGGAAGGACATGACGGCGAGAATTATAGTCGCCTGGTAGAACGGCAAGAGCTAACCACAGAGGGTCACAGAGAAGCACAGAGGAAAAACTGAGAACTGAGAACTGGAGAACTGCTACACAGGAACCGGAACGCTCTCGATGATCTCTTTCAGAGCTTGATCCGACTGCTCGGACTTCTTCAGGGTCGAGGCGTAGAGGCCATTCACGACCACGCGGTGGGCGAAGACGGGAACGACGAGCGGCTTGAAATCTTCGGGGGTGCAGAACGTGCGGCCTTCGAGGAAAGCCATGGCTTGCGCGGCGCGGTAGAGAGCTTGCGATCCGCGCGGGGAGACGCCGAGCGAGAGAAATTCATTCTCGCGCGTGTGGCGGACGATTTCGAGAGCGTAGCTCACTAAAGATTCATCCACGCGAATCTGCTTTACCGCCTGCTGCATCTCAAGCACATCGGCGCCGGTCAGAACGGGACGGAGATCGTCGAGATGCGCAGCGCCTGCTTCGGAACGCAGGATCTGGCGCTCGGCCTGGGCGTCGGGATATCCCATGCGCACGCGCATCAGGAAGCGATCCAGTTGCGACTCGGGCAGAGGATACGTTCCGTGATGCTCTACCGGATTCTGCGTCGCGATGACCAGAAATGGTTGCGGCAATTCGTAAGAATGCGCATCGACCGTGACCTGACCTTCGTTCATGGCCTCGAGCAATGCGGATTGGGTCTTCGGGGTGGTGCGATTGATCTCGTCCGCCAGCAGAACATTGGTGAAAACCGGGCCGCGCTTGAATTCAAATTCCTGTTCGAGCGCAGAATACACCGAGATGCCAAGAACGTCCGAAGGCAGCATGTCGCTGGTGAACTGCACGCGCTGAAAGGTGCAGTCGATGGCGCGGGCCAGGGCCTGTCCGAGGGTGGTCTTGCCAACGCCGGGAACGCCTTCAATCAGCAGGTGTCCGCGGGCAAAAATGCTGACCAGCGCGAGGCGGACGACATCATCCTTACCGCGAATCACGCGGCGGAGAGCCTTTTCGAGTTCAGCGGCTTTGTGAGAAACAGCAATGGCAGTCTCGGGCGACATTGTTTCGATTCTACTATTGGGCTCGGGCAGCGTGGGGTTACCTACGTCATGGGGCTAGTAGCTTCTAGCTCCTAGCTTCAGCTTCCTCTTGCACATGCTAATCCTACCCGCAAAATTAGAATGTCCGGCGTTTGAGTACTTGCGTTTCGAATCGCGACCGGCAAATAGCACTAGCCCGAAACGGCAAAGCCAGAAGCCAGAAGCTAGGAGCTAGAAGCTAGAAGCTAGGAGCTAGAAGCTAGAAGCTAGGAGCTTTCTTTACTGCATAAACTCCGCGGGCCTTCCGGTCAGGCGCTCGATGCGCTTCGCGATTGGGGGATGCGTCGAGAACAGGCTGCCGAAGTTCATTCCCAGGAACGGCTGGATGATGAACAGGTGCGCGGTCGAAGGGCTGGCCTGCATAGGCACGCGGCGGGAGTAGGCGTCAAGTTTTTGCAGAGCGCTGGCCAGGGCGTAGGGATTGCCGGTGAAGTGCGCGCCGGTGGCATCGGCTTGATATTCGCGCGAGCGCGAAACGGCAAGCTGAATCAAAGTTGCCGCGATTGGGGCCACGATCAGCATGAAGAGGGCAGCTAGGCCTCCGCCGTCGCGGCGGTCGCGGTCTGCCGCCTCCGAAGCCGCCGAAGAGCATGGCAAAGCGTCCCATGCTGGCGAGCATGGTAATGGCGCCCGCGATGGTCGCGGCCACCGAGCTGATCAGGATGTCGCGGTTGTTGACGTGGCCGAGTTCGTGCGCGAGAACGCCTTCGAGTTCTTCGTCATTCAGTAAACCCAAGATTCCATGGGTCACGGCGACCGAAGCGTGGCTCGGATTGCGTCCGGTGGCGAAGGCGTTAGGCGATTCGCTCGGGATCACATAAATCTTCGGCATCGGGATGCCAATTTTCTGCGTGAGGCGCTCGACGGCAGCGTAGGCGCGCGGCAATTCCTCGCGCGTTACGGGCTGAGCGCGATACATGGCCAGCGCAATCTTGTCGGAGTAGAAGTACGAGACGAAGTTCATGACGGCGGCGAAGGCCAGCGCCAGGAACATCCCGTTCTGGCCGCCGAAATAGCGGCCGAAGAACATCAGCAGCAGCGTCAGCGCGGTCAGCAGGAACGCGGTCTTAAACAGTGTTTCCCATAATTTTGTGGAGCTTAGTCTATTGGATGTTAGGCGGACGGTGGAGATGCATGAGGGGTCGATTTGGGAAATTGGGCTTTGGGGATCCTCCTCCCCCAGCGATCTTGGAATCATCGACTTAGCGGAATCGATTAGGAATCTATAGGGCTCAATGAGTTGCGGGTAAAATATTGATAAATAAGGGGCTAGCCCCGCAGCACTCTGGTCTCGCGTTGATCATCGGCGTTTTCCGCTGTCGAAGTCAAGGTTGGACATCACATCTTCAGGGAACTATGTATCCGTCCATCCCCGGTCTATCCCCCGATCCGTCCCCGGCTATCCTTCGGAAACTGCTGACGTCGGTTTGCTCTCTCAAACAGGCGGGCTGTAACGGCGCCGAAGAGGAAGCCGCCGACATGGGCCAAGTAGGCCACGCCGCCGGTCTGGGCTTGCGCTACCTGGCCGGCGTTGAAGAGCTGGGTCAGGAACCAGAAGCCGATTAACAGTGCGGCCGGAATGAATGTGATCTTCACGAATATAAAGATCAATAGAATCGAGCGAATCCGGTCCCGTGGATAGGTGACCAGAAACGCGCCCATCACGGCGGCAATCGCTCCACTCGCGCCCAGGTTTGGGACGGTGGAATGCGGGCTGGCTGCGACTTGAGCCAGCATCGCTACGATCCCGCCAACCAGATAGAAAACCAGGTAGCGCCCTCGGCCCATCGCGTCTTCGATTTCGGGGCCAAAGGCCCATAAGAAAATCATGTTGCCGATGATGTGCGACCAACTGGCGTGCATGAACATTGCGGTCAGAATCGTGATCCAGCCGTGGCCGGAGAAGATTTGGGCGGGGATCGCCGACCATTGGGTGACGAATGCCTCGCCACCCATCAGCTCGCGTACAAAAACGAAGGCGTTTACCAGGATGATCAGGATGGTGATGACGGGGATTCGCACGGGACGCCGGGATGCGTCGCCTAACGGGATCAGTCCTCCCATTTCGGTCTTCCTCCATCCCAACAGGTAAACTCAGGCCTCACTGGGCACAAATTTCCCGAAGCGTCGAATCTGTCCCACGGCTCGCCATCCCGAGACAGGTACTCACTAAGCTGCCAGCGACGACGGTGGCGATATCGTGTCCGTTGCCTTGCGGACGGCCCACGACATCATCACCCTTGCAACGCCGCTGAAGATCAGGCTCACGCCTACCAGAGTGCCGATTGCCCAGGCGGAACTCGACGGCCATTGCATGTAGATCATCACGCCCAGCAACAGGGAAACGATTCCGTCCAGCAGCACCCAGGTCGATCCTTGGATTGGACGCATCTTCACAAACAGGACGACGTCGAGGATGCCTTCGATCACGAAGAGCGATGCCAGCAGCAACGTCAGCGACACCACACCGAGCACGGGATGCGCGATCACGTATACGCCGAAGCACAGATAAGCGATCCCTACCAGGAGCTTCCAAACCATGCTCCCGGCTCCGTGCGCACGAAAAGCCAGCACCAGATGGACTGCGCCGGCCAAAACAATCAGCCAGGCGATGGCCGCGTTTACTGCGACTGCGGCCAGAAACGGCGAAGCGATAGCCGCCGCGCCGAGGATGATAAGTAGAACTCCCCACAAAATGGAAACTCCCGAAGCGTGCCGGACCATCTCGAGCGGAGTGTTCTGTGCCATAGAGGTCTCCTTCCGAAGCGGCATAAGACTACCTCAAAAAGCTCATTATTTGAAGAGTGAGTCCTGCTGTATTACGGGTTTCAGCGTTCCAGGTGGCTGCGTGACGCTCAGCGGTTGAAGCCGGTATGACGCCGGCAAGCTAAAGTACGCTACGGCTCACTATCTCGCTTAGGGCTGGCTCAAGAACGGAAGTCGTGCCCTTCACGGTCCCGGCCCGTTGGTCATGCCTTTTGCGCTTCGCGTTTCAGGGCGCGCTGCAGGGTTTGGTCGAGGGCGGACTTGGCGCTTTCGTATTCCTGCTGCGAGATGCGGCCTTGTTTGTGTTCCACTTCGAGTTCGAAGAGTTCCTCTTTCAGGGCTTCGAGCAGCATGGACGAAGAGCGACGCTGCGATGGCGACCCGCTGAGGCGAGATTCGGTTGCGCGGCTCTCGCGCGGCGTGGGGAGCTCCGCGGCCAGATAATCTTCATCTTCTTCCAAGGAAGGCAGGGCTTTTCCTTTGGACCGGGCGACGCCGTTGGCGGCTTGCTGGCGCGAGGCTACGAAGATTGCCCCGGCACTCAGCGTGAGGGCAAGTCCACCGAGGATCCACCATTGATATTTATGCATGGGAGGGGGCGCGTCGATGGGCGGGCCGAGGCCGCCGCCGGGGCGGCTTTCCGGTTGCGCAGAAGATGAGGATTGGCTCTGCTGTCCTTCTTCATCCGGCGGCGCCGCCAGCATGCCTTCGCCGGAAAGCTTGAACGCCATGGGTTCGCCCACCTTCATGCCGGAGGCAACTTCGACGTTGGCGTCGGGCTGACCGGGGAATGGAGCGACTTGATACCTGGTTCCAGGCGCGGCGGAGAACGTCATCGATTTGGGCGCGATAGCGACGAAATGTTCCAAAGGATAGACGGTCTTGGGATCGATATTCGCGCTTCCGGTATAGGGAAGCGTGTAGACGACGCTGAATCGCGTCTCGCCGGGGCGCAGCGGGAAGAGGAAAGCGTAACGGCTCCTGGAATTGTCCTCAGGAACCGGGGCGGACTTGACGGGCTGGCCGCCGGCGGTCATGGCCTGGGCTTCGGTGATGGTCGCGCCGTCGGGGACGTAGAACTCCAGGTTGTGCTCGTTCATCTGCGTGCGCGGCGGCTTGGAGTTGTTGGTGACGGCGAAGGTGCGCTCGACCTCAAGCTGGCCTTGAGCGGCCTGGAAGCGCATGATGTCGGCGACTACGGTGATGCCTTCCACTTTTTTGCCGACATCGTAGACTTCGACCGCGACCGAAGTCGTTCCGGGAGGAGCCATGCGGTGATAGGTGACTTCCTGATGGATCACGCGGACCAGATGCGGGCCCTGGGCTTCGAGTTTGAAGCTGAAATGGCCTTTGGCGTCGGTCTTGGTGCGGCCGGCTTCTTCCATGCCTTGGCCGAGGCTGAGTAGGACGACTTCGTCGCCTGCGGCGGGCTTGCCGGTGGTGGAGTTTTTGACGATGCCAGTCAGGGTTTGGGCGGAGGCGAGGGTGGAGAGGAGGAGCGTGAGGGCGAGAACGCTTATTATGCGAGTCTTGCCTGCCCGGTGTGAGAACTCCCTTTCGGGTCGCGAGGCGTTGTTGAGGGGAAAGGGATCCTTCGACTTCGCGGGAAGTGCGCTTTGCGCGCTTCCCGCTACGCTCAGGATGACAGGGCATTGCAAAGTGTGAGTTCCTTTCACGGGCGCGCTCTTCTTGTGGACGACAACGCTTTGCTCTCCAGGCGGGCGATTTCGGCCAGGAGGGTGGCGGCTTCGTCTTGCAGGGAGGCTCTCAGGGATTGGTAATCCGTCTCGGGCATTTTGCCGGCTTTAAATTCGAAGTTCAGGTCGCGGAGATTTTCGTAGACGGCGTCTTTGCGCTCGCGCAGGTAGGAGGCGCGGGTCTTCTCTGGTCCGACGAGGAAGGCGGCGGGAGAGAAGATGTAAAACAGGGCCGCGACCGTGGCGAGAAGGCAGCAGGCCAGTTCGAAGGTCATATTTCAGTCTCCTTGCGCGCCTGGTCGCGGAATTGTTCAAGTTCGGCGCCGCGGACAGTGCGCAGGCCGTCGGCGAGCGCGGGTGCGGGACGATTCTTCCAGGCGCGGATCACCAGGACCACGATGCTGAGTCCCAGCGCCAATGCGACGAAGGGGACGATCCAGGCGGTGCGATCGAAGCCGGTTGTCGTGGGGGCAGCGAGAACCGTGGGTCCGTATTTCTGCACGAAGGATTGTTCGACCAGGCTGTCGCTGTCGCCGCGGTTGACGGCCGTCATGAGTTCGTTGCGCATGCCGTCGGAGTCAGGGCAGCCAACGTGATTGCATTCGAGGAGAATCTGGCCGCAGCCGCAGATGCACATCATCTGGTGGCCGAGTTCGTTGAATCGCGTGGCGGGGTCGCCGGCGGCGGTGAGGGCGAAGAGGGCGACACAAAGCAGGAGCATTTGGATGAGTTTGCAATACCCACTTCTCGCAAAGGTGGCGAGAAGTGGGGCACCCTGCTTCGATGGTGCGTTCGAGAAAGTAGACATCAATCTCCTGTGGCTACCGGTTCCGCTTGGGCTTGTTTCAGGGGGACGGCTGTTGGGACGCGGACGGGGGCCGGGGCATTCGGGATCAGGGCCAGCACGGTGCCTCCTAAGATGATCCAGACGCCTAGCCAGATCCACATCACCAAGGGATTGAGATGCGCTTTCAGGATTGGACGGCCTGTGTCCTGGTTCAGGCCTTCGTATACCAGGTAGAGATCTTCGTTCAGAGTCGAGCGGATGAAGGGCATGGTTGAGGTCTGGCGACTGGCTTTGTAGAAGCGGCGCTCGGGCGTCAGAGTGTCGATTTGTTTGCCGCCTTTGTAGACATCGAGGACGGCCCACTCGCCAGCGTAGTTCGGGAAATCTTCATCGGTATAGGAGCGACAGATCAGGGTGTAGCTGCCGATGGTCATTTTGTCGCCGTAACCCATTTCCTGCTCTTTATCCTGATTGAAGGCGGAGCCGGCGAATCCGATGATGACGACCACGACTCCGAAGTGGACGATGTAGCCTCCGTAACGGCGCGTGTTGCGGTGCGTGAGTTGCACCATCGACGCGAACATGCCCTGACCGGTGTGCCCAGCGATGACTTTGCCGCCGCGGTAGTATTCGCTGGCGATGGTGAGCGTGACCAGGATCGAAAGTCCGATGGCCATGAGCGAGTAGAAGTACGCGACATCCTGCCAGGGGCGCAGGCCGAAGGGCGATCCCCAGGATCGCGGAGTGATCATGAGGAATGCCATCACGGCGACCGCGCCGAGGGTGGGCCACATGAAATTGCGCTTCAGGCTCTCGAACGATGTTTTGCGCCAGGCAAGCAATGGGCCGATGGCGGTGAGGATCAGGAGCAGCAGCGCAACGGGGATTGCAACCCTGTTGTAAAACGGCGCGCCTACGGTGACCTTGTTGCCTTGAACGAATTCAGAAATTTTTGGGAACCACGTCCCCCACGCAACGGTGAAGCAGAGCAACACGAAGAGAAGGTTGTTGAAGAGGAAGCTCGACTCGCGGGAGATCAGAGACTCGAGTTTGTGTTCACTGCGCAGGTGATCTTTGTTCTTGAAAAAGAAAAAGACGAAGATTGCGAAACTGATGGCGAGGAACCACGCGAACCACGGTCCGATCGACGATTGCGCGAAGGCGTGGACGGACTGGATCATGCCGCTGCGCGTGAGGAACGTTCCCCAAATCGCGAGCCAGAAGGTGCAAAAGACCAGCCACATGTTCCAGACTTTCAGCATGCCGCGCTTTTCCTGCATCATGACGGAATGCAGGAACGCGGTGCCGACGAGCCAGGGCATGAGCGAAGCGTTTTCGACGGGATCCCATCCCCAGTAGCCGCCCCAGCCGAGCACGGAGTAGGCCCAGTGTGCGCCCAGGAAGATGCCGCAGGTGAGGAATCCCCAGGTGACCATGGTCCAGCGGCGGGTGATGTGAATCCATTTTTCGCCGGGATATTTCATGATGAGCGCGCCGAGGGCGAAGGCGAAGGGGACGGTGAATCCAACATAGCCCAGGTAGAGCATGGGCGGGTGGATGACCATCTCGGGATATTGCAGCAGAGGATTCAGGCCGCTGCCGTCGGCGCGCAGCGGGCCTTCGAGAAGGCCAAAGGGATTCGCGGCGAAATTCACGAGCGCGAGAAAAAATATTTGCACGCCAGCCAGAACAACGGAGGCGTACGCGAACAGGCGTGGATCGGTTTTGTAGCGCAGTCGCAGGACAAAGCCGTATCCGGCGAGCAGCAGTGACCAGAATAGCAACGAGCCTTCCTGGCCGGACCACAAAGTGGCGAACTTGTAAGGAACGGGAAGGTCGCGATTGCTGTGATGAAAGATGTAGGCGATGGTGAAGTCGTCGCGGAAGGCCGAGACCACGAGGGCGATGGCGGCGAGAACAACGGCTCCGAATACGACGACGCCGGCGCGACGGGCGGTTTCGCCCAGGCGCTCCCAGTTGGGCTCGCCGCGAAAAAAGAGCGCGGCAAGTCCGACGCCGAACGAATAGAGGCTCAACGCCAATGCGAAGAGCAAGGCGAAACTACCGATTTGCGCCATGCGGGAAATCCCTAATGTATTTTTTCAGAAAGCGCGAGGGCAGGCAACCGGAGCTGTAGGATACGGCGGCCGTGAACGTCGAGGTCAGGGAACACGCAGGTAGTCGCCATCGAGATCAGACGGTCGCGTCAATCCCACACGTTCTCCCATGTCTCGCAAAAGCGGCGAGACATGGGGCACCCCATTATGGGGTGCCCAGGCGGCTGAGCTCCGCGGCCGGCGTCAAGGAGCGGACGTTACGCGCTCTGCTGGCGGTAGCGCTGGCGAATCTCGCGCTCGGCGGCCAGCCAGTCTTCGGCTTCGTGGCCGGGTTCAAATCCACGACGCTCAGCCAGCAGATAGGCGAGTCGGCGGACTTCGTCCTCTACGTTGATGGGAACGAGATTGGCGCGGGCTTCGGTCTTAACGATTTCCGGCTTTCTTGCGGGCTTCTTGGTATCCGCCTTTTTGCTTTCGGGCGCGGCACTCGCAGGCGGGACGTCCGCCAGTCCTACGCTGGCGTCGGCCCGGATGTCGGACAAAGAGGGATTGCCATTGGTGGAGGAGACGGGATCTTTCACGTCGGTGGTGCTTTTGGGAAACCTGAGTTTAGCCATAATTGGATACTCCTTAGATACTCCTAAGTTTAGGAATGGATTAGAGTGGTTGATGAACGAACAACATAGGCGCTGCCCCTGCGAAGTCGTGGTTGCTATTAGTGTGAACTTGCGGAGTTATCTCTACTATATCGCTTACCGGGCTGTGGAAGGGAGCAACTTGTACAAAAAAATGCGATGAGGCTGTGCGGAATTCCGAGAATGAGATAAGACGAAAGGCGACGAATCGGCGAATAGAAATGATGCTTTGTTATAATTTAAGATCGTTCTTTGTGGCGCTATCGTCTAGGGGTTAGGACGGAAGATTCTCAATCTTCAAACACGGGTTCGATTCCCGTTAGCGCTACCAAACCTCGCGCGTTTCAACTCTTCTGACTACTCCAGCTAACCAGATTTGTTAACTCCAGATTCGGGCCCGTGGCTTCACCTGAAAATGCTTGCGTCTACACCTGCGCGAGGGATTCGATGTTGCTTTGATCTTTGCTTGTTCTTGTCTTGTCATTCAAACAACGGTTACCTCTGCGATCGCCAGGTGTTACTAAAAGGGGGGTGCCACCGTCGCGCCCGCCGACAAAATGATTGCTCAGGTGTGCAATGGATTGCACTGCGGGCGTCTGGATTGGCGCTAAGTCATACATACCGCAAGCCCTGGCTATGGCCGTTGCGATGCTTTAAAGACAGGTGGCGCAGGACGACACCAACCCTCAAACGGGGCAATGGGCCGGCAGAGGCTCCTCCACTGGTCCTTGCGAAATTACTAGAGATGCCGCGGTCCGAGGTTAATGTCTCTGTTCATGCGCCGATTTTGAATGAATTATCGGGGCGGCGGAAAAACCAGCCGGCCCCGACGGAGGAAAATAGACAAATATGCGGTCACTTCGTTTTGCGACAATCTTTCTCGCTGTTCTGGCCATGCTGTCGATGTGCACAAGTGCGGTTTTTGCTAATTCAACCGTTAACATGCAACTGGTGAGCGTGGGGGGGAACAGCGCTGGCGGCGTCTACACCTACCCCTATAACTTCTCGATCAACGGTGGCTCTCCGGTCCCCCTGATCTGTGATACCTATGACAATGAAGTGAAGATCGGGGAAACCTGGAAGGCTCACGTGGTGGGGCTTCTGAGCGGTCAGGGGCTATTCGGCAACCGACTTCTAGATTACAAAGCCGCGGGGCTAATCTTTAAGAGCATCCTGAACGGCTCTGTCGCCGTGAACGTGGGCAACTTTGCGATCTGGGGTTTGTTCTCGACGAATGCGCAGAACTCCTCGTTCTTCCGGTCGAGTGGGGCGGGCAGCATTGAGCAGCACTACCTTACCTTGGCGGCAGCCGCGCCGAACAGTGCGTTCAAGGGTCTGGTGCTCTATACGCCAATTCCAGGCTCGCAGTCGGGGAACGGCACGCCGCAGGAATTCATTGGCTACGCGCCCGTTCCGGAACCTGGCACGATGATACTGTTTGGCACCGGGATGCTTTCTTTGGCGGGGATGGTCCGTCGCAAACTGAAGCTTCAAAACGGATAAAACTGAGGCTTCAAAACTAATAAAGACCGGCTAACCATTCAATGGAAGAGGCGCGGTGTTTTCCGCGACTGCGGTGAATTGCGAGCTTTATTAGATTCGCATCTTTTGCGCTCAACGTTTAATCTAAATGGGAAAATTTACCGGTGAGGATACTTATGCGCTTGGGTGCAAGACGAATCGTCTCGGCCGTTCTTTTTTCCATTCTTCCTTTTGCCGTGTTGCAGGCGGCCGATCAACCTTTTCATGATGCGCCGGCGTCGGCGAAAGCTATGAAGAATCCGTACGCGGGACAACCGGCTGCGGTGGATGCCGGGAAGCAGGTCTACGCGCGGAATTGTCTGGCTTGTCACGGAAAAATGGGACAGGGTACGGGCAACGTGCCTTCGCTCGTGGACGGGAAACTGAATGGAGTTAGCGCGGGCGAGATTTTCTGGTTCATCACCAAGGGAGATAAGGATAACGGCATGCCGTCGTGGGCGGCGCTGCCGGAAGAGAAGCGCTGGCAGGTTGTGACTTATGTGGAAGCGATGGCTTCGGGCAAGGCGAAGGATTCTGGCAAGGCAGGCGCCGGGCCAACGTCAGCGCCACAGCCGGAAGTTGCTGGGACGAAGGTGAGGGGTGCGGCCCCGAACGCGCCATTCACAGATTTTCGCTATGAGAAGCCGGGAACGACTCGCAAGATTACGGTGAAGGATCTGCCGAAGCCGTATGCGACCGATTCGGCGCAGAATGGCGCGCAGGTGGTGGCGCGTCCGCAGAATGCGTGGCCGGTGGCGCCCGCGGGGTTCAAGGTAGAGATGTTCGCGTCGGGACTGGATAATCCGCGATGGTTGAGGACTGCACCGAACGGCGACATCTTTCTGGCGGAGAGCGATCCCGGACGCATTCGCGTGTATCGGGGAATGACTGCTGACGGGAAGCCGGAGCAGACGGCAGTCTTCGCGGAGGGTCTCAAGCGGCCGTATGGAATTGCTTTCTATCCGCCGGGGCCGGATCCGCAGTGGATCTACATTGGCAACACGAACGAAGTGATTCGCTTCCCGTATCACAATGGAGATTTGAAGGCGAGCGGAGAATCGCAGCATGTGGCCGATCTTCCGGCGGGGGGTGGCCACTGGACGCGCGCCATCGCATTTTCCCCGGATGGCAAGAAAATGTTTGTGGGAGTAGGGTCGGCGTCGAACGTCGACGACACCGATACCCACCCAGCGGAGAAAAATCGCGCCGACATTCTGGCGTGCGATCCCACGAATTGCCAGCTGAAGGTATATGCGTATGGGATTCGCAATGCCGGAGGCGGGATTGCGATCAATCCGAAGACGGGCGAGTTGTGGTGTTCGGTGAACGAGCGTGACGCGCTGGGCGATAATCTGGTTCCCGACTACATTACGCACGTGGAGGATGGCGGATTCTATGGCTGGCCGTGGTGGTATATGGGGGCGCATCAGGATCCACGGCACGAGGGGAAGCATCCGGAGTTGAAGGATAAGGCGATTGTTCCCGATGTGCTGCTGCAGCCGCACAACGCGTCGCTGGAACTGACGTTTTATCAGGGCGACAAATTTCCCAACGAGTATGACGGAGATATTTTTGCTGCGGAGCATGGATCGTGGAACAAGGCGGTGCGGGTGGGCTATGAAGTGATTCGTGTGCCGCTGCATCAGACGGGGCATGCTACGGGTGAGTATGAGGATTTCCTGACTGGATTCGTGCTGCCGGATGGGCAGGTGTGGGGGCGTCCGGTGGGGATTACGGTAGCGCGTGATGGGTCGCTGCTGGTGAGTGATGATGGGTCGAACTCGATTTGGAGAGTGAGTTATACGGGGAAGTAGAGGCGGGCGTAGCGCCGCCGTGTGGAGCGTTGCGGAGGTCGCTTCGATCGCGAGGGAAGGCGCCCTGCGACAGCCGGCAGGATCCGGCCTACTCAGGGCGATTCTAGTGGAAGTCGTGCGAGACGGTTTCGGCTTTGGTGACGAATAGCGGCAGTACGCGTTCGGCTTTGACGGAGATGACGTTGTCCTGATTCTGCAGGATGCCTTCGATGGCGAGGAATCGCTCGCTGGCCAGCAGCAGGCGATTCTGTGAAACAGGTCGGGCGTGACGATGGCGTTGGCCACGCCGGTTTCATCTTCCAGGCTGAAAAATACAAATCCTTTGGCGGTGCCGGGCGCTGGCGGGTGATGACGCAGCCGCCGATGCGGAGACGTTTGCCGCTGGGAATGTCGCGGAGTTCGCTGGCGCGGCGAATGCCCATGGCATTGAGCCATTCGCGGCGGTAGGCCATGGGATGCGGGCCGACGGTGAGTCCGGTGCCGTGGAAGTCGGCGACCAGGCGCTCTTCGTGATTCATGGGTTGAAGGGGCGAAGGCGAGTCAGGCTCGGGCTGTTGTTCGAGCAGGGGGCCGGAGGCGCGGACGGCGCGTTCGACCTGCCAGAGGGCGTCGCGGCGGTGGAGTGTGATTTTAGAGTTGCGAGTGGCAGAGTTCAGATGATCGTATTCGCTTGATCAGAGTTGCAATCGAAATCTGCAACTGAATCTGGCGACCGACTGCATTCAGCGCGCCGATTTCCGCCAGCGTGGTGAGTTCGTCTTTGCGCAGTTCGGGAACGCGGCGGGTTAGATCGTGGATGGAGTGAAGGGAGGCGTATGCGTTCGCGGACGAGAGCTTGGGCGGCTTCCTCGCGCAGGCCACGGACGTAGCGCAGGCCCATGCGCAGCGCGAGATTCTTTCGCCCCTCCGGTGTTTCATTTTCGGTATGTAACCCACGGCTGCGAGTTGGACTCTGGGCTCAGCTCGAAGCGCCGTGGGCTGCATTCTTTCGCCGCTTGCGGCGCATCGTTTTGACTGCCGGCTGATAACTGGGAGCTCGACTGCTTCCAGCGTGCACTTCCACTCCGAGCGCGTTACATCCGCGGGCAGCATTTTCAGGCCGTGGCGTTGGGCGTCTTTGACGATGGTGGCGGGAGAATAAAATCCCATGGGCTGGTTGTTGAGCAGGGCGGCGGTGAAGGCGGCCAGGTAGTGGCATTTCAGATAGGCGCTGGCGTAGGCGATGAGGGCGAAGCTGGCGGCGTGCGATTCGGGGAATCCGTAGAGCGCGAAGGAAGTGATGGAGAGAATAATTTCTTCCTGCGCTTTCGGGGGGATTCCGTTTCGCGTCATGCCGGCGCGCAGCTTGGCTTCGATTTGTTTCATGCGCGCTTGGAGCGCTTGAAGCCCATGGCGCGGCGCAGTTCTTCGGCTTCGCCTCCGGTGAAGTTGGCGGCGACCATGGCGATGCGCAGCAGTTGCTCCTGAAAAAGTGGAACGCCGAGCGTGCGCTTGAGCACGGGTTCGAGCGAAGGATGCGGATAGGTGACGTCTTCGCGTCCCTGACGGCGCAGAATAAACGGATTCACCATCTGGCCGACGATCGGGCCGGGGCGGATGATCGCGACTTGCACGACGATGTCGTAGAAGCGCTTGGGGCGCAGGCGCGGCAGAGACGCCATTTGCGCACGGCTTTCCACCTGGAACAATCCGACGGTGTCGGCTTGCTGCAGCGCGGAATAGACCTGCGGATCGTCTGCGGAAGATGCGCGAGGTCGACTTCTTCGCTGGTAGTGCTCGCGGATGAGTTCGATGGAATCTTTGAGCACGGCCATCATGCCGAGGCCGAGCAGATCGACTTTGACGATGCCCATGTCGGCGCAATCTTCTTTGTCCCATTGCACGACGACGCGGCCGGGCATGGAAGCGGGTTCGAGGGGAACCACGGAATCGAGTTGTCCCTGGCAGATGACCATGCCGCCGGAGTGCTGGCCGAGATGGCGCGGCATGTCCTGCACGGCGAGGCATAGCTCGTAATATTTGCGCAGGCGGGGATGGTTGAGGTCGAGTCCGGCGTCGCGGAAGCGGCGGTCGAGCGCATCGTTTTCGTCGCGGAATTCCCATGTGGCGACGGCGGCGGAAATTTTCGAGCGTTTCCGGATCGAAGCCCAGCGCCTTGCCCATTTCTCGCGCGGCCATGCGGTTGCGGTAGGTGATGACGTTGGCGGTCATGGCGGCGCCGAGCTCGCCGTAACGCTTGTAGACGTATTGGATAACTTTTTCGCGTTCGTCGCCGCTGGGCAGGTCGAGATCGATGTCGGGCCACTCGCCGCGCTCTTCGGAAAGGAAGCGTTCGAAGAGCAGTTCCATGCTGACGGCATCGACGGCGGTGATGCCGAGCGAGTAGCAGACGGCGCTGTTGGCGGCGGAGCCGCGGCCTTGCACCAGAATGTTTTGCTCGCGGCAGTAGCGGATCAGGTCCCAGACGATCAGGAAATATCCGGCGAGTTTGAGTTTTTCGATGAGGGCAAGTTCTTTTTCAATCTGGCGGCGGGCGCGGGCTTGCATGTCGGGTTTGGCGCGGCCGTAGCGATCGTGGAATCCTTTCCCGGCGCGATCGCGCAGGAACGAATTCATGGTCTCGCCTTCAGGCACGGGATAGCGCGGGAATTCGTAGCCTAGATCGTTGAGCGTGAATTCCAGGCGCGAGGAAAGTTCGAGCGTGTTGGCGATGGCTTCGGGCAGGTCGGCGAAGAGCTGCTGCATCTCCTGCGGGATTTCAGAAAGCGTTCGGCGTTGCGGGTAAGCAGGCGTCCGGTAGTGGAGAGTGTGCGGTGGTTGCGGATGGCGGTGAAGGCGTCACACAGTTCGCGACCTTGCGGGATGGCGTAGCAGACACCGTTGGTGGCGAGCAGAGGAAGATTCAGGGAATGGGCGATATC
>CAVQDN010000013.1:387500-587242 GCA_963711275.1 uncultured Acidobacteriaceae bacterium | reverse complement strand
TCTGATAGAGCGAGACCGAGCCGTTGTCCTCGTAAAGTCCGCCTCCGTAGCCCAGGCTCTCGTTATTGGCAATGATGTTGTTGGAGATGATCGTTGAAGCCGGCGCGGCGAAGAGAGCTATCCCGCCACCCTCGCAGTGTCCCACATTTTGCTCAATCGTATTATGGTCAACAACCGGAGGCTCGGTAATCGAGTTCGGCGTTCCCTGGATGTGAATGCCGGCGCCGTCATCGTAATCGCAGCCGTAGTCTTGTTGCGGGTCGTACTGTGTGCTGGTGTAGCTAATGGTATTGCCGCTGATAAGAGCTCCGCCAAAATCCACCTCGATGCCATAGCCGTGGTTGTGGGTGATGACGTTATTAGTAACTGTCGGATTCGAGATGCAGCCCGGACAAGCAGCGGTGTAACCAATCTTGATCCCGTCGAAATAGACGCTCGGATCACTATTTGGGTACATCGAGGCACCCGCATTCTCTATGGTAAAACCATTTATCACGGATGTCCTTGTTTCGCCGCTCACGAAACTGACACCAATAGCACCCTGGCTGCCGTCGATTATGGTGCTTGCAGGCCCCCCAGAGCTAGTAACAGTAATGGCCTTGCCGTTGAAATTGATGTTCTCGACGTAAGTTCCTGGGGCCACGAGCACTGTATCCCCGTTAGAAGCTGCGTTGATTCCGGCTTGAATACTCGCGGCGGTACCAGGAACGTTTATCGTTCTCTGTGCCCAAACAGGCGCTGCTAGAAGACTGATTAAGAGGCAAGAAAGAGTTAACTCACCTCTCCAACGGCACATCATTGCTTCCACCAATCTTGGGTTTCGAAATTCTTCGCTAGGATTGTAACGGCAGTCGGCGAAATCAGGCCATAGCGCTCATAGGCCGCTCCTGTACTCCGGAGTGCCTAGCAACATTCCTTCTACAACACCAAATGCTAGACTGACTCCGCGCCGGACTTTGGGCGTGTGGCATCGACCTCATGCCTTTGCAAACCGAAAAGCTCGGCCTGATCGCCGGCAACGGCAAGTTTCCCTTTCTCGTGCTCGATGCGGCGCGGGCGCAGGGATATGAGGTGGTGGTGGCGGCGATCAAGGAAGAAGCTTTTCCGGAGATTGAAACCCGCGGTGCGGCTGCCGTTCACTGGCTCTCGCTGGGAGAACTGTCGAAACTGATCGAGACTTTTCAGCGCGAAGGCGTGCGGCGCGCCATCATGGCGGGGCAGGTACGGCACAAGCAGATTTTTTCCAGCATTCGGCCGGACTGGCGACTGGCCAAGCTTTTGCTCTCGCTGACTACGCGCAATACCGACTCGTTGCTGGGAGCGGTAGCGAAAGTGTTGGCTGATGAGGGCATCACGTTGGAGAAATCCACTTGGCTGCTGGAGCCCTTGCTGGTGAAGGCTGGGATTTTGACACAGCGCGAGCCCACCGGGCAGGAGCGCAAGAATATTGATTACGGGCGAGCGGTGGCCCGTCAGCTTGCGCAGCACGATATTGGGCAGACTGTGGTTATTGCCGAGTCTGCCTGCGTGGCGGTCGAGGCGATGGAGGGTACTGACGCCACCATCGAGCGCGCGGGACAACTCATGCATTCGGTGCATGGCGACGCTTCCACTCTCAGCCGCGCTCTTACTGTAGTGAAGATCGCGAAGCCGAACCAAGACATGCGCTTCGATGTGCCGGTAATTGGA
Source organism: uncultured Acidobacteriaceae bacterium (assembly GCA_963711275.1). Classification (GTDB taxonomy): domain Bacteria; phylum Acidobacteriota; class Terriglobia; order Terriglobales; family Acidobacteriaceae; genus Sulfotelmatobacter. The sequence continues at coordinate 585,553 of CAVQDN010000013.1, read as the reverse complement.
GTGAAGACGATTGAAGTGATGCAGGCGGCGGGCGCGTCGTGTCTCGCACTGGATGCGGAGAAGTGTTTGTTGCTGGATGGACAGAAGGTGATTGATGCCGCGAACGCGGCAGGAATTGCGATCGCCGCGGAATGAAGTCAGGGTTAGACGCGATGAAATTGAAGCAGGCAGAGACCGGTGCTGAAGCCGCGCGCATCGCAGACCAACTTCGTCGCGCATTCGACGGCAGTGCGTGGCACGGACCGGCGTTGATGGAACTGCTGGAGGACGTAGACGCGGCGACGGCGGCTGCCAGACCACTTCCCCAGGTGCATAGCATTTGGGAACTGGTGCTGCATGTTGCGGTCTGGGATGCCGCGGCCCTTCGCAGGTTGAGCGGAGAAAAATGTCAGCCCACGGGTCTGGCGAATTTTCCGCTGGTTCCCGTCCCGACAGGAGTTGCCTGGCGCCGGACCATAGCTCAGACAAAACGCACGCACGATAAGCTCGTAAAAATCGTCGCCGCTCTGGACGACTCGCGCCTCGGTGACCGCGTTCCCGGCAAGCGGTATGACTTTTATCATTTGCTGCACGGAGTAGTTCAGCACGAGCTTTATCATGCCGGGCAGATTGCCATTCTTAAAAAGCTAAACCCCAGGGGCTAAAACCAGCATTCTAGTTGTTGGTAGCGGCACGGCTGAAGCCGTGCCCTTCCCAGACTCAGTTCGAACTTCCGTGCACTATCGCGCCTCACCATTTCTTGAAGATCACGGCCACGGCGGCGACGATGAGCGCGAAGCCGGCCAGGTAATTCCATCGCATCGGCTGCTTCAGATACAGCACGGAGAATGCGGCGAAGACGGTGAGAGTGATGACTTCCTGGATCGTCTTGAGTTGCGCCGCGGTGAATTCATAGGAGCCGATGCGGTTTGCGGGTACCTGGAAGCAGTATTCGAAGAAGGCAATCAGCCAGCTCACCACAATCACTTTGTAGAGCGGCACCTCGCGATATTTCAGATGTCCATACCAGGCAAACGTCATGAAGATGTTGGAGATAGTCAGCAGCGCGATCGTCCTCATGGGGCGATTTCGTCCTTTCAACGGTTAATTGTTCTGCGCAGTACGCGAAGCCCGAAGCCCATGCAGATGCTCTTTGCCGGGATTCCGTTTACAATTTCCTTCCGGCAACCGGCCTTCGAGAATTCTTCCTGCCATCGCAAAATCCGATATCCGTCGCCGTAGTCGGCGTGGGCATCTTTGGGCGCAATCATGCCCGAGTTTACAGGGAACTTGAACAACAGGGGGAAGCGGTGCGTCTGGTGGGGTTGGTCGATGCTGACGCGGCCCGTGCCGATGCCGTCGCCCGCGAATTTGGGTGCGCCGGCTTCACGTCGCTGGGGGCGATGTTAACGAAACATCGTGAGCTGCAAGCCGCGTCGGTGGCCGTTCCGACTGTGCATCACCTGCAGGTTGCGCGGGAGTTAATGTCGGCGGGAGTGGATGTGCTGATCGAAAAGCCGCTGGCGGCGACGCGGGCTGAGGCGGAACAGATGATTGCTCTCGCGGCCACGCATCAAAGAGTCGCGCAGGTTGGGCATCTTGAGCGCTTTAATCCGGCAGTACGAGCAACGGTGCCGCTGTTGACGCGGCCCATGTTCTTCGAGGTGCACCGGCTCAGCGTGTTTACTCCGCGCTCGCTCGACGTGGACGTTGTCCTCGATCTGATGATTCACGATCTCGACATTGTGCTGGCGTTTGCCAAGTCGCCGGTCAAGGAAGTTCGCGCGGTCGGCCTGCCTATTTTGTCGGGGAAAGTGGACATTGCGAACGTGCGACTGGAGTTCGAATCGGGATGCATCGCGAACTTTACCGCCAGCCGCGTTTCGACCGAGCGGGTGCGGAAGCTGCGCTTTTTTCAGCCGCGGCAATATGTTTCACTCGACTATGGACGGCAAGAGGTGCTGGTCTTTACCGTGGGTCACGAGGGAGCGGCATCCGGAGCCCCTTCGGTGAATCCTCAGATTGGCGTCACCAAACCTCCGGTCGCCTCGGAAGAGCCACTGCACGCGGAGATCAAATCATTTCTTCGCGCCGTGCGGGAGCGGTCCACGCCAGTGGTTCCGCTGGAAGACGGCCGTCGGGCGCTAGCACTGGCGCTCGACATTGTGGATGCCATTCGCGACCACGGGAACAAAGTTGACCTCGCAGGAATCGGCAAAGCGAGACATTAAGGGCTGAGTGGCGCGGGCGCTCTCTCCCGCGGCATGCAGAAGGGGCGAGGACTCGCGGGCAAGAGTGCCCGCGCCACGTGCGCATTCGTCTTTTTGCGGCTTCGGAGTGTATTTACATATGTTTACACGCCGAAGTCGCGGCCCATTTGCCGGTGGGCAGAATGACCCGAAAGATGCGAAAATATAGGTAACTTGGTTGTAGAGTGCCGCGCGAACATTGCATTACTTCCCACAGGGCCGGGATGCAACGCCGCGAGTGTATTCGTGGTCTAACGATAGGCGGATACAGCGAAGCTTTTACAGTTAAGGGTTTTCAGTTCAGCGTTCTAGTTCACCCCAGCGCATGCCGATCACACAAATTCCATTCCAGGATCCGGTGGCTCCGCCCGAAAAGCCCCAGCCGGAGCAGCTCGGCCTCTACGACACGCAAAACTGGGAAACCGCTTACCGTGATCTCGATGAGCATGTGCCGCACCTGCTCATTCAGTTGCAGGACGATCTGGAGCGATCGCGCTGGCGCGAAGCGATTTGGATTTCGATCATCGTGCACCTGTTGCTCACGATTGTCCTGTGGAACTTGAACGTGATCGAGAGGTTCGTTGGGTGGCATACCGCCGTCGTGGTGCCGATGGACGCAAGCAAAGACAAGAATCTCACATTCCTCGCCTTGCCGCCGGACTTGCAGAAGCCGACACGCAGGCCCAACACGAACATCGCGTCCGATAAGGACCGCATTGCGACGTCGCGCCATCCCGAACTTGATCCCAAGGAATTGCGGAAGATTCTGGCGACGCCTCCGCCGGGCGCGCCTGGTATGACAGGTCCGCACGTATCCCAACCGGCTCCCCCAGCCACGGCGCAGAACCAGCCTCCTACCGCGCAGCCGCAGCAGGGGCAGCCGCAACCTCGTCCGCAATTTCAAAGCGATCAGCAGGCGCAATTACAGATGCCCGCTCGTCCCAACAACTCGTTCAGCAAGTATGCGAATGGTGTCAGTGCGGGCCAAGCGATTCAGCAGGCAACGCAAGGGGTGGCAGCCAATCGCGCGGCCGGTGTTGGTCAGGGAGGCGACTTCGGGCTTGGGACTGGCGCTCATGGCGCCAAAATGGGTCCCTTCGAAATTCTTAGCGACACGCAAGGTGTGGATTTTGGGCCTTATCTGCAGCGTATCCTGGAGGACGTGCGACAGAACTGGTATCACCTGATTCCGGAATCCGCCGAAATGAAAAAGGGGAAACTGGCAATTGAGTTTGCCATCACGAAAGAGGGCAAGGTTGCGGATATGCGTCTCATAGCCACGTCTGGCGACGTTGCGCTCGACCGCCCGGCTTGGGGCAGCATCACTGCGTCTAATCCATTTCCGCCGCTGCCCAGCGAATTCACCGGGCCTTATCTCGCGTTACGCTTCCGCTTTTACTACAACCCCGACAAAGCCGATCTGCAGTAGAAGGCTGGCGCGAAGTCCAAGGCTTCGCGAGAAGCGCCGGACGCAAGAGGTCAAGCTGCACGCGAGATCCCTCGCCCGGCTGAAACGCGCCGGGACTTCGGGATGACGCCTTCGTTTAAGTTTCTACCAAACGCTGCAACGGTTCTGATTCACCATGGGCGATCCGGCCTTGCAGTGAAAGGCTTCCTGAAATTGCGGCATGTTTGAAACCACGCCATTGGTGCGATATTTTTCGGGAGAATGCGGATCGACGGTGGCGCGCAGGCGCTTAGTTTCGTCGCGGGTCTGGCCGCACCAACTCTGCCCGTAACCGACGAAGAAGCGCTGGTCGGGCGTTAGGCCGTCGATCGGGTCCAGCGTTTGGCCCTTGGTGTCATCTTTCCACGCCATGTACGCGAGGATTAGTCCACCCAGGTCGGCGACATCTTCGCCCAGCGTCAGCTTTCCGTTGATCTTGATGTCGTCGATGATTGTGTACGTCGAATACTGATCGGAGATGCAACTGGCGCGCTTCACGAATTCTTTTCCGTCGTCCGCAGTCCACCAGTCGCGAAGGTTGCCGTGGGCATCGAACTGGCGGCCTTCATCGTCAAAGCCATGCGTGAGTTCGTGCCCGATGGTGCCGCCAGTGTCGCCGTAGTTTGGCGCGGCGTCGGAGTTGGGATCGAAGGCTGGAGGCTGCAGCACGCCGGCGGGAAAGTTGATGTCATTCATCTGCGGATCGTAATAGGCGTTCACGGTCGGTGGCGTCATGTCCCATTCGCCGCGGTCAACGGGCTTGCCGATTTTGGTCAACTGCCGGTCGAATTCGAATTTTCGCGCGCGCTCCACGTTGCCCAGTTCGTCGCCACGCACGATTTCAAGTTTGCCGTAGTCCCGCCACTTGTCGGGATATCCAATTTTGTTGGCCATGCCATGCAGTTTGGCCAGGGCCTGCTGTTTGGTGGCGGGCGACATCCACGGCAAACCGTTGATGTCCTGCTGCATCGCGACCTGAATTTCCTTTACGATTTTCAGCGCCTTCTGCTTGGCCTCCGGACTGAAATATTTGTCCACATATGCCTGGCCCAAGGCTTCGCCGAGGTCGCTATCGACGGCGCGGGTGCACCGTTTCCAACGTGGCTGAAGTTCCTGCTGCCCGCGCAGTGTCTTGCCATAGAATGCAAAATTTTCGTTCACGAACGCCGCCGACAGATTCGGCGCGTTGGCATGCACCAGATGCCACCGCAGATAAATCTTCCAGTCCGCCAGGCTTTCCTTTTTCAGTTCCTCGTTCATCGCGTTGAAGAAGTTCGGGGAGGTGACATTCAACGACGACAGCGAAGACAATCCGACCTTGGCAAAATAAACCGGCCAGTGAAATTCGGGAGAAATCTTTTCCAGCTCCACACTGCTCATTTTGTGGTCCAGCGCTTTCGGATCGCGTCGCTCCACGCGCGTCATCGAGCCCTTGGCCAGTGCGGTTTCGATGCGCATCACGGTTTGGGCCTCGGTCGCTGCGGCTTCGGGCTTGTCGCCGAGCAGTTCAAACATTTTCTGCACGTGGGCGAGATACTGCTTGCGTAGTTCGACTGACTTCGCGTCGTCCTTCGTGTAATAGTCGCGGTCCGGCAGGCCGAGTCCACCCTGATCGGCGTTGGCGATAACTTGACTGGCATCGCGAAAATCCTGAATTGAGTCGAAGCGGAAGAGAACGTTGTCCGCGATCATGGACGCGGCGACGTCGGCGATCTGAGGTTTAGAGCTAATCTTCGCAATTTTTTCCAGAGCCGGACCGAGCGGCTCTGCCGCCTTGGCATCAATGGTCTTCTCGTCGGTGCAGGAAGCGTAGTAGTCGCCAATCTTTTGATCGACAGGATTGCGCTTCGGGTCGGGCACCGCTGCGGCCTCGAGAATTCCGCGCAATCGGCCGAGGTTTTCATCCTGCATTTTGGAATAGGTGTCCCAAGAGGATTGATCGGGAGGAATCGGATTTCTCTTGATCCAGCCACCGCAGGAATACGCAAAGAAATCCACACACGGATCGATACTGCGGTCCATGGATGTGACATCGAGGGCGGGCTCAGCCTTTTCGATGGCCGGCTGCTGGGCGGCGGCTAAACTAAGGAATGAAACGAACACCCAAACAAGAATGCCGAGGCGCCTAATTTTCATGGAGTATCCTTCCGTCAACAAGAAAGCGGAATCCAATATCGTATGCTCATACCGTTTCTGGAACAATTCTGAATGTGTTCCTGCGTCCAGATCGGTAAATAGAGAAATCGCGCTGGTCCAACGTAAAAATCGTGTCAATTTTTTCGCGATTGGCCAGATAAACCAGGGCCGCATCGGCGAGTTGAGGATGGATATCCTCATACCGGTTCATGAGCGCTGCAATTGCTTCAGCCTCTGCTCCTGCCAGAGGTAACAAATCCAGAAAACCGCCATCGATGCTCCTCAGCAGTTGCTGAACTGAGCGCGGAGATTTTCGCAATAGCCACGCTGCCTCAGTAATTACGGGCCAGCAGGAAAGTAGTGGACCCGGCATTTCCCGGAGGGCTTTCGCACAGGCATCATGATACTCGTCGCGCCGGGAAAGAATGGCGACCAGCGGGCCTGTGTCCACCAGAATTCGCCTCATTTCTTTCTTCCAAAGCCCTCGAAGTGACGGCGATTAGTGCTCAGGTCTTTTGGTGCTCGGCGCACGCAGCCGATCAATCCCGCTTCCTCCGCCATTTCATAGGCCGAACGCGAGGTGCCTTCCCGGACTAGATACGCCTCCAGGGCGACTCGCACCAGATCGGAAGGGGTCTGGCCCTTGGCGCGGGAGCGATCCCGAAGGAGGGTCCCGAGCGTCTTGGGAACGCGGACTGTAATGCGCTGGGAAGCCATGTGTCAGACAGTATAACACCCATGTCAGACACTGCAACCTCTATCCCTTCCGCAAATGAATCGATCCATCTCCGGTGCGGATCGTCAGCAGGCTGCCACCTCCGTTCAACTTGCCGCGGACTTCGTTCTGCCGAATCTTGCCTTCGGTGGTGATGGGCATATCGAGATCGATGTGGCCGTCGCTGGTATGCAGGTCCACATCAGCCGCGAGTTCGCCTGGTACTTCAAGGGAAACGTTGCCGTCGCCGGTTTCGAGCCGCCAGCCCACGGCCAGGGACGATCCGCCCGCAGCGCGCACTTCGACGTGTCCATCGCCTGTCTTGAGTTCGAGTTCATCGAAGCGACCTTGGGCCGTGATGTGGCCGTCGCCGGTCGTAGCGTGCAGCTTGCCATCGACCCCTTCCAGGTTTTCGGAACCATCGCCGGTATGCAGATCCATTTCCCCCTTCAATCCCGCGATCTCGATCTTGCCGTCGCCAGTTCGCAGGTTGACATGGCCCTCGCGCGGCATCTGGATAATGACGTCCACGCGATGGTTGCCCCAATCGACGGTGAAGTTGTGATGCGGGTAATGCACGTCGATTTCGACCGAGTCCCCGGTCTGGCGCTCTTCCACGCGAATGCCGCCTTCGCCAATCTTGTAGCGCGAAGTGATGACCTTCGCTTCAATCGTGTGCTGGTCCCAGGTCGTCACGCGGATATTGGCGTCGGAAGTCTCAATCCGCAGCTCCGGCTTGCCGCTGAGGTTGTAAGTCTTCGACCACTCGTCGGCGTGGGCGGGTAGGACCGCAATGACGCTGGCAGCGAAGATGGCAAGTGACAGGCGTTTTATTGCAACAGGTTTCATTAGATCCTCCAGCGGGCACACTTTACCCCCTATTAGACGTGGTTACGAATCAATGGTGAGTCCGGTTCCATCGAAATCACTCGGCTAACGCGTGCGCGACTCGATATATGCCATGCGAATCAGGGTTCGCTCGGAAAAAGGCAGATACAAGAGCGCAGCACTTGCCGCGAATGCCGCGCCTAAACCAATCTCCTGGATCAACAGGAACGGAGCCACTGCCCACAATTGGTCGAGCGCCAGTACGAACGGGAACATTCGACGGAACTTGTCGCCCAGGCGCTGGTAATCAAACCCCACCGCCGAAATCAGATAGAGTCGCAGTGGAATCCCTACGCCAGCGGTCACCATCACTGCCCCGGCAAGGAACGTAGCGGCCCGTAAAGAGAGAAAGGAATCGGCTACCGCTTGAACATCATGCAGGCGAAACAAGGCCGTTAGATAAAAGATTAGATACATCAGCTGAATCAGCCCGAACAATCCGCGCGTGATCGCTCGACGCGGGATGGGAATATCGAGTTCGGGATGCAATGCCGCCGGCGACGGATTCGGGTTGATCGCGGATGTGGCCGTGGCGCCAGCATAAGCTTTCCCGTCTGCAGCTTTCCCGTTGCCCGATGGGTGAGTGAGGGTTTGAACTGGAGCGATAAAGCGATAACCTCGACGCGCCAGAGTTTCCACATAACGGGGGCCGGAAGCAGAATCTCCCAGGGCTTCGCGTACTTTGTTAACAGCGGTGTTCAGGCTGTGATCAAAGTCGACGAAGGTGTCAGAGGGCCAGAGCTTCTGGCGCAACTCTTCCCGCGTCACCACTTCTCCCGGCCGCTGCAGGAGCAAAACCAACAGTTGGAACGGCTGCTCCTGCAGGCGGAGCTTCACGCCATTCTTGCGCAGTTCGCCCGCGCTGAGATCGAGCTCAAACGTACCAAACCGCGCGACTTTCGCGTTGTCTTGCGGCGGAGGCATGGACGACGCCGTAGTGTAGCAGGAAGGCATCGGTCGTGGTTTTTTCGTCTTTGGTCTTGAAACCAAGGCCTGCGCACCCAAGAGGCACTCGTCAGCGCTACAATACCGGCGTGCCTTTGCCGGAGATGCCCGTGCCGTCACGCGAGTCCCAGCCTGACTCGCCCGCCCGTCATCGGCATGCGGTGTACGCCTCGGAAGCCACAGGCCTGCTGCTGATTGCGCTTCTGCTGCTCGTTCTCACTCTGGTTCGCTACTGGCACGACATCCATTGGAGCCTGCGCTGAACGTGGGCTCTGCAGCGCGCGAAATCGCCGGACCAGAACCGCTGCTGGTGGTGATCCTCGGCCCCACTGCCAGCGGGAAGACGGAGTTGTCTCTGGCGCTGGCGCAGAAGTTCCACGGCGAGATTGTCAACTGCGATTCGGTCGCAATGGTGCGGGAGTTTGATATCGGTACCGCCAAGCCGGCCGCCGCCGACCGCGAACGTGCACCCCACCACCTTTTCGACGTTGTCGATCCCACGCAATCCATCACTGCCGGCGAATATGCCCGGCAGGCGCGGCTAGCGCTCGCCGATATTAAGCTGCGTGGCCACCTGCCGATCGTGGTCGGCGGCACTGGACTCTATTTGCGCGCTCTGCTGGAAGGACTTTTTCCCGGACCGCAGCGCTCGGAAGAGCTGCGCGAACGGCTGCGCGAAAGCGCCGCGAACCGCGGCTCCGATCATCTCCACCGCATCCTCCGGCGTCTCGACCGTGCGGCGTCTGAAAAAGTGCACGCCAACGATACGCCCAAACTGATCCGTGCGATCGAAGTCTGCCTGGCGTCGCGACAGAAAATGTCGGAGCTCTGGCGGCAGGGCCGGGATCCTCTGCGTGGCTTCAACATTCTTCGACTTGGTCTCGACCCCGATCGTGCCGCCCTTTACAACCGGATCAACGAGCGTGCCCGCCGCATGTTCGAAACCGGATTGATCGAAGAAACCCGACGTCTACAGGAGAAATATGGCGCAACGGCGCGGCCACTGACCTCGCTTGGCTACAGACAAGCGGTTCAGTTTCTAAGCGGAGAGTTGATTCGCGAGCAGGCAATCCAAGCCGCGCAACAGGCCCACCGCAATTACGCCAAGCGCCAGATGACCTGGTTCCGTCGAGAACCGGATGTGCAGTTGCTCAAGGGCTTCGGCAATGATCCGGCGATTCAGCAGGAAGCTCGGCGATGCGTGGTCGCTAAGCGTTAATGTGGGGAAAGCCTCCCTCGCTGCCCGATGGGCCGAAGGCCGGATGCCTCGCATCCACATGAGAGCGTAAGCGACTGAAGTCGAGCTTCGCTCGTCGGACAGCCCAGGGCGGCTGTCCCCACACGGAGTTGAAGCCACCCAACACCCTTCTTCTGCTATCTTTCCTGCATGCCGCGAATTCTCCGTGCCGCATTTCTTATCCTCACACTGATTCTGCCCGCGTTCGCCAAGACCAGGCACCAGCGCCCCGCTGCTCTCAATCCGGCCCGCGGCGACAAGTGGGCCGAGAAAACGCTGCGCCATCTTTCCGTCGAAGAAAAAATCGGGCAGGTCTTCATGATCTGGTGCCGCGCCAGCTTTTTGAATGTGGAGAATCCCGAGTACCTGCAATGGCTCGAGGCCATGAAGAAATATCATGTCGGCTCGTTCACCATGTCAGTTCATGTCAACGGTCCGTTTCTTTTGCGCACTGAGCCGTACGAAGTCGCCGAGTTGCTGAACCGCCTGCAACGGGAATCCAGGCTGCCGTTGCTGTTCGCGGCGGACTTTGAGCGCGGCCTCGCCATGCGCCTGCTGGGGGCCACAAACTTTCCTCATGCCATGGCCTTTGGGGCCGATGGCAACATCGAAGATGCCGAAACCTTCGGCCTCATTACCGGCCAGGAGGCGCGCGCCATCGGCGTTCACTGGAATTTCTTTCCCGATGCGGACGTGAACTCGAATCCGGTCAATCCCATTATCAACACCCGCTCCTTCGGAGAAGATCCCAAACAAGTCGGCGACCTGGCCAGCGCTTATATCAAAGGCGCCCATCAGGCTGGAATGCTGACCACGGTGAAACATTTTCCGGGACACGGGGACACGGCGACCGACTCGCATCTTGGCGTTGCCAGCGTGAACGGCGACCGCGCTCACCTGGATTCGATTGAACTTCCGCCATTCCGCCAAGCCATCGCTGCCGGTGTGGACGCCGTGATGGTGGCACACGTCACCGTGCCTGCGCTCGATTCCGATCCCAATCACGTCGCGACGATCTCGCCATCCATCGTCTCAGACCTGCTCGAACAACAACTCGGATTCAAAGGGTTGGTCGTCACGGATGCCCTCGATATGGCAGGGTTGACTCATCTTTTCGCCAATGATATTGGCCGCGAGGCGGTCGAGGCCTTCAAGGCCGGCAACGATCTACTGATCATTCCTCCTGATCTCGGGGCCGGTTACGCTTCCATGTTGAAAGCGGTTCGATCAGGAGAGATTCCCAGGCAACGCCTCGACCGCTCCGTCCTGAAGATATTGAAAATAAAGGGAGAGTTGGGCCTTAACAAATCTCGCATGGTCGATCTCAACGCCATTGCAACCACCGTAGGCAAGCCCGAAAACCTTGCGTTCGGACAGCAGGTGGCCGACTCCGCTGTCACTCTCGTACGCGACAACGGCAAAGTGCTCCCCCTAAAATCCAAGGGAACTACCAAGGCCGGCCTTCCGTATATGACTAGAGAGGAGACCCACAATCAGGTCGTGGCCATCCTTTTCTCGGACGACGTGCGCACGGAGTCCGGCCGCGCCTTTGGACGCGAATTCCGTACTCGCATCCCGGACGCTCGCGTGATTTATGTCGATCCCCGGATAGCGGCGGGCATGAGCGACGAGGTTCTGAAAGCGGTGGATGAGGCGCAAACCGTGGTAACTGCAGTCTATGTGATTCCGACCGCGGGAAAGGTTGGCAACTCGGTTGCGATCGCCGATGCGACCGGCACGCTGCTGCAGCAGATACTCGATCATGCCGCGGAAAAGACGGCCGTCATTACCATGGGGAATCCGTATGTGGCGAGCGATTTTCCCAAGATCGAAAATTATATGTGTACGTTTTCCAACGCGACCGTCTCGGAAGTAGCAGCGATCAAGGGGCTGTTCGGAGAAATGCCGATTCGCGGCCATCTGCCCGTCACAATTCCGAGCGTCGCTCAGCGCGGCGCCGGTCTCGAACGGCCGGCGCACATCGCCCAAGGAGGGTCTCCAGATGCGCAGAACTAAATTCGCAGCAGTCAGCGGCTTCGCCTTGGGGCTTGCGACCCTCGCCGCTTTGCTGCTGCCTGCCTGCAGCGTGAATGTAAAAAAAGAGCAGAATGGCGAAGATAAGCAGGTTGACATCGATACGCCCGTCGGTGGCATTCATGTAAGCAAGGGCGCCAACGTGGCCGATGTCGGCCTGGCGGTCTATCCGGGAGCGCGTCTCAAGCAAAAAGACTCCGACGGCGAAGACCAGAGCGCGAACGTCAACATCTCTGGCTTCGGCTTCGGGGTTAAAGTCGTTGCCCTGGAGTATGAGTCCGACGATTCCCCTGCCAAGCTCGTCGCCTACTACACGAACCAACTCCAAAAGTACGGGCACGTGCTCGAATGTCATACGAGCCATTTCAACGTGAATACCGATATGAAGGGCTCGGATCACAGCTCCCATGAACTAACTTGCGAGGGAACAAGTGGCAGCAATGTCGAATTGAAAGTCGGCACGAAAGAAAATCAGCACATCGTCGCGGTAAAGCCCGAGGGCAGCGGTTCGAGCTTTTCGCTGGTGTATGTGCGCACTCACGGCAAGGATGCGGAAATCTAAATTCTCCGCTTAGTCTTTTCTTCGCTTAGTTTTTGAGGAGGACCACCATGTATCGTCATCTCAATTTGACGCTTGCTCTAACTTTGGGTTTTGGCCTGGCGCTGCCCCTCATGGCGCAGGATTCCGACAATCAGAATAAGAATTTCGACATCCGGAGCACCGTCGGCGACCTGCATGTCGGCAATGACGCGGACGCGCGCAAGGCGGGACTGCCGCTCTATCCCGGCGCTCGCCTGAAGTCCGATGACAAGGATCAAGATGAAAACAGCAGCCAGGCAAATCTCAGCGTGCTGACCGAAGCCTTCGGAATGAAACTAGTAGTGGCCAAATACGATTCCGAAGACAGTCCCGCAAAGATTGTCGATTTCTATCGCGACAAACTGAAGAAGTATGGAAAAGTTCTGGAATGTCATTCGCAGAAGCATGGCGGCCACGTGGAAGCCAATGTTGACAACAAAGACTCTAAAGAGAATCAAGAATTGAAATGCGAAGAGAATTCAGGTCCGGTCACCGAATTGAAGGTTGGCACTGAGGACAACCAGCATGTCGTGGCCGTCGAGCCCCGCGACGGGAGCAAAGGATCAACCTTCGCCATCGTCTACGTGCATACGCGTGGCAAGCGCGGAGACATTTAGGTCCGCCGACAACTTAAGATAAGAATCGATCCAAACTGCGGCACTCTCGATTTTTTTCTTCAACCGAAAACCGAGTGGAGCGACGCTTGCCTACACGCTGCTCGTGCGATACTTTCAGATAAGCCCTTTCTCGGTCTCTCATGCTTTGGAATCACGATGGAACAGGCCTGCTATAAGTGCGGACAAACGGTGGAAGAAGGCATCCCCTTTTGTGCGCACTGCTCGGCCCCGCAGATCCGGGTAGTGATCGCCGAGCCCGTGCCAACTCCCCAGTCATTGGTTACCGCCAGAGAATCGCAAGACTCCAGCCTTCCCGCATCGCAGACCGTTCCCGTCCTGGCGCTTCCGATGCACTGGTCTCAAGGGTTGAAGCCGTGCGCACTGGCGGCGCTGGTTGCGTCGCTGCTGATGTCGATGGGACTGAACCCGTTCGTGGCCATGTTCAGCGTCGGATTTCTCGCCGTGGTTTTTTATCGTCAGGGCCGCCGGGAGATGATGATCAAAATTGGCACTGGAGCGGGACTTGGAGCACTGGGCGGCCTTCTCTGGTTCGCGATGTCGTCCATCCTCGAAGCCTTGATCGTTGTCTTTCTGCACAAAGGGCCGGAACTTCGTAACGAACTCGTCATTAGGGTCCAGCAAGCCGCCTCTCAAACCAGCGATCCGCAGGTGCTGGCGGTTCTCGAGCGTCTGAAAACGCCGGGCGGACTTGAGTTCCTGATGTTAGCTGGTCTGATCTTTGCCTTTCTGACTTCGATCGTGCTCGGGGGCCTCGGTGGCACGCTGGCCAGTGCCATTTTCGGCCGCGAAAAGCGCTGATTTGGTCCACCGGAATCTTGCTGATCGCGATAGATCGACAATCCCGGCTGGAATGCGATGTGCCCGCGACAATCGGCTGTCTCCACCTGGGAAGTTCTGCGAACTGAGAACGACGCTCGGCATCTTGCGGCGGACATAGCTGTTGCGTATGATGCACCGTTTGCACTTTTTCCGATGAAAACGCCTGCACGCGGTTCGCTGCTGGGGATCGAACACCTCGAGGCGAACGAAATCCTGGGACTGCTGAAGCTGGCCCGCCGCCTGAATCCGTTGAAGGCCCCTCCGCTCCTGCGCGGCAAGCGGGTTGTACTTTTATTTTACGAAGCATCCACCCGCACCCGCTCATCGTTCGAATTTGCCGCGAAGTCTCTGGGCGCCATGACCACTCTCGTGCAATCCTCGGGATCGAGCATTGAAAAGGGCGAATCCTTGCTCGACACTGGATACACTCTGCGCGCTGTCGGCGCGGATTGCATCGTTATGCGCCATCCCTCGGCCGGCGCGCCGCACCTGATGGCGCGGCATCTCGACATACCCGTGATCAATGCCGGGGACGGAATGCATGAGCATCCTTCGCAGGCGTTGCTCGATGCCTTCACGATTCTGAAACACAAGAAGTCGTTCAAGGGACTGCAAGCCACCATCATCGGCGACATCCTGCACAGCCGCGTGGCTCGCAGCGCGTGTCATCTGCTGACCAAGTTTGGAGTGAAGCTGACGTTGTGCGGTCCTTCCGAGTTCGTGCCCGAGGTCGCTGCCACGCTGGCCCCGGGGCTGCGCATCACACGCCATATCGAAGACGCCCTGCGCGGCACCGACGTGATCATGCTGCTGCGCGTACAGAAAGAGCGACTGGCTGGCCAGAAAATTCGACTGCAGGACTATATCGCGCGTTATCAGATGACGACGGCGCGGCTGAAACTGGCCAAGCGCGACGCTATCGTCATGCACCCCGGGCCGATCATCCGCGGTTTGGAATTGACCGCGGAGGTCGCCGACGGCCCGCAGTCGGTGATTGTGGATGAAGTGCACAATGGAGTGCCTACACGCATGGCAATTTTGGCGCGAGCATTGGGGAAGGCCAAATGAGCCACGGATTTGCACGGTTTGCCACAGATTTTGCATGGTTTCGGGGTCAAGAATGATGTGGGCTGAATGCCGAGTGCGGAATGCTGATTGCTAAGAGCCGAAAACCCGAGAATCCATCCCTCCTGATCAAAGGCGGTCACCTGATCGATCCTGTGGCGAAGATCGACGCACCCATGGATATTCTGCTGCGCGATGGCCGAGTCGCGGAGGTCGCGCTGCCCAACAAAACCAGGGGCGGAGCCGATGAAAAGTTCGACGCGCGTGGGCTGATCGTAGCGCCCGGCTTTATCGATCTGCACGTTCACTTGCGCGAGCCGGGACAAAGTTACAAAGAGACCATTGCCAGCGGCACTGCAGCCGCTGCTGCGGGAGGGTTCACTTCAGTGTGCACCATGCCCAACACTGCGCCTGTGGTCGATGCTGCGGAATGGGTCACATGGCTGCGCAATCCCGAGCGCGAAGCCGCAGTCAACGTTTTCCCCATTGGCGCGGCCACCCGTGGCAGCCGTGGAGGCACTCTTACCGACTTCGCTGCGCTGCAGCGCGCTGGTGCCGTCGCCGTCACCGACGATGGCAAGCCTATCCTCGAAGACGACATCATGCGCATGGCACTACGTCTGGGGGCGGAACTGAACTTGCCGGTAGTCCAGCACGCCGAGGATACGCGCCTGACCGAGAACTGCTCGATGCACGCCGGTCCCACGAGTTTCCGCCTCGGCCTGCGCGCGATGCCGGCCGCCGCCGAGGCCGCCATCGTTGATCGAGATGTCACACTCGCGCAGCAGATTCGCGAATCGCGTTTGCACGTGGCACATCTTTCCACTGCTGACGCATTGAAGGCGGTGCGCCGCGGCAAGCGTGCTAAAGCCCGCGTCACCTGTGAAGTCACGCCGCACCACTTCACCCTGATCGACGAGAATGTCGGTGAATATGACACCAACTTCAAGATGAATCCGCCGCTGCGCTCCGCGACGGACCGCGAAGCCATTCTGGTCGCACTCGCCGACGGCACCGTCGACGCAATCGCCACGGACCACGCTCCGCACGCCGACCACGAAAAGCAAGTTGAGTTCGAACGGGCAGCGTTCGGCATCACCGGGCTCGAAACCGCCTTGGCTTTGGCGATCACGAGACTTCATCGCGAACACAGAATTCCGATGACGCGCATCGTTGAACTCTTCTCCGCGGGCCCGGCTCGGATTTTCGATCTCCGCGGCCGCGGATCACTAGCGCGCGGCAGCCACGCCGATGTGACTATCTTCGATCCCAAAAAGCGCTGGACCTTCGACGCCGCGAAGTCGCGATCGTTATCGCACAATACGCCGTTTGCTGGCTGGCAGTTTACGGGGAAGGTTGTGGCGACGATTGTGGGCGGGAAGATTGTGTACGGGGCGGCCTAAGGCATACATACATTTACATGTATTTACCGTTGCCTGGATGCGATATCTCCTGGTGACGAATGGATTCGGCCGGCTCCCAAAGAGGCAGTAAATTGTTTGGCAAAGAGTTCATCAGCCCGTTCCCGGACTCGGTGAAGTACAACTTAGGATTTGTCTTGCCAAGTTGGCCTTCCTCACAAGAAAGAGATGGCACTTTCGATTTCGGGGCGAAGCAGCAAGAGACGAAAAGCGGCGGCTGGCGAAGGTGATGCAGTCCTCGAGACCGGAGCGAAATTGACGGGCTAACCGCGCAACTGTTTTACGACGGCGGCAACGTCGTTATCCTGGAAGAGGCGGATGGCGGCGATGCCCGCAGCACCGGCTGCGAGGCAGGAGCTAGCGTTCTCCAGAGTGATCCCCCCTAGCGCGAGAACCGGGATGTTGGCGAGGCATGCATTTCGCAGAAGCTCTAACCCGGCCGGCGGCGAATCTTTTTTTTCAAAGACGGGGCCGAACACAGCGAAGGTTGCGTTGCTGGCAGCGGCTTCGATTACTTCTGCTGGAGAATGACAGGAGACCGCGATCAGCGGTGGTGATGGTGAGTTTGCGCCGGCGAGTCGCCCGCGCCCACAATCGTTGATACTGTTCTGCCAGATCGTCCTGACTTCTTGCGCCGAGATGTCGTTGGAGCGGAGATGGACGCCGTCGCCTTGCGCGGCCAAGGCGACATCGGTGCGCGAGTTGATCAGTAGAACAGTTGCCGGTTGCCGGTTACTAATTGCCAGTTGTGCCTCCCGGATTGCATTCACCGCTTCCCGGGCCAGGAATTCCAGATCGCGCGTGGAAAGGTCCTTCTCGCGAAGTTGGATGTAGTCAACGCCGGCCCGGACGGCCTCGCCGATTTTTTCCAGGAGGCGCCGACGGCGCGAGGATTCGTCGCCGGAAAAGGCCGTCCGATCGGTGATGTAATAAAGACGGCAGTTCTTCACGGCCGGGTTTTCGCGATCTCCGGCAGCGCTTCGCCTTCTTTTTTCGGAGCCCCGCCGAGATGGTATTTCGCCAGGCCATCGCGCAGAAACTCAAACGCATCTTCAGGGGAATCGACAATCTTAAACTGGTTGAGGTCCTCCGGAGCGATGGTGCCGGCGTTAACGAAAGCCTGAAAGTTCAGGATGCGGTTCCAATATTCGCTGCCGTAGATGACCACCAGAATCTTCTTGGCCAGCTTGTCGGTCTGCGCGAGCGTCAGGATTTCAAAAAGCTCGTCCATGGTGCCGAAGCCGCCGGGAAAAATGACCAGTGCCTTGGCGAGATAGGCGAACCAGAATTTGCGCATGAAGAAGTAATGAAACTGAAAGTTCAGCGCCGGAGTGATGTACTGGTTGGGACTCTGTTCGAAGGGAAGCTGGATATTGAGGCCGATGGTTTTTCCGCCGGCTTCGTGAGCGCCGAGATTCGCGGCTTCCATAATGCCGGGCCCCCCGCCGGTAGTGACCACGAAACGGCGGCGTCGGGCGGGAATCTGGATCGACCACTTGGTTAGCATGTGAGCGAGGCGGCGCGCATCTTCGTAATAGCGAGCCATATCGACGCCGGCTTGAGCGAGTTTCAAATCTTTCTCCAGCTGAGCGGACGGCACCGCAGCCTGATTCTGCTTGACCGTGGCGAAGTTCTTCGTGGCGCCTTCGCGTCCCCTAAAACGGGCGGAGCCGAAAAAGACGACGGTGTCCTGAATCTGCTCGCGGCGGAAGCGCGCCAGCGGTTCCTGATATTCGGCCATGATGCGGAGAATGCGCCCATCGGGGCTGTTGAGGAACGCTGGATTTTCGTACGCCACGGGCGCCGATTTGAGGTGGTCAGTCATAGGCGAAACTCGCAATCAAAAACCTTGATGGAAAGCGCCATCAGAATACCGGAACGGCCGGGCTACAGGGATTCGAGTGACAAGCTGGGCGGCAAGCTTTCGATCGCAGAGCCCGGGACTGCGCATCCCCATGTGCGCTAGCCCGGCAGAATGCTATTGCTGCTCGTGGTAGTGCAGGGCCTCCCAGAAACCAATCCAGATGTCGAGCAGCCCCAGGCCGCTGCAAAGGCCGCGGAAGAAGCCGTTGGAGATCACGGAGCGCAGAGCCGGAAACGAGAGCAGCAGGTAGTTATCGGTCCACTCCGGGGTCCAGGGCAGAATAATCAGCAGCACCCCAGCCACCGCGCTGACCAGTACAAAAAGAAATACGGAAATGCGATGCATCCACATTTGCGGAGCACTTGGATTTGGAAAGGACGCGGACCGCGCGGGAGGATCCAGCAGGGCCGTACGCGTGTCAGCCTGCGGCGCAGCCGGATCCGGCGTCTGGCCAGGAACGCGCGAAAACGGGGTTGGGTCGCTCATCGCCGGCTCCGTGAAGAGGCCGCAGGGAAAGCATTGCAGGCCGCCCCGGGCCTCGGGTTAAGAAAATTGCGAAAGAAGGCCATCGCGCTATTCTACGACTTCAAGGCCTTAATGCGCTCGGCGACATCGCGATAGTCGATGTTGCTGCCGTAGACGTCCATGAAATGGCGCAGGGCGGAGGATTTGTCCCCGGCGTTTTCGTAGGCGGAAGCCAGTTCGTAGTGCAGGGCCACACGGGTTTCGCTGTCAATAGTGGGAACGTTAAGAGCCTTGTCGTACCAGCGCACGGCGGCTTCCGGCACACCTTTTTCCAGAAAACACTGTGCCAGCCAGGTATACGTCTGCATAATCTGCGGAAATGGCTTTCCGCGATCGAACGATTGGCAAGCCTTTTGCAATTCTCCGATGGCCTCATCGAGCAGGCCCATTTCGCGGAAGGCGATGCCCAGGTTGTAGTGCGTCTCGGGATCTTCGTCATTCGCGGCGACGCCGGCTTCCAGATCGTGTTTGAGTTCGCCAAACATTTCCGCAAGATCGACTCCGGCGTCATCCCCAAAAGGAGAAGCTTTGCTGCCTGCCGGGGCGGCATAAACCGGGGCAACATGAGTTGGGACAGCATGGGCGCCGGCCGCGTGAGAAACCGGCGGCTGCGGCTTGGGAGCCTGGACCATCGGAGCCTGGACCAGTGGAGCGTGGACCACTGGAGCGTGCCAGGCAACGGATGCCGCCGCGGCAGCCGGCGGTGCCTGCGTTGTGGGGAGATTCAGTGGGAAAGAAGGCGCGGCCTGATGGGCGGAAGCGGATGCGGCCGCACTCGCGGCCAATGGGGGTATGATCTTCGCTGCCACGGCTGGTGCGGCTTGGTGCGCCGGGGAAGCCGGCTGTGTTGCGGCCCTTAGGGCAGGAGCGGCAGGCTCCGCCGTGGCCACGGGCGCTCCCTTCAGGAAGTCTTCCCCAAGGGACGCTTCGATGTCGGCAACAAACTCCCCCAGAACCGGGGCGGATTCTCCAGTTGCAATCACAGAGTCGGCCGCTGCGGCCACTGCGGCCGCTGCTGGCACTTTCGTTGCGGGGATCGTAGCAGGGATCGCCGCAGCAGGAGGCACTCCATGCGCGGCAGGGGATGCTGCCGGCTCGACCGCCGTGTCAGGCATAAAGCCATCGCCCAGCGAAGTTTCCAGCTCGGAAACGAATTCTTTTAGAACACCGTGCTCGGGTTCAGGGACAGGTTCATGAACCACCGGCGCGGGATGCGTCTCAACTCGATTTTCTTTAACCGCTGGAGGCACAGCTGCGAGCGGAGCCTGTGCCGCAGGAGCGGCGACGACCGGAGTCTCATCGACTTCCACTTCAAGCGCCGGAATATCGTCGGCGGTGAGTTCTTCAATCACCGGTTCGGCTGCGGCCACACTTTCTTCCTCGGCTGGTTGAATGCTCGCTTCGATCTCGGCGCGGAGTTCATCCAGTTTGGACTGATCGCTGGTCAGAGTCTGGAGCTTGGCGAGGGCTGCCATGGCTTGGGCGGGCATGCCATGAGCGGCATAGAAACGGATCTCGTCAATGGTTTCTTCGGCTTTGCCCGACTCCGGAACTTCAGAAGCGGCGGCGGCGTCCTGCACCTCGGCTTCTGCGGCTTCTGCTTCTTGCGCTGCGGGACTGTCAGTCTCGACCGTAATGCTGTCATCCCACTCCGAGGAGAGGTCGATCTCAGCAGCCCCGGCCGCCGGTTCGTCGGATGCCTCCGCCTGCGATTGGCCGGAAACAGCGAACTCGGCATGAGCCGCCGGTTCGACATTAAATTCCTTAGTATGCGCTGCCGTCGTGGGCCATGGCGAAGTGGCTGGTGAGGCCGTACCGGCTTCTTCTGGCGTTCCTTCCTCTTCGATCGTAATCTCTTCCGCGGGCGGTTCCTCGATAGCAAACTCGGCTACGACGGTTTCCGGTTTGTGACGGTGAGAGGCCCGAACTTGCGGCGCGGCATCCGGTGAGATTACCGCATCGTTGGTGGCCGCGGCGGGCGCGGGAATCGAAGTGCGTTCCTCATACCGCGCGGCCAGTTCTCCGTATCGTGTAGCTTCATCGGGATAGTCCGCCCCGGAATAGACGCGTTGCAGGGTGCGGCAGCAGAGCGCCGCCTCGGCGAAGCGGCTGGCGCGGGTGTGTAAGGCGGCAAGACGCTGATTGATGCGTAGGTCGTCCGGCGCCAGCGGCAGCGCACCCGTTAGCGGGCCCAGTGCCTTGGCGGGCATGTTGTACGAAATGAAGAGCTCGGCGTCAGTAAGAGCGGAGCGGACGGCAAGCGAGACTTCGTCGGAGTAATGCTGGTGAATGGAAGGCGCAGTAGCCTCCAGATCTTCGACCAGGACGACTGCCTCTTCCGGCGTAATCAGTTTGTTTCCCGACGTGCCGCCGAGCTGGCTCATCACCTGCTGGTAATTCTGCAGGTGCAACGGATTCGCCGGTTCCAGCGCGGTCAACTTCTGGTAAAGATCGCGAGCCCGTGCCAGGTCGCCGGACTGCACGCTGGCATGAGCCAGCAGTTCCATGACTTCACTGATGTGGGTGGTTTCTCCCGCTTTGTGAAACAGGTCCAGCAATTTTTGCAGGGAGTCGGGATTATCGCGCACGTGCCCGATGATGGCGTGCAGGCTGTCAAGCACCTTGTCCGAGTTTTCCGCCAGCAAACGCTCGGCGTGCTGGTCGAAAACCTGGAGAGCATTTTCATATTGCCCGGCCTGCATCAGCGCGTCGGCGAAGCTGGAGATCGCCGGCAAATCGTTATGCACGGACAACAGCTTGCCGGCAATGGTTCCGGCTTCGGAAAGTTGCCCGGTCTGCAGATAAGCCTTCAGCAGATCGCGGAGTCCATCGGGATTGGAGTCGATGTCGGGAACTTTTTGCAGCGCGGCAACCGCCCGCGCCGCATCGCCCGATTCGATCATGTTCTTGCCTTGCATCAGCAAGGCATAGGTGTTGCCGGGATCGAGGGTCAGCATCCGCTGCAGAATTTCTTCGGCGGCGCTGAGCGATCCCTTGGAGCGCAGGCTCTCGGCCGCAGCCGAGAAGATTTGCCAGGCTTCCGTCTTCTTGTTCAGGCGAAGATACACTTCCGCCAGCCGAATGCGCATGCTGCTGTTTTCCGGATCCATCTCCAGAATCTTCTGGAAGATGCGGACAGCGTTGTCGAGTTCCCCCGCTTTCAGGAATTCTTCCGCGACCTGCAGATACTGGGCACGGGCGTCATTGAAAAGGCCCTGTTGCGAGTACAGTTCGGCGAGTTTCAGCAAGCTCTCCAGGGATGGCTGCAGCTTGCAGATCTTTTTGTACATCGCGATGGCCTTGACCGTGAAGCCCTGGCTGGCATAGGCATCGCCTACAGTCTTGAAGCACGCGGTTGCTTTGTCGGTCTCGCCCAGGCGGGAATACAGATCGCCAACCGTGTTGGTGACCGTCAGATCCTTGGCATCGTTCTTGAGGACCTTTTCGTATTCAGCAATGGCGTTCTGGATTTTCCCCTGCTGGACATACTTCTCCGCATTGCTGAGAACCTTCTGTTTGTTGAATCCAAACAATGCCATAAGAGTGCAAACTCCAGACCTGGTCTCGACACAGAACCCGCTGAATGCTGGGGAACTGCTCCCGGGTCCCCGCGCTCGGAGGGTCATCTCGTCAATCGGCAGATGGACCTGCCGGACAAGGCCAATTGTACGTCCGCACACCATGAACTGCATGGTTACCAAGGGTTACCAGAAGGGAGTGTACGAACGGGTTACCAAGGGAACCGGCAAGAAGGCGCCTGTGGCATAGGCGTAATGCTCAGTAACGTGAGTGAAAAGGCTTTGATGTAACCCGTCGCGGCGCAGTACGGACGGATAGGGCGCTTCAGACGCTTCAGACCAAGAGTATTATGCGGAGAGCGCGCCTTTGAACAAAGCTTAACCAAGCTTCTCGCTCGGGCACATCCAATTAAGGACGAATGCCACAAGCACACAATCGCCGAACCCAAACGCGAGCAGGAACACGAACCGGAACTGCTCGACCAAAGGTCGCGCAGCGATGACCAGAGGGACTTGAAGTATTGTGAGCAGACTTAAAGTCTCCCAGAATCGATTGTGTTTCCCAACCTTGCGATAGTAAATAACAGCTGGAAAAATCAGGCTTCCCGCTGCGGTAGCAATGGAACTTGTCCAATCGTAGCCAAACCTAAGGGAGCACAAGAACGCGGCGACACCGATCCCAATTGCAATCACATGCAGCCACCAAGGTTTACGTTGCTTGGATTCGAGCCGACCCATGGGCATAGGATAGACCGTCCTCTGCTCGCTCGTGCCGACAGAATGGAGAACGTAGCGCCGGAAAGCCGACAGGGCGGCGAACGCTACTTTTTGGTACGTTCCTAGTATGAATGTGTTATGTGTCGGGTTGCCGCGGCAGTGTATTTTTTCGAGGACGAAATCTTGCAACATAAGGAAGACCATGGCTTGGATTCGAACCGTGTCACTGTCTGAGGCCGATGAAAAACTGCGTCAGGCGATTGAAGGAGAAAAGCTGCTTTACCCGAAGGAGTATGGCGACCCGGTGCACCCCGATCCCTCGGGGGCGTCGTCGATTGTGGGATCGCATACGTTGATTCCTGAGGCGCTCTATCACGCCTTCGGCACCTTCGGCGCGTTGATGTCGCCCGACCTTCCGCTGGCGCGCCGGCAGCACGAGATGATCGCGACCATGGTCTCGGTCACCAACCGGTGCGTCTATTGAATCGAATCACACGCAGAGTTTCTGCGTAGGGTGACGTTGGATAAGGAACTGGTGGAGGCGCTTCAGAGGGACTACACCACGGCGCCGATCTCAGCCCAGGACCGCGTCATGCTCGATTACGCGGTCAAACTGACCAGGGACGCGACCAAGGTTTGGAAAGGCGATATCGACGGCCTGCGGTCCGCGGGATTCGACGACCGCGGAATTCTGCAGATCACGTTGATCGCCTCCTGGTTCAACTACATTAATCGCGTGGCCGATGCGCTCGGAGTCGGGAGAGAATAGGTTACGAGTAAAGATTTACCTCAAAGCAAAAGCCATCCGGATCGAGAAGGGCTCGGCCTCAGTCTCTGCGAAAAAAGTCTGCCTTTGCGTTTGCTTTGAAAAGTTTTGAAAGGGCGCGGCTTTCTAGTCGCGCCGTAAGTCGTGCAAAATGAAGCGCAGCTGAAGCCGGTTTTCAGAAACTTTGCTTCACGGGGGGCTGAAGCGGACTAATCCGTACGTGTGCTCTTAAAGAGAAAAAACCGCGATGGAATCGCGGCTTTTTCTCTTATCTAAAACTGCGCCGGCTATTTATTGTTCGCCGGCCGAAGCGTTGCTGCCCCAGAGGATATTCGTGGCGGACGTTCCGTTGCTGCTGCCCCACAGGATATTGCTACCCCACAGGATGTTCGATCCCCACAAAATATTGGTACCCCACACTGCGCTATTTCCCCAAAGGGCACCGCTGCTACCCGACATGGTCGAGGGCGGAGCGCCCACAACGAATTGAGAAGTTCCCCAAACGGCCGCGTCTGACCATGTAGATGACGTGTTCCAGATCGCGGTCGAGCTGTCGTGCAGGTAGACGTTCCCGGAGTTGGAGTCATAGGAGGCCACCGGCGACATGGCAGTTCCCCTGGCCAGATCGGGGCTGCTCAGCGCGGCTTCCACGTCAACATAGCCGGCGCCAACGGTGAAGACGTCATATTGATCGGTGTAGGTAATTCCGGTGGTTGGATCGGTGGTACTGCTGAAGGCCGGGAGCGATTTCCAGGCCGTCTTCATCAGGCGCGCCTTGACCTGATCGGGATTCAAGCTCGGACTCTTTTGCAGCAGATCCGCGACCACGCCACTGACGACACCTGTCGCCATGCTGGTACCGCTCAGGGTGAAGTATTGCGACGACGACGACGTACTGCCGCCATTGACGTAGTAGCTGTACGGAATCTGGTTACCGGGATAGCCCGTAAAGAGGGTCGAGTTTGGAGCCTCCAGCGAAACCAGCAGATTGCCGGGGGCAACCACGTCTGGCTTGGTGATGGAGTCGATCGCCGTCGGTCCCTTGGAACTGTAGCTGGCGATCAGATCGTCAACACGGGTCGGGGTTCCCATCGGCTTCATGGAGCCCACGGTGATCACGTACGGATCGTTGCCCGGCGAGGTCACGGTGCCGTAACCGTTGGTTGGCTGGTAGCGGCCATTGTTGCCGGCTGCGACCACCACGACGATGCCGTTCTTCCACGCGGCTTCAACGGCTTGGCAGAGCGGGTCCCGTTTGTAGCTCTCGTAGACTGCACGCCCCAGCGACAGATTGATTACGCGAATGTTGAACAATGGCTTCAGCGCGATCGCCGTGTTGATGGCGGCAATCACCTCGCTGTCGGTGCCGGAGCCGTTTTGATCCAGAACTCGCAGGTTGACGATGTTCGCCTGCGGCGCGATGCCCTGAAAAGTCTTGGAATACTGTGAGCCGGTAGAGCTGAAACCGTTACCCGCAATCAGACCGGCCACATGCGTGCCGTGGCCAAATTGATCGTTGCCGCTGGCATTGCCGGGGACGAAGCTCTGATTCCAAACCACGCGCGACGATCCGCGGAACCCGCCGTTCAAATCGGGATGGCTGGCCACGCCGCTGTCAATGAGCGCCACGCCAATGCCGGCACCGGTGTAACCCGATTGCCAGGCGGAGAACGCATTCACCGCAGGCGCAGCGTTGCTCAGCGTGGGCATCAATGGCCGGTCCAGGCTGATGTATACGACATTCGACTGGTTCGAAAGATTCACGATGCCATTGCCGTCAAGCACTGCCACCAGCCCGTTAACGATGGGCAATTCCGAAAGCAGCGTGCCGCCAAGTTTTAGGATATCGTTGACCAGGCAGCCCAAAAGACCGAGAAGACCGGTGCAATTCACCTGTGTACCGGGCGCATACTGCACAATGACTTGCGCCTTCTGGTTCGGCGGATAGTTCTGCAGGTCCGGTGATATTTTCGAGTTGTCGGCATGTGCAAATGGGACTGCCACGATCAACAGGAGAAGCAAGAACTTCTTCATTTTTCCCCCAAAATTTAGAACCGCCCCCCAGGCGCGTAACCTGCCCCAAGTGACCTTGAAGATGCAGGTGGGGGTCCAAAATCGGAGTGGAACATGCTTTCGAATCAGCCAGTTAGAAAAGGTTGCCACGGGACTTGCGGGCACTTTGTCTCACTGCCCGGGCGGTGAGCCAACTTGTCCCAGAAAAAGGGGAGTACCGCAGCGCGCAGTGACCGATGATAGAAAACCAAGGTAATCAGGAGGCATCGTTTTGGGCGGACACAACCTCCCGGTTGGTTGAGAATTTAAGCACCACTCATGTCGTGGATTCGCTCCATTGCCGCACACATCTTTATCGCCGGGATGGCTCTGGCGGGAAGCTCCTGCTTTGTGCTGGCATTCTGGCACTGGCAGTCGAGCGATCCGGTCAAGTTCGTTTGTTATCTGACTGCGGCATTACTGGCATCGTCGCTGAAAGTGGGCCTGCCTGGAGTGGAAGCCACGCTCTCGGTGAACTTTCTCTTTACTCTGCTGGGCATTCTGGAACTCGGCTTTCCTGAAACCCTCCTGATCGGATTGGCCAGCACGCTGGCGCAGTTCTATTGGCGGCCGGCGCGCCGGTTGAAACTGGTCCAGCTCGTATTTAATCTGTCGCAGGTAACGGTATCCAGCGCTGTGGCCTATGGCGCTTATAAGCTGATTGCAATTCATGTACTCCACAGTCCCGGACCGCTAGCTCTTCTGGGAGCAGCCGTCACTTACTTCGCCTGCAATTCGGGAGCGATGTCAGCCATCATCAAGCTGACCGAAGATAAGCCCATCTCGAAAGTCTGGGCCGACAGTTATCTCTGGTCGTTTCCTTATTACATTGTGGGAGCTGCTGTAGCCGGGCTGGTTCACTTTTTGAATGGGCACATCGGATGGCAGTCGTCACTGCTGATTCTGCCGCCGATATATCTGATGTACCGGTCCTACCGTCTTTACCTGGAGAAACTGGAGACCGAGAAGCGGCATGCCGAGCAAGTTTCCAGTCTGCACCTGCGCACCATTGAAGCGCTGGCGCTGGCCATTGAAGCCAAAGACGCAACCACCGGGGAACACCTGCAGCGGGTGCGCGTATATGCCATGGAACTGGCGAAGGAACTGGGCTTGAGCGAGGACGAAACCGAAGCGTTGCGGGCGGCGTCCGTGTTGCACGACATTGGGAAGCTGGCTGTGCCGGAACACATTATTTCGAAGCCCGGCAAACTGACGCCCGAAGAATTCGAAAAGATGAAGATCCATCCTACGGTAGGCGCGGAGATTCTGGAGCAGGTCGACTTTCCCTATCCCGTAGTGCCAATCGTGCGCGCTCACCACGAAAAATGGGATGGCAGCGGCTACCCCAACGGATTGGCCGGCGAGGCGATTCCGATTGGCGCCCGCATTCTCGCCGCAGTCGATTGCCTGGACGCTTTGGCTTCGGACCGGCAATACCGCAAGGCGTTGCCCCTGGATGAAGCCATGCGCAAGGTAGTTGCGGATGCGGGCAAAAGTTTCGATCCGCAAGTGGTTGCGATCCTGCAGCGCCGCTATATCGAGCTTGAAAAACTGGCCAATGAACAGCCGCTGCAAGCGCCTCCGAAATTGTCCACCGATATTAAGGTGGAGCGCGGGTCGGCCCCGGCGGCGGGATTCGAGGAGTCCGGTAGTTCGAAAGCAACCTTGTCGCGGCCGGCGACAGATTCCGCTGCGCTGATTTCGACGGCTCGGAAACAAAGTCAGGAGATCGTTGGATTCATCCAGCAGGCGGGCACGGTTGTGAACGCCGAAGACATTTTTTCTCTGCTGGCGGTGCGCTTGAGACATCTGGTGCCGCATCAGGCCCTGGCCGTCTACTGTCCCAGCAATGGCCTGCTCGCGGCGCAGTTTGTGAGCGGTGACAATTTCCGTTTGTTTTCTTCTTTGAAGATTCCGCACGGAGAGGGATTGTCAGGATGGGTGGCGCAAAACCACAAGGCTATTCTGAATGGGAATCCTTCAGTGGAACCGGGATATTTGAACGATCCCACGAAATACAGCACGCTGCGCTCGGCGCTGGCTGTGCCCTTGGAAGGCGCATCAGGAGTTGCGGCCGTACTGGCGCTTTACCGCGCGGCTCAG
This sequence comes from uncultured Acidobacteriaceae bacterium, assembly GCA_963711275.1. Taxonomy (GTDB): domain Bacteria; phylum Acidobacteriota; class Terriglobia; order Terriglobales; family Acidobacteriaceae; genus Sulfotelmatobacter. The sequence goes on along the minus strand of CAVQDN010000013.1, from coordinate 557,855 downwards.
GATGCATTTACGGCAGAAGATCTTTCTGTAGTGGAGGCGATGGTTTCCGGGCTGGGCGTTGTGATCGAGAACGCGAGCAAACCTGGAACATCGGCCAGAGCCGCAAGCTCGCGATAAACCGGTTCCCTTCTTCGTCCGGCTCACTTAACAAATCACCCCGCCGCAGGTAACACCTCAACCCACTTGCGTTCTCGCGCGCTCCTGGCGATCGCCTCGCAGAGTACCAGTTCATCATGTCCTGTCTGAAAGCTAGGAAATTCCGGCTGCGAGTCTCCGCCCTTCTCGATGTGCGCGTAGAAATCCTTGAACAGTTGCAGGAAGGTGTCCGGATAGCCTTCGGTGTGTCCTCCGGGATAGGCGGAATAGCCCCGGGCAGCGGGCATCATCAGGGAAGGATCTTTCAAAAGCTGCTGGTTCGCCTGCTTGCGATGCCCGATCCAAAGCTGGTTGGGAGATTCGGAGTTCCATGCCAGGGATCCCTCCGAACCGTCGATCTCGATCGACAAATCCGCTTTGCGTCCCGCGCTGACCTGCGACACGGTCATCACGCCGCGCAGGTTGTTCTCGAAGCGCAACAGCACGGAAGCGTAGTCATCGGTTGAAATTTTGACCGGATCGCTCGCGGCCACTCCCGCAGTCTGAAACGTTTCGACCCGGCCGCGTGGCCGCTGCCGCACTGGAATCAGGGTCGCAAGGTCGCCGCAGACTTCCACAATTTTCCGTCCGGTAAGCCACATCGCAAGATCGAGCCAGTGCGTCCCAATATCGGAGACTGCTCGTAAATCGCCTCCCAGTTCAGTTTCCAGCCGCCAATTCCAGTCTGTCGGATAGAACAGCCAATCCTGGAGAAAGTTCCCATGCACCAGCCGCGGCTCGCCGATCGCCCCGCTGGCGACTCGCGCGCGCGCCTCCTGGCAAAGAGGATAGTAGCGCAGGTTATAGCAAACGCCGCCCGCGCGCTCATGCTTGCCGGCCAGATCGATCAGTGCCGAACTCTCGCGCGTAGTCATGGCCACCGGCTTTTCGCACATCACATGCTTGCCGGCGCGCAGCAGAGTTGCCGCTTGTTCAAAATGAAGATGGTTGGGCGTACAGATGTGAACTACGTGAACCGCAGAATCGCCCGCCAGTTCGTCGAGCGTGCGGTAAGCGCGCTGAAGTTTCAGCGCCGATCGCGAGGCCTCAGAGCGTTCCGCGGAACTTCCCAGAACGCCCAACACCGGAACGCCCAGCCGCCGAAGTGCATCAATGTGAGCGCGTCCCACAAATCCCGCGCCGATGATCGCCGCCTGCAGTTGTGACAAGACGAATCCTCCACGTACAGCTTTTAGCTTTTAGCTTTTAGCTTTTAGCTTTTAGCTTTTAGCTCTTAGCTCTTAGCTCTTAGCTCTTAGCTCTTAGCTCTTAGCTTTTAGCTTTTAGCTTTTAGTTGCCAGTGAACTCCTCGAAAGAGTGCATTGGCTAGAAGCTAGGAGCTAGATTGCAGAAGGTGTTCTTACGTCCCCGCCACTACCTGCAGCGCCGAGGGCGTTTGCATCCGCTCCCGGTAAATCCGATTCTTCGCCGCTACCTCGCCCACGGCGTCCACATGGACGACATATCCTCCGGGCGGCAATGTTTCGCCAAAGGGCAACTCCTTGGCGAGGGTCGCCCGGGGCAAAATAAAATGCTGATATCCGATGGCCGTAGCCCGGCCATTCGCCGCAACGGCCATCACCACAAACGTTAAGTCCACATCGTCAGGCGTGGTATTGGAAACTTCTACGCTACCTTCGATGCGGTTCCCGTTCACCCGAGCCGGCACCTTCCAATTCAAAGTCAGCGCCGATCGAACGCGCAAAACGAATGCCTTCTCGACTCCCTTTTGAGGCCGGCCATCCGTCACCGACACGGTAAACTGAAATTCCCCGGTACGTTGTGCCTGCCCATGCAACAAGCCATCGTCCTCCAACTTCATTCCCGGCGGCAAGCTCCCTTTTTGCAACCGCCAGTGCAACACCGAAATTCCCCCGTGCGCTCGAAAGCGCTCTTCATAAGGTCCGCGCGGATACGTAGGCGGCAACTCCGAATCGTTCTCAATGACCAGCCCGCTCTGGTTCTGCGGCCCCTGGTTCTGCGGCCCCTGGTTCTGCGGCCCCTGGTTCTGCGGTCTCGCCGGAGAATCCGTCTGCGGCTGCTCCGTGGTGGCCAATCCGCTCTGGCACGCGGCCATAAACGCGGCGGACGCGAACAGCAGCGCCACTTTGAAAGCCCGCCGCAACTCTTGATCCTTCCACATATTGGCTGGGGCGCTCGGCACCTGATTCTCTACTCTCCCACAATTCTCGCGCTTTCGTCTAAGAATGTTCTTTGAGCCCAATCTTGCGCCGCCTCTTTTCCCGGTCACGGAAGTCACATTGACTTAAATTTGATGTTTCTGAAAAACTATTCCTTGACGGTATCCATTCGCTCCCATTTTGCTTGATGGAATTGCTACTCAATCTCGCATGGCTGCTGTTGGCCTTGCCGGCCTTTTGGCTGTGGCGCCGCTCCCGCTCGACTGGTCCTGGCCGCGGCGTCAATGCTTTGCAGTGTCTACTGGCTTTGGGATGCTTGCTGGTGATCCTGTTCCCGGTGATTTCGGCCACTGACGACCTTCGCGCCATGCGAAGCGAAATGGAGGAATCGCCGGCGAGCAAGCGCACCATCCGTCAAGCCAGCAACGATAAAGCTGCAGGGTGGAAGCGGCAGAGTCCGCCCGCGTTGGTTACCGCAGTAAGTTCTTTTAGCATAAGTGAACCGGGCCGGCCGCCATTGCCTGCCTCCGCATTATTCGTGCTGGCAGCGCCTGTTATCGAACTGGCGGCCCGCGCTCCTCCTTTCTCCCTTGTCGGGTAGTCCCTCGGATCGTCAACTGTTTCAAAAAAACAGCAGAATCTTTATTTAACTTTACGAAATTCTGAGGCGGGAAACGAGATAGTAGTGTTTGCCGGTGAATCGTCGGCGGACACCACCGCCGCGCCGAATCTCTTCCCTGTCATGGGTAAATGCAGTCCCTTGGAGTTCCTGATGCGCTGGAAATTATTGAGTGCGAGCGTGGTCGTGGCGCTGGGAGTTGCCAATTTGTGCGCCCAAGCTACCGCGCAATCCGCCCCTTCAGCCGCCGCTCAAGTTTGGACTTGGGACACAGTCAAAGACCATTTCGAACTGAACAATACGTCCCTTCAGGCAAGCCGGCTGAACATCGACGAACTGAAGGCCCAGGAAATCACGGCACACCTCCGTCCCAATCCCGATTTCACGCTGTCCGCCGACGGCACCCAGATCGCTCCCAGCCACGGCGTGTGGACCCCATTTGCCGGCACCTTCGTCTCGCCCGGCGTCAGCTATCTTTTCGAGCGCAGGAACAAACGCAATCTGCGCTTCGAAGCCGCCAAAGAAGGCACTGCCGTTGGCACCGCCCAGCAATCCGATTCGGAACGCACTCTGCTCTTTAATCTGCGCACCGCATTCGTCGGCATCCTGCAAGCCAAGGCTGTGCTTCGCCTGGCGCACGATAACCTCGATTCCTACGACAAGATTCTGAAAGTCAGCCGCGACCGTTTCCAGGCGGGCGACATCGCCCGGATCGACCTCGACCGTCTCGAACTGCAGCGCCTGCAATACGAGTCCGACTGGCAGACCGCGCTGGTCAATCTGCGCACTACAAAAATCAACCTGCTGGCGCTGCTCGACGATCGACGGCCGGTCAACAGCTTCGATGTCGATGGCGCGTTCGATTTCAGCGAGGAACTTCTATCGCTCGACGACTATCGAAAAGACGCGCTGGATGCGCGCCCCGACCTGCGCGCCGCCGTGCTCTCGGTGAAGCAGGCGGAAACCAACTATCAACTGGCGGAGGCCGACGGATCGACCGATCCCACCATCGGCGTCTGGTTCACTCACAATGGATCGTTCAACAACCCCGATGCCTTGAACACGATCGGAGCCAGCGTCAGCATCCCGCTGCGCATCTTCGACCGCAACCAGGGCGAAAAATTGCGCACGAAAATTGATATCAACCGCAATGAGAAGCTGAGGCAGGGAGTCGAAACACAGGTTTACAGCGACGTGGACTCAGCCTACGCCACTCTTAGCAGCAACATCAATTTACTGAAACCCTATAAGCGCCAATATCTGGAAGAGGCGGTTCGCGTGCGTGACACGGTTTTATTTTCCTACCAACACGGTGGCGCGGCTTTGCTCGATTTCCTGAGCGCTCAAAGCGAATATCGCGCGGTCGAATTGAATTACGTAAATCTGGTCGGTTCCTACCTGACCGCGGCAGCCCAGCTGAATCAGGCGGTGGGGCGCGAGGTAATCCCATGAGAATGAGAATAGGAATGACAGTTCCTTCCCGGATTCTGTTGCTGGCTTTGTGTTCGACTCCGGCGCTCTGGCTCGGCGCTTGTAACAGCGGGAAGGCGGACCCCAAAGCGGGGGCTCCGCCCAAGCCCGTGGTCGAACCCGACCTCGACGCCAACAACTTCAAGGTAGACCATGCCGAGCAGTTCCCCGTGGTCAAGGCAGTGGAGTACAAAGCAGTCCCCGCGCTAAACGTGACCGGAGTTGTACAACCTGACATCTCCCGCGCCGTTCCCGTGGTTTCCCTGGCCGCTGGACGAGTTGTAGAGCTCAAAGCGAAGCTGGGCGATGTGGTGAAGAAAGGACAGGTATTGCTCAGGGTCCAAAGCAACGACGTTTCCGGGGCCTACCAAGTATATCTAAAGGCGGTAAACGACGAGCGGCTGGCGCATATTCAGCTGGAGCGCGCGCAAATTCTCTATGAAAAGGGTGCAGTTGCCAAGAGTGCTCTCGAACAAGCCGAAGCTGCCGAACAGGATGCCAAGGCTGACTTGGTGCATGCCACCGAAGGGCTGCGAGTTCTCGGCATCGATAAGGACCACCCCTCCGAGATCATAAACATCGTCGCTCCAATATCCGGCATTATTTCCGATCAGCAAGTCACCAACGCGTCCGGCGTACAGGGATTGGGCTCTCCCAATCCGTTCACCATTTCGGACCTATCCTACGTATGGATTGTCTGCGACGTTTACGAGAATGATCTGGACGCGGTTCGCGTCGGCGACTCTGCGGACATCCATCTCAACGCCTATCGCAATCAGGTCTTCAAGGGTCGAGTCGATAACATTCTGCCGGTTCTCGATCCCAATCTCCACACCGCTAAAGTGCGGATCGAGGTGAAAAATCCCGGCCTGATCCGTATCGGAATGTTCCTCACCGCCACCTTCTACGGTAAGCAACCGGAAACGCATTCCGTCGTCCCGGCTAGTGCGATCTTGCATCTGCACGATCGCGACTGGGTCTACGCGCCTCTGGGCAACGGCCATTTCAAGCGCGCCGAAGTGGTTACTGGAAACATGTTGCCCAATGCCCAGCAAGAGATTGTTTCCGGCATCAAGCCCGGTGATCGGGTGGTTTCGAACGCGCTCGATCTTCAGAACACAGTGGAGCAGTGAGTGAACAATCAGGTGAAAATCTAAAATGATTCGCCGCGTCGTCAACTTCGCGTTGGGCAATCGCCTCCTGGTATTAGGGCTAGCTCTGGTGCTGTTCGTGTGGGGAATCATTTCGTTTCACAACTTGCCGATTGAAGCCTATCCCGACGTAGCCGACAATTACGTCGAAATCATTACTCAGTGGCCCGGAATTGCCGCCGAACAAATCGAACAGCAGGTCACTATTCCGCTGGAGACCGCCATGAACGGCATCCCCGGCGTGGTACACCTTCGTTCCTTCTCATTGTTCGGCCTCTCCGATCTAAAGCTTGTCTTCGAAGATGGAACGGATAACGCATGGAACCGGGAGCGTGTTCTGGAGCGCCTGAGCCAGGTAACTCTACCCACAGGCGTTGTGCCACAGATGGGCACCGACTGGAGCCCCGTCGGCCAGATATATTTCTTCACGTTGCACAGCAGCAACCCCAAGTTCGACCCGATGGAACTCAAGTCGATCGAAGACTGGGTGGTTGAAAAGAATCTCAAATCCGTTCCCGACATCGTTGACGTCGCCAGCTTCGGCGGGCCCACCCGGGAATATCAGGTTCGCGTCGATCCCAACAAGCTCGTGGCCTACGGTTTGAGCCTTGCCCAGGTGGAGCAACAGCTCACCAACAACAACGCCAATGCCGGCGGCAGTTTCATCCAGCAGGGCCTGCAACAGATCAATGTCCGCGAAGTGGGGCAAGTCAACAAGGTTCACGACATCGAGCAAACCGTCATTCTCACGAAGAACGGCACACCTCTCCGCGTGAAAGACATCGCGGTCGTCTCGCAAGGTCCGAAAATCAGGCTCGGCCAGTTCGCGCGAGCGTGTGGTGCCTGCCCCTACGGTCCCCACGGTGCAATCGTCCGAGAAGACGGAAAGATCGTCGATAACGACGATGTGGTATCCGGCATTGCGCTCTTAAGAAAAGGAGCGGCCGCAGACCCGGCCCTCAAAGCTCTCCACGAAAAAATCCAGGAGATGAACGATCACATCCTGCCGCCTGGGGTGAAAATCGTTCCTTTCATCGATCGCAGTGATCTGGTCCACTTCACCAGTCACACCGTACTCCATAACCTGACCGAAGGCATGATTCTGGTCTCGATCATTCTCTTCCTGTTTCTCGGCAACATTCGGGGAGCGCTGATCGTCGCGGCCACAATTCCCTTTTCCTTACTCTTCGCGTCGATCTGTCTGGATCTGAAAAGCATTCCCGCGAATCTCCTTTCACTCGGAGCACTAGACTTCGGCATGGTGGTCAACGGCGCCGTGGTCATGATTGAAAACATCGTGCGCCACATGGGTTTCGCCAACGGCACGGAAACCGCGACCGAACGAATTGGCGCGGCCTCTCATGAGGTCCAGCGCCCAGTGTTTTATGCCATTGCCATCATCATTACAGCTTACCTCCCCATCTTTACCCTGCAGCGTGTGGAAGGCCGTCTCTTTCAGCCCATGGCATGGACAGTCGCCTTTGCTCTCCTGGGCGCTCTCCTCTTTTCCATCCTGATTGCTCCCGTGCTCGCCAGTTTCGCGTTCGCCAAGGGCGCGAAGGAATGGCATAACCCCGTTATGGTTTTCTTGACCGAGCGCTACCGCGAGGCAGTACGCTGGGCGATCCGTCATCGTGTCATCACTATCGGGGTATGCCTGCTGGGCGTAGCGGTCGCGACTTACCTTGGCTTCAGCGGTGCTATCGGATCCGAGTTTCTGCCGCACCTGGATGAAGGCGCTCTCTGGGTCCGCGGAACGCTTGCTCCCAGTACCGGCCCGGACGAAGGGATCCGCGTCGCCAATCAGGCTCGCATCATTCTCTGTTCTTTTCCCGAGGTTCCTCAATGCACCAGCCAAGTGGGCCGTCCCGACGATGGCACCGATACCACCGGCTTCTTTAATACCGAATTCTTTGTCGATTTGAAACCGAAAGAAGATTGGCGGCCAGTCTTTCATGAAAACAAAGACGAACTGATCGCAGCCATGCAGCGCGAACTCGACAAAATGCCAGGAGTCCTATGGGGATTCTCGCAGCCCATCGAAGACAACATGGAAGAGGCCGTTAGCGGGGTCAAGGGAGAACTCGCCACCAAGGTCTTTGGCACGAATTTGAGGGTCCTGGAAGCAAAGGCCGACGAAATTGTTGCCATCATGCGACAAATTAACGGGATCGAGGACCTGGGAGTGTTTCGCGTACTCGGTCAACCCAACCTGAACGTCACTGTAGATCGCGATGCGACCGCCCGCTACCAGATCAACGTGGCGGACGTACAGGACGCGATTCAGACTGCAGTCGGCGGCAACGCCCTGACTCAGGTGCTACAAGAGGAAGCACGCTACGACCTGGTCATGCGCTACCTGCCCCAATATCGCGACACCAAGGAGGCGATCGAACAAATTCGCCTGCTCTCACCCACGGGTGAGCGCGTTTCGCTCGCGCAACTCTGCAAAATACAAGTCGCGGATGGCGCCTCAGAAGTTTATCGCGAGGGCAACGAGCGCTACATTGCGATCAAGTACAGCGTTCGCGGCCGCGATCTCGGTAGCACCGTCGAAGAGGCCATCCAGAAGGTCAATGAGAAAGTGAAATTGCCGACTGGCTATCACCTGAAATGGGAGGGTGAATATGCCAGCCAAAAACGAGCTAACGCCCGCCTGCTGATCGTGCTGCCCATCACCATCATGATCATCTTTATCATTCTCTACACCATGTTCAAATCGTTTAAGTGGACGATGCTGATCATGGCCAACATCGCAATTGCACCGGTCGGCGGCCTGCTCGCCCTTCTCTTTACCGGCACCAACTTCAGCGTTTCTTCCGGAGTCGGATTCCTGGCGCTTTTCGGGGTATCCGTACAAACCGGCGTCATCATGCTGGAATACATCAACCAGTTGCGCGTGCGGCGCTTCACCGTTGAGAACGCCGCGGTCGAAGGGGCGGTATTGAGGTTGCGCCCCATCATGATGACGATGCTGGTGGCGACTCTGGGCCTGCTGCCTGCGGCGATGTCCCACGCCATCGGCTCGGACTCGCAACGTCCCTTTGCCATCGTCATTGTCGGCGGACTGATGGCGGCCCTAGTCATGAGCGTCTTCCTGCTGCCCACGCTCTACGTCTGGATCGCCCGCGACACCGACGTGCTACCCGCAGCGGAACTCGGATTTTCCGAAGGCGAACACGTCAACTAGAAAAAACTGGTCGTGGGTCTTAGGTGCTAGGTGTTCGGGTGATGGGCGTTCGTCGAGATCAACATGTATGACATCAGTGGGGACGGAAGACAAAAGGCGAAGCGAGGAGCTAGTAGCTGATAGCTGATAGCTGATAGCTGATAGCAAAAACAAAGAGAGTTCCGAGGTGGTGTAGGGTCCATTCGTCTCGGCCAGTAGCTCGCGTTTGACCCTTGCTCGACCTGCTCTCGCCGCTTCCCTTGCGGGGCGCTGCGCGCGATCTTCGCTTGGGCTCCGGGCTCACCGCCAACCGGATAAACCTACCCTACGCCTCGGAACTCTATCCTGCCTTCAACATTTCTTCTTTGTTCTCCTCAACCAGCGCTTTGCTATAGACCCTCGCTCACCCTCCTTCCCAATCTTGCGATCAGGAAAGTGACTCCGCTTGAGCCCCGGACGCCGCACCAACCGGAAAAACTTAAGAAGCTGTCAAAGAACGATCCTGTTGTACTCCTTCTATTAATTCAGTCAATGAAAAATCGTGCGTTGTAACTATGTGTGTTTTCAATCGAGTGCAGCACGTCCACAAGCCGATGACCAGAAATTGTGCAGCTGCCCAAGCATTCGCGCGCAGAACCCGCGCCGGACACGGCTTTACGCATGATTCATGATTCGAATCAATCGACTGATCGCGCGAACGATTGGTTACTCCGCTGTGAAAATCCCGCATTCCCCGCGCCTGGCAAGAGGTTGCGAGATTGAGCTTGGAAAGCGCCCTCTTGGTCTGCTATGACGAGGTTACCTCATTTTATTGGAAAGGGAAGTCTAATGTCTCGTACTGTGGCGCAGTGAAGACTCCGAAGAGCCATCCTGCGGCCAAGCAGATAATCAGTCTCAACCCAAGATACGGCCCGCTCAGACGCGGAAATTTATAGGCTGTAAGGAGGCAACAGAGGCATTGCCTGAGCGTAATGAATAAGAACAATCCCGACCCCACTGCGGAGACGCCACAGCCCCACACGTAGACCGGTTTGCTCAGATGCTGATTGCGTCGGGCCAATCGCCAGCCGGATGCCATCGGCACACCGAAACTGCGAATAATCGGCGGGGCTAGAAAACTAGACCAGAGCCAAGCACAGAGAATTGCAATAAGAGAACTCGCCCAAGCTATCAACTTCGCAGCTCCCGTCAGACGACCATTTAACCGCAAGTCGGACTGTTTGGATAGTGAATTAGTGTGTGGTTGCAAGCCGATGAGGGTCAGACGATTACCCCCTGCGACCGAAGCTCACTAGAATTCACGTGGAAAGAACAGACTTTTCTTGACAATAAGTAACTACTTATATAAAGTAATACTTACTTACTATGCAGACTGTATCCAACCTCAACGCGGCCTTCGCTGCTCTAGCCGATCCGACGCGCCGGGCAATCCTGGCACGTCTCGCCTCGGGCGAAGCGACGGTGATGGAACTGGCGCAGCCGTTCGAGATGACGCAGCCCGCGATCTCCCAGCACCTGAAAGTGCTGGAAAAGGCGGGACTCATCGTCACTCGAGTGCAGGGCACGAAGCGCCCTCGGCGGCTGGCGAAAGCCGGCATTGCGGCGATGGACCAGTGGCTTGCGATGCTGCGAAAAGGCCTGGAAAGGAACTACGACCGGCTGGATCAAATTCTGGCCGCCATGGAATCAAACAAAAAAGGAGAAACGCCGTGAACAACATGACGACGAGCAAAATGACGCTCAAGACCGAAGGCGATACACACATAGTGGTGACCAGGCGCTTCGCCGCCTCGCCCGAGGCCGTGTACCGCGCGCATACCGATCCGAAACTGCTGCAGAAGTGGTTGCTCGGTCCCGAAGGTTGGACGATGCCCGTCTGCATCAATGAGGCGAGGCCTGGCGGCAAAATCCGCTTCGAGTGGACGAATGGCAAAAAGGGAGGGTTTCATCTGACCGGCGAGTATCTCGAACTGGAGCCCTTCAGCAGGATTGTTCACGTGGAGCGCATGCACCTGCCAGATCCGACGCCCGACAACCACATTGAAACCAGATTCGATCCAGACGGTGCGGGCACATTGATGACCATGCGCATGACGCTGCCCGACGCTCAAACGCGAGCCGCCATGCTGGCAACCGACATGGAACGTGGAATGGAAGCGAGCTACGTTCGGCTGGAGAGCATGTCCCGCTGGAAAGCATGATCTAGGGGTCGGTCAGGGAAGACATGTCGCCGGAGCGTGGCAAGCCCAGCACCCAAGGCACGCTACGCCCCGGTGGCTTTCTTCTTTCCCGCTCTCGCCCCGCTTTTCCCAGCGGCCCCCTTCTTGCCCCTGGCGCGTCCTACGACATCCGCAATCGTCGTATGCTCCAGAATCTTCGCCGCCGCGTCCCGCACCGCCAGAAACACTTCATAGAGCGCCCGATGATCGCCGCCCTTGGCGATGAGTCCCCGTAACTGCTCGGCATCTCCAATTGGCGCCAGCGGTCCATCCACCAGCCGGATGATGTCGCTTAAGGGAAGCTCCGCCGGATCGCGCCTCAACTGGTAGCCGCCTCGGGCTCCGCGAACACTATCCACGATGCGCGCGTTCTTCAGTTCCAGCAGGATCAGTTCCAAAAATTTCTCCGGCAGATCGCTTTCCGCCGCAATCTCTCGAATTTTGATTGCGCCCTGATCGTGCCGCCGCGCCAAAGTCATCATCGCCTGCAGCGCGTACAGTCCTTTTTGCGAAATCTTCAATCGGTCTGCCCTCCCCGCTTCGCCCTGATTGTGCCCCATTTCGCGTCCGTTGCCTACCCCAACTTTGTAGTCGGACAGAGTCTGGCAATTCGTTGTGACTGCGGACCGAGGCTTCGGGCCGCTGGACGGACGAATGCGTCCGTCCCGACGCGAGCCGTGCCCAATCCCCACTCAAGATATAATGGCTTGTAACTTTGAAGGAGTGCGCATGGCGATTCAGAAGACCGACAAGATCTGGCATAACGGGAAACTTATTAACTGGGACGACGCGACCATTCATGTGATGTCGCATGTCATCCACTACGGGTCTTCTGTGTTTGAAGGCATTCGGTGTTACGAACTGCCGAGCGGGCCGGCGATTTTTCGGGCGGACGAGCACATGCAACGGTTGCTCGACTCCGCCAAGGTTTATCGCATTGACGTGGATTTTACCCGCGAGCAACTGATCAAGGGCATGCTCGACACGGTTGGCCACAACGGCGCGTGGCCGTGCTATGTGCGTCCGATTGTGCTGCGCGGATATGGCGAGGCGGGGGTGAATCCGTTTAATTCGCCGACCGAGGTGTACATCATCAATTATCCGTGGGGAAAATATCTGGGCGGGGAGGTCGACGGCTGCGACGTGTGCGTCTCGTCGTGGACGCGGCTCGCGCCCAATACGCTGCCCGCCATGGCCAAGGCCGGCGCGAACTATATGAACTCGCAGCTGATCAAGATGGAAGCGATCGTCAATGGATATGCGGAGGGCATTGCGCTCGATGCCAGCGGGTTTGTCAGCGAGGGCTCGGGCGAGAATCTGTTTTTGGTGCATCGCGATAAGCTGATCACGGCGCCGCTGGGGAGTTCGGTGCTGCCTGGGATCACGCGCGACTCGGTGCTGCAGATTGCCCGCGACTTGAATATTCCGATGGTCGAGCAGATGATTCCGCGGGAGATGCTCTACATCGCCGATGAAGTGTTCTTTACCGGCACAGCGGCGGAGGTTACGGCGATTCGCTCGGTCAACAAAATCAAGGTGGGCAAGGGCGGCATCGGGCCCATCACCAAGGCGCTACAAAAGGAATTTTACGCGATCGTGCGCGGAGAGAAAAGCGACCGGCACGGCTGGTTCACTCCGGTTCCGGTCAGAAGCAAGGCGGGCAGCAAGCAGCCGGTCGGCGTATAATCGGAGGGTTCGCTTGTATCGATCGTTTCGGATTGAAGCTCGGATTGATCGGGTAGGCCCGGACGCATTCGTCTGGGGAAGCTCGTAAGATCAGGTTCGTAGAAATTTGATTCGGGGGCGCGCCACGCGCCTCTTTCGGTCCCTGTCGAGAAACGAAGCACTCACCCGAGGAGGAAACAATGTCTGAGCAAGGTCTGACTCCGGAATTTGTCCTGGGCTATCGCGCCATGATGCTGGACGGCATCACGCGCGAAGCGGAAATCACCAAGAAAGTAATTGCAGCCGTGCCCGATGCGGCATCGAGTTACAAGCCCGATCCGAATGCCCGCACAGCAAAGGAACTGGCGTGGCACATTGCCAACACCGACGTGCAATTTCTGGATGGAATTGCCGGCCTGAAATTCAATATGGAATCGCCCGAGAACAAGCCCCAGACGTCGGCGGACGTGGTGGCCTGGTATGACCAGAATGTGCAGCGCGGCGTGGCGCGAATTGCGGCGATGTCGGCGGAGCAATTGCTGACGCCGATCGAATTCTTCGGCGTGTTCAACCTGCCGGCCGTGCTGTATCTCGGCTTCCTCAACAACCACAGCATCCATCACCGCGGCGAACTGGCGACGTATCTGCGGCCGATGGGCTCGAAGTGCCCGTCGATCTATGGCGGCAGCTACGACGAGCCCTTCCGGCCAGCCGTGCCGGAAGCGGTGGAGACTGCGGCGTAGATTTTGTCAGTCCAATGACTCAAGCCGCCCGCTACGGGCGGCTTTTATTTTTTCAGCTCCTATTTTCCGCACTTATTTTCCACACCATAGAACTTCGACGGGATATTTGGCGAAGGCACGATCCGCGGTCAAGATAGTCATGTCTTCGACGATGGCCTGTGCAATTAGCAGCCGATCGAAGGGATCGCAATGATGAGATGAAAGGTCATACACCTTGACGGCATGAATGTGATTCACCGGAAGGGGACGCAGGCCTTGCCTCGCCATGAATGCCGGAATGCAATCCGCGGGGGGCGCCGGCAGCGTCAGCTTTTTGAGGCGGGCCTTGGTGCTCAGTTCCCACACGGACGCGGCGGAGAAGTAAATTTCCTGTCGGCTGTCGCGCAGGACATCCAGCCCACGCCTGCCAATGCGGTCGACAGAGTCGATGCTCCACAGCCACACGCCGCTGTCGAGCAGATACTTCATCTGGATTTGCGCCGAGCTTTTCGCCGACGCATCCCCTCTAGCGGCGGCAGTTTGCCGCCGTAGAAGGCCTTGAGCAGGTCGTCCGGCAATGGCGCATCGAAATCGTCGGCGACCCACACTTGGCCGCGTGCGAAGCCCAAGGGGCGGACGGTGTTCTTTGGCGCCACCGCGACCAGACGCGCCACCGGTACACCGGCGCGCGCGATGGTGACCTCCTCTCCTGCCGCAACCCGCTGCAGCAGCCGAGAGAGATGCGTTTTGGCCTCGTGGATGTTCACTTCCATCCGGCGATGGTAGCTAAGTCTGTAGACTAAGTCACCCTGGCGACACGGAGGGGGCTAAAAGCCCCGGATCATTTTATTAGCCGCTTTTCGCGGCCCTGAAAGGGCCGCTCTTCCACGGCACTTTACACGGAATCAGGGGTCACTCTTCCATTATAGTTGGCTTTTCGGATCTCAAAGGCTCTTGCCGGTTTGGAGTCAGGAGGATGCATGTTTGCACTTGGGCGGGAAGTGCGGTTGGCATTTCGTCAGTTGACGAAGGCGGCGGGCGTCAGCCTGACTGTTGTCTTTACGCTGGCTCTTGGAATTGGCGCTACGACTGCTATGTTCTCGCTGGTGGAGGGCATTCTTTTGCGGCCGCTGCCGTTTCAGGATCCTGAGCGGCTGGTTCTGGTCGGAGACCACATTGGAGGTGGGCCGAACACACCGGTCACCGCACGGGAGATTGGGATTTATTCGAAGGCGGCCGGGGCCTTCTCGTCGATGGGAGGCTACACTGGCGCCGACTACGAACTTTCCGGGAATGCGACTCCCGAGGAGGTTGACGGCGCGCGTTTGACCGCCGGAGTTTTTCCAACGCTTGGAGTTCGTCCCATGCTGGGCCGTGTTTTTACGCCGCAAGAGGAGGACGCGCATGAACCGCTGGCTGTGATCAGTTATGCGCTGTGGACGAATCGGTATCACCGCGATCCTCAAGTCCTGGGGAGCTCGATTGTTCTTGACCGAAGGGCTTATTCGATTATTGGAGTGATGCCTCGGAGTTTTGAATTTCCGCCGGCGGACGGGCAACTGGATCAGACGCAGATATGGGTACCCATGAGTCTGACGACCGGCGAGCTATCGGAGGAGTACGCCGGTTTTTGGGGTTACCACATGGTCGCGCGACTGAAGGATGGGATCAGCCTCTCGCAGGCGGCACAGGATGCGGATCGCGTCGCTCGGGAGGTCATGCGGAGTTTTCCGGCGCACATGTCCGCGATTCATATTCAGGGTGACGTCAAGCTGCTGCGCGAATTCGCAGTGGGCGAGGTGCGGCCGCTGTTGCGCACTTTGTTTCTTGCGGTTTCCATCGTGCTGCTGATTGCCTGCGTGAATGTCGCCGGCTTGCTATTGGTGCGGGCGATTCGGAGGCGGCGCGAATATGCAGTTCGGCTGGCTCTGGGCGCACGCCCAAGCGTGATTATCCGCGAATCGGTCTTTGAAGGACTGCTGCTGAGCCTGGCCGGTGGATTGGTTGGTCTGGGATTTGCGGCGATCGTGATTCGAACGGCTTTGCATTTACTGCCGGAGTCGATGCCGCGAGTCAATGCGATCTCCATGGACGCGACCGTCGCGATGTTTGCATTTGTTCTCGCTTTGGTCACGGGGGCTCTTTGCAGTCTCGCGCCTGCCTTCGCGGCGTTGCGGACGAATTTGACGGAGAACCTGAAAGAGGGTGTGAGAACGGGGAGCGGTTCGGCAAGCCATAGCTGGTTGCGCTCGGCCCTCGTTGTGTCGGAGATAGCAATCGCGTTGGTGCTGCTCACGGTGGCGGGCCCGTTTCTACGCAGTTTTCAAAAGATGCGGGCGCTGGACCCGGGCTTTCGTCCGGATCACGTGCTGGTCGCGGGCTTTCAGCTGCCTCTCAAACAATATTCCACACATTCTTCTGTCGATGCCTTCCATCGTGCGGTGATTGATCGGCTGTCCAGCAAGCCGGGAATGGTCGCGGTTGGCATCACGAATATTCTTCCGGCGTCCGGCGCTTATGGCGGAGCTGCGTACACGATCGAAGGCTTGCCCGCAGAAAATTGGAAGCTGCAATTCGCGATGTTCTCCGTTACGTACGGAGACTACTTCCGCGCGATGAGCATTCCGCTGATCGACGGCCGGTACTTCACGACGGATGACCGCTCGAACGCGACGCTGGTGGTGATTGTGAATGACTCCATGGCCAAGCACTTGTGGCCTGGACAGCGAGCGGTGGGCAAACGTATTCATGTCGGCAATCCGAATAAACGATACCCTTGGGCCACGGTGGTCGGGGTGGTGGCCGATACCAAGCTTGGCTCGCCCGACGAACCCGGGGCCGATCAGTGGTATATGCCGGCAGAACAGCCCGCAATTCTCTATGGCACCGAAGCTTCTGTAAACCTCACAAGCCCCGACGGTGGATTCGTTACGCTTCGTTCCGCTTTGCCGCCGGAGCAGATGATTCAAACTCTGCGCTCGACGATTGCGGAGATCGATCCGCTGCTGGCTCTGCAGCAGGTGCAGCCGATGGATGAGGTGATCTCGAACGTGGAAGCGCCGCGACGATTCAATACCGACCTTATCACTGCGTTTGCCGTAGGGGCGCTTGTGCTGGCTATTACTGGGATTTATGCGGTGGTGGCTTTCTCGGTGTCGCTGCGGGCTCAGGAGATTGCGGTTCGCATGGCGGTGGGCGCGCAGCGCGGGAATATTGCGCGGCTTGTGCTCATTTCGAGTGCGAGGCTGGCGCTGCTCGGATCCGGGATTGGCGTAATCGGTTCGCTGGCGGTGTCTCGGCTGGTGAGTTCGTTTTTGTTTGAAGTCAGCGCGACAGATCCGCTGATTTATCTGGCGTGCGTCGTGGTCATGCTGCTGATCGCGCTGCTGGCGGCGGCGCTTCCGGCGATGCGAGCCGCTTCGTCGGATCCGGTGGAAGCCCTGCGGGCGATTTAGGAACCATCGGCGGCGGTGTTCGGGAACGGACAGCCAAATTCGGTTTCGGACAGGTTCTCTGAGCCAAGAAACCCAGGCCTTGCGCTAACTCAATTCTTTTCAGTCCATATCATTGCATCCGCATTGGCAGGCTGAGTGTAGTCAAGCGACTACGCGCGAACCGTTCGAGCTTCGCTGGAAGAACAGCTGAGGCGGGTGTCGCTACGTGGGTTTACGAGGTGGGACTTGCGAACTCTGATTGTGAATCTTCGGTATAGCTGGCGGATGTTGCGTAAGAATCCGGGACTGACGGCAGCGATCATCGCAACGCTGATGCTGGGCATTGGGGCCACAACCGCGATCTACACGGTCGTTTACGCGGTGTTGCTGGCGCCGCTGCCTTATCCGCATGCCGAGCAGTTGGTGATGGTCTGGTCGAAGGTCAATGGACACGACAATGGACTTTCGGCGGGAGACTTTCTCGATTGGAAGGAACAGAGCCAGTCGTTTCAGCAACTGGCCGCATGGACCGGAGGCAGTTTCAATCTTGCGACGCAGGATCAGCCGGAACAGATCGATGGCATGCGCGCCACGCCGGGGTGGTTCAGTATGCAGGGGATGCCGTTTCTGATGGGGCGCGACTTTGTTGCCGAAGAAGGCGTACCGGGCAAGGACCATGAAGTCATTCTGACTTACAAATTATGGAACCGGCTGGGCGCGAATCGCGGCATTGTCGGGGAGGCCTTGCGCATCAATGGCGAACCGTACACGGTGATTGGAGTATTGGCAGCGGGAATCGGAGATCGTTTTGATTTTGAACTGGCGGCTCCGCTGGCATTCCTGCCGGAACAGATCAATCACGATTATCGCTGGCTGCTAGCGATGGGCCGGTTGAAACCCGGGGTTACGCGGCAACAGGCGCAGTCCGATATGGATGCGGTCACGGCTCATATTGCGGCTGCTTATCCTAAATCGAACAAAGGTTGGGGAGCCTCGGTGGAAGCACTGCAAAATGATTTTCTTCCTCCGGAACGCATTCACAACTTGTGGCTGCTGCTGGGTGCGGTGGGGTTTGTGCTGCTCATCGCTTGCGTGAATATTGCGAATCTGCTGTTGGCCAAAGGAGCGGCGCGGCTGAGAGAAATTGCCATTCGCAGTTCGGTGGGAGCGAATCGCCGGCAGATTTTTGGGCAATTTCTTACTGAGAGTGTCGTGCTGGCCTTGATCGGGGGCGGACTTGGGATCGCGTTGGGGGTGGGACTGCTGCGCGCGATTCTGAGCATTGTGCCGGAGGGGATTTTGCCGTCGGAGGCGAATTTCCAACTCGACATTCATGTGCTCGTCGTGGCTCTGGCGGCGACGACTATGGCCGGACTGCTGTTTGGCTGCGCGCCGGCGTGGTACGCGTCGCGGGTGGATCCCGGGGAGTCGTTGAAAGAGGGTGGACGCACCGGGACGGGCACGGGGAGTCATAAACTTCGGCGGGTGCTGATTACCGGGGAGTTCGCGCTGGCGTTGTCGCTGCTGGCGGGCGCGGGACTTGCCATTCACAGCTTCTGGAATCTGACCCGCGTGGATCTTGGGGTGCGCACCGATCATGTGCTGATCTTCGGGCTCAACCAACCCCACGAGCGATTCAAGAATCCCGAAGAAATGAATACCTACAATGAACAGATGTTGAGCGTGCTGCGCACGGTACCGGGAGTGTCCGCTGCTGCCACGGTTACGGGGACCCCGCTGCGTGGACCGAGCGACGGCATGCCGTTTACCCTGGTCGGTGGTCCGACGTTTGCCGATCCGTCGCAGCGGCCGGGCATGGGTTTCCAATCGGTCTCGCCGGACTACTATAAGACTTTCGGAATACAGGTGATCAAAGGCCGATCTTTCAGCGAGCAGGATACGGCAACGAGTGTGCGGGTCGCGATGGTGAACGAAGAATTTGCCGGGCGCTACCTCAAGGGCCTGGATCCGCTGCAGCAACGCGTGTTGATCGAGGAGATCATTCCGGGGCTTCCAAAGCTGGGCCCGGCGGTCGAATGGCAGATTGTGGGGGTTTTTCATAATGTCAGGTATGGAGATTTTCGCGACGCTTATCCCGAAGTGGATGTGCCGTTCGCGCAGTCGTTAATGCCGGACGTGAACATTGGGGTTCGCACTGCCGAAGATCCGGCGACGATGAGTAAGACGATTGCGGCGGCTGTGCACTCGCTGGACCCGCAAGTTGCGCTGGCACGTCCTCGCACTCTCGATCAAGTAAAGGACGAATCGCTCGGCGAAGACAGGTATACGATGGTTTTGTTTGTCAGCTTCGCGGTGGTGGCCTTGCTGCTGGCGGGGGTCGGCATCTACGGGCTGATGGCGTTTGCGGTCGCGCAGCGAACCAACGAAATCGGACTGCGGCTGGCGCTGGGGGCGAGCAGGTTGCATGTGGTGTCGCTCATCCTGAAGGAGGCTTCGCTACTCGCGGGAGTGGGGCTGGCAATTGGCCTTGTCGGGTCCGTGCTGGTGGGGCGCACGATGCGGACGACTTTGTATGGGGTCGGGACGGTGGATTTCTCTGTGATCGTTTCCGTGGGCTTGATCCTGTTCGCCGCGGCCCTATTTGCTTCGTACCTGCCGGCGCGGCGGGCGGCAAGGATCGATCCCATGAAGGCGCTACGGATGGATTAGGGCAGTGTACCTCAGGGGTTAAAGCCCGCTCTTATTCCAAGCCTTAACGCGGCGCCGCTCTTCCACTTACCTCCGCCTTCCGCGTGGGCTAAGCCAGCTATCATGGGCTAAGCCAACAGTCTTCGAAGCTCTTTGAAGTTAGGAACGACGTGGTCCGCGCCGGCGCTCACGAGCAGGGCCTCGGGAAAAGAAGTCGTAATGGCGGCGACGCGGCAACCGGCGGCCTTCCCGGCGATCACTCCGGCTAGAGAGTCTTCAATGACAAGGCATTCCGTGGAAGTGGCGTTGACTCCGCGCAGAGCAATCTGGAAAATTTCCGGGTCAGGCTTGGGGCACGAGAAGCCGGACGCGTCCACGATGAAATCGAAGGCGCCGCTGAGTCCCAGAACTTTCAGGGCTGCCTGACGGTTTCTGCTGGTCGCCGATGTGGCAAGGGCGATTCGGAACTTTGTCTTAGCCCAAATTACAAAATCCTTAGCTCCTTCGATCGGCTGTGCGAGATGCTCGACCGCCTCGAATTCCCGATGCTTTCTTAACAGCATTTCCTGAACCCCGATTTTCAGGCTGGGGAGTGTGGGGACCACTTCGCTCATCATGGTCAGATCGGGCCGTCCTTTGTATTGATCGTAGATTGCGTGAGGGAGAGTGATTCCGAATTGCGCAAAGGCTCGCTCCTTGGCGAGCTTATGGGCGGGCTCGGAATCGATGAGCACTCCGTCCATGTCGAAGATGAGGGTAGTGATGGGCATCGGCATCAATGTTCGTTCACCGGTGTTGCTCAACGTTGAATACCGATTGTAGATGCTGGCCATTCGCGATCGGCTTCTTGCGTGGTTCTAATGATGACAGGACTTGTCCGGCGGCATCGGTCGCACTTTAGTTTTGTCCGGCCGCCGACGGGGGCCCATTACCTAGGTCATCTTGGGGAAGGTGACGATTCGAGGGATCATGTTAGGGAGCGTCAGGCGAGACGCCTCCCAGGGGAAAAGTCACGCATGAATATCGATGATCTGCTTCGGATTGCGACGGAACGGCGCGCTTCCGACCTGCACTTGAAGGTGGGGAACTATCCTCATCTGCGCATTGACGGCGAATTGGTGCCGTTGACCGAACAGCCCCGCATCAGCGCCGAGGACATGTTGAATATGGCATTCAGCATGATGTCGGCGCGGCAGAAGCAAAAATTCAAAGAGACCACGGAAATCGATATGGCGTATGGCGTTGCCGGCCTGGGACGCTTCCGTGTGAACATCTTCCAGCAGCGCGGCAACGTGGGACTGGTGCTGCGCGTGATTCCGACAAAGATTCGCGCGCTCGATGAATTGTTTCTACCTAAAGTTGTGGAACAGATTTGCGATATGCCGCGCGGGCTGGTGCTGGTGACGGGCGTTACGGGTTCCGGTAAATCCACGACACTGGCGGCGATGGTGGACCGCGTGAACTCATCGCGCGCGGAACACATTGTTACCATCGAAGACCCGATCGAATTTCTGCACCGCGACAAGAAGGGCTACGTCAACCAGCGCGAGATTGGAGTGGATACACCATCGTTTGGAGCGGCTTTGCGAGCTTCTCTCCGTCAGGATCCAGACGTGATTCTGGTGGGCGAAATGCGCGATCTGGAAACGATTTCTACGGCGCTGCACGCGGCCGAAACCGGCCACATGGTGTTTTCGACCCTGCACACACTGGACGCGGTCGAAACCATTAACCGCGTCATTTCGATTTTTCCGCCACCCGAGCAGAAACAAATTCGGATGCAGCTTGCGGCCGTTCTGCGCGCCATCGTGAGCCAGCGGTTGGTGCGTCGCTGCGATTCCGAAGGCCGGGTGCCGGCGGTGGAAGTGATGATCAATACGGCTTACATTCGGGAGTGCGTGCTGGTCCCGGAAAAGACGCGGTCCATTCGCGACGCAATCGCGGCAGGCACTTCGCAGTATGGTATGCAGACGTTTGACCAGTCGCTGTGGGATTTGTTCCAGGCAGGGTTGGTAAATTATGAAACAGCGCTGGAGAATGCTTCTAACGCTGACGACTTCAAGCTGCGCATGGCAGGCATTGCGTTAACGGCGGATATTTCGCGGCAGTCGATGCAGTCAGCGGGGTTTGGGGGACGGTAGGGCGGGTTTCAAGGTTTCAGAGTTTCAAGGTTGCAAGGTTCCTAACGTTTGGCGCGCTTCCGGGCGCGCCTTTTTTGTTTCTTGGGATGCGGTACCTCTACTCGGTACCGTTTTGCGCTATTGTTAACGTGTATGGCATTCCCGCGTCCAAGAAAAAGAGTTTACTCGGAAGACGAGCTGTACGAATATGCCGTGGGAGCTCTGGCGCGCCGCATGCGGACCGTCGCGGAGTTGAAGCGGCTGATGCGGGCTCGCGTCGAAGAAGCTGAAGGCGCGTATGTGCAAACGCTGATCGAACTGGTAATCCGTTGACTGAAAGATCAGGGATATTTGAACGACTCGCAGTATGCGGCGTCGTACTCTTCGCTGCGGCGCGATAATCAAAAACTGGGGCGGATGCGCGTGATTACGGAATTGAAGACACGCGGCGTGCACGGGTCCGTCATCGAAAAGGCCGTGGAATCCGCGTATGAGGGCGTGAGCGACGAGAAGCAGGCGCGCGAATTTCTTCGCAAGAAGCGCCTGCAAAAGCCGAAAGATCAGAAGCAGGCGGCGCGCATCTTCCGCCAACTGGCGCGGGCTGGGTTCGGAATGAAGACCATCTTCATCATTCTGAAAAAGTGGGATGTGGATGACGAGACACTGAGCGCGCTGGAAGGCGAGAGCGACTAGCAGGAGTCGCCCGTCACTGATCGGCGAACCACCAACACCTGCAACCCCTGATGGAATTCAGAAGTCTTGATTGCCGCTGCCGATTCCCAACCCTTTCCTGTTCAACCCATTCGCAAGGTCGCGGAGAACGCCGCTAACGGTCCCGCGTTGTTGAACAAATAGGCGGTCGATATCCAGGAAAGAGCGAACGCCGAAGAGCGGCGTTCATTTAGAATTACATCTTCATGCCGACCGGTTCTGAAATCCGCCGCAAATTTCTGGACTTCTTTGTGCAGAAGGGGCACAAGGAGGTGCATTCGTCGTCGCTTGTGCCGGCGAACGATCCAACACTGCTGTTCACGAATGCGGGGATGAACCAGTTCAAGGATGTTTTTCTGGGGCTGGAGAAGCGCGAGTACTCGCGGGCGACTTCGTCGCAGAAGTGCGTACGGGCGGGGGGGAAGCACAACGATCTGGAGAATGTTGGATTCACCAACCGGCATCACACATTTTTTGAGATGCTGGGGAATTTTTCTTTTGGCGATTATTTCAAGAAAGATGCGATTGGCTACGCGTGGGAGCTGATTACTTCGCCGGAGTGGTTTGGGATCGACAAGAGCAAGTTGTACGTGAGCGTCTTCAATGGCGAAGGCGGCATGCAGCGCGATGCCGAAGCCTACGATCTGTGGGCGGCGCAGGGTGTGCCGAAAGATCGCATCTTCGAAATGGGGCTGAAAGACAATTTCTGGCAGATGGGCGACACCGGGCCCTGCGGGCCGTGCAGCGAGATTTATTACGATATGGGTCCGGCGGCGTCGGATCAGGGGCATGCGGATTGTGCGTTTCCGTGCGACTGCGGACGGTATGTGGAGATTTGGAATCTCGTGTTCATGCAGTTTGACCGCGATGCCTCGGGCAAGCTAACGCCGTTGCCCAAGCCGTCGATTGATACGGGGATGGGACTGGAGCGAACGGCGGCGGTACTGCAGGGAGTGATTTCGAATTACGAGACGGATCTGTTCACGCCGCTAGTTAAGAAGGCGGCGGAGCTGACTGGAACGTCGCTGAATAAAGAATTGAGCAAGGAAGCGCACACGAAGTCAGCGGCTTCTTTGCGCGTGATTGCGGACCATTCGCGGGCAGCAACGTTTTTGATTTCGGATGGTGTGTCGCCGTCAAACGAAGGCCGTGGCTACGTACTGCGTAAAATCATCCGCCGAGCCATTACCCATGGCAGACTCCTGGGGCAGGAGAGACCGTTTTTATACCAAATCGTCCCGACGGTTCTAGAAGTCATGGGACCGGCCTATCCAGAGTTGGAGGAGTCCTTGGGACGCGTTTCCCGGGCAATACAAGAGGAAGAAAGACGCTTTGCGCACACCGTCGATCTTGGACTCCACATACTTTACAAAAAGCTGAGCGAGATTGCGCGCACCAAACTCCATCGAGAGATGGTCATCTCTCCCGCTGTCAATGCCGCCTTTCGAAGGGCTGAGTCTGGACAAACCGACGCTGAGTTGGAGGATAAAAAAACAAGGTCGCGGCACACCTTCGACGAGATTGCGCGCGCTGGAACGGAGATTCGTGCGGCTGCGCCTTTTACATTCGACGGGACTGCCGCTTTCGATCTTTATCAGACGTATGGACTTCAGCGAGACTTCATCGAAGATACGTGCAAAGATCTTGGCGTCGAATTTGATACCCAAGGCTTTGACGATGCATTTAAATCTGAACAGTCTCGTGCTCGTGCCTCCTGGAAGGGTGCCGCGAAGCAGACTGCGAATCCTGCTTATCAGCAGCTGCCTAAATCGGAGTTTGAAGGGTATCGGCAGACTCGGTCTGATGGCTGTGAGGTGCTAGCTATTATTCACAATGGGCAAGGCGTGCAGGAACTCCGTGCTGGCGAATCTGGCGAGGTCATTCTGGATCACACGCCGTTTTATGCTGAGGCGGGTGGGCAGGTTGGGGATCGCGGATGGTTTTATTCGGATGATCACAATACTGTGGTCGCTGAGGTCACTGGATGCTATTACCCGGTTCAGGGAGTTAGGGCGCATCGGGTGGTTGTGAAAGGTGGGAGTTCAAAGATCCCACCCTCTTTCGCACAGAACGCGAAAGAAGGATGGGGCACCCTCAGGGTCGGGGATAAAGTTGACGCCGTGGTGAACACTGACGTTCGACAGGCTACGATGCGGAATCATACGGCTACGCATCTGCTGCATGCTGGATTGCGGGAAGTTTTGGGGAAGCATGTAAAGCAGGCGGGGTCGCTGGTGGCGCCGGATCATTTGCGGTTTGATTTTTCGCATTTCACCGGCGTTGAAGACGAGGAGTTGCAGGATATCGAGGACCTGATCAACAAGGAATTGCTGCGCAATCAGAAAGTGGAGACCATTGTTAACGTCCCGATTGACGTGGCGGTCAATGAGTATCACGCCATGGCGCTGTTTGGGGAGAAGTATGGCGACAAGGTGCGCGTGGTTAAGATTGGCGATTTTTCAACGGAGCTTTGCGGTGGGACGCACACGGCGGCTACCGGGGAGATTGGGCTGATCAAGATTCTGAAGGAAGGCAGCGTCTCTTCCGGCGTGCGGCGAGTGGAGGCGATTACGGGCGAGGGGTCGTTACGGCATTTTCGTCGGGATCATCAATTGGAGAACGTCGTGTCGGCATTCGTTTCTCCCACCCTTGCGCAGAAAACGCGCAAGGATGGGGCACCCTCGTCCGAAGCCGCTTCCGCTGAAACCGTGTTCTCTCCAGCTGACGCACTGAAGGCGGAGTTCGAAAAGAAAGATGCGGAGATCAAGCGGCTGACACGGGAACTGGATCAGGTGCGGATGAAGTCGGCATCGTCGAGTACGGCGAACATTGGCGAGCAGGTGAAAGAAGTGAAGGGTGTGAAAGTGCTGGCGCATCGCGTGGACAATCTGGAGCGGGCGCAGTTGCGGACGCTGGTCGATCAGTTGCGCGACAAGATTGGATCGGGAGTAGTCATTCTGGGCTCGGCTTCGAATGGCAACGTGGCGCTGATCGTAGGAGTGACTAAGGATTTGACCGGGCGCGTGCAGGCGGGGAAGGTGATTGGTCCGGTGGCGCAGACAGTTGGCGGCAAGGGCGGAGGACGTCCGGACCTGGCGGAGGCTGGGGGGAAAGATGCTTCGGCGTTGGATGCCGCGCTGGACGGGGCTTACGGCGTGGTGGAGGGGCTGCTCGCGTGAGGTCCGGCGAACTGCTCGAGGAGCGGCTGCGCTTCGTGAAGCATAAAGGTCAGGCAATTTTGCAGCTTGATTTCAGCCACTGCAGCGCGGACGAAGCTCTTTTGTTGCTCGACATGATTCGGGCGACTGTGGCTCGGCAACCGCGGGGATCGGTACTGATCCTGGCTGACTTCGCGGGCGCGGAGATCGACAAGCGTGTGGCTCGGCGGGCGCAGGAGGTTCTCGTGCTCGATCGTCCGTATGTGAGGCGAGCTGCGTGGATTGGGACGGAGAGTCTGCCACACGTTTTCTACGAACATTTCAAGAGCTTTTCGCAGCGGGAGCTGCCTACGTTTAAGACCCGGGAAGAGGCTATGGATTGGCTGGTGGCGGAATGACAGTTACAGGTCGCTTAGGTGGGTTTCCCTTTCTTTCGCCCCTTCGGGGCTGATTCCCTTGACTCTATATGTCCAGCCGGGGACATAGTTGACAGTTTAGACCGGGGACATAGTTGACAGTTTCTGGTCCGGGTTTTGGGGATGGGGTGCAGGGGAAGGGGGCGGTTCCCCTTCCCCTGCATCAGCTCTGTAGAAGCCTGGCGCTGGCGAGAGTCGATGAACGGTTTGGCTTCGACTGTCGAAGCGCCCCAAGGGAAATTGGGCAAAATAAATCGTGTACCAGCGATCATCGATCGGCTCCAATCCGATGCGTTCTCCGATCAGCGTCTCGCTCACAAACACGTCGTGGTGTTTCCAGGAGAACTGTCCCCGCAGGTGCACGCGCCGCACCAGCAGCGAAGTGTTGTACTCCGGCTGGCGCACCCGCGCCGGATAAGCGAGCGGCGAAGGCGCATAGCAACTGGCGGGGGTACGCATGTCCAGCGCTTCATGGGGACGCTGCTGGTTATACTCGCGGCGGAACTGATCGAAGCGGCGTTGTTGTGCGCGCCGGTTGGCCGCCATCGGGGTCATGGTCTCTTGCTGCAGCGTCAGGTGCATGCGCTCGTGCCGTCCGTTCTGCTCCGGATGCGCGGGTTGAATGCGCTCGGGCACGATGCCCAGTTTCATCCACCACACCGCCAGTCGTGACAAGCCAGCGATAGCACGCGAGGCAAAGGGCGCGCCGTTATCGGTGCGAATCGACTGCGGCAGACCGTACTCGCGGAAAGCGGCCTCGAAGATGGCCTGCACTCTTGCCGTGTCCATCTTCTCCACCGCCTGGCAGCGCAGCAAATAACGCGTGCAGGCATCGCTGATAGTCAGCGGATCGATGCGCTCGCCGTTCTGGGTGCGGTCCCAACCTTGAAATCGCCGCACCACACGCGGTTGGGTTCGCTGGCTGAGGCGAAGGGAGCGGTATACGGATCCATGCGGCGCCGCTTCTTGCGCGCGCTGGCCAGTCCTTCGCGGCGCAACAACTCGCCCATGGTGCTGGCCGCCGGCCAGATCACCTCCGGCTGCTCGCGTTCCAGTACCACCTTCAGCTTCCGCGGTCCCCAACGCATGTGCTGGTGCCGCAACTCCACGATCTGCTGCTCAACTTCTGGCGACGTCTGGTTGGGATGACGGTGAGGCGCACGACTGCCCAGCTCCAAACCATTCCAGTTCTCGCCCTGGTACCGCGCCAACGTGTTGTATCCCGCCTGGCGCGAGATTCCGTGCCGGGCACACAGTTCAGTCATCGTCCACTCCTTCGACAACCACTGCTCGACAAACTGCTTTCGTCTCTCCACCACTCCGCTCACTTTCCAAGGCATGCTCCTCTGTAGCTGCCTTCGGTGAACGGACCAATCTGTCAACCATGTGCCCGGTCTGCTTTGTCAACTATGTTCCCGGTCTGGACCCGGGTGCGACCCACGGCTTGCGCCGTGGGCTGTATTCTTTCGCCGCTTCGCGGCTGCGCGGGCGAGTCGCCCGCGCCCACACGAGCTTTAGCTTCTCCACTTCAACGTGACTGGGCCTGACATTGGGTGCTTCATTTCACCGCCGGTGCGCTTTGCTTCGAGATGGGCGGCTTTCAGTTGGAAGTACCACTTGGCGGGGCGGTCGGCATCGTCGATCAGCATCAGGTGCGGATTGTGTTTGAGGCCTTCGGCTTGCAGTTCCATGGTGCGGCGGTCTTGTTCGACGAATTTTGCGAAAACGAATTTCATCAATGTAGAGACGAAGGGAACCCAGCGGAACAGATTCCAGGCGGCGACTACATCGATGCGGCAATGATTGCGGGAGATCGGAGTGACCGTGGTCAGGCTAGAGAACCAGTATTTGCCTGCACGAATGGTCTCGGTGCGAACATTGGGCAGGACGAAGTCGATGGTGGTGGTAATGGAATCGGCGTCGGCGTAGAGGCGCAGCACTTTGTAGGGCGCGGAGTTGGAACTTGGCGTGTGCGCGCTCATGCGAAAACCGTTCGGGATAGGCTCGAAAAGTTTCTTCTTCTCGTGAATGCTGCGCTGGGTGCGCCACCACCATGCCTGGTGGACGAATGGGCCGTGCGCCGGATCCATGAGTCCGATGATGCCGTGATCGATGCTGACCGGCATTTCGGCCTGGAGATAGGCAAGCTTGTATTTCGAGGTGAATTTTTCGATCTGCGGCGCGGCTTCGGGAGGTTCGATGGGTGGGGCGAATCCGGCGCCTGGCGGGGCGGGATCGGGGATGAAGACCCAGATAAAACTGTCTTGCTCTTCGCAGGCGTAGCTGCCGGCATAGATGCGATCCACTTTGAGATTTTGATCGGCGGTGAGCGAAGGGACCAGTTGGCACTGGCCATTGTGGACGTCGAACCGCCAGCCGTGATATCCGCACTCGAGATTTTCTCCGTCGAAGCGGCCGCAGTTGAGCGGCATGCCGCGATGCGGGCAGGTGTCGCGGAGGGCGAAGGGCTGGTCCTGGCGGTCGCGGCCGATTACGAGCGGAATCTCCAGCAGCGTCGCCTTATGCAGGCGATTGCGGTGGACGCGATCCGCGGGCAGAGCGCGATACCAGAAGCCGGTGAGCATGAGCGAATCGGGCGTCTGGCGCTGCGGAAGGTCGAGTTCGGGCATGGGAGAATTTTTGATTGATGATTTTTGAGTGTTGATTTGAAAACCTATGCTAGCATCCGCGGGACTTCGCGCGGGAACAAGAGCATAACCACAGAGGACACGGAGGTCCACAGAGGAAGAACCAAAACAAATCATGGAATTCTTGGGGCACTTTCGCCGGTTGACTGCGGTGCAGCGGAATACGTTTATCGCCTGTTTTCTGGGATGGTCGCTGGATGCGTTTGATTTCTTCATTCTGACGTTTTGCGTGAGTGCGCTGGCGGCGCATTTTCAGACGAAGGTTTCGGCGATAGCGGAAGCGATTTTTCTCACGCTGGCTATGCGTCCGGTAGGCGCGTTTCTGTTTGGGCTGATGGCGGACCGGTTTGGGCGGCGGCCGACGCTGATGGTGGACATCATCGCTCTATTCGGTCTTTGAGCTGGCGTCGGCGTTCGCCCCGTCGTTGAAGGTTTTTCTGATCATGCGGGCGTTTTTCGGAGTGGCCATGGGCGGGGAATGGGGCGTGGGCGCGGCGCTGGCCTTCGAGACTCTGCCCGCCGAGGGACGCGGCTTCTTCTCCGGCGTGCTGCAGGAGGGCTATGTAGTGGGATATCTGCTGGCGGCTCGTGGCTTACGCGGCCGCTGTTTCCCTTCGTGGGCTGGCGGGGAATGTTTGTGATCGGAGCGCTGCCGGCGTTTCTTGTCATCTACATTCGCACCAAAGTCGACGAGTCGCCGGCCTGGGCTGCAGGGGCAGGTATCGAGAAAGCAGAGAGCCATCTGGGCCAGGACGATTTTCACGTATCTGGGCACTTTCTTTTTCTGGTCGTGCTGATGTTTGCCTTCAATTCCTTCAGCCATGGCACGTCAGGATCTTTATCCGACATTTCTTGAAAAGAACCATCACTTCACTCCGCATATGGTGGGAATGATCACGATCATTGCCAGCCTTGGCGCGCTGCTGGGAGGAATTTTTTTCGGAACCTGGTCGGAGAAGATCGGGCGGCGGAAGGCGATTGTTATCGCGGCGCTGCTGGCGATTCCATGTGATTCCGCTGTGGGCCTATTCGCACACCGTGCCGATGCTGGCGCTGGGCGGGTTTCTGATGCAGTTTATGGTGCAGGGAGCGTGGGGAGTGATTCCCGCGCACCTGAATGAACTTTCGCCGCCGGCCGTGAGGGGAACGTTTCCCGGATTCGCCTACCAGGTGGGAAACTTCCTTTCCTCGTGGAATGGGGTGATCCAGGCAAGGTCGCGGAACAGCGCTATGGAGGGAGCTACTCCGCCAGTGCTGGCGTGGACCATATTTCCGGTGGCGAGTCTGGTGGCGCTTGTCACCTGGAGCGGCGAAAAAGAGCTTGGCGCGGACCTGTCGAGCACGAGATAGAGGAGCAAATCGATATTCTAGGGGCGGTATGCAAGATTCGGCACACTGTGGGCTCGTCGCACTAAGGAAGGATTGTCAGGGCAGGATTCCTGTGGTACGGTAAGTAAAATTTCACGCCTTCGTCAGATATATTCACAGGGTCCCAGATGTGGTGGTTTGCTCGAACGCGTGTAGCATGAGGTGCGCCACTATGAAGGAAATCATGGATCCCGTTCCCGCCGGCGAATCGGCGGAGAAGGAAAGTTTCGCCAACCGCAAGCTGATCCGGCCAACTTTGTCTCGGGCGGAGAATCACGGCAATCACAATTCCGGCTCGCTGCAGGCGGTCGAGCGGCGCGACCGGCCGGAGCGGCATGATCGCGGAGAACGTATCGACCGGGGAGATCGAGGAGATCGCGGCGATGCGGGAGGCGGCGCAGGAAAAAAGCCCGCGCCACCGGAGCAGACCAACGCCGAGAATTTTTATTATCAGAAACAAATGCAGTCGCGGACGCCGATGGTCATCGTGCTACGCGACGGCGAGGAAGTGCACGGCATCATCGAATGGTACGACCGGAACTGCATCAAGGTAAACCGCGACAACGGCGAGCCCAACCTGATGATCTACAAGCCCGCCATCAAGTATATGTACAAAGAAGGGGAAAACCAGCGCTAACGCGGTTCCACTTCTTACGCCAAAACGCTGTATAGATTTTGGTTTCTCGTAGACCTCCTGCCAGTATCATAACCCGGTGTCATAGATCCACCTGAAAGATTGGGAGGAAGAATGTCTTCCCTATACACGATCTCGCGTAGAAAGTTCCTGCAGTCGGTCACATTGGCGTCCGCCGCGAGTATGATTCCAGGTTTTCGAAGTTCGGCACTGGCCAATTCTGCCGGCCCACCTCATCGGAACCGAAACAATCCGCTCCGCTCGACGAGTTCAGTTACGGCGATGTCACGCTGGAAAGCGTTGCACACGAGCAGCAACTGCAACAGACGCATGCCGTGCTGATGGATTTGAGCGATGATGCGTTGCTTAAACCGTTTCGGCAGATGATCGGGCAATCCGCTCCTGGCGAGGATTTGGGCGGATGGTACCGGTACGATCCCAACTACGACTGGCACACGTTTGATGCGGGATTCGCGCCTTCGGCGACGTTTGGGCAGTGGGTATCGGCACTGGCGCGGATGTATGCGATCACAGGATCGCGGGCTGCGCGAGACAAAGTGCTGCGCTTGAACCGGCTTTACGCACAGACCATTGACGGGAAGTTTTACGAAAATAACCGCTTCCCTGCTTATTGTTACGACAAGCTGGTGTGCGGGCTGATCGATTCGCACAAGTACGCGGGCGATCCGGATGCCTGGTCGATTCTGCAAAAAACGACCGACACGGCGCTGCCGCATTTGCCGCCGCACGCGGTTGAGCATGGGCAGAGCTGGCGGCCGGGCAAAGATGAATCGTGGACCTGGGATGAATCGTACACGATGCCGGAGAATCTTTTTCTGGCCTACCAGCGCGGGGCGGGAGAGCGCTACCGCGCGCTCGGGGTGCAGTATTCGAATGACGTTTTTTTTGACCGGCTGGCAGCGGGACAGAACGACCTGGCCGGACGGCATGCTTACAGCCATGTGAACTCGCTTTGCTCAGCGATGCAGGCGTATCTGACGATCGGAAGTGAGAAGCATCTGCGGGCGGCAAAGAATGGGTTCGATATGCTCACCGCGCAGAGTTTCGCCACGGGAGGCTGGGGGCCGGACGAGACGCTGCGCGCCACCGGGAGCCCCGATGTGTATGACAGCCTTACGAAGACTCACAGCGGTTTTGAGACGCCGTGCGGTTCCTATGCGCATTTCAAGCTGACGCGCTATCTGCTGCGGGTGACGCGCGATTCGCGTTATGGCGACAGCATGGAGCGGGTGATGTACAACACGATCCTGGGGGCGAAGCCACTGGAGCCCGACGGGCGGACGTTCTATTACTCGGACTACAACTTTCAGGGAAGCAAAGTGTATTCGCCGCACCGCTGGCCGTGCTGCTCGGGGACAATGCCGCAGGTCACGGCCGATTATCGGATCAATACGTATTTCCGCGATGCGCGCGGGGTGTATGTGAATCTTTACATCCCTTCGACGCTGCGCTGGACGCAGGGCGCCGCGCAGATTGTGCTGACGCAGAAGAGCGGGTATCCCTATGATGGGCACGTGCAGTTCCAGATAAGAGTGTCGCGGCCGGCGGAGTTTGCGCTGTATCTGCGGATTCCGGTCTGGGCCGAGGGAGCGTCGGTGGCGGTCAATGGGAAACGCGAGACGGCGCGGGCCGGGACGTTCGCGCGTCTGCAGCGGCGGTGGAAGACTGGCGACCGAGTGGATTTGGACCTTCCGATGAAGGCGCGGCTGGAGGCGGTTGATCCGCAGCACGCGGATACCGTGGCGCTGCTGGTCGGGCCAGTCGTGCTGTTTGCCGTTACGGATTCACAGCCCACTGTGACGCGCGCGCAATTGCTCGTCGTGAAGAAGATGGTTCCGGAAGTATGGCACGTCGATATTGGCAACGGAGTGATGAAGATGATGCCATTTACGGCAATTGAGGATCAGCCGTATACGACGTATTTGCGGGTGAGCTAGGGGAGAGTTGTTCGCGGTCGTCACAGATCAGCGGATGTCAAGCCCGTGTGTTTCGCAATTCGGGCGAGCATGCGAGGACCGATTTCCTCTTTGCCATGAAATGCCCAGATGTAGTCGGGGAACTTGGAATCGCGGTGTCGAAGTTTGATATAAGAACCGCTTTGAGAAACAACTGACCAGCCAATCTTCAACAGCGCCTTGAAACGATCCGGGCCGCGTGCTGGGCCACGCGCTCATGCCGATATGCAGCCAATATTGATCGATTGAGGTACGCGATTCGACCTCTCGACATCATCAGCAATAGCTCGTAAAGCTAAGGCATAGGCCTTAGCCTTGGCTTGCTTTTCTGTTCTGCCGTAGGCCATCGCACCAGGGATCTCTGGAATTTCCGCGATCCAGCGGCCGTCCGTCTCACGTTCGGTTTCGAGGTTGAATTGCAAGTCCTGGCTCCTTGTGCTGAGGGCTGATTTTCGCTGGTTTATCTCAGTATCGTCCTGACCCGACGGCAGCAGCAGCCAACGGGTTCAGATGTGTTCAGCGTAGCTCATTTCCTGTCATCGAGCCAGGAGTATGTGGCAAACACCGAAGCTTCACGTCTCACGAGGATTGTTTAGTACGTCATATACGCAATCATTGTCCAGTGCAGCTCCCAGCTCGCCCAGCAGCAGAATTGTTTTCGGAGATAGATATAGTCCCTGAGGTTCTTCATTCTCCCGATGATAAGTAACTAGCTCCAGGTAAGTGTCGGCATCCGGCCCTCTGTACTTCTTGATATCCGCGAAGAAAGGCCGATATCGTTCCAAAAGAGCCTTCACGCCGCTGTCGATGTCGGCGAGGTCAAGGTCGACTTTGTCGGTGTACCAGTGCCACCAAACCTCTTCGGTTCCCTCTCTGCGTGCCTTCAGCGGCTTAATGACGGCGCTTGGAATATTTGTTTCCAAGTGAAGCTTGCGAATGGTCGCCTCGTCATTGACAACGCGAAGATATGCTTGGTGGCGCATGGAAGTTCGTGGAAAAACCTGATTTTTGGCAATAGGATCAAAACTAAAACAATTTAAGAAAGACAACTCCTTGCCTGCCAGTTTACGGGGCTGATGCTCCCGTTGACAATCTTGCTTATCTCCCTTAGCATCAATCACTTGAAGCATCGTTTTCGAGCCTGCACTGGGGAGCGCTTGTGATCAAGCTCGACATTATCAATGAAGTGGTAGCCAAAACCGGCATTACGAAGACCAAGGCCGAGCTGGCCGTGGAGACGGTCTTCGAGAGTATGAAGAAGGCGCTGGCCGGCGGCAATCGCATTGAACTGCGGGGATTTGGGGTGTTCAACGTGCGTCCGCGCAAGACCGGAATCGGGCGCAACCCGCGCACCGGAGCTGAAGTGTCCATTCCGCCAGGAAGGGCCGTGAGATTTAAGCCGGGGAAGGAATTGCAGTCGATCGACTGACGAGATCTCCCCTGGGCGAGGCGGTGATTTCTGTTCGAGATTTGTTTCGCGACCGAACAAAGACCTCGAGCTGCGCTCGAGGGACCGCAAGGGCGGCTGTCCCACATAATTATTTCCTATTCATCTGCTTCCCACCTCATTTTTCCTCCCCCATTTTGACTTCGTGAACCACAGCACCATAGTTCCGTTCTTCTGTTCACGCGTTTTCTCAGCCCGTAGTAGCATCGAAGAAGGGTCCCGACTTGGGTCCCATCCCGAGAATGATGTCGGAACCCAATTTCCCGATTCCTACTTCCACGCATGAGTACTACCGCCCGCTGCCGCCGCTCGTAGGACGGCCGCGGGAGCGCTATTGGCTGCATGCCTTACTGCTGGTTGCGACCTGCTTCACGACGCTGGTGGTAGGGGCGCGGATGGAATTCAACTTCCTGCACGATTTGCCGCCATTTGTGGCGGGCGATGAATGGATTCCGTTTTTCCCGTTGGGATGGGTGCTGGCGCAACCGTCGCGATTGCTGCTTGGGATCCCGTTTTCAGGGACCCTGCTGTTTATTTTGCTGGCGCATGAGATGGGGCACTATCTGTTTTGCCGGTATTACGGAGTGCGGGCGACGCTTCCTTTTTTTATTCCCGCGCCGACGTTGATTGGGACGCTGGGAGCGGTGATCCGCATCAAGGCACCGATTCGTTCGCGGGCTGCGTTGTTCGACATCGGCATTGCGGGGCCGATCGCGGGATTTGTGGTGGCAGTCGCCACCCTCGCTGTCGCGTTTACACTTTCGAAACCGCGGGCCGCTGGCATCGGACCCTCAGATCTGCAATTGGGATTTCCTGTGATTTTCCAGATCGTGCATAGCTTGATGCGGACGGTGGTTCCGAATAACGCCGTTGCCGGATTGCCGCTGACGCGACTCTATCTGCATCCGACGGCAGTGGCGGCGTGGGTGGGTATGTTTGCCACCGCACTGAACCTGCTGCCCAGCAGCCAGCTGGATGGCGGACACATCGTGTATTCGTTGTCGCCTCGAGCGCACCGGGTTATTTCGTGGGTCACGGTGATCGCGCTGATTTATCTGGGACATCGGTACATGGGGTGGCGGGTATGGGCAGGGCTGCTCGTTGTAATGAATTTGCTGACTTACCGGCAGCGGCAGGCGCCGGAATATCCGTTGCTTCCTGTGAGTCGCTGGGCGCTTGCACTGCTGGCCCTGATCATGATGGTGCTGACGTTCACGATTTCACCGTTCCAGATGAGCTGGCGATAGCTCGGGCTGCGATGGGACAGCGGACCTTCGCTCCGCCTGACAGCCGAGGCGGCTGTCGCTAGTTAATCATTTTTCACAACAACCACAGTGCATCGACATCGACGATCACTTGGGTGCGCGGAATCTTTTTTTGCGCGGCGTAGGCCAGCATCGCACGCAGGGTGATGTTGAGCTTTTCGCGACTCGGGGACTTGAGGACGAAGTGGTAGCGGTAGTCGCGCTTCAGGCGCACGATGGGCGCGGGCGCCGGGCCGAGCACGCGCACGCCTTCATGACGTGTCGAGTCAAACCACTTCCCTAACGTTCCCGACCATTGCAGAGCGTCGTCGAGTTGGTCGCTGCGTACCAGCACGTTGGCCAGCGCTGAATATGGCGGGTAGTGCATCCAGCTGCGGAATTGCAGCTCTTTTTCGTAGAATCCGATGAAGTCGTGGCGGGCTGCGTACTGCACGGCGTAATGATCCTGAAAATAGGTTTGGAGCACAACTTTGCCGGGCGTTTGGCCTCTTCCCGCGCGACCGGCTACCTGGGTCAGCAATTGGAACGTACGTTCGGCGGCGCGGAAGTCGGGAAAGCCGAGCGCGACATCGGCTCCGACGACGCCCACCAGAGTTACGCCGTGAATGTCGTGGCCTTTGGCGATCATCTGCGTGCCGACGAGCAAATCGAGTTCGCCTTCGTTCAGCGCGTTTAAGGCGCGTTCGAAATCCTGATGACTGCGGACGGTGTCGCGATCGAGGCGGGCGATGCGCGCCTGGGGAAACATGCCATGCAGCAACTCTTCGAGTTTTTCGGATCCCGTGCCAAGAAAATAAACGTACTCACTGCCACAGTGAATGCAGGCTTTCGGGACGGGCGCCGTGTAGCCGCAATAGTGGCAAACCATTTTATGTTCGCGTTTGTGATGAGTAAGCGCGATGGCACAATTCTGGCATTCGAGTTTTTTGCCGCAGGTGCGGCAGAGAACGACCGGTGAATATCCACGGCGGTTGAGCAGCACCATGACTTGTTCTTTTCGGTCAAGGCGGTCTTTGATTTCGGCAGCGAGCTTGCGCGAGATGACCTGCTCGTGGCCGGTTTCCTGGAACTCCTGGCGCATGTCGATGATTTCGACGTCAGGCAGCGGACGCCGCTCGACACGATCCGGCAATTCGATGAGCGCATATTTATTTTTCTTCGCGTTGAAATAAGATTCGAGTGACGGCGTTGCCGAGCCCAGCACGACTACGGCGTTCGCCATCTTGGCGCGCATCACGGCAACGTCACGGGCGTGGTAACGCGGCGTCTCTTCCTGTTTGTAGGAAGAATCGTGCTCTTCGTTGACGATGATCAACGCAAGATCGGCCACCGGAGCAAAGACTGCCGATCGCGTGCCCACCACCATGCGGGCGTCGCCACGCTTGATGCGGTGCCACTGCTCGGCGCGTTCGCGATCGGAGAGAGCGGAGTGCAGAATGGCAACTTCCTCGCCGAAGATTTGATGGAGGTCGGCGGCCACGGCCGGCGTCAGGCCGATTTCCGGCACGAGAAGAATGGCCGAGCGCCCGGCTTCGAGCACGGCGCGCATGGCGGCCAGATATACGGCGGTCTTTCCCGATCCGGTTATGCCGTGTAATAGCATGCCGGAAAACTTGCGCGCTTCGACACCGTCTTTTACCTGCTTGAGCGCAGCTTGCTGGCGGAGGTTTAGATCGAAGTCGAAGAGCGCCGGCCGCGGCCTGGAGCGCGAGACGGCGAACTCGGCGGGCTCTTCGAGAATCTCGATGAGGCCACGCCGAACCAATGTTGGGAGCGTGGTTCGCGGAACTTCCAGCAATTGCAAGGTGGAGACTGGGACTCTCCCCCCGGCGGCAGCCAGCGTGTCGATCACCATCCGTTGGTTGTCATTCAGCTTGCCGTCGGCGGATTTTAGCAGTGCGATCTTTATGGTGCGCGTGGCGTCGCGGGGAGCGGAAACGTCTTCGCGCGATAGCCATTTCTTGCGAACCATTCCGGCGAGAAGCGATTTCGTTGCCTTGGTGGCGGAACGAATCGTTTGCTCGCGAATCGGAAGCGGTCCCTCAGGGGCAGAAGCCACGGCGCTTTCGGAAATATATCCCGCAAGATAATCGAGGACGCGGAACTCGGCGGCTTGTTCTTCCGGAGTACGGCGCGAACGGGCGGACGATCCGGACAATCCCGCCCGATGCAGTACCATTTGGCCATCTTCGGTGAGGCGATACCCGATCGAACGCTTGAACTCGGCATTCAACGGCAGCATGGTGCGGAAAACTTCGCCAAGTGGGGCGAGATAGTAGTCGGAAATCCAGTGGCCGAGAAGCAGGAGTTGCTCATCCAGCACGGGCGTTGAGTCCAGGACGGAAAGAATCTTCTTGGTAGTTGACGGAGGGTTTGCGGTCGTGAAGTTCGACGACGATGCCCGTCATGCGCCGCTGGCGAAACGGCACCAGCACGCGCCCGCCTACGACGGGCGTGGCATCCGCGGGAACATGGTAGGTGAAGACCATGTCGAGCGGCACGGGCACGGCAACGTCACAGAATTCGGGCATGCTTGGAAGGATAAATCAGCTGGCCCGGCCGGGGACCGGAGCGAAGCCGGAGCATTTTCGCTAGTAGGGATGCGTTGACCCGTCGATTACTTCGCTTCGCGAAAACTCGACTGCGCTCAGCATGACAATTTCGTTTGAATTACTCGTCTTTCTTCGGAGGTGTCGAGGCCCAGATACTTCATGACCATCTGCAGATCTTTCCAGGCTTCGCCTTTCTGGCGCGGATCACGCAGGAGAAACGCGGGATGGTACGTCACCGCAAGCTTCGTTCCCTGCCAGAAGAATCGCTGCTGCGCGCGCCCGCGGGCATGAAATCGTAAAAGCGGCCGCGCAGTTCCGACATGGGCGCGTTGATGGCGAGCAGATTTTTCGCCGCCACTGCGCCCAGCGCGACTACGACCTTGGGCTTGATCGACGGCGATCTGCCGCATGAGAAACGGCGAGCAGGTTTCGCATTCGTCCCGCTCCGGGGTGCGATTGCCCGGCGGGCGGCATTTCACGACGTTCGCGATGTAAACATCTTCGCGGCGGATGCCCATGGCTTTGATCATGTTGTTGAGCAACTGCCCGGCGCGGCCGACGAAGGGCTCGCCCTGCGTGTCTTCATCGGCGCCGGGACCTTCGCCCACGAACATCAGGTCGGCGCGCGGATTGCCCACGCCGAAGACGATCTGCTTCCGGCCCTGCTGGTGGAGTTTGCAGCGCGTGCAGTCGCCGAGATCTTCGCGAATCAGTTTGAGCGCCGCGATGGGATCGGTCACGCCCTGCTCCGGATGGGGCGTCAGCACATGCAGAATGTCTTTGCCGTAGCCTTCGCAACGATGGCGGACTTTTCTTGCGGGCATTTCCTCTCGCAGTTTCCTGGGATGTGGAAGATAAAGACAGAGTCTCAACTTCGGCAACGATTGCTGCGGATTTCGGGGCTCGCGATTCACGGCGGTAGAAATCGTAGATACCCATCTCGTGACAATAACGAACACGCTCGGCGAGAGCGCGCCGCAATTCCGGATCAAGAACGGATGGCATGGGTGTCGCTATTATAGCGTGGTGCGGGGACGGGACGACTGGGTGAGGGTAGGGATCCTTCGACTGCGTCAGTTCTCCGCTTCGCGGCGCACTGACTTCGCTCAGGATGACAAATCAGGCCTTTACTGGAGATTTACGGTGCTGGCGGAGACGGACGATCTGGTCCAGGACGCGCTGGGCCACTTCCCATTTCGTGGTTTCGGGAACCTCGACGACTTCGTCGCGGCTGATAATTGTGACCGCGTTACGGTCGGAATCGAAACCCACGCCTTCTCGTGAAACGTCGTTGACTACGATAGCGTCGAGATTCTTCGATGACTAATTTCTGACGCGCATTTTCCAGAACATTTTCGGTTTCGGCGGCGAAGCCCACGACAATCTGCGACTTTTCTTGAGCGAAATCTCTTTCAGAATGTCGGGCGTGGCTTCGAGTTCGAGAGTCATCGCGCCCTTGCGCTTGATCTTCTGGCCAGCCTCAGCCTTTGGGCGATAGTCGGAAACTGCGGCGGTCTTGATTACCATGCTGGCCTGGGGAAGCAATTTGAGCACTGCGTCGCGCATTTCCTCAGTCGACTCGACTCGAGTTACTTCGGCGGCTCCGGGCGGATTCAGTGAGGTTGGCCCGGTGATCAGAAGCACACGCGCGCCGCGACGCAAGCGCCGCCTCGACAATGGCATAGCCCATGCGACCGCTGGAGCGGTTGGTGAGATAGCGTACGGGATCGATTTTTTCCCGCGTGGGCCCGGCGGTGATCAGCACGGTTTCGCCGCTTAAATCCTGGGACGCACCGAGCGTCTCCAACACCGCGGCAACGATGGTGTCATTTTCAGCGAGCCGGCCCGGGCCGGTCATTCCGCAAGCCAGATAGCCTGCGTCCGGCTCAACAATTTTCACGCCACGCTGGCGCAGAATTTCGCAGATTCGCCTGCGTGGCTTCGTGGTTCCACATGTTTACGTTCATGGCGGGCGCCACGATCACTGGCGCAGTGGTGGCGAGATAAAGCGTGGTCAGAAAATCCGTGGCAATTCCTTGCGCGAAATGAGCCAGGATGTCCGCCGTTGCGGGCGCGACGACGAGGGCGTCGATGGACTGGGCGACGGCAATGTGTTCGATCGCGGAATCGATATTGGGCGCCTCCTCGTGCTCTGGGCCACTTTCATCACCCCGCGTGAACATTCCGGTAATGACTTTCTCTCCGGACAGAGCGGCGAACGTGAGAGGACGTACAAACTCCTGGGCGGCGCGCGTCATCACGACTTGCACGCGGATGCCGCGGTCCTGCAGCAAGCGGACAATTTCCGCCGCTTTATAGGCCGCGATTCCTCCGGTGACGCCAAGCGCAATCTTCATGGATTTTTGATTGTGATTTTTGATTGTTGATTCAAAACCATCGGTGCCGGGCTTGGTCTCGCCAGGTCTGGTCTCGCAGTCAACCGCCGGCAATCACCAAATTAACGATCTTTTCACTCCTGCCCGAGCGCCTTGTCGAGCGCTTCTTCGGCTTGCTGGGCGGCGCTGCGGGTTTCTGGAATTTCCCACTTCACCTTGCCCGCGCGGATTTCGTCCTGCGCGATGCGGCAGGGCTTGCGCGAATTGGTATCAACCACCGGCGGAGCACCTGACTGAAGTTGCCGTGCCCGCCGCGCTGCCACCAAGATGTATCGGTAGTTGCTGTCAAAACCTTCGATCAACTTCATTGGGACTCTCCCTTAAAACCAGGTTCGAAGTTTAACCACTGCCGAACGTCGAACAATCCGTTCCCAGAACGCGGCCGACTTTCAGGCTGTCCCGTTCGATTCGATACGCGCCCACCGACGCCGTTCTGGCGTCTTTGAAATGATACCGCGAAATCTAGGGATGTGCTGGAGGAGGAGGGTTACCAAAGGAGTCAAGGATCGGTGCGATGCGTTCCCGGACATTGGCCAGCCGGTGACGGTCCGCCGATTCCACGATTTTCTGTTCGTCGGTCGAAAGAGGCCGTCCCGACCGGCGCAGACGCTCCGACAAAACAATCGCCTGCAGACTCTCGATCGACTCCTCGAGATCGTCGTTGATCAAAATATAGTCGTACTTGTTATAGTTTCCGATCTCACGAGTGGCCGTAACCAATCGGCGTGCGATCACCTCTTCCGCGTCTTCGCTGCGCTTGCGCAGGCGCCATTCCAGCGTCTTGCGGTCTGGAGGCAGCACAAAAATGCTGACCGCCTCCGGCAACCGCCGCTTCATCTGCTCCGCACCCTGCACGTCGATGTCGAGCAAAAGGTCGTGGCCTTTTTCTTCGGCCTCGCGCAGAAACCGCCGCGACGTGCCGTAGTAGTTTCCGAAAACGTTGGCGTGCTCCAGAAACTCGTCGTGTTGAATCATCTGTTCGAATTGTTCGCGGGAAACAAAGTGATATTGCTTGCCGTTTTGCTCGCTGCCCCGGGGAGGTCGCGTGGTGTATGAGATCGAAAAGTCGAGACCGGGAACCAGCTTCAGCAACTCATTGACTAACGTGGATTTTCCCGACCCGGAGGGCGCCGAAATAATGCAAATCAGAGGTCTGTAGTTTGCGCTCATTCCAGGTTTTGCACCTGTTCGCGCGACTTTTCGATCTCCGATTTCATGGCCAGCCCCGCCTCTGTAATCTTCAGAGCCTCTCCGGCAAGTCCCGAAGTCTTCGAGAGCAGTGTGTTGGCCTCGCGGTTCATCTCCTGCAGCAGGAAGTCCAGTTTCTTTCCGATCTCGCCGCCTTTTTCGAGCAATCCAAGAAAATGTTGCACGTGATTTTCCAGGCGCACGATTTCTTCCTGAATGTCGCTGCGATCGACGAGCAGTGCGGCCTCCTGCAGGACACGTTCCTTGTCGACGGTCGCGCCCAGCAACTCCTGCAGACGGGACTGCAGGCGCTCGCTGTAATTCTGCAGGACGGCGCGGCGATGCTGCTGCACAATCTTTCCGGCCTCCACCAGGTGGGCCATGCGTTCGCGCAGTTCGCGGGCAATGCCTCGGCCCTCCTCCTCGCGCATCAGATTCAGCCGATCGAGAGCTTCACTGACCTTCGCCATGACCGCGGCCTCGATCTCGCCGTCGGCGCTGTTGTTGGCGGAGTCGAGGGCGCCTGGAATCCGCAAGACCGCATTGAGGTCGGGTTCTGCGGCCAGAGAAAACTCGGCTGCGGCAGCGCGGAATGCGGCGATGTAGCCGCCGACAATCTCGCGGTTGAGCGCGAACGTTTCGCTGCTGGTCCGTTCCAAACTCAGAAAGACCTCTACGTGGCCGCGCGCCATCTTTTCCTTTAGCAGGCGCCTCAATTGCATTTCAAGAGAATCGGTTCCGGAAGGAAGCCGAAAATGGAGATCCAGAAAACGATGGTTGACCGACTTGAGCGACAGGGCGAACCCGAGGCGGCCTTTGGACTCCCCCGAACCGGCGGAAACGGATGGGAAGTTGCCATCGCGGTTCCGAATTTCACCCTTTACCTGCGCAAAACCTGTCATCGAGCGTATGGGCATAGGGGCCGTATTCTCAAATTTCCGTGACTACGTTGGGCGCATCGGCGCCGGCAAATTGC
Organism: uncultured Acidobacteriaceae bacterium; assembly: GCA_963711275.1. Taxonomy (GTDB): domain Bacteria; phylum Acidobacteriota; class Terriglobia; order Terriglobales; family Acidobacteriaceae; genus Sulfotelmatobacter. The sequence continues at coordinate 515,626 of CAVQDN010000013.1, read as the reverse complement.
AATTCGTAGAGACGCCGGTATGTGCCTAACTTTTTCATCAACTCTTCATGGCGGCCGATGTCGGCGATCGTGCCATTTTCGATTACCACGATCCGATCCGCACGTCGCACGGTCGAAAGCCGATGCGCGATCACGAACACGGTGCGGCCGCTCATCAGATTATGCAATGCGGATTGCACCAACGCTTCGGATTCGCTGTCGAGCGCCGATGTGGCCTCATCCAGAATCAGAACTGGCGCGTTCTTGAGCAGCGCCCGCGCAATTGCCAATCGCTGGCGCTCGCCGCCGGAGAGACGCACGCCGCGCTCTCCGATGACAGTATCGTAACCCGCGGGGAGGCCGACAATGAAATCATGGGCCAGCGCGGCACGAGCCGCGGCCTCGACTTGCTTCTGCGCAACGTTCGGCTGGCCGTAGGCGATGTTGTTGCGCACCGTATCGTTGAACAGTACTGTCTCCTGCGTGACGATGCCAACCTGCGCCCGTAGCGAGGCCAGCGTGACATCGCGCACGTCGTAGCCGTCGATCAGTAGTCGGCCGCCGGTCACATCGAAGAAGCGGGGGATCAGATGGACCAGAGTACTCTTGCCCGCCCCGCTGGAGCCTACGACAGCCAGCACTTCCCCGTGTCGAACTTCCAGATCGATGACATGCAGCACTTCATGTCTCTCTTCGCCGTCAGTGGCATAGGCGAAGCTGACACGCTCGAAACGAACGCTGGCGGAAAATTTTGGCAAAACCTTAGCGCCCGGTTTCTCACGGACATCATCTTCGAGATCCATGAACTTGAAGATTTCGGACGAGGCGCCGAGAGCCTGCTGAAAGTTGTTATAAAAAAGCGCAAATTTGCGGACTGGATTGTAAAGGCTGAAGACGGCGGTGATGAAGGCAACGAAGACACCGGGCGTCATTTGATTGTGCACGATTCGGTCGCGGCCAATGAGAATCAGAATGGCGATTCCGACTACTCCAAACACATCCATCAACGGAGAGCTGATCGCGGTGGCCGCCACCGAACGAAGATTTGCGCGGAAGAGGCGGCGAGCCGCGTGCCGGAACCGTGAAATTTCCCAGTCCTCCATGTTGAAAGCTTTCACGATGCGATTGCCCGTGATGGTTTCGTGCAGAATGTTCTGGATTTCTGCCAGCTTGTCCTGGCCGTGGCGGGTGGTGTGGCGGACGCGGGAGCCGATCTTGCGCGACGAAAAGATTATCACGGGGACAAACAAGAGCAGCACCCATGCCAGGTCCCCCCCAGGATCACCACCACGATAGCAACGGAGACGAAAGTGAAGAACTGCTGCAGAAGTTCCGAGAGCACGGTCAACATGGCGTACTGCACGCGCTCAATGTCGTTGATGATAGTGGAAAGTAAAGTGCCGGTGGTGTGCTTGGAAAAAAATGCGGCGGAGCGGCGGAGCAAGGCGGTGTAAAGATCGTCACGCAGATCGGTGATCATGCCGAAACCGGCGTGATTCACCAGGTATGTCCCGGAGTAGTCGCAGATGCCCTTCAGAATTGTGGATGCCACCAGGGCGAAAGCCACGATGGTCCAGGCGTTGGTGAAATGCGAAGGAACAAACTGCTGCAGGTAGACGGGATGATGCGTGCCGGGAATGACAAACAACTGAATGTTCTGCGATCCGGTCGACGGATTCAACACGCGATCAAAGACCGGACGTACCAGCAGATATTTGAAAGCGTCGAGCGCGCCTACGGCAGCCATGAGCAAAACCGAAGACACGATTTGCCACCAGTAGGGAAGCGCATAGCGGATGAGCCGCATCAGTTGCCGCATGGGAATCCCCTTCGCGGAAGGCCGCGAACCCTGACTGCCGGTCGGATGCGCATGGATTGCAAGGCCCTATTCTACTTGAGTCATGCGCTGGGAAAATGGCGTTTCGGTTCCCCCTGGTCTGTTTGAGGACCCGATTGCCGCCTTCGTCGCATCCTTCCGCGTGCTAGCTGGGAATGTCCCGGTGTACGACTTTCACGCGATATCCGGCGTGCCGAAGATGCTTTCCCACCTCCTCGGCGATCATGACGGAACGGTGCTGTCCGCCGGTACACCCGAATGCGATGGTCAAGTAACTCTTACCCTCGTGAATGTAATGCGGCAGCAGGTAGACGAGCAGATCGGAGATGCGGGAGATGAACTCGCGCGTCTGCGGAAACGAGCGAATATATTTGGCCAGACGCGGATTGCGTCCGGTCAGGGCGCGGAACTCGGGCACGAAGTGCGGGTTGGGCAGAAAACGCACGTCAAAGAGCAGGTCGGCATCCTCGGGAACGCCCTGGCGGAATCCAAAACTTACGCAGGATACCAGGATGCTCTTTTCCGAGGACTGCTGCTTAAAACGCTCGGTGATGTGAGCGCGAAGCTCGTGAACATTGAACTTGGAAGTGTCGATGACGAGATCGGCGACCGCCCGAATCGCGCTCAGGTGGCGGCGTTCGGCCTTTAAGGCCGACTTTACCGGCGAATCCGTGCCCAGAGGATGCGGCCTGCGGGTTTCGCTGAAACGTCGCATCAGAACGGCGTCCGACGCTTCGAGGAAAACTACCTTCGTCGGAATCAGGCGCCCGACCGACTTCAGGATCTTCGGAAGATCTTCCAGCTTGGATCCTTCGCGCACGTCCACGACCAGCGCGGTGCGGCGAATCTCGCTCGATTGCACCGCCAGGTCGGCAAACTGCGGGATGAGCTGCACCGGGAGGTTGTCGACGCAGTAATAGCCCAGATCTTCGAAAGCCTTGAGCACCGAGGCCTTGCCGGAACCGCTCATGCCGGTGATGATGACTAGTTCGGGCGAGTGCGGCCGGGCACGCGAGGATTTTTTCGCCTCGCCCGGGGATTTTTTTTGCTGCCCGCGAGAAGACCGACGTGGCCTCATGAACTGGATAGTAGCATTCCAAGCGGGACCTCCGCTTCCCGTTCTGATTGTCCGGAATCTGGCGGTTGCGGAATCCCGTTTTGTCGATCGCAGGTCGAATCTTCGAAATGCGGATTGTCTATCTCGCGCGTGACAGGTAATCTATGGCGGCATGAAAAAATTCGAAGAACTTACAGAACGCGAAGTCCTGGCCCTGGCCATCGGTCTGGAAGAGGAAGACGAACGCGTTTATGCCGACTTTGCCGACGGGTTGCGGCAGGACTATCCTGCAACCGCTTCGATGTTCGACGGCATGCGCGAGGAGGAATCGGGGCACCGGCGGCGCTTGCTCGAGCTTTTCCAGAAGAAATTCGGCGAGCACATTCCGCTGATCCGGCGGCAGGACGTGCGCGGTTTTGTCGATCGGCCTGCCTTGTGGCTGGTACGTCCCCTGCGCATCGAAGCAGTGCGGAAAGAGGCGAGCACCATGGAGGTGGAGACTCGCCGTTTTTATGAAAAGGCTTCGGCGCGCACGCAGGATGCGAGCATCCGGCAACTGCTGGATGATCTGGCCAATGAAGAGCGCGAACACGAAGAACGGGCCCAGGAACTCGACAAGCAGAAACTTCCGGCAAATGTGAAGGCCGACGAGGAAATCGCGCAGCGCCGGCTTTTCGTGCTGCAGATCGTTCAGCCCGGACTGGCGGGATTGATGGATGGGTCTGTATCGACACTGGCGCCCGTTTTCGCGGCGGCATTCGCTACCCAGAATACTCACGAAGCATTTCTGGTTGGCCTGGCTGCTTCGGCCGGGGCGGGGATCAGCATGGGGTTCGCAGAGGCGCTTTCGGATGACGGCAGTCTGACCGGACGTGGACATCCCTGGATACGCGGGTTGATTTGCGGGGCGATGACAGCTCTCGGGGGCATCGGTCACACGCTGCCTTTTCTGCTGCGCGACTTTCGAGTGGCGCTTTGGGCGGCTGGAGCTGTGGTAGCAGCGGAGCTTGGCGCAATCACCTGGGTTCGCAAGCGCTACATGGATACGCCTTGGGTTTCCGCCGCATTGCAGGTGGGACTCGGCGGCGCACTGGTGTTCATCACGGGAGTGTTGATTGGGAAGTCATAGCCTCGTGGCAGAGGGACTAGTCCAATACGGAGAAGGTCGCCGTCGCCGAGAGTATCAAACTCCCCGCCCTGTCTCGGCGAAGAGCGAAGAACGCGGAGACAAGGAGGGGATTTCAGCGTAGTAATGTGCTGTTTGTTCATGTGTTGTGCGGGAACAAAGCGCTATTGGTCTTCGCGTGACGCGCAGTCTCCTTAGGGCTGAAGCCTGCACGATTAGGGACGCTTTACGCGACACCTGGAAGCGCCGCTCTTCCACGGTGGCATCGAAAGCTGCGTACCAGATACGGCCGGCTGTCCCCACCTGAGGCAGCTTGTGCGCCCGGTTTGCTGAAGCCGGAAAGCGGAAGCCGGGAGCCGCTTCTCACGGGGCTTCAATCAGCTCCATCTTTCCGTCGCGGGTGCGGTGCAGGATCATGACTCTGCCTTTAGGGTCGCGAAAGACGAAGACGTCGCGGTCTCGGAAGTGGGCTTCCTTGATGGCTTCTTCGAGAGTCATGGGGCGCATGGCGACGGCTTCCTCGGACCGGACCAGGTGAACCTCGGTGGTTTTCGCCACGGCCGGATATCTGTGCACCATGACAGGAATAGCTGTTTTCTCCGTCAGGCCGATTACGGGCCGCGCATCCGTTTCATCCGCTGATGCCGAGTGGCCGTTCCACTTTTTGACTTCCTCACTCTTGCGTGCGGAGCGTTTCTTCGACTGCCAGCGGGTTTTGTACTTGACCGCCTGCTTTTCGAGATGATCAAGAGCTTCGTTGACCGCGACGTTCATATCCTTGGCTTGCGCCAAGCCGACCAGCGGGCCATTGCGCGGGCTGATGGTGATTTCGGCTGTGTGACGGTGCTTTTCGACCGCGAGGATGACCTTGGTATCGAAGCGGTCACCTAAAATTTTGCGGATTTTTGTGAGGCCGGTTTCCACTTCTTTGCGGATGGTGGGGGTGATTACGTAGTGCCTGCCAGTGTATTCCACGTTCATGAGCGCCCCTCCTGAGAATTCGGCCGATGAGTAAAATCGGGCACTGCATTCGGAACTATTTTGCTTTTTGGACTGAAGCTGCTCGCCATTTGTACCGTCGGGCACATGACGGACATTTTCGACCAGGCACACCCTTGACAGCTTGGTCCCTCGCGCGTGTGGCACTTAAAGCCGGCTTCTTTTGGCACAAGGGCCGCCAACCTGGCAGTCGCGCGAAACAAGTTTATTATTGCACGGTGTTTACTCAGGCCGCTTCTTCCGGGCACCGGTTCTGGCCTCTCCTCTAGCGCAACTGCTAGCGCCACCGCGGGGAGAAATCGGTCAGGGCCATAAAGGTAGAATCGACTTTGTTGACGAGTTTGCCATTCGCTTCGGATTTGTCGTGCACACTCTTCCACTCCGGGTCGTCTCCGAAGGATTTCCAGTTGGCGGCTGCCGCTTCGCGGCTGGGATGATAAAGGATGTAGATCAGCGTGTCGCTCTTCTCGGGCTCATCGACGGGCGTCCAGTAAGCGACGCTTTTCAATCCATGCCGATCGAAGATTTTTATAGTGTGTTCGCGGAAGCGGGCCAGCAGTTCGGGCAATTTTCCCGCGGCGGCGTGATAGACGCGGAGTTCGTAGACGCCTGAGGAGGGAGTGGCGTTGTCACTCTGCGAAGCGGCCCAGAGAGATGCGGAAAGGAAGGTGGCTGCGGGAAGGGCTTGGAGAAGGGTTCGGCGTTTCACGGCAGGGATTTTAGCAGAAGAAGAGGGAATGACAATTGCAGATGTTAGACCTATCCCCTTCATCCGTACCCGAGGGGGACAGCATCTAGACTCCATGGCGGGCCGGGGTGCCCGCCCCACACAGGCAAGACAAGACAAAGGCCGCCAGCTTGCGCTGGCGGCCTTGAACTTTCGAGCTTTGTTCGGAAGAACAGCCAAGGCGGCTGTGCCTACGTGAGCATAGCTAGAAGCCCGGGGTGCCTGAGTTGGCGTGAGCGGCATGCAGGGAGAGGCGCACACCGCGTTTTTCGTTGAGGCGAGTGGTTGAACTCCAGTCAACATCGCTGGTGCTGATCACGCCAGTTCCACCGCCGACCAGGGAATAGTTGATGCGGCTGTCTTGATAGCCGTATCCGCTGACCGCGAGGACAGTACCATTATTCATGACAAACACGGGCATGCCGGGAGCCGTGGCGGGAAGGGTTCGTGTCACGACGCTGGCATAGGACGCCTGAACTTGACCCGTTACCATCGGGGTTGAGACCGTGCCGTTGACGGAGACGTTCCGGTACATGAGTTGCGGCTTGCCGTTGTCATAGACAGAGGGTTGGTAGTTCTGGCTCTGATCACGGCCGAAGAAGTGCCAGTTGGGGCCGAAGGTCTTGGCGACCTGCGGGATTTGAACATCGTCCATCAGGCGTAAGCTGAGCACGGTTTCGCCCTTCAGCTTGGGACGCGGGCCGCGCGCGGGCAGCATGATTACCTTCCAGGGCCAGAGGGGCGGGAGGAGCCATTCGACGACGTCGCGCTTAGGGTGTCCTTTGCCGTCGATTTTGCCCTGTTTATCGACTTTGTAGCCCCGGGTGGAGATGACCTTGGCTTCCAGAGGCAGGTCGCCGGTAGGCAGGCCGATGCGATCGAACTGGATCTTGAGATAACCCTTGCCCCAGAAGTGGCCCGGATCCTTCGCCGAATCCAGATGTCCTACCAAGTAGCTCCCGCGCGGAAACGCCTGCTGGCCGAACTCGGTTACGCCGCGCAGGTGGCAGAGCACGGGATCGCCGACATCGACCGTGGACGAGGAAAAATTGGGTTCATTGAGGGTACATTGCAGAAGAGTGCCGGCGGGCAGGACGATATCCCGCGCGCTGGCGCTCAGGCTGAAACCGAATACACCTAGCACGGATACAGCTAGGGCCGCATGGAACAGACGGGACCTCATAGATTCACCTCGGGTCGCTGGGTGATTCGCAGGCCGCGGGAGAGCCCACTACGTGTACCGCGAATCTAATCACAGAATTGAGGGCTGGGTCAATAAGGTTTTGGGCTGAATGGGGCTTGGGCGCAGGAATTTGGGAGATTCAGAAGGTGAAAGGAACGCCGCCAGCTTTGGGCTGGCGGCTCGAAAATGTTGAGCTTCGCTCGCTTCGCTTCGCGGGACAGCCGAAGCGGCTGTCCCTACGCGAGTTATTTTTCGTACAACAACACGCCTTCCGCCTTTTCCGAGTCTACGGGGCGGTAGAAGAGCTTGTTGTCTTCTAAGAAGACCTCGATGAAGGCGGGGCGCGTGGTGATGGTGCCCTGGATCAGCGCCTCCGACAGCGGGTCTTCGATGTACTTTTGCAGGGCGCGGCGTAGCGGGCGCGCGCCGTAGCTGCGATCGGTGAGCGTCTGGTTGAGTATCCATTTCTTGGCGTCGTCGGCCACGGTGACGGTGATCGACTTCTGCGCCAGGTTCTGGTTTAGCTGCGTGACCATGAGTTCGAGAATCTGGATCAAGTCGGACTCGCCCAGAGCCAGGAAGAGAATGATTTCGTCCAGGCGGTTCAGGAATTCGGGATTGAAGGTGCGTTTGACTTCGCCCTTCACTAGTTCTTCCACCTTGTCTGAGATCATGTCTTCCTTCGACGACTGGAAGCCAAGGCCCTCGCGCTTCTGAAGATGCCGCGCGCCAATGTTCGAAGTCATGATGATGATCGTGTTCTTGAAATCGACCGTGTTGCCGAGCCCGTCGGTCAACTGGCCGTCTTCAAATACCTGCAGCAGGATGTTGAACACATCCGGATGCGCCTTCTCGATTTCGTCGAGCAGGACGACGGAATACGGAGCGCGTTTCACACGCTCGGTGAGCTGCCCACCCTCTTCGTAACCAACGTATCCCGGAGGCGAACCGATCAGCTTTGAGACCGAATGCTTCTCCATGAATTCGGACATGTCGAAGCGGACCAGAGCCTTCTCGGTGCCGAACATGAATTGCGCCAGGGTGCGCGCGACTTCGGTCTTGCCGACGCCCGTGGGTCCGAGAAACAGGAACGAGCCGATGGGGCGGTTGGGATTCTTCAGGCCGGCGCGGGAGCGGCGGATGGCGCGCGCCAGGGCGCTGATGGACTTATCCTGCGAAATGATGCGCTTGTGCAGTTCTTCTTCGATGCGCAGGAGTTTCTGCGTCTCTTCCTCTTTGATCGAGGTGATGGGCACGCCGGTCCACCGCGAGACGACATCTTCGATGTCCTCGCGGTTGACCACCCCGGTCGAAGATTCGTCGAGATGATACTTCTCGCGCAGGGCGCGCAGGTTCTCGCGCTCCTTGCGTTCTTCGTCGGAGTAAAAACGTGCCTTCTCGAACTCGTGGTTCGCGATGGCGTTTTCCATGCGATGCACGATGAACTTGATGCGCTTCTGGACTTCGGTCAGCTCTTCGGGCAGCGAAGTCTGGCGCAGCTTGACGCGGGCGCCGGCTTCGTCGACCAGGTCGATGGCCTTGTCGGGCAGGAAGCGATCCGGAATGTAGCGGTTCGAATGCGAGACCGCGAAATTGATGGCTTCGTCGGTGTAGGTAACCGCGTGGAATTTTTCGTAGCGATCCTTGATGCCGAAAAGAATCTTGATCGCGTCAACCTCATTCGGAGGCGGAACTTTTACCGCCTGGAAGCGGCGTTCGAGCGAACGATCTTTTTCGATCGACTTGCGATATTCGCCGGGAGTCGTGGCACCGATGCACTGAATTTCACCGCGCGATAACGCGGGCTTCAGGATGTTGGCGGCGTCGAGAGAACCTTCCGCCGATCCAGCGCCCACCAGCGTGTGCAATTCGTCGATGAAGATGATGGAATTCTGCGACTCCATCAACTCCTTCATGATGGTTTTGAGACGCTCTTCGAACTGGCCGCGGTACTTGGTGCCGGCGACGATCAGAGAGAGGTCGAGAGCCAGGATGCGCTTGTCGGCCAGGAACGATGGCACTTCACCGTCGGCGATCCGCTGGGCCAATCCCTCGACGATGGCGGTCTTGCCGACGCCGGGTTCGCCGATCAGCACAGGATTATTCTTAGTGCGGCGGCAGAGGATCTGAATGACGCGATCGACTTCTCCTTCGCGGCCGACCAGGGGATCCAACTGGTTGTCCATGGCAGCCTGAGTCAGATCTCGAGAAAATTCCGACAGCAGCGAACTTTCACGCTGGCGCTGAGGCTGAGCTTTTTCCTGGGTGCTGCGGGCCAACTCTTCGCGGATGGTCGAGAGGCGCAGGCCGCGCTCGTGCAGAATCTCGGCGGCGAAGCACTTTTCTTCCCTCAGCAAACCTAACAGCAAGTGCTCGGTGCCGATATGGCGGTGCGAAAGACGCTCGGCTTCTTCCGCAGCGTAGGCGAGAACCCGCTTGCATTCATTACTTAAAGGGAGATCGACCGATGTCGAAACCTTCTCCCGAATCGTAGTGTGTCCCTCGATCTGCTTGCGAATGGATTCGACCGAGGCGTGGGAGCGCAGGAAACGATTGGTCAGGGCTTTATCTTCGCGCAGGAGTCCAAGAAGCAGGTGCTCGGTCTCGATATAAGGAGACCCGAACTGGCTGGCTTCGTAGCGTGCGAAAAAGATGACGCGCCTGGCTTTCTCCGTATAGCGTTCAAACATAATGCCCTTCCCCCTGACTTTCCTGGCCGGAAGAACTTGCTCCGCCCGACCTGCCCAACCTAGCCCCTGACCCCGATTACCCTTATTCTATCGCCATTATGCAATCAAAGGTCCGCAAAACCGAAGTACTGAAACGATTTTACAAACCTTTGATCACGTTACCGAAGGAACGGTTGCCAATTCTCCGCTGTTTACTCCTTGCACCAAATTCCTGCACTTTATCTCACTAATCTTTGCCTTGCGAAATCCTGGTCGTATTAATCCCGGTCTTCCTAATCTTGCCTTGTCTCTATTCAATCCCTATTCACTTCCTTACGCCGGCAAGGATTCCGGCGGAATCTCCTCCATGCGGCCTCGCTGCAGCCTTAATACACGGTGGCAGCGCCGGGCGAACGACAAATTGTGCGTAGCAATGAGGGAAGTGAGTTGGTGTTCGCGATGCAGGCGCGCAATCAACGCGAAAACCGCTTCCGCGGTCTGGCCGTCCAAGTCGCCGGTAGGCTCATCCGCCAGCAGCAACTTGGGCCCGGTGACCAGCGCGCGGGCCAAAGCCACCCGCTGCTGCTCGCCGCCTGAAAGCTCACCGGCGCGATGGTGTGCGCGCTGTTCCAGTCCGACCTCGCGCAGCCAGCGTGACGCTTCTGGCTCGACCTGCTGCCATGTTTGCCCTCGTACCAGCAGCGGCATGGCAACGTTTTCTGCCGCCGTAAATTCCGGCAGCAGATAGTGGAACTGCCATACGAAACCGGTTTCCCGGTTGCGAAAGTTCGCGGCTTCATCGTGCGATAACGAGTTCAATCGCAAGTGGGCGCAGTATACGTCACCAGCGGAGGCACGTTCAAGGGCGCTCAGGATGTGCAACAAGGTACTCTTTCCCGCGCCGGATTCGCCCACGATGGCAAGCATTTCGCCTCGCTTCACCTCAAACGATAGATTCTCAAAGAGCACAAGGTCCGATTCACCGGACCGGAAGACCTTCTTCAGGCCTTCGACCCGAAGCATCACTGCTTCTTGCCTTAGATGCACGGCATGGCCCTTTCGTTCCAGCGCCTAAAGTTCAGAGGATCTCGACCTACGGTCGAGCCTGTATTCGCAGGCACATAGGGTAGTGCGCCGGGTTTTGAAATCGTTTCGCGGGATCGGATTGCAGCCTGGCGCGGAGATTCGCACGACGAGGACGAAAATCGCGCCACACCGGCCATCATCGGGACAAGGTCGCGCGTGAAGATCTTCCGCCCCTCCGGTGCTTGTTCATTTTCCGGGTCGTACCCGCGGCTTGCGCCGTGGGCTGCGTTCTTTCGCCGCTTCGCGGCTGGAGCCTCATATCTAATAACGGGCGGGCTTGTTGTAATCCGTGAAAATCCGCGCGCATCCGTGGCAAACGGTTTCTCATTCATAGCGCAGAGCCTCAGCCGGAAGAATTCGCGATGCCGACCATGAGGGATACAGGGTTGCAACGAATGAGATTCCTATCGCGACCACGGCAACGAGGACGCCGTCGAGCGCACGCGGTGCGAATGGCACATAGTCAATCGAATAGACCTCGGGAGAAAGCGTGAGCACGTGGTAGTGTCCTCCCGCATAAGAGATGACATAGCCCAGCACCAGACCGATCACGGTACCGATGGCGCCAATTAATACACCCTGCGCAATAAAAAGGTTGCGTACCTGCGCCCGGCGCGCGCCCATGGACATGAGCACGGCAATGTCCTTCGTCTTTTCAATGACCATCATGATGAGGGAAATAAGGATGTTCAGCGCGGCCACGAAGACGATGAGTCCGATGATGATGAAGGTGACCAGCCGCTCCAGGCGCAAGGCGTGAAACAGGGCCTTGTTCTGTTCTTCCCAATTCGTCGCCATAAAACCTTTGCCGGCGGCGTCTTCGAGTTGACGGGAGATCGCTCCAGCCTGGTAGATGTCATCTACCTTGAATTCGATCACAGAGACCAGGTCGCCCAAGCCGAAGAGCCTTTGCGCATCGGACAATCGAACGAAGGCCCAGCTGGAGTCGTAGTCGAAGAAGCCGGAGTTGAAAATGCCGACTACATGGAAGCGATTGTATTTAGGGACCGTACCGAAGGGAGTGAGCTCGCCCTGCGGGCTGACTACCAGAACGACAGAGCCGACGGTGGCGCCGAGATTGTCGGCCATATCTTTTCCCAGGACGATGGGTGGCATGGCGGAGACGCGCTGCTGCACGGCGGCGAGAGAATCGGGAGATTGCGCCACATCGGCTGGTGTGGAGTTTGCTGGTATAGAGTTTGCTGGTGTGGCTTCTGGCTCTGTGATCCTAGTCTCCTCCAGCGGCGCAGCCGAACCTTCCTTCACTGAATTGAGCAGGTCTCCGACCCTGCGCTCGTAGCGCGGGATCATCCCTTTCAGCACGGCGCCACGTGCCCGCGGGCCGCGCGAGATCAGAACTTGTTCAAAGATCGCAGGCGCGGCGGCGACCACGTGCGGCTGTTTCGAAAGGCGGTCCATCAGCGTTGGCCAGTTTTGAATGCCGTCATCGGCAATGCGCTGCAGACTGATGTGCGAGGTGGATCCTAGAAGTCGCTGCTGCAAGTCCTGGCGAAATCCGTTTGTGATCGCCATGGCTACGACGAGGGACGCCACGCCGGCAGCGACTCCGGCAACCGAGATGCCGGTAATGATGCCGATAAAGGCTTGGCGGCGCTTGGCGCGCAGGTAGCGGGTCGCAATGAAGAGTTCGAAGCGCATGAAATTTTTCGTAGAGAGTTTACTTGCGACATCTCTGGCCGCCACGAGCAGTTCCTACGTGAATAGAAAGACGTAACCAGCTACGTCTCTACGACCGCGCGGCTTGGCCAAACTCGGATTATATCGTTGCTGCGACGCCTTTCTTTCCACTGCGCCGTGCACACTTAGGTGATGTATCCGATTCCGGGCGAAGGGCCGATAATGTCAGGATGGCGCGTGTTTTCCTGGATGATCGTTGGCTTCCGAAGTCGGTTCTCTGCCTGAGAGATTATGACCGGCATAAATTCCTCCTTGATCTGATTGCAGGAGTGACCGTGGGTCTGGTAGCTCTGCCGCTGGCGATGGCCTTTGCCATCGCTTCGGGTCTGACGCCCCAGGCTGGAATCTATTGCGCCATCGTCACGGGATTTCTGATTTCGGCGCTGGGCGGATCGAAGATGCAGATTGGCGGGCCGACTGGCGCGTTTGTCGTGGTAATAGCGGGGATTGTCGCAGTACACGGTGTCAACGGTTTGTTCATGTGTACCGTGATGGCCGGCGTGCTGCTCGTGATCATGGGAGTCACCGGGCTGGGCACAGGGGTAAAATTCATTCCGCGGCCGGTGGTGATCGGGTTCACGAATGGGATCGCGGTGCTGATCGCAAGTACCCAAATCAAAGATTTTTTTGGATTGAGTCTCGAGAAAGTTCCCGGCGTTTTCTGGCTGCGGATGGACGCGCTGGCAAGAAATTTTCATACGCTGTCGTTTGGAGCAGCCGCCCTTGCCATTTTTACACTGCTGACACTGATCATTTGCCGGGCCCTTTCTCCTCGCATCCCGGGACCGATCGTCGCTCTGCTGCTCTCCACTTCCGCGGTCTATTTCTTCAAGCTGCCGGTGGAAACGATTGGGACAAGATTCGGAGGAATTCCGAGCGGCCTGCCGCACTGGCAAATTCCTCACTTCCGCACGGACCTGATCCATGGCCTCCTGGGACCGGCATTCACGATAGCGATGTTGGGCGCAATTGAATCCCTGATGTCGGCTGTGGTCTCTGACCGAATGAGTAACGACCGGCATAATCCCAACGTCGAGCTCATCGGGCAGGGCGTCGCCAATATTTTTTCGCCGATGGTTGGCGGGTTGCCCGCGACCGGAGCAATTGCGCGAACCGCAACTAATATTCGTTCCGGAGCGCAGACACCGGTGGCGGGAATGATTCACGCGCTCACGCTGCTGTGCATTCTGCTGTTTGCCGCGCCGCTGGTCAGCTACGTGCCGATGGCCGCGCTGGCGGGGATCCTGATGGTGGTCGCTTATAACATGGGCGAGTGGCGGGAAATTCCGCAACTGCTGAAGCTCACCAAGACCGATATCAGCGTCTGGTTGGTGACCTTTGCGCTGACCGTGTTTGCCGATCTTACTGTGGCAGTCGAGGCGGGGATGATTCTGGCGGCCTTGCTGTTCATTAGCCGTGTGGCGGCTACCACGACCGTTTCACAAGTGACTGAGGATTACGTGGAAGATGGGCGAGTGCACATCTTGCAGGACAAAGACATTCCGTATTACGCGACGATCTTCCGCATTCACGGGCCGTTCTTGTTTGGGGCAACCGACAAGATCGGGACGGTCACCGAGAATCTGCATACGCTGCCGCCCGTGGTTATTCTCCGGCTGCGGAATATGACCGCGCTGGATGCCACAGGGCTGTTCGCGATCGAAGAGATAGCCAAAGAATTGCACGCGAGCAAGCGCATTCTGATTCTGTGTGGGGCGCGTCAGCAACCGGCCCAGCTCATTCACCAGGCGGAGTTCGCTGAAGTCATCGGCAAAGAGAATATCTGCGACAACGTGCAGGAGGCACTGCGCCGAGCCGAGGAAGTGTACGAAGGGCTGGAGCAGAAGTTCGTGGTGGCGAAGAGCTAACGGAAAGCGTACGCCGATCGTCCCCCGGATTGTATTAAAAACCTCAACCGCCAAGAGCGCTAAAGCACTCCGCGAAGTGCGCCGAGAAAGAGCGGGCCCCGGAGTATTGCCGGTCTGCGCAAGATGCTTCCCTCCGCCCGAAAAACCGCTACGTCAGGATGGCGCCGTGATATTGTCGGAATTTAAACTGCTCACCTCTCATGATCGTCAACTTCGCAGAACGCGCGCATAACCATAACTGGGAGCTCGATCCGGTTATCCGGTCGCTGCTGGACACGGATTTTTACAAACTGCTGATGTTGCAGTTTATCTGGAAACACTTCCCCAAGACGCACGTCGAGTTCTCGCTGTTCAACCGGCACTCCGCGGTACGGATGGCCGAGATCATCAATATCGAAGAGTTGAAGGTCCAGTTGCAGCACGTGCGGGGAGAGCGTTTTCGAAAGTCCGAACTGGTATGGCTGGCCGGCAACACGTTCTATGGGCGCCGCGGGATTTTTGAGCCCGCGTTTCTGGAGTGGCTGGAGCGTGACTTTCATTTATCGGACTATCGGCTGCGGGTGCAGGACGGTCAGATCCATTTGACTTTCGAAGGGGCGTGGACTGAAACCACGATGTGGGAGCTCTACTCGCTGGCGATTTTGGATGAGTTGAAGACCCGGGCTAATCTGAAGAAGCTGAGCGAGTTTGGGCTCGACATTCTGTATGCGCGAGCGAAGACCAAGTTATGGAGCAAGATTGAGCGGCTGCGCGGCGTTCCGGAACTGAGCGTCGGCGACTTTGGCACGCGCCGCCGGCACAGCTTTTTGTGGCAGGAATATGTGGTCGAAGCCATGGCCGCCAATCTGGGAAGCAATTTCATTGGGACGTCGAATGCCTTCCTGGCGCACAAGCACGACCTGGAAGCGATTGGAACCAATGCTCACGAGATTCCGATGGTAATGGCCGCGCTCGCGCCCGATGACGTGGCTCTGAAGGAGTCGCAGTACCGCGTACTGGAGTTATGGCAGCAGACCTATGAAGGGGCGCTGCGCGTGCTGCTGCCCGATACGTTTGGCACGACGCAATTCTTAACGCACGCGCCCGACTGGGTGGCCGATTGGACCGGGCAGCGCATGGATAGCAAAGATCCGTACATAGCCGGGGATGAATACATTGCGTGGCTTAGGACGAAGGGGAAAGATCCTGCGGAGAAACTTCTGATCGCGTCGGATACGCTGGACGTAGACCAGATTCTGGGTCTGCATGCCTACTTTGGGGGGCGTGCCGCGAGCGCCTTTAACCCAGGCGACTTTTTCAGCGCCGCGGATTTTGAGGATCGGAAAAGTTGGACGCCGGGCCGCCGCATCCGGTTCAGCGCCGGCTGGGGAACACTGCTGACTAATGATTTTCGGGGATGCAATCCCAACCCCGGAGGCGGCTTTGATCCGATCAGCCTGATCTGCAAAGTCTCGAGCGTTGAAGGGCGGCCAGCTGTGAAACTTTCCGACAATTATTCCAAGGCCCTTGGGCCGCAGTCAGAGATCGAGCGCTACCGCAGAGTGTTTGGAACCGCGGGAATCGCCAACGCTCCGCTGGTGGCGTGAGGGGACTACAAGATCCTGAAAATTGCTGTTAACCATTTCCCCTTCCCGTTCGTTGTGTGTGTGTGTGGAGATGCTTCAAGACACTCGTCTCACGAAGGGAACTTTGAAATGCGAAAACAACTGCGGGACCTGGCAATAATTCGATCGATCGTAGCGGTTCTAGTATTGTTCGCTGCTGTCAGCGTTGCACAGTCGTCGCGCGTCGCCCAGCCGGCAGTGCCCGCCAACCCTCCGCAGATGAGCGAAAAGGATCTGGCCGCCCTTCAGGACCAACTTCTGCAGGTGTTGCGCGTGAGCCCAACCTTGGCTGAAGTGGTGGCGAGAGATCCTTCGCTGCTCTCGAATCCCGAATATGTGAACCGTTACAATCCCGAACTGGGGCGCTTCTTGCAGGCTCATCCCGAAATCGCGCACAATCCCGACTTTTATCTCTTCAACAATCTGCACGGCGAAAATGAACCCAGCCAGGCGCTGGAGCGGAAACTCTGGCCGCAGATGTCTGACCGCCGACCCTCGGGAGTAGACACTGAATTGATCAACTCGGGCGTTCCGTTCCTGGTTTTCGTATGTATTCTTGGCGCGCTGCTCTGGCTGACGCATGTTCTGCTCGAGAACCGGCGCTGGAACCGCATCTTCAAGCTGCAAACGGATGTGCACGGCAAGCTGATCGAGAGATTCGGCACCTCGCAGGAAGTGCTCACATACATGGGCACGGACGCAGGCAAGCGATTCCTGGAAGCGACCCCGATTGCGGTCGGCTTCGAGCGGCAGCAGCCGGTACCAAGTCCCGTCGCCCGAGTGCTCACGCCGCTGCAGATCGGAGTCGTGATGACGCTACTGGGCATCGGCCTTCTCTCTTTGCGCCACAGTCTTGCCGATGGCGGGGGAGCGCTACTTGTGATCGGCACGGTCGTGCTGATGCCGGGCCTTGGATTTATGATCTCGGCGGGAATCACGTGGGTGCTGGCCCGGCATCTCGGCTTGATGCCGGATCGCGGAGCGCACGAATAGAATCAATCTGCTGCCTGATCGACGCAGCAGCCGGAAGTCGGGCTGCTCGCCAATGCAGCCATGAGGAAAACGAATACGACCGGGGAATATGCCATCCCGAATGTCCGGACTCGCGAGGCATCGCGAACTGACGAACTGCCCATGGACAGCGATGCCTTTGCCGGCTTCTATCAGCGCTCCGCGCCCGCGTTGCGAGCTTATCTGGCGCGTGTCTCGGGAAACCCTGCGCTGGCTGACGACCTGATGCAGGAAAGCTATCTCCGCTTCCTGTGTGCCTCGTGCCCCGACGGTGGCGAAGTCAATTACAGGCGTTATCTATACCGAATTGCGACCAATCTCTTGCGCGATCACTGGAGACGGCCGCGCGCCGCATGCATTGAAGATGTTCCTGAACGGCTGCTGGCGGCTCGCGACGGATTGTCGCGCGTAAACTCGCAGGCCATTCTCGATCCAGCGATGGCACGTATGCGTCCCCGCGAGCGGCAACTTCTTTGGCTGGCCCACGCTGAAGGCTACTCTCACCGGGAGATCTCCGAGATCACCGGCTTGAGTGCGCCTGGCATTCGTCTGTTGCTTTTCCGGGCGCGGCGAAAAATTGCCCGCCTGCTGCGGAAGACCGACGGAGGGAATACTGGCACGGATCGGAGGCAAGTATGACGTTTCGCGCTTGCTCCTACGATAAAGAGCTTACTCAGGTGCTGAAGGATGGTCATTGGCCCGAGGGCTGCGGTCCGGAATTGCGCGCTCATGTGGATGCCTGCAACAATTGCAGCGATCTCGTCTTAGTGACGCAGACCTTTCAACTGGCGCGGAGCGAATCGCAGCAGTCACCTTACGGCTCGCCAAGCCTGGTGTGGTGGCGGGCGCAACTGCGCCGGCGGTACGCAGCGACCGAGCGCGTCAGCCGGCCTATCACGATCGCGCAGACTTTCGCTTGGATCGTGACGGTGTTGGTGGGCATAGTCTTTGTCGCGTCGCAATACCGCCAAGGTCTCCATTGGGCGTCGTGGTGGTCAGAGCTCGTGCCTCCACGAATCCTTCATGTTCTCTCCATTGCTCCCGTCGGATCTGCACAAGTCGACCCAAATCTCTTGCTGTTCATTTCCGGATTCGGAGTGCTGCTGCTGTTCAGCGCACTGGTGGTGTGTCTCGCGTCCGAGAAATTCTGAACCCATTTTCAACGGTTCATTTTGGAAAATGGCCCTTCAATCGGCACATTCTGTGTCAGATTAGTAGCTCATGCCTGCCACCTCCGACGCCAGCGCCGGACGCGCCGCTTTCACGCATCCCGGATTCGTGCTGTTCCAGATCGCACGGTTTCTGATTGTATCGGCGGTCGAGATGCAGGCGGTTGCGGTCGGCTGGCAAGTGTACGAGATTACCAAGCGGCCGCTCGATCTTGGTTACGTGGGTTTGGCGCAGTTTCTACCTGGAATCCTGCTCTTCCCAATTTCCGGTCATGCGTCTGACCGATTCCAGCGCCGCCACGTGCTCTCGGCCTGCTACGGCGGATACGCGGTCTGCTTTGCCTTGCTGCTCGCTCTCGCCCAGCGCGGCGCCCACTCGGTCCATTCGATTTACATGGTGTTGATCCTGCTTGGCGTGGTGCGATCGTTCAACAGCACCGCGAGCCGTTCCATTTTGCCGCAGCTTGTTTCCGAGGAGCACTTTCCCAACGCAGTGGCGTGGAATGCCAGCATCTTTCAGGCGGCCACGATTCTGGGGCCATCGTTCGGCGGGATTCTCTATGCGGCATTCCGTGGGCCTTCCGTGGTTTACGTTGTCGCGCTGCTGACGGCGATCGGCGCGACCGTTTCCTCGTTTCGCATTAAACCGGAGGGAACAGCTCGTCCGCGCGAATCTTCGTCTAAAACCATGACGCTGAAGACCGTCTTCGCGGGCCTCCATTACATATGGAACAAGAAGCTGATCCTGGGAGCGATTTCTCTGGATTTGTTCGCCGTGCTGCTGGGCGGTGCGGTCGCGCTTCTCCCGGTTTATGCCCGGGAAATTCTCCATACGGGACCGTGGGGGCTGGGGCTTTTGCGTACCGCGCCGGGAGTTGGGGCAGCGATCATGGCGGTCTTGTTGGCACATCGGCCGTTGCGCGGGCGATCGGGACCGACACTGCTCTGGTCGGTTGCAGGTTTCGGAATCTTCACGATTATTTTCGGCGTCTCACGCAGCCTTACAATCTCCCTGATCGCGCTGCTGCTGCTGGGAGCCAGCGACATGATCAGCGTGATTATTCGCGCCACGCTCACGCAACTCGCCACGCCCGACGAAATGCGTGGACGCGTGACCGCAGTGGACATGATTTTCATTGGGGCTTCCAACGAATTCGGGCAGTTCGAATCGGGCGTCACGGCACAGTGGTTTGGGACTGTGCCGGCGGTAGTGGTGGGAGGAGTTGGGACGCTGGTCGTCATCGTGATATGGGCCTGGCTCTTTCCGGAATTACGACAGGCCGGGGATTTAAGCGCGATCCGCAGCGAGGACGTGCAGACTTCTGCCGAAACTTCCGCGCCTCGTTAGGTAAGCAAATCGAGTCTGCGAAAATCTTTAACAGCACTGCTCTGGGCGGCCGGACTTCGTCCAGGCCTTACAGCCGAGGCGGCTGTATCTACGTGTTTCGTGGTGGAGTCGCGTTTTTCGCGGCGGAAATGACGGATGCCGTAGAATGTCGGTTTCATTTCACGCCACGCATTCGCCGCTGCTAAGGACTCGATTGATCGAACGCTACTTTGGTCTTGCGGAACATCAGACTACCGTACGCCGGGAATTTCTCGGCGGCCTGACCACGTTCATCACCATGGCCTACATCGTCGTGGTGAATCCGCAGATTCTGGCGCAAGCGGGCATGCCGGTCGATGGCGTGTTATTCGCCACGTGCGTGTCCGCGGCCGTGGCCACCCTGGTGATGGGCCTCTACGCGAACTATCCCATTGCGCTCGCGCCGGGTATGTCGCTGAATGCGTACTTCACGTACGTAGTTTGCCTGGGGATGCACGTTCCGTGGCGAACCGCCCTGGGCGTTATCTTTTTTTCCGGCGTGTTCTTTCTGATTCTTACCGTCACACGCGTGCGGGAGCAGATCGTCAACGGAATCCCGGAGTGCCTGAAATATTCCACGGCCGGCGGCATTGGGATGTTCATCGCGTTTGTCGGGCTGCGCAATGCCAAGTTGGTGGTGGCGAATGCGGCCACGTTCGTCGGCCTGGGCAGCTTTGCCAATCGCGAAACGCAACTGGCGTGCATAGGGCTTGCGATCATGCTCATTTTGATGACGCGCAAGATCAACGGAGCGATCCTGATCGGCGTTTTCGCGACGACGGTGCTGGGAATCCTTCGCGGGATGTCCAGCTGGCCGACAGCGATCTTCTCCTGGCCGCACCCTTCTTCCACCTGGCTGCAACTCGACCTGCGAGGCGCGCTTCGTCTGGGATTGCTGGAAATTGTTTTTGTGTTTCTCTTTGTCGATCTTTTCGACAATGTGGGCACTCTGGTTGGAGTCTGCGAGCAAGGCGGGTTCGTGAAAGACGGCAAGATTCCGCGGGTGGGACGGGCACTGGTGTCGGACGCCGTCGGGACCATCTTTGGCGCGCTGACTGGTACGTCTACGGTGACGAGTTACATCGAAAGTGCGGCGGGCGTGGCCGCGGGCGCACGGACGGGCCTCAGCAACGTCTTCGTCGCAGGATTTTTTCTTTTGGCAACATTCTGCGCGCCGCTGGCGGCGGCGATTCCGGGGTATGCGACGGCGCCTGCGCTGATGCTGGTGGGAGCGCTGATGACGGAATCGATTGGCCGTGTCGAGTGGAGCGATTTTACCGAGGCAATTCCCGCCTTCGTAACCCTGGTGGCGACGCCGTTAACCTTCAGCATTGCGACCGGCCTCAGTTTTGGGCTGATCTCATACACGCTGGTGAAAGTGGCCGCAGGGAAGTTTCGGGAAATCAGCGCCGTGATTTGGATTCTGACGGTGCTGTTTATACTTCGCTATGTCTATCTGGCAGCCGGATGATGTGGAGCGGGCATTCTTGCCCGCTGCTTTCTGCCACCGCAGGCACGCGGGCAGGAGTGCCCGCTCCACGCAGGACAGGCCAAACCAGTTTCCACATAGAGCCTCAGAGCCCCTACTTCCTTTTTAACAACGTCTTGGCTGCGCCCATGTTTTCGTATTTGTCGTAGACCCGCAACACGACCACATGCTCGGAACCGGCGTCTTTCGCTGCATCCAGGGGGACCATGAAGTCATAGTCTTCGATTTTCGCGTCGGAGAGCTGGCCCACAGGCTCGACATACTTCCAGTCTCCCGCGTCAATGGAATATTCCGCGCGCTTGATGTTGGAGAATCCGTCTTCGGCCCGGAATCGCACGTGGATCTGATTCGCTTCGGTGGCTGCAGTGAAGTTCTCGACGCGCGGAGGCGTGGTGTCAACTTCGAAGCGGTGACTCTCCTTGGTCGCGGTGAGCGCTTCACCGGGCGAGTGCGACGGCGAATCGGAGGCGACTACCTTGATGGTGTAGCCTCCGTCGGGCAGCAGGCTGGCGTCGAACGAATATGCTTTGTCGGTTAAATTATCTTTCAGCAGGAGCCACCGAGTTTCTCCGTCGCCGCGGTAGTAAACGGAATACACAAGCTGATCGTCGTTGTCATCGTGCGCATTCCACTTCACGCCGATCGAATCGCGATCATGCGTGCTTGGAACCGGCGACTCGAATCGGCCGCCCGAGGATCCACTCACATCCGTGCCCAAGCCGAGCCCGGCGGATTTCGAGAGCGGCTGATAGCGCAGACCCATCTGCACGGAGACGTCATCGATTTCAGGGGCCACATTTTTAGGCAGGTAATTCAAGGTGACGGTGTCCACAGCCGGCTTCGTGTTTCCCGCGTGCAGCACGGTTTTCCACTGAGCATAGCGGGCCGGAGGTACTCCCGTTTCAGAATCTTGAGCAAGATCCACCTGCTTCCAGGGACTCCAGTTGCGGTCGGGATTGTCGACGTTGCCGCTGCGTGCCAGCAACTCGACACTACCGGTGCCGCGAAATTCGGCGCGCCCCCAACGCGAAAAGACCTTGGCATCGAACACATCGCTCTCGTAAGTGCCTTCTCTTTCCGGACCCGGTCCTAGCAGAAAAATCTTCCCCAGGTTGCTGGAGGCGGCGTAGAGTCCGCCTCCGGGCGCTTTGGCAAAGCCGGTGACCTGCGAGGCCGGCGCCTTCAGCAAATCGGAAAATTCATCCTGCCCGTCAACGGCAAACACATGTCCGCGGTTTCCGGTGCCCGCGAGCAGCTTGTCATGCGAATCGAATGCGAGGGCATACACGATATCTTCATGCGAAGTCCATATTCGTGATGGAGAGCCGTCGGAGGCAAGGCGATAAATGTCGGAGCCGCCGTTCGAACTCCCGCCGGGAAACGGGAAGGAACCAACGTGCGAGGTGCTGGGGGTTGGGCTGAGACTCGTCCCCGGCGTCGCAGAACCGGAGGGTTCTGCCGATCCTGATCCCACTGTAAGGACGGGCGAAGAGGGGCCCGACGAGGTTGAACTGCCCGCGCGCCTCTCCCCAACCCCGGCGGCGTAAATGTTGCCTTCGCGATCGAGCGCCAGCGCCGTGATCTCTTTCTTGGGAGCGCTGTAGAGTACGAATCCATCGCCCGCCGGCGAGATGCGGTATACCAGGCCGCTGCCGTCGGTGCCGGCGATCAGGTTTCCCTTGGCATCGAGCGCGAGCACGCGAATATGCGTGTCGTCGCTCTTGAAGAAAAGCGAGTGTTCGCCCTTCGGCGTGACTTTATAGATTTCGCCGTGATCTCCGGTGGCAACAAAAAGATTCCCAGCCTTGTCGAGAATAAGGTCCCAGATATACTTCGTGCCCGGCGCGAAATATTCGGAGGAAGTCCACGAGGGATCAAGGGCGGGCTTCGCCGTATCCCTGGTGGCATTTTGCAGCGCTTCCTTCGGGACTTCTTTCTCGGAGATCTTGCTACCCTTGGACGCTTTGCCTTTTTCCAGGGGCTTGGGTTCGATCTTGTAGACCTTGCCGTCGGGTGCAGTCGCGGCGTAGATCACGCCCTTTGGCCCGACCTCGAGGGTCTGCACCTGCAATTCCTGCGGCTGAAAAATGATGGACGCGGTGCCGTCGGGCGTAATTCGATAGACGCGTGCCGGAGATCCGGTCGCGGCATAGACATTTCCGGATTCGTCGGCAGCCACGGCCCAGATATAGGTCGATGGTGTCGCGTAGAGCAGTTTGAATGAGGGCGCCAGCTCCAGGCCGCCGGAACTGCGGATCGCCACTCCGGTGGCCGCGCCTTTGGTGAGGTCCTCGAATTTCGACTGCTCCCAGGTGCGCGTTCCATCGGCGAAGATGCGGCCGCTCATGGCAAATACGGAAAGAAGAAAGCCGACAACAATAAGAAAGGGAATTCTACGAAAACATTGCAAGATCACACCTCGATTCAAAATCAACTGGAGACGCCGGTCGCCACGTCTCATCCCACAGAGCGGAAGAATGGAAGATTTTAGGTTAACACGCAAAGCGCCCCAGTCGCGCGTGGAGCGCTTAGGAATGGAACCGCAAGATCCTTCGTCCCCCTGAAAGACGGTTCCGTGAGGACAATGCCGAGCGGGAGGGAAATCCCGAACATGTTATCGTAGATTTTGATGCAGTCTTCGCGCCAAAAACTGCTGAGTACGCTGGCTCACAAGTCGTTTCGATTGGGAGAGTTTAAACTTTCTTCGGGCGGGACCAGCGACTACTACATCGACTGTCGCACGACTACGCTCGATGCGAAAGGCTCCCGGCTCACCGGGGAAGCGTTTCTCGAAGAGATCCAGCAGCGGGGATGGAAGCCGCGGGCCATCGGCGGACTGACCATGGGAGCGGACCCGATTGTGGTGGCCGTCGCGGTGGTGAGCGGCGAGGTGGACGGTTTCCTGGTGCGCAAGGCCGAGAAGCAGCATGGCACGGGACAGCGCATTGAAGGCTTCCGGGAGAAGGGCGCGCGGGTTGTAATTGTGGATGACGTTTGCACGACCGGAGCATCGACGGTGCAGGCCATTGAAGCGGCGCGCGAGTTCGGATTTGAGATTGTTGGCGTCATGTGCCTGGTGGAGCGCGAAGAGTCCAAGGGGCGTGCGACTGTAGAGAAGGCCGCCGGCGGGGCGCCGTTCGTTTCCATTTTTACCGCGAACGATGTGCGCCAGGAACACATCCTGCGGAACGACAGGCCAGACAAACGACTGACGACTAAATCATGATTCAAACACTTGAATGGACCGAGCACGGCGTACGCTTCATCGACCAGACGAAGCTGCCGACGCAAGAAGTTTATGTTACCTGCAAAACGCATCAGCAGGTTGCCGACGTCATTCGTAACATGGTGGTGCGCGGTGCGCCGGCGATCGGCGTTGCCGCCGCCATGGGCATTGCGCTCGGCGTAAACAATTCAAAAGCGGAGTCGACGGGAGACCTGAAACGCGAACTGGACGAAATCTGCGACCTCATCGGCAAAACTAGGCCCACCGCCGTGAATCTTTTCTGGGCGATACGCCGCATGCAGGAGAAATTCGAGCGCGTTCGCATCCGGCCCATTCCACAAATCAAGCAGGACCTGATTGAAGAAGCGCAACGCATGCATGCGGAAGACATCGCGGCCAACCAGGCTATGGGACGCCACGGCGCCACGCTGATGCCCAGCGCGGGCGGAGTGCTCACGCACTGCAACGCTGGGGCGCTGGCAACGGCAGGGTACGGAACCGCGCTGGGAGTGATTCGCGCTGCGGTCGAGCAAGGCAAGAAAATTCATGTGTACGCCGATGAGACCCGGCCGTTTCTACAGGGTTCGCGGCTCACGGCGTGGGAACTGATGAAAGATGGCATCCCGACCACCGTCATCTCCGACAACATGGCCGGCGTGATGATGAAGCAAGGAAAAATCGGAGCCATCGTGGTTGGCGCCGACCGGATTGCCGCCAACGGCGACGTCGCCAACAAGATTGGGACATATACGGTGGCGATTCTGGCGAAGGAACATAACATCCCGTTTTATGTGGCCGCGCCGATTTCCACCGTCGATCTGGCTTGTCCCGACGGCAGCCGGATTCCGATCGAGCAAAGGAACGCGCGGGAGATGACGCACATCGCCGGAAAGCAGATGGTTCCCGACGGCGTGGAAGTGGAGAATCCTGCGTTCGATGTAACTCCCGCGAAGTACGTGGCCGCGATCATTACGGAAAAAGGAATTGCGCGCGCGCCTTACGAAGAATCTCTGCGCAAACTTGCGGGGTTAGAAGTAGAAGTGCATCCATAAGCGGACTGGGGTCTTGACCCCAACGTAAAGAGATGTAAAGTCTCAAAATTTCTTCCTTCCCGCGCTACTTATTATCCGGATACGGGTTGAATCTAGCGGCAACTCACCATGCTAACCTGAGTTCCAAAGACTCAATTCTGCGCCAAGACCTTTCGTAGGGGGTGTTATGTCGTTACGCAATCGTCTAATCGTTCCCGTTATTCTTTCGACACTCGCGCTTTCCGCACTCGTCGTTCTAGCGGGCTGCGGCGGGAGCGGAAATGGCGTCACCAATCCTGTAGTCCCGCCCAGCGGCAAGTTCAGCAACAGCAATCTCAACGGGACCTATGTCTTTTCCGTCTCGGGCATCGACCTCAATGGCGCTCCTTCCGCGATGGTGGGCACCATTACAGCCAACGGCAGCGGCGGCATTACGGGCGGAACGCTCGACATCAATGACGCGGAATTTACAACGCCAGTTGCCAATTTGGCGGTCAGCGCCAGTACTTACTCAATCGGAGTGGACGGACGCGGACGAGCTACGCTGAACGCAACGTCGCCATTCCCGAACAAGATCATTCTGGATTTTGTTCTCCAGGATAACTCTCGCGGGCTCATCACCGAATCCGACGGCAACGCCACCGGCAGCGGTACGCTTGACTTGCAGTCGAGTGGCATTACGCCCACTGGGACCTATGCCTTCGGCCTGTCTGGGGGATCGTACGCGAGCGGCGGTCCGTTCGCGGCCGTGGGCAACTTCACGGTGGGCAGCGGTGGATCCCTTACGGGCCTCGAAGACGTAAATGACGGGGGCATTAACGCCCTTCCGAATGAAACACTCAACGGTTCATTGACCCTAGGACCGTCCTCTAATCCTGCGACGACTCTCAGCAGCGCGGCTTTCAATGGCCTGTTCGATGTCTTCGCGATTGACGCCAGCCATTTGAAGTTTATTGAGATGGATCAGACGGCCACCATGGTAGGAGATGCATTTTCTCAAACCAGCGCCACGATACCAACCGGCACCCTTACGTTCGTTCTGGCAGGTGTATATCCATCCAGTTCTCAAGCTCCATTCGCTGCCGGCGGGTTCATGGTTACTGACGGAACGGGTAATATCACAAGTGCGTCCAGCGAAGACTACAACGAAGGGGGCAACGTTTCGGCTAGTTTGGGGGCGCCTTTACCGCTAGTTACACTGCCGGCGGGACTGGCCGTTACACCCTGAGCAATTTTGCGACATTTGTCGGAGGGTCCAGCTATGCCGCATATCCCTCCAGTGGCGGCGTGCTTCTGCTGGAAATCGACAACACCGGACTCACAACCGGCGCAGCTTACCCGCAAACGTCGGGAGCAACTTTCGCGGCCTCGCAAGGCTATGGACTAAATCTCTCAGGTACGGGTTCGAATCCAAATACCGGGGGCGGAGCCGAAGTGGATGACATCGCCGAGTTCGCATCCAATAGCAGTGGAACCACTGCAATCGGCGTGATTGACGAAAACTTTGACCCGGGCGGGTTGCCGAACTACGGCCTGGCGCTGAGCGGAACCTACACGGCACCGGTCAGCGGCCGCGGTCAGATCGTAGCTAACGCCGGCAACAACAACAACAGCACGTTAAACGGAGGATTTGGCATCGTTTTCTATACCGTGGATGGCACGACCTTCCCCTTTATAGAAGCTGACAGTTCTCAAGTCTCGGCTGGAATATTCGTGACGCAGAATCCTGCGGCGTCGGCTGCCGCAATTGCCAGACCGCGCATGTTTGTCGTGCCTCCCCTAGTGCGGCCACGCACGGCTCGCTCGCCGCAGAAGTAGGCTGATAGCATCGCAAAGAACAAAGGGCGCGGTCGTCGGAACTTGACGACCGCGCCCTTTAACTTTGCGGCTGAACTGGGTTGGGCGCAACAGCAGCATAGGGTCGGCCAGCAGAGCGGGCAAGGAGCCCGCTCGAAAGCCGGCGGACGGCGGCGCTACGCCGTTGGGCTTCCGGAAGTATTTACGTTCGCGGCAGCCGGAGTTCGCGACCCGAGCCACGCGATCAGCCGGTACAGTATAAGCACTGCCAGCACCGAGGCGTACTCCAAAGGCTTCTTCAAATCCGCCTTGACCAGCCAGATGTAGTGAATCACTCCCGCTGCAGCACTGAAATAAATCAGGCGGTGCAGCGCCTGCCAACGTTTCCCGCCCAATTTGCGGATCGACCATTTGGTCGAGGTCAGCGCCAATGGAATCATCAGGGCGTAGGCCGTCATGCCCGCGGTAATGAAGCGGCGCTTGGCGATGTCGGCCAGCATTTCGTGAACGTCAAAGAACTTGTCGAGCCACACGTAGGTCATTAGGTGGAGCGTGCCATAGAAGAATGCAAACAGACCGAGCATTCGCCGCAGGCCGATCAGCCAATATTGCCGGGTGAGTTTTCGCAGCGGCGTGACGGACAGCGTGATCAGCAGAAACGTCAGGGTGCAATCGCCGGTGCGGTGAGTGATTGCCTCAATGGGATTGGCGCCCAGTTGCGCATGCAAGCCTCTCCAAACCAGGTCGGCCAGCGGCGCCAGGGACGCCAGAAAAATCACGGGTTTGAGCCAGCGGGGCATCTTTATCTAGATTTCGGAAGTGCTTAAGGCCGTCTGGCTTCCGGCGAAACATCCGTACAACGGCACGGCTTCCGTACGTTAGAGTTGGCGGAAGCCGAAAGCCGAACGGCGGGAGCCGATTAGAAATTCTTCTTCAGATCCATGCCGCTGTACAGGCTGGCGACTTGGTCGTAGCCATTGAACATCAATGTCGGACGCTTGGAGAATTCGCCGAGCCTCCGCTCCCTCGCCTGGCTCCAGCGGGGATGGTCCACATGCGGATTCACGTTGGAATAGAAGCCGTACTCTTGAGGGGCGGAGATGTTCCAGGTATTCAGCGGCTGCTTGTCGGTGAAGCGAATGCGGACGATTGCTTTCGCGCTTTTGAAACCATATTTCCACGGCACCACGATGCGGATCGGCGCTCCATCCTGATTGGGAAGGTCCTCGCCGTACATGCCAAAACAGAGCAGCGCAAGCGGATGCATAGCTTCGTCCATGCGCAGACCCTCGACGTAGGGCCAATCGAGCACCTGGCGGCGCTGGCCCGGCATCTGGTTGGGATCAAGAATCGTAGTGAACTCCACAAACTTCGCTTTGTTCGTGGGATTCACGCGTTTAATCAGTTCACTCAGCGAAAAGCCAATCCACGGAACAACAATTGACCACCCTTCCACACAGCGGTGTCGATAGATACGCTCCTCGGGAGGGGCCAATTTGATGATGGTGTCCACATCGAGTTCCTGTTTCTTGTCAACCTGGCCCTCGATCTTGACCTTCCAGGGGCGTGTGCGGAAGTCCTTGGCAAGCTTCGCGGGTCCGTCCTTGTCGGTAGAGAATTCGTAGTAATTGTTGTAGGTGGTGACGTCCTGATAAGGCGTAATCGATTCCGTGGTGCTGAGCGGGCTCTTCTGGATGCCGCTGATTTTATTCCCCGCCAGCGCGGTCATCGACGGCGAAACCGTCCTGCGCAGCCCAAAGCTGGCGGCTGCCGCCGCACCAGTGATCGCTGCGCCCGCCAGAAACTTGCGGCGGTTCAAATACAATCCTTTCGGAGTAATTTCCGACGAACGTATATCTTCCGCTTTCTTGATAAGCAAGTGAATCCCTCTTCTTTCTGCCGTCATCCGCCGCGAACGGATTCGCCCACCTCTATCTTCCACCAGATAGGACGCCCGCGGCAGAAAAAAGTTTCAACAATGAATTCTGAGGTTCTCAAGGACGAGGTCTGAAGTTCGCCGGAAGATTCTCCTAGCCCAGCACTTCCCTGACCTTACGTGAAAGGTTCTGCAGGGTGAAAGGCTTCTGCAGGAACGCGGCGCCGCTCTCGATGGTGCCGTCGTTAACGATTGCGTCCTCGGTATATCCGGAGAGATAAAGCACCTTAGTGTCCGGGCGCCTTTGCGCCAATTGTTTGACTAATTCGCGGCCGCCCATCCCAGGCATGACAACGTCGGTGATCACCAGATCAATCTTGCCATCGTGCCTAGCGGCAGCGGCCATGCCCGATTCCCCGTTTTCCGCTTCCATGACCCGATATCCCTTGGCGGTCAACGTTTCACGCACCAGTTGACGAACTGATTCTTCGTCCTCCACCAGCAATACAGTTTCGGTGCCGCCTAAGGCTGTGGGTGCCACCGGCGCGCTGTGCTTCTCTGCGGCGCCTTCAGCGCGAGGCAGATAGATCTGGAATGTGGTGCCGCGTCCGGGTTCGCTCTGCACCATCACGTAACCGCCGGTCTGCTTCACGATGCCGTAGACGGTCGATAGGCCCAGCCCTGTGCCTTTGCCCTTTTCTTTGGTGGTAAAAAACGGCTCGAAGATCCGCGATTGCGTTTCTTTGTCCATGCCCATGCCGGTATCGCTGACTGAGAGCATGACGTAGTGGCCGGGACGGATAAATGTCGGGCCGCGGCGATGACTATCATCTACCACGATCTTCTCGGTTTGCAGAGTAAGCGTTCCGCCGCTAGACATCGCGTCCCTGGCATTCACCACCAGGTTCATCAGCACCTGTTCCAGTTGGCCGGCATCCGCCCGAGTATGTGCCGCCTCGGGAGTCAGGGTGGTGACAAACTCGATGGCTTCGCCAATCAAAGGCCGGAGCAACCGTTCCATGTCCACGACGATCGCGTTGACGTCAACAACTTTCAGTTCCAGCAATTGCTTGCGGCTGAAGGCCAGCAACTGCCGGGTCAAGGTGGTCGCCCGGTCTGAGGCTTGCTGAATGGCCAGCGCCTTTTCGCGCAGCGGATGGCCCGGATCGAGTGCCGCCAGCATGACCTCCGCATAGCCGCTGATCACCATCAGCAGGTTGTTAAAGTCGTGCGCCACGCCTCCGGCGAGCCGTCCGACAGCTTCCATCTTTTGCGCCTGGCGGAACTGATCCTCCAGCACGCGGCGGTCGGTGACGTCCTCGGCGATTGCTTCCAGGACATCTGCCGGCTCGTCAGCGCTGCTCACCGCCCGGCCGCTGATGCGCACCGTGATTGCCTTGCCGTCGTGGCGTTTCCACTTCACTTCCATCCCATCGAGGCGCCCAGTGCGGCGGAATTCGTCGATCAGCCGGGTGTGCTCTTCGGAGTGATCGAACACATCTTTCTCAGGATCGAGCAGCAGCACTTCCTCCGCTGATCCGTATCCCAGCATGGTGATCAGCGCGGGATTCACGTCGAGGAACCTTCCTTGCAGACTCGACCGGTAAATTCCGTAGACAGAACTTTGCACCAGGGAGCGGTAACGCGCTTCGGAGCGGCGCAGCGCCTGTTCGTTTCTTTTGATCTCAACCGCGCTGGCCAGCTGCCGCGCCACAAACGTCAGGATTTCTTTGTCGCGCTCACCGTAGCGAATGTTCTTCGAGTAGGTCTGGACTACCAGCGCCCCAAAAGTGTGATTGTTGACTTTCAGCGGAACGCCCATCCAGTCCAGAGAATGCAGCCCATTGCGGGTAACCTCGCCGCGTTCCTCCATAGCTTGCAGCACTTCAGGTGTGGCCAGTAGGGGCTGTCCTGCGCGGATCAAGTAATCGGTAAGACCGCGACCCAGTTTTTTCGGCGACGGCGCTGTGTCCTGCTCATCGACGAAATACGGGAAACTAAGCAGGTCGGATGCCGGATCGTACAGCGCAATATAGAAATTTCGCGCGTACATCAACTCATCGACAATGCCGTGCACAGCGGCGAAAAACTGTTGCAGATCGTGAGCGCTGCTGCTCTTCTCGGCGACGCGGTAAAGAGCCGAACTCAGGGTTTCCACTCGCTTGCGATCGGAAATGTCGTGATAGCCCGCGTAGAAGCCCGCCATCTTCCCGTTCAACAGCAGGGGCGCGCACGACATGGAAACATCGAGCAGAGTGCCATCTTTTTTTCTGCGCTGAGTTTCCAGTGTAATGCGCTGGCCATTGGCCAGAGCCTCACTCACCCAGTGCGACTCGGCCAGCCGGTCCGGAGGCACAACCAAATTTTCCAGCGGCTGACCAATTACCTCGGCCGCTTCGTATTCGAACATGCGCACGAAAGTCTCATTGGCCAGTAGGACAAGATGGCTGCTGTCGGCGATGCTCAATCCGTCGGGCGACGCTTGAAACATCTGTTCCAAGAATTGCAGCCGGGTCTCGGCGGCTTGCTGATTTTTGCTGTGGGGTTCGACCAGTGGAGGCAGCGGGCAGGAGTATTCGGAACACTCACCATTCGCCGGCGCGGCGCCGTTTCCAGGCCGGACGTTTCCCGTCTGAACGCTTCCCGCCTGCACAAACGCAGGTGGAGCTCCGCTGTCCAGCGCTCTTTTCAGCCGGCTGGCGCGAGCGAGCTCCGCCCGTCCTGACTGGGTGACACGTTCCCCCATCCGCGAATTCCCCCTCCGAATGCGCAGTCCAAGGGCATGGTAGAACGCGGAATACTAGGTCGAAAGGTTACGGGGGTAATCCCGGAACGAAAGAGTCCACAACGGCACGCACCGGTGAGCGACGTGCAACCGGCTTCTCCGCTTTTATGAACACGCCGCGTGCAAAAAGTTGCGGTGAATGCCGCCCTCGCAACTGACTCGTCCAGGCTCTCACCAATGCATCTCACCTCTGCAGCTTTGCATCGAATGAATTAACCGTACAGTTAATTCGTAAAGATTCGTCAAGGTACGTCGGAGGGACTTCAATGACAGTAGCAAATGGAAAAAGGAGCTCATTAAGAATTGCGCTGGCGGCGCTCGCCGTGGGACTCTTGGGCGCAACGCTGATGGCCGAGACCAGCGCGGCATCGCGTTACGATAATCAGATTCAGGCCGCCGTAACGCAGAAACTGGCGGCCAAGCGCGAGTTCAGCAATGTGAAGGCGAGCGTGCAGGAAGGCATCGTGACTCTGACGGGCACGGTCGATCTTTATCAGGGAAAACTGGACGCTGCGAAACTAGCTCGGAGAGCCGGACACAGTCAGGGCGTGCGCAATTTGCTGAACGTGGCCGGCCCAAATATCACGGACGCGGGGCTTGAGCAGAAACTGGCCAGGAAGCTGCGTTACGTGCGCGTCGGCTACGACATCACGTTCGACTACTTCGCGCTGGGAGTGAAGGACGGAGTGGTGACGCTCGAGGGTCAGGATCGAACTGGCCTGGGCCGCGACGAAGCTCTCGCGGATATCTCGAGCACGCCGGGAGTGAAGGACGTGATTGAGAAGGTTTCGCTCGAGCCGGTTTCGCAATTCGACGATGGGCTGCGGTTCCGGGCGATGCGGGTTATCTATGGCGATTCTGTGTTAAGCAAGTATGCCATGGATCCGGCGCGTCCGATTCGCATCATCGTGGACAACGGGCACCTGACGTTGTACGGCTCGGTCGACAGCAAGATGGACAAGGAGGTCGCCGGCATCAGAGCCAACCAGCTCTTCGGCGCCTTCAGCGTGGACAACAAGCTGCAGATCGAAGGAAAGCCGGGCCAGCAAGGATTGTAAGGTTGAGTAGCGGCGACAAGGAGGGCGCGGCCGAGGGCCGCGTCCTTTTTTGTCCAGACATGAGTACGGAAACGCCATTTTGTAAGCGCTACCATTTTTCCGCACACCCGGGCGCCTTGATTTGACGATCTCACTTAACAACCTCAGGCTCAGCAACTCTCCTCAAATAAAACCTAAAAAAATCCTCCCCATTGGAATCCAGACAAACCTGGGCGTTAGCCGCCCCCGGTTCTTCCCGGGTGAATCCTTTCCCGTCCACACGAATGTGCATCCCGTGAACAGGACACAAATCCGGACGCAACAGAAACACAATCGTCATGGGATCAAACAACGTCGGCGTCTCCTGCCCCCATAGGTGATACAGCAACGCGAGTTGGTCCGTAACCGCCGTCGCCTGGCTAAATAGAAAAGCCCGCTTCACTTCATCCATTTTCAGCTGTGTGGAATCCAGCGGCATCACAAACAACGGCACTCCCGCCCCAAACAATTTCTGCGCTGAAGCCACATCGTTCAAAATGTTCCACTCAGGCATCGGAGGAACCGGCGCCGTATACCCCAAGTCCCCATATCCTCTCCGAATCGATCCACCCATCAGCACTACTCGCCTCAACTTCCGGAACGTCGGCGCATCTTCATCAATGGCTGCTCCCACATTCATCAACGGACCGATCGCAACCAGCGTAATCTCCCCTGGATATTTCCGAATCTGCTCCAGCAAGAACTCCACCGCGTCTCGGTGCGAAGCCTTGGAAAAATGCCCGCCCCCGGCGTAGCGCCACTGGGACATCGGATTCTTCGTAACCGTTGCCTTCCCCGCCAGCACGGGAATCTCCGCTCGCCCTACCTCGCCCAGAAACCGGTCCACGATCTTAGCCCGCGTCTCAGTATCGCCAAACGTAGTCATCACTCCCAGAATTTGCAGCTCTGGACTCTTCACCGCCAGCGCCAGCGCAAACGCATCATCGACGTCATCGCCGATATCGGTATCAATGATGATCTTCTGGGGTGCGCTCGCCACGCCTTGTCCCCAGCTCAGTCCCATGCAAATTGCAAAACCCAAGATGCATTTCAAAAACCGGCTAGATCCGCCCATGGCGCCTCCTTTCTGCTCTTAACTGAGCCAGCTACGATATCCGAAACGAGGCCTGTGCAAAAGCGTCCACGAAAGAGAAAGACGAGGCCCCATCCTTCTCGGTCCCTGGATTTTGACCTCTTGCGCCCGGAACCAAAAAGTCTGGAGTTTGCCGGAAGACATATACAGAACGGCCGGCGTGTCCAGGCGCCCACAGCGTATCCCGCGCCCCACGCGGCGTTTCCAACACTCACCGCGCTAACTCCCGCCAAATCAATGGCCGTTCCGTTGGCGCGCGCCGTGCATTCCCCAGGATGCCGCTCGCCGGCAGGAGGCAACCAACATGACCCGCATCAACGAAATTCGTACGATCGCAGAAACTTGGGGAAAACAAGTAACCACCTGGGGCAACAAAGGCAGCACACTTTTCTTCGCCGCCGTGCTGATCGTCTGCTCCGTAACCGTCGGCTGTTCCAGCGACAAACCGAAACCTGTGACCGCTAACAACCAGACCCCCGTCACGCAGCCAGAAAGCCCGCTACCCGCCGTGCCCGCGCCTGCTGTGCAAGCCGCGGCTAAGCCGGCTTCAAAGAAAGTCGTACACAAGAAACCCGCAACCGTCAGCTACGCCGACAAAACCTCAGGGGTGACCTTCGAATATCCCCGCCGCTACGCCATCGAAACCGGCGAGGCCGCCACGAGTCTTCTGGCATCCAACCCAATTGCCATGAATTTCGTGCAGCCAGGCGGAGTCGCTCTAGCCGCCGTCGAATTGCCCGAGACCAGCTTCGCTAACACGGACTTTTCGTCCGCGTTCTTCAACGTGAGCGTCCACAAAACTCTCACGGCCGATCAATGCACCGAATTCGCCGTGCCCCAGCCCAAGGTCGCGCCGCAAGCCCCGACCACCGGCGCGGCATCCACGCCACCCACAACTGAACCCACAACTGAGGTGGCAACTCAGTCCCCAATTCAGTCAACAATCGCTGTATCCGATTCTCAGACCGCCTCAAGCTCGAAGCTGATGCTCGGCGACCTCGAGCTTCGCGCTACCGAAGCCGTTACGGGCGAAGGCACTCGTCAGAGCGATTCGAAGTACTTCCATGTGTTCCAGAATGGAGCCTGCTACGAGTTCGCCCTGAACGTCACCACCGTCGCATCCGAGGACGGCGTGATGAAGCACGTTGACCGCGACAAGGTCTTCGACCGCCTGGAAAAAATCCTGGCCACGGTCAAGATCAATCCGGTAACGGCTCCCGAAGTAACCGCCGAAGTCCCCGCTCCCGCTCCTACTCCGATAACTCCGGCGCAATAGCCCGGTTGCCCCATCCTTCTCGCGTTCTTGCGAGAGGGTGGGGATTTTGATTTCGTGCGGATGATTTCAGAAAATCTTAAGAATGATCGACTTGCTAGTGCTCAGTCCTCCCACTCAGCAATTCCAGCGCGTGCGGAATCAACCCAGCCACAGCCTCCAACGATTGCACCGCTCCCGCAGGACTCCCCGGCAGATTGAGAATCAGCACGCATCCTCGCACTCCACAGTGTGCCCGGCTCAACGCGGCAAACGGAGTTTTTTTCATCCCTTCACTCCGCATTCGCTCCGCTACGCCGTGCAGCAGCCGGTCACACACCGCGACCGTCGCCTCCGGCGTAACATCGCGCGAAGCGATCCCAGTTCCGCCAGTCGTCACGATGAACCGGACCTCGCGTGCCAGCCGAATTAACAAGTTTTGAATTTGAACGGAGTCATCCGAAACAATTTCGTGGACCGTCACCGAGAACTGGAGTTGCTGCAGAAGTCTTGCTACCGCCGGCCCCGACACATCCTCGCGCTCCCCGCGAGCGCAGGAGTCGCTGACCGTCACCACGGCAGCCGTCAGACTCCGGGGGTCAGCCGTCGAGGAGGACATCTTCCTCTTCTTCCCTTGCGCCCCTGCGGGCGCTGCTGGCCGGCATGCTCGGAGTTGGCTGAGGCGTCGTCTCAGCCGCCGTCACGGCTGACTCCGCTTCCGCGCCCCCCTCGCGCGCCGATTCGTCCAGCAACCGCAGCCCCTCCATCAGTAGTCCCTGAGTGTTGAGTTGCGTCGTTTCTTTGTCGGTCTTGCCTTCGAAGTCGAGCTGGAAATTTCCCCCGGTCCAGCGCAGCACCTTGAACACAGCTTCGTCCCCCACCAGTGCTCCATAGGTCGCGTGCTTGACCTGACCTTCCACAAAGAAGACCTCGCACTTATCGCCTGCGTTGCTGAGCGAAAGCTGGCAGCTCTTCCGCCCCATTTCGAGCGACTGCATCAGGTCGATCACGTTCATCTGCGAAAGACTTCCGCGCACAACTCCATCTTTCGGCGCAGTCTTGGCCATTTTCTCCAGCGCGATGCGGTCAATCGTGCGCTTGATGCGGCGCGTGGCATCTTTCAGAAAAAACGGCTTTTCCAGATAATCATCCGCAGCATCCTGCGGTGAAAGCCGCTCGGCAATGTCCACCTTGCTCGCCATTAACACGGTCGAAAAATTTGCGGTGGCGGGCCGGCTCTTCAGTTTCTCGACCAATTGCCGCCCATCCATCCCCGGCATCTTGTAGTCGCAGACCAATAAATCCGGGACATCGTCTACCGCCTTCAGTAGCGCGTCCGCCGCGTCTGTCGCGGTTGTAACCACTGCCAGCGGAGTCAGCGCCTGCTGCAGCATGGCCAGCACCATCGGATTGTCGTCCACCACCAGCAGTTTGACGTTATTCGCCATGTTTGAAGCCGATGCGAAGTTTGAACTCGTTACTTCGCCCGCCGATACTCTTCACTTTTCCCACCGCTTTTCCGCTCCAGCACAATCTCCCGAATCTCAATGCTCTTGTCCGCGCCCTTGCACATGTCATAAACGGTCAGCGCCGATACGCTGACGGCGACCAGCGCTTCCATTTCAACACCGGTCTCGGCGGTAGTAGCAACTTTCGAGGTAATGGCGACGCCATTTTCGCACACGCGCACATCGACATCAACGAGGGCCAGGGGAAGCGGATGGCACATCGGGATCAGTTCGGCGGTGCGCTTGGCAGCCATGATGCCAGCGATGCGCGCCACTTCCAGCGGATCGCCTTTCGGATTCGTCGGCAGTGCTGCGAGCACATCAGGGTTCATCGCCACAAAGGCACTGGCCTCAGCCTCACGCCGGGTTGCGGATTTGCCAGAGACATCGACCATCCGGGCGCGCCCCGCGCCGTCATAATGAGACAGTTTCTTCGGCATGCCGTAGCTCTATCTTACATGGAGCGCCAGTTGGAGACGCCAACGCCAGCTATGACTATCACAGAGATTGTTGATCGTTGATTTCTGATTGTTGTTTGAAAGTCAACGGCATCTTGCGTTTGGTTTCAATCAACCATCAGCAATTAATAATTGCTTTTCATAACCGCAACCCATTCCCCGGGTGCAATGCGCTCACAGTCAGCGGGGATAACGATGTAGCAATTTGCGCGCGCGGTTGCGGCGATGTCGCCCGATCCCTGCCAGGTGACCAATTCGACTTTCGAACGTTCGAATTCTCCGGACAGGATCGCGGGGAGAAATCGCTTGAGACCGGTCTTGACGCGAATTTCCTTCTTCAGGCGCGCGTGAAGGAATACCAGCTTGCATGAAGACTCGCCCGCTAATGCCTCCAGCACGGGTCGCGCGAACAGTTCGAAGGTGACCATGGTCGATACCGGATTCCCCGGCAGACCGAGAAAGTAGGTGGCCGGCTTTTCGCGGGCGGAGCCTGCCCTGAGCTTGTCGAAGGGGGCGCTCGCGCCACACTTGCCGAAGACAATGGGACGCCCCGGCTGAATCTTGGCGCCGGTGAAGAAAAATTCGGCGTGCAACTCAGACAAGGCTTGCTCGACCAGATCGTAACGTCCCATGGAGACGCCGCCAGTCATCAGCAACAGGTCCGCCTTTAAGCCTTCTTCAATCAAGTGGCGCAGTCCTTGCAATTCGTCTGGCGCAATGGGCAGCATCACTGGCTCGCCGCCTGCGCGACGAATCTGCGCGGCGAGCGAATAACTATTCGAATTGCGAATTTGAGTGGGGCCAGGCGTAGCGGATACCTCGACAATCTCGTCCCCGGTTGTGAGCACCGCAACTCGCGGGCGCTTGTACACGTGCAACCGAATTTTGCCGACGGATGCGGCCAGGGCAATGCCAGCTTCATTCAGACGCGTACCGCGATCCAGCAGCGGCGCGCCTTCCCGAGCTTCGGCGCCACGGGCAACAATATTCTCCCCCCGCACAACGCTCCGCGCGATCTCGACCTTCTTGCTGGGTTGCAAATTATGCTGCGAGGTGTATTCGACCATCACGACCGCGTCCGCACCGGCAGGAACCGGCGCGCCGGTCATGATGGAGGCGGTTTGTCCGCTGCCGATGTTGGCCGGAATAGAGTCGACTGTCTCGCCCGCTTTGATTTCTCCGATCACTTCGAGTGTTGTAGGAAGGTGGACTAGGTCCGCGGATCGCACGGCATAGCCATCGCGAGTGGATCGCGGAAATGGCGGAAGATCACGATCCGCCGCCACCGGCTCATAAAGCACGCGGCCTGCTGCGGCGAGGAGATCAACAAATTCCGTGCTGCCAGCTGGCGTGCTGCTGCGAATCAGCGCTGCTTGCTCCTCGACCACACGGCGGGCGTCTTCAAAGCTTAGGACCGTTGCATTGACGGGTGCGGCGAACATAGAGAGATGATACGACGAGAGATGATACGGCAGTATCATGACTGGCCGCCTGGCGACCAGCACGGCCCCGGCGCTTAGTGAGTCGGCAGCCCGGAGGTCAGTTCCTCACTCGATTCCGCGCTCCTCAGGTAGCGGATAAACTCTATAGACAGCTCTCACGCATATACATACGATGCCCAGTCTCACCCAAACATCCTCGCCAGTTATTTTCCACATGACACCGCAAAAGAGACCAAGAGCGATGGGGAGCCAGAAGAGCAGTGTTGCGTAGATTTTTGTAGCTCTCTTCGGGAAGTTGACACGATACCAAATGACAACAATGGCCAGCAGAAGAATGATCACTTGTGCAAAATCTGGTAGGTGGTTGAGAAGCGCATAGAAGAAAACCCCTACGATCGCTTCACCAAGTAGCCAAAGCAGCGAGTTCTTGAATGCGGACCGATTGTAGTTGGACAATCCTATGCTTACCTCCAGTTTCGCAGAACCGTCCGGGGTTGTCGCATGGAACTGGCGAAGCGGTGAGAAAGGGAAGCGATCCACAGGCAGATCCGCGGTGGCTCTATCGCGCTAACTCCTGCCCAAGGGCGCCTGGATTGCTGGCATAGGACAAGCCAGTTTCGAGATCAATCAGACGCTGCTGCACCAGTTGCGCAATCTCGCCGTCGAAATGCTGCATCCCTTCAGCGCCTCCTGCTTTTATGGCGTCGAGAAGTTTTTTGTTCTCCCGCTCCCCTTTTTCCACGCACTCCCGGGTCTGGGCATTTGCTTTGAGGATTTCGAAGGCGGGAACCCGGCCGCTGCGATCCGACATCGAGATCAGCCGCTGGCAAATGATGTAGCGGAACGACTTCGCGAAACGCTCCCGCACCGATTGCTGCTCCGTCGGCGAGAACGTGCTGACCACGCGTTCCACCGTCTTCGCAGCGTCCATGGTATTCAAACTGGAAAACACGAGATGCCCGGTTTCTGCCGCTTCGAGCACGATTTCAATCGTCTCCCGGTCGCGCATATCGCCGACCAGAATGACTTTCGGCGCCTGCCGCATCGCCGAACGCAGCGCAAGCCCAAAGCTGGGTGTGTCGCTGTGCAGCTCCCGTTGATGAATCGTGGAGCATTTGTGATTGTGCAGAAACTCAATAGGATCTTCGATCGTAATGATGTGGTAGTACTTCTCGCGGTTGATGGCGTCCAGCAACACCGCCAGCGTCGACGATTTGCCGGAGCCGGGGGGCCCGGCGACCAGCACAATTCCATCTTTGAGCTTGGCGACGTTCCGACAAATGCTTCGGCAGACGCAGTGTGGCAAAGTCCGGAATGGCGGTGGGAATGACCCGCATCACGACAGCACAACTGCCGCGCTGAATAAAAATGTTGACCCGGAAACGGGCCAAGCCCGGAAGCCCGAAGGAAATGTCGCAAGCTCCATGCTCGCGAAGAGTCGTGATCGCCTGCTTATTGTCGCCAATCAGATCGGCAGCGATGCGGCGCGTGTCGTCGGCCGTAAGGAATGTTAGTCCCGGCACCTGCACCGGTATCATCTGGTCATAGACCTGCACTTGCGGCGGACGTCCAGGAGAAAAAATCAGGTCGCTGATCTTTTCCGAAGCACGCAACATCGCGCCCAGCAGCGCCGGCGTAGCGACTCGGCCACTTCCAGAAAAACCTTCTAATGAAACGGAAATCGGAGCAATGGTTGGTGCTGCCATTCGTCCTCACACTCGGGAATCGCACGCACCACAGAATTGGAGATAGTTCACTGTACCGCGCCGGATGCCGGACGCGATAGGACACTAAGTGCATAGTCCTTCGTAACCTCACGGCGCTGAAAAACGAAAAAAGGCGGCCGCTTGAGCCGCCCTCTATCACGCCTGCAAGTGCTTGAATCGAAAGATTAGCTGGCTCGGCACGCGTCCGCACGGGACCTGGACAATTTCGGTTGATCGCTCTACCACGTCGAAAGAGGCGAGCGTTTCCAGGTGTTGGGAGCGACCGCTATGTAAATGAAATTCGAGTCCCACGCGATTTGGCCGGTTGTTCCGGTATCGCTGGACGATGTGGGCGTGTGCGGAGTCGCTTCGATAAGGACCCCTAACCTTGAGCGGGCGTTGGCATTGGTTTGTATGGCGTAGTCGTTGGGGCCGCTGTACGTACCGTCGATGGCTAACCCAAAGTTATTCTGCGCGCCCAGTTGCGGACGAATGTGGATGCCGATGGCGTCGAAAACGCTTCCGCCGCCTGTAATGCCCGGCGTTAGAACATCCACGCCAATCGCGAACTGGGTGGTCCCGGCCCCTTGGTGGAACACGCCCGCCTGCACGCCCTTAACGCTGGAAACAGTTGCACCAGCCGCTGGACTTGAGATTCCGTCCAGTTGGCCTCCCTGCGGGCCGATCAAAATATTTCCGTACGAGCCGGAATCAACAACCGCTTCGCCGATGCCGTACAGCCCCACCACTGAGTTGAGGAACGTCGGGTTGTGACTTAACGACCACGACGTAAATGCGTACGCGCCAGGGTCGGTGCGGGTTTGGAAGTCGGTGTTGGAATTGTTCAGGACAGTTACAACACCCGTTTGGGGCGCGACGCTTGGGTCCATATTGGCTTGCGTCGCATTGCCGAACCTAGCCAAAACCTTGTTGGGCGAACCGGAAGCCGACGGAAAGATTGGCGAAATAACGTTGCCCGAGTCGTCGGCGCAAACCCATAAATGCGGGTTACCGGTCGTTTGATCGCAGGACGGCAACTCGATGTTGGATGGTCCAGGCATACATGGGAGTGCCGATTGGCCGTAGCAGCTTAAGGTGAAGAACAGAACGATGGCGAGGTTTTCAATCCGTTTCATTTCGGAATTCCTGATCGAATGGCTGGTTCAAATAAGAGTTGAACGAATGATCTACTTCTTGGCTGCCTTCTTCTTGCCGTAATTGGTCTCTACGGAAGACCCTATGCTGGCCAGCATCTGCTTGGCAGCGTCCGCATACGTGCCCGTGGGCTGCAGTTCCAGATATTTCTGGAACGATTCCGCAGTTCCCGGCGGGGCCACCATTTTGTCTCCCTGCAAAGTAGCCTTGCCAATCATGTTCACGCCCTTCCAATAATAGGCGTCGGCGCGGTTGGGGTCGGCGGCGATCACTTTGTTGAAGGCTGCGAGGGCCTCATCCACCTTGCCCGCATTGGTGAGTACAGCACCCTCGTTGAAGTAGTACTGTGCACCATTGGTCGGATCGGCCTGCGCCGCCAACTCATAGGTCTTGACCGCATCATCCACTTTGTTGGACTTGGCATAGGCTTCGGCCAAATTATTGTAGTAAGCCGCGAGATTCTTCGCCGCGTTCGGATCCTTGTCATTGGTGGTTGCCTTCTTCAGATCGATCGCTTTCTGATAGTCTTCAACCGCCGAAGCCAGGCGCTTCTGCTTTTCCGCCGGATCCGTCTGCTTGGTCGCCGAGAGCCGGTAATAATCTGCCAGCTTGAACCAGAGCAGATCGCGGGTCGCATCCACCTGAGTAGCTTCGTTGAGGGAAGCTATGGCGGTATCGAAGTCACCCGCATCGGCCGCCGTCTTAGCCGCATTCAGCTTCTCGTTGAGAGATTTGACGGTATTGTTTTCCTTCGCCGCCTTGGCCTGCTGCTCCTGCATCTGCTTCAACTGCTCGGGAGAGAGCCCCTGCCCCTTGGCGGCGCTTTCCATTTCCTTCTTCACGTCCATATCCAAAGTGTTCTCGTCGAGCTGAACCCTGAATCCTTTGACGTGATCCATCTCCTTCCCGGCCTTCATGTCATCCGCGTTCTTGTAGAGAGTCACCAGGTAGGTGCCGGGGGAAAGTCCCAGCGAAAAGTATTCGCCTTTCTTGTTGGTCTTGAGAGTGTATTTCTGGCCATTGTCGGTGTTCGTCCACACGACTATTGCGTCGGCAACGGGGTTGCCTTGTGCGTCTTTGCATACGCCCTTGACCGTTCCTGAAGCCTGGGCAAAGACTGGAGGCACGCACAGTCCCAGCCCCAGTACTACGAATAAAAGAATTGCCAAATGTTTTTTCATTTTGCCTCCCGGCAAATCCGGATTTTTCTGGCCGATGCTCAACTGTCCAATGCTCTCAAGAGTCGATTGACGAATACAGAAATCGAAAGTCACTACTTCGCGAGATGCGCACTTGCGTACGGAATCGGATCTGGCACTCCGGCGGCTTTGAAAGCCCGCAGCCGCAATACACAGCTGTCGCAAATGCCGCAAGCGTGATCCTCGCGACTGTAACATGACCAAGTTAAATCGAAGGGCGCACCCAGTTCAAGGCCAAGGCGTACAATCTCGTTTTTTCGCATGGCAATCAACGGGGTGACGATTTCGATGTTCCCCTCTTTCGTGCCGGTCTTTACAACCTGGTTGAACGCCTCGTAGTAAGCCGGACGGCAATCCGGATACCCCGAACTGTCAGGCTCGACCGCGCCAATGTATACCTTTTCCGCTCCCAGCACCTCGGCCCAGCTCACCGCCACGGCCAGGAAATGCGCGTTGCGGAAGGGAACATAGGTCACGGGAATGCCGTTGCCGACTTCCTTATTCTCAGGCACGGCGATGGCGTCGTCCGTAAGCGCCGAGCCCCCAATGGCGCGCAGAGCCTCGTTTCGTACTACCAGCTTGTTGTGAATTCCCAAGCGCTTGCAAATCGCCAGAAACGACTGCCGTTCGCGCTCCTCGGTACGCTGCCCGTAGCTGATGTGAACTGCAGCCGCATCGCAGTCACGCGCCGCCAGCGCCGCGCAAACGGACGAATCCATCCCCCCACTCAGCAGTACAACCGCCCGCGATTGCTTCAAGCCTGGCATAAAAAGGATTAGCGATTGGTGAGTCTTGATTGTCGATTGAATCTAGGAAATCGTCGGTTCTGGGTTTTACATCAACAATCAAAAAACAACACCCAGCAATTCCCTAAACTCCCTTCGCGGCGGGATCCCAAATGAACTTATGCAACTGCAAGCCCAGCCGCGCAGGAATGTTGTCAACGATCATCCACTCCGCCAGTTCTTGCGGATCAAGAAGACAGTGGGAGCTGTCGCCGGCGCCGCTCGCATCTTTGCGGAATGCGGGCGAAAACAGGACGGCGTTTACCCGCTGCCCCAGGTTCTGCCGCTGGGTGAATTCACGGGCAAATTCATAGTCCGCACGGCTGCTCAACACAAACTTAATCTCATCGTCAGCAGTCAGCACCTCCAAATTCTCCATGCAAAACGTATCGCCCTCGCCCGAGTCCGGACACTTCACGTTGACGATCTTGATGACCCCCGGGGGAACCCGCTCTAACAGCCGTTCCCCGCTGGTCTCCAGCAGCACGGTGTAACTTTCGACCAAGAGACGCTGCATTAGCGGCACGACCTCGCGCTCCTGCAGCATGGGCTCGCCACCGGTAATCTCGACCAAACCGCCGCCCGGACTCAGCCGCGAAACCTCGTTCAGCACTTCTTCCACCGCCATCTTGCGGCCACCCTGGAATGTGTATTCGCTGTCACACCACGAACAACGCAAATTGCATCCCGTCAGCCGGACGAACACACACGGCAGCCCCGCGTAAGTTGACTCGCCCTGCAACGATTTGTATATTTCAGTAATCTGCATGGAGAACAGAGCTTTGAAAGGGCGCGGCTTCAGCCAACGACGCTGGCAACTACCTATTCACTATATTTGGCGGTAGTCGCATCCGTCTCAAAGACGGTCACGTCCTTCACCCGCACGCGCCCATTGGTTGCACCCTTCAGCTTCGTATTCGACTCATCATAAAAATACTTCGCCAGATTCTCCGCCGAGGGGTTGATCACCGTAAACGGCGCGATCTCATTGATCATCTGGTGGTCCAGGCGGTCGATCACGTGCCTCATCACTTCGCGCAAATCTTTAAAATCGAGTAGCAACCCGGCTTTGTCGAGTTCCGCCCCCGCCAGCGTCACCCGAATCTTGTAATTGTGCCCATGCGGATTCTCGCACTTGCCCTTATAGTTCCGCAGGTAATGTCCCGCCGCAAAAGTGTCTTCCACCGTAACTTCGAACATGATCCCTCAGGGCGGACGGCCGTTGACCAACGACCCCATAGGCACGGCGCTCCGCAGGT
This sequence comes from uncultured Acidobacteriaceae bacterium, assembly GCA_963711275.1. Classification (GTDB taxonomy): domain Bacteria; phylum Acidobacteriota; class Terriglobia; order Terriglobales; family Acidobacteriaceae; genus Sulfotelmatobacter. The sequence continues at coordinate 471,110 of CAVQDN010000013.1, read as the reverse complement.
AACTCTATATTCTACAGCGGAGAGACCTTCGTGCGGCGCTTACCTCTCGCATCGTGCCGCTAAACCGCGCTACAATCTTTGCATTCTTTGGCGCGCGACTTCGTTCCGACCGGCGGACGTCACTCAAGACGTAAGGGACAACTCTCATGAATGTCCTGTTGCTCTCGATGCCAGATTCGTTCGAGCACATGCCCTCCCTGGCGATCCGAATGCCCAATGGCGGCCTCACCTCGATTGCCGGCAGTGTGGATGCTCATCACCACGTGGCGGTTGCTGACCTCATCCTGGTTCAGCGGCGCGTCCGTGAAACCGTCACTCGTCTCGTGCGCGACCTGGACCCCGAGGTCGTCGGCCTCTCCATCATGACGTTCCAACGTCCTACAGCAGCCCGCATTATGGATCTCGTCCGCGCCCTCAAGCCTGGCGTGAAGATCGTGGTCGGCGGATACGATCCCAGCCTGGCCCCTGAAGCCTACGAAGCGATGAGTGTCGACTATCTGATCCGTGGCGAAGGGGAAGTCACATTCCGTGAATTGCTGCGCGCGATCGAGCGCGGAGCTGGGTTTGACAATGTCTCTGGCCTGACCTATCGCAGCGCCGCCAATGGCTGGGTTCACAATCCGGTTCGTCCTCCGCACCGGCTGGAGAGCGGCGAAATCGCCTTGCCCCGCCGCGATGCGCGAGTGCTCAAGGGATACACGTTTCTCGGACGCCAGGTTGACGTGATCGAAACCTCTCGCGGCTGCACCTACGATTGCAGCTTCTGCTCCATCATCGAAATGCGCGGCCGCAATTTCTTCACTTACTCCTTCGACCGGGTGCTGGCGGACATTCGCGACGCCCGCGACCATGGGGCCCGCACCATCTTCCTGGTCGACGATAACATCATGCTCAACGTACGGCGTTTCGAGGCCCTTTGCGAAGCCATCATCGAGGCCGGACTCAATGACATCGACTACTTCGTACAGGCCATGACCTCCTCCATCGCCAACCACGGCGAAAGTCTCGCGCCCCTGATGAAGCGCGCCGGATTTCGCTATGTCTTTCTCGGGATTGAGAACATCCTCGAAGGCGATCTTGAATTTCTGCATGCTTCGGCGAAGAACACGGCTCGCGATAACGGCCGCAACACCGGCAATGCAACATTACAGGCCATTGACCATCTGCATCGCAATGACATGTACGTTGTCGGCGGACTCATTGTCGGCAACCCCGGGGACACGCGCGAGTCCATCGAAGCCAATCTCGAATTCGCCCGCCGCTACGTCGACTGGCCTTATATCCAGCATCCCACCCCCTATCCGCGGACGCCGATGACCAAGGACTTCCGTGACCAGGGGTTGATCCAGAACGAGCGTGTCGAAGAATACGATGGCACTACCGCCGTGGTGCGCACCCGGCACCTGCCCGCCGACGAAGTCGAGTTCCTGCGCTGGAAAGCGGAGCGCTGGATGAAGACTCATCACGTGCCGGCTGTCTTTCGCCACGATCCATGGTTCGTCCTGACGCACAGCCCGAAGATGCTGGCGCACACCTTCCGGGGCAGTTCCATCCGCTCCGCACTGGGCCTGGAAGACGAGCGAAAAGTATTCGAACGCTACCGAGCCATCCGCAAAGCCGAACGTGAATATGTCTGAGCTTGCGTAGGGACAGCCGCCTCGGCTGTCCGGCGAGCGCAATCAGTTTGACGCTCGTCTGAAAAGTAAAAGATGCGAGACGCCCCAGCCGCGAAGCGGCGAAAGAATGCAGCCCACGTCGCAAGACGTGGGTGCAGAGCAGAAAGAGAATGAAGCCCCGGAAGGGGCGAAAGAAAAGCACCCTGGTTCCGAAAGCCACTGCCGCACTCCACTTGACTCCATTCCCTTTCCGAATGTAGCTTGCCTATTCGCGGTTAATCTCAAGGAGCGCGCATGCTGCATCGGAAGTCCTCGCTGGCGTCACTGTTCATCCTCGTCTCGACCGCAGCACTTTTCGCTCAGACCCACCCTGATCCGCCCGACTTCGACGCCAAAGAACATTACACGAAATACGAATACCGCATCCCGATGCGCGACGGCGTCCACTTATTCACTTCCGTCTATGTTCCGAAAGACAGTTCTCACTCCTATCCGTTCCTTATCGACCGCACTCCCTACAGCGTCGCTCCCTACGGCGTCAACCTCTACCGAACGCAACTCGGTCCTTCGCCCGACTTCGACAAGTCCGGATATATCTTCGTCTTCCAGGACGTACGCGGCCGCTACATGTCGGAGGGACAATTCATCGAGATGCGCCCCCACATCGACAAAAAAAAATCGAAACAGGACGTCGACGACAGCACCGATCTTTACGACACCATCGACTGGCTACTGAAGAATGTGCCGAACAACAACGGCAACGCCGGAATCTGGGGAATTTCATATCCAGGATTCTTTACTTCGGCCAGCATTATCGACTCGCATCCCGCGCTGAAAGCGGCCTCGCCGCAAGCTCCCATGACCGACCTCTTCATGGGCGACGACGCCTACCACGGCGGCGCGTTCATGCTGGCCGCGAACTTCGGCTTTTACAGTTCATTCAAGCCGCAGGAAAATCCCCAACTCCCGCCGAAGACGTTCGTCCCCTTCGACTGGGGAACCAAAGACGCCTACGAGTTTTATCTAAACGTCGGGCCGCTGTCGAATTTGAGCAAGTATCTCGAAGGCAAGAGCGCCCTCTGGGACGATCAGGTGAGTCACGACACCTATGACGATTATTGGAAGGCGCGCAATCTCGCCCCGCACATGAAGAATATCCATTGCGCTGTACTGACCGTGGGCGGATGGTTCGACGCCGAGGACCTGCAAGGCCCCTTCAGTACATTTCACGCCATCGACAAAAACAATTCCGGAATCTTCAACGCTCTCGTGATCGGACCGTGGGTGCACGGCGGTTGGGCCCGCTATGACGGCGAGCACCTGGGACGCGTCAACTTCGCCTCCAATACGGGAGAGTACTACCGCAAGAACATCCTCTTCCCCTTCTTTGAGCAGTACCTCAAAGGCCATGGCGACGCCAAACTTCCGAAAGCATATGTCTTCGAAACCGGAACCAATGTGTGGCGCCAGTATTCCGCGTGGCCGCCGAAAAATGTCGAGCCCAAGACTTTGTACTTCCACGCCAACGGCGAACTCTCCTTCGACGCACCGGCCGCGGAGTCTCTGGAATTCGATGAATATGTAAGCGACCCGGCAAAGCCCGTGCCCTTTGTGAATTATGCGGCTCTGAATGTGCCGCAAGAATATATGCTCTCAGACCAGCGCTTCGCCGACAGTCGCGCCGATGTGCTCGTCTATAAGACGCCGGTGCTGCAGGAAGACGTAACCATCGCTGGGCCGATTTCTCCGAAGCTTTTTGTTTCGACCAGTGGAACGGACTCCGATTGGGACGTGAAGCTGATTGACGTATATCCCCCGGATTATCCCGACAGCAAGCAGGATGCCCCTAAGCCCGAAGACCGCGACAAGCCCCGAAAAGACGTTCCCGCGCCCGCCTTCGTCATGGGCGGATATCAGCAACTCGTGCGCGGCGAACCCTTCCGGGGAAAATTTCGCCACAGCTTCGAAAAGCCGGAACCGTTCACTCCCGGGAAGGTTGAGGAAATCAACTTCACCATGCAGGACATCAACCACACCTTCCGCCGCGGCCACCGTATTATGGTGCAGGTGCAGAGTTCCTGGTTCCCGCTCACGGATCGCAATCCGCAAACCTTCGTCAACATCCCCGACGCCAAGCCCGCCGACTTCGTGAAAGCCACCGAACGCATCTATCACACGACAACACAGCCGTCGGGTATCGCGGTTCAAGTCGTGCAAGAGTCAGAGCCACACGAAGAAAGGTAGTTGACTCGATCGCGTATTCCTTACTATAATGTAAGGAATGTGAAAATGAGTAAGGAGACCTAGACAAATGGCCGCAGCCACTCTCACCTCGAAAGGCCAAATTACGATTCCAGCGCAGGTACGCGTCGCATTGGGCGTTCAGCCAGGAGACCGCTTGGAATTCGTGGAACTGGAAAAGGGACGGTTCGTTATTATGCCCGCGACTCGCTCGCTGAAGGAACTTAAGGGGATGTTTCAAGGTAGACGAAAGAAACCCGTATCGATTGAAGAAATGAATGAAGCAATCGCCCGCAGCGCGTCCGAATCGAGATGATTGGTCTCGACACAAATGTCATCGTCCGCTATTTAACGCGCGACGATCCTACCCAAACCGCCGCCGCGGTAAAGTTGCTCGACTCCCTCGCCCCCGACGAACCTGGATTTCTTTCGCTGGTTGTCGTTGTCGAAATAGTTTGGGTTCTCGAGTCTTTCTACAATGCCAGGAAACACGAAATTGAGCGCGTTCTTGAAACTTTATTGAGCAACGATCGCTTGGTGGTTGAGCGATCCGAAATCGTCTGGCAGGCGCTGCGGAAGTTCGGTACTAGCGGGTCCGGCTTCTCCGATTGCTTGATTGCGCAGTGCGGTCAAGCAGCGGCGTGCGACCATACAGTCACATTCGATAAACGTGCTACTGGAGCGGGGATGCGACTGCTCATGTGATCGTGGGCTGGCGGAAATTTACGAGAGCCGGCATCAGAATCAATTCTCTTCCACCCCAAAGAACTCCTCCACCACCCGCATCTCCGTCGTCTTCTTATAATTCGGCAAGCTCTCGATAAATACACGCCCGTACCGCTTCTTCAGAATGCGATTATCCAGCAGCACCAGCAGTCCGCGATCATTTAACGACCGGATCAGCCGTCCGAAGCCTTGTTTCAAGGTGATCACCGCCGCTGGAACTTGATACTGAAAGAACGCATTTCCTCCATCCGCGTCAATCGCCTTCACCCGCGCCGCAACCACCGGGTCGCTCGGGACCGCAAACGGCAATCGGTCAATGATCACGCAACTCAACTGCTCGCCCTGCACGTCCACTCCCTGCCAGAATGACGACGTGGCAAACAGCACCGCGTTCGGCGTGAGCCGAAACTCCTCCAGCAGCACGCTCTTCGGCGCGTCGCCTTGACGCAGTATCGGAAACTCGACTTCGCCCAGCAGCCGCTGATAAATGTCGTTCATCTGCGCGTAGCTGGTAAAAAGCACAAAAGCTCGCCCGCGCGTAATCTCCAGCAGACTGCGAATCCGCTCCGAAGCCTTCGCGCTAAACTGCGGCGTCCGCGCATCCGGCAAATCCGGCGGCACATACAGCAGCGCCTGACTCTCATAGTCAAAGTGCGACGGCAGAACCGACTCGCGCGCATGCTCCATCCCCAGCCGCTGACGGATATATTCAAACCCGCCGCCAACCGCCAGTGTTGCCGAAGTCAGCACCGCGCAATCCAATTTCGACCACAAACACTCCTGCAAAATCGGGCCCACATCAATCGGCGTCGCCTGCAGAAAAACATTCTGCCTCCCTCGACCCGATATCTCGCCACCTTTATTCGACCCGCCCCGCGAACCAAACCGCCCACCCCGCCGCTCAATCCAAAAGACGGTATTGCGATCCTCCGACTCCATTGCAAACTGGAGTTGCACCTGAATCTCCTGCGCCCGGCGAACGAAGTTGAATATTTCCTCCGGCTTCTGCGGCAAGGCTTCGAGCTCCCCTCCCAGCCGAGTCAGCGCCTGATTCAGCGCCCCGAACTCGTCTCCATTTTCTTCTAGAAATTCTCGGCGATTCTCGAACGCAAACCGTCCGTCCCCTGGCGGCAGCAGAGAGAAGAAAAATTGAGCCCGCTCCCGCAAACTTCCCAGCGCTCCCGAAAGTGACGCTGACATCATCTTGTTGTGCTGCAGCGAATTCTCCACATCCCGCGCCAGCTCCTCCATGCGCAGATTGCTCACCGAAATCCCAAAATAATTCCCCGCCACATCCTCCAATTCGTGCGCTTCATCAAAAATCACTGCGCCCACTTCAGGCAGGATCCCGGCATCCGGCGCCCCATCCGTCTGCAGCTTGATGGCGAGATCGGCAAAAAACAGATGATGATTGACAATAATGATGTCGCTCTCCATCGCCTTGCGCCGCATTTCGGTGATGAAGCATCGCTCCCACTCGCTGCACTTCTGCCCGATGCAGGCGTCCGCCCGCGCGTCCAGCTTGTGCCAAAGCAGGCTAGCCTCAGGCAATTCGGCCAACTCGGCGCGGTCCCCGGTGCCCGTAGTCTTCTCCCACGCCGCAATCGCGCGATACTGCTCAATCTCCTCCAGTCCGTTCAGCACCGGCTGATTCGTCAGGTCATACAATTTCTTCCGGCACAAATAATTGTTCCGCCCCTTCATGTAACAAACCGAAAGCCGGGAGCCGGAAGCCGGAAGCCCGTACAACGCCTGTTCCAGAAACGGCACATCCTTATAAAAGAGCTGCTCCTGCAGATTCTTTGTGCCCGTGGAAATGATCACTCGCTTGCCCGATCGAATCACCGGCATCAGGTAAGCGAGTGTCTTGCCCGTCCCTGTGCCTGCTTCCACGATCAGATGCCGTTTTTCTTCCAGCGCCTGCTCGACGGCTTGTGCCATCTGCAACTGGCCGCGCCGGAACTCATATGCAGGATGCGTGCGCGATAGGACTCCGCCGGGCCCGAAAAATTCGTACAACGAGGCGTCCTTGCCGCTCGCAGCAGGGCGCTTCGTCGAAGGAGGAGAGGCGGGCTGGGAACTCGAAGCCACAAGAGTCTCTATAATACGAGTTCCGACTGTCCCCACATAAGACCAAGACTCAACTTTGACCCAGCCCACTTACAATTCGACCAGTACACTCGCCACCACCGCCGCCGGCATTCCCACAATCGCCATCGTGGGCCGCCCCAACGTAGGCAAGTCCACGCTCTTCAACCGCATCGTAGGCTCCCGACGCGCCATCGTCGGCGACGAACCCGGCATCACCCGTGATCGCCTATACGGCGATGCCGAATGGGAAGGCCGCCGCCTGCGCATCGTCGACACCGGCGGCATCATTGCCGACGACAACGACTTCATCCCCGCCGAAATTTTCCGCCAGGCGCGCGTCGCCTTCGACCAAGCCGCCGCCATTGTCATGGTCGTCGACGGACGCACCGAACTCGCCGCCCCCGACTTCGAGCTCGTCAGCCTCCTGCGCAAGACGGGACGCCCGCTCTTCCTCGCCGTCAATAAAGTCGACACCATCAAGCAACAATCCCTGCCCGACGAATTTCACCGCCTGGGAATCAGAAATATTTTTCCCGTGTCAGCCGAACACGGCCGCGGCGTCGACGATCTCCTGGACGCGATTCTGGAAATTCTGCCCCCATCTCCAGAGACGCCAATTGAAAGTAGCGCAGGCGTCCCGCCGGCCGTCGAGAGGGCGCCCCGCCCTCTCCGCCGAAAGCACTCGAATCCATCCCTTTTCAATAACGACCAACCCGAACTCAATGCGGCGCCAGAGACCACTGACGAATCGCCAGCCGCGGGCGAGGACGCATCCCACGAAGTAAAAGTCGCCATCATCGGCCATCCCAACGTCGGCAAGTCCACACTGCTGAACTGCCTCACCTCTTCCGACCGCGCCATCGTCTCCCCCATTCCCGGCACCACGCGTGATGCCGTTGACGAAATCGTCGAGCACAACGGTCGCACCTTTCGCTTCATCGACACCGCCGGCATCCGCCGCAAAGGCAAGACGCGCCTGATGGCCGAAAAACTGTCTGTCGTGATGGCGCGGAAACATCTCGAAGGCGCCGACATGGCGCTGCTCGTCATCGACGCCACCGAAGGCGTCAGCCAGCTCGACGCCTCCATCGCCGGCTACGCCCACGAAAGCGGACGCTCCATCATCATCGTCGTCAACAAATGGGATCTGGTGATTCATCCTGAGAAGACCAGCGGGAAGGAAAATTCTACCCGGCCCACCAAAGCCCAGCGCATGCGTGAAAGCAAGCGCCCCGGCGACCGCGACGCCTACGAGCAGCGCCTGCGATACGAACTCAAATTCCTCAACTACGCACCCATCGTCTTCGTCTCCGCCCAGAGCGGCAAAGGCACCGAGAAAATCTTTCCGCTTTTAGAAGAGGTCGCCACCGAACGCCGTAAGCGCGTAACCACCTCGCAGATGAACCGCTTCATCGAGCGGGTTGACTTCGAGCGCGCCTCCGTCCCCATGCGCCAGCGCGTAAAGATTCTCTACATGACGCAGGCGTCCGTCGCCCCGCCCACATTCGTGCTCTTCACCAACCGCGCCGTAAAACTCCACTTCTCCTACCAGCGTTTCCTCGAAAATCAAATCCGCGAAGCCTTCGGCTTTGTGGGCACGCCGATCTGGATCAAAAATCGCGCGAGGAATTCGTAACAAACCCGCGTTAGCCTCATTACCCGAATGGGATATCTATGAGACAACTTTTCGGAATATGCGGGACGGGTGGCACTTAGGAAACAACACCAACCCCCCGAGCCCGGCCAGCCCGCAGAGCGAACGCCAGGATCGCCGCCGGAATCAGCATCAGCACACCAGTGCTGGTGGCCAGCGTACGCGCGGAAAATCCCACATCCAGCAGGCGGCCGCATAAGTAGGCGGTGGCCGCGAACGTGAGACTCGCCAGACCAAGGTCCGCAGAGAATACGCGTCCCCGGAAGCGGTCTTCGGTATGAAACTGCAGCAAGGTGGTGGAGAAGACCCAGACCGTCGAGCCTCCAGCGTGCGCCAACATGGCGCAGGCAGCCGCTATCCAAACACTACGGCTGGCGCCCAGTATGCCGTAACCCACGGCGATCGTGAGATACCCGAAAAGAATGCCGAGGCGCAGGCGACCGTCGCTTCGACCGGCCCATCTGGCCGCGGCCAGTGGCCCCACCATCGCACCCAAGCCGCGTCCGCCGAGCAGAATGCTCATCCCGAGCATGGCTCCCCCCGCGGCATCGATGCCTCGCCCGTGCACGGCAAACTCGCCCGCGCCCATCACCGTAAAAATGACCCAGCTCGGTCCCACCATTAACTCTCCTGCTTTGGCGAAAACCGCCGGAAACAAAGTCGGATGGCTGCGGATGTAGCGAATACCTTCCAACACTGGAGAATAGTCGAGAAGATCGCGCGGACGAAGCGGAGCGGCACGTTCCGCATGGGGCTCGGCGAAACGCATACCGCTGATCAGTAGCGCAGATGTGAGAAAAGAAAGCGCGTTGAGGATGAAGACCGTGTCGCGTCCGAAGAAAGCAGCCACGACTCCGCCCACGGCCGCACCGATCAGCAGGTTCACCGACCACGTCGCAGAAGACAGCGTGTTGGCGACCAGAATTTCATCCTCGGCCGCGATGTTAGGAATCACCGAACTGCGCGCCGGTTCGAAGAACGCGGCCATGGTGGTTTCCGCCAGCAGCAGGGGATACACCAGCCAGACCATGGAGCGAGACCGAACAAACAGCATCGCCAGCACTATCCCGAAGCGGACGATGTCGGCGGCGATCATTACGTGCTTACGGCGCAAACGATCGTTCACCACTCCTGCGGTGGGACCGATTAGCGTCTGCGGCAGAACCTGCAGAACCAAGGCCAATGCGACCGAACTGGCGTGCCCTGTCAACTGCAGCAATAGGGTATAGATCGAAAGCGTATAGAACCAATCCCCAATCTCGCTGACGATCTGCGCCAGCCAAAGACGCCGGAAATTGGGGTTACCACCTAGCAACCGGACATAGGACGCAAGCGAAATGGTTGGGACGATGCGCTGCGGTTGCGGTTCCATGCGGGGTTCAAGTGTAACCGTAGCTTTCGCATTTCAGCGGGAGGTCCGGCCTGCGCGATAACAAGAAAAGGGAGAGCGAAGCCTTAGCGCGGAAGTGTGAAACCGTTTTTTTCACCCCTGTTGCAGCAGCGGGTTCTCCACAATTCTGCCAAATGCGCTAACCCATCTATTTTCAGCAGAATACAGTGGAGAAGATCTGGACTCGCTACGACTGTCGATGGCAACAATCGTGCAACCAAGCATGTGGGATGGAGTCCCATATTTTTATGTGTCGATCTTCCAGACTTTTGGCAATTTCGCTTTCTTTACTGCTGATGCTTACGGGAGCCGCCTTAGCGAACACCTGCCGCGATTTCGCTTCTTCCCAATGGGGAACGACATCAGAGATGGCCCGTTTCGACGGCGCCAGCGGCCGCTCTACTCAGATTCTTTTTCATAGCGATAACTTTGACGCTTTAAGCGGTCACAGTCGAGGCGATCGGGAAGATATCCGCGACTTTTTCTCCGCAGAAGTCCCGCACGGAAAAGGCGTCTCCAATCTCTTCACCGATCACAAAATCTCCCACTTCATCGCCAAGCCAGAAGCTGTGAGAGTGGTCCCCGAACCGGGAACACTGGCCTTAATGGGCACTGGATTGATTGCTATCGCTTCACGCATCCGGCGCAAACTGCGCGCATAGCCGGCTCACGATTTTTTCCCCCGACCTCGGGCGAACCTGCCCGAGGTTTTGTTTTGTTCGTTTCGCTAAACTAGGAGATTTCGACGGACACTTCAGCTGAGTTCTCTTAGAATCTATTGCGGGGGAGCGAGGCTTTCCCGCCGAGAACCCGGCCGCAAACTTTTCTTCAGATCTTCGGCAATTTGTTTGCCGTGGAAGCGGCCATTTTCGATGAAAATTTCATTTGTCCGCGACCCTGCCACGATCACTCCTGCAACATAAATTCCGGGAACATTGCTTTCCAGCGAAACCGGATCGCAAACCGGACGGCATTGCTCGTCCGACAGTTCAATCCCCATGCTGCGCAGGAAATCGTAGTCGGGATGGTATCCGATCAAAGCCAGCACAAAGTCGTTCTTCAACCGTATCGCGCCGCTGGGAGTATTGATCAACACGTAGTCGATGCCAATTTCTTGCACCGAGCTGTTGAAGTAAGCCTCGATCTCTCCGTTCTTGATGCGGTTCTCGATATCGGGTTTGATCCAGTACTTCACGTGATGGTGTATTTGCGCTTCGCGATGAACCAGCGTGACGCGTGCTCCGTGCCGCCACAAATCGAGAGAGGCAATCGCAGCGGAATTTTTCCCTCCAATCACCAGCACGTCGGTGTCGTAGTAAGGATGAGGTTCGCCGTAGTAGTGCGAAACCTTGGGCAGCTCCTCGCCCGGAATGCACAACTGATTCGCCAGATCGTAGTACCCGGTCGATACAATGACCTTCTTTGTACGGTAATCATGCGGCCGCCCCGATGCGGTCGGTCGCCGTGATGGCAAAGTTTCCGTCTTTGCCCATCACCGTTTTCACCCACTCGTACTGGCGCAGATCGAGATGGTAGTGTTCGGCGACCTTGCGGTAATACTCCAGCGCCTCTTCACGCGTAGGCTTCTGCTGCGCGGTGGTGAACGGTATGTCGCCGATCTCCAGCAACTCCGGCGTGGTGAAAAAAAACATGTTCACGGGATAGTGGAACAACGAGTTTACGAGGCACCCTTTGTCGAGAACGACGACCTTGAGGCCAATCTTCTGCGCTTCGATGGCACAAGCCAATCCAGTAGGTCCCGCCCCGATGACCAGCACATCGTCCTCATCTCCGGACCGGGCTTGGCCTTCGCTTTCGGTAGAGTAACGAGTTCTTCGCCAACAAGGGACTGGGGCATGGGATTGACTGCAGAGCCGGTCGAGGCGACGAGGGTTCGAACGCAACTCGGAAGCGAAGATTTTAGCATGGGGGTATTACAAACGTCGGTCGTAACTCCGGCGGTCAGGAGGTTGCATTCGCCGAAAAGGACGCGGGACGACCCTCACGATCAATCACCCGTGACAGTTTCTCTTACGGGACTTCCAGATCGTACGCAGATTGAAGGTTAAGCCAAAAACCCGCGCTGGTATTGAAATATCGAGCGAGCCGCAATGCCGTGTCTGGAGTAATGCCGCGCCGCTCGTGCACGATTTCGGCAATTCCTGTCACTGGCACATGCCGTTCGAGCGCCAGACGATTCATGCTCAATCCCCTGGGCTGCATGAAATCCGCTCGCAATATTTGCCGGGATGGATCTGAGGAAGAAGTTTTTGTGACTTAGCCAAACCTCCGTTGAGCAGCTGCTCAGATCAACAGGTACAGCTCGTGCCCTCAGGGCGACGCCTTCCGCTGCGCAAGCGTAAATACGGTTTTAATTTTTGTCTCCGCTCAGCGCCGCGTCATTGAGGATGCCTTCATGTCCACTCTTACCGCAACCCAAGTCCACTCTTACCGAGCCCCCATAAAGACCCGCATTGAATCCGACAGCATGGGCAAGATCGAGGTCCCGGCGAACGTCTACTGGGGAGCGCAGACGCAGCGCTCGCTGCTGCACTTCAACATCGGCCGCGACACCATGCCGCCGGAGCTGATCCGCGCCTTCGGCATCCTGAAGAAAGCCTGCGCGCTGGTGAATCAGGATCTGGGCAAGCTTCCCGCCGACAAGGCGAAGCTGATCGTGCAAGCCGCCGACGAAGTCATCGCCGGCAAACTGAACGATCAGTTCCCGCTGCGCGTCTGGCAGACCGGCAGCGGCACCCAGACCAACATGAACGTGAACGAGGTGATCTCGAACCGCGCCATCGAAATCGCGGCGGCGGGTCGAGAAATGATGGGATCGAAAAAGCCAATTCATCCCAACGATCACGTCAACATGTCGCAGTCCTCGAATGACACGTTTCCGGCGGCGATGCACATCGCCGCTGCGGAGCGCGTAAAGAAAGCGCTGATTCCGGCCATCAAGACCGTGCGCGACGCGATCGCGGCCAAGGCGAAGGAATTCGACGACGTCGTGAAAATCGGCCGCACTCACTTGCAGGACGCCGTCCCCTTGACCGTCGGACAGGAATTCGGCGGCTGGGCCAGCCTGCTCGATCGCGATATCACCGTCTGGAGCAGGCGCTGGAAGGACTCTACGATCTGGCCATCGGCGGCACCGCGGTGGGCACGGGACTGAACACGCATCCGGAATTTGCCGAGCGCGCCGCCAGGAAGATCGCGGAACTCACGGGTCTTCCCTTCCGCTCGCATGGCAACAAATTCGCCGCGCTCTCCGCGCACGATGAAATCGTCTTCGCGCAGGGCGCGATGGAAACTCTGGCCGCGTCGCTGATGAAAATTTCCAACGACATTCGCTGGCTGGCTTCCGGCCCGCGTTGTGGCCTGGGCGAACTGTCGATCCCAGAGAACGAGCCGGGATCGTCCATCATGCCGGGCAAAGTGAATCCGACGCAGTGCGAGGCCATGACCATGGTCTGCGTGCAGGTGCACGGCGCAACCGCCGCAGTAGGATTCGCAGGATCGCAGGGCAACTTCGAGCTCAACGTCTACAAGCCGGTCATGATCTACAACTTCCTGCACTCGGTCACGCTCATCACCGACGCCTGCCACGGCTATGTCGAGTACATGCTCAAGGGCATTGAGGTCGATCGCGCGAAAGTCGACTGGTACGTGAAGAATTCGCTGATGCTGGTAACCGCCCTGGCGCCAAAAGTCGGCTACGACAAGGCGGCCCAGATCGCGCACACCGCGCACGTAGAACACAGCAGCCTGCGCGAAGCGGCGTTAAAGCTGGGCTACCTCACAGGCGAGGAGTTCGATCAGTTGGTGAAGCCAGAGAAGATGACCCACCCGTAGGCGTTCCGTTGAGCGCAATCTCGCGACCGCGTCATCCCGAAGACTCACGTCTTCTCGAGCGCGGCGAGGGGCCTCGCGTGCAGTCCCATCCTTTATGCAAATGCACAATGGTCGTTCATTGCAGAGTTGAACCGGCTTTACAGATTCCCCGCGCGGGATCCCTCTACGGCTGAAATGCGCCGGTTTTCGGGATGACCCATTTTGGTGGGTTGAGTCATGCGTCAACTTCTCTCCCCAACGGGTTGAGTTCCACTTTTTTCTTCGGCGTGGTTGTGATGACGACCACACTTACCAGCACCAGCAGTGTCCCCACGACCGTACGCGGACCGATTGCCTCGCCTCCCAGAAAATATCCCAGGAGAACCGCAACCACCGGATTCACATACGCATAGGTTCCAACCTTGGTCGGCGATTCGTGATGTATGAGCCACACGTACGCGGTGAAAGCAACGATCGACCCAGCCACAATCAAGTATGCCAAGGCTAACCAAGCCCCGCGCGAAACCGCCTGAACATGAAAGCCGCGGAATTCTCCCAACAGCGCTGCGGCCAGCAAGAGCAATACGCCTCCCGCCAGCATTTGGGCGCCGGAGCTCATGGCTTTGGCCGCCGGCAGCGACAGCTTGCGCGTCAGAAACGCCGCCGCCGACCAACTGATGGCGGCGACAATCAAAGCGCACGCGCCAGCAGTATCCACGGGAGCCTCGCCCAGCCTTCTTGAGTGTCCCACAAGAACGGCTACGCCGCCGAGCCCGACCAGAAGCGCAAGCCCAAGCCGGAACGTGAGCTGTTGGGTTCGGAGGAAGATAATTTCCCCCAGAGCTATGAACACTGGAATAGTCGCCAATATTACGGCCGCGATGCCGGAAGGCACTCGGCGCTCAGCCCAGAAGAGCAACCCATAGTCGAGAACAAAAATCAGGATGGCAAGAAGTGACGCAGCTCCCCACTCGCGCGCGGTCGGTGAGGGTGTGCCCCCTCCTCGCATCCAGCCGTAGACTACAATTCCTGCAACCAGGAAGCGCATGCCCGCCAACAGAAACGGCGGCACCTCTCGCACTCCAACGCGAATCGCCAGGTACGTCGAACCCCAGACAAAATAAATAATCGCGAAGGCCAGCAACATCTTCCATGTCTGAGGTCGGATAAGCGCGTCCATAAGGTATCGTTGCGACGTTACTGGAAAACTAAGGCCCGCCGAATTAGATCGAAGGCAGGAAGCCGTTGCCGAGACCGAGGGCCTAAAGCTTGAGACCTGATTAGATCACCGACGCCGGTTCCGGACGCAAATTACGGCATAAAAAGATTTTATGGAGGTATAACCAACAGCGCGAAGGGGACTACTTTTTCAGCAGGCTGGTATGGCTGGCAACGCACTGCCACTTGCCCATGTCTTGAACCCAGGTGTCGGTAAAGCGTCCGACGTGATCATAGGGCTTGCCTTGATACGTACCCTGAGTGTGGTAGATACCCGTCACTACGGCGGTATCTCCAAAAAAGTTCATCTGCACGTCCCGGATATTGAGGGCAGTGGGTTTGAAACGAGGATCTTTGATATCGGCAAGAAATTTCTGCTTGTCGGTGAGCTCGCCGTCCCATTCGGTGTTTACAAACCGGCTCGAAACCAAGGCATTCAGGGCGGGTGCATCGCGGTTGACCTGAGCCTCGTTCCACATGTGCTCCAGGACAAGCAATTTGCTCTCGCGTGGATCGGGCTGTTGGGCGGCCACTGCGACCGAACCCAAGGCCAGCAGAACATAACAGCACAGAGTACGAATCATTTCTTACACGCTCGCCGACATCCCCACGTGGGGCGAACGTACTGGAAAAATAACAGGCGGAATCAGCGGCTCCTATCGAAATGAAGGAGGGTGAGTTACGAACGTCACGGAACGAATGCCCGCGTGGGACTGTCGGTTCCAGGGCGAGCGCCGCAACCTTTATGCCTGAAGTCCGAGGTCTAAGGTCCGACGTCTAAGGTCCGACGTCTGAACGTGCACCCTCAGAATGCCCAGCGCAGCAAGGCCGCGCCCACCGTAAAGCCGGCGCCCACCGAGGCCAGCATCACCAGGCTTCCTTTCTTTAGCTTGCCTTGCTCCAGCGCGGTATTCATGGCCAGCGGAATCGTCCCGGCGGTGGTATTGCCATAGCGCTCAATGTTGATGATGACAGCCTCGGGCCGCAGGCCCAGGCGATCGGCAGTGGCATTGATGATGCGCAGGTTGGCTTGATGCGGAATGAACGCGTCAATGTCAGAGCCCTTCAGGCCGTTGCGTTCCAGTAACTTCTGGCAAAGCTCGGTCTGTTTGCGGACGGCAAACTTGAAGACCTGCTGGCCGTCCTGGTGAACGTAATGCATTCTCTTTGCGACCGTCTCTTTGCTCGTCGGGTTAAGGCTGCCCCCGCCCGGCATGTAGAGAAACTGGCCGCCGGAACCATCAACCTCATGAATGAAATCGATCAGGCCAACGGAGTCATCCTCGGCGGGCTCCAGTATCACCGCACCGGCGCCGTCCCCGAAGATCACGCAAGTGGCCCGGTCCGCGTAGTCGATGATCGACGACATCACATCGCCGCCAATCACCAGCACTCGCTTCTGAACACCGCTGGCGATGAATTGAGCTCCCACCTGCATGGAGTAAAGAAAAGCCGAACAGGCGGCGGAAAGATCGAATCCCCAGGCTCCCTTGGCGCCCAGTTTGTCTTGCACGATGCAGGCTGTCGAAGGAAAAAACATGTCGGGCGTGACGGTGCCGACAATGATGGCATCGATGTCGGTGGCAGCCAGACCGCGCTGCTCCAACGCCTTCTTAGCAGCTGCAACTGCGAGATCGCTCGTCGCGACCCCCTTGTCCACGATGTGGCGCTCCCGGATGCCCACCCGCGCCATGATCCATTCGTTGTTGGTGTCGACCATTTTTTCCAGGTCGGCATTGGTGAGCAGGCGAGGCGGCACATATGTGCCCAGAGCGCTGATTTTGGCGCGGATCGGTTTGGTCAACAAGAGCTCCTATGCTAAAGGCTCAATTATTCTGAAGGATTGTAGGAAGAATGTCTAACGGCAGGACTTCCGGACCTCGGATCTCAGACTTCCGACGATGCAGACGAATCCTCTGAGTCGAGGCATGAGCGCTGCGTCCTCCGGGGTGAACCGGGATTCGAACTGTTCGTCAACCCGATTTGACACACCCGGTTCATAAGACGCACGACAGACGCGCGACGCCCTGATGTATAATCTAACACCGCGATAACTCTTCAGGCCGCAGTCCGGCGGCTCTCGTGGGTCATCCACTCACGAATGAAACTCGGGCAGCAGACAATTCCGAAGTCGCGGTTCTCTCCGGTCAGCAGATAGAAAAGAGCGGCGCGGTCCAACTCCTCTAAGTTCGACAGATTGAGTTCAGGCCACAACTGGCATTCGGATGCGGAGTATACCAACTGGTCCAGATACGCCAGATGTCCCTGGAATAACTTTCCGGAGACGCTGATGGTGATTTGAGGAACAAGCCTGGCGGAAACACCCTGATTCTTCATTTCTCTCCTCGCGGGCGGGGCCTGGTGGCCGCGCTTACTCCTTGTTGATGCGCGAGATGAGCGATTCTTGCGAAAAGAGTCGTAAAGAGTATGTAAAACCTGGTAATGAGAAGAACAGCAACCACTCCGGCTGGCAGAAAAATAAGCCAGGCACCGGGGACTCACTGCACACGCAAGAGCCCGTTACCGTTGCTTCCTTCCGGACCTGGCGGGGTTGGCGGGAGTACGTCGCGTGAGACCGATGCCTGACCTGAATCATTTTAGCATTCGCGAATTGGACTCAATACTTTCCACCAACGGCATGTGACTTTCGGTGCAGGAATTGTGCGGCAAACCCTTCCCTTCTGCGGACGGTTGTCGAACAATAGGAATCGAAGCTTAAGAATGGCGGAGCTTGCCTTCCGCCTGAGCCCAAATGTCATCCAACTCTTCACTAGCCGGCGTGATCTCCATGTCGCGCGCCATCGATCAGTACTTCGAACTTGCCCTCTATCTCCTCGTTTTTACCGGATTTGGAACCCTCGCCAGCACCGGGGGCCTTGACCTGACGTCAATTGTTTTGGTGGGAGCCGCGCTCGCGATCCGAGGATATCTGCTCGCGAAGCGCCGCCAGTTCGTGATTTCCGAGCGCTGGACGACGCCGCTCTCCATTGCTTACTTTGTTTTTTTCGCTGCGGATTATTTTCTTTTGTCGCGAGGATTCCTGCCCGCGACGGTGCACTTGGCGCTGTTCGGCGTGGTGGTGCGGATGTTCTCGCTGCGCCGCGAGCGCGACTACATCACGCTCGCCATCCTCGCTTTCCTGATGGTACTGGCGGCAGCCGTGCTCACGGTCGATAGCATTTTCCTGTTCACTTTCGCCGCCTTCATGATCATGGCGGTCGCAACGTTTGTCTTGATGGAAATGCGGCGTTCCGGCCATGCCGCCAACATTCAGGCGAGACATTCCAACGATCCCCAGGAACACCGGCATCTCGCCTTCTCCCTGGTGCGTGCCGCCCCAGTATTAATGCTGATGATCCTGATTGGCGGCGCGGTGGTGTTTTTCGTGATGCCCCGCATGTCGGCGGGCTACATGGGTGGTTATTCGTTCGGCACCGACTTCTCTTCCGGATTCAGCGATCACGTCCGGTTGGGTCAAATTGGGCAGATCCAGCAGTCGGATGCCGTCGTCATGCATATCCAGATCGACGGCGACGCGATCGGCCGTTACTCTCTCCGTTGGCGTGGTGTGGCTCTATCAAATTTTGACGGTACCACATGGTCGAATCCCCCGGACCAGTTCGTCTTGCAGCGGCAACCAGACCGCAGCTATCGCGTACCCCAAATCAACGCAGCGTTGCGGTCCTACGTCACACTGAATCAGACCCGCGAGCACATCATCCACTACCGGGTCATGATGGAGCCGATTGGCACGAATGTGTTTTTCCTGGCGCCCTGGGCCCGCAGCGTCAGCGGCGACTATCGGATGCTGGCAGCCGACTCGGCCGGGGCGGTGTACAACTTCGATACCCAGCGTGGGATCACTCGCTACGAGGCGGAATCCGATATTGCCACGGCCACTCCGGTCGAACTCCGCACGGCAGCTGGAAATTCTCCAGTGCGTATCCAGGCTGCGTATCTGCGCCTGCCAAAGCTGGATCCGCGAGTTCCCCGGCTAGCAGCTCAAATCACAAGTTCGGCGGGCACTGATTTCGACAAGGCAGCCGCCCTCGAGAACTATTTGAGAACGCGCTTTGGCTACACCCTGCAGTTGCCGCGCACACAGGTGAAGGACCCCATTGCAAATTTTCTTTTCGAGCGCAAGCAAGGACATTGCGAGTACTTCGCTTCCGCCATGGCAGTCATGTTGCGCACCCTGGGAATCCCCTCTCGCGTGGTCAATGGATTTCGCAGCGACGAGTTTAACGACCTCACCGGAAACTATGTGGTGCGCGCCAAAGACGCGCATGCCTGGGTAGAGGCGTACTTTCCCGAATACGGTTGGCAAACGTTCGATCCTACTCCTGCCGGGAATAGCGGAAGCCCTCAGGGCTGGGGCCGCGTCGCCCTCTACCTCGATGCCATGGCCTCATTCTGGCGCGATTGGGTGGTCAGCTACGACAGCTCTCATCAGTATGCACTCGGCCAAAGCGCGGTCGGCCACAGTCGCGCCGTCTGGGAAGGCGCGCGTAACTGGGCAGGTATTCACTATGAGTCCATGCTGCAATGGGCACGGCGTAGCCAGGATCGGGTAGAACATTCGCCCGCACGCTGGGCAATTTTCGGAGCGGCAACGTTCCTCGCGCTTGTGCTGCTGGGGAACCTCGGAAGACTTGCACGCATGCTGCACGAAAAATGGTTGCAGGCGCATCCCGAGCGATCTCCGGAACGGGCGGCGGCTATGTGGTACCGGCGAATGGCTCGCGCGCTCGCGCGCCACGGTGTCGAAAAGCCTGCGGCGCAAACGCCACAAGAGTTCGTGAAGAAAATTGAGGATTGCCGCCTTCGTGAGCCGGTCGCGCGATTTACCGAGATCTACGAGTCCGCGCGCTTTGGAAATTCCACCGACGATGCACTCCGTTTGCCCGAATTGTACGAAGAGGTCGAGTCCGCCACACGCAGCCGCTGACGTCTCCACCACTCTAATGGGACCATCCTAGAGCGTAGCCGTTCTTCAGGCGGAGCGCAGAGCCTGCCCTGAGCGAAGTCGAGGGGATCTCGCGCGAAGTACGGCGATCGGATGCTAAAATAGAAAGATTGCATGCCCCTAAGAGACCTCACTGTTAGCGGTTCCCCTGATCTCAAGCCTGCTCGTAAGGAAGAGAAATCTCCGGAGAATCCGCAGCTTGAACGCCCGCAGAAGGTGGGCTTCGTCAGCCTCGGCTGCCCAAAGAATTTAGTGGATAGCGAAGTCATGATGGGCCTGCTCGCCCGGGCCGGAGCGGAGCTAACCCGGCGCGCCGAAGACGCCGACGTGATCGTAGTCAATACTTGCTCGTTCATTGAAAGCGCGCAGCAGGAATCGGTCAATACGATCCTCGAGATGGCCGCGCACAAAACCGACGGCAAAGCGAAGAAGTTAGTCGTAGCCGGATGCCTGGTCGAGCGCTTCCGCGACCAGATTCAGCGCGATATTCCTGAAGTCGATGCCGTGGTGGGAACCGGTGAGTTAGAAAGGATTCTTTCGGCAACGGGTCTGACGCCCGCGCCGGTAATGGGTAATTCCCCGTTTGTGGTTTTACCTTCGCGTCCCGAAGGAGATGCCCGCGCCGCAAAGGGCCGCTTCTCACGCGAATCCTGGGCTCGCGAATCGTGGGATGGCGCCATCGGCGACCTTCCGAACTATCTTTACGACGACTCCACGCCGCGCATTCTAGCGACTCCACGGCATATGGCGTATATCAAGATCGCCGAGGGCTGCGACCATCCCTGCACGTTCTGCATTATTCCCCAGTTGCGCGGCAAGTTCCGCTCGCGGCGCTTTGAGTCAGTGATCGCTGAGGCCGAACACCTGGCCCGACGCGGAGTCCGCGAGATTACCCTCATCGGCCAGGACACCACGTGCTACGGCGAAGACTTCGGCCTGAAGGATGGCTTGGCCCTGTTGCTGGAAAAACTTGCCGCCATCGAAGATTTGCGCTGGGTGCGTTTTCTATACGCTTATCCCAACAAAATTACTGGCAAACTGCTGGATACCATCGCGAAGCACGAAAAAATCTGCTCCTACATGGATGTCCCCCTGCAGCACGCCTCGGCATCCGTATTGAAGCGCATGAAGCGCGGAGGCGGAGCTGACATCTTCCTGCGTTCGATCGCCAAAATGCGGCGCACGATGCCAGACCTGACTCTACGAACATCTTTCATAGTCGGCTTTCCGGGCGAGACCGAAAAGGAATTCGAAGAGCTCTGCGACTTCGTCCGGGCGGGACAGTTCGACTGGATGGGCGCCTTCGCCTACTCCGACCAGGACGGCGCCGGAGCGTATGCTTTGGACAAGAAAATCTCTCCCGGCGAAATTGAGCGCCGCCGCAAGCATGTCATGGGAATTCAGCGCCGGATCAGCAAGAAAAAAAAGAAGGCATTGGTGGGGCAGGAATTCGATTTGTTGCTCGAAGGGGAGTCGGAAGAAACGGAGTTGCTGCTCGAAGGCCGAACTTCCATGCACGCTCCCGAAATCGACGGCAAAGTTTTCATCAACGATTTTCCCGGCGAAGTGCAGCCGCTGCCCGGCCAGTTTTATCGCTGTCAAATCACCGAAGCGCACGATTACGATCTGGTGGCAAAGATCCTGTAGCGATGTTTCCGCTCCCGATCTGGTAACAAACGCATCGTATGCCGCGCAAGCCCAACGTCAAGCTCCGTTGCCCGATCTGCAAGAAATCAGTCAAGAGCAGTAACTCAGAGTTCCCTTTCTGCAGCGACCGCTGCCGCCTCATCGATCTAGGCAAGTGGGCCAGCGGCGGGTATGTGATCTCGTCCCCGGTAACGGACAGCGAGGAAGCAATCAGAGACCGCAACCCGGAAGACCCCGAGGACGAATCGTGAAGCCGGATTTGATCCCTACAGCCGGAAGCACCGCCGGCCCCGATCGTAGCGCCGGCGTCCCGACGGCTGTCACGGGGGCCTGCCCTGAGCTTGCCGAAGGGGCGTCCCGCCCGCGCGCTCCCCTGTGGGCAACTTTGATCGCGACTTTCTTCGGAATCGGCCGCCTGCGCCCCGGCCCCGGCACCTGGGCATCGGCCATCACGGTCGCGATTTGGGCCGCACTCGCGCATCTGCTTGCGCCCGCCCTTCGGACTCCGGTGGCCATAACCTTGGCCCTTCTAATAACACTGATCGGCATCCCCGCTGCCACCCGTGTCGCCCGGGCCTCGGCCACCAAAGATCCTCAGTTCGTCGTGATCGACGAAGTCGCCGGACAACTAATCGCCCTGATCGCCGTTCCCCTGGCGTGGAAAACTTTTCTCGCGAGTTTTATACTTTTCAGAGCGTTCGATATCATCAAGCCACCCCCAGTCCGGCAACTGGAAAAACTTTCAGAGGGAACCGGGATCGTTCTCGATGATGTGGCGGCTGGAGTTTTCGCTTTGGTTGGGATGCATCTCTTGCTGCATTTTGGGCTACTAAGTTAGTACCGGGTTGCGAGCACTGAGCGAAATGTCCGCGTTCAGCGCCGCAACTTGGTACTCGGTACTTTCTGAACCTTCATGGGATTTTCCAATCGCATCCTCGGAAAAAAGACCGCCAACGGCGGACCCCGCATTGACACGGTGGCGCCCTCGCTGGCGTTGCCCGGAGGCGAACTTCGCATCAGCGGTGCTGGCCTGCGGCCGCAGGAACTTCAACGGCCGAAAGTAAAGTTCGGCGACTTCGAAGGATCGATCGTCGTCAGTTCCGATGGTTTTCTGCTGGCCCGCGTCCCCGAAGGCGCGATCTCCGGTCCGGTAGTTGTGGCGACCAACGGCCACGTCAGCAATTCCCACACCGTGAAGGTAGCCGTTCCCATCGCCGATAATCTTCACCCCGTGACCAGCCCTGCCCTCGACCCTGAAGGCAACATCTACGCCACAGTCTCCGGCTCGCGCGGCCAGAAGGTTCCGGTGGCGATCTACAAGATCGACACCAATTACACGGTCAAGCCGTTCGTCTCCGAAATGATGAATGCCACGGCCATCGCATTCGATCGCGAGGGGCAGATGTACGTCTCTTCGCGTTACGATGGCGCGGTCTATCGCGTCGCTCCCAATGGAACCATGACTACCTACGCCGAAGGCATGGGCGTGGCGACTGGAATCGCGTTTGATCGCCAGCAGAGTCTTTATGTCGGCGACCGCAACGGCACCATCTTCAAGATTGCTCGCGACCAGCAAGTTTTCGTGTTTGCCACGCTCGAGGTCAGCGTTTCGGCCTATCACCTGGCTTTCAGCCCGCAAGGCGACCTGTTCGTAACCGGCCCGACGGACCGCGTCTACAAAATCGATCCCAACGGAGCCGTGAGCACTTTCTATAAGGGACTGGGACGCCCACAGGGACTCGCCTTCGATGTGAATGGCAATCTCTACGTTGCAGCATCTCTCTCCGGCACGCGAGGCATTGTAAAGATTGCGCCCGACGGTCTGGCCAATCTCGAAGTCGCCGGCCAGGGCTTAGTAGGCCTGGCATTCGCCCCGGGACGTTCCGTGATTCTTGCCACCACCAACAGCGTGCATCATCTTTCGTGGAACCTTCAGGGCCTGTTCTTACCACCGGAATAATTCCTGCCTCTTGAAAGCGTTGTCATTCCGGAACCCCTCTTGTTTGTCATTCCCCTCACGAAGTGAGGAACCTGCTTTTTATCTGCGCCATCTCGTTGGCTCGCCCTTTTCATTTAAACTTCTAGCACGTGAATGCCGAAATCATCGCGGTGGGTTCCGAAATGCTCACCCCCTTCCGCATGGACACCAATTCGCTGTATCTGACCGAACAGCTTAACCTGCTGGGTGTCGATGTAATTTTCAAAAGCGTCGTAGGCGACGATCGCAGGCGCCTGGTAGCCGCGGCACAGCACGGCCTGTTTCGTTCAGACATTCTCATCTTCAGCGGCGGTCTCGGCCCCACAGAAGACGATTTGACGCGAGAGGCCGTGGCCGAAGCTCTGGGCGTAGGCCTGCAACGCAATTCGGAAATTCTGGCTCGCCTGGAGCAGCGCTTTGCCGATCACGGCTGGAAAATGTCTTCCAACAACTCCAAGCAGGCTGACGTTCTCGACGGTGCCACGATCCTTCCAAATCCGAATGGCACCGCGCCCGGACAGTGGCTCAGCGGAGAGTTCGACGGACGCGAGCACGTCATCGTACTGCTGCCCGGTCCTCCACACGAACTCAAAGCCCTGTTCGAGAGCGAAGTGCGCGAACGCCTGCGCGCGAAAGTTCCTCCAGCATCCCTCGCCGTTCGGACTCTGAAGATTGCCATGCTGGGCGAATCCGCGGTTGACGCCCGGGTCGCACCCATTTACAAGCGCTATCCTGACGTCGAGACCACCATCCTCGCAGGCGCAGGGGAAATCGAATTGCACTTCAAAAGCCGCGCCGCTACACTCGACGCCGCGCAACGCCGTGTCGATGAAGTGGCGGGCGTAGTGGAAGACGAATTGGATGACGCAGTCTTCTCCCGCAACGGCGAATCGCTCGAGCAAATCGTCGGCTACTGGCTCCAGATGCGCAACGCCACGGTGGCAGTAGCGGAATCCTGCACCGGCGGTTTGCTGGCGGAACGCCTCACCTCGATCAGCGGCAGCTCCCGTTATTTCCTTGGCGGCGCGGTCGTCTACTCGAACGCATTAAAGACCGAACTCGCCGGCGTGCCCACGGAAATGATTGACCGCCACGGAGCCGTCAGCCGCGAAGTGGCCGCAGCCCTTGCTGAAGGCATTCGTTACCGATGCGAGTCAACGCTAGGCGTAGGCATCACCGGCGTTGCCGGCCCCAATGGAGGCACGCCGGAAAAGCCGGTGGGACTGGTATTTCATGCCGTAGCCAGCGACCGCGGAACCGAAGTGGTACAGCGCAATTTTCCCGGCGACCGCAAACGTATCCGCCGCTTCGCCTCCACCATGGCGCTGGATATGTTGAGAAAGAAATTGATGTGAAGAGGAGCTTTTAGCTTTTGTCTCTTAACATTTGGCTATTGGCCCTGGGGTTCGGGCTTAAAGCCCCTTTAGCCCCTGAGGATTGCTTTGGAGCTTTAAGGACAATCGCCACAGAATCGTACAGCCGGCACGATGAGATTCCAGCTAAAAGCTAAGAGCTAGAAGCTAGAAGCTGTTCTATGCGCCTCTTCATCGCTCTCGACATCGACGACCCCATCCGCGACCGTATAGCCCGGTGCGTAGATGGCGTAAACGGATTCGCCCCGGAGGCGCGATGGGCAAAACCGGAGTCGCTGCATGTAACTCTGAAGTTTATCGGCGAGCAACCCGAACCGGCAGTCGCGCAGATCAAGCACGCATTGAATGCGATCGCGGCCAGCCACACGGAAATTCACCTTCGCGGCTACGGATTTTTTCCTACGGCAAAATCGGCCCGCGTCTTCTGGATCGGCATGGAAGCCGACCCGCAACTGGCGGCCTTGGCAACAGCCGTTGACGAAAAGATGGCGCTACTCGGAATTCCGAGAGAAGATCGCTCCTTCAGCCCCCACCTGACGCTGGCACGCGGCCGCGGAGGCTCCGGTTCGCCGCGTCGCCATAACGGCGATGGCCCGAATCGCGTTTTCCAGCACCTTCAGGAAAAACTCGCCGCCCTCCCCTCTCCGGAGTTTGGTACCATGACGGCCCGCGCGTTCTTTTTGTATCAAAGTCAGCTGTCGCCGAAAGGATCGAAATATACAAAGCTCGGGAGGTTTGATTTAAAGTAGCGCCGGCGTCCCGCCGGCTGTCGCGTGGGCGTCCTCGCCCGCGCCGCCAGTACATGGCGAACTAGAGAACGATTTAAATATGCCCAGACTCCTACTCATCGCCGCCGCAGCGTACCTCCTGGGCTCCATCCCCTTCGGCTATCTGCTCGTGCGCCTCTTCCGTGGCGAGGACGTGCGCCGTACCGGCAGCGGCAACATCGGAGCAACCAACGTAGCCCGCAAGTCTCCGCTCCTCGGTATCCTGACCCTGCTGCTGGACGCACTGAAAGGATCGTGCGCAGTCATCGTCGGCATCCAGGCAAGCCTTCCACTGTTCGATCACATCTCGATCTCCCATGGTCCGACATGGCGCGATTTCCTGCCCCTCTCATCGCCCGCACTCGCGCTCGGGGCAGCTCTAGCCGCCCTTTTCGCCGTCCTCGGGCACATGTTTCCTATCTGGCTCAAGTTTCGCGGCGGCAAAGGAGTCGCGACAGGCCTCGGCGCCTTCGTCATGATCGCTCCCAAAGCTGTGCTCGTGTCCGCTGGCATCTTTCTGTTTCTCGTGCTGATTTTCCGATACGTTTCTCTGGGGTCCATCGCAGCAGCCGCTGCCTTCCCCAATCTCGCGCTGGTTCTACGCGAATATGGCAACAATCCCGTGGCCCTCATGTTAATGGCGACGGCATCGATGCTCATCGTCATCAAGCACCACGCAAACATCCGTCGCCTGCTGGCGGGCACCGAAAACCGTATTGGATCGAGGCACGCATGAGCAGGATCGCCGTGATCGGCGCGGGGGCGTGGGGCACTGGCATCGCCATCGTGCTGGGACGCAAAGGCACGCACAGCGTCCGCTTGTGGGCGCACGAGTCCGATGTCTGCCAATCGATCACTCAGAGCCGCGTCAACGAGAAATCTCTTCCCGGCCGCAACATCCCCGATTCCGTCACCGCCAGCAACGATCTGGCGGCAACTCTACGGGACGCGCAGATCGTGGTCAGCGTGATGCCTTCACAACATTGTCGCGCGCTGTTCGAGCGCATGCACCCGCTGATCTCGCCGCAAACCTTGATCGTTAGCGCAACCAAGGGATTGGAAGAAGGCTCCTTGCAACGCATGACCGAAGTGATCGCGCAGGTCCTGAAGCGCGAGGGCGGCTCTGCTCCCGCGGTGGGAGCGCTCAGTGGTCCCTCCTTCGCACAGGAAGTGGCGCGCGGCGACCCCACGGCAATTGCGATCGCCTCCCGGGATGCCGAGCTCTTGCGCACAGTACAGCAGGAATTCAGCGATTCGAGTTTTCGCATTTACACTAACAGCGACGTGATCGGGGTCGAGCTGGGCGGCGCCTTGAAAAACATTGTCGCCATCGCAGCCGGAATTTGCGACGGCCTGGGCTTCGGTCACAACTCAGTGGCAGCCCTGATTACGCGCGGCCTGGCGGAGATGACTCGCCTGGTCGTAGCTTGCGGCGGCCGCGCCGAGACTATGGCCGGCCTGGCTGGCCTCGGCGACCTGGTGCTGACCTGCACCGGTGGCTTGTCCAGAAATCGCAGCGTCGGCGTCGAACTCGGTCGCGGACGAAAGCTCCCCGACATCATCACCGGCATGCACGGCATGGTCGCCGAAGGAGTCTTCACAACCACCGCTGCCGTTGGCCTGGCGCACGCCCGCGGCGTGGAGATGCCCATCACCGAACAGATGCACGCCATCCTGCACCACGACAAGTCTCCGCGCGAAGCCATCCAGGATCTCATGTCGCGCACCGGGAAGAGCGAGGCCGGCATCGCTTCCTGATGCCCGACCAATCAGTCGTGGTACGCTGTGGCCTCCACGGTAATCTCGGGAGTCGTTATGCGCACCGTTGACTTCGTCCTCGCCTTCATGGTTCTAGCCTTGGCCTTGAACAATGCGGCGGCACAAACCAAAACCATCGCCGAGAGCCTGGGCTATCCGCCCGACTCCAAACTCCTCATCATCCACGCCGACGATCTCGCTGTCGCCCATTCCGAAGATGCCGCGAGCTTCGACGCGCTGGACAAACATGCGGTCACCTCCGCCAGCATTATGGTCCCGTGTCCGTGGCTGACTGAGGTCGCGGCCTACGCCAAAGACCATCCTGACGCCGACCTCGGTTTGCACTTGACTCTCACCAGCGAGTGGAAAACCTATCGCTGGGGCCCGATCGAATCCAAAGACAAAGTCCCGAGCCTCCTCGATCCTTCCGGATATCTTTGGCCCGAGACCGATCAGGCCTCGCGCAATCTGAAACCCGAAGAAGTAGACCGCGAAATTCGCGCCCAGATCGAGCATGCAATGGCGATGGGGATTCATCCTACTCACCTCGACAGCCACATGGGCGTGCTTTTCTCGCGGCCCGAACTTTTCGCCGTCTACGTAAAAGTAGCTCGAGAATACAAGCTTCCCTTCCTGGCGGTCCGCCCTCCCCAGGCGCCTAAGGAACTCCTCTCGATGCTTTCCGACAAAGACCCGATTCTTGACTCGATAATCATGGCGGATCCCAAGATCGACGCCGCGAATTGGAAGAGTTTTTACTTGAATGCAATCAAGAATCTAAAAACCGGCGTCACTGAAATCATTGTTCACCTGGGGCATGACGATGCCGAACTGCAATCCGTCATGGTCGACCATCCTGACTACGGCGCCGCGTGGCGCCAGCGCGACTATGATGTGATAACCAGCCCCGAATTCAAAAAGGCTCTGCAAGACAATCACGTAGTACTAATCAAATGGCAGGATTTGAAGAAACTCCTAAATTAGCTCGGGAGTTAATCTGCCTTTTCCAAGCCCCCACGCGTACCGCCTCCCCGAGTACTTTGGTAACTCGGCTCAACCAGCTTTTCCGCCAGCCGAGAAACATCCCCGATAGAATTTTAAGGACACCTTTGGAAGCTGCCGCCACTTCGCCTTCGGCGACTGCGATAAGTGAAGGGAGAGACTTGTCCGCCAGCGCCCCGAAACCCGCACGCATCCCGATTCTCTATGTAATCCTCGGTGTGCTTCTGGTCATCAGTATCGTCCCCATGTATTTTTACTCCTCGCAGGTCGAAGCCATTAACCGCGACCGCCTGAAGACCAACGAGATGCTGCTGCAGAACACGGTGACGCGTTCTCTTGCCGACGATCTTTCCCAGCAAGAACGTTCCCTGCACATGATGTTGGCTAATTTATCGTCGGCGATTCAGGTTGCCAGCGGCGGAGACATTGGCGAAACCAACATCCATTCCCCTGAACTGCGCGCCCTGCTCGAAAACTTTGTATCTTCATCCGATGACATTGCCTACGCGACCCTGCTGAACTCCGATGGCAAAGGCATTTCCGCCGGGCGCATCTCCCCCGACGCCTTTCTGAATCGCGAATTGGAACGGGCCTATGCCGCCGCGCGCGACGGCCGCGCCTATAACGGTCAGGCTCTCGTCGTCGGCGAAGGGAAGTCCGCCCGCACCGTCTTCCTTGTCAGTTATCCCGTGAACTACGGACAGCGTTTCTTAGGCATGATCGGGTCTGTTGTTGACCTTCAATTCCTGATCCGCCGCTTGCAGGAAGTCGCTGGCGGAGGCCTCACTCCGTATGTGGTCGATGCCCAAGGTCGCCTGGTCGCTGCCGCCACGCCTGAATTTGCCACCGGTCAGGATATGAAAAATCTCGACATTGTGCGCAATTTCGTCGATGGAGGCAACAAGGCGCAATTGGTTCCGACCATGGAATTTACCGTTCGCGAAGGCAAGAGTAGCCAGGAAATGCTCGGCACCTACAGTCCCGTCATGTCGCTGGACTGGGCGGTGGTCGTGCAAAAGCCGCGGCTCGAAGCCTATCGTGGAATTCTTGAGATGCAACGTACCGGGCGCCTGCTCGCTTTGCTGGCAGTGCTGTTAAGCGTCGGCGTCAGCATCTTCGCCGCCCGCCGCATTACCAATCCCCTGCAGGTGCTCACCCAATCCAGCCGGGCGCTGGCGCGTGGCGACTTCTCGCAGCGTGTTAATCTGTTCAGCCGCACTGAAATTGGCGAACTCGCCCACACTTTCAATACGATGTCTGATGAACTCGAACGTTTCGTAGCAGACTTGAAGCGCGCCGCCGAAGAGAATCGCGAGCTGTTCATGGGCTCGATCCAAATGCTGGCCGGAGCCGTTGACGAAAAAGATCCGTACACTCGCGGCCACTCCGACCGCGTCACCCGCTATTCCTTGCTCATTGCCAGGGAAATGAAGATGGATGATGAGTTTCTAGAAATCTTGCGCATCTCCGCCCAACTCCACGACGTGGGCAAGATCGGCATCGAAGATCACATCCTGAAAAAGCCCGGCGCGCTCACCGAAGAAGAATTCGAAGTCATGAAGACGCATACCACCAAGGGCGCCAATATTTTGCGGCCAGTGACACAGTTGGCGGAAATGCTCCCCGGTATCGAACTGCATCACGAGGCGCTCAATGGCAGCGGATATCCCTATGGCCTGCAGGGGGATCAGATTCCGCTGCTGGCCCGTGTTATCGCCGTGGCCGACACTTTTGACGCACTCACTACCACCCGTCCTTACCAGCACGCCCATACACCTGACCAAACCTTCCAGATCATCAAGAATCTCGCTGGCAAGCGTCTCGATCCCCAGGCGGTAGAGGCGCTGCTCGCAGTTTACGGCCGCGGCGAGATCAAGATTCAGCGCTTTACCATTAAGCGGCCGATCGCGCCACAACCCTCGGAACCTTTCCCCGTCGCTGCCAACTCGGCGGCCGCGGGCGCAGCAGTTCCCGAAATCACCACCCTGGAAAGAACTCGAGTTTAAACTCGTTTCTTCGTCACGGTGCGAGCTGGGCAAAGCCTTTTTGGATCACCTCGAGAGTATCTTCGGCAAGGCTCAGTGAAGGCAGTTGCTCCGCTGCGAACCAGCGGACTTCGGCAGCGTCGTCGGCTGCCAGAAGTTTGCCTCCAACCCGGTGGCAGAGAAAGTCAATCAAAACGTAGTGATACTGCACGCGCTGCTCGGGATTGCGAAGGATGCGGTCGTACACGCCTAGCAGTTCACCGGGTTCGACGCTGAGTCCGGTTTCCTCGCGGACCTCGCGGATGGCGGCCTCGCGGACCAGTTCGCCGACTTCGAGCACACCACCGGGAATGGACCATTGCGCCTGCAGCGGCGGGTGTGCGCGCTTTACCAGCAGGACGCGGGAGTCCTCAATGATAATGGCGCCGACGCCGACCAAAGGGACTTCGGGGAATTCGCGTTGCATGGTGCGAGGATTTTAAAGCATGACGTCCGTAGCGCTTCTAAGTCTTATCCAACGACTTCCCTCAATTCGGCGTCTTCCTGAGCGGAGCCGTTCTTCAGGCGGAGCGAAGAGCCTGCCCTGAGCGAAGTCGAAGGGATCTCGCGCGAACTATTAGCAAATTCGCTATATGCTCCGCGCAAGATTCCTCCCTCGGCTGAAATTGCGCCGAGCTTCAGAATGTCGCATCTTAAATTTGGAACTCTGTGACTCTGTGGTTAAATGGTCGATCTATGGCGCTCGAAGAATACAAACGGAAACGGCGGTTTGAAGAGACCCCGGAGCCTCCGCCAAAACTCGCGGCGAAGGCCGGACATCGCTTTGTCGTGCAGAAACATGATGCGACACGGCTGCACTATGATTTCCGGCTCGAGATGGAAGGCGTACTGAAATCGTGGGCCGTCCCCAAGGGGCCGTCGCTCGATCCTGCCGACAAGCGGCTGGCCATGCAAGTGGAGGATCATCCCGTTTCATATTTCGATTTTGAGGGCAATATTCCGGAGAACAATTATGGCGCCGGGACGGTGATTGTGTGGGATGTTGGCACGTGGCAACCGCTTTCGCCGGTGCCGGTGAATGGAAAGTATGTGACGGGCACGGAAGTGGAAGCGGCCGCAATGCTGGCCAAGGGAGACCTGAAATTTCGCTTGAACGGGAAACGCCTCAAAGGAGACTTCGCGCTCATCAAGATGCGCGGGCGGCGTCCCGGAAGCAAGGGCAATGAGTGGCTGCTGATCAAGAAGCACGATGATCACGCCGAAGACGGATACGACATCGAGTCGATCGACCAGTCAGTGCTCAGCGGGCGGAACCTTGAACAGGTGGCCGGAGACGCGGGTTCGCGGGAGTGGAAGAGCCGGCCCTCTTCTGGACGAGGCAGGTTGAAGGCGGCCTGGCTGGCGGATGCGGTGGCAAAGCTGGACAAGAAGAATCTCGCCAATAAGACGACCGCTAAAAAAAAACAAAAGAAATAACCACAGAGAACGTTGAGGAACACAGGATAAACCTCGGTGAGAGTTCCAGGAATTTAGCGAGTTCCGGTCGATCCAAGTCTGGCACTTACCATGTGCCCACGGTGCTCTCTCCAGGGAAAACCTCTCCTGCTCCGGAAGACTGCGCGAGTAGCCCAGTAAAGCGGCCAATGCCCGCGGCTATCCATCCCATGCTTGCCGAATCTATCGCGCAACCATTTGACGGAGCGGAGTGGCTGTTCGAAATCAAGTGGGACGGGTACCGGGCGATCGCGTTCATCGAAAACGGCAAAGTGCGGCTGGTTTCGCGGAATCAGAATGAGCTGACGGGGCGCTACCCAGAATTGAAGGATATGGCAGAGCTCATCCAGGCGAAGACGGCGATTCTGGATGGCGAGGTAGTAGCGCTCGATGAGGAGGGAAAAGCGTCGTTCAGTCTGATGCAGCAGCGCACGGGATTCCGTCCCGGCGGACATCGCGCGGCGGGAAATGCCGACGTTCCCGTGCTGTACTACGCATTCGATCTGCTGTATCTCGATGGCTATGACTGGCGGCGCCTGCCGCTGGAGCAGCGCAAACGCAAGCTGCAAACACTCGTGGTCGCGGGACATGCCGTGCGCTATTCCGATCACTATGAGGAACGTGGCAAGGCGCTATTTGAGATAGCGAAGAAAAAGGGACTCGAGGGCATCGTCGCGAAGCGGCGCGCCAGTTGCTACGAAGAACGCCGCAGCAGCGAATGGCTCAAGATCAAGATTCGACATCGGCTGGAAGCCGTCATTGGCGGTTACACGGAAACCAAGGGGAGCCGCACGCATTTTGGTTCCCTTGTGCTCGGACTCTATGACAAGCAAGGACGATTGATTCACGTAGGGCAGGCCGGCAGCGGATTCAATCAAAAATCGCTTGGCCAGATTTTCAAGGTGTTGGAAAAATTGGAGACAAAGAAAAATCCGTTCTTCGGCGACGTTGACGCGCTGCGCAAAGTAAGCTTCGCAAAACCGGAGTTGGTAGCCGAAATTGAATATGCGGAATGGACAGGCGGGAGCAACGCGGGCAGCGGACCCAAGCTACGTGCTCCGGTTTTCCTGGGTTTGCGCGACGACAAAGATCCGAAGGATTGCCTGCTGGATCAGAATGAGCCTGGCTAACCGGGAACTGACAACCGAGAACTGGGAACTGTTCTCCTACTTGATATCTTTCATCGCCAGCAGTGTGCCATAATCCCGCCCGGTCGGATCCACGGCGCGGGCCACGATAGCGGCGAATGCATCTCTTACCTCGGGATACTTGGTGGCAACGGCCTTGATTACCGCAATATTGCCTTGGTAGGC
Source organism: uncultured Acidobacteriaceae bacterium (assembly GCA_963711275.1). Lineage (GTDB taxonomy): Bacteria > Acidobacteriota > Terriglobia > Terriglobales > Acidobacteriaceae > Sulfotelmatobacter. The sequence continues at coordinate 438,057 of CAVQDN010000013.1, read as the reverse complement.
CTGGTTGGTATTTGAAATGTCGGCAGCCTGATATTTCACGATCAGATCCAGATCGTTCCCCACAATCTGCGGAAACATCGAAATAAGCTTATAGGTCGCCGTTCCTGCCGGAAGATCGATGGTCTTCCCCACCGGGAGGTCTGTAGGCTGTATCGCTTGCGCTTCGTCAGCGATCTTATCTGTGGCCAATGTGCCCATAAATATCAACGGGGAAGTCAGAAGACGAGCCTGCGTATAGAAAAGCCACGCGTTATGCATTTGGCCCTTGGTCTTGTATTCGCGCGCACGCGCCAGGAACCAGTCGCTATCGTGGCCGGCAACTTGGGCGGCCTTGACGTAAAGGCCACCCAATTTCCAGTCGGTTCCTTCCTGCTGAAGAATCACGGAAAACATGGTTTTCCCCTTCGCGGAATTCGCGTCGAGAAGAACCACGGCGTATTTGCCGGCCGGCAGATTATCGAGATAGAAAACCGCGCTGTTGGCGGTTTGGCCGCTCTTGCCGAAAACTCCGCAGTCAAACTCGGCGTGCGGCGAAGGAGTCGATCCGTCGAGCAGAAAGACGCCCTTCACTGTCCCCTGGGCGCTCGCCAGATCCTGTTGGTGGTCTTTGATTGTGGCCTCGATTCCCGAGAAATCGGACGCGAGGCTAGGAATCGAACTCTGCCGCAGGGCTGCAACGTCACCCTTCGCCGCCATTCCGAAATCGCGTTGCGCCGCCGCCGTGATGGCGGACCGCGTCGCGTCGTCGAGATCGCTCGACGTTCTGGCAGCTCTGGGCCCGGGCGCCCAAAGGCCAGAAAGCTATTCCTAGCACAGCAATCCAAAGAGCGGGGAGGAGGCTGCGGACCAGATTCATTTGAACTCCGCCTTTACTTTCATTGAGTTGGAAAAGGCTGGGTTCAGTTTACGCTGCTTCAGCCTTACCCTGTTAAGATTTAGCGCCAAAGGAAATGGTTGACTGCAATCGACTTCGAGATGGTGCTAGGAAGTCCTCAAACTATTGCAAGAATGCACGGTTGAGACGTTCCCTTCCATGGGCGTCAAGCGCACCGCCAAACCCCGCCGGTGATAAAATGGCAATGGTACAGGTTGGCCTTGCCGTGTCCCAGAATCGAGTGGATGGGAGGAATCGCGTGAGTTCCGGGCGAAAATTCAACAGGATCGCAACGGTTGTCATCCTGTGCCTCGTTGTCTCCTGCCTCGGGTTCGTTTCCCCTGTTCATGGCGCGTCCGCGCTAAGCGAGGCTCAGGCCCAGCCGAAAACGAGAACCGCGACGAGCAAAACAACGACAAGGAAGAACAAGAAGCCGCAAAAAACGCCATTGCCTCCCCTGGCCTCCGGTCCGACGGGTCCGGTACAGCCAATTCCGCTCGATTCGATTGCACCGGTGGCGCCGCAAGTCAGTTATCAAAATGCACAGTTAACCATTGTTGCGGCCAATTCGACTTTGGGCGACATTTTGCGAGCCGTCCGTAAACAAACCGGAGCGGAGATCGAAATTCCCGTGGCGACAGAGCGGGTCGTGACCCATCTGGGACCAGGCTCGGCACGTGATGTAATAGCCGAATTGCTGAATGGTTCGCGGTTCAATTACGTCCTGCTGGGTTCTCCGGCGGACAGCGCGGTGCTCACCCGCGTGGTGCTGGTAGCAAAAACCGGGCCCGACAATGCTATTCCCAATAATCCGAACCCGTCCGTCGCGGAACAGGCGCAACCTGGAATGGTGCAACGTCCCGGCGGTCCAGGGGCAGCGACGCTGCCCGCAGTTGCAGGTGAGGCAAATGACGCAGACGCGATTGACAATAACACCGACGATGCCGCAGACCAGGCGGCAGCGGAGGCCGAACAACCGCCTGCCTCTCCCGATCAGCCAGCCGTGAAGACGCCGCAGCAGATGCTGCAGGAGATGCAGCAACGACAGCTACAGCTTCAACAACAACAGCAACAAACCGGGCAGCCGCCCTACTCCAACCCCGCGGGAGTGCCGCCGCAGCCTCCGCCACAGCAACAATAGGTCTTTCGCTTCGCTGCGGGCACGCGAGTTTCCTTTCACCGCGTCTCAGCAAATGATCTGATTCTTGGGACTGCCTGGAAGTTAGGGCCTGTTTCCACGGACAGTTTCAACGCGGGGCGACTGGCGAATTAAAGTCGTCAAATCGCTCTCCGGTATTGTCTTCTGTAGGAGGTCCCAGTCGCGCGCTACTTCGAGTTCGGAGATGCGCGGCTTCGATTTTTCTAACTCCGCCCGCAGGCGAGCCACAAGCAACTGCTGCTCGATCTGGGCAGGAGCGGTTCCGCTTAGAACATTGTCGGGGGTCACGCCGATCCTGACCAGACCATCTTCAAACGGCACTTCAAGCACCGGCCGGCCCTGGTCGTTGACTCCCGCGTTGGCCTTGGATTGCAGCCGGGCCCACATCTTTTCAACTTTGCGTTCCGATTTCTCGGGATAGGCTCCGGCCATGAAATGTCTTAGCTGCTGCTGGTACGCTCGACGATCTTCGGCGCCCAGAGGTCGCTCGGGATCGCCGCCTGCCACGAAGATCATGGCGTTTCGTCCTGGTTCAAAGCGACCCGCGCCCGTTCCCACATAGACCGCAGCCACGCATCCAGCGAATATGGGGCTTACCACCACGCTGGGTACGATGTACTTCTTCGCCTTAAAGAATGATTCCACCACTCCATGCACATTCGTGCTGCGCGGCATGCTTCCCGCGACTTGCGAAATCATGATCCGCGAAAACTCGAGTTCAGGATGCAGTGCGCTGAATTTCGTAAGCATTTTCGCAAGGTGCTTCGGCGTGGTCATGCCCACATCCGCCACCAGACTGCGGTGCAGCGATTTTGGGTAATAGAAGTTGAGTACATGCTTGGCGAAATCGGCGCAATTGTTGAAGGCCAGATGAAAATGCGACTGGTTGGGCGAGGCATTGTACTGGCGGATCAGGGCATCGTCCTGCTCCGGTGTGGTCTCAATCTCAAACCCGTAGATAGCGCGATCATAGGAAGACCCCACCAGTTGGTACCAATTCCCTCCGGGCGTCTCGCCATTCTTTACATCGGGGACGATTTCTTCCAGGTGTTTTCGCCGATAGCGGTCACGCAGGAATGCGACCATCTTGGCATTGGCAAATAGCGGCACATCTTCCGGGCGTTCCACTGCGTACAGGTAAGGAATCAGAGGAATCGCGACCCAATCGTATCCTCCCACTCCATCGTAACGGCTTAAGACGATCCCAGTTTCGCCGGGCACACAGCGACGCAGAACCAGGGGAGTGTCAGCGCATACCCCGGAAAGATAGACGGCGGCATGACCGGTCGCGGTAAAGAACCCCATCTTGCCGTAAGGCTCTTCCAAAAGAAGGGTAGCCGAGGCGCCCGCCAACGAAACACACATCAACACCATTACGGCTAACTTGATGAAAATGCGCCGCATTGACTGACTGTGGCGTGGTACCATACGACCCCCGGCGAGCTTAATCTAAGCCTATTGATAAGAACCCTTTAGGCAAAGTTTAGTTGCTGGTAATCGCCCAACGCCAGTTACGGAAGGTCCTGTAAATTGGCATCAGGAAGTCTCATAGATTAGGCGAATGTAATACGAAGATACGCGGTTTGTATTTTTGACTCTATTTGGTGGGCGTCATTAACCGGGTTCTGGCCCAGCCGGCGCTCTGACTGACAGATTCATCTTCGTCGGCGATCATTTGGTCGAGCAGGGGCAGAAAATCTCTGTTTCCGCTATTTCCCATCGCGATGGCAGCGTTGCGGCGGAGGCCCGAGCGCTTCGTTCGCCGGATAGGCGATCCGCGGAAGACTTCGCTAAATTCTTCCGCGGACATTTCTGCGAGCCACGCCAGCGCGGGATTCACCAAGCCGGGACGAGCTTCGAATTCAGGGGCAGTAGAGGACGGTGCCTTGCGGTTCCACGGGCAGACGTCCTGGCAAATGTCGCATCCGAACACGTGTTGGCCCATGCCCGACCGAAGATCTTCGGGAATCGAGCCGCGTTTTTCAATCGTGAGATACGCGATGCATCGGTTGGAGTCGAGCTCGTAAGGCGCCAGAATTGCATCCGTCGGGCAGGCCTCGATGCAGCGGGTGCAGGTCCCGCACCGGTCCGGCGCGGGGGTGTCAGGCATAAGTTCGAAGGAAGTTAGAATTACGCCCAGAAAAAGCCACGAGCCTTTTTTCTGATTGATGATGCAAGTGTTCTTGCCGATCCAGCCCACGCCCGCGTACTTCGCGTACACGCGTTCGACGATAGGTCCGGTGTCCACATAGCTGCGAGTAATGAGCGCGGGCTGTAAGTCCGCTGCCACAGCCTGGCGCAAAGCCAATTCCACCTGCTTCAGGCGATGAAGAACCGCGCGGTGATAATCTTCGCGGCTCCATGCGTAGCGGGAAATCCATCCCCGGCTGGGGTCATGAACTTCGGTCGAATAAGGGTGACCGGTGTTGTAGTTGATAGCACAAACGACCACGCTGCGCGTCCAGGGCGCGACTCGAGCCAGGGAGCCCCGCTTGAGATCGCCGCGATCGTCAGTCGCCGCCAGGTAAGTCATCTCGCCGGCCCGCCCCGCTGCAATCCACTCCGGAAAGTGTTGGAGTTCGACGGAATCGGCGGCAGGGGCGATGCCCGCCACGTCGAAACCCGCCTCCCCGGCGGCGCGCTTGACGATGGCCTTCACCTGATCGATCGAACCTGTCACCGCTGCTCCCTCCGTGTTCGTTGCCAATAGTATAGAGTTCTCGATTGAGATCACGAATCCCCGCGCCCGGATAGCCGCAAACTCCGCCAGCAACTCTGCTGACACCAATCAGCCGCTGCGTTATGCTCTCCTTATGCGTGCAACACGACTTAGCTGTCTTGCATTTGCAATCACGCTTTTGCTTTCTTCCGCGATAACGGCTCAGCAGACCTCTGCGGTCCCCGTCACTATCCGCGTGACCGATCCAAGCGGAACTGGAGTCCCACACGCCCAGCTTCGAGTTATTCCCGCGCCGGATTCGGCCGCGAACCTTGAAACCGACGAACATGGCCAGCTCACGCTCGATTTAAGGCCGGGAGGATATGCCATCTTCGTGCGCATGCCTGGCTTCAAAAATGCGATTGCCCACCTGGACGTTGTCAACGCCGACCTTCCGCATTCGGAAGCGCACGCACCAAAGCCGGCACAGACTTTCCGAATTAATCTCGAGGTCGGAGCCCCCGGTTCGCCCACCGTCAGTCCCTTATCATCGCCGAAAGATGGTTTGCTGGTATCGGCTTTCCCGTATCACGATCCAATCGGATTTTCGCTGGCCGAATTGAAGTCCATGTCCCACCTCAGCGTAGTCTTCCACAACACGCATACGAATGCCGACGAAACTTATTCGGGGGTTCGTCTTGCCGATCTGCTCGCAAAAGTCGGAGCGCCGCTGGGCAGTGAGCTTCGCGGTGAGGCGCTCGCGAACTTCGTTGTCGCCCGGGGTGCGGACGGATATGAAGCCGTTCTGGCTCTGGCCGAGGTTGATCCTCATTTTCATCCCGGGGAAGTTCTGGTCGCCGATACCATGAACGGCCAGCCCTTGGACGCACACTCGGGCCCGTTGAAACTCGTAGTGACCGAGGACAAACGTCCAGCACGGTCCGTGCGCAATCTCACAAACATTGACTTGAAATTGTTTCCGTAGCGCCGGCCAGCCTAGACCCCTAACTTCTTAACTTCCTCGTTGTAATACTTGCGGTAGAGAATGTCCCACTCTTGCGAGCCTTCGAGGATCGTGCGTTTCTGGCTCTCGATTTTCTGCCGGGCGGCGAGATCGATTTTGGCTTCCTGATTGAGCAGTTCTTCGAGAATCTTCCGGGTTTCCTGGCGGATAGTGTTGGGATCTTCGATGAATTCAACCTCATCCATCTGCTTGAGCACATCGGAAACGGCCCGGGCCAGCACGTTGACCTTGTCGCGGCTGAGTCTCACAACACCGCCTTGTACTTGCGCACGAGTTCGGTCTTCACCTTGCGAAACATTTCCTGATAGTTGGCGCCGCTGTTGCGCATCTCGTCGGAATAGGCTTCGAGGATGACGCGCACTTCGTCGTTAATGCGGTCCTCCAGCGAGAGTTCGTTGACTAAGGCGGCGTTCACGCGGTCGTTCACCGCGGGAACGGCGGACGTCTCAATGAACTTGCCGGCAATTAGTTTCTTGGTGACTTCACGGGCCAGATAGCCCACATATTCTTTGGAAAGAAGCATCGGTGGATTGGGCGTCCTGCGTCCAACAGTGTTTGTCAGTATGAATCAAAAAGTGTAACACAGCCGGGGGCCGGGGAGAGTGGGGCAGAAGCCCACGCGGCGCTCAGCTCTGGCGACTAGTGGACTTGAGCCGGAGGCTGGTCGCGCAGGATGTACACAAATTGCTTCATCTCATGGCGCTCTCGCTCGCCTTCCTGCGCCGACTCCTTGGCAATCTCTTCGCAGCGCCGCAACTCGGCCTCGGCCTTACCCGCATCTCCAACCTGCCGGTAAGCTTGAGCCAGCCGGTAATGAGCTTCTTCCATTTTTGGATCTACCTGAATTGCCTGCTGATATTCCGAAATCGCTCGGGCATAATCTTTCTGCTCAGAATGAAGAATGCCGATCTGGAGGTAGGCCGCAGCAAACTTTGCATCGAGGTGAATCGTATTCCCCAGCAGGGCTTCAATTTCCGTCCAGTGACCCGTGTCCGCCGATCCCACCCGCATCTTCCAAAGGCTGACCGCGTAGTAGTAGTTCGCCTCGGCGTTGTCCGGTTGCTGCGCGACGAAGCGGCGCAGCCTTTCGACAATTTTCTCTGCTGGCGCACTCTCCGCACTCTGCATCTTTCCGAGGAACAAGTAAGGAATCGAATCACTGGGATCCAGGTCGGACGCTTCGCAAATTCGCTCCACGGCCTCGTCGTAGGAGCCGCGGGCAAACCAGGCTGCGCCCAGTCCGATCAGCATGCGGACAGAATGAGGGAACAGGCGGTTGCCCTTGGTGAAGACCTCCGAGGCCGGTTCCGGGGCGTGATGCAGCAGCAGTTCCGATCCCCAATCAAATAAATAAGCCTCGCGCGGATCAGACTCCGCGGCCCGCTGATACTCACGTACCGCCTCCAGGGAATTGCCCAGTTTCTCCTGCACATCGCCGAGCAAGTGGTGCAGTTCGGCCGTGTCATGATGCGCGAGCAACTGCTCGGCATGGTCGCGTGCACGTTCATAATTGCCGGCGTGCGCCGTGGCGAGCGCGAGATCGTAGGAGTTTTTGTAGTCGCTCGGCTTGAGGTCCTCGGCACGCTCCAGGTAAGGGATTGCCTCCCGCGCTCTGCCGCTTTCGTCCAACACTTTGCCCAGAAGATGGTTCGCATCAAAACTGCGAGGTTCGCGTTCGAGTCTATCTCGCAGAAATCTCTCTGTTTCGAACACTGCAGCGGGCGAAGCAGGCGTTTTGTTCAGGGAAACAGTTTCTTTCGCAAGCTTTTCCCGGGTTCGCACAATCGTGTCGGAACCGTGCCCACCGAGATTCGTGGTATCCGTTACCCCGGCGACCGCGAAGTGGGGTTCGTCAGAAAACTCCGGCTTTTGCACCGAAGTGGACTGCGGTTCCGGAGCTTTTGCCGGCAGCAAAATGAGATCGACGTTCCTGGCGTCGTTCGGTCCGAAGAAGAGTGCCGGGATTTGCGTAACGCTGTATCCCGCCATCTCGGCTCGCAAAACATAAACTCCGCCACCAAGGGCGACGAAACCGTAGTTGCCTTGCGAGTCTGTAAGCACGGTCTGTGTCTGCATCGAATCCTTGGCCTGCAAGTGAACCGTTACGCCTTCCACAGTTTTCCCTTGCGAGTTGCGAACCGTACCGCGCAATGATGCCGACCTTCCCGGCTCTTGAGAGTGCATGCGCATCGAAAGCGACACGCAGATCAGGACCAGAGCCAGGCCGCAGCCTGTAACCCGTGCGGATCTGAAGTACAGTAACAAAGCGTGAAGGCCCCTGAAGAGTGGCGCTGACGTGCTGTCGCGCCTAGGGGGGAATTTTATCGTCTGGCATCGTGAGCCGCAACGGACAACTTTTGTGCACACAAGAAAATCGCTGGCGGATTTCACTGGTCACAAAATAGTAGAATGCAAGTTCTTGCCGCAAGTCTAGCGTCACGATCTTCTAATTTTCTTCATACTTGTCGTTCATCGAGGAGGAATGAGATGAAAGTAGTCCGTCTGTGGAGGATGGTAGCAGCGTTGGTTTTGCTCACGTGTCTTCCAGGCTGGAGCCAGCAGTCTTCGGGAAAGCGCAAGGTCGTCATCGATCAGGACGCTGCGGGGCCCGGCGGTTCCGATCAACAGGCGATCTTGTCGCTGATCCAGTCCCCGCAGACAGAGGTACTCGGCATTACAGTGGTGACCGGCGATGCCTGGCTCAAGGAAGAAGTTGCGCATACCTTGCGCACGCTCGAAGTCATCGGGCGCACCGACATTCCGGTTGTTGCGGGTGCCGGAAATCCACTCGTCCGACGCAAAGCGGAGACCGAACTTTGGGAGCAGCTCTACGGCACCATACCGTGGCTAGGCGCGTGGACCCCGCAGCGATACCACCCTGCGGATCAGTTGGGCGAGATGCCGGAGGGCAAGCCCACTGCCAAACCCCTGGACGAAGACGCCGCGCATTTTCTGCTGCGTATGGTTCGAAAATATCCCCACGAAGTCACCATCTACGAGGGCGGACCGATGACCAACCTGGCGCTTGCCATCTCGATTGATCCTGAGTTCGCCAGCCTCGCGAAGGAACTGGTGTTTATGGGTGGCAGTCTGAACCCGAAAACCAATGATCCTGAGTTTCTCAACACGCCCAGACACGAATTCAATCTTTGGTTTGATCCCGAGGCGGCGCACATCGTATTGACGGCGCCGTGGAAGAAAATCGTCTGCACCACCGTGGACGTTTCCCTGAAGACACGGCTCACTCAGGACTTGCTCAGTCGCATAAAGGCTGGCAACACCCCTGCGGCGCGCTATGTCGGCACGTATTCGCATTTGTATGGTGAATACAATTATCTATGGGACGAACTCGCGGCGCTGGCCTGGCTCGACCCGACGCTGATCACCGCGAAAGAGACGCGTTATCTGGACGTGGATCTCAGCCGCGGCGCCAGTTACGGAAACACTCTCAGCTGGACGGAGCAAGGGAAACCAGTGGTTGTAGGATCGCCCGTGGAAGTCCAGGTTGACCTCGACACAGAACGTTTTTACAAGATGCTCGTCGATTTGCTCACGGCTCCCACGCCAAAGCCGTAGAGATTCGCACACGATCTACTGTTGCAACTGCTCGAGCATCGCTTTTCCCTGCACGTGGTCTGGATGCTGCTTGAACAGATCAATCAGGACGCCGCGCGCCTTGTCCCGCGAGCCTTCCAGCGCATACAATCGCGCTAAATTCAGATACGCCTGATCGAACCCCGGAGCCACACGGATGCACTCTTCGAAACTTGCCACTGCCTGATCGGGCCGCCGAGTGACCAAATAGAGCACTCCGAGATTGTTCAGCGCCTCGGGATAGGCGGGACGAGCCTTCAGGGCGCGCTGCAAATACTCGTAAGCCTTTCCGGTGTCGTCAGTCTGCGCAAAGACCATTCCCAGACTGTAATTCGCCTCCGCATCTTGGGGTGCAACTTCCAACGCGCGTTCTAGCACCTTACGAGCCTCGTCCCAGCGCTTTTGCAGACGATAGGCATTGCCCAGGTTGTCGAGCGACAGAAGGTGATGAGGGTTCAACTCCAGGGCTTTTTGAAAACACCGCACCGAATCGTCCACGCGGCTTTCTCGCGTGGCAATCACGCCGAGATTATTCCAGGCATCAGGCAGAGTGTCCGGAAAATTGCCTCGGAGTTTCACCGCGCGTTCGAAAGTCTCGCGCGCCGCCGCATTTTTATTTTGATTCAGGTAAACGCTCCCGATGCCGTACAGCGCTTCAGCACTGGAGGGATCGTCCTGCAAAGCCTGCTGGAAAGAAGCTTCAGCCTGTTCCAGATATCCGCGCTGGTAAAACTGGGCGCCCCAGGAAAGATAGTTGCGGCCGAATTCCAGGGTGCACGTCGCACTCGGGAAGGGCAGCGCCCGCGCCAGTCGCTCTGCGTCCGTTTGCGGAATGCTCTGGAAATCGCGCTCAACGTGCTCGGGAACGATCGGGCCTTGGTATACCTTGACGATTGCGCCTTTGCTGTCGATGAGAAAAGATGTGGGAAGAATGAGATCTCGATGCCGATCGAACATCTGGCGAAAGAGAATGTTATAGATCGCCGCGACGTCGTCCGATCCGCGCAGGATCGGAAAGGACAGATCCTTACCCCAAACTCCTTCGTCCGCTGGATCATCCACGTTGACCGCGATCAGTTCCAGGCCTTTCGTTGCCCAGTCGGCATGCACTTTCTGGAGCACTCTCATCTCTTCTCGAGACTCGGGCGACTTTGTCGTGCAGAAGTTCAGAAGCGTTGGCTTGCCTCGAAACGCAGAAAGTGTCAGAGCCTGACCTGACGACGCCGGGAGCGAAAAATCCGGCGCGGCAACGGGAGCCAAAAGCCAGGTTTCAACTTTGTCAGGAATTCGCTCGACTTCCCGTGCTGCCTTCCGAGAAATAGAAACACGCTGTTTCGCGTGATCATGGAAAGGCTCGATACGCGAAGGTTCACTGCCTTCTTCCACCCAAATTTTGCAATTGCCCGGAAGATTGTGGAGTTCCTGGACAAGGCCGCTGGGCCAGCGAATCGACGCCTTCACCGGTCCCGCCGTATTCCCCAGGCCGAAGAAGATATCTTTACTGTGCTGGGAAAGAAAACCGGATCCGGCCTGAAGCGTGCGCATCTGCCGCCCAGCGCTGGTCTCAATCGCGATCGAAGCGCCGATCGCGTCGCGGTTGCTCTTCGTCCCCTGAAGACGGAACGCAATCGACGGCGGCAGATCGTCGATTACGTTCTTCAGCATCCGCAGCTGTGGAGCATTGCGATTCTTGAGAAAAACTTCGAGCCGGCCATCGTGATCGAAATCGGCCAGGGCGAATGCTCTCCCGTCCTCCACGAAATCCAAACCAATCACGCCCGAGATGTCGGAAAAAGTTCCATTCCCATTATTTGCATAGAACACATTCCGTTCATAACCGCTCCACGTTCCATCTGAACGGATCATCTCGTTGATGGCATTCCAGCCCTGCTCGTATTCGTGAGAGGCGCGGCATCGTCGGGAGAGCGAGCCACCACCTGGCGCCAGAAAAAACTGTTGAGATCCTGCCGCGAAGCATCGGGCCGCGACGGGCCAGAGACCATTCCGTTGGCAATATAAAGATCGGGAAAGCCGTCGTGATCGAAATCCAACGCGTCGCTCGACCATGCCCACCGGCCCATTCCGACGCCTGCAGCACTCGTTGCATCGTCGAAGGTCGCCTCGCGATTATGCAGCAACGAATTTCCCATCGCATGCTTTTGATATAGGAAACGAACGCCCTCGGACGATTTGCTCTTGAAGATTTCCTGAGCCGCGACCCGTTGACCGGCTGCCGTCCACATGTTGCCGACGTAAAGATCCGGCGCGCCATCATCGTCATAGTCGAGCCACGAAACGCTCATTCCCGCGCCAGTATCTTCCGCTGCCGCTTCCGCGGCAACATCCGTGAACGTTCCATCTCCGTTGTTACGGTAGAGATTCTTTCGCCCAAAATCATTCACCACATAAAGATCGGGCCAGCCGTCGCGATTGTAGTCATTCCATCCGCAGCAGAAGCTGTAGCGCGTGTTGTTCTGATTCAGACCCGACGCTGCGGTCACGTCTTGGAACGTCCCGTCGCGCTGGTTGCGCATCATGAAGTTCGGCGGGCCGTTCTGCGCGTCGTGATACGGAGACGGATATCTGTATTGTCCGGTACCCTGATAGTAGGCGTACAAGCAGAAGTAGACCTCGAGCCAACCGTCGCGATCATAGTCCGCGGCCGCCGCTCCAGTAAATGCTCCTTGCGGCATCGCCGCAAACCGGAACGCATCGCGCTTCTGGCGAAACTTGCCGCCGCCTTCGTTCACGAACAATAACGGCCCGCTGGCGCGCACCACAATCACGTCCTGGCGTCCGCGATTGCTGAAGTCTGCGAACACAGCACATGCCGTGTTCTCCAGAACCCCAAGGCCCGACGATTCCGTGATGTCTTCGAACGTTCCGTCACCGCGATTGCGATAGAGACGATTCGGCAACCCGGCGGGCTGGCAAACGTAGAGATCGTCGAAACCATCGTCGTCGATGTCTCCAACTGAGATTCCGTTATGTCCATAAACGTCGATGCCCGAAGCGCCATCGAGAACCGTGCGCCAGTAATCCGTTCCGTGCAGCAGTTGGGCCGAGTAGGAAGAATTCCCGCTCAACGCGGCGGACGTTACGTCCACATGAATGGGTGAAGCGGCACGGGCTTGCGTTTCATCCAGCGCCCGCCAACTTCGAATGCGAAACTCGCCAGGAGCAGAAGACCCCCAGTTCAACTCCCAGTTGCCGACGCGTTGTTCGCGATAGAAATCTTGGCCAGTCCCCACAATCTCATAACGAATGCGAGTCTGTAATCTTCCCGGCAATTTCGAAGAGGAGGTCGCGCTGCCCGACGCCTCAATGCCTGTGATCTGAAATTCCGCAGTCACGATTTCGGAGAATGCGCTGAACATCGACTGCCATTCCCGAAGGAAGGCCTCGCCACTGAGCGTCCCCAGAGCGGCGAACTTGTTCCGGCGCACGCTAAGCGCCGAATTCGCACGTACCACTCTCGACTCGGCGGGCTTGAGCGATTCTCCCGAGAACTCGGCAGCGAGGAACTTGGCGATTGCCGGCGTTTGCCGCGGAGATCGCAACAGCGCAGCAGACCACTCCGCAAGGATCGCCGCAATCTGGTCGGCATATTGTTCTGTGATGAACTCGTCGCGACCTGCCTGCACGTTTTGCAGAGTCGCATCGAGCGCCCGCCCGCTTCGGTAATGAGGCTGCAGATGAAACTCGGGGTCGGCTGCGCCGGCGCGCGGTGCGTAACCGGAAGATGAAAAGCCCCACAAGGTCGCGGGAACCAGCATTGCTCCAGCGCCCTGACAGAAGCGGACCAGAAATTCGCGTCGCCGAAAATCGATCGATTGCAAATCGACAGATTGAAGATCGACGGATTGAGGCAACTTGCCTGCCCAGCTCAGAATGATTTCCCTCGGAGAGTCACGTCCTAAGGTTTACGCACGCACTTCCGCCTGGGCCCTGGCTCTGCGCTCGGCATAAAGCGGGAACGCCTCACAAAGTTCAAACACTTCTTTGCGGACTCGCGACAGCACGCCCGCATCGCTCCGATTGAGAAGTCCTTCGGCGATCCAGCGGCCAATCTGGCGCATCTCCGGTTCTTTCATGCCGCGAGTGGTCAAGGCGGGCGTCCCAATGCGGATGCCGCTCGGCTTCATCGGCGGATTGGTGTCGAATGGAATCGCGTTCTTGTTGACCGTGATTCCGGCTTCGCCCAGCGCCCTTTCCGCCTCGCTTCCCAGCATCCCCTTCGAGAACACATCGACCAGCATGAGGTGCGTATCGGTACCGCGGGAAATAATGCGGAAGCCTTCTTCGGCCAGCGACTGCGCCAGCACCTTGGCATTAGCCACAACCTGGCGTGCGTAGTCGCGGAACTCAGGCTGCATGGCTTCCTGAAAGCACACCGCCTTCGCCGCCATGATGTGTACCAGCGGACCACCCTGCATCCCCGGAAACACGACCTTGTCGATTGCCTGAGCGAATTCGGATTTGGAAAGAATCATCCCCGAGCGTGGGCCGCGCAAAGTCTTGTGCGTGGTTGACGTGACGATGTGCGCGTGCGGCACCGGCGAAGGATGCGCGCCCCCAGCCACCAGGCCCGCGAAGTGCGCCATGTTGACCAGATAAAGCGCGCCCACCTTATCCGCAATCTGGCGCATGCGGGCGAAGTCAATGATTCTGGGATACGCGCTGCCCCCGCCGATGATCAGCTTCGGGCGCTCCTGCTCGGCAAGTCTCTCCAACGCATCGTAATCGATAGTTTCGGTTTCCTGGGTCACGCCATAAGGAACAATCTTGTACGTCTTGCCGGAAAAGTTCAGGTGATGCCCATGCGTAAGATGCCCGCCATGCGCCAGGTTCAGTCCCAGAATCGTATCGCCCGGCTGCAACACCGCCGCATAGGCTTCCATGTTGGCCTGCGACCCAGCGTGCGGCTGGACATTGGCGTGCTCCGCCCCGAACAGTTGCTTCGCCCGGTCCCGCGCCAGGTTCTCGACGACATCCGCAAACTCGCAGCCGCCGTAATAACGCTTGCCCGGATATCCCTCGGCATATTTATTGGTGAATACCGAGCCCGCAGCTTCGAGCACCGCTTCGCTGACGAAGTTTTCAGAGGCTATCAGTTCCAGGCCCTCATGCTGCCGGCGGGTTTCGTTGTCGATGGCAGCCGCAATCTGCGGATCGCTCTCCGAGAGTGGGCGGTACATTTTCGCTGATGAATTTTTCATGTCGTTTCCCTGATCTTGTAAATATCGGGCCGGTGCAGTTCCATAAAGCGTTCAGGGGACTTCGCCGGGGTGAAGCCGACTCGCGCATAAAGCCCGTGTGCGTCGCGTGTGGTAAGAATCCAGCGCCGCAAATTCTGCAACGCGGGATGCTGCGTAATCGACTCCATCAGCCACTTGCCCAACCCGCGACCGCGGTGCGTGTCGAGCACAAACACGTCGCCGACGTACGCGATGGTAGCGAAATCGCTGATGACCCGGGCAAAGCCCACCAGCGCTGCTGCCCCTTCTCTCGCGGGTACCCCATGTCTCGCCTCTTTTGCGAGACCTGATTCTTTCCGCGATCCATCATAAATGCCAAAGCACAGCGAATGCTCAATGGATCGAGCCACAACATCCCGCGGAATCCCCTTCGCCCAATAGCAATTCGTCAGGAATCTGTGGATCACGTCCAGATCGAGACGGGCGGGATCGGTGCTGATCAGAAACTCGCCGCGTTGAGCCTCCACGACTGTGCCGGTAGTGACAACTGCGCCAGATTGCATAGCTATATTCTAAACCGTGATTACGCGAGCAGCATTTGCATTGGCATTCAGCATTCAACCAAAGGTCAGCAAGCCAGGAAGAACGCGACTTCTCGCGCGGCGTCGAACTCGTGCCCTTGCCGGTCGCCGGCGGGATAAGCTGCAAGCTCAGAGCTGACAGCTGATAGCTTTTTTCAAAATGCGGTGCGCAGAAACGAAGCCAGGTGCCACCCGTCCATATATTTGTAAGGTGTCTCTCCAGTCGTGTAATGTCCGCACGGCAGTACGGCAACCTTGTGATCCAGCCCATACCGCTCGAACTCCTCGACAACCTGATGCGACAACTCTGGCAGAAACGTTAGATCGTACTTCGCATAGACGATGAGCGACTTCCGTGGCCAGCGCGCGAATTGCCTGAAGTATGACATCGGGCTGACCGCCAGCCACGCCTGCCGCAAGCGCTCAAGATCGATCTGCTGTTCAATTCCCTGGCGGATGTGCCGTGTTGACTGCCCATGCCACACTACATCGGCCACGTATGTGGACGCGTGATTGAACGCAGCCACTCGAACCCGCGGTTCATGCGCTGCTGCAATAAAGGCGTAGCATGAGCCGAGGCTCGTGCCCACAATGCCAAGCTGGCTGTAGCCCTCCTGCTCCAGCCAGTCGAAACAGCTTCGAATGTCGGACACTCCCTGGCGCACTGCGTCAAGCGTCCGGCCAATGTTGGCGGACACCGCGTAGTCGGCCCGGCCGGTCTCGGCCGGCATTCGAATATCGTGATACGGCATAGTCAACCGCAACACCGCGATCCCCATCATGTTCATCACCCTGCACAGACTACTGTAAGCGATCGCATCGGCATTCCAGTGCGGCAGAAGAACAATGGCGCGCCGTCCCCGCGCCGGAAACCAGCGCGCGTTCACCAGATTATTTTCCGGATAAGGCGTCGTCACCGGCGACGTGAAGCGTAGAAATTCTCCGAACGTCCCTTTCACCTTGGCCTCAAGCTTGGCGTCGGGTACCGCCCGCGTGGAGAAAACTTGCACCTCGCGAGTCTCCAGCCGGAAATCGCTCGGCCGCGTGTAGGAATAGAATTCATCACTAGCCGCAACAATGCGCCGGTTGTAATCGAGAATATATTTCTCAGGATTGTCTGGAGTGTGCCCCAGGCGGTACCCGTTGCGGCAAGGCCAGTCCCGCGTCCATTCCACGCCCCATTCCAACGGACGCACCACGCGGTTGTCGTCCACCGAAGTCAGCCGGAGTTCCCAGTCGTACATCCACTGTGCATAGCGCGAAGGCATGTTCTATCTTTAAGTGTAACAAGGCACCTCGTGGGGATCAGGCGACCGTCACTAAACAGCCGCTAGAAGCGGTCGGCCTGCGGCGTGGGAGATTATGTGGGGACACTCGCCCGGGCTGTCCGCGGAGCGCAACTCCGCGCTTTTTATTCTACTGGCCCATTCACATCCGGGGGTTTGGACTCTCCAGCCGTTCGAATTGCGCCCGTCTCGGCGACTCAACAGAGCAAAGACGCAGAGGAAGAGCGCTCGTGGGCAGCAGCGAGGGCGCTCTCGCGACAGCCGGCGGGACGCCGGCGCTACCTCTTCGGCTGGGAGTAGTCCCGGCGTAACGTGGGCTGGCCGGCGGCTGACGCTATAATCGCGGAAGTGGCTAGCACAGCAGAAATCGTGAGCCGCGTGGCGACGCGTCCCACGTGGGCAGAAGTCTCCCTGACCACGCTGCGGCAAAACTTTCGCACGGTGCAAAAGCATGTGGGAGCGCGTGTGACTGTGTGCGCCGTGGTGAAGGCCGATGCTTATGGTCACGGCGCGGTGGAGTGCTCGCGCGCTCTCGAGGCCGAAGGCGCGAAATGGCTGGGCGTGACTTCGCTGGATGAGGCGATCCCGCTGCGCGAGGCTGGCGTTCGCGCCAACATTCTTTTGATGACCGGATTCTGGCGGGGCGAGGAGAGCGAGATTGTCCGGCTGCGCCTGACTCCTACCGTATGGGAACCGTGGCATATTGAATCTCTGGATAAGGCGGCCGCGGCTATGGGCCTGGCGAGACATCCAGCGCATTTGAAAGTCGATACTGGGATGGGCCGTCTCGGAGTAGGCCTCAACGAACTGGGGGGGGTTCTTGCGGGATTGAAGGCGGCCGAACATCTTGTTCTCGAAGGACTGTTGACCCATCTGGCGTCTTCCGAAATTATGGATGCTCCTTCGGTCGCCGAGCAGGAACGGAACTTCGACGCTGCCCGCCGTATGGTACGCGAGGCGGGCTTGGATCCGGCGTTCGTGCACATGGCCAATACCGGAGCGGTAATTTCGCGGCGGGAAACGTGGAATAGCATGGTGCGGCCTGGAGTTGCGCTCTACGGTTATTACCTGCCCTTTCAGCGGGCAGGGCGCGAAGTGAGTGGAGGGACGCTGCGATTACCGGTAAAGCCGGTGCTCACCTGGAAGACGCGGATCCTCTCGCTGCGCGACTTTGGAGCAAATCAGGCGCTAGGTTATGGCGCGACTTACGTGACCAAGGCGCCCGCGCACGTGGCGGTGTTGCCAGTGGGCTACGCTGACGGCTACAATCGCCAGCTTTCCAATCGCGGACGGGTGATTGTGCGCGAGCATTACGCTCCGATCGTAGGCCGCATCTCGATGGACCTGACGCTGGCGGACGTTACCGGGATTCCGGGCGTTGCCGTGGGGGATGAAGTTATTCTGCTGGGAGCGGGCGAAGGTCTGAGCGTGGATGCTTTGGAGCATGCGGAGCTGGCCAACAGCACTCCGTACGAAATTTTGTGCAATATTTCGAAGCGGGTGCCGCGCAGGGTATAGCAGCTAGGTTCATGTGAGAACAGCCAACCTCGGCTTGCTTTTTTCTCCGGCGAGTAAATTCCAACGTGGAACACTTCCTTTCTTACTGGCTAGTTCCCCGACAAAAGGAAATTCACCGTAATCTGCGTCTCGACCTCAATCGGCTCGCTATTGAGAATGTAAGGATGGTAGCGCCACTGCCGGACGGCCTCGATTGCCGCCGGTACGAGCAGGGGATGTCCCGAGAGAACACGCAGGTTGTCGATGGTCCCAGCCTTGCTGATTACCGCAAACAAGACGACCGGTCCCTGAATCCGAGCGCTCCTGGCCAACGCAGGATAGGACGGCTGCACGCGGCGAATCAGGCTCCCCTCGAGCATATTCGACGTTCGGAATGTGTGAACCATGGATGCGGGAGCGGCCGGCAACACTGTCCTGCTTCCGTTGAAAAGCGACTCGGGCAAGCCGGTGGACGACCCCGGAAGTCCAACGCCCTCAACTCCCGTGCCGGCTCCGCCCGTTCACGGCGGTGAAGGTTCTTCGCCTGTCATTGAGATCACAGTCGGAATGCGTGACGGCTGCAAAAACCGGTCGGCATGAAAACTAGTTTGGGTCGCGGAAGCTGATGAGGCCTGCGCCGTTCGCGGCAGTGGCTCTGCCGTAGTTCTGCCCAGGCTTATGGGCGTTAACAATGTCCGGGAAGTCGGCACACCCACCGTCTTCCACAGCGGCAACAGCAACAGCAGACCAATCACGAACGCCTGCAGTCCGAACGAAGATAGCGTCATCCAGCTGCGGCGAGTCCGTTGAGCCCATGTAGTCTCCAGCATGCTCTCGGCAAACATGGTGTGTTCGAACATAATGTCCTCCAGCGTGAAATCCGTTTGCTGTTATGGACACCACAGACATTGCCGCGGACGATGCCGACAGAAAAAGAAAGGCCGCGCTTTCACGCGGCCTGCTGGAACTTTCTCGACACCAGAGGTGTCCCGTTCTACTTTTTTGGCGGCTCACTCGGCTTGGGCGCGGGCTTCGTAGCTCCCGTGCCGGTTGGGGGCTTCGGAGCGGGCGGCTTAGCGGTTCCCGTCGTAGCCGGGGCAGGCACACCCGACTGCACGTTGTACGCGTTGACCACTGCTTTGGTAATGTTGACAGCCTGTCCCCACCACAGCACGTTGCTCTGCGGCCACGGCTTCGATGTGTCAACAATCATTCCGAAGCCATTGTCCTCGGAATACTTCACAATCATCGGAGCCATCTTCTGCAGGACGCGGCTCGCGATCTCCTGCTGCTGGTTGCCGGTCTCTTCCTGGAAATCCTGCACCGCGCGGTCGAACAGCTTTTGTTTGCTCTCAATCTGCTTTTTCAGGGTAGCGAGAGCATCGTCATTCAGCTTGCCTTCCTGCGTGGTCAACTGCTTCTTCAAACCATCGAGTTCGTCGTTCTGGCCCTTCAGTTCGTTCTGCTTGGGCTCGAACTTCTTTTGCAGAGCTTCGACGTTGCGGCGGCCTTCGTTGCTGCCAAAGATGGCTTCCGTGATGTTGATGGTTCCGACTTTCGTGCCCGTGCTCGGGCCAGTCGTCGTAGGCGCCGCCGAAGCAGCCGGGCTGGCAGGCGTAGTGGCCGGGGTTGCGGCGCTGCCGGTTTGGGCCAATGCGGAAAACGTGAACGTAACCGCTATGGCCAGAAGAACTCGCAGAAAATTACTTTTCATTGGATCGGTTGTACTCCTTGGAACTTGGTTCCTGAATCTGGGTTCCGGAATCTGGTTCCGGGAATGAACTTCAATCTCGTTTTTAAGATCGTCTTCGTCAGTCAACGCTGGGCCGCACTGAAAGAGGTCTTCGCCGCACTGGCGGCCGTAATCGGAAAAGGCGAGACTCGACTCCCGCATCGCACACCAGGTTGGGGCGTACCTTCCACCCTCTTCGTTCACTCGATGGCGTGGATCGCTGAAATTGTGATCACCAACATTATAGAGACCTCACTCTAAGCCCGTCAAACCAACAGCAACGCCAAATTCGGAGCACCGCTAGAACGTAGTCGCCACCGTGAACCGGAATGTCTTCCGCGGCTCCCGCAACAAGAAACTGGGAGCAAAAGAATTCACCGCCAGGTGGTAACTGTAATCGCCCGCGGCTCCATTCGGGAACATGCCGCGCGTAATCGGAATCGGAGGGCTCGCCTGCTCGTCAAGCCGCAGCGGATTGTAGGCCCAGTAGATACGGAACGGCGCGTTGACCACCGGCAGGAACATTTGCAACTCGAGTCCGGTGGACATGCGCGGCCTCCAGTTCGTCGATCCCAGGATCTGGAGGTTTTGTGGAGGCTTCGGGTTCAGAATGCTTCCGCCTTGACAGTTGTAGCCGGCATCCAGCGTGGGACATCCAAAATATGTTCCCAACACCTGGTCATACTGCACCTGCGCGATCTGCAACTGAGAAGGCCGCAGGACCGGGTCGATGCCGGTATCCACGAAGGGAACGATCGCCACCGGTCCGGCAATCGTGATGCGGTATTCCAGATTCGTGAACACACTCAAGTCGCCGCCAGGAAACACGATCTGATCTACCGGGATGGGAATGGTCCAGTTTCCCAAACGCGGGTTCGCCGGATTCTTGGGCACCGGCGTACCGTCCGGATTGGTTAGCGTAATCTGGCTGGAACTCGGCAAGAACGCAACTGGAGAGATGGACCGGATATCGAAGCCACGAATGTCGTTCTCACCCCCCATGAAGAAGCGCTGGAACGGCGGGGCCACCAGGCCGGCGTAGCCGCTGATAAACGATCCTTGCACATTGAAGCCGATCGCATTGCGGCGATTCTGTACCGGGATGAACCGCTTGTACTGAATAATTGGCCGAATCGAACGGACCGTGCCGCCCAGCCCTGCCAATTCCATTCCCAACGTCATCTGGTGCCCGGAGTGCGGCGAAATTCCGCTGTCCAGAGTATTGAATGAGAAGTTGGGAAATATTTTGCTGGTGATGATCCCATTTACGGCATTCGGTCCGGAAATACCGCGAAAAGCGATGTAATCGAAAAGACTCTTCGACGCCGTACTGAGGGGGATCAACGTTGACCGGTCCAGCGAATACGTCATCCCAACCCTTTTGAACGACCGTTTATTATGCAACGGATAACTCGCGGAACTCGTAAAGCCCACGCTCGACTGCGAATAGTTCTGCAAGTTCTGTAGCACGGCGCTCGGCAGATTCAGAGTCTGCCCGCTGAAAATAGAAAGTTGGCGCGCCTGGTTGTAGCTGATCTTGTTGCCGAACACCGTGAAACCGAACTGTAAGGGCCGATCGAACATGTAAGGCTGGGTGAAACCAAACATCACGCTCCGCGCCAGGTTCCCCAGATTGATCTGCATTTGCAGCGTCTCGCCGCGCCCCAGGAAGTTATTCGTGGAATAATTCAATCCCACGAATGCCCCTTCCAGGCCGCTGACGCCACCATTGAGTCCGATGCTGTTCTTGCCTTTTTCGTGCACCTTCAGCGTCAGATCCACCTGGCCATTTTTCTCGTCCAGCTTTTTATCGGTGACGTTCGGGTCGTCCGGCTTTAGCTGGTCGAAATAGGAGAGCTGATTCAACCGCAGCAGGCTCAGTTCCCACAGACGGGAGTTGTAAACTCCGCCTTCTTCGAGTGCCAGTTCGCGCCGGATCACCTTGTCGCGAGTCGTAGTGTTGCCGACGAACTCGATACGGCGCACATAGAACTGCTTGCCTTCGTCGATGTCGATTTCCAGGTTCGCCAGTTTTTTCTCATCGTCAAAAGTTGTGGAGGGAACGCCCGTGTAATTGATGTACCCATACTCGCCGTAAGCCTTCCGCAGAGCCTCGATGCCCTTGGCGATCTTCTCGCGGCTGAAGACATCTCCGTCCTTGAGCGGGAACAGCGAACGCAACGCGGCCGTATTGGAAATCGCCTTGTTGTTCTTAAAAGTGATCTTGCCCAGCCGGTACTTGTCGCCTTCCTCGATGGGCATCGTAATGTCGACAGCCTTGCCCGGCCCCGCCTGCAGCACTCTGATGTGGAAGCCCTTGTGCCCGGTGTCGTGAATCTCCGTCTTAGGGTCGCTCACTGCGGCCTTAAAGTAGCCGCGGTTCTGGTACTCGGCGCGCACACGTTCCGTGTCTTCTTCCAGTTTGGTGGCGTCATAGGTCTTGGCGAAGATATTTTCCAGGAAGATGGAATGCGGAATGCCGATCGGCTTCAGGTTCTTCATGGCCGCCCGCAGAACTCGCGACTTGATCGCCTTGTTGCCTTCAAACTTGATCTTGCCGACTTTTACCTTCGGCCCTTCCTTGACCACAAACGTGATGCCGACCGCAGCCGGAGGAATCTGCCGTACTTCCGTTCGGATCGTCGCGAACTGCCGCCCGTGTTCGGCAAGCAGGTTCCTGATTGAGACTTCCGCCTTCTTGAGACGTGTCGGATCGTATTGACTCTCAACCACCAGTCCAACTTTGTCTTGCTTGAAGCGATCGAGGATGTCGCTATTCGATACGGAACTCGCGCCCAGGTAAAGAATTTCACGGATCGTCGGCTTTTCCTTCACCTGGAAGATGATTCGCCAGCCCTTGGGAGTTTGCTCGCGGAGAATCTTGAGATCTTCAAAGTATCCCGTGTTCCATACGGAGTTGAAATCGCGCTCCAGCGCCGTGGCGTCGTAAATATCCCCGGGCTTGGTGAAGACGCGGGCCTTAATGGTGTCGGCGGGAATGCGGCGGTTGCCGGTGACGCTGATTTCCGAAATTACGTCCGTCTGCGCCCAGGTCAGGCTTGCGCTCGCCAGCACCAGAGCAGCCAGCACCCAGAAAAAGCGGGACATCCCTCGCTTCCCTGTCAGCCAAATCCGTTGAAATGAAGAAGATGGCACCGTCACGGCCCTGGTAACGCGGGGGCCCTTGGGCACAAAAAGGTTCTCCGAATGCAAGCGAAAAGGAATCGCTACGACCTCAGCCTCTGGGATGTGAGAAAACTGTCATTATACGGTAGAGCATTGGAAAGCGTCCAAGCGGCAACTCTTTCTGATCTAATCTTGCAGTTCCGACCCGATCGGCAAGACCTGCGGTTGCTTCATGGGGATGGCTTGGATAACTCTACCTCAACCAAGACGGAATAAAACGTGGCCGAGTTGCCCATGTCGGTAAGTTTTTCTGAGGTGAGGACATTGATGCTCTGGAAACCGCAAGTCATCTTTGCCCAATTGAGTTTCGCGGAGACAACTCCCGGTTGCACCTTGCCGTCAACTCGCGCCTTCAGCAGGATGTCTCCTCGATGATTGAAGACGCGAACCGTGTCGCCCTCGCCAATCCCACGGGCCCCTGCGTCGGCCCGAGAAATTTCCAGCAACCCGGTCTCTTCCATCTCCTGAACCGAAGGCACATTGGAAAATGTTGAGTTCAAAAAGTTGTCAGCCTTGCGGGCCAGCAATTCGAGGGGGAATGTACTCTCTTTCTTCCCGTGCCGTGATTCAGTCGGAGGCGTAAATTCGGCCACAGGATCGAGTCCCAGTCCCTTCACCGCCTCACTATAAAGCTCCGCTTTCCCCGAAGCCGTCCGAAACCCGCCAAAAGCAAAAGGCAAGAACGGTTCCGGTTGCACGGGATTTGCTTGTGTGGCTTCTGCTTGTGTGGGGACAGCCGCCCAAGCCTGCCCTGAGCGAAATCGAAGGGGCTGTCCAGCGGAGCCAAGCTCCGCCGCGGAAGCCGAAAGCCGAGAACCGGAAGCTGCGAAATTCAGCCGCACCTGTCCCTGCTCCAACCGCTCCCGACTGATCCCCTCCATCCAGGGATCATCCGACTCCAGCGCGAGATCAATCATCTCATCCACGCTCTCGCCGAAGCACTCTTCGTCAAATCCCATTCGCTCGGCCAGCGCGCGAAACACTTCCACGTTCGACCGGCACTCCCCCAGCGGCGCAATCGCCTGATTCGAAACCTGCAAATAATAATGCCCGTACGCCTTCTGCAGATCTTTGTGCTCAAAGAATGTAGTCGCCGGCAAAACGATGTCCGCATAATCCGCTGTATCGGTAAAGAACTGCTCGTGCACGACAGTGAACAGATCCGGCCGCAGCAGCCCTCGAACCACCTCATTGTGCTCCGGACAAACCGCCGCCGGATTCGAGTTGTAAACAAACAAAGCCTTCACCGGCGGATCATTCACTGTATTGAGCACGCGTCCCAAGCTCCACCATGTTGATGGTTCGTGCCGCGCGCCCCAAGCGCCGTCTGCATCAGGTCAGGCCGCTTCAAATGCTTCCGTATTAAGATCCACCGCCCCGCTGGTCGGACATCTGCAGCCCGCCGCCAACTTCTTTCCACGACCCGGTAACGCAAGGCAGCATCGCGATGGCGCGTGTCGCCATCCCGCCACCCTCTGAACGCTGCACGCCATAATTCAATCGGATCACCGAAGGTCGAACCGTGGCATACTCGCGCGCCAACTTGCGAATGTCCTCCGCGGCAATGCCCGTCCATTGCGCCACCCGCTCCGGCGGATACTCTTTCACCTTCTCCCGCAGTTGCTCGAAACCCAGCGTGTGCTTCGCAACATAATCGGCATCGTGCAACTTCTCGCCGATGATCACATGCATCATGCCCAGCGCCAGTGCCGCATCCGTCCCGGGATTGATCGGCAAATACCAGTCGGCACACTCCGCAGTCCGCGTGCGGTAAGGATCGATCACTACCAGCTTCGCCCCGTTGCGGCGTGCCTCGGCAATAAACGGCCACAAATGAACATTGTTGCCGTGAATATTCGACGCCCACGCAATGATGTATTTGGAATGCCGAAACTGCTCCGGCTCGGTGCCCATCTTCACGCCCAGAACCGACTTCAGCCCGGCCTCTCCGGCCGCCGAACAGATCGTGCGATCCAGCTGCGAAGCACCCAGGCGATGAAAAAACCGGCGGTCCATGGACGCGCCATTCAGCGCTCCCAAAGTTCCGCCGTACGAATACGGCAGGATTGCCTCGCTGCCAAACTCCGCCGCAGATCGCGCGAAAGCGCGAAGCAATCTCCTCGAGCGCCTTATCCCACGAAATCCGCCGCCAAACTTTTTTTTGCTCCGTGGTGTCTGGCCCTTGACTGTCTAGCTTTTGATTGTGTGGGACCGGATCTTTGATCCGGTCATGCGGAGCGAAGCTCCGCTGCCCCGCCGCAGGCCCCTTGGGACGAATCCTCCGCATCGGATACAACACGCGATCCGGCGAATACACCCGGTCCAGATACTTTGCCACCTTTGCGCACAAAAACCCGCGCGTCACCGGATGCTCCGGATCGCCTTGAATCTTCGTAGCCCTGCCGTCCTGCACAGTAATCAGCACCCCGCAAGCATCGGGACAATCGTGCGGACAAGCGGCATGGACAACCTGCTTCATGACCCTCGATTATATGGGAAATACACGTAGGGACAGCCGCCTCGGCTGCGCGCCCGATGAAACTGCTTCGAGCCATGTTTCGAGCCATGTGGGGACAGCCGCCCTCGGCTGTTCCCTGGCCGCAAGCCAGGTGCTGTTCGATTGAAGAATTCCGAAATCCAGCCTTGCAGAGTCTACTTGATTTCCAGAACTTCTTTTTCTTTCGCCTTGCTCATCTCTTCCATCTTCTTAATCTCGCCGTCAGTCAATTTCTGAATCTCCTCCAGCGAGCGCTTCTCTTCGTCTTCGGTAATCTTCTTATCCTTCAGCGCCTTCTTGATCGCGTCGTTGCCATCGCGGCGAATATTGCGCACGGCCGTCCGATGCTCTTCCAGCACCCGGTGCAGATGCTTCACCATGTCCTGCCGCCGTTCCTGCGTCAGCGGCGGCACCGGCACGCGGATCAGCTTGCCATCGTTCATCGGATTCAATCCCATATCGCCCGAGCGGATCGCCTTTTCAATCGCACCCAGCTGCGACGGATCGAAGGGCTGCACCGTAATCAACTGCGCCTCGGCCGCGTGCACCTGCGCAATCTGATTCAAAGGCATCTGCGAGCCGTAATAATCCACGCTCACGCCATCGAGCATATGCACGTTCGCGCGCCCCGTCCGCACGCCCGCCATCGCCTTGCGGAAATCTTCCACCGCCTTGTCCATGCGCGTCTTCAGTTGTACGTAGGTTTCTTTCAGCCCCGCTATCGCCGCCATGGTCGCTTGCGCCATATAGTTAGCCCCGTATCATTTCAGAAATCAAAACGTTGCATTATAAACCGAACAAGAAAGTTGGCCACGGATTTACCCGGATCACCACGGATATAGAAATGCAAAACATCCGTGGGAATCCGTGAAAATCCGTGGCCGATCTTACTTAATCGCCAATTCTTAATCGCCTACGCTTGCCGCCTGCGCGCTCACCCTCGATCCAATCTTCTCCCCCAGCACCACCCGCCGGATGTTGCCGTGAGTATTCAGATTGAAGACGATGATGGGCAGGTTATTGTCCTTGCACAGGCTGATGGCGGTGGAGTCCATCACTTTCAACCCAAGTTTCAGAACATCCATGTAGGAGATGTGGTTGAATTTCTTGGCCCCGTCCACCTTCAGCGGATCGGCGTCGTAGATGCCATCCACCCGCGTCGCCTTGAGAATCGCCTCGGCCTTGATCTCCATGGCGCGCAGCGACGCCGCGGTGTCAGTCGAGAAATAAGGATTGCCGGTGCCGCCGGCAAAGATCACAACGCGTCCCTTTTCCAGATGACGAATCGCCCGGCGGCGGATAAACGGCTCGGCAACCTGATTCATCTCAATCGCCGTCTGCACGCGCGTGTAGACGCCCTGTTTCTCCAGTGCATCCTGCAACGCGAGCGCGTTGATGACCGTGGCGAGCATGCCCATGTGATCGGCGGACACGCGATCCATATCCTTAGCCTGTTGAGCCACGCCGCGGAAAAAGTTGCCTCCGCCCACGACGATGGCCAACTGCACGCCCAGCTTGTGCACATCCGCCAATTCCGCTGCGACCTCGTGAATCCGCGCCGTCTCCACGCCAAAGCCCTGGTTCGCCGCCAGCGCCTCGCCGGAAAGCTTGAGCAAAATGCGTTTAAAGGCAGGAGTCGTCATTTGAAGAGGTGTCAAAGTTTCAAGTTTCAAAGTTTCAAGGTCACTATCAGCGTACTCTACTTTGAAACCTTGCAACCTTGAAACTTCGAAACCTTTTTGACTCACAAAAAAAGGCGCCCAATGGGCGCCCTGAATCATTCGCCTTTCGGCTCTGAAGGCTTCGTGACGGCAACAGTCTCGCCGGCATCACCCACCTTGAACCGGGCAAATCGACGAACCGCAATGTTTTCGCCCAGCTTGCCGATCTTGGCGGCGATCAACTGCGAGATCGAAATGGTCTGGTCCTTGATGAAGGGCTGCTCCAGCAGGCAAACCTCTTCATAGAACTTTTCCATCTTGCCGGTAACCATTTTCTCGGCAATGTGCGCGGGCTTGCCGCTCTTAATCGCTTGATCCAGGAAGATATCCTTCTCGCGCTCGAAGTCCGCCTTGGTCACATCTTCCTTGCGGACGTACTTGGGATCGCTGGCTGCGATGTGCATGGCAATGTCGTGCACCAGCTCTTTAAAGTCCTCGGTACGCGCTACGAAATCGCTCTCGCAGTTCACTTCGACCAACACACCAATCTTGCCGCCCGCGTGAATGTATTGGGCCACCGATCCCTCACTGGTCACGCGCGTCGCCTTCTTGGCTGCAACCGATACACCCTTCTTGCGGAGAATGACGACCGCCTGCTCCATGTCGCCTTTAGCTTCGGTCAGGGCTTGCTTGCAATCCATCATCGGAGCCCCCGTCTTTTCCCGGAGCTGCTTTACTAGCGCTGCAGAAATATTCGAACGCCCACTGTCATCTGGTTCCGGACTCATAATAGTAGCCATGCTTTGAATAATTCCTTTGCTTTCAGGATTCAAGATTTCGTCTTCGCCCTTTTTGAAACTTCGAAACTTTGAAACCTGCTCTTATAAACTTTGACCCGCGCCGGACGACCCGCGCGGGTCTACTTTCCCTAAGGAATAATGCCCGGTTTTTCGCTTACCACTGAGAACTGACAACCGAGAACTGAGAACTGAGAACTATCCTTAAACCGTCTGGCTCTCCACCTTCGGCAATTCCTCTTCGTTCGCCACCGGCTTCTTGTGCGTTCCCGGACCCAGCACTTCTTCCATACTGATGTCCTCGCTCGCGTCGATCGCAGCTTCTTCCGCCGGAGCCTCAGTCGCAGCCTGCGCCGCATCCGCAGCAGCCTGCATGTCGGCGACCTGCTTGTCGGTCATCAACTGCGCGCCCTCGGCAATCGACTCCGAAATCTTCGACGTAAACAACCGGATCGCCCGCAACGCGTCATCGTTGCCGGGGATCACATAATCCACTTCGCTGGGATCGCAATTCGTATCGACCACGGCGACCACCGGAATGCCCAGCTTGCGCGCCTCGCGCACCGCAATCTGTTCCTTGTTGGAATCAATCACAAAAATCGCGTCCGGCAACCGGCTCATATTCTTGATGCCGGCCAGGTTGGCCTGCAAATGCTTGCGCTCGCGTTCCAGCTTGATGACTTCTTTCTTGGGGAGCAGCTCGTAGCGGCCATCCGTGGCCATCTCGTCGAGCTCCTTCAACCGCTTCACCGACTTCTGCACCGTGACCCAGTTGGTGAGCAGTCCGCCCAGCCAGCGCTGGTTGATATAAAACATCCCGCACTTCTGCGCTTCTTCGGCAATCGCGTCCTGCGCCTGGCGCTTGGTGCCGACAAACAACACAATGCGGCCGTCGTTCGCCAGATCCTGCACGAACTTCGACGCTTCTTTGAACATTTTCAGCGTCTTCTGCAGGTCGATAATGTAAATCCCGTTGCGCTCTCCGAAGATGTATTCCTTCATCTTGGGATTCCAGCGCTTGGTCTGATGCCCGAAGTGGACGCCCGCTTCGAGCAACTCCTTCATGGTAATAGTCGCCAATGAACCTCCTCTTTAATCTGCATCGGAAATTCAAGGTTTCAAAGTTTCAATGTTGCAAGGTCTTTGAAACCTTGAAACTCTGAAACGATGAACCCTTCTTTCCGATTGCCATTCCCGCCCCGCACGCGAGCACGGGAAGAATTGAACACCTGAAAACCAGCTGTTAGCTCTTAGCTTCTAGCTGTTAGCTAAATCAAAATCCAAAATGAAAATCCGAGCCAAAACCAAAAGCCCTTGTCATTCCGACCCCCGAGCGAACGCGAGGGGCGGAGGAATCTCGGTGTGGGCCGCATCCAACCCTCCAAAACCTACCGCTTCGAGAACTGGAATCGCTTGCGAGCGCCCTTCTGTCCATACTTCTTGCGCTCTTTGCCGCGCGAGTCCCGGCTGACCAAACCTTCGGCCTTCAGCTTCTTCCGCAGTTCCGCATTGAACTGCATTAACGCGCGCGCGATGCCCAACTTCACCGCATCCGCCTGGCCGCGCACGCCGCCGCCGAGTACGCTGGCAATGACGTTGAACGTAGCCGCGGTATCCGAAGACGCCAGCGGCGCCTTCGCCGCCGAGCGCTGCGCCGGAGTCACGAAATATTCTTCGAACGCGCGCCCGTTCACACTGAACTCTCCGCTGCCCGGCCGCAAATAAACACGCGCGATCGCCCGCTTGCGGCGTCCCGTTCCGTAGTATTGAACTAGCTCTGCCATTTAGCTCCTAGCTCTTAGCTTCTAGCTCTTATCTTCTAGCTCAAACTGCTAGAAGCGACCCTTCGGTCTCAGCAAATTTATGAAGCGTTGTCATACTGAGCGCAGCCGCCTTTCAGGCGGAGCGAAGGATCTCGTTCTTATGAAACCGCCGCCTTCCGCGCCGGATACTCCCGCACTTCCAACTTCAAATCCTGCGGTTTCTGCGCCTGATGCGGGTGCTTATCGCCCTTATACACATTCAGCTTCGAAAGCATGTGCGCCGCCAATTTATTCTTCGGCAACATGCGCTTTACCGCTGACTCAATCACCATCTCCGGCTTGCGCACCAACCGCTTGTTGTAATCCTCAGTCCGCAGGCCGCCTGGATACCCGGTGTAATGGTGATACTGCTTCTGCTCAGCCTTCACACCCGTCGTTCGAATCTTCTCGGCATTGATCACGATCACGTGATCGCCGGTGTCGAGAAATGGCGTGTATTGCGGATTTTCTTTGCCCATGAGGATCCGCGCCACCTGCGACGCCAGGCGTCCGAGCGTCTGCCCGTCCGCATCCACGACGTACCATTTGCGCACAATTTCCCCCGCTTTGGGGAAATAGGTTGACATCAGAGTTCTCCCAGATTGAATAAGTGCTGCGAAAGAAGACCGCTCGTTGATTCCCCGGCGAGGACGCCAGGCCATCAGGCGGGCAACCACACGACTGCCAAAGTCTTAACGATAGCGTAATCCGCAAAGAATTGTCAACGATCTGTTCCTGCCAGAGCCGCAATGGTAAGGTAACTCGTGGAGGTATTCATGAGATTACTCCCCTCAGTTCTTGCTGTATCTCTGCTCCTTTCCGTTTCCGCCTTTGCGCAACACAATAACCATCAACCCAGCAGCCATGCCGTAGGTGGCGGCTACATTCCGAAACATGGCCCGCCGCCTTCGCACGGCACAATGGCTCGAGCTCCGCAGAGAGAGGCCGCGCCGCACCAGGAAGCCGCCCCACATCAGGAGGCCGCGCCACGCCAGGAAGCTGCGCCTCACCAGGAAGCCGCGCCACGAGCCTCCTATCGCGATCAACCCGGCCACCCCGAAGCCCCCCACGTTCACCACGACGGCCAATGGGTTGGACACGACGCTGGGCGGGATGACGCTCGCTACCACCTCGACCGCCCCTTCGAACATGGACGCTTCACCGGCGGCTTCGGTCGCGGCCACGTCTGGCGCATCGGCGGAGGCGGTCCCAACCGGTTTTGGTTTAACGGTTTCTACTTCGGTGTTGCCCCGTTCGATCTCGGCTACGCAGGGGACTGGGATTGGAATAACGACCAGGTCGTAATCTACGACGACCCCGACCACCCGGGTTGGTATCTCGCCTACAACGTGAGACTAGGCACCTATGTCCACGTGCAATACCTGGGCGGCCAGTAAAACAACAAATCGGATCAGAAAGCTTCGCAGGCGCTGGGAGTCACTCCAGCGCCTGGGTTACGTAGTAGCGCCGGCCGCCAAGTTAGAAAGTAGTTTCACTCGTACGCCAGCGCGTCAATCGGATCTCTCTGCGCCGCCTTGAATGCCGGATACAGCGCCCCCGCCAGCGCCCCAACAATCGCAATCACCGTAGCCCGCAGCACCCACTGGTTGCTCCAAAATAGCCGCAGCACCGGCCTTTCGAACATAATCACACGCCGAGTGATCATGCTGATGACGATCCCAGCGACAATCCCTACCACCGCGAGCAACACAGTTTCCCGCAGCACCACGTTCACGATGTACCACTTCGAAGCGCCCAGCGATTTCAGAATTCCAATCTCGCGCGTCCGCTCCATCACCGCCGTGTACATCGATTGAAAAATAACTAGGAAGCCGACCACCACAGCGACCCCAATCACAATCTTGATGGCGAGATCAAACCCCGGAAGGTTGTCCGGCGTCATCATGGACAAATATTCTTGCATCGAGCGAACCGAGTACTTTTCCATGCCTCGCGTCCGCTCAATCGCCCTTTCGACCTGGTCGGCATTCGCAGCGTCATCGAGCTTCACGTAGAACACCGACGCCCGCCCCTCGGCCCCTACCAGGTCCTGCATCGTCGCCAGCGGCAGAAACTTGCGCCCTCCCTTGCCGTGGGGAACAATCCCGGAGATGCGGAACTGATTGTTCAGAATCTCAATCTTGTCTCCGACTTTCTTATGGTTCATGCCGGAGAAGTAGTCATCCACGATCACATCGTATGGCCCCTGGAACGGGCCGCCGGAAAGATAAATAAATTTTGGAGGGAGGGTGTCGTAGCTCGCCAGGTCGATACCATAAATAATCTCGACGGGCTTTTGCGTGAACCACCAGATCACCGGCACAGCCGTAACCACGTGCGGCACTTTACGCAGAACATCTCCCACCTTAACCGAGATCGGCGCGCCCGACATTCCAATCAAACCCGCTGACCCCGGCGGCATCACCATCAAGTCCGCCCCCACCCCCAGCTGGCTCTCCTTCGACCCATTCAGCAGCCCGTAGAACAATGCCACCACCATCAGAATCATGATCACTTCGAGCGCAATCGCACTCGTCGCAATAAAAGATCGCGTCGGCCGGTGCACCAGATTGGCAACCACCATTTTATTCATCATGGTTTTTCATTATAGGGAAGCTGGTCACAAGAAAAAGCGGGTGCCCCACCCTTCTCGCGCAGTTTGCAAGAGTGTGGGGATTTTTGACTCCCTTACGACGCGTCGAATGCCCAGCTACCTTTGCCCCAGCGGCGTAACCAAACTCGACTGCGGACGATCCAGATTCACCACCACCGCTCCCGGCGGCTGCGCCAGCACGAACTGCTCATCCTTCAGCGGCTGGTTAATCTCCACTTTCAGCATGTTCAGCGTGATGTCGAACTCTTCCTGCGGCCGGTAGATCTCGATGCGCGAAGGAAAATTGAAGCCATCGTAGTCTTTGTATTCGGCATATTTTGCATCGGTCGCCACCTTGCCGTCTTCGCTGTAAATATATTGCCGATGCGGTTTCAGATCGGTGCGCCCGAAGATGATCTTGCGCCCCAGCCTCCAGCCCCTGTCGTACTTTTGAATAATGGTTAGCTCGTAGTCCTCCTGCAGGACGCGGTGGCCCTTGGCGTCATGAAGAGTCTCGTAGTCGTTCTCCAGCACCGCAATCTCATTGATCGGATCAATGGGCCGGATCAACAGCGCCTCGTAAATATTCTGCGGACGGATATTCTCCATCGGCTGGTCGAGGTTCGTCGTCTGCACCTCGTTCTTGCCCATCACGAAGCGATTCTTCGGAGGAATCCACAGCTTGAACTCCTTCCCGTCGCTCACCATGTCAAAAGCCGTAGTGCGAACAATCGGCATCAACCCGATCATATGCAACTCATCGGGCTTCCGGGCCAGGATATAACCGCGTATTTCCTTGTAGTCGGTGTAATGCCCCTTCTTCACGCCACCAGACGACGAGTCGATATCGACCGTCGCCTTCAGCGAGTGGATCGACTCCGCCTGCTGATTTATGCTGTCGATCAACCCCTGCTGCGTCGACTCCTTAAGCGGAGCTTTTGAGTACTGCTCTTCCACCGGACGCGTGCGGAACACGCATCCTGAGGTGGCGAGGACGGCCAGGAACAAGGGAAAAACCAGAAAAGAAGGGCGACGTCTCATCAAGATATAAAAAGACCTCTCAACATTTGAGTATACCGCGCCCCAAAGGTTGCAGTAAGAATGGGTGCGGTCCCTCTCAATCCGAAGCCAAATCAGCACTTACTAAAGTAAAGCAGAGTCAAAGATCGTCAGCTGCGCCGATTCCGTAATCGTCTAAACTGTGGGTATTGTGCGCAAAATTCTCTGGCTCATTCTGGTCGCCATCCTCGGAGCCGCCGGCTGGTTCGCCTGGGCCGTGCTGATGCCCGTCCAACCGTCCGCGCAGACCTTCGTAATGCTGCGCACCGGATTCTCCACCCGCCGCATCGCCACCGAACTCAAAGCCGCCGGAATCATTAGCAGCGAACAAGCGTTCGTGCTGTGGCACTACCTTCACCCGCGCCGCTCCCTCAAGGCTGGAGAATATCTTTTCGAAAACCCGGCAAACATGCTCCAGGTTCAGAAGCGCCTCCGCCACGGCGACGTCTACTTCCACACCGTTGTCGTTCCCGAGGGCTTCACCATGTTCGATATCGCCCGCGCCATCGAAGCTGCCGGACTCGGCCCCGCCCAGGATTTCCTGAAAGTCGCCCAGTCCGACACCGCCCTGATCGCAGATATCGCTCCCGGAGCACGGTCGTTGGAAGGATATCTTTTCCCCGATACTTACGAATTCTCGCGCATGATGACCATGCAGGAAATGGCTGCCAGCATGGTTTGTCAATTCCGGGTAGTGGCAAAACAGATTGGACTAATCTCAGGACAACCGGAAGCGGCAACCAGGGACACCAACCACTCAGGACACTTATGCGGAGCGATGACCATCCAAATCCGCGAGACCGGCAATTCCACGATCCCTTCCAGTATTACGGAGGAAGCGCCTGATGTAGAGCGCACAGTCACCATGGCCTCCATCGTCGAAAAAGAAACAGCCGTACCCGAGGAACGTCCGCTGGTAGCCAGCGTCTACTTCAACCGCCTGAACAAGAACATCGCCCTTGATGCCGACCCCAGCATCATTTACGCAGAACTTCTGGCCGGAACCTATCAAGGCGCTCTGCATCACGCCGACATGCAGTTTGACTCTCCCTACAACACCTACCGACACGCCGGCCTGCCACCAGGCCCCATCGCCAACCCGGGACGCAGCGCCCTCGAAGCCGCCATGCACCCCGCCCAAAGCGACTACTACTACTTCGTAGCCGATGCCCAAGGCCATCACCGCTTCGCCCGCACCATCGAAGAACACAATAAGAATGTCGTGGCTTATCGAGAGGCCATGCGCGGAAGGTAGTCGGCTCCCGGCTTTCGGCATCCGGCTTCCGGAAATTCCCTCATCAGGCAGCCGATGCCGGGCGAACCGATCGAATCAATCCGTTGATCACCTGACCAATTCGAGCAGCTTCTCGTCGGAGCGCGTTGCACTCCTCCGTCGTCGAATAGCCCAACCGCTCTCCGATTGCAATCTGGGTTTCGATCTCGACGAGCGACCCACGGGAGTGGCACAAAAACTGGAGGAGCTCTTTGTCGAACGAACGGCCTTTGCCTTCCGCGATATTGCTGGGAACGGAAACGGCAGCCCGCATCTGGCTCGTCAAACCGTATCTCTCCTCTTTGGGAAACACCGCAGTGATCCGATAAACCTGCACCGCAAATTCCATCGCCGCTTGCCACACCTCTAAATCCTTAGAGGTGCCGCTCATGTGCAACCTCCGTGCCGCCCATTCAGACAATGAGGTTGCCACCGATGACTCACTAAACTTTGTGACGAATGTCACAATGACCCAAAGAAATTCACCCCGAAGTTCATTCTGAAACCAAACCGAGCACTTTAAGCCGAAAGCCGGAAGCCTATTCCAAACCGGAAGCCGGAAGCCGGAAGCCGGAAGCCGCCGCGGACCGCCCTTCCATCCATCCTTGCAGGATCAACACCGCCGCCATCCGATCCACCGCCTTCCCTCTCTTCTCGATCGACAATTCCGTCTCACGCAGCAACCGGTTGGCCTCAGCGGAAGTGAGTCGTTCATCCCACAAGTGCACTGGCAGTCGAAATCGATTCCGCAAGTCTTCAGCGAACGCCTGCATCTTGTCGGACTGTATCCCCTCAGCGCCACTCATCCGCAGAGGCAATCCAACCACAATTTCTCTCACGTCGTACTCTTGAATCACCCGCTGCAGATATTCAAAGTCGTACCGTTTATTTCTGCGCTGCAACGTGTCCAGACCTTGCGCCGTAATCCCAAGCGGATCCGACACCGCAACCCCAATCCTTCGCGAGCCCACGTCGAGCCCAAGAATCCGGCCGACAGGCAGCTCCCGACGGGTTCCGCTTTGAGAACCGCCTTCTGGATCCTTCTCGGGAATCGGGTCTTCCTGCTCAGATTTCACGATCCGATTATATGTCCCAATTGTGATGAGCGATTTAGCCGCACGCCTCAAGTCATTTAAGTAGTTCTTTTTCAATCACTTCATTCGACAGTTGAGTTCGGGCCCCTAGCTTCTCGCCTTGCTTTCGTTTAACCCGGAGAGTAGCATGAATATAGGCTTATTTAGCGGCCTCTCCCTCGACTTATCGCCTCTTCTGGTGCCTAAACATGAGCGGTACGGACTTGAATTTCCACATCGGCGACAAGGTCGTATATCCCAATCACGGCGTCGGGATCATCGAACAAATCAGCAGCCGCTCCATTGGCAGTACTATTGAAAAGTTCTACCTCCTGCACATCAAGGCGAGCAGCCTCAAAGTAATGGTGCCCTGCCAGAACGCAGGCAGCGTCGGCCTGCGCCGCGTGGTTCGCAACGGAGAAATCCAAAAAGTACTGGACGCTTTATCCGTTAGCGAAAACGGAAGCAATGGCGACTGGAAAGACCGCTTCAAGGAAAACTCCGACCGCATGCGCACCGGTTCGCTGCTCGAAGTAGCTAGCGTCCTGAAGAGCCTCATCACTCTGCACCAGGCCAAGCCTCTTTCCTTCCGCGAGAAAAAAATGCTGGAGCGCGCCCGCTATCTCCTGGTCAGCGAATTGGCTATGGCCCGCAACTGCGAAGAATCCAAGGTGGAAGAGATTCTCACCACCGCCCTGGCCAAGTGCAAGCTGCGTTTCCCCGAAGCATCCGAACTCCAGGCATAACCTACCTCTTTCCAATCCGCGCTCGAAACAATTTATCGATGAAGTCCGTCCTCAACTCCAACGATCCGGACAATGACATCTCATTAATCGGTGCAAAGTCGAGAGGTGCCTGAGGCGCTTTCCTTTCCTCTGTGCTCTCTGTGTCCTCTGTGGTTAGGCCTTTTCGATCCAGTGAAAAAATATTCCGCTCACCCACCACAACTCCGGGCCCGCTCCAGCAACAGATTCTGCTCCCGTGAATTGCGCGTAATAGACGCAGCCCGCTCGAATTCCGCGCGAGCCTCCTCCATCCGTCCAAGCTTCTTGAGCAAGTCGCCGCGCACGCTGGGCAGCAGATGATAGCCCCGCAGGGCAGGATCGTTCTGCAGCGGATTCACCACCTCCAACCCCGCCGCTGGACCTACCGCCATTCCGACCGCCACGGCGCGGTTCAATTCCACCACCGGCGACGGTGCGACTTCCGCGAGTTCGCTATATAAAGCGGCGATGCGCGCCCAATCGGTTTCCTCGCCCGTCCTGGCCCGGGCGTGGCACGCAGCAATGGCCGCCTGAATCGCATACGAACCCCGCATCCCGCCAAGCTTCTCCGCCCGCTCCAGCGCCGCCAGCCCTCGGTTGATCAGCAATCGATCCCACAGCGCGCGATTTTGATCCAGCAGCAGGATCGGCTCTCCCGACGGGTCTACGCGCGCCTTGGCACGCGACGCCTGAATCTCCATCAGCGCGACCAGGCCATGCACCTCAGCCTCGTTGGGAACAAGCTCAGCAAGAATCCGTCCCAGACGCAGCGCATCGTCACATAGCGCAGGCCTCAGCCAGTCGTCTCCCGCAGTCGCTGAGTAACCTTCATTGAAAATTAAGTAGATGACCTGCAGCACGGAAGACAGCCGCGCCGTAAATTCAGCCCCGCGCGGCACCTCGAAGGGGATCTGAGCCTCAGTAAGAGTTCGCTTGGCGCGGACAATCCGCTGGGCTATCGTCGGTTCCGCCACCAAGTAAGCGCGCGCAATCTCGTCCGTAGTCAGCCCGCCAAGCAGCCGCAGAGTGAGAGCCACTCGCGCCTCAGTCGCGAGCACCGGATGGCAGGCGATGAACACCAGCCGCAGCATATCGTCGCCAATGTGGTCATCCATGGCAGCCGCCAGATCCGGCACCGCCATCTCCCGCTCGGCCATCTCGCGGCCCAGAACTTCGTGCTTGCTGTCGATGAGGGTTTCGCGGCGCAGGCAATCAATCGCCCGATGTTTCGCAGTTGCCATCAGCCAGGCCCCCGGATTCTCCGGAATTCCCGACTCCGGCCACTGCTCAAGAGCTGCCACCAGCGCGTCCTGTGCCAGTTCTTCCGCAACGCCAATATCGCGCACGATGCGAGTCAGCCCGGCAATTACCCGAGCCGACTCGATCTTCCAAACTGCCTCGATTGTGCGATGTGTCTCGGTAGCACCCACGCTACCGATCACACCACGTTCATGCCTTCAACGCAACCTCAGCCCGGTCGCTGCTCTGGGGGCAGTCGTGCTCACCGCCATGGGGCTCGTAGATCTGTCGCAACTCACACTCGCCTTCTCCGGCGATTTGAAGGAACTGTCTGGCCAGCTCGATCGCCTCTTCCTTGGAGTTGGCCTTCAGAATTGCGAATCCGCCCACCACCTCTTTGGACTCCGCGAAGGGACCATCGGTCACGCTGATCTTGTTACTGGATCGCCGCACCCGCGCGCCCAGTGCCGTCGGCAGGCACCCTTCCGTCGCCAGCAGCCAGCCCGCCTTCATGCCCTCTTCAATCAGCTTGCCCATCGCGGCCATTTCCTGTTGGGTTGGAGGTGTATTCCGTTCAACCGTCTTGTAGATACTTAGAAATCGCATTGCTCTCTCCTTTATTGATTTAGCTTGGAAGCGCGGCGTAGTCTGCCTTTGCCTCGTCTCTATGAATGCGTCGAATCGGGGTTCGCAGATTCGACACCAGGAATTCAAACCACGCTTATTTTTTCGCAGCCAGTTCTTTGCGCAACCGCTCGCCCCGTTCCTTCGCCTCAGGCGTCAGGTTCTCCCCGAAATCGCTCGCTTCAAACACCGGACGAATCTCCACCTCAGTTCCGCCATCGAACGGAGCCCGCTTCAGCCACTCCACCGCCTCATCCATCGACCGCACCTGCCACATCCAATACCCGGCAATAAGCTCTTTCGTCTCCGTGAAGGGCCCGTCGATAACCGTGCGCTTCTCGCCCGAGAACTTAACCCGCTTCCCCTTCGAACTCGCCTGCAGCCCATCTCCCGCCAACATCACGCCCGCTTTCACCAACTGCTCATTGTATTTCCCCATCTTGGTAAGAAGCTCGGTGTCCGGAAGAACGCCGGCCTCTGACTCCTTGCTCGCCTTTACGATGACCATGACTCTCATATTGATATCTCCTGTTCTTAGGTTTTGAGCGGGCGCCACCCGATTCAAATCCCGCCTCTATTTATACGTCGAATGAAGAACGCGAGGATCGACACGCGAGAAGCTCTATTTTGGCCGAACCCGAATCAGAGTCGTAATTCAAAACAGCCCACCGGAAGCCCGAAGCCGGAAGGCTGAAGCCGGGTTTATAATGTCCAAAGCCCGGCCGGTAATTCTTTGTTCATCAAATCATGACTGATGCAATCAAACGAAAGCTGCAGGAAGAAATCAACGCGCTCGAACACGAGTTGATCCATGAGCTTCCGAAGGAAATCAAAAAGGCCGCCGCCCTCGGCGACCTCAGCGAGAACGCCGAATATCACATGGCCAAGCAGCGCCAGGAGTTCGTCAAGGCGCGCGTCCGCCAACTCGGCAAGCGCCTCGCCGATCTGTCCATGGTCAACATGAACAACATTCCCCACGACAAGGTAGGCCTCGGTTCCACCGTGAAGGTTTTCGACAACATGAAAAACGAAGAGCTGGAATACAAGATCGTGACCAGCGAGGAATCCGACTTCGCGACCGGAAGAATTTCCACCACTTCGCCGATCGGGCGCGCCCTGCTGAATAAAAAAGTTGGGGACGAAGTGATCGTGGTTTCGCCCAACGGCAAACGCGAACTGGAGATCCTCAGCCTGATTACCATCCACGACCAGGTCGAACCGGAAGAGGCCGGCGCGTAAATGGCCGCTCGCCGAGCCACAAATATCCCACGCCCGAATCGAGGGCATCATCCTGAGCGTAGCCTCTTTATTCTTCGGCGTCATCCCGAGCGAAGCCGCTTTTCAGACGAAGAGAGGGATCTCCCGCGCCTCGCTGCCGGGGCACTTCGGTGAGCCCGTCCTGGACCAGCGCCTTCGGTCGCGCCTGCGGAGTCCTGCTCGACACCATCGTCCGCTGGCTCGCTCTCTCCCGCATCAACCCCAACGTCCTAACCTTCATGGGACTCGTCGTCAACACCTGGGCCGCCATCCTGTTCGGCTCCGCCAACGCCTCCAACCAGAAGCGCATGTTCATCTACGCCGGCCTGGTCATCATCTTCTCCGGCTTCTTCGATCTCGTGGACGGCCAGGTCGCCCGCGCCACCAACCGCGTCACCCGTTTCGGAGCCTTCTTCGACTCGGTCGTCGACCGCTATAGCGACGCCTCCCAATTCCTCGGCCTGCTAGTCTTCTACGCCCGCGGCGGACGTTTTTTCTACGTGGTGCTTACCGCCTTCGTCATGATCAGCGCCATCATGGTCAGCTACACCCGCGCCCGCGCCGAAAGCCTGATCGGCTCCTGCCGCGTCGGCTTCATGGAACGCCCCGAACGTCTCGTCCTGGTAATCCTCGGAGCCCTGTTCAA
Source organism: uncultured Acidobacteriaceae bacterium (assembly GCA_963711275.1). GTDB lineage: Bacteria > Acidobacteriota > Terriglobia > Terriglobales > Acidobacteriaceae > Sulfotelmatobacter. The sequence goes on along the minus strand of CAVQDN010000013.1, from coordinate 397,982 downwards.
CCGCATGGCCCCGGTCCTCTGGGTCATCGCCATCCTGAGCACCATCACCGTAATCCACCGCATGCGCTACACCTGGACCCGTACCCAAGACCCCCCAACTACCGTAAAGGCCGGCCAAGCCGCGTAACGACTCATGTGGCGAAGCAAAGCGAGCGTTAGTGTGGGGCGGACACTCCTGTCCGCCAACCGCCGACATCAAGAAATCTCGCCGCAAACAAATTGCTTTCTCGTTCTGAGCGAAGCGAGGAATCTCGGTCTCGGCTGCGAAAAGGGTGCCAACTCTTCGAACCTTCCGCAAGATCACCAGCGTAAACTAAACCTATCCCACGGACGCTCCCCATGCTGAAAACCGCAGTCATAATCTTCTTCCTATTTCTGATCCCGCCGCTCCTGCTCCGCTTCCGCCCGCGCTGGGTGGCCGCCTTCAATCTAAAAGTGACCAACCGCATCACCGCTCCCTTCGTGACTTGGCTCCCCGGATTCGGCGTAATCACCCACATCGGACGCAAGTCCCGTCGCGTCTTCCGCACTCCGGTGAACGTCTTCCCCACTCCCGAAGGATTCCTCATCGCCCTCACCTACGGCCCCGACAGCCAATGGGTCCAAAACGTCCTGGCCGCCGGCACTGCCGAACTAGAAACCCGCCGCACCAAATATCATCTCTCCGCTCCTACTGTGATCCACGACCCCACCCGCCGCCGCTTTCCCCTCATAGTCCGAATCGCCCTCCGAATCCTGGGCGCCACGGACTTCCTGCAAGTTGCCAGCGCCCAGGCTTAATCCATCGGTTCGATGCCGAGTCCAAACCGCAGCCTCCGGCATCCAAGCCAGGCATGGAGGTAACTTATGTACGTTGTACTGGGAGCAAGCGGCAACACCGGACATGTCGTAGCGAACAATCTTCTTGCCCGCGGGCAGAAGGTTCGCGTCGTCGGCAGAAATGCAGCCCACTTACAGGCGCTCACGGCGAAGGGTGCTGAGCCCTTCATCGCGGACGTCTGCGATACCGACGCTCTCGCCAAAGCCTTCCACCAGGCCGATTCGGCCTATGTAATGATTCCACCCAACCCCGCCAGCAACGACCCGCTCGGTTATTCGAGCCGGGTTGGCGACGAGATTGCGGCCGCCGTTCGAAATGCGGGGATCAAGAATGTCGTCGCACTCAGCAGCATCGGAGCCGATAAGCACGACCGGCACCGGCCCTGTGCTCGGCCTCTACAATCTCGAACAAAAGCTCAACCAGGTCAGCGGCGCGAATGTGCTCCACCTGCGCGCCGGCTACTTCATGGAAAATACGCTTCCCCAGGTGAACGCGATCCGCCAGATGGGCGTCGTGGTTACACCTCTTCGCGCCGATCTGAAACTTGCCATGATCGCCACTCGCGACATCGGAGCCGCAGCGGCGGACGCGCTTTTGAAGCCTGACTTCCAGGGCAAACAAACCCGTGAACTGCTGGGACAACGCGATCTCACCTACAGCGAAGTCGCAGCGATTATTGGCAAGGCCATCGGCAAGCCAGATCTCAAATACGTTCAGGCGCCTGACGATCAGTTTCGGGCTGTCCTGGTTCAAATGGGAATGTCCGAACAATTCGCCCGGCTGCTCCTGGAGATGATCGGCTCACTCAACTCCGGATACATGCGTGCCCTCGAACCTCGCACACCCGCAGAACACGACGCCAACGATCTTCGAAACCTTCGTAGCCGAGTCCTTCGTCCCGGCATATCAACAACAAGCCGCCGCTTAAGCGGCACACGCAGGGGCGGACGCATTCGTCCGCCCCACGAGCGAAGCGAGTGGTATGTCGAACGCGTGCTAGAATTCCGCGCATGCCGACGGTGTTGCGGTCCGGGCCCGTATCGCTTCTATTTCTACAGCCACGAACCGAACGGACCGCCTCACGTCCACGTTGACCGCGACGACGCCTCGGCCAAGCTCTGGCTTGATCCGGTGCAACTGTCAGCCAATTTCGGATTTCGCGCCCACGAACTTCGCGAGATACAATCAATAGTGCTCTACCATAGAGCACAGCTTGTGGAGGCTTGGCATGGGTTCTTCGGTAGCGAAGACAGATGAGCGAGTCCTCGATGTCGCGTTCACTGACGACGCACTAAGCGTCTCTCTGCGGGATGGACGCACGATCACTGTGCCACTCGTCTGGTATCCGCGCCTGCTCGAGGCCACGCCCGCCCAACGCAAGAACTGGAAGATCGCCGGCGGAGGCTACGGCATCCACTGGCCGGACGTCGACGAAGACCTCAGCACGGAAGCCTTGCTGCGCGGCGCGCCAGCGCCGAAAGCCCACTCTTCCATTAAGTGATTGCGCCCGCAAACAGAAATCCCTACCCTTGCAACGAACGCAAGGACGGGACACCCGCCATCGGCCCTGCGGGACTTAACAGCGCGTTTTTTGCCCGCAGGAGCGTCTCGTGATCAACGGGCGCTTGGTACCTTCGTAATCCTCCCCTCGCGAATTTGCTAGGGTACGCGCCTGGACCCAGCCAATACTTCTACTATGAGGAACCTTTCGATTTTCGCCACGCTGCTGTTCTGCGCTCTGGCCGCGAACTCATATGCGCAAAATCCCGTTGTCTGGACTGCCGCCGACAGCGCGACCATCCCCTTGGAGCCCGCCAGCCTGCACGCCGGCCGCATCTACACTCCCGCTGTCGGGGGCGGCGACATGCATGTGCAAATCGACTCCAGATATCCGGTGACCGTGGCCATGGCCTGGGCCGATGAATGGAATGCGGCCATGCGTCCCGGAGCCGCTGCGCATTTCAGCTTCCTCTGCGTCAGGGAGCATGTCACCAGCGCGATTTACGAGTGCCATCTTCCCTCCGATCGGCCCATGATCATCACCTTCCGCGATGAGCGCAGGCCCGAGAGGCCCGTCGTCAGCACCATTGGCGCCATCCTCGGACCCGGAGCGCGGCAATTCATGTCCCCCAACGATCTCCACATCCAGTATTACAATTGCGTGCAGCCGGAGTTCCACTGGCGCCGCATCCTCAACGAGAAATACGACATCACGCCGGCACCCAAGGTCTACAGTCTCATGACTCCAGACCACGACGGCCAGGAACTCAGCGTAAAGATCAAGTCGCCCATCCCGCTGACGGTCGCGCTGCTGCCATCGCATCTTGCCGACCAGGTCTACGACAAGACCGTAACCCTCACCGACGCCCTCGACCAAACCGGCTGCAAGGAACGTGGCGTCCAGTCCATGAGCTTCAACTGCACGTTTAACGTCGCCCATGGCACGCAAACCCTGCTGATCCTCCCCGACATCGATTTTTCCGGCAAGAAGAAAGCCACCGTCGAGGCCAACACGGTAAAGTGCGTCGAGCATTGTGAGTTATTGCCCCCGCCTCCGAATCCGTAGAGTTGAGGCGCCCAGAAGGCGTGAGCGCGCGTGCTTTGCGCGCGGGAGCCTTCTGCCGAAATCCTGAGCGTTCTTTGCGAAGGATATTAGTTTCCGTATTCTGAATGGTCAGCGCGACTCCCGCGGTAGCTCGATTTCTGTGTAGCCGCCGGGTACGGCAGCATTGACCGCATCCGCGACCAACTGGACGTGAGGCCGCAGACTCGGCCATTGCTGGACGCCGAGAATAACGACTGCGATTCTGCGGCCCGCCAGATTCTGTTGATAGCGAATGTTCTTGTCGGTCGTCAGCAACACGTCGAAGCCGTCCGCTTCAGCGGCCACGAGCAATTCGCCATTCTTGAGTTTGTCCCAGCCTTGCTGGGCGGCTGTACGGACGTGGTGTCCTTTGAGGTAGGGGCGAATCGGTAAAGGCGTCGCTTGATCGAACAAGATGCGCATGCCGGCATCTTACGCGAACCTACGGGGCGAGGGCGGGTGCCTTGTCGAGGCTGCGCGCGGCAAACTCAATCACGGCCTTGACCTGTTCGCGATCAAGACCGTCGTACCACTGCATGATGTCGTCCAGGCTGGCCCCTGCCTCAAGATTCTCGAAGATGGCGGACACCGGCATCCGCGTGCCCTTCAACACCCAGGCGCCGCTCACCTTGCCGGGAACGCTCTCCACCGCCGAACATTGGGACCAATCTAGGGCTGGCACCGGAGCAACTCCTGCGCAAAGCATAACGCTTTACAAATCTGAGAACAAGGCCGAAACGCGCCCAGCACAAAAAGGAAAATGCCAACGATCTACTCTCCCACACACTTTCGCGTGCAGTACAATCGGCCCGGCGGGGCTTAACTTGAGGCGCTTAGAAGGCGTGAGCGTGCATTCTTTGCGCGCGGGAGCCTTCTGCCGAAATCCTGAGCGTTCTCTGCGAAGGATCGTAACTTCTGTGTTCAGGATGAAAGCGCGAAGTTTCACGATCCTACCCATAAATATGGTAATATGGGAAAGTGAAAACAACCCTTGAGATCCCCGATTTTTTGTTCCGCCGCGCGAAGTCAGCCGCCGCCGAACGCGGAATTCCCCTGCGCCAGCTCGTCACCGAGGCGGTCCAGGAGAAATTGAAAACTACCTCCCAGGAAAAGCCCTGGATGAAACATCTCGGAAAGCTCAAACACCTGCACAAGGAGAGAAAGCAAGTCGAAAAGCGGGTGGAAGAAGCCTTCGAGCAGATCGATCGGGAAGTCTGGCGCTGATTTTCTGGAAATGATTCTCTGGAAATGATCCTCTAAAAATGATCCTTGATACCAACGCCCTGTCTGCCGCCGCGGACGATGACCCTGGAGTGGTTGCCCTTCTCGCCCGCGCCGAACAGATGGTGCTCCCCGTGATTGTGCTCGGCGAGTATCGCCATGGCATCGCCCAGTCGCGCCATCGGGCCAGCTACGAAAGCTGGCTGGCGGGGCTGCTCCCTGACTGTGTGGTGCTGGACATTCAGGAGCCGACCACACATTATTATGCGGAGATCAGTCTCGAACTAAAGCGCAAGGGCAAGCCGATTCCAACCAATGACCTCTGGATTGCCGCACTGTGCCGGCAGCATTCTGTCCCCCTGTTGAGCCGAGATCGCCATTTCGATTTGGTGGCCGGAACCAAGCGGATCGACTGGTAACTAGAACGGGAGCACAAGTTTGTCCGGGCCTTCGATTTCGGCTTTGGCCTCCAGGAATTCTTCACTCCATGGTTTGCCCGCGCACTCGGGGCACTCATCGATCATGTTGCCAACAGCGAAACAGTGATAGCAGGTTCCTTCGGAGCTGGTGCCAGGAAACTTGTTACATGTCTTGCAGGGCTTGAAGAACTCGCATTCGAGCGCTCGGTGCTCGTCCCATAGTTCGCGCTCACACATGATGCACATAAATCTCCTCACGGACTGCCCATCTCCTGGGTCCGAGCGAGTCCTTCATAGGGGTATTCTTCCTTAGGCGTCAATATAACTCCATCGCCTTCTTCCACGTTCTCCAAATGAGAGTCGATACCACTTTCTTGCAAGCAATCCGTCCCAAAACGGAAAAGGCCACGCGGATTTTTGAGCGTGGCCTTTATTTAACGGCGGCAACGACCGGATTTTATCCCGCTTTGCCGAAGCCCGAGCGAAGCCGAGGGGGAAGCCGAAGGACCTCCCCACACACTTTCGCGTGCAGTACAATCGGCCCGGCGAGGCTTTCGACTGCCTTTTCGTCCTGTTACACTTACGGCCATGGAAGTAAACCTCCGTCCCGAAACCGAGTCGCGCCTACAGGAACTCGCACAAAAAACAGGCCGCGCACCCGCGGAGTTGGTTGAGGACGCAATGGCCGGCTACCTGAAAGAACTGGGAGATGTCCGCGAGATGCTCGACAGCCGCTACGACGACCTGAAGAGCGGACGCATAAAGACCGTTGACGGCGAAACAGCATTCGCCGAACTTAGGCGTAGAAGCGAGAAGCGTCGCGCTCGTTCATGACGTAAGAGCAGCATGAGCGAGTTTGTTCTACACCCTGACGCCCTCAAGGATCTGGAAGAAATCTGGGAGTACATCGCAGCGGATAATCAGGATTCGGCCGATCGCGTGCGCGAGGAAATCTACGACACAATCAAGTCGCTCGTTCCGTTCCCTTACGTCGGCCACAACCGCCTTGATCTCACAACACGTCCGCTGCGATTCCAAACCGTGCGCGAATATGTGATCGCGTATGCGCCGGACGAAAAACCCCTGACTGTAGTTGCCGTACTGCACGGACGACGTAATCCACGCGTGATCGCGGCCATCCTGCGCAGAAGAACCTGAACCTGCTCTCAAAGGAAAAAGCCGTCGAGATTTCTCTCACCGGCCTTTATTTATACCGGCAACTTTAGGCGCCCAGAAGGCGTGAGCGACGCGTCCTTTGCGCGCGGGAGCCTTCTGCCGAAATCCTGAGCGCTCTTTGCGAAGGATCTGATCAGGCCTGCACAGCCGCATATCTCCGCCTCACCTCCGATAGCGGGTAGATGCTCCGGACCCCGCGCTTGCGACGAAGTAGGTGCTGCCTGTATGCCCGAATTGCTTTCCCTCGCTCCCGCATTTCTTCGTGAATCCGGGCAATGCGATAATAACAATCAGCGATCAATGACCTTGCAAAGCGTATACCCTCTCCGCATTCGCCATAAGCTATCCTCTTCTCGCCCCAACTAATCAGCCATTGGAAGATCTGGAGAGCCTTCTTTTTGCGTTTGAGCATGTCCAGCGTTCCAGCGTAGTCCCAAACCGCGAGCGGACAGTAAGGTGCTATTTGAAGCGCCTGGATCACATAGTCCAAAGATTTCCGATACTGCTTTTGCTCGTAGTACGTAAGCGAAAGCCGTGTGAGCAGCCAATGATCATCACGACTCTTGCGGAGTCCTTCCCTGATCAATCTGCGAGCCCTCGGCCAGTCGTGGGCCGCTATCGCACGCTCGATCGTTGCTGCTGCTCGCTTTTGCTTCTCGCTCATCATTTCTCAAGAAATAGTACTCCCCAAGAGGAAAAGGCCAATCTGATTTCTCAGACTGGCCTTTATTAATGCCGGCAACGACCTACTCTCCCACACACTTTCGCGTGCAGTACAATCGGCCCGGCGGGGCTTAACTTCCGTGTTCGGGATGGGAACGGGTGGATCCCCCGCGGTATGATTACCGACAAGTCGAAGCAGCTTTTAGCTATTAGCTCTTGGCTTTTAGCTTGACTCTTCCGGCGCACACATTCTCGACGTCTCCAGGAAGAATCCTCGCTGCAAACTTAATCTCTGAGCTTCCGGCCGACAGTTTCAACCCATGGGATTGGGCTAAGAGCTAAGAGCCAAAAGCTAAGAGCAGAATTTCAAAGATCGTGAGGACGAAACCTCACAACTGAATAGATTGGGTGTGGCTTACTTTCATATTTGTTAACTTCCGATTTCTGCCACGTGTATTACTTCGGCATTGCTTTTCATAAAAAAGCGTCGGCGCACAGTTATCAGTCTTGCTTCTCAGTCATTCAGTTTCTAACGACTTCCAAACACATTGCTAATTCCAATTCAGTTTCGAACTGGCAACTGGCAACTGAGAACTGACAGCTGTTTTTCTGCACCGAGTAAATTTTATGGTCAAGCCGAACGGGCGATTAGTACTGGTAAGCTACACGCATTGCTGCGCTTCCACCTCCAGCCTATCAACCAGGTAGTCTTCCTGGGCCCTTCTTATCCCTTACGGGTTGGGAGATCTCATCTTGAGGAGTGCTTCCCGCTTATATGCATTCAGCGGTTATCACAACCGAACTTCGCTACCGAGCGGTGCCATTGGCATGACAGCTCGAACACAAGAGGTTCGTCCATCCCGGTCCTCTCGTACTAAGGACAGGTCCTCTCAAATCTCCTGCGCCCACAACAGATAGGGACCGAACTGTCTCGCGACGTTCTGAACCCAGCTCACGTACCGCTTTAATAGGCGAACAGCCTAACCCTTGGAACCTTCTACAGCTCCAGGATGCGATGAGCCGACATCGAGGTGCCAAACCGGAGCGTCGATATGAACTCTTGGCTCCGATCAGCCTGTTATCCCCGGCGTACCTTTTATCCGTTGAGCGATGGCCCTTCCATGCAGAACCACCGGATCACTAAAGCCTACTTTCGTACCTGCTCGTCTTGTAGGACTCGCAGTCAACCACGCTTATGCTTTTGCACTCGTCGGCTGATTTCCAAACAGCCTGAGCGTAGCTTCGCGCGCCTCCGTTACCGTTTAGGAGGCGACCGCCCCAGTCAAACTACCCGCCTTACCATGTCCCTCTCCCGGTTCACGGGAGTAAGTTAGAACCACAGATCTCGCAGGGTGGTATCTCACCGTTGGCTCCTCCAAGCCCGAGAGCCTGGAATCAAAGCCTCCCACCTATCCTGCGCAGCAAGGGCCATAGTTCATGGTAAAGGTATAGTAAAGGTGCACGGGGTCTTTCCGTCTAGTTGCGGGCAACCGGCATCTTCACCGGCACTACAAGTTCGCCGTGTCAGTCGGCAAGACAGTCGCACTTTCGTTACGCCATTCGTGCAGGTCGGAACTTACCCGACAAGGAATTTCGCTACCTTAGGACCGTTATAGTTACGGCCGCCGTTCACTGGGGCTTCAGTTCGAAGCTTCGCCTTGCGGCTGACCTCTCCCTTTAACCTTCCAGCACCGGGCAGGCGTCAGCCCCTATACGTCGTTTTCGACTTTGCAGAGACCTGTGTTTTTGTTAAACAGTCGCAGTGCGCATTTCGCTGCGGCCCCCTCGAGCTTTGAGCTATTAAACTCTAACTCTACCGGGGCACCCCTTCTCCCGAAGTTACGGGGTTATATTGCCGAGTTCCTTACCAACTGTTCTCACGAGCGCCTTTGGATATTCTCCTCGTCTACCTGTGTCGGTTTGAGGTACGGTTCCCTTACGTTCTCCTTAGAGGTTTTTCTTGGCAGTGTGGAATCGGCAGCTTTCCTCCATACGGAGTACTGCTTTGCGTCTCAGTGATAGCTTCCCCGCGGATTTGCCTACGAGAAACACCTTGCACGCATCGACCGTTATAGCCATAGAACGGCCTGCTTATCCTACTGCGTCACCCCATCGTATAACGAACACAAGGGAGGTCCGGAATATTAACCGGATGTCCATCGGCTACGCCTGTCGGCCTCGCCTTAGGGACCGCCTGACCCTGAGCGGATTAACCTTTCTCAGGAAACCTTAGACTTTCGGCGCGGAGGGTTCCCACCTCCGTTATCGCTACTTATGCCGGCAGGGTCTCTTCTCAACCGTCCACCAGTCTTTTCAGTCTGGCTTCAAACTGTTGGGAATGCTCTCCTACCACGCATGGCTGTTACACCATGCATTCGCTGCTTCGGTAACAAGCTTAAGCCCCGTTAAATTGTCGGCACCGGACCGCTTGACCAGTGAGCTATTACGCTTTCTTTAAAGGATGGCTGCTTCTAAGCCAACCTCCTGGCTGTCTGGGCGTTCCGACTTCCTTTCCCACTTAGCTTGTATTTTGGGACCTTAGCAGGCGATCTGGACTGTTTTCCTCTCGACGACGAAGCTTAGCCCCCGCCGTCTGACTCCCGGATTGGTTGTTCTATGGCATTCGAAGTTTGATTGGATTCTGTAAGCTGGAAAGCCCCATAGTCCATTCAGTTCTCTACCACCACGACAAATCATCCGAGGCTAGCCCTAAAGCTATTTCGGAGAGAACGAGCTATCACGGAATTTGATTAGCCTTTCACCCCTACCCTCAGCTCATCGGAGCTTTTTTCAACAAACACCCGTTCGGCCCTCCAGTGGGTGTTACCCCACTTTCAGCCTGGCCAAGGGTAGATCATCCCGCTTCGCGTCTATTCCTGCCAACTGGATCGCCCTATTCGGACTCGCTTTCGCTACGGCTCGCTTTCGCTTAACCTTGCTGACAAGAATAACTAGCCGGCTCATTATGCAATAGGCACGCGGTCAGACTTTCGGCTTGCGCCGCATAGTCCTCCCACCGTTTGTAGGCACACGGTTTCAGGTACTATTTCACTCCCCTCGCTGGGGTTCTTTTCGCCTTTCCCTCACGGTACTGGTTCACTATCGGTCAGAAGCTAGTATTTAGCCTTACGGAATGGTCTCCGTAGCTTCCCGCAAAGTTTCTCGTGCTCCGCGGTACTCAGGTATCGACTTCGAGTCCAGCTCATTTTCGTCTACGTGGCTATCACACTCTATGGCCCCTCTTTCCAGAGGGCTTCGACTAATGACTGGATTGGTAACTCTACTGTTGTCGACCCTACAACCCCTGCTAGACCCGAAGGTCGAACAGGTTTAGGCTGTTCCGATTTCGCTCGCCACTACTCTCGGAATCGAGGTTTCTTTCTTTTCCTCCTGGTACTGAGATGGTTCACTTCCCAGGGTTCGCTCGTGCGCGACTATGGATTCATCACGCCGTACGGGGGTTTTACCCCCGTGGGTTTCCCCATTCGGAAATCCCCGGATCAAAGCCTGCTTGCGGCTCCCCGAGGCTTATCGCAGCTTGCCACGTCCTTCATCGCCTGCTTCTGCCAAGGCATCCACCATGCGCCCTTAGTAGCTTG
>CAVQDN010000013.1:0-382500 GCA_963711275.1 uncultured Acidobacteriaceae bacterium | reverse complement strand
AAGCGGCCGTGGTGTTCGAGGGCGAGGTCGAAGGGGGCCATGTCTCCCCAGGGCTTGGTGACGCTGAAGCCGAGTTCGGTGGCGCGGAGCATGAAGCGCAGTTCGGCCCACTCGCCCCGCGCCTTGGGGTGGCGGATGTTCATGCCTGGATTTCCCATTGAGTCCCTGGAAGACGATTGGAACAATAAAAAACGCGGCCTGGAGGGGCCGCGCTGGCTATTTTGTCTCTAGTTCTATTTTATCAAGTTGGCGGGGGTGAACCGGAAAGGATTCTGACTTTATATCTGGATTAGAAAGCTGGGGTTAGCGGGAATTGGGTGTGTTTGGGGGCTTGACAGGAAATCGGTCATGCTGCGCTCGGCGGACAGCAGGGCCGGCTGGCATCCTCCACGCTAGCCACGGCTTACGCCCCTTCGACAGGCTCAGGGCAAGCTGTGGGCAGCATTCTTTCGCCGCTTCGCGGCTCCTGTCAGGGTGTAGTTTCTCGAGATATGAACGGCAATGTGAGCCGTATGGAACAGACATCCCGATTCTTACGGGTTACGGTTGTGTAGTTTCACTTGGATGCTCCAAGTTCTCCAGCCGGGGCCCCGCTCACCCACGAATTCGACAGAGAAATCGGAAGCACAATCAAACCCAAGCGGAATTCAGATCGCCGCAAGGCGAGACTTCTCGGAGGATTCCATGAAGAGAGCATTCCTGCTTTTGGTTTTACCGGCCCTGCTTGTCGCGCTGGGGTTTGCACAGACTCCCGCACCGAGCAGCAATACAGTCCAGGTCAACATCAAAGGTTGCCTGGGGGGCTCGGACGGTAATTACACTGTTGCGGAAGACAGTACGGGCAAGACTTTCAAGATCACCAGCAGCAGCGCTGATCTCAAGGCGTATGTGGGCCAGGACCTAAACCTCACCGGGAACAAAGCAGCTGCGAGTGAGAACAGCTTTGCGGTCACGGGACTGAACATGATCTCCGAACACTGCATTGCGGCGGTCGCTGCACCGGCTGCCGCTGCATCGGCTGCGAGTGTGAGTACGCCTTCGCAGACTGTCGATGCACCAGCGGCCCCATCGGCTGCGGCTGCTCCCGCTCCCACTGGCAGCGCGCCTGCGGAGGCTGTCAGCACAACTCCTCCCGCCGCGGCACCAGCCGCTGAACCTTCCATTGTCAGCTTGCCCCCTGCTGCTGCCGCACCGAATGCGGCTGCGCCCGAGGCTGCGGCGCCTTCTGAGGCTGTCGGCGCGCCGGCTGCCGCCGCTGCACCCGATGCGACGGTGAGCACTCCGGCGAAGACTGCCAAGGTTCACCGAACGCGGCCGTCCGCTCGACGGCGGAAAGCCGAAGAAACGCCGGCAGAAACGTCCGCTGTCGCGGCTGCACCCGCGGAGCCGGTCACCAGCACACCGGTCGCGGACGCAGCTGCAATCGCCCCGGCTGCCGGGCCGCCTCCGGCGACGGCCAGTACCCCGGCTGCACCTGTTACAAAGGCGTCCGCGAGCCGCTCTGCAGAGATGTTGGTTGGTATTGTCGTGGTGCTGCTGCTCGTAGGCGCAGGAGTTCCTCTTTACAACCGGTGGAGGAAACGAAGACTCCTGGAGCAGACGGAAGGACAAAATCTCTCTTTCACGAAGGAAGCGAAATCCACGAAGGAAGCGAAATCCGATCCGGGCAAGAGCGACACGACCGGAGGGCGTAAAGCTGCCTAGGTTGGGTGCGGGTTAACGATTCTCAAATTTTGGTCTTTCAAACTTTTGGTCGCCGACAGCCACTTGCCTGTCGACGACCTCTTTTTTCTTTTCTGCGCTGGACAGCCGAGGCGGCTATGGCTACGTGTGTTGATTCGCCGCGAAGTACTTGTCTTCCAGGATCTTGCGATGGTGAAGCTCGTGGCCGGCGATGATGTAGGCCAGGGCGCGGACACTGACTTCGTTTTTGTTAGCTACGCCGCGGCGGGTCCAGGCTTGCTCGTCAAGGTTGCGGAGCAGGGTTAGCGTCGCGCGGCGGACGGCGATGTAATCCTCGATGAGTTCGGGCAAGGGGGCTTGGGCGAAGGGGCCGTTGCGGACGTAGTCGTCCTGCTCGTAGCCTTCGATGGGCGTACGGTCGCCGCGGGCGATGCGCAGGGCGCGGTAGGCGAAGATGCGCTCGGTGTCGCAAACATGGCCCAGCACTTCTTTCGCGCTCCATTTGCCAGGGGCATAGCGAAAATCGCCGCCGGCTTCGTCGCGGCCGCAGAGCAGGGTCATCGTATCGCGCCTCTGGGCGTCGAGCGTGGCCAGAATGTCGGAGCCTGGGACCAGCGCGATGTAGCGCTCATAATAGGGCGCGTATTCACCCGGTTCCGGGCGCGTGATCGTCAAGGCTGCGGGGGTGACGACGGCTGTTTCTAGCATGTTTTGGCTCCAACTCCAAAAAAGGTTCCTACCGCCCGAATTCGGGGATTTCTGAACGCGGACCGATCTGATGTCCTTACACTCTGTAACTGGTCAAGGATTAGACGAGTTACGCCGAATTCCGTTTTCGATGTCTTCAGTTCGAGAATCTAGACGACTTCTCGATGCCGGCAAGCATACTCCGAGATAGTCTGGAACGGAAGGATATGGGCTATTTTTCCGGGAATCGTTACACGCCGGTAGGCAGAAAGTATGCAGCCCGGAGATGGCAACCTTCGCTTCCGAATCGGTGTTGGGCGTACCGCCGGAGGAACTCTCGATTGAAAATAAAGGATTTTCCACAGCCCTTCCTCAGGAGGCGGGAGTACAATTCTTTTTGGTCACGAACGTGCGGCGAGTGACCCCTAATCCCAACAAGGAAAGGATCTTTTACCCCATGTGGAAGCCGACCAATCAACCTCAGACGCCTGCCCGTCCCGGCGAGCCGGAACGCCCGACTCCGTCCACGCCGAGCGCGCCAACCATGACTTCAACGACGAGTGAGCCTGCGGCTCCCCGGCCTTTGAGCACCACCACCGCCGACCAGGCCACCATTGGCAAGTCGCTTGTCATCAAGGGCGAGGTGACGGGATCCGAGTCGCTTTACATTGACGGGCGGGTGGAGGGGTCGATCAATCTCTCCGGAAATCGCGTGACCGTGGGGCGCAATGGCGTAGTCTCGGCCAACATTAATGCGCGCGAGATTGTGGTGCTGGGCAAGGTTCGCGGGAATCTGACCGCCAGCGACCGTGTCAACATTCGCAGCGATGGTTCTCTGACTGGCGACGTAATCGCCGCGCGCATCTCGATTGAAGACGGCGCGTTCTTCAAAGGCGGCATCGACATCCGCAAGGGCGGACAGCCCCAGCAGCCGCAGGCAAAAGCGAACGGCGAAGACAAGTCTGCGCCCACGCCGGAGCCGGCTGCGGTCGGCGCCCGGGCGTAGTTTCGCTGAAAAGCTGGCCGGTTGTCACCAATGTTTGTTGACGGGCATCCACAGGGATGCCCGTCTCGCTTTTTTCTTAAAGCGGCAGATTCCTTCCCGCTCCATTCCGCTTGATCCGTGCCCGCTGGAGAATTCATGCCCGTTATTGCTGACGCTTGATATACTCAGTCCCCATTTTTCTCAAGGTGGTCGGTGACACTCCTATGGGACGCATTCTGCTGGTATTTATTCGGCGCTTGTGGCTGCCGCTGCTGGTGCTGGCGGGCTTCCTGGGAGTGTGCATCGTTTTTTATATGCGGGTGGAAGGATTGCGGCCGCTGGATGCGCTGTTCTGGGTGATTCATCCGCATTCGATCGAGTATCGGGCGGTGCACAAGTCAACCAAGATTTTTTCAATGTTTGTGTACGCGGGGGTATTCGCGCTGCAGATTTGGATTGCCGAGCGGGTGCTGCTTACCATTTTCAACCGCCACGGGGCGGAGGCATGGAGAACTATGGTCAACGAAGTGAATGTCGATCGCCTGCGGGACCACTTTATTATTTGCGGGTACGGGCAGGTTGGCCGCACCGTGGTGGATCAGCTTCAGCGGCTGGAAATCCCGTTCGTACTGATTGAGACGAACGAAGGCCTGTATCGCGAATTGCTGAATGACAAAATCCCTGTTATTCAAGGCGATGCCAAGCGGCACGATATCCTGCTGCAGGCGGGAATCGAGCGTGCCCGAGGCATCTGCATCGTCATCGACAACGACGCGGATAATCTTTACATCACGGTGACGGCGCGGTCGCTGAATTCGAAGGTCAAGATCATTACGCGGGCTGGACAGCAGCGCTATGCCAATGCGATCCGAAGTTCGGGAGCCGATGAGGTCATTATTCCGGAATATGAAGGCGGGCTCATGACCGGAAGGATGATTCAGAAGTATTATCCGATTTCGCTTGCCATCAAATAAAACAGGCCGGCCGTGGGATGCTCGTCGGCCTCGGGGGCACACGCAATCGCGATTTTGCATGAAGCGAGTCTTGTGATGCGGGTCGCGCTGAATGCATTCTCTAGCCTCTCAAGATGAAATCGTTTCAGTGCGGATGTTCGATTGCCGAACAGCGCGCTTCAATTGCGGACCTGCCGGCTTGATTCTGCCGCTCTCGCAGGTATCCTATCCAATTGACAAATCGACGCGGCTTATCCCATGGTAGGCGGGATCGCATTCGGTTTGCTGGGGGCCGCACTCGCCACGCATTGGGTGCGCAGTCTGCTGTATGAGACCAGTTCGAACGATCCCTGGGTGATCGGACTGAGCATGGCGGTTCTGGTAGTGGCCGCTTTGCTGGCATCTCTGCTTCCGGTGAGAGATGCCACTTCCATCGATCCCATGCGTGTGCTGCGCGGAGAGTAACGGAGGGCGCGGGGGCGGTATTGCAATAGCGCTTTCGAGTGTCAAAGTCCCCACCCTAACGTCGCAAAATGCGCGACGCTGAGGAGAAGCACCCGGCCACCTCGCCTCAAATTCCTCTGATACCGTCCATGTTTCCTTTGTGCAGGTGGCCATGCATAGTGGGACAACCAGGGTCCGGATCGCGATGTGCGCGAAAGGGTCGTGAACCTGATGCAGTCGATCGGGAAAGGACCAAAGAAGCAGATCCCAGATGAGGAACTGCAGAAACTCAAGAGCGCAGCCAGCCGCCTCGATCAGATGTTGAAAACTGCTGCGAACACCGATCAGCAAGCATTAAAGAGCGCGGCAAGGCTCGACCAGTTGCTGTCCGACATCCGCGCGGGAAAAGACGTCACCAGCAACCTCAAGCGCAGAGAGAATTCTGGAACCTGAGATGTATTTGATTCCTTTCGCGCGCCAGGGCCTACTCGCGACGTGACTTGGGTCAGGAGTTGACACCAAATTTGTCGTTGAGCAGATAGCGAACAGCTACGCTCAAATTTTGAGGCAGAAGGTCAATCCGCTGCGATAATGGCTCGATGCAAAGCGCGCGCGCTCAATAGCTCTGCGGATTAGTGACGTGGACACCTGGTGTGTCGATTAGCTGCCAGCAGGAGATCGGAAAATCTGCGTCGTCGTGCAATCCTCAAGCCTGTGTCAGGAGGAATCGTGGGTCAACATAGCTTTGTTCCGGTTGAAACGAATGCCAGGTCGCGAAACGACCTCGTCGAGCGCGGGTTTACTCGTCAGCCGCTCAGAGTTGACGTAGAGGTAGCGCGCACACTGGAAGAGTTAGCCCATGCTGCCTGGTCCATTCCAAGAGACCAATATTATGACGGGGGAGACAGGTATCGTTCCTTAAATCGTCTTCGGGCCGAGATTGTTGAGGGCGGTGTGAAAGTTTGGTCGACGGATGAGAGCACGCCGTATGTACAGCTGGAAAAATACAACACGACAATAGGCGGCCAGCCGCGAGAATACGCTCCACTGCCCCAGGCGATCGCCGATGTCGCAGGCGTTCACAAGATGATTGCTTACCACCTTCGATACCTGCCGCTCTCGGCGGTGGGTACGAAGTATTTGGTTAACATGCATGTGATCCGGTTCACGGCTACGCCGGGCCGGCCATGTGACACAAGCCCACCGGGCTTACATAAAGACGGGGAAAAGTATATCGCCACGCATCTACTGGGCCGTTGCGGTGCTCAGGGCGGCGAAGTCGTTATAACCGACAATGACAAACACGAAATAGATCGCTTCACGATGCGCGAATCGGGTGAATGTTACGTATTCGACGATGACCGCATCTGGCATATGTTGACTCCGGTGGCAGTGCAGGACGGCAATCAGTACGCCTACCGGGACACGCTGGCATTCGATATGCTGCCCGAAGGCTGGGAACCCGCGAAGTGATCGGGGGAAGCTACCGGGCAGGGCTGTTCCCCGCGCGGCCTCCGTCCCTTTTTTCCTGGAATGCCGCCAACCATTACGCCGAGTTTCCCGATCATCAACACGACGCAACAGTTTCCCGGAGACAACGGAGACGCAGCCAACCCAGAGCCACTCCTTGGCTCGGCTGGACGATTACGTTTCATCTCTAAACGCTCTTGCCGGATGCAGTCTCGCTCGGATAGTTGAAGAAGAGCTGATTACCGTCGGGATCATCGACCACCAGAAGCCGGTAGCCCCACGAACCCTCCTTGACCGGAACGCCCTTGGCCTCGAGTTCCGCGCGCAGCGCGTCCACCGCGGCGATCGCGGCCTCGCGCGTCGCCGGCTCGACGTTCAGGGAAATGAACATCAGCCCCTTGCCAATTTTCTCCGGCCACGAGTCGGCCAGGATAAGCGCGCAGCCCTGCCGCTCGACCTGTGCGACGTACGCCCTGCCGTCCTCGTCGTAGCGCCAGGGGCACATGAAGCCAAGCTGGTTAACGTAAAAGCGGAGCGATACCTCAACATCGGCCACGTGCAGGACGGCGCGCGCGAACCAGTCTGTCATAGGCTACATATCCTCACGTAAAGATAACTTCTTCTTAGATCAGTTTTAAAGACAAGGTGTCATCCCTCTGACTTTGGGCAGCGTTTTGAGCGGCTATCAGCCAGTCTCCGGCAGCCGTGCTAATTCGGCTCCGATGAACCGGCAATGAGTGACATGGCGATTTTACGTCAACAATCGGCGAGGATGTGAGCGCCGGTCGCAAGTCCGTCGCTACCAACCCCTCCGATCAGTTTCGGTAATACGGGACCACGGCTGTGCCAGTGCCGATTGAATTGTTTGCATCGCACTGTCCGTGGCGGCAACTATTTCGCACGGAGTGTCGACGTTTGTACTGTTATCAGAGAACATGAACACTCGGGCACCGGGATGGAGCAATTGGACAGCGGGATTGGGCATCTGCTGATCAGATTTCCCATTGATGACAGAGGGATGCCCAACGGCCTTGAGTGGACGATTCAACTTCCCTTTAAGAACGCGCAGCAGTTCGTAATTTGCCAAGTGGTACCTTCCATATTCGTCTTCCAATTCGGGACTCACGCCTTTAACCTCGACCAGAAGAATGTCTGGGGTATCACGTGCCCGACGTGGCAGGATGCGATCTGGACAGGGATTTGAGCTATGCAAGCGCAGCTCGACAGCATGTTGGATGTTTTCTTGGTCTTGCCAGGCCGTCGGCAGAATCTCCTTCGTTGTTCGACAGCCGCGCAATGTCCAGAGGCAGTTCAACCTCGGTTCAAACGCGTGGCGGCTCAGAGTAGCAGGAGCCGTCGGGGTAAACGAAATGCTTAGCTCTAGTTCTGGCCACTTAAAGTATCTTCGGACCGAGTAGTCTGGACTCTCATCTTCAAAGTCGTTGAGTCCCTCGTCAATATAGCCGTATGTAGTACGCGCGTTTATGTGGATCGCGCCGGGGTATTGGCTTGAACCATTGTCCAGAAGCAGCCGATAATCGAGGTTTCTGATCTTCTTCTCCCGAAGCTCGAATGTCGCGGTGAAGTCACACATTCTGAAACCAAGCCAGCGACCTATTGCGTAGAGGGTCTGGTTGCCGGAATACACGCCAAGCAATTTCGGAAAGTGATACAACAAACTACTTGACCAGTTGGACAGGTTCTTGACCAGGCATTGAGAGCCGGTGGCGCACAATGTGGGTTGCAGGCGCTCCACGCTGTCGACGAGTTCTAGCTGGCCAGTATCGCCAAGCTTGAACCCCTCCATCTTTCGAAGCACCGCCAGCACCCGGTATTCAAAAATGGCGGCATCCAGTCGTAGCAGAAGAGTTGCACAGAAGAGCGTGATCAGCAGCACAAGAAATAACCGACCTGTCTGACGTAGCACCGAGAATCCGCTAGCGCGTTGCATCCCTCAATAATGGCAGACTCCGCCATCGGCCCAGAAGTTCCCGCAGTAACTCATAACTGTCGAAATCAGGCGATTACACGTTTTGACCGCTGGTCATCGAGCGTAACGGCGATATTACGCCAATTGAGGCTCTTGTCGATGCGTTACGGATAGAGCTTGCGTGAGGCGAGGCTTCCCTTAGGACTCACGAAGGTTCATCGCCACCTCACCTTCAACAAGAAAGAGATTGGGAGAGAGGGATAGGAGCGACCCCGACCCATCGAATCGCGCAACGAGGGGCGGGACGCGCTAAAATGCTAAGAGTTTGCCTGCCACTTTCGTCACTCCAGAAACAGGGGTGTCGCATGACTCCAGAAACGCAACTGTCCGAATCCCCATACTGCGTCAGGATCGAGACCGAGACCGGCCAGTCCTCTACTGTTCCCATTGCGGTCTTGACACCGAAGCAGTTGGAAGTCTTTCTTCAGACTGAGTTCAAGAGGTTGGCGCAAGAAGCGGGCGTAAAGGGTGCTCGTATTCATGTGGAGCGGGCGATAGCCGCTGACTACGAGCAGGTCCTCCGTGAGGTTGCGGCATGCCTGTTCTCTGCGAAGGCACGCGCGGCACGACTCGGCAGCGAGGGATTGTACAAGTGAGCGCGAGGAAAACTGTTTTGACTTCCCGTTGATGAGTGATATCAAGGGTTTATCGCCAACGAACACTCGTTGACCGGTCTTGAAGGCCCCGGACCGAAGTCACACTCGATTCAGTTTGACTCTCGTCGTTCAGTGCATCCATAATTCACTCCTACAACCAGGAGTGGAGACACAAAGGAGTTAAGTATCGACATGCGTGGGTTCGACTCGAAGCAGATGTCGGAGTCGCCCTCAGAAATGGAAGACGAGGGGCCGGTGGCAGTGCAGGACGGCAATCAGTACGCCCACCGTGACACGCTGGCATTCGATATGACTGCCCGAAGGCTGGGAACCCGCGAAGTGAGCTGGGAAGCTACAGGGTGGTGCCCGTGCGCCGACATTGTTAGAGATGGCGATTTATCACCAATTGACAAGTGCCAGGTTGGTTTCCGGATTGCCGACAAACCACCCGGAACGCAATAACAGCTCGTGCAGTTCTCAATGAGTGACTCCGCGGTTAACGACAATCGCGAACGATTACGCGACAGTGTTGTCTTTCGTTAGAAACCCAGACTACAACGTGAATTAGCTGCGCGGAATTCCGATGCGGCGAACGAGATCCTTGAACCTGGGATCGCTTCGCAACGGGTTCAGTCGGGGATCCACCCCGATCCATGGTATTCAAGTTGATCGCTGCAGGAAGGCTTGCTGCAGGGAATCCAACGCCTTTTCGTTGTCGCCCAGCTCGGTGTAAGCCGTTGCGACGATGAAGCGGCAGACGTACTGTCGCTTTGCCTGTTCCAATGCTCGATCGAGGATTTGCTGGGCCTTCATTTTCTCGCCCACCTGGGCCAGTGCCGAAGCCGTAGTGGCGTTGCCGCTCGGGAAATCTGCGAAGCGGGTAGCATCTTCGGCAGCCCGTAGCGTTTCGGCGTGTTTCCCAATTTGCGCATAAGCCATGGCGAGAACAATGTAAGGCGTGCCCGCCCCAGGCTCGAGCTCTATCGTCCGATGACATTGATCTATTGTTTCCGGCATTCGACCGGAGAAGTAATAAATCCAAAGCGCTTCGTTGCGACTTTCGACCGCCAGTGGATCGTAAAGATACGCCTGTTGCACACGGGAAAGCGCCTCGTCAAAACGCCCCAATGTGCCCAGGTAATTGGCATAGCCCAGCTGCGCTTCTGGAGAACTCGGATTAATCTCAAGGGCTCGGCGATATTCTCTTTCCGCCGCTGGCCAGTCCCAATCAAAGAACAAGTGAACATAGCCAAGCTTGACGTGAGCGCTGGCAAGATTGGGGTCGAGCTCGACCGCTTTGAGCGCAGCTTCTTTCGCGCGCGGCATCACGTCAACAGGTGAACTGTAGTACGTAGTTGCGGCATCGTAGGCTTGGGACAATGCGGAATAGAGGCGCGCGTCTTTGGGATTTTTCTCGATTGCTTCCTGGAAATACTGAATCGCCTTCGTGACACTGCCTTTGGTGCCTTGCCCGAGTTCGTGCAGGCCGAGAAGGTATTTGTCGTAGCTCTCCAGATTGATATGCGCGTTCGCATCCGACTGCGCTTCGGCAGGCAGTAGTTCAATCGACAGCGAGTCCGTTATTTTTTGTGCGATTTCCCTCTGAATGGTCAAAACGTCATCGAGGGGACGTTCATAGGTCTCGGCCCACACATTCGTTTGCTGGGCTGCTTGAATGAGCTGAGCGGTAATGCGCACGCGTCCGCCAGCGCGGCGAACGCTCCCCTCCATCACGTAACCCACCCCTAATTCCCGGCCAATTTGCGCGATCGACTCCTTGGTGTTTTTGTAGTGCACTATCGATGTCCGCGCGATTACGCCCAGTCTCGAAGGCTGTACTTGTCCCAACTGAGCAATCATCTCCTCCGTGAGACCATCGGAGAAGTAATCCTCGTTAGCATCGCCACTCAAATTTTCAAACGGAAGAACGGCCAGCATAACCCTCTGAGGAGAGGCGTTCCCCGCCCGCCAAAAACGTTGCGCGAGCAGACTTGCTGCCACGACCAGAGCGGCTGCGAGCGCCCATACCCACAGAATTTTCCGGCGCTTAAGACGCGGGGCAGGCTGCGGCGAATCGATTGGCGGCGGTGCTGGCACCGAAGACTCTGAGCTATCGTCCCGCTCCTGCACGGATCCGATAAACCGGTACCCGCGCTTTGGGACGGTCTCGATGTACTTGCGTCCATCCGGGGCATCACCCAGCACCTGTCGCAGGTTGAAGACTCGTCGTGCAAGATTGTTTTCCTCGATGAAAACGCCTGGCCAGACCTTTTCCAGTAGCTCTTCTTTCTCGACGATGTGTCCCGCCCTTTCGACCAGCACAACGAGCGTTTCCAGATCCTTCGGTGGAAGGGCAACAGGCTGTCCCTCGCGAACCAGGACCTTTTCCTCGGTGTCGAGGCGGTAAGCGCCGAATCGGTAAATGTGCTTTGTTTTCAAGGAAGTGCCCACAGGAAGAAATTCTCCATAACTTCTTCAGAACTCCTTAAAGACATTTCAGGCACGTTGTCGGCACCTTGCTCAGAACACAGCAAGTGGCTCTGGCCTTCAACCCACAAGAATGTCGGCGATTCTAGCGCATTCCGGCGGGTTTAGGAACGAGCTTCGTGGATGGCTGAATTTAGATCTCGCACCGGAGGTTTGAACAATGAAGATCGCAAGGATTCCAGCACAGTATTTTCTCGTGGCTCTGATTCTGGGCATTATGGCTCCCGGACACGCCACGGCGCAATCTACACATAACCACGCAGCAACTTCGAAAGCTCAACCACTTTCAGCCGCGCAAGGCGCGCTCCTTCAAGCCGTGCGCGAGTCAACAGCAAGGTTCAAAGATGTCTCGGTGGCGGAGGCCGAAGGCTACTCCCTGCTGTTCGGTTGCGTCACTGGCCCCGATTCAGGCGCGATGGGCCTTCACTACGTGAACATGGCTCTGGTGGGCAGCGGTGTCGTCGATGCCACCAGGCCCCAAATCGTGATTTACGAACCGCAACCTGACGGTCATCTCCAATTGATTGGCGCGGATTTTCTGGTCCTGGCTGATCAGTGGGACAAAACCCATCCCGGGCAAGGCGCGCCACAGCTGATGGGCCAGCTATATCACTACTTCGAAAGTCCCAACCGCTTCGGCCTTCCGCCCTTCTACACCTTGCACGTCTGGGCATGGAAGCCAAACCCAAACGGCGCGTTCGTCAACTGGCACCCAAACGTCTCCTGCGCGGCATTTTCGGGCCAAGCCCCGTAAACCAGCTCGAAAGATCACGAAAAACGAAGACGGAGGAAGCACAATGATGCGACATTTGGTGGTTCTGACCACAATTGCTTTGCTGGGAATCTCTGCCGGGCATACAGCTCCATCAGACTGGGCGATCAATGCCACAGCGATTGAGGCCTGCAGCTGTCCACACTTCTGCATGTGCTATTTCAACTCGCATCCGGCGGCACACCACGACCACGGCAAAATGGAACACTACTGCCGGTTCAACATCGCCTACAAGATAAACAAGGGAAATTACGGCAGAACAGATCTCGCAGGAGCCAAACTTTGGCTGAGCGGGGATCTTGGTGCCGATTTCTCAACGGGACAGATGGATTGGGTAGTCGTCACCTTCGACAAATCGGTCACGTCGGAACAACGGCAGGGAATCAGTGAGATCCTGCCGCATGTCTTTCCGGTTAAATGGAAATCGTTCCAAGTAGCCGAAGGCAACATTGACGCGTGGACATTCGACAAAGACCAGGCTCACGCGACCTTGAACGGCGGCAAAACCGCGGAAGTCAAACTCAAGAGCTTCCACGGAATGACCGATGAGCCCGTCGTACTTAAGAACGTGAGGTACTGGGCAACGCCGCGCAATGACGGCTTCATCATGATGCCGAACGAGGTTGAGGCTTACCGTCAGGGCCCGAAAGCCTTCGAGTACAAGGGCACGAATGGCTTCATGCTCACCTTCGACATGACGTCAACTGATGTCGCGAACTCAACAACAGCCGCAAAGTACTGAGGGTTGCGTTTGTTGAACTGGTGACGGGTGGCCCGAGAAGGATTAACCTATCGGGCCACCTACCGGTGCTTGGAGACAACTCGCCGATGCAGTCAGCAAATACGCTAGCCAGAGAAGTTTCTTGAGTTCGGCGTTCTGGGCGGGTAACGGGCAAACCGGAAGCTAGAGTCAGTTGATGAAATCAGGCCATTACACTCAAAATCGCAATTGGCACTGAAAGCGCTGTCCGTGTAGTGTTCGCGTCGCTAGCTGGTGCGGCCCCCGAGGTGCTGCTCTTTTTTAGCGCGTGCGAGGTTCAGCTGCTCGATTGCGGATGCCATGCTGTTACGAGCATCCTTCGCATAGTCTTTCAAGAGATCATCCGTCTGGAGCGGTAGAACCTCGCCGAGACACTCTTCCAATCGCCCCACCAACCAGTCAATCAGTTGTATTGAACGGTCACCTTGCTGGACCGTGGGATCATCATTAGGAAATGCCATTCTCTGTCCTCCGCTGCAACAATAGCACCCAAGACCTACATTTTGCCCAAGGAAAGAGCTAAAGAGTCGCAGGGGCGATTAGCAGGGATGTAGCCGTCTGGATGGCGCACCACTGATACTGGCGCTCAACTGATGTCGTAACCAGCCCATTACATTCACATCCCTACTCCACAAACATGCAATCCCCATAGGAATAAAACCGGTAGCGTTCCCGTACGGCATGCTCGTACGCCCGCATCACATTCTCTTTCCCGCCCAGCGCGCAAACCAGCATCAGCAACGTAGACTGCGGCAAGTGGAAATTCGTGAGCAACGCCTGCACCACCTGAAACTTGTAGCCAGGATAAATAAATAGATCGGCCTCGCCCGAACCTGCGCGTATCTCGCCGGTCCCTTGCAGGGCCGCATATTCCAAAGTACGCACAGTTGTAGTCCCCACCGCAACAATCCGCCGCGATTCACAGCGTGCGCGGTTGATCTTTTCGGCGGCTTCCTCTGAGATCGAATAAGCCTCGGAGTGCAGGTGATGATCTTCGACGAGGTCGGTGCGCACGGGCTGGAAAGTTCCGAGGCCGACGTGCAGCGTGACTTCGGCGGTTTCGATTCCGCGGGCACGCATCTTTGTGAGGATCTCCGGAGTGAAATGCAGGCCTGCGGTGGGAGCTGCGACCGATCCGCGTACTTGTGCGTAGACCGTCTGGTAGCGTTCGCGATCGAAGGGACAATCTTCGCGGGCAATGTAGGGCGGCAATGGGATGTGGCCGATGTTTTCTATGAGCTCGAAAAACTTCTCTATGGGCGCGAAGCGCAGGCGGCGCTCGCCAAAATTGCCACGCGCGATCACTTCGGCATGGAGTTCGTCGTGGTCTTCGTCGTTGTCTCCGAAGAGCAGACTTTCGCCGACGCCGATTTTTCGTCCGGGGCGCACCAGGCATTCCCATTCGTTGGGATCTTGCTGGAGCTGACGCGTGAGCAGGACTTCGATGCGTCCTTGAAGAAAATCTCGGGACGCGGGATTGCGCGGGCTGACCGGGTGCGAGCCCGATTGCGAGCGAAGGCCGGCGCGGCGTCCGTAAAGGCGAGCGGGAAACACGCGGGTGTTGTTGAAGACGACCAGATCGGTTGGCCGCAGGAGTTCGGGGAAATCACGGAACCGGAGATCGTTGAACTGGAGATCGTTGAACTGGCAAGGCTGTGAGCGTTCCGCCGAACAATCCACATGCAGCAGGCGCGAGGCCGCGCGGTCGGCCAGCGGTTCTTGGGCGATCAATTCTGGCGGAAGATTGTAGTCGAAGTCGGAGACGCGCACGGCTTTTGATTATAGGGATACAAAGTGCGTGCGGATGCAGGTCGAGAGCTTAGAATTTATTCTTGCGGGATCGCGAATTCCGGTGCCGGACTGAGAGAGCCTGCGCGGCTGGTTTTGGTCCCATTATGAAATTCTTGCGCAAACGCTTGCCCTTTAGTGTCTGATTTTTCTCGAAATTTGGATTGTTTCTGCAAGGGGAGTGCTGGTAGTATGCGGGTTGCTCGTTTGCGCCCTGCTTTTTATCTTCTCTCCCCAGGGTAACCATACAAGGGTAGACATGCCTACAGAACGCAAATACAGGGAAGAAATCGTTCATTACGGACGCATGCTCCACGAAAAAGGATTTGTGGCCGCCATGGACGGGAATCTTTCGGTCCGGCTGGAGGACGACCGCATCCTGGTGACGCCCACGTGCGTCAGCAAAGGCGCGATGCGGACTGGCGACATGGTGATCGTCGACCTGGACGGGCAGCGGCTAGCGGGGCGACGCAATGTGACCAGCGAACTGGGGATGCACCTGTTGATTTATCGGACGCGTCTGGATATTCAGGCGATTGTGCACGCCCATCCGCCGACTGCGACCGGCTTTGCCGCTGCCGGCATTCCCCTGACCGAACCTTTGGTTTGCGAAGTGGTGATGGGGCTGGGAGGCATACCGCTGGCCCGGTACGGCACGCCTGGGACTTCAGAGCTGGCGCAAACGCTGGAGCCTTACGTTCCGGGGTATGACGCGATTCTCATGTCGAATCACGGCGTCGTAACTTACGGCGATACACTTGAGCACGCCTACATGAAGATGGAAACCGTGGAGCATTTTGCGCAGATCGCCCTGGTCACGCATTTGCTGGGACGACAGCAGCCGCTGAAGGAAGTGGAGATCGAGAAGCTACTGATGGCCCGCACCAAATATTTTGGCGCGAAGATCGCGGCGGGCATACCTTTGCCGCGGTCGCCGCAAAAAGTCAGCTAGTTTCGGGTGAGAGTCTGAAAGTCAAAGTCTGAAGGTCAAAGTCCCCACCCTCTCGCCAAGAGCGCGAGAGCTTCTCTCGTTCGGATTTATCTCCGCCATCGCCCTACTACATACAGCACAAGGGAGAGGACCACGCTCACCAGAAGCGAAGTTGCCAGCGGGAAATAAAATGTTGTGTTCTTTCCGCGGTACACAATATCTCCAGGTAGCCGTCCCAGGGGCAGGTTTGATTTTCCGAGGACCGTGAGAATGACTCCCGCCACGAACAGGACTACTCCGAGGATAATCAGCAGTTTGGCCATATCTGACATACGTGATCCTCCGGCACTTTCGATGGAAGCGCGGGCCAGGATTGATCGTAGCGCTGGTGGTCAGCTTTTCCCTAGATTTTCAAAAAAATCAGGACAAAGAAATAACCGTGAGTTCGGTTTGGTTCGGTGTTGCTTTACACGAAATCAAAATTCCCACCGTCTCGCAAAAAACGCGAGAAGGGGCCCCGTTCTGTTTGCCTTTACATTGCAAAGTACTTGACTGGCCTTGGAAGGGTCTGTACTATGTCTTATGTTTGAGCCGCGGCCGCATCGTATCCGGCGCTTTCATGGCTCGCCGCGCGAGAGTTCCGATCGGCCTCTACCGCCGCGCACCGCCCCCGAAGTCTTCGAGGATCTGCGGTTTATTCGCGACACGATGGAACGCTCCGCCGCGTTTACCGCGGTTTCGGGGTGGGGCCAGGTGCTTCTGGGCGGCACGGCAGCGGGGGCGGCGTGGCTGGCCGCTCATCAAGGTTCGTCTTTTGCCTGGCTGCGCGTTTGGTTAGCCGAGGGCCTGCTGGCTGCTGCCATCGGACTGCTGGCGTGCACGTGGAAGGCAAACCGCCGCGGACTTCCGTTATTTTCCGGACCAGCTCGCAAAGTTGCGCTTGGACTGGCACCGCCGCTAGTCGCGGGCGCATTCCTGACATTTCTGTTGTTCCGCGCCGGCTTGCAATCCGCGCTGCCGGCGACCTGGTTATTGCTTTACGGCGCCGGGATTATGACGGGAGGCGCGTTCTCGGTCCCGATCGTACCGGTGATGGGGTTCAGCTTCATGCTGCTGGGCGGCCTCGCTGTGCTTGGTCCGGCAGCGTGGGGCAACTGGTTTCTGGGTGCAGGTTTCGGCGGGCTGCACATCATTTTTGGACTGCTGATCGCGAGGAGACATGGTGGCTAGAGTACTTCCATCGCATCGCAAGGCTGCCAAGGCGGAGGGGCAACTCCGGGAGAAACCCAGGGAACAATCGCGCGGGCAAGCGCATGATCGGGGAGTTGCCCACGCTCCAGAACTTCCCGAACTTGATCGTCTGATTCACGAGCGGATCCGGCTGGGCATCGTGAGCGCGCTCGCGACGAACGACTCGCTGAGTTTCAGCGACTTGAAGCGCGTGCTCAAGACCACGGATGGAAACCTCAGTGTGCACGCCCGCAAACTGGAGGAGGCCCAGTACATTTCCTGCGTGAAGTTTTTCGAGGGGCGGGTACCACGCACCGAATACCGCCTGACCCCGGCCGGGCGCCGCGCTTTAGCGGAGTATCTCGATCAAATGGAGGAATGGATTCGCGTGACCCGCGAAGAGTAGGTTCCTTTAAGATGGACGACCGTGCCTTACTCGACCGCTTCAATCACGGGATGTGCCGGCGCAGCCGCGGCATCGCCCAGAGCCGCCCGCCAGCGCTCCAACGATTCGAGCAAGGGGCTGACACCGATTCCGCCAAAACTCGTGGGGCATGCCGCCAGATTCTTGTGAGCACGCTGCATCAGCGAGCGGGCGCCCACGACATTGCCAGTGGAATGATGATGAAATGCGACGGCAGCCTGGATCAGTCCCTGCAGAAATCTTTTTTCCAGGCCGTGCGATTCCCGCCAGACGTTTTCCCAAACTTCATGGGCGTCGTAGAACTCGCGCGCATTGAAATGGCGAATCCCCCGATGATAGGCGTCGGAGTGCAGGGTCATGGTTAATGTAATAGTACCGGGGCGGAGATTCCTGCGGCCTGTTTTTCGCACCCTTTGGCGCTTGCCATTTTTCTCGGTTATTTACCCACAGCTTGCGCTGTGGGCTGCATTCTTTCGCCGCTTTGCGGCTGGATCGCCGACGGGTCTTCCGATTTTCTTAGGGCAATAATTGGCTTAGGACGTTGGGTTTGCTCAAGGCGATCAGATTTCTTAGGGCAATCCCAGGAGGTGACAGGTAGCTCGTGCGCTGGTTAGGCTTGGGCCTCGTTCCGCCAGGCTTGGGATTGGCGATTAATGATGGCGTAGCATTCACAGGATGCTTCTTCCAGCTTGCTTCGGTTCGCGATCGTCACGGAGCCGCGCGCATACTTGATCAGTCCCGCTTTCTGAAGGACCCCAGCGGCCACCGTCACACTAGCGCGTCGCGTTCCCAGCATGTGGGAAAGAAACTCCTGCGTCAGAGGCACAAGATTTCCGCCTACCCGGTCTTGACTCATCAGTAACCAGCGGGCCAGGCGCTGCTCGACGTTGTGAACGCGGTTGCAGGCGGCTACCTGAGTGGCCTGCATCCCCAGTTCCTGCGCGTAGCGATTCAACTTCTTCCCCAGTTGCGGACACTTGGCCAAGGCTTCCAGAAGCTTTGCCGCGCTAATGCGAAACGCGCTGCCGGTAATCTGCACGATGGCGCGGGTGGCGCTGGTTTTTAAACCTACGATCAAGGGCAGACCAATGAATCCTTCTTTTCCGGTCAGCCCGACCTCGACTCCTTTGCCATCGCCCATAATGGTGAGGATGGAGGTCATCCCGCTGTTCATGAAGTAGCAGTGTTCGATCGCTTCTCCCATTTCATTCAACAGGTCGTAGGCCGGCATTTCCATAAATTCCAGCTCTGCCAGGACGGCTGCGCATTCCTTCGACGGCAGCGCCAGGAGAATTTCATTGCGGACCGAGCGTGGGTCAATGCCCTTGGACGGGGACTTAGGTGAGACCTTCTTGGAGACATTCAACTGAGTTTTTGCCACACTGCTCCTTAACCGGGCAGTGATTGTGCCGGCTAACGTTCGATACTAGCTTATACTGTTAAATTAACATGAGCGATTCAGAGCAGACAGTAAGGAGTACGTTAGCGTACAATATTTATCCGGGTGCAGGGACTACCTCCCGATAGGCCCGGTAGGGGCCGCTCAAGCTCGAAATTTTCTTGTGGTGACAGGCCGTGCGTCGAAAAGCCGAAATCGCCGTTCCCGAGTGGGCGCGCAAGATTGAGGACATGCGCCAGATTCGCAAGCTGAGCCAGGAAGGCTTCGGCAGCCGGGTGGGCGTGTCGGCCATGGCGGTCTCGCGCTGGGAGCGGGGAGTCGCGGAGCCCACGGGCGAAACCTATATTCGACTGGGTAATCTGGCGGACGCGCCGCTATGCTGGTTTTTCTGGAAAAGGGCGGGCCTTCGCCTTTCCGATGTAACCCGAGTGCTGCCTGAGGCGAATCGCCGCTTCGCGGAAAATAGAATCTTCGATGTGCAGTTTGTGAATGCGGGCAGTCAGAAAAAGCATTCGCTGGCGATGGCTGACCTGGTTGCGATCCCGCTTCTTCCCGTGCACGCCGGCACTCTCGGGGCTCGGGGCGACACGAGCGATCTCACCGATATTTCGGCTGAGTCCGTGCTAGCGGCGCCTCAAGCCTGGTGCCCCAACCCAACATCCACGGTTTGCCTACGGGTGAAGGGAAATTCGATGTCGCCCTTAATTCTAGACGGCTACATCGTCGCGGTCGATACGGCGGCGAGGGAAAACGATCGTCTTGTCGGACAAATCGTAGTCGCGTGGCACCGGGAACAGGGGTTGCTGGTCTCGCGTCTCATTCGTTTCGATCACATGGACGCGCTGGTCTCTGACCGTCGAGAGTACGAGGCAGTGTCGATTACGGCCGGTTCCGATTGGCGAATCGTGGGAAAGGTTTTATGGTGGACGGGGCTGGCTCGATAAGCCCCCGGGACGTTGACAGAACTTTCTACGCGATCTTCTTATTAGCGGAAGCGTCGGCGAGGTAGAGTTGCTCGAGCGCTCTCAGGGCGCGATGGGCGTTGCGCAACGCGGTTAATTCCCCGGCCTGAAAACGGTCCTTTTTGCGGGCGCAGGTGACATCCTCGAGCCGATCCAAAATCGCATGCTTCGCCAACTCAAGGCGTCGGGGCATTTTTTGAACGTCCGACTCGAACAGTGCATCTTTATAGAGAGTCTCCCACCGCTGAAAAAGCCAAGGCTCTCCATGGCCAGTTTTCATACGCTCTCCTCTAACGCCAGGGACTAGCATAAAAGTTAAACGGACTTTACTTCCGCCAGCGGCGAAGTGGAATAGGGTAAAACCCTTAACGCCTTTACAGGTTTGGCCCTATGGACAGACCGGCGGCGGAGGAACTGGCCGAGAAGAAATTCCTGCGGCAACAGTTACTACCTTGACTGCCTTTTCGCGGACGAAGTTTTCAGGACATACACCCTGGCTTTTAGAGAATCGGTTAGCGGAGCTGTGACTCCGAGTTTGACGAGATAACAGGCCTCGTGAATTGCGTTCCCGTCCTCATCGGTTTTCGCGTGATTCAACGGGACAGGCTGATTGCAGATTGAGCAAATGGGAGCTCGAAGGAAGAACAACTCGTCATCGTACATCTTCGGCCTTCTGGGACGGCGCAGACGCCGGGTATCGAGATTATTTCCGACTCCCATTTTGTTTGTCTGTCCGCTGCCGTACAATTCGCGTGCCTTTCTACCGCAAGCCGGCCAATCCTTTCCTTCCGACTGCGCCCTGGCTTTTGACAGCGTCGAGCTGACCTGTCCGAGCTCCGCTACGATACCGAAGACAACCGGTCCGCCGGCGTTTCCCTGGCCCGATTCCTTTCCTGATTGGGTGTCCGATCCGCCATATTAGAAACTCATTTTGAACTTGAGATCACAAATCGCGATCTCAAGTTCTCCCGAGATGATTAGTAGCAGAATAGCAGCCGGTGCAGGTTGCAGCACTGCGGAAGTTCATTCTGAGTGCCCGCGAGCTGGGACTAAAGAAAGTGCCTTATGGCGGAACAGACTACCGGAATTAAATCCGAGCGACGTGCCCATCAAAGAGCGGCCCCGTTCACGAGATCAGGCTTCGGCCGCGAAGGCGCTCCCGTCCGGCTGGGCTTCTGTTTCTTCTGGAACAGCGTCGGCTACATCTTGTACGAACTCGCGGCGTCGTTCGGGGCCCTCATGCTCGACCACTCTCACGCGCCGGGCGGGGATGTTGCTGGGTTCGAGGCTGGTGATGCGGCCGTCGCGTACCTGGACTTGAGCGCGGAACCAATCGGTGCGATACATCCGGCCCGCGGCATAGAACGTGATCGACGCCGCGATAGGGCCTTCAAATTCTTCTCCCGTACAGGCCAGAATGCGCCGGCCCATTTCCTGTGACCAGGTCAGGCCGCCGACCAGGGGATCGTTCAGACGGCAGCGTTCGAATGGCATGGCATGCGACAGCTTGCGCAATTGCAGCAGTTGCAAAAGGACTGACGTTTTCGCCAGATTGGTGACAATCACCTTGGCCTCGGTCGCGGAGACACGTTCCAACTTGATGTGGATGTCCGGCGACCATTCCCGCTCGAACTCTTCGCGCGCCAAAGCCAGACCTTTGTCGGTGGCTTCGACGTAGCGCAGCGTGGCGCGGGCCAGGATCACGCTGAAAAGGCAAGTCACCACGGTAGCGATAACTGGTATGTAGCTGATCAGCGTGGTGAATGGGATGCGAGTCAAGTCGAATAACTGCATATGCATAGAAGAGCGGCTCCTGCAGGCGCGAGTTCGGGACGAGGGGAGATCGAGATAAGTCTAGCGAGCGGCCGGACAAGGCTCCAGATGCGAATGGTGCGCGGCCCATAACGGGCGGAGTGCTGGACCTTTGGTAACGCCGCACTCGCGGGACGCGAAACTAAAGGCGTCTTAAATGCTGGCTGCGGCGGCGGCCGGATGCCGCCGCGACTGCCGGCGAGACGCCGGCGCTACTCTTTGACCGCCGCTGCGGCGCTATTCCAGGACGCTGTCGTCCAGTTTTTTCTTGCCCCAGTCGGCGGCGGCTTGCACGAATGCCAGAACGATGGGATGCGGCTTCTTTTCGGTGGACGAGAGTTGCGGCTGGAAGAGCGTGGCCAGGTAGAAGCGGTGGGTCGGCGACTCGATCGCGCGGATTTCGCCGTCGGCCCCGCGCGCCACGACTGGGAAGCCGGCTTCCATAGTCGCCCATTCAAATTCAGGATTGATTTCGAAGTTGCAGAAGAATTCTTCGCTTACGGTCGTTTTATCTTTTCCGTAAAACGTCTGCAGATAGGAGCCGGGACGCAGTCGAATCTCCGGGACCGTGCCGGAGAGCTTGGGAGCGTCGCCTTTGCGATTGGGCACAGGGCAGGCCACCGGATAAATGATGACGTTCTTCGATCCGGAATTGTTCTCGGCGCTGTCCGCGTCGGCGATATTGAGGACGTTGCGCGCGAATTCGATGAAGGCATACTGGAATCCGCCGCAGGTGCCGAGGAATGGCCAGTCGCGGCGGCGAGCAAACTCGATCCCCTTCAGCATGCCGTTGAAGCTTTTGTAAGGACTGCCGGGAGCGGCCCACAGGCCGTCAAAAGTTTCGAGCTTCTTTTCGGCCGTATCGGCGGTGAGCGACGGGGTCGGCAGCCACTCCGCTTCGACCTTCATTCGGAGTTTTTGGGCGGCGTGTTGCAGAGAGTCCGTGGTGGCGCGGTGCGAACGAAACTCGGCATTGAAGTCGCCCAGAATTCCGATGCGGACGGCGTCGCTCACGGGTTGATTGTACTAGAGGCAAGCGGCGCGCCACGCGAGAGTACGCGGCAGCGAGGTTAGAAGCATGGTGCCCGAGCGAATGATTTCGCGAGAAGTCCCATCCATCACCCTAGAAACGCTCAATGCCCAGGAATAAGTAAAGACTTAGAAGCGCCAGCGCGGCCCCTCCCCAGATCATCACGGCGCATTGCCAGCCGAGGGAGCGCGCGACGTCCTGCTGGCTACGCCAGGAGATCAGTAACGTTTTATTGTTCGTTCCTTTCATGAGGACCACTGGCGGATGCAAATCGAAAGCATTCCCCGCCGGTGCGATGGAATCTCCGTTCGAAGGATTGTTCCGGCTGGCCTCAATTGTTGGGTCGGATAAGACCTGAACACCTTTGGTGACGGTTGCCGCAGGGGCACCCGCCGCGGCCCATGCAGCCGGACTGGAGATGCCGGCCTTGAGCAAAGCGGCCGCCACTTTCTGCTGCTGCGTCATCTCGGAGGTTTTCAACGGCACGGATTCTGCAGGCGACAGATGAATCGGCAGCGCCACGGCGCGGCTGAAGAGAGAACCGATGGCTTCCTCGTCCTGCACGGGCTGCGGACCGACGTTCAAGACCGGGATTTTCGCTAAGCGTGCCCAGGATGAAGAGCGAGTTCTTGGGTTTAACACAAAACTCTTGCACCTTGATTTTGTTGTTGATCACGACGCCGTGACGCGCCAGAAAGCTGCGCACATTCTCGGGCGCGGGATCCTTCGCGGTAAAAAACGAATCGCAGAATTCCTGTTCAAAATCGCGATGCAGATCCAGGTCGGCTCCCCGGGGATCGACCAGCACGCGGCCGGTATTGTCGTCGATGAAGAAGGGCACGTGCATGCACTCCCCAGCGACTTTGACCCAGTTTTTATTTTTGCCCTGTTGTTTCCATTCCCAGACCAGGGTGCGGTAGTAGTAGCAAGATCGCGCCGTGATCGGCGCGACCAGGGCGTAGGGACCAACAGCGAGCCCGCTGACCTCCACCATCCCTATTGAAGCGCTGCGAATCTTCGAGAACGGTGTGTCGAGAATGAGGCGGCGGCGCTGCAACAGCCGGAATCCATTGAAGAAGAGTCCGATGCCGGCGCAGATGCCGGCAACGCACCAGAGAACCAATCCTCTCCGGTCCGACGAGCGAAGAATCAAGGAAGAAAGTATCACCGAATGGATCCGCGGGGCGGGCGAGTACACACCTTCCCTCTGGTCAGGCTAACGAAAGACGGAGCAGCGGGGAGCAGAAAATGGCGCCACACGCTTACGTTGGTAATAACGCTTGGAGGGGCAACGTCACTCCGAATAGCGACTCTGTCGCATGCCGCAAGACGACGATCTGACGGTGTGAATGTGGGACTATTTGGGTAACGGATCGGTACCGGCTGTGTGATTGCGTACTGGCATTGGATCACCAGACGTTGCACCTCTTTTCTGCGCCGTTGGAGAATTCGTAAAAGTCGGTGCAGGGGTCAGCTTTGCGATTGAGATCGCCAGGTCAAACGCCGTGCAGGGACGACGTTTGTGACAACGCAACGGGAGCCGATGAAATTGTCCCCGCGAACAGGGCCAGAAATAAACTCTGCAGAATTCGCATGAATTATCTCCAATGGCGGACAGCTATTTAGGCCCGCTTGAGCGTGGGTCCGGTCGATTGATCTCGCTCTGTAGTTTTTGCAAAAGCTGGGCACGCTCTTCGGTGCTTAACTCGCGTTGCAACTCTTCCAGGGCCAGGGCCACGATGTGGTAGTGGTGAGCGCCGGCAAACCTGGGATCCGCCGTGATGTTAAGCCACAGTTTGTGCATGAGTTCCACGTCCTGGGGACGCATGCGGGGCGTGTGCGGCCCCAGCGCGTATTCGCGGATGGTTCCGTCCGGAGCACACACTTCCAGAGTCAGCCGCGGACGCGGCTCCGGCAGGCGCTCCCAGGCATCTCCGGTGAGCTTGGCCTGCTCATCGGCCGTGAGTTTGTTGGAAAGCCCGCACACCACACGGCTGGAGTCGAGACGCTGTGCCGTCACCATGATGGCTTCGAATACATCCGTTGCCGGCACTACCAGCAGGTGGATCGGCTTGCCTTCCTTCTCAGCTACCGCGACTGCGGCAGTAAACAGCTCCTGCTCATAATGGTCAAACACCTGGCTGGCTTCAAGGACCGCGCTGCCACTGAAACTGTGCTCGCGATGATACAGGCGGGCGCTCATGACCACGACATCCTGCTTGGCAGTATTGGTATGGCTGAGAATGTGGCGCAGGTAGTAGAGATTGCGGGGATCGCGCACCGCGACCAGGACATTTCCGGGGCGCACTCCCATGGCGCCGCTGCCGAGTTCCTGATTGCCATACACCCGGAATTGGTCGAGTTGCTCGGGCTTGCCGTGGCGCTCTTTGGCGACATGGCGTTCCGAGATCGTAAAGATGGTGAAGAACGCCGCGCTGAAGATGACTCCCGCGATCGTCGCCTCGTACTTGGTAAATAAATTGACGATGGCGGTGATGAACAGGACCGCGGAGATGAGAATCAGCCCCACGGGAATTTCGGTCTTGCCGACGTGCAGGTTACCCGGAACCTTCCATGCCCGGTTGCCGGGCTCGGTAAAGCGCAGCACGAGCACGGCGATGGACTTCATAGCGAAGCTCCAGATCACGCCGAAAGCGTAGAGCGCCGCCAGCATGTAGACGTTGCCGCGGCTGAGAATGATCGTAAGTAGCTGCAGCCCCACGATCAGATTGATGATGCGGTAACTAGTTCCGAAGCGGTCGTGCGGCTTCTGGAACCAACTGGTGAGCACACCGTCTTCGGCCACGCGATTCAGAACGCCGTTCGCGCCTACGATGGAGGTATTCTGCGCCCCGGCCAGGATGAGCACACCCACCAGCACCACGAAGCCGTGGAAGAGCAATTTCAAACTCTGCGGCCCGGCCAGATACATGGCGATGCCGCCGATCAGGTTGGCAAAATAGTCCGGCCGAAACCTGTCGGGGATGATCATCACGGCGAAGAACGAAACCAGCGATGTAAACAGCAGGCTGTAGATGAATATGACCAGCCCGGTCTTCTCCAGGTTCTTTAGCTTGGGATGTTCGATTTCTCGATTAACTTGCGCCAGAGTCTCTTCACCGCTCATGGCCAACACGGAGTGCCCGAAGCCGACGAAGACAATAATCGAGGTGAGAATGGCGAGGGGGAGATGCCTGAACCAGGCTCCGTTGAGCCAGCCCAGCGATTCCTTGTTGAGGGGAATCACTCCCGGATGCAGCGGGTTGGGCGGCAACTGGACAACGGGAGCGCGCAAAATGGTGATAGTGCACCAGACGATCAGGATGACGACCATCACCGTTGTGATCGCCATGATCTGCAACGCTTTCTGGCTGGACTCGTGCATGCCCTGGGTATTCTTCCACCAAAAGTAAGTCACCACGATCAGGGCCATCCCCGCGGCGAAGTGATCGTCGGAAAAGTTCAAGGGGCGATGGAGGACTACTCCAATGTCCTTGATAAAGCCTGCCATGTATTGGCCGGCCGAAACGGCGCTGATGGGACCGGTCAGTACATAGTCGAAAAGTAGAGCCGAGACGGAAAACTTGGCCAGAGTTCCGCCCATGGCCTCTTTCACGACGCGGTAGACGCCGCCGCGCACGAACATGCTGCTGGATTCGATGTACAGCGCACGCACGGCGTAGCTGAACAGCATGACCGCAAGGATGAACCAGGGAGCGCTCTTGCCGATGACCTTCTCGGCATCGCCACCGGCATAATAGGCCGAAGAAGCCAGATCCGCCAGAACGATCGCGGCGGCGCGCCAGAACGAAATGAAGGTCAGCATCACCGTGGTGGCGACGAAGACCTTTACTGCCGGTTTTGTCTCAGGGGAACTAGCCATGCTTCAAAAAAGGCCGCAACCGCAATAAAGACTGAGGCTATGAAGATAGCACACGGAGGAGAGAAAGAAGCGTCTCTGCCACTTTCGGTGGGTGGCTTAAATTGCGGGAACAAACGTGAGGGGGATAGCGGCCTTCGGCTGTGCGGTCAACCGACGCTCGAGCGGCGTATTACCCAGAAACTCGGGTCAGGACACGCTCTCCTGCTTCAGTTCGGGCGCCTCCGCAGCTTTCCGCTTCTTCGGCGCCAGGTAGGTGTGCGTGATCCGGTCGTGCCAGCAAAGTGCGTCTTCGTCCAGGAAGACCCAGACATATCCCATCCCGAGCGAAACGGCGGAGAGCCAGGCGGCCAGCACGCGCCAGCGGCGCAGCGAGCGGCTGGTCGAAGTGCCGTCGAAGCGGGCAAGTTCGAGGCGTGCCATGCGCAATCCCGGAGTGCTGGCGGAGTACACAATCAGCAGATAGTGATAAGCAGCCCAGAAGACACAAGGGATTCCCACGGCGAGGCCCACCATTTGACCCAGCGGCGGGCGCATGTCCGCAACTTTCCAGAATATGTACCCAAACATACCCGACGCACCCGCGATGATGATTCCATCGACCAGGGCGGCCACTACGCGCGCCGCCAATGGCGCACTCTGCAAAGGAAGGTCGATCCCCGGCCTCTTCTGAACTTCTTCCCGCTCCACCGCTTCAATCGTGATGCCGCCGAGCGCCGGAGGCGGAGGTTCAACTTCGGGGACATCCAGAATTCGCGGCCGTCCGGAGACCGGTTCCGCCAGTTGATCCGGCGGGGGCGCCGGCGGTCCCCAGGCAAACCTCGGAAACTCGATGATCTTTGCCCCAGCGTGTCCGGAGATGGCATGTCCAGGCGCGGATTGTCCGGCAGGCGAAAGAGAGGACGGAGCGGCATCCGCCGCGGGATGCCCGTATTGCACATCCATCTCCGCAGCGGACGACGGCTTCTGTGTCATGCCATCCAGCGCCAGCGCATGGTTGGAGCGAGGCTCGAACGTCGCAGGCTGAAAAGATTCGCCGACCGGATTTACGTGTGGATGTAACTCAGCGGTTTCAAACCGCAGGCTTAAAGACGGATAACGAGGGGGGCGCGCCTTACGGCGCGCGCGGTAACGATTGAGCCGGTCAGAAAGCTCGCCGCGCCAGGCCTGGGCATCGCTGTCAGCAACAGCCGCCGTCTGTGAATCAGTAGCGACCAGAAACTCGGAAGGGCAACGGCAAACTTCTCCACACTGCGGACAATTCATGAAGGCCAATCTGTCGAAATCTCACCACTTCGCGTGCCACGTACAACCGGGAATGAACCAACGGGAATCCTAGCCTTTTTCATCACTTTGCCTCGCGGCCAGCGCCGTGCTAAGTTCACGATGCCGCGACAAGAAAGCCGAAAGGCAGGTAGCCTTCGATGGGCGGTCTTCTTCCGTCGATTTTCTTCCGATGACTCTTCGCACTAGATTCCTTATCACGGCGCTGTTTCTTTGTCACCAGCTTCTCGCTTCCGGACTAGTAACCAGCCAGTTGCCGTCGGAGAATTCCAATCAAGCCGCGGGTTCCTCCCCACTAGCCAATGCGGAGAAAACGAACACGCCCGACTCGGATGCAGGCAAGCCTTGCGCCAATCGGGCAATGACGCAACTCAATGACGGGACGATCATTTGCGCCGACCAGCAGGAAAAAGACGGCGAAGTCTATAAACTGCGCGGCAACACGGAAATCCACTATCGGGGATACGTCATCCGGGCCGACGAACTAACCTACAACTCCGAGAGCGGCGAGGCCACCGCCGCGGGCCACTTCACTCTCGATGGCGGCCCCAACGATGATCACCTCAAGGCCAGTCACGGAACCTACAATCTCACGGCCGAGACCGGACGCTTCTACGACGTCATCGCAACCACAGGGCTCCGCTTCCAAGGTGCGCGCGCGATCCTGACCTCGACTGCCCCATTTGCCTTCTCCGGCAAAATCGTAGAGAAGACGAGCCCTGATCATTACCTCGTTTACGACGGCACTATTACGACCTGCGAACTTCCACACCCCAAATGGCAGTTCGCGGCTCACAAAGTGGCTGTCGACGTTGGCGCCAATGCCCAGATCTATCACAGCACATTCTGGCTGCATGGATTCCCGGTTCTCTATCTCCCCTACGCGACTCACCCCGTATCCCGCGAAGTGAGAGACACAGGATTTATGGTGCCGACCGTTGGCAAATCCTCCACCAACGGCAATGAGGTCGGCGATTCCTTTTACTGGGCCATCGACCGCAGCATGGACGCCACCATCGGCGCGGAATATCTCTCCAAACGCGGCTGGTCCCAGCGCGGAGAATTCCGCGCCCGCCCCAGCGACAGTTCGTATGTGGATCTGAATTTCTTCGGTGTGATCGACCGAGGCATCGGCACGCCCCCACTGAAAGAAGGCGGACAGGAAGCGCGGCTGACGGCAGAAGGCAACTTCGACGGCTTTCGCGCCGTTTCCAATATCGACTATCTCAGTTCGTTCCTGTTCCGCCTGGCCTTCAACGAAGTTTTCACCCAGGCGGTGAACTCGGAGGTAAAGTCGCAGATATTTCTTTCCAAGGCCATCGACGGCTTCTCCTTCGGCAGCATGATCGAGCGCTATCAGAACTTTTTTCAGACCATCAATGCGGACGGCACGCTGTCGAATCCTCCGACGTTCGACTCGATCCAGATTCTGCACGCTCCCAGCGCTGATGCCTCCAGCGTCGCCAAGCCGATGTGGAGATCTCCATTCTTCTGGTCGTTCGACGCCTCGGTAGCGGGCCTGTCCCGCACCGAACCCGGCTTTCACACTGCAGAACTGCTGGGCCGCTTCGATCTGAACCCGGAGATTTCACTGCCCTTTCAGTTTCACGGATGGTCTCTGCGCCCGGCCCTCACTCTGCACGAGACCTATTACACCGAGCGCTTTGTGAATGGAGTTGCGGTGGAAGATCCAACCAACCGGCAGGCGCTGGAAACGTCAGTCGAAGTCCGCCCGCCGGTCCTGGAAAAAATCTTCGATCGCGATTTTTTTGGGCGTAAATGGAAGCACGTCATCGAACCCCGGGTCGTCTATCGCGCGGTAACAGGCGTGAACGACTTCGCCAATGTCCTGCACTTCGACGAGCGCGACATCTTGACCAACACCCACGAAGTAGAATACGGATTCGTGACCCGGCTGTACGCCAAGCGTTCGTCTTCTTCGCAGATTGAGGAATGCGATACCCCCATGACCGGCCTGGCGGTGGGCGCCGCGGCGCCGGAACAACTCGTACCCTGGCAACGCGTCAGCAATCTCGACAACCAGCCTTGTACTCCGGGTCCACAAGCCCGCGAACTGGCTACGTGGGAGATTGACCAGAAATATTTTCTCGATCCCGCCTTCGGCGGCGCGCTCGTCGCCGGGCAGCGCAACGTGTTTACCACCACCGAAGACTTGACCGGCATTGCCTTCGCGACCCAGCCACGCCATCTCTCCCCGATCGTATCCCGCATGCGCGCCGCTACCGGCAGCCATACCGACACCGAGTGGGATCTGGACTACGATTTTCAGTTGGGACGGATCAACGCCAGCACTCTGCTGTTCAACTACAATCTCGGATCTTTCACGCTGGGCGGTGGAGATGCTTTCCTTCAGATTCCCCAGCCCAACACAATCCCACTGAAGTTTCAACAGTTCAGAGTCGCGCTGGGCTATGGTGGCCTTACGCGCCGCGGGCTCAGCGCGGCCAGCGGCTTTGGTTTCGACGCGGAAAGCCGGAAACTTCAGTTCGCCACTGCGCAAACCACTTACAACTGGGATTGCTGCGGCGTAACGCTGGAATACCGCCGTTACGCCATTGCCAACGTACGTAATGAAAATCTCTTCCGCTTCACGTTCAGCCTGGCCAACATCGGCTCCTTTGGAAATTTAAGAAGACAGGAACGCTTGTATTGAGCAAAGCATTTCGCAGCTCCTTAATGCTCGTACCTCAATGCGGGGCTGATACCATAGCAACATGCAGGCGCCCGAAGCCGACATTGCCGCCAAGCATTCGAAACTGCAGCTCG
The DNA here is from genome assembly GCA_963711275.1 of uncultured Acidobacteriaceae bacterium. Taxonomy (GTDB): domain Bacteria; phylum Acidobacteriota; class Terriglobia; order Terriglobales; family Acidobacteriaceae; genus Sulfotelmatobacter. Next base: position 352,146 of record CAVQDN010000013.1, on the reverse strand, counting down.
AACTGCGAGCTCTGGGCCGCGTCCTGGTCGCCTATTCCGGCGGCGTAGACTCCGCCTATCTCGCCTGGGCCGCTCACCGCGCTCTGGGCGCAGACATGTTGGCGGTGATCGCCGACTCCCCCAGCCTGGCCCGCACTCAGTTGAACGATGCCATTGCCTTCGCCAACGAACAAGGAATTCCGTTGGAAGTGATCTCAACTTCCGAACTGGAGCGCCCGGAATACGCTCGCAACGACGGGCAGCGCTGCTTTCAATGTAAAGATGAGCTCTTCGCGGTGATGGAAAATATCCGTGCCGCCCGCGGCTTCGATGCGATCGCTTACGGTGTAAATCACGACGATCAGGGCGACTTCCGTCCCGGCCAGCAGGCCGCCCAAGAGCACCACGTGGCCGCTCCATTCCTGAAAGCTGGACTCGCCAAGCAGGATATTCGCGAACTCGCGCGCCAGGCCGGTCTGCGCATCTGGGACAAGCCAGCCTCCGCCTGCCTCTCCTCCCGCATCGAATACGGCCGCCCGGTCACGCGCGAAACGCTCGAGGTAGTCGAACGCGGCGAAGACGCTATTCGCGCCCTCGGCTTTCGCCAGTTTCGTGTCCGCCACCATGGAGACATCGTTCGCATCGAGATCGACCGCGAGGAATTGGATCGAGCTCTGAATGCCGACATGGCTGCCCAATTTACGGCGATCTTCAAAGCTTTGGGATTCAAGTTCGTCACTCTCGATCTGGAAGGATTTCGCTCCGGGTCGATGAATGCATTACTTCCCGCGGAACAACTCCGCCGCACCGGCTAAAGGTGAGTGGCCTCCCGCTCTGGAAGCATCCAATCCGCGACCCGCATTCGCTATGAGATAATCAAAAGATAACTAGTGATGCTGAGGCGGTTCCTGTTGATTCTAATTCGACGTTCATTGCTCATCCTGCTTCTGGTTTGCCTGGGTTGTGTAGCCCAGTCCGCTCCTCCCGACGTGGCTCGCAAAATCGAACACCAGGTGCGCTCTTTCTACACCATCCCCGCCGAGGTAAAAGTCACAGTGGGCGCCATTACTCCCAGTAACGATCTGCCCGGCTATGACGCAGTCTCGGTGAACATCGACGGCGGCGAGGGCAAGCAGAAAGATTATAAGTTCCTGCTGTCCAAAGACCGCGTCACGATGCTGCGTGTCACCAAATTTGACTTGAACAAAGATCCCTTTGCCGACTTGATGAGTAAGATCAACGTCAGCGGCCGGCCCTCGCGCGGAGCGAAGTCCGCCAAGGTTGTCGTGATCAATTTCGATGATTTCGAATGTCCCTTCTGCTCGCGGATGCATCAGACCCTATTCCCCGAGATCTTCAAGGAATATGGTGATCGGGTGAACTTCATCTACAAAGACGATCCACTGTCTGAGATTCATCCCTGGGCGATCCACGCCGCGGTTGACGCAAATTGCCTCGCGGCCCAAAACACCGATGCTTACTGGGATTTCGCCGACTACATGCACGCCAACAAACGCGAGGTGGACAACGAAAAAACTCCGGCGGCGCGCTTCGACGCGATCGACAAAATAACAATGCTGCAAGGGCAGAAACATAGCCTTGACGCAGGGAAACTGCAATCCTGCGTCAAGGCTCAAAACGAAGATGCGGTGCGAGCGTCCATGAAGCAGGCGGATGAACTCGGCATCAACGGCACGCCGGCGCTCTTCGTCAATGGCCAGAAGATCGACGGCGCGGTTCCCATCGGTGAAGTCCGCGCCGCGCTGGACGCAGCGCTAAGAGATGCAGGACAGCCCGTGCCCCAGCACGCTCCCTCGGCCCCAGCGCCTGCATCCAGGTGATTGCGGTCGGGGGCACATGGCGCGACGCCTTCGGACAGACCGATTTCGAATGTAGGTGCACTCAGGAGAAACGTTCTTGAAAAAAAACTTTTTCTTTGCCAAATCCGCCGCGGCTCTCTCCGCAGCCGCGCTGCTGGCGGGCTTGGCTGCCTGTAACCAGCAGACCAGCGGCAACGTGATGGCGACGGTGGATGGCCGGAAAATTTTGAAATCTGACGTTGACAGCTACTATGAAAACCAGGTCGCCTCCGCCCAGCAACCGCCCACTGGAGAGCAGGCCACCGCCTTGCGGCTGAATATTCTGCACCAGCTCATCGAAGATGAAATCGTCATGCGTCGCGCCGAAAAACTCGGCCTGCTAGCCACCGACGAAGAAGTTGACCGGAAATATAACGAGATCAAGTCTCCAGCGTCGGAAGACGAGTTCCAAAAGCGGCTCAAGGAAAAGAAAATCTCACTGGCCGATTTCAAGCGCGATATCCGCCGCTCCATCACCCTGGAAAAGGTGATGAATAAAGAAGTATCTTCGAAGATCAATGTCACCGACCAGGACATCGCCGACTACTACAACGCGCATAAGGCCGAATTCAATTTGATCGAACCCCGATATCACCTGGCCCAGATCATGGTGACTCCTGCGCCCAACCCGCAGGCGCAAAATCAGAACGACAAGGCACAGAACGAAGCGGACGCACGCAAGAAAATCCAGATGATCTCGAACCGTCTCGATAGCGGCGACGACTTTGCGACGCTGGCCATGAAATATTCCGAAGATCCGGAGACCTCGGGCAATGGCGGCGATCTCGGCACCGTTCCCGAGTCGGGGCTTAAGGGAACCGATCCAGCCACGCGCGATGCGGTCATGAAGCTCAAGCCCGGCCAGTACAGCGCTATTGTCAGCGTGGTCAATCCCGCAACCAGACAGGCGTTGGGTTTCCGCATCGTAAAACTGGTGTCGAAAGAACCCGCGGGACAACGGGAATTGTCCGATCCGCGGGTGCAGCAGGCCATCCACGCACAACTCCACGACCGCCGCGAGCAGTTGCTGAAGGCCGCCTACTACGAAGTTCTACGGGATTCCGCCAAGGTTGAGAACTACTACGCGAAGAGAGTCCTGGACAGCAATGGCGTCGAAAAATAGGCGGCACTTTCTCATTCGCGGAAATACCCCATGTGGGGACAGCCGCCCTCGGCTAGCTTGCCCTGAGCGAAGTCGAAGGGGCGAGCGAAGGTCGCAGGAGTCCTCTACTCCACAATTACCAGTACGTCTCCGGCATTCACCGCCGCGCCTTCGCTGACCAGAATCTTCTGAATCGTGCCTTTCTTCGGCGATTTGATTTCGTTCTGCATCTTCATCGCTTCCACCACGAGCACGCCTGCGCCTGCCTCGACTTCTTCTCCCTGGCTCACCAGCACGCGAATAATCTTCCCCGGCATAGGAGCAACAAGCTTTTTCGGCCCGTGATCATCCGCCGCACGCACGCGGCCGCGCAGCGAGCGCGGGTCGCGAACTTCCGCCGCAAAGCGGGTGCTGCCGACAGAAAGATACATCTCTCCGCCGGCGAGTTCGCACTTTGCTTCGTAAGCCTGGTTGCCGATTCGCAGAGATAGCACAGCGGGCCTTACCAGCACAACGTCAACTTCGACTTCGCGGCCACCGAGCCGGCATGCCCAGCGGCCATCTGCTCGATTGAGATCGAGCTTGTAATTCTTGCCGTCGATGGTGATGTGGTAAGTCACAAAGAGCGGTGGTCAGGTGCCAGTTGCCGGTTTCCCGTCAAGGGCTTGAGTCTCATCGCATTGCCTCGTTCTTGGCGGCAATCTTCCAGTTCGAGGCGGCGCTTGGCTTGTTATTCACCGAAGTATTTGCGCCCGGGAATTCAGTCGATCCAGCGGCGGCAGAACCCATGACCGCAAAAATTCCGCCAGCGATGGCCGCTACTTCGATTGCTTTCGGATCCTTCGCCGTTTCGGCACGCTTCTGCTTCAAGAGACGATCGAGAAAACCGGTATCGATATTCGCGGCGCGGAAATCCGGATCGTTCAGGATGCGGCGAAACAGCGAAATATTGGTTTTGATTCCGCCCACAAAATATTCGTCGAGCGCGCGCCTCAGCCGGCCCATGGCCTGCTCGCGGTCTGTGCCATAACCGACCAGTTTGGCCAGTAGCGGATCGTAGTCCAAGGGCACGGCCCAGCCTTCATACATGCCGCTGTCCAGGCGGATTCCCGGCCCTTCAGGCGAAAGCAGCAATGTGATCTTGCCCGGGCTTGGGAAATAATTATTGTCGGGATCTTCGGCGTAGATCCGGCACTCGATGGCGTGTCCGCGAATCTGCACTTCTTCCTGAGTCAAAGGCAAGCGTTCGCCGGCCGCAATCCCAATCTGCAAGTGAACCAGGTCGAGTCCGGTGACTAATTCAGTTACCGGATGTTCCACTTGCAACCGCGTGTTCATTTCCAGGAAATAGAAATTCTTCTGCTCGTCGACCAGGAACTCAACTGTGCCGGCATTCGTGTATTCCGCGGCCTGGGCCACTCGAACCGCGACTTCGCCCATTCTTTTTCGCATGTCAGCGTCAACGATCGGCGATGGCGCCTCCTCGACTACCTTCTGATGGCGGCGTTGCAGAGAACATTCGCGCTCGCCGAGATAGACCATGTTCCCATGCTCGTCGGCTAGTATCTGCATCTCGATGTGGCGCGGATTGACAATCGCCTTCTCGACGTAGACCTCGCTGTCGCCAAAGGACCGTTCCGCCTCGCTGCGCGCACCGTCCAGCGCTGACCTCAGTTCTTCGGGAGCATGCACCAGACGCATGCCTTTGCCGCCGCCGCCGGCGGCGGCTTTCAACATTATGGGATAGCCAATTTGAGCGGCAACCTGTTCGGCTTGTTCGAACGATTCGAGGCCGCGCGAAGTGCCAGGCACGAACGGAACGCCCGCGCGCTCCATGGCTCGCCGGGCGCGGGTTTTCGAGCCCATGGCGTCCATCGCCGCTGCCGTTGGGCCAATGAACTTTACGCCCGCGTCGGCGCAGGCTCGGGCGAACTTCGCATTTTCGGACAGAAATCCGTAACCGGGATGGATGGCGTCTGCGCCGGATCGCGCGGCTACGTCGAGAATCTTTTGAAAGTTGAGATACGATTCGGAAGCTGCAGCTGCGCCGATGGGATAAGCCTCATCGGCTTTGCGGACGTGCAGCGAGGCACGATCCACGTCAGAGTAGACGGCAACCGCGGCGATTCCCATCTCGTGGCAGGCGCGGATGACGCGCACGGCAATCTCGCCGCGGTTGGCGATGAGAATTTTCTTCAACATCTTCTTGGCGCAGCGCTCGGCGAACCCAAGATTTTACAGGAGATTCCGAGGTCGCAGCGGAATCCGGGTACGCCGAGGAGGCGGAGCCTGTCACAATGGACGGCGGACCATCACAATAACATCGGAGATCAAAGGACCCAACCCTGTCGCAAAAGGCGCGAGAAGGGTGGGCACCCTCATTCTTTGTTTCATTTTTTATTTCGACGGCGTACGCGAAAAGCTCACCGCAAACGGGGCTTGCGGCTTGTCCTGATCTGGCCGTAACCAGCGGCGGAGGGGAAGAAAACGGTAGCGGATCAGGGTCCAGACCGCCAGCCATCCGTCGGAGTGGCGGATCTTCTTTCCTTCTATGGCTGAGCGCGGATGGTACGAGATGGGGACCTCCGCAATCTTCTCGCCCAGGCGGCAGAGCTTGGCCGTCACTTCCGGGCAGAACTCGAAGCGGCGGCATTGCAAGTGGAGCTGGGTCAGGAGCGAGCGGCGAACGACTTTGTAGCAAGTCGCCTCGTCGTGAATGCCCGCGCGGTAAAGAAGATTGGTCAGGTGAGTCAACAGCTTGGCTCCAAGGAAGAAGCGCAGGCCGCGTTCGGGACGGTCGGGGCGCACCCCATAGACGACGTTTGCTCTGCCGTCTTCGAGAGGGCGCAACAATCGCGGATAATCCTGCGGGTCGTATTCCAGATCGGAGTCCTGGATGAGCACGTACTCGCCGCGGGCGTAGGCCAGGGCAGTGCGGATGGCCGCTCCTTTGCCGTAGTTCTTCTCGTGGAACACGACTGTGACATCGTCCGTTGACGGCAGCGATTGCAGTTTTTCGCGCGTGCCGTCGGTCGAGCCATCGTCGACGATAATGATTTCTTTTTTTACCGGGGAGGCGTGGATTGCCTGGAGCAGTTCGTCGAGGTGTGCCGCCTCGTTATAAACCGGCACGATTACCGACACCGATTCCTTCCAGCGATTGGGCGTCGCGGGTTCGGGGCGTGTTGCGGTCTCCAGGGACGACATGTTCATGTTCGGTTGTCTAGCGTCATTGGTCGGCGCGCGAGATCCTTCCGGCCTTCGCCTGAAGAACGGCTCCGGTCAGGATGACGCCGCCGCAGAGTTCAAATCGCCCGTGCTGCTCTGAGATCGAAAATACGCGCCCTCTCGAGGATTTTCTAGCATAGTATCATCTGGAACTGGACGGCCTTCCAATCCTCAGCATGCTGCCACCCGACCTCGCAGCGAAACCGAACGCAGGCGCTTCACCCTTTCGACAAGTCCACTGGCCGACCATTCTTCTACTCCTGGTTGCGGCCACGGTAATTCGGTTTCTCTATCTGGCCAGCAAGCCCTTCTGGTTTGATGAGTGTTTCAGCGTGGAAGTCGCGCGCATTCCCTGGAGCGACTTTTTGCACCTGCTGTGGTGGCGCGAAGCCAACATGGCGTTGTACTACGTTCTGTTGCGGATCTGGCTGAGCGTTAATCACCACTACGGGCAAAGCCCGTTCTTCATTCGCAGCCTTTCGGTGCTGATTGCCGCCGCCACGGTACCGGCAATCTACTGGCTGGCGGGGCTTCTGTACGACCGGCGAGTCGCCGTGATTGCGGCGGCGCTCTTTGCTTTCAACGCCTACAACGTGCGCTACGCTCAGGAAGCGCGCAGCTACGCGCTGTTTGTGCTGTTAGCGACACTATCCTCGGGCTTTCTGATTTCGTTTCTGCGGCAACCGACGCGGCGCAACCGGCTCGGTTATGTCACGGTGAGCATCCTGGCTGTCTATGCACACTTTTATGCACTGCTGTTGGTGGCGGCGCAGTGGCTGGGTCTGCGGTCGCTAGGCGGTCACCTCCAGTCTGCAACTGAAAACACCGCGCGGTCGGCGCGACTGCGACAGGCGTGGACTGTGATCGGCGTTGCCGTGCTGCCTTTGCTGGTCTTTGTGGCGAAAACCGGGGCCGGGCCGATCCGTTGGATCACCCGACCCGGGATTCGCGATGTGCTGGAATCTTACGAGCATCTGGCAGGGGGCAACAACTGGGCTCTCCTGATGATCTACGCCGTCGCTTGTGTTGCTGCGGCGATGCCGCTCGGAAAACAATTGTTCGCAGGCGGTGGGAGTTCGGAGACCAGTTGGGAGACCTGGCGGACACAGTTTCTTCTGATCTGGCTGATCTTCCCTGTCCTGCTGACTGTCTTGCTGTCGTTGGCGCGTCCGGTATTTCTGGGGCGCTATATGATCTTCTGCCTGCCCGCCCTGCTGATTCTGGCGGCAGCCGGGCTGGCTCGGCTGCGGCAAGCGTGGCTTCTCGTGGCCGCGCTTAGCGGGATCTTGCTGCTCGGCTCACAGGGAGTTTTCTTCGTCTACGGTCACGACTTCGATGACGAGCGGGATGCGTCGAGCGCGGCCAGCGACTTCATCCTCGATCACTCCCAGCCGAGAGACGCGATTGTCTTCCACATCGCTGCGACTCGCGTTGCCTATGAGTTTTTTCGGTCGTTGCGGACCAGCGAGAACACGGCGAGCGCGCGTGTCACCGAGAAGCTCGGACCCGAGATCGTTTTCCCACATCACGGAGACAGGCTCGATTACCGTGATTTTACTGGCAAGCCTACGGCGGACTTGTTGCATGCCGCAGGGGTCAGCCACCCGCGCGTGTGGGTTATGCTGATGAACAACGGCCCCGCGGAGAATCCTGATGCTACAACCTTGCTGCTCACGCGGGTTCTGTCGGAATCGTTTCCCAGGGTGGATCGGTGGCATTTTACGAAGGTCGAGGTGCGGCTTTACAGCCGATAGCTGCTTTGGGACGGGTGGGAAGAAATCTTCTTTCGCGTTTTCGGCTGGTTCTTCACGGCTAAAGGCTCTCGCGGCCAAGAACTGCCGGTGAAGGCAGAAGGTCGTTCAACTGCGGTTGCGTCGCATTCGCGAAGCAAATCCTCGCCCAGGGTGACAATGGCCGGATCACGATGCCGGAACAATGTCTGTCTTTGACTGGCCTTATTTTGGTTGATCCACGGTGATTCCACCCTGAGAGTTTTGCGCCGCTTTTTCGGCTTTGGCTTTCTTGACTCTTAAGGTTTCGTTGACCCAATGGTCCGCGGTCTTCAGATCTTCGGCGCGGCCGGAGAGGTCGTCGCACTCAACGTCTCCCTTTTCACGGTACATCAGGTTCAGGTAGGCCATGGCATCGTCGTAGTCAGGACGGAGCTGGATGGCCTTGTTAAGGCTATCGATGCCCTCCTGAATGGCGGGGGCGTTCTTTGCCTTCAATTCTTCGCAGACCTTCTTCTGATCTTTATTCTTGGGATTCAGATTCTCTTCCGGCCTCATGCCTAGCTTGGCGCGCTCTTCCATACGCGGCTGGTAGGCGGCGGTCCAGTCGATTACGCCGATGGAGTAGTAGGGCTCGGGATCGTTGGGATCGAGGTCGGAGGCCATGCGATAGTACTTCTTGGCTTCGTCCCATTTCTTTTCGTTCAAATAGAGGTACGCGATACCCTTGGCGGCGTTCACCTTCTGGTCGCGAGTAGGATTGGCGTCGATCACTCTTTGATATTCATCGATGGCCTGCTGGGCGGTGCGCAGATTATCCGGCGAGTTGACGCCGGGAATATATTGCGATACGAAGGCGGTCGCCAGATACATGCGCGCATTGATGAGGCCGGGATCCAGTTGAACGGCCTGCTGGAAGTGATCGATGGCCTGCTCGTAATGGTTGTTCTTGTAAGATTCCACGCCTTTGTTGAGCTGGTCGCGCGCCCGTAGCTTGTCGCATCCCACAGAGGAGAAGAGCGCCAGCAGTGCCGCCGCCAGCGTAATGAGTTTTGCGATCTTTTTCATTGCGGTGTAAGTCTCCCTCGACAGAGCATCCTAGGCCCAGAGACATCGATTTGACAAGCGCGAGCCGCGGCAGCACGGAAGCTGGGGGTACGCTTCCGTGCAGTGGGCCGATTACGAATTTCGCAACTCCGAGCTTTACCGCTGCCCGCTATACGGCACGCCGTTCAGGCGCCCGCTTCAATTTTCGCGGTAATCAGGCCGACCTTGTCCACACCGGCGGCGTGGGCAATATCGATGACATTGGCGACGTTGGCGAAGGGAATAGCGTCATCGCCCTTCACGAACATGACCTTTTCCGCGCGCTGCTTGTAAATGTCGGTAAGGCGGCCCTGCAGGTTGTCCCAGGTCGCGTCCTCGTTGTTGATCTTCACCCCTGGCGCCTGACCCGCACCCCGGTCGATCAACTGCACCACGATCGTGCGGTCGGGCGTATTGTTCTTGGGAGCGTTCGGCGGAGGCGGCTGAGGAACCAGCGCGTCCAGCCCTTTGGGCGTGACGGGCGAGATCACCATGAAGATGATCAGCAACACCAGCAGTACGTCAATGAGCGGCGTGACATTGATGTTTGCACTTTGGCCTCCGCTCGGGCCGACTGCCATACCCATGATCGTTCTCCTCTTATGTTGCTCTCGTTAGCCTCACTGCCCCGGCGTCGGCGGCGGTGGCGGGGTGTTTGTAGTCTTCTTCTGCTCGGTCAGCAAACCAAGATCGTTGACCCCAGCCGCACGAACCGAATCCACCACCTGCACCACGCTGCCGAAGCGGGCACGCATGTCGGCTTTCACGTATACACGCTTATCCTGCTTGTTGGCCAGACGGTCTTTTACCTTGCCCGTCAAGTTGTTGACCGAAATTTGGTCGCTGCCGAAGTAAACTTTGCCGTCCCGGGTAATGGAGACCAGTAGTGCGTCTTCTTTGTCCGCATCCGGCATCTGTTCCGGATTGTTGACCGGAGCCATATCCACGCTGATGCCTTTTTGCAACATGGGCGTGACCACCATGAAGATGATCAGCAGAACCAGCATCACGTCCACCATGGGCGTGACGTTGATTTCCGAGGTGACCTTCGCGCCTTCGTTCCGTTTCGCTAATGCCATAGCTAGTATCTCCCGTGCTTCCGCCGCGGTCCCGGCTGCAAAGCGATCTGCTTTCGGGTTGGGAAAGCCCGGCGCCGGATTGCTCCAGCGCCGGACAGAGCAACTCACTGCGAAAACCAGACCGAGCGTTTATCGGCGAATATCGCCGCGCTTCTTCAGGAAGTAGTCGATCAACTCGCTGGATGAGTTATCCATTTCGACGTTGAAGGCTTCCACGCGACCGGTAAGATAATTGAACATCATGACAGCCGGGATCGCGACGAGCAGCCCCATGGCCGTCGTAACCAGAGCCTCAGCAATACCGCCGGCGACTGCCGCTAGACCGGTAGCCTTGGAGTTGTTGATGCCGATGAAGGCGTTCAGAATGCCCATCACCGTTCCGAACAGTCCCACGAAGGGAGCGGTCGAGCCGATGGTGGCGAGGCCACCCAATCCACGCTTCAGTTCGGCGTGGACAATGGCTTCGGTGCGTTCCAGAGCGCGCTTGGAGGCTTCAATGGTTTCGCCCGGAATAGCGCCGGGGCTATCCTGGTGAGCCTTGAACTCCATCAGGCCGGCGGTGACGACCTTGGCCAGATGGCTCTTTTTGTTGCGCTCGGCAACCTTGATGGCTTCGTCGATGCGGCCATCGCGCAGAGCTCCGGCTACGGCGGGAGCAAAGGCGCGGGATTGTTTGCGGGCTGCGCTATAGGCCATCCAGCGATCAATCATCACGCCGATCGACCAGCCGGACATGATAAAGAGAATGATGACCACGGTTCTGGCAACCCAGCCCATTGCCTTCCACAGGCCCAATGGATCAGTTGCCAAGGTGCCGCCGTTTTCCTGCATGATCCAGGTGGCTGCAGCGGAGATGTGAGCGAGACTACCTGCTACGTGAGTTGCGAACATGAGTTGCTTTCCCTCCTCCGAACTCTCGACATTTACTAGGACCCTTTGATGCACTTTGCAGCGCAATACGCTGGCTAAAGAATTAATGCCAGCGGGAATGCGAATTTTGCCACACAGGCACAAACCGGCCAAAAACTGCGGCGCAGCGTTGGCCGGACTCGTCGAAACTCCTCCCGCCTCCAGAAGATTGCTGGGAGGATCACACACACTTTTACTGAAACCTCGAACTGCGCCGCGCTGGGGAGTTTAGCCCCCGGCGAGGGTGAAGTTTACTTGCACGGTGGTCTCGACCTCGACCGGTTCGCCATTGAGCAGGTAGGGCTTATATTTCCACTGCTTCACGGCGTCGATCGCGGCTGGAGCCAGCATGGGGTGCCCGCTGATCAACCGCAGGTCTGTGATGCTGCCATCCTTGCTGATCTGGGCCTGCAGGATCACCGTGCCCTGAATGCGCGCCTGCCGCGCCAGCGGCGGATAGTTCGGGCTAACCTTGCGAATGAGCAGTCCCGAGGATACGCCGGACGACACGCGCACGCGCTGCGGCGTGGCGATCTTCGGCGCCACGGTCGGCGTGGAACTGAGAACGCTGCCGATTACGCCGCCCATCGATCCTCCCGGAACCCCGCCCGGGACGCCGCCCACTACCCCTGTGGACGCCATCACCGGCGGCGGGGCCTCGTCTTCTTTGATCATTTCGACTTTTTTGGGAATCTTGGTAGGCGTGCGCAATTCGCCGTTAATGATGTCGGTTTGGACCTGCTTGACCACGTGCACCGGAGCTGCGGCTGGCGGTGGTGGCGGTGGCGGTGGTGGGGGGGCCACCAGCATAAATAGCGTCGTACCCTTGGGCAACGCTTCCGTGAAAATCAACGGAATCAGCACCATGACGCCGATGATCATCACTTCCAGCACAAACGCGACCAATGACGTTCGGCCCCGCTTGGTCTTCAGCTTGCCGCCGGACTCGATAAGGCTGTCTTCAAACATGTGACTCTCCCCTTACTCATCACGACCTTACGGATACTTAGACACCGGACGATTCCCCTTTGATCCCAGTTTCGTGCCGCGCCTCAAGGGGCTGCACCGAGCCTGGGACGCATACCACTAACTGCCTACATAACAAGGGCTAACGCAATCATTACCAGCGCGCCATCGGGTATCTTACCTAGGCCGACCCTGTGCCTAGGCCTGCTACCTGGACCGGCCCACGGGCATAGCCACCGGGCGCTTGCCGCGTGCAACCCGCCAATCCTGATAGGCCACCAGGATGGGAGCTGCAATCGCAATCGAGGAATACGTGCCGATCAAGATGCCAATGACCAGCGCGAGGCTAAATCCTCGAAGCACCTCGCCTCCGAACAAAAAGAGTGCGAGTACGGTAAGGAAGGTTAGGCCCGCTGTCAAGATCGTTCTGCTCAGGGTTTGATTAATGCTGCGATTGACGATGTCCGACAGCTTCTCGCGCCGCATGAGTTTAATGTTTTCCCGGATGCGGTCAAATACCACGATCGTGTCGTTATTAGAGTAACCAATCAGGGTGAGAATCGCTGCGATCACGGTGAGGGTAATGTCGGTGTTGGTGAGGGAAAAAGCGCCCACGGTGATCAGAGTATCGTGGAAGACCGTCACCACCGCGGCAACGCCATAAATCCACTCAAACCGGAACCCAAGGTAAACCAGCATGCCGAGGAGCGAGTACAGGGTGGCGAGTCCGGCCTGGGTGCGTAATTGGGAGCCGACCTGGGGGCCGATAATCGCGACATTTCGTACGCCAAAGTCGGAAACAAAGAAATGATCCGGCAGCGCCGCCACCACCCTCGGGTCAACTCCTGGGGCGCTCATCAACTGGTCGGCAGAATTCAAGACCCCGCCCTGCACTTTGTCGCGATAATCCACGATGGCCTGCGCCTGCGCCGCATACTTCTGATCCGCGTTGACGCCCAGGTGGAGTGGGTCTTTATCGATCAAAAAGTTCTTGATTTCGAGGACGCTGGTGTTGTTCAGGTCAACCTTGCCCGGTTGGGCATGAGTCTCTAGCGCGCGGATGATCTTCACCTTGCCCTCATCGAGGGCCTGCTCGTTGGTCTCGCGCACATCGAGGTCGATCAACACTTCGTTGTTGGAAGCGGGACCGTAACGCTGCGTCTTTGGGCTCCGCAGACCCGCGCGATTCATCTCCGCGGCGATCGCGCCGTAGTCCGGCGCATGGGAGAATTTGACGTAGACCAGGGTTCCGCCGCGGAAGTCTACGCCCCACGGTATGTGGTGCCAGAACAGCATGGAAAACAAACCGGCGACGCTGAAGATCAGCGAAAAGGCGAGAAAATACCACTTCTTCCCCAGAAAATCTATGTTGGTATTGCGAAAGAACTCCAAGTCAAAGCTCCAGATCTCAAAGTTTCAAGGTGTCAAAGTTTCAAAGTTTCAAGGTCTAAGATTCAAGGTCAACATGGCCGCACGTCGAAACCTTGAAACATTGAAACTCTGAAACCTTGCTTCTAAATGCTGAGCGCTTCTCCGCGCTGCTTGCGGCTGAGCACCCAGTCGAAGATGAAGCGCGACACGAACACGGCAGTAAACAGGTTTGCCAGCAAACCAAACGTGAGCGTGGTGGCGAACCCTTTCACCGGACCGGTGCCAAAGATAAACAGAATCGCGGCGGAAACGATGGTGGTGACGTGTGTATCCACAATCGTGATCCAGGCATGGCTGAAACCCTGGTCCACCGCCGAGGGCGGCGTCTTGCCGTTGCGCAACTCTTCACGGATACGCTCAAAGATCAGCACATTGGAATCCACGCCCATGCCGACCGTCAGAATCACTCCAGCGATTCCCGGCAAGGTCAGGGCGACATTGACGCCTGCAATCGTCGACCACCCCAGGAATCCGAGCAAAATGATCAGGTTCATGATAAGCGCGACATCCGCATTAATGCCTGCCCCGCGATAGTAGACCAGCATGAAAATCAGCACGGCCACCATTCCGTACACGGCAGCCCGCACTCCAGATCGGATGGAATCCGTACCCAGCGACGGTCCCACGGTTTCCTCTTGCAGATATTTGATGCTGGCTGGCAGAGCGCCCGAGCGCAGGACCATGGAAAGATCCTTCGCCTGCTGCTCGCTCATGCGGCCGCCACTGATCGAGCCCTGATCGCGGATCGGTTCCTTAATGCTGGCAACTTCCTGGACTTTATTGTCGAGCACCACGGCCAGATTGTCGCCGACGTGAGCGGAAGTGAAACCGTAAAACCTCTGGCCACCATCGCCCGTCAGAGAAAAGGTGACGCTGGGCTGGCCGTTCTGGTCGGTGCTGGCTTGCGCGTCGCGCAGATCTTTGCCGCTGACAGCCGAAACGCGGGACACGAAACACCAGGTCTGCTCCGTTCCGTTCGCGCATTGCCCCGGCAGCAGGATGGAATCGGCAGGCACCACGCCACCCTTGGCCTGGAGGGCCGCTTGCTCGCTGGGATAGGGCCCATCCGTCATCTGCTTAATTTCCAGCATGGCGGTGGACTGCATGATGTCTTTGACACGTCCGGAATCGTCGACGCCCGGAAGTTGCACCAGGATCTGGTATTGCCCAAGCCCGTGCGGTTCAATGGTGGGCTCGCTGACGCCGAGAGCGTCGATGCGGTTACGAATCGTGTCAATGGCCTGCGTGACCGCTTTGTCCTTCAGTTCATTCAGACTCGCAGGCTTCATGGCCAGCGTCCAGGTATTTTGGGAGCCTCCGGTGATGTCATAGTCGGGAAGCCGCTGGTGGACAATGTCGAGCAGGTCTCCGCGCGCACTGGATTGCACGCCCTTTAGCACGATCTGGTCGGGATTGTTCTGCGGGTCGGACTGGGAAACATCGGTGTAGTCGATCTTGCGATTGCGCAACTGCTCTTTCAGCACCTCGACCGCATTCTGCGCCACCACATTGACCGCGTCATTGACCTGAACCTGCAGAATCAGGTGCGTCCCGCCCTTCAGATCGAGCCCGAGGTGGATGTGATCGGTCAGCGCCGTAAGCAGCCCCTGTGCGGTAAAACTCTTAGGAATCCCGAAGATTCCAAACAGGAAGAACAGGACCGTGCCAACGATGAATGCGAGCTTCCAGAGAAAATTCTTGTTCATATGAAATCTAAAATCGGTGTTCAGTGGCTTATTTGGTCTTCACTTCTTCCTCGTTCGTGGTCACATGCACGACCGAGGCTTTGGTAACCTCCAACAGCAGATTATTCGGAGGCACGCGCAGGTGCAGGGAATCATCCTTGAGCGCCATGATCGTCCCCCGCAGGCCGCCGCTGGTCGTGACCTTGTCGCCGGTTTTGAGCTGATCCAGCATGGCCTGCCATTTCTTCTGCTTGCGTTGCTGGGGCAAAATCAACAGAAAATAAAAAATGGCGAAAATGAAGATGAGGGGCGCTATCCCGAGCCACCCCATACCGCCGCCGCCGCCGAGCTGCACTGCCATCAAGAATTGCATATGAAGATCTGAGCGTTGTATTCGCGAAAAAACGCCCGCGCTACATTAGCGCCGCAGCGCCGCGGGAGCTGTTATGTCACCACGGAGTTTAGATCGACATCGGCCGGGTTCGTTCAGCTTTCAGGGCTTGAATCCGGGGAGCGCTGCCCATTGAGTCTACGGTTTCGGTCCTGACCAGACACTAGAGAGAAAACGGGACTCTTCCCCAAGTGAAATAGAATGCCGCACCCGCCGCATAGTGTCAAGGTAGAAACTCAGGTTGTGGATCGTGTTCAGGACCTGCGCCAGCACTTCGTTAGATGCATAAAGATGGCGCAGATATGCCCGCGAGTAGCGCTGGCAGACCCGGCAGCCGCAGTTAGGGTCAAGCGGCTCCGGATCCTGGGCGTAGCGCGCCTGTTTGATCGACACTTTGCCCTCCGATGTAAACAGCAGCCCGTGCCGCGCGGCGCGCGTCGGCAGGACGCAATCCATCATGTCCACGCCCAGGTCAGCGTACTCGACAATTTCTTCGGGCGTGCCCACTCCCATCAGATAGCGCGGCTTGTCGGCGGGCAAATGCTCAAGGGTTGACTCGACGATCTCACGGGTAAGCTCCCGCGGCTCTCCCACGCTGAGCCCTCCAATGGCGTAACCGGGGAAGCCAATTTCAATGGTCCGCTCGGCGGATTCCTTCCGCAGCTCGCGATCCATACCGCCCTGGATGATACCGAAGAGAGACTGAGTCTGCTGAGACCGGGTTTGCTGAGACTGGGTTTGCTGAGGGTGGGTTTGCCGAGATTGTGTGGCGCTATCAGAGTCTGGGTGCCCCATGCTAGCCGCGCCTTTTGCGGCTAGGGCGGGGATTGATGCCGCCAGCGGATGTCCAGACGAACGCAAGCTCGCCGGAACGGCTGCGGAGCTTCGCTCCGCGGGACAGCCGGGGGCGGCTGTCCCCACAAGGCATGTGCCGGACGCCGGAAGCCGGAGAGCGGAAGCCGCACCCCACGGCACTTCATGCTTGTGATCCTCAAAATATTTTTTGCTGCGCGCCGCCCAGCGCGCCGTCATTTCCATCGAAGCGCGCGCGCGGGCGCGATCCGCCGGGAACTCCGTGCACTCATCAAACGCCATGATGATGTCGGCGCCCAGCCCGATCTGCGCCGCCATCGCACTCTCCGGGCTGAAGAAATGCGACGAGCCGTCCAGGTGCGAACGAAATGTCACACCGTCGTCGGTAACTTTGCGCAGTTCACTGAGACTGAAGACCTGAAAGCCGCCCGAATCGGTCAGAATCGCCCGTCGCCATGCCATGAAGCCATGCAGGCCCCCCATGCGCCGGACGGTCTCGACTCCCGGCCGAAGATAGAGATGATAAGTGTTGCCAAGAATGATCTGCGCGCCCAATTCTTCCAGCGTCTCCTGCGGCACGCCCTTCACGGTCGCCTGCGTGCCTACCGGCATGAACACAGGTGTTGCAATTTCAGCACGCGGCGTAAGCAGGCATCCGCGGCGCGCTTTGCCGCTGGTGGTATCAATGCGGAATGCGATGGACATTCTCTGGGATTGTAGCAACGGCGCGGACTCTGCATTCGGGACTTCGCGGTGCCTTCAAATCCGCATCCGCGCTTTCAGTCAAGAATCCGAACGATTTCTCCGCGAATGTTTCCGTCCAGCACGACGAGCCTCCCAACCGTCACCGGCAATTGAAAGCGCCGCGGCCCTGCGCTGCCGGGATTGAAGTAAAGCACGCCATCGCGCATCTCCTGCTTCGGAACGTGGCTGTGGCCGGAAATCACAATCTGGAATCCTGCGGCTTTCGGCTTCAGGTCGGGCTTCGCCAGATCATGTAGTACGTAGATCGAAACGCCGCCAATCTCGACGACTTGCGTCTGCGGCAATGTGCGCGCCCATGCATCGTTGTCACCGTTGCCGCGAATAGCGCTGACAGGTGCAATAGTTGCGAGCCTCTTAATAATTTCACGATCGCCGACGTCCCCAGCGTGAACGATGTGCTGCGAGCCCCGTAATGCGGCGAGCGCCTCGGGGCGCAGCAGTCCGTGAGTATCGGAGATAACTCCGATCGGGATTGGAGTTTCAGTCCTCAGGCTTCTGTCTTCTATTCGAATTCATCAGGTCATTCATCTCCGCATAGGAGATCGCGCCATCCGAAGCAGTGTAGGTCCCCGCTGCTTTCAACTCTTCGGCCAGGCGGCGAAGCAGCCCGAGTGTCGCTCGCATCGGCCACGAACCCAGGCTGATCCGTGCCACGCCCAGCTTGTGCAACTCCGTCACCGAAGGCGAACCGGGAACAGCGAGAATGTTCACTGGGCACTGCAGATCGGCAACCAGACGCCCTATCGTCGCAGCATCCCGCAGGCCAGGAGCGAATACGCAATCCGCTCCCCCATCGCGGAAGGCCCTGAGCCGGCGCACAGCCTCGTCATAGCGCTTCGCGGGATCGCCGACCTGAAGCAGGTAAATATCGGTCCGCGCATTCAGGACCAGCGCTATTTTCATGCGCGTCGCGGTCTCCCGCACTGCGCAAATTTTCTCCAACTGCAGGGATAACTCGGCCAGCGGCCGAACGGCTTTTCCCGTTGCATCCTCGAGATTCATGCCCACGGCGCCCGCCTCAATTACCGCGCGAGCCGTTTCGGCGGTATCCTGCGGCCGATTCCCGTATCCCGCATTCAACATCTGCCGTGACCGGTACTTTCAGTCGCGCGGGCGATGCGGGCGATCGCCGCGAACATCTCTTCCTTCGGAATTTTCTCTCCGTCGGCATAGCCGAGTGAAAAAGCAATTCCGGCGCTAGTGGTCGCAATCGCCGGGAAGCCGCATTGTTCGACAACTCGCGCGCTGGCCACATCCCACGCATTGGGCAGGACCAACACGTCCCTTCCCGTGTGGAGACTTCGAAACGCTTCCGCCTTTTGCGCTTGCTCCCGATTCGTCATAAAGCTCAGCGGCGTCCGCTCTTCATTTTCTCCACGAACTTTCCAACGCTGATCACCGCGCGCCCGACGGTGCCTCGTCCAATTTCCTGCGCATCGTCTCGGGCGGTAACGCGCATGGTGTAGAAACGCCCGTCGAAGGATTCGAGCACCGCGTCGGCTCTGACGCGCGCGCCGATGCCGCTGGCAGCGCGATGTTCCACATGGATGGAGGTGCCAACGGTAATCTCGTCGCCTTCGCAGTAAGGCTGCAGCGCCTGAAACGCCGCCGTTTCCATCAGTCGGATCATATCCGGCGTCGAATAAACAGGCGGCAGTTCCGGATGGTGAGCCGTGAGCGTGTGCCGGAATTCAACCGTCTCTTCCACCTCGCCGCGAACACCAATGGGGATTGTTTTAGCCACAATCGCTCTTTTGCAAAAAAAGATTATGCCGCAATTCTATCCAAAAGCCGCGTTAGATTTTCGTAAACAAATCCATGGCGGGCGATGTTGCTAGAATGAATGAACGAACGAAGGGCAAAACGAGCGAGGCATGGATTTTCGCGCTCGGCTCCCGCTTTCCATGCAATTCACCGAACAATTCGAGGTAGTCGTCGTCGGCGCCGGCCATGCCGGATGCGAAGCTGCCGTGGCTGCCGCGCGCATGGGCCTGAAGACCGCCCTCTATACCCTCAACGTTGACCTGATTGCGCAGATGTCGTGCAACCCGGCGGTCGGCGGCATTGCCAAGGGGCACCTCGTCCGGGAAGTCGACGCCCTCGGCGGCATCATGGGCGAAATTACCGACGCGGTCGGCATCCAGTTCCGGCTGCTGAACACTTCTCGCGGCCCGGCCGTGTGGTCGCCGCGCGCGCAATGCGACAAGCAGGCCTATCGCCTGAAGATGCGCGAGGTCCTGGAGTCGCAGCCGAATCTGAAGATTAAGCAAGCAGAAGTGGCAGATCTGATTGTGGAGCCGACTGCAGGTTCCCGGCCTTCGGCTTCCGAAGAAACCATTGGGCACGCAGCACACAGCATTCCGTCGGGCGAGTTCGGCAGCCGAACGCCGGAGGGCGGAAGCCGCGTTTTGGGGATTCGTCTTCGCGACGGCCGTACCGTAGGCGCGCAGGCGGTCATCATCACCACCGGGACGTTCCTCAACGGCCTGATTCACTGCGGCGAACAGCAATATCCCGCGGGACGTTCCGGCGAGCCCAATGCAGTTCTGCTGGGCGAAGCTCTAAGGAAACTCGGCCTGCGCGGCTGCCGCCTCAAGACCGGAACCCCGCCCCGCCTTGACGGACGCACCATCGACTGGTCGCGCTTTCCCGCGCAGCCGGGCGATGCCGATCCCACGCCTTTCAGCTTTCGCACGAAGCGCGTCGCGCACCACGACTCGCAAGTGCCCTGCTACATCGCGTACACCACCGCGGAGACGCATCGCATTATCCGCGAAAACGTGCACCGTTCCCCGATGTACAGCGGCCAGATTCAGTCGATTGGCCCGCGCTACTGTCCTTCGATCGAAGACAAGATTGTAAAGTTTCCCGACAAGGAGATGCACCAGCTCTTCCTTGAGCCCGAAGGCCTGAACACGCACGAAATCTACGTCAACGGCATGAGCACTTCGCTGCCGGTAGAAGTCCAGCTGGCGATTTTGAAGTCGATCCCCGGCCTCGAGAACGCTGACATGCTGCGCCCCGGCTATGCGATCGAGTATGACTCCATCGATCCGACGGAACTCGAGCGCACACTTGAAACCCGTAAGATCCCCGGCCTATTTCTCGGCGGACAGATTAACGGCACATCGGGCTACGAAGAAGCGGCTTGCCAGGGATTGATGGCCGGCATCAACGCGGCGCTGCAAGTGAAGCATGAGCCGCCGCTGATCCTCGACCGCAGCGAAGCCTACACCGCGATCCTGATCGACGATCTCATCTCGAAGGGCACAAACGAACCCTATCGCATGTTCACGTCGCGAGCAGAGTTCCGCCTGCACCTGCGCATCGACAATGCCGACCGCCGCCTCACGCCGCACGGCCGCCGCATCGGCTTGATCTCTGATGAAGCGTGGGCAGATTTTCAGGCGAAACAACAGCGCCTGCGAGATATGAAGGCGTTCCTGGAACGCACGAAATTCACCGCCGCAATGCTAGCCCAGCCAGCGGAAACAGAGGCCGGAATCGGCAATGCTCATGTGGGGACAGCCGCGCCGCAACTCTCGACAGCAACCGGCCAGTCGCTAGCCCAACTCCTGAAGCGTCCTGAAGTGACCATCGAGCAACTAGTCCCGATCCTGAAAGAACTCAAGCCGGAATTCTTCGAAAGGAATTCCTCTGTGTCCTCAGTGCCCTCTGTGGTGAATCTCTCTTCGCAAGTCCGCAACGAACTCAAGTCCGTCGAGACCGAGATCAAGTACGAAGGCTACCTGCTCCAGCAGCAACGAGCCATGGACCGCCTGAAGAAATCCGAACAGCACTCGATTCCCGAGTGGTTCGACTACCACTCGGTCAGCGGGCTTTCCCGCGAGATGCAGGAAAAACTCACGCATGTGCGCCCGCGCACGATCGGCCAGGCCTCGCGCATTCCGGGCGTGACGCCCGCAGCCGTGTCGCTGGTGAATGTGTTCATTGAAATCCAGGCACGCCGCCGCGATCAGGCCGCCGCGCTGTAAAACTCTTCCGGATCGTCAAAAATGTCATCCCGACAGACGCGCGCCGAATGGCAAGCGCAGTGGAGGCACGTGCTGCTTTGCGTTCTCACCGAGGGTTCTGTTTGGTCTGCAATTCTTCCGCCAGCTTGAGTTCGTTTTCGGCTTCTTCGTTTCTCCCCATGTCGCGATAAGCCTGGCCAAGCAAGTGATGCGTCGTCGGATTATTCGGATCCATGGTCGCCGCCCGCTGCAGAGCGCGCACCGCTAAATCGAATTCGCCTTTTTTCTCAAGCACCTTTCCCATCAGAATGTAAGGCCCGGTCGATGTAGCGTCGAGCCAGATGGAGCGCTGCAGCAGCCGTTCGGCCTCTTCAAATTTTTGCACGCGCGAATACGCGTCGGCTAATTTGTAATAGGTCGCCGCATGCCCGGGATTGATGGCCAACTCTTTCTGGAATTCTGCGATTGCCTCCGGCACGCGCGACTTGTAGAGATACAACTCCCCCAGCAGAAAATGCACCAGCGGCAGTTTCGGATCGAGCGCCACCGCCTTCTGCGCGTATTCTTCCGCAACCGGATCGTATTCCTGCCGCAGCAGCATCCGCGCCGTAAACAGATAACTGGCGGCCGAATCGGCCGGCACATCGAACATTTTGGCAAATGCCCTGCGCGCCTGATCGTAGTTTTTCGTCTGGATGTAACAGATACCGAGAATGTAGGAAGCGTCCACATTGGCCCGCGAGTACCACCCCTGGACTTTCTCCAGCAACGGAATCGCGTCCCCGGGATGCCCGCCCAGGTAGTAAGAGAGCCCGAGCAGTTGCGTCGCCTCGCTGTTCGTGGGATCAGCCGCCGTCGCCTTTTTCAAATATTCGATGGCCTTCGGGAAATCGCTTTTCTTGTAGTAGGCCGTTCCCAATTCGAGCGCGAGGCCCTTTGTCGCGGGATCGCGGGATTCGATGCCCTGCAATTCAAGGATGGCATCGTCGAATTTTCCCCGCTGCATCAGTTTTCGGGCGTCAGCGAAGTCAGAGGTCCCGCTCGATGCTGTTTGTGCCGGCGGCGATTCCTGCGCAACACTCGCCGCAAAAAATGGGCACACGAAAACCGCCAGGAAGAAAAGTGGGGATGCGAAACGGAGTGGCCTCGCTTCCCTGGTTGTTTCCACAGCGTCCCGCATATTCGGAGATTAGAGCACAGTCCGCGCCCGCAGCGCGCGGCAGCGAACGTTCGTAATCAGTGCGAGTTCATTTCCCTCTGCAGTTCTACGAGATTCTCTTTCGCGATTGGCTGTTTGGGATCAATCTGGAGGGCGTGCTCAAAGTGCGATTTCGCTTCCGGCAATTGTCCCATTTGGGCAAGAGCCGCGCCCAGGTTCGCTTCCACATTGGCGTCGTCGGGCTGCAACTGCAATGCGCGGCGAAACTGTTCTACCGCCCCCGCAAAATCATTCTGCCCGGCCAATGCAAAGCCCAGATTGTAGTGCGCTTCAAAATAATCGGGACGAGCCTTCAACGCCATCTGCAAATACCCAACCGCCTGGGCAGGATGCTCCGCTTCCACCAGCGCGGCGCCCAGCGCATTATTTCCGACGGGATCCTCCGGACGCAAGCGCACCGCAACTTCATATTCGCGGATAGCGTCCTCGATTTTGTCTTTGGCCTGAAGCATCGCAGCCAAATTGTAGTGCGCCTCGAAATCGCCCGGATTCTTCTCGATATTATGCCGAGCCAGCGCTTCCTGCAGCACCATCCGCGGATCGCCCTGGGCCGCATCGAAATTCACCGGCAGCACCTGCAGCCACAAGTGGCACATCTCGTCGCTCGACCGGTTGCCGCCTCTGACTCGCGCCGGCGGATGATTGGGATTCAGGGGATTCCCATCCGAATTGTCATACACATATCGCAGGCTCACCGTCGTTCCCTTAGGCAATCGCACAGGCACGGCGTAACGATAGACCGCCTGCCAGTTCAGATTCCAATTCGGAATGTGAATCAGCGTTTTCTTCGTGCCGTCGGGAAGCGTGGCGAACGCCTGAATATCTTTTCCCAGATAATGCGCATGGGGATAAATGGCCAGGAGCTCAACATCGATAGGCAGCGCGAAGTCGTCACTCACGAGAAAGTCTTTCTGTCCCGCCGGTATATCGAGCTTCGCGTCGTTTTCCAGTTGCAGCAGCATGGGCAGCTTGGTCGCGGGATGCGGCGTGAAGTACAGCCCGATGCTAGGCTGAATCACCTCCGGCTTTCCCGATGGCTGAAGGTGTGTATTGAGAATCAGGTCTGTGCCTTTGTCGAGCCGCATGGCCATGCCCTCCGGCTCGACGTAAGGAACGGTCCCAGGTTTCCAGAAAAGCAAATGGCTGTCCGGGTCAAAGGCTTGCGACTCGATGCGAATCTCCATGCCGCCGAAACCCGCGCCGGGCTCGGTTTCGCGCTTGCGCGATGATCCTTCGCGATCCACCAGAATATTCGCGTGATGCACGTAACGCTTGTCTCCCGGACGAATCTCAACCGCTTTCACCCAGCGCGTTTCTTGAATCGGCACAGGGAAAATAAAATTCCAATAAGTATCGGTGCCCGAGGGCGGCAGGGTCAGTGGCTTGTTCGCCGTGAGAACCAGATCAGGCTTGCCCAGGCGCCAACCTTCCACGAACTTCGGCTGCGGTGGCAGATCCGCCGGATTTCCCTCGACTTCTCCTTGCTCGACCCAGCTCTTGATGAGGTGAATCTCGGCGTCCGACAAGCGAAGCTCATCCGCGAATTTCAGTTCTTGCGGCTCCGGCAACCATGGCGGCATCGCCCGTGACTGCGTCACATCCACAATCTGCCGCGCATGTTTTTTTGCGTCGGAATAATTCAGCAAAGAAAACGGCGCCGCTTCTCCCGGACGATGGCACGTCGCGCACGAACGAAACATAATCGGAGCAATGTCCCGGTTGAAAGTGAGGTGCGCATCCGGCGCGGTACCCCGGGGGTCTGAACCAAGAGAAGATGCAATAGAAGAATAAGCCGAACCCTGGCGCGCCTCCGGCCTGCCGAACATCGCAACCGCCGCAAACAGCGGCACTGCCCATCCCGCCCTGCGCAGCCACGACCCTATTCCAGGTCCGAGATGTAGCATCCCACTCCCCTGACTTCGCTCTTGGCCACCGGCTGGCCCGCCAGCGCGGCGCGGATGGCATCGTCCAACTCATGGGTCGTCGGCGCAGTGCGCGACCGCGAGAGATCGACATACCAGTCGTCAATGCGCCCGTCATACACCAGATGACGATCGCGATCATAGACCGCCGCCTCGGGCGTAATCTTCACGCGCGCCAGTTTGACTAGCGCGTGCCCGGGATCGCGCAATGCCGGCAGATGATATCCGTAGTCTTCGAGATACTTCCGAATCTCCTGCGGCGAATCGCTCTTGTCGGGATACAACAGCCAGAAAGTGGCGCGATCCGCGTACTGCTTGCTGATCCGCTGAATGACGGGAGCGTAGCGGCTCGAAACCGGGCAGTCCCGCCGCAAAAACACCAGCACCACAAGTTTGCCGGAACTCGCGGCGAGCGGATTGACGAAGTGACCATCGAGGTCAACCGCAGTTTGCTGCGCCATTGCAAACCCCGAACAAATCAGAAGCGTGGGGACAATCAACCGCGGAAATTGAAGTCGACTTCGTGACATTAGAGAACTGCACCAACTACGGAGCTAATCTGGATTCTAAGAGCGTCCGGCACGAGTGTCCATCCCACCGGCGCGCGCTCTCTGCGCCCTAAGCTCGGTGCGGCTACAATGTCCTGAGCATGATCGCCCATCTGAGTGGAAAGCTGCTGGCCAAGCATCCCAATCAGGCCATCGTCGAAGCCTCTGGCGTCGGCTATGACGTGACTATCAGCGTGCCCACGTTTTCCGACCTCCCGGCGGTGGGCGACGATGTCGCGCTGCACATCCATACGCATGTGCGCGAAGATCAGATTGCGCTCTACGGATTTCTGCGTCCCGCGGAGAAGCAGCTGTTCGAGAAGCTAATCACGGTGAGCGGAATCGGTCCGAAGCTGGGGATCACTATCCTGAGCGGCATGGCCGCTGACGAAATGGTGGGCGCGATCCGCGGGAACGATATCGCCCGGCTCACCCGCATTCCCGGCATCGGCAAAAAGACTGCCGAGCGCATGGTGCTCGAACTCCGCGACAAACTGCCGGCAGCAGGCCCGGCCTCGGCCCCCGCCGCTTCAGCCCTGAGCGCTACCGAGGAAGATGTGCTTTCGGCGTTGCTGAATCTCGGCTACCAACGAGCGGCGGCAGAAAAAGCCCTAGCTGTCGTGGCAAAGAACGGAAAAGGCGGATCGTTCGACGCCATGTTTCGCGACACCTTGGCCGCACTGTCACGTTAACCAGCGGGCGCGGATTCCCCGCTATTTTTTCACTGGACAAGATCGCAGGCAGGGTCTTTAATTCCGCACCATGCAAACGCTCGGCCTCTCCGATTCAACGCCGCGCAGCGAGAGCCGCCTCAAGAGCCTTTTCTGGCCATCGATCGAAACCGGCGCCGACGTTGACTATCTCGCCGTGCAGGGTTTCTGGGTGTGCACGTTTGTCGGCCTATTGTCGCTAGTTTTCTCGACGCTGGCCGGCCAGCCCATTTCAGGATTGCTGATATTTCTATTGTTTCATCTAGGTGGAGTGGGCGTTCGTGAGCACAACCCGTTCGCGGCGGCGGTGATGTTGGTCTATTACCTAGTCGACTTCCTAGCTTCCTTTATTTTTGTGTCGCTGAATTCACCGGGCATTGGAGTTGTTAAAGTCATCATCATCGGGCTATTGCTATCGAACCTTCGCGCCACTTGGATTGCCGGCAACTGGAAGCCCGACTCTGATGAGGCTGCTCTGCCGCCGCGGCTCGGAGAAACCTTCTTCGACAAGCTCTCAGACCGGTGGCCGGCCTTTATTTGGCCGAAGGTGAAAGTTCTTTATTACATTTATTCGGTCGGATGCCTCGCCCTCATAGCTGCTGGACTCATCGTCATGGTTCTGCGGGGCCGTGGTTTCTAGGCGAATAAAGACAGTCCGACCTCTTGCTTACTTTCCAATGCAGAACGTGCTGAAAATCAGGTTCAGGATGTCATCGGTCGTGGTCGCACCCGTGATGGCGTCGAGCGGGCGCAGCGCGTTGTAGAGATCCAGCAGCAACATCTCGTGCGGCACTCTGGTTGCAACCGCGGTGTCTGCCGCGGTCAACGCCGCCAGTGAATCCTGGATCAGCCCCGCATGCCGGACGTTCGTGAGAAACCCGGACTCGCCTTGGGCGCCCCCAATGTGCTTCAGAATCTCCCCCCTGAGTTCTCCGATTCCCTCACCGGTCAGCGCAGACGTGGAAACACTGCAAACAAGATGACGGGTGCCCCATGTCTCGCCGTTTTTGCGAGACGTGGGGATTTTTTCCGCCCTCAAATCACTTTTATTCTCGACCACAACCACCGCCCGCCCCTCTGCCTGCCTCAGCAGTTCCTCGTCCTCCGCCGTCTCCCCTTGCGAAGCGTTGACCACAACCAGCACCAGGTCTGCGTCGGCCAGCGCTTCCATCGATTTGCGAATGCCGATGGACTCGGCTTCATCCAGAGCTTCACGAATGCCGGCCGTGTCGACTAGTTTCACCGGGATGCCCCCAATCGCGACGGTCTCGCTGACCAGATCGCGCGTGGTTCCCGGAGTCGCGGTCACGATCGCGCGCTCCCGTTCCACCAGGCGATTGAACAGGCTCGATTTGCCCACATTCGGCCGGCCCACAATGGCCAGCGTCAGGCCTTCGTGCACGATCTTGCCGTAGGCGAACGTCACGCTGAGTTGTTCGAGCGGCGCACGCACGTCATTAATGCGAGTGAGAATCGTGGCGTCCGGCATCACCGAAACATCGTCTTCGGCAAAATCGATTCCGGCCTCGAGCACCGCGATCAGCTCCACTAAGTTTTGTTTGATCGGCTGCAACCGCCGCGAGAGTGCTCCCTGCAGTTGCTGCGCCGCCACTTTCGCCTGATACAGAGTCTGCGAATCGATCAGGTCGCGCACCGCCTCGGCCTGGGTCAAATCGATGCGCCCGTTGAGGAACGCCCGCATGGTAAACTCTCCCGGCTCCGCCAGCCGCGCTCCCGCCGACACGCAAAGCGCCACAATATGCCGCAACACAACGGGCGACCCATGCGCCGAAATCTCAATGATGTCGTCAGTGGTGTAAGAATGCGGCTTGGCAAAATAAGTGACCACAACCTCATCGATGCGCCCCGAACGACCCGGATCATCCGGGTGCCCCATCCTAGCCGCGTCCTTTGCGGCTAGAGCCTGCCCTGAGCTTGTCGAAGGGGTGGGGATTTTGACCTCCTCCCCAGCCTCTGCGAAGAGTTGTGGCTCGACCAGTTCCCCAAACACAGCCCGACCCGGCTCCAGCCCATGCTTCAACCGCAGCATCGGCGAGGCAATCTCCAGCGCCCTCGGCCCCGCCAGCCGCACCACCCCAAGCCCGCCCCGCCCGGCGGGTGTAGCGATTGCAACGATCGTGTCATCGAGGTTCATCGAGGCAGGTTCACGCGGCGATTGTAACGGGTAAACTAGTCGTTGGCCGTTGGTCATTGGTCGTTGTCAAAACCGCCGCTCGCGTCTCGCTAACGACTAAGGACGAACGACCAACGACTACCGGGAGCTCCAATTGTCCGTCGCCGACGAACTACTAAAAGCCAACGAGAATTTCGCGCGCAACTTCAAGCTGGGAGATCTGGCGGTCCGCCCGAAGCGGCATGTAGCCGTCCTCGCCTGCATGGACTCCCGCATCCTGTTCGAGCATTGCCTGGGCCTGCATCCCGGCGACGCCCACATGATCCGCAACGCCGGCGGCATCGCCACCGACGATGCCCTGCGCTCGCTGATCGTTTCCCATCATCTGCTCGACACGCAGGAGTTCATCATCATCAACCACACCGACTGCGGATTGCTGAAAGTACAGGAATACGAATTGAGGGCGCGCCTGACCCAGAAGATGGGGGCCATCGCCAGCGAACCCACCCACTTCTATGCCTTCGACGATCTGGAGGCGAATGTTCGCCAGCAGATGCACCGCGTGAAATCACACCCGTGGATTCCGAAGCACATTCCGGTGCGCGGCTTTATTTACGACGTGAAAACCGGAAAGCTCAAAGAAGTGAAGTGATAGTGTGGCGCGGGCGACTCGTCCGCGAGAAGCCAAAATGAACACGTAGGGACGGCCGCCTCGGCTGTCCAGCCAAGCGCAGCGAGGCACTCGCAGCCGCACTTACCGCGCCACAACCTTCTCAATCTCCGCCCTCAGCTGGTCATAAGGCAGCGCCCCCGGATGATACATCGCCACTTTTCCCGCGCGATCCAGCAGCACCAGCGTCGGCGTTGTGGAAGCTCCGTAGGTGTCGAAGTTGTATTTGCTGATCGGCACCGGCATGTCGAGCAAGCCAGCATAGAAACGGTGCCGAACCGCATCGATGTATGCAAGTTCATCGCTGGCCGAGGCGTGCTCGATCTGCGCCGTGTAGCCGTACAGCCGCGTCGGCCCGATCACTTGCAATCCCTTGCGGGCAAACTCTGAACGCAACTGGGTGATGATGGGAGCTTCCGCCTTGCAGTCCGCGCACCAGTGCGCCCAGAAAAACAGCAGCACGGGCGAACCCTTGAGTTGCGCCGCCGCCGGCAGCTTCGCTCCCAAAGATTCGTCGGACCTGCAGCATCGGTGCCGGCTTTCCCTGCAGCGAAAGCAGGTTCAAATTCTTCTGCAGACGGGCCTGAATGGAAGTATTTCCGTAGGTTCGCAGCGCCGCCTGCAACAGAGCCGACCGCCTGCGTTCGCTGCCCCGCGCGCCGCCAACACTTGCGACTGCACTTCCAGAGCAGCACCCAACGCGATCGGCAAATGCGGGTCCGCATCCAAAGGCCGCTGTTTCAGTTGCTCCAGCACCAGAGCCTTGGTCTGCTTGGCATAAGCCGCCGCCTGATCGTACTGGCGCTGCTCCAATGCCTCGCGACCCATCCACGAATACGCCTCCAGATATTCGGCAGTGACCCCCTGCTGGCTGCGATAAGAATTGAGTTCCGACTCGGCGGCGGAGAAATTGTTCTGCGCCAGAGCCAGGCGCACATCCTCGATAATCCCGGCCCAGGCCGAAGCGCGTCAGCAAAATTGAAACCAACAAAATCCGTAAGCGCATCTCTAGATGATGAATGTTTTGCCGAAAGGTCGCAAGTCGCGGTAAGTTTTTCTCACAGAGCAACCGGCCATAACATCTCAGTATCAATTGTTTAGAGCAGGTCGCACAGTAAATTATGTAGCTATTTCGGGGCACTTTTCGTACAATTTAGTTGCGTTTGACTTTAGAGCTCCTTCGCAGTACAAGCATCTCCGCTTAACCCAGCGCGTGACCTGCCTGCAGAAGAACCTGAAAGTTTCAGCGCTACATCAAAGAAAAAGGAACATGCAACATCATGGAAACAGGAACAGTGAAGTGGTTTAACGACGCCAAGGGCTACGGTTTCATCAGCCGCCAGAACGGCGAGGATGTCTTCGTACATTTCTCCGCCATTCAGGCGAGTGGCTTCCGCAGCCTGCAAGAAGGACAGCAAGTGCAGTTTGACGTGGTCAAAGGCCCCAAAGGCTGGCAAGCAGAAAACGTCAAGGGCGTCTAAACCCGCTTCGCAATCGACAATTCGACAACAAGGGCGGCCAGCAATGGCCGCTCTTGGTGTTTTAGGTCTGGACATTCGATGGTACGCTTCGATATAGTACGTCACGTACTATAGGGGAGTTCTTCATGCATTCGTTCCCGCGACTCCTGCAACCTTTAACGATCGCTCTCTTCTGGTTGCCCTTGGCGCCGGTATTCTCCTCAGCTCAGATCGCCTCGAGCGCCGACAGAGCGACTTCAGCAACGCCGAGCCCGTTGACCCGGCGTTACACAGAAGGTGAAAAGCTGACTTACCACATGAAGGGCGACAATGACGGCTGGACGTATGAAGTGCAGGCCAAAGGGATCGTGAAGAAAGACGCAAACGGCCACTACGTCGAAGAGTACGGCTGGTCCGATTTTAAATCCAATGCGCCCATGTCGCTGTCGGCCTCAAGCCTGGGCTTTCGTCAGAGTCTCTCTCTCGATCCCGTCACTCCACCGTCGATTCCCAACCTCAGTCAGGTGCAGCCCTTTCTGATCGGGCCCATTACCGACATGCTCACGTTCTACAGCGATCTGTGGCTGGCGACACGGCAAACAGACTTGAACCACGCCGGCGACCACGCCTACGTTAAATTCGGCGGACCAGCATCCTGGGCCGATGGAACCTATGTGGTCTTGGGAGAAGACTCGATTGATTTTGATTTGACGCTCAAGGAAGTGAATACCGCGACTCAGATTGCCACGCTCATCGTGCGGCACGTTCCCCCAGTCCAGCCCAAAGTCAAGCTGCCCGCTCCCTGGACGCAGACGCCTGTGGCCGACACGCCCAACAACTTTATCGACGTGAAGAAGAACAACTCCGGGAAATATGTTGCAGAAGTGGGCAAGGAAACCTTCGACGTAGAAATCAACGTCGGCCTGAAGGACGGAAAAATTCTGTCGGCCAACATGGACAACCTGGTCCGAGTACGAAAACGCGAATGCACCGACCCTGCGCTCTTGGACTGCGGCGAAGCGAACGACCATCCCATTCACCGGAAGATTCAATTGCAGTTGATGCCCTAGCCCGGTAACCCAGATGAGTTCGCCAAAAATTCCCGCGCTCGGCTACGCTCTCCTCGGTCTGCTCCAGCAGAAACCGTCGTCGGGCTACGACTTGCGCAAAATCTTCTCCTCTACTTCCATGAAAACCTACAGCGATAGCCCCGGCGCGATCTACCCGGCACTACGTCGACTCGAAGAGGGCGGACTGGTGCGCGGCAGGATCGAGCAGCGCGCCGGCCTTCGTCGCCGGCAAGTTTTTCGCGTGACCTCGAAAGGGCTGGCCGAGCTCAGGAAGTGGATTACATCGCCGGTTGCGCGCGAAGATCTGGTTCACGGACCGGGGCCGATTATGTTGCGCTTCGCCTTCAGCGAAGGCGCGGTAGGAACCGAGGCCTCTCTGCAACTGCTCCATTCTTTCGAGGCTGCACTCAAACCTCATGTGCAGGCCCTGCGGGAAGAGCTTCACGCCATGAGGTGGATAGCGCCAACTTCGGCACGGCTCGCCTTCGAGTACGGAATCCGCGGAACAGAATGTCTTTTGGAGTGGACGCGGTATGCAGCTTCTATCGTTGAAAAGGGAAAGGGAAAAGCGAGCGAGCTATAAAGCACCGGACGCATTTGCGCGGTAACACATTTTCAAGGTTGCGCGCTATTGCTGTGCGCTGCGCAGCAGCACGACATCGGACTCCGTGTGCCCGCGCACCAGCGCCAACTGCTTGCCATCGAACGACCAGTGGAAGTCATAGATGTGTTCCGTCTTGAAGTTGGTGAGGTACTTGCCTTTGGAACCATCCAGCGGCTGCAACCACAGATTATCCACTCCATTATCGCGAGCCGGATAAACCACCGCCTTGTCATCGCGACTCAGGCGCAATAGCCCGAAACGAAAATGGTCGAAATCTTTCATCACCAGCTTGCCGGAGTCGGTTTGGACCACTGCCAGCTTTTCTTTGTGCTCGCCCGCATGCTCCAGCGTGGGGAAAAAAATCTGCTTGCCATCGGATGAAATATCGAACGAATTGGCTGAACTGGACACGGGCGGTGCGGCAACCACTTGTGACGGTCCGCCATCGATCGGCACGCGCGAAAGTTTCTCGTCGCCTTCCCGGTCAACGAAATACACCCAACGGCTGTCTGGCGAGCAGACGGGATAAGTGTCCAGCTTGCCGCTGGTTAATTGCTTCAGATTTCCGCCAGAGGAGTCCACGCGCCAAATATTCTCGGTGCCCACGCCGCCATGAAATCCTAAAACAAATACGACATAGCGGCCGTCAGGACAAGCAGACGGGTCGCCGCTGACGCGGCCCTCTTCGGTAGGAAACGGCGTCTTGGCGCCGGTTACGGTATTGATCTGGTGGAGAGTATTCCCCTGATCGGTAATCAGCTGGTTATCGCGCGTCCATGTGAAGTTCGTCGTCGCTGACGTTGACGTCAACATTCGATCCCCACCAGCTCCTGAAGCCGGCAGCAGGAAAAGATTCCAGCGGTTCTCGTTGAGCACGGTCGCAAGCAGGCGAGCATTCGCCGCGAGGCTAAGATCGGAATAGTCGTTAGTGTCGCGCGTAACCGGCAAAAACTTTCCGTCAGGATAAGAAACGAAAACAATTTGCGTCCGATTAAATTCCGACGCCTGGTCCCCCGTCAGGCCTATCAGGCCGCTACCGTCGGGCAGCCAGCGCGTGAGCCCGACCAAATGTTCCTTGTTGTTGTAAAAATCTTTGCGCGCACCAGTCCCCACATCGATGGCGACCAGCCGTTGCAGCGCGTCCCCCCCAACCGCTGCACCGACGATGGTCTTGCCGTCGGGCGACCACTCGGGCTGAAACAGGCGCTCATTGGTCGATCCGCCGGCCAGGACAGTTTCCACTTCGCTATCAGTCGCACGGACAATGAGGCGATATTTTCCTGGCTCGGGATTGTCTTCGCGAATGAAGGCGATCTTTTGCCCGTCGGGCGAGAATGTGATGTTCGAATCCACGTCGGCGGCCAGTTTCTGCGGGCTGCCGCCCAGCAGCGGCGAGCGATACAGAAATTTCAGCTCGGGATTTCCCGGATCGCTGCGCACAAAATAAAAATAATTGCCGTCTGGCGAAAATCGCAGCCCTCCGTAATACACATCCGCCGGAGGCTGCACTTGCGTATTGCTGTTGCTGGGTATGTTGCGAAGCCACAGGCTGGCCAGGCCGTTGTCGCGCATCAGACTGAGAATGTATTTGCCATCGGGCGAGAGCGCCGCATAGACCGCGTTGCCGGTGTCGGTGACTTTGGTGACAGTGAAGTTCTGAAAAGGCGCGGGAGGTTTGCGCGTCGTAAAGGAATAGACTCCGTAAGCCGCGGCGGCGATAAGCAATAATATGATCGCCACAGTCACTCCCGTGCCCAGCTTATGTTGCCGCGCTGCCACCACCACGCTGGAACTCGATGCTCGGACGGCAGCGGCTTCAGGTGCGCTCGCGCGCGCCGGATCCGATGGCGGTGAGTCAGTCGCGGCCACGGGCGACGATGAACAGCCGGTCGCCGCCAGGCCGCCGGAACCAGGAGAGGAACCAGGAGAGGCGGGCGCGTTTTCTGCCGGATTCGACGTCGCGCTTCAGCCGCTTTAAATCGCCGCGCAGATCGGCTGCGGATTGGTAGCGCAGGTCGCGGTCTTTTTCCAAAAGCTTTTCGATAATTTCCTGGAGTTTGGCGGGCAGCGCCGCATTCCACTGCAGCGGAGAAATCGGATCCAATTCCAGAATGGCGTGAAAAATCACGGCGGAAGTCGCGCCGGAAAAAGGCAGCTTTCCCGTTGCCATCTGGTAGATGACCGTGCCCAGCGAAAACAAATCGGATCGTGTATCGATTTCTTCGCCGCGCGCCTGCTCCGGGGACATATACGCGATTGTCCCTACGGTCGCGCCCGGACTGGTCAAATGCGCAGGCCGCGGCGAATCCTGCGTGGCGCCGATTGTTTCCATTGGAATTTCGGGCCGGGTCAGCTTGGCCAGACCGAAATCCAGTACCTTCACCTGCCCGCGCGGAGAAAGAAAAATATTTGCCGGCTTGATGTCGCGATGGATGATTCCCTTGGCATGCGCGGCGTCGAGCGCGTCGGCAAGTTGAATCGCAATCTCCAGCAGGCGGTCGACGGGCAGCGGACCGGCGTGAAGTTTCTGATCGAGGTTTTGTCCCTCGAGCAGTTCCATGGCGATAAACGACTGCGCCTGTTCACTTTCCGTATTTTTCGACTGCGTAGATGGTGCAAATGTTGGGATGGTTCAACGCCGAGGCGGTGCGTGCTTCCAGCAGGAAGCGGTCGAGAGCGTTCTGATCGCGCGAGAGTTGCGGCGGCAGGAACTTCAGCGCGACTTTGCGCCCAAGGTCCAGGTCCTGCGCCTCGTACACCACTCCCATGCCGCCACTCCCCAGTTGGCCGGTGATGCGGTAATGCGAGATGGTCTGGTTGATCATCGTCAATGGGAATGTAAAAAAACGGAGTTCCATCTTAGGTGGGATGGCGGAGGGCGTCAACGCATGTCTGCGGCTCATGCGCGCTCATCTACCCCTGCAGCCGACGATCAATTGGTTTATATTTTCTCTCGCGGCCGGGACCGTGCCGTACGTCCGCGAATGCAAAAGTCCGAAAGAGGCGCCATGATACGTAATCTAGCGATCGCCGCGATCTTCGCAAATCTCGCCACTACTCATCCTTGTCCGTCGCCTCTGCTCAGGCGACGAGTCGCCAAGCTCAGCCGCTGGATTCGTCAATACCCTTATGCCGCAGCCGTCGCAGCTTGCCGCGCAGGAGGGGCGGCTGGTGTTCACGCAATCGTTTCGTACGGTCACGGACCACTTTCGAGACGCCCGGCTCGACGCCGCCATAGCGCGCAGTCTTGGCCGCATCAAGAATCGGACTGGTATTTCTATTCCTACTTCGGCCGGAAACGGACACAATGTCCGCGGCACTGATCGTCAGCTGTCGATGGCCCAGTGGCGGCGCGGGCGGAAACGTTCAGTCGATCGACGAAGACGAGTCTTACTCGCTTGAAATCACTTCCGTCGAGCGCTCATCTTCGAGCCGCGACTGTGGTCGGCGCGATGCACGGGCTGGCGACTCTGGAACAGCTGATTCAGTCTGACGCGACCGGATATTTCATTCCCGCGGTAATGATTCACGACACGCCACGCTTTCGCTGGCGCGGGCTGATGATCGACTGCGGACGCCACTTCATCCCGGTCGACGTGCTCAAACGCACGCTCGACGGCATGGCATCGGTGAAGCTCAACGTGTTCCACTGGCATCTTGAGCGAAGACCAGGGCTTTCGCATGGAGAGCAAAGCCTTTCCCAAGCTCACCGAATCTCGGCTCGGACGGACTGTTCTACACCCAGGAGCAGGCTCGGGAAATTGTCACTTATGCGCGGGATCGAGGCATCCGCGTGGTGCCGGAGTTCGATATGCCGGGGCACACCAGTGCATGGTTCGTGGGATATCCCGACCTCGCGAGCGCCCCGGGCCCGTTCCACATTGAGCGGAAATTCGGTGTCTTTGACCCGGTGATGGACCCTACGCGAGAAAGCACATACAAATTTCTCGATGCGTTCATCGGAGAGATGGCCGGCATCTTTCCCTGACCATTTCCTGCACATTGGCGGGTGACGAGAATAATGGCGTGGAGTGGAAGGGGAATCCGCGCATTCAGAGTTTCATGCGCGAGCATAATCTGAAAGACACGGCCGCGCTGCAGAATTATTTCAACCAGCGGCTGCTCAAACTGCTGGAGAAGCACGGCAAGCACATGATCGGATGGGATGAGATCCTTACGCCCGACCTGCCCAAGGACGTCATGGTGCAGAGCTGGCGCGGCTTCGACTCGCTGGCCGCCGGAGCCAAAAATGGATACACCGGCATTCTCTCCGCCGGCTACTACTTGAATCTGATGAGTCCGGCTGCGGCACACTACGCGGTCGATCCCCTGCCTGACAATACCGATCTCAGCGCGGAGCAGCAGGCACGCATCCTGGGCGGAGAGGCCTGCATGTGGGAGGAGCAGACTAGCGCTCTGGATATCGATTCACGCATCTGGCCGCGTGCGGCGGCGATTGCCGAGCGGCTGTGGTCGCCGCGCGCGGTGAGTGATGTGGATGACATGTACCGGCGGCTTGAGGTGGAGTCGCTGCGACTGGAGAGTCTGGGCCTCACGCATATTTCGCAGGAAGCGGTGAGCCTGCGGCAGTTGAGCGGAACTCAGCAGATTGAGCCGCTGCGGATTTTTGCGTCGGTTCTTGAGCCCGTCGCTTTCGACGCGCGCGCGCATCAGCAACACGCCAATCAACTGACGCCGCTCGATCTGCTGGTGGACGCCTTACCGCCCGACCCGCCATCGCGCCACAACTTTGAGGTGCTGGTGCGCGCTTATCTTCATAATCCTGAGAGTCCTGAGAATCCTGGCGGGCGAACCGGGGCGCAAATCGCGCTGATTGGGAAGTTCAACGAGTGGATCACTGCTGAACCGGGAATCCTGCGTCTGATGGCAGGCTCGCCGCTGCTTGCCCAAGCTGAACCGAGGGCTCAGCAGATCGGCGAACTGGGGACGGTGGGACTTGAAGCTGTTTCGTATCTTTCTTCGGGATTGCCGGCATCTCCTGGTTGGAAGGCAGCGACGCTCGCGATCCTGGATGAAGCTGAGAAGCCCCAGGCGCTGGTTCGGTTTACGGTGCTCAAGCCGCTGAGGGATCTGGTCAACGCGGTTCCAGAGGCAGGTGGCGGCAAGTAAGTTCACGGGACGATCTCTATATCGATAGAGGCAGCGAGGTCCAACGACTGCGCGAGAACTGCGGTTTCGCCCCGCTGGGGCTTACTTCCCTTTGCGTTTGTCAAGCCGGGGACATAGATGACACTTTCTGGTCCGGGTTTTGGGCTGGGGTGCAGGGGAAGGGGGCGGGCCTCTGCAAGAGCAAGTTCACGCGGAGTCCAGGAAGGTGATTTATGCGGCGATCATTGCCAATGTGGCGATTGCGATTGGCAAATTTGCGGCCGCTGCGCTTACCGGCAGTTCCGCCATGGTGGCGGAAGCTTTGCATTCCACGGCGGACACGGGAAATGAGCTGCTGCTGCTGGTTGGAATGAAGCGGAGCTCGCGGCCTCCGGATGAGTTGCATCCCTATGGACACGGCAAGGCTCTCTATTTTTATTCGCTGCTGGTGGCGGTCCACATCTTTGGCGTGGGGGGCGGGCTGGCGGTGCACCACGGAATTACGCATCTGCGGAATTCCGAGGTCTCCACGCATCCCGGGTGGAACTATGCGGTGCTCGGGTTCGCGGCCGCATTCGAATTTTATTCCTGGCTCATTTCTTATCGTGAATTGCGGTCGCGCAAAGATCCCGACGAGAGTACCCGGGATGAGATTATCGGCAGTAAGGATCCAACCGTGTTCACGGTTTTCCTGGAAGACTCGGCCGGCCTGGTCGGCGCTTTTGTGGCGTTTCCCGGGATCTTTCTGGGCCACCTGTTTCGAAATCCTTATCTGGATCCCTCGGCTTCAATCGTCATTGGACTGCTGCTCGCCGGCGTGGCGATCTTTCTGGGCCGGGAGAGCGGAGCGTTACTGATCGGGGAGCGGACGAACCGGGCAAGAATCCGGAGCGTGAAGGAAATCATCACTGCGGATCCTGCAGTCGAGCGAGTCGGAGAACTGCTGACGATGCAGCTTGGGCCTCAGCAAGTGCTGCTGACGGGTGAATATCCAGTCTCGGCGGGACCTTGGCCTTCAACAGTTGGAACTGGCGATTGATCGGATTGAAAACCGGGTTCGCGAGAAGGAGCCTATGATCGAACGCATTTTTATCGAAGCGGAGTCGTTCAAGCCTTCGGGGAAACCCCGGTCTCAGGCGGCGTGAGGGATTCGAGCGGCGTCGATTCGCCGAAGACATTCAGCGCGAGTTGATGGAGCAAACAACAAACGGCCCGCAGACTTGCGTCTGCGGGCCGTCCGGTGGACTGTTTGGGATTGACCAAGAGGTGGTTACTCTACGTGGCCTCTACGGCAACTCCGGGTTCGTCGCAATGACGAGCCTGACCGACCTGCGCCAGGCGGAATCAATCCTTATTCACCGGTAGTGTGCGGGCTGTAGCTTCCGGCGCGGCGTTCACTTGCTGCCGCGACCTGAAGCCCCGCTTAGAGCAACCCGCTCTAAGTCTCAGCCACCTCACCTGGTCTTTGAACATCCCAACTACTGCCTTCAGAACTTGTCATCCGACCACCTCCTTTCCGGTGTGATTCGAAATTAACGCTGGAGGCGAATTGTTGTCAATACCGACAGAGTGACTCTTGCGAGACTCTGCACAGGCCTGGATGAGGCCATGCATAAGCCTTCTCGAAGCGCGAAATCGCCGGCAGGCGGCAGGATTAATTTCAAAATTGAGCACTTTTGATCAGACCGCAACGAAAGTACGACGGTAAATTCATTATGAAGAGAAGTAAAAGAAGTGGCCCTCCCACCTTTCGTTTCGAGTGGCGCAGCCGGAAATCGGCGCGCCAATTTTTTTCCTGAACCGCAATGTGGGGTTAACTTTGGACTAGTTTCCCTGGTGGATGACCTGGAAGGATAGGAAAAGATATGAAGAGTCGTGCGCTTCGTCTGTTGTCTCTCTCGTTCTCACTGCTTCCGCTCCTGGTACTTGGTGCTTATGCCAGTTCGGTTACTCTTGGAACTGCCGGCAGTTATTCGGTGCTCGCCGGTTCTTCCGTAACCAACACGGGAGCCAGCGTCCTTAGCGGCGATCTTGGTCTCAGCCCAGGTGGCGGTGGGTGCGCGCCGACCGGTTTTCCGCCTGGCAATGTGCTTGGAGCCGTGAATATATGCAATAGTCCGGCCGCACAGGCTCAGCGCGATTTGACCACAGCGTACAACGCAGCCGCCGGCCTGCCGCACACCCAGGTTCTCACCGGGCACGATTTGGGTGGGATGACGCTTACGCCGGGCGTGTATTTTTTTGCCAGCTCCGCTCAGCTGACAGGAACGCTGACGCTGAACAACCTGGGTAACCCCAACGCGGTATTCGTTTTTCAGATCGGGAGTACGCTCACGACGGCGAGCGCTTCCTCTGTCATATTCAAAAATAGTCTGGCGGACCCCAACGTGTACTGGCAGGTTGGCAGCTCGGCGACTCTGGGCACCACGACGGCGTTCGAGGGGAATATTCTGGCGCTCACCAGCATCACCCTGGATACCGGCGCAACCATTGGCTGCGGGAGCGCCCTGGCGCAAAATGGTGCAGTGACGCTGGACGATAACGTCATCGGAGGAGGGTGCGGCGGCAGTGTCAGGTCCACCGTACCAGAACCCAGCACTCTGGGACTACTGGGGACGGGCCTCGTCATTCTCGCCGGCATAGCCAGATGGAAGATGCGCGATCCGGTGCCTCTACCGATTTCCTAACGTTGCAATCTCCCCCAGTCCGAGGAGACTGGCGTCCGCGGTTACCAGGGTCAGATTCAGAACCTTTGCGGTGGCCGCCAGAAAGCGGTCGGCAGGGTCGCGTTGCGGCAGAGGGAGCCGCTGCGCCACGGCAGCAATTTCGTAAGTTAATGGCGCCTCGCGAAATGGCGCTGTAGCTCGTGTTACCCACGCATCCAGGTCGGCATGCAGGCGCACCCGGCCCTTCTCATGTAAGGTCAGCGCTTCCCACGTGCTGATTGGAGACAACCACAACTCATTTTCGGGGTTCTGCAACTCCTGCCGCGTTCGCTTGCCAAGTCGATTCGCATCTTGCAAGCTCCACAACCAGATGTGTGTATCGAGCAACAATCTCAATCGCGCAAGGCCTCCCAATCATCCTCTTCGTTCGCGGGAGCGACAATGTCGCCCACGATTTCGATCTCATCTCTCATCGATCCCATCCAATCTGTTGTGGCGACGGGACTGGGAGGGATAACTTCGGCGATCGGTTTGCCAAAGCGGGTTACGCGGATCGGCTTCTTCGTCTTCTGCACCTGATCGAGCAGAGCCAGGCACTTGGCCTTGAATTCGGAGATGGCAAACTCTCTCATGACCCTTAAATTAGACCATAGTCAATAACAATAGTCAAGCGCGGTCATGGCAGCCCGAAGGCATAGATCGCGCTGCCGGCAGCGATCGCCACATACTCTTTCCCGTCGATTGCAAACGCCATGGGCGGGGCATAAACCGCGCCGCCCATCTGGAAATGCCAGAGCGGCTTGCCGGACGCGGCATCGAGGGCGATGAAATTTCCTTCGGCATCGCCGGTGAAGATCAGGCCACCAGCAGTGGACAACACCCCGGACCAGGTCGGGGATGTGTGCTCGAACGTCCACTTTATCTGCCCAGTCGCCGGATCAATGGCCTTCAGAAAACCGCGATACGGCCGAGCCTCCTCGGACGGAAAATATGCGCTGCCGTAATAGGCATGGCCGGCCTCGTAGGGCTGCGGAGCCGTGCTGAAAATGTCGCATTGATCGCGTGCAGTCACATAGAAGAGCAACGTCTGCGGATCGTAGGTGGGGGCCATGAAGTTCGTCGTCCCCAGCGCGCCCGGACAAACCGTACGCCCTTCGGGCGTCGGGGACGATTGATTGTTCGCCACGGGACGGCCTGCGGCATCTTTCGTGTCGCTCCAGGTAGTCTTGCCGTAGGGGTTCGCCGACAAGAGTTTGCCTTTTGTGCGATCAATCACGTAGAAGAATCCATTGCGGTCGGCCTGTGCGATCAGATGCTTGTCGCCGGTGTCGATCATCACCGGAACCTGGGTCGCGTCCCAGTCGTGCTCGTCGTGTTTGGTGAACTGGAAATACCAGTTCATCTTTCCCGTGTCAGCGTTGAGGGCCAGCAGGGAATTGCTGTAGAGATTGTCACCCGCGCGTCCTGCTCCGCGATTCGACGGCGCAGGATTTCCGGTCGGCCAGAAAATCTGATTGGTCGAGGGGTCATAGGTTCCCGTGTTCCATGCGGGGGCTCCGCCGGTTCTCCAGGAATTGCCTTCCCAACTTTCGTGCCCCGGCTCGCCCGGTCCCGGAACCGTATAGAAGCGCCACTTGCGCTCGCCGGTGGACGCGTCATAGGCGTCAATAAATCCGCGCACGCCGTATTCTCCACCGGAAATGCCGGCCACGATCAGATTCTTGACGGCCAACGGCGCTACGGTGAAGCTGTTTCCGATGCGATAGTCTGCCGCGACCACGTCCCAGACGACGGCTCCCGTTTTCGCGTCGAGCGCGATCAGGTGCGCGTCCAGCGTCCCCAGAAAAACTTTGTCGCCCAGAATCGCCGGCCCGCGATTTACCCTCCCGCAGCACGGCCGAATATCTCCCGGCAGTTGCCGCTGATACATCCAGATGGGCCGCCCAGTGCGCGCATCAAGGGCAAACGCACGGTTATCCTGCGCGGTGGCATAGAGAATTCCGTCAACGACCAGGGGCGAGGTTTCGAGCTTGCCCGTCGCTCCAATCTGGTAGACCCATTTTGCAACCATGCCCTGCACACTGCTCCGATTGATTTGATCGAGCGCGCTAAACCGCTTCCCGGAATAATCGCCGGAGTAAGTCATCCAGTTCTGCGGTTCTTTCGCAGAATTGACGAGCCGTTCGAACGTAACCTGAGAACGAGCCATCGTCGCAAGCAGCCCCAGCACCATCCAGATTGAGAGAACGTTTGCAACAAATCTGACGCAGCAGTACCTGGCAGCGCCTTGGGAGACCGGCCCTTCCGGAGTCGCTCCGCGAAGGGTGAAAGGGAGGGCCTTCAGGCCCCGAGGCTGACAGGGGCTGAAGCCCGGGAACGTGAAAGCGTCTTCACGCGGCGCTGAAGCCCCGCTCTTGCACGGTCGTCCTGAAGCGACGCCTTTCCACGGTCGTGTTGAATCCCCGCTATTCCGGGGCCGCGGCAGAGCCTCGATAGATTCAACACAGAATGTATTAGTCTCGTGCAAGGGCCGCCGCATCATTTCGCCCCCACGCTGGTCAAGTAGGCCACGATGTCCTCAAGATCTTTGTCGCTCAAGAGGTCGGCGCCGTATTTGGGCATCGCCGACTGCCGGCTTTTCTGAAACGATTTCAGCTTGTCTTTCTCGAAGAGATGAATCTGCTCGCTGGTGTCCATGATCTGGACCGTGAAGTTGTCTTCATTCAGCGTCACTCCATTTACTTCCTTTCCCTGTGCGGTTACTACGGTGACGCTCTCGTATTCCTGCGGAAATTCCTTGGTCGCCTCGGTCAATCCCCAGGCTAGCCTCCGGCTGGGATCGCGTACCGATTCAATCATTGCGGCGCGCGTGCGCGATCCGCCCACCGAGGTCAACTCCGGTCCCAGTCGCCCGCCCTTGCCGTTGATCATGTGGCAGAGCGAGCAGTTCGCGTCGCCATAAAACAGTTCTTTGCCATGCGCCACGCTGCCCGCGGCCTTCGCCGGAGCCTTCACTTCCTGGCTGCGAATGTAGGTGATGATCTGCCAGATCTCCGTATCGGTCATGCCCACGCCTTGCCCGTTCGTCCCGTTGGCCGGCATGGCGGTGCCGGGGATGCCGTTGCTGATGACCTGAAACATTTCTGCATCGGAGTGTGCGTGCTTCTTGGCCGCCCGCGTCAGGTCTGGACCGCGCCCTCCGCCGTGCGCCCCCAAGCCGTGACACAGTGCGCAGTTGATGCGGAACTCGTACTCCCCAGCCTTGGCCGCTTTGGGATCGCGCCGAAAAGGATTGCGGTCGTCTGCGGCGTTAGCGCCAATCGCCAAAAGCACCGCCGCGATCCATGCTGTACACCCTCGACTGAACATGAACTTACATTCCTGGAATCTGCGCATTCTACGCCATCGATTCGAGATTGCCGCTGGAGAAATCATGGGGCGCAAGAGTAGCAAAAAAGGGCCGTCGCCCCCATTCGTACATGGTCGGCGGGCATCTGCCGCCAGCACCTTTGGCTGCCTACACTGAAATCCTAGCGTTTCGACGCCGATATTACTGAGAGTGACGAAAATTTTCCTTAGGCCGCCAAGTTATTGAGCCATCAGCCTTTCCAGCGAAAGGCGCCGGGCTGGGGAAGGCCCAGATGAGCCAGCACGCGATAGGCAAATTCGCGGGCCATTTCATCTAAGGAAGCAGGACCGTAATAGAAGGCCGGGATCAGCGGGAAGACGGTGGCTCCGGCGTCGGCGGCCCGGTACATGTTGCGGATGTGGATTTTGTTGAGGGGCGTCTCGCGCACGCACAGCACAAGTGGACGCTTCTCTTTGAGAGTGACATCGGCCGCACGTTCGATCAGATGCGAGGCGATACCGTTGGCGATACGGGCCAGAGTGCCCACGCTGCAGGGGAGGACGACCATCGCGCCGGCGGGATAGGAACCGCTGGCCACGTTCGCCCCGATGTCAGCATTGGATTGAACTTTGATTTTACCGGAAGCGTGGATTTTACGAGAAGCGCGGATTTTACGGGAAGCGCGGTTCGGGGATCGGCCGCCAGAAGAACCGAGAATCTGGCCGATGAGATTGGACCGGCCTTTCAGGCCCAACTCCTCAGCCATAACTCGCAGAGCGCTGTCCGAGGCGATGAAGTTTACCGACTCCACGCGCTGATCGCGCTCCACGGCAAGCAGCAATTGCCGCAGAAAAATGGCCCCGCTGGCGCCGGTGGTGGCGATGGTCAGATTCTGCGGCGGATGGTTAGACAAGAAGCCTCCGGCGAGGGCAAATGGATGGTTGCCCCGGAGTCTGGAGCATAGGTAGCCGATGAAGCCGAGTCAAGATCAACGAGCCAGGAGCTAGAAGCTAGTAGCTGATT
The DNA here is from genome assembly GCA_963711275.1 of uncultured Acidobacteriaceae bacterium. Classification (GTDB taxonomy): domain Bacteria; phylum Acidobacteriota; class Terriglobia; order Terriglobales; family Acidobacteriaceae; genus Sulfotelmatobacter. Next base: position 308,665 of record CAVQDN010000013.1, on the reverse strand, counting down.
ATGGCCAGCACCGCCAATCTTCGATTCCGCCGCAACGCCGCCCAGTTGCACGCGCTGGCTGGGGTGGAGCGCGAAATCCGCGCCCAGGATTCGCACCATCGCCGGAAATATCTTCGCGAATTCAACCAGGCGTTTCGCAACTACGATTCGCTGCTCGACTCCGAACAACTTCAGAGCGCGCTGCATTGCGCCGACGTGGTGCTGATTGGCGACTACCACGCGCTGCCAGCCGCCCAGCGCCATGCCGCATCCTTGATAGAACAGCGCGCGCTGGCCGGCGACCGTCCCGTGGTGCTCGGAGTGGAAACCATTTACGCCCGCGACCAGCATATTCTCGAGGAATGGTGGCGCCGCGAGATTGAAGAGAACGAACTTCGCCAGCGCATCCGCTTCGACCTCGATTGGGGATACGATTGGGCGCCATTCTACAATTTGCTGGTCACAGCGCGGGATCATGGCGACGCCCTTTATGGCCTGGATTGCATGCCGCGCGAGGATTTGCGAAAGATTGGGGCTCGCGACCGCCATGCCGCCGCGAAGCTTGCCGAAATTCGCCTGCGCCATCCCGAAGCCGCAATTTTCGTTTTATTCGGCGAGTCGCACCTCGCTCCCGGACACTTGCCGCGCGACGTGCATCAGTTGCTGCCTGAAGCAAAAATCCTTACCGTATTGCAGAATGTCAACGCGCTTTACTGGCGGGCCGCGGGAGAACCGGCTCATAAAGTAGAAGCCGTACGCGTCAGCGACGAAGTGCTGTGCGTCTTCAACGCCACCCCGCTCGAGAAATATGAAAGCTATCGCCTGTGCCTCGACCAGTGGAGCCGCTGTGAGGATGGTCCAGACTTTGCGCCTACCATCTACAACCTGATCGATAGCCTGGTCCGCTTCCTGGAAATCAATCGCTACTCGCCGCACAACAGCACGCAGCCGAAATTTCTGGTCAACATGTTGCCGGAGGTTTATGGCGGCGCCTCCGGCGCCATGCTGCGCCGTCTGTTATCACGCAAGGGCATTGCCGAAGCGGAGCGCGAAGCCATGCTGGCGAGCGTCGAAGAGCAAGGCAGCGCTTATCTTCCCAAGGTGAATGCTTTCTATGTTCGGGAATTTCAAATGCAGAACGCCACGGAGGACGCCACTCGCTTTTTGCATCAGGCCTGTCAGGGCTTGCCACAGCGGATTGATGGCGTTGCGAATGAGAGAAACGCCCTCGGCGGCGACGGTGAGCCCAGGAATCCGGTTGACGAGTTTTACGTTCGCGTGATCGAGCATGCGGTAGCCTATTTCGGTTCGCGCGTTCTGTACCCCTCGCGGCTCGCTCCCGGCGATGCAGCGCCGCTATCTCGTAGCGGTTGTGAACGATTGGCGCGGGCAGCTATTCGCGGCGACAAGGGCAAGCTCGATTCCACGGCGCGCGAGTTGGGCTACCGCATCGGCAGCCAGATTTACGACGCTTATCTCGAAGGCAAAGCCGCGCCCAGCGCCCTGCGCCGCCTGTTCCTGGCCCACCTGAACGAGCCCGGGCTGGCCCGGAAAGTCTGCGCCACCGTGATCGCCAAACTTCGCGCGTTCGCCGTCTCACGATCGCGTTCGCCACGCGCCTGATTTCGAAAACATCCCGAAGTGCTAATCTAACCCCGAGCATGGCCGAATTTGAGTGCCGACTACTGAGTGTTTCTGTTTACGCCGAAATCTGAACGTCGAACCGTGGACGCCGAAGAATGAACGCCGAGTCGATTCGGAAGCTTTTCGAGCAAGTCCGCAAAGGCAAACTTACGCCCGACGATGCGGTCAATCGTTTGCGGCATATGCCCTTCGAAGATCTCGGGTTCGCCAAAGTCGATCATCACCGCGCGCTGCGAAATGGCATGCCTGAGGTCATTCTCGGCGAAGGCAAGACTCCAGCGCAGGTGGCGGGAATCTTTGTCCGGCTCGCTGAACACGGCGGAAACATCCTGGCCACTCGCGCCAGCGAAAAACAGTTTGCCGCGGTAAAGAAAAGAGTTCGCACCGCCGAATATCGCGACCTGGCCCGCGCCATCGTCCTGCAGCGTGATCCGAAGAAATATGGCAAGGGAATTGTCGCCGTTGTCTCGGCCGGAACCAGCGACATCCCCGTCGCCGAAGAGGCTGTCGTTACGGCCGAAGTCATGGGCAACGAAGTCGAACATTTCTATGACGTCGGCGTGGCCGGCATTCACCGCCTGTTGGCCAACCGCGAGGCATTGACGCGAGCGCGTGTCGTAATCGTCTGCGCCGGCATGGAAGGCGCTCTGCCCAGCGTCGTCGGAGGCCTGGTCGGTGTTCCCGTTATTGCCGTGCCCACCAGCGTGGGTTACGGCGCCTCGTTCAAAGGAATGGCCGCGCTGCTCGGCATGCTGAATTCCTGCGCCTCGAATGTCAGCGTGGTCAATATTGATAATGGATTCGGCGCCGGTTACGTGGCGTCGCTGATCAACCGACTGTAGGGAGAAGTTCATGAAGTGGTTGTCGATCACAGCAGGCGTATGCATCTTATCCGAGGCGTTGCGGACGGCCGATACAAAGTCCGCGCCTTTGGCGGATGTCTCGCAGCATGCTGAATTATTTTAGAACTTTCATCGAGGATTTATGCGGCCTGAGGAAATCGCGAGGCGAGGATTTTTGAAAACTGCGGGCGCGGGATTCGTGGGCGGGGCTTTCATCGTCTCCCCAGAGCTTGCGCTTGCCAAAGGTGAGGCAGAGAGTAAGCCGGTCCATGACGTGCGCTCCTTCGGAGCCAAAGGGGACGGGATAGCCCTCGACACCTCCGCAATCAATCGCGCCATCGAGGCAGCGGCTGCGACCGGCGGGGGAACGGTGTGCTTTCCGGCGGGAAGTTATCTCTCCTATTCCATTCACCTCAGAAGCCATGTTGGCCTGTCTCTCGCCCACGGCGCGACTCTGTTAGCGGCGGACCCGCCTCTAGAAGGCGCGAGCGGCGGCTATGACGCCGCGGAATCAAATGAACCGTGGGAGAACTATCAGGATTTCGGTCACAATCACTGGCACAACAGTCTGATCTGGGGCGAAGGCCTGGAAGACATTTCGATTTCCGGACCGGGACTCCTCTGGGGAAAAGGACTGAGCCGCGGGTGGGGGTCGGGGCCGAAAGCCGAGCAGCCTGGAGCCGGCAACAAAACCATAGCGCTCAAGAATTGCCGTAACGTGCTGTTGCGCGATTTTTCCATCCTGCACGGCGGACACTTCGGCATTCTCGCGACCGGAGTCAACAATCTCACTATCGATAATTTGAAAATTGATACCAACCGCGACGGCATGGATGTTGATTGCTGCCGCAATGTCCGCATTTCAAACTGCAGCGTCAACTCGCCGTGGGACGACGGTATTTGCCTGAAGAGTTCTTTTGCTCTCGGGTACGCGCGGGCCACCGAGATGGTGACCATCAGCAATTGCCTGGTGAGTGGCAGCTACCAGGAGGGGGCGATGCTCGATGGAACATGGAAGCGCTTTGTTCCCGGCGAGAAGGTGCCGAGGACCGGGCGAATCAAGTTTGGGACAGAATCGAATGGCGGGTTCAAGAATATTGCCATTACGAATTGTACTTTTGACGGATGTAACGGCCTGGCGATTGAGTCGGTGGATGGCGCCGTGATTGAAGACGTGAGCATCACCAACATCACGATGCGAGACCTGATGGGAGCGCCCATCTTTTTGCGGCTTGGTGCGCGCATGCGCGGCCCAGAGAATGCTGCAGTGGGCGTATTTCGGCGAGTGCTCTTGAGCAACGTTACTTGTCAGAGCGCGGCATCGGCCATATGTTCTGTTCTTGCGGGGATTCCGGGCCATCCCATTGAGGATGTGAAGCTAAGCGACATCGTGATCATTCACCAAGGCGGGGGCAGCAAAGAGGACGCGGCTCGGCAACTTGCGGAAAAAGAGAAAGACTATCCGGAGCCCAGCATGTTTGGGGCGACTCCCGCGCACGGATTCTTTGTTCGCCACGTTCGCGGACTGGAGATGGACGGCGTGAAGATCGAAACCGCGAATCGAGATGCGCGGCCGGCCTTCGTTCTCAGCGATGTTCAGCGTGCCGACTTTGAGCGCGTGAAAGTTCCATCTGTCGATGGCGTGCCGGCATTCGTCCTGAATGACGTGCAGGAAGTTAGCGTATTCCGCAGCAAACCGGTGCCCGATACCGAAGTGCAAACCGCAACTAAAAAGGAATTCTAGACACAACTTTTAACGCGACCCGGCGTGATGGATTAAACTTCCGTCATGAAAAAGCTGCTCCTTCTGTTCCGGCGTAACGCAGAGCTGGTTCTATGCTTCCTCGCTGTTGCCCAAGTTTCAACTGCGCAGAAAGTTGCAATCACATTTGACGACCTGCCGCTGAACGGAGATCTTCCGCCGGGGATGACGCGGGTGGAGATCGTCGGGAATACGCTGGCCGTGTTGAAGATTCGACACCTGCCGGCAGTGTACGGCTTCGTCAATGCCAAGAAGCTGGAGGGTAATGCGGATGCCGCGGCGGCTTTGAAGCTGTGGGCGGATACGGAACCGGTGGGGAACCATACCTATGCGCACATGGATTTGAATGCGAATCCCGCGGAGGCTTTTGAGAGCGAGATTGAAGAGGATGAGCCGGTGCTGGAACTAGTGGCGGCGAAAGATGCGAACGGGAACGACGCGAACTGGCACTGGCTGCGCTATCCATTCTTGCGCGAGGGAGACACGGCCGAGAAACGGCGCGCGGTGCGAGCTTATTTGCAGGCCCATCGGTATCGCGTGGCGCAGGTCACGCTGGATTGGGAAGACTATATGTGGAACAGCGCGTATGCGCGGTGCGTGGCGAAAAACGATGCGAAATCAATCGCCTCGCTGCGGTCGAGCTATCTGAATACAGAGTCGGCATATTTGGACCTGGGGCGAGAGATGGCAAGGCTGGTGTACGGGCACGACATCAATCACGTGCTGTTGCTGCATCTGGGAGCATTCAGCAGCACGATCTTGCCGGATGCGCTGGATCTTCTGCAGAAGAAGGGGTTCCAGGTGGTGACGCTGGAGGAGGCAGAGAGCGACCCGGCGTATGCGACGGATCCCGACGCCGGATCGAAGTATGGAGGCACGCTGCTGGAGCAGTGGATGGACGTGAAGAAGATCAAGTATCCGCCAGTGGCGGAGAAACCGTATAAAGAAGTGCGAGAAATGTGCAAGTGAGGTTGGATTAACATTCATTTGGTTGACGGTTTCCCTTCAAGATTCCTACCGCTTCCGCAAGGTTCCCAATCTTCTCGCGCCTTTGCGAGAGGGTGGGGAATTCGACTTTTCGCAAAGGCCCGCCCGCTGCCTGAAACCTTTTAACCCGTTGACTCCCTTATAATCAAAGGATTCTTATGGCTGCCATTCTGGACCAAATCGTCGCGGCTACGCGGGCGCGAGTCGCTGAGGCCAGGCGCGGAGCGGATTTGCGCGAACTGGAGCGTCGAGCCGAATCGCATGTTCCGCGCGGGTTTCGGCGGGCCTTGCTGTCGAAGAGCGGCGACGGCGTGGCGGTGATTGCGGAGTTGAAGAAGGCTTCTCCGTCGAAGGGATTGATTCGGGCAGAGTTTCGTCCGGCGGAGTTGGCGCGGGAATTGGAAGAAGCGGGAGCGGCCGCGCTGTCGGTGTTGACGGACGAGGAATTCTTTCAGGGATCGCTGGAAAATTTGCGGGAGGCTTCCGCGGCGGTCGAGATTCCGTGCCTGCGAAAAGATTTTATTATCGATGAGTTTCAGTTGCTGGAGGCGCGAGCGAATTCGGCCGATGCGGTATTGCTGATTGTAGCGGCGCTTTCGCTTGATGAATTGGGTACGCTCGCGGCAGAAGCGCGCCGGCGCGGGCTCGACGTGTTGTGCGAAGTGCATGACGGTAAAGAATTGCAACGCGCTTTGGATGTGGGATGCGATCTGATTGGCGTCAATACGCGCGATCTGCGTACGTTCAAAGTGGATCTGGAGACGGCGTTCCGGCTGGCGGAGAAGATTCCGGCTGGCGCGGTACGGGTGGCGGAGAGTGGACTTCATTCTGCCGAAGATGTGGCGCGGTTGCGGGCGGCGGGGTATGACGCGTTTCTGGTGGGCGAGTCGCTGATGCGCGCGAAGCGGCCTGGAGACGCATTGCGGGAGTTGATGCGGGCGCCGAGCGTCGAGTGGCGAGTTCCGAGTGGGCGGTAGGGATCCTTCGACTGCGGTTTTGCTTCGCGTTCGCGAAACAAAATCCTCGCTCAGGATGACAACGTGAAAGACTGGCAACTGACAACTAGTTTTATGACTTGGGTGAAAATTTGCGGGATGACGAATTTGGAGGACGCACTCGTCGCGGTGGAAGCGGGAGCGGACGCGGTGGGATTCGTGTTTTATGAGAAGAGTCCGCGAAAGATTAGTGTTGAGGCGGCGCGGGAGATTGTGAGGCAGTTGCCTTCGAACGTGGAGAAGGTGGGAGTTTTTGTGAACGAAGCGCCCGAACGCGTTTCAGCAACGGCCGATGATGCGGGCCTCACGGCAGTGCAATTTCATGGAGACGAGTATCAAAACCCCGAAAAATACTCTATTGGCGGCAAAGTATTCTTCAGCTTGCCTGCCTTCGAGACTCTGCGGGAATTAGGTGGACCGATTGGTTCGTTCTCCTTCCCTAAATTTCCAAAGTCTTCGGGAATTCTTCTGGACTCAGGAACGAAAGAACTCCGTGGCGGAACGGGGAGAACATTTGCCTGGGGCGAGGCGCGTTGGCTCGTTCAAGGATTGACCCGGATGCATCCCGTAGTGATCGCTGGCGGGCTCACGCCATCAAATGTGGCGTGGGCGGCGGAGTTCCTCAAACCATGGGGAGTGGATGTTGCTTCCGGAGTGGAGGCTAGTCCGGGGAAAAAAGATCCGGAGAAGGTGCGGGCTTTTGTGAGAGCGGTGCGGGAGATGGATCGGAAGGTGAGTTAGGGATGGCTACAAGCCCGAGAACAACGAAAGTCAAGATCCCCAGCCCTTCGGCGGGCTTAGGGCAGGCTCTAGCCGCAAAGAACGCGGCTAGGATAGGGCACCCTCGCGCTTTTTCTGCGCGGCGTTCTTCTTCCCTGGGTTCTACACCTCTGAACGAACCCGGGCGGTTTGGGGTTTATGGCGGGCGGTATGTGCCGGAGACCTTGATGGCCGCGCTCGAGGAACTGGAGCGCGAGTATCAGAAGGCCAAGCGCGATCGGAAGTTCCAGGCGCGGTTGGAGGAATTGCTGCGCACTTATGCGGGGCGCCCGACGCCGTTGTTTTTTGCGCGGCGGCTCACGGAGAAATTGGGCGGGGCGAAGATTTATTTGAAACGAGAGGACCTGCTGCACACCGGCGCGCACAAGATTAATAACTGCCTCGGCCAGGGGTTGCTGGTGGAACGCATGGGGAAGCGGCGCGTGATCGCGGAGACTGGCGCGGGTCAACACGGAGTTGCGACCGCGACCGTGTGCGCGCTGTTGGGATTTGAGTGCGTCGTATACATGGGAACGGAAGACATGCGGCGGCAGGAGTTGAATGTGTTCCGCATGCGACTGCTGGGAGCAGAGGTGCGCGGCGTCGAATCCGGATCGCGAACTTTGAAAGATGCGATCAACGAGGCCATGCGCGACTGGGTTACGAATGTGCGGACTACGCATTATCTGTTGGGGAGCGTACTCGGAGCGCATCCATATCCGACGATGGTGCGGGATTTTCATCGGGTGATTGGGCGCGAGGCGCGGGCGCAAATTCTGAAGGCTGAGGGAAAGTTGCCGACGGCGATTATTGCGTGCGTAGGCGGGGGATCGAATTCGATCGGGATTTTTTACGATTTTCTTAAAGACAAGAAAGTTCAGCTCGTTGGCGTTGAGGCCGGCGGGCGCGGCGAGGCGCTGGGCGATCACGCGGCACGGTTTCGTGGAGGGTCTCCGGGAGTGTTGCAGGGGACGTACTCATACGTGCTGCAGGATTCGGGAGGGCAGATTGCGCTGACTCATTCGATTTCGGCGGGTCTGGATTATCCCTCGGTTGGGCCGGAACATGCGGCTTTGCGGGATGCTGGACGAGCGGAGTATGTGCTGGCGTCGGATGCGGAAGCGCTGGAGGCGACTACTCTGCTTGCGCGGACGGAGGGAATTATTCCCGCGCTGGAGTCCGCGCACGCGGTTGCGGAAGTATTGAAGCGCGCGCCTAAGATGAAGAAGTCGGAGATTGTGATCGTGAATGTTTCCGGGCGCGGCGATAAGGACATCGGCATCATGAGGGAGAACCTTAAGATCAATTGATGATTGTTGATTTTTGATTGTTGATTGAAAGTCAACGACGCGTTGTTGTGGGATTTTCAATCAACAATCAGAAATCAACAATCATCAATCTCTTCGCTATGCCACTAACTTTCTACAGGAAGCCGGGTCTGGTCGCGTATGTGACCTGCGGTGATCCGGACCTCGCGACTACGTGCGAGATCGTGTTGTCCGCGATTGAGGCGGGAGCGGATGTGGTTGAGTTGGGAGTACCGTTCAGCGATCCGGTGGCGGATGGGCCGGTGATTCAGCGCGCCAGCGAGCGAGCGCTAAAGCATGGAACATCGCTGGGGCGGGTGCTGACCCTGGCTGCGGAGGTAAGGCAGCATGCGCAGTTGACCGGTCTGATCGTGTTTTCCTATCTCAATCCCATTTTGCGGATGGGGATGGAGAAATTTTGCAAAGTGGCGCGGGCTGCGGGAGTTGACGGAGCGCTGGTCATCGATCTGCCCGTGGAAGAGGCCGGCGACTATTTGCGGGCGATGCGCGCGTACGATCTGGCTCCGGTATTTCTGGCTGCGCCGACGAGTCCGGATGAACGCTTGAAGCGGATTGCGGAGGCGTCGCGGGGATTTGTGTATGCGGTATCGCGAACCGGAGTGACGGGAGCGCGTCAGCAACTGGCGGACGATGCAAGGAAGTTGGTGCGGCGGCTGCGGCGCGTGACCCAGTTGCCGGTCGCGCTGGGATTCGGAATCTCAACGGCGGAACAGTTTGCGGAAGTGGGCGAGTTCGCCGATGCCGTGGTAGTGGGCAGCGCGATTGTGGAGACTGTTGAGCGGAATCGCGGGCGGGAGGCGGCCGCGGTGGGAGAGTTTGTGGGAAAGTTGTTAGCGTTTAGCGGTCAACCTTCAGCTGCGGCGCCATAACGGAAGTCAAAGTCCCCGCCCTAGTCTCGCCAAAGTGCGGCGAAACTAGGATGGGGCACCCGGCGCGTTAATGATAACGATAGGATTGTGTTTTGGATCGCTGACAGCTGAGAGCTGCTTTTATGGATATCGAGGACTGGCGAAAGAAAATCGATGAGCTGGACCGGAAGCTCGTGGAGTTGCTGAGCGAGCGGGCCAGGGCGGCGGTCGAAATCGGGCGATTGAAGCGGAATACTTCTTTGCCAATTTATGAGCCAGACCGCGAGCGGATTGTTTTTTCCAATGTGCAGGAAGCGAATCCGGGACCACTGAGCGGTCGGGATCTGGTGCGCATTTACGAGCGCATTATGGATGTCATGCGAAATGTGCAGAAGGAAGAGATCGTGCCGAAAGCGAAAGCAGCTGAGGCGGAGACGGAATTCGATTCGGAAGTAAATGATTGAACGAGAGCCGGGCCGCTGGCGAACGTCAGCAGATTCCTCGCTTCGCTCGGAATGACAATGCTTGGTTAGTACGCAGACCTCAATAGTCCAAGGCAAGAGCTAAAGGCTAAGAGCTAAGAGCCAGAAGCTAGAAGAGATTTTCTATGATTGTGGCGATGCAGGAAGGCGCGGACGAGCAGCTGATTCAGCACGTGATTGAGCACCTGGTGAAGATTGGCTTTGAAGTCCACCGCTCGACTGGGGCGCGCATGACTGTGCTGGGCGCGGTGGGGTCCGGGATCGATTTCGACATCCGCAACGTGGAGTTGCTGCCGGGCGTGCAGGAAGTTCATCGCATCAGTTCGCCCTACAAACTGGCGGGGCGGAGTTTTCGTCCTGAGGGGACGATCGTCAAACTGGCGAACGGGGTTAGCGTTGGCGGAAATGAAATCATAGTTATGGCTGGGCCGTGCTCGGTGGAATCGCGAGAGCAGATTTTTACGACGGCGGAGGCGGTGGCGAAGTCTGGAGCTAAAGTGCTGCGGGGCGGGGCGTTCAAGCCGCGCAGTTCGCCGTATTCGTTTCAGGGGCATGGGGAAGATGCGCTGAAGTTACTGCGCGAGGCCGGAGAGAAATTCAAGCTGCTGGTCATCAGCGAGGTCATGGAGATTTCGCAGATTCCCATGATGCTGCCGTATGTTGACATCCTGCAGGTGGGGGCACGCAACATGCAGAACTTTAATCTGCTGCGCGAACTCGGCAAAGTGCGCAAGCCGGTGCTGCTCAAGCGGGGCATCGCATCCACCTTCGAAGAGTTGTTGCTGTCGGCGGAATACATCATGTCGGGCGGGAATTACGACGTGATTCTATGCGAGCGCGGCATTCGGACATTTGAGACCTACACCCGCAACACCATGGATATTTCGGCGATCCCGATCATTCACAAGCTGTCGCATTTGCCCATGACGGCGGACCCATCGCACGGAACGGGCCGCCGCGATAAAGTTTCACCGATGGCGCGGGCGTCGGTGGCGGCGGGAGCCGACGCTCTGTTGATTGAAGTGCATTGCAATCCAGATAAGGCGCTGTCCGATGGGGCTCAGTCGCTATTCCCCGAGCAGTTTGCGAAGCTGATGGATGAGTTGCGAATGATTGCGCCGGCGGTGGGACGAAAGATCGCTTAGGTGCTTTTCACCACAGAGGCACAGAGACACAGAGGAAGGCAAAGGCGGAATTTGCACCTGACTTGATATTCCCATTCCTCGGTCGCAGCCGAAGTTGAACATCCCTGGGTTTTGTTTTCTGTCTCTGTGACACCGTGGTGAGATATTTCTTTATGGCGATTCGGCAAATCACGATTATCGGCACGGGGTTGATTGGCGGGTCGTTGGGGCTTGCACTGCGGAAGAAGAAATTTTCCGGCCGGATTGTAGGATGCGATCGTGAGAGTACGCTGGAACGAGCGCGGATGCGGGGCGCTATTGACGTTGGGACTGCGAATCCAGCTGACGCAGTGCGTGGCAGTCAGGTCGTTGTGCTGGCAACTCCAGTACTAGCGATTGTCGATCTGATCGAACGGCTTGGACCTGCGCTTCCAGCGAAAGCATTGCTCAGCGATGTGGGCAGCACGAAGACGCTGGTCGTGGAGCGCGCAGCAAAGGTATTTGGAAAGAATGCAGGGAAGCGGTTTCTGGCGGGGCATCCCATGGCGGGGAAGGAGATGAGCGGAATCGATTATGCGGATGCGGATTTGTTTGAGCAGGCGGTGTGGTTCTTATGTCCGTTCCCGGGCCAGAATTTGAATGAAGGCTTGTTCGCGGAGTTTGTCGGGTGGATCGATCAGATTGGGTCACGGATCGCAATGCTGCCGGCAGACCAGCACGACCGGCTGTGTGCCTGGATCAGCCATGTTCCACAAATGATTTCGACCGCGCTGGCGGCCACCCTGGTGGAAGAGTTTGGTGAGGAGGCTCCGCTGTTGGCTGCCGGTGGGCGTGCGTTGCAGGAGATGACTCGTATTGCGGCGAGCCCCTATTCGATGTGGAGGGACATCGCGATCAGCAACCAGAAGAATCTGGAAAAGGCGTTGTGGAAAGTGGAGCAACGGCTGGCGCATATCCGGGAGAATTTGGCCACGCGGCAACTGGCGGCGGAGTTTGAACAGGCTCATGCATTGCGCAAGACGCCGATCAGAAACAATGATTCACCACAGAGACACAGAGGCACAGAAAAAATCAATCGCTGAGCTCTGGTTTCATCTCCTGTCGTATTCCTTCCGACGCATTATCTTGATCTTGTTCCTCTCCGTGTTTCTGTGCCTTGATGGTTAAATTCATTTAAAATCCTGTGCGATATGAATAAAGTTGTGGCCAACGCGGACGAGGCCATTCGCGACGTGTTTGAGGGCGCGACCATCATGATCGGCGGCTTCGGACTCTGTGGAATGCCGGAGAATCTGATTCGCGCGCTGGTGCGCAAGGGCACGAGAAATTTGCGGACGATCAGCAATAACGTCGGCATTGACGGCGTCGGCAACGGATTATTGCTGGCTGCGGGGCAGATTGCGCATCACATCGGATCGTACGTGGGCGAGAACCGGTTGCTGGAGGAGATGATCCTGAAGGAGTCAATCCGGTTGGATCTGGTACCGCAGGGAACGCTGGCGGAACGCATTCGCGCGGGAGGCGCGGGTATTCCAGCGTTTTACACGCCGACCGGCGTGGGAACCCTGGTCGCCGAGGGAAAAGAGACGCGCGAATTTGATGGGCGCACGTACGTGATGGAACACGGGCTCAAGGCGGACTTCGCTTTTGTGAAAGCGTGGAAGGGCGATCGCGAGGGGAATTTGATTTATCGCAAGACGGCGCGGAATTTTAATCCCATGATGGCGACAGCGGCGAAGATTACGATCGCCGAGGTAGAACATCTGGTGGATGCCGGGGAACTGGATGGGGATCAGATTCATACGCCTTCGATTTATGTGAAAAGAATTTTTCAGGGAGAGTTGTACGAGCGGCGGATTGAGAGAAGAACGGTAAGGAAAGATGTCGCTGGTCGCTAGTCGTTGGTCGTCGGCCAGAGCCTCTTAGCTGACCAAACCCTGGCGGATCAACAGCCCGGACCAACGACCAACGACCAACGACTAAAGACCATGCAGCTATGAACAAGCCAGCCAAAGATGTCGACAAGCGCGAGCGGATTGTGAAGCGGATTGCACGCGAGTTGCGCGATGGCTTCTATGTGAACTTGGGTATCGGGATGCCGACGCTGATTGCCAATCATGTGCCTCGTGGCATTGAGGTCACGCTGCAGTCGGAGAACGGAATGCTGGGAATTGGGCCTTATCCGATCGAAGGGCAGGAAGATTCGGAGCTGATCAACGCGGGCAAGGAAACGGTGAGTGAAATGCCGGGAACGGCATACTTTTCGAGTGCCGATTCATTCGCCATGATCCGAGGCGGGCACATTGACCTGAGCGTATTGGGTGCAATGGAAGTGGATGAGTCGGGAAGTCTGGCGAACTGGACGATCCCGGGGAAGATGGTCAAGGGGATGGGCGGTGCCATGGACCTGGTCGCGGGAGCGCGGCGCGTTGTGGTGGCCATGGAGCATACGACGCGTGACGGAGCACCGAAGATTCTAAAGAAGTGCACTTTGCCGCTGACCGGAGTGAACGTGGTCGATACGATTGCGACGGAGATGGCGTATATCCGCGTCACCAAGAACGGATTGGTGCTGGAGGAAATTGCCCCGGGGCTGACGGCGGAGGATGTGCAGCGCGCGACTGAGGCGCGGCTGATGGTGAGTCCGGCGTTGAAGGTGATGGAGAGCTAAGGAACTCGGTGATCGCTGGGCTGCGACGAGTAGAGAGAGTCACGTAGCCCGGACGCATTCGTCCGGGGCTGTTTTTGGGTTGTTCGACAAATTCGTCAGACATTCTTCGCACCGCGGACGAATGCGTCCGCCGCTACGTGTGTCTTTCCCTTTAGGCGGCGGCGATGCGGCGGATCAGGTCTTCCTGCTCCTGTTTGCTTTCTGCGCCGATGGTGAAGGCGTCTAGAATTCCTAACGACAAAGCGAATTTGATGCCTTCGTCCTGACGATTGCGCAGAGTGCCCTGGCCCAGAATCTTCATGCCTACCACTGCTTTTCCGGTGGCCTTCATTTCTTTCAAAACACTGACGACGGTTGCAGGGTCGGCGTCCATATAGGCGCCGACGGGATTGATGCGGGCCAGATCGATCTCGACCCAGGGAGATTTCGCGGCGGCGCGCAGGGCTTCGATGCTGTGGCAGGAGCAACCGTGAGCGCGGATGATTCCTTTCTGTTTGGCTTCCGACAGGACATCCATCGCGCCTTTGTAACGGTCGGTCCAGTCGCCTTCGGTGACGCAGTGCATCAGGCAGATGTCGAGGTAGTCGGTGCCGAGTTCGCGGCGGAAGCGGTCGAGATCGGCGTGCATGGTGGCGGCGTCGCGCGCCCAGGATTTGGTCAAGACAGTGACTTTGTCGCGCTGCACATGCTTCAGTGCCTCGGCCACGTGAGGATGGCTTCCGTAGGAGTCCGCAGCGTCGAAGAAGTGGAGGCCGTGGTCGTATCCGTTGAGCAGCAGATCGGAGAGTCCCTTGACGCCGAGCGCGGTTTGATGGGAGTGTCCTCCCGAGCCGACGGTGCCGGTGCCCATGGCGAGGCGGCTGGTTTTGATTCCTGTGCTGCCGAGGGTGACGGTGTCGGAGGCAGAGAATTTCGCGGGGAGCGTCTGATCTGCGATGGCGTTGAGGATCGAACTGGAACTGAGCCAGGCCGCTCCCAGGCCTGACGCGGAGCGAACAAGGAAGTCGCGGCGACGCATGGGTCCTCCTGAGAATCGTGGCGTCTCGTATCAGGCTACACCATGGACGCTGTTGCTGGAAAGATCGTGGGCGTCAGCGCACTGCATAATCGCACAAAATCGGAATTCGAGTCTCGAGCCCTTCAGACACGAAAAGGCGCTGCCAGCAATCGGAACGGCAGCGTGATCGCCAGGAAGATGATTTCCAACACGCCGTGGACCGCAACGCCCACAATGCGGAACGGCAGCAGAAGCAGCCAGATGAAGGGATACGCAATCAGGGTCAGCAGTGCCAGAGGCCAGCAAAGTACGAAGAGAATGCACCAGAGCAGGAAAGCAAACATGGCAGAGACCTCCCTCCGTCTGATTATTGTACGTTCCGGGCGGGGAGAAAGTTCCCCAGAGCGGGACGTATCGGCTCATTCGAACTGCCTGCGGAAGGCGGCGAGTTGCCGTTGGACTTCTGAAAGTTCCTGGCGAAGGCGGTTAACTTCCTCTTCTAACACTGCGAGACGATCAGAGACGGCACTTGCGCCGGCATTCACGGGCGAATGCGCCCGCGCCACGCTTGCGGTTCCGGTTGCGTCGGGAATCGGTGGTTCGCCGGAGTACAGGTGCATGTAGCGGGACTCTTTGGTGCCAGGCTGGCGGGGCAGGACTCGCGCCAGTGGCGGATCGCGCTGGGCGAGGCGGTCGAGTGTCGAGACAATGTCGTCGAGGGCTTCGAAGTGGTACATGCGGTCGGTGCGGCTGCGGATTTCCCCGGGAGTCTGCGGCCCGCGGAGGAGCAGCACGCAGACGACTGCAATTTCTCGACGATCGAAGTTGAAGACTTCCTGCAGGCGATATTCGAACTTGGTGACGCGGCTGTCGGCGCCGCTGGCCGGGCCAGCCAGGCGCTTTTCCTGCAGCGTACTCAGGGCCTGGCGGACGGTTTCTTCGTCCAAGGTCATCACCGGGTCGCGATTGTTTTTCTGATTGCAGGCATTGACCAGCGCATTGAGCGAAAGCGGGTAATAGTCGGGCGTGGTAATGTCTTTTTCGATCAGCGAGCCGAGAACGCGGGTTTCGATTTCGGTGAGGATCACGATGCCGTCCAGGGAACGTGGTGCGTTGTGATTTTAATGCATGGGGGCTTAGCGGAGCGGGAGAGTCATTTTATTGGCCATGTGCGATGTCTGCGATGCTGATATAGTCACCGGGAGCGAGTCTCTGGTTACGGTTAGAGTAAGGAGCGACCATGTTGCGACTGCTACTGCATTGGCTCTTGAGCGCGCTGGCGGTGTGGATTATGGCTCAGCTCGTGCCCGGGATTTCGGTCATGGGTCCGAGGAACGCCCTGATTGCGGCGCTGGTCATAGGGTTCATCAACGCGACCATCGGGTTCGTACTGAAGATTATTACTTTTCCGTTGACTCTGCTAACGCTCGGATTGTTCTGGTTCGTCATCAATGCCCTGATGTTGGAGTTTGCTTCGGCGCTGCTCGCGCCGGGATTTCAGGTGCATGGCTTTCTGGCGGCATTCATCGGCGCGATCGTGCTAAGCCTACTGAATATGTTGCTGAAGGCGATTATCATGCCGCGCAAGGACGTTGGTTAGTCATTGGTATTTTGGTCGTGGGTTCGCCCTGATTCAATCCCTTCATCCAGCCCGAGCTATGGAGTCGAGCGTTTTTTTGGCTTGATCGCTTGCCAATCTTCTTCTGTCAGAATGCGTCCCAGGTTGCTGAATTCGCCGGCGCCTTGCAGGAGTTCTCCGCCGTCCATGCGAATGACCTCGCCATTGATGTAGCCCGATCCGTCGCTCACAAGAAATGCAGCGAGGTTGGCGAGTTCTTCGACTGTTCCGAAACGGTGGAGCGGATTGCGTTCGAGAGCGAGCGTTTCAAGGTCGGGGCGCGGCAGGACTCGAGAGAACGCGCCTTGCGTTGGAATTGGACCGGGCGCGATGGCGTTCATGCGGATGCCCCGATTGCCCCACTCCACGGCAAGACTTCGAGTCAGGGCTTCAACGCCTGCTTTCGACACGGCGGAGGGGACGACATAAGCCGAACCTAGCGGCGCGTAAGTAGCGGAGATGCTGAGTACGGTGCCGAGATGAGCAGCTTTTAGCCAGCGGCGCCCGCAGGCCATGGTGCAGTGCAGAGTTCCCATCAGCACGATGCCAATCACCGATTCGAAGGCGCGCGGGGAAAGCTCTTCGGTGCGCGCGATGAAGTTTCCGGCGGCGTTGTTGACGAGCACATCGAGAGGACCGGCATTCCAGATGGAATCGATCATGGCTTCGACGGCGTCGAGATTGCGCACATCGCACGCGCGAGTCTCGATCGCGCCGCCCTTGGCTGAGAGTTCGGCGGCAGTGTGCTTTAGAACTTCTTCGCGGCGACCGCAGATGTAGACCGTGGCGCCGAGTTCGAGAAAGCGTTCGGCCATACCTCTGCCGAGACCGGTGCCGCCGCCAGTGATCAGGATGCGCTTGTTCTTTAGAAGATCGGTTTTGAACATGGTGGATTGAGTAATTGCGTAATTTGGTAATTTTGTAATTGAAAGCCCGTTCGCAAAGCTCTTCAAACTGCACAATTACCAAATTACACAATTTCTCAATCACACGCGATGCGGAAACCGTAGTCGGCGTACTGGAAATCGGGTGGGATGCTGGACCGGGCGGAGCAACGGGCAACCTTGATGTGGTGCCGCCATGATCCTCCGCGCGAAGATTTGCGCTTGGTGGGTTCGGGCCCGCGGGGATTGCGCCCGGGCGAAACCGCGTAATAATTCGGATCGTACCAGTCGCTACACCATTCATGGACGTTTTCGCAGATATCGTGTAGACCGAACGCGTTGGCAGCGTAACGGGCGACTGGTTCGGGGCCGGTTTGCCAACGCGTCGCATAGTCGGGAAGTAATTGCGGTGGCGCGTCGCCCCAGGGGAATTGTTTTTGTTCGATATCGCCGCGGGCGGCGTACTCCCACTCCGCTTCGCTGGGCAAGCGGAAAGCTCGACCAGTCTGCGCGCTGAGCCATTCGCAGTACTTCACAGCTTCGAACCACGAAACTCCAGTGACTGGTTGTTGCGGATGGTTGAAATTTGGATCTTGCCAGAACGGCGGCGGCAAAATACCGTTTGCCGTGAGAAAGCGCGCATATTCGGCGTTGGTCACTTGCGTAGAGGCTAGCAGGAAGGCATCGATCCAGACTCGATGAATGGGACGTTCGCAATCCTGACCAGCCGCGGAGCCCATTAGAAACCAGGCTGCGGGGATCTGAATCAGTGATGGTTCCACCGCGAGGGCCGAACTTGCTGAACTCACCGAGCCGATTGTCATTGCCGTTGCCGCGTTTTCCAGAACAGAAGTAAAGTTTACCAGCGCCAATGGCTGCGCGGAGGTGCCATGGCTGAGAAGAAGCTGCGATTCAACGTGAAGCTGGAAGGCGAGGCAGGAAATTCGGCGGACCAACAAACAGGCCGTTGGCGAGAACTGGCCGCCGCGGCACGATAAGGCTTACCTCAAAATACCCATTCGCTTTCCGGCACGCTTTAGCACCGCTAACGCTTGCTCCAACTCTTCTTTCGTGTGCGTGGCGGTCATGATGGTGCGAATGCGAGCCTTTCCTTCTGGCACCGTGGGGAACGCGATGCCGGTTCCGAGCACGCCTTCTTTGAAGAGTTCTCGCGAGAAGTCCATGGTCAGTTTGCCGTCGCCGATGATGATCGGAGTGATCGGAGTCTCACTTGCGGGCGTGGCGCGGCCGCCGATGTCGAAGCCCAGAAGGCCGAGTTCCTTTTTCCAGAAGCGAGTGTTCTCCCAGAGTTTTTCCATGCGCTCCGGCTCGTTTTCCAAAACATCGAATGCCGCGATGCAGGTTGCCGCGACCGACGGTGGATGCGATGTTGAAAATAAGAACGGGCGTGCCCGGTGATAGAGAAAGTCAATCAGATCGCGCGTGCCGCATACATATCCCCCCAGGCGCCGATTGCCTTCGACAACGTTCCTACCTGAATATCGACGCGTCCGTGCACGTTGAAATGATCGATCGTGCCGCGCCCGTTGCGCCCCAGCACGCCCGAGGCGTGCGCGTCGTCAACCATCATGATGGCGCCGTATTTTTCGGCAAGGTCGCAGAGAGCAGGCAGGGGGCCAATGTCGCCGTCCATGGAGAAGACTCCGTCGGTGATTAACACCTTCTTGCCCGACTCGCCTTTAATGCTGGCTAACTGCTCTTCCGCGTGAGCCATGTCCTTGTGGCGGAACACCAGAATCTTTGCCTTCGACAGCCGTGCGCCGTCAATGATTGAGGCGTGGTTCAGCGCATCGGAGATAATGAAATCGTCCTTGCCCAGCACGGCCGAAACCGTCCCCGCATTCGCCGCGAAGCCCGACTGAAAGACAACACACGCCTCCACGTTTTTGAAGCGCGCGATCTTCTCTTCTAGCTCCATGTGAATTTTCATCGTCCCGGCAATCGTGCGCACTGCGCCCGAACCCACGCCATATTTGCGCGTCGCCTCCAGCGCCGCCTCGCGCAACTTCGGGTGCGTCGTTAACCCCAGATAATTGTTCGACGCCAAATTGATGACTTTCTTTCCATCAAACGTGCAGAGTGGCGCCTGCTCATCCTCGAGCACGCGCAGCTTGAAGTAGGTACCCTTGGCCTTGAGTTCGTTGAGTTGGGTGGCGAGATAGGAGAGGGGATTGGTGCGAGATGCAGTCGTCATAAGAAACCTTGCCACGGATCGACACGGATTCACACGGATAAGGCAAAGCGTAAGTCTAATACCTAGCACAGCGGACGAACACAACGATCCCAACACAACAGTCCCAAGAAATGGGCCAAGATTGGGGTTATCCGCGTAAATCCGTATAAATCCGTGGCAATAAGGTTCTTCCGTTCAAAACATGATCGGATTGCCCGTCGCGATGCTGGCCTCGCAGAGGCGCTTCATGCTATCGAAGAATTCCTTTTCGCCCTGGGTAAGAATGTCACTGGACCCAAGCACCAGATCCACTTCTCGCAACAGAGCTGCGGATTGTTTGACGGGAAGCCAGTCGCCGGTGTGCGTGCCGTCATACACAACCTTCTTCAGCAGAATGGGGAACTTGGGTCCGGGCTCTCCTTGCAGGCCGCGCAGAAACTCCCGCAGATGCTGCGCCCTCGTAATGTTGCCCAGACTCTCGGAGACCAGATAGCCCTCGTGCTCGCAGGATTCCTGCATCCAGCGGTCGTGCGCCTCCCATTGTTCTTCCGTCGGATCGCCCGACAGAGAAGGCGATCCCGTCTCGTCCCACATAAATCTTTCGGGAAGAGGATGCGGCTTAGCCCGCCCATCGCGAATGCAGGTGCAACGTACGAATGCGTCGAGACTCATAGTTTGTTTCGTCTGCAATCCTGCCCAAACTGCATTCTTAGCCGACGCAGTCGCGGGCAAGAGTGCCCGCGCCACACGAACTTAGCGCACGCCGTTGGGATACACCAGAATCTTGCTCGCTTCACCCGTCTTTAGACGTTCCATGGCTTTGGAGAAATCCTTCATCGCGATGCGATCTGTGATTACCGGATGCAGGTTGAGTTTGCCGCTCTTCAGCAGAGCCGTCATTTGATACCAGGTTTGATACATGCGGCGCCCGTTAATGCCCTGCACGGTGATGCCCTTGAAAATGATGTCCTCGGAAAAGTTCAGCGCGATTGGCTTCGAAGTCAGCCCCAGCAAGGAAATTCTTCCGCCCCGTCTGACGATGTCAAAAGCGGTGCGAATCGAGTCCGGATGTCCCGCCATTTCCAGCACAACGTCTACGCCCAGCCCGCCAGTCTTCTCCATCACGATCGCATGCACATCTTCTTTGGCGGGATTGAGAACATAATCGGCCTTCATCTCGCGCGCGATGCGGGCGCGGTGCTCGTTGACCTCAATTGCGAACACCGAGGTCGCGCCCAACGCCTGAGCCACGGCGATCGAAAATAGCCCGATCGGCCCGCAGCCGGTAATCGCCACGCTCTTGGCTGCGATCTCTCCGGCAAGCACGGAGTGCACCGCATTCCCCAGCGGATCGAGAATCGAAGCATACTCGTGTGGAATAGCGGGATCGAGTTTCCAGATATTCGATTCCGGAATCACTACGTATTCGGCGAAGGCGCCGTCGGTGTCCACGCCAATAATCTTAACCTTCTGGCAAATATGAGCTTCGCCGGTACGGCACTGCAGGCACTTGCCGCAGGCCACGTGCATTTCGGCGGAAACGAAGTCCCCTTCCTTGACGCTGGTCACTTCGTCGCCGAAGGCGGCCACTTCTCCGCAAAACTCATGTCCGGGAATTAGCGGCGGATGAATGCGATTCTGAGCCCAGCGGTCCCAGTTGTAAATGTGCAGATCGGTGCCGCAAATTGACGCGACTTTCACTTTCACCAGCACGTCGCTGCGCCCGAACGCCGGAATCTTGACCTGTCGGATTTCCGCGCCCGGAGCGGCTTCTGGCTTGACTACCGCCAGCATTGTTGCGCCCATAATTGCCACCTATAAAGTCCAGGATCGAACCAAAGTGAATAAAGCACAAAACATATGATTTTAGCACCGCGCGCGTTTGCTACCCGTGCGGGTCCATATCTGGGCATCGTTATCTGGGCGTCGTTTATTGGACCGGCCGTAACCGCGAAAACCGTAGCCTTGATAACATCATCGAAGGACAGGACTATTCCGCCGGAGGCAAGCTCTGTGTGCGCTCGTTCGTTGGCGATCTTTCTAATCTGCGCTGGCATTTTTTGCGGCGCGTCGGCATCGGCAGCTCCGGTAGGGGTCCGTTATACGGAAGGCTTGCTCCATGGCTTTCTTGTGCTGAGTACGCTCGACGGTACTCAAATCGCGGAAGGCGATCTTACCCAGGTCCGGCATGGAAGTCGGATCGCAAGCCGCCTGACATTCCGCTTCAAAGACGGCTCGCGCTCAGAGGAAACTGTCATTTTCTCTCAACACAGCTACTTCCGGTTGATCAGCTATCACCTGGTGCAGAAGGGCCCCGCATTTCCGCACGCCACCGAAGTCACGATCGCGTCCTCCACGGGACGGGTCACGGTCAATTACACCGGCGACGACGGCAAAGAAAAGACAGAGAGCGATCGTCTTAAACTGCCCGCGGACCTGGCTAACGGCATGGTTCTAACGCTGCTGAAGAATCTCGGGCCCGATCCACCACCGATCGAACTGTCAATGCTGGTGGCCACGCCCAAGCCTCGCCTGGTCAAACTCGCGATTAGTAATCCGGGCAAAGATCCTTTCACCCTTGCCGGAGCCGGCCGCGAATCTTTGCATTTTGTCGTCAAAGTTGAGATCGGAGGCATTGCCGGCCTTGTGGCGCCGTTGCTCGGAAAGCAGCCCCCCGATTCACACATCTGGATCGAGGGCGGCGAGTCCCCAACATTTGTCAAATCGGAAAGCATCGCTTTCCTCGGAGGTCCGATATGGCGGACTGAACTGGTGGCGCCCGTCTGGCCTAAGGCGGCGTCCACGGAGCCGAAGAATGGAAACACGGAGAAACGCTAATTTAGCGGTATCCCGCCAACGAACTGGCCAGTGGAGACAGCCGAGGCGGCTGTCTCGACGCGATCTGTAGAGTTTCAAGACCTTGCCTTGGGCGCCACTTTCTTGAACTCTTCCGACTTTCCTCGGGGAATGGTCAGCGTCTTCCACTCGCTCGAGCGCAGATGCTTTGCCAGAAACACAATCTGCCCAACATGCCCCGCGTAGTGCGCAATTTGCCGATTGATGGCTTGCAGGACCAAGTGCGGCTCGCCCCGAATGGTTACGGTGCGCGTTAAATCTTCAGGCTTGAGCGCCTCAATCGCGGTGAGAACGCATGCCCAACCCTCTTCCCACCACGCCATCACTTCGGCTCGAGTGGTGGCGCCACTAACTTCAAACTCGCGATCGCGGAAGCGGTCCGGCTTTTCGCCGTCGCTGAAGAGGAAGTCGGTGAAGCGCGAGCGCATATTCCCCGCCAGATGTTTCACAAGAATAGCAACGGAGTTCGACTCCGGATCAAGCGTGATAAAAAAGTCATCGTCGCAAAGCTGTGCCATCGCGCTTTCGCCCATGCGCTTGTATCCGCGAAATTGCCGGCGCGCTTCGTCGAGATATTGAGCGGCGAGATCGGTCGCCATTGTTTCTGCCTCCTCCAAATTTATGCCGGCCCCCAACCCCCGCCTCCGGGCGTTTCGATCGTAATTCGCTCGCCCTTGCGTAGACGAGTGCTGAACTTTGCCGGCATCGGCTCGATCCCGCCGTCGCAGCGAGCAATGAAAGTTTTTCCCGGCGCGCCGGCCGCTCCTCCAGACAGTCCCCAGGGTCCGCGTGCACGGCGGTCGGCCAATAGCGTTACTTCGCAGTCGGTTAGCGCCTCAATCTCGCGAATAATCCCGTCGCCGCCGCGGAACTTTCCAGTACCGCCGCTGCCTGCCCGCAGCGAATATTTTCTTACGCGCAACGGGTACGCATATTCCAGCGCCTCTGCCGGAGTGTTCAGCGAATTCGTCATGTGGGTGTGCACACCGGAAACCCCGGCCTTGCCGGGCCGTGCGCCCATTCCGCCGGCCACCGTTTCATAGTAAGCGAAGGGCTCGCCGATGCGCGGATCGTCTGCACGCGGATTGTTTGACCCAGGATGCATGCCGCCGATGGTCAAATTGTTCATTGTCCCGGATGCTGCGGCTGGAATGCGATCGGGAATGGCTTGCGCTAACGCCCGCAGCAGCACATCGACAATGCGCTGCGACGTTTCGACATTCCCTCCGGCGACGGCTGCGGGCGGACGCGCATTCACGATGGTTCCTTCCGGCGCAATGACTTGAATCGGCCGCATCAATCCGGCTGCGGCCGGAACGTCTTCCGCCAGCAGGCAGCGAAATACGTAGAAGCATGCCGAGTATGTGATCGCCGCCACCGCATTCACGCTGCCTTCAACCTGCGGATCGCTCCCGGTGAAATCCACGGTAACGATGTGGCGCGAGCACCCGCGATGAATGACGTTGTCTCCACTGGGTTTCGCGACAGCCTGGCCCGAGTTTGCCGCAGGGGCAACTTTCTGGTGCTTGTCGTCAGACTGGAAAACCGTAATCTCAACAGCGATCCTTATAGGCCGGTCGCTGATCCCATCGCCGTCCAGAAAATCCTCTGCCTGATAGCTTCCCGCTGGTACATCCCGCAAGAATGCGCGCATGAGTTCCTCGGAGTAGTCCAGTAGATCGCCAGCCGCACGCCGCGCCCGCTCGATGCCGTAGCGTGAACAAACTTCCTGTAGTTGCTCTGCGCCCGTGTGGCAGGCGGCGATCTGCGCCCCCAAGTCGCCTTCGCGTTCCTGGGGCGTGCGTACGTTGTTGAGCAGCATCGCCAGCACATCCGCATTCATTTCACCGCAGCGCATCAATTTGACTGGAGGAATACGCACTCCCTCCTGGTAGATCTCGTGACAGAGTCCCATTGAGCCAGGATAAGCTCCCCCGACATCCGCATGATGCGCCCGCGAAGCCACATAAAAATCGGGACTCGTGTGGCTGCGGACGACGCGCCCGCGCGTTTTGGCGGAGTGCTTGCGATCTGCGCGCCTGCGCTTCTTCACAAACACAGGCGCGACCAGCGTAATGTCGGGCAGATGCGTGCCGCCGCGAAACGGATCGTTCAGCATCGCCACATCCCCGGCCTCCATCGCGCCAGCGTCAATCGCCGCCCGCACTGACATTGGCATCGACCCAAGATGCACCGGCATGTGATCGCCCATGGCAATCACTTCGCCCGTACCGTCGAACACCGCGCATGAGTAATCGCGACGCTCCTTGATGTTGGGAGAAAACGCCGTGCGCCGCAGCGCTGCCCCCATTTCTTCTGCAATGGAGTGGTAGAGGTTCTTGAAGATTTCCAATTCGATGGGATCGCGCCGCATAAAGCGCAGTGTACTACCAGTCGTTGGCCGTTCGTCGTTGGTCGTTCGCAAACTGCGTGGTCACGCGGAGTACATGCATTTGGCCAACGACGAATGACCAACGATTAACGGACTGGCCCCTTAGAAATCTGCGTAGAAATGCAAATTTGTGTTGACACTTTATTAATACTGCCGCAATATCTTGTGATATAGGATCTTCCCACTACAACAAGTAGGGTTGGTCTTTCAAGTACAAGGGCCCGTAGTCGAGAACCTTTGCAAGGGAAAATCGTTCACGGAGGAACCTTCATGGCAACGAAGAAGAAGGCAAAAAAGAAGAAACATTAACCGTCGGCGAGACGATACCTCGCATACGCCACGAATTTCACTGGCCTCTTAAGAGAAGCACCTCTTAAGGGGCTTTTCCTTTTGGGCGTGACGAGCGAAATAGGTGCCGAAATTGACTCCTTGCATACAATAGAAGCAGCCCCTTTGGAGTCATTGTCGGCGTTTCGTTGATTGTTCAACCTGAATGATGGAGTTTTTATGAGACGGCTTTTGCGGAGGTCCACCGTCCTTCTATCGATCCTCGCTATGGCGGGATGCGGCAGCAACCGCCAGCTCCAAAGTGTGAGCCTGAATCCCGCTTCGGCAGATGCGAAGAATTTCCCGAACGGCCAGGTCTCATTCATTGCCACCGGCACATTCAGCAGCCCTCCGTCCCCGCAGAACGTCACGAGCAAAGATGTCTTCTGGTGCGTCGGCAGGAGCAACGGAGCTTGCGTCGGGAATGTGAATCCCGGCG
The DNA here is from genome assembly GCA_963711275.1 of uncultured Acidobacteriaceae bacterium. Classification (GTDB taxonomy): domain Bacteria; phylum Acidobacteriota; class Terriglobia; order Terriglobales; family Acidobacteriaceae; genus Sulfotelmatobacter. The sequence continues at coordinate 283,537 of CAVQDN010000013.1, read as the reverse complement.
CCACCCTGATCAAAATGGCGCGGCTCAGTGCAACCCTGGATTTGTAGGGACGGCGACCATCCTTGCCGGGACGCAATCGTCGATGATGGTAAATCCCGATCAGGGACCACAACTAAAGGTTTTCGGTACGGCCAAGTTGACCTGTCCCTGAACTCCCGAGCACGAAATTCTTCGATGCCTGCGCCGCACCATGTGTCACAATAGGCAGACCACGCGGCTTCTGGCGTGCGATCGAGACAATGGCGCCCAGAAAGAAAAGTACGGCGAAGCACAAGGCGGACGAAGTCCTGATCCCCGACAAGCTCTATTTCCGCATCGGCGAAGTAGCCACACTGTGCCACCTGCCGGCTTATGTCCTGCGTTTCTGGGAGTCCGAGTTCCCGCATCTGAAGCCGGTCAAGAGCAGCACCGGCCAGCGCATGTACCGCAAACGCGATGTCGAGGGCGTCCTGCGCATCAAGCAACTGCTCTACGAACAGGGATTCACCATCTCCGGCGCCCGCCAGCAACTGCGCGCGGAAACCAAGTCCGACAAGACCCAGAGCGCGATCCCCTTCCCAACCCACTCGGCACCCGAGATTCAGAACATTCGCCAGGGCCTGCGAGAGATTTTGAACCTGCTGTCCGCCCGCCGCACGGGATAAAAGTTTCAAGTGAAGTAGACTTCCGCGGGTCGCTCGCGCCGCTTAACCCAGAATGCCTGAAGGTGGATTTCGATCTCACGCTCGCGCAGGTGAACTTGAACCCGACTTGAATGTAGCCTAGAATCGCTGCCCTATGACATCGGAACCGCTGGAGATCGAGCGTCTAGACCGGGGAGTGCTGAGCCTTCATGGGCCGCTGACCATGGAGAACGTGTCTCCCTTCATGAACGCGGTGCGCCGGGAAGATGCTCCCACCATGATTCTGGATTTCAGCGGTGTCCCCTATGTCGATTCTTCCGGGCTGGGATCGCTGGTCAGCGCCTGCACTTCCTGCGCCAAGGCGGGGCGCCGCATGGCGCTCACTGGAGTAAATAAACGCGTGCTGAATGTTTTTGAGATTACCCGGGTCGAACAGTTATTCCTGATGTTCCCCACACTGTCCGAAGCACTGGAAGCTTTCACCAACGCTGGAACGGCGTAAAAGCTCACGTAGAGACAGTCGCCCTTCGACCCCGCTCAGGGCAAGCTCTCGGCTGTCCGGTCGGGCGCAGCCCGCTAGTCCTGAAGCGCGCGGAAACAAAGCTGCGAACTTCACGCCACGCGCGCCGGATTCCCCTTCTTGGAAGTGCCCGCATTCACTGCGTCGAGCCGGATGCGCGTGACGCGCGCCGTTTCCTGCACCAGATCGCTGGTAAACTTTGCGCCTTCTCCGGCCATCACCGAACCGGCGGCCAGGGCGAAACGCAATGCATCTGCCTGATCCTCAAAATACAAAACCACTTGTCCCGACATAGCACTTCTCCCTGGGCTCGGAGCCCTCAGTCGTGAGCGTTACGACCTGGAAAGAACAACTTGAAAAAGATCGACCTGAAAAGTCAACAAAACAACCGTGCTTTGACCAAGGATGCGGTTCGGTCTTTCCACTGATTCTCCCGGTCTATAGCGCCCAAGTCAAAGTGATTCTCTTGGTTCCACTTACTCGGAAGGGCATCCTTGCCCGGCAATTGGCCCGCCAGCGTTCCACGCCGCGTCAGGAAGCCGAGGAGACGCTGTCGTCCGTTAAAAGCTATACTTCCGGCAGCATGCCGGTATTGATCTCCATGCTCCGCGGCATCAACGTTGGCGGCCACAACCAAGTCAATATGGCGGCCTTGCGTGCCCTGTATGAATCGCTCAAATTCGAAGACCCGCGCACCTACGTGCAGAGCGGCAACGTTATCTTTCGAACAAAAGAGATGACATCCCCTGCGCTGGCGAAGAAGATCCAGACTGCGATAGAACGCGAGTTCGGCTGTTGTCCCGAAGTCATCCTGCGCACCACGGACGAACTGAGAAAGGCGATCGTCGCCACTCCATTCGCGAGCCGGCGCGACTTGGAGCCCGGTAAGATTCTGGTCACGTTTCTCGCCGCCGAACCCGGCCCAGAGGCCCACGCCACGCTACTCGGCCTGAAGTCCCATCCGGAAGAATTGCATCTGCAAGGCCGAGAACTCTACATCTACTTTCCCGAGGGCGCCGGCAAGTCAAAGCTGCCCTGGTCGTCTCTGGCAAAGGTTCTAAAGACCACAGGCACCGCCCGCAACTGGAACAGCGTCACTAAGATGCTTGCGATCGCAGAAGAGATGGAAGCGGCAAAGTGACATGGCGCGGCGAGCTAAATGCCTTCGCTGATAGCGGACGTTTGCCGGCTGAGAGCTTGTCGTTGCCCTAGTGGCTGATTTTCGAACTCCCTGAGCAATTAGAATGGTCTTACATGTTTGCGCGGAAAACATTTTCATGTCTGGGCCCAACTCTGTTCGAGATTCTTGTGGTGGGGCTGATCGCAGGTCAGAACACTGTTCCCGCGGCTCCGTCCCGAGATCCAACCCCGCCAGCAACGTCTGTTGTTTCGCATTCTGTCGCGTTTGACGTCCTTGTGGACTCGGCCATCCGCCAGGAACGCCGCTTGATCGTTCTGATGCGAAACTTCAAGCCGATCATCGAGACCTACATCCAGCAATATCCCGGAAAGTCTCCTCAGGGCGACGAGTATTTCTTGAGCCGGCTCGACCTGACCGGCAATGCTCCGGCCACTCTTGCGTTTGTAGACGCGGAGCACGAGAAGGAGAGTTGGGAAAGGAGATTGCTCAAGAGTCCGCAACCTTTCGCGGCGGCCGGCTTCGCTCAGGCGATATTCCCCGACCTGGATCACTTCGACCGCCGGAACTACACTTTCGAATTTGTCCGCTGGGAGGTTCTTGGAGACGTGCGTTGCGGCGTCGTTAACGTGAAGCCTCGCGAGAACTCGGAGAATCGCGGCTTCCTCGGCCGTATCTGGATCGAGGATCAGTACTTCAATATCGTTCGCTTCACGGGAGCGTACACGTCAAAGGCATTATCCAGGCGGGCGTTTCACTTTGACAGCTGGCGGCTGAACACGCTGGGCATCATGTGGATGCCGGCATATATTTACACCCAGGAGTCAACTTCGGAGGATCCCGCGAACCACGACATCTGGTTTAAGGCTCAGACCCGCATTTGGGGCTATGACCTGCAACACGCGGGCGACCACCGGGAATATGCCAAACCGCTGACCGACGCACCGGTCTGGGTCGATCCCAAGCGCCACGAAGCGTCCCAGGACCTCAGTCCGGCTAATACCCTGGGCGAAGAAACCTATACATCGGAAGACAATGTCGTGGAGCGGTTGCAGGTCGCTGGACTCATGGCTCCAGACGGCGAGGTTGACCGGGTATTGCAGACCGTGGTCAATAATCTGTTGGTCACCAACAATCTCGACCTGCCCGCCGTTCGTTGCCGAGTGCTGCTTACAACACCGCTGGAATCGTTCGTGGTAGGCCGAACTATCATTCTGAGCCGCGGGCTTCTCGACGTGCTACCCGATGAGGCCACCCTGGCCGCCGTATTAGCGCACGAACTGGCCCATATTGTTCTGCATCACTCCGTCAACGACGGACTTTTGTCGGGCCACACTGTGCCGTTCTCGGATCTGGAAATCTTTACCCACTTCGATTTTCATTTCGATCCCGCACAGGAAGCGGACGCGGACAAAAAGGGCCAGGAGATCTTTTCGAACTCGCCGTATGAAGCCCAGCTCGCGAATGTAGGACTCTTTCTGGAAGCTCTCGAAGCGCGCTCCGCGCAATTGCCCAACCTGCTTCGCGGGCGCTTTAGCAACGACTTTGGAAGCAGTCACCTGGTCCAAATGCAGGCGATCGCCAAACTCCCCAAGCGTCTGCAAATGGATCGCCTGGATCAGACCGCTGCCTTGCCGCTGGGCTCGCGAATCGCGGTCGATCCCTGGTCGGATCGGATCGAAATGCTGAAGCGCCAACCCGTGCGCCCTCTGTGGGCCGCCGAGAAGATGCCGCTCGAAGTGTCCCCGTTCTTTCCGTATCTCAAGCGGTTGGATGGAAACGAAAAGGCTCAGGCCGGAAGCCTGCCCTAGCAGACTTTGTGGAAGTAAGACGGAAGAGAGCGAGCAAGAAAACCAGCGGAATGGGGAAACATTAGGCTACATCACTCGTACTTCAGTTCCTTTTGGAATTAAAACTTTGATAGCAGTCCCGTGCTTATCCGAGTCAATCTCGAAGTGCCCGCCTAATTCATTGACTCGCTGTCGCATTCCAGCCAGGCCCACGCCTACTTGCGACCCTGTTTCCTGGAACTTTTTGAGCACATCCGCCTTCATGCCGCCGCCATGGTCTTTGACCTCAAGATAAACGTCGGCTCCCTCGATGCGCAGCTTTATCTCAACTGTTTTGCTCCCTGAGTGCCGGTGTACATTCGTTAGACTCTCCTGCAACACACGGAAGATCGTCAATTCGACGGCTTTGGCCAGTCGCGGAAGTTCAGGCGAGATGTCTAGACTGGCCTTGATCCCGCTCCGCTCCGAAAAGCCTTCGACATACCACTTGGCCGCCAGCATCAGTCCGGCATCGTCTAACATCGGGGGATGCAGCAAATACGAGATGGTGCGAGTCTCCGCTATACATTGCTCCAATATCTCTTGCGATTCTGCCCAAATCTTGCTTTGACTGTTCCTTTGTAGTCCGAGCATGTCGAAATTGAGTTTCAAGGCGACGAGGTACTGGCCCAGGCCGTCGTGCAATTCCCTCGCGATTCGCCGGCGTTCCTGGTCCTGCAATTGAAACAACGTCGCTGACAGTCTTTGAAAGGCTTCGGTGCGCTCCCGCAGCGCTTCTTCCGTTCGTTTGAGTTCAGTGATATCGAATCCGACTCCGAGAACGAACCAGGGACGGCCATCGTCGTGCCTCATCATCTTCACTTCGCAGCGAAACCACACAACTTTTCCATCGCGAGCGAGTACACGATAAGAGGACTTGAGATGCTTTCCCTGGGCGAACATTTCCGCCGCCTCGACGCTCCATCGTTCCCTGTCGTCCGGGTGAATTTGCTGATACCAACGAATGGGATCATCAAGCCATTCTTCTTGAGAAAAACCTAGTGCGGCCTCGATCTGCGGGCTAACATACGCTTCGCTGATTCCTCTATCAAGGTAGGCGACGAAAATGACAGCCGGAATCTGTTCCACCAAGGCCCGGTACATCGGCTGTTCCGGATTCTGCGGTTGTGGGAGCGATGGGGGCTGTTCGGGTCCGCTTTCCGTTCGGGTCACTTCCCTTTGCCGAAGAAAGGCTGCTGCCAATTCCGCAATGAGGGTTTGTGCCTGAACAGCGCCCGAGGACTTATCCGCCGAATTCGTGGATGTGACGGGGTTATCCGAATCGAGCAAACTCTTAGACATGGCGCTTCAACCCGACAACCCGCTTCGGTGACTGGACTGGCATCTGCAATCTGCGACACAAATGGGACGCCATTACTTTTGTTTGCGTCGCCAGCTTGGCTCCTTATTCAACGAACTCTGGGTGAACCGCCGCAGCGCGTGAATCGCCGCGCCGTATGTCGCGATCGCGTGCGACGAGAGCAAAGAGCCCGGCGGCTGATTCATAAACGGCATGAATTTATCCGGGAACCCCGGCATCGTGCACCCGATGCAAATGCCACCGATATTGGGACAGCCTCCAATCCCGCCCATCCAACCGCGCTTTCCCACATTGCACTGAACCACCGGCCCCCAACATCCGAGCTTTACAATGCAGAGACGTGATCCATACTCCTCGGCAAACTCGCCCTGCTCGTAGTAACCTCCTCGGTCGCAGCCTTCGTGAACCGTAGCGCCGAACAACCACGTAGGTCGAAGGGCCTCGTCGAGTGGGATCATAGGCGCCCGCCCAGCGGCCATATACAAAAGGTAGAGCAGCGTCTCCATAAAATTGTCGGGCTGCACCGGGCACCCTGGCACGCAGACAATCGGAATGCCTGCTTCTGATTTCCACCCCCATCCCAAATAGTCGGGAAGTCCCATACAGCCGGTTGGGTTACCCTCCATTGCGTGGATACCACCGTACGTGGCACACGTTCCTGCCGCCAGCACCGCCCAAGCTCGGGGCGCGAGCCGATCGATCCACTCACAAGTCGTGATTGGTTGCCCGGTTTTCTGATCGGTTCCCATGGAAGCCCAGTAACCTTCCGCCTTGTTGTGCTCGTTTGGAATTGACCCTTCAATCACCAGAATGAAAGGACCTCGCGCGCCTTCGGCAGCGAGATGGAAATGTCTTAGAAAATCATCTCCGTTGTCTTGAGCGAGAAAGGGATTGTGGAAATGAACCTTGGGAATCCAGGGTATTCCACCCAGCACGGTGTCTTCGATGCTCGGTTGCGTCGCCCCGGTCATGGCAATGGTGTCGCCATCACACCCGAGACCTGCGGTTATCCACAACACATCGATCTCGGTTATCGGCTCGGTGCGTCCGAAAGTTGTCATGCCGCAAAAGTGTCCCAGCGGGGATTTCTCAACACGAGCGATATTCTAAACTGAGTTTGGGGTGAAAGCTGGCCTGTCATTTCCCGAGTGCGAATTTACAGAATTAACCTGATTGACCAAGGTAGAGGCGCCCGGAAAATAAAAAGGCGAGAAAGTTGATTGGTCGGGACGGGCAGATTTGAACTGCCGACCCCTCGCACCCCAAGCGAGTGCTCTACCAGGCTGAGCCACGTCCCGACAAGGAAGGATCCCACCGGTGCGACGGTCGCAAACACAAACCGTCAGCCTCCAGCGGAGGGGTTCACTCGACAAGTTTACACTACAACCGCTTCTTTGAGCGCGTGGGCAGGGTCTAGGGCTTCAGCCTTGCGCGGCGCGGCTTTTAGCCGCACGCTTTCAGCACGACAGCAAAGGCGGGATTTGTCCACAAGCATTCAGCTTGTGCCATACACGCAAAAACCGACTTGGCTTGGCCTCTGAGCTGCCCTGCTATTCCAGATCTCTCCAGTTCGGCCCCACGCCCATCTCCACCTGCAGAGGCACGGCCAATGCGTGCACTTTTTCCATGTGCTCGCGAACCAGCGACTGCATACCCTCGACCTCATTCTCGGGAACTTCAAAGACGAGTTCGTCGTGCACCTGCAGCGTCATTCTGGATTTCAGCCCCCGCTCGCGCAAAGCCTCATCAATCCGGATCATAGCGATCTTGATGAGATCCGCAGCTGTTCCCTGCAAAGGGGTGTTCACCGCCGTGCGCTCAGCAAATCCACGCTGGTTCGCGTTTTTGCTGTTGATGTCGGGAATCGGCCGCACGCGTCCAAAGAGCGTTTTCACCTTCATGTCGCGCCGCGCTTCGTCCAAAGTCTTATCGATGAAGGCGCGCACGCCGCTATATTTTTCAAAATAGGCGGCGATGAATTGCTTGGCTTCGCTGGGCTCAATGCCAAGGTTCTGCGAAAGTCCAAAAGGCGAAAGCCCATAGACGATGCCGAAATTCACCACCTTGGCCTGCCGGCGGTGGTCGGGCGTCACCATCAGCGGCGGCACTCCGAACACTTGCGAAGCCGTCAGAGTGTGCACATCGTCGCCTCGGCGGTAGGCCTCGACCAGAAGCGAATCGTGCGAAAAGTGCGCCAGCAGCCGCAATTCAATCTGCGAATAGTCGGCAGTCAACAGCACGTGGCCGGGTTCCGCAATGAAAGCGGCGCGAATTCCGCGGCCGAGTTCGGTCCGGATCGGAATATTTTGCAGATTCGGATTAGCCGAAGACAGCCGCCCGGTCGAGGTTCCCGTCTGCCCAAACGTAGTATGCAACCGACCGCTCGCCGGATGGATGAGCGCGGGCAACGCGTCCACGTATGTGGACTTGAGCTTCGTCAGTTGCCGATAATCCAGCACCATGCGCGCGATGGGATGATTCTCGGCCAGTTCCTCGAGTACATCGACCGCCGTTGATATGGTCCGCCCCTTGCCGTATTTCACCGGCTTGGGCAGATTCATGCGATTGAAAAGCACATCGCCCAGCTGCTTCGGCGAGCCGACGTTGAATTCCATGCCCGCAACTTCGTAAATTTCCTTCGCCTTGGCGGCGCTCTCGCGCTCCAGTTCGCTCGACATCCGCGAGAGCGCAGCGGTGTCGATCTTGACTCCCGCCTGCTCCATTCGCGCCAGCACCGGCACCAGCGGCAGATCGATCTCTTCGTAAAGCTTGTCCAGCCCGGCCTGCTCCACTTCGCTGCGCAGTGCGCCAACCAGCCGTCCGGTGATGTCGGCGGACTCGGCCAGCTCCTCTGCCAACTTCAGATTGAACCGCCGTAGAGCCACGTCCGCCAGCCGGTGCGAAGAATAAGTTGGATCGAGCAAATAGGAATACAGCATGGAGTCGTGGCGCACACCGGCAAGAGCAATCCCTACCGCGTCCAGCGTATGAATCGCCGCCTTGTAATCGTGTACAGACTTGGGCACGGCGGAGTCCGCCAGTACAGGGCGCAACCTTTCGCCCGCGGCGCCGGCATCAAGCCTTACGATCACGGCCGATCCCGCCGCAGCTGAGATGGCCACGCAGCATGTCGCCGATGCGGCCGCCGGCCGGATCATCAGCTCTCCCCAGGCTCCCATCGATCCGTCCAAGCCACCGCCGCCCATCGCTCCTTCCGCGAAGGAGAGCTGGGCGGTTTGCACTTCCTCCTCCTTCTCTTCCTCCTCCGCGGCCGCGATGGGTGCCTCTTTCTGCTCAACGGCCACCGCGAGAGCGCCTCCAACGGGGACTCCACCGAGCGCAGTCTCCACGTCCGCCGACGACTTGGCCTCCGTATAGTGAGTTCCGCTCACTTCAACCACCGGCAGCAGTTCTTTGAGCAGCGAAGTAAATTCCAGTTCGGTGAAAAGCGAGCGAAGGTCGTCAACGTTAGGATCGCCGGCGCGCATTGATTCCACATCCAGCTCGATCGGAACGTTCGTATCGATAGTCGCCATACTCTTGCTGAAGAGGATCGTCTCGCGATTGTTCAACAGCGATTCGCGGTAGGTTTTTCGGTCAACTTCCGCCGCTCGATCGAGGGCCTGCTCGACTGTCCCGAATCGCTTGATGATCTCGACCGAACCTTTGTCGCCGATGCCGGGTGCTCCGGGAATATTGTCGATGCTGTCGCCCCGCAGCGCCATCACATCGATGACGCGCTCGGGAGGCACGCCCAGAATTTCTTCCACCTTCGCCGCATCGCAAATCAGATTATCTTTCGGCGGATTCAGAATCTGCACTTTGTCGTTCACCAGCTGCATCATGTCTTTGTCGCTGGAAACCACATAGACGGGATGCGAAGCCTCGGCAGCTTTACGGGCCAGAGTGCCAATCACGTCGTCGGCCTCGAAGCGCACCACCTCAAGAATCGGGATCCGGTACGCCTCCAGCGCCCGCCGAATGTAGGGAACCTGCTGCGCCAGGTCTTCCGGCATGGCGACGCGATTGGCCTTATACCCCTTGTATTCCACCTCGGTAAAAGTCTGCGTCTTGATATCAAACTTCTTGATGCTGGTCACAGCATCCGCCTGCTCGTCGCGAAAGGTTGGTCCGGCAACATCGAAGACGGCGGCCAGATATTCGGGAGAAAAATCATCGCGCAGTTTGCGCAGCATATTCACGAAGACGTAAATCGCGGCGGTGGGCAGCCCGGTCTTGGTCGACATAGGCCGTTGCCGCGCCATTGCATGGTAGGCGCGGAAGATGAACGACATGGTGTCGATCAGATAGATGCGGCCATGGGGTGCTGCAGGGCCTCTGGCTCCGCTGGGCGCGGGTTTCCCATTCACAGCAGCTTTTCCGGTCGCAGGTGCCGCTGGAGAGATTTGGGTCGGCGATTTCTTACGCGAGGGCAACTTATTCAGTGTAGCAGCAGAAAAGACCCTAAAAATCCACGCGGAAGTTTGCTTCCACGACTTTGCCGGCTTTGCTTCCTCCTGGGTTGCGGAAGACCAGGTAGTACTTGACGGCCTTGTTGAGCGAAGGAGGAAGGTCGAAATTGACTGCCTGGTTGTGGGCGCCCTCGACAGAGAAAAGAGCCTCGCGGGAGCGATTGCCGGCGGAGTCTGACTGTTGCTCCTCGTTCAGGATAAGAAAGTCGATATTCGCGCTCTCATCGGACGCTCCGTGTAGTTGACCGGCGAAAGACTCGAAGACTCCGTGGAGATGCGGCTGGACCGCATGGGCGGGGATTTCGAAAGGGAATGTCGCCAGTGCCTTGAGGTTGAATGTTTTCTGCAGAACGCTTTGAGATGTGCCAACCGGCGAGGATCCCCCGCGATTCAGCGGCGCGAGGGTTTTTGCTGGATGGATCGGCTCCTCGTTCGTGCATCCTTCGTTCAGCAACAAAATGGCGATCAGCGCGCCGAGATATCTGCGTTGGAGCATCGGGAATCAGTGCCCCGTTGTCTTGCCGTATTCGGTATTGAAGCGAAGCTGAATTTCCCCGCACGTCCCTTGTTCCGGCGAGTACACGACGCAGGTGTCGAAAGGCTTCGAATAAACATGCAGGCTGACCGCACGCCGATTGAATACTCGAGGATTCACCACGCGATGTACCGGATCGGCCGGATCCACAGCGCACGGCTGTGAAACATTCATCTCGACTACGTTGGAAGGTTCGAGACGGCAACGTCCTTGTTGCAGATCCTGGTGAACCAGGTGAAAATTCTCCACCTGCAAGCGCCCGATCGGCACCGCCATCCAGCAATTCTGGTCGCGATGATTGTGTACCGAACTCGCCTGCCCCGGCTCCCAGCAAATGGCCATCAATTCGTACAGAGGGGTCCGGTCGATGAGATTCCGCGTATAGTGCTGGCGATCCCAAATCAGATAAGAAGCAAGCGAATCAGCGCTGACTGGCGTCTCCAGCAGAAAGCGCCACACGGGTTCAGTTGGGCCGAAGGCGGCCTCCGGCAACTGGCGAAGACCCTGCGACAAACATTTGGATGGAAACTGCTTTTACTGCGGTGGTCATCATGGCTCGCTGAGAGTGAAGTATAACGCAGCAAACGTACGGGGTGGATACTCCTTTCCAGCCTGCGCAAGACCCAAGGCCCAAGTTCTCGCTGCGGTTACCTTCCCGCCCCCAAAATTTCCTTGCTTTCCACCTGAGCCACGTCGGGATACACCGCCCCCTGCGTCGCCGTAAATCTCCGGGCAGTTCCGAGCGCAGCAGCCACAATCCCATCGCCACCGCCGCCCCCCAGGTCAGCGAAACCAGCGCCAATTGCGCGAGGTCCGACAACCGGCTGCCATGTCCAGACCCTCGCCAGTGGCACGATCTTCGCCACTTCAAAGCTGATCCCGCCCGCGACCACGGCTGTAAGCGCCGCCTTACCCAACTCTCCCCAACGCATCTCATTCAGCGGCACCAGTTTTCGGAAGTGCAGCAGGCAGGCCAGCGCCAGCAAATTCATGCCAATCCCAACGTCCGATGCCCAAGCCAGTCCCACCACTCCGAAGCTATGAAACAAAATGGAGTAGACCGGCAGCGACGCCGCCGTAATAATGGTGACCGCCACCATCGGCGTCAGCGTGTCCCCGGCAGCGTAAAACGCGCGCGCATAAAGTCCCTGAGCCGACCACAATGCCAGGGAAAGGGAGAACCAGAAAAAATAGATCGCACTCGTCTGTGTGTCCGCGAAAAGAAATTTTCCCCGCCGGTATACCAGATCGATCAGCGGAAGCGCCGCCACCATCATCCATCCGCTGGCCAGCAACGAAGCCGCCGCCACCCGGTACACCGAATCATTCACTGTCCCGGCAAATTCTTTCAGCTTCTTCTCGTTGAACAGGCGCGCAAAAAACGGCAGCGACGCCTGGCCAGTCGCCTGCCCCAGCACTGCAATCGGCACCGCGAACAATCGCTTCGCAAACGTGAGCCGCGTAATGTCGCCTACGCCGCTGGACGCGTAGTGCCGCAGAATCCAGTCGTCCGCCGTCACCAGCGACACGCCCAGCATCAGCGGCACCGACAACTTCACCCACTCGCGAAATGCCGGATTCCTCACATCAAACGAAGGCTTGTATCCCGTGCCAATGCGCGCCGCGCCAATCACGCTCGCCAGAAACGGGCCGGCTACGCTGCCGATCAGAGCACCATAGGCCAGCGAAGCGATTCCGAAATGTCTTCCGCCGAGCACTCCGCCCAGAATAATGAACACGTTGTAAATCAGTGGCCCAAACGCGGGGAACAGAAACAATCGGTGCGAAAGCAGTACCGCCGAAACCACTCCGCCTACATAAAAGAAGATTTGCGCCGGCAGCAGAATCCGTGTCAGGTGAACGCACAGTTCGATCTTGTCGGGCGAGAAATCCTTTCACGAACCAGCGCACAAACTGCGGAGCGAAAATCTCCGTCACGATCGTCCCCACGATCAATACCGCGGTCATTACCGTGATGATGATGGAAAACGTCTTCTGCGCATCAGCGTCGCGCTTCTCCGCCAGAAATCGCGTATAGATCGAAATGAATGTGATCGAAGCCGCACCCCCGGCCACAATGTAATTGAGAAAATCCGGCAGCGTGAAGGCCGCGACGTAGGCGTCCGTCGGCCCGCCCGCTCCATAGGCCCACGCAATGTAAGCATCCCGCGCGTATCCGATTACGCGCGACAACATTACTGCCGAAATCAGCAGCAATGTCGCCGAGAATGCCGTGTGCTGGTGCGATGGCTGGAAAAAGCGCAGAAGTTTCGTCATTGAGACCGACGGAACGTTCAATCTTATCGGAATCTCAAGCGATCAGACAGCGGCGGCTGGACGTGTGGAGTGGACACTCCTGTCGGCCGCCTTGATGTAGTTCTTAACGCCACGCCGACCATTAGCGTTCGGGAGAGTTCTCATGCTTCACTGTTGGGACTCAATCGAAACCCACACCTTATCCGCCGACACGAGATCCACATTCGGCACTTCAGTCCTGACTCTGACTTTCTGCCATCCCGCCTTCTTCGGCGGCTTGGCCAGAAACGTCAGCAGATATTGATGGCTCAGCCGGTGCGCCAGATCTTCCAGATAAGGAGCGAACGATACGGGCGGCCCACTGAACCCGATGTAATACGATTCGCCTCCGGTTTGGTCCGCAACCGCCGCGAGATAAAGTTGTCCCCAATAGGTCTGCCAATAACTATGACCAAAATGGCCAACTCCCGGAGTGTAAATCGCAGAAACCACGATGCCGGCGCGTTGTACATCGTCAATCGCTTCATTCAGATACGGATCCAATAAGTCGCCGCCACCGTAGTATCGATCGATTCCATCCGACACCATGAGAACCTCTCGGCGGGCGCTGCTTTCCGGCCAGTGTTTGACCAGATCGCTGAGAGAAAAATACGGGCTGCCATTGCCGCCGCCTGTTCCCATGGGCAGGCGCAAGGCCTTCGCCGCCAGATCATGATCCGCGGTCAGATTCTGCACAATCCTGGCCGTGCCATTCTGCATGTAGGCGATCCCAACCTTCGTCGAAGCCGGCTGTGCGCCGATAAATTGCCTAAGCTCCTGCAGTTGCGAACCCAGGCTCGAACTCGATCCGTCGTCCAGCAGGATGAAGAATTCGAGAGCCGCTTGCTCTCCCTGCGCCGGAACCCATTCCGTCACCCGGTCGCGGTCTTTTCCCTCGTATACCATCACGTCCTCGCGGTGAATTTCCGGCACTTGGGAGCCGTGATGCGATTCCGCAGTCACCACCATATGTACCGGCACCCCGTTGACCGCCGGAGCCTGCTGCGCCAAGGCACTCCCGCCCGCGCACGCCCAGACTGCCAACCCCAACACTGCGTTAAATCCGAAACTAAATTGATTCACGATTGCTCCTCCGGTAGACGTGCCGCGCAAGCGACATGCTTCTCACAAAACAGTTTCCAAAGTGACACATGCTGCAGTTAATCCTCGACCACCGCAGCCGTTCTTCAGGCGGAGGGAAGAGTCTGCCCTGAGCGAAGTCGAAGGGATCTCGCGTGCAGCCCGCAGAGCGTCCAGCGATTTCCGTCCACCCTGACCTTTTCTCGAACTGCAGAAACCCATTCACAGAGGCCACGGTGCACCACCGCATTCTGTTTGTTTAGATGTTCTGAGCCGACAAAAGGTGGGGATATTCTGCCACTCCCCTTCTTCCGCGATTGATTGCCGTCACCGGCCCCCAATGTTTTCAAGCGGTTGCCGCTTGACTTTCGTTTGATGCCGGCTTGACTCCCAGTGCATTGCCGTCCGCTGCCCGCAGCGAGAAACTGCGAGCGAGCACGGAGGCCGTGATGGCAAACCTAAGTTCTCGATCCATGACAGAATTTTGCGGGCAGGCAAAGCCGCGCCTGCTGGCGGAGACGCGCCGCGCCCGTTCCCTTCCAGATATGCGGCGTTTACAGGAAAGCTGGCTCGCCGCGGCAGAAAAACGCGCCCTGTTGTGGCTGGCGGCGCGCACCCCGAAAAACATTGGTCCGGACCACCTGACGGTATTGGGCTTTGCGTCGCAGATCGGCGCAGGCGTTTGTTACGCGCTCGCGTCCCGCAATCGCCTTGCGCTCCTTGGGATGATCGTCTTCCTGGCGCTGAATTGGCTAGGCGACTCACTCGACGGCACCCTCGCGCGCGTGCGCCAATGCCAGCGTCCCCGCTACGGCTTCTACGTTGACCACATGGTCGATACTTTCGGCGCGCTCGCTCTGATGGGCGGCTTGTCCCTCTCTGGATACATGCATCCGCGGATCGCCATCGGCCTGCTGATAGCGTTTCTGATGCTCTCCATCCAGTCCTATCTGGCGACGCATGCCTTGAACGAGTTTCGCATTTCGTTCTGGGGCTTCGGCCCCACCGAATTGCGCATTCTGCTGGCGGCCGGAAGTCTGGCCTTGTTCTGGAAGCCGGTAGTCCATGTATTCGGCGGACGCTACCGCCTGTTCGATGTCGGCGGGGCCATCGGTCTGGCAGGCATGAGCCTGATGCTCATCGTCTTCACGATGCAGAACACGATCCGCCTCTATCGCGAGGAAAGGATGCGGACATGATCACTACACCTGCTCCGCGCGCCGATAATCTCTCTACTTCCATCCTCCTGCGATGGTGCAAGTTCAACCTGGTTGGCGGAATCGGAATCGCCGTGCAGTTCGCTGCGTTATTCCTATTGAAGAGCATTCTGCACTTGAATTACCTGACCGCAACCGCGATCGCGGTGGAAGCCGCGGTAGTCCACAACTTCGTCTGGCACGAGAAGTTTACCTGGGCGGATCGAATAACGAAATCTGACGCCATGATCGTCGGCCGAGTCAGCTCGGCTGGCGGGAAGAGCCGGCTGCGCCGACTCCTGCGCTTCCATCTCAGCAACGGAGCGGTCTCCATTATCGGCAACCTGGTGCTGATGAAAGTGATGGTCGGCGAAGGCCACATAAACTACCTGCTCGCCAATGCAATCGCCATCGCTTTGTGCTCGCTGGCGAATTTTCTGCTGAGCGAAACGTGGGTATTCGAGCGAGGCTGATCGCCCAAATCGCAGGGCGCCGAGTCAGGAGCTTCCCCTTCTCAAGAATCCTGGCATCTTCGAGGTTGCACACGCACAGACGGCGGAGTAATGTCTCCCACCAACGGTCCGAACCGGAATGAACCCATGGGAGGCCAGCATGCGCATTACGCGAGTTCTCAGCAGCGTTGGAACGATGATAGTGTGCGTTGTCGCCGCAGCGCCAAAACCCCGCGCGACAAATGTAGCGAGGGCAAGTCCCGTCATCCTCGAAAAGGACGAAGGCGAGCGACGCGTGGTACGGGGGTGGCCCGGACACCCAGAACCGGGAGAAACTTTCATCCTGAAGATTGACCCGAAGAATGGCGGGTCCTCGCATCTGGTTATGCTAACGGCGACGATTCCGGTAGGAAAGAAAATCGATACCCATCGCCATCCCGAGGCCGACGAGGTTCTTTATCTGCAGGCCGGAACCGCTCGGGTCCATCTGGGAGACTCTGTGAGAGTGGCGCACGCGGGAGCGACTGTTTTCATCCCCGCGGGGACTTGGATCTCAGCCGACAATGTCGGCGCCGATGCCGTTGAGCTGATTGCCATATTTTCCGCCCCAGGCTTCGAGGACTTCATGCGCGACACATCGGCCCGGGAAGGAGAGAAAAATGTTCCGTTATCGCAGGCCGAAGAAGAGGCGGTCGAGAAAAAGCACCTTCACGCCGTGATCTACCAATAAACGGCGCGTATTCTCCACGGTAGGCAAGCCCCGGGAAAGGGGAAAGAAAAAACGCGTACTCCTCACTCCATCTTCAGCACTACCTTCCCATAATTCTTTCCATCCTGCAGCAGCTTATAACCTTCCACCGCCTGTTCCAACGGAAACACATGGCCAACCTGGGGAGTCAGCTTGCCCTGTGCAATCCAGGAAGAAAGCTGTTGCCAGGCCGGCTCCATGATTTCGCGCTTCTGCGATAGATAGGTGAGCCACAGCCCTTGGATGCTGGCGGACTTTGCATACATCGCGCGCAAATCAATTTGCGGCTGCTTGCCGGTCGCGGTGCCGTACTGAATCACACGCCCGAAATCGCGCAGGCAGCGCAGGCTCTTGGCGGTGTGCTCCCCGCCCAGCATTTCAAAAACCGCATCGACGCCTTCGCCGTGGGTGAGATTCTTGACTATCTCTTCATAGTCGTGCTGCTTGTAGTTGATGCCATGCTGCAGGCCCAGTTCTTTCACGCGCGCAAGTTTTTCGTCCGATGACGATGTTCCATACATGTCTACGCCCAACAGCCGGCCGATCTGCACAGCGGCGGTGCCCACGCCCCCAGCAACCGCATGAATCAGCACACGATGCTTTTTCCCAGCAGCGGCCGGTTGTGTCATGCCCGCCTGCCAGTATCCCAAATAGGCCGTGAAATAATTGACGGGAAAAGCGGCGGCTTGTTCGTCGGTCCAACGATCGGGGACCGGCCATATCATGTGGGGGAAGGTGGAAGTCTTTTCTGCGAAGGCGGCCCACTGCGCATATCCCATGACGCGCCGCCCGCTGCTCTCTTCGATGCCCGTGAACTCCCGTCCCACCACCAGCGGCGGAGGCGGAGTGCCCGGGTATCCGCCCCGGGTCGTCATGATGTCAGCGAAATTCAGCCCGCCAACGCTGACCCGCACCACCGTTTGCCCGGCCTTTGCCGCAGGCTCCGCTACGTCTTGAATCGCAAGCGCATCGGGTCCGGACAGGTTGGAGAGAACCAGCGCCTTCATGTAGAAAGTCTAGCAGGGAGACGCGGGCGGGCAGTCAGTGATTGGTATTAGCCGTCGGGTATTCGGTGTTCGGTCTTAGGTCTTAGCTATGATTCCGACCTCGGCTGTTTTTCCGAAGAACGAAAACCTAAGACCCAAGACCTGGACCAAAATCGCTTCCTACATCACCACGGTCAGAGCGAGTCGCACTCCGGGATGGCGCAGGTTAAACAGGAAATACTCGCCGTCGACGTAATCGATGTAGCAGTCGTCGCTGTAAGCCCAGTCGGGCGGCCAGGCATCGACTAGCACGAAACTGTATCCACCATATTGAAACTGCGGACGGCCGCTCACGACTTCAGGACGGTGCATCGCGAAGTGATGCTCTCGGCCGAATTGGGCGCGGAAGCGATCATCCGGGATGCGTCCCCCGTTCGCAGCGGGGCGGGCATGCTCGTCTTGCCGGCGGGCCTCTTGCCGAGCGGGTTCTTGCCGTCCGGGTTCCTGTCGTGCGGGCTGCTGCTGAACTGGGCGCGCTTCTTCACGGGGCTGCATTTCGCCTTGTCGCTGTTCTGGCTGCTGAGGTCGCGCAGGCTTGGCCTCGTCCTGTCGAGGAGCCTTCATTTCGTCCTGTTTGGACTCGGGTCTGGCTTTATCCGGCTGCTTGGGTGCTTCCTGCTGCTTGGGTTCTTCCTGTCGCGGCTTGTCTTCCTGTTGTTTTTCGTCTTGGGCGTAAAGAACCGCAGAACTCGCAATCAATGCCGCGAGGATACTTAAATTCAAGAATCTCAAAGCTCGCATACTGATCCTCCAAGTAATTTTCAATAGACTACGGGCCGGCGAATCGCTTCGTGTCGCAGTTCGCAGAATTGCCAAGGTCAGATGCTCTGCCGCGTTGTAGCGCCTCCGGCTTTTGCTGTACTCCCGACAACATAAGGCTGTTAGCCCGAGCGACCACAACATCGAGGAAGAAGACTCGGGGCGAAGACCTCCGGATGTCCGAAGTCTTCTCCTGGCGAGGTATATACTCTTGGCATAGCTTACTGACCCTGGCCGTGCCCCACGATGCCGGGACGGGGCGCAAATTCATCCCCTAATTCATGCGCGCCCCGCATGCGAAGCGAAAGGCCGGTTCCCGTCGGGGGCGGCGAGGAACCGGCACGGGATGCATCCCTTAGCGGTATGGGCATATGGGCAAGCTGCATCCGCGGGGAGGTTTACCGTGGATTTCATTTTTGTACGTCTTCTTTTTGTCATCGTTGTAACATTACCTGCTTCGTGATCGGCCCGTTCAGGCTGCCCGAGCATGCTGACGCGGGCGTGGGCGCACTGGTCGGGCGGCCATCGTCCTGTTTGAATGGAAGCTGCGGACGATGAGCCTGAAGCGGCTGATCGGCGCCGCTATCGGGAGCATCCTCGGCATCTGCGGCGCCTACCTGTTCGCTCTGGTCATCCGCAACAGCTTCCCCAGGGAACACCCAGAGCTTCCTGCAGATTCTGGTCATGCTGCTGATGGCCTATGTCGGCCTGATCGTCGGCGCCAACAAGGGCGATCTGCTGAACCTGGCGGCGCTGGGCGGAATCTTTGGCGGCGAAAAGACAGGCAAGAAAAGCTACAAGATTCTCGACACCAGCGTCATCATCGACGGCCGCATCGCCGACATTGCCGAGACCGGCTTCCTCGACGGCATCATCGTCACGCCGCAATTCGTGCTGCGGGAGCTGCAACTGGTCGCCGATTCCGCCGACTCGCTGAAGCGCAACCGGGGCCGCCGCGGCCTCGACATTCTGCAGCGCCTGCAGAAAGTCGCCAACTCTGCACCATCCAGATCGTGGAAGACGATTTTCCGGCCGTCCGCGAAGTCGATCTGAAACTGATCGAACTGGCCAAGGTCTACGAAGGCAAGATCATCACCAACGACTTCAACCTGAATAAAGTGGCGCAGTTGCAGGGAGTCGAAGTGCTGAACATCAACGAGCTGGCCAACTCGCTGAAGCCGATCGTGCTGCCCGGCGAAACCATGCGCGTCTTCATCCTGAAAGAAGGCAAAGAATACAACCAGGGCGTGGCGTATCTGGATGACGGGACGATGGTGGTCGTGGACAACGCCCGGAAGATGATTGGCAAGACGATCGATGTGTCGGTGACGTCGGTGCTGCAGACGACGGCGGGAAAAATGATTTTCGGCAAGTGGGACGAGCGGGCCGCCTACAGCCGACAGGCAGCGCCCCTGCCGGTGAGCGCGCCGCCCGTGCCAGTTCCCGGACCATCGGCAATCCCCGCTGCCACCACTTTGGAAACGAAACAAGGGACGCCTTAACCCAAGCGTTAGGGTTGAACTTACTTCGCGGAAGTCTTCGCCGCAGCCGACCGAACAGTTCCACGGCGGGGGATTCGCCGGCGCGAGTACCGGCCATTCCTGAGCGGCTGCGCATCTTTCATGTTTCCGTTATAAACATACACCCAGCATCGCAGGCGCTTGCCGTCGTCCAGTGGTTACAGGCCATGCTCGCCGAAGAAAAAGGCTGGAACTCCTTTTGTTCGGTTCAAAACCTTCATAGTCGTCTAGAGAAGTCAAAGTACTCCGGTCGCCCGGAAGTTCAAAAACTTCTCCGCGAATCACCGAGCGCGATTTCTCACTCAAGACGGCCCCGGGATACTCTCCAAGATCGTATAAGCGGCCGCGCACCGATGCCTGCCCCACCGGCCGAAGCCGGCGGACGGTGGCTGCGATCTCCGGCGGCGCGTGTCTCGGAGAGAGCGTGCCGTACACGAAAAGATGATGAGTCATGTTCTGATGCTAGTCGCCAGCCGGAAAACGCGCCATCAGGATCTTCAGATAGCCGTATCCATTTCTGTCGTCCAGTACATATTTTCGCACGTCTTTGTGTTTGGACAGAAGTCGCAGGTAATAATCGAACAGGGCCGCCACATCTTTTTTGCTGAGTTGGCGGCGGTCTTTGAGATAAGCCATGAATTCGAAGAAATTCAGGTAATCCGTTAAATCGGAGTCTTCGCTTCGTACCAATTCCTCAACAGCTGCAGCGTCGGCAGAATTATCGTCCAGAACCTTGCGAATTCGTTTCAGATCGGGAGCCTCGTAAAACTTTTGAATGCAGGCTTGAGAGCCACGTCGCTCTCTCCAGGGCCACTTTTCTGTAGTAGGTGCGCACCGCTCCCAACACAGCCGCGGCCGCCAATAAGCTGGAGATGCGTTCGGCGTTGAGAAATATCCACTGAAAAAGTCGCACGGCGAAGTGCATGGGAACGTCTCCCTGAAGGCAAGGATTTCGACATTGTATGTCGAGACGTGACTGTCAAGAGTATGGTGACGTTCATCCTCCGAATGCACATTTGAACTCCGGGCCGAGCACTCGTATACTTACACCCCGCCATGAAGGTGATCGTCATCATCCCCGCGGCCGGCCTGGGAACCCGCATGGCACCGATGCCCAGCGCCCTCGACGCGAAGACCAGGAAGTCGCATCCCTCGAAACAGTTCACCGAACTGGCGGGTACGCCCATTCTCATTCACACGGTGCGCAAGTTTGCCGCCGTTGACGCGGTCAGCGAAATCTGGATTGCCCTGCGCGAAAATGAAATCGAAGGCTTCCAAGAGAGTCTGCGCAAAGAACCGAAAGACAGGTTCAGGAAGAAAATCGAATTGGTCGTCGGTGGCGAGCATCGCCAGCAATCAGTGCAGCAGGCCCTCAACGCCGTATCCGCATCCCCCGATGACGTTGTTCTGGTGCACGATGCCGTGCGTCCCTTGGTCACCGCTGAGATCATCGACGAAGTCATCGAAGCTGCGAAGAAATATGGGGCCGCCATTGCCGGCCTGCCCGCCGTCGATACCGTCAAGCAGGTCGAACGCACCTCCGAGGGCGCCATCGTCAAAGCCACCATCCCACGCGCCGGCATTGTGCTGGCCCAAACTCCGCAAGGATTTCGGTACAGCGTCATCAAGAAAGCCTTCGACGAAGCCGCCGCGGATGGATTCACCGGCACCGACGAAGCTTCGCTGGCAGAACGCTCGGGCCACGAAGTCGCTGTTGTCATGGGCTCGCCAAGAAATATAAAGATCACGACCCCCGCCGACATGGAACTGGCCGAATTCTACCTAAGGAAATGAATCGCGGATTCACACAGATTTTCACGGATCGCCAGACTGCCTGATGCCAAAGACCAACGACCGACGACCAACGACCGACGACTCACGACCCACAACCCGCATCGGTTACGGCTTTGACTCGCACGAATTCCGTCCCGCGATTCCGCTGAAGATTGGCGGAATCACGCTGCCGCACGATCAGGGCTTAGGCGGCCACTCCGACGGGGATGTCCTGCTCCACGCCATCACCGACGCTCTTCTCGGAGCGATCGCAGCGCCGGATATCGGTGCGCTGTTCCCTCCGTCCGACCCTAGATGGAAGGGCGCCGACTCCGTGATCTTCTTGCGCGAAGCCTTGAGCCGGGTAAGCAAAGCGGGCTACAAGGTCGCTAACGTTGACGCCAGCCTGATTCTAGCTGCTCCCAAGATCGGCCCTCACACCGCCGCAATCCGCACTCGCATCGCGGAGTTGCTTGGCGTACGCAGCGACTGCGTGGGACTGAAGGCAAAAACGCCGGAGGGACTCAACCTAGATGCCGCCGCCCTCGCGCACGTAGTAGTGCTGCTGGAGAGATCCCCGCGTCAGAAAAAGAAAGCGGCGACCAAAGAAAAAACGGCAAAGAAAAAACGGCGCAGCGGAGCCTAGTGTCGCCGACTCAAGAGTCCAGGGCGTTATCGCGACCGGGGCCGTTCAGGCGAAGGAGGGGTCTCGCGCGCATCTCTGGAGAAGTCGCTCGCGCCAAGGCTAGCCCCCACCACAAGCCGCATCCACGAACGCCCGAAAGATCGCGGGCGAAGCCCCATCCTGCTCCACCGACCGCTCGGGATGCCACTGCACTGCCAGCACAAAGTGATCGGCAGCCGCTCCTTCCAATGCTTCAATGATGCCGTCATCCGGACAGCGCGCCACAAGGCGCAGCCCTTCTCCAATCCTGTCCGCGGACTGATGATGAGAAGAATTCACGGGCACCACCAGCGGCAGTCCAACTCCTGCCACCTGACCCGCGGCTTCATCGCCTACAATTTCCGCCAGTCGGGAGCCTGCCTCGACTTGGACGGCATGGGCGACCGCGACCTTCCCTCCTGCCTCATGATTCACCTTGGTCCGCGTCTCCTCGGGCAAGAAATCTGGAATATGCTGAATCAGTGATCCCGCCCGGTAAACATTCAAGCTCTGCAACCCGTAGCAAATCCCCAGCACCGGCTTGCGCAACCGGTAGGCGTCCTCAAGCAATAGATCATCGACGGCATCGCGACGCGGATCAGCCGTCGCGGTATGCGGCGATCTGGCCGCATGGAACCGGGCGGGATCCACATCAGCCTTGCTGCCCGGCAACAGTACCCCAGCGCAACTCTCGATCACTTTCTTAATTTCCGAAGCAGTCTGATCGAGACGTATGCGAACCGCCTCGCCTCCCGCCAGAGCGACCGCGCGCTCATACTGCGGAATCGCCCGCTCCGCATAGTCAGCGTCAGAAGAGTGTGGCATCGGAATCGCAATGCGGGGCGCCATAATCACAGATTGTAGCGAACGGAAATGTGTGGGGACAGCCGCCTTCGGCTGTCTGGCTCGCAGCGCGGCTTCTAATTGTTTAGCCCAGCTTGTTAACCCAGCCTCTCGATTGCGGAAAGGGTTTTGCTCTGCCGGTAATGGCGGATTTCCATCAACAGCGCGAGCACGAAAACAATGGATCCCGCCACCAGCGCCATGGGCAACGCAATCAACCGATAAGCAATCCGCATGTCCGGATGCCCGCCCCGCAGCGCGGAAACGATTACGATCCCCAGGATGGCAAGTAGCAAGCTGACCGCAAAGCACAGCAGCGTCCCAATAAAGGTCACGAGAAGAACGCGCACCACAATGCCATACCAGCGCGGCGGACGGACTGCACGTGCAGGCAGCATAAATCTCATCGTACATTCTACCGGACCGCAAGGCCGCCTGCCGTGTGTAGAATAGGGCAGCATGTCGCAAGCGGCCCCAGCTATTACGCGCAGTCCCGCCGAAGTCGTCCGGCTGACGCCCGTTTCCCAGGCGCCGAACGGAATCTGCTATGCCGTAGCGGGCGAGGTCGCGGTCAACTCGTTTGACCTGGAGCGCATGGTCGCCGCCGTCCCAACGAAGGTCGCGGCAGCGCTTGAGCGCAAAGCCTACTATTTTGTGCCGCTTACCGTAAGCCAGGGCGAGGAAACGGTCATCGCCGACCGCTACGACGTGGCGCTCAGCGACAACGCCGTGTGCCATCGCAATCTGAATCTGGGCGATTCGCAGTGTGTGTTTATCTCGACGCGATTGATGGATGACAAATTTTCCGTCGCCTTCGAGTTTTATATCAACGTAGGCCACGCCCTGGTCGAGCGCGCCGGAGTTTCGCGCGATTTCAGCGAACTGGCCTGGAGTCAGGTTGAGTCGGGAGTTCGCGGCGAAACTTCGCTCGACGCCTGGGAAGCGCGCAAACTGGCGACTGCCGATGGTCCGGATAACGAGCGCTTCAAGAACGAATATCTCGACGCGACTTTCTCGGATACCATCTCCATTTATCTGCTGTCACTCTACCTCGATGTCGATTATTACGATCTGCGCGAGCGCGATTACCCGCTGCTGGCACCGTCGGCGCTGGCCGAGCGGCTCCGCAAAGTGGCAGAATTATTCCCGCCCAACACCGGATTCGAGTTCGCGGTTTTGTACAAGAGGCGCGGGTGAAGCGCCTTCTTTGGCGCGGATTCGCACACGGATCACGGGATGAAATCAAAATCCCCACCCTAGTCGCACAGAACGCGACTTAGGATGGGGCACCCTCTTCATCACTTTTTTTATATGCTCTGACGAGGCCAGCTTTACTTGCTGGAGATCGCGAAATTGACCGTGCTGATTTGATTCCCGCTCACGGTCACTGATTTCTCCCACGTCTTCGGTTCAGTAAAGATCGGGCGCTGCACGCTGCGTTCGGTCAGTACATCGTAAGCTTGTTCTTTGCCTGCCAGGCCCCAACCTTCATGCCAGGCCACGATCTGATACGTTCCCGGTGGAACGTCGGTGAACTCGAAGCGTCCGCTCTCATCGGTGACCGCGTAGTAGGGATGGGGGACCACCATCATCTCGGCATTCATCCAGACATGGCCGCCATTGCAGCGCAGGTGGACCAGTCCGGGTGTAGACATGGTGCGCGTGGTGGGTCGGTTGACGAAAGGAAACGGCAGGTTGAAGGTGGCCGCACCGTCCATGTGAATAGTGTGCAGGGTGGCGTCGGAGCTCATCATACTGAGGTTGCCATTTTCCGGAACGAGAAGAATGTGTGGAATGTAGCGGCAGTGTTTCTGGTCAAGATGGCGCCGCTGTTCCGGCAGGTCCATCGGCTTTCCGCTAGAAATGTTCTTGAGATAAACAACCGTGTTTGCGATGCCGCCCTGCCGCCCGATGATCAATCGTTCCAGGTTGACGGTCTTTTTCGAGTCAGGATCGCAAATCTGCGGATCCTTGGTGATGGGGAAGTCGGGGGTACGCGGAACCGCTCCGGACCATTTCACGGTGCCAGAAATCGTGCCGCCATCCGTAACTGCGACGACTCTATAGTCGCTCTGCGAAAACGCGGCGGAGGTCGCGGCAAAGAAGAGCGTCCACAAGAAACAGTGTGTAATAACCCGACGCATACTCGTCCCCTTAGGGCTCGTGGCTGCAGGCGACGTTGTCGGTCTCTGGTGCCCGAACATGAGATTTGGCCGTGCCACTGGCTCCCACCGCACACCGACTGACATCCCACACTCTCCGGAAAGTGCCTCGAATGCCGATAAATTGCGGCCCGGCACTTGTATTTTCTGGGTCTTGCCTTACGTTTCAAACGGAGGAGGCCGCCCGGCGGGAGCGGTCTCGTGATTGAAATCTAATTTAAGAATGCTCTTACTATCGCGTCGGGTCGAGATTACCAAAGTGTCGAGCCGAACAGCTTAGGGAGGATATCCAAACCAGCGCGGTTCATACTTCTGACGATGCGTAGCCAATCACGCTGACCTCATCAAACTCGCCGCCCAAATCAAGGCTCGAAACCTTACAATCATTCGTTTATGACCGTCACTATGCGATCGTTCGCGAAGGTCAATCTTGGGCTGCGCATTGGCGCGGCGCGGGAAGACGGATTCCACGGCCTGCTGACTCTGTATCAGACAATTGCAATGCATGATGTGGTTCGTGTGAGCGTGAATCGCGGGAGTGGAATTGAGATTCGTTGTGCCGACCCGCGCGTGCCGAAGGATGAATCGAATACCTGTTTCCGAATTATTGAGAAAGTCATGCGCGCCATGCGCGCGAAGGGCAGGGTGGTTATCGACCTGGAGAAGCGGTTACCGGTGCAGGGCGGGCTGGGCGGAGCTTCGTCGAACGCAGTCGCTGTGCTGGTGGGGCTGGAGCGCGTGCTCAAGAAAAGTTTACCCGCTGCTGACAGGCTGAGGATTGCCGCAGAAGTTGGGTCGGACCTGCCGTTGTTTCTGATCGGCGGAACTGTACTCGGGGTGGGGCGTGGGGAGCAGGTGTATCCGTTGCCGGATTTGCCGGGATTGGCATGCGTGGTGGTGACGCCTGAGGTGGGAGTGTCGACTCCGAAGGCGTTCGCGGAGTGGGATCGGCTGGCGGAAGGGGACAAACAAAAGCCAGCCGAGCTGCGGTCGACCGAACAGCCGGTGGCTGCTGTTCCCACACCGGCAAAGCCCGCACCATTTTCGGCGGGCAAATTGACGGTAACGGACCTCTCCGATAGAATGAATGAGCTTGGCCGCGGGTTGTCGGCGTGGCTGAGTGAACTTTACTCCGGTGCTCCTTCTGATTTGTTGGCAAGAAGGGGCCGAGCCGAGAATCCGCTTCTCGGGCTTGTCCGGGCCGGGATTGAAAACGACTTTGAACAAGTCGTCTTTCCTGAATATCCCGAGCTGAGTGATGGAAAGCGTGCGCTTTTGCGCGCTGGCGCGAAGTACGCATCGTTGTCGGGCTCCGGTTCTACGCTGTATGGGCTGTTTGCTTCTCGCGCGGCGGCTGCGCGAGCAACCGTCAGGCTGCGGAAACAGGGCTGGTCGGCGCAGGCAACCGTGACACTGCCGCGACGGGCTTACTGGCGGCGGGTGTTTGCGGGCTGAGCCTCTTGTGGGTCAGGGCCTGTGTTTGGGGGCGCTCGGCTTCGCCATCGCTGGACAGCCGAGGCGGCTGCCCCTACATGGGTCGTGGGCTTGAAATTTTTGATTGTTGATTTTTGATTGTTGATTGAGAATCTAGGTGCACTCCGTTTTTGGTGTTCAATCAACAATCAGCAATTGGGCAGTCTCCAATTGGGCGATCAACAATTGCTTACTGGGCCGTCGACTAATGGTAGGTCAAGTGCCTTTGGAGCACTTTGTCTAGGTTCGAATCCTAGCGGCCCAGCCAGAAAAGCGCTTTTGGCTGTTAGCTCTTGGCTCTTAGCCTGGAGCGTACGGTTTAAGCCAAGAGCTAACGGCCAAGAGCTAAGAGCTAAAAACCATGGCTACTTTAGTGACGCCGACCGACAAGGCTGTTGAGAAGAAGAGTCCGCCTGTGACTGATGAAAAGGGCGAGCGGAAACAGCGTCCGCGCGTCAACGAGAAGTTCAAGATCTTCAGCGGCACGGCGAACGAGCCTTTAGCCGATGAGGTCTGTAATTTTCTCGGCATGCAGCGCGGGCAGGCACAGGTCATTCGCTTCCGGGATGGCGAGTGTTACGTCCAGATTCAGGAGAACGTGCGTGGGGCGGATGTATTCGTGATGCAGCCGACCTGCCGTCCGGTGGACGAGCACCTGATGGAGTTGCTGTTGATGATCGATGCCCTGAAGCGCGCTTCGGCGCGGCGCATCACGGCCGTGGTTCCGTATTTCGGGTACGCCCGGCAGGACCGCAAGGACAAGCCGCGCAGCCCTATTTCATCGAAGCTGGTGGCCGATTTGCTGACTACCGCGGGTGCGCATCGAGCGCTGATTGTGGATTTGCATACGCCGCAGTTGCAGGGTTTTTTCAATATCCCGGTGGATCACCTGTTCGCGTCGCCGGTGCTGGTGGATCACTTCCGGAAGCTGGCGCTGCCGAATTTGACGGTAGTTTCTCCCGATGCCGGCGGTGTGGAACGGGCGCGGTTTTTCGCGAAAAAGGTCGACGCGGCTTTGGCCATTGTCAACAAACGCCGCGTGGAAGTGAATGTGGCGGAAGTCATGCACGTAATCGGCGATGTCGAGGGCCGCACGTGCCTGATTATTGACGATTTGATTGACACGGCAGGAACGCTGGTTAAGACAGCTGAGGCTTTGATGGAAAACGGGGCGACTTCGGTTTACGCCTGCGCTTCGCATGCGGTGCTTTCGGGACCGGCGGTGGAGAACATCCGGAATTCGGTGATCAAGGAAGTAGTGGTGACGAACACCATCCCGCTGACTGCCGAGGCGGATGCGGCACGAACGCAAAAGGGAGGCAAAATCAGCGTGCTCTCGATTGCGGGATTGATTGGCCGGGCAATTCAGGCTAATCACGAAGAGACTTCGGTGAGCAAGTTGTTTACCTGAAGCAGGTTTCAACGTTTCAGAGTTGCAACGTTTCAAAGCAAATGACATTTTGTCTCTCTTTGAAACCTTGAAACGTGAAACTTTGAAACTTGCAATATCGAATGAATACTGGACAGGAATTAAATTTTATGGCGACTGTATTGGAACAGAACACACTCGAAGCGCAACCGCGGGAAGCGGGAACAAAGAACGACGCGCGCGCGGTACGGCGCGAAGGCAAGATTCCGGCGGTGGTCTATGGAGCGGGCAAGGATTCGCTCTCCATCAGCGTGGATCCGCGGCATGTGCTGCGTATTCTGAACTCGGAGACCGGCCACAACACGATTTTCGATCTGTCCCTGGACGGCGGCGAACGCAGCAAAGCGATGATCGTCGACTGGCAGTACGAGCCGATTAAAGGCAAGCTGCTGCACATCGACCTGAAGCGCATTGCACTCGACAAAGTGCTGAAGGTCAGCGTGCCCATCATTCTTGTGGGCGAATCGGCGGGTGTGAAGCAGGAGGGCGGCATCATGGAACAGATGCTGCGCGAGGTGGAGATCGAGTGCCTGCCGGGAGACATTCCCAGCCACATCGATGCCGACGTAAGCCAGCTCACGTTCGGCAAAGTGCTGCGCGTTTCAGAGTTGCCGCACTCGGACAAAATCAAGTTTATTACGGATGAGAATCAGCCGGTGGCGCACGTGACTTCGGTGAAGGAAGAAGTTGTGGCCACTCCCGATGCGGCAGCGGTGGAAGCGGCAGCGCCGGCGGAGCCCGAAGTTATCAAGAAGGGCAAGCAGGAGACTGAGGAAGAGGGTGCCGAGGCTCCGGCGGGCAAGCCCGAGAAGGCGGAAAAGGGCGAGAAGAAGGAGAAGAAATAGCTTCGTGTGGGAGACGCCGGGCTTCGCCCTGGCTGGACAGCCGAGGCGGCTATCCCTACACGAACCAATTCGCGTGAAACTGATCGTCGGGCTTGGCAATCCTGGTATCGAGTATCAATTCACGCCGCATAACCTGGGCTTCCTGGCGATTGATCGAATCGCATCGAACCTGGGAGTGGAAGTGAGAAACCGGCAGTGCCGGGCGCTCACGGCGCGGGCGGTGATTGCCGATCAGCCGGTGTTGCTGGTAAAGCCGGAGACGTTCATGAATTTGAGCGGGCTTTCGGTGGGGCAACTACTGGAAGAGTACGAGGCGAAGCCGGAGTCGGACCTGATTGTGATTCAGGACGAACTGGATTTTCCGCTGGGCACGCTGCGTATTCATACCCAGCGCAGTTCGGCGGGGCACAATGGCATCGAGTCGATCATCGGGGCGTTGGGCACGCAGGAGTTTCTGCGGATTCGGATCGGCGTGGCGCCGGATCGCAAGGTGAGCGACGGCCAGAGTTATCTGTTGGTGCCGCTGCGCAAGGCCGAGTTGCAGGTTGTGGACGGAATTTTGGACACCGTCGAAGAAGTGGTGAAAGTAATTTTGAAGGAAGGTCCGGCGGCCGCGATGAATCGCTTTAACCGCAAGGAACCGGAAGAAAAAGAGCAGTAGGCGAGCTGACGCTCGCCGGACGGCCGAGGGCGGCTGTCCCCACATTTGAAAAGCGTGGCCGGATTTTCGGCCAAAGATTTGGAGAAGAGAATGAATCGTGTCTATGAATTGATGTTCATTGTTCGTCCGGATATGACGGATGAGGATCTGGACAAACTGATTTCCACTCTGCAGTCGGTGGTGCCGGCTTCGGGCGGAAGCGTGCAGCGGGTTGACAAGATGGGCAAGCGCCGTCTGGCCTACATGGTGCGGCGGTTCCACGAAGGGATTTACATTTTGATGGTGGTGGAGGGCGGAGGTGCAGTCGTTCACGAACTGGAGCGGCGCCTGCGCGTGTCCGAACCGGTGATCAAGTTCCTTACCGTGCGCATCGATGAGGAGCAGAAGCGGCTGAATAAGATCAAGCAACTGCGCGACTCGAAGAAGAAAGTCAGCGCGCAGCCGGCGGTTCAGCCAGCAGCAACGGAACCGGCTGTGCCTGCGACGGAAACCCCAGCGACGGCGTAGCAGGGCCGTGAGCTACTGGCAGGATTCGGGCATATTTCGGGCAAAAGCAGATTCCTCCCCTTCTCTTCGTTCAGGGTCGGAATGACAAGAAATCAGGTGTCGCTTCAAACGCGACCCAACTAAATAGGAGAATTATGGCTGAAGAGGCGAAAGCAGCGGAGCAATCGGTGCCGAGTGAGAGGCCGCGACCCAGCGGAGACCGTCCCAGTGGAGATCGCCCGGGTGGAGACCGTCCGCGGTTTGGCGGCGGTGGTGGCGGCCGGGGGCCGGGCGGGCCTCCGCGGGAAGGCGGCGGCGGGCGCAAGTTTTTCCGGCGCAAGAAAGTTTGCAAGTTCTGTGTCGAGAAAATTGAAGACATCAACTACAAGGACTACCGCATGCTGGGGCAGTTCGTTGCCGAGAGCGGCAAGATCGTGCCGCGGCGGTTGACCGGCGTGTGCGCGCCGCACCAGCACCGGCTGTCGGCCGCCATCAAGAAGGCGCGGAACATCGCCCTGCTGCCGTTTGCGGGAAGAGCATCGTAAGCGAGCTTTTAGCCCTTAGCCTTTAGCTCTTAGCTCAATCGAGGCGGAGCGAAGGGTTTGGCTAAAAGCTAAGAGCGAACAGCTAATAGCTGAAAGATCGGGAGTCATCCATGGAAGTCATTCTCAAAGAAGATGTAGCGAAGCTGGGGTCCCGCGGCGATGTGGTGAAGGTCGCGGAGGGGTATGGACGGAATTATCTGTTGCCACGGAAGCTGGCGATTCAGGCCAATGAGGGCAACAAGGCCGTCATTGTGCAGATGAAGGCTGCTTCGGTGCGGCGCTCCGCCAAGGAGAAGACGCAGGCTGAGGAACTGTCCAAGCAACTGGATGGCGTTTCGGTGTCGTTCCAGCGGCGCTCGGGCGAGCATGATCAGCTCTTTGGCTCGGTGACGTCGGGCGATCTGGCCGACGCGCTGACCAAGAAGGGCTTCAATCTGGATCGCCGCAAGATCCAGCTGCACGAGCCGCTGAAGACCGTCGGCGAGTTCAGCGTCCCGGTCAGGCTGCATAAGGACGTGACCGCGCATCTGAAAGTGGTGATCGAGAAGGAAGCGGAGAAGGAGTAGCAGTGTCAATCCCTTTGGCCCGGGCGCTCGCTCGGGCCGTCTTATCTCCAGACGATGGCGATTGAAGTTACAATGGCTTCGGCTAAAGCATGATCGGCCATGTGAATCTCTTCGCTCCTTTGGCAGGCCAGACAGCTCGAGGGTGTTGGCTCGGATATGGGAGTGTTCTGTTCCTAGAGTTCGGCGCGCCCCAACCTCTTCGTGAACGCGAAAACCACCCCAAGGGAGAATTCGGACTCTCGTGCGATTGGATCGAGTGGCGTATCGAACAGCGAGACCACGTCCTTGCGGGTTCCGAAGATGATCGGAGCACTATGGAGAGCGCAGTTAGGCAGATCGATGGGAAGGCTTTTGTCTCGGGTCAGGTCGTTCAACCTTCCGGCGACTCAATTCTAACGTTCACTGATGATCTTGTTCTTCGTACATTCGTTATTAGTTCGGAAGAGGATGCTCGTTGGAACTTTCGCGATCGCGAAGGTAAATACTTTCACCTCGGGCCGGACCGAGCGCATCCCGAAGGAGAGACGCCATTGCAGGTGTCACCGAGGTTGGGATGACTCAGAGCGATGCTGCCGCGCTTCAGGAATCTTCCAAGTTTCTTTGGAACTCTGAAGTAGAACGTGTCGTAGTGGGTGTGCAGCATCGGTTTGAAGATGGCTATGAGCCGTCCGATCTGGATTCACTGAAACTGGAATTTCGGCAAGCGCTCACCGGCCCTGAAGGCTGGAAAAAGCATCGGCAGGTTGGGGCACTTCGGATAGATGCGAGCCGCTGTGGACTACGTCTGGAATTGGCGGGTCAAATCGCAATTGCCTGCGGCGATTCCAGCGAGAAAGTATTGGCCCAATTTAGACGACTGGTGGGAAAGACGCTCGTGCGCATCAATGTCTCGCCGCCCGGTGGTGATGCAGATTTTGTTCTGGAAGACGGTATGGTTTTGCGTTGCTTCCCGGCGACCGGTCACGCCACTGAGAGTTGGAGCATTTCGTCCGCAGACGAATGAAATAGTTTAGAAGACCAGTCGTCGTATCGAACTGGCACCGCGAGAGGATTTCGCATAAGAATCAGTGCATTTCTCATGCCAATCCGGTGACAGATGTGTGGACCATTGTTCTGTTTCCCCCTAAATCTTTGCACATGAACCACCTAGCTCCCCAAAAATCCCCGCCTACCCTATAATTTCTGCTCACGGTTTGGCTGACGACCCGTCTATTCCTGTGCCAGCCCAGATACGGCAAATGCTGGGCGGCAGAGGACAGGACGACACATGCCGGCAGGTGTACTGGTGATACCACTTGCGGTTTGCGACGGGGCCCGCTCGAGAGAGAGATCTGAGAGGGAGAGAGTCAGCGTTAAGCAAGACCCCGCGCGGGGCCGCATGGCTGGGCTAGATCGTCAAACTCAAGATCGCCGCATCGATGACACGATGCTTATCCGGGAGGCCCAGCGCGGAAGCCGCGCCGCCTTCGAGGAACTCGTCCGTCACTACGACCAGGCGGTGTTACGGCTGGCGCTCCACCTCACCGGCACTGAGCAGGATGCCCAGGACGTCTACCAGGACGCCTTCCTCAAGGCCTACAAGAACATCGGAAGTTTCCGGTTCGAGTGTTCTTTCTACACCTGGATTTACCGGATCGTGACCAACCTATGCCTCGATCACTTGCGCAAGCGGAACGTGCGCAAAGAGGACGCGCCGGTCGCGAAAGACTCGTCGGGAGGCGAATATGACCTGCTCGACCAGGTGCCGGATGTACGGGCTGGCGCGAACCCGGAGCGCGATTTGTTGCGGCGGCAGTTAGGAGCGCGTATCGCTGGAGCCCTGGAGAAGCTGACGCCGCGGGAGCGCATGGTGTTCGAGTTGAAGCATTATCACGGGCTAAAACTCAGAACCGTGGGTGAGATTTTGCAGACTACGGAAGAGACGGCGAAGAATACTTTGTTTCGCGCTACGCAGAAGTTGCGGGGGGCGCTGGCGGATATGCGGTAGGGATTTGGGCTATGCGGCCACGCTTCGCTCTGGCCGGACGGGCGAAGGCGCGCGTTATCACATGGTCCGAGGCGGAGCTTATGAAATGTGAATGGGTTCGAGAAAATATCGTGCTTCAGGTTTATGGCGAACTGGCGGATGACGCGCGCCATGAACTGGAGCAGCATGTGGCCCGCTGCGCCGACTGCGCAGCCGAACTGAAGGCGGAGCAGGAGTTTCACGCGCTGCTGGCTCAGGATCGCGCGAGCGAGCCCACTCCCAATCTGGTGGCGGCATCGCGCATGCGGCTGCAGGAAGGTCTGGAGACAGCCAAGCAAGGCAGCGTCTGGAGCCGGCTGGCGTTCGATCCGGCGATCTGGCTGCGGCAAGTGCGGTTCTCCCCGGCTCTGGCGTCGGCAATTCTGATTCTTGGTTTTGCCGGCGGAGTTACAGCCACTTACAAGCTTTACGGAGCACGGCCCACCAATACTGCTGCCGTTCAGAACACGTCGAATCCGACAGCTGTTCCCATTGAGGCGTCAATCACGGGCATCAGTTCCATCGTGCAGGAGCCGGGCACCAATCAGATCAGCATCAAGTACAACACTGTGGCGACCCAGGAAGCGCAGGGGTCGTTGAATGACGAGAAGATTCAGCAGTTGTTGCTCTATGCCGCCCGGAACAATTACAACACCGGAGTGCGGGTCGATTCGGTTGACCTGCTGGCGAAGAAGAGCGGCGACATGCAGGTGCGGGAAGCTCTGATGTATGCCCTGCAAAACGATACGAATCCAGGAGTGCGGCTGAAGTCGCTGGACGCGCTGGGAAATTACGTTAAAAACGATACGAACGTGCGCGACGCTGTGTTGCGTGCGCTGGTGAATGATGGAAATTCCGGGGTGCGCATTGAAGCGCTGCGGCTGATTGAACCGGTGAAGGCGGATGGCAGCGTACGCGGCGTGCTGATGGCCCTGGCGGCGAAAGATCAGAGCCAATACATCAAGTCGCAGGCGCGAACCATGCTGGCGCAGTTGCCGGAGATTGATTAGGAATAAGCGTTCCTCCGTATTGCGGAATCAAAGTCCCCAGCCTAACGTCGCAGAAAGCGCGACGTTAAGGGGGGGCACCCAAATCTGGCCACCCAGAGCGGGGATAGTCGAGAAACGAGGAGAACATCTTGAAACGCGCGCTACAAATCGTCGGGCTGGCCGGTACGCTTGCTCTGCTTGCGCCGCTGGTGCTGGCGCAGGAAACACATGTATCCCGCGAAGGCGGATTCTGGGGTCAGGAGATCACGGGTTCGCTGACGGCGGTAAAGAATTTGCGAGTCAAGGTCGATATGGGCTCGGTCATCGTGCGCGGCGGCCAGCAGCAAGGCATTAATTACGTGGTTCATACTCACTTCGGCAATTCTTCCGAGCAAGATGCCCGCCGCCAGTTCGAGCAGTACAAAGTAACTGCCTACGTGAAGGGCGACACCGCCTGGATCGTCGGCGATTGGCAAGGCGGAAGACGACCGCGCCACTTCTCCGGAGACTTTTCGGTAATGGTTCCGCGCGAAATGGCTCTGCTCAAGCTCGAAACCGAGGGTGGAAACGTGGATGCTTCCGGAATCACGGGCCGGGTGGAAGCAGAAAGCGGCGGCGGTACCATGAAGCTCGATGACATTGGCGGAGGGGCGACCGCCGAAACCGGGGGCGGCTCGATTGATATAGGGACCGTCAGCGGCGATCTCGGCCTGCACACCGGCGGGGGGCCGATCCTGGTTCGGCATGCGAATGGCAAAGTCTTAGCGGAAACCGGCGGCGGAACCGTTGAGATCCAGTCGGGGGCTCAAGGTGCGACGATCGAGACCGGCGGCGGCAGTGTGGAGGTGCGCCAATGTAATGGGAAGGTAAAGGTGTCAACCGGCGGTGGAAGCGTGGACCTGAGCGACGTGGGCGGTCCTGCGGAGATCGATACCGGAGGCGGAAGTATTCACCTGACCTCGGCCAAGGGACACGTACACGCGGAGACGGGCGGTGGAGGTATTGAGCTTTACGGCGTTCCTTCGGCACGGGCCGAAACCGGCGCGGGTGGGATTACCGTCAAACTGGTGAATACGGGCGGCGAGCGCAATGATTCCGATCTCGAAACGGGCGCGGGGGACATTACCGTGTATATTGCACCCGAAGTAGCCATCAATGTGCGCGCCAGCGTGGATATGGGCAGTGGACATCGCATCACGTCCGATTTTTCCGATATTCATATCAGCAGTGAAGGCGACAAGTGGGGTCCGAAATCTCTTACCGCGGAAGGCAAGCTGAATGGCGGCGGGCCTACGCTTAAGGTGCACACCTCGACTGGCGATATCTGCTTCAGGCGCGCCAGCCATTGAAGCTTTTGAAGACGAAATATTGTGTTGGGGAATGACCATGCACAAATACGTTACCAGCATCGCGCTATTGCCGTTGCTCCTGAGCTTTTCGCAGGCCGCGCAGAATTGGTCCGTGGAGGCTTCGGAACAGCCGTACGCATTCTCCAGCGAAGACAGCGGCACCAGTTCTTATCTGGGTGTCGATATCTCAGATGTGACCACCGAGCGTTTGAGCGCGCTGAAACTGAAAGAGGAAAAGGGCGTCGAGGTGACGATGGTTGACCAGGATGCTCCGGCCGGCAAGGCGGGCATCAAGGAGCACGACGTCATCCTGACCATGAACGGCACTGCGATTGAAAGCGGAGCGCAGTTGCGCCGGATGATCCACGAGACGCCGCCCGGCCGCATCGTGTCCTTCGGCCTGAGCCGCGACGGGCAACCCGTGACGGTGAAAGTACAACTGGCCGACAAGCACTCGGAGTTTTCCGGAATGGGCCATGACATGAAGAACTTTCATGTGCAGATTCCCGAGATTCACATTCCGGACATTGATATTCCGTCGATCAACATGGTGATGGTCACGTCGTCGGCGCGGAGCGGATTGATGGTGGAAGACATCACCCCACAGTTGGGGGAGTTTTTCGGCGTGAAGAACGGTAACGGCGTCCTGGTACGCTCCGTGGAGAAAGGCAGCCGCGGGGAGAAGGCCGGCTTCCACGCCGGGGACGTGATCGTGAAGGTCAACGACCAGCCGGTGCATGACACCAGCGATTTCATGCACGCGGTGAAGTCGCGCAACGGCGCTGCGGTCAGCGTCGGCGTGATCCGGGACAAGAAGGAGCAGAACTTGAATTTGGCTCTCCCCGACCGCAAGGAATCGGGCGACCTGATGGAGGAGGAATCCTCTGACGATTCGGTTATTGATGCGGAATCAACGGTCGAAGTTGGAGAACTGCAGAACGAGATCGCGCGGCTGCGGCCGCAGATGGAACTGGCGGCGGAAAGCTACCGCAACTCCGTGCGAGAACTTCGCAAATCCGCCTGCGACCAGCAGAAGAAATTCCGCCGGGATGCCGAGAAGCAGCGGGAACTGTTTCGAAAACAGGAACAGAGACTAAGAATGCAACTGGATCAAATGCAGCGTGGACTTCGCCGAAATGTAATCGCGCTCCGAAGCTCGATGGAGATCTAGGAAAAATAACAGCCTGCGCATCACTGGCCGACTGAGAAGGTGCGCGCAAGGCTGGCGAGGCAGACGCGATTCCGTCCTGCCTGCTTCGCGGCATAGAGCCCACTGTCGGCCGCCCGAACCATTTCATCCCGAGTTTTGCCATGAGTTGGGAAAGCTGCGACCCCGGCGCTGATCGTAATGGTTCGAGGCACGCCCGGGAATTGAAAATTCTCGACCAGGCGGCGCAATTTTTCGGCGATAGCGACGGCTTGCTGGGTCGTGATCTGGCTCAGCAGAATGGCGAATTCCTCTCCGCCGTAGCGGCACACCACATCAATCTTTCGCAACTGCTGGTGGAATAGCGATGACACCTGCCGCAGTACTTCATCGCCCAGCAGATGACCAAACTCGTCGTTCAGTCTCTTGAACTGATCGATATCCGCCATAATCACAGCCATGCCCGTTCCATAGCGGCGGGCCCGCTCGAGTTCCTCCATAATCCGTAACTCGAAGAAGCGCCGATTGAAAATCCCGGTCAGACCATCCAGATATGCCAGTTGCTTGACGCGCTCCACGTAGTGCGCGTTCTGAATGGAGTTGGCGCAAATGTCGGCGACCGATTCGAGGGACTGCAGTTCGCTCTCGCGGAACGCATCGGGCTGCGAACTGTGGAGAGTAAGCACTCCGAGGGTCTGGCCGAAGGAAATGAGCGGGATGTGCATTCTCGATGCCGATTCGCGGAAAAGCCGCAGCGGCTCCGGGGAAGCGCTCAAATCCTTTTCGATAATAGTGCCACTGGTTGAGATTACGCGTGACCAGGGCTCGTCACTGGCCGAAAAGCGTCCGCCGGCGGGCGTGCAGGGGGTGAGTGTCCCCTGGTGCGCCCGCATCACCAAGTCGCCTTCATCGCGCAGAAGAAGCGATACGTGTGAAACCTGAAAGGCCTTTTGAATGATCGAACATACGCGGACCAGTAGGTCTTCCAGTTCCATGACAGCTGTGCTCTGCTGCGCGATGGTATTGATGGCCTCCAACTGCCGCGCCCGCTGACGTTCCAGGGAGTATAAGCGGGCGTTCTGAATCGCAATGGAGGCCTGCGTCGAAAACAAAGTCAGCAGTTCGATAGTCTCGCGGTCGAAGTGATCGAGACGGTCGCTTTGGCAGTCGAGAACTCCCACGACTTCTTCCCGCACCATGAGTGGAATAGCTAGCTCGGAGCGCGTGGATTGCGCGGCACAGACGTAGCGCGCATCCTGGCTCACGTCTGGAGCATAGACCGGTTGCTTCTTCAGGACCGAGGCCCCAGTAATTCCCGCGTGACATCCCAAACGAATCGCGTCTTTGCCGGGATCCCATCCGATCTGCGAACGAACACACAACTGCTGGGCCTCCTTGTCGAGCAGCAGGATGGCCACGTTCGGCAAGTGAAAAAAGTCGCGCGCGATCGCCAGGATTCGCTGCAACACCTCGTCCAGATCGAAGGTGGACAGCACCGCCTGGCCCGCGTCAAATAGAACCGCGAGTTTCGGCATGGTGGAACGAATTGTACGCTGGCGAGGGCGGTTACCAAGGTTCCGAAAGTAACCGGCAGTGAATCCAGGGATATAAGCGAGTGTTTAAGTTAGCGCCACTTCCGTGCGGTGCGGATCAGTCCGTAGGCAACCAAGCAGAACCAGAAATCGAGGATCATGCCTAAATCAATTTGAAACGGACGGTGCCGGGCCGCTGGCGGCAGCGACGGAACAAGCACGAAATACACCACGTTGCCCAGGATAATCGCCAGCAAAGCCTGGAGAAAGTTCATGAGCACCGTTGGTTTAGACACCGTGGCCCTCCGATGAGTTTCAAATAGGGATGATTCTTCACAAAAGTACCGTTCCGATCGCCGCGGTTTTCATTGCGGACATGCGAGCAGCGCTTCGCTCCTGCTACCATTCTTTTGCCACGCCCACGGAATTCCAGCATGCTCGAACTGTCCACTCCGGTTCAATACGTGAAAGGCGTAGGCCCGCGCATCGGAGAGGTTCTGGCGGCCAAGGGCATTCACACAGTCGGCGATCTGCTCCATTATCTGCCTTTTCGCTATGAAGACCGCCTAAATCCGCGGGGAATTTCCGAACTGCGTGCTGGCGAGATGGCCACAGTCGTCGGCGAAGTACGGAACTCCGGGCTGTTCCGCACGCGTAGCACGCCCATTTTCCAGCTCACGGTAGGGCAAGGACGGTCGCGCCTGCGCTGTCTCTGGTTCAATGCAACTTATCTGCAGGACAAGTTCAAGCCCGGCCAGATGATTGCGCTTTATGGCAAAGTCGAGGAGGATCAGCGCACTCGGGAGCTGCAAATCGTGCAGCCTCAGTTCGAAATTTTGGGGGACTCCGGCGGCTCCGGCGAGAACGGCGCGGAAAAGAAAGTAACGGAATCTTTGGAGATTGGCCGCATCGTTCCTATCTACGAGGCGATCGGACGGCTTACGCCGCGCTGGTTTCGTCGCGCGATTCGCACGGCGCTGGATAATCTGACGCCCGATCTCGTGGATCCCATTCCGGTGGCGGTGCGTGACCATCTGGGTCTGATTTCTCCGCGGGCCGCGCTCTGGAATGTCCACTGGCCCGAACCCGGAGAAAGTTTCGAAAACCTAAAGGCTTTCCGCACGCCGGCCCATATCCGCATGATTTTCGATGAACTGTTTTTTGTGGAACTGGGACTGGAATTGAAGCGCCGGCAGCAGAAGGCGCAGACCGGAATGGCATTTCGGCTGGACGATCGAGTAAGAGCGGCGATCAAGAAGATTCTGCCGTTTCATCCCACGCCGGCGCAGAAGAAAGTGCTGAAAGAAATTGCGGCAGACATGGAGAAGCCTTATCCCATGCGGCGTTTGCTGCAGGGCGATGTGGGGTCCGGCAAGACGATTGTGGGCTTCGAGGCAGCCATCATCGCGATTGAGAATGCCTGCCAGGTGGCGCTGATGGCTCCGACGGAAATTCTGGCGCAGCAGCATTATTTTTCTGCCAGGCGGATCCTGGAAAATGCCGGCTATCGCATTGTGCTGCTGACCGGTTCGCTCGAAGCGAACCGTAAACGGGAAGTCCGTCGCCATATTTCGCAGGGGAATGCGCAGCTGGTGATCGGTACGCATGCGCTGCTGGAGGAGAAAGTTGAATTTGCCAACCTCGGGCTGGTAATCGTTGACGAGCAGCATCGGTTTGGAGTATTGCAGCGGCTGAAGTTGATGCGGAAGACTTCCGACGAAGAGGGCCGCGCTGCGCTTGGCCGGACGGGCGAAGGCGCCCGTCCCTACACCACCACTCGTTCCGACACAAAGTTTCCGCCTGCCGAGCCTGACGTTCTTGTTATGACGGCTACGCCTATTCCGCGCACGCTGGCGCTTACGCTCTATGGGGATCTCGACCTCAGCGTACTTGATGAACTGCCGCCGGGCCGCACGCCGATTGCTACCCGCTGCGTAGCCGACGATCAGTCACCGAAAGTGTGGGAGTTCGTTCGCAAACAGATTGCTGCCGGACACCAGGCATACGTGGTCTATCCCGTGATTGCCGAGAACGAAGAGAGCGAGCTGAAGGCTGCGATCAAAATGTACCGCGAACTCAGCGGAAAGATATTCGCCGACATGAAAGTGGGACTCCTGCACGGCCGGCTGGACGCCGAATTGAAAGAACAGGTCATGCGTATGTTTCAGC
Source organism: uncultured Acidobacteriaceae bacterium (assembly GCA_963711275.1). Classification (GTDB taxonomy): domain Bacteria; phylum Acidobacteriota; class Terriglobia; order Terriglobales; family Acidobacteriaceae; genus Sulfotelmatobacter. The sequence goes on along the minus strand of CAVQDN010000013.1, from coordinate 243,365 downwards.
GTGGCGAGCTGCAAATTCTGGTGGCGACAACCGTCATTGAAGTCGGCGTGGATGTCCCGAACGCGACGGTAATGGTGATTGAGCATGCCGAGCGCTTTGGCCTGGCGCAGCTTCACCAGTTGCGGGGGCGCATTGGGCGCGGCGGCGCCAAGTCGTATTGCGTCCTGATGACGGGTGGCAAAGTCAGCGAAGATGCCCAACGGAGGCTCGACGCGATGGTGAAAACCAACGACGGTTTCAAGATCGCAGAACTCGACCTGGAACTGCGCGGTCCGGGCGAATTCTTCGGCACTCGCCAGGCGGGGCTGCCGAATTTCCGTGTAGCTAATCTCATCCGAGACGCGCAGTTGCTCGAGGCCGCAAAGCGAGAGGCCTCCGCAGTCGTGGCCGGCCCCAATGCCGAAATCTCTGCCGAGGAAATCAGCCGTGCTTTAGTCCACATGCGGGCGCGCTGGCAGCATACCTACGGCTTGGTTGAGTTCGGATAAGGAATTTCAACGACCTTCACTGTAATCCTGGCTGGTATGAGCGGAGCAGGCCGACAACCCCCTCAATCTGGTCGGCCTTGCCTCACCAGCGACCATGCCGCTCGAACTCCCGAACTTCTCTGGCGCTTCGAACCACGCCGTTGATCGGTTGGGCTCCGAAATGTGCAACGGCGTCACCGGTGAAGGTCATCTGAATGTTCGAATAGGTCACGCTGTTTCCGCCGATGATGTCTATTTGTACGTTGGAAGATGGGCCAAAGGGCGGTGGGTAGGCTCCGTTGCCCGTAATTGTGACCGTGCCAGACACTCGAAAACCATTGGTAAGCGGTTCCACGGTCCCATCGACCAGAGTCACGTGGTGGGTGTGCGCGTTTCGCGCCTTGGGAGTGTTCAAGTCTCCGCCTGTTACCCCAAGATCGGAGTGGACCATAGTCAGAGCTGCCGAGAAGTCCACCTTGTCGGACTCTCCCTTCAACTCCAGCGACCATTCGCCGCCTACTTCCCACGGCCCAGCGACGGTCGCGGGGTTGTTTGCCGGCGTATAGTCCCTGAACAGACCACGAAATCGCATATGTTTCGGAGTTTGGGCCAGTGCGCTGATGCCTAGCGCCAGCACAAGAACTCCGATATGGGCCACCTTCCAGAAATGTCTACTCTTCATACGAACGCCTCCAAATCTGATTTACTACCGCCCCGCTTATCGCTCAGCGGCGGCTGAGATGCAATGCAGGTTCTATGAAGGAGAGATCAAGTTTTAATGAATCGCTAAGTTACTGATGCAGTTGCTTCTTGGCGGATCATGAGGCATTATTTCAGCGACGCAATGTCAGGCCTGTGTGGGGATTTACGGCCCAAAAATTCCATTTCGCCGATTTCACACTCGATCAGTCTCGCTATCAACTGCGACGCGCTGAGCGCGTCTTGCGCCTGGAAAAACGCCCGATGGAATTGCTCATCCTTCTGGTCCAGCGGCAAGGCGAATTAGTTTCGCGCGAGGAGATAGCTGGGTGCCTTTGGGGCAAAGACGTATTTCTTGATGTCGATCACAGCATTAATACGGCGGTCCGTAAGGTCCGCATGGTACTGCGGGACGATCCCGACAAACCTCGTTTCGTAGAAACGGTGGTGGGCAAGGGATACCGTTTTGCGGCCCCGGTGATTTGCAGTAATGGAGATTCCAACAAACAGACCCACTCCGTCGAATCCGCAACTCTGGCAGCTTCAGCGCCGGCAGTGTCGGCCTCCGTTGTTCCTGCCCCTGCGATTCCTGCCGCCGAGGAGCGAGTCGCTTCCATCCGCCTGAGGGTGCTGCTGGTTGGAGTAGCGGCCCTCGTACTGTTCATCGTGGGATGGTGGCTGAACCGCAGCAATGGTAGGGGTATTACACAACCAGCCATCAAGTCCCTCGCTGTGCTGCCTCTGAAAAATCTGTCGGGCGATCCCTCACAGGAGTATTTTGCCGACGGCATGACCGAGGCAGTTATCGGGCGACTATCCATGATCCGTGGCCTTCGCGTCATCTCCCGCACATCGGTGATGAATTTCAAAGACACACGCATGTCCGTGCCCGAGATCGCTAAAGCGCTGCACGTGGATGCTCTGGTCGAAGGCTCTGTAATTCGGCAGGGGGGCCGTGTCCGGATCACCGCTCAGTTAATTCGCGGAGCGACTGACGCTCACTTCTGGTCGGAGACCTACGACCGCGATCTGGGGGACGCCCTTGCCCTGGAGAGCGAAGTGGCACAATCCATCGCGCGCAGAGTGGAAGTTACGGTCAACGGGGACGAGCGCACCAGGCTTATCGCCGCGCGTCCGGTTTCGCCGGACGTTTATGAGAGCTTCCTCAAAGGCCAATCCGTCAAGGGGAGCAACCAGGCTGACATTGAAAAGAGCATTGCCTATTTTGAGGAGGCGATCAGGAAGGACCCGGCGTTCGCACCAGCTTACATTGGCTTGGCGGAGGCGTACGACAACCTCGGCTCGGTCTTTGTAGGGGGACGCCCCGGTGACGTGCGTCCAAAAGAGATCAGCGCAGTGCGGAAGGCACTGGAACTGGATCCGGAACTTGCCGAAGCCCACATCCTGCTGGCGAACATAGAGCAGAAACACTGGCAGTGGGCTGCGGCCGAAGCTGAATACCGGCGCACCCTCGAATTGAACCCGAACAGCGCTGTTGCGCACCTCGGACTGGCTAACTGGATGTTGTGCCAAGGGCGTACGGAGGAGGCGCTGTCCTGGGCCCGGCGCGCCCGTGAGCTTGACCCGCTCGGGGATTCCGGCATTGAAATCGGGTGGATCCTATTCCAATCCCACCGTTATGAGGTGGCGTTACACGAGTATCGCAGCGCGCTGGCAGTTCGACCGGATGACATAACTGCCCGCTGGTTTCTCGGATTCGCACTCATTGCTAACGGTCAACCCGAATCGGCAATCCCGGAGCTGGAGAAGGTTGTTTCTGATTCTGACCGAAGTCCCGCAACCATCGCTCTGCTGATCCGGGCATATGCCCATGCCGGCCGCCGGGCCGACGCACTCAGGCTCCTCGAAGAGATGAAAAGACGCAAGCAAACAAGTTACGTTCCGGCTGCTGCCTTTGTGAACGCCTATTTAGGACTCGACGACAAAGAGATGGCATTTGCCTCGCTTGAACAGGCGTACCAGGAGCAATCCAATATTCTGCAATACCTCAAGGTGCATCCTTTCTTTGATCCGTTGCGCGACGACCCTCGTTTTGCGGACCTGGTACGCCGCGTCGGGCTTAACTAGATCTCAGCGTTCGGATCTGGTCTCCAACATCGAAACTGATAGAATCGAAGCGATGGCCGGGCCCTCCCAACTGATTCAGATCGAACTTGGTGTGCCGCCGCGCATGCCTAAGCCACGATGGCTGCGAGCTCAAGCTCCCACCGGGGAGAACTTCCATAATCTGAAGAAGCTGGCCCGGGGGTTGGGACTGCATACCGTCTGCGAGTCGGCGCAGTGTCCGAACATCGGAGAATGCTGGAACCATAAGACAGCGACTTTTATGTTGCTCGGAGATATCTGCACACGGCGCTGCGGCTTCTGCGCCGTACCCAAGGGACGGCCGCAACCAATCGACCTGGACGAACCCCGCCGCGTCGCTGAGGCCGTCGCTACACTGGGACTGAAACATGCAGTAGTGACCAGCGTGAACCGCGACGACGACAATGTTGGCGGCGCCAGAATTTTCGCCGAGACCATTCGCGAGATTCGCGAGCTGACGCCCGATTGCCGCGTCGAAGTTCTCATCCCCGATTTCCAAGGTCTGGAAGAATCGTTGCGCATCGTGCTGGACGCCCAGCCGGACGTTCTGAATCACAACACCGAAACTGTACCCCGCCTGTATCGCACCGTTCGTTCTGGAGCTCGGTACGAGCGGTCACTGACATTGCTGGAGAACGCGAAGAAATTCTCTCCCGGCATGGTGACCAAAAGCGGGGTGATGGTCGGTCTCGGCGAATCGTCGGAGGAACTGATTGAAGTTTTTCGCGATCTCGGCATGCGCGGCGTCAACATTCTCACGGTGGGGCAGTATTTGCGCCCGTCGAAGGACCACTTGCCGATCGCACGCTTTTATGAGCCTGAAGAGTTCACGTATCTGCGGGAACAAGCGCTGCGCTTCGGTTTTCGCCACGTAGAGTCGGGGCCGCTGGTGCGGTCCAGTTATCATGCGCACGAGCATGCCGAGGCCGCTGCGCTCCCGCGGGCGGTGTCCTAGCTTGCCGGGGCCGAGCCTCCCCCTCAAAATCCTCCTTCTAAATGATTCAGCGTACAGCGTTAGTATCCCCATCGAACAAATTGGCATGAGCTGGGCGGAGCTGCCATGGTGACCGCACTCCTGCTGGTGCTGGGATTTTTCGCCGGCCTGCTAGGCGCGCTGACCGGAATCGGAGGCGGCGTGCTGCTCACGCCCATTCTCGCGCTCCACTTCGGTATTCCGATTCGGCAAGCGATCGGAACCAGCCTGGTCGCGGTGATTACCACATCGGCGGCGAGCTCTTCGGTGCACTTGCAGCGACATACCACTGACATTCGTTTGGGTATGACTCTCGAATTGGCAACGGCTTTAGGCGCAGCGGTCATGGCATATCTGGTCGGGTACTTCAACCGCAACGCCCTCGAAGGACTGTTCACCGCGTTCCTGCTGTACAGCGCGATCACAATCCTGACGAAGGGGCGCAAAGGGGAACCGGTGGGCGACGAATCCTCCCCTGCCGCCAACGAGATATCGATCCCACCCTACGAGCCCCAGCACTATCCGCTGGGATTGGCGGCTTCGCTGGTGGCGGGGGCGCTCTCGGGTTTGCTTGGAATCGGCGGCGGCCCGATCAAAGTTCCAGTGATGTACATCTTCATGAAGGTACCTCTGATGGTTGCTACGGCGACTTCGAACTTCATGATTGGAGTGACTGCGGCCGCCAGCGCAATCGTCTACTACCGGCGCGGCGACATTCTTGTGCAATACGCGGCGCCGTTGGCGGTGGGCGTTTTCGTGGGATCGCTTCTGGGGGCGCGCATGGCTCCGCGCATCAACACAAAGGTCGTCGTCTATTTGCTGGTCGGAGTTATGTTCTATCTTGCCGCGCGCCTGATCATCCATTTGCTTCAGGGGTGGCTATGAGCCAGCTACGGGAGCCCGCCTTCGACCGCGCCGTTGCTCTCGTACTGCGAATCGGAGCTTTTAGTTGTTTCTTCGTCATGCTCGCCGGGTTGATCGCTGCGCTGTTTGTCACTGGCCACATTTCCGGTGAGATTGAGCGCGTCGGCGTTCTCCTGATGCTGGCCACGCCGGTGGTTCGTGTAATCGTCGCCTGTTTCTTGTTCTTTTGGGAAAAAGACTGGAAGTACGGATGGATCTCATTGGGAGTGCTGGTCATCCTGATGCTGGGATCGGTGTTCGGATTGGGCGAACACTAATCGGCCGAACACCAAGTAACCGGAGCGGGAAGCTCCTGCGAACGGAGAGGAGATCGCAGACAGCCAGCGAATGTTCCTCAGAAAATGTGCATTTTTATAGTTAGATATTTCTTGGGATTCTCGCGGAAGGCCTTCAGCAAATCGCGTGTCTCGACCAGCATTTGATTGGCATTGTTGTATAGCGTGTCATCCTTAAAGAGCTTACCGACGGTGCCTTGGCCGGCTTCGAGTTCGGTGGTCAGCTGCGAAAGTTTGCTGATCGTGTTATCGAGTTTCTTCGCCAGTTCCTCGTCCTTGGTCAGTTTGCCGAGCGTGCCCTTGCCCGCATTAATGTCTTCGGTAAGCTTCTTCATGTTGGCGATGGTGTCGTTTGCGTTGTTGTAGAGCGTGGGATCTTTCAGGAACCTTCCGGCGGTGCCCTTGCCCTGCTGCAGATCGTCAATTACGCCATTCATCTTGTCGAGAGTGGCGATGAATTTTTCGTAGGCGTCATTGCGGCTGATCAGCCGGCCTAGGCTGCCCTCGCCGCTCCCGACTTGCTGCACGATCTGTTGGAATTCCGCAATCGTGGAGGAAAGGCGATTGTAGAGGGTGGGATCGTAGATGAGTTTGCCCATCGATCCCTTGCCGCTTTCGGCGAAGGCCAAGATGCGGTCCGCACGCTTCAGCAGTGCATCCATGTTCTCGAGCGTACTCTGGCTAGCGCGCACTACCTGATTGAAGTCGGGATGCACCTGAGTTCGGAGAGTGTCACCGTCCTTAGCGGGAACGTCGAGGGCCTGAAGGCTGTCGATATCGAGAAACGTCTCTCCAAGCACGCCGGCAGTGTCGAGTGAGGTCACAGAATCGCGGTGGATGGCATAGCTGTATCTCGTACTGACCTTCATCAATACTTCCACCGGAGTTTGCTGCTTGTCTTTGTCCGGTACGATAAGAATCTTGGTCACGTTGCCAATATCAACGCCGTTGAGACGTACGGGAGCACCCTGACGCAGACCTTGTGCGTTATCGAAATAAGATTTCAGAGTAATGCGAGAGGTGAACAGTCCGGTGGTTCCAGACATAAGGAACAACAACAAGGCCAGGGTCAGAGTGGCAACGATCACCGTGATCCCAACACGCAGTTGCGACCACTTGAGCTGCTTCTGGCTAGGCAAATGAAATCCTCATGATGCCAGTTAAGGTGGGACTGCGGCCGCCTGGACAACTTGGGATCGCAACCGGCTCCTCGCTCGAATGATAACAAAAACTTCAGCCAGGTCTACGCGAGTTTCGTTCGCAGTGCCGGCATCAGCAAGAGCGCCAGCAAGTAGGCAGCCGCTCCACACGCTAAAGTTACCGTCAATCCGAATTGGATGGCGATGACCATGGCTAGCACGGATCCCAGCACGCTGGCTGCCGCATTCATTGCCCAAGCCCATTCGACGGCATTATCTGAAGCACCTTCGTCTGCTGGAAATTCCGTGACCGGAAGGGAGGCGAGCGCACGCAGACCCGTGGGGAACGGCATCCCCATGACGAATCCCAACGGAATAAGAAGAATGCCGCTCACCAGCAAACGGTATCCAAATCCCATTCCCCGCAGCGCCGCCAAACGGTCCGGGAGAAAAAACACGTCCGCTAGAAGTGTTGCGATCACGAGCACAAGAGGCACCCACCCTAGGTCCGTGCGCCGGAGCCAGAGCCGTGAAACCAGGCTTCCCGCGCCGCTGGAGAGCATCAGCAAAAAAATCACAACAGTCAGGGCGTAGGTGGGATGGCCGAGAAACAGCACAAAACGCTGAATGAACGCAATCTCCACCAGAATATAGGCCAGACCCACCGCCACGAAATAAAGCAAGGGCGCAACAGAGTGGCGGTTGTCACGGCTTCTCAGGACGAGGGGTAGAATCAGAAATGCCAGCACCGCGATCACTGAAATCACCAGCACGAGAAGAAGCACAAGCACTCCCAGGTTCACTTTCCAGTCGATGCCGCCACGTAAGCGTTTTTCGCCGAGAACCTGTCCCAGCTTGAGCGTGAAGAAGAAGAAGGGCGCATTGTCCGTGACGGGGGCAGTGTTGTAGGCATAGCTGCGTGCAAAGCCGTAAGGATCGTTGCTCGCGATTAGATCGGAAAATGGATTTTGCTCATGGTCCGACGGCAGATATAGGGACTCAAGAGCCGGATAGTTGTCGAGATGCCTGCTCACCGCATCCTCTTCTTCAGACGTGAACGGAGTCTTTTTGGCCAGCACCACAACCGGGATGCCGTCTTCATCGAGCGATCCTTGCGAAACGACTATGAAATTGCGCGCCGCATTTGCTACCCCGAGGCGATGCAGCGCGTCCATGGCTACCGCGACCACGCGCAGTGCTTCCCGCGGATGCCGGAATTCCCAGCGTGTGATGGCAATCATTCCGTCGGGCTTGAGATGATCGAAATATTCGCGGAAAGCCTCGACCGTATAGAGATTATTCTCGCTAAGCGCGAACGCCCCGGCTGCTGTCGATGCCCAGGTGTCAACCAGGGTCATCTGCACCACGTCGAATTGCTGTTTCGTGGAACGCAGGAACGATCGGCCGTCGGTGACCTGAATATGAACGTCGGGGCGCTGATACAGATGCTGGGAATAGTCGGCGTACCGCTGGCGCATGATGGTGGTCGCGATGATGGGATTGATTTCGATTCCGGTCACACTCGGACTGCCATTGGCGACCGCACGCAAAACATCGACCCCTCCTCCTGGTCCGATGATCGCGAACTGGCCGTGCGGACGCAAGACATTGGCCAGCGCGGGCGGAGCCGACATGAGGTCTTTTTCCCAGCCTGTGTCGTGCCAACGTGAGAACGTCGGCATTCATGATGTAGGTGTTGGCGTCGGCGTCGATAACTACCACTTTGGCCTGGCCCTGGCGGTCGACCTCTACGCGCGAGAGCGCGTTCCAGCGCGCGAATTCCACCTGCGCCGGATCGCGAAATATGCCCTTCGCATAAACCACGTCAATCAGGCGCCCCGAGTAGTTCGCCCCAATCAGGGCCAGCAGCGCGAGTGTAAGCAGGGCTGCGTTTCTGCGTGGCGAGCGCGGTTCCGCCCAAATCATCCCGGCAGCGGCCATCGCAACTCCCGCGCCAAGAATAACGTTCGGTCCGCCTAGCCAGTTCAGCAAGGGTACGACGGCCAGGCAGGCCAGAGCTCCGCCGCACAGGTCAGCGCCGTAGAGCCGTGAGATGCGGCGGGTCTCGCGCGCGAATGCGACCGCAAAAAGAAGTCCGGTGAGGAAGAACGGGATGGCAGCAGCCAAGTAGATCACCGTGAGGCGGGCAAAGTTTCCCCAGGAAACCTGGAGCGAAACCCGACCATACAAGACGATTTCCAGCACGAAGACCACGACCACCGAATTTGCCATGCAGAGACGCGCAGCCAGCAAACGTGTGCCGGTGCTCGCGAGCCTGGTCTTCAGCAGATAGGCGCACACGCCTCCCGCGCCCAAGCCGAGTAGAGCAACCGAAATCGCGAGAAAGGCGAAGTGATAGAACAGAACTACTGAGAATAGGCGGGTGAGCGCGAGTTCCAGCAACAGTGCCGCGAAGCTGGCGAGGGCGAGGCCCGAAAGTAAAATCTTTTCCGGAATTTCAGTACTGCTCGACCTTAGAGTAGGAGTCGCGATGGTCACTGCCATAGATCGGAGGCGACAGTCTAGCAGATGGTGAGCGGCGTACAGGCGCGAGAAGGCCTCGAATAGAGCGCTTCAATTCTCAAGAATGACCTGCGCCATCGCCTGCTCCGCGGTATGCGTGATCGACAGGGCCACATTTTTTACTCCGAGCTCGGCGGCGAATTCCCCGGCCTTGCCGTGAAATGCCATGGTCGGACGGCCTCCGGGCATTCGTGTCACCTCGCAATCGCGCCAGCGCACGCCATGATTCCAGCCTGTGCCTAGAGCTTTCATGGCAGCCTCCTTAGCCGCAAAACGCGCGGCATAGCGCTCGAAGCGATTTGCCTTGGAATCGCAATAGCGCATCTCTCCGGCGGTAAAGACACGCTGCAGAAAACGCTGCCCGAAGCGCTCGATGGATTGGCGGATGCGGGGAACTTCGGCGATGTCGATGCCGGTGCCTACGATCATGACTTGAATTCCTTTCGCAGAATCTTACAGTAGCGTCCTTATAGCAAACGATCTCCACGATAGATTAATCGCCCGTCGACGATGCGCGCTTCTGGCATTAGCTTATGCGGTTTGACCGGTCCCTCAGAGTCGATATGGAAAACTTCGTGGCCGTGAGCGACCAGCCAATCGGAAACCAGCATGCGATGGCAGCGAAAATATACGCGTTCGGCGCACATGTACGCAGTGCGGGAATGTTCGGCGAGAGCCAGGAGTTCAGACATGGCGTGCTCGAATTCCGGCGTGAGCATGTAGTCGGCGTAATTGCGGAAGCTCTGGTTGCGCAGCGCAATGTTCGGCGACTCTTCGAGAATCTTCTTGCGGTACCCACCCAGCGCCGTCATCGACAGATAGCGGATTCCCGCCGCAGGCAGGCTTTGCTGCAGCGAATCGCGATTGAACTGCGGCAGGCGCCGTGACATCGGGAAGGCGCGGATATCGACGAGAGTCTGAATCTGATGCGCCTGCAGCGCGCTGATTAGTTCATCGAGCAGGCGAGTAGAGTGTCCGATGGTGTAGAGAACGGCCAACAGGTTTTGGATGCGGATAGGCTAGGAGGCGATTCGAACCAGCGCCGCAGCAATCACTGAATCTTGATCGGCGAACACCGTGCGCAAATCCAGCAGCACTCGTCCTTGCTCGACACGGGCAATGATCGGCGGATCCGACGCTCGCAGGCGTCCGGCTAGCTCGTCAGCACTGAGGTCGTTGCAACTCACAGCCAGCAGTCGGGTCGGCAAGACCGAAGAGGGAGCGGCGCCGCCTCCGATCACTGATTCACCCTCGGTGATTTCGATATTGAGTCTGGATGATTGAAACTTGTTCGCGAGCGACTCGGCGCGCAGTCCGATTTCCTGTTTCGTCAGACGCATCATCTTCAACGTAGGAATGGCATCATGATCGCGCTTCACGTACGCAAGAAGCGTGGCCTCGAGAGCGGCATAAGTGAGCTTGTCTACGCGCAGCGCGCGGAACAATGAGTTGGCGCGCATACGGGCGATCAGATCGGCGTGGCCGCTGAGCAATCCGGCTTGCGGCCCGCCCAGCAATTTGTCGCCGCTGTAAGTCACGACGTCGACGCCTGCTCGCAGGCTGTCGAGCACGCTGGGCTCGCCGCTAATACCAAAATTCTGCAAGTCGACGAGCGCGCCACTGCCCAGGTCTTCCATCAAAGGAATAGCCCGATGGCGCGCGAGCCCGACCAATTCGGCTGTCGATGCCTGCTCGGTGAAGCCAGTGATTTCAAAATTCGATCTGTGCACGCGCAACAGCAGCCGGGTGCGCTCGGTGATTGCTTTTTCATAGTCGCTCACCCGCGTGCGATTGGTTGTGCCCACTTCGCGAAGCGTTGCGCCGGACTTCGTCATGACATCCGGGATTCGGAACGAACCGCCGATTTCGACCAGTTCGCCGCGAGAGACGATCACCTCGCCCCCTTCTGCCAGAGTGTTCAGCGCCAGCAGGACCGCAGCGGCGTTGTTGTTTACGACGATGGTCGAGATAGACGGGGGACGTTCCGCTGGGCTTCGCCCTGGCGGTACAGCCGAGGCAGCTGTACCTACGTGAGCCTTGCTCTCATCCAACAAACTGCGAAAGAGGCGATCGACGTGAATGTCGCGCTTGCCGCGAGCGCCGGCCTCGATGTCGAACTCGAGATTCGAAAACCTTCCGGCAGTTTCAGCGATGTGGCCAGCATGGCCTCGGCGAGCGGAGCACGGCCAAGGTTCGTGTGCAGAATTACTCCGGTCGCATTGATTACTGGACGCAACGAATGGCGAAGAGCCTGACGAAGATGCTTTTCGATGGCCTCCGCCAGTCCGTCCAGCGCGAGTCGCAACGCGGGCTCGTCCAGCAGCCCTGAGGCGACTTCTTCGCGCAAACGTCGCTAGTACTGCGCGTGCGGCATCGGTGGCAGCGGCAGGTCCATGGCGGGTTACCAGCGGAGCCACTTCGGGTTTGCGCAGCAACTCATCGACCGATGGCAGCTCGCGAAAAAGCTCCGATTTCGCCGCACTTTTCATTTCAGGATTATCCCAATGAAGCTTATCCCATGAAGCTTATCCCATGAAAACGGTGCCATGCCCGCGATTCGGTCACAAAGTATGCAGATACGCGAGCAGATCCTGTATGTCCTGTGAACTCAGCCTCTGGCCGTAGCCAGGCATTTCGTTCCGGCCAAGACGGATGATGTCGGCGACTCGCTCATCGTTGGCGGGCAAGCCGCTCAGAGATAAATATTTATGCTGAAACATTGCCTTGAGGCCTGGCCCTTTCTTGCCGCGGGTCGAATACGGCTCATGGCAGCGGTCGCAATCGGAGTCATAGATTTTGCGGCCCGCGGATTGCTGCGGAGTCAGGCCAAGTTCGGCGTCTGACTTGCGACGCTGAATGTCGCAGCCAGAAAAGCCGGCAATCGCCATGAGAACAACCAGAGCGCGAAAGGCGCGCGTCCGTCGCCCTCTTTTCAGAAATCGCTTCATCCAATATCTTCTTTCGATGGCATAAACAATCTTGGGGAAAGAGGGATGTGGCGCTGCCCGCCCACTCTGCAATGATAGAGCAAAGTACCGCACCTTCACCCTGCAAATCTGCTTGATTTAGAATCGTGCCGCATGAGACCTGTTTTTCAATGGAATCTGGGAGCGCGTTCGCTTGAACTTGGCAAGCACACGCTGATTATGGGCGTGGTCAACGTCACTCCTGATTCGTTTTCCGACGGCGGGCAGTTTCTTGACCTTGACAAGGCCATCGAACATGCGGAGCGATTGCTCGACGAAGGGGCCGACATACTGGACATTGGCGGCGAGTCCACTCGGCCGGGAGCGCGCGTAGATGCTGGCGGCCTGGAGACAAAAAAACAGCTTGCCGGGACTCTGAAACCGCCCGTGGTTGAGGCAGCGCGTCCGCCGGCCGTCGGCGCGGAAGAAGAACTCAGGCGCGTGCGTCCGGTCGTCGCCGCGTTAAAGAAGAAGCATCCCACAGCGGTGCTCTCAGTTGACACCTACAAGGCGAACGTGGCCCGCGCGGTCGTGGAGGCCGGTGCCGAGATCGTCAACGACGTTAGCGGATTTCGCTGGGATGCGCGCATGGCCGAGACCATCGCTGAGCTCAAATGCGGTGCGGTTTTAATGCACATGCGCGGGCGTCCGGAAGAGTGGCGAACTCTGCTCCCGCCGGTGGACATCGTGCTGCTGGTGAAGCGGGAACTCAAAGAGTGGGCTGAAAAAGCGGTCATCGCGGGAGTGCGGCGCGAGCGCATCGTGCTCGATCCCGGCTTCGGATTCGGAAAGAGCTTTGACGAGAACTATCCGTTACTGGCGCGCTTCGATGAACTGCAGGCCGCGGGTTTTCCGCTGCTGGCGGGCACTTCGCGAAAGTCGTTTATTGGCCGGACTCTGGGCAAAAAAGAAGACGGAAAAGATGTTCCGCCGGAGGGCCGACTCTATGGAACGCTTGCGACGCAGACCGCACTGATTCTGAAGGGCGCCCACATTTTGCGGACGCACGACGTAAAACCGTCAGTAGAAGCAGCCCGCGTAGCCGATGCGATTTTGCAGGCGCGCTGAACTCACGGTTCATTCGACTGAAGAGTAGCGCCGGCATCCTGTCGGCGGTAGCGGGGGCGTCCCGCCCGAGCTGGCGAGACGAAACAAAGCTGGCATTCCATTTTGCTTCGTCGCTACTATTTTCGAAACGCAGGTCCGCCAGCGAACGGGGCTCTTGCGACTTGTGATTCTTTCCGGTAATCCAGAATGCGTGACGTTAAAGTATGTGTGCCCACCAGCCTCACATCGGCGACGGCTTCCATGCTTTTCTGCACCCAGGTTCCTTCAAGATCGGTAAATGCGAGCGTGATGTGAACTTTCTTCAGCCACCAAGAGGGCGTCTTTTCTACGTCTCCTTGGATCTGGCGAATCAGAAATGAATGCTTGTCAACCCACACTTGTCCATAGATCAGATCCTTATCGGTTCGCTTCGGTTTTAATCCCAGGACGTAACACGATTGGCCGTCGAGCGCCGCATCGCCGATGTAGGTGAAGGTGTAATTATTCCGGCTGATGGCGCTGCGGTCTTTGTTGTTCTTGGAACTTACTTCAATCTCGTGGTCCAGCACGCTGCGTACAAGTTGCTGTCCGCGGCCGCTGCCGGAGTATCGTTGAATCGTGTAGCCTTCGGAGGAGGGCGGCTGGAAATTAACTTCTGCCACCACTGTGGAATCAGCTTTCGAATCTTTGGCGCCCGACAGGCGATACTCGCGGATGATCTGATAGGAGACTTGTGAGCGCGCCGCGGCTTGCGCCTTTTCCGTCGATTGGATGATAGCGTCGAGCGGCATCGTTCCGGGGGATGCAGCCTTCTGGGCAACTCCGGTCGAGGAGAGCAGCGCGACCGACGCGACTAACGTTCCGTTGATTACCCACTGGTTACCAACGCCCACTATGCACCCCTCGCAAACCCGCGAACTAAGATGCGAGAAGCACGTCGCGGGCCAAAATAAAATGCTGTAAAAATAAGGAGTTCGCGCAGTAGGCATAGCGAAGAGTGAAAAATCTGTGGTTGGATCGAGGACATTCTGCCTACGCGGAATCCGGTAAGGGACGCGGCTTTAGACCGTAGGCGTCTTCCCGCAGGCGGACGCGGTTCACACATTCTTCGAAACATCGAAAGAAAGCTCAGTCAGCGGACAAAAAATCGGACTACACTAATCCAGCACAGGGCAAATACCTGCTGGAGGGGTTATGCGCTCGGATCGCTTTCTCTGTCTAGTTCTGTCGGGCGTACTGGTCACAGGCGTAGCCTTCGCTCAAACCAACGACAATGCATCCACGCCCGAGCAGAAACGCACTCGGGTTGGGATCGCCGCGATGACGAACCGCTCTCACCGCCAGGGCAATCCGATTTGGGAGCGTGATCAACTAATTCGAGACCTGCAGCGTCTGCGGATCGACCGCAAATTGCCCATCGTCCTGGAAGCAGTTGCGCTAGAGGCCAGTTCCCGAGAGGATGCCAGCGCCGAGGCCGAAAGGAAAGGTTGCCGATACTTCGTGCTCACCACACTACTGGACCCCGGCCACGGCCCAAGCATTTCGGGCGGACCCGACGGGGTTCAGCCCGCTCCTGTCGTCATCGGAAACACCAACGCCAATCAAATCCTGGCGATGAGCTACGCTCTTCTCGAAGTCGGTGGTGCAGGAACGTTAACTGAGGGGACCACCACGGCCCGAGTGGAGGACAACAATGACATCAGGGCCGCCGACGAAGCGATGCGGTTCGTAGCTCACCGTGTTGCCAGCGAACTTCGCAAGGATCGTCTTCCAAGCCCGGACTAGCGGAGGCCATCACTACAATTCGCGACTCGGATCGATCATGCTTCAACCATCATCGGGCGCTTGCACTGACCACCTAACACTCCCAGCGAATGGAAACAATCCTAAAAAGCTTTGCCTGAATCGAGCAAAATCGTGACCGGCCCATCATTCACCAGCTCCACCTGCATCATTTCCTGGAAGCGGCCGGTTTCGCAGCGCAGGCCTGCGGCTCGAATGCGTTCGACCAAAAAAACATATAGCCGCCGGGCTTGTTCTGGCGGGGCCGCGGCGTCGAAGGACGGGCGCTTGCCGCGGCGCACGTCACCGTAAAGAGTGAACTGCGAGACCGCCAGCACCGCGCCGCCTATGTCCTGCACGCTGCGATTCATCTTTCCGTCGGAGTCTTCGTCGTGGTCTGGGTCGTGGTCTGGGAAGATGCGGAGACCGGTAATCTTTTCGGCAAGATAAATTGCGTCCGCGTCAGTGTCTCCATGGCCGACGCCCAGCAGAACCAATATTCCCAAACCAATCTCGCCGACAGCCTGTTCGTTGACGGTGACTTTGGCTCGGCTTACGCGCTGGACGACGGCACGCATATGATTTTCCTCCACTCTGTTCAAGCTTTTAACCGCAAAGTTCGCTAAGGGTTAGCGAAGGTCGCTGAGGAATAATGTCTTATCCGCCCAGTCCCCTGAACGCGGTGGATCGTTTGACCCCGGCAACGGCCAGCCTTTAGGATTCAAGAGTGCCATCCCACGTCAACCGAGGCTTTGCCGGAAGTGGCAGAGCCCTTCCTTTACACTAATTCACCGTGACAATTACACTACACACTCGCCTTTTTTCATACCGCAGTGCGTTAGAACTGACAGACTTTGGAGAGCTAAAAGCTCGCGCTAGCAGAATTTATGAGCTGCGCATGCGCAACTGTAGAACCCGAATTCAAATCTAATCGAGACAAGCGAGGAGACACATGGCAGCCGTAGACGAGAAGGTAAAGCAGATTATCGTGGAACAGTTGGGAGTGGATGAGGGCGAAGTCACCTCCAGCGCGTCGTTCGTCGACGACCTGGGCGCCGACTCGCTCGACACCGTCGAACTGGTCATGGCTTTCGAAGAGGCATTCGACATTGAAATCCCTGACGAGGACGCGGAGAAGATTCGCACCGTGCAGGACGCGGTGGACTACATCGGCAAGCACGCGAAAGCGGGGAAATAGTTGGGACGCAGGGTCGTAGTTACAGGCCTGGGCTTGATCTGTGGCGTAGGCAATACCACCGACGTGGTATGGAAGGCCCTGCTGGCCGGTAAGAGCGGCGTGGGGCGCATCACCAGTTTCGACCCTACTGCCTTCGCCTGCCAGATCGCCGCCGAGGTCAAAAACTTCGATCCACTGAATTTCATCGAAAAAAAAGAAGTCAAGAAGATGGGACGCTTCATCCATGTGGCCATCGCGGCCTCCGATGAAGCCATGAAGATGTCGGAGCTGAAGATTACTCCGGAGAATGACGAGCGCGTCGGCGTTCACATCGGGTCGGGGATCGGAGGGTTCGACATCATCGAACGCGAACACACCGCGTTGATGGAAGGCGGCCCGCGCAAGATATCCCCCTTTTTTATCCCCGCCGCCATTATCAACCTTGCGGCCGGACAGGTTTCCATGCGCTATGGAGCCAAGGGGCCGAACGAGGCGACTGCCACAGCCTGCACCACCAGCGCCCATTCCATCGGAGACTCTTATCGCATAATTCAGCACAACGACGCCGACGTGATGATTGCCGGAGGAGCGGAAGCCGCCATCACTCCCATGGGCGTGGGCGGATTTGCCGCCATGCGGGCGCTCTCCACGCGCAATGACGCACCCGAAAAGGCCAGCCGTCCATGGGATCGCGACCGCGATGGTTTCGTAATCGGCGAAGGAGCAGGCATCCTGATCATGGAAGAACTGGAGCACGCCCGTAAGCGCGGCGCGCCCATTCTCGCTGAGATCGCGGGATATGGCATGAGCGGCGATGCCTACCACATGACGCAGCCTGCGCCCGAGCACGAAGGCGGCTTCCGCGTCATGCGCAACGCGGTACGGGATGCCGGTGTCACCCCCGACGTGGTCGGATACGTCAATGCCCACGGCACGTCCACCCCGATCGGCGACACTCTGGAGGCGCACGCTATCCGAAATTTTTTTGGCGAACGCAAGATCGCGGTGAGCTCCACGAAATCGATGACCGGGCACCTGCTGGGCGGCGCTGGAGGCCTCGAGGCCGGCATAACCGTGCTGGCGTTACGTGATCAGATTCTGCCTCCAACGATTAACCTGGAGAATCCCGATCCGGATACCGCCGGCATGGATTTGGTTCCCAACCAGGCGCGCAAAGCGCAACTGGAATACGCCATGTCGAATTCGTTCGGTTTTGGCGGGACGAATGGGGCGCTGCTGTTCCGGCGCTGGAACGAGTAGACGCAGCCTCCGACCCTGGACCTCAAACCTCGCGTCCAGAAGGGGATTTAGACCCAAGTCTCAAGTTCGAGGCCTGAAGTCCTCCTTCCAAGTTCTTCATTCCACATCTCTTCCGGCGCGTAATGTCCGCTCTCCGGCGTCCTCCGAAAAAGTAACGAGACTTTGGTACTTCGCGCCTTGGTCCTTTGTGTCTTTCCCGTATCGGGACAGGCCTCCACAATGGATTTGAAAGTGGAGTCTTTCCCCTCGACTATGAACAAAGCTTTCGCCACCACCTTTGCCCCAAATCCTACCGTCCGCAAAGCAGCCGCCCGCACCGCTCTTGTCGATTTGAATGAATCGTCCCGAGCTTTGCTGTCGGAATGCTTTCGACAATTCAACATTGAAACCGTGGTCATGTCTTCCAATGCCGCCGAACGTCTGCGCAAGGAAAAGTTCGAGGCTTGCGTCCTGAGCCTGGGTGAGGGCGCCGACGTAGTGATGGAAGCGGCCCGCTCCTCCGCATCGAATAGCCGGTGCGTGATTTATGGATTGGGCGGAAACGCGCAGGAATGCATGCGCTACTCGAAATTCGGCATCAACGCCATATTCAATGAGCCTTTGGAGCGGCCGGCAGCCCTGAAACTGGTGCGTGCCACCCGGATGCTCGTTCTGCACGAGTTCCGGCGCTATGTGCGCATTCCTGTGATAACCGAGGTTTCCATCGTCGGAGACGGCCGGCGCATCAGCGCCAGCAGCATTGAATTGAGCAGCGGAGGCATGTCCGTCAAAAGTGCCGAAGACTTCTCGATTGGGACCAGCGTCGATGTCTCCTTCTCCCTGATGACCTTGCCGCGCGTCAATGTTCGCGCGACGGTAAGCTGGCGCAAACCTAAATCGTTCGGCGTGCGGTTCGACCTGACCGACGAACGGCGCCGGAAAGTAAAGATTTGGATCGATTCGTATTTGGAGAATTGATCGCTGCCCGACGCAAGCAAAACATTTAACCGCCGAGCACGCGGAGACCGCCGAGGGAAATGCTTCTCCGCTCTCTCTTCGAGCGACCTCGGCGGTTAATATCTCAATATCTGAATCCTGATCGCGAGGCCGAGCCCGTCCCGTTAGAATAGATTTGTGCCCGAAGCCAGCACTCGCAACGCGGCGGTGCCCGCGCTGCCTGCCATCGACAGCCGCCGTTTTACTCTTCGCCAGCGCATCGTCCTTCGCATCATCATTTGGCTGGGCTATGGGATCATTCGCCTGATCGGTCCCACGCTTCGCATCGCCGTTTCGTATGAAGACGGTGCGCAGAAAACACTCGACCAGCGGCCGCTGATCGCCTCGTTCTGGCATTCCTGCATGATTCCAGCCACCTACATCTTTCGCAACATGGGCATCCGGGTGATGAGCAGCAACAGTTATGACGGCGAGTACATGGGCAGGATCATTCATAAGTTCGGCTTCGTTGCGGTGAAGGGATCGAGCAGCCGCAACGCAGTACGGGCTTTGCTCGGCCTGCGGCGCGCCCTCGAAGAGGGCTGGACGGTGGCGTTTACGCTCGATGGCCCGCGCGGTCCGCGTCACAAAGTGAAGCCCGGGCCGGTCGCGCTAGCTCGTTCATCTGGCTTGGCGCTGACCATGTTCCATGCGGCTGTGGATCGGGCGTGGGTGCTCAATACGTGGGATCGCCTGATGATCCCTATGCCCTTCTCGCGCGTGCTGGTGCGCGTCGGCAAACTGATTCCAGTATCCGAGCTTGCCACCGACGAGGACGTCGAGCGCTACACGGCGGAGTTGCAGGCCGCGCTGGACCGAGTGTGTCAGTTTGCCGAACAGAACGTGGAGCGGGCTGGGTCGAGCGAATTTCCCTACTATGAGCGGAGGTAAGAGGGCCCCTTGCTGATTGCTGATTTTTGATTAAGAAAACCGGCATCGCCTAACCGCGTCGATAAACCGTCAAGAGTCAGCAACAGGCATCAACAATCGGCAATCGCTTTATTCCAGGGTTGAGCCGAGCTGCTGGTATTTGTATTTCTTGCCGTCCCAAAAGAGCACGGAAGATGTATCTTCGCCCTCGCCGGTTTCTTCCATGTAAATTCCCAGGATGGTTTTCTTCTTCATGGCAAGGCGCTTCACCGTCAGGGTCTTGAAGGGCAGATTAATGAGGAGGAACTTGGCCTTGGGTTTGTCGCTGCGCCAGGCATCTTTCTCGGCGCCATGAATGATGAGCAGGGTGATGCCGCGGCGCTGGGGTTCGTCGGAGGCGAAGGTGGAAGTAACTTTTACATCGCTGTAGCCGAGAAAGGTGTCGTAGGGGTCGGTGACAACGAAGCTGTATTCGTCTTTATCGGCCATCGGGTTTTTGCATTTGGCGGCGACCACCAGGTCGTTGACGCCGTCATCATCCAGATCGGCGACAAACTGGGGCGGTCCCGCCAGCAACGAACAATTATCGCCAAACTGTTTGTGGATGAATTCGTCGGTCACCGCTGGCGATGGAGACTTCGCATGAGCCGGCGGCGGAGGCGGCTGCTTCTTCTGGGCCGAAGCAGTCAGGTTCAGCAAGAGAGCGAGAGCTGGAAGGAGGAGAAGTTTACTGGACGACATGGCCTTACTCTAGTCCGGTTTTGAGCGCAAGGGTAGAGACGGAGTAGTGACGGAGGTAACGGCAGGCTGGTTAGACCTTTTCGTCTTCGGTATTTCGACTCCGGCTGGCTTTCGCCTGAGCGGGAAGCGGCTGTCACTTCGTGAGTTGGTTAACGCTCGAAGTGTTGCCAGCCTCGGGGCCGCAGCTCATAGGCAATGTCAGGTCGGGTGCGGAGGAAGATCTTTGGTCTCCGGGTGATGTGGCCTATTTGGGTCAGGGCGACTCCGGCAATCCGGGCGGGTACGTCCCTGCCATCCCGGACCGTGAAGAGGAGTTCATAGTCTTCACCACCATGCAGGGCGAGGTCAAGGTCGACTTTACGGGCAGGCTTGCCCACCGTTGCGCGAGGAATGAGTGGAGCGTCGAGTTCGGCGCCCACGCCGCTTTCTTCGCAGAGATGTGCCAGATCCGTCGAGAGGCCGTCGCTGGTGTCGATCATGGCCGAGGCTAGGCCCTTTTGGCGCAAAATGCGACCGAGTTCGATCCGGGGCTCGGGATAGAAATGGCGAGTATAATCGCGGGGATTAAGGTTTTTCTTAGGTCTGCGGGACTTTGGCTGAGCTCGCATCCGCGCGACCGCGGCCGCCGAGCCCCCCAATTCTCCACTGACGAAGATGCGATCGCCGGGTCGCGCACCGGAGCGCAGTACAGGCTCGCCTTTTGGCGCAGTGCCAACGACGACGATGTCGGCGAGGATTCCGTCAGGAGACTGGGCGGTATCTCCTCCCGCCAGGGTTACTCCGAATTTCTCCGCGAGAGTGATCAATCCGCAAGTGAAGCGTCTGACCCACGATTGGGACAAGTCCCGAGGCAGGGCCAGTGAAAGAAAAGCGGCGACCGGCTGGCCGCCCATCGCTGCAATGTCGCTCAGCCCGCGAGTAAGGCACCGGTGGCCGACCGATTCCGGTGGGTGCCAGTCGCGCCGGAAGTGAATCCCCTCCAATGTGAAGTCGGTCGTAACCAGCGATACATGTCGCGCGGGCAGGCCCAACACGGCGCAGTCGTCTCCAATGCCGGTTAAGACGACACGGCCCGAGCCGGGGGCGTGCCCGTGCGTTAACGCTTTCGCCAAGCGGCGAATCTGGCCAATCAGCGCTTTTTCAGGAAGCGGCATGGCGCAATTACTATATCGCCCTCGAAACAGTCGCGCCCGCCCCATGAGGGTGCGAATCGGTCCCCCGCGCCAGATCCGAACCCGCGGACAGCCTTTGGTAACCTGTCCCTTGGGCAGGGCGGGTTACCCATCTTCGGTAACTGAGAGCGGCCTCATGTGGCGTTGACACGGGGAACCCGGTTTGTTACCGTTAACCAGTCATTCATAAAAATCTTTAATCGGAGCTAAGTTCTGCAAGTGGTTGGAATTGCAGACGAACACAAATCCCAGACTCTGATCGGAGTTCCGGTTAGGTACAGGGCGCGAAAGGTTCCCCTTCCAAGGTGGGAGCGTAGCCCGAAAAAGTCAGCTGTTCCGAACAGGCATTTTGCGACTAAGAAACTAGGCCGGAATTCCGGACCCTGATGTTGCGACATCTGCTGTTCAGCTGATGTTCAGAATTTAGAGGACCGATTGCAAAAGCGCTTTTACATCCTATTCGTGGCCCGCGGGGACGACGGCCAATTACGAAAGATCTCCATCCCCGTGCATTACCTCTACGTGTTCGTAGTGGGAGCTGCGGTCGGATTCCTGAGCCTGACAGGCATTGCAAGCTCCTACACCCGCATGCTGCTGAAGGTCTCGCGCTATAACCAATTGCGGACGGAAAAGGATCAGCTCAAGGACAACTATTCGCGCCTGGAGCAGGTTGCCAAAGAGCGTGACGTGCAGGTAGCGTCGCTGGGTTCAATCGCCGGAGAGGTCTCAGCCCTATATGGATTAAAGGCGCAGCCCACGCTGGTGACCGCGACCGCTGATGAGATTCAGAACGCCGACGTAAGTTCTTCACTCGACCAGTTGCATGCCTTGCGAACTTCGGCGCTGACCGGGGCAACCATGGTCGGCTTGACGATGGGCCTGACTCGCAATGCCACGACCGCGGACTGGTTCAAGGCCAACTCGGCCCCCAACCTCTGGCCGGTGGAAGGTCAGGTGACGGCGAGCTTTGGGGAGCGAATTGATCCCTTCAACGGTGAAGGAGCATTTCACAGCGGCGTTGATATTGGCAGCAGTTATGGCGCTCCAGTGCTTGCACCGGCGGACGGAATCGTGACGCGCAGCGAGATCATGGGCGGTTATGGCAAAGCAATCATGATCGATCACGGTAACGGCATCAGCACCCGCTACGGGCACCTTTCCGGGTATGCCGTAACCACCGGACAAGCGGTACACCGCGGCGATGTGATTGGATACGTGGGAACGAGCGGACGCTCGACCGGTCCCCATCTCCACTACGAAGTCCGCATCAACGATACTCCGGTAAATCCTTACAAATATCTCCGCATCACCGTCGCGCACAACGACGGCTTCTCTTCGGGAAGTTAGAACCTTTCCCAGTTCCCACCAGCCACATTTCCAAGTCTTTCCTATGGCTGAGTACGGGCACATTACCGGGGTAATGGCTCAAGCGAAACAGTGTGCAAAGGGACGGCGCGAATGGCGCTAACATGGAGGAACTCCCTCGCAGTTCCGTGGCCGAATCTGACTGCACGCAAGGACTACGTGGACAATCCGGAGATAAAACGGTTTGGCCGGTACGAGATCGTGGCTGAATTAGGCCGCGGTGCCATGGGTGTAGTGTACAAGGCCCGGGACCCGCAGATCGATCGTCTGGTCGCGGTGAAGACCGTTTCCATGTGGGGGCAGGATCGGGAAGAGGAGTCGGAATTTCGCCTGCGCTTTATGAATGAAGCGCAGGCCGCGGGACGTTTGCACCACGCCGGGATTGTTGCGATTTTTGATGTGGGCGAAAACCCCGAAAACCGGGACCCCTACATCGTGCTGGAGTATGTCTCGGGAGAATCCCTCAATCGAATTCTAGCGCGCGAGAAGAAGCTTCCGCTGTCGAGAGCCTTACAAATTGCAGAGGAGATTGCCGAGGCGCTGGACTACGCGCACGCGCAAGGCGTAGTTCACCGCGACATCAAGCCGGGAAACATCCTGGTAACCGGGGACGGACGTGCCAAGATTGCCGACTTCGGCATAGCGAAGCTGAATCTGGCCCACTTCACCCTGCCCGGGCGAGTGATGGGAACTCCCGCCTACATGGCGCCGGAGCAACTGAGCGGCGAAGGAGTGGACGGGCGCTCCGATCTTTTCTCGCTCGGCGTGATTTTGTATGCCATGGTTACGGGGCATTCTCCATTTCAGGGAAATAGCGCGACCACCGTCTGTTTCAAAGTTGCCAATCGTGAGCCTGTGGCGCCCAGCGCTTTTGACCTGAACGTGCCTCAGGAACTGGATGAGGTTATCTCGCGCGCGATGGCGAAGGATCCCGAGCAGCGCTACCAGAGCGGTGCGGAGTTCGCCGAACATATCCGGCAGTTGCAACAGGTATCTGAATCGGGCGCGACCACTACATCGGTGCGGGCAGCATTATTGACCGGCCCCAAATCTACCGGCGCGGCCGTTCGCAGAACCGGGCAACGAGCCTCCGCGACACGTCCGATGGCGGACATGAAGCGGGAAGAGTTGCTGGTCCTGAGTGCGATTCGCAAGGCTCCAATCCGGAGCGTGATATTGGGCGCGGCAGCGCTGGGACTTTTGTTCATCGCCGGGATCCAGTCCAACTTACTGGTGATTTCCCCAAAATTAGGGCTGGCCGCGGCCAACACGGCCGCGAGTCCAGCCGCCCCGAATATCGAGCGGACACGGGGGAGTTCGGCATCGGCAAGCGATGCTTCCAACGCGCGGACGGCCGCCGTAACGCCTGGCTCATTACCGGCAGTGTCTAGGCCAAGGCCGCGCGCACTGCGCACCACCCAGCGAGCAGTCTTGGCGCAACCGGTCGCCTCCAAGGCGCCAGAAGTTATCGTCCCGCTTTCCAATCTGGACGTGGCGGTGCAACACCAGTTCAAAGATGCCACTCTTTTCGTGTGGATCGATGACCATCTTGCATTGACACGTCCGTTGCACGGCGGAGCTCAGAAACGGATGGTTGTGTTCAGCGGAATCCGGGGCGTGGACACGGAGACGCTCCGAATCCCCGCAGGAAAACATGTGCTTCGCTTGCGCGCCTTATCGTCCGACGAGGCGATTGATCTTTCCAAAACCGTTTCCGCCGAATTCGTCGGTGGTGGAGTGAAATCTCTTCAAGTCACCTTCGACAAGCACAATACGGCCATGCACCTCAGTTGGCAGTAGACTACTGCCGCAATCCCATCCAGTTTTCCGACACAACCAGGGAATTACCAGGATTCTGCGGATCGTACTTCACCGACGTAGGAAGTCCGAGCCGGCAGGAGTGAAGATTGATCCAGTGCCTCAGGTAGGTAACATCTTGCGAACATTCGTAAGACACGCCTGCCACGTCGTAGTGATAAATCAACATGATGGCGGCATGATGCTTGTCGGCCGCCTCCAATTCCTGCACATCAATGACCGTGCCATCGGTGATCCGTCCTGTCCTCTCCAGCCATGTTCTGCGTTCTCGCTCCAGTTCGTCGGGCGTTTTCGCCTTGCGGCGCAGGAACGCATACGTCGCCAGCACAGCGACGCCGC
Source organism: uncultured Acidobacteriaceae bacterium (assembly GCA_963711275.1). Lineage (GTDB taxonomy): Bacteria > Acidobacteriota > Terriglobia > Terriglobales > Acidobacteriaceae > Sulfotelmatobacter. The sequence goes on along the minus strand of CAVQDN010000013.1, from coordinate 218,747 downwards.
CCGTTACCAGCCCATAAAGTCGAAGTGAATCCATACCCAGGAGGATTGAAGCGCCGTATCGCCCGCTCTCTCTCAGCATAAGCCACAAAGCGAGCGACGTGGAAGTAGTTGTCAGGTTACGGAGGTGCAAAGTTTGCGAGTAGCGTGCCTGTTCTACAATCACTCGGCTGGAATATTGCGATCTTGCTGGAAGCGGAGTGCGAATGAAATCTGCGGCGATTTTTCTCGGCGTGTCGTTGGCCCTGGCATCTGTGTTCAGTGCATCGGCGGCTTCCGCGGCAAAAAACCGCGGCAAAAAGCAGAGCCATGACTGGCAGGTTTACGGCGGGACGCCGGAGAATAATCATTTTTCCAGCCTGACTCAGATCAATCGCAAAAACGTGAAGCGGCTCAAGGTCGCGTGGACATTTGATACGGAAGAATCCGGCGGTCTGCAGACCAGTCCCATTGTGGTTGACGGCGTTCTTTACGGGCTGAGTCCTTCCCAGAAAGTGTTCGCCTTGAACGCGGAAAACGGGAAATTGCTATGGAAGTTTGACTCCGGAATTCGCGGGACGCAACCGGATCGCGGGCTGGCGTATTGGTCCGACGGGCACAGCAGCCGGATTCTGGTCGGAGTGATGAACTTCGCCTATGCGCTGGATGCGGCCACCGGCAAGGCGATCGCGAGCTTCGGTAACGACGGGCGGATTGATCTGCGCGAGAATCTGGATCGCGATCCGGCCGCGCAATCCATTTATATGACCAGCCCGGCGGTGATTTACAAGGACTTAATGATCGTCGGCGGCCGCGAAGCGGAAACTTTACCGGCGTCTTTCGGCGATGTGCGAGCTTATGACGTGCGTAGCGGAAAGCTGCGCTGGTCATTTCATACGATTCCGCGCCCGGGCGAGTTTGGCTATGACACTTGGCCAAAAGGAGCATGGAAGACAAGCGGCGCGGCGAACAACTGGGCCGGGATGACTGTCGATGCCGATCGCGCAATTGTTTACGTCCCGACCGGCTCGGCGGCATTTGATTTCTACGGGGCGGACCGGGTTGGAGATGACCTGTTCGCCGATTGTCTCATCGCTTTGAACGCCGAGACGGGCGAGCGCATCTGGCACTTTCAAAGCGTGAAGCACGATCTTTGGGACCGCGATTTCCCCGCGCCGCCCGTCCTTTTGACGGTGGACCGCGGAGGGAAAAAGGTCGATGCTGTAGCTCAGACCAGCAAGCAAGGCTTCGTATTTCTCTTCGACCGCAACAATGGAAAGCCGCTGTTTCCTATTGAATGCCGAAATTATCCGCCGAGCAATGTGCCGGGAGAAGCGGCCGCAGCACAGCAATGCCTTCCCGCAAGACCAGCGCCCTTTGCGCGACAACTGCTGACAGAGAATCTTCTGAGCAATCGCACACCAGAAGTGCAGGACTGGGCTTTGCGGAGGTTTCACACCTTTCGGAGCGAGGGCCAGTTCGTTCCCTTCAGCGTGGGGAAAGACACTGTAGTCTTTCCTGGATTTGATGGCGGGGCCGAGTGGGGCGGGCCTGCGGTCGATCCGGAAACCGGCATCCTCTATGTCAACTCGAACGACCTGGCCTGGACCGGCGCGCTGAAGGAAAACACGTCATCGGAAAATGCTGAGAACACTCACCAGGCCCTTTACATGAGTCAATGCGCGGTTTGCCACGGAGAGAAAATGGCGGGATCGCCACCGGCGATTCCCTCTCTTGTTGGCATCGGTGATCGCAGGCCGGCGGCGGAAATCACTGCGACCATCCGCAACGGCAAGGGACGGATGCCGGGCTTTTCCAATCTAGCCGACGATCAGATCGCCGGGCTAATTTCGTATTTAGCGAATCCGGGAGCAAACGAAAATAGTTCCCCTGCGGGCAGCAGCAAAGAAGTCGTAACGCCGGAGCCGCAGCCTGCGGCAATCAAGTATCACTTCACCGGATACAACAAGTTTCTGGATTCCGACGGATATCCAGCGGTTGCGCCACCCTGGGGCATGTTGAGCGCCATTAACCTCAATACCGGCGACTATCTGTGGAAAATTCCGCTGGGAGAGTATCCCGAACTGGCGGCTCAAGGATTGAAGAACACGGGCACGGAAAACTATGGAGGCCCGGTAGTGACGGCAGGCGGTCTGGTATTTATCGGAGCGACGAATTTCGACAAGAAATTCCGCGCCTTCGACAAAACAACCGGCGCGCTGCTCTGGGAAACTACGTTGCCCTTTGCGGGGAATGCCACTCCGGCTACCTATGAAGTCAACGGGCGGCAGTTCGTGGTGATCGCCGCCGGAGGAGGGAAAGATCTGAAGTCGAAGTCAGGCGGCGTGTACGTGGCCTTTGCCCTGGAAAAATGAGCCTACTTCGGCTGGCTGCACACGCTCTTGCTTACCATGGCGACGAAACCGCCTTCCGGATTCTTCCCGAACTGCTCGTCGCGGGCGGCTTTCTTACTGACGACGAACCGTCCGCTGTGGTCGCGAGAGTAGAACCATTCCGTCGTAGGGACAGCGGCGCCATTGGCGCAGTTGAACCGCACCCGCGCCCGCATTTCGACGAACGGTCCGCCTTGAGGCAGTTTTGGCGGTTCCTTGTATTCGACCCGAACCAGGGCAATGCGCTGATTGTTCTTGAGAATACGGACGGAACTGACGGATACTGTGTCTCCGGCTTCGGTCTGGCCAATCGTCCGCCAATCCCCGGCGGCGAACACCACCAGGCTGACTACTACCGCTGGCGCAAGGACCACGGCGGTGAGGATGATCAGGGCTTTCTTCAAAGGTTGAGTTTTCGCAAGCGCGAATGCAACGAGACACTGTCATCGAAAAAGGCGATTCTGTCAACCGGTTCCGGGACCTGGAATCTGAGGCTTGCGAGGGACAAGCCCGTAGTATGGTGATGGACACTCCTAACTGGGCACCGCGCGTGATGTCTATGGAAACGCTTCATTACACGATGGTTAACTCGCCGGTGGGGCCCCTCTTTCTGGCCGCATCCGACCGCGGTCTGGTGGCGTTGGAGTTTGATGCGCGCCTTCCGGGCCAGCAAACGATTCGTCCGAACCCGCGCGATCTGCGGGGGGAGAGCAGAACCGCGAAGCGCCGGAAAGTTCAGCTCGAGGAATCGGAGAGACTGTTGCGGCCTCACGTACGGCAATTGCAAGAATATTTCGCGGGCCAGAGGCGCGAGTTTAATCTTCCACTGGATCTGCGTGGCACGGATTTTCAACTGGCGTGCTGGCGGGCATTGCAGGCGATCCCTTTTGGTGAAACGCGCAACTATGCCTACATTGCCCGCGCCGTAGGAATACCGCAAGGTTTTCGCGCCGTCGGGATGGCGAACAATCGGAATCCGGTCGCGATTGTCGTTCCCTGCCATCGCGTAATTGCATCGGACGGAACGCTATGTGGTTATGGCGGTGGGCTCGCAGTGAAACGCAAGCTCCTGGAGCTGGAGGGCGCGCTGACGGGAATCCTAGCTGCTTAGACTTGTTGATTGCTGAATTTTGATTGTTGATTGAAAACGCAAGGCTGCCGGTTATGGGTTTTGATTTTCAATCAACAATCAGCAATCAAAAATCAATCAATCGAAGTTCCACGCATCTTTGACCACTCACAACAAATCTTCTGCATTACGCAAGGCGGGACTCTTTTATCTCGTTTTCGTGATGTTTTCCTACACCACCGGCGGGCCCTTCGGGCTCGAGGATATGGTCACGACCTCGGGCCCAGGAATGACGCTCGTCTACCTGCTAGTGTTGCCGTTTTTCTGGTGCATCCCCGTATCGCTAGTTTCGGCGGAACTGACCACCGCCATGCCTGTCGAGGGCGGCTTCTATCGCTGGACGCGCGCCGCCTTTGGCGGCTTCTGGGGATTTCTTGCCGGCTGGTGGAACTGGTCGGCATCGTTTCTGTTAGGCGGCGCCTATGCCGTCCTGTTCACCGATTACCTGGGTTACTACTTTCCCAAAATGGCCTGGTGGGAGCACTACCTGGTCTCGGTGATGCTCATCGCCGTGCTGACCTGGATCAATGTGCGCGGCATTCAAATGGTCGGGCGGGTCGCAACCGCCTTGGAAATTTTCATTTTTCTGCCGGTGATGGCCATGATCGTCCTCGGACTGCTGCATTGGCATCATAATCCGTTCACGCCGTGGGTGCCTCCTCATCAGCCGATTTTCAAAGTGTTCGGCGTGGGCCTGGCCTTGGGTTTATGGCTGTACTCGGGGTACGAACAGGTCTCAACCGTTGCGGAGGAGGTGGAAAACCCACAACGGTCTTATCCACGAGCGCTTGCGGTAGTGGTTCCACTGTCAATTGCAGCCTATTTTCTCCCAACGTTGGCGGGATTGGCATCCGCCGGCCAGTGGGAGCGCTGGCACACGGGATTTTTTTCCGATGCCGCCGCAATCATCGGGGGCTCGTTACGAGGACGCCCCTGGCTGGGCACGTGGATGACATTGGCCGCCATGGTTGGCAACGTCGCTCTGCTCAACAGCACGGTGCTGACGACGACGCGCATGCCCTTTGCGATGGCGGAAGACGGCTATCTGCCGGAAGTACTCACGCGCAAGCATGCTCGCTACGGAACTCCCTGGCTGGCGATTGTGGTGTCCGCTGCAATCTATGCCTTGCTTGCGTGGCAGAGTCTGGCGGCACTCATTTCGGTTTATATCTGGCTACGGTCGGCGACGACCGTGTTGACGGTGCTCTCGGCGTGGAAGCTGAGGATCTCGCAACCGGACCTGAGGCGCTCGTTCACGATTCCCGGCGGCCGTGCCGGATTGACTTACGTGGTAGTTGCGCCTGTGGCAATGGCCCTGGTAGCTCTGCTGGGAAGCGATCGCTTCGCGCTGACGGGAGGAGCCGTGGCGCTGGCGTTAGGGCCGGTCGTGTATTGGCTGGTTGGGAAGAAACGGCAGTTGGTGCACCAATCCTGAGCACGATGCAGATGCAACACTCCAAAGAACTTCTGCCCTTTCCCCTGGCGCGAGAATCACCGAACTGGAGTTCCCTCTTGACACCATTTGGAGGGACGGGTAGCATTCCTATATACCAACCGACCGGTCGGTATGTACAAGTGACAACGGCCTTCCACAGCAAACAGAGGTTTCGTCTACCCTCTGCGATCGAGAGGAGCACTGGTGGTTAAAATTTTCTACGAACGCGATGCCAAGCCCGAGGCACTGAAGGGTAAAACGATCGCGATCCTCGGCTACGGCAGCCAAGGACACGCGCAGGCGCAGAACCTTCGCGACAGCGGACACAAAGTCATTATCGGGCTCGACCCGAACCGCCCCAGCGCGCAACAGGCGCGAGCTGATGGGATGGTCGTGGTGGCGCCCGACGAGGCCGCCAAGCGGGCCGACTGGATCCATGTGCTCACGCCGGATGAGACGCAAGGCGAGCTCTATGAACAGCACATCAAGCCGTATCTGCATCCCGGCAAAGTGCTTGGTGTCTCCCATGGTTTCAGCATTCACTTCAAGACCATCGTTCCGCCAACCGATGTAGATGTGGTGATGATTGCGCCCAAAAGCCCCGGTCACCTGGTTCGGCGCGTATACAGCGAAGGTCGCGGTGTGCCGTCGCTGATTGCCATTCAACAGGATGCCAGCGGCCACGCCCACGAACTGGCGCTGGCCTATGCGCACGGTATCGGCTCGACGCGCGCGGGCGTCCTGCAGACCACGTTCAAGGAAGAAACAGAAAGCGATCTATTCGGCGAGCAGGCAGTCTTGTGCGGCGGGCTCACGTCGTTGATCAAGAAGGGATTCGAAACGCTGGTCGAAGCCGGTTACGCGCCGGAGATTGCCTACTTCGAGTGCCTGCACGAGGTGAAGCTGATCGTTGACCTGATCTATGAAGGCGGATTAGCGCGAATGCGTTATTCGATTTCCAACACCGCGGAGTATGGCGATCTTACGCGTGGCGAGCAAGTCGTGGGCGATGCGACTCGGATTGCGATGAAGAAAACTCTGGCCGACATCCAAAGCGGCGAATTCGCCCGCGAATGGATTGCGGAGAATAAGAGCGGCGGCCGCAAGTTCAACGCCCTGCGCGAGAAAGAAAAGCAGCATCCCATCGAAATCGTGGGCGCGCAACTGCGCGGGATGATGAGCTGGCTGCCTAAGGACGGCAAGAAGCCCGCGGAAGCTCCCAAGGACGCTAAACAGGTGGTGAATGCTTAAGGGAGCGGACATTGTTCTGAAGTGCCTGCGAGCCGAGGGCGTGGAGTTGGTATTTGGTTATCCCGGCGGCGCGATCATGCCGCTGTATGACGCGCTTGAGGGAAGCGGGGTGCGGCACATCCTCACGCGGCATGAGCAAGGTGCGGTTTTTGCGGCCGAGGGTTACGCGCGTGTGACGGGCGAAGTGGGCGTCGCCATGGCGACCAGCGGCCCGGGTGCGACGAATCTGGTTACCGGCATTGCCGACGCGAAGATGGATTCAGTTCCGCTGGTCTGTATCACCGGGCAGGTGCGCAGCGCTCTGATCGGAACCGACGCGTTTCAGGAAACTGACGTTTTCGGTGTGACGCTCTCGCTCACCAAATGGAGCCGCCTGGTCCGCACTATCGACGAAATTCCTGAGGCCATTGCCGAGGGGTTCTACTGGGCGCGCAGCGGGCGTCCGGGGCCGGTCGTGATCGACATTCCCACCGACCTACTGAAGGCGAAGAAGGAATTTTCTGGCCCAGCGAAGTTTACGTCGCACGCGCGGCCGGCCGATGCGAAAGCTGACGGCGGATTCGCTGGCACAGGCTTAACTGACGCGGGCTTACATGAAAAGATCGTGGCCTTGCTTCAGCAGTCTTCTAAGCCCGTTGCATTGGTCGGGGCAGGCGCAAAACTGTCGGGAGCGATCCCAGAGTTGCGGCGCCTGCTCGACCATTTAAATGTTCCTACTTTTGCCACGGTCCACGGATTGGGCGCGGTTCCACCGGAGTCGCCGTACTACCTCGGCATGGTCGGTATGCACGGAACTCGGGCGGCGAACATGGCGCTGCATGAAACTGATCTGCTGATGGTATTTGGCGCGCGGCTCGATGATCGTGTGACTGGTGATCCAACGCGATTTGCGCCCTACGCGAAGATCGTTCACTTTGAAATCGATCCCGCGCAACTCGATCGTGTGCGTCCCTGCGAAATACCGGTAATCGGCAACCTGGCCGACACGATTCCCGCGTTTCAAGCCGAACTGCGGCGACATTCTGTGCCCGACTTCAGCAAGTGGCGCGCGGTCGCTTGTGGCGACGAACGGGCAGAGCTGGATCCGCGCGGTCTGGCGCAACCGACGATTCGGTTTCTTGACGAGCTTTTCAGCCGGCTACCGCAGGGGAGCGTAGTTGTCGCGGACGTAGGTCAGCATCAGATGTGGGCGGCGCAGCGCTATCGCTCATCCTCGCCGCGAGGATTCATCACGTCAGGCGGGCTCGGGGCGATGGGTTTCGCTCTGCCGGCGGCGGTCGGCGTGCAACTGGCAAAACCGAACACTTGCGTGCTCTGCGTTTCCGGCGACGGCGGATTTCAGATGAACATCCAGGAACTGGCCACGGTTCACCGGCTGGGTCTACCGGTGAAGATGGTCATCATCGACAACAAATATCTGGGCATGGTGCGGCAGTGGCAGCAGCTCTTTTATCAGCGCAATTACGCCGAGACCGACCTCAGCGACAACCCGGATTTCGTGGAGATCGCCAAGGCCTACAAGATTCACAGCTTTCGTTTGAATGAAGATGCTATGCGCGAGTTTCCGGTCTCGAGCGAGACCGGGGATCAGATCGACCGGTTTGTGCGCTCGCCGGAGCCGGAGTTGCTGGTGTTCGATTGCGCTCCGGAGGCCAATGTTTTTCCGATGGTTCCGGCAGGCGCTGCGCTTTCGGAGATGTTGCTGGAAGAGGAACCGCCGCAGTAGGTCGCAAAACGGCGGGCAAATGCCCGCCGGACAGCCGGCGAGGACGCCGGCGCTACGAGAACGTGCGCTACAGGGAGCAAGTACATGCAGACTTTTCACATTCGCTATCGCAATACGCAGGGAACGTTGATGCGCATTCTGAACGCAGCCTCGCGCCGCGGCTTGGATCTGCCTTTCGTGTTGGCCGAACCGGCGGAGCGCGATCACCAGGTCACGCTTGCGCTCGAGGTCAACCAAAAGCAAGTGGGCCAGCTTTACCGCGAATGGTACTCGATCGCCGACGTCGTCAAGGTGAGCTGCAGCTCAGCCCAGGCTACGGAATGGACTGCCCCCCATCCTCCGGTCGGAACATCGATCGAAGAATCGCGCGCAGCGGCTCGCGCGTAAGTTTTCATGCAATCGGGGAGCTTGCTGCAACGGCAGGTTCTCGTTTCTTAACCAGATGGCTTCACGTTTCACAACTGCATTGCGCGTCCTGTAATCTTTAAGCATGGATCTCAAGCACAATAGCCGCGGAATTACCGAAGGGCGCGACCGCGCGGGCGCGCGCTCCATGTTCAAGGCCATTGGATTCACCGATGCCGATCTCAGCCGCCCTCTGATCGGAGTGGCCAACACCTGGATCGAGACGATGCCGTGTAACTTTCATCTGCGGCGTTTGTCAGCCAAGGTGAAGGAAGGAATTCGCGAGGCCGGCGGTACGCCGATGGAATTCAACACCATCGCGATCTCCGACGGCGAAACCATGGGCACGGAAGGAATGCGTGCCTCGCTGGTAAGCCGCGAATTGATCGCCGACTCGATTGAACTGGTGTGCCGGGGACAGATGTTCGATGCGGTCGTGTGTGTGGTCGGCTGCGACAAGACGATTCCAGCGGCGGCGATGGCTCTGGCTCGGATGAATCTTCCCGGCATGGTGCTTTATGGCGGAACGATAGCGCCGGGCAATTATCGCGGAAAAGATGTGACCATTCAGGACGTGTATGAGGCGATCGGGGCGAACGTTGCGGGAAAAATCAGCGATGCCGAACTGCGCGAACTGGAAAATGTGGCGTGTCCGGGTGCGGGCGCGTGCGGCGGACAGTACACGGCGAATACGATGTCGACGGTGATGGAGATGATTGGGCTGTCGCCGATGGGGTTCAACAGCGTTCCGGCGATGGATCCGATGAAGGACAATATTTCATTCGCCTGCGGCAAGGTCGTGATGAACCTGCTGCAAAAGGAAATTAAGCCTCGCGACATTCTCACGCGACAAGCTTTCGAAAATGCGATCGCATCGGTGGCGGCTTCGGGCGGATCGACGAATGCGGTTTTGCATCTGCTGGCAATCGCGCGCGAAGCGGGCGTAGAACTCGAGATTGACGATTTTCAAACAGTAAGCGAGCGTACTCCACTGCTCGCGGATCTCAAACCCTCTGGACGCTTTGTGGCTTCGGATATGCATCGCGCGGGCGGCATTCGGTTGCTGGCGCGGCGGTTGCTGAACGGCAAGTATCTGCATCCCTCGGCAAAAACCGTTACCGGCCTCACCATTGGCGCCGAGACGGAGAGCGCCGTCGAGACTCCGGGACAGGAGGTGATTGTTCCGCTGGACCGGCCGTTGAAAGCGACTGGCGGCCTGGTGATTCTCAAAGGGAATCTTGCGCCGGAAGGTTGCGTGGCGAAGATCAGTGGGCATGAACGGCTGGAGCAGCGCGGGCCGGCACGCGTGTTCGAGTCTGAAGAAGATGCGATGGCTGCGGTCACCGCGAAGAAGATTCAGGCTGGAGATGTGGTCGTGATCCGCAACGAGGGGCCGAAAGGCGGTCCGGGAATGCGCGAGATGCTCGGCGTGACTGCCGCGATTGTGGGCGAGGGTTTGGGCGATTCGGTGGCGCTGTTGACTGACGGGCGCTTCAGCGGCGCGACTCGCGGGCTCATGGCGGGACATGTTTCTCCGGAAGCGGCGCTGGGAGGTCCGATCGCAGCGGTGCGCGATGGAGACATGATTCGCTTCGATGTTCGCGCGCGCGTTCTGGAGGTCGAAGGTGGCGACGACGTTTTGCGCCAGAGGATGACGCAGTGGAAGGCTCCGCGGCCGAGATATCCCACGGGGGTGTTCGCGAAATATGCGGCCCTGGTATCGTCGGCGTCGCAGGGAGCGATCACGCGACCGCCCCAGATCTAGAACCAGTCGCCGCGATAAGCGATCCACCATGAGGCGAAGACGATGGGGATGGTGGCGAAGAAGGCCCACCAGAACGGGAGCAGGAAATCGGCCAGCAGGCCGAGCAGGATGAAGGTCAGCCAGAATATCTTCTTCTGCATGGGAAAGATTGTCGGCTAAAGAGATTGTAGGCTAATCGGCTAGGAACGGTAGAGTCTATCGAGCTTTCGCTCGACTGGACAGCCGAGGCGGCTGTCCCTACGTGAGTTTTATGGCGGCGCAGACATTATTCGAGAAGATTTGGAATGCCCATCTGGTGGCGCAGCCTGCCGGTCGGTCGCCTATTTTGTACATCGACTTGCATCTGGTGCATGAGGTCACCTCGCCTCAGGCGTTTGACGGGCTGCGCGCCGCCGGGAGGAAAGTGCGGCAGCCGGCACAGACCGTGGCTACTGTCGATCACAACATTCCTACCGAGCCGCGCGGGACTCCGATCACCGATCTGATTGCGGCGAAGCAGATTGCCGCGTTGCAGTCGAACTGTAGGGAGTTCGGCATCCGGCTGTTTGATATGGATTCGCCGGAGCAGGGGATCGTGCATGTGATTGGTCCGGAACTCGGGCTGACGCAGCCGGGGATGACCATCGTCTGCGGCGATAGCCATACCAGCACGCACGGAGCGTTTGGAGCGCTGGCATTCGGGATTGGGACCTCCGAGGTCGAGCACGTGCTGGCGACGCAGTGTCTGGCCCAGCAGACGCCGAAGACGATGAAGATTGACGTGCGCGGACGCCTGGCGGATGGCGTGACTGCGAAGGATTTGGCGCTGGGAATTATCGGACAGATTGGAACCGATGGCGCGACGGGGCACGTGATCGAATACGCCGGGCCGGCGGTGCGCGCGCTCTCGATGGAAGGGCGCATGACGCTGTGCAATATGAGCATTGAGGCAGGCGCACGGGCTGGGATGGTTGCGCCGGATGAAAAGACGATTTCGTATGTGAAGGGAAAGCGGTTTGCTCCCCGGGATGCGGAGTGGGAGAAGTCGGTCGCGCAGTGGCGGAATTTGCCTTCTGACGATGGCGCGGCTTTCGACAAGGTTATAGAAATTGACGGGGCCCAGCTCTCTCCGTTCGTGACGTGGGGAACGAATCCTGGGATGGTGGCGCCGGTGACCGGACGCGTGCCGGAGATCAAAGGCCTGGACGAACCAGACCGGCGTTCGACCGAACTCGCCTTACAGTACATGGGGCTGGAGCCGGGACGGCGGATTGAAGATATCAACATCGATCGCGTGTTCATCGGGTCGTGCACGAATTCGCGGATTGAAGATTTGCGAGCGGCGGCGCGAGTGGCGCGCGGCCATCATGTGAGTGCGAAAGTTCGGGCGATGGTGGTGCCGGGATCGCAAACCGTGAAACGAGCAGCGGAGCAGGAAGGACTGCATCGGATTTTTCAGGATGCGGGGTTTGAGTGGCGCGAGTCGGGATGCTCGATGTGCCTGGGAATGAATCCCGACATTTTGCAGCCGGGAGAACGCTGCGCTTCGACAAGTAATCGAAACTTTGAAGGGCGGCAAGGGCGCGGGGGACGAACGCATCTGGTGAGTCCGATGATGGCTGCTGCGGCGGCGATTGCCGGGCACTTCACGGACATTCGGAACTGGAAGTTTCAGTAGGAGAGCATTTGTGGCGGTGCGCGCGAGATCCCTCCCTCCGCCTGAAGAACGGCTCTGCCCGGGATCACGGCCTTCGTTACAAGGGCAGAGTGAGAGCCACCAAAACAGGAACGCAAAAATGAAACCATTCACAGTACATCGCGGGCGCGTGGCGCCACTGGACCGGATCAATGTGGATACCGACCAGATTATTCCCAAGCAGTTTCTGAAGAGGATCGAGCGCACCGGCTTTGGGCAGTTTGTATTTTATGATTGGCGTTTTGGCGCCGACGGAACAAAGAATCCGGAGTTCGTGCTGCATGAGCCGCGCTATGAAGGTGCCAGTGTTCTGATCGCCGGCAGGAATTTTGGCTGCGGTTCATCGCGCGAGCACGCGGTCTGGGCGTTGGCTGATTTCGGTTTCCGCGCCGTGATCTCGTCCTCCTTCGCAGACATTTTCGCTAACAACAGCTCCAAGAACGGATTCCTGACCGTGAAGTTGAGCGAGGATGAAGCTTCGGAACTGATGCAGCGGGCACACGACATCGACGGCTATCAAATCACGGTCAACCTGGAGCGCTGCGAAGTGCGCGACGATCACGGTTTGCGTGCGACGTTCCCCATTGATGAATTCGTCCGCCACTGCCTCTTGAACGGACTAGACGATATTGGGCTCACGCTTCAGCACGATGCGGAAATCGCGGCATATGAGGCACAGCACCCGGCGCCGACTGCGCTGACAGCGTCCTGACAGTCGTCATTAGTCAACAGAAAGTCAAAGGGAGTAAAGATTTGTAAAACCTTCGCCCCGGTCTTGACCTGTCAAGACGCCGCAGTTGATGCTGGATAAGCACGGTTTTAGCATAGAGACCGCTCTTTGGTTCCTACCTGAGCCGCTCGAGGGGAGGCCCTTGCCGTTAAGAATTCCTGCCTCTCCAGGGTAATGTTCCGCAACCGAGTCTACGATGCATACGTCTAATATTTGTGCTTCCTGCCGAGCCTGGGCCAAGAAAAGCGGCGACGGACTAACCTGTGAATATGATTGAACTCTGTGAAAGAAAATCGCGCGCGATTGTCATCGTTTCGCGCGTTATCTGTCTCTTCGCCCTTGCGGCACTAAGCGCGTTTTTCATTGCCTGCAGCGGCAGCGCGGACACCAAGCAGCAGAAGGCGCAGGCTGCCGGGCCTCACACCGTCTCCGTGGCGACCGCACAAGTGCAGCGGCAAGACGTGCCGGTTTACCTGACCGGCCTGGGCGCGGTCACGGCCTTCAACACTGCCAACATCAAGAGTCGGGTCGATGGGCAGATCATGAAGGTGAACTTTCAAGAGGGGCAGAACGTCAAGCAGGGGGACTTGCTGATCGAGATCGACGCCCGCCCATTTCAAGCTCAACTCGAGCAGATGCAGGCCCAGTTGTTCCGTGACCAGGCGCAACTGCGCGACGCAAAATTGAACCTGGAGCGCTATACAACACTGATTCCTTCGGGCAGCATTGCGCAGCAACAGGTTGAACACGCAGAGAGCCCTGACGGATCAACTGGAAGGCACGGTGCGCACGGATCAGGCACAGATCGATACGGCCAAACTGCAAATCGTGTATTGCCACATCACGGCGCCATTCAACGGGCGGGTTGGCCTGCGGCAAGTAGATTCGGGGAACATCGTGCACGCCTCAGATACGAATCCCATGCTGATTTTGACGCAGTTGCAGCCGATTGCCGTGATCTTCACGCTTCCCGAAGATGTGCTGCCGAATGTCGCGCGGCACATGAAGCAGTCCACGCTCGAAGTAGATGCTTTCAGCCGCGACGATCAAACCAAGCTGGCGAGAGGCAAGTTGCTGACGATCGATAACCAGATTGATCCCACGACCGGCACGGCGAAGCTCAAGGCCGTCTTCAGCAACACGGACAACCAGCTCTGGCCCAACCAGTTCGTGAATGCGAACCTGCTGTTGGAGACGCGAAAAAACAGCACGGTTGTGCCGACGGCGGCAATTTTGCGTGGTCCGCAGGGTACGTTTGTATATGCAGTAAACCCCGACAAGACCGTGCAGGACAAACAGGTCACGGTATCCTTGACGCAGGGAGATACCACGGTGATAACGGCCGGACTCAATCCGGGCGACATGGTCGTAACCGATGGCCAGGACAAACTGCAACGAGGCAGCCGAATTGAGCCCCGCAGTACAGGGCAAAGCGGAGGGCGGCCGCGTTCGTCGCCTGACGTTGACGGCACAGGTTCAGATACTCCAGGTTCATGAGTCCTTCACGACTTTTTATTCTTCGGCCGGTCGCGACCACATTGCTGATGGTGGGCGTGCTGCTTGTGGGCTGGGTTGCATTCATGCAACTGCCGGTCTCGGCCCTGCCGGAGGTCGATTATCCAACGATTCAAGTCGTAACGTTCTACCCGGGAGCCGATCCGGACGTGATGGCATCGTCGGTGACGTCTCCGCTGGAACGGCAGTTCGGGCAAGTGCCTGGGCTGAGCCAGATGACATCGACCAGCTCGTTTGGCAGTTCGGTGATCACGCTGCAGTTCGGACTTGATCAGAATATTGACGTGGAAGAGCAGCAAGTGCAGGCTGCGATTAACTCTGGCTCCACGTACTTGCCGACAGACCTGCCCAATCCTCCGATCTACAACAAAGTCAATCCCGCGGATGCGCCGATTCTTACACTGGCGCTGACTGCGGATTCGCTGCCTTTATCGAAGGTGGAGGATCTGGCGGATACTTCGCTGGCACAGAAGATTTCGCAGTTGCCCGGCGTAGGCCTGGTTTCAATCAGTGGCGGGCAGAAGCCGGCGGTACGGATTCAAGCCAATCCGACTGCGCTGGCTTCTTACGGACTCAGCCTGGAAGATTTGCGCGCGGCGCTGGTGCAGGCGAACGTGGATCAAGCCAAGGGTGTGATCGATGGCGTGCGGCAGTCCTATACCATCGGCGCCAACGATCAGCTTTTTTCCAGCGAGCAATACAAACCGATCGTCATCGCCTATCACAACGGCGCTCCGGTGCGAATCAGCGATGTGGCGAATGTGATTGACGGGACCGAGAATGACCGGTTGGCGGCATGGATGAATCTGACGCCGGCCGTGATCGTCAACATCCAGCGCCAGCCGGGCGCCAACATCATCAGCGTGGTCAACCGGATCAAGAAGCTTCTACCTCAGCTGCAGGCATCGCTGCCTTCGGCGGTGAAAGTGCAGATCCTTACCGACCGCACTACGACGATCCGGGCTTCGGTCAAAGACGTGGAATTTGAATTGATGTTGTCGATCGCGCTGGTAGTCCTGGTTGTGTTCCTGTTTCTACGGAATCTTGCGGCCACGGTAATTCCCAGCGTGGCGGTACCGCTCTCGCTGATCGGGACGTTCGGCGTGATGTACCTGCTGGGGTACAGTCTCAATAATCTGACGTTGATGGCGCTCACCATTTCCACTGGCTTCGTGGTGGACGACGCCATCGTCATGATCGAGAACATCGATCGCTACCTGGAAGCGGGGGACTCGCCGCTGGACGCCGCTTTGAAGGGAGCGGGCCAGATAGGATTCACCATCGTTTCGCTCACGGTGTCGCTGATTGCGGTGCTGATCCCGTTGTTGTTCATGGGTGACATTGTCGGACGGCTATTCCGCGAGTTTGCGGTGACTCTGGCCGTCACGATTCTGGTGTCGGCGGCGGTTTCCTTGTCTTTGACGCCGATGATGAGCGCCAAGCTGCTGAAGCATCGCAAAGAAGGCGACAAGGGACGTTTCTACGAAGTCACCGAGGATTACTACAACCGGATCATTGCCTTTTATGGGCGCACGGTAAAGATCGTATTGCGACATCAGACGGCGACGCTGCTGGTGACGTTCGGAACCCTGGTGCTTACGCTCGTTTTGTACGTGATCGTGCCTAAGGGGTTTTTCCCGGTGCAGGATACGGGGGTGATTCTTGGCGTTTCGGAAGCGCCCGATTTCATTTCTTTCGATGCCCTGGCGCAGCGGCAACAGGAGCTGGCGAAAATCATTTTGCAGGATAAGGCTGTGGTCAGCTTGTCGTCGTTCATTGGAGTCGATGGCACGAACACGACACCGAACGAAGGTCGAATCCAAATTAATTTGAAGCCGCGCGACGAGCGATCCGAAGACGCTTCCGCGATTATTCGACGGCTGCAGCCAGAGTTGGCGAAGGTTAACGGCATCACTCTGTACATGCAGCCGGTGCAGGATCTGACCGTGGAAGACCGCGTAAGCCGTACTCAATTCCAGTATTCAATCGAAGATGCAGACGCGCGGGAACTGGCGCAATGGACGCCCAAACTGGTGGAGAAGCTGCAAACCTTGCCGGCATTACGCGACGTGGCAACGGACCAGCTGAACAACGGGCTGGAAACAAACGTTACGATTGACCGCGACACCGCCTCCCGCCTGGGAATTTTTCCGCAGGCCATCGACAACACGCTTTACGACGCGTTCGGACAGCGGCAGGTTTCGACCATATTCACCCAATTGAATCAATATCACGTAATCCTCGAGGTGCTGCCGAACTTCGCGCTGACTCCCGATGCCCTGAAAGACATTTACATCCGTCCCAGCACCGTGACGCCGAACTCTGGCGCGCCCACGGCGAACGGAGCTGCGGTGGCGACCAGCGGAGCGCCGGTTCCAATCTCGACTTTTACGCATATGCAGTCGAGCAACGCGTCGCTGGCGGTGAACCATCAAGGACAGTTTCCGGTGGTCACACTCTCCTTCAATCTTGCTCCCGGCGCTTCGCTGGGAGATGCGACCAAGGCGATTGAGCAGGCTGAGAAAGACATTCAGCTGCCGCCCAGTATCCATGCGGCGTTTCAGGGAACGGCTGCGGCATTTCAGAATTCACTGGCATCCGAACCTTATCTGATTCTGGCCGCCGTGATTACGGTGTATATCGTGCTTGGCGTTTTGTATGAGAGCTACATCCATCCGATTACGATTCTCTCCACGCTGCCCTCAGCTGGCGTGGGCGCGATTCTGGCGCTGATGCTTACGGGCAATGACTTAACAGTGGTGGCGTTGATCGGCATCATTCTTCTGATCGGAATTGTGAAGAAGAACGCCATCATGATGATCGACTTCGCGCTGGAGGCGGAGCGGGAAGAACACAAGCCGCCAGAGGAAGCGATTTATCAGGCATGCCTACTGCGCTTCCGTCCCATCATGATGACGACGATGGCGGCGCTGCTCGGCGGCCTGCCGCTGGCGTTGGGGTCGGGAACGGGCGCGGAACTGCGCCGGCCACTGGGCATCACCATTGTCGGCGGATTGCTGCTCAGCCAGTTGCTGACGCTTTATACGACGCCGGTCGTGTATTTGTGGTTCGACCGTCTGGCGCAAAGATTTTCGCGCTACCGGATTGGCAATCAGATCTCAGAGGAGCCGATGTCGGCGGACTAGCGGATTAGAAGATGAGTATTTCGGCTCCATTTATTCGGCGTCCGATTGGCACCTCCCTGCTGGCGGCGGCGTTGCTTCTCTCGGGGATTCTCGCCTTCAATTTCCTGCCGGTGGCTTCACTGCCACGCGTGGACTTTCCTGTCATCGGAGTAGGCGCGGGCTTGCCAGGCGCGGATCCGCAGACCATGGCGTCGGCCGTTGCAACTCCTCTGGAACGCCAGTTCGGGCGCATCTCGGGCGTGAACCAGATGACTTCCTCAAGTCAGCTGGGCACGACGAGTATCACGCTGCAATTTGATTTGAACCGGGACATCAATGCCGCGGCGCGCGATGTACAAGCCTCTATCAATGCAGCCCGCAGCCAGCTGCCTGCAAACTTGCCGAGCAATCCCGGTTACCGTAAGGCCAACCCGGCGGACGCGCCCATTCTGATTCTCGCGTTGACCTCCGACACCATGACGGTGCCGCAGATGTACGACGCTGCGGATTCGATTCTGGCGCAGAAACTGGCGCAAGTGAACGGCGTGGGCCAGGTCTTTGTAGGGGGAGCGGCACAACCCGCGGTGCGCGCCGAAGTAAACCCTACGCTGCTCAACAAGCTGGGCGTGGGACTGGACACGGTGCGTAATGCGCTCAACGCGGCAAATGCGAACCGGCCCAAGGGCCAGGTCTCCAACAGCACCACGTCATCCTCCTTTACGGATACAGATCAACTCTTCACCGCGGATCAATATCGCCCCCTGATTGTTTCCTATCACAACGGAGCGCCGGTGCGGCTGGGAGACGTGGCCGAAGTGGAGGATTCGGTTTCCGATCGGCGCAACATTGGTCTGGCCAACGGCAAGCCCGGCGTGCTCATCATCGTGTTTCGGCAGCCCGGCGCCAACATTATTGAAACGGTGGACCGGGTACGGGCGCTGATGCCATTTCTGCAGTCGTCGATTTCTCCGGCGATCGACCTGTCGATTGCAATGGACCGCACGGTAACGGTTCGCGCCTCGGTCAAGGACATCGAAACGACGCTGATCATTTCCGTCATTCTCGTGATCCTTGTCGTGTTCGCATTTCTGCGGACGGTGCGGGCCACAATTATTCCAAGTATCGCGGTGCCACTTTCGCTGGTCGGAACATTCGGCGGAATGTATTTGCTGGGCTATAGCCTCGACAACCTGTCGTTGATGGCCCTGGCGATTTCGACCGGCTTTGTAGTGGACGACGCTATCGTGGTGCTGGAGAACATTACGCGCTACGTGGAGCGCGGCATGGGCGCGGTGCAGGCGGCATTCAAAGGAGCCTCTGAAATCGGATTTACCGTAGTGTCCATGAGCACTTCGCTGGTGGCCGTGTTCATTCCGCTACTGATGATGGGCGGCATCGTGGGGCGGCTGTTCCGCGAATTCGCAGTGACATTGAGCATTGCGATCGGCGTCTCTCTGGTAGTGTCATTGACCACAACGCCCACAATGTGCGCGAAGTTTTTGCGGCCGCCGAAGGATGAGAAGCGCAACTTGTTCTACCGGGGAAGCGAATGGGTTTTCGATAATCTCCTGCTCACCTACCGTCACGCGTTGAAGTGGGTTCTGGCGCACCAACCGGTGACGCTGGTGGTCACGATCCTTGTGGCGTGCCTGAGCGTCTTTCTCTACATCAAAGTGCCGAAAGGTTTCTTCCCCCAGCAGGACACTGGACGCATCATGGGCGGCGTGATGGCAGCGCAGGACATCTCCTTTCAGTCCATGAGCGACAAGATGCACCGCTATGTGGACATTGTGATGAAAGACCCCGCAGTCGATTCCGTGGTGGGATTTGCCGGCGGCAATACCGCCCAGAACCAGGGGCGGTTTTTCATGATGCTGAAGCCGCTGGAACAACGCAACCCGTGCCATCCACGACATTTTTGGCAGAGCTGCCCGGTAGTGACCGCGGACGATGTGATCAACCGTCTTCGCGGCAAGCTCGCAGTAGTTCCCGGCGCCACGCTCATTTTGCAGTCCGCGCAAGACCTGACGATTGGCGGGCGTTTTGGCAATGCGCAGTACCAATACACATTGCAGAGCGCGAACCTGGATGACCTGAACACCTGGGCGCCGCGTCTGCTGCAGAAGCTGAGGACGCTGCCGGAACTGCGCGATCAGAATTCGGACCAGCAGGATAAGGGATTGCAGGCCAAACTGATCATCGATCGCGACACGGCCAGCCGTCTGGGAATTAGTCCCGCGACCCTGGACAATGCCCTCTACGACGCCTTCGGGCAGCGCCAGGTTTCGACCATGTACCGGCCGCTCAATCAGTACCACGTCGTCATGGAGGTTGCGCCGCAGTTCCAACAGACTCCCGAGGCCTTGCAGAATATCTATCTGCGGTCTACCACCGGAACGCCCGTGCCACTGGCAGCCTTCACGCACTACGAGCCGTCGAACACGCCACTGGCGGTGAATCACCAGGGACAGGTGCCATCCGTGACGATCTCCTTCAATCTAGCGCCGGGAGTCTCCCTCGGGCAGGCGACGCAAGCGATTGAGGAGGCGGAGCGCACGATCGGTTTTCCACCGACTGTTTCGGCCAGCTTCCAGGGGACGGCGGCTGCTTTTCAGGATTCGCTTTCGAGTGAGCCGATTTTGATTCTGACCGCCTTGATCACGGTCTACATCGTGCTCGGCATGCTGTATGAAAGCTACATTCATCCCATCACAATTCTTTCGACGTTGCCTTCGGCAGGCGTTGGCGCGCTTCTGGCGCTGCTTTTGACGCACAATGAATTGAACGTGATCGGAACCATCGGCATCATTCTGCTGATCGGCCTGGTAAAAAAGAACGCCATCATGATGATCGACGTAGCTCTGGACGTGGAGCGCACTCAGGGCAAGCCGCCGGTTGAGGCGATTTTCGACGCCTGCATTCTGCGCTTCCGCCCGATCATGATGACGACCATGGCCGCGCTGCTGGGCGGACTTCCTCTGGCTCTGGGCAGGGGCACCGGGTCGGAGCTGCATCGGCCGCTGGGTATCACGATTGTCGGTGGACTGTTTGTGAGCCAGTTGCTGACGCTGTTCACAACCCCGGTGGTTTACGTATATATGGACCGCTTACGATTGGCTCTGGGCGGCGGTAAGGAGGAACCCCGGCCGCTGCCGTCGTCTGCCGGCACCGTACGGCCGAGTCCCGCTCACTGAGCTGTTTCTTTTCCCGAGAGCCAAGAGCGAATCAGCGGCCTCGACGGCACCTTCAATCCAAGCGAGCAAATCGTTTAAACTAAGAGGGTTCGTGCAACCTCGCTGGAGAAATCTCGCATCGCACCAGCTAAACCAGTGTGTTTGATGCGCAAGAGACACCTTGTCCCGTATGATAGGACTTAACGGTAACACCGCTTGAGAGAATACACTCGTCCCGAGTCTGACCGGGAACCGGCGCTATTCCAGTTTTTCGTGTTCAAATTTCCCAGGAGTCACGGATGCTAAAGAAAGCAGCGGCTCTGTTCCTTGTTTGCGCGAGCATGGGCCTGTGGGTGAGTTGTGGCGCTACCAGCAGCCGTTATCTGTACGCGGCCATACCTGGGACCAACCAGATCGTTATTTATCGCGAGGACCCCAACTCCGGCATCCTTACACAACTGGCGGGAAGTCCTATCACCGCAGGTTCCGCGGTACAGTCCATTGTCATTCATCCCTCCAATAAATTCCTGTTCACGGCGAATGCCGGTTCGGGCGACGTTTCGTTGTACACGATTGCGGCTAGTGGCGCGCTCAGCGAAGTCACGCCCCGCACCCCTGTCGGCACGGCGCCCACGCTGCTTGCCATGGATTCCGCGGGAGGATTCTTGTATGTTGGCAACTCCGGCTCCCAGAATATTTCGATATTTTCCATTAACGCGAAAAGTTCCCCGCCAAGTTTGACCGCGGTTCCCGGTTCTCCCTTCTCGATTGGAATGAGTCCAATCAATATAAAAGTGTCGCCATCGGGAAGCGTGCTTTATGTGACGGGCACCGGGTCTCCTGGATTCATCGAAGCCTTTAGTCTCAACCAGGGAGTCCCGTCTGTGGTATCCGGCACTCCGTTCGTAACGGGAAACGGTCCCTACGGGGTGGCGATTTCTTCCAGCGGAGGTTTTCTCTACACCGCAAACAAGCTGGACAATTCGATCTCGGAATTCACGGTCAATGCAGACGGTTCGCTCACCCAATTCGCTAATTCCCCGATTGGTGAGCAGTATGCGGGGCCCATTACGCTTTTGATCGATAAGTCTGGGAAATTTATGTACGTCGCCAATCAGGGTTCGGCCAACCTTGGGGCGTACTCGATTGGATCAGACGGCGCGCTCACGCTGCTGACGAATTCGCCGTTTGTCACCGGGGCGCAACCGACCGCGCTGGCGATTGACTCTGGCGGAAAATATCTGTTTGTCGGCAACCAGACGGATCCGGCGGTTCAGTCGTTCAGCCTGGACACCGGCAGCGGCACACTGACTTCGGTTTCTACTTATAAACTCCCCGGTTCACCGACTTCGATTGCAGTAACACCATAGTTCCGGCGGCCTAAGGAAAATGGGTGCGACCCTCCAACTCGATCAAGCGGCCAACGCTGCGCAGCGCTATGCCCAACGTGTGAATCCCGAATGGGTGCGGTTGCTCGACTTGCTGCAGATGAACGTGCGCTACGAGCGGTGCGTGGGAGTCGAACTCTTCACCGACAACGGAAAGCGCATTCTCGACTTTCTCTCCGGATACTGCGTACACAATGTCGGCCACAACCATCCGGATGTGGTGAGCGCGCTGCAGAGGGAACTGGAACGGTGTGGGCCAGCAATGATACAAACGCATGTTGCCGACCTTGCCGGAGAACTAGCGGAGAAGTTGTGCCAGCGTGCCGGGGGCCGTTTGACGAAGGCCTTCTTCGCTTCTTCGGGAAGCGAGGGCGTGGAAGCGGCTATTAAGTTCGCGCGAGCGCATACTCGCCGCGCAGGGGTACTCTCAGCCCAACATGCGTTCCACGGGCTAACCTGCGGAGCGCTCTCGCTCATGAGCGACAAGTTCTGGAGCGAGGGCTTTGGCCCGCTTCTGGCGGATACCTCCGCCATCCCTTTCGGCGATCAGGGAGCACTGGAGCGCTCTCTGAAGACCAAGCGCTTCGCGGCCTTCATTGTGGAACCGATTCAGTCAGAGGCAGGTGTGTGCGTTCCGCCGGAAGACTATCTAAGGGCTGCAGAATCGCTTTGCCGGCGTTACGGCACGCTGTTTGTTCTGGATGAAGTGCAGACCGGAATGTACCGAACAGGACCCTTCCTGGCGGCGCACCACTTCGGCGTGGAGCCTGACATGGTTGTCATGGCCAAGGCCATGAGCGGCGGCTTGGTGCCTTGCGGTGCGGTGCTCATGTCGGATGCTGTGTGCCGCTCGGTTTATTCGTCGTTGCCGCGCGCGTTCGTTCATACATCAACCTTCAGCGAAAACAGTCTGGCGATGCGCGCAGCGCTGGCTACGCTCGAAGTTTTAGAGAACGAAGAACTGGGCCAGCGCTCAATCGAAGCCGGCAATTATTTGCAGGGGCGACTGACTGACGCGCTCCGCGACTTTGAAATGGTAAAGGAAGTCCGCGGGATGGGACTGCTGATGGGCATTGAATTTCAAGCTCCCAGCCAGCTTCGCCTTCGCCTTCCTTACCAGGCTTTCGGGGCGGTGCATCCGGCCTTGTTCGGGCAGATTGTGGTGATGCGTCTGTTTCGCGATTCCGGATTTCTAACGCAAATTTGCGGAAACAACTTCATGGTGCTGAAGGTGGCGCCACCACTCGTGGTAACCGACACCCAACTTGACACGTTCGTACTGGCTGTTCGAGACGTTGTAGAACTCGCCCATTCGCCCGGAGCTTTCTGGTCTGAGGCGATGGGGCTGGCGCGCCGGGCTTTTCGCAGCTAGGCGGTAAGCTTCACCCCCGAGCGTCTCGGTTTAACAGATTTACAAACAGATGACAATTCAGTTTCGCAGCATAGCAACAAAACGCTAAGTGGCACGAAAAGCGCGGGTACAACCGCGGCCGGCGCACGATCATCTAAGTTCCTAGCCTCGACGTCCGGCAGGTGATGGCGCTGACTCCGTGCCGGAACCAGGATCCTCACAAATGAAAATCGCCAGCGCCGCAAGCGCCTTCCCGAAACATTACTATCCTCAGAAATTTCTCTTGCAAAAACTTCAGGAATACTGGGGCGACCAGCTTAAAAATCCGGCGATGTTGGCCCGATTGCATCGCAATGTCGCGGTGGAGGGCCGCCATCTGGCGATGCATCCCGATAAGTATCACGAAATCACGACCTGGGGACAGGCGAATGACGTCTGGATCGAGGTCGCGCAGGAACTGGGAGAACAAGCGCTCTGCCGGGCGCTCCACCATGCCGGGCTTGAACCGAGCCAACTGGGTGCACTGTTTTTTACTTCTGTCACCGGCATATCCAGTCCATCCATCGACGCTCTACTGATCAACCGCATGGGGCTTCCGGTAAACATCCGCCGCGTGCCAATTTTTGGATTAGGATGCGTGGCGGGGGCGGCAGGAATTTCGCGCGCGGCCGATTATGTGCGCGCCTATCCTTCGCAAGCGGCCGCTCTAGTCTCAGTCG
This sequence comes from uncultured Acidobacteriaceae bacterium, assembly GCA_963711275.1. Lineage (GTDB taxonomy): Bacteria > Acidobacteriota > Terriglobia > Terriglobales > Acidobacteriaceae > Sulfotelmatobacter. Next base: position 194,991 of record CAVQDN010000013.1, on the reverse strand, counting down.
AGCTTTGCTCTTTGACCATTCAGCGCGACGATCTCTCGGTGGCCAATCTGATTTCCTCGGGACTGTTTGCGGATGGCTCGGCAGCCGTCATTGTTACCGGCGACGAGCTGAACTCCATGGGACCTGAGATTCTCGCGACCCGGTCGATCTTCTATCCGGATACAGAGCAGATGATGGGCTGGAAAGTCAGCGAGAAGGGCTTCCGCATAACCCTTTCACCGGAAGTTCCGGTGCTGATTCGCGAGCATTTAGGGCAAGGCGTGGACACATTCCTCGCTGACCACGGACATAAGCGCGCCGACATCGGAAGTTGGGTGCTGCATACCGGCGGTCCGAAAGTGCTGGAGGCGACCGCGGACGCGCTCGATCTGCACGAGGGTCAACTCGACGCTTCCTGGGATTGCCTGAAGAGAGTCGGGAATCTTTCGTCGGCATCCGTTCTGGTCGTGCTGGAAGATGTCATGAGAAACCGGCGTCCGGAGCCTGGGACGCTGGGTGTGCTGGCGGCCATGGGTCCGGGATTTTGTTCCGAGCTTGTACTCCTACAATGGTGAGGTCTGGCAGTTGGTGAACTCGACAGATGTTTTCGTGATTGGTGGCGGTCCCGCGGGAATGGCGGTGGCGATTGCTGCGAGGCAGCAGGGATTCCGCGTTACTGTGGCCGACGGCGCTCAAATGCCCGTTGACAAACCCTGCGGCGAAGGTCTGATGCCCGACGGCCTGGCGGCGCTTGAACGGCTGGGAATTTCTGTCGATGCGGACGAGGGTTGCCAGTTCCGTGGTATTCGTTTTCTCAGCTCCGGCCTTGCGGTCGATGCACCATTCCCCCGTCGGACCTCGGGGATTGGGATGCGGCGTACCGTATTGCATCGTCTGATCGCAGAGCACGCCTCCACTCTGGGAATCGATTTTTTGTGGCAGACGGCGGTGACCGGCATTTCAGAGAATGAAGTTCACCTGGGAAAGAGCAAGGTGAGCGCCCGCTGGATTATTGGAGCCGACGGCGGCAGTTCGCGAGTGCGGCGCTGGGCCGGGCTCGACGCTTTTCAAAAAAGAGACTGCCGCTACGCGTTTCGGCAACATTATCGCGTGGCGCCCTGGACTGACCGCATGGAACTCCACTGGGGGCGGCACGAACAAATTTACGTTACGCCGATCGCGAAGGATCAAGTGTGCGTAGCGCTGATTTCCCGCAATCCGAAATTGCGGCTGACTGAGGCGCTGCAGCGATTCCCGGAGTTGAAGTCCCGGTTGGACGGAGCCGATGTTTCTTCAGTCGAGAAAGGCGCGCGGACGGCGACGTGCAAACTGAGGCGCGTGAGCCGCGGGAATATTGCGCTGATCGGAGATGCGTCGGGTACAGTCGATGCCATCACCGGCGAAGGGCTTTGTCTCTCGTTCAGCCAGGCGATGGTATTGGCGAAGTGCTTGCGGGCTGGTGATCTGGCGTGTTACGAGCGCGAACATCGGCGCCTTGCGCTACGGCCGTTTCTCATGGCGCGATTGATGCTCACGCTCGATGGCCGTCCGCGGCTGCAGCGTCGTACGCTGCAGGCCCTTCAGAAACATCCCGACGTCTTCCGGCGCCTGTTGGAGTTGCACGTGGGGGTACTGTCGCCCTTGCATCTCGCAGTGGATGGTCTGACTTTAGGCTGGGGACTTTTAACCGCGTAAACTTCATGAAGCTCATTCGTAAGATTCACAACTTCATTTCTTCGCGCGGATTTGGGTTGGCGGTTCCGGTTCTGCTGGTCGCCTTTACCGCGATTGGCGCGGCACGGAATACGGCATTCCAATTTGATCGCTCGAAAACATCGGTCAAATTTACTGTCGGTGATGTGCTTCATACCGTGATGGGCACGTTCCAGTTGAAGCGGGGATCGCTGGAGTTCGAGCCGGCTTCGGGAAAACTATCGGGCGAGATTGTGGTCGATGCCGCAAGCGGCGACAGTGGAAGCGGCATGCGCGACCGGAAGATGAATAAGGAGGTTCTGGAAAGCACCCGCTATCCGGAAATTGTTTTTCATCCCGACAGGATTGAAGGCGCCGTCGCGAATCAGGGAAAATCTTCCGTCCGAGTCCACGGCATGTTCAACATTCACGGAGTCGACCGCGAGATCACTGTGCCAGCCGAAGTGGAAATCTCTGAGGACCACTGGAACGCGACCGTTCACTTTACCGTTCCCTACGCGAAGTGGGGAATGAAAAATCCGAGCACGCTCTTTCTGAAAGTCAATGATTCGGTAGAAATCGATCTAATCGCAGCCGGAAACATAATTAAGCCCTCGGTGGCTGATTCAGAGCGATAGCCGTTGCTCAGTAACCATTCTGCGGGACAATCCCTTTTCCTTCGGTGCACTCGTAGCAGCGGCCGGCGGCAAGATTTTTATATTCCTCCGTTCGTCCGCTGGGCCAATCAATCACCGCGCGATCGATGCGATCCCGCTTTTCCAGGCCAAAGGTCAGCGGAAGTTCCGATTGCGACAAGTAACTCGATCCCCCTTTGACTAGTCGTGATTGGGTGACGCTGCCAGCAAAGACGCGCACCCTGGCGCCGATGCCGTCTCGGTTCGACTTGGTTCCCACTAGATGAAAACGGATGCTGCGATTGCCGCTGGTCAGGTCGTTGCGGTAAAGATAGGCTGGACCGTTGTTGGTGGTGAGCAGAAGATCTAGATCGCCGTCGCGATCGAAGTCGGCATAAGCCAGTCCGCGACCGACCTTTGGCTGATCGAAGCTCCCTCCCACTTCCGCCGCAACCTCGCGAAACACTCCTTTGCCTTGATTCAGAAAAAGCTGAGGCGGCTGCGCGTATCCCACATTTCCCCGTATGTTGCGGACGGTCTCGTCGATATGTCCGTTAGCGACCGCGAAGTCGAGCCAGCCATCCAGGTTTACATCCAGAAAAGCGCAACCAAATCCCAGGCTGTTTCTGGACGCGATGCCCACTCCCGATTGCGGCGCGATGTCTTCGAAAGTCCTGCCGCCCGCACGGTAGAGGCCAATCATTTCGTTATCGAAATTCGTGATCGCGACACCAGGCGTCCCCGAATTATCGAAATCGCCGACGTCGACTCCCATGCCCGCCCGCGCCTTCCCGTCGCTGCTGAACGCGATTCCCGCCTCTACGGCTGCATCCTTGAATGTGCCGTTATGCTGATTGCGATAAAGCTTGTTGGGCTGAGTGTCATTCGCCACGATCAGATCGGGCCAGCCATCGTAGTCGTCATCGAATAATGCCACTCCCAGAGATTTTGAGCTGCTGTCAAAAATTCCGCTCGCCGCCGTCACATCTTCGAACGTGCCGTTGCCACGATTATGAAAGAGCCAGCACGTAGCTCCACGATACGCTTCCGGCGTGCAATACGATTTGTGCTTGCCGTCGAGGCTGCAGAATACGTCGTGCTCGGGCGACCACTTCACGTAGTTGCAGACAAAGAGATCGAGCAAGCCATCGCGATCGTAATCGAACCACAATGCGGAAGTGCTGAAGCCCTCGCGCTTTCCCAGCCCGCTACTGTTGGTCACATCTACAAACGTGCCTTTACCCGTATTGCGGAACAGGCGGTTCTGCCCCACGCAGGTGATCAGAATGTCCGGGAAGCCGTCGTTGTTGTAATCACCTACTGCCACGCCCATTCCGTACATTTCAACGTCGAGACCGGCGCGTGAAGTCAGGTCGGTGAACGTGCCATTGCCGTTGTTGTGATAAAGCTGCAACGTCGTGCGACGTTTTTTGTGGCCCGGCCAATCGGTGCCGTTGATCAGGAGAATGTCTTGCCAACCGTCGCGATCGTAATCCAGGAAGGCGCAGCCCGAGCCGAGGGTTTCAGGCAGGAACTTTCCCCCGAACGCTCCGCTGTTGTGCTGGAACCGGATTCCCGCGTGGCTGGTGACATCCGTAAAACGAAAACCCAGCGTAGCCGTGGCTGCTGTCTGCGCCGCCCGAGCCTGCAAATCAGCCAATTGCGAACCCGAGGCCAGTCCCGCAATTCCCCATAGGAACGACCTTCGATTCACGGAACGTTCACCAGTCCTGCGCGAATTGCGTACACCACCAACTCCGCCGTCTTATGAATTCCCAGCGAGTTCATGATGTTCGCGCGGTGAACCGCCACGGTGTTGGCGCTGAGATCGAGCACCGTCGCAATCTCCTTGTTCGACTTGCCGTCGACGATCATTTGCAACACTTCCAGTTCCCGTTGGGTGAGAGCAGCGTTGCGCTCCCCTTTAAGCACTGATCGCTGCTCGATCTGCGGATCGAATACGGTTTCTCCCGCGGCAACTTTGCGGATCGCTCCACTGAGTTCCAGGTCCAACGCGTTCTTCAGAACGTAGCCCCTGGCCCCGGCTTCAATCGCCTGCCGCACCCAGGTGCTTTCGGTATGCATGCTGAGCATTAAAACCGCGGTGTCGGGGGAGTCCTCGATGATCTGTCGCGTAGCCTGCAAACCGTTCATGCCCGGCAAAGCACAGTCCATCACCACCACTTGCGGATGAAGTTTCTTGGCCAGTTTGATGGATTCTTCGCCGTTGCCGGCTTCGCCCACAACTTCCATGTCGGACTCATCTTCCAGCATGCGGCGGAAACCGCGCCGCACCAGGCTGTGGTCATCCACCAGCAACACTGTGATCTTCTTTTCCATAAGACTCTACTTTCTCCCTCGGGACATCCAGATGCACCAGCGTTCCACCTGCCGATGGATGTGAAAAAATAATTTGTCCCCCCATCAACTCCGAGCGTTCGCGCATAGCCACTAAACCAATGCCACGCCGGTTCGGATGCTCCGCGAATCCCACCCCATGATCCTCCACTTCCAGTTCCAGTGTGTCGGGTAAGAAGCGCAAACGCACCCACGCCTGCTTGGACCCGGAGTGCCGCGCTACATTGTTCAGCGCTTCCTGCAGTACGCGGTAAACATGCACGCCTGCGCCGCCATCCACCGGGAAGGGGGCGCCGTGTTTCTCATAGGATATGGCAATTCCGGTTTGTCTTTCCACGGTAGGGATGTACCAGTCGAGCGTGCTCTCGAGTCCGGCCTCGTCGAGCATCACCGGATGCAGCGCCTGCGAGAGGCTGCGTACGCTTTCCAGAGTAGTCTGCACGATCTGAAGAACTTCCTGCAAATCAGCCCGCAGCGACGACCCCTCGGGGGCGTGTGTTCCGGCACGACGGAGCATAGATCCCACCGCAGTGAGAATCTGACCAAACTCATCGTGCAGTTCTCGCGAAATGTAGCGTAACGTTGATTCCTGAGTAGCAATCAGCTTTTGCGCCAGTTCGCTGCGCCGCCCTGAAATCTCCGCCAGGCGTGCGAACAACCGCCGGTTCCAGCGAATCAGGGAAAGACCACTCAGCAGAATCGCCAGCAAAGTTGCGGCGAGAAAAACATAGACCTGCCGCTGCACCCGGTCATAGATTTGAACGATGCGCTGGCCGGCCTGTTCTTCGTTCTCGGTGTTTTGCACCAGCAATCGGGCTACGGCGGTGCTCAGCGCGGCCTGCCGCTCCTGCAGCGAAAACTCGATTTGCTCGCGTGCTTCTTTATCCTTGCCATCTTGTGCCAGTGCGAAAACGCGATCGACCGCTCCCCAGAACTGATTAAAGCTTCCTGCGAGAAAAGCGCTCTGCTCGGTGGTTCGGCTGGCTGCGGCCAGTCCCGCTTCTAAACGCATCGCATCGTCCAGATCGGTACGGATCCGCTGGAACTGCGCCGACCACGCGGTTAGCGGGTAGGGCTCATCGCTGCTGACCATGTCGCGCATGGCCACGGCGAGCAGGTTGAGATCGTTCTGAATTCTGAGCAACTGGAGTGAATCCTTGCGGTTGCGGTCGACCAGTTCGATCTGCAATTTGCGCAGCCCGGTGACCTGCCACGTGATGTAAGCCGAATACATCACAACCGCGGACAGCGTCACAAGCAGGCCCAGCAACAGGCCGAGGGTGGGCGAACGCTCCGGGGCGGAGGGGCGGGACACGACCCGAGCATACAACGTCTGGGCGCCCCTGTCACAGGTCGGCGCTCAACCGCCGGATATGTGACAATGCAGTAATAATGAAGCAAATCGGTGCCCAACGGAGTCAAACAGTAGATTGAGTTCTCCAGTCAAAGAAGCCGCGAAGCCTCCAAAGATCCAGCGACTGAAGGCCGTTTGGCCGGAAGTCTGGAAGTTGATGCGTCCGCGCCGCGGATTGCTCGCGCTTGGCTTTGTGTTGATGGTAATCAATAAGGTCGCCGGATTCGTGCTGCCCTATTCGTCGAAATTCCTGATTGATAATGTAGTGGGCAAGCATCAAACAGGACTGTTGCGCCCCATTGTGTTGTCGGTCTTATTCGCGACACTCGTCCAGGGCGTTACTTCTTTTTCTCTGACCCAGTTGCTATCGAAGGCCGCTCAGCGCCTCATCGCCGACCTTCGCAAGCAAGTGCAAGCGCATATCTCACATCTGCCTGTTGCCTTTTACGATGCCAACAAAACCGGAGCGCTGGTGTCGCGCATTATGAGCGATGTAGAGGGCGTTCGCAATTTGCTGGGAACGGGATTGGTGGACTTTGCCGGCGGGCTCGTGGCTGCCAGCATCGCACTCGTATTGCTGCTTCGCATTAGCGCGCCCTTGACGCTCGTTGCCGTGGGATCCCTTGCCTGTTTCGCGCTCGCATTGAACAGAGCCTTCGCGACCATCCGTCCAATCTTCCGTGAGCGCGGCAAAATCAATGCTGAGGTTACAGGACGACTGACCGAATCACTGGGCGGCGTTCGGGTCATCAAGGGATATCACGCGGAACAACGCGAAGAAAAAGTTTTTGCGGCTGGCGTGAAGCGACTGCTGGATAATGTCATGCGCACCTTGACCGCCACCTCGTTGATGGGTCTCTCCGCGAGCCTGCTGCTGGGAGTGGTCGGGGCAGCCACCATGTACATCGGCGGGCGACAGATGGTGGCCCACTCTCTGACTACCGGCAGTTATTTTTCCTATAACTTTTTGCTCGTCTTTTTGATCGCCCCCGTCATGCAAGTGGTTTCCATTGGCACTCAGATCACCGAAGCGTTGGCTGGATTAGAACGGACCCAGGAAATCATGGGTGAGCGGCCGGAAGACCAGGATCCGAGACGTTCCGTACAGCTGCACGACATTGTGGGCGACGTTGAATTCGACGATGTTACTTTCAGCTATGACGGCACTCACGATGTTCTGCGCAACATTTCTTTCCGCTCGGAGCCCGGCACAGTAACTGCGCTCGTAGGTTCTTCGGGTTCGGGGAAGTCGACGACGATTGGCTTGATCTCGGCTTTCTATGTGCCTTTGAAGGGTAGAGTGCTGGTGGACGGCGTGGACTTGAGCACCGTACGCCTCGACTCCTTCCGTACGCGCCTGGGAGTTGTACTCCAGGAATCGTTCCTGTTCGATGGAACTATCCGTCAGAACGTCGCTTTTTCGCGGCCTGAGGCTAGCGAGGAAGAAATCATGCGCGCCTGCCGCATTGCACGCGTTGACGAATTCGCTGAATCTTTTGTCGACAAATACGACACGGTAGTCGGGGAGCGGGGCGTGAAATTGTCAGGCGGCCAGCGGCAACGCATTTCGATCGCCCGGGCGATTCTCGCGGAGCCGCGCATTCTGATTCTGGATGAGGCCACGTCCAGCCTCGACTCAGAATCGGAACAGATGATCCAGCAGGGACTCGCATACCTAATGCAGGGACGCACCACGTTCGTGATCGCGCACCGGCTTTCAACCATTCGTCGTGCCGACCAGATCATGGTGATGGAACAAGGACAAATCGTAGAGCGCGGAACGCACGCCCAGCTCTATTCGGCGCGTGGACGCTACTATGACCTTTACACACGCCAACACGGAGTGGAAGAAAATCTATTTCTCGCTCCCGGCGAGGGTGACACGGTTGCCGTGACTGGCAACGGCGCAGGCGCCAAGAGCGCCGAAGTAAAGACTGCAGACGCACTGCGCGTGCTGCGAGGAGAAATGCGCTAACCCGCTATGACGACGGTCCCCGCAGTTTCCGCCGCTCCTCGTACGGTTGCGATTCATAGCGAGAATCTTTGCCGTCACTACCGCATGGGCGATGCGCTGATCCGCGCGGTCGATGGAGTGTCCCTCGAAGTTCGCGGCGGAGAGTTTCTCGCGCTCCTCGGAACTTCCGGCTCGGGCAAGTCTTCCGTGCTGAATCTGATCGCAGGACTCGATCGTCCAACCTCGGGACGTGTTGTGGTGCAGGATCGAGATCTGGCAAAACTGTCGCGCGAGGAGCTCGCCAAATACAGGCTGCATGTCGTAGGCATGGTATTTCAATCATTCAACCTGATCCCCAGCATGACGCTGGCAGAGAACGTCGAACTTCCGCTACGTTTTGCGGAGGTCGATCGCAGCCGGCGCCAGAAACTTTCCCGCGAGGCTTTGGACCGAGTGGGCCTGCAGGCGCGGATGCACCATCGTCCCAGCGAGTTGTCCGGCGGAGAGCAGCAGAGGGCAGCCCTGGCGCGCGCCTTGATCAATAGTCCGCAGCTTCTGCTGGCTGATGAACCCACTGGAAATCTCGACAGCCACACCGGAACGGAAATTATGGACATGGTCCGCATATTTAACCGCGAGTTGGGAATGACGGTTGTGATGGTCACTCACGAGCGCGCTCTGGCCGAGCGGTACGCGCAACGCATGATCTTCCTGGCAGACGGGAAGTTGATTGACGACCGGCCGAACACTCCTACTTGCGTCACGCAGGGAGCCCAGTTGTGAAGATTCCAGATCTTGCCGAACTCGCCCTGCGGAATCTGCGCGAATCTGTGCTCCGCAATTCACTCACGACAATTGGCATCTCCGTGGGAGTCGCCTCACTGGTGGCGATGCTTTCGCTCGGCACCGGCCTGCAGCAACTGTTTTCCCGGCGCCTGGCGAAGTCCGGACTCTTCGACACCGTTATCGTTTCTTCCCGGCGCGACCTGCGTGGGATGGGGCGCGAGGAAGAGCGCAAGGGTCCCAATCCCGGCGAAAGCCGCGTTCTCGACGAACCCGCGCGTCAGGAAATGGAACGCCTGCCCAACGTGAGCGAGGCTTATCCCGACATTCGCTTTGTGACCGAGTTGCGTTTTGAAGACAAGCCTCATCTCACCATGATTTCCGCCCTGCCTCTGTCGGCAAAGTCAAACGACGCTTTCGATGGAATGCAGGGCCAATTCTTTTCATCCGACACCGAGGCGGGAGTGATCCTGCAAAAATCCTTTGCCGAAGAATTGCTAGGGAAGACACCGCCTCTGGGAGCGGCTGAGCCGAGCGTTGCGGAACTGGCAAAGCCACTGCTGGGTAGGGAATTGACCATGCGATACGCGCAACGACAGGCTGCGCCTGCCGCTCAGTCGTCCGGGGCCAAAGAACCAACACTCGCGGATGACAGCGCCGAGGGTACGGCGTATTCCGTTGTCTCACGCGAACAGAAGCTGAAGATTATCGGGATCTCGGATCTTGACCCGGAGAGCATGCGCGGTCCCATGCGCTCCAAAGTGTTTCTGCCTTTGAAACTTGCCGAGGATCTGCACGTGATGCAGCCTACCGATTTGCGCGAGATTGCGCGGGCCGGGTCTGATCAGCCCGTTTACTCTTCTATCAGCGTACGGGTTAAGAATCCGGCGCAAGTACAGTCCGTGGAAGACGCCATCAAGAAAATGGGCTTCAGCACATTCTCGATTCTGGACGCGAGCAACAGCCTGCGGCAGGTTTTCAAAGTCCTATACGCATTCCTTGGAATTTTCGGCAGCCTCGCGTTGACGGTCGCATCCATCGGAATCGTCAACACACTGGTCATGGCGATTCTCGAACGACGCCGCGAAATCGGCATCATGAAGGCGATTGGCGCCAGCGATGGAGATGTCAAAAAACTCTTCTTCGCCGAGGCCGGAGCAATGGGGATTCTGGGCGGGATTGTGGGGGTGGTACTGGGCTGGGCCATCGGCCAGATCATCAACTTCGGAATCAACATTTACCTCAAAAGCCAGTCCGTCCCACCGGAACATTTCTGGGCAGTCCCTTTATGGCTGGTGGTGTTCAGCATCGTCTTTGCCTTCCTGGTAAGCCTGGCATCTGGCTTGTACCCGGCGGCACGGGCCGCCAAGCTCGATCCGGTACAGGCGCTACGTTACGAATAAATAGACACGCATGGCTCACTTCCGGCTTCTCTTGCTCTTTCTAATCGCTGTCGCATCGGCGACTGCACAGAGCCGCATCGATTGCAGCGCTCTCAACAGCCGGATCCTCAAAAGAGTCACCCATTATTGCGTCTACTTACCTCCCGGCTATGATGCGGGAGCGGCCCAGCATCCTCCCCGGCGTTATCCGGCCCTTTATTTTCTGCACGGTTTGGGCGACAACGAGCAAACCCTCTTCAACAGCGGCGGATGGACCTTGCTCGAAGATCTGCGCAACCAGCACAGCATCGGAGATTTTCTGATCGTCGCACCCGAGGGCAGACGCAGCTTCTACATCAATTCCGCCGACGGCGCAGTGCGCTACAGCGACTTTTTTCTGCAGGAGTTCCTGCCATATATCGAGAGCAAGTATCGGATCCGCTCCGGCCGCGCGGGACGCGCCATCAGCGGAATTTCCATGGGCGGCTATGGAGCATTGCGCTTCGCATTCGCCCATCCTGAACTTTTCTCAGCCGTCAGTGCCCAGAGCGCCGCGCTCATCACCGAGTCGCCGCAGGCGTTGGACGCCGCATCCCGAACCGGAGCGCCCCTGGCAGGGGTGCTTTCCGCGGTGTTTGGCGACCCCATCAACGTCCCCCACTGGAATGACAACAGTCCATTTATTTTGGCGAAGAGACATGCACCGGGTCTCAGGAAGATGGCCATTTATTTCAACTGCGGCCACGATGACAATTACGGCTTCGAAAAAGGAGCGGCCGTACTCCATGACGAACTACAAAAGGAAAATGTGCGGCACGAATACCATCCTTATCCCGGCGACCACAGTCTGACATATTTTCTTTCGCACTTTGCCGAGGTCATGGAGTTTCATTCCCGGGCATTCGGTCTGCTGCCCGGGCAACGAGATTGACCACGCGTGTTGTAAACTAACCAAAGCGACGCAATCGCGCGTCGCATCCGGACGCCCCGCACGAGCCGGAGAGGTGGCCGAGTGGTTGATGGCTCCGGTCTTGAAAACCGGCATACCCGAAAGGGTATCGGGGGTTCGAATCCCTCCCTCTCCGCCATGTTTAAATTCCGCCGGTATCAGAAATTCTGACATATTCTGTTTTCGGTCCTTCTACATCGCTTCGGTTGTACCGGCTCGGAACGCCTGCCATAAGGCGGCCTCGCCATTTGTAGCAATCCTGTGACTTCGCACGGACCAACCCCTGGTCCGATTTCTGATTTACCGGCCAAAATAGATTACTGCGGTAACTCTGAGTGGCTCGAATTGTGCCGCAGATCGATTAAGACATGTTCACCTATAAGAGAGCGCGCGCGTCTGAGGGCCGGTAGTTGGCGCTCTTCGCACGAAACATTCGGGTTATTGAAACTGAGCCGGCCAGGCTCGGAAGTTCTGCCTTATGCATTCGCGACGCCTGATCCTTCGTCACGCTGTGGTTTCTGTGTCGTTCGTTCTGCTATATCTCCTCTTGAATCGCCCGGAAGTTGTTTTCTTTTCTCGCATTGGGTTCGTTGCATGGTATCCGGCCGTGGGGCTGCTCATGGCGTTGCTGTTGGGAATTAGTCCTTGGTATGCGTTCGTTGTTTGTTTCTCCAATGCTCTGGCCGGCAGAGTTATCTACGGTCAATCCATCCTGTCCTTCGGCAATACTGTGGATGCCGCTGGAATTGGCGTCTGTTACGGCATTGCGGCATTTGTCTTGCGTGGTCCGCTGCAGATCGATCTTGGACTGCGGCGCCGACGAGATGTGGTTCGATACGTCCTGGTGAGTGCCACGGCCGCAACAGGAGCAACCATCATTGGGGTTGCGTGCCTGATCGCAGACCACAACATTACCTGGGGGGAATACAAGTCGTCAGCGATGGGCTGGTTTTTGGGGGACGCCATCGGCTTGATCGGGATAGCGCCGTTCCTCCTAGTCCATGTGTTTCCGCATGTTCGTAAGTGGCTCTCGCCAGCGCCCGCGCAGCTTCGCCCGGATAGAGTGGTGACTCCAGGAAGGCGACCCGCTGTTGGCACTGTGGCAGAAGTATTCGCCCAGATTCTCACGATGTTTGGGGTCCTCTGCATCATGTTCGGAACCAAGGACGGGCGTTACGACTATTTTTATCTGTGTTTCATCCCGGTCATCTGGATCGCCATGCGTCAAGGAGTCCGGCGGGTTGTCACTGGCCTGCTGGCACTAAATTTTGGAATTGTAGTCGCAATGCATTTGTTTCCTCCAACGCCAATACTGTTTGCCAAAGTCGCCCTGCTCATGCTGGTGCTGTCCGCGGTCGGGCTCATCGTGGGATCCGAGGTTAGCTAGCGACATCGCCTGGCAATTGATCTGAATGAACAGACTACCTACCTGGACTCTCTAATACAGAACAGCCCGCTAGGGATCGTCGTCCTCGATCGACAAGGCAAAGTCGAAATGGCCAACCTCGCGTTCGAGAAGCTCTTTCAGTACGATCGGCGCGAACTCGGCTCGATCGACATTGGGAGCATGGGAAGCGCCGACGATCAAGCTACGGAATCCGCGCAACTTCTTCCCCAGATCTTCGCCGGAAGCGCGTTGCACCGGACCGTGAGGCAGCGGAGCAAGGACGGGAAGATTCTTGATCTAGCACTCCACGGAGTCCCGCTAATGCTGAACGGCGAGGTACGTGGCGCATACTTAATATATGAAGACATTTCGCAGCAGATCAGGGCGAACGAGGCACAGCGGCAACATGCGGAGTCGCTCGACCGGTTAGTGAAGGAATTGGAGCTTCGCGCAAGACAGATGACCTCATTGAATGAAATGGGATCGCTTCTCGAGTGTAGCGGAAATGTTCAGGAAGCCTGTGCGGTCGTCGGTAACTCGTTGCAGAGGCTTTTTCCCGACGCTTCTTCCGGAGGGCTCTATCTGTTTAAGTCTTCTCGGGACCTCGTGGAGGCAACGGTTCGATGGGGGAAAAAGGACGGCGTGGCCCCGACATTTCCTCCCGACGCATGCTGGTCGCTGCGACGTGGCCAGCCACACTGGAGCGGACATCCAGATAACGGCATTACTTGTCAACATCTGAACGAGAGTTCGACTAAAGAATATCTATGTGTACCGATGGTCGCGCACGGAAACACAGTTGGAGTCTTACATCTTGAATTCCCGTGCGGACGAGCGTCGCGCTACGATTCCAATACAGAGAGCTTCCGGGATTCTCAGGAGCGACTTGCCACCAGCGCGGCCTCGCAGATCGCCCTTTCGCTGGCGAGCCAGCAGCTGCGTGAGACTCTTCGCGAACAGGCGATTCGAGATCCCTTGACTCGTTTGTTTAACCGGCGATTCCTGGAGGAATCCCTCGAACGAGAGCTGCGAATAGCTGCTCGAAAGAAGCAGTCCATCGCGGTTCTTTTTCTCGACCTCGACCACTTCAAGAGATTCAATGACAGTTTTGGCCATGACGCAGGAGACTTGGTGCTCCAATCTCTGGCTGATCTGTTTCGCAATTTTTTTCGTGCTACCGATATATGCTGCCGTTATGGTGGCGAGGAATTCGCCATTATTCTTCCCGAATCCTCTTCGCAGGACGCCGCGATCCGCGCGGATGCCCTGCGCTCGGAAGTAAAGAGCCTTCGGCTGCAGTATAAAAAAGAAACTCTTGGGCAGTTCACGCTCTCGGTCGGTGTGGCGGCGTTTCCAGAGCATGGTTCGACATGCCGTGATTTGCTTAAAATTGCGGACCAATGCCTCTATGAATCGAAAGCACGCGGCCGGGATGTCGTGACCGTGGCTGTTTCACAGAATGCGTGATGGGTTCGCCGCCATAAAGAAGTCGCGAACTCAGCACACTTTCTTGAGTTCACTCGAACTGGGAGTCCCTATTCTCCTGGTTGATCGGCAGCAAAATCCGCCAGCAGCAGCCGCAAGTTCCCTGGATTCGTTGCGTAGGCGAGGCCGGTACTGATGTTGACGAGGCCCACACGAACGAGTTTTTCGATCTCGCCGTCGAAGTGCTGCATCCCCTCCGTGTCGCCGTCTGCCATGGCTTCGAGAAGCGTCTTGCCATCTTGCTCGCCCTTTTCTATGTATTCGCGGGTTCGAAGCGTTGATTTCAGGATTTCCACGATTGCCACACGTCCATTTCCATCTTTCCGCGGTATGAGGCGCTGAGAGACGATTGCCCGGAAACTCTTTCCCAAGCGATTGCGAATAATTTGTTGTTCTCCCATCGGAAACGCTCCGATAATTCGCTCCACGGTTTTGGAAGCGTCAATCGTATGGAGAGTGGAAAGAACCAGATGGCCCGTTTCCGCCGCCTCCAGTGCGATTTCAATGGTCTCCTTGTCTCGCATTTCTCCTACAAGAATGACTTTGGGCGCCTGTCTCAATGCGGCCCGCAGAGCGAGCGCGAAGCTGGGCGTGTCACTGTGCAGTTCCCGCTGATGAACGATCGAGCGCTTGTGCCGGTGCATGAACTCGATGGGATCCTCAATCGTCAGAATGTGATAAGCGTGGCTCTCATTAATCCGGTCCAGCACTGCGGCCAGAGTTGATGATTTACCCGATCCCGTGGGGCCAGTCACCAGAACGATCCCATTTTGCAAGTCGGCGATTTCGGCGAGTTGCGGGGGCAGGTTCAGGTCACCGAGAGTAGGAATGGCCTGAGGTATTACGCGCATAACAATGGCGTAACTTCCACGCTGTTGAAATATGTTTACCCGAAATCGGCAGCGCCCCGGCACACGATATGAGATGTCACACGACCCCAAATTCTGCAATGAGTCTGTCGCCTGTTTGTTGCCTTCGATCATTTCGTAAGCAATACGGCGAGTATCCTCGGGAGTTAACGGTGGCATTCCAGAGATTTTGACCGGAGTTAATTTGCCGGAGACTTCCACCATTGGGAAGCTGCCCGGCGACAGGATCAGGTCGCTCACCTTGGTAGAGACTCCGAGCATTGCCAGCAAAAGCGCCGGCGTCGGAATGGACTTAGAGGCGGGCGCGACCGGTGTCGGAGCTATCTTCGCCGCTGTTTCCACACTGATCCTTTCTAAATCGAAAGAAGATTGTCTTGTCCAACATAAGTGTTAATCGTGCTCCGGTGTCTTGCTGACGTTGGGGTTTCTTGGAAGGTTACTGCGTTGTTCTGAACATGCAGCCCGTTCTCAACTCTAGTTCAAGCATGACTGGAGAGAGTGACAACCGCAAGATAACTATCGTGTCGCACCCGGAGGAAGGCACCGCGCTAGATGTTCTCTAGGTTCTTCACATCTAAGATGGGACCCTTGTTCGGATTTCGTAACAAGATCAGCATGGTAAACAGCCTCATTCGAGTATTAAGAAACACTTAGCGGTGAAACGGAACCGGGTCGGAAAGCCGTTCATTTCATTTTTCCCGTTCCGACGCTGATCGCGCCGGTGAGCCATAATCGATAAGTTGGAATTGCAGGGATAACAACCTGCAAACGCGAAATCGAATCCAAAGCCTGTCACATCACATCTCATAAACGGTGTCGGCGTGTGAAGGTGTAGATTTCTGCCAATCTGGAGCTTTGAAGTATGCTGCAGCTAAAACTACTGGTAGTGGAGGATGACGCTGCAAGCCTGGAGTTGATGACTGAAGTATTCGAATCGCTGAAGGCCGACGTGAGGCCAGTCAGCGATAGCGAAGAAGCTGCTCGGCGGGTCAACCAGGAGAAATTTGACGGCATTTTTCTGGACTTGGAAATGCCGAGACTGCATGGTTTCGATCTCGCGCGCTGGATCAGGAAATCGTCATGGAACAAATCGACTCCCATCATCATCGTAACCGGACAGGATCAGAGGGAGAGTATGCAAGAGGCGTTTGCCGTGGGAGCGACGTTCTTCTTGCAGAAGCCGATAGACCGACAGAAGTTAAACAAGTTGTTTCGGAGCGTCCGTGGCGGGATGTTAGAGAATCGGCGGCGCTACACGCGCGTTCCACTGCAGACAACCGTGACTTGTGCTGTAGGATCTCGCACGCTGAACGGGGTGAGCTGGAACCTCAGCCAGGGCGGGATGGCGGTAGAAGTCGAACACTTTGCGGCCGAAAGATGCGGTGCGGCTTTCATTTCGCCTACCTATTTCCGACCTGTTGATAGAAGCAGTTGGAACGGTGGTGTGGGGCAAAGAAAAGCGGCAGGGCATCCAGTTCACGAGCGTGGGCACCCGGAATCAGGAGTCTATTCGCCAATTCATCTCAGAAGTGGACGAAATCGACGGATAGTCCGCCGCCATGACACGCTTGCGAACCGGCGTTAGGGCAGAAGCCGGTCAAGTTCCTGGGCCAGAGAACTGGAATTAACGGGCTTCGATAAGTAGCCATCAAACCCCGAGTCCATGATTCTCTCACGGTCCCCTGCATGGCATAGGCGGTAACCGCTACGACTGGAAGCGCAGCTGAATTGATCGGCCTGATCTGTCCTGCTACGGACGCAGTCTCGACGGGTCGCGTTTTTCACAGTCCAGTCAGAGTCTTGCCCTGGTGGGAGCGTCTTGCAATAGGGCGCTCGACTGCCACTCGTTACCTTTGTACTCGGACGGATTTTACTGGGCCGCGTTAGACTTAGCTTTCGGTAAAGCAATGCACAAACAAACTGAAAGCGTGTTGGCGCGCATCGGCCAGCAACTATCCCAGCTCGAAAGGCGCGACTGGGAACTGTGGATGATCGTGTCTCTTACGGGTGTCCTGGTCGCTACCGGGCTGACATTGATCCTTTCTCCGGCAGCTTTCTTGAGCCATGAGAATGTTCACTTCGAGGCCACAGTATCCAGGCCTTTGCTTCTGGGCCTTGTTGCTCTCGTAGCGTTGCTGAACACGTATCTCGTCACAAAACGCTTTGAAATTCGTCGGCTCCGCGAAAAGCTCATATCGAGCACGATCCAACAGGAGATCATTCGACAGCAATCGTTCACCGACCCTTTGACTGAGATTTATAACCGTCGTTCCCTGGAGGATATTGCCGGAAGATTTATCAGCCACGCCAAACGCTTGAACAGCTCGCTCTCGCTTCTGTTGATCGATGTTGATCGATTCAAGGATGTGAACACGACCTTCGGCCACCTGACGGGCGATTTGGTACTGGCAGAAACCGCAGGTTTGCTGAAGAGTTCAGTTCGTGGCTCAGACGCAGTGTTTCGCTACGGGGGAGACGAATTCCTTATTCTCCTGGCGGATACATCCCGCGTCGGGGCCATCAGGGTGATTGAAAGAATCAGGACTTATCTGATGGATTGGAACCGCGCCAGAAGCCTGGATGGGTTCGAATTGAGTTTGAGCATTGGCGTTTCGGAATGGTTTGATGGTGTGACGCTGGACGAATTGCTCGACGAGGCTGATCGAGGAATGTATGCGGCGAAAGCGAATCGCACGCCGGACAAAGCCCAACTGAGTCTCGTGAGAGCTGCAGTTCGGAAGATTGGATTTTGATCAACCGCAGAAGTCTCCACTCCCACGCCGGAACTATACGTCAGATCCGACCGCCTTTGACGGCGAGTGTTTCCACGTCGTGCGAAATCCCATTAGCCGTCTCAAATCATTTGACGGCTCCGTATAGTTGAACCTGGTTGTAATCGTCAAGTTTGTCGCGACGGGCGAGCTGATATTAAGACCCGAGATTCCCGGTCGCGGCGGAATTCACGCAGGCGTAGAACTGGCGGCTCGTGCCCGACTCGCGGCGGCTTCCCCAGCGCGGTTTTCCCTTAGGAGTTGCTCGATTCTATCGGCGGGTACAGGCTTGGAATAAAGGTAGCCCTGAGCCATTTCGCAGCCTAGCTCCTTGAGCATGTCCGCCTGAGCTACTGTTTCGACACCTTCCGCCACGACCTTCAACCCAAGGCCATGAGCAAGCATGACAATGATACGAACGATTTCGCGAGTTTCGACGTTGGTGTCCATGCGCGAGACGAACGAACGGTCGATCTTCAGCGTATCCACTGGAAAGTGCTGCAGCCGGCTGAGGGAGGAGTAGCCGGTCCCGAAGTCGTCAATGTCCAGGCGAACACCCAGCGCTTTTAACTCGGAGAGCACAATCGTGGACCTGTCGGCATCCTCCATCGCAATCGTCTCCGTGATTTCCAGGTTGACCGAGCGCGGATCCAGTCCCGTCTCCTGCAAGGTCCTGCCAATCTGAGAGGCCAGATCAGGCTCCGCGAACTGCCTTGGCGTGATATTTACATTGATGGTAAGAGGAGGGTCACAGGGAAAGGCCGCTTGCCAGGAACGAAGTTGCGAGCAGGCCTCATAAAGCAGCTGCCGGTTGAGGGGTAAGATGATGCCGGTCTCATCGGCGACTGCGATGAACTCTCCGGGCATGACCAGACCCTCCGGACGTTGCCAGCGGCTAAGCGTCTCGAACCCCACGATTCTGCCATCGCGTAAGCATACGATGGGCTGGTAGTAGACGCGAAACTGCTCCAACTCGATGGCTTTCCGCAAGTCGGTTTCAAGCTGCAAGCGCTTGATGGCGCCAGCATGCATGGCCTGGTCGAACACTTCACAACGTGCCTTGCCTGTGCTCTTGGCCCGATACATGGCAATCTCGGCGTCTCGGAGGACATCTGGGGCATCCGCCGGATTCTTGTGATTGAAAACGATGCCAATGCTGACTGAAAGCACAATCTCGTGACCATTGAAATCGAAGGGAGTGGCCAGTCTTTGCTGAATCCGTTCCGCCACTCGAATAGCGTCGCTGGGATCATGAAGTTCCTCAATGAGCACTGTGAACTCATCTCCTCCCGGACGAGCCAACGTGCTCTCGCCTACGAAGGGGTCTGCCAGTTTACCCATACGCGGATGCGAAACCGTGTCTACGCCGCGAAGGCTCGCGCTTAGACGCTGCGCGATCTGGATTAACAGGCCGTCACCGGCCGCGTGTCCCATACTGTCGTTGAAGACTTTAAACTCATCGATATCGATGAATAAGACGGCGAACCTGAAATCGGAGCGCCGGCGAGAAAGAGTAATGGCCCGTTGCAAACGGTCGAGAAAAAGAGCGCGGTTGGGAAGATCGGTTAATCCGTCATGGAAAGACTGGTGAGCCAACTTTTCTTCAGCCCGTTTCCGGTCGGTGATGTCGCGGTTCACAATGACTAATCCATCAGCCTCGCCTTCCGGACTTCGAATCGCGCTGGACGTTGACTCAAAAAAACGCCATGAACCGTCTTTGTGACGGATGCGATATTCTAGCCGTTCGCCGCGCCCAGTACTGTTGGCCTTCAGCGCTGCCTCCAGCACGCGCTCACGATCATCCGGATGAATCTGATCCAGCGAGGAAGTTCCTGCCAGTTCTTCTGAACGATATCCAAGAATCTTCTGATAGGCGGGGCTGTTGAAGACGCGGCGTCCGTCGCGATCTATCACCGCGATCATATCCGCGGCATTTTCCGTAATCAGTTGAAAAAGTTGTTCGTGCTCGGCCAACCGGCGCCGGATTCGTTGTAGCTGCCACTGTTGGTAGAAGGTGTAGATGTCGAATAACAAGACCAGAGCGGCAAGACCGCGAACCCACTCTTTCAGATTCAGGAAATAGGTATTGTCGGTGGGTTGGCGGAAGCCTGGAAAGGTTAAAGAAAGGATACCGAATGTCAGGACCAGAGTGACAGCGACGGCAGAGCCCCAAAGCCACCATTCCCGCCTCTCGACTTGACGCATATGAGCAGGAATCTTCGCCCCGCTCACAAACAAACGCTCTTTACTCACAGAAATGGCCGCCTATTCACTCGTTGACAATCGAGATTCGGGGATAGTGAAATTCTAGAGGAGGAAAGCTGAAGGGAAAGTTACTGAAGTTTCGGACCTTTCTACTGTCTAATGTTCCTGCTTAGCGTGGGCCGAAAGGGTGTTCGGATTTCGTAACAAGACAGAAAGTGTAAACAGCGCAAGCGCGAAATTAAGGCAGACTTCGGCAAAAAGAAGCGCAAGCGCGAGTCGTAGTGCAGACTGAGAAAACTGAGAAAAAGGAGCGCTGATGAAATACTTCGTGGTCGGGGCGGTCCTGCTCATGATTTCTGTCGTATGGGTATGCTCAATATTTTGGGACGCCATTCAGGGAATCATGCCATGACAGGGAGAATGAACTGGGCCCACGGGCCACAGATCATTTTTCAAAGCAGTTTCCCGCCTCGCGTTCTTTTCAAGCGCAAAATCCTACGAACCGGCTCTCATGTCGCTCGACGTGCCGCCCGCCGCAGGCACGTAGCACTTCAGCGTGTAGTCCATGACCATGCGGTCGGCGTTGAAGCGCCAGCCCAGGGTGCGGATAGTACGCTTCATGCGCTTGATCCAGCCCCGAGGAAGGCCGTCCCGATCGCGATGGTAGTACAGCGGAATCACCTCGTCGCGCAGGGTTCGCAGCAGGTCTTCGCCGTCGCGCGCATCGTGAACGGCCATGTTGGAATGAGTCCGCCCGGTCCCGATTGCGAATCCGTTCATGCCGTCGAAAGCCTCCGCCCACCAGCCATCCAGGACGGAAAGATTCAGCCCGCCATTCAGCACCACTTTCTGCCCGCTCGTGCCGGATGCTTCGAATGGCCTGCGCGGATTGTTGAGCCAGACGTCGACGCCCTGTACAAAGTGGCGCCCCACGTTAATGTCGTAGTCTTCCACAAACACGAACTTATCGCGGAACTTGGACTCCCGCATTAACTCGGCAATCTGCTGCAGCACGCGCTTGCCCGGTTCGTCCAGTGGATGCGCCTTGCCGGCGAATACAAATTGCACCGGGCGGTTCGGATCGTTCACCATCGAAGCCAGGCGCTCGATATCGGTCAAAATCAGATTGGCCCTTTTATAGGTCGCGAACCGCCGAGCAAATCCAATGGTGAGAGCATCGGGACTGAGCACGCGCTCCAGGCGTTGCAGGACTTCCTGGGGTTCTCCGCGGCGTGCCGCTTGATCGACCGCGCGCCGGCGAACGAACTCAATCAACTGCGACTTCAAGTTCAGGTGCGTCTCCCAAAGTTCGCCGTCATCCACATTCTCGATCCCCAGCCAGATTTTCGCTTCGCTGCCGCGTTGATTCCAGTTCGTACCCAGATGGCGATCGTAGAGGCGGAACATTTGCGGAGCCAGCCATGACGGAACGTGCACCCCATTGGTGATGTGTCCAATGGGCACGTCATCCTCCAGTTTATTTCGAAATAGATTCGTCCACATGGCGCGCGATACTTCGGCGTGCAGCGCGGAAACAGCATTGGCGCGCCGCGAAAGCCGCAACGCCAGCACCGTCATGCAAAACAGCTCTTCTCCATTGCTAGGATTCTCGCGACCGAGCCCCAGCAGACTGTCCTGAGAAAGTCCCAGCGCTTCGCGCAGCGGCCCGATGTGTTCTTCGACCAGAGTCGCGTCGAATCGATCGTGCCCCGCCGGTACTGGAGTGTGCGTGGTAAACACCACTTCGCGCGAAATTCGCGGAACCGCGGCCTCGAACGAGATGCCTTCTTCCTCCATGCGCATGCGCATCGCTTCCAGGACCGCAAATCCGCTATGGCCTTCATTCAGATGCAGAACGCCGGGAGAAATCCCGAGAGCTTTCAGGGCCCGCAATCCGCCCACGCCCAGCAACAATTCCTGACGAATGCGAATGCGGAGGTCGCCACCGTACAAGCGCGAGGTGAGCTGCCGGTCCTCGGGAGCGTTGCCCTCGACGTCGGAATCCAACAGCAACAGGTCCCGGCGTCCCACCTTCACGCGCCAGACTTTCGCCCTGATGCGGCCGCTGCGCGTCTCGATTTCCACGACAACGGGCCGTCCGTCTTTCCCGATCGCCACTTCCATCGGCATCTGATTGACGTTGGTCTTGAGGTATTCTTCCCGCTGCCATCCCCCGAGATCGAGCCGCTGCCGAAAATATCCCTGGCCATAGAACAGACCAATCCCCACAAGAGGGATGTCGAGGTCCGACGCGCTCTTGATGTGATCGCCGGCCAGCACGCCCAAGCCTCCGGAATATACGGGCAACGACTCATGCAGACCGAACTCCGCCGAAAAATATGCCACTGGATGCGGCCGTAGCACGCCGGCGCGTTGCGCGCCCCAGGTCCGGTCGTCCTCCAGATATTCCAGCATCCGGCGATACGCATAATTCACGCGGCTATGTAGCATCAGCTCCGCGGCGCGGGTTTCCAGTTTGGCTAGAGGCAGTTCGTTGAGCAAAGCGACCGGATTGTGATTGAGTTCGTTCCAGCGGGCCGGATCGAGATCGAGAAACAAACTGGCGCAGTTGGGATCCCAACTCCACCACAAGTTGCGTGCGAGGGTCCACAGTCGTTCCTGCAGCGGAGCGATGAATCGATCCAGAGTCCGGGCTTCACTCACCACGGGAGCGACCTGGGTCGCAGCCTCGGTCAGCATCCGAATCTCGTTCTCGCTGAAAACCCGGGCTTCCTTGGTTTGCACCACCAGAACTCCCTGCAGAACTCCCCGATCGATCAAGGGAACCCCGAGGAACGACTGGTAGGCATCCTCGCCGGCATCCCGGAAGTATTTGAACCGGGGATGTTGTTTCACTTGTTCCACGGCAACCGGCCGCACCAATTCCGCCACCAGGCCAGTGAGCCCTTCATGAACCTCCATCCGCAGACTGCCGATGCATTCCTTGCGAAGTCCTACGGTAGCGGCCAACACCAGATTGGCGCGATCCGGTTCCAGTAAATATGCGGAGCACACATCAGTTCGAAATCTCTTGGCGATGAGTGCAACCACGTTCATCAGCGTTTCCGCCGGCTGGCCGCC
This sequence comes from uncultured Acidobacteriaceae bacterium, assembly GCA_963711275.1. Taxonomy (GTDB): domain Bacteria; phylum Acidobacteriota; class Terriglobia; order Terriglobales; family Acidobacteriaceae; genus Sulfotelmatobacter. The sequence continues at coordinate 172,107 of CAVQDN010000013.1, read as the reverse complement.
ATCCGCCGCAAGGTTTCCGACCTCTTCCGCTGTCAGGACGCTCCTGACTTCGCTCAAAGGCACATCTTGCTCCTTTTCCTCTGCTACTCCCTCGTATCCGTCCAAGCTATTTCGCTGGCCTCCCTGGGGTCAGAAACTCACTCCTGCCGCACTGCGGTGAGCCCGAGCCGGCAGGAGTTTACTTATTGTACGGTGTGGGAAAGAAATCGTGAATGAAGTTCGAATTTGGGGATGTCTCGCGAAGCAACCCCAGATGAGACGCCGCCCTCGGCGTTCCATCGCGCGCAGCCGAAAGCTGCCGTGGCGTGACGAGCACGCACCTAACCCACTGTTTCCACCGCGCCTGCCTTCCACGGACGCAAGTATAGGCCATACATGGCGGCGCATCCGATCAGCGGTACAGCCAGTCCCGCCTTGAGACTGCCGAAATGGTTCGACGAAACGCCGACCATCCACGGCATCAATCCGCCTCCGATGTTCGACATCGTGAACATAAGAGACCCAACCCGCGATGACGCCGGCCCAAACTCGCGCGACAACAGGGAGATCGTAATGGGATATACGTACGAAAGCCCCAGTCCCGCGAGGCTGGCACTTACCACCACGCCACGCAGGCCGTGCGATGAGACCAGTCCCGCCATACCCGCGCACGCGATGAGCAATCCCACCTGCACCAGTCGAACTTCGTCGGTCAGTCGCAACAGCAATGGCGCCAGCCACCTCCCCAGCATAAGCGCCGCATAAAAGAACGACGGACTCATGAGCGCCACAGCCGGCGTCAGACTTCCCAGGCTCTTCGCGTAGGATGCGACCCATCCTCCGAAACCGTTCTCGACGCCGACATACAAGAAAAACAGAGCTGCGAGGACGAATACGACGCCACGCCTCCAGTGAATGGCGGGAATTTTGTTTTGAGCGACGTCCTTCGGCGCAGACGGTTCCAGAATATGCGAAGGCATGACTGCGATCCCCAGCGCGACCAGGAGCGCAAAGCCCGCCACCCCCGCCAGGAAAAGCGGAATCTGATGGCTCTTCGCCGCTGCGGCCACCAGAAACGGACAAGCCACGGAACCTGCACTCCAGCAGAAATTGAGCAGATTCAGCGTCGCGCTTCGCCGGCCCGGATTCACCTCCGCCACCAGCAAATTCGCCGCCGGAACTGCCAGCCCCATGCCGCCTCCCGAAGCCGCGATGCACAGGATTCCCATCATCTTCGGCCCCGCCAGCAGCAATCCCACGCCCACGCTCATCAGCAGCAGTCCACACTTCATTGCGAAGCGAAACCCCCAGCGCGAGACCAGAACGCCGGAGAGCGCCACAGCCAACGTCGAAGCCAGATATTGCGCCGTAAACAGAGCGCCGGCCTGGGAGTAATTGAGCGACCAGCGGGCCGACAAGGTGGGCAGCATGGGACCGAGAAGCACGGTCGCGATTCCAATGGGCACAAAGGAGGCATAAGCCGCGAAGGTCAGCGCCTGGGCGGAGACTGCTGCTTTGGATGGGTCGGCGGGGATGAATGGGCTGGTGCGCAATGCGGACACTATATCGGAAGCCAGCCCGCTAACGGGGGCCCGGCGCCTTCGCAGTAGATTCCCGCACTACCAACTCGGGCTCGATCGCGATTTCGGAAGGATACTCTTTCTTTCCCTCAATTCGTTCCAAAAGACTTTGCGCCGCAACCTCTCCCATTCGGTTTAACGGCTGCCGCACAGTCGTCAGACTGGGGGTGTAAAAGGCGGCGCCTGGAATGTCGTCGAATCCGATGACCGACACGTCCTGGGGAACGCGCAGTCCGTGTTCCCCAAGAGCGCGGATCGCGCCTATCGCCGACATGTCGTTGTAGGCAAACAGCGCCGTAAACGGCTTCTTGCGAGCCAGCAATTCCTGGGCAAACGGATATCCCAACATCGGCGTCGGGTCGTCGGTGTTGATCTGCACCGTTAGGTCAGGATCGATCTTCATCCCAATCTGTTCTGCCACTTTGCAAATTGCATCCCAACGATCCTTCGCATCCGAACTCAAAGGATTTCCTTTCATAAACGCCACGCTCTCATGCGATAGATTTTTCAAGTGGTTCAGAGCCAGAACAGCCGCCCGTTCGTGATCGAGAATGATGTTGGTAACGCCCTTCAGCTTCTTATGCCCGGCAATGGCAATCGTGGGCAGAACTGGCGCCTCTTGCACGGTCGTGTCCACGGTGATGATGCCCTCGACTCCCCGCTCCGACAGCATTTGCGAGTATCGAGTCAGCAATACGGGATCGTGCCGGTGCACCACCGTAAGAAAGAAATAATCGCGCTGCCGCAAATACTGCTCAATGCCGCTGATGATCGGCGAACTATAGGAGTCGCCAATCTCTTCCGCGATCACGCCGATTGTGTAAGTACGCTTGTTGCGCAGCGTACGGGCAAAAAAATTCGGACGGTAATTGAGTTCCTTCGCCGCCGCATGAATTCGATTCTTGGTCTCTTGCGGAATGGAACGCGCCGACGGCGAATCGTTCAGAACCGCGGATACTGTCCCGGGAGTCAGTCCTATGTGCTGGGCAACGGCCTTCAGCGTAATTACGCCGGGCTTCTGAAGCGGTGTCTTGATTTGCCCCATGATGAGTTAAATCGTTTTAGTTGAATCCTTAGCGCAGATTATCTTACCAAAAGCCATCTCCCCGCCGCAGAAATTGAACCACAGAGGCCACAGGACATCACAAGATTTCGGTTCTTTTGTGAAACTCTTTGCCCTCTGTGGTTAAGAGTTATTTCGTTCCGGCCACGAGTCTCTCCGGGCGCAGCTAGACCCGAGCGTAACGTTGACTGTTCGGTCGCGAGCCGCTCAACGCAAAAAATAAGATGTACAAATAGCAAATGACGGGAAGAAAGAACGCATGATGAATGCCGATCTTATCGGCAATCGCACCCTGAGCCACCGGGATAATGGCTCCGCCCACGATCGCCATGATCATGATTCCTGAACCGTCTCCCGTGAGCGGCCCAAGTTCCGCGACTCCCAACGTGAAAATGCTCGGGAACATGATCGAGTTGAAGAATCCAACCAGGATGATGCTGTACATCGCGAAGTGCCCGGTAGTCAGCATCGAGATCGCGACCAAGCCGGCTGCGCACACGGCGCACACTCCAAGCAGTCCGCGGGTACTTATCTTCTGCAGAATTGCGGATCCGATAAAGCGGCCTACCATCGCGCCACCCCAGTAGAAAGCGACGAAGCTGGCCGCGACTTTTTCCGTCAGGCCGCCAATTTCAGGCTGCCCGAAGTAATTCACTAAAAAACTCCCAATAGCCACTTCGCCGCCGACATAGACGAAAATGGCAATGGCTCCGAAAATAAGATTTGGATGCCGCCAAATCGAATCGTTTACCTTCTCCCCAACCTTGTGTTGAGCGTGTTCGATCTTCGGCAACTTAAAACTGCCTATCGCGACCGCAAGCACAACCAGCGCAATCCCCAGACCCACGTACGGCGTCTTAACCGTCGCGGCTTCGTGCAAGCGATAAGCTTGTAGCGCATCGGGGGCTAAAGCGCGGATTTCTTCCATCGTTTTGGGCGCGGAACTCAGAATTAAAAGACCGCCGAAAAATGGAGCCAGAAACGTTCCCAGTGAGTTGAAGGCCTGCGTCAAATTCAGCCGGCTCGAGGCCGTCTCGGGTCTTCCCAACACTGTCACATAAGGATTCGCGGCCACCTGCAGACAAGTAATCCCCGCCGCAAGAACGATGAGCGCTCCCAGGAACAATGGATACGACGGAACGCTGGCCGCCGGGACGAACAGAAACGCGCCCAGACCCATAGTGAGCAGCCCCACCACCATCGACCGCTGATAGCCAATCCAATCAATGATCTTCGCGGAGGGAATAGAGAAGATAAAGTAGGCTCCAAAGAACGCAAACTGTATCAACATGACCCGTGCGTACGTCAGGTCAAAGATCGATTTGAGGTGTGGAACCAGAATGTCGTTCAGGCAGGTAAGAAATCCCCACATGAAAAAAAGCGTCGTAACTGTAGCCAGCGGAGCGCCGTAACTTTGCTCCGTACCGGGCGCCGTAGTTGTGGTAGGCGTTGAAGTATTGGGGGCCGCGATCGCCATGAGTGCAGAGTCCACCTTCCCAAGCTAATCTGCGAACGCGGCCATCATAGCATCGCCAGAGCGCGCTTTTATGGACTTTTTGTTTAGCGTCAGGTTGAATTGGTACCCTACAAAATCGTTTCTCTAGCTTGACAATCCACCGACCGCACTGTGTCCTCAGCGTAGCGTCGGCACCTTGCCGGCTGTCGCGGGGGCGTCCTCGCCCGCGCACTCAAATCCAGTCCCGTCCCGGCCCCCTCACTCCGACCGCAATGCCCGCATGGGATCAATCGACGCAGCCCGTCGTGCCGGCAGTGCCGCAGCCAAAAGCATCAGACCCATCAATACGATCCCCGTGATGCCGAAGAGCCAAACCGGCGGATGCGCCAAATTCGCATCGCGGCTAGCCAGAATTCGCAGCCCAGCCCATCCTGCAAGGGACCCCGCACCCAGGCCGGCCAATAAAAGCCAGCCCACTCGTCTCGCGACCAGCCCAAAAACGTGGTGCCGATGCGCGCCCAAAGCCATCCGGATTCCGATCTCATGGGTGCGCTGGGTCACTACAAACGCGAGCAGACTATAGAGCCCAATCGCAGCCAGCACCAGCGCCAGCCCACCCATCACAATCGAGAGCGTGCTCACCATCTGCTGTTCGAAAATCGTCCCGTTGATGTGTTCTTCCATGGTTCCCAATCCGGTGATCGGAAGATTGCGATCGATCTGCCGAACCAGCAAGCGTACCGTACTCACCAGTTGCGCCGGATCACCGGTCGTGCTGACGTAGAAGCTTGCCGAATGGTGGCGCCGGTCGGAGCCGTCCGGGCTATAGGTCTGGTCGTAGGGCAAATACAGGAATGGCACTCCCGGCACGCTCGTAACGCTGGTTGCGCGTATGGTAGGAATGACGCCCACAATCTGGATATCCTGCTTGACCCGATCTCCCAAACCGAAACCGAATACACCGCGCAGCGCTTTCCCTACGTCACCAGCGTAGTAATGTTGAACAAAGGCGTCGTTGACGATCGCGACCCTTTGTGACGTTGGCGTATCTTGTTCGGAAAATTCCCGCCCCGCCAGCAGCGGAACTTTTATTGTGGAGAAGAAACCGGGAGTGACCCACTCCTGGTCTGGAGTCTCCTCCTCGTTCGCACCACCGTAGCCCGTCACCGTGATGTTGTCTCCCATCGTGTCGCCGGTGATCAGGCCATCGGCGGCATACGCCAGACCGTAAACTCCTGGCTGCCGCCGAATAGCATCCACCATGCTCGCGTACTCATTTCTTACTTGTGCCCCCGACTTGCCCGGGGACGCATCTACGCCGAACGTGACCATGTGATCCGTGGCGAATCCCAGATTCGTGTTCCGTAGTTGATATAAATTCCAGCTGAAAACCGTGGCACCTGTAAGCAGCACCAGACTCAGAGCAATCTCTCCCGCCACCAGAAAGTTTCGTACCCTTCCACTCCCGCCAATCACAGTGCGGCTTTCGCTGCGCAGACCCTCAATCAGATCGGTACGCATACTCAAAATCGCCGGGGCCACGGTAAAGATCAAGCTCGTCAGCCCGCCCGCAACCACGCATAAAGCAATCACCCGCCAATCAAGCTGCACCGCTAGAACATCGTGCAGCGAATTCGTCGCGGGCACCATTCTCAACAAGAGCCTCAGGCTGACCCATCCCAAAAATAGGCCGGAGGCCGCTCCCATCAAGCCCAACAGAAGACCCTCCGCCAGCACCTGCTGAAAAATCTGGCCCCGGCTGGCGCCCAGCGCTCCCCGCACCGCAAGCTCCGAATGTTTGCGCACCGCTTTCGCCAGCAACAGGTTCGTCACGTTGCCACAGGCAATCATGAGTACAACCAGCGCCATCGTCTCCAGAATCTTGATCGGCTGCCCCAGCCTGCCTTCCAGCAGCGAAATGCCCCGCCCGCCCTCGGTCACCGTGAGATGCGTTTCGAGCCAGCCTTTTTTGTCGGGAATCTTGTGCTCTCGTATTTTCAGCACATCGCGCCGCCAGTTCCACCACCGCGCATTCAATTGCGCTTCTGCCTGTGGACGGGTTGACTCCGGCGCCAACCGTCCGATCATATTGAGCCAGCGGTTCAGAGGATCGTTCAGAACATCTGCTTTCTCCGGAGTGACCGCTCCCACCATTGCAACTGGGAGAAATATTGCCGAGGGCTCGCCATCCATCAATCCTTCATGCCGGACAACGCCCACAATCGTGAATGCGGAGCCATTGATCTGAATCCTCTGGTTGAGAATCGAAGCATCGCCGCCAAAGTGCGAGCGCCAGTAGTCGTCGCTCAACACCGCAACCGCCATGCCTTCATGATAGACATCATCCGACGGCGTCAACAGACGACCCAGCACGGGCTGCACTCCAAGCAGCGTGAAATAGTTTCCACTCACCAGTTGCATCTTTGCTCTGTCGGCATCTTTGGCAGTGACCAGAGTGGCGGATCTGACAGTTGTTACTGCCAATCCCTCCAACGCACGGTTCCCGTCGCGTAGCGCCTGGTATGCGGGATAGGCAAAGTACATCTCCGCATCCCCGCCCGTTGTGTTCAACGTGCCGGTCTCATAGCGCGAGTGCTCCTTCAGCAGCACCAACTCACGCGGCGCCCGAACGGGCATGGTGCGCAGCAACACCTGGTTGAACACTGTAAAGATGGAAGTATTCACGCCCATCCCGAGCGCCAGCGTCAGAACTGCAGTGAACGTGAAGCCAGGAGAGCGGCGCAACTGCCGCAAAGCGTATCGAAGGTCGCGTAGCAGGATCTTCATGGATACTCCTCTAAGCGGACTGGCGCTGCCATCGAAAAAGCATCCGGATCGCCAACCGCATCCAGGCCAACCCTTGAAAAATGAATCGGGCGTAAAGTCAGGGCCTGGCAAGAGTGTCCAAATTCGAAAAGCAGTGGCCGGAATTGAACATCTCCGGACTCTAGGTGCGAACCGACGGCACCTGAAAGACCAGCAAGGAAGTGTCGGGTCGGACTACGAAACTTCCTGTTCCCTTGGCCGCGCAAACCTCTGCCGCAGGCGCCTCCATTCCTCTGTGGAGAACAAGCGCGGCCCTACCTCGATCAGGCGCGGCGTCATATTGAAAAGCGCCACCCGGTTCCAGGGCTTGCCATTTCGCATCCGAAAACCCTTTTCATTCAGGTCGCTCACTACGCTGGAATAAGGGAAGTCCTGCACCAGCAACTCCATCATCAGCATAAGCACCCTGTTTTCCGTGGGATCCACTTCCAGGCGCTGGCAGTCATCGGAAATGCGCAGTCCATATGGGATGTCCTCGGCGAAGGCGCCTTCGGTCGGAGCTTCCGAGTCAGGCAATTCACGCCGCCATTCGAGCGATACCAATTGCCACCCCGCCGTCGTGCGCTGCCGCATGACCTCAGAACTAAACGGCCCGGAAATCACATCGCGAATCCGTTCGAAATGCGCCATGACAAGCCTCCCAAATTGATGTTCAGGATAAAACAATACGCAAGTGACCTGCCAATCATCAGGGCCGCGCAAAGTGAATCACGAGGTTCTGCTGCAAATAGGAATCTGCCGCTCCTTGCGGCATTTGGATCTCCAGCTTTCCCAGCTTCGTAAGTACCGCTCCTTCCACGGAAGCGACTTGGCCGGGATTCCAAACGTCGATTTCGTAGCGCGCGCCCGCACGGCCCGAGACTGCGAGCGTCAACTGCGTCTTCGAAGCGTTCCATATTTCCGACAAGACGCGAAGTCCGCGGCTCGCGCTGCCCAGAAGCGGCAGTTCGTTGGCCAGCGACAAGCCGAAATCGTTTCTCACGCGAATCTCAAGATTATTCGGCCCGCTCTTAACAGGGAACCTTACGGAAACATGCTGATCGTGCCTGTTGGGCTGCACCTTGAACGGCAAAGGCCGATGATTCAACGTAACGCTGACCACCTGGGTACGCAGACTGATCGCGGGAGAAAAATCGACCCAGCAATCGACTGCGCCACTGCGTTTGGTTTCGAGCACAACGCTGTCGGCGGTCTTGCGATATTGAAAGTCCACAACGATCCCGCCGACGCGAACATTGCGCATTGCAAAATAAGTCCAGTCCGATGGAACGTGTGGGGCAAAGTTGATCGTGCGCTCCTTCGCATCGCTCTGCAACCCGAACATTCCCCGTAAGATCGGGCTGATGACCATGGCCGCGGACCAGATCTGGTGCGGCGAACTGGTTGCGAACGACTGGTAGTAATCGCCTGAGAGCACTTCCGTGAAATGACCCAGTGCACCGTCGGCGCCGAGCAACGCATTCGCCCGAAGATTGAAGTACGCGGGAAACTCACGATGGTAGCGGTACTCGGCCACGGACGCCCATCCGGTAAAGAGTGGCCACACCGAGCCAAAGTGATATCCCGACGCGTCATAGACTTTTGACTGATTAGAGATAATCCGCATGCCCCAGTCGGTTTGATGATCTTCGGCCGCGAGTTTGGTAATCGTCTGGTCGGCATGGCTTGCGTCGGACAAACCAAACCACATGGGAACAGTCGTCAGCACACTTGCCTCGTTTGCCCGCTGGTTATTCGGCTTCAACGCAAATGCATAAGCATCCAGCTCGGGGGACCAGAAGGCTTGATCGAGCGCAGGTTCGCTGCGCTCAAACTCCGCCGCCAGCTGCTTGCCGATGTCATCTTTGCCGACGAGTCGAGCCAGATTGGAAAGCGCCCGCAGTGCCTCGACCGCGAGTCCCGCCTGGTAATACTCGTTCTTGACCGGGAGTAGCGGTCCGCCTTCGACCCAGCCATGACCCACGCCCGCGTTCTGCGCGAAGCCCTGGGCATCATAGGTCGAATGCATGAACTGGTAAGCCCGCCAGATGTTGTCCCACTTGTCGCGGGCGAAGTCCACATCTCCGCTCTGGACTGCATAATCATTCATTGCGATGATGAACAGGGGAGTGGCATCGGCGGAAACATAAGCGTAGGGATAATCCTTGAACCAGGGCACCAGACTCGCGCTCTGAGAAATCTCATGCGGCACTTTGCCGTCCTGGCGCTGATATTTGCCAATGAAATCGAGAGCCGTGCGAGTCGTGGAATAATCTCCCTCGGCGTTAAGCGCAAATGAAGTCCACATGGAATCCCGCCCGAAAAACCACGCGAAGCCCGGACGCTGTCCGGTTCCCGACGTTCGGTATCCCGCAACCAGTCCGGAGCCGAGAAATGGATTGTTGACCACACCCTGAATCGTGCTGACGCGCGCCCAGTCGTAAGCCTGCTGCAGCGCGGAGTCCGGCAGCTCAAGGCTCACTGTCTTGTCGAGATAAGCGCGATAGTAATCCGCAGCCTCGCGCGTGATGTCTGCGTAAGAAGCCAGCAAGTGCTGGTAAGTTTTCTCGGCGTCGGCTAGGCCTGTGACCGACGCCGCGATCATCATTACCTTGGTCTCTTTTCCTTTTTGGGTCACGCCTAAGCGCAGAGAGTTTTGATCGGACGATGAATAGTTGGTCTGATAGGAGAGTCGGGCGTCCGCGCCAGTAGGTGATCCGACCAGCGCGGCATACTTGCGCGCCTCTTCGCCAAAAACGACGGCTCGTTGTTTCGCATCCCAGTTCACGTACGTTCCGCCAAGCGCTGCGGGCCATTCCAGCTGGAAGTCGGCGATGAAGGCGCCCTCCACCTCCAAGGGTTCCTCGGTCTCGACGTCCAGCAAAATAATTGCGCCCGGCTCGTTCACCGGCACGCACAGCGTTTCACGCACGCGGAAGGAATCGCCCACGTACAGAATCGAGGCAGACTCGGGACGCACTGTCAGCGTGCGTGCCAGACTCTCGGCGGGAAGCGCGCGATCGCCGACGTGGAACGTCAGATGGAAATCACGAAAAATCTTCAGCGGATAGACCCAGGCTTCAAATCGTCCCGATTCGTTGCCGAACAGTCCCGCGCGAGTACCGACGACCGGCAGGAATTCCCAGGTCCGAATCGTTCTCGACAACTCCTGCGTCACTTGTGGACCAGGGACGGATTGCTGGGTGAAGGAAACAGAGGCGCACAGCATGCATGTGGCGAACCATAAAACAGAACGCGCGATGACGGATGCAAGGCACGAACCCCGGAAACGAATCGAATGAGGACTCATTGCTGCCTTCTCTTTGCGGCGGGGATTTGGCCCGGCGGAGCTTGCAAAGTCGCGGTACCCTGAATATAAGAAGTAGGGGCGAATTTTAGCACGAGCCGAGTGGGCCAGGTAGCGACCTCTTGTTTTCTTCACGCCGTGTTTTTCTGAAATCTCTTAGCCGTTCAGCACTGGTGCTCTCGCTGGAAAGCGTGCTGGCGATCGCACGCCCGCGCCGTCTGCGAGCCAGCGCCGGACCGCAGCAGAAAGCGACGGCGACAAAAGACGAGCCGAACGGTGGTCTCGGAGTAAGCTTCGTCAACATTGGGCGCGAGTCCGGGCTGAACGCGAAAACTATTTTCGGCGGCGAGCACAAGAACAAATATCTGCTCGAGACTACCGGCTGCGGCGTTGCGTTTTACGATTACGACAATGACGGATGGCTCGACATTTTTCTGGTGAACGGCGCGCGACTGGAAGGCTTCCCCGCCGGCAGTGAGCCGACTTCCCATCTGTTTCGCAATAATCGCGACGGTACGTTTACCGATGTAACCGCGAAGGCTGGAGTCGCTCATTCAGGCTGGGGACAAGGGGTTTGCGTCGGCGACTACGACAATGATGGATGGGACGATCTGTTCGTCACCTACTTTGGCAAGAACGTTCTCTACCACAATAACGGCGACGGCACTTTCACCGACGTCAGCCAGAAGGCGGGTGTTGCGGGCAAGGGCACGCGCTGGAACACGGGTTGCGCCTTCGTTGACTATGATCGCGACGGGCGCCTGGATCTGTTCGTCGCCAACTACATCGATCTCAACCTGGCGACTGCGCCAGTCCCTGAATCCGGTCCATGTCTCTATAAGAGCGTGATGGTCGCGTGCGGGCCGCCGGGCCTGCAGGGCGGCAAAAATATTCTGTATCACAATAATGGCGATGGAACGTTCGTTGACGTGTCCGAAGCTTCGGGAATCCTCAACGCGAACGGCACCTACGGCCTGGGCGTGCTCACTGCGGATTTCGACAACGATGGCTGGCCCGATATCTATGTGGCCAACGATTCCACCGCCAGCGCGCTCTACCAGAATAAAAAGAACGGCAAATTCCAGGACATCGCCATTGAAGCCGGATGCGCGCTCAGCCCCGATGGCAAGCCGCAGGCGGGCATGGGCGTCTCCGCCGCGGACTACGATCTGGACGGAAATCTCGACATCGTCAAAACAAATTTCGCCGGAGATACACCTTCTCTCTATCACAATCAGGGCGGAGCTAATTTTGAAGATGCCACTTTCACGGCGGGGTTGGGCGCGCACACGCAATATTTGGGTTGGGGCTGCGGATTCTTCGATATGGACAACGATGGCTGGGCAGACATCCTGATCTGCAACGGGCATGTCTATCCGGAAGTCGAGCAACTCAAAACAGAAGCGGGTTATGCGCAGCGCAAGTTGCTCTATCAGAACCTGCACAACGGGCATTTTGCGGACGTATCCTTTCAGGCGGGAGCCGGCATCTCAGAGCCAAGCCCGTCGCGGGGCGCCGCTTTTGGCGATTTTGATAACGACGGAGATATCGACGTGGTCGTGAACACTGTCAACGACTATCCGCAGCTGCTGCGTTGCGATTCGAAACTCGACCACAACTGGATCAAGATTCGCGCGATTGGGACCAAATCGAATCGCAGCGGAATCGGTGCGCGCCTGTTGTGCGTGACCCGTCCGCCCGGCGAAACGAAACCGCATCAACAGATCGACGAGGTGCGCAGCGGCGGCGGTTACTTCTCGCAGAATGATCTGCGAGTTCACTTTGGACTGGGAAAAGCCGGGAAAGTGGACATGCTTGAGATTCGCTGGCCTAGCGGCGAGGTCGATACGCTGAAAGACGTCAAGGCCAATCAATTGATTTTCGTGACGGAAGGCGAAGGAATTACCCGCACGATGCAGTTCCCGAAAAGTCCCAAGGCAAATAAATAAATCACTGCGGCTTCTTCGAATCCGCTGCCACCGCAGCTCCGGAGCCCTCTTTGAGCGTGTGAATCTGGTCCACCGGCAGATTCGCAAAGCGCTCGGTCAACCCGCTTGGCCAACGAATCTCAACCCATTCGACTTTCTGAGCCGCGCCCAGCCCGAAGTGAACCCGCGTATCACTGTTCGAGATGTAGCTGGAACCGCTGCGGACTTCGTCGACCAGGATGCGCGACGCCGTCTTCACGCGAATGCGCGCGCCCATTCCGTCACGGTTCGCTTTCGTGCCGACGGTATGAATGGCGATCCAATGATTCGCATTGCGAACTTGATTCACTAACAGGCTGGGCTCGGCGTTCATGTTGCTAACAACAATCGAAATCCTGCCGTCGTTCCAAAGGTCGCCCACCGCGAGCCCGCGCGAAGACGCTGCAGTCGTAATGCCCGAGCCAGCAGACGCCGAAATGTCGCTAAACGTGCCGTCCCTATTATTGCGATAAAGAATTCGTGGTTCTTTGTAGCTGCTGCCCAGGTGCTGGCTGTCCACTTCGGGATAGACGTGTCCGTTCACCAGAATCAAGTCCGGCCAGCCATCGTTGTCCATATCGAAAAACATGGTTCCCCAGCCAAGGTATTGCGTATAAAGGCCGAGGCCTGCGGCGGTGGTGGCGTCGGTAAACGTTCCGTCGCCATTATTTTTATAAAGGGTAGAAGTATCGTCGGAAAAATTGGTTTTGAAAATGTCGAGGTGCCCGTCGCCGTTGTAGTCGGCTACGGTCGAGCCCATGCCGGCCTGCTCACGGCCGTCTTCATTGAAGGCCGCACCGGCAGTGACGGCTACGTCGGTAAACGTGCCGTCGTGATTGTTGCGATAGAGAATGCTGGGGGTGCTGTCACAGGCGACGAAAATGTCGGGCCATCCGTCTTCATCGAAGTCGAGCGTGGAGACGCTGAAGGCGTAGTGCCCGTCGGTGCGGTCAATGTGGGCTTTGGTGGTGACGTCTTCAAATGTGCCATCGCCACGGTTGTGGTAAAGGATGTTCTTGGCTCCGGGCAAACCGCGTGGGCCGCACATGACGGGAACTCCCTTCCACATGCAGGTCGCGCGTTCTCCCGGCGCTGGCGCGGTCGCCAGATCGAAATCCACATAATTCGCAACCACGAGATCGAGATGGCCGTCGCGATCATAGTCAACGAACGCGCAGCCCGTGCCCCAGGCTTTGCCTGAACCAGCGACTCCAGCTTTTTCGGCCACTTCGGTGAAGACTCCGTGATCGTTGTGATAGAGGCGATTCTTGCCGTAGTAGGTGATGTAGATGTCTTCCCATCCGTCGTTGTCGTAGTCGCCGACGCAAACGCCTTGGCCCCAACCGGTTGCGGTTAGGCCCGCCTTAGCGGTGACATCGGTGAACGTGCCGTCATGATTGTTGCGGTAAAGGCGATTGCTGGGGCCTTGTCCGGCAGGAAATTCTTCGAGCCTTGTGCCATTTACCAGAAAAATGTCGGGCCAGCCATCGTTGTCATAGTCGAAGATGGCGACGCCGGTTCCGGTGGTTTCGATGATGTATTTCTTGGTGTCGACGCCGCCGAAAGTGTTTTGCGCGGTCAGGCCGGCTTTTTGGGCGATGTCGGTAAAGGTCACAACCGGGGCTGGCGTCGTCGTCGGTGGCTTGGCTGGCTGGGCGCGCAGGTTTGGCGCCACGAGCAACCAAACTCCCCAAACGAGAGCACGACAACGTGAATTGATCGGGAAAAAGGGAAATCGCATGGACCAAGTCGATGGTAGGGCGTGGCTTGGGCGGGGGTCAAGCTAAGGCGAGCGGCGGATCGAAGCTTCGGCCACGCCCACGTACTTGTCTGCGCCGCCATAATAGAACAGATATCGATTCCTCTGCCGCACCATGCCTTCCACGAAAACTACATTCGGCACTTGACCGATCTTCTCCCAATCCTTTTCGGGAGAAAATACCGGCTGATCAGTTCGCCAGAGCAACTTCCGGGGATCGGTGCGGTCGAAGATCGCTATCCCGGTGCGATACACCAGTTTGTCGTCGGCGCCGTTGTAGATCAGAACGATTCCGTTGGGCGTGACGATGGGAGGCGGCCCCGGCTCGGCCACCCGCGAATCGAAGCGGCCGGGTCTGACGGGCAATACGGGAACCTGCGTGGCCTCTGTCCAATGAAGCAGATTGGTAGAGAATGCCAGGCCGGCCTGATCCTTGTTGTCGGGAGTCGTGCCCAGGAAGTACATCCAGTATTTTCCGTCGATCTTCTTCGGGACGATGGCGCCCGATTTTGTCCACTTCACGTTCCAGTTGCCTTTGTTGGCTGGAATGATGACCCCTTCGCGGTTCCAGTGAATTAAGTCGGCGGAAGTCGCCAGGCACAGCTGCGCATCTTTCTTGTTGTAGCCGGTGTAGGTCAAATAATAAGTGTCGCCGAATTGGACCAGGCGCGGATCCTCAACGCCGCCATCTTTCTCGTATTCTTCCATCGGGCTTAATACCGGCTCATCTCGGCGGCTGAAACGGATTCCATCGGCGCTCTCGGCGTATCCGAGGCGCGAGGTGCCTTGCTTGTCCTGCGCGCGGTAGAGCATTACGATCTTGTCTCCTCGCACGATTACCGCGGCATTGAAGGTGCCGGCCGACTCCCAGCCGCCACCGCGCGGGGCAATTACGGGCGTCTCCGACACCCGGCGCAACACGCCGAACGGCATGGGTGCGCTTCCCTGCGCCGCCATTACGGCCAGCAGCGCAAGCAGCGTCGGTATTTTTGTGCGAAGGAAACGGACCATCCGGACGACTCCTCAATGCCGGCGCGACTCCTGCTGGCAGCAAAAAACGGCAGGGCTGCCCCTGCCGTTCTCGCGGTCTTACGTTTCGATTACTTTTTGTTAACAGCTTTCTTCAATTCGGCCCCCGGGCTGAACTTCGCGACTTTGCGGGCGGCAATTTTGATGGTGGCGCCGGTTTGCGGATTGCGTCCGTTCCGAGCTTTTCGCTGCGACACCGAGAAGGTACCGAATCCTATCAGAGCTACCCTGTCTCCTTTGCGGAGTGCAGATGTAATGCTGTCCACGGCAGTATCGATGGCAGTCGTGGCCTGCGCTTTGCTGATTTCACACGCGCCTGAGATCTTATCAACCAGGTCGGCCTTATTCATGAGATTCTCCTCGCAGGTCTCTTTTCATGCCCAGCCAAGCTCGTCCAGCCTGGATCGGCGGGAATTCGTGGCTATGGCTGAGTCGGGAAACCTGACGGCTCGTATTGTCCTCCGTCTGTGGCGAAAGTCAACTGTGAAAATCGGCGCGGGAAGCCTGTTTTGCACTGCTTGCGCCCGAATTGGGGCTACCCGAGCGGCCTTTCGGCTTCGCCGGGAGGGTTTTCCTATGCCCTCCACAGGACACAGCGCGGGTTCACAGGATGTACACAGGTCGACAGGGTTTCCAGCTTGCGCCAAAGCGTTCCTCGGGTGCAAAGTCGAAGGAGGGGAATTTGATTGAGAATAATCGGCTCGAAGAGCGAAGGGTCGCGGGTGATCAAAGCTCCGGCGCAAGTTTGCCCGCTGTGTGAGGGCACGGGATGGAAAGCTGTTGGCGCTGGTGGCAGCACCAACGATCGCCGCGTAACGCGCTGCGATTGCCAGTTGCGGGAGCGGGGAAGATCGTTGCTGAGCGCGGCCCGCATTCCACGCCGCTATGAGCATTGCGAACTCTCGAACTATGACACGGACTTCCCTGGGGCTCATCCGTCGCTCGAGGAAGCTCACTTCGTTGCCGCCGGCTTCGCGAAAACCTGCGATCCGCGCGGCGACAAGGGCCTGCTGATTTTTGGCAAGATCGGAACCGGTAAGACTCACCTGGCTGTTGGAATTATCAAGGAACTTGTCGTCCACAGAGGCATCCCCTGCCTGTTTTACGACTATCGTGAGCTGCTGAAAGAAATCCAGAATTCCTACAACTCGACGGTGCAGACCACGGAACTGGACGTTCTGCGGCCGGTGTTTGAAACCGACGTACTGGTGCTAGATGAACTGGGGGCGGTGAAACCCACGGAGTGGGTGTGGGACACGGTCAGCTTAATCCTGAACACACGATATAACGACAATCGCACCACAATCATCACAACGAATTTTGACGATCAGCCGGCGGCGGGCGCTACTGGCTCCATTTCGCCTGCAAGAGCCGCAAGCCGTGGCGAGACGCTCGGCGACCGAATCGGCGAGCGCATGCGATCGCGATTGCATGAAATGTGCCGCATCGTCACTCTGGAAGGCACGGACTTCCGCCAGAAATTCCGCAGCGCCAATTTCAAGTAACGCCTGAACGCGGCGGCACGCGGGGCAAACAGAATCCACGGATGGCGAAGCTCTGCGTCCGTGCCGATCAACCTTTGCTTACAATGATTCTGTGCTGACTGAGCGCCTGGAATTCGCGCCGGAGCGAGATGCGGAGATTTTCTCCGCGCTGCCGACTGGGGCGGCGGTGTTTCTGCTGCGCGGAGCAGACGCCCAAGCGGAGCCGTACGTTACCAAAACAGCGAATCTGCGACGGCGCCTGCAGCGTTTGCTCGGGCCCGTCGAAGAGCGCACGAAAAAGCTCAACCTGCGCGACCGCGTGCGCCTGATCGAATACGCTCCGACCGGATCGGACTTTGAATCCGGTTTCCTGCTGTACAGCGTCCTGCGCGCCACGTTCCCGAAGACCTATCAGCAACGCCTACGCTTCCGCTTCGCGCCGTTGGTGAAGCTGCATCTGGAGAACGAATATCCACGAGCGTCGATCACTACGCGGCTTGGGCGACTCGGCGGACGTTCTCTCTACTACGGACCGTTTGTTTCACGAGTTGCAGCTGAGAAGTTTATAAACGATTCGCTGGACCTCTTCAAAATGCGGCGTTGCGTCGACGACCTCCATCCCGATCCAAGTTTTCCCGGCTGTATCTATTCCGAGATGAAGATGTGTCTCGCTCCCTGTTTCAAGGGCTGCAGCGATGAGGAATATGAAACGGAGGTGAAGCGGGTGCAGGCCTATTTCGACTCCGGAGGAGACTCGCTTCTCCGGGAATTTTCGGCCGAGCGCGAAGCCGCGTCAGGCCGGCTGGCTTTTGAAGATGCAGCGGCAGTTCATGCCCGCGTGGAAAAGCTCAAGCCGATCGTGATGCAACTGCCCGAAATCGTACAACGGCTCGACCGGCTGTCCGGTCTGATGATCCAGCCGAACCATCTTGCAGGCTCGGTTGCGTTCTTTCGAATCGACGCGGGAAAAATCTGCGGCCCGATTTCGTTCAGCATTCAGTCTGCCGACCATGCCAAGTCACAATCGATGGAATCGCGGGTGCAGGCGGCGCTGGATTCATTCCCACCCGCGAAAGCAAGCGCTGCCATGGAAACGATGGAGCATCTGGCGCTGCTAAAGCGCTGGTACTACCGCGGAACCCGAAACGGCGAAATCTTTCTTGCGGACGCCGAAGGCGACCTTCCCATGCGCCGCATCGTTCGCGGCATCTCGCGCGTGTTTCGAGGCGAGAAGCCTGAGAGCCCGTCCCTCGGCACACCCGCAACTTCTCAAGCCGGCCAGTAGTTGATCGAAACTTACTTCGCCACCGCCGATGCCTCGGTAATCTTCCAACCAAACCAGCGAACTCCAATCCACCGCGCCATCTTCCAGCTCCCGATGATTCCCGCCAGGATCGTTCCCAACCACAACAGCACGGCGGGAAGATAGAACAAAATCGCCACCATCATCGCCGCGTAGTTCGCCACACTGTCGAGTCCGTCGCGCAGTGCCAGCTTCAACTGGTAGATCGGACGCCAGTTCAACCCGAATACTTTCGTTTCCGCTTCTGTCCTTAGGGAAATCGTGATGGCAACTGTTTCGATCTGCCGCGACAGCGCATTGAATTCCTCCTGCTGTTGCTCAATTTGTCCTCGTACCTCGCTCAACCTTTCGGCGACTGCAAGCATATCTTTCACCGTGTTTGCCTGCTTCAGGATCAAGAGATACTGCGACTCTTCCGCGCGCAGATTTCGGATGCTCGCGTCCTGGTCCACGTATTGCCGGGTCACATCCTGTGCGTCGAACTTTTCGCTCTCTGCCCGAAGTCCAAGCTTGCGGATTTCAGTCCTTGCTTGCTCGAAGCGCGCTGCGGGAACGCGAATGGTAAGCGTACCTGTGGTGGTATTTTGTCCGCCGCCCTCAGCATTCACCGGATATCCGCCCAACCTTTCGGCGAGCGCCGTAATCTTTTCCATTGTTTCCGCCGGATGCTGCACCACAATGTCCATGGAAATAGTGCGAATGATCTTCCTCCCGGTGGCGGCGTCAGGCGCTCCTGGGACTGGAACTGCAACCGCCCTGGGCGCGGTTATCACGTCGCCTTCCTGGGCTCGTGGCTTGGCCTCGATCATCGGCGCCGCAGAGAATTCCGCTACCGGCTCCGAACGCGTGGTCTGCCATGCATGCGACGCGGTGCGTGTCCGTTCTAGGTTAGGAAATGCAACTGTTCCCCAAACCAGCAAGAGGCCTCCGCCGATCGCAATCCACTGCCAGGGCTTCTTAATCTCTCCCAGAGATTCCGCCAGAGTTGACATGATTGATCCCCCGCAGGATGAACGGAGGCCGAGATTGGACTTGCGGAGAATTTTTGGGCCGGCCCGAATCTGCAGCAGCCACGGAGCTAGTCGGATAGCTCCACGCTATATAAAACACACGCATGTGGCCTGATGCGAACGCGCAGCCCGTCGGTTGAGCCAAGAGCCACATGCTGCCACACGTCACGGACCTGGGCGTTTGGAGCTTCGATCCCGAGATCCTGCCACCGCAGGTTGACGCTCTCCTTGGCATCCCCCAGATTGAATACCGCCACGAAGCGCTCGCCCGGCTTCGCTCCCTCTGCTACCCACGCCCGAATATTCCCTCGATCCAGCGCCTGATGTCCGCCGTGACTGTTTTGATCGACCTGCAAAACTTCCTCATTGGTGATCAGTTCCGTCGTCGCGGCGTCGTTGCTTGGCAGGTCGCCGCCAAACATTAGTGGCGAGCGGAAGATACTCCACAGCGTCATCACCGTCTGCTGCTCGTCCGGTGTGAACTTTGTGGGCGTGCCGCCTCCTTCTTTCTGCGTGACTCGGAGTTTTCCCAGTGGCAACATGTCGGCATCCGGCCACGTACCGTTCTTGCCCACAAGCGGCGCCCAGTCCCGCGTAAAGTCGAACTGCTGCCTCAACAGTTTCCAGTCATCCCAGAAATCATCCGAGATGCGCCACATCTGGGCGTACTTCTCGAAGAACTCGGCTTCGGAAATTGGCGCGGGCCCCGGCGATATGCTCAACACTATCGGACGACCGGTTTTGCGTATCGCTATGCTGAGAGCTTTCATTTCCGCCGGCTGATACAGATGACTCCCCATGTCGTCCGCCTTGATGAAGTTGACGCCCCACGACGCATACAATTCCGCGATCGAATCGTAGTAGGCTTGCGCCCCGGCCCTGGTCGTATCGACGCCCCACATGTCCGGATTCCAGCGGCACGCGTTGTCTTTGTCTGCGACATCGGCCGCACGGTACGGCGTCCCTTTGATCGGAAGATTGCGCTCGACTGCCTGTCGCGGAATTCCGCGCATGATGTGAATACCGAATTTCAATCCCTTGCTGTGAATGTAGTCGGCCAGCGGCTTGAATCCCGCGCCCTTGGCGGAAGAAGGAAAACGATTGACCGCGGGCATCAGGCGGCCGTAATCATCCATGCTTAGCGGGGCGCCCGGCTTGTAGTCGTGTCCCTGCGCGTTCGGCTCATACCACTGAATGTCGACGACGATATATCTCCATCCATACTTCGCGAGATGCTCCGCCATCCAGTCCGCGTTGGCCTTGACCTGCTGTTCGCGCACCGTCGTGCCGTAGGAATCCCAGCTGTTCCAGCCCATGGGAGGAGTCGGAGCCGAGGAAGGATCGACGGCGAACAATGTGGCAGTAAAAACGGCGATCGCCAAGAGAGACGGTGCGAGACTCTGTCCAGTCATAGCCGGGACATTGTAAGCCGTCCTCACTACCTACAGGGTCCCGCGTTTCCTAGCGATGCAAACAAAAGGGCGACTCGAAGGCCGCCCATGTTTTGATCCATATAAATCCGTGAAGATCGGTGGCAAAAGGTTTAGATGTCCAGGTTCTTCACATCCAGCGCGTTCTCTTCGATGAATTTCCGCCGCGCTTCCACGTCCTCGCCCATCAGCGTGGTGAAGATGGTTTCGCACTCGGCGATATCTTCGAGCTTGACTGACAGCAAGGTGCGCCGCTCCGGATCCATAGTCGTCTCCCACAGTTGCGGCGCGGTCATCTCGCCCAGCCCTTTGTAACGCTGGATAGTAAAATCCTTGCGCCCTTCGTTGATGACGTAATCGCGAAGCTCGCGGACATTTGTTTTCTCCACGACTTCGATTTCGGTCTTGCGCTTGGCAGGCTTCGCGCTCTTCTTCTCGGCCTTGTCCCCGTCGGTGGATGCAGCCTCGCCGTCCGCCGCTTCACCGTCGTCACCAGTGGTCGCAGCCTTGGCCAGCGTCTCCACTACGAACGGCGGCTCCATGTAGGGTTCGATCTGCTTGTACTTCGAGATCAGCTGCCGGCATTCCGCGCTCGAAGCCAGAACCCAGTTGATGACGTGTTCGGCGCCGTGTTTGTTGACAAAGCTCACTTCCCACAAGTTGTGCTCTTCATCGAAGCGCGCTTCGACGCTCTTGAAGCCTTCGTCCTTCTGAAGCTTCTTCAGTTCTTTTTCCAGGTGCTCGATTTTCCTGGGCGGCGTTTTTTTGTCGCCTTCAAAGTCTGCTCGCTTCGCGAGGTCGAGTTTGGGAACCAGTTCGGTAACTCGCTCGTTGCGCACCCGCTTGTCGAGCTTTTCGAAAAAGCCCAGGTACTCGTCGAGCACGGTCATGAAGCGCGCCAGGTCTTTGCCTTCGATCTTGGCCGCGCCCTCGCCGTAACGAACACTCAAGCCATCGGCCGCACGCTTTACCATCACTTTCACGAATTCCCGCTCGTCCTTGATGTACTGTTGCGACTTGCCCTTTTTCAGCGAGAACAGCGGCGGCTGCGCGATATAAACATTCCCTCGCTTGATCAACTCCTGCATGTGCCGGAAAAAGAACGTTAGCAACAGCGTGCGGATGTGGCTTCCGTCCACGTCGGCGTCGGTCATCAGAATGATCTTGCCGTAGCGAACCTTCGTCGGATCGAAGTCTTCCTTCGAAATGCCGGTGCCAAGCGCCGTGATCATGGCGCGAATCTCCTCGTGCGCCAGCATCTTGTCGTAGCGTGCTTTTTCAACGTTGAGGATTTTGCCCTTCAGCGGAAGGATCGCCTGGAAGCGGCGATCACGGCCCTGTTTCGCGGTGCCACCTGCTGACTCGCCTTCGACTAGAAACAGTTCGCAGCGGTTGGGATCGCGTTCGGAACAATCGGCCAGCTTGCCGGGTAGTCCGCCGGAATCGAGCGCGCCTTTACGGCGAGTCAAATCACGCGCTTTGCGGGCGGCCTCGCGAGCGCGCGCGGCGTCCACGGCTTTGTTGATGATCTTCCGTCCCACGGTCGAGTTCTGCTCGAAGAATGCGCCCAGTCGTTCGTTGACGAATTGCGTGACCGTGCCGGCGATGTCAGAGTTCAGCTTGCCCTTGGTCTGGCCTTCGAACTGTGGCTGCGGCAGCTTCACGCTGATTACGGCGACCAGGCCTTCACGCACATCGTCGCCGGTCAGATTTTCTTTGACGTTTTTGAATAACCCCATCTGCTGCCCGGCATAGTTGATGGTGCGGGTCAGCGCGGTGCGAAATCCGGAAAGATGAGTGCCGCCGTTGACGGTATTGATGTTGTTGGCGAAGCTGAATACCGACTCTGAATAAGCGTCGTTGTACTGCAGCCCAATCTCCATGTGGACGCCGTTGCGGTCGTCTTCCATGTAAATCGGTTTGTCGTGCAGCACTTGTTTTCCGCGATTCAGATGCTTGATGAACTCCGCGATGCCGCCGTTGTATTTGAAGTCGGTGTGCTTGGCCTCGCCGGTCTTCGAATCTGTATTTCGCTCGTCGGTCAGCGTGATCAGCAATCCCTTGTTGAGAAATGCGAGCTCGCGCAAGCGCTGGGCCAGGGTGTCGTAGTTATATTGAGTCTCGGTAAAAATTGAGCGGTCTGGGAGGAAGTGAACTCTGGTCCCTGTCTTCACTTTGGCCACACCCGTCTTGTGCAGCTTGTTGACGGGATCGCCCTTGGAGTAGTTCTGCTGCCAGGTGGCCCCGTCGCGCCAGATTTCCAGCTCCAGGTCTTCACTCAGGGCATTTACGCACGAGACTCCCACGCCGTGGAGTCCGCCGGAAACCTTGTAAGTCGACGAATCAAATTTTCCGCCGGCATGCAGCGTGGTCATAACAACTTGCGCCGCGGAAATTTTCTCGCCGTCGATCACCATGTCGTTGACGGGAATGCCGCGCCCGTCGTCGATCACTGTGATCGAGTTGTCGAGATGAATAGTGACTTCGATCTTGGTGGCGAATCCGGCGAGAGCTTCGTCAACGGAATTGTTGACCACTTCGTACACCAGGTGATGCAAACCGAGTTCGCCCGTCGAGCCGATGTACATGGCCGGACGTTTGCGAACCGCTTCCATGCCGCCGAGCACTTTAATGGAGTCGGCATTATAGGAGTTGTTGCTGCCGTTACCTCCGCCGTTCGCCGAAGTGATCGGGGTCACGATTCCGTTTTTTGTCTTGGTTTCTGCGATGGGAGTATTGATCTCTTTAGTGGCCATTCCGCTCCGCGAAAATGTCCCGATTTGTTCTACAAAAACCGAGCTGCCAATCTTCGAATTTCGGTCCGGAAATTCAGTCACAACAGGAGTTCGCTGCAACTATCTTCCCAAGGACTCAAGTTGTTGAAATTCCTAATACTTAGGGCCGACTCGACACTCTTGAAATTATATCACAATCGCCTTCTTTTCAGCCTCGGGAAAGGGGCTGAATCGACTGAGTAACAGGCCTGTTTTCCAGGTTGGGAAAGAGAGCATCGGCGGCTCCCCGGCAGGTCGCGCGCTGGCTTTCCGTTTCTTCGCCAAACCCTACTTCTTCAACCCAGCCGCGAAATTGGTGACGACGGTTATGGATTGGTTCACCTGTTGCGCAACCCGGTTTAACAGGATTTTCTTACCATCGGGAGTAACGTCGTAGAAAATCTGGGGAGCAGACCAGGTGCTGCTGCTGACCAGGCGTTGCGGCGCGCCGAACTGAAGGGCGCCGCCGACGTCCTTCACCGGGACCGTAAACAGGTTGTAAGTCTGATCGATAAAGTAGAGCTGTTTGCCATCCCCGCTCCACTTGGGTTGCGCGCCGCCGTGGGCCGTGAGCTGCCACTTGCCTTGTCCTCCGCGAAAGGGCACGACGTACAACTCAACCACGCCGGATTCATTCGAGGAGTAAGCAATCCAGCGTCCGTCAGGGGAAAGCTGTGCGCTGATAAGAACTGCGGCGTGCGGAATCACGAGCCACGGTTTGCGTTCTCCTTCCAGGGGTAAGGCCCATATCTGACCATCGATTCCGCCCCCGCGGGAGTACAGCAGATACTTACCGTCCCGCGACCAATCGTTCGGAAGGACCTGGTGGTCATCGTTGAGTAAAAGTTCTTCCGCTCCACTTCCATCGGAGGGCTTGCGGAACAGGTTGGAGCGACCATTGCGGTCCGAGGCGTAGGCGATCCATTTGCCATCCGGCGACCAAACTGGAAACGTACTTGACGCGTTTCCAAAGGTAAGCCTGGTGCGCACGCCACGCGCCAAGTCCAGCACCCAGATGTCGTTCTGGCCCGTGTCGATCTGGAGGGCAACGCGATCGCCCTGCGGTGAGATACGTGCCCATTGCAGATTGGTCAGGTTTTCGGCGAGGGTGTCGAGCGGTTTTCCTTCGCGATCAAACCAGATCAACTGCAAATCTGAAGTCCCGCCAGTACCGAAAGCCAGCAGGCCGTCCGGCGACGCCGTCGCGTCCATATGCCAGGTGCTGATGTCGTTCATCACTCCTCGGGCCACACTCCGCGGCTCGTCGCGGAGGGTTCCTTTAGCGGGATCGAAGGGCTGCGCCATCAACTGGTCGCCACGAGCGAATAGAAGAAATCCGTCCGCGTAAACGGGGTTCGACTGGGAGCGGAACAACGGGCGATTTTCGCGCCCGTCGAGCGAGGCATAGTACACGGTGTTATTCGAGGACTTAGAAGGATCGTGATTGATCGCGAGGTAAAGGAAATGTTGGCCGTCAGGTAGGAAGCAAGGCCAACGATGGGAAGTGTGCTGAGCTGCATCGAGCTCGGTGGCGGCCGCCAAAGGCCCGCCGCTGGCACTGACACGGGTCAAAGCCGTTTGCGTGTTCGCGGAGAAAAGTATGACTCCGTCAGAACCCCATGAGCCCCCGCGACCGAACGGCGCATCCGCAATGACTGAGGGAGAGCCGTTGTTGAGATCTACGGTTTTCAGTTTGGAGTCCGCGAAGAAACCGAGCGAACGGCTGTCGGGCGACCAGAAAGGGAAAATCGCACCCTCGGTACCGGCAAGCGGATGGGCATCGAGCGAATCCATCGGGCGAACCCAGAGTGCAATTTTGGATTCCGCGGCAGTCGCCGTGAATGCGATCGACGCGCCGTCCGGAGACAACACAGGCGGCCCCGCGAAATCGCCACTCAAATTGAGCGTAGCTTTTTCAGGGGGATTGATGACGGTGCGTATGGCGTGGGCTGGTTGCGCGGGATGATAGAAAACATGATAGAAAAAAAGCCCGCCCGCCGCGCCCAGGGCAATCGCCGCAATGATCGCCGCAATGAAAGCCGCGGCCCCGCCAAGCCGCTCGCGACGGTTCGAGGATGCTGGGGCTGATGCAGATTGAGCTCGAACAGACCGTCCCGATGCGATCCATTGCAGTTCCAGCTTCACGTCATGCGCCGTCTGGAATCGCTCCTCAGGATTCTTCTGCAAACAGGTGGAAAGCACGTGCTCGAAGGCAGGCGGAACGCTCGGATTGATGGCGCTGATCGGCTCCGGAGCTTTCTCCAGAATGGACGATGCCACCGAGAGTTGACTCTTGCCCTCGAAAGGCCGCTTTCCCGCTGCCATCTCGTACAACACAGCGCCCAGCGCAAAGGTGTCGGAGCGGGGGTCGGCTTCCTTGCCTTCGATCTGCTCCGGCGACATGTACTGAATCGTGCCGACAATGCTGCCCACCACCGTGAGCGGGCTTGGCAGGGTCGGACTGGCTAAGGTCGCGGATGCAGTGAATGAAGGCGGTGTTCCTAAGCTTCGGTCTGCCGCCGCTGTACCTATCGTCTTCGCCAAGCCAAAGTCCATCAGCTTTGCGCCACCCGGGGTCAGCATGATATTGCCCGGTTTCAGATCGCGGTGCACAATTCCTTTGCGATGCGCGACCTCCAGTGCTTCGGCTACAGCAATTCCGATTCGGAGGATCTCGGTCAGTGGCATCGCACCCTTCGCCAGCCTCTTGGCGAGCGTTTCCCCCTCCAAGAACTCCATGACCAGGTAATCAGTGCCATTCTGCGACCCAATATCGAAAAGCTGGCAGATGTGCGGATGGTTCAGCGCGGAAATAGCTCTGGCCTCGCGCTCCATGCGCTGCTTCAAGTCCGGGGAGGAAGAAAGGTGGGCAGCAAGAACTTTAACGGCGACGACTCGATCGAGGCGAGTGTCGTTCGCACGATAGACCTCGCCCATGCCGCCTGCGCCGAGCGGCGACTGAATCTCATAAGGGCCAAGTTTCGCGCCAGAAGTAAGGGGCATCAGTGCGCGCAATTATAGCGTGCGACCGGGCATGTATGGAGCGAGCAGGTGTGGATTGAGCAGGTGTGGAACGAGCAGGTGTGGAGGGGCAGGCGTGGAGCGGCAGGTGTGGAGCGGGCACTCCTGCCCGCTTGCGTGCGGTGGCAAAAACCAGCGGGCAAGAGTGCCCGCCTCCACACGAAAAAGGGCGGCCGCTAGGCCGCCCTTAATGTTGAAGAACTCCCTTACGCCGTGGCTGGCCGTTCCCCGCCCTTAGCGCGTCCCGGCTGGAGCTCCGGCTTGATGACATGTTGCACTCCATCGTCCTTGGAGGACGGCGGAGGCTGAACCGGCGGCAGTTCCTGGCCCTCGACCAGCATCTTGATCTCATTAGCGTCGAGAACTTCGCGCTCAATCAGCGCCCGGGCAATCCTCTCTAGCACATCGCGATTCTCCGACAGCAACTGTTTGGCCGTGGTGTATCCCTTGTTAACGAGTTTGCGCACTTCCTGATCGATCTTAATCGCAGTATCTTCGCTGTAATCGCGATGCTGAGCGATCTCGCGGCCCAGGAAGATTTGCTCTTCCTTCTTGCCGAACGTCATCGGACCCAGGTCGCTCATGCCCCACTCGCAGACCATCTTGCGCGCCATTTCCGTAGCTCGCTCAATGTCGTTGCCCGCGCCCGTGCTCATGCAGTTCAAGAATAGCTCTTCCGCAATGCGCCCCCCCATCAGGATGGCGATCTCGGTTTCCAAATAGTTCTTGTAATAGTTGTGGCGGTCGTCGATGGGCAACTGCATGGTGACGCCCAGCGCCATTCCGCGGGGGATGATGGTGACTTTGTGCAGAGGATCGGAGTTCGGCATCTTCGCTGCCACCAACGCGTGTCCCGCCTCGTGGTATGCCGTGTTCTTCTTTTCGTCGTCGGTGAGCAGTAGCGACTTGCGCTCCACTCCCATCAGGACTTTGTCTTTTGCCAATTCGAAGTCGTAATGCAAAACTGCTTTGCGATTCTGTCGCGCGGCCGCCAGAGCGGCTTCATTGACCATGTTGGCCAAGTCGGCGCCGGAGAAGCCGGGAGTCCCGCGAGCCAATACAGAGAGATCCACATCTTCCGCCAAAGGAATCTTGCGAGTGTGTACGCGAAGAATTTCCTCGCGGCCGCGCACATCAGGACGGCTCACAACCACACGCCGGTCAAAGCGCCCGGGCCGCAGTAGAGCCGGATCGAGCACATCCGGACGGTTGGTCGCCGCCATCAGAATGACGCCTTCATTCGATTCGAAGCCGTCCATCTCGACCAACAGTTGATTTAAAGTCTGTTCGCGCTCATCGTGTCCGCCGCCCAGGCCGGCGCCGCGATGACGTCCGACCGCATCGATTTCGTCGATGAAAATAATGCAGGGAGCATTCTTCTTGCCCTGCTCGAACAAATCGCGCACCCGGCTGGCGCCGACTCCAACGAACATTTCCACGAAGTCAGAGCCGGAAATGGAAAAGAAAGGAACGTTCGCCTCGCCTGCGACCGCACGGGCAAGCAGCGTCTTACCAGTTCCAGGAGGCCCGACCAGTAGCACGCCCTTGGGAATTCGTCCGCCTAACTTCTGGAACTTCTGTGCTTCGCGCAGGAATTCAATAATCTCGCGCAGTTCTTCCTTGGCTTCTTCCACGCCGGCCACGTCTTTGAACGTGACTTTCTTCTGCTGCATCGACAGCAACCGCGCGCGGCTCTTGCCGAACGAAAGCGCCTTGTTTCCGCCGGTCTGCATCTGCCGGATCATGAAGAACCAGAGTGCGCCCAGCAGAATCAGCGGAGCCCACGTTCCCAGCAGTTGCAACGGGAGGCTTCCACTGTTGATATCGCGGAAGATGACGTTGACACCCTTGTCATGCAGGCCCTTCAGCACTTCCGGCGTAAAGTAGTTACCCGGCGCGGTGGTGTGAAAGGCGGAACCGTCGCGGTGCTTGCCGCGCACTTCCATTCCGTTGACCGTTAACTCCCGAATGTTGTTCTGGTCCACGTCAGTCATGAACTGGCTGACATTTAGCTCTGCGTCTTTCTGGCCATCGCGGGCTCCCTTCACTACTTCCCAAAGCAGCAGGGCAGAGATCCCGATCAGCAACCAGAACAATACGGTTTTTACAGTTGAATTCACCTAGAAAACTCCTCAGTTCGCTACGGGTGGTCTACCTGGACCTATCCGAAGCTCCCACGCAGTTAGATGCCCTTCGGCGATTTTCGATTGTCGAAAATTCCTTTATGAACTTCATTCTACCTTTTCTGCGTCAAAAAGGGGTTTTTGTTGAAGCAGCACTTAAGTAATTGGCAGACCAATGGTTACTTCAGCCAAAGCGACGCTGGTCTGAGCTCGCCGCTCCTTCGGGGGTCCCCACACGCTGAACTATCGCACCCTTTCGCTGCATCTGGCGGATCATGAAGAACCATAGTGCTCCCAGCAGGATCAAGGGAGACCATGTGCCCAGCAATTGGAGCGGCAGCGAATCGGCCGAAATCTCCCTGAACCATATTTCAACGCCTCTGGCGCGCAGTGCGTCCAAGAAGACGCCAGGATTGTTTGGACCTGTCAGGCGAAACGTTCCCTTTCCGTCGCGATACTGGCCCTGTATGCGACTCCCTGTAATGGTAACGCTCAAGACATTTCCGGCTTCCGCTTCGGACCGGAAACGCGAATAGCTTATCTCTGGCTCGCGGTCCTTCGCCGGATCGGAGCGCACAACCTGGAACAGGAGTAACGCAGAAATGCCGATGAAGACCCAAAAGACAACGGTCTTGATCGTGCGGTTCAAAAAGCGGCACCTCGTGAGCGGTCGATTCAGATACCGATTCTAGATCTTCGCCTAGCGAGCAGCCGCTAAGTAGGGCAAATTGCGGTTGGTCTGCTCCACCGCGCCCAAGCCATACCCCACAAGAAAGACTTCATCCACCAAAAAGCCGAAATAATCCGGCTGCAGGGGCACTCGGCGGGCCGACTGACGGTCGGCCAGCGTTACCAGTTTGACTGACGATGCCCCGCGCGCCTTCAGATCACTCATCAGAAACTCGCTGGTGACCCCGGAATGCACCAACCCCTCCACCAGCAGGATGTGCTGCCCGCGAATGTCCGGCGCATGGCTGAAGAGAATCTCCATCACCTCGTTGGCGGAGCCGCCCTGGGTCCGGGTGTACTTGGGCTTGATGAATTGGCACACCACTGGCACTTCGACAGCCCGCACCAGGTCGGCCAGAAACATGAAGGCATTTTCCAGCACTGCCAGCATGTGGATGGTCTGTCCCTTGTAATCGTCGGAGATTTGCCGGCCCAGTTCCTTCACTCGCTTCTGGATCTGTTCGGCAGTAATGACCGGTCGAAGGGGCTCGACTCGCGCAGTGCTCATCAAATTTGCGTGCCTCCCCGGCACATTGCTGCTTAGTGTTCCGTCGCGGGCCGGCGGGCCAAGGGCTTGTCCACGATCAGGATCGCCGCTCTTCCCGGATCGGCCCGGAATTTAGCCGCGCACGGAAACCCTCGCACCCACACAATCTCAGCCCCGCTCACGACTACCGGCCACAACCTGCGCTCTTCTTGTCCTATGTGACGTTCCTGCAGCAATTCCTTGATCTTCTTGGGGGACTTGGTATGGGCCGGCCAGAATCGGTCTCCAGGACGCCAGTTCCGCACCCTTAACGGTCCGGGCAGAGAGTCCGCGTCCAGCAGGTGGT
This sequence comes from uncultured Acidobacteriaceae bacterium, assembly GCA_963711275.1. Taxonomy (GTDB): domain Bacteria; phylum Acidobacteriota; class Terriglobia; order Terriglobales; family Acidobacteriaceae; genus Sulfotelmatobacter. The sequence goes on along the minus strand of CAVQDN010000013.1, from coordinate 142,455 downwards.
CAAGATTATACCCCGCCTGCGCGTTCGCGGGAACATGCAGTACTCCAATGGAGGAGCCCGCCTCATAAACAACGGTCTGGCCCGCAAACGCAATTTCATACTCGTAGTCTTGGGCCATCGCGGGCTTGCGCAAATCGGGAGTCACAAACACCAACTGCTCAGCCTCGCGTAGCAGCTTCCAGCGCCGAGGTAGCGACAATTCCTTCTCGGAAGCGTTGTCCTCTGCTGCCGCGCGCAAAATTTCTTCCACGTGTTTGAACTCCAGCGGAATGCCGGCGTGCTCTCCAATCGCCTTGACCAGCCTGCGCTGCACGGCGATGGGCTCGCCCAGAAACCACATTCGGCTCACGGATGCATTCATCACCAGCCATGGCGCGCTGTCGATTTTTGCGCGCAGGTCAAACTCTTTGGAAGAATCTGAAACTTGATTGCCCAGCAGCGCGATCTGAACCAGACTGGTTTCGCGGGATACGGCGCTGGCCCAGCCGGGCGGCGACCATTGGACTGTAGTCCCAAGCCATCCTGAGATTTCGTTCTCCCAGTAGTCTTCTTCGCCGCGGGCGATCTCTGCCAACTCTGCAAGACTTTCGGCGACCGCGGGATTAAACTCCTGCTCCAGCAATGGGACCACCAGCTTACGCACGCGGTTGCGGGTAAAGTGTTCATCGGTATTCGTAGAATCTTCGCGCCAGGGTTGGCCAATGTCTTTGAGATACCGCTCCAGTTCGCGGCGGCGGATACCGAGCAAAGGCCGGATGATTTCCCCGCAGATTTCTCCGTCGTCATCTTCAACCGAAATCCGCGGATGAATTCCCCCCAGCCCGCGCAAACCCGCGCCGCGAATGATCCGCATGAGGACGGTCTCGGCCTGATCGTCGAGTGTATGCCCGGTTGTGATCCTGTCTAGCTTTGTGTTCATCGGCTGCGGGAGGGCCTGAGAACCCGAGCGAAGCGAAGGCGGTTCGTGGAAGGGCACGGCTTCAGCCGTGCCGTTAGGCGCCACAACGGGATCGGGCTTTAGCCCCTGCGGGCCTGGTGTCGTCTCTTCACCGAGCAGATAGCGGAAAAATCCATACCGCAATTCCCGCGCCGCCGTTTCCACGCTGATCTGTTCTTCCGCGGCGCGAACCGCCACGTCGTCACTATCAACGTGAAATTCCAAGTCATGCCTGCGCCCGAGGCTCGCCACGAATTCCTGGTCGGCGTCAGATTCAGCCCCGCGCAGCTTGTGATTGAAATGAACTACAGATACGACGATGCCGAGTTCATGCCGCAACTCCAGCAACAGCCGCAACAGCGCAACCGAGTCAATCCCCCCCGAGACAGCCACGCCGACGCGATCCCCGGCCCGAAGCAGCTCCTGTCGCCGAATGAGAAAAAGCACGCGCTCCGCCAGTGAATGCACGGCAACATGGTACCGCACCGCTCACGTAGGGACAGGCGCCTCGGCCGTCCAGAAACGAAGCTCGGTCACTAAACCGAGCTTGGCGGCAAACTGCGGCGAGCTGGCGCTCGCCGGACAGCCGGGGACGGCTGTCCCCACATAAACCTAAATCGCCGCGCTCTTCTCCGCGATCAGCTTCCTGATTTTCTCTACGAACTCCGCCGCCGGCATGTCTTCCGTCTTTTCTTTCCCGCGCGAGCGCACATTCACCTTGCCCGCTTCGGCCTCTTTATCCCCGACCACGAGTAAGAACGGTACTTTCTGCATGGCATGCTCGCGGATTTTCGCGTTCATCTTTTCATTGCGCGCATCCACTTCCACGCGCACACCGATCGCCTTCAGTTGATCCGCCACTTTGTTCGCATATTCCGCATGCCGCTCGCTGATGGGGATCATTGCCACTTGCACCGGCGAGAGCCACACCGGGAACGCACCCGCGTAGTGCTCAATCAACACGCCAAAGAATCGCTCGATCGACCCGAACAGCGCGCGATGGACCATCACCGGCTGTTTGCGCGAACCATCTTCCGCCACATACTCCAGGCCAAAGCGCTGCGGCAGGTTGAAATCCACCTGCACCGTCGAGAGCTGCCACAAGCGCCCGATCGCGTCAACCAGCTTGATGTCGATCTTCGGCCCGTAAAACGCCGCCTCGCCCGGCATGGTCTTATATTCGATATTCCGGCGTTTCAGCACCTTCTCCAGCGATTGGGTGGCGTGAATCCATTGTTCTTCGCTGCCTACAAAATTCTTCCGGTCCTGAGGATCCCAGGTTGAAAGCTCGGTCTGAAATTTGTCGAAGCCAAAATCTTTCAGCACATCCAGAGCGAAGTCGAGACAGCCGGTAATCTCGCCTTCTACCTGCTCGGGCGTGCAGAAGATGTGCGAGTCATCCTGGGTAAACCCGCGCACCCGCAGCAGTCCGTGCATCACGCCCGAACGCTCGTAGCGGTAAACCGTGCCCAGTTCGCCTAAGCGCACCGGCAGGTCGCGATAGGACTTCAGCGAATCCTTATAAATCAGAATGTGGCCGGGGCAGTTCATCGGCTTCAGGCGATACTCGGCGTCATCGAGCTCCATGGCGTCAAACATGTTCTGCGAGTAATAACCCTCGTGCCCCGAGGTAAAAAATAACTGCCGCCGCGCCACGTGCGGCGTATAAACCAGTGAATAGCCGCGCTTGATGTATTGCTCGCGCATCCAGTCTTCCATCTCTTTACGGATAATGCCGCCCTTGGCATGCCAGAAAATCAGCCCCGGCCCGGCCAGTTCCTGAATCGAAAACAGATCCAGCTGTTTGCCCAAAACGCGATGATCGCGCTTTTTGCTCTCTTCCTGTTGCTTCAAATAATCGTCGAGATCTTTCTTGGAGAAGAACGAAGTCCCATAAATGCGCTGCAGTTGCTGATTCTTCTCATCCCCCAGCCAGTAGGCGCCGGCGACGTTGAACAGCTTGAACGCCTTGATCTTTCCGGTCGACGGAATGTGCGGTCCGCGGCAGAAATCCGTGAACTTTCCCGTACGATAGATCGAAATCTTTTCATCGGGCTTGGTGAATTGCTCGATGAAATGGCACTTCATGAAGTCGCCTTCTTTTTTGAACTCGGCCAGCCCCTGATCGCGGGGCAGAAACTCGCGCGCGTACGGCACGTTCTGCTGTACGAGTTCCTGCATTTTCTTTTCGATCTTTTCCAGGTCCTCGGGCGTAAACGGAGTCGGACGATAGAAATCGTAGAAAAATCCAGTCTCGGTCGGCGGACCGTGGCCCAACTTGGTCTCGGGAAAAAGTTCGAGTACCGCCGCCGCCAGCAAATGGGCCGACGAATGGCGATAGACTTCCAACGCCTCTGGATCGCGATCCGTGAGCAGGCGGAGGTCCGTGTCCTTTTCCAGCGGCTTGGTGAGATCGATGAGGTCGCCGTTGGTCTTGGCAACCAGCGCCGCATCCGCCAGTCGCGGGCTGATCGACTTCGCAATGTCGAGCGCCGTCGTACCTTTAGGAACTTCCTTTACGCTCCCGTCGGGGAGCTTCACATGAATGCGGTCTGCCATAAAGTTGGGTTCTGCGGGTGTTCCGAACCCTTAAGTTTATTGGAGGGATGAGGGAGGGTCAAACCGCCTGGGGGCGGATCATTCGTGAAGGACGATGTCAAGCAGCGAACTGTGAACTTCCAACCCATCGTCATATTCGATAAGGCCCAACTCCCGGAAGCGATTCATAAAGAAGTTAATTCGCGATCGAGTGGTACCCACCATTTCCGCCAAAGCTTCCTGGCTTATCTTCGGAACGACGTGCTCCGATCGTCCTTCCTTTCCAAATCGGGTCAGCAAGAGAAGAGCACGAGCCAACCGCTTCTCGGCGGAGTTAAATAGGTGATCCACCAAATCTTCCTGGGTTTGGGTATAGCGGCGAACCAGGTATGCAACCAGCAAATCCGAAAATGTTCCCGGTGAAGCACGTCCAGCATCGCATGCTTTTCAATTCTTAAGACCAAACACTCGGCAACAGCAATAGCCGATGCAACCCGCACTGGCTGGTCAGAGGCGATGCAGCCTTCACCGATAAAGTCCCCTTCTCCCAGCAGCGCAATCGTAGCCTTCCTGCCCCGTGAAGATAGTACCGCTAGTTTTACTCGACCTTTCTGAATGTAAAAAACGGCGTCACTGAGATCTCCTTGTTTAAAGATCGCTCTGTGATTCGAAAATCGCAGGATCGTTCTTCCGAGTCCGATTTGGATGAGGAAGGCCTTCGGATCAAATGTCCGTGCCTTGCCAGTTGACATACAACGCTCCGCAGGGGGGAACCCCGATGCCAAAATAGTGCCACCCCAAGCGGTAAAAAACGATACCGTGGGTATGTTTGTTACGAAATTGGAACAAAGAGTTTTGCGTGTGCACTTTTGAACAGACAGACTTTGGGCACCGGCTATCCTTTGAAAGGATCTAAAAAGCGCAAATTTACGAGGGAAGAAAGACTTCGAGAATGCCTAAAATCCTGCTAGCAGAGGACGACGAAGCTGTCCGTGGGATGCTGCAGACAGCGCTGGAACGCGACGGATTCGACGTAGTCGCCGTCTCAGGCGTGCGCGAAGCGCTCGGCCGCATCGCTGGTGAACATTTTGACGCACTTCTTTCTGATCTGCACATGCCGCTCGCCGGGGATGGGTTTACCGTCGTCAGCGCCATGCGGCACACGCACCCTCAGGCAATAACCCTGGTGCTCAGCGGGTACCCGGAAATCGACGAGGCGCTGTCGGCAATCCGCCTGCAAGCCGACGAAGTGCTTGTAAAACCCATTGAAATGTCCGCGCTCCGGGAAATAATCCACCGGAAACTCGCTAACCCCGTACCCCACAGGCCGTTGCGCACACAAAGCGTAGCGTCGATTCTGGAGGATAACCTCGATGCGACAATTCGGGACTGGATGACGCTGGTGGAGAATGATAGCGAACTGACCTGTATCTCATTGACCTTCGTGGAACGTACGGGCCATCTTCCCAGTCTCATCGCTGACCTGATTCACCGCTTACGGCTCCCCCAAGCGGAGAAAGCGGAAATCTCACTTCCAGCACGGCAACACGGAGACCTGCGCCGTCAACAAGGCTATACCGCCGCGATGGTGGTTGAGGAATCGCGAATTCTGCAGGTCAGCATCTTTAAAACTCTTCAAAATAATCTGGACAAAGTGGATTTCAGCAAAGTGCTGCGAGACGTAATCACCATTGCGGACGAGGTGGATTCGCAATTGAAGCAGGCCGTGCTCAGCTACGTCGAACACGGCAAGGCCGCCTTATCGGCGGCCTAGAGCAAGCCCATTCTTACTGACTCACATCCTTGACGTGCGTCGCGATCCACCACTGATTGCCGAACGCATCCGTCACCGCCCCCACGCGATCCCCGTAGGGCTGTTCGGCGGGTTCCTGCATCGACTTGGCCCCCGCAGCCAGGGCCGTTCGATAGACCGCATCTACATTCGGCACATATAGATAGAACATCGACTTCATCGGCTGATACGGGCCGTGCGCTTCTCCCATCTCCAGATGCGAATCGCCGATTGCGATCGTGGTGTGATGTATTACGCCATCCGGGGCGGTATAACGACCTAGTTCTTCCGCTCCAAAAGCGCGCTTCAGGAAATTGATCACTGGCTCGGCCCGCAGGGGATGCAGATAGGGCTGGATGGTCGGCGCGCCCTCTGATTTGTAGCCGGGGCCTTTGAAGGTCGCGATGTACCAGTGATTGCCGGCCGGATCGATCACACTGGCCGAGCGTTCGCCATATTCCTGATCGGTGGGCTCGGCGAGCGATTTGCCGCCCGCCTGCAAAGCGCGCTGATAAGTCGCGTCACAATCGCGAACGTAAACGTGAAACGCGCCCAACATCGAGTCGCCCTTCCACGACACGCCCGGCCCTCCGCCTCCGATCATCAGCATGGAGTCTTCCACTCGTACTTCACAGTGATAGCCGCCCGCCGACCCGACGGCGCGGAAGATCTCCTCGCCACCGAATGTCTGTTTCACGAAATCGATCACGACATTCGCGTCCGGTGCCACTAGATACGGCGTGACCGTGTGGTAGCCGCGCGGAACCGGGCTCACCGCCGGCCCTTTACTCTTCTTCTCCGCTGGAAGCCCACCACCTTCCGGCCCAGTCTGTGGTCCCTTCATCCGCCGGTGCATCTCTTCGACCGACATCTCTTCTTTCACCGTGGCGATGTTCCAGGCGTAGCCAAACGGATCGACGAAGTTGCCTTCACGATATCCATAGAATTGATCTCTAATTGGCATCGTAACCTTCAACCCTGCGGCCACGGCACGAGCGGCAAACGAATCGACGTTCTTTACGTGGATCCGGAAGCCCACCGGCGAATGTCCCCAGGTTTCGGCACTGAAGCGGCCACCCTCAGCCCATTCGTCGCACAAACCGAACACCGAATCTCCGATCTGAATCTCAGCATGGGGAATGCTTCCCCCAGTCTCGAAACGGAAGACTTCAACCGCTCCAAAGGCTTTCTTGTAGAACTCGATCGCTTTAGCGGCACTCTTGAAAGCAAGATTTGGTATTGCGTCGGTCCGCGTGCTTCGCGAGGCGACGACCATCTCATCTGTAGCCATCTTTTTTCTCCCTTCTATGAGTTCGTTTTTCAAACCTGCTTTGAAACTCTCCCGTGGCAGATCGCGCAAATCGGCAGCGACGCGCAGCAGAGGCTCGATTCCAGCTTCCGCCTTGGGACGCCGGCTGTTCGTGCGAGCCAGCATTGCGTCGATTGCCTTGTTGAGCTGTTCAACCCTCTTCTGTTCGTTGCCCGGATTCAGAGAGCGCTTAGGCATCGGCACCCTCCATGCGCGCACGCAGACTGCTGAGCGCGCGGAACTGTAGTTGCTTTACTGCACCTTCGGTCTTGCGAATCTCCCGCGCCACTTCTTTGATACTTTTCTGTTCGAGAAAGCGCATTACGACTACGCGCCGTTGTTCGGTGGGCAAATTGTCCGCCAGGCGAAATAACGTGGCCCGGCGTTCTACCTGTTCAATCTCTGGAGGGCTCACTTGCAGGGAGTCGATTTTCCCGGCGTCGTCCGGTACTTCCCGCCCCGAGCGCTGCCATCGGTCTGCAATCAGATTGGCCGCAATGCGGTACAACCAGGCCGCAAACGGAATGCCGCGCCACTCAAATCGCTTCAGGTTGGCCAGAGCCTGGTGAAAGACTTCGGAAGTCAGGTCCTCCGTTTCAGTCCGGTTTCCTACCCGCTTCACCACGTAGGCATACACGCGCTCGAAGTTGATCTCGTAGAGCTCGGCAAAGCAGGCAGGATCGTGCTGCGCAGCTTCGATGAGAAGCCGCTCGTCCGCTTCTTTCTTCAGAGCCTTCAACGAGTTCTCCGCGGTTTAACCGTGCATGTTTGGCAGTACCTAAGGGTAACGCCGCGGCGAACAGAAAGGTTACGGGTCGATGAAAAATAGAAAATTACACATTTTTAAGTAGCTCCGCGCGCCGGTTTTTGCATCACACCATGGCTTTCGTGTCCGCAGGCTATGTCCACCGCAAGTTCGGGCAGTAATCTATACGCATAACCCTTAAACGAGCTAACGAGGTGATTTATGGAGACGATCAGTGGAGTATTTGAAACTCGGACGGCTGCCGAGCGCGCCGTACAGGACGCAACCAAGGCGGGAATTCCGGCTGACAAAATCACGCTCCTGACTCCGGGCAGCGTGGATCATCTCGACAAAGAGGTGACGGCAGTGCCCGCGGATACAACCGAGCAGCCGGGCATGGGAAAAACGATCGGCGCTCTGATGGGCGGCGGCGTGGGGATTACGGGAGGTTCGCTGCTAATCGCCCTGGTGCCTGGCATTGGCCCGATCACTGCGCTCGGGCTACTGGGAGCGGCCATCGCAGGAGCGGCCGGCGCTACGGTTGGAGCAGTCGTGGGTGACAAAATGGAGAAGTCGAGTATTGAGGGACTTCCCGAAGATGAGATTTTCGTCTACGAAGACGCTCTGCGCAAAGGCCGCAGCGTCGTGGTCGCCCTGGCCGAGGATAAAGATTCGGCCACGCGTGTTCGCGAAATCATGAAGCGAGAGGGAGCGGAATCGGTGGATGCGGCCCGCGAACAATGGTGGATCGGCCTGAGAAGCGCCGAAGAGAGCCATTATTCACAATCGGGCAAGAAGTTTGCGAACGACGAAAAGTTCTATCGTCTTGGGTTTGAGGCTGCGCTGCATGCAAGAACGCGCTGCGTGGAATTTGATCAGGTGTCGGGCGAGATGAACGCCGCTCTGGAAGATGTTCAGCGGAAGAATCCCGGAGTGGACGTGGAAGATGCGTTTGTCCGCGGCTACCATCGCGGCCGTGATCACTATCAACAGCTTTGCGACCAGGACAAAACAGCTGCATAGGGGAACGGCAAGCGCTAGAATCTTTGCGCCATGCTTCGACTGCAGAGTCTTGCTCTAGTGGCCCTGGTTTTCGTACCGCCTGCGTGGGCGCAATCTGCGGGGAACGAATCGCAGCCGCCGACCGCACAGTCGCCTCAAAGTCAAACGCAATCCGACGAAAAAACCCCGCAGGACCAGACTGCTCCCATACAGCCCGCAGATTCTACGAAGCTCGAACCAATCAGGATTCAGAAGGCAGCTTACCCTGCCGAAGCGCGCAAAAAGCGATTACAGGGCGAAGTCATCGTTAAGTTTGCGGTCTCGGCGACAGGCGACGTAGAGAGCGTCGAGGTAATCAGCGGGGACCCGATTCTGGCAAAAGCCGCGGTGGCAGCCGCCAAAAATTGGAAGTTCAAGCCCTTCATCAAAAACGGGAAACCCACGGCCGTCTTTGCGAAGTTTCCTTTCGACTTCGCATTCGCGGAAAATATTCGCGATGAGAAAGTGCCCGCGGTTGAAGGAGAGACCGCTGCCAGCGCTATCGGCGAAGCTCCGAAGCGCGTCCGCGTTTCTTCGGGAGTCAGCATGGGCATGCTCGTTCATAAAGTCGGTCCCATATACCCGGCTAAGGCGCGCCAAGCGCGCATTCAAGGCACCGTGCTGTTGCAGGCAGAGATCAACAAGGAGGGCAGGATCGCCAATTTGCGTTTGATTTCTGGGCCTCCCGAGTTGGCACCGGCCGCAATCGGAGCCGTGCAGCAATGGCGCTACCGTCCTTACCTGCTGATGGGCGAGCCAGTAGAGGTCGAGACGCAAATCCAAGTGAATTTTCAGCTACAGTAAGAAACAGTTGGGCCGAAACGGCCGTCGCTCACGCGCGATAGTACAAATCCTCCACGGCCTTCTGCACTTGCGCCGACAGCGCCTGCAAGTCGCGCCCTTTTAATCCCACCGTTGAGATCGGCTCGCCCACCCGCATTTCAAGCGGACGGCTTTTGATGTGGTAGGTATTCATCGGCAGCAGCTCGTAGGTGCCGACCAGTGCGACAGGAACCACATCGACCTGCGCCTTGATGGCAAGAAAAAATGCGCCGGAAAGAAATGGCTTGATCTCGCCGTCGGGGGTGCGTCCACCTTCGGGAAAAATCACCAGCGGCAGCCCAGCCTTCAGACCCTTCAGCGCGGCACGGATGCTGCTGACCGAGTGCGACGGATTCTGCTGATCGATGCACACTTGCCCGGACCGCTTCAGTTGCCAGCCCACAACGGGGTAAGATAGCAATTCCTTTTTGAAGGCAATGCGAAACTGAAACGGCAGATTCGCGTAGAGCACGGGAATGTCGAGGGCGGATGCATGATTCACCGCATAGACGTGTGGCTTCGAGGTGTCTATCTTGTCGAGACCGGTTACGGTCACGGGGGAAAAGATCGTCTTCATGATCAGCCATGACCATGTCCGGGAAAACCAGTGAAGCCGCCCGCCACTGGAGTCGAACAGACCACCCGGCAGGGCCAGCAGCCCCATGACGATTGTGTAGAGCCAAATCAGGGGATCGTAGAAAAAGTACGAGCGCAAGCGGCTCAGCCAGCCATTTTCCATCCCCGGAATGGCGTGAGGACTGCGTCTCGAAGAGACAAGTGGAAGCGCCGCTGGAGCTTCGCTGCCCGAGCCGGCGTCCCCGCCATTTTCAACCTGATCTACCGATGACTTCAATTCCTGCACACTTCCATTCTAGGCGAAACCAATCGCATTACGACAGCTGCATTGGCCATTCGGAGGGTCGGCTTGCCACCCCATAACCGCAGAGCAAAAGATTTCCACAGTGTTCCTGCAGGAACGTTTGTCATACGGACCTGTACGTACATCGCCCCGGAGCAGGCTCAGACACTCACTCCCCGCAGACGCATCCCTTCGCCGACTAGATAAATCGAACCCGTTACTACAACTACTCCATCGGGTTCCGCCACGGCACGAGCTCGATCCAAAGCCGCCCCAATCCCGCCAACCGCTTCAATCTCAGATCCCGTGCGGCTCCCAGCCTGCTGGATTTCTTCCGGGGACGCCGACCGGGGATTCTCCGGCCGCGTGGCAATCACCCGGTCGGCCAGCGGGAATAGGATTTCTGTCATCTCTGAGATTGCCTTGTCTCGCATGGCTCCGAAAACGAAAATCAGGCGACGGTTGTCATAGCGCTCTGAAAGGGCCGAGCGGAGGGCCCACGCTCCTGCCGGATTGTGCGCCACATCGAGCACCATTTCGGGCCAACCATTGCGCGCAGCCAGTACCTGGAAGCGCCCGGGCCAGCGCGTCTCGCGAATTCCCCGCTCAATCGATTCCGGCGTGATTCGGGCAAAAGCCAGCTTGGACAACTCCTCCGCCGCAGCCACCGCCAAAGCCACGTTTCGCAACTGGTGCCGTCCCATTAAAGGCGACTCGACCAGAATCTGTTTCCCCATGACCTGCAGCGGATACCGGTAAACACAACTGACCGTTCCGGAGCAGTTTTCCGGGTTCTGGGCTTGCTCGGCGGTCAAAGCATTCTTCTTAGTGCCCGGTACCAGGTACTGGGCACTGTCCGGCGATACCGGCGGCACATACTGCACGGCGCTGACGCCCGCGCGCACCCAAATCGAGAATCGTATTGCCGATCACGTCATTGGCTTCGGGGTGCTGCGGCAGCGTCACGACCACGCCGCCAGGGCGAATGATTCCAACTTTCTCCCGCGCGATTTCTCCGACCGTGTTGCCCAGGAACTTCTGATGATCGAGCGAGATGTCGGCTATGACGCTTACGAGGGGGTTCGACAACATTCGTAGCATCGAGCCGGCCACCCATACCGACTTCGAGGACGGCAATCTCCACTCGCTCACGCGCGAAGTGGGCAAAGGCGATCGCCGTCATCATCTCGAAAAAGCTGGGATGCCAGGGCAACGCTTCCCGCGCTACCAGGCGATCGGCCACTGATCGACCTCGCCGTGCAGCCGGCAAAATCATCGTTGCTGATTTCTCTCCCGTTCACCCGGATACGCTCGTTGAGCCGGATCAGATGGGGTGAGGTATAAAGGCCCGTCTTCAACCCGGAAGCCCGCAGGATCGAGGCCAGCGTCGCCGCCGTCGAGCCTTTGCCGTTTGTCCCCGCGATCAGTACGCAGGAAACGCATGCTCGGGATGATCCATGGCCTCCAACAGCACCCGCATGTGGGCCAGATCGAATTTGTTCGACGGCGTATGGGCCAACTCGTGCCCCAGCGCGAACATGCTGGCCACTGCGGATTCGTAGGACATGGGGGAAAGCTTTCAGCCTTTGGCTCTTAGCTTTTAGCTCTTAGCTTCAGGCCCTTAGCTTACCAAGTCCAACGGAAATTCGAGTCTAAGGGTGCGAAAATTGAAAAGACAGATGTTCCACCTGATCCAAGCCAAAAGCCAACGAGCTAAGAGCTTCCACCCATAAACTCCAGCGCGCGCGCGATATAGGGCTTGAGCTGCTTGCGGGGAACCACAGCGTCCAGCATGCCGTGTTCGAGCAGGAACTCGCTGCGCTGGAAACCGGGGGCAGTTTCTGGCGGATGGTTTGTTCGATTACGCGCGGGCCGGCGAACCCGATCAGAGCTCCCGGTTCCGCGATATTCAGATCCCCCAGCATGGCAAACGACGCGGTGACGCCGCCGGTGGTGGGATCGGTCAGCAGCGAGATGAACGGAACTTTGGCTTTATCCAGCTGCGTCAATGCCGCGGAAACCTTGGCCAGCTGCATCAGGCTGATGACGCCCTCCATCATGCGTGCGCCGCCGGATGCGGACACAATAATCAGTGGCATGCGTCCGTCGGCCGCGCGCTCGACGGCGCGGGTAATCGCTTCGCCCACGACGGCGCCCATGCTGCCACCGATAAAGGAATATTCCATGGCGCTCGCGACCACAGGCCGCCCCAGCAACTTTCCCTGAGCGTTAATAATGGCGTCTTTGAGGCCCGTATCCTTTTGTGCCTGTTTTAGTCGCGAGGAGTAAGGCTTCAGGTCGACAAACTTCAGCGGGTCGGTGGATGAAATATTCCCGTCGAACGTCTCATAGAGGTTGTCATCGAGCAACTGGGCCAGGCGGGTGCGGGCATCGATCCGGAAGTGCTTGTCGCACTTGGGACAGACGTTCATGTTGTCTTCCAGATCTTTCTTCCAGATGATCTGTCGGCAGCCCTCACACTTCACCCACAACCCCTCGGTGCGGACTTTTTTCTCGCCCGAATTGTCCAGTTCGCCGCTTTCGCGTTTAAACCAAGCCATAAAAAAGTTCTCAGGTCTCCGTTCTCAGTTCCAGCACAAGCGATTGACGCTCTTATTGAAACTGAGAACCGAGAACTAGTACTCGATGCCCCTCTGCGCCATCACGCCTTTTTCGTACGCGTGTTTGACCTGGCGCATCTCGGTAACCGTGTCGGCGGCCTCGACAATTGTGGGATGAGCATTTCGGCCCGTCAAGATGACGTGGACCATCTCCGGCTTTTGTTTCAAACTTTCGACCACCTTCGCCGGATCGAGCATGCCGTAACTGATAGCATAGTTGATCTCGTCAAGCACGACTAAGTCCCACTCCCCCGATTGAATCGCATCGTCGGCCTCGGCCCAGGCGTCTTCCACCATGCGCACGTCTTCCGGGTCGGGCTTCTCCGCTCCAACTTTCACGAAGCCTCGGCCCATCTGCTTCATGACAAACTTGTCGCCGAAGGCCTGCACCGCATCGAGTTCGCCATAGTGCCACGAGCCTTTCAGGAACTGCAGCATTAGAACCTTCATTCCCTGGCCAACGGCCCGTAAGGCAGTTCCCATGGCGGCGGTGGTCTTGCCTTTGCCCGGTCCGGTATTCACGATAATCAGACCACGACGGATATCAGCCATGCTTGGAGCGGAGATTTGAATGACGAAGGTTTGATTCTACTAGAAGCTGCCCCCGCCTGTCGCTGGCCGCTGACTTATTCGATCGAAACAAGGGATGAACTATCTGAGAAAGCCTCTGTCCGATACTGGACAGTCCAGTTCCAGATTGAACAGAATAAGGTTGGGAGCGGAGAACGGTAGGCCATTGTGTCAAGGAGTTGGGCGGTACGATGCATGGAAGGAGAGTTGCAGTGACCTGCTCTGTGTCTGGGCCGCAATGGGTGGGGGTGCCCGGACCGACCTGACAGCAGACAGGTTTCGAATGAGTTTCAAAAAGTGAAACAACACAGGCTGCTTCACCGTCTGTATTTGTGAGGAAAGAATTTCCCTGTGACGCGTGGGTATTCGCAGGTTATAGGATCTACATATCACAGGGTCTACATAAATGAGGGCGGTCGGGAGTTTTTCCACGGAACTTCAGCATCCAAAGTTTCGTAGCTCGGTTAGGCGGATCTCTGTCCCCTCGCAAACTGCGGAGGTCTCATCGTGATCAACAGGTGTGCGGTGTTATTGTTGTCTCTCGTTCTGGCGGTGCCTGCATTCTCGGGCCAGCACGTGGCGGTTCATCCCCGGACCTCGCTGGAAGCAGCCGATCAGTCAACAGTGCGCGAGATCGTGGATATGGAACGGCAGGCACGGGAAGCAAGCATTCGCCGCGACGCCGAATTCTCCCAGAGAACCCTGGCTGAGGATTACGTTGCCATCACTCCACTGGGACAGGTCACGACCAAGCAGGACACACTTTCAGCTCGCAAAAGTGGGCAGCTTCGCTACGAAACCATCGATGTGAGCGACATGGTAGTACGCGTCTACGGCGATACGGCGGTGGTCACGGCTCGGGCCGACGTGAAAGGCCATCAGCTTGGGGAAGACTTCAGCGGACCCTATCGCTATACCCGAGTGTGGGTGCGGCGCACGGGGCACTGGCAGGCGGTAAGTTATCAGGCGACCGTGACGCAGTAAACCGAAGACCTCGGCGATCCAGTTCCGCCTCCCGCCAGACAAAGGGGGTCGAGCCGTGCTTGACGGACAGCCGATGGCGACGTCCCACGTCTTGGGGTTGCACTTCGACCGATTCCCTTAAAATAGAGGACTTTGTTGAAAGGTAACTCATGACCTCGCACGTAAAGTTCCCGCTGCCTCTGCTGCGCAGCTTGCGATCGCTGCTCTTCGCTGTTCTCTTCTGCGCAGTTTTTCAAGCCCAGATTTTTCAAGCCCAGATTTCTCAAGCCCAGGAACGGCAACTGTCGCCGGAGAAGCGGAGCCAGATCGAGGCCGCCGTTTCCAGATTCATGGCTTCCACCCATGTTCCCGGAGTTTCGGTAGCGGTGGTCGAGAACGGAGAATACGAGTGGGGCGGCGGCTTTGGAATGGCCGACGTGGAGAACAATGCACCTGCCAGCGAGCATACGCTGTTCCGGCTGGCGTCCATCTCCAAGTCGTTGACGGCCACGGCCGCCATGCAATTGTGGGAGCGGGGACAGCTCGATCTGGACGCGCGTGTGCAGAAATATTGCCCTGCGTTTCCCCAGAAGCCGTGGCCGATTACCACTCGCCAAGTGATGGGGCATCTGGCCGGCATTCGGCACTATAAGTCGGGCTCGCAAGAAGATCTCGAAGTCGGGAACACGAAGCATTTCGACCATCCGATCCAGGCCGGGCTGGACTTTTTCAAAGACGATGCTCTGCTCTCAGAGCCCGGCAAGCAGTTTCACTATTCGACCCAGGGTTACACATTGGTGGGATGCGTGATCGAGGGAGCATCGGGTGCGAAGTATGTGGACTTCATGCGGCAGAACGTTTTCGCTCCCGCCCACATGGAAAACACGCAGGTCGACGATCGCTTTGCCATCATCCCGTATCGCACGCGCTTCTATCAGAAGACCGAGTCGGGTGCGGTGCAGAATGCCGACTTCCTTGACTCGAGCTACAAGATTCCCGGCGGCGGCTGGTTGTCGTCGGCGGAAGACATGGCGCGGTTCGAAGTGGCCATTCTGAATGACAAGCTAGTCAAGCGCGCCACGCGCGATTTGATGTGGACTCCGCTGAAACCGTCGGACGGAACGAAAGACAATTACGGTCTGGGCTGGGGTGCAAGCGATGAAGACGGCGTCGCAACCGTCGGCCATACCGGAGGGCAGCAGGGGACCAGCACCGCTTTTGTGCTGGCGCCGGCGCAGCGGGACGGAGTCGTCGTGCTTACGAATATGGAAGGCGTTAGGGCCAGGGAACTTTCGGTGGAGATTCTGAAGGTGTTAGTGGGAACCACCGAAGGCACGCCGAAGAAATGAAGCTGAGCCTTGGCGCTGGTGCGATTTAACACCTGCAACTGGCCGATAATGCCGCGGGTTGTCTCTGCACCGCGATACTGGCATAGATTCACTCCGCCGGCGCGTAATATCCAGTCTTGGCGCGTGCTCGCAAGAATGCAAATTTCTTAGGCAATCTCAGCTTCACTTGAATCTTGTGCCATTTCCCATCTTTCGGCATCTCCTCCGGACGGTAGCCGAGCACGTACTGAGTCCGCAGCGCCCGTCCGATGTGGCGAGCGACCGCAGGCAGTTCGATTTCGTTTTCCAAAGTGTAAGCCTGTCCGCCGGTGGGCTCGGAAAGTTCCGACAATAAGCCCGGCCCGCGCATTTCTTCCGGAGTGGGGACATAGCGGTCGAACGTTCCTATGGCATAAATCATTACATCCGATTCCTTGGCGGCGGCCTTCACTTCTTTTTCCGCGTAGAGACTGTGGTTGTCCCCTCCGTCGGAAATGATCAGCAGGGCTTTTTTCGAGTACTTCGCCTGCTTCATCTTGTGCAAGCCCATGTAGATAGCGTCGAGGAGCGCCGTTCGACCCTTCGGCTGGGTGAAAAGGAGTTCCTTTTCGAGGTTCTCGGGAGCGGTCGTAAAGTCCGTTGCCAGGCGCGGTTGATCGGAGAAAACGACCATGAAAAACTCGTCCTGCGGATTGGCTTCTTCACAGAACTGGGTTACAGCGTCGCGGACTCGGTCCATTTTGTCGCGCATGCTGCCACTGGCGTCCAGGACGATGCCAATCGAAACCGGCACATCTTCGCTGGAGAAATTCCGGATCTCCTGGGCTTTCTTCCCTTCAAAGAGTTGAAAGTTTTCTGCTGTAAGGCCGGTTACGAGCCGCTGCCTCGGGTCGGTTACGCTGACCGGTACCAGAACCAGTTTTACGTCGGTCTTCAGTACGTGAAGGATGGATCCATCCACCAGCTTGCTGGAGGCGACCGCGTTCGCCATGGTCGGCGCTATTTGCCGGGGAACAACGTGAACATCGTTCACGCTGGTTTGGGAAAATCCCGCCGAGCCCAGCAGGTTAAAGAGGAAGGGCACAAAAACCATGACCTTCGAAACAACTGCCATTACTCGTAAGGTCGGCACCTTCCACCGCCTGGCAAGCCAGCTCGTCACCGCCGCTTTAGCTTGCATGCGCGCCTCTTCTTTCTTAGGACAACTGATCCGACGAAACCATCATTTCGAATCTGTAGAGCCTGCCAAGACTTTCCTGCACAAAACCAGACGGTTTCCTTTATGGCGCTAAGGTAGACGCCCTATGCCTGAAGTGCTTGGCCCGAGGTCATGAAACCTGTCCAGTTCGCAATTGCACCCCCACCCTGCATTTAGAAAATGCATCCAAGTCGTACAGTCGCGTGCAACAACGCCCTATTTGCTTCATCGGCGGCGTGGACGCAAACATGAATAGGTCGCCAAGACAATAATTCGGGAGGGCTGAATGACACGTCGCGGTATATCGAGGCGCAAGGTTCGTTACGCTGTAGTCGGTCTTGGACACATCTCGCAGGTCGCCGTCCTGCCCGCATTCAGGAACGCATCCAATTCGGAACTCTTCGCCCTGGTATCCGGCGATGCGGAAAAACTCGACAAAGTAGGCAAGAAATATTCGCTTGAGCACCTGTACTCGTATGAGGACTACAGTCGCGCCTTGTCCAACGTCGATGCCGTTTATCTGGCAGTGCCGAATCATTTACATCGGGAGTATGCGGTTCGCGCGGCTGCGGCGGGAGTTCATGTGCTCTGCGAGAAGCCGATGGCCGTTACTGGTGAAGACTGCAAAGCCATGATCGAAGCCGCGAATCAAAACCACGCGAAGTTAATGATTGCCTATCGCCTTCATTTTGAAGCTGGGAATCTCGAAGCCATTCGCCTGGCAAAAAGTGGAAAGCTGGGGGAAGTCCGGTTTTTCGCTTCGGAGTTTGCACAACAGGTGGCCGACAATAATGTTCGTGTCAGCGAACCGGTTGCGCGAGGAGGCGGGCCGGTCTACGACATGGGAGTCTATTGCATTAATGCCGCGCGCTATCTGTTCGGTGGGGAACCCACCCATGTCTCCGCCGTTACTGCGAACAATGGCAACAAGAGATTCCATCGGGTGGACGAAATGGTATCCGTGGTCATGCGCTTTCCCAAAGAACGCCTGGCTACGTTTACTTGCAGCTTTGGCGCTGCGGATATAGGCCGATATTCATTGATTGGGACCAAGGGCGTACTGCGATTCGATCCGGCCTATGAGTACGCCATGCCGCTCAAGCAACAAGTTACGCGGGACGAAAAAACCAAGACAAAGACCTTTCCCAAACGCGACCAGTTCGCCGCCGAACTCGTGTACTTCTCGGATTGCATCCTGAAAGATAAAGAACCCGAACCCTCGGGGCTGGAAGGTCTAGCCGACGTGCAAATCGTGGAAGCAATCTACGAGTCAGCCCGAACCAGAAAACCGGTTCGGGTCCCTGAATTGCCGGGGAAAAGGAGGCCGGGGATGAGTCAGGAGATTCATCGGCCGGCTCACGGAAAGCCGGAAGTCATTCAAGCCAAGGCGCCTTCCCGCGAAGCCGCGTAATCTGGAAGCCTTTCCGTGTGGATTTCAGCTGTTCGCGCGATTTGCACAAATACGCACAAAGAAGCCCGGCCGTTTGGCCGGGCCAGTTGATCAGGAGACCAGACTATTTCGACATACCGCCATTCTGGCAGGTTTTGGAAATGTGTTTTACGGAACTGACTTCCAGAGTTTGCGCACTGCCGTTCGCCCCTGCCGTACCGGCAGCCGTTCCGCCGGTGGCCGATGCCGAACTCGGGGTTCCAGTAATCTTTACCTCGTGGCCGACGTGCTCGCTCAGCTTAGCGGTGTCTCCCGTCAACTGATACGAGGTGCCATCCTTGGCCGTCAGTGTGTAGCTTCCGCTGGAGCCACTCAAGCAACCTTGCACAGTAGTGGCGCCGTTGGCGGACGTTGAACCGGTTTGGCCCGAACTTGCCGATGTCGGGTTGGATTGACTGGAATTTGCGCTAGCGCTATCTTGGGCCACGGCCCAACACGCTCCGAGCAATAGTACCGAAACGAGCAATAACAGTTTTCGCATATGCAACCTCCAAGTGTGCTTTGTTGTCGTATCACATAGCTCTCAGACTGGAATGCACACCAATTCTTTGAGCCCGATTAATTCGACACCAGAATTCTCATCCTTCCAGTCAGTAGTACCAATACAGCGCTTCCCCGATATAGCTAAGTGTTTTCCCGATGTTTTCGACATCGATGGTACAGCCGTTGCCGCAGTCCGCTGACGCTACGCGGCGTCGCTGTTTCGTTTTCGCGGAGGCGCGTCATCCGGGCGCCCGTATTCTTCATGAGTATGAACCGGACGCTCAGGATGATCCCCGGCATCTTCCACGCCCTCCACAGCGGCCGCTTCCAGCGCTTGTTCGGTCTCGGCCAACTCTTCCACGGACTCGTCGCTGGCGTCTTCTACCGACGATAGGCCCTGCGAATCTCCGCTTTGGCCCGCGCTGTCCTCGCCAACTTGTCCGGGATCCGTGCCCAACTCGTCTAACTGTGCTTCGAGATCGCTTTTTCTTTCCGGTGCGCGTTCATCCTCAGAACTTCGAACATGGTTTCGCATATATTCTCCCCGTTGTCTTGAGCGTTATAACCCTGGAACCTGCGCGTCAATCATCGGGTGTTCCCTGTATTTCGTCGCCTCCTTGTCCAACTGGATTGTCGGAAGTGACTTCCTCGTCGAGAGGTAGATCATGCACAGATTGTTAACAACTATTTCGGTCTTCCTCTTCTCCAAGGGGAAGGTAAGAGACCCGTGGCAAAAGCGAAAAAGAAATATACCTCGGATCTATGAGCAAGAAAGAGTCTCTCGCCGCGGCGGTTACCTGACATGAAAGTCATTTGTATTCGGTTCCTCATCGGGGGTGTCGCGGTCTCCCTTTTTTCCCTCTTAGGCGATCTCTTCAAGCCCAAAAGTTTTGCAGGCCTGTTTGGCGCGGCGCCCTCGGTCGCACTCGCCACTTTGGGACTCACTGTCGCAAGCGACGGTAAAGGCTACGCTTCTGCTGAAGCCCGCTCCATGATGGCCGGCGCGATAGGATTTTTCGTATACGCCTGTTGTGTGAGTTGGGTGTTGATGCGCGGACGCTTTGCTGCAATTTGGGCCACGATCTTCTCGCTCCCGTTGTGGGCGTTGGTGGCGTTCGGGCTTTGGGGCTTTTGGCTAAAGTAGCGAAACGGCGAACCGATGCGAATTAAATATGCGAATTAAGATTGACGCCTCCGCTGTCCAAAAAACCCGCTGGTATGAGTTTGGGGTTCGTTTCCTTTTTGGTGGATTGATCACAGCGGCGGCTGGGATGATCGCGAAAGAATACGGCGCAGGTATCGGCTGGCTCTTCTTAGCCTTTCCGGCGATCTTCCCCGCAAGCGCGACCCTGATCGAAAAGCACGAGAAGCAAAAAAAAGAACGCGCGGGATTTCACGATTTCGTCCGCGGAAGAAAAGCAGCCGATGCGGATGCAGCAGGCGCGGCGATAGGAAGTATTGGACTCCTGGCCTTCGCCTGGACAGTCAAGCAATTCTTGCCTACGAACACCGCGTGGCTCGTCCTAATAAGCGCCACCGGCGTATGGCTGGCCGTTTCGCTGCTCCTGTGGCAAATACGCAAGCGTATATAGCCCGAGGTTGCCAGTCTCGACGAAATCTGCAAATCAAGTTCACCCACAGGTGTCTGGCGGCAACGACTTCATCGCCTCTGTCAACACTACTGGAAAACTTGATGGGAATCATTGTCTGCTGGAGTGGAAAACGTCCTCAGCGCGATATCGGGAAGACCTGAGGGACGGGTTGCTCTCGATCCCTAACTTGTCTGTTACTCGTGGATGACGGGTATTCCGGAGGTTGCGCAAGTGGTATTCGTCCGCAAGAGTTTGGTTGAGGTCCAATAGCTGCGCAACACAATCACGGGCCCGCACTCCGAAGACAACTTGATAACACTCTGCGCCACGTGCCATGCCTACCTCCGCGGCCACCCGCGATAATGTCTTTCGGCCGCGGCCAACACTGGAGATTCGGGTCAAAGGTCCTCAATGCAGCAGAGTCCGCCAGACCGACCTTGAGATCTGTACAAAGCGTTACTTCCTCCATATGAAACTGCGTGAGACTGCCGGAACGTGGTTTAGGAGCAACAATCACCGGCAATTGGAGGAAGACTTTTCCCGCTCAAGTACGCTAATCTATGGAGAGAGTCGGTTCTTCGCGACCGCCTGGAAGGGCCTTATTCCGGAGAAAATGTGCTATGCATTCCTGGGCATCACCATGCCGGAAAGATGCTCGCCCTCGTAGCGTGGATGGAGAACGACAACTCCGGCTAGACGATGCACCGACGGAGATCTGCGAGTGCGGTGTTTTCCCGGCTCCAGCGAGGTGTGCTTTAGGATTGGTTAAAACTAACGTAATGATTTCTTCGAAGTTCGCGTGTATTTTTGCCCCCAGCCGGCTAGGCTGCATGGCATTTTTCTCTGCTATATTTTGTCTTAGCGCCACGTGCTTAAGCGTGGTCGCACAGACGTCTCCGCAACCGCCAGTTCAGAAGTCCGAACTCGGGCGTCAAAATATGGCGCACGTTGCGGCCACGGTGGGCCAGCTTGTCGCCATCCTTCACAGAGATCCGGGCCTAATGGTCGAGTTGAAGAGTTGGATTGCGAAGGACGCTACCGACCACGGTCAGCTGATTTCGGACTCCGACCTCACGGACGCCGCTATCTTTGACAGGTTGGAAAACGACATAAGTTTTCGTTCGGTGGCCACTGCCCTGGTGCAGAAGTACGGTTACTTGCAGCCCACAGTGAATCCTGAATCGCCCCTTGCGAAGCAGCAGGAGTTCCTCATGCAGGAGCGGGTAAAGTGGATCGCTCAGGAGGAAGAAGCAGAACGGGCGAAGTCCCGCCAGCAGCAGGAAATGTATTCAGCGCAATATTGCGACCCGCGCAGCCGGAATTGTCCGGTTCAAAACAACGGCAACAATTCTTCGATTCAGCAATTACCACAACAGCAGCCAGGAACGACTCCTGTTCCGACCGAAATACCTGGCCTGCAGAACCCGCTGACAGTTCCTCCGACTGTGCCGTACGCTCCACGCCAGCGCACCGCACCATCCAGCAGCGTGACCGAACTGCTGAGGACGTATAGTGGCGATACGGTGTCGGGACAGACACAATCCGGAAACGCATTCGGGGGCTCATCGCTATACGGACAGAACTCCGATACCGAACAGGGAAGCCAGTCGCAACGACGTTACATGGGCGCAATGCAAGCACAATCCCAGGGAATAGACGGGGGGCGACTCGAAGATTTGTCGATGAGTTCCGACTTCGGGTTGGACGGCTTAAGTCAGGGAATTTCCGAGAGCCCATATGGGAGCGCTGGAATCAACGGCGCAGGCTCCTATGGCGGCGCGTCCTATCCCTACGGAAACGGTGCGTCAACCTACGACTTGGGAAACAATCCAACGGCGCTCTGGAATGCACAGCGTGCGCGGGAGTCCATCAGCCCGACTCAAAAGTTGGTCAGACTGCCGAATCCCTATGAAGAGATTCCGTCGCTGTACGACATGTATTTGCAGGCCGCAGCGCGCCCGCCGGCGGTTGAGCGATTCGGCATGCAGGTATTCGAAAATGGTACACGCGACCTTCAAACGATTCCCATGGATCTTCCGGTTGGGCCCGACTACGTGCTAGGACCTGGCGATGGCGTGTCGGTCGATCTCTGGGGTGGTGTGTCTCGCCGATTCTACAAGGTAGTAGATCGGGAGGGACGGATCAGTCTACCGGAAGTCGGTCCATTGCTGGTGGCGGGCAAGTCGCTGGCAGAAGTTCAGGAATCCGTACAAAAAACACTGCGCACCCAATTCCGTGACGTTTCAGCAGACGTATCGCTCTCACGGCTGCGAACGATTCGCGTCTATGTGGTTGGCGATGTGGTGCGGCCCAGCGCGTATGACATTGGTTCTCTGTTGACTCCGCTGAACGCCTTATTTGCCGCTGGAGGCCCCACTGGCCGCGGCTCCCTGCGCATTCTAAAGCACTATCGTGGCAGCCAGTTGGTGCAGGATGTTGACGTTTATGATCTGCTGCTGCATGGAGTCAAGGGCGACATCCTGCGATTGGAAAACGGCGACACCGTAATGGTTCCTCCCCTGGGACCGGAGATCACAATTGAGGGGATGGTACGGCGTCCTGCCATCTACGAACTGAAAGATGAAAAATCTCTGGCGGATGCGCTCGCCCTGGCTGGGGGTCTGCTGCCCTCCGCGACCTTTCGGCACATTGAAGTTCAGCGGACCGTCGCGCACGAGAAGCAGACGATGCTCAACCTGGACGTCCCGCAGGACGCACCGCAGGATTCAGTTACCAAGCGCCTAGAGGAGTTTCAGATCCAGGATGGCGATAAAATTCGGATTTTTCCAATCGCTCCTTACACCCAGGATGCGGTGTACCTGGAAGGACATGTCATTCGACCCGGAAAATACTCGTACCGCCAAGGGATGAGGGTCACGGATTTAGTCAGTTCCTACAAAGATTTGCTGCCGGAACCAGCCTTGCAATACGGAGAGATAATCAGGCTGAGTCTGCCGGATTATCGCCCCATGGTTCAAAGCTTTAGCGTGGCGGACGCGCTCGCGGATCCCGCGAAAGCTCCAGAGCTAAAGCCGCTGGACACAGTTCAGTTCTTTGGACGCTACGATTTTGAGAACCCGCCGGATGTATCGGTTTGGGGCGACGTGCGTGCACCCGGAACGTATCAGACTTCGGGCGACATCCATTTGAGCGATGCCGTGCATTTAGCCGGCGGCCTTGCCCCCGACGCTGCGACCGGGGATGCGCAGGTTTTCCGCTATATGCCGGATAGCACGCTGAAGATTTTCAATGTCAGGTTAAGCAGCGCGCTTGATGGCAGCCCTACGGATGACATCGTCTTGAACTCGCGCGACCGAGTATTGGTGCACAAGAATGCAGCGGCTGCGGATCCTGCGACAGTCTACGTGAAGGGAGAAGTGGTGCGGCCTGGGCGTTATCCGCTGACCGCAGATATGCGGATCACTGATTTGATACTGGCCGCAGGCGGCCTAAAACAGAGTGCCGATACCAAGACTGCCGATCTCACTCATTACTATTGGAAAGACGACAAGCAGGTGACAGGTAAACACGAACAGATCATGCTGGCGGACGCCCGGCTGCCCAACTCGGAGAGCAATTCCGCATTGAATAACGGTGACGTGCTTGCAATCAAACAAGTGCCCGGCTGGAATGATCTGGGAGCGTCGATCTCGATACGCGGAGAGGTGGTCCACCCCGGCAGCTATGGAATTCACCCGGGAGAGAAATTGAGTTCCGTATTGTTGCGCGCGGGTGGGTTCGCGCCTGGAGCGTATCCATACGGTGCGATCCTGCTGCGAACGGAAGTCCAGAAGCTTGAACAGAGATCCTATGGGGAACTGGTCCAGCGGGTGCGTGAACAGCAAGCTTCCTTGAAGCTTACCGCGACTAGCGCCACTGATCCAGACCAGAAGCTTTCGGCGGAATCGGCTCTTGTGCAGTGGCAGACGGCACTCGATGATCTGATGAACAGTCCTCCTTCGGGACGGGTCGCCATCCAGGTCTCTTCCAACGTAAAGACTTGGGCGAACACGGCGCGGGACGTCTCGGTTCGTACCGGCGATGTTCTCGTATTGCCAAAGCGTGCAAGCTACGTGCTGGTGCAGGGGCAAGTATATGGCCCTACGGCCGTGGCGTATCGGCCCGGTAAAGACGCGAAGTGGTATCTGCAACAGGCGGGTGGCACGACAAACTTGGCCAACCGGAAGGCCACTTTCGTAATTCGGGCCAACGGCACGGTAATCGGTCACGGTGCTTCTTGGATTTCGGGCGACGGCTTGAGCGCGAGCCTGCAGCCCGGGGACATGGTAGTCGTTCCCGAGAAGGCGCTTGGCGGTCCGCCGATTTGGAAGACCCTGTTCCAGAATGTACAGATCCTAAGCTCGATCACTACCAGCGCAATTCTAGCGGCTCACTACTGAGGAAGGTTCGTGCATCGACTTGTCGGAACGGGATGGATCAGCACAATGTGTTTTGTTTGGATGACTACGGCGACCGCATTGGGACAGGCGATCCGCCCGGTGATTCCCGCTGACTTCAATGAACCTCCGCCGAATTTGCCGCAATCGGCTGACGCGCAGACTGGGCGTGCGGATGCTCCCGCTGCGACCGATGCTCCAGACACGCCCCAGCCCAGCGAGACTCAGAATAAAGTCTTCACTCTGCCGAAAGCGATTCTTCACGATCAGATCGGCATGTGGACAAGCCCCACAAAGGCCAGATTGTCCGATGCCACGTGGCTGGTTCCGCTGGGAGGATTCACGGCCGCCCTGTTGGCAAGCGATAGCGACTTCAGTCGTCATCTTTCCAACGCGCCGAATACCCTTACGCGCTACCGTCATCTCTCGGAGTACGGGGCGTACTCCATGGCCGGAGGAGCGGCCGGGATCTACCTTATGGGCCTGACGACGCATAACGAGCATCAGCGTGAAACGGGCTTTTTAAGTGGAGAAGCCGCCATCGACAGTCTGATTGCGGTGGAGGCCCTCAAGGTTGCGACGGGACGCCAACGGCCTTATCAGGACAACGGCCCCGGCCAATTCTGGAAGAGTGGGACTTCTTTCCCATCCGAACATGCTGCGGGAGCCTTCGCGATCGCTGGAATCGTGGCGGACGAGTATCCCAGCCCGCTAATGAAGTTCCTCGCGTACGGGATGGCGAGTGTGGTCAGCGTTTCGAGAATCACCGCAAAACAACACTTCCCTTCCGACGTCGTTGTGGGCGCGGCCATTGGGTATCTAACCAGCCAGTACGTTTACCGGCAGCATCACGATGCCGAGCTGAGGGGTGGGACGTGGGCAATACCGGCGATTCGCCCCGATCGTCCTTCCCATTGGCAGGCTAAATACATGGGCTCGCCTTACGTGCCGCTGGATAGTTGGATTTATCCAGCACTCGAGCGTCTTATCGCCATGGGTTACATTGACAGCGGTTTCCTGGGGATGCGTCCGTGGACGCGGATGGAATGCGCCCGCTTGATCGAAGAGGCGGAGAACTCGGTCCCCGAGGACGACGGCGGTGAGGCGTCGCTGCTGCAGAACGGTCTGCTGAAGGAGTTCGCTGCAGAAGTAAACTTGCTCGGCGGCGGAGATAATGCCGCCCTCCAATTGGAGTCTGTCTACACCCGGAGCACGGAAATCGTTGGTCGTCCTCTGACCGATGGTTACAATTTTGGCCAGACAGTCATCAATGATTTCGGCCGGCCTTATGGGCAGGGCTACAACAACGTTACCGGATTGTCCGCATGGGCCGCCGAAGGCCCATTCGTCGGATACGTCCGCACCGAATTTCAGGAAGCGCCAAGTGCCCCAGCTCTATCGGATTCGCTGCGTCTGCTGGTCCAGCGGCTCGATAATTTCCCCAGCGAACCTCCGGCAACACCGATTGCGACGCGAAGCGAAATGGATCCTCTCGAAGCATATGTAGGGATGAATGTGGGTAATTTTCAGATCACCTTCGGCAAGCAGGCACAATGGTGGGGACCTGACCGGAGTGGTCCGATGATGTTCAGCGACAACGCCGAACCCATCCGCATGCTCAAGATCGACCGTGTGTCTCCCTTCAAGCTGCCCAGCATCCTCGGACTCATGGGACCGATACGATGGGAGTTTTTCCTGGGCCAACTCGGCGGACATTATGCGGATTATGCTGCTTCGACGGGATACATCTTCGGCGCCCTGCTAAATCCTCAACCCATGATCGTTGCGCAAAAGTTCGCCTTCAAGCCGACGCCGAACGTCGAGTTTGGTTTTTCGTATAATACACTCTTTGCGGGACAGGGGATCCCCTTTACCTGGAACAAATTCCTGCATGCGATTTTTCCCAAACCGACCTCGTATATACCCGGCACCCCTGGCTATCCCGGCGATGCGCAGACGGCCTTTGATCTTTCGTATCGTCTGCCCGGGTTCAGGAATTGGTTGACATTTTATGCGGACGGATTTTCCGATGATGAGATTTCCCCGGTCGCTTACTGGGATCGTTCAGCTTGGATTTCGGGACTGTATTTGTCCCACGTCCCGGGAGTTCCCAAGCTAGATTTGCGAGTCGAGGGCGGTTACACCGATATACCCATCGGGGGGAAGGTTGGCCCGGGTTTCGTTTACTCCAGCAGCCGCCTCCAGAACGGTCAAACGAATTGGGGGAATCTGCTGGGCAACTGGATGGGAAGGGCGGGCCAGGGTGCCGCAGCTTGGACTACCTACTGGTTCACCCCTCGTAACAACCTGCAGTTCAGCTATCGACATCAGAAAGTCAGTCGCGAGTTCCTCCCCCAGGGCGGAACTTTGACCGATGTCACTGCCCGCGCGAACTTCTGGGCGCGCTCAACGTTCAGTATCGCGGCTGCGGTTCAATACGAAGTGGTGAATTTTCCGGTGATTGCGGCGACCGGGCAGTCGAACGTGACGAGCTCGCTCCAGTTCACATTCTGGCCCAAAGGATTTTCGCGTAAAAACACTTCAGAATGACGAATAATTCAGAATGATGAGGTCGTAGACCGTAGACACTGGTTGACAAGAGACTGATTGACAAGAGATGGCGACGAAAGAAATTACAAAGCGAGAGACATCGTATCCCGCGCCGGAACTTGAGCCGGAGCTGATCTTGGCTGCCGAGGAAGCGCCTCGTGTGGCCGGGCGAACTGTAGCCAAGCTGAGTTTGCTCTGGGAACGTCAACAATTTCTTTTTCGCTGCGCTGCCATTGGCTTGGTGGCATCGACCATCATCGCCTTTATAATTCCATCACGGTACTCCTCGACTACCCGCCTTATGCCTCCGGATCAAGCAGGGCAAGGAATGGCCTCCATGCTGGCAGCGTTGGGAAAGGCGAGCGGAGACATCGGGGGCATTGGAAGCGATCTGCTCGGGTTGAAGACCACGGGCGACATGTTTGTTGGCGTGCTTCATAGCCGAACTGTGGAGGACGATCTCATCAACAAGTTTGATCTGCGCAAGGTGTATAGCGTGCGACGCTACGGGGATGCCAGGAAAGTTCTGGATGCACACACCGACATTTCGTCGGACCGCAAAAGTGGGATCATCACCGTCGTGGTCAGCGACCGGAATCCCGAGCGGGCGGCGGAAATGGGGCGCCAATACGTTGAAGCATTGAACCGGATAGTCGTCACGCTCAATACTTCTTCTGCGCACAAAGAAAGAGTTTTTCTGGAGGAGCGGCTGGGCCAGGTGCAGCAGGACCTGGAACAGGCAGAGAAAGACTTCAGCCAGTTTGCCAGCAAGAACACCGCCATCGACGTCAAAGAGCAGGGGCGCGCGATGATCGGCGCCGCGGCGGAGTTGGAGGGACAACTCATCGCAGCCGAGACCGAACTCGAAGGGTTGCGCCAGATTTATACGCCTGAAAATGTGCGCGTGCGGTCGCTCCAGGCTCGCATCCAGGAATACCGGCACCAACTCCAGAAGCTAGGCGGAAGCACGGCCAGCAGCACGGAAGGCGGATCTTCCGCGGGCGTGGAGTCCGCGGCGCCGGCTCAGGATTTATATCCTTCCATCCGGCAGTTGCCGCTTCTCGGTGTCACGTGGGCCGATCTTTACCGCCGCACACGAGTGCAGGAAGCGGTCTATGAGACATTGACCAAGCAGTACGAACTGGCGAAGGTGGAAGAGGCGAGAGAAACCCCGAGCGTGAAGGTTCTGGATGTGGCCGATGTGCCGGAAAGGAAATCGTACCCCCCGCGGCTGCTGTTTATGATCCTGGGGACCGGGTTCGTGTTTGGTGTCGTTTGTTTGTGGGTATTGGCAGACGCACGCTGGCAGGAGGTTGATCCCCAGCATCCGGCAAAGGCGCTCGCACAGGAGATTTTGGGGACTATTGCCACAAGATGGCCCTTGAACATGCGAATCGGTGCTCAAGCGAGATCTTTGCGTGATACATTTCATCGATTTCGAAGAAGTAAGGATGACGGTTAGCTGCTTTCGGAATATGCATCTTGGGCCGGAGCTGGAATTTTCTTGATGAACAACGAAAGCGTTGCGGATTACTCAATCGCGAACGATCACTTACAAAGCCACTTGGACATGAAGCTCGTTCCGCACCCTTGCTGTCCGTTGTGCAGCAAAGAAGGGCAGCAATTATACGTAGCGCTGGTGGACTGGTTATTTGGCGTTCCGGGGAGCTGGGGCATTCTGGAGTGCAAACCCTGTGGAATCGCTTGGCCGGATTTGCAGCCTGCCGCAAAAGACATTCCAAAACTCTACTCTCGCTATTACACTCATCGCTCCTTGCCGGGTACTCTGTTTGAGCGTCTGCGACGAAGAACTTCGCAGTGCGTAATACAAAGAATGGGATATCCAGTGGGTCGTCCTAAGGAGATTCTTCCGCGGCTACTCTCCCGCCTGCCATCGCTTGAGCGTGCGGGGGTTCTCGAGGTAATGGGCCTGCCGGCGTCACGCGTAGGGACGCTACTTGATGTGGGATGTGGGAATGGAGAGTTCATAAAACGGATGCGAACTCTGGGTTGGAGCGTGACTGGAGTCGATCCCGATCCTGCTGCAGTGGAATGGGGACAAAGCCAAGGACTTGAAGTATTCCAAGGGACGGTTTCGGACGTTCCAAATAGCAAGCGCTACGATGCAATCACTTTAAATCATGTAATCGAACACGTTCAGGATCCTGTCGGATTGCTCCGGGAATGTGGTAGAAGGCTCCGTCCCCAGACAGGGACAATCATTATCACTACCCCCAATATCAACAGCCTTGGCCATTGGTGGTTTAAAGGTTACTGGCGCGGCTTGGAAGTGCCGCGCCACCTGTTTCTTTTTTCTCCCGCTGGCTTGACCAACTGCGTCGCCCGATCCGGCGTTTCTTTGCGCTCGATTCGTACGGAAACTCGATTGGCTCGGATGATTTATCCTCCGAGTGTTTGCGCTAAAAAGGGAAGTGGGAACGTTGGAGAACAGCTTAATTTCAAGGGGAGCACAAAGTGTGCTTCTTATGCGTTTCAATTGCTGGAAGACGCAATGATCCCGTTCAAGAAAGACATCGGAGAAGAAATCTGTTGTGTGTGCACTGCGGCTGCGGAGAACGATGGCAACGAGTAGTGCGCCAAGAAGCGCAATTCGAACCGTTGGGTTGAACACGGGCTATCAGATCGGGTCGCAGTTGGCACCGGCCATGGCTGCAATAGTGGCGATCCCATTCTTGCTACGGCATCTGGGTGCCGAAGTATTCGGAATCGTCACGATTTTCTCCACAGCCCTAGCCTACTTTACACTGCTTGACCTGGGGCTGGGGCGGGCCGCCACTCGGTTCATAGCTCAGAGCTTGGAGGCCGACCGGCCGGATGATCTGCGTCGCTACTTTTGGGGTTCGATTGTTTTACTCACCGGAGTGGGTGGGATCGCCACCATACTCGCCGCCTTAGCAGTGCCCACTGTCGTGTCAAGAGTGCTGAAAATTCCGCCTTCCTATATTCATTCGGCATCCGAATCGTTATACATCATTTGCGCGACGATTCCATTGGTAACCTTAATGGCGACGCTGCGCGGTTTTCTGGAAGCTTCGGGCCGGTTTCCTTTCATCAGTATTGTGACCGGGTGCGGCGGCGTGGGCCTCTATCTTCTACCGGCACTTGCCGTGAGCAAGGGCGGACAGTTGGTAGGCGTAGCGGCCGCCTTGTCTCTCGTCAGGGTAGGGATGTGCGCTGCTTTAGCATTCGGCTGCTTATATGTCGACAAGCGCCCCAGTTTACGACCGGTCTTTGATGTGACGGCGGTGAAGCGGATGTTGTCGTTTGGAGGGTGGCTTTCCGTATCAAATGTTGTGGGCACTGCGACCATCTATTGCGACCGTCTGCTTCTGGGCATGTGCGTCGGAATGGTCGCCGTAACCAGCTACGGGATGCCGTTGGACGTAATCAGCAGGTTGCAGGTCCTCAGCGCCAGCTTTTGCGCAGTTCTGTTTCCGCTGATGAGCCGTCTGGACGGATCAGGATCAGACCAATTCCATGCGGTGTATCGGGGCGCGATTGCTGTCGTTCTTTCGTTTATGACCTTGGTAGCGACCTGGGCTGCGTTGGCCATGCCTGCGGTTATGAAGTTTTGGCTCGGGGGCCGGAGCACCCCCGATTCTGTGTTTGCTGCCCAGGTTTTTCTGGCTGGCGCGGTGGTGCAAGCGACTGCATCGATCGCTTGGACGGCATTGCACGCGCGCGGGCGATCCGATCTCACAGCATGGGTGCACTTGGCAGAGTTCCCCATCTACTGCGCTGCATTCTACTTTGCCGCTACCCGCTACGGCGTACGCGGCGCTGCGCTTGCGTGGTTCGGACGGGGGATTGTGGACTTCCTCTGTATGGCTATTCTGCTACGATTGCAACAGCGAAGTGGTACGTCACGAACGCCGCCGGAACTGGTAGCCGCAATTGTTTCTGTGAGTATCCTTGTGCTCGCGTGCCTGCCAACGGCGGATGCAGTCCCGATGGCGGCCGTTATCTGCTGCCTGACCCTGATATGGACTTGGCGAATGCTGCTTGACGCACCAACCCGATTGTTGGTGGTCCGGATGATGCTACGACGAGGCGAACCGGGCCCGGCTTACTAGTGGAGGTTCGATTAAATCCGGACTTGCATGGCAAGCGGGGTACGAACAAAGCAATCAGCCTTTGTTGGCTTCGGATAAATTTTTGGATTGAGTGATCTAATTTTATGGAGAAAGGCCAAAGCGACGGTTCGCAAAATAACCTTCATCCTAGGGTATCGGTCATTACGGTCACTTATTGTTCTCGCAATGAAATTCCAGCTTGTATAGGAAGCGTCCTGGAACAATCCGTTCCGACTGAGATTTTCCTTGTCGACAACGCATCTCCGGATGACACAGCTCAAGTCGTTACGAGTTATGCAAAACGATTCGATAATATTCATGCGATTCTAAACAAGGAGAATATCGGTCTGGCAGCTGCGAACAACATGCCTCTCGGTAAGTGCCAGGGAGATTACGTTCTCATTCTGAACCCGGACACATTGGTTCGTCCCGATGCCTTGCCGCATTTGGTTACTTTTCTTGACCGGAATCCCGACGTCGCAGTCGTTGGCCCCAAGAACGTATATGAAGACGGAACAGCGCATTCCAGTTTTCATCGACATTGGGGGCTTGGCCACATACTCATGTGGCGCGTCCTGCCTTACCGTCTTACACGATCGCTCTACAACCGTTTCTCCAGCTACAAACGCCAGGACAAGCTGTTCGTGTCTGGGGCGTGCCTGATGATTCGCCGAAGCATTTTCGAACGCATCGGAGGGTACGACCCGGAATACTTCCTGACCGTGGAGGATGCTTGCGATGTCTGTATTCGGGCCCGAGAAACGGTCGGCCGAGTTGTGTTCCTGCCGGATGCCGAGGTTATTCATTTGGGAGGACGCAGCGCTGCGCACGCCCCTTATTTGGTAGTCTGGCAGGGCTATCGTGGAAGCCTTTATCATTTCTTGAAACACAAAGGAACTGGACAAGCCGTCGTCGTTCTTGCTCTATTGCTTATTAGTTCGGGCCTACGTGTCGCGATTGCAACTACGCTCGGAATCTTCAAGGAACGATATAGGGTTATTGCTCGAATTTATGGTCGCGTTTTCTGGAGCCTTCTAGTCCGCAATCCAATACGGATTGGCCGCGGACGCATTGAAAAAAGAAAGGTATCGTGGAATCCCAAGTTCATGTGATCGTGCTGAATTGGAACGGCTGGAACGACACGGCGGCCTGCCTGTCCTCTCTTCAGCGCTTGAATTATCCGAATTACCGGGTAACCGTGGTTGACAACCGATCCACCGACGATTCCGTCTCTCGCCTCCAGACGCAGTTTCCCACGGTGGATCTGGTCGAAAACGATAAGAATGTGGGATTTGCCGGGGGCTGCAACATTGGAATTGCGCGCTCATTAGCGGAGGGAGCGGATTACGTTTGGCTGCTGAACAACGACACTACGGTAGATGCCGAAGCGCTACAAAGGCTTGTCGATAAAGCGATATCTGACTCCCGCATCGGCGCGGTGGGTTCCGCGATTTACTCGGCCGAGGTTCCCGAACGACTTGAGGCCTGGGGCGGAGGCCGCGTGAATTTTTGGCTGGGCCGCTCCATGCACTTTGTCAAACCTGTTGGCGACGAAAAGATCCAGTTTATTACCGGAGCTAGCTTGCTTCTGCCCCGAACCGTGATCGAGACTCTAGGACTACTCGACGAAGGGTTCTTCATGTACTGGGAAGACGCGGATTATTGCTTCCGCGTCCGCCGCGCAGGGTGGCGGCTCGCGGTGAGCGGGCAATCAAAAGTCTGGCACAAAGGATCGGCGTCTGTAGGAAGACGAAGCGCAAAGATGGACACTTACTTCAACACGTCCGCAGCCAGGTTTTTTCTGAAACACGCGTGGATGCCGAGCGTACCTTTGTGGACCGGAGTGACGCTGCGACTGGCCAAAAGAGCAGTCGTGGGGGATTGGGACCGGGTTCGGGCTGTCTGGGCGGGCGCTATTGCCCCCGGGGCGACACGATTTTAGACCGCCGTCGGCCCCGACAGGGGATTAAGCATTTTTCGCAGCACTGGTTCGTGGAGTCTTGAGAAAACAATGATTTCTTCCTGGTTGTCGGACATTGTCTTGATGGTTTCACTGATCGTGTCTTTGTACTCCTACGTTGTGGTGAGCAAGCGGGACGGCAGCTATCTAAATGTCATGACTCCTACCTTCATCATAGGTATTCCGGCATACTATTTGCTTCCGATGTTCTTCACGCATGTGTTCGGAACTGAGGCGAGTCCTTATGCGTATATTTACGTCTACGCCACTTTGGCGATTCAAAACGTCGTTTTTGCCTATGCATATACCCGACGGACTAAAAAGCTCCTACGGCTCCCGTTTCACTACTCCTACGCCAATTTCGATCGGTTCTCGTTTGTATTTCTGGGGCTAGCCGTGTTGATGTACGCGCCTCTGCTGTTTCAGTTTCCGGAATATATTCTCAGTCCTAGGGAGCTGTATGCGCACACGCGAACCGGCTTTGGCATCAACTTCTACCTATCAAGTACCTTAGCCTACCTGGCCGTCATTCTCATTGAGTTCAGTGGACAATCTCGATGGATCAAAGGCTTCGTCATCCTGGTGGCTGCTGCGGTTCTTTCGCTGCACGGGACCAAGGGGCAAGTACTTTCTCTCGTTCTGGTACTAGCGTTATTCGAGGTCTACGTCCGAAAACGAAAGCTTAAATTATTGCCGTCCTTGTCTGTGGGGGTCGGTCTGGGTTTTCTTCTTCTTGGTCTGTTCGCCGCAACTATGACATTAGGCGACACCCCCACCGAAGCGGTAGAAGCCATCAGCAGCTATTCCGATTACACGCGAAACGCAATGTTGGTGATTGATTCGCACTTTCCGCTACAGTACGGACGTCTCACCTTGGAAGGGCAAATCATCGGTCGGATCCCGCGTGTGCTAATGCCGAGCAAACCCAAAAACTATGGGGCGTTGTACCTTGATGAAGTGTTTTATCCGGAGGCCGTGGACTTGGATGCCGGACTACCTGACTTCGGAATAGGAGCACAGTATGCCGACTTCGGGGTCTTTGCGATTGTGTATCTCGCGGCGTTTGCGATGCTAAGAGGTTGGCTGGCGCAGATTTTCGTACGTCGCTTAGCTTATTCTCGTCATCCTGCTGATTTTTTCCTCGTCGCATTCCTGGCTGATATTTCTCTTTTCCCGATTGGGGGTATCGGCTGGCTGCTACCGGAGGCGATCATCGTTGCGCTTTTTCTTCGCTTTGCGTCTTGTTTTGGAGCTGAGAAGGTTTATCGGGAACGCATTGTGCTCAAACCTCCTCTCGGAATATCGCCGATTCAACCTTCGACTGTAGCGGAAAGTATGTAGTGCGTGTACTTGAGTCGCATACCCCGATTTTGAGCGAAAAATGGCGTTACTGAAAGTATGGCGAACGATTCGGCAACAGGGTGCGCGGGCCGCTGTGCGAAGAGTGCTAACAGTAGCTCCGGCATACTTACGAGGAATTCCCCGTTGGAGGCTGGGACGGTGCAAGTGCTGTGAACGATCAACGATCTTCGTAGCACATAAGAGCGGTTCTTCTGAATTGCGTGCCTGCTTGTTCTGCTCGGCAAATGAGCGCTACGAACTCTTGGCGGTGGAAATCAGGCGCCGATACGGGAAGAGGCTAGCGGAAATGGACATTCTAGAGTTGGATCCGAGATCTCCCCTGAATGCCCTGTTATCTGGAGGCCGCACGTACACCAGATCGTTCTACGAGGAGGGTTGTTCTTCAGGCCAGAAAGACGGGGCTACTTGCGCGGACATTACCGCGCTGAGGTTTGCGAGTGGCTCACTGGACCTGATTGTTTCATCGGAAGTTCTCGAGCACGTCCCACGTTTAGACCAAGCCTTGACCGAGAGCGCCAGGGTTCTTAGGCCTGGTGGAGCTCACCTGTTCACTGTTCCGCCGCGAGCAACAACGAGGCAACGGGCAAAGATTGCGGATGGCAAAGTGCTACATATTGAACCCCCGGAGTATCATTTGGATCCCTTGACTCCTGAGGGAATATTGGCTTTTTGGGACATCGGGCCTGACCTTGCTAAGGTTTTTCCGATTGAAGGCTTGAATATAAAGATTGCACAGAATCCGGTGGGCGACGCCGGTCGCGTGGTATGGATCGCTGAAAGGATCGTGGCACAGCGAGAGGGACGTAAAGACTAACCAAGGAATAACGTACAAGCGGATTCCTTTGGAAAATAGAGGTGACGGATGTTTCACTCGCCCAGAAGGAACGCTCCGCATTCAAACCCTTGCTTGCGTCGTAATCGATGAGATTGAAAAAGAGGTTGGAAGTTTCTCCGGTGGTTGAAACTCTTTACGATGCGCGCTGGATTGGTAACCACGGAATTGGCCGATTTGCTGGGGAACTTCAGAAGGCAGTTCCAGGACTTGTGCCATTTCAGGCGCGCCGCCGCCCTTGGCATCCTCTGGATCCAGTTCTTCTGGGAGCAGCTTTGCGGCGCAGGAAACCGAAATTATTCTTCAGCCCCGGATACAACTCTCCGTTGGGCTGGCCAGGACGTTTTGTTTTCACTCTGCACGATCTCCATCACCTTTGCGTTCCGGATAATTCGAACGCAGTGAAGCGCGCCTACTACCGCTACGTCATTAAGCCGGCATGCCATCGGGCGCAGTATGTTCTTACGGTTTCTGAATACTCGAAGCATGAAATCGCCGCCTGGGCGAATGTCAAAGACGACCGGATCATCAATGTGGGAAATGGGGTGGGCTTCCCGTTTGTCCCTGATGGCCCAAAATATGAACCTGGATATCCGTATTTGCTCTATGTTGGGAGCAGAAAGCCGCATAAGAATCTTCCCCGTCTTTTGAAAGGCTATTCCATTTCAGGAGTGCGGAAGGAAGTTCGTCTGATTCTGTCTGGGCAACCAGATCGGCAGATCGTCCGAGAAATCAGTGGACTGGGATTGGAGGGCTGCGTTGCGTTTAGGGATTTGGTCGCCGACAGCGATTTGTCCGACGCTTATCGCGGTGCAGTCGCATTTATCTTCCCGTCACTTTATGAAGGTTTTGGTCTTCCGCCTCTGGAGGCTATGGCCTGCGGGACACCGGTCCTGACCTCGAATGTATGCTCACTTCCTGAGGTTGTAGCTGATGCTGCGATTCTGGTTGATCCACTCAGGGTGGAAGACATTGCAGCGGGCCTCACGCGTCTGGTAAGTGACGCGGAGCTCCGAACCCTGCTCAGCGAGAAAGGGCGGCTTCGTGCCACGGCATTTTCCTGGGAAGAAACAGCCCGCCGGACATGTGAAGTTCTCACCCTGGCGGGTGGCGAAGGGGTGACGCGGAAAAGCGCCTGAATTCCTGGTGCGACCCGGATTGTGAATATTGGGAAGACCGGAGAGCAGTCTTCCACATCTGTCTACGTGTACAATAAAATATCTCTAACAAGAACAAGATAGATGGGTCTGCAGAGTCTTCCCTAGTTGGGAATTCGACGGATCTCAAGCATGTAGGTTAGGGGTGAAACTCGAAGCCTCGGTGATATGGTTGTGCTCGTGCCGGAACTCATTCGGCGCGATTGGCCTTTGCTGCCGACATTTTTCCGTAGGTCGATCAGTCCAGAAAGCTTGGCGAGGATGGAATGGTTGAACTCTCCGTTTTGCTTCTGACCAAGAACGGCGTGCGCGATCTTGAGCGCCTATTGTCGGCACTTTACAGCCAAGAGGGCATTGCCTCGTTCGAGGTGATCGCGGTCGATTCAGGTTCGACCGACGGAACGCTCGACCTCTTGCGGCGCTTCCCAGTCCGTCTGGAGCAAATCCCTCCTGAGGCGTTCCATCATGCGTGTACGCGAAATTTTGCGGCCAGCCTCGCAAGGGGCGGGATCCTGATCCTTCTAACTCAGGATGCCATTCCTGCTTCCGAAGTTTGGCTGAACACACTGATTTCCAATTTTGATGACCCGAAAGTGGGCGCGGTGTATGGTCGGCAGTTGCCTAAACCGGGTTCATCGCTAGAGCGAGAGGACGCTTTGAGCACACTATATGGCGAGCAGAGAATTGTGAAAGATCCGGCTCACCGCAATGGCCTGGGTTACCGGTTTTATCATTTCTCGGACGTCAATGCCGCGATCCGCCGGAGTGTTTGGGAGGCCGTCCGCTTCCCTGAAGAAATGAGGGTGTTCGAAGACATGGGCATCGCTAAGCGCATTCTTGACAGTGGCTGGAAAATCGTATACGAACCGCGGGCTCCTGTCTTTCACTCGCACAGCCACACCACAGTCGGATTATTCAAGCGCTACTTCGACATTGGTTACACGCTTAAGCTTCTAAATATCTGGGACTCTCCGGGGACGAGAAAGTCGATGTTCCGAGACGTTCGGAATTTGCTGAGGAACAAGATTGGGAGGTTGGGCAATCGGGGGAAAGGACGGCGAGCGGGAGAGGGTATTCGGCAGGATGTTGCCAAGTCGGTAGGGTTGTTTCTGGGACTGAATCAGCGTTACTTGCCGCTCGTACTGAAACGCCGTCTCAGTGCGTTTCGGGTTTTTGAATAGAACAATGCAGATAAAAGAATCGGTATCCAGTGGATCTGGCTGTACGTTCATGTTTTCATCGATGGGCTCCGTAACACTGATGGCTAGTACGTGTCATTTGAATACTAACGCCTGGTTTTCTGTTGACATAGGAACTGATGCCGTTTAGATTACGCTCATTAACAGCGACAGAACTTGCCTAGGCAGTGACAGACTTCCCAGTCACGCTCCGCGACTCTGTTTGCCGCTTCCCTCCAAAATATTGCGCCGTCCGGTCGCAGCCAATAGGACCTTTTGTGTGGAAACTGCCGCAATACAATCGTGCAAGTGCGCCGTTTCCTTTAGAATGGTAGGAAACCAATCACACTGCTAAAAATGGAAAATCCCTCTTGCGAGGCTTTGGGAATGCGAAGAACGGAAGTCGTCAAACCGATTTTCGCTCTGGCTTAGGAGAAGTTGATTTGCATGATTCGTAGCCGCCTTAGCTATGTTCGGTTTTACTTGAAGATTTTCACGTTGTTGCTGCCTGCCTGCTCCTACTTCATCGCGGTCAAAGTGCGGTTTGGTTTCAATCTCTTCTTCTCCCGAACCGCGCCTTCCGGGTTGCCGTCGTACTGGGGCATCGTCTTGCTGACCACCATTGTTTGGGCGATCGCCGCCGAAGAGTCAGGCCTTTGGAACGTTGAGCAATTGTATGCGCCGGGAGGGAAAAGCCGCCGACTGTTGGAAGCGCTCGCCTTCACTTACGCGGTTGTTATGGCTGCAGGGTTCTTATACCGACAGGCGAGCTACTCCCGCATTGTGATCGGCCTGAGCGCCGTCGCTCTTTTCTTTCTGGCCACTGCCGCCCGCATCCTTTCTCGGGTGCTGCTGGAATTACTGCGGAAAAATGGTAGGAATGAAGTCAAGATTTTGATGGTTGGGACAGATCGGTTTGCGCGACGAGTGGCAACAACCTTGCTTCACGGAGAAGTGCTTCCCTGCAAAGTTGTGGGTTTCGTGCGTTTGCGAGATCAAGAGGTTGCCGTCGAAGGGCCGGTGTACGAACTGGACCAGATTCCGATTTTCTCCAATGGGCATTCAATCAATGACGTTGTGATTGCACTCCCAGCTGCCCGCTTGAGCGAGGTCCAGCAGGTTGCTCCCGCCCTGGAGAAGCTATGCGTACCCACGCGGGTTGTAGTTGACCTCGGCGAAGGCGTTGGAATTCGCGATCGCCTGATCGATCTTGGCGGGATTCATATGCTGGATCTGCGACCCATGTTGTCGGAGACCGGTCCCTATCTCTTCCAGAAACGGATATTCGATGTAACCCTCTCGGTTCTCATTCTGTTGCTCACTTTGCCGCTCACAATCCTAGTCGCTCTAGCCATCAAGATCGAATCTCCCGGACCGATTTTTTTTAGCCAAGATCGCGTTGGCCTTAACGGCAAGGTCTTTCGTATGCTTAAGTTCCGCACAATGAAGGCCCTGACTCCGGGCGAACCAGAATGGGGCTGGACCACGACCAACGATCCAAGGCGGACAAGAGTTGGCACAATTCTTCGGAAGCTAAATCTCGATGAATTGCCACAATTCATCGACGTAGTTCGGGGCAGCATGAGCATTGTCGGTCCACGTCCGGAAATGCCACATTTTGTGGAACAGCACCTGGAAAGATTCGACAAATACAACGTGCGTCACACGTTCAAGGTCGGAATCACTGGTTGGGCCCAGGTGAACGGTTGGCGCGGGGACACTTCCATCGCGAAGCGTGTGGAGTACGATTTGTACTATCTTCGTAACTGGAGCCTCACTTTCGATTTGCAGATTATTACCATGACGTTGCTTCGGTTCTTCAATAGCAAGAATGCTTATTGATGCGGAGCTGCGGCGGGTGCAGATTCTTCTGACAATGCTCCCGCCATGCAAGGCTTTGCGGCACAACTGGACTTCCGACTGCCGAACATGATCGTCTCGTCCTTCGCGCGTCGGCATTACGTTTCGCACACGCCGATGAACCACACAGCGGTCAGCAAGTTCGTAGAGGCCGCTTTCTCGGCAGTTCCGCGTACTTGACCGACCGTGCCAAGGCGCAGCGGAATCTGCTGGAATTTTTGGATTTCAATGCAGTGCCCTGGGCCGTGCCGCCGTCACCGTTCCCCACCCCGGTCACGTCGCAATAACTAGGCTACACTCCCTGCACTCCGAAGAACATGGAACCCTGACGCGTTCAGCGATCCGGAGGCGCCGCATCTCGTGGCAGCTCTGCGCCGCTGAATACTACCTCACTTAACCGTTTGCAGAAGATTCCAAGCCTTGTTCATTGCGGACAAACGCCTACTCATCCCTCAAAAACCGTGTTGGTCCCACCGAATGCCGCAAGCGCGACAAACAGTGTTATCTCTTTAGAGATCTTAAAGACCGGACCGTCGGGGCAAACTAGTGAATGGAGTATTGACCAGTCGGATGCGTCCGAATGTAAGTCAGACTGATATTGCGGTCGGTCCAGGACATGATCGGTGGACGCCGGAGATACGGCAGACCGTGGGTTTAGTTCAATCCCAATTGACGCTGCTTTTGCAACAACGGGCTGCAGTTGCGAAGCGGATTGCCATGATTCGAAGAGTGATCGAGGGTTTGAACGCGATCTTCGCTGATCGCGAAAGCCGAGTACGCGAAGGCCAACTGGCAGAGGAAAATGCTTGGCTCCAGGAAGCACGAGCTTCCAATCTGACCGAGGCTTGCCGGCTTGTCCTCCGAAACTCCGCGAAACCGCTAACCGCCCACGAAGCCGCGGCTTTACTTCGAAGCCGCCAGGCTATCGACCAGCAACATCTGGAGCGCCGTGTGGCGTTAATTTGTTGACGGCTGGTCGTTTACGGTGAAGCCAGGATGACGAAGACAGATTCCGGGCGTAAAGCCTGGGCTTGGTGCAGCGATCGAGACGCTTCAGCGGCAGAGCAAAGTTATCAGGTGGATGCCGTCACCGGTCTCATGGTCAACGACTGATGGAATGTTCGATCACCACTCCTCCAGGCAAGCTTGCGTGGCTACCTTCTACAACGGATATTTTTGAGCGATGACCCTTTTGTCAGAGTCCGCGCGGACCGCGAAGATCCGCCTGCAACGCACAACGGTCGCGGCGGTCAGAAAGCGCCTGACGGCGGAATTGCAGGACCTGAATGCGCTGAATCGTGAAATCACGATCTACGTAAGGGAAGTCCGCCACGTCGTTAGAAACTTGAAGAGCGGAAAGAATGGCCGTGCCTTGAAGTCGGCCTCCAGACGTTCTCGTTCGCGCGTGCAGAATAGCCCTTCTGGAGTCAGAAAAGTCGCAGACCGCAGAACAGATTCGGGCGCGGATTGAGCGTCGAGCCTCATTTTGTTTCGCAGCATTTGAGAATGCTGAAGGGTTGATTTGCCGAGCTCTGGCCGAGATGGCTGCGGCGGGGGAGGCGCACTGTAGGAACGGCGCTTGGGAACGTCTCACTCTGGTCGAGTCCCACTCACATCAACACTGTCAGCCTTTCGGGAAGGTTTTCAATGCCCACCAGCTCGGTTCTTGACATTCCGGAGGTTGATCGTTTGGGTCTCCGGCGGTATTGGCCCCTCCTCACTATTTGCTTTCGTTTCTTAAGGAAGCCGCATTGCGCTTTTCTTGTTCCACCTGAAGCGCAGACTCGCAATCCCGAAAAGTGTAGATGCTGACTACACCCTACGGTTTCAAGAAGAATCCATCCTGCTTCTCTTTAGAAATCGCGGCTGCTGAATACAGTCCGCTGTACGCACGAACCCTCTCAGCCGCGACTCATCCCGACTCGGCGTACGGACATCCCAGAGCCTGTACCGAATATTCGTTCCGGAACTCTGTGTGTAGTTGAGTCCGGTGGCGTCGGTATCGGGTTTTCCCGGTGTCCGGGAAGTTTCGCCCGAACAGGAGCAATTGTCAGCCATTCCATCTCGATTCAATTTCCAGGAGAGACTCATGACTTGTACAAAGACTGTAAGTAGTGCCAAAGTTTTGGCGTTCGGGCTAGCGTTATGTCTCGTCGTAACCTTTAGCTGCGTGGGGGCCTTGGCCCAGGCCATCAGCGGTAATTTACGGGGGACGGTTGTTGACCCTTCCGGAGCGGCCGTCAGTGGCGCGACCGTAGAAGCGCTCAACGTCGCAACCGGTCAAAAAGTTACGACCGCCACCAAAGGATTTGGCGATTATCTTTTCAGCGATCTGCCGGCTGGTACTTACAGAATCACAGTGAGCGCTCCGAACTTCAGGACGGTGACGGTGGACAATATTCCGGTCGATATCAACAAGACCGGGACCACGAACGTGAAGTTGGAAGTTGGCGGCAGCGCGACCACGGTTGAGGTTTCGGGCGCTGCGCCGCCGGTTGACACCACGACGGCGCAATTGCAATCCACCTACACAGATCGCATGTCACAGGATCTGGGCCTCACTTCGTCCGGTGGTGCAGGCGCGGGCGTTCTGAATCTGTCGCTGCTGAGTCCAGGGGTGACCAATGCGAGTGCCATGGGCGACGGGGCCGGTCCGTCGGTCGGAGGTCAGCGTCCACGCGATAATAACTTCACCGTCGAAGGCGTGGACAACAACCTTAAGAGTGTCACCGGATCGCTGATCACAGTTCCACCGGACGCGGTGGAGAACTTCACCCTTCTCTCCAATCAATTTAATTCGGAGTTCGGGCACTCGTCGGGCGGGCAGTTCAACACCACCGTCAAGAGCGGCACGAATAGTTTTCACGGATCGGTGTACGAATATTTCCGCAATCGCAATCTCAACGCTGTAGATGAAACCTGGGTTCAGCAGGGCCTTACGTCGAATCCACGGTTGGACAACAATCGTTATGGCTTCACCTTCGGTGGACCAATCATCAAAAGC
Organism: uncultured Acidobacteriaceae bacterium; assembly: GCA_963711275.1. Lineage (GTDB taxonomy): Bacteria > Acidobacteriota > Terriglobia > Terriglobales > Acidobacteriaceae > Sulfotelmatobacter. Next base: position 99,813 of record CAVQDN010000013.1, on the reverse strand, counting down.
AAGCTCTTCTTCTTTACCAACCTCGAGCGTAACCCTGTCGGCTTCATCTCGGTGGGTGGTGGCGCCGTACAAACGCCAACCGCGGCCGGGCTAGCGGCCATGGCCAGCGATCCGGGTGTCAGCGCAACGAATCTTGCGATCTTCAAGCAATACGTCCCGGTTGCTCCTGCCGCCGGGAGCTGCATTCCTTACGACGGGACGACCGCCGGCGGAGCGCAAACATTTAGCAGCTTCAGCGCGCCCGCCAATGGCAGCTGCGCGGCGGGCAACGTCGAAGTGGGGAACGTATCGATCGTTCCTCCATCGTGGATCAGCTGGACGAATTTTGTGCAGAGCGTCGATTTCAACCTTTCAGAGAAAGATCAGTTTCGCGGCAGATTCATCTACAACAAGGAAAACCTGCTGGACAATGCCGCCCAACTGGAGGCTTTCTTTACTCCCTACTCGAACATATTTGCTCTCATCAACCTGAGCGAATATCACACTTTTACGCCTTCGCTGACCAACGAATTCCGGGTGGGTTTCAATCGATTTGATCAGGTTGACGGGGTGGGCAACTTCAAATATCCAGGGCTGGATGCATTCCCTAACGTTCTTTTGCATGACCTGGGCAGCGGCCTGAACATCGGGCCCAACGAGAACGCTCCTCAATTCACGATCCAAAATCTCTATCAGATCGTGGACAACATCAGCATTGTGAAGGGCAGACACAATCTGAAGTTCGGAGGCGAGTACCGCTGGTATATCTCGCCGCAGGGCTTCACGCAACGATCACGTGGCGACTACGAGTACAACGCGACGCAAGTTTATCTCGAGGACTTCGCCCCCGACAATTTTGGGCAGCGCAGCACCGGTTCAACCACGTACTACGGAAACCAGAAGGCGATCTACTGGTATGCCAATGACACGTGGCGGTTAAACCAGCATTTGAGCGTAAACGCCGGGGTGCGCTATGAATATACGACCACTTCTACAGGGGAAAACCGCCAGACTCTTAACTCGCTTTCAAATGCGCCCAGCCTTCTCGTTCCCCAGGCAGGCAATCAGCCGTTGATTTTCGGCAAGCCTCGAGCGCCCAAAAATAACTGGGCTCCACGCGTTGGCTTCGCTTATTCGCCGGGGAGCGGCGGCGACACCTCGATTCGTGGCGGCTTTGGTATAGCTTATGACACCCTATATGACAACATCGGCATTCTAGGCGTGCCTCCGCAAATCGGTTCCACCGCCACCGTTTTAGACGCGCTCGCACCCGGATTCCTGGCTGGCGGAGGGTTGCCGGGCGGCGGCGGTACCGGCATCACGACTCTGACCCAAGCTCAGGCATTGGCGACTACAGCGAACTGGATCACTCCGAATGTGAAAGATCCGTATTCGATCAACTGGAACTTCGGAGTACAGCACTCGTTCGGCAAGAACTATACGGCCGAGATCAACTACGTCGGCACGCGAGGGGTCCACCTGAATTTCCAGGATATCCTCGGGCTGCAGGCTTCCGTTACTCCGACAAATTTCTTGCCAACGTATTTACAGGCTCCGGACCAGGCAACGCTGAATTCACTTCCTCTGGCTTTAGGAACCGATTCCATCGGCGCTCCAATCGTAGGAACACGCGATATCTTCGTACCGCAATACCAGAACGCAGGCTTCGGCTGCACCGTGCAATCCGATGGAACTCTGGGTCCCCCCTGCGCGCCGGTGATCACCGCATTTGTGCCAGGCGGCTGGTCTGTTTATCACGGACTACAAAGCGGACTCACCCGACGTTTCAGTCACGGTTTGACATTCCAAGCTGCGTATACCTGGAGTCACACTATTGACAACAGCACCGCTGACTTCCACACCAGCGATCTAACGCCCCGGCGGCCCGAGGATTTCTTTAACTTTGCTCAGGATAAAGCAAACTCCGCCCTGGACCGCGCTCAGCGCTTCACGTTGGCGATGGTCTACAACATGCCTTATTTGAAGGGTGGAAACTGGCTGATGAAAAACGTCGTCGGCAATTGGGGCTTCAGTCCCGTCTACACCTACGAATCGGGAGAATGGGTAACGGTGCAGGCACAACAGGACGCAAACTTGAACGGCGATGCCGCCGGCGATCGGGCGATCTTCAATCCCACTGGAATTCGGGGAACCGGAACAGATGTGACTGCGCTGAAAGCAACTGCCGGTCCGAACGCGGGCAGCGTGGTTGCCTACGTAGCCGACAATCCAAGTGCCCAATATATTCGTACCGGTCTCGGAGCATTATCGAACCTTGGCCGTAATACTCTTCAAACGCCGGCCACCAACAACTTTGACCTGGCTGTGTACAAAGATTTGAGCATCACGGAGAGAATGAGATTCCGCTTCGGCGCGCAATTCGCCAACATCATCAACCACCCGCAATATATCGCCGGTAGCAATCCTGGCTACGGCTTGGGAGTAAATGATGTGTTGGGCTTCCCGTCGGTCGGAGCTTCTTATCAATCGTACGTGACGCCGGGCAATGCAAACTTCAACCTTCCTCGTGCGCTGTTCGCGAGCAATGCACGCGAGATTGCACTAGTGGCAAAATTCACCTTCTGAAGTGAAAACTGGCAGAACGGCAAGGGGGGAGAGCGTAAACTCTCCCCTCATTCATTCATGCTGACTTTTGATCTCTGGCCCAAATCCCAAGAACAGTGTGTTCATCCCATACGGGCGTGTATTCGTCCAGTTCTGTTGATAGCGCGCGATGCGCTGGAATAAGCTGACATCCGAACACGCGTGTTTGGATGCCTTATGTTGCGGGTCTCAGATCAACAGCTACACAGGAAACCCGGAGTGAACAGACGTCAGTTTGCCCATGGACCGGGAGTTCTCACTGCAAGCGGCGTTGCTTTTGCCGGCAACCGGCCGGTGCCCCCAGTCTTGGGCAAGCGAATATCCTCAGCGCCTCGAGCGGACGCCGCACCCCTGCCCCCCATTGTCGCCGGCATTCGCCTGGTGGATTCGAGCATCGCTCGAAAGGCCATTGGACTGGCGCAGACGGCGTACACGCCTTGCTTGTTCAACCACGCCATCCGCACCTTCCTGTTAGGTTCGCTCATCGGGAGCGCTCGGGGACAGCGGTTCGATGAAGAACTTCTCTTCCTCGCATGCATTCTGTACGATTTGGGTCTCACCGAGCGCTTTCAGGGAGACTTGCCTTTCGAGATTCAAGGGGCGGAGGCAGCCAAACATTTCCTCGGAGAGAACAATTACAAGAAAGAAGAAATCGAAACAGTTTGGGACGGAATTGCCATGCACGCTTCCGCAATCGGCCACGTCAAGCGCCCGGAGATTGCGCTAGTCGGCGAGGGCGCGGGTGCGGACGTGCTGGGCCCGGATTTTTCGCAGATTCACAAGGCCGACGTCGCCGAGATCGTGAAAGCGTTCCCCAGGCTGGGTTTCAAAGTCGCTTTCGTGCAGACCTGCGGTGAGGTGGTGCGCAAGGATCCGCGAAGCGCGTCCAGCAGTTTCATGCGCGACATTGGGGAACGCTATGTGCGGGATTTTCATCCACACAATTTCTGCGATCTGATCGCACAGGCTCCGTTCTCCGACTAAGGATGAGGTTTACGAAGCCGCTCGCGACAAAAGTTTCTATGGATTCCGGTTCAATTGTCGATAAGCCAACTGGCGATGCCTCTCCCGAAACGAAGCTCCACGTCGAGAAGGTGATTCAGAAGGCCCACGAAGAACTTTCCGAACTGCTGCGCCAGAGAAGTGCACTCACAAGACGGATCGGAGCAGTGAATCAGACCATAGTAGGACTGATCAAGCTTTTCGGAGAGGATGTCCTCAGCGACGATCTAAAACTCGTCGGGCACAGGGTTGGTCGTCGTGGCGTCGGTGTAACCGATTCCTGCCGCCGGGTTTTGATGGAAGCCGGTGGACCGGTAAGCGCGCGCGAAGTGCGCGATCTGATCCAACAGACTACCCCGGCTGTGCTCGCTAAGCATAAAGATCCGCTCGCGACTGTCAACACGGTGTTGGGCCGTCTTGCAGAATACGGGGAGGCCCAAGCCGTTCTTTCTGATAATGGACGCCGGAACTGGCGATGGTCTGTAGCGTGCGATTCCCCTTCGGATGAGGAAAGTCATGTGCCGCAGCCGCGCTAGAAGTAACCACTAGCGGAAACGGCAACTAGCTTATTCCTGAAAGCATAGAATCATCCTCTCCACGCTATTTCTTCCAGAGCCGGAGTTTCTCTCGCAGGTGTCTCGATGGAACTGTGACGCCCCAGAATCGTGGAAAGACGCTCTCGATAACGCCTGGTCAAGGTCAGTTCCTTTCCATTTCTCATGAGCACGGCGTACTCCCCGGTGGGCCATACTCTAAGTTCACGAATCTTATCGAGATTCACGATTGTCGATTTATGAATCCGAGCGAAGGTGGCCGGGTTCAGTTTCGCTTCGAGGGAAATCATGGTTTTACGTTCCGTGAAGCACATCGGCCCGGCATGGATCCGAACATAGTTGCCCTTCGCTTCAATCCAGTCTATTTCTTCGCTGCGCAACAATGTGAACCGTCCACGGGATTTAACTACCAGTCGCTCTGAGGGCGGCGGCGATCCAGCGGCTTGGAAGGACGTCAGCGCTCCTCTGGCCTGAAAATGCTCGAAGTTTGTTTTGGCAGACTGCAGGTTGGCGCGCACCAAACCGTCGGAAACGGGCCGGAGCAGATATCCGAATACGTGCGCCTGGAAGGCATTCATCGCCCATTGCATATCTGAGGCAATCAGGATGACGATCGGCCAGGTGGACGGGCCAAGTTGGTGGAGCAACCGGAAACAGTCGAAGCCCGGCATCTGTACATCAATAAACAAAAGTACCCGCGAATGGTCTTGCAGAAGGTTGGATACCTCCCGCTTGGTCTCGAAGTGGCCAAGAAAATCTATTTCTGGGTCCCGGCTAAGAATGGAACACAGCACGTTCCGCGAATCTGGATTCCCATCCACCACGATAGAAGGGATGGCCATGACACCGGAAGAATCTGCTTCGTCGTGAAGGGTCATCCGATGGCCTCGCGCAGGGTGTTTCACAACAATTGCTGGCTGATTGTGTCTTCCTCTGTTCTATTTAGACGACTGGATCGCGCAAAACAAGAGCGCGGGACGATCACCTTGTCGAGAGGGACGAGATGTTTAGAATTCGCTACGGAGCCGGGGTGGCTTGTCGGGCAAATGCACACAGTTTCGAGCTGGTCACAATTTGACGTGTGCTCGCTCCTGGTCAACACCCCGCCCAATAGATCTAGAAAGTCAGCCGTAGGGCCAACTGAAGAATGCGTTGAGTTTGCAGTTGTATTCATAGCGAAGTCCCTGGGTTAGGGTAAAGTTCCTGCTCACACGCCATTCATCCTGCGCAAATCCATAGGTTGACTTGCTTCTGATATTGTTTCTGGCATCTGGGCCCGCAAAGAGATTCTTGGGAATCCCCACCAGAAAGTCCGCCAGACTGTTTCCTGTTCCGACTCCGCCTTGAGAATACGGCCCCAGAAAAAAGAAATTGCCGTCGCCAAAACCTCTGGCTGCAGCAGCGCCAAGGTTAGAACGTTGCGGCCATTCAACGGAAGGTTGACGATCGGCCTCGCAGTTACAGACTGGCCCAGGGTGGGGTTCACGGTCTCCACGTTCGTCCCGGCACCGGTGACGTCGATCGTTTCGGACAGCGCGCCCACGGCCAGCCGCAGGTCCATGCGTTCCTGCTGATTGATCTGGAGAGTCCGGGGCTCGGTCACCAGGGCGGCAAATCCTTCATGCTCCGCCGTCACCTTGTAAGTGCCAATGGGCAAAGCCAGGACGCGGTAATTACCTTCCGCATCTGCGACTGTGTTGTAGCCGACTTGCGTGGCAACGTTGCGGACGGTAATCTTCGTGCCCGGCAGGGCCGCCACCCTGCGCGTCGGTTACCTGCCCCAGAATAGAAGCCGAGGCGGACTGCGCCCAGGAAGGAGGGCTTTGCAGAAATACAACAAGCGTCAACAAAGCCGCAGCCCCAAGAAAACGCATGAACGCACTCCTTATCGTCCTGAACGTCGCGCGCTGGGCGGCGTGTTCAGCGATGTCACAAGAGTCGCCATACTCAGTTTCGTCAAAGTTCGATGTCAAGGTGTGTGGGACCAATCGAGCCCCGGCGATGATGAAGCGTGGAAAGGCGTCGTCGTGCGCATATTCAAAGGCGAGGCGCGTCAGAACAGAAAGATCTGATGGGGATTGTTAGGCGTCTCAGGAATGTTTCGCGATCATGCTTTCCAGCGAGGCCCGGTAACTGCGGCTGCAGGAAAGTTCCTTGCCATTCTTCAACACCACGATGTATTCGCCGCTGTTCACGGGGATCAATTCCTTGATCTTCCGGACATTGACGATCGTGGAGCGGTGAACGCGAACGAAATGGTTTGGATTCAGCCGCTCGGAGATCCGGCCAATCGTCTCCCGGAACAGATGCGATTCCTTGCCTACGTTGAGCCGAACATAGTTGGCGGAGGCCTCGATCCAGTCAATCTCGCTCAAATTCAAAAATACGACCCTGCCCTGGGCTCGAATCACCAGACGTCCCTCGGAGGAAGGCGCCGGCAGCATTTCTGATTTGACCTGGGAGAGGAGATTGAGAATCCGATGGGTGATCTCGCGGTCTTGCGATCGACTCAGCTCCAGGCGCGCTCTCTCGATGGCATGATGCAACCGCTCCTGGTCGAACGGCTTCAACAAATAATCGAGAGCGTGAGCCTCAAACGCGCGGATCGCATATTGATCGTACGCAGACGTGAAGATGACGACAGGCATCTCCTCCGGCGAAAGCGCATTCAGCACCTGAAATCCATCCATTCCCGGCATTTGTATGTCGAGCAGAAGCAAATCCGCCCGGTAGGTGCGAATCGCGGATAAGGCTTGCTGGCCGTCGTGGCATTCGGCTACGAGTTTGATATTCGCCTCTGAGGCAAGCAAGATACGCAGCTTTTCCCGAGCGAGTCGCTCATCGTCAGCGATGATCGCGCGGATGGCCACGCCGCTGGAATGCTCTGGCGAAATCGCGGTGGCGAAATCGGGAATCATGTGTTGCCAGCAATTCAACGAGTTGTTGTACGCATCAGATAGACGTGCCACACCCAGACTCGTTATCGACTAGACACCATTAGTTTCGCGGCATGCAGTTTCACCAGAGGAAACCGGCGCAAAAAACTATGCGCAGCGAAACGTTTCTGTCGTGCTCGCAGCAATCAACAGAACAATCACAACTGTGCCTTCCAAAGTTGGTATCTCGATGTGCCCCCCACTACCAGTTCTTGTAACCTCACCGCTCCGACGAGCCCACAACCGAATAGCGTGTCGCAAAATCAAGGTGAGCCCATCGCACTAGCGCCACTCTTAATGGACGAATTCAGTGCAGTCGTCCCAGCCTGCTCGTGGCGAGAAACTCTGGTGGTTCAGCTGTAGGCATAACGTAAAGCGTTCTCTTGTACTTCCCGCGACGGACTTCGTTCCCGTCTCTCTCTAGCTGTGATTTCGATACCGGTCGCAACTCGCCATTGTTGCGGCAAAGCATCGGTCAGCACCCTGATTCGCGAATGTAAGCATAACAAGGAGATCGTTCATGTATTCACCGTTGCGTTATGCCGGCCACGCGGCACAAATACTGTTGTTAACGATTGTGTTGCTTGTCCTTCCTGCATGGGTTGCCGGACAGGCGCATTCCGGCTTGACTGGGGTAATTACCGACGCGTCTGGCGCCGTCGTTGTGGGCGCGGAAGTCAGGCTTGAGAAGCCCGACGCTGCCTTTTCTGCTGCGATCATAACCAATCGAGAAGGAGAATATCAATTCCTGCATGTTGCGCCGGGCCAGCATTATCGGTTGACGGTAAACAAAGATCGATTCCGGCCGATGACTCTTTTTGATCTGGAAATCGGAGTCGGGGTCACCGAAACTCGGGACGTAAAGCTGCAAATCGGTAACGCCAATGAGACAGTCGAGGTAACAGCCGAGGGTGAAGGCTCGGTGAATACAAGCGATGCCAGCATCGGCAACGTAATCACGTCGCATCAGGTTGCGGAACTGCCCAGCCTGTTTCGTGACGATGCGGGCTCGCTGCTGGGCCTGCAACCGGGCGTGCAGGTTACGGGTGGAGACTCGCAAAACGGATCGGTGACTGGTTCCCGCGCTGACACCACTAGCGTTACGCTCGATGGGCTCGATGTCAACGACGAAACCACGGGCCAGGCTTTTCATACCGTGGGACGGGCCCCGCTTGATTCCGTTTCAGAGGTTCGGACGATCGTCGGAAATGCCGACGTCAGCTTCGGCCGCGGTGCGGGTGCACAGGTAGATTTGGTGACGAAAAGCGGTACGAACCAGTGGCACGGATCGGCTTCCGAATTCAATCGCGTGTCAGTAATGGCGGCGAACGATTTCTTCAACAACCTGGTGGGCAACCCGCGCGCCCAACTTACACGCAACCAATTTGGCGCCAGCGTGGGCGGCCCTATCCTGAAAGATCGGCTCTTCTTCTTTTTCGACTACACCGGCCGACGCGATGCTACGGGTGTACAGCAGACGCTGACTGTCCCGCTCGACCCTTTTCGTAAAGGCGAAATTTCCTACGTCAATAACAGCAGCCCCGATTGCGCAGGCGCGACGCTGAGCACGCAGTCCAGTTGCATTTCAACACTTACCGCCAGTCAGGCTGCCGCCATCGATCCGCTGGGAATTGGCGCCGACCAGGCACTCTTGAGTTTCATCAACGGACGTTACCCTGAGCCCAACCAAGTCAGCGGCGGCGACGGCATTAATACCGGCGGCTACCTTTTTACCGCGCCTTCCTATGTCAAGGACAATACTTTTGTCGGCCGGGTCGACTATAAGATCTCCGCAAGTCAAAATCTGTTCGCCCGCGGAACTTGGGATCGTGACAATCAGACAGAATCTCCGAGAGCGTTTCCTCAGGACCCAGGCCCTTTGGATTCGTTCGTCAGCCACGAGCGTTCATGGGTAGTTGGGCACACATGGATCGTCAACCCCAGATTGAGTAATGTGGCCAGCTTCGGCATCGCGCGGCAGGTCTATGACTTTCCCGTCAACTACGCGCCTACAGCACCCTATGACATCGGGTTTGGAGTGCTTTCGGCCCCCTATGGCGACATCCGCAGCCAGGGACGGAGTGTGCCAGTGCCTGAAATTCGCGACACACTTACTTGGGTGAAGGGCAGGCATACAGCGCAGTTTGGTGCCGACATCAAGCCGATCCGGCTTCATTATTCCAACACCAACGACATCAGCTTCGCCGAGCTCGGCTTGCAATCACAGATTACCAGCCTGGCTCCGAGCCTCCGCCCGAGTGACATTTCCGCCGACCCCACATCTGAGCTTATCTGGGATCGAACCTTCACCACGCTTCTCGGACGTTATGCCAGCGTCACCGGAAACTACAACTATGATGTGTCGGGTACCGCTGTGCCTCAGTTCACGCCGTCGGTGCGTAACTTCCGCTACGACGAGTATGAGTTCTTCGTCCAGGATTCGTGGAAAGTACGTACCGATCTCACCGTCACCTATGGATTGCGCTGGAACTACCACAGCGTTCCTTACGAACTGAACGGTTTCCAGTCCGTTCCAACCGTCACCGAACCAGAATTGTTTAATACGCGGCAGGCAGCGGCGGCGCAGGGCCTCAATGGATTCACTGCTGCTCCGTTCGTAAGCTACCAACTTGGTGGCCCGGTCAATCACGGTCCCGGCTACTATCACCGCGACTGGAGAAATTTCGCGCCACGGTTGGGAATCGCATATTCGCCGTCATTTACCAAAGGTGTACTGGGACATGTGTTGGGAGATCGCAAAACCAGCATTCGGGCTGGAGGAGGAATCGCCTACGATCGAGTACTGAGTACATTGAGCTTCGAAGTGGACGAAACCGCCCAGATGTTTGACACAACCATAACCCAGCAGTTTGGAGTGCCGCTGGATCCGGCGACGTCGCTCCAGATTGATCCACGGTTTACCTCAGTTGGCGCACCCGTGGCTCCGCCTCCACCAGGGACAATCCCACGACCGTCCGTCACACCGTTCGTAATCACCTCTGACGGAAGTAATTGTCCGCTTTCCTATGCAGTACCCAGCGGACAACCTTGCGCCACAGGATTGCTCACCAACGGCGACCTGTTTCAACTCAGCAATGCTCTGAAGATGCCGTATTCGATTACTGTCTCCTTCGGCATTCAACGCGAGTTGCCGGGGAACTTCCTGCTTGACGTGAATTATTTCGGGAGGTTTGGGCGGCGGCTGATTGGGACCGGCGATCCGGCCCAGCAACTCAACTTTAAAGACCCACAATCGGGACAGCTTCTGAATAACGCCTTCGGCAACATCCAGGCAGAGCTAAACGCTGGGACCCAGGCTGGGTCCATTCCAATTCAGCCATGGTTTGAAAATCAGGTCAACCAAGCGCTTCCCGGAGTGTTCGGGCCGGGCGCAACCTGCCAGAACCTGTTTGGCAGCGATTGCACGAATTTTCTGGCGTCGCCGTCGGTGCTCCAACCAAATTTTCAGACAGACGACCTCTCCACGGTTATTCTGGACCTGGCGAATGCTGGATTCCTGCTGCCGAATACGGGACTGCCGTACCAGACGGGCTCGGTGGCCAATGTGGGCAATTGGGCGTCTTCCAGTTACAACGGACTGGTCGCAACCCTGCGCAAGCGCGCTTCTCACAATTTGCAATTTGATCTCAACTATCAGTACGCGAGGTCCATCGACAACTTGTCTGACATTACCAACGATGCAATATTTGCCAGCTTCAATGCGCAGGGGCTGGTTTGCGACTTACGAAATCTAAGGATCTGCCGCGCCAGTTCCGATTTCGACGCCGTCCACACCGTCAGCGCAAACTACGTTTACCAGTTTCCCATTGGGCGAAGGCAGTCGCTGCTCGGAGGCGCTTCAACGTGGTTGGACGCAATCGTCGGGGGGTGGGCGACATCGGGAATCGTTTCCTATCACTCGGGCTTCCCGTTCACCACGGTTACGAGCGCTTTCCCCATCGACTTCACCATGCAGGCGCCGGCAGTTTTGGTGGGGCCTGCTTCCGCGGTCAAGCAGCACATCCACGTCCAACCCGGGAACCAACTTCAACTGTTCGCAGACCAGGCGGCCGCGGTCGGAGCCTTTGCCTATCCCTTCGGCGGCGGCACGGGTGAGAGAAACCAGTTGCGCGGTCCCCGCTACGCCAATGTCGACATGGCACTCCTGAAATCCTTCCGGATGCCCTGGTCGGAAAATCAGCGCCTGGAGTTTCGGGCGGAGGCGTTCAACGCTTTCAACCATCCAAGCTTTAACAATCCATCCGTAAATCTGAACGCAACCGGAAGTTTGAACTTGGCGAATGTGAACATCCAAAATCCCGGTCAGTACGGCGTACTCACCAACACTGCCAATACAGCTCGACAGCTGCAACTCGGTTTGCGCTATGACTTTTAACTCGCGAAACCGGAGAAGGGGCAAAGGCGGCAACACCGGCGTGTCCTCGAACTCAAGAGCAACCCTGAGTTTCTTCAACTTTGGTTGAGCTGAAAACCTTCACACCGGAGTTGACCTATGTCGCCACGAACCGTCGAATCGAAGTGGGAGATTCCCGCGCCGGGACCAATGGTTGTGTTTTAGGGACGACTTGTCGTTGTATGAGGCTGCAATTTGCTCTCCCAGGGGTGCCGGCATGTTTCAATGTCACTTGCGCTTCCCAAGCTGAAGATCTCACCACGGGTCTCCGGGACGGTTAGGTACACGAACATTCACTTCCCCGCATTGGTTGTTCTTGAAGCCGACTGAATATGAAGACCACGTGCGAAGGATGCTCGCGTGACTTGCAGTCCGACGGCGAAGCCTATGTTTGCTCCTACGACTGCACGTTCTGCGCCGATTGCACATCGCGCCAGCAGAATGTCTGCCCCCACTGCGGAGGCGAACTGCTTCGGCGCCCCCGGCGCGGCGTTTCTGTGGGACCGGAAGAAGAAAGAGAAGCAAGAGAAACAAGAGTTGAGATCACGAATCGTCCCGCCCTGGTCTGGGCAGCCAGTTTTGGAGTTTGGACCTTCGTTTCCCTCGCCGCGACCGCAACGATTTATCAGTTGTATCGTCCGATCAATAATGGGATGCCCCTGAGAACGATTGCTGGCATGGAATTCAGCCAGATTCTCACTTACGCTCCCCTGACTCCTTTCGTTCTGGCGTTAGCGCTTCGATACCCGTTGCAACGGCATAATTGGGTGAGGCGATCGTTCTTTTATCTGGGGGCCGGGATCGTCTTCACCTTGGCGCATATTTCCCTGAGGGCTATGACTCCTTATGGCTATTGGGATCCGGAACATCGCCAGTGGAGCTCCGCGATTTGGGATTCTTACACCCATGCTTTCAGGTCGCCGTGGCACGTGCTGCGTAGCATGTTTCTCGGGAGCGTCGTGGACGATGTGACCGGGACGTATATTCCGATCGTCCTCATTGCTCATGCGATGTCGTATTATCGCCGCTTCCGCGAAAGAGAATTTCGTGCCACGCAACTGGAAGGACAACTCTCCAAAGCCCGCCTGCACACGCTAAAGAGCCAACTGCAGCCCCACTTCCTGTTCAATACCATGCATTCGATTTCAGCCCTTATGCTTACCGATGTAAATGCCGCCGATCGCATGATGAGCCGCCTGAGCGATCTGCTGAGAATCAGCCTGGAGACCGCTGGCACTCAAATCACAACATTGAATCGCGAACTCGAGTTCGTAAATTGCTACCTCGACATCGAGAAAGTTCGCTTTGAAGAACGAATGAACGTGCATTTCGATATAGCGCCGGAAACGTTGGATGCGCAGGTACCTCACCTCCTTCTGCAACCCTTGGTGGACAATGCGGTCAAACATGGAATCTCGAAGCTGCCTGGCGGCGGCCAGATCCGAATCACGGTGAATGCCCAGAATGGCGAACTCCAATTGACCATCCAGGACAACGGGCCGGGACTGAGCGACCCGAACACTCCTGCGGCGAACGGACTAGGACTTAGAATCACTCGAGAACGGCTCGAATCGCTTTACGGACAGAATCAGAGTCTGGAGGTTGTAAGCCCGCCACAGGGCGGCGTTACTATTTGTGTCCGCATTCCATTGACTCTTCAGCTCGAGACCAGAGCTGCGCTGCAGAGCGCGAGTGATTGAGGAGCATCGCGCAAACTTCTCATCGCTGTATGATGGCGCGTGGCGAGACGCGCACTGTGCCACAAAGGGGCGGTTGAAACGACGCTTCGCACGGTGATGTTCCAAACGAGTCGGCAACATTTGTCGCCTGCAATTCGAATCCCACGAGGTGACGTTTGAAGTCGAACGTAATGCGCTTGAATTGTCGGTGGGCTCCTGTGCCTCTAATGTCGGCACTTCGTACGCTCATTGATTTCACTTAACTATTTTATTATCAATATGTTGTAAGCCATTATTATCGGGGGAGCAACCAACACACCTTCAACCTGCATCGATTACGAGCCGACTCGTCTGCCGTTCAATCCACTACAGTATTAAAGGGAACCTGCGTAGTGCCATGAACGGTTTTGGGATCAGAACCGCAGTTACGGGAAAAACCTGTCTTCCGGTACTCCGTCATTCTTCGTGATCGGTCCTCCTCGCACCGGGACGAGCTGGCTGCATAAGGTGCTGGGCGAGTGCGCGCGGCTTCCGCATTCCACCAAGGAAACGCGCTTTTTCGACACGCATTTCGGGCGCGGCTTGCCTGATATGCATCTCACTACGGCAGAGTTGCCGAACGCAAGACGGTTTTAGGCGCCAGTAGCACCCTGGCCCTGAAAACTGACCTCCACCAGTTTGCGGTCTTCCTCGGACACTTTGAACATCTGGCGCGGCTTCAAGTTCATGAAGCTGGCTATAAATACGTCTGGGATCTGACCGATCCGTGTGTTGTAGGTGTTAACGTCGTCGTTGAAAAACTCGCGGCGGTCGGCGATGCGCTCTTCGAGGTCGGTAATCCGGTTCTGCAACTTAAGGAAGTTCTCGTTGGCCCTGAGCTGCGGGTAATTCTCGGCCACGGCGAACAAGCCGCGGAGTGCGCTCGTCATTTGCAGATCGGCCACGGCTTTCTGTCCTATGCTGGCCGCGCTCACAGACGCTGCCCGTGCCTGCGTCACCCCGAGAAGGGTCTGCTGCTCGTGCTGCATGTATCCCTTGACGGTCTCGACCAGATTGGGGATTTCGTCGTGCCGCTGCTTGAGCAGCACGTCGATGTTGGCCCAGGCCCGGTCGTTCTCATTGCGCAACCGCACCAGGCTGTTGAAAAGGATGACGGTGTAAATGAGTATGCCGGCTACAAACAGAAATAAAGCCAGTCCCGAAATGATGCTGCCGCCCATTGTTACCTCGCTGGATCAGCTAAGATCAGCTAGAATAATCCCAAGTGAACCAGCAGACCCGCCGCACACGCAAGTGCCAGGGCGGCTCCGCCGAAAATCATCAGCAGCGCCCGCTTTTTCAGATCGTGATCAAGTTGCGCGTCGCTTTTGGCTGAGATCAAGAACGTAGGCTCATTACGGCCCTTCGCGATCACGCAGCGCTCATCACCCTCCGCCGAATTCTCGACACAGGTTCCCTCGATCAGGTATTCCTGCCCAGGAATCACAACGAATTCGCGCAGACGGAAGCGTCCCTCCGCCGTTTTTGCGGACGGCATGAACCCGGCAAGAAGTCCACTCTCACTGGCGGCTTCCGCCAGCCGCAGACGATCGAGCATCATTTGCCGATTCTGCTCCTTCTCCGGATCGTTCAGCGGACCTGCAGTGTTGGCCAGTCTCTCCAGCGCTTCAATCGGCGCCTTGCCGCCGTGGGCCGCGGCGGGAATGGCGGCGAACAATCCTTTCAGTGCCTCCCGTTTTTCCAGCAGCTGTGGATTATCGGTCCCGCCTAACTTTTCAAATCGCTTGTCGATCCACTGCCCGGCGCGGTCCGTCATGCTGTGCATCCGGGCATAACTCACGTACTTGAGCAGCTCATCGTCATCGGCGTTCGGACCGGACAGGGCGAGCGAACTGACTTCGCGCACAGCCGCCAGTGGCAGATCGTACTCGGCCGCGTGAGCATCAATCAAAATCTTGCCGGTTTCGTCGGCCAGATGGAAGCGGTAGCCGTTCATGTTGACGCAACACCGAACCCAAGTCTTGCTCCTGCCTTGCGTCTTCCATTCGTCGATCTCGATCTTGTAAAAGCAGCACGGCGTGTGGCTTACCGGACTCGGAAGGACTTCGCCACTTTCAGCCTTGCCGCGGATGTGAACGAACCCCATGGTGACGCTGCGGATGGAAATGCGGGGAGTATCTTCGACGACTCGGTATTCGCGCATGACCCGGAACCCTTTAACAAAGGTCCAGAGTCCAACGCCACAACCGAGGAGTAGAGCGCCGGAAGGATCGGAATGGCCACGCATATGCCGGTAGAAGTTCGGCAAATGCTACTGCAAGAAACAGAGATTCGCAAATAGATCGCGGGACAGCCCAGGCGGCTGTCCCCATGTGGTACGTTAGTCTTTGCTAGGTTTTTTCGGTGTCAGATCACAGGCCTTCCGGACGTCATCCAAGTTCAGCCCTGCCGGGGAGAACTCCGCGATCTGTCGCCCGCTCCTGGTCGGAAGTTCAATATTAAAAACTTGTGCACCCATGAGACCGCGCACGGTGCCCTTGTCCATGGAAAGGAAGTGGCCGCGCTCCCAGTTCCAGCCATGATAGCCGTGATAGTCGTCGATGCGAACCATCACCTCCAACTGAGGCTGGCCCCAGAAGCCGGGACGATTCGGGGGAGGCAGCCGGACTCCGGGATTGAAGTCGGCCAATTTGAGCTTGCCGTTTTCGCAAAATAGATCGATTCTAGGGGCGTAGTTGGGATCTTCGCGAAAGTAATTGTTGGCCAGAAGTTCGAACCGAACTTTGTGGGCGCCGGTCATCTTATCTTCCGATTGAAACTCCATCCATTTGCCGCCCGCGCTTACTCCGTCTTTCTCATCTTGATAAGGGCTCATGGCACCGCCCTGAGCGAAGGCAGATGCCGCGCAAAGCAGCGTCACGCACGCCAACACGGCTTTGACAACCAAGCCTTTGCGATTGGGTTTGTGAAAAGAATGCGGATCGTTCACAGTTTTCCCTCCAGACAGATATCTCTATTACGTTGAACCCGGAACGGCGCCAAAAAGTTGCGCCGAAAAGGTTCGGCCCGGGGAATTACCGGGTATTGACCTTCAAGTCCACATATACCTGGGAACGGTCGTCGAACTGGCTGACTGATTTGGTGTCGCTTTTGTGGCCATTGTATTGGGCATAAACCTCGTAATCCACGGCGGTGGAGAGCGCGGGGAATCGATAAGTGCCGTCTTTGCCCACGATATAGGTCTTCACGGCGCGTGTGCGGGTATTGGTCACATAGACGATCGCATCGGGAAGAGGGTTGTCCTGCGGATCGAGAACCTTGCCAAACAGCAGGCGCCCAACGGCCCTATCTTTTTTGTCGGGAACAGCACTGGCCACCGCGCTCAACGCCACCAGCAATGCGCAAACCGCACTGACAGTCTTGATCACAGATCGCTTGCGATTCATGCTGCCGCTATTGTCTCATGGCTTCGGGCTCCACTGGTTAGTGAGCTAGATGCAGTCCAGTGTCTTCCCGTTCCTCGTTATAAATATGAACGGTGACCTGTTGGACCAAATGAACCGGTTTGCCGTCAGCCGTTTTGAAACCCTTCAGATCGGTCCAGAGGATGTAATCGGATTCGCCCGCAGGAACGCGCTGGGCGAATTCTCCCATGTGATCGGAATAGACTTCCCACTTCGCTTTCTTGTCGGTGGCGCGGCGGATTTTCACCGTCACGCCATACACAGGATGATCGTCCGGACCCCAGACTGTGCCGGCAATGAGCGCGTAAGGCTTGCTTGTGTCCTTGGCTCTTCGGGGTAGCAAACAGCCGGGTTCGAGTGGGCGAAAGAAACACTACCAGGAAAACAAATAGAAACGATCTTGCACAAAACCGGCCCGAGCGGAATTTAAGAATAATCACCGTCTTCGCTTTCCTCCGCGTCTTCGTCGTCTTCCTCTTCGTAACCGGCTTCCACGGCTTTCAACTCGAGCGGACTGGTGGTGACGACTTCAAAATCCGTGCCACATTCGGGGCACGAGATCACTTCCCCCTCGTCGACCTCTCTTCCTCGAACATCCAGATTGGTTTCGCATTCGGGACAAAGAACCATAAAGCCTCCGTCGCTCGTATTAGAGCCTCCTGATAATATTTAGATTCTCCCCGGCTGTAGGTCAAGGGGTGAGGGCCCGCAGAGCAGAGATTTTTTCTGGGCCATTGGGAATCGCCTTCCCGCAGCCGAATTTCAAGGGTGCGAGGGAATGTCAGCATGCCACATTTCCGTAGAGTCATCTACCGTACAGTAACGTCGCCGCATTCCTTGCAGCGATGATTTTTCGCTAGCTGCAATGATGGCGCAGTCTTGGCGCAGTCTGTGCCTGAGCCAAGCTTGCCGCCGATCCGCAGATCGCGGCAGCCTTGCAGCAGATTTCGGCGCAACGTATTCAGGCGAACATCGAGAAGCTGGTCAGCTTTGGAACGCGGTTGACGCTTTCGGCGCAGGATCCGGCATCGATTGCCGCCGGTCGCGGCATTGGCGCGGCGCGGGAATGGATCAAGTCGGAGTTTGAGCGCTATTCGAAAGATTGCGGCGGATGCCTGGAAGTGAAGACCGACAGCTTCACCGAAGAGCCCACCGAGCGTATCCCGAAGGCAACGGAAATCACCAATGTTTATGCGGTCCTGAAGGGCACCGACGCGGAGAACTGCGAAGCGCATTGTGCTGGTGACCGGACACTACGACTCGCGCAACACCGACATCCTCGACGTTAAAGGAGATGCTCCTGGCGCGAATGACGATGGCAGCGGAACCGCCGTCAGCCTGGAATGCGCGCGGGTGTTGAGCAAGATGAAATTTCCCGCAACGATTATTTTTCTGACGGTCGCAGGCGAAGAGCAAGGACTGAACGGCAGCCGCCACTTCGCGAAGATGGCGAAAGATCAGGGCTGGGATCTGGAAGCCGTCCTCAACAACGATATTGTCGGAGGTGACAAGAGCGCGGAGCAGGATCACTCCGTGGTGCGAGTTTTCTCCGAGGGAGTTGCCGGCGGCGGCGACCGAGCAGGATATCCGGCGCATTCGCAGTCTGGGCGGAGAAAGCGATTCCGGATCGCGGCAACTGGCGCGGTATGTGGCGGATGTTGGCCGGACCTATGACGCGGGCGTAAAGCCGATGCTGGTGTTCCGGTTGGATCGATTTCTGCGAGGTGGCGATCATTATTCGTTTAACCAGCAAGGATTCTCGGCCGTTCGCTTCACTGAGTTTCGCGAAGACTTTCATCATCAGCACCAGAACGTACGCACGGAAAACGGCGTCGAATATGGCGATTTGCTGAAGTTTGTGGACTATGACTATGTGGCGCACGTGGCGCGAGTTGAATGCGGCGACCCTGGCATCGTTGGCTGCGGCTCCGGCGCCTCCGGCGAACGTTCACATCGTGACGCAGAATTTGGAAAATGACACCACGCTGACCTGGGAAGCTTCGCCGGGCGGTCTGGCTACGGAATATGAAGTATTATGGCGCGCGACGACCAGTCCGGAATGGGAACACGCGCAGAAATTCGGCAACGCGACCCGCGCCACGTTGAAGCTTTCGAAGGATAATGTCATCTTCGCGGTGCGGGCGGTCGACAATGCTGGGCACCGAAGCCTGCCGGTGGTGCCGATACCGGCGCGCTGAGGCTTTGCGCTCTGCTTCAAACGAGTAGAATTGGACAATAGGTAAAGTCGAGGTAAAGTCTGTGCGGCGAACTGGCGAACCGATGACGTTGAGCCTGCCCCCGTTCACCAAGGCGGTGACCTGGCTGCTGGGCATCAACACGGGCGTCTACCTGCTGCTCCTGTTGTTCATGCGTGTGCAGCCCGACGTGCCAGTATTTGTTCTCGATCATCTCTCCCTTCAACCCCAGGCGGTCATCCACGGCGCGATCTGGCAACTGGTGACCTACGGCTTTCTGCATTTCGAGTTTTGGCATTGGTTTGGCAATATGCTCGGCCTGTGGATGTTTGGTTCCGCTTTTGAGAGAGCGTGGGGCACGCGGCGCTTCCTGGAACTGTTCTCCTTCGGAGTGGTCGGGGCAGCGATTACGACGATTGCGGCTTCGTATGCGCACATTCTGGGCAACCCCGGAACGCGGACGTTGGGCGCTTCCGGCGGAGTCTTCGCCATCCTGATTGCATTCGGAATGTTGTTTGGGGACCAGGAAATCATGATGTTTCCGTTCCCCTTTCTCATCAAGGCCAAATATTTTGTGGGCATCCTGATTGTGGTCACGCTGGCGTTTGCCATGTCCGGCAGCGGCGGTGTGGCCTATGTAGCGCACTTGGGCGGACTGCTCTTTGGCTGGCTCTATGTGAGAAGGGGAATAAAGCCTGCGCTCGTGAACGTTGGTTTCGCGGAGCGCTACTACGGCGCGCGCAATTCCTACTACCGCTGGAAGCGGCGGCGTGCGGCGAAGAAGTTTGAAGTGTATATGTCCAAGCACGACCGCCAGGTCCATTTCGATGAACAGGGCAATTACATTCCGCCGGATGACGATACACATAAGGGGAACGGCGGATCGAAGTCGGGGTGGGTGAATTAAGTTGTCGCCACGGATTCTCACGGATCACGCGGATAAATCGTAGAGAGGCAGCTTGCCACGTCTTGCTTGCGGCATTTCGAACGATGGTGAGAGAGAAGTTGCGAACAAGGTTCTCTACGATAAGAGTTCTGTTAGTTCTGACAATATTTGTTTCGGTAGTTCTTCGTGCTTTGCCTTTCCTTTAAATCCCAGATCGTGACCGGCGCCTTCTACTATCAATAACTTTGTTTTTGCGGGAATCATCTTCAAAGCTCGTTCCATTTCCGCGATTGAGCCGAAGGGGTCGCGCGTGCCCTGAACGAACAGGGTTGTCGTGCGCAGGTCAGGCAGGTGCTGGGTGCGCTGTTGCTCGGGCTTGCGTGGTGGATGCAGCGGGTAGGAGAGCAGAAGTAGAGCGGAAACCGGGGTTGAATTTCCCTCTGCAGGTTCCGCGCAAAGCATGCTGGATTGGCGTCCGCCGTAGGAGTGACCTCCGAGGAGGAGACGGCCGGAGAGTATTTTGCGCAATGCGCCGAGAGCATTTCTCAAACCGGCGCGATCACGTGCGGCATCGCCGGGGCCCGGTGGGCCGAACGATCTGGATTGCCGATACGGAAGGTCGCAGCGCAGCACGGTGTAGCCGTTCTCGCTGAATGTTTCTGCGAGTGCTACAAGAAGTGGCGCATTGGCGCTGGAGCCCGCGCCATGGGACAAGACTAAGCCGTCGCCGTTCGAAGTTTCGGGAAGATGGAGGTAGCCGCGTACTTTAGGGTCGACGGTGGTGTCGAAGAATTCGCGGATGGGCATGAACGCATTTTAGAGCAGTTTCGGATTCGGCCAACCTACGCCCGACAGCCGAGGCGGCTGTCGCTATGTGAGTCCCTTCGCTTCCAACGGCACTTCCGAGAGCGTTTCGTAGACTTTTACGATTTGAATTTCATTTCCCAGGCGGGCCCAGCAGCGCAGCATGTCGGGATCCTCCTGGGCGGAACGGCGCGTGTCTTCCGATTTCCAATGACGGACCAAAACGTAATGCGATTCGCGGTCGCGGTAAAGCTGATCGTGCCCGTATCCCTTGGCGCCTACGATGGAACTTAGTTCGCGAATGGTCGCGAGCGATGCAGCCTCCATATCGAGGATGGGCTCCCAGATGGCCACCGACAGTATTTCCTGCGGCATACGGGGGATTATAGCTTGCGCCGGCTGCGCCGGCGCGCGGAGCGCGGTTTCTCTGTGTGCCGAGTCTTAGGACGCGGCTTGTGAGGTTGCGGCTTTTCCAGGTCAGCGATACGTGCGGCCTCTTCATCGGTCACCACGTGCAGCCGCATCAGGTTGGTGGAACCGGAGGCTTGGCGAGTACCTGCGACGACTCCCAGAACGTCCCCAGGTTTCAAAAGGCCGCGCCGAACCAGATCCTTTTCGGCCATTGTCATCATCTGTTCCGCGGACCGCGCCTGACGGCAACGCACGGGATGCACTCCCCAATACAGATTCATGCGCTGTACCACGGGTTCGACATGGGTAAAGGCGTAAATGGCCGCTTTCGGCCGGTACTTCGAAATCATGCGGGCGGTGTTGCCGGTTTCAGTGAAGACGGCGATCGCGCCCATGGGTAAGTCTTCGGCGGAGTGTGCGATCGATTCGCAGATGGTCTCGGCCACGGAGAGTCCGCGGTGTTCGCGGCGGCGGCGCAACTGGACGAAGTCGCCCATGTTACGTTCGGCTTCGACTACGATGCGCGACATGATGGATACCGATTCGCGAGGATACTGGCCGCTGGCGGTTTCAGCCGAGAGCATGACCGCGTCGGTGCCGTCGAAGATCGCGTTAGCCACGTCGCTGGCTTCGGCCCGCGTGGGGCGCGGGTTTTCGATCATCGACTCCAGCATCTGGGTGGCGGTGATGACGGGCTTGCGCAAGGCTGAAGCCCGACGGATCACGTGCTTCTGAATGACCGGAACTTTTTCCGGCGCCATTTCAACACCGAGATCGCCCCGGGCGACCATGACTCCGTCGGCGGCCTGCAAAATTTCTTCCAGATGATCCACTGCCTGCGGCTTTTCGAGCTTGGCGATAACAGGAACATCGCTGTGGCGCGCAGCGATAATCTGTTTGACCATGCTGACATCGGCGGCGGTGCGGACGAATGAAATCGCGACCGCGTCGATGCCGTGCCTGAGTCCGAATTCCAGATCCTTGCGATCTTTTTCGGTAAGAGCGGGAATCGACAGTGCGACGCCCGGGAGATTGATCCCCTTGTGCTCTCCCAGCATGCCGCCGTTGAGAACTTCGCAGAGCACATCGTCACCGCGGATTCCGCGCACCCGCAATTCGATCAAACCGTCACTCAGCAGGATGTGGGCCCCAGGCGTAAGTTCGAGGGCAAGGTCCCGGAACGTCGTGGAAATACGCGTAGCAGTGCCGGGCACATCTTGCGGGGTAATAGTCACGACGGAACCGGTCTTCAACAGAACTGGCTCGTGACGTTCCAGGGGTCCAGTACGGATTTTCGGACCTTGCAGGTCCTGGAGAATGCAGAGAGTGCGTCCCTCGCGCTCGGCAGCGCGCCGCAGGCGTTGAATGTTCTGTGCGTGGTCTTCGTGGGTACCGTGGGAAAAATTGAGGCGCGCGATGTCCATGCCGAGGCGCAGTAGATCGCGCATGGCCGCTTCGGTGTTGCAGGCCGGACCGATCGTGCAGATAATTTTTGCACGACGGGGAGAAGATTTAGCAGGGGGTTCCGGCGACAAGCCGGCAGTCTCGGGATACTCCTGCACCCTCATATCATTCCGACTCGCTTGCAATTTTTCCTCAATCAGGAATTTTGCTGACGTTGGGACGATCCTGAGCATACGTAGCGCGGACGCATTCGTCCCCCGGCCAAAAATCACTCACCACAGGCCTCCGGACGAACGCGTCTGCGGCTACGTGTCTTCCATCCCGACTAGTCTGCCGCTTTCGGGCCGTTGACTGCAGTGAGTTCTTTTCCCAGCATGGCCCGAGGAAACAACAAGGCATTGAATTCCGCACCCACCAGGACCACCAGGGAAATCATGTACATCCACACCAGCAGCGCCATGGCGGCGCCGAGCGACCCGTAAATCGTGGCGAAGTCGCCGAAGTGCTGAAGGTAGGCGCGAAATCCTACGGTCACCGAGAACCACAGGATGGTCGCCAGCATGGCGCCGGGAATCACGCTGTGCCAGGGCTGGGTGCGCGGGACCGCGTGATGGTAGATCAGCGCAATGACCGCGATGCTGGTGAGAGTGGCGATCAGCCACCGCATCGCACCCCAGAGCAGCAGAACGTAAAGGCTGAAATCCGGATCGAGAAAGGGCAGGAGGCGAGTCTCGAACTTGCTTCCCACGGCTACCAACAGCGTGGCGAAGGTCATGGGAACCAGAGCGAAAACGACCAGCAGAAATGCGATCAGGCGCTCTTTCACCAGGCCCCAGGTTTTTGGCAATTCGTAACAGCGGCGAAACCCGTCCATCCAGGAAATCATGACGCCGGATGCAGTCCACAAAGTAATCACGGAAGTCGTAATCAACATGCTGACTGGGTGTTTCACAGTGCCTTTCAAATAGCCGAGCGCGGTGTTCCCACCCGTCGGCAGAATGCTGCCCAGGGCGTAAGAGATTTCCCGCAAGTAAGGCTGGCCCTTACGCCAACTCGCCAGAGCCGACCCGATAATCAGCAGAACCGGGAAAAAAGTAAGTATCGAGGAATAGGCCGAAGCCTTGGCGGTTGCAAAGGCGTCATGATCAAAAGCGCGCCAGAACGACAGTCGCAACAGTCGCAGGAATCGCAGCATGGCCGTCTCTAGCTTAGGGCCGCGAGGCGCCGGGCGCAAACAAGGAAGTTGGCCGAGTTCCTCTAAGGGTAATCGCTGGGGGTTGGCGTGCATCGGTATTAGAACCACTGTAGAAGCAAGTTCGGGGGCGAATTGGATTTCTCGCCCCCGAAACTTGCTTCAGTTTTCGACTACTCGGCCGCTGGAAGTTCCGCGGGTAGATCGTCGGTCTCGCCCTCGTGACGCATCATTTCGAGAGCGCGCTCGGCTTCTTCGTATGCAGCCGAGACTTCCGCCTGTACCTTGGCCGCGGCCTCTTCCATTTCTGGCGAGAGGCGCACGTTGCGGTAATACTCCATGCCGGTTCCGGCAGGGATGAGGCGTCCGACAATAACGTTCTCTTTCAGGCCGCGCAGGTGGTCCACCCTACCGTTGATGCTGGCTTCGGTGAGCACGCGCGTGGTCTCCTGGAACGACGCCGCCGAGATGAACGAGTCCGTCGAGAGCGATGCCTTGGTGATGCCCAGAAGCAGAGGCCGTCCAGTGGCCGGCTTGCCGCCCTGCGCGATCACGCGCTCGTTCTCTTCGCGGAACGCGAACTTATCGGTCTGCTCTTCCAGTAGGAACCGCGTATCGCCCACGTCCTCGACCTTCACCCAGCGCATCATCTGCCGGACAATCACTTCGATATGCTTGTCCGAGATGTTGACGCCCTGCAGGCGATAGACTTCCTGGATTTCGTTCACCAGGTAAGCCTGCAGTTCCTTCTCGCCGAGCACGGCTAGGATGTCGTGCGGGTTGAGCGGGCCGTCCATCAGCGGTTCGCCCGCCTTGACGCGCTCGCCTTCCTGCACGTTGATGTGAACGCCGCGCGGGACCGAGTATTCCTTTTCGGTGCCGTTGTCGGCGACCACGTAGATTTTGCGCTGGCCCTTCGAAACCTCGCCGAATTTCACCGTACCATCGATTTCGCTGATGACCGCGGTTTCATGCGGCTTGCGGGCTTCGAACAGCTCGACCACGCGCGGCAGACCACCGGTAATATCTTTCGTTTTGGTGGTCTCGCGCGGAATCTTTGCCAGCACGTCTCCCGGTGTGACCGTCTCGCCGTCCTGAATCATCAAGTGGGCCCGCGAAGGCATGAGGTAGCGTTTGCTCCCCTTGCCTTTGATGACAATGGCGGGCTGGCGTTTCTCGTCGGGTGAATCGCCAACTACGTGCCGCGACAGTCCAGTGACTTCGTCTACTTCTTCATGAAGAGTCACACCTTCCTGAAGGTCTTTGAACTGGACCGTGCCGCCGATTTCGGTCAGGATGGCGAAGGTGTAAGGATCCCACTCCACCATCACCTGGCCGAGCTTCACCGGATCACCGTCGTTGACCTTCAACTTGGCGCCGTACACGACCGAGTAACGCTCGCGCTCGCGATTCTTTTCGTTGACAACCGCGATCGAACCCTGCCGGTTCATAACGACCAGATCGCCAGACTTAGCCTTGACGGTCTGCAATCCGATGAAGCGCACGTTGCCGTTGTTCTTGGCATCGAGGCGCGACTGCTCGGAGACTCGCGACGCCGTACCGCCGATGTGGAAGGTACGCATCGTGAGCTGAGTTCCAGGTTCGCCGATGGACTGCGCCGCGATGACGCCGGTTGCTTCGCCAAGTTCGACGAGGCGTCCGGAAGCCAGGTTGCGGCCGTAGCACATCACGCAGACTCCGCGTTTCGATTCGCAGGTCAGCACCGAGCGGATTTTCACCCGTTCGATACCGGCAGCCTGAATTGCCACCGCGAGGTCTTCGCTGATCTCCTGGTTGATGTTGACGATGACGTTGCCGTCATAATCTTTGATTTTTTCCAGTGATACGCGGCCCACAATGCGGTCGCGTAGTGGCTCGATGATCTCGCCGGCTTCCACGATACCTTGCACGTAGATGCCGTTGACCGTGCCGCAATCGTATTCGCTGATGATGACGTCCTGCGCCACGTTGACCAGGCGGCGAGTTAGGTAGCCTGAATCCGCCGTCTTGAGCGCCGTGTCGGCCAATCCCTTCCGGGCGCCGTGGGTCGAGACGAAGTATTCGAGCACCGTCAACCCTTCACGGAAGTTAGCCGTGATGGGCGACTCGATGATTTCGCCGGAAGGCTTGGCCATCAATCCACGCATGCCGGAGAGCTGGCGGATCTGCTGCTTCGATCCTCGAGCGCCGGAATCGGCCATGACGTAAATCGGATTGAGTTCGCCCTCCTTGTCGCGGCGCTGCATTTCACCGAACATTTCGTCGGCCACTTTTTCCGTGATTGCCGACCAGATTTCGATGACTTTGTTATAGCGCTCGCCGTTGGTGATAGCTCCGTCCAGATACTGCTGCTGCACGGCGACCACCTGTT
The DNA here is from genome assembly GCA_963711275.1 of uncultured Acidobacteriaceae bacterium. Lineage (GTDB taxonomy): Bacteria > Acidobacteriota > Terriglobia > Terriglobales > Acidobacteriaceae > Sulfotelmatobacter. The sequence continues at coordinate 73,918 of CAVQDN010000013.1, read as the reverse complement.
TCTCGGCGTCTTTGACCAGGACCTTCTTGCTGTCTGGGATGACCATGTCATCGATGCCGATGGACAAGCCAGCTTTAGTCGCGAACTTGAAACCCAGGGTTTTGACTTCATCGAGCATTTTGACCGTGGTTTCGAGTCCGAAGCGGAGATAACCGTAGTTGACCAGCGCGCCAATGCCCTTTTTCTTGAGCAGCCCGTTGATGTAAGGCATGCCTTCGGGCAGTTGGTCGTTCAGAATCGCGCGGCCCACAGTTGTATTGATGAAGGCGCGCTCGACCTGTACCGGCTCGGTATGAATGATGTCCTGATCGTCGTAGGCTGTGGTCAGGTCGATCAGTTCGCCCGAATAGCGGAGACGGATCGGGCTCAGAGTTTCGACCGCACCGGCGTCCAACGCCATCAACACTTCTTCGACGTTGGCAAAGGCGCGGCCTTCACCCTTGGCTCCGGGCTTGCCTTTGGTCAGGTAATAGAGTCCGAGCACCATGTCTTGCGTGGGCACGGTGATGGGCTGGCCCGATGCGGGGGAAAGAATGTTGTGCGAGGCCAGCATCAGCACGCTGGCTTCAACCTGAGCTTCCGGAGACAGCGGAATGTGAACCGCCATCTGGTCGCCGTCGAAGTCGGCGTTGAACGCCGTGCAGACGAGCGGGTGAATCTTGATGGCCTTGCCTTCCACGAGCACCGGCTCGAATGCCTGAATGCCCAGGCGGTGAAGCGTGGGAGCGCGGTTCAGCAGCACCGGGTGGTCCTTGATGACTTCTTCCAGGATGTCCCAGACGATCGGCTCCTGTTGTTCGACCATTTCTTTCGCCTGCTTGATGGTTGTGACGTTGCCCGTCTGTTCGAGCCGGTGATAGATGAACGGCTTGAACAATTCGAGCGCCATCTTCTTGGGCAGACCGCACTGGTGCAGCTTGAGCTCGGGACCGACCACGATGACGGAACGTCCGGAATAGTTGACGCGCTTGCCGAGCAGGTTCTGACGGAACCGTCCCTGCTTGCCCTTGAGCGTGTCGGATAAAGACTTCAGCGGGCGGTTGTTGGCGCCACGCAGCACGCGGCCACGGCGTCCGTTGTCAAACAGGGCGTCGACAGCTTCCTGGAGCATGCGCTTTTCGTTGCGCACGATGACTTCAGGAGCGTGCAGGTCCATCAGCTTCTTCAACCGGTTGTTGCGGTTGATGACGCGGCGGTAAAGGTCGTTCAAATCAGATGTTGCAAACCGCCCGCCGTCGAGTGGAACCAAGGGACGCAACTCCGGCGGAATGACCGGAATCACATCGAGAATCATCCAGTGCGGTTTGTTACCGCTCTTACGGAAGGCCTCGACCACTTTCAAGCGTTTCGCGTACTTGAGCCGCTTCTGCAGCGAGCTCTCGTTCTTCATCTTCTCGCGCAGTTCGACCGAAAGTCCGTCGGTGTTGACGCGCTTGAGCAGTTCCTTGATCGCCTCTGCGCCCATCATGGCCTTGAATCCGGCGGGACGGTATTGCTGATCGAGTTCGCGGAACTTGGCTTCGTCCTTAATGACTTCACGCTCTTTTACCGGAGCGTCGCCGGGCTCGACCACGACATAGGCTTCGAAATAGAGTACGGACTCAAGATCGCGCAGGGAAATATCGAGCAAGTGGCCGATGCGGCTGGGCAGTCCCTTAAAGAACCACACGTGCGAGCAGGGCGAAGCCAGCTCAATGTGGCCCAGGCGTTCGCGGCGGACTTTGGACAGCGTGACTTCCACGCCGCACTTGTCGCAGATCACGCCGCGATGTTTCATGCGCTTGTACTTTCCGCACAAACATTCCCAGTCCGTTACCGGGCCAAAAATGCGCGCGCAGAACAAACCGTCGCGCTCCGGCTTGAAGGTTCGGTAGTTGATGGTCTCGGGCTTGGTGACTTCGCCGTGCGACCAGCTCCGGATCTTTTCCGGAGAGGCCAGACTGATACGAATGGCGTCGAAGTCCGCGATCACATTTGCCATTTCGAATGGGCTCGAACGAAACAAGGTGTTCCTCCGCTTCCTGCGGTTCTGACGCGCCCGCTGACGGCCCTCGCAACCAGTTCTGAGTTCTCAGTTCCCGGTTCTCAGTTAAAACCGGGATCGAACTTTTGCCTTTCACGCGGCATCGAGAGCGTATGCCGCGGTGGCGGATGTTAAAAAACTTTCGCAGGCTGTCTCGGATCTCGGCCCCGCCTCAGTGTCAACTGAGAACTGGGAACTGAGAACCGAGAACTGTTTTCCTAGTCTGCCGCTGCGCTGGCCGTGGGCTTTTTCTCGCCCGCCTTGATCAATTCCACATCCAGGCAGAGTGACTGCAGCTCGCGAATCAGCACGTTGAACGATTCTGGTACGCCGGGCTCCATGGCGGCTTCGCCCTTGACGATGGCCTCGTAAATCTTGGTGCGGCCGTATACGTCATCGGACTTCGCCGTCAGCAGCTCCTGCAGGATGAACGCCGCCCCATAAGCCTCCAGCGCCCAGACTTCCATTTCTCCGAAGCGCTGTCCGCCGAACTGCGCCTTGCCGCCCAACGGTTGCTGGGTGATCAGCGAGTACGGTCCGATGGAGCGCGCGTGAATCTTGTCGTCCACCAGGTGCGACAGCTTCAGCATGTAGATGTAGCCGACGGTGACCGGCTGTTCGAACTTGTCTCCGGTCATGCCGTCGTGAAGAGTCGTCTTGCCCGAAGTCGGCAGACCAGCGTGTTCGAGCAGCGCCTTGATCTCGCCTTCCTTCGCGCCATCGAACACTGGCGAGCCCATGAACACGCCCTTGGCGAGGGTGGGTGCCACGGATTCCAGTTCTTCCTCGCTCATGTCGGAGATGATGTCAGCCAGCTGCGAGTCTTTGAACAACACCTTCAGCTCGCGCCGGATGGCCTCAGTCCGCGTGTTTTCTTTGAGCAACTGCGTGATCTTCTCGCCGAGAACGAATCCGGCCCATCCCAGGTGAGTTTCGAGAATCTGGCCGACATTCATACGAGACGGCACGCCAAGCGGGTTGAGGACGATTTCCACCGGCGTTCCGTCTTCGAGGTACGGCATGTCCTCTTCCGGCAGAATGCGGGCAATCACGCCCTTGTTGCCGTGACGGCCGGCCATCTTGTCGCCGACACTCAGCTTGCGCTTCATGGCGATGTAGACCTTGACCAGCTTGATCACGCCCGGCGGCAGTTCGTCGCCCTTGGTGAGTTTTTCTTTCTTCTCGTTGACGATTTTCTTGAGCACGTCGATCTGACGCGAAGTCATCTCTTCGATCTCGTCGATTTGCTCATTCACTCGCGGATCCTTGTCGGCATACTTGATGCGCTTCAAGTTGCGGGTAGAGATGCGCTCGATCTCGTCGCGATTGAGCACATTGCCCTTGACCAGCAGGCGCTTGTTGGTGCGCTCGTCGTGCAGGTCGGCCTGCACTTCCTTGCCGCCCAGAATGTTTTCCAGACGCTTCAAGCGCTCGTCGGTCAGAATCCGGATTTCGTCTGAAAGGTTCTTTTCCAACTTCGCAATCTGCGTGGCTTCGATGGACTTCGCGCGCTCGTCCTTTTCCTGACCCTTGCGCGAGAAGATTTTCACGTTGACGATCACGCCCTCGATGCCCGGCGGGCAGTAGAGCGAGGCGTCGCGCACATCGCCGGCTTTTTCGCCGAAGATCGCACGCAGTAGTTTTTCTTCCGGCGTCAGCTGGGTCTCGCCCTTGGGGGTTACCTTGCCGACGAGAATGTCGCCCTGCTTGATGCTGGCGCCGATGCGAATCACGCCCGCTTCGTCCAGATTGCGCAGCATGGACTCGCTGACGTTTGGAATGTCGCGCGTGACTTCTTCCGGACCCAGCTTGGTATCGCGGGCTTCGATCTCGTACTCCTCAATATGAAGCGAGGTGTAGTAATCCTCTTTCACCATCTTCTCGGAGACCAGGATCGCGTCCTCGAAGTTGTAGCCGCGCCACGGCATGAAGGCCACAAGGACGTTTCGTCCCAGCGCCAGCTCGCCGTGATCGGTGCAGGGACCGTCAGCAATGATCTGGCCCTTCAGTACGCGCTCGCCCTTCTTGACCACCGGCTTCTGGTTGATGCAGGTGTTCTGGTTGGAGCGCTTGAACTTGGTGAGCTGATAAATGTCGCTGCCCACCTCGCGCGACAACTGCGTGGGATGGTGTTCGCCTTCGACTCGCACGATGATGCGCTCCGAGTTGACCGAATCGATGATGCCGTTGCGGCGGGCAAGAACGACTGCTCCCGAGTCGCGGGCGGTGACGCCTTCCATTCCAGTTCCTACGATCGGCGCTTGCGCGCGGAGCAAGGGCACGGACTGGCGTTGCATGTTCGCGCCCATCAGCGCGCGGTTCGCGTCGTCGTGTTCCAGGAACGGAACCAGCGACGCGGCCACGGAGACGAGCTGCTTCGGGCTGACGTTGACGTAATCCACTTCCTCGCGGCTGACCAGCACGAAGTTGCCGGCCTTGCGGGCGTTAACCAGTTCCGCGACGATGCGGCCCTTGTCGTCGAGTTCCACGTTCGCCTGTGCAATCGTGTGACGATCTTCTTCCCACGCGGAGAGATAGAACGAAAAAGGCTCGATCGCCGCCGGCTTCTTACGCTTCTCTTTCAACTCGGCGTTGATCTTCTCGATCTCGTGCTTCTCCATGTGATCGCCGACTTTGTGGTCGCTGTCGCCAACGTTGACGATGGTGACGTAGTCGATCACGCGTCCGCCCTTGATCTTGCGATAGGGCGACTCGATGAAGCCGTAGTCGTTGATGCGGGCGTAGCAGCTCAATGACGAGATCAGTCCAATGTTCGGACCTTCCGGCGTCTCAATCGGGCAGATACGGCCGTAGTGCGTGGGGTGAACGTCGCGGACTTCAAATCCAGCGCGTTCACGCGACAGACCGCCCGGCCCAAGCGCCGAGAGACGCCGCTTGTGCGTGATCTCGGAGAGCGGATTCGTCTGATCCATGAATTGCGAGAGCTGCGACGATCCGAAGAATTCGCGGATCGCAGCCATGACTGGTTTCGCATTGACCAGGTCGTGCGGCATGGCCGTTGACATTTCCTGGTAGACGGACATTTTTTCTTTAATTGCGCGTTCCATGCGAACCAGGCCGATGCGGAACTGGTTCTCCATCAACTCGCCGACCGCGCGCACACGGCGGTTGCCGAGGTGATCGATGTCGTTGACCGCGCCAATGCTCTTGCGCAGCTTCAGCAGATACGCGATGGTCGCGTAGAAATCGTCAGGATCGAGGGTGCGCTTGTCGAGGCTGGTCGCGTCCTGGTTCTCGTGCAATTTGATATTGAACTTCAACCGGCCCACGCGCGAGAAGTCATACTTGCGCGGGTCGAAGAACATGCCGTGGAACAAGGCGGTCGCCGTGTCCAGCGTCGGCGGATCGCCGGGACGCAGCTTGCGGTAGATTTCGATCAGCGCTTCCTGCGGAGTTTTCACCGCGTCGCGCTTCAAGGTCTGGCTGATTACGGTCCCTACGTCGTCGCGCTCCGGGAAGAACAGGCTCATCTCGACCACGCCGGAATCGAGAATCTTCGAAACCTTGTCGGCGGTGAGTTCGGAGTTGGCTTCGAGCATGACTTCGCCGGTGGTGGTGTTGACGATGTCGCCGGCCGTCCACGCGCCTTCGAGGTCGGTGATGTTGACTTCGATTTCAGTGACCTTCGCCTTCTGAATATCTTTCAGAATCTGGGCATTGATCTTGCGGCCGGAGTGCGCGATCTCATCGCCCGACTTGTTCTTGATGCTGTGGGCAAGCTTCATGCCCAGGAGGTTCGTCGGCTTCTCGCTGGCCGGGTCGAGCGTCCAGTAAAGCTTCTTGTCGCGGACCACGAGTCGGTCGGTGGTGTAGAACGCACGCAGAATGTCTTCGCCGGACCGCAGGCCCAGGGCGCGCAGAAAAATCGTCCCCAGGAATTTGCGCTTGCGATCGATACGGACGTAGAGCACGTTCTTCTGGTCGTATTCAAATTCGACCCACGAACCGCGATAGGGAATAATCTTTCCCAGGAAGTAGGTGCGGTTGTTGGCAGTCTCGAAGAACACGCCCGGCGAACGATGCAACTGGCTGACGATCACGCGCTCGGTGCCGTTGATGATGAAAGTCCCGTTCTGCGTCATCAGCGGAACATCACCGAAGAAAACTTCCTGCTCTTTAATATCGCGAATGGAACGGTTGCCGGTCTCGGCGTCCTTGTCGAAAATGGTCAACCGCATGGTGACTTTGAGAGGAGCGGAATAGGTCATGCCTCGCTCTTCGCACTCGGCCACGTCATACTTCAGTTGCAGTCCCACTGGATCGCCGCACTTGTTGCAGAAGTCAGGCGTGTTGGCGTTGTAGGTGCCGCACTTGCCGCACAGCACTTCGCCGGGATGAAATGGATCGGTAATGACCGTCGATCCGCAATTCTTACAAGTAGTGCGGAGGTGGTGCAGGCCTTTTAGGTGCCCGCACTTGCACTCCCAGTTACCAATGGCGTAATCGACGAACTCCAGTTGTGATACGTTGCGAAAGTCGGTGATCGGAAACACGGACTGAAACACGGCCTGCAAGCCGCCGTCTTCGCGCTCGCTGGGCAGTTTGTCCATCTGCAGAAAGCGATCATAGGAACGCTTCTGAACCTCGATCAGGTTCGGGATCTGGATGGTGGCCGGAATTTTGGAAAAGTCGAATCGTTTACGGAAGGCATTTTTCATCGTCAGAAACTCCCAATCTCACGCGCGACCGAAGGCCGCGCTCTAACCGCGGAATGTGGGGCGCTTACCGCGCCGCGGGACTTGCGTTGTGTAGAACAAGGACAACCTGGAACCTGAAAGACAACCTTAAAAGACAGCGGGGCGCCTGCAGGGACAGTTGTTCCCGCAGACGCCAACCAAGGCGTTTCGCCCTTCTTGATTTGAATTCTTTCGCGCCAGTTCCTCGGCCTGTCTTCCGCCCCGCCTGCCCGCGGAGCAGCTTGCCCTAAACTTCCCTCGCGAGCCTCGCTCGCGCTCGAGTGGAACCTAAGGGAAGCGACGTTAGTTTAGATGCTAACATCGCCGCCGAAGGTTCACAAGTGGAGAACGTGCAATAATAACGATTTTGCACCGTTCGCGGTGCGTTTCGGCTCGCGTAGTGGCGGACGCATTCGCCAGCCGTTGACCCGTAGCTTCGTGAAGCCAGAGATCCCTCGCGAAAAACGCTCGGGATGACCGCAGTAAGGCTCCGCGCCGCTCTTCACTCCTTGCAAAGCGCGGTCACTTTACTTCGACCACCGCGCCCGCGTCGGTAAACTTCTTCTTAATTGTCTCCGCCTCTTCCTTGGAGACTCCCTCTTTCACGTTTTTAGGAGCTCCATCCACCAGTTCCTTGGCTTCTTTCAAGCCCAGGCTGGTGACTTCGCGTACGGCCTTGATCACGTTGATCTTGTTGGCGCCCACTTCTTTCAGGACGACGGTGAACTCGGTCTTCTCTTCCGCCGGAGCCGCCGCCGCCGCTCCGCCGCCACCGGCCACCGCGACCGGGGCCGCTGCCGCCGCCGACACGCCCAGACGCGCTTCCAGCTTCTTCACGAGCTCCGCCGCGTCGAGCAGCGACAAGCCTACGATTGATTCTTCCAACTGCGCTAAATCTGCCATGTTATTTCTCCAGTAATTTAGTCTCTCCGTAGAGACGTAGCTTGCCGAAATAAGCTTGCTACGTCTCGTTTTTCGCCATCCGCAAGCCACGGTTTCCAGTGCGGCAGGTCCGATATCCTTGCGCCAGACAACGCTCGGAACGAACCGCGCAACCCCTGCCTTGCGGATAACCAAACTCCTTTTATGCGGCGCGGGTATCTTACCCGCGATGCTAATCATGTTTCCGTCGTTTGGCCCGACTGCTTTCGACCCAACGCACGATTGCCGCGACCGCGACGACTGGAATCCAAAGCCCCTTCATCAGGTAGTAGAACCAGCCGTGGCCCTGCAACTTCAGGCCTCTTTAAACTTCTTCTGCTGCACGCCCTGATCCACGACCACCGCCAGGTTACGGCCCACCGCGTTCATCACCGTGACTAGACGTTGCGCCGGCGCGTTGATCAGGAACAGCAGCTTCGAATAAAGCTCTTCTTTCGACGGCATCGTAGCCAGCGCTTCGATCTCTTTGATCGCGACCACGCGGCCTTCGACCACGCCGACCTTGAAGGTGAACTCCGGCGCGTCCTTGGCATACTTGGTCAGAGCCTTGGCCATGGCGACCGGATCGCCGGTGGTGTAGGCGATCGAGGTCACGCCCGCCAGATCCTTGAGAGCGCCTTCGACTTTGGTTCCCTTGGCAGCGCGCTCGGCCAGCGTATTCTTGACCACCTGATACTTCGCGCCCGCGCCGCGCAGAGCTTTGCGCAGCTCGTAATCCTGGGCCACGGTCATCTTGGTGTAAGTGGCCACGACGACGTTCGAAACATTCTTCAGGTCTTTGCTCAGCTTCTCGACCTGCTCGGTCTTCTTCGCTTTAGTAACCGCCATGATTCAATTCCTCGCAATGTTCATGTAGGGACGGACGCATTTGTCCGTCCAGGCGCCTCAGCGACGCGTTAAGACTTCGCCGCCGCCTCAATAGGCGCGACATCCAGCAAAATCCCCGGCCCCATCGTCGAACTCAAAGTGCAGCCCTTGATGTACTTGCCCTTAGCGACCGATGGCTTGGCCTTGATCACGCTGGTGATCAGCACCGTGGCGTTGTCAATCAACTTGTCAGGCGAGAACGAAATCTTCCCCACCGGGCAATGCACGAGCGCTGTCTTGTCGGTGCGGAATTCGACTTTGCCCGCCTTCACTTCCTGCACCGCTTTGGCCACGTCGAAGGTGACTGTGCCAGTCTTCGGATTGGGCATCAGTCCCTTAGGCCCGAGAATCTTGCCTAGTCGTCCCACGGATTTCATGACGTCAGGCGTGGCGATCAGGGCATCGAAGTCAGTCCAGTTTTCCTTGGTGATCTTCTCCACCATATCTTCGCCGCCGGCGAAATCCGCGCCCGCCGCTTCCGCTTCTTTGATCTTGTCGCCAGAGGCGATGACCAGAACCTTCTTCGATTTCCCCAGTCCATGCGGCAGAACGACCGTGCCGCGGACCATCTGGTCGGCATGCTTGGGATCGACTCCCAGGCGCAGCGTGAGCTCGACGGTCTCGTCAAACTTGGCGAATTTCACTTTCTGCAGAAGCGGAACCGCATCCTGTAGAACGTAGGGGCGCTTCTCGACTGCAGCGTGCGCCTTGGCGATATTCTTTCCTTCTTTTTTCATTACTTTTCCTTGTCTCCCACCGCTCAGCGTTATTCGGCTGAGCCGTGGTGCTGTTGACGATTTGGTAATTGGGAAATTGAGTAATCGGGCAATTTGAAATCTCTCTCGCAGATTTTCAATTACACAACTACCAAATTTCCCAATTACTCAATCCCTTCTATCCAACTACTTCAATGCCCATCGACCTGGCCGTGCCGCGGACGCTTTTGATGGCGCTGTTGACCGAGGCCGCGTTTAGGTCGGGCATTTTCTGTTTCGCGATGTCCTCGACCTGCTTGGCCGTGACCTTGCCAACTTTATCCTTGTTTGGCGTCCCCGACCCCTTGGCGATGCCCGCGGCGCGCTTCAACAGGATCGACGCCGGGGGGGTCTTGGTGATGAAGGTGAACGACCGGTCGTTATATACCGACACCACGACGGGAATGATCAACCCTTCCATTTCTTTCTGATTGGTGCGGGCGTTGAACTGCTTGCAGAACTCCATGATATTGATCTGCGCCTGGCCCAGCGCCGGGCCCACCGGGGGCGCCGGAGTCGCCTTGCCGGCGGCGATCTGCAGCTTTACGTAACCTGTGACTTTTTTTGCCATGACTTCGTCGGCTCCTAGCTTCTAGCTCCTAGCTTCTAGCCAGGGCATCCATTTCTTTTCTCTGTCGCTACGCGACCTTCTCCACCTGATTGAACTCGAGTTCCACCGGAGTCGAGCGGCCGAAAATCGTGACCATCACTTTCAGGGTCTCGCGATCTTCGTTCACTTCGTTGACGATGCCGGTGAAGCTGGCGAACGGTCCTTCGCTAATGCGGACCGACTCGTTCTTCTCGAACTTAACTTTGAGCTTCGGCTTCTCGCGGCTATCGGCAACTTTGTAGACGATGTGCTGCACTTCTTCTTCGGAAAGCGGCGTCGGCTGCTGGCCGGTGCCGACGAATCCAGTCACGCGGGGTGTGGATTTCACCACATGCCAGACATGATCGTCCATGTCCATTTCCACCAGCACGTAGCCGGGATAGAACATGCGCTCGGAGGTATATTTCTTGCCGCCGCGCACTTCAGTGACGGACTCGGTCGGGATCAGCACTTTGCCGATCTTGTCCTGCAGTCCGAACGCCGCCACCCGCGATTCCAGCGACTCTTTCACCTTGCGCTCAAACCCCGAGTAGGAGTGGATGATGTACCACTTCATGTTCGGGTTGCGAGGCGCTTCAGTGGGCGCAGAGCCGTCGGACGCGGCGGCCTGCGGCTCGCCTGCCGTGGTTGTTACCGCTTCGTGTTTTTCTTGGTCCTGCATAATGAAGTGCTTCTTCTCGGCCAGCTGATTTTCTGTACTAGGTAGCGCTCGTCCGCAATCTCGTCAGTGACTCCTGAAAAAGTTGAACAAAGCCGTTACCCCGTGCTGAATAATGAAGTCAATCACGAAAAAGTAGAGCGCGAAAATCGCAACCGTGATCACGACGACCGTGGTCGTGGCCTGAACTTCTTTCCACGAAGGCGCGGTCACCTTTCGCATTTCAGTACGCACATCGTTGTAAAACGTGCGGGTGCGCTCGGGCCAGGCTTTCACCCGGTCCCCAAAACTGCCCCCGGCTGCTGCCATTGAATTTGCCATTTTCTTCGTCTCGACTGCCATCTTTACTCCTGGCTCGTGTTTCTCTTCTCTCCAAAAAGTCTGGCAGGGGCGGAGGGATTCGAACCCCCAAGTTCGGTTTTGGAGACCGACAGTTTAACCGTTGAGCTTACGCCCCTGAACCTGCCTGAGATCCTTCGCAAAGAACGCTCAGGATGACGCCAGCGGGCTCACCCCTTCACTTGGTTCAGGGTCACGCCCGCTAAACGGCGTCATTTCACTTCTTTGTGCGGCGTATGCTTACGGCAACGGTTACAGAACTTCTTGAACTCAAGTCGTTCCGTCGTCGTCTTCCGATTCTTGGTGGTCGAATAATTCCGCTCTTTGCAATCACCACATTGTAACGTCACGATTTCTCGGGGCATGTAAACAGCTCCTAGCTCTTAGCTTCTAGCCTAAAACCTCGCGGGCAAGAGTGCCCGCGCCACACAAGTTACGCTACTGCACAATCTCCGCGATGGTGCCGGCGCCCACCGTATGCCCGCCTTCGCGGATCGCGAATCGCAAACCCTTTTCCATGGCCACCGGCGTGATCAGTTCAATCACCAGGCTCACATTGTCTCCCGGCATCACCATTTCGGTGCCCGCTGGAAGTTCCGCCACGCCGGTTACATCCGTCGTTCGCAAATAAAATTGCGGACGATAGCCCTTGAAGAACGGCGTGTGTCTCCCGCCTTCTTCTTTCGTCAGAATGTAAACCTCGGCCTTGAACTTGGTGTGCGGCGTGATCGACCCGCCCTTGGCCAGCACCATGCCGCGCTCCACATCCTCTTTCGCAATGCTGCGCAACAGCAGGCCGGCGTTGTCGCCCGCCATGCCTTCGTCCAATTGCTTCTTGAACATTTCGACGCCGGTCACCACCGTCTTGCGGGTTTCGCGGAAGCCGACAATTTCCACTTCCTCGCCCACCTTCACCTTGCCGCGCTCAATTCTTCCCGTGACCACCGTGCCGCGTCCCTGAATCGAAAAAATATCTTCAATCGGCATCAGGAACGGCTTGTCCAACTCGCGCGCCGGCTGCGGCACGCTCTTGTCCACTGCTTCCATCAGCGCGTCAATCTGCTTCTCCCACTTGGCTTCGCCGTTCAGCGCGCCCAAGGCCGACAAACGCACCACCGGAACGTCGTCGCCGGGGAACTTGTAGCTCTTCAGTAACTCGCGCACTTCGAGTTCAACCAAGTCGAGCAGTTCGGGATCATCCACCGCGTCACATTTATTCAAAGCAACGACGATATAGGGCACGCCGACCTGGCGGGCCAACAGCACGTGCTCGCGGGTCTGCGGCATCGGACCGTCGGTTGCAGCAACAACTAAGATCGCGCCATCCATCTGCGCCGCGCCGGTGATCATGTTCTTGATGTAATCGGCGTGACCCGGGCAATCGACGTGCGCGTAGTGCCGGTTCGCCGTCTCGTACTCGACGTGCGCTGTGGCAATGGTGATTCCGCGCGCCTTCTCTTCCGGCGCGTTATCGATGCTGTCGAACGACCGGAAGGTGTTCTTCGGATTGTGCTTCGACAAAACCTTAGTGATGGCCGCCGTCAACGTGGTCTTGCCATGGTCGATGTGACCAATCGTCCCCACGTTGCAATGCGGCTTATTACGATCAAATTTCTCTTTCGCCATAAGTCAGCTCTTAGCTCCTAGCTTTTAGCTCAAACCCTTGCCATCGAACCTTTGTCACTCTGAGGCGCCGCTGTTTAGCGCCGGAAGACCGATGCAATCTCTAGTAATACTGATACAGCTTCCTAAACTTATGCCGCAGCGCAACGTCAATCTTCTCTAACTTCGAGAGGTAAAACTCGCGCATTTGCGCCTGGTCGGAAACCGGCAGCGACTCATACAACTGCCGCGCGTTCAGCCCCGCCCCTCCGACCGATTCCAGCACCTGCTGCGCCAGGATCGCGTCAAAAGCCCTGACGCGAATTCCTTTGCGATCCAGCTGCTTCAGGAAGCGCTCAGCCTTTTCCGGCAAGAACGCCTGCTCGACCGCCGCTTGCAGCCTGGCGAATTCCTGCGCCTTTTCAACCTTGATTGCGGCCTGTTCGAAACTCATCGCACCTGAACCACAATTCTGGAGCGGGAGACGGGAATCGAACCCGCGACCAACAGCTTGGAAGGCTGTGACTCTACCACTGAGTTACTCCCGCCCTGTAATAGCTCTCAGCTTTCAGCCGTCAGCTTTCGGCTAACCCTCAGCGGCTAAAGCCGCGTCTCATTCCACACTCTCGGCGGCACGGCTGAAGCCGTGCCCTTCCCGAACAACGAATCAATCTGGAGCCGATGACCAGGATTGAACTGGTGACCTCTCCCTTACCAAGGGAGTGCTCTACCAACTGAGCTACATCGGCCCTGAACTCAGCTGTCAGCTATCAGCCTTCAGCTCTCAGCTACTGCCAAACCCGCTCACTCCTGATCGCTTCCCTTGTCGGCGCGCAACACGTCATCGCGACGCAGCACCGACTTCACCGCCAACAGCGCCAAGACCAGCAGCGTTCCCGCCCGAAACTTTGGGTCGGTGATCGTGGCCCACGTCAGTGCTGCCAACAGCAGGTAACAGATCAGCGCAATGGACAATCTGTTCACAATCAGCGATTCAAGTGAATCATGGTGCACAGGGAAGGATTCGAACCTTCGTACCTCGCTAGGAGGGACAGATTTACAGTCTGTTGGCTTTAACCACTCACCCACCTGTGCAAAATTCTCGGGCGATGCGGCTGTCGCGCCATCGGCAGACCACTGATGTTCGGCCGCCGGAAAGCATTACGCCAACCCGCGGACGAACGCAGCACAAGTCACGCTTTCATTCGCAAAACAGGGAAACCAAGGCTCAAGCGAGATACCACGATGAAACTTGATCACTGCACGCCGGAAAAGTACCGAATGGAGTGCGTTGGAAAAACCTGTTGCGCCGCTACCGAGTCCGCCGTCTGCCGGAACTACGTTGCCTCATTCTCTGGAGCTGGCGAAGGGATTTGAACCCCTGACCCTCTGATTACAAATCAGATGCTCTACCGACTGAGCTACGCCAGCAATTCGGGGGAAAGACACGCCTTCGCGCGAACTTATCCCTCTGATCCCTTCCAGATGTCCGGGACAATTATTTAAGGTATCACAAGGTGAATTCGGCGTGCAAGGCATAGGTCACAACAGGTCTACAATTTTCGGCATGAACGAATGGCGCAGCGTCGTCACCCAAGGAGCCACCTTTCTCGTTCTCATGGAATTATTCGAGATCGGTAAATGGCTCTTTACCGATGGGGTGGAGCGGTGTACCGAGATTCCATTTTCGCTTGAATAGGCCGTTCCTAGCCCACCTCATCGGTCTTGTGTACGGAGGGGCGGTCTTCGGAATTTTGAGCGCGTTTCACTGGCGAGCCCTATGGGGTGCGTCGCTGGCTGTGCTTGTGATCCTTACCCTATCGCTCCTCCTCTGTTCTCTTGCTGCCACGTCCGCTCTTCAGGATCAATAGGAGAATCCGCCTGCGAAGGCCCACGAACCGCCTTTCCCTCGGTAGGTGCTATCATTTCTCTCCTGACCGCATTTCATGCGAATTAGACGCGCCTTCCCCATTGCTTTAGTGCTGGTGATTGTGGCTGCTGCGGTGACCCTTGCCGTGGAGCTGCGAAAACACGCACCGCCGGAAGCGGCGCGGCTTCTGCCCGGCGCGGACGCCTTTATCTACGGCAATTTCGTGTGGGCCCGCAAGGCGAATGGCGGCAAGCTCCTTCTGCCGGTGGCGCACGATCCGGAATATGAACGCTTCATTCAGGAAACCGGCTTTGACTTCGAGCGCGATCTGAATGCGGCGGCCTTCGCCATCCACTATCCGCAGAACTGGCCCGGCGGGGACGGGAGGCGCGGCGTCCGAGCCGCGTTTCTCTGAAGTTTTTACCGGAAGGTTTGATGGAACCAGATGTCTCGCTTATCTGAAGCGGACGGCGAAGTCCGTCGAAAACTACAATTCGATCGACATCTTCACGATTCCGCTCTACGGACGGTCCTTCCGCATCGCAATTCTGGGAGTGGACATTGTCGCGGCTTCCAATCACGACGATCCTGCCGTAATTCGAGGCATCGTCGACCGTTCCCGGCGGTTGGCATCTCCGTTTGGCGGCCCGGCGCTTCTGCGGAAGTATTACAAGCGCGTACAGTTGGCCAGCCCGTTTTGGATGGTGGCGCGGGTTGAGCCCTTGGCGCGGCAATCCGCGGGCTGGGCGACGATTTTTCCCAAGCCTGCAGATCTGGTAATTTCCGCCAGCTATAGTCCGCTGCATCTGCCTCTGCGCGTGGACGCGCTGCACCTGCGGGCGGAAGCCTGGGCGGGCAGCGACGAAGACGCCCGCGAGATTGCCGACAAGGCGAATGTGTTTCTGGCGATGTTTCGCAGCGCCGAGTTGTCGGTCGGGTCGGCGGGCACCGACGCCGATGTGAAAGCTCTTTTTGACAGCCTGCAAGTGCGCCAGGAGGGCAACCGGGCCATCCTCGCGGCGGTTCTGCCCGGTCCGGTTCTTCGCAAGCTGGGGGAATCCCAGGAACAGATGCAGGATTTCGCAACGCCTGCCGTGCCGGCCAGCGCAGCCGCATTCGCCACGCTGAGAGCCCACCCAATCGCACGGCAACTTCTGTAACTAAAACTCCGGCTACGAGTGTCTTATCCAGTGAGGCACGCTCCAGCAGCTACAATAAAATCCGATGCACAGCCTTCCGCTCCCCATCGCAGCGTTCTTCGCGGGCTTGATTTCTTTTCTCTCGCCCTGCGTGCTTCCGCTGGTGCCGGGATACGTCTCGCTGATCTCGGGCGTGGGCGTCGAGGAACTGAAATCGCGCGCAGGGCCAGCTGATGCGTCGGGTCATGGTGAATTCGATTGGATTCATCCTGGGCTTCAGCGTGGTGTTCATCACGCTGGGCGCGATCTCGACGGAGATCGGGCAGATCGCGGCGCGCTACAAACACACGCTGTCGATCGTGGCCGGCGTGGTCATCATCATCTTTGGACTGCATCTGACCGGAATTTTCAAGATCAAGGCACTCTATACTGATGCTCGGCTGCATAGCGTGAAAGGGCAGCAGTACGCCGATTGGCGCATTTGTGATCGGATTCGCCTTTGCCTTCGGCTGGACTCCGTGCCTGGGGCCGATCTTGACCGCGATCCTAACGCTGGCCGGCGAGCAGAATACGGTAGTAAAAGGAATTTTCTTGCTGGCGGTCTACTCACTGGGACTCGCAGTACCGTTCTTGTTGACATCCCTGCTGATGGAGCGTTTTCTGAAATTCTATAGTCGCTTTCGCTCCAAGATGCATATGCTGGAAGTGGCCAGCGGCGGTCTGCTGATTGCTTTGGGCGTGCTGCTGGTGATCGGCCGTTTTACGTTGATATCAAGCTGGCTGTCGTTCCTGAATCGTTTTGCTTTGTAGTTGGAGGATCTGATCTATGTCCACGGTTGAAAATTCGCTGAACCCGCGAAAAGAGAAATCGCCGCAGTGCCCCAAGTGTGGCGCATCGTTAGAAAATTCGGGCAATCTCCGTAGCAATGGAGAGGGTGTGATTTGCCAGTCCTGCGGCGCGGATTTATCGCTGGCGAACGCGGCATTGACAACTTCGGAGAGAACGGCCTCGGTGCCACCGCCGTCCAGCGCAGGAGGAAATCGCAATCCGCTGGCGTTGGTGGTTGTTGCTGTCGTCGCCGCCGCCATGCTGTATTTCGGCTTTCATATGGCTCGCCGCTCTGGACCCGCGCCACCGCCGATCACCAAGTCTGGGCCCGCGCCCGACTTCACGCTGCAGTCGCTCGACGGCAACAGCATGCGCCTGTCCGATTTGCGCGGCAAAGCCGTCCTGCTGAATTTCTGGGCCACCTGGTGCAGTCCGTGCAAGATCGAGATGCCGTGGTTCGTCGAATTGCAGAAGCAATACGGCGCGCAGGGCCTTCAGATCGTCGGCGTCGCCATGGATGACTCCAGCAAGGAAGACATCGCCAAGTTCGCCAAGGATATGGGCGTGAATTATCCCGTGCTGCTCGGCAAGGAAGCAGTGGGCGACGCCTACGGCGGAGTCCCGGCTCTGCCGGAGACCTTTTTCATTGGCCGCGACGGAAAAATTGTGGATAAGATCATCGGCCTGAAGGGCAAGGCTGAAATCGAGGATTCCATCAAGAAGGCTCTCGACACGCAGCCGGCGAACTCCCAGGCCATTGCGTCACACAGCAGCCTCAGAACTGACAATAGAAGTGGGGCCGCGATCGCTTTACTATCCAGGTGATGTAGCGGATGAACCTGAAGTCAGCACAAATCGAGACTGATTTTCGCCTGTTGGTGCTGCTTGCTGGCGCAGCCTGGGCGCAGTCAGGGAAGGCGCCGTCCGTCATCGGTCGCTCCCGTCCCGCTGGTCTCCGCTCCGCGCGCCGCGCAGACCATGGTGGATCTGAATTTCCGCGTGGCCAAAGGGTTTCACATCAATTCCAACACGCCGAAGTCCGAATTTCTGATTCCCACCAATCTTGAGGATGGATCTACCCACCGACATCATCCTGGGAAAGATTGAGTATCCCGCCGGAAAAGATTTGAGCTTCCCGTTCTCGCCGGACGAGAAGTTAAATGTGTACAGCGGAGATTTCACGATCGCGGTGGCCGTGCACCCGTTGCATGCCGTGGTGCCGGGGAAATATGTGATGCACGGCGTGCTGCGCTACCAGGCCTGCGACAACGCCCAGTGCTTCCCTCCGAAGACTCTGCCCGTAAGTTTTGAAGTAAAGGTGACGAAGGAACCGCCCGGCCCCCGCCACAATCCCGCGCAGAGCCCGCATGTGCACAATTAGCTGCCAAGGCTCCAGAACAAAGCTGCTATGGTCCTAGTTTCGGAACAGGTTTCGGAACAGGTTGGCAGCCGGCCTTCTAATCGGTGCGTGGCGACGCGCTGGCCAGCGCGAGAATCGCTCCGGCAAATAGCAGCGTGTCCGCAAAATAATTGATCCCCTCAACTTTGACCGCGGTGCTCGGGTCGGCCAGCGACGCGATCAGGATCGGCCCATAGACGAACAAGACCAGCAACACAATCCAGGTCCCGAGATACGTTGCCGCCATCCGCGTCTTCTTGCCCAGCAGAATGCTTACCCCGGCAACCAGGAGAATTGCGCCTGTCAGATAGCTAATAAGCACGCGCCCGGGAATCCACGCAGGCATCAATTTTTCGAGCGGGACTCCGGGGACGTTTACTGGGTGCAGAAAATGCTCAACGCCATAAAATATAGCGGCGATCCCGATCAACACGCGGCCCACGGTTATGAGCGTGCTTCCACCTTGTCCGCGGCCTTTCTCGTGACCTTGTTCGCGCAGGGCGTTTCCCGCAAGAATCGAGCTTCCCGCTAAGATCCAGCCTCCGCCTCCGAATGAGCTTTCCCGGAAGACAAAGGTCCATGGAAACCTGTCTTTGGGGTGGGCGAGAACTCCCGGGATGATCAACATCGCCACAAAAAGAAACATCGCGATCCCGAACAGCAGCCCGGACCAGCGCACCTGAATTTTTGTGGCAATGCTCAAGGACGCGGCGAGCAGCGCAAAGCCGAAGAAATACGCCCAAAACAAACGCCACGGCATATACGCGGGCACTATGGCTAAGACGGATCCCACGTCCGCGAGATGCAGGGCGCCGAAGACCGCCAAGGGAATGGCGAAACACAAATTGCTCAAGGCTACGATCTTGTCCAGGCCGCGGGCCCGCGCGAGATCAGGCTTCGCAGCCCACAGCGCGATAAGAAAAAGCAGGATGCCGGCGCTGCACATCGAAACCGGGGTGCGAGGAATCTCGAAAAATGCGACGAGAATGGTGAAGTGCATGTACATGCCAGGCTTGAGCTCGCGTGCTTCATCCGTGGGCGTTGCCACGGGTCAATTCGGCGCTGCGAATTGTACTACGAAGAGCAGAGGAGAATATTTGTTTGCTGTATGGGCTCATCCCCCGAGGTTTGACCGCTTCTGCGCGCATAACCGGCGGGTCCAAAACGGAACGTTGCAGAAGATTAAGCCACGCGCAGTCTTGTTTACCACTCACTTGCGCCTCTAACCTGATCTTGGGCCCGTGGTGTAATCGGTAGCACGTTAGCCCGTCAAGCTGTTAAGGTGCGGGTTCGAATCCCGTCGGGTCCACAGCATTCCCTTCTTTGGTAGGGAATCTGACGAGGAGTTCGGAACGGGCGAACTCCTCAAAGTAACCTTGACTTCAGGCTCTTGGCTGCCGATACTATCTTCAGAGCTTGACGGGCTGACGCCCCGAGTTGAATTCCCGCTCGGGGTTTTGTTTTTTGCATTTCGCAAAACCGACTACCAAACCACCTTGCCATCTGTCGAGACTGGCGGTGGAATCAACGAACGTCCTGTTTTCAGGTCCACTATGAACCGCGATTCGCCACGACTAGTCGGATCATAACCCGTCCCTTCGATTGTGCCATGTTTGACGGCTACAATTTTCAACTCGTCCCAGCAAACTCGCGGGCTTCGCCAAACCAGGCCGGAACTGCCATAGGCGGCGAGGCGTGTGAAATCACCGAAGACGACGATTTCGTGTTCCGGTAGCGACCGCACCTCAATGAGTGGCAGGATCGGTATCTCCGCCCGCTCCTCAGGGTTACCCGGTGTGACGAGAAAACCTTGGCCGTTGGCTATGACACAGGCCTGGTCAGGATTAGGCAAACTGACGACTCGGGAGAAGGCCGGAGGTGATGAGTAACCAAAGGCGAAGATGCCAAGCCAGGCCTTTCCGTTTGCGGGACGAAACTTTAGCCAAAGGCCATCGTGTTCCCGCCTGCCTTTGGGCGTTGGGATATAGAACGCCGGAACACTGAGTGCTCCCGATCCTGGAATCTCTCGAAGCTCTTCAACCTCGTACGAACGCGGATATGTCCAATCAAAGTCCAGCAACGCGATTCACCTTTTTGCGCCAGTGTGACCTAGCTCTTCGCCCCCTGCCGCTTCTCCACCTTCGCCCACGTATCCTTCAACGCGATCGTCCGATTGAATACCGGCTTGCCCGGCATCGAGTCGGGATCGACACAGAAATATCCCAAGACGCTCGAATTGATAACGCTCCCCAGCGGCAGCTTTCGCCAGCGACGGTTCCAGCTTAGCGTCGGCGACTATTTCCAATGAATTCGGGTTCAGATTGTCGAGGACATCTTTGCCTTCCTCAACGTCGCTGGGATCTTCTTTCAAGAACAAGTTTTCGTAGATGCGTACCTCGGCGTCGATCGCGTGGCTGCTGCGGACCCAATGGATGGTCGCCTTCACCCTGCGGCCGTCGGGGGCATTTCCGCCGCGCGTCGCCGGATCGTAGGTGCAGTGGACTTCGACGACCTCGCCCTTCTCGTTCTTCACGACCCTCGTGCAGGTAACGAAATAGCCATAGCGCAGGCGCACCTCGCGACCCGGCGATAGACGGAAGTATTTCAGCGGAGGCACTTCGCGGAAGTCATCCTGCTCGATGTAGAGCACGCGCGAGAACGGAACCTTGCGCGAGCCGGCGCTCGCGATCTTCGGGATTGTTGACCGCGTCCATCTCCTCGACCTGATTTTCGGGATAATTGTCGATCACGACTCTTCAGCGGGCGCAGCACAGCCATCACGCGAGGGGCGCGCTTATTCAAATCCTCGCGTACGAAATGTTCGAGCATGGCCAGCTCGATTGAGCCCGTGGTCTTCGAAACTCCAATAGACGCACATGAAATTGCGAATCGCTTCGGGCGTGTAGCCACGGCGGCGAATGCCGCTCAGCGTCGGCATGCGCGGATCGTCCCAGCCGCTCACCCGGCCCTCCTGCACCAGTTGCAGAAGCTTGCGCTTGCTCAGCAGCGTGTGCGTCAGATTGAGGCGGTCGAACTCGATCTGCTGCGAGGGAAAAATCCCCAGTTGCTGGATGAACCAGTTGTAGAGCGGGCGATGATCTTCAAACTCCAGCGTGCACATGGAGTGCGTGACCCGTTCGATGGAATCGGATTGTCCGTGGGCAAAGTCGTACATCGGGTAGATGCACCACTTGTTGCCGGTTCGGTGATGATGGGCGTGCAGGATGCGATACATCACGGGATCGCGCATGTTCAGATTCGGCGAAGCCATGTCGATTCTCGCCCGCAGCACGCGCGAGCCGTCGGGAAATTCTCCGGCCTTCATGCGCTGAAACAGATCCAGATTTTCTTCCGCCGGACGATTGCGGTGCGGGCTGTCCTTGCCCGGCTCGGTGAGCGTGCCGCGGTACTTGCGGATTTCTTCCGCCGACAGATCGTCAACGTAGGCCTTGCCGTCCTTGATCAGCTGGAGCGCCCATTCATACAGCTGATCGAAATAATCGGAAGCATAAAATAGCCCGTCCCAATGAAAGCCAAGCCACTTCACGTCCGCCTGATGGAGTCGACGTATTCCGTCTCTTCTTTCTCGGGATTGGTGTCGTCAAAGCGCAGATTCGTGTGTCCGCCGAATTCGGCGGCCAGTCCGAAGTCGAGGCAGATCGCCTTGGCGTGCCCGATATGCAGATATCCGTTGGGCTCGGGAGGAAAGCGCGTCTGTACCCGGCCGCCATACTTGTTGGTCTTCAGATCGTCAAGAATGATGTCGCGGATAAAGTTGGAAGGCCGGGGCTCTGGCGCCGTCTTCTCGTCAGTTTCAGCCTCGGTATCGGACGTTTTCATAGCTCTGATCTTACCGCAAGAAATGCAGCGGCTGTCGAAGATACACGCGTAGAGACAGCCGCCTCGGCTGTCCCGCCCAGGCGAAGCCGGGCGGCGCGCAGATCTAAACTCCAGCCGACACGACCTGCCCGGGAGCGCCGGCAGCAATCTCTCGGTGCTCAAGTTTTCGGCGGTAGCGGACATGCCGCCAGCGTGTCATTTCGACCAAGGGCTTCCAAACCGGATTCACCAGGTCGTGCTTGATCAGCAGGTGCCAGAAGCGGTTGGAGCGCTTGTAGAGATACGACATCGCCAGATAGAGCGGAATCGCCTGCCACTGTTCTCGGGCCGGCGGCGCCAGATCGATGCATGTGAAAACAGGCGCTGGTAGATCCAGGCATATCCCTGCTCCAGTTCTTGCGGCGAGTCATGTGCTTCGGCTGAAAGACGGCGTGGCCGGTGTCGTAGAGGCTCCAGTCGCGATGCAGGATGCGGCCTCGGCCTCCATCTGGCGAAACAGCGGCGTGGCGGGATAGGGCGTGAGGATGTGAAATGTCGCACACTCCAGGCGATTTTCCTCGATCCATTCCGCAGTACGCGCGAAAACGTCTTTGCGGTCGTGATCGAAGCCGAGGACGAACGATCCGTTGACCTGGATGCCGTGGTCGTGCAGGATGCGCACGCGGCGCGCGTAGTCGCTGGTCTTGGGCGTCTTCTTGTGGGCGGCGGCGAGATTCTCGTCGGAGAGCGATTCGAAGCCGATGAAGACGCCGGTGCATCCGGCCAGCGCCATGTTGCGGATCAGGCTGGGATCGTCGGTGACGTCGATGGTGACGGCGGCGCTCCAGATTTTGTTGAGCGGCGCAACGCGCGTGCATAGCGCATGCAGATAGTCGCGGCGCGAGCCCAGATTGTTGTCGATGAAGACGGCATAGGGCTGGTCATCAGCCTTGAATTCCTCGACCACCTGCTGCGGATGCGCGCATACGATAGGGCATGCGCAGGCCATCGGTCGCGAGATAGCAGAAGCCGCAGCGGTTGTGGCATCCGCGGGTGGCGATCAGGCTGGTGGTGGTGAGAAAGCTGCGGCGCGGAAGAGAGATCGCCGCGGGGCGGGTCGTCGCAGTAGTCATTTTCATAGGTAGCGACGTAGCGGGGCTGGAGCTTATTCGACTCGATGTCGCGCAGAATCCGCGGCCAGAGTTGCACGCCGTCGCCGAGGGCCAGCGCATCCGCGTGCGGCGCGCATTCCTCGGGACAGGACAGAACGTGCAGGCCGCCGAAGATCACTTTCGCTCCCCGGGCACGGTACCAGTCGGCCAGCTCGAAAGCGCGCCGCGCGAAGGTCAGATGCACGGTGATGCCGACCACCTGCGGCATCGGGAGAAACGGCGGCCGGCCGTCGAGCAGATTCTCGTCCCAGTAGTCCACGCGCCAATGTTCGGCGTGGTCGCGGCGAAGCTCGTCAGCGCCAGCGTCGGTGTAAGCACGTGCTTGCCGAAGCTGGCATTGGCATCTTTGGGATAGAAGGGATTGATCAGCAGCGCGTAGTACGGCTGGACTGGCTCCGCCGAGTTCGCTGGATCAAGAGCGGGCGCAGTAGTCATTTCGCGTGGATCCAGCGCTTTGGGACAGGTCGAAGGAACGGATCGTCCGGTGCGATCATGAATACACTTTATCTTACAAAGTACTTCATGTCAACAAGGGCCGCGGAATCGGGCGGAATTCTTGATTGAGAATGATTACAATTCTGAAACGAACTGAGGGATGCGGTTGTGAAAACTTTAATGGGATCAAGTTACGTAAAGGAATTAAGGGCCGGAGGGATGACGCTCCGGCCCCAATCCCGAACTCAGGCCAGGTCGAAACGATCGAGGTTCATTACCTTGGCCCACGCAGCCACAAAGTCCTTCACAAACTTCTCCTTCGAGTCGGCGCACGCGTAGACTTCCGTGAGAGCACGGAGCTGGGAGTGCGAACCGAAGATCAGATCGACACGGCTAGCGGTCCACTTGAGCTCGTTCGTCTTCCGGTCGCGCCCTTCGTACAGGCCTTCGGAAACGCCTTCGACGGTAGCGGAGGGCTGCCATTGCGTACGCATGTCGAGTAAGTTGACGAAGAAATCGTTCGTCAGCGTCTCCGGCTGCTTGGTGAAGAGGCCGTGTTTCGACTTCCCGGCGTTTGCTCCCAATACGCGCAGGCCACCTACAATAACCGTCATCTCCGGCGCCGTCAGCTTCAACAACTGCGCCCGATCCACCAGCATCTCCTCAGCCGAGAGGCGTTGCGGGCCGCGGCGATAATTGCGGAATCCATCGGCTTTCGGTTCAAGCGGCGCGAATGACTCGACGTCGGTCTGTTCTTGAGACGCGTCCATGCGCCCCGGCGTGAAGGGAACTTTCACGTCGTGCCCTGCGGCCTTGGCGGCTTTTTCGACTGCCGCGCAGCCGCCGAGAACGATGAGGTCCGCCAGCGAAACCTTCTTCCCCTTACTGCCGTTCGTCTGCGCGCTGTTGAACTCTTTTTGAATCGCTTCGAGCTTCTGCAGCACTTTCGGCAGTTCAGCCGGCTGGTTGATTTCCCAGTCCTTTTGCGGCGCGAGGCGAATGCGCGCGCCGTTCGCTCCGCCGCGCTTGTCCGAACCGCGGAACGTCAACGCCGACGCCCAAGCCGTCGAGACCAGCTGCGAAACAGATAGACCAGATGCGAGGATCTTCGCCTTCAAAGCAGCAATGTCCTGCTCCCCGATCAGGGGATGATCCACTGCGGGAATGGGATCTTGCCACAGCAGCGTTTCTTTGGGAACGAGCGGGCCAAGGTAGCGCTGGATCGGACCCATATCGCGGTGCGTCAGTTTGTACCAAGCCCGGGCAAACGCGTCAGCAAACTCATCTGGATGCTCAAAAAAATGCCGGGAAACCTTTTCGTACGCGGGATCGAACCGCAAGGCCAAGTCGGTCGTCAACATAGTTGGCGCGTGACGCTTGGAAGGATCGTGCGCGTCCGGCACAGAACCGTTGCCTGCGCCGTTCTTCGGCGTCCACTGATGCGCGCCCGCCGGGCTCTTGGTCAGTTCCCATTCGTAGCTGAACAGGTTGGTGAAGAAGTTGTTGCTCCACTTGGTCGGCGTTGTGGTCCAAATCACTTCCAGGCCGCTGCCAATGGTGTCGGCGCCAAAACCTTTGCCAAATTTATTCTTCCACCCGAGGCCTTGATCCTCGATATCGGCGCCTTCGGGTTCGTTGCCCACATATTGAGAAGGAACGGCAGCGCCGTGAGTTTTACCGAAGGTGTGACCTCCGGCAATGAGGGCAACGGTTTCTTCGTCGTTCATCGCCATGCGGGCGAAGGTCTCCCGGATGTCGCGTGCCGCGGCAATCGGATCCGGCTTGCCATTCGGCCCTTCCGGGTTAACATAAATCAGGCCCATTTGCACGGCCGCGAGCGGATTCTGAAGATCACGGTCGCCGCTATAGCGCTCGTCCGCCAGCCACGTGCCCTCAGGTCCCCAATAAATTTCCTCTTCGGGCTCCCACACGTCGGCGCGCCCGCCGCCAAAACCGAAGGTCTTGAAGCCCATCGACTCCAATGCGACGTTGCCGGCAAGAATCATCAGGTCGGCCCAGGAGATTTTCCGGCCATATTTCTGCTTGATCGGCCAGAGCAGCCGGCGTGCCTTGTCCAGATTCACGTTGTCCGGCCAGCTGTTGAGCGGCGCGAAGCGCTGCTGCCCGGCTCCGGCACCGCCGCGGCCGTCGCCGATGCGGTACGTGCCGGCGCTGTGCCACGCCATGCGAATGAACAGCGGCCCATAGTGCCCAAAGTCGGCCGGCCACCACTCCTGTGAATCCGTCATCAGGGCATGCAGGTCCTTGATCACGGCATTCAGGTCGAGCGTCTTAAACTCTTTCGCGTAATTGAACTCCTTACCCATGGGATCGGATTTTAGGGAGTGCTGGTGGAGGACTCTCAGGTCCAGCTGATTCGGCCACCAATCAACATTCGTGTGGGCTTTGCCAGTGCCGTGCGCTACCGGGCACTTAGCTTCGGGTGTCGTGCTTTTGTCTTTAGCTTCCGGGGAAACGCTTCCCGATGAAGTCGCGAGTGTATTTTCCATATATTTATTTTCCTTTGAATTCAATCAACAATGCGACGAACTCCGACGAACTCTTCGCATTTGGTTCTGAAATGCTGCATCACGTGCTGGTGGCTACTCCAGCGAGAGCGACCAGAACATACGTCAGAAGAATCTCCAGTTTTACGTACAGCCTTGAAACTGCTTGTTGGCGCAGCGCCGGCAAAGGCCAAAGACCTCGACCAGAGGTTGCGTCAAGTCAAAGCCATCCGGAAGCTGCCGGGATAGACGTTTGAAATCGATGAACTCGCCTTCGATGTCCTGCACCGACTTGCAGCGCGAACACACCAGGTGATGATGAGGTTCGAGGTTGCCATCCACGAGTAGGGTCGAGGCATGGGGCGAGACTTCTCGCAGCAGACCGCGCTCCACGAAAAGCCGAAGATTGTTGTAAACCGTGGCTAACGAGATGGAAGGAATCTTCCGCCGAACCGCGGCATAGATCTTTTCCGGGGAATGATGTCCATGAGACGCCACGACAGCTTCATACACAACCCGGCGCTGGTGCGTAGCGGCCAGGCCGCACTTCCATGCCAGCTCCCGAAACTGCTCGTGGGTGAGGTGCATTTTCTACGGTGGTGGAGAACCGCCATGATTATCGGACGAGAACCATTGTAAAACAGAAGTCATCGTGGGCAATGGCCGAAACACAGGTTTTTACTTCCCGTCCGGTTTTGAAACCTATGCACCCATTGTAAGCACGACCCGGAATCTGGCCCTTCCGCTGATCATCTGCTCGTACGCCGCGGCCGCCTTCTCCAGCGGATAGCGTTCGATCATGGGACGCACCCCGCTCAGCGCGCTGAAGCGCAGCGTGTCCTCGGAGTCCTTGGCTGTCCCTGACGGCCAGCCTTGTATGTCCTTGCGCCCACCAATGAGCTGAAGCGGAGTCACGGTGAGAGATTCCAACCCAGCTCCTACCACCAGCAACGTTCCGGCGCTTGCCAGTCCGTCCACTAAAGCCGAAATGGATTTCGAATCAGGAGCGGTAGCGAGGATCACGCGCGCTCCCCCCAGCTTTTGCAGCGCCTGGACGGGAGAACCCGCACCCGTATCCACATACTCGTGAGCGCCCAGCTTTCGGGCCAGCGATTCTTTCTCTTTCCCGCGCCCGATGGCGACGGTGCGAAAGCCCATCTGGCGGGCATACTGAATCCCGAGATGGCCCAGGCCGCCAATGCCCTGGACGGCGACAAGATCGCCGGCGCGCGCACCCGAGTTGCGCAGCGAGTTGAATACCGTGATTCCAGCGCACATCAGCGGCGCAGCTTCGTCGGCGGGTAAATCATCGGGCATCGCCGCAACCGCCTCCGCGTGCGCAATTGTGTATTCGGCGTAGCCTCCGTCGAAGTGGATGGCGGTAATTTTTTCGAACTGGCAAAGCATGAAGTCGCCGCGGCGGCATGGATCGCACTGAAAGCAGTGTCCACCATGCCAACCCACACCCACCCGCTGCCCGGGCTTCCATAACGTGACGTCGGGGCCGAGGGCGTCGATGCGTCCGGCAATTTCATGGCCGGGCACGCGCGGATATTGGATTCCGGGCCAGTATCCCTCCTTGACCAGTGCGTCGCTATGGCAAATACCGCAAGCCTCGACCTTAATGCGCACCTGGCCGCGACCGGGCTCAGGAATTGAGCGTTCCACAACTTCAAAATTTCCACCTGGCTTGCTGATTTGCACCGCTTCCATAGGAGGCCTCGCCGCAATCTGCTTAGATCAGGGAGCAAGGGCAATGGATACAAGAAAAAACTAACTTAGGGACAGCCGCCTCGGCTGTCCAGGCAAGCGCAGCGAGCCGTGAAGGCGGCAATGATCAAAAGCGTGACAGCCGAGGCGACTGTCGCTACGTGAGCTCAGTTAGCCGATCCGCGAAATTGCCTGCTCGATCCGCTCGAGCGTCGTTTCACGTCCCAGCACTTCCAGAGTCTCGAACAGCGGCGGAGCGTTCTTGCGGCCGCAGACGGCGACGCGAATGGGCTGGAACATTTGTCCGGCCTTGATCCCCAACTCTTGCGCGGAGGCGCGCAGACTTTCATCCAGCGGGTCATGTTTGAATTCGACATTCGCCAGCACTTCCTTCGCACGCTGCAAAACTTTCTGCGCCATGACTGCGTCCCCTTTTTGCGGGATGAGTTCGGCGGGATCGTACGGTGATAGCTGATCGACGAAGAAGAAGTCGGCCGCGGTAAGCACGTCTCGCAGCAGCTTGATGCGCTCTCGGATGAGGGGCGTGATGCGGAGCATCTTTTCGGCAGTGATGTTGAAGCCGGCTTCGCGCACGAGCTGGAGCAGGCGCTGAGCAAGGTCTTCGATGGGCATAGCTCGAATGTGCTCGGCGTTGAGCCAGAGTGCCTTGGGATCGAAAGTGTCTTCCGGGACGGAGTTGGCGGGCAAAGCCTGCCCTGAGCTTGTCGAAGGGAGTGCCCGCCCCACATCACCCGACTCCTTGAAGTTCACTACCGCGTTCGCCCGATTGATACCTTCGAGCGAGAAGGCATCGACCAGATCTTGCACGCTCATTTGCTCGCGATCGTTTTTTGGCGACCAGCCCAGCAGGCAGAGGAAGTTGATGAATGCCTCTGGCAGGAATCCTGCGTCGCGGTAAGTGGTCACGCTCACAACCGGGCCATGGCGGCGCTTGGACAGCTTGGTCCCGTCGGGCGCCACCAGCAGCGGAAGATGCGCGAACTGCGGGGGCGTGAACCCGGCAGCTTCGAAAATCAAGACATGCTTGTAGGTGTTCGAAAGATGGTCCTGGCCGCGAATGATGTGGCTGATCCGCAAGTCAGCGTCATCGGCGCACGAAGCCAGGTGATACGTCGGCATGCCATCGGAGCGCAGCAGAGCGAAGTCCTCGATATCGGCGCCGGCCTTTATCTGTTCGCCATACACGGCGTCGTCGAAGCGGACAAGTTGCCCGGCCTCGCGCGGCACACGGAAGCGCAACGCAAACGGTTCTCCGGCACCGGCGCGCCGATCACTCACTTCCCGTGAAAGTTCTCGCATTCCGGGATTGAACAGCCAGGTCCCTTGCGCGCCCGATCGCTCACTGTCCCCGGTGTGCGCGGGGGTAAAGTCGCGGTAGGCAAGGCCTTTTTGAAAGATAGCCTCCGCCATTTGACGGTGCAGTTCTCCGCGCTCGGACTGTTTGTATTCCTCATCCCAACTCAGGCCGAGCCATTTCAGACCTTCAAAAATAGAATTGACGGAAGCGTCGGTATTGCGTTCGACGTCGGTATCGTCGAGACGCAAAATCATTGTTCCGCGGTTCCGGCGAGCGTACAGCCAGTTAAAAATGAAAGTTCGGGCACTTCCGACGTGAAGGAACCCGGTCGGCGAGGGCGCAAAGCGCACTCGGGGTCGGTCTTGCGAGGGCGAATTCGGAATTTCGGGCATAGTCGGGTCGATTACGCAGAAGCTCGCACTTGGACCTGCATGTCGAGGTCAGACTTTCGGCACAGGCGCCGTAATGTTCGATTGTGTAACCTCCGATGGTACGGGCAAGCGAAAAACACCGTCAAGCTGAGTGCCATAACGATTTCGCACGCAACCCTTTGATTTTAAAAGCTATCGAAGACGTGGATTGTACTTAAATCTTATTGTGTTCCGCGGCGTGATGTGAAAACATTAAGGTACTGTTTCCCCCCTTAACTGAGCCAGTAGGTTTGGCCAGAGGCGTCTTCAACGGCCCTATGAACAGTGTGGTTATCACAACGGTTTTGATCCCGGGCTTTGTCTCGGTTCTGCTCTTTCTCGTATTTACATATCTCCACGAGCAGAGCCGGCAGGCCTATTTCCGCGCGTGGCAACTAGCTTGGGCAGCTTACTCGCTGCATTACATTCTCGACACTTTTCCGAAGTCTTCCCTGGCGTTTTTTGCCAGCGAGCTTTTTCTGGTCGCGATGGCGCTGTGCATTTTCGTCTCGACGCGCCTGATGCGCGGCTCCTATCGTTTCCGCTGGTACGACGCAGCGGTGGGTACGGGCGGAGTCGCACTCGCCTGTCTTACGCTGCGGGGACACATTGTCAACGGTGTGTTTCGCCCAGACGTACAACCAGCGGTGCGACTAGGCTTGGGGTTGGCCGCGATCCTGCTCTACTGTTCGGCTGTCTTTTATTTGAATAGCCATCGGCGCAAGTCGCTTGCCTTCTGGGTGCTCGCGGTTTCCCTGGCGTTCTGGGCAGTCCTGATGGGCGTGGGGCAACTGCAGAATCCCTGGACAGAGATGTTTGGCAACGCGAGCCGTCTGTTTGGCCCTGTGCCCCAGATGCTGCTCGGCATTGCCATGGTGATGGTGCTGTTTGAAAACCAGCGCAACGCCGTTCAGGAAAATACTCTGGCCTTGTCGACTCTGGGCGTTGACCCGCGGCGTTTGCTGTTCGCCGAAGACCTGGTTCCCAGCATGCAAGCCGCACTGGAGCGTCTGCGCAGCGCCCTGCCGATGGAACGCGCGGCCATCTTCATCACTGAGCGCTGGCGCGGTCTGTTGCCTTCGGTGCAACGAGGTTTCGCTCCTGGATTTCTGGGCGCTCTGGAGAGCAGCGGCGCTGGAGATTACATCTGCGAACTGGCCTACCGGAGGAATGGAGTCTTCACCGTGCAGCACCTGGCGGAGATGACCGAACCGTTCCCCGTGGGAACGGTAGGAACGTTCGCCGAATTAAAGAGAATTCTTACCGAAGCGGGAGTGCGCAATCTGACCGCGGTCAGTCTCCAGACTCGCGAGCAAAATTTCGGCGTGATTCTTTTCCCGCATGCCGAACGCAGGGCATTCGGTTCGTCGGGCCCACGGCTGCTGGTCGGACTAGCGCTGCAATTAGGGCTGACCCTCGAAAATTATGTGGTGAGTCACGACGCGCATCGCCGAACCAAAGAGTACGAACTGTTAACCGAAATCGGGAAGGCGATCAGTTCCCGCCTCGACCAGGACGAAATTCTCCGCACTATCCACGTCGAACTGGGGCAGATTTTCGATACCAGCAACTTTTACATCGCCTTCCAGGAAGGCAGAAGAGCTCCGCTTCGAGCTTGAAGTCCGGGACAATCGCATTCTGCCCAAGCGCACCCGGGAAGTTAGAAACGCGTTCAGCGAGTACGTGATTCGCACCGGCGAACCGCTGCTCATCCGCTCCGATCTGGAGAGCACTCGGAAACATTTAGGCATCGACTATATTCCGGGCCGTCCCGCCAAGTGCCTGATCGCCGTCCCGATTTTCATGGGCAGCAAACCTTGCGGGGTCATGGTCGCGATGCATCCGGACCGGGAATTCGTATTCGAGCAGCGCGACTTGGACGTGCTGGCGACGGCCGCAGGGCAGGTATCGGTGGCCGTGGAAAATGCGCGGCTGTTCGCCGACGAACAGCGCCGTTCCCGACAACTGGCCTTCCTCAATAACGTCTCCCGCACCGCCATCTCCAGCGACAATCCGGTGAATATGCTGGCCCAGATCGTCACGGAGATTCAGAAGAACTTCAGTTTCGACCACATCGGCATCGGATTGCTCGACTACGGCACCAAAGAAATCGAGATCAAGGCCGAAGCTGGTGCGACAGCGCATTCGGTGGGCAAACGAATTCCGCTGGGAACTGGAATTCTCGGCCGCGTGGCGCGCACCGGCGAACGCGCTCTGGTTCAGCACGCATTGCCTGGCAATCTGACCGGAATTCTTCCCGATTCTCGCGCGATTCTTTGCATTCCGATCACATACGGCGAATCGTTGCTTGGTGTACTCAATATCGAGAGCCGCAACGAGAACGCGTTTTCGCCGCAGGATGTTCTGATCCTGAATACGCTTGCCGACCTGCTGGCCACTGCTTTGCACAACGCTTTTGTCTTCCAAAAGCTGCAGCAGCAGTCCATCACCGACGGCTTGACCGGAATCAAGACCCGTCGCTTCTTCTGGGAGGCGCTGTCGGCGGAGTGGAAGCGCGCATCGCGTTCCGGGCGGCCGTTCTCTGTCGTGCTCATCGACCTGGACAAATTCAAAGAAGTCAACGACACCATGGGCCACTTCGAGGGCGATCTAGTGCTGGCCCGCGTCGGCCGGCTGCTCGAACAAAAATCGCGGCAGTCGAACGTGGTTGCGCGCTACGGCGGCGATGAGTTCATCGTCCTGATGCCCGAGACCGGCGCCGAACAGGCCCAGGTGCTGGCCGAACGCCTGCGCCAGTGGCTGGCCAGCGATCCCATGCTGAGCGAACATCGCATTACCGGCAGCTTCGGCGTGGCCAGTTTTCCCATGCACGGTTTCTCCATCGAAGACATTATTCGCGTGGCCGACGCCGGCATGTACGTTTCCAAGCGCTCGGGAGGAAATTCCGTTTCCACGGCGCAAGAATATGTCGAGGGGCAGGATTTCGCGCGGCAGCGCCAGCAGATTTCGGCGTACATTGAAGGCTTCCTGCAGCGCGAGCACACCGGTCCCGAACATCTCGAAGAGTTGACTTCCACCCTGTACAAGCTTTGTCGGCGGGGAGGACGACTGCAACGTACCTCTGCTGAAGGAAGCGATTGAATCTCTCAGCCGGGCTGCCGAATCTCGCGAACTGCAAACCGCGGGCCACGGCGATCTGGTGGCGCGCTATACCGAAGTAATTGCGCGCGCCCTCGGCCTTTCCTCCGAGGAAACAGCCGATCTGGTTTACGCCGCCCGGGTTCACGATGTCGGCAAAATTTTTATCTCCGAGCGCATCCTCAACAAGCCCGGTCCGTTGACCGACGACGAATTCTTTGAAGTAAAAATGCACGCCCATGTCGGCGCGGAAATCGTAGGCACCATCCCTCACAGCAACATCATGCGCGAGGCCATCGAACATCATCACCAGCGCTTTGACGGCTCGGGATATCCTGATGGCTTGCGCGGCGAGGAAATTCCGCTGTGGGCGCGGATCATCGGCCTGACCGATGCTTACGCCAACATGGTGACCGAACAATCGTTCGCCGCGGCCCGGACCCCGGAACAAGCCCTCGAAGAATTATCCAAAATGAGCGGTACGCGCTTCGATGGCATGCTGGTGCGCCTACTTCTACGCGGGCTAAAGTCGGAGCGCATGTCTTCGGGTACGGGAGACTGACCACCCCCACTTGCCAACGGCAGACTGAACCCTGGAAACTAGTCTGCTATGTCCATCCCTCTTTCTCTCTCCGGTAAAGTGGCTCTCATTTCTGGCGGTTCGCGCGGCATTGGCGCAGCTACGGTGCGTATCTTCGCCGCCGCCGGCGCCAGGGTCGCCTTCAGCTATCGAAAGGCCCGCTCCCAGGCGGAAAGTCTGGCCGCGGAATGTGACGCTTCCGACTGCCATCCCATTGCTTCTGATCTAAACAATCCGGAGTCAGCCCGGGCGCTGGTAGCCGAGACCGTGCGGCATTTTGGCCGGCTCGATATTCTCGTCGCCAATCACGGGGTATGGCCGCCGGGTGATGTGCCCATCGAGCGCATGACCGACGAGCAATGGCGATCCACTTTGTCCATCAATCTGGATGGAGTGTTCGGCCTGGTCAAACACGCCGTTGCGCAGATGAAGTCGCAACCGCGCACCAAGGCTCCAGCCGGACACATCGTGCTCATCAGTTCTACCAGCGGCCAGCGCGGCGAAGCCTTCCACTGTGACTATTCCGCCACCAAGGGCGCCCTGATCAGCATGACCAAAGGATTGTCAACCGAACTGGCCTCGGCGGGCATTTACGTGAACTGCGTTGCGCCTGGCTGGGTTGATACTGACATGAGCGCGAGCGCCCTCGAAGACCCGAAAAGCGGAGAAGAGATTCGCAACACGATCCCGCTGGGCCGGGCGGGCAGGCCGGAAGAGATCGCTGCTCCGGTGCTTTTTCTGTGTACCGAACATGCCAGTTTCATCACAGGAGAGGTCTTTAACGTAAATGGCGGTGCGGTTCTCACGGGATAAAAGCGATCGTAAAACCCCCTAAAATCGCGGGCGAGGGGTTTGCATTCGGGCGGTTTCCTGCATCCAAGTCTGAAAGGAGCTTTTACTGCCGGAGGCTGAAAGTTCACCAGCAACGTTACAATTTTGTTTACGCGATCACCCTCATCAGGAATGAAACAGCTTCTTTCCATCCTGCTTTTTGTGTGTTCGGTCTGGGCTTATACATTATTGTGCCAAGCTCAGAACGACGCGGCTCCTCCGTCGTCTCAGCCTTCGTCTCAGTCATCCCCGCAGCCCTCCTCTCAGTCATCCGCGGCTCCGTCTATATCTTCTCCAGAATCGCCCAAATCCCCGCCTTCGCTCTCTCCCGAGCTGGAGAATGCTCACCAGGCGAAGGCGATCATCGAGAAGGGAATTCAGGCGCTCGGGGGAGAGACATACCTCACCATTCGCGATCGCGAACAACAGGGGCGCGGTTATAGCTTTCATCACGGCCGCCCCAATGGCGGAGGCGGCGTGTTCTGGAGTTTCACCGAATTCCCTGACAAAGAGCGGGTCGAAGTGACCAAAGAGCGCGACATCGCGGAACTCTATGTCGGCAACAAGGCATGGGAGATCACCTACAAGGGCGCTCATCCCATCGAGCAAAAAGATCTCGACGACTACCTGCGCCGACGACGCTTTTCGCTCGACACCATCCTTCGAAGCTGGGTCAACGATCCCAAGGTCGTGCTTCTATTCGAGGGCCCTGCCGTCGCGGCGCAACATCCCGCGCAGCAAGTGACTCTGGTCAACGCACGGGATGAGAGCGTGACTCTCTACTTCGATAGTGACACTCACTTGCCGGTCAAGAAGTCGTTCTCCTGGCGCGATCCCGTTGACCGGCAAAAGAATCTTGAGGAAGAGGTCTATGAAAATTACCGTCAGGTCTCCGGAGTGATGGCGCCCTATAACCTCACTCGCTATTTCAATGGCGACATGTCAAGCCAGCGCTTTCTCAACTCCGTCACTATTAATCAGGGTCTTGACGAGGCGATGTTCGACCCGCACTCAGGATACAACCCCAACAAACCAACCAAGCAAAACAGCAAACGCTAGAACCACGACGGCCTGATTCTTCCCGGCGGCGCTGTGGAAACCTAACTCCCTCGGTACTTTGAAGTCAATCTTTCTTTGTCGCATCAATCTCGAAACGGGCCGGATCTCGCCTTGCACTGTGGCTATTTTGCCACAGCCAGTTTATTGGGCAGAGGCGTAATCTATTCATTCATCAGCTCAAACCCTATCGCTTCTTGACCCCAGAGCAGACAATCCGCTCGGCGGTGGAGTGCAGCGGGATCGGCCTGCATAGCGGCGCACCCGTTTCCATGCGCATCCTACCGGCGCCCTCCGGAACGGGCATCGTTTTTCGGCGGACCGATCTCGACGGCTTTGAAATCGAGGCAATCAGCCGCAATGTAGCCCGGGTCAGTTATGCCACCAGTCTTATGAAAAAGGGCGTTCTGATCTCGACCACTGAGCACGTGCTCTCCGCCTTCATCGGCATGGGTATCGATAACGCGATCGTCGAACTCGACAACCTGGAATTGCCCATCCTCGATGGCAGCGCCCGTCCTTTCGTTGAGATGATTCAGAAGGCGGGCACGCGTAAACAGCGCCGTCCCCGAAAATATTTAAGGATTCGCCGCGAGCTCGAAATGCGGGAAGGAAACAAATTCATCGCGGTCTATCCCGCAGAGACTTATTCGGTTTCCTATTCGATCAATTTCCCGCATCCGCTGATCGGGAAAGAAACCTTCCAGGTGGAACTCACGAATGGAAGTTATCTGCGTCATATCGCTGGGGCGCGCACGTTTGGTTCGCGCCAGGACGAGCAGGCCATGCGCGATATGGGACTGATTCGCGGCGCCTCCAGCGAGAATTGCATCGTGCTCACTCGCGACGGCATCGAGAACGGCCCTCTCCGCTTCCCGGACGAGTTCGTGCGACACAAAGTGTTGGATCTGGTCGGCGATCTGGCGTTGTTGGGAAAGCAGATCCTGGGCAATGTGGTCGCCGATCGAGCCGGTCACGCTATGCATACGGCGCTGGTCTCGCGCATCCTGCGCGATAAGACATTATGGGAGGAAGTGACTTTTCCCTCCGAAGAAAAAACCAGCGGGTCGGCGCATGGTGCCGAGGCCGCTGCCGGGTCTTCTCTGTGATCGTCTTGTTTCCAGTCTCGGCAAGTGATCCTTGATCAAGAGCTCTTTGATTCCGACTGGAGACGAAGCGTCAGCGACGGCGGAGCGGAGGAACCTCGTTTTCTTCCGCGTTGCAGCAGAGAGAGTTAGTCTGCGGGCTCGCAAGGCGTCTCACCGCAACCCTGCGGGTTGTGCGGGCGCTCTCGCAACAATCGTTCCAGCTCAGCCCGTGTGTGCTCAATAACAGCGGCCGCAAACCGCCGTGCGGATTCCTGCCGCTCTTTTGAGAGTTCCTTCACTCGCATATTCAGCAGCGGAATATCGTTCTCGAACCAGCGCAGCGTTCTTTGTACTTTAGCAATGCGGAAATCATGGTTCATGATCGGCCTCTCCGATACCAAAGAAGTGATCTTCCAGATTGCCACGCGCGCAAACCCGCGCAAGTCTAAAGTGAGATACCCCTGACAGGGCGCGCTGGAGGAAGTTCCATCTGAAAGACGGAACTGCTGGAGGAATCGCGATTCGGCTGGGTATTTAAGGGTGGCTGCATGCCGATCGCGCAGTCAGAATTCCTTATGGTGAACGCTACTGCGAGCCTCGGGATTGCGCGGCTGCCATTTGTTCTTTGGCGCCTGGAAATTCCTGCTCGATCTGCTCGTCGAGCCAGTGTTCCAGCTGTTCCCGGGAAGCCTTCTCAACATTTTGAAAGCGGAAGCCGGCGAGGCCCTTGATATCGACCCAGGCAACTTCGGCTTCCACTTCCAAGTGAATGTTCTTGCCCGGCAAAGAGAACTTCAGGCGCGGCGCACATCCCCTGGGCAGGACTTCCCGCAACATGAGGGCGATGCCGCCTTCGCTGATGTTGGTGCTGGTCGCGTTCAGGGTTTTTCCCTCGAGTACGACTTTGACCAGCATCTTCACCGGTTGCCGGAAATAGCGGCGGCGCTCGTTTATCATGAAATTCAAAGCCGCATGAAAACAGCGCGACGCGTTGAGCGCGCTGATCGGTTTTTGCAGAACGAAGTTGGCGCCCATCCCAAACGCTTGCTGCGTGGTGGTTTTCTTCCCATTCAGGATGGCGAATGTGACGGAGTTCTTGTTGCTCTGAATGCTTCTCAGGCCCTGCAGCACTTCCAGTCCGCCGTTCAGATCGTCGCAATCCACAATGACAGCGTCGAACTTATCGGAGATCAGAATTTTGACTCCAGCCCGCGCTTCATGGCATATTTCCACGTCAATCGATAATTTCTCGAGCGTCGGCCGGATCACACGCAGTACTTCCGGGTCCTTGCTCAAAAGAAGCGAGTCCA
This sequence comes from uncultured Acidobacteriaceae bacterium, assembly GCA_963711275.1. Lineage (GTDB taxonomy): Bacteria > Acidobacteriota > Terriglobia > Terriglobales > Acidobacteriaceae > Sulfotelmatobacter. The sequence continues at coordinate 36,853 of CAVQDN010000013.1, read as the reverse complement.
ACGTCATACCGCGATTCTAGAAGGGGATCAAGGCACGGGATAGTGACCAAGGTGATGGACCCTTCACCGCTCCTGAGGATGTGAAAGAAGGGAAAGGACTTTGAGGGCTGTTACGAAATCCCGTGAATGATTGTGTCGCGCGATTTTGCAGAGTACAAATGGTTCCAGTACGCAATGCGCAATCTTGCTTATCTTTCGCTGGGATCGAACATGGGAGATCGCGAGGCCCATCTGCGTGATGCGATCGGATGCCTGCAAGCCGAGGGCCGCGTAATATCCGTCTCTTCTCTTTACGAGACTGAGCCCGTTGAGTTCACCGACCAGGCATGGTTCGTAAACTGCGCGATGGCCCTGGAAACGACACATACTCCGGCACAACTGATGGCAGCGATTCTCAACATTGAGCATGCGATGGGCCGGCGGCGCGTTCAGCAAAAAGGCCCACGGCTCATCGACATCGACATCCTTCTGTTCTCCGACAAGGTCATCGACATGGCTGAGTTAACGGTTCCTCATCCTGCGATGCATGTGCGGCGGTTCGTGCTCGAGCCTCTGGCGGAAATCGCGCCGGAAGTAAAACACCCGAAGCTGGAGAAAACGATTCGAGAATTGCTCGACGCCTTGCCAGCAGGGCAAATCGTTCGGCCGTTGCAGGCCAACGACCAACGACCGAGGACCAAGGACCGCCTCACGGCAGGATGATGCGGCTCCCAGCTTCTTGCGAGAGCACCTTCGATTCCTGCTTGGGAAACTGGGCGGACAGAAATTCCACGAAGGCCCGCGACTTTGGACGTCCCGAGGTCCGTCCGAGCGCCAGCCGTGCCAGAAACACCAGTGCCTTCAGCACATCGGAATCCCGTAGACTCGTGTAGCCGGTGTGTTTCTGCTCGGCTTCGCGGTACTCCTTCACCATGCTCTCGACCCCGGCCGCAACCCTGCGCTGCGATTCGCTGGTCAAAGGCTGCTCATAGTGCAATCCCGAATTCACTCGCCGTTCGTAACTCTTTGACAAGGCCGAAAGAGCGGCAATCAAGTCTTGATCGTGTACGCTGAGGTCGGCTCGCGCGGCCTTGGCCAACGCATAGGTCAGACCCATGAGCAGATGTTCCTTCTCGTACATGAACTGATCGGAAACTTCGACCTGCAAAAACAAATCCGCGGGATCGATCTGGTCCGATGTGCGGGGCTTTTCGTGTTCGCGCGCCTGCAGAAGATACGGACAGTCGCTCGGACAATCGAGAGTCACTTCGCGCTGTTCGCCGCAGCACTGCGGGCAAATGCGTCCGTGAACCGCCGGACAAAAACGCTTCTCCTTGCGAATTTCACAAATCACGCAACTCAATCGCGACTCCTCGGCGCAACCTCGCCTTCCGCAGGTTAACACGCTGGTACGCATAACAGGCCCATTCCAGCACTCTGATGCGTGAGAAGCCCTGTAAAAATGCCCTCTCCGGCGTTTGGAAATTATAAAAGCCTCGTAAAATAAGGTGTTTTCCACAGCCCGACGGGTATAAGATAGCCCCTATCGGTATTCAACTGATTTTTGTCGAGGAGAGAAAATATGGCAGTAGGTTTAACAAAGACACAGCTCATCCGGCATCTCGCCGAAAAGACCGAGCTTCCCAATAAGACCGCGGCGGCGTTCCTGGAGCAACTGGCAGACACCGCTATCAAAGAAACCAAGAAGAACGGCATCTTCGTCGTCCCCGGCCTCGGCCGCCTGGTGAAGGCGCACCGTAAGGCTCGCGTGGGACGCAATCCGCAGACCGGCGAACCCATTCAGATCAAGGCTAAGACCGTCGTGAAGTTCCGCGTCGCCAAGGCCGCCAAAGACGCAATCGCACCCAAGAAGTAATTGCGGCTTTTATGTGAATCGAGGCCGGCCCAGTGCCGGCCTTTATTTTTAGGTCGAAACAGGTTTGTTTCCAGGTTTCAAGGTCACAAAGTTTCAAGGCTTCAGAGTTTCAAAGTACGAGACCGGCCCAATCCATGAACCTTGAAACTCTGAAACCTTGATTTCTATGCTCAACTGGATCGTAATCGGAATTGGCGACATCGCCACTCGACGCGTCATCCCCGCGATCCAGACTGAATCCCGAAGCCGCCTGTATGGACTTGTCACCCGGGATCCCGTTAAAGCTGCGGCCTACGGCGTTCGCGTCTGGGGAGATCTCGACCAGGCTCTCGCTGACCCTAACGTCCACGCAGTGTATGTCGGAACACCCGTTTTCCTTCATGCGCCGCAAACCATTCAGTCACTTCGCTTCGGCAAACATGTGCTCTGCGAAAAACCGATGGCCATGAGCGAAGCGGAAGCCCTCGCCATGCTGCAAGCAGGGGAAGACAGTGGCAAAACCTTCGGCGTCGCCTACTACCGCCGCTCCTATCCCAAGGTGCAGCGTGCCAAACAAGTGCTCGCGGCCGGCGCGATTGGCAAGCCTGCTGTGGCCGAACTCACCAGCCACGGCTGGTTTGATGGACAAGGCAGCCGCAGTTGGCTGGTCGATCCCGCGAAAGCCGGAGGCGGACCGCTCTTCGATATCGCCTCGCACCGCATCGACGTTCTGAATTTTCTCTTCGGCCAGCCGCTGCGAGTGAGCGCGCAACTCTCGAATGTGGTTCATCAGTACGCAGTCGAAGACAACGCAACTGTGATGATCGAGTATGCGGGCGGGGTTCGCGGCATTTTGGATGTTCGCTGGCACTCGAAAGTGAACCGCGACGAATGCCGCATTCGCGGAACCGACGGTGAGATGGAACTATCCCCGCTGAATGGCCCCGATCTCATTTACCCCGGCGCTCACGAAAATCTTCCGCCCCACGCCAACCTGCACTACCCCATGCTGGAGAATTTCGTAGACGCAGTCGAAGGAAAAGCCGCTTTGCTAGCAAGCGGAGCGTCTTCTTATTGGACAGACTGGGTGACCGAACGCGCCCGACAAAAGCCCTAGATTTCAAAATGTAGCGACAGCCGCCTCGGCTGTCCGCCGAGCGCAGCCCGGCTCTTAGCCTGAACCATGCATGCTGCCAAGTAGCGTTACTTTGCATACTCGTTCTTCACTACCTCGCCGCCCTTCATCACAAATTTCACGCGTTCCAGCGTAGTCACATCCTTGATCGGATCGCCATCCACCGCAACCATGTCCGCCCACGCCCCCGGTTCCAACGTGCCAACCTTGCCCGACCACCCCAGCAAATCCGCGGCATTCAGCGTCGCTGCCTGAATCGCCTGCAACGGCGTCAACCCCAGTTTCACCATCACGGCAAATTCATGGGCGTTCAGACCATGAGGATACACAGCGGCATCGGTGCCAAAAGCAACTTTCACTCCACTAGCAAAAGCATGAGCAATGTTTTTTCGCGCTGCCGGCATGACCGCCTTGGCCTTGACCAGCAGAAAATCGGGCACGTGGTTTTTTTCGGCATTTTCCAGGAACCAGTCACCCAGGTAAAGCGTAGGCACAAGATAGGTACCGTTCTTCTTCATCTCCGCGATGGCAGCCTCGTCAATGTAGGAGCCGTGCTCAATCGAATCCACTCCTGCCTCCGAAGCCCAAAGAATGGCCTGTGCTCCGTGGGCATGGGCAGCAACTTTACGACCCAGGCGGTGGGCCTCGGCCACGATGACCTTCATTTCTTCCAGCGTGTACTGCGACGCCTGCGGATTGTCTCCCTTCGAGAGCACGCCACCCGAAGCCATGAACTTGATCAGGTCCGCGCCATACTTGATGTTCTGCCGAACCATGTGGCGCACGCCGTCCACGCCATCGGCCACGCCTTCAGCGGTCGCGTGATATTCGAACGGCAGCAGGTTATTGTCCGCATGTCCGCCGGTAATGGTGAGCGGCGGCCCACTCACCAGCATCCTCGGCCCGGGCACGTCGCCGGCGTTGATGGCGTCGCGCAACGCAACATCGCTATATCCGGCTGCGCCGACGTTGCGCACCGTGGTAAATCCGGCGTTGAGCGTATTGCGAGCATTCTTGGCGCCGATCAGGGTTTCGCGCGGAATCGAAATACCCAACTCTTCATAACCGAACTTGGGGTCCATGGTCAGGTGCGTGTGCGCATCGATCAGACCAGGGAGAACCGTTGCATTGGGCAAATCGATGCGAAGGGCATTCGCGGGAATCTTCGCCTCGGCTGCGGCGCCGGAGCTGACGATCTTTCTATCCTCGATTATCAGCGTCTGATCGGCCAGCAACCTGCCGGTTTTCACGTCGAGTACGTGCCCGGCGTGCACCGCGACGTGCTGTGACGTCTGGGCAATGCCCTGCACTCCCAGACAAAACAGTGCAATCACGGCGAGAACCGCCCAAGTCTTGTTCATTATGAAAATTCCTCTCCTCATTTGATTGACACAACGATTAGCTGCGACGGACTCGTCCCCGCGTCCATCCAGACCCCGGACGCTCCCCGCGTCAGCAGCAAAAAAAGAAGATGATGAGAATACTGAGGTGGCAATAAGCACTCCAGCAATCGTGCGGGATGAAGCGGAAGAAGAGGTTTCCATTCGTTCACGTGGTCCGGCGAGCTTTCCTTATCCTCCGGGCCCGTCGTTGGAAACGTATTGCTCCAGCGATTCCAGTTCACGGCTCAGGTCATCCACGCGCCACTCCAGCAGATTTCGGATGGAAAGAATTCCCAGCAGTCGGCCATTGTCATCGGCCACCGGCAGATGACGGAAGTGCCGCTCCAGCATGATGCTCAGGGCCTCTCCTGCGCCCGTACCTCGCGTCGCCATCTCCACCGGCGTGGTCATCAGTTCGCGCACGGAAGTCACCTTCGGATCCATATGGCTGAGTGACATCTTGCGCAGTACGTCTCGCTCCGTAAAAATTCCTGCGACTCGAAACTCGCTGTCCACCACCGCGACCGCCCCCACATGGTGATCCAACATTTTATGAATGGCGTCGGCTACGGTGGCTTCCAGACTCACTGCTGCAATCTCCCGATCACAAAGGTCCAGCACGCTCATTAGAAACCTCCTTCGGCTCAACCGACCTTGGAACCGAATTCGACCGGATCAAACCGGATTGACGCATTATGCTCACGCCAGCGCGGATGTCAAGAAAATTGGAACGAAAAAGGCGACTTCGGCCTGCAAACCGGCTCGGTCGCCCGAATTCATCTTTTCTCCCCGCCAGACGCTTTGGGCTCCTCTTTCTTAAAGACCTGTCCATCCTTCATCACGAACTGGACCCTCTCCAACGCCTTGATATCGCGCAACGGGTCCCCGCTCACGGCGACGATGTCGGCAAATGCGCCCGGAGCCACAACGCCGATCTTGCCCTCCATGTCGAGCATCACGGCCGCGCGCGAAGTAGCGGCCTGAATCGCATCCATTGGCTGCATACCGAACTCCACCATGCGTGAAAACTCCTGGGCGATTGGCTCCGTCCATGGGATTCCGCCCATATCCGTTCCGAAGACGATCTTCACGCCTGACTTTAGCGCCTTCTTAAACGAGACTTCGTGAGCGGAGGCGCGCAAGCGATCGCGCTGCCCAGTCGGGGTATCCGCCGCCGCCCAGTCGATGTAGTAGACGCTGAGTGTGGGCACGTACCACGTGCCTTGCTTCAGCATCTGCGCGATTGCCGCGTCATCCAGATCCAATCCGTGCTCGATGGAGTCGCATCCGCCATCGAGTGCCCGGTGCAGCCCGATGCCGCCGTAAGCGTGACATGCCACCTTCTTGCCCCAGCCGTGCGCCTCGTCCACAATCGCCCGCAGCTCCTCCACCGTGAGCGTGGGCTGCGAAACCAACTCCCCGTTCTTCCCGACCCAGGAGCGATGCGTCATGTATACCTTGATCCAGTCGGCGCCGTGGTCGAGTTGTTCGCGCGCCGCTTTACGGGCTTCCACCGGTCCATCGACGATCTGCGCGCCTTTCGGCATCTCCAATTCAGGCGCGTACCCCTCCAGCGGATATCCTCCGGTGGTCGAGATGGCGCGGGTCACCACCAGCAACCGCGGACCCGGGATATAGCCGCCTTCAATCGCCTGCTTGATGCCAACATCGCCATAGCCCGCTCCTTCGGTTTCCACGTCGCGCAGCGTGGTAAAGCCCTGCTCCAGGGCGCGCCGGGCCGCAACCGTGGCTCGCGCCGCGCGCATCGCCAATGGGGCCGTCAGAATGTTGGCGTCGTAGCCGCCCTGCGCGGGATCTTCGCCCTGGAGAAAAATGTGGGTGTGCGAATCGATGAGGCCGGGAAGCACGGTGTCTTTCGACAGATCGATCCCTGTCGCGCCGGCTGGAATCTTCGCATTCGCAGCGTCCCCGACGCTTTCGATGCGGTTGCCGCGAATGATGATGACCTGATCGCGGCGGGCTTTATCGGATCTGCCGTCGATAAGTGTGCCGGCATGAATGACGGTAAGCTGCGCCGACGACGACCCCGACTGTTGCGCGATTGCGTACGTAGTGAAGGTAAGAGATAAGAGCAAAAGCAGATGCTTCATGCGAATCTCCCTCAAGCCAACCATAGCCCTCGCGGACAGCCGGTTAGCCCGTCTCGTAAGATGATTGGGCGGGAAGGATTCTATACCCTCATGCGACAGTCTGCTTCGCGACGCAAGAGAACATATCGACTCGGAGAGGAGGCGTCTTGCCGATACGCGTTGCGGGAACTCAGGACGCGGAAGCAATCGCCGCGGTGATCAACTCAGCATTTCGGCACGCAGAGAGCTTTTTTATTCAGGGCGATCGCATCGACCTGGAGACGGTGCGGACGTTGCTACAAACGGGCAGGTTCCTGGTTGCAGATGACCACGGTCTTTTATACGGCTGTGTTTACGTGGAATCCAGAGGCGATCGGACATACCTGGGCCTGCTGTCGATTGACCCGCAACATCAGAGGTCCGGGATTGGTTCCAAGCTGATGGATGCCGCCGAAGACTACTGCGCGAAGGCAGGCAGCCATTTCATGGACTTGAGGATGGTGAATGTACGGAAGGAACTGCCCCGCTTCTACCATCGCCGGGGATACGTTGAAATCGGCACCGAGCCTTTCACGCCCGGCCTGAACCCGAAACTACCTTGTCATTTTGTGAAAATGTCGAAGCCGTTGACCCGAACCCAGCTTAAAACTCAGGGCAACACAGCATCGGCCTCGGTCTCCGGCAACGAAGCACCGGGTTAGACGATACGGGCGTGGTCTCGCACCGCCCGATCCTGAGTGCGCCGGGAGGACGCGAAAGCGCTCGCGCCTCCTGGCACTCTTCGTGTTAGTTTCAGTCCCTCGTGTCGTCAGTCCTTACGGTTCCCGTCGTGATGGTTTTTGCCCTCTTCACGATGGCAGCAGTCTTTGTCACCATCAAAGTTGTCATCGTCATTCGAGCAGCATCTATGGATCTCGATGTGCCCCCCTTTGATCTCACCCGAGGCGCTGTAACCGGTTGACAGGCGAATAGCGAAGGTGGCCGGAGTCGCCTCACTGTCGCTCACATCCAATTGGTAGGTGCCATTCTGCCCGTTAATCTCGGCAGTGCCTTGAATGCGCCGCGAATTCGGTCCCCTCTCAAGATATGCGGTGACGCTCATGCTCTTCATCCTGAGGTCGATGCCGTGATCGTGGTAAACGACCTCTCCACGAAGCGTGCTGCTCTGATCTTTGTCGTTATTTTTGTCAGTGGCTCTCTCTCTGTCTTTGTCTGGGTCGTCGCATTTGCATCCAGCTTCAAAGCCAAAGGTCGCCTTGCTACCGGAAGGTCCGGTGATCCACCCGCCGCCGGTCGTAAAGTCCTTACACTGTGGGCTATCGCCGCCACCGCTGCCGGAAGGTACGGCTGTGATGGCGTTGCTGTCGAGTGTCACAGCACCATTCAAAGCAAATACACGGCCGGTCACGCTGGTGCCGGTGGTAACGGTGTCGCTGGTGAGCGCGAGAATGCTTCCAGCAAAAACGGTGTCCGTGCCTAGAGTGGCGGAGCTGCCCACCTGCCAGAAAACATTTCCTGCCGTCGCTCCGTTGGCCAGCACGACAGACGAATTACTGGCCGTCGTCAGCGTGCTTCCGATCTGGAAAACGTAGATACCGTTTCCGTCGAGGGTGAGAGTTCCAGTCAACTGCGCCGAAGTCGCTGGAAAACAATAGACGCCAGGCGATAGCGTGACGGCGCCGGGACTGGTGCCCAAAATCATCCCGGTCAAGTTGGTCCCGCAGGGTTCCGCTACCAGATCACTGTACGCAACCAGGGCCGCACTCTGGGCCGCGCCAGCGAGCGAACCCGCGCCGGTATAGATCGTCCCGTTCACTACTCCGACGCCGCCAGTGCAGGGAGCTGGAAATCCGGTACAAGAAGTGCCGGGACTCACTCCCAAATCTCCGGTGATGATCGTCGGGCCTGTATTCGTTACCGTTGAAGCTCCTAAAACGGCAAAGCTCTGCGCGGAACCCAGTGGCGGAGCGATCTGCGCCCATGCCAGAGTGCCCATACTTGACAGGCAAATAACCAACAAAAACTTTTTCATCACGCTTCCTCCAAGGTGTTTTTGTATTAGGTAAGCTTTCGTGAGCGGCAGCGCCGCGATGTGCCCCATTGCTTGGCGTGGTACCGGAGCCACGCAAATTCGGGCGTACAAAAAACTCTGGCAGGGAGCGGTGTGAACGGACTGTGCAAAAGAGAACACTTCTAACGAATCAGGCAAGTGTGTGACTGAAATGGCTCGGAGTCATCGGAGTCGTTCCAAATCGGGCGGGAAAAGCGCGCAGTGGTTCAGCTGTCTTTAATTTCAGGAGCTGATTCCACTAAGCCAAGGGAACGATCAGGGAGTAAGTCTGAAAGGTCAAGGATGACCGCAATTTGAGCCGAAGAGAAAAGCCGGCAAAGTTTAAGAAAGGAGGGCGACCTTCGCCGGCACTTGCTATCTACGTTCCAATCACCGCATCCGCCTCAATCTCCACTAGAATCTCTGGCGAGATCAGCGCGCTCACCTGCACCATGGACGTAGCGGGGCGAATATCGCGGAAGAATTCCCCATGCGCTTTCCCAATCTTTTCCCACTCCGCGATGTTCGTCACATACATGCGGGTGCGCACTACATCTTTCATGCTCACGCCCGCCTTCTTGAGTGCGCTCTCAATGTTCTTCAAGGTCTACACCGCCTGCGAGTAGGAATCTCCCACACCCACTATCTTTCCGTCCGGCCCGGTGGCCGTTGTCCCCGACACATGCACATACGCACCCACTCTCACCGCACGAGAGTAACCTACGATAGGTTCCCAAGGCGTCCCGCTGGCAATGTTCTGCCGTTCCAAATTCCGACTGCCGAATTTCTGATGACTCATTCGATTCCTCCGTGGGTGCTTATTCTACAAGGGGAACTGCGCAAAGATCGCAGATTGGCAGCCGCTTTCTCCGAGTGCCAGCAAAATACAGCAGAATCCGCGCCCTTCTCATTCGCAAACCCCCCTCGTTCTAACGGATACCGTGCACAACGCATTCGCCGTCTGTTCCTTCTAACGGAATTGGAAAAACGAATCATGGCGATAAACAAAAGTCACTTGCGTTGCAGCATCAAAGTAGAGTATCTACTCACGCAGGCGGCTGAAACACCGCGCGCCATGCGGAGTTCAGGAGGCTCAAAATGATTCCGGAATCGCATCCGTTGCAGGAGTTATTTCAGGATCTTGTAGGGCGACACTACGCCGCGCAAATCGGGATTCGCGATCCTCAGATCGTCGCCTACGTTTCGCATCTGCTGGCGGAATTCTGCGAAGCCAATCAACTCCACAAGATCCATGATGCCTGCGACCGCCCACTGGCCGACGTTGGCGAGATGCTGCTGGAATCGGATCCCATTTACGGCCCCGCTCCGTCTTTTGATCGCGAGCGCCAGGTGCGCAAACACATTGGCGATTACACACTCTTCTTCGCAGGAATGTTTCCCGAAAGCATCAATCATCTCCGGCTGCGGCGCCAGCGTCTGGAAAATTTCGTCGAGTGGGTGAAAGCGGGCAAGGAGAGTTACTACATAGTTTCGAAGTTCGAGCATTTCGAATACGCCAAGGTTGCGCCTCTGTTTGCCAGTCTCTCAAAAAACTTTGAGGAATGCGTATACGGGTTGAACATGGTGAAGAACGATCTGGAAGAGATGCAGCATCCGATCGTGCGGCGCACTGACGATCTCATCATGTAGGGTGGGCCACCTGGCGGGAGCGCAATGGCGCGCTCTCGAAACCTCTCGCGGCTCCGACCCCGCCGCGTAGACTTCGCCGCTCAGACATGGAGATCCGCTCCACTACTCATGCGGTAAAAGCTCAACGCTGCACTGCCCTGCGCCAAATGACGGAACCGGCGCAGGTGTCCAAATTCTTCGCCCGGATCGAACTTCTTTTCATGTTCGGCAATCACCACCGACATCGCCCAAACTAACGACGAGTCCGCCAAGGCCCTCAGCGTCTTCGCGTAGGCCTCCTGCATGCGGTACGGCGGGTTGACGAACGCCACGTCGGCTGCTACATGCTGCCGCTCCATACGCCAGAACGCGCGCGGCAATTCGTCCTGGAGAATCTTGAACCCACTGGTTATTCCCAGACTCTGCAGATTGCTGCGGATCGCATCCGCCGCCGGGGTCGAGTGTTCCACGAAATACACTTCCTTGGCTCCCCGGCTCAGGGCTTCGATTCCGACCGCGCCCGTGCCGGCGAAGAGGTCAAGCCACGTGCTGCCCTCGAGCGCTTCCGGATTCCCCGCTGTTAGCACATTGAACAATGTCTCACGCAGCTTGTCCGAGGTAGGACGCACATCCATCCCTCGAAGCGAATGCAGCGGACGGCTTCGATATTTTCCCGCGATCACTCGCATGCCCCTGTACTCCTGGATGCCGCAATCACTATATCTATGCATGTAGAATAAAAGTAGCGAAGCCTTATGCGAAGCTGGTCCATTCCGGTTGGACGTTTGTTCGGGGTTGACGTTCGCATCCACTTTACTTTTTTTGTGCTGCCCCTGTTCATCTTCTGGACGGATTGGGCCGCCCGTCAAGGCTCTGCCAATGGGCCTCGCGACCTGGCACTCTCGGGAATCGTTCTGGCCTGTGTGGCCGCCCATGAGTCCGCCCACATGTTCGCTGCCCGCCGCTTTGGATTGATCCCTAAGGCCGTGATCCTGCTGCCGCTGACCGGTGTGGCGCTTTACGACGAATCGCGGGTCGAGAAAGCGCAGCCCACCGTGCCGGTATGGAAACGTGACATGCGGCTGGCTCTGGTCGGACCGCTCATAAGCCTCGCCCTTGCCGGCCTGGCGGCTGCTGCAGTAACCGCCTCCGGGCATGGAGCTGAGCTGTGGCAATGGCCTTTTCTTCAAGCCGCCAAACTCCCGAAAAGCGTGGTATGGGCGAATCTTTATCTCGCGATTTTCAATCTCATGCCTGCGTACCCGCTCGATGGCGGACGCATCCTGCGAGCCTTCTTCACTCGCACACTCGACGCTTCCTCCGCCACCCGGCGCGCCGTTTCCATCAGCAACGCCATAGCCATGGTTCTGATGCTCGCCGGCCTGTTCAGCGACAGTTGGCTGACCATGGTCGGCGTCATCGTCTTCTCCGCCGCCCAACTCGAAGAGCGCGCGCTCGTGTTCCAGTCCGTGCTCGACAACGTTCGTCTCGAAGAAGTCATGCTCACCGACTTCGCTACGTTATCCCCGGCGGACACGCTGGAGGACGCCCTGGAAAAGGCGGTTCATTCCCTGCAAGACGATTTTCCCGTGGTTCGCGGCAGCGATATGGTTGGCGTGATTTCGAAGCAGCGCATTCTCGATGCTCTCAGAGCCGAAGGAAACGGCTACGTCCAGGCCGTGATGAACAAGATCTTCGAAGTTTCCCTGCGCCAGGACTCTTTGAGCTCGGCCTTCCGCAAACTGACGGCACGCAATTCCAGCATTATTCCCGTCGTCGAAGATCAGCGCCTGATCGGCATTGTCACCCTGCAAAACCTCATGCACTCCATGGCCCTGTTAGCCGAAAGCCGCAAACTCCGCCGCGACGAAGCCGAATCGTAACTTAAACCACGTAGCGACAGCCGCCTCGGCTGTCCGGCCGGGCGAAGCCTGGCCGGAAGTCACTTCACCCTTTCCATGCGGAAGAGCGGCGCTTCAGCGCCGCGCAACCGCTGCCTCCGACCAGGGCTCTAGCCCGCCCTCAGAACAACTGCACCGCTTTGGCCTGATGTATCGCCGGAATTGTCCGCAGCTTCGCCAACACTTCTTCTGGTACGCGCCCATCCACGTGAACGACCGCAATCGCTTCCCGCGGCTGGTCAGACTCTTTCTGAACTTCTTTCTCAACCGCGCGCCGGCCCAGTGAGAAATCCGCGATGTTGATCGACTCTTCGCCCAGGATGGTTCCCACTTTGCCGATCACACCCGGCACATCTCGATTCCGGAGATAAATCAGGCTGCGCTCCAGCGGAGCCTCCACGTCAATGCCATCCACTTGCAGCAGCCGGGGCGCATCCCCGTGCAGCACCGCGCCCTTCACCATATGTTCTTCCGACGAAGTCTTGAGAAATATCGAAAGCACGCTCCCGGCGCCTCCTGTGGAAGCCTTCGCCTTGTGCGATTCCAGCACCCGCAATCCGCGCTCCTCGGCAATCGTGGCCGCGTTCACCAGATTCGCTTTCTCCTCCAGCGCCTGATTCAGAATGCCCTTGAGCGCTCCGTTGCGGATCAACTCAGTCTTCCACTCCGCAATGTGCCCGCTATACCGAATCGAAATTTCTTCGATGCTGCCTTCTGAAACCTGCGCCAGAAATCCTCCCATGCGCTCCGCCAGCACAATATAGGGTTGCATGGTCGCATACTCCTCCGCCGAAACCGAGGGCACATTCACCGCGTTCTGGATCACTCCGTGCTTCAGATACTCCTTTACTTGTTGCGCAATCTGCACCCCCACCGCCTCCTGCGCCTCGACCGTCGATCCGCCCACATGGGGCGTGAGCAGGACATTTTCCAGCGCTACGAGCGGCGAGTTCTTGGGGGGCTCCTCCGCAAAAACATCGATCGCTGCCGACGCCACGTGCTTCGTTTTCAAAGCTGCAGCCAGATCAGCCTCATTCACGAGTTCGCCGCGGGCGCAATTCACCAGCCGCACCCCCTTCTTCATTTTTGCAATCGAGGCCTCGTTGATCATTCCCGTCGTTTGCGGAGTCAGTCCCACATGCAACGTGATATAGTCCGCCGCCGCATACAGTTCGTCGAGCCCCGCCAGGCGAATCCCCTGCTCCTTCGCCACCGCCACCGAAACAAACGGATCATGCCCTACCAATTCCATCCCGAACGCTCGCGCCCGTCGCGCCACCTCCATGCCAACTCGTCCCAGCCCGATAATTCCCAGCGTCTTCGCCCGCAACTCGGTCCCTTGCAAAGATTTCTTCTCCCACTTGCCCGCGTGCATGAGTGCGTCGGCACGGCACAGATGTCGCGCCATCGCCAGCATCATTCCCAGCGTCTGCTCCGCCACCGCCACCGCATTCGCTCCCGGCGTGTTCATCACCGCAATCCCTTTATGGGTCGCGGCTTCCAGATCGATGTTGTCCACGCCGACTCCGGCTCGCCCGATCACGCGCAGCTTTTTCCCATGCTCCAGCAGCTTCGCATCGGCCTGCACCGCCGAACGCACGATCAGCGCGTCCGCCGATTCCAGCTGTTGCTCCAGATTGCCATCCAGTTGATCGGCTGTAAGAACAGTCCAGCCCGGTTCTTGCAACTGAGCCACGGCCGAGGCTGAGATTTTTTCCGCTACGATGATTTTCACGAATGATTTCCCCTGAATGACACTTCCGTTTGAAAAATCCGCCCGACATCCATTTAACGACGTTAACCACGCAATGTTGACCAAACAATGACGGGGAAATGACACGCTGCTGACACTCGTGCCGCTGGGACTTCCTAGACTCTTTCCCACGGGGCCCCGGCCCCCAGGAGAACACTATGAAAACATCCCAGACACTGCCAGCCGTCCAAATCACACTGCTCGCGGCTCTGACCGCTCTCACCTTCGCCTGCGGTTACAGTGCCAAGACTGCTCCGGCGGTGGCTGGAACCATGCCTACCGTCGCGGCCTTGAGTCCCTCCAGCGCGACGTCAGGCGGTCCGGCGTTCACACTTACGGTCAACGGCACTAATTTTGGCAGCAACGCGGTCGTGAACTGGAACGGCGCCGCTCAAACGACTACCTTCGTCAGCGCCAATCAGCTCACCATTGCAGTTCCGGCCACAGCCATCGCAACCTCAGGCACCATATCCGTCACGGTAACCAACCCCGCGATCGCCGGCATGGGTTTGTACGGAGGCGGTGGGACGCTGGCCGAAACCTCCAGCCCCATGAACTTTACGGTCAACTAAACCCGGAAATCTCTCACGCGCCGACCAGTTGTCGATTCCCGGACTGGGTGCGGGCATAGACTTCCTGCGCTGCCCGCACCGCCGCTCCGTATTCGACAGGGCGGTCGGTAACCCGCGCCAGCACATGTTCGAGGGCGCCCAGAATCCCAATCGTATCGAGATAATCGTAGTATCCGATGTGCGCGAGGCGGAACAGCTGTCCTTTCATTTCGCCCTGCCCATTCGCCACCACCGCATCGAAGGCTTCTCGAAATTCCTTTACGATCTTGCTCGAATCGACTCCTTCGGGCGCGCGAATCGCGGTGAGCGCGGCCGCCGGAGACGCCGCGTACAACTTCAAACCCAAAGCCTTCGCTCCGGCTCGCGTCATCTCGGCGCAAAGTTCCGCGTTGTTCACCAACTCTTTACGTCCTTGGGATAAGTCTCCCTTGCCCATGCCGCGCACGAATTCCAGAGCCGCCCCCAGCGCCGCAAATAAGGACGTCGCAGGGGTATAAGCGGATTCGCCTTTGGCCGCCGACTTGCGTTCCTTGCGCAGATCGAAGTAATACCGCGGCGAGGTCGTCGCATCCATCCGCTTCCATGCCCGCTCGCTGACCCCACAGTACGCCAGTCCCGGAGGAATCATCAGGGCCTTCTGGGATCCGCCAATAATCACATCCACGCCCCAGGCATCCACATCAAGATGAGTCGTGCCCAGCCCAGTGATCGCATCCACCACCAGCAGGGGGCCATCGCCCCGCGCCCGCACAATCTTCGCGATGCCCTCCACATCATGCCTGGCACCGGTCGAACTCTCTGTCGCCTGGACAAAGACTGCCCGAATGTCGGAAGTAACCCGAGCCTGAATGTCGTCCAGCGAAAACGTCTCGCCGTAGGGAATGCTCAGCACGTCAACATTGCAGCCGAATGCCTTGGCCAGGCCCGTCCAGCGCTCGCCAAACTTCCCCGCGGTCAGCACCAGCACCTTGTCGCCCGGCGACGTCAGGTTCGACACCGACGCCTCCATCACGCCCGTGCCCGAACAAGCCAGCACCAGCACATCATTCTTCGTTCCGATGAACTCTTTCATGTCGGCCAGCACTCGCTGAAACAAGGCGCGAAAGTCCGCGGTCCGATGATGCGCCGTAAAGGAAGCCATGGCCGTCTGCGCCGCCGGCAGCAGAGGCGTTGGCCCGGGAGTAAAAAGACGGTTCTTGTGCAGCATAGGGAAGTATTTCCTGGTTCCTAAGAATTTGTTTCTCTACTAGTTTATCGGATGCTGGCCTCTTACGGCACACGCCAGCCCACCTGCTCATTGCGAGAG
Source organism: uncultured Acidobacteriaceae bacterium (assembly GCA_963711275.1). Taxonomy (GTDB): domain Bacteria; phylum Acidobacteriota; class Terriglobia; order Terriglobales; family Acidobacteriaceae; genus Sulfotelmatobacter. The sequence goes on along the minus strand of CAVQDN010000013.1, from coordinate 21,201 downwards.
CAGGTTGGGAGGGCGACAAGGCACAAGGCTAAATTCAGGAGCGGTTAGATTTTGATGCCAGAATTTCGGGCTTGGCGATATCCGGGGGCTTCGCAAACAGATCTTTCGCCTTCGCAAACAGCGCTTTGGCGATTTCCCCGTTAAGGTGCGCGTTGCGTCCATTTTCGTCGGCGAACGTATCGAAGATGCCGTATTTCCCCGGCCCCATCTTGATCGCGTACCAGCTAAGCGTCCCCGGTTCGCGTTCTGCTAACGGCTGCGCCGATTTCAAAAACTCTTCGACTTCCTTTTCTTTGCCGGGCTTCGCCTCAAGCTGCGCCCAGATCGCAAGTTTCCCCATGATATTTTCCTCCTCCGCATCAGATGCGCGAAAGAACGGTTTGGTGGCGAATCTGACAGAAGAATCCCGAACCAGGTTCGGAAGGGACGGACGATTCGTCCGTCCACATCCAGCGTCTATAATCCCCTTTATGAGCCTCACCGAACAAATCCAGAAAGACATCGTCACCGCCATGAAAGCGAAAGACGAAGCGCGACTCTCCGCTCTGCGCATGATGAAGAGTGCCTTGCACCATCGGCAGGTCGAAAAGATGGCCCCTCTCGACGAGAAAGAATCTCAAGCCGTGCTGGCCACGCTGATCAAGCAGCGCAAAGAATCCGTCGAGCAGTTCACCAAAGGCGGACGCCAGGAAATGGCCGACAAAGAAGCCGCCGAAATCGTCCTGATCGAATCTTACTTGCCCAAAGCCGCCGGCGAAGCGGAAGTAGTCGCAGGCGTCAAAGCCGCCATCGCCGAAATGGGCTCGCCCACCATGAAAGACATGGGCGCGGTCATGAAGAACGCCATGGCGAGATTCAACGCCGCTGGCATGCGCGTCGACGGCAAAATGGTCAGCGAAATCGTAAGAAAGGAGTTGACCGGAAAGTAGCCTGGACCGGGAATTCGGCTGTGAGGAATCTTGTCTTTGATGGTCCCCAAGCCTGTATAGTGAGCAATGTGTGGTATATCAGTTCAGTAGCAATTAGGCGCTCTGACAGTAAAGGGTTAAGGAGAGAACCATGAAATGTCCCGCAATCGATGAACGGATGGAGCTTCCTCTTTATGGACTCTCTGAAGCAGCTCTCTATCTTCGAGTTCCGATAAAAACTCTTGAATATTGGGCGTTTGGTAGGGGAAGAGTGGCGCCCTTAATTTCCGTTGCGCAAAAACAGCCGCGAGCATTATCGTTCATGAACCTCTTGGAGTGCCACATGCTCGCGTCGATGCGCAGTCTTTACGATTTGCGCCTTCCCAAAATTCGCCGGGCAGTCGCGCATCTGAACAACACTTCTAGATTTAGGCATCCTTTAATCGAGGAGCCGTTGTTCACCAATCGTATTGACCTACTTATAAAAGAGATTGACGAGTTCATCAATTTGTCCAGGGGGGGGCAGCTTGCAATTCCAGAGATCGTGGAAGCCCACTTGGAGCGCGTCGAGTACGACAAGACTTTGGGAGCGTTCAAGTTTTACCCTTTCGTGCGGGAGAGAAGCGCGACAGAGCCCAAGTTTATTGTCATCGATCCGGGACTTGGCTTCGGCAAGCCCGTTATCTCTGGCACCGGCATATCCACTGCTGTGATCGCTTCTCGGTTCAACGCCCGCGAGTCGATGCACGACCTAGCCAAGGAATATGCCCTCGAAGAAAAGCAGATCGAAGAGGCAATCCGCTGGGAGACCCGAGCAGTTGCAGCTTGACGATTTCGTCCTCTACTTGGACGAAAATCTAGACAACTGTCAGCCCATCCTCGAAGCCTTGGAAGCCAACGGCGTTCAATATAGACGCCACCGAGATCACTTTGCCCGCGGAACAGGGGATGAGGTTTGGCTTCCGTTTGTCGCCGAGCGAGGATGGATTGTTCTCACGAAAGACAAAAGAAATCGCTATAACGAAATAGAACGCGACGCCGTACGGCGACACAAAGTGCGGGAGTTTTATTTCGGTTCCGGCAATTTCAATGGCGCTGAAATGGCGCAGGCGTTATTGGGCGCAGTCCCTCTGATGAAAGAACTGTCTAGAACCTACAATGCCCCACTTGTTGGGAGCATTACGCGCTTGGGGCATGTGACTGTCGTTTACGACGAGCATGGCTCGACACATGAAAGGCGTAAAGCGGACTCGCGGCGCAAGTAGGACGATGCAATTCACTTACTCCTCTGCAATTCCCGATAAGCCTCGCTCTTCGAAACTCCTCGCTCCCTCGCCACCTTCTTCAGCGCGATTTTCTCATCCACTTTTTCTTCCGCCATAATCTGCTCCACTCGCTGCCGAACCGACGGACGGACCCTTCGACTTTGTTCAGGGCAGGCTGTCCGTCCCTACCTGAGCATCTTCTTCCTCAGGCTTTGCCATCAGCAGCGTGATCTCGCCCTTTACGACCTCGCGCGCCTTCAAGCTCTCTAGCACTTCACCCGCCCGACCCGCGCAGGAATTCTTCATGCAGTTTGGTGACTTCCCGCGCCACCACGACGTGCCGCGCTTCTCCCAGAACTTCGACAACATCTGATGAGAGTCTCTACGATCCGGTGCGGAGCCTCATAAAAAACCTGTGTGCGAGGCGAGTTTTTGATCGCCTCTAGCATCGCCCGCCGCTCCCCGCGTTTTGCCGGGAGAAATCCGCTGAAGCGAAACGAATCCGTAGGCAGCCCGCTCGCCACCAGCGCTGCCAGAAATGCAGACGCCCCCGGAATCGGCACCACCGGCACCCGATGCCGAATCGCCAGCGTAATCAGCCGGTATCCGGGATCGGAAATTCCCGGCATGCCCGCATCCGTCACCAGCGCGACGCTCGCTCCCTCCTGCATCTCTTTTACCAACTCCCCCGACTTCGTCATCTCGTTGTGCTCGTGATAACTGGTGGTGCGCGTCGCGATCGCATAATGATTGAGCAGCTTCTGCGTCTGCCGCGTGTCCTCGCAGGCAATCACATCCACTTCCTTCAACACGCGCACCGCGCGCAGAGTAATGTCCTCCAGATTCCCGATCGGCGTCCCCACCAGATAAAGCGCGGGCCCAGTCGCGGCAGAAGCTTCTTCGCTGAGAACAGTTTTTTCCGCATCCCTCATGGCCGGAGTCTACCACCGCCTATGTGGCGACAGCCGCCTCGGCTGTCCCATCGAGCAAAGCTCGACGCAGCCTCTTCGCCATAGTGCACCTCTGCTGCGCCGTCCGTGACTTTGCGGCCTCGCCTGCGGTTTATGCTAAACGTACGTACTTGAGGAGACCGCCCCGTGACCGCCAACGATTTCCGCAAAATAGCTCTCGCTTTTCCAGAGACCGAAGAACGCTCACACATGGACCACCCTGACTTCCGCGTCGCAGGGAAAATCTTTGCCACGCTCGGCTATCCCGACACATCGCTCGGCATGGTCAAACTCTCGCCTGAAGACCAGCACAACTTCACCAAAGATCACTCGAAGATTTTCGTTCCCGGTGGAAGGAGCTTGGGGACGCCGCGGTGCCACTTTCGTTCATCTGGAACTGGTGGAAAAAGAAACCTGCAAAGCCATCAAGCCGCCTGGCGCAACACTGCCCCAAAACGTCTGCAAGAACTGATTCAACGACCATGCCCCTGAATTGACGCAATCGCTCCGCGCCCCTAAAATCAATATGAAATCGAGTTGTCCCTCACAACCGTCTCACACTCATGCCTCTTTACGAATACGAATGCAAGAAGTGCGGCCACCGCTTCGAAAAAATCCAGAAGTTTTCCGACAAGATGGTTAAGAAGTGCCCCGAGTGCGGCGGCCAGGTCGAGCAGATGATCTCCGCGCCCGCCGTTCAGTTCAAGGGCACCGGCTGGTACGTCACTGATTACGCTAAGAAATCCTCCTCCCAGGTAGCCTCCGGCGGAGGAGATTCCTCGTCGAAAGAGAAAGACAAGAAGGACGACAAATCCAAGGGGGACAGCTCCGCGAAAGAGAGTGCGTCCAAAGACAGTTCCTCCAAGGAAAGTTCTTCCAGGGAGACTTCCTCGAAGGAAAGCTCGACGAAAGAAGCACCCTCCAAAGAGAGTCCGCGCAAAGGTTCAGGCAGGCACAAATAGGCGGCGTGGCCCACTAAAACTGCGGCGGCTATTACCTGACTCACATCGGCAACTACCCGGCGGATTCATGCAGTTAGGCTTTTCACCACAGAGCCACAGAGAGGTTCTAAGAATCTTAAGTTTGGATTGTGGTTGGTTTTCTCTGTGACTCTGTGACTCTGTGGTAAAGAATTTCCTATGTCTGCTACGCAAGCTGAAAATCTAAATCCCCTTACTTTAACTCCCGCTCAAAGTGATCCACAATCATCGTGAACAGATGCACCCGCGCATCCTTCCCCGCAATGCTATGCGTTTTGTCGGGATAGACCATAAGCCGAAACTGCTTTCCCGAATTGATTAGCGCGTTAATCATCTGAATGCTGTTCTGGAAGTGCACATTGTCATCGCTCGTGCCATGCACCAGCAGCAGCGCCCCGTGCAACTTGTTCGCGTCTCGCGTCACATCCGACTCTTCGTATCCAGCCTTGTCATCCTTCAGCAGACCCATGTAGCGCTCGGTGTAGATGGTGTCGTAATTGATCTGGTTCGTCACCGGAGCCACGGCCACGCCCGCGCGGAAACGCTCCGAATGCGTCATCGCATACAACGTCATCGATCCCCCATTTGACCATCCCCAGATCGCCACGCGATCTTTGTCCAGCTGCGGATACTGCGCCAACAACTGGTCCAACGCGGTCAGCTGATCCTTCAACTCAATAGCGCCAAATTCGTGCCGGATCGCCGTCTGGAACTTTCGATCTCGCCCCGGCGTGCCGCGATTATCCACCGCAAAAATCGCGAATCCTTTCCGCGACAGAATTTCGTCGAACGGATCGGGCGCTCCCTTCCTCACCAGCTGGGCCGCCGGACCTCCGTAGATATTTACGATCAGCGGAATCTTACCGCCAGCCGGCGCACCCGCAGGAAGCAACAACCGCCCGTACAGCACGGTCCCATCCTCGGCCTTGAATTCCAGATATTTTGGCGCCCGCAATCCGTATTCCGCAATCGCGTCGCGCGCCTTCCACACCGGATTGCATGCCCCGCCAACCGCGCACAGCGAAATCGTCGTCGCCGTCTGTGGACCAAAAAAGGTGTGCGTATAGTGCTTCCCGTCGTCGCTGAAATTTCCAGAATGAATTCCCTCTTCCGAAGTCAGCGCCTTGAGCCCCGAGCCATCCAACTGCACCGAAAAAATATGCATCTGCCGCGGATCATCCTTGTTCGCCGAGAAAAACACCGTTCCAGCGGCCTCATCCACTCCCTCAATTCCCAGTACTTCGAAGTCGCCATTCGTCAGTTGCCGCTCCAGCTTAGCCTCCGCCTCCATCGGATTCTGCCTGTCAAAGCTATACAGATAGAGATGCATGTTCCCATCGCGCCAGCTTGGCCACAGAAACTGCCCGCTCGATTTCAGAAAACGAACTTCCACATGCTCGAAGTCGATCCACGCTCCCGGCGTGGTTTCCGTCAGGACAATCCGCGACTTGCCCGACTTCGCGTCCACGAAATACAGGTCCATCTTGTCTTCGGTGCGGTTCAGCACCTCCGCCCAAATCACTCCTTCGCGCACCCACCCAAACCGGGGGATATACGAGTCCTGATCACTGCGGAGCGAAATCCACCGTACTTTACTCTTCTCCGCGTCCACCACACCCAGCTTCACTACCGGATTCGGATCGCCCACCTTGGGATATTTTTCGTTTTCCACGTTGGGATGTGTCGGCAGCCAGTCTGTGATGGGATAAATCGGCACCTTGGTCTCATCCATGTGCAGAAACACGATTTCCTTGCTGTCAGGTGACCAGAAATAATTGCTGCGCACCGCCAATTCTTCGGCATAGACCCAGTCAATGTCACCGTTGAACAGGTCGTCGCTAGTGTCCTTGGTCAGCTGCTTTTCATCTTTCCCGTTCACCGGACGCACATACAAATTGTGTTTGCGCACATAAGCCACATGCCCGCCGTCCGGCGAAAACTTCGGATCTCCGCTGGGATCGGAAGCGGAAGTAAACTGCACCGCAGTCTCCGATCCCAGATCGTAGAGCCACAGCTGCCCCTGCGAGTCGAAGATTAAGTGCTTCGAATCGGGCGCCCACAAATATGCTGCCACGTGATAACGCGTCCGCCGTTCCTTCTCTCTCTCATTTTTCACGACTTTATTCAGGTCCGGATCGAGCGACGCCAGCTTCGCCGCACTCACCAACACCTTCTTCTCCCCGGTGGTCACGTCTACATTCCATAGTTCGCCCTTCTCCCCTCTTTCGTCGCGCTGCACAAAGGTGAGCCTCGTACCATCCGGACTCCACTCCAAAGTCTCGGGCGCGCGTCCCGTCAGTCCTCCCGGCTGATACATGGTTTCAATGGTGAGCGGCTTGGTGGCAGCTTGAGTCTGCGCGAGCAAGGAAGCAGTTACGCCAAAGAAAAATGCGAGCAGACAGCAGCTAGAGACGAGAGAAATCTGACGTTTCACGAATGATCCTCACGGGCAAGAAATGACCGCGAATTCACGGTTATGCGAATCAATGAGTGTACACCGGTGAAGGCTGGCTTTGCCGCAAGGATTGTGTTGTTGTGTGTCGGTCCGGATCTCAGACATGTCGAGCGAAGCTCGAAGGCTGGGCGGAACCGTGTAACGATTCCGCTTTCAGACTCATCGCTTCGCTTTGGCGGGCTCTTTCTCGCCCACGCGCCGGCTGACCTCAAACACCATTTTCCCGGCTTTCCTGTCAGCATCCACGATGACGTGGTCGCCGTGAAGAATCTCGCCATCAAGAATCTTCAGCGCCAGCGGATCCTGTATCAGCTTTTGGATGGCTCTTTTCAAAGGGCGCGCCCCAAAGTTCGGGTCGTAACCCTGCGTGAACAGAAGTTCTTTGGCCGCATCCGTAAGCTCTAGCGAAATCTTGCGATCGGCCAGCAGGCGGCGCACATCTTCCAACCGCAGCTCGATGATCCGCACCAGCTGTTCCTTGCCCAGCGGGCGGAAAACAATGATGTCGTTGACTCGGTTCAGGAACTCAGGCTTGAAGTGTGTGTGCAGCAGGGACTGCACCTGCTCGCTCGCCTTCTCAAACTCTTCCGGCGTGCGCACATTGTCGGCCTGCAAATAACTGGAGCCAATATTCGACGTCATGATGATGATCGTGTTCTTGAAGTTGACCAGGCGGCCCTTACCGTCGGTCAGCCGCCCGTCGTCCATTATCTGCAATAGAACGTTAAAGACGTCGGGATGCGCTTTTTCGATTTCGTCAAAGAGCACGACCGCATAGGGACGCCGCCGCACCTGTTCGGTCAGCTGCCCGCCTTCGTCATAACCAACATATCCCGGAGGCGCGCCGATCAGCCGCGCCACGGAATGCTTCTCCATGTACTCGGACATGTCGATGCGCAACAATGCATGCTCGTCGTCGAAGAGAAATTCCGCGAGGGCGCGCGCCAGTTCGGTTTTGCCGACTCCCGTGGGGCCGAGAAAAATAAACGAACCGATAGGCCGCTTGGGATCGCTCAATCCAGCTCGCGAACGGCGAATGGCATTGGCCACGCGCTCCAGTGCGGCATCCTGCCCCACCACGCGCTGGCGCAATCGGTCTTCCATCGTGACCAGCTTTTTCACTTCGCCTTCGAGCATCTTCGAAACCGGAATTCCGGTCCACTTGGAGACGATGTGCGCCACATCTTCTTCGTTGACTTCCTCTTTGAGCATGCGCTTTCCGCCCTGACTCTCCATCTGCTTGCTGAGTTTGGCCAGCTCTTCTTCAGCGTGGCGAATCAGGCTGTAGCGAATTTCGGCGACGCGCTGCAGATTGCCCTTGCGCTCTTCCGCCTGCTCCTCGACTCTTAATTTTTCAATCTGCTCTTTCAACGCGCGAACCCGCGCGATGAGGTCCTTTTCTTTTTTCCAGTTCGCCTTGAGCGTGTTCGACTTCTCGCGAATCTCGGCCAGTTCCTTTTCTATGACCGCCAGCCGATCTTTCGAGTTCGCGTCGTCTTCCTTCTTCAGCGCCTGCTTCTCGATCTCCAGCTGCATCGCCTTGCGCTCCAGCTGATCGATATCGGTAGGCAGCGAGTCGATTTGAATGCGCAGAGAAGCCGCCGCTTCATCGATCAGGTCGATGGCCTTGTCCGGCAAAAAACGGTCGGTGATGTAACGGTGCGAAAGCGTTGCCGCCGCGACGATGGCCGAGTCTTTGATGCGCACGCCGTGATGGACTTCATACTTCTCCTTCAGGCCGCGAAGAATCGAGATCGTATCTTCAACGTTGGGTTCGCCGACAAAAACAATCTGGAAGCGCCGCTCCAGGGCAGCATCTTTCTCGATATATTTGCGATATTCGTTGAGCGTAGTAGCGCCGATAGCCCGCAGTTCACCCCGAGCCAGCGCGGGCTTCAGCATGTTGGACGCATCGATGGCGCCCTCGGCGGCCCCGGCGCCGACCAGCGTGTGCAACTCGTCGATGAAGAGAATGACCTGGCCCTGCGAGTCTTCGATTTCCTTGAGCACGGCTTTGAGCCGGTCCTCGAACTCCCCGCGATACTTCGCTCCGGCCAGCATGGCTCCGAGGTCGAGCCCAACCACGCGCTTGTTCTTCAGAACCTCGGGCACGTCTCCGGAGATAATTCTTTGGGCCAGGCCTTCCACGATGGCGGTTTTGCCGACGCCGGGCTCGCCGATGAGCACCGGATTATTTTTCGTTCGGCGCGAAAGAACCTGCACCACGCGGCGAATTTCCTCATCGCGTCCAATGACGGGATCGAGTTTGCCGCGGCGCGCCTGCTCGGTCAGGTCGCGGGCATAGCGCTCCAGCGCCTGATACTTGGCTTCGGGATTCTGGTCGGTCACTTTTTGAGAACCGCGAACCACAGTCAGCGCTTTCAAAATCGCGTCATAAGTCGCTCCCTGGCGGGCCAGGATTTGCTGCGCAACGTCCCGCTTGAGATGGGTGATTCCCAGCAGCAGATGCTCGGTGGAGACGTATTCGTCCTTGAAGTTGGAGGCTTCTTTGAAAGCCTGGTCGAGCAACTTGTTACCTTCATTCGAAAGCGTGGCCTGCGCCGCGCTTCCGGAAACCTTGGGCAGCTTTTCCAGTTCGCGATAGACCTCGCTGAGCACAGCTTGCGGTCCAATGCCAATCTTCTCCAGTACTGGCGGAACAATGCCTTCCTTGTCTTCAAGCAAAGCCGCCAGCAGGTGGAGTGGCTGCAGTTCGGGATTGCCGTGTTCAGAGGCGATTTCGTTCGCGCGCTGGACGGCTTCCTGCGCTTTGACGGTGAACTTGTCCCAACGGATTGGCATGGTAATTCTCTCTACTTTCTTTTGTCAGTGAGTGAAGCGAAGAATCTCTGCGCGTGCTGGAGTCGAGACGCCGCATTAGCTTCCCTTGGGGATGACTATCAATTTGCAAAAACAAACGGGAGGCAGACATTTCTTCCGTCTCCCGCAAGAGCGATCGAGCTGCGCTCGATGACCGGGTCCGAGACCCGGTCCCACACAAAACTGTTTTGCTGAAATTACGCGGCCTTGCTGGGCCCTTTGCTTTCCGCAGTCTTGGCTTCGATGGACTTCTCGTTTCCTGCGCTGACGCCGCCAACGCTCACCTTGATCTGCTTAGGCTTGGCTTCGGCCTTCTTCGGCAGATTAATCTTCAACACGCCTTTGTCGTAGTTCGCCGAAACGTTGTCGCTGTCTACGCTGCTGGGCAGGGTGAAGGTGCGGGTAAAGCTGCCGTACTGGCGCTCCACGCGGCGATAGTTCTCTTCTTTCTCCTCTTTTTCGATCTTACGCTCGCCGTACACGGTCAGCGTATTGTTCTCCACGCGGATGTCGATGTCCTTTTCGTCGATTCCGGGCACCTCGATCTTCAACGTGACTTTGTGCTCGTCTTCGTAGACGTTGACAGCGGGGGCAAAGCTCGATGTGGTCAAGGACTCGTCTCGTCCCTCTCCGGCATACGATTCGCGGAACAGGCGGTTCATGCGGTCCTGCAGGGTGGAAAACTCACGGAACGGCTCCCAACGGGTTAATACGGTCATAGCTAAAAACCTCCTCCAGAGATTGGTTAATTCCAGGATTTGTTTAGGACCGGCTTGCGAATAAAGCTCGTAGCGGCGGTCACTCATTTGACGCAAAATTAGCGTAAAAGAAGCATAAAACTTGAGTGTGTTACTGTCAAGCAATGTTTGGGCTTTATTTACATCAACTTACCATGGCAATCACGCACTTTAAATAGGCTGTTTCCCGTATATTCAACAGGACTGGGTGGTCCTTTGCCTGTCCCCGGACCTCGATCAGCCGGAGGGTCCGATGAGCGTCGAGCGCCGCGTCCGCAAGCATTTCGAGGAAGTTGGACTCGCTTACATGATAAGAACACGAGCATGTGATTAGGACCCCGCCCGGGCGAACCATCTTCAAGGCGCGAAGATTCAACTCCTTATAGCCGCGCAAGGCAGCATCGAGATCGCGCTTGCTCTTGGCGAAAGCGGGCGGGTCGAGAACGATCGTGTCATAGCGGCGATCTGCAGAGGAGTAGTCCTTGAGCAGATCGAAAGCGTTGCCCTCGATCCATTCGATTTCGCAATGATTCAACGCGGCGTTTTGCTCGGCGATTTCGAGTGCGGGACGCGAGCTGTTGACGCCGGTTACCTGAGAGCAACGTGGCGAGAGATGAAGCGCGAAGCCACCTTGATAGCAGAAAACGTCGAGAGCGTCGCCGTGAGCGTACTGCGCGGCGGCGGCGTAGTTTTCACGCTGGTCGAGGAAGGCTCCAGTTTTCTGGCCTTCGAGGGCGTCGAAGTGGAACTGAATCGAATTCATCGAGAACGTGGTGGAAGTCTTTTCTCCTTGCAGCAGGCCGGAAGCGCGGGGCGGAAGTGTTTCGAGTTCGCGGACGCGCGGGTTGACGCGCTCGATGATGGAGGCGGGGAACAGGCGGGCCGTCAGTTCCGCGAGGATTGCCTGCCGGACGGGGTCGGCGTCCATGGCCTGGGTGAGGATTTGCAGGGAGAAAATGTCGTTGTAGCGGTTGACAATCAGGCCGGGGAGGAAGTCGGCTTCGCTGAAGACGAGGCGAAAGGCGTCGGTGTCGCGGACCATAGAAGCGCGGTAGGCAATGGCTTCCGCGATGCGCTGGCGGAGCAGAGGGAGAAAATCCGCCACGCGGTCGGAGGAGATCATGCGGATAGCGATCTGCGACGAACTGGAGTAGAGGGCCGTGCCGAGAAATTTGCCGCGATAGTCGGCGACTTGCACTAACGATTCAGGGGAAACCGACTCGGCGGAAACGATGTCGGAGCGGTAAACCCAAACGTGGCCCTCTTTCAAGCGAGAGGCGCCTCGGGGGGAAACCTTCACTATCGGAAGACTTGCGGCGGCGAACGCTCTGGGCATTCTGCCATCTTAAATGCTGGCGTTCGGATGAGCCGACCCCACGAATGCGTCTGTCCCGACATGGCTGCGTAGCGGCGGACGCATTCGTCCGCCCAGCCATCTTCTACATGAATCTACTAGCTGGCGGCCTGTTCGGTGGGCGCTGGGACCTGGTGCTTGGAATGCGAGCCAGTGGTGGCCTCGTGACGGGCCAGGTCAAGATCGAATCGCAGCGAATCGAGGGCGACCATGGGAAGCTCCGTGCCGAAGGCGTCGAGTTCGTTTTCTGTCCAGCCGCCGTTCAGGCGCATGGCGTCGGTAATTTCTTCGGGAAACGCTTGGCGGTAATCGCCTTCGCGGATCAGGATGTCGCCGATGAGGCGTCCGGTGTGAACGTCATAGACGCGCCGGCTGGCTCGGCCGCGTGCGTTGGTGAGACAAAGAAATACTTCGCCGATTCCGTTAAATTCCGAGCGGTAGTACCACGCTTGGGACGCGTCAATCTTGGGATGATGGCGTTTGGGTCGGGTCGTCGAGGGCTTCTGATCGGCCAGTTCGTCGGCGGGATTGAAATAAAGAATGCGCTGGCAGGAGTCGCAAACGATGGTCTGTTGGCCGGAACGAACTTCGTTGTAAGTCTGCGGCCGCAGCATGACGCGGCAGGCCATGCATTTCTGATCCCGAACTTCGGAAATGCCGCTGCCCCGAAACTTTGACACCCGCTCGTAATGGCGAAGCAAGTCGTCGTTGACCCCGGTGCGAATCTGATCGCGTTTGGCGCGCCATTCCGCGAGGAGCTTCTCGTCTTCCGCGGTACGCATCCGGGCTTCTTCTTTTTCTTTTTCGATCTCAGCAGTTTCGGCTTTGAGCTCGACTTGCGCGGCTTTTACTTCCTTGTCGCGGGCGTCGGCGTTGACCATCAACTCGAGAATCTTGTCTTCGTTCGCGGCAATTTCTTTTTCGGCGAACTGGATCTCGTGCAGCAGCGCCTTGTACTGGTCGTTAGTCTTGACGTCGAGAGACTGGTCGCGATACTTCGAGATTTTGCCGCGGAGATCGGAGATGGCGGTCTCATATTTGCGGCGCGCAGCTTCGTCTGCCTTCACCGCAGTCTGGGCTTTTTCCAGTTGCGCCTTGGTGCCCGCCAGCTTCTGCTCAATCACAGCCACGCGCTTGGGAAACTCCGCGACTTCATCCTGCAAACGGCGGATTTCCTTGTCTGTGTCTTGCAGTTTCAGCAGATTCTCTATGTCGGGAAGCATTGAGTCTGTATTGATTCTAGCATGCGGTGGAAGCAGATTGAGTCTCGCAACACGTCCTATCTGCAACTCCGTGCCCGCTGTGGGAAGGGTTTATGCCGTTGCAAATGTGGCACACTACATTAATGAAATGGCATACCCTTGGCGCCTTCGAACTCGGCATCGTTTCCGACGGCACGTATCCGCTGGACGGCGGAGCATTTTTTGGCGTTGTGCCCAAGGTCATGTGGTCTCGAAAGGTTGAGGCTGACGACAAGAATTACGTCACTGCTGGACTCAACTCGCTGCTGATTCGTACCGGCCAGCAAACTGTATTGGTCGAGACTGGCATGGGCAACAAGCTCTCCGACCGCATGATTAAGTTCTACGGACAGCCGGCGAAGCTGCTCGGCAATCTCGAGGCCGGCGGCGTCGGTCCGGAAGATATCGACATTGTGATTAATTCTCACCTGCATTTCGATCATTGCGGCTGGAATACGGTGCGGGACAGGAATGGCAAGATTGTCCCCACATTTCCGCGTGCAAAGTACTACGCGCCCGAAGGCGAATGGCAATATGCGCAGCATCCCAGCGAACGCGACACCATCAGCTACATCCCGGAAAATTACGATCCGCTCGTCGAAAGCGGGCAGATGACGCTGCTCAAAGGCGGCGAAGAGATTGTCCCCGGCATTTCGGTGAAGACGTTTCCCGGCCACACCGCCCACATGCAAGCGATAATTATCCGCGGAGGCCCGGCGAACGACAAGAACGGGAGAATCATGAACGGGAAGAGCATGAACGGGGAGGACACGACTTCAGTCGTGCCGTTGAATGCCCATAAAGAGAGGGCTTTAGCCCCTGAGGGCACGACCGCCTGCTACATCTCCGACTTGATGCCCACGATAGCCCACATCGATCTCACCTGGGGTATGAGCTTCGATCTCTATCCGCTCCAGACAATTGAGAGCAAGAAGAACTACTACGCGCAGTCGATCCCAGAAAGGTGGCTGACAGTTTTCACCCATGACCCCAAAACGCCGTGGGCCTACGTGGAGAGGGATGAGGCGGGGAAGATGGTGGCGCGTGAGGCGCGCTAACTTCTTACCAGCCTCCAGATAGGCCTCAGATTTCGCGGGCGAGAGCGCCGGCGCCACATAATCTCGCTTCGAAGAATCCCTCCACCCGGCAAAGAATTTCCGGCGCGCTTTTCGATTCGTAGATTGCTTTGCGCAATCCTGCCCCGCCGGGAACGCCGTGGGTGAACCACGACGCGAACTGCTTCATCTTGCCGACAGCGTCCGGCAGTTCTTCCTCGATCAGCATCTGGAAGTAAGTGCGAATCATCTGGTAGCGGTCGGCCTCGGAAGGCTGGTCGTAAAGACCACCCACATAGCCCCGGACGCATTCGTCCGGGGCCGCTGAAGGCCGAGGGTCGCATTGCCCATCGAGTCGGGGGGTGGCGCCAGCTTCAAAACTAGTCGAGCTGCGCTCGCCCGGGCGGACGAATGCGTCCGCCGCTACGTAAGCACAATACTGCTCAATCTGCCGGAAGATCCACGGGTTCGACGGAGCCGTCCGCCCGATCATGACAGCATCGCAACCGGTCTGCGTCACCATGGCACAAGCATCTTCAGGACTGCGGATGTCGCCATTGCCGATGACCGGAATCTTCACCGCATCTTTTATGGCGGCGATCCACTCCCAACGGGCTTGGCCGCTGTACCCCATCTCGCGAGTGCGGGCGTGCAACGCAACCGCTGCCAGGCCGCAGGATTCCGCCATGCGAGCCAGCTCCACGCAGACGATTTCTTCGTCGTTCCATCCGGCGCGGAATTTTACGGTGAAGGGAATTGTCACCGCGGCGCGGACGGCTTCAAAAATCTTTCCGATCGCGGGAAGATCGCGCAACAGGCCGGAACCCCCGTTGCACTTGACGACTTTTTTTGCCGGACATCCCAGATTCAAGTCCACCAGATCGAAGCCCAGGCCTTCGACCATGCGGGCGGCCTCCGCCATCACATACGGGTCGCTCCCAAAAAGCTGCGCCGAGATCGGATGCTCATCTTCGTAGAAATGGAGATAGCGTTTGGCCTTCTGATCTTTTTTGCGGAGCACGCCGTCGGCCGAGGTGAACTCCGTCATGATCAGACCGCATCCGCCCAGGTTGCGAATGAAGCGGCGGAAGACCGTGTCCGTCACGCCAGCCATGGGAGCGAGCACCGTGGCCGGGGCGATGGTCACGTTGCCGATCGTGAGCGCCGCGGGAACTGGCATCAGCTGCGCTGGCGGGCGGGCAAAAGTGCCCGCCCCACGCGAATTATCCCAGAACTTCTTCACCGTCTTATTCTACCCGTCCCCGCAAAGCAAAAGCCCTCGCCGAAGCGAGGGCTGAGTTTTGCGATCTATTCGCGTGAATCCGTGGCGAATATTACTTCGCCGGAGTCGCGGGCACCGCTGCGTCCTTTTTCGCGTACTTGCGGCGGAAGCGCTCCACCCGGCCGGCGGTGTCCATCAGCTTCTGCTTGCCCGTGAAAAATGGGTGGCAGTTCGAGCAGATTTCCACGCCGATGTCACCCTTATGGGTTGACCGGGTCATAAATGTGTTGCCGCACGCGCAATGCACCCGAACTTCGTTATATGCAGGATGAATAGCTGGTTTCATGGGAGTCCAACCTCGATTCGAATCATTAGATTCTACCGGACCGGGTCGGGATTCAGCAACGGTAGAGAGCTGTCCAGGTATCGGCTATGAGCTATCAGCCATCACGATCAGCAAAGATAATAACAACGCGGTCCTGGCTGACAGCTGAGAGCTTCTTCAGAATCTAAACAAATAGCTCACCTTCACGAAAAACTGCCGGCTGTCGTTGAGATAACCGCGCGGCGTCTGGAACACTCCGACTCTCTGCTGCACGTTCAAGTTTTGCAGATCGCTGTTGTAACCGATGTAAATCGCCGTGCCGGGATGGACCAGATAGGTAAGCAGGAAGTCGGCATTGAATTGTCTCGACGTCCCTAGGTAGGTGTAAGGCGATCCCACCCCCGGCGTTCCGGCCAGAAGTGCGTTGTATTGCAGAATGACCCGCGCGGAAAGCTGTGGAGTGAACTGCCAGTTCCACTTGCTGCGCAGGATGTGATCGTTGAAAATTCCGTGGCCAGCGCCCGGAACTTGTGATTGCTCAAAAACAAAAGCGCTGTTGGTGGCGCGCAACCGCTCGAACAGGTAGGTGTTCTCAATCTTGAGGGGCGTCATGGGCCGAAGAGTGACGCTGGCCTGGGCGCTGTCCTCGCTCGCCACAAAGGGTCGATTATAGGGTCGATTATAGGAACGGCAGAGGCGGGCGACGCTACAAAATTCACCCCATCGCCCCAGTAATAACCGGCGCCGAGTGTCGCCTTCTTGAAATATCCAGTCTGGATGGTGGCGCCGCTGGTGTGCTGGTGATAGTCCAGATTGCCCGGATTCGGCGGCGAGCAGAACACCGAGAACCCTAGAAAGCAGAAATCCCTGGGACGCAGCCGCTCCCGCATTTCTTCGTAAGGACGTAGAAAAATGATCGTCTGGCCGCGCCCCGAGATCGCGACGTAGGGGGCATAGTCGGTGTCCAGACGCATGCCGGTATGGTCAAAATCGTAGCGCAGATTCAGTGACGGTCCCCAGGCCAAAACCCAGCCTTTCTTCGGCCGAAAGCGGTAGCGTATGTCCTGCGCGGTCTCGCGAATGTCCACGCGATTGATGAATCCGGGAATCGTGACGAATCCCGGAGTGATGTCTTTATAAATTCCGCTCGTAGCCTAAGTGCAGCCCCTCATGCTGCAGTTCCACCTTCTCCGCCGGGCCCGCGTAATAGTTCCCATGGCCGGCGTTCCCGGAACTGAATGGGGCGAGGTTGGCTTCGCAGTTGAGATTCAGATTGCTGGAACTGGCGATGGCCTGGCCCTCGAGCGTCCAATTCGACTTGAAAGTCAGGCGAGTGTCAACGCCGCCCAAGCGGTTAAATTCGCCTGTCGTAGGGCACTCCCAGTCGCTATAAATCGCGCCGATACTCGATTGACGAAAAATATCGCGGCTGACCCGCGCGATGGTGAAATAGGAACGCATCCCGGAATACTGGCTATAGTCCGGCACGGCGAGTCCCGGACTGCGATCGTCCGCCGCCAACAGCCCGATGGAGTACGGCCCATCTTTGCCCGTGAGCCGAATTCCGGCCGAGGGGTCGGCAATGTTGCGCGTAAACATCAGATCCATCGGAGTGCGAAAGAAATCCTCGTTCTCCAGAAAGAACGGCCGCTTCTCCGGAAAATACACGGCATAGCGTTGGTTCACGGTAATCTGCGGATCCTCGGACTCAACCTGGCTGAAGTCCGGGTTCGCCGTCATGTCGACGACGAAGTGATCATGGATCACGAACTTCGCATCCATCCCCGGCTGACCCTGTACGTCGGCATGTTGAAAATACGGGTTAGTCGGGTCGCGCGTGTCGAGCGCCCGGTAGCCGCGCATCAGGCCATAAGGAATCAATTCGATGTTGTGGCTGGGAGAAATCTCTTCCAGCCCATACAGCGTTGCCGCCTGCCCGAGCCGGCCCTGCACCCCACGGGAAATATGCGGCCAGAACGAGTTTTCGTTCTTACGATTAATGCCGCGATACAGAATGATTCCCCATGCCTGTTTCTGGGTCGAGGGAAAGCGCAGGCTTTTAAACGGAATCGCGAGCCACACGACGAATCCGCGGTTCGTCACTTTGCCGCGCGAGTTCCACACCGTGTCGAAAGAAGTGTCGAAATTCCCATTCACTTCTTCGCGCGAAGCCTCGGTCCAAATGGCGTCCCATTGCACCCCGAGCGGCGTCGTCTGGAAAGCGTAGGCCCGGCGCCGGTCGTGGAAGGTGTCGAGCATGATTTCCACCTCGTCGTCATCGTGGATATCTTCGCGACGCGACATGCGGGCGCGGACCTTCCTCGGATCGTCGAAGCAAATGAAAACCACGTAGAGATTTTTCTGGTCGTATCCCAGGTATGCCTCGGTCGGCTCGGAGACGCTCGCACCATCGTGGGGCGTTCGCTGGATGAAGCCGGTGACCTTGGCCATCTGCAAAGCGATCTCTCCCTCCGGCTGCATGTTGAGGAAATCTTCCAGCACCGGCGCGCGCAACAAGCGAGGGACAGTCAACGAGGGCGGCGCTCACAGCCGCCTTCGGCGCAGGGTTTACGTCCGGATTCTTGATGGGCGGTTCCGGCAATTGCTCCGACGGAGTCGGATACTGCGGCGACGGCGCCGGCTTCTGATCAGGCGCGGCCGGATTGGTATGTTGCGGTGGATTAGCAGGCGTCGGTTGGGCGCGGTTGCGAATTCTGCGGCACGGACGCCGATGGCGACGACCCGGCACTTTGCGAGATAGTAGAAGCAGCTCGGGGAATCTTGAATCAGTTCGCCTCGGGTGCGCGAAGCCTGAGGCCGTTAGTTCTGTTGCACCCAGAACTAATACGGTGAGAATCGCTACTTTCGCGCCAAGATAATGCCCACCCCACAAAACTCGAGACAAGTACAAACGCGCCCCCGCTCGGCCCCGCCCCCTACGGGGAATGGAGCAAGATACACCATCAGCCGCACAAACAAAACAATAAAATAATGTTATAAGGTTTGCCGAACAGATACGGCGCCTTTAGACTGTACGGGTTCAGAATCGAACTGGGACAAGCTGAACTGGAACGAAGGGCCATACTATGGCTTGGATTCTAGAACAACGAACTCTGCCTGCGGGTGGGAGTGATTTTGAAATACTCATAGGCCAACTGCGTGGCGACGCGGCCGCGGGGGGTGCGGTTTAGAAATCCGATCTGCATCAGGAACGGCTCGTAGATCTCTTCGATCGCGTCCGGTTCCTCCGCCAGCACGGCAGCCAATGTATTCACGCCCACCGGACCGCCCTGATATTTCTCGATGATCGTCAAAAGCAGCCGCCGGTCCACTTCATCGAATCCATACTGATCGACTTCCAGCATCTCCAGCGCAGCCTGCGCCGTGGGCTCGTCAATCTTGCCCGCACCGCGCACCTGGGCATAGTCCCGCACGCGGCGTAAAAGCCGGTTGGCGATCCGAGGCGTGCCGCGGGAACGTCCGGCAATCTCCTTCGCGCCCGCGTCGTCGACCTCGACCCCGAGGATCTCGGCCGACCGCTCCACGATCACCTGCAAATCCTCGGGAGTATAAAATTCCAGCCGCAACACAATGCCGAAACGCGATCGCAAGGGCGCCGAAATCAATCCCGCCCGCGTGGTCGCGCCCACGAATGTGAAGGGCTTCACTTCCAGCGTGTGCGTGCGCGCCGACGGCCCCTGGCCGATAATGATGTCGAGCTTGTAGTCTTCCAGCGCCGAATAAAGCAGCTCTTCCAGCACCGGCTGCAGGCGATGAATCTCATCGATGAACAAGACTTGTTTATCCTGCATGTTGGTGATGATCGCGGTCAGATCTCCCTTGATCTGCAGCAGCGGCGCCGCCGTCGGCTGAAAGTGCACACCCAGTTCGTTGGCGATGATGTTGGCCAGCGTCGTCTTGCCCAGCCCCGGCGGGCCGTAGAGCAACACGTGGTCCATGGCATCGCCGCGCGAGCGCGCCGCTTCGATGGCCACCGCCAGATTGTCTTTCACTTTTTTCTGCCCGATGAATTCCGCCAGCCGCTGCGGCCGCAACTTCGGCTCAAAGGAAGAATCGTCCTCCACCGGCGCCGCCGATACCAGACGCTCGCGGTTGGGGTTGAGACTGGGGTTATTTTTCGCGGTAGCCACTCGCCGGATGGTACCACGAACCGGTTATGGAGAACATTTATCGGCAGAGTAGGGACATTCTGCCTCGGCTGTCCAGTCGGAGCGAGGCGTCAGACGGAGCTGCAACCGGAGGCGCCAAGCCTCTTACTATTTCGGGTACCACTCCAGCAACCGCACCTCAATCCCGGTTCCCTCTAATGCTTTCCGAAACACCGCGAGATCCGACGCCGCGGTAGTGATACGGGATGACAATCTTCGGATGAAACGCTTTCACCGCGTCGGCAGCCTCTTCCGGCGGCATGGTGTAAGGCAGGTTCATGCACACGAAGGCCACGTCGATTTCTTGAGCGCGCGCATCTCGGGAACGCCTTCCGTGTCGCCCGAGAAATAGAAGCGCTTGCCGCCGTAGGTGAGGACGTAGCCGTTGCCGCGCCCCTTATCGTGAAAGAGCTTCCCCGCCGCGGGCCCGCGCTTCAGGTTGTAGCGGGATGGCCTCGATGGTCAGCCCTGCCGGTCTTCGTTTCGCCGTTCGCGATCGGCTTGGCGAGTCGTAACGGTCTGCGCCGACGGCGGGCGCCGAAGAATCTCGTGTCCGGCCTTGCTGATTTCCTTGATCGAAGTCGGGGTCCATGTGGTCCCCGTGGATGTCGGTGATTAGGATGAGGTCGGCTTTAGGGAGCCCGTCGAGTTTCGCCGGCTTGGCGGGATCGAGATAGATGGTCTTGCCGCCCGCCTCGATCAACGTGCTTGCGTGATTGAGGGGGTAATCTTCACAGGCCCCGCCGAGGTCGAAAACACCTGCGGTTCCGCGGCAGCATGAGCCAGTACGACAACAAAGGCAAGAACAAAACCAACAAAACAGAGAATCAAAACTGTTTTCATCCTGAGGACCTCGCTCCATCGCCATTCTAGATGCGCGAACTGCTGATTGCAGTATGTAAGAAAACTAGCTGCGCTGTGTCAACGCCATTACGCGACAAAAAGGCTGTTGCCTGTGTCACATTGATGTGTCACAATATGAGAATGCCATCTGTAAACATTCGTCAGCTCCGCGACACTCGCCGCTTGAAAGCCTGGCTTCGTGCCGGCAAAACGGTGGAGCTCCGTGAACGCGACCGCCTCATTGCGCGCATCGTTCCGGAAAGAGAAGAACTCAGGCCGCCGGTGCAGTGGCCCGATTTCGCCGCCCGAGCCAGGAAAATATTCGGAGACCGAGTGATACCGGTGGTTGACGATCTTCTCCGCGATCGTGGCCGCTATTGACTGCTTACGCCGATACCAGCGTTCTTGTTTCACTCTACGTGTGGGACAGTCATTCCTTGGCTGCGAGAGAGTTGATGAAGTCCAACCCAGCCGTCTGCTTTACTCCCTTTCATTTGGCAGAGTGTTTTCGCGTCGCGCAACAGGTGTTTCCGGGCAGAATTCTACCGGACCAGGCAGAAGCCGCTTACGCCGATTTGAACCGTGATCTGAGGGCCGGTGTTTGGCTTGAAATACCGATGCCGGAGACCGCATTTCGGGTCTGCGCCGATCTCGCCCGCCGCTACGGGCCCAAACTCGGCATCCGCACCCTCGACAGCCTGCATGTGGCCTGTGCATTGGAACTCAAAGCGGAACGCTTTTGGACTTTCGATGAGCGGCAGGCGAAGCTGGCGAAAGCGCAGGGCCTGAGATCGTGAACGCTCGTGGCTGTTGCACTTCCTTAGTTTATGGTGCGGAGCGGGAGGGCAATAAATAGCGAAGTTAATGAAGTCGAATG
>CAVQDN010000012.1:0-5902 GCA_963711275.1 uncultured Acidobacteriaceae bacterium | reverse complement strand
TCTTGACGATCCCGATCAGCGCGCGGCCTCAGAAGTCCTGCAAATCGTCTGTGAGCAGTGCGACGCGCACGGCGTTCAGCACCGCGAATAAGTCGATGACCTCCTGCGCTACCGCGCCGCCAATCGGCGGCAAGAGGCCCATCGCGGCCGCAATCATCCCGAGGATACTTGCCAGCATGCCCCCCAGCGCGCTCTGTAGCGCAATTCGCCGCATTCGCCGCCCGATGTGCATCAGTTCATCGATCTTCCCGAGTGACGTTTCCAGAATCACGGCATCCGCCGCCTCTGTAATGATGTCGCTTTGTGATCCAAAGGCCACACCCACCGTTGCCGCCGTCAATGCCGGCGCATCGTTGATGCCGTCTCCGACAAAAAGTGTTTTTGCCTTGGCCGTTTCCTGTTTCACGATCGCGACTTTCTCTTCCGGACTCTTGCCAGCAAACACTTCACTGATGCCAACGCTTTTCGCCAAATACTGTACTTCGGACTCTCGGTCGCCCGAAACCAGCATTACCTTGCGCACCCCGTGCCGTGGTTTCAAATGCTGGATGAACAAGCGGCTGTCACCACGCGGCGCATCGTGGAATCGCATCGTCGCTGCGTAGTGTTCGTCGATAAACACCACGCACTCCAAACCACTGCCCATCGGGGGCAAAATTGTGTGTACCTCTTCCGCCTGCTTCCTCCCTGTTATTCGCACGGTGTGCCCTTCGACAATGCCCCGAAGTCCTTCTCCCGGCGCCTCGCTCAATTCTGTCACTCCCAAGAACTTCGTCCCCTGCTCCTTCGCTTCAGCGAGAATCGCTCCAGCCAACGGATGCTTCGAATAGTGTTCCAGACTGGCTGCCAATCGCAGCACATCCTGCTTCTCCAATCCTTCTGCGCAAATGATTTCCGTAAGCGTCGGCCGCCCGTATGTCAGCGTGCCGGTCTTGTCGAAAATCAGCGTCTGGCAGGAATCGATCTGCTCCAGGACTGCTGGATTCTTAATGATGATCGCCCGCCGCGCCGCTAGGGAAATCGCCCCAATAATCGCCGTGGGAATCGCCAGCAGCAAAGGGCATGGCGTCGCCACCACCACCACGGCCAGGAAGCGCTGCATATCTCTGCTTGCGAGCGCGGCAATCCCAGCTAGAATTAGCGCCAAGGGTGTGTACCAGGCCCCTAGTTGATCGCCCAGCCGCCGTAGATGCGGGCGCTGCTGCTCGGTGGATTGCATCACTTTCATTATTCGCGCGTATCGCGAATCCGCCGCCAGTTTTTCGGCGCGGATAACCAGCGCCGCATCGCCGTTGATGGCGCCAGATATCACCTGCGATCCAGCCATTTTTGAGATTTCGTAAGGCTCACCGGTCAAATACCTCTCGTCCATCTTTCCTCGGCCCTCGATGACGGCGCCGTCCACCGGGCAAATCTCATGCGGCAGCACGATCAACACGTCGCCGATTCGAATCTCTTCCAGCTTCACATCTGCCGGGCCGTCCGCGCCTCGACGGTGCGCAACGCCCGGCATGCGCCGCGCCAGCGCGTCCAGCACCGACGATGCCCGAGCCGTCGCAAACTCTTCCAGCGCCGCGCCGCCAGAGAGCATCAGCACCACGATGGCAGCCACCAAGTACTGCCCCAGCCCCACAGCGGAGAGAATCGACACTCCCGCGAGCAAGTCCGACCCGAATTCCCGCTTGACCAGTTTCTTCGCTAGATCGAAAACTAGCGGCGTTCCGCCAACCAGCAGCACGACGATCAGGGGAGCCAGAGCAACCCGCAGTGGCGCATGCGTTCCATAGCGCAGCACCAGATGCAACGCGATGGCAATCATCGTGATCCCAGCAATGTAGGTCTCTTTGGGAAGCCTCGGAAAGGATGTGCGAGCCGGCACATCGTTCGTATCTTACAGGAGTCGCGCCGCTGAGATATGAACACCGTCGGTCGAGAGAGAGTTGCAGAAGCTATAGGCTTGGAGCGTGTTGACTTGCAAGGGTGCGCAAACATTCAAAGCCAAGTCCCGAGAAGTCTTATCGTCATCTGGGATTTGCCGTATTGTTGGGTTACCATCCCCATTTTGCATAGCCGAACAACGATACAGCAATAACGAGTCGCCCGATCCCGCCGACGAATGGGAAATCGTGATTGCGTTCCTCAAGAGCGAGGGATACGCCCACTCAGTTGGAAACCATGATCGGTTCTTTCGTCTCTGAGATTTCGGGCGAAATCGTTGGAGCGGTAAGACTCTCTCCGGAAGAGAACGTCCTCGTGCTACGCGGGATGCGCATTCGGCGCGATGTCCACCGTCGTGGAGTCGGTACGCATCTACTGCGTCGGGTCGCGCTTGCCGTTGGGTCAAAAGACTGCTACTGCATAGCATATCGATGGCTCATATCCTTCTACGCACAAGTGGGTTTCCGTGAAGTTACCGCGAAGCAGGTTCCAGAATTCCTAGCGATTCGGAACGCCCGATACTTAAACGATGGCTTAGATGTTGTCGTGATGTACCGGCCTCCAGCCTGACCTGTCCGTTCCCAGTGCCTGTGAACTTGGCTTATCGTCATGTGGGATTCCCAAGTGCCCAGTTGACGATGAGCGCGTTTCTCGGGACCCTGTCGAAAGGAGGTCACAGGGTCGATGGTACGTTTGTTTTAGGTTTTGGCGAGCGATGGCCCAACGAGGCGTCCGTATACGTAAGGTCTCTTAGTCCAGATGGATGACATTATCGAAGGGGGATCCGCTGCGAGCGGACAGGTCGCGTAACCGTCCAGAAACGGGTCTTCCGACCAGTAGAAATGCCGGCAGCCAAGGGGAATGATGAATGCGGCAAGACATGCGGAGGAACTGCGATGCAAAAGATTTCTTTGATTGTGTTGCTCGCTGCAACCGTGTTGATGTCCGGCTGCTACACCAAGGCCTACGTTCAACAAACGCTTAAAGCTCAGCAAGCGCAGTCCTTGCAAAGCAATGCGAACCAAGTCGCGAGCCAAGCCAACAAGTAAGAAGTGAAAGTTCTCATCGGCGAGTACAGAATGCGTCCGGGCGCGCCGGGATGGACAAGGAGTTGATATGCCGCAGACGATCAAGGCCGGACTGCGCCCGCCGCGCGCCAACATCGCGCAACCCGTGCGAGTTCGTCCGTACGATTCCCATTACCCAGAGGAAATGTGCGTTACTCAAAACGTATCTCGAAAGGGATTCTATTTTGAGACTTCGCTAGGACACTATTTCCCCGGCATGTACGTGTACGTCACCCGCAACTTTCATCCGGGGGATTTGATGAGCCGTGAGGAAGCGGCAGATGTCGTTTGCGTCGAGAAGCTAAACACCGGCAAATGGGGAGTGGCAATCCGCGTCTTAGCAGCCTCGCCCCGGACTGCCCGGTGAAATCCAAGTCCTGGCAAGTCTCTTCACGGAATGTGGTCCAAAACCCCGGAAAGCCAGTTAGCGATAATCCCGTTTCTCAGGCCCTATCTGCACTCTAACGCGAATCGCTGCGTTGCCACCTCGCCAAGCAGCACAAAAAAGCAAATTGAACACTTCACTTGACCAGATATTCTTAGCGCGGCCATTCAGTAATCGCCGCCGGCACCTCCGCCTCCCGATTGTCCACCACCGAAGCGGAAGTCCGGACCGCTGGTTTGCGGGCCTGGCGTTATGGCGCTAGGCGATAGCGCGCCCAATACGGTCGCCCCGGCGTTGATCCACTGCTGGTCCTTTCCCGATAAGCGCGCAGCGGTAAAGCCGTGGCGAATTCCGTTCGGCCCACGGGCAAGCCAGCGTCGGAGGAAGAATGCGACACCGGTTAACAATATGCCCAGAAGCATCGAGTCCCAGGTATGCCGCGGCCACCCGAGATAGGGCTTATTGGTGACCAGAGTCAAGATCGCGACGATCGCACCCACCGCGATGACGGAGCGATTCTTCTGACGAACACCGCGCGCGAGCACGATGGGTGGCAAGCACCAAATCAGTACCCATGTGGTCCAGTAGAACGGACTTGCGAATTCAGAATCGGCCCGAGCGCCGTCCCACCATCGCGCGAGCAGGTCCAGCGACGAGAGCTGGAGGTTGATGGCCACGTAGATGCCGAGCCAGAGGAAAGCTTCGGCGAGCGAATAGGCAGCGCCGAGGTAATCGGAGCGGTGGCGGGAGTATGCCGTGGTGAAGCAGATCAGTCCGATGGTATAGAACGCAACGATGATGAGATGCTGCGTCGAGTGGGACAGTGTCCAGTAACCCGGCAGAAAGATGACAAAAATCATCGCCGCGAGAAACGCATACCAGAGCCCGAAACGACGCCATATCCACAGTGAAAAGATGGCGCCGGCGGCGGGAACCAGGGACACGGCTCCGCCCGGCTTCGACGAGAAAGGGCCGCTGAAAAGAGCGGTCAGCATTCCCGCGCAAAGAAAGCCAACCGAGCAGGCAACGAGGGCTTCCTCGATCCCGTAGCGATAGAGCCGCAATTGGGAAGCGGCGACTTCGGCAGCCGCATAGCAGATGGCAGAGAAGATCAACAAGAAAACGCCAGTGGATTGGTTCCATGGCGGCGACAGAAATACCACCACGAACAGCGCGGCGATAGCACCCACGCTGATCAGGGTGAAGAGGAACAAGACCAGCCGCAGGAAAATATTGGTGGTGCGGAGATTCGAGACGGTATCCTGTTCCAGAATCTGGTACTGCGCCTTGCTGATCAAGCCCTCGCCGAGCCAGTCCTTCAGCAATTTGCGGGCGCTTAGAATCTCTTCGCCGGATGCGCTGTACAGCCTCACGCCGACCTCGCGAAGCGGCGCCCAATCTGGATCAGCACCACCAGCATGGCCACTCCGCTCACGACGAAATAGCCCAAAATAGTGGTATCGCCAGTGACGCTCCGCAGAAGCAGCGAGCTTACGCCGATGTAGCCGTAGATGGCGGCATAGGCAACGAACGCAAACTGCCGTTGCTCCAGTCCCCAGGCGACAGACACCCCACAGGCGATCAGCAATGCGACAAACCACAGGCCGTAGTCCTGCGGACCGAACACGCCGGAAAGCACTGCCCAGAATAGAACGTTCGCCGCGATGTTCAGATAGGTGCCGAAGAAATGCGGCTTCAGGCCACGGCGCTGAAGAAGCGCTCCGCCGCCGCCGACCAGAAGGCAGTAGAGAAGAGCAAATTGGCGATAGGTTGCGTCCTGACTCGCCGGCCAATGGGAGATGGTGAGCCCGAACCATCCGGCGAGGGAGGACAGAGCGAGAGATAGCACGAAGCGATTGTCGAAACGATAAGCGAGGAAAAAGTAGAGGCCCGCGGTTGCCAACAGATAGAGTTCGGATTGTTCAGACAGCAAGTGAAAACGGTTCTCCAGGTAAGCGAGTTCCAGTGACCAGGTCAGAGCACCGAGGTAAAGCACGTAGTCAAAGAACGGACTCGCTGCAGCCGTTTGCGCGGCGGACCAGGCAGGCGAGCGGGAAAAACAGAACCAGAAACAACCAGCGAGGATACCCGAGAGAATGGACAGAACGAGAACATCACCAAGTTGCCGCGACCAGGTGCTGACCGTGAAGCCGAGTCCGGCAACGAACGCCAGCACGCCGGCGTAGAGGAGGACGTTCAACTCCAGAAAAAGGGAGAAAGGTTCCTCACGCGAAAGGGCTGCCAAATGGGCGTGCTGCTCCGGCGAGATTTTGCCCTGCTCCTTCCATTGCTCCAATCGGACCAGGATGGTCATGAGGTCTTCCTTCTCCGGACCTGGGACCCATGTCATCCCGCTAATTAGATCCGGTACCACCTGTTCGGCCCATGATTTTAACCATCGTACATTGCAACTGATTCGCCGCGCTGAAGAACCGCAAGTAGAGTTGCCAAAATTAAGGCTATCCGGATTCGGCTTCTCGGAGCTTCGGATACTAGTACCCCAGTCTCCGGT
>CAVQDN010000011.1:0-125915 GCA_963711275.1 uncultured Acidobacteriaceae bacterium | reverse complement strand
AGGAGCATCCCGAACTAGCCGTCCAGTCCCGCAAGAATCACCAAGCCTGGCGCGAAAACGGCAAGCTGGTCTGGACCGATCCCAGCCAGCCTAAAGTCCAGGACTACAACATCGCCCTAGCCAAACACGTAGCCCAGCTAGGCGCCGACGAAATCCAGTTCGACTACGTCCGCTTCCCCGCCGAAGGCGACCAAAAAGACGCAAGTTTCGCCTACCAATCCGGTCAACCGGAAGCGAGTCAGCCCGACACCCAGGCGCCACAGGCAACCGTAAGCAACGATTCAACCTGCGCAATTCCCGTCCCAAAGCACCATAAGAAAAAGGGCGCAACCGCATCCGAAACCGACGCCAATCAAGGTCCGCAGTTTCAAAAGGGACCATGTCCCGTCGCCGCCAAGCCCGCACCCCGCGGCCCCCAACGTTCCGACGTCATCACCGCCTTCCTGAAAAAGGCCTACGCCGAACTCCATCCGACCGGCGTATTGCTGAGCCTCGACGTCTTCGGCGTGATGGCCTGGCAACGCCAAGTTGACCTCTCCCACACCGGACAGGACATCGTCGGCATGGCCCACTACTGCGACGTGCTCAGCCCCATGATCTATCCCTCGCACTTCTTCGGGATGGACAACATCGCCCGCCCCGGCGACGAGCCGGCACACTTCATCGGCGAATCCATGGACCGCTTTGAACTCATCACAAAAGGCAGTGGAGTAGTCATCCGCCCCTGGCTGCAAGCCTTTCACTGGCGCACCAAGACCTACTCGCCCGAATACATAAAAATTCAGGTCGAAACCGCCAAACAGAAAGGCGGCATCGGATTCTTATTCTGGAACGCGGCCAACGACTACTCGAAGCCCTATCAGGCCATGCCGGAAATGAAGTCCGGCAACGCCGCTTCAAAAGATAGTCCCAAATACTTTCGAGGCGACGAGCTCCCCACCCCCACCACGCAGGCTGCGCTAGCACCGGCAAACTAGAGGTGTGGAGCAGTTCGGCCACGATGGCACCGGTCATATTTCCCTGCCGGGTGTCTTCGAGGGCCGATAGTGATGCATTTGCGGGGTCTAGGGCAGCCAGCGACAGCGCGAGCATCGACTCCCCCGCCAGATCGGAATAGGTACGCTAGGCGTCATAGAGCACCTCCGGGTTATCGGGAACCGACTTCCGCAACTGGGCGATTATGGCCGCGGCCTTCCCCAGGTCGCCAGGCACTGTTTCCCGAAGTGAGGGTCAAAGGGACGAACGTCGATACGGGCGTATCGAAAGATTTCACCGCCAATCCGGACGGTCTCTACGATACGTCTTCGATCATGACCGGAAGCTGTATTGGTAGGGCACGTGCGTAGCGCAATAGCCTGATTCTCTCAGGGTCCGTATCTCTTTCTTACGGGCTAGACTTTGTGCTACTCATAATGAGTAGTACAGGATGAGTAGTACAAAAGGTGTTATGCGCGGCCTTACCGCCCATCGCGGATACTGGATCATCGCTGCGGTTGCAGTCGTCCTGATCGGTGGGGGGCTCGTGACGCAGCGAGGCGGTCCGTTCCGTTATGCGCGGTTCGGCCAGCAGGTGAGCTTCAGCCGTGATATCCGGCCCATCCTGAATCAGAACTGCGTGGTTTGTCACGGCGGGGTTCGGCAGAAGAACGGAGTTTCGTTCATTTTCCGTGAGGACGCACTGGGCGTTGGAAAATCGGGGCGGCGCACGATCGTACCAGGCAAGCCGGACGAATCGGAACTCATCGCGAGGGTAACTTCGAAAGATCCCGACGCGCGCATGCCGCATCACGCTCCTCCTCTTTCTTCTCAGCAGATTGGGTTGCTTCGCCAGTGGATTAAAGAAGGAGCCCAGTGGGAGGATCATTGGGCCTTCGTTGCTCCCAAGCCACAATCCTTGCCCGCCGTGAAGCGGCCGGAGTGGGTACGTCAACCGCTGGATCGATTCATTCTCGCCCGGCTGGAGAAAGAAAATCTCGCACCTTCGTCTGAAGCGGACAAATCCGCGCTGCTGCGTCGCGTTTCTTTTGACCTCACGGGACTTCCGCCCACGCCGCAGGAACAGGCGGCCTATCTGGCTGATTCCTCGCCCAACGCCTATGAGAAGCAGGTGGATCGTCTGCTCGCCTCGCCGCGCTACGGTGAGCGGTGGGCGGCGATGTGGCTTGATTTGGCGCGGTACGCGGACAGCAAGGGGTATGAAGCCGATCGCGATCGGCCTGGCATGTGGCCATACCGCGACTGGGTCGTTAACGCGTTCAACTGCAATCTTCCCTACGATCAGTTTGTGATCAAACAACTGGCGGGTGATTTGCTGCCTAACGCCACTTTTGAAGATCAGATCGCGACTTCATTTCACCGTCAGACTCCCGACAACGATGAGGGCGGAACGGACGATGAAGAGTTCCGGATGGTGGCTGCGATGGATCGCTCGGCGACCACGTGGTCGGTGCTGAATGGCGTCACCATGAATTGCGTGCAGTGCCATTCACACCCTTACGATCCGATTCGTCACGCCGAGTATTACAAGTCGCTGGCCTTCTTCAATACATCGCGGGATGCCGACCTTCCGGAGGACACGCCTGTCTTGTATGTTCCAAAAGATAAGGCCCAATATCCCGAAGCTGCGAAGATTCAGCAGGAGATTGCAGCGCTGACGCGTTCGGTTGTGAATCAGGGGCGAGAACTGGAGGGCCATGCGCAATGGACAGGTTTGCCGATCACCGCGGCATCCGCGAGCGAGGCACCCGCGTTGCGTTGGGAGGCGGATCAGTTGGAACGCGAGCTTGCGCGTTTGCCGGAGGAAAAATTATCAGCCAAAAAGAAAGCGGACAAGCGGAAATATCTGGTTAAGGCCATGGCCGAGACCAGAAAACTGGCTGCTTCCAAAGCAGGAAAGAAGCCCGTAGCCTTCCAGATTCATGATGGCGAGATGCGGGCTGCCGCCAACACGCCGGGGAAATCGGTATACGAATTGACCGCGACGGTGGATGCGCCGGCTATGACAGCCTTGCGAATCGAGGTAGTGCCCGCGAATCCCGACGTTGCTCGCTATACGCCCGAAGACGGTTTTGTTGTTGACCAGATCGACGCCTGGGTTGTGCAGCCGAACGGCCGCCGCGATAGGATTCCATTCCGTTATTTCATTTCGGATTCCGAAGAGAATCTGGAAGCGGCGGTGGAGCGGGCCGCCAAATCAGGGCAGAAGTCCAAGCCGGACCCGGAAACGGGCGGCTTTGCTGCGAATCCAAATCTCTTCCATCCCCGGTGGACGATAGCCGTTCCCGCTTCGCCTCTGCGGCTATCCCGAGGCAGCCGCCTGAAGGTGCACCTGACACAGACTGAGAATGTCAGCGACAAGCCTGCGCTCGTCAGGCGCGCGCGCCTGGCAGTCAGTACGGATTCGAGTTGGTCCGCACTAACGCCAGACTCCAATTTCGGCGCCAGCCTTGAGCAACTTACGGACCTGACGCGCCAATTGCAGAGGATTCACAGTGTTGGAACTCCCGTGATGGTGGAGCAGGCAGAGTATGAGAAACGAGAAACCCGGGAATTCGAACGGGGAAACTTTCTCACCAAGACAGGTCCCGCACTCACTCCAGATGTCCCCGGATTATTTCCAAAGCTTCCTGCCGGTGCGCCTCGCAATCGATTGACGCTGGCAAAATGGTTCTTCACACCGGAGCAGCCTTTGACCGCGCGCACGGCTGTGAACCGTTATTGGGAGCAACTGTTCGGGACTGGAATTGTCGAGACGCTGGAAAACTTTGGGAGTGTAGGCGAAGAGCCCAGCCATCCTGAACTTCTCGATTGGCTGGCGCTTCATTTTCAGAACGATCTCCACTGGGATATGAAGGCGTTGTTGCGCGAACTGGTGACCAGCGCTACTTATCGCCAGAGCGCGAAAGCTACCCCGGCGCTTACCGAAAGAGATCCGCGCAATCGCTTGCTGGCGCGTGGTCCGCAGCAAAGGCTCACGGCGGAGATGATCCGGGATCAAGCTTTGATGGCGAGCGGGCTGTTGAGCGAGGCAATGGGCGGGCCTCCGGTCATGCCGCCGCAACCTCAGGGTGTGTGGAACTCCGTTTATAACGACAGCAAGTGGGTGGACGCGACCGGTCCCGATCGTTACCGAAGGGCCATTTACACCTATATCAAGCGCACCAGCGGCTACCCCAGCTTTCTTACTTTCGATGCACCGGAGCACGACGTGAGTCTGGCACGGCGGATACCGACCAACACGCCGCTGCAAGCTCTGGTCACGCTGAACGATCCGGTGTATCAGGAAGCTTCCAAAGCGCTTGCCTTGCGGATGATGAAAGAGGCAGATGCTCTTGACGGGCGGCTTGCATACGGCGCACGCTTAGTCTTGTCGCGCAGTCCGACCGATGGTGAGCTGGCGACATTGCGCAGGTTATATGAAGAAGCTATCAACGCACCGAGTTCGCCTCACATCGTGAAGGTTGCTGCGAGTGCGACCTCGAAGAGCGGATCGGGAAAGGAACTGGCGGCATTGACGGCTGTGGCCAGCGTTCTGTTCAATCTCGATGCTGCTTTGACCAGGTAATGCTCATGTCGAATTCTAAAAATCGGCTGAATGATTTGCAGACGGCGTTGTTGCAGGCGCAAACGCGCCGTCATTTTCTGCGCACCCTGGGCAGCGGGCTGGGAACTCTGTTCTTAGGAACGTCGATGGCAAAGTATGCCAGCGCCGCGTATGAGACGGACCGTTCCGAAACCGCCAATCTCGACTTCACGCGCGACGCATCTACTCCCCTTGCCTCATTGCCGCCCCAGTTTCCGGCCAAGGTGAGACGCGTCATTTATCTGCACATGGCTGGGGCGCCAAGCCAATTGGAACTTTTCGAGCACAAGCCTGAATTGAAGCGGCTCGATGGCCAGGATTGTCCCGCATCATTTTTGGCGGGCAAGCGTTTCGCATTCATCAGCGGCGTTCCCAAACTCCTAGGGTCTCAGTATCCGTTCCATCAAGTCGGTCAAAGCGGCCACTGGATTTCCGACCGCCTGCCTCATCTGGAAGAACACATTGACGATCTTTGCTTCATCAAGTCCATGCATACCGACCAGTTCAATCACGCGCCCGCGCAACTATTGGTCCACACCGGCAACGCGCGGCTGGGATACGCTTCCATCGGTTCCTGGGTGCTCTATGGGTTGGGTACGGAGAATCAGAATTTGCCGGGATTCATCGTATTGCTTTCGGGAGGCAAGTCGCCCGACGGCGGGAAGCAACTGTGGAGTTCCGGCTTCCTGCCCAGTGTTTACCAGGGCGTGCAGTGCCGCTCGCATGGCGAACCGGTGCTGTATCTGGACAACCCGCCGGAAGTAAGCCGTCCTTTGCGTCGAAACATGTTGGACGCGATTGATGAGATCAATCAGCAAACCTACGCCGCGTTCGGGAATCCCGAGACGATCACGCGCATCGCCCAGTACGAACTGGCGTTTCGCATGCAAATGGATGCCACCGATGCGATGGACATCCGCAAAGAGCCAGCTTCGGTACTCGCGAAGTACGGATCGAAACCGGGTGAGGCCAGCTTTGCCAATAACTGCTTGGTGGCGCGACGCCTGGCGGAGCGCGGCGTGCGATTCATTCAGCTTTATCACTGGGGGTGGGATTCGCACGGGGCAGATGCGAAGGAAGCGTTGAATCTCGGCTTCATGGACCGTTGCCGTGAAGTGGATCAACCGACTGCGGCGCTGTTAGCCGATCTCAAAGAGCGTGGCATGCTCGAGGACACTCTAGTCGTTTGGGGAGGAGAATTTGGCCGGACCCCCATGCGCGAAAATCGAAATGGTCAGGAAATGAAATATATTGGCCGCGACCATAATCCCGGGGCGTTCACGATTTGGATGGCGGGCGGCGGCGTCAGGCCCGGAATCACACACGGCCAGACCGACGAAATGGGATACGAGATCGTAAAGGACCCAGTCGAGATCCGCGACCTGCATGCGACGATGCTCTATCTGTTGGGTTTCGACCATCACAAGCTTCATTATTCGTTTCAGGGTCTGGAACAGAAGTTGACCAGCGTGAAACCAGCGCGCGTCGTGGCTGAGATTTTGGCATGAGGGATCGCTCCAGCCTCTGTCCGGAGAGCTTCCAAGGATATTCGCGCTCATGACATTGTGGGGGCACCGCGTCTCCCGGCAAGTTCGTCTAAGCCTGCTCCCGCTGGCACCAATTTTGATCGTAGCCGCGCTGTTGGCGCTTTTTCCTCCTGACGGAAACGAGCGCGTGCAGTGGGCGCAATTCATCGGGCGCTTTCATCCTCTGGCAGTGCACTTTCCTATCGCCCTTATCCTGCTGGTACCCATTCTAGAATTGGCGGGGCTAAGTTCCCGGTTTTCCTATCTGCGACGTTCCGCAGGCTTTGTGCTGGGCCTCGCAACCGTAAGCGCAACCGTTGCCGCGCTTCTTGGATGGTGTCTGGGACGAAGCGGCGGCTATTCCGGATCATTAGTGACGCAGCACATGTGGGGCGGGGTTTCGCTCGCGGCAGTCTGCTGGTTGTGCTGGATCTTACGCGAGCGCAGCGGCGAACAGGGATTGGGGATTTTCTACGGAGTTGCGCTTGCGGCCGGGATCGGTCTTGTGGCTTGGACCGGCTACCGCGGCGGGCAATTGTCTTTGGGCGAAGATCATCTCACTGAGTACATGCCCGGCGGATTGCGTCACGCGCTTGGGTTGTCGAATGTCGCAGCATCATTGGCCGACGCCGGACCAAACACTTTTTATGGTGCGCGCGTTGAGCCCGTCTTCGAGGCGCGCTGCGTCACCTGCCATGGCCCGAGCAAACATCGAGCAAACTTGCGGCTCGACAGTTACCGCGGCGTGATGCGCGGCGGCAAGAATGGGCCAGTCATCCGGGCCGGTAACATTCAAGGCAGTGATCTCTTTCGCCGAATCACATTGCCTCCCGGCCACGACGACTTCATGCCCAAGGAGGGCAAGCGGCCGTTGTCCGCGGACCAGGTGAAGCTGATCGAACTGTGGATTGGCGCCGGCGCCTCTGGCACGCTACCGGTCGATGCCATCAAGGGGGCACCCGCTGACTCCACGTCACCGATGGTTGCCGAAGTGACCTTCGCGGAGATTGACCCTGCCGCGGTTACAAAACTGAGGGCGGAAATCGCACCAACCCTTGCTCAACTGCAAAAGCAATATCCCAACATTTTGGAATACGAGTCGCGCGGCTCTGCCAACTTACTCTTGAATGCTTCGATCCTCGGGCCGAAGTTTGGCGACCGCGATTTAGAGGCACTCGCTCCGCTAGCGGAACACATAATAGCAGCGGACTTTTCTCGGACGGCGATTACCGACCGCTCTGTGACGGCGATTGCTGCCATGAAGCAACTGCGCGTCCTGCGGCTCGTGCATACTGGAATTACCGACAAAACGGTGCAGGGTCTAGGCACGCTGGATCAACTCGAATCGTTGAATGTTTTTGACACGCCGGTCACACCTGCGGCATTGCCGGCAATCGCGAGGCTCCCGAAGTTGGCGCATTTTTATGCGGGACAAACCGCGATTCCGAACGGCGTCGCCGTCCCACAGGCTTTGACCGGCAAGATCGTATTCTGAGTAAATCTCCTCTGAGTTTGGGATGTTTCCGGCAGAGTGGCGAGTTTCGCTCGCCGGACAGCCGGGGGCGGCTGTCCCCACAGGATCTGTTTGCACGCGGAAGTCGAAATGAAGGGTTAGTGCTTTCGAATGAATAGAGCCGCTTCAGGCCGGGCTTGGCTTGCAGTTCGGCAATCCCGTCGCGCGTAACTCTTGTTTCGGTCAGATTCAACGATTCTAACTTCTCCAACTTCATGAGTTCTTTCACGCCGGCGGAAGTCACTAACGTATCTGAAAGATCGAGAAATCTCAGGTTGGAAAAGTTTGCAATGGCTTGCAGTCCTTTATCTGTCACCTTCGTGCGGGCCAGTTCCGCATCCACGATGAGATTGGCGACAGGCGCAAGCTGTGCTAGCGTCGCGTCGTTGCAACGCTCCGGTGCGCTCGCCGTGCGAAGGATCATTCCGTCAGTCGGATTCTGCGAGCGCGGAACAAGGCGTACACCGAGAGAAGCCTCCAGAGCTTCAATCGTCTTCATTTGCGGGCGGTAGTCAGCAGTGAGCGGAGGGGAAACCGCATTCTCCTCTGGGGACGGCGGCAATTTCTGAATCGCTGTCTCAGCAATCTGAGTCGTCGCTCCCGCTGTAATCCACACTTCGATGATTTTTGCTTCTGCCGCGGTTAATGCCGGCTTTCCGTCGGCCGGCATGAAGTCTTTGTTGTCTGGCGGCAAGCTTACCCGCCGAAAGAGCTCGCTTTTGCCGGGCTCGCCGGGGTGAATTACTGGACCGTCCTTGCCTCCGCGCATTACATGTTCGTAACTGTCCAGACGCAGCTTGCCCTTGAACTTTCCGGCATTGTGGCAGAGGACGCATTTCTCCTCGAAGATCGGCTCACCCGCATGGCATAAAAACTGGTTGGGTCAACCGCGGTTGGGTTCTCGTCTCCGCGCCAGCGACGCAGCGGTTCGGGCGAGCGCTGGGTCAGGAAAGTTTCGCCGTGAGTCAATTTGCCGCCCTGATCGCTAGTCCAGATCAGCAAGCCAATCGTCCCCAATAAGGCGACCACATAGACACTTCGCTTCCAGTGATAGAAAAACCAACAGGCCAGACTCGCCGCCGCCAGCGACACGCCGCCCCACATGTGTCGCGTGACGAGTGGGCCTTCATACCCCCCGCTCCAGGCCAGGAGCCATCCGAGCCATGCGGAAGCGATCGCAGCCGCGGTCGCGAGTCCCAACACGAACCCGGCTGACTGACGAAGGTGCAATCGGTCTCGAACAAATGCGGCGCTTTCGAGTACCACCACGAGCAGGAGCAGAGCAATCGGGATGTGCACCGCGAGAGGATGGAAGCGGCCGAAGAATTGGGCGAGTTCGGCTCGCCGCCGGCCGTCGGGAGGGGCGTAGATCAACAGGATGCATAAAGGAAAGATCGCGGCAACACCGACGCCCAGGATCCACGCGCGGACTCGAAGTGGCATGCGGGTTCCGTTACGTCCTGCGCAGGAGCGTGATGCGTCCGATAGGCAGCCACTCGGCTACAAGAATGTCGCCATTGTGCAGGAAGATCGCATCATGTGGCGTGATGAACTTGCCCGGCGTGAACTGTGGACGCGACTGGCTGCGCCGTGATCCCACTTCGCCGTTCTCTGCTTTTCCGTCTCCTAGTTGGGCAACCACGTTGAACTCGCGATCGAGAATACACACCTGACTATCCAGATCTGGGCAAACCATCCACTCACCCTGAGTGTGGAAGTTGCAGGGCATTCGCAGGTGCGCCTCATCTTTGATGGTTCTCAAGTGAACGCCCTCGAGTGTGAAAGTCTGAATGCGGCGGTTTCCGCGGTCGGCCACCACCAGCAGCGGCGTTTCGCCACGCGGGTCCAGCCAGAGGCCGTGCGGAGTGTCCAGTTCGCCGTCGCCGTGTCCCGGCTTGCCGACCTCACCCGGAAAGTTTCCCGCAAGCGAAAAGCGTAGCATGTGGCTGGAGCCGTAGCCGTCGCCCACGTAGAAATCTCCATTCGGAGCGAACGCGACATTGGTGGGCACGAAATCAATGGGCCGCTCCATATAACTCGCGTCTTCCCGCGGATAACCATGCACCCAGGTCATTTCGCCGGTGAGCGTGGTTTTTACGACCTTGCAACGGTTGATGTCGCAGTGGTAGAGAAATTCGGTCGTCCCCTCGCGGCGCAGTTTCAGTCCGTGCGCTCCGCCCCTGAACTCTTCGCCAAAAGCGCGAATGAAGCGGCCTTTGTCGTCGTATACGACAATCGCTTCGCCGCGCATGCTCGACTTGTGCACCGTGTGCCCGACGTAAATGTGGCCCTGCGCATCCTGGCAGAGTCCGTGCGTATCTCCCCACACCATTCCTTCGGGCGGCACCAGCCAGTCGTGGATACACTCGTAGGTATGCGCGCCTGAACCAAGGACGGGAAGGCGACTGCCGGATTTGTCAGAGGCCTGCATATAAAAAGACGGCACCACCGCCGCCAGCCCGGCAGCGGAACATGCAGTCAGAAACGATCGGCGAGTTTGTTTTTTCATAGCGGCAGTTAAGACTAACTCAAGAGACCGGGTACGATCTTCGCCGGAATCACTCCAGTGAATTTCTGGTCCAGACCCTGAAACTTGAATGTGAGCTTCTCGTGGTCAATGCCCAACAGGTGGAGAAGTGTGGCGTTGAAGTCGCGCACATGCACCGGATCGCGAACAATGTTGTAGCAATATTCGTCCGTCTGTTCACGCGCAACTCTTCGATAAGCGCTCCGCCCTCGCCTGAACTGATGCCGGTTGAAGGAGATTGTAAAGTCCGCTCTGGGCCTATCTCAACCGGACAATATCATGTGCTACCGACACAGCCGTCTTGCGGAGGTTGCGCGTAACGCTGAGCGCGGCTAAATTAGGGGAGAGAGTTGGAGCTTTACATGAAAAGGACCGTCCGGGTGGAATCTGCCTCTGCATTAATTGACCAGCTGATCGCAAAGCTCACAGACTGGCGCGGGAAGACGCTCGCGAGAGTGCGCGAAATCATACTTGAAGCCGACCCTGAGATCATTGAGGAATGGAAGTGGATGGGAAGCCCGGTGTGGTCTCGCGACGGAATGATCGCGGTCGGCAATGCCCACAAAGATAAGGTGAAACTTACCTTTTCCCATGGGGCAAGCATCCCGGATCCAGATAAGCTTTTCAATGCGGGCCTCGGAGGCAACGCGTGGCGAGCGATCGATTTGTTCGAGGGCGATAAGATTAATGCGCGCGCTCTAAAAAATCTTATCCGTGCGGCCGTTGATTACAATCACATCAAATTGAAGATGAAAGCTCCGGCCGGTACTCGAGCGAAAGTATCTGAAAGTAAAAAGCGATGATATTTTTCTCAATCATTTTCTTCTTTTGCGGGACTGCCTGACAAGGGGAAGCGCCTAGAGTCTCGTTCTGAAGTTACGTCACTGCCCGTCTCCTTTTGCTCCAGAGGGAGGCGTTTCGGGTTTGTCGGGCGCGGTTGCGTTGCAGGCTTCGACGACGGGCGCGGGCGAAGCTGCTCTGGGAATCGCGAGATCGGCAAGTCTCTTGGGCGTTGCGCTAAGCGATAGAGATGAATCCGGAGACGACTCCGGAGCGAGGAACTGCTGGACGGTGGAAATCAGAAGCCGGTTGTCCGCCTTCGATATGACTCTCCGCACGCCTACCTTTTGAGCCTCCACCTCAACCTGCGCCGACCAGTGCATGGTGTGCATCAGTATGGGGATTTCGGGCAGGAGTTTGGAGATTTGGCGGGCTGCGTTCAGGCCATCCATTACCGGCATTACCAGATCGAGAATGATGAGATTGGGCCGGAGCTCCTGCGCCTTGTCCACGGCTTGCTCGCCATTCTCGGCGTCAACAATCTCCCAGGAGCCAGCGCTTTTGAGCAAAGCATGCAATGCAGCTCGCACTGCCGGATTGTCCTCGGCAATCAGTATTCGGGTGGGCATGCAAATGTTGAAGCAGATCGAGACGAGCGGGACCTTCGGTCATGCTTTTCCGCACATGTTTGATGCCCTACGAAATTACCATGAAGTCCGCTCCCGGAAATACAGGAATCTTTGTAGAACATACCGTACGTCCCCGGACACTTTCAGACATTGAGCGACAAATGCGCAACATTCCGCGGCATCTAACTGCTCGTTTCAAGGTCAGGAAAGAGTCAGTGCACGCGGAGGAAGCTGTGAGCAAAGCAAATCGAACTGCTGTAGCCAACAGGGACCCTCAACCTTTAAACGCCGGAGAACGGACCAATCCGGTGGGAAAACCAGTGTCCAATGCGATTCTGCTTTCGATTCCCAAAGAAGAATTTGACGTTATCCGGCCGCATCTGCAGTTCGTCCCATTGCCACAGCGTTTGCGCCTTCAGGAGGCGAACCAAAAGCTGGAGGACGCTTACTTCCTGAACCGAGGCATGGTCTCGCTGGTGTTCACGACGCAAAAGGGAGAAAGCGTTGAGGTGGGTGTGGTGGGGAATGAGGGCTTCACCCCAATCCCGGTGGCGGCGGGAGTCAGAAGGAGCCCGCATCGCGCGGTCATGCAGATCGCGGGAGAAGGCTTCAAGATCAGTGTCAGCGAGTTGGCCACCGCGTTGCAGGCCAGTCCTGTGTTACAGAGCATGCTGAATCGCTATGCGGCGGTTCACGGAATGCAAGTGGCCCAGACGGCGGGATGCAATCGGCTGCACGATATTGAACAACGTCTTTCGCGTTGGCTGCTGCTGGCTCAGGATCGGGTCGGCTCGGGATTGCTGCGCATCACTCACGACTTCCTGGCCATGATGCTGGGAACCGACCGGCCCAGCGTGAGTCTGGCTGCCGGTGGACTGCAGAAAAAGCACATCATCGAATATACGCGCGGCTCGGTGAGGATCCTGAACCGCAAAAAACTCGAAGGCTCCGCCTGCGAGTGCTACGGCATCATTCAGGCGTTCAATGGGGAGTTGGCATTGCGGTAGAGCCTGCGTTTACCAGTGTGAGTTGACGGTTGGGGTGCTCGACGCTCGGCTTCGCCTGCGCGCTACAGCCGAGGCGGCTGTAGCTACGTGATTTAGTTAGAACTCGACGTGGGCGCGGAATGATGGGACCACTACCGGGCCGCGGTCGCGGTTGTAACCGGGATTGACAATGTGCTGCACACCGGGCGCCAGATAAATGCCGCGCCAGGCGTGTACGGTGTAGTAGGACTCGAAGATATTTTCGCGCCCGTAACTCAGCTTGCCGTCGCCGAGGAGAAATCCCAGGCCGCCCGCCGCCAGATAGTTCTGGTGATCTTTCTTGATGGCATTACTCACGAACGCGATGGCGGCGCGATCTTGTTTGCGATGCCACCAGACGCCGTTGGCTCCCATTCCCCCGGCGACGGTTTGGTCCACTTCCGTGTAGGCAAAGGATTCAGTCTTGCCGTTGTCCCAGCCGATGCGGGCGAAGGCCGTGAGATAGCGGCTGAGGTTCTGTTCCAGATTGAGGCCGAAGCCGTACTTGCGCGTAATGTGCCAGGGATGGGCGGTGATGTCGGGGATAGTGTCCTGCTCGGCGGCCTGGATGATCTGGTCGCGGTAGATGCCCATGTTGGCGGCGTTGGTGTAGGCCAGCAGTCGAATCACCCCCGCCTTTTTGGGCATCACGCCGTGACGCAGTTCGTATTCAAAATTTTCCGCGTGGGCCTGCCACGGCTTCCAGACCAGATCGATACCATTCGCGACCTTGGGCATGAGAGCTTCGGCGACGCGAATTCCCCAGTTGCGGTCTTCGTAGTCGGCCATCACGCCGACGGTATAACCGCGAGTGTCGGCGGCATAGTCCCAGGCTCCGTTATTATCGGTAGTCCAGTTGAGGAATTGGAAATGAGTGTCGGAGCCTACGGCATTTATGTCAAAAAAATCGGGCATGCTGAATTTGCCCAAGCGGACTTCCAAACGGCGGCGCGGCAGTTCGTCGAAGAGTGAGAAGGCGTTGCGCTGGTTCTCGACTTTATCGCTGCTGAGCGCGAACACTTTATGAATCATGCCGCGGCCCAGATAGGGAGCTTTGCTCAATAGCGGATTGCGCACGATATCGAGGTCGGTGTTACCAGCCAGGCCGAGGCCGGTGCTGAGGGCAGCACCGCCGGCCTCTTCAATATCGACCAGCACCTCGAAGGAGTTGTTTAGGCGCACGCCTGTATACAGCGTCAAAAGGCGCGACGTGGCTTTCTCATAATGCGGGCTCAGGCTCTGCGGGCCGCTGTATGCCGCATGAAAGTCAGGATGCGTCTGAAAAACGAAGTTGGCCTGACCCGAGAGCCAGAATCGCGTGTCCTTCACGTGGGGGAGCATCGCCTCCGGACTCTCACCCGCCGATGGATCGGACGGGTCAGGCACGACCGAAGCATTCGCTTGCGGCTCACTTCGCGGCGGTGGGGGAACTGGAGCGGTTGGTTGCTGCGCCAGAGCGGGAAAGACTATCGCAACGGCGGCCGCCAGCACTGTGGCAAAAGAAATGGCCACTCTCGTCGTGCTGCTTTGCCTCCGTCGCACTACCCCGCCTTGAATCACGGCCTTCGCCCTTCCATTAACTATCTCAAACTGTATAGCATTAACTATAGTTAACAATTGTCAAAGAAGTGTCAACGGGCAACTCTGAATATAGTGACACCCCAGAGCGTACGCAGAATGGATTAAAGGAATATTAATCCGAAGCGGGCGGCTTTCACATTCGGTGCCGGTCGTTTGACAGTATTCCTTCTCACCGCCTAACCTTGATTTTCTCTGGCTTATGAAGGTTCTGGTTCTAGGAAGTGGCGGGCGTGAGCACGCGCTGGTGTGGAGGCTGCGGGAATCGCCGCGTATTTCTCAGCTTTATTGCGCGCCGGGAAATGGCGGTATCGCGGACGAAGCCGACTGTCTGGCTGCGGACCTGGCAAGTCTGGAAGCAATCACGCGACTGGGTGAGCGTTTGCAGCCCGATCTTACCGTGGTGGGCCCAGAACTGCCTCTGACTCTGGGCGTGGTGGATGAGTTTACCCGCCGTGGCTGGCCGGCGTTTGGTCCCACAAAGGCCGCCGCTCAGCTGGAAGCGAGCAAGAGTTTCGCCAAACAATTTCTGCAGCGGCACCATATCCCCACTGCGCCCTTCGCAATTTGTGATTCGATGGAGCAGGTGCGGTCGGCGCTCAGCCATTTTCATGTGCCCGTGGTGGTGAAGGCCGACGGGCTGGCGGCGGGCAAGGGCGTGGTCATCGCTAAGAGTAAAGAAGAAGCGGCCAGCGTGGCGGCGGAAATGCTCAGCGGCAGAATGCTCGGCGAAGCGGGGGCGCGGGTCGTGCTGGAAGAATGTTTGACGGGAGATGAGCTTTCTTTCCTGGTGTTCAGCGACGGAGAGCGCGTGGTCCCTCTGGTGGCGGCGCAGGATCATAAGCGCGTGGGCGACGGCGACACGGGTCCGAATACGGGTGGCATGGGCGCGTATTCGACGCCGGACATTGTTGACGCGGGAATGCGGGATTGGCTCGTGAACCATATCGCGCGGCCTGTGGTGGCGGGAATGAAGGCCGAGGGCGCGGAATTCAAGGGTGTGCTTTATTGCGGACTGATGATGACGGCGCGCGGGCCCATGGTGCTGGAGTTCAACTGCCGCTTTGGCGATCCTGAGACGCAGCCAATTTTGGTGCGGATGGAGAGCGATTTGATTGAGGCGTTCGAGGCCTCGATTGAAGGCCGTGTGAGCGACGGCGACTTTAGGTGGTCGGACGATGCGTCGGTGTGCGTGGTCATGTCGTCGGGAGGATATCCGGGGACGTATGAGGTGGGAAAGCGGATTGACGGACTGGAAGAAGCCGGGGCGATCGAAGGTGTGAAGGTATTTCATGCGGGAACTTCAAAGCGAGATGGCGTCTATTACACGTCGGGCGGACGCGTGTTGGGAGTGACGGCGCGGGCTCGGGTTCTGGAGACGGCGGTTGAGCGCGCATATCAGGCTTGCGGCAGGATCAGTTTCGCGGGAGCGCATTATCGGAAGGACATTGCAGCGCGGGCGCGGAAGAAATAGAACGGGCCGTCCGTCTTTGCACCAAGGAATTCGCCCATAGAAACTCCCGTCGCGGCCTCAGGATCGAATGTAACGATAGGGATCCTTCGACTGCGGTTTTGCTTCGCGTTCGCGAAGCAAAATCCTTGCTCAGGATGACAATTTCACAAATCAGTTTTGCTACGAGGGGAGCTGAATGGCTAAGACGCTGGTTTCGATTGTGATGGGCAGTGATTCGGATTTAGAGATTATGCGCGAGGCAGGCAAGGCGCTCGACGAGTTTGGCATCGGGTATGAGATCGACGTGACTTCGGCGCATCGGTCGCCCGAGCGCACGGCGGACTTCGCGCGCAAGGCCGCGGGGCGCGGGATTCAGGTGATCATTGCCGGGGCGGGCGGGGCAGCGCATTTGGCGGGAGTGATTGCAGCGCATACCACTTTGCCGGTGATTGGAGTGCCCATTCCTTCGACTTCCCTGCAGGGAATGGATTCTTTGCTGGCGACGGTGCAGATGCCGGCGGGGATTCCGGTGGCTACTGTGGCCATCGGAAAACCGGGAGCGACCAATGCGGGAATTCTGGCCGCGCAGATGATTGCGTTGGGGGATGCCTCGGTGGTGAAGAAACTGGAAGCGCACAAGGAAAAGTTGGCGCGGGGCGTAGAGGAAAAGTCGAGGAAGCTCCGAGAAAAGTGAAAATCACAATCCAATCCTGTCTCAAAGAGCGCGACAAGGATGGGGCACCCCCCTATAGTTTCAGTCCTTTCAGGTATTCGCGGAATGGGCCGCCCAGGTCGTTGCGCTTGAGGGCGAATTCGACCGTGGCTTTCAGGAATCCTAGCTTGTCGCCGGTATCGTAGCGGCGGCCTTCGTAGACGTAGG
Organism: uncultured Acidobacteriaceae bacterium; assembly: GCA_963711275.1. Lineage (GTDB taxonomy): Bacteria > Acidobacteriota > Terriglobia > Terriglobales > Acidobacteriaceae > Sulfotelmatobacter. The sequence continues at coordinate 109,422 of CAVQDN010000011.1, read as the reverse complement.
CGTACATTTTTTCCTGCTTCAGCAACATGCGCATGCCGTCGGTGAGCTGCAATTCGCCGCCGGCCCCAGTTTTCGTCTTGGCCAGGCAATCGAAAACTGCCGGGGTAAGAATATAGCGTCCGATGATCGCCAGGTTCGACGGAGCTTCCTCGGGCTTGGGCTTTTCGACCATGTTGCGAATCTCGAAGAGGCGGCCGTTGAATCCCTCGGCGGGTTGAGCATCGAAGACGCCGTAGGAAGAAATCATCTTTCCCTCCACCACCTGGGCGGCAATCACCGAGCATTGTTTCTGGTCGAAAACATCAACCATCTGCTTGAGGCAAGGTACGGGGTTGTCGATGACATCGTCGGCCAGAAGCACGGCGAAGGGCTCATTGCCAACGAGTTCCCGCGCCATCAGGACGGCATGGCCCAGGCCCAGCGCCTCTTTCTGCCGCACGTAGGCGACATACATCATGTCGGAGATGCTACGTACGATCTTCAGCAAGTCAGTCTTGCCGCGCTCCTCGAGCATTTTCTCCAGTTCGTAGCTGACATCGAAGTGGTCTTCTATGGCCTGCTTGCCGCGGCCGGTGATGATGACAATCTGGTCGCAGCCCGAGGCCATGGCCTCTTCGACGCCGTATTGAATAATCGGCTTGTCGACCAGCGGGAGCATTTCTTTTGGCTGGGCTTTGGTAGCGGGCAGAAATCGGGTGCCCAGGCCTGCGGCGGGGAATACGGCTTTGCGGACTTTCATCTTCATGGGGCGGTCGTTTACGGTTCTTCGTCAGATCGGCAGTCGTCGGTTGTTAGCGCATCGATTCCATTTGCCGAACAATTGTACCTGCTGGGAGTATGGCTGGCGATACAGGATGAGATGTATAGTTTTGCAGAATTTGCGCGGGCGTCCCATCCGTAATTTGCAATCGGCGTATAAATCGCTTAGCTTTTCCTTTCCCACGGTAAAGTACGCAAGAGGAGCGATCCGAATGAAGGCCGTGACCCTTTGCGCTGTACTGATATTCGCGATGCTCGCGGGCTATGCGCAGGTCGGTTCGCATGACTCCGACAAAGCCCGTGTCTTGTCACTGGAAAACGCCTGGAACGAAGCGGAGAGACATAAAGACGCGCGAGCGATCGACGGCCTGATCGCACCCTCGTTTACTTATACGGATTCTGACGGCTCGTTCATGAACCGGCGTCAATTTCTCGCCAGCATCAGCACGGCCACCTACCATCCAGAACAGATTGTGAATGACTCGATGAACGCGCAAGCCTATGACCACGCGGTCATCGTGACGGGAACCTACCGCGAACAGGGCACCGAGAACGGTAAACCTTACACTCGCCGCGGACGCTTCACGGATACCTGGATTCAGGAAAATGGGGCTTGGCTATGCGCCGCCAGCCAGGAAACGCTGATCGGTCGCTAGGATTCAGGGGCGCCGTCGTTGGTCGTTGTCATTGGTTCTTGTCCGTTCGCCAAATCGAATGTCAGATTGTGCGATCGGCGTTCGCACATGTTCGCGGGCGTATCCTCACTGTGTAAGTTTCCCACTCGTGCTGGCTTTCGCTTCGGCTTCCGTCTCGCCGCTTGCCAGTTGCTCTAGAACCGTGTGCAGGGCGCGAAGCACTTCGTCCGCAGACGTGGCTTTCAAGATGAACTTCAGCATACCGTCGGGAGTGAACTGGGCGCCACGCTGGCCTGAGACGAAACGCGCCAACTGTTCGGGATCGACGGCAGCGTTCTGGCGAAACTTGAAAGTCACGGAGTCGCGCTTGCGCTCGATGGCGTTGACGCCGACGCGCATGCACAGCAGCTTTAGCGAAGCGTAGTCCAGCAGGTTGCGTACCGGAGGAGGAGGCGGGCCGTAGCGATCTTGCAGTTCCGCTCCTACATCGCTGAGTTGCGATTCGGTTTCTACTCGCGCCACGCGTTTGTACATCTGCAGGCGCTGATTTTCTTCCGGAATGTAATCCGCGTTGATGCGGATGTTGAGTCCGAGATTGAGCTGGGTTTCGGCTTCGTCGGGAGCAGCTTCGCCCTTCATTTCGCGGACTGCGCGTTCGAGCATTTGCGTGTAGAGCTCGAATCCAATGGCTTCGATGTGTCCGCTCTGCTCGCCGCCCAGAAGATTGCCCGCGCCGCGAAGTTCGAGATCGAGTGCAGCGATTTTGAATCCCGCGCCGAGGTCGGAGAATTCTTTCAATGCGGCGAGGCGGCGGCGCGCGATCGGAGTCAGCTCGACTTCTTTCGGGATCAGCAGATAAGCGTAGGCCCGGCGGTTCGAACGGCCAACGCGGCCGCGCAACTGGTAGAGTTCGGACAGGCCAAGGCGATCCGCACGATTAATAAGAATCGTATTGCATAGAGGAATGTCGAGGCCATTCTCGATGATCGTGGTAGCGACGAGAATGTCGGCCTCGTGATGCATGAAGCCCAGCATCACTTTTTCGAGTTCGGTCTCGCCCATCTGTCCGTGGCCGACCATGATGCGCGCTTTGGAAACCAATTCCTGCAGCTTGGCGGCGATCTCCCAGATGCTCTCGACGCGGTTGTGAACGAAATAAACCTGGCCGCCGCGCTCTAATTCTTGCTCAAGCGCGGACTGGATTAATTTGTCATCCCAACTGGCGACGACCGTCTGAATTGCCATTCGATCTTTGGGGGGAGTCTCGATCACACTCATGTCGCGCAGGCCGACCAGAGACATGTGCAGGGTGCGCGGGATGGGCGTGGCCGACATGGTGAGGACGTCAACCTGCTTACGCATTTGTTTGATGCGCTCTTTGTGGCGCACGCCGAAGCGTTGTTCCTCGTCAACGATGAGCAGACCGAGGTCGTCGAATTTGAGATCTTTCGAGAGAATGCGGTGGGTGCCGATCAGAATGTCGATCTTTCCGGTTTCTGCCTTCCGCAGAATTTCTTTCTGCTGTTTCGGATTGCGGAAGCGGCTGATCATTTCGATCGTCACGGGAAACGGTCCGAAGCGCTGCTTGAAAGTTTCGTAGTGCTGGAAGGCGAGCACGGTGGTGGGAGCCAGCACCGCGACCTGCTTGTTGTCGCCGACGGCCTTGAACGCCGCGCGCATGGCGACTTCCGTCTTGCCGTAGCCGACATCGCCGCAAAGCAGGCGGTCCATGGGCTGCGTCGATTCCATGTCGCGGGTGACATCGGCGATGGCCTGGGCCTGGTCTTCCGTCTCGTTGAACTCAAAGGCGTCTTCGAACTCGCGCACGAAATCGTTGCCCGCTGGGAAGGAGTGGCCGACGGCCGTCTTTCTTTCGGCGTAGAGCTTCAGAAGCTCGTCGGCCATATCTTTCATGGCCTTGCGCACGCGGGCTTTGGTTTTGGTCCACGCCTGCGTGCCCAGATGACTCAGCGACGGCTTGGCACCTTCGGAGGAACGATATTTCTGAATGAGATCAAGCCGCGTGAGTGGAACGTAGAGGCGCGCGCCCTCGGCGTATTCCAGCAGCATGAACTCGGCGTTGCCATCGCCCTGGTTGATTTCTTTCAGGCCCTGATACTGGCCGATGCCGTGTTCGACGTGGACGACGTAATCGCCAACTTGCAGATCGCGGAAGTCGGAAAGGAACGCCGAGACTTTTGACTTCTGGCGTTGGGGGCGTGAAGCGACTGTGTCGGATTCGTCAAATAAATCGCGAGAGCCGAAGATTGCCAGGTGCGCATCGGGAAACATCACGCCGTCGGGCACGTAAGCTTTGGCAAGTGTCGTGGTATGGACTTCGCCGGCGAAGTAACTGGTCTCATCCGCGTAACTCTCGCCACCGCGAGTGCGGCTTCCCAAGCGAAACGACACCTTGTACTCGGTGAAGATGTCGGCCAGGCGTTCGACCTCGCCAGTGTTGGGCACGGAGAATAGAACCTGATTGCCTTCGCCGGTGAGTTTCTGAACTTCTTCCAGCATCGTCGGAACCGCGCCGTGGAAGCGGGGAGTGGGCTGCGTGAGGAAAGTGACGGACGCGCCTGCGTCTTCGCTGCGGGTGATGCCGAGATGTTCTACGTCCGCTCCAGTGAGCGATTCAACTTTCTTCCACCAGTCATCAGGCGGCAGATACAAATCTACGGGGCGCACAAGGTTGCCGACGCCGCTGCGCTCGTGAGCTTCTTCAACGCGGGTCCAGAAGCGGTCGAACTCGCTGCGCAGGAGATCGGGTTCGTCGAGTAGGACCGCAGCGTGGGGCAGCAGATCAAAGACGGTGCGATCGGCTCCGGCCACTGGAGCGTAGAACTCCCAGCCGGGGAAAACGGTAACTCCGCCGGAACGAACCGCGGCTTCCACGATTTCTTCCGTTCCCGTAATGCGTTTGCCCGAAAGTCGAGTGTGGATCGCGCCCAGTAAATGATCGCTGACCGGAGTTTCCGTGAGTGGCAACAGGAGCGCTTCGTCCATGGGATTCGATGAACGCTGCGACGCCGGATCGAAGCGGCGGATCGATTCCACTTCGTCGCCGAAGAACTCGATGCGGACCGGGCGCTCGGCTTCGGGCGAGTAAACGTCGAGAATGCCGCCACGTAGCGCGTACTCACCGGGCATTTCAACGACATCCGTTGCGGTATAGCCGACCGTGTTCAGGTGAGCGAGAAGAGTTCTCGACGTCGAACGATTCGCCGCGGCGAAGAATGCGGGCAAGGTCGGAATAATATTCGGCGGAGCGCTGGAGGATCGCGGTAGCCGCAACCGGAGAGACCACGATCGACGCTTTGCCGGTAGCGATCTTCCACAACGCAGTCGCACGTTCCTCCTGCAACTCCGGATGCGGGGAAAGATTCTGAAACGGAAGCACGTCGCGAGCCGGCAGGGCGACAACTGCCTCAGGATCACAGGCGTTGGCGAGTTCGCAGAATCCGCGCAGCACCGGGACGAAATCCTCTACCGCGCGATTGTCGTTGACCACGACGATGAGCGAACGGTCGGCGTGCCGGCGCAAAAGCACGAGCAGCAAGGCTTTTGCCGTCGGAGAGAGTCCGGAGACACGAATGCGCCCCGTGCCCTCCCGCAGGTGGGAGGCTACACGCGTGAAGGCGGGAAGCATTTCTACGTCCGCGAAGAGTTCGCGAACGAAGGGAAGCAGCATGCGGATTAATTTTATCAGGAATCAGTGCGGCCATTGGCAGGATGCGAGCGAGCCTTTCGCTCTTAGGAGAAAAGTGTCGATGTTTGCGGGACGACTATGCGGATACGATTACTTCTGGGGACTCGTTCGAGCAATGGCCCGGCAACTGCGGTAAGATTCGGCAGTCGAGCATCCATGAAAAGACCGATTCTAACCATTCTCTTCCTCGCCTGCTTTCTCCGATTGTCTCTGGCCGGAACAAATCCCGCTGCACAGCAATTACTCATCAGCGCGAAGCAACAAGCAAGCCTTTTGCACAAGGACGACGGGCCGCTTCAGCTTGACCTCGATTTCGTCGCGCAGATGCGGGTTCCTACCCGAGGACATCTGACTTTGAAATGGGCTGATGATGACCGCTGGTGGCGCAGAATTCTCTTGGGCGACTTCGAGCAAACCGATGTACGCGACGGCGACAAGCTTTACACCAGCCGCAGTGCCCCTTTTTCACCAGTACGAATCGGAGAGCTAGTAAGTCTGGTCCAGTTCGCGGAGCATTCCGATGGGCTACGAGTGAAGAAGGAGAAACAGCGCATGGAACGCGGCCTTGCGATGACCTGCTTGGATGTCGAAGGATCAACCGCAAGAGGCAAGACGCACGAAGTTTGTTTGAACTCCGCCTCGCGCGAGATTCTATCTGATGAATGGAAGGAGCCACCCGATGAGAGGCGCAGGGAACAGTATGCTGAGTATTTCGAGTTTCGAGGGCACCGCTATCCCCACAAACTCGAACTGTTTGTGAACGGAAGTACTGCAATTACCGCGGTCGTGGAAAGTCTGACCACGGCTACCTTCGACCCAACCCTGTTTGTCCCTGCCAGAGGAGCGATCGAGCGCCGTCAGTGCCCTGAAATGAAACACGCGATGCCGTTAAAAACGCCAGACCCGAGCTATCCAGAGTCCGCAAGCCAAAACAAATTGATGGGCGACACGACGGTCGCCATGACTGTTCTGACTGACGGGTCTGTCGGTAACATCCAGCTGATCGGCAGCGCAACTCAATCCATGGACACAGCTACTCTGCAAACCCTGAAAAGCTGGAGATTCAAACCCGCGATGTGCGGAACGGACCGGTGGTTTCCGACATCGAAGTTGTTGTGAGTTTCAGGTTGCACTGATTCATCGCAATTACGGCTCGTACACCAGCACGTGGAACGTGCCCGGGATCGCCGCCCCTCGCGGATGCGGGTGTTCCTTGGTCGGTTCCGGGGCTTTGCCGAACTCGGCCGTGTCCACGAAGATGCGCTTTGTCTTCGGATCGTAGGCCATGGTCTTGGCGCCCAACTCGGTCTTTACTTTGCCCGCATCGCTGTAGTGGTCCGGCGAGTCTTCGTGAAAAATGTGGACCCAGCCCTCGCGAGTGGAGACGAAGATCATCCCGCTTTTCGAGTCGAACACGTCGGCGTCGGCGCCGTTGCTGATTGGGAAGGACTGGATCACCTTGCCGTCGTCGGCATTCATCACTACCAGCATTGCCGGTTCGCGGCCGGCGACGAACAGCCGCCGATGTTCGCGATCCATCGCGATCGGCGCCGGCGCTCCGGCGGGGGCGATCGGGTAATGCGCCTTCACTTTCAAGCCCTGGGAATCAATCGCCACCACTTCGCTCTTGTCTTCGAGATTGTTGTAGATGGTCCCCTGCCCGTCGGCCACGGCAAATTCCGGCCCGCCACCCAGATCAACCGTACCCACAACGTTTCCCGTGGAGGGATCGATGGCGGTCGCGTTCTTGCTGTCGCCATTAAAGGTGAAGACGTGCTTCGACGCAGGATCGTAAATAATGCAGTCGGCGTCTGGCGCGGCATTGGCCTCGCCGACAACCTTCAGCGTTTTGAGATCGAAGATCATGGCCTTGCCCTGCGCGCCGTCGCTGATAAAGCCCCGTCCCGCCTCGGACACCACCGCCACGCCGTGGCTTTGCTTCAACCCGGAAATCTTTCCCTCTTCTTTCCCCGTGTCCGCATTCACGACCAGCACTTCGGTCCCGTGCGACAGGTACAGGCGCCGCGAGCCGGAATCGAAGGTCATGTAATCGAAATACTCACGGCCTCCGCCCGCAGCGCCGAATTTGTAGGTATTCACTAGATGGTAGCTGACGCTGTCAGCGGCGAAAGCTGTCACGCTGAGCGCCGTTGTGCAGAGCGTCGTCACGCCGAGCATCGCTGCGCGCCTCATGATGCAATTGCAAAATATGGATTTCATAAGCTCAACCTTTCACTGCTGAAATGTAGGATCCACGTCGGTCATCGGTCATCGGTCATCGATCACGGCTTCACCATTGCTGCAACCGATCGTAACCATTCAACATGAATAAAACCTGAAGGGATGGCGGGAAGTTAAGGCCGATTCACGACCGCTTGTACAAGATCGCCCAATTGTTGCGACGTAAATTGGTTCCCTTCAAGGTTGGCGAACAGTTTGCCCTGCCGATCGATGACGACCGTGTGAAAAGAGTGCGTCAGAAATCCGTCTTCATTCCAGAATTCCATGCCAAACATGCGCGAGACTCGCTGAACTTCCGGGAGAGGTCCGGTCAGAAAATGCCAGGTTTGCGGATTGGCGTGCCAAATTTTCGCGTATTGCCTAATCGCATCGTTTTGATCGTGCTCCGGATCAATGATGACAGTGAGCAATACCAGGTCGCTCCCGAGCCGCTTCGCAAAACGCTTTTGCAGCTCTCCGAGGTGATTGGTCAGGCGAAAGCAATAAGCTGGATTCGGACAGCGTACGTAGGCGAAGCTGAGGGCCACGACTTTCCCTTTGAACTGAGAAAAGGCGACTTGGTTCCGGGCCTGGTCGGTAAGCGTAAAGTCGGGCACGACCTGATGGGGATTGAGAACTCGGGCCGCGGCCGCGGGATTCGCCAGCTTGCTGACAATCGCAAGCCGCCGGGCTTCCAGCGGTTCCTGCTCCAGGTTCTCGTAGCGGTGGAGACGAATGTTTTCCACGTAGGAGGAATCGCCGTCCACCACAAGCGTGAAATCAATGGCGGATCCCGGCTTTATGCCGTCGAGCATCTTCGTCTCGCGAACGTCGAACGGCATAGTCATCGCATCCATGTAGCCAGGAACAGCGGTGCAGGACACAGTCATGGACTTGTGGGCTGCATCGATACTCAGTACTAATCCTGAGAGGTCGTGGGTTTGCGCCGCCGGACCGCGCGCAGCCGTCAGGCATACAAGAACGATCAGCCCGATTCCACGTTTCATAATGTCCTGCTTCCGCATTTTACTGCGGTTTCGCTCTGGCCGACCGTGCCGCGACTTTGCCAGCGGATGCGACCCGAACTTTTCTCGGGCCGCCTAAAGTCACTCGCGTCCTCTTCAGGACGGTGTAGTCTTTGGCAAATTCTTTGACTTCGATGAACTGGTTGGCTGCGATCTTAGAAAAGTTCTGCCTCGTATTGCTGGTGGGCCACCATATTTCCAGGTTTGAGATTCGTGCCGACCTCCCTAAACCCATGTGCTGCTCCAAGGGGTTGGCGCCGAACGAACCGCCGCTGCTTACGGTGCGGTAAACAGTACGTTCCGGCTGACCCTGGTCCTGCACCGTAACTTTGATGCGTGCTCCAATCGCTGCCCGGTTGCTCTTGACCCCGACGAGGCGAACATTGATCCAGTCGTTGCCGCTGCCCGGGTTTTTAAACACCCGCAGGGCGTGAGCGTCCGAGGGTACGGCGCCGCCGATTTGCGCAACGATGTCCTCATTGCCGTCGCGGGCCAAGTCCGCAAACGCAATCCCATGTCCTTTGTGCAATTCGCCTGTCCCGGACGAGGCCGTGATGTCCACGAACGATTTCCCTTCTTTGTTGAGGAGCAGGACATGCGGCAGCAATCCGGCAAAAGAAGTGTTCCCCGAACCGAGATAGATGTCGGGAAATCCATCGTTGTTCACGTCCCCAAAGTTGGATCCCATAGGCATGAACACTTTATCCAATCCAACTTCCTTGCTCACATCCTGGAACGTGCCGTTGCCCAGGTTTTTATAAATCTTCATCGTCTCGACAGTGTGAGGCTGGCCTAGGTAAGTGCGCAGCACCTCTTCGTCGCTGCCGTAATAGGTGCTCACATACAGGTCAGGCCAGCCGTCATTGTTGTAATCGAACCACCAGGCAGCGAAGCTTCGTTGCGGTTCCTGCACGCCCGCCTGTTTTCCGACCTCGGTAAAAGTGCGGTCGTGGTTATTGTGATAAAGAAAATTTCCGCCAAAGTAATTGGTGACATAGAAATCGATGTAACCATCTTGGTCGTAGTCCGCTGGCACGACCACGGCCTTGGTAAACGCGATTTTGTCTATGCCCGCCGCGTGGGAGATATCCTCAAAAGTCCCGTCGCCCTTATTGCGGAAAAGCTGGCTGGGTCCATTTTCATTTCCCACAAACAAATCGAGCAAAGCCGTCGTTGTCGATGTCGGCCCAGACCGCGGTTTGAGTCGCTGTGATGCTTGCTCCGAGGCCCGCTCTTCTCGGTTACGTCGCGTGAAGGTGCCGTCGCAATTGTTGCGGAGCAACGACTTGCGCATGGGAAATTCCCAGCCGCCGCGCAGCACCAGAATGTCCATGCAGCCGTCGTTGTTGTAATCGGCCTGAACCATATTTAACCCGCCCAACTGGTCAGCCAGGCCGGCCTGCTGCGTGCGGTCGGTGAATGTGCCGTCGCCGTTATTGTGGAAGTAATGCAAGGGCTCGCAGATATTCCATGCTCGATGTCACTACATCCAGCAGGCCGTTGTTCTCGAAGTCATCCACAATCACGCCGCCGGCCTCGGAAAAAAACTTCAGCCCGGCCGTCGGCAGCGACGTCTACAAAACGTCCGATGGTTTCCTTTGATTCAAAGATGGAAGGCGGAAGCAGGTATTTTCGCGGAACTCCCTGGGGATATTGCCCCAGCGTCATATAGGCCAGATTGAGCATCCATTTCACTTCCAAGTCGTCCGGCTTTCGCGCCAGATATTGAAGCAAATATTGGACGGCTTTTTCAGAATCTTCTTTCTTCTGAAATTTGGCGTAGGGCACGCCCGGCTGCGGAGGAAAAATACGCCGGTCTCCGGGAGTTCGATATTCGTCATTCTCCATCTCAGACTTGTGCAGGTACGCCACTCCGAGAGTTTCGTCCATCATCGGCAGCGCGTCAGGTACGCTGCTCTTCGCCACCTTCTTGGCGGTGATCCATTCCTCGATCGCCTTCTGCATTTCTCCCTGATAGGCGTGCAGCCCGGCCGAAGCATAATGCGCCTGCATTAAATCGAGCGGCGCCGCGCGCAAACTCTGGAGGCTATCTGGAGCCAGAGCGCTGTCGAGCCGATCCAGCGTGACCGGAATCGATACTTTCGCGATCGCGCATATTTGATGCAGGTCCCGATCCCAGCCCTCGGACTTGGGAAACTCCCGGAAAATGGTCATGGCTTCGCCAAATCCGGACACGAGAATCGTCGGATGTACGGCACAGGCGGCGCTGGCCCAGGGCAGCGGAGCGGAATTCAAATTCTGCTGCGGCACCTCCGATTCCGGCAGGACCTTGAGAATCGCATACCCGGCAGGAACTTGAATGATGCCGGTGATCTGTCCGGCAACGACTCCCTTTAACGCGTCTTTCAACTCGGTGCACAACGCGCCCGGATCGGGACGCCCCATATACCCGCCATTCGTCGCAGTCGGATCCAGCGACTTTGCATGGGCGAGTTCCGCAAAATCCTTGCCTTGCTTAAGTTGATCGAGTATTTCCTGCGCTTGCGAAGAGGACGCGACCACAATGATGCGCAAACCGGGCGGAGTCGCGGGCGAAGGCGAACTTTGCCCCGGCGAACTCTGTCCCGAACAAATACCGAAAGAAATCACTGCGACGCAAGCCGCAATCCAAACTTTCAGAAGAGTTATCCGAAGAAGCATTGGAATCGGACCGAGGTGCCTATTCTCGCACGGACTCTAAACCTTGCGAGCAGCCTGCATTTTATTTTTAACGTTTGGCGGGCTAGCCCTGAGAACATAACGCGGACAGCCGAAGCGGCTGTCGCCACGTGAGCACGGCCGCACGTCAGGCCGCGAATCAATGATTCGCCCTGCCGCGGACGGTGAGCTCAGCCTCCGTCAACACATCCGCCAGCGTCACGTGCAGGGCGTGCTGCTTCGGGTCATAGGAGGTTTTCAGCGGGTACGTGCTGCTGGAAAATTTCGCTTCGGCGTGGGCGGACGGCCAGTCATAGATCACGATCTCGATGAACTTCCACCACGGCGTATACGAGCCTTCCCGTGCGTGAAACTTCAAGCGCATGGAGGTGGCGTCGGACTGGCAGGTGAATGTCTGGCGGAGATATTCGCCGTGCTGATAACGGAAAGTGTGGCCGTCGTCGAGATAGATCGACCCGCTGCACTCGCGGCCGGGATAGACCTGAAGCTGCAACGGGCCGCTGGGAGTTTCGTCGGTGTTCTGGATCAGCGGCTGCAAGGGCAGGATGCTTCCTCCGCGCACGTAGACCGGCAGGGTATCGAGGGGTGGATGGATTTGGCGAGGGCCGGGAGCCTTCCCACCAGAATTGACGACATCGACGATCGAAGGCGGCTGCGACGATGCGCCCATCTTGAGGCCGGTCCAGAAGTCGTACCAGTCGTGATCTTTGGGAAACGAGACGGCGTAGTCATCCATCATTTCTGCAAATGGTGGCGGAGCGATCAGCAGGCTGGGACCCAGAAGAAATTCGGTGTCGAGATGATCGAAGCCGGTGGCGAAAATTTCAGGGAATTCGAGGAATACTGGACGCATGAGCGGAAGCCCGGTGCGCGAGGACTCGTCAGCCAGCGCGTAAATGTAGGGCAGCAGGCGGTACCGAGTTTCGATGTAGCGGCGCCGAATGGCCTCCTGCTCCGGCCCGTTGTTCCAGATTTCATGCGGCAACGAGCCTTTGGTGGCGTGATCGCGGAAGAATGGAGAGAACGCAGCCTGCTCGACCCAGCGCGTGAGCAGCGCGGAGACGGCGAGCCGTTGAATCCGCCAACGTCGGCGCCGACAAAAGAAATTCCGCTGAGGCCGAGATTGAGCACCATCTGCGTGGCGAGACGGAGATGGTTCCAGGTGGCAGAATTATCGCCGGTCCAGGTGAATCCATAACGCTGGCCGCCCGCATAAGTGGCGCGGGTCAGAACAAACGGACGCTCGTCAGGTCGCAGTTTCAGCAGACCTTCAAAAGTGCCGCGGGCATTTTCCAGTCCGACGATGTTGTGGATCTCGGCGTGGGTCGCCGTCCGCGTAGCGAAGCCGGGCTCTTCGATGCGATGCACGGTGTCGAGCGGCATGGTCTTGCCGGGTCCGTCGAAGACCGAGGGCTCGTTCATGTCGTTCCAGAATCCGGCGACGCCATCCTGAACGAATTGATGGTAGAGGCCACCCCACCACTCGCGAGTTTGGGCGCGAGTGAAATCGGGAAATACCGCAGGACCAGGCCACACAATGCCGACGAACTCGCTGCCGTCGGGCTTCTTGACGAAGTGATCTCCGGCATGGCCTGTGTCGTAGGGCTCATAGTTCTGGTTGGGCAGGTGTGCGATGTGCAGGTCGGTGATGTTGACCAGATGGAAATGCTGCTTGCGCAGATCGGAAACAAGTCCCGGAAAATTGGGGAAAGTCTGAGGATTAACCGTGAAGGGGCGATTCTTGATCTGATAGTCGATGTCGAGATAGACGACGTCGGAAGGGATCTTGTCGGCGCGCAGACGATCGGCAATCCCCCCTAATCTGGGATTCCGGCGTGTAGCTGTAGCGCGACTGCTGGAATCCCAGCGCCCACAGCGGGGGAAGCGGCGGCGTTCCGGTGAGATACGCGTAGCTCTCGACGACCTGTTTCGGAGTGGGGCCGTAGAGAAAGTAATAATCGAGCGGTCCGCCTTCGGCACCGAAGGAAATCGCGTCGCGCGCCTGCTTGCCGAAGTCGAACCACGTGCGCCAGGTATTATCGAGGAAGATTCCGTAACTGCGACTGTTATTGATCGCGAGAAAAAAGGGAATGCTTTTATAAAGCGGGTCGGTGGATTCCTGCGGCCCGATGTCGGTATTCCAGAGCGTGTAGGCCTGTTCTCTGCGATCGAATGAGCCAGTTTTGTCGCCGAGGCCGAAGTAATGTTCGCCCGCAGGCATTTGCTTGGAGATGGAAAACCCTCCGCGTGCGAATTGGATAGGGCAGTCCATGGCGTCGGCGGAGATGACGTTGCCGTCAAGATCTCGAAGGACGATGCGGAAGGGATTGCGCTCGACCCGGACTTCGAGCGTCGAGGTGCGGAAACCCACGGAAGTGTCGTCCTGGATCGGCTTCACATCGACGGACTTGCTGCGCGGCTGCGGGAGGACTGCCCAGGATGCGTCCTCCGGCAAAGTACCAGGCGCGATGCGCACGCGAACAATGTCATCGCGAAGCGCGGTGATTCGGACGGTCGCCGAGCCCGCCTGAAGTTCCAATCCATCCTGCAAAGGATGAGAGCTGGTAACGGCTCCGAGCGTACCTTCAGGCTGTGCAGCGGCGGCATTCTGCGCATATGCGGACGCCGAAATAGCGACGGCGAATCCAAACAGCAAAACGCTAAATCGTTGGAGGCGGGAAGCTGGCATCAAAGGAACTCTTTTCGGAAACGATTTCCAGGCAGCAACATCATAACTAACTCCAACGGAAATATTTGCATGGTCTTCGCCGGCGTGAGCTTCGATCAGTTCGACGAGTATCTGGCAAAGTCATAGCGCCCTCGCATCTGGAATTAACAGGAGAATGACTGTTTCTTCCAGACGATCGTGCACGAACATTATTCGGTGCTTTTCGATCCGGCAGCGTCTCGAGCGGTGTTCGCGCTCGAACCTTTAAACAATGTCTCGCTGCGCCGGACTGCCGAGGCGGCTGTCCCTACGCGGGCTTAATTTCGGAACAACGGGCGCGTCAGGCAGGTGGGGCCGCCGCTGCCGTTGATGCAGATCTCGCTGCCGGAGAAGGTGCGGACGTTGAATCCGGCGTGGCGGAGGCGGGCGTTGGTTTTGTGATTTTCTTCGATCGCCAGCAGGCGATTGCCGCCTAGCGCCAGTACATTGCAGGCCAGCGTGTCGCGCTCGGTTTCGTCGATCGGGATGAATGTGAAGCCGCGCGATTGAAGCAGTTCGACGGTTTCGACCGCGAGCCAGGGGAGGTCGACCAGTGCGGTGTGCTCATCGAGCAGACTGATCAACGACATTAGATGCAGGCAAGCCGACGGTCCGGGACCGTAGGGGAGCGGGGCGGAAAGAACTTCCACTCCTTTGGGCGCGAGCAGGGCACGCATCTGCTCGATGCCGGCTGCGTTGGTGCGGTAGCCATGACCGATCAGCAACGTCTTTGAGTCGAGCCAGAGTATGTCTCCGGCTTCGGTGGTTCCGGGGGACGTGATTGTTCCGAAGGTCGGAATGCCGTCCTCTTCGCAGGAAGTGCCCTGATGTCGGGCTTCCGCCACGCGATTAGCTTTGCCGGGGTGCATCAGGATCAGGCCGAAGTCGGTGGCGAGCGAGGCGTCGTGGGCGTAGACGGCGTCGAGCGAGAGTTGGTCATCCGGGGAGAGCTGGACAACTTCCGCGCCGGCATTTTTCAGTTCACTTACTAACGCGCCGTGTTGTGCCTGTGCCGGCTCGAATTCGGGGGCGTGATGAAAGCCGAGGTCGCGCCAGGTGCTGACGCCTTGCGGATGATTCCATCCGGCGGTGCGAGGTGAGCACACCAGCACGCGCTGAAGTTGGCCAACCATGGAGTGTCCGTTGAAAGCCAGACCGGTTTGGGAAGATGTGGTCAGGCGCGCGCCTCGTTTGTTTGGAGTAAGAGAGCTCGGATGATTCTACGGCAGAGATGCCGCAATGCAGAAATGATCGGTGGTTTTCTTTCGTCCCGTTGGGGCTTGTCATGTCCCTGTTGCCAACCCGCGGCTTGCGGCCCAGGGCTTCGCACTTCAGTGCCTGGCCAATCTTATTCGGAGACAGAAAAGGAGACGTGGGCGTCTTCGGTCGGCATTAAGCCATGCACGTTGTGGGTTTCTTTTTGTTTGTTGTGAGCATAGCGTTTGTTGAGCCAGCGCTTCAGTTGCTTGCGGGCCGCCGGACTGAGCTTGGTGAAGAAAAGTCCGGCGCGGCCTTGATCGCTTGCCCACATCACGTCGGCGTGTCCGTGGATGGTAATGTCGGTGCCCGGAAGCACGCAGCGGAATGGCAAATTGGAGTTCATGGGCACAGGTTCGGTGGCTTGAATGGCGAGGCCATGCTCACCGATATCGATGCTGACTCCGGGAAGCGTTCCGCTCTCGAGGTCCAGGTAGACCAGCGTCTTCACTTCGTAACGCGCGGACTTGCGCCGGTTGATTTTGTTGTTTTTATTCTCGGCTTTCAGCGCCTCTTTTAACTGCTCAGCGTCGAGAGGCCGGTAAAGAATACGGCTGGCGCCAGACTGGAATGCCTGGCCAGTTCCGGGCCATGCCCGGCTGGCTACCGCCAGCAGCGCAGGTTTTTGGCCGGGCGGCAAAAGCGCCGCCATGCGAATGACTTCTTCGGCGCCCGTCAAATCAAAATCCACAATCAGGGTATCGCATCGGCCGGCCATGACGAATTCCAGTGCATCTTGTCTGGAAGGACAGTTCACGTGCTCGATGTCCAGCTCTTGTAGCGTGGCTTCGAGCGTTGGAAGGGACCGTTTGTCGAGACACAGCACAGCTGCAGACTGGCGCATGAGTTACAAATTACGGGTTCGCGGGGTGCAGGTAAATGTCACAGCAGTAATCTGTGGATTGGTTACTGAAGCACTCTGTAATTTGTAGAGAATGATGTTGTTGTCATGAGGCTCAATCCCGCCAGTGTCGAGTTCCGCTCGACGGACAGCCGAGGGCGGCTGTCTCCACATAGGACTGAGATGCTGAGTGCTGTTGTCACGTGGGCGCTCGGTCAGAGGGCGCTGTTATAGCTGTTATAATCGAGGATTGCGCTCATGACTACGAAGCGACTGATTCGATCCACTACAGTTTTGTCCGTGCGGCGGAATGGCAAGGTCGTGCTTGCCGGCGACGGACAGGTCACACTGGGGGAGTCGGTGATCAAGCATTCGGCGAAGAAAATCCGGCGGCTTTACAATGACAAGATTCTGGCCGGCTTTGCGGGATCGACCGCGGACGCATTTACCCTGTTCAGCCGCTTCGAGGCCAAGCTCGAGCAGTATCACGGAAACTTAGGGCGTGCGGCCGTGGAACTGGCCAAGGACTGGCGTACCGATAAATTTCTGCGGCACTTGGAAGCGTTGCTGCTGGTGTCGGATAAAGAACAGACCTATCTGCTCAGCGGGCAGGGGGACGTAAT
The DNA here is from genome assembly GCA_963711275.1 of uncultured Acidobacteriaceae bacterium. GTDB lineage: Bacteria > Acidobacteriota > Terriglobia > Terriglobales > Acidobacteriaceae > Sulfotelmatobacter. The sequence continues at coordinate 92,967 of CAVQDN010000011.1, read as the reverse complement.
CGAACCCGACGGAGCGGTCGCGGCCATCGGCAGCGGCGGCCCTTACGCGCAGGCCGCGGCGCAAGCGCTGGCGGAGCATACCGAACTCTCAGCCCATCAGATCGCCGAAGAATCCATGAAGATTGCGGGCAAGATGTGCATCTATACGAATGACAAGGTAACGATTGAAGAACTTTAGTTCTCAGTCTTCGGTTCTCAGTTCTCAGCAAGACTTTAGCGCCGAGAACTGGCAACTGAGAACTGATTTACGACTGGCAACTGAGAACTGATTTATGGCGATTTATCTTCCCTCTTCCGCCGAAGAAGAACAGCTTGCGCTGGACGAACTGACTCCGCGCGAGATTGTGGTTGAACTCGACAAACACGTGATTGGCCAAAAGGACGCCAAGCGCGCCGTGGCCATTGCTCTGCGCAACCGCACGCGCCGGCAGAAGCTTTCGCCCGAACTCGCCGAAGAAATTATTCCCAAAGAACATCATCATGATCGGGCCTACCGGCGTGGGCAAGACTGAGATTGCGCGGCGGCTGGCGAAACTGGCGAATTCGCCCTTCCTGAAAGTGGAGGCCTCGAAGTTTACCGAAGTCGGATACGTGGGGCGCGACGTGGAATCGATGGTGCGGGACCTGGTGGAGATCGCGATCGACAATGTGCGGGAAGAGAAGTTGGAAGACGTTGCCGACAAGGCGGAATTGAATGCGGAAGAGCGGCTGCTTGATATTTTGCTGCCGCCGTCCCCGGCGCCGCGGGCGGACGGGAGTTCGACATCGGGCGGCGTGGTGATTGACGGCGCTACATCTTTGACGGAGTCTTCGAACCGGACGCGGGAAAAACTCCGGCAGCAGTTGCGCGAAGGGAAACTGGACGAACGCATGGTGGAGATCGATGTGCGCGAACGCAACTTCCCATCGTTTGAAATTATGACCAACCAGGGCATGGAGGAGATGGATGTCAACATTAAAGACATGTTGCCGAACATCTTCGGTCAGCGCACCAAGAAGCGGAAGATGAAGGTGAACGAGGCCTTCGAATATTTGATTCAGGAAGAAGAACAGCGGCTGATTGACATGGACCAAGTCACGCGCATGGCGATCGATCGCGTGGAGAACTCCGGCATTGTATTTCTGGACGAGATCGATAAAATCGCGGGGCGCGAAGGCGGCCATGGGCCGGACGTTTCGCGGGAAGGCGTGCAGCGGGATATTCTTCCTATCGTCGAAGGCACCACGGTGAATACGCGCTATGGCATGGTGCGTACCGATCACATTCTGTTCATTGCGGCGGGCGCGTTCCACGTGTCCAAGCCCAGCGATCTGATCCCCGAACTGCAGGGGCGATTTCCGATTCGGGTCGAGTTGCAATCGTTGACCATGGAAGACTTCGTCGGATTCTGACGGAGCCGAAATCGTCACTGGTAAAACAGTACACGGCGCTACTCGAGACCGAAGGCGTGAAGCTGGAATTTACGCCGGAGGCGCTGGACGAGATTGCCCATTTTGCTTTTCGCGTGAATGAGAGCACTGAGAACATTGGGGCGCGGCGGCTGCACACCATTATGGAACGCGTGCTCGACGAGTTGAGTTTCGAAGCTCCGGAGAAGAAAGGCGAGCATGTCATCATTGATGCGGACTATGTGCGCAAGATGCTGACTGACATCGTGAAGGATCAGGATTTGTCGCGCTATATTCTCTAGGTCGTTCTTGGAAATAGAAACTGCACGTGGGCGGGCGACTCGCCCGCGCAGGTCTTCGATTTATCCTTTTTCAAACTTTAACTTCCCATTTTGGACTATACATCCGCACGGGCGAGTCGCCCGTGCCCACACGAGCCTCGCCTCTTGAAACTGAGGAGCCGCGAGGCTGCCGCAGGGGCGGTCTGTTAGTCTGTTTTCTTCCGCATGAGACGCTCTACGGCGAAGTTTTTACTGGTGGTGGGAGCGCCGTTGATGTTTACGGCGTGCGCGACGGTTGGGCCTCCGCAGCCTCCGTCGCTGGAGTTGCCGAAGCCGCCTTTGGATCTGCGGGCTGCGCGCAAGGGCAATCACGTCACGCTGACCTGGACTGCTCCCAGCCTTACCACCGATCGGCAGTCGATTCGAAATGCCGGTTCTGAAAGGATCTGCCGAGGACTTGCAAGAGAGTTAACGCAGTGCGGTATTCCGGTGAGTGAAGTCGCTCCGCAACCCGGCCCCGACACATCCCGAACTTCCAAACAGAAAATCGCCAGATCGTATACCGACTCTCTCCCCGAGCAACTTGAGAGCGACGACGCTTCTGCGTTCGTGACTTACGCTGTCGAAGAGCTCAACCCGGAGGGTCGCGGGGCGGGACTCTCGAATCAGGTGCGGGTTTCGCTGGTTCGTACTCTTCCACCACCCCGGAACTTCGCGGCGCGCGTCACGGGTCAGGGAGTCATGCTGAACTGGACGGGCGATGCCCCCGCAATGAGTTCATCGGCATCTATCCACTACGCCTATCGCGTGTATCGGCGTACGAAGGAAAGCGCGCAGCGGATTCTTGCCGGCGAAGTCGCAGCGGGCAGCGAACGCACTTACAGTCTCACTGATTCCAGCGTTGAATGGGAAAAGACCTACGAATATCGTGCGGAGACAGTGACCGTGATCGCCCAGGAAAACAACCCCGAGCTACAAATCGAAGGCGACGACACGCCAGAAATCAAAGTTTTCGCGCATGATGTTTTTCCGCCAGCCGTTCCTTCCGGGTTGCAGGCGGTGTCTTCTGGGCCGGGACAGAAGATATTTGTCGATCTGTTGTGGGCCCCGGTTGCTGACGTTGATCTCGACGGCTACAACGTTTATCGTCACGAAGATGGAATGACTGCGGAGAGACTGAATACGTCCCCGGTTAAAATGCCGGCATATCGGGACGCCAAGGTTGCGGCAGGAAAGCGTTATTTTTATTCGGTCTCCACGGTAGATGTTCGCGGGAATGAGAGTGGCCGGTCGGAGGAAGCCAGCGAATTGGTGCCGTAGCAGGTTGCTGAACAGGGTCGTGTAACGATCAAATCCGGCGGCTAAAAGCCGCTGCTAATTTTGCGGCACTTACGGCGCGCCTGGAAGCCGCGGCCCTTCAAAGCTGAGTCCCAGTGCGAGTTTTCTAGCAGCGTGCGGGCTCGAAGCGATTTCCGGCAACATCGGCGATTTCTCTTATCGGTTCGGGGTAGCCGCCAGACGTGCGTGGTAGCCCTTCCGGGCCCGAACCTGCAGGCGTTTGCCGTCTTTCTCGGCGATGACCGCGATGGCGCGGAAGTTTCCGTTGGGTTGAAAATCGGCGGGAGTATAGGCGATAAAGTAGCGGCTGCGAATCAACTCGTGCAGCTTGTCGAAAGACTTGCCCAAAGTCAGGATGTCACCGGGAAACATTGCCTCGCCGCCGGTGCGCTCCGCCAATAGCTCGAGCACGCGATCGGCGTCCGTTTTATCGCCGCGGTCTTCGCGCGTGCTGACGGTGTAAATCGCTACGCCGGTCCGCTCGGCGATCTGGATGCTCTGCTTCAGGCTGGTGTGGCTGGAGTTGTCTTCACCGTCGCTGAGAATCACGCAGAACTCTCGCCACACGCTCGCTCTCGGGATACGCTGCCAGCTTTCGACAGGCGAGTGACACCGCGTCGAACAGCGCGGTTCCTCCGCCGTTTGCGAGTTTCTCAATTCCCTTTCCCAGTTCGGCTGGGTCTCCACTGAAATCCTGAGTGACGATAGTGTCTTCGGAAAAACCAGCGATGAAACCGAGATCGGAGGCGCCGCTCACCATTTTTTCCACGAATTTTGTGGCAGCGCGCTTTTCGAACGAGAACCGGTCGACCACCGAGCCGCTGGTATCGACGAGCAGCGCCAATCGCAAGGGGAGCTTCGACTGAGGGGCAAATTGCTCCACTTTTTCCGGAGGCTTATTGTCATCCAGGATGCGGATATTGGACTGATTTAAATCGTTGACTGTATGCCCATGACTGGTGACTGTGAAAAATAGAGTGACCTGATCTACGTTGGTGCGAATGGTCCAGGCGGTGGCGGGAGATGGAATACTTGGCAGCGCCGCCGCGACATTACCGCCGCCTGCCGCGGCCGGATTGCTCTCGGCCAGCGTGCCGCAGTCTTCGCAAGTCCCAGAGTCAGATTCGTTCCCCACGGCGCTCACCTGCGATTTCAGGCGTTCGCTATTCGGAAAGGTCTGTGTGTGTAGCGACGCGACGAGAGTAGTTCTTTGTGAGGGAGGGCTCGCAGACCGGACAGCCCTGTTATGCGCAAGAGCTGCCAGATTCTGGCGCGCCACGGGAGCGAACGCATTGGTTGGGTCTTCGCTGACGAAAAAATTCAGCTCGCGCTCCACGGCATCGAAATCCTTCAGAGACATCGCGGCCGACGCGGCGACGTAATGCACGTTCGCCATTCCTTTGTGATTGAGAGTGTGAACCAGTTCGGCCGTTTCGAGGGCTTGCTGGTATTGATGGGTTCCGTTTCGCGCGTAGGCCAGGGCGCAGAGAATCTTGGCGTCCCGGGGACGCAGGGAAGCTGCTTTTTCCAGTTCTGGCCGCGCGGTTTCGAAATCGTTCATCGACAATGCGATCATACCGAGATTCAGGTACGCTCCCGGAAACTTTGCGTCCAGCTTCGCCGCCGTTTCAAACTCGCCGGTGGCGCGGGGCCTGTCTTCCTGGTCGAGATAGGCAAGTCCAAGGGCAACGTGAGCTGCGACAAACTTGGGATAGGCATCGATCGCTCTTTGCAGGTGCTTGATCGCCTCTTTCGAATGTTGCGCTTTCATCAGGGCCGTGGCGCTGTTGAACTCCACCACGGCTTTATTGGGAGCTTCCAGATCGAGCGCGGATACGGCACCGGAATCGATCAACTCTTTATCTTGCTTGCGTTGCTGTTCGGTTTTGTTGGCGCGCCGATTGATCTGGTCGAGATACATCTGCGCAAAATCCATTTGCGCGAAGCCGGAATCCGGGCCCATATTTATGTTCGGCACCTGCCCGAGCGCAGAGACCTGGCTGCATAGCCACAGGGCAACGGCGCAGGCGAGCCGGTGCCGAATACATCCGCCTGAGGGTTGATGCGGCGCAGCGGGCACGGAATTACTCCTTCGAGGACGTGGGATTTCACCCACAACATGTCCAGGGCGGCCCGCGGAGATTTCGGGGGGGACCCGGCTTTCTAACCCTGAACGCCCCGGGGCACCACTATACCAGATACCCGCGCCAGCGCTGATACCATGTGCCGGCAAGTGCCCGCCGCGGCCGCAGAAGGTCGCAACTGCTGGAATCGAGAAAATATTTCCCATCTCCGCGCCTCAGTTACCACGGATATGGTTAGATAGATGACGATGAAATATTGCCGATTTCAACTCAATGGTCAGACTCAGTATGGGCTCGTCGAGCCCGTGAGTGGGCGAGACGCGATTGTGCGAATTTTGCTGAATGCGCCCGAGGCAGCCGATGGGGACATGGAAAGCCTGCGCACGCGAAAGATTGAAGCCATTCCCCTCGAGGAAGCGGCGCTGCTGCCTCCGGTACGTCCGTCGAAGATCGTGTGCGTGGGCCGCAATTATCGCGAGCATGCGGCGGAACTGGGGCACGATGTGCCGCAGGAGCCGCTGATTTTTCTGAAAGCTACGTCGGCGCTGTTGCCGCCGGGAGGGACGGTGCGGCGTCCGAAGATTTCGCAGCGCGTCGATCATGAGGGCGAGTTGGGCGTGGTGATTGGAAAGACTTGCTATCAGCCGGCGGCGGATGCGGACATCCGGCAATACATCCTGGGCTACACCTGTGTGAATGACGTGACGGCGCGCGATCTGCAGAATAAAGACGGGCAGTGGACGCGCGCTAAGGGGTTCGATACGTTTTGTCCAGTGGGGCCGGTGGTCACCGATGAGATCGATCCGTGGGCTGGTGTGGGAGTCGAGACCCGCGTCAACGGCGAAGTTCGGCAGCAGGGGAACACGCGGGATTTTATCTTTGCATTGGATGTGGTGATCCGGCATATTGCGCAGGCCATGACTTTGTTTCCCGGGGACTTGATTCCTACGGGGACGCCTGCGGGAGTGGGTACGCTAGTCGCCGGGGATGTGGTGGAAGTCAGCGTGGAGGGAGTGGGTACGCTAAGAAATTCGGTGGTGGATGAGTAAAGAATTGTTGATTGATGATTTTTGATTGTTGATTGAAAAAACCGAACGGTCACGGGCTCGTTCGGAAATCAGGAATCAATAATTTTCTACTGCAGCCGGAATCTTTCCTTCATCAGCCGTTGCAGGCGCGGTTTGTAGAGCAGGTCGTAGGCGAGCTCTTTGTCGGGGAACATGGCAAGGGCGGCGCGCTTGGCTCCGGCGGCCAGTTCTGAGGCTTCTTCTACGGTGAGGTTCGGGTCCTGGCCGATGACGGACATGACCATGCTGATCATCACTTGCAGGCGGCGGATTTTTCGGGCTTCCTCTTCGCGTTCTCGCAGAGTCTGCTGCTCCGGCATTGGAAAATTTGTTTCCCGCCCGTCTCGTCCGTCCTGGTGATGGATGTTCATGGTGCCCCCTTTGCTCGTCGCTCAAATTTGTATGACTCTACGCGCTTTAGCGTTGCGCGATGGGTTAATGCCATTCTGCCGTAGATATGGGGGAAAGCAATAACACAAAGGTGTCGTTTGGGGGTAATGCTGTAGGTTGCTGCTAAACGGAGGCGCGTAGCATCTAGAAATGCGAAGGGATCTGGTGACGGCGGCCCCTCAGCGGCTAAAGCCGGCATTCGGGGCGTGTTTGGCGGCACGAGTGAACTCGTGCCCATCCCGATTTCGTGCCTTCCCGATCCGAGCTGCCGATTCGATTTCTTCGCAGTTCTGGTGAAAGCAATTCGCGCCCTCCCAGTTCGTGCTCTTGAATGGGAGTAAAATCGCTGTTTGCGGATTCGACCGCTTCGGGCCGATTCCAGATTGGAGATGTCATGGTTGAACCTGGCAATTCGGCCGCTGAGGCGCAGCGGCGTCCTGATCCTAACGAGAAACTGGTAAAGGTGTTCGAGACGGAGCAGGAACCGGAGGCGCTGGTGGTGAAGGGATTGCTCGATTCGGAGGGCATCGAGAGCGATCTTACTTCGGCGTCAATGGTGCAGGACGCGTTTCCCGGCCTGGGCGGGATGATTCTGCTGGTGCGCGAAGAGAATGCGGAAGAGGCGCGGCGCGTGATTGCGGAAGGTCGCCGATCATCGTCCAGCGATGACGACACGGCGGAAATTTCGACTGCTACTGATTCGATTATTGAAGAGCCGCCACAGAAGGCGTGACCGAGCGGCCGTCGAGATAAAACGTGACAGCTCCGTGGAGATCGGTGCGGTAGACGCGAGCTCCCGCGTCCGCCAGGCGCCCGAGAACTTCACTTCGCGGCAGGCCGAAAGAATTGCCTGAGCCGACTGAAATAATGGCAAATTGCGGCTTGGCCGAAGCGACTAGTTCGGGGGTGGTGGCGTTAGCGCTGCCGTGGTGGCCCACCTTGACCAGGTTCGCGCTGGGATGATGCAGCGCGGCCACGCGCCGTTCTACTTGCTTTTCCGCATCTCCTTCCAGCAGCACCGACGAATCGCCGTAGCTGACGCGCAACACCATCGAATCACTGTTCTGTGGCTTTGGGCCGACGGGCCAATCGCGTGGCGGGAACAGCACGTTCACGGTCGCGCCGCCAAGGTCGAACTCATCTCCTTCCCAGTGGCGCACGACTTTCACGCCGAGTGCTTCCGCCGTGGTGATCACGGTATCGAGGGCCTCGCTTGGCGGGAGCAAACCTACCCATAGTTCCGCCGGCCGGAAATTTTTCAGCACGGCGATCATTCCGCCAATGTGGTCGGAGTGGCCGTGCGTGATGGCAACGGCATCGAGGCGCGAGAGGCCGCGCGTCCAAAGATAGGGAGAGACGACGTCTTCGCCGAAGTCGAGTTGCGAGCCGCCCGGACCAATGGGACCACCGGCGTCGATGAGTAACGTGCGGCCTTGCGGCGTGACCAGGAGGATGGAATCGCCTTCGCCTACATCGATGGACGTCACCTCCAAGACGCCGGGATGCGTTCGCGTAGCCGCCGGGACAAATGCGAGAACGAAAGCGGCCAGAAGAATGGCCGAAAGTCCGGCCAATGCAAAACTTGCGCGTTGACGGGCTGCAAACATCGCTAAGAGAAGCGCCGCTGCGGCTAGCATTACTACAAGGATCGATGGCATGGCAACGCGCAGGTCAGCCACTCTTAGAGTGCCCAATCCGTGCACGGTTCCTGTGATCCCATGGAGAGCGAACGTTGTAAGAAGCACAGGGACTTTGGCCAGCCATGTCGAAACGTATCCCAGGGCGAGAGCCGCCACGGCTGCGGGCATCATCAATTGGGTCAAGGGCACGACGATAAAGTTGGAGGGCAATCCGATGGTGGTTGCGCGATGGAAGTAGTACGCCATGGGCAATGCCAGTCCCATCTGCATAACCGCGGAGATGAAGAGCAATTCAAATACAGCCAGGAAGAATGCTGCCGTGGCGCGGACCAGCCGGCTCGCCCACTTTAATCCCATGAAGCGCGCGGCTCGGGCGGCGATGAATTGCAAGTCCACGCGGAACTGCGCGACTCGCGGCGGCAGGAGTGCGGCATAATTCGAGGAGTCCCAATTGGACAGCGCCTGCTTCTGGAGTTGCGAGGTGCGCTGAAGAATCGGAATGCCGATGGCGGCCACGATGAGCACGCAGACAAAGGTCATTTGAAAGCTGGCGGTAAACAGCTGGCCCGGGTCGAAGACCAGCAATCCCAAAGCGGCCGCGCCCAGCGCGTTCACCATGGCGCGATCGCGATAGAGCAGGCGAGTGCCCAGATAAATGGCGCACATCAGGGTGGCGCGCCACACTGGCGCTCCGACCTCAGTGGTGAAGGCATAGGCGGCACAGAACCCGACTGTCAGCAAGGTGGCCGGCACGTCGCCCAGCCGAAGGCGGCGCAGGGTCCAGAAGACGACGAAAGCCAGAATGCTGACATTCATCCCGGAGACGACCAGAACGTGATAGGTGCCCGAGCGCTGGAAGTCAGCGCGGGTGTCGCGGTCGATGAACGCCTCTTCGCCGATGACCATGGCATCGATCAGGGCGGCTTCGCGCGGAGGCCAGAGTTCGTGCACCCTGGCGATCACACTACGGTGCAGGCGGCTGCGCCAGAAGGCGATTCGGCTGCCGGCGAAGCCCGGAAGCCGCTCGACATTTTCTATTTTCGTCGAGCCCAGGGCGGCGATGTTGCGGTCGGCAAGATAGCCTCGATAGTCGAACGCACCCGGATTGCGGAAATTTCGCGGTAGCTTGAGTTTGCAGGAAAAGCGGATGCGGTCGCCGTAGTGAAAGACCAGCATCGGGGCGTTCGAAAATGACGTGCCGCCTTCGGCATCTTCTTGTGAAACGCCGTCACGCCGACGTGCACTGTAAATGCTCAGGCGGATGCCGGAATGGATCGCTTCGCGCTTTCCTGTTACCGGCCCTGTTGACGGCTTCCCTGTTGCCGGCTGGACTTCTTCGGTTTCCAGGTCAACCGTCTGCCTGATTTCATTGAAGCCGCCTGGCTGCAGTCGGCCATCGTGCGTGACGTGGGCGACGATCTGCAACTCCTCGCGGTCCGCGTACGGTTGGATACGGGTGTCGAAGTAAGGGGATCGCCCGCGTGTCTCGATGTGCAGAGCGCCCGAGAGAAAAACTGCTCCCAGAGCAAGCAACCAGCCGAAGGTGGAGCGCCCTCGGGCGAAATAGGCCGCTGCTGCTGCGAAAGCCGCTGCGGCAACAGTCCACCATAGAACGGGCCTCCACAGGTAGACACCGGCGACCAGGCCCAGGGAGTAAGCGACAGCCGCCCACAGCATGGGTTGGCGACTTGCCTTGAAGCGGAAGGCGGGAGGGCTGGCGGCGGTGGAAGGCGAGGTCATTAGACCGGGCGTGCGCTTTATTTCTCTCTTTACTTGCGGACAGGGCCGTCGGGCTGCGCCCGGTCGGACAACGGGGGCGGCTGTCCCCACATAAATCTCTCCCGATCAATCTCTCGTGACGAGTCTCACCTGGCCAGGTGGACAACGCTTTCCAGGTGGTAGGTTTGGGGAAACAAATCTACAAGGTGCACCTGTTCGACGCGGTAGCCGCCGGCGAGCAGAGTGACCAGATCGCGCGCCAGCGTTGCCGGATCACACGACACATAAATAATGCGTGTCGCTCCCAGCATCGCCAACCGCTGCGCCACACGTTCTCCCATGCCGCTGCGAGGCGGGTCTACGACAACGAGATCGGGCTTGGCAGCGATGTGAGGAAGAACCGCGCTCTTCCCCGCTCGCCCTGGATTCGCCGTACGGGCATTCTCCGTACGAGCCAGGTACTCCTCTGTTGTGGCACGCACTACCTCTCCATTCGAGGGCTGATTGTAGGAGAGATCGGCTGCGGAAGTCTGTGACATCTCTACAGAAACTATGTGATGAAAGTCACAAGCCAGGGCTGTGGAAAACAATCCCACGCCGGCGTAGAAGTCGAGAGCGAGTTGGCCGGACTGACCCTTCGTGACAATCTCAACCAGTTTATCGGTGAGGTAACGATTGGTTTGGAAGAAAGAACCCGCGCTGACGCGATACGCTGCGTGCTGGATTTGGTAGGTCTGGGCTTGGCAGGTCTGGGTTTGATAGGTAAGGTGCGGAGCGCCCACGGTAACCAGAATCTCCTGCGCCCGCCCCTTCCGGTCGCCGGGATTCGGTTCGCGAAAGGCCACGATTCCGGCAATCTCGGGCAAGGCAGCGCGAAAATCCTCCGCCCACATGCGCATGGCGGATCGCCGGGCGGTGCCGGCGCATCGGACGTTGACCAGCAACTGACTGTCGTCGGCGTTGGCAAAGAATTCCGCTTCCCGCACTCCTTCGGGAACTTTTCCGGCGCGTCCGCTCTGCCAGAGGGCGGCGATGCCGCGCTTGATCAATGGCGAACTGATAGGACACTCTTCGACCGGCAGCAGGTCGTGCGAAGCTAACTTGAAATATCCGGCGGCGAATTCCGGGCCGACCCTCACCTGCAGGCGCGAACGGTTGCGATAGTTCCACGGTGGAGACGGATGCACCTCGATATCGAAGCTCAAGTCCAGTTTCGCAGTGCGACGCAGGCTCTCGCGCAGAATTTCTTTCTTGATTTCGAGCTGATGCTCGTAACTGGCGTGCTGATAGTGGCAGCCGCCGCAGCGGGAAAAATATCGGCAGCTGGGCTGGACGCGGTATGGGGAGGGCTCGACGACGGTTTCCACTTTCGCACGAGCAAATCCAGGCTTCTGCTCGGTAAGTGAAGCCTCGATCGTTTCTGCGGCCAAGACGAAAGGGACGAACACGGCTTTGCCGCGTCCTGGGGCTTCCCCTGTAGGCAGATGAACCGGGGGAGGAGGGGACGGGACAAGCTCAGTTGTCGGAAGTTCGGCGGGCATTCGGGCCAGGCCGTCGCCGCCATAGATTAGCTTTTCGATTGTAAGGAGCAAGAATTGATTCTACGGCATGGCGGAAAGCAGACTGAACGTGGCAGAGGTTACGGATTGCGGCACCCTCGCGTTTTTGGGTCGTCTGTGAATGCGGCTTCAGCGGGAGGATTGCACGATCAGAATCATGCCGGGACGGATGACGGCGACGTTGCGGTTGTCGCGTTTGAGGCGCGCAACGGTGGTTCGGTAGGCATTGGCAATCGAGTAGAGGGTCTCGCCGTGCTTCACTTTGTGACGGACTACCGCGGCCTGTACGGGTAGGTGTTCGATTTGCGCCGACTTGGTGGCCGGAGGCTTGGTGGTGGCGGTCTCGGTGGGCTTCGGGTGCTTGGTCTTCGATCGCGAGGACGCCACTTCGGCGTCATGCGCGCCCGGCGAGATCGGCAGGTGCAGCGCCAGCACTCTACGCCCGCGGAGGCTGTCTCCGTGGATGCCGTTCCACCGGCGCAACATCTGCGGGGAAATGCCGAAGTTGTCCGCCACGGTCTCGATGGTATCTCCGGAACGAACGTGATAACGGGTAATGCGGCGGGCGTAAGTAGCGGTATCGCTCAGCGGATGCTTCCCCGGCGTCACGGGAACCACCAGCTTCGCGTCGGCTTCCAGTTCCGTCCCTTCCAGATGGTTGGCGGCCACAATGGACTTGGCTGCGGTGTGATAATTCCGCGCCAGGGACGCCAGCGTGTCGCCAGGCTGAACCGTGTGGTAGCGCCACCAGAGCCGCATATCGGTCGGAATTGTCTCGATCGCGGTTTCGTACTGATCTTTCGTCCCGGCCGGCAGGTGCAGTTCGAATTTTCCCACGTGCGGCGTAGTCATTCGCAGCAGGCTGGGATTCAAATCCTGCAATTCGCTGGAAGTTGAGCCCACGCATTCCGCCACCAGCCGCAAGTCCACGGGATAGTTGATGGTGACGCTGTCGTAGTCCGCCGGACGATCCATCGCGACATCATTCAATCCATACTGCGACGGATTTTTGGTCATGATGGTGACAGCCAGAATGATTGGCACATAATTGCGTGTTTCTTTGGGCAGAACGTTGCGGCGATACAGTTCCCAGAAATCGGCATAGCCGGTGCGCTTCACCGCAGCTTGCACCGTGCCGGGGCCGGAGTTGTAGGCGGCCATGGCGAGATACCAGTCGCCAAACTGGTTATAGAGATCTTTCAGATGGCGGGCGGCGGCGCGCGTGGATTTTTGCGGATCCTGGCGATCGTTGACCCACATGTTGTGCGAGAGGCCGTATCCTTTGGCGCGGCTACCCATAAATTGCCAAATGCCGCGCGCTCCCACTCGTGAAACTGCCAGCGGATGGAATCCGGACTCAGCTTGCGCGAGATAAATCAAATCCTGGGGAACGCCTTCCTGCTTCAGGGTGGAGACAATCATGTCGTGGTAGCGACCGGAACGGGCAAAGGCGCGTTCAAAGGTGCCGCGTCCGCGACCAGAGAAATACGTGATGTAGCCGGCGACCTGGTCGGTCATCATGAGCGGTAAGTCGGATCGCGTGTTCTTGATTTCCGCCTGCGCTTTGGCTTTCACGCCGGCATCGGGCGCTGGAGTAAGACCGTTGGTCTCGTCGATCGGCGCCGGCTCTGATTTTTGCTGCGCATCTGCGTCCGCTGCCGGGCCGCCGGGATAAAGCTGGTTCACCCCGGCAACAATGCGATCGAACTCGGCCTGCAGGCGATCGTCGGAACGGATGTCAAGGTTGCTGCCCAGCAGGGCATTGAGGGCGTTGTCGAAATTCTGCTTGGCCTCATCGACCTTGCCGGCCTGATGATTTGCCAGTCCCGCCTGGTATTCCTTTTCCGCCCGGGCAATGAGATCGGAAACCGCATCCGTCGCTAGAGCGGGCGCTGAGCCAGATACAGCAGCGGGCTCCGCAGGAGCAGTTTCTTGTGGCGGAGCATCGTCCGCCTGAGCAGGAACTGCCGCTGAAGTGGTGGTTGGCGCTTGAGTGCTAGCCGTCGCCGGCTTGAGTCCCGGGGCCTTTCCGGGCGGCAGCAGAGCGACCGGCTTCTGCGCCGTTTGGCACGCGCCAGCTCCCAAGGCTAACAACGCCAGCGCAGCAGTCCGGACATAGAGGTTTGCTAATCGCATATTTCTCTATGAGATACGTACTTCTCCTAGGCTGAGGTCCGGTAGATTCAAATCGTACTCGGTGGCTTCCGCCGGGTCAACGCTGAAAAAGCGTCCGCCCGGTTACTTTAGATATCGGTTCGGGAGGTTACTCCCAAAAATCTGCGTCAGAGCTCCCCAGGTTGGATGACTCGCCGTTTGCCGCGGTTGTCGCGTCCCAGACTGGTCGCAGCCCAAACCCTGCGATTCGACGTGCCCCTTCCGGACCTAAGCGAAATTTTATCGCCGGTCAGGTCTCAGTTCTGCAAGGGCAACAGGTATGACGGATTCCCCGCCAGAACGCCGCCGAAGAATTGGCGGTCTGCTTCGCGCATGTCCCAGGCGATCACCGACTGCGCGGTGATCTGGACCGTGACGTTGTCCCATGCGGCGAATACGGGGCCCACCCTCGCGTCCGCTAGAGCAGCTTCGCTGAGATACTTGCCATGAATCTCAGCATTCCGTTTTCGCGATAAGTCACCCGTCAATATCTGCGCGCTTCCGGCGATGGTGATGCCGCAGGATGCCGCCGGGTCGCGAGAGTCGACCATTAACGAAGCCTTGGGGTTTGCCGTGAGGTTTCTGGCCTTGCGGCTGCGCGAGGACGTTGCTACAAACACGTGCCTACCGTCGAACCGGTACCACACAGCAACCATGTGCGTCGAGCCGTCGGGGTTCTGAGTCGCGAACGACGCGATGTATCGGCCGTCCAAAAACTGCCTGACCAGAGCATCTGTAAGGGAAGCCATCAGAAAGTCTCCTCTTTTCCCCGGCGCAATATTTGGCCGACTATCTAGACGACTACGCGGCGCCTTCTTTCGGGCATTCCTGTCGGTTAGAGCCTAGGCCTCGGCTCTGAGGTCGGGTTCAGACCCGCCAGTAATCGGGACGCCAGTTCTGAATTGCCTTCTTAATGTCGGCTCGCGACATTTTTTCGTTCAGGGCGCGCTCGGCCAGTTTCGGAAGCTCAGCATCCGATGCGAAACGCAGCGCACACAGCTGGCCTTCCGTCAACTCGGGAATGCGGGAACGCAAGGGCTCCGGCAACAGCCGCATCAGTCGCAACTGCTCTTCCAGGCGAATAACGCGATCCTGCACCTTAAGCGCGTACATGCGCGTTTTGGTCGCCCACAGTAGTAATGCTAGCGCCAGCAAGATCAGCAGGACGGCGTGAATCTGATCGTGCATATCGCCGTGGGTGATATGGGCGAAAAAATGGATAAGCGTCAGGAGCAGCCCCAGCAGAAGAATCGGAAGCACGAAAAAGTGAAAAGGCGGGTCCCAGCGCGTGTGATTCGCGAAAGTCTGCGGTTTCTTTTCGGCCATGTGGATCTCCTTGCGGAAAAGACGTGCCAGTGTAGCAGAGTCGGCGGCGACGCAAAGCGACTTAATCCGAAGCAACGATCGCATGTAAAATTACCTGTTCGACGGATCTTCGCGCGAGATTGCGAATCCAGAACTTTATGAAAGCCATTCAAGTGAAACAACCCGGTGGGCCCGAGGCGATGGAACTAGTTGACTTGCCGGTTCCGCAGCCGAAGGCGAATGAGGCGGTGGTGAAGTTGTCCGCTTCGGGCGTCAACTTTATCGATGTATACGTCCGCGAAGGGCGCTACAAGGCGATCCCGCCGTTTGTTCTGGGGCAGGAGGGCGCGGGCGTCGTCAACGCCGTCGGCACCGACGTCACGTCGGTTAAGAATGGCGATCGCGTCGCTTGGGCTGGCATGTTGGGATCGTACGCGGAATATGCGGCGGTGCCCGCGGACCGTCTGGTGCCCATTCCTGACGGCGTCACCGACCAGCAAGCGGCAGCGGCCATGTTGCAAGGCATGACCGCGCACTATCTCTCCCATGACACGTATCCGTTGAAGCGCGGCGAAACGGCGCTGGTGCACGCCGCCGCCGGCGGCGTGGGACTGCTCCTGGTGCAGATGGCGCACAACATTGATATTGGCGCGCGCGTGATTGCCAGGGTCTCGACTGATGAGAAAGCGAAGCTGGCGCGCGAGGCGGGGGCGGACGAAATCATTCTCTATACAAAAACGGACTTCGAAGCTGAGACAAAGAGGATTACCGGCGGCAAGGGCGTTGACGTGGTTTACGACTCGGTGGGCAAGACCACTTTCGAGAAGGGCCTCAACGTTCTGCGCTCGCGCGGCATGATGGCCTTGTTCGGAGGATCGAGCGGCGCGGTGCCTCCGTTTGATCCGATGGTGCTGGCGCAAAAGGGATCGCTTTACGTGACGCGTCCCACGCTGGGGGCCTACATCGCAACGCGGGAGGAATTGGTCGCGCGATCCGGCGCAGTGTTTGCAATGATTGCGGCCGGCAAACTTAAGCTACGGATCGAGCATATCTATCCGCTGACGGAAGTACAGCGGGCACATCGCGATCTGGAAGGACGAAAGACGACTGGGAAGTTGCTGCTGATCCCGTAGGACGGTATTGGGTCTCAGGTCTCAGGACTTGTGACCAATGCCTAGCGCGAAAATCCTAGACCTAAGATCCAAAACCTAGCACCCAAGACCTAAAAACATGAAAGCCATTCGCGTAGAGCACACCGGCGGCCCAGAAGTCATGGAACTGGTCGAGGTTCCGATGCCTCAACCCAAGCCCACGGAAGCGGTCGTGAAGATTTCGCTGGCTGGTGTGAATTCGATTGACGGCCACTTTCGGGATGGAAGTTTGCGGACTCCGCTGCCGTTCATTCCCGGGCAGGAAGGCGCGGGTGTGGTGACAGCAGTGGGCACGCAGACGACAGCCGTGAAGATTGGTGACCGGGTGGCGTGGAGCGGAGTGCTGGGCTCCTATGCCGAGTACGTGGCTGCGGCCGCAGACAGCCTGGTACCAGTCCCCGCCACGGTGACTGATCAGCAAGCCGCCGCTGCCATGATGCAAGGTTTGACCGCGCACTATCTGATACACGACGCGCACAAACTGAAAACGGGCGAGACCGCGCTGGTCCACGCAGCCGCGGGAGGTGTCGGTTTGCTGCTGTTGCAAATGGCGCGCCTGATTGGTGCGCGGGTCATCGGCACGGCGTCCAGCGAGGAAAAAGCCAGGCGGGCACGGGAAGCGGGCGCGGATGAAGTCATCGTCTTTACCCGGCAGGATTTCGAGGCAGAGGTCAAGCGCCTGACCGGCGGCAAGGGCGTTGACGTCATATACGACGGCGTGGGCAAGGCCACGTTCGAGAAAAATCTAAACGTGCTGCGGCCTCGCGGAATGCTCGTGTTACATGGGATGTCGAGCGGTCCCGTACCGCCGGTGGACCCCGCCAGGCTCTCGGAGAAGGGATCGCTCTATATGGCGCGCACTACCCTGGCG
Organism: uncultured Acidobacteriaceae bacterium; assembly: GCA_963711275.1. Classification (GTDB taxonomy): domain Bacteria; phylum Acidobacteriota; class Terriglobia; order Terriglobales; family Acidobacteriaceae; genus Sulfotelmatobacter. The sequence continues at coordinate 76,019 of CAVQDN010000011.1, read as the reverse complement.
CACTTTACGGCGACGCGCGAGGAATTGCTGTCACGCACCAGCGCGCTCTTCGCCATGATAGCGGATGGCAAGCTCAACCTACACATCGCGAGAACGTATCGGCTGGCCGAAGCGGCGCAGGCCCACCGCGACATGGAAGCGCGCAAGATCGCGGGGAAGTTGCTGCTGGTGCCGTGAGAAGCTAACCTCTGAGGATCATCGTGACCTTCCTCAAATCAGCCGTAGTTTCGGAAAGTCCACGCCATAGCGGCCTGCGTCGCGGGTCATAAGCCTGTCTGCTCTCAGCAGCGCGTGCGACGCGATAAGGAAGTCTGGCAGCAGACGCTTTGGCGAACCTCCGCCCGATCGACGACGGCGAATGGCATAGGCCGCATAGCTTTCTGCCGCTAGCAGCCAGACATCCTCTTCAAGGTCAAAATCAATAACGATGGCCATTTCCCCAAGTGCTTTCCGAACCAACTTCACATTCAGCCCAGGGACTGCTGATAACTCGACGAAGACCGGAGCGCTTATGACTAGCGCCCCCTGTGCGCGAACTCTTGACAACTCAGCAACAATCGAGACCGCCGCGGGCGTTCCCGACCAAACGGGCGATAGAATGTTGGTGTCCAGCGCTGTCCTCATTCGTAGTCTTTATCGCTTCGCATATCGTCGATCCAAGCCTTTATCCCCTCGTCCCCGCCGGGAAACGGACCGGCAATTCCGATAAACTTCTCGAAGGGGTTGATGTCCGAACGTAGCGGCCGGATCACGGTGCGACCTTCCTCCACGACAAATTCGACGCGGTCGCCGGTTTCCAACCCCAGGCGTTTTCGAATCTCCTGCGGGACAGTAATCTGGCCTTTACTGCTGATTGTGCTCGAATTCTTCATCTTTACTTGGATTCCTTACAGTAAGGATAGTATTCTTTACCGAGACGGTCAAGCCCTTTGTCAGCATCACGTCGCTCCAGGAATAGCTGTTAGCGCGATTTCTACCGCCGTCTTGCGTAGTGCCTTGCGTAGGCGGGGACTTCCTGCGCCGGATCCGACCGCGCATCGTCAATTGGTTCCCCGGCGACCATATCGAGCGGCACCACTCCCGCCCATGTGGGGAACGAGTAGTCTTCCTCGTCGTCAACGGGAGGCCCGACACGCACTTTCGCCGAAAATTCTTCGATCGGCAAGCGCAGCACCGACGTCTGTTTGAGTTCGCGTTCGTTCGGTTGGCGCGCGTCATCCCACCTGCCCGGCAGAATGTGTTCTGACAAAATTCGCAAAGCGGCCAGCTTCTCTTCCGGTTCGTCCACCAGCGTAGCCTTGCCCAGAATCACCACCGAGCGGTAGTTCATGGAGTGATTGAAAACCGAGCGGGCGAGCACGAGTCCGTCCAGCAATGTGACGGTGATGCAGACGGGAATCCCATCCTTCATCTGGCGCAGCATGCGGCTCGCAGCCGAGCCGTGAATATAAAGGCTGGCGTCCTTGCGGCCGTACGAAGTTGGAATCACGAAGGCCTGGCCCTCGACGACGAAACCGGCGTGGCAGAGAAATCCTTCATCGAGGATGCGATAGACGGTCTCGCGATCGTAGACGCCATGGTGGGGTTCGCGAACCACGCGGGTGCGCGCAGTGGGCATTTGCGTTTCAGACATTGGGGAGTGAACTCCGGCAAGCGCCAAGGATGGGTGAATGAAAAGTGTATCACCGGGATACGGCGGGACCTTGGACGTTTGGACCTCAGGGGCTAAAGCCCTCATCCTCTACGGTTTCAGGCGGCACGGCTGAAGCCCGTGCCCTGATACGAATCGCGGTTTTGTCCGAGGCCCTGCGTCCGCTTCTGCGCTCGAGGAGTCGCAGGTCCGGCGTCGGTGGCCTGAAGTCTGAAGTCCCAGGGTCTGAAGTTCCAAGTCTGAGGCCCCCACGTCTGAGGTCTGAGGTCTGAAGTCCGACTTCAGCTACCAGTTCAGCTTCATCGCGAACTGAAACTGACGCGGGTCGTAGGCGGCGGTGGGCAGTCCGGCATTGGTGTACAGCGGGCTGACCGCGGCCACATTCATCTTATTCGCGATGTTAAACATATCGGCGATCAGGTCCACATTAAAGCGCTCGCCGAAATAGATACGCTTGGAAACCCGCATGTCGTCAAAGACAGTCCAGGGCGTGATGCCGGCGTTGCGCCCGAGATTGCCGTCGAGTTGCAGAAGGGTCGGCGTGGTCAGAGTCGCCACGAAGCCGTTGATGCATGGCTCCTGCAACACTCCCGTCGGCGAATACTTGGATTGATAAACCGTTCCGCACGCCGGATCGACCGTGGTATTGGGCCGTCCTGTCAGGGACGAAAGCTGGAGATTGTCCCCGTTGCCGGTGATGATGTTGAATGGCCGTCCGGAAGCAATATCGAGCAGAGGGGCGACCGTCCAGTAACTGAAGACTTTGCTGGCAAAGCCATTGCCGCCGAGCTTTCCGGTCTGATAGACGCCGCTGAACACGAAGCGATGACGCTGGTCAAACAGCGACGTGGAGCGATCGAGGCCAGGGAAGAAACTGTCCTGCGGCGTGAGGGTCGCTTGCAGATCCGTCGAGTCGTCAATGGTGTGAGACCAGGTATAGGACGCGAGGAATTCATAGTGCTGGTTGAAGCGCTTCCGCAAGTTGGTGGTGAAGCCGTGATAAATCGAGCTGCCGTTGGAGTAGTTAGCGTCCATGTCGCCGAAGGGCACGCAGCCGGTGAAGGTGGCTGGATCGCAGTTCGCATTAAATCCTGGGATGGTATGCACCAAGGCTACAGCCTGCGCAATGCAGCCGAGCGGGTCGCCGACGGAGGCGTATGCTCCGATGATCGACGGATTCAAGCCGCCGGGACGAAAGAAATTCATTAGAGACGCATCCTCGTAAGGAAACGGGCTGCCTGCAGTCCCCCCAGGGTTGCAGCCACTAACTGTAAAGGGACTTGCGGGAGGAGTTTGATGCGCGATGGTTGCATCGGCGTACGCTGCCTCGAAGTTTGCCACCATTAAGTCGCCGCGAATCGTGTTGGCGTTGATGGGGCGATTCAGGTGGCGACCACCGTTGTAGTTGTAGGCCAGGCTGAGAGCGAATCCGCCACCCAGATCCCGTTCCACCGTCACGTTCGCTTGTTGCGAATACGCGTAGACGAAATTCTTGGACTGTGGATAGCCGAAGGGCTGGAAGCCGAGCGGCAGGAACGTGGACGGGTTAAGATAATTCTGATTGAGAAAGACGGACTGCGGAAAGTTCAAGGCCTGAAACTGCTGCTGGTCGGGAAGATATCCCAGCGCGCTGGCCGTGGCCGGACTCAAAGTGGCTGCACAAGGATTGGCAGGACTGGGTTGATTGATCGGCAAACCTTGAAAAATTGTAATCGCATTCAGGTTGCTGGGATTGCCCGGCCCCGAACAGACTGACGTGCCGGCAAAAGCCAACTGTCCGCTGGACGAACCGTCGGAAGCATCACCAAGGAAGTAGAGGCCGAGCAGCGGATGGTCATAGAAAATGCCATACGACATACGCACCACGGTTTTGCCGTCTCCCTTGGGATCCCAGGCTAATCCAATGCGCGGCTGAATGTTGTTCTTGTCGGTCTGAATTCCTTTCTGCAATCCCAGCAACTGGTAGGCGGGAAGCGCCAGTCCCTGAGGCGGCTTGAACTTGGGCGGAATTTCAACGTCATAGCGGACGCCATAGTTGAGAGTCACGTTGGGGCTGACACGCCACGAATCCTGCCAGAACGCGCCGATTGGAATGTTCTTGAATGAATCGCTGGGACTGCCCAGACCTTGAATGAAGTCTCCGGGCAAGCCGGCGCCGTAGGATTGCACCGGCGAGAGGTCGGGGAAGGGAGTGCCGGGAATCGGCGAAGTGAAGCCCAAGGCGGAGGAACTGAAGCTGCCGAAGTCGTACACGCCGCCGTAATTGACGGTGAAGGTTGCGGTCAGCGGCAGATAGTTGACGTCTCGCGCCAAACTTCGTATTGTGGCGGCCGATGGTCCAGGAGAAGTTGTCGGTAAATTGATAGCGTTGCTCCACGCGTTGAATGTAGGAATACGGCTCGCGGCCAAAATAGGCGAAGCCGGGAATGTTTACCGCGGGATCAGAGCCTCCGGGAATCTTCGTATTGTAGAAATAAGAAAGTCCGCGGCGGGCATATTGAAAGCGAAATTCGTTGACTTTGTTGTTTCCGATAGTCCAGGTGTCTTGAAACACGCCGGCGACATCGCGATACGTTTGCTGCGAAGTGCGCGAGTAGGCGTTCTGCCCAACCGGTTGGTCCTGCCCGCTGACTTCAATTCCGGTGACCGTGCTCGGGCTGACGTTCGCGCGAAACGTCAGGCGATGGCTGTTTCCGATGTTCTGATCAAGACGAAGTGAGTAGAGACTCGTTCCCTCAAAAACGGGGAAGTTTCCTTCTTGCGAAGCCAGTGTCTGGTAGGAACCGGGTACGAAGCAGGGCGGCGCGCTGCAACTGGTCGGAAAACCCGCAACTCCGGGGAATCCGCCGGTCATTCCTGTTGGCCACGCTCCATTCACGGCCATGCCGGATGAAGCTCCGATGAGTCCGGCGTATTGTCCCACACCTTGCGCAAAGGCCGAACTCGCGCCCTCCAGCGCGAGGACGTTGGGATTGGTGAGAAATCCGACCTGATCCGGGGTCAGCTGCAGAGTGCCGAAAGGCAAGCCCACCTGCGTGGTGTCGAACGGTTCCAGCCCGAAATTTCCTTGTCCAATGCTGGAAAATCCAGTTTCATGCCGGCGCGTGATTTCGTAGGCGAAATAATAATAAGTTTTGTCCTTCTTGATCGGCCCGCCAAAAGCTACTCCGCCCTGCACGCGCGTATACGCCGGATTGGGAACCGTGCTGAAGGGATTCACCGCCTGGAAATTCCGGTTGCGCAGGTAGCCGAATACATCTCCATGAAAGTCGTTCGAACCCGACCGCGTAATGATGTTGACTACGCCACCAGCCGCGCGCCCGTATTCCGCCGCGTAATTATTAGTAATGATCTGAAATTCCTGCACGGCCTCCTGCGACACCGTGGAGCGCACGCCATTCACCGAGTTATCCGTGGCGTCGGCGCCGTCAACGTTGACCAGATTCGAGCGCGCTCGCTGGCCGCTCATGTTCAGGCCGGAGGTGGGTGCGGCTCCGAGGTTGGGCGCGTTGTCGCGCACGACCTGCGAGTCGGTCAGGGTGAAGTTGATGTAGTTGCGGCCGTTGATGGGAAGATTGTCGATGCGCCGCTGGCCGATAGTATCGGTCGTCGAACTGCGCGAGGTCTCCACCAGTTCCGCCTGCGAACTGACTTCCACAACTTCTTTGCCACCTGCAACCGAGAGCGTGACCGGTAGTTCCACCAGTCCGCCGACGGTGACCACAACACCCGTATTTTCGACTTTGGTAAAGCCCCTGGTCTCGACGGTCACCGCGTAGGAGCCCGGCGGCAGTTGGCGAATACTGTAGCCGCCCTGCCCGTCCCCGGTCGCGGTGCGCTCCAGCCCCTTGGCCAAATCCCGCGCCGTTACGGTCGCGTTCGTGACCAGGTTCCCGCTGGGATCCTTGACGGTGACGTGCAAATCGCCGGTGGCGACTCCTCCCTGGCCCAACGCCAGAGCGGAGAGCAGCAAAACAAAGAAAGCCAGGACGGCAGTTTTGGCGAAGCGGATCATGAGGTTCTCCCTTGAACTCGCGCAGGCGAACGGACGGCGGCGGGACCGATTCTCCCGGCAGACTGCCGACGTAGTCACGAAAAGATCTGAGACGATTGAATCCCGGTGGTTTTATATCAGAAAGGTGTCGGAAAACAAGTGAGGAGTCGGGAACGTTCACTTCTCCGGTCACTCTTGTCGGATCTCTCGAAACCGTCTGGCTGCGTGTTGCGAGCGCAACAAAACGGTCACACGATGTCAGCCCCTCGAATCGGAATCAAACAGTTGTGATGAAAATCACAACGTCGCCGAAATGCGTACCGGGGCGACGGGATTCTGCAACCTGCCCAGCAGCATCGCCGAACCATTCAATTGCTCGTACCCATGAAGGACGCGAGTGGCCGCCAGGCCTGAGCTCGGCCAAGCCAGCGCGATGTAGATTCGAATCAGTGCGAAAGCAGCATTGCGGCGCAGCAGAAGCGCATTGTCCAACAGCCGCCGCGCCGCCTCGGCAGTCGGAACATCTCCCGCGCTCAACGCGGCCTGTCCCATGTTTACCAGAACCAGGGCATTTCTTCCCGCCACTTGAATGTAGGCGGCCGCAGCTCGCAGGCGCTTCCGCTGGACCACGCGAAACTGGGAAGCAGGCAGGCGACAGCGCAGATAATCGTCTTCCGCGGGATCGACAAGATTGCGGAAAGCCTCGACATCAATCGGCCGAATCTGTGTTGTCGGGCTAGAGCTCGCGGAGATCTGCAGGCTTCGGGAAAGCGTGACGCCCAGAATGAAAACTAATGCCAGCGCGGCAGCAATAGCCAGAATGATCGCAATCGTCATAGGTGCACCAAACGCTCCAGTTCCCGGTTCCATACGTCAAGATTGTTCTCCGGCAGAGGAGCCGAAGACTTTGTAACAACTTTTTCTGGAACCAGCAGATAGTAAAACCAGATCAGCACGCACACGTGGTACGTGGCCATGTTGACGAAAACAAGGATGAGGCGCGTGGAGCGCAGCAGTCCAACGTTGTCGATCAACGCCCAGGTCGCCAGGTGTACGCAGGCTGAGATGCTCAGGCCTAAGGCAATCCCGAAAACCTGCCTGGGCCAGGAGAGATGGAAATAAGCGGAGAAAATAAAGATGGAAACCAAGATGCCACACTCGATGAGGTATGTGGTCTGTTCCAAGAGGGCAGCCCCGGAAATCATGCCAAAGAGCTCGCTTTTAGGGGCATACGCGGCCGCGAGAGCGGCGGCAAAGACTAGGACAATCCCCGCGCCGCGAATGAGAGTCTTCCCCAAGTTTGCCAAAGATTCATACGATCCAAAAACCAAAGCAAAAATTTCTCCGATCAGGGCAAACTTCAGTACTCCCTCGAGTACTAAGTCTGCCCAATCCGCGAGCCAGAATGCCAAGGCAGGGATCGACCGCAGAATATCGGCCGCATATACGGCCAGCTGACCGATCGAGCTGAGTATGGCGAATGCGAAAAATGCTGGGAAGCGACGCGCAGTTCCGCGTTTCCAGAGGAAGGCGGCTAGAACCGGCAGAAGGAGGTTAGGCGCGACCCAAAGGTAGTGCCAAAGGAATGAGTGCGCCTGCAGCATAGCCGTGATTTTGAACTATACAGCGGCCAGCTGCAGGCGGCAATGTCGTAGTAATTCTTGTTCGGTTTTTGTAAGATCGGCGGGCCCGCCGTCAAAACTATTGTTTTATTGTTTAGTGTTAGGGTTTGCACAAAGTGTTTCCGCAGCCGGTGCCAGTCCCGCCGCCGTCGGCATGTGCGATCGTTGGAATCACTAGAGTGTTGAGGAACAGGACTGCGGCTGCGACTACAAGTAGGGCTCGTTTCACGGTTGTTTCTCCTTGTGACTGCGAATTGGACCGTGATAATTTCACGGGCGCAGCGCGCGGCGCAAAGGGATTAAGAAACCTCTATCTGTTCGGAATTCGTAACAAGATGACGCTCAAATCGGCTCTGCAGGACGTTAAAGAAACCACGCTGGCGGCAGTCTCGGGGCTGCTGGGCAAGTTGACCTATCTCGCCTCCTTGAGGCGCGGACCGGGCCGCTACGAGCATTGGGGAATGGAACTCATCCACGGGCCCGAATCTTCGGAGCGGGCTTTAAAGGCGGCTCATACTGAAATCGTTGCCGGAATTTTGCGAGCGCCGCTGAAATCCCTGGAAGAGGATCTGGACGAATCGAGCCGCAATAGCGGAGTTGCAGCCCAATCTTATATTGAAGGAATGCGCGAGCACGTCAACGAACTGCTGCCGGGCGAGCGCCCGGAATCTCCCGCTGCCATGCACCTTAATTCAGTGCTGGTGGCGCTTTCGAGCCTGGAGAAGCATCGAGCGCGTGCCACTCGGTCAACTTCATAGCTACTCCTACGATCTGACCGAGTACCTCCGCCTCTTGCGGGTGGCGCAGGATTCGAACCGGAACCGGAGACAGCGGATGCGACTGCAGAATGATTTCCTCGCGCCGCATACTGCACCAGCAGCAGGTATGGCCGTCGCGCGTTTCCACGAAATAAATCGGACGCTCGTATTCCGACCGCCAGGAACCTTCCACAACTTTATTCTTGGATTCATCCACCTGGATGAAACTGCCGGGCGGCAGGATTGGATACATGGTGAAGTCCTGCGTGCCCACATAACCATAAGTGAAATCCGTGTTGGCAAATTGCGCCAGGTAGGCGATCGGCACCAGCCCCCACTGCTCGACCATTCGGCCCAGATTGGTAGTGCGGCGCTCGTCAAAGCCCGGATCCATGCGCACCGGAACCTGTACCGAAGTGAGTCCCGCAAGGGCGTCGGAAACGTGCGATTTGGGAGGGGACACCAATCCCAGGTCGGCGGCCATGTTGTTCAAGTTGACGCCGTACCACGACATTAGTTCGCGAAGATCGCGGCGGTAAATTACCGACAGCGTGTAAAGGCGATAGATGCTGGGTAAAATGCCTTTGGTCTCGATGTCGGACAGACGGCTCGGCGGAATAGAAAATTCTTCGTTGCGATACTTGTCGGCAACCCGCGCGCTCGAGTTTTCGACGTCACGCATGGTGAGGCCGAGTTTCTCGCGCAGCGTACGAAGGCTTTTCCCCACCGGTAGCATCGGCCCGCCTCCACAGAAAGTTTGCAAATCATATCAAAGGTAGACCCTTTGTGGCGTGAATTGTGCAAGAATCTGATACAGCCGTATCTTGTTACGAATTCCGAACGAGCTTTGATGCTTGCCAGTCGTGCGAAATCACGCCTTCCCCTGCTCAACCATGCGGACTCAGCGTCCGCTCTGGTTTTGTGGATTTCCAGGGATTGTCCGGAATTCGTAACAAGCGCGAAGTGAATTTCATTATTTTCCCCTCTAAGCCGTCAAGTTCATTCCTCCCGAAGCCCCAGTCGTACGCCAGAAAACAGAAATCAGGGATGACATTTGTCACGGCCGCCGCGTGATGGATGGCACTGTTGCGCCCGTTCCTTTTCCGCGATGATGCATTCATGGACGGGAATGAAAATCAAGTCCCGCTCGTGCCAAACCCGCAAGAGGTCCCGCACCCGAGGTTCTGAAGATGATAGCAACATTAGAGCAAGCTGAGCAGGCCAATTCTTCAAGTGCAGACGTAATCGTCGCCAGTCTCGAAGGCGTGAACAAGAATTACGGTAGTGTGCGCGCGCTGCGCGACGTGGATTTCCGCGTACGAGCCGGGGAGGTCGTCGCATTGCTCGGTCCGAACGGGGCGGGCAAAACTACGGCCGTGAAATTACTTCTCGGATTGGCGCAGCCGAACTCGGGGCGTGTACGAGTTTTTGGCGGCGACCCTACGAATCCCGAAAACCGGATGCGCACCGGCGCCATGCTGCAAGTGGGACGTGTTCCGGAAACCTTGCGCGTCCGGGAACACATCGATCTGTTTTCCAGCTACTACCAGAAACCCATGGCATCCGCGGAAGTCCTGGCGGCGGCCGGGCTGGAGAAGTTAACAGAACGCAAGTTCGGCGATCTTTCCGGAGGCCAGAAGCAGCGCGTGCTGTTTGCACTAGCCATTTGCGGTGATCCCGACTTGCTGTTTCTCGACGAGCCTACCGTCGGACTCGACGTGGAAGCGCGGCGCATGTTGTGGGATGAAATTCGCCGGATGGTTGCGCGCGGCAAGACTGTTCTGCTCACCACCCATTATTTACAGGAAGCGGACGCGCTTGCCGACCGCGTGGCCGTCATCAATCGCGGCGAAATCATTGCCCAGGGAACGCCTTCGGAGATCAAGGCGAAAACCGCAGGCAAACGAATTCGCTGCATCACGAGCCTGAGCGTGAACACTCTGCGCCAGATTGCTGGCGTCACCGAAGTGAAGGAAGATCGCGAAGCGGTCGAACTGCACGCCGTCGAAGCCGAACCGATCGTCCGCGAACTGCTGGCGCGCGATGCCCAATTATCTGGCCTCGAGGTGACCAGCGCCGGCCTGGAAGAAGCTTTCCTGGCGCTGACCCACGACACCGCAGGCACAGAAGATCATTCCAACTGAGCGAACGATCTACAAGCACCACGATCCACAGGCACCAGAGGAGACGCAATGAGCACCCCAACCATGGCCCTGAACAAGGCACTGAACCACTCGCAAACCTATCGTTCGCGAATCCAGCGTTCACCGCGCCAGACGGCGGCCATTTATCTGAAAGAAGCGAAGTATGAATTTCTCAAGAACCTTCGTCTCCGCATGTATACGGCATCGGTGCTTAGTTTCCCAATCATGTTTTACGTCTTGTTCGGGTTGGTGTTGAATTCGAAACAGGCGATTGGCGGCACCAGCGTTCCCACCTATCTGATCGCGACCTACGGCACTTTTGGCGTGATGGGCGCTTCGCTGTTTGGGACCGCTGCGGGCCTGGCGTCCGACCGGGGGCTGGGCTGGCTGCAGGTCAAGCGCGCGAGTCCCATGCCGCCCTTTGCCTACTTCGCCGCCAAAGTGATCACCAGTATGATTTTTAGCGCGGTCATCGTGCTCGCGCTCTTTGCGCTCGGATTCACGCTGGGCGGCGTGCGCATGCCTCTCGCCGAGTTCGCCCGCTTGATGGGAACCTTGGTAGCCGGTTCGCTGCCGTTCTCCGCCCTGGGACTGGCTCTCGGTTATTTCACCGGACCGAATTCCGCGCCTGCGACCATCAACCTTATCTATCTGCCGATGTCGTTCTGCAGTGGATTGTGGGTGCCTTTTATGTTCCTGCCCAAGGTGGTGCGCCAGATTGCTCTGGCTCTTCCTCCCTATCACCTGTCGCAACTGGCGCTCGGAATTGTGGGAGCGGGAGGCCATGAATCGAATGCCGCGCACTGGGAAGTTCTGCTGGCCTTCACCATGATCTGCCTGGGCGTGGCCCGCATCGGGTTCCAGCGCGATCAGGAAAAAATGTACGGTTAGGGCAAGGTTTCAAGGTTTCAGAGTTTCAAGGTTTCACAACAAAATGAGCATAAATTCGAAAAAATCGATGGGCTGGACGGTTGTCCTCATTTTCCTGGGGATGGCAGCTCTCTACGGCGGATCAAAGTGGCTGAGCCTGCTCATTCCCGCGGCTCTGCTTGTTTGGTACGCGGCTCGGCCCATTGTTAGAACTGGCCGGAATTGACGGGAGGGTTGACAATAGAAGACATGCCTTACCTTGGCTGCAGACAACTCGACGAAGGCTCGGAGACCGGCACGCGTGGATTCAAGCTCAGGCCGTTCCGGTCTGTCCTCAAGGACAAGGATCATGGATGGGGTCCTCTGCTTTGGGTGCTCTATCTCGGTTTCTTCTTCGTTCAACCGGTCGTCGAGCACGCCAGCTCCAAACAGTGGTTTTTCGACGGGCTGGGAGCCGGGATATTTCTCGTCCTTTACTGGGGAATATTCTTGCTGGAGAGGCCTCGAGCCCTGTTGCACGTTGGTGGCATCGTGCTGCTCGGAGTCTTGTATCTTCCTTTCAACGCGGGAGGCTGCACCTTCTTCATCTTCGCGGCAGCCATGATCCCCTTCATGGTCGACACCCAAGCGCGGGCCATCGCGGGCCTGGGGACTATTTCGGCCGTTGCCGCAGTCGAAGGATTGTACCTGCATTTGAACGTTTGGGAGCTCTTCTGGGCGGCCCTCTTTCCAGTGTTCATCGGCGCGGGCAACATTTTCTTCGCCGAGCGGAACCGCATGAACCGTAAGCTGCACAAGGCCAACGAAGAGATCGAAAACCTGGCCAAGGTGGCCGAGCGCGAGCGCATTGCGCGCGACTTGCACGATGTGCTCGGGCACACGCTGTCGGTCATCACGCTGAAGTCGGAACTCGCCGGCAAATTGGTTGACCGCGATCCACAGCGTGCCGGAAGAGAAATCCGCGAAGTGGAACAAATCTCGCGGCAGGCCTTATCCGACGTGCGCGACGCTATTCGCGGATACCGTTCGCAGGGATTGGTGGCCGAACTCGCACAGGCCAAGACCACGCTGGAAACCGCTGGACTGAGCGTGCAGTGCGATGCCGCGACTACCGTAAAACTTCCCGCGGTGCAGGAAAGCGTGCTCTCCCTGGCGGTGCGCGAAGCCGTGACCAACGTCGTGCGCCATGCGCAGGCCCGCACTTGCCGCATGCGCCTCGAGCAGCACAACGGCACCTGCCAACTGGAAATTAAAGACGATGGCTGCGGCGCGTCCAATGGTGAAGGCAACGGTTTGCGCGGCATGCGGGAACGCGTCGAAATGCTGGGAGGCACGCTGAGCCGCAGCACGGAAGCGGGCACGACGCTGACCATCACGCTGCCTCTCAAAGAAGTGATGCCGAAACGCGAAGGCTTGCAGAATTGAATCCCTCAGCAAGAGAAACCGCGCGCGAAGCGAAAGAAAGCCGCAAGACCATCCGCGTAGTTCTGGCTGAAGATCAGGGGATGGTGTTGGGCGCGCTCGCAGCCCTGCTCGATATCGAGGGCGACATTTCTGTCGTAGCCCAGGCCCGCAACGGCAACGAAGCTCTAGAAGCTGTACTCGCGCACAAGCCCGACGTCTTCATCACCGACATTGAAATGCCGCACATGAGCGGCCTCGACGTAGCGGCGGAATTGAAACGCCGGCGAACGGGGACGCGTGTCGTCATTGTCACAACATTCGCGCGCTCTGGATACTTGCGCCGCGCGCTTGATGCGGGAGCGCTGGGATATCTGCTGAAAGACATGCGCGCCGAAGAACTCGCGGACGCGGTGCGCCGCGTGCATCAAGGCTTACGAGTCATTCACCCGGAACTCGCAACCGAGGCCTGGGGCGAAATGGATCCGCTCACCGACCGCGAACGCCAGGTTTTGAGACTGGCCGGCGAAGGCATGGCCAGCGGTGACATCGCCAGTGAATTGAATCTCTCCGACGGCACCGTGCGAAATTATCTCTCCGAAGCCATCAGCAAGATGGGCGCCAGCAATCGCGTGGAAGCGGCGCGGATCGCAAGGACCAAGGGATGGCTGTAGCATGCCACTTCGAGCATCCGCCTTAAAATAACCGCTAAGATAGTCGCTAGAGAGCATCGCGTTCAATTCCCGCCTCTTCTTTGTGAACTGTCTTATACGCCCAGGCCATGCGCGGCGTGTTGTGCGCGATGCCGATGTGGCCTTCGGGGTTCAGCACGATAATTCCGCCGTGGCCGTTGAGGCGCTGCTTCAAGTAATTCATCGCTTCCTGCGCCGACCATTCTGGCAGATTGCCTGCCTGGATACGGTCGGCGGTCCACTTGGCCAGGACTAACTTCATGATGGGCTCGCCCCATCCGGTGGTGGATACGGCGGCGCTCTCATTGTTGGCGTAGCAGCCGCAACCGATCAGCGACGAATCGCCGAGGCGGCCGGGGGCTTTGTTCAGTGTGCCTCCAGTCGATGTGGCGGCGGCGATGTTGCCGTTGCGGTCGAGCGCGACGGCGCCGACGGTATCGTGCGAGATCGTCCTATCGTCAGAACCTTCGTCAGGACTGGGCGCGAATAAATCGTTGCCGTCCGGCGTGACTTTATCTCGCGTGATTTTATCTTGAGACGAGTCCGAATTTTCCGTTTCCCGGCGCGCGGCTTCGGCCTGGTACTTTCGCAAGCGCTCGACTTCACGCGGGATAATCAAATCTTCGTTCTTGCAAAGCGCGATGCCGTGTTCGGCGGCGAATTTTTCGGCGCCTTCTCCCACAAAATAAACGTGGGGGCTTTCGCTCAAAACTTTTCTCGCGGCGCGCACGGGATTGCGCAGGCGCTCGACGCATCCCACGCCTCCAGCGCGGAGCGTGGCGCCGTCCATGATGAGGGCGTCGAGTTGGACCTTTCCATCACGATTCAGAAAGCTGCCACGGCCGGCGTCAAAGGTCTCGTCGTCTTCCATGATGACGACGGCCTCCTCGACGGCGTCAAGCGCCGCGCATCCTCCGGAATCAGCGCGCTCGAGCACGCGCCATCCCGCAGCCAGCGCGCGACTGACGCCGCGGATGTGGGCCTCGACCATGTCGTCGGGCATGGCCCAGGCGCCGCCGTGAATGACAAGAACGGGATCAGTCGGCAAGAGGTGTCCTTCGAATTGTTTTGCGCAAAATCAGTGGTGTGACCGGATAGTCTAGCAGGAGCTAGTTGCGAGTGTTCCGGCGACTGGAAGGGATATCGATACTCAACATTTTTTTGATACCTGGGAGCTAAAATCCTTGCTTCTGCGGAGTTACGGGAAGTCGATATGGGTGGAGCGGGGCAAAATCTTGAGCGCGTGGGACTTACGGGTAAAATATTGTGGAATAAGGAGTTAGCTTCGCTGCTCGAACCGGGCTTTTGTGTCTCTGGGACGATCCGTCCTGACTTCTTGCGGCTAAACACTCAACATTTATTCTAACATCCGCTGGCGGTTTGGGCTGTGGATTGGAGATGGTATGAGGCTGGGGGAGTAGGGGTTAAAAATATTTTGTGGGGGCTTGACAGGTGTGAAGATGCGTGGCGGAAAAGCTCTCAGGCCTTCGACATTTCTGCACTTTGGAGTATCGGGAGACCGGCTACGATCTTTACGGTCTCCAGGCTCACGGTGATCACCTGGCCGATCAGGCGAAGGATGTATTGCGGGTCGTCGGCGCGGTTGGGATCGTTGGTGATGCCGCCGCGTTTGTCAGTTGAGACTTGATATTGATCGATGACCCATTCCAGGGCGGAGCGGTTGCCGAGGCGGTAGTCGTAGGTTTTCTTCGGGATGCCGCTTAGGGTTAGGAATTGGTTGTAGATGAGCCCGGTTTTGTCTTTGCTCAGCTTCATTTTGGTGACGCGGTAGTCGAGTTTTTCGCCGGCTTTTTCTACTTTGGTGAGTTTGTATTCGGGTTGTTGTTCATAGTGGACGTGGATTTCGGCGAGGCGTTGGCCCGCTTTGACGAGCGTGCGGAAGATTTCCGCGTCGGATGCCACAGGCGCTAAAGCGCGGGAATCTTTCTTGCCGACTGACGCGGCGCTTAAGCGCCGCTCTTCCACGTCACCGCCGGAGTTCGGTGGCGCTGCTTTGTCGCCGCCGGAGACCTGTGTAGATACCGTGGAAGAGCCGGGATTCAGCCCGGCGTCAGGCGTTCCATCATGGGTTTATTTTCTGGAATCTTATTGGCACGACTGAAGAGGCGCCCTTCCCGTGTATCTATTGCTTTCCTGCGAAGATAGCAAAGCCCCGGTTATCAGCCGGGGCTTGAGTCGATACTGGAACGCGGTCCGCGAAACAACTCTAGGATAACTCTGGTGGCGGCGATGTCAAGCGGAATTGGTTTTGTCGAGTGACCCTCGGAGGGCGAGGGAGTCGAACCCTAATGGCTGGTAAGCCACTCGACGGTTTCGCGGACCGCGTCCAGTACCCACTGGCAACACCCTCCAAACGCTGTCTGCGTAAGAAAATTCTAAGCTTCGTTGTTGAATCGAGATGGTATTGGGAGCGAATAATTTTGGCCATGGTGTCGATTTGGGAATCCTTACTCGCAGGAAAATTAGCGTTAGCGTCTGGGAAGCAGATTCCTCACTTCGTTCGGAATGACAGGGGTTATTTTTTTGATGCTTGTCGGCACGACTGAAGTCGCGCTCCCGATCATCGCGCTTCGCGGAGCACTCACTGCCCTAGGGTGGACAACGGTTGGAGGGCGGAGGTGCCTATCGAGATCGCGTTTTCCCAAAATTGGAAATTGGAATTCGGACAGTTAAATGCGCTGCCGCGACAGAAGGCGTCGCGGCCTGGACGGGTCAGAGGACCCGTCCCCACATGAGCATCTTCCCCACGCGAGCATCGTGCCCACATTAGCATCGTCCCCACACGCGCGGCGCTAATGGGCGGCGTTTTTTCCTGGGCCCATCAGGGCCTGGCCGGGGAAAACGTTCTCCACTAGCTTTTCTTCGGCGATGACTGGGGTTCCTGCTACGAGCAGGTAGTGGACGCCGACGCTTGGTTCCATGGGCTTTTGGAAGGTGGAGCGGTCGGCGATGGTTTGGGGATCGAAGATTACGATGTCGGCGTCGGCGCCTTCCTGCAGTCTTCCCTTGCGTCGTGCGGCGGGAGTGGAACGCTCCAACATCTGTGCGGGCATGAGCGTCATTTTGTTGAGGGCTTCCATCAGGGTCAGCGTCTTTTTCTCGCGGACATATTGGGCGATTACGCGCGAGAAAGTGCCGGCGTTGCGAGGATGGCCTTCAGCGCCGTCGCTGGCGATCATGATCAGCGGATTGGGGATGGTGGCGTTGACCATCTCCTGGGTGTTGGCGAAGATCAGCACCCATTGGGGCTTGCTGGCGTTGTGCAACTCGTCGAAGCGCTCTTTGGTGAGGTGCTCGCCGGTGTCGGGTATGACTAGATTGCTGTAGTCGATGCCCTGTTTCTCGCGCCATCCGGGATTGAAAACGGCGGAGTTGATGGCGGTCATGCCGGCGATGTAGGGATAGGCTTCGGTGGTGATGTCGAGGTTGCGGGCGCGCGCTCCGGCGATGAGCGAGATGCATTCGAGCGTATCGCGCAGGCAGGTGCTGTTGATGTGAACAATGTGCAGCGGAGCGCCGGTGATCGCCGCTGCGCCGATGACTTCTTCCACGGCCTCGATGGCGGAGCCGGGTTCGAGGCGACCGGCATTGCGCACGTGAGTATAGACCGGGAGTTTGCGCTCGGCGGCGACGCGGAACATGTCGATGACCTCGAGCCGCGTGGCTCCGGGAGTATATGCAATGCCCATGCCGACGCCGAGGGCCCCGGCGTCGATTTGGTCGCGCAGGCGCTGCTGAATTTGTTGGATCTGCTCGGGCGTTGCAGGCTGGTCGGTGGCAGGTCCGCTTTTCGGCAAGATCGTTCCGTCGGGTAGCGGGGCACCGAAAATCAGGGAGCGGGCGGCTACGTGGCTGGCGGTGGTGCCGTAGTGGATGAGCGAGTGTCCCTGCTTGGAGTTAAGGAACTGGGTGACATCGGGGGCGCCGATTTCCATTTCCAGCGCGGTGGTTACACCGTCGAATGCTTTCACGCGCTGGCTGGCTGGATCCTGAGCGTGCTGATGAAGGTCGATGAAACCGGGAGCGACCACCAGGCCCGTCACATTGATTATGTGGCGTCCGCTGAGCGGGGTGGTGCTGACGCTTGCGATTTTTCCGTTGGTGATACCGACGTTGCGGACGGCGTCGAGGCGGGTTTCGGGATCGATGACGCGACCGCCTTCCAGGACCAGGTCGTATTGCTGGGCGGTGGCGAGCGTGGCTGCGAACGCGAGACAGACTACGACAAGAAGATAGCGCATGATGGCTCCGGCGGTATGGATGATAGCAGGAGTGGGATCAGGGTACGGAAGGCTAGCCGCGAGGAGGCGTCGCGGCCTGGACAGCCGAAGCGGCTGTCGCTACGTGATTCATTGTTAATCAACTACACTAACTGCTCTTGAAATCCATTGGGCACATGCTGGCGCGGTATACGGCGTGGATTCTGGGGCTGATGAAGGTGCTCGGGATCTGGGGGCCGTTTGTGATTGCGTTTGCCGACAGCGCGCTGCTGGGCATGCCGGTGGATTTTGTGGTGGCGACGTATGTGTATCAGGATCGGCGGCGGCTGCTGGTTTACATTGCGATGGCGTCGATGGGATCGGCGCTGGGCAGCATTCCCCTTTATATCGTGGGATATCTAGGCGGGGAGAAGGTTCTGCGCAAGCGGATTTCGGAGGAACGCTTTTTGAAAATTCACCGTTCGTTTGAACGGCACGAATTTTGGGCACTGATGTTTCCCGGGATGCTGCCGCCGCCGACGCCGTTCAAGATTTTTGTGCTGGGCGCGGCGGTGTTTGAAATGCGGTTTCGGGATTTTCTGGTGGCGATTTTTCTGGGAAGGTTTGTAAGGTTCCTGGTGCTTTCGGTGCTGGTGCTCTGGTTTGGGCCGCAGATTGTGGAACTGTTTGGCGGAGTCTTGAAGCGGCACTGGATTGCGGTGGTGGGCACTTTCGTATTCGGCGTTTGCGTGTGGCTCGGGTTGCGGCTCTGGCGGCGAGCACGCGAAGTCGAACAGGAGTGAGGGGTGCACAGCAGGACTTCGCGATATTCTGAAATGTTCCTGATCGCGGGCGACATTTTGGGAGTTTGACCCTTCTTTTCTTTCACCTGTAAGATCGAATTTCATCGGCATTTTGCGAAACAATCTTCACCACACAGGGCAAGGGGCTGCACAGAGAGAGATCAACGATCTCTGTGATTCTTTGCCGTCTGTGGTTCGGATTTTACTGACTGCCGATTTTCTCCATGGCACACGAATTGTCCAAAGCTTACGAGCCGGGCGCGATTGAGACGCGGTGGGCCGAATACTGGGTGCAGGAAAAACTGTTTTCGGTGAAGACGCCTGCGCCGGGACCGGCCTCCGAAAGAAAGACTCGGCCGGTGTTCACGCTGTTGCTGCCGCCGCCGAACGTTACTGGCCGGCTGCATATGGGGCACATGTTGAACCAGACGCAGATGGACATTATTGTGCGCTGGCATCGCATGCGCGGCTTTGTAACTTTGTGGCTGCCTGGGACTGATCATGCCGGGATTGCGACTCAAATGATGGTGGAGCGCCAGCTTGCGAAGGAGGGCAAGCAGCGCAGCGCACTCGGCCGCGACAAATTTATTGAGTGCGTTTGGGAGTGGAAGAAGCTTTACGGCGGAGCGATTCTCGATCAGATGAAGCGGCTGGGAGCATCCGTTGACTGGGACCGCGAGTACTTCACCATGGACGAGAATCTTTCGCACGCGGTGCGTGAAGTGTTCGTCCGACTGTATGAGGAAGGGCTGATTTATCGCGGGAAATATATTGTGAACTGGTGCCCGCGTTGCGAAACTGCGATCTCCGATCTCGAGGTGAAGCACGAAGAAGTGACGGGGAAGTTGTGGGAGATTCGCTATCCGGTTGTTGGCAGCGACGAATTCATCACCGTAGCCACCACTCGGCCCGAGACGATGCTGGGCGACACTGCTATCGCGGTGAACGCGAAAGACGGGCGCTACACGCATCTGCACGGCAAGTATGTTCGGCTGCCGCTGATGAACCGCGACATTCCGATCATTACCGATGAACTGGCGCAGCCGGAGTTTGGCACGGGCGCGGTGAAGGTGACGCCCGCGCACGATCCCAACGATTTTCAGGCTGGCCTGCGCCACAATCTGCCGCAAATCGATGTGATGGACGAGCATGCGCACATGAATGCGAATGCAGGAGTTTATGCCGGGCTCGACCGGTTCGAGGCGCGCAAACGTGTGCTGGCCGATTTGCAGGAGCAGGGATTTCTGGCTGGCGAAAAGGATCACACGCTCTCGATTGGAAAATGCGACCGGTGCGGAACGATTGTCGAGCCGCGGCTTTCGGAGCAGTGGTTCATCAAGATCAAGCCGCTGGCCGATCGCGCCATCGAAGCTGTGGAGAGCGGCGAGATCACAATCGTTCCGGACAATTATCGCCAGATTTATTTGAACTGGATGAAGAACATTTATGACTGGTGCATTTCGCGCCAGTTGTGGTGGGGGCACCGGATTCCGGCCTGGACCTGTGCGGGCTGCAAGGAATTGATTGTCGCGCGCGAAGCTCCGACAAAATGTACGAAGTGCGGCGGAACGAAGCTGGAGCAGGTTTCCGATGTGCTCGATACCTGGTTTTCTTCGGGGCTTCTGCCGTTCACAACCTTAGGCTGGCCCGAGAAAACTCGCGATCTGGAAGTGTTCTACCCGAACACGCTGATGATCACGGGGTTCGACATTTTATTCTTCTGGCTGGCCCGGATGATCATGTTCGGCTGCCACTTCATGCAGGGACACGAGCAGGATGCGGCGATCAAGAAAGCGAGCGGCGAGGCCGACAAGAAGGACGATAGCGTGCCCTTCCGGCACGTGTATATCCACGCGCTGGTGCGCGATGCGGACCGGCAGAAGATGTCGAAGACCAAGGGCAATGTGATCGATCCGCTGGAAATCATTGAACGGTTCGGTACGGATGCTACGAGATTTACGCTGGCGGCGATGGCCGCGCCTGGGACGGACATTGCTTTTTCGGAGAGCCGGACGGATGGGTATCGTGCGTTCGCCAATAAAATCTGGAATGCGGCGCGGTTCATGTTCATGAATGTGGATAGAGTCGAGCCGGGCCTGCGGCCCGGGACCGGGTCAGAGACCCGGTCCCACACAATCCAGACCCAGACAATCGGGTCCCGCCCAAGCGGCGCCGAGGTCGGTGTTGCAGGGTTTCAAAGGTTGACTCTTGAAGATCGGTGGGTTCTTTCGCGGTTCAATCGCGCTGTAATGGATGTCAATAATGCGCTCAGTACGTATCGCTTCCACGAGGCGGCGAATCGAATCTATGATTTCTTCTGGGGCGAGTTTTGCGATTGGTATCTGGAACTGATCAAGCCGCGGTTGAATTTCGAAGAAGGTGCCGACAAAAGCGCGGCGCGAGCGGCTTGCGCGAACCTGGTGAATTTGTTCGATGGCTCGCTGCGGCTGCTGCATCCGGTGATGCCGTTCATTACGGAAGAGATCTGGCAGGCGATGTATGAAGGCCAGGCTCCGTTCAAGTCAATCGCACTGGCAGCATATCCGCAGGCGGATGAGAAACAAGTTGATCTCGCGGCCGAGACGGAGATGGCGATCCTGCAGGATTTGATTGTCAGCGTGCGGAACCTGCGGGCGGAGTTGAAAGTCGAATCCAAGGTAAAGGTGCCGATCGAGGTTTTCGCACCGGATGCGGGGATTCGCAAGATGATCGAGCAGAACCGGGTCGCGGTCGAACGGCTGGGCAACGTGGAGAAGATCACATTCGTGGAGAGTTCTCTGGCGAACCGGGCTGGCGCCCGTGGCACGGCGCGTTTCGATGTGCATGTCATTTACGAAAGAAAGATCGACGTGGGTGTGGAGTGCGACCGGCTGAAGAAGGAATTGGAGAAGATCGAGAAAGGGATTACGAGCGGGCAGCGGCAATTGGGCAATGAACAGTTTCTGGCGAAGGCGCCGGCGACGGTGGTGGAGAATCTGCGCAAGCAACAGCAGGAGCTTGCGGTGATGATGACGAAGACGCAGAGTAAGCTGAAGGAGTTGGGGTGCGGATGAGGCAAAGGCGGCGGGGCTTCGCCCCGCGGACAGCCGAGGGCGGCTGTCCCCACATGGTTCTTGCTGGCAACTGCTTCCGACAACTATTTTATGGACTGGAATTCAAGACGGCTTACGGCGTTGCTGGAGAATGCGCTCGTTGAAGATCGCGCTACCAGTGACGCGACCAGCTATGCCTGCATCGATCCGAGCCAGCGCGCGTCGGCGACGATCGTGTCGAAGCAGGATTGCATTCTGGCCGGCATCGGTTGCGTGGCGCGCATTCTGGATGTGTATGCCGCACTGGATGGCGCGGTTACAGCTCATTACGAAGTCACCACGCATCCGGAGATTTTCGACGGCGTACGCCTGCACAAGGGACAATCCGTCGCGGTGATCCGCCACAATGCGCGGGTGATTCTATCCTGTGAACGCGTGATCCTCAATTTTCTGCAGCGCATGAGCGGCATCGCGACTTTGACCCGCAAGTTTGTCGAGGCGGTGTCGGGGACGAAGGCGCGTATTCTCGATACGCGAAAGACCGCGCCGGGACTGCGGGTGATCGACAAGAATGCAGTGCGTTGCGGCGGCGGCCAGAATCATCGGCTCGATCTCTCCGACGGCGTGCTCATCAAGAACAACCATATCGCGCTGGCGGGCGGAATTGTGCCTGCACTGGAGCGCGCCGTGCGCAATCGCCGAGGCTCGCAGATTATCGAGGTGGAAGTACGTTCACTCGAGGAACTGGAACTGGCGCTGGCTCACGGCGGCGAAGCGATTCTGCTGGATAACATGTCGGTCGAGGATGTGCTCCGCGCCGTCCAGCGCTGTGCGCAGCCCGATGTACAAAAAGACGGGCGCCACATCCCGGTGGAGTGCTCCGGCGGAATTCGCCTGGAGAATGTTCGCGCCTATGCCGAGACTGGCGTGGACTTTATTTCAGTGGGTTTGCTGACACACTCGCCGCAAGCTGCGGATATGAGCCTGCGGGTGGTTCCGGCCTAGAGAGGTCAGTCTCCATTCTTCGGAACCGGCTTCCCGTCTCGAATCACGAGGTCCCCGCGGTGATAAACGGCCTTGCCCCTTAGTTTCTGGGCCGGATTCTTCACTCCAAACGTATGCGTTCTGCCACCGCCACTTTCCCCAGCGCTGCTCTTTTCGTATTTCCAATCAGACTTTTCTAGGTAAATGATGTCAACACGCCAGATAATCACGGGCTTATGTTTTTCAATCGACTCCGTCAAATCCACGAGATACCGCCAGACAATGTACCACCCGGCGTGATCATAGTGAGACTGGATGGCCCAAGGGCGCTTGCTCCCCTTGCTTTCTAGGCATTCGTCGGGCTTTGGAGGCTTACCGCAGCCGCGCCTGCACAGGTCTGGAAAGCGTTGCTGAGCGGTGTAGCTGTGGCGGTGCTTTTCGAAGTTGCTTACGGAATCAAGGGCCTTCGTACCAAAAATGCCGACGAGGGCGCTAAACACATTGGCCTGTTCAAGGTAGATTTCAGCAAGATCCACGAGGCCTCGCTCTACGTAATCAATTGCCCTGCGGATAGCGCCCACGTCGCCAAAACCCGGAGGCAGCGGGACGGTGTGGTCAAACCAGCTTAGGCGCTTTTCTCCCATTGCGACTTGACAGACGGTCGGGATCGAATTTCGCCAAGGCAGGGATTGCGGCAGTGGCTAACGAAAAATAGTCTTTGTTGACTTCGATTCCGATAGCCTTTAATCCGCATGCTATTGCCGCGGCGATAGTCGAACCAGAACCCATGAACGGATCGAGAAGTATACCATCTTCGAATGGGAGGGCTGCACGTACAATTTGCCTCAAGAAACTTTGTGGCTTTAAAGATGGATGAGGCGCAAGGTCGCGCTCAAGTCTGCGTGCTGGCGAAGAAAGGATCAGATCTTTGAAGGGCTGCTCGGGCGAGATTCGTCGTAATCCACCTGTCTTCCACTTTCTCAGATTATCTTGCACTCTTCCGTGGCACGGTTTACGGAACAGACCCCAAGGTTCCCAGCAGGACTTCGGCATAACAGAAATCTCTGGGAATTCTTTATGCGCGTTCTTAGGTCGGTCTCCACCTCGCAACGTGTGAACTACTCGAATAATCTCTCCGCGCTTCTCAAACCCTGCCGAAATAAAGGGCTCGTAGACCAGATGCGAAACGAGAGGATTGGTGGCAATGAAGACGTGTGCACCTGGCACCAGGACGGGCATGAGTTTAGCCGCGAATCTTTGAAAGAAGTTTCTGAGGGCGGCACGATCATTGGGTGTCAAGACGGTAAACCGGGGCAATGGCTTCCGTTGGCAACCATCGAACGATGGCGGTATACGCCAAATGCCGCCACGTCCGTTCCGCATCTTCGTCAACTCATTCGGAGAATACTCCACCAGACCATATGGTGGATCGCACACGACGGCGTGTATTGACTTGGGTTCTTTTTTTTCTAGCCACTGAAAGGCGTCTTCGTGGAAAATCTGGTAGTCGCCTCTGTGTGCTTCAACAGACGAGAACAGCGGCAAGACACCAGATTTAGCCTTCTTCCTGTCCTGCTGCCCCAATTGCATCATCGACCTCAATCATGCGTGACTTTCGAGCGATGTTAACAGACTTTCCTGTGAATCAGAAAAACGAAAGTCTGTGCGAGTCAATCAATTTGTAGTTTCTGTGCCGCTCCAGCATAATTCGGATATCCGGAGAACCCCCACATCGCGAACGAGAGAATCCAGCGTGGGCGGCGCGTCAAAGGACCATATGGCGCAGTCAATGGACCGCCGACTCGGGCACATCGTGCGTTTGCTGATGGAGAACGCGACTGTCGTAGTGAGTGGCACCAAGATCGCTCAGGAAATTTCTTCCAACCGCTCCGAAGTGTGGCGACTGGTTCAGCAATTGCGCGGTCTGGGTGTGGAGGTGGCGGGGCATCCGGCAACCGGATATCAGTTGCGGTCGGTGCCTGATCTGCTTTTGCCGGAAATTTTGCGGCCGCTGCTGCGCGGGACGATCTTCGACGCGCATCTTCACCATTTCTACAAAATTGGATCGACTAATACGGCCGCGATGGCCGCCGCGGCGGAAGGCGCTCCGGAAGGGAGCGTCTTTCTTGCGGAAGAACAGACGGCGGGCCGCGGGCGTGGCGCCAATTCGTGGCAGTCGCCGCGTTCGAGCGGAATTTATTGTTCGGCGGTGCTCCGGCCCGCGCTGCCTCCGGCGGAGGTGCTGGTGCTCTCGCTCGCAACGGGGCTTGCAGTACGCGCGGCGATTCAGCAAGTCGATTCGCGGGTAAGCGTTGATCTGAAGTGGCCCAATGACGTTCTGGTCAACGGGAAAAAAGTCTGCGGAATTCTCACTGAGATGAATGCCGAAGCGACACGCGTGCGCCATATCGTGGTGGGCATTGGCATCAATGTGAACCAGACAAGTTTCCCGAAGGAGTTGCATGCGACCTCGTTGCGGCTCGCGACCGGAAACCCGTGGTCGCGGGTGGAACTGGTTACCGCTTTGCTAAAATCACTCGATCGGGAGTATCGGCAATTGCTGCAAGATCCCGATGCGCGCGCGTCGATTCTGCGGCGATTTGCCGAGAGTTCCTCGTGGGTGCAAGGCAAAGCGGTTCGCATTGAAGAGAATGGTTCCGCTTTCGAGGGAACGACAGACGGGCTCGATCCGCGCGGCTTCTTGCAGGTGCGAACTGCAAGGGGATTGCAAACCGTGCTAAGCGGGACCGTAAGGGAAAGCGAACGGCAGTGATATAAGCCAGAGGTCATGGGCCGCAATGCGGCGGGCGTGCCGCCCGCCGACAGCCGCCGGACGGCGGCGCTACTTTTATGCTTCTTGTCATCGATGTCGGCAACACGAATACCGTGCTCGGCGTTTTTGCCCGCGAGACTAAGGCGCAACCAGCCGGCGAGCACGATAAAACTGCCCGCTACGAGCGGCTTGTAGCCAACTGGCGTGTCGCTACTTCGCGCACCAGCACGGTGGATGAGTATGGAGTATTGTTCCGCAATTTGTTCTCCATGGCTGGTCTTGAGTCGAAGGGCATTCACGGCATCGTGATCTCGTCGGTGGTTCCGCCGCTCGATCCAGTGTTGCGGCAGGTTTGCGAGCGCTATTTCAATCTGCGGCCGCTCTACATCGAGCCCGGAATAAAAACCGGGATGCCGGTACATTATGACAATCCGGCGGAGGTGGGCGCCGACCGCATCGTGAACGGGGTGGCGGCGTTTGCGAAGTACGGCGGACCTTGCGTGGTCGTGGATTTCGGCACGGCCACTACGTTCGACTGCGTGTCGGCGAAGGGTGAATATCTCGGTGGAGTGATCTGCCCGGGCATCGGCATTTCCGCGGATGCGCTGTTTGAACGCACGGCGCGCCTGCCGCGCGTCGAGATCCGCAGACCTGCGCGCGTGATCGGCTCAAACACGGTTGGCAGCTTGCAATCAGGTCTCTATTACGGTTATCTCGGGCTGGTCGATGGCATCCTGGAACTGCTGCTCGCAGAATTGGGTCAGGAGACGCACGTGATCGCGACTGGCGGACTGGGGCCCATGATTGGCACGGGATCGAAATACATCAAGCATGTGGATGATTTTCTGACTCTCGAAGGCTTACGCATCATATGGGAACGGAATGGGCAGGCACGCAAGGATTCGGCTTCGTCGAATGCGCCCAAGATTGCATCGAAGGTCCCAACAAAGGCTGGTCAGCCGAAGCCGGAAACGAAGTCGAAGAACGGTGAAGGCGCGTCGGCCACTGCGACTTCGCGATCCGCCCGCTGACCCGCCGTGGAGAATTACTTCAACTACTTTACAGAAATTGAGGAGCACTTCCAGCGCCGTTGGGGGGGCGTGTTGCGGCTATCCCCGCTCGACTGGGTACTGATGGAGACTTGGAAGGATGCGGGAATTCCGCTGGAGGCGGTGTTGCGGGGAATTGACGTGACTTTCGAACACTACGAAAGACGCCCTTCCAAGACACGAAAGGTAAATGGCCTGGGATTCTGTTCGCAAGAAGTGCTGGCCGCCGCAGAGGACATGAAAGAAGCTGCGGTAGGCGCGCAGACCACGGAGGCCCCTGCGAAACCCAGCGCCCGGCAAGGCTTTGAGCCGGAGATCGTCGCGCCCTTCCTGCGCCGCAACGCGGAGCTGCTGGAAATTGCAAAGTTGCCTTCAGGAAGCGGGATCTCGGCCCGATCGGTCGCGCTTGACGCGGCAAAAACTTTGCGCGAGCTTGCGCAAGGAATAGAAAAGAAGGCCGCGGGGCGTTTGGAAGATTTGGAGCGCCGCCTGACTGTATTGGAAGAAAAGCTGTTCGCAGTGCTGCTGGCATCGACTTCCGATGAAGAAATCGTTGCGGTGCGGGCGGAGGCCGATCGGGATCTGGCTCCGTATCGGCGGAAGATGTCGGCGGCACAAATCGACCAACTTCAGAAGCAGTACGTGCATAAACGACTGCTGGAAAAATACGATCTTCCACGCCTTAGTCTGTTTTACATGTGACGGACGTGCCCCATTCATTCGACGCGTTGATTCTCGGTGGTGGCGCGGCCGGCTTGATGTGCGCCATTGAAGCGGGAAAGCGCGGACGACGCGTGGCCATCCTTGATCATGCGGATCGTCTGGGAAAAAAGATTCTGATCTCTGGAGGAGGACGCTGTAATTTCACCAACATCCACTGCGGGCCGGAGAAGTTTCTGTCCGCGAATCCGCATTTTGCGAAGTCGGCGCTGGCCCGGTACACGCCCGCGGATTTCATCGCGCTCGTGGAGAAGCATGGAATTCCGTATCACGAAAAGACGCTCGGGCAGTTGTTTTGCGACCGTGCGGCGCGCGACATTCTGGGAATGCTCGAGGAAGAGTTCCGGACCGCCGGAGTTAGTATTTTCCTGAACGCAAAGATCCACGAAGTGATCCGGACCACCGAGTTTGTAGTGAAAACGGCGAATGCAGAATTCCATGCGCCCGCGCTGGTCGTTGCCACTGGGGGCTTGTCCATTCCAAAGATGGGAGCGACTTCATTTGGCTACGAACTGGCACGGCAGTTCGGCTTGAAAATCCGCGAACCCTGGCCAGGGCTGGTGCCGCTGCTGTTGGGAGAAGAGGATCGCGGCGGCTACTGCGATTTGACCGGAGTCTCGGCGGAGGTGATTGCAGGATGCAATGGCCAGCAATTTCGCGAAAAGATGCTGATCACCCATCGCGGCCTGAGTGGCCCCGCGATTCTGCAAATTTCCTCTTACTGGAAGAAGCCGCAGGAAATTCAGGTCAACGTTGCTCCGGACAGCGAGTTGACGGCGATGTTCCGCGATCCGAAAACGCCGCGGACTCTCGCGGCGCTTCGATCGGAGTTCCGCAAGATATTGCCGGCCCGTCTTGCGGACCGCTGGCTGGACCGGCATCTTCCTGCCTCATGGACAAATACTGCGCTGGCTGGTTTTGAGAACCAGGTGCATGCATGGACCATCGCGCCCGCGAGTACGGAAGGTTTCGAAAAGGCCGAAGTGACGGCGGGCGGAGTTGACACCGACGAGCTTTCGGCGAAGACGATGGAGAGTCGCAAAGTTCCCGGCCTGTTTTTCATCGGCGAAGTGGTGGACGTGACGGGACACCTTGGCGGTTTCAACTTTCAGTGGGCATGGGCCTCGGGGGCGGTTGCGGGCAGAGCGTTGTAAACTGTTCGCCAGAAACAGAGGGAAAACCATGAGCAGAGCTGGAAAGTTTATGCGAAACCTTGGTCGTGTGGTTGCGACGATAGTAGTCGCCAGCACCGCATTTGCGCAGTCGCCTTCGACTACATTGCTGGTGTTGGCGAAGGGCGATAACACCGTCGCCATTGTTGACCCTGCGACGCAGCAAGTTCTGGCGCGCGTCGCTGCCGGTCCTGATCCCCACGAGATTGTTGCGTCGGACGACGGCAGATTTGCCTACATCTCAAACTATGGCGGTTCAGACAGCGATCTGCACACGATTTCGGTCGTGGATTTGATTGAGCGGAAAGCGCTGGCTCCCATCGATCTTGGGGCTTTGCGTTCCACGCACGGGCTCGCGTTTGAGGGCGGCAAGGTTTACTTCACGGCGGAAACGAATAAAGTGATTGGGCGTTTCGATCCCGCGACCCAGCGCGTGGACTGGATCCTCGGCACCGGGCAAGATCGCACGCACATGATCTTCGTCGCGAAAAGCCTGGACCGCATAGTTACCTCGAACGTGAACTCAGGCACCATCAGCATCATTGAACATGTTGCTCAGCAAAATGGTGGTTATAGTCCGCCCGCAGGTGGCGGCGCCCATCAAGGGCCTGGGCCGCCTTCCGGTAGTCCGCGTCAAACCTGGGAAGTCACGAACGTGGTTTCGGGCCACGGGTCAGAAGGGTTTGACGTATCGCCGGATAGCAAGGAAATCTGGGCGGCTAACGCGAGGGACGCGACGGTCACGATTATTGACGTTGCCGGGAAGAAGGCAATTCAAACTTTTTCCATTCCGGTGAAGGGCGCCAACCGCTTGAAATTCACGCCGGATGGCGCGAGAGTGTTGATCTCCGGCCTGGGGGCGGGGCCAGGCGCTGGCGGCGTCAGCCTTGATGTGATGGATGCGTCCACTCACAAAGATGTGAAGCAGTTCAGCCTTGGAGGTGGCGCGGCGGGTATTCTGATCGCCCCTGACGGTTCACGGGCTTATGTGGCGGTCAGCACCGCGGATAAGATCGCGATCATCGATTTGAAAACTCTGGAGGTGGTCGGGCAAATCTCCGCAGGCAAACAACCTGATGGATTGGCCTGGGCAGTTCGTAAGTAATTTGGGACGCCTCAATGACGGCCGTAGATCCGAAGAGATGAATTTAAAGCGTGTCGGTAGAAGGATCTTAAATTATTTGGCGGCTGAGATTTCGACGTTCGCGGTTGCATTCAGACCGGGCCCACCCACGACGGTCACCGTGATGCTCTGGCTGCCGGGGGTCATCAAAGTAACGGCGTTGGTGAAGGTGTGGGTGCCGGCATCGGTCGCGGTGAAATAGTAATTACCTGGCAGCACGGCGGCAGGATCGGAACTGGTGAACTTGATGGGACTGTTGATCACTGTATCCGGCTTTCCGTTGACCGTTGCTGTGACCGTAATCGTGAAGGGTGTGCCGGAGACGGCGGTAGCTGGGGCGGTAAGATGAAGGACTGCGGTTGTGCCGCATCCGGACATCATTAGCCCTAGCCATGCTACGGTTGCGCACGGCAGGTATAGCCGCAGAGCGGCCGATAGGTTTTTTAGTCCAAGACGGGCGGGCATGCTTGAAATTCTAGCGATGAAGCCTGAGCCATCCCCGTTTGGGTTGGACACTTTATCCTCCTCACCGTTGATTCGTCTGTAGCTCAGAACTTGAAGTGAAACACTTCATTTCAGCACATACCTCGAATTCCGGCGTCATTGTGACGCGTTGTGAGGCTTGCCCAGTCGGATACTGACTCCGGCGATGGGCCCGTAAACGTTGATGCCATAGTTCAAAAACTTCGGTTCTGACAAATAAAGATTCGATATATGCATGTAATTCATGCCGGCAGAAATAGAAAATCGAGGATTGACGTTGTATCGGGTTCCAGCGCCAAGATTGAGGGTGAAGGTGAAATTCTGTCCCTGCGCGAACAGAACTCCGAGAGGTTCCTTAGCGTCAATGCCGCCAAGCCCGAGGCGCCCGTTGACGTAGGGAGCGATTCGCCAGCGCGGCTGAACAAAGTTCCGCCGAATCCCCATAATGTAGGCCCCGTAATGAGTTTCAGGTCCGCGAGGAATCACCACGAGAGCGCCGCTGAAAGAGAGATCCCAGTTGCCGCGTAAAAT
Organism: uncultured Acidobacteriaceae bacterium; assembly: GCA_963711275.1. GTDB lineage: Bacteria > Acidobacteriota > Terriglobia > Terriglobales > Acidobacteriaceae > Sulfotelmatobacter. The sequence continues at coordinate 45,997 of CAVQDN010000011.1, read as the reverse complement.
CCAGGGTCCTCTCACGCTGTCCAGCTGCCAGCGGATAGAGGCAATGTTCGGTACCAAGGTGTATTTCAGGGGAGTCTTGTTGTAGCCATCGCCCAGGAGAAAATCGAAAGCAAAAGGGATGTTGATGGGCAGCCATCCCGACTCGAAGGAGAAGTCGAGGCGGTTCTTGTAATAGATGTCTTTGTTGAAATCAGGTTTTGGGGCGCGCGGCATTTTTTCGGAAAGACCGAAGGTTGGCTCCTGGGCACTGAATCTTGCGGGTTGAATCAGACAGGCCAGCATCCCGGCAAACAGTATCAGCGTTCGTACTCTCATTGGGGGTCTTTGCTGATCCTCCAGAAAATAAATAGTGCGGAGACAAAGCTGGCTGATGCCGGCTCAGGAATCCGCCGGATGGGGTGGAACTAAGCTGCCGGCAATGCGTTCGGCTAACCGATCAGAAGGGTGAGCCGGAGGAGCCAGCAACAATCGCGGCGAGCCTCCAAGGTAAGGACGGAGGAGATGCACAGAGAAAATTCTAGCACGGCGGGACGGCACGATTTGTGCGGCCCGGCGCCGATTAGCTTCCATTTTCGGACGATAGTTGAAGAGTGAGGGCTGAAGACGGGGCTAAAGTCACGAGCCGCTGTAGAGCTGAAACGGCGCCCAATAAAAAGGATTATGGAAGACGCTGCCATGGAGCAACGAAAGTTTCGCCGCGCGTAAAGCAGCATCCGGGGTCGATCCCTTGTCCAGTTCGTCGTAGAACCGGTCCATCAATTGTTCGGTAGAAGCATCGGTCACTTCCCAGAGGCTGGCGATTACGTTGTGGGCGCCGGCTCGCAGGAACGCCCAGGCGAGGCCGACCAGGCCTTCGCCGGAATAGGCGCGTGAGCCGGCGCCATAGCATGCCGAGATGGTCACCAGGTCGGCGTGCAACGGGTGCTGAACAATATCGCGAGCGTAGAGTTTGAACCCGGCGGTTTCGATGGGGCCTTTTGACAGCACAATTGCCGAGTCGAGCGGACTCAGGCGGCTGTCTGTGCCGTGCGCGACAAAATGAATATACGAAAAGTTCTCGGGATTACTTGTTAGATAGGCTGCAGGCGTGGCTTGCTCGCGCTGGTAAACCTGCTGCACACCGGCAAAGTGTCGCGCGACGCTGGCCATCTGCTCGCCGGCCCGGGGCAGTTCCGGGTATTCCTTACTCGGAGCGACGCTGTTGCCAATAAGAAGGAGTTTGCGCGGGTATTTTTTTTCGCGGGCGTGCTTCTGGGCGTTTTCGCTGGCATGCGTGCGGAGTATGGACGCGGCGAGCACGCGAAGTGAACTGGCGCTCACCACGTCGGTATCTTCGATCCAGTAATGCGGGCTCGGGTCGGGGACGACGAGCGTCTCGAAATTCAGATTGTTCAGGCTGCCGTCGGGAATAATAAATACCTTCGCATTGTTCGGCAGCATCGTCTTTGCCGGCGCAATGAGCGTGCGATAGAGGGCGCGTCCATTTTCGGAGGCGAGAACATCTTGCGGACCAGTGAGGGCGGTGCGATAACGCTGCACCAGGGCATCGATTTCCGCGCCGGGAGGCAGGGGGAACAATTTGACCTGTTGGGGTGTGATCGCCCAAAGATACGATTGCTTCTCCCCAAGCCAGTAAAAAAGAAGCGTTCCGTGGGCTCGGCGAGAGATTTCGCGGGGATTCAACGGGGGAAATCCTGCGTGGGTATCTCTTCCTTTTGTCAGGAGGCCCAGGCCGTCGGCCAGAGTTCGAGCGCGGCTGTAGTCAGCCCAGCGGAGTGCGTCCTCGGCTTTTCCATGCACAACCAGAAAATGTACGTAATCGTCGTAGATGCGGGCAGCGTTGTTAGCGAAAGGTAACTTGGAATCGTTGCGCTTGAGCGACGATCGCGCTTCTTCAAATGTGACCAATGCTGCCCGGTACTCAACGTCGGCCAAGTCAGGCCTGCTCTGGTCCTCGTACAGGCGCGCCAGTCCGTGTTGGGCACGCCATGCCAAGGAGGGAATAACCTTGGGATCTTCCTCGACTTCGCGGAATGTAGTTTCCGCAAGGCGCGCATCGCGGGCTTGAGTGGCGATCAATCCCTTGACCAGCAAGGGATAGAGCTCATCCAACCGATTGTTATCTGTTTTTGCGATGGCGATCGCTTCGTCGGAATAAGTTTTGGCTTGTTGCAGCTCGCCACTTTGCACGGATATCAATGCCAGTGCCCGAAGGGCGTTGTAAATATCCTCCCGACCATTGATCTCTCTTGCGAGTTGCAGCGCGTTCAAGTAGGACTGCTTCGCGCGAGAGACGTCATGCGTCTGCTGGTATACATATCCTGCGTTGGTGAGCCAGGAGAGTTGGTCGATGACGTCGGCAACTTGAATCGCGCGCTTCTCAGCCTCAAGCGAAAACGCTAACGACTTTTCGGAGTCCCCGAGGTTGTAGTAAGCCCACCCAAGGTTTCCCAATGCTTTCGTTGCGATGGTGCCCGCATGTAGAGTCATTGCAATTCGATATGCAGCACCGGTCCTATCAATCGCCTCGTCATAATGTTGCCCCTGCAACGCACCTACCCCAAGATTCAGAAGAGCGGTTGCTTCCAGGAATTGATCGCCATGGAGCTGCGCGAAATCTAAGGTCTGGTCAAAGAAGTGCCTCGCCCGGTCAGGCTGGCCTTGTTGCACGGCAAGGACGCCGCGTGCCCTGAAGACTCCTCCGCACGACGCTTCGAGCGACGCGCTACAAGCTTCCTCCGCCTGGCGAATATTTTGTTCAGCATCGCCAAACTGGTGGAGGCGAGCTTGAGCGACGCCTTTGAGAATTAAGACATCAATAACCGATTCTTTCGTCGCCGGGAGGGTTGGGTCGGACTCCAGCAGGTTTAGACCCTGCGAGTACATGCCGCGTAGCAACATCGATTCCGCTTCAAGGCTTCGAAACTTTGTTGCCCATTCAGAATTTGTATGACGAAACCGATGGTAGCCTTGTTCGCCCTCATTTTGGGCGCGAATGAGTTCGCCGTTCCTCAACACCTGTTGAGCGTGCTGAAAAGAAGCTTGGGGACTCTCCTGGCGGCTGCAACCCAATCCCAACGCCAGGGTCAAAACGATTCCGCCAACTACTACGGGTAGGTTTGTCCGTTGGTCCTGGTTGTTGCGGCGGCGGCCGCCCCGTCCCCGACGCAGCCTAGCTTCATCTTGATACTCGTCAGTTCGAAGGAGACGCAGGGCTTTTCGGATTTTTCGTACACTTTTTCGCTTAGTTCGATTTCGCCGAGCGCCACGGTGCCGAATTCCGGAATCACCAGGATGTGGCCGAAGGTCTTCACTCCGGGAATCGGGATTTCGCCGATGCTCTGGACCAGGGAACATGTGACGGGTTCGTGGCTGCCTGCTTCACCCGCGGCTCGATCACCTGCCAATTGATCGCCCGCTAATCGATCACGCGCAGCTTTGTCTCCTGCGTCGCCGGCGCTGATGAGCTTTTTCAGGTAAGCAAGCTTCTCATCGTACTGTTCCTTTAACTCTTTGGGAAGGCCACTGGCCTTGGCGATCTTCTCGGTTTGCTCTTTCACTCCGCGGAGGAAGCCGGGCTCCTGGAAATAAGACCTGCCACCTGTGGGCCGGTCTCCGCAGATGCCGAGATTCAATGTCAGCACAAGCTCGAAGCCGCCGACTCGCAGGTTTCTGAATTTCGTGCCCAGAAAAGTTACGTGTGGCTGGTGGCCGTCTTTGTAGGGATGGTCGGTGGAAACCTGCGACACCAGACGATCGGCGGTGATGATCTCGAAGACCTTCAGATCTTCGACGATCGAGGTGGAGAGCGTGACCCATCCATTATTTTTCAGGCTGCGCGCGCCCGAGACCCTGGTCTCGCCCTTGGTGAAAGAGATCAGTCCTTCGATGCTGACGAAGTCGGCGCGGCGGGAGAAGTGACCGCCCCGGCGGTCGTTCAATGTAATCGGCGCCTGGGGCTCGATCTTTTGATTGATCGGACGTTGCAAGTGTCCGCTGAGCACGTGCGCCTCGGCGTGAAAATCGTGGGTCGGAGTGACTGCGCTGGCTGTTTCTGAAGTGTCTGTCATAATCGCCATAGTGTACCTCCGCCCGATCGCGAACTCATCTCTGAATTTGTAATTCGAAAGATGTGTTGCCCAGCTCTTTGCCTGCCCCTCCAGCGGTGAAACCGTGCACGGTCATGGTGTAGGTTCCTGCTTCCCGATGAATGCCGGGGAGTATTACCGACCACTGATCCTGCCCTGCGGTGGGTACGATGGTGAAAGAACCATCCAGCTTTCCGGCCGGGCTATAGAGATCTGCGGTGTAGCGTGCGTAGGCGCCGTCCGGCGGGATGCGCACAAACAGAAGCAGGCCCTTACCCTCGGGAACAGTGGTCGCCGGCCCGCCGGCGCCCCAGGTTCCGAAGTTCACCGAGGCGGTCGGCAGAACCTGAGGTTGGTTGAGTTCGGATTGAATGCGCGGATAGGTCACCAGATTCTGATATCCGACCACCGCCAACAGGAGAGCGAGCGCCGGGGCGGCATACGCCGGACGGAGCCAGGCAAACCAGCCGACGGGGCTGCGGTTTGGAATGGCACGAACCGGGGCCGGTTCCGAGTTCTCTGCTAAAACCGTCTTCGTGTGCGCGACAAACTCGGCTCCCGCGCGAATATCTTGGGCGCATTCGGGACAGTCGAAATAGTGCTCTTCGAACTCATCACGCACTTCGGGATCGAGCTCGTCGAGCAAATATCTCTCCGTCATTTTTTGTCGAACCACCGCTGTGTGGTCCATGGTTTGGTTCCCCCTCATCAAACAGTAAGTGCGTGGCAGCTTCGCAACGATCTTCTTCTTAAACGATCTTCTTCTTATTCGTTCTCAGGCCGGAGCAAAATCTGGGGGATTCCCTCCAGCATTCTTCAGATACGATGACCTAAACGCCTGCTTGGCACGGTGCAACAGCACGCGCAGATATTCGCGATCGACGCCGAAATCCCGGCAGACTTCGTCTTTGTCCCGCTCTTCCAGGAACACTTCCCGCAACAGCCTGCGGTCGCGTTCCGGAAGTTTTTCCAGGATCTCGCGAACCTTTTTTTCTCTGCGTTTCGCGCCCAGAGCGCCGACCATATCGAATTCCTGGGCCGGGAAATTCTTTTCTTCGTCCTCATCCAAGGGAGTGTTTCGCGCGGCCGAGCGGTAGTGCTCGAGCAGGACGTTGTTGCAGATGGAATTTACGAATGGTCCCAGGCGGTCGGGTTGAAGAATCTTTCCATCGCGCAGGGCCACGAAAAATCGGGCAAAGGTTTCCTGGCGAATGTCCTCAATTGCCTCGGGCGATTTCAGCCGCGAGCCCAATTTAATCTTGATCAGAGCGCCGAAGTAGGCCGAGAAATTTTCCTGAGTGCGAAAATCTCCGGCCCGCAAGCGGCTCAGGTAGGACTCGTCGAAAGATTGAAACTGCAAGCACTTGCCCCGGAGACTCGGAAGTGTCAGAAAGTGTAGCACTGGAGGTGGCCCACCGTTGCCGTTTTGGGGACTTGGCGCAGACGAGACGGGATGTTTCGGAACGGAGTGAACACTCCGACGGCAAACGGTGGGTGTGGTAGGCCGAGTACTGTGCAGCGGCACGATCAAGCTCCTGTGAAACTCGGATCGGACGGAAAGGGCCTGCGCCGTCCCGCGGAAGTCCAAATTCAGAAGCGCCGGAGCCGGTTCCCCCCGGACGGCCCCGGCACTTACGAGAGCTCAACCTGGTGGTTGCCGGGCTGAGATCCTGAACTGTGGCTCATCGCTTTATTAGCCGATGTCCTCCACTTATTGGGATAGTGCAGAAGACTCGAATTTCGTTTCAGAGAAAATGGGCTTGCCCAGTGAAATCGCTGAAAGACAAGAAGCGAGTTGAGCAATCGGGACTGTCCGATCATGGACAGTTGGTTCCTCAATCGGACATTCCTCAGCTTTCGACAGGCCTGAGGAGCCATGTCATCATGTTCCATTTCAATGACTTGCCTGCCGAGTCCGAATGGCGCGGGACTTGCCACTACACCCGGTGATGGATATCGCCCGTCCCGAATTTAAAGCACAGAAACGTAAACGGCAGATTGTAGTGTCCGCAGTGGTCGTCCTCGCGGTCGCTATTTTGACGGTCGCGGTGTATCGGCTGCGGCCGGCGGCGCCTACAGTGGAGCGCGGCACAGTGTGGCCCGACACCGTGAAACGAGGTTCGATGTTGCGCCAGGTGCGCGGCGTGGGATCTCTGGTTCCCTCGCAGGAAGCTGTTCTGCAGATTCCAGCGGAAACTGAGGCCACCGTAGTGAGGATTCGAATGCTCCCAGGTTCGCTGGTCAAGGCGGACACCGTCATCCTGGAGATGAGCAATCCGCAAGTGGAACAAGCTGCGATTGACGCCGATCTTCAGTTGAAAGCGGCCGAGGCCGAGTACCAGAGCCAGCGCATGACGCTCGAAAGCTCTCTGATGAATCAGAAGGCCGGCGCGGCCACGGTGCAGGCAGACTACACGCAGGCGCAATTGCAAGCGCAGACAGATAAGGCGCTCTACGATCTCGGCGTGATATCGGGCCTTGCCTACAAGGCTTCCAAAGGTAAGTCCGATGAACTCACCACCCGCAACGGCCTGGAAGGGCAAAGGCTGACCAGCACGCAAAAAGCGATCGATTCGCAGCTGGCGGAGCAGCAGGCCAAAGTCGAGCAGATGCGGGTTTTGGCGGAGCTTAAGAAAAAACAGCTGAACGCGCTGAAAGTGCGTGCCGGAATCGATGGCGTACTGGTGGAGTTGCCGCTGCATGTGGGCGAGCATGTTTCTCCAGGCACGATGCTGGCGAAAGTTATTCAGCCAAATCATTTGATGGCCGAACTGAAGGTGGCGGAGACGCAGGCGCGCGATGTGCAGATCGGCGAACCGGCCTCGGTCGATACGCATAACGGGATTATTGCCGGCGAAGTGATGCGAGTGGATCCCGCCGTACAAAACGGAACGGTGACGGTCGACGTCAAACTAACAGGCGAACTGCCCAAGGGTGCCCGGCCCGATCTGAGTGTGGACGGCACGGTCGACCTGGAACGGCTGGACAATGTTTTGTATGTGGGACGCCCCGCGTTCGGGCAGGAGAACAGCACGATCAGTCTTTTCAAAGTTGGGCCCGATGGGCACGAAGCAACCAGAGTAGCGGTGAAAGTCGGGCGGGCATCGGTGAATTCGATCCAGATCGTCGATGGCTTGCATGAGGGCGACACGGTCATTCTCTCCGACATGTCGCGATGGGACAATACGGACCGCATTCGGCTACAGGACTAAGAATCGGGATTAAGAAATCAAGACTTCAGAATCGAGGAACAGCATCCATGGCAGAAGCGAACCTACCTCTGATCCAAATCACAGATCTGACCAAGGTTTTCTATACCGACGAAATTGAGACCCATGCGCTCTCGGGCGTACACCTTTCCATCGCCAAGGGCGAGTACGTAGCCATGTCGGGACCGTCGGGCTGCGGCAAGTCGACACTGCTATCCATTATCGGATTGCTCGACACGCCGACCGCCGGACACTACCAGCTGAATACCAAGCCGGTCGAGAACCTGGACTTCGCCGAGCGGGCTCGCATCCGCAACCAGGAAATCGGATTTATCTTTCAGAGTTTCAACCTGATCGGCGATCTCACGGTTTATGAGAACGTAGAACTGCCATTGACCTACCGGCAGAGAATGCCCTCCGCCGACCGCAAGAAGCGAGTGATGGAGGCGTTGGAGCGCGTGGGCATGGCGCATCGCCTCAGGCATTATCCGTCGCAGCTCTCCGGTGGCCAACAGCAGCGGGTGGCGGTCGCTCGTGCGCTGGCTGGAAAACCCTCGATCCTGCTGGCGGATGAGCCCACCGGAAATCTGGACTCGCGCAACGGCGAAGCCGTGATGGAGCTTTTGTCAGACCTGCATCGCGAAGGCGCGACCATCTGCATGGTGACGCACGATCCGCGTTTTGCCAAGCACGCACAGCGCGAAGTCCATCTGTTCGACGGCAAAGTTGTCGCGGAAGAGGAACTCCACAAATTGATGCAGGATGCGCAGGCGTAAAGGCGCCGCATTTCCTGGGAATAGCTCGCGCACGAGATTTTGGATTCAGTTTTCTCGCCATAGCGTTATACGCGGCATGCACGCCGCGTGAACGCTCATGACACCTCATGATCGCGTTGCTCCACGACGAAGCTTCGAGAGATGAATATGGAAACTATGCGGCAGGATCTGCGATATGGCTTTCGCATGCTGGTGAAGAGTCCGGGATTCGCCGCGGTGGCGATCGTGACTCTGGCTTTGGGGATCGGCGCCAATTCGGCGCTTTTCTCGGTGATCAATGGCGTGTTGCTGAGTCCGCTTCCTTTTCCTGAGCCAGATCAATTGGTGACGCTGCACGAGAACAAGCCTAATTTTGAGGGGGGATCAGTTTCCTATCCGAATTTTCGTGACTGGCAGAAAGATAACCACACGTTTCTCGGCGCTCGGATTGGCGCGCACCTACGCCTTTAGCCTGACTGGCACCGGCGAAGCGGAACAGGTGAAGGGAGAGTTCGTCTCTTCGGATTTTTTCCCGGTGCTGGGTGTGAAGCCGGTGATTGGCCGCACATTCGCCCAGGATGAGGAGCCGGTTGGCGCCGGTCCCGTCGCGCTTATCAGCGCGGGATTATGGCAGCGCAAGTTCAGTTCCGCACCTGACATTTTGGGGAAAAGCATCACTCTGGACGGCAGGGACTACACCATCGTGGGAGTAATTCCCGCGAACTTCCACCTGCTGATTCCGGGCTTCCGCGACGCTGACGTGTATGCGCCCATCGGGCAGTGGAGCAATCCGCTGCTGCTGCAGCGCGGCGCTGGGTTGGGATTTCATGGCATCGGCAGGCTTAAGCCTGGAGTAACGATTGAGCAAGCGCGGGCCGACATGGAAGGAGTTACGCGCAATCTGGCGAATGCGTTTCCGGATGCCGACAAAGGCATCACCGCCAAGCTCACTCCGCTAAAAGAGCAGATGGTTGGGCATGTCCGGCCTCTCTGCTTGTGCTTCTGGCCGCGGTTGGCTTCGTGCTTCTGATTGCCTGCGTGAATGTCGCCAACCTGCTGCTGGCGCGCTCGACTGGCCGGACGCGAGAGTTCGCGGTTCGCGCGGCGCTGGGAGCAAGCCAGGGGCGCGTCAGTTCGCCAGTTGCTCACGGAGAGCATTTTGCTCGCGGTGGTGGGCGGCGGGCTGGGGCTGCTGCTGGCCGCGTGGGGAACACGCGCGGCACTCGGAGTCTTGCCGGCTGCTTTGCCCCGCGCCGAACAAGTCGGACTTGATCCCCACGTGCTGTTTTTTACGGTCGGCCTGTCGTTGCTGGTGGGAATTCTTTTCGGTTTGACGCCAGCACTAAAGACCTCCCAGCCGGACTTGCACGAAACTCTGAAACAGGGCGGCCGGGGAGCGAGCGGAACCAGACATCGCGCGCAGGATGTATTCGTGGTCGTCGAGATGGCGCTGGCGCTGGTGCTGCTGGTTGGAGCGGGGTTGACCATCCGCAGTCTGATGAAGCTGTGGAATGTGGATCCGGGTTTCGATCCGAACCATGTGCTTACCTTTGGGCTTTCGCTTCCGCCCTCCATGGTGAACGCAAGTCCGGATGCGATCCGGGCTGCCTTTCGCGAGTTTGATGAAAAGCTAGCCGCCATCCCGGGAGTCGAGGCGGTTTCCCAGACTTGGGGAGCGATTCCCCTGAGCGGCGATGACGAACAACTCTTTTGGCTTGAGGGCCAGGCAAAACCGACGAATGAAAACGAAATGAACTGGGCCATCGACTACATCGTCGAACCGGACTATCTGAAGGCGATGGGAATTCCGCTGCTCGCGCGGCCGGTTCTTTACCGCCCAGGACAACGAGCACTCCCCGCTTGTCGTCGTGGTCGATGAAGTCTTTGCCCAGAAATATTTTCCCAACCAGAATGTCCGTCGGCAAGCGAATCCATATCAAACGATCCACTCAACTGGCGGAGATCGTAGGCGTTGTCGGTCATGTCAGGCAGTGGGGCTTGGCCGCGACAATCAGCAGTCGCTGCGCTCCGATCTCTACATTCCATGCATGCAGATGCCTAACGACTTCGTTGCCATGGCTCCCTCTGGCTCGGCCGTGGTGGTGCGGGCCAGCGGTACTTCAGCGGGACTTACGGCTTCCATCCGCCACGTCAGTGCGCAGATGAGCAACCAGCAGGTCATCTTCGGCGCGCAAACCATGGACTCTCTGATCTCCGATTCCGTGGCCTCACAGCGATTCTCAATGATTCTGCTCGTGGCGTTCGCGGCTGTTGGCCCTGTTGCTCGCAGCGGTGGGAATTTACGGCGTCATTTCTTATGTGGTAGGGCAACGTGGGCGCGAGATCGGCATCCGCATCGCGATGGGAGCACGGCCGCAGGATATTTTGCGTTTGATTCTGGGCCGTGGAGGAAAGCTGACCGGGTTTGGCATCGCGTTGGGACTGACTGCCGCTTTCGGCCTCACCCGGCTCATGGCCAGTCTGCTCTACGGAGTGGGCGCGAGCGATCCGCTTACTTTTGCCGGCGTCGCTTTGCTGCTGACGCTGGTGGCACTGGCTGCTGCCTACGTGCCGGCACGGCGTGCGGCGAAACTCGACCCAATGGTGGCACTCAGAGACGAGTAGGACGCGAACGAGGAGGTAACTCATGACCGGCCTGTTGCAAGATCTTCGCTATGCACTCCGCCAGCTGCGCAAGAGCCCGGGCTTCACCGCAGTGGCGGTGGGCACTCTGGCGCTCGGAATCGGGGCGAACACCGCCATCTTCAGCGTGGTGAATGGAGTTTTGCTGCGGCCTCTGCAGTTCAAAGATCCCGGCCGGCTGGTTCGGGTGTGGCATGTTCCTCCGCCGAAAAGTTTTCCGGGAATGACGATGTTCTCCGTTTCCGCAGCCAATTATCTGGATTGGGAGCGGCAGAACCATGTCTTTGAACGGATGGCGATCTATACATTTCGCGGGTTCACCTTGACGGGCGGCGACAAGCCGGAGCAGGTCGATGGGTGTGCTGCGACATCCGGCTTTTTCTCGACTCTGGGAGTCCAACCTGCGCTGGGGCGTGTTTTTCTTCCCGAGGAAGATCAGCCCGGCCACTCCAATGTCGTGGTGCTCAGCCATCGCCTGTGGCAGGAGCACTTTGGATCGAATCCCGGCATCGTCGGCCAGAACATAAGAATGGACGGCCAGAGCTATCTGGTGGCCGGGGTGATGCCCGCAAGTTTCCGGTTTCCGGACTTTGCGCAGATGTGGACGCCCATGGCCTGGACGGACCAGGAAAAAGCCGTTCGGGGAGAGCATCACTCCGTGGTTATCGCGCGCCTGAAGCCAGGCATGGATTTGAAGCAGGCTCAGGCGGAGATGAACACGATCTCCAGCCGGCTGGAGCAGCAGTATCCGGAGGACGACAAAGGATGGGGCGCCCTAGTCGTGCCCCTGCACGATGACATGGTCAGCGATGTGCGTCCGGCGCTGCTGGTGCTGCTGGGAGCGGTGGCCTTCGTTCTTCTCATCGCCAGCGTGAATGTGGCCAATCTTGCACTGGCCAGAACGATCAGCCGGCAGAAGGAAATTGCGATTCGAACCGCGCTGGGTGCGACTTCGATCCGTGTGCTCCGGCAAATTCTGACTGAGTCAATCCTGCTCGCGCTCGCTGGCGGCGCGCTGGGCCTTACGTACGCTCAGGGCGGCATCCGCCTCATCATGGCCTTTCTGGCCGACAAGCTTCCGCATTCGATTGAAGTGGGATTGGATTCGAAGGTCCTCCTCTTTACCGCGGTCGTTTCAATCGCCACAGGAATTTTGGCCGGAGTTCTGCCTGCCGTGCGCTTGACTCGGAGCGACGTGAATCAGGCACTGAAACAAGGACTGGGGCGCACCGATGCGGATTCAAGCGGGCATCGGACGCGCAGCATTCTGGTCGTGTCGGAGGTCGCGCTTTCACTGATGCTGTTGGTGGGGGCGGGGTTGATGATTCGCAGTTTTCAGATGCTTCATGGCGTGAATCCCGGGTTTGATTCGCGCAACGTTCTGACGATGACCACGATGGTGTCGCGCGCGAAATTTTCCTTGCCGTCGCAGGAGATCAGCTTTTTCAAACAAACGCTGCAGCGGATACGAGCGTTACCCGGGGTCGAATGCGCGGGTGCGGTGGACGACATTCCTCTCGACAATGGAGGTTCGCATCAGCCCATCGCGATCGAGGGCCGGCCCACGGTGCCGATGTCGGAGCAGCCGGAAGTTGATGTCCGTCTCATCAGCACCGGTTACATGAGCGCACTGCACATTCCCCTCCTGCGCGGACGCGACATCAGCGATACGGACATCGTGGGAAGGCCGGCAGTGATTCTGATCAGCGAATCCATGGCGCGGCAATTTTGGCCGGGAGAAGACGCGCTGGGCAAGCGGCTTACTTTGACTTTTTCTCCGGAGGCGATCCGCGAAGTAGTTGGAATTGTGGGCGATGTAAAGATCGACGGTCTCGACCAAACCCGCCCGAGTGCAACTCTCTATTTCCCGCTGGACCAGGTTGTTGTGCCTGCGACGGGAGGATGGAACTCGTTTCCCATGACGCTGGTGGTGCGGTCGACCTCCAGTTCGGAAGGATTGGTCTCTGCCGTGTCGAATGCCGTGCATGATGTCGATCATGAAATGCCTTTGCGCGACATCCTGACCATGGACGACTTGGTGGCGAATTCCATCTCGCAGCAGCGATTCAACATGCTGCTGCTGGGGGCGTTCGCCGGGCTCGCGCTGCTGCTGGCTGCGGTGGGAATTTACAGCGTGCTGTCCTATAGCGTGAAACGCAGCGTGCGGGAAATTGGCATCCGCCTGGCTCTGGGGGCATCGCTTAGCGACGTGCTGCGCCTGGTTGTGTTCGAGGGAATGAAACCAACGCTGCTGGGCGTCGCAATTGGAATTTCTGGAGCACTCGCTCTAGGGCGCATTTTGTCAGGGCTCATTTACGGGGTCAAAGCAACCGATCCAATCACTTTCGTAGCCGTGGCAGTGCTGCTGACCCTGATTGCCTTGGTGGCCAGCATGATCCCGGCGTACCGCGCGACCAAGGTCGATCCCATGGTGGCGCTGCGCTACGAATAACGCTCTACGAGTAGTGCGCGACGAATCAGAAGGAGGCGAATTATGACCGGGCTGCTCCAGGATCTGCGCTACGCTCTGCGCCAACTCGGCAAGAGTCCTGGCTTTACCGCGGTTGCGGTGGTCACGCTCGCGCTGGGGATCGGCGCCAACACAGCTGTGTTCAGCGTGATTGACGCCGTGATGCTGCGCCCGCTGCCTTACTATCAGCCGGAGCGGTTGATCGAAGCGGAATCCATAAATTCACGCAATCCGCAGTCCAACGACATCAGTTACCCCGACTTCTTTGACTGGCGTTCGCAGAATCGCACACTCGAACATCTGGTTTGTTATCACGACAACGCATTTACTCTTACCGGCCTGGAGCGGCCGGTCCAGCTGGATGCGGAGATTGTATCGTGGGATCTGTTGCCCGCGCTCGGCATTCGCCCGGAGTTGGGCCGAGGCTTTACGGCGGACGAGGAGAAGGCCGGCACGCGAGTGATTTTGATCAGCCACGCGCTGTGGACATCGCAATTCGCCGCCGATCCAACAATCGTAGGCCGCGGCGTTCGCCTGAGCGGCGACCTCTACACAGTCATCGGTGTGATGCCGCCTTCCTTTCGCTTCCCGGTCAATAAACCGCGGAATAGTGTCTGGACTACGCTGGCCGTCGACAATAACCCATCCGACCCTCAGCCCAACATCAGCAATCGCGGCGCCCATTTTCTGAACGCTTTTGGCCGACTAAAGGCGGGCTCTACAGTGTCACAGGCGGACCAGGACCTGCGGACGATTGCGGCGAATCTGGCGAAACAATATCCCAACACCAACACACGGCATGACTCGGCTCGCGTAGAAATAGAAATCGCAGCGTTGATTGGCGACACGCGAACCGCACTGATGGTCGTGCTGGGCGCCGTTGCCGTAGTGCTGTTGATTGCCTGCGGCAACATCGCGAACCTGCTGCTGGCGCGCATGCGCGAGCGGCAGCGTGAGATCGCGGTGCGCTCGGCTCTGGGCGCGGGGAGAAAGCGGCTTGTACGCCAGTTGTTGGCGGAAAGCCTGATGCTGAGCGCACTCGGTGGACTCGCCGGTTGCGCTTTGGCCTTTGTTTGTACGCCTGCCATTCTTTCTCTGATCGGCGACAGCGTGCCGCGCGCCGCGGACGCGGGGGTCGACTTGCGCGTGCTTTCCTTCGCCGTGTTCGTGTCTTTCGTCGCGGGCTTGATTTTCGGAATTGTTCCCGCGATCGCCGCTTCGAAGACCGACTTGGTCTCCACGTTGAAAGAAGGCGGCAGAAGCGAAATCATGGGCCGCGACTGGCTGCGGTCCTCGCTGATCGTAGGAGAAGTAGCTTTGGGGCTTGTCCTCACTGCCGGGGCAGGCTTGCTGATGACGAGCTTTGCGCATCTTACCCACACCAATCAGGGATTTAATCCGGACCATCTTACGACGCTGTTCTTTGAAACGCCGGACGCGCACTACAAAGACACTCGTCGCACAGTTCTATCGAGAGTATTTAGACAAAGTCCGCAGCTTGCCGGGAGTGCAGGCCGCCGGCCGGTTCCATGATTATTCCGATGACGAGCGACGGCATCGTGATGAGCTTCGAAGATCCTGAACACCCCGTTCCGGAATCGCAACATCCCAGCGCCGACCTCACCCTGATCTCGCCAGACTATTTCCGTACGATGCAGGTCCCCGTTCTTGAGGGACGTGATTTTTCGGAGCGGGACGACGCGAAGTCCCTGCAAGTCATGATCGTCAATCACGCCTTCGCACAGAAATTCTTTCCCGGCGAGGAAGTTCTGGGCAAAAAACTAAAACCCGGGGCCGGCAATGGGGCCCCAGGCGGGCCACCATGGCGTGAAATCGTCGGCGTGGTTGGCGATATCCGGCTGGAGGCGACGCAACGCGCGATGCGGCCTGCGATGTATCTGCCGGCCAGCCAATTGAGCAATTGGTGCTGCGTCTATTCGGTGGTGCGCTCGTCGCTCGATCCGCAAAGTCTTCAGGCGAGCGTTCAGAGGGATCCTCGCCAACGATGGACAAAGACATTCCTGTCACCCAGGTTCGCACCATGAACGAGCTCATGTTCAGCGAGCTTGCGCAGCCGCGATTCGCCACGGTCTTGCTGGGCACGTTCGCCGGCCTCGCCATTGTGCTGACCATTGTTGGCCTCTACGGCGTGATGACCTATTCGGTTTCCCGCCGCACTCGCGAAATCGGCGTTCGCATGGCGTTGGGGGCGCAACGTACCGCGGTACTGAAAATGATTTTGCGGGATGCTTCGATCTTGCTCGCCATTGGAATTGCGATTGGTACGGTGGCTGCCCTGGCCTCAGCTTCAATTCTGCAAAGCATGCTCTACGGGACCGGTTCAAGAAACCCGATCGTGCTGGTTGCGGTCTGTAGTGCGGTGGCAGTGGCGGGGCTCCTGGCAGCCTATGTGCCGGCGTTCCGTGCCGCCAGAGTCGATCCCATGGTGGCACTGCGCTACGAGTAGGGGAAGAACAATATGAATGGATTTTTCCAGGATCTTCGTTTCGCAGTGCGGCAGTTGCGCAAGAGTCCAGGTTTCACGGCTGTTGCCGTCGCTACTCTTGCGCTTGGCATCGGCGCAAACACGGCCATTTTCACTGTCGTGAATGGGCTTTTGCTGAAGATGCTGCCGGTGCGAGAGCCGCAACAGTTAGTCGTGGTGGGTGATCCGGCACGCGTCGGCTCCCGCTCCAACGGAACGCCGCGCACTGATGTTTTCTCTTACCCGCTGTACAAGGAATTTCGCGATCGCAACTCGGTTTTTACCGGCATATGCGCCGCGGCAAGCGACCACCACATTGAAGTCAACGCCGGCCAAGGCGAAGCTTCCGGACGAAAAAATTACCGGACGCATGGTGAGCGGAAACTATTTCAGCGTGCTCGGTCTCGAACCCGCCGCGGGACGCTTGTTCTCCGACGCCGACGACACGGCGGAGGGCGCCAATCCGGTCGTTATCCTGGGCTATGAATATTGGCAGCGTAAGTTCGCCCTGGCTCCCGCGATCATCGGAAGGGATATTCGGTTGAATGGCTTTCCTTTCACCGTCGTCGGAGTCGCGCCGGCTGGATTCGACGGCGATATTGTGGGCGAGCGGATGGCTTTGTTTGTTCCCTTGAGCATGCAACCGCAAATCATACGGGGACGCCACTGGCGCAATTCAGGAAACAATTCCTGGCTGTCGCTGATCGCGCGCTTGAAATCAAACATCAGTCCGGCTCAGGCGGAAGCCAATCTGAATATCGTGTTTCAGCAGGCGTTGAAAGGAGATTACGGAGCCGCGCTCACCTCCGATGACCGGAGCTCCATTCACGATGCTCACATCGCCGTGGTTGCCGGCGGCGGCGGCATCTCCGGAATGCGCGCCGACTACCGGATTCCACTGCTGCTGTTGATGGGCATTGTGGGTCTGGTGCTGCTGATTGCGTGTGTCAATGTCGCCAATCTGCTGCTTGCCCGGGCCTCAAGCCGTAATCGCGAAATTGCACTCCGGTTGGCTATTGGCGCGAATCAGCGGCGACTATTGCAACAACTTTTGACTGAGAGCTTGCTCCTGGGACTGCTGGGCGGAATCATCGGTTCTCTGCTGGCGATTTGGGGAGTGAGGCTGCTGGTCCAACTTTTCGGCTCTGACGCGAGTCTTCCGCTGTCTCCCGACTGGCGCGTGCTTGGCTTCACCATTGCAATTTCTCTGCTGACCGGAATCGTCTTCGGATTGGTGCCTGCATTACAAACATTGAAAGTGCGAGTCACTCCCGCCTTGAAAAACGCGACGCGGACCACGAGGGAACCCGGATCCCGATTCACCTGGGGTAAAGGATTGATCGTAGGACAGGTTGCGCTCTCGTTATTAGTGCTGTTTGCTGCAGGCTTGCTGGTGCGCAGCCTGCAAAAATTGATGGCGCAGAATTTTGGCTATGAGCGCGATCACCTGGTAATCGCGCGGCTTGATCCTACCGGGGCGGGCTACACCAAAGAAAACATGAAGCTGCTGGCCCAAAAACTGGTCTTGCGGCTGGCGAGCTCGCCTGGAGTCCGCGCTGTCACGTACTCGACCAATGGATTGTTCGGTGGGAGCGAATCGGCCGATGCGATCATCGTTCCCGGCTTCAGTGCGGGTGCTGCCCGCGATCGACTGGCGCTGGAAGACTATGTCGGACCGAACTACTTCGGAGCGGTGGGCATTCCCATTCTCGCCGGGCGCGGAATTGAGGCACAGGACACGGTTACGTCAACGCGCGTTGCCGTCATAAACGAAGCGATGGTCAAACACTTCTTCCCGGGACAGAACCCGATCGGCCGACAGTTCAGGATCGACGACCCGGATTGGGTCGACAAACCGTTTACGATCGTGGGCATTTCTCACGACGCCAAAGACCATGGCAGCGGTATTCGCGAAGCGGTCCGGCCACGGTTCTACCAGGCTTTTCAACAGACGCCCGATCCGGACCAGATCATGATCGAGGCTCAAGTCAGCGGCGCACCATCTGCCGCCGTGACGAACGTGTCAGGCCAAATCAAAGCTGTCGATCCGCGCCTACCCATCTCATTCATCGAGACGCTCGACACACTGGTGGCCGACAGCGCGGGCAACCAGATCGCGCTAGCCAAGCTCTCTACCTTCTTCGCCGGACTGGCGTTGCTTCTCGCATGCGTGGGGCTTTACGGAGTGATCTCGTACACGGTGGCCAATCGCACACGCGAAATCGGCGTGCGCATGGCGCTCGGGGCGCGGCGTGGCGACGTGATGCAATTGGTACTTCGCGAAGGCATGCTGCTGGTTGCAATCGGCCTTCTGGTCGGGATTCCCCTGGCGCTGGCCAGCACTCGCCTCCTGCACAGCTTCCTGTTTGGATTGAACAGTACAGATCCGCTGTCGTTGATCGCGGTTATTTTATTGCTGGGAATTGTTGCGGCAGTCGCGGGATTCATCCCCGCACGGCGCGCAGCCAGAATCGATCCTATTGTGGCGCTGCGGTACGAATAAGAACGACTTTGTTGCATCGGGAGTGAAGATGATCCAACTGAAAAATATCGAACGCAGTTACAAAGCCGGATCCGGCCAAACCTGGGTGCTTCGCCGCATCAATCTCGAGATTCGGGAAGGGGAATTTATCACCATCATGGGCCCTTCGGGCGCCGGCAAGTCTTCGTTGTTAAATGCGCTGGCATTGCTCGACGACGCATGGCAAGGCGAGTACTGGTTTCGCGAAGAAGCCATTCATCAAATGAAGCGCAAACAGCGTGCTGAACTGGCGAAGCGAAACATCGGAATGGTATTTCAGAGCTACCACCTGCTGGACGACCTGACGGTGGCGGAAAACATTGACCTCCCGCTTTCCTACAAAGACATTCCCCGCCGCGAACGCCAGAGTCTGGTGGCTGATACGCTCGATCGCTTTCAGATTGTCGCCAAAAGGGATTTGTATCCCAGCCAGCTCTCCGGAGGACAGCAGCAACTGGTGGGAATTGCTCGCGCCGTGATTCACAAACCTCCACTCTTGCTGGCCGACGAACCGACCGGCAACCTTCATTCGGGACAGGCCAAGGAGATTATGGAACTCTTTACCACATTGAACCAACAGGGAACGACCATTGTGCAGGTTACTCACTCCGAGACGAATGCCGGCTATGGAAGCCGCACGATTCAGTTGCGGGATGGCTGGCTGGTGGGAGACACCGCGAATCCGGCACTGAGCCAGCCGACGGAGGTCAGCGCATCGTGAGCTTATTTGCTTTCGAATTTTTGAAACGAGCGGTCACGATACTGTGTGCGTGCGGTACTCTCGTTGTGGGAGTGGCCGGTCAGAACACAACTCCACCCAGCTCCACGGGAATCGCCGCGGCCCCAGAGCAGGCTCCAGTTCCTCTGCAATACGAAATGCCAAAGTCGCGCAATCCGCTCAACGCCTATGAGGCTGACCAGGTTCCGGAACCGATGCTGGCGAACTCGCCGCTTCTCGATCGACTCATTCGCGACGGACAACTCTACCTTTCGCTCAAAGACGCAATCGATTTAGCGCTCGAGAACAATCTGGATCTGGCCATTGCCCGCTACAATCTGCCGATTGCGAACACTGACATTTTGCGAACGCAAGCCGGCGGCTTTTTTCGCGGGGTAAATACCGGCGTTGTCCAGGGAACCCCCGGCGGGGGAATTGGCGGGTTCGGCACCGGCGCCCCTGGCGCAGGGGCAGGTGGTACGAGCGGCGGCGCGGGCGGGGCCGGAGCGGGCGCTTCAGGCCTGGTGCAATCTACACTCGGCACCGGAACCACCGTGTCTTCCTACGACCCATTCATCAGCGTCAACGGCGGCGAGGAGCATCAAACGTCTCCTGTAGCAAACTTTCAGATTTACGGAGTGCCATCCCTCCAGCTCAACTCCGGACAAGTGAATGCTCTTTTCACTCAGGCTTTCGCCACCGGAACCAGCATCACTTTCTCTTACGCGAACTCGCGGCAAACTACCAATAGCCCGTACTTCAACCTGTCTCCTACGCTTAGCTCCACATTTCGTTTTGAATTTCAGCAGCAATTACTCGCGGGTTTCGGGTTCGGCCCGAACCTGCGCTATTTGCGCATCGCGCGGAACAACAAGAAGATTTCCGATATCGCTTTTAAAGATCAGGTGATCGCCACCGTCACTCAAATCGAAAATATTTATTGGGACCTGGTCAGCGCGTATGAGCAGACGCAGGTCAATGAGCAGTCCTTTTCGTTCGCGCAGCAGACTCTCGACAATACCAAGAAGCAGTTGCAACTGGAAAGCGTTCCGGCTATGGACGTGATGCGCGCCGAGGCGGAGGTTTCAAAACGCGATCAGGATTTAACGGTCGCCCGCACCAGCCTCCAGCTTCAGGAGACTCTCATGAAGAACGCAATCACAAAGAGTCTGGACGATCCTGTTCTCGAAGCCATGCGGGTGATTCCAACCGACCGGATGCAGACGGTGGAAACGCAGGCGACCGCGCCCATCGCGGAGTTGATCTCCGCGGCCTTGCACACTCGACCCGAGCTGGCCGAATCTGACATCGACTTGGTGAACCGGCAAATCAGCCGTCGCGCGGCGCGCAATGCCCTGCTGCCGTCGCTCTCGCTGGTGGGCTTCTATGGAGGTTCAGGTCTGGCCGGACCGCTGAATCCTACTTATAATTTGGGGCAGAATTTTTCGACGGTCCCAATCGACTTCGGCGGCGCGGTGCTAAACGCGTTCAATAACTCTTCCCCGGATTACTACCTGGGACTCAACCTGAACCTTCCCATCAGAAATCGAGTCGCTAAGGCGGACCAGTACCGGTCCGAGCTTGAGTATCGGCAGTCTGAACTGCGCATGGAGCAACTGAAAAAGCAGGTCCGCATCGAAGTTCGCAATGCGCAGTATGCCCTGGAACAGACCGGCGCACGGGTGCAGGCGGCGCGCAAGGCGCGGGACCTGGCCCAGCGCACGTTCGATATCACGAAAAAAGAACAGGAACTGGGCTCGGGCTCGAGCTATCAGACGCTCTCGGCGCAGCACGACCTGGCTCTGGCGGAACTGGACCTGGTCAGCGCAGTGACTACCTACGAAAAAGCTAAAGTTGAACTGGACCGTACGACCGGCGCGACTTTGGAACATAATGGCATACTGTTGCAGAACGCCATCACGGGCGTGGTGCCTCGCCAATCGCCGTAAATCCGTATGCCAAGCTCGACCAAATCCGGAGAACTCGAACTATCCGCTCTCAAGCACGAGTCTGGCGCGCCGCTCCGGGTTCTGGCAGCCGACGATCAGGAGCATATCCTTGAAGCGCTGGAACTCCTGCTTCGTCCGCGAGGTTACAAAGTGGACAAAGTCCGCTCGCCTGTGCTGGTACGCGAAGCTCTTGCCAGTAGTTCCTACGATGCGGTCCTGATCGATCTCAATTACACGCGCGATACTACTTCTGGGCAGGAAGGGCTCGATCTGCTCTCGCAAATCGTCTCGCTGGATGCGACCATTCCGGTCATCGTGATGACAGCGTGGGCGAATGTTGAGTTGGCAGTAGAAGCGATGCGGCGCGGCGCGCGAGATTTTGTGCAGAAACCATGGGAGAACGAGCGGCTGCTCTCTATTCTTCGCACCCAGGTCGAACTGCATCGTGCACTGCAGCGTGCGGCACGATTGGAAGCGGAAAACCGGCTGCTTCGTGCCGAAGGCCGGCCGGAGTTCATTGCGACGGCTCCAGCCATGCAGCCGGTGCTGGAGACTCTTGCCCGGGTGGGACCCTCCGACGCGAATGTGCTCATCACCGGAGAACACGGAACCGGAAAAGAAATCGTGGCGCAAACGCTGCATGCGCTGTCGGCGCGAGCACCACGTCCCCTAGTTGCGGTGAACACGGGAGCGATTCCCGACGGTGTGTTTGAAAGCGAATTGTTTGGCCACGTGAAAGGCGCATTTACCGACGCGCGCACCGACCGCATTGGACGTTTCGAACTGGCGGACGGCGGGACGATTTTTCTCGACGAGATTGGCAATGTCCCTCTTCGCCAACAGGCGAAGTTGTTGCGGGTTCTGGAATCCGGCGAAATCGAGCGTGTGGGATCGTCGCGCTCCCGTCGCGTGAATGTCCGCGTTCTCTCGGCTACCAATAGCGATCTTTCCGCTGCCTGCGCTTCCGGACAATTTCGCGAAGATCTGTTATTCCGCCTGAATACGGTCGAGATCCATCTGCCCGCCCTGCGTGAGCGCCGCGAAGATATTCCCACCCTGGCCGCGCATTTTCTCGCTCGTTACGCCGCCCGTTACCGGCGGCCGGTGCAGGGCTTTGACTCCGCCGCCCTGCAGACTTTGCTGCAGTACTCATGGCCGGGCAATGTGCGGGAACTGGAACACACCATCGAACGGGCCGTGCTGATGTGCCGTACGGAAGAAATACAGGCGGCCGATTTGGCTCTGAATACGCAGCGCGCCTCGAGCCAGGGTCTTGAGGACCTGAGTCTGGAGGCGGTTGAGGCGATGTTGGTGCGCAAAGCTCTTCAGCGTTATCAGGGCAACGTCAGCCAAACGGCCGAAGCGCTTGGGCTGAGCCGTGGCGCGCTGTATCGACGGATGGAGAAGTATGGCCTCTAGCTCGCCGGCTCCGAGACCTTCCTCTCGGCCGCGAAAACGAGCTCGACTCTCCTACGAACATCGAGTCAACCTCTACTGTTTTCTGGTCGCGCTCCCCGGACTCCTCGTGAGCACCGTGCTGGTCTGGATACAGCCGTGGGCCCTCGAATCGCGACTCGGGCTGATCACCCTTGAACTGTTCGCATGGTGGCTCTTGGCCCTGGCGCTTCAGGAGCAGACTACGCGGCCGCTGCAAACTCTCTCGAACGTGATTGGTGCGCTGCGGGAAGAGGATTATTCCTTTCGCGCGCGCAATGCCATCGCCGAGGACGCGCTTGGAGAGCTTTCTCTGGAAGTGAATGCGCTGGCCGATATGCTCTCCGATGAGAAGATCCGCACTATTGAAGCGACAGCCTTGCTGCAGCGCGTGGTTGACGAAATCGATGCGCCGCTATTTGCTTTCGATCCCGCGTCAATCTTGCGTCTCGTGAACCCCGCCGGCGAACATCTGCTGCGGCAGTCGAGGGCGCGAATGCTGGGCCGCAGAGCTTCGGACCTGAACCTGGAGAAGTGCCTGGTGGCCGATAACGAGAGCATCGTGGAACTCGAGCTCAGGGACTCGCAGGCACGCTGGCTGCTGCGCCGCAGCTCCTTTCGTCAGAATGGCGTGCCGCACACATTGGTCGTTTTGTCCGACGTGAGCCGCGCCTTGCGCGAAGAAGAGCGGCGGGCCTGGCAGCGGTTGATTCGTGTCCTGGGACACGAACTCAGCAACTCGCTGGCGCCCATTAAATCGATTGCCGGAAGTCTCAATTCGCGCGTCTCCGCCACGGCCATGGACGCCGACGTACGCAACGACCTGCAGCACGGGTTGGAAATTATTGAGGCGCGCTCCGCTTCTCTGCACCGTTTTTTGGAAGCGTATCGGCGGCTGGCCCAGATGCCTGCCCCGGTTCTGCGCGATGTCGAACTGTCCAAGTTGGTGGCGCGAGTCGCCAGTCTTGAAACCCGAATCAAAGTATGCGTGCATGCGGGTCCAGACCTCGTGTTCACTGCCGATCCTGACCAACTCGAACAAATGCTGATCAATCTCGTTCGCAATGCCGCGGATGCTGTTCTCGAACTCACACCTGCCGCAGCCCACGCGAAGCCCAATAGTTCGGACTCTGATTCAAAGGTCGGTGTGCGATGGGACGCCACGGATGAAGACGTGAACTTGCTGATCGAAGACAATGGCCCGGGCCTTCTGAATCCGGCGAACGTCTTCACTCCGTTCTACACGACAAAACCAAGTGGCAGTGGAGTGGGCCTGGTTCTCTCGCGGCAGATCGCGGAAGCCCACGGAGGGAGGATCGAAATCGCCAACCGCATCGGCGGTCGAGGCTGCCTGGTGACAGTTGTGTTGCCGCGAGTGCCCCATGCACAGCGCTAATCACACTGCCATAAGCGACTCTAGCAGCTCATCTGTAAGGGGAAGCGTCGAATGAAAAGATTGAAAACCGAGGATAAACCTCACGCCTGGCACACGTTGTACTTCGCCGGAGAGGCGGCGGACGTCACCGGAAATAACGGGACCGTACATGGCGCCATCGCCAGTGCGCGGCGCGCAGTTGCAGAAATTACGAAGTCTGGCAAAGCTTCGGCGGCCGACTGATTCGGCTGCCGATTGATTCAGGATTAGTCAAAGCAGATTCAAAGCAGACCGATTCTCCCGCTTAACTTGTTTGATCGTGCATTCCAGGGGTTTCTTGTCGGGACGCCAGCGCAGAAACTTCGTTCCGTGCCGAAAGCGCCCTCCCGTGAAATGATCGAACTGCACTTCGGCCACAAGCCTGGACCGAAGTGGTTGCCACTCTGTCGAGCGCTTGGTGCTCCATCGACTGGGCCCTCCCGGAGCCTTGCCGGTAAAGCCCGGCGGCTGGATCAGCTTTTTCAGTTTTTGCGTAAGGGCGGGCCGGTCTTTCGCGCTGATGGAAGAAGTGAATCCCACGTGATCAAGTTCGCCAGCATTGTTGTAGAGTCCCAAAAGCAGCGACCCGACAAGTGGTTCTTTCTCGAGATAACGGAAGCCACCCACCACGCAGTCTGCGGTTCGCATCTTTTTGATCTTTTCCATGCCAGTCCGCGTCCCGCTCTGGTACGGCATATCGCGGCGCTTCGCCACGACCCCGTTCAACGGCGGTACCCATCTGGAACCATTTCCGGGCGATGGCAATCTCGAGGGTGAAGGGTGAGAGGCGCACCGTTTGGTCGCCCTTCAGATATTTCGCTGCGAAGCGATCCAGTTCCTGCCGCCGTTTTTCCAACGAGAGATCGGCCAGCGAATTCCCATCTGCGTCTACCAGCAAATCAAAAACGATGAACACACAGGGAGTTTCCCGGCTTAACTTTTCCACTCGTGTCGCCGAAGGGTGGATCCTCATCAGTAATTGATCGAACGAGAGATCGCCGTTGACCGGAATCACAATCTCCCCGTCAAGAACGAATTGCGCAGCACGCACACGACTGAGGGCGGAGGCCAGTTCAGGAAAGTATCGGGTGAGGGGTTTGCCGGACTTGGACTGCAGATCAATCCTATTTTTGTCGCGAAAAGCCAGACAGCGAAATCCGTCCCATTTGGGCTCGTATTGCCATTGCGTACCTGCCGGTAGGGTCGTGGCCGGCGCTGCCTCCATCGGCGGATACGTTTTGGGGAGTGGCAACGTCACTCGTGTGCTTCGATTTGCCTTCACTTGCCGTTCTCTTGGATGGGAGCCCCTAGACCGGTGTTGCTTTCGAAATCTTTTACGTCGAACCTTAGTCATTCACCGGCAACGGCGGAGAATCATTCGCGGGTCTTTTTGACAGCGCAGTTGTTCGTCGGTAGTCGATGCAAAATTCGACATGCGAGCGATGGAATCAATCACCAACCTCTTGAACTGTTGTGCACTCTAACTTTGAAGGAAGCTCACAATGGCACAACGCAAATCTTCAGGTGGACGAAAATACGGGAAAGCGGCGGGCAAAGCCGTGAAGAGCGCGATGCACCGAAAGAAGAAGGGCACGCTGAAGTCCGGTCGTGGCGGAAAAGGTGGAACGGTAAAAAGCCGCAAGCAGGCAATCGCGATCGGCCTTTCCGAAGCTCGCAAGAATGGCGCGAAGGTCCCGCGGAAGAAAGCTGCGTAAGGAACGACTTCTCGAGGTGAAAGGCTTCCTGCGGCCCTGGTCAGGCAAATCACGACCGGAAGCGACCAAACAGCCGCCTAGCCGATGATCGACAAGACTCTGCCCCCGCAGGCCCATATTCGCGACACGCAACGTACTGGCAAGCTGTCGGCTGGCTGTTCATCCGGCCTCCTCTCCGTATGAGCTCCGTAATCCGACCGTAACAGCGCGCTCTAATCGGCATCCTTCCGCGCGTTCTCAACATTTTGCGCAGGCGCCGGCCGCTATTTTCAATAAAAAGAACTACAACTATCATTCTGTAAGTCTCAGGGCCGCCACTGCGCATCAAAAAAGCCTATCCTTTTAAGGGAGAGGACAGTTTTTGTCATGACCTCATCTTCAGTGGTCAGGGAACGTCCGATGCCTGGCACAATCGAAATCTCCTCACCTCTAACGCCTGAAGAACTGCGCAAGATGGATGCTTACTGGCGTGCTTGCAACTATCTCGCTGTGGGAATGATCTACCTTCGCGAGAATCCACTTCTTCGCCAACCGCTAAAGCCGGAGCATATCAAGAATCGGCTTCTCGGCCATTGGGGCTCCGATCCCGGACAGTCTTTCATCTGGGTGCATCTGAATCGACTGATTAAAAAGTACGATTTGAATGTGATGTATATCTCCGGCCCCGGCCACGGCGCCCCGGCGACACTCGCTAATTGCTACCTCGAGGGGCACTATTCCGAGATTTATCCGGACAAGAGTCGCGATGAAGCCGGCTTGCTCAAATTTTTCCGGCAATTCTCGTTTCCTGGAGGCATTGGCTCGCACTGCACGCCCGAAACGCCCGGTTCCATCCATGAAGGCGGCGAGCTCGGCTACTCCATCTCGCATGCTTTCGGAGCGGCATTTGACAACCCCGATCTCATCGTCACCGTTGCCATCGGCGATGGCGAGGCAGAGACTGGTCCGCTCGCGACCTCCTGGCATTCGAATAAATTCCTGAATCCGATTCGCGACGGCGCCGTCCTGCCGGTGCTTCATCTCAACGGCTACAAGATCGCGAATCCCACAATCCTGGCGCGCATTCCGCACGAAGAACTTGAGTCGCTGATGATCGGATACGGATATAAGCCGTATTTCGTTGAAGGCGACGAGCCGGAGGCAATGCATCAGAAAATGGCCTCCACACTGGAGCAGGTCATCCTCGAAATTCGTTCTCTGCAACAGCATGCCCGCTCGACGGGCGATGCCACGCGGCCCCGCTGGCCCATGGTCGTATTGCGCTCGCCGAAGGGATGGACGGGGCCGAAGGAAGTAGGCGGCCACAAGGTGGAAGGCTCGTGGCGCGCGCATCAGGTTCCGATTCTCGACGCGACCACGAATAAGCAGAGCCTGCGCCAGGTGGAAAGCTGGATGCGCAGCTACAAGCCGGAAGAACTGTTCGACGCAAACGGAACTTTCATTCCCGAACTGCAGGACCTGGCTCCTGCCGGAGAGCGCCGCATTTCCGCGAATCCCCACGCCAATGGCGGACTGCTGCGTAAGGAACTCGAACTGCCTGACTTCCGTGCCTTTGCTGTCGAAGTGAAAGCGCCCGCCGCGGCCTACGTTTCTCCGACGGATGTCCTCGGGCATTTTCTTGCCGAAGTCATGCGTCGCAACATGAATTCGTTCCGAGTTTTTGGCCCCGATGAAACCGCCTCCAACAAACTCACAGCCATCTACGCCGCTTCGAAAAAGACGTGGCTCGCCGAATACAAGCCGGAAGACGCCGACGGCGGCGAACTCGACGTTGCCGGCCGAGTGATGGAAATGCTCAGCGAGCACACCCTCGAAGGCTGGTTTGAAGGTTATGTCCTCACCGGCCGGCACGGTTTGTTTTCCAGCTACGAAGCCTTCATCCATATCATCGACTCCATGTTCAACCAGCATGCCAAATGGCTGGAGAAGTCGAAAATGGAGCTCTCCTGGCGCGCTCCGATTCCTTCGATCAACATCCTCATCACATCTCTGGTGTGGCGTCAGGATCACAATGGGTTTACACATCAGGATCCTGGATTTCTGGATGTGGTCACGAACAAAAGTCCCGGAGTCGTGCGCATCTATCTGCCACCCGACGCGAACTGCCTGTTGAGCGTAGCGGATCATTGCCTGCGCTCGCGCGACTACGTCAACGTGATCGTGGCCGATAAGCAGGAGCATCTCCAATACTTATCGATGGACGAGGCGGTAAACCATTGCACCAAGGGAATCGGCATCTGGGACTGGGCTTCGACTGACAACGGCGACGATCCCGATGTGGTGATGGCGTGTGCCGGCGATATCGCGACGATGGAATCCCTGGCGGCAGTCGCAATTCTGAAAGAACATTTCCGCGATTTGAAAATCCGCTTCGTGAACGTCGTCGATCTCTTCCGGCTCCTGCCCTCAACCGAACATCCGCACGGACTCTCCGATCGCGATTTCGATTCGCTATTCACCACCGACAAGCCGGTCATCTTCAATTTCCATTCCTACGCTTCGCTGATTCACAAGCTCAGCTACCGACGCAAGAATCACGACAACATCCATGTGCGCGGCTACAAAGAAAAAGGCAACATTAATACTCCTCTTGAACTTGCCATTCTGAATCAGATCGACCGCTTTGATTTGGCAATCGATGTCATTGATCGTGTTCCACGTCTGAGTTCCATTGGAGCTCATGTCAAGGAATGGCTGAAGGACCAGATCATCGAGAGCGTTAACTACGCGCACGCGGAAGGCATCGACAAAGAAGAAATTCGAAACTGGAAGTGGCCGGATTAGGAATGGCGAAAGAATCGGTTCAGAAAGAGTCATCTGAAAACGACGGTCCCATTCTCGTGCTCAACAGCGGCTCGTCGTCGCTGAAGTTCGGCATCTACCGCCGCACCCCCAACGACAACGACGAAAGGCCGCTGCTAACGGGAAGCGCCGAGGGCATTGGCCGGGATAATGGAACCTTGCACATTCGTTCCTTGGATGGAACATCGCTTCTTGAGCAGAAAGGCATTCATGAATCTCAGAGCGATGCACTGAACTCCCTGGCCCGGGCAATCCGGGAACATCTCGATGCCGCACCGGTGGCTGTCGGTCACCGTGTCGTGCACGGTGGTCCCAAGCTCCGCAAACATCAGGTCATCACCGCGCAAGTCCTGGATGAATTACGCGCGGCCACCCACTTTGCGCCGTTGCACATTCCGCAGGCTCTAAAGTTGATCGCGGCCGCTGAATCGATTTTTCCTTCAGCCACGCAATTCGCCTGCTTCGACGACGCTTTTCATCAGACGATTCCGGAAGTCGCCTCGCACTTCGCGCTCCCGCAACATTATTTCGATGCAGGAATCCGTCGCTATGGCTTTCACGGCATTTCTTATGAGTCCCTGGTGTATCATTTCGGCGCCAAGCTTCCCGAGCGGGCTATCTTCGCGCATTTAGGGAACGGATCGAGCCTGTGTGCCGTGCGAAATGGGAAATCCATCGACACTACGATGGGCCTCACTCCCACTGGTGGCGTTCCCATGGCTACGCGCTCCGGAGACCTCGACCCCGGCGTCATCATTTATCTTCTGCGAAAAGAAAAGCTCGACGCCGACAGCCTTGAAGATCTGCTCAATCATCAGTCGGGCTTGTTCTCACTCTCGTCCGGCGAGGGCGACGTGAAGGCGCTTAAGGAGCGTGCCGACCGCAATGATCCGAAGGCGTGCCTTGCTCTGGACGTCTTCGCCGTGTCAGTACGAAAAGCAATCGGGGCTTACATGGCCCTGCTGGGCGGCGTCGATCTACTGGTCTTCACCGGCGGCATCGGGGAACACAGCGTTCGTATTCGATCCGTGGCGACGAACGGCCTTGAAGCTTTTGGCCTTAGTCAGGACAATATCCACGTTGTCGCGACACAGGAAGAACTACAGATTGCGCGCCACTGCCGCGCGATGATGGCCAGCCATCGCCGATGAAACCAGCCGGTGTCAGGGAGGAGCTTCATCACTTAGGATGTGCCCCATAATCGCAAAGTTAAGCGAATCCCTTCCGGTTGACCGACCATCCAGAAACAAAGCAATTAAACTGCTAGGATCGCCAGCAAAACCGCATGGTTGTTGACCGTTTAAGGGCCGCCATCATTTCAACTTCGAATACTCTGCTTTGGCTTGTTGGAGGACGGGAATATCGGCGTCGGCATCTTTCCAGAGTTCGAAGAAGTCCCGGAACGCTTTTTTCGCTCTCGCTGTGTCGCCCGCAAGCGCGTAACCGCGCGCCATTCCCAGATAGGAGAGCGAGTAGCGCTGTCCCCAATTTGGGTGGACCCAGGTCGCTCCCCAATTGGCGCCCTTGTGGTCCACGATTTTCTGAAACTCAGCCGCGGCTTCCGCGCCCCTATGCATTCTCAGGTAAGCTAGTCCACGCACATAAATGGCATCGGGGTAAGCGCGTTCGTATGGCGAGGCAGATGCCAGCAGTTCAACGCTCTTGGCAGGTTCATCGCGATGGAGCGCGATCATGGCTTGAATCTCTGGTAGCTGTACGGCATTCCAGATTGTTCCGTTTGGAAGAGCTTTCGAAGTCTCCGCGGCGAGCTTCTCCGCTGCGGCCGCTTCGCCACACATCGCCATTGCCAACGCAGGACGCCCAAGCCGACGCACAGTCTGACAATTGCCCGACAACGCGTCAGCACGCGCATCGGCTTCCTGGTATTCGTCGGCGACGTACCGGAATCCCAGGTGGCGCGCTGTGTCGGCGGCACGCTGATACAACTTATGCGACTCACGACGCTGCCCATGCACATTCAGGTCGGCCGCTTGCAATCCGAAGCTGAAGTACTCCTCCGGTTTGCCAGCGAACCATTGAATCTCCTTGGCCATGGCTGCTTTATCGTCCTCGACATAGGCCAATTCGAGGAAGCGCTGGTGGATTCTCGAACCGTCAATTCCAAGCGCCCGCACTTTCGCCGCTACCTGGTCGGCTTCCGGAAGGCGATCCAGGCAGATGTAGGCGTCCAACACCCGACGATAGGGAGGTTCGACATTGGGCTGCAGCCGAACTGCCTCAAGACCCTCGTTCAGCCCCTCTTCAAATTGCCCCATATCAATGTAGGTGACGCTTATTTGGTTATGAAAACCCCACTTTAGGGGATAGTTGTTCCGGACAGCCGTTTGATATGCATCAATCTCTTTGTCCAACTCGCCAGTCGCCCTGTAGTAGTAGGCAGTGATCCCGGTTCGCTCGGCCTCGGATACGCGATCGACCATGCTGAAGGCCCGTTTCGCATATTCCGCGCTCCGTTCTATATCCCCGGTCTGCTCATACGCGATGCCCAGAAGGTAGTAAGCCATCGTAAAATTTGGATCGATTGCGATTGCGCGCCTAAACTGCGGAATAGCGGCCATATAATGGCCTTTACTCATTACGTCAAGGCCCGCGGTGTAGTTCTGAAGAGCGTCTAGCGAAGGGGTAGTCGCCTGCTCCAGTGGCCGATTCAGCTGCTTGATCGAATTGAGCGACTCTCCAAGCTTGCTGCGCATGGCAGTCGTCGCGCTTCCCAACGCGTTCAACACGTGCTCTTTATCTTCGGCCTGGATCTGCTCCCGGGCGAGCGTTGCCCCGTCCTGACAGGTAATTGCCTGCAGGGTGATAACGTAGCTTCTTCCCAGGCTCGCAATGGCGCCGTCGATGATGGCGGCGGCTCCTTCGCGGACACAGACGTCGTGCGCACTCTGATGGGTGATGGGCGTTCCGGGCTGAACATTCATCAGGCGCAGATCGCGCTGTAGCTGCGCATCATCCACGATTCTCAGGAAAGGCGACTGTTCCAGTTCCACCGCCAGGCCTTGGCGCAAAGTGCCATCAAATACTGGATCGCCGGTGGAATTCGCGAAGTCGGCGAGCACGACGCTGTCTTTTTCGGTGAGAGCAGGGGAGCGGTGGACAAAGAGCTTAAACGTGCCAACGGCTACTGCGACTACAACGATGACCGCAACAGTGATCCATCCCCAGGGTGTGGTTTCTTTGACCTGCACTTGCACCCTGGAATGGCTCGCGGCAACGATGTTCAGCTCCTCCGGCACTAGCTGAACTTCTTCCGCAAACCGGTAGCCGCGGCCGGGCACGGTGACGATGTACTGGTGGTCCTGCGGAGTCTCGCCCAAAGCCTTGCGTAGCAGGAAAATGTTTCGGCTGAGGTTGGCCTCTTCGACAAACGTGTCGGGCCAAACCATCTTCATTAGGTCGTCTTTGGTGACCACTTCCTTGCTGTGACGCACCAAGACGAGAAGAACCTGAAAGGTCTTGGGCGTGAGTGGGACGGTTTCAGTCCCGCGAAGTAATAGTTCCTTCTCCGGATCAACCCGAAAGAGTCCGAACTCGTAGAGTTGTTTGACCTTTTGGTCCGTGCTCGTGTCCATCGGGAGCACCCTGCCGTAAGAGCGGAAAGTCGAACTTGGAGGAGCATTTTAGCATGGTTCGGCTCTGAGTCCGTTTGTTGCAACCCGCTCGGAGCATAAGATAAGTGCTTTCTTTCCTGCTTAGTACGTGACTACGAGAAGTTATCAGAAATTATCACGAGCTTTGTAAGGACTATTCACTCCTCTTTCGGGCAACCTGCCGCCTAGCTTTCGTATGAAACCCGCTTGAGCAGGCACTCCTGGCAAGCAGGTGGGTGGGTCATGGCAAAGCAGACGAAGATCACGATCGAAACCGACTCCTTGCTGGTCTTGCGGGGACGAAGCTCACTGCGTGCCTGGTGCCCGGAGTGTGGCGCCGAGGGCGAGATGATTGTCCTGGGCGACGACCTGGGCGTGATCTCGAACTTAGCGCCATCGGACGTGAAGGCCTGGCTTGAATGCGAGACGATCCACCGTTCGCAGGCAGCCAATGGTGCACAACTGATTTGCCTGAACTCGCTGCTCAAACGCACACAGAAGCCGAAAACCACTTAGCACAGCCGCGCAATTCAAAAGGAGATGACCATGAATCGGAGCACCATCGCAAAGGCTTTCACAATCGCCGCAGTCACCGCGCTCGCTCTGGGCATAGCGCCCACAGCGAACGCCCATGATAAAGGATGTTCTAACGCCACCCTTAAGGGCACCTTCGCAGAGAAAGACACCGGGTTCATTACGAACCCACCGCCTGCGCCCGCTTCCCTTTTCGCCGGTGTCAACCTGGACACCTTCGACGGAAAGGGCACAATTACGGCTACTGGATTCGCGACCCTGGACGGCAACGGAGCCCCACAAACGGAAACTGGCACCTATGCGGTGAATCCTGATTGCACCGGCACTTACGCGGTTCAAATTTCTCCTGGAAATTTTACGGCTCACGCCTTCTTCGTGATCGATGATGGCGGGAATGAACTTCAGATTATCGTGACAGACCCGGGCACAGTGATCAACTGCATCGCACGGAGGGTATTTTCAAAACGAGAAGAGCCAGATCGGGATGACTCGAGAGAATGACGGCCTCCAGCGCCGCAACGCAGATGTCCATCGGCTAGGTAACAGGCTGTATCGCGGGCGGGATGTCCGGCTGGAATGATGCTAGGGATCTGCTCGCCCGCGAAATGATACATGTGTCTGCCGCAGCCGCAATGCCGAGCGGATGACGGGCAAACCGGACACAATAAGACCTTAAGTAAGCGTTTATGAAGGGGCCCGGACATCGCCGCGTAACTTATATCTAAATAAAGGCTAGTATTTCTGGGAGTGAGCATCCAAGTCACCTTCACCACCCCGCCGCAAAAAGCGCGGCAAGGGTGGACGCCCTCCGACTTAAGGTTCAATCGCTCGGGCAGGGGTATTTGTTCGCTTGGACGTCTTGGATCTGATTTGGTGCCCAGGTTCGGTGGTCCGAATTCTGAAGAATTCTTCTTCGCTTTCTTCCTTTTCTTCTTTCCTTTACCCACTCCGCTGTGATAACAGGATAGCGAGCGGTCTTGGTTGGCAGTCCTTGCAGGCAACACGGAATATCGTGCTATAATCGCCCGCCGTTCCAGCAGAGGTTTCCGGTGGTCTTTTAAATTTCTCGTGCCCGCAGCCGGGAGCCTTTCCGCATCCGGCCGCCACTGAAATCAGGAGGAGCAATGACGTTCTACGATCCCACGCTGTACGCACGTGATGAAGAGGAAGAATTCGGCGACAGCGGCGCCTACAGCGAGTCGCTGGAAGAAGATTTCGAAGAGGAAGAGGAGGAAGAAGAATCGGGTACGCCGTCTCCTGAGACCAGTGAGCCGGCATCCATCGCCGTCCCGCCGCCTCCCGCCCCTAAGCCCAAACCCGCACCGTCCGCACCCGGTGGTGGAGGTGGCAGCAAGCCCAAAGCCAAAAAGAAAGCAGCGAAGAAACCCGCTCCCAAGAAGGCCGCGAAGAAGCCGGCGAAAAAGAAGGCTGCCAAAAAGACCGCTAAGAAGAAAGCTGCGAAGAAAAAGGCCGCGAAGAAGCCAGCGAAAAAGAAAGGCAAGAAGCGACGTTAAGAGTTTGCTTCGCCTCGAGCACTTCCGTAGCCGTGAACATCAAACCGCACCCTTTCGGGGTGCGGTTTTTCGTGGTAATCCACTGAAACTTTTAGGATGATGGGGACTCGGACAAGCGTGCACAAGCCCAGTGCATCTCCGGTTCGGGCGCAGCCTTCACCCAGCGTCCCGATCTGGTTCGGGCGGTGATTTCGTACGTGGGAATCTAGATATACTCCGCGTCGAACTCGACCCCAACGGAGCTTTCAACGTAACGAGTTTGGAACCGCGAAAGATCCCGCGCAGTTCAAGGCGCTCTACGCCGACTCGCCCTATCACCGCGTAAAAGGTGGCACTGCGTATCCCGCGATTCTTATGCCCACCGGTGAAAACGATCACCGCGTCAACCCGATGCAATCCCGCAAGATATGATCGGCCGCCTGCAGGCGGCCGACAGCTCCGGCCATTCCATCCTGTTGCGTAGCTCGTCCAGTGCCGGGCACGGGATCGGAACATCTCGGGATGAGGCGATCGAACAGAACGCCGACAGTCCTCAACTTTTTGTTGGATCGGTTGGGAATGGAATACAAAACCGGACCCGCACAGTGACATTGACAACTTTGAATCGGCGCCAATGTCTGCGACCAAGAACCGCCTGATGGCGCTGCTACTTCTTTCCGCCCACCGCGCCCAGGCATTTTCCGTACAGTTCCAGCAAATGAGCGGCGTAATCTTCCGGCTTGGAGGCAGAGCCGGTTCCTTGGAACCCTACGCCCGATGAGGCGGTTCGCCCGTACCCGGTGGTCATGGCAATAAACTTCATTAAATCCAGAGCGATATCTTCATTGCGGCGTGCGTGGCCCGAGCCTGTGGCGGGAACTTCGTCCATGAATCCTTCTCCTCTTCCGGAAATAAAAGGTATCTCTTCGTCTTCGAAATCCTGCATGATGCGAAACCACTCTACCGGCGATGATAGCAGAGCTAGCTACCCGGCTTCCGGCGTTCGGCTGCGCACAAGCTCTGAGCTTGTTGGCCAGGCTCAAAGGTGTGAGGTTTTGAAGTCGGATTTTTGCGGAAGCCGGAAGGCGAGCGCCGGGAGCCGGCCCTACTTCCGCACCTCGCTCATCAATCCCATCAAATTTCCTTCCGTGTCGCGGAAGAATACCATCCACAAGTCATGATCGGGCATTCTGGCAATCAGGTGGGGCTCGTCTTCAAAATGCACGCCCTTGTTTTTCATCCTGGCGTGCGCGGCCTGAATGTCGGGCACGGCGAAGTACAGGATCGATCCCGGATGATCGAACTCCGGCTTTTCTGGATGGGTCACCATCAGGCGGACTCCGCCGCAATCGAAAAACGCGAGCCCCGGCCCGGCTTTGAACAGCAGCTTCAGTTCCAGGATGTCCTGATAAAACGTTGACGCGCGCTCGACATCGTGAGCATTAATGGCAATCTGTCCGATGCGCGAGATTCCGACTTCCGCAGCAACCGTCATGGCTTGACCTCCTCGATAACTTTAGTTAGCATAGCTAACTATATTTGCCAAACCTGGTCAAGCAAAAAAAACAAAAAAATTAAGAATGAGGAGTGGAAACGAATGCCCGCGCCCGAGTCCTTTCCCGATCGCCCTTCCCATGGTCAAGCCGACGTATTGGCCGTAGCCGATAGGTTGCATTCCGCCGCCATCCATCTGCTGCGTCGGGTGCGTAAGCAAGACATCGCCACCGGCGAAGGCCCGGCTCGACTTTCGGCGCTGTCTGTGTTGGTCTTCAGTGGCCCTAAGACCTTGGGCGAACTCGCCGTCGCCGAGCAGGTGAAGCCGCCCACCATGAGCCGGATTGTGGCTGGCTTAGCCCGCAGCCGCCTGATCGAAATCGCGAGCGATCCGAAGGATGCCCGGCGGGTGCGTATTCGGGCCACCAAAAAGGGTGTCGGCCTGCTGCAGAAAGGACGCCAGCGGCGCATCGCATCCCTGGCCTCCCATATGCATGCTCTGGGCCCGGAAGAGCTCACCAGGCTCGGAGAAGGGGTGGAAATTCTGCAAAGGCTGCTCGAAAGCTGGCGTTGATGTCGTGACTGCAGTCCCCAGTTCGATCCCGACGGCTCGAAACGACCGTGTCTGTCGATTCCACGTTCCCTTAGCCACGGTGCTCGCGGTCATACAGTAGATCGGCTTGAAAAACGCCTGAGATGACAACTTACCCTACCGGTTCGACAACCAACTCTAAAGCGACAGATGTGAGCTAGGTAGCTCAGAAGAATGGCACATGAAGTGCTAGTTTCAGAGTGTAGAGGCCGCGGAATCGCGCTGGCGAACGAAGCAAAAAGCGGCCTGCCACCGGGCAAAGTGCACTTATAGTGAAACGAATTGCACCAATCCGGGTCATTTGTTTTTGCCTGCTTTGCGCTTGCGGAGCGCTATGTCAAAGCGGACACGTTGGGTCCGCTAAGCCTCACAGAATGCATTCAAAGACCCCGGACGTGCGGCGCCAGCCGAGAGTTATTTCAAAATCATTGCCCGATGCTCCCTCGACACGGATGCCAAGCCCCGACAACTTTGTAGCAGTTGGCAACCGCCTGGCCGTCCCGTTCCCTGCCGGCTCGGCGGCGATCAAGCCAGTCTTATTGCGCGAGACACATCCTGGAGTTGTCCTTCCTGAAGCGCCCAGCGCGACGGCGCTGTATGAATCTGTCCCGGTTCAAAAAAAGTCCGATGCGTTCTTTGGCAAGTATCTAAACCCATCGTTGCTGAATCACGCTCCGCGATATCAGCCATCGTCCAATGACAAATTCATGGGGCGGGCCACGGACGCCGCTTCGAGCATGTTTGTCATGCGGGACGAGTCCGGAAAGCGGCACGTGAACACTGCCTATTTTCTGCGAGTGCTGACTTCGGTCGCAGCAGGGAGCGCCTCCCGCCGCTATCGTGCGCGCTCCAGCGCGGCGCCGCTCAGTGATTTCGGCGCGACGATCGGGAACGACGCGGGAATGAACCTGTTACACGAGTTTGGCCCTGGCCTGCGGCAAGCGGTGGCCAGCCACCTGCCACAGTTCGTCTTCCGCCTCCAGGACCGGGTCATCCGCGAGCAAGGTCCGAAGCCGGCTCCTCACCGATAAGTGAACTGTCGTTCGTCCGGGAGCGGCCCGCAAGTAGGGCTCCGCCCCGATACCATACTGCATGTGCGAAAGCGTAGATTAGCTACGAGGTGAATGCGATGCTTCGCAAATCAAATCTTCTTTCGAATACATCAGAGTCAAGCCCTCGTAACTATCCGATTCTTCGCCTCGCTTGCGGGTCGATCGTCGCAGCCCTGGCTCTAGTCGTGCTGTCGGGGACGTTCGCTTTTGCGCAGGGCCAGAAATCTCAGTCTCGTCGCGAGGCCGCAGGCGGGGGATACATGGCGCGCGGAAAATATATCGTGGAGGACGTGGCCAGGTGCGGAGATTGCCACACCCCCAGTGATACGGATGGACGTCCCGACCGGGCTCATTGGCTGCAGGGCGCGCCCGTTCCTTGGACACCTAACAAACCGGACTCGAATTGGCCGCTCACCGCTCCCAGGATAGGCGGCACTCCCCTGCCCGCCAGCGATGCCGACATGGTCAAGCTACTGACTACCGGCATGTGGACCACGGGCAATCGGCTGCGCCCTCCGATGCCCCAGTTCCGCTTGAACCGTAGTGATGCCGAGGCCGTGGTTGCGTATCTAAAGTCGGTGACTGCTCAGCAATAAATTCGCCGAAGCCAGATCTAGCCCGGAAGAATGTGCGGGGCGTACAGGAACTCGGAGTTCAGTCGGTCGCAAGGCTCTGCAGGCCAATCTGCCCCGCTTGTGGCGTGTCCGGCTCGCCGACCCAAATGATGAGAAACCTTGCGTCGCCGCCATCCGACACCAAATTCACAACTTCGCCGGGTTTGAGTTGGAAGGCAATGCCGCTAACCCGTGCGCCGCGGTGACTAACATCGATTAAGTGCGTTGTCTTTAGAGCGCCGTCCTGGAAAGAACCCGCCTCGCCGTCCTGAGATTGATGTTCATGAGCCCGCACCTCGACCGGAAGGGACACGGCGAGCCTTGGTTCACGGCGTTGATAAGCCAGCGGCTCAGTGAGATTCAGTTCCAAACCGTCGCCGGAAATCACCGCCTCCTCGTGCTTTTCGAGTTCCGCAAGAAGCTCGCTTTTGGTGAGCGAGGCTCCGGTATGGAACAATTCCAGCAGGGGATCGGGCTCGGAGTCATCGTCTCGCGTGCCGCCGCTCATTGCCGGCGAAGAGGCCGAAGCCTGCTCCCAATCCATTCCTTCCGGCTCGACCAGCACCTCGCAAACGATCTCCGGATTGGAACTCATCTGCTGCATTAGCTGTTGCAGCCGCTCCCGATGCTCCGGCGTTCGGGGCAGGAACTCGATTCCCATGCCCAGTTCGGGGTCCATGAGAAGTACTTTTCCCTGCGCCTTGATTGAACAATCCGCGGCCCGCAGCAGCATCTCGACCCGCGTCTGGGAGGGAAAGGGCGACTGAGTGCGCAGGAAGCATCCCCCTAAACTCAGATTCATGAGGGTGCAGCGGATGGGAGGATCGTGCTTCTCGCCCGACTGCAAGCGCAACCATTCTTTCAGGCTTTGGAGTGAGGACTCGGAAAGCGCCGCAAACTGGATGCCGGCATGATGGCGCGCATCTTGCCATGCAATCGTCCCCGTCGCTTCGATCACCGTAGTGGTATCCGGCAACGCAAAGCTGAAAGCGATGGCTCCGGATCTCTTGCCGGGCGCTCCGGAAAATCGCACCGCCATTCCGCCCTCGCTCAAGCTGGAAATGGAAACCTGCTCGCCATCTCCATTCTGAAATCTGAAATAGGCGGCAATATTCACGTTCAATCGCACAGACCGGCGGCGCTCTCGTTTCATCAGCGCGCGCGCTGCTCGAAAACTCGACTTCGCCTTTTCTGTCGAGATCGGCTTGAAGACCACGAAATTTGCCCCCAGCTTGAATGCGGCCTGCAGGTTGGTGCGGGCTTCGATAATCGCGATTGCCATGGATTTGCTGTTATGTTTCCCGGAACGCAGGCTACTGAGGAGGCCGAAGCTGCGGTCGTCCTTGCAATCGATGATGACGGCCCCGTAGCTGCGCTGGGCCAGCTCTTTGGCGGCGATGGCGTCGTCCGCGCAATGCTCGACGTTGATTTCCAATTCTCCCAAAACGCTGCGCAGAACACGAAGGGCGCGGTCGTCCGAGCAAACTAGCAATGACGTTAAATTCATGACAGCCTAATGATAGGAAAAACGTAACAAGGTCTAAAGGTTACGGGGGTAACGTCAATTTGTGAGGTTCTATTCGAGCCTGGATCCCCTTTCGCGATATTTCCGCTGTCCTGTCCTCCACAACTCAGCTGCAACCCACGATAAACCAGAGGACTTGGCCGAGCACGACCACGTTCATACGGAGACATCGAGCCTCAAGTATCGAACCCTAGTTTTTCGCCTTCACGCGGACGGTATCCGCGAACAAAATCCGCGGCGGAGACGCGCTTTTTTCCTGCCAGTTGAACCTCCAGCAGTTCGAGCGAAGTGTTGTGGCCGCAGCCGACCAGAAGTTGATCGGATTGTATGTGCAATTCGGCTGGTGGGAGGGCGTCTGGCGCCAGGCGCGCTCTAGCGATCTGAAAGGTCTTGCCGCGAAATTTTGTGTAAGCTCCCGGCCAGGGTTGGAAGCCGCGCATGCGGTTGAGAATTTCGGCGGCGGCCCGCGAAAAGTTGACGAGACCGTCTTCTTTTTTCAGGATCGGGGCGAGGCTGGCTTGCGAGTTGTCCTGGGGGCGAGACTGAACGCTGCCCGTTTGCAGCCGGCGCAAAGTTTCGCCCACGAGATCGGCGCCGATCACGGCAAGCCGCTGAGCTAAGGTTTCGGCGGTATCGTCGGGCGTGATGGAGACTTCTTTCTGAAGGAGGATGTCGCCAGTGTCGAGGCCGGCGTCGATGCGCATCGTCGTGACGCCGGTTACAGTTTCGCCGTTTGCGATGGCCCACTGAATCGGCGCGGCACCGCGGTATTTCGGGAGCAGCGAGGCGTGCAGGTTGATGTTGCCGAGTGGAGGGAGGTCGAGCATCCACTGCGGAATGATACGGCCGTAGCCGACGATTATGATGGCGTCGGGATTAAGGGCGGTGAGTTGGGCGCGGAATTCGTCGTTAGTCCTGATGCGGTCGGGCTGGGTGATGGGCAGATGCAGTTTAAGCGCCGACTGCTTCACGGGCGATGCGACGAGTTCGAGGCCGCGTCCCTTGGGACGGTCGGGCTGAGTGGCGACGAGACGCACGCGAAAGCCTCCGCCGACTAACTTCTCAAGCGTAGGAACGGCAAAGCGCGGCGTGCCGCAGAAAACTAGATCGAGAGACATTGGGAAATGTGTAATTGGGTAATTGGGTAATTTCGTAAATGAAAGTCCTCGTCGGCCAATTGCGCTTAAATTACCCAATTACAAAATTACGCAATTTCTCAATCCCTCTACCATTCTCCCGCCTTCATCAGCTTGCGGATTTTGCGTTTCATCAGGTCGCG
Source organism: uncultured Acidobacteriaceae bacterium (assembly GCA_963711275.1). Classification (GTDB taxonomy): domain Bacteria; phylum Acidobacteriota; class Terriglobia; order Terriglobales; family Acidobacteriaceae; genus Sulfotelmatobacter. Next base: position 5,600 of record CAVQDN010000011.1, on the reverse strand, counting down.
CTTGAGGGCGCTGATGTGGCTGATGTAGAGCTTGCCGTTCAGGTGATCGGTCTCGTGCAGGAAGGCGCGAGCCAGTAATTCCTCCCCGGTTTTTTCGAAGACCTTCCCTTGAGCGTCCTGGGCGCGGATGGTGACTTTGTTAGGGCGGGACACGTTCTCACGGAAATCGGGGATGCTGAGACAGCCTTCACTCTGGGCGTGGCGGCCTTCGGTGTGAATTATTTCGGGGTTGATGAGCACAATCTTGGCATCCGGATTTTCTTTGAAGGTTACATCGACGACGGCAATGCGGCGGCCGATGCCGATTTGCGGAGCGGCGAGGCCGACTCCGTGGGCGGCGTACATCGACTCGAACATATCCTCGACGAGCATCTTCAGATCCTCGTCGAAGATCGTAATCGGTTCCGACGGCTTCTCCAGAATGGGATTGCCGAATTTTACGATGGGATAAATCATCAGTAATTTTTCAATTGCTGGCAGTAGCCCTGGAAATTCCTTAAGGTTTCAGTCATGGAGTCGCCGCCGAATTTTTCCAGAGCGGCGCGCGCGAGCGTGAGAGCCACCATTGCCTCAGCAGCAACACCGGCGGCAGGGACCACGCAGACATCGGAACGTTCATAGGCTGCCTTGACCGGCTCGCGGGTGGAAAAGTCAACCGATTGCAGCGGACGGCGAAGCGTCGAAATTGGCTTCAAATAGCCGCGCACGCGGATTTCCTGTCCGTTGGAAACTCCACCTTCAATGCCTCCCGCGTTGTTTCTGGTGCGCGAGAAAGCTGTGTAACCGGACGTGGCCGTGTAGCCGATTTCGTCGTGCACGGCGGAGCCGGGAGCGAAAGCGGCTGCCACGCCCGAACCGATTTCTACGGCTTTGACCGCCTGCAGCGACATGACTGCGGCAGCGAGCATGGCGTCGAGCCGTTCGTCCCACTGCGCGTAAGTACCCAGTCCCGGGGGAACCGGGTGGGCCACGACCTCAAAAACTCCGCCGAGAGAATCGCCGGTCCGGAGAACCCTATCGACTTCGTCTTTCATCCGCTGCTCCGCTTCGGGGTCGGCGCAATTGAGAAGAACATCTTCACGTGAGTGGAGAGCGCGAATTTTCTCCCAGGGCACTTCATCCGGAAGCGTGACACTCCCCGTGGTGATCACGTGACTGAGAACCTCGATGCCCAGTTCGCGCAGGAAAAGTTTGGCGATGGCCCCGATGGCGACTCGGGCGGCCGATTCGCGGGCAGAGGCGCGCTCGAGTACGTAGCGGGCTTCGGGGAAGTTGTATTTCAGGGCGCCGGCAAGGTCAGCGTGGCCAGGCCGCGGAGATGCCACGCGTTTGTGTTTCGAGAGATCCCCTTCACCAACCGGCATAGATTCCTGCCAGTTTTTCCAATCTCTGTTTTCAAGTTGAACGGAGACAGGAGAGCCGATGGTCATTCCCTGGCGCACACCAGAAAGAATGTGGGCGGTGTCGCGCTCGATCTTCATTCGGCCGCCGCGGCCGTAACCCTGTTGGCGCCGCCAGAGTTCACGATCCACGAAGGCCTGATCGACTTTCAATCCGGCAGGCATGCCGGAAAGAAAAGCGACCAGAGCTTCGCCGTGGGACTCTCCCGCAGTGAAATAGCGCAGCATAAATTTTCGATTGTACCTGATGCGACGCGGGATACGGGGCTGAACACGAGCCTCGGCCGCGAAAAAGAAAGACGACAAAACTTGCATTTGACGAGAAAAAGGCGGCACTAGCGGTTACAATGAAGCACAATCTTTCCGCTTGGGTTCAAATCGAATACGTCCGCGCCGCTCGCAAGTTTCTCTGGCCAAGAGTAAGGAGCTGCTTTTGTTCCCTCACGTCCCGACTGAACGCGAAGAATTTTTTGGCGACAGAGAAATTCGTTGTCTTTTAGTGCACGACCATATCCTGTTGCGGCAGGGACTGCGGCGTTTGCTGGAAGATGAACCTGACATCGAAGTGGTGGCGGAGGCTGGAAATGCTGCCGAGGCCCTCCGGAGGGTGTTCGAGACCCGCCCCGAGGTTGTAATCACCGACCCGCATATATTCGAGTGCGCACCCGATCAAACCCAGCGCCTGATTCAACACGAGTCTCCACACACCAAGATATTGTTCCTGGCGACACAGCGGGACGAAACACAGCAGGAATCGATAGGAAATGGGACGAGATGTGCAGCCTGGCAGACCTCCGCGGAAGAATTAGTGGAGATGGTGAGGAGGGCGCACGCTGGTCAGCAATCCGGCGTACGGCAGATGCCGGAACGCCGCCGCGGCGAGTGGTTGCCCCAGGAACTGCTTCCCCGAAAGCGCGTTTTGACAGAACGAGAGCGTGAAGTGTTGAAGTTGCTGGCCGAAGGCAGGACGGTGCGCTCTGCCGCGGTTATTTTGGGGCTCAGCATCAAGACGGTCGATGCTCACAAGTTCAATTTGATGCGGAAGCTGGGGATTCACAACAAGGCGGAGCTTGTGATGTGGGCGATTCAGAAGAAGGTTGTGAAGGTGCCGGTGAACTTGTAATCACCGATGAGCGAGCGGGGCACGCTGTTTCGCATCATTGATTCCCATCACTCCTTACTCTGCTCTTCGGGCGGCACTTTCTCGGCGCGAGGCCCGCGCGCCGTTTAGCGGAGCTTCTTGCTGACTTTGAATAGAAACCTGCACCCCCACTCCTGAACCTCTAATCCTGGACAGCCGCGGCGGCGAGTTCTGCGAGGCTTGAGACTGTCAGATCGGCCGTTGCCTGCGCGGCTTTAACTGCGCCGACACCACGGCGAGCCGAGGGACGGTTTACCCAAACGGTGGCGAGGCCAAGCGACTGCGCGGGGACAACGTCGTGGTAAACACTTTGGGCTACGTGCAGCACGCGATGTGGCGGGACATTGATTCGAGAGAGGGCCAATTCGAAGAGTTTCAGCGAGGGTTTGTAGGCCCGGGCCTGCTGAGCGGTGACGACTTCGTCGAATTCAACCCCGAGTAGCGGGCGGGTGCCGGCGAACAGATCGTCGTCCACGTTAGAGAAAATCGCGAGCCGAAAACGCGTCTTGAGTTGACGAAGAGCGACAACTGTGTCGGGCCAGGGTTTCCAGGTTGGAAGCGAGCCGGGGAGCGAGCGCACTTCCTCAGGGCTCGGGGTGAAGTGAAGCTCCGCTGCGAACTGGCGCACAACCGACTCCAGGACTTCGCGATAAGGACGAAATGCGCCCTTTTCGAAACGCTGCTCAAAATCTCCATAGAGGTTGAGGATCGTAGCGTCGTCGATCTTTTTCCCATGGGCGGAGAGAATGCAATGAAGAGCCGAGAGAATTCCGGCTTCCCAGTCAATCAGCGTGCCGTAGCAATCGAAGGTCAGGATTTCGAAGCGGGAGAAGTCGAGCGCAGGCACCGATGTCATAGAGATTTGAGTGGAGTCACCTCCGGATCGGACCGGAGGTGACCGAATGTTTTGGGTTTGAATTCTACTGCCGTATTTCGAGCGAATGCGTAAGCTCGAAGCCGATTACGGACTCGGGCGGCAGGACAATATCTTTGTTTCCGGTGAAGGCTGAGCCACCGGCACCGGCGCCTCCACCAGCCGCCAATCCAATGGCGGCGCCTTTGCCCCCGCCAGCCAGGCCACCAATGATACCCCCGAGCGCAGCGCCTCCGCCGGTCATCACAGCAGTACGCTTGCCTTTGCCCTTCGCAGAGAAAGTTTGCACTGCGGTTCGGACCGGAAGCGGAGAGCCGTTCAAATCGATGGAGTCGAGGCGCACCTGAAGTTCTGCGCCCCCGGCGAATCTCCCCAGGGGCTTGGCGTCGGTGACTGTGCCGGTTACTCTCGTCCCTCGAGGAATCGCGACTGCATCCCCAACCCGAACATCTTTGGCAATCGATCCGCTGAAGGTTTGGCCGGACTGGCTCAACTTCGAACCAATCGCGGACTCCAGCCTCACCGTAACCGTTGTTCTTGCGGGCACGACGAGTGGCTCTCTCGGGGCCTCCTGGGGTTGAGCCGGCTGCGCGGCATTTTGAGTGTTGGCACTGCTTGCGTCCGTGTTGGTGTCGGTGGAAGGCTTGTGGCTACATCCCGACACAGCAAACGCAAGATAAACAGCAAGGACAGACAGAAGACAGGGTGAGCGCATAAAGACCTCGTTGTGAGTTGTGAATGTCAGTTGCGAATCTTTTGTGGCGTTGTTGCCAATCTACCGGAATCCGACGAGCATGGGCAACCCCATACCGAGGATAGCGGTGAATCAAAAGTGCTTGCTCCTCCCGCGCGCGCGGCCGGCTCTACTCAGGCTTGACGTAGAAAATTCACAAAGAGTGGTGTTGTTCGGAAAATCTTTTTGCTTTAGCGCTGAGTTTCGATGCCGGGCAACGTCGCGGTAGCATGCGGGGATTCGTCGAGTTCGTTGTCGGCGGTCGCTGTGGGATCTTCCGGGGGCAAAACTTTTTTAGGCGCGAGAAATTTCTCGGTGTTCAGAAGCGGGCGGCCGAGGGAGGCGTTGTAACTGGTCCAGGGGCTGTCGAAACCGGCTTCGCGCTCAAAATGCGCGCGCATGGCCTCCATCTTGGAATCGAGATCGTCGAGGTAGTGCAGCATCAGCGCTTCCGGGAACATCGGCAGTTTAGGTGAGCCGAAGTCGTACTGGCCGTGGTGGCTGATGATGAGGTGCTCGATCATCGTCTTGAGTTCGTCGGGGAAATCGGGCTGAAGGGCGAGCTTAGCCTGCAACATTTCCAGTTCGATGATCATGTGGCCGAGAAGCTGCCCCTTCGTGGTATAGGAAAATGAACGATTGTAAGTAAGTTCGTGAATCTTGCCGATGTCGTGCAGAAATGCGCCAGTAAGAAGCAAGTCGCGATTAATCTGCGGATAATTGCTGCACATCAGCTCGCAGGAACGAAATAGAGAAACTACATGGTCCAGCAGGCCTCCGATGTATGCGTGATGCAGAGTTTTCGCGGCGGGAGCGTTGCGGTAGGCGGCCGCAATTTCAGGGTCTGCCATAAAGGCCTGGACGAGCGATCTAAGATGCGGGTTCTGGAATGACGACACAAGAGTCGTCAGAGTTTGCCAGAGTTCATCTACGTTCTTGGTGGTCTTGGGAAGGTAGTCGGCGAAGTCGATCTCGCTTTCCCCCAGCTTGCGCAGTTTGTGAACGGTGAGCTGAAACCGGTTCTTGTATTTGTTGATCAGGCCCTTGATCTTGAGGAAGTCATCCTGCTCGAAGGCTTCGAGGACTTCCTCGACGTTGTCCCACATTTTAGCTTCGAGCTGGCCGCTGCGGTCGCCGAGAACGAGCGCCAGATAAGGCTCCCCAGACTTTTTGGGCTTGATTTGCTTGCCGACGACAACGAAGGTCGAAGTGATGACTTTGTTTTCTTGACGCGAGCAATCGCAGATGTAGAAGTCTTTCATCGGTGGCTTGAGTATCGTGGCTTGAGTATAAAGTACGCGTCACGAGAACTAGATCAGAGGATGCCCAACTTCCTATGTTTCTTTTTTCCCAGTTTTTTGGCGTCGGATTCCTTGGCCGCAGCCGTCTCAACGGGTTGAGTCTGGTTGGGACTCATCCCGGTATCAACGTAGCCATCCGCGTATTTGATGT
>CAVQDN010000010.1:0-41171 GCA_963711275.1 uncultured Acidobacteriaceae bacterium | reverse complement strand
AAAACCGGCAAGGACGCATATATTCGTTGTGTATACAAACGCGGGAGTCAATCGATGTGCGCACAGTGTAACTATAGGGCATGCTGGATGGCCCTGGATGGGGATCGATGAATGACTCTCAATGCAAGGCCAGTCGATCGGGCCTGCTGTGTTGAGAGATGCCGTCTTGCGCACAATTCAGGCTGCGGAGATAGCTGGAATCCTGGCGATCCTGGTGCACGCGATCTCCGACCGCGCCAAAAGCTTCTACGAGAGGTCAGGGTTCATTCCTTCTCCCCTCGACCCGATGACTCTCCTGATAACGGTAGCCGAGGCGCGGAAAGCACTCCCAGTCAACCTAAGAGCGCCTATTAAAGACCTGAACCGACCGCAATGACGAGGTCGGGATCTGTGATCCGGATGGCAGTTTCAGCGACGGCATCCCTCCATGGCGCATCCCAGGAAAAATCCCATCGCGAGGATGGAAAGAAAGCTGATCATGTACTCTACCCGGGTTGCTTAGACTGCCGCTGCCTGGTGCAGTTCGATCAGGCGCGCCGCAAGAAATCTCAAATACTCTTCCATCCCCTCCCCGGTCTTGGCTGAAAGTTTAAGGACCGGCATGCCCGGGCGTACAGCCTGAATGTTGTTGTATGCGGTCTCCCAGCTAAATTCAACCGCGACCGCCAAGTCAACCTTGGTGACGACTGCCACATCGGCGCTGTTGAAAATGGTGGGGTACTTGAGCGGTTTGTCCTCGCCCTCGGTCACCGAAATAAGTACGAGACGGAGATCTTCGCCCAAATCATAAGAAGAAGGACAAACCAGGTTCCCAACGTTTTCGATAAAGAGGAAATCCAACTGGTTGAGATCCCACCCTTCAAGGGCGCTTTGGACCATCGCCGCCTCGAGGTGACAGAGAGTGCCGGTCGTAATTTGCTTAACCGGGGCCTGGCTTCGCGCCAAACGCTGCGCATCATTTTCGGTGGCAAGGTCGCCGACCAGAGCGGCCACGCGGTAGTTTGGGCGAAGAAGAGTGAGCGTCTTTTCGAGGAATGCAGTCTTCCCCGAGCCGGGGCTGGAGACGAGACTCACGACGAAAACTCCGGCGGCGCGAAAGCGGTCGCGAAGGGATCGGGCCACTACGTCGTTCTGCTTCAGCACATTCTTTCGGACTTCAATCAAACGGGGTTCGGGGCGCATTCCTGTATCTCCAATGCAACCACTTCGAGTTCCTTGCCCTGCACGATCTCAGAGCATGGAGTTCCGCATTCCGGACAACAAAACAACTGCACCGAGCTGAGGGGGCGTTGTGCGCGGCAACTGGGACAAAAGATCACCACAGGAACGTCTTCAACCACCAGGCGAGAACCTTGCAGTGGAGTATTCTCGCAGGCCATTTCATAGCAGGAGAGGAGTGCGTCTTTCACCACGCCGGAAAGGGCTCCCAGCTTTAAGTGCACAGCATCAATCTGAACGCCGCGGCGCTCTGCCTCCTCCTCGGCCAGTTCGACGATGCTCATCGCAATGGAAAGCTCATGCATAGTTCGACTCGCTGGGGTGTTCGCCGGGGCTGCTGAATGGTGTCGAACCGACCGAACGCTGCCAATGCTGCCTGGCCCAGGCTGATGCCTCCGTCGTTGGGCGGGACTGCATGATTCGTCCACACTTGCAGCGATCCTTCTCCATCCGTCAGCATCGACTTCAAGTCTTCCAGCAACAACTCGTTCTGAAAGACTCCGCCGGAGAGAACAACAGTATCCAATCCGTGACTGCGAGAAATGACGTTCAGGGCATTGCGTAAACCCTGAGCAATTCCCAACTGGAAGGATCGCGCAATTTCCCTGATGTCCCGCCCACGAACCCGGTCCAGAGCCACGGCCTGTAGCAGCGGGCGAAAATCGAGTTCCCTGCCGATGAAGGGAAAGGGATAGGGCTCCGTCAGGGGCGCGGTGCGGGCGAGTTGCTCGAGCCACATCGCGGCCTGTCCTTCAAAAGTCACCTCGCGGGTAAACCCGAGAAGCGATGCAGCGGCGTCGAACAGACGCCCCACAGAGGTTGTAGCAAATGTGCGCACGTCTTTGCGTACCAACTCCATCGCGTTCCGGTAGCGCTCGGGAAAAGCAAACGGCTCGGCAAGCACGTCTGGCAAATGATCCACTTGGGCAAGGAATCCAGCCGCCGCCTGGACTGGGTAGTGCGCGGCAGCGTCGCCGCCCGCAAGGGCTGCGCGGCGCAAATGAGCCACGCGATTGAAACCTTCTTGGACGCTGCCCACGAAGATCTCGCCGCCCCAGATCGATCCGTCGTCTCCGTATCCGGTGCCGTCGAAGCTTACGCCTACGACTCGTTTCGTCCACTCTCCCCGCTCAGCAAGCACAGATGCCACGTGCGCGCGGTGGTGCTGCACCGCCCGGCTTTGCGGAACTCCGAGTGTTGCGGCGTGGGCCGTTGAGAGATATTGCGGATGAAGATCGTGCACCAGAAGCAGTTCGTCCCAGGGAACTTTGTACATCGAGACCATGTCCTCGATGGTCTCGCGAAATGCGCGGAGCGACTGGTAATGATCCAAGTCCCCGATGTGCTGGCTCACAAAGGCCTGGCCATCCACAACCAGCGTGATCGTATTTTTCAAGTCGGCGCCCAGCGCGAGGACAGGGCGCTGCGGCAGGAAGTGATGCAACCGCGCCCGGAGCGTAACCACGGGCGCGGCGCAGAATTACCGGGCCGAAGGCTCCGGCTCGCGCCACGGAGTCGTCCACTCGGCGCGCGATCGGCCGCTGCCCAATCAGAAATGAGTCCGCGATTCCTGCCAGACGCTGCAATGCGTCTTCGTCCTCGTAAGCGATCGGCTCACTCGACCGATTCGCGCTGGTCATGACCAGGACTTCCGGAGCGCCGGCAGCGAATAGCAAGTGGTGCAAAGGGGTGTAAGGTAACATCACGCCGAGTTCGATATTCTCCGGAGCGACCCCGCTGAGTTCGATTCTTGCCGGCGCGAGCACGATGGGACGGGCGACCGAAGTGAGCAGCGCTTCCGCTTCAGAGGAAAGCTCGACCAGAGTGCGGGCCATCTCGACATCCCGCACCATCAGAGCAAAGGGTTTTTCTTTCCGGTACTTGCGATCCCGCAAAGCCGCGACAGCAGCGGGATTCCGGGCATCACATGCCAGGTGGTACCCGCCGAGCCCTTTCACCGCGAGAATCCCGCCAGCACGAAGAATCTCGGCCGCCCGGCGAATGCTGCCTTCACTTCCACCGGTGGCTTCATCGTTGTCAGGTTGAAGATGGTCAGGTTGAAGCCTCGAGTGAAGATGCGGATGAAGATAGTAGCTTGGACCGCAAGCCGGACAGGCCACGGGCTGGGCGTGAAAACGACGGTTGCCCGGGTTCGCATATTCCGCGGAGCAGTAGTCATCGAGCAGCCAATCTCTCATGGTGGTGTTCGGCCGGTCGTAAGGCAGAGCCAGCACGACGGTGTAGCGCGGCCCGCAATTGGTGCAGTTGATATACGGATACCAATAACGCGGATCGGCCGGGTCGAAGAGTTCCTTGAAACATTCATCACAAACCGGCAGATCCGGCGAAATGCGAACCGTGGGCCGTTCCCGCCGCTGGCTTGTCCGGATGGTGAATTCGTGCAAGCCCGTCGCCTCCGCAGGGCGCACGTCGATTTCCGCGATGCTGGCTGCGGGTGGCGGCTGCGCTTTCAAGTCCCGAACAAAAGCTTCCAGACCGGTCTCAGCGCCTTCGAGATGAATCTCCACTCCTTCTTCGGCATTCAGCACCCATCCATTCAGCGTGTTGGCGCAGGCCAGGCGATAGACAAACGGACGGAATCCCACGCCCTGCACTACACCGCGAACTCGGATGGAACAAGCGCTGGCCATTATGTCGTTTACCTTATCTACTCGTCGTTTACTCGTCGACGATGCAGCCGTGACCTTGCCATCCCACTTGGACTACTTTGCCGTCCTCGACCAGGATGGGCACCGTGCGCTGTCCACGCGCGATCTCGCGCATGCGTCCGCGCGCTACGGGATCGGCTTCCACGTCGTACTCCACAAACTCACTGCGCTTCCACTCCAGCCACTCGCGCATTTCGCCGGTGTGGGGACAGCGAGCAGTTCCATAGAGTTCAAGCTTGGCCACGGCTCAATGACTCCTGGTTCATCGTCTGCAACGATTCGCGGATGACATGGTAGATCGAAGCCTGCACTTCCTGAATGCGGGGGATATAGTCGCAGTTCACCACCACGGGAAAGTCAGCCAGGCGCTTGCGCTTGATCTCGCCTCCGTCGTAGCCCAGCAGCGCCACGGTCAACATATTTCGCTTTCGCGCTTCTTCGAGCGCCATGATGATGTTGCGAGATCCGCCGCTGGTGGAAATGCCGATCGCAATGTCTTCCGGACGAGCTTGCGCGATCAACTGGCGAAGGAAAATTGCATCGGTGCCGATGTCGTTGGCAACGGCGGTGATATTCGCGGGCTCCAGAGAAAGTGACACTGCGGGGACCGACTGATAGCCCGGCGGCGGGAGCACGCAATCGATGGCAAAATCGTTCGCGTCGGTCGCAGACCCGCCATTGCCGAAGAGAATGAACTTGCCCCCGCGGCGCAGACGCTCATCAATCGCCAGCACGGTGTTACCGATTTGTTCGGCTTCTTCCCGCGCCACTTGCGCGCGCAGCCTGGCATCATCGTGGACCTTCATCAGGATGGAAGATGCCACCTCCGCCACCAGGCCGGCGGTGCCCTGCTTTGCCGTTCCCAGAAATGGATAGAGAAATCCCGAGTCTCCCACCTCATGGCCGAGTTCGCGATGTTCGAAAAAGACGTGCACCGTCTCCCACAGCGTGTGATAAAGGATCTCGATCATTTCCTGATGCATGAAGGGATCTTGCGTCGCTGCGTCCACGGCATAGGAGCCTTCAACGCCCGGGTAGAGCGAAGGTCATCGCGTCTTGACGGTGCGCCTGCTGCAACGTGGCCCAGACTTCGGGATCTCCTTCCGGAGGACCGAATCCCATGACGATATCTTCCGGACGAAGAATCGCTTCGAGCCACGGGCGAAAAAGAACCGACAGATCCAGCGCGGGCAGTGCGCGCTTGCCCACGATGACCGGGTGAACGAACTCCACCGATACATGCTGGGCATCCGTGGCATAGGGTCCGCGCCCGAAGGCGAGCAATCGCCCTCCGCGCAGAAATCGTTCCGACATTTCGCGGCACGCTTCCGCCAGGCGTGGCGCTTCGCGCGAGAAGAAGCGCTCGAACAATTCGTTCCGCTCGAGCAGACGCTCTTCGACTTGAGTCGCGAGTTTAAATGCCGTTGGCATAAAGTCAGGGTTAACAAATTCGCGGCAATGGATCGCCGACCAGCATATCTACGATCCGGCTGCCGCCATAAAGGGTTGTCACGAGCACGGTCCCGGCAGGTTGTTCGCGAACTTCGCCGATCACCTGCGCTTCGCTTCCGCCCGGCGCCAGGCTCAGTGCATTGATCGCAGCGTCGGCGTACTCGGGGGAGACAACCGCTAGAAACTGCCCCTCATTCGCAATGTGCAGCGGATCGAGTCCGAGCAATTCACACGCGCCGCGCACGGTATCGCGCACCGGAATCTGATCTTCAAAAAGAACCATCCCCAGTCCGCAATCGCGCGCCAGCTCGTTTAGAGATGTAGCAGCGCCCCCGCGAGTCGGATCGCGCATCCAGCGGATGCCCGGCCCAGCGGCGCGAATGAGGGTTTCGACCAGGGAAAGCACGGAGCGGGTATCGGAGCGAAGGTCGGCTTCGAAATCAAGCTCACCGCGCGCCAGCAGGATGGTGATGCCGTGATCGCCGATCGGGCCGGAGAGCAGAATCCTGTCGCCGACGCGCACCGAGCAAGGGTCGATGCTCACACCCGGAAGCAGGCGGCCGATGCCGGTCGTTGTGACGTACATCTGGTCCGCTTTCCCGTGTTCGACGACCTTGGTGTCACCGGCAGCGATCCGGACACCTGCGTCCCGCGCGGTTTTCGCCATGGCTCGAACTTCAGCCTCGAGGACTGGCGTGGGCAGCCCCGCTTCGAGCACAAATGTGACCACAAGGGCTTCTGCCCTGGCGCCCGAAACCGCGAGGTCGTTCACCGTACCGTTCACCGCCAGTTCACCGATGGAGCCGCCCGGAAAACTCAGCGGCTTAACCACAAAGCTATCGGTGGTGATCGCAACGGTGGTGCCGTTGATGTCGAGGTGCGCGGCATCTCCGAGTGGGCCGGGAGCGGCGCCAAAAAGCAGAGGAGCGAAAAGACCTTCGACCAACTTGCGGCTGGCTTTGCCCCCGGCACCGTGCGCCATCTCGACTTGAGGGTCGCGAAACCGCACGGGTGCGGATTCGATCAGCGCGGCAGTCGGAGCGTTCAGGCGACTGAGTTCAGACTTACCATTGCTGCCTTGCGGTGTTCGTAGTTGTGATAGGCGGCGCATGATCCTTCCGATGACACCATGAGTGCGCCGATCGGATGCTCCGGCGTGCACTCGCGTCCAAAAAGTTTACATTGATGCGGCTTCAGCACGCCCTTCAGCACTTCTCCACACTGCGCGGCTTTAGGATCGGTCACCCGAATGCCGGGAACCGCAAAGCGCTGTTCTGCATCCCATTCGGCGTACTTGTCATTGATGCGCAGTGCCGACTGCGAGATGAATCCTAGACCGCGCCATTCAAAATAAGGACGCAACTGGAAGACCTCGGCCATGGCACGAAGCGCGGCTCGGTTGCCTTCCCAGGGAACAACCCGCTTGTATTGATTCTCGACCTTGGCCTCGCCCGCCTTCAACTGGCGCAGGAGCATGACAATGGATTGCAGCATGTCCAGCGGCTCGAAGCCTGAGACCACGATCGGCTTGCGTTCGTTCTGTGCGATCCACTCATAAGGACGGCAGCCGATGACGGTGGAAACGTGGCCCGGACCGATGAAGGCATCCAGCCGCATGTCGGGAGAGTCGAGGATGGCGCGAATCGCTGGAATGATGGTGACGTGATTGCAGAAGACCGAGAAGTTGCGGACGCCTTCGGCCTGGGCGCGCATCATAGTAAGCGCGGTGGATGGCGCGGTGGTTTCAAATCCGATGGCAAAGAACATGACGTGCTTGTCGGGATTCAACCGGGCCAGCTTCAGCGCGTCGGAGGGCGAATAGACAATCCGAACGTCCATGCCGCGAGCCTTGTGCTCAAGCGGACTGCCTTGAGTTCCGGGGACGCGCATCATGTCACCAAAGGCGGCGAAGATAACCTGGGACTGCTGCGCGATGGAAAGACCATCGTCGATTCTTCCCATGGGCAGCACGCAGACCGGGCAGCCGGGGCCGTGGATCAGCTCGATGTTTTCCGGAAGTATGTCTTTCAGGCCGAAGCGATAGATGGCATGAGTATGTCCGCCGCAGACTTCCATCATGCGGTAATGGCGTTCCGTGCCGGCAAGCCGGCGAATTTCTTCCGCCGCCTTCGAAATCAGTCCGGGTTCGCGGAACTCGTCGACGAATCTCATATCATCCCCACCTTGCGGGCTGGACGCGGAGGGGCGTCAATTCACGTCCTCCAAACCATATCCCTGGATTTCCTGCATCGCTCCATCGATCTCTCCCAGCATCCGAAGAGTGTCCATCTGGTCGGCGGCGTCCTGCTCGCTGATCTTGCTCATGGCAAAGCCGACATGAATGAGCACCCAGTCGCCCGGCGCCGGCTTGTCGTCCTGCAACAGCCCCAGATCAATCTTGCGCCGCACACCGACTACATCCACGAGCGCGGAATCCTGGTTGTCAGAAGATATCTCGACGATCTTTCCTGGTATGGCTAAACACATGCGACATCCTCCTGCGACGTCATGATCCGCTCGATCTCGATCCCGATCCATCTTCGAAAATCCTGTGCCCGCCAACGACTTATGCCTGCTTGCGAGCGGAAATATCAAAGGACAGCTTCAGCTCATCTTTGAGCTTTATGGTTCCCCCGGCCGCGGAAACCGGGCGAATTTCGTAATCGCTCAGGCGGACAGGAAAGTCTCCTGTTGCGCGGAGCCGATCACCGTTCAGCCCGACGCGCGCCGACACCGGCTGGCTGCGCGTAACTCCGTGCAGCGTCAGTTCCCCTTTCAAAGCCACCATGTATTGCCCTTCGATGATCTTGCTGCCGGACACGCCAGAGCACTCGTACTCCATGTCAGGGAAGGAGTCGGTCTCGAGGACTTCTTCCTGCATCTTCCGGTTGATTTCCCTGCGATCTTTCTCGCTGATGTCATCGGTGACGGTCAGCGATGCCGCACGAATCACCATTCGCAGCGAACTTTGTTCCACTGCGTCCGGGTTCAAGGAGACCTCGCCCTCGAAATCGGGGATCGCAATCGTCGGGTTATGAGCCAACACCGAAAGCATCCCCGTGGCAAATGCCCGCACGGTGAACGTGCTCCGCTTGGCATCAATTAAGTACCGAACCTTGATCGCTTGCGGCGCTCCTACTGTAGACAAGCTGATGTCCCCCCTGCCCCCGGTTGCGGCCCTGATGTCACTTCACGTCGTCACATGGCTCGCAATTTCAAATACCGGTCCAGATCCGGCAAGGCGGCCTGGGCCAGATTTCCGACCCCGAACTGGCCGAGATAGCGCCGCGCGATGGGATTGGAAAGAATGAGGCCGGCCCCGAAAACTACCAGAGCTACTCCACTCAGCATGAACAGCGTGTCCTTGTCGTTGAAGCCCCCGTCACCATTTTCCATTGCCACGGCAATCTCCTTTTGTGCAGATGTTTATAGCTCTGAACCAAGATTGGAATCGACAAGATTGGAATCGAACCGATCCCCATTGAGAATTCTGTTGATGATCGATTCGAGCAGCTTGACCGCGAGATCCACAGCAGCCTCCACCGCGGCGCTCAGTCCCATCTGACCCTGTTCGCCTCCGAGGGTTTCCGGCTCGCAGCCGAGCAGCAGCACATTGTTTACTTCGATATTCATCGCCCGCGCCATGCGCAGCACGTTCATGGGATTCATGGCGTGAGCTTCAACCACGGTCTGCGGAGCGTCCGGATCGTCAAACGCCTTCAGATCAGGTTCGATGACGTAGAGAGTGCCGGCAGCCTTGCCCTGCGGACAAGCATCCACCAGGATCGTGGTTTCGTAACCGTCCTGCAAAGCGAAAGCGAGATCAAAGCCTCGGATGCCAAAATCGGTTACTCGCACGCTTTCCGGCAGCCGCACGGCAGCCAGACGGCGAACCACTTCCACGCCAAACCCGTCATCGCCCAGAAAGATGTTGCCGATGCCGGCTACCAGGATGGCCGGTTTCTGCGTTGCGGTGCTGGGGAGAATTTCGTCAGGCGAGAGCGGCTCGATTTCCTTCGCGTCGAAGAAGAAGCGATGACCAGGTTGGCGAAGCAGGCCCATGTCTCTTCCTGGATCTTGATCAACTACTACGCAGACATGCTGCTTTCCCTCGTAGTCTTGTTCGATGCATTCGATGGTGGCAATCTGTCCGGCTAACGCGATATCCATCACATCGCCACCCTGGCGGGGACGCAAACGCACGCGGCTTCCCGTCCTCACCTCGACTCCCGCAATTTCCAGATGATCGAGATGAGTCTTCTCCTCGAGGAGTTGCCATTCCCACTCATTCATTGGGTCTCCTCCTTGAGCGGGTGCAATCCGCGCAGCACTCCGTGCAGCTTCATGAACTGTTCGACTGGCATTGTCTCGGTGCGCTCGAGCATCTGGCGGGCGCGCTCATCCGACTGGCTCATCTCGCGCTTCTCGTCGTCGGTCAACGTCATGATGCGCAGCGAGAGAATCTCGTCAATCTCGGTTCCGTCAAACAGGTCTCCGGCACTCTCGGGAGCAATCTGCGGATAGTCATAGAGAATGATCGGAGAAGAGAGTACGGTGTCGAATTGTCCTTCTTCACCGACCAGGACAGGCCAAGTTCCCACGTTCTTGCAACCCGCGGCGAGTTCGCCCATTTGCTCCGGCGGGGCGAGCAGTGAGACAAACTTGCCATTTTGCACGCCAAGGATGGTGTGAGCCGAGACGAGAGAGCTTAATAATGCGTTCTCACGGTTGGCGTGCTGGGCATCGGCCAAAGGCGTCCGGTTGCGAACGCTCACGCTGACTTTGAACAAGTCATCGCCCACCCGCTCGCTCCTGATCTCCAACATTGCTTGCAGCGCGCTTTGCTCGCGGATAACGGCTCCGGTGATCGCACCTCCTCCATCGCGCAGATACTCAAATTCCTCGCTGGCGGGAAATGTGAACGACTCTGGCAAAGGCGCATGCATGAGCGCCTCGATATTGCATATGGGCAAAGTTATTTCGCGCTCAACCGCCTCCTGCCAGGGCTGGTAGACGCGACCGTTCACCGCAAGTCTCTCCACCGGACGAAACTCCGGTTTTTCATCCGGCAACAATTCGCTCGCTGGCATCGTCAGCTCGCCGACAGAACGCGCCACCAGCTGCAGAAAGCGCACGCGAACTTCAAGCCCGGTCAGCGAACCGCCTTCGACCAGGCATTCGGTCTGCATAGTCCAGGCGTCGCTGCCGTTTTGCGCTTCGCTATAGGATCGCGGGAAGAGCACGCCGAAATTCCAGCGCTGTTGATTCTTCACCGATGATGGGCGGTAGGGATAAAGCATGTATCCCTCGTACAGCACCGCTTTCGCGATCTTGTCCACCGTCGCGAGATTCATCAGATCACCGTCTCTTCAGCCGGGATGATGCTCTCCAGCGCCTCTTCCCATGTGGGAATGCCCTGCCGGACTTTGTACTGATGCAAACGGTCGAAGGCATCTTTGTGCAGGCAAAGCCAGGCGCTGTTGGGATAGTAGGACTCCATCATGTCGCGCCAGATTCTTACTGGGAGCTTGAAGCGCGCTTCCTTGTCCCAGGAAATGGGTGCGACCTGCAATCCGCCTTCCGCACTCGCATAGAAAACCGTGCCGCTAAACTGCAGGCAAATCGGAACCTCTCCATTCGCCAGGCCGTCGAAGTATTTTGTGGCGGCTACGTTGAAATCAAACGTGCAGGGCACGTGAAGATCAATCAGAGTGGTTCCCGTGAATGACGGTACGACGAGATTGGCGTGGGTCCACAGAAGGTTACGCAAGGTTTGGCCCCAGCGGCTGGGCTCGCCAAACAGATCGAGCAACCGCTCCTGATCCTCTGGCGTGTACTTGCGGCGGGTGACCTCGAGCTGGATCTGGCAGCGCAGCGCGACGGTGTGAATCGTCTGCCCCGGGTTGGCATCGGTCAGACGAAGTCTGAAGGCCAACAGAGGCGTGGCCGCATTGGCGACAACTTCGGCTCCCTCGACTTGAAAGCTCAGATCAGGCATGCGATTGCTCTTCCACCCCGGATACTTCTTTGATCTCGACGGGGACGTCAACTGATCGCGCTTTCAAACTCGCGAAATACCCGCCTAGTTCCCGCCACACTTCCGTGCCACCGGAAAGACCTTTCCAATGCATGCGAATCAAGCCCACCAGCTTGTAACATTCATCGATGGGTAGCAGGTAATATTCGGCCGCGGAATATCCACGGGAATAGCCCAGCCGATTGACCAGCAGCCCTTCGACATCGGATTCCATTTCGTTCAGAATCGGGTTGCGCGCCACAATGTCGTTCCAGGATTCCAGCGCCAGCAGCGATTCTGTCGCACCCGCAGGACTCGGATAAAGCGCGACGACCCGATTCTCAAGGCTGTTTTTGAAGAAGAAGGCCATGTTGATGGGGACCATCAGGCCGTTCCACTCGGCGTCGGTGAGATTGAAGCCTGGAATAGAGCGGACCCGCCGCGGCACGCGCTTGAACTTCACCCCCTGACCGCTGAACAGAATCGCGCAAGCCTCGCAGGTGCATAGGAGCTTGCGCTGGGCCACGCTCAATCAGGTGCGGATGATCGGGTCGAATGCCCGCGCTGCACAACTCGCAACGTTCGAGCGGCCGCTCGCGGCGCGCCAACTGGCGCAGCGTCCCAAAGCCATCGGACGATTCTGTAAATTGTCCTGAACTCATGAACATCCCCGAACTCTTCTGCGTCCCTTCAATCGGCCCCCTGCGGTCCCAGCGCTAGGGGTGATCCGGCGGTGCCGCCCATCAACTTGTCCAAAGCCACAAATCCCGAAGTGGGCTTCTCTTCAAAACCTTCAATTGCCAGGGAGGTCAAATCCGGCGCCGCGTCGTACATGGCTCCCTCCAAAGCTAGCCTGCACGGTTTTCGCGGTCGAGCCACAGGTGTGAGAACCGGTTTCCACGCGCAGCCGGATCGCACCATCCTTCACCCCGAGCAATTCAACTTCACAGCCCTGTTTACGCAACTGCGGCCGCACTCGATCCACGGCCTTCACCACGCGGCTTTCGAGGTCTTCGGGATGGAGGCCGTAAAGAATCAAGAACGCTGCTCACCAGCGGATCACGCCCCAGCCGGTCGAATGATCTCCATGCCTGGTTCGCCGGCCTCGGCGACTATGTCGAGCGCTTTCTCGAGGGCCGCGCCGTGCAAGTCCATCAGCGACTGCACCAGGCCCTTGGCGGCCGCGCGAACCGCGGGATCGGCGATCGATTCCATTTCCTGAACCAGCCCGCCGATCCGCTGCATGTCTTCCCGAAAATCTCTGCCGTCCGCCACAATGCTCCTGTTCAAACGTTCGCTTCGACACAATGCCAGTCAGGCACTAAACAAAATTAGGAGTGAGAGCGCAGTTTTTGAGATGCCAAGTGCGTCGCTAAGAGACCATACCTAGCGATCCGTACTGGGCGATTCCTGACAACTATCACCCTCACTCCTTCGTTCACCCGCGAGACAGTTTCAGGGTTGGAGACCAAACATCGGGGAATGATGCGTCTCCAGCACTTTGCCGTTCCCCAGATACATGTGCACGCCGCACGGCAGACAAGGATCGAAACTCCGCACCGCGCGCATGATATCAATTCCCTTGAACTTGTCCGGACCGTTTTCCTCAAAGATGGGAGTGTTCTGCACCGCGTCCTCGTATGGACCCGGAGTGCCGTAAATGTCGCGTGGATTGGCATTCCAGGGGGTCGGAGGATACGGGTGGTAGTTGGCGATCTTGCCATCTTTGATCACCACATGGTGCGAGAGCACGCCACGAACCGCTTCGTGGAAGCCGCAACCAATGGCTTCCTCAGGCACCTTGAATTCCGTCCAGGTTTTGGTATGTCCGGCATGCAGTTCCGCCAGCGCCTTTTCCATGAAGTGCAGAGCGGCGCAGGCGGCATAAACCTGGAAGTAGGTCCGCGCCCGGTCGCGTTCGATGGCGTTGCTCCACTTGGGGATCTTCCACTCGAACTCGACCTCAGGCAGCGAGGTGGTCTTGGGCAGGTACATCTTTACGCTGCTGCCGGTGGACTTGATGTATCCGATATCAACCAAGCCGGCCAGCGCGGTCGCCCAGAGACGAGCAATCGGACCGCCTCCGGTGTCCATCGCCAGATGATCGCCCGTCCGCTTGTCGAACCAGCGCGGCGACATCACCCACGTGTACTTGCCGCCGAAGTCACGTTTCTGCGGCCGGGGAATCGTGGTCTGGTTCCAGGGATGGTTCTTGTCCACTGGATTCCCCAGCGGGTCAGTCTTGACGAAGACTTGCGAATTCTTCCACTCGTCGTAATAGGAACTGCCCAGCAGAATGCGGATGTTCAGATTGATGTCCACCAGATCCGTGGTCACCAGCTTGCCGTCGACCACGATGCCCGGAGTAACGAACATCGAGCGGCCCCAGTTCGTCATATTCTTGTAGGTGTAATCGCAGACATCAGGATCGTTGAATGATCCCCAGCACGCCAGCAACACACGACGGCGGCCAACCTCTTCATAGCCGGGCAGTGCCTCGTAGAAAAAGTCGAACAGATCGTCGTGCAGAGGAACGACCTTCTTCATGAATTCGACATACTTCATCAAGCGAACCAGGTAGTCGGTAAAGAGCTGGATGGTGGGCACGGTCCCGACGCCGCCGGGATACAGAGTGGAAGGATGAACGTGGCGGCCTTCCATCAGGCAGAACATTTCCCGCGTCATACGGCTCATGACCAGGGCTTCGCGATAGAAGGCTCCGGTGAACGGATTGAGCGCGGTCATGATATCGGCGATGTTGCGGAATCCATGCAGCTTGGAGTGCGGAGCCGCCGTCGATTGCGCTTTCGCCCAGACCTTGGGGTTGGTCTCCTTGACCATCTGCTCGCAGAAGTCCACGCCGACCAGATTGTCCTGAAAGATGTTGTGATCGAACATGTACTCGGCAGCTTCGCCGAGATTTACGATCCATTCGGCAATCGGAGGTGGTTTTACGCCGAACGCCATATTCTGCGCATAGGTGGCGCAGGTGGCGTGGTTGTCGCCGCAAATGCCGCAAATGCGGCTGGTGATGAAGTGAGCGTCGCGCGGGTCCTTGCCCTTCATGAAGATGCTGTACCCGCGAAAGATGGACGACGTGCTGTGACACTCGACCACATGTCGCTTCTCAAAGTCGATCTTGGTAAAAATGCCCAGGCTGCCTACGATGCGAGTAATCGGGTCCCAGTTCATTTCCACCAGATTCCCCTTCTTGCCGGAAACATCTTTTGTCGGTGCGGTAATGGTGCTCATTCGATCGCTCCTTATGCCTGGTCAGTAAGTTCGTGGATGGTATCCGGTGGTCAGTTCAGCGCGAGGATGGCGCCACTTGGGCTCTTTGTTGACCGTGGATTGAGTCATGGAGCGCAGGGCGCGAATCGCGCGACCGTAGGCGCCGACAGCAGCGCTGGAAACCTTCGCCCCCGGCGGTTCATCCATGAAGGGCATAAACTTGTCGGGGAATCCGGGCATGGTGCAGCCGATGCAGATGCCGCCCACGTTGGGGCAGCCACCGATTCCGGCCATCCAGCCGCGTTTGGGAACGTTGCAGTTCACGACTGGCCCCCAGCATCCCAACTTCACAATGCACTTTGGGGATCCGTACACTTCGGCGAAATCGCCCTGCTCGTAGTAACCGGCTCGATCACAGCCCTCGTGGACGGTCCTGCCGAACAACCAAGTGGGCCGCAGCTGGTCGTCGAGCGGAATCATGGGCGCCAATCCAGCCACCTGGTAGAGCAGGTAGAGTACGGTTTCCATGAAATTGTCAGGTTGCACCGGGCATCCGGGAACATTGACGATCGGCAGGCCGGCCTTGGACTTCCAGTCCCAACCCAGATAATCAGCCAAACCCATAGCTCCCGTTGGATTGCCTTCCATGGCGTGAATCCCGCCGTAGGTGGCGCAGGTTCCGCACGCAACGACCGCGAGAGCTTTCGGCGCCAGACGGTCAATCCACTCGTTAGTGGTGATGGGCTGGCCGGTTTTAGCGTCGGTTCCGAGCGCCGCCCAGTATCCTTCCTTCTTTATCTTCTCGTTGGGAATCGAGCCTTCGACCACAAGCACGAACGGCTCGAGCTGTCCCTTCTCGGCCAAGTACCAAAATTTCAGGAACTCATCCCCGTTCTCGTAGGCCAGGACCGGATTGTGCAAATGCACCTTGGGAAGCCCGGGGATTGCTCCCAACAAAACGTCCTCGATGCTGGGTTGACTAGCTGCGGTGACTGAAACCGAGTCTCCATCACAGCCCAAACCGGCGGTGATCCAGAGTATATGCACCTCGGCGACAGGCGATGGTTTTTGGGTAACCCGACCGTACGGAACTGTTTCCGCTGCCATGACTGCGTTCTCCTTTCCCAGATCAACTTGTTAAGAACGGAGGTTGAAATTCTTTATGAACAGGAATCGCACACGAAGAGCAACCGCAGGACTCGTTCTCTCCGTTTGCGACTCGGGTTCCCAAAATCGGAACAGAAGTGTGGCAGTTAGAATCAACAATCGCACCGGTAGCTACAAGCGGGAGCACCACTTTTTCAGTTTCGTGGTATTACTATTTTCTGTATCGGGGATTCCCTGATGACTGGGAAGTATATGTAGCGAAGTCAGGGAACCGGCAGAATTCGTGGCGAGCGTGGGTACCGCGAGGCGCAGACCCTTCTACGCGGTTTTTTCACTCATATTCCACTGAATGGCGTGTTGCATGAGCTCGCGGGCGCTCCGCAGCGATAGCTTCTCCTTGATGTGAGCCTGGTAGGATTCCACGGTTTTTATGCTGAGGTGCAGTTCTTCCGAAATCTGCCGAGTTCCGTGACCATCTCCGATCAGGCGGAACACTTCCAGTTCGCGGTCGCTGAGATCGGCGATGGAGGAGTTTCGTAGAGTGCCGGAGCCGGTGATGTAGTGCTTGAGCATCTTGTTGGCGATGCGGTCGCTCACATAAATCTCACCGCTCAGAATGCGACGCACGGCGACCAACACTTTTTCCGTGGCCTCTTGTTTCATGATGTAGCCGTTGGCGCCGGCGCGGAGGGCGCGTTCCGCGTAGATCGACTCTTCGTGCATCGAGAGGATCAACACCGGCAGAGTGGGATGAGTGATGCGGATGTTTTTCAGCAGATCGAGGCCATCCGGGCCAGTCAGCGAGATGTCCACGATGAGAACATCGGGCCGCGCCGAGGCCAGCACGTGCATCGCACCCGTCGCTTCTTCAGCTTCGCCGCAGACCACAAGATCGGGCTCCCGGTTAATGAGCAGCGACAACCCTTGGCGCACGATGGGATGGTCATCGACCACCAGGATTCTTTTTTTGGCGACGGGCTGATTCTGTGAGATATGGTTCTGCGTCTTGTAAGTCGCGTTCATGTTTCACTTCACTTCTTCGTCTGCCACCGGGGGCATGACCGGAAACAAACAGATCACTATAGTACCGCCCGTGGGTACGCGCTGTACTTCGAGAGAACCTCCGACCATCCTGGCCCGATACTCCATCAGGTGGAGCCCCATTCCTTTATTCCCGGGAACGGTGCTACTGATACCGTAGCCGTCATCCTGGATTGTAAGCGCTCCCTGGCGCTGGTCGGCGGCCAACCGAATGACGATCTGGCGGGCATGACCGTGCTTGATCGCATTGTTCACCGCCTCCCGGGCAACGTAGTAGAGATGCGTGGCGACTGCGTCGTCATGGATCAGCACGGGAGTAAAACACTGGAACCGGCAGCTGACCGCGAATAAATTTTCCACTTCGCCCGCCCATTGCCGCAAGGCCGACATCAATCCCTGCGCGTCAGACACAACCGGAAGCAGGCCCCGCGCCAATTCGCGCGTCTTGTTGATCGCTTCATTCACCAGGTTCACGATCTTCGCCGCGTCGCCGGCCTCGGGCATACCTTTTTCCATCAGCTTTTGTTCCTGCACCTTGCTCATGAATGCGATGCCGGTAAGATGCTGGCCCAAGCCATCGTGGAGGTCCTGTCCAATGCGGCGTTGCTCCCGGGCGCTGATCTCCAGGATCGTTTTCTCCAGGTGTTTGCGCTCGGTGATGTCGATTCCAGTGGCGATGAAGTAGGTAGGCGTCCCGCCGTTGCCAGGAAGCACCGTGCTTGACCATGCGATCAGGCGGCGAGCGCCGTCCCGCTTTACCAGGTAGCCCTCAAAGTCACTGGGGAACTGGTCCGAACGGAGTTGTTGAAAGATTGATTTGAAACGGTCCACCTCTTCCGGAACCATCAATAAGTCCCAAATTTTCTGGCCGGCAACCTCAGCGAAAGAATATCCACTGGTTTGTTCACAAGCCCGGTTGAAGCGGATGATGCTGCCTTCCGGATCCAGCACTACCACCAAAGCCCCCACCGTGTGGAGAATGGCGGAGACCACGTTGCGCTCTTCCTGCAAAGCCTCTTCGGTCCGCTTCAGATCCGTGATATCAAAGCCCACACCGTGAATGAACCAGGGCTCGCCGTCCTCCTTGCGAATCATCTTGGCTTCGCAATGAAACCAGATGACGCTGCCATCGCGTGAAACCACCCGATATGCCGAGCGCAGGGGATTGCCGGTCAGAAACATCTCGGCCGCTTCGCTGCTCCAGCGCTGCTTGTCGTCCGGATGGATGTGGCTGTACCAGCGGACCGGATCTTCAAGCCACTCTTCCTGGGAAAAACCCAGCGTGGCTTCAATCTGAGGGCTGACGTAGGCTTCGCCGATCCCACGATCGAGATAAGCCATGAACACTACCGCTGGGATTTGCTCTACCAGCGCTCGATATCTGGCTTCGAGATTCGGGAGCTGCGCCTCTTCCTGGGGTTGTGAATCTGAGGACCATCCCTGGTCTGGCCGTTCCGGCGGATACAGGACGCGTCTTGCAGTTGCGAGATTGTGGTGGCGGCTGAAAACTCCGGCCAAGGCCTGGAGAATCTCCTCAGCCTCGGAGGGATTGAGGTCCGGCTTGGCGACCGCAGAAGGAGGGTCGTTGGGAGGGAGGCTGGGAGCGCCGTTCGCATTATTCGGCCACGAAAACGAGACCATGGTCACCACCTAAAGCGACAGCAATTCATGACCACACAAGCCCAGCCCAGCCTATTTTCTAGGGCTTTCTTGTGTGTTGCCGCGCGTTGGTTTGCGCCAGCTGGGCTCTTTGTTCAGCGACGACTGTGTGAAGCGGCGCAAGGCGTGAATGGCGCGTCCATAAGTTTGAACCGCAGCCGACGACAAAAGAGAACCCGGTGGCTGACTCATAAAAGGCATAAACTTGTCGGGAAAGCCCGGCATCGTACACCCGATGCAGATACCGCCGACGTTGGGACATCCGCCAATGCCGCCCATCCATCCACGCTTGCCAACGTTGCACTGAACCACCGGCCCCCAACACCCCAGCTTCACAATGCAAAGTGGAGATCCGTATTCTTCAGCAAACTGCGCCTGCTCGTAGAAGCCACCGCGGTCACAACCTTCGTGCACCGTGTTGCCAAAGAGCCAGGTTGGCCGCAACACCTCATCGAGCGGAATCATGGGCGCGCGGCCGGAGGCCATGTAGAGCAAATACAAAAGCGTTTCCATGAAGTTATCGGGCTGGACCGGGCATCCGGGCACGCATACGATGGGAATCTCCGCTTTGGACTTCCATTTCCATCCCAGGTAATCGGGAAGACCCATACACCCGGTGGGATTGCCTTCCATGGCGTGGATGCCTCCGTAGGTGGCGCAGGTTCCCGCCGCCACTACCCCCCACGCCTGGGGAGCGAGACGATCGATCCATTCACACGTAGTGATCGGCTGACCGGTGGTTGGGTCCGTGCCCATGGAGGCCCAATAGCCTTCTTCCTTATTATGTTCATTCGGGATGGACCCTTCGACCACCAGAATGAAATTTTCCATTTTCCCTTCAGCCGCTTGATGGAAGGCCTTCATAAAGTCGTCGCCATTGGCCAAGGCAAGGAAGGGATTGTGCAGGGTCACTTTTGGAATCCAGGGAATTTGGCCGAGAAGGATATCTTCAATGCTGGGCTGGGTGGCAGCCGTCATGGCGATGGTGTCCCCGTCACATCCAAGGCCGGCAGTTATCCAGAGAACATCGAGTTCGGGGATGGCACTCTGATTTCCCCGGCGAATCTCGGCCTCCACCATTTCGACTTCTCCTTGGAGCACGCCAGAGACTCCGTTCCGATTCTTTCCTCCCAAATCGAGCCGCGAAGAATTCTGGAGGCTGAACGGGTAAAATACCACGTCAGAGTGAACCTTGCTAAACCCGGACATATTTTAACGGATTCTCTCTCGTTCACGCTCGACAGGAGCCGGCAAACGGCGTGGAAACGATAAGCACACCCGATCCTTGATCGGTTAAAATCATCGGCCAAAATCTGCGCTTCTTCCGCTTCTGCCGTTTTTTGGGGCTTCTCTTAGTCCGATAAAGACATCCAAGTGCAAGATCATTGCCAAGGAGACCTTGTGAAGACATTGTCAGCAATCACTCGTGGTGTTGGGATAGCAACGTTGCTTTTCGTGGGATTTGTGTTTCTCACAGCGATTCCCGACGTGGGCCGCTTCATTAGAATGAGGAGGATGTGAGACGGGGTTTCGAGTTCTCCCGACTACAGACACAAGTAATCTAAGAAAGCATATCGCCCGCCTAGTTGTGAGACGTGTACTGGAGTCTGGTAGTCCGTCCAAACCTATAAGTAAGACCTTGGTCACAACAATTAACACTGCCCCGTTTCTGCAATCACCCGTTTGCCTTCCTTGCGGATTTCTTCCGAAGAGAGACCCATGCGTTTCCCCCGGACACGATCATTCCTCCCGAGTGGAATGTAGAACTTGAAACCCTGGCCGCAGTACGACGAAAGCCCCTCCTCCACCTCGCAGGGCAGCCAGGCGCATCGCACGCCCGCCAAAAACTCTGGTCATTAGGAGGCGCCCGGAAAGTCAGTGGCAATGGGGGAATGGCACTCGCTGCCGGGGTGCAGTGGGTATCGACTAGGCCAGAGCCGCTTTATATAGGGCGACGAGTTTCCCCCAGGCACGCTCGGCTTCGGGCTTGTTATAGATCGGCACGCCGTCCCGAACGGGCATATCCGGCACGCACCAGCCATGCTGGGCTGAATACACTTCGATTTCGGCGGAAACCTTCGCGGCTGCGAAGGCTTCCTTCAGCTTATCCTTGGCATCCGGCTGACGCGAGTCGTCGTTCGAGGCGATCCCGAAATACATTCGCGCCTTGATCTTCGGCGCGAGCAGATGCGGGCTATCGGGTTTGTCGGTCACCAGGCCTCCGCCGTGGAACGATGCGCCCGCACCAATGCGATCGGGCAAGAACGCGGCGGTCCTTACCACCAGCGCGCCGCCCATGCAGTAACCCTGGGTTCCGATCTTCTTTGCCTTGTTTACTTCTTTTTGCGCATCGAGGAAGGCAACGTAGGCGGCGGCATCCTTCTCGGCATTGCCGGCCGCGTTCACCGACGCCATCAGCGGCCGGAGCTTCGCCATATCGTCGGCATTCTGAAAGTTGAAGCTGGAGGCATCCGTGAAAGGAGCTTTGGATACGCGATAAAAGGGATTGGGCACGAGGACGGAATATCCGTCACCCTCAGAGCCAATACGCCTGGCAATGGCGCGCATAGAGGGCCGCAAGCCGAATGCGTCGGGCCAGATCAATACTCCCGGATGGGAACCCGTTTTCGGACGAATGAATGCGGCGTCGCAAGTCCCGTCCGGAGTCTTGATCTCGACGTCGGTCTCGAGCAATTCAAGGCCCACGGCCGCTGCTGACTTTACCGTTGCGGCCATGCCCGCACCCATCAATAGGGCTGCGAAGTCGCGCCGTGTGATGTCTCCGAGATACGCGTCGTTCGTCGATTGGTTTTTCTGGTCGTCTGTCATGGATTTATTTTCCTGCAACGAGTTTATCGCTTTTCGCTACACGACCGCATCCTCGAGACGTCTGGTTTGTTGAACTCTTAAATAGCGGACTCCTAGCCTATCGCGACGCTATGCCTGCACCAGAGCGGCACGGTTCGCGGACGCCAGGCCGCGAGCGTCGATGAAGCGGCGGGTTCCCCCATGGGAAGTGTGGGTCTCCTCGTTTTTGCGCTGCTGGTCCTGGCAATTTGTACCTCATCGGCGCGCGTGGACGGTCCTTCCGGGCGCCATGGTCGCATGGCTGGCGGTTTCCGTCTTGATCTGGGGAGATTCGGCTGCACGCCCGAACCGTAAGACGAAAATCGGAGAGACTCTACGGGTTGGTCATGTCGCAGGAGAATGAGAACAAAAATGAAGACCCGCGAGGCAATGTGCCCGACGAGACCCAGCGATTGCATTTTTTAACTTGAAAGAGTGAGCATCGTTCATGCAGCGGAAGGTCAGCGATCCCGTCTTGTTAAGCAGAGAGTAGACGTTTTCGTCGCTATCTATTGAATTGCCGTCCCCGGCGGGATTTGAACCCGCGTTTGCGCCGTGAAAGGGCGCTGTCCTGACGGCGTTACAAGAACTTAGAGAGCGCAGGTGGTGCTGTAAATGCCTCTAAGACATCCGTCGGAGCAGTAGGCACTGCTTATCGTTACATCGTCGTTACATGAAGAATGAGACATATTTGACCGCTCAAACGGCGCATAAACTACCGATAAAATGCGTGTCCTGCCTTGCATACCATGCCGGCTCGCAGGAAGGTGGAAACTCATGGCAAAGAGATTAGCACGGCGAATAGGTCTCCGGAAGCGCCAGGTCGACCAAAATGAGAACTCTATTCCAATCAATCAGGAGACCGCGGAGATCATCGTTCAGCAGAAGAAACTGTTTCGAGAACAGTTCGGCCGCGAACCGGGGTCCGGATGATCCATTGTTTTTCGACCCAAGCGTCACCGTTCCCCAATTTCTCAGTGATGAGTCCACTGATGAAATATGGAAGAGTTCATTCCAGGCTGCTGGCGATTCAGGAATAGATCCAGCCATTGTTTACGCGATGAACAAGACTCGCCGCATCGTGATAGAAACCAACGTACAGTTTCTGACCGACGCAACTTCAAGAATGGAATGACGCTGTGTATGAGTACCGCCAGAAGGTTGAAGCAGGAGAGACCCAATAGGAAGTCTTTTCCCCCGAAAACGCGATGTGAGACCTAAATGGAATAGCGCAAAAGCATCCCCGCCCGCCTTTCAGTCGGCGACAGCACATCCACAAGCACGATCTCAGCTGAAGGCGAAGGGCGGCGCCGCTATTTAACAGCGGCCCGTTTCTTCTGTCCCCGCTTGGCCGAATCTCTCTCATTCGCCGCTTTCCGGCCAGGCTTCTTCCGCCACTCCGGGGGAAGTTCATCGCCTTCCATAGGGGGATTCCCTTGTCCAGCACGTTCAAGAATCCGCAGGGTTTCGGCGCGATCAGCCCTGCGACCCCTTTCCCGGAAGTACTCCTCCGTACGCAAAGCAGAGACCTTTTCCGCCACTGCTACGTTGATGAGCTGGTTTAGAGCTACACCTTCCACTTCAGCGGCCTTGCGCAGCTCTTCCAGTAAAGAGGGCTGTAGTCGCAATGCGAAATTACTTCGTCTCATGGGATCACACTCCTAATCTGTTGTAGCGCCATTGCTGGCAGAATCACCGCACAACTAAAGCCTTTTATTCCAGCCGCAAAATCACGCTGATTGAATGTTACGATCGCGCTGGCACTCCCGTTTATAGCCGTTTCCAAAACCATGTCGTCATCAGGATCGGATAGCCTTGGCCGCCATCGGAACGCCAGTCGAACCGGCCTCGCGACCGCCGCCAGGTCATCGAGAACATGACCGACTTCGGCACTACTCAATCCACATGCGGCCAAATGTTGGGGGCGGGTCATGACCGCTTCGTACTCAAGTAGGAGCGGAACCGAAAGCAACAATTCAAACTGCCGATTTAAAGCAGCCAGCAAAAGCTGGCGGGAAGCACCTCTGTCGCTCCGCAGTGCCGCAACTGCCACGTCAGTATCGAGAACATAAGAAAGCTGGCACCTAGTTATGATATTGCATGCAATATCACAATTCAAGTAGGTTACTTTGACATGAAAGTACCCACATCGGAAGCGATGGCTGCGACCAGAAGGTCACGGAACGTTGGTGCGCGAATGTTTGTTGTCCAGGGAATCTGACGGGGGCGACCACGATTCATCCGCGCCGTGCCTGCGAAAAACACTGCCTGCGCTCTTAAGTTTCTGAAAAGATTTGGCGTCCCGACATGTCCCCTTTTTGCGGTTGATGTTGTCGTTGGAATGCGCACTGAAGCGAAGCCCTGTAGTTTAGGGCGAAGCGTAAGTGCGCATTCCAGCAGAAGAAACTGTTTCGAGAACAGTTCGGCCGTGAACCGGGGTCCGGATGATCCATTGTTTTTTTCGACCCAAGCGTCGCTGTTCCGCAATTTCTCAGTGATGAGTCCACTGATGAAATATGGAAGAGTTCATCGCAGGCTGCTGGCGATTCTGGAATAGATCCAGCCATTGTTTACGCGATGAACAAGACTGGCGCATCGTGACAGAAACCAACGCTCGTGCCGGCTGCAATACAGAACCAGATCTTTAGCAAGTCCGGCTTTCGCACGCGTCGCGCGAAACTGCTTTGCCAGGTCCGTCAAATGACCGCACTTCGATCGGTTAGACGGAAACAGCCATCCTTCGCCCTTTCCTTCAGCGCGCACGCGTAGCAGTTCGTACACACGATCGCTCATTGGGATCATCCTCCTACCATCAGCAGTCTTGCTGTCCGGCACAAAAATGATCCGGTTGTTCCAGTCGAGGTTCTCCGTGCGCATGCAATAAAGTTCTCTCTGGTTCCGCATTCCGGTGTCCCTCGCCAGGATGATGACATCGCGAAACAGTTCGAAGCTACCGGGCTTCCAACTGCAGCCGCTTGCGGCGACCAGCAACCTCTGTTCAGCATCATCATCCAGCCTTAACCTGCGACCATGTTCCCTCAGCAGCTGAATTTTGGAACTTTGCCGAGGAGATTCCATTCTTCTGCTTTGTGGAGCATCCGGCGCAGACTTCGCAATGCACAGGTGTTCGGGAGACTCTTGCACGAAAAGCGACTCCGCGAGGACGAGCTGCGCGGCTTGCGGGAGGACAAGCTGAAGTCGATCCGTTCTTTCGCCAAATTCTTAGTCGAGGACGTGGCCTGACGTGCATTCTGAGCGCTATGGCCTGTTACGACAGTTGAGAATCGCGCTCCGTCGCTGAGAGTTCAGGCTAATCGTTCCGCCGCCATCATCTGAAACTATTGCAGCTTCGCGTACTCCGCCTTAGCCGCCTTCAGAACCGGCAAATCAGGGTCAGCGTCTTTCCATAGCGTGAAGAAATCCTGATAAGTCATTCGCGCCTTCGCCGTATCGCCCGAAAGAGCTAAGGCTCGGCCCAGCCCGAGTTTCGACAGCGCTAAGTAGGGTGAGGTGCTGAGGACTCCCCGGTGATCCAGCACCTTTTGGAATTCAGCCGCCGCCTCCGTCCCCTGCTTGTTCTGTAGATAGGCCAGACCCCGCAAATACGTGGGGATACCCGCCTCGACGAAGCCGAGCTGATAGGCTTCGGCAGAGTGAAGATCCTCGATCGCTTTGGCCGCGTTGCCATGTTGCAAATCAGCACGCGCACGAATCTGAGGAATCTCCGACTTTTGCAGGAAGCTGTCGAGCGGATGGTCGTGATTCAATTTCACGGCATCGGCCTCCGCTTTTTGCCCCTGCCCGCAACTGGCAAATGCCATGCCAGCAAACGTAGTGGCCGTCCGACCCGCGCTGGAGGCCAACACAGCCGCATTCTGCAGCGCCCGGTCACAGGCTCCGAAATCCGCCTGCACTATGGCGAGCCATCCCAGGTCATCTTCCGTCGTTTCGTTCAAGCCTTGATTCTTCTCCAGGTCCAGGAGTCGCCTCGTGGTCTCCTCAGACAACCGCAGCTTCCCCTGTTCCTGCATCCCACGCGCCTGGTAAACAAGAAAGCGGAATTCAAGTTGTTTACCCTTCGACCATGCCAGTTCCCGGTCTGCGTCTGCCGACTTACCCAAAGTCAGCGCAGTAATAAAGGAGAGCCAGTGCACGAACTCCGAGTTCGGAAAACGCGCCAGCGCCTGCTGCATGGTCTGCTGGGCCTCATCCGGCCGGTTCCCTCCCAGATAGCCGTATTCCAGATTGCCCCAGGCACTCGCGGAATTCGGATCGACCCGGACGGCATCGCGTGCTTGCTCGGCTGCCTTGTCAAAGTCTCCGCTCATCTCGTAACCCACTGAGAGGTTGTTCGGAGGAACTGAGTCGTTCGGGTAAGTCCGCCCGTATAGTTCCAGCACCTCCATTTCCTTTTCCTTTTCTCCGGTCACGGTCTGGTAGTAGTGCTCCGTGATGTACAGCTTTTCTCGTTCGCTGACGCGATCTTTCAGTTCGTACGCCTTGCGCGTGGCCTCAATCGCCTTTTGGTATTCTCCGGAGTTGGCGTAGATGGTACCCATGCGCGCGTACACCCACGCGAAGTTGGGATCCAGTTCTATGGCCCGACGGTAGAAGGGCAGCGATTGCAGTTCATTCTCCTGATCGAACTCTGCGTTCCCCATGGCAAATGCCTTCAGCGCTTCAAGCGATGAAGTGGTGACCTGATCGATTGGCACGTCGAACTTCCGGATCGAAGCCAGCGACTCACCAAGCCGGCCGCGTAATTTCGAAACCGCCCCGCCCAACGCGGCCAGCACCTGCTCCTTACTTCCGGCCTGCGCCTGTTCTTGCGCGAGGGAATCTCCTGTCTGACAATTGACCGCATTCAAAGTCAGCACATACTGGCTTCCCAGGCTAGCAATCGAGCCCGAAAGCATCGCCTTGCTCCCCACCCGCTGGCACAATTCCCGCGCCAGCTCGCTCGTCAGACGCTCATTGGGTTGCCGTCCCATGAAGCTCAGGGTCTGCTGCACCCGTGACGGCGGTATCACCTGCACGAAGGGCGACTGCTCCAAATCCACACCCAGTGCCTGCTTCAGGGTTCCATCAAATACGGCATCGCCCGTGGTGTTGGCGAAATCTGCCACCACCACCGTGTCTTTCTCCGTAAGCGCATTGGCCCGACGCGACCGCAAGAGCAACCCGCCGCCGATCGCAAATGCCACGACCGCAAGCGTAGTAATTGCGATCACTTTCCATGGCCTCTTCCCTGCCGCTCCTGTCTTCGCGATCGCAGGCGCAACCGCCGCTGATGAGCCTGGCGTCGCAGTCAGGACTCCAGGGCTGGACAGCACTGCCTGTAACACCGGACGCGAGCCCGAGCTCCCCGACTGGCTCGGCTGGGATCCGGAGTCCTGCGCCGCCGCTACCGTCCCCGAGCCGACCGCCGCCGCACGTCCCGTATCTGTATCCCGCTTCAGCCGCTGCAAGTCCGCCCGGATATCCGCCGCGTGCTGATAGCGCAGGTTCCGATCCTTCTCCAGCGCCTTGTTGATGATGTCTTCCAGCTTCGCGGGCAAATCCGGATTCAACCGCACCGGAGACACCGGCGCGCGATCCAGAATCGCCTGAAAAATCAGCGCCGAAGTGTCGCCACGGAACGGCAGCATCCCCGTGGCCATCTCGTACAGCACCACGCCAAACGAAAACAAATCCGTCCGTGCATCCAGTTCTTTTCCCTTCGCCTGCTCCGGAGACATATACGCCACTGTGCCCAGCGTCGATCCCGGACTGGTCAGATGCTCTTCCGCAGCGGACTCGTTTACGGTCACGCCCGAAGATCCCATTTCGGTGCGGGCCGGTTGCGCCACTTTTGCCAATCCGAAATCCAAAATCTTCGCATGTCTGCGTTTTGTCACGAAGATGTTCGCCGGTTTGATATCGCGATGCACAATCCCCTGCGCGTGTGCCGCATCCAGTGCATCCCCAACCTCAATCCCCAGCGAAAGGAGCGCGTCCAGTTCCATTGGATGCCCTGCAATCAGGTGTTTGAGCGTCGCACCGTCCAGAAACTCCATGACGATGAATGCCTGCCCATCCTGCTCCCCAATGTCGTGAATGGTGCAGATATTCGGATGATTCAACGCCGACGCGGCCTTCGCTTCCCGTCGGAAGCGTTCCAGCGCCTGCCGGTCCCGCGCGACATCTTCAGGAAGGAATTTCAGTGCGACGAAGCGGTCGAGCCGCGTGTCCTCAGCCTTGTAAACCACTCCCATCCCGCCGCCGCCCAGCTTCTCCACGATCCGGTAATGCGATATGGTCTTGCCAATCATTGTGGGCGAATATTACGTGGCTGAAAGGTGTAAGTCAATGAAAGCCGTGGAGTTGAGACCACCATAGGATCGTTGTTGAAACATCCCCATTTGACTTATTGACTCGGATCAGCCACTTCTCGATGAGCGAAATCGCCTGATAACAGAAGTTACGGCGCACCCACCTTCCCCGCGATGCAAGAAAAATGCCGCCCGAGACCGCGCGGCGTTTCTGTGCTCTTCGTGGCAAGATGCTACCTCTGCTGCACAGCCGCCTTGATCGCCACTTGCTGCTTGGCCCTCACTTCCTTGATCTTCTTCATCATCTGCGGATGGCGCGCCCACTCGATCTGCTTCTCTTCCGGAGCGCCGTACAACTCGGGATGAATGTAGAAACCGCGCAGCCGGGCATCTTTTTCCTGCTCGACCACCAGCGGATTCGCTTTGGCGTACGCATCCTGCCGCACGCCAGTCACCTGCCAGGAAACCTTGACGTTGGGCACGCTCGTCCTGATCTCGAACTGGTTGTTTTCGATTTCGCGTGCGACGATTGCTTGGGCGAATTGTCCGATCACTGTCAACTGGTAACGGAAGTCGGTGTTGAGCACTTCAAACCATTCCGGCAGTTGCACGGTCGCGTGACCCTGGCTGTCGGTGGTGACATTGCCGTCGTAGATGTTCTTCATCTCCGAGGATTCGACGGAGGCGTGGACCAGGTATTTGTTGGCCGGATCCAGAGGATGGTCAATTTTGAAATCTTTTGTCCCCGCCATGATTGCGCCGCTGACCATGAGGTCGCCGGCGAAGTTCCCGGCCAAACCGCCCTGGGCGTACAGTCCCTCGTTACCGAACCCGTTGCCTGTGTAGAAGGCACCTCCGGCCCCGCTGAACGTCGCGCTGCCACCATAACCCTGGACGCCGATGCCTCCAGTTTGATTGCCATTGGGGTTAGTGTCGCCGTTGCCGCCCACGCCGACGAACGCGTTAGCGCCACTCAAACCCGAAGTTGCCGATTCCGACAAGCCATACACGTCGACAGTCCCGGAAGGAGCAATCGTCATCGCGGTGACCGCATTACTGGCAGTACGGAAATAGATGTTGCCGGTGGGGGCAGCGATGTAGGTGTTCACGCCGTCTCCCACCATCGAGTAGTTCTCGCAATTCGAAAATCCGGATGAACCGAAGGCGATGCCCGCGAAGTTATGCGTCCCGCATCCGGGATCGCCGATCAGGGTTTGAAGATTGT
Source organism: uncultured Acidobacteriaceae bacterium (assembly GCA_963711275.1). Taxonomy (GTDB): domain Bacteria; phylum Acidobacteriota; class Terriglobia; order Terriglobales; family Acidobacteriaceae; genus Sulfotelmatobacter. Next base: position 12,395 of record CAVQDN010000010.1, on the reverse strand, counting down.
GCCCGGCAATGGACTGAGTGCCCGTGAAGGTGTTGGCGCCCAGCGTGGCGAAAAGCGAGCAGGTGAATGGCAGGCCGCTCAACGCGCTGCCCGCAGCACAGGCATTGGAAGCGAGGCTTAAGGTTCCGCTTCGGGTGATGGGGCCGCCAGTCAGTCCCGTGCCACTGCCTACGCTGGTCACCGTGCCCATCCCGGCGCTGGCGCAAGCCCACGATGTGCCGTTGTATTGCAGGATCTGGTTTGCGGCGCACGCCTTCAGGCCCATGGTGTAGGTGCTGCCCAGCGTCATCGCCCCAGGCGTAGTGAGACCGCCGGCGGTGTTGGCATTCAAGGTAATCTTCGAGTTTGCCAACATCGCATTGGTGATGCCGGCCGCCGGCACTTTCAGGCTGAGCGTCCCCGTGGTGCCCCCGCCCGACAGTCCGCTGCCGCTGGCCGTCGTGATGCCCGTGATCGTTCCCGTCCCGGGGAAGCTCTGCCCGGAGATGAATGTCACTTTGCCGATCTGGTCAATCTTGAACGCAGTTCCGTTGATCCCCAGAGAGGAATCCGTGCTCTTGGGAAATAAAGTCAGCGTGTCGCGGACGTCAGCCCTGCCGTTCACATCGAGCGTCGCCGCCGGAGTCGTCGTGTTAATACCGATCTCCGAAGTCTTTTGAAAGAGGATGGAGTCCACGATGTCGCTGGTCGTGTCCCACATCGGAATGTAGTCGACCACCCCCTTGCCGGTGACAGCGGGATTCGCAGCCGCGACCGAGTTTTTCGGGGAACCCGCCACAGCCGGAGCGTTGGCGCTTTTCGCGCCGCTTGCGCCGGTCCCTTGCGAACCGTTCGCGAGCATGAAAGCCGAGGGCGGAAGTCCGCCGATGGTTTCCGCATCGCCCGCTTTCAATGCGTACGGGGCGCTGACCAGCAGCACTCGCGGCTGCTCGTCCTGCCCCGAGACCTGCACTCCCACCCAGCGGGCTTGCTCGGAGGTGAACAGATCAGCGGGTAGTCCGTCGGGCTTGGTCGAACCCAGCAGAGCTGTGTAGTGGCCATTGCTGTCGGCGGTGACATTCTCCGTTTCCAGAAAAAGTGGAGCGCCACCAGTTTGCTCGGAGTAGAGAGCAAAGGTGATGCCGACCACGCCGGTCAGGGGACTGCCGTTGAGATCCTTTACCGTACCGCCGAAGCGGACCAGCCGAGGCAGGGCGGATGAAGTGGCGGTTGGGGTTTGGGCAAAGGTCAATGGAGCGAACGACAACAGCGCGGCGACGACGCAAGCGGCGCGTAATTTCATGGCGGGATTTCTCCGTACGAGGAATCGAACTTGCGTCCAAGGGGGGCCCGACTGCTCAATCAAAAAGTCGGCATGGATTAGGGGCAGCAGAAGAAAGAGCAGGGCTACCCAAAAACGTGCGAAGGATTATGTTAGGTATCCGTTGCTTTGTCAAGCTGGCAAAAGAGTTGGCAGTTGCCCACGAGGATGGCTGGCGAAACATCGCCATTACACTCAATGACCTTGCCCGGCACTTTTCAAAAGTGCAAAATCCCAGAGGGGCAGCGAATAGTGAAGATTGCGCTTCGAACAGCGTGCAGTGAAGACTCCGTCTTCGCCCGCGACCTCTATTTCGAGACCATGCGTGGAATGATCGAACGCCTTTTCGGCTGGGATCAGGCGCGGGAGGAGAGGAACTTTGCTGGGTTCTTCAAAGTTGACGAAGTCAGGATCATAACCGCCGACAACCAGGATGTGGGTTGGATTCAAGAGCAAGTTGAAAACAGGACGATCAACCTCGGCTCTTTCTACGTGATGCCCGCGATGCAAGAGCGCGGTATCGGGACGAAAGTTCTGGACATACTTTTGGCGCGGGCCGCTGATCAATCAAAAGCCATGACGCTGGCGGTTGTAAAGATAAATCCCGCCCGCTATTTTTACGAGAAGCGGGGATTTCGGATCACCCACGAAGATCAGCACAAGTTCTACATGAGAGCCGACCCAGGTGGACCTCGCCTGGACAACTGACGATAAATCGCGATAGCGCGTTTTGACCCTTGACCGAAAAGTCGGACCGATTCTCGGTGAGCGTCATCGCCTGGTTACGTCAACTGAGAGTTCGCTCCGGAAGACGAGACTACTCGCAACGTAGGGCACCTAGCGGATCGACTTTAGAGGCGCGACGCGCCGGTATCGCGCAGGCCAACGCAGACACCAAGCCCAGGATAATCGTTCCGGCCAGGAGAATGACTGGATCGCGCGCATTCCCTTGTGCCCACTTCGCGATGATTTGGCTCAGGGCCAGCGAAAGGGCGACGCCTGCGAAGATTCCAGCACCCATGCTTCCCAAGGCCGATCTGAACACGATTCGCAGCAGGTCTCCGCGTTGCGCTCCCAGTGCGAGACGAATCCCAAACTCATTGGTCCGTTGTGCCACCGTGTAGGACGCCACGCTGTGCAGTCCGATGGCGGCGAGGGCGAGGGCGAGCCACGCAAAGGCGCCGAAGATCCACGCTGCGATATGCTCCTGCTGCCACTCGGGTTCATAGGTGAGGCGCGTTTCGAGATCACTGGCGAAGGTGGGCTGATCCGGGTTAATTTCCCGCAACTGCTCGCGCAAGGTATGCAGGAGCGTCATGGGTGGGACCTCGGAGCGAACCAGAATCTCCGTGCTCTCCCCCATGCTGAACGTATAGGGCACGAAGACGGCCGGTCTGGCGACGGTTCGCAGACCGTCATTGCGCGCGTCGTCGACGATGCCGACAATCTGTAACCAGGAACTGCCAATATGCGGCGGTGACAACACTGTGGCCGGGTTGCCTTCGAGACCCGGCATTTTCACCGAGTGCCCGATGGCGTCGCCATTGGGAAAGTAGCGCTGCGCGAGGGTGCGGTTGATGACGGCTACGTGGGCGCCCCTGGAATTCTCGGCGTCGCTCCAGATACGCCCTTGCAGCAGAGGAATGCGCAGGACGGAAAAGTAGTCGGGACTAGTCAGGTTGATCGATCCCATTGGAGGATTCGCCACCGGTTTGCCCAGAATCTCAAACCCCATGATCCATCCATTGCGTGGCGGCGTCGCATCCGTGGAAATCGCCGCCGTGGTCACACCGGACGTTTCGGCGACTTTCCCGCGCAACTGCTCAAAAAAGGCGACACGCGCGGGCCAGGTGCGATAGGAGTCCTCGCGTAACGGAATGCCGATCGCCATCACATTGTGCGGATCGAAACCGAGGGGCTGATGGATCAACTGGGCGAACCCCTTCATGGAAGAGCCCGCAGCTGCCAGCAACAACAATGTCAGCGCCACTTGCGCGGCGATCAGGATGCTGTGGGTTCTGCGTCCGCGGACGCTGCCGGCTGCGCGACGTGTGCCGGACTGCATGATTTGGCCGATCTGCGTCCGCGAGAGTTGCAGCGCCGGCCAAAGCCCGAACAGCACGCCGGTTCCCAGTGCTACCGTGACGCTGAAAACGAGCACAGGCAGGTTGATGCCAATCGAGACCTCGGAAGCAAACGAAGATCGTGGCAGCAGACTTTGAATCACCGCCAGAGCGCCGTAAGAAGTCAGAACGCCGAGTGCCGCTCCAATGGCTGCGAGAAGCAGCGAGTCGGTGAGCAATTGACGAATGATGCGAAGGCGGCCCGCGCCGATTGCGGTCCTTACCGCCAATTCGTGCTGCCGGGCCGTGCCCCGCGCCAGCAAGAGAATTGAGACGTTTCCGCATCCGATCGCGAGCAGCAACATCACCGCGCCAAAGAGCAAGTACAGCGTACCGCCCAAGGAGCTGACGACCCAGTCGTTCAGTCCTTGCACATGAACCTTGAAGACGTCGGGAAAATCGTTCGGCATGTAGCTGGCGAACTGTTCGACGAGCGGCTGAAGCGCGGCGTCGGCCGCGGCCGGGCTGACGCCGGGCCGCAGGAGCAAAATGATGACCGAGGTGCGTCCCGGATCGCGCATCAGCTTCAGCGGGAGATATACGTCTCCGTCACCCCAGGCGAATCGCGAGGCTGCGACGCCCACGATCTTAAAATTCTTGTGATCCAGTTGCAGCGTGTGACCCAATACGTCTGGGTTGGATAAGTAGTGTTTGCGCCAGAATTTGTAAGACAGCAGTACGACAGGTTGCGGCTCCTGGCCATCGACTGCGTCAGATGGCCAGATTCCGCGCCCCAGCAGCGGGGGAACGCCGAGATCCTGAAAAGCATTCGAGATCAGGCTTACGGCGTTGACGTTTTCCGGAAGATCTTGCCCGGTCAGCATCAGCGCGTTGTAGTCCATGGTCAGAACGCTCTCGACCACGGGGGATTGACGCAAAGTCTGAATCTCGGCACCGTTTAGGACGACGGGATCCCCGAAACCTGCTTTGCTGTCCACCGTGAGCCGCACAATTCGATCTGCCGCAGGGTAGGGATAAGGATTCACGAGCGCCGCATAAATCACGCTGAACACAGCGGTCGCTGCTCCAATGCCGAGCGCCAGGGAGAGGACTGCGGTCAGCGTGAATCCTGCACTCTTGATGAGCTGACGCGCAGAGTAGCGGAGATCCTGAAGCAAAGTGTGCATGACTCAACTCCTGGCAGTAAGAGAGATTCGGAAAGTGCGCGTTACGCGGAAGGAGTCTTCTGCCAGCACTTCAAGTATCCTCATCATGCCGAAAAAGAGCGTCGCGGCTCGCTAGGATTGCACACGCTTTGAAGCGAACCTTGCCACGGATCCTCTTGACTTCAGTGACGACGGTCGAGACTTGGGGAGTCTCCGGTAAAGAATCCACTTCACTCAGGTCCAAGAAGACGTCGAGGCACTCTGGGCATTGGGGATCTTGTTCCAAAGTCCGAAAGTGATCGATGACTTCCTGCAGCGTCACATGCCCGACGCCCTTGGTCCGAATCGTGCCCTTATCGGCGTCGATTTTGTACGTTATAGGCACAAATCGATTCTACCTCCCGCCCTTCCCAGGCAAAATGTGACCTTCATGCCAGTCGTCCGGTGGCAGAGAGATTCCCCAAATGTTTTCTGGTTTTGCAAGCTTGATTCCGCAGTGTCGGGGCTGGTCAGGATCGACGTACACAACCTCTGCCGCTGCGCGTTTGTCTGTGATCTGGACATGAATTAAGACTTTCATCGCTACCCTGAGCGCAACGGCAGTCAACATCAATGCCCCATGGAGGTTGACGACGATTGTCTCTCCCTCGCAGGTCAGAGGTTCAGTGGCACTCTGAACCTGGATCAGGAGCTTCAAACGAACCCGAGTGCTTCTTCGCGATTCACGAGCAACCGGCTCGGAAGGTATACACCACCTGCCTGCGCTTCGTTGACTGGAGATACGACTCTAGATGATACTCGCTTCCTCCGTAAGACTCGGGCTGGCAAAATATCGCCTTTACACATTCAAAAATTTACCGACGGGGAAAAGTGATGAACTGTCGCGGGCTTTGGTTAGCACTTCTCATGTTTTCTTCATGTCAGGTGTGCCTTGCACAGGAAACCTCGAAGCCTCACCCTCCCGCGCAACTGGAGCACAAGCTGTCCCTTCTGCGCCAGAGGTTCCCCGGCAATATGGCGATCTACATGAAGAACCTCGCCAGCGGAGACGAGATTACCATGGACGCGGATTCCGTCTACGAGACTTTCAGCGTCATAAAACTGTCCATCGCTGCTGAGGTCTTGCGCCAAAGCGAAGCGGGAAAGTTTTCTCTGGCAGACCGCATCGAGCTGAAGGCCGGTGACCGCAGGCTTCCTTCCGGAGTCCTCTACGCTCTCGATCCCGGTCTGCAAACGACCATCAAGGACCTGCTTACGCTGATGATCATCATCAGCGACAATGAGGCCACCGACCTTCTCGCTGATAAAGTTGGCCGAGGGAATGTGACTCAGTACATGCGGTCGCTCGGTTTGGAGAAAACCTCCATCGAGTTTTCAGACCTCGACTGGGATCGCACTTGGCTGGGGACCTTAGATCCGGTGTATAAGACAGCCACTGGAGACCAGACCATAGGATTCCCCTTTGCCAAGTATGGCGATGCCCAGGTTAGAGAAGCGTTCCGCCATACGATCTATGATGCCGGACTCTATTTCGGCCACAGCTCCGCTCGGAACATCGGGCGCCTCTTGGAATTGATGGTCGAGGGGAAATTGGTGTCAAAGGGAGCGAGCAAACAGTTGCTGGACACGATGGACATGCAGCAGGTAAACGATCGCTTCCCGCGATATCTGCGCGGCGTTCGCATAGTACATAAAACCGGCGATGGGCAGCCCGTTATCGCCAATGATGCTGGAGTACTGTGGGTCAACAAACAACCCATCGTGCTGGTGGTGTTCACGGGCCATCATCGAGGAGAGACGGCAGCCCTCCATGACACTATCGCCCGCGTAGCCGCGCTCGTGGTCAAGTACTACGGAGGCCAGCTCACGTCCGACTTTCTACTCGAGCCGCGCTGATCCGGGCTCCTCTCGAAGCCTCGTCTGCATCAAGTCCCGAGGGTAGTTGTCGATCGCGGTAGGGACACCATCTGCGAACTGAAAGCTGTTGGAATGATTGTCTGAAGGAGGAAAAAGCGAAACACTATCAGACCGTGCGTACCATCGGACGTAGCCTACGAGGTTGGAGCGGGGCGGCAACAAACCGTTCGAAGCCCTCGGACAATGTACCCATACCCGTGAGGGTAGCATCGGAACCGCGAGGCGACGGTGTATCTGCTAGCACAATGCGGAGAAGGCCTAGGCTTGATAGCAAGGTCAGAATACACGAATGCTCGTAAGCGTCGTCACCCTAAGAGAACCTAAGATGCTGCGTGGTTCTTCCTGCAGTGGGCACGGAGCGTATTGGTTTTCTCCGTCATGGTCATATCACACTGCCGGCGTAAAGAGCGGACCTAACCTATCGCGTCATTCCAACGGAACAGGATAAATCCGTATCGCTCCCCACAAGGGAAAGCACATCGCAAGATGGGCCGATGGCGGTGCGGACATGAGAGGAAGGAGGAAGCGAATGCCGCTCTGTAATGGAACGGATACCGGTTGCGTCAGTCCCATCGACAACATTGCCGGGCGCGAAAGCGGGCTGACTTCCTTCAGGTGCTTCACACGAGAGAACTGGGCAAATCGGCACATGAGGCAAGGCAGATGACGACAGCGCGAGCTGTTGGTGCGGTCTCACGCGAGGCGGCAGAATGGTACGCCATAGACTGGCAAGCCACCAACCGCAACGTTCGCCGACTCCAAGTGCGTATCGTGCAGGCAACGAAGGCAAGCAGATGGGGCAAGGTGCGAGCCTTGCAACGCCTGCTGACCCACTCGTATAGCGGCAAGGTTTTAGCCGTTCGACGAGTGACGGAAAACCAAGGCAAGAAAACCCCAGGTGTCGACCAAGAAATCTGGGACACACCAGAAGAGAAGATACAGGCCGTACATGCACTCAAGCGTAGAGGCTATCAACCTCAGCCTCTCCGACGCGTTTACATTCCGAAATCGGATGGTAAAACGATGCGCCCGCTCGGAATTCCCACTATGAAAGATCGAGCCCAACAAGCACTGTATTTACTGGCGCTCGATCCCGTGGTGGAAACCACTGCTGACAACAACTCCTACGGGTTTCGTCAGCAGCGGTCCTGCGCCGATGCGGTTGAACAGTGTTTCAATGCACTGTCCAAACCAAACCCGCAGTGGATTCTCGAGGGTGACATCAAATCCTGTTTCGACCGAATTTCGCATGATTGGCTTCTGGCTCACGTTCCCATGGATCGAGCCATTCTCCAAAAGTGGCTGAAATCCGGGTATATGGAAAAACACGTCCTTCACGAAACCACGGATGGGACTCCACAAGGCGGAATTATCTCACCTGCGCTTTCCAATTGCGCGCTGGATGGACTAGAGCGGCTCTTGAAGGAAAAGTTTCCGACAAAAAAGCCCCTCTCCTCCTTCGGAGGTAAATTTGCCTGTGTCAATCTCATCCGTTATGCGGATGACTTCATCATCACCGGTAGAACCAAAGAACTACTGGAAGGAGAGATCAAACCCCTCGTCGAGCAGTTTCTGCAAGAACGAGGCCTGGAGCTTTCTCCTACGAAGACAGTCATCACCCACGTGGAGAAAGGTTTTGATTTCCTCGGACAAAACGTGCGCAAATATCCCAACGGGAAATTGCTCATCAAGCCTTCCAAGAAGAACGTTAAAACCTTCCTGGGCGGCATCCGGAAGACAATCAGAGCTGCGCGGGGCATGTCGGCCGCCGATCTGATCCGTAACTCAACCCCAAAATTAGGGGTTGGGCCAACTATCATCGGCACGTGGTGAGTACACGCACGTTCGCTCGCGTGGATCACCACATCTTCTCTAGTCTGTGGCAATGGGCACGACGAAGACACCCGAACAAGAACACACGCTGGCGCAAACAGAAGTACTTTGCGTCGCGTCGTGGTCGTGACTGGTCCTTCTTCGGCGAAAAGCGGGATGACCAAGGCCAGCCCATTCAGGTTTGGCTGCGGCCCGCCCGCCGCACACCCATTAAGCGACACGTTAAAGTGACAGGGGACGCGAACCCCTACGACCCTGCCTATGCTGCCTACTTCGAACAACGCGAAGCAGCCCATATGCAGGACACGTTTCGGGGCACTCGTACCCTTCGTTTTCTCTGGCATGAACAACGCGGGCTCTGCACTGTGTGCAATGCGAAAATCACTCGGCTCACGAGCTGGCGCCTTCACCACTGCGTTCCCCGTGCAATGGGTGGTTCGCAAAGCGCCGAGAACCGCGTTCTACTTCATCCAGAGTGCCATGACCGGGTTCACCGCCAGCGCATTCCTGTCTCGAAACCGCGTCTCCCTGAAAGAGGCGTTCGAAGGGCTTGAGCTGTGTGAGAGGAAACTTTCATGCACAGTTCTTAGAGGGCTGGACGGGAGCAATCCCGTCCGGCTACTCGGTCGCTGGTTGCCCCCCGCACGGTTGGGCAATAAGGCTTCGTATCCAGTTTTGTACCCGTGGGGTCCGCCGCAAGTATGATTTCAGCTCCGCGCCATGGGCCCGGCTCACCTACCGTTAACCTGGCATCGTCATACTTCAGGTGGTGAGCTCCCGTGGGTGCCTTTAGACCGTGGTGCAATCGCAAAATTGCCTCCCTGCTATTCCGCCCAAGAACAAGTTCCAGCTCATCGCCGAAGAACTCTAGTAAAAGCGACAGGTTAGACGGTTCAAAGAAGCTCTTTTCATGCGACTTCAGGAGGCTTTTGCCACCCTAATCAAATTTGGCGTCCCCGACGGGATTTGAACCCGTGTTACCGCCGTGAAAGGGCGCTGATATGTTTGTGCGTATTCCGGACGAAGCCGATCAGCGTTCCGGCATGATGTCGATCACGATTCCGGGCTGAAGCCGATCAGTATTCCGGGGTGAAAGCGATCACCGTTCCGGAGCGAAGCCGATCAATGATCGGGCTTGATCGGAAGGGTGATCGGCATGCCGGAACAGCTGTGGAAAAGTCCGTGGCGACGCTGGACACAAACAGTAGGTACTTTGCCTCTGAGAGGAGGTGGAAGTGCCTGCAGAAAGAGTGTCCATGCGAAAAACACACGAGGTCCTGCGTCTCCACTTCGACCTAAAACTAAAACAGCGCCAGATTGCCCGCAGTGCGAACCTGAGCCAGAGTACGGTACACGAATATCTGCATCGGTTCACGGCGGCTGATTTGAGCTGGCCACTTCCGGAGCAGATGTCGGAGCCGGAGTTAGAAGCCGCCTTATTCCCCACCGATCCGAAGCCAGCGCGCGCCCCGGCACGCGACCTTCCTGACTTTGCCGATATCCACAAAGAACTTCAGGAACACAAGCACGTCACCTTGCAGTTGCTCTGGGAGGAGTACCGAGCGACGCATCCCGACGGCTACCGCTACAGTCAGTTCTGTCATCGCTACCAGCAATGGAAGTACCAGCGGGACGTGGTGATGCGCCAGGAACATCGTCCCGGCGAGAAGTTGTTTGTCGATTGGGCGGGCGACAAGATCTTCGTCCACGAACCGGACCGTAGCGGTGTGCTGCAGGCCTCGTTGTTCGTAGCGGTACTGGGGGCAAGCAGTTACACCTATGCCGAAGCCACCGAGGACGAGACCATGTCCAACTGGATCGGGGCGCACGTGCGGGCCTTCGAGTTCATGGGTGGGGTGGCCGAGTTGCTGATTCCCGACAACACCAAAACCGGCGTGAGTAAAGCTTGTCGTTATGAACCCGACCTAAACCCAACTTATCAGGAAATGGCCATGCACTATGGCTTAGGGGTGTTGCCGGCTCGGCGGCGGAAACCACGCGATAAGGCAAAAGTAGAAGCCGGGGTTCTCCTAGCCGAGCGCTGGATCCTGGCTGCGCTAAGGCATCGCCAGTTCTTCTCCCTGTTGGAGTTGAACCGGGCCATCCGCGAACTACTGCTCAAGTTGAATCAGCACCCGTTCAAAAAACGCGCGGGTTCCCGTCAGAGTGTGTTTGCCGAACTGGACCGCCCGGCATTGCGACCACTGCCCACCCAACGCTTTGAGCTGGCGGCAGTGTGGGCAGCCGCCAAGGTCAACATCGACTACCACATACAGTTCGACGGCAGCTTCTACAGCGTGCCCTATCAACTAGTGCAGAAGAAGGTGGAGGTACGCGCCACTCCAACCACGGTCGAGATCTTTCACCAAGGAACACGGGTGGCTTCCCATCTGCGAGCTCACAAACCACATACTCCCGTTACTACCCCGGAGCATCGTCCCAAATCTCACCGCGCCCATCTGGAGTGGCCGCCCTCGCGAATGATCCAGTGGTCCCAAACGGTCGGGGCGCACACCGCTCAAGTCGTAACCCAAATCATGGAAACCTATCCTCATCCGGAGATGGGCTATCGCTCTTGCCTGGGCATCATCCGCTTGGCACAAAGCTATCCGCTCGCCCGTATGGAAGCGGCGGCGAAGCGGGCGCTCGACACCGGCGCTGTGAGCTACAAGAGTATCGAGTCCATTCTGCGGCACTCGCTGGATCAAACTCCACCCAGTGCTCCCACGCCGGCACGTTCCGGCTCCACCCACGACAACGTCCGCGGAGCGGCGTACTTCGAGCGAGGAGGCGAGACATGTTGAATCAACCGACGATCGACAAACTGCTGGCCATGCGGATGGAACCCGTGGTCGAAGCCTGGCGCGCATTCGAGCAAGACGAGAATACCCAAGCCCTCAGCTTTGAAGAGAAATTATCGCTGATGGTAGATCGACTCTGGACTTGTCGGCAAAATCTGGCGCTGGAACGACGCTTGCGTTATGCCAAACTCCGCGGCAATGCTTGCGTGGAGGATATCAACTATCGCGCCGCGCGCGGCCTGGACCGCAGTGCCATGCGGGCTTTGGCCACCGATTCGGGATGGGTCAAGCGTCACGAGAACATTTTCATCGTCGGACCCACTGGCATCGGCAAGAGTTTCTTAGCTTGCGCCTTGGCGCAAAAAGCTTGTCGCGACGGCCACCTGGTACTGTATACCCGGGCTGCCGCTCTGTTCCGCGACCTCGCTTTGGCTCGTGCTGACGGCAGTCTGCGTAATCTCCTAGCCCGCCTGGGCCGCGTCGACTTACTCATCGTCGATGACTGGGCCATGGCTCCTTTGCAGGAAACCGAGCGTCGGGACTTCTGGGAAATCTGCGAGGAACGCTATCAGGTCCACTCTACGGTCCTGACTTCGCAGGTCCCCGTGGCCAAATGGCACGAACAGATCGGCGACCCGACCATCGCCGACGGCATTCTCGATCGTCTCGTACATAACGCTCATCGCATGGAGTTACGCGGCGAGTCCATGCGGAAAACTAAAACTGCCCGGACCGGGCCGGAAACGGACACTCCTTTACCTACCTAACGTTTCCTCTCGAAATGGAGATGCGGGGGATAAAGGGGCTCAAATGCCGCCCCTTTCCCCCGCCCCCCAAATCCCCGCTCGCCCGGCCGATCCGATCCCACCACTTCCCAATCTTTTCCAACTGCCATCTCGTCAGCGTCGCTTTGCTCCGAACCCCATCTCGCTTCCAACTTCTTCTTGACGATTCCGATCACTTCCTACACAATCGCTTTGCCAGCGTCGCTCCGCTCCGATCACCTGATCGGAATCAACCGGAACGCTGATCGGCATCACGCCGGAGCCCTGATCGACTTCACCGGAATACGCAGTTTGTATCACGTTGTAATTACAAGGCACCGGTCGCACCGTAATGCCCTGTGAATAGCAGTAGAGAATACCAAGGATCCGACGCTGTGTGTATCGTCTGTGTATTGCGAGTTTGACCCGAAACTCTCGAACAAGGTGATCGGCGATGTTGGGAACGAAGCGCAAAGACGATTTCGAGCCCTACTCGCAGATGAGAAGGACTGGCTCTGCGTCGTCGAATTCTTGCCTGCCGATAGTCGAGA
>CAVQDN010000009.1:0-9961 GCA_963711275.1 uncultured Acidobacteriaceae bacterium | reverse complement strand
CGAACACAGCGGTTGCGTCCCATCGTCATGACGGCCCTGGCTACAGTCGCGGGCATGCTGCCGCTGGCCTTCGCCATCGGCGCCGGATCGCAAATGTTGCAGCCGCTCGCCATCGCAGTCATTGGCGGCGTTCTCATTTCCATGGTGCTCTCGCTCATCATCACTCCGGCGGTGCACTTTTATCTGAGCGGTAAGAGCGAATCCCCGACCGAGATCTCTCCCGCATCCGAATGAGGAGATCTGCGGTGAAGGTTGCAGATCGTTGCAACCTGCTGTGGTTACTGGAGTGTGATTACCAGACTCTGCCCTCACCCGTCCCGCTTGAAGAACTACTCGCAACCCGCCGCGTCTGGCGGTAAACTATCGGCAGAGTCGAAGGGCCCCGCCTGCCAAAGGAGCCCAAGTTCGCTCCCCCCTGAATCTCATCCCCCCGCTAGATGCACCTTTGGCCACTCTGTGCGGCCGAGGGTATTGCACTAGAATAGGCGCATTCCCGCCGGATACCGGGATGCGCCATGGGACGGTTTCCACTGCTGGAAGAAGAAATCGTGGCCGAGGAAAAAGACAAACCAGTCGTCGACGAGCAGACCCTCGCAAAGCTGCTGGAAGCGGCCTATGTGCTGCAGGAACACAACCGCAAACGGCAGGAGATGGAACTCGCCTTCGAGCTGAAGTCCGAACTGCTGCCCGAGTTGAAGCCCGAACAGCTCGAGGCGGAACTGCGTTCCACCCTTGCCCAAAGTGCGCCGCAAATCCTGGAACCAGAGCCGGCCGCGCCCAACGCCGATTACACCTCCACCCTGGCCAAGATCGTCGAAACCCAGCACCTGATTCAACTTCGTCATCTGGAATTGGGGAGCGCGCTGTCGTTGGTCGCCGAGCAACTGATCCAGATCGCTCGCGCGAGCGGTGCTGCAATTGGCATCCTTGAGAGCAACAAAGACGGCGAAACCCTTTACTACCGGGCAACTGCCGGAAACCTCACGCCAGCTACGGGCACCGATGTTCCCGTGGAAAAGGCGCTCTGCGCCTCCTGCCTTGAGAGCGGGGACGTCTTCCGCTGTGCTGATGTCAATCTCGAATTGCTGGTGGATGCGGAACAGTGCCGCCGTCGGGGCATCGAGTCGCTGATCGCGGTTCCAGTTTTTCACAATGGCAAAGTCGCAGGCGGCCTGGAGCTTTACTACGCCACCACGCAGGCCTTTACCGATCAGGATGTTCACACCTGCCAACTCATGGCCGGATTAGTAACCGAAGCGCTGGTGCGCGACGAAGAAGTCACCCGGAAGAAATCGCGCGCGAACGAACGTGCCGCCATGCTGGAAGCACTGGAAAAGCTGACGCCGAATCTCGCGACTCTGGTCGACAAGCCTCCAGCTGAAGAAACGAAGATTCGGCCCATCGCTCCGGCCGCAGCAGCGACCGCGTCCGATTTCTTTTGCCGGAAATGCGCGCACCAACTCGTAGGAGAGGAACAGTTCTGCGGAAATTGCGGAACGCCGCGCAGCAGCGACTACGAGCCGCCCAGCATGCAGAGCAAAGTGGCGTCTATGTGGCATATGCAGGAAGCGATGAGGAAGAGTTCCGCGCTGGATTCTGTCGATCGCGCACCCGCTCCGCTGGTATCGCAAGTGAACCTTGATCGTATCCCCTCGGATCGAATCCCCTCGGAGAAATCTCTGACCGATCCGCTCGCAGGTCAAACGCGCGCGCTTTTTGCAGCGGTCAAGCTACCGGTTGGTGAGGCCGAGTCTACCGAATTCAGCGATGCGCTGAGCCACCAATTACCGACCCATCAATCGACGAGTTATCCATCAACCAGCGCTCAATCGACGATCCATCCATCGACGATCCATGCAGAGTTCGAGGAGCCCGTACTGTCGGATATTGAAGTTCCTTTGGAAACCGGCCCTCTGGAGACCGGCGAAGAAGACGAGGTCGAGGCCCCACAATCCACGGCGCTTGCAAAAACGGAAACTACCGCCGCGTGGAGTTCTGCGGCCAGCGCCCGCGATTTCCTGGAGCAACTGGCCTCTACACACGGTCCTGGGGGAGTGGCCCGGTTCTGGAATTCTCACCGAGGCGATATCTACCTGGCGATTGCCGTCCTGCTGATTGCCGGTGTCATTCGCTGGGTAACCTTGCCCAAGCATTCCTTCAGACCCACGGGGAGTCCGGCCGCCGCAGCGGCGGCTCATCGCAAAACCTCGCCTGAGGCTGATCTTTCGCTGTTCGACCGGATGCTCATCAGCATGGGTCTGGCGGAGGCGCCACCGACGCCGGAATCCAAGGGAAATCCTGAGACACAGGTCTGGGTCGATCTCCACACCGCGCTTTACTACTGCCCCGGAGCCGATCTCTACGGGAAGACGCCGAAGGGGAAATTTACTTCACAGCGGGACGCGCAACTGGACCAGTTCGAGCCCGCCTCCCGAAAGGCCTGCGACTGAAAGTCCTTGCCAGGCCGCCACTTGCGGTTACCTCGTGGTTTCAGTTGACAACTCCCGGCCTCCAGAGTGCAATCTAAAAGATAGGGTTCGCCCACAAATTCTCTTCAAGTTTTTGGTTAAACCGGAGAACGCTATTTGCCGCATCAAACCGACCATTCCGACGGTGCCGGCACCTTGCCGTCGCCTGAGTTGAACCCTCTTCTGAATCCCCTCCTGGCCCAAAACATGGGTCGCTGGGCCGAGGTTTATTTCACCAGCCCGCCGGAAAAACGCGAGCAGGCTGTGCTGGAGTTGCTGCGGGAGTTGCAGGCGGAGAATCCGCAGCACGATGTCACCAACGCCGCGCCTGCATCCTCGGACTTGGAACGCTCAGCCCCACAGCGTGCGATCGCAGCCGCTCCATCGTTTGCGGAAGCACAACCGGCCGGCGTTCGCTGTCACAGGTGCGGCCGCGAGAATCCTGCATCTCACCGGTTTTGCGGTATCTGTGGCATTGCTCTGGCGGAACAACCCACGACCACCGGCATTCATGTGGCCGATTTGCATGTTGCGGATCTTCAGGTCGAGGATCCTTGCGTCGACGGCCCGACCGAAGATCGTCCAATCAAAGATCGGCGTATCGAAGATTGGCTTCAGGATCGACCCACTCCGTCCGCGGCCGCGGTCTACGAACCGGCATTGCTTGCCAATGAATTGTCGTTGTTTCGCAGCGCCCGCGAAACCGGCTACTGCGACGATACCTTCAGCGATCCGCCGACTTCGCACTCCTACCGCGTCTATTTGGGGATCGCCCTGGCGACGTTGATTTTCGCGCTGGCGTATATGGCCTGGCGCAGTGCGCAAACCACCTCCGGGAATTCGCACGCTGCATTGCAGGATTCGACCGCTGCTGCGACGACGCTGCCCGCGACACCGGCTCCGGCTGCGCCGAGCACATCGAAAGCGGATGTTCCGGAACAACCTCCCGCGTCGAACCAGCCAGCCGGTGTCCCTTCCCGTGATGCGGCGGCCGATCCGGCGAGTGAGGACGCGACCCCGAAAAGCGGCAGGGACACGACCGCCAAAGCTGCCCCACCCTCGACTCTAACCACCGAGAAGAACCCGACGGCGGAAAGTCTTGCGGGGAACGGCGCCGAAGAACTAGCCATGGCGCAGCGTTACCTTCACGGAGCCAATGGCGAGCCGCGCAACAGCGCCGAGGCGGCGAAGTGGCTCTGGAAAGCCATGGCCAAACACAATGGCAGTGCGAGCGTTCTTCTAGCGGATTTGTATCTGAAAGGCGATGGAGTTCCGAAGAATTGCGATCAGGCGCGCATCTTGCTCGATTCAGCGGCCCTCCGCGGAACAAAAGACGCCGGCGAGCGGCTGCGACATCTTCAGGCTTTTGGCTGCAACTGATTCAGCGTGCCCTCAGCGGACGCACTGCCGCATTTCGCACAATAGTCCTAGCGGACTTGGACGAAAACTTACTGCGTTACCAGCACCGACGGATTCCGCCGCGACTCATACCACAGCGCTAGTTCGACGCGGTTCCACAGTCCTAGCTTGTCGTAGATCACACGCAGATAATTCTTCACGACGTGCTCAGTCGTCCCGATGGCTTCCGCGACTTCGCGGTTCTTCAGGCCTTCGGCAACGAGTTGGATAACCCGCTGTTCACGTTCACTGGGGACACGGGTGCCATAGCGTTCAGTTGCAGACATGCTTGCCTCCGGTACAACAGGGTCGCGAGTTTCACTCGCTTGATACCGCCGTTAATTCCGAACCTCAGAAATAACCGGTTGAAATGCGCTTTCACAGTGCGTCGCGCCATGTTGAGTTGAGACGCAATCTCGGCGTTGTCACAACCCTGCAAAAGCAATTCGACAATTTGCTGTTCGCGTGGACCCAGCCGAACAGTCTGATCCTTCATCCGATCCCCCCTCCTTCTTGCATCGCCGCACGCCCAAGTCGGAGCGTGGCTGGAACCTTACCAAATCCCGTAGCACTCACGTTGCCATTTTGAGACGGTTATCCACCGTGATGCCCGAACAGCATTTCCCACAGGCGGTTGCAGGCGATAGGACCGCATCCGCGGAAGCGGAAATGCCCCTCCCCAAATCAGTCGGGACCTGTCATCCGGGGGGAGATTTTCGCCGTTTGGCGCGTAAAGCCCCCGCTCGAACCGTGGACGCGAATCGCAAGTGCGGCGGAGGGACGATCGCGACCTCCCCACTTTAGCAACCTTCCAATCGTGATCCAGAGAGTTGAATGACTTCTCTGCTCCTTAGGAGCGGAGTGGCCTCGCCAGGCTGATCAGGTGAATACCTTAGACGAAAGTTCCCGCCTAGGGAAAACCCTTGGCACAAATTACACGATCGGCCAGATTGCAAAAACCAGAAGTGCCGGAAAGTTCCCATCTTGGCGCTTCGCACGCGATCAGACCGTCCGTCCAAGATCGGTCATTGCAAACAAACGACTTAGTGGCTTTGTTTCGTAAAATCGCTTGCCTCGCGATGTCGTTGCTGCGTACTCTAGGAACTAATCGCCTCCGCTCCAATCGAGAAGCCTGACTTCAAGCCTTGCGCTTCGCGGTTCGGGATTTTATAGATGGCGCCGTTGTGCCCCTTCGCCTCTTTTTTCTGCTCTCCCGCGGGATTGCTCTTCTCACGACTTGGACACCGTGTGACAGCAGCCAGATCTCATGAGTCCGCGAGAAAAGCTTAACAGCTTCTTCGTGCAATCCGATGTAAGCTTTGAAGCGTCGCCTATTCGCTGGAGCGTCCGGAGGCAGGTTGGGCCAGAACGGTTGCCCCGCGAATGCTTCGTCAACTTTCTCGGTGAGGCGTTCGATGCGCGCAAACATCTTCAAAATGCAGGGCCGTAACGCGCGTAAGCCGTCAAGTATCTCCGGATGATTCGCGGTGGAACAGGTTTCAGCAGTCGAATTCCGTTGATCGTCGGCCGGTGATCTCACGCGATGGTGTTTTTTTGGGTGGCTCATATAGAGAACTCCAAGCATAACCTTTTGACAATTTGCCTTACTCCACGAACATTCTTAATTCCTTCGTCCTGAGCAACAGCTATCGCTTATCGATCGAGGGTCTCAGCCACCATCGGATATGGCAATTCACTGACCTCCGAAACATTGGCGCTGTTCTTGCTGAGCCTTTCGCGCTGCATATCGCGCAGGGCCGCAATCGCGCGATAAAAATCCTTCTTCAAGGCGCTCTGGTAACGTGCTATGGTATCGATCGAACTATTGAGCTTCGCCGCTATAAGCACGTGCCCACTCGTGGCCCTCTTGTCTGACATGTCAAATACGTCCGCGTCTTCGACATTGCTCGTGCCACTCCGGATAAGCAGCTCCTGACAATCCCAACCCAACTGGGCGGCAGACCGCGAACCGTTCCCTTGCGTAAAGAACGGCAGCTGTTTTTCGTCGCAGTTTTCAGCGACTGTACGCACAATCGCCTGCGCGGCGTTTCGCCGATTGACGAATTCTTCCAGTGCCCAACCCTCAAGAATCCCTAGCTTCCACAAACAGACGGCTGCCTCTTCGACCAGTGCCGACTCTGTGACGCCAGAGGGTTGGTATTCCTCCTCGAAATCCCTCAGCAGGCTCGCGAACTCTGCTTCTTGATCGGCACTTTGGAATCTCAAGTGCTTCGCCAGCAGGCCGTGCTTACAGGCGTTTTGGTTCACCGCTCCAGGATCCCGAGGTCCAGTACCCTTTCGAGCATTGCGCCGATTCGCAGCCACCACTTTCTGCGTTACCGTTTTCTGAATTTTCACGTCTCCCCTCCGTTCTCGCGTTCTCGCAGAGCGTTGGACCGCCGCTGAAAGCATGCTCACACACTGGACATGACCCTGGCCCAGTTGATTCCCGAGGCGGCCTGGGCGAGCACAGAAGGGGCCCGCCAGAGTCCCGACCCAGCGTCAACCCTAAATTTCAAATGTCCTGGAATTTTACGTTGAAGAAGAAAAACGTGTCAGCGTCCTGACAAATCCAATGATTTCGAGACGATATCCCTAGCTGGAGTTGCTGGAAACAGTCTAGCATAAAATCTCGCACAAAAGGTTCGGACTGCGAATACGGGTTCTGCCATTCCGATCAGCGCCCGAATACGTGAGGGAACCGTGGTGCCAGTCCGAACAATGCTTTGTCACTTCGCCCCTCGGCGACCGCCCTTTGCGGGCATGGCAGAGCCTTTTCGAACCTCAAGCTCGAGGCATCTTTCTAGCAGCAATTCAACTTGCTTGCTCAGAGACCGGCGCTCATGTCTCGCCATCTCCGCCAATCGTAACTTGAGACTGGCCGGCATCCGAACTAGCAGCGCGACTCTCGGTTCCGTCATGACTAGAAACCAAAACTAGCAGGATTTAAGAATTTCCGATATGATACGTTAAGATACTTTGTGATACACTATGTATAGAGGAACCCATGACAAAGCATAACGCTGCTGACCGAAGGCTTTTACGTCAAAATCTTCGTGACGCAAAGAGACAATATCCGGACCTCCCAAATCAACAACTCTCAGTTCTGCGCGATCTCACAGCCACGCTTCATTTGTCGATTTCCCGAGGTGAACTTCTGTGCTTCAGCGCAAAGTGGTACGTCAGTCACAGCGGCCTGCTACGAATAGCGCATCGAAGGCGGTGCATTGGAATAGATACCGAGATTGACCATCACACAACGGAAGCTTCGGTGGGGCGCTGGGTGTTCAAAGCTACGGTTCACAAATCCAAATCGACGAGCTTCGTGGGCTACGGAGATGCCGATCCATCAAATGTCTCTCCTCTAGTCCACGGAGCCGAGATGCGCGTGGCGGAAACGCGTGCAGTCAATCGCGCCCTGCGCAAAGCCTATGGGATCGGCATCTGCTCGGTGGAGGAAATCGGGGCATTCGCCCAGCCGTCGCAGTCCTCCTCAGAGCCGAAGAAACTCCCACCCCAACCTGCCAATGGAAATAGTCACAGCAACCCGAAGGTCCGCGACCGCCTCTGCCAGCTCATTCGCCAGCATCAACTCGATCCGAACCTGGTCAAGTCCTATGCCACCGACTTCTGCGCTGTGAAGGCGCTTCGCGACGCCACTCGCGAACAGGTCGAAAACTTCGTCACGCACCTGTCCGATTGGGCCGAGAAAGACCGCAATGCCCTGCTCTGCCAACTCAACAGCTATCTCGGCCAGAAAGAAGGTGCCGCTTGAAACGCCAGATAACCGGCCTGCACGCCGCCGATCACGGTGCCTCTGACCAGATCCCTGACGGAGTCTTCCTGGTCCAGGTGCAACGAGTCAGGTTTCAGCGACAAGCACAGAAGCCCTACTACACCCTGGCTCTAACCGTTCTTCAGCCCAGCCGGCTCTCGGGTCACATCCTTTCCAGCCGTCTCTATTGCACCCCGAAAGCCCTGTGGAAGCTGAACTGGTTCCTGCGCGACTTTGGCTACGACACCGAACTGCTGGGGCGCGACGAAGTCGATGAGAGGCAGCTCGTCGGTCTGAAGGGCGTGGTCAAGATCAGTCACATCGACTTCAACGGCGCTTCCCTGCTCCGGCTCGATGGCTTTGCTCCCGCCGGTCGGTGGGAAGAACTTTCCCCAGCAAACCTGGACAATCCGCAGGTGGCCTGATGACCTATAGCTACACCCAGATCAGCCACTACCTCACCTGCCCGCGCCGGTATCGGCACCGCTACCTCGATGGCTGGAAGGAGAAGGACACCCGGCCGGCGATGCTCTTCGGCCGTGCCTTCGAACGCGCCCTGGCAGCGCTGTTTCGCCGAGAAGATCCCGGAGCAGTCCTGTTTTCTGAGTGGTCTGCCTGTCAGAGCCGGGACTTGCACTACTCCAACCGAGACTCCTGGGATCGCATGCTCCGGCAAGGCCTCATGCTCTTGACCCGGTTCTGCCAGGACGATCGCATCCGAGTCTTCCAGCCTCAACGCAACCTGCAGATCAAGTTCACCCAGCCCATCGGCGAAAGGAACGACTTCGTTGCCTACATCGATGCCATCGGAAGACTCGACGGCACGCGCTGCCTGCTGGAGTGGAAAACATCCTCCAGTCGATACCCGGAAGAACCGGACGGACTGCTGTCTCTGGATCCGCAGCTGGTTTGCTATTCGTGGATGACGGGCATTGCGGAGGTCGCCCAGGTCGTATTCGTCCGCAAGAGCCTGGTCGAGGTGCAGTACCTGCGCACCACCATTACCGATGAACAGCGCCAGGAGTTTGGCCGCCTCGTGGATGGCACGATCCGTCGCATCGAGTCGGCGGACTTTCCCCCGCACAGTGGCATCCGTTTCCCACAAAACCCGTGCAGCAGCTGTCCGTATGTGGGCCTGTGTCTTGGAAAGCAGGAAATGATCGACGCCGCCGTGGTGCGGCGTCCAGGAGCCGACAGTCTTGATTGGCTTGACGAGCTTAGTTACTGAGTATCCGCCTATGCCCCCGAAGTTCAATCGTCGCCGCGCCGTCTTCGTGCTGGGCAAGATCGACGAGATTCTGGCCTGGGAGCAGCGGAAGGAGATGGAACGCGACACCAAGTTCGTAGAACTGGGGCGTTATCTATGCGAGGTGCGGGCGGGACAGTACTGGAGGCTGGAGAGCTTGAAGTGTTTCGACGAATTTCTGGAGAGACGTTTCCCGGAATCGCGGCGGAAGGCGTACTACCTGATGTCGATTCACGAGCACCTGCCACCGCAGGCGAGAAAACAACTGAAGGAAGTGGGATGGGCGAAGGGGATCGAACTAGCCAAGCTGGCGAAGCGGGACAGGCAGAACTTCGATTGTGCAACCTGGTTGCACAAAGCCCATCAGATGCCGAAGGAAGAGTTCAAGAAGGAGGTTGAGAAGGAACTGACGGGGCGGGAGACAGAACCGTGGGAGATTATCTACTTCAAGCTGTATCAGAGCCAGATGCCGGTCATTGAGAAAGCGATCGAAACGGCAGCACTGATGCTGGGCAGCGACCGATCCCGCGGCTACTGTCTGGAGATGATCTGCGCGGACTTCCTGGCGGGAGCCAACCTGGACAACGGAGATCCAGAAACGCTGCTGTTCTCGATGACGAGGTTCTTCAAGTTTCTACCACGCCAGCAGCAACATGATTTCGTGCGGAAGATCCTGCCTCAGGCGTCATGAAACCGATTCGGCCGAAGCAACCTCGCCTGCGACTGGACGCCGACGCCTACCAGCAACTGTGTCGGCAGGTCCTTAACCGGGATGGATGGAGGTGCCAAGCCTGCGGATCAATGCAACAACTGCAGGTCCACCACAAGGAATTCCGTAGTCACTCAGGCGACGATTCGGAAGAGAACCTGATTACGCTTTGCGAGCGATGTCACGGTTTAGTCCATGACAACGGGAATAGTTGCAAAAACTAGCGAGAACCGTGGACTGAGAGACTACTTGCACTCTTGAAGCGTTTCTAGTCAATTCGAGCGGTCTCTTACGGATTTCCTCGCTGAACTGCCAAGTGAAGGTTTGCTAAACCGTTGTACGGGCTAACACCTGTACCGAGGGTT
>CAVQDN010000008.1:0-8342 GCA_963711275.1 uncultured Acidobacteriaceae bacterium | reverse complement strand
TAGCAGTTGATGCAGGCTGAACTCTTCGCGGGTGCGCAGGTCTTCGGAGGTATCCACGACCATGGCGGCCAGTCGCGATCCCACGCTGGTGCGATAAGTGGAGAACCCGATGTCGGCTAGAAAAGCCTCACCGTCCTCTCGCTGGCCGCGGCACTGCATGACAGTACGGAAGGAGGGGTGGCTATCATCGGGCGCAGGGACGTTGACAAGCGACGGCAAATAGTCGCGAATCGATTTCCCGGGGAAAGTCGTTCCCGGAGCCAAAGCCAGCAGCCGATGAGCTGCATCATTGCTGAGAAGGACAAAGCCGGCTGAGTCGACGGTGAAGATCGCGGCCGGACTGGTTTCCACCAGAACCTGAAGCTGTTCCTCGGCTGCCCGCCGGGCCTCGCTTTCGTTCTGGATCAGATCTAGATGCTGTAGCGTGACCTGACGGCTGCGAACGATCTCAAATACAAACAGCCCCATACCGGCGAATGCGGCGAAGATCAAAATATCGCGAGGGATGCCCGCCTCGGGGCGCCATTGGAAGGAATCGAAGAACTCGGTAAGAAATGTGCAACATGCCGCCACTGCGACGATTTGCCAGCGGTTTAGGACACTGCCTACCAGCAGCATGGGGAATAAATACAGAAAACCCAGGGGCAAGTCCTTCTCCACCCGCCAATCGACGAATGCGATCACGCCGATCATCAGAGCCGCTTTGAGTAAAACCGCGCCGCGGCTGCCTCGAAGAAGAAAAGACAACATGGGATGCACTCAAGGCGCGCGCTTCCGGCGTCAGCTGGTTCATTTCATTCTAGACATGGCCCAGGCCGCTCATGCAAGCGTAAGTTGCTCAATGGCCGAAAGATACATCGAAACATCCAAAAGATAGGTATGAATTGGCCGAACGATAGTGGACCGGTCCAGCGCTAATCGCTACATTCGGAATTAGATCTGAATCTATCTGAATTAGATATGGATCTACAGTCTGAAGGCTCCGTGTTTGCCCCTTCAGGCGCTGGCAAACCTGAGGCGTGCAAAACACCTCTGGAAATCATGCTCATTCATATCGATCACGTGGTCCGGCGTTTGTGCATTGGTCTTTTTGTAGGCGTTTGTCTCGAACATACCGGCTTGGCGCAGCGCAGCTTCACCTGGCAGGAAGTCCGCGACAAATTTGAAGCCACCAATCCGACATTACGCGCGCTCGCGATCGGAATCGACGAGAACAAAGCGCAGGAAATCACCGCCTATCTGCGTCCCAATCCGGATTTCACTCTGGCGACTGATGGGACTCAAATCGCCCCCTACCAAGGAGTCTGGCGGCCATTCGCCGGTACTCAGGTTTCAACCGAAGGCAGCTACTTACATGAACGCCAGCACAAGCGCGAACTAAGGCTCGAAAGCGCGCAAAAAGGAACCGCCGTGGCTGAATCCAGTTGGAGGATCAGAAGCGAACACTGCTCTTCAATCTGCGAACTGCTTTTGTTCAGACGCTTCAGCAAAAAGCCGTCCTGGCGCTGGCCCGAGACAATCTTTCCTATTACGACCATCTCCTGGGGATCAGTCGAGATCGCTTCAAGGCCGGCGACATCTCCCATGTCGACCTCGATCGGCTGGAGCTGCAGCGCGTGCAGTACGAATCGGACGTGCAAACCGCGGATGTGAACCTCCGGACGGCGAAGATCCAGCTCCTGAAGCTGCTGAACGACCGCACGCCAGTGGAGCAGTTTGACGTTACCGGGCCTTTCGATTTCAACGAAGAGGTGATGCCGCTCGAAGAGTTCCGCAGAACTCGCGCTGGAAACGCGGCCGGATCTCAAGTCCGCGATTCAATCCATCGACAAGGCCGAGACCGACCACAAGCTGGCCGTGGCCAATGGCTCGACCGATCCGACGTTCAGCGCTTGGTTGACGCACAACCCTTCGTTCAACAATCCCTTCGACAACAACACGCTAGGCGTCAGCGTCAGTATTCCCTTGCGCATCTTCGATCGCAACCAAGGCGAGAAATTGCGCACTCAGGAAGACATCACCCGCAACGAAAGGCTGCGGGACGCCAACCAGGCTCAGGTGTACAGCGACGTCGATTCCGCTTATGCCACGTTGAATAGCAATCTGAATCTCTTGCGGCCATACAAGACCAGGTATCTCCAGCAAGCTGTCCGGATTCGGGAGACGATCTCTTTCGCCTATCAGAACGGCGGGGCGTCTTTGCTGGATTTTTTGCAAGCCCAGCAGGACTACAGAACCACGCAATTGAACTATTTGAACCTGATTGGTTCTTATTTGACCGCCGCCGGTCAATTGAATCTTGCAGTGGGTCGTGAGGTGATCCAATGAAGTGGCCGATTTTACTTGGGACTCTATGCCTGCTGCTCGGCCTATTCTTGTCCTGGCTGCGGCGCCGACGTGAAAGCGGATCCAAAGGCCGAAACGCCGCCGCCCGCCGTGGTCGAGCACGAATCGGACGCCAACGTGTTCAAAGTCGACCGGCCCGAGCAATTCCCACTGGCGACGGCGGCCCAGTATGACGCAGCGCCGCAGTTGAATGTGACTGGGTCGATCAGCGCCGACATCTCGCGCAACATCCCGGTGATTTCGCTCGCGGCAGGACGGATCGTCGAGATTGATGCCAGGCTGGGAGATACCGTTACCAAAGGCCAGCTTCTGCTGAAAGTGCAGAGCCAGGACATTGCGCAGGCATTCTCCGATTACCGGCAGGCGGTAGCCGACGAGACGCTGGCCAAGGCGCAACTTAACCGATCCAAGACCCTCTACGAGAAGGGCGCCATCGCACAGAAAGACCTGGAGGTTGCCGAAGACACCGATGTCAAGGCCCAGGTCACCGTTGAAACAGCTACGGAGCACCTTCGAGTGCTGGGGGCGGATATAAATCATCCGACTTCGATTATCGAGATTCACGCGCCCGTTTCCGGCGTGATCACCGACCAGCAAGTCACCGCCGCCGCTGGTACCCAGGGGTTGGCATCGCCGAATCCCTTCACGATTTCCGATACGTCGCACGTATGGATCATCTGCGACGTCTACGAAAACGATCTAGCTTTTGTGCGCGTGGGCGAGTATGCGGACGTTCATCTTAATGCTTATCCCAAGATGGTTCTCAAAGGGCGGATCCAAAACATCCTGCCCACGCTCGACCCCAGCATCCGCACCGCGAAAGTCCGGCTGGAAGTGGATAATCCGGGCACGTTGCGATTCGGCATGTTTGTGACCGCGACATTCCACGGCTTGCAAAAGGAGATCCATGCCATGGTCCCCGCCACTGCGATTCTGCACTTGCATGATCGCGACTGGGTCTACGCGCCCATGGACGGCGGGCGGTTCCGGCGGCTGGAAGTGGTCGGCGGGGCCATGTTGCCCGATAACATGCAGGAAGTCACCTCGGGTCTCAGTCCCGGTCAGCAGGTTGTCAAAAATGCCCTGGTTCTTCAAGCCACCGTGGAGCAATAATGATTCGCCGGGTAGTCGATTTCGCTCTAAACAACCGGCTTCTAGTGCTGGCGCTGGGGATTTTGCTGTTCGTCTGGGGCTGGATCTCGTTTCATAATCTTCCGGTTGAAGCTTATCCCGATGTCGCGAACAATTATGTCGACATCATCACGCAGTGGCCCGGAATTTCGGCGGAGCAAATCGAGCAGCAAGTCACCGTTCCGCTTGAAATCGTGATGAACGGCATTCCGCATGTGGTGCACTTGCGCTCGTTCTCGCTCTTTGGCCTGTCTGATCTGAAGTTGATTTTCGACGACGAATCAGACAATGCCTGGAACCGCGAGCGGGTTCTCGAACGATTGGCTCAAGTCACTTTGCCTGCGGGCGTCGTGCCGCAAATGGGTACGGATTGGAGCCCGGTCGGCCAGATTTACTTTTTCACGTTGCAAAGTACCAATCCGAAGTATGACGTGATGGAGTTGAAGTCGCTCGAAGATTGGGTGATCGAGAAAAATTTCAAAGCCGTACCGAACGTCGTCGATGTGGCCAGCTTCGGCGGCCCCACGCGTGAGTATCAGGTGCGGGTGGATCCGAATAAATTGATCGCCTATGGGCTCAGCCTGAGCCAGCTTGAGCAGCAACTCGCCAACAACAATGGGAACGCCGGGGGAAGTTTTATCGAAGCCGGTCTGCAGCAGATAAACGTCCGCTCGGTCGGCCTGGTGGGCGATGTCCACGATATTGAGAACACGGTCATCACCAGCAAGAACGGCACACCGTTACACGTCAAGGACGTGGCGGTCGTAGCACAAGGCCCGAAAATCCGGCTCGGGCAATTCGGCAAGGCGATTCATCGCGAGGATGGCAAGATTATCGACAACGACGATGTTGTTTCGGGCATCGTCCTCCTGCGCAAGGGCGCCGAATCGGACTCGACGCTGCGAGACATTCACGCCAAAGTCAAGGAGTTAAACGATACACTTCTGCCGCCCGGAGTAAAGGTGGTTCCGTTCATCGATCGCAGCGAACTGGTCGAATATACCACGCATACCGTGCTGCACAATTTGACTGAGGGTATTCTTCTTGTCGTCATTGTGCTCTTTCTGTTTCTTGGCAACGCTCGGGCGGCGTTGATCGTCGCGATTACAATTCCGTTCTCGCTGTTATTCGCCGCGATCTGTCTCGATCTCCGCCAGATTCCCGCGAATCTGTTGTCGCTGGGCGCTTTGGATTTTGGCATGGTGGTGGACGGCGCGGTGGTGATGATCGAAAACATCGTCCGCCATTTGAATCGGCAGGAAGATGCACCCATTGGAGATCGGATCCGCGCCGCCGCCTATGAGGTCCAGCGGCCGGTTTTCTACGCGATCACGATTATCATCACCGCCTACATCCCGATTTTCACTTTGCAACGCGTGGAAGGCCGCCTGTTCAAGCCCATGGCCTGGACCGTCGCGTTTGCATTGCTGGGCGCGCTCCTGTTCTCTATCCTGATCGCCCCAGTGCTGGCCAGCTTCTTGTTTCGCAAAGGCGCGAAAGAGTGGCGCAATCCTGTCATGCGGCACCTGACAGTGCTTTATCGCTATGCGGTACGAGGCGCGATCCGGAACCGCTGGATCACGGTCGGCATCGGAGTTTTGGCGCTCGCTTCGGCCGGCTATCTATTCCTCAGCGGAGTTATCGGTTCAGAGTTTCTGCCTCACTTGGACGAAGGCGCATTGTGGGTGCGTGGCACTCTAGCGCCCAGTACCGGGCAAACCGAGGGCGTCCGATTGGCCAATCAAGCCCGCATCATACTGGCTTCTTTCCCCGAAGCGACCATTGTCACCAGCCAAGTGGGAAGGCCCGACGACGGAACCGACACGACCGGTTTCTACAACACGGAGTATTGTGTCGACCTCAAGCCGAAGGAGAAATGGCGCCCCGTATTTGAGCAGAACAAAGAAGAGCTCATCGCCGCGATGAATCGCGAGCTGGACAAGATCCCCGGCGTAATCTGGAATTTCTCCCAGCCGATCGCGGACAACATGGAGGAAGCTGTCAGCGGCGTCAAAGGGCAGCTCGCCACCAAAGTCTATGGCGACGATTTGAAGACTTTGGAGGACACTGCGGATAAAGTCGTCAAAGTGATGCGTACGGTTTCGGGAATCGAAGATTTGGGAGTCTTTCGGGTCCTGGGACAACCGAATCTGAATTTCACAGTGGACCGCCAGCAAGCCGCCCGCTATCAAATCAACGTCGCCGACGTGCAGGACGCTATCCAGACTGCCGTTGGCGGTAATGCCCTCACCCAAGTCTTGCAGCAGGAACAGCGTTACGACCTGGTGATGCGCTATCTTCCCAACTATCGCAACACGAAAGAGGCCATCGAGGATATTCGCTTACTGGCTCCTTCTGGCGAGCGCGTATCTTTGGCCCAGCTGTGTAAAGTCAATGTGCGGGATGGCGGTTCGGAAATTTATAGAGAAAGTAATCAGCGTTACGTCGCCATCAAATATAGCGTCCGTGGACGAGACCTGGGCAGCACAGTGGAGGAGGCTATCGAGAAAGTGCGGAAGCAAGTTCAGCTTCCAAAGGGGTATCACATCAACTGGGAAGGTGAATACGAGAGCGAGAAGCGTGCAGCGGCACGTTTATCCTTGATTGTGCCGCTCACAGTTCTGGTGATCTTCTTGATCCTCTATGCCATGTTCAAGTCCTTTAAGTGGGCAGCGCTGATCATAATGAACGTAATGATGACGCCATTAGGTGGTTTGCTGGCGTTGCTGCTGACGCACACGCACTTCAGCGTCTCCTCCGGTATCGGGTTCCTAGCGCTGTTTGGCGTGTCCGTCCAGACCGGTGTGATCATGCTGGAGTACATCAATCAACGCCGCGCCCGCGGCCACTCCATCGAGGAGGCGGCGGTAGAGGGCGCGGTTCTGCGTCTGCGGCCGATTATGGTTACCAGTCTGGTTGCGACTCTGGGACTGCTGCCCGCGGCGCTCTCGCACGCCATTGGCTCCGACTCGCAGCGGCCGTTCGCGATCGTGATTGTCGGGGGGCTGATTTCCGGGCTGCTGCTGAGCATCTTTCTCTTACCGACGCTGTATGCGTGGGTTGCGCGCGACGGTGATGTGTTGCCGCCAAGTGAAGAGCTGCACTTCGAAGAAGCGCATTAGATTCTTACCTCAGAGATCTTAAACAAGAGTAATCCAACATTTGATCAGGCGGCGAGGAGGTCAACGATCTCTTGAATGGCCTTGTCGGCTTTGTAGTAGGCGGCTTCAAGTTTGCTGTCGGGGCGGTGAATGGCATTGGGTTGATGATGGAAACGGCTGTTGGCCAAGGGGCCGCACAGGCGCTGGTGGAAGAACAGGAACAAGAGCGCGACCTGGAGGCCTTTGTTGGTGAGACGGTAGGAGTAGCGCGAGCCATCCCGTTCCAGCAGAGCGTGGCCCTTGAGCTTGCGGAGATCGTAACGCAGTTGGTTTAGGCTGTAAGATTTCCCGGCGATTCCGAACGTGGTGAGGAGGGTTCGGTGAATCTGTTTGGCGGACCAACCGCTGACGTTGCTGCCGCCGTGGAGGAGTACCTCCAGCAGCCGGATGATCCGGGTCTCATGGATTTTGATGCCGGGATAGCGAACCGAGCCGATGGTAATCGGTAGAGCAAGCCGTTGCAGCAACGGAAAGTCCACATGGACGTTGAGCCATTGCGCCTGACAGCCGGCGAAACGGTCCGTGATGACCTGAAACTTCTCTCGTACCGCCTGCAAATGGTCCAGACCCTTCTTCAAGCCAAAGTCGCGCAGATTGTTGGAGCACAGTTCATTGCGCAGGAACGTAGAGAACTTCTCGTATTGTTTGAGGAACGCATTTTTCCAGTAGGCACGATAGACGTGGTGGCCGTGCTCGATCTGATCGATGACGGTACTGAGCTTGCCACGGAATTTCTTGGTCAAACGGACGCCGAAGATCTCGCTGATCTTGTGCGCGGTCAGGCGCCACAGCCCCAGTTCGCAGGAGCGCTCAAACACTTTGTGGATGGGGAAGTGACGTTTGAAAATGAAGTTCCGGCAGTATTCGATCTGGTGAACGGCGTAGAAGCGCGACAGGTTCATGGCGGCGCGTTCTTTCTTGGAAAACTTGGGACCCAGGATCAGGGTCCAGTAGTCCAGTTGTTTCCGGATCAGTTCCGGGCTGAGCCGGTCGGCAGCGGCTTGCAACTGCTCCTCGTCGCCGGCCAGAAACGCGTTGTCGTGCTTGCGGAAGTGGGCCTTGCGCCGGTTCAGCTCCTGTTCCATGAACGAATGGCCGTTGAGATAGTAAGTGGTCCGGAACGGAAAGAACGAGGCCACGCGAATCACCATCGGTCCCAGGATCTGATCACGCACGTAGAAATAGTAGTGAGTAAAACGGCTGCGCTGATGGGCCAGAATGCGATGGTTCGGATCTTGCGTGGGGAACTTGGGAACGCTGGAACGGAAGGTCGCGCCTTGCTCCATGCTCTTGAAGATGAAGTAGACTCCGTAGGCGTTTTGTCTCACCATCCGGCGCAAGTGGGGCAGCACGTAGTGCTCTTTGCGTACGCCCTTCTCAGCCCATTCGATGGGGAGCCTGTGGTTGCCCGCGTAGGCTTCCACCCAGTTTCGGTACACTTCGGTGCGCTGACTCAGAACGGTCTTTTCGATGACAGGAACACCGACTACATCGCGGAAGAAGTACGCCACCTGCTCGGGCCGCGACAAGCCGCTGAGATACCCGTTGATGACGATGCGGTCGAAGCAATGGTATACCAATACAAGCAGGCTGCCAAACAGCTTTGTGAACGTCTCCATCGGTCCTCCTCCCTCGATCAGGTCTTGACAACATGATCATCGGTCGGATGGCCGGTGGAGTCAAAATTTCAAATATGTTTGGCTA
>CAVQDN010000007.1:0-516236 GCA_963711275.1 uncultured Acidobacteriaceae bacterium | reverse complement strand
ATGTATTGCTGGGATTACCGGGCGCCGTGAATTCACATATTCGCTGAGACGATATACCAGGGTTTTTGGCACGTCGGAAATGACCGCCAGCCCACCCACCATGTCGCCGTAGAGTGTGCAGTAACCCACGCCCAACTCGCTCTTGTTGCCGGTGGAGAGCACGATCGCGCCGAACTTATTGGAGAGCGCCATCAGCAACGTGCCCCGGGCGCGCGATTGAATGTTTTCTTCGGTCACGTCTTCCTTCGTGCCCGGCAAAAACGTCGTGAGAGTGTCGGCGATACGCTTCGTAGACGGGATTGATGGAAAGCAACTCGAAACGAATGCCGAGATTCTGCGCCAGAGAACGCGCATCGTCGATCGACCCTGGCGACGAATAAGGACCGGGCATCCCGACGCCAATCACATTCTCCGGCCCGACCGCATCGCTGGCGACGACCGCCGTGAGAGCAGAATCGATGCCTCCGCTGAGACCGATGATCGCTTTCTGAAATCCGCATTTGTGCATGTAATCGCGTGTGCCCAGCACCAGCGCGGCATATACGCTGGCCTCCTCCCCGGCTATCTGCTCATGCATTTCGCCGGTCAAATCGCTGAGATCGAAATAAATCAGATCTTCTTCAAAGGACCGGCCCTGCGCGATGACGTGTCCTTCACGATTCAGCACCAGGCTTGACCCGTCAAACACCAGACTGTCGTTGCCGCCAACCTGATTGACCAGCGCCACCGGCACTTTATGCTGCGCGGGCGATGCTGGCCAGCATGTCGCGGCGCATTTCCCGCTTGCCGATCCAGAACGGCGAGGCGGAAATGTTCAACACGAAATTTCCCCCGGCCTGAATCAGCGACTCGACGGGATCGATGGTGTACAGGCGCTTGTGCCAGAATTGCTTGTCGTTCCAGGCGTCTTCGCAGATGGTCAGCGCCATGCGATTGCCCGCAGAACGGAAACAATTCCTGCTTCTTGGCGGGAGCAAAGTTCCGCATCTCGTCGAAAACGTCGTAAGTCGGCAGCAACATCTTTGACTGGATGAAGGCGATCTTGCCGTCCATCAGCAAAGCGGCGGAATTCATGGCCGACTTGCCGGCGTCTGAATCGGCACGGGTAACCAGTCCGCAGATCACGGCGATCCCGCTGAGTTTGCGCGGCAATTTGTTCTGTGGTCTCGCGATTGCGGGCAACGAAGGAAGGCCGCTCCACGAGGTCGCGCGGCGGATATCCGCACACCGACAACTCGGGAAACAGAATCATGCCGGCGCCGGCGGACTGGGCGCGCCGGGAAAAATCGACAATCTTCGCCGCGTTGCCGGAGAAATCCCCGATCGTGGGATTGATTTGGCCGAGCGCAATCTTCACTCCTCTAGTGTAAGGCCGCGCTGGAGCCGGGCCAAGTGAGGACGATTCGTAAACAGATGCCTCAAAATTAACAGGCTGGAATTTGCAAAAAGAGCGTAACATTAACGATTTGGCAGCCACACTTCATCTGAGGAAAGACAATGCCCCTGCGCGTCCGTACCCTGCTAAATCGATTTTTCATCCTCGTCATTATTCTGAGCGCCGCCCTCCCTTCGTCGATCGCACAGACCGGCGGGAACGATCATCCCGGGAACGATCATCCCTGGAATAATTCCAGCCTCTCGCCTGATCAGCGCGCGTCGATGGTCGTGAAAGAGATGACGCTCGACGAGAAGATCTCGTTGCTCCATGGAACGGGCATGCCGGGACTCAGTCCGATGAGTCCGCTGGCCGTGCATTCCAACGGCGGCGCGGGATACGTCGTCGGCATTCCGCGTCTGGGCATTCCCGGCATTCAAATGTCGGACGCCGCCTATGGAGTCCGGAGCAGCGGCGAGAATGGCCGCTACTCAACCGCGCTGCCGGCGGACGTGGCCGCGGCCGCGAGTTGGGATCTCGATGCCGCCCGCGAATACGGCGCCTTGATTGGCCGCGAGCTGCGTGCGCAGGGCTTCAACATGACCCTCGGCGGCGGCACCAATCTCACCCGCGAACCACGCAATGGGCGCACGTTTGAATATCTTGGCGAGGATCCCGTGCTGGCTGGAAAGCTGGTCGCGTCGATCATGAAGGGTCTGCAGGCGGAGCATGTCATCGGCGACATCAAACATTACGCGCTGAATGATCAGGAGAGCGGCCGCAATGCCGTCAACGTAAATATCGACAAGCGCGCGGCGCGTGAAAGCGACCTGCTGGCGTTTGAGATTGGATTGCAGGACTCCGACATAGCCGCTGTGATGTGCTCCTACAATCGCGTGAATGGCGACTACGCCTGCGAAAATAAGTATCTGCTCACCGATCTTCTGAAGAAGGATTGGAACTTCAAGGGATTCGTGCTCTCCGATTGGGGGGGCACGCACAGCGCAGAGAAAGCGTCGGCCGCCGGTCTAGATCATGAGGAGCCGGGCGAGATCTTTTTTGGCGATGACCTAAAGAAAGCGGTCGAGGCGGGCAAGGTGCCGGTGGCCGAAATCGATGATCACGTGCATCGCATCTTGCGGTCGATGTTTGCCACTGGGGTGATCGACGATCCGCCTCGGAAGGGTGTCGTAGACGTAATAGGCGGCTTCGAAGTGGCGCAGAAAATTGAGGAGCAGAGCGCAGTGCTTCTGAAAAATGAGCACGCTCAGCTTCCCCTCGACGCTTCGAAAATTCATAGCATCGCCGTTATCGGTCCGCACGCGGACGTGGGAATGATTTCCGGCGGTGGTTCGGCGCAGGTCGATCCCCCAGGAGGAAATGCAATCATGCCTCCGGGCAAAGGCCAGACTCATTGGCTCGAGAAAATCTGGTTCCCGACTTCGCCGCTGAAGACGATACGAGCGAAGGCTCCGGCAGCGACTGTGCAATTCGACTCAGGTGTGGATCCCTCGGCGGCTGCGGCTGTGGCCAAGAACGCCGACGTGGCGATCGTATTCGTCTACCAATGGGAAAGCGAGGGGATGGATTTGGACAGCCTGTCTCTCCCCGAGCATCAGGATGATCTGATCGCGAAGGTCGCCTCCGCCAATCCGCATACGGTAGTCGTGATTGAGTCGGGCACTGCCGTGACCATGCCGTGGGTCGATCAAGTGAGTGCCATTCTCGAGGCGTGGTATGGAGGCAGCCGTGGGGCCGAAGCCGTAGCGAACATCATTTTTGGAGATGTGAACCCCAGCGCGAAGCTGCCCATGACCTTTCCCAGGAGCGAAGCGGACTTGCCGCATCCTACGGTGGTTAAGCCCGGACGAGAGTCTCTTCCGAACTACCGCCAGCGCGACGTCTGGAAGCAGATCGCTAACGGACTCGCTCCGTTCCAGGTCACTTATAACGAAGGCGTCAAGGTCGGTTACAAATGGTATGACGCGGAAAACAAGCCGGTCCTGTTTCCGTTCGGGTTCGGCCTTTCCTACACCACCTACTCATACTCGAATTTGAAGGTGACGGGCGGAAAGAATCCTCGCGTTAGCTTCACGGTCACCAACACCGGGAACCGCTCTGGCGCCGAAATCGCGGAAGTCTACGCTTCCCTTCCGGCCGCCGCCGCGGAGCCACCCAAGCGGCTCGTCGGCTGGAGCAAGATCAAACTGAATGGGGGCGAAAGCAAAGAGGTATCGGTCGAAGTTGACCCGAAATATCTTTCCATCTTCAACGTTGAGCAGAATGGCTGGCAGTTGCTTCCGGGAGATTACGGCTTCATGGTCGGTGGCTCTTCGCAGAATTTGCCGCAGAAGGCGTCGGTGAGCCTGAAGTAAGCAAACCGCTAGCGGAGCGGGTGCTCAGAGGATATTGTCATTCATCGATGCGATAAATTGAATTCCCGGCACGAACTTGCCGACTAGTCTGTTATCGTTGGTTAAGAAGAGGTCCGTGCCGGCATGTGCAGCGGCTGCCAAATGCATCGCATCTGCCGGGGACACTTCGAACGAGGCTCGGATTCGCGCGTAATGGTCCGCTGTTTCGAGATCGAAGACCAAAACCTCGGCTACGGCTTCCTGCAAGAGCACACGAACTTCTTCCGCCCGCTGGGCATCGCGCCTGCGATATACTCCGGCCAGCACTTCCCCAAAAGTGAAAGCGCCGGTCAGCAACTGGTCCCGGCGTTCCGTCATTCGCGATCGAATTGCAGATACCCGCTTCGCATACTGCGGACTATCTTCGAGCCAATAAATGAATAGCATCGTGTCCCAGTAGATGCGGCTCACTTACTGTCCTTAGGGCCATAGAAATTGGCCCGCTCCGCCTGGAGGTAAGCCTCCCCGCCTCCCAGTTCCGCGAAAACGTCTTTCAGCGCCCCGCGCAAGTGGGTCCACGGATCTTCGCGTTTGGCTGACTCCGCTTCAATAAACTCGTACGTGTACCTCACGGTCGTGCTCTGTCCCGACTTAGGGCCTGTCGCTTCCAGTAAATGTAGATGGTTGTCCCTCAAGAATTGCCTGGTTTTCAACGCACTGCAAACGGCTGGCGCACGATGCCCGCCGATTCCCAATTCATGAACGACATCACCGGCCCGAATCGAGAAGCGAGAGACTCTTTTTTCAAGCGCGGGTAGAACGTATCTTTTACGACTGTGGCTTCGAATCTTGTCCGCTAGCTTCATAACAGCGTCCTTCGATAGCTACTATAGAATAGAATACTATATTTAAGCAATAGTACTCTCCTATTGCGGCAATCGGCCGAGCCACGGATTCCTCTCATGTGGACTGTGCGTTAGTCGTCGCCGCCAGCAGGAAATACCGTGTGTTTCGGGGAGGGCATGGGCGCGGAGCCCATCTGGTCGCGCCACAATACTTTATTGAGACGATTCGCGTCCGCGGCATCGGGGCGCGAGAAATCCATTCGAGACGAGATCTTTGCGCCCGGGGCTTCGCGCTTGTTCGTCTCGTAGATAAGCGCCTTCTTCAGGTTGCTATAGTCGGCTTTATACGCCGGTTGGTCGCCTGCTCCAGAAAACAGCCGTCCGATCACCGGCGCATAGGCATCGTTCTGATTCATGGGCGGGAGGCCAAGCAGCATTTCCATTGTGTGAATCACGTTCACCGTCGTATAGAAGCGATGCTCGACGTTAGGCTGAGCGGTTGATCCCGGCGAATACTTACTGATGACAAAGGCGATCGAGCGATGCGCGTCCACGTGGTCAGCGCCGTTCTGAGCGTCGTCTTCCAGAACAAAAATCGCGGTGTTATCCCAGTACGCGCTGTGCGAAACCGCTTCCACTACCCGGCCAAGCGCCAGGTCGTTGTCGGCAACCGACGCCGCCGGGCGCGGAAAATTTGGACGCGTGCCGCCCGTGTGGTCATCCGGCAAGTACAGGAGGACAAATGACGGCAGCTCAAAGTCCGGGCCTTCGTGCGCGTCACGCGCCCGAACATAGGCGCCGAATTCATTCAGAAATTCGTCAGCCCGCAGTTGATCGGGATATTCGGTATTGAAATCCGGATACAGCGGGTCGAAGTGGTCGCGCAATACCGCCTTGGTTGGTTTTACCCCGCTAAACAGCGGCACCGGCCAGGGGAACGGGCTCGGTCCGCCATGAGAATCGCCGACATTGGGAGGCAGCGTCCCACCCTGTTGAACTACGGTTCGCGGACAGCGGGCCTCTTGCCCGGACGGAGTTCCCTGCTTCGGATTTGCAGCCGTAGCCTTTTCATTGCACCACAGCGCATTTACAAATTCTCCATAGTCGCGAAAGCTCACGTGGTTGCGCGCAAGATTGTCCCATAGAAATCCGGTCGATGGATCGTCGATGTCGGGCTGGCTGTGTTCCAGGGGATATTCGTCGGCAACCTGGCCCTGGAAGTCGTAGGTGCGCTCTTTACCCCGATAGGCGATTTGCCACGTCTTCTCGTTGTAGTCGGAAGTAATCGCGGCTGTCGACCAGAGGTGGCCGTCGCCAGAGACTTCACCGCTGTCGTAGAAATTATCCAGCACGCCGAACTGCAGGGCCAGCTTGTGCTCGTTGGGCGTGATGTCAGCGCCATACATTGTCAGCGAAGGATCGCCGTTGCCTACCTTCAGGTCGCCGAGAATCTGGTCGTAGGTACGGTTTTCCTTGATGACATAGATCACGTGCTTGATTGGATTCTTGCCGCTGGCAAACGAAATCGTGCCCGGATCACTGGTAAAAAGGTTGTTTTTTTCGGCGATGCGCGTCAGCCCCGGGAGACGATTCATAGCGTCGGAAATTTTCAGCCGGGCGATGGAACCGCGCAGCAGCGTGGCAATGTAGGGGTGATCGCGATGCTTTGTGCCATTGCCCGTTTTGCCAATGCCGCTGTTCGGGCCTGTGCCTTCCCCCTTGGCGGTTGCGATGAGCAGGTCGTCGCCGTGAACGGCGAGGGCAGAGGGATACCAGTCGGTGGGGATGAAACCGAGCGGGTAGATGCCAATCCCTTCGCTTGCGCCGATACCTTCCATCATTCCCTTGTGATGACCTGGCCGTCCGAACACTGCAACCGCGTCTAACCCAGACGCTGCCACGAATAGCCGCGTGCCGTCCTCGCTAAGGGCGAGTGCCGTAGGCGTGCTCCCAGCGTGGCTGTTGCCGACCCTGTTGACTCTGAAAAACTGCAACTGTCAACCCTCCGCTGTGGATATCTCAAAGGCCACGTCGGCGTTCGAAAGGGCCACATACAACAAGTTCCCATCAGAGCTCAACGTCATCGCTGTGGGATGCGAGCCGGGAGCGAGCGGGTCTTCAGGCTGTTTGAGTTTGATCCAGCGGACAACTTTGCCGCTGGTCAGATCAAGCTCTGCGACCTGCGACGCGTTCCACAGGCTGCACCAGGCGCGGCGGCCATCGCGGGTGGCGACGCACGTGTAGGGAAACGAAGACGGCACGAGATCGCTGGTGCTCAGGTCGAAAGTTTGGAGGATTTTTCCGGTCGCAGGATCGAGCAGAACAGCGTTGTCGGAAAGATTGTTAGCAACGATAAGCCGGTCCCTTCCTTTGGAATCTCCGACCACGGCCAACCCCGCTGGGTAAGGGATGGCAGTGTTAGGCCGAGTCTTTTGCAAGCCGAGGGCAACTTGCTTTCCGTGCTTTAGCGGCTGGGGCGCAATCGGGATGAATCCCTGCGGAGAAATCTTTCCTTGCGAGAAGCCATAAATAGCAATCCCGTTTCCCGTGTCGCCGGTTCTTGCGCCCGTGGGGTCGGTCAGTGAGCCCACCGAGGCATAGAGGTGTTTACCGTCCGAACTGAAAGCCAGTCCCAGGAAGTAACTCTGGTGCGAGTCGTCGGCGAATCGCGGGTCGGGATAGTCGGCAACTTGATTGCTCTTAAGATCCAGCACCGATATCGACTGCTGCGCCGATGTCTCCTGCGTGCCATAGCCGTCATTCAGCAGCGCGGCATAGCCGCCGTCGGGACTGAGCGCGATCATCGCCGGAAAACTGTTAGTGCTGGCTATGCGTCCCGGGGAAGGTACGCTAAGCATTTTGCTGGTAGGCAGCATGATCGGAGGATGGTCGGCGGAAGGCGACTGCCCTAGAGCAGTGGAGGCGCCCAGCAACACGCAAATTGAAAGACGGCGGAACCAACGAGTCACGGAACCTCCGCGGAAACGATGACACAAAAATGAAAGAGAAGACGAGCGTAATCCAAGGCAGCGCGGATGGTCAAAGGAGCCTGCGCTACAGGCGGGAGACTCGCGGCGTTGGCTGCTCTGGCTGCGGGCCTTCCGATTCCTCGGGGTGCACGTTGTGGCGGACATCGGCGCCCTGCACCCAGAAGATCACATCCTCGGCAATGTTGGTGGCATGATCGGCGACACGCTCCAGATTACGGGCCACCAGCAACGCATCCAGCGCCTGGCGCACCACTTCGGGTCGCTCGTTCATAGTCTTGACCAGTTGGATGAACGCATCGTCGCGCATGCGATCGATTACGTTGTCCATCTCCAGCACGGCCTGGGCAAGTTCAACCTTGCCCTCAATGAACGACTCCAGTGATCGTCGCACCATCGCACTGACCGCGGTGCCCATGCGAGCGATATCCACCGGCAAATCCGCGGCGGGAAGCTCCACCATATCCATTACGCGCTCGGCAATGTTGACGGCTTGATCGCCCACGCGTTCGAGATCGGAGTTGATTTTGGTGACCGCCAGAATGAATCGAAGGTCTACAGCCATAGGCTGCTGCATGGCCAGCAAATCAAACGCAGCCTCATCGATCTCCCGCTCCGCCGTGTTGATCAGGCTCTCGCCTTCCAGAACCATCTGGCAGCGGGTCAGGTCGCGCTCCACGTAGGCCTGGCGCGAGCGATCCACGGCCTGCTCCGCCAATCCTCCCATGCGAAGCAACCGTTGCCGCAGATCGTCAAGCCCCTGTTGAAAACGCGTGCGCATTCTCCAATCCTTTCTTGTTCGAACTTCTCACTCGAGCGGTCTCATCCAAATCTGCCTGTAATGTAGTCTTCCGTCTTTTTGTCGGACGGCTTGGTAAATATCTTTTCTGTTTTATCGAACTCGATCATCCTGCCCAGCAGGAAGAAGCCAGTGAACTCGGCCACCCGCGCCGCCTGCTGCATGTTGTGCGTCACAATGACGATGGTATACCGCTCTTTGAGCTGGAAGATCAATTCTTCAATTTTGCCGGTGGAAATCGGATCGAGCGCCGAGCAGGGCTCGTCCATCAACAGAACTTCGGGCTCCACCGCCAGCGCGCGCGCGATGCACAGCCGCTGCTGCTGGCCTCCGGAGAGGCTGGCCCCGGATTTCTTGTGCACCTGATCTTTGACTTCGTCCCATAGTGCCGCGGAATCGAGCGACCGCTCCACGATCTCGTCGAGTTTGCGCCGGTCGTGAAATCCATTCAGCTTCAACCCGGAGGCGACGTTGTCATAAATCGACATCGTGGGGAACGGATTCGCCTTTTGAAATACCATTCCGACCCGGCGGCGTAGTTGCGTCGCTGACGTTCCGTTGTAGGCGTCGATTTCGCCGATGCGCACCCGGCCTTCCACGCGCGCTTCGGGAATCGTCTCGTGCATGCGATTGATGCAGCGGATAAATGTCGACTTGCCGCATCCCGAGGGCCCGATCAATGCAGTGGCCCGGTTGGCCGTCACCTTCAGATTGATATCAAACAACGCCTGTCCCTTGCCGTACCAGGCATTGAGGCTCTCGACTTGGATTCCGACGCCCATATTAGTTATGCCGCTCCAAACGTACCGCGGCGCACCGCATAGCGCACGGCCGCGACTGAACTTACGATCAGAAGGATCAGCACAAACGATCCCGCCCAAGCCTGGCGATGCCAATCATCATACGGAGAATTGGCATACACATAAATCTGCAGCGGCAATGCAGCCGTGGGCTGATCGTAGCGCAAATTCCAGAATGTGTTTCCCAGTGCGGTGAAGAGCAAAGGCGCGGTTTCACCTGCCACTCGGGCGAAGGCCAGCATGACCCCGGTGATCACCCCGGATGTCGCGGTGCGCAGCGTGATGGAAAGCGTCGTCCGCCAGCGTGGGACGCCGAGTCCATAGGCCGCTTCGCGAAGCGCTTGCGGCACCAGCAGCAGCATTTCTTCGGTGGTTCGACAGATCGTCGGCACCATCATGATCGCCAGCGCCACGCCTCCCGCCAGCGCCGAGAACCCACGTCCGCGCACTAGAATGGCCCAGGCGACGATGCCAATGACGATCGAGGGCACGCCATTCAGCACATCCGCGGTGAAGCGAATCGCACTGCCGAAGCGATTGCGCCCAAACTCGGCCAGATAGATCCCAGCGCCGATGCCGAACGGCACTCCGATGATGCTCGCAATTCCAAGGATAAGCATCGATCCCACAATCGCGTTGGCCATGCCGCCACCCGGCTCTCCCACCGGCTTGGGCGTTTGTGTGAGAAAGGCCCAGTTGATAGAGCCTAACCCGCGGTACACCAGGTAGCCGAAGATAGCCACCAGCGGAGCCAATACCAGCAGTACAGTCAAGACGGCTACGCCGGTCATGACATGATCGGTAATACGGCGACGCCAACTGATGGGCCGCATGCCCTGTTTCACCGGAGCTTTCACAGAAGAACCTTCAGACATGTCCCCTCGCAGGCTGTCCACGGGTTACGGTCCACACCAGAAGCTGCGCCAACGCGTTCACGATGATCGTGACCAGAAACAGCGCCAGCCCAATCTCCACCAGGGCAGAAAGATAGGTATCGCCAGTCGCCTCGCTGAACTCATTAGCCAGGACACTGGCCATGGTGTAACCCGGCGCGAACAGCGATTTCGAGATTTCCGGCCGGTTTCCGATCACCATGGTGACCGCCATGGTTTCGCCCAGCGCTCTACCTAATCCAAGAATGATTCCGCCCACAATTCCAGCGCGCGCGTTGCGCAACACGCCTACCCGGATCATCTCCCAGCGCGTCGCTCCCAAAGCCAGCACGCCCTCGCGCTGATGCTGCGGCACGACCATCAGTACTTCGCGTGTAATTGAGGAAATAATCGGCACGATCATGATGGCCAGAATAATCCCCGCAGCCAGCATGCCGATGCCGTAAGGAGGGCCCTCAAACAGGCCGGTCCAGCCCAGAGTCTTAGCCAGGAACGGCTCGACGTGTCCGCTCAAAATGGGCACCAGGATAAACATCGCCCATAATCCGTAAATTACGCTTGGAATCGCAGCCAGCAATTCCACGAAGAAGGAAAGCGGATTGCGCAGCGCCGCCGGGCACATCTCGGTAGTAAATACTGCGACTCCTACCGCCAGTGGAACGGCAATGATCAGGGCCAACAGCGACGAAACCAGCGTGCCATAGATGAACGGCAAGGCCCCGAAGCTCTCCGTGACAGGGTTCCAATCGCTGCCCACGAGGAATTTGAAACCGAACGCATGCCAGGAGAGGGCCGAACCGGCCACCAGTTCGTAGACGATCAGAACCAGCACGCCCAGAACGGCTAGGCCGCACCCCGTCATCGCAGACTTGAAAATGCGGTCCGGCACCTCGCCCCCGGAGGTGTTCAGCAAAGGCGCCGCCCGGTGCACCGGCACCGAGGTAACTTTCGTCCCTTCAACGGGTTGCGGTCCTGGCATATCAGGCCGAGGGAATGCTGGATTGGCCATTCGGCTTTACCCTAGCAGAGACGTGTTACAAAGGTGTTAAAATCGGACAGGCTTTTTCCGCCGGGACCATCAGTCGGGGACCTTCACTCAACCTGAATCTCAATGCTGTGTGCAGCACAATGGATCTGAGTTAGCGCGGGAATGATCTCTCCCGCTCCTGGGAAATTTGATTTTTTATGTCGATTGCACTGGATCGCAGCCAGCTTGTTTTCCGCAAGACCGACCGAGCGCTACTGAAGCTTTCCCACGCGCAAAATGCGGAGAGCGTCCATGGTTTCCGAACCGCCAGCCGCCGCCTCGAGACTCTGCTGGAACAAATCCTGACGGAACGCGACCGGAATCAAAAGAAACTGCTGAAGACATTGGGCCGAGTTCGCAAGCGAGCTGGGAAGGTGCGCGACATCGATGTTCAACTCGCCGCCCTGCGCAGCCTGAAGATTCCGCAGGAACCGCGGCGCAAAACCCAGCTCACGCAGGGCCTGATCGAACTTCGGGTAAAACATGAAAAAAAACTGCGTAAGATATTGACCAAGGACATGATCCGCGAAATTCGAAAGCGGCTGAAGCGCGCGGCCAAAGAGATTACACTGGA
The DNA here is from genome assembly GCA_963711275.1 of uncultured Acidobacteriaceae bacterium. Lineage (GTDB taxonomy): Bacteria > Acidobacteriota > Terriglobia > Terriglobales > Acidobacteriaceae > Sulfotelmatobacter. The sequence goes on along the minus strand of CAVQDN010000007.1, from coordinate 504,582 downwards.
AAAGAGCCGCGATGCTCTGGCTGTAGCCCGCTCGATGTTGAAAGCGATCGTTCGTCCGGCCGGTCCGGTTAGCGAAGAACTGCTGCATCAGTACCGCATGGTAGTGAAGCGCGCCCGCTACGCAGCGGAATTCGCCCCAAAATCCGCCGAGGCTGCCCAATTCATCAGCCAAGTCAAGCGTCTGCAGGACGCCGTAGGCAACTGGCACGACTGGCTGACGCTGACCCAGTCCGCAACCAAGCGGCTGGGCGATGTGGGTCAGTCATCGCTGGTGGCTGCGCTGCACAATGTTACGGGAAGCAAATTCCGCCACGCGGTCTCTGCGCTCTCGACCTCCTCGACGCTGCACAGAGTCGCAAAGCCGATTGTCTCGTCGGAATCAACAAGAAGAATGAGTACGAAGGGTCCGACGCTGGTAGAGCAGACCGAGTCTGCCGCGTAGTCTTTTTTTGTTTTTGGCTAAAAGCCAAAAGCTAAGAGCTAATAGCTAACAGCCGCAGTGACGTTCTCTCCACTCGCATGTAAACTGTGAGCCTTCATGCCCACGTTTGCCGCGGTCGATATCGGCTCTAACTCCGTTCGGCTGAAAATTGCGCGCCTGCAGGCCGGCCGCCTGCGCAGCCTCCACGAAGACCGCGAAGTCACGCGCCTCGGCGAAGGCGTCTTTGGTTCTGGATTTCTCACTCCCGATTCCATCGCAGAAACGGTAAAGGTTCTCCGCCGATTCCATCGCGCGACCCAACAGATCGTCACTGACACAGTGCGCGTGGTCGCCACCAGCGCGCTGCGCGATGCGCGCAATTCCCAGGCATTTCTGGAATGGGTGCGCTCCGCCACCGGCTGGCGAGTCGAGATCATCTCGGGCGTGGAAGAAGCTCGTCTCATTCACTTGGGACTCGTCTCCAGCGGTCGCATAGACCGCTCTCCCACCCTCATGATGGATCTGGGCGGCGGCAGTTGCGAGCTCACAGTCACCCAGGGCGGACACATTCGGGATGCCGTCAGCCTTCCACTGGGTGCGGTTCGCCTGACCAATGAATTCCTGCGCCACGATCCAACCCGCAAGGGCGAACTCAAGCGTCTACGTGGCTTCATCACTCGCGAAGTCAACCGCGTCACCGATCGCATTACCAAGGCGAAGGTGAAAACAGTGATTGCGACATCGGGGACGGCGGCGGCCTTGGCTGCGGTCGCCAGCCACCTGCGCCGCGGCACCAGCCGTCAACGGCTGGTGGTATCGTCCGCCGAAATGGATCGCATTGCCAAGCGCCTGGCGCGATTGCCGGTGGCGGAACGCCGCAAGATCGAAGGCATCGGACCGCGGCGCGCGGAAATCATCGTCGCCGGCGCGACCGTGTACCAGGAACTGCTGGACCGGCTCCGGCTCAAAGGTTTCCGCTATTCGCCGCTCGGCCTGCGTGACGGAATTTTGGCGCAGATGGCGGCTGACTATGACCGCAGCACCCGCTCCGGGCGCCAGATCGAGTTCGAACGCTGGGAATCGATCATGAACGCGGTCGACCATTATCGCGTCGATCGCAAGCACGCTCTCGACGTGCGTGACGCCGCGACCGTCTTATTTTCGGCGTTGCGTTCCCTGCACCGCCTGCCTCCGGAATACCGCGAGTGGCTCTCGGCCGCGGCCATGCTTTACGAGGTAGGAGATTATGTGAATCGCAACGGCCGCCATCGCCATACTCACTACATCATTTCCAACTCCGAGATTCTGGGCTACACGCCGCAACAGCGCCGCATTATTGCGGCCGTTGCCCGCTATCTGGGAAAGTCGCGCCCTTCCCTGGAAGATGGTCCCATGAAGCTGCTTGATCCCGGAGATCGCGCCGACGTGCAGAAGGCAATCCTGTTGCTTCGTCTCGCCCGCGCCCTGAACCTGGGCCGCAGTCGCGCCGTGGAAAAGGTGCGCGTAGGATTGCGCTCGGCGGAAGTGAAGCTGACACTGGTCCCCAGGCGCCGCATGGGAGTGGATCTGGAATTGTGGGCGATTGAGAAAGAGCGCGACTATTTCCGCGAGGTCTTCGGCCGCGAGCTCTCCACGGCCGTGTCATAAAGAGTGCGCAGAAATTTCGGCGTGACGCACCACTGCAGCGTGCCAGAAGTGCGGCGCATCTCTACCTTGGCAACTGCGCCTTTCTTCAGTTCCAGCGACGCCTCGCAGCCGGAGTCGCTGATCACGGCTCCCAGAAATTGGCTTAAGTTCGGATTGTGCCCGACCACCATGATGGCTTCCTGGCGGGAATATTTTTCCAGCAGCTTGCGAAAATCGGCGAGCCCGGCCTCGGGACGCAAGCCGGCGTCGATCTGCAACTTGCCCTCATAACCCAGTTCATTGCCGACGAGCGAAGCGGTCTGCGTACAGCGCTTGAGTGGACTGGAAACGATCGCATCTACTTGAACGTCGAGCGCGGCCAGAGCCCGGCCCACGTAACCGCACTGCTCGATCCCCTCTTTGTCGAGCGCGCGCTTTTCGTCCTTCTTGGGATTCGCAATATGTTCACCCGCGCTCGCGTGCCGCAAAAAATAGAGGATCATCTGCGCTTATCGTTCCTTTCCCGTCATCACCTTCACTCTACGCCTTCGCGACGGAAACGGCGCGGGGACCGCCACTGGGGCCTTCCCTTCGGCCACACTCATCAGGAAATCCTGCGCGCTGAAAGCTGCGGCTCCCATAGGGGGACGGCGGCTGCGGGCGCCGTGCAAAGCCTGCCAAGCCCGCACGTAAGTCTCATCCTTCAGCAGAATTCTCGCCTTGCGGTTGTCGGCCAGGTAGGCGTCGAGGATTTCATGCCTTACCCGTTCGCGCAACATTTCATCGCGCAACGGCACCAGCACTTCGACGCGCTCATACAGATTGCGCGGCATCCAGTCCGCGCTGCCTATGTAAATCTCTTCTTCGCCGCCGTTGGCAAAGTAGAAAATACGGCTGTGCTCCAGGAAGCGTCCCACGATGCTGCGCACCCGAATATTGTCGCTGACTCCCCGCACCCCGGGACGAAGCGCGCAAATGCCGCGCACGATCAGGTCGATCTGCACCCCGGCCTGGGAGGCCCGGTACAGCGCCTGGATGACAGTCTTATCGAGCAACGCATTCATCTTGGCGATGATGCGACCTTCTTTTCCCTGGCGAGCGTGCTCCGCTTCACGATCGATCAGGACAACGGTTTTTTCCGCGAGATCGAGCGGCGCCACCAGAAGCGGATCGTAGCTGGGATTCTCGGCGTAGGCTGTAAGAAAACTGAAAACATCGTGGACCGCGCGCGTGATTTCAGGATTCGCCGTGAACAAGCTCAGGTCGGTATAAATTCGCGCCGTGGTCGCGTTGTAGTTCCCGGTGCCGATGTGCGCATAACTGCGCGTCACCCGGTCCGGGTCGCGCCGCACCAGCAGGGAAAGTTTGCAGTGCGTCTTCAGCCCCACGAGACCGTGGAACACCTGCACTCCCGCATCCTCCAAATCCCGCGCCCAGCGGATGTTCGAGGCCTCATCGAAGCGGGCCTTCAACTCCACCACCGCCGTGACTTCTTTCCGCGAAGCAGCGTCCATGAGCGAGGGGACAATCAGCGAATGCTCGCTGGTGCGGTACAGAGTCTGTTTGATCGAAAGAACGTTCTCATCCCGGGCCGCCGACTCAATAAACGAAATCACCGCATCGTAGGAATCGAATGGATGATGCAGAAGAATGTCGTGCCCGCGCAACTCCTCGAACAGATCCTTCGATTTCGAAGTCAACCGCAACTCGCGCGGCGAAAACGGACGGTACTTAAGATCCGGACGCTTCACTTGCTCGTAGACGTTGAACAAGCGCGAAAGATTCACCGGACCGTTCACCGGAAAAACCTGCCAAGGATCCAGTTCGAATACGGTCCGTAGTCGATCGATAATCTCGGGATCGGCGTCGGCTTCAATCTCCATCCGTACCGCATCGCCTTTGCGCCGGTTATGCAGTTCCGCGCGCACCGACTCCAGCAGGCTCCGCGCTTCCTCCTCCGCCAGATACAGATTGCTGTTGCGGGTCACGCGAAAGGGCGCGGACGATACAATGTCATAGCCGTGGTACATGCGGACAGCATGATGCGCCACCAGATCGGCCAGGAAGATAAAGTCTGCGGTGCCCTCCGACGGCAGCGGCACTAGACGCGGTAGTGCTCGCGGCACCGACACCACCCCCGTGTAGGTCAGCGCGGAGCGCCGGCGCCGGCGCAAAAGAAAGCCCACGCACAGAGCCTTGTTGATGACGCGGGGAAACGGGTGCGCCGGATCAACCGTCACCGGCGTTAACAGCGGATCCAGTTCCCTCTCGCAGTATTCTTCGACAAAGCGAAGCGCGTCGGGATCGAGTTCGTGCAATCCCAATACCCGAATTCCGTTTTCCGAGAGCGCCGGACGCAGTCGCAAGTTCCAGCAGTCATACTGGTCATCTACGAATTCATGGGTCAACGTGCTCAGAAGATCTCGTTTTTCCATGAGGGTCAGCCCGTCGGGACCCGCCTCGTTGTAGCCGTCTTCAATCTGCTGCATCATGGCAGCCACACGCACTTCGAAGAATTCATCCAGGTTGCTGGCGGAAATCGAGAGAAATTTAAGGCGCTCCAGGAGCGGGTTACCCTCATCGGATGCTTCCTCCAGCACGCGGCGATTGAAGGCGAGCCAGGAAGTATCGCGATTCAGGAAATACTGTGGATTGTCGAGCGAGATGCGAGTCATGAGGGACGCGCTTACCGCATTCTGTGTGTGATTTCTTCGTGCCGAATAAAAGGCAACCGGCGAACCCAGTGCAACCTACGGGAAGACTAGTATAAACCATCGCGCCAGCGTACGCAGGCGGTCGAACTCAGCGCCTGCAATCCGCTGTTTTCGCGGGCTCCGAAAATCGAAGCCGGCATTCAGGCAAGGTTTCTGCCCGAGTGCCGGCGATTCCGGCTGAAAGACCCTTGCGTTTTACGGCAAGTAATAGCGGAACGACGTGAACACCATATTGTCGATTCCCTGCGCCTCGTTCGGAAAACCTGCACCGTGCCAGGCGTTTCGGATCACGACCGAGTATTGCGGCCCAAACTGTATTCGGCCCCAATTCAGCTTCTCTCCGGCTCCGTCCAACACTTTGAACCATGCGCCCCCGGTCGCTTCGATGACGACGCGGGTGTCGCCGGTGCAATTCGCCAGCGCGCCGGGAGCGAATCCGCCTGCCCCAGGTCCGGTTTCGGTTAAGCAGCCGGTGTTCACGAAGAACGGCGATCCGTAACCTACGTACTTTTTTTGGATCGGATCGTAGTCCGCCGCGCGGCCGGCATACTCAGCGCCGCCGTTGAAGTACACATCTGCTTTTCGAGTGTGGAATTCAAGAGTCGACAAGCCCTGCAAACTCTTGACCAGATAAAGTGTTCCGTCGGTGTGGACCGAGACGTCGGGCAGACCTGCTGTGCCATAGCGGCCCTCTCCGCTGCCGCCAAAGCCATGCAATCCGAAATCGATACGCTTGTGGGCAAACGACCAGCGTGCGTTAGCGCCAAAGCCGCCACCGTTCTTTGAACTATTGAATGCGTCGGTAGCATTCGGCCCAGCCTTCGCGCTGCCGCCGCAAACAGTGGTTGCAGCCACGTTTTCGCAGGGAAAGACGCGATCCCGGAAGCGGCTGTACACGCCGAAAATCTCGTAGTGCCCGAAGCCGGGCTCAAAAGCCAGCTTGGCGACTATGTCGGGCGAAGGATTGAACGAGTAGTTCGCTTGGTTGTCGTACAGGCCGCCCGTTACGCCAGCCGTTCCGACCAGAAAGTTGGAGGCATTGTTGTGCGAGGTCAAGGTTGCTTGCGAGTTCTCCACCGCCACGGCAAACCAGGCCTTGTTGCCGAAGTTCTTGACGAGGCGCACACCGTATTGGCGCGCCCAGCTGAAGCCCACCGTATATTGCGGATCGATGGTCATGGGAAGCGCCTCGGTGCGATTGTCCACGCCGTGTTTGGTTTCCGTGAGCAGGCTCCACATCTGTCCACCGGTTATGCTCCACCCGTTGTCCATTGCGGCCTGTCCCCACGCCTGCCGCTGGCGCATCGTGTAACTGTTGCTTTGGTTATTGTTGGAAGTTACACCGGCTGAAAGAAAATCAGCTTCCACGTATCCAGACAACTTCGCACCCCTCAGCCTGCCTTCCGCCAACATCGAAATTCGCGACTGGCGTCCGGAACCGAAGAATTCCGATATGTTGCTGGTGGATGCGCCCATGAACGGCACAGCGTTGAACGGAGTATTGATGTCCCCTCCCAGAGCACGCTGGCGGTAAACCGTTTCCGCTGCCAGAAAGCCCCCCGGAGTGATCGTGATTCCCTTCACGTGAATCGCTGTCGGAGGGCCGGAAATGGTCTTCTGCGCTTCCTGCACGGTCACCACCGTGCTTGCCATATTGGTCTTCAAGTCGCTGACATCGCCCTTCAATTCACTGACCGTCTGTTGCTGCTGGGTGGCTTGCGCCTGGGCTGCGTCCGCCTTGCTCGCGGCATCCGCGGCGGCGCTTTGTGCCTGCTGCGCGGCCTGATCTTTGCTGTGAAGTTCATCCCGGAGCGCTTGAATTTCTCGTTGCTGCTGGGCCAGGGCCGCCTGTTGCGATGCGAGGGCATCCTTCAAGGCTTGCACATCGGCAGCCGTCACGGTCGCGTCTGCCGTCCTCTTCCTCGGTTTGGGCGCCGTGCCGGTTTGTCCCACCAGTCCCGTCGCCAGAAACAGAATGACACACAACTTCCACGCAGACTTCATCGTGCTCTCCTTTTTGTCCCGCGATGAATGAAATATCCCGCTTTTGGAGTTCTACTTTACCTGCTTGATCGCTTCCTTCACCTTCGCCACCACGTTATCCGGCAACGGCGCATAAGACAACTCGGAAGTCATCTTTTGACCGTCGGTGACCATCCAGTTCAAAAAGTCGGCAAGGATCTTGCCCTTCGCCGGGTCTTTGGATTGGGCCGGAATCAGCAACCAGGTGAAGCTGGAAATCGGATACGCATCCTTGCCGGGAGCGTTGGTTATCGATACGCGGAAATCATCCGGCATCTTCGGCGCCGAAGCCGCCGCTGCGGTTACGCTGTCCAGCGATGCCTTGACGAAGGTTCCAGCGGAATTCCGCACGCTTCCGTAGGTAATGTTATTTTGCACGGCATAGATCAGTTCGACGTATCCGATGGAGCCAGGCATCTGTCGCAGCGATCCGGCGACGCCCTCGTTCCCTTTTTGGCCCAGACCAACCGGCCACTTCACAGAAGTGTCGGCGCCCACTTCCCTCTTCCAGTCTGAGCTGACCTTGGAAAGATAGTCTGTAAAGATGAAGGTGGTTCCGCTGCCGTCGGAACGATGCACGACAATAATATCCTTGTCGGGTAAATTAACACCCGGGTTCGCCGCAGCAATCGCTTTATCGTTCCACTTGGAGATCCTGCCCAGGAAGATTCCCGCCAGCGCATCGGGCGTGAACTTCAGTTCCCCAGTCACTCCGGGAACGTTGTAAGCTGGCACATCCGCTCCCAATACCGTCGGAATATTCAATATCTTCCTTTTCGCTTCCTGCAATTGCTTGTCGGTCATCGGCATGTCGCTGGCGCCGAAGTCCACCGTACTGGCAGTAACCTGGCGAATTCCTCCGCCGCTACCGATGGATTGGTAGTTCATTTCTACTTCCGGATGAAGCTTGTGGTACTCGCTAAACCACTTTGAATAAATCGGATAGGGAAACGTGGCGCCTGCTCCGCTGAGCGTGGTTTGCCCAACTACCGGCATGGCCAGAACGACACACACCAACAGCAGCATGATTTTGCGCATCACCGGATGTTCCTCCTTGAATAGATACCCTTTTCTAACGGCACAGTGTTACAGGAGGGTTACAAACGAGTGAATTTCTGATGAAAGGCGCCCAGTTTTCGTGCAGCCATCTGAGAATTGCTTCTGACAATTGACGAAAACGAAAGAAGACAGAAGAAGACAGAAAAAGATAGAAAGCCAAGCCGTCTAGTGCGTTTTCTGCAGGTGCGCAATCTCGCGAGGAAACAGTGTATTTGCCGGAAACTCGCTCTGCAAACCGCTCAGCAGCTTAAGCGCACGTGGTTTATCTTTCTCCCGCACATAGGCAATCGACAACAGAATTCGCGCGAACGGCGCCAGGTAGCGTCCATGTTCGGCGGTGGTTTGCAGGTCTGTAATTCCGCCCTGCTTGTCCGAGGGCAGCCCACCTAGGCGAAGGATCCAGCGTACCGGAGCGGCCATGCTTCCGACAATGTATTTGCTGAAACCAGTGGCCAGCAGCGCGTCATAGCAATCGTGACAAACCGCCAGCAGCTGTTGCGCCCAGGTGGAAGCTTCCTTGGCGAAATGCAGAGATGCGAGGTTGCGTTTTTCAATCAGCGCCGCGTAATCGGCCTGCAGGCCTGAGCACAACGTCATGGCGAACAGTGCGTCCCGATCTTTAGGGTCCTTGGCCAATCGCGCGCGGGAAAGATTTTCGGCCCGCCCGATCGCAGCCTGAAAACGCTGTCGCAGTGCCGGATCCGGTGTCAACTTCGGGCGTCCGACGAAGGTTTCATCATTCTCGTAAAACTGCGACTCCAGAACTCCGAGCCGGTTAAACTCCGAGAACAAGAACCCGGCGGCTTCGCTGACCGGGCCGACCGGATCGTCGGGATGCATTTGTTGCCACGCCGCGAAGTCTTTCTGCGCGCCCGCGAAGTCGAGGTTATAGAGTCCGGCATATCCGCGATCGAGTGCGGATATCGCGACGGATCCAGGAGCATCCTCGGCTCGCGCCATCAGGCACAGTGCGCAACATACCCACAACGCTGCGACTATCATTCCTACTCGTGCATCGAATGCCTTGAGCATGTTGCGGTGCTGTCCTATTATCGTCGATGTCTTCATCGTTAGTTGCAATTTGCCGGGCCAAAGGCCGGTAATCATTGCCGGTAATCATTGGATGACTTCTGCCGCCCCAGCCCGTATCCCGCTCTGCAATAAGTTTGTCAATTCCTTCGGGGACCGATCCCCGGCCCCGACGACCAGGTTTGAGGACCAATTTTCATGACTGATCGTTTTTTCATGACTGATCGTCCCGCTCGCTATGCGCCGGGCTGGCCAGGCATTTCGCCGCGCTGGACCTCGAGCGCCAAGACGGGCGCTGGCACCGCGCTCAACCAGCACAGCAAGGTCTGGTTTACGCTGAGTCACGGCATTCTCAATGAAGTTTACTTTCCTCGCGTCGATCAGGCTTGCACTCGCGACCTGGGATTTATCGTCACCAACGGGCGCGATTTCTTCTCCGAGGAGAAACGCCACTGCACCTTTGAGAATCGTCCTTTCGAGCCGGGAATTCCCGCCTTTGAACTGACCAACACTGAGATCGGCGGAGTTTACCGCATTCACAAAGAAGTTCTCACCGATCCCTATCGCAACGTCGTCCTGCAAAAGGTTCGCTTCGAACCGCTGCAGGGACAACTCTCCGATTATCACCTTTACGCCTTGCTTTCTCCGCATCTGGCGAACTGCGGTTACGGCAACACCGGCTGGATCGGCGACTACAAAGGCGTTCCCATGTTTTTTGCCGAGCACGGAGGCAGCTCTTTGTCGCTCGCCTCTTCGTCTCCCTGGAAGAAAACATCGGTGGGATTCGTCGGCGTTTCCGACGGCTGGCAGGACCTATCGCAACATTTTCAGATGGAGTGGGAATACACCCGCGCGGAAAACGGCAACATTGCCTTCACGGGGGAAATTGATCTCTCTGCCTGCAACGGGGAATTCGTGCTCGCCCTCGGTTTCGGAGGTATTTGGACAGAAGCTGGACAGCAGGCGCGGTCTACGCTCTTCGAGGACTACACGGAAACTCGCCGGCACTACGTCTCGCAGTGGCAAAACTGGCAAAAGACTTTAATCAAACTCGACGAGCCGTTACGTCAAATCGATCTCTATCGCGCGTCGACCGCCGTCCTGCGCACGCATGAGTCCAAAGACTTTCTCGGCGGCATCATTGCCAGCCTCTCGATCCCCTGGGGATTCAACAAGGGTGATGAAGATCTGGGCGGATACCATCTGGTTTGGCCGCGCGACCTGGTTGAATCCGCTGGCGCCCTTCTGGCTGCGGGAGCGGTCAATGATGCCGCGCGCGTCCTGCGCTACCTCGAAGCTACCCAGGAAGCCGCCGGCAACTGGGCGCAAAATCTATGGCTCGACGGACGTCCCTATTGGAGCGGCATCCAGATGGACGAAACCGCGTTCCCTATCCTTTTGCTTGATCTCCTCCGGCGCGAAGCGCCCGAATCTTTAGGCAAGCTCGACCGCTGGTGGCCCATGGTGCGCAAGGCCGCCAGCTTTATTCTTCGCAACGGTCCCGTCACCCAACAAGATCGCTGGGAAGAAGATGCTGGCTACTCCCCCTTCACCCTCGCGGCCGAAATCTCCGCCCTGCTGGCCGCGGCCGATATCGCAGATCTGACCGGGCACGGGGAACAAGCGCCCACCCTGCGCGATGCCGCCGATGCCTGGAATGACAACATCGAGCGTTGGGTATACGCCACCGGAGGCGACCTGGCCGAACAATTGGGCGTTTCCGGCTACTACGTTCGCATCGCCCCGCCCGACACCGACGGTGCGGCGTCGCCTACGCAAGGCTTCGTTCCCATCAAGAATCGCGCGCCCGGTCTGGATGGCGAACGCGCGTATCACATCATCAGCCCCGACGCTCTGGCCCTGGTCCGATTTGGCCTGCGTGCCGCCGACGATCCCCGCATCCTGAATACGCTGTGCGCCATCGACGCGCTGCTCGCGGTCGAGTTGCCGCAGGGCCCGTGCTGGTATCGCTATAACGGCGACGGTTACGGTGAACACAAAGATGGCTCTGCCTTCGACGGTACTGGCATCGGTCGTCCCTGGCCTCTGCTAGCGGGAGAGCGCGCCCATTACGCTCTCGCCGCGGGACACCGTGACGAAGCCGAGGCGCTGCTTACCGTCATCGAAAATTCTCCCGCCGATGCAAGCCGCCTGCTTCCCGAACAAGTCTGGGACGCGGCCGACATCCCGGCGCTCGAACTTTTCCGCGGCAAGCCGACGGGATCGGCCTGTCCATTAGTTTGGGCCCATTCTGAGTACGTCAAGCTCCGCCGCTCGATTCGCGACAACAAAATCTTTGATCAACCGCCGCAGACCGTTCAGCGTTATCAGGTGGACAAACATGTGCGGCAAATCTTCGGCTGGAGGTTTAACAATAAAACGCGCACCATCCCCAGAAATAAAACGCTGCGTATCGTGCTGCTCACTCCCGGCCGGGTGCATTGGACCGTAGACGGCTGGAAGTCCACGCACGACACCGACGCGCGCGACACCGGCCTCGGAATCTACATCCTCGATCTGCCGACGGCGTCGCTGCCGGTCGGAGCCCAAGCCATCTTCACATTTTTCTGGCCCGATCAGAATCGCTGGGAAGAAACGGATTATACGGTCACCGTAGAGAACTGATTGGGGGGCTGCCGGGCTTATCTCAAGTCTCTACTCTCGAGGGACACCCTCAAGAGTGCGGACGTGGCTTAGAGCGGCCCAGCCCCCCGACCTTGCCGTGATTGATCCTTGGTACTATGCTGGCCCTCAGTTGTCCCGGTTGAAACTGAACGAATCGAAACTCTGAACGAATCGAAACTCTGAACGAATCAAGGAGAAATCATGTTCAAAGTCAATGCGCTTGCTTTCGCAGCTCTCGCAACTGCTCTCTTATGCGGTACACCCGTGGCGCCGGCCCAGGTTGCCGTCGGCGTAAACATCGGGCCGGCTCCGGTGTGTCCTTACGGGTACTTCGACTATGCGCCCTATGACTGTGCTCCGTACGGCTACTATGGACCCGATTGGTTTGTTGGCGGGGTGTTTCTTGGAGCTGGCCCCTGGTTTCACGGCCATCCCGGCTTTTATGGCCATGTCGACAGCCGCTTTGATCCTCATCACGGTTACGCTGGGCCGCTGCCGGAGCGCGGGGCGGAGCGCTTTAACCACTTCCACGCAAATGAGGCGCGGGATGGGCGAGGCAACGTAGGCAACCCTGGCCATGACGGGGCGCGTGAACACGCCCTTCCCGGATTTCGGGGTGGTGGGCATGCCGGTGGACATGGCGGCGGGCACCGCTAGAGCGCGTTGCGGTTGGAACGAGGGACGAGATAAGGCGCGCGTCGCGTCTTATCTCGCTTGGGCCGCGGCAAAACAGAAAATTACAGCGAGGCCTGCTAGAGAACCCCGCACCCTTGAGGACCGGGGTGTAATGGCCTGATTTCGTCAAGAAGGGATTCCCAAAACGGAAGATGGTTTCGATCCGCTCAGCTTATCGCTTTGTCTTCTGCTGCAGCTTTTTCAGATTGATTGTCAGCGTTATGCGAATATTCTCATCCTTCTCCTGCGATATTGCAGCCTCGAGATAAGGAATGGCATTACGGTCGCCCAGCGTGGCAAAGGCGCTGCTGGCTTGCATCCGGACATAGGGATCAGGATCGTTCAAGCCGTGAAGCAGCAAGTCGAACACCGATTGCGACTCCTCCGACGTTAGGTTTCGAAAGCGCGCTAGCAACTCAAAAGCGGTGACGCGGTCGCCGACACTACGGTTTCCTGAGTCAACCAGCTTCGCAATGTCCTTTGCGGCGCGCAGGCAGCCTTCATCTCTTTCAACACCGAGGTCGGACATGTATCGCACCGCATCAAGGCGCAACTCGGAAGGGAAACTCTCATCGGCGCATATCCTCTTCAATTCATCGCGTCCAGACGGATCACCGAGTAATCCAAGAGCGAGTGCGATATTGGTTCTATTCCTAGGGACGCTCTCTGCTGCGAGTGCCGCTTTGATTGCCGGAACCGCATTCACGACCTTGTCTTCAGCAAGCTTCATGGCCGATAGATATCTCACGTTAGCATCCGAACTCTTCAAAGCCGCCAGCAGCGCCGGTTCTGTTAGCTCAACGTTGCGCTCCCGCAACAATTCGCCAAAAGTGCGGGGCCTGCCGCCAACCTCAATCTTGGGTTGAGCTTGTTGAGCAGACGCGTTTAGGCCTACCACGAATGAAAAAAGGCAAGCGAGTAGACGCTGGTGCACACGTACGCACATGTGGACAGGGAACTCTTTGACTTCCCGCCGGCTGTGGAATGCCTTCATGTGGCGGATTTTACGCCATTCAAGTGGACAGTGGGGCTGGTTGGCGATAAATCCCCAAAGCACTCATCGACAGTTTGGGTTTTTACGTTTTGGGCTCAAGTCCGCGGCTGACGCGGAACACATGCCCATCGGGATGGCGAAGGTGCATCTCGCGAACGTTCCACGGCATATCGGTGGGCGGAAATGTGACCTCCAGTCCAGCGGCGACGCAATGCTTGTGCATCTCGTCCACGTCGTCCACCCAGACCGACATCCAGACGCCCTTGTCGCCCTCTTCGTCTCCCTGCTGCTGAAACGTGGTGGTGTTCGCGCCGCGGCCGCGCCCTCCCTGCGCTCCCTGACAAAGAAAGATGCACGCTTCCTTCCCCGATCCAACCGCGCCAAACGTCGGAGGTGTTCCCCAGTCCCACAATTTCTTCCATCCCCACTTCTCAAACCACGCGACCGTGCCCGCGATGTCGGACACGTTCAATATCGGAGTCAAACCTTTGGCTTCCATAACCGAAGCAGGATAACACCGGGCCGACCGAGGGATTCGGCCTACGGTTGCAAAATCGCGATAGAGCTCAGTTACCAGTGGTCAAAACGTGTAATGGCCTGTTTTAAACAGTTGGGCGCAATCCCACTTTCTTCGGAGACCGCACAAGGTTAAGCTGGTATCCATTGGCCCATGGACAAGCAAGCCAGAATTTCGTTCACTGTTCAACCCTTTGAGGGCGCTACTGCCGTTATACCCGTTGTGGACGGAACACCTCTCTCAGAGATGATTTCGGCTTTCGAGCGTGAACAGCACTTTGAACCAGCGGGGGGATACGGTGGGCTGATCCCGGAGTGGTTCAAGTACGGCGCTCTTGATCGATACTTCTTAGGTGAGTTTGAGAAGGACAGTTATTTCGCACGTCTGGGACGTGTCTACGTGTTGGGCTGCCAGTGCGGTGAAGTCGGATGCTGGCCACTTCTTGCCCGAATCAGCGTCGGGGATGCATCCGTGACGTGGGACTCTTTCCAGCAGCCGCATCACAAAGAACGCGATTATTCCGGCTTCGGCCCCATCGTTTTCGACACCCAACAGTATCGCGAAGCTGTTGCGGCTCTGCGGTCAGCAAGAGCCTAACTGGCGAAAATCCCCATTGCACACATCTTCGGACATCGGAGGGCGGTTAGCGTGAATCAGCAAAGGGCAAGCGTGAAGATCTTCTGGGGGATTCTGCTTTTATTCTTGACCCCAGTGTTTCTGTTTGTGAAGCCGATAACGAAAACAGCCGTTGTCCGCGATCTTCTGCTTGTGATTTGGTGGGCCTTCATACTCTGGCTTTTGATTACTGGTAAGAAAGAATCGAGGCCGACGGATTCAAAGTAGCCACAACCCAACTATTGATAAATCCCCATATCACTCATGAGCGGCCAAAAGGCCAGATCAGAGAGAAGACCAAAATTCCGCTTTACTCCACGCTGGTGTAGCACACCACCACCACCGTGCAATGGTCACTCTGAGGATTGCCGCAGCTGAATTCTGTTACCGCCGAAAAAATTCCATCAAGCGTGGGAGGCTGAACGGCAGCCGCTTCCAGCCGGACGTCCTCAAAAAAGTCGCCCTCGCTGGGAGTGACGGACTACGCCCTTTCCGTAGAGAACGACTTATGCGGATTTTGAATCCTGCCTGTATTTGTTCCTCTCTAATCTTTTCAGACGGAGAGGAAGACCGCATGGCGCTGAAGCACAAAGGCAATTCTTCCAACCCCACTTCTCAAACCACGCGACCGTGCCGGCGATGTCGGACACATTCAATATCGGAGTCAAACCTTTGGCTTCCATAATCGAAGCAGGATAACACCCGCCGGACCGAGGGATTTGGCCTATAGTTGCAAAATCGCGATAGAGGTCAGTAACCAGTGATCAAAACGTGTAATGGCCTGATTTCGCCAGTCGCTATACAAGCCCCACGGTCACCTAGAAGCGGAACACCAACCCCGTTGAGAGTCTTACGTTTTTGGCATGCCCGCCTTCCTGGACAGGAAGGTAAACCCAGTCAGCTTGAAAAATCCGGAACCCCACGTGTTTGTCAGTCCTCGCATCCGCGCCGCCACCAAGCATCATGGCGAAGCCGCTAAATGAGAGGTCTCCGCTACACTGATTGGGGTCGCCGCCAAAGAGACATAAAGTCGGGGTCAAGTGGGCCCCGCCGAACAGAGCGTGCGTGAATACCTTCAAATTCTTGCCAGAACCCCAAGAAGCAACCGGCCCGAATGTGTAGGTGTAAGCATGAAAGTGTGCAAAATAGTTGCGTATGGTGTCGGTTTTGTAGCTGCCGCTAAAATCCGCAGTAACGCCTAGGTGTCCGCTGAAGTTGAACGTCGCAGAAGCGTTCCAGCCATTGGCGTTTACACCGGCTCCTTGGCCATCGACATTGCCAGCATACAGGTATTGATAGCCGCCGAACACTTCTACTTTGGGATTATCCTGTGCCATCATCGGAAGCGCGAGAAGACTTGAAAGAACCATCAACACGAGAGACTTTGGCATACCCTCTCCTGTGGGCAATTGAACCCAGTCGGTGGTTCGATGCGGAACCTGTTCGGCGGTATGCCCTCCGTCCCCATTTTGGCGAACCAGTCGTTCAAGCGTAGTAAACAATTTTCGGCGATAGCTGTTGAAAAATCGCCGTTTCACTCGTTGACCCTGCAACGGGTTTTGAGTGTAATCGCTGATAACAGCAGCTACCTTGATTGTGCATCTCCCAAGTGATTACACTGCCGATGGATGCTTGTTCCATTGCTCATTGTCGCAGTGGTTGGCTGCATGGGGCTGCTCGCAGCGTTGCGGCCTGAAACCTATGCTCGCTATTTTTTGGCGGAATATCAGCGTAGGGCGCTCTCCGGCAACTTCAAGGCAGTTTCATTGACAGGGTGGATAATTTTTTCTGTCTGCACTATTGCCATCATAGTTCTTCCTTTCGGGAGCAAACTCACCTTCTTGGCTCCGGTGTTTAGCCCGTTGTTCTTTCTTGTTTGCGCCGTGGGCTTATGTCTGGTGGGGAGTCCGACTCTTGCGCAACCCCGAATCATTCCTGAAACAAACAACCGAACCTTGGAGCCGCCTACCTAGGTGGGCTGTTAAATGCTTCGGCTCACTGTTGCTGTGTGGAGCGGCGGGATTCTCGTATGGCTTCGCTGTAAAAATCAAAGACCTATTGCGATGATTGGCGTAAAATCCCCAAAGCACTCATCGACAGTTTGGGTTTTTACGTTTTGGGCTCAAGTCCGCGGCTGACGCGGAACACATGCCCATCGGGATGGCGAAGGTGCATCTCGCGAACGTTCCACGGCATATCGGTGGGCGGAAATGTGACCTCCAGTCCAGCGGCGACGCAATGCTTGTGCATCTCGTCCACGTCATCCACCCACACCGACATCCAGACGCCCTTATCGCCCTCTTCGTCTCCCTGCTGCTGAAACGTGGTGGTGTTCGCGCCGCGGCCGCGGCCGCCTTGCGCCCCCTGGCAAAGAAAGATGCAAGCTTCCTTACCCGATCCCACCGCGCCAAACGTCGGAGGCGTTCCCCAGTCCCACAATTTCTTCCATCCCCACTTCTCAAACCACGCGACCGTGCTAGCGATCTCGGACACGTTCAATATCGGCGTCAACCCTTTGGCTTCCATGACCGAAGCAGGATAACACCCGGCGAACCGAGGGATTTGGCCCATAGTTGCACACTCGCGATAGCGCTCAGTGACCAGTGGTCAAGACGTGTAATCGCCTGTTTGAAACAGTTAGCTTCCGATTAGCCCGTGACGCGGAAACAATCGCCAAGCCATCATGAATGGATCATCGCCCGTCTGGCTGGTGCCGGTGAATTTGAAACTTGGCACCAATTGTGGCTGGTGGATCCTGTTAAGATTCACTGTCGCCGAGTTTCCGAAGCCTCGCTACCTTGAGTTCACTCCCGGCCCCAGTCCGGCACCGTAGTACTCCGACACTGCTGTCTTCTCCTCTGCAGTTAACTGTCTGGCGATGCTACGCATCCGAACGTTAATATCGTTGGTCCGATACCCACTCGAAAAGTGTTCGAGCTGCTGCTCAAGATAGTTACCGTTCTGCGTAGCGAGTGGTGGAGCCCCTTTCACATAACTCACCGGACCGTGGCACGACTGGCAGGGTGGTATGCCACGCTGGCCATCTCCGAAAACAATGAGGCGAATGGCGATCGAGGCTCGAGAAGGGTCCTGCATGGCCTGCGGAAACGTTCGGGTGTCTTGCGGATCACTCGCCGTAGGCAGCATCGCGTAATACGCAGCCAAGTCGGCCGAGGCGCGCGCCGGAAATCCCTCGGCGATGCCCTGCATCACCAGTGAAGCACGCTTCCCCGATCGAAAATCCTGCATCTGTTTCCAGAACGACAACCGGTCCTCGCCGGCCAGGTTGGGGATGGCGGGAACTGAGCTGAATCCTTCTTCGCCATGACAATGATTGCAGCGGCGGGCAAGGATCAGTCCGCGAAAGGCGTCACCACTAGAAACAATCGTAAGGGTTTCTTCTGTCCAGGCCACGTTCGAAGGTACGCGAACTGGAGGTTCAGAATTCTCCGACTGCGCGGAAGAACGCCTTCCCAGCGATAGGACAGTAATCGCAAACAGCACCACCAGCGTTCCAAGCCATCGGCCCCCTACTCGTAAGCACGGAGCGTGACTAACGTAGCTCACAAGTCCGCCTTTCGCCGGGAAGCAAGGAGGCAAACTGATCTCGCGGGACCACATCCAGCCGGCCTCTCATCGCATAATGGCCGGCTCCGCAGAACTCATGGCACGGGATCTTGAATTCGCCTGCCTTAGCAAAAGTAAAGGTTGCTTCGGTGACAGCCCCAGGCACAGCTTTGAGGCCGTAGTTCGTACCCAGGAAACTCAGCATGTGCACGACATCGGCGCTGGTGATTCGAAACGTGATGGGAACACCCGCAGGGACCACAATGCACTGCGGCACGAAAACAAATTGCTGCGCAATCATGCGCACGGTAAGTGATCTGGCCGGGCCTTCCGCCGCGCCAAGATTGCTCTCCACGAATTCCCCCCGCAGGTGCAAGCCAGTAGGGTCGGGGGCTTTGCCGCCGCCAAGAAAATGCCATACCGGCAAGTCCACCATATCGTAGCGAATGGACAAAAGTGCCAGTCCGACCAACGTCATTGCGGCTACAAACCCGATCTTCTTCATCTCAGTTCAGCCGAGCCCTCGAATCCTCCCAACGAACGCCGGACCGGAATCCTCATTTTAGCGGCAATTATAGTCCGCTGCAGCTTACACGCGGATGCAACGATTCAGGATTTTTTGTCGGTTCCGGACATTATCCAAACTATCGCCCGGTAGGATCATCTCAATTGGAGAGAAATCGCCGTTACGCTCAAAACTCCTCGATGAGTATCGAGAACCGAGATCAGGTGCAGCACCCGTGCCAGTAACAACAGCCGTCGTATAACGGGGATGTTTCCTCAGACGAAAAAATTCCATCCAGCGTCGTAGACTTAACGGCCGCCGCTTCCAATCGGAAGTCCTAAAAAAATCGCCCTCGCTGGGAGTGATGGACTACGCTGTTTCCGTGGAGAACCGCCGATCGCGAGTTTGACTTGAATGGAGTAATCGCCGTTCTCGCCAGATGACCCTAAGCGATGCTGTCAGTGGATTTTGAATCCTGCCTGTATTTGTTCCTCTCTAATCTTTTCAGACGGAGAGGCAGACCGCATGGCGCTGAAACACAAAGGCAAGATTGCTTTGATAACAGGAGCAAACAAGGGCATTGGATTCGAAGTGGCAAGTCAGCTCGGCGCGGAGGGCGTCACAGTGCTCATAGGCGCACGCAATCCGCAGCTGGGGAAGATTGCTGAAGCGAAGCTGAAAGCGGATGGAATCGACGCATACTTCATTGAGCTCGATGTCACCAAACCTGAAACCATCGCCAAAGCGGCGGAAAAAATTCGTGCGCAGCACGGCAGGCTCGACATCCTCGTTAATAATGCAGGAGTCCTCGTGAAGGGGGACGGTCCGCCGAGCGTCGCCGATCCCGAGGCGGTTCGCCGCGTTCTTGATGTCAATTTCTTCGGCGTGTTAGCAGTTACCCAAGCTATGCTGCCTCTACTGCGGAATGCCCCATCCGGCCGTATTGTGATGGTATCGAGCGGCCTCGGCTCGCTCACCTGGAATGCCGACCCGAATTGGCCATTTGCCGGCACCAAGCCTCTGGGCTACAACGGTTCCAAAGCGATTCTCAATATGATGACCGTGCAACTTGCCTGGGAGTTGCGGGACACTGCCATCAAGGTCAACACCGTCAATCCTGGATATACAGCCACTGACATAAACGGCAACAGTGGCACTCAAACCATTGCGGAAGGAGCAGCGGAAACGGTCCGCCAGTCTCTAGTTCCCGACGACGCTCCGACCGGCGGCTTCTTCCAGACAGGAGGCGTCGTTCCCTGGTAAGGGGACCGTCCTACGGGAAGCGGTCGATGATTCGATCGATGACCCGTTCGATTCGGGAAAGGCCGGGACTCCGCTTTACTCCACGCTGGTGTAGCACAACTCGACGACGGTGCAATCGTCGCTCAGGGGATTGCCGCAGCAGAATTCCGTTACCGCCGAAAAAATTCCATCCAACCCCGGTGCTTTCAACGCCGCCGCTTCCAGGCGGAAATCCTCGAAAAAGTCGCCCCCGGCATTTTCCGCCTCAGTCACGCCATCAGTCACCAGAATGAAGCGGTCGCCGGACTTCATCTGACATCGGGCGCTCTCAAAAGTCGCGTCCGGCAACAGTCCCACGGGAACATTTCCGTGCGGCGGACGCAGCACTTCTCCCCCACAAACCAGGAGCGGCTGCACATGGCCGCAATTGACGTATTCGAGTTCGCCATCGCGCCGCAGACGCACCAGCAGCACAGTCGCATATTTTTCGCCGCCCATCTTCTCGGTAAAGAACCGGTTCACCGCAGTCACCACTTCCAGCAGAGTCATCCCTGCGACCAACTGCGAATAGATCATCCCCTGTAAGGTCGAGGCCAGCAGCGCCGCCGAAACTCCCTTGCCGCTGACGTCGGCCAGCACCACCGCCAGCCCCTCCTTGGTGTTCACCGCATCGTAAAAGTCTCCGCCGATTTCTTTGCAAGACAGATTTTTTCCGCGCAGGCTGGCAAACGGTACTTCGGGAATTTTCACCTGCATCAGCCGCTGCTGAATGCTGGCTGCGATACTCAACTCCTGCTGGTACCGGCGCGCTTCCTCCTCGGCCTGAACCAGGCGAGCGTTCTCGATGAGCGACGCCGCTTCCGTCGCGATCACGTCAAGAATATCCTCGTCCACGCCGCTGATGTCGCGCGAGGCGAAGCGCGAATCGATATACAAAGCTCCCATGGCCTCGGCGGAATTCGAGGTTGGCGCCGGCGTCTGGACATCGCGCGTCGCCTGCACCTGCATCTTGCGTAAAGGAATGCAGATTACCGTCCGCAGATCATAGGCCACAATGCTTTGCCGGCCTGCCAGATCGAGCGACTGGCTGGTATCGGTCAGAAGGAATCTGGAGTTCGACCGCAGCGAATCTTCCAGGATCGAATGCGAAATCGTCTTGTCGTCGAGCAACGGCTCTTTCTTGGAATTGCGGCCGGCCCGCAGCCGGAGTTTCCCATCTTCATCTTTGAGAAAAACATAACCGCGTTCGGCGTTGGTCAGTTGCAGCGTGGTGTCGAGCATGGTCATCAAAATCTCGTCGAGCACGCCCACCGTGTTGAGCTTGCGCGCGGCTTCCAGAAAAATCTTGAGCTTTTCCAGATCCGTGGCTTCGGGCTTGATCTGAATCACCGAGATCTGGCTGAGAAATTCCCGCGCCGTATTGGACTTTTCCTGGCCTGGATTGAACAGCAGATAAGCGGAATCGCGCGCCCCAAATTCCAGGCGGTCTCCGCGCTCCAGTTTCTGCCGCTGCACACGCTCCCCGTTCACGAACGTGCCGTGCTTGCTGCCCAGATCGATGAGGAAAAATTCCTGCCCTTCTTTCAAGATCTGCGCGTGATCGCGCGACACTCGCGGATCGGCGATTACCAGATCCTTATCCACTTTGCGCCCCACCGTAAACGGCGTGCGCTCCATGACAAAGTCCTTCTGGTCGCTGCCCTGAACAAATTTAAGGACGGGAAAAATCCCGGAGCCGGAACTTTGAGGTGTGATTGCGCTCAGGGACATGGCTGGTCATTCAACGAGCGCTGGCAACGAGCGCTCGGCCCGCGCGTGCGACAGGCAACGCTCGGGCTGTAATTTCACTTGCCGCAACAGACTACTCTGCGGTGGCGCGGTCCCGCAAGCCGGGCGCGGCGTGGCTCCAGAGATCCACCAGACCAAGGCCGAAGATGAATACGGGCACCGTGAAGTTCGAGTAAAACGGCATCAGCCAGACGCGCTCCCGCAGTGCGGGCGTCATCCAGAGGTATGCAAGGCTCAGCGCAATCGTGGCAATCCACGGCCACACCAGCAGAACGGCGCCGATCAAACGCGCCAGTCGGACGGCCGGCAGAATGGCCTCACCCGAGCTTTCGCTCCGTAGCAACGCCAGGATTGCCGGCGCCAGCAACACCTGATTGTACGGGGACGACATGGGAACAATCAGCGCCGTTAAGGCCAACACCAAAGCAAAAGCTCGGCCAAAGACCGCGCTGGGGGCGGGTTCTCTACGCACGCGCCAAGCAGAGAGGGCGCAGAGCAACACGCTCACCCCTTCCAGAATCCGGCCTGCGATGCCTCCGAACAGCCAGGCAAGTACCGATTGATTCTGCGTGTAGTGATGATATTGCCCAATCGCTCCGGCGAACATCCGCAACCATCCCGGCAAAATCAGTTGCGCTCCGCCCAGCAGCGGCAACATAACCAATCCAAATCCAAAAACAAATCGCCGACGACCCCGCCAGTCGCTGCCCGCCCAAAGCAACAGCCACAAGACCAGCGGCCACGTCAGTTGCGGTTTAATCGTCGCCAGCGCCAGCAGGCCTCCGGCCAAAAGCAGCCATCCGCCCGCCAGGCATGCGCCGCAGGCCGCCAGAAATCCTGCCACCAGCAGGCTGAGTTGCTGCAGCTTGATTCCCTGCACCATGGGCAACCAGCCCACCATGAGCACCATAAAAATCAGCACGGTCCCACGCGCCGGTTTCCAACCCAGAACCCGCAGCCACAACCACGGAGTCAACACTGCCAGTGCGACTAGCAGCCATCGAAACCCCTGCTGCACCGCGTCAAACGGCAGATCGACCGTGGGCGCCAGCAGAAACACGACATAGGCTGGATAGACGAAGCCCTGCTGGTCCTTCGGATCGTCGGCCCGCCCCGGGTCGAGCGGTCTCCCGTAATATCCCCACTGAATTTCCCCAGTGATCTCCGCACTGTAAGGATTGCGGCCGTGCCGCAGCAGCTCCCGTGCTCCCAGCCAGCGAGGATAGAGATCCGAAAGATTGCCGCGCGGCCGGTTGTGCGCCGTGGCATCGGCAATCTGTTGCGCCCGCAAAATCTGGTTCATGTAGAACCATGTACTCGCCGACGCCAAAATGGCCAGGATGAGTCCGGCGACAAACGGCGGGCGCTTCCGCGAGGTGGCGAGCACGATTCCTTTGGGGAAGGATTAAATGAAACCAGCCACCTCATGTTACAACTTATCGTTCAAAATGCCAGCGACGCGGTGGCGAATCGCAATCTCGGCGTTGATCGGGTTGGCCACGGGATCATTTTGCTTTCTCATGCAACGCCGGCTGAATCTCGGGGCCGGGGATTTCAGTTGGGCCATCCATCTGGCGCAGCGATTCCTGGCACGGCAAAACCCGTACGATACCAGCCTAGAACAATATCCTTTCACGGCCGCTTTGTTCGCCCTGCCTTTTGTCCGCCTGCGGCCTGAGCTTGCGGCCGGAATTTTCTATGGGCTCAGTTCCGCCTTGCTGGCGTTCGGAGTCACCCGAAATGGCTATCACCGCCTCGCTATATTCCTCGCCTACCCCTACTGGATCGGACTTCTGACGGTGCAATGGTGCACGGTGATCGCCGCCAGCGCGTTCTTTCCGCTTCTGCTGCCGGTCACCATGGCTAAACCGCAAGTCGGACTCCCTGTATTCCTCACTCGCTGCAGCCGCCGGGGATTGGTCGCCTGCGTGGCAGTGGGACTGCTGAGCTTGATCCTGATGCCTCGCTGGCCGCTGCTGTGGGTCGGGCAAATGGGCTACTACCAGCACTTCATCGCCATTCTCGTTTTGCCGGGTCCCTTACTGTTGCTGGCCCTGCTGCATTATCGCGATCGCGACGCCCAGCTTCTCCTCCTGACCTCGATCATGCCGCAACGCTGGTTCTTCGATTCTTTCACCCTCTGGCTCATTCCCAAATCGCGCCGCGAAATCCTGGTGACAGTGTTTTTCAGCTGGTGTGCCGGAATCTGGCGCTGGTTCCATCAACCCACCAGCATTACCCAGGTGGGCCGGTGGATTGTTCTGGGAACCTATCTGCCCATGCTAGCGATTGTGCTACTGAGAAAGGCGCCGGAAGAGCGGGGCATCACGCCCAGTTCAGACAACGTTTGAGGAGTTTCGTGACTCCCCGTTCCGAGCGCGGGTGACCGCTGGCAAAGCCCGGCTCGTCAACTTCCATTTTGATGAAACCAGGGCCTCACGCCAGGGTGGGACCGGCGATTATTTCCTCGCCAGTATTCAACAAATTACCACTTTTTCGTCACATTGCAGGGTATGATTATGCAGTCGAGGAGATTGATCTTAGGCGACTCGTCCCAGAAGCTGCGGGTGCGTTCCACTCGATCTCAATCAGAAAAGGGGTATGGCCATGGAGCTTGTACGCAGACTTTGGTCCGGTCAGGAAGGGCAGGATATCGCGGAATATGCCGTCATGCTGGCGGTAATCCTGGTGATTGTCGTTGGAACCGTTCGGTTAATCGGGTCCAATGCCAATAACGTGTTCTCCTCGGTCGCCAGTTCCATCCAGTAGCATGCAACCCGACTCGCGCTCCGGCCGCCGGCACTACTTTGCGGCAGAGCAAGTTCCACTTTTTAAGGGAGCAGTATGAACCGCACACGTTTATTGATGATTGGAGTCCTGGCCCTCGCGCTCGGCTTCCTCGCCAGTGTGTACGTTTACCGCAACTTACAATCCAGGGCAGGCGCCGGTTCCGAGTCCGGAGTCGATGTCATCGTTGCCGCGGACGATCTGCAAGTGGGGGCGCGCGTCGAGGAGCACGATATAAAAATCATTAAGATTCCCGGCGCCGATCTGCCTCCCGGGGCGCCCCGGCGCCGTTCCGAAGTTTTGGGGCACGGAGTGATCGTTCCCATTTCGAAGGGCGAATTTATCCTGCCCAATCGACTGGCCGGTGAAAACGCCGGGTCTGGGCTTCCCTCGCTGATCCCTCCCGGCATGCGCGCGGTTTCAGTACGAGTGAATGAAGTCGTGTCCGTCGCTGGATTCGTAACTCCCGGCACCCGCGTAGACGTGCTGCTGACGGGAACGCCCGCCGGCGGCGAACAGCAGACCACCACCGTTTTGCAGAACGTGGCGGTTCTGGCCTCCGGGCACACCCTGGAACGGACCGCGACCGGCGAGGCACAGACTACCGCCGTCATCACCCTCCTGGTTTCACCCGATGACGCTCAGCGCCTCACCCTAGCCAGCTCTGAAGGACATATTCAACTCGCGCTGCGCAATCCACTCGACACCAAGCAGGACGAGGTGCCGTCTTCCAATTCCAGAGGTCTTTATCGGGGAGTCGCCACGCCCGCGCCGCAACCAGTCGTTCACCATACAGCGATCAAAAGAGTTACGCCCGCTCCTCCGGCTTCCACCGGCGTTAGCGTTGAGGTCTATCAGGGCGACAAGAAAGTAGAAACCGTGAAATGCTCGGAGGAGAATTGCGGCTCCAATTGAGTGGAATGGGTTCCGTCTTCCAAGCTGGACCAACCCAAGTTAGACCAGCCTTTATCCGTTTCCTCGCAAGAAGAGGAAATCTGACCATGAGAGTTCGCACATCGCTGGCTGAGGCATCGGTCGTGGCCTCATTGCTCGCCGTCCTGGCGCTTCCCGCATTTCCAGAAATCCTGCAACAGGCGGACACACCCCGCCAGGCCCAGAGCCCGGCACCCACCGACACCCAGACCACGACCCTGCCGCCACCGTCCCAGCCTCAGGGATCGGCTCCCTTGCGCGTCATGGTGGGCAAGTCTCTGCTGATCAATACTACCGAGAAGCTCAGGCGCATCTCCGTGACCGATGGTGCCATTGCTTACGCGCATCCCATCACCCCCACACAGATTTTGGTTCAAGGAAAGGCGCCCGGAGAGGTTTCCCTGATCATCTGGGATGAGCTGGAACGCTCCCGCAGCTTCGATCTTCGCGTGGATGTTGACGTCAGCGCTTGTGCCGAGGAAGAGCATCGCGTCTTCCCCGACGAGCAGATTGCCGTCACGCCCTCGCGTGCTGCGATTGTTCTCTCCGGCCACGTTTCCACCGAGGACGTCGCCAAACGCGCCGGAGAACTGGCCAGCGCCTACTCTCCCAAAGTGGTGAATGTGCTTACCTTCGGTCCGGTCGGCGCGCAAGAGGTCTTGCTGCAAGTGAAATTCGCGGAGGTGGACCGCAGTGCCCTGACTCAACTCGGAGTTAACTTCATTTCCACCGGAGCCGCGAATACTCTCGGCACCGTGACCACCGGGCAATTCGGTGGCTTCGGTCCGCAAACCTTGACTCCCGGCACGTCCGTGACCGCGAACGGCACTACCGCCACCACAAGCACCGGCACCACCGTCAACAATGTTCTGAACCTGTTTCTGTTTCGTTCCGACATCAATCTCGGCGCCACGATCCAGGCCCTCGAAACCAAGAATCTGCTGCAGATTCTCGCCGAGCCTAACTTGATCGCCGTCAACGGCAAGGAAGCGAGTTTCCTGGCGGGTGGTCAATTTCCGTTCCCCATCGTGCAACCCGGCGCGGGCTTCACTGCGGTTACGATCTCCTTCAAGGAATTCGGCGTGCGCTTGCAGTTCACTCCCGTCATCCAGCCCAACGGAAATATTCACTTGAAGGTAGCGCCGGAAGTCAGCACTCTCGACTTCGCCAATGCGCTGACCATCTCAGGCTTTACCGTGCCCGCTCTTAGCACGCGCAAAGCCGAGACTGAATTTGAGTTGCAGGATGGCCAGAGCTTTGTGATCGCGGGACTCATGGACAATCGCGTGACCGATATCTACAACAAGATTCCGGGCCTGGGCGATATTCCGATCCTGGGCAACTTTTTTCGCAGCAAGAGCCTGCAGAAGAGCAATTCGGAACTCATGGTCTTGTGCACGGTGCACCGCATCTCTCCCAATACGGAGCCGCCTGCACCTCCCAAGGATCCCAAGCCATTCATGGATACGGGTAAGTTCGACAAACGAAACTAGGCAGTGAATGAGTGAAGCAGTGAAGCCGAAATAGCAAAGAAAAAGAAGAAGAGAATAGAGAGTAATTAAGACAAAGTTCATCGGGCAATCACGAAGCCGCAGGTCGTTATGCCAGAAGTCTCAGTCGTCATCGTAGCCACCGACAACGAACAGCGAGCGGTGCTGCAAGTGCTCGTTGACGGCACCAGTGTGGCGCGCACCGTCCATACCTGTGCCAGTTTTCCCGTGGCTGCCTCGGACCCCGTGACCCGGCGCGTCCGCACTGCCAATCCCGATGTGACCCTGGTCAACATTCCCGCCGACAATCCCGCCCTGGCTCTGCGAGCGATTGAACTTCTGCATCAGGAAATGCCCGAGGCCGCGATTTTTGCCATCGGCAATTTGAACCAGCCTCAGGTCATTGTCAACGCCATGCGCGCCGGGGCTCGCGAATTCATCGAACGCCCAACCACGACCACCGATTTACTGGAAGCCTTCGTCCGCCTGACCACCGCGCAACGCCGCGGGCGGCAGGAAGGCATCCGCGGCAAAGTTTTTTCCGTGATTAATGCCAAGGGTGGAAACGGTGCGACCACGGTGGCGGTGAATCTCGCCCTGGCTCTTCAATCCACTGCTGGACAGACTGCGCTGGTGGATCTGGCTCCGCTCGGCCATGCCGCCTTGCACATGAATCTTAAGCCGGTGTTCAACGTGGCCGACGCCACCCGCAATCTTCACCGCATGGATGGGTCCCTGCTCGAAAGTTTCATGACGCGTCACAGCGGCGGCCTGCAACTGCTGGCCGGAACCAATCTGCCTGCGGCCGCGGACCTTTCCACGGCGGAGTTTGTTCGCCTCTTTGACATGCTGGTGGGCCATTTCCGCTATGTGGTCGTCGATGCCTCTTCGCGTTTTGATCCCATCAGCCGGCTCATCGCCAGTCTTTCCGAGACCGTTCTCCTGGTCGCCTGCAGCGATGTAGCGTCCCTGTGGAGCGCCGCCCGGGTCCAACAATATCTGGGAGAGGCCGGCAGCCGCGATCGCGTTCGGCTGGTCTTGAATCGCTTCCGCAAAGTGCCGGGCTTTAGTGAAGCGGACGCGGAAACCGCAGTCGGCGCTAAACTACTCTGGCGGATTCCCAACCAGTATTTCGCCGTCTCCGGCGCCATCGACCGCGGCACTCCCGTGATGGATCAGCGAAGCTCCGAGATGGCCCGCTGTTTCACCGGACTGGCGCAGGAATTGACTCGTAACGATACCGACGTAAAGCGCGCCGCATGGTCGCTCTTCAAATCGGTGTAAGAATTTAGGCGTCGAAACTAGGCCCATATGGCAAATCTGCAATCCTTCGAACGCACCGATTACCAGCAGGTAAAAGCCGACCTGCATCGCAAGATTCTCGATCGCCTTGACCTGGAGAAACTGGGGAAAGCCTCCGGCGATTCCGCGCGCGACGAAGTCCTGGTGGTCATTCGCAATGCAGTCAACAGCGAAGTCGTGCCCCTCAGCTTTGCCGAGCGCGAACGCCTCTCCCGCGAAATTCTGGACGAGATTTTCGGACTCGGCCCGCTCGAACCGTTGCTCAAAGACGCCACTATTTCCGATATCCTGGTCAACCGCTTCGACCGCGTCTACGTGGAACGCGCCGGTAAACTCGAACGTACTGCCCTGTCCTTCAAAGACGATACGCATCTCATGCAGATCATCGAGCGCATCGTCTCCCGCGTGGGGCGCCGTGTGGACGAATCTTCTCCCATGGTCGATGCCCGTTTGGCCGACGGATCGCGCGTGAACGCCATCATTCCGCCGTTGGCCATCGACGGCCCGTGCCTTTCGATCCGCCGTTTCGGACGCGAGCCGGTTACCTCGCGCCAGATGATCGAGAACAAAACCCTCACCGACTCAATGCTGGAACTGCTGGCGGCGATGGTCAAGGGACGCCTCAACATCCTGGTGTCGGGCGGTACCGGCGCCGGCAAGACGACCCTGCTGAATGTCCTGTCCGGCTATATTCCCAACTCCGACCGCATCGTCACCATCGAAGATGCCGCCGAACTGCAACTCAAACAGGAGCACGTGGTCCGGCTGGAAACTCGCCCGCCCAACATCGAAGGCAAGGGCGCAGTGCGTCAGCGGCAGCTCGTCATCAACAGCCTGCGTATGCGTCCCGACCGCATTGTGGTTGGCGAGGTCCGTGGCGAGGAAGCTTTCGACATGCTGCAGGCCATGAACACCGGCCACGAAGGCTCGCTCACCACCGTACACGCGAATTCCCCGCGCGACGCCCTGGCACGCGTCGAAAACATGGTTTCGATGGCGAACCTGAATATCCCGGAACGCGCGGTGCGCCATCAGATCGCCTCCGCGGTGCATGCCGTGGTTCAGATCGCCCGTCTCTCCGACGGCACCCGCAAAGTCATCACGGTTTCCGAAATCACCGGCATGGACGAGCAATCCATTGCCATGCAGGACATTTTCAGTTTCGACCGCACTGGCACCGATGAGGGCGGAAAAGTCCGCGGCGTATTCCGCGCCACCGGCATTCGTCCCCAGTTCGCCGAGCGGCTTGGCACGTCGGGAGCCCATTTGCGGCCGGCTCTGTTCGAATCCAGAACCGAGGTTTGAGTACTGCTATGCCGGCAACTCTGATTGCGCTGTTTGTATTTCTCATGGTGGCGCTCGCGGTCTTCGCCGCAGTGTCAGTCCTCGACCAGCGCAGCGCCCACGCTCGTCTCATCAAAGAACGTCTGGCTAACGAGCGCAAGGCCCCCGAACGTGCTCCCGAAGAAGAACTAGCTCTGCTGCGCGACGAGCAACTGAGCCAGATTCCCGCGCTCGATACTCTGCTTCGCCGATCCGCGCGCGTGACCGACATCCAGAAAATGCTGGCGCAGGCCGGAATGTCCCTGCGCGCCGGCAACTTTCTCGGCTTCTCCGCTCTCGCCGGATTCGTCGCCGCCATTGTGGCTTATGTCCTGACCAAGCGCGTGGAAGTTGCCTGGGCCGGCTTGCTGGTCGGTTTCCTGCTGCCCTACTCCTACGCTTCATTTCGGCGCAACAAGCGCTTTGAAAAGTTTGAAGAGCTTTTTCCCGAGGCCATCGATACTCTGGCTCGCGCCGTTCGCGCCGGACACGCCTTCACCACTGCCCTGGAAATGATCAGCTCGACGAAGTGGCCGAACCTGTCGCCAGCGAGTTTCGCAAGCTCTACGAAGAACAGAAATTCGGCATGCCGGTGCGCGACGCCCTGATTAATCTCACCGAACGCATGCCATTGGTCGACGTTAAATTCTTCGTCACCGCCGTCATGCTGCAGCGCGAGACTGGCGGCAACCTGGCGGAGATTCTGGATAATTTGTCCTACGTGATCCGCGAGCGATTCAAGATTCAACGCCAGGTGCGCGTTTATACCGCGCAGGGGCGTCTTACCATGGCGTTGCTGATGGGAATGCCTCCCATCATCGTCACCGTCATGCTGCTGCTGAATCCAAGCTTCATTCGCCCGCTGTTTGCCGACCCGATCGGCCACACGCTTCTGGTCGCCGGAATTGTTTTGCAAACTATAGGATATTTCGTGATCCGCAAAATCATCCGGATTCAGGTTTAAGGAGTAATTTTGATGCCTCAAATCTCAAGCCATTGTCATTCCGAGAGCGCGTGTTTTGCTCCACGCGCCGAGGAATCTCAATCGTCTCGGCCGCATGGCGAGAGCCCTAGACAAAAGCGCCTATGAGTAACGTAGATTTAAATCTAGGAAGCACAGGTTTGAAGAAAGAAATGTTGTGCCAAATCTCAAGCCACTGTCATTCCGAGAGCGCGTGTTTTGCTTCACGCGCCGAGGAATCTCAGTCGTCTCGGCCGCATGGCGAGAGCCAGCGGCGAAACCACAAAAGCAGGCTTAACCAATAGAGCCCAATGTTGCCCTTGATCCTGATCGTCGTCGTATTCATCACCGTCGTCGGTGCGGTCTTCGCGTTCGGAGCTGCCGCCGTGACCCCCAGTTCGGTTCTCGGCGCCCGTCTCCGCGCCCTCGGCAGCCAACAACAGCCGGTAGAAAACAAGCCCGCATTCCGCGAACGGATGGAGCAGACGCTGGAGCCGCTCAGCAAGGCGATCCCGCTGTCTCCCGCCGACGTATCCCGCACTCGCGTCTGGCTGGTTCAGGCCGGCTACCGCGATGCCATCGACGTCAACTATTATTTCGGGGCGCGCCTTCTGATGGGATTCGTGGGCTTCGGCGCCGTCGCGTTATTCACCGGCTTTGACAACCTCCCCTTACTGATCGGCATTGGCGGTCTGGGGTTCCTGCTGCCTCGTTTCATACTCAAGCGCATGATTAAAGCCCGGCAGCATCGCATCACCCTCGGCTTGCCGGATGCCCTCGACCTCACCGTGATTTGCGTGGAGGCCGGCCTTGCGCTTGACCAGGCCTTGATGCGCGTGGGCCAGGATCTGGGCCATGCCCATCCCGACCTCAGCGATGAGTTCCATCTGGTAAACCTCGAGATGCGCGCCGGAAAACCCCGCGCCGAGGCGCTTCGTAACCTGGTCGACCGCACCGGAGTTGACGACATCCGCTCCCTTGTTGGTACACTAATTCAAACAGATCGCTTCGGCACCAGCGTCGCCCAGGCCCTCAGGGTGCATTCCGATTCCCTCCGCACGGAACGCCGGCAGCGGGCCGAAGAACAAGCTGCAAAGACCACCATCAAGATGGTTCCCCCGCTGGTGATATTTGTTTTGCCATCGATTATTTTTGTCACGATCGGCCCGGCCGTCATCGAGTTGATCCGGCAACTGGGACCAGTTTCGGGCGGAAAGTAAGAGAGTCAGAAGTCGGGCCGGACGGGCTAGGGAGTATTTTCATTCATGGCGGTTTTTTCCTCACAGGGGCAGGCCTTCAATCAAACACGCCAGGCGTACCTCGCTACGTCGCTGGCCGTGGCCGATACTCACTGGACCCGGCTGCGCGGCCTGCTTGGAGTTCCGTCGAGTGACTTCCGTAATGGTTCCGGGCTCTGGATTGTCCCTTGCCGCGGAGTTCATACTCTGGGAATGGGGTTCCCCATCGATGTCGTCTATTTGAGTGACACCATGACTGTGATTCACATCCAGGGAGATTTGCAGCCTTGGCGCTTTGCCCCGGTTCGCACGCAAGCTGCGTCGGTTCTGGAACTGCCGCGTCGTACAGCCGCCGAAACCAGGACCGAGGTGGGCGATAAAATCGAAATTACAATCATGGAACCTACGATCCTGAACCCTGCGATCGAAGAGAACGGACAAGTATCTCGCGCGTGATTGAAACACTCGAACTCGAAGAAAAGAAGTCGGTCGTCAAACACTACGACCCTCCCAAACTATTGGTTGACTGGTCGTCGCCGTGGCGCGAGTTCGTCACGTCTCTCCGTCCCGCACTGGTTCGTTCCGAACGACGCCTGGCCGGAGAAGCTCCCTTCGGACTGATTCCCTTGCGCATCATGATCCCCTCCTATGTGCTGGAGGCGGTTCTGATCTTTGCCGCGATCTTCGTGCAGGTGAAGATCGCCGAACTGCGGCCCTTCGTCGCGCCCAGATTTTCCAGTCACGACGTGCTCTACTACAGCGGTGACGAGCTCCCCCGCACCGAAGATCTCGGGGGCTCACAGGCTGGAACCAGCGGCCGCGCCGGGGGTAGCGAAGCGCGCCATCGAACCCAGACCATCAAGATCGCCCGCGGCGGCTCGCTGCTTCCCAGGGTCGTCGACGCGCCCAACCTGAAGCTGCCTTCCACGCGCGACCCGGTCGCCAACCTGCTAGCCATTAGGCCGAATCCCGGTCCGCCGCCGTCGGATGGATTACGCTCCACTCGCTCGGCGCCCAATCTGGCGACCTCCTTGGTAGCTCCCGCGCCGAACGTAATTCGCGACTACACTCGCAACGGAGTTCAACTCGATTCCGTGATCGCTCCGGCGCCTTCGGTATCGCGTGATCGGGCCCACACTGCGCCCAGCCTCAACCCGACGTTTATCCCGCCCGCGCCCGTTGTTACGAGCGATGTCGCGCGGGATGTTGCGCAGTATGTTGCGCGCGACCACGCTCTAGTAGCTCCCGCATTGGGCCCGGCGGTAATTCCTCCAGCGCCGAATGTCTCCCGCGAGCATGCGCTGGTCGCACCGTCTCTCAATACGTCGGTCGTAGCTCCCGCTCCCACCGTTTCGCGCGATCGAGCACGGTCCACTCCGGCCCTTGCCGCCAATGTAATTCCGGCAGCTCCCGCCACCGTGAGCCGCGAACTCTCCAGTCCGCCCATGCGGACAGGCGCCGCCGTGATCCCGCCACCGGTCTCGTCGCCGGAGCGGGACAGTGCCAGAAGCCACAAACTTAGCTTGCCTGCGCCCGCGGTAATCGCGCCGCCGCCCTCCTCCGAACTCTCGCAAGAGGTGCGCCGCTCTGCCAGCGGAAACATTCCGGATTCCTCCAAGACCGTTGTTCCCCCGCCTCCCGCACAATCGGGCAGCGGATCGTTCATGAGTGCTCTGGTAGGAAAGATCTTTGGCGCCTCGGAGGTCGTGCCGCCGCCTCCATCCGTTCACTCAGCCCCATCAAACGGTGGAACCGGAACCCTGCTTGCCGCCAGCGTGGTCGCACCTCCGCCCGCGGTTGCGAGTCCAAACGGGATTTCCCGAGGCCCACATAACGGAACAAGCCCGGAGCTTGGCCCAAACGTGGTTGCGCCTCCACCCTCGACTGGTGTATCGGGTGGCATCGGCTCGCGTTCGTCCCGTGCACCGAAATTTGGCTCGCCCGGCGTGGTTGCGCCTCCGCCTTCGGTCTCTGGAACAAGTAGCGGCATGGTGAGTTCCAGTAGCGCGGCAGTTCCGCGCCCAACCCTGCTGGCCAACAACATCGTCCCTCCGCCCCCCTCAGTGAGCGGCGGATCTAGCTCGGCTGGATCTGGACTGGGCCGCAATGGTGCAGGCCTCGGAGCACCTCCGGATGCGGAAGCACACCTTTTCCCGGCCACGGCTGGCACCGGCAGTAACGCCGGCGCTGTGCTTTCCAGCCAGCCCGGCCCCAAAGTCGGACTGCCCAACATCGGCGGAACCGGTTCGCTCGCCCTGTCGCCCTCCGGTGAAGACAAGCCCGGCCTCGGCGGCAGCGGCACAGGAGCCGGCATAGGACGCGGCAACGGTCCCGGTAGCGGCATGAATGGCGTGGGCTCCGGCGCAGGCAAAGTCGAGACCGGCCACGGCTCTGACGCCAGTACGCGAGGCGGCATTTCTCCCGCGGCAGGCCCCGGTGGCGCCGGAAACGCGCCGTCTGGCACCCCGCCGGTGCGCGGCGTTGACATCAGTGGCGGCACCGGACAAGTCACGCTCCCCGGCTTCGGCTCCGACTCCCCCGACCCTGACCTTCGGACGCCTGGTCGCTCCGCGAATCGGCAGCGCCAGGCGCTTGGCGTAACCGTCGTTGCTACAGCCACTTCCGGGGGAGCTTTCGAGCCTTACAAGAATCTTCTCAAGGGCGAGAAATACACCACGTATTTCGATACTTCACTCGGTACCGTGGTCATGGAATTTGCCGATGAGGGCGCGATCGGCCATCCCTTCGGCGGCACGCTCGCCGCCCCTGAGGCTATTCGTACCGATCTTGCGGCTGGTTTGCCGCGCGCCCGCATGGTGGTGGCCTGCTCGCTCGACGCTTCCGGCAACCTGAAGAACGTTCGCGTCCTGGAACCCGGCCCCGCCCAAATGACCGCAAGAATCCTCGCCGCGCTGCGCGCCTGGAAGTTTCAACCGGCCATGCGCGGCGCCCAGCCAGTCGAGGTCACCGCGATCCTCGGCTTCGGAATCGACACCAACGACCGCTTCTAAGCCCACGCTGAGGTGGTCGCGGTCAGAGTTACTTCGCCTTCCGCCTGCTGCGCCGCAAGGGCGGAATCATGCCCTTCTCGGGACGTTCCCTCTCGATCGTGTCCGATAGTCTGTGCAGTGGCCTGTCACCGGCCGCGGACAACTGCCGCCCGGCCGCCGTCACCGTCAGTCCCTGCCCCGTATAAATCGCTTCACTGAATGTCGTTCCAGAGTTTGCGCGGGCCACAGCGAATACACCGTGCGGGATGCCATTAGTAAACACGGTTGCAATGTAATCTCCCACCATCAACCCATTCTGCGAATTTGGCAGCCATCCCAGTTGCATCGGACCGGTGAGCGCGACCGGCGCATTCCATGTCGAGCCCCCGTTGGCCGACGAAACGTAGCCCACAATCAGCTGGCAGGTTGACACCGTGCAATTGCTCTGCGGATAGTAATAGTAGTGCAGCGCCACATGCGCCGACGCGCCCGAAGTCGCCGGATCAATTCCCACTCCCGGAATGAAATGATCCACCGTGCTCGAGATGTCATCGATCGGAATTCGCGTAACCACGCTCCAATTCACGCCATCCGCGGAAGTGCTGTACACAAGATCATTCGTGGAGCACGCCGAGCGAAAGCGGCAATCCTCCCAAACTACCCACACTGTTCCCGCTCCATCCACGCCGGCTGACGGCAACGGGCCGCTGCGGATTCCTCCCGCATCGGCGTGGAATTGAATATTTGAGATGGTTACCGGAGCGGTCCAACTCTGGCCTCCATCGCTGGAACTGAAGGCCGACATGGAATTCGTCTCAATCGGTACCACCACCGTCCCATTCGTCTGCACCAGAGGCTGGCCGCCGATTCCCGTCGCCAAGTTCGCGGTCGGCGTTGCCGCACCCCACGTAAGCCCTCCATCACTGGAAGTGCTCATAAAAATCTCGTCAGAGTTGAGCGGATCGTCCCACTCCAGATAGCAATTGCCGTAATGCGGACTGCTCACCCAACTGTCGCAGACGATCCAATTCTTATCGGAGCTGGGAGCAGTCGGATCGGCGTTCACCGGGTTCTGCCAGTTGACTCCGTCCGCGGATCGACTCACCACCACGGCCGGCGTCTGGGAAGTATTCGAGAGCGGCAGCGAGGCGATCATCCAAACCCCATGCTTCGCGTCGTAAGCCACGGCGGGATCGCTCGCCGCGTCATAGGGTCCTGAACCCTCGCCCGTAGTCAGCCCCGCAAGAAATCCGTGATTCCAGGTCGTTCCACCGTCAGTGGAGGTTGCCCATCCAATCGCCGTCGCCCCGCCCGGGGAGATGCGCCCGGTCTGAAATGCCGCCACCAGTGTGTTCCCATTCGCGATCATATGCGGTTCAACCTCGGTCGCATGCTGCCCCGGAGCTACCGTATAGGGATCCGTACTCACCTGCGTCAGGTTCACGCCCACCGGATTTACCGGCGGTACTGGTACAGAAGATGAGGAAGGGGAAGATCCCGAACACCCTGCGAGTGCCAGCGTCCACAGAGCGAGCAAGGAGACAACCACTGTCCTCATGGATTCACCGGATCGCGCACAAACGCAATCGCCACATCATCCGCATAAATCTGTTTCCAGCCCTTTCTGTTCGTCAGAATACTCGCTAGTGCCGTGTCTCTTGGCAAAAGTATGCACGAAATCTCATGCATCCGCAGAAATTCCTCCCAACCCCGTTCCACATGGACCAGCTTCAAGTAAGACTTGAAGAATTCCTCGCCGTACAAATCGTGCCGGTCATCCACCACCACATTCGACTGAGGATAAAGCTTCGACTGAGGATAAAGCCGGTAGATCAAATAGCCGCCCCAAGAATCCGGACTCAATATCGGCCCCGGCAACTTATGTTCCTCTAGATAATTAACCGCCGCCACCGGCATCCGCCGGGGATCGAAGTGTGCATCCATCCCCACGCTGGAGCCCACCTGCCCGCCGTTTGCGGCGATCGCAAAGGTGACGGCCAGCGCAAGAATCGGCCACACATGGCCCTTCAGTCGCATCTCGATGGCTGCCATTCTCTCAGAAAATTCGCGAGCGATTCCCGCCGCGGGCACCAGCGGCCCAATCACCATTGCCGGCAGGATCGAAGAAACCGGAATATTGCGCGACGCATACAGCCCCGCATATAGCGCGAACAAAACCGTCAGCCCCTCGCTCATCCGCAGCTCGCGGCCGCGAATCGCCAGCACCGCGATGGAAATGAGCAACAGCACCAGAAAACACCTCTGCGCAATCCCATGAAAATTAGGTGATTGGAATTCGTCAATATGATCCATCAGGAACCGGTTCGACAAATAGCGATACACGTGCCGGTGCAGATTCCATCCATAAGGATTCACCAGACTCGCCGCCGCGGAAAACAGCGACACCCACGCCAGATCCCGCACTCGTTTCCCTGCAGCGATCTTCTGCAATGCCTCCTCGATCCGGTTCTCTCTGGCTCCCCACCACGTCCACGCAGCGCCCAACAGAAAAATCCCCAATAGCACGAATCCCACCAGAAATCCGCCGTGCACATTCACCCAGACCAGCATCATCAGCGGAAGCGTCCAGAGCCATCGCTTTCGCGATCCGCCAAGCTGGTTGAAGTCTTCCCGCTCCGAAGAGTCGAGAATCCAAAACCACGCCAGCGTGAACAGCCAACTCACCACGTGCGGGCGCGCCAGAAAATGAATCGTTGACGCCGAAACCGCCAGCAGCACCAGCACCAGCGCGACCACCACATTCGCTCCGCGCGCAATGAGCAGACGAAACATCCACGCGAACACCGCCGCAATCACCGCCGCCGTAAACCACACCACCCCGTTCAGCCCGAGAGTGGCTTCCAACTGGCCCACAACTACGTCATACAGCCACTCCCAGGCGAACCACGGCTTTCCCTTCATGGTCGAAGAAAATAAATCCACCCGAGGGATCGCATGCGTCGCGAGAATCTGCTGTCCCGTCCGAATGTGCCACCCGATCCCGGCATCGCCCAAAAGACGCACCGAAAGCCCCGTAAACACCAGCGCACTGAACAGTCCAATAAAAATCAGGTCGCCCGCCGAAGGCATAACCCAGCGAATCCACGTCCGAGTTTCCACGCCCGCCGAACTTCTGGAACCGTCTGCCATCGCGCTGAATCTTATAGAGGTGGACCCTGCAACAGCAACTCGTGACGGCAACCCCAGTCAACAGGCCTTGCCGCGAGTAGTCATCGTCGGCGCCGGCTTCGGCGGCCTTAATGCCGCGCAGGCGCTGGCCAAGGCGCCGGTTCAGATCACCGTAATCGACCGCCAGAATTTTCACACCTTCCAGCCACTTCTTTATCAGGTCGCCACGGCCGGGCTATCGCCCGGAGAAATCGCCGCGCCCATTCGCTCCATTCTGCGCTCGCACAAAAATATTGAAGTCCTTATGGCCGAAGTCACCCGATTCGATCTGAACCGCCGCACCGTGCAGACCTCAGACTTCGACATTCCCTACGACTACCTGATCGTCGCCGCCGGCGCGACCCACAGCTACTTCGGACACGATGAATGGGAGCCCTACGCTCCCGGACTCAAGACCATCGAAGACGCGCTCGAAATTCGCCGCCGCGTGCTGCTGGCATTCGAGTTAGAGGAGCGCCAAGCCGCCGCAGGCGGAACCGCCGTCCCCCTTAATTTCGTGGTCGTCGGAGGCGGCCCCACCGGAGTCGAACTCGCCGGCACTCTCGCCGAGATCGCTCGCCACGCTCTCGCTCATGAATTCCGCTCCATCGATCCCGCCCGCACCCATATCCTGCTGATCGAAGGCGGCCCGCGCATCCTCCCCGCCTACGCCGAAGATCTCTCGCGCAGCGCGCAGGAACAGCTCAACAACCTGGGAGTAGAAGTTCGTACTTCGACCATGGTGACGCAGATTGAACCCGGCGCTGTCTTCGCCGGAAACACACTCCTCCCTGCGACAGTAATCCTATGGGCAGCAGGAGTGGCAGCCTCCCCCCTCGGCAAGCAATTGGGTGTCCCCATCGATCGCGCCGGACGCGTACTCGTGCAACCCGACCTCAGCATCCCCGGTCACCCCGAAGTCTTCGTCATCGGAGACCTGGCCGCCGCAAAAGGCGAACACGGCAAAATGCTCCCCGGCGTCGCCCCCGTAGCCATCCAGCAAGGCCGCTTCGTCGCCAGCCTGATCCGCAGAGAACTGAAAGAAAGTCCGGCTGCGGGAATCGGAAACGCGCCGGGTGCCCCACTTCTCGCCGATTTTGCGAGAAGTGGGGATTTTGACTTCATTCCTAAGCGAGAGCCGGGTGCCCCATCTTTTGCGTCTGTTGCGAAAGGTAGGGATTTTGACTCTCGTGGGGAAGCGCACCGCCCCGCCTTCCACTACTGGGACAAAGGCAGCCTCGCCACCATCGGCCGCGCCGCCGCCGTAGCCGAGTTCGGACGCATCCACATCTCCGGCTTCATCGCCTGGCTATCCTGGCTCTTCGTCCACATCCTATTTCTCATCGGCTTCCGCAATCGCATAATAGTTTTCATCCAGTGGGCTTGGTCCTACGTCACCTACGAACGCGGCGCCCGCCTGATCACCGGCAGCACCACCCTCCCCGGATGGAAACCAATTTCAGAACCCCGCCCTGGCGCCCAGCCGCAAAGCGGCGAAAGAACGCAGCCCACGGCGCAAGCCGTGGGTCGCCAACCGGATGTCTAACCAGCCTGAAGGGCGAAAGAAATAGCCCGGCTCTTCGGCGCGGCCGCCCCATAGAAGAATTGTCGTGCTGAGCGCAGCGCCGAGGAGAACGAAGAGATCCTCCCCACGCAGTCGAAGCATCCCTACCCTGATCCCCGCTAAAATGACTCTCGATTTTTTCGTGAGGTGGAACTCATAAAGCGAGGGCGTTGCTTGGATGGATATTCCGCGGCGCGGCCTGGAAATCCCAATACCAGCATCTATTGCGCCGCAACCCCAGTCACTGCCGCGAAAAGATAACGCACAAATAACCCGAGCTGCTTGGTCTCAATGCGCTCGTCATTGCCGTGCACGCCCCGACTCTCTTCTTCGGTCTTGGGCACGCTAATCCCGTAAGCCTGAACGCCTTTTGCCCGCAGAAATGAGGAATCCGTCGCGCCCGTGGTCATTGTGGGCAAAGTAACAGACCCAGGGCTGACTTCCTTTTGCGCGCGCTCTAAAGCGGCAAACATTTCCGTGCCTAACTTGCTGGGCGATGCCGCCGGCATGGAAAGCGAAACATCCTCGGCGACGACTTTTACTTGCGGATCGTTGATGATCTCCGCCAGCATCTCGCGAAACTTGCTCAGGTCTTCGTCGGGCAACGCGCGTACGTCGAGCGTCGCTTCCGCCGACGGCGGAATGACGTTGGATTTGTAACCTGCTTTCAACATGGTCGGAACCACGGACGTTCGCACCATCGAGTAATACTGCGGCTTTTTGTGCCTTAACTCGTCCTGCACCTTCGCGTCCAGCACATTTCGATACCATGCCGCCTCTTCGGGTGGTGAAATCGTGGCCAGCCGTTCGAAAAATGCGCGTGTGGTTTCATTGAGACGCGCGGGAGTATCCCAGGTTCCCGCCTTCGCAACAGCGGCGGCGAGGTGCACGACCGCATTATCGACCCGGGGCACAGACCCATGTCCGCTGCTGCCGGTAGCTTCCAGGCGCAAGCCTCTCGGAAGCTTCTCCGCGGTCGCCACGCCGAAATACTTCACCTTCCCATTTTCAATCAGCGAACCGCCGCCTTCGTTGAGCGCAAACTCACAGTCAATCTTGTCCCAATAGCGATTGACGATGGTGTCCATGCCGGCGGGCGAAGACATTTCCTCGCTGGCTTCGGACAAGAAAATCACGTCTCGATCGAGCGGCACCTTCATGCGTTTTAATTGCAGGAAAACCTCCAGGTTGGCGGCCACCATGGCCTTGTCGTCGGACGCACCACGGCCGTAGAGGACGCCGTCGCGCTCGCTGCCGGCAAAGGGGTCAACCGTCCAGTGCGATCGATCCACGGGAACAACATCCTCGTGTCCCATGATCAGTAACGGGCGTTTTTTTCCGTTGCCCTTGAGCCGCGCGACAATGCTGGCCCGCCCCGGCACCGGTTCAAGGATTTCCGATTCGATTCCTTCGCTCTTCAGCACACCTTCAAGATAGTGCGCGACCTTCGACTCATCGCCCGGTGGATCCTGGGTGTCAATGCGCACCAGATCCGCTAGAAAGTGTACGGCCTCAGCGTGCGCTTGCTCGGCATTCAGAGAAATGGGTTTGGACTGCGCCACGTTCAGCGTTGCGGCCGCCAACACGCAGCCTCCCACAAACATCGCGACTATCGTAGGTCGAATTAAGATCTGTCGAATTAAGATCTGTCGAATCAAGATCGGTCGAATCAAGAGCTCCTCCAGCCGAGCGATTATACGTCCCTGTCCCCTTAGGAACACCGACAATAGCCCGGCGCTTCCAGCGCCGGGTAGCCATCCCTAGATTGGAAGCGCGCCCCGGAAGGGACGCCTGAGCCGTGCATTTGTCGAAACAATAATAATCGTGGGTGCGTGGGTGCCCCGCTTCTCGCCGATTTTGCGAGAAGTGGGGATTTCCTCTGGATCACACGAAAAACCCCCGCCTCCCTGTCCCGCTAGGGACATCTGAAAATAGCCCGGCGCTTCCAGCGCCGGGTACCCGTCCCGCAAATCGGAAACGCGTCCCGAGGGAACGCCTGAACTGCCATTAGGTTGACTGCAGGAAATTGGGAACAGTCCCGTCCTCCCCAATTTCTGTCCTATTCTGAGGACCGTCTCGCCTTCCACTTCTCTTTCTGATCCCTTATAAAGTCGCGGTTCATTTCTTCAACTTGCGCTCTCAAGTCTTTGGGGAACAGTTGAATTTCGATGTTAGCTTCGCTTAGGAGCTGATCTCCAAGTCCGCGAATGTCCGGATTGGGATCGAGCATTCCGATAATAACGCGAGCAACTTTTCGGTCGATGAGCCGCTGTGCGCAGCAGACTTTCGGTGGGTTTCTTTTGACGCAGGGTTCAAGCGTCGTGTAGACGGTAGCTCCAACTAATGTTTCGTGTGACAACTTCCCTTCCAACGCAACATACTCAGCATGGCATTTTGGGTTTTCGCCGCGATGAGCCTTGGCTAGAACCTTGCCGTCCTTCACAATGACTGCTCCAACTTTCGGATGCGGCCTCCCGTCTTCAGCGACACTCTTTCTCGCCTCCTCGATAGCCAGAAGAGCAAAGCGCCTGTCATTGTTGGCATCAGCAGGCCCTGACGCCCTGTACTCCTCGGCCACAGCATCGGCTTCCAGACGTTGGCTCCAGCGTGCTGCGAGCCTGTCCATCCGACGATTCCATGCAGCGAGTGAGGTGGGGTTCGGGTTTTCTGCTATCGCAATTCCACGCCGAGAAACCTCAGACTGCACCGTTGACCTTCGTGCAGCGATAACTGGGATTACTGCTCGGTCTCGTACTGCTCGGATAAACTCTCCGGTGAAGGTCCGATTCTGTTGAGACCATGTTTCACGGTGAGCGGCGTAAACTCTCTGCACCCATTCATCGGTCAGTCGTTCCTGAAAATCGAACAGTCGTGGCAGGTAACCGGCCGAGTTGCCACTTTGCCTTGAATCAAAC
Source organism: uncultured Acidobacteriaceae bacterium (assembly GCA_963711275.1). Classification (GTDB taxonomy): domain Bacteria; phylum Acidobacteriota; class Terriglobia; order Terriglobales; family Acidobacteriaceae; genus Sulfotelmatobacter. Next base: position 462,512 of record CAVQDN010000007.1, on the reverse strand, counting down.
GCAGCTTTCCACACACCTTCGGCAGACTTTTTCTGCATTTCATCAGAAAGCTCTTGTAGTTTTGGAGAAAGAAGTCGATTGTCGAGATCTTCCCAGCGAAGTGGACGGGAATCCGCTAAAAGTGTCGAGTCGCCCTTACGAATACGTTCTCGCACGGGAAGCTCCCCCGATTTGAGCAATTCTTCGCCTTCGCTCGAAATAGTGAACCAGTCACCAGGTTGCTGATCGTTGCGAATTAGCAGGCCCTGCCTCTCCAGCCAGTTCCACGCCTCCATCGTCCTTCGTGTTACTTCAGGCTGACGGGCTCCATATTCCGCCTCGTTGGGCAACGGTCCAAGACCCACGTTCCGGTTTTCAAGCATGGCGCGGAAATATCCACGATTCAGCCCAGCGTATTGGTAGACCGTGTTCAGTCCCTCATAGCTCTTTAGATGCATGAGGAGAACTCCGCCGAGCAGCGCCAAATCCTGCTGCAGCAGTTCATCCGCGGCCGGGAAAAATGATTTAAGGGGACGAAATGCCATAAGCGTGTGGCCCATTCTTCTTACACACGCTACCAGAACCCGCGAACCGCTCGCGAATCGATTGTAGACCGCCGCGGCTAGACTCTTCGCGGCTGAGAAGTGTGCGTCCCCATGTCAAGGAAAATCTTTTCTCCTCCCTCTAACCCACTCTCCCGAAAGCGAATTCGCTTTCGGCCCATCACAAGCAATCACCCTCAAACTGTTAAAATAGACGTAGCTGTGTTTTGCTCGAAAACATTCCGTACTCTCAGCCCTAAGTCACCCACGAACCACCAAGCTAAGTCCTTGTTCCACAATATTTTACCTCTAACTCCTTCAAGCTCAAGATTTTACGGGGAGCAGGCCATACCGCAGGCTTGCAACTCGAAGAAAACAGATATTTTACCGGCAAGGTATACAAAAAAAATTGCTGCAATATCTCAAGCTGCTTTCCTCGTACTCTCCCTCACTCTCGCCGCCTTACCCGCCTCCGCGCAGATCCTCAAGATCACCATTGACGACACCATCCAGCCCATCAGCGCGGAATACATCTCCCGCGCCATCGACGAAGCTCACCGCCGCAACGACCAAGCCATATTGATCGAGATGAATACGCCCGGCGGCCTGGTCAGCTCGACGCGCGAAATCATCGAGAAGATTTCCAGCTCCCTCGTACCGGTCATCGTCTACGTGACGCCCACCGGCGGGCATGCCGGCTCAGCGGGAATATTTATTCTCGAATCCGCCGACATCGCCGCCATGGCTCCCGGAACGGCAGCCGGCGCCGCGCATCCGGTCACGCTGATTGGCCCGGTGCAGGTCAAGCCCGACGAGGAGATGAATCGCAAAATCGAGAATGACGCCGCCGCCCTCATGCGCTCCTTCGCATCGAAGCGCGGACGCAACGTCGAAAGCGCCGAAAGCGCCGTGCGCGAATCGAAGTCCTTCACCGAGCAGGAAGCGCTCGCCGGCCATCTCATCGACTACGTCGCTTCGAGCCCCGAAGATTTGTTTCGCCAGATGCAGGGAAAGACTTTCAAGCGCTTCGACGGAACGCCCGCTTCACTGAACCTTACAGGCCAGCCCATTGTTCCGTTCGAAATGACGCTCAAGGAACACATCCTGGACGGACTCATGGACCCGAACATCGCGTTCCTGATTCTCGCCATCGGCGCGCTCGCACTCTACGTCGAATTCAATCACCCCGGCGCGGTGATTCCAGGAACCGTCGGCGTAGTTTTCATTCTGCTCGCGGCTTTCGCGCTTAATTTTCTGCCTACGCGTTTTGCGGCGCTGGGACTGATTCTCGGAGCCTTCGCTCTCTTCGCCGCCGAAGCGAAGTTCGCCAGCCACGGAGTGCTCACTATCGGCGGGATCGCGCTTCTCACCTTGGGAGGCCTGCTTCTGGTCGATTCGCCGATCCCCGAAATGCGCGTCCACCTGCTGACCGCGCTGGCAGTGAGCATTCCGTTCGGCCTGATCACCGCTTTCCTGATGACCATCGCCCTCAAAGCGCGGCGCAATAAAGTAGTAACCGGAGCCCAAGGCCTGGTGGGCGAAACCGGAGTCGCACAATCCGCACTCGCGCCGCAAGGCAAAGTCTTCATCCACGGCGAACTCTGGGACGCCGTCGCGTCCTCCCCTCTGCCCCCCGGACAACTCGTAGTAGTCCGCAAGATCGACGGCCTCACCCTCCAAGTCGATCCGCTGGCGGCAACCCCGTCCCCAGGCCAACCCGCAGCAGCCATGACGTAGCGACATCCCCCTCGGCTGTCCCGCCAAAGGCCTGCCCTGAGCGAAGTCGAAGGGCGAAGCGAGGCGGAACGAAGAAGAACTTGGGAATCTTGTGCCGCCGGCTCTACTTCAAATTAAACAGCGCATTCACATGCGCCGTAACCGTCACAGTCTGCGGCGTGAATCCCTCAGTCGGAGCCGGAGGCCCTGCAGTGGCCATGCCCGACATGGCGCGCGCCATGTGCGGCATGACAATCCTTGGACTCTCAAAGGTGTCAACAGAAGCGAAAGAAAGCTCGCCCAGCGTTCGCCCGCTGGCGCGAGCCAGCGTCTCGGCGGAATTGCGCGCCCGCCGGTACGCATCCTCCACCGCCTTGTTCTTGGCATCATCGATATTCTCCAGCGTGTAACTGAGCGTCTGGGTTTCGCTGACGTTGGCGTCTGCGAGTTGCTGAGTAATCGGCCCGACCTTCGCAAAATCCCTGAGCTTCAGCGTGACGTTGGTCGTGACCCGGTATCCAATGACTCGCTGCTTCGGCCTCCACTCGTACACGGGTTGAACGGAAAGAAATCCAATACTGGCAGCCTTGGGATCAATGCCGTTGGCGCGCAGCACCTGCCGCACCTGCTCCACATTTTTCGAGGCGCGCTCGAATGCGGCCTGCGAAGTGTCATCCTGCACGAAGACGTTGAATTGAATCAGGGCAGTGTCCGGTGCGCTCTCAAACTTGCCTTCCGCGCCCACGTAGACGGTGTTGGGCTGCGCGCTCACTGCCGGGCGATCCTGAGCAGGAGCTGCGGCCGCGCTGCAAAAGAAGAGAAAAAGTACGAGCCAAAAATGTCCGCGTTTCATGCCGGTCCTCCGGAGGGATTCTCCCACGTGGAAGGATACTCCCGTGGCAGTGGCTCCCTTTGGAAGAACGGCGGATGAGGTTGGTCTTGCGAGAATAGGGGCGGAATGCTGCGGTCGATTCGGACGGGTTCTTCCGTGTTGTTGGTTGGCGCCTAGTGCGGTGGAATCAGGTTTCGATCCAGGCGTATCTCCAGGGCGGTTCCCTTTTCTAGAATCAGGTCGTGTCCGGATTCGAAGGCCGATACAGCTCCTTCCGCGGCGCCGGAGCCGGCACCGGTCGCGGCCCCGCGCTTGCCGCCTGACTTTTCACCCTCCGCTGCGCCTCTGCCGGCGCCGACGACGATGGCCTCGGCAATCTGTTCCCTGGTCATTCCCTGCCGGCCGATTTCACCCTCTTCGCCAATCTGCCTCAGGCCGTGTTCGCCTGGGACGCCGGTGACCGTGGCGATGAGAGGCGCCCATCCTTTCGCGGTTTCAATCTCGTCAAAGCTCAAGATCATGCGCGTGCGAAATCCTGGTACGACCGCGCTGACATGGCCTTTGATCTTCTTTCCCGAGTCGATGGTCTGGCCGTCTTCTGTCACCAGAGGTTCGGCCAGCCGCGCATGAAAATGATCGCCGGCCTTCACAGCCTTGGTATCGAGCTGATCCGAGAGCTGGATTAGAAAGATAGTGCCTTGAGGCACAACATTCCGGGGTGCCGGAGGCGGGTCTTGCGCAAGCATCGACATACAGAACAGTGCGGCGAGAAGGACAGCAGCGGGCAAACGGAAAGCACGATTGGACATATCTGACATATCTGACATAGGGGGACTCCCCGGGGTTGCAAAACTTACGCAGTTGGATGGGAGAAACAGGAAAATTGCTGCCTGCCAGCGCGCCGGTTGAAACTATTTCCCTTGAAACGCCGTGGGAGGTCGGAGTTGCAGGATCAAGGTTTAGCTGTGTGAGGTCTAGCCTCGGGCCCCTGCGGAATACGCTCCCCGGTAAATCTGGGCGTGAATTTCCTTGCGCAGATCCTCCCAGATATTCTCCGGCATCTCGAGAAATACTTTCACGACTTCGGGATCGAACTGCCTTCCGGACCACTTGTTGATCTCGACCTTTGCTGCCTCCAGGGTTTGCTTAGGCCGGTAAATCCGGTCGGAAGTGATGGCATCGAGGGTATCGGCGACCGAGAAAATGCGTGCTCCGAGCGGGATCTGCTCTCCCCTCAGCTCGCGGGGATAGCCAGAGCCATCGAAGCGCTCCTGGTGCGAGTACACAATCTCGGCGGCCTCGGCGAGAAATGGAATCTTCTTGACGATCTGATATCCGTGGTAGGCGTGCTCCTTCATGATCGTCATTTCGTCGGGATCGAGTTTTCCCGGCTTATTCAGGATCTTGTCCGGAATGGCTATTTTTCCGATGTCGTGCAGGAAGGCTCCGCGAGCAATGGTGTTGATCTGTTCGCGAGGCAAACCCATGGCGCGGGCGATGGCGATGGTGAAAGCCGTGACACGCTTGGAGTGCCCTTCGGTTTCACGATCTTTCAAGTCCAACGCATCGCCGAGGGCCTCAAGCGTCATGTCATAAGAACGCTCCAGGCTGGACATCGCAGCCTGCAGTTGATCGGTGCGGGCCTTGACCAAAGATTCAAGATTCGTCTGATAGGTTCGGTTTTCGACCTTCAGGCGCCGGTTCTCCAGGGCGCGGCTGACAGTATTGAGAAGTTGCTCCCGCTCGAACGGCTTCAGCAGATAGTCGTAGGCCCCGTTGCGAATGGCGGCCAGCGCAACGGAGATATCGTGCACGGCGGTAACCATCACCACCGGCATGTCGGGATACTTTTCCTTGGTGCGCTCCAATAGGCCGATGCCGTCGAGGTCCGCCATCATCAGGTCCGAGAGCATCAATTCAAACTCTTCTCCGGAGGTGAGGACGGCGAGCGCTTCCATGCCGGAAGCCGCCTGTTTGCAGGCATATCCGGCGGTACCGAGCATGGAGGCGACGATCTCCCGAATCGGTTCTTCGTCGTCAACTACAAGAATGCGATCTGGCATGGGGATACACGAAAGTCTATCGGCGATTGTAACCCACCCACGAGATGCCGAAAGTAATCACTGAGGTCCGGAAACTGCATCGAGAAACTGACGGGGCGTGATATTCAACAACAAGGAAGACGTACGTCCGCAATGCGATGAGCGCATCCCTCTGGTCGATTTGGAATACGGCTGCAAGGCTTGGCCTGGCCAGGCCGACGGCGGCAGAATTGGCTCTGCTGATTCTGCTGGGCGCGTCTTTGCTCGCACTGCGTTCCTTTCGTGAAAACTATCTTAAAGTTTGGATTTTGGGCTGGGCCGCGTTGGTGGCTTCGCGACTCGCGGAGCATTGCTTTGCGGCGAAAATCCCTGCTCCTTTCGATTTGCTGGCCGTGCAAGCTACGTTCATGCTCGCCGCGGGATTGCTGGCGGGAGGCGTTCTGCTGTACGCACGCGCCCGCGACCTGATTCTTCCGTTGATGGTGATTACGCCCGTCCTGGTGGGCTTTGCCGGAGCCCGCGTCCTCTTGTGGCCGGATTCTCTGCCCTTGCGCATGGCGCTCGAGATCGGTTACCGGATCATCCTGCTGACGGCATCGCTGGCACTGCTGCGCGCACGCCGCGGGCGCTGGGAGCCGTCGACGTGGTTACTGGCGCTGTGTCTGCCGACTCTGCATCTTTCCTGGCCGCCGTTCACCGATCGCGTTCCCGCTGCCGCATTTCTGGCCGCCGAGATTGCGCTTGGCCTGTGCATGTTGCTGGTAGTGTTTGATGAGTCTCGAACGCGCACGCGACGGCTGTATGCCATGCAAGCCATCACCAACAGCCTGGTCAGCGCTCAGCAGTATGGGAACGTGGTGCAGTCGGCCATTGAGGAATTGAAGCGTGCTGACCGGAGTCCGGGCGGCATGGTTCCGTCTGATTGAGGGTGAGCACCTGGTCGCGACGCATGCCGTCGGGCTATCCGCCGACTTCCTGCGAGATGCGGGATTTGCCGAGATGAGCGACGATATCCAGAAACTGCTGGACCAACCCGGTGCGCAAATCACGACCCGTGAAGCGCCCGGCCCGGAACCGAAGGAATGTCTTAAAACGGAGAAGATTCGCCAGTTGGTGATGGTTCCGGTCACGGGCAACAAGTCGCCCGTCGGATTGCTGATGCTTGGCAGTTCCGTGAGCCGGCATTGGACCCCGGAAGAGCTGCGTTTTTCTGCAGGCCTGCGGCAAACAACTTGCGGTCGCAGTCGAAAACTTCCGCCTGCTGGAGCAAAATCTGCGCTCGCAGCGGCAATGGATCAATACCTTTGATTCGATCCACGACATCATCCTGGCGCACGACGCCGACTTCCGCATCATCAAAGCCAATCAGGTTCTGCTCGAACAACTAGGCCAGGCCGCCGGGGATGTGGTCGGCAATTCTTGCGAGTCGATGCTGCCGCACACTTTGGGCGAGTGGACGGGATGCCCCTACTGCGCCATGGGCGGCGACGAAGAGTTCACCGAGGGAGCCGATCCCTGCTTTGGCGGCTTCTCCGTGGTTTCAACCACTTCGTACACCGAGCAAGGCAGCCCGCAAAAAGGAACGATGCACGTGGTCCGCGACGTTACCGACCGGCGATCCGCGGAAGAGAAATATCGCTTGCTGTTCGAGCAAGTGCAGGAGGGCGTTTACGTGGCCAACCCCGCCGGCCGGCTTCTCGACTGCAACGATGCCTTCGTGCGCATGCTGGGATACAGCAGCCGCGAAGAGTTGCTGGTGCTGAACCTGGATTCGGAAATCTGCGTCGACCCCAGAGCAGCGCGATTCCTTCCGCCGCGAAATCGACACTCATAACTACGTGCGCAATTTCGAAGTCAGTCTGCGCCGCAAGGATGGCACGATTCTGCTGGCAGTGGAGAGCAGCTTCGCCAAGCGCGACGCGACGGGCAACATCGAACGCTATCAGGGATTCGTTCTCGACATGACCGAGAAGCGCCGCGCAGAAGAAGAGATGCGGCGCCGCAACCGGGAATTGAACGCCCTGAATGCCATGGCTGTGGTCGCCGCGCAATCCTTCGATCTGGACGAGATTCTGAACCTGACCCTGCGCCAGGTGGTTACGCTGTTTGGCGCCGAAAGCGGGACGGTCTACCTCTCCGATACCGACGCGACTACCTATCGCCGGCGCGCCGCCTGGGGCCCGCGAAGCCGCGACAAAATCCGGGCGGCGGAGATCTGATTTACCGAAGGCTTTGGTGACCTGGTGATGCGCTCGCGCACCGAAGTGGTCACTGCCGAATACCTGCCCCACCTGCCGCCGAAGGTCGCCGAATTCCTGCGCTCCGATGCCGACCGCTCCTGGATCTGGGTGATGTTCTGGGGCAAGGACAGCCCGGTTGGCATCATGGGGCTGTGCAGCCAACTGGGATACGAATATTCCAGCAACGACGAAAATCTGATGGTCGCGATCAGCCGCCAACTCGCCACCACCATCGAAAAAGTTCGTCTCTACGAAGAGACTTGCCGCGCCTACGAAGATCTCCGCAAGACGCAGGAACAACTGCTGCAGAGCGAAAAAATGTCGGCCGTGGGACAGTTGATCGCCGGCGTGGCCCATGAACTCAACAATCCGCTCACCGCCATTCTTGGCTACGCGCAGTTGCTGGAAAGCGAAGGCCTGAATACCCGCGCACAGGACTACGTCAGCAAACTATTCAAGCAGGCGCAGCGCACCCACCGTGTGGTGCAGAACCTTCTCTCGTTCGCCCGCCAGCGCAAGCCGCAGCGGGATGAAGTTGACATTCGCAAGGTCCTCGACGAGACCCTGGCGCTGCGCGACTACGATCTGAAGATCAACAACATTCGAGTCGAACGCGAGGTTCCCGCGGAAGCGGCCCTGGTGGTCGCCGATCCGCACCAGATCGAGCAAGTGTTCCTGAATATCATTAACAACTCGGTCGACGCCATCCTGGAGACAGGGCGGACCGGCAAGCTCAAGATTCGTATCTATTGCGTGGGCGGACAAGTTTGCACGCAGTTCACCGACGACGGCGCAGGAATCAAAGATCCGAAGCGCATCTTCGATCCCTTCTACACCACCAAGAGCATCGGCAAAGGCACTGGCCTCGGACTTAGCATCTGCTACGGCATCGTGAAGGAACATGGCGGAGACATCACGGCGAACAATGCTCCCGAGGGCGGCGCGGTCATCGAAGTTCGGTTGCCCGCCGTAGCATCGGATGCAGATCGAACCAGAATCCATGCAAGCCCTCGCCCCGTCCGCACGAGGGCGCCATGCGCGGGCGCGTGCTGCTGGTGGAGGAAGAGGAAGCCGTGCTCGAATTTGAGCGCGATGTGCTCGCGGGCGCAGGCGCCACGGTCGTGACTGCCAGGACCAGCCAGGATGTGAAGACCCGCCTGCTCTCCGAACCTTTTGACGCTCTCATCATGAACGGCAACATGCCCGGACAGTGGACCGCCAAAGAGTCCTACCAGTGGCTGAAAGAAAATTGCCCGGGAATGGAAGCGTCATGTTCTGTTCACCTTCTCCAATGGCGTGGATCTGGGCGAGGGACGCGCCTTCCTGCAGGAAAACAACGTCCCCTGCCTGGTGAAGCCCTTCGAAGTGGCGGAACTGATCGCCCAGGCTCGCCGCCTGCTGCAACAGAGCGCAGGCGGCGGCAGCCGGCGCTATCTAGTCCTTGGCCCACTCCATAATTGCCCGGTTTTCCTCTGTCCTGGTTGCGGTAGACTAGCTCTACCGAACCCCATGTCCCAATTCGTCCACCTGCACCTGCACACGGACTACTCCCTGCTGGACGGCGCCTGTGATGTCGAAAAGCTTTGCCAGCGCGTGCAAGAGCTGGGCATGCCCGCCGTGGCCATGACCGACCATGGCAATATTTTTGGCGCAGTCCATTTTGTCAACGCAGCCAAGCATGCGGGCGTGAAGCCGATCGTCGGCTGCGAACTCTATATCTGCAAGAAAGACGACCATCGCGCGCCGCCCGAAGGCGACACCTACAACCATCTGCTGGTGCTCGCCGAAAACGAAGAAGGCTACCGCAATCTGGTCAAGATCACGTCTGAGGCTTCGCTGCATGGCTTTTATTACAAGCCGCGGGTCAGCAAGAAGTTTCTCGCCGAGCATTCCCGCGGACTGATCGGCCTCTCCGGATGCCTCAAGGGCGAAGTTGCCGAACGCCTGATGGAGAATAACTACGATGCTGCGCGCGCGGCCGCCGGAACGTTCACCGATATTTTCGGCAAAGAAAACTTCTTTCTGGAAATCCAGGATCAGGGTCTGGAGATGGAGCACCGCATCCATCCCGGCCTCTTCCAGCTGGAAAAAGATCTTGGCCTGCCGCTGGTGGCCACCAACGATAGCCATTACCTCTGCGAAGACGACGCCCACGCCCAGGACGTCATGCTGTGCATCCAGACCGGCAAGTCCATTCACGACACCGGACGCATGAAGTTCGAGGGCACCCAGTTCTTCGTCAAGAACCACGACGAGATGTACCGCGTGTTCAAGGATTCTCCCGAAGTGCTCACCCGCACCCTCGATATTGCCGAGCGCTGCAGCCTGCGGCTGGAGAAAGTGGCGAATCCGTTTCCGCAGTTCGAGGTTCCGCCCGGCTACACCATCGACAGCTACTTCGTTCACGTAACCCGCGAAGGCTTCGCCCGCCGCCTGGAGGCGCTGCGCCCGCTGCACGAGCAAGGCAAAGCTGAAGCACTCCATCACCGACTACGAGCAGCGCCTGGAACGCGAACTCGGCATCATTCAGCAGATGCAGTTCCCCGGATATTTCCTGATCGTCTGGGATTTCATTCGCTACGCCAAGGAGCAAGGCATTCCGGTCGGTCCCGGCCGCGGATCGGCCGCCGGTTCGCTGGTTTCGTATGCGCTCGGCATCACCGACATTGATCCGCTGCAGCACGAGTTGCTGTTTGAGCGCTTCCTGAATCCGGAGCGCGTGTCCATGCCCGACATCGACATCGATTTCTGCATGAACCGCCGCGGCGAAGTCATCCACTACGTTACGCAGAAATACGGCCGCGACAATGTCGCCCAGATCATCACCTTCGGCACCATGGCCGCGAAGGCCGCGATCAAAGACGTTGGCCGGGCCATGGACATCCCCTACGCCGATGTTGACCGCATCGCCAAGATGGTTCCGACCCAACTGAACATCACGCTGGAGCAGGCCATTCAGGACTCGGCGCAACTGCGAGAGGCGATCGAAAAAGACGGGCAGATCCGCGAACTGTTCGAGACCGCCAAGAAACTGGAAGGCATGGTCCGCAATTCCGGCGTGCACGCTGCCGGCGTGGTGATCTCGCCGCGTCCGCTCACCGACCTGGTTCCGCTGCACCGCACCAAGAACGACGAAATCGTGACCGCCTTCGACATGGTCGCCATCGAAAAGATGGGCCTGTTGAAGATGGACTTCCTCGGCCTGACCACACTCACGATTCTGACCGATGCGTTGAAGCTGATCGAGCAAACCCGGGGTACACCGATCACCCTGGAACAGATCCCACTGGAAGACAGCGAGACCTACGAGAAGGTCTTCCACAAGGGACTGACCTCCGGCGTCTTCCAGTTTGAATCGCACGGCATGCGCGATGTGCTGCGCAAGTACCAGCCGAATTCCATCGAAGATCTCACGGCTCTGAACGCGCTGTACCGGCCTGGTCCGATCCAGGGCGGCATGATCGACGACTTCGTCGACCGCAAACACGGGCGCAAGAAAGTCGAATACGAATTGCCGGAGTTGCAAGAAATTCTGCAGGAAACGCTGGGCGTGATTGTGTATCAGGAACAGGTGATGCAGATCGCCAACCGGCTGGCGGGCTACTCGCTCGGTGAAGCCGACCTGCTGCGCCGCGCCATGGGCAAGAAAAAAGCCGAGGAGATGGCGCAGCAGCGGGAGCGCTTCGTTGAGGGCGCCGCGCAGCGCAAATATCCGCCGAAGAAGATCGAGAAGATTTTCGATCTCATGGCTCAGTTTGCCGGATACGGCTTCAACAAATCTCACTCCGCGGCCTATGCTTTGCTCGCCTATCACACGGCGTATCTGAAGACGCATTATCCCGTGGAGTTCATGGCTGCGCTGCTCACGTCGGTCACGGGCTCGACTGACGATGTCGTCAAGTACATCAACGAGTGCCGGGAGATGGGCATTGCGGTTGAGGCTCCCGACATCAATGTCTCCGACGCCAACTTCACGCCGCACGGAGAGTCGATCCGCTTCGGGCTGGCCGCGGTGAAAAATGTCGGTGGCAATGCGATCGAATCGATTGTTGCCGCCCGCAAGAAACTCGGCCGCTTCAAGTCTATTTTTGAATTTTGCGAGCATGTTGATTTGCGCCTGCTCAACAAGCGCGTGCTGGAGTCGTTGATCAAGAGCGGCGCCATGGATTCCATGGGCCGCCGCGCGCAGTTGATGGCTGTGCTCGACAAGGCGATGGAGCAGGCGCAGAAAGCCCAGCGTGACGCGGAATCGGGCCAGCACGGCCTCTTCGGAGTCTTCCAGCAGGAAGATTCGGAAGCGCACAACGACAAATTGCCCAACGCTCCCGATTGGGACGAGCACTCGCGCCTCGCCGCCGAGAAAGAAATTCTCGGCTTCTTCATCAGTGGGCATCCGCTGCAAAAATACAAGGACAAGCTGACCGACCTGCAGGCGCTCAGCGTTGAAGAAATTGCCGCGATGACCCGATCCACCGGCAAAGACGAAACCATCGTGACCGCAGGGATTATTAGCAATGTGCGCGTACTGAAATCAAAGCGTGGCGACTTCTACGCCCAGTCCACACTCGAAGACATGTCCGGTTCGATCGACATGATTGTGTTCCCGGAAGCGTTCAAACGCATTGGCGACAAAGTGAAACTGGAAGTTCCAGTCCTGGTCAAGGCTGGCGTGCGCATCGAAGAAGGAAACAATCCCAAGCTTACCGCCGCGGAAATTCAGCCGCTGGAGGAAGCCAAGGTTCCGTTGCCGCGCGCCATTCGCATTCGCGTACCGCTGGAGACGTCGCTTGAAACGACGGTCGACGATCTGCACAGGCTATTTGTGGAGCGCAAGGGCGAAGCAAAAGTGCTGTTTGACGTGGAACGACAGGGCGATTTCATGGTGGTGATGGAAGCGGAAGGCTATAATGTGATTCCGGACCGCAGCTTCATCGCCCGCGTCGAACAGCTATGCGGACGGGGCAGCGTCCGCATCATTGCCTAATCAGAGCATGGCCTGATCGAAAAATGGCACCCACCGAAAAAGCGCAGCAGGAGCTGGAGGAGATCGAGCGCCAGGTCGCCGAGTTGGAGTCGAACGGCGACGACGATTCGACCCGCCGCCAGATTGGCAAGTTGCAGGATCGCATTGAGACGCTGAGGCGACAGATGAATGCGCCCCCCACGGCCTGGGAGAAAACCGAACTGGCGCGGCATCCGCAGCGTCCGCAGTCGCTCGATTACATCGAACGCATCTTTACCGACTTCAGCGAAATTCACGGCGATCGCGGCTTTGGCGACGACGCCGCCATCATCTGCGGCATGGCGCGGTTTCACGGCGAAGAAGTGCTGATTGTCGCCACCCAGAAGGGTCGCGACATGAAGCAACGCGTGCATCGCAACTTTGGCACGCCGCATCCCGAGGGCTATCGCAAGGCGATGCGGGTGATGCAGTTTGCGGAAAAATTCGGGCGGCCGATTTTCACATTGGTCGACACGGACGGCGCCTACCCCGGCATCCATGCGGAAGAGCGCGGGCAGGCTGAGGCCATCGCCTACAATCTGCGCGAGATGGCGAGACTCGAAGTTCCGATCATTGCCACCGTGATTGGCGTGGGAGGCAGTGGCGGCGCCCTGGCGATCGCGGTCGCCGACCGCGTGTTGATGCTGGAAAATTCGATTTATTCGGTGATCTCTCCCGAAGGCTGCGCCGCCATCATGTGGCGCGATGCGTCCAAGAAAGAACTCGCGGCTGAAGCCATGCGCATTACCGCAACCGACCTCAGCGAACTGGGCTGCATTGACGACATCGTTCCCGAGCCCGAAGGCGGAGCCCATCGCGACCATGAAGCGGCAGCCGCCCTGCTCGATGCCAGCCTGCAAAAACATTACGCGGAACTCAAGAAGCAGTCCCCTTCTGAATTGCTCGTGTCACGATATAAGAAGTTTCGTAACATCGCCCAGTTCTACAAGACAGAGCCTTAAGCGCGCGGATCTGTTCATTTCGTTTCAACAATGGTTCTCCTCGGCTTAACGGGCGATTTGACGCCCCGAGAGCGGGCAGCCGCGCTTATAATGGAATGTTTCCTCCTTTGTGATCCACAAATCCAGGGGCTAGAGACTTCAGCCCGCTAACTGAAGGAAGGTGTTTGGGATGGCCACTACGGACGTAACGCCCCACGAATCCGCCGGAGGTATGGGGCGCAAACGCATTGTCAACGACATGAGCATTCAGGTCGCGACGGTGAATGGTTCCGGCTCGCAGAGTTCCAATACTGTCCTGTTGCGCAGCATTTTCCAGATGGGTGTGCCGGTTTCGGGCAAGAACATGTTCCCCTCGAACATCGCCGGCCTCCCGACGTGGTACACGATTCGCGCCAATAAGAACGGCTATATCGGCCGCAAAAAGGAAATCGATTTCCTGGTGGCCATGAATCCGGAGACCGCGCAGGAGGATACGATGTCGCTGGCAGCAGGCGCGTCGGTCCTTTACGACGAACCTCTCGCTCTACACAAACTGCGCAATGATCTGATCTTTTACGCCGTTCCTTACGACAAACTGGTCGCAGCCGTTTGTCCTGAAGCTAAGCTGCGCAAACTAGTTAAGAACATGGTCTATGTCGGCGTCGTTGCGAGTCTTCTGACTATCGACATGGCCGAGGTCGAAAAGGCGATCCGCAAACAGTTCGCCAAGAAAGTGAAGGCGGCCAATCTGAATCTGGCCGCAGCTCAGGCGGGATTCGATTACGCCAAGGCTAATCTGCAAAAACGCGGCGCCTTTTATATCGAGCGCATGAACGCGACCGCGGGCAAGATCATCATCGACGGCAACTCGGCAGCCGCTCTCGGCTGCATGTTTGCGGGATGCACGGTCGTGACCTGGTATCCGATCACTCCCTCGTCGTCGCTGGTGGAAACGATGATCGAGTACATGAAGGAATACCGGATCGGTCCCGACGGGAAGGCGACGTTCGCCATCGTGCAAGCCGAAGACGAACTGGCCGCGATCGGCATGGTTATCGGCGCGGGATGGGCAGGTGCGCGCAGCATGACTGCGACCGCCGGTCCTGGCATCTCGCTGATGTCGGAGTTTGCTGGCCTCGCCTACTACGTGGAAGTTCCCGGCGTGATCTGGGACATCCAGCGCGTGGGTCCGTCCACCGGCCTGCCGACGAGGACTTCCCAGGGCGATATTCTCTCGACCGCGTTCCTCTCCCACGGCGACACCAAGAACATCATGCTGTTCCCTTGCTCGGTAACCGAGTGCTTCAGCATGGCGCCCGAGGCTTTCAACCTGGCCGAGCAGTTTCAGACCTTGATCTTCGTTATGTCCGATCTGGATCTCGGCATGAACAACTGGATGTCCGATCCATTCGAATATCCGGCCACGCCGATCAATCGCGGCAAAGTGCTCGGCAAGGAGGACCTGGACCGCCTCGGCGGCTTTGCGCGCTACAAAGACGTGGACGGAGACGGCATTGGCTACCGTACGTTGCCTGGGACCATCCATCCCGCTGCGGCCTATTTCGCGCGCGGCAGCGGCCACAACGAGCGAGCGCAATATAGCGAACGCGCCGACGACTTCGAGAACAACATGGAGCGCCTGAACCGCAAGTTTGAAACGGCGCGCTCGTTCGTCCCGCGGCCTGAGATCACCAAGGGGAACAAGGCCGGGGGAAGAAAAACAGAGATCGGAATCATCGGCTACGGAACTTCGCACTGGGGCATCACCGAGAGCCGCGATCAACTCCGCGACGAATACACGATCGAGACCGACTATCTGCGTCTTCGCGCCTATCCGTTCACGCGTGAGGTGCATGAGTTCATCGAGCAGCACGATCGCATTTATGTCGTCGAGCAGAATCGGGATGCGCAGATGCTAACGTTGCTCAGACTCGATGTTAAGCCCGAGTTGACTACGCGGTTGCGCAGCATCGCCCATATCACCGGGCTGCCGCTCGACGCGCGGTCCATCACCGACGAACTGACCAGCATGGAGGGCAAGTAGATGGGAACGACTACCGTTGAGCCCGGAGCAGCCGGCGCCGGATCTTCCGGACCCAAGACCAATCGCATCGGCCTGACTGTGATGGATTACAAAGGCGGCAAGACGACGCTGTGCGCCGGTTGCGGCCACAACGCGATTTCCGAGCGCATCATTGAATCCATGTACGAGATGGGCGTGCAGCCCGAGTTGCTGATCAAGCCCAGCGGTATTGGGTGTTCGTCGAAAACTCCCGCGTACTTCATGAGCCGCTCCCACAGCTTCAATGCCGTGCACGGCCGCATGCCTTCGGTGGCCACGGGGGCGATTCTGGCGAATCGCAAACTCGTCTGCATCGGCGTGAGCGGCGACGGCGATACGGCCTCGATCGGAATCGGGCAGTTCATTCACTTGATGCGCCGCAACCTGCCCATCATCTACATTATCGAAGACAACGGAGTCTACGGTCTGACCAAAGGGCAATTCTCGGCGACCGCCGATTTGGGTTCCAAGCTCAAAAGCGGCGTTCTCAATGACCTGCCGCCGATCGATACCTGCGCATTGGCGATTCAACTGGGCGCGACATTGGTTGGCCGCTCGTTCTCCGGAGACAAGCGGCAACTGAGCGCCATGCTCAAGGCTGCGATTGCGCACAAGGGCACAGTGATGCTCGACGTGGTCTCGCCCTGCGTTACGTTTAATGATCATGAGGGCTCGACCAAATCCTACAAGTACGTGAAAGAACACGAAGAGACGTTGCAGGACGTCAGCTTCGTTCCACACTTCGAGGAGATTGCCGTGGAGTACGATCCCGGATCAACCGTAGAAGTGACGATGCACGACGGTTCCCGGCTCCGCCTTCGCAAGCTGGAAGAGGACTACGATCCGACTGACAAGATCCGCGCCCTAACGCGCCTCACCCAGGCCCACGACAAGGGCGAGGTGCTGACCGGCGTGTTCTATGTGAATCCTGAGGCCCCGAATTTCCTCGACATGCTGAATGTTGTAGACCAGCCCTTGGGTACCCTGCCCGATTCGATGACGCGGCCGGGCAAGGCAGTGCTGGATGCCGTGATGGAGGAGTTGCGTTAGATTTTGCGAAATAGAAGAAAAAAGAAAGGGCCCTTTCGTGAGAAAGGGCCTTTTAGTTTGACTCCTCGGCAATCCGATTACGCCGTTTTGCGTTCCGGTTCGCCGCTATGTTCCGGATTTTGCCCAGGTTCGGGAAAATCGGAGTCTGCATCCTTCAACATCGGGTCCTGATCGCGATGCCCAAGCTGTCCTTGCAAGCCCGCATTCCCCGGATCTTTGGGGTCTTCAGCTTCTGTGGCACCCTTCGCCGAGTCTTGATCGGGTGTGCTGCTCGGCATTTTCAACCTCGATCTCGATCCTACGAACATAGTTTAAGGCTGGAGCTTTGCCAGAGAAATAGATATAAAGTAGGAGAAGCGGGAAGGAGAATCGGTATATGAAATGGTGCTTCTCAGTATTAGCCCTCGCCGTGTTGTCCTGTGCCTTCGCAGCGGCAGCACCTTCGGAGGCCAGCCTGATTCCCGTGAGAGCCACACACCAGCGAGTACATCGGCATCGCGCCCACAAGGCCGGCAGACATCACAGTCCGAGGCGATCGCACCACCGCGCCATATAACATCGCACGATATAGGTGGGTGGGAGGATGTCCTCCAACTCATCGACGGCCTAGGAATTTCTGCCGGTGGCGGAAACTCCCAGCTTGCGCAGCCGCTCCCGCGCCTGCAGCGCTTCCGGGGAGCGCGGATAGCGCTGGATGACATGCCGTAATTCGCTGACCCCGTCATCCTGCTTTCCGAGTTCAATTAACGCAAAGCCCTTCTTCAACTGCGCGGCTGCGGCCTTGTTTCCGCTGGGGAAATTCTGCAATACGGCGTCATAGCTCTGCGCCGCCTGCTGATAATTTCCCTGACGGAACTGGATCTCTCCCAGATAGAAATAACAGTTTCCCGCGAGATCGGTGTTCGGGTAGAACT
Organism: uncultured Acidobacteriaceae bacterium; assembly: GCA_963711275.1. Taxonomy (GTDB): domain Bacteria; phylum Acidobacteriota; class Terriglobia; order Terriglobales; family Acidobacteriaceae; genus Sulfotelmatobacter. The sequence continues at coordinate 445,192 of CAVQDN010000007.1, read as the reverse complement.
TGATGTAGTCTGAAAACTCCTGCACTGCCAAGTCGTTCTTGTTGCCGTTGTAATCGCGAATGGCATTGTTGTAGAGCACGTCGGGCGGCGGAGCGTCGTTCATGGCCTTCTGTTGCGCCTGCTGCTGAGCCTGCTGTGCGCCCAGACTTTGCTGCGCCGCCTGCATGTCTTCCAATTGCTTGCTGACCTTGGCGAGGCGCGCTTTCAGTTCATCCAAAGTGTCGTTGAGGGCCTGGATCTGGCCGGACAGTTGCTCGACCTTGGAGCCGCCTTCCGACTGCTGTTTTTGCAGAGTAGTTTGCAGTCCATTGAGCGCATTGGCCACTTTATTGACTGCGTCCGTGTCCTGCTCGACCAGATTTTTCATCACGCCCATGCGCTCGTCAAAGCCACGCTGCATGGCGGTCATCTGCTCCTGCAGTTGCTGAACCTGCGTCTGCAACTGAACCATGTCCTTATTCGCAGCCCACGCCGGAACCGATCCCAGCGAGAGCATCGACAGCAACACGAAAAACGGGGGAATGCGATGTAGTTTCATAGGGATTTCCTGAATACACCTGTCGTTCGATGCAGTCTCTTAGATGCTATTGATTGTCCCACGGGCGGAGGATATTCGATACAGAAAGCGGAGATCCGGAACCCTAAGATTCAACGGGCAAAATTCCCCTTCCGGCGTTCCCGGTTCGGCGCACACGAATGCGCCATGCCAGGCAACAAGAAACGGGGGACGCTTTTCGGCGTCCCCCGGGATCTTCACTTTTGATAGACGAGATGGCCGCGGCGGTTCTGCTGCCAGCAAGCTTCGTTGCTTTCTGTGCAGAAGGGTTTTTCCTTGCCGTAGCTGATGGTTTTGATCCGGCTGGCGCTGATGCCCGCCGAGGTCAGTGCGTCCTTGACCGCAGAGGCGCGCTTATCGCCCAGAGCCAGGTTGTAGTCGGTCGATCCCCGCTCGTCGCAGTGTCCCTCAATCGTAATATTCATATTCTGGTGCTGATTGAGAAACTGAGCATCGGCCTGTATTGAACTCTGCTGATCGCCGCGAACGTCGGCCTTGTCGTAATCAAAATAAACATCCTTGATGTTCTGACTGAACAAGTCCTCGTCCGTTACCGACGGGGTTGGCGGCGGCGGCGGTGGCGGCGCCTGGGTTACGGTGAGTCGCGCCGTGGCTTCCTGCGTGCCGCCCGATCCTTTGGCCACCAGGTGATAAGTGGTCGAATCGGTGGGCGAAACGCTTTGCGAGCCGTTTGGCTGGACCGCGCCAATGCCGTCGATCGACACGTCGGTAGCATTACTGGTCTGCCAGGTGAGAGATGCGGATTGACCCGCTTGAATAGTGTTGGGATTCACCGAAATCGAAGCAGTGGGCTCCGGCGGCGGCGGCGGTGGTGGAGGCGGCGGCGGAGTCGCCTTTTTCTTGCAGGCACCCAGCATCATAACCGCACCCAGCATGACTACGAGTGCGAACCACTTCATGCGTCGTTGCTTCACTTTATTCCTCCTGCGACCCTCAAGGCTTGCCCCCCCAAAGGGTCAGACGAAGTGTAGTTACTATTTCCAACTCCAATTGGGTTGGGTGTTACGGCCTGTAAAAGTCAGTTGCTGAAGCTTAGTGCCGTCGGCCAGCATGGTCCAGATTTCTTCCTTACCGGATCGGCTGGACTGAAACACAATATGCCGGTTGTCGGGCGACCAGGAAGGAAAATCATTGCGCCCGCCATCGTGCGTCAATTGCACCCACTGCTTGCTAGCAATATCCATCAGATAAATATCCGACGCGCCGGGTTCACCCGGGCCGTACTTGCGGATCCACGCCAGGGAGAGAAACTGACCATTGGGCGACCAGTTCGGCGATACTGCATACCCTTGATCGGTCATGCGCTGCTGGTTGGTGCCGTCGGCTTCCATGGTATAAATCTGCGGCAATCCCGTGCGCCCGCTGACAAAGGAGATTTGAACATTCGTCTTGCGGTTCCACGACGGCGAAACGTCCGGCCCTTTGTCCGTGGTCATGCGGTGTAGATTCCCCCCAGAAGCATCGGCTACATAAATTTCCGGCTCGCCCCCGCGCGATGATGAGAACGCCAGCTTCACGCCATCTGCCGACCAGGCCGGCGAAAGATTTGTTCCACCCATGTGCGGAAACCCCACCATCCGGCTCAGGTCGAGAGAATACATCATAATCTCCCAGCCGCTTTTGGTAAGGCTGCTGAAGGCGATGCGGGACCCGTCGGGCGAAACTCGCGGCGAGAGTGAGATTGAGCCCAGATGCGTGATTTGATGCTGGTTCGAGCCATCATAATCCATCGCCCAGATTTCCTTGTGTCCGGTCCGGTCACTCACGAAATAAATCTGGGTCTCGGCAATGCCGGTGATGCCTCCGCCGAGCCGGAAAATGATTTCGTCGGCAAACTTGTGCGCCATCACTCGGGCCGCGGCATCGCTCGCCGTATCGGAGTATTGCTTGCCCAGAATCTGCGGGGATTGTGTATTCTTCACGTCATACAGCCAGCCTTGGACGGTCAACTTCCCGCTGGCGACACCCAGGTTTCCAAAGGCAAGCATGGCGGCATCGGGAGGAGGCGCGTTCCACACGAGGTTATTCACTTCCGTCGGCTGACCGGGGACTTGCAGCGGGTAGAAACTTTTCGAAACCAGCTCTACTACGCCGGATACGTCCAGGTCGTTCCAGAGCGTGTCGTTAAAAGTCTTGAGCAGTGCGGAATTCTGCGGGTCGGCAGTAGAAGGCTTGAAGTCCGGGACGGCCAGCCGTACTTTCGCCACGCCCAGGCTGGTCCCGGTCTTAACCCAATCCTGCGCGAACAGAGCGGGGCAAACAATGCAAATCGTGACGACGATACCCAGCGCCAACGGGGGGCAGCACAACCTGCTCAGCCAGCGCCAAGAGCCAGCTTCCTCAAAATCACGTGTGTCGAAATCAGGTCTTTCGCTTTCGTCCATCCGTGTGGGGTTGAAAGATGTTGGGTACGACAATATCGTATTCCGATAGGAATTGCTTTGCAAGGCGTTCAACACTCCTCATTCTCATTGTGCTTCCATTACGCAGCACAAGATCAGTCATTAGTGCATTCTGTTTACGCTAAAGGTTCACTTCTTGTAATCGAACCAATACTCCACTGATATTTTGCTACCGGGGTAATCCGGCGGCAACGGACCAAAAGTATCAATGCGCTGCAGCGCCCGTACCGCCGAAATATCCAGGGAAGGTACGCCGCTGGACTGCTCGACTTGCACGTTCGAAGGGTGGCCGTCGCGAGCGACATTGAAGGTGATATATACACGTTGCGCCGTCGTGATTCTGGGATCGACCTCGTACTTGAGCCAGTTTTCCGCAACTTTCTGCTGAATCACGTGGACATACCACGCGTACTTTGTGCCGAAATCGCCTCCGCCTCCTGTGACGCCGAATCCACCCTTGGCGCCGCCCGCGGCGAACGTTCCGTAAGGACCGCTGACTGGTCCGCCTTCGCCAAACGCAACCTGATTTGTCTCTTCTTCGGGCGCGGGCAGCGGCTTTTCCTTGGAGGGTGTTTCCTGCTTCTTCTTCGGCTTTATCTTGGTGTCTTTGCCCTGAATTGCGATGGCGTCGGGCTCTTTTTCTTCGATCTTGGGTTGCGACTGCGTCACTCCCTTGGATTCATTCGCGAGCACGTTCCTGGTCTGCGCCGGATTCGCCGGCAGCGGCACCGTGCTCACCAGGGTTGCGCCAATCGCTTCGCCGCCTCCGCCCGCGCCCCAGGTGTCGCCGCTCGGCCCCGTGAAAACCGCAGCGTAGATCAATACTGCCGCCGTGATTCCCACGTGCAACCCCGCCGACCACGCCAGCGCGCGGCCCCAGCGGTCGTGTTCGAAGTAAATCTCAGCGTTTGCTGCCATTTTGCTCTAATGGCTGGGTCACGATCCTGACGTTGGTGATCCCGGCCTGCTTCACCGCGTCCATGACGGTAGCGAAGGCGCCGAAGGGAACATTTTCGTCCGCACGCACAAAGATAAACTGGTTGCGCGGATCCCGAATCTTCTGGCGTAGTCTGGTCTTGATTTCGTTGATGTTGATCGCTTCATTACCCAGGAAGACGCGTTGATCTTTATTGATGGTAATCACCGTCCGCTCTTCGGTGATCTCCTTTACTGTCCGCGTTTTCGGCACACTTACATCGATGCCCGACTGCAGCACGGGCGCCGTGACCATGAAAATGATCAGCAGCACCAGCACCACATCCACCAGCGGAGTGATGTTGATGTCGGCCAACGCCGTCTGCGTGCGGCCATTCGGAGCGGTGAAAGCCATCAGCGCCTCACCTCGCTGGTCTGCACCTGAGACTGTGATTGCGACTGCGAGTGTTCGACTGCATTGAGCACTTCCAGGGCGAAATCATCGCTGCGCGCCGCAAGTTCACGGATCGATGCGCCAATCAGGTTGTAAGCAATCACGGCCGGAATTGCGGCCGCGAGTCCGGCGGCGGTCGTAATGAGAGCTTCTGAAATACCGGGCGCAACAGCGCGCAGGGTGGCGGCCCCGGCCGTCCCTAAACCGTGAAACGCATCAATGATGCCCCACACCGTGCCAAACAATCCGACAAATGGCGTCACGGCAGCGGTAATTGCGAGCCAGGGAAGATTCCGTTCCAGGCGCGTGATCTCCTCCGACGCCCCAATCTGCATCCCGCGCTGGATGGTCACCAGATTTCGCAGCGTCCCGAACGTTCCCGCCTGACGCTTATATTCGTCATACCCGCCTTCGAACACGCCAACCAGCGGGCTGGGCTTGAATTGCTCCGCCACCGCGGCGATATCCTGCAGCCGCTGTGCTTTGCGAAATGCGCGCACGAAGCGCCCGCTCTGCGCCCGCGCCCGCCGCAGGAGGTTCCACTTGGTCAGGATAATGGCCCAGGAGATCAGGCTGAACAGCAGCAGCGCAAGCAATACCAGCTTGGCTACCGGGCCCGAGTTGGAAATCATGTTGACGATCTCGCCGCCGACGAACAGGACTAGCAAGGGAAGAAAATGCATCGTTTTATTTTGGAGAATGCCTTTTGCGATTATAGATGAACCAACCTGCACACTTCCGGCACGTACCCAGTCTGCCAACGCAATCCTTTTATTTCGACGCCGGCGCCTCAGAGCTCGCTCTCGGATCGTTATTGGTGAATGCGAACTGCACTGTCATCGAATCAAGATAGGGCGAGTCCAGCGGAGTGAAATGAAGGGCTTTCACCTGGATGGTCACGTAAAAGCCGTTGACTCTCATGATCCGCTTCACTCGAATGGGCACTGGACCGAACTGGTTCGGGTCCAACCGCCAAAGATTGTTCTTCGCATCGTCCGAAGGCTTTTGTTCCGCTACCAGAATGTTGCCGTAGCTGCTGTGACGTAAATCCCTGAGCGTCACATTCCAGGACGTGATCTTGTTGTCGCCCTCCGGTCCATGTGGTGTGATCGTGAGCTCGTAGCAATCCGAGCCGTGGGAATCCCGGATGCGCTCGCGGTAGCTAGCATCGTCTGGAGTAAGCCTGGCTTCAAACGCTTCCTCAGTGATGCGCGCCGCGTGTTGCCGGAAGCTCTCCGCATAGATCGTGGGCGAAACGCTCTGAGCGAACGCTTGAACGATTAAGATTCCTGCAAGAACTGGAAAGGTAATCCGATTCATCGGCGATGCAGCGCCTCCACAGTTTGAACGTCCGGAGACGTTGAAATTGCGCCTACTATCTTTTGCAACCGGTCACAGAGCGCTAACGAGGCGCGATTACTGTTGCGAGCCAGCCGGGCCACTTGTGGCCACAGCCAGGGCCGCAAAGCGGTGAACCATGCAAAACGCCCCTGCCGAAACTGTCCATTGGAATCGATGAAGCGCTCCATGTACGGAAAATTGAAATCGAGTTCGTCCGAAATTACCTTCACTACCGCAAACCCAGTCCGTCTCGCGTCGGCGGCGCGTGCCACAGCGGCCGCCTCCATGTCCACCAGCTGTGCTCCAAATGAATCACGCAGCCTCGACTTCTGCTCGGCACTGGCAATGGATGCGAAACTTACCAACACTCCCTGCCCTTGATCCAGGTTCCGACTGCTGCCATCGCCTGCATTGACGACCCTCCGAGGCTCAACCACATCCCCAACTTTGAGCGCGGGATTGAGACCGCCAGCGAAGCCGACCGAATAAACCACACTCGGTGCATAGACCGCGATCACCGCGTCCGACGCCCGTCGCGCCGCTTCGGCTCCAATCCCTCCACAAATCAAAACGAGATCATCCTTCTCGAAAAAACGATAGCGCCGTCCGTCGATTTCCTTTGTACAGACGCGCCACTCCTTAATCAGGGGACGCACCTCACGCTCCAGCGCGGCCACAATCGCGACTCTAGGCATATCCGTTGCTCTTGAACCACTCTACCGCCCGCCTCAACGCCCCGTTCAACCGGTACAATCTTCCAGCCGAGTTCGCGCTCGGCCTTGCCGGAACTGGCGAACATTTTTTTTCTGCCCATGCGCACCGTGTCGACGGTGGCGCGGGGCTCGCGGTGCAACATGCGCCCGGTGATTGCCTCATCTACTACGCCAGCGGCAAACGCGAAAACGTACGGCAACTTTATTCTCGGAGAAGGCAGCCCCGTGATCTCCCCGAGCTTATCCAGAATCTGCTTCAGCGTCAGATTCTCGCCGCCCAGAATGTAGCGCTCGCCCGGCTTCCCTCTTTCCAAGGCCGCAACGTGCCCCCGCGCACACTCCCGCACATCGACCAGGTTCAATCCCGTTTCGACGTAAGCGGGAAATTTGCGCTTCAGAAAATCGACGACGATGCGGCCGGTTGGGGTCGGCTTCACATCCTGCTCTCCAATCGGCGTCGTCGGATTCACGATCACGACGTGCATTCCGCCACGTCCGGCCTCGATGGCGATTTGCTCCGCCATGAACTTCGACCGCTTGTAGTGGCCGATCATGTCGGCCAGCGAAACTGGGGAATCCTCATCCGCAGGGTGTCCGTTACTGGTGAAACCGACCGTCGCAACACTCGAGGTGTACACCAGGCGCCGCACGCGATTCTTGCGCGCCGCTTCCAGAATCGCCCGCGTTCCGTCGACATTGGAGCGGTACATTTCCGCCGGATCGCGCACCCAGAGCCGGTAGTCAGCGGCCACGTGAAATACCGTATCGCAACCCGACATGGCTTTTTCGAGGGAACCGGGGTCGCGCAGATCGCCGGTCGCGGTCTCAGCCTTGAGACCTTCGAGGTTGCGCAGATTGCTCGTGGAACGCACCAACAGGCGCAGGTTCGCACCCTGGTCGGCAAGAGCTCGGGCAACATGTGAACCCAGAAACCCCGTGGCGCCGGTGACAAAGGCTTTCAAAGCAGTTCTCAGTTCTCGGTTCTCAGTCAGAGCCTCAACGTTTAGGCAGCGAAACTGAGAACCGAGAACTGAGAACTAGTTTTGCGCCTTCTCCATCACTTTGGCGTACGTGGTCAGCGCGAGCAGCGGGAAGTAATCGCGATAGAGGTGGTACATCAGATAAAACACGCGCGGAAATCCAGTGCCGGTGAAGACCGGCTCATCCCACGAGCCATCTTTTCTCTGCGTACGCAGCAAATAGGCAATGCCACGCGCCACCGAATCGCTGCGAATGTCGTTGGCAGCCAGCAATCCCAGGATGGCCCAAGCGGTCTGCGACGGCGTGCTCTCGCCCTGCCCGCGCAAGCTCGGGTCGTCGTAAGACCCGACAGTCTCGCCCCAACCGCCATCGGCGTTCTGAAACATCCGCAACCATTCCGCGCCCTGCTGCACGCAAGGTTCGTGCAGGTCCATACCGATCGCGTCCAGCCCTCGCAATACCAGCGCGGTGCCGTAAATGTAGTTCACGCCCCAACGCCCGAACCAGCTGCCGTCCGGCTCCTGCTCTTCTCTAATAAAGGTGATCGCCCGCTTCACCGAAGGGTGGTTCTTGTCATATCCGTAAGTCGCGAGCATCTCCAGGATGCGCCCGGTGATGTTGACGGTCGGCGGATCGAGCATGGCGTTGTGATCGGCGAAGGGAATATGCTCGAAGACCATCTTGTCGTTATCTTTATCAAACGACGCCCAACCGCCGTTCTTGCACTGCATCGAAAAGATCCAGTCAATCGCGCGCTGGACTGACTCGCGCTGGTAGCGTCCATTGGGATGCTCCACGCGGCTCAATCCAAGGCAAACCATCGCGCTGTCGTCAACGTCGGGATAAAACTCGTTGTTAAATTCGAAATACCAGCCGCCCGGCTGTCCTTTCGGATTCTTCACTTTCCAGTCGCCTACGTTGCGGACTTGCTTCTGCAGAATCCAATCTGCGCATTTGACCATCCGCGGATCATTCGCCGGCACTCCTGCCTCACCCAGCGCGAACATGGCGTACGCGGTGTCCCACACCGGCGACATGCAAGGCTGCATGCGGAACGTGTCTTGTTCTTCAATCCCCAATTTTTCGAACTCGTCCAGCGCGCGAATCACCTGCGGATCGTCGAGCGAGTATCCCAGGCAGCGCAGCGCGATGATCGCATTCATCATCGAGGGATAAATAGCGCCCAGCCCGTCGCTCATCTCGAAGCGCTCCAGCATCCATTTTTCAGCGCTCTTCAATGCAATCGAACGCAGAGGCCGCACATGGACGCGCTCGAACCAATGCGTCATGCGATCGAGGACTAAAAAGAAATTGCTCCAGGAGACCAGCTTCTTCGCCCAATGCAGATGCATGCGCGATTTCTGCATGCCGCCGACAAACAATTCTTCCACACCCATTTCGCGCGGAATCTTCTTGAACGGCTTCTTGGCGTAGCAGATCGAGAGCGGCACCAGAATGGCGCGCGACCAGGAAGAAATCTCGTAGATATTGAACCAGAACCAGTTCGGGAAAGAGCACGATCTCCGGCGGAATCGCCGGAACGGCGTCGTAGTCGTACTGCCCGAAGAAACAGAGATATATCTTGGTGAATGTATTGACTTCGGTGACGCCGCCCAGCTCCAAAATCTTTTCGCGGGCGCGTTGCAACGCGGGATGATCCGCCGCATATCCCGCCAGCTTCAGGCCGAAATATGCCTTCACCGACGCACTGATATTCGACGGCCCGGCGGCGTAAATACTCCAACCGCCATCTTCGTTCTGATGCCGGAGAATCCAGTTCGCTGCTTTCTGGAATCGCTCCTCGTTGCCAGTCCCGAGCAACGTGTGCAGCAAAATGTAATCCGACTCGAGCGTAGTATCCGCTTCGAGTTCCCCGCACCAGTATCCATCCTGATGCTGCTGCGAAAATAGATGTCTTCGCGCGGCCGCAACCGCCGCGCCGACACGCGTGCCCAATTGCTCAATTTTGCCAAAGCGCAGTTGTGGGTTCGAACCTAGAGGTGCAGAGGTTAGATGGGACTCGGGGGAGTGGTTGTCCATGAATTCGCTACTCCGTTCAATCACAAGCCTGCAATCGGATACGGCGTAATTGCATCGCCTGCTTATTCTGAGACGGCCTCATTGCTCATGTTCGCCACCTTCCAGACGAGTGATGCGGTTTTCGTGGATTTGCGCGATATGCAGCAAACGGGCCGTGCCTTCGGCTATATCCTTGGAAAAATCGCGAATGCTTTGCAGGTCGCGGGTCAAAAGGTCCACCGTTTGCGTCAGGGCTTCATGCCGCACGGTCAACCGATCAAGCCGCTCATCAATCGTCATCGCTTACCTCCCGCAAAGACATATACAGCGACTAATCGGCGTTCGCGATGGCCGGAGCGGCGGCGATCGCCTCCACGATTTCTGGCGGCAGGCCGAAGCGCACGTTTTCCGGCATCACTTCCAGTTCCTGCAGGTTGTCGAATCCTTTGTTGCGCAGGAAAGTCACGGTTTCTTCCACCAGGCACTCCGGCGCGGATGCGCCAGCTGTCAGGGCAATCGTGTTCACACCCTTCAACCACTCCGCCTCAATGTCGTTGCAACTGTCGATCAGGTGCGCCTTCGTCCCCAAGTTGCGTGCCACCTCCACCAGGCGGTTGGAGTTCGAACTATTTTCCGATCCCACCACGAGCAGCAAATCGGCTTCGGAAGCCACTTCTTTCACGGCGACCTGGCGGTTCTCCGTGGCATAGCAAATATCCTGCGCCGCCGGCCCTTTGATGTTGGGGAATTTCTGCTTCAGCGCCGCGATTATGTCTTTGGTTTCGTCCAGGCTCAAAGTTGTTTGAGTCAGATAAGCCACGCGGTTCGGGTCCGGCACGCTGAGGGATTTCACCTGCTCCGGCGATCCCACGACTTGCGTTACCAGCGGAGCTTCGCCCAGCGTCCCCACCACCTCGTCATGATCTTTATGTCCGATCAGGATGAGCGAATACCCTTCCTTGGCAAACTTCACAGCCTCAACGTGCACCTTGGTGACCAGCGGACAGGTCGCGTCGATCACACGCAACCCGCGCCGGGCGCTGTGTTCGCGAACATCAGGCGAGACGCCATGGGCGCTATAAATGATGCGCTCGCCGTTCGGCACTTCGTCCTCGCTGTCGACAAAAATCGCGCCCTTGCCGCGCAGTTCCTCCACCACAAAACTATTGTGGACAATTTCCTTGCGCACATAAATCGGAGGCCCGAATGACTCCAGCGCAATACGGACCACGTCAATCGCCCGCACGACACCCGCACAGAACCCCCTTGGCTTCAGCAAGAGTAAGGTCTTTCCATCCGTTTTCCCTAGAGTTCCAGCCACAATATAAGCCCGCTCCTCAACTCGACAATGTCACTCAATCCCTGCTGCACTCGACCGCATATGGCGCATAAACCCCAGATTCAGGGTACACGATCCCCATTGTGCCGATACTAATAACCTACCGGAAAGCACCGTAATGGTCAACGTAAGTCATAGAAGAAAGCGCCGTTGCACTCGAGGAAGCCGAGTCTGCTTGGTCCGAGTCGCTCAGCATTCGGAAGGGCATCGGCGCCGCGAATTTCACTCATTGGCTGACTAACATTTTCATGGGCTTAACTTCATGGCCTCAACCAAGCGACTCTCAGACAGCCGGGAGGCGTGGATTCTTACAAACCTTGCTCTCTAATACGAATCCGCTATTGACCCACCTCAACGACTTCTCCAGAATGCGTCACTAAATTTGTGGAAAGAGTTTCAAGAGTAGCCGCGTAAATCATCGGCGAGGGCCGGTCGCAATTCTTTCGCGGAAACCGGGAAGCGTTAGTCACAGGGCCTGAGTACCAGCCCACACAGGCTACAAGCATCGAACTGGGGATGATATGACATTGAGATATGCTGGCTGGTTGAACTTCGGAATTGTTCTTTTTGCGGGAAACGTCATTTTCGCCCAAGACCCTCAATTAACCGAAGTGTCGAACTTGGGTTTGCCACAAGCGGCCACGGTCAAGAATTCATCATCGGCGCCCGCGACGGGGCAAGCCAATGGGGAGTCGCCACAGAAAGCGTCAACGCCGGCGCCCGCCCCCAAGCACAAACTTGGTCCACTCGAGATTTCCATTAACTGGCGCACTCGTGCCGAAGGATGGAACTGGTTCGAGGGCAAAACTGGAAATAGCGACTATGGCTTTTGGGATTCCCTGTTGCGCGTCGGTGTCGGGCAAACCGGGGAACATTTTGATTGGTTTCTGGAGGGAGAACAGCCCTCTATCCTTGGCTTGCCAAATGATGCCGTGGTGGCTCCTCCGCAGGGGCAACTCGGGCTGGGTGGAAGCTACTATGCAGCGAACAACAATCACACCAACGTCGCCAACGGATTTGTGAAGCAAGCATTTATCAACTTTAAACATCTCGGCCCAGCTGGTCTGAAACTGGGGCGCTTCGAATATTTTGACGGCCTTGAGGTCGTGCCCAAAGATCCGTTGCTGGCGACCGTGATTCAGACACGCATTTCGAGCCGGTTGATCTCAAATTTTGCATTTACCGCGGTCCAGCGCAGCTTCGATGGAGTCCAACTTTCGGCAAACTCCGGGCAAAATAACTTTACCTTCTTCGGCGCGCGACCGACGCAAGGTGTCTATCAAGTGAAGGGAATGGACGAACTGGATGTGGACGCTTACTACGGAGCGTACACCCGGTCAGTCTCGGGCAAGCAGAATGCCGGCGAATTGCGCGTGTTTGCCCTGGGCTATATCGATCACCGCACGCTCGTGCTGAAGACGGATAACCGTCCTGCGCCGGTTCGCGCGACGGACTTCGGCAAAATTGAGATCGCAACCTGGGGCGCGGATTATGCTCACGCCTTCAAGACCACCAATGCCGGCAAATTCGATTTCCTGCTTTGGGGGGTCGTGCAGACTGGTTCCTGGGGCAGCTTGAGTCAACGTGCCGGAGCGTTCGTCGCAGAAGCCGGCTGGCAGCCGCCGGTACAAATGCTGAAACCGTGGCTGAGTGCCGGATATTCGTACGGCAGCGGCGACGGGAACCCCAACGACTCGCATCACGGCACTTTTTTTCAAGTCCTGCCCACGCCGCGCCAGTACGCTCGCTTCCCTTTCTACAATATGATGAATAACGAAGATTTGTACGCCACGCTGAATCTGCGGCCGGTTTCGAAGCTTGCGTTGCGCAGCGAAGTACATGCATTGCGACTGGCGAGCGCGTCCGATCTTTGGTACTCGGGCGGGGGCGCGTTTCAGCCGAAGACCTTTGGATATACGGGGCGGCCGAGCAATGGTAACCGTGGATTGGCCAACGTCTGGGACTTGAGTGCCGACTACCCGCTCACGCGATCCTTCAGCGCCTCCCTCTACTATGGCCATGCTTGGGGCAAGGGAGTGATCTCGGCAATCTATCCGAAGGATACGAACGGGCAGTTCGCTTTCCTGGAGACCAACTTTCATTTTTGAAGCTGGGACCACTCCGGGTAGGTCGCTAATATAATTTGATTATTGACCCAGGGAGGCCGAGGTGTGATCGTGATCACATTTTCGATGGCGGTCTGGGGAGGACGTTGATGGCGATATCTCATCCCGGCGTTCTGAATGTCGAACATGCACCGGAGACAAGTCACGGTTTTTCGGCGCGGCTCAACACACGCTGGCACGAGCGGGCTTTGCAGTTTTTTATGTTTATTGTGCTGGCACATTGGGCAGAGCACCTGGTCCAGGCATACCAGGTTTACGTGATGAATTGGCCTCGGCCGAGAGCCCTGGGACTGCTGGGATTGTGGTATCCATGGCTCGTCCAGACCGAGGCTCTGCACTATGGCTATGCATTGGTAATGCTGATTGGCATCTGGGTGCTACGGAAGGGCTTCACCGGGGTTTCCTACACCTGGTGGATGGTAGCATTCTGGATTCAGTTCTGGCATCACATCGAGCACTTCTTGCTGATCTGGCAGGCCACGTTTCATCATAATTTCTGGGGCAAGCCGGTCCCTTGCAGCATTTTGCAGTTGGTTGTCCCGAGGGTAGAGCTTCACCTTTTCTACAACTCCATCGTTTTCATTCCGATGGTCATCGGGATGTATTACCACATGTTCCCGCCCGACGGAGAACGGGGCAACATGGCATGCACTTGCGAATGGGGACGCCACGCCGCGGCCGAAGCCGCCTGAGAGTGTGCGCTTTAAAGCAGGGACTGGCGATGCAAGGGCACGAACACCGAGCCTGGCTACTGCCGAAACAATTGCGAGTGGGTGGTTTCGTATTCGTGGCCAGTTTGATCGTCGCCACTTGTTCCCGACGTCTGGAATCACCACCTGTTCTCTCGATTGAGTACCGGATCTCCCCTGCACCGGCCCGCGTCGGAGCCGCTACAATCACTTTCAAGTTGATCGACGAGCGCGGAAAACCGATTATGGGAGCGCGTATTGCGATTGAGGCAGACATGTCACACGCAGGTATGAGCCCCACATTCGCAAAAGCGAACGAAGAAGGGGCTGGACGATACACCGCTCACTTAGCCTTTCCGATGGCGGGTGATTGGATTCTCCTGCTCCACATCACGCTGCCCGGCGGGAAGAAAGTGGAACGGCAGATCGACGTGAGGGGTGTACGACCCGACTAGGCACGCTGTTGAATCCATCTTCCATCCCGGTCGAGGAAATCTCAGATTTGCCTCCGTTTGACTTGTTGAGAGTGCGCGGCCTGGGCCATTTATTTAGGTGGCGTTATGCTCGGCCGTTGCTCCAGGCACCGGTACTTCTTCTCAGCATCGTCATGATCCTGCACGGGCTGTTCGGGCCCACGCTGGCGCCGAAGAATCTGGCCACGACATTGAGCTGGCTTCATTTCCGCGGCGTTCTGGTGCTGGTGTTGCTCTGCGCGGGGAATTTCTTTTGCCTTGCGTGTCCCTTCATGCTGGTGCGTCAGATAGCGCGACGATTTTTTAAACCTCGGTTCAACTGGCCGCGAGCGCTGCGCAATAAGTGGGTTTCAGTTGGGCTGTTTGTTCTGATTCTGTTTGCTTACGAACTCTTCGACCTATGGTCCTCGCCGTGGTGGACGGCCTGGCTCATTGTGGCCTACTTTTTTTCCGTGCTGGTGGTGGACGGATTTTTCAAGCACGCGTCCTTCTGCAAATTTGTTTGTCCCATCGGACAGTTCAACTTTGTCGCGTCCACACTTTCGCCGTTTGAGGTGAAGGTGCGCGAGCAGGATGTCTGCACCCGCTGCCATACGAAAGATTGCATTCGCGGCAGGCGTGAGCCGGTTTCAGATCTGGTGACGATTCGGGGCTGCGAACTGGCGCTGTTTCAGCCGAGCAAGGTCGGGAACATGGATTGCACTTTCTGTCTGGACTGTGTTCATGCCTGCCCGCACGACAACATCGGTATCTTGAGCCGGCTGCCTGGCAGTGAACTCATGACTGATCGGTTGCGGTCCGGAATCGGATATTTTTCGCGCCGCAAGGATCTGGCTGCGTTGGCGATCGTGTTCACGTTTGGCGCTTTGCTGAATGCCTTTGGCATGGTTAGTCCGGTCTACGCTCTAGAGACTTGGCTGGGAAGAGTGCTGCATGTGAATCACGAAGCGCCGGTGCTGGGCGTGATCTTTACGTTTTTTCTGATCGTTGAACCGGTTTTACTGGTGGGACTCGCAGCGTGGGTGATGCGGGCATGGGTCGGCAAAAGCTGGGTTGGCAAGAGCTGGGTAGGCAAGAACGGGCCCGGCGGAAACCGGCATCGCGGTTCACACGCGGCCCTGTTGCCCCTGATCGTGAGGTACGCCTACGGCCTGGTTCCATTGGGCTTTGGCATGTGGCTCGCTCACTACTGCTTTCATTTCTTGACGGGACTCTACACCGTGATCCCCGTGACTCAAAACGCGATTGCAAGTCTGGGAAGGCCGCTTTTGGGAGAGCCCCGTTGGACGTTAACGGGCTTGCCAGCGAATGTTGTGCAAGTCATCGAGATCGGATTCCTGCTCCTCGGGTTGGCGGGTTCGCTGGTGGTGATCTACGGGTTGGCGGAAGACGATTCGCCGGACAGGCCTCTGCGGGCGTTCCTTCCGTGGGCCGCGGTTTGCCTGATTCTTTGGTGCGCCTCGATGTGGCTGATGTTTCAGCCAATGGAAATGCGCGCGACCATGATGAGCGGATAGCCGGTTGGAACTTCGGGATGACGCTGCGCTGGTGGGCGAGAATGCTGAATTGCAATAAGAATGCGAGAGATGTTTCGGTCGCGCTTGTAACTATCTTCTTGCTGATGTTGCCTGCTCCAGCAAGCGCACACAACGGCCCGCCGTTTCCTATCATCGAGAACCAGAAGGTTGGGCCTTGTATAGTTGCGCTTTGGACACATCCTGACGTAGGCACTGGCGCTTTTTATGTGTTCGTTGAACCGGGGCCGGGCGGCACGGTTCCAAACGATCTGAAGATACAAATAGGAGTCCAGCCGATCACGGGCAGGCTCCCGGAGACATTTTATTCGGCTCAGCGAGTGAAATCGCGCGGACAGGTGCAATACAACGCTCAAGCCCAGTTCGACCGGCAGGAGTTGTGGCGTGTTCACCTTGTACTTCAGAGTTCGCAAGGCAACGGGGAGGCTATCGCTCGAGTGGAAGTGACTCCACCTGGATTTGGCCGCTGGGATCTACTGTTTTTCCTTTTACCGTTTCTTCTGGTGGCGTTCTTGTGGCACCGCGGTATCTCGCGGGTGCGGCGGCGAAAGAATGCTCGGATGGAAACAGAAAGTCGCGAGCCTCTTGCGTCATCGATGGCTGGCAACACGGAGCGTGTCAATTGAGGCAGCGGATCTTAAGAACGACATCTGGCGGTGAGAGGCCAACGGCCAGCTTTCGACGGGTGGTGTCGTTGCTGATTCTCGCAAGTTTTGCCGGCCTGATGTCGGGATGCCATTCCAGCGCCAAGCTGCCTGAGCGAGGTTCGAAGGCTTATGCCGACGTGGTTTCGGCTTTCTATATTGGATTGGCGGCGCTGCAGGTTGGCGACGACGTTCACGCCGAAAGCAAACTTTCCGAAGTAACTCGGCTCGTGCCCAGCGAACCTGCAGGCTGGGCCAACTGGGGCGTGCTGGCGCTGCGCCAGCGGAACTACGATATAGCGGCGCAACGATTGGAACGGGCGCGCGATCTGGCGCCGCGAAACGATCACATCTACGATCTGCTGGGAATTCTCGAAGGCGATCGTGGACACTCCCCTGAAGCGATCGCCGATTTGCGGAAGGCGGTCGAACTCGATCCGAAGAACTTGCGAGCGGCTTATGCGCTCGCGGAAGAAATTGAGCGGCAAGGCGATGCCAACAGCGAGGCTGAAGTTCAACAAACGATGCAGAAGATTCTGGCGGAGCAGCCGGATAATCTTGCCGCCCTGCTCGAATTGAGCCGAGTCGCCGCCAAGCGCGGCGACGCCACGACACTCAAAGCAGTGGTTGAGCAGATTACCGCCCGATCGTCGGCGTGGCCGCCGGAAGTGAAGCAACAACTTGCGGCGGTGCAGGCTGCCGCCGCCAGCACGGATTTACGCGCCGCCGCGACACGAACTACTTTCTTGCGCAACGTGCTGATGCGAGTTCCGGAGTACCGCCAGAGTCTCTCGATCATCAAGGCGCCCGCTGGGGAAGAAGCGCAGCCCTTCACCCATTTTCTGCGGTTGGAATCTCCAATCTTCACGCCAGCGCCGCCGGACATGGCAATTCGATTTACCACTCAACCAGTGGCAAGCGTTGACAATCGTCATTGGAATTGGATTGGAGCGATTCAGCTCGGCAGCGGAGGCACACCCGTGATCGCCGAAGCCGACGGCCATGAGGTGCGTCTATCAAGTGGAGCGACCCTTCCGTTTCCCGGTGGACCTTCCGCAATTCCCCCCTCGCCTGAAGGAGTTTTGCAAATCGACTTCAATTACGATTTCAAGACGGACCTGGTGCTCGGGGGGGCGGGAGGTGTGCGCCTGTTCCGCCAGGACAGCCCGAGCGCGTTCAGCGACGTAACCACACAGACGAAACTGCCCAAGTCGGTGATCAATGCACGCTACACCGGCGCGTGGGCGGTGGACATTGAAGCGGACGGAGACCTCGACATCGTGCTGGGCGCAAGTGAGGGATTGCCGGTGGTGCTGAGAAATAACGGCGACGGTACGTTTCTGCCGATTCATCCTTTTACCGGAATCGCGGGTGTGCGCGGATTCGCCTGGGCTGATCTGGACGGTGACGGGAATCCCGACGCCGCCATTATCGATGGCGCGGGACGACTGCACGTTTTTATGAATGAGCGCCAGGGACAGTTCCGCGAGCGCGCCCTCCCGGCCGACTTGCCGCCGATCAAAGCCATTGCGGTCGCCGATGCCAATAACGATGGAATTCTCGATCTGTTGGCGGTGCAGTCCGATGGCGCCATCGTTCGGATTTCGAACAAAGACGAAGGACAGACGTGGGATATCGCGGAAATTGCTCGAGTACCGGATGCCGTTAACAATCTGCAGGCAGACGTTCGCCTGCACGTGGCCGATTTAGATAACAATGGGATGCTCGACCTGATCCTGTCTCCGGCTTCCCTGCTTTCGGCGAAGAGTTCCAACGGAGTATGGATATGGCTCGGGGACGCCCAAGGAAAATTCGTTCCACTAAAGCAGTTGGTCACCCCCGCAGTGGCGCTCGAAGCGGCAGACGTGAATGGCGATGGACGGCTCGATCTGCTCGGCCTTTCGTCCGACGGACAACCGATGGAGGCGATCAACCAAAGCACGAAGAATTACCACTGGCAAGTAGTGCGGCCGCATGCGGTCCAGGCCGTCGGCGACCAGCGCATCAATCCATTTGGAGTTGGGGGAGAAATTGAAATCCGTTCCGGCCTGCTGGTGCAGAAGCAACCAATCACCGGACCGCAACTCCATTTCGGACTGGGTGAGCAGACCAGCACGGACGTCATACGGATTCTTTGGCCGAATGGGTCTGTCCGGGCTGAGTTCGAAGCGAAGGCGAACCAGGAAATCGTGACGGAACAGCGAATCAAAGGCTCCTGCCCCTACTTGTTCGCCTACAACGGCAAGCACATCGACTTCGTGAAGGATGCGGTTCCGTGGAGTTCGGCGATTGGTTTGCGTATCAACACGCTGGGCACGGCGCGAGTAGAAGCGACTGAGGAGTGGTACAAGATCGGGCGCGACGATCTGGTTCCACACGATGGTTTTTATGACCTTCGCATCACCGCCGAACTCTGGGAGACTTACTATTACGACTATCTTGCTCTGATGACGGTCGATCATCCCGTCGGTACCGACATTTTTGTCGATGAGCGCTTCGTGATTCCGCCTGCGAAACTTGCCATTACGGCAGTTTCCACTCCGCACAAAATTGCCCGGGCAGTGGATGACAACGGGACGGACGTTACCGATATCGTCAGTGCTCTCGACAGCCGCTACCTGGACACCTTCGGCCGCGGCCAATATCAAGGCATAACTCGCGACCACTATGTGGAAGTCGACCTCGGCGACGATGCGCCGCAGAGCGGGCCACTTTATTTGATCCTGCAGGGCTGGATGCATCCGACGGATTCCTCCATTAACGTGGCAATCAGCCAGGGCGGGGGCCAACCGGCTCACGGTCTGAGCCTCGAAGTGCCCGACGGACATGGAGGCTGGGTAGTGGCTCGACCTAATCTGGGCTTTCCCGCAGGCCGGAAGAAAATCTGCCTGGTGGACCTGACCAATGTCTTCCGCGCCAACACGCCGCACCGGGTGCGCTTGCGAACCAACCTTGAAATTTATTGGGACTCAATCGAGTGGGCGCAGGGCCTGCCGAATACTCCACTGAAAACCACACACCTCGATCCCACGACCGCCGATCTTCACTACCGAGGTTACTCGGTGATGAATCAGGCTAATCCGTCGTCGCCGGAGATCCCCGACTACAACCATATGGAAGGATCGAAACAGCGCTGGCGTGATCTCGTCGGTTATTACACTCGCTACGGAGATGTGCGGGAATTGCTGTCACGGATCGACGATCGATACGTGATTATGAACTCGGGCGACGAGATGACCTTCCGTTTTGCGGAACAACCCCCGCCCGCGACCGGGTGGGTGCGCGACTTCATCATTGTCGGAGATGGCTGGATTAAAGATGGTGATTACAACTCAACCTTCGGCAAAACCGTGCTGCCTTTGCCGTACCATGCCAAAAATATGTACACCACGCCTCCCGGGAGACTCGAAGATGAGTGGGTCTATCAGCATCATCCCGAGGATTGGGAGACTTACCACACGCGCTATGTCACTCCCGAAGTTTTCAGAAACGCTCTGAGGGGCGAGATCGGCAAATGACGGGCTCCCGGGTCGCAAGGATTGTTGTCGGCCTTTTTTTTGCAGCGCTGTTGGCCACCCCTCTGGTTGTTAAGAAGATGGCCGCCAGGCGCGATGCCGATCGAACGCGTGTCGACGCCAAGACGGCGCTACTACGACACGGTTTCTATCTGGAAGAAGTTTCGCATGCTGCCGGCATCAATTTCGTCCATCAGTCTCCTAAGCTAGACTCCAAGCTGGATTCCATCATGCCGGAGGTTGCGTCGATGGGGGCATCAGTCTCGATCGTCGACTTCGATCGCGATGGCTGGCCTGACATTTACGTGACCAACAGTGCAATTGGGAGCAAAAACGCGCTGTACCGGAACATGCATGATGGGACTTTTAAAGACGTCGCGAGTGAAATGGGTATTGCCGATGTCAACCAGGGTGGCACGGGAGTTTCCACCGGCGCGGTTTGGGGTGATTTCGACAACGACGGATATGAAGATTTGTTTCTGATCAAGTGGGGGCGGCCGGAGTTGTTTCACAACGATCAGGGTCACGGCTTTACGCGCGTAACCGAGCAAGCCGGATTGCCGCCGTGGATCAACGCCAACACGGCGATCTGGTTCGATTACGACGGAGACGGACTGCTGGACCTTTTCGTGGGTGGTTATTACTCCGAAGACATCGATCTTTGGCATCTGACCACGACGCGAATCATGCCCGACAGTTTTGAGTATGCGAAGAACGGCGGGCGAAAGTATTTGTTTCATAATCTCGGCAATGGCAAATTTGAGGAGGTCAGCGCGAAACTTGGCATCAACAGCCGGCGTTGGGCCTTGGCTGCCGCCGCGGCAGATCTGCGCGGGACCGGCCATCCTGATTTGTTTGTCTCTAATGATTACGGAGTGTCAGAACTCTACTTCAATGACGGGAAGCAGTTCCGCGAGGTTGGCGAACATACGGGAGTCGGCTTCGCGCCCAAGAGCGGCATGAACGCTGCGTTTGGCGACATCTTGAATCAAGGCCGATACGCGGTGTACGTTTCCAACATTTCGGAGGATGGGATTCTCCTCCAGGGAAACAACCTGTGGGTGCCGAAGGAAGGAACGTCAGGCGATGCCCTTCAGTATCAGAACCTGGCACGAGACTTTGGCGTGGAGCTGGGGGGGTGGAGTTTTGGCGCACAGTTCGGCGATTTGAATAACGATGGCACACTGGATTTGTACTTGACGAACGGCTACATCTCGCTCGCCCGGAATCGAAGTTATTGGTACGACTTCTCGAAAGTTGCCGGTGGAAACAGCACCATCATCGGCGATGCGAAAAACTGGCCTGCGTTTGAGGGACGCAGTTTGTCGGGTTATCAAAGCAAGCGCGTCTGGCTCAACGATGGCGCTGGGAAGTTTGTTGACGTGGCCCAGTCTGTGGGCGTAACCGATACCTATGACGGACGTTCTGTAGCCATGGCCGATTTGTGGAATCGTGGCGTGCTGGACGTGGTAGTCGCGAACCAAAACGGGCCGTTGCTGCTCTACAAGAACACGGTCGCACCGGAAAACCAGTGGATCGAATTTGAGCTGGCAGGAACCCGGAGTAACCGCAGCGCGATCGGAGCGCAGGTGACGGTATTTTGGAATGGTCAGCAGCAAGTGCAGGAAGTTTCTGGTGGCAGCGGTTTTGCGGCGCAGAACGACCGGCGGCTACATTTCGGGCTGGGCAAGAACGCACATGTCAATAAGGCGATCATTCGCTGGCCGTCGGGCAAGATACAGACCCTCGACGAGCCTGCGGTCGATCAGTTGCATAAAATCAAGGAGGGGGCATGAGCCAGGCAAGCGTATCGGTTTCGCCACCTCCAGTTCCTGTGCGGAACAAGCCGCTATTCCGGATCGACAATCGGTACATTGCACCGGCTTTCATCACTTGCATCCTGCTGGCAGGGCATCTGTCGTTCGGCATTCTCGAGAGTTATCAGAAAACGCTTTTAGCGATTGCTACCAGCATTTTGCTCGAACTACTGCTCGGTCAGATTTTCTTTCACAAATGGCTGCATCCGGCCAGCGCTTACATCACGGGCATCAGCGTTGGCATTCTGGTGCGCTCGCCAGCCTTCTGGCCGTACGCCCTATGTAGTGCGATTTCTATTACCTCGAAGTATGTGTTGCGGGTAAAGGGACGCCACATCTGGAATCCGTCGAACTTCGGTATTTCCGTGATGCTGTTTCTGGCGCCTGAGACAGTAGCCAGCTTGAGCATTCAGTGGGGCAATTATCTTTGGCCCATGCTGATCATCTGGGCGCTGGGCTCGGTGATTATCTGGCGCTTGCGGCGTTTTCATATCACTGGCATTTATGTGGTCTCATTCATTGCGTTCGCGTTTCTGAGAAGCTGGATGACGGGAAGCCCCTGGCAGTCGGAGATTGCGCCCATTACCGGCCCCATGTATCAGCTGTTCATCTTCTTTATGATTACCGATCCTAAGACCACCGTACGTTCGAAGAGAGGCCAATGCCTGGTCGTGTTCCTGGTAGCGCTCGTTGAGATGGTGATGCGATTACAGCAGATTGTTTACGCACCTTTCTATGCCCTCTTTATTGTCGGGCCCATGGCGATGCTGGTCGAGATTTGGCTGGACTCTCGGCGGGGTAACGCTGCGACGCTTACGGTGGCGCAGTGACCGTTTGCGAAAGAAATTCGCGATCTCTCACGCCACTCCGTAGAATTACTGGCTTTGTCCTGCTAAGCGCGTTGTTGGGGTTAACGGGCTGCACACCAAAGCCATCGAGTAAACGATTATCTTATGAGCCTGCAGCGGCTTCGTTCGCAGCAGCGCCAGGTTCCACCCCAACTGCCGCTCAACCCACTTCGCAGGGGCCGGGTTTGACAACGACGCGATTGCGTCCTCGGGGCCCAATCGAATTCACCGACGTGACCGCACAGGCGGGGATCCATTTCAAACACAACAGCGGGGCTTTCGGAAAAAAGTATCTTCCCGAGACCATGGGGAGCGGAGTTTGCTTTCTCGATTACGACAACGACGGATGGCAGGATATTTTGCTGATCAACTCCAAGGACTGGCCGGGGCACGAGTCCGGAAAATCCTTTCCCGCGCTCTATCACAACAATCGCGATGGAACGTTTACCGATGTCACGCGTCAAGCAGGCCTGGCAGTGGAAATGTACGGGCTCGGCTGCGCCGTCGGCGACTATGACAACGATGGCTATGATGACATTTACATTACGACTGTCGGGTCGAATCATCTTTTTCACAATCTCCGCAATGGCAGGTTTGCCGACGTCACCGCGAAGGCTGGAGTAGCCGATCCGGGATTTTCCGCAAGCGCCGTATGGTTTGATTACGACAATGACGGCAAGCTGGATTTGTTTGTCGCTCATTATATCGACTGGTCGATCGCAACCGATCAGTACTGCACGCTCGACAACAAGAACAAGTCTTACTGCACGCCGCAGGCCTATAAGGGGCAAAGCTCGGCGCTGTTTCATAACAAAGGCGATGGAACCTTTGAGAACGTGACGCGGCGCGCCGGACTTTACGATCCCACCAGTAAATCACTTGGCATCGCATTGTTGGACTATGACAATGATGGCTGGCTCGATCTTTTCGTTTCCAACGATACCGAGCCCAACAAGCTCTACCACAACAACCGCAACGGGACTTTCACCGATGTTGCAGTCGCCGCCGGCGTGGCTTACAGCGAAGCGGGCACGGTGCGCGCCGGGATGGGGACCGACTCTTCCGATTACGACAGCTCAGGATGGCAGAGCCTGGTGATCGGCAACTTTACGAACGAGGGAATGGCGCTCTATCACAACGATGGCTCGGGCTTGTTCACGGACCAGGCCCCGGCTACAGGCATCAGCAGGATCTCGACGAAGTCACTGACCTTCGGGACATTCTTCTTTGACTATGATCTCGATGGCTTGCCGGACATTCTGGCTGTCAATGGCCACGTTTCCGACGACATCAGCGTGGTGCAGCCCAACGTGAAGTATGCGCAACCGCCTCATCTGTTCCGCAATCTGGGCAAAAACAAATTTGAAGAGGTAACCACGAAGGTCGGCCCCGCGCTGCAGCGGGCAATAGTCGGTCGGGGCGCGGCCTACGGGGACTTCGATAATGACGGGGATCTCGACTTAGTGATTACCGCCAACAATGGTCCAGCGCGCTTGCTGCGCAACGATAACGGAAACCAGAACGACTTTCTCCGGGTAAAGACCGTGGGCACTCGATCGAACCGTGATGGCATCGGTGCAAAGGTCACGGTCAAAACCAACAAAGGAGCGCGCCTTTTTGCCATGGTCAAGACCGGCTCAAGCTATTTGTCCCAAAGCGAATTACCACTGACATTCGGACTTGGCAAACCAGAAGAGGGCAAGACCGTGAGCATGGAGATTATGTGGCCCAGCGGACAGAAGGATACAGTTTCAGGGATCAAGCCGAATCAGAGCATCACCGTGAAAGAAGGCAAAGGAATTGTTTCGGCTCAACCGCTTCTAAATACTGCTTCCCTGCCCGGTTCTTCGCAAAAGCAATGACGCAACTTCGTTCGGAATCACTTTTTCAGGCGTGCGAGAATTTGCTTCTGGTTCTTGACTATGGTGTTGAGAATGCTTTGGTTCTTCAAAATGTTCACCTGATTCTTCAGGATGCTTTCCTGGTTTCCTTTTATGATTTTCTGATTGGCCCGGAGAACGGCTTGATTGTCGATGATGGTCTTCTGATTCTTGATAATCGTTCTTGAATTTCCCATCCTCAGGCCTCCTTATGGTTTATGAACGGGTGGAAAAGCGATGCGGCTAGATGGTGTTCTGCCAAGCGCTTTGCGAGTACCGAGAAATCGTCTAAACTCGCGCCTGAAATCTTGGGCTTACAGGCGCAAAGCATTTCCGGCCATTCTAACGACTACGGACCGTAGCTACAGAAAACCAATTGAGTAAGTGCAGTGGAAGACCCTTAGGGCTTTGCGGGCAGCGGCTGCCAGAGCTCAATCTTATTCCCATCCAGGTCATAGATCCAGGCAAAGCGACCGTAGGATTCCTCCATTCGTTTAGCGTCAATCTTTACTCCCTCTTGTTTTAACCGGTCGAGCAAAGCATCCATATCGTCCACGATGTAGTTGATCATGAACGGTGCGGGGCTGGGATCGAAATATTTAGTGGAGGCGGGAAAAACCGACCAAACTGTAACGTGTTCCTTTTGCGGGTCGTCGTGTTCGCGCCACGGAAGCATCGCGCCTTGGCCTTGGTCAGCGAGTCCAAGATGCTTCGAATACCATTCGCGCATCTGATCACGATTAGCGGATTTGAAGAAGACACCGCCGATTCCAAGGATGCGCCCGCGCTGCTCCACTTTGACGGGCGGCTTCGATTTTTCAGGTTGTGGAGATTTCACGTCCTGTCCTCCTAGTGAGTAGGCCGAGATGAGCAACAGCGAGCCGATTGCAATTGTGCTCCACGGTATTCCTTGCATCGGCGGATTATATACAACTCTCGATTCGAGCCGAGAAATCGGTTGCTCTTCGCTCTTCTCAAGGTTCGCCGCAGTTCACCCTTTCCAGATCGCGCGTGATGTCTCGACCTGGCTTGGCATCGCCGGTAGAGAACCAGGCTTGAGGGATAGCAAAGTATTCCAGATTGCGGGTTCATCGGCACGATGCGCGGATGACTCCGCAAAACGCCATAGGCAACGCTAAATAGTGTCATTTCGCTGCCCTACTAGCCGTTGCGTCAAGGACCGCTCGCGGGGGCTCTCTGCAATTATAGAAATATGCCCAGCGTCCAACCTGCCAAACCGCCGGA
This sequence comes from uncultured Acidobacteriaceae bacterium, assembly GCA_963711275.1. GTDB lineage: Bacteria > Acidobacteriota > Terriglobia > Terriglobales > Acidobacteriaceae > Sulfotelmatobacter. The sequence goes on along the minus strand of CAVQDN010000007.1, from coordinate 419,679 downwards.
CAGAGTTTCGAAGCTGGCCGACGTGCTTTCCGCGATGGGTTCGGAACCTCGCCTACGGATCATGCGGTTGCTGCTGTCGGCTCTGATCAATACGAAAAAACTGTTTCGTTGTCGCAGCAGGTGCCTCCTAAAGTAAAATGACACAATATTTTCGTAATTGACTCAAAATGGGTAATCGATGAAACGCGCCGAGACGAAGTCCCGCGAAAGCTCGCCCGTTGACTTGGGCGCGGAGGATCAAAACATTTTTGTTACGCTTCGAATCCAAAGGACCAGGGTCGCCCCTTATTGAGTCGTCGGTGGTCATATTCTTACATCACCAAAACAAAACGGGCGCTCTGGGCCAGCGGTAAAGAAAAGAATTGAGAGATCCGATGCTCACACGACGAAGGTTTCTTGTCACCGCAGCCTGCACCGTGGCTGCAGCACGTCTTCACGCGCAGGGACAAGGCAAGGTCCGGGTTGCCCTTAGCATCCCCAGGGATGCGACCGGTCCGCACATGCCGATCGACTTTGTCGGCCTGTCGTATGAAGTGCAGCAACTCGCCGACCCAAGTTTCTTTTCGGCGCAGAACAGTGGCTTGATTCGTGAGTTCAAAGCGCTCTCGTCAACTGGCGTTCTGCGCCTTGGCGGCAATACCAGCGAGTTTGCCTACTGGAAGCCTAAGCCGGACTCTCCCGAACCAGAGCATCCTCAAGTGCGTGAGGTTGCGGGCGAGCCGAAGGCTCACTATTACGCGGTGACGGTCGAGGCAGTCAGAAACGTGGCGGAGTTCCTTCAAGCCACTGGGTGGACTTGCGTGTACGGCATCGGGATGGGCACGAATACACCGGCACGCGCCGCTGAGGAAGCGGCCTTTGTAGCTGAGACTCTGGGCGGCCGCCTCCAATATTTCCAGATCGGAAACGAGGCGGATCTATTTGACCGGCATCTGCGCGATCCGAAAACATGGTCTGCCAAGACGTACCTCGAAGAATGGCTCGCGCTGGCGCGGGCTATCGCAGCTCGGGTGCCGGCGGCAAAGTTTGGCTTGCCTGATGTTGCGAGCAAGGTGTCATGGCTGACCGAGATTGCTGACGAGTGGCCTTCCATCCCGGGTCCTCCACACGTAACCACTCTGACTCATCATTATTACTTTGGCGGGCCCGCGACGAACCCCGAGGTCAACATCCCGAACCTGCTGAAACCGGCGACGATGCAAAAGGTGCAGAACACGGCAAATATCGCATCGACCGCAGCCAGCAAGATGGGTGCGCGGGTACGCATGACCGAAGGCAACACTTGTTATCGCGGAGGCAAGCCGGGTGTATCCGACGTGTTTGCCGCCGCGCTTTGGGCGGCCGACTATTCGCTCCTGTTGGCCAGTAATGACTATTCTGGCGTCAATCTGCACGGCGGTACGGGCAAATCTGTGGCCAATTCCGTTGGCGGATCTCTGCCGGGCGACGCGCTTCTCGAAGCGAATGGCGAAACTCCCCAACAGATCGCCGCGCATCCGCACCCTTTCTATACACCGATTGCGACATTTGGCCCGGACTATCTGTTGGAGCCGGTCGCGTATGGGCTCAAGTTTGCGGGCTCGTTCAGCGGCGCAGCACTGTTGAAGGCCGAGCTCTCGGCCAAGCTGCAGGATGCGGGAGTCAATGCAACCGCCTATGCCGCGAAACTGCCTGGCGGGCACACATCCGTGATCATTCTGAACAAGGACGCGGCAGCGGAGCTTGAGGTGGAACTTGACTTTGGTCGCGACGCGAGTGGAGTGGTGCAAACCGAAACATTACACGCACCGGGACTAGACAGTCGCGAAGCGCACATCACAACGTCAACGAAGACCGACTCGCTGAAGCAGGGCGAGTGCTCCGTTACGGTTCCCCGTGCGACGGGAGTACGCGTAACAGTTAGTTGAGTCGTTTCCGTTACGGCCACGGCGTTCGCAAAAGAGGCTATTTGCTTCGTTTGCCGGGATCGCTATAAAGCCTTCGGCTCGATGAGTGAAACCGGGATTTAACAACAGTCCTGTTCAAGACGACTACACTCGTCAACTTTCTCTTTCCCATAAATCGCAATCGCGCTCACCGTTTGCCCTGGCGGAAAGCGGCAGTTCTTCACACGCGGCTTTTAGGACTCCACGAATATGCGGATCGATGTTATCCAAACGACCTCCGTTTACCGGTTTTCGTTGCTACGGCATTGTGGTGTTCCTTTACCGAACTGGGTCCGCCGTTCCATCTGACCACCAACCCGCGCGAACCATGAATACGTCGATTGGTTCCGGAGCGCCACTGAACTGTGGATTCAGCATGACGGGAGACTTAGACAGATCTGCACCCCAAACAACACCGTCCATGAGCGGAGTGTAAAACATCAGGTGAGCCATCCAGTTGTGGCGAACGCCATCCGTAAGGTACTGGTCCTTCGACATCATGTAGGACATGGCTCCAGGCTCCAGGGGCGGCAGTTCTTGCTTTATGAATGTCTTGATGCCGTCGATGATCTGAGCTTTGGATTGACCGGCCAATACCATTTCCGTTCTTTTGTAGGTCATCGGCAGGATGGAACGGGCAGCCGGCGGATTGAAGCAGACCGGACCTCGAATTTTAGGGTTCCAAAAATTAGCAGACAATTCACCATCGAATGGGCCCATCCACCCTCGCTCCACGACGCATACGAAACCATTCTTACCCTCGACGGCAGTTTCATAGCCATGCGGCCCAAGAACCAGAACCTTTGCATCGTGGGAGATGGAGTCCGGAGCCGCACTTCGTGCCAAGGCTATCTCGGCATTTCGATCCGGCATCAGGTACTCGCTAAGCATGGCCATGCTGGAATACGGAGTTTTGGATTGTGCTTGCATTTGGGAGCTCGCACCCACCGCGACGGCAAGCACGGAGCTAGCTAATCCGATTATCTTGGATGTCCTTCGGCCCATTTATTTCCCCTTTCACCGCGGATCGTGGGACGATCCGGCTTCTATGATGCGGCCATTCTACTCGCAAACACTATTCACATTTAACTTGCGAATTGCAAGTAAATATTGAACAATAGATGTGAAGATGGTCCGAAAGAAGGCAGGCCCAAAGCCGCGGTCAGGATGCCCGCTGAACGCTTCAGTGGAAATGCTGGGCGACCGCTGGTCGCTGCTGATCATTCGCGACATGATGCTGCAGGGCGCCCACACCTACAAAGCATTTCTGGAATGTTATGAGGGGATTGCAACGAATATCTTGGCCGACCGCCTGCGGAAGCTCGCCGCCTACGGAATCATCACCACGGAACCGGACCCGTCCGACGGCCGCAAGGTAATTTACTTGCTCACCAAGAAAGGCATCGATCTGGCGCCAGTTCTTACGGAGATGGTGCTCTGGGCAGCTGCGCACGAAGATACCGGCAATCAGGCGCTGGTAAGGCAAATGCGCGCGGATAAAGAAAACTTTCTGGCTGGGGTGCGGCAACGCTGGGCTGCCGGATAACAAATTACGCTTTCCCGCGCGCAATGCTGGCGGCCGATTACTCGCTCAATTGTCGAGGCTGCCTGCGACTTTCACCGGCGGCGATGTGCCTCGCGGGACTACGTGCAATTCGGAAGCAGGTGTTGTCAAGAGGCGTCATCACTCACTGACCGCGAAGTTGGGCCACCAGTCGGCAACTACAGAAGGCCGCAGGCGAGAAGTGACCCGGTCGAACAGCTTTCATTTCATTCGCGGACCGGTTTGAAGTCGAAGTAAGCCAGATTCATGTTTCCGTTCGTCAATGTGTGTACCGTGAGAACATTTTTCCCTTTGCTCAGACGGACTTTGAAAAGTTGCGAAGCCAGATTCCAGTGGTGCCATTGACGCCAGGCCAGCGGGTCTGCCGGATCGTTTGTTGTTGTGATCTGCAGAGGTCCGGTTGCGTCCTTGCCATTCACATCGACTGATATTGTGCCGCCGCGATTCGAGGTGTAAAGGAAATCGGCTGCGTATGTCCCCGAGCTTGCCACATCTACCGTAACGTTAAACCACTCTCCGGGCTCGGTCCAGCCAACATAAAGCAGGTCTGCCGGAGGCACGATCTTGTCGAAGGGGTTGTCGTCAATCGGATCTGGCTTTCGGTTGAACTTCGTGTAGGAAGTATCCACTCCCTCATGGATACGAAACTCATTGAGATAGGTCCCGTCAGCCGGATTCAACTCTCCGCTGCCGTGATTCCTTGGATCGTTGTCGTGATACGCGACTCCCTCGCCGCCCAGGTCATAGTAAGCGCACAAGACCTTGCCCGGTAGTTTTTGTGCGCCGCCACTATAGTGGGTGTCGTGATACGGCAAGCCTTTATATTGGCTCACGAATGATTGGGACAACGCAATTGTCGGGGACATCAATGCACCCACGAAGCAAAAGAAAAACACTCGGCGACTCATTCTTCATCTCTCCCGAGGACCGATCGGTACCCACCGATCGGTACCATGAATACCGTGCCATAGAAACCCTGGTTCGGCTTTTGCACAGTCTGGCGATGGCATGAAGCAGGAAAGCATGAAACAGGACGACAGTATGAAACCGGGCAACAGTATGAAACAGGCCGACAGCATGAACAAAGACGACATGAAGAAAGACGACAACATGAAGCACGACGACAGCATGAAGCAGAACTAGCGCCCCGCCTGCGTTCTTCACGTTCAGGGTAACCGGTGCAGGCAATCACCGACGACCTTGAGACTCCCCCCTCGGCCCCAATTCAGAACACCTGCGCCGGCTCTTAATGCACTGGTCTTCTCGAGCGAAGGCCTGCCGATTGCTATCGGAACACGCAGAGATCAGCCGCTCAGATACTTTTTCATGCAGCGAACGCAAGGGGAATATCCCTTTCGCAGCGCCTCCCGGGCCCGGATTGTCTGAATGTGGGCTTTGTCATGGATGAAGGGACACCCAGCTGCGTGAAAAAGCTTCCCATCCCCCGAAACGATCACCAACATATCCGGCGGCACGCCAGCTCCGGGCTGTGCATGTTCTGAACGCAGTTCTGGACGGCTGAAGACTGAAGATCCAGCCACCTCGAAACTGCCGGCGACCAGGACTGCCGCGGCGGCGGCGACCATCCATCCGAGAAAGCTTCGGCGGCTACCAGGCATATTTTCTTCCAGTCTCCGATGCAAACGGTGGCTGAACCCCAGCGGCACTTCGAACATCCTTTCGTCGCCATACAGCTGAACCACATTGCGCGTACCGTCAAGCACAGCTGTACAGTGCTTGCAGCCACGGAGATGGTCTTCCATGGCAGCGCGCAGGCTTGCATCGACTTCACCTTCAAGGTAATTCGAGATCTCCCGCCACACTTCTTCGCAGCTGACTACCATGGCTTCGTCCCCTTAGCATGAAACAGCTTACTGCTCCAGCTACCGCCGAACCCCGGCGCGAGCAGATCGCGCAGCATCAGCCGCGCCCGCAGCAGGCGCGTCTTGACCGACGCGATTGAGATCCCGAGAGCCTTGGCGGTCTCTTCGATGCTCAAGTGCTGCATGTCGCGCAGGACAAACGTTTCGCGGTACTTCTCTCCGAGCGCGACCAACGCTTCGGCCAGCTTCTGCCGGACTTCCTTGCGTTCCAGAGTCTCCAAAGGGATTTCGCGCCAGTCGGCAAAGTCGCGGGGAGTATAGTTGCCTTCCTCGTCCTGACGGTCAACGATCGGCTCCATAATGTTGGCGTGTTCTTTCCTTCTCCACATACGCGCCTCGTTGATTGTGATCTGCGTCAGCCAGGTGCTGAATCGCGCCTCCGCACGGAACTGCCGGATGTGCTTAAAGGCTTTCAGCATCGCCTCCTGGGCCACGTCTTCGGCATCGGCCTCGTTGCGCAAGATGGCCAAGGCCGCAGAGTACACGCGCCTTTCGTAAGGCCGGATCAGCTCGTAGAAGAGATCGTGCTCGCCGTTCCGGATACGCTGGATCAGCATCTCTTCGTTGAATGGTTTCGCTGGAGGTTCCAGCGAAGTCACTTCTTCCGGCATCGTTCCTCACTGTGAACGTCACTGCAGTTACAGACCGTCACTATTCTGATGGGTATTCCGGGTCCTTCTTCCATCCTGTGAACATGGAGACGAAGTTATTCCAGCCATGGAGCACCACCATCACCAGATGCCCGAACGCGAACGCCAGCATCGCCCACATGATCAGGAAATGCCACAACCGCGCCCAGTGAAAGCCGCCCATGATCCACGCTAGCCACGAGAACTGGACTGGTTTCCATATAGCGAGACCGGTCAGCACCGACAGTACGCCCAATCCGATCGCAGAGGTGTATGCGTGCTTCTGTAGCGCGTTGTAGGCTTCCCTGGCGGGCGGCTTGGGACCGAAAAGGAAGTAGTGGCGCACCATCGGCCACACGCCAGGCAGATCACGTCGTACAAAGAGCACCTGCTTGTAGTTTCCACTGAAGATCTGGTAGCCGATATACAGCAGTCCGGTTCCCATGTAGATCCACATAAAGGTGAGGTGCCACTGGAGCGCGCCTCCCAGCCAACCGCCGAGCGCGAAAGCTTTGGGCCAGTTGAGGAGATCCTTCTGTGGGATTTTTGCTCCGAAGCTAGGAAAGGCGCGGAAGATCTGCAGACCGCTTCCGGCCATCACGAACAGCGAGACGGCGTTCACCCAGTGGCAAAGGCGAACCACAAAAGGGTGTTCATACACCGCTTCTGTGACTTCTCCTGTCTTCACGTTTTCAATTGAAATCGCACGAGTTGCCATAGTCATCGCTCCGCGCTACAGACCATAGAATTCAGAGTAGCCTTGATCTTCCCAGTAGCCGGCCTTTTCCAGTACATGGCTCACTTTGAGGTCGGTGAGATACTTTGCCTGCTTGTAGCCAATCTTCGTGGGAACGCTCAGACGCAGTGGAGCTCCGTGTTCGCGGGTCAGCGACTGGCCGTACATTTCGTAGCAGAGCAAAGACTGCGGATGCACGGCGGTCGCCATGTCGAGCGACTCGTAGTAGTCATCCGCGCATTTGACGGTCACGAACCGGGCGGTCGGATCAGCGCCGATCATGTTGAGGAAGTCGGAGAGGCGCGCGCCGCCGAACCGGCCAATCACGTCCCATCCCTCGATGCAAACATGCCGTGTGTTTTGCGTATACTTGGGCAAAGCCTGTATTCGCGCGAGAGTGTAGTTACCCGGCTTTTGTGCAGCGCCCGTTACAGTGAGAGTCCACTTGTCGAAATCCACTTGGGGATCATCGATGTCGTAGTCGTTAATCGGGAATTTATCGAGAGGGGTCAGTTCTGATTCAGCAAATGTCGGCGCCAAATGGCCCGAGCGGAAGAGCTTTGCCGAGGCCCAATCGCTGAAGCCAAGGCCGCCCTTGAGGAGTGGCTTCTGCAATTGTGGGATGGCAAAAGCGCCCAGGGCTATCACCGGTGTGAGTTTCAACAACTCGCGCCGGCTGATCGTTTTGAACTTGCGGCTGTCGGTCCGTGAGTGCATCACCGCTCTCGATTGCAGACGATAAGAGACAGAGATTACATGAGATTTACGAATCCGCAAAAAGTTACAAAGTGACCGTCTGCGTAGGGACAATATCAGGTCAGATTAAGGAAAAAGATCAAGACCCATGTCGGCGCTGGCCTGCACCTTTGTCTCACACTTTTCTGACGAGGCCGGAGAGTACACAGGCCCCTTTACGTTGCAGTATGCCGCTGGACACGATAACATTGAACCCACGACGGGCTACGTACACCCGCGGGAGGATGCAGTCCACAAGCTGTTTGCGCGGCTGGCGGAGTCGCAACCGGAGAAACGCATCGCGTGCAAGAAGCGGGTGCAAAATCCGGTGTAGTTGGAAATGCCCACGGCACGAACTTGCCAGGCTATTGATTACAGTTAGTTTACAAAGTGCGGAAGTGGTGGAACTGGCAGACACACCATCTTGAGGGGGTGGCGCCGAAAGGCGTGGGGGTTCAAATCCCCCCTTCCGCACCATGATTTTCGCTTCCTCGACTAAGGGGCAACTGCAAGAGCGAACCGCAAGAGACGCTACTTATCTAACGACTTAGGAAACTTTTACTTATGATTTATCTGGTTACTACCCTTCACGTTTTGGTTTGTTTTTTCATTATCGTGGTCGTTCTGCTGCAAAGCGGCAAGAGCGGAGACATTTCCGCGGCGTTTGGCGGGCAGGGCAGTCAAACGGCGTTCGGTCCTCGTGGCGCGGCCAGCGCACTTTCGAGAGCCACCACGTGGTCGGCTGTGGCCTTCATGATCACTTCCATCACGCTGTCGGTTTACGCTGCCCGGCGCGGCGGCCCGAGCTCGGTATTGCAGGGTTTAAAGTCGCCGCCGGTTAAGACACAGCCCGCTCCGACTCCGCAGCCCACGGCCCCGCCTACGCAAAAGAGGTAACTTCCAGGCCCTCCGCGGTCTACTCCAAGTTTCGCCATTGTTCTGGCACTTGCGGCGAAACTCTGAAGTTTATCTGGCTCAGGTCCTGCGGAAGAAAACTGTCGGCCTGTAGTTGTGCGTTCCCCCGTGCGATCCTGCACAAATTACAGATTCGCCTGTAATTGTATTTGCCGCGAGGAGGATGTACCATTCAATTGAGTCATTTACGAGGAGGAATCCATCATGTCGGATCGCGACGGCAGCAGCTTTGTTTGGTTTCTGGCGGGATTAGGCTTGGGAGCAGTGGCGGGAGTGCTTTATGCGCCGCGGTCTGGCAACGAAACCCGGGAGGTTCTGCGGGTACGTGCTGAAGAAGGCCGGGAATACGTGAAAAATCGAGCGCGCGAGGCTCGCGAACAGGCGTCGCAATGGGCCGGCAAAGGCCGTGATGTCGTAACTCAGCAGAAGGAACAGTTCCGCGCAGCCTATGAAGCGGGTCGTCAGGCGTATCAGGAAGCAACGGCGGAGACTACTGCCCCGAAGAACTTGTAAGGCATTGTCGTCCGGTTTTCCGCTGAGCCGAACTCGAATGGGATTGCTGGAGCAAGCCTATGGAAAATCTTACCCCTCTATTCATCGCCCTGACCGGAATTGCTGTGTTGTTGCAAGCAGGCGTTCTAATCGCCATCTTTGTCGTCTTAAAAAAGACCAGCACGAAGATGGAAGCGCTCGCGGATGAAATAAAAACCAAGGTTCTGCCTACGATTACGCAGGTCGAGGCAATGCTGACGGAGATTCGTCCCAAGGTGGCAGCAATCACGGAACAGGTAGAGGAATCCACTACACTGGTTCGCAACCAGCTGGACCGCGTAGATGCAACAGTGAATGACGTGGTGGACCGCGCCCGCCTGCAGATCATCCGCGCCGATGAATTGTTTACCCGCACCTTGGACCGCGTTGAGCGAACTTCCGACATCGTCCATAAAACGGTGTTTTCTCCGGTGCGACAGATTTCCGGCATAATGCAAGGTGTGAGCGCAGGATTGGAATTTCTGTTTGCCGGCCGTGGGCAACGAAATGGCGGCAGCCGCGAGCGTGGTCCTGTGCCGCAGGACGAGATGTTTATCTGATATTCGTTCAAAGGAATGCGTTATCTGGTTCGAGCGCGCGTGAAACCTGGCCGTGAGGCTGATTTGCTGGAGGCCATCCATCAAGAAACCCTGGGACAGGGGTCAGTGGCCGAGGGCGAATACCTGCGAAATATGAACGACGCCCGGCATTGCGCCGACGGCACCGCACGCTGGGTGGAAGTCTGCTATTGTCCCACGCCTTTGCAGGAAGAGCAGCCCTATTGGGAACAATACTTCGAATTGACTCGAGTGCAGGACGCGCACGACCGCCGCAAGTGCCGGGACGAGAATGGGACTGAGCCCTGGGCCTGCAGCGGCTGCGACTGCACGGCTCGGCTGGAACGCAGATTAAGAGCGACTGGCACGCCATTTCTCGAGGAACTACGAGCCCACTCAGGCAAGCTCCGGCAAAGTTGATTCCAGCTGTTTCAAGTCCTGCGCAATTTCCTTCAAGTTAAACACGAAGGCCCAGAAGGGCAGCATGCGATCGAGCGCGAATGGCGTAGTTGAGCGCCGCTCACGAAGTTTTTCCAAGTCGGCGTCCAGTTCTCGGATTGCGGCGTCAAGTTCGGTTGAATTCGGGACTTCGACCGGATTGCGGACAGCCTCAGCCAGGAAAGAAAAAGCCAGCGCGGTTCTCTGGACCAGTGTAGGGAGTGATGGCACTAAACCGGGCTGCAGCGGCGCCTGCACGTAGAGTGATGTATCCTCGGCCATCGCACTCAAGCGGCGGCGAACCTGATCTGCAAGGTCAACAAAAGCCTGATAAGCGCCCTGATTGAAGCGCGAAAAAGCCAGCTCGCTGCGCGCTTCGTCAATTTCCTGAGTGATGCCGCGGCGCAGTTCGTGCAACTAGCGTCCGAGCTGGCGAATCTGCTGCTCGTCGTCAATTCCTTGCAACGCCACGGCGGTGACCGCACGGTAAAGAGCGCCTGTGCCGTCTAGAATGCTGGCAATTTTGTGGCGCAACCCGACACGCGCGTGAACTGGCCAGATTAGAGCGCCCACGAGAAAAGCAATGATAGCTCCTAGGATCGTGTAAAACACTCGGAGCCACGCCGTGTGCCAGGGCTCTCCCTGACCGCCGAAGACCAGGATCAGGGCGGCAGTGAACCCCGCAGCGGTGAAGGCTGGATGGAGAGACGTGAGGTAGCCAAATAAAGTTGCCAGCAGGAACAAGGCAATCAGTACGCCCAAGGGCCCATTGCCCAGAAGCGGGACAAGCAATGCCGCCGCGAGCGCTCCGCAGGTCGAGCCGATGCTGCGGTAGAGCGCTGCTTTCCACGCTGCGCCCACGTTGGCCTGCGTCACAACGAGCGCGGCGAAGACTGCCCAGTATCCTTGCGGCAGATGCCATCCGGCATAAATGGCGTAGGTGATAGTCCCTGCGAGACCGGTCTAGATTCCCTGCTTCAGCGGACCGGATTGGCGACTCCAGAAGGAGGGCGGCGTGGACGGGATCGGAGTTCGAGCATGTGGCAATGAAGAATTTGCAGATGCCATTCGCGGATTATATTCGGCCCGCGGATGGGGCCCGGCGCGCGATAGCAGGTATTGCCAGTCGGAGGAGTATTGCCAGGTCGAGTGTCCCGCAGTGATCTACGCGATCCAGCCGCCGCCCACGACAAGGTCGCCGTCGTAGAATACGGCCGCCTGGCCGGGCGTGATGGCGCGCTGGGGCTCGTCGAAGGTGGCCAGGATTTCGTCGTCGCCAGTTCTTTCGGGCTTCACCCGTTCGATCATGGCTGGAGCGGGCTCGTGGCGATGCCTAATTTTCACGGTCACCCGCATCGGCTCATGCAGATCGTCAACGGAGATGAGGTTCACGCGGCGGGCGCGCAGAGTGCGCGTATAGAGCTGTTCTTCTCCGCCCACTATTACATGCTTGTTCGCACCGCTAATCTGGATGACGTACAGCGGCGATCCTGTGGCCACGCCAAGTCCCTTGCGCTGGCCTACGGTGAAGTTGTGAATGCCGCGGTGTTCGCCGATGACTTCGCCGTTCGTCGTTACAAGATCGCCCGCGGTTTCCGGCAATGCTTCGCCCTGCTCGGCGAGATAGGCATCGATGAAGCGCTTGTAATCGCCGCCGGGGACGAAGCAAATTTCCTGGGAGTCGGGCTTCTCCGCAAGGGCGAGACCGTGATGGCGCGCCAGGTCGCGAACTTCGGGCTTGGTCATATCGCCGAGCGGAAAGATCGTGCGGCTGAGTTGCTTTTGAGTCAGGCCGAACAGGAAATAGGTCTGGTCCTTGGTTGAGTCCGCAGGACGCTTGAGAATCCAGCGGCCTCGCGCACTGTCGAAGGCCACGCGGGCGTAGTGGCCGGTGGCGACCTTCTCAGCCCCAATCTGCTGGGCCACAACGAGTAGCTGGTCAAACTTCAAGTGATTGTTGCAAAGACTGCAGGGGATGGGGGTGCGGCCCGACACATACTCTTCGACGAAGGGACGAATCACGTCGCGCTCGAAACGCTCTTCGTGATTGACTACGTAATAGGGGATCCCGAGCTGCTGAGCTACGCGGCGGGCATCGTAAACATCGTCGAGCGAGCAGCAGCGTCCCTGCACGGCCTCAGGCATACCCTCGCGTCCGGCCAGGCGGCGCTGATTCCAGAGTTGCATGGTCAGGCCGATAACGCTGTGGCCGTCGGCGCGCAGCATGGCGGCGACGGTGGAGGAATCGACACCGCCTGACATGGCTACGGCAATCGTCTCGGTTGTCAGCTTCTAGCTCCTGGTTTCCAGCACTTAGGCTTTTAGTTTTTAGCTTTCTGAGCCGTTCGGTTACTTACGAGTGATGATGGAGATAGAGGACCACCATGTTGTGATGAAGCCGCGGCAAACTACAGGCCTGCTTCCACGATCCTCTTAAATCGTGGTGTCCCATCTCAAATGATCATCATTTCGCGTGCAATTTGTATTTTCGCAGTCATCTCGCAATCGGGTTCTAGCTAAAAGCCAAAAGCTAAGAGCTAAGAGCCGGTTTCTTATACACGGGCGACAGGTCTCGCAGGCGCGCTACCACTTCGGCCACGAGCCCCAAAGCAAAATCAATATCTTCTGCAACCGTCTGCCTGCCCAGGCTGAAGCGAATGCTGGCTCGGGCGTGATCCGGGCGCCGGCCCATGGCGAGCAGCACGTGGGAAGGCTCTATCGCTCCGGAGGAACAGGCGGCGCCAGTCGATACCGCGAGACCTTTGAGATCCAGGGCAATCACCATGGCTTCGCCGTCGATGTAGTCGAAGTGGATGTTTGTCGTGTTAGGCACGCGAGGCGCATCGTCCCCATTTATGCCCGCTTCCTCGACCCGCGCCAGAATTCCCTGCTGCAGCCGGTCGCGCATTGCGGCCATCTTTTTGCCGTCCCCGCGATCCAGCGCTTCTTTGGCCAGTTGCGCGGCTTTGCCCAGACCGACAATTCCCGGGACATTCTCAGTTCCGGCGCGGCGCGAGCGCTCGTGCCTGCCACCGTAAAATAGTGGACGGATTCGAGTTCCCTTGCGCACATAGAGCGCTCCCACACCCTGCGGCGCGTGAACCTTATGGCCGGAAATCGAGAGAGCATGGCAACCGATTCGATTCACGTCAATATGAATTTTGCCAGCCGCCTGGACTGCGTCGGTATGAAAATAGACGCCCGCTGCGGCCGCGATGGCTCCGATTTCTTCGACCGGCTGTAAGACTCCGGTCTCATTGTTCGCCATCATCACCGAGACTAGCTTCGTGTTCGGACGCAATGCACGGCGCACGTCCGCGGGGTCGATCAGGCCGCGGCCGTCCACAGGCAACACCGTTACCTCAACCCCACTCTCTTCCAAGTGCTTGCAGGCCAGCAAAACGGCATGGTGCTCCACGCTCGAGGTGATAACGTGATCGCCCGCCCCCGCCAAACCGGCGATCGCAAGATTGTCGGCCTCGGTGCCGCCGCTGGTGAAAATAATCTCCGAAGCACGGCAGCCCAGCAACGCCGCCACCGATTCGCGAGCGTCTTCGACTGCGGCACGCGTCTGCTGCCCGTGATGATGGATGGACGAGGCGTTTCCGAACTGGTCGCCGAAATAAGGACGCATCGCCTCAAACACCTCGGGCAGGAGCGGAGTCGTCGCATTGTTATCGAGGTAAATGCGGTGCATAGAGAGCCCGCTTCTATTCTACATTGCGTGGCGTAGGGACGTAGCTTGGCTGAGTCTAGCTTTCGGGAATCCGGATGGCGGAAAAAGAGACGTTGCGAGCAACGTCTCTAAGACATGCGGGACAGCCGAGGCGGCTGTCGCTACGTGATTCTATCGCTGGTCAATCGCTACGTAAGGATTCGGATAATCCGGACCCAGATACTCGGCGCGAGGACGAATCAGGCGGTTGTCGTCGAGTTGCTCGATCACGTGCGCAGCCCAGCCGCTGATACGGGATACGGCGAAAGTGGGCGTGAACAGATCCATGTCGATTCCAAGCGTTGGATAGGTGGAAGCCGAATAAAAGTCCACGTTGGCGTTCAGCTTCTTTTCCGCTTTCACGAACGCTTCAATCTTGTGGGACATCTCGAACCATTTCCCCTGTCCACTGGACTTGCCGAGATCGCGAGACATGGCGCGAAGATGGGTGGCGCGGGGATCTTCCGTGTGATAAACGCGGTGGCCGAAACCGGGAATTTTTTTCTTTTGTGCCAACATGCCCTTGACGTAGTCGATGGGATCGGCGCCGGAGGCGTCGATCGTCTTGAGTATCTGAAATACCGCCTCGTTGGCGCCGCCGTGCAGCGGCCCTTTCAGGGCGCCGATCGCCGAGGTGATGGCGGAATGCATGTCTGACAAGGTCGCCGCGGTAACCCGAGCGGCAAAAGTCGAGGCGTTGAGTTCGTGGTCGGCGTGAAGAATCAGGGCAATATCGAGCGCGCGCTCGGCCGTGGGCGACGGCGGCTTGCCGTTCAGCATGAGCAGGAAATTTGCGGCATGAGAGAGCGAACGGTCGGGATCGACGATGGGCTGCCCTTTGCGAATTCGATCGTAGGCGGCCACGATCATGGCGATTTGCGAAGTGATGCGAATCGCTTTGTCAATGTTGGCTTTGCGGTCGTTGTTCTTTTCCTCCGGGTCATAAAACGACAGCGCCGAAACCGTTGTGCGCAAAACGTCCATGGGCAAGGCATGCCGGGGAACATTACGCAGCAAGGTAACGATAGATGGATCCAACTTGCGCTCTTCGGCCAGCCGATCCCGCAGTTCGCGCAGTTCGGAGCTCGTGGGCAGTCTTCCAAACCACAAGAGGTAGCAGGTTTCTTCGAAGTTCGAATGCTGAGCCAGTTCGTGGATATCGATGCCGCGATACGCCAGGATGCCACGATCTCCGTCGATGTAACATATCTTGGAAATAGTGGCAACGACGCCCTCGAGTCCTTTGGGAGGATGGTTCGTAATCACGCTGGACATTGGATTCTCGCTTCGGTCGCTCTATTGCATTGCCGGAACGCGCGATGCGGACGCGACAGGGCAACCTTTTTTTATACCTGAAACGACCGAACTTTCCAACTTGGGCCCAGCGAATTCGAAGCTCGAAAGTAGCAAAACCTGTCAGGCCCGCCAAATCGACAATGCTGTCTTTATGAGGATTTGATCCTGAATCGCCTGGTCGAGCGGAAGCGCACGAAACTCGTCCAGATTGTTCTTGATGTCAGGAACGCCGGGTCCGGGCCAGTCTGTGCCGAAAAGTGTTTTGTGCGCGATCTCTTCGAGACGAGGAAAATACTTCAGCAGCGTTTTGGGTGGGATGCCGCTGATGTCGAGATAAACATTGGGATGGCGGCGCACGAGGAAGAATGCGGTCTGCATCCATAAAGGGCGTCCGCCGTGGGCCAATAGAATCTTCAACCTGGGGAAATCAACGGCAACGTCGTTGACGTAGATCGGATCGCCATATTTGTTGCGCGCGCCCGGAAAAATCGACGTGCCGGTGTGAAACATGACCGGCACCCCATTAGCTTCGGCGGCGCGGTAGATGATCTCAAGCTCCTTCACTCCGTTCAAATAATCGTTGGGGAAAAGCAACTGGTGTGGGGGGTGAATCTTGATCATCTGAAGCCCCAGCCGCAGGATGTTTTCCACGTCGGCCAGCACATTGGTGGTGTGGCGGGGATGCAAGCTGCCGCATGAAAGCAGCCGCTTCGGATTCTCTTTCACATAATCGGCGACAAACTGATTCACTCCGTCCGTAAAGCCGATCACTTCCGGGGCGACGTAATTGATGAGCATGGCGCGGTCAATGCCGCTGGCGTCGAGAAACTTGAGGAAGGCTTTGGGAGAACGGCAAAACTCAACGATCTGATCGAAGTTTGGCCGCTTCTGTTTCATCAGTTCCAGCGCATGAGGCTTGAACATTTCGACGGGCTGGATGTGAATGTGGCAGTCGGTGATCAATGGAATCGCTTCTCTTCCTGCGCCGGAATCTTATCAGGTGGCGAGGTGGTTTCGTATTCCACCAACGTCCGGTTAGACAGCGGGACAAGGCTGAAATGAAGACCAGTCAATCGCCCTCTGAAATTGTTCGTCGGGCGGAAAGGTCGTCTTGAAGGTAAAGGCAAACTCAGTCGGCCCGTACGTTTCGAGGTAAGCCAGTCGCTTTCGCGCCTCGTCGATACTGGGCCGATGTCCTGCCGGCACCCACCAAAGGGCCGTATACGTGCCCACAAACTTATCGAACCATTCATGTCGATGCCGCAGTAACTCGGCGTGGACCGTGTGATACACATAGTGCCGAAGCGTTTCAATCGATTCCCAAACCGACATGTTCATCAGAATTCTGTCATCGTCATAGGGGCGAAAGTATGTCGCGTTCCCGGCCGATGTTTGTAGGCGCCAAACAAATCCCGGACTGCCATCAGCCAGGGCATTGAGTTCGTCCAACCGCGTCGTGAAGCCGGCCATTGACGGGTCTTCAAGCGGCGCTTTCACCCTGCCGATGTTCACTTGTGCAATGTGGTAGCGACTCATGCTTAGCTCCTTTTGGGGGAGTATATATAAACGCGGAGTCAATTTAACTGGGCGGCTGCCGCAAGTACCGCACGCTTGGTAAACACGCGAATCATCTCGCGACGGTATTCAGGAGTCAATGCGGAGGTCGTCAGTGGCTTCGCGGTCCTTGCGGCTAAGTCCCCGACAGCCTCAGCTAATTTCTCGTCCATCGTCTTGCCCGCCAGCAACTCGCGAGCTCCTTTCACCAGCAGCGGCGCAGGATTCACCGCTGTGATGCCGATGCGCGCGTCGGCGACGTATCCATTGGAGCGCTTCATGGCAACCGCGACGCCGGCTAACGGATAGTCGATCGATCCGCGAACTCTCAACTTGCGGTAGACCCCGCTGTAGTCAGCGGCCGAGGCCGGCAGGAAAACGCGCGTGACCAGTTCATTCGACTGCAGCTTGCGATAATCGTCACCCAGACCGGTATAGAACTCGTATAGCGGAATACGCCGCGCTCCCCCGGCGCTGGCGATTTCGATTTCGGCCTCCAGACAAAGCAATGCTGCGGGTGTATCTCCGGAAAATACCGCCCAGCATCTCGTTCCACCCGGGGCCACATGGCACAGGTCGCCGTCCTTCTTGATGCAGAATCCGCAACCTTTGCGCCAGGTGAGCGACTGGTTGTACCAGAGGCACCGCGTGTCGAGGCAGATGTTACCGCCGATCGTGCCCATGTTGCGCAGGACGGGCGAAGCTATGGTAGCGGCGGCCTCGGCGAGTACCGCATAATGCTGCCGAAGAAAATCGGAGCGCTCAAGCGTGCGCAATGTGGTCAAGGCTCCGATCTCCACACTACCGTCCTTCTGCGGCTTGATTCCCCGCATCGTCGCAATGCCGCGCAGGTCGAGAACGTATTCAGGTTCGAAAAGCTTCTGCCGCATGGAAGGAATAAGGTCTGTACCGCCAGCGATGATGCGGAGCTGAGGAGATACGGCGGGGGAGTCCTCGGCGACTCCGATGGAGTGCTCGCCCAAATACTCAACGGCTTCATCGACTGAGTGGGGCCGTAGCAATTTGAATTGCGGCAGGCTCAATCCGCGCCTCCCGCAACGGATGACGCCTGTTGACGCGAAGGATCGTCCGCATGTCGTTCCGGTCCTTTACCTTTGAAGCAAAGCGAACCGCCATGTTCGCGGAAGCGGGTGGGCGAAGTTGGATCGACACCTTCAGTCAGGTTCAGAGTCTTGGCGTTTCTCTTCGCACGCAGAGCCGCCAGAACTCTCTCTGGCGTAAACGGCGATTCATGCAGGCGTACGCCGACCGCATCGTAGATTGCATTGGCGATCGCGGGAATCGTCGCGGCGAGCGATCCCTCGCTGCATTCCTTCGCGCCGAACGGTCCTTCGGGATCGATGCTCTCCACAATGATGGCCTCGACCTCGGGCGATTCCACCGAAGACGGGCTGCGATATTCGAGCAATCCGGCATTCATCAGCATGCCGTCTTTCCAGACCATTTCTTCGGTCAGCGCCTGGCCCATACCCATCCAGACTGAACCGACGATCTGGCCTTCCACGGAAACAGGATTCAGCGCGCGCCCGCAATCGTGCGCGGCCCAGACTTTGTGCACGGCCACTTCACCCGTTTCTTCGTCAACACTAACTTCGGCAACTTGGGCGGAGTAGGAGTACGCGGGCGATGGCCCAACCCCTGCGCCCTTGTGTTTGCCGCCGCGAGCTTCGGGCGGAGGAGCGTAGGAACCGGTGCCGGTGAGCGCTCCGTGGAAATCGATGGCCGCGACAACTGCCTCTTCGAATGTCATCCGATCTCTCGGACCCTCTTCTTTACGTTTCTGCTGTAGGGAGCCACGTAGAATTTGGCCTTCGACACGGCCTGAGACCGAGGCCACCGAGCTTTGGTCGGCTGGACGGCCGAGGGCGGCCGTCCCCACATGGCCATTCGTTCTGCCAACCAAATCGTTGCGGAACTCCAATTCCTGGGCGGCACAATTCATCTTTTTCGCTGCTGCCGCCGCGATTAGTTTCTTGACTTCCGCCGCCGCTCGCAACGTTGCGTTCCCAGCCATGAAAGTCACGCGGCTGGAGTAGGAGCCAATGTCAATCGGCGTAAGGTCAGTGTCAGCCGCGATCACCCGAACGCGGGTCAGCGAACATCCCAGCACTTCGGCCGCAATCTGCGCTGTCATCGTGTCCGATCCCTGACCGATTTCCGACGCGCCGGTGTACACCACAACGCCGCCGTCGCGATCGATCTTGATATTCACGGTTGAGTGCGGCATGTCAGAGCGAATAATTGAATTAGCGGCACCGCTGACGTAGTGGCTGCAAGCAATCCCCAGCCCGCGTCCCGCGGGCAGTTTGCCTTTGCGTTGTTTCCAGCCAGAGCGCTCGACTGTCTTCTGAATACATTCTGGGAGTCCGTAACTTTGCACTCGAAGGCCATTTACAGTAATGCAAGGCGGCTGCAGCAGATTGTGCAGACGAATTTCGGCCGGGTCCATTCCGATTTTCGCGGCAAGCTCGTCGAGTTGCGATTCGAAGGCGAAGCGTACGTTGACAGTGCCGTGACCGCGCATGGCGCCGCAGGCCGGCTTGTTGGTCAGCACCCGGTAGCCGTCGTATTGAATATTTGGAATGTCGTAGAGGGCGCCCAGCAAGGCGCCGGAATAAAGAATAGTGACCACGCCATAAGAGCAGTACGCGCCGCCATCTTGCACCACGCGCGCTTTCACGGCGGTGATGCGGCCATCATTCTTGACCCCAGTTTTCAGATCGATGATGGTGCGCGGACGCCCGCGGTGCACCCAGAATACTTCCTCCCGTGTGTAGGTAATTTTCACTGGCGCTTGCGCCTTGCGCGCCGCAACCGCGGCGATAATCTCCAGCGGAATCACTTCGCTCTTGCCGCCAAATCCCCCTCCCACCAGCGGCTTGATCACGCGAATCTGCGACATTGGTATTTCGAGAACTAGCGAAAGTTTGTGCTGCAGGTAGTACGGAACTTGAGTTGAAGACCAAACCGTCAGGCGTCCCGGCTTGCCGGTGTGCGGATCGATCTCGAACGAGGCCAGCGTGGAATGCGGCTCCATCGCTGCATGCGTCACTTCGTTGGCGATGAACCGAGCTTCCGCGATTTCGTCGGCATCGGCAAAACCTTTGTCGGGATCGCCGAAGACGTGGTGATAATCCTTCTCGAGATTGCCAGGCTTGGAATCGTGGATGAGGTCGGTCTTAGCCTTCATCGAGTCTTCAGGATCGAAGTAGGCGGGAAGTAAATCGTACTCAATATCGATTAACTCCAGCGCTTCTTCGGCGATTGCCTCGGAGACGGCAACCACACAAGCAACGTTATCGCCGACGTAGCGCACCTTGTCCAGAGCCAGCGCGTGCTCGTCGTGGCCAACGGGGAGAATGCCATAGGGATTGGGAGCGTCCTTTCCCACAACAACGGCGACCACGCCTTCGCACTCTTCAGCGCGGCTAGTATCGATGCGCCTGATGCGAGCGTGGGGATACGGCGAATGCAAAATCTTGCCAGTCAGCATGCCGGTCACGCTGAGGTCGTCCGTATATTTGCCGGCGCCGGTGGTCTTCTGCGCGGCGTCAACCATTGCAGTGGGCTTGCCGATAATGGAGAAATCGTTGTTCATTCGTCGTTGTTCATTCGTTGTTGTTCATTCGTTGTCCATCATTCCATTTTGCTTTGTCATTCCGAGCGAAGCCAGGAATCTGCTTGCGCTCGCAGCACCACGTTATTCAGCAGCAGCCAAACTCTTGCGCTCCGCCTCAATCGCGGCCCGGATCGCCTCGTACATCTGGCTGTAGCCGGTGCAGCGGCAGAGATTGCTGCTCAGGGCGGCGCGAACATCTGCTTCAGAGGGATCCGGATTCTCCGACAGCAGAGATTTCACTGTCATCATGAATCCCGGCGTGCAGAAGCCGCATTGCGCGCCGCCCCAATCGCCGTACGCCTTCTGAATCGCCGCGAGAGTCCCGTGTTGGCTCACTCCCTCCACAGTCGTGATTTCCTGCTCTTCGCAACTGGCTGCCAGCAATGCGCACGACATCATTGCGACACCATCGATCAACACTGTGCACGCGCCGCACGACGAATCATCGCAGCCACGCTTCGAGCCCGTGAGCTGCAATTCCTGCCGCAGCACATCGAGCAGCAGAGCGCTGGGTTCGATGGCAAGCTCGTGTGTGCGAGAGTTAACGCGCAGTTCGATGAGTTCTTTTTTCATGAGTGGCTCTTAGCTCTTAGCTCTTAGCTTTGCCGGTTTAGCTAAGAGCTAAGAGCCAAAGGCGTCTTCTAATACATCGGCACTTTTCCATCCACACGCTTCGACCACGCATCGATGCCGCCGCGCATGGACTGAGCCTTCTCGAATCCCTGCTGCCGCAACCACACTGTTACGTTCATCGAGCGCACGCCGTGATGGCAGACCACCACGATAGAATCCTCCGGATCGAGTTCCTGATGCGCCCGCGACGGCACATCGCCCATGGGCATTAGCTTCGCGCCATCGATCCGGGCAGTGTCAAATTCCCAAGGCTCGCGAACGTCAAGCAGCGTTAGATCTTCGGCCGCATCGAGTTTGGACTTTACTTCCTCGGGAGTGATTTCGTATTCCATTCGTTGCGCGTGTATCTCTAATTCCCCGTCCACTTCGGCTCGCGTTTTTCCAGGAACGCGCTGATCCCCTCGTTCCCATCCGATGTCTTCATCAACTCATCAAAATAAATCCGTTCAGCCCGAGCTAGGCCCTTATCGAAGTGCATGGAATCCCAGGCGTAAGAGGCTTTCTTGGCCAATGCCAGAGCCGCCGGACTGAGCTTACGCAAATGTCCGACACATTCGTCCACGACGGCAACTAATCCATTCTCGGGTAGAGCACGGTTGGCAAGACCAATCTCCACCGCCTCTTTGCCGCCAATCGTGCGGCCGGTCAGAATCAGCTCCGCTGCGCGCTTCTGTCCCACGAGCGCGGCCAGCGCAGTGCACGCAACCGGCGGATAGCACCCGAGTTTGATTTCAGGAAATCCCCACTGCGCCGATTCCGTGGTGTAAACGAGGTCGCACACTATGCCTAACTCCGCGCCGCCTCCCAGGCAGTGTCCGTGCACACCGGCAATCGTGACTTTTGTCGTCGCGATGAGGGCACGGATTACAGCGTGGAACTTCGTCAACATCGCGTCAACTTTGTCGGGAGTGTGGGCAGCTACGTTAACGCCCGCTGAAAAGGCTCTGCCTTCGCCGCTAAACACGACCACCGAAACATCTGGCCGAGCTTCGATGTCTGCCAGTGTCTCCGCCAATTCTTCCATCATGGGAATGTCGATCACGTTCAGCGGCGGATGACGCAGGATGATACGGGCAATCGGCGGGGCAAAATCGACCACGAGGCGCGATGTGGCAATCTCTGTGGATGGCATATTTGCCCCTACCTTCCCTCAGCGGCTAAAGCCGCCCCTGAGTTCTTCTAGCGGCACGGCTGAAGCCGTGCCCTTCCCAAAGCCCATTCTCAAAACGCTCACCCATTAAACCGTCTTACAGATTGATCGCCGACTTCCTCACTTCTCCGATGGTCGAGAGCGGATCGCGCGCACCCGTCTTCTCTGCAATCCACTTCTTCTCGTTATCGATGATGTCGAGCAGAAGCTTTTTGTCTTCCGCCGAAGGCATGTATTCCTTCAGATGTTCTTCGTAGGCACGATCGTCGAGCGGTTCACCGGTTTGCGCGTGGAATTTTTGTCCCGCCCACTTTCCAATGGCGCGATTGAATTTAAGGTGTGGCGCGTACAGCTTCGGCTCGCCAGCCCTGAGCGAATTGTTGAAGCGCTCAATCAAGCCCGCGACTTCGTCGCGATAGAGACTTCGGTTGTAATCATTCAAGTCGTCCAGGTCGGGCGCCTTGTCGTTCTTGGGCTCATCGTATCGGCCCTTCACGCCCCACACATATGCCCAATGTGCGGACGAAGAATGATCCGTGCCGAACAGGTCGTACGAACTCGAAATCCATTTGTTGAGATATTTCTGTATCAGCCACGCCGGGATCACGCCCGCTTCCACAATGCGTCTCAGGCCATCGTTGCCCGTGCCCATGTGGAAAGCCTCTTCACGCAGCATGTACGACATCGAGCGCCCCAGCGGTGCGAATGCGGAATACTTGAGCATCTGCAACTGGAATTTGCCGTCGCGATCGACGAAGTCGGTATAGGTGAAGAAATCCATCCAGTTGTCTACGTCCACATTGAAGGCGCCCAGCAGACGCTTGTTCTCAAACGCGCGGCGTTCGAGCATTTTTTGCGCCTCGACTTTACCGGAGTAACCGAAATGGTCCACAAGCAAAGCGCACATTTGCCAGCCGTGACGCATCTCTTCGATCATTACGCGGGTGATGGCGCGGCGATCCCACTCCGTGGGCGCGTTCTCCAACAGATTGCGCTGCTGTTCGACGCTGGCGAACTCGGTGTCGCCCTGGTAGACGATCATGTTCATCAGGGCATCGCGCATCTGTTGGGTGGGAATCTGGCGCAGGTTCTCCCACTTGCGACGACCCTTGTAGGAACCGAATTCGATTTCTTCGGTGTCGATGGCGCCGTAGAGTGTATCGAAATGGAAGGCATCGATGTCGTCACTGTTCACACCAATGTCTTTGCGCCAGTCGTTGAACAGTCCGATCCAGTCGCTGAAGGTTCCGATTTTCGCTACTTTTCCCGGCATGTTTGACCTCTGATTCGCGATGTTATTTCGCTTTAAAATGCGCCGGACGCTTCTCCACATACGCCGCCAGGCCTTCCTTGGCATCTTCGCTTTGGAACAGCAACTGCTGATTCTCCCGTTCGACTGCCAGCGCTGACTCCATGGGAATCTCCCAGCCGGTCTGCACGGCGCGCTTGATGCGACCCACAGCTTTGGACGCCTTGTTGGGCGGGCAAAACTGCTTGGCGTATTCCAGGATGTTCTCCATGAAGCCGTCTCGCTCGAAGATGTCGTTGACGATGCCGAGTTCCTGCGCCTCCTCAAACGAGAAGGTGTTGCCCGTTACCATCAGTTCGATTGCTTTGCTCTTGCCCACCATGCGCGAGAGCCGCTGTGTTCCTCCGGTACCGGGAAGGACGCCCAAGTTCACTTCCGGCAGCCCAATCTTGCCAGCATCTTTGCGCGCGATGCGGATGTCGGCTGCCATCGCGATTTCCAGCCCGCCGCCGACGCAGTGGCCATTGATGGCAGCGATTACGAGTTTCGGCGTGTGTTCGAGACGCAGCAGCATTTCATTGGCGTGCAGGCAAAAGTAATACTTGAAGGTCGGATCGACCGTTGAAAGCATCTTGATGTTCGCGCCGGCCGAGAAGAACTTGTCGCCTGCTCCGGTCAGCAGGATCACGTGGACATCGTTGTCCATGCGCGCCTTGAGGATAGCTTCATCCAGTTGACGGTTCATCTCGTAGGTGTAAGTGTTGGCCGGGGGATCGCACATTTCGATGATCCCAACGCCGCCATCGCTGCGGTAGTTGACGAGCTGCTTGGTGGTGTCACCGGTTGCCGGCTGGACTGTACTCGCCATCTTTGTCTCTCCTTCTATCTTGCAAAGCTTTGCAATTCCGACTTTCTAGTTTTGTCATTCCGAGCGAAGCGAGGAATCTGCTGTCGCCGGTGCCCAAACTAATTTTCGGCTCAGCGTCCGTTCCTACGTCGATCACCCGCCATCACGCCCCGCAGAAAAACCTCGCCCATCTCGCGTGCAATCGAGGTCGCATCCGCATCCACGCGCGGATTATGCCACGTGTAAATCCAGTTCATCATGCCGAAGAGGCTGAGCACGGCGATGCGCGTAGAGAATTGCAGCTCGCGTTCGCGTTTTAACTCGTCGAGCAGCCCAACGCAAAGCCGGTAGTACTCGCGCTTGATGGCCGCTACCTCCGACCCGAAGCCGTTCTTCAGGACTTCAGCTTCGTGCGAGAGCACCTTCATGGCTGCCTGGTTGGCCAGAAAATATTCCAAATGATTCAGGATGAAAATACGAATACGCGCTTCCGCGTCGTCCACTCCCCGTAGCCGCTCTTTCAACCGCTGCACGATAGTGGTGAACGTATGCTTCTGAATCAGATAAAGCAGCCGTTCTTTGGACTCGAAATAGTAGTAGAGTCCCGCCAGCGACATGCCACTCTCGCGCGACAGATCGCGCATGGATGCTCCTTCGTATCCCTTTTTGCAGAAGACCTCTGTAGCATGAGCGAGAATTTCCGCCAGCCGCCGGTCATAGCGCGTCGCTGGAACTGGCACAGGCCGCGATCGCCGCGGAGTCGTACGGGCTACAGTGGAAGGGCTGGCCATAATCGGAGAACGGCTGTTTCGAACGTTCGTTCGAACTAAGTATACTCCGGCGTGATTCCGAATCACAAGTCCGTCGCGCTATCCGGATTTCTTTTTCGTGGCCGCTGCATCGTAGGCCCGTCCCAGCCAGTCGAGAGCGCCGTGAATGTCGGCATCGGAAGTGAGTTCGAAAGAAAACCAGCGGGCTTCTCGCAATGGACTCGACCAAATCCCGACGTGAGAGTCCTCTTTCAGACGAGCCGAGACTGCCGGCTCACGGCTTTCCAATTTGAATGCTAACGACTTCGCAGATTCCCAACCGCGAGTTCGTGGCAGTGCGGCAAACATTTTGTCGCCGCGATAGAGAGCCGTGAAACCGAAGAAGGGGCGAGCGCTCACGCTGGGCCAGCTGGCGGCTTCGGCTGCCAAGGCGGCGGTCCACGCCTTCATTTCTTCAGACACTGAAGATAGCGAAGGACGCTGACGCTTTGCTGGCTTCACATTATTGCGTGGGCTCTTCACGCTCCACTAGTAAGATGCGCTTTACCTGGTTGCGATTGAGATGTTGGTCCGAACCGCCAACTTTAATGATGATCTCCATCCCTGATACGGACACCAGATCGCCAGTTAAGACGCTCCCATCCCGAAGTTCGACCGTGTCATGTGCCGAGGTTCCGAGTTCGAAGCTGACGCTCCCACCGGAGGCGTCATCCGGCCCCATTTCGAAGGAAAATTTTCCAGAGTTGAACCCTTCTTTGCTGAACTCAAGGACGTGCTTCCCTACTGCCACCTGCATAATTTTAGGTGTGGCTCCAATTTCGACTCCATCCAGTTTAGCTGCTGCTCCTTGAGGCACGGTGTTTACTGTGATGGACACGAGTCGGGGAGGAGCTAGTGGCCCCAGCTCTTTGGGCACATACCGTGCGACCACGGACAAGGAAGCAGGCGGACCCGAGGAAGCGATTGTCGTCTGGAATTTGATGGTCTCTCCAGGGGCGATGTTGCTCACAGCGAGAGTCGCCTCAGCGATCCGAGTCTTGTTTTTGTCGAACAAGTACAGGGAGAAGTTCGCGTTGCCGATGGGCTTGGTCCACAGATTTTGCGCTGTAGTTTCGGTAACGTAAGATCGTTCGCTCCCCAGTGAACCTACCTCCTTGAACTTTGCGAACGTAAAACGAAGAACCGGTACACCGGTTTGTGGCCAATCAATAACTTGGGTGGACGAATCTTTGGCGTAAGCGGCGAACACCGCCATCACAGTCACTAGCGGCAGCAAAACGAACGGATTTCTCATTTGGCGGGAGTTGTAACATAGTGCGCAGGAGAGTGCAATGCCGGAATCTCTCACCGGAAATCAGTTGCGAACGTCAGCCAACAAGTTCTCGATCTCGGCCTTCAGCTCTGCCGTGAGCGGGAGGAATGGCAGTCGCGACGGACCTCCGTAATAGCCGTTGAAGTCCATACCATATTTCACGCCCGGCACCCCAAGATCACCAGCCACACGCTGCGCAGCTTTGGCGATGCGTTCCTGCTTCAAGCGCGCCAGATGGGCATTGCCTTCTTTCCACGCGGCGTAGATCTCATAGCAAGCGGTAGGAGCGGGACAGGCAAATGCGAGTATCGCGCCCACCGCCCCAGCGTCGAGCGACGGCTCCAGTTTCTGCGCCGCGCCCACCAGCACCTGAAATCCGACTTGTTTTTGTCGCGTCTTGGTCTTCCCCACTACCGTCACCGCCGTCGAAGAAGGCTTCGCTGAAGACAAATTGGGGTCCCCCATGTCTCGCTCTTTTGCGAGACGTGGGGAAGTTTCTAGACTTCCCGACAAGACTCCCACCGGCACTAACTCGCCAACCTCAGCGCTCGCTCCAGTGCTCATCGCAGCCAGCATGCGCGGCGTAACCGCGTCAAATGTTTCGGTGACTGTCGCACTGCGCTTTATCTGGCGTGTTCCTTCAACCATTCTGCGAACTTTTTCCACGTCGCCGCTCGACTCCTTGATGCCGATCAAGTTGGGATGCTCGGCCAATTCGATCGCCACTTCGGCGGGCATGTCGTATCCAGTGGCCTGGGGGAAGTTGTAGATGATAACTGGCAGCGGCGAGCGATCGGCGACAGTGCGGTAGAACGCCAGGATATTGGCCGCATGCATCTGCTTCTTGTAATAGTGCGGCGTTCGCACCATCGCGATGTCGTACCCGAGTTCCGCGGCGTATTCGGTAAGGCGCAGCGTCTCGATGGCCGATTCGATGCCCGTACCCGCAACCAGCACTTTGCTTGGCGCGGCGGCGGCGCGCGCAGCCTTGAACACGTCGCGCCGTTCCTGATCGGAGAGCATGATCGCCTCGCCAGTCGAGCCCAGCACAACGATTCCCGACACGGGCGTACGCGAGTAGCGCTCTACGTTCGATTCGAGCTTTTTGAAATACACATTGCCGTCCGGGTAGAAGGGCGTGGTGATGGGAGGAAAAATACCGTGTAGCAGCATAAGGTTCACCTAAACTTCAAGCGTATCACCTCCCTCCTGGGTGGCCATAAGGAAGGATCGTTACGCGTTGTTCCTGGCAGTAGACAATTCGACTAGGATCGAGACCGCATGAGCGTGGACCAGCACATCCATATCGAAAACAGTTCCGCTGCCGCCATACAGGACACCAGATAAGCGCGAACGCCTTTCTTAGACAGGATCGATGGCCTAAGAATCGCGAACGCAAAAACCAGAGGGGCAGGCAGAAATACAACGGCAAGAGGTTGCAACTCGGTCGTTGCCAAGCTGAAAACCAGTAGGGCGGACAGCAACAGACCGAGAATCGCAATGCCGGAACTTCGCCCGCGTGTTAGCGGCGTTGATGTCTTTATCAGAGCGTAAGCACAAGCGATGAGCGCAACAATAAGCACACCTGCCCATAACAAGGCATAGATGGTTACAAAGCTAGACATGCGAGTTAAAAGCAACTTCTCGTAACTATCGAGTCAGACCTGCACGTTCCGCGTGCAAATGCTGTAGCGCTTTCACGTTCACTTCCCCACGCTGTAACGCCGCGATCCCTTCAGCAGCGGCCCGTGCCGCCGCCAGCGTCGTGATGGTAGGGATGCGAGCGGTCACTGCCGCACGGCGAATTGCCTTCTCGTCGAACCAGGGCTCTAGTCCCGTGGGTGTATTCACGATGAGTTGAATGCGCTGGCCTTTGATGAAGTCGACGACGTTGGGCCGTCCTTCCTTCACCTTGTAGACGCGCTCCACGTTCATACCGGCGGTTTCGATCACGTCGGCGGTTCCGGCCGTGGCCACGAGTTTGAATCCCATGTCGACAAACTTGCGGGCAACCTGCGCCACGTGCCGCTTGTCATGATCTGTAACGCTGATGAAGATGGCGCCCTGCGTGGGCAACTTCTGGCCTGCGGCAAGCTGCGCCTTGGCGAATGCTTCACCGAAGTTGTCGGCCACGCCCATGACTTCGCCGGTTGATTTCATCTCGGGGCCAAGGACAGTATCGACGCCGGGAAATTTATTCCAGGGGAATACGGGAGACTTCACGTAGTAATGGCTCCCGGTATCGAGATCTGCACGGCGCTCGATAAATTCCGGCAAGAACTCCCGCAGTTTGCGGCCCGTCATCAGCCGTGCCGCAATTTTTGCCATCGGAACACCCGTCGCCTTGGAAACGAAAGGCACGGTGCGGGAGGCGCGGGGGTTCACTTCGAGAACGTACACCTCGTCTCCCTCGTCGCCATTCGCACTGCCATCTCCACGCGGGATGGCAAACTGAATATTCATCAGTCCCACAACTTTCAGGGCCCGCGCCAACTTGAACGTGTAGTCCCGCATGCGCTCAAGCAGAAGTTGCGGGATATCGACCGCGGGCAGCACGCACGATGAATCTCCGGAGTGAATGCCGGCTTCTTCGATGTGCTGCATAATGCCGCCAATCACCACGTCTTCGCCGTCGGAGAGCGCATCCACATCCACTTCTATCGCATCTTCCAGAAAGTGGTCGATCAGCACCGGGCGGTCGTGCGAGTATTCCACCGCCTCTTTCATGTAGCGAACGATCGACTCTTCGTCGTAGGCAATCACCATGGCGCGGCCGCCGAGCACATAGGAAGGCCGCACCAGCACGGGATATCCGATGCGCCGTGCACCTTCAACAGCCTGGTCGATGGAAGTCGCCATTACACCGGGCGCCTGGGGAATTTGTAACTCTTCAAGTAATTTGTTGAAGTGCTTGCGGTCTTCGGCCAAGTCGATCGATTCGGGCGACGTGCCTATGATTTTCACGCCTGCGGCTTTCAACGGTAGCGCCAGGTTGAGCGGAGTCTGCCCGCCAAACTGGACAATCACGCCCACCGGAGCGCCTTTCGAGGTCTCGTGCTGATAGATCGACCAAACATCTTCAAAGGTCAGCGGTTCGAAGTAGAGGCGGTCGCTGGTGTCGTAGTCGGTCGAGACGGTTTCCGGATTGCAGTTGATCATGATCGTCTCGTAGCCGTCATCGCGCAGCGCGAATGAGGCATGGCAGCAGCAGTAATCGAACTCAATTCCCTGCCCGATGCGATTCGGTCCGCTGCCGAGGATGATGACTTTCTTTTTGTCAGTCGGAGCCGCCTCATCTTCATCTTCGTAGGTCGAATAGAGGTAGGGCGTGAAGCTCTCGAACTCAGCGGCGCAGGTGTCCACGCGTTTGTAGACAGGCATCACGCCGTGTTTCTTCCGCAAGTGCCGAACCTTCTCCTGGCCTTCCAGCCGCCAGACTTGCGCCAGCCGTCCATCGGAGAATCCCATGCGCTTCGATTCGCGCAATACCTCGGTGGGAATTGACTCGATCGGATGCTTTTCCAGTTCCAGTTGCTGGTCGTTGATTTCCTTGAGCTGATAAAGAAACCACGGGTCCATCGAGGTCATCTTCGCGATTTGCTTCACCGTGTGTCCCTGGCGCAACGCGTATTGCACGTACGCAAGCCGTTCTGGATGCGGCGTCACCAGCCGCTGAGTAAGAATCTTCGGTTCGATCTTGGCTCCGCCGACGCGCTTGCCGGTATCGAGCGAGCGGATGCCCTTCATCAAGGCTTCCTTGAAGGTGCGCCCGATGGCCATCACTTCGCCGACAGATTTCATCTGCGGTCCCAGGGTATCGTCGGCGCCAGGAAATTTCTCGAATTGCCATTTCGGAATCTTCACGACGACATAATCGAGCGTCGGCTCGAAACATGCCGGGGTCTTCCGCGTGATGTCGTTGGGAATTTCGTCCAGCGTATAGCCCACGGCAAGTTTCGCAGCAATTTTTGCGATAGGAAATCCGGTAGCCTTCGACGCCAGTGCTGAAGATCGCGAGACGCGCGGGTTCATCTCGATCACCACCATCCGCCCAGTCTCCGGATTCACGCCGAACTGAATGTTCGATCCGCCCGTATCCACACCGATTTCGCGGATGACGGCGATGGAGGCATCGCGCATGGCCTGGTACTCGCGATCGGTCAGGGTCTGTATCGGCGCCACGGTGATCGAATCGCCGGTGTGCACGCCCATGGGATCGAAGTTCTCGATCGAGCAGATGATGATGACGTTGTCCTTGGTGTCACGCATCACCTCGAGTTCGAATTCCTTCCAGCCCAGCACCGACTCTTCAATCAGAGCCTCATGCACAGGAGAGAAATCGAGGCCGCGGCTGAGAACTTCCAACATTTCTTCGCGATTGTAGGCGATGCCGCCGCCCGAACCGCCCAGCGTGAACGATGGCCGGATGATCACCGGAAAGCCGATCTTGCCCGCGAACTCGATGCCATCCTTCGTGTTGTTTACCAGCGCTGACTTAGGGACGTCGAGACCGATGCGCTGCATGGCATCTTTGAAGAAGAGGCGATCTTCCGCTTTCTTTATCGCAGCAACGTTGGCGCCGATCAGGAACGCATTGTACTTTTCCAGCACGCCGCCATCCGAAAGCTCGATGGCTAGATTCAATGCGGTCTGCCCGCCAACGGTTGGCAATACAGCAAAACCCGCTCCGGGTGCCATTTCCCGCTCGATGCGGATGATCTCTTCCAGATACTCCAGCGTAAGCGGCTCTATATAAGTGCGGTCGGCCGACTCCGGGTCGGTCATGATCGTGGCCGGGTTCGAGTTCGCCAGAATTACTTCGTAGCCCTCGGACTTAAGCGCCTTGCAGGCCTGCGTGCCGGAATAATCAAATTCCGCCGACTGCCCAATGATGATGGGCCCGGAGCCGAGGATCAGGATTGTTTGAATGTCGTTGCGTTTGGGCATTATCAGTTCTTCAAATTGCGACCTTGTAAAACCCTGTCATTCCGACCAAGCGTGGAGGAACTGCTTTTTCTCTCTGCGCAAGCAAACAACAGGTCCCTCGACTGCGAAGATCGCTCGCTACACGCACGATCTTCTTCGCTCGGGATGACAGTACCTTTTAATTTCCATCTATTACGGCACGCCCTGAAGGCGCGCCTTTTCAAAGCCGTGTATCTCCCTTAATTCTGGCGCGCCTTTCCGGAAACAACCACGCCAGCATGCCACCGAAGACTCCGGCTTCCACAACGGTAACCGGCCAGAACCAGATCACGCGCCAGTCCGGATATATCCGTAAGATGGCGACGAACGCAAGGGAATGAATCGTCAACAGACATGGAATCGCGAGCCAGAAACTCCAGTGGCGCCAACGTCGTCTCGATTCTCTCACCGTGATCCAGAAAAGCAGCCCAGTGTAGACTAAGAATCCGACCCAGCCGGCGTCGAACCAATGTTGAACGTCCTTGGTAATGCCCAGCCGAATTGTTAGTGCGAAGAAGAGCGCAAAAACTGTGAGGGAGGCAAACGCCAAACCCACGTAAAGCAGCAGCCGTCGAACAACCCACCAGAAATCTCGGTTTCCGGGCTGGGTTTCGGCGATCGGTGCGACTCTCACCCCTTCCACTCCTCCATCATCTTCGTAAATTCCTTGAACAGATAATGCGAATCGTGCGGGCCGGGGGCAGCCTCCGGGTGATACTGCACGGTGAATAACGGCAGATTCCGATGCCGCAGGCCTTCCAGTGTCTGGTCGTTCAGATCGATGTGTGTCAACTCGACCTCACTCTCGGCCAACGAGTCGGGATCGACGGCGAAATTATGATTGTGGGCCGTGATCTCGATCTTGCCCGTCTTCAACTGTTTTACGGGATGATTCCCGCCGTGGTGCCCAAACTTCAATTTGAAAGTCTTTCCACCTAGCGCAATGCCAACGAGTTGATGCCCGAGGCAGATGCCGAAAATCGGCTGCCGTCCCATGAGCCTGCGAATCGAATCCACCGCGTACGTACAGGGTTCGGGATCGCCGGGACCATTCGAAAGAAACACTCCGTCGGGCTTCAGGGCCAGCACGTCTTCCGCCGGAGTCTGCGCTGGGACCACTGTCACCTTGCAGCCCTCGCCGCGCAGCTTACGCAAAATATTCTGCTTGATGCCGAAGTCATACGCGACCACGTGAAATCGCGGCGGCTCGTCTTTGACGCCGACCACGGCCACCGGTTCGTGCGAGCGTTCGCCAACTTCCCACACGTACGGACGTTTCGTGCTCACTTCTTTGGCCAGATCCATTCCATCCATCTTGGGGATCGATCGCGCCTTGGCGATCAGCTTGTCCGCATCGCTGCCAATCGTCGAGACCACGCCGCGCATCACGCCGTGGTCGCGCAGATGGCGCACCAGGGCCCGCGTGTCGATGTCGGATAGCACGGGCACCTTGAACTGCTCCAGGTATTCTTCGGCCACCTGCTGCGAGCGCCAGTTCGAACTCACGCGCGAGAACTCGCGCACGATCAGCCCTTCGATCCACGGACGCGTGGCTTCGTTGTCGTCCTGGTTGGTGCCGTAGTTGCCGATTTCGGGGTTGGTCAGGACAACGATCTGCCCTGAATAGGAGGGATCGGTGAAAATTTCCTGATAGCCAGTGATGGAAGTATTAAAAACGACTTCGCCGTAGCATTCGCCTTTGGCGCCGTAGCCTTTGCCTCGGAAGACTCGCCCGTCTTCCAGCGCAAGGATAGCCTGCATTCTCGCTCCGGTGAGTGGATTTTCAGAATCTTATCAGGGAATGCGACGGCGGCCAAGGGCGGAGCGCAGAATCCAGAAATAAATTGTTTGCCGTGAGCGAATCGCCGCGCTTCCGTCTGGCGTTCCGGTCTGAACGATCGCGAAACTCGCGAAGAGGTAGCCCTGTGCGTGGGCCGCTTACCTTACTCTCCCCAGCTTGTCCATCGGCCAGTAGCCGAATACTGCCTTGCCATAAATGAAACTCTGGTTGACCGGGCCGAAGTCGCGGCTATCGTTCGACATGGAGCGATGGTCGCCGAGCACGAAGAACGAATTCGCCGGAACCGTCGTGTCGGGATAGGAGCGGGAATCGGTATACGCTGGTGGAACGTAGTCTTCGTCCAGCGCCTGATCGTTCACATACACCTGGCCGCCGTCGATACGAATCCGATCGCCGGCCATTCCGATGACGCGTTTGATATAGCTCTTGGAGGGGTCGCGCGGATAACGGAAAACCACAATATCCCCGCGCTCAATCGGTTCCAGCCGATAGACGAACTTGTTCACGAAGATCCGTTCCTGGTCTTCGAGCGAGGGCATCATGCTGGTTCCCTCGACTTTCACCGGCTGGTAGAGGAAGATGATGATGAAGGCGGAGATCGCCAGAGAAATGATCAGATCGCGCACCCAGACGCCAATTCCGGTGCCCAGGCGAGCGGGAACTAACGGCACCGGCTCAACGGTCGAGATTGCACCGGGCGCGGTGACCTCTGCCGCGTTAACTGGGTTGGGGTCTGAGAATGTTCCCGGCATGCGTTCCTATTGTATACAGAAGCCTTCGCGTCGGCAGCAGGTTGCATGGACCTCTGCTCACGACCGATTGCTTCACGCCTGTCCGATCATTGCCGGCCTCGGGTTACAATGAATACACGCGAGGACATTTATGACACGCCGCTTACAAGAAAACCAACTTGCCTACCGCTGCCTGACGGTGGCCTTCCTCTTTTTGGTGACCACTCTAAGCATGTCGGCCGAATGGGCCTCGCTGCCGCTGCCGGAAGACGGCGGCGTCCCAGCCTACAATGCTGGGCCTCCGCCCACAGGGACGAAACTGCCTCCCATCCTTGCCAAGTCCGACCTTTGGGGAGCAGACGCCAACGCTTCCTACCAAACGCATGCTTACGAACTGGCGGCGAAGATTCCCAACGTGCTGCACCAGCAACCTTGCTATTGCTATTGCGACCGTATGGGCCACAACAGCCTGCACAGCTGCTTTGAAGGCACGCATGGAGCGCAGTGCGCGACCTGCCTGAAGGAGCTTTATTACTCCTACCAGCAACACAAGAACGGTAAGACCGCTGCGCAAATCCGCGCCGGAATCATTAAGGGAGAGTGGAAAAAGATCGATCTGCTGGCGGCCTCGACAATGAACTAGGAGCCAATCGCGAGTAGCCGGTACCGAGAAAATCAACTGCTTCCGCTTGGTATTCGCTGTTCGGTGCTTTTAGCCAACTGGACCTCGAACCACTCTTTGAGTGATACTTACTGCGGCCAGAACGCAAGATTGCAAGGAGTTCCCTATTACCAAGAGCACAGGAAGAGTTTTGCACATGGCTCAGAAACCTACCGCGAAAAAGACCGTGGCGGAAGATCCGCGTTACACGCAGGCGCTGCAGAGCTACGAATCCGGACTCCGCGCCATGCAGGAACACAAATTCGACAAGGCGAAGCCTCATTTTCAAAAGGTGGTTGCCGGACCCAGCAAAGAGTTGATCGACCGGGCCAACATTCATCTCAGCATCTGCAACCAGCACCTGGAACGGTCCGCGACCACGCAGTTCAAGACCGCCGAGGAGCATTTCGATTTCGCGGTGTCGCTGATGAACATTGGAGACTACGTCACCGCCCGCGAGCATCTCGAAAAGCTGCTCAAGCAAAACGCCAAGGCTGACTATGTAGTTTATGGCCTGGCTGCGCTCGATTGTCTGACCGGGCACGTCGAGGATTCTTTGAAGCGCCTGGATGAGGCCCTACGGTTGAATGCTCAACTCCGCTTCCAGGCACGTAACGATTCCGACTTCCAGAACCTGGCGGAGGATCCGCGCTTCACCGAGTTGCTCTATCCGGATCCCGGTGCGGACCTAGGTTCCTCAGACGCCGACCTCGGCGAAGAAGAGCCCGCATAGCCGCCCATAACTGGCAATGGACACCAACATCGCCGAGTCTACGCCACCGGAGAATCCCGCGCGCGATCGCGGTCTGCGCGTCGTCGCCATCGGCGGCGGCACCGGTCTCTCCACGTTGCTCAAGGGATTGAAGCGATTCGTACTCTGGTCCTCAGAGATCCAGACGGAACCCGATTCGCCGTCCATCCGCGACCTGAGCGCTGTCGTCACCGTCAGCGATGATGGCGGTTCCAGCGGACGACTGCGCAAGGAGCTCAAGATGCTTCCGCCGGGCGATATTCGCAATTGCATCGTCGCCCTCAGTGAAGACGAGGCTCTGCTCTCCAGGCTTTTCCGTCACCGCTTCGAAAAAGGCTCTGGACTGGAAGGGCACAGCTTCGGCAATCTGTTTCTGGCGGCGCTGACTTCCCTGACTTCGGATTTTTCTGAGGCGGTGCGACTCTCTTCCGAGATTCTTCTCACGCGCGGACATATTTATCCTGCTACCACATCCAATATTGAACTGGAAGCGCTCATGGAAGACGGCACGCGCGTTCGGGGCGAGACTAACATCACCGCGAGCAAAGGACGCATCCGTGAATTGCTTCTCGTGCCGCCAGACGTAGGACCGATGCCACAGACACTGGAAGCCATTGCCAATGCTGACCTGATCACCATCGGTCCGGGATCTCTTTTTACCAGCCTGATCCCGAATCTGCTGGTGCGTGGGATTGCACAGGCCATTGTCGAGTCGCCGGCCACCAAGGTCTACATCTGCAACCTGATGACCCAACCCAACGAGAGCCTGGGACTCACTGCTGCCGATCACATTCGCGCGCTCAATAGCCATGCGCAGAAACAGATTTTCGACTACGCACTCATTAACCGAACTCCAGCTTCGGCCGAACTTCAGGCCAAATATGCCAGCGAAGGTGCCTGCCAAATCGTGAACGATCTGGAAGCGGTTGAAGGTCTCGGCGTGATTCCCGTTCTCGGCGATTATCTCGAAGAAGCCGGAGTCGCACGCCACAACACATCTCGCGTGGCGCATGACCTCATGCATCTGGTAGCGCAGCCGCCGCGACCAACACGCGCAAGGTAGCCGGAATTTTTCGAATGGTTTGTCATTACCGACTTCAAACAGTTTGTCATTCCGAGCAAAGCGAGGAACCCGCTTTCTGCCGCAGCCTCAAAGAGCGCCGTTTGTCGCGCGTAATCCCTTCCTGTATCGTGATTCTTCCGCTTCGGGATCAACCTTCTCGAAACGAACGTCATGCGATCGTTTCTTTTCATTCTCACGCTTCTTCTGATCGCGTCGTCAATATGCTTCGCCCAGGCCGCCCCCGAGCAAGGTGGTCACGAGGTTCAAATCTGGGCGGGTGGCGGGCACTCCGTCAGCGGGGGCCGAGGTAACACAGGCGCCTTCAACGCCGGCTTGCGCTACGGATGGATTCTTACTGGCCCGCATTTGCCCGGATTTCTTCGCGGACGCTTTGAGTATGCGGTCGAACGCCATCCCTCTCTTCTTCGTGTTCCAACCGGCCAACACAGCGTATGGCGTGGGCTTCGACCCGCTAGGCCTCAAGTGGAATTTCGATCACCACGGCCGCTTTTCACCCTACCTCGAACTCTGCGGCGGCACGCTTTTCACCGACCACAACGTCCCCACGGGCACGAATACCGTGAACTTCACCGACCAGGCCGCGCTCGGCGTGCACATTCTCGCCGCCAAACACAACGTAAGCCTTGAACTGCGCTACATGCACATTTCAAACGCCGGCTTGGCCACGCCAAATCCGGGAGTCAACACGGTGCAGGTCCGGCTGGGCGTCGGAAGGTTCTTTAGCCGCTATCCGCGCTGACGATGACTCGGAACCTCCGCCTGCTTCATGATGAGCTTGACTCATCATGATGAGTCACATAGACTCATACGCATGGCTAAGCGACTACAAGTCATTCTGCAAGACCCGGAATATCGCGAGATTCAGCGCGCCGCCCGCTCGCGACAAATGTCGATTGCCGAGTGGGTACGACAAGCGTTGGTGTTCGCTCGCCGCCGAGAACCGCTGGGAGACGTGGAGAAGAAGCTTGCGGCCATTCGTGCCGCGGTAAAGCGCGAATCACCGACCGCCGACATCAAGACGATGTTGGAGGAGATCGAGCGGGGATATCTCTCCGGCCATCACCCATGATTCTGATCGATTCCAATATTCCGATGTATCTGATCGGCTCACCGAGTCCTCAAAAAACCGACGCCCAGCGGTTACTGGAAAAATTAGTCAGCGAGCGCCAGCGCCTGGTCACCGATGCTGAAGTGTTCCAAGAAATCCTGCACCGGTACACACTGGTCAATCGCCGTCACGACATCCAACCCGCTTTCGACGCGCTTCTCAACGTGGTCGATGAAGTCTTCGCCGTTGAACGTTCAGTCATTGAACGAGCCAAACAGATCGTCCTCGGATACCAGCGGCTATCCGCCCGCGACGCCGTGCATTTGGCCGTCATGGAGCAACACGGCGTCAACCGCATCTTAACCTTCGACACAGCCTTCGACGGCTTCCCGGGAATCACGCGGCTATCGTAACCACCCCACTGAAGGCGTGACGATCAAGGATGAAGTCATCCAACAGGTCCTCATTCGTTTGCATAGAAACAATGCCCTCGTGCGAAACCTGCGCTAGTTCCTGCGTGAGTTGCTTCCCCACTCCGCTCCCAGCTATTCTCTTCCCTTATGTCCACGCTCGTCGAATGCGTTCCCAACTTCTCCGAAGGCCGCGACAAACCTAAAGTTGACGCCATCGTCGACGCCATGAAAATGCCAGGGGTTTACCTGCTGGATCGCGAGATGGACTCCGACCACAATCGCTGCGTCATCACTTTGGTGGGCGAGCGCGAGGCCATTCAGGAAGCTGCCATTCGTGGCGTAGGCAAAGCCTCTGAAGTGATCGACCTCAATGTCCACGCCGGCGCGCACCCGCGCATGGGAGCCACCGATGTGGTTCCTTTTATTCCCATCGACGGCGTCACCATTGAAGATTGCGTGGCGATGGCCTGCCATGTCGGGGAAGAGATCTGGAAGCGTTACCAGATTCCGGTTTATCTCTACGAATCCGCAGCCAGGATTCCCGAACGCCAGGGCCTGGAAAATATTCGCCGCGGCCAATTCGAGGGCATCCGCGCTGAGATCGCTACCAATCCCGCGCGCTGTCCGGATTTCGGCGACCCCTGCGTGCATCCTACGGCGGGGGCGACGGTCGTAGGCGCGCGCAAATTCCTGATTGCTTATAACGTCTTTCTCAACACGCCCGACGTCGAGATCGCCAAGAAGATTGCCAAGGCGGTGCGCTTCTCGACCGGCGGAATGCGGTTCGTGAAAGGCGCCGGTTTCCTGGTGCGCGGGCTGGCCCAGGTTTCCATGAACCTGACCGACTTCGAACAAACACCTATACATCGAGTGTTTGAAATGGTCAAACGTGAGGCGGCGCGCTATGGCGTCTCCCCGGTTTCCAGCGAGATCGTTGGACTGATTCCCAAGAAAGCTTTGGAGCAGGCCGCCGAGTGGTTCCTCCAAGTAGAGAATTTCGATTCGTCTCTAATTCTGGAAAACCGCCTGGCGGCCGTCATGGGTGGGAAATTGGCCGTTGGCGGACTGCGCGCGGGAGTGGAACCCTTCATCGAGCAACTCGCTGCCCCTACGGCCGCTCCCGGCGGAGGCAGCGCCGCAGCGGCAGCGGCGGCCATGGCCGCAGGCCTCGCCGCAATGGTCGCATCCATGTCTCGAGGCAAGAAGGCTTATCTGCAGTACGAATCCCAGCTCAGCGCCGCGTTAGCGCGCCTCTCGCCGCTACGCGAGGAACTGAAGACGGCAGTCAACGCCGACGCCGAATCTTTCCAATCAGTCATGAAGGCCTACAAACAGGCCAAAGCTGCTGAAGATGAAAAATCCGCCGAGGGAATGATCGAAGCCGCGCTTAAAAATGCGACCGAAGTCCCGCTGGGCGTCGCGGAAAGAGCCGGCGAAGTGTCACAAATCGTAAAGTTGCTTGAACCAATTACAAATCCCCATATGAAGTCGGATTTAACTACGGCCCTGGCACTTGCCGGCGCCGCCATTAGCGGCGCGCTGGCTAACGTGGAGATCAATCTGGCCTCATTGAAAGATCAGGCGTTCACTGCAGAAGTACGCAAGCGAGTGACGGCGGTGTCGTAGAGACGTTGCTTGCAATGTCTTTCTCGCCACCGATCCGGCGCTGTCGGCGGAGACGTAGCAAGCTACGTCCCTACGGCGTGTCATCACCAAGGTGAATGGGCACTGTACTTTTGTGCGATCTCCAGTGCTGCAAGTAAAATACAATAAAGCGATCTATTAACTGCAGGGCCGGATCGTGCATCCAACAAAAGGTGCACTTAACCGTGACTGTTTTCTGATTCGAGGCGCTATGAAACTGTTTAGGATTTGCCTGGCTTCTTTGTTTCTCATAAGCATGGCTTATGCCATGCCGCTGAATTCGGCTGCGCGCACCTGCGTTCCGGCGGACCTGCTTCAACTGATCTCTGTGGATTATCGCGCTCTGAAAGATTCCCCTACCGCCATGGCCCTGAAGCAGCAAGTCCTGCCCGACAATCTCAAGCAGTTCGAGGCGGCTCTCAAGAACATCGGGATCGATCCCGACAAAGACGTGGACACGCTCACGTTTGCTTCATTCCGCGCCGGGAAACAAGGCGTCAAGGGCGTCGGCGTTGCAGCGGGTCCTTTTGACAAGAAGGCCGTGCTGAAAAAGATGAAGTTGCAGAAGTTTGTGCCGAAGAAATACGGCCAGGCGGACCTTTATCCCATGGACGGCGGCTTCACCATGACCTTTCTGGATGACAGCACGCTGTTATTTGGCGACGCCATCGCGATCCGGGTTGCACTTGATACCAGCACTGGTCAGGTACTTGGCCTGGATACGAACGGCACGATGGCTGACATGATGTCGAGTGTTGATTCGGCGCCGGTATGGAGCATTCTTGACCAGCAGGGCACGCAGAACATGATGCGCGCCGCGCTCGGCGATGCCGCCAAGGTTGCCGACTACGAGACCGTGAAGAAGCGCCTGCTGGGCTCGCGCTACGCCATGAATTTCAACAGCGGTGTCAACTTCGATTTGACCGTGGTCACTTCCGATAGTGTGACCGCCGGAACCATGTCATCGCTGGTCAAGGCCGGCATCCTTTACAAGAAAATGAGCGCCACGCCCGCCGAAAAAGTGGCGGTGGACAATACTACCGTCGATTCCGACGGTTCGAACTTGTTGCTGCATTTCAAGGCGAGCGACCAGCAGTTTCAGTCGCTGATGCATTC
Source organism: uncultured Acidobacteriaceae bacterium (assembly GCA_963711275.1). GTDB lineage: Bacteria > Acidobacteriota > Terriglobia > Terriglobales > Acidobacteriaceae > Sulfotelmatobacter. The sequence goes on along the minus strand of CAVQDN010000007.1, from coordinate 379,386 downwards.
GGAATTGTTCGCGGCCGTTTCGCACTAAATCGAGAACGACTTGCCGAGGTCGCACTGAGGCACGGAGAAATCCAGGTTTCAGTGCCCTTGTTTTATCGAGAAGCTTTCCCGTGACCCGTAAGTGTAGTCACTTCTTTCGTGCCGCCCGCTTCTCTCCTGCCCACCCTTCCTTCACAATCTGTCGCGCGCGCGCGATCGCCAGTGAATCCGCGGGAACATCGTCTGTCAGGCAGGATGCCGCCCCCACATAGGCGCCCTTGCCCACGCGAATCGGCGCCACCAGCGTGCTGTCACTGCCGATAAACACCCCATCTTCGATCACGGTTTTGTGCTTCTGGACGCCGTCATAGTTGCAAGTGATGGTCCCAGCGCCGATGTTCACACCGGCCCCGATTTCTGCGTCTCCAAGATACGTCAGGTGATTCGCCTTCGAGCCCTTGCCCAGCTTGATTTTTTTGGTCTCGACAAAATTCCCCACATGCGCGCCTTCGCCGATCTCGGTTCCCGGTCGCAGACGTGAATAAGGCCCCACTATCGCTCCCGGGCCGATCCGCGCTCCATCCATTACGCATCCCGGAAGAACCATTACTCCATCCTCAATTTCCGAGTCACGAATTACGCAATAGGATCGTATCCGGCTTGCGGACCCAATGCGCGTCTGTCCCAGCAGCTGTACATACGGCTCAATTACCGAGTCTGGTGCGACCTGCACGTCGGAATCGATTATGCAGGTTGCCGGATAAAATACCGTGACGCCGTCAGCCATCAATTGACGGCACTTCGCCAGGCGCATCTTTTCGTCGATCTCCGCCAGTTCCAGGCGGGTGTTTCCCCCCAGGACCTCGCTCGGGTCAGCCGTCTTAAACGCCACCACGCGTTGCCGCGCCTTGCGCAACACCTCGGCCATGTCGGTCAGGTAATGCTCGCCGTGCGCGTTGGCTGTGGAGAGCTTTCCAATGTTGCCGTAGAGTTCCCTGGCGGCGAAGACGTAAAAGCCCGAATTAATCTCGTGAATTTTTTTCTCGGCCCGACTCGCCGCTTTCTCCTCGACGATCCTGTGCACGTCGGCGCTTGCTCTTGTCTTCCGCAGCACCCGGCCATACCCGGTCGGGTTCTCCAGGTCTGCGCTCAGCAGGGTCATTGCCGCCTGCTCTTCCAGATGAAAATTAAGCAGGTGTCCAATCGTTTCCGGCGTGATCAGGGGAGCGTCTCCGGATAGCACGATTACGTGCTCATATCCAGCCAGCGCCTCGCGCGCCATCATCAACGCATGACCGGTCCCCCGCTGCTCGGCCTGTAATATGAAGTTGACGCCCGTCTCCTGCATCGCCGCGCGCACGCGATCGGCCTCGTGTCCAATAATCGCGTACACATCTTTCGCAGGGACGATTCGCACTGCCGCCCGTATCACGTGCCCCAGCAGCGACCTTCCGCCAACTTCATGTAATACTTTAGGGAGTTGTGATTTGAGTCTGGTTCCCTTGCCCGCCGCCATGATCGCGACGGCGATCCGCGGGCCGTCCCCTGCTCCGGAACCATAGGGTGAAAGAGAAGACGTACGCTTCTGCGAAAAAACCGCGGAAGCCGCCGGGAAAGAGGAACTGCCTTTCGATTTCTTCATTCGCCCCAATATACCGCGAGCCTGCGGCAATGGCTATTTCCACGGTCCCTAGGTTAGAATCTGTGCCCGACAAGCAGCGGAGCTGGATTGCCCGGCTTCAACCAAAGAGAGGAAACATGCCCAAGTACGTCATCGAGCGCGACATTCCTGGCATTGGCGATGTGACCCCGGACCAGGTCATTGGCATCTCCCAAAAATCCTGCAGTGTACTGAATAATCTCGGGCCGAAGATTCAATGGCTGCACAGCTACGTCACCCAGGACAAAATTTACTGTGTCTACATCGCACCCAATGAGGAAATGGTGCGGGAGCATGCCAAGCAAGGGGGATTCCCAGCAAACCGCGTTTCGGAAGTGAAGTTGATCATTGACCCGACGTCGGCCGAGGCGTAGCGACCTCCCTACAGCCCAAGCCCTCCGTCCACGGCCAGGATCTGCCCTGTGATGAATTGCGGCGCGGTGGCAAAGAACAATACCGCCTCTGCAATTTCTTCGGCGCGCCCGTTTCGTCCCAAAGGCGTGTGCGTGGCCATGCGCCGCAGGAAAGCTGCGGCGGACCTTTCCCCCAAGTCGATCATTCCTGGAGCCACGGCATTCACCGCAATCTCCGGTGCCAGCGCCTTCGCCATTACCTTGGTCAGCATGTGCAGCGCAGCCTTCGACGCGCAATAATGGGCGTTAGTTGCCCAAGGCCGCAGTCCTCCGAGCGAGCCCATGTTGATGATTCTTGCCTCGATTCTTCCGCGATCTGGACCCTTCGTTCGCTTTCGCCGCATCCACTTCAGAGCTTCGCGCGACACCAGAAAGGGACCGCGCGTGTTGGACGCGAAAATCGCATCCCATTGCCGCACCGTGAGCTTTTCGAATTCCACGGACTCGTAGTTCGCCGCATTGTTGACCAGAATGTCGATGCGGCCTAATTCACGTCCGGCCTCCTTCATCATCGTACGAACGCTGCCCTCGTCGGTGACATCGCAGCGCAAAGCGAAGGCACGCACTCCGCACCCCGATAAGTCGACTACCGTCTCCCGCGCTTCGCGGGCCGAATTCCTGAAGGTGATCGCCACGTCGGCCCCGGCCTGGGCCAGCGCCAGGGCAGATGCCCGTCCCAGCCGGCGTGCCGCGCCCGTAACCAGCGCAGTCTTGCCGCGAAGAGGTTTTGTCCGATGATCTTGCATGGAGGGATTCTATCGCTTCGCTCGCCTGGCTGAAGCGAGTACGTCAAGCTTATCTGGGGCTGAACCTCTTATGAATCCACATTCAGAAGATGCGAGACTTCGCAGTGACTTCAATCCCGCGGACCAGAAAGCTTGCGGAAGCCAGTGGACTGGTCCGGCCACCTGACCTCTATGGCTTATGTCCTTTCGTTTTACTTTGTTGCTGGAAAACTCCCATTTCCTCGCGCTAGAATCCCCCGCATGCCCGAGTCGCGCAGCGTCGTGGTCTATTCCCGTAAGGGCTGCCACCTGTGCGAAGTGGTCAAAGAAAGTCTCTCCAAGCTCTCGCGGCGAGGAGGATTCACCTGGCAGGAAGTTGACGTTGACGCTGACTTTGAGCTTCGCCGCCAGTTCAACGACGAAGTCCCGGTTGTGTTTATTGACGGGCGCAAGGCCTTCAAGTACCGCATGGACGAGCAGGAATTCCTGAAAAAATTGGCAAGCTAAGGCGCATCTTCCAATTTGGCCGTTTCCGCTACAATCTCTCCGGCATGCAACGAACCCAACTCTACGGCGACCCGCAACATCTCTTTGTGCACGATGTGGTGCTCGAGTCCTGCCGCCGCAATGCGCAGAAGACTGCTTTGGTCGATACTTCGTGCGGACGGCGATTCACGTATGCCGAGTATGGAGAGATTGTCGAGTCGCTGGCCAGTGGCCTGATTGCTACGGGTGTAAAGCCCGGCGATGTGCTCGCCATTTTCCTGGCAAACTCGTGGGAGTTCTGTACCGCCTACCACGCGGCCACGCTCGCGGGAGCCATTCCGACTCTGCTGAATCCGAGTTACCGGGAGCGCGAGGTTCGCTACCAACTGGAAAGCTCCGGCGCCGTCCTCTTAATTACGGATGGCGGAAACATCCAAGGCATCCGCCTCGCGGGATTGCCTAATCTGCGCCGCGTTTACACTACGCGACTACCCGCACCGGGCGCCGAATCTTTCGCTACCCTGCTGAACCCAGTGACCGCCGTGGGCCGCAAGCCGGATCAGTCTTCCGAGCAGACAGTCGCCGCGCTTCCCTATTCCAGCGGCACTACCGGACTCCCCAAGGGTGTCATGCTCTCGCACTACAATCTGGTCGCGAACGTCTATCAGTTGCTCGGTCCGAATGCGACGGCCCTTAATTCGACCGACAATATTCTCTGCTGCCTGCCGCTCTACCACATCTACGGATTGAATGTGGTTCTCAATCCTGCTCTCATGCTGGGCGCGAAGCTGATTCTCGTGCCTCGCTTCAATGTGCCCATGATGGCGACGTTGCTGATCGACGAAGCCGTCACCATGATGCCGCTGGTGCCTCCGGCGATCAATGCGCTGTGCCAGTCGGCCGAGGCTGGCGAGTTTCCTCGCGATCATCAAGTTCACTGGGTCAAATCCGGAGCCGCGCCGCTCGCTCCAGATCTTGCCCGCCGCTTTACTGCCCTTACCAACATTCTGGTTTGCCAGGGATATGGCATGACCGAAGCCTCGCCCGTCACGCATGTCGGCTTCCTGGAACCAGACTTCTATCGTCCGGATTCCATCGGCCACCCCGTCGCGAGAACAGATTGCCGCGTGCTCTCGCAAGTCAATATCGATCCGGGCGACACTCCCGACGATCTAACCGAAGCGGCTTGCGATCTTCCCGGAGAACTGGTCATGCGCGGACCGCAGTTCATGCTGGGTTATTGGAAGGAACCGCAAGCCACCGCAGCGGTCTTGCGCGACGGCTGGTATTGGTCCGGCGATATTGTCACACGCGACCGCGAAGGTTTCTACCGTGTCGTGGATCGCCGCAAAGAAATGATTAAGTACAAGGGCTTTCCTGTGGCGCCCGCTGAAGTGGAAGCCGTCCTGCTGGAACACCCCGCAGTGAAAGAGTGTGGCGTGGTCGGTCGGCCTCACGCCGAAGCCGGAGAAATTCCGGTCGCCTTCGTGGCTTTGCGTGATGGATTTGTGGAGAATTCCAAACTTGGGGAAGAACTCTGCGCCTTCGTCGCCGATCGCCTTACGCCTTACAAGCAACCTCGCGAGGTCCACTTCCTCGACGCCATTCCTAAAACTGCGTCTGGGAAAATCCTTCGCCGCGAATTGAGAAAATCCCTCGGCTGATCAACAGTTAAACGTTTCTGCACTTCGAATGTGGCAATTACTAAATCCGGCCGCACCACCGATCTGATTCAGGCGATTCATGCTCACAACAGCTCTGGATCCGAGGCCAACCTTGTTATCAAGAAGTTCAGCAGCCTGCACCCGTCGCAGGTGCAGGATCTGTTGAATTTCCTGAGGTCGTTGTAGGCAGAGTTAGGGGAGGGATTGCGGAGAGCCGATGGCGGCTCTCCGCGATTTATTCGTCAATGGCATGGTAAGTAGAGACTGCGTAAGCGCGAAACTTACGGCCTAGCTTCGCTTTTACCCGGAACTTTCTTAGTCGCTAGAAAACTCCACATGACTTCATTCGCATTCAGATCCTGGCTGGTCTTGCCGATCGTTTTTTCGACTTCGTATTGCTCACCGCCAGGCCACGTATTGCCCGCCCCCTTTAAGCTGTAGAGAACCACCTGCGCATTCTGTTGGCAGCCGCTGTAAGTGTCCACTTTGGTCTCCATGCCGCCCTTTTCGTGCGCCGGTAGTTTGCTCTTCTCGGGCTTTTCCTCGCAGCGGTCAATCTTCGCCCAGGCCTTCGCGCTATCCTCCACGGAGACGATCGGCAGGCTCAGGTTGTGCTCCGTGCCGCCACCGTACGGAACGACCGGGTCTGAGGTCCCGTTGATCATCACCAGGGGTACCGGACGCTGAGGCAGACAAATCATCGTCTTCGGCATGGCCGCGCCCACGGCGGCAATCGCAGCGATTCGATCTCCTAAGGCGCATCCTAACCGCAGGCTCATGAAGCCGCCTTCCGACAAACCTGCCGCGTAGATTCGCGACGAATCCACCGAAAACTTTGTCCCTAGCTGGTCCAGCATCTGATTGAAGAAAGCCACGTCGTCGGCCGGAGCCGCCCTTTTCTCATCGTTCGGCTCCCGACTTTGGGGTTGGCGCTGTCCCCCGCCCCCGGGGTATCCCCCACCCCCACCGCCTGGATAGCCACCTCCACCGCCCGGATACCCACCGCCACCGCGACGTCCGCGTCCGCCACCGGGGCCCATCGTCATGGGTCGATGCTCTGGCGGCCTCACCCCCACATTCCATCGTCCGTGCAGGGCGAAGGGATACACGGCAATAATGCCGTCTTTATCCGCCAACTCGTTGAAACGCGTCAGCCGCTCTATGTCTTCTGGATCCTGATTCATGCCGTGCAGAAGGATCACCACCGGATAATGCTGCTGTGGATCGTAGCCCTTCGGCAACCGCACCAGGAAATTGCGATCGACATCGTCTACCGTGACCTTTTCCTTCGTTTCCTGCGCCCACAGTGCTTGCGCCGCCAGTAGCAGGACAAAACTGGCAGTGAGAGTCAGCCAATTCGGACTGTTCGAGTTTCCAGACTTCATCTTGTCTCCATCCAAGCGACCAGAATCCCAAGCAGCCCAACGTCACTTGCTTGGAAGCACCTGCTTTCGCTTGAGTTGGCTGTTGGAGGGAACTTTCGCACGACGATCAGCGTATTTCCCATTGGGAGCGATTTCAGCCCAGCAAGCGCAAGGGAAAGGAGAACTACCATGGACGGAATCACCGGTCTTGCAGCAGTCATTATGGTTCTCGGAATGCCCACTGCAGTTGTGGGAATGTACACCTTTTATCGAGTGCGCAAACTGCGTACAGAAGAGCGCATGGCTGCCATGCAGCGCGGTGTCAATGTCCCGATGGAACCGGATCTTAACGAGGCGGCGCACTCCCGTCGCGCCGGGATTTTACTCATTGCCGGCGGGGTCGGCTACATGCTCGCCTTCAGCATCATCGCAAGAGTGGAACCCGACGCCCTGGTGGCTGGCGCCTTCGGCGCCATCCCGTTTACACTCGGCTTAGGCTACCTGCTGGACTCCACCCTGATCCACCGCGACACTCGAACGTCGTAAGAAGGCAGCGCGGAAGAAATGTGGGTGCCCCACTTCTCGCCTCTTCTGCGAGAAGTGGGCAGCTTGACTTCACTCTCCGGTCAGGAAGTTAAACTGCGCCTCCGTCAGCGGCACGACACTCAACCGTCCCTGCCGCGCCAGCGGAGAGTCCGCAAACAGCTTATTCGCCTTTGCCTCGGTCAATGTCACAGGCTTGGAATTGGCGTTCCCAACCTTGATCTTCACTTGCGGATTTTTGGTGTCCGCGACGTCCACCGACACCACCGACGCCGTCCCCACCGCGCTTTTCTCATCCCCTGTGTGATAAATCACCAGTCGATCTCCGGGCTTCATCCCGCGCAGATTCTTCAACGCAACGGGGTTCGAAACGCCATCCCAAATGGTCGTCTTCTCGCGCTGCAAATCCGAAAATGAATATGTGGAAGGTTCAGTTTTCAATAAATAGTCCATCATGTCCTCAATCGCCAAACAATCTCTTGGTCGGCCCCAGTCAGTTCGGCTTCTTGCTTTGGTCGGGCGGTGGTGATCCTTGCTTCGGCGGAGTGGAGTCCTTCGCATGATCGTCGTAAATCGAATACTGCCCCTGCGGCCGCTTCAGCTTGATGGTGATCTCCATTTTGTCTTTCTGGACGTCGTAGTCTTCCCCGAAAGTCTGAAACCCGTTCGCGATGACTTGCACGCGCAGCATGCCGTACGGGATGCCGTCAAAGCTCGTCTTCCCCTCCGGATCGGTCTTTAACTCCATGTCCCCGCGCTCCTGCTTACCTTTCTCATTCACGGCATGCATGATGACCGCGGCGTTGCGCACCGGTTTGCCATTGTCTTCTTTGACCACGGAAAAATATACGTACGACGTCGGCTCATTTTGGTCTTGTTTTTGCCCGAAACCAATCCCCGACATCGACAACAGCGCCCCCAGCACCCCGATCACGAAAGTCTTCTTCATGGCTGCCATTTTATGCACCCGCGCTCTCCCTGTCATCTCCTTCCCATTTCTTCAGGTCTGCCGCTGCCAGCTCGACATCTTTCTCCCGTTGCTCTTTTACAATGCCAAGGTGAAGAAGACCTGGGATGTAATCATCATCGGCGGAGGCATTATTGGCCTCTCGTTAGCCCTTGCCCTGCGCAAGCGCGGCGCGACCGTGTTGGTCGTCGAGCGCGGAGAGCCCGGCCGCGAAGCTTCCCACGCCGCCGGAGGTATGCTGGTCGAATGCAGCCTCGAAACCCCCGCCGCTCTCCAGCCTCTCGCCACTGCCAGCGCTCGCATGTATCCCGAGTTTGCGCAAGACCTCCAGTTCGATTCCGGATTCCACGTCGATCTGCGCGATTACGGAACGATTGTGTTTCCTCCTCCCGAGCACGTTTATGAGCGGCCAGGATTCACGCTAGCAAGTTTGCTGCCCGTTCCCCTGAGCGAACTGGAACCCGGGCTGGCCGAGCCAAACAGGCCAGCCTTCTATTTAAAAGAGCGCAGCGTCGATCCCAGAGCGCTCACTTCCGCCGCCTGGAAAGCCGCCAAGCGCCGCGGAATTGATTTCTCTTCCGGCGACGAGGTAACGGCCGTTACGACCATCGATGGCCGCGCTGCAGGCGTCCAGACGATTAAGACCAGCTTCCATGCAGCCAAAGTCGTTAACTGCGCGGGCGCGTGGTCAGGGCAAATCACGCCGCACGCCTTCCCTACGCGCCCAGTGAAGGGACAAATGCTGTGCCTTGTAATGCCGTCGCATGCGCTGCTTAAACACGTTATCCGTTCTCCCGAGGTCTATCTCATTCCGCGCAGCGACGGACGCCTACTCGTTGGCGCAACCGTCGAAGAAGCTGGGTTCGATAAGCGTACCGACATTCCCACAATTCAACGCCTTCATCGCGCAGCGCTGGACCTGGTTCCGGAACTGCGCAACGGCAAAATCCTCGAAGATTGGGCCGGCCTGCGCCCCGGAACTCCCGACGCCTTGCCCATCTTGGGTCCAACCGAAACTCCAGGCTATTTCGTCGCCACCGGCCACTTCCGGGATGGCATACTGCTAGCCCCGATCACCGCTGAAGTTATGGTAGCAATCATCGATGACCGTCCTCCGGTATACGATCTAGCTCCCTTCTCGCCCGCAAGATTCCGCGTTTGAGAGATTGCCCAGCGGGTGCCCTATTCCTCTTTTGCAAGAGAGGGGTCTCCTGCGTGAACCTCTGCCTCTGTGGTTAAACGATCTCCTCGCCCGAGCTATACTGATTTGTTTCCTAAAGTTCGATGGCTATCTCATTTTCAAAGGATCATCTCATGGCTTCCCCGGCAGTCGATTTTGCCCGCAGCAATCAGCAACGTTTTCTGAGCGAATTAAAAGATCTTCTCCGCATCCCCAGCGTCAGCACTCTCGAGGAGCACAAGCCAGACATAAAAAAAGCCGCCGACTACGTGGCCGCCGAACTGCGCCGCATCGGCATGGACAACGTCGAAGTGATCCCCACCAAGGGACACCCTCTCATCTACGCTGACTGGCTGCACGCCTCAGGTAAGCCCACCGTGCTGTGTTACGCGCACTATGACGTCCAGCCCGCCGAACCGCTCGACGAGTGGCACAGTCCGCCCTTCGAGCCCACCGAGCGCAACAACAACATCTACGCCCGCGGCGCCGTCGACGACAAAGGCCAACTCTGGATGGAAGTGAAAGCACTCGAATCCCTAATGCAAAGCGGCGGCGGTAAGCTTCCGCTGAATGTGAAAATTATTTTCGAAGGCGAAGAAGAAGTCGGCGGCGAAGCCATCGCCGAATATCTGCGAAAACAAAAAGCCAAACTGAAGGCTGATTTCGCCCTGGTCTGCGATACAGAATTATTCGCGCCCGACCTCCCCACACTCTGCGTCGGCCTGCGCGGCCTGGTCTACACCGAAATCGAAGCCGTCGGCGCCAAGACCGATCTGCACTCCGGCATGTACGGAGGCGCCGCCCCCAATCCCTTCTTCGCCCTGATCGAAATCATCAGCAAGCTAAAAGATTCCAAGGGCAAAGTCCTGATCCCCGGCTTCTACAAAGGCGTGAAGGCTCCAACGAAAGACGAACTCAAAGCCTGGAAGCGCCTGCCCTTCAACGAAGAGCACTACCGCAAAACCGAAGTCGGATCGAAAGTTCTCACCGGTGAACCCGGCTACTCGGTCCTCTACCGCACCTGGGCGCGACCCACTCTCGAAGTCCACGGCATGCCCGGAGGCTTCACCGCCCCCGGCGCCAAGACCGTGATCCCCGCAAAAGCGCAAGCCAAAGTTTCCATGCGCCTGATCCCCAATCAGGATCCCGACGACGTTTTCAAAAAATATTCAGCCTTCGTGAAGAAACTCACTCCGAAAGGCATTGAAACGAAAATCAAAGTCTGGAGCAAAGGCCCGGCCTGCGTGGTCGGCACTGACAATCGCTACATCAAAGCCGCCACCGAAGCCCTCCACGATACTTTTAAAAAAGAAACCGTCTTCATCCGCAGCGGCGGCTCCATCCCCATCGTCACCGACTTCCAGGATGTCCTGAAAATTCCCAGCGTAATGATGGGCTTCGGCCTCCCCGACGACAACCTCCACGCTCCGAACGAAAAGTTCCACATCCCCAACTTCCACCGCGGAATCGAAACCATCTGCCGCTTCTTCGAAAAGCTAGGCAGCTAAATCGCGTCGAACACAGAATTGTCATCCTGAGCCAAGCAGGGGCATTCGCGAAGCGAGTGCCCCGGCGCAGTCGAAGGATCCCTGCACTCCTACCCTGTCGGAGCTGTCAGCAATGCCTCCAATTCGCCCAATGAGCGCTATCGATGATTTCGACAATTGACCTCTGGGTTGCCGCAAGACGGCAGCTAGGGTTCGCAGATTAAGGGTCCCAATGCTGATCCTCGGAAACTGGATCGCGGGGCTGCGAAACTCTTGTCACAACCTGGGTTCACTCGCTTGTTATTGTTTCTCATACGTGAGCACGGCCTTTACTCGTTCCGGCGGTCTGCCAGGTACCCAGTACGATTCCGTTAGCGAGCGCCCGTCCGCGCTTATTTGCCAATACCCGACGCTGACGATTTTGCCGTACACCTTCATTGTCGAACTTAACTCTCGCGGACTGCGTTCTTCGAGTGCGAGTGTTGCACGTGGCGAGGTTAAACGACCATGTATGGCTGCGTCCGGGCCATCAAGCGTGACATCCATGTACCGATCCTCCTCTGGAAAGGATTGATGGAGGATGTGCCCCTGCAAGCTTATCTTCCGAATCGACGGTATCGCTTCCACGGGATTCACATTCTTCCACCCGCCAGCGAAACCTACCAATCCAGAAGTGCGCGTATACCGATGCTCTTTCGTTTTTACCGATCCGTCTGCGAGAAAATTGGTGGATTTGACTGATAGTACTTTTCCGTCGGGAGACAACTCCCAATGTGCTGTGATCACTTTCGATTCATTCTTGAAGCCAGTGATTTCCACGTCCGAACTGTTCACTTGTGTGCAATAGACCGTTAGAATGTCCGTTGCCTGATATCTTTTGCCGTCGCACCGGAAGTTCGCGGTTGTGCCGCTGCCGCCCGAGTTGTGCCACATACCATCCGGGGTAATCGAAACTACAATCGTCGGTCCGGGGATATCGCTCTTGGCCGGGTCCAGCTTCCAGGTGCCGTTCCAGTCGGGCGACGCCCCGCGACATGAAATTGTTGGTATCAGAATCAGACCGATACAGGTACTACGCACTGCACGCTTAACGCTCACAGCCAGACGGTCGGGGAACCAGTTCATAGGCAGTAGTGTAACGGAGAAGCATAAATCCCGATTTGTTTGCAGCCCAGAAGCTACACCTACTGGTGAATTCCCCATTGCAGTCATTGATCGAACTGCGCTAGCCTTATCTTGCTCTCGCGACACTCCCACCTCCTTTTCCGTCTCCACTGAAAAACCATCCATCTGCTGCAATGTGTGTGCAACCCAACGCGGTCTCTCGCAACCCCACACCATATATGGTGTTATATTGCTTGACCCCGCCCCAATTTCACCGTTACAGTAGCTTAACTTTGTGCCCGCCCCTTCCAGCCTGGGGTGAGAATGTCGCCCAAAATGGTCCGAAACTGATCGAGGCATGCATCGAATCGAGAAGAGGAATCCCGTTAGTAAACACGCGCGCCCATGCAATAAAACGCCGATGCGAGGCTGACCGACTCGCTTCTGGGCACTGACAACTGGCCACTGTTCCCAAGGAGTTCACGTTGCTCAAACTGAAAAGGCTTCAGATTCTCGGGTTCAAATCGTTCTGCGACCGCACCGAACTCAAGTTCCACGGCGACGGCGTGGCCGCGATCATCGGCCCCAACGGCTGCGGCAAGTCGAATATTTCCGACGCCATCTCCTGGGTACTGGGCGAGCAGTCGGCCAAGACGTTGCGCGGCGCGCGCATGGAAGACGTCATCTTCGCCGGCACACGCGACCGCAAGCCGACAGGCATGGCCGAAGTGTCGCTCACGCTGATCGATCCCGAAGCCTACAGCGGTCCCGACGCCAACGCCCCGACGGAGATCGACATCCAAGACGATCTTCCTCAGGAACGTCTCGCCGAATCCCACATCACCGACGACTGGGACGAAGCCTCCATCCGCGCCCGCGCCGCCCAGGCAACCGAACAAGCCGTCGAAGATGCCCAGCCCGGCAGAACCGAAGAAGTAGAAGTCCCGCGCTCCGGAGTTTCCGGATCAAAGGTCAATACGATCGCCGTCGCCTTCCCCGAAGATGAGCCGATCTTCGCGCTTCCGGTGCATAACGTCACCGCACCGCCGACTGCAGCATTCGTGGGGACCGCCGCTCCCCACGTGGTTCTAAAAATCCGCCGCCGCAAATTCAGCCAGCAGCAGTTCCGCGCCGGAGAAATCGTGGTCACGCGCCGCTTGTTTCGCTCCGGTGACAGTGAATATCTGTTGAACGGCAAACTCTGCCGCCTCCGGGACATTCAGGAATTATTCATGGGCACCGGCCTAGGCCCCGAGTCCTACGCGCTAATCGAGCAGGGCCGCATCGGACAGATCCTAAGCAGCCGTCCCACCGACCGCCGCGCGATTCTCGAAGAAGCCGCAGGGATCACGAAATTCAAAACCAAAAAGCGCCTCGCCGAGGCGCGCCTGGAAGATGCAAAGCTCAACCTCTCGCGCATCAATGACATCTTCGACGAAGTCACGCGCCAGATGAATTCGCTGAAACGCCAGGCCTCGAAGGCCGAGCGCTATGCCCGCCTGCGGGACGAGATGCGCGCGAAGCTGCGCTCAGTCCTGGCCAGCAAGTTTGCCGCCATTGAGCAGGAAAGCGCCGAACTGGATTCGCAACTGAACGCCCTCGCCGAAGAAATGCAGCATCGCACCGTGGCCGTGCAGGAGCTCGAAGCCGAACACGCGGACCGCACCCAGCGCGGATACAGCATTGAGACCGAGTTGCGCGAGAATCGCGACCGCATCAGCCAGATCACGCTTGAAATCGACCGCGCTCACGCCCGCCGCCGCCACAACGAAGAGCGTTGCGCCGAGTTGCTGGTGAGGGTTGCTTCATCCGAAGCCGAGTTGGCGCAGGCTCGCCACCGTCTCACGGCGCTTGAATCCGAGCGCGAATCCAATCGCCATATTCTTGAATCCGCAGCCGCCGATCTGGCAGCCGCCCAGAACGATCTCGTCTTATGCCAGCAAGACGCTGCTTCAGCCGCCGCCTGTCTAGCCGAAATCGAGCGCCAGCAGGAAGAATCGCGCGTCGCCATCTTCGACACAGTCTCATCGGCTTCGCGTCTCCGCAATCAAATCGCGCAAGCCGAAGAACGCCTGGCAGGCGCCGACCGCGAAGCCCGCCGCCTCGAAGCCGAAATCACGAACGCGAACACCCAGGTCGAAGCCTTCGGAGGACAACGCGGCCAACTCGCCCTTGAATTTGAAACCGTCACCCAGCGCGTCAGCGGAATCACCGAAGAGATCAGCCAACTGCGCCGCCTGATCGAACAGAAGAAGCTCGAGGAAACACGATCCAAGACCAACCTCGACGTGCTCCGCGCCGAGTACGCCACCGCTCTCGGCAAGAAAGGCTCGCTCGAAGCCGTGATCGCCGAGCACGGATACTCCACCGAATCCGTCCGCCGCCTGTTTCAGTCTGGCGTGATGCAAGGAGGTCTCGCGCCCGTAGGTGTGCTGGCCGACTTCCTCGAGGTAGAACCGCGCTACGAACGCGTAGTCGAAGACTTCCTGCGCGACGAACTGAACTATGTCGTCGTCAAATCCTGGGACGCGGCCGACGAAGGCCTGCGCATGCTGCGCACCGGCGTCGACGGACGCGCCACCTTCCTCGTCCATCCCGAAGATTCGCAAGCAAAATTCTCTTTCATCGTCGACGAAGCCGCACACTGCGCCCCGCCCGCAGCGCAAATCGTTCCGCTGAAGAACACCATTCGCGTGCTCGACGGCTTTGGCAAATCGCTGGAAGTAATCCTGCCCAAGCTCCGCGACGGCTACATCGTTCCCGAAGCCAACGTCGCTCGCGGCCTGGCGCTTGAAAATCCCGACGCCTTCTTCCTTTCCCAAGCCGGCGAGTGCTTCCATAACGTCACCGTTACCGGAGGCAAACAGCGCTCCGAGGGCCCGCTCTCGATGAAACGTGAACTGCGCGAGGTCCTGCGCCAACTCGAAGATCTCGAACGCGCCCTGCGCGACGAAGAGATGCGCGTGCTCACCCTGGGCCGCGAAATCAAAGACCTCAGTTCCCTGCTCGATCGACTGGACGGCGAAAAGCGCGAAGCCGAGCATCGGGCCATGACCTCGGGCCACATGCTTCAGCAGCTCGAGTCGGAGATGACTCGAGTCGGCGAACGTCTCAACGTTTCCCAACTCGAACTGCAGCGCCTTGCCGCCGAGCGTGCTGAGCAGGAAGGCGTGCTGTGCGCCCGGCAATCCGAAATCGAGATCCTGGAACTGCAACGCATTCAGCTCGAACAGCAAATTGCGGCCGCGCAGGAATCCTTGACTGCCCTGCGCCAACGCCGCGAGGAATCCGCCCAGACCAGCTCGCAACACGCCGCGCGCGTAGCGACGCTCGAAGAGCGCCACCGCTCCGCGGCTGCGGTTCTACAACGGATTGAATCGCTATTCGCCGAGATGGGCGACCGCGTGCACGCACTGGCTTTACAAATCGAAGCCGCAGCCGCCGAAAAACTGCAGCGTGAATCCGAGAACGTACAACTAACCGGGCATGCCGCTGATCTGGAAGCGGAGCGCAATGCCGCACAGACTCGCGAAGGCCTGCTGCAATTTGAAACCGAACAACTGCGCGCCCGCCTGACCGAAATCGACGACCTTCTGCGCCATGGCCGCTTGCTGCTCGATCAGGCTCGCGACCGCCGTGGTGAATTGTCGGCCGCCGCCGCCAAGCTCGAATCCGACGCGCAATACATGTCCGAAACCTGCTTGAACGAGCTCGGGGTCGAGCGTGCCGCATTAATGTCCGACACAACCCTGGCCGCGGTCACAGGAGAGCAACTCGCCACAGAAGACCAACTCTACCGCGACATGCGCGCCAAACTCGAAGCCATGGGCCCCGTTAACATGATGGCTCTCGAAGAATACAAAGAGACTGCGGAACGCCACTCCTTCCTCGATACTCAGCGCAAGGATTTGATCTCCTCCATCGAAAACACCACGGCCACTATTCGCGAGATCGATCAAATCTCACGCCAGAAGTTTGAAGAAGCTTTCGCCAAGATCAACGAAAACTTCCAAGCCACATTCAAAAAGCTATTCGGCGGCGGCCATGCCTTCATGAAACTTACCGATGAGGAAAACAGCGCCGAGAGCGGTATCGACGTTGTAGCCTCGCCCCCCGGAAAGCGCCTGCAGAGCGTGCTCCTGCTCTCCGGCGGCGAAAAGGCGCTGACCGCGCTCGCCTTGCTGGTCGGCATCTTCCAATACGCGCCCAGCCCCTTCTGTATCCTTGACGAAGTCGATGCCCCGCTCGACGAAGCCAACATCGGCCGCTTCACTGAACTCGTGAAAGAAATGAGCGTGCAAACCCAATTCGTGCTCATTACCCACAGCAAGAAGACGATGAGCATCGCCCCCGTGCTGTACGGCGTGACCATGCAAGAGCCGGGAGTTTCCAAACTAGTCTCAGTACGCTTCGGCGCTCCGGCGTAGTTTCTCTTCAAGAATCGACTGACTCAAGAATCAGAATCAACGTGGCGGACCGCAGTGTCGGCCCCCAGGAGCCGAAACGCTTGTTCGCTAACAGCATCTCGGCCGCTGCGCTTTGGCTTCTTCAAATTCGCGGCGGAAGGCGCCGTACGCTTCCGCTGATGACGTCTTCTGAGTGCGTCGCAAGAAGCGTTCGTAGGCGGCTTCGTCGAAGATTTCGCGCAGAGCCGCCCGCAAGATTTTAGCTGCGTTCAAAAGGCGGTTCATCCTCTTTCCTCCGCCAACCGCGTCATTACAAACGGAGTTTCCTTCACACGAACTGCTTCCCTGCTACTCAGGACCCCGATCCACCGGCGTACGGATTCGATCAGCACCAACGCAACCATCACGACAAGGATGGCGGTCACAGCAGCATCCAGCCGGTTATTGAAGATAAGGCGTCCGGTTGCATTGTTGGCTGGAGCCGCTGTTAGAACACGCGCCTGCGCCAGGAATCCGATTCGAGGGTTGGGATCGAAAATCTTGTGCCAGGACGCCGTGAAAGTAACCGCAACCAGCCACAGCAGCGGCACCAGCGTGACCGCGGCGAAACGGGCCCGGTGCATCTTGATGATGATTGTCGTGCCTACGCAGAGAGCTACGGTAGCCAGCAACTGATTGGCGATGCCGAATAACGGCCACAATGAGTTGATGCCGCCTAAAGGGTCTTTAACGCCCTGCCACAGAAAGTATCCCCAGGCGCCGACAATGAGTGCGCTGGTGGCCAGAATCGACGGATACCAACTCGTGCGCCCCAAAGGTTTATAGATATGCGCCAGCGCGTCCTGAACCATGAAGCGCGCCACACGGGTACCCGCGTCGAGAACGGTGAGGATGAACAAAGCCTCGAACATCACAGCGAAGTGATACCAGAGCGCCATAACGGCTGCGCCTCCCAGGCTTTGCGAGAAGATGTGCGCCATGCCGACGGCGAATGCCGGTGCGCCACCCGTGCGGTTGAACAGAGTCTGCTCGCCGACGGCGTGAGCGAGCGCTTGCATGTCGGAGGCCGTCACGGGAAATCCCCAAGATGAGATGGTTGCAGTAGCCGCGGTTGCGGTCTGCCCGACTATGCCGGCGGGACTGTTAATTGCAAAGTAGACGCCGGGCTGCAGCACACACGCGGCGATAATTGCCATGACTGCAACCGCAGATTCCGCCATCATGGCGCCGTAACCCACCATACGCGTCTGAGTTTCGCGCGCGATCAGTTTGGGCGTGGTTCCGCTCGAGATGAGTGCATGGAAGCCGCTGATCGCTCCGCAAGCGATGGTAATGAAGGCGAAGGGAAAAATCTTTCCTGCAAAGACCGGCCCGGAGCCGTCCACAAACCGAGTCAGCGCGGGCATGTGCAGCGTCGGATGCAAGGCAACGATTCCGATGGCGAGAAGTGCAATTGTCCCTAACTTCACAAACGTGCTCAGATAGTCCCGCGGCGCCAGCAGTAGCCACACCGGAAGAGCCGAGGCTGCAAAGCCGTACACAATGATGAGAATCGCCAGAGTGGGAGCGCTTAAAGTGAAGGCACGAGCCATCGCCGGATTTTGCGAGGCCCACTGTCCGCCCCAGATCGCGAGAAGCACAAGCACGAATCCCAGCGCCGAGACCTCCAGCACCTTGCCGGGACGAATGCGCCGGAGATAGAGTCCCATTAGCAACGCGATAGGGATCGTCATCGCAATCGTGAATGTGCCCCAGGGACTGTCTTTCAGCGCGTTGACTACGATCAGCGCAGCCACTCCAAGCAGGATGATGAGAATCGCGATCACAGCCGTGTACGCGACTACCCCGCCCACGCGTCCGATTTCTTCCTTCGCCATTTCGGTAAGCGATTTGCCGTCGCGGCGAACGGAGAAGAGCAGAATCACGAAGTCCTGCACGCATCCGGCGAAGATTGCACCCGCGAGCACCCACAGCATTCCGGGAAGATAGCCAAATTGCGCGGCCAGCACCGGCCCCACCAACGGGCCCGGCCCGGCGATGGCAGCAAAATGATGCCCAAACACCACCCACTTATTCGTCACCAGAAAATCGCGGCCGTTTTCCAGACGCTCGGCGGGGGTAGCACGGAGAGCATCAAGCGCGAGAATCTTGACGGCGATGAACTTGCTGTAAAAACGGTATCCGAGCGCATAGCAGCAAGCTGCGGCCACAAGCAGCCATAATGCGTTGATCGGCTCCCCGCGGCGAAGGGCGACCACGCCAACCGCCACCGCACCCAGCAGGCCCAATACTCCCCAGACGAAAATCGACAGAGTTTTATTCATGTCCGTCGAGCATTGTGGCGAATCTTGCGTCGCAGCGCAATGTTTTATGTAGAAGGCGCAGAGGCCCTACGTAAACGATTTTCTCCCGCAACTCTGCTTTGGCGACAGTCGATTTAGTGTTACTCTATCCTTTCCAACCGATTTTCACCCTTTGGTTCTTGATTCTTCGTAGCGCTTCATCCGGGGTGCCGTCGGAGAACTGCATTCTGAACTCTGAACTCATGCCGAAAGAGGAGTATGCAATGAGAATTGGGATTTTAACCGGCGGGGGCGATTGCCCAGGGTTGAACGCGGTCATCCGCGCGGTCGTGAGAAAGGGTGTGTTTCATTTTCACGATGAGTTTGTGGGATTCATGGAGGGCTGGCGGGGTGTGATCGAAGACAAGAGCATGCCGCTAAATCTGGACGCGGTAGGCGGAATTTTGCCCCGCGGTGGAACCATCCTGCGGACTTCCCGCACAAATCCTTCCAAGCGTCCAGACGGCATTGAGCGTTGCATCGCCACCATCGAAAAGCACAAAATCGACGCCCTGGTCGCGATCGGCGGCGATGATACTTTGTCAGTCGCTCAGAAGCTGCACGAAAACGGAGTCCAGGTAGTGGGCGTGCCCAAGACCATCGACAACGATCTGGGTGGGACGGATTACACTTTCGGATTTGATACGGCTTGCAATATTGTGTGTGAAGCGATTGACCGTCTCCATACGACTGCCGAGGCCCACAACCGCGTGATGGTGGTGGAGGTGATGGGACGCGACGCTGGCTGGATCGCTCTGTACAGCGGCATCGCCGGCGGCGCCGATGCGATTCTGATTCCTGAGCGGCCCTTCGACGTCGACAAGGTGGCCGAATCGATTCGTCAGCGCCACGAGCGCGGCCGTTATTTTTCTATCGTCGTAGTGGCGGAGGGGGCAAAGTTTTCTTCCAATACCGGCGATGGGGCTCCCATCCTGCAGGACATGGGCAAGGATGAATTTGGCCATGCGAAACTGGGCGGCATCGCGAACGTTCTCGCGCGTGAGATTGAGAAACGCACCGGGTTCGAAACTCGCGCGGTCGTGTTGGGGCACATCCAGCGCGGCGGCTCTCCCAGCGCTTTCGACCGAGTGCTGGCCACGCGTTATGGCTTGGGCGCGATCGACATGGTGCATCGCGGAGAGTTCGGCTGCATGGCTGCTCTGCGGTCGAATAAGATTGTTTCCATCCCTCTGAAAGAGGCGATCTCCAAGAATCGCGTTGTTGACAAAGAGATGATTCAGATCGTGGACGGTCTGTTTGAAGAGATCAGCGTTAAGGAAACCGCAAGCAAATAGGAATCCCGCGGTGGCTTGCAAATAATTTAGCTTCTCTACCCGCCAGATCCGAATGAGCGAAATCTATCGACATCTGGCGCCATGGTTGCTGACCATCACGGAAGCAGTCATGGCGCTTGCTGCCATCTTCATTTCCCTTCGGCAACACAGGCGGAACAGCGGGACGCTGTTCAATCGCGTTGAACATCTCTTTACGCGGCTGGCGCGGCGTCGCGCCCTTGCCGTAGGGTTTGTCGGCGCCCTGGGCCTGAGCGTTCGCGCCGCCTTAATCCCGCTGATCGGAATTCCACTTCCTAACTGGAATGACGAGTATAGCTATCTGCTCGCTGCCAAAACATTCGCCTCCGGTCATCTCACAAATCCAACCCACCCCATGTGGGTTCACTTCGAGAGTTTTCAAATTATTCAGCAGCCGAGTTATATGTCGATGTATGCACCCGGACAGGGTCTTACACTGGCCGCGGGTCTGCTGATTGGCGGGAATCCATGGATTGGTGTGTGGCTGATCACGGCCATTTTCTGCGCCGCGCTCTGCTGGATGCTACAGGGTTGGTTTCCGCCTACTTGGGCGTTGTTTGGCGGAGTTCTTTCCGTTTTGCGCTTTGCCACATTCAGCTACTGGATGAACAGCTATTGGTGCCCGGCGGTCGCCGCGACAGGCGGAGCCCTGGTATTGGGTGCGATTCCAAGGCTTCGCAACCGCCCCCGCGTCCGCGACGGAATTCTGCTCGCGGTCGGCCTTGCCATGATGGCGAACAGCCGGCCTTATGAAGGATTCGTCCTCAGCATAGCGGTGGCAGTCGGCCTTGTGGTTTGGCTCAAGGGTCGAAAGCTCCCTCCGTGGCCGCTCTTATTTCGTCGCCTGGTTCTGCCTGCAACATGCGTTCTTATCGTTGCTTCAGTAGGAACCGGTTATTACTATTGGCGAGTCACGGGAAGTCCGTTTCGCATGACGTATGCCGTCAACCGTGAAACTTATGCCGTAGTTCCCTATTTCTTGTTTTTTTCTAAGCGGGCCGTACCGCAGTATCATCACCCAGTGATGCGCGACTATTATGCGGGATGGGAAGTGCACGAGTTCGACGAAGCGCGCACCTTCACCGGCTTCATGCGTAGAACAGCCCACAAAATCCTGGAGCTCTGGCGATTTTATATTGGCCCCGCATTTTCGCTCCCGCTGATTATGTTTCCTTGGGTCGTCCACGATCGCCGCATGCGGCTCGCTCTCGTTGCCGGGTTCATTTTTTCCCTTGGCTGGCTGGTGGAAACCTGGACTTTTCCTCACTATGTCGCGCCCGCTACCGGCTTGGTTTATCTAGTGCTGGTCCAGTGCCTGCGGCACCTGCGTTTGTGGCGGCGCAATCGCGGTCCGGCAGGACAATATCTCGTGCGCAGTGTCGTAATCGTCTGTATTGGAATGGTTCTTCTCCGCACCACGGGAATCGTGGTGCACGCTCCGCTGGAACCCCGCTGGCCCATTGGCAACCTGGATCTTGTAGGTGTTGTTGAGCGGCTGAACGCGATTCCCGGTGGGCATCTAATCATCGTCCGCTACGGACCGGAGCATAATGTGGATCGCGATTGGATTTACAACGATCCCGATATTGATCGGGCGCGTATTGTCTGGGCTCGTGACATGGGAAGAGAACAGAACTTGGAACTCCTGCGTTATTTCCGCGATCGCCATGCCTGGCTGATGTCTGGCGATGATTCTCCCCCTCTGCTTGAGCCCTATCCCATGAATTGAGGTCCAACATCCTGACGGCCTCTCCACCTCATCCAATATCGTGGCTGACCGCCAGGCGCCTGCGCGCCCATGGGACGATCCTTGCGCTCTGCCTGTGGTCGGCCTACGGGTGGAACGTAGCGACTCCGAGTCTTCGCGACCGTAACGGAAATCTCAAGGGAACGGACTTTCTGCATCTCTACACGCTGGGCGCACTCGCTGCCGACAAC
Source organism: uncultured Acidobacteriaceae bacterium (assembly GCA_963711275.1). Classification (GTDB taxonomy): domain Bacteria; phylum Acidobacteriota; class Terriglobia; order Terriglobales; family Acidobacteriaceae; genus Sulfotelmatobacter. Next base: position 357,815 of record CAVQDN010000007.1, on the reverse strand, counting down.
GATGGCTCTGATTTATACGACATGAATGCCCAGGCCGCGCTGGCGGCTCAGCGAGTACCGCAAGCGGCGGGCATTCGCTACTTCCCTCTTTATCCCCCGCAGGTTTCGATCCTTTTTGCGCCCCTGGCTCATTTCGCCTACGGCTGGGCACTCCTTCTGTGGTGGGGATGCAGCGCGGTGTTGTACGGAGCCTGCTGCTACGCTGTATGGCGCACCCGCCCGAACCTGCACGATGACGGAACCGTCATTGCTGTTCTCGCGGTAGCGTTCCCGGCTTTCTTTCATCTGATCGCGTGGGGGCAGACCTCCGCCCTCGCACTCGTTTGCTTCACACTGGCATTTTTTCTCCTGCATGACGGGCGGGAGTTCCTTGCTGGACTGGCCCTCGGGTGTTTGATCTTCAAGCCGCAGTTGGGACTGGCGGCAGCCATTGTGTTCATATCAATCGGCGCCTGGAAAACTGTGGCAGGTGCGATTCTCTCGTCTTCAGCACAACTCTGGGTCGGAGTGCTTTATTACGGGATCGAACCTTTGCGCCACTGGATGCGCATGCTCTGGAAGGTGCGCGCTGTATTTCCTCTGCTCGAGCCCAAGCCCTATCAAACCCACTCCTTGCGAACGTTCTGGTCTATGCTTTTGCCCTGGCCCGGACTTTCTCTTGCGCTCTATTGCCTGAGCGCGATCTTCGTGCTCGGACTCACGATTGCATGTTGGCGGCGCGGCCCTGCGGTACCTATGCCCCTGCGGTTTTCCGCGTTGCTCCTCGCCAGCGTACTGCTGGCGCCGCACCTCACGGTCTACGATTTAGTAATTCTAGCGCCCGCGTTTCTGTTGCTGGCTGACTGGCTAGTTCTCCAAAAGCCGACGACCGCGACTCGCAGGCTGGGGACGTTTCTTTACTTCGTTTATATGCTCCCCTTGATCGGACCCTTTGCGCGATGGACGCATGTGCAGGTCTCGGTGATTGCGATGGCCGCGACGCTGTACTTGATCTGGCAGATAAGTCGCCCAGCCACGACCACTCCTGCTGCCTGAACCGGACTCGATCTTGCCAGGATTGCTTAAATGTAGAAAGCTCGGCGCAGTCACTACTTCCCGAACAGAAATGCCAGCGCGTCAGGGAAGCGCTTCGCCCATGCCGCCTCGTGGTGCGCAGCTCCATCGTCGATCACGAACCTCAGACGCGTCTCGTCCACTCCCGCGCGACGCAGGATCGCCGCCAGCTCCCGAACGTCGTCAACCATGCTCTGATCCCGATCCGGCCTTCCCGCTTCGGCCGTTCCGGTCGCCAGAAAAACTCGCTCCGGCCAACTCTTAACCTTACGACTCTGCCGGATGATCTGGCGGTTCGACGCCCACAAGGACGGGCTCTCCAGAAGGAGCCGGCCAATAATGTTGGGACGCACCGCCGCGGTATAAAGCGCGATCAGCGCACCTAGCGAAGACCCTCCCAGCCCGGTATTTTCCGCTCCAGTGGCCACACGGTAACTTCGGCCGATGAACCGCATCACTTCGTTGATCAGAAAATCGGGATAGCGGCTCCCCTGCACCCGCAGCCTCATCGGCTGCACGGATCGATACGGCATGTATTCCCGAAGGCGGTCCGCTCCGCTATTGTCTATCCCCACAATTATCATGGGCGGAATTACGCCTTCGCGGATCAACCGGTCGCTGGTCTCATCCACCTGCCATTCGACTCCCGTGAAGGAAAGCGCCGCTTCGAATAAATTCTGACCATCATTCAGATAGAGGACCGGGTAACGCCGGTTTGCGTTCGCCGGATCGTCATATCCCGGGGGAAGCCATACGCGCAGAAATCGCCTATTGCGAAAAATACGGCTGCGAAATTCGTGCAGGCGTAGATCTCCGGTCGCCGCCTGCACGCGGATTACACTGGGCGCAGAAGGATGGCGAACACCCTCAGTTTGCTGGATTTCGTCCATCAGGGAAACGTGCAACATCAGGATACAACCCACGCCCGTACTACGCCTTCGCACCTCGCAGTTTCACTGCGATTGCGAGCAGACTGATCAGGGAAATGATCACCAACGAGCCCAGGCACAAAATACACCAGGTCATCAGCTCGTAGGCTTCAATATAGGTCAGATATAGCGCAAAGCCTAAGCCTGCGAGAGCCGCTCCCAGCAGGCGGTTCGGAGTTTCGGCACGCGATCGCCGGAATGCAGCTAGAAAAAACAACGCTGCATACCCGGCAACGCCAATACCCGCAACCGGAATTCCTTGCACCGTCGAATACTCGCTGCGATTCACGATGTCGCAACTGAACTTCTGATTCAAGTCACAGTAGGCGGTCGCAGACTTTGCATAATGGCGCTGAAGCGAAACTGCCGAAACGATCACGCCCGCCAAAGCCAAAACCGCAATAATGGCAAACAGAGCCCGGTTTATGCCTGGCACTATGGGCGCCCCCGCGGACAAAACAATGCCGAATCGGTCATGGCAAGCTACAGCCCGTCTTGTCGCTCAAGGCTTCCAACGACAAAACTCCCTCCTTCGGCGGCTCCCCCCCAAACTGCCAGCTGGGAAATAGCTTCACTCCGGCGACCTTACATTCAACCGCCTCTTCCTTTGAGCCTTTGATCGCGCACTCCACATAGGGCACGTAGTGGAAGGACTGGCCAAACATTTCTTTCTGTTCAAGACAATGCGGGCACCAGTAGAGACCATACATTTTCGCCTGCTTGGTGGCCAGGCACTGCGCGAAAGAATCGTACCTATGATTCTGATAATACCGGACTCCCAGGAATACTCCGGCCACCAGGATCAGGATGACCCCGTAAGTAAGGATTTTCTTGGTCTTCACCTCACTTGCGCCACCGCCGCCGCGCTCCTGTTGCCTCTTGCGTCGTTCATCAGACATGAGTCATCCTTATATCACGGCGCTTTCATGTCGTGGCAAGATCAGGCCACGACATTGAGCGCGCCCGGAAGCACATCCAGTTCCTCGCAATGCAGGGTCAGCACTTCCCCGTTGACCATTACGTCGGCTGGACTCGCAAGGTTAAATTCGACACGCCGTACTGCCTGACGTTCGGCCAGCGGGTGCTCGACATGCGTACCGTCATAAAGACCAGGGAGGTTACGAATTAATCCAAGCCGCCCAATCGGCCCCCAACGAACGTATTCCACCAGGCCGTCATCGATCTCAGCCTGGGGAGCGATCATCATTGTCCCGCCGGTGAATTTACTGTTGTTGAAAGTCAGAAACAAGCAGCGCCGGTTGTCAAAGGGTTCCGCTCGCCCCACCCGAACCGGGAAAGGACGGCGATTGAATCGCGCCAGAGTCAGAAAAATCGCAGCCTGGTATCCGAGCTCGCCCCAGGCGCTGAATCGCCGCGCGCGCAAGGTCGCCACGTCTGCCGTGAAGCCCATGCTTAACAGATTAATGTAGTGGATTACTCCGGCGCGGTGGCGCAATCGCAGCACATCGCAAGGCCGACTTCGGTGAGCGAGCAGAGACTCGATTCCGTACTCTACACCGCCATCGCTGAAGTCGCGGAGAAAAGAATTGCCAGTACCGAGCGGCAAGAATCCGAGAGTTGGGCGCGCATCGGCAGTGGCTTGGGGATACAAACCATTTATGATTTCATAGGACGTGCCGTCCCCGCCAACCGCAATAAAGTTTCGGACCCCACGCCCGTAGGCGTCGCGCGCAATCTCCGTCGCTTGTCCCGGACGCTGAGTCTCCACGGCAGTTACCTCAATGCCGCCAGCTTGCAGGCGTTGCAACGCCGGGCTCAACAGCTTGCGGCTCTTCCCGCCCCCTGCCGCCGGATTCACAATTGCAAGGTAGTTTTGCCTCAAAGTCTACGATCCAATTTTCAGGCGGGAACACTCTAGATTCCGCAGGGCGACTCAACTTCATCGCCCAATTAAAATTCCACCGCTGCCGACCTTTCCGCCGACTTGCCGATTTCCTCCGCGAGCACCTGTCGCTTGATTTTCATCGAAGCCGTCCGCGGAAAGTCTTTATCCCAAATCAGATATCCACCGACCCGCTTGAAATCGGGCAGGTGGCGGTTCCGCGCGGAGATTTCTTCGACTAACGCGGGGTCAGCTTTCTGAGTCTGTTCCAGGCGCAGTACCAGTACAAGCGTTTCGTTCCCCATCTCTCTTTTTGGCCAGATATAGTTCGCCGCAAACACGGAGTACTCTTTTACGGGCAGCCCCTCGAAGGCGGTTTCGATGTCTTCTGGGTAAATGTTCTTGCCGCCCCCGGTCACGATCATATTCTTCTTGCGTCCGAAGAGTTGCAGGTGTCCACCACGCTCAAACCGCCCTAGATCGCCCGTCAGAAGCCAGCCATCGACGATAGTCTCCAAGGTGAGCTCGGGATCATTGAGGTAGTGAGACATTACTGTCTTGCTGCGCGCCGCTACTTCACCTACGCCTTCGGCGTCCGGGTTCAAAATTCTCAGTTCGACCCCGGGCAGCGGCTTGCCCACCGTATCGGCGCGGAACGGTTTGAGATCGTTGAGCGTGAGCGCGGTGCCGGCCTCCGTCAACCCATAGCCATTCACCACCGGAATACCGAGATCGTAGAAGAACTGCATGCTCGAAGGTTCCATGAACGCGCCCCCGGTTATCAATGCCAGCAACTCTCCCCCAAATGCCCGGTGCACGCTGGAAAGCAAAAGGCGGCTGAGTTTCACGTGCGGCCGGCGTCGGGTCAGCGTCCGGTTGGTTGAAATCATGGCATTCAGAAAGGCGCGCTTCCAGGATGGAAGTTCGTCGAACTTCGCGCGCATGCCCCGTTCCAGATTTTTTACGATCATCGGGACCAGCGATACATAGGTTATGCGGTAACGGAGAAAGGCATCGCGCACAAACTCGGGCCGCAGCGTGCGCAAATGCACTACGCAAGCGCCGCAAACAAATGGTCCGATGAAGCCCACCATGAAGTCGATGGCGTGATTCGTAGGCAGAATGCTCAAATACCGCACTCCCGGCCAAAATGGATACCACGCCGTCAGAGCCCGACACTGCTCCAAATAGTTTTCTTGAGTGAGAACGCAGCCTTTGGGACGGCCACCGGTTCCCGACGAATAGACGATACAAGCGACATCGTCTTTCTGGCGCATTACAAAATCGGGAGCGCCTTTGCGCTTGAAATCCTCCCAGCGAAAAGCGCCCGCCAACTCTACGCCGAGCGGCGCTTCGGTCACCAGCACGATCTTGGTGGCAATGCTGTGAAACTCAGGAGACTGCATAATCGCCCGCCACAGGTGGTACTCAACAATCAGTACCTTGGCTTGGGAGTGGGCCAGAAGTTGGAGGTGTTCCGTCGCAGTCAGCTTGTAGTCCAGCGGCACCAGCACGCCGCCGCAATAGAAAACGGCATACGCCGAGATCAGCCACTTCGACTGATTGGTCATAACGATGGCGGCGCGGTCGCCGGCATCGTAATCGGCGTCTTCCAGGGCGCGCGCCAGTGGCAGCGCGGTTTCCTTAAAGTCGGAGTACGTCAGCCGGACTTTCTCGCGATCCCTTTCCGCTTCGATCAGGCAGACTTCGGAGGAAAAGCGGTCGAGCGCATCACGCAACGCTGCGCCCAGGCAGGTGTATTGGCGGAGATCAAGCATAAAGGAATTGCTGATTGTTTGATTGTAGATTGTTGATTCGCCAACCCAACAGGATGTCGCAGACAGGTTCCTCACCAATCAACAAGGGACTTCTACAGCCGTGCCTGAATCTTGCCCGCCAGCGTGCGAAAGTCGGTCACGCCTTGCAGTTCGTAATCCGGTAATTCCACTCGAAAGTGGTTTTCCAGTCTCGTCAGCAAATCAAGCGTCTGCAGGCTGTCGATACCAAGCGACTTGAAGAAGTCTTCATCGGGGGAAAGTTTCTCGCGCGGCACTTTGAAGTGTGCTGCGGCAAGGGTCAGGATTTCGTCAAGTGTCTTTTCCGCTGTTTCCATAGATCGATATTCTAATCCAGTTTGCGCTAAGGCAGATAAGGCTGAGCGTCCTTGCTCTCCACGAATTTCTTCAATCCGGCTTGCACTGCGGGCCGCGCCAGCAGCTCGCAGAAAATGTCGATTTCTTTCTCCAACTCATCCAGCGGGATGGGCTTAAGGAACTGTTTGGCAGCAGCCACCGTGCCTGGGTCGAACTTGGCTATCTGGGCTGCGGTGCCCCTGGCTGCGCGCAAGGCCTCGCCCTCGGCGACCACTTGGCTGAGCAGCCCGATTTGTTGCGCCTTCGTGGTATTAAAGCTGCGGCCGGTCAGTAAGAGGTCACGGACGACTGCATTACCCAGATCGCGCTTCAGGCGGGGAATCCCGCCATATCCCGGAATGAGGCCCAGGCGAAGTTCCGGGAAGCAAAATCTGGCCATCTTGTCCGCGATGATCAGGTCGCAAGTTAAGGCCAGTTCGAAACCGCCGCCGAAAGTGACGCCATGCACCGCGGCTATTGTCGTGAAGGGCAAAGAGTCGAGCGTGTTCATCACAAGATGAATTCGCTTCAAGTACTCCCTGGCATGTTTGCTTACCTCCACCTGCCCGTATTCCTGAATCCATTGATGAAGCTCACGCAAATCCGCCCCGGCACAGAATCCAGATTTCAGCGCGCTATAGAGGATGAGAGCGTGGGCGTCGCGACCAAGCTCGTCCAGCGCGTCAACGAACTTTTCGAGTTCGCCCAGCGTAAGCGAACTAATCTCGTTGAGAGGTTCACGGTGGAGCGCCAGCTCGATGACCCCGTCCTTCAGACTCCAGGACAGCGTCTGTCCCTGAAATTGATTCATGCTTCCCGGCCTGAAACTATGATGCCGAATTCGCCCACTGGCCGCCTACACGGCTTGCGTTACCCGATACATGTCATCGATCTCGTTCTTCATGCGCGCGGAGATCAAATCACGTTTTAACTTGCCATTGGCTGTGAGCATTCCGTTCTCGATTGAAAACGGTTCCTGCCGCAGATGGAAAGCACGCACCTGCTTGTAGTGCGGAAGCCCCGGATTCACCGCATCGAGCGCCTCCTGCACCTGTTCCCGGCTCACATTTCCGGTGACAATCGCCGAAAGATATCCGCGGCCGTTGCCCACCACAACTACCTGTTGCGCCCCGGCAGGTGGCGGGCAATTTCCTCTTCGATGGTCTCCGGCGCAATCTTGTGCCCGGAACCAAGAACAATCAGATTCTTGATTCGGCCCACGATCCGCCAGTTTCCCGAAGCATCCATCTCGCCCTGATCGCCAGTATGAAACCATCCGTCGCGCAGAACATCCGCAGTTTGCTGCGGACGATTCCAGTACCCGGGGAAAACATTCGGGCCCCGCACGATGATCTCATCGTTGTCGCCAGACTTTCATCTCGATCCCCTGAATCGCCGGGCCCACACGCCCTGGCTCGACATGGTTCGGATCGTCCATTGTGCAAATCCCAGTCGTCTCGGTCAATCCGTAAACCTGCAGCACCGGAATACCGAGCATGGTGAAATACTCCTGCGTCTCCGGAGTGAGCGGGGCCGACCCGCAGATCAGGGCCTTCAGTATTCCCGCCCTACCATTTTCTTCCGGATCGCGGGGAAGACCACGGTATTGGCCAGCCACAGCCAAGACGCGTCGCCCGTGCGCGGACGCTTTTCCTTCCGCCGGATCCACGCGGCCTTTGGCGCGAGAGTAAATCGCATGCGCTACGCCGCCTTTTTGCCCAATCTGTTCATCCACGCCGCGCCGCATGCGCTCGAGCAACTGCGGCACATTCAGAAATAGTGCGGCGCCGTCGCCGGCATGTCGCTGGGATCTTTGTCAAGTCGGTGTTGAGCGTCACCAGGCTCCCGCGCAACAGAAAAGTCAGCATCGCGATCCACGAGGCGCAAAAACTGAACGGCAGATAGTGAAAGATCCGGTCCTGTCCGGGTTGCCTGCCATCAGCAAGTCGAGCCGCGCCGACGTGCAGCCCAGCATGAATCCGACATTCGCCGCGGTCAGCACCACGCCTTTTGCCTCACCGGAAGTGCCCGACGTGTAAATGATCGTCACCGGGTCGGCATCGCGCACTCTGCGGCCGGTCCCGAGTGCGATCTCCTCCACTCCCGCGAAAATTTCGTCAAAAAGAAAATGCGGTGGCGCTCCGGACCAATTCCGCCCGGACCCGTTCTGCTGAATTCCATCGCGCAACGTCGCATCGCCGCAGCAGACCAGAGACGGCGTGCTGTCTTTCATCATCGCGACCAGTTCCGCAGGCGCTTGCCGGAAATACAGCGGAACGACGATCAGCCCTTCGGCCATCGCAGCCAGATCCAGCGCCATCCAGCGAATGCTGTTCGCCGCCAGCAGTCCGCAGCGGTCGCCCTTCTTCAGGCCCTTCGCCGCGAGAAATGTGCGCGCCTTGGCGATCAATTCGAGCAGTTCGCCGCCCGTCACGCCCGTGACTCGGCCGTCGCGGATTTCCTGCAAGCACCGTGGTGTTCGCGGCCGCCTTCGAGTTGCGAAAATATTTCCCCGACAAATGGCATGGTTTCTGTTACCGGAAACGCGATCGGCCTTCAGCTGTACGCCGCCACCAACTGCCGAAGTGAAGGCGTTCATCGGCGGCAGATAATCTTCCCAACTCCATTCGCCGGTGCGCGTCGGGAACTCGGGATATCGCCGCTGGACTTCTTCCTCGAAAAGAACGCCCATCCGCGCCATCAGCTTTCAGATTCTTCACTACCGTGCGGGCAATGCCATCGGCGATACGCTCGCCCTCGGTCGCCAGCGTCTCGAGCGCCACCAGCAACTTCTGCTCGAGATCGGGATCATCCACATTCATCAGCAATTCCGGATGGCCGCGTTCCCGCATCAGATTGCGAATGCGCTCATCCATGGTGATGCCCGCCGAAGGAACCAGCGCCGGCATCGAGGTGACGATGCCGTGATAACGCGACGAGGCCATCATGTGGCAGGCACGCAGAATGCTGACCAATTCATACATGTTGTACTGGTCGGAGGTCAGAACCGGCACGCCGCCGAGGTTCTCCGAGATGCGGTTCGCCGGACGCGCATCCAGGCGCTCGGTCGCCGCCAGAATGACAAATACGTTTCGCTGCTTGCGGAACGCGTCGACTGCGTTGGCGATCGAAGTCAAATAATGCTGTAGGCGCGATCGGCCGCCGGACCCGAATTGTGAAAGTAGGGCCCGCGATAATGGCTCTCTTTATAGGCGCCGGTCACACTGATGCGCGAGCGCAGCTTGGCCATCGAGGCTTTCACCGGCCACTCGAAACGGATTGATCGGGACATACCACCAGAACGGGAGTGCTGTCCGTCCCATCCGACTTGCCGCAAAACGTTCTGGCCATATTCCGCCGGACGCGGCTCAAAGGTCCAGGCAGTATCCGTGCCCAGTTCGGTGGGCACGCCCAGTTCGCGCAGCACGCGTACGCGACTCTTCATTGCGAGTAATGACGAGCGAATTCTTGCAGTAGCGGCCGCACATCTTGGCGAGCAGCGGGATCCATGTACCCGGCTTCAGCCCCGTATCCGACCGAAAGTTTGTTCTGCACGGCGGCGATGCCGAGCGAACCAATCATCATCGTGGTCAGAGCATTGGCAAACTTGCTCTTGAACATGGAGCCTTCGCAGGCCACGACGCCGTGATGCCGGGGAACTTCGTCCGACAAGAAATGGCGGAAAAATATCCGGCAGATGCACCTGCCTCGTGCCCTCGAAGTAGCCTTTCGAGAACTCGAAGTTCTGACTCATGACGCTGAACTCAACCCGCTCCGCGCCCAGGATGTGGCGGATCTGGCGCAGCATCTCGTCCACGCGCACGTCCGAACCCATGTTGCGCGTGCCGTTGTATCCCGCGAACAAGCAGCTTGAGTTTTTCGCCCGGCTGCCAGGGCTTTCCCGCCCCCAGCATCCATCGCGCCTTGGCGCGCTCGATGTTGCCGCTGACCCATGCCTCCAGAACGAAGTCCATCATGCGGCAGTTCCTCCGCGAGCCGCGGGCCAGGGCTCGTAGTCGTATTGGAAATTATTCTCGCGGCTGAACTTCAGGAGAGGAAAGCTGTACTGCGAAAACGGAACCGGCTTGCGCCCCAATTCAGAAATCACGCGCGTGTTGTCGAACACCGTGTTCCACACCAGATAAGGCATGAACACTTTCAGCAGCGAAGCGCCGTGAGCCATCGATCCCTTTCGGTTGGAGAGGAAGTTCACCGAGCCGGTAAACGGCTTCTCCGGCAAAGGGAAGGAACACCGGGCTGCGCTTCTGCTGGGCGGCCGCCAGCGCGGTGGTCAACTCGCGAAATGTCTGCGATCCCGTTCCCGACGAAAGATGGTAAGTGTCGTACCGCGGCTGATCTTTCTGATGCAGGGTCGCAATCGCGTCCGCGACGAAATCCACATTCACGATGTCGATCTTGTCCGTCGGGCGAAACGGCAACACCGGCAAGCCGGCCAGAAATACGAACGCCTTGACCATATCGAACTGGGTTGTCTCCGCATGGCGGCTGTCTCCCAGCACAATGCTGGGCCGGAAAACCGTCTTGGGCGTATCCGGAAGCAGCACCCGCGTCATGTGCTCGCAAAACTTCTTGGTGCGCGCGTAAGGATCGTAGTCGGAACGGTCCCACTCGATCGAATGATCCTCGGTTACCACTTCGTTGCTGCGCTTGCCCGCCACCGCGACCGTGCTCACCTCGCTGAACCGTCGCAGGCCGTGATAATGTTCGGCGTGCCGCGCCAGAGTGAGCACTTCGAGCGTGCCGCGCAGGTTCACGTTAAGACAGCTCTTCTCCGACTTGCGGTTCAGCGACGCGGCGCAGTGAATCACGGAGTCCGTGGTGTGCACCAACCGGTCGTATTCGTCGCGGCCCAGACCAAAGCCGGGAGCAGTCAAGTCCCCGCAAAAAATCCGCACTTTCGTCTGCAGGTACTCGTAGAAACGAGGAAAATCCAGATGCAACTGCAGCGCGCGCCACAGGCGCAATTGCGCCTCCTGCGGATCACGCGCCCGCACCAGCAAGTTCAAGGCGGCGCCGTGCCCCTCCAGTAGATTGGCGGCGACGTGCGCGCCGATGTATCCGGTCGACCCGGTCAGGAATATCGCCACGTGGCTCCGTCGGTCCCGGTCTTCACGGCATCTCCGTTAGCGGGCGCAAGTTGAAAGCTGCGCGGAGGCCGCGCTTCCAGAGGCCGGCCCTTCAATCAGCGGATATGTCCAGCGCCGCAGAGCCGGGATGTGAATGTTGATCCAGTACTCCCACCAATCCAGCGAGCGGGTGTCGTAGCCGAAACTCTCTTGCTCTTCGGGCACGAGTGCGTAAGAAAGTTTCTCAATGTTTTCCGCGGCGAAGTCATGCTCGTTGAACAGAATAAAGGGCTCGAACAGCTCGATGAGTTTTTCCAGACGCTCCAGGTTGCGCTCGGTCTTGACCAGCGGCGCTTTCTTCAGCGGCAACGGCGACATGATGCGCTGAATGGACTTCACAATCGCTTTCTGCGCCGGGGCGGACATGCGGTTGTAGCGCGTCTTGGAAACTGAAATCGCGTCAAACCGCAAGCGCAGCCACGATTCCAGGCCTTCCTGCGCGCGGTAGTGCTTGCGGTGCGCCAAAGATGTCAACTCGATCGACCGGCCCATATCGCAGGGATTCGTTACCGAGGTCGCCAGCTGATAGAGCGGGTCATGCCTGCGTTCCATGACGGCGGCGGCGATCAGAGTCATTCCGTTGCAAACCGCGTCCACTGGAACAATGTCGAGCCGTTTGCTCTTGTTCGAGGGCAACTGCCGGAAATATGTTCCCAGCAGATACGACAGAGAGGCCGAAGTATTGATGCCTTCATTCCACCCGGGAAACGGCTTAGCCACTGACGTTTCCACGATCGCCGGACGCACCACGGCAATCGGCAACCCGGCGCCGTGTTTCACGATCAGCGATTCGGCCAGGCTCTTGGTGAGCGTATAAGTGTTCGGCCAGCCCAATTGCTTGGCCCGCCGCGTTCCCGCTTCGGTCAGATAATTCTTCAGCCAGCGCACACGGTTCTTGCGAATCTGATTATCAAGCGCGGCGCCGTGCAAGTCTTTCGCCGCATGTTCCTTGGACCGCGCCTGCGACGCGCAACTCCGCTGTGACCGCGTCGCTCTCGGCGTTGGCCTCGGCCTGCCTCACAAGCTGCTGGAGAGAGCGCCATTCCTGTTCGGCATCAAACCCGGCCAGCCCGCGCGGATTGTAGTTCGGAGTCAGTTTTTCACTGACTCGACCATCCTGCTCGCCCGCGACATAGCACGTGGAGAGATGCAGAAGGCCCGCGTGATCGGCCGATCGTACGAACTCAAGGATATTGACGCGCTGCATCCGTGTTCGTCGCAAGCGCATCTCGCAGGTCAGGATTGAAGTCGGTCAGGCCGGAGCTGTTAATGATCAGGTCCAGGTTCTTTTGCAAGTGACGTGCCGCTCTCGGCGCTGAATCCAAGGCCCGGCTGGGTGACGTCTCCCTCGACCACTTCAATCTTTTCGCACAGATAATCTGCGGAGCCGGTCGCCGTGCCGTTCAAACAGCGGATCGAACACTGGCGAATCCTCCATCATTTTCTCGAATCGCCGTTCCGCGGGATTCGACTTCTGCCGACGAATCAGCAGATAGATCCTTTTCACGTCCGGCAGATCGAGAAGCGTATTCGCCAGCCAAACCTTGCCAATGAACCCGGTCACGCCGATCAGCATTACGTGCTTTCCAGAAAATGCCCTGCGAACCGAAAAGCCCGGCGCCTGCCTCTGCCCTTCAAAATGGACGACCGGTCGTGTCGGTGAAACATCGGGCCGTTCCGCAGGGATTACCGCCGCCCGTAGGTCTTCCAGCGAAATATTCAGTTGCCGCGCCAGGGTCTTTGGAGCTCTGCGACCGTCCGGATTTTCTTCGCGAATGCGGGCAAACGCTCCGCGCGGCCGGATTACCGGGTTCGAGCAATCTTCCCGTCGCCATACCATCGCGAAATTCCAGGCGGTTCGCGACAATTCGCTTAACCCCGAGATGCTGCGCCAGCGGGCGCATTACGTGCTCCAACCCTTGACTTACCAGCACAACCTCCGCCCCAGCCTGCACCAACTCCTGTACCTTTCACACGCCTCGTTCCTTCAAGTGCGGCTTCAACTTGTAGAGAAAGAACTCTTCACCCAGCAGATCGAGACGGTCGCGCGTGACTCCGCGCAGCACGGTATGGATGGCGCGTGTAGCGAACTTACGATTTGTGGAATAAAGAAACGGCCGCAACAGCGCCATTAGGAAGATCTGCCCGCGCCGCCGGAAGCGCTCGGCGAACGTTTGCGCGTTCCAGCTAAAGAATGCCACCGGCCTGACTACCGTCAGGTCGAGAAGGCTTCCCTCGACCCGCCAGTAGACGGTCGGCGACGTGCTGGAATTGTGGTTTGTCGATTCCAAAATTGCTGTCGTTCCTCTACAGAACCTTTAGCGACAGTCAGGCGAAGTTTCTATTGTAAACAATTGACTGGATTGAGCGAAGCGGAAGCTGCGTATCCGTCGCTAATTTGATTTGCGACGGCTCCGACAGAAGATCTGCCGATTGGGCTCTTATAACGATTTGCCAGTTCTCTCCGCTTTTGGCTGCCGCCCCACGATCAATGCGATTCCGCCGCTCAGAGCCAAGGTTGCTCCGATCGCCAGCAACCCGCCGCGAAATCCGCCGCTCGTCTTACGAAAGAATCCAACGATATCCGGACCAAAATATCCCCCCAGATTCGCCAGCGAGTTGATCACCGCAATCCCTGCGGCTGCCGAAAGACCGGCCATCCGTAAAGTTGCCAGAGCCCAGAACGGCCCCACCATTGACTCAGCGCAAACCAGCCCGAGCCCAATGCATGTCACCACCGCGAGCGTAGAACTCCCATATGCCGCCCCCATCAATGCAGCCGCTCCAACGAAGGCAGGAACGGCCGTGTGCCAGCGCCTCTCTCCTGTGCGATCCGAGCGCATTCCTACCAGAACCATTGCAATCGCGGTTACTACGAACGGCAGAGCCGAAACCAGCCCCGTCAAGAGATAACTAAGACCGGAAAGCGACCGGATCACGCTGGGTAGCCACAGAGTGACCCCATACATCGTGGTGGAGACCCCGAAATATACCATTGAGAGCATCCAGATTTTGGGGCTAGTTAGAACCGCCCACAGATTCTCTTTTCTCAGAGCCGATTCCCCCTCCTGTTCAAAAGCTAACTTCTCCAGCAGCCAGGCTCGCTCCTCGCCCTTCAACCAGGGTGCCTCTCGGGGGTTGTCCGACAGCGCCCAGAACACAATCGCTCCCAGAAAAATTGCTGGAATTCCCTCCATCAGAAACATCCATTGCCATCCCGAGAGTCCCTTGCGGCTGAGCCCCAGCAGAGCCCCGGAAATCGGACTGCCTACAATTCCTGCGATCGGATTCGCCGTCATGAACCATGCCACAGCACGGGCCCGGGCATTGGCGGGAAACCAGCGCTTCATGTAAAGAATCATGCCGGGAAAGAACCCCGCCTCGGCGGCGCCCAACAGGAAACGCATCCCATAGAAACTGATAGGACCGCGAATGAAGATCATCAGACAGGAAATCACACCCCAGGTGATCATCAACCCTGAAATCCAACGCCGGACTCCGAACTTCTCCAGCACCAGATTGCTGGGAAGCTGAAAGAAAAAGTATCCGGCAAAAAACATTCCCGCAGCGCGGCCATAGACGCGGTCACTCAGTCCAAGCTGTCCTCGCATCTGCAGCACCGCGAAGCTGACATTGATGCGATCGAGGTAGGCCACAATGTAAAGCAAGAAAAGAAACGGCATCAGCCGCCACATGAGTCGGGAGACGACGGCGGATTCCAGTTGGTCAGGAGCAGTTTCCAAGAGTGGGTTCCAGAAGGTTCGACCGTGCTGTGGATTCTACGCCAAGTCGAGTTGACTTCGAATCTCGGCCACGATCTCTTGCGGCTTCGCCTCTATGTCAACGGTAACCGCCGCCTGCGGTTCTTCGAGGTCCGCTAGTTGGCTGGCCAGAATCTGTTCGTCGGCAAAGTGTCCGTGGCGGGAACGCAAGCGCGCTGCAATCAGCTCCGCACTTCCCTTCAGGTAGACGAACCGCACCTCGGGCCCGACGCCAAGTTCCTGCCGGTAGCTGCGTTTCAGAGCGGAGCATGCCAGCACGACATTGCGACTCTCGGCAATCCAACGGACGACCGCTTGGCAAAGAGCTTCCAGCCAGGGTTTCCGATCCTCGTCGCTGAGCGCAATGCCGTGCCGAATTTTTTCCACATTCGAGAGTGGATGAAAGGCGTCCGCGTCGGCGAATTCCCACCCAAGTTGCTCGGCCAGTAGACGCCCAATCGTCGTCTTGCCCGCGCCGACAACTCCCATCACGATCACGACCATGGAGCAAGATTGTAATTGGAGAAAGATTGTAGCCGTAGCGCAGGCATCTTGCCTGCGCAGTCGGAAGCGAGGCGCTCCCCAAGAGTTCCCCGAGCTTTGCGAACGGACAGCCGCGGGGACTGCGGCGCTACTATTTCTTGGAGTAAGTTTTCTGGACGCCTGTCCGGCCATTTGTAACTGTGAACGTTCCGTCCGTCTGCGCTACCACCTTGATGTACTTCCCTTCGCAGTTTTCCTTCACGTTCGCAATGCGCTCCTCGGGAACATTGTGTTCTTTATCCGATTCCTCCGCGTAATGCAGCTGCCACAAGTCTTCCAGTCCGGGAGAATCGTGGACAATCTGCCAAGCCGCCGGACTCGATCCCTTGCGAGGGCCATTGTCGATGACTGCCACTCGCGGATGCAGCGCCCACACCAGCGCCTTCGGATTCGAAAGGTCCGCGCCGTGATGTGTTACCAGAAAAAGATCGACTTTGCCCAGCAAGTTGTTCGGACAAGCTATCTCAATCTCTTTTTTCTTGGTAAGATCGCCAAGGTCCAGAAAGCGGAAGCGCCCGTAAGTGATCAACACGCCCACAGAACGGGCGTTCTCGGAATCGTTGACGGCCGCCGCCGGTTCGGCTGCGCAGTAGGGATTCGCCTCTCCCGCTCCGGGCAGCGGACTCGTGATGTGATCCCCGGCCGCGCTTAGAACCTTAACATCGATCCCTTTGATCGGCAGCCCCCATCCCGGCTTCACAATCACATGCGCGTGTCCTGCGATCGCTTTCTCGTAGGCCGCATAGTCCGTGCGGGTTACCGCCGAATCTTCCTGGTTTGGCCCGTGATCGACAAATGTGCCTATCTTAATTCCATCCACCAACTGCGGAACGCCGCCAACGTGATCGCGATGATAGTGGGTAATCAGGACGTAATCGATCTGCGTGATGCCTGCCTGATGAGCGGCAGCGACGATCCGGTCGGCATCGCGGCCTTCGCTCCCCGGCCAGCCCGTGTCGATGAGCAGCGACTCGCCCGAGGGGCTCACAATTAGAGTCGCCTGTCCGCCTTCCACGTCAATAAAGTAAATCTGGAGCGACTTGGCGGTTGGCGGAGCGCCCTCCGCGTAAGGTAGCACCATCGTGAAAACACACAGGCAAAGAGCAACAATCAGCAATCGACGCATTCGTTTGACACCTGATAGGGAATGTTTGCGAAGATTATGCCACGTTGAAGGTGGAATGCGTCAGAGATGTTTTTCCATCCGAAAACAAACCAAAAATGATGATCGGCGATGTAGCTTGAAACCAGTTCAACGACAGTTCGTCGTAGACGCGCGACCGCCAAACCGACCTTCAATCCATCCAATCTGGTCCCTCACAGAGTCGCCAAGTAGAGTCCCCGGGTCGGGACCGGGATATTGTTCCCACTGAACCTGATCACTCTGTTGGCACATACGGGTAATAGCTTGAGTCGTCGTTGCCATCTTCGATTGATCAGCGTTGCCGCTTATTACCAGGA
Organism: uncultured Acidobacteriaceae bacterium; assembly: GCA_963711275.1. GTDB lineage: Bacteria > Acidobacteriota > Terriglobia > Terriglobales > Acidobacteriaceae > Sulfotelmatobacter. The sequence goes on along the minus strand of CAVQDN010000007.1, from coordinate 340,946 downwards.
TTGGACCGTAAGCTCGCGTCTGACCGGGATCATTTCGGACAAAGTACTGGCGGACGAAGGCATTGCTTCCCCAGCCTGGCTTCACCGTTTGCATAGGGGACAACTCGGGAATCGTTCTTGCCTGCGAGCATGTCTGCTCGATGTCGCGATAGAGGGCGAGCGCCTTTTCGGTAAGCATGTCAGTTATTTCGAACTGCCGATAAACCGTCTTAATCCCATACGCCAGGGAGGTAAGCATCAGGCTGGAAGGACCAGGAGTGGAAGAACCGTAGATTTCTTTTGCGCTGGCTACATCCGAAATCGCGATACCCCCAAGGTAACCTGAATCGCGAATTTCGTTCTCCTTTTCCGCGACCGCCAGAGCCGTTAAGCCTCCCTCGGACTCTCCCATAACTACCCATCTCGCGCCCAGCTGTGGGACCGCGGCGCGGGCCGCCGGGATGGAATCGATGACATCGGTGGCGTTGGAAGGACCGTCCAAAAACGCATTGCGGAATTTCGTTCCCAACCCCGTGTAATCTGAGGCGACCACAGCGTACCCAAGGTTCACATACATCGCGAAGACGGGCCCGTCGCCTACATTCCGCATTAGAGATGGAGCACACGCGCGTGCGACGCCGACTGGACCGTGTGCCCACGCAATCACCGGCCAGCCCCGCGGGGGCGGTTTCTTATCGTAGGGGAACAACACGACTCCCGACGCGGCTACATCTTCGCCGGTTGCGGATTGTGAGTGGTAAAGGATGCGAACTGCGGATACGGAGAAGGGCAGTTCGTATTCGTCAAACTCTTCCGAGCGGATCAAAGCGCCTGGTTTGCCGGCGGGCAATGGATCAGGAGTGTCATAGAACTTTGTTATCGGCAGGCCGTGCAAAACCTCCGAAAGTCTTTCCGGAGCCGGCGCCTGCACCTGCGCGTACGCCGTCCTCCCCGCGAACAGCGTTGCCGCCACTCCAACGGCCAGCGTTAGCGGGCGCAGCCTGTCCCAAAGTGAGGACGACAGAGCGAGTGATGATTTCCGGTGTGACACAAACGGAAAGACTGCACGGGAAGCCCCACTTCACTGTTTCGCGGAGCCTGGACTCGAATGTTTGCAAGGAACTATCAGTTGTGTTGCCGCCAGATTTACCAGTCTTGCCGGGATTCTGCACCGGACTCCGCCCGCCGAACCTGATTGCGCTTGCGATACATAACGACAATTACGCCAATGGATCCAAGCGTAGGAGGAGCAATGAGGACCAGGATTCCGCTTTTCAAGGCCTGAATCATTCGCAATCCCGAGGATGCGGCTTGAGTATAGCAAAGCGCGCAACTCTGCGCGCTGGCGGTAAGCGGAGTCAGCAGAATAATAACTCCAGCCAGCGCTATCGCGATCGTCAGGAACTTCTTGATATGCACTTCGTCAACCTCAATGAGTCGCGCCCGGCACGCCCACCAGCATACGGAAGCTGTCCGGCCATCCATACTGCATGGCCGCAATCACAAATATCGTGAACACAGCCACGAAAAGCAGCAACCCGCGCTTCTCTTCCCATAGATGCATGAAGAACATTAGTGCCAGCCCACCCTCCGCGACCGCGATCAGAAACATCCTGGCAAACATTTGCGAGCCGTCAATATGCTGATAGGCAATCACAAATTGCAGGCCCGCCAGGATCAGAATTCCTAGATAGACCAGAAGATATCTGCCGATTCCGCCGCTGCTCACGCCCTCTTCTGTTTGAGCCATATATCTCCTTGCACTCCAACTTCAGTGGCTAACATTCAACAGGTAAACAAACGGCACAACAAACATCCATACCAAGTCCACGAAGTGCCAGTAAAGTCCGGTGATTTCGAGATCGTCGGCGTTGTAGCGGCCGCCCTTGTAACGGATTCCTACGGCAATCAGAGCGACCACGCCACCGAGAACATGCAACAAATGCAAGCCGGTAATGCTGAAGAATGATGCGCCGAAAAGCGGCGTGCCCCACGGATTGTGGAACAGCGTCGCCCCTTCCCCGATCATGCCCATCCATTCACGAAGGTGCAGCACGGCAAAAAGAATTCCGCCCGCGGCCGTGATCATCGTCCAGCGGAAGGCTCCCGCGTTATTGCCCACCTTGGCAGCCCGAATTCCGATGAGCATGGTCAAACTGCTGCTCACCAGGATGAAGGTCATCACCATCGCATTCAGAACGGTGGGTGAAAATTGGAAAGGAGTTGGCCAATTGGGGGTGCCGTTGCGTAGGAAGCCGTAAGCTACCAGACAGCCGGCAAAGGTGGCCGTGTCGGCGATGATGAACAACCACATCGCCATCTTTTTTGCGGATACTGAAAACGTAGGTTCCGCCACTGCGGCGGAATTTTGGTGGATCGTCAGATCTGCCTGGCTCACGGCGTTGCGCCTCCTACTTTCGACCGGGTTAGAGCTTCATCCAAAGCAGCAAAAGCAGATACAGCCATAGGACGCCCATGAAATGCCAGTAGCGCGAAGTGGCGTCCAAAGTACTCCGTCGCAGCACGGAGTGGTTCAGCTTCCCAATCACGCGAACCAAGCCCCCGAGCCCGCCGAACACATGCAGAGCGTGAGCTACCGTCAGCACGTAGAAAAACGAATAGCTCACATTGCTGGCGAGTCCGAATCCCTCCGATCTCAGTTGCATCCAGGCAAAAGTCTGCCCTGCAACAAAGAGCAATCCCAGAGCGAGGGTTACGTAGAGCCAGCGGGCCGGACGAGTGCTTTGATCTCGCGGGCCGCCCATGAAGGTCGCAATCCGGCGACGGGACATTTCCAACGTCACGCTGCTGGCGATGATGATCAGACTGTTCAGGTAAAGCACCGGCGGCAAAGTGAAGTGCCGCCAATCGAGGGCCGATCCCTGACGAACAATCAAGGCGCTGGTAAGGGCGGCGAAGGACATCGTGATCGCCGCCAACCCCACCCAAATTCCAGTGCTCGCCGGAGGAGGAGAATAGTCCTTGAGCCTCCGCATATCTCCGCCGGCGGGAACCTGATTCCGCCAGCCCCCATTGCCGGATCCTTGGCGGAGCACTCGCTCGGGCTCGATTTTCGGCGGTTGTTGAATCGTTGTCGCCATACTGCTGAATCTCCCTAGGTTCTCGAACGCTACTTCTCTTCGTGCGGGTTCGAATATTGTTCCGGCGAGGTCTGCATCACAAACTCAGTGCTCGCTCCCTCCACGCTGTACTGATACGGATCGTGGTAAACCACCGGCATCTTGTCGCCAAAATTGTTGTGCGGCGGCGGCGTCGCAGTACTCCATTCCAGCGAGGTCCCCTGCCACGGATTATCTGGTGCCGGCGCTCCCTTGAACCGGCTGTGGATCAGGTTGTAAATGAAAATGAACTGGGCGAGGCCCGTGAGCAAAGCCGCGATAGTGATGAACTTATGCACCGGTATCAACGGGATCAGGTAGTCATCCGTAAAAGCCTGGTAGCGACGCACGTTGCCCGCGATCCCCAGATAGTGGAACGGCATGAAGATGCAATACGTGCCCACGAAGGTCAACCAGAAGTGGACCTTCCCCAAAGTCTCGTTCATCATGCGACCGGTCATCTTGGGGAACCAGAAGTAAGTTCCGGAGAAAATGCCGAAAATGGCCGCGACTGCCATTACCAGGTGAAAGTGTCCGACTACAAAATAAGTCGCATGCAGCATGATGTCGATCGAGGGTTGAGCCAGGAAAAAACCGCTCACGCCGCCGCTGATAAACATCGAAATAAATCCCAACGCGAAAAGCGATGCGCTATTGATTCGCAACTTGGAGCCGTACAGGCTCCCTAACCACATCAAGACTACAATCGTCAACGGTATTGTGATCACAAGGGTGGGGAAGGAAAACGCCAGCGAGGAGAACGGGTTCATTCCGCTGACGAACATGTGATGGCCGTACACCATGTAGCTCAGAACCGCCAGCGACCCCATGGAATAAATCAGGACTCTGTGGCTGAGCATCGGCTTGCGCATGTTGGTAATGAGAACATGGGACACGATGCCCATCCCGGGCACGATTGCTATGTAGACCTCAGGGTGTCCGAAGAACCAGAACAGGTGCTGCCACAGAAGAGTCGATCCGCCGGTATGCGGCAACAACTGGCCGTTGATTACAAGGTTTGACGGTACGAAGAAGCTGGTTCCGGCGACGTGATCGAGAATCAGCAGGATGCACGCCGGCATCAACACGGCAAATGCCGTCAATCCCATCACCGAGGTGATGAACCACGCCCAAGCGCTCAGCGGCAGCCGCATCAGGGACATGCCTTTGGTGCGCATATCGAGCGTCGTCGTGATGAAGTTCAACGAACCGAGCAACTGGCCCACGCAAAAAATAGCGATCGAAGCAGCCCAAAGAACCACACCCAGACCCTGCCCCGGGCCCGCCACCGACCCCACAGCGCTTAATGGCGCGTACTGCGTCCATCCTCCCAGCGTCGGCCCATCGCCCACAAAGAACGACGACACCAGTACAAGGAATGCTACGAACGTCACCCAGAACGACATCATGTTGAAATGGGGGAAGGGCATATCTTCTGCGCCGACCTGGATGGGCAAAAAGAAATTGCCGAATGCGGCGAACGGCGCCGTGGTCAGCACAAAGAAGACCATGATCGTTCCGTGCATGGTCATCAACTGCAGGTAATACTCCGGCGTCATTATATTGCCCGGCGCACCGGTACTGGAAAGAAAGTGCAGGCCTGGAATCGGGTAACTACCCCATCCGAGATGGATGCGCATCAGCCAGGAGAGCACCATTCCCCACACCACGGCGACCAACGCCAGCGCGTAATACTGCTTGCCGATGACTTTGTGGTCAAGGCTGAAGATGTGCTTCCGAATGAAGCTTGCTGGAGCTCCGTGTTGCACACCGTGTGCCGACATATCGTGCATTGCAGTTACCTCAAAAGAGATCTTCGTCTTTATTCGGATGCTTCAAGGCTCACCCTACTGCAGAGCCGCCTGCTGCTTGATCCAGTTATCGTAGTCTTCCGGGCTCATGACCTCGAGATACGCCTTCATGTTGTAATGCCCCAGCCCGCAAAGCTGCGTGCAAACGATTTCGTACTTGCCGACTTTGGTTGCGGTGAAATGAACCGACAAATCCAGCCCCGGCACGAAATCCTGCTGCACCCGCAACTCGGGAACAAAGAAGGAGTGTCCAACATCTTTCGCATGCATCAGCAAATGGATCTCCCGGTTCACCGGAATCGCCATCTCAGCGGTTACGATGTCGTCCTTGGAATCCTGATCGTGCGTTGTATCAAGGCCAAAGAAGTTAGCGGTGGCCTCGTTGATCTGGTCAGGGTGAATTGGTCCAAACTTTCCATCCGGACCGGGATAGCGGAAATAGAATGCGAATTGTCCCGCCTGCACCTGGACTGGCATGGCATTCGCTGCGGGCGGAGTGAAATAAACACTGGCCCAGGCTTTGGCTCCGAACACTCCAAGAGCCAGCACCTCGGTGCCAACCAACAGGAACGCTGCAATCACTAGGCCCATAGCCCCGCCAGGAAAATTCCTCGTCTTGGTCCCCGGCTTGACGTTCGAAAATTTCCAGATGAAGAAAGCCAGGAGGATTTGCGAGCTCAGAAATGAAACCCCCACCTCCGCCATCGTATCCCCATATTGTTCGTCGATCAGCGGGCCGTGAGTGGAGATGTCCTCCGGCAAATGCCAGGTGTGCATCGCGATAGGAATAGCCGAACCGATCGCGATCAATACAATCGTTACCGCGAAGATCTTCGCCATATCGTTCCGCCTCTGGCCGGCTTCCCTGGCCAAGTTAGCTGGGACTCTTTACCAAGGAATCACCGGAGTGGGACTCCGGTGATTCTACGTGCAGTTGAGCTACGAACGCGATGATTCTGGCTACTTTGCCTTAAACGTGAAATCGGCAGTTCCCGGCTTACCCGCTGCAACCGTCACTTTTTGTGTCTGGGTAGTTTGCGTTAGGTTCGGACTATCTTCGTGCCAGGCGGTCACCGTGTAATTTCCCGGCGGCACATTGTTGATGGTGTAGTTGCCACTTGCGTCGGTCGTCGCATACGGCCCCCTCACCACCACATGCCAGCCGTGCATCCAGGGATGAATGTTGCACTGCACTGGAATCACTTCCGGATTCTTCCAGCTCTTTTCAATCGGCGCGGCGCCCGGTGGCTGCGATTGGTTCCACGGGATGTTTCCAGTCATCGGATTCGGCAGCGGATGGATGTTATGGGTGGTCTGATCGCTGGTCACAACCTTGAACGTCTGGCCCGCATCGAGCGCCAGCACGTGCGGTGTATACATACAGTTCTTTTGATCAAATACCGGCACTGCGGTCGGTTTCTCGGTCAATGCACTTCCAGTCAAGCCTTCGGAGATGTAGAGGACCACATTCTCCAATCCACCGTTCGGGCCCACGACCACGGTTTCCAGGTGAGCGGGATTGTTTGCATGTTGCTTAACGCAGTAGGGGTCTTTCGACATGTCGATGCCCTTCATGTGCGGAGGGGCGCCGTCGAGTTTGACCGTCCCGGTAATTTTGCCCTCGCCAGCAGCGTTGACCCTCTGGCCCAGAAACAGCGCGCCACAGGAGATAAGAATCACCGCCGATAGTACAGCTACGAATTTATTTCGCTTCTTCATTTGAAATCTCTCCTTGCAGTTCCGCAGAGTCCACATTGTCTTGCGATGCCATCCTGGCCTCTACTGTTGGCCCGCTGGCGCATTGGGGTTCACCGGTTTCAGGTCCAGTTTTTTCGCCATCTCTTTCTCTTTGCTGGGCTGAGACATGAACGTTCGCAGGTAGAAGACCAGATCCCATGCCTCATCCGGCTTAATGTTGTCGGCAAACGAGGGCATGGGAGTACCGTCCAAACCGGTCATGAAAATTCTATAGATATCGCGATCGGTGTCGCCGCATTTTGGCCGGGCCCCTTCGGTAAAGTTGTAGGGAGCGATCGGGCGCCCCTGATCATCGGTCAAGGTCGCAGCCGACGGCCCATTGGCCATACCCTGCACGCCATGGCACTTCCAGCATTGCACCTTGGCGAACACATCTCGCCCGGCTTTGATGCGGTCCGCGGTAACCTCCGGTTCCGGAGGAATCTGGATGGGCGTTCCAGGTTTTTCAGTCGTCCAACGCGGAGAAAAGTGCTTTACCCAAGCCACGAGATCGGCGCGTTCCTGCTTGGTGAACGTGCTCCATGGCGGCATATTTGAGCGATCGAGGCCTCGAGCGATGGTGTCGAACAGATCGTCGTCCGTCGGCAACGTTCCCGTCGGGGTCGAACGGCACTTGAACACGCCCAATTGAAAATCACGCGGCTTGGGATCGACCCAGGGAAAATTTTCTCCGTTTCCGTCACCCAGTTCGCCATGGCAACCTACACAGTATCGGCGGTAATCTGCCTTGCCGTCCTTGGCATGGCCCGTGATTTTTCCGATATGGCTCTCCGCCCCCATCCGTGTCTTTAGGTCGTACGTCGAAAGCTGGGCCCATGACGCCACCGGCAGCGCCAAAACCGCAGCTACGCCCAGTAACAGCGACCACTTCCGCAATCTTGTCCGCATGTATCCCTCTCTAAAAATCAAAGTCAAATCCGGTCAACAGTTCGCTGGTATTCACATTGAGACCCGTCGTCCCAACGATCGGCCCAGTGCCATCCTGGTGCAGCCAGTTGTACTCGTTGTGCCATGCAAAACCAGCACGGCTGGTCATGAATGGGTTGTAGCGAAACCCGGCGGTATAGGTAGAAATATTGCCCAGGTTCGAAGGGTTGCCGGCCGTGGCCTGCCGCGACATGCGAATCGTTTCGTACCGCCCGATGAAGATAAGCTGCGGGCTGTACACGAAGTGAGGTTCAAACAGAACGCCGTTCCACGTCGGAGCCTGCGAACCGGCTGGAAGGGTCGTCCCCGGCAGGTTGTTGCCGGTGACGGATCCGCCGATCAGGTCCCCATAACCTTGTCCAAACCACGCGTCATCCCAGCCATGCTGCGTCACCACTTGCAGGTCGAAATGCTGGCCGAAGTAAAACTGTCCAACGAAGCCTTCGCGGTGAAATGACTTGTTACTGATTCCCGAGCCTGGAATCGGGACGGCACCCGAAGTCAGATAATAGGTCGGAGCTTCTCCGATCATGGCGTAAGCCCCGATTCGGTCCACTCCCAATCGGCCCGCATCGAACGCCTGACTAGCCGCAAAGAATCCAGTGTAAGCATTGCCGTAAGGGAGGCCAGGGTTTCCGTCCGTAGAACTAAGCAATGCCGCCGAGTACCGAGTGCGATCGTTGTAGGAGTGCCCCATCACTTCGACGCCCAGTTGGTTGTCTCCCATCTGTCCGAAGATATTGCCATCGCCCACCGGAATGAAGTGGTAGAGCTGATAAATGCCGCCATTCCCAGTCAGTGTCAAGACCCGCTTCTCCGACAGCAGGTTGTCGAGTTCAAATTTACCCAGCTTGAGGTTGAGCCAGGAGCTGCCGAACAAATTGTCCAGTCTGGCCATCACCGTCTCAAAGTGGAAAGCGCCCGTATTATCGGAGGAAGGCAGCACGTAGAACGAGAAATTCTTTTCCAGCGTACCGCCGGTGTGGAAGTCCAATCCGCTGAGGTCGAAGCCCGAGGTTGTGATCCGCGTGATTCCGGATCCCTGGTCAACCGCCACCTTCCCCGTACTTACCCGATGCCAGATCGGTAAGATGCGGAAAGTAACCGGCCAATACCCCGGATTTTGCCAAATCGGTGCATCCCGGTCGTTCATGAGCTGGTAGCCGTTGTCTTTGAATTTCTGGCCAAAATAATTAAGCATCGGCCAGGACTCATGACAGGCCGAACAGCGCAGGCCGTACTTCCGGGCAAAAGCCGGAAGGGCATTCGCGTTTTGAGTGCAGCTTAGGATCAGGAAAGCCAGAACCAGAGCCGCAGCCAGGAAATGCTTGTTCCACAGTGCCATTCCACAAGAGCGAGACTTCATCCCCGTATCCATGCCGAACTCCTAGCACTTCTGTCTTTGAACAAATTCGCGTTCCAACAACGCGAGGTATTGAGCTGCAGCAAGTTCATCGAGAACCCGTCTACCCTTGCAGCCAGGAAGCCTAAATCGATTTTGTCAGAAAGGTCCTACCACCGTACCGGGAGGAGATCCTACATCGCTCCCTGCTTTCTTTTCAAGAGGGTTTGCAAATTTATTTTTTACATTTTTTTTACAAAGTAAACGTTCTTCGCATTTTACTTTGGCGATCAAAACTCAAAATAACTAGTGGAGTTGACAGCGACAAGGCATAGTTGAGACTCTTTGTGCCATCGGAGGAGTTGTTGTGTCCGCAAGAAACTACCGCGCATGGTTTGCGCTTTTCGACGCCCGCGCAGGCGCGATATTAGCGAAAGTCGTGGTTTTTCTGATGTGCTCGCTCGTCACGCTGCCCTTGCTCGCCCGCGATAAGGATGCCGTCCAATATGGCATGGGACTCATCGTGAATGTTCCGTTTCCAGAAGGCGAAGTCGCTCAAGTCGTTCAGGAGGTGGTTCAGAATGGAATCATCAGAGGAACCAAAGAATACAACAAGGACGAATACATCACTGATGCGACCCCCGCTACTTCCACGCGAGTTTTTCCAGAGTGGACCGAAGGCGGACAGGTTTTCTACAAGGTACGGTTGAAAGCGCTGGATCCTCGGAATTTTAAGGATAGCAGCGACGTCGGAACGCTGGCGGTACGATACGTACTGAAACCTCAGGGCGAAAAGAACACCGTCCTTCGCATCGATGCACGTTTCGTGGAGGATTTCCGCCACGTTGGACACTCCTCCAACGGTTCGGTCGAAAGCGCCGAGTACAAAGACATTCACGACCACTTGGACGCCTTGGATCTGATGAAGGCCCAGACCGTCGAGGCCCAGAAAGAAAAGCAGGAGCACGCTGCCAAGCTGCCCAGCCCTACTCCGAAAGAGGCAACGTCCCTTGCCTTGGCACAAGCAGCCTCGAGTAGTGTCTCTGCTTCGGCACAGAGTGATGCGCCGTCCTCTCTACAGGAGCCTCCGCAGACTCTCGAGCAGCACGTACAGGATCTCCGCCGCCAGCTCCAGCGGCTGGTGAAGGCGCCGGGAGCGCCCCTCCAGTCCGCGCCCTTCCACACCGCGAGCACCTTGCAATCCCTGCCGGCGGGTACTGAGGTTTTGATTGTGATCTCAACGACGTACTGGCTTGGCGTGGAAACGCACGAAGGCCAACACGGGTGGATCTTGAGGGATCAATTGGAGCAACTACCGTGATGCCGCGAGCAATCCCTTTGCCGAAAAACTCACGATTGGTATTGGGTCATCGTTGCATAGATAACGTCCATGCAACGGAATCGGTTTCGACTTCAGCCGCCGCCGAGAGGTGCAATCGGCAGGAACGCCAACCTTCTCGGCAGACTTTTAAGCTACCTGGCCGATTCGCGCCGCGGGGCTTGTTAGCCGCCACCTTCTTCGCCTTGTGCTTCGTTACGCATCTATTTGCGCAGGCCAACCCGAATGAGCGCGCCTTTCCGCAATCGAAAGCCCTGGTGGAAAAGGCGCTCGCTGCGATACAAACAGACCTGGCCGGGCATCTTCCCGCTCTGGAGGGATTCGCCAAGCCCGGACAGCATCCATTCGACCGCTACCAGCGCGCTTACTATCAATCCACAGTCCAAGTCAGTTCCACGCCTTCTGGCGGGGCGCTCGTCCGAGTTAGCACGAAGGTGACGGCGTGGTACACGGATCCCGTCACCTCTCGCTCCGGCTACCAGTTGCTGACTTCCAATGGGCGGATCGAAACCGATCTGCTTGATCAACTGGCGGATCAACTCGCGAAAGGCTCTTCCGAGAGCGGCGCTCAAACCGCCTCAGCCTCCGCTGCGACTCCGTCGACCCGGACTCCTGCCGCAGCGGAGCCAACCACATCCGCGCCAGTTCCGAAGTTCCCCGATGCTGATCGAACGTTCTCGTCCTCTTTGAGTCAAGGCCTGGCGGCTCAGGAGCGTGAGCATCCTGCCAATCTGCAGGCCGCCGTAAGACCTGACACCGCGTTACAGGCAGAAGCCGACAGCCTGGAGGAAATTCTCAAGAACCAGGCACATCCCAAGAATCTTGTGGCTGTCAGGAAATCCGGCACGCCGGTGGTTTCCGCTCCCAGCCTGACTGCGAAGCCCGAATTTCTAGCCAGCATGCACGATGAATTCGAAATGCTCGACTTCAACGCGGATTGGGTTCATGTACGCATCTCCGGCCTGTCGCGGGGATGGATCTGGCGTAACAGCGTCGAGATGCCCGATGGCATCGCCGACACTGACGTTCCTGCGGCCTCCTCGCTGACCCCGGCCGCGGACCTGTACCGCGTCGAACGCGAAGAGACAGCGCCGTTCCCCGGAGGCTGGGAGCCGCTCCGCAATAAGACTGTAAAAATTATCTCTGTCCAGAAGATCGACGACAATGCAAAGGACGCGGGGCCCAAAGCCCGGCTCGAGTACACAAAATTTCTTCTCGATAAAAATTATAAGGAAATGGCGCAGACCGCTTCGGCGCCGGCCGGTATTGTGGTCATTTTTGATTCCGCCGACGGCGGCATGATTGCCGCTACCATGGCTACGCTTCAGCAATGGAGAGCGGGTACGCTGTCGGATTCGGCGCTCTGGCATAAATGCTTTTTCGATCCTCCGGAGACGTTCGACTCGTCGGCATCTTCGGCGAGTCAATGAACTGGACCTCGAACGACTCGCGCGGCGTGTGTTAGCCTGTAAAGAATAGACGAGGGCGTTTTCGCTTGACTTTCGAAATCGATCAGAGTACCTATGCAATTCTTGGAATAATGTAGCTGAGTGTGGTCCGTACGGAGTTTCTCCAGTAACCAGAAACGGGTTTCCAGAGCGCGTTAAACGGCCAAACAATGAGCACGATGACACTCCCTCTCTCTGCTTTCCGCATTCGGGCGACCTCCCTTTTTCGCGACTATGCCGAACTGACCAAACTCCGAGTCACGTCTCTCATCGTGATGACCGCGTGGTGCGGCTATTTTTTCGGAGCGCATCAGGCTGGCGTTTCCTGGATCTCGTGGGGCCTATTTCACGCTCTGTTTGGCATCGGCCTCGTTTCCAGCGGCACCGCGGCGCTGAATGAAGTGATGGAGCACGACGTCAACGGATACATGCGCCGCACCGCTCTTCGCCCGCTTCCCGCCGGCCGCATGAGTCTGTTTCACGCGACAGCAGTGGGCGTGCTAGCCGCCGTTGGCGGTTCAATTTATCTCGCCATCTTCACTAATCCACTGACTGGGCTCTTGACTCTGCTGACTTCCGCTGTCTACCTCGCCGCTTACACGCCGCTGAAGCGAATATCTCCGATTTGCACGTTCGTTGGAGCTTTTCCCGGGGCGATGCCAGGCGTTCTCGGCTGGACCGCCGCTCGCGGCCGACTCGAATGGGGAACGCTGGTATTGTTCGCGATCCTCTTCGTGTGGCAGTTCCCGCATTTCTTTTCGATCGCGTGGTTGTATCGTGAGGACTACGCCAAAGGCGGAGTCAAGATGCTACCGGTCGTGGAGGAAGACGGCCGCTCGACCGCACGCCGCATTCTGATTTACTCGGTCGCTCTGATTCCCATCAGCCTTCTGCCCAGTTTTATGGGCATGGCCGGCAGAATTTATCTGGTCGGCGCGCTGGTTCTCGGCTTCGCGCTTCTCTATTTCGGAATCCGTCTGGCGTTCCTGAATTTGCCGCTGGCCAGCGCCCGCTCGAAGATGCGCGCGCGCCACGTGCTGCAGGCCACGGTCATCTACCTGCCTCTGCTATTTGCCCTGATGATGGGCAATTCCCTTAAACCGTAAACCGCACAACTCACGTAACAGCTCTCGTAACAACTCACGTAGCGACAGCCGCTTCGGCTGTCCCGCGGGGCGAAGCCCATCGGAACCGACCGCGCTCGGCTGTTCGCGCTCGAGAGTCCATCGGCGATGAAGCTGGACGGGCACCTTGTCTCCTCTCCGTCGTAGAATGCTGCGAGGCCGCAATTTGAAACTCACTGAAGATCCGCATCGCCGGCTGAATGCCCTGACCAACGAGTGGGTGCTGGTCTCGCCGCATCGCACGACGCGTCCCTGGCAGGGAGAAGTGGCGCAACTCCCAAGTGCCTCCGAGCCGGCTTACGATCCGAGTTGCTATCTTTGTCCGGGCAATACGCGGGCCGGCGGAATTCGAAATCCAAAATATTCTTCCACTTTCGTGTTTGATAACGATTTTGCCGCTTTGAAGCCTGACACCGCGCCGGCTCGCCTTGACGTCGAGAACAAGGGCCTGCTGGTCGCCGAAGCTGAACCGGGGATTTGCCGGGTCATCTGCTTCTCGCCGCGTCACGACCTTACGCTTGCGACGATGCCGGTCCAGGAGATCCAGGGCGTGGTACGCGCCTGGATGGAACAGTTTCGCGGGCTGAGCGGCCGCGACAAGATCAATTACGTCCAGATTTTCGAAAATCGCGGCGCCATGATGGGTGCGAGCAATCCGCATCCTCACTGCCAGATCTGGGCGACCTCTTCCATTCCCGAGGCGCCGTCGAAAGAGTTGGCTGCGCAGCGTGCTTACCTGAAGGCGCATACTCGCTGTCTTCTCTGCGACTACGTTGCCCTGGAACAGCGGCAACAAGTTCGACTGGTTTGTGAGAACGATGGATTCGTTGCGCTGGTGCCTTTCTGGGCGGTGTGGCCCTTTGAGATTCTGATTTGCAGCCAGCGGCATTTCGCCAGCGTGAACCAATTCACGCCCGAGGAAGTCGGATCGCTCAGCGACATTCTTCAACGAGTCACTTCCACCTACGACAAGGTTTTCGGAGTTCCCTTCCCTTATTCGATGGGCTTTCACCAGTCGCCAACCGATGGTGGCGATCATTCGAATATCGGTCATCCGAGCACCGGTCATCCCAGTAACGATCATCCGGAATGGCATTTTCATGCGCATTTTTATCCGCCGCTGCTGCGCTCGGCGACCATCCGCAAATTCATGGTTGGCTTCGAAATGCTGGGGACTCCGCAACGCGACATCACTCCCGAAAGCGCAGCCGAACGCCTGCGTGAACTCGCGAAACCTTGACTGTTGATAACTCCTAAAACAAATCTCGTAATAGGCAAGAATTGTGCCGTCCGGTCTGTTTTTGTCAGGCATACGCGCCAGGAACCTGGATACTACGAAAAGGCGAGTCCCTAAAGGGAAACTTCGTCATCCAATGCAAGTTTACGGCGAAGGCCGACAAATCACTGAGATAATTGTGGGCGCCATGAACCGGCTTGCCCACGCCGCCCGGTGGTTATTCGACTCGGAGCTGGGCGCGGCGGATCGCCTGTTTCCCCGTTGGCTGTTCCTGCGGGCGCTGGGCGGCATTTATTTTTCCGCCTTTTTCTCCCTCGTCTTTCAGATCCGCGGCCTCATCGGCGCGCAAGGGATTCTCCCCGCCAACGAATATCTCCAGGCCGTAACGCGAACCTTTGGCTACAGCCGCGGGGCATGGTTCGCGCCCACGGTGTTTTGGATTTCCAGCAGCCCGCACATGCTGACCGCCATATGCTGGGCCGGCATGGTCGCGTCGCTCGTGTTGGTGCTGAATGTCTGGCCGCGGGCAATGCTGCTGGTGTGTTTCGTCTGCTTTCTTTCGTTCGTCAGCGCAGCCCAGGATTTTTCCGGTTATCAATCCGACGGCATGCTGCTCGAAGCAGGGCTCATCGCACTTTTTTTCGCTCCGCCCGGAATCCGACCCGGCATGGGAAGAGCGTCGCCGCCCTCGCGCGCCAGTCTGTTCCTGCTGCAGTGGGAATGGTTTCGCATTTACTTCGAATCCGGAGTGGCCAAAATTGCCGGTGGAGACCCCGAGTGGCGCAACTTCTCCGCCATGGACGAGTACTACCAGAACGGACCCCTGCCCACATGGATCGGCTGGTACGTGCAGCATCTGCCGCATTGGTTCCACGCTTCGACGGCCTTCGCGACCCTCGCGCTGGAACTGGGCCTGGTCTGGATGTTATTTATGCCCCGTCGTTGGCGCATCGTATGCTTCCTGATTGTGACGCCGTGGGAGCTGGGCGTAATCCTTACGGCGAACTACACTTTTCTGAACTACCTTGTCCTCACGCTCGGAGTTCTCTTGCTGGATGATCGTTTCCTGCTGCCCTTCTTGCCGCAGCGATGGAAAAAATCCTTCCCCGCGATTGTGCTGAGCACGCCGAGCCAAACGCAGACTTCGGAAGGTCCGCCCGGTTACCTCAAAATAGCGAAGCTGTCTCTGGCCGGAGTCGTATTGACGTGGGTCTTTTATGTCACCGCGGCGGAATTGATCTGGATGTTTGCTCCGCTTCCGCTGCCCACTTCTCCGGTGGCGGCCCTCGAACCTTTTCGCGTCGCCAATCGCTACGGCCTTTTCGGCATCATGACCCGCGGCCGATACGAGATCGAATTTCAGGGCTCCGACGACGGCAAAAACTGGGTCGCTTATCCGTTCCGCTACAAACCGCAGGATATTCGTACGCCCCCGGGCATTTACGCGCCGTACCAGCCGCGATTCGACTGGAATCTCTGGTTCGCTTCGCTGGGCTCCTGGCAGGAGTACTCAATCGTGCCCCGAACGGAAGTACGTTTGCTCTCGAACGATGCCGATGTTCTCAATCTCTTTGCCGACAATCCCTTCCCGCATGGCCCGCCGCGCGAGGTTCGCGCCGTAAAGTGGCAATACTGGTTTACAACCATGACTGAGAAACGCACCCAGGGCCTGTGGTGGCGGCGTCAATACCTGGGACTGTATGCCCCTGCGCTGGAACGCGAGCCCGATGGAACAATTCATGCAGTCGAATGGCCAACAACCGCCGCGCGCGAATAAGCTCACGTAGGGACAGCCGCCTCGGCTGTCCGAAGATGCGGGAAGGAAGATGCGAGAAGGTCGGCTGCGGTGCGGCGCCTCGCTACGCTCGGCTGGACAGCCGAGGCGGCTGTCGCTATGTGAGTCGTGCTATCGCAATCTTGACAACGCCACCTTCGCCGCATGATACCCGCACATGCCATGCACCCCTCCACCCGGTGGAGTGGACGCCGAGCAAATGTAGATATCCCGCGCCGACGTAGCGTAATGCCGCCACGTCGGTCGAAACAGAAACTGACGCATATCCATCACGCCGCCGCCGATGTCGCCGCCGACGAGATTAGCGTCCATACTTTCCAGGTCCGCAGGCGAAAACACGCGACGCGCCAATACGCATTCGCGGAAGCCGGGAGCGAAGCGCTCAATCTGATTCTCCAGTCGTTCCAGCATGTTTACGTTGGAGCCATTCGGCACATGACAGTAGGCCCAGGCAGTGTGCTTCCCTGCCGGAGCCCGGGAGCTATCGAACAAACTAGGCTGTGCCAGCAGCACGAAGGGACGCTCGGCAGGCTGCCCATTCCGCACCGATTTTTCCGAGGCCGCTATTTCCTCAAAGCTTCCGCCTAGATGTACGGTCGCGGCTCGCGAGCATTCGGAGGCTTTCCACGGGATAGGAGCGTTCAGTGCGTAATCGACTTTGAACGCAGCCGCTCCGTAGCGAAACGTTCCCAGGCGCGCTTTGTAGCTTTCCGATAATCGTTCCCCGCTAACCTTGATGAGTTGTCGCGGGGTCAGGTCGCATAGAAAAAGCTGGTAGTTTTCTAATGCAGCCAGATGCTCTACGGGCGATGAGGTTCTCACCGTCCCACCCAACGATCTGAGAAACGAGCAGAGTGAGTTGGTAATCAACTGCGCCCCGCCACGAGGAATCGGCCAGCCCACGGCATGAGCCGGCACCGCCATGAGGATGGCGAACGCGGCGCTCAACGGTTCATCCAGGCTGAGGAAGGAATGCGCCGCCAGCCCCGCAAATAAAGCCCGAGTCCGCTCATCGCGAAAGCGCCGGGCGACCGCCTGCGCCGACTGCAGCGCAACCATTCCAAAGCGTGCCATCAGCCAGGGATGGCTGGGAAAGAAAGAAACGGGACGCAGGACTTCGGGAGCAAACTCATTCCAGCGCTCGACGAACGGGCGCATAAGTTTTTCCCAAGCCGCTCCGTCGATGCCGAGAGAATCCCCGGTTTTACTCAGGTCACGCTCCAACATCACGGCTGTGCCGTCGTCCAGCGGATGCGCCAAAGCGGCAGGCGAACGAATCCACTCCAGACCGTGATCGTTCAAGGGCAGCGACGAAAAAAAGGGAGACCCCGCAGCCATCGGATAGATTGCCGATCCGAAGTCGTGCTGAAACCCCGGCAAAGTTAGCTCCAGCGTACGCGCCGCGCCGCCCGGCGTGGACTCCGCTTCCAGCACGTCCACCAGCATCCCCGCCTGGGCCAGAACGACGGCCGCCGCCAAGCCATTCGGACCCGCACCGACGACGCATACCCTACGGCTCATCGTGAATCACCTGGAGCACTCATTCAGAGGGCTAAAGTTTAGCCCAGACTCGCTCATGTTTGAGCATTTCGCCCGATCTTTCGGCACATGAAGGCCTGCGGCGGAATTCAAGGGCGTTAAGGGAAATAGAGCGTATGATGAAGGAGATGCCCTATATCACGGAACACCTCACCAGCCTACGCCAGGAAATCGCCGATTTGCGCAACCTGAACGCCCGTTTTGCGGAAAAGGGCGGGCACAACGCGCTCGATCAGACGGCGCTCGAACTGCGCACCAACCGTCTGCGCGAAATTAAACAAGAATTATCGAACATGCTCAATCGCCCCGACGATCCCAAAGTCTGGTGGGAGAGAGCACGAAGGCAACAGGCGTAAGTCGAATTCCGAAACCCTGAAGCTCCACGTTTCAGATTTTCGAAACGTGGACTGCCGTTATTTCAGCAACTCACCCCGGTTCAATTTCTCAAAGTTTTATTCCTGACTTCTGCCGCCTCCTGCGGGGGCTCAACCGCCGAGCGTTGCGGCCACAGCCTTGAGTGCGGCCTCGATTCCCTCCGCATTCGGCACGCCGCCTTGCGCCAGATCCTGGCTTCCGCCGCCGCGCCCGCCGAGCTTTGTCATGGTCTCTTTCATCAGCCCTCCCATATCGAAAGGCTGGCCTGCGGACTGCGCAAACACCAGCGAGGGCTGGGGCGAAGTTGTGGCGAAAAACGCCACCACGCCAGGAGAAAGTCGAGTCACTTTCTGCGCCAGCAATTTGAGAAAACTGAGATCGCGCTCCCTGAGCGTGCGCACAACAATTCGGCGGCCATGACTCTCGGTAGCGTCGGCGAGCATCACCGCCGCGTAGGCCGCGGCCAGTTCATCCTGCGACTGCTCGTATAGCTTGCGCAGCGACTTGCTCTCGTCCAGCGATTTGCGCGCCTGTTGCGGAACGTCATAGATATGCGCGGAGAACAAGCCGGCAGTTTCGCTCAGGGTAGTGAAATCGCGCCGGGCTGTCGCGACCGCACGCTGCCCGGCGACGAACTCGACCCGCCATCCCTGGCGGACTTTTTCGGCTTTGCGGAGCAAAATACTGGCGATCTGTCCGGTGTGCGCGACGTGCGTGCCGCCGCAGGCGGTAAGATCGAAATCGCGGATGTCGATCAGTCGTAGCTCGTTGCGGTCGGCGGGGGGCAGTTTGCGCAAGCCAAGCGTCTCCGCTTCTTCGCGGCTGACGAAGCGTATATCGACTGCGCGATTTTCCAGAATAATTTCGTTCGCCAGCCGCTCGGCGGATTCGATTTGCTCCCTCGTCAGAGCAGGTGTGTCCAGATCGATGGAGCAGTAGTCATCGGCCATGTGAAAGGAAACTGTCGCCATGCCGTACAACCGCACGAAAGCTGCCGAGAGCACGTGCTGCCCGGAGTGCTGCTGCATGTGGTCGCGGCGCCGCGAGGCATCAATTTGGCCGCGGACGCGGCTTCCGGGCTTCAGATCTTTCGTCGGCGCTTCTAAATAATGGATCACTCGGCCGTCTTCGCTGTCGGCAACTTCGGTCACGCGCAACTTGGAGTTCGCGTCCGAAGTGATCCAGCCAGTGTCGAAAATCTGCCCCCCACTTGCGGGATAGAATGCCGTTCGGTCGAGAATTAGCGCGGGACGCGGGCCATTGATCACTTCGCGAACTTCGGCGTCAAAATCGTAGAGAAACGAGTCCTGATAATAGAGGCGCTGCGACATGGCTAGGAACACCATTTAACCACAGAGGAACACGGGGGAACTCGGAGACTATTTATTTCGCTTTCGCGCGAAAGTTAGGGAAGGAACAGCAGGTTCCTCACCGGGCTTTCAGCCCAGTTCGGAATGACAACGTCTATTTTCGCTGCGTCTTTACAGCGACTTTACGACCATCAGTACGGGCCGATGATTCCGCCGATGTGTCTCGCCGCCGGCTTCGCCGGCCTCGCGGGCGAGTCGCCCGCGGCCACATGGGTATCAAGAACGTCCAGATATTTCAGGCCGCTGCCGGTGTTGAACAAAACTACCGTGTCTTCAGCTTTGAAAAATCCATTGGCGCGCAACTTTCTGTACGCAACCAGCGAAGCTGCGCCTTCGGGGGCCGCGAAAATCCCTTCAATTTTTGCCCAATGCCGCGTTGCCTCCAGAATCTCGGCATCGGTGGCGCTGATGGCCGTACCATTGCTCTTCATCAAAATGTCGAGAATCAGATAGTCCCCGTATGGTTTCGGAACTCTCAAACCGGAAGCTAACGTCACAGCATCCGGCCACATTTTGGCGGTCGGCCGCCGTTCATCCCATGCCTTCACAATCGGGGCGCAGCCGGCAGCTTGCACGGTAATCATCTTTGGCCGCTCGGATCCGATCCAGCCCAGCGCTTCCATTTCTTCAAACGCCTTCCACATGCCAAGCAAACCGACTCCGCCACCGGTGGGATAGATGATGCCTTGCGGGATTCTCCATCCAAGTTGCTCCGCGACTTCGTAGCCCATGGTTTTCTTGCCTTCGACCCGATAAGGCTCTTTCGTCGTGCTGACGTCGAACCATCCATCCTGCTCCCAGAAACTCTCTTTTTTCAGATCCGCGACTTTGCGTGCGCAGTCGCTGATCAGTCCTTCGACCAGCGTGACGTGCGCCCCGTAATAGTCGCATTCGATGCGGTTCGCCATCGGCACGTCTTTCGGCATAAAGATGTGCGCCTCGAGGCCGGCGGCGGCGGCATAAGCCGCGAGCGCTCCGGCCGCGTTGCCTGCGGAAGGAATCGCGAGTTTCTTCAATCCGAAGTGCCGTGCCATCGTGACGCAAGCCGAAAGCCCGCGCGCTTTGAACGATCCCGTCGGATTCAGCCCCTCGTCTTTGATGTAGACGTTGGAATATTCGCGGCTGGGAAGCATGGGCGTGAAGCCTTCGCCGAGCGAGACGGGATTAACGTCAGGCAGAACGGCGTCATAGCGCCACATGGTGGGCGCGCGCCCGGCGAGCCGCTCGGACGAAAAAGCGCACTTGATCGCGGGGAGATCGTAGCGCGCGTAAAGGATGCCGCCATCTTTACCGCAAACAGTTTGCGGCCGGTCGGCAGGATAATGTTCGCCGCACCGCGTACATTCCAGGAAAGTCGGCATCACGCTGCTGAGTTTAGCACTCGCGCGGAAAACCAGTTCGCACTCAAATCTTCGTGAGTTGTGATTTAGGGTTGCGGCAACAGCGATGAAGCCCCGCGGTCCACCTGCACTTCAGCGGTCTTCATCCCTTTCAATAAATCCAGTTCCGCTTTTACTTGCGGTCCAGGATCTTCCGCCGTTTCAGACCACGCATAATATTCGATGATGTTTTGTTTAATACCTGCGGAAATTCTGCGCCCGGGTCGCGAAGTCAAACGCTCAAGCAGTTCCGCATAGGTCTTATCGGCGAGCGGATAATCTCCACGTTTTATGTCCCGCCCCGTGTCCAGATCCAGATTCGCAAACGCAACCGGCAGATTCGTCCCGGTGCGAAATTCATCCAGCGCAGCGCGAAACGAATCCACGGTGTGGTTCACGCTCCGAAAATACAATCCTTCGGTATCGGCGCTGGGAATCTTGATGGCCAGATCGGCGGCAGCGCCAATCTTCGGAATGATGAACACCAGAATAGCCAGCAGATGCGCCTTAATTCCAGGGCCCCGGTAAGTGTGCTTCCACCGTCGATCATAATTTGTCCGCGAAACGCGCGCCACAAAAGTGTGGTAAGCCTCGTCGTCCGGATGAGCAGGAAACTGATGCCGGTGCAACACTACTTCGGCTTCCGCAAAGGCCGGGATAAAACTCCGAACCGAGGTTTCATAGCTTCGCAGCGCGGGATGCGCCCGGCCCAACACTTCATGAATGTCGAATCCGTACGTCTCTAGAAAAGCTCGCTCCAGAAGGTTCCTGGGCACCTGGAAGCCAATGAACCGCAGATAGGCCGGCGGCGCAAATGCCGCGTCGGTGAGTTCGTCAATGTCGAAAGCAAATTCCGTTCGAATATGACCGTGCGGACTCTCGCCATAGGTCACAGACTTCCCAAACTTATTCCGTAAATTAGGAAATTCAGTCCCGGTCGCTGGATTGATCGCCTGCGAGTGACCGATAGTGTCGCCCAGATAGTGCGAGAGAGCCCCAACGGCAAAAGCCAATTCGTCGATCGTTCGCGCGTTCCGGAACATGCACGCAATCAAGTCGCCAGTGCGCACGTAATGCGTGAGATTGCTGAAGAACTTTTTTCCGAACGGGTAGTAACCCATGTCCTGGATGGCGGAACCGCCGTAGGCATAAGCATGGGCCTGGCGCAGTTGATCTTCGGTCGCCCCGGGAAAGCGCGCCAGCAGCAAGGGACGTATGGAAGCGTTCCATGCCAGGTCAATCAGCTCTTCGTGCGTCAGAACCGAGTACGCGGCAGCATGATCGGAACCGAGGCCCATCGCCAGCAGGAACATCACTCCCCAACCGCACGATCGCAGCCATGCTGTCATCTTTGTGCTTGTCCTCAGTCCCCGGATAAAGTTAGTTGCCAAACCACACGGTTGGAGATGTGAAGAAATACCTCCGCGCAAGGAGGTAAATCCTCGACGTTTCCGGGTACGGGTGCATCGCAACCGGAGCGTTCCCATATTCCAACGTTCGAGACTCCCGAGTTTGTTAGTTTGGGATACTATCAATATCCAAATAAAGTTTTCAGGAGAACGTGCATGGGCAAGTTTCTGCTTGGTCTGATCGTGGGATTAATCGTGATTCCGATCGGCGTTTATATGTATTTCTCTTCGGGAAGCGCGCCAGTGGCGACGAAGTTGACCCCAATGCCGTTTGAAAAGATGCTGGCGAGTTTGGCCCTGCACGCGCGCATGCGCAAAGAAATGCCGAAGTCTTCTCCGATTCCAGCCGATGAAGCCGCCTTTATGGCCGGGGCCCAGGTTTACAAAGATAATTGCGCCGTCTGTCACGGCCTGCCGGGACAAACCCGCACCGCAATCGCGCTGGGAATGTTTCCGAAACCGCCGAAGCTGATGGAGGGCACCGGCGTTTCCGACGATCCTTCAGAAGAGACGTATTGGAAGGTTGAGGGAGGAATTCGCATGACCGGGATGCCCGGATTCGAAAAACTGCTTTCGCCCACGCAAATGTGGCAGGTCAGTCTCTTGCTGGCCAATTCCGATAAGCTGCCCGCATCGGTAAAAGACAGCCTCGCTTCGGTGGGAACGACCACCCCACCGCCCACGCCGACGAGCCACAATATGACGAAATAATAATCTGACGAAATAGAAGTTCGGCTCCGGGTGATTTTGATCCTGCACAGGCTGGTTTTTCCAAAAGCACTACCGCGGAAATGCATTGGAAGCTCAAGGCTGCGCCTTTGCACAACTTGCCCTTGCATCGCCTAGAGGTAGAAGCTTTTGGTTGCCTGCTTTCTGTTTCGCGGTGGATTGCACGCGCAGTCCGCGCCCCTTCGGGGGTCATTTTTCAGGTACCCGGTTGCCTTCGTCCTGCATCGAATCTTCCAGATATCGTAAGCTATATGAGGGTAAAGGAGGGCTGGTGCGCTGTCCTCGCTGCGGTAATGACAATTCGGAGGAGAACCGCTTTTGCGGAATGTGCGGGGCCAAATTACTGGCTGCGCCGGCCGTGATCGCTTCCACGCCGGTCGCAGTGGCCGCTTCATCGACCTCGAGTACCAACATCCGATCGTCCGTAGCTTCCACGCCTTCCCCGTCTTCCGCTCCAGCGAGGCCGCAAGTTGCCACGCCCGCTCCAACCCCAGTTCCGGAGCCGCAGGATTCGCCTTTCATCAGCGGCCCGTCGTTTCTGGGATTGAACGATCCCGCTCCCCGCAAGCGAGGCAGTCTGAGCGCAGACTCGCAATCCAGTTCGAGCAGTCTCGATTATTTGCTCGAAGAAGATGAGGAGGCCAAACGCGGCGGTGCGGGAAAATTCGTCCTGATTCTATTGATGGTGGCATTAGCGGCGGGATTTGGCTACATGCGCTGGAAGGGGCTGCTGGGATCGAGCAAAAGTCCGGCGGCGGCGGAGCAAGCTGCCGATCCGAGCGCTACCACGAATGTCTCCCCGTCCGCGAGTAATACGAATGATACGAGCGCGCCTCCAACACCGGCACCCGCACAACCCGCCACGCCAGCACCGCAGGCTGCACCGGATTCTTCTTCCGCGAATTCACCCTTAGCCGCCACTCCGGACACAACTCCGGAAGCCGGAGCTACGCCCTCCGCGAAGACCGAGGTCCCCGCGCCCAGCGATGCTTCGACTTCCTCTCCTTCTCCTTCTTCTTCTTCCTCCTCTTCTTCCTCTCCGGACTCCTCCGCCGCCACCGCGACATCCGAGAAAGAACCACCTGCGGAGCCGGCGGCGGCGGCAGCCGATGTTCCCCCAGCTCCGGCGCCAAAACCGAAAAAGCCGGCGGCCGAGCCGCAACCCAAACCCCATGCTGGAATCATCCCCGCCCGGTCTGCCGACGCCGTGGCCGAAGCGCAGAAATATATTTATGGACGGGGCGTGGCTCAGGATTGCGAACGCGGAATGCGCCTTCTGAAACCTGCCGCCGCACAGGCGAATCCCAAGGCGATGACCGAAATGGGCGCCCTATATTCGGCGGGATTGTGCACCCCGCACGACCTTCCAACCGCCTATCGCTGGTTCGCCATGGCCTTGCGAAAAGATCCGGACAATCAACCCGTGCAAGCGGACCTGCAAAAACTGTGGGGTGAAATGACGCAGCCCGAGCGGCAACTGGCAATCCGGCTGAGCCAGTAGCTCGTAAGAAATCGGGTGCCCAATCCTGACGTCGCGCCTTCGCGACGGTCGGGCGGGAATCCGGCAATCCGACAGCGATGCGTTCTAAACTTCGTCGTGCTCCTGCAACTTCGTAATCACTCCAAAATCTTCCAGCGTAGTGGTATCGCCTTTGACGCTGCCGTTGGTCGCCAACTCCCGCAGCAGCCGCCGCATAATTTTCCCGCTGCGCGTCTTCGGGAGCATGTCGGTAAAGCGAATATCATCCGGCTTGGCCAGCGCCCCGATTTCTTTCGCCACCCACTTGCGCAACTCTTCCTTCAATTCACTCGAAGGCTTGGTTCCGTGCTCGAGCGTAACGAACGCAGAAATAGCCTGCCCCTTCAGTTCGTCAGGACGCCCCACCACCGCCGCCTCCGCCACCGAAGGATGCGCCACCAGGGCGCTCTCCACTTCCATGGTGCTGAGCCGGTGGCCGCTGACGTTGAGCACGTCGTCGACCCGGCCCATGATCCAGAAATATCCGTCGTTATCTTTTCGCGCACCGTCGCCGGTGAAGTACATGCCCGGAATCTGCGACCAGTAATTCTTTACATAGCGATCCGGATCGCCGTAAACGGTCCGCAGCATTCCCGGCCAGGGCCGCTTGATCACCAGAAATCCGCCGGAACCGTCGGGAACCGGCTTGCCTTCCATGGTGACGATTTCAGGAGCCACGCCCGGGAATGGCCGCGTCGCCGACCCCGGCTTGGTCGCAATCGCTCCCGGAAGCGGCGCAATCATAATGTGACCAGTTTCGGTTTGCCACCAGGTGTCGACAATGGGGCAACGGTTGCCGCCGATGGTTTCGCGGTACCACATCCAGGCCTCGGGATTGATGGGCTCGCCCACGGTGCCCAGCAGGCGCAAGCTGGACATGTCGTGCTTCTTTGGCCATTCGTCGCCCCATTTTATGAAGGTGCGGATCGCCGTAGGTGCGGTGTAGAAGATGTTGACCTTGTGCCGCGCAATGATCGACCAGAAGCGGTCGGGCTCGGGAAAATTCGGAGCGCCTTCATACATCAGGCTGGTCGCGCCGTTTTGCAGCGGGCCGTAGACGATGTAGCTGTGCCCCGTGACCCATCCAATGTCGGCGGTACACCAGTAGGTGTCTTGTTCCTTTAAATCGAAGACCCATTTCGTGGTCAGGTAGGTGCCCACGGAATATCCCCCGGTGGTGTGCACAACGCCCTTCGGTTTGCCCGTGGTGCCTGATGTGTAGAGGATGTAGAGCGGATGCTCGGAGTCGAGCGGCTCGGCGGGGCAAACGTCGGAGGCCTTGGCCATCAGCTCATGCCACCAGTGATCCCGTCCAGATTGCAGGTTGATCGCAGTTCCCGTGCGCTTGTATACCACGACGTGTTTCACGGTTGGGCACGATTTCAACGCTTCTTCGACCGCCGGAAACAATTTCACTTCGGCGCCGCGGCGGTAGGAGCCGTCCTGCGTGATTACTGCACTAGCCTCCGAGTCGTGAATGCGGTCAATTAAGGCGTTGGAGGAAAACCCGCCGAACACGATCGTATGCGGCGCGCCGATGCGCGCGCAGGCCAGCATGGCGATGGGCAGCTCGGGCGTCATCCCCATGTAGATAGCAACCCGATCGTTTTTTTTCACCCCAAGGGCTTTTAGGGCATTGGCGAACTTCTGTACCTCGCGATGCAGTTGCTGATAGGTGAGAGTTCGGACTTCGCCGGGCTCGCTCTCCCAGACGATCGCCGCTTTATTCTTGCGCCAGGTTTCGACGTGGCGATCCAGACAGTTGTAAGAGAGATTGATCTGACCACTCACAAACCATTTCGCCCACGGGCAATTCCATTCGAGCACCCTGTCCCACTTTTTGAACCAGTGCAATTCCGCGGCGATGCGCGACCAGAATTTGTCGGGATCCTCCACCGATTCCTTGTAGAGATGCTCGTATTCCTCCAGCGTCTTGATGTGGGCCTGCTTGCTGAATTCGGGAGGAGCCTCGAACTTGCGCAGCTCATTCAGAGTGGAATCGATATTCGGGCCCTGGGTATCGACGACAGCTTTGTCAGCAACAGCTTTATCGGCCACAGCCTTATCAGTCATGATGAGAACCTCGACGGTGAGGAATTATTGTTTGCGCCGGGAAAGCGCGGCACAAGATCGCCGGAAGTATTCTACACAGCGCGGCGGGGTGCAGGTGGAACGCGCCTGCAAAGGCCGCTTTCGTTAAACCGGCCTCGAATGTGAGGAGTCTTGGCGAGGTGTTCAGAAACCGCGCTCCACTTTGTCATTCCGACGCGCGAGCGAAGCGAGACAGGACGAATCTGCTTTTGCCGGGGGCGCTCAGAGGTTCAGCTTCTGTGTGATCGCCGTTGGGAGGTTGCGGCGGTTGTTCTTTCGCCGCTTCGTCGGCTGAGGCCCTCTCGGGGAACCCCAGGCAAAATCTTGTCAAGAGGGTAAACTTGAGTGTTTCCTGATAACTCATTGATTCGTTGGGCGATATAAAGTTATAAAATTTTCCGGTTTGCCCCCTGCGATTTGATATTCTGAATATATAGAGGAAAGAGCGGCGAAGGCTTATTGGCCTGCGCTGTTCGTGTTTTTGCGGACTCCAAACCAAAGCGGATTCCTCCTGTCTCGCTTCGCTCGCGCGTCGGAATGACAGGGGAGTGTCCATCTGGGATTGATCGCTGGTTCGAGGGTGCCGCTGGAACCAAAGTCAAAAGCGGGCGGGCAAAGCCTGCCCTGAGCGAAGTCGAAGGGAGTGCCCGCCCCACACGGTTCACTTTACGCGGCGGCTGGCTACTAGAAGGCGCGTCCAGGGCTGATCGTCGAGGTGGCTGATCTGCACCACCGGATGCCCAGTGGTCGTGTCGTGAATGAATTGACCATCCCCGATGTACATGCCGGTGTGCGTTATATTTTTCGGCGAGGCGCCGAAGAAGAGCAGGTCGCCGGGCTGGAGATCTTTGCGATCGACGGGAATCAATCCCGTCCATGCCGCTTGTTTGTCGGCATCGCGCGGCATGATGATGCCACGGGAGCGTATCAGCATTTGCGTGAAGCCGGAGCAATCGTAGCCAAAGCTGGAAGTCCCTCCCCATAGGTACGGAATCCCAAGGAACCGCTTCGCCAGCTCGATGGATTCGGGAATCGACAAGGGCTTGGGATCAGGGACAATGTCGCCCGACTGAATCCATGCGCTGCTCTTGTCGGGAAGGCGCACCGGCAACCAGCCGTCGTGGCTTACTTTGCGTGCGGCTGTTTTCGAATTGCTTTTGTTCTCATCTGCGATGACTTGAAGGCGGGTTTCAAAGGGAACGGTGATGACGGGCTTGTGCCGGGTGATGTCAGGCTCGCGATAAACGTTGGCGAAAAGGCTTTCCACCTGAACGACTTCTCCGGATGTTGCATACCCGGCGCCGTTCTGAATCAAACGGAGGTGGCGGCTGGGGACCCATCCCTTGTAACCATCCGCGGTTTGGATTCTGGACCATTCTCCGCGAGCGGTGAGTAGCGCCACATTACTGCCGTAAATGGCCTGCGAGACGACGTTAGATTGATCGCTGGCAGCGGAGTACATGTTCTCGACCGCCACTACCACGATGTGCGTGCTGCTCGCGGCAAAGACGGCCGGAACACTGAGGAAGAGAACGGCGAGGAGTGCGACTTGAACGCGGAGAAAATGACGGCTGCGATTCGTTGGCATGAGTCGAGTTAACGATTTGTAAACTGTTCGAAGAAAACCGTCATGGATTCTGGCTTGATCGGGATATAGCGGAAAGATTTGGCTGCCCCCCAGGGATTCGAACCCCGATAGCCTGCTCCAGAGGCAGGTGTCCTAGCCGTTGAACGAGGGGGCAATTTTGGTTGCAGACGCTCGTAAGTCCATCATGATTTTATGGTTGAAGGCGACGCGCGGTCAACCGAAAGCTAGTCTTTGACAGGGCAATAGCGTAAACAGCGCCAGGTTCCGCTAAAAGAAATCGATGGCCTTCACGTCTCCAACGTAGCCCACAATGTTGATCGTTCCCTCCGGCAGCAAGTCCGCGTTGATATACAAGATATCTTGAGGGATTTCGTAGACGCGCAGGGCGCCGCCTTCGGCGACATATTCGACGAGGCGGCTGTTAAAACCCTGGAAGCCATTTACGTCGCCGTTGTCGGGAGGGATGAATACCGAGTTGTCATACGTTCGGTAGATCGACAAGCAGCCGCGGACTTCGCCGGTAGGATTGTTAACGTTGCCGATATTGGTGCAGTCGTGGGATCCGATAAAGAGCTGGCCGTTGGTGGTGAGATCCATGCGCCAGTGGTAACCGTCAGTGATGACCGCGCCGCCGGTGACCGTTCCGGAAGTCAAATCGACGATATCGAGGCGTCCGCAGGTGGTGGCAGCGGTGGTCTGCCCAGTGCAGGCATTATTGGTGGGCGATGTACCGGCCACATAAAGCGTGGTGCCGTTGAGCAAGGCCCAGGTGGCGGCGTTGACGGGAATCGTATTGGTGATGGTCAGGGTCGGCAGGTCGAAAACCATCACGCTCGCCTGTACGCCGCCGCACTGCGGGCCGCAGTTCAGAATGTAGGCGGTATTTCCGTTGATGATGGCATAGACAGGGCGGTCGAAGCCGGGAACGATGGTGCAGACTGCGTTCGGCGGATTGGTTAAACAACTGGTATCGACGGGAGGCACGGCGGCCCCGGGCGAGAGCACGGTCACCGAGTTGGAATCGTTGCTAAAAACCAGGAGTTGAGTGGCGGCGGAGTTTGAGACTACAGTTTGCGCGTTAGTGACGGCAATGGCTGTCGTCAGTCCGCCGCCCGCGAAATTCATGACTTCGATATCGCCGATAAACGAAAATCCGTTGACCGTGGCGGTGGGGACTGCGGCAAATCCCATTGGGCTGGCGGTGGGAACGACCATGCTGGCGGTTGGCCCATGAAGGTGCACATTTCCGATCGCAGCCTCCTTGGTGGTATCCACGGCAAAGACGGTGTTACTACTCGAATCGAAGGCCGCGGCAATGTTGCGGGAAGGCGACACCGCCATCAAACCCGGATTGCTGCCGGCTCCCAGCGGTGAGAGACGCCGGAGAATATCGTAGTCTCCATCGATGATGACCAGGCCACCAAACACCGAGGTCGAACTGATCCCCTGCGAAGCTAACACGCGATGCGGCAGACCGCTGGGCGGGTCCTTCTTGGTACTGGAACCACAGGAGATGAGACTCAGGCTGGCCCACAATCCAATCACAAGCACGAGGATGGCTCTCTTCAAACGACAGGCTCCTAACGACATGAAAAAATGAGATTTATTTGCGAAATCGTGGATTATAACAGACCGGGAATATGACCTCATGCCGGCCCCGCCTGGCGCAAGTGAAGATCGGTCTGCTTTTTCCGGCGCTCGCGCTCCGGTATGATTATGGTGAAGATGCGCGATGCGATTCTCATCCTGTATTCTCTGAAAATATATGGCATCTGACTTTCTGGCTCGGATCAAGCAGGCTCCGGTATTGTGCGACGGCGCCATGGGGACGCTGCTTTACGCCAAGGGCATCTTCATCAACCGATCCTATGACGAACTGAATCTGTCCCAGCCCGACCTGATTCGCGGGGTTCACCACGAATACCTGCAAGCGGGAGCCGAGATTATTGAAACCAATACTTTCGGTGGCAATTCTTTTCGCCTGGCTCGACACAGTCTGGCGGACAAAGTTGACGACATCAACCGGGCGGGAGTCCGCATCGCTCGTGAGGCCGCCAAAAGCTTCGATGTTTGGGTGGCGGGATCGGTTGGCCCGCTGGGAACCAGAATTGAACCTCTGGGCAAGACTTCGTTTCAGGAAGCACGCGAAGCTTTTCGGCAGCAGATTACGGTTCTGGTCGAAAGCGGCGTCGACCTGCTGATTCTTGAAACCTTCGGATACATGGAAGAGATTCATCAGGCCATGCTCGCCGCCCGGGATGTCAGCTCCTCGATACCGCTGGTGGCGCAGGTCACCATCGACGAGGACGGCAATTGCCTCGACGGTTCCGATCCGCAGACGTTTGTTCCGAAGTTGGTGGAATGGGGAGCGGACGTAATTGGGTGCAACTGCAGCGTGGGTCCGGTGGCCATGCTGGATGCGATGGAGCGGGTGCGTGCGGCGACCTCCCTTCCGCTGGCCGCGCAGCCCAACGCAGGAATTCCACGCTCGGTCGACGGTAGAAATATTTATCTCTGTTCGCCGGAGTATATGGCCAGCTATGCGCGCAAATTTGTGGCAGCGGGAGTTCGACTGGTGGGCGGGTGTTGCGGAACCACGCCGGAACACATCCGGGTGATGAAATCGGCGCTGCGAGTCGGCGAAGCGCGCGGAAAAACGGCCGCCAAACTGGCGGGGGGCGCTTCCTCCACACCGAAAGCAGGGCCGGCAATACCGTTAGAGGACCGATCGATCCTGGGCGCAAAGCTGGCTCGCGGCGAGTTTGTCACCATGGTCGAGATTGTCCCTCCGAAAGGAATTGATGTTCAGAAAGAAATCGAGGGAGCACGGTTTGTAAAGTCGGTGGGAGTCGATGCGGTCAATATCCCGGACAGCCCGCGAGCCTCGGCGCGCATGAGCAACCAGGCGCTCTCGCTGCTGATTCAGCAGGAAGTCGGCATCGACGCAATTCTGCACTATACCTGCCGCGACCGGAATGTGCTGTGCATTCAGAGTGACCTGCTGGGAGCGGCCGCGGTGGGCATTCGCAATCTCATTTGCATCACCGGCGATCCTCCGAAGATGGGCAACTATCCGGATGCGACCGCCGTTTTTGACGTGGATGCGATCGGTCTGGTTAACATTGTCCACAATCTGAACCGCGGACTCGATCTGGGAGGAAATCCGATTGGGACCGGGACGGGCTTTGTGATTGGCGTGGGAGCGAATCCAGGACTCACGGATATGGACGAGGAAATTCGGAGGTTTGAGTTCAAGGTCGAAGCGGGGGCCGAGTACGCGGTCACGCAGCCCGTGTTCGATTTGCGATTGCTGGAGAATTTCCTGAAGAGGATTGAGCATTGCCGTATTCCCGTCGTGGCTGGGATTTGGCCGCTGGTCAGTGTGCGCAACGCGGAATTCATGAAAAATGAGTTGCGTGTGTCGGTGCCTGACGCGATTCTGGAGCGCATGGCGCGGGCGCAGACGCCGGAGCTTGCACGGGCGGAGGGCGTCGCGATTGCCAGGGAAATGCTGATTGCTGCGCGGCAGATGGTGCAAGGCGCGCAGATCAGCGCGCCATCGGGGCGTTATAGCTCGGCGGTGGATGTGCTGGAGGCGCTGGGAACGAAAACTCCCGTCGCCTGACAGGACGTACGAGTTGACCGGCACGTTCAAAGTGGCTGCGGAGAAACTATTTCGCGGGGCCTCAGGGGCTAAAGTCGTCGTTCATCTTGCAAGACTTACGGCGCGACTAAAAGCCGCGCCCTTCCCAAATACGTCTTCGTCCTTCGGAGATCCTCTTGATGCGCGCGATTCGAGGCGGGTTCATTGGTTTGTTTTTGATGCTCTGCTGCGCCTCTCTGCCCGCCCAGACGATCGCGCGCCTGCAGACGGCCGATACCGAGCTTGTGCTGGAGGCGGGTCCTGAGAGCCCGAGACTGTTGTCGCTGATTACTTCCGGGCAGGTGAAATGGCAAAATCGCGCCTCTGAAGCTTTGATTCCATCCGCCGACCTTTCCGGCCAAACCACGCGTGTACATTGGAGCTTCAATCGCGAAGCCAGCCAGATCGGCGAACAGCGAGTTGCTTTCGTCTACGATTCGACTGCGCCTCATCTCCGGCTGACCTGGGAGTGGCGTACCCGCCAGGCGTATGGACCGATTGAGCACCAGATCCGGATCGAGAATCTCGAGAATCAGGAAATTTGGATCCCGATGCAGGATAGCCTCGCCTTCAATTGGCAGATCGATCCACAGGCGACGCTGGAACATCTTTTCGTCGAGAAGGGCGCGAACACCCCGTCGCCTATCGGCACGCATCAAGTTTCGCTCGCCGACGGGTACAAGTGGACGGGAACGTCCAGTACCTACGGAGATCTGCGCCAGGACGAACCCCGCGAAATCATTCCGTGGTCGTTGGTCGAAACAAACGATGCGGCGCAGAGCGGATGGTATGCAGGGATCGAGTTCAGCGGCCGCACTCGCATCTCGCTCGCACGAAAAAAGGATTCTCTTCAAGTGGAGATCGGACTGAATCCCGATCCGAGCCCCTTCCGCACCCGGCTCGCGCCCGGAGAAGTCTTTGAGACGCCGGTGGTATTTCTGGGCGGTTTTCGCGACGGCGCCGATGGCGCGGGAAATGTCCTGCGCCGCTGGGTGCGCGCGGTTCTCGGCAATCCCGAGACGTGGAAGAATCCCAACTACC
The DNA here is from genome assembly GCA_963711275.1 of uncultured Acidobacteriaceae bacterium. Taxonomy (GTDB): domain Bacteria; phylum Acidobacteriota; class Terriglobia; order Terriglobales; family Acidobacteriaceae; genus Sulfotelmatobacter. The sequence continues at coordinate 308,384 of CAVQDN010000007.1, read as the reverse complement.
CGCTGGTGGTCAACAACAGTTGGGGCGGCGGCATGGACGTCAACGAAGAGATTGCGCTGCGCATGATTCGCGACTCCGCGGAGCTGGGCATCGAGATGTTCCACGTCGATGCCGGATGGTTTCGCGGTGTCGGCGACTGGTATCCCAATCCGCAGAAATTTCCGCACGGCCTTGCGGTCGTCGCCGACGATGCTCACAAACACGGGCTGAAATTCGGCCTCTGGGTGGACTGGACACAGGCTGGGTTATCCACCGAACCGGGAGCGTTGAATGCGCGCGATCCCAAAGTTCGCGACTGGATGGTGACCGACCTCCCCGCGGACTGGAAGCCGGAGCCCTTCAAAGGACAGACCATCGATCTGGGAGTGCCCGAGGCCAAACAGTGGGCGCAGCACGAAGTGGAGCGCATTGTTACGGACTACCATCTCGATATGCTGGAGCATGACGGCTATCTGGTGGCGCACGGATGCGATCGCACCGATCATCCCCATGCCGCGCCCGATCCGCTGAATAAATGCATCTATAAGTCGTGGGGCGCTTACTGGGTCGACAGTTCGAACTCCACCGACGTCAGTTATCACGCGGTTCGCGCCTACTACGATATTTATTCCAATCTGCGGCATGATCATCCTGGGCTGCTGTTTGAAGTCTGCAACGACGGCGGCAGGATGGTCGACTTCGGGAGCGCCGCGCACGGCGACTATTTTTCCATCACCGATACCTATGATCCGCTGTCGAACCGCCGGGCATTTTACGACACCAGTCATGTGCTGCCCGCGGCGATGCTGGAAACCTACGTGGAGAAATGGCCGACTCCGCACCTCGAAAACTTCCGTTACATGCTGCGCAGCGGCATGATGGGATGGCTGACGATCATGATCGACACGAGTACCTGGTCGCCGGAACAACACGACGAAGCCAGGAAAGAAATCGATCTCTACAAGAAAGAACTTCGCCCCTTGATTCGCGATGCCAGCCTGTATCATGTCTCCCCGCGGCCCGACGGAGTCCACTGGGATGGAATTGAATACTGGGATTCAACGCGGCAGCGGGGAGTGGTTTACGCATTTCGAGGGATGACTGAAACGGAGAATTCACATTCTTACGTGCTGCAGGGGCTTGAGCCTTCGGGCAGCTATCGGCTCAAATTTTACGATCACAGTGCCGGCGATCGGATCGTTACAGGCAGCGCACTCATGACGGAGGGCCTGAATGTGAGTCTTGCGTTGCCGAACAGTTCGGAGCTGATCTTTATCGATGACGCGTCAAACTAGCAGCCGCGCAAACTCATCTTCACTTGATTGTTAACTGAAATGGAGCGGGAGACGGGGATCGAACCCGTGACATCCAGCTTGGGAAGCTGGCGTTCTACCGCTGAACTACTCCCGCTCGGGATTGAAACAGCAGCCGTAGCTAGACTACCACTGCCGCGTGCGGCTCACAACCATTCGGCGATTGAATGCGAGGCCGCAATCCGGTGTAGAGCCGAGAAAATCATTTCCGGTCTTCTCTTTAGAAACAACGCAAGACAACGACAGAGACAACGCAAGACAACGACTCTTCCGAGGTGGACATGGATGCGCGCGTGAAATCCGGCACTCTTTCGTGTTTAAATAAACTCCCGTCCTTCACTGGACGACTCGCACGATTGACGACTCGCACGATTGGGGAACGCCAGCACGATGCCCAGAAAACAGGATTTGAAAGCAGGTTTAGACCGCCGCTCGTTTCTTTACACTTCTCTGCACACTTCTCTGCAGACCGCCCTGCTGGGCGGAGCGGCTGCCACTTTGACTCCTGTCGCCGCCGGAGCCGCCGCCCGCGTTACATCATCGGCTGTTCCGAATACAGGCGAACTACCTGCGCTTCCGGCTGAGGTGAAGCTGTTCGAACTGGACGAGGTCACGATCCCGCGAACTGCAGGATGGGATGAAGTCGGGCAGGTTTTCGGCGAGATCGATGGCGGAGAAATACCTTGCGCGCATCGACGAGATCGACAAGCGCGGCCCGGCGGTGAACGCGATCATTGAACTGAATCCGGATGCGCTTCCATTGCCGATGCGCTCGATCAGGAGCGCAAAGCCAAGGGACCGCGTGGACCGCTGCATGGCATCCCGGTGGTGATCAAAGACAACATCGACACTGCAGATCGCATGATGACCACGGCCGGATCGCTGGCGCTGGTCGGCTCGAAACCGCCGAAGGATTCCTTCGTGGTCCAGAAGCTGCGTGCAGCAGGCGCGGTCATTCTAGGCAAAACCAATCTCAGCGAGTGGGCGAACATTCGATCTAGTCATTCCACCAGCGGATGGAGCGGGCGTGGCGGGCTGACGAAAAATCCCTATGCGCTCGACCGCAATCCCTGCGGATCGAGTTCGGGCACCGGTGCGGGCATTTCCGCGAACCTGGCAGCCGTGGGCATTGGGACCGAGACCGATGGATCGATCGTTTGTCCGTCGTCCGTCGAACGGGCTTGCCGGAATCAAGCCGACGGTGGGCCTGGTCAGCCGCGGCGGCATCATCCCCATTTCGCATAGCCAGGACGGCGCCGGTCCCATGTGCCGCACGGTGCGCGACGCGGCGATTCTGCTGGGGGCGCTTACCGGCGTCGATCCCGACGACGCAGCGACGGCCGCCAGCGCCGGCAAGTCGCAAACCGACTATGCGCAGTATTGCGATCCCAATGGACTAAAGGGCGCGCGCATCGGCGTGGCGCGAAAGTATTTCGGCTTCAACGACGCCGTCGACGCGCTGATGGAGCAATCGCTCGACGTGATGAAGCAACGCAGGGCGCACGCTGGTCGATCCCGCGGATATCGCGACTCTTGGAAAGTTCGATGAGAGTGAACTGCTGGTCTTTATGTACGAACTGAAGGCCGACCTCAACGCCTATCTGGCGAGGCTTGGCGCGGGCGCGCCGGTGCACACGTTACAGGACATCATCGACTTCAATGAACGGCACCGGCAAAAGGAGATGCCCTATTTCGGGCAGGACTTATTCGTGAAGGCGCAAGCCAAAGGTCCGCTGACCGAGAAAGAATATGTCGATGCGCTGGCCAAGAATCATCAACTGGCACGCACGGAAGGCATTGATGCGCTCATGGATAAGAATAAGCTCGATGCCATTGTGGCTCCCACGGGCGGTCCGGCGTGGCTCACAGATCTGATCAATGGCGACCACTCGGCCGGAGGTAGTTCGAACGCAGCCGCAGTCGCGGGCTATCCTAACATTAATGTGACTGCGGGTTTTCTTTCGGGATTGCCCGTGGGCATTTCATTTTTCGGCCGCGCGTGGAGCGAGCCTACGTTAATCAAGCTGGCCTATTCGTTCGAGCAAGCAACCAAAGCGCGGCAGGCGCCGCGCTTTTTGACTAGCATCGGATAGGATCGAAATGGAGTTCAGCAAAACGCCAATAGTGAACAATGAGCGCCGGGGCGGGTTTTTGTTCTCAATTCTGCCTAAATGCGTTGTGGTTTTGCTGCTGGTTGCCGAGTGCCCGGCCTACGCGCAGAACTATCCCGTCAAGGAACTGGTTCAGGTTAGTGGTCTGCGAGCGCTCACGGCACGGTCTCACGCCCCGTCGGACGTGCTGCGAACATCGCTCGATACCATACTCCATGACCGAAGCGTGTGCTGCGGGAAGGACTCCGCGCTTGAAGACAGCGCCGAGAGGGCGGACCCTGCATCTTTGAAAGACGTTGCCGCGAAATTGCAAGGCAGGCATCTTCTGAGCGATGGGCGTCCGATTGCGGTTACGGCGGTTTACCTGGAGCCACAAGCGATCAACGGCGGTATGTTGATCGCCACACTGCGGGATAAGCATGCCCTGCTGCTGTCATGGAACTCTCACTTGTATGTCTGCTACGGAGTGACCTATCTAAGAGACTATGATCCCAACACCGGCTCGGAGTTGGATACGATTTACACATTTCTACTACTGGATACACGATACTCAGATTCGCGCCGGGGAGTAGTTTTCGACCGCGAAACCGATGACTGGAGCAAGGTACAGGGGATGCTGTGGGTGGGGATTGCCCAGCAATAGCTTCGCGGGCTTCTAATCTTCTCCTGCTTTTTACTTCTTCATGTTAGCCTTGACTTACGAGGGGGTAATGAATGACTAGTCTGAATAAAGTAGTCGCTTCCCTGCGGAGCGAGTATTCCCGTCTCGAAAAAGAAATGGGAAGAGTGGGGAAAGCGTTGGACGCATTAGGCCATGCTGGCGGCAAATCGCTCAAGAGGACGGGACGTACCTTGAGCAAGGATGCCCGCCGGCGGATTGCCGAAGCGCAGAGACTACGCTGGGCCAAAGTGCGGAAACAAGCGGCCAAGCTAGTCAAGTCATAACCGCAGTCATTTCGCAAGCACCGCGGACGGCCTTGTTCGTACCTTCTCGCAAGATGTGCGGGCGAGGCCTAAGCGGGGCTTTAGCCAGGTTTAGCAATCCAGATCTCAGGTTCAGCAATCCAGATCTAGGTCCAGCGGAACCATTTCAGCGCCAGAACAAACGAAATTCCACCCCATAGCGCCAACACCAGCAGGCGCTGCCACTGCTGGGTGAGCGGAGTGCCCGCCAGAATGCTGGCCCGCAGCGCATCATTCAATGCGGTCAAAGGCAGCGCTTTGATCAGTGGATGGATTACCGCAGGAAATCGTTCGTAGGAAAAGAAGACGCCGGAGAAAATCCACATGGGCATCATCACCAGATTGATGAGGCCGCTGATGCTCTCGATCTTCTGCGCGCGGCTCGCGGTCAGCAGTCCAATGCCGCCAAAGGTGAGCGATCCGAGGCCGCCGAGCAAGGCGATCGAAAATATCGATCCGAGAACGCGCATATGAAAGAAGAGGACGCCGAACACCAGCAACAGGCCAATCTCGATGACCATCAGCAATAGACGGCTGGTCATGATCGCCAGCAGGAAATCTCCGCGGCGCATGGGGGTGCCCACGAAGCGCTTGAGCAGCTTGCGCTGGCGCATATCCACCAGAGCAAAGCCGATACCCCACATGCCGGAGTTCATCAGGTTCATTCCCAATAACCCCGGAATCAGGAAATCGATATAACGGGAGCCGGGCTCGGACGAGGTGACCGCTTTCGTCGCCACGACGTCTTTACGGCCGGCGGCGGATTGCAGGGCGTCGTTCACTTCGGCCTTGGCCAGGACGCTTTCGGGACGCGCCGGATCGTAGCGGTACTCTAGATCACCTTTTCCATCGGGTTCGATGACCAGATCGAATTTGCCCAAGCGAAACCCCTTTTGCGCTTCGTCTGCACTCAAAGTTTGACTCTTGAAAAGTTCATGTTGCGGCGAACGCGCAAGCAGCGCTTGCGCATCCCCGGAGTTGGCTCCTGCGACGATCGCCACTCGGACGGAGTCTGCCGGCTTGTTGCGGAAAGCAATGCCCAGGCCCAGCGCCAGCAGCAGAGGGAACACGAATACCCAGAAGACCACTTCCGGCTCGCGCTTGAGTTCCAGCATGCGCGCCATGAGCAAATGGCTATAGCCAGACCAGCGTCCGTTCCGCCGTGGTTGCGGGCGAGGCGTTGGTGCTCTTGTCAAGGTCGTTTCCTGTGCGACACTCATAAGGTTAGCGATTTCACTGTTCCCGCAGATGCCGTCCCGTCAGCCGGACAAACACGTCTTCCAGGCTGGCCTGCCGCGTCGTGAGATGCTGCAATTGACTACCCTGCTGGTCGATAGCATCGAGCAGCGCCGGGATGGTCAGGTGTGGTTGCTTCACGTTCAGGGCAACCATGCCGTCATCCTCGCGCACGGATTCGACGCTGGGCAATCCGTTCCAGGCCTGCAATGCTGCGCCGTCCGAGTTGCCGCTCACCGAAAACTCCACCACGTGATGTCCGCCGAGCCGGTCGATCAAATCCGCCGGCGAGCCTTCGGCAATGATCTGCCCGTGATCCACAACTGCCAGTCGGTCGCACAGCCGCTCGGCTTCATCCATGTAATGAGTGGTGAGCAGCACCGTACCGCCGTTGCGCTGAAATCCGCGAATGATGTCCCACAGCTGCCGGCGGCTCTGCGGGTCGAGCCCTGTCGTCGGCTCGTCGAGAAATAGAATCTTCGGATTGCACACCAGAGCCGTCGCGACCGCCAACCGCTGGCGCTGCCCGCCAGACAATTTTCCCACCCAGGAATCGGCCTTCTCAGTGAGTTGCAGTTGATCGAGAACGTCTTCGCAAGAGCGCGGCTCGCGATAAAAGCTGGCGAACAATTCAATGGTCTCGCGTACGGTGAGCTTTTCCGACAGGCGTGTCTCCTGCAGCGAAATGCCCAGCCACTCGCGCATCTCGCGTTCATTCTCGCGCCAAGTGTGACCCAGGATCGTCACGTCTCCGGAAGTGGGCGCGAGTAGGCCCTCCAGGATTTCGATCGTCGTGGTCTTACCCGCTCCGTTCGGCCCGAGCAGGCCGAAGCACTCGCCGGTCTGGATCTCAAGGTTCAGCCCACGCACAGCCTCGACTTTGCCGTCATAAGTCTTGCGCAGATCGCGGCATTGGATGGCGGCGGGCATGCGGTGATTCTAACGTGTGATTCTATCGGATGTCGTTTTCTTTGGCCTTGCAGATTCCGTGGCCGGCAACAGCTTTCTTCGTTGAGACAAGTCCTGCTAAAATACCGCATGCGCCGGAATATCACGGGCATCTTTATTTCCATGCGCATCCCACGGCGCGGCTTCACTTGACGGCGTTCCCTCTAAGACGCCCGTGTGTCGTTTCCAACCAGTTCTCAGTTCCCCGTTCTCAGTTCTCAGTTGAGGACATACAAGGAAGCCGCCTATGCTACGCAAGATCTGCGTGCTCTCGTCGCTGTTATTTGCTTTTGCCATCGCTTCCATCGCTCAGGATTCCCGCCACTTCACCTTCCACTACGCTTTTACGGTAAAGAATCTGCCCGCGGGAAAGAAGGTTCGCATCTGGATTCCCGCAGCCCACTCGGACGCGAATCAGGAAGTGAAAATCGTTTCCGCCAAGGGCGATCTGCCAGTGAAGAAAACCCGCGAGTCGAAATACGGCAATGAGATTTACTTCGCCGAGACCAGCAACTCGACTCAGCCCGAACTGCACTTCGACGTGGAATACGATGTGGTTGCGTCACGAACGCATTGCACTCAATCCGGCTCCCCACGTGGTCACGGCATCTCTAACCAACAAAGAACGCCAGCAAGACCTGCAACCCGACGCGCTGGTGCCCATCACTGGCCTACCTGCGGACCTCGCGGCCAAAGTGACCGAAGGCAAGACACAGCCGCTGGACAAGGCCCGCGCCATCTATGACTACGTCTTCACCACCATGAGCTATGACAAGACCGGCACGGGCTGGGGACACGGCGACGTGCTTTATGCCTGCGATGCCAAGAAAGGCAACTGCACCGACTTCCATTCACTGTTCATCGCCATGGCAAGATCGCAGGGTATTCCCGCCCGCTTCGAGATCGGCTTTCCTCTGCCGCCCGACAAGCATTCCAGCGAGGTTGCCGGTTATCACTGCTGGTCCGATTTCTATATCGATGGCAAGGGTTGGATTCCCGTCGACGTCTCCGAAGCCTGGAAGCATCCAGAGAAGCGCGACTACTTTTTTGGATCGCACGACGTGAACCGGGTGCAGTTCAGCATGGGCCGTGACCTGCGATTGAGTCCAGCCCAAGACGGCAAGCCGCTGAATTATTTTGTCTATCCCTATGTGGAGGTCGATGGACAGGAGTATCCCAACGTTTCGCTGGCATTCGCGTTCGCGGATGTTGCACCGACCGTCGCTGTGAAATAAATCATACTTTCGGGCGCCCCGAGCAGTGATCAGCCTAACGGGCCGCCGAGGGCTTTGATCTGCTCACATATTTCATGCCGCCGCTTTTTCCGGGATTCAAGCTCGGCAGTGTCAACATCCGATCCCAACCCAATTTCGTGCTTTTCGTCCAACTCCTTGATCATTGCCAGCTCTTTCAAGAGATCCATCATTTGTTGCGACGGCTCCGTGCTCATGCGGTACACCTCTCCCGTTTATCCAAACTGCTAATTCGTCTTATTTAAGATGCGATTCGATGATCCGGGAGGTGCTGGAATTTCAGCAACCAGCTGGTGCATTGAGCTTGGGGACGGCTAATTTTCAGCGGCTAAATTTCAGAACCTGGCGAGTATCGCGAGCAGAGTGGGACTTCAGGTATGGCCGGTCACCTGGGGCCGCCTGCCAGTTCACCCGGTCCGGGGTTCCCCGATGGCTGCGGAAAATCTGGCGGGGCCGCGGGAGGAAGCGGGCTGGCTCCATCCGCAGGTTTCGGTGCATTTTCAGAGTCCTCTCCGGGTCGGCGCAGGCTGGGGGCGTTCGCCGGGCGGTCTTCCTGTTTGGCTTCGGTGTCTTTCTCCGGCTTTTCCAGGATCACTTCTTTTTCGGTGCGGACAATCTTCTGGCCACCCACCTTCATGGTTTCCACGCGTATAACTTCGTCGCTGACAATGCGGACGAAGTCCACGTCCTGCGGCGGTTCGCCGTAGATCCATTCTTCGTATTCGGTCTCGCCGTCCCGCTCGCGCACCTTCTTGGGCGCCTTACCCTTGGCGTGCAATACCATTTCCGTATTCATCCCAACCAGCACATGGTGCGCCTGGATCGCCTGTTTTACTTTGGGGGGGACGGTGTCGAGATAGGCCTCCTCTTTGTTTCTGGCATTGAAATCGAGTACGGGATAAAGCAGATCGCGCAACTGCCGCGCCGTCATCTCCGGAACATACTTGTTGAAATAAACATCCAGATAAGTTCCGTGGGGATTGGGCTGCGATTCATTGGGACCCATTTGCACGGGCGCACCGTTCGCTCCGGAAACCTGAATATGCTCGTACCACTTCTTACGATGGACGGGACCTCCGTTGAGGTCGAAATGAATGTGGTCGCCCTTGATCTGCACGAACGAGATATGAGCTGGATCTCCCGGCTTGATAGCCGGTCCCCAGAGAGCAATTGCCTGCTGCAGCTCCGGACCATTCGGAGAGGTTGTGCCGTCTTTCAGCTTCAGTCCCTTTGCCCCCATAGGAAAGACCGTTCGCGCGTAAAAAATCTGGGTTTCGAAGTCGCGGATGATTTCGAGGCGCGTCTGCCTGGACATCCGCGGGGCGTTGGCGGGGATTGGCGGCGCGGGAAGTTGAGAATGCTGGGATTGATTACTCGACGCCTGCGGAGATGGTTCGTCGTTCGCGGCGGAAGGGATGCTCTGTGCGCTCACGACGATCGCAGGAAGAACGAGGGGGAGAAACAGGAAGGTCGGGAAGCGAAGCCTTTGCATAAAGCACCCCAGGGCCACTTCGGCACATTATAGCGCGGCAGGCAAGGGAAACCGACAGAATCGACATACGCAGAATCAAGGGATGCAACTCTTAGCACGGATGCCGTAGCGCAAAACTCGACCAGGCCACACCCATTCCCACACGCTTACACTAGGTTCAGTGCCTTTTTGATCGTTCCGCGCTCTTTCTGGATTTTTTCCTGCAGCAACGTGATCGCGTAGATAAGCTGTTCGGGGCGCGGTGGACACCCCGGGACGTAAATATCCACAGGAATCACCTGATTCACGCTTTGCACCAGCGCATAGTTTTGGAAGACACCGCCCGACGTGGCGCAGGCACCCATGGAAATGACCCACTTCGGCTCCGGCATCTGCTCCCACAATTGCCGGATGACCGGCGCCATCTTGTTCGACACGCGGCCCGCAATGATGATCAGATCGCTTTGCCGCGGCGACGGACGGAACACCTCGGCGCCGAAGCGGGCAATATCAAATCGTGCCGCACCCATGGACATCATTTCAATGGCGCAGCAAGCTAATCCAAAGGTCATGGGCCAGATCGAACTCTTGCGCATCCAGTTGACGGCGGAGTCGAGGGTGGTAAGCACCACTCCCTCGGGAGTCGGATTTCCGTAGGTGAGGTCCTTTACGGTCTTCCTGCCGTTCTCAACTTCAACATACGGTCCGAAGTTTAATTCAGGGGACATGAATCTATTTTAAACCACCGAAGGGGACGGACGCACATGTGAGACGCGAATGTCTGTGGCGCGGACGATCACGACGCCGTCTCCCTCTTGACAATCGAATTTCTTTGGTTAAGCTGTCGGTAACTTTCCTCCTGAAGTGGAGCCCGTCAGGATTCCGTAACGCGAAACAGCGTCCATCCAACTAGCTTCCGCACTTCGCGGAATGAGGTTTCGTGAAGAGATACTAACTCTGCCAGGAGGACCCGTATGCCTAGCAAAATGAATTTGGTTGGCCCGCACGGTCAACTGTATGCCGACCCCAAACCGAGTCCGGACGAAGATGCGTTTCAGGTGGACAACACCAGCGAGGCGTACTACAACTCTGCGTACTATCTTCTTCACAAGAATCAGGTACAGCCTATCCCACCCCGGCGGACGGGCGCTCTGCCTTATATCAACCTCGCCGACTATATCCCCCAAGACTTGGCCAACGCCATCGATGCTGCGGGGAAAATTACATTTCATTCCGTGGGTGACACAGGGGCGGCAAAGTCCGGTCCGCATCAGTCAGGGGCTACATCGCTGGCCGAGCAAGCCGCCGTCGCCGACGCCATGACCGCGGATATTCAATCCGGTGGCGTCAACGGTCCCGCTTTCTTTTTTCACCTGGGCGATGTCATCTACAACTTTGGCGAAGGCCAGTATTACTACGATCAGTTCTACGAACCCTATCGCGAATACGATCGTCCCATTTTCGCCATTCCCGGCAATCACGACGGCATGGTGTTCGGCCAGTCTTCCAGCGCGCCGCAGGTTCCGACGCTGGCGGCGTTCCTGACGAATTTCTGCGCTGCTTCTCCTGATCCGTCGCCCGATGCGCCGACCAGCGTTCGCAGTTGCATGACCGAGCCCGGCGTTTACTTCACGCTCGACGCTCCGTTTGTTTCCATCATCGGCCTGTACAGCAATGTCATGGATACGGGCGGAGGCATTATCTCCTCGCAAGGTGGACACTTTCCGCTGGTGAATGATCAACTGGATTTTCTGACTTCAGAATTGGAACGGCTGAAGCCGGCACGCCAAGCCGGCGAGCGGGCCATCCTGGTTGCGGTTCACCACCCGCCACTCTCGGTTGACGCCAAGACCGGCGGCAGTACAGGCTTAATGGTGGATATCGACTCCTGTTGCAAAGCCGCGGGCCAATGGCCTGACGCACTGCTCTCCGGCCACGCCCATCTCTACCAGCGCTTCACCCGACTGATCAACGGACGGCAGCAACCATACATCGTATCGGGATCCGGAGGCTTTGCGGCTACTCCACCGCAGCAGGCCGCACCGCCGGCAGGCACGAAGATCGGGGATCACACGCTGGAAGTGGACCCGATCATTCAGTTCGGCTACCTCACGCTCACCACCGATGCCAAGACGCTCACTGTAACTTTCAGAACCGCACCTCGCGGCGGTGGGGGAACGCAAATGGACTTCGTTACCCTGGATTTGGTGGCGGGGAAGATCACAGCCAGTGGCGGAGGAAAAAAGCCCGGACCGAAACCCAAGCCACAAAAACCCGAACCGAAGCCGAAACCGAAGCCCGGCTCACACCCGAAACCGAAGCGCTGACTTGTAATAGCGCTGAGAAGCTCAACTACTCTCTTGGGGAGGTGGCGCGCCGCACGGCCTTCTCGGCGGACTCGGGTAGCTGGACCGGAACGAAGTATTCTTGAGGATATAGATAGTCTTCGCCCGACTCATCGATGACTCTGATCTGGCCCAGCTTAGCCGCGACGCCATCGGCGATCGCCTGATAAAGCTTGCGCAGCTCAAGGGAGGCGACGTAATTCTTGTTCTTAACACAAACGACAAATCGGGGTTTAGTTCGCTTCATTGAATGCTCAGGATACGCTTAATCTTGATTACGGACGCACGATTACCTTGCCGAACATCTGGCTCTTCTCCAAATACTCATGCGCTGCGCGGATTTCGCTCAGCGGAAACACGCGATCGACAACCGGCTTCAGTCGTCCCGCGAATACGTGACCTAGAACTTCGTGCAACTCGCCCATGGTCCCCATGTAGGAGCCGAGCAGCGTCAACTGGCGCGCGAAGAGATGGCGGAGATCGAGTCCCACGTTGGGTCCGGTGGTCGCCCCGCAGGTCACCAACTTGCCGCCGCCTTTAAGAGATCGCAGGCTTTCGTCCCAGGTCGCCGCGCCGACGTGCTCCACCACAATGTCTACGCCTTCTTTGTTCGTAATCTTCCGGACTTCTTCGGAAGTCTTCTGCGTGTAGTGATTGATCCCGAAGTCCGCTCCCAGCGCGCGTCCCTTCTCGAGTTTCGCCTCGTCGCCCGCGGTGGTAATCACGCAGCAACGAAACAGCTTGGCAATCTGGATAGCCGCGATGCCAACACCCGAGCTTGCGCCCAGTACCAACACCGTCTGCCCGGGGCGCACGCCCGCCAATCCCACCAGCATGTGCCATGCGGTCACGAATACCAGCGGCACGCTCGCAGCCTGATTAAAATCGAAGTTTTCGGGAATGGGAATCACATTGGCCGCGGGCACGGCAATCAGTTCGCAGTTTCCACCGTTGACTCCGTTGCCCAGCACCGTAAACTCGCGGCAGTGGTTTTGCAGTCCCGCGAGGCACTTCACGCAATGTCCGCAAAAATGCATGGGAGCGACCAAAACCCGCTGCCCTGCCGTAAATCCGGTGACGTACTCACCCACCTCCGCAATCTCGCCCGCAATGTCACTGCCGAGAATGTGAGGGAGCTTCACGCCGGGCAGTCCCTTGCGGACCCACACGTCGAGGTGATTGAGCGAGCACGCCTTCACTCGCACCAGCAGTTGATCCTTACGGGGTTCTGGATCAGGAACGTCTTCATAGGTCAAGACTTCGGGTCCACCGAATTGATGAATGCGAACAGCTTTCATGTTCACTTTCTCCCTGTCAAAGTGACGCTAACACAAACTTCACGCACAACGAGCGTCGTCGGGACTTCGTTCCCCTTTTGCGTTTGACTCGTCCCTGTTAACCGACTGATAATCAGAATTGCAAGCCGGCCGCAATGGACATCTACGAACAGATCGTCGAGCTTCGCCGCCAGGGCCGGCGCGGAGCGGTCGCCACCATCGTCAACGTGCGCGGTTCGATTCCTTCCTTCCGCACTGCCAAAATGCTGGTCCGCGACGACGGCTCCATTGTAGGTACGATCGGCGGCGGATGCGTCGAGGCCGACGTTCTGGCAGGCCGCACGCGAAGTCATGGAGTCAGAGAAGCCGCGAACCTTAAAGTTCGACTTGAACCAGGACCCCAAGTACGATACCGGTCTGGTTTGCGGAGGCATGTTGGAAGTCTTCGTGGAACCCATCCTGCCTCCAGCATTACTTTATGTGTTCGGCGCAGGTCACGTCGCTTTAAATCTTTGCCAGACAGCGGCGAACGCCGGATTTGAAGTGATCGTGACTGATGATCGCTCCTCGTACGCAACTACCGAGCGCTTCCCTTCCGCCCGCGAAATCCACGCTCTCGATTTTGAGGACGCCATTGAAAAGCTCGATCCCAACGAGTCGTCCTATATCGTAATTGTCACCCGCGGGCACCGCGATGACATGCGCATCCTGCGCTGGGCCGTGCAAACGCGGACGCGCTATGTGGGGATGATCGGGTCGAAACGCAAAGTGATCGAAATCTTCAAGACCCTGCAGAAAGAAGGCGTACCTGCACAACTGTTCGACCGAGTTCATGCGCCCGTGGGACTGGACATCGGCGCGGTCACACCGGAAGAAATTGCCGTCGCCATTACCGCGGAGTTAATCGCGGTCCGTCGGCACGCCAGCGCCGACCTGCCGCATCTGAGTTGGTTCAAAGTCGCGCTCGGAGATTCAAACTCCGAATCCGCCGCACATGCGGCCGAAGATGCCGACCAGACAAGGTAATCGTCTAGAGTACTCACTTTGGCGGGTGTGAAGGACCGGAGTCGAGCGTCCTCGACGGACAGGCGAGGGCGGCTATCCCACACTCCGCTCACTGACTTTCCTCCCGCTTTCTGCTATCTTCCGCAACATGTCCCGCGCGCCCAGCTTTGCCGGAGTAATCCTTGCCGCAGGCGAGTCCTCGCGCATGGGCACGGACAAAGCTTTGCTAGCCTGGCCGCCTCAAATCGCTGGTCACTCGCCTTCGCAAGAAACTTTCCTTTCCGCGGCGATTCGTTCGCTGGCGCTTTCGACCGACTTCATCCTCGTTGTGGCAGGAAAGAACGAGGCGGCCTTAGAGCCGATTGCCTATGCCAATGGAGCGTCGCTCATAACCAATCCCGATCCTGGCCGGGGGCAATTCAGTTCGCTGCAAGTCGGATTGCATGAAGTCCTCAACCGCGGGCGCGACGCTGCCGTGATTACGCTGGTGGATCGTCCACCGGCCAGCACCGCAACCGTGTTGCTGCTTCGAGATGCTTACGAATCCGCTCCACAAAGTATTTGGGCGGTCGTGCCCGAGTTTGCCGGCAAGCATGGGCATCCCTATCTCGCTGGCCGCGAATTGATCGAAGTGTTTCTGCAGGCCTCGCCCACGGCCAGCGCCCGCGAGGTTGAGCACCGCCATCAGCAACACATTCAGTACGTCACCGTCAGCGACCCTTTTGTGGCCCTGAATATCAACACTCCCGAGGATTACGCGGCGCTGCTCGCAAGAACGTCCTAGCCGCTTCACTCTGCAAGCGCGATTGCGCTTTCTGGCGTCCCCAAGTTATCGTCGAACTGAATGAAAATTTTTGGGGCGCAAGCGCAACGTCTCACCCGGCAGAAGTTTCTCGAATCCGCTCTACGTCTGGCGCCGCGGGTCGCGGCTTTCGACTGCGACGGAACGCTCTGGTCGGGCGACGCGGGAGAAAGATTCTTTGATTGGGAGATCAAGGAAGCGATTGTGCCGGCTGAAGTTGGCCAGGCGATGCGCGCCCGTTATGTCGAATACAAAACCGGCAAGGTAAGCGAAGATGAGATGTGCGGCGAGATGGTTACGATGCACAAAGGAATGCCCGAGCCCGTAATAATGGGGGCCGCTTCGGATTTCATGGAACATGCCTTTCCCGGGCACATCTTTCCCGAGATGCAAGAATTGGTCGGCCGCCTGCGAGAGGACGGCTGCGACGTCTGGGCGGTTTCGTCTTCGAATGAATGGGTCATTCGCGCTGGAATGAAATTATTCGGCATCGCCGAGGATCACATCCTGGCGACGAAGGTTCTAATCGAGAATGGCTTGATCACTGATCGTTTAGCCTGCATCCCGTCCGGCCCGGGTAAACCCAAGGTCTTGCGTGAAGTGGTCAACAAACAGATCGACGCAGCCTTCGGAAATTCCCGCTGGGACAGCGAGATGCTGGCGATCGCCAAGCATGCATTCGCGGTGAATCCCAATCCCGACCTGGAAACCATGGCCCGCCAGCGTGGCTGGACCATTTACTTCCCCGATGGAACTCGCGAGTAGCGGCAAGCCTCCCGCCGCCTGACGACCGCGCCCATTTACAATTCGAACAATATGTATTCCCCGCAACTGCTCGATCACTTTGAGAATCCACGCAACCCGGGCGAAGTGCCGGACGCAGACGCCATTGCGGAGATTGAGAATCCCGCCTGCGGCGATGTGCTTCGCCTGACCATGAAAATTGAGTCCGGGCGCATTGCCGAAATCCGATTCAAAGCCAAGGGCTGCGTGCCCTCGATGGCCTGTGCATCGGCTCTGACCGAACTGGTGAATGGGCGGCTATTAGGGGAAACTCGAATGCTTACGCGCGACGCGGTGATTGCCGCGGTCGGCGGCCTGCCACAGGCCTCGACCCACGCCGCGCAATTGGCTTTGGATGCGCTGCATGCGGCCCTGAAGCAACTACGGCTGACGCCACTCCGACCTTAAATTCATGCCAAACTCTCATACTGCCCGCCGCATTGCATGCCTGCAGCCGAGCGCTACGGTTATCCTCGATGCCATTGGCGAACTTGGACGGGTGGTCGCCTGCACTCGATATTGCGCAGACGTTGTTCCCGCGGTCGCGGATGGTTCACGCATTATCCTGGCCGACTCCTGGACTGCCAACACGGCACAGATCGTCGCGGCGCAACCCGATCTGGTGATTGCATCTGTTCCTTACCAGGAAAAGGCGGTCAGCGAAATCCTGAAAGCGGGCGCACGCTTTCTTGGGCTGGCTCCGAAAACCCTGGCCGATATTTACACTGACATTGCGACGATTGCCGGTGCGCTGGGAGCCAGCCCTCGGGGCGAAGAGGTAATTGCCTGCATGCAACGGAGCCTCACCGAAGTTCGCAGCCGAACCGCCCTAAGTGCGCGGCGCCGGGTGTGGTGCGAGGAATGGGGCAAACCCATCATCGCTTCGCAACCGTGGGTTGCGGAACTGGTGGGAGCTGCCGGGGGGGAATTCCTATGCTCTGCCGGGCGTCAGGCGGCGGTCGAAGAAGTTCGGCAACTCGATCCGCAAGTGATCGTTGCGGCGTGGTGCGGGGCCGGCGACCGCGTGCCGTTGGAGAAAATCATTTTGGAGCGCGGTTGGCAGCGCACGTCGGCGGCGCTCTCTGGCCGCATCTTCTGCATTCGCGACGAATTTCTCAACACTCCCGCTCCCACTCTGATCCACGGTTTGCAGGCGTTGGCCTTCGCCATTCATCCTGAAATCTTTCCGCGCACGGAAGGAATTCGACAGATTACTGCCGTTTCCGCTTCCACATCCGAGAATTCGACGCGGTGAGTTAAGATTTCATTCATGCCCACAGCTAGCAGAATCGACGAAATCCGGAACGAGCTCACCGAGGTTGCGCAGGCAGCTTCCAGTGCCAGGGAACTGATGCACGCAATGGTGAAGCTGCTGCACGAACGGATGTTGAAATATAACTGGGTGGGTTTCTACATGCTCGAATCGGGCGCCCAGCCGCCAATGCTGGTGCTTGGCGAGTTTAGAGGCGCCATGACGCCGCACACCCGCATTCCGCTCAATCAGGGCATTTGCGGTGCGGCCGCATCCAGCGGTCAAACGGTGGTGGTCGACGACGTCAGCAAAGATCCTCGCTACCTGGCCTGTTCACTGGAGACCAAATCGGAGATTGTTGTGCCGATATTTGTGCACGGCACGGTGGTCGGCGAGTTGGATGTTGACAGCCACTTCGCCGCGGCCTTCACCGCCGAACATCAGGCTCTTGTGCAGCACTGCGCCACCCTCGTGGGAAAGAAGCTGGAAACCACGGAACCGTAATGATCACGGCGGAATCGAAGAATGAAAGTCAACGATGAGAGTTGAAAAAGGCAAAGTGCGCGCCCCGGAAATTGGCAAGGTACGGCTGAATTCAGCCCCGCTCAGCGCCGTCGGCGTTGCCGCCTTCGCCTTTACCCTCACCAGTTGCGTCGACCGCGTGGCCAGCGCGCTGCAGGCAACCAGCGTGGCCGCGCGATGAAGCGCGTTGTCGCAGCACTGATCACAAAGGAAGATAAACTGTTGGTGTGCCAGCGCACTCGGCACCAGACGATGCCGCTAAAGTGGGAGTTCCCCGGGGGGAAAATCGAAGAGGGAGAACAACCCCGCGCCGCATTACGCCGGGAACTTGAGGAAGAACTCGGAATCGTGGCCATCATCGGAGACGAAGTGAGACGCATTCAGCACGAGTACCCCAACGGGGGCAAGGTCGAACTGCGCTTTTTCGTCGTGCGCGAGTACGAGAAAGAAATCGAGAACCGCATTTTCCGCAACATCCGGTGGGCCCAGCCTAAAGATCTGCCGAAGTACGATTTTCTCGAAGCCGATCTGACACTGGTCCGAGAACTGGCGGCGGGAAACTTGCTTTAACCCGCGAGTCGTGTCTCGTTGATCAGCCGCCGGTCTTGCCTCCCAGCGATGCCACCATTAGCGCCACTGACAGCCCGATCACGATCACCGTGGTTGCCCAAGCGACGGTATTGAACAGGCGGGTGTTAGTGTATTCGCCCATCAGTTCTTTCTTATTGATCAATATCAGCATGAAGATGAGAACGAACGGAAGCACGATCCCGTTGATCACCTGCGACCACACGACGATTTCTACCAGCCTCGGCGCCGGGATTACCAATACCAGCGCGCCGCCGGCGATAATCAGCAGCGTGTATAGCCAGTAGAAGAAGGGCGCTTCGCTGAACTTTTTTCCTACTCCGGATTCGAAGCCCAGGCCTTCGCACACCGTATATGCGGTCGAAAGCGGCAAAATCGACGCCGCGAATAAGGATGCATTGAACAATCCCACGGCAAAGAGAATATAGGCGTAATCCCCCGCCAGCGGTTTCAATGCCTGGGCGGCGTCCGCGGCATACTTGATATCGCGAAATCCATGTACATACAGCGTAGCGGCGCAAGCAACGATGATGAACCAGGCCACGATGTCGGTAAAGATGCACCCGGTGATCACATCCAGGCGCGACGCCTTAAAACCGCGCCGGGTCACTCCCTTCTCCACAATCGAAGACTGAAGGTAGAACTGCATCCACGGAGCAATTGTTGTCCCCACGACCCCAATCACCATGAACAGGTAGGCCTGGTCGCGAAAGGCCTTCAGGGCGGGCGGTTTAACGGTAGCAATGGCCGCATCCTTCCACATGGGATGGGCTAGCACCCCGGCGAGTATGTACGTCACATAGAAAAAAGAAGCTGCCAGAAAAACTTTTTCCACGCTCTTGTACTGCCCCTTTACCACGATCAGCCAGACAATTACTCCACATACGGGCACGGTGTAAATGCGAGGCAGACCGAACAATTCCAGACTGGTCGCAATGCCGATGAATTCGGTCACCACGTTGCCGAAGTTGGTGATGAGAATACCGAGCATCATCAGGAACGTGATGCGCAGGCCGAATTCTTCGCGGATGAGATCGCTGAGGCCCTTGCCGGTGACCGCCCCCATCCGAGCGGACATCTCCTGGACCACGATCAGCGCCAGGGTGATCGGAATCATGGTCCACAGCAGAAGGTGTCCAAATTGCGCCCCGGCGGAGGAGTAAACCAGGATGCCGCCGGCATCGTTATCGACGTTCGCGGTGATGAATCCCGGCCCGACGACGGCGAGGAATAGCAGGAGCCGGATTTTCGAACGTTTCAAAAACTTCATGCGCACTTTTCGCAGACATATGAATGGAACAGATTACGACTACGAACGACGCCACAGGATAAATGCAGGCAGCAAATCGACCAAACGAAAAGTGCTCCGCGATTCGAATTATGGATGGCGGAAGTCGTGCAGGCTCAGGCCTTGGTGTCGGGTGTTGGGTCTTTGGGCATTGGGGTATTGGGTCTTGATTCTCAGGTTCTTAGTTCTTGGGCGGGTAACGAATGCGGTGGAAGTGATGCCTTGACCAGGAGGCGCAAGACCGAATACCTCAGACCTAACACCGCATTTTCCTAGAGTTTTGCCCGCAACATGCTGATCACATCGTCAGAAGTGATGACGCCGGTCAGCTTATTATGCTCATTGACGACGGGAAGAGTCTGAAGGTTGTACTTATCGAATAGTTCGGCGACTTCGTTTTCCGCGACGCCCTGATGGGCGAGAACAAGCGGCTCCTGCGTGAGCGACAACATCGGGGTCGTAGCTTGCGCGAGTACCAGCCGGGCCAGGGGGACCGCGCCCGTCAAGGTTCCGTGAGAATCCACCAGATAGATCGTGCTCACCGCCTCCACGCCGCCTTCGAATTCGCGCAGTGAATCGATGGCATTCTGCACTGTCGCCGAAACCGGCAGTGCCAGGAACTCGGTTGTCATACGGCCTGCGGCCGTCTGTTCCCGATGTTCCAGCAATTCAACCACGTCCTGCTGTGCAGACGGCTCCATCTGTACCAGAATTTGCTCCGTGCGATCTTCAGGCAGATCGGCCAGCAGGTCGGCCGCCGCGTCGGGATCCATCTCCTCCACGATGTCGGCCGCCCTGCCGGAATCCAGCGATTCGACAATGGATTTCTGAACCTTGGGAGTAACCTCCTCGAGCGCTTCAGCCGCCGTTTCTTCATCCAGAGTCTGAAAGACAGCCTGCCGTTCATCGGGCGCCAGATCTTCCACGATGTCGGCGATGTCGGCCGGGTGGAGTTTAGCCAGGCCCTCATACGAGGTCTTCAGCTTCACCCGCCGAGCCGGGTCGGTCTCGATTACATCGATAAAATTCCAGGGAATACTTCGCGGAGGAATTTTTCCCAGCAACACCTGCAAAGCTGTCTTGGGCGCCACACCGCGCAACAGGCGCCGAACCGCCCCACGCATTCCTACATCGACGGAGTGAACCCGCAAAATCGGATGAGTCCCGTCCGCATCCTTGTCCTTCGGAACATCCACTTGCAGGTCAACGTCATTCACGCGTACCACTTTTCGTCCGTTGACGTCGATGACCTGCTGGTCAAGCAGGTCGCGTTCCAGCAGAAATAAGCCCTCGGTGCCGTTTACCGTCGGCCACTCCGCCGCCACAGTGGTCGCGCGCACGCCGCCATTGATCGCCGATACTGCAGAAAACGGCAACACACGGTTCCCCGACTTGGTCTTTACGATCAGGGACATGATGCGATCGCGGTCTTCCTGGGGAGCCAGTGCCACCTCGCGCACACGCCCGCTGACGGCGCCAGACGGGTCGTACACCGTGGCGCCCAGCAATTCGGTCAAGGCAAGTGTCGTCATCCCGCTAGAGAATAACCAACTCGCACACGATACGGAACGAAAATCGGAACCAAATCTGACGTCGGACCTCGGAAGTCAGACCTCAGGCCCGGATCGTCTCCGAAGGTCTGAGGTCTGAAGTCCGCCGCCGGAACCTGATGACTCTCGTACTCGTATAATGTCTTTGCATCGTGCGCCTCATATTCGATATTGTCGGCCAGACCTTCCGCGCTCTCTGGGCGCATAAACTGCGCTCGTTTCTCACCATGTTCGGCATTGCGTGGGGCGTGGGTTCTCTGCTTTTGCTAGTCGGTCTGGGCGAAGGATTCCGCTCCGGCAACCGCAAACAATTCGATTCCCTGGGCGAAAACGTGATGTTCATCTGGTCAGGCCGCGCTCCCGTGATGCAAGGCAGCTTCACCGCCCTGCGCCAGTATTATCTGACGTACCGGGATTACGAGGACATCGTCCGCGAATGTCCCAGCGTCGGCGCAGCCGCGCCTGTAATCCGGCGCAGTGACATCCGCGCCGTCAGCGATTTCTACCAGTCCAGCGGCCCCATTATGGGGGTTCCCGCCATGTTCAATCAGATCCGCTACCTGCCGATGAACGAGGGACGCTGGCTGAACGAGATGGACGACCTGCAGAAACGTCCAGTGATCGTTCTTGGCGATGAAGCTCGCCGCACACTGTTTTTGGGTCGCCCAGCGGTCGGCGCCAGCATTCTTCTCAACGGCAATCGCTTTGAAATCATCGGCACTCTGAAGCGGATCGGGCATGGGGACAACATGAACCAGAATCTCCAAAGCTTCGTCCCGTTTCATGCCATGCAGGATTATTTCCGCCCACTCAACGCCGGGACTGCCACCGACGTGATTTCTTTCATCAACTACCAGCCCAAATCGCGCGCCCTGCATGAGCAAGCGCAGCAGGAAGTTCACAAAATTATTGCCCGCAATCACGGCTTCAACCCGAACAATCCGGACTCGTTCGACGAATGGGACACGATCAAGACCATCGACCAGATCGGAAAGATTTTTGACGCAATGAATATGTTCCTGGGCAGCGTGGGGCTGATCACGCTCGCTCTGGGGGCAATCGGAATCATCAACATCATGCTGGTTGCCGTCGCCGATCGTACTCGCGAAATCGGCCTGCGCAAGGCCGTGGGCGCCACCAACGCCAGCATCATGTTTCAGTTCTTCGTGGAAGGGGCATTTCTGACGCTGCTGAGCGGGGGCATCGGAATCGCAGGCGCCGCCGGACTCATGGCCGTGCTCTCCGGCGTCGATCTCGGCCAGGGATTCGATCCTCCCAAGCTCGTCGCCTCCACGGCCGCCCTGGCGGTAATTTCGCTGGGCGTTGCCGGAGTGGCCGCCGGCCTCTATCCTGCGCGGCGCGCCGCCATGCTTGAACCCGTGGAGGCTCTCCGCAAAGAATAAGTATGCACCGCGATCTTCTACATCAAGCATACTCGGCCATGCGCCATGACCTGCGCCGCACCCTGCTTACGATGGCCGGGATGGCCTGGGGCATCGCCACCGTCGTCCTGCTTCTCTCTTACGGAAACGGTTTCGGCAAGGCAATCCAGACCATATTTGAAAGCTTCGGGGCCACCGCCGTCGGAATCTTTCCGGGGCGCACTTCCCAGCAGGCAGGAGGCAACAAGGCCGGCGTTCAGGTTCGTTTCACCAACGACGACGTCGAACTTCTTCGCAACAATATTCCTCTCTGCCGCCATGTCGCCCGCATGCTGCAGAAAGATTCCACCGTGCAGAACGAAAATCGCTCGTTTACATTCCCGGTGATGGGACTCGACCCCTCGATCCAGGAAATCTGGAATCTTGACATCTCCGAAGGACGATTTCTCGACGATGCCGACAACCTGCAGCACGGTCTCTATGCGGTCATCGCCTCGGAGGCGCGGGACAAACTTTTCTCCGGCATGCCCGCGGTCGGCGAAACCATTCGCATCGACGGCGTGACATTCGAAGTAATCGGAGTGGGCGCTCCCCGTATGCAGGAGGGCGATAACGACAACAACCGCGTCGTCTATATCCCTTACAACTCTATGGACGTCCTTAAGGACAACCACTATCTCGACGGAATTTGGCTCGACTCCGCGGGTCTCGACCACGCGAAGTTAGAGAAGACCATTCGGGAGACTCTCGCCACGGCGCACAACTTCAAACCCGATGACCAGCGCGCCGTCTTCGTCTTCGACGCACAGAAGCAACTCTCACAGTTTGGCATCATTACCATGGCATTGAAAGTGCTGCTGGCGTTCATTGGAACCGTCACGTTGGGAATCGGTGGCGTGGGCCTGATGAACATCATGCTGGTCTCGGTCACTCAACGCACCCGCGAAATCGGCGTGGAAAAGGCGTTGGGCGCACGACGCCACCACATTCTGTTTCAATTCCTAGCCGAAGCAATGGTCATCACCGCCGCCGGAGGCTTCTTCGGAATTCTGCTCTCCTATGCAGTGTCGATCCTGGCCGGCCGCATTACGTTCTACAGCGCTCTGGCCAAACATGCCGAAGCCGCGGACATCCGGCTCATCGTGTCGCCCATGATTCTGGTCGTGGCAACGTCCATTCTCGCGGTGGTTGGGGTGATCAGCGGAATGGTTCCCGCTTTGCGCGCGGCCAATCTCGATCCCATTGAAGCGCTGCGCTACGAGTAAGGCCGATGTCTGACGACATTCTCACTCTGCCTCCGCCGCCGGCCGACGCCCGCATCGCATATGGCCCAGACCCGAACCAGTTTCTCGATTTGCGGCTGCCCTCGTCTAAAGAAAAAGACAGGCCACCATTTCCACTGGCGATCAACATTCACGGAGGCTTCTGGCGCGCCAAATACAATCTTGACCACACAGGCCACCTCTGCGCGGCTCTTACGGCCCGAGGACTGGCCACGGCCAACCTGGAATTCCGCCGCGTCGGCAACGAAGGCGGAGGTTGGCCCGGAACTTTTTCCGACATTCGCTCCGCCTATCATTTCCTGGTGCAAAGCGCGCAGGCCCATGGTCTGGATTCAAGACGAATCATCGTGATCGGCCACTCCGCCGGAAGCCAGCTCGCACTCTGCCTCGCCGCCCACGAACCCGGAATCCACAGCGTCGTCTCGCTCGCCGGGGTCATTGACCTGCGACGCGCTTACGAACTCCATTTAAGCAACGACGCCGTAGTCGAATTTCTCCACGGTACGCCCGCCGAGGTTCCTGACCACTACCGCGAAGCCGACCCGATGGAACTCTCCATGGGTCAAGCCCGCCAGTGGCTAATTCACGGCTCTGCCGATGACATCGTTCCGGCTGCCTTCAGTCGCGACTACGTCGCGGCCAAACAAAAACACGCGGGCAAAGAGAAGGAAGACGTTCACCTGCTCGAGATTCCTGGGGCTGGTCACTTCGACCTGATCGATCCTCGCAGCAAAGCGTGGAAGCAAGTGGAGGAGACGGTTCTTCAGCTCGCACTATCAAAGGCCGCGTAGTCCTGCGATGGCGTCATCCTGAACGGAGCCGTTCTTCAGGCGGAGTGAAGGATCTCGCGTGGAAAACGGCGGCGCGTTTCAGGCGATGCGCGAACGGTCTCCGGCAGCATGGGACCGATCCCTTATAATCTTTGATCTCACAGAGGAATCCTTTGCCCTTCGACGACCTCCGCCAATGGATCGCAGCGCTTGACCGCGCCGGCCAATTAAAGCGCATCCAGACCGAAGCCGACCCGATTCTCGAGATCGCCGAAATCACCGACCGTGTTTCCAAAAGCCGCGATCACAAAGATCAAGGAGGCTCTGCTCTTCTCTTTCAGAACGTCAAAGGCTATCCCGGTTCCCAACTCCTCATCAACCAATTCGGCTCCGACGCCCGCATGAAGCTCGCCCTTGGCGTCAATTCCTTCGACGAGATCGCCGCCCGCATCCGCATGTTTATGGATGTCAAATCTCCACAGGGTTTCCTCGATAAGCTCAAGATGCTTCCCCTGCTCACGGAAGCGGGAAAGTTCTTTCCGCGCACTCTGCCGACCGGACCCTGCAAAGAAGTAATCAAGAAGGACAATTTTTCTCTCCTCGATTTCCCCATCCTCCAGTGCTGGCCCAAAGATGCGGGGCGATTCATCACCCTGCCCTGCGTCACGACGCGCGACCCAAAATCTGGAAAGCGCAACGTCGGCATGTACCGCATGCAGGTCTATGACGAGCGCACAACAGGAATGCACTGGCAGCGCCAGAAAGTAGCAGCCGAACACTATCGCGAGGCCCTGCGCCGTGCCGCGACTCACGTAGGGACAGCCGCCTCGGCCCTCCAGCCAGAGCGAAGCTCGGCGATTGCCCGCGGAGACGCCAATCGCGCCGCGGTTAACATTATGGCGCGCAGCTCGGGCGGAAGTGTTCTGGCGGAGGGTGACCGGCCATCCGGGAAAATGGAAGTCGCGGTTGCCATCGGCACCGAACCTGCCGTAACGTTCTCCGCCATCGTCCCCGCACCTCCCGAGATCGAGGAATATCTGATCGCAGGCTTCCTGCGCGGAGCTCCCGTCGATCTCGTGAAATGTGAAACTGTCGACCTCGAAGTGCCCGCTGCCAGCGAAATTATCCTCGAGGGTTATGTGAATCTCGACGAACTTCGCAGCGAGGGTCCGTTTGGCGACCATACCGGCTTCTACTCGCTCGAAGATTTATATCCCGTCTTCCACGTCACCTGCATCACCCACCGCAAAGATCCGATCTACGCCACCACAATCGTCGGCAAGCCTCCGCAGGAAGACGCCTACATGGGTAAAGCGGTCGAGCGCATTTTTCTGCCGCTGATGAAATTGACCATCCCAGAACTGGTGGACATCAACCTGCCTATCGAAGGCATTTTTCATAACCTGATGATCGTCTCCATCAAAAAGTCCTATCCGGGGCAGGCCCGCAAAGTGATGAACGCGATCTGGTCTCTGGGCCAGGCCATGTTCACGAAATGCATAGTCGTCGTCGACGAAGACGTCGACGTGCAGGACATCGCCGATGTCACGCTGAAAGTCTTCAACCACATCGATCCCGAGCGCGACATTCAATTCACGCTGGGCCCGGTGGATTCGCTCGATCATGCCTCGCGCCTGCCCAACTACGGATCGAAGATGGGGATCGACGCCACGCGAAAATGGGCCAGCGAAGGCTTCACTCGCCCCTGGCCCGATGAGATCATCATGGATTCGAAGACGAAGGCTCTGGTCGACAGCAAGTGGAAGGCGTTGGCCAAAGAGCTGGGGATTGAGTGATTGATGCTATTCGCCTGCCGGTTTGCCGTCTGCACCAGACGCCTCATAGCCAATGCATTTCAGCACCGGCAAGCGCGGATACTTGGGAAACCTCGCATCGGTCGCAGAGCGCTGGCACAAGTAAAAAACCGACCCCCGATCCGACTCCAGCCGCCGCATGAAACGGCAGTGAGCGCAAAGCCCCACGCTCCATTGCAGTCTTTCCCTGTTCGCCTCGCTCACCATCACAGGATAACGCGAGCGTTGCCAACCCGCATCGCGAGTCCAGCACCCCGTTTCTGTCTCCCCGGTAGCAATACTTCTTCTGCAAAGCTGAAGAAAAATTCATCGAATATTGATCGAATTTTGCACGGATTATCTTGAATCCCGCCAATTCAGTTTGTTATAACGGCTGTCCGTTCCCAGGAGGTTCTACCGTGCCGCTTCCACGCATTGGTGTCCGTACTTCTCCTTCGAAATCCCTGCGCGCCATTTTTACTGTCGCTTTCAGCTTCATCCTACTAGCGCATTTCGCAACGGCCCAGCAGACGCTCGGTTCGATAAACGGAACAGTTACCGACGCCAGCGGGGCAGTCGTCCAAGGAGCCAGCGTAAAGGCCCACGCGGTCGCCACCAACTTGGAAGTTGCCTCTCAGACTAAAGGAGATGGATCGTTTAGCATCACAGATCTCCCGATTGGCACCTACGAAGTCAAGTTCGTCAAAGACGGATTCGAAACGGCGGATTACCCCCAAATCCTGGTGCAAGGAAGCCGTACAACTACCGTCAATGCCAAACTCAGACCGGGCGCGGTTTCCTCGACGGTGACGGTTGAAGGCACTCCACTGCTGAACGAAACCGACAATGCCAACGGCTATACATTGGGCCCGCAACAGATCGAGGCCGTTCCCTTGGGCACGGGAAGCTTCACCCAGCTTGCCATTCTGGCGCCCGGCGTTAACGCGGACTTTCTTTCCGGCTCCGGCTCGAACGAAGGCCTGGGCAATCAGGGAATCGTTGCCAACGGACAGCGCGACACCAGCAATCAGTTCACTTTCAACGGAGTGAACGCGAACAATTTATTTAACGGAAATTCAACAAGTAATATTTCCGACAGCCGGTTCACGCTGAATACGGGGGAAATCTTCGGCGTAGGCGGCCAAGTTCAGACTAACAGCTCGGTCTTCGACGCCATCGGTCAGGCCTTGCCCACACCGCCTGTCGAAACCATCCAGGAAGTACACGTCGCGACTTCGATGTATGACGCCTCAATGGGCCAGGCCAGCGGTGCCCATATCGAAACCACTACGAAGTCGGGTACCAATGCGTTCCACGGGCAACTGTACGAGTACTACCAGAGCAATAAGTTCGATGCAGCTCCCACGTTTCTGGCTCCGAATCCATTCTTCTCCGGTGCGCCGCCGTTACACCGCAACGTTTTCGGCGCGACCCTGGGCGGTCCGATTAAGAAAGATAAGTTGTTTTTCTTTGGGTCCTATCAAGGACAGCGCATCAGCGACGCGCTCAGCGGAGCCTTCAACGGTGTACCAACCTTGCAGGGCTTGACAGACAGCAATCGTGACGCGAACTCTCTCGCAACCCTCGCCAACGCTGACGACACTTGCGGGACTGGCCGAGCTCCAGCGTGTATCACTGCAGCCCAAGTGGACCCGGTTGCGCTCGCTATCCTCCAGGCCAAGGCTTCCGGCCAGTACATCATTCCGTCCTCAAACGCCGCCAACCCAGAAACGGGAGAGCAGCCGTTTAACTCGTTTATTAAAGGCCCAAGCAGCCAGTTCAATGCCAGCCAGGCAAATGCAAATATCGATTATATCTTTGGCCCGAAAGACCGCCTCGCTGGCAAATACTATTTTCAGACCGATCCAACTAACATTCCGTTCGCGGTCAGTGCGGTTCTGGGATTTCCGCAGACGATGCATGCCGGCAGTCAACTAGCGTCAATCGACAACACCACAATTTTCACCCCCAACACTACCTGGGAAAACCGGCTGGGCTTTGTTCGCGAAGTCGCCAACGCGACCACCTCGCAATCGCTGACCCCGTCCAGCGTGGGTCTGAATCTTCTGGGCAGCACCCTTTTCCCGGGCATTAATATCGACAACGCCGATGCAGGCGCCAACTTATCCGGCGGAGGAACAGTCGCGTTCAACACTGGAAACACGATGAAAATTGGCCCCGCCACCAACTTCGCCAATGCTGGAATCTTCCAGAACGAATACGAAGGTTCGTCAACCTATCACTGGGTTCACGGCCGCCACACTGTGGCCTTCGGCGGAATTTTCGACTACATGCAATTGAACGTGGCCAATCGGGAAAATCAGGTCGCTACCTTCACCTTCCACAATTTTGCCGACTTCCTGACTGGAACCCTGGGCCAGGATCGCAGCAGTGGCCAATTCCTGAATGGCGAAACCAATCGTCATTTCCGTTCGCGCTCCGCCGGGTTGTTTGTTCAAGACAGTTGGAAAGTAATGTCGAACCTCACTGTGAACGCGGGCATTCGTTGGGATTGGGATGGCCCGCTCTATGAAACCAACGGATTGCTCACGAACTTCTATGCTTCCGATTACAAATATACCGGCACATGCGCCACAGCGTCCCCGGCTCCGAACTGCGATACCTTCAGCAACCTTCCCAACGGCGAACCTGGGATTGGCCTGGTGGTTGCTGGAAATAATAAGGCGTTCGGCTTTAAGGGCGTCAGTGATTCGACATTAACCGGCCGGCAGTGGATGTTTGCGCCCCGCATCGGTTTCGCGTGGAGCCCGTCGCATGTGAAAAACGTCGTCGTTCGCGGAGGTTTTGGAATATTCGCCGATCGTGGCGAATACTTCACCGAGCTCTCTACCAGCGCCGGCCTGGGCATCAGCGGTCCGTTCAGCGTTACCACGCAGGAACCGTTTACCGTACCCGTGAACACATCCTGCAAGGGAAAAGGCTGCTTGACCGGCGCTCCCTTCGGCACGACAGCATTGGCGCCTCCTCCAGCCAATCTCAGCGAAGCGGCGACCCTGGTCCACAATCAATCACAATTGAGCGGTTGCCCCGAGCCGGTTACTCCTACCTGCACACCGACAGGCAATGCCGACTTCGCCGCATTGTTTGGCGGCTATGATCCGGCGAACAAGCTCCCGTACTCCGAGAATTGGAGCTTCGACTTGCAGTGGCAGCCGAAGAACGATCTCGTTCTGACCATGGCTTATATCGGCAACCACGGCGTGCACCAGCCCATACCGGTCCCCTTCAATGAGCCTCGAGTTGCCACCCCTTCGAATCCCGTCAACGGACAAATCTACAGTTACGGGCAGCAACCGTTGGACAATGCTGGAAACCCACTGACCACCGAGCAGGTACAAACAACGATCGGCGAGTTCTCCTTCTCGGATGGCAACACGGCCCTGCGAACGCCGTACATAGGCTTCAATCCCAACGCCGACTTCTGGAGGGCCGAAGGCATTTCCAACTACAACGCTCTGCAACTGCAAGCGACCAAGAGAATGTCCAAAGGTTTCATGGTGAACGCGTCGTATACCTATTCGCATTCTCTCGACGAGGGCAGCGGCCTGGGCTCCGGAATCTTCTACAACGGTAATGATCCCCTCATCCCGCGACAAGGCTACGCTTCCTCGGACTTCGACCGCACGCATGTGTTTACCATCAGTTATGCCTACATGTTTCCGACAATGGATCATGCCTCCGGCTTTTTGAAAGCCGTTGCAAACGGTTGGGGCGTTCAGGGTGTGACTGTGGCGCAGAGCGGCGAGCCATTCAGCATTATCGATTTCTCCGGAACGGCCGGAGGCATTTTCTTCAGCTCAGACGACTTCATCACTAATCCGATTCTGCCTCTGGCTCCGGGAATCACGCCGAAGCAGGCGACCCAGGGTGGGACCATCCAATCCTTCACCAGCGGCCCCAATGCGGGCACTCGTGTGCCCTATGTAAATCCGGACGATTTCTCTGTTCCGCTTCTCAATCCTGGTCAAATGGGAGTGCCGGTGTGTGGCCCAACTGTTGGCGGAACTTCGACTAACTTCTGCGACACCGTTGAAACCGGATACGGATCGAATGGACGCAACCTTTTCCGGGCTCCATTTCAGACTCGATTCGATTTCTCAATTATAAAAAATTTCAAAATTACCGAGCGGACGGCCCTGAAGTTCGAAGCGGACGCGTTCAATATCTTCAACCATCCTAGCTTCGATACGCCGAACAGCAACTTCACCCTTGATCCCTGCTATAACCCGCAGCCTTGTTACGGAACAACAGGGATTGTCGCCTCTGGCAACCCGAACAACTTTGGAGTGATCCAGCAAACCGTCGGCAGCAACCGGTTCTTACAGCTGTCAGCACATCTGACGTTCTAACGTAATGCGACTCGAGGAGCGGGAACCTAGGAGTGAACTGAAGGCCGAACAGTTTCGACGAGGGCTGATCCGCGTGGCGCTGATCGCCCTCGTTCTCCCGCAGAGTGTCGCCGCCTTCGCGTGGGGCAACGAAGGCCACACTGCCATCAACCGCGTCGCCGCGCAGAAAATTCCTGCCACCATGCCGCGCTTCCTGCGCCGCGCTGTGGCCGAGCTAGCGTACCTCGGCCCGGAACCCGATCGCTGGCGCAGTCCCACGGAATTCGCTCTGAAGAACGCGCAGGAGCCCGACCACTTCATCGACCTGGAACGTGTCTCCTGGCTCGATCCCCTTCCTCCGGGACGCTATGAGTTCTATCGCAAGCTTTATGACAAACGCGCCTCCACTACCGACCATCCCAACGACTATCTTCCTGAGCACGTTGGTCTGCAGCCTTATATCACGATGGAGGTCTACGGCCGTCTGAAGGCCGCGTTCCGCGAATACCGGCAGCGGCTGGCCGCACATCAGCCGACGCATGCGGTACAGCAGGCGATCATCTTCTACGCCGGCTGGCTTGGCCACTATGTCGCCGACGGATCGCAGCCCCTGCACACCACCATCCAGTACAACGGCTGGGTTGGCCCCAATCCCAACGGCTATACCACGCAGCACACGATTCACGCCCAGTTCGAGACCGCCTACGTCGCCGCAAACATCACCGCCAAAGACTTCGCCGGATTGGTCAAAAGCCCGGAGCGCCTTGACGATCCCTTCGCGCGCTATATCGACTATCTGAAGCAATCCAACGGCCTTGTAGAAAATGTTTACGCACTCGAAAAAGCGGGAGCGTTTACCGGAAAGGGCTCTCCCGCAGCCTTCGACTTCACCACGCATCGCCTGGCCGTCGGCTCGCAGATGCTGCTGAACCTGTGGTACACCGCGTGGCTGGAAAGCGCCGAACCCGTGCCAGAACATCCGGTGCCAGCTCCCACGACGAAGTAACCGGAAAGTTTCGCGTAGGGACAGCCGCCTCGGCTGTCCATCGAGCGAAGCTCGATCGCCTGCAGATCGCGGCTCGCAAACTGAACACCACCGTGACGCGGGTTATGCGACGGCTTCGCGCCTCTTTCGGTATACTGAATAAGTATGCCGGTCCTGAAGAACATCGCCGCGATTGCTAAGGGCATGAGCATCACCTTCATGGAGATGTTTCAGCCCACCACGGTGGAAAATTATCCCGACGGCAAAGATCCGTTGCGCGGCGCGCGCATTGAAGCCCGCTTCCGTGGGGCGCACGTGCTGCAGCGCGATGAGAACGGATTGGAAAAGTGTGTAGCCTGCTTCCTGTGCGCGGCCAATTGTCCCTCGAATTGCATCTACATCGAGGCCGCGGAAAATACCGCCGAGAAGCGGGTCAGCGGCGCCGAGCGCTACGCCAAGGTTTACAACATCGATTACAACCGCTGCATTTTCTGCGGCTACTGCGTGGAAGCCTGTCCTACGGATGCAATCACCCACGGTCACGGATTCGAGCTGGCAACGTTCAACGCCAGCAATCTCATCTACCGCAAGGAGCAAATGCTGGCCCCCCGGCCGGCACACATGGGAGCCAACATCGTATTCAATCAGGCCGACGTGGACGGCGGGGCTCCGACAGAAATGGTACACGGGAGCTGATTTCGAAACGGTTTCTCGTTCAATCCCCCGCCGGTCCTTCGAGACCGGCGTTCGTGCATGTGTGGCGCAAAGTATTTCGTCGCTTAAGGTTCGTGGTTTTCAGCTCTTCTTCTCGCGTTAGACCGGCCGGCAACTCCGCGCATAACACCTCACTTTTTACAATTTGCTGACACATTAATGACAAAACCGGCCGATGGGTGAGGCAAAGTTCACTCAGATCCTCGGCTGCGGCAGGTCTTTCTACGCCCCCAGCGCGGATCGCAGACTTCAGGCCCTCCGTCACCGGGAAGGCATGGGGAAAAACTGGCGCCCGTACCGCAGGGGGTAGGGGCGCCGTTTTGTTTTCTCGCCGTCGTCAAAGCGAGCGAGGTGCTCGCGTGAAGACTAGCAACTCCCGAGTTCACCTCCGCCATTCACTTCAACTGTTACAATTTCCGTGGATCGCCAAAAACAGATTCCTCCTTCTTTCGGGTCGTGCGGTGGTCACCGAACGAACAATGAGGAATCGCCCGACGGCTGGAATTTGACTTCAGCGCTATGAAATGCCCTTTTTGCGGATTTGCCAATGACAAGGTAGTCGACTCGCGCGAGAGCAAGGAAGCGGAATCCATCCGCCGCCGCCGCGAGTGTCTGAAGTGCGGCAAGCGATTCACTACCTACGAGCGCATCGATGAAATCCCCTACATGGTCATAAAGAAAGACGGCCGCCGCGAGAAGTTTGACCGCCAGAAGGTTCTCAACGGTTTGCTGCGGGCCTGCGAAAAACGTCCGGTGCCAATCAGCAAACTGGAGCAGATCGTGAACGAAGCCGAGTCGTTCGTGATCGAGTCGGCCGAGCGGGAGCGCAAAACCAGCGAACTCGGCGAGCTGATCATGAACCGCCTGCGCCGCTACGACAAGGTGGCCTATGTCAGGTTCGCGTCGGTCTATCTCGATTTCAAGGACGTCAAAGAGTTCATGAATGAGTTGAAGGATCTGGTGAAGGTCAAAACCCCTTAGGGACTAACAGTAACATGCGAACCTGCCGACTTATTACGAATCACTGTCGAGGATGCTGCCGTCGTGACTCATAAAGTAACTCTCATCCCCGGAGACGGCATCGGTCCGGAAGTGACGAAGGCGACCGTACGCATTCTCGAAGCCACCGGGGTCAAGTTCGAGTGGGAGACTTTCGCTGTCGGGGCAGAATCCTTTGAAAAATCGGGCGAGTACATCCCCAAGGATTTGATTGAGTCGATAGAACGGACGCGGGTGGGTTTGAAGGGCCCGGTGACCACGCCTGTGGGCGGCGGTTTCCCCAGCATCAACGTTGCCCTGCGAAAGAAGTTCGAGCTGTACGCCAACTTCCGGCCGATTCGAAATTTGCCCCACATTCCCACGCGCTATCCGGATGTGGACCTCATCATCGTGCGCGAAAATACGGAGAGTCTCTATTCCGGGTTGGAGCATGAAGTGGTGCCCGGCGTAGTCGAAAGTCTGAAGATCATCACGGAGAAAGCCTCAACGCGAATTGCGAAATTCGCGTTCGCCTACGCCCGAAAAAATCAGCGCAAGAAAATCCATGCCATCCACAAGGCAAACATCATGAAGCTGTCGGACGGCCTCTTCTTGCGCTGCTGCCGCACCGTAGCCAAAGATTATCCGGAGATCACTTACGGCGAACACATTGTCGATAACACCTGCATGCAACTGGTGATGAATCCTTATCAGTACGACATGCTGGTGATGGAAAATCTTTATGGGGACATCATCTCCGATTTGTGCGCGGCCTTTGTGGGTGGGTTGGGATTCGTCCCCAGCGCAAATCTCGGCGATACATGCGCGATTTTTGAAGCTGTGCACGGGTCAGCTCCCGATATCGCGGGAAAAAATCTCGCCAATCCGACGGCGCTGCTGCGCTCCGCCTTGCTGATGCTACGGCACCTCGGCGAACACGAAGCCTCCACGCAAATTCGCAATGCGCTGGAGCGAGTCTATCGTCACCCCGAAAAATTAACCCGCGACATCGGGGGCAAAGCAGGAACCTCGGAGTTTGCCGATGCGGTCATTGACGAAATGTCCATGGAGGTTCCCACTGCCTAGAAACATTCCATAAGTTGGTCTTGGGAAGGGCACGGCTTCAGCCGTGCCGCCAGAACCAAATCCGATGCGGACTTCAGCCCTGAGGTTCTCGCGCTTTACTAATCATGACACCTTCAGTCAAACTTCGCCCGCATTTTTTCATTCCGCCATTGACTCGCACGCTCCCTTCGGAGTACATTCCTCCGTTCTGGGGATTCTGGGGAAATGACGCGCACAGCACGGCGTGTGGGGATAGTTCTCTTTCAGCTCGGTGGACCCGACACGCTGGAAGCGATCGAACCTTTTCTTTACAATCTATTCTGCGATCCCGACATTATTGATTTTCCGTTCGCCCGCATCGGCCGTAAGCCCCTCGCCAAGCTGATCTCCACCACCCGCGCCCGCAAAGTACAGCATCACTACGCCATCATCGGAGGAGGCTCGCCCATCCGCCGGCACACCGAACGCCAGGCGCGGGCGCTTGAGACCGAACTGCGCAATCAGGGCATCGACGCCCATTGCTTTGTGGCCATGCGCTACTGGCACCCATTCACCCGCGAGGCGGTCGAGCAACTGCAAGCGGCGCGATGCCATGAAGTGGTGCTGTTGCCGTTGTACCCGCAGTATTCGTCCACGACGACGGGCTCCAGCCTGAACGAATGGCGGCGGCTTTCCCCGATTGACATCCCGTTCCATTGCGTTGAACCTTTCTATCGCAATACGATGTATCTGAATGCCGTGGTAGAAAAAGTTAATGAGGCGCTATCGCGGTTTTCCAATCCCGGGTGTCCGGAAATTGTGTTCAGTGCCCACAGCATACCCATGTCGGTTATCGAGAGAGGCGATCCTTATCAGCGTCAGATCGAGGAGACCGTGCGCCTTCTGACTGAACGCGGCGGATGGCGCAACCCGCACCGGCTTTGCTATCAGAGTAAGGTGGGCGCCAGTCGCTGGCTTCAGCCCTCCCTGCACCAAACCCTGCGCCAATTAGCGGCCGAGCGGGTGCACGAAATGTGTGTAGTGCCGGTGGCGTTCGTTTCCGATCATGTCGAAACGCTCGGAGAGATTAACCACGAGGCGCGCGAAGAAGCGCGGCGGCTGGGGATTACGCGCTTTGAAATGAGCGCCGGGCTGAACGATTCTCCGAAATTCATACAAGCTCTGGGGCAAATCGTGCAGCAGGCTTTGAGCGAGGAAGTTCACACAGCGTTCCGCAGTGGCAGTGCGGGGAGGACGTTCGCGGAGCCGGAATATGCGGCGGCCGTTGGGTTAGATTAGGGCACAGGTCATCTTTCAGAGGAGGAAGTTCATGTCGGAGCCGGAGACCCCGAAGGTCAATCCGAATCCCGAGGCGCAACCCGCATCGACGAAACCCGCGGCGACGAGTCCCACAGCAACGAATCCCGCAGCAACGGGGAGGCAAGATGCCACAAAGTATGT
Source organism: uncultured Acidobacteriaceae bacterium (assembly GCA_963711275.1). GTDB lineage: Bacteria > Acidobacteriota > Terriglobia > Terriglobales > Acidobacteriaceae > Sulfotelmatobacter. Next base: position 272,939 of record CAVQDN010000007.1, on the reverse strand, counting down.
GGGCACACCCGCAGTCGGAACGTCGAAAGCGGCCGCAGCGGCTGGTGTCGCCGGCACCGCACCTTCGACCGATATCGATCGCCATCGCCGCCGCTTCGTGTGGACGATGGTAACCGGCTTTCTGATGGCGTGGTTCCTGGCATTCTTCCGCTTTTTCCTTCCGCGCACGCTCTTTGAACCCAATTCAGTTTTCAAGATCGGTTACCCATCCGAATTCGCGCTCGGTGTCGATACCAAGTTTCAGCAGAAATATCGCATCTGGGTCGATCGCACGCCCGATCGCTTGTTCGTGATCTATGCCCGCTGCACCCACCTGGGATGCACGCCCGATTGGAAGCCCAGCGAGAACAAATTCAAGTGCCCCTGCCACGGCAGCGGCTATGACAGTGAAGGCATCAACTTCGAGGGCCCGGCGCCGCGGCCCATGGATCGCGCCAAGATCGAACTCGCTCCCGATGGACAGATTATCGTGGATACTTCGCGGCTGTATCAGTGGCCAAAAGGGCAGCCGTCCCATTTCAACGATCCCGGAGCATTTTTGACAGGAGTGTAAGCACGAACAAAGTGGGGCGCGGGCACTCTTGCCCGCGCAAGGCCGGCACCGCCTAGCGAATATAAGTGCCACGAAGAAGCAGAATCCATATGGCTGACGAAAAAAATACGATCGGCACCAACGGCGGCGGAAACGGCGGGCCCACCAGCCCTAACGGGAAAACCGGCAAAGTCGGACTCGTGGACCGGGTGACTACAGGCGTAAAAGAAGACATTCACGCCATCAAGACCGAGATCCCCGCGAAGGCGAAGGAACAGATCGAGGGCCTGAAGGATCCGACCAAGACCCAGGTCTACACTTCCATCTTCCGCCACAAACACGACGATACTCCGCGGAACCGGGCGCTTGGCGTCCTCTCCAACGTGTTCCTGCACCTGCACCCGGCGAAAATTAATCGCGACGCCGTGCGCTACAGTTACACCTGGGGCATGGGCGGCATTACGTTTTATTTGTTCATCATCCTCACCTACACCGGCGTGCTCTTAATGTTCTATTACCACCCGAGCAAGGTGCAGGCCTTTCGCGACGTGCTTTATCTTGAACACGACGTACCGTTCGGCAAGATCCTACGCAACATGCATCGCTGGGCCGCTCACTTGATGGTGATCGGCGTGTGGCTGCACATGTTCCGCGTGTTCCTGACCGGCTCGTACAAGAAGCCACGCGAGTTCAACTGGAATATCGGCGTGTTGCTTTTGGTATTTACTTTGCTGCTGTCGTTCACCGGATATCTGCTGCCCGACGATCAACTCGGGTTCTGGGCAGTCACAGTGGGTACGAATATGGCGCGCGCCACGCCGCTGCTGGGACACGAGGGCCCGTTCGGCTCCATGCTCGGCATGACACCATATAACGACGTCCGATTCGGATTGCTCGGCGGATCGATTGTCGATGCCAATGCCCTGCTGCGCTCCTACATCTGGCACTGCATCGGCATTCCGATCGTTGCGTCGGTACTGATGATCGTGCACTTCTGGCGCGTGCGCAAAGATGGCGGAATTTCCGGGCCAGCTCCAGTAATGCTGGAGGCTGAAGCCGACAAGCCCCGCCGCGGCCCGAAAGCGGCAGGAGAGTAAGGATTTGTGTGGGGACAGCCGCGCCAAACCGCCGGCGCAGAGGTGGCGGAGAACAAGATCGTCGAGCTCTGCTCGACGGACAACCGAGGGCGGCTGTCCCCACATGATTCAGAAGCACGGGTCGTGGAGAAATTATGGACTGGCGACAACTCTGGGAGATTTGCTCGGCGCCTGACAACGTGCCGATCGTGGGCTTGATCCCGCTGCTCGGTTTCTATATCTATCTCGCGGTCAGGCAGGCGCGCGCCAACGATCAACTCATCGAGCAACTCGAAGCCGACCCCGCAATGGCCAAGACCCACCATCGCAAAACCTGGCCCTTCAAACCCGGCTGGGCAAAGGAAGTCCACGTCTGGCCATTTCTGCTGCGCATTGAATTCCTCGCCGCTATCATCATCACCATTATTCTAATGGTCTGGTCGATCACTCTGAACGCGCCGCTCGAAGAGCCCGCCAATCCCAACCTGACTATGAATCCCGCGAAAGCGCCCTGGTACTTTCTCGGACTGCAGGAGATGCTGGTCTATTTCGATCCCTGGATTGCCGGCGTGGTCATGCCCACGATGATCATCATCGGCTTGATGGTCATTCCCTACATCGACACCAACCCGCTGGGCAGCGGCTATTACACCTGGAAGCAGCGCAAGTTTTCCATCTCGACCTTTCTTTTCGGCTTCATCATCCTGTGGGTCGCAATGATCATCATCGGCACGTTCATTCGCGGCCCCGGATGGCAGTGGTTCTGGCCGGGACAGACATGGGATCACAACCGGCTGATCTATGAGGTAAACCGCGATCTGCCCGATATTTTCGGCATCACGTCGAACTTCGGCAAAGCTATTTTCGGCGCGATTGTCGTCGGCGGATTCTATCTGATCGGCGGCGCCGCCGTGTATTCTCTGTTCCGCCGAAAAATGCCGAAAGATTTTCAGCGCATGAGCCTGCTGCAGTTTTCCCTCATGGCATTTCTGTGGCTGACCATGATTGCATTGCCGTTAAAGATGGCTCTGCGGCTTTTGTGGCACATCAAGTACGTATGGATTACACCCTGGTTCAATGTTTAAGTTGTCATCCTGAGCGTAGCGATCGATTCGCAAACGCGAATCGATTGCGGAGTCGAAAGATCCCTAGAAGTCTCGCGCAGCTTCGAACTAAGCTTCGAACTAAGAATGTTCATTCGCTTGGTATGACAGTGCGGTAAGTCCGGGAGGAACTGGTGCCAGAAAAACCGATTCCCGAGCAGGATCCGATCACCGGCAAGTCGTACGCCATCCATTATCTGATCGCGATGGCGATTCTGATTGGCACGCTGTTCTGGGCTTTGTACGACGAGGCTTGGGGACAGCGCCCCTGGAAGGAATTCCAGGATCAATGGAAGGAACGCTACAGCGCGTTTCTGAACACGGCGCGGTCGAAGTCGGCTACGTCGGAGAAGGATGTCGAGCAGAATCCGGATTATGCCGCGCTCAAGCAAGCCTACGAAAAGACTTATCAGGATTCAAAAGCTGAGGCGGCAGAGGCCCGCAAGGCGGTGGACGACGTTAGTGCGCGGCTGCTGGCGGTGCAGAGCGTATTCACCGACCGTCGCGCGTACGTGAATGCCATAAGCTACGAAATTGAGACGAGTACGAGTCCATCGTCAAGAGCCGGCAAACAGAAGGAACTTGCCGAATATGAGAGCAAGTTCGCAACCGTCGAGTTTCCCGACGGAAGCAAGAAGCAATATGACTTTCCCCATCTCGAGGAGACCTACAACGAGATCCGGGACGAGCGCACGAAGAAGAGTCTGGAACTGGGCGAGGTGCTGAAGCCCGTGACAGCCGCCAAGGCGAAGATGGATGAATACATCTCCGACCACATGGTCGATCTGACTCCACAGCAAATTGACGGCTTGAAGAAGAAGACAGCGGAGTGGGACCCCAAGATCGTTCAGATCAACGTGGCCGATGCCAATATTGTGGACCGGTGTGAATCCTGCCACCTCAATGCCCGAGAGCCTCTGAAAATCAGTCTGGCTTCGATGACCGCGAAAGGGGAGAAGAAGCCGGACGAGTATGCCGACGCATTTGTTAGCCATCCGCAGCCCGAGTTATTGCAGATTCACGATCCCGAAAAGTTTGGCTGCTCGCCTTGCCATCAAGGAAACGGCCGCGCCACCACCAGTGTCGAAAAAGCCCACGGCAATTACGAGCACTGGTTGTGGCCGCTGTTTCCCAAGGAAAACGCACAGGCCGGGTGCCAGAATTGCCATGCCGCTGACATGGTCCTGGTGAGCGGCGATGTGCAGTGGCAAACCATCAACAATGGAAAGGACCTCTTCCGTCAACGGGGTTGCATGGGCTGCCACCGCCACGAGGGATATGACGAGGAACCCGAAGAGCTGAACTCGATTGGCCAGCAGATCAAGCAGATCGAAACTCAGAAGAAAACCAACATAAAGCAAACCGCTTATCTGATGAAGCAAGCCGACGCGGCGGAGTCCAACGAGGAAGCCAACCGCCTGAATGGCCAGGCCGTCGACCTGAGAGTGGCGAACAGCAAGCTGGACGCGCGCTTGCAACAGCTCGATTTCCGGTCGCATAGCCTGATGCAGGATCAGAAAAAAGTTGGCCCGAATCTGAAAGATGCGCGGCTGAAATTGAATAAGAATTGGATTCCAGTCTGGCTGAAAAAACCCAGCGATTTCCGGCCGACGACCAAGATGCCGAACTTTCGCCTGACGGACCATCAGATTCAAGCGATCTCCGCTTACATCTGGCAATCGGCATTAACCGACGAACTTCCCAAACATAAGCCCGGAAATGCCGCACACGGAAAAGAATTGTTCGAAGAACGCGGCTGTCTCGCCTGCCACTCGATCGGCGAAGGCGATCAGATGCAGGGCGGAACATTCGCCGCAAACCTGTCGCGCGTGGGCGAGAAGGCGAACTACGACTATCTGGTGCGCTGGATTCACAATGCCCGCCAGCGCACCCGGCCTTACTGTCCCTACGAGAAAAAGGATATCGGCCCCGAGGACTACGCGAAGAAGGGACTGCCCTACGTCTTCGATCTCGATCACAGCAAGTGTCCCAATGACGGCCACGAACTGCAAGTGCAGAACATGACGGTGATGCCGAGCTTGCGGCTGTCTCCGGAAGATGCGGAAGACATTGCCACCTATCTGACCATGCAGAAAAAGCAGGAGCCGTCCTCCTATCCGGACGCGGCGTTCATGGACGATCCCGCGCTCAAAGCGGAAGGCAGGAAGTGGATCAGCCACTTTGGCTGCGCCGGCTGCCACGAAATTTCCGGCTTCGAGGACGAAGGACGCATCGGCACCGAACTCACCTTTGAAGGCAGCAAGCCGATCGAACGCCTCGACTTCGCGCTCTTTACCACGGTTGCCCAGCGCGGCGGCAAAGATGCCGAACCGATTACGAATAAGGAAGACTTGGCGCGTCTGCCCGACGGTCCGGCGCAAAAACCCTGGTACGACCTGAAGGGATTCTTTGAGCACAAATTAGCCGAGCCCAGCGTTTACGACAAGGGCAAGATCAAGGGCGAACTGGATGCCGCGCGCATGCCCAATCCCCATCTCACCAGGGAGCAGGTGCTCGACCTCACCACCTTCTTGCTCGGAAGCCAGGAGACTTCCCTGCCCCAGAGCTATCAATACAAGCCGGGCGATGCGCGCCATGACATTCAGGAAGGCTGGTGGGTCGTCAAGAAGTACAACTGCATGGGATGTCACCAATTCATTCCCGGCCAGCCGACAATTCTGATGGGTTTGAAGCAATATCAGGATGTGCAGGAGCAGTTGCCGCCAAAGTTGCTGACGGAAGGCGCGCGCGTCGATCCCGAATGGCTGCGCAAGTTCCTATCGAATCCGGCCCTGAGCACCACCGATACAAACCGCAACGGCGTGCGACCGTATCTGAAAGTTCGCATGCCCACGTTCTCCTTCTCCGACAACGAGCTGAGAAAACTGGTGCGCTTCTTCGAAGCCTTGTCGCAGCAACCACTGCCCTACATTCCGGAGCAGGTGCCCACGCTTACCAGCAAAGAGTCCGGCATGGCGCGGAGCCTGTTCTCGAGTACCGCAGCGCCGTGCCTGAAATGCCATGCCACCGGCGATCCCGCGCATGACAAGATCGCGACGGCGCCAAACTTCCTGCTGGCCAAAGAGCGTTTGAAGCCGGACTGGGTCGAGCGCTGGATCACCGACCCGCAAGCGATCAGCCCCGGTACGTCAATGCCGTCCGGCTTATTCAAGCAGGAAAACAATCAATGGGTCTTCGCCGGGCCGACGCCGCCGACTTTCAACGGTTTCGAGGGCGATCATCGCAAACTATTGACCGATTACATCTTCCAGTTGACACCGGAAGAGCAAAAGCGTGTCGCGTCCTCCATGCCGAGGGCGAAAACCGCGGTCCAGCCTTCGAGTAATCGCAAACAGGCAGCGCTGGAATCGCATCATACCGCCGACGGAGGTTCGCGATAGAATGTGTCGGCTTCAGCACCAGAAATTCGATTCGTATCAGGGCACGGCTTTTGCCGTGCCAATCGGAGCCACAAATGATTCCGGGCTTTCGCCCTTGAGGGACTGGCTTCCCGCGATTCGTTATGAAAACGACTTCTATCCAAAGTGTCGCTACCACTCCGACGCTATATTCAAGAAAGGACGACATCATGAATAAAAACGCAATTTGGGCAACAACCACGCTCGGCATCCTCGCACTATGCGCGCTACTTACACTCGCAGCTTGCAGCAAAAAGGAAAACACCGAGCAATCGGACAACAAAGCGGCAGAGTCTGCCGCTCCAGCGGCCACACCAATCGATCCCGCGACCGTAGCCACGATCAAGGGAACCGTAAAGTTCGACGGCACCGCTCCCAAACCATCAAAGATCGACATGAGTCAGGACCCCGGCTGCAAAGGTACGAACGAGGCCGAGAACGTCGTCGTCAGCGGCGGCGATCTCGCCAACGTCTTTGTCTATGTGAAAGACGGCCTTGGCAACCGCACCTTCGATGTCCCCAAGGATCCGGTGGTGCTCGAGCAGAAGGGCTGCCGTTATCACCCGCACGTGCTTGGTGTAATGGCGGGCCAGACCGTGGACATCAAGAACGCCGACCCGACCACGCACAACATCCATCCCACACCGAAAGACAACCGGGAGTGGAACGAGTCGCAGCCGCCGTCTTCCGCCGACATTCAAAAGAACTTCGCCCGCGAAGAAATCATGCTGCCGGTGAAGTGCAACCAGCACCCCTGGATGAAGATGTATATCAATGTGGTGAAGAACCCCTTCTTTGCGGTTACGGACAAAGACGGAAATTATGAGATCAAGGGCCTGCCGCCGGGCGACTACACCATTGCATTCGTTCACGAAAAACTCGGAGAGCAGGATCAGAAGGTAACGGTCGCTCCAAAAGACACGAAAACCGTCGATGAGAGCTTCAAAGCCGCCGGCGAGTAGCCGCGCCGTTCGCAGACGGTTTGGTAAAATACCGCGTTGGCCGGTCGTTAGTAAATTGTCATGCTGAGCCTAGCCGGAGTTGAGCGAAAGCGAAACTCCGGCGAAGTCGAAGCATCCCTGCTCTACATCGCCATTGCAGGAACCAGGGATTCCTCGCTTCGCTCGGAATGACAACGGAGATGACGTGCGAATGCCATAGCCAACTCCAAGGGGCATTACTCTGAAAGCCATCGCGACAACCTACAATCGCGGGCATCACCGGCTCGCTGTCCTGCTCGCTTGCTGGACTTTTCTTCTAATCATTGCCGGCGCTCTCGTCACCAGCAACGACGCCGGACTCTCCGTCCCCGACTGGCCGACATCGTTCGGTTCCTGGTACAAAATTCCGAAGCTGGTAGGCGGCGTTAAGTTCGAACATACTCACCGCATGATCGCCCAGGGCGCTGGAATTCTGACGATCATCCTCGCGGTCTGGACGTGGCGCGTGGAAAAGCGGCGCTGGCTGAGGTATCTGGCTCTGGCGGCCCTTGGTACGGTGATTGCTCAGGGCATTCTGGGCGGTATCACAGTTCTTTTCTATCTGCCGCCGGCTGTGTCGTCCGCCCATGCAGCGCTCGCGCAAACATTCTTCTGCATTGCCGTAGCGATCGCCCTATTCACCGGCAAGAAGTGGATCGAAGAGCACCCTCGGGTGGAGTTCGATCAGCGGCGCCCCAGCCTGTTCACGTTAACTCTTCTTTCTATTTTCGTGCTCTATGTTCAGTTGATTCTGGGCGCTATGTTCCGTCACCACGGCCTGAGCTGGTGGCCGCACGTCGTGCATGCCGTCGTAGTCTCGTTCGTACTAGCATGGACCGCGGTCCGCGCGCTCACTGTCTATTCGCAAATCGAAGCCGTTCGTCGCCCCGCGATTCTGATGTTATCCCTACTGATCGCGCAACTCTGCCTGGGCTTCACCGCGTTTCTAACACGCGTAGCCTGGGGCCGGGACGCCGTGCAACCCGAACTTCCCATGGTGGCGTCCACGGTGGCTCACGTAGCGGTGGGAGCACTCTTGCTCGCGACCACAGTGATCCTGGCGATTCAAGTCTGGCGTCACGTACCGGTAGCCTTCGAAGAAAGATTGCCGCATGCCCAACGGAATCCCGCGCCTGAGAGTACGTAGGGTCAGCCGCTTCCGCTGTCAGTCCGAGCGCAGCTCGACCGCCCCTCCTAACCTTCGCCGATATGTCGTAAACTGATTGCAGCTCTCTGGGCTAATTCCTTGGTCTCAAAAGTCTCTGCACTCGCCGACGCCGGTCCCGAACTCGAGCCCACCCCCGCGTCCGTAATTTCCGTCGAGAATCTGGTCCATCGCTACGAGAACCGCATCGCCCTGAATGGCGTCTCCTTCGACGTTCGCCCCGCGGAACTTTTCGGACTGCTCGGCCCGAACGGCAGCGGTAAAACCACGCTCTTCCGTATTCTCTCGACGCTAATGATTCCGACCTCCGGACGCGCCGTGGTCATGGGATGCGATGCTGCCCACGACGCCGCAAGTCTCCGCCGCCAGATTGGCGTGGTTTTTCAAGCGCAGAGTATCGATCCCAAATTGACCGCATACGAAAACCTGTGGCACCAGGGCCATCTCTACGGCCTGCGCGGATCCCTACTCAAAAGGCGCATAGAAGAAATTCTGAGGCGCGTGGGTCTCGCCGATCGCGCCAAAGAGAGAGTCGAAACATTCTCCGGTGGCATGCAACGTCGCATCGAACTGGGAAAGGGATTGCTGCATCACCCCGGGGTCCTTTTGCTGGACGAGCCTACCACCGGCCTCGACCCCGGCGCCCGCCGCGACCTCTGGCAATATCTGCAAATGCTCCGCAATGAAGAAAATGTCTCCGTGCTGGTGACGACGCACTTGATGGAAGAGGCCGAGCGCTGCGACCGCCTCGCTATCCTGAACGAAGGCAATCTCGTCGCCCTGGGCACGCCCGCAGAACTGAAACGCGAGATCGGCGGCGACATCATCATGCTCGACGCCGCGCGCGACGCCACTTCACTCGCCCAGCACATCTGCGCACGCTTCCACGTCGAAGCCACTGTGATGGGAAGTCAGGTGCGCATCGAGCGCGAAGGCGGTCACCGCTTCGTTCCTGATGTGGTCGAAGCCTTCCCCGGCGAGATTCAGGCAATTTCCGTAAGCAAACCCGCGCTCGAAGATGTGTTCATTCACCGCACCGGCCACAAGTTCTGGAGTGAAGAGCGCGAAGCACGATTCAGTCAGGAAAAGAACGAACCAAAAAAGAAAAGGAGGAGGTAGCTTGCGTCCGATAATCCTGATCCTTTCGCTAATACTGGTCGTAGTGTCGTTGGCGGGCGTCGTGTGGATCTTCGTGGCAGGCATGATCGTGCTCTCGCCATTTTCGATCACGATCGACGGCCTTTTTATGACGCTCATCCTGTTGACCCTCGCGGCATGTTTCCTGCTGAATGCGTATTGGGAAATGCGCGACCGCGGATTGATCGGCAAAAAGAAAACTGCGCCGGCCAAGACTCCCGCTGCGAAAGCGAGTTAAAGATGGCAACCCAGGCAACAACTTTAGCGCGCCCCATGGCGGGCCCGGCATCCGCGGGCATAATGCTGCCGGCATTCACTCTGTGGTGGCGCGAAATCGTACGATTTTATCGTCAACCGACACGCGTAGTCGGCGTACTGGCCTCTCCGCTGGTGTTCTGGCTGGTCATCGGCTCGGGATTCGGAACCTCGTTCCGCTCCGGCGGCGGCCCCGGCCAGCAGCATTACCTCGATTATTTTTATCCCGGCGCACTGATCATGATCGTGCTCTTCACCTCCATCTTCACCATGATGTCGGTGATCGAGGACCGCAAAGAAGGCTTCCTGCTATCCGTGATGGTCGCCCCGGTGCCGCGCTCGGCGATCGTCCTCGGCAAAGTGATGGGCGGTACCGCTCTTTCAGCAGTTCAAGGGATGATCTTCCTGATCTTCGCTCCGTTCGCTGGCGTTCACCTGCAATTGTTATCTGTGCTCTGGGTCGCTCTAGTGGTCTTTCTGGTTTCGTTTTCCCTGACCGCGCTCGGCTTCGCCATCGCCTGGCCCATGGATTCCTCGCAGGCCTTCCACGGAATCGTGAACCTCTTTTTGATTCCGCTCTGGCTCATGTCGGGCGCTCTGTTTCCCATCACCGGCGCCTCGAAATGGATTCAGGTAGTCATGCGCTTGAATCCTTTAACGTATGGAGTAGCGGCACTGCGCGAACTCATGTATCCCGGAGCCGAAACCATCTTTCCGCTCGCATCGGCAATAGCAACCCTCGCTTTGTTTTCACTGATCATGTTCGGATTGGCGCTGTTAATAGCAAACCGCAGAAGTACGAGGCCCGCCGCATGATCGTCCTCGCAAATTCGGTCGCCGGAAATTCGATTGCCGAACAGTACGCCTTCTTCCCTGCCCTGAACGCCACCCTGAACGGAACCAGCGCCGTCCTGCTGCTCACCGGACGCGGCCTGATCGCACGCGGCCGCATCGCCGCCCATCGCGCCTGCATGATTGCCGCAGTGATTGCGTCGGCGTTATTTCTGGGATGCTATCTATTTTTCCACTTCAAAGTTGGCAACATTCGGTTTCTAGGCGAAGGCTGGGCTCGCCCGGTTTATTTCACGATTCTGATTTCACACGTCACGCTGGCCATCGTCATCGTCCCGCTCGCAATTATTACGTTAAGTCGCGGACTGAAGGCGCGCTACGACAAACACCGCGCCATCGCCCGCTGGACCTGGCCCCTGTGGATGTACGTTTCCATCACCGGCGTGATCGTATACTTCATGCTCTACCAATGGTTCCCGCACAGCTAGACTTTTAGCGCAGAGTGTAGAGCCACAGAAAAGAATTTTTGATTGATGATTTTTGATTGTTGATTGAAGAGCTTGTTTACGCACGGGCCGCACGGTTTTCAATCAACAATCAAAAATCAACAATCAGCAATTTTGTTCGATGTCCACGTTGAAACTGAAAATCGACGTCTCCGGAACCGTCGGCGATGCCGCCTGGCGCGAGATCAAGCAATTCGATCAAATTCAAAGCGCGGACTTCGGCCCGCAATTCGGCAGTGGCGGACGCTGCAACCATCTGCCCGACGCTCCCCACGCCAAAGGGGAATGGATCTGCGCCGAAATCCGCCTCCAGACGCCGCTTCTGGCGCAATACGCCATGTCCCATTACCTCGAGCAGGAACGGGTGCTCGATGCAGATGTAGAGTAGCTGTTATAGTTCATCTTCCTAGGATTCCATGTCCCCCTCAGAAACGACAGCTCCAAATTCCAATTCGCAGACCGGCCCCAATGCCTCTGCAGCTTTCGAGCCAAAGCCCAAGCGTGGAATGTCGCGCACTCAGAAAATTCTCTTCTTCACTACTGGCTGGCTCATCGTACTCATGCCGTTCCTGTTCTGGTGGAACACCTGGTTTGGCCGCCATCTTTCCGACCAGCAGCTGACCGAATACCTCCACGACGACAAGAAGCCGCGTCACATCCAGCACGCTCTGGTGCAGATGGGCGATCGCATGTCCCACAACGATGCCGCAGCAAAGCAGTGGTACCCCGACTTGATCCGGGTTGCGAACGATCCAGTGGAAGAAGTCCGCAACACCGACGCCTGGGTCATGGGCCAGGACATTTCCGGCGCAGGCTTTCACGAAACGCTGCTGAAAATGCTGGCGGATTCTTCCTCCATGGTGCGCGGCAACGCCGCCCTCTCGCTGGTGCGCTTCGGCGATGCAACCGGACGTCCGCAGATTGTGGCGCTGTTGCAACCGGCGCACATCCCTGCACCGGATACTGGCCATATCGTCGATTCCGACCGCCCCGGCACCGCGATCCATCAAGGCGGACTACTTGCCAAGCTGCAGTCGACAGGCTCTTCGCAATTAGTCGAAGTCCGCTCTCCGATCCCAGGAAGAATCCGATCCGTTTCGCAAGCCGGCGCAAGTGTAGTCGCGGGCGCAGAAGTCGCCGTGGTCGATCCAGCAACGGAACAGGTATGGGAGGCTCTTCGGGCGCTCTATCTGGTGGGCCAGATGCAGGATCTGCCAGCGATTCAGCCCTACGAACGAGACCTGCCTGACATTTCCAATGATGTGCGCCATCAGGCGCAGGAAACAGAAAAAGCAATCCGCTCCAGAGCGGCGGCGAATTAGCCGAGACGTTGCTCGCAACGTCTCTGTCGGCGGCGAAAACAAATTGGACGCAACATCCAGGTCCCGCTCCAGCAGAAAGCAATCATGCCGCAAAAATTAGGCTATCTCGCTATCCTCGTTCACGATTACAACGAAGCCATCGCCTTCTACACAAACAAGTTGGGATTTGAGCTGATCGAAGACACAGACCTGGGCAACGCCAAACGCTGGGTGCGAGTAAGGCCGCACGGCTCAACCGGAACCGATCTGCTGTTCGCTAGAGCAGTGAATCCCGAGCAATCCAGCCGCGTCGGCGACCAAGCCGGAGGCCGCGTCTTTCTATTCCTGCACACTGACGACTTCTGGCGCGACTATCGTGCGATGACAGCAAAAGGAGTGAAATTCGTCCGCCCGCCGGTTGAAGAATCTTACGGGACAGTCGCCGTTTTCGAAGACCTCTACGGCAACAAGTGGGATCTGCTGCAACTAAAAGCTAAGAGCTAATAGCCAAAAGCTAAGAGCGACTCAAATCGCCATCGGCCCAACTTCTTTTTCCACCTCAGCCGTGTCCACCATCGCGATGGCGTCCCAAGGACAGCCGTCGAGAAAACAGCCGTCAGGCCCTTTGCTCAGGCATTTCTTGCAGCCAATACATAGAATAGGATCGATCGCGATCCTCCCGAACGGTGGATTATCTTCGTCAGGCACCCAGAACATGCAGTCTTCCACGGGACAATATTCCACGCAGGCAGGCGACCCCGCGCATCCCGTGCAGCACTCGGTGATAACTGCCAACTCCTTAGGCTTTTTCTTCCGCGGAGTGGCCAGTCCCTTCGACTTCGGTTCAAACTTGAGCTCGTCAGGAACCATCCCAACAGCTTTGGTAGCACCGGGTGCAGGAGGCATGACAGAATTATAACCTGAGCCATGCCGGGTTACGAACCAGGTTTCTGCAACCAATCACTCTGAGGGGAGTCATCCCGAGCGGAGCCGCCCTTCAGGCGAAGCGAGGGATCTCAGTCTCCACGGACCATGCCATGACAGGCCCATCCCAAAACGAAACTCCAGCCCACTTTGTGACCGCTCCCACGATCTCCACCGGCCTCCTTCTGTTATAGTGAACCCCTGCAAAGGAGCACCGTCATGGCAGGCAAAAGTCTGAACCGCGTCCAACTGATCGGAAACCTCGGCAAGGATCCCGAAATCAAATACACGCCGCAGGGCACTCCCGTAGCCAAGCTGACCATCGCCACCAACGAGCGTTTCAAGGATAAAGCCGGCGAATGGCAGGATCGCACCGAGTGGCACAATGTCGTGCTCTGGCAGCGCCTGGCCGAAATTGCCGGCGAATATTTGAAGAAGGGCGGCAAGGTTTACATCGAAGGACGCCTGCAAACCCGCTCCTGGGACGACAAAACTTCCGGCCAGAAAAAGTACATGACCGAAGTCGTGGCCAGCGATCTCATCCTCTTAGGTGGACGCGGAGAAGGTGGCGCCGGTGATTTCACCGGAAGTTCGCGCGGATCATCATCCTCCGCAACCGCAGGCGGCAACAACTTCGACCAGCGCACTTCCGAACCCGAGCCAGCCGCAACCGGCCCGATCACAGACGACGATATCCCCTTCTAGCAGATTGTCATCCAGAGCGGAGTTGCGGAATCACGAAGTGAATTCCGCAACGCAGTCGAAGGATCCCTGCCCACTCACGATAACCGGGCGCGACCGCGTTTCCGCCCGCGAATTCGCGGCCCAACTCAATCCCCGTCTCCGGCATCCACCGAAACCAATTCCAGGCTCTGCAGTAATGGACTCGTATCCGAAACGAATTCCACATGTCCGCATTTGGGGCACCCGAGAACCGCGTAACCCGGTCCCTGGCCATTCGGTGCCAGACTGACGCGCATCAACTGGTAGCACTCCAGTTTTTGCTCGCATCGCAGGCAGCAAACGGCCTTCTCATACCGATCGTGCGAGACACTACTGGCGTGGTCGGTGGCTGGTTTCATACTTCCTCTTTAGGACGGGACCGCGATTCCCACAATTTCAATGCAACGGCCCGAACTAAGCCGATTCGGACTCGGCGATTTCATAAGTTTAGCATGGAAAGTTAAGGTAGCACGCGAGCAGCGAATCCCACCCGGCAACCCCGCCTCGCAAGATTGCTTATCACGGTTAATGTGGCAGTCTGAAATTCAGCGTGATTCTGGTCTGCATTGGCACCGCGCTTCCGTTGAGCCGGCGCGCCTTGAAGCGCCACTGCTTCACCGCATCCATCGAAGCCTGCGCTAGCTCCGGCCGTCCGCTGACCACCTGAACATCCTGAACCGCTCCGTCGCGGCCAATGTCAACCTCCAGCACAACCGCGCCCTGAATCCCATGCTGCCGGGCATCTTCGGGATACTCGGGTTCCACGCGATGAAGCACTTCGGCCGCGGACGGAGGATTCTCCGCCGTCGTGTCCGGCTCTGCGGAAGAGGCACGCTGCATCGCACTTCCCATTCCCGCGGACGTCGCATCCTTCGGTCCTGTCTCACTCCGCGTCGGCGGCATGCGAAATATTTCTTTTCCGTTCTCGAAGACCAGCAAGCCGCCAGGAGGAAGAGGAACAGTTTTCGGGCTTGCTTTGGCGGGAGCAGATTGTGTCGCATGCGCAGCCGCAACCGGCTCCTTTCCACCTGCGCTCACGTCTGAACTCGGACTCGGACTAGCGATGATCGCCGCCCCTGCGTTTCCCCCCGTGGCCGCACCGCTCGCCGACGATGCCGGCGCAGCCGGATGCACGTGCACTACTGCCTTCCGCGCTCCCAAATGTCTTCCCAGAAGAAGCCCGAGCATCACCGCACAAACCAGAACCGCGGCTCGAAGCGCCCAGGTGACAAAATCGAATCCGCTCGCCGCCGAGTTTTCCTCCGGCATCACCGGAACGCTTTCGGGGGCGGAACTCTGCGGAACTTCAGGGACGATTCCCTCGATTTCAGGAAGCGGAAGCGACAGCGGCTCGTTCTGGGGTGTCAATGGCGCAGCCGCGCGCTCCAGACTACTCAAAACACGGAACGCCAGCGCATTCAACGTAAGCTCGTCCCGCTCGCCAAAAGCCATCGGCAGGGAAGAAAATAACTCGAACAGCCCTACCACCGCATCCCCTCGGATCAGCGGCATCACCATTACTGATCGCACGCCCAGCCGCTGCGACGCCTCAAGGTCCACCCGCGAATCCGCGAGAACATCCTCACAGCGCTGTGTCCGTCGCGTTCGCATCGACTCCCCGGAGAGACCCGATGCAGCGTCCATCCGTGAACCCAAAGTCGGCGCAGTCGCGCCGCTGCTGGCCCGGCAAACCATCTCGCCCTCGCGCTCCAGCGCAATGGCCGCCCCCGTTGCGCCCGTGGTCAGGCAAGCCTGTTCCACGACTTCATTGAGCACAATTTCCAGCGCCAGCTCGGTGGAAAGTTCTGGCGACAAGCCGCCTCCATTCTTGGCCGAAAAACAGGCCGCCAACTGCGCAAAGTCGGTCTCGAAACGGGTATCCTCCGGCCGGGCGCGTAGCACTCCTGTCGCGCTTAGGTCAGCTTTCGACGGATCGGGTTCCGGCGTTGCAGGTTGCGGCATAACCAAAAGGGGAATCAGCGTCCGTAGCGGAGTTTGCCCCGAAAACACCGGGTTGTCAATACGCCAAGGCGTCTCTTCCATCCCAAATGGCCTTGGGAAGGGCACGGCTTCAACCGTGCCGCTCTGAGCCATCAAGTGTGCGGCTTTATAGCCGCTGAGGTCCGCCGTGCCAAATTGGGTAGAAAAGTGGCGTCGGTACGCGGGTAATACAGGTTTTCCTGCGATCCTAATGCTACTCTTATCCTGTTAGAATCATTGCAATTTTGGGGATTGTGGATGAGCTCCCAGCCCTTTCCGCATATCCCCAACCTTGCTCGTGGAATTACTCTCGAGGAGAGTGTTCGCGGAAGCATCTTTTACGGGAGCCTTAAACATGCGGATTGCGGTTGTCGGTTCAGGATATGTCGGCTTAGTGGCAGGAGCCTGCTTTGCGGATCTCGGACACGACGTCATTCTGGTCGACAATGATCAACAGAAACTGGCCGCACTCAAGAATGGCCAAGTCCCCATTCATGAGAGATTTCTGCCGGAACTCTTAACCCGCCACCGCGGAAATCGCTTGACTTTTTCCGACGACCTGAAAGCGGCAGTCCGCCAGAGCTCGACCATCTTCGTCGCCGTGGGCACGCCGCCCACCGAGAGCGGTGAAGCCGATCTGTCCTACGTGGAATCCGTGGCTCGCGAAATCTCCGGCGGCGTCAACGATTACAAGGTGATCGTCGAGAAAAGTACCGTTCCCGTCTACACCAGCGAGTGGGTGCGCAAGATCATCCTGCGCAGCGGCACCGACCCCGAGTTATTCGATGTGGCCTCGAATCCCGAGTTCCTCCGCGAAGGCACCGCCGTCACCGATTTCCTGTTTCCCGATCGTATCGTCATTGGCTGCGACAGTGAGCGTTCGGCCGCCATTCTGCGCGAAGTCTACGCTCCGTTGACTACCGGCAGTTACTATCAGGGTAGCGGCTCCATTCCTCAACCCGACCGGGCTTGCATTCCCCCTCCCATCATCGTGACCAGCAGCAAGAGCGCGGAGTTGATCAAACACGCCTCCAACGCGTTCCTGGCCATGAAGATTTCCTTCATCAATGCCGTAGCCTCGGTCTGCGAATCAGTAGGCGCCAACGTGAATCAGGTGGTCCACGGCATCGGCGCTGATACCCGCATCGGACGCAGGTTTCTGAACCCCGGCATCGGCTACGGCGGATCCTGCTTTCCCAAAGATGTGTTGGCCTTCCGCGCCGTGGCCCGCGAGTCGGGCTACGATTTCCGCCTGCTCGATGAAGTCATGCGCATCAACGAAGATCAGCGCCAGCGCTTCCTGCGCAAAGTCCGCAGCGCCCTCTGGACCCTGCGCGGCAAGAATCTCGGCGTCCTGGGCCTCGCCTTCAAGGGCGGCACCGATGATATCCGCGAATCGCCGGCTCTCTACATCGTGCAGGCGCTTTGCCAGGAGGGCTGTAAGATCACGGCCTACGATCCCGCGGCCATGGAGCGCGTCCGGGAAGTGATCCCATCTGCCATCCAGTTCGCCAACTCCGCCTACGAAGCGGCCCGCGGGGCGGATGCTCTGCTGATTCTCACGGAGTGGGAAGAATTCGCCAACCTCGATCTCCGCCGCCTTCGGCAAGAGCTGAAGTATCCCATCATTATTGATGGCCGCAATTTGTACGATTCCGAAATCATGGCGGCCGAAGGCTTCACATACTATAGCGTCGGGCGCGCCGCCTCTCACCCTGATGGAATTCCCGCCGCAGTCCTGAAGAGCGGCCAGAAAGCATGAATGCAAAACGCGCGCTGGTCACCGGCGGCGCCGGCTTTCTGGGATCCCATCTCTGCGATGCTCTTCTTGCCGAAAACTGGAACGTGGTGGTGGTCGACAACCTGCTCACCGGCCGCCGCGCCAGTCTCGATCACTTCCGCAACGAAGCGGCTTTCGAGTTCATAGAACAAGACATTTGCGAACCCTTCGACGTCGGCAAAGTCGACTACGTCTTCCACTTCGCCAGCCCCGCCAGTCCAGTCGACTACACCGTTCACGGCATTGCCACGCTCAAGGTCGGTTCGCTCGGAACCTTTCACGCTCTCGACATAGCTCACAAGTACGGCGCGAAGTATCTGGTCTCTTCAACTTCCGAGTGCTACGGCGATCCTCTCGAGCATCCCCAGAAAGAAACCTACTGGGGCAACGTCAATTCCATTGGCCCCCGTTCGGTCTACGACGAAGCCAAGCGCTTCACCGAGTCCGTGACCATGGCTTACCACCGCTATCACCAAGTCGATACGCGCATCGTCCGCATCTTCAACACCTACGGCCCACGCATGCAGATCAACGACGGACGAGTCGTCCCGAATTTTATGAAGCAGGCCATGCGTGGCGAACCCCTCACCGTTTACGGCAACGGCAATCAGACTCGCAGCTTCTGCTACGTGAGCGATGAAATCGACGGCTTCCTGCGCCTTTCGAAATCGGACGAACATCTCCCGGTGAATATCGGCAATCCCGACGAATTCACCATCCTCGAATGCGCGCAGATGATATTGAAAGTGACAGGCTCGAAGAGCGAGATTCGCTACGAACCTCTGCCGCAGGATGATCCCAAACAACGCCGGCCCGACATCACCAAGGCCCGCCAGCTACTCGGCTGGGAGCCAAAGATCGACCTGGAAACCGGCCTCCGCAAATCGCTCGATTACTTCAAAAAAGCCGTAGCAGATCAAGCAGCCGTCCGATAAACGGTCCACCTAGGGACAGCCGCCAGCTCTCCGGCGACTCAGCACATGTGGGGCCAGCTGGCTGTCCGGCGGAGCAAAGCTCCGCAGCCGCAGCCAACATAATAGCTACACTATTGTGCGAGTCATTTGTATGTATTATCGAGGATGCGATACTTACGCAGGTTCCGTCGTAGCCGCCACAAAGTCCGTCAGCTTCTTCAGGTTGGCCCGTTCTTCCTCAGTGTCCAATTCAAACTCCACGCCCATCCCGTAGCCAGGATGAGACGCCAGTACCGTTCCCCGCAACCGCAACTTCAATTCATACGTTTGCACCACGATCTCCAGCGGCGACCCCTGCGGAAACGGCAGCGCCACCTCCAGAAAGCATCCGCCCGCACTCAGGTCGGTCAGGCAGCAACGATGGGGAGCGGCGATTCCCGGGCGGTAGACCTCCGCACCCAGGCGGCAAGCGTATCGCATCTTGGTGCGCCGGTTGTCCAGGTCAACCTGGACGGGTTGAATGTCACGGTGTGGATCACGCTGAACATCAGGCTGCCGAACCGGTTGAGTTTTCTGGGGAGCTCCCTCGCCACCTACTTTATCTTGCACCTTAACGCGCTTGTACTGGCCTCCATGAGTGATCTCCGCGACCGCCACTGCCGCCGGTTGCAGAGACTCTTCTATCTCGACGCTTACATCATAGACCGGGCCTCCTGCCGACTTACCCGGCAGATTCGCGCCCAGAAACTCATCCAGCAGCCGGCGCGAGGCTTTCGGTACATCCACAAACTGCAATCCCGCGCGACCCTTCCAATCTTGCCACACAACTTTGCCTGACAGACGAATGTTCGCCGTCTGTCCCGGCAGCCTGAACTGAAAATAAACTTTCCCGACCGGAGGCAGCTTCTTGCCGAACTGCACCGACATACCCTCTTCCGCCAGATCGATCAGTGCCGCCTTTTCCTGCTCCACGTTCGCGTAATCAATCGTCGCCGGCGCATGTACAGTGGCGCGACCCTTTTTGCGCTTTTCCCGGTGCATCACCGCCCGCGCCGCACGCAAGCTGCCCAGAACCTGGTCATAGGCCAGAGGTTTGTAAAGAATAAAATTTGCGCCCATGGCAAAGATCTCGCGCAGACTGTCCGGTCCGGCCAGCACAGCCACGGCGAGTGTGGCATCATTTTTTCGCGAGTGACGCGTCTCCCCCAACAGAGAAATCACTTGCTTCGAGGACTTCCCGTCAAGAATCACCACATCGAAGCGCTCCTGTGCCAGCCGTATACCAGCCCGCACGAAGTCCGGACAGCACTCAACCCGAATGCTGAGTTCTTCCAGAACCTGTTGCAGCAATGGAGTCGAACGCCTCGTCAACGCACACGAGTAGAGCGGATAAAGTCATACTTACTGCTATCCTAGGTGCCACCCGTTCCCCCCAACAAGTTACCAGTGTCACCGTCCCGCCGGTCCCCTTGCCCCTAACTGCCATGCTGTCATCGCAGTCTTTAGTAACCACTTCACACCCGAAAGACCAATGCGTATCTATTGTCCCGTAGTGCTTTGACGTCATATCGACGCCCTCCTACGATGTATCCACGACTCGATGAAGGAACGCTACCCCGCCATTCTGTCGTCCCCACGGGCGTTCGGAATGGTTTCCCCCTTGTTTTGAAGGATTATTTCAGAGCTTCAGAGGAGTAAAGCGTGCCCGACACAGTCGTCCTTCGTTCCCGAGAGACACTTATGATATCGCGCAGGAATCGCGGGTTCTCGTTGTTGGAAATGATGGTCGTCGTCGCCATTGCGCTGATCATGGCAAGGGTCACATTCGTATCGATCATGCCCCTGTTCAAATTGAACCACGTCAATACCGCGTATGACACCACACTCTCGGTGATCCGCAACTACAGAAATCTCTCGATCACGCAGAGCAAGCGCTACATCGTCTTCTTCAGCGCCCCTGGAACCATCACCGTACAGTACTGGGGCGTGGGCGTGCCGGTATCCCCCGCTCCTGTAACCGTCGCCACTTATCTTTTGCCGACCGATATTCAGTTCGCGGTGCAGGCGGGATTTCCAAATCCGGGTCCGGATGGCTTCGGCACCGGAACTACTCCGAACACTTTTAACAACTGCGTACTCGTGGGACAGAATTGTCTCATTTTCTATCCCGACGGCTCCGCGCAGGATGATCTCGGCAACTTCAACAACGGCGTCGTCTACATGAGTCGTCCTGGCGATGTTTACAGTTCCCGCGCAGTCTCTGTCTTCGGAACCACGGGAAGAGTTCGAGGTTGGCAGCTCTTAAAGCAGGGGGGAGTAAACGTGTGGGTGCAACAATGACACAACCGTTACCTAAAGCGTCCGCGCAGCATGGCTTCACCTTGGTTGAAACCATGATTGCCATCGTGATCATGACCATCGGCATTGTTTCGCTTCTGGCCGTCTTTGGCACGGCCGTCGCCGTAACTTCGACCGCTCAGGAAAATCTGATTGCACGGCAGAAGGCGCTGGAAGCGATGGAGAGCATCTACACCGCGCGCAACACGCAGCAAGTCGCATTCGGACAGATCGGTAATATTGCCAGCGGCGGAATCTTTACCAACGGTGCGGTCCAGTTGCTCGCCGCCGGCCCTGACGGATTAGTGAACACCGCCGATGACGTCCCTTTTCCGGCCTCGGGAGCTTGCCCCGCCGGACCGGAGTGCATCACTCTTCCTGGTCCCGACGGCATCCTGGGAACGGCCGACGACAAGGCCTTGAGCCTCGCCAACTTCACGCGTCAGATTCAGATCGGTACCGTCCTTGAGGCTGACGGCGTCACCATCGATCCCAATCTCAAGCAGATTACGGTTACGGTTAGTTATTCGATCAGCGGATCCGCGATTCCGCGATCGTACACGGTGAATGCACTGATTTCGGCTTTCCGCTAGAGGCAGCGGCAGGAAACATCATGAAAATGCCAAAACAAGAACTCGGACATGGATTCACGCTCTTGGAACTCATGGTTTCCATGGCAGTCGGCCTGATTGTGATGGGCGCCATCGCCAGCCTTTTCAAGACGGGGATGGATTCCGTCCGGCTCGTCACCCAGCAGGCTGAAACTCAGCAGAACATGCGAGCCGCAATTGATCTTATGGTGAAGGACATCAGTATGGCCGGGGCTGGCCTGCCTTCGGGCGGAATCCAGTTGCCTCTCGGAGGAAACGGCGCCACCAAGTACGCCTGCGATCAGGCGGGCACTTGTCACGTTCCCACCCATACCTACCCCACCGGCAATTACATGTACGGCATCATTCCTGGCTTTACCAATGGCGTGGAAGCGAACGCAGTCGTCCCCGCCGCTCCTGCCGCGATTAACGACAGCATCACCTCCATCTATGCCGACTACAACTTCCCCTTGTGGGAATACAACGTGACTTTCACCGTTCCCGGCAGTGGCACATCCATTACTCTCGCGGCAAATCCCATTTATGTCCCGGCACCGCTGGCTATCAACGCCGCCGGCGGAATTCAGGTTGGCGATCTTATTATGCTCACCAATAACCTGGGAAGCGCAGTGGGCGAAGTGACTGGCATCACCGCCACTGCCATCGCTTTCGCGGATTTGGATCCCCTCAATTTCAATCAAAATGCCGCGACCTCGAACAACATTAAGGCTATCTCCGGCGGTGCCAACACGGTCGCTTACCGGCTGTTCGCGGTGACTTACTACTTGACCGTTCCCGTCAACGGCCAGACCCCTCGTCTCATGCGCCAGGTCAACGGGCTCACCCCCGTTCCCGTAGCCGACGACATCATCAATTTGCAATTCGCTTATGACAACTACAACTCGACTACATCGGCGCTCGACGCCAACCAGCCTAACCCCCTCGGCGTAGGCGAATCGCCGAACCTGATGCAAAAAATCAATATTGTCGTCATGGGACAAAGCATGTTCAACAACGGGAACAAATCCCAGAATTTGTACCTCGCGACCTCCGTCAGCGCACGCAATATGGCATTTCGTAATCGCTATCAGTAATGTTTTCTCGCGGTAGTAGGAGATCAATAAATATGGGACAGGAAAAAAATAGTTCGCAGGGTTTCACACTGATCGCAGCTCTTCTTATCTTAGTGCTGCTGTCGGGAGTGGCGGTCGGCCTTCTTTTCACCGTCACCAACGATTCCCGCATGGGTGGCAATGGTCTTGAATCGAATCGGGCCTTCTACGGTGCTGAGTCCGGCATGGAGAAATTGACCGCCGATCTCTCCGCGCTCTACACCCAGTTCCAGGTCCCCACCAACGCCCAAATTCAGAACTTGGTCAACTTTCCTCCCTCCGCAGCCATGGTCAACGGCATGACCTATAACGAGACCATCTCTTATCCCCTCGATGCCAACGGAAATCCGGTCAGCTCCTTTAACACGGTCAGTTCCGGTTCGAATCAAGGACTCTACGCGGAAATCATCCCCATGACCCTGCAGGTCATTGCCACTCGTCCCGGCGGGGCCAGCGTGAATGTCACCCGCAAAGTGGAAGTCGCTCAGATTCCTGTCTTTCAGTTCGGTGTGTTCTGCGGTTATGACTGCAGCTATTTCCCCGGTCCTGACTTCGGCTTTGGCGGCCGCGTGCATACCAACCAGAACCTCTTTCTCGCCATTGGCGATACCAAGCATCTTGTATTCAACGACAAGCTTTCCGCCTTTCAGCAGGTCATTATGGATCAGCTGGAAAATGGCTGGGGGACCACCACGAACTATAACGGAACGGTTTATGTTCCCAAGGCCAGCGGCGGCTGCATCTTAAACGGCGTATACCCGCCCGTCGGACCGAACTGCGTCGCTCTTCCCGACCGCCGGAACGGTTCCCGGCGATGCCAGTTGGAGCGGCGGTTATCCCACGATTGCCGGCGCCGCCAACATCAACTTCCCCAGCATCTCGTCCGGCGCCACCCTGAATGGTTACGTCACCAACTCGCTCACCGGCGCCAAGAACATGCAGTTGCCCTTCGTGCAGAATTCCTGCACCAGCAACCCGCCGCCCTGCACAGATCCAATTTCAATCGTCCGCAAACCACAAGTAGGCGAGTCGTCGGCGAGCACGCTCGGTACTTCCCGTCTTTACAACAAGGCGCAAATCCGCATCCTGCTCGCCGATACGCAAGTTGACCTCCACCCCGAACGCGGCGCGCTCGGCGACGGGCAGGACGTCCAATTCCCCATGACGACCGCCTGGAGCAGTCCCGGTAACACCCCCTTCGCAACCGGGGCAGTCACCCTGACCGCAGGTGGAACCGAATATCCCGGATTCGCCACGGTGGGCACAAAGGGATGGGTCAGTCCGGATAGAAACGGCGCTCCGTTAGCCTGGGCGAACGGAACTCTATTCCCACTAGTCGGAGAATTAACTTCCGTCGTCACCACGCCTGCGACGATGACCGGACCATGGATTCGCGTGGAATATTGCACCTCAGCCACGACCTGTACCGGCGTCACCAAAGAGTGGCTGCAGTTGGGCTTCAGCCGCGTTTTCAACTTCGTACCCATTACTCCGGGTTCGAATACCGTCGATCCCAATGCCATTCTGATCCTGCAGCAACTTCGGCCTACGGTGGCGCAGACAGCGGCGTCTGGTCATAACGCAGGATCACAGGGCAATTTTTATCCCATTAACTTCTACGACGCGCGCGAAGGCGAGATGCGCGACAACCCAATTGCTAACACCACGAACGGCACTAAGAGCTATTCTTCCTGCTCGGTCAACGGCATCATGAACGCCGTCGAACTGGATGTGGGCAACCTGGGCAAGTGGCTGAAGGGCTCGATCGGAGTCAGCGGCGCCGCCGTCCCCTATACCAACTTTAACGGCTACGTTCTCTACTTCTCCGATCACCGCGGCATGTTGCCCTCCACCCATCCCTCGAACGGCGGGCAGACTCCGGCAGGCGTGATTAACGGAGAATCCGGTCTTGAAGATGTGGTGAATTCTGGACAGATCTTTACCGCCGTTGCGCCCGATGGAAACCTGGAACCTGCGACCTACTACAACTACTCTCCCGAAGACGTGGATCAGAACGGCTTTCTCGACAACTGGGGCGCGAAAAATATTGGAGACGGCTTCGGCGTCAACACCAACACCGCTCCCCTGAATCCATATAAACGGATCAACGTCGCCAACGCAGGCACGGCTACTTCCATAGACTGCGCCAGCTACGACACTGCAATCAGCGCGCAGCCCACTGCCGCCGCCCTCCTCACCGGCGTCACCGATCAGGAGGGTATGGCCAATCCTGTCAGCGGAGCTCGACACGTATTGAAATTAGTGGATGGTGGCATGAACCCAGCAACCTTGGCCGGTTCGCTGCCGGTCATGCCGGCCGCCAGCGGATGCTCGCAGACCGCCGCCAACCCCACCGGATGCGGCGGATTTACCATCGCTTCGGAGAATCCGGTATACATCCAGGGCAACTACAATACCACCAACACGGATCCGTTCTGGGCCACCGCCAGTAGCGCAACTCCCACCCAGACGCCCCATTCCGCGGCATCCATCATTGCCGACTCGGTCACGGTTCTGTCGAATCAGTGGACCGACATGAACAGTCTCGTTTTCCCAACCAACACCGGCAGTCGTACCCCCACCGCACCGGCGTATTACCGCGCCGCGATCTCTGGCGGAAAAAACATCCCCTTCCCGCAACCGGGTTGGGCAAACGCCGCGCAGGATCTTGGAACCGACGGCGGTTTGCACAACTTCCTTCGCTATCTGGAGAACTGGGGCGGCCAGACACTGAACTACGACGGCTCGCTGGTCAGCATGTACTATGCTGAATACAACACAGGCATATACAAGGACGGCGGCGGCCCCAACGGCAGCGCCGTCTACAGCCCCCCGCCACGAAACTATTACTTCGACGTGCTGTTCCTGAATCCGGCCAACCTGCCCCCAGCCACGCCGGAGTTCCAGGATATCGACTCGCTTAGTTCGCACCAGAACTTTACACCGCAGTAAACTTACGCAGCTTTGTACCAATGCCCCGGCTTTCAATGCCGGGGCATTTTTCTTCCGCCCCCGATACACAGGTCCGATACAATCGTTGCCATCTGGATAGCGGCACGATGGGCGCGCCGCCCGAAATCGCTCACAGCATGCAATCCTCTTCCGCTCGCCGTGCCTCTCCCTGGCTCATCCTGATGCAGGTCATCTTCCTCATCTCGGCCCTCGCGGGCATCGCATTTTTCTTCGTCCCAGCCTTCATCATCCGCCCCTTTTACCACCAGACTCCGGCGTCCCTGGCTCTGGCCATGTCTTTCCGCCAGCGCGCCCCTGCCCTAACTCTCGCCGCGCTTCTCCTCTGTCTCATATTCGCGTTGCTTCTCTGGCGCACTGCGAACCGCGTCCGCAAAATCGTTCTCGCCTCCGTGATGGTCCTGGTCGCATTCTCTGCAGTCATGTCCCGCCTCAACTACTTCGAGTGGATGTTCCATCCCGTAGACACGCCGCAATTCGAATCCGCCTCCGCCAGCCAGCTCGACAAAGGAGAAATGATTCTCGCCCTCCGCTACGGCTCTGACGCTCGCGCCTATCCCATCCGCGAAATGGCCTACCACCACGTATTGAACGACGTCGTCGCCGGCGTCCCCGTGGCCGTCACCTATTGAACGCTCTGTCACACCGGTCTGGTGTGGACCCGAACCGTACACGGCAGAGTCCTGCACTTTTATCTGGCAGGCATCAACAACCAGAATTTCCTCATGCGCGATCGAGAAACTGGAACCTGGTGGCAGCAGATCACCGGCAAAGCCATTTACGGCCCGCTCCAGGGCGCTTCCCTGGAACTGGTCTTGAGTGACGAACTGACCTTCGGCGAGTGGAAGTCGGAAGTTCCCGACGGCAAAGTGCTGGCTCCGGTAAAGAAATATACAAAGGAATATGACAGCGATTGGGAACCGAAAGTAGCCAAGCTTCCCCTGGTGATCAGCTTTCCCGGAACCGAGCTCAAAGCACGCGACGTGATCGTAGGCCTCGAACTCGGCGGCGCCAGCCGCGCCTATCCCTGGGACACGCTGGTCAAACAATCCCCGGTCGTCGACAACCTTCAGGGCGTGCCCTTGTTAATCGCAGTCGGCCCCGACGGAAAATCCTTCCGCGTTTTCAAAAGCCGCATCGACGGCAAGAACGCCGAATTCTTCCTGAAAGGCGAAACTGAAGGCGAGACCCCGTCCGTCGCGAAGTCCGATCAACCCGCCGATGCGAAAGCGGCCAACCCGCCGAACTCCAAGCCAAACGAAACCAAGCCTGCCGAGGCAAAGCCTGCCGAGGCCCAGACAGCCGAAACCAAGCCCGCCGGAGCCAAACCCGCATCGCCCGCCGCCAAAACCACACCTCCAACTCCGCCCTGGATCCTGCTCGACACCACGACCGCCAGCGAATGGAACTTCCAGGGCTGCGCCATCTCCGGCCCCTCCCAGGGTAAATGCCTGGATCGCGTCCCCGCCCTGAAAGACTACTGGTTCGACTGGCGCAACTACCACCCCAACACGAGTATCTACAAACGCTGAATTTACCTCGGCGAACTCTGCGCGTCCTCAGCGAACTCTGCGGTAAAAAGCTTTGCCCGCGCTTTTGGACAATCCGCGCTTCGCCGTGGAAAAGCGGCCCTTCCAGGGCCGCGTAAGGCAGCCGAAATGGACCGGGCTTTTAGCCCCTGACGTACCTGCCCGCGCCCCCTTCCTTTACCCGAACGGATTCTCATCCGCACTGCGCCCATAAATCACAGGCACCGGAATATCCAGCATTCGCAGGTACACCGACAACTGCCCCCTGTGGTGATACCAGTGATTCAACATAATCGACCGCAACACCTCAACTCTCGGCCGGCTGAAGATCTCTCTATCCCCAAACATGAGATGCCATGATTCCTGCGCAGCTTCTTCCGTCAGGTTGCTCAAATACTCCTCCACCTCACGCACACTCTTCGCGAAGGCGTTCTGAATCTCCTCGAGATCTTTCGGTGGCGTGGGCACGAAGTTGCCCTGCGAGACGTCAAACTGATCGGCCCGCGTAATGTTGGCTAGCGCCCCCGGAACCGTCGCGATGTGGATCGCGAGTTGCCCCAGAGACATCGATTTCGTATGCGGCTTCCACGACAGTTTGTCCCCAGGCACTCTGTCCAGCACCCGCTTGGTGATCACAACTTCTTCGCGGAACTCGCTCAACATGGGTTGAATCATGGCGGCTACCGGCTCAATCATTGTTGACATAGTGACTCCTCCTAATGTTTAAAGAGCGTTCGTTCTATCTCAGTTCGCTGATGATTGAAGATTGATGATTGACGATTGAAGATTGAAGATTTGGAAGGTTTCAATCAACAATCAAAAATCATCAATCAACAATGGACCTACCGCCCTTTCCCCTCCGCCCGCTCCTTCACCCGATCATGAATGTGCGTCCATCCCTTTTTTACGCCCTGTCTGTGATCGTCCTGAATGAGTCCGAGCGCCGTGTGATGAAACTTAATCAGCGTTCCGCCATCTTCCTCGCTCAGCCGGTATTGCAAATTCGAGACCACCGGATACGACATGAACAGGGGTCCGGTAATCTCCAGCAGCGTCGGCCGCTTGATGGCCTGCACGTGTCCCCAGAAGTGTCCATTGCCGTCGCCCAGGTCGCGATACCACCGTCCCCCCGGCCACGGCTCGATCTTCATCGCCATCCGCTTGCCGTCCGGCGTGTCATTTTCCTCTAACTGTTCCAGCAGCGCCCCGAATGTCACCTCCAGCGACGCCCGCACATGAATTTCCTGTGTGATGTTCAACGTTAAGTTTTCAATCCCTGTTATTTCCGTAGCAATCATTTGTTCCTCCTTGTGTTGGCCTGTTGTTTTGTGATCTTACCGATGAATGATTGTGTTTCAACCTCGCTGCGTCATCCCGACCGTAGCCGTTCTTCAGGCGGAGGGAGGGATCTCCTGTGTATCGGCTCAGCTCTTCTCCAACCCTCTCTGTTTCGCCTCCGCCCGCTCTTTTACCCGGCCTAACTGATGCTGCCACAGCCGCTCGAAAGTCTTCGTCCACTCATGCAGAGGCCGAATCGCCTCCGCGTTGGTCCGGTAGAACATATGCCGCCCGTTCCGCCGCACCCGCACCAAGCCAACATTCCGCAGCACCCGCAAATGCTTCGACACCGAAGGTTGCTCCATGCGCAAGCTCCCCACGATGTCTCCCACCGCCCGCTCCTGCAGCGCCAGATAATTGAGAATGTCCCGCCGCCGCGGCTCCGCCACCGCATTGAAAGCATCCGAAGTGGTCGCTGCCCTTGCCATGGCCAGAATATACATGCCCATATGGGAATATGTCAAGACAAAGAATCATTTCAACGCGACTCCCTGCATTTTTAGCTTGAATTTGAACGAACCGTCTCAAGCGGCTACTATTGGATCCCGAAAGTCTTGATTCCACAAAGGAGATCCACACCATGCGCCGTATAACATTATTCCTGGGCCTGTCTGCGTTTCTTCTTTCCCTGCCCGCATTCGCGCAAAAATGTACCGAGGAGTTCATTCGAACAAACATCAACAATTCCGGTCCCGAGTATGCGGCGGATGACGCCTACTTTTTTTCCGGTGCGCTGGAAAAACCTGTCGTGGGGTTGAATACCGAGGAATGGAAGAAAACCGGCGACAAGCTCAACCAGGAGCGCAAGAATGAAAAGCGCGATCCTCTCAAGCTAGACAGAATCGTCGTCGCCCCCGCCGGCGACATGGCCTACGCCTACGGCACGCGGCACATGAGCTTCGATAAGGTTTCCACCGGCAAGCACGTCAACTTCAGCGCAGCCTTCCTCACAGTGTGGAAAGTAGTGAACGGCTCCTGCAAACTAGCCGCCTCCATGTTCGAACCCGAAGGCGGAATAGAATTAAAGACGGCGTCAGCAACACCGTAGGTGCCCATCCTCGTGTCTGCGTTCTTTGCAGACACAGGGTGGGGATCTTGACTTCATTGAGGGGAGAGATCGAACGACGGGTGCCCTCCTTGACGCACTTTGTCAAGAGTGGGATTTCACCACACTATCCCGGTGAGGTTCGCGGCTTGATGTTTCCACGCGAGCCAATCACTCGCCGCCCAACTTCGCGGCCGCGCTCGACTCGAACTCCTCCGCCATCCAGTGCTGCAGGGCCACCATATTTTGCGGACGCCCCAAAAAGTTCTTCACCAGATCGTTGGCCGACATCGAGCCGCCCGGTTCAAGCACAATCCGGCGATAACGCATGGGCGCGTCGCCAGCCAGCAGATTTTTATGATCGAATTGCAGGAAGAAATCCTCGGCGATCACCTTGTCCCAAAGATAAGTGTAATAAGCCGACGAGTAGCCCCCGAGGTGTCCGAAAGAGGCCCACATATGGGTCTCCGGCAGCGGCGTGAATAGCGTGTACTTGCGGTTGGCGTCGAACGTGACTTTATCGAGGTCGACATTCTCCGGCTTGGTTTTATAAATGTCATACGAAATGGCGCTGAAGGAATTCTGCCGCGCCACCCAGAACCCGCGTCCAAAGGCCGATGCCCGATTCGCGCGCTCAACCAGTTCCGCGGGAATCGGCTCGCCGGTCTTGTAATGCCGGGCAAATTTGGCCAGAACCTGCGGACTGCGAATCCACTCTTCCAGCATCTGCGAAGGCGCTTCCACAAAATCGGACTCCATACTGATGCCCGCGATACCGGCCCACTGCTGCTGGCCGCCGAGAATGTGGTGCATCAGGTGCCCGAATTCGTGAAAGAAAGTTTCCACGTCGCCATAATCCATCAGGCCGGGATCGGTGGCCGTGGGCACAGGAAAGTTGCAGACGAGAATGGCTTCGGGTAATTGCTTGCCGCGGATACCGTCGAGCACCGGAGCCATTTCGGCATGGCTAAACTTCCCCGGGCGCGGATGCATGTCGAGATAAAACCGGCCGATGGCCTTGCCCCGGTCAATGACGATCCAGGTTTCGACCGAAGGATCCCACGACGGTACGTTTTGTTCCTGCTGGAAGCTGACATGAAAAAGATCGGCCGCGGCATCGAGAATTCCCTGCTTCACCTGCATGAAGGGAAAATACGGGCGCACCGACTGAGAATCGAAATCATACTTGGATCGGCGAACCAATTCCGAGAGATAGCTTCGTTCGTAGTCCCAAATTTCCCTCGCGCCGGGATGAGTCTTCTGCTTCTCGGCAAGCAGCATATCGAATTCCCGCTTGGCCAGCGGACGCGAAGCATCGTTGACTTCCTTGATAAAGTCAGCGATGGTCTGTCCCTTGACCGCCATCTTGTCGGCGGCGTTATAGTCGGCCCAGTTGGAGAATCCCAGCAGCGTCGCGATCTCATACCGCGTCTTCATCAGGCTGGTCAGAACTTCCTGGTTCTTCGGATAGGCACGCGTGCTGAAGGCGAGATTCAGCCGGCGCCGCAGCGCATCGCTCTTGGCGAAGTTGAAAACCGGCAACGCGTCGGGATAGTCGGTCGTAATGACAATCTTCCCGTCAGCGCCGGGCTTGTGCCGCTCGATGTAATCCTGCGGCAGCCCCTCCAGCTCGGACGCATCGGCCTCGATCGTTTTCTTTCCATCGGAAATATTCCGATCGAACATCGATTGTTCTTCTGTAGCTTGATCGTTGAGCTTCTTAAGGCGCGCACGAGTGGCGTCATCTTTATCCACGCCGGCCAGCCGGAATTCAAGCAGCTGCCTCTGCACGTAATAGCGCGTGGCGGCATCGGCCTTCGAAAGGTCGAGCGCAGCCAGCGCGTCGTAAACGTCATGATTCAGCGCGATAGCAGTTTGCGCGGCGCTGGCCTTGGTCAGCATCGCTGTAGCGTGATCGCGGAAAGTGGCATCCGGATGGACCTGCTCCATCAGCCCGGCAAAATATCCAGCCGAGTTATTTTGGCGAACCGCCTCGTCGTACAACACGAGCGTGTTCTCAATCGTGCGCGCCCCTTTCACCGCGATCAAAGCATCGATCGCCGCCCGCCCCGCGGCGAGCCGATCGTTCTCGATCTTCTCAAAGGCCGCCACGTCCGGCTTGGAAGCCCACAGTGTAGGTTGA
The DNA here is from genome assembly GCA_963711275.1 of uncultured Acidobacteriaceae bacterium. Taxonomy (GTDB): domain Bacteria; phylum Acidobacteriota; class Terriglobia; order Terriglobales; family Acidobacteriaceae; genus Sulfotelmatobacter. Next base: position 241,288 of record CAVQDN010000007.1, on the reverse strand, counting down.
GAAACAGTAATACTCTGGGCGGAAAGAACGGCAGCAAGAAACAATGGCAGACAAAGAACCACTACTAAGCGCGCGGCGAACGCCATGAAATACCTCATAGGAAATGAAGTGAAGCAAAACGATTTGAATCGACAGTAAAAGCGCAAAATAATTGTTGATGACCCATCTTTCCATGTCAAGTAATGATGTCAATTTCGACGCTCATGTGGAGACGATGCCCATGTGGGAACGATGCTCATGTGGGGACGGGTCCTCCGACCCGTCCAGGCCACGACGCCTTCTGTCGCGGCAGCGCTCTGTAAGTTTGCGCCGGATACAGATTTCTAGAAGTCAGTCCGAATCCGCAGCTAACCTCGCGCCGCTTCAGTTGCCGATGGATTTAGAAAGCTACGAAGCCTTCTCCACAATATGCAGACGGGAACGGTGCTCCGCCTTCCGTTGTTCGACCGAGAGAACTCGTCGGCCAAGACCGGCGAGTTGGACCAGTTCGTGCTGGATTGCTTGCAGTCGTTCTTGCCGTTGGCCATGAGCGACGTGTGCTTCCGTTTCGTGCCGGCCCTGACGCCGGTACTGGTCGTTTAACTCTTGAAGGTGCGCAATCTCAGCGCGCAGACTCCCGATCTTTTCACGAAGCACTGCCAAGTGATCCATGCTTAATAGAATAGCTGAAATAACGGATTTAGGCGTCAGTCGGCTGGCTCGCCCGGCGCGTGGCCCAGGCTCTCGACCTCGCTGCCACGACCAGCACAATGGGTGCCCCCTTCACGTTTTTGCGAAGGGCTTGCCCTGAGCCTGTCGAAGGGGCGGGAATCGGAAATCCTTGCCGCTCTTTACATCACGGGCCCCAGGAAGAAATCCTCGTCCAGGCCCATTCCTTCAGTCACTAACCAAAAAACCCGGGCCGCCCGCAGGCGGCCCGTTTGTGTCTCAGCTAAAAGCTAAGAGCTAAAAGCTAAAAGCGCAGCTCAGTCTCCCGCCACCGGCTCAGCAACTTCCGGCTTCGCCGCATGCGATCCATTCCCATTCCCGTTCGCCTTGGTGAGCGCCCCTAGCGGAATAAATCCGTTCTCCGCCACCACCGGCTTTTCTTTCAGCACAACTTCACGATAGAGCGACGCCATGCGCGCATTGTAGGCCTCATCGTTCTTTTCCGGCCCACGCGCCTCAGACCCGGAAGCCGGAAGCGCGACGCTGGCAGCCTTCTGCTTCGCATCCCGCGCCCGCACCTTTTCTTCGCGAGCATTCTTCGCGATGCCTTTGCTATCGAGATCATGCTGCAGCTCAGTCGTGACTAGGTCATCCCGCAATAGCAACGAGTGCGTGGCGTCTTCCATGTTCACTTTCTTGCCGCCAGCAAAAATCTCGTGCCGCCCATGCTCTTCGTACCACTTGGTGAGCGTGGCCGTCATATGCATCTTCTCGATGATGTTCCGCCATCCCACGCCCGTGTTGTAAGCGCAGAACGAAATCTCGCCTTCCTGCGTCGCGTACGGAATAATGCACTGCTCCGTCCGCCGGAAATCGTAATTGAACAGATCCTGGAACCACATGCCCGCGATGAACAGGAAGTTCCACCGGTCCTGGCGCCGCTTCATCACATCTTCTACGGTCCGCTCCGGCCCAACCTTCCCGTAATTCTTTCCCGTGGCGTTGAAGTTCTTATCGAACTTCCTCAGCAAGTCCATCAGCTTGAAATGCGTAGGCGACTGGAACGGATCGTAATTCTTCATCAAACACAGCGCCATTCCGAACACCGTCAAAAACTTCCCGCGCGCCGCGTCATTCACCTTCGCAATATCTTTCGCGAGTTGATCCCCCTTCAAAAACGCCGTCACCGGCACTGCTTCCTTAGTTTCCTTATCAATCATCACCGCCATCCCCGTCCCGCAATTAGGGTGACAGCCGCAACTTAGTTGGCCCCAGTCGTTTTTTACGTCGTTGACGTGCATCAGGTCGGCCCAGTCGCTGAAGGTCCCCATGAATGAAATCGGGAACCAGTCGCGTGAGGGCTCGCCTAATCCGGTTTGATTTTTTACGTCGTGGGCCAGGTGAGAGAGCGTGTAGCGCTGCGCGGCGCGGCGATCGTCGGTGACGGCTTCGTCGCGGCCGGTGAAGCTGACGGGCTGGAAACTTAAGAAGCCGATCGTCCTGGGATTATCCAGCGCGAACTTAATGATTCGTCCGACCTGCTCGTTGTTGATTCCGTTTACGATCGTGACGACGGGAACGATCTCCACGCCTGCTTTGTGCAGGTTTTCGATCGCTTTCAACTTCACGTCGAACAGGTTGCCGACCAGGCGATGCGCGTTCGCAGCGTTGCCGATGCCGTCGAATTGCAGATAGGCATAGCGCATTCCGGCTTCTACTGCCTGCTGGCAGAATTCAAAACTCTTCGCGAACTCGATGCCGTTGGTCGCGGCCTGCACGGAGTTGTATCCGACTTTGCGCGCGTAACGGACGGCGTCGAGGAAGTAGGGCGACAACGTCGGCTCGCCGCCGGAGAATTGCACACTCATCTGCCGACGCGGCTTGATGGTGATGGCGTTGTCGAGCATGGTCTTGATTTCTTCCCACTGCAGTTCGTGGACGAAGCCTACCTGGTTCGCATCCATGAAGCAGGGATCGCACATCATGTTGCAGCGGTTGGTCAGATCGATGGTCAGCACCGAGCCGCGTCCATACTTCACCGTCAACGAGCCGTGATGATGCAGCTTCTCATCGTTATGCGCCGCGATGTCGCGGCCGGGAAACACGTCTTCGAGATGCTTTGAGAATTCCGTGTCGATCGACATCACATCTTCAAAGTGTCCGTGCGTCGGGCAATCCTTCACCATCAGAATCTTGCCATCGCGCTCCACGATCTGCGCCTTGATCTCGCCGACCTTCTCATTCATCAGCACTTCATGCGGCAGATGCCCGTCGAGAATCTGCTGCCGGATCTCCGGCACGCACTTCGGGCAAAGCGAATCGGTCGAGCGCGGCCAGCCCAGCGGCGGCTTCGACTTCTCGTACGACTTGAGCAGCGGTTTTTCCGACCACTTCGGCGTGGGCGACGGATTCGGCTTGACGCGATTCAAGCGCTCGAATACCGCCCATGTCCCCTTGGCGGCGATGACGACTGCTTTCTCTACGTACTTGATCGGCTTGCGCATTTCGCTTTTAGCTCCTGGCTTTTAGCTTTAGCCAAGGCTTTTGGCCTTTGGCTTTTTGTTTTCTTTGGATGGCCGCTAACCTTTAACGGTTCCAGCTATCCTTCAACGTTCGAATCTGCCTCTGTTTTTGCCCTCGGATGAACCTGAGACCTCATCCAAAACTGTGGCTCCCCGAGGAATTGCTGGCCCTACCGGACCTTGCTTCTTAGCTTCTTAACCCGTTTCTTACACTTTTCCCTGGGTATTGTCCGTACCTATCCTATTGCAGGGCTTGGAAATGGCGCATCCATATCCCAACGAACGGTGCAAATTTGGGGTTTAGCGGTGTTTTGGGGGATTATACGGGTCTAAGTTATTGAAAGCAAAGGGGAGGAGGCGGTCCTCAAAAGCAGATTCCTCCTGTCTCGCTTCGCTCGCGCGTCGGAATGACACCCGTCGTGCGTCGGGCGTGGACCTGCGATTGCAATTTTGTAAACAGAGAGGCGGGAGTAGAATCCGCATATGTCTCCAGAGTTGGATGAACTGTTGAAGCGAGCGATGGCACTTCCTCCCGAGGAACGTGCCGCGATGGCCAACTCCCTGCTGGAAAGCCTCGACGAGACCGCAGACGAGGACGCCGAAGCCGCTTGGGACGACGAAATCAAGCGTCGCGTGGACGACATTCGCTCTGGGCGAGTGAAGACGATCCCTGGAGAAGAGGTCCTTCGACAACTCGCCGAAGAATTTCCTGATGGAGAATAAGCCGTTTCGGTTTCACCCTGAAGCGAGGGAGGAGTTCCGAGACGCAATCCGATGGTATCGTGCGCGAAGCATCATTCCCTCTGTGGAGTTCCGAACTACCGTATCGGACGCGATCCGCGAATTGCTCAGGCTCCGCAGCAGTGGCCTGAATACCTGCATGGAACTCGCCGGCTCGTCCTTCAGCGTTTTCCGTTTTCCGTGATTTACCTGAGCGATCCTGACTTGGTGACGATCATTGCGGTGGCGCACAGCAAGCGGAAGCCGGGATACTGGAAGCATCGTACGTGCTGAGGCCAAGGCAAAGAAGATGATCGAGATGCCGCTGGACGAGTTAGGTTAAGCGTCCTTGTAACGGAGCTTCTGCCTCGCTTCCTCGCCCGTCGGGTCTTGAAACTGTCTCAGCAAGAACCTGCGAGTAGAGTGAGGACCGGCAGCCCAGCGTTGGGAAGCTTCGATGATCTGCGCGAGCGCGCGATCCACTTCTGCATCGAACCTTAGAGCGGCATCCGGGCTGCGTTCCAGGTACCAGTCAAATGCGGCGTCATATTCGGCGCTGGCTTCTTCATGGAACTTCGCAACCCTACTGGGCATGGGGCAGCTTCGCCAGACTGCCCTTGCGTACCTCCGCCCATGGAGTGGTCTTGGCCTTGCCCGAATCCAGATCGGCAATTCGCTTTCCGATCTCGGCTTCCCAAGCGGCTTGTACGCCTTCGTCAACCTTGCCACCGAGGTTAGAAATTAGAGAGTCCGCCAATGCTTCTTGTTCCTCGACCGACAGCGACAATGCTCGCTCCAGCAGCTTGGAAACCTCCGGCGTCATCTGAGCCATGCGCACCTCACCTGGACATTTTATCGCAACGACGAAGTTGGGCGGCTTCATTCTTTCTATTTTGGCAGACTGCATTCCAGGTTCATCGGGGTCCGGCGACCTACGAATCTGCAGGATCGGGGAAGATTTGTTTGCCTTTGCGGGTGGCTAGGATTCTTAGTAACGGGATGGGCCAGGGGGCTGCGGTTTTGGGGAGGCGGATGGGCTTCGCGGATGGAAACCCAAGGTCCCTCGGCTGCAGTGCTGATCCGCTTCGCGGACCAGCGCCTTCGCTCGGGATGACAGAATTTATGGGGATGGCGCCATAGACGGTTTCATCCGCGCAGGCTTGGATTTCGATCTTGTCTTTCTTCTTTTCTTTCTTCTTGTCGTCGGGGGGGATTGGAGGCGGTGCCAGGCTTCGCGGTAGGGTTCCAGGCGCATGCGTTTGGCTTTGCGATGGGGATAGAAGCGGAGCATGGGGGCGGGGGTGCAGATTTCTACGGGGATGATGTACCAGATGTCTAGCGGAACGACGTGGGCGGCGATGAAGTCGATGTCTTTTTTGGTGTAGACGGCACGGCCTTTGCCGGTAGTGTAGGTGGCGCGGGTTTCGTAGGCGCGGGCGCGGATCGATTCGGTGCATTTGACTTGCACGCGGTGGAGGCAGGATCCGTTGTCGAGGATGAAGTCGTAGCGGCGGCTGTCTCCCCACGGCTTGGCGACGCCGAATCCCAGGTTGGCGGCCTTGTGGAGGAAGGCGGCTTCGGAGCGTTCTCCGGTGACTTTCGTGTCTTTGCGGTTACCGGGATTGCGCGGTTTGCGGTTGGGGTTGTTGGTGGACATGGGCGTACCTCGATGGTGCCGCGGAATTGACGGAATGAAGATGGAATCTTTGTGTTTTGTGGGGAGGAGTTCCGAAATGGGAATGGGGGCTGCGCTTCGGTGAACAGCAGCTTCCCTGGTTTGGGTTAGGGCGGCGGACTCTCCATTAGTCTGCTGTTCCCTTCCGAAGCTTGTATCGTAGCTTTTTCTTTCGCCCCTTCGGGGCTTGCCCATTGTCCACCTGCTACCCACGGCTTGCGCCGTGGGCTGTATTCTTTCGCCGCTTTGCGGCTGGGAGAACGAGCTTCGTTCGAGACGGCGAGGATTCTTTCCGAGTTCTGAGGTCCGAGGTTCGAGATCCAACGTCCAACGTCTTAGCTCCGAGGTCGAAGCCGCGGAAGTCCGGGACTGAAAGCTGAAGGCTGACAGCTGCAATCAGAAGATCAATCCCACGCCTCCGGTAATCATGTTGCTTTTCCAGTTGTAGAGATTGCTGGGATTGTTTTGATTCTCTTCGAACTTGAAGTAGCGGGTTTGATAGGTGCCCTGGACATACCACTTGTTGTTGAAGGTGTAGCCCAGGCTGCCACGCAGGAAATAGCCGTGATCGAAGTTGGGATGCGGCAAAACGATTCCGGTCAACGCGGCGGTACGGAAGCGGGGAGTGAATTCGGGGCCGCCTTGCACGTGGAGGAAGGCGCGCTTGTCGGGGCCGAATTTGTATTTGAGAACGATTGGGGCTTCGATCAGTTCCAGGTTGTAGCGTACGAGAATCTGGCTATCGACGGTGGCGGAGGGGAGGTCGATTTTGCGGACCTGCACGTTGACGCCGATGGAAAAATTGCTGCGGGCCTGGAAGGCGAGGCCGCCGAAGACGGCGAATTCCTTGGCGTGATTGGTGTCGTCGGAGGGGACGCGGACCTCGCCGCCGGCGACGATGCTGGGGCCACCGTTCTTGGCGGAAGGCTTTTTCACGATCAGTTCGCCGTTGAGATTGACGGCGGGGCCGTTGACGGGCGCGAAGGAGGCAAACTTATCGGAAGATTCGCCGGCGTTGATGTCGATGGTCCCGCGTTGGCCATAGGCCGGGACGGTGGGTAGTAGAAACAGGAGAAATATACCTGTGCGGGCCAGATGCGGCTTGCATCGCTTCATCAAATACGTTCCCTCCCCTTGTGGGCAGTGTACACTCCCGCGAATGCGGCCGGACAGCGCGCGGCGACTGGCGGGCAATCCGGCATTCTATCGGTTCCGTCGTTCTACGTTCTACGTCTGATGCGGTTGTTTGGCGGTTTGGGGCTGATGCTAGTGGTGAGATGCGCCGGAGGGGACAATCGTTTTGTGCACCGCGAATTGGCTCATGTGGCGCGCGCGCCCTCGTCCCCGATGGTCTGGCGCAGGCGCTCGCCGAATTCCGTGTTCGCGATCAGGTTCGCAGGATCCGAGGTCAAGGATCAGGTCGCAGGATCAGGTTCGCAGAGTCGTCGCAGGATCCGCGCGGCAAATTACGAGCCTTGTTTTTCGAAGATGATTTCGGCCTTTCTCGTGAACACGTTTTCTTTCTCCCGGCGAAAGGCGCGGGCGACATCGCCGAGAGGAGTGACGGATTGCGGCGTCGGCGTGGGGGCCAAGTCCCAGAGCGGGCGCTCGCCTTGGGCGTAACTAACGGTGCCGCCGATCAAAGACTGCTCCGTGGCCAATGCGTGCGGTTCGGCGTGCAGAGGATGGTCGGGAATCTGAGTCATCTGCGCTTGGCTGGAAATGGTGGCAGCAGCTTGGCCAAAGGCCGAAGCGGCTAGCAGAAGGAACAGAGCGGAGAGTGTGATTTTCATCATGTGAGATCCGATTCACAGGATTAGAAGCATCCAGAGAGCCAACGTAACTCCTTAAACTTCTGATAGTTGCTAATGAGTCCTGGAGCATTACGCAAGACTTTGCACACTTAGGGAACGCGCCGCATGCAGGGTAACTGGCACGCCCGCCACGACATTCGGGAGATCGTTCGATTCGCCGGGTGCAAGCGACGAGGCAGCGAAACCGTGACCGGAGGAAGGAGATCGACTTGCCACTTGAACCGGGATTTCAGATGTGGTGTACTCGCTTACTATGGCCGAGGAAAAAAGCCGCAGCAAAGACATTATTCTGTGGATTATTACGGTCGCGCTGGTTGCGTTAGCGATCTTCTGGTATAAGCGGTAGTTTTTCCGCAGGCGGGCAGTGTCGCCAGGTACGCTCTGTTTTGTGTCCGCGGCGCGAGGATCGCTCCCCGCGAGATCCTTCACTTGACAGACGGCTCCGTTCAGGATGCCGCCACCCTGTTTGCAGGGACCATCACAGCTCCCACTGCCCTCGCTCGCTCCGTACCCTAGGGTTTCAGGCTTTCATCGGGTAAGATACTTCGGCTGCGAAAGAGAGGTAGCGAGCAACGTCTCTACGACAGCACTGCAGACAGCCTCGACTTGCCAATGAATCGCGAATATTACAAAGCTTATAGCCAGGAACTGCACCGGGATTTGGAGGCGCTGGTTTTTGGGCATGCGGGAACGCCGCTGCTGGTGTTTCCTACTTCGCAGGGGCGGTTTTTCGAGTATGAAGATCGGGGGATGATTGGGGCGCTGGCGGGGAAGATTGATAGCGGCGACTTGCAAGTGTTTTGTCCAGACAGCGTGGATGGCGAGAGCTGGTACAACAAGGGCGTGCATCCGCGGGTGCGGGTGATGCGGCACCTGCAGTATGAGCGTTACATTCTGCATGAGTTTCTGCCGTTCATCCGGTGGAAGAATCAGGCGCCGCGGCTGGCGGTGACGGGATGCAGTTTTGGCGGGTATCATGCGATGAATTTTGCGCTGAAGCATCCCGATGTGGTGACGCATTGCGTGAGCATGAGCGGAGCTTTCGACATTCACCAGTTTCTGGATGGGTATTACGACAATGATTGTTACTTCAATAATCCGCCGGACTTTTTGCCGAACATGTCGGATGACTGGTTCCTGAGCCGGTACCGGCAGATGAAGATTGTGCTGGGATCGGCGGACTGGGATATCTGTCTGGATGCGAATGTGAAGTTTTCGGCGATTTTGAATGCGAAGGCGATTCCGCACTGGCTGGATGTTTGGGGGGATAATTCGAAGCATGATTGGCCGTTGTGGGTGAGGATGGCGGGGAAGTATTTTTAGGGCGGCCATTGGTCATTGTGGCCTTTCGTCGTCGGCGCGCTGTGGAGGCGCGGATTTGTGGAAGGGCACGGCTTTAGCCGCTGCGGCGGGGAAATGCCTGGAGCGTTGCGAGTCGTACATGGCGTAGAGATCCTTCGACTGCGTAAGCGCTTCGGTTCGCGAAGCGCTTACTTCGCTCAGGATGACCACGCTGGAAGAGGTTAGAAATGGAGAACTGGTCGTGAAGAAGATTGGGATTTTGTTTGGGATGGAGAATACGTTTCCGCCGGCGTTGGTCGAGAAGATTAACTCGATGAAGGTTGAGGGCGTGGAGGCGGAGTTTGTGAAGATCGGCGGGATTCGGATGGATGAGCCGAAGAAGTATGCGGTGATCATCGACCGGATTTCGCAGGATATTCAGTTCTATCGCGCTTATTTGAAGAATGCGGCGCTGCACGGGACGATTGTGGTGAACAATCCGTTCTGGTGGACGGCGGACGACAAGTTTTTCAACTACGCGCTGGCGCACAAGATGGGCGTGGCGATTCCGCCGACGATGATTCTGCCGCACAACAAGCATCCCGAGGGAACGACGGACCAGTCGATGCGGAATTTGATGTTTCCTCTGAACTGGCAGGAGTTGTTTGACTATGTTGGCTTCCCTGCTTTCTTGAAGCCTTATTCCGGCGGCGGATGGAAGCATGTGTATAAGGTGCATTCGCCGGAGGAATTTTTTCATCACTACAACCAGACGGGCGATCTGTGCATGACGCTGCAGCATGGCGTGGAGTTTGAGGAGTATTACCGGTGCTACGTGGTGGGGCAGGAAAAAGTGCACATCATGAAGTACGATCCGCGGGCGCCGTTTCATGAGCGGTATGTGAAGGGGAATCCGGCGCCGTCGTCGGAGGCGCTGCGGGAGCGGATGGAGAAGGATGCGTTGTCGCTGTGCCGGGCGCTGGGGTACGACTTGAATACTGTGGAGTTTGCGGTGGAGGGTGGAGTGCCGTATGCGATTGACTTTCTGAATCCGGCGCCGGATGCGGAGATTACTTCGGTGGGGCAGGAGAATTTTGACTGGATTGTGAATGCGGTGGCGGAGATGGCGGTGAAGATGGCGTTGAGCGGGGAGAGTCCGGTGAAGGAGATGCGGTGGGCGGGGTTTTTGGCGGGGACGCCGGCGAAGCTGGCGCGCAAGGGAGAGCCGGCTTGGGTGGCGGAGCGGAAGCGGAAGCCTGCGAAATAGGGACACCGAGAGAATTCCCTAAAGAGTTGCGGCAGCGTGTTGCAGGTAGGGATCCTTCGACTTCGTAAATGCTTCGCTTCGCGGAGCGCTTACTTCGCTCAGGATGACAGGCTGCTCAGGATGACAACGATATGCGCACCGGCAAAACTGCGAAGAGCGTGGATGAATATCTGGCGCGGTTGCCGGAACCGGCTTGCGGCACTTTGAAACATATTCGGGCGGTGATTCGGTCTGTGGTGCCAAAAGAGACCACTGAGGTGATCAGTTACGGGATTCCGATGTTTAAGTTCAACGGGATGCTGGTGGGGTATGCGGCGTTTAAGAATCACTGCAGCTTGTTTCCGACGGGGTCGGGAGTGCTCGACCAGTTTGAGAAGGAACTACGTGGGTATCGGACTTCGAAGGGGACGATTCAGTTTCCGTCGGATAAGCCTTTGCCGGACGGGCTGGTGAAGAAGATTGTGAAGGCGCGGGTTAAGGAGAATAAGGAGTGGGATTGAGGTGGGGGCGGTGTTCGCTGATTGTTATACTGTTTGGGCCTGATTCTTCCCACTTCTCGCAAAGGAAGCGAGAAGTGGGGCACCCGCCTGTTGGGCGCCGCCGGCTAACAGCAGGTTCCTCGGCTTCGCTCGGAATGACAGGGGCAGCACTGGTGGTTATACCGCCGGGCTTCGCCTGTTCGACTTCGCTCAGGGCAGGCTCTGGCGGGACAGCCGAGGCGGCTGTCGCTACGTGAGTTTTTATGGCGCCTACTTTCACTATCGGGATTGAAGAGGAATATCAGACCGTCGATCCGGAGACGCGGGATCTGCGGTCGCATATTCATGCCGAAATTCTGGAGAAGGGGAAGATGATTCTTCAGGAGCGGGTGAAGGCGGAGATGCATCAGTCGGTGGTGGAAGTGGGGACGCGGGTCTGCAAGAGCATCAAGGATGCGAAGGTTGAAGTTAAGAAGCTGCGGCGGGATATGGTGCGGCTGGCCAGGGAGAACGGGCTGCGGCTGGCATCGGCGGCGACGCATCCGTTTGGAGATTGGCGGGAGCAGGAGATTCATCCCGACGAGCGTTACAAAAATATTGTCGAGGACTTGCAGCTGGTGGCGCGGGCGAATCTGATTTTCGGATTGCACGTGCACATTGGGATTGAGGATCGCGAGACGGCGATCCACATGATGAATCATGCGCGCTATTTTCTGCCGCACATGCTGGCGCTGTCGACGAATTCCCCGTTTTGGCTGGGCATGAATACCGGGCTGAAATCGTACCGGTGCAAAGTGTTCGACAAATTTCCGCGAACGAACATTCCGGATTATTTTCCCAGCTGGGGCGAGTACGAAAATTTCATCAAGCTGCTGATCAAGACCAACTGCATCGATAACGCGAAGAAAATCTGGTGGGACATCCGGCCCCATCCGTTCTTTAATACGATTGAGTTTCGGGTTTGCGACATTCCGATGCGGGCCGACGAAACTATCGCGCTGGCGGCTTTGATTCAGGCGACGGTGGCGAAGCTGTATAAGCTTTATACGGCGAATCAAGGATTCCGCTTGTACCGGCGCGCCTTGATCATGGAGAACAAGTGGCGGGCGGCGCGGTACGGGCTCGACGGCAAACTGATTGATTTCGGCAAGCAGAAGGAAGTGCCGGCCCGCGATCTGGTGCTTGAGTATCTGGAGTTCGTCGACGATGTGGTGGATGAATTGGGGTCGCGCGAGGAATTGAATTATATCCACGAGATTCTGGAGAAGGGCAGCGGGGCGGACCGGCAGTTGCGCGTGTTTCAGGAGACTGGAGATTTGAAGAAAGTGGTCGATTACATTATTGAGGAGACGGAAGCGGGGCTGGAAGAAGAGCCGGCGGTCGTCGAAAAAGCAGGGTAATGGAAATTCCTACTGAGATCCGAAAATCCCCATGTCTCGCAAAAACGGCGAGACATGGGGCACCCTACCGCGGATGTCTCTCGACATTCCTTTCGATCCTGAGTTCGCGCCTGGCGCTTTTAACGCAGTTAACGTTTGTTTGCGTGTGCATGCCGACGAACAGGTTTGCGTGATTACCGACCAGGCTACGATCGAGATTGCGGCTTCGATGGTGCGTGAACTGGAGAACGTGGGCGCCGTCTACCATGCGTGGGTGCTGGAGGAGTTGGCGGAGCGGCCGCTGAAGGATTTGCCGCACGCGATTGTGGAGGATCTGGAGAGCAGCCAGGTTTCCATTTTTGCGGTGCAGGCGCAGACCCATGAACTGCGGTCGCGGATTCAGATGACCGACGTGGTGAACCGCAGGAAGATTCGCCACGCGCACATGGTGAACATCAACCGGCAGATCATGCAGGAGGGGATGCGGGCGGATTTTCAGCGCGTGGACCGGCTCAGCGCCAAGGTAATTGCGATGGTGCGGAAAGCGCGTCGGGTGCGGGCGACAACGGCGGCGGGAACGGATCTGTCGGCGGATTTGAATCCGAACTACAAGTGGCTGAAGACCAGTGGAATTATTTCGCCGGAGAAGTGGGGCAACCTGCCGGGTGGAGAAATTTTTACGACGCCGGGTGAGGTGAATGGGACGTTTGTGATCGATGGCGTGGTGGGCGATTATTTGTGCGGGAAGTTTGGCAACCTGCAGGAGAATCCGCTGACGGTGCGTATGAAGGGAAACCGGCTGACCGAGGCGCATTCGGAGAATCGGGAGCTGGAAAACGATTTCTGGAAGTATACGCACACTGACGAGAATAGCGATCGCGTAGGGGAGTTCGCCATTGGGACGAATATTGATTTGAAAGATGTGATTGGGCAGATTTTGCAGGATGAGAAGTATCCTGGAGTGCATATTGCGTTTGGGAATCCTTATGGTGCGCATACGGGCGCGGAATGGGATTCGACTACGCATATCGATGTTGTCGGGCGGAAGTTTAATATCTGGGTGGACGACGAGCAGATTATGCAGGAGGGGAAGTTTCTCGTGGAGGGGTAGCCGGAAGCATGCCGCGAGTTGCTCATGAGGGTCTTTTGATTATAGGGATCCTTCGACTGCGAAAAGCGCTCACTTTGTGAGCGCTTTTCTACGCTCAGGATGACAAGGCGTCTGAGAATATGATTCCTTTCTTGCGTCGGCAGTTCAACAAGAACTTTACTGCGGACAAGTATCGGTCTTTTTTGCAGCGGATCGATGACGCTTGCGGGAACCATGTGCAGTTTCGGATTTCGGAGACGCCTTGTTTTTTTCCGAAGGCACTGATTGATCGCATGGCTTCGGATGGTCAGGAACTGATTCGGCAACTGGTGGACAATCCTGCGTACCGGGCGAAGTCGGATGAGGCGGTTCCCGTCGAGTTCAACGTTCGCAACCAACCTCCGCATCCCATGTTTGTGCAGGTCGATTTTGGGTTGGTGCGGGACGCCGGCGGCGAACTGCAGCCGAAGCTGGTGGAGTTGCAGGCCTTCCCTTCGCTGTATGCGTATCAGGGGCCGCTGGCGGAGGCGTACATTGAGGCTTACGGACTGACGGCTCCCGGCTTCCGGCTTTCGGCATCCGAGAGCCGAGCGCCGGAAGCCGGAAGCCGCCTGAAATACCTTTTGAGTGGGCTCGACACAAACTCTTATCGCGAACTTTTGCGGCGGGCTATTGTTGCGGACCATGATCCGGAGAATGTGATTCTGATGGAGATTCATCCGCGGGAGCAGAAGACGCTGCCCGATTTTCTGCTAACCGAGAAAATGCTCGGGGTGCGGACCGTCGATATTGTCGAGGTCAAGAAAGATGGGTCGCGTCTTTATTATGAGCGAGCCGGGAAGCGCATTCCCATCCAGCGGATTTATAACCGCACCATCGTGGATGAGCTGGAGCGAAAGAACGTCAAGCTGAATTTTGACTGGCGCGATGATCTTGATGTGGAGTGGGCGGGGCATCCTAACTGGTATTTCCGGATCAGCAAGTTCTCGATTCCTTATTTGAAGCATGCGTCGGTGCCGAAGACATGGTTTCTGGATCGACTGGATGAGATTCCCTCCGATCTGGAGAACTACGCGTTGAAGCCGCTGTATTCGTTCGCCGGGCTGGGCGTGGTGATTGCTCCTTCGAAAGAAGATATTGCGGCGATTCCCGCGGAGCGGCGTCCTTACTACATTCTGCAGGAGCGCTTGCACTTTGAGCCGGTGATCGAAACGCCGTTTGGCGGGACGAAGGCGGAGGTGCGGGTAATGTACATATGGCTCGAGGAGCTCACGCCGGTGCTGACAATTATTCGCATGGGGCGGGGGTTGATGATGGGCGTGGATCAAAATAAGAACATGGAATGGGTTGGGGCGTCGGCCGGGTTGTTCTTAGCCGAATGACAGGTATCATCATGGCGCGGGCGACGTTTTGTATGGGTGGAGGTGGAATGCAACGGGCGTTATTGTGCATTTGGGGATGCTTACTGGCGGCGCCTGCCGGTTTTTCGCAAGCCGGCAAGGGGGCGGAAAAAATTATCTTTGTGCGGCCTGATCCGGTGATAACGACGTTTTCGTCTGGGGTGCGGTTGTCGGCGGATATCGTGAAAGGCGCAATCAATTCCGTGGACGATCCATCGATGCAGTTCCATGCAGCGTCGGACGCGAGGATGAACCTGCTGGCGACGATGAACCCGGACGGCACGGGGATCACGGACTTGCACATCAATGGATACGATCCGTCTATTTCGCCGGACGGGCGCACGATCGCGTTCTGTTCGCTGCGCGACGACCAGTATTCGCAGATCTATGTGGCGAATGCGGATGGGACGGGCGAAAAGCGGATCACCAGAATCACTACCGGAGATTCGTGCGGGCCGGTCTGGTCGCATGACGGAAAAAAGATTGCATTTTATAGCTTCGCACTGCCGCATCCCAGCCGCAATCCCGCGGTGTGGGAGATGGATCCGGATGGCTCGAACATGAAGCGGCTGGCCGAGCATGGGCTCTCACCGTCATGGTCGCCGGACGACAGGCAGATTGCTTTCGCCTCGAATCGCGATGGGAAATTCCAGATCTACGTCATGGCTTCCGACGGCTCGAATGTGCGGCGGCTAACGAATAATAAAGCGGAGGAGTCTTCGCCCGCCTGGGCGCCGGACGGGCAGGCGATTGTTTTTGTGTCTGACCGTGAAGGGGAGCATCCCGCGTTATTCCTGATGGGGGCGGACGGATCGCAACAGCATGGACTGGTTTTTTCCAAACGCCAGGATTTCTGTTTTCCCGCCTGGTCGCTCGACGGGAGGACAATTGCATTCTCGGCTTTGAATCGAGTGGGGCGGCAGTTTGTCGCGGTGGGCGAAGAGCGTCCCAAGTGCGAGATGTGGACGGGAGAGTATCAGATGTTCACGTTCGACAGCGAAGGGAAAACCCATCAGCTGACCAATACGAAGTATATGGCGATGAAGCCGAGCTATGGGCGGCTGGCTGTGGGTCGGTAGCGGAACAGTCTTTGGAACGAAATCATCGGACGAATAGGGTGCGGTGCCCTGGTGGCGAGTCTGCGTGAGGCGTCGTAGCTTCTCTTTCGCCCTTCGGGGCTTGCCCATTTTTCACTTCTCCACCCTCGGCTGGCGCCGTGGGCTGCATTCTTCCGCCGCTTCGCGGCTGGGAGAGAGAGAAAGAGCTGCGAGTGGCTCTTCTGATCCAGCAGTTCTTGAGTCGTCAGTGAGAGAACTTTGAGTGGCTGTCCTGTTATCCGGGAGTTCCTGAGTCGGCGGGGACTGTCTCCAGGCGGCGGACAATCAGGATTCCGGCGGCGATCAGAGTGGCGATCAGCGCGATTGAAATTATCAGCCAGCCCCAATGTTGCAAGGGATGCCGGAGCACGTGGATGAAGCGGCGTCCGTAAAAGCCGGAAACGAAGGCAATCGAGAAATAGCGGGCCGCGCGGCAGAGGGTTACGACGATGAGAAACTTAGGCAGAGGAAAATCGGAGGCACCGGCGGCTGCGAAAAACATGCTGGTTGGAGTGGGGAAAGGAATGGCCGTAGACGCAACCAGGGTTCCGGTGCCCCATTTTTTAAACAGCTTGAGGAACTTGGAAACCGTGCCCTTCTTGAATTTCTTGTCGAGGTAGGCCGATCCCGCTTTACGCGCGAGCCGGAATGTGAAGTAAGCGCCTACGACCGATCCGGCGGTTGCCGTGGCGGCATATTCATACCAGGGATTGCGATGGCTGGCAGCTAATACGGCGGTGAGAATATCAAGACCACCGAAAGTTGGAAGCGGAGAACTGTCGAGAATCGCGAGAAAGAAGAGGCCGACCGCCCCCAGATGCAGGAGCGTTGAAGTGAGGGTCCCGCCGCTCCGCCGTCTTTGATTCTGCAGAAGCAGATTCAGCATCTTGGCAATATATCAAGTTGACCATGCGGGCAGAACGTTGCCCTTGCAATCGAGAGGAAATCTCAGCGGATTTTGGCGATGGTGGTCTCCAGGACCTTGCCGTTGGGGCGCAGGACGAGCATCTGGTGGCCGTGGAAACGGAGAGGGACGGAGACGCCCGGACCGAACTCGCCGGGAAGATAGCCATCGGCCAATTCGGGGTTATATTCGCCGATATACTGCGCGCCGTCTACTTTGACCACAATCGCCTTGCGAGTGGCACGTTCTCGGATGGCGCGTTCTAAGGATTCGCCCAGGATTTCCCGTTCAGCTTGAGCCCAGTTGTCCTGATCGCGGCCAGGAATTTTTCCGCTGCGGAAATAGATCTCTTCGGCGCGTTGACGAACGACCTCCTGCTGGTCGTTTGCGGGCGTGGGCCAGCGTTTGGAGGTCCTTGCGGCGGCATTCATGAACAGAGATCTCCCTTGGGGCGCGACTCGGCGTCGAGCAGTTCGTTCTACTACCCATACTATGGCGTAAACCGCCTTTGAGTTCACGGAGATCTCACGGAAGTAATCGGAGGTAAGTGCTGCAAGCCAATTTTGGGAATCGGAGATGCCATGGCTCCAAAAGTGGAAGCCGAGCAAAAACCAAGGCACGACAGGCCCTGCCCTTCCCATGCGAATTGAGACGCCAAGCGGCTATTTGGCGTCTGCGAGGGAGTTGACCGGACTCGGCGAGGGGCCTAACATTACCGCCGAGCAGGGTCCCACGCCTTCATGATTGGCCAGCAGGTATCCCATTACCGCATCCTTGGCAAGCTTGGGGGCGGCGGTATGGGCGTGGTCTATGAGGCAGAGGACCTGAGCCTGGGGCGGCATGTCGCCCTGAAGTTTATTCCAGAAAATCTCGCCGGCGATCCCAAGTCGCTGGAGCGCTTTACGCGCGAGGCGCGGGCGGCGTCGCAACTGAACCATCCCAACATCTGCACCATCCACGGCATTGAGGATAACCACGGGCACCCCTTCATCGTGATGGAGAAGCTGGAAGGAGAGAGCCTGAAACAGCACATCGGCGGGCAAGCGATGAAGCTGGAGGAGGTGATGGATGTAGGGGTGCAGGTGGCCGACGCGCTGGTGGCGTCGCACACCAAGGGGATTGTGCATCGCGACATCAAGCCGGCCAATATCTTTCTGACTCCTTCGGGGCAAGTGAAGGTGCTCGACTTCGGGCTGGCTAAGCTGGTCCACAACGCGGGCACGGAAGAGGATCAGTCCCTGACGGCGGTGGGGATTATTCCTGGGACCGCAGTCTATATGTCGCCGGAGCAAGCGCGCAGCGAAACCGTGGACGCCCGCAGCGACCTGTTTTCTTTCGGGACGGTGTTGTATGAAATGGCCACGGGCAAGAAACCGTTCCTCGGGAATAACTCGCTGATGACGCTGGATGCCGTGCTGCATCAGAAGCCAACGCCGCCCCACGATTTGAATCCGAAGATTCCGATCGAGTTGCAGGGAATCATTGGCAAGGCGATGGAGAAGGACCGCGCGCACCGCTACCAGAGCGCGGCGGAAATCCGATCGGATCTGGCGCAGCTCAAGCGGGAAGCGGAATCGGGGACGATCAAAGTTGGCAGTAATTCGTCGTCGATGCTACGCGCGGCGTCGAAAACTTTCAGCCGGAATTCGCGCTTTCAGATGTATCTGGTGATCGGCATGGCGGCGCTGCTGGTAACGGTGCTGGCGTCGGTAGGAGCGTGGTGGTTCAAGCATCGCGAGGTGGCGAGCGCCGAGCAGAGGAACGCGATCGCGGTGCTTCCGTTGCAGAACTTGAATGGCGATTACAACATCGACTTTTTGCGGTTCGCGCTGGCGGATGAGTTGACCAGCGTATTGACCTACTCGCGTTCGCTGGAGGTACGGCCCTCGTCGGTCACGCGAAAATATGTGGCGCTTGATCTGGACCCAAAAAAAGTGGGGCAGGAACTGCGCGTGGGGCGGCTATTGCAGGGACACTTCATCAAGCAGGGAGACCAGTTGACGGTCACGCTGGAGGCGATCGACGTGCCCACCGACCGGCTGCTTTGGCAGACCACGGTCACGGCGAAAGCCGAGGATCTGATCGGACTGCAGCAGCAACTGAGTTCGCAGGTGCAGCACGGGCTGTTGCCGGTGCTGGGCGGAGCGGCAGGTGCGGCGGAATCGCCGGCCTCGCGGCCGAAGAACCAGGAAGCTTATGACCTGTATTTGCGCAGCATCGCGGTGCCGCACGATTCGGCCCCGAATAAAGAAGCCATCAAGATGCTGGAGTGGGCGGTTGGGATCGATCCGAGTTATGCGCCCGCGTGGGAGGCGCTGGGGCAGAGATACTATTTCGATTCTCTGTTCGGGGGCGGAGGCGAAGAAAGATTCCAGCGGTCGAATTCTGCGTATGAGCGAGCGGTATCGCTCGATCCCACCCGGGTGATGGCGGCCAGCAACCTGATCACGAATCGCGTGGAGCGCGGCGAACTGGGGCGCGCCTATGATGCGGCGACTGATCTGGTGCGGCGACGTCCGCAGAGCGCCGATGCGCATTTCGCGCTGAGTTACGTCTTCCGGTATGCGGGAATGCTCGATCAATCGACGCAGGAGTGCAACACGGCGCGCTCGCTCGATCCGGGAAATTTCGCCTTCCGTTCGTGCGCCTGGTCGTTCCTGGAGATGGGCAAGACCGACCGGGCGATGGACTTTGTGCATCTGGATGCGGGGTCGGAGTGGGCGGCTTGGGTAACTCCATACGTATATCTCGCTGAAGGAAATTTGGCGGAGGCGCGGGCCAGCGCGAAAAATATGTCGAAGGCGCCGATCTACCACCGCGAGTTGATGGAGGCCTGTACGGCGGCGCAGCGTCCGGCGGACCTGGCAAAGATTGTGCGCGAGAATGAGGCGTCGGTGATGTTGGAGTTGGACGCCGAGGCCTGGTATCACGTGGGCGCTCTGATGGCGGCGTGCGGGCAGAACGAATCGGCGCTGCGGCTATTGAAAGCCGCTGTGCAGCAAAACTATTGCGCCTACTCGGCGCTGCTGGACGATCCGCTGCTGAAGGACTTGCGGAAACAGACGGCCTTCGATGAAGTGCTTACTTCGGCGGCAAACTGTCAGGCGGTGCTGAAGGAAGGGCGGTAGGGGAAGCTATCAGCCATCAGCTGTCAGCTGTCAGCTCTTAGCTAGCGGAATATCATTCGGGAAGGTTCGGCTTTCAAGCCGCGAGCGAATAGATTTGGGAAGGGGACGGCTTCAGCCGTGCCGCCCGCGGCAACGATGCGGGCTTTAGCCCCTGAGGGATATGCGGAACTTTACGCGCCGATCATTGCTTCAGTCTTCGATTGCGATCACCAGCACAACCCTGCTTCCTTCAACTGCCGCGAGTTTTGATACGCCCCCGCGCAAGGGACGCATTCATCAGTCTGTCTGCCAATGGTGTTATCCCCATATGCCTGTCGATCAACTGGCGGAGTACGCGGCGAAGATTGGACTGCGGGGAGTGGACCTGCTGAAGCCGGACGAATATGAAATTCCGCGGCGCTACGGACTGGTCTGCACCATGGGATATGCGGGCGGAGGAGAGATTGGGAAGGCTCTGAATCGCGTGGAGAATCACGCCGCGATCGAGGAGGGATTTCGCACGAACATTCCGCGGGCGGCGAAGGCCGGGGTTCCGAACGTGATTACGTTTTCCGGCAACCGCGGTGGCATGTCGGATGAAGAGGGCGCGCGCAATACGATTGCCGGACTAAACCGCGTCAAGAAAATCGCGGAAGATCACGGCGTGACGATCTGCATGGAGCTGCTCAACAGCAAGGTGAATCATCCGGACTATATGTGCGATTACACGGCGTGGGGCGTGCGCGTGGCGCGAGAGGTCAACTCGCCGAATGTGAAGTTGCTGTACGACGTTTACCACATGCAGATTATGGAAGGCGATCTGATCGATACGATCCGTCAGAATTTGCAGTGGATTGGACATTTTCATACGGGCGGCGTTCCGGGGCGGCATGAACTGGATGGGACGCAGGAGGTTCAGTGGGACGGAGTGATGCGGGCCATCGCCGACGCGGGCTTTCGTGGCTATGTGGCGCATGAATTCGTGCCCACCGGCGATCCGATGGAGTCCCTGCGGAAGGCCGCGGATTTGTGTGACGTGTAAGGCGGCTCCGGCTTCCGGCGTTCGGCTTCCGGTTCGGCGGCCTGGCTCGTTCGCTAAGAGACTTGCGATTCGTATCAGGGCCAGGGCTTTAGCGATGCCGTTTCGTTCCGTATATCGTCGAGGCGCTGAAACTACCGCAGCGCCTGAAGGCGCCACTGCCGACGCTGCTTTGGCGGTATGCCTGGAGGCCTACCCTGATACGAAGCCGGATCGAATTCTCACACGAATCCTCGTTTCGCGCCACTGAGGAAGGTTCGCCCCTTGGCGAACGTGACGGAAACAATTTGCGTCAAAGTGGCATTTGGCCCCATCCTTGTAACGTGAGATATCCCGGACCTGTCAGCCTGCTGCGGCCCACCCGGGGCCGCGCTTCTTTTGTTTTTCCCGGCCTGCATTTTCCTGACATGAAATTCGTTTGTTTCCTCGCAATTTTTTCTGTCGTCACCGTCGCGCAGGGCCCGGTCGCGAATAGACCCGCAACTCCGGCGGCAAAGTCTGCAACCTCAAGTTCCTCCGCGAATCATCCGCTCTCGAACCTCGACGCGCTGGCCGATCCGCCGGGATTGCTGTATCAGGGCGTTCCGGCGGAATTACCACAAGACCAAGGCGCGGCTGGGTTGCGGCTGGAGGTGCTGCGGCTGGGGACTACGGCGCGGCTGATGCAGGTGGTCGCGCATCCCGATGATGAAGATGGCGGGATGCTGACGCTGGAGGCGCGCGGGCGCGGCGTGAGCACGCTGCTGATGACGTTGAATCGTGGCGAGGGCGGGCAGAACAAGATCGGCAGCAATTTGTCGGATGTGCTGGGCGTGCTGCGGGCGGAGGAATTGCTGGCGTCGGATCAGTACTACGGCGTGCAGGAGCGATTTTCGCGCGTGGCGGATTTTGGATTCTCGAAAAGTGCGGAGGAAACGTTTGCGAAGTGGGGCGGGCACGATACCGCTCTCGGCGATATGGTGCGGGTGATTCGGACGTTTCGTCCAGATGTGCTGGTGGCGCGCTTTTCGGGGACGTCGCGGGACGGGCACGGGCATCATCAGGCCTCGGCCATCCTGACGAAGGAGGCGTTCCGGGCGGCCGCCGATCCGAAGCGCTTTCCCGAGCAGATAGCGCAGGGATTGCTGCCCTGGCAGGCGAAGAAGTTGTACATCGGAAATGTGTGCGGTTTTGGGGCGATGACTTGTCCGGACCCGGCCTGGACTTTGAAGTTGAATACGGGGGAGCGCAGCCCTGAGTTGGGCATGTCGTACGCGCAGTTTGCGATGCTGGGATTGCGGCACCAGATGTCGCAGGGGGCAGCCAACTGGACCTTGGATGCAGGGGACCGGTTTACGTTTTACAGGTTGGTCGATTCTGTTGTGCCTTCTACCTTAGACAAGGATGGCCACGAGAAAAGTTTTTTCGACGGGACTGATACGACGTGGCCTGGGTTGGCGGCGCGGTTGGGAGTGCAGGAGAAACAACTTCCGCAGCTTCGCCAGGAGTTGACCGCGACTTCAAACCGGATTGCCGAGGCGACGGAGGCTGCGAAAGGAACGAACACTTCGACCGCGGCCGCGCCTTTGGCGAAAGTTGTGGCAGAGCTGAATCGCATCGGCGGCGAGCTAAAGACGAGCTCTTTGAACGCAGCCGCGAAAGTCGATTTGCTGACGCGGATCGCTGAGAAGAAACAGCAGGCGGAGACAGCGCTGAATCTGGCCCTGGGCGTGAGCCTCACCGCGGATGTTTTTTCCGCTGTTTCGTTTAACAACCAACCTGGAGCGCATGTTCCGAAAGAAGCGGACGCGCTGACCACGGTTTCGCCGGGACAGGAATTTCTGGCGGCGGTGACGTTGCATAACGGATCGAAGCAGCCGCTGGCGATCGACGACATCAAGCTGGACGTTCCGCCGGGATGGGCCACCGTCGAGGGAAAGACAAAACCGGTGACGGTCGATCCGGGAAAAGATGTGCACGCGGATTTCCGGATGCGGGTGCCGAAGAATGCGGCATATACGCGGCCCTATTGGCATCGCGATGATCCTGACAGGGAGCCTGTCAATCACATTGATAACGAGAAATATGCGACGCTTCCCTTCCCGCCGCCGGCGCTGCGGGCGCGGGTGGAGTATTCGCTGAGCGAAGGCGGCGTAGCGAAAACGAGGAATGGGATTACCTCGGCCGTCGTCACGCCGTTTGTTGACGGTGCGGGAAAAACCGAGCAGCGTCCGTTGGCCGTGGTGCCCGCCTTTTCGGTGATGCTGGAGCCTGGAACACAGGTGATTTCGAGGCATAATGGCTCAACTTCAACCGTGGCGGTAGGAGTGACCTGCAATCTTATGCGCGAGGTCAACGGCGTGCTGCGTCTGGAATTGCCAGTGGGCTGGCGCTCCGAGCCGGCGCAATTTGCCGTGGATTTGAAAAAGCGTGGGGAGAAGCAGGATTTTCAGTTCAAGGTTTTCACCACCGGATTGCAGGAAGGGCGGGCCACGGTACGCGCCGTGCTTGAATCGGGCGGCGAGAAATACGCGGAGGGATACACGCTGGTCACGCGCGAAGATCTGGGTAGCTTCTATTACTACCAGCCGGCGCGGCAGCGCGTGAGCATTGTTGACGTGCAGGTGCCGCATGATCTGAAGGTTGGCTACGTCATGGGCGCAGGCGACGATATTCCGACGGTGTTGAAGCAAGTGGGGATGGACGTCACGCTGATTCCGGCGGAGAAGATTGCAGAGGCCGACTTGAGCCAGTACGGAACGGTCGTGCTGGGAATCCGCGCCTATGACACGCAGAAGGAAGTCGCGGTCAATAATAAGAAACTGCTCGATTTCGTTTCCGCGGGTGGTACGTTGGTCGTGCAGTATAACGCCGGCGTCGCGGACTTTAATGCGGGCAAGTTCACTCCATATCCTGCGGAGCTAAGCCGGGCGCGGGTTTCGGTGGAGGAAGCTCCGGTGGAAATTCTGGCGCCGGACGATTCCATCTTTCATTATCCGAATACAATCACGGCGCACGATTTCGATGGGTGGGTGCAGGAGCGCGGGCTCTACTTCATGGACAAGTGGGATGAGCATTTTACGCCGCTGCTCTCGTGTCACGATCCGGGAGAGGATGCGCAGAAGGGCGGGCTGCTGCGGGCGCAATATGGCAAGGGAACTTACATCTACACGGGGTACGCATTTTTTCGGCAGTTGCCCGCTGGAGTCCCGGGAGCGGTACGGTTGTATGTCAATTTGTTGAGCGCGGGACACAACCAGTAACTGTAGAGACGTAGGTGGCTACGTCTTTCTTCTTCGTGGTGAGAAGACGTTGCCAGCAACGTCTCTACGACATGCAGACTGCCCCGCAACCCGATGCGAGTTCGCCCACGCTCATCCGCGGGATGGGTCTGGGGACCGCTACTGCGCTCAACATGATCGACATGATCGGCGTGGGGCCGTTCATTACCATGCCGTTGGTGTTGAGCGCGATGGGCGGCCCGCAAGCCCTGCTGGGGTGGGTTTTGGGAGCCTTCCTCGCCGTATGTGATGGGCTGGTGTCCGCAGAATTGGGCGCGGCGCTGCCGGCCTCTGGCGGATCGTATGGCTACCTGCGCGAAAGTTATGGTCCGCAGAAATGGGGACGGCTGATTTCGTTCCTGTTTATCTGGCAGGTGTCATTTTCGGCGCCACTATCGATTGCGACCGGCTGCATCGGGCTGGCGGGGTACGCGGCTTACTATTGGCCGGGGCTGGAGACGGTCTATGCGCACCACGATGCGGTGCTGCATGTGCCGTGGGCAGGTCCGCTGCAGGCCAGTTGGATCGTAACGCCGGGCACATCGGTCGCGGTGGCGATCTGCTTTTTTACCGTGCTGCTGCTTTACCGGCGCATTACGGCGATCGGGAAGCTCACCAAAGTGCTGTGGTTCGGGGTGATGGGGACGATTGGCTGGATCATCTTCGCGGGGCTGACGCACTTCAACGCCGCACTAGCGTTTGACTTTCCGCCGGGTGCGTTCACGTTGTCCCACCAATTTTTCACGGGGCTAGGCGGAGCAATGCTGGTCGCTACCTATGATTACTGGGGCTACTATAACGTAGCCTTCCTGGGCGACGAGATTAAGGATCCGGGAAAGAACATTCCTCGCGCGCTGCTGCTTTCCATTCTCATTGTGGCCTGTCTATATCTAATGATGAACCTGTGCATCATGGCCGTGGTGCCCTGGCGGGAGATGGTGCAGGCCGGACAGAACAATAATGGGTTGTACGTTGTTTCGTTATTCATGCAGAGGGTATATGGGGAGTGGGCGGCACGGCTGGTGACAGGGCTCGTGATCGTGACGGCATTTGCATCGGTCTTTTCGCTGATGCTGGGGTATTCGCGGGTGCCTTATGCGGCGGCGAAAGACGGCAACTACTTTCGCGCGTTTGCTCGAGTGCATCCGGTGTACCGGTTTCCTTATATTTCGTTGCTCGCGCTGGGAGTGGTGGCGGCGGCGTTCTGTTTTCTGCGGTTGAGAGATGCGATTGCCGCCCTGGTGGTGATTCGCCTGATCCTGCAATTTCTGGTGCAGGCGATCGGGTCGATCGTGTTGCGGATCCGGCGGCCCGATCTGCCGCGGCCGTTTCGCATGTGGCTTTATCCGCTGCCGGCGCTGCTGGCGAGCGCGGGATTTTTATTCATCCTGTTTAATCGCGTGAACTGGCAGAAGGAAGTGCGGTATGCGGCGGTAATTCTGCTGACCGGAGTGATCATTTATATGATTCGGGCCCGGAAGGATAGGGAGTGGCCGTTTGGCGTGCGGGTAGAAGCAAAGGCTTAACCACAGAGGAATACACTCAGAGAGGCCGGATCTATAGGATTTTATAGCGGTAATACTATGCAGTAAGATGGCTCGGGCGATTGCGCGGGGGCGGAAAGAACCTGGGGGATCATGAAGAAGAAAATTGGAATCATCGCGTGCGGACTACTGGCGTTCACGATTGCGGCGTCGGCGCAGATGGCCAAGCCGAAAGAGGAGCATCGCTCCGTCAACGAGGTCCTGGATCATACGGTACTGAATCTGGAGCATGAGTTCGTTCCCGCCGCGGAGGCGATGCCGGAGGATAAGTTCGAATTCGCTCCTGCCAATGGCGAGTTCAAGGGCGTGCGCACGTTCGCCCAACAGATCAAACATGTGGCGGCGGTGAACTACGAGCTGGCTGCGGCGCTTCTGGAGCAGAAGCCTCCGGTCGACATCGGCGACGAAGAAGGACCGTCATCGGTCACGAGCAAGGCCGACATCCTCAAGTTCCTGAAAGCTTCCTTTGAGTACGTCCACAAAGCGATCGCGACCATCAACGAGAAGAATTTGGTGCAAACCGTGAGGAGCCCCTTCGGAGAAGGATCGGTTACGCGGCTGGGGCTGGCTACCAGCGTTTCGTCACATGGCTTCGATCATTACGGTCAGATGGTGGAATATCTGCGGATGAATGGGATTGTGCCGCCGGCCAGCCGGTAACGCGGGGCGAAGTTATATGCGGCGGCGGGACACTGGGCTGGCAGCGCGGACCAAGCCGCCATGGTGCTCTGCGAAGGTGACGCGGGGGTCACGGGCAAAACGGCCGGGATACGACTTCAAGGCATGCAGAAAGCTTTGAATCTCTCGGCGGACTTGTTCGTTTCTGGACTTCCCCCGGTCTCCCAGTCCGCCTTGACGCGTTTTCGACTTCATTTTCAGCCCACCTGGCTTCAGCACAAACGACCTCAGAACACCCAGTTTCGGCTCATCGAGCTTCAGCACAGTCACCCGCGCGTGGCTTTGCCTGCAGATTTTGGAACGTCCGCGCAGCGAGTTCCTGGGGATCCTCATGAAATCCGCCGATCGTAAGAACACTTTGTTCACGCTTTTGTTTCGCAAGGTGGGAAATACAAATTTATCCGCCAAAAAAAGGCCGGTAAATACCGTACTTTCTGTAGAGGTGAACAGTTTTTCGCGACAGCAGTTTTGGCACAGTCAGTTTTTCGGGAATGAAGAGCG
Source organism: uncultured Acidobacteriaceae bacterium (assembly GCA_963711275.1). Lineage (GTDB taxonomy): Bacteria > Acidobacteriota > Terriglobia > Terriglobales > Acidobacteriaceae > Sulfotelmatobacter. The sequence continues at coordinate 214,883 of CAVQDN010000007.1, read as the reverse complement.
GGCTCCGCGCAAGCTGATCGATGTGGGAAGCAGTTCCGCGCTGAGGCCGCTTCGTGAGAGATGAGCGTGGACGCGGGCGCGCGTTTTCTGCAAAGAGACGCCGGGATCGAGGAAGAGCAATACCGACGGGCCGGCGCCGCTGAGAGCCGCGCCCAGGACGCCGTCCTTTCCCTTCAATGCCTGCAGACTGGGCAGCAAGGCGCAGAGCACCCCGCGATAGGGCTGGTGGAGGCGATCTTCCAGGGCTGCGGGAAGAAGGTCGCGGCGACCCTGGGTGAAGGCCGCGAGCAACAGCATAGAGTTTTGCACGTTCGTGACTGCGTCAGCGCGCGAGTACTGTGCGGGAAGGACGCGACGCGCCTCTTCCGTCGCCAGGCTCTGCTCGGGCACCACTAGAAGCAGCGGCCACTTCCCTTTCGGGCGAATTTCGACCACTTGGGCTTCCGCTTCTCCGCACATGCGGGCAATGGTGAGGCCTCCCATCCAGCAGGCGGAAGCGTTGTCAGGATGGTGCTCGCGGCGGGAAGCTTCGCCGATGATTTGGGCATCGGTCCAAGGCAGACGGCCAAAGTACACCGCCAAGGCAATGCCCGCCAACCGGGCGGCGGCAGAGGAGCCACAACCCTTGCCAATGGGAATGTCATTCGCGATTTTGACATTCAGCGGAGTGACCGACCGCCCGGCGGCTTCGAGCACTTCGCGGTAGGTATTCAGAATGAGGTGGTCTTTGAGCCGTCCGCAGATTTCATAATCGCGCCCGGTGGCGGCGATGGAGAATTCTTCGGCTGCGCGGGCGTCAATCTTGATAGAGAAATCCAGCGCGAGGGCGGCCGCGTCAAAGGCAGGGCCAAGATTCGCGGACGTGGCGGGCAGGGCCAGGCGGAGCCGGGAGCGGTTCGGATTCCTTCTTGTTGAAGGCATAGTTATGTGTTGATCTGTAGCGCAGGCGCCTTTGCCGGCTGTTGCGGGATCGTCTCACCCGCGTCGCTGGCGCTACGAAAACCTTTCGGCTTGCTCCAAGGTCCGTGTCACTGAATCCAACGTAGCATCCATAACAATCGGCGGACGGCGCAACGGGTTCAAGGCGACGCTCGCGCTTTCATCGACAGTGCCTTTGAATTGGTCGCCACGGTGGAATCCCATGGTGAAATCGGGATCCTTCAGCAGGTTTCCGGTAAGGATCAGGACCACGCTTTCTTCCGGGGCCACAAACCCTTGCCTCAGTAATTTCTTCAACCCGGCCAGCGTAACCGCGGAGGCTGGCTCACATCCAATGCCTTCGGCGCCGATCTCAGCCTTGGCCTGTGCGATCTCGATTTCACTTACCTGTTCGCAGGCTCCGCCAGTAGCTTCGAGGATGTGAACTGCCTTCTTCCACGAGGCGGGATTGCCAATGCGAACTGCGGTGGCGCGGGTTTCGGCCTGCACGCTGATCAGGTGTTTGCCGCCGCCTTCGCGAAGCGTGCGGACCAGCGCGTTAGCGCCTGCAGCCTGAATGATTGACAGCTTAGGCAAGCGCGAAATCAGGCCGAGATCGCGCATTTCCAACAGCGCCTTGCCGATCGCGGAACTGTTTCCAAGGTTGCCGCCGGGGACGATGATGTGGTCGGGGGGCTGCCAGTCAAGTTGCTCGAGTAGTTCGAGCGCCAGCGTCTTCTGGCCTTCCAAACGAAAGGGATTGATCGAATTCAACTGGTAGACGGGCGCGCGCAAGACCAACTCCTGCAGCAGCCGCAGGCATCCGTCGAAGTCGGTGCGCAACTGACAGGTAACGGCGCCATAGTCGAGGGCCTGCGAGAGTTTGCTCCAGGAAACCTTGCCATCTGGGACGAGCACCAGGCTGCGCATGCCGCCGCGGGCGGCGTAGGCCGCCATGGACGCGGAGGTGTTGCCGGTAGAGGCGCACGCGACCCAGCGAAAACCGGCCATCCGCGCGAAGGTTGCGGCGACGGTCATACCAGCGTCTTTGAAGGAGCCGGTGGGGTTCAATCCCTGGTGTTTGGCCAACAGGCGCGGCACGCCCGTGATGCGGGCGCACTGCGGAAGGTCGTACAGTGGCGTATTCCCCTCGCGCAGGGTGATGGCTTGGTCGTCGCTGGCAAGCGCGGGAAGCAGATCGCGGAAACGCCATACGCCACTCTGATCGATGGGCGTTGACGAAAGTCGACGGCTGCGCCACGTCGATTTCAATTTTGCGTCGTCGGGGCTGGCCTCTTTCCATTGAGGGTAAGTAATTTCCAGCAGGTCTTTACATTGCGGGCAGCGGAAGTTCTGACCGGCGCTGTCGCTTATATTTCCGCACGCGATGCAGCGAAAGCGAAAGGGGGCTTGGCGCACACCCGGCGCAGAACTGGAGAGTGGAGGCATGGCCCGAACTTACTTCTCTTCCCGCAGATATTGGTCGGTCTTGTTGATCCAATCGGCTCGCGGAGGAGTGAAGACATCAAGGTCAACCGTGTCTTCCATAGCCTCGGCTTTGTGCGGCATGTGCGCCGGAATACAGAGCACTTCACCGGCGTGGACGATGATCTCTTTGCCGTCAATCCAGAACTTGAGCGCACCGTCGAGAATGTAGGTGAGTTGCTCGTTGTGATGGCTATGTTGTGGGACGATGCAGCCTTTCTTCAACAGCACGCGCGCCACCATAATTTCCTGGCCGACCACGAACTGGCGCTGCAGCAGCGGATTCAGCTCTTCGAGCGGGATGGTATGCCAGGGGATATATTGCAAAACGGCGGTGCCTGCGGCGTGTTTGGTGACGGCGCGCTTGGCGCGGGAATGGGAGAGCGCGGATTTTGCCTTGGCGCGAGTTGCGGTCTTAGTTTTTGGTTTGGTCTTCAGCTTCTTTTTTGGCATGTTGTTCTTTTTCTTTCGCCCCGATGGGGCTTGATCCTCTTAACCGCCAGGGTCCCACGGCTTGCGCCCCTTCGACAGGCTCAGGGCAAGCTGTGGGCTGCATTCTTTCGCCGCTTCGCGGCTGGAGCACTAGACATCACCCTATCTTCTTGCCCACCGAACATTCTTCTTGGGCTCAACCGACACTTAATGCACTCGTCCGTTGTACAACTTCACTGCCGTATCGTGCAGGTAGGCATGGGCTAATTCCAGCGCCCGGGCTTCGGTGATTTCGTTTTCTGAAATCATCTCCGCCAGAGCCGCGGCCAGAGCGGTGCGCGACGACTGCACGCCCAGCCAGTAGCTCTCTTCCGCCCCCAGCACTTGATTGTAAGGGAAACAGTCGGTGCCGAAAGTGATCTTGTCGGGAAAAGTTTCCAGCCACATCTTTAGCGTCTCTTTGAAGGCCGACGGATATTGTGCAAGCTCGCCGAACGAAGAATCGAGGTAAACATTCTTCATGGCGGCCAGCCAGATGGCTTCGCGTTCCAGCGGATAACCGCCGTGGATCATCACGAAGATCGTGGAGGCGTAGCGCGGGTCGCGCAACACGCTCTCCAGATTCATGATGTTGCTCTGCGACAGGTTGAAATAGTCGCCGATGCCGACCGCAGTGTGAATGTGCACCGGCAAGTGCAGGCGGCCACCCTCAAACACCAGATAGCGGAAGATAAAATCCTGGAAGGTGCGGTATTCCTTTTCGGTGGGGATTCCACCGGTAACGTAGCGCTGGTAAATGTCTTCCGCCTGCGCACGCGTGGGATCGCCGAAGGTCGTGGGGCGGAAATAGGCGACCTCAAATTTCATGGCGATTCCGCCGCGCTTCGAATTATCCTCCAGCACTTGGCTGATGAACTTCAGATAGTCGGCGAAGCTGGCGGGGAGTTTGCCGACATTTTCCTGCTGCATCCAGCGATGCAGCATTTTTTCCTGCAGCGGGATGTACACGCCCTCGTCTGAGTTCCGCGCGGTCTCGCGCTCATTGTTGAACGGCCACATGAACGAATCGGCGAAGAAGACCCAGGGAAAACGCTTCGGATCGAGATAGTCGGGCATCATGGCGCGGTTGGCCACGGAACTTTCGGTGTTGATCTTGTCGAGAATCGAATTGAAATAGGCGGTCCCGGGAAGCTGCTTTTTGAGTTCCGTCTTTTTATCGACCAGCCATTTTGCATGCTCGGGAGAAAAATCGGTGTAGGGATATCCGAACAAGGCCTTTGCTGCGGCCACCAGTTCGGGATTATCGTCGCGCGTGCGCAATGCCTCGCTGAATTGGGGAGGGGCCGCCATGGCATCGACATCGGGATCGTCGGCATAGCCGGGGTGGGCATGGTGATCGAAGGCGGGAATCTTGTCGATCTGCGGGAGCAGGCGCTGGTAAATCTGCTGGACATCGGGACCGGGAAAAGGGCGGGCCTGGGCGGCGGCAACGGCCGGAATGACGGCCATGGCGGAAAGAAGAAATCCTCGAATTGCGGGTCTCATACTCATAAACGTACCTCGGGCCGTTTCAACCTGCTTATAGCGCGGCGGCTAAAGCCGCGGTCGATGGTGTGGACCTTACGGCGCGGCTTAAGCCGCGCCCTTTCAAATCGGATATAAATGCAGGCGCCGGTATTCCATTCATCGGGCGACTGCTGTTGCCTGCCAGGCCGCCGATACTTTCACGATGCGCTCGACCGCCTCATGCAGCGTTGCCATGGAGGAGGCGAACGAAAAACGGATGAAATCCTTGCCGGACGGGCCAAACGCAGCGCCGGGAATGGCCGCGACGCCAGCCTCTTCCAAAAGAATGCGGCACAGGTCCTCGGCCAACAAGCCCGTACCTGTGATGTTGACCCAAGCATAGAACGCGCCTTCAGGCGGGTGGCAGCGGAAGCCGGGCACACGATTGAGTTCGCGGACGAATTGTTCGCGGCGGCGGCTGAATTCGCCAACCATGTGTGCGGTGTTACCCTCCCGATCGCGCAGGGCGTCAATGGCGGCATACTGGGTGAACTCGGCGACACAGGTGTAGGTGTTCACCGCCAACATCACCAGTGCGCTGACCACGCCCGGCGGGGCGACGGTGTATCCCAGGCGCCATCCGGTCATGGCGAAGCTCTTGGAGAATCCGTCGATGATCAGAGTGCGCTCCGCCATGCCCCGATAGCGCAACATCGAAAGATATTCGCCGCCGTAGATGATGCGCGCGTAGATTTCATCGGAGAGCACCCACAGGTCGTGCTTGACGGCAAGCTCAGCCAGAGCGCGCTGTACGGCGTCGGTATAGACGGTTCCAGTCGGATTGCCGGGAGAATTCGTGATCAGCATGCGCGTCCGCGAAGTAATCTTCGACGCGACTTCCGCCGGGTCGGGCTGAAAATGATTGCGGGCCGAGAGCGTAAACGGCACCGGAACCGCGCCCAGGCCCAGCGTGATCGAGGAATAACCGGGGAAACCGGGATCGGGATAGAGAACCTCGTCGCCGGGTTCGAGCAGGGCCATCATGGCGAGGAAGAGCGCGATCTTGCAACCGGGCGCGAGAACAATGTTTGCAGACGAGACCTTGATGTCACGAGTGCGGGCGAGGTAGGCGGCAATTTCTTCGCGCAGCGCGGGGACGCCGGCGACGGCGCAGTAACGGTCCTTGCCGTCGGCCAAAGCTTTGGCGGCCGATTCGATGACCGACTTGCCGGGATGGAAATCGGGTTCGCCGAGTTCCAGGTGAATAATGGAGCGGCCCTGGGCTTCCAGTTCTTTGGCGCGGGCGAAGACCGAGAGCGCGCCCTCCCCGCTCATTACCGACATTCTTGAAGCTATCGATCGCATGGATCTCCCGATGAATCGTTCACAGTCCTTTATACATGCCGCCGTCTACGAGTACGGTCTGGCCAGTGACGTACGACGCGCGCTCCGACGCCAGCCAAACGACAGCCTCGGCCAGCTCGCGAGGCTCGCCCAGGCGTTTGAGGGGAGCGTCGGCGGCCCAGGCGTCGAAAATCTCCTGCTCGCTTTTTCCGCTGGCTGCCGAGCGAGCTTTCGCCAATTCCTTCAGACGATCGGTCGCGGTGAAACCGGGGCCAACGTTGTTGACCAGAATTCCGTCTTTGCCGAACTCATTGGCGAGACTCTTTACTAATCCCACCACTGCGGCTCGGACTGCGTTCGAAAGCACCAGGTCCGCGACCGGCTGCTTGGTGGTGATGGATGTGATGGTGATGATGCGGCCCCAGTGCTTGCGCTGCATGTGGGGAATCACTTCGCGCGCAAAGTAAACCGAGCTCAGGAAATTCAATTCGAGGGTGCGCTGCCAGTCGTCGAGCGTGGCGGCCAGGAATCCTTTGGCAGGCGGGCCGCCGGCATTGGTCACGCAAATGTTGACGCCGCCAAACTTGTTGGCCACCGCGGCCACGAATCGGCTGACCGCGGCCGGGTCGGCTACGTCCAACGCCTCCGCGAAGACTTCCGTCTTGTGCTGCTTTCTGATTTTGTCTGCGGCGGCCTGCAGCGTTTGCTGATTGCGCGCGCACATAGCCACGCGGCAGCCCTCGGCGGCAAAGGCTTCGGCGGTGGCGAGACCGAGTCCCTGACTGGACGCGGCCACCAGAGCTACGCGATTCTGTAGACCCAAGTCCATAAGATAGGAATGGGCATTATAAATGGTGCGCGGAACTCGAGCTTCGCTCGAGGGAAAGCCAGGGGCGGCTGTCCCCGCATGAAGTGGCGTCGCTTTCGCTTGCCGCCGTCGAATCGACGCGGTTACTCTGGAGCACGTGAGGGAACCATGAAACGGCAGACTCGTCGCCCTGAAACCGCCGCGGTTCGCGGCGCGGCCGATCTGGAGAAGAAGAATGGTCCGGTCGGCACGCCTATTTATCAGACATCCACCTTCGAAGTTGCCGACAACGAAGAGCAGCAGCGCGTTACCACGACCGACCGCTACTACACGCGCTGGGGGAATCCGACGAACACCGCGGCGGAGCAGGCTGTGGCCGCAATCGAGGGCGTAGAGGCGGCACGCACTTTTGCTTCCGGCATGGGAGCGATTACCACCACGATTCTGGCGCTGCTCAAGGCAGGCGATCACCTGGTCGCACAGCGCGACATTTACGGGGGCGTGACCAAGTTCTTTTCCCAATGGCTGCCGCGCATGGGCATTGAGACGACTTTCGTCGACACCACCAACTACGAGCAGCACGCGCGGGCGATCCGGCCGAATACAAAAATGCTTTATCTGGAGTCGCCGACCAATCCTGCGTTGCGCGTGGTTGATTTGAAAAAAGCTGCGGCCCTGGCCCGGCAACACAAGCTGATCAGTATGATCGACAGCACGTTTGGTACGCCTATCAATCAGCATCCGGCGGAGTATGGCATCGACCTGGTGATGCATTCGGGCACGAAATATTTGAGCGGGCACGCGGACCTGACTTGCGGCGTAGTGGCGGGGAGCCGGGCTCTGATGGACCAGCTTTGGGAGACGCGGACGACGCTGGGCAACTGCATGGATCCGCACGCCGCATGGCTGCTGATCCGCGGGCTCAAGACGCTGGCCGTGCGCGTGGCGCGGCAGAACGAGAATGCTCTGCGCGTGGCAGAGTTTTTGGGTCAACATGGAAAAGTGCGGCGCGTGTACTATCCGTTTTTAAAGAGCCATCCGCAGCATGCCATTGCGCGCGAACAGATGTCGGGTGGCGGTGGCATGGTCACGTTCGAAGTTGAGGGCACGGGCGAGGACGCGCGCCGGGCGAGCGAAGCGATGCGCCTTTTCACGCTGGCGACGAGCCTGGGCGGCGTCGAGTCGCTGGTGTCGATTCCGGTGCTGACCTCGCACGCGATGATTTCCGCGGAGCAGCGCGAGCAGATGGGCGTGACCGAGCAGATGGTACGGCTGTCGGTGGGGATTGAGAGTGTGGAGGATCTGATTGCGGATTTGGAGCATGCGCTACAGGCGGTGGGAGGGCGGCAGAGCGTACAAGTGGGATGAGAACAGTTGTCACTTGTCAGTTGCGAATTTCGTTTCCGCTTCGTCTCAGTTCCAGATGCAAAAAGAACCGGCCTCTTGCGAGACCGGTTCTCCGTTTCCGCCGCAGCCGGGCTAGAAGAGGAACTTCACGCTGAACTGCATGACCCGGGCGAGGTGCGCGCTGCTGATCTGGCCAAAGCTGGAACCGCCGGGCCCAATACAGCTGCCGGCATCACCGCCCGGAGGCATGAGACAGGACATGCCAACCGTCTGCCCTGAGCCCGAGGCGGACGCGATGTAGAACTGAGGATGGTTGAAGATGTTGAAAGCCTCGGCCCGGAACTCAACCGCCGTGCTTTCCTTAATGGCGAAGTGCTTGAAGACTCCCATATCAAAATTGATGCGATGAGGATTGCGAGCGTCGGAGCGTCCAGCATCCCCAAAGGTTAGCCCTTGGGGAAGCGTGAAGGCCGCGGGGTTGAAGTCAAATTTGGAGTAGCTGGATGAGGACACCTGATTCGCGGGTGGAATGCCTGAGCTTGGATTCCCGATGCGGTCGGGGAATGAACCGGTACCGACAGCATTGCCAACCCCGGCGTTGTCGCCGTAAGTAGTTGAGTTGGTGATGGTCAGGGGAATTCCAGTGGAGAAAGACTCGATGCCGGACCACTCCCAGCCTCCGAGCAGAGAGTGTGTCAAGCCAGGCTTCTTGAAGAACGGCAGGTCGTAGACCCAACTGAAATTCAGCAGGTGACGCTGATCGAAGTTGGAACTGGCGCGTGTGAAATTTGGATTGTAGGAATTCACGAACGTGCCATCATAACGATCGGAAGCGTTGTCGATGGAATGGCTGTAGGTATACGCGCCCGTCAGGTTCAAAGACCCGATGCTTCGCCGCCCTGAGACCTGCAGCGCGTGGTACGTGGAGTTAGCCTGATTTTCCAGGCGTGTAACAGTGTGGAGCCCCTGGAACGGGCGGAAGAAGTCCGCGTTGTTGCCGCAGGCCACGCTCAGGTTTATTGCGGCCTGGCCAGTGATGGCGACTCCGCTGGGGGTTGTCATCGTGCCGCAGTCATCATGAATAGGATTGCCGTTAGTGTCAAATCCGCCGCCGATCGGTTCGCCTGGCTTGTACGGGTTCTGGCTGGCGGATACTGGATAGAGCTGGTTCAGGTCGCGCTGCAATCCCAGGTGGGTCCCCTTGCTGCCCACGTACGACATGGTGACGACCGAATGGCCCGGCAGTTCATGCTGAATGTCGAAGTGCCATTGCTGCATGTACGGCCAGATCGCACTGTTTGGAATCGAATAGAAGCTGAACGGGAAGCTGGGAGAGAGGGATCCGGTCGAGGCGCCAATATTGTTATAGCCTTGAACATTGGTCTGCGTCGCCGTCTGAATCAACGGCGAAGTCTGGCCCTCCATTCCTTCGGTGTCGGCCTCGTTTCCGTTGGCGTGCTCGTAGAAGATGCCGTAGCCGCCGCGGATCGCAGTCTTGCCATTGCCGAACAGATCATAGGCAAAGCCGATTCGCGGAGCAGGATTGATAAGGTGTCCCTTGAGGCAGCCTGGGTTCGAATTGCCGCCCACCACAGTGTTGGGGAATCCTTCAAAATTGTAGGTTCCTCCTGGCCCCCCGCATTGCACCAGACCGAGAAGGGGGTTGCCGACACCAGGAATTAACGCACCAGCGCTGCCAGTGGCGAGGCCGGTAGTATCGAGCTGGGGAGCGGTGGCGGCGCTGGCCGCGTAAACCGCCGGATCCCAATTGTAGGCATGGTGATAACGATCGCGATAGGTTCCAAACAGACTTAGTCGCAAACCCAGGTTCAGAGTCAGGCGGTCGGTAACGCGCCAGTCATCCTGGAAGTAAGGCTCCACGATCTTGTATCGGTTATAGAACTTCAGCTGGTTGCTGCCTTGGCCAAAACTGGCAATGTTGCCCATGAGGAAATCTGCGAAGGGATTGCCAGTACCGAGAGGATGCGGATTGGCCGCCGGACCCACTAGAACGCCGTTGGAGACTTTGGAGAAAGTGAGGGAGCCGTTGACCTGCACGCTGCTCAGCTCATTCTTCTGGGCCGCAACAAAGTAGACGCCGAATTGCAAGTTGTGCCGTCCAACGATCTTGGTGATGTTGTCGCGATAGGTGTATGTCGGATTGGAGTTGTACGGTCCCTCGGGCCAGATTCCTTGCGGATCCTGGCCGAACCCTGACGAATACACATTCGTGCCGGCACCGATGTTAATTGCCGGAAGCTTTCCTCCAGCGCCATTGTTATAGAGATATCCCATGGAGAAGCCCGATGGAAGCTGGTAGTAGCCCTGCGATTTGAAGGAAATGTGGTCCGTGGTGTAGCTGGCCACAAATTCATTGAGGAGCGTCGGTGAGATTGTGCTCGTCAGCCGCGCCACCATGCTGACGCCAGGGCCGGTGAAGAAGGTCTGAGAGGTTGGGAAACTGGCAGTGTCCCAGATGGAGCCTGGCTCCAGCGTAGTCCACGAATCATGGATGTAGCGGAAAGTCACGCGCTCGTGCTCGTTGATGTTGTGGTCAACCCGAACTAATTCTTCACGCCAGTCCGTTGGCAGGCTGACGTTTTTGTTAAAGATGGACTGGGCCGGCGCATCCTTTGTACCTACTGGGATCAGGGGCAGGAGTGCCTGAGCCTGCGCTGTTACCGGTACCTGATTATTGGGGAAGGGCTGACCGGTCGCCGGGTTGATGGGACAGTCAGCCATTGAGCTTGGAGATACGGCTGTGTTCGGGCAGACATCGCTGAAGTCGCCCGTGCGCTCTGCGCTGTACGGCACCTGAACGTTGAAGGCGTTCGGAACACGATCGCGCCGCCATTCCTGGGACCAGAAGAAGAAGGTTTTCTGCTTATCTTTGTTGTAGACACCAGGGATGTAAACCGGACCGCCGACGGTGTAGCCGAAATCGTTCTTTTTGTAAGGCGGCACCGTTCCCGAGCCGCCGGCATCAACGCTGTTGAAGTAGTTCTGGGAGTTGAACATGTCATTGCGGACGAATTCGTAGGCATCACCGTGGAATGCCCTGGTGCCGCTCTTGGTTTCCACCTCGACTGTGCCGGATCCGTTACGGCCGTACTGCGCGCCGTAATTGGAGGTCAGAACCTTGAATTCTGAAATTGCATCCACGCTGGGATAAACGTTCAGCGTGCCGTTGCTGCCGTTATCCATGTTGTCGCCGCCATCGAGTTCCCAGTTGTTGTACTCGACGCGGCCACCGTTCATGCTGAAGCTGACGCTGCCATTGATGCCGACCGTTCCCTCCTCCTGTCCGGTCTGGTTGCTAACGCCAGGCACCAAGGTGACCAGCGAGGTGAAGTTGCGGCCGTTCAATTCGAGTTGCGTGATTTGCTTTCCGGTTACGGTGCCCGCAAGTTCGGAGGACTGCGTCTCCACCTGAGCGACATTCTCGCCTTGAACCACGACCTCCGTGGTCATGGCCCCGACTTGGAGCGCGACGTCCACGCGCGCTTTCTGCGCCACATCCAGGATTACTTCCTTGGCCTGAAATTTCTTAAAACCCGCGGCAGTCACGATGACGTTATAGCTGCCGGGGGGCAGTGCGGACTCGTTGTATTCACCCGTGGAGTTCGTTGTGGTCTGGCGGTTGATGCCGCGCTCGGGACTGGTCACCTGGAACGGCGGCGCCGGAAACGGTGGCTCCTGAAGGATCCTTGACCGTACCTGTATGGAGCCGGTTTGAGCCCACAGCGGCTCCGCAGAATGTTACGACCAACAGCAAGACCCGTAACAGTAAACGATGTAGATTTCATGGTCAGGCTCCCCCCGTTGGCGCGAGCATTATCCCTGCGCGAGTTCAGTCGGCTTTGCCGTGCTTCCGAGCCTTACGGCTCGGGGCTTATTTTTCGTGCGGACTTTCGCCCGGTGGGTTGAGACCCGGAGACCGGCTATTAAAACGTATGAATAGTGCTTTTATGAGGCAGCCGCTGTCAAGAAAAAACGATGCCGGCAATCCAAGTGGCATCCTTTTTACAAATTCCCTCCGCGGCTGCCAAAAAGGACTTGGGCATTTAGGCGACAATTACAGGCTGCGCGTCGACTCCCGCGCCACCAACTCCGGCGCGACCTTACGATGGGTGGCCGTGATTTCACGCTTTTCCAGCACCCCGTTGATGCCGTCGACCACAATTCCCACCGCCGACGCCCCCATCGCTTCCATGGGCTGGCGGACGGTGGTGAGCGAAGGAGTGTAAAGGCCGAAGTGGCGACGTCATCGAATCCGATCACCGAACATTGTTCGGGCACGCGAATCCCCGCCTTGCTCAAGCGCCCGGATGGCGCCGAACGCCGCTCATGTCATCGAAGGCCAGCAGCGCGGTGAAAGGACGCTTCTGCCGGATCAATTCTTCAGTCAGTTTATGCCCCGACTCGAAGCTGGACATGGGATCGCGCGATTCAGGAAGGTCAACGATCAGACGGGAATCGAGTTCCAGGCCGCATTCCTTGGCGCAGTTGCGGATACCGCGCCAGCGCGGAGAACTGTCGGTCAGCCCCTTCGGCCCGCGGATGATGGCGATTTTTCGGTGGCCGAGAGAATGCAGATGTTCGAGCGCCATGTGGCCGCCAACCTCGTTATCGACGATGACCGAACTGATCGAATCCGTCTTCAGTTCGCAGCCGATCATCGCCGTGGGAATGCTGTTCTTCTCCAGATCGCCGAGCAGATTGATATCGAGAAAAAGCCAGTTCGCCACAACGATCAGAGCTTCGATGCGGCGGTCGAGAAGCATTTCCAGGTAGCGCTCGAAGCGTCTGCGCTCGTTGTGTACGTCGGTGAGAATGGGAAGATAGGACGACTGGTACAGAGTGTTTTCGATGCCGCGCAGAATCAGCGTGCAGAACGGGTCAGTCATATCAAAGACCATGACTCCGACGGTGTGGCTGCGCTTGCTGCGGAAAGAGCGGGCGAACTGGTTGGGCCGGTATCCCAGCTTTTGAGCGGCGCGTTCAATCCGCTTCTTGGTGACTGCGGGGATGTAGCGGGAGAGCGGCGCGTTGTTGAGCACGATCGACACCGTGGTCGAGGAAAATCCGCTTTCCTTGGCCACGTCACGGATGGTCACCATCTCAATCCTCGCGCCGGAACGAACGGCGCTGCAGTCTAAAACTATGTAGGGACAGCCGCCCCCGGCTGTCCGTCGGGCCGGAGGCCCGATGTCTGTTTTCATTGAACCCACGCAGTTCCGAGAAAAAAGTCGAGCTGCGCTCGACGGACAGCCGAGAGCCTGCCCTGAGCCTGCCGAAGGGGCGGCTGTCCCCACACGACCAATGTGTTGCTTGAATTGCAAGCCTACACTGGCGGACACTACAGCAGAGACTTATATCAGTGTCAAGCACACGAATCGCATCAGCCACTTTGGTTGTGCTTCTGTTAGCGGGAGTAGCGACGGCCATTCCGCCGCAGCAAGCCGCGACTGCGCCCCGCGGCCGGGCGCACTGGCGCGTCCGCATCCTCATCCACTGAGCAGGCCAAACCGCGAGTCCCGCGAAGCTTTTTCAGCACGGGCAGGAAGCCCTCACAGAAGGCCAACTGGACGAAGCCGAGCACGATTTCCGTCAAGTGCTTCAGCTTGATCCGCAGGCCGGAGGAGCATACGCCAATCTCGGCGTGGTCTACATGCGCCGCAAGCAATGGAGCAAGGCGCTGGAAATGCTACAGAGAGCGGAGCATCTTATGCCGCAGGTCGCAGGCATTCGCCTGAACATCGGCCTCGCCTACTACCGGCAGAATGAATTTCTCCAGGCGACGAAGGCCTTCGAATCGGTAGTGCGCGACCAGCCAGACGCGCTGCAGCCTCGGTATCTGCTGGGGCTTTGCTACTTTTTTTCCGAGCGCTGGGGCGACGCGGCCGCCGCGCTGGAACCGCTCTGGGCGCAGGAATCCACCCAATTGCCGTATTTATACGTGCTTTCGAATGCGGCCCATCGCGCCGGCCGCAAAGAACTCGACAACCGTGCTACCGAACAACTCATCCAAGTTGGTGATGGTTCACCCGAATACCGCCTGTTTATCGGCAAGTATCACCTGAACCTCGAGCAGTATGATGCGGCTCTGGCTGAATTTCAGGCCGCGGCCGAGGCTGATCCCAAGCTTCCTTTTGTCCACTTCAACCTCGGACTGACCTACCTGAAAAAGCAGGATTTTCCGCGAGCCCGCGACGAATTTCTGAAAGACGCCGCCGTCGAGCCCGATCTCGCCCTCGATTACGACGAACTGGGAGACATATATTGGCTCATGCAGGACGACAAGAACGCGGAGGCGAATTACCGCGAGGCGCTGCGCCGCGATTCGCGGCTGGTGAATTCACGTCTGGGGCTGGCCAAAATCTATCAGCGTCAGAAAAAATTCGCCCCGGCCTTAGTGGAGAGCAGTGCCGCGGTCAAGCTCGATCCGGCTCGTACCGATGCCCACTACGTGCGAGGACAGATCCTGCTCCGCCTGGGCCGCAAGGAAGAAGCGAAAAAGGAACTGGAAGCGGCGGTGAATGTTGACAACCAACACCGCGCCGCACGGGAGAAGCAGATGGACAACGGCACGGTACCCTCTCCCGAATTACTTCAAGATCCGCAGTGATACGCCCGGCGTTCGCTGTTCCCGCCGCCAACACGACCGCCAGATTCCCTTCTGGCAGGAGGTACTACTAATGAATCGCATCGTGAAAATCGTAGCCATCGTCATAGCCGTGCTACTCGTCATTGTCATTGCCATTCCGTTTTTCATCGACGCCAACTCTTTCCGTCCGAAGATTGAAAACGATCTCACGGCCGCGCTGGGCCGGCAGGCAAAAGTCGGAAACCTTTCGTTCTCTCTGCTTACGGGCAGCGTGACCGCGGATGACATTTCTATTGCCGACGATCCCGCCTTTAGCAAGAGTCCGTTCGTTCAGGCGAAGTCGCTCAAAGTAGGGGTCGAGTTGATCCCGCTGATTTTCTCGAAGACTTTGAACGTGACGGAAATGACTTTGAACGATCCGGAAATCAGCCTGGTGCGATCGCAGAATGGCGACAAGTGGAATTACTCAAGCCTGGGCGCAAATAATACTTCGAAGCCCGTTTCCGCCAGCGCTCCGAATTCGCAGCCCGCAAGCTCCGCTGCTTCGAGTAATGCGCCGGCGACCTCAAGTTCCTCGAGCAATGCGAGTTTGTCGGTGGCGAAGCTGAACGTGAATAACGGGCGTCTCACGGTGTCGCGCGCGGGATCGGCGGAGAAGCCTCGCGTTTACGATAAGGTCACGATTGAACTCTCAGACTTCTCTTTCACCACTTCTTTTCCCTTTAAATTGACGGCGCGGCTGCCCGGCGATGGCAGCCTGAAAATCGATGGCAAAGCTGGACCGATCGATGCCAACGACGCCGCAAAAACTCCGCTGGACGCCAAGGTTGCCGTGGAGAAGATGAACCTGGCCGAATCAGGTTTCATTGATCCGGCTGCCGGAATTTCAGGCATTGCCGACTTCGACGGAACAGTCACCTCCGACGGGCATGAAGCCAAGACCAGCGGCACGTTGAAAGCCACGAATTTGCAGATGGTGAAGAAGGGATCGCCTGCGGGAAAACCGGTCCAGGTGACCTATACAGTCAATTTTGATCTGGCTAAACAAACAGGCACAATCCCGCAATGCGATATTTCCACGGGTAAGGCAGTCGCCCACCTCACCGGCACCTACGATGCCCACGGCCAGGTGACGACAGTGAATCTAAAACTGAACGGTCAAGGCATGCCGGTCGACGACCTGGAGGCGTTGCTTCCCGCCTTGGGCGTAGTCCTGCCACCGAAGTCGCAACTGAAAGGCGGAGACCTCAACACCGAACTGGCGATCACGGGACCAGTCGACAAGCTGGTTACGGTTGGTAGTGTCAAGATGGAAAATACCACGCTGGCCAACTTCAACCTCGGCTCGAAACTGTCCGCGATCTCATCGCTCTCGGGTAAGAGCGCCGCCACCGGCAACGACACGACCATTCAGAATTTCAGCTCTGACGTCCGCGTCGCTCCCGACGGCACGCGCGCCGACAAGATCAACCTGACAGTGCCCTCCATCGGCGTGGTCACGGGTGCGGGGACAGTGAGTCCTTCGAACGAACTGGCATTTAAATTGAATGCCGCGATCGGCGGAATGGGCTCGGTACCGATCACTGTCTCGGGAACCACTTCCGACCCGAAGTTCTTTCCCGACGTGAAGGGGATGGCTACCGGCATGTTAAAGGGAGCACTCAACGGCAAAGGCATTCCGGGCGCCGCGCAAAATCCGGTCAATAGCGTCACAGGATTGTTTAAGAAGAAACCGCCGCAGTAGGATTGAACGCGGTAGGCTTGAACAAGGACCGTACCAAGCCGAAAGCCGTGCTCGCCGCACGGCTTTGGTTGGGGGACTGGCCCTTTCACTCCCTGCTCGCCCAGTTGGAGAGGGAAAGTTGTTTCCCACCTCTATCCAGACTCTTGCGCATGGAACACCAGAGAATTTCTCGGTGGCCCCCACCGAGACCTCGGGAACAATCTGCCAGAAAGACATTCAACCTGCGTAAATAGCCTCCCCGATCCGCAAGATGACCAGTGAACGGTTCGTTCTCACTCCCGCACGCATTCTATTTCGAGTCCGCGACGGTGGCATAGTTATCTGCTAAAGCGCTGTCCCACGCTGGATTCACCTCTGAGCCGGAGCGGGCCGGTGGTACCTGAATTGCTATGAACTGTGCATTGACAAGGCCCGGTAACCGATTCATACTCTCGCCTAAGCTTTCCCGCAGCTTTGCAGTCTGAGGGTACCAAGGGGTGTGCTTTCGCGATTGGTTCGCCCTCAGCCGCGTCTATTCTCTCAGTGCGGTATTTCAGGTTTGATCACAGGAGGATCTTCCGTGTCTAAGCCACCCATTCGAAGAATTTCAGTGCGTGCTGGTTGGATCGTCGTCGTCGCCGTCGCCGTGATGGCGGCCATCGGAATCGTGTGCTTCGGAGGCTTGCGTCCGCATCGCGCAATGGCCAGCGCGAAGCGAGCTGCGGCGCCCTTGCAAGCGCCGGCTCCCGCCGCGCGACAGAGCGCAAGGCTACGCTCGAGTCTTGAAACTCTTCCGCTGGCCTTTGAGGCGAATCAGGGGCAGACCGATCCTCAAGTAAAGTACATGGCGCGGGGCAACGGCTACACGGTCTTCCTCACCGCCAGTGACACCGTCTTCGAATTGCATTCCGCATCCCGGACAGCCGCATCCAGGGCGACCCCGAACACGGGACTGCCCGTCTCGCCGCAAAAAACATTGCCTGCAGCTCAACAAGGCCGGACGGCTGCGATTCACATGCAGCTGGTGGGCGCGAATCCGCAGTCGCAGATCACGGCCGCCAACGAACTGCCGGGCCGTAGCAATTACTTCTTCGGCAAGGATCGCAGAAAATGGCACACGAATGTGCCCCAATTTGCGAGCATCTCCTACCGGGATGCTTATCCTGGAGTGAGCATGGCGTTCTACGGAGTGCGGAAGCAACTGGAGTTCGATTTCATCCTCGCGCCCGGCGCCAGTCCTGATCCGATCCGCTTCGACATCTCGGGCACGGTCCGCATCGCGACCGACCCTGCGGGGAATCTGATCCTCGCCTCCACCGCTGGAGACGTCCTGCTGCACAAACCAGTTGCATACCAGGAAAAAGATGGCGTCCGGCAGCCGGTGGACGCGCATTTCGTTTTACAGGCTCGCAATCAGGTGAGCTTTGAGCTGGGCAGCTACGACCGCAGCCGCGAACTGGTAATCGATCCGTCCGTAACCTATGCCACATATTTGGGCGGCACCGCCGAAGATGATGGATATGCCATTGCCGTTGACGGCAGTGGCAACGCCTACGTAACCGGCCAAACAAAGTCGGTAAGCTTTCCGGGAACTACCGCCGGGTATGCGGGCGGGTTCGATGTCTTCGTTACAAAGATTTCGTCGAACGGATCTACTCTGGAGTACTCAACTTACGTTGGCGGCAGCGGTGATGACAGCGGAAATGCGATTGCGTTAGATGGTTCGGGCAATGTATTTGTCGCGGGGGGGACCACCTCCCTGAATTTCCCAACCACGACGGGATCCGCTCAGAAAACTTTCGGGGGCGGTGGGCTTGACGCATTTGTGTTCGAGCTATCCTCCTCCGGTTCAATTACTTATTGCACGTACATCGGTGGCAGCGGCGACGACGTAGCCAACGGAATCGCACTGGCCGGCGACGGCTCGGGTGACACCTTCATCGTAGGTTCCACCACGTCAACGAATTTCCCCACAACCCTTCCTGCCGTCCAATCTACTTTCATCCCAACTCACGATGGCTTCGTGACCAGGCTGAACTCCTCCGGTACCACGATCCAATATTCCACGTACCTGGGTGGAAGCACGGCAGATTTTGCTTCTGCGGTGGCGGTGGATTCTTCGAATAATGCTTACGTGACCGGCGCCACGCAAAGCCCTACGTTCCCGAACACCAACGGCACGAGCCCCGTCGTTCAATCTAAATGCGGCAGCGACGGAACCTGTAATGGCGGCTTGCCCGATGCTTTTGTTTCCGTCATCAAGGCTGACGGAAGTGGCTTGGTCTATTCAACTTTCCTGGGTGGCAGCGGCGCGGACCAGGGCCTCGGCATCGCGGTCAACCGCGCAACCGGAAATGCCTACGTCACCGGCGTGACCAAGTCAACCACAGACTTCCCTACTAAGGTGGCGGCACAAGCCCAGTTCGGCGGCGGCGTTCAGGATGCTTTCGTGGCCGCGTTAAACCCCACGGGAAGCACGCTCTTATATTCCACGTACCTGGGCGGAAACCAGGCTGACGCTGGGGCAGGCATAGCCATTGATTCAAACAAAAATGCCTACGTCACCGGACAAACGGCATCCCCAGATTTCAAAATGGTCAGCGCGACCCAAGGTACGCTCGGCGGCGGGACCGACGCTTTTGTCTCCGAGTTCAACTCCGCCGGAGCGCTCGTATTTTCGACTTACCTCGGCGGCAGCTTGAATGAGGACACGCAATCGCTGGGGGGAATCGCGGTCGACAGCGCCGGCGCAAACGTATACGTAACCGGGAATACGACCTCGACAGACTTCCCGACAGTCGCCCCCGAACAAAAAAACGCCGGCGGCACGGGCGACGCTTTCGTAGCAAAGATTTCGCTATCCGGGACTACCACCGCGAATTTTACGGTGACCAACGGAGCCTTGTCGGCGACTTCGGGAAATCCCGGAGTTTCTGCGACCTCTACGATCACAGTGACTTCGGTAAATGGCTTCAGTGGGGCGGTAGCTCTCGCCTGCACGATTGCGCCGGTGGTCTCCAAGGGCCCCAGCTGTGGCCTCAGCCCTAGTTCCGTCACTCCCGCTGCGAATGCTACAGCCACCTCGACCCTCACCGTGTCCACGACGGCGGCGAGCGCGATGCTGGAACGGCCCGCAGGCCGGCGCTCTTCGGGCGTTTTTTATGCCCTGCTGATGCCGATCGTCGGAATCACATTTATGGGCGCGGGATTTGGCGCCACCGGATCGCGCCACAAAAAATTGTTCGGATTCCTGATGCTCGGATTGGTGCTCACCGGGCTGTTGCTCATGCCGGCTTGTGGCGGCAGCAATAACGGAGGCGGTGGCAGCACCGGCACGCCCGCCGGCACCTATACCATCACCGTCACAGGAAGCAGCGGCGGAGCGTCGGTCACGGGCTCCCCGGCGCTCACTCTTACCGTCAATTAGCGCAGCGCGCGCGGTTTAACTTATGTGGGGACAGCCGCCAGCAGCTGTCCTCGTGCCGCAAGCCCGATGCCTTCTTGTCTATCTGCGTGGCAACAACCCACAGCAATCTCGCTTCGCTCGATTGGACAGCCGAAGGCGGCTGTCCCAACATCAACCTCGTGGCGTGATGTAGTATGGAAGATTCCGTGGGAGTGTTTCGAAAGACTGTGCTCGCATAACGTCTGCGGTAAAATGAAACGCGGAGTTGGGCATTGCCCGGGAGACCGCTGCGGCTATTATCTCCGCGCCGATGTTGGACTCGGGCAGCCTTTGGCGTGTCCCAGGAATCGAAGCTACTTGAACCTGCTCATGTTGACATCCGAGTCGTCGCCGTCCAAGTCCTCGCAACCTACGTTGTCGCAATCTACGTTGAAGATGCGGGCCGGGCACGCCACAATTTCCGTTTTGTGGGCGTTGACGGCGTTTCTAACATTGCTCTCCTCAGCCTCCGCTCAGGCGGACTTCACCTTGCAGGCAGCGCCGTTCTCCCCGGACGCGGTCGCCCCCGGGGGCACTTCTTCTTCGAACATCACGATTGGGGCGATCAACGGCTTCAGCGGCACGGTCGATCTCACCTGCCAGGTCTCGTCGAACCAGCCCACGACATCCACCCCGGTTTGTGCCGTAAGTCCAACGACCGTGACTCCTCCGGCAGGCGCAACCGCCACCATTACAACAACCGGCCAAACCACCACGGTGGGCTACTCCATTACCATCACCGGCACAGGGCCTTCCACCACTCACACCACGCCGCCGCAGAATCTGACTGTGCTGGCCGTGACGCCTCAGTTCACAATTACGGTGCAAAGCCCCGTCGTGCCCAGCAGCGTCCCTGCCGGCAGCGGAGGCGAGGCAGTGATCATCATCAATCCGATCAACGGATACAGCAGTCCCGGCTACCCGAGCAAGGGAGTGACATTGTCGTGCGCTTCAATCACTCCGCTGGTTACAATCCCTCCGGTATGCTCGTTCTCGTACCCGTCGGGAGCACAGGGCGTACCAGTAAACGGAGTTCCCGCGACCTCCACCCTCACCGTCAGCACCTCTGGCCCTATCGTCACTGGCGACGCGCGTCATCCACGAATCCATCCGCGAACCTTGTATGCTGTGTGGCTCCCGTTACCCATGCTGGCGCTGGTGGGCCTGGGCGCCGCGCTGGGCGGAAAGCGATCGAGGAAGGCGTGGAGCCTGTTAGCTCTTTTTGTGATCGGCGGCGCACTGTTCCTGACGCCCGCATGCGGCAACACCACTCCCACAACTACCAGCCCAAACGGAGTGACTCCTAACAACACCTACACTCTAACCGTCGTCGGTGTCAACGCGGATGGCGTGGTCTCAAGCAACGCCACCTCCTCCAACAGCACAAACCCCACGGTCACGCTGACCGTAACTGCGCCGGCGAAATGAACTGAGTTGGTTTGGCCTTGCAGGTGGGGCTGTCGGCTTCCGGCTCTCGGCTCTCGGCTCTCGGCTTCCGGAGATCGTACATTGCGGAACGAGTTGGATGCCCTGCTTCCTGAATAGTGACGGCGGAAGCCGGATAGCGAAAGCCGGAAGCCGCTGTTACGACGCCGCTTTCCGCGAGGGCCGCTCGATTTCGGCAGCCTGATGCATGAGAATATCGCGCAGCGAAACCAGTCCCTTCAGATCTTTGCCGTCAACGATGGGCAGATGGCGAAATCCAAATTCCCGCATGATGAACAGGCATTCCTCCACGCTCTCGCCGGCGGAAACCGCGCGCGGATTCGCAGTCATGACCTCGGACACTGCAGTAGTTCCGGGAGTGCGGCCCACCGCCACCACGCGGTTCATGATGTCACGCTCCGAAAGAATGCCGGCCAGCTGTCCGTTGCGCATGATGGGCAGCGCACCAATGTTGTGCTCCATCATAAAACGCGCCGCTTCGAGCACGGTGCTCGAGGCGTCAACGGAGTAGAGCTTGCGGTCTTTCACCAGATCGCGAAGAGTGGTCATGCGGTGCTCCCTTGGAACGGCGTACCCTGAGCGGCTTCGGTCGCCTGTAGGGTCATCCCTTGCAGTGGGCAATACTTTATCACACACCGGCCCGCGGATTAACCGTCTCGCAAAGGATCGAATCGTCTTGCAGGGACAGGCAGGTACAACCAAAACCCGTGTAGGGGCAGCCGCCCCGTCCCGGCGGCCAAGGGTGTATTGATCCGCAGTGCTCTAAGTAGCCGACGGAGTCTTATCTTTTAGAGATAGAGACTACTTGCAGCTGAAGAAGCAGGCTGCCACAGGAGAGCCGGCGGCCATCACGGGCCGCCGGGCTCCCGTTCAAATCAGAACCGCAACTGCGGACCAAACGTAATCCGCATATTGTTGTGAGCCCCACCGTTGAAATAGATGTCGTCGCCAATTTCAGCGCGCAGTCCGATCGGCCCGGCAAAGGCCTCAACTCCTCCCCCCGGGTAGATCGCGAAATAAGTTGCGCCATTGGTCAGCCCAACCGTGTTGACGAAACCAGACTGTGCATTCTGATTGTTGATGCTGAAGTTATCGAAGCCGACTTTTCCAGTCACGAATATCCGAAATGCACCCGAGCCGGTCTGCAGCTTGGGTCCGAAGAATCCGTGCAGAGTTCGAAAGTTCGAATTCACCGTGGTCGTGGTGATGCCATTGGAAAAGGTGCTGGTGTAGTTCCTCTTGAAGTCGTAAGCCATCTCGGCTTCCAACTGCGCATAGGCATTCAGGTTGAAGGCGGCGCGGCCACCCACGCCAAAGAAATTGCTGACCGGCGCGGCATTGTTGCTGAGCCGGAAATAGTCAACGAAAGCGCCGACCTCGACATGGTCCGAGTCTTGCGCCATCAGCACAGGGACAGCCAAAAATAGTGACGCGATTAAAAGACCGAAACAACGTTTCATGTTTTGTCTACTCCTCATTGGGTTTGTACCCCCACACTTCTCCCTTTCACAGGCGGAGAATGAGCGGAGGTAGAGCGGCAGGTACTGCTATGGATGCGATTTTTTAGGGGCGGGGTTGGAAAATCCAGGTGCGCAGATCAGGTAAGCCGCCGGGGAAAATGCTGTAGAAGCCGCTGACAAATCCGAGTGGTGGAATCCAGCAAAAGCGGCGCGGATCAAGGTTCCGCACCGCTTTTCCCAACGTATGCCAGTTTCGTTATTGCAGATGATTCAGATGCGAAGGCGTGGCATCGGCCGTACTGTTTTCGGAGCGCGGAGTCATCGAGACCACGATATACTCGCGCTCTTTGCTGTCAGGATCTTCCACGCGCAGCAACATCTTGTCTTTCTGTAAGCGGAATTGCGCCCGCTCGCCGACCGGCAGAAGCACGGGATGTTTCTCATCGCGCGGACGAATGCGATAAGTCACCTGTTCGGATTGCAGGACATATTCCTGGCAAAGAAGTTCCTGCGTTTTCTTGTTGCCGGAATCCGTGCCCAGCATTTCGCCGGCAAGGCTCTTCGCGTCTTTTTCCGCCGTGCCGCACTGCACCGAATTCATCTGCAGGAGCTTTCCAGTCTGATACGGCTTCGGATCTTTAGCAAACGCCGCTGAAGCGACTGCCAGAACGGCGCACAGCATCCATTTCGAACGCATAACTTCTCACCCCCAAGAAATTAGTGAACAGCATGATTGAGCAGAGGCAGACAATCGCTCGGCTGCCACCATTTTCTATGGTCGGGCGGAAGAAAACAGGTAACTCCAGTAATAGCCCTGAAGTTACCGTCAGAAGCCAATAACCTCGCTTAGTGACCTGTTCCATTCGGATGGCGTCATCCAGAGCGGAACCGTTTTCAGGCGGAGCGATGGATCTCGCAGCTGCGCTCTAGCGGTCTGTTACCGCTCGGTGATTTCGTCCAACGCCTGGAAGAATGCAGGATAAGAAATCGCTGCCGACTCTGCCCCGCGAATCAAAGTTTCGCCGCGGGCCCGCAATGCCGCGACCGCAAAGGCCATGGCGATCCGGTGATCGCCGAACGAGTCGAGCTCGGCGCCGTGAAGAGTCTGTCCTCCGGGAATCCGGAGCCCGTCCTCGCGTTCCTCTACCTGCGCTCCCATGAGGCGCAAGTTGGCGGCGACGGCCGCAATCCGATCCGATTCTTTTACGCGCAGCTCCCGGGCGTCCCGAACCTCAATTCCCTGCGCCGTATAGGGCGCGATCGCGGCCAGCACCGGGATCTCGTCGATCAGAGCAGCCGAATCCGCTCCGGCAATCGCCATTCCCTTGAGTGCCCCGCCTGCAACGTCCAGCGTTCCTACCATTTCCCCGTGAATCTCTTCGAGCTGCGTCACCGAAATCTGCAGTCCCATTTGCATCAGGACGTCGAGCAGCCGCGCCCGCGTCGGATTCACCAACAGGTTCGGGAGAGTCAACTGCGAGTCAGGAAACAATGCTGTCGCGCACAGAAAAAATGCCGCGCTCGATAGGTCGCCCGGGATGCGGGCCTCAATGCCCCGCAAGCGCTGACCTCCCCGAAGGCGCGCCTCACTTCCCTGCCCGGCATTTTTGCGATCGAGTTGCACCCCAAACGCGCGCAGGGCCAATTCGCCATGATCGCGCGTGCGCAGGAGCTCTTCAATCCGCGTCTCGCCCTCCGCGAACAATCCCGCAAACAGCAAACAGGATTTCACCTGGGCGCTGGCCACCGGCATCTTGTAGTCGATTGCCTTCAGCGCCCCGCCCGCGATGCGCAAAGGCGGCTTCCCCTCGTGCGAGGTAATCTTCGCGCCCATGGCGGAAAGCGGCTTGATCACACGTTCCATGGGCCGCCGCGAAAGGGACTCATCTCCGGCCATCTCACTGTTGAAATTCTGCCCGGCAACAATGCCGCTCAACATGCGCATCGTGGAACCGGAGTTCCCGCAATCGAGTGCGCTCGCCGGCGCCACCAGCGTCAGGCCGCGTCCCGTCATCTCGATAGCGTTATCCGTGCCTTTTTTTCGCTCCCACTCCACACCGAGCGAACGCATGCAACCGAGAGTGCTGGCGCAATCCGCTCCGGTGGAATAATTCTGCAGTCGCGACACTCCATCGGCGATTCCCGCCAGCATCGCATAACGATGAGAAATGGATTTATCTCCGGGCAGCTCCACACTCCCGCGCACATTGCGCGCCGGACGCACGATTACCTGCGACTCGTTTTTCATTCTGAAATCAATATAAAGGATTGCAGTTCGCGAATGGCCTATTGTCGATTGCTGATTGATGGCTGATTGACGATTGAAACTTTAGCCGTCAGCGACGATTGCGGACTCCGATGGGGCGTCATCCTGAGCGGAGCCGTTCTTCAGGCGAAGCGAAGGATCTCGCGTGCAGACCGAACGCCGTGAAGCTCCCACGCAAGATCCCTCCCCCGGCTGAACGACGCCGGGGATCGGGATGACGCCTTCATAAAAGAGTGCTCCAACGATCCACGATGCTGCGTCGCTGCGCGTGTCAACTGATTACGATCAACCTCGGAGCGACGGTCTTCAATCAACAATCAGAAATCAGCAATCAACAATTCTTACGCGGTCCGGGCCTCAGCGCTAACCTCTTTCAAAATCTCCGCCGGCACTTCCTTCAACGTCACGCCAAACTCAAACATCGGAGTTTCCGTCCCGCGCCCCCAGCGCGCCATTTCCCAATGCGCGCGCACGAACTTCACGTTAGGATGCGAGGTCAGATCGAGCAGCAGCGGCCACTCTCCGCAATAAAATTTCTGGGGAAAAGCGGCGATCGACTTCGCGTCCCACGTCGCACCATCCACAGAACCGTAGATGCTGACGTCGAGCGATTCTTGCTCAATAATCTTTGTAATGGCCAGTGTGACCAGAAACACGCGACTTGCCGCACCGCTTACGTCCACACTTGGCCCATCGCCCTTAGCGCTGGCAGCCGTCTTCGGAGGAACCAAAACCGCACCCGCAGTCGTCATGGCGAGAGGATTGTAGCAAATTGCCAACAACAAGGGATCGCGGGAAATGTAGCTGCAAAGCGGAAAATCAGGAAGAAAATCGGCTCACAAGTGCCGAGGTTCATCCAACGCCGGGCGCGACTGGCGATCTTCCTCCGCACTCACCGCAATCCGCTTCGATTTGCGATAGACGTTGGCAACGAGCCATGGTCCAGAACGGAACCAGGTCAACCCCGGGCACCAGCTTGGCAAAAAACGACGGCAAGAATTCCCAATGCCAGCCCAACAGGTGGACCATCAAGGCCCCGACCCCAAAGTCCAGCACGTCGTCGGCAGGCGACATCGCCCCTCCAACAAACAAAGGAAAAACGGCAATCTGCAGCGCATCCGCAATGATCGCCAAAATCATCGCCGCCCGAAACCGCGGTCCTGCCGAAATTGTGATCGTATCGTCAGTCATGACCGGGCTCATTCCATCCTGTCACTATTCTAGAACGATTTGCTAGCCCGCGCCGCCAAAAAGAACTCTAAGAATCCAGTCTCTAAGTGCAAAATGAATTCGAAATCCTGTATTCTGCTGGACGACTACCCATACCCGCATGATGACCAAAATTCTGCGCCGCCTAGCCGCTCTCTTGTATTTCACGCTCCTGGCGAATCAGGGTTTGGGCCAGACAGCCCCTCCGATCCAGAACGTTAATGCGCGCCAGACTACAGACTTGGATGGCCGCTGGCAGGTCATTGTCGATCCCTATAACGTCGGCGCGCTCGATTACCGCGCTCAGCCCATCCAGAGCAACTCCGCATTTTTCAGGAACTACAAACCGCATGCTGAATCAAAACCGGTCGAATATGATTTCGACACTTCCGGTCAGCTCGACGTGCCGGGGGACTGGAACACACAGCGCGACTCGCTGCTGTTTTATGCCAACCCAAAGTGATTAATAAAAAACAAATCCGATGGGAAGGAGATTGAGCCACGCGATGCAGGTTCGACTCTCCTGACTGCTCCTTCTAGAGGAAAACGATGATCACACGACGTGAGTTTCTCGATGCATTGGCGGTAGGCGCAACCGGGCTGGCCCTGGGAACTACGGCAAAAAGCTATGCCCAGATTCTTGGGTCCAATGATCGCCTCAATTTTGCGATTATGGGTCTGAATGGACGCGCCTATGCTCATCTCTCGGCGCTTAAAGCGAACAAGACTGCCGCCCGCATCTCGCATGTCTGCGATGTGGACAGCAACATTCTCCAAAAGTTCGGCGACAGTGTGCGGCAGGAAATGGGTGAGACTGCTCAGGCGGACAAAGACTTTCGCAAAATTCTCGAGCAGAAGGATGTCAACGCCATCACCATCGCAACCCCCGACCACTGGCATACCCCCATGGCCATTGCCGGATTGCAGGCAGGCAAGCACGTGTATGTAGAAAAACCCTGCAGCCACAATCCAGCTGAGGGAGAGATGCTGGTGCAGGCGCAGCGGAAATATCAAAAGCTCGTGCAGATGGGCACACAGCAGCGCTCTTCACCACACACCATCGATATCATCGAAAAGATCCACGCCGGCGCAATCGGCAGGCCCTACTTCGCGAAAGCCTGGTACGTCAATAACAGGAAATCGATTGGCATAGGCAAAGAAGTGCCCGTGCCGCCTCAGCTTGATTGGGACCTGTGGCAGGGCCCCGCGCCTCGCCGCCCCTACCGGGACAATGTGCACCCGTATAACTGGCACTGGTTCAAAATTTATGGCACTGGCGAGACGCTCAACAACGGTACGCACGAAGTCGATGTCTGCCGCTGGGCTCTGGGCGTCAACTATCCCAAGCGGGTCACTTCGTCAGGCGGTAGATACCAGTTCAAAGATGACTGGCAGTTTTATGACACGCTGGTGACGAGCTTTGAATACGAAGACCAGATGATTTCCTGGGAGGGCAAGAGCTGCCAGGGAATGAAGGTTTACGGCCGCGACCGCGGCTCGACCATTATGGGCACCAAAGGCACTGTGCTTGTCGATCGTGGTGGCTATGAGCTCTACGACCTCAAGGGGAATAAGACAAATGAATTCAAAGCCGGCGCGGCGGCCTCGTCCGCCGATCTCGTCGGCCGCGATTCCATGACGGATGCTCACTTCGCAAACTTCATCGCAGGAATTCGTAAAGGCGAAAAGCTCAACGCTCCGATCGAGGTCGGCAACGTCTCCGTTACTATTCTGCAACTCTCCAACATCGCGTGGGAAGTGAATCGGGAGTTGCAACTCGACGCTAACAATGGCCGAATCCAGGGCGACCCGGAAGCTATGAAGATGTGGGGACGTGAGTACGAGAAGGGATGGGCGCCGAAGATTTAAAAGCGAGCCGGTAGGTCTCGTCGATTACAAAACAGGTCAAGGCCCGGGACGTGTTGCGGAAATTCCACATTCTCGAAAGGACGCGAACGATCATCTTATGAATGACTCCTTCTCTCGTCGCAACTTCATTCGCTCCGGTGCATTGGTTGCAGCGGCGGGCGCGTTTTCGAAAGACATTCTCGCACTCGCTCAGGAGCGGCTCCCGACCGATCGCCCGTCTGCTGTTCGCCTGGGACTGGCGAGTTATACATTCCGTAACTTCAGTCGCGCGCAGATGATCGGCTTCATGAAGCAGCTCAACGTATTCGCGCTCAACGCGAAGGACGTCAAAGATCATCTCCCCGTCGACTCTGCGCAGGAGGCGGTTGCGCTGGCGGACTATACCGCAGCGGGCATCAAGCTTCACGCGGCCGGCGCCATCTATTTCGCCAAAAATGAAGATGCGGACATCCGGAGTAAGTTCGAATACTGCAAGCGTGCGGGAATTGCCGTGATTGTTGCCGGCGATCCCTCCCCGGAAACTCTGCCCCGCATCGAGAAATTCGTAAAGGAATACGACATCCGCATCGCGATTCACAATCACGGGCCGGAAGATAAGTTGTGGCACTCGCCGCTGGATGTACTGAAGGCAGTAAAGGATATGGATCCGCGAATCGGATGCTGCATTGATGTCGGGCATACGGTTCGTGCCGGCACCGATGTGGTTCAGGCGATCAACCAGGCAGGCCCAAGGCTTTTCAACGTGCACATGAAGGACCTCACGGATTTCCAGAACAAGGAAAGCCAAGTTGCCGTGGGCGAAGGACGTATGCCGGTGCGCGGAATCTTTGAAGCCCTGATTGCAATGAAGTACGAGGGTTTCGTTGACCTGGAATATGAAGTCCATCCCGACGATCCCATGCCGGGCGTTATTAGCAGCTTTGCGTATATGCGGGGAGTCCTGTCAGGCCTCGGTATGCGAGCTTAGGGTACTCATTGAACGTAAAGCTGGTAGTTCCCCACGGCATTCACCGGAAACGTTCGATTCATCGCAGATTCCTCGGGAAGGAACGTGCCACTTGTCACCCGCTGTCCGTCTCCAGCTGGAAGACGCAGCGAGGCAGACGGTGACCGTGGACCGGCGACCATTGCTGGGAATCAAATTCATTATTTGAATTGCAGCATGGCGCTGTGCAATCCCACGGTGGCCTGTGTGGTGCCTGAATTGTTGATTGCCAATCGGACCGCGTAGTCGCCATTGGCGCCGCTTGGAAAAGACGTCCATGCAGTCACAAAAAGCGCGGATTTTGTGGGAGTAACCGGGTTGGTCAAATTGGCCCACGCAGCGCCATTGTAGTATTGCGCCTGAACGCTGCACTGGGGACATGAGCTGCTGCTCGAAATCATGAGCCGTACCTGTTGCGGCAAGGTCATATCAATCTGAGCGAGTGCCGCACTGTAGGTCGTCGCGCCGGCCCCCACGTTCTGGGAGTAAGCTCCCCCTGCCTGAGCCGTCAACACATAGTTGGTTGGCATTCCCGGCAGTGCGTAGGGCTGTCCGTTGGCGGAGAGTCGAATGGTGCCGTGATCAATCGACAACCAGTACTGCGATGGAGCAGGTGCTGGGGAAGCGGCTCCATTATCGGTGAGTCCCACTGAAGACTGAGCAGCCGTTGAGCCAGACACATTCATGGGACTGTTGCAGTTCGTACCGATGGTCGCCTGAGTGCACTGTGCTGCTGCCATGCCGGACAAGAGAATGCCGATTGCGAATATCTTCGCGAGTATCTTCACAAATGTCTCCTTAGTTGATGGTGTCGCTGAGTGCCGTTGGCGCCGGTGGCGGAGACGGAATGGTCGCAATCGCCTGTGCGCTGCATGCGGACTCATTGTTGCTGCCCGCTAATGCGGACACACAGTAGTAATACGTCGTGCCATTGGTAAGCGGCCCGCTATCGGTGTAGGTGACGATCGGGCTCGTGCTGCTGTAAATGGCGCTCCCTTGCGCGCCACTGGCGGTGGAGCGATATACCTTGTTGGCTGTCACTCCGGAGAATGTGCTCTGAGTCCAGGTGAGCGCGACCGTATGAGCGGTTTGTGCGCTGGCCGCAATCGTGAGGAACATCAGCACCGATGCGAGTAGGAGAAGCCTGCTTTTCATGGAGTCTCTCTTTCTTTCTTTCTCAGTTAGGTATGTTGACGGTGATCTGGTTGCTGTAGCCTGATTCACTATTGGTACCGGAGTCATAGGTCGTGGCTACGTAGTAGTAGGTGGAGGCTGTGACGTCTCCATCGATGTAGCCAAGGCCGGGAATAAGTGATTGAATCATTTGGTAGTCCCCGCCATTCGTCGTGGAGCGATAGATACGGAATGTAATGTCCTGGCCTTGTTGACCCTTCCATGCCAGACTCACACTGTGCTTTGCTCCAACCATCAGCTGCACGGATCCAGTAAGAGTGGCCGTGCCGGCAGTCTGGACTTGCGCCAAAGCGCTAGTTAGGAGACAAAAGAAGAATAGCCGCTTGATGGTCCGCATGATGTTCCGCATAATGATCCGGATGATGTCCGTAAATTCTCCGATCCTCGTTTGCCCTGACTGAATCCCACTCTAAGATCGGAGCCCGTGTCACGGATGATCAATTTTGGTCACACGACACTCTGGTGTTCTCAAGAAAGGAACAATGCCCAATACAGGAATGCTCCAGAGTCACTTAGGGTCTAGTGGTGGGCATTTGAGAACTACGTCACGCCTTTAACTGGATGACCGGGAGGGCAGCCACCGAGCGGAATAGTGCAACACCCTCGCGCTCCGGTGCCCGGCGCGAAGTTTTGCCACGGCGCGTCAATCCTTTAAATCGCAATTCGGGCATACCGGCATATGAAGCGTCCAGGTCTTGTCGCTCTCCAGTAACGCAAACGTGCCTTCGATTTGCAACAACAAGGCGTGGCAGCGTGGGCAGTGTGTTAGCGGAGGAAGCTCCGATTGAGCTGTGAGGAATTTTTCAAGGGACTGGCGAGTGGATTTCGCAGATTTCTTCTTAGGCACTGCTTATATCGTACTACGATACAGAAACAAAGAATACCCTGCAAAGAAAATTTCGCGTATTCGCGCCCGTTGAAGGCTTCCTTTTACTTGCACGGATGGATTGCCGGCGTAGGGCGAACATCGGGTATTATCCCAGCCGCACACGCCGCGCATCACCGTTGTGGAGCGGCCCCGCGCGGCTTCTCGGTTGTTTTGACCTTTAGATTGCTGCCGCTCAGCAAAATGAAATCAGACCGTAAACTTCATTCAGAAACGACCCGCGCGAGCCTCCTCTCCCAGAAGTGCGGCGCGGGTCGGCCCCGTCCGGTGTCTAGCGGACCCCAGGAACGCCCAAATTTCATTGCGGGCATTCCGCCCCAAAGCCGAAGACACGCGGAAAACTCTCAGCGATGTTCAACAGTCCGCATTCGTCTCCGTGAGGAACCCGAGTGCGCGGAGGGTGTGTAGACCGTCCGCCAATTCCGCCAATTCATACGCATCGGGGTTGGCGGCGGAGTCTAGTTCGAGACGGCGCATCTCAATGGCCTGATCTGCGGCCTCCAATTTCATTCGAAGAGCCTGGGGGTCCAGTTCTAACAGCGCATCTTGCAAGCATCGCTTCCATAACTTCTGATCTGGTGAACTGGTGGTTTGCATGTGATCTGGTGAATTAGTGGTTTGCATGATTTCTCCTTTTTTCCGTCTGATAGTCAACATCTGGTCACGCTGGATCTTCTTACCCAGGTTTTGCGTGCAGACAGAATGCGACTGCCGTCAGGCTCCGCGATTGGTGGCACCACCACTCGCGAAGCACCTTATGTACTTATTTCCAGTTGGCAGGAATCAATGGGGAGAACACACGGCTAGCAAAGCAGAATGCAGAGCAGGGACAACCGCGACCGTGGAGTCGCGTGAGTCGCGAGTCCTAAGCGCTGCTCCGTTCCGTTGCCGAATTGTTTGATCGGCCGAGCTTGAGCCGGAACCGTCACAGCAGTCAACACAGGCGGCGCAGAGACTCGCGCTCTCGCAACGATTGGAGCAGTACCACTACGGAAGGCAAAATCGGGAAGTTCTACTTGCGGCAAAACAAGGATTAAAACAAACAAGAACAGTTCGAAAATGAGGATGCCCGAACGCCACCTCTTCATCGCAACTCCCACCTCTTGGACACGACCTTATTCCACTCCCCATCCAACTGTCAAACCGTGACATTCCGAATCGTAGGGTAACGTCGGGATATTCGTAAACTACTGAAAGAATGGCTCCTCAGGTAGGACTCGAACCTACAACCCTTCGGTTAACAGCCGAATGCTCTGCCATTGAGCTACTGAGGAATGTTGGAGTGTCGTGGACCGGGCGTCGAGGCTCGGCCTTTCGATTATCTCGATCATCATAGCATCCCCTGCGCCATCTGAAAACTTCCAATCTGGTAGGCTAGCTGTTCTGCCTGGCTATGCATTCGCTGCAATCTTTCGAGGTGCTCATGCGTTTGTTCTCCGTTCTGTCTTTCTTTTTTCTGCTGGCGGTTGCGGTGTATGCGGGCGACGATTCCAAAACTTCTCCTCCTTCGGCTCCGCCCGTGGCTGCCCAAAAGCCGGTCATCGACATGTATCACGGGACAAAAGTTCTCGATAACTACCGCTGGCTGGAGGATGGCAAGAGTCACGAAACACAGAAGTGGGTCGAGCAGCAGATGGCCTACACCCGCGGCATCCTCGACCGGCTCCCCGGACGCGACGCCATCCACAAACGTTTGACCGAATTGCTCTCGATCGGCAACGTCACGCCGCCGGTGATTGCTGGCCGCCATTATTTCTACACACGGCGGGAAGGCATGCAGAACCAGCCCGTGCTTTATGTGCGCGACAGTCTTAACGGGCCCGACCGCGCGCTGGTCAACGCCAACCAACTCGCCGCCGACGGCACCATCGCGCTCGACTGGTACTATCCCAGCGAAAACGGCAAGTACGTCGCCTACGGCACCTCGCCCAGCGGCTCGGAGATGAGCACGCTGCACATCATCGAAACCAAAACCGGCAGAATCCTTCCCGACACCATCGAGCGCACGCGCGCGGCTTCGGTCGCATGGAAGCTCGACAATTCCGGCTTCTACTACACGCGCTATCCGAAAAAAGGCGACGTGCCCGACGGCCAGGAGATGTACAACCGCCACGTCTTCTATCACGAACTCTCGGGCGATCCCGAGGAGCATCCCGAGGACACCGACCCACCCATCTTCGGGCAGGGGCGCGATCCTGAAGACTGGCCCAGCGTCGCGCTTTCCAATGACGGACACTGGCTCCTCATCAGCGTGCAACAGGGCTGGACGAAGTCTGAACTTTTTCTGATGAACCTGAAAGCCGGCACTCCGCCCACGCGCATCACCACGGGAAAGAATTTTCTCTACAACGGCGAAGTCTACAACGACAAACTCTTCGTCACCACCAACGAAGACGCTCCCCGATACCGCGTCTTCACCGCCGACGCCGGCAACTTCGATCGCGAAGCCTGGAAAGAACTGATCCCGCAATCTGACGCAGTGCTGCAAGGCACCGCCGTCTTCGGCGGCAAACTCTTCGCGCAGTACGAACAGAACGCCAGCTCGCAGCTCAAGCTCTTCGATCTCGAGGGCAAGAAGCTCAACGACCTTACGCTTCCCGCCATCGGCAGCGTCTACGGATCGAACGGCCGCTGGGATCGCGACGAACTTTTCTACGGATTCCAGTCATTTACTTTCGCGCCATCAATTTACCGCTACGACCTGAAAGACGGTTCCACTTCTCTCTGGACCAAAGTCAACGCCCCCTCCATCGATCCCGCCGCCTATGAAGTCAATCAGGAATGGTTCCAGTCGAAAGACGGCACCCGCGTCCCGATGTTCGTCGTCCACAAAAAAGGCATTCAGAAAAACGGCCACAATCCCACGCTGCTCACCGCCTACGGAGGCTTCAACGTCAGCCTCACACCCACCTTCAGCCGCACCGCCTATCTCTGGATGGAGCACGGCGGCATCTACGCCGTAGCCAACCTGCGTGGCGGCGCCGAGTTCGGCGAAGACTGGCACCGCGCCGGCATGCTCGATAAGAAACAGAATGTTTTTGATGATATGACGGCCGCCGCCGAGCACCTGATCGCCGAAAAGTATACCGACAAGAATCACCTCGCCATCCAGGGCGGCTCCAACGGAGGACTGCTCATGGGCGCCATGATCACCCAGCGCCCCGACCTGTTCCGCGCCGTCATCTGCCAGGTCCCACTCCTCGACATGATCCACTACCAGGATTTCCAGATCGCCAAATTGTGGATCCCCGAATACGGCACCTCCGAAAACGCCGAGCAATTCAAATGGCTCTACGCCTACTCGCCCTATCACCACGTGAAACCAGGCACGGAGTATCCCGCGATCCTATTCATGACCGCCGACACCGACACCAGAGTAGATCCGATGCACGCGAAGAAAATGGCGGCGGAGATGCAAGCCGAGGCGAAGAATGGCACAAGCCACACGCGCCCAATCTTGTTACGAATCGAAAGCAAGGCGGGGCACGGTGCAGGCAAGCCAGTAACCAAGCAGATCGAGGAATTTACGGACGTTTATTCGTTTTTGTTCTGGCAGTTGGGGGTGAAACCGTAACAAGGTGGTTCAGCTTTGCTGCTACACATTTGCGAGAACGGCGCAGGGGCTGGCTTGGACTCGCCGGTTATCGGCATAATAGATTACGCTGGTCCAAGGCGTGACAGCGGGTGGAGAGTTGAACCTCACAGAAGGTGGCTCAGAAGAAAGTATTGACTCCGTCTGGGTAATCGTTACGGGAACCCATGCGCCCCAACCATGGTGGGCGCACGAAAGAAGGAGGTGCATCGGATACTGAGTCATTTCGCCGTCGAGTCTGGCGATTTCCTGCTCGATGCCGGGGGCAAACATCTGAAAATCTCGGTTGGAAAGCCGGTTTCGGGCGGTTTCCACCGTCCGAGATAGATGATCCCTATAGCTCTTCGTAGCATTGTATTCGGAAAGATTCATAAGCCGGCTAGATCTAAGATTATAACACCCCTTGCCTGGTTGTCGGGGGGTTTATTCTTTCGCCAACCCTCCATTAAGTAATTGATTACAAAGTCGTTATCCGAGCAGCACCACATATCCCATCGCTCCTGTTCCTTATTAAGGCCGTAGTTAAGGAGATCGTAGCAGTCCTTCCTCAGAGCATTCAGGTCAAGGCCCTCCCGATACACCCAGAGCAGATCAACATCACCCGGGTCAGTTTTACCGCTTATAAACGATCCAAAAAGGTAGACTTTGAGGAAACCGCAGTTCCGAGCTCTCTCCAGAAACGCTTGCAAGCGATTGCAAAAACCTTGCCGTCGGGCACCTCCGCAGAATCTTCCGATAATATCCTCCCAAGTAGCAGGGTGGTCTCCCGCGGGTAGGTACATACCATCGTGAAACGGCGGAAGCATTCTAGATTCGCTCTTAGTCCACCGGAATGATTAATTCCTCTGCTGAAATGCGAATGACTTTATGTGTGCGCTGCAATGGAACCTGCAGGCAAAGTTCGGGGTCCAGGAAATCAGTAAGCATCGGGGGACGAGGCAACGTTAGAACAGATGGCGCGAATGCAGGATAGGACGTAATCTGCAGACTCTGGATAGAACCTCTCTCTTTGACTAAGATGCAGGGCACGACCTTCACTCCCATTTGCGCCAACAGAAAGGCCCTGTGGATTCCATTTCGTATGAGGAGGCGCCCAGAATGATTGGAAACTAATAACATATTGAAGTTCGCAGCGACAATGAATTTGACCTCCGTCCCTTCCGGAGTCTGGCGAAGTTGGACTGGGCTGACCGTCATACTTTTCTCGTTGGAGACAAATATGACGTTATGCCGTGTCGGATCAATTCCCGCTTTGACCTGACTTGCCAATGTCTGGGGCATCGCAAAACGCACAACGTCGAGGTCGTCAGTGCTAGTCAGTTCCGGCTTTAGGGTGTCCAAGTATTCGTAGTCAAGGTAAACGAGAGGATTGACGAGTTTATCTATGGCGATAAAAGCAAACGACACTTCGTTGACGGACGACAGCGCCTTGAAAAATGCGCTTTCTTCAACCACTTTCAAATATTCGGTCACTGGGGGGCGGACGGTGTCTGCCACGAAAACGGACGGATCTCCTGGCTTAAGGGAGGACAAGGACTCTCTCTTCGCTGTTGCCTTTTTCCATTCAGGAATCAAGGCCTCAATGTCCTTGTGATCTAATCGAGTTAGAGAACTCAGCAAGGGTTGCAGTAAGCTCAGATCTATAAAAGACCAGAGTAGTAAGCCGGTCGGTCTTAGCAACTGTTCTACCAAGCTTTCGAAATCTCCCTCTGAATATTTTATATAGGCGGCGGTGGACCAATCCCGCTTCAAGCCCAAGGCATCCACATATCCCAGCTCATAGTCTCCCTTGCGCGGTAAATGGCGACAGTCTCTTAGTATGTGGATGGCGGCGGCAACTGCACCTCGATCACCGAACCGATCACGAACTTCCTCGATTCCTTCTCGATGGTGCCGATATCTGCGATGGAGCGGGCCGTAATGTGCAAAGCATTCGTCAATCCATCTGTTTACGTCCTCAAAAGGTTCACCCAAGAACTTTATGCAGTCCCTGGTATGTTGTACGAGCGATGCCATCCCAATATAGCCAGAGTTTTCCGAAGCAAATTCGCTTCGGGGAGGCATTCTACCATTGGAAGTCGATACGCGGAGGGAACAAAAGCGGGGGCAACAAAAAAGGGGACAGCCCGGGACGAACCTCAGTTTTCTGCATTCCACACTGTATCGCAGCTCAAAGACCCTCCGTGTTTCCAGTCCTCTCACTCTGAATGCTCCTGACGACATACTGCGAGGGGCTATGATGGAAGTCGCAAACGGCGTTCGGTCCCCGATTTCTGAGACAGCACCGATTGGCTATCGGTGCTGTTTTGCGTTTGAGGAGGCAGTCGATCATCCATTGAAGGCTTGCTGAAGCGAATCGTGGCCGATAAGAGTGCAGGGATCTTTCGCCTGCGCGTGCCGACTCGCTTCGCTCGGCGGCATGCTTCGCTCAAGATGACAATGCGGTGGGACGTGCCTCTTCGTTGAGTTTCCGTTTTGGATCAAGGGCAGCGGACAGGAGTGTCCGCTCTACATTTGAAGCACATCAGCGTTTTCAAACTGATTCGTGCGCCTGCATGTAGGCGCGGAGGATGGCGTTGATGCGGGTCTGGTAGCCGCGCTGTTGGCGGAACCAGCGGAGCAGGTCGGCGTCCAGCCGCATGGTCACAATTTCCTTTGGCGTCGGCATCACAACCTCGGCGCTCTTCCAGAATTCTGCACCGTGGCATGGGCGTCGGGGTCGGACGCAATCCCTTTGCGAATGCGGGCCGCACTCATGCGGTGCAACTTGCCCCAATCGGTGCCTGAGCCGCGCTTGGACCTGGAACGCTTCGTCTTTGCTGCCTTAATCTTGGATCCGTCAGCCTTCAATCGCCTTCGCCCCCAATGTCTTCCTATAGTATCGTTCGTTCATGCGGCATCGGCGCCTTGCGCGTTCTTTGCCCTCAATTGCCGAGCCCATTGTCATCTTAAGCGAAGCATGCCGCCGAGCGAAGCGAGTCGGCACGCGCAGTCGAAAAGCCTGCCCTGAGCGCAGTCGAAGGGATCCCTACCATCCTCCGTCCCGCGGAGGCTTTTCCACAGCCTTCCACAGAAAAATTCCGTTCCTTGTGACGAACAACCTTGACCGAGGATATGGAAAGCCCATACTGGAACTGTGCGCAGAGCCTCTCCAACCCAATTGATCGGAATCATGGCCGCCCGCCCTCTGCAAACCGCGGCTAACTCCTTCTTCCGCAATATTTTACCCGTAAGCCCTTTCGTTCCAAGATTTTGCAGCCCGCAGCCTATATCGATTCGCCGTAACTCCAAGAAAACAGATATTTTACGGGATCGATATCAAAAAACAAATGTGAACCCAACCTTACATCGCGTGCGTACAGCACGGAGCATATTTAACGATTCGCCAAACTATGATCGCCACACTATGACCGCCACACTTCGAAGAGGTCTGATCGTCGCTGCCGTCTGCCTGGTGCTCGTTCTCTCCCTTGCGCCAACCAGCGCATCTGCCGCCAACCCCGCGCGCAACGATAACGATCGCAACAATAACGATCGCAACAATAACCATAAAGACTGGCGCGTCCGCCTGAAAGAGGAGCTGCCGTTGCTCGGGCATCGCAATTGGATCGCGGTGGTGGACTCGGCTTACCCACTGCAGACCAGCGCGGGCATCGAAACGGTCAACACCAACGCCGATCAACTCGAGGTAGTGAAGACAGTCCTTGATCAGCTCGCCAAAGCGAAGCATGTTCGGCCGGTCATCTTCACCGACGCAGAGCTGAAGGTAGTACCTGAAAGTGACGCTGCCGGGGTGACAGCTTATCGCGAAGCGCTGAGCACTCTTGTGGGCAAGACCGAAGCGCAATCTCTGCCGCACGAAGAAATCATCTCCAAGCTGGACGAGGCGGGC
The DNA here is from genome assembly GCA_963711275.1 of uncultured Acidobacteriaceae bacterium. GTDB lineage: Bacteria > Acidobacteriota > Terriglobia > Terriglobales > Acidobacteriaceae > Sulfotelmatobacter. Next base: position 176,469 of record CAVQDN010000007.1, on the reverse strand, counting down.
AAGACCTTCCACATTCTAGTGCTGAAAACGAACCTGACGATTCCTTACACCTCAGTCTTCATCCGCCTCGAATGCGCTTACTGGAAGCCCGCCGCCGAGAAGAGATTGCGTGAGGCGATGGCAAGTCGGAAGTAGTGATGCGGCTGCCCCATCCACCCCATTGTCATCTTGAGCGAAGCATGCCGTCGAGCCCAGCGAGTCGGCACGCGCAGTCGAAAGATCCCTGCCGTTGGTCCGGTGCAAAATTTCAGAATCCGCGATCCTCGAGAAGAGCGAGAATAGTAAGCAGCCGCGACCGAAACATACCGAAACATAAGGAGACCTACCGTGCCGACATCGAAAGAGACCCTCAATGAGACGCTCGAAGAGCGCCTCGCCCGCTATCGTGAGATCAAGATCAGCGTGATCGGGAGGAAGTCCGGCAAGAGAATCTCGCTTCCAGTCTGGTTCGTGTTCGAAGCCGAGAAACCAAAAGGCGGAAAGCTCTACATGGTGCCGGTGCAAGGCTCGGACTCGCAGTGGTACAAGAACCTGCTCCACAACCCGTTGATTCGGATTGATGCGCGAGGCGCGGAAGCCGAATTCGGAGCCACCGCCGTAACCAATTCGAAGGCGGTGCAGTCCGTCGTCGATAAATTTCGCGAGAAGTATGGCGCGAAAGACGCGAAGAACTATTATTCCAAGTTCGACGTCGCGATTTCCGTGCAGATCTAGTTCCGGGTTGTGTACACGTCGCAGGGCTCGAAGGCTACCCTAACGGGTCGGAGGGCTACGGAACCGCGGGTCCACATTTAACGGCAGCGGCCAGCAGTGCCCGCTCCACACAAGCCGGGGCGCTTAATCTGCTTTGCGCCAGCTTGCATCGCGGTCGTAGCGGGTCAGGGCTTTTGCCACCTCGGCGGTTCGCGGGCCTAGATCTTTTTCATAGACGATCCCGTCCTGATTCACCACGAAGGTCATGACTCCGGAGGATCGGTAGTCCGCGGGGTAGGCCACGAAGGCGAAGCCGCGCGTCATCTTTCCGTCGACGATGAAGCTTTGCGCTCGGCTACGGGCCTTGCCGCCCTGCTCGGTAAGCACGCGAAAATAATATCCCTGGAAGGGCTGGTGCTCCTGATCGGAGGCGCTGCCATAGCCTTCCCTTGCGGCCGAGGCGACCAGCGGGCCGATCGGGCTGGCCGGTTGGCCCGACGAGGCTTGCCAGTAAAGTCCGTTATGTTTGCCGGGATCGCTGTAAAGTTTCTGCGCGTACTGGTTCTGCTCGCCGTCGTGGGGCTGCGCGTAATACTCTTTTTCCGCATCCACCAGTTCGTGGCAAGTCTGGATCGCCGCCAGTTCGTTCTTGCCAATTCTGCGATACAGAATTTCCTGCTTGCCCGCCGCCGTATCGAAATACCAGGCGTCGCCCTTGTGCACCAGCGGAATAGGCGTAGGCCAGTTTTCCGCGCCAATGTAAAGAGTCGTGGTACCGTCGGGCTCGGTCACCAGACGATGCATCTGGCGGTATTTGTGCAGGAACTGACTTCTATCATTCTTATCTTCGGCGTCGTCGCCCGACGAAATAAGGTCCTTGGCGTCGGGTCCCAGAACTTTGAGTAACGCCGCCTGATCATTCTTCTTAACCGCCTCGACCAGGGTTTGCGCGGCTTCGGAAGCGCTCGAAAACGATTGTTGTCCCGGCCGAAGTTGGTTCGACTGCCGATGCGATTCTGGTTCGCTGGCTTGCGATCCGTACGAGGACGATTTCTCCGAGCCAGCCTGCGCAGCTGCCGGATTCGATGAGAGTGCCAACCCGAACAAAGTAGAGGCGACGATTGCGAATGGAATGCTCCCGGAATGCTTCCTTGAAATTCCTGTCTCCAATGCCATGGCTTTTTCCTTTCCGGCGCGCGACAAGTCTAAGAAATAAATGGATGGGGAACGAAGCGGCTAACGGTGCCCACCGTGTCCGCCACCTCCCGCACGTCCGCCACCTCCGGCATGCCCGCCGCCAAAGCTTGCTCTGCCACGCGAGGAATAACCGCGGGCTTCTCCGCCGCGGCTAACGCCGCCAAAGGCGCCGGAGCGAGTACCGGAATAACCTCGGGCTGCGGGCGCGCGATATGCGCCGCCGCGGCCGGGAGCGGCAAAGCCACGGGCAAAGCGATCACCGCGGCCATAAGGTGCGAAGCCTCGATAATTGCCCCGGAAATAAGCATTGCGGTCATAAAAGGCGCGGCTGTGGAATGCGTACGGACGGCCGCCATACAGCAGGCCGCGGTGGTACCAATCAAATCCCCATCCATGCCAACCCCAGCCATATCCGAAAAACGGACCAACTCCGAAGCCGACGCCGAAGGAAAGATACGGGCCTCCGACACCCCACCACGGATAGAAGCCGGGCCAAACTCCAACCGGATAACCGTAGATCAAAGTGGGATCGTATTCGGGAACATACACCACCTCTGGATTGGCCGGCTGAATCTCGACCTGCGGACCCTGGTTGGTCACAGTCTGCTGCGGCGTCGATTTCAGATGTCCGGCTTCCTCCGCTTTTTTGCGCATGACCTGAACGGCCTGCATCAAGTCGGCCTGCTGGTTGTAATTGGCGTCGCCCAGTTCGGACGTCCAAGAGAGATCTTTATCCAAATTCGCCAGCACGCTGGGAAATTGCGTGAGAGCCTTCACGCTCGGATCCCACTCCTGCTTGTCAACTGCGTCTCCTAATTCCTTGCCCTTCAGACCGGGATTCTGTTGCAGAAACCGCTCAGCTTCGACAATCTGTGTCGGATAGGCAGAGGCCGCCAGAATCTGTGCCAGCAGCGCGTCCGGATACAGTGCGATGGGAGCCACCAGCTGCTGCAACTGTTCGGGGGATAGCGTCGCGGAGTGCGCCCGCGGTGGGCCCTGATCGGGCGCCGCTTGGTCTTGCGGCTGATCGTATGAATCCTGATCCTGTTGAGGCTGTTCTTGTTGAGCCTGATCTTGTTGAACCTGATCTTGTTGAACCCGATCCGGCTGACTTTGGCCCTGCGGCGGAGGTCCCGGTTCCTGCTGCGGTTCTGGCATGGAAGCGGCCTGCAACGAGCTAACGCCGACCGCCATTGCCAGCACGCTTGCAGCAGCGCCGGTAAAAATAGCTCTAAACGGTTTCAATCTCACTATGAACCTCCAGTTGGCATTCGCATTGGGAATGCCGCTTACCAGTTAGATGTGTCGGCTCGATTTAGTGATGCTTTGTTGCGGCCCGCAAGCGATTCGCCGAAATGGCAGATAAGTGTTTTCAAAGCTTTTGGGGCCTGGCCGACCCACTCGGCCGCGCGATTGTTCGATTCCATCTCGTGCGGAATCGTCGCGGTCCCCTCAATTAGTAACACGCCTTGGCCAAGAAAGTTGCGGAGCCGTGCGGCAAGGGGGCGTAGCTTAAAATCCTAGCCTGACTGCAGAGTCGCGGTCGTTGGTTTCAGTCGAAACGATGTCTCGGGATGAAGATTTTGATTCGGACGTAGCTGCGGATGCGATGTACAGCGCCTCGCTGGGCGGAAAGTAAAACCACGGGAATGAAAGGACGGACGATGCGCAGCCCTGCACGTCGCTCCGGGATGGTGGTCGCATTGCTGGGCCGTTGCAGAATATTTGTGTTGAGGCGGGATTGCCCAAGGCAACTCTTAGGCCCGAAGAAAATCGATTCTTTGCCTGAGCTTAAAAGGGCTCCTCGCATCCCCCATCGGTGGGTTTGACCCTGTCTATCCAACGTGCTATAAACGGCTGTTTTGTGCAGGGAGGGCAGGACCAGGGTCTTACTTCTCCTGTCCGCTTTTTCGGGTCAATCCCGGCGCGAAATCCGACGCGGCCAAGCTCAACACTCCTTCAGGTCTTGCGGTGGAAGCGTGTTCGGAATTCCGGAAACAATATTGAGTCTCGCATGGGCTTGCGTATGCTTGCTCCGAGATCGCGAGTCTCAAGGCGGCGTCCGGAAGGCAGTGCCTAAACACGTTTGTAATCCATAAAACCGTTTTATTTCGGAGGACTTCTTTATGCGCACCTGGCTCGCCACTGCTGCGTGTTTCACACGCCGCGTGAGCACCAAACTTTCTGCGGTTGCGGCTGTGCTCACCCTGGGCGCCGCTACTGCATTGGCTCAACCTGCCGGCGAAACTGTCGGCGGCGAAGCTTCTTTGAAGCTTCCCGACCTTTCGCAGGTCAGCTTTCTCCCTTGGGCCATCGACGGGCACACACTACTGCTTATCGGAATCCTGTTCTGCCTGTTCGGGCTCGGCTTTGGCATGACCATCTTTGTGCGCTTGCGGAATCTGCCGGTGCATCGCAGCATGCGCGAAATCTCGGAACTGATTTACGAGACCTGCAAGACCTATCTCATCACACAAGGCAAATTCATTCTTCTGTTGTGGGCTTTCATCGCGGTTATTATTGCGGCTTATTTTGGATGGCTCTCGCCGGTGCCGGGAAAATCGGTAGGCTTGACGCTTCCCATCATTCTCGGGTTCAGCTTAGTGGGAATCGCGGGCAGCTATGGCGTGGCCTGGTTTGGCATTCGGGTCAACACCTTCGCCAACTCTCGGACGGCGTTCGCTTCCCTTCCCGGCAAGCCGTATCCCGTTTATCAAATTCCGCTTGAAGCGGGCATGAGCATCGGCATGATGCTGATCAGCGTGGAACTGCTGATCATGCTGTTCATTCTTCTGTTCATTCCCGGCGACTATGCCGGACCGTGTTTCATTGGGTTCGCGATTGGCGAATCGCTGGGCGCGGCGGCGCTGCGTATCGCCGGGGGCATCTTCACCAAGATCGCCGACATCGGCTCGGACTTGATGAAGATCGTCTTCAAAATCAAGGAAGACGACGCGCGCAATCCCGGCGTGATCGCCGACTGCACCGGAGACAACGCCGGCGATTCCGTTGGGCCCTCTGCCGACGGCTTCGAAACCTATGGTGTGACCGGCGTCGCGCTGATTACCTTCATCTTGCTTGGCGTGAAGGATCCCAGGGTGCAGGTGCAGTTGCTGGTCTGGATCTTCGTCATGCGCGTCATCATGTTGGTGGCCAGCGCGGTTTCGTACTTCTTGAATGGAGCCATCGCCAAAGCGAAGTATGGCAACGCGGCCGAAATGAATTTCGAGTCGCCGCTGACTTCGCTGGTATGGATCACTTCGATTGTCTCCATCGGCCTCACCTTCTTGGTTTCTTACTTCACGATCCCCGTACTCGGCAACGATAGTTCACAGTGGTGGAAACTGGCGACCATCATCTCCTGCGGAACGCTGGCGGGAGCGATCATTCCAGAACTGGTGAAAGTTTTTACGTCAGTGGATTCGCGGCATGTGAAGGAGGTCGTCAAATCCGCGGAGGAAGGCGGAGCATCGCTGGGTATCCTGTCGGGATTCGTCGCGGGAAATTTCTCCGGCTACTACCTGGGGCTGGCAATGATGGTGCTGATGGCCCTGGGCTATTACATGAGCACGATGGGTTTGAGTTCGATGGGTCTGGAAGCCGATACCATGCTGGCGCCGGCAGTGTTCGCCTTCGGACTCGTGGCCTTCGGCTTTTTGGGGATGGGGCCGGTGACGATTGCCGTGGATTCCTATGGACCCGTCACCGACAATGCTCAGTCCGTTTATGAACTTTCACTGATCGAGCAGGTACCGAATGTAGAGGCGGAAATCAGGAAGGACTTCAACCTCACGGTCAACTTCGAGCGCGCCAAGCACCTGCTCGAAGCCAACGACGGAGCCGGGAACACATTCAAAGCAACCGCGAAGCCGGTGCTGATTGGCACCGCCGTAGTGGGCGCAACCACGATGATATTTTCCATCATCATGGCCCTGACCAACGGCCTGACCGCGAATGTGCAGAGTCTCTCGCTACTCTACGCTCCGTTCTTTCTCGGGTTGATCACGGGCGGCGCGATGATCTACTGGTTCACCGGCGCGTCCACGCAGGCGGTAACTACGGGAGCATATCGCGCGGTTGAATTCATCAAGGCCAACATCAAACTCGAGGGCGTGGTGAGGGCTTCGGTCGCCGACAGCAAAAAGGTCGTGGAGATCTGCACGAAGTATGCGCAGAAGGGAATGCTGAACATCTTCATCGCGGTATTCTTCGGGACGCTTGCTTTTGCCTTCGTCGATCCGTTTTTCTTCGTAGGCTATCTGATTTCGATTGCGATCTTCGGCCTCTACCAGGCGATCTTCATGGCCAACGCGGGCGCTGCCTGGGACAACGCCAAAAAGATTGTGGAAGTCGAGATGAAGCAGAAGGGTACGCCGCTGCACGATGCCACGGTGATCGGCGATACGGTCGGCGATCCATTTAAAGATACGTCGTCGGTGGCGCTGAATCCGGTCATCAAGTTCACCACGCTGTTTGGACTGCTGGCAGTCGAACTGGCGGTGAAACTGGCCAGCGAAAACGGTACGACTCTGACTCGAGTGCTGGCGCTGGCGTTTTTCGCGGTGTCGTTTACATTCGTATACCGTTCGTTTTACGGCATGCGAATCAGGGCAGGCGCTTAGCAAGGCCGTTCTCAAGTCCGTTCTTATCCGTTGGACTGGTAGTGATCGGCGGGGTGGGGCTGAGAGTCATCGAAGTGGCTCCGAAATCGTCCTACCCTGTGAACGAGCTGTTCAACCGTTGATAGATCCCCATATTGCTCATCGATCAGCGTCAAAACGTGTAATCGGCCTGTTCGCAACAGTTGAACCGTGACAAGTTGGGGGCTGTCGTGTAGAAGTAAAACATGAAGCTCTGGCCCATTCTTAGTGCTGTATTCGCGCTTGGTGCCGCGTTCTTTTGGGGTTGGTCAGCGATAGTCAACGTGCCACTTCTCAAGTCTGGCTATGGGACGCTTGTCAGCGTGATGAAAGATGGCTCTACTGTAATCGGCGAAGCGCCATTCTATGCAGCGTTAGCGACAATTTCACGCCTGAATGCAGTAGCAGCGATTTGTGCTTTTCTCTCAGCCCTAACCCAAGCTGTCACTTTGTTTCGAGGTAAATAGAGGCTTGCCCACAACACAATTGGCGAGAAGTCGCCATTACACTCAAGTGCAGGGGGCTTATGTTCTGGGTGTCATGCGCGTCAGGCAATCCGCCACCTTGAGAACGTCGGCCTTCCCCATCTCCGCTCGCTCAGGCCGTCCGTAAGTGGAAGGATGATGGACCGGGATGCAGACCGCCTTATGGTCGCCTATCTGTACCTCGAATTCGCGGCCATGCTCGTTCACGAGTCTTACTTTGCGTCCGAGGCACCACTCTGCTGCATGGACACCGACGGCCGCAATCACGCGCGGCTGGCAGCTGACGATGTCCGCCGTAACTTCCGCACGATCACGCTCGATCTCCAAAGGCTGCGGATGAGGGTTGCCCTTCTGGTAGTCGATGCACACATTCCAGCGACGGAAGTTGTCGAGGGTCAGTCCGGCGCAGTGGAACCACTCGCGGAGAGTGTCGCCCGCCCTGCCCACGAACGGGCGGCGCTCGCGGTACTCCTCCGCGCCCGCGCGCTCACCCAGAACGTAGAGGTGGGAGGGAACAGGCCCGTCGGCGCGTACGATTGGGCCGCAGAGCAGTGCATGTTTCATAACTCCATGGTAGGCCGTCCGCTCTGTGGAATCTCGATAAATCGCCGTTACACTCACTGACCGATAATGACGCGCGGAGCCCGCTAGTCCGGCCCTTTCATTTTATCTTTCACGCTGCGGGCCAACTTCTCGATCTCTTCCGCCTTCTTGATCACGTTGACCGAGAGAACATTTTTATCCGACTTATCCACGGACTGCTTCAGTTCCACGGACAACCGCAACAACTTGTCAGTGTCATTTTTGAGCGCCGCGACACGTTCCTTGGCGGCTTTTTTGGCCATTTCGCTGGTGATGCGGGCGCGCGCCTGCTCCTCATCCGTCATGGGATCTGTCTGGTGGATGGCGTTTTCGTTTCGAGAGTTGCTGGCGCAAAATTGTCGTGCGCTTACAGACTCTGTTTCATCTTCGATTTCACGCCGTGCGCCAGCTTTTCAATCTGCTCAGCTTTCTTGATGTCGTCCATCGACATGACGTTCTGGCCGGACTTCTCGAGAGATTCTTTCAGTTCGGCGGTGAGCTGAAACATCTTCTCGGTGTCGCGCTTGATCTCAAATTGCCGCTGCTCGGCCGCGGCCCTGGCTTGCCGCTGTTGAACGCTGTCGCCTGAGGTAACGGGCACTTGTCCCATGCCGGGCCCCTGGGAGACGGCGGGCGGAAGATGAACCTGTTGCGGAGAAGCGAGAGTCGCAGCAGCCAGCACCATGAGCGCCAGCACGAGGGTGAGTGAAGTTGTCTTGAGCATGACCGCCTCCAGCAAGATCCAGACTGGTTCCCCGATCGACTCGGCCGGACCTTTCCCCGGCATTATGGCCCCAAACCTGGCGAACAGACAATGGGAATTCCGGCGGAAGGCGAAGCCTCGCAAAAGAGCCCTGACTCATTTTCCATCAGAGTCAGGGCTCATCGTTCCGACCAATCTGTGTCGCTCGCGGTTCAGCGACGATCCCAATAGAGATCGCGGCGATCGCGACGCAGTTCCCGGCGTTCATCTCGTGCGGCGGCATAGCGGCCGTAGTTGAGGTCGCGGCGTAAGGCACGGCGATCGTGCGCGATCCTGGCATCGTCGTGTCGGATATCGCGGCGCACCCCACGGTCTCCGTCAAAAGCGAGCGCCGGCGCCCCGCCTATTCCTACCAGCAAGAGAATTCCAGCAATTGCGCGTTTCATATGCTTTTAGCCTCCGACCGCAATCCGCGGCTACTGATAGAAACACCCGCCGAGAGGAGGAGTTTCGGTGAGAAGAAGCGCGACACGCGCGAGGGCTTGGCATGGGCGCAACAGTCCAAACAGGACTGCATACGTTATTTGGTTGAGCCCCGCAAGCATTGCTAGCTGGGATTCTGGCCTTGCGACTCGTGTCTTTCGCTATAGCCCGCTTCCGATGGGCGAAAATCTCGATTACCCTCAAACTCTACCGCAATTGGTTTCTCCATCGCTTCCGACCAGCTTCCGGTTACGTCAAGAGAGTCATTTGCAGAATCGTGAACCGAGGGCGCGGTGTTGTGGTGCTCCTGACTTACTATAGCGCGGGGCTAGATCCCGCGCGGGGTTAAGGAAGCCCATAATAGGTATGCGTAATCCCCGCCTTGCCCCCCTGCAAGTCATACTGATCCGGCCGTTGAATCGAAAGCAGCAGTTGGTCCAGATCCTTCTCCGACACCCAGTATGGGGGCTGACTGACGCGAGCGGTACGGTGCATGATTTTGTCGGCGAGCTTAAGCGCTTGATCGATCGGATCTCCCTCAACAATTGTTCCATTCCAGGAATACGGCGAAATTCTGGAATAGACTGCCTGCGCGAAAAAAGCCGCTGCTTCGTCATCCATCGCCAAGATCTGCGTTCCCGCAGGATTCCCGTAGCGACAGTCAAATGCAGCATGCGTCGCTTCGTGCATGATGTTGAATGTTTCAGGACCTGTAATCGACCCATATTGTTCGTTCGGGAAGTGTAGTTGACGATTCTCCGGCGTATACCGACACTCCGCATGAATGCCGGCCCGAAGGTTCGGATTCGGCGGTACGCCCACTTCGCAGGTAATCTTTCCCCGTGCAATGGCATCCACCACCAATTGATAACCATCTACACGAACGTTTGTAAAGCACCCACTCAGCGTAAACTTGATTTTCTGGCTCCATGCATCACTTAGGATTCTGGTTACCCTGCTTGCAAGCTCCTGGTTTGGCATCGCAAAAACTCCTGCAATCACCATCTGCTGATTTTCACTTCAGGATGGCCGAGCACGATTGTTCTGGATTCCTTTTTGACAGCAACGGGGCGCCAAAGTATACCATTATTTCGCTAGCTCGCATCGTGAACGGATGGTTGAATTCGTACCGCTCGCTTGTAGTTCCCAACACGCGCGGACATGATTCTGGCGGGAGACCGGAATTCGGGGGCGGTGAAATTTGCGCCCTGCGAGTCGATGATCTGGATCGGGGAGAACATGACAGGAAGTTCTCGCGAAGGCGGAACGTGATCTACAACCCGAGAGTTTCTAGTTTGGCCCCTTCATTTTATCTTTCACGCTGCGAGCCAGCTTCTCGATCTCCTCGGCTTTCTTAATCACATCGACCGACAAAACATTTTCGTCGGACTTATCCACCGACTGCTTCAGCTCGACCGATAACCTCAGCAACTTGTCAGTATCGTTTTTGAGGGCGGCCACGCGCTCCTTGGCGGCTTTCTTGGCCATATCGTTGGCGATGCGGGTGCGAGCTTCGTCTTCATCTGCGATCGGTGAGGTGATGTCTCCTCTGGGCGGCGGCGCCGACGGAGGTGCCTTCTGCGCAAAGCTGGGCAGCGAGAAGACTGCAAAGAATGAAATCCATAGGTAAAGTCGAAACCGCACGGAAACCTCGCAGAGAGCCGGACGCGCACTGCTCCGGGGAAAATTATACGTCTGGAGAATTCGAAAAGAGAGAGATTCGCGGCGCTGCGGAGGTGTACACCGCAGACGGCGCTGAGGAACACTGCCGGAAAACGAAGTAAGAGAGAAAGCCAGAAGGTTGGGCTCTGGCTTTTTCTTCTAGTCTCAAGCGCAGATCAGAGCGCGCTCATGTTGGCCAGGAATTCGCTGTTTCCTCGGGTCTTGCTGAGTTTATCGATTAGCAATTCCATGGCTTCGACAGGCGAGAGCGGATTCAGGACTTTGCGCAGAACCCAGATGCGCGACAAGTCTTCTTTAGGGATAAGTAACTCCTCTTTACGCGTGCCCGAGCGTTGAATGTCGATGGCCGGGAAGACGCGCTTATCGACCAGCTTGCGCTCCAGAATGATTTCCGAGTTGCCGGTGCCTTTGAACTCTTCGAAGATCACGTCGTCCATGCGGGAACCGGTATCGATCAACGCAGTGGCGATGATCGTCAGCGAACCGCCTTCTTCAATGTTGCGGGCCGAACCGAAGAAACGCTTGGGGCGCTGCAGGGCGTTCGAATCCACGCCGCCGGAAAGCACCTTGCCGGAGGGCGGAACGATGGTGTTGTAGGCGCGCGCAAGACGAGTGATGGAATCGAGCAGGATCACCACGTCGCGCTTGTGCTCTACCAGGCGTTTCGCTTTTTCGATCACCATTTCGGCGACTTGGACGTGCCGTGCGGCGGGCTCGTCGAAGGTCGAGGAAATCACCTCGCCTTTGACCGAACGCTGCATGTCGGTGACTTCTTCGGGGCGCTCATCGATCAGCAGCACCATCAATACGACTTCGGGATGATTCGTAGTGATGGAATTCGCGACGTTCTGCAACAGCATGGTTTTGCCGGCTCGCGGCGGAGAAACAATTAAGCCGCGCTGTCCCTTGCCCAGGGGCGTGAGCAAATCCATCACGCGGGCGCTGGCGTTTTCGCGCGTGGTCTCAAGCTTGAGCCGCTCCTGCGGATACAGCGGCGTCAGGTTGTCGAACAGAATCTTGTTGCGGGCTTCATCGGGCGATTCGAAGTTAACGGCTTCAATCTTCACCAGGGCGAAATATTTTTCGCCTTCATGAGGAGGACGCACCTGGCCGCTGATGGTGTCGCCGGTCTTGAGATCAAACTTGCGGATTTGCGAGGGCGAGACGTAGATATCATCCGGGCCCGGGAGGTAGTTGTAGTCGGGAGAGCGCAGGAAGCCGTAGCCGTCGGGCAGGATTTCAAGCACCCCTTCGGCGAAGATGTGGCCTTCTTTTTCGCTCTGCGCCTGCAGGATTTTGAAGATGAGATCCTGCTTGCGCATACCGCTGGCGCCGGGCAGATCCAAGGTCCTTGCGATCTTGGTCAGCTCAGTAATGTTCTTTTCTTTCAGTTCAGCAATGGTCATGAATTCACCTGAACCCGCGCACTAGAACGTATTCGTTAGTGTCAGCGGGAGATTTTTAAAAGGAGGGGACGCAGGGAAGACGCAAATATACCAGGCAGGAAGGCGGGGCTGGGTTAAGCAGCCCGCCGTTGTGCCTCAGCAAAATTCTCTGGTTCCGACAAAATTTCTTGCCGCTCCGAGTCGGCGATCCGGTCCAATACGCCGTTCATGGTTTCCTGGATTCTGGTGCTGGGCCGGTGGAACTTCCGCGTGGCCTTGGAGGCAAGCTGACAAAGCATATACCGGTTGCGTAGAGTCTGTAAAGCGTCAAACACACGATCAGAGCGCATGTTCTTTGTTTCTCCTTACCTTATGATTGTGGCCTTCCGCATTCGTCCTTTATCGAGGAGGGTGACCGGAACCCGGAGTGCGCTATAAGTCACTGATTCCTATTAGGTTGTAAAGGAGTTAGCGTAACAACTCACTTTTTGAATAGATGCGCGATAGGATACCGAAGATGCTCCATTTTCTGGGGTAACCTTTTCGGTTCGGGAATGAACTCGTCCCAGAAGCTTCCTGAATCGCGGGAACTGGCTAATGTATCTGCAAGAAAGAGCGCGGTCAAGTAATTATTTGTAAGGGTTGTTAACGGGGCGGTCGATTGCGGACGAAGTCCCATACCGGTCTCGTCCAATTTTGGCCAGCCTAGTCCGTGAGCGGACAGAACCTCCGGGACTGGTGGATGATGTTCCTTTGCTATCAATAGATTAGGCGCAACAAATCTGGTATTTGGCCTGCTGTCGGATACTTCGCCAAGAGATCCTTCGCTCCGGCTGAAAACTGCCGTTCTCCGGATGGCCCTTTCAATTGAGGCGAGGCTTCTGCGACCGTTACCGATGTCGCATTCCTGGCAGGGAGTTACCGCTTATGGAAACAATGCTTCAGGATTTGCGGTACGCGCTGCGGGTATTGAAGAGGAATCCGGGATTCACATTTGTCACTGTCTTCACGCTGGCGCTTGGGATCGGGGCGACAACCGCGATCTTTGGCGTGGTTTACGGAGTGCTGCTGCGGCCGCTGCCCTACGATAAGCCGGACCAGATTGTTCGGCTTTGGGAGGTGGACGAGCGCGCTCACCAGATGTATTTTACTGACCCCAACTTTGAGGATCTACGATCGCAGGGACATTCATTGCAGGGGTTGGCGGAATTTGGGACTGGCGTTGAGTCGGTATCGGGCGGGGCCGAACCAACCCGGACGATGGTCGCTTCCGTTTCCCAAGACTTTTTTCCGCTGATACGGGTTCATCCGGTGCTGGGGCGCGTCTTTCTCCCCGAGAATCATCGCTTCGGCGCCGCCCCGGTTGCCTTGGTGAGTTACGAATATTGGAGACAGCATCTGGGCAGCGCGAGCGATCTTTCTGCCGTTAAGCTCACGCTTCTGAACCTGGAAATGTCCGTAATTGGAGTACTGCCAGCGGGATTTCGATTTCCCGAGCAAGCGGAGATATGGGTGCCGCGAGAACTCTGGGAGCGGTTGCCGAGTCGCGGTGCACACAACTGGCAGGTTATTGGGCGATTGCGAGATGGTGTCACGCCCGAAAAAGCGTACTCCGAGTTGAGTGTGATCGCTCGCCAGATCAAACGGCAGTTTGGCCAAGACGTTGACATGACCGATGTGGCAGTGGTGCGGTTGCAGGACGCGATGACGGGCAACGTGCGAGCGGGGTTGTTGATTCTGATGGGAGCGGTGGGTTTTCTGCTACTGATTGCCTGCGCCAATGTCGCCAACCTGCTACTGGCGCAGGCTTCGACGAGAGAGAAGGAGTTGGCGATCCGCGCCGCCATTGGAGCAGGAAGAGCGCGATTAGCGCGGCAATTTCTGACCGAGTCGCTTCTGCTGTCCCTCGCCGCCGGCGTGATTGGTGTGCTGGTGGCGCGGTGGGGCGTAATTGGACTGGTTCACTTAGCTCCACCTGAACTGCCACTGATGGAGGGCACAGCGATCCACCTGCCGGTTTTGCTTTTTGCGTTTGGAGTCTCTTTTACAGTGGCGCTTGGACTGGGACTCTTCAGCGTTCTGCGAGCGACTTCGGGGGATGTGCAACAAGCTCTGGTCGAGCAGGGCCGTGCGCAAAGTGGTTCGCGGAAGAGCCAGCGGGTGGGCCGCGCTATCATCGTGGGGCAGTTGGCGATCACGTTAGTGTTGCTCACCGGCGCCGGGCTGCTCGGTCGCAGTTTGCTGCACGTGTTGTCGGTGGATCCTGGCTTCCGCACGGAGAACATTGTGACCATGAACCTGGCGATGGCCTTCGCAGGGGACACTACCAGCGAGTTTTCCTCCTCGTTCGCCGCGGGCGAAAGGGCGCGCAGGCAACGCGTTCGATTCCTCGGTGATCTGCTGGCGCAGTTGCGACAGATTCCTGGCGTGCAGGAAGCAGGCGGTGCGGGAAGCTTGCCCCTCACCGAGGGGCTCGCCGATGGGACCTATGTCATGATGGCACCCGGGGACCAGCCGCCGCGATCGATGGAAGATTTGGAACGGTGGTATCACAATGTAGCGCGCACGGGACACGCAGATTATTGCCCGGCAAGTGAGGGCTATTTTCGTGCGCTGGGAATTCCGCTGCTGCAGGGGCGCTTGTTTGATGATCGTGACACAATGGATGCGCCGCATGTTGCGGTAATCAGCCAATCAATGGCGCGAGAGAAATGGCCTGGGCAGGATCCGATTGGGCACACGATTGAGTTCGGAAATATGGATGGCGACCTGCGGCCGCTGACCATCGTCGGTGTAGTGGGAGATGTGCGCGAGTACAATCTGGAAAAGCCGCCTAACGCGACGGTCTATGTGAACTATCGGCAGCGGCCGGAAGCGACTTATCGTTTCAATGCGGTCATGCGAACGGCTATCGACCCGTCGGCGGTGATTTCATCCGCTCGCAGAATTGTGCATAGGCTAGATCCGAATGTTCCGCCCATGTTCGGCACGCTGACCGAGATATCCGCGCTTTCTCTTAAGTCGCGGAGATTTAACTTGCTGTTGCTGGGCGCGTTCGCGGGCACAGCGCTGCTGCTGGCTGTGGCGGGACTTTATGGCGTGATGGCTTATTCGGTGGCGCGGCGCACGGCGGAATTGGGCACGCGGATCGCTCTGGGTGCGACTCCCGGAAATGTGCTTCGCCTGGTGCTGCGGCAGGGACTGGTGACCGCCCTGGCCGGGGTGGCCGCTGGCATCGGCGGAGCGATTGTCCTGACCCGCACTCTGCGCTCTTTCTTGTTTGAATTGAGTCCGACCGATCCGGCCACCTTTGCGGCAGTCGCCCTGCTGCTCATCGTGGTGGCGCTGCTGGCTTGCTACTTTCCCGCGCGGCGCGCGGCCAAGGTCGATCCCATTGAGGCGCTGCGATACGAGTGATTTGCTTTCCAGCGTGCCTTCCGCTGACATACTTGATCTTGATCGAAATGATGCTGATTGAAATGATCCTGGGTGAAATTGCGCGTAATGGTGATTTCCTGCTGAAGGTGGCGCAGTTGGTATTTCAGCAAGAATTGGGGCGGGAAGACGCCATGGTGCGCGCGCTGCATCCGGAGGATCTGGACGTGTTGCTGAAGGGAAAAGGATTCTGATTCCCGCCATGCGGTTCGGTGGTCGAACCACCTCGATTTGACTTGCCAAAGCTTTTGTTTGGGCGGATAATCCCGCACCAAAAGGAGGTACCTCTGATGCATAGAGTGCCATTGCTGATTGTGATTGCCCTGCTTGGGGTGTCCGCGGGCCACACTGCTTCACCGGCGGCGGACTGGGCGATCAACGCTACTGCCATTGAGGCTTGCAGCTGTCCTCACTTCTGCATGTGCTATTTCAACGCGCATCCAGCGGCTCACCATGAGGGCGGCAAAACCGAACACTTCTGCAAGTTCAATAATGCCTACAAAGTCAACCAGGGCCATTATGGGGCCACCAGCCTTACGGGCGCGAAGTTCTGGATTACCGGCGACCTGGGCGGCGATTTCACTCAGGGTCAAATGGAACGGGCCGTGGTCATATTTGACAAAGGCACGTCACCAGAGCAGCGCCAGGGTCTGGGTGACATTCTGGGCCACGTGTTTCCGGTGAAGTGGAAATCATTCCAGACCGGCGAGGGCGACATCGACACCTGGACTTTTGACAAGGATCAGGCCCATGCCACGCTGAACGGTGGCAAGACGGCCGAAGTCAAATTAAAGCGTTTTCAGGGCATGACCGACGAACCCGCCGTGCTCAAGAACGTCAGGTATTGGGGAACGCCGCGCAACGACGGCTTCGTGATGATGCCGAATGAGCTTGAAACCTATCGCGAGGGCCCGAACGCGTTCGAGTTCAAGGGCACAAATGGGTTCATGCTCACGTTTGACATGACATCGAAGGACATTGCCTCGAGCAAAGGATCAATGGGCTACTGAGAAACATCTTTATTTTTCGGATTAGCCCTTGCGCCGGAATCCTTCCGGCGCTTTTCTTTTGCAGCGCTTTATTCTTTGTATTTTGCGCCCAGAGTCGAGCTGCGTTCGACGTGCTGCTGCAAGCTAAGGGATTTTAGATTTGCGGGGACGCTCAGGATTTTCGGTCGTTGGATGGGAGGTGTGTAGTGGTGGTTAGAGCAATTTTCTTTGCAACCTAGCAGTCTGCAGGCGTAAAGTGCAGCGCATGACGAGATTGCCAATATGGCTGTTGTTGGCGGCTTCCGCTACAGTAGCACCCGGCCAAAACGGAACTGGACGTTCAAGCGATATACACGTTGTTTGCAATGCCGCAGCTCCGAAGCTGCGCGACTTTGGCACGAGCAGGTTTGCCCTGATGATGACAATAGATGAAACGGGCAGAGTGGTGTCATTCATAACAGCGTCGCCCAAAGGTCTAAGACTTGAGAAAGTCAAAGATGCAGCCGACGCGATTAGGAAAATGAAGTTCAAACCGGCCGAAAAAAGCGGCACTCCAGTCGCGGTACAGATCAGGATGGCGTTTGATTGCGCGGATGACCTGACTGACGCTCCAGAGCACTAGATACGCCTCGGTTGATGTAATTTTCAACCTGAGCTGGATCGGAGTTTTTCGGCGGCCCGGGAAGTCGCGCTCTTTCCACTTCAGCGCTTTCAACGGTGCTACGCCCAATACGTGCGGTCGAGGCTGCGGTATTGGATCGCTTCGGCGATGTGCTTGGGTTCGAGGTTCGGCGAGTCTTCCAGATCGGCTATGGTTCGGGCGACTTTCAGGATGCGGTCGTGGGCGCGGGCGCTCAGACCCTGCTGGGTCATGGCGCGTTCCAGCAGGCGCTCGCAGTCGGCGGAGAGTTCGCAGTGGGTGCGGATGTGGCGGGACGACATCTGCGCGTTGCAGTAGAGTTTTTCGCGGGAGGTGGAGAACCGTTGCAGTTGCTTCTGGCGGGTGCGCATGACGCGCTCGCGAATCGTGGCCGAGTTTTCGGGTTCGTGGGTGCAGCGCATTTCTTTGTAGTTCACAGCGGGAACGTCGATGTGGATGTCGATGCGATCCATGAGCGGGCCCGAGATTTTCGAAATGTAGCGCTGGATCATGGGCGTTGTGCACTGGCAGTCGCGGGTGCGGTCGTTGTGGAATCCGCAAGGGCAGGGATTCATGGCGGCGGCCAGCATGAAGCGGGCGGGAAATGTCAGCGACATGGAGGCGCGGGCGATGCTGACTGTGCCGTCTTCGAGCGGCTGGCGGAGGACTTCGAGCACGTTGCGGGGGAATTCGGGAAGCTCGTCGAGAAAGAGCAGGCCGTTGTGCGCGAGCGAAACTTCGCCCGGGCGCGGGATGACCCCTCCGCCGATCAGGCCGGCGTCGGAGATGGTGTGATGTGGAGAACGGTAAGGTCGCGTTCCGACCAAGCCGCTACCTTGATCGAGCACCCCGGCTACGCTGTGAATCTTGGTTGTTTCGAGAGCCTCTTCAAAGGTAAACGGCGGCAGGATCGTCGGCATGCGCTTGGCCAGCATGGTCTTGCCGGAGCCGGGCGGGCCGATCATGAGAATGTTGTGGCCTCCGGCGCAGGCGATCTCGATGGCGCGCTTGGCGGTCTGCTGGCCGCGGACATCTTTGAAGTCGACGAAGAACTGCTGCGATTCGCGGAGCAGCGAGTCGCCGTCGGCCTTGATGGGAACAATGCCGTTGCCGGAGTTCACGAAGTGAATCACATCGAGCAGCGAGCGCACCGGGTAGACATCCAGGCCGGAGACCATGGCGGCTTCTTTGGCGTTGGCTTCGGGGACGACCATGCGGGCGATTTTCTTTCCCCGGGCTTCAATGGCGATAGGCAGAGCGCCGCGCACGCCGCGAACTCCGCCGTCGAGCGAAAGCTCGCCGACGAAAAGGCAATCGGCAATATCTTTTTTGGTAAGGCCGCCGTAGGCTCCGACGATGCCGAGGGCCATGGGCAGGTCGAATCCGGAACCTTCTTTCTTGATGTCGGCGGGAGCCAGGTTGATGGTGATGTGCGTCGGCGGAATGTCGTAGCCGCAGTTCTTCAGCGCGGCGCGAACGCGGTCGCGGCTCTCCCGCACAGCCGCATCAGGCAACCCCACGGTGTGGAAGTGATCCTGATCGCACTTAATTCCCGAGCAGTCGACTTCGACCTGGATAATGTTGGCATCGATGCCGTAGACGGCGGCGCTGAGAGTTTTATAGAGCATGTGGAAAGTGAAATACACTACTTCTCGTAAAGAGCGCGAGATTGGGGCACCCTGCTTTAGGGCACACCAAGTCCTGATGTCCCGGATACCTACTTTATGCATTCCAACGCGATGCTGGCTGTGACGGATATCACCATGAGGCTGTGCAAAACGTGGGAAAGTGCTACAAAGGCCGAGACCTTTTTTTCCGCTGTATCCCGGCTTCTCCCAATCTGGTAACTGTCGCGGCGGCGGGGCGCCTAGTACCAAAGTGTCTAACAAAGCGGGTTTTGCGACCCTAAACAATTAAAATGGCGTTAAGATCGATAGTTCCCTCATGAGTCTGGACCCCTCCAATATGTCCGGTAAATCCCGTCCTCCCGGCAATCTGGAACGCGAAGAATCGCAATTATGGCGCTGGGCGCTGGGATTTATGCTCGTCCTGTCGGTCGCACTGGCGGGGCTACTCTGGGAGCGGCTGGACAACATTCCGTTTCAACTTCGCGCCATTCCGATCGGAGTACTGGCTCTGTCGGTTCTGTTCGCGGTCTACGCCTATGGGCGACGCCGTGAGGTCAGCGAACTGAAAGGGCTGCTGCATGGATTGCAGGAGCATGTGGGCGCCGCGCCTTCGGAGGAACAACTCGATCAGCTCAGCCAGGTTCTTCTGCGCTCGCAGCGCAACTTCAAGGAGTTAATCGATTCGTTTGATGACCCCGCGTGCGCGGTCTCGCTCGACGGCACGCTGCGGACGGTAAACAAGCGCATCACCGAGATCACCGGGACAACTTACTCCGAGCTGGTGGGGCGCAAAATCTACGACTTCGTCGAGGACCCGACCCAAGCGGACGTGGAGCGAAACCTGGGGCGCTTTTTGGAGAAGAGGCGTTGGGCGGGTACGGTAAGGGTTCTATTGAAGAAGCACTCGAGGCCTCTCTATTTTGAGTGTGCGCTGAATGGAATTATCAAAGGCGATGAAATAGTGGGCGTAAGCATGCTGGGTCGCGACGTGACCGAGCAGCGCGAGAAGGAAATGCGCTTCACCGAATTGTTCGAGACCTTGCAGGAGGGCGTTTACTTCAGCAATCCCGAAGGACAACTGCTGGATGCCAATCCCGCGCTCGTAAGCATGCTGGGATATGTGGACAAAAGGAATCTTCTGGAAGTAGAACCGGCCGCGCTGAATTTCGATCCTGGTCAGCCCGTGCTGGGACGGGCTCTGGACGATCGCGGCGGGGTGCGCACGCGCGAGATTAAGCTTCGGCGTAAGGACGGGACGGCGGCGATTTTTCTGGATTCTTCACGCGCCGTTTGGGACACGTCGGGAAACATCATTCGCTATCAGGGAACTCTGGTGGACATCACCGAAAAGCGGAAGATGGAGCGGCAGCTGGAACAGCAGGAGGAGTTCCGCAGCCGGCTGCTGGAGAGTTTTCCCGATCTGATTCTAGTGGTGGATCTAGGAGAACGCTACACATTCGTCAGTTCGCGGGCTCGCGAACTTCTCGGTTATGAACCCGTGGACATGCTGGGGAAGAAAATCTCTGACCTGGAAGATCATTCCCCGGAGATGGCTTCTCTCTATCACGCCGTGGTTTCCGGCAAGCAGGCCTTCGCGGCGGCGGAATATGGATCGCGGCACAAGGATGGAGGCTGGCGCACGATGCGCGCGGCGGGCAGCCAATTAGTAGATGCCGAGGGGAAGATTAACGGAGTCATTATTTCGGTGCGCGATATCACCGTGGAACGAAAACTGGAACAGCAGATCGTGCAGAGTGAACGCTTAGCGGCGATGGGCGCGATGATCGGCGGCGTCGCTCACGAACTGAACAATCCGCTGACCAGCATCATGGGAGTGAGCGAACTGCTGCAGGATACCGAGACCAACGAAACTTCGCGCAAGCAGCTGGCCATGTTGCAGCAGCAGGCGAGGCGCGCCGCGGAGATCGTGCAGAACCTGACTTATTTCTCGCGCCCGCCGGCGCCGGGCAAGAGCCGCATCAATCTGGTGGAAGTGGTAGAGCGAACCTTGAACTTGCACGCTTATTCGCTGCGCAAGAACAACGTGACCGTGGACTTTCTGAAAGAAGCTGGGATGCCTTATGCGCTCGGCGATCCCCACCAGTTAATGCAGGTCTTTCTGAATCTGATTCTGAACGCGGAGCACGCCATCCGCGAGGTTCGCGAGAAGGGCACGCTGAGGATTCGGCTGGGCAGAGGAGAGGATTCGGTGTGGGTCAGCTTCCACGACGACGGGCCGGGCATTCCGAGGGAAAATCTGGGGAGTATCTTCGATCCCTTCTACACCACGAAACGGCCGGGGCGCGGTACGGGGTTAGGGCTGAGCATTTGCAAGTCCGTGCTGAAAGAGCACAATGGCAGTGTGGAGGCGGCGAATGCACCGGGCGGGGGAGCGGTGTTCACCGTGACGCTCCCCGTGTCACCGGTGGGGTGAGTCCTGCCAGATTCAGCAGATCCCAACACCATTACACTTTGGATCGGGCACCGGCCTTTGCCTTCGCTTGACAGCCGAGAGCCTGCCCTGAGCGCAGTCGAAGGGCGGCTGTCGTTACGTGATGCCGCTACGTGATCCTGTTTAGCGCTCGACTGCCATGGCTACTGCGTTGCCTCCGCCCAGGCACAGGGCCGCGATTCCACGCTTCACATCGCGCCGGATCATTTCGTAGATGAGCGTGACCAGGACGCGTGCGCCGCTGGCGCCGATCGGGTGGCCAATCGCTACCGCGCCGCCGTTTACGTTGACCTTGTCCGGATTCAGATTCAACTCTCGCATTACGCCCAGCGCCTGCACCGAGAAGGCTTCGTTGAGTTCGTAGAGGTCAACGTCTTCATTCTTCCAGCCTGTCTTCTCCCAAATTGTTCGGACGGCTTCGACGGGGGCCATCATCACCCACTTCGGTTCGACTCCGCTCGTCGCCTGGGCCACGATACGAACCATCGGCTTCGCGCCGAGTTCGCTCGCGCGTTTCGCGCTGGTGACAACAAGGGCGGCGGCGCCGTCGTTGACGCCGGGCGCGTTGCCGGCTGTGACCGTGCCGTCTTTCTTGAAAGCAGGCTTCAGAGATCGCAACACTTCGATGGTGGTGTCTTCACGGGGGCTCTCGTCTTTGTCGAAAATGGTGGCCGCCGCACCCTTTTTCTTCGCCGGAATCTCGACGGGAATGACTTGCGACTTAAAGCGGCACTCTTTGATTGCGGACAGCGCCTTGCGGTGAGAGTTCAGGGCAAACTGATCCTGCTCTTCGCGGGTGATGCCGTATTTCTCGGCGACGTTCTCGCCGGTGATGCCCATGTGGTAATCGTTATAAATGTCCCACAGTCCGTCACGAACCATGGAGTTGACGATCTGCGCATTGCCCAGACGGTATCCCTTGCGCGCTTGCGGCAGGAGATACGGAGCGTTGGTCATCGACTCCATTCCGCCGGCAACGACGATGGAACTGTTTCCCGTCTGAATCGCTTGCGCCGCGAGCGCGACGGATTTCAATCCCGAGCCGCACACCTTGTTGATTGTCATGGCACCTGTCGCGGGCGAGAGTCCGCCGAAGATCGCCGCTTGGCGCGCGGGATTCTGTCCGAGACCGGCTGAGATCACGTTGCCCATGATGCACTCGTCAATCTTCGCAACCTCGACACCCGCACGCTTGACGGCTTCGCGGACAACGATGGCGCCAAGCTGCGGAGCGCTGAAATCGGAAAGGCTGCCTTGGAATTTCCCGACGGCAGTGCGGCATCCGGAAATGATGACAACATCGTCAAAAGAGGCCATGAATCAAGCTCCCGCGAAGATTTCGCAATGTTCATTATAGATGCGCGAGCCCGCGAATGCGTCGCAGTCGAGCGCAGGCGGCGCCTCGCGTCGTTGAACCGAAATGGAGTGATAAAGTTTGCCACGCGCAAGTCCGGCGCGCGTCATCTTGTGCGCGGCGCAAGGAAAAACTGAGTGCGAGTCAGCGCGAGCTGCGAAAAACTTCTTGACTTTTGCTTTCAAACACTCTCTCGCTGTGACTTTGGTGTCACGACTTGCGCAGTTCGATCGTCATTTTTTTCTTGACTTCATTTTTCATTAACTCTATACATCAACTAGTTGCAGTAGAAGACCGCTGCAACATTTTCCATGAACAATGGAAGGGAGAATAGGAACAATGGCAACCAAGAAAAAGGCAAAGAAGAAAAAGAAGCATTAAGAAAGTTCGGTACCAAGGCAAAAGGGGACGCTCAAGAGCGTCCCCTAAGTTTTTACGAATCGAATGCTTGCTCTCTCCCCTTTAGTTCGGCCTCCCGGCAATACTCTCCACGCGATGCGGAATCCGTTTCTCCTTCTCCGGACAGAGGCTCCGATACGCGCAGAAATTGCAGTGCATCCCCACTCTGGCTTTGAATATTCCGTCGGCAATTCCCTGTGCCGCGGCTTCCACGCGGCCGCGCGCGCCCAGCAGTTGCGCTTCGGTGCGAGTGGTGGTGACAGCGACGTTTTCTTCCAGGTTGTAAAAAATCAGCGCTCCGACCGTGTATCCCCACTTCTCCTGGGCGGCGATCGCGTAAAGGGATAACTGCAGGCTCTCGTCGGCATTTTCCTGATCGCGCGCCTTGCCCGTTTTGTAGTCGATAATGGCCACGCTCCCGTCGGCCCGTCGGTCGATGCGATCGATGCGGCCGACGACCGCGCTCGCGCCTACTCGAATCTCAAACGACTGCTCGGTGTGCAGAACCTGGGGAGACGGCAGAGAACGCGCCGCAGCGAGGAATTCTCGTAGTTGCGTGATCCCCTGTTCCTCATAGAGTTCGTGCTGGTAGGTTTCCTGAATCTTGGCCTCCGCCAGATCGAGGCGAAAAAGGTCGATCAGTTCTTCGTCGGTCTTGGCGCGGCCCAGATTGACGGAATCGAAATAGGTTTTGAGGATGCGGTGGATGGCGGCGCCATACTGCATCGCGGCGGCCGGCTTGTCAGACAAACGCCAGTCACGATCGAGTTTGAACTGCAATCCGCAACGCTCGTAAGTATCGACGGCAGATGCGCTGAGCCGGGTATGCAGACCCGCCAGCACCGGAAGTTCGAACCAGATGTTCGTTTGCGACTCTGCCGGATAAGCCACAGAGGCTTCGGCGAAGATGTCGAGGCTGGTCTGCGTTCCGCGGGCGGGGATCGCAGTCAACCAGCGCGTGAGGCTTTTGTCCTCGATCAATTCCCGCATGTAGCCGTCGGGATTCTTGTTGAGCTTGCCCTTTCCTTGCTTGGAGTAGATGTGCAGCGAGTCGCGGGCTCGGGTCATGGCCACATAGAACAGGCGGCGCTCCTCCTCTTTGTGAAGAGTCTGGTCGTCGGCCTGCGTGACTGAATCAGGATCACGCAGTTCCCTGGGGAATTCGACCAGAGTTTCCCGGTACGAACAGGGAAACGAGTTGGCGTTGGCGCGCAGAATGAAGACATGAGGAAACTCCAGTCCTTTGGCGCCATGCACGGTCATGAGGCGGACAGCATTCTCGGTTTCGCTGGCTTCCAGCGGGATCACTCCCCCCGCTTCGCGGAATAGGGCGAGATAGTTGACCAGTTCCGCAAGTTCGATCGTCCTGTTGACTTTCTTCTTTTCCCACTCATCTACGAAGTGGAGAGCCGCCTGGAGGATGGGCGATGAAGCGTCGAGCCCAAACTGCATGACGATGACGTTGAGCGCGGCCCGAGCTTTCATTTGCCGGCGGCGGATTTCCTCGCGGGTACGCTGAACAGCGGCAAGAACTTCGGCCCCGCCGTCAACTCGATCGAGTGCGGCGGAAAGAGGGATGACCTGGCCCTCCCGATTATCGCGGGCAATGGACCGCATCACCTGACGAAGCTGCTCTGGATTCACGTGAAATCGCGGTAGCGCGGCAACGCGAAACAGGCTGACGTCATCGCCCGTGGAAACCACCGCGTTGAGGCAGGCCAGCAGGTCGCGCGCCTCGGGAGTGTCGGAAATGTCCATGCTCTCGATCACGAATGGGATTCCGGCTTCGGCCAATTCGTGGACAACATCGTCGCGCTGGTAGTGAGAGCGGTAGAGGACCCCGAAGTCGGACCATTTGCACTTGAATTTTTTCTGCGCGTCGCGGATGAAACCGACCACGTCGGGACCTTCCGTATCCTTGGTGGTCAAAACCACAACCGACACCGGAGGGCTGGGCAACTGCGTGCCTGCCTTGCCGGCTTCCTCCTCGCGCGCGGACTGCAGCGGCACACGACGGTAGGCCGGCACCCCATTGGCTTGACCAACGTGGGCTTGACTGGTGTGGGCTTGACTGGTGAAGACCGGCGGATTCTTATCGATCAGCGCAAAAGCGCTGCGCAGGATCGGGGTGGTCGAACGTCGATTCTTTTCGAGCACCACCCGTTTGGCATTGAGGAAGTGACGATCGAATAGCTCGAAGGCCTCGCTGGATGCGCCGCGAAAGCGATAAATAGACTGGTCCGGATCTCCGACCGCAAAAATATTCCCCTCCCGTCCCGCCAGGCGGGCCAGAATCTGGATCTGCGCAACATTGGCATCCTGAAATTCGTCGGCGAGGATAAAGCGAGCGCGGGCACGAGCCTCCGCCAGAATATTTTCGTCGCTGTGCAGCAAGGCGTGCGCGCGAGTAATCATGTGGCTGAAGGTGCCGAGATTCTCTTCGGCGAGCCAGCGCTCCATGGTGGTGAATACTCGGGCGATCTCGCGGCAGCGGCCGAGGACTTCGGCGTCGTCAAGAACATTTTTGGATTTTACGACGCGCGGGATAGGAACCTCTTTGCGCTCCAGGCGTTCCACGTACTTCGCGTACTTTTCGGGCGTAACCAGTTCGTCGTGGCAGCGGCTGACGAAGTCCAGCAGGTCGTTCAGAAACTGGGCTACATTGGCGGCGCGTACGTAATGTTCGAGATGCAGCTCGCGGATGCGGCGGCGCAGGTAGATCCAGAGATCTTTGTCGTCGAGGACGCCGAAGTCTTTGTGGACGCGTTTCAGCAGGTCAAGGCAATAGTCGTGAAAGGTGGCGGCGTTCACATCTTTGCCGCCGAGCAGCTTGCGCACGCGATCGCGCATCTCGTTGGCGGCGTTTCTGGTGTAGGTGAGGGCGAGGATCTCGTGAGGGTAGGCATGGCCTTCCCGAACCAGGCGTTCAACGCGCTGAGTAAGGACGGAAGTCTTGCCGGTGCCCGCGCCTGCGACCACAAGCATAGGCCCGTGGACGTGCTCAATGGCTTCGCGCTGGCGATCGTCGGGAATAAACGCAGTAGGACGGGAATTAGACTTCGGAGACGGCATTGCAGGTCAGGATATCACTTGGCGCATGCGGAAGCGGCTACAGACTCGATGGGCTGAGGGTTCAAGTCAGATTGTTCAAGTCAGATTGTTCAAGTCAGATTGTTCAACTCAGATTGTTCAACTCAAAGCGTTCAACTCAAAGCCGACACTTCACCTTCGAAGAAAGCCGGCTTTCCAATTTGCCAGCAACGCGGCGGGCGGGGACGCCCCGCCGGACGGCGGGCGCTACTTTAGCTGAGTTCTGAAATTGCGATCGCGGTGGCAGCGATCGCGGCGGTTTCGGCGCGCAAAATCGTGGCTCCCAAGGAAGCGAAGCTCCATCCGGACTTCTGAAAAAGGTGTAACTCTTCTTCAGCCCAACCGCCTTCGGGGCCGATTGCGAGAAGAATTTCGCCGTCCTCCTGCGCGGAGAGAACCTCGCGTAACAAGATGTGCTGCTCTGATTCAGAGAGCACGATCCGCAGGACGCCGGTCAGTTTTGCGGCATCTGCCAGCTTGATAGGAACTGAAATCTCGGGTGGCGCAGCGCGGCGCGATTGCTCGGCTGCCTGCAGCGCGATTCTGCGCCAGCGTTCGACCCGCGTTTCCGATGCAGCCGCCAGGTGCGCGTCGGTACGGCGGGCCACTACGGGCACGATTTTGGATACACCAAGCTCGGTGCATTTCTCAATTGCCCATTCCATACGGTCGAACTTGAATACAGCGAGCAGGAGCGTGAGTTTGGGCGCGAGTGCGGCGGACATTTCCTCGCCTAGTTCGAATTCAACTCGGCCGTCTTTAATCGTCACGACTCGGCCGCGGCGCACTGCGGCACCGGTGGAAATATCGAATTCCTGGCCCACGCGGGCGCGGAGCACCCGAATCAAATGTTCGGCGTGATCGCCCGTGATGGCAGCGCGGTCGGCGGAGACTTCATCGGCGATCCAGCGGCGGCGGGTCATGGGAGAAGTGCTGCACCTCAGCGGATGAAGCCGCCAGCGATTTTGCGGCGCCAGCGGCGCGACTGAAGTGCTTGGAAGAAAAGTCCGACTTTGTATTTGTTTTGAAAGGGCGCGGCTTCCAGCCGCGCCATAACTCGTGCCTCCTCCGTTGGTAAGCTACGCTTATCCGAACATCTCTTTCATCTTGCCGAGCAGCGAACGGAGCATGGGTTGGTTGTCGACCTTTGAGAGGGCATCGAGTTCTTGCAGCAATTCTTTCTGGCGCTTGTTCAGCTTAGTCGGGACCTGAACGCGGACTTCGACGTAGAGATCGCCCTTCCCATGTCCGTTCAGTACGGGCACACCTTTGTTGCGCACGCGAAACACCGAGCCGGGCTGGGTGCCGTCGGGAATCTTCAGACTGTGCTCTCCGTCCATGGTCGGCACCTTAATCTCAGCGCCCATCGCAGCTTGAGCCACTGAGATTGGAACCACGCAGCGCAGGTCGTTGCCTTCACGCGCGAAAAACGGATGTTCTTTCACGTGCAGCACTACATACAGGTCTCCCGCGGGTCCGCCAAAAGCGCCTACTTCGCCTGCGCCGGAAAAACGAATTCTCGTTCCGTCTTCGACGCCGGCGGGAACCTTCGCATCAACCGTGCGCTGCCGCAGAATCCGGCCCTCGCCTTTGCACTTCGGGCAAGGATCGGTGATGACGTTTCCTGAGCCCTGGCACGTGGGACAGGTGCGAGCGATGCTGAAGAATCCCTGCTGGTAGCGAACTTGCCCGCGGCCATTGCAGGATCGGCACGTAGTCGGCCCCTTCCCGGGCGCTGAGCCGGAGCCGCGGCAGTCTTCGCAAGCTTCGTGGCGGCGGACTGTGACCTGGGCTTCTGTCCCGAAGAAAGCTTGCTCAAATTCAAGGGTCAGGTCCTCGCGAAGATCGGCGCCACGCTGCACACGGCTGCGGCGGCGTCCGCCGCCAGCGGCGCCCCCGAACATGTCGCCGAAGCCGAAGAATTCTCCAAAGATGTCGCTGAAATCCTGGAAGACGGTCGGATCGAAGCCCGCGGCTTGACCCGCACTGCCGCCCAATCCGGCGTGGCCATAGCGGTCATACACCGCGCGCTTGTCGGTGTCGGCGAGCACGGCATACGCTTCGCTGACTTCCTTAAATTTCTCTTCCGCGTCGGGATTATTGGGATTGCGGTCGGGATGAAACTGCAAAGCAAGCTTGCGGTAGGCGCTCTTGAGCTCGACTTCGGTGACAGTGCGGGTTACGCCCAACACTTCGTAGTAGTCTCGTTTTGCGTTCGTGGTCAGAGTAAAGCTTCTCCTAAACAAAAATTGTGCGCACGCCGGGACGCGTGGTTGTGTGGTTCGAGCCGTCCTAGTTTTCAGGGATTCTTCGCGACCTTCACCATGGCTGGGCGCAACAGGCGGTCCTTCATTTTGTAGCCGCGCTGTAGTTCGTCAATGACCTCATGGTCGGGCGCGTCAGACGTCTCCACCATCTCGATCGCCTCGTGAACATGCGGGTCAAAGGCCTCGCCCTTGGCGGGAATAGCTTGCACACCGAGCTTCGCCAGAGTGTCCTGCAACTGCTTATAGATGAGTTCCACGCCGCTGCGAAAGTCGCCGGCGTCCGACTTCACTTGCAGGGCGCGCTCGAAGCTGTCGATGACTGGCAGCAAAGACTTGATGGCGTCGGCCGCGGCATAGTCGCGGAAGTCCTGCTGTTCTTTGACGCCACGACGTTGGGCGTTCTCGAATTCTGCCTGGGCGCGCGCCAGGCGGTCCAACAATGAGTCGCGCTCCGCCTTCAGCTTTTGCAAGTCTGATTCCAGGCCAGCCGCTCCTTCGGACGATCCTGCGCCTGCAGCTGTTCCCGAGGATTGTTCATCGCCGTCCGCCGGAGGAAGTTCGTGCTCGAGATCCAGTCCCGCCATTTCCGATTGCGATTTTCCGTTTGCTTTCTTCATAACAACCTGTTCATTAATCCGATTCATTCAATATCTTGTCGAATAGTCGTGCGATGTAAGAGACTGCGGTAATCGTGTGCTGATAATCCATGCGCGTGGGTCCAATTACCGCCAGCGATCCCATGACTTCGGTGCCCGAATGCGCAGGTGCGCCGATCAGCACAAAGTTCTGCATCGAAGGCAGAGCCTGGTCGAGACCGATGACCACCCGGACGGCTTCCTGTTTCACATCCAGGTAAGCGCCGAGGAGCTTAACCACCTTTTCTTTCTCCTCCAGAGTCTTCAGCATCTCCTGAAGACGCTGCCGGTCGTGATCGCCCGCGATCAGGTTTGACGCACCTTCCACGAAGACCACCTGCGAGCCTTGCTCGGCGGCGAGAGCGCCCTGTTTGTAGAGTTGCTCAATCGAGTGCATCAGGCGGTCATATTCGCTCCGCTCCTGCTCCAGGCGGCGAGCCAGTTCGGTGCGCATCGATTCCATGGTCCAGCCGCGGAAATTTTCGTTGATGTAGCGCGCGGCCAGGTCGAGCTCGGATTGCGATAAATCCAATCGCAGCAAGCGATCGCGCACCAGCCCGGAACGGGTGACGAGCACGGCCAATACCTTCTGATCGCCGAGGCGCGAGAAATATACGTGCTCCAGCGCGTTCGTCGGGCCACGCGTGGCCACGGTCACTCCTACGTTGCGCGAAATCAACGAGAGCACTCGCGAAGTGCGCTCCATGAACTCCTGCACGTCGGTAATGCCGGCGAGCGAATCGGAGATCATGGCCTCTTCCTGCGGCGCCAGACGGGCAGTACCAGAGATTTGTTCCACGTAATAACGGTAGGCCTCGGTCGTGGGCACGCGGCCCGCAGAGGCATGCGGCTGCTCCAGGAAGCCGGCGTCGGAGAGGTCAGCCATCACATTGCGAATCGAGGCAGGGCTCAGCCCTTCGCGGTTGGAGCGCGCGAGCGTGCGCGAACCCACCGGCTCCCCCGTGGTGATGAAAGTCTCCACGATGGCGGTCAGAATTTCGCGTTCGCGATTCCCGATATTGGAGTCAGGGGGCATAAACAGTTTTGTCAGTTGTCTTTGTCAGTTGTCCCAGTCCGAGCAGCAGCGGTGGCTGAGGGCAGAAACTGCTTCCAATTCATTCTACCTAACTATCTTTAGATGCAGAAGGTTGGCTTTTGGATCAACCTTGCAACGTTCCGTTCCTGTCGGATTTTAGGAACGAGCAACGGGGCTGTCAAGACTACCCAGGGTTTCCGGGTTAAAGCCTTCGGTTCGTAGCGCATATGATGGACCGACATGAATCATCAACTTTGATCATCAACTAAAAATGAAATCCAACCTTCACATCGCCGTCATTGGAGCCGGGGCCTTCGGCGGCTGGACGGCCCTGCATCTTCTGGAGCGCGGAGCGCGCGTGACATTGCTCGACGCCTGGGGACCAGGAAATTCGCGGGCATCTTCCGGCGGTGAGACACGGGTCATGCGCGGGACCTACGGCCCCGATCAGCCATATACGGAGATGGCTGCCCGCGCGCTCAAGCTTTGGCAGAAGTATGAGCGGCGGTGGCACCGTCGATTTTTGCATCGCACCGGCGTGCTCTGGATGGCTTCGGGGCGCGAGGAAGATGACGCTTTCGAGAGCGGATCGGTGAAAATGCTGCGCGCGGCGAAGATCAAGGTCCAGGAACTATCTGTTTCCCAGCTAAGGAAACGCTGGCCGCAGATTAACTTTGAAGGAATCGAGTGGGGAATCTTCGAGCCGCAATGCGGATATCTCGACGCACGCGCGAGTTGCCAGACGGTTGTCGAAGCTTTCGTTGCCGCCGGAGGCAAATACCGGCAACAGGCGGTTCTGGGCAATGGGCTGCTGACGAACCGCTGGGCGCCGGACTGAAGAACGGGCCGCTGCGCAGTCTGGCGCTGTCGGACGGATCTCGATTCAATGCCGATGCCTACGTGTTTGCCTGCGGGCCGTGGCTTGGGAAGTTATTCCCTCAAACCATCGGCGACTTGGTGCAGCCTACCAAGCAGGACGTTTTTTTCTTTGGCACGCCGTCCGGAGATGATCGTTTCAGCGACGCGCGTCTGCCCGTGTGGGCCGATCACCGGGAACGCTTTCGGTATGGCATTCCCGGCAGCGGCCGGCGCGGGTTCAAGATCGCAGACGACACGCGGGGCGAATCCTTCGACCCCACCGATGGCGAGCGCGTGGTGACTCAGGAAACTCTAAACAACATTCGCCAATATGTTGGCTTCCGCTTCCCTGCCCTGAAAGACGCGCCGCTCGTGGAGTCGCGCGTTTGCCAGTACGAGCAGACTCCCGACAGTCACTTCATCATCGACCGGCATCCCGCGATAGAGAATGTCTGGCTCGTGGGCGGCGGCTCGGGCCACGGCTTCAAGCACGGCCCGGTGATCGGAGAAATAATGGCAGAGTTGATCCTGAACGATCGCGAGCAGGATGCGGCATTTCGCCTGGCGCGCTTCAAAAAGAATTAACCACAGAGGCCACAGAGGAATTACTCTGTGAAACCCTGTGTCCTCTGTGGTTAGGATCTTCTCTTTTTATTGAATCTGAATCACGCTGGCCGGCGCATTGGCTCTGATTTCATCCGTGCGCTTCACCACATTCCGCGCGAATTCGTAAATCGACTTCGCGTGCGGCGAATTCTCGCCCTCCAGCACGACGGGTGTGCCCCCGTCACCCGACTTACGCACTTCCGGGTCGAGCGCAATTGCACCCAGGAACGGCACTTCGAATTTCTGCGCCATTTTTTCCGCGCCGCCGCGGGAGAAGATGTCGACTTCGTGCTGGCAATGCGGGCAAGTGAAATAGCTCATATTCTCGACCACGCCCACGATGTCCACTTTCATCTGCCGAAACATCTCGACAGCCTTACGCGCGTCCTGCAGCGAAACGTCGGATGGAGTCGAGACCACCACCGCCCCCGTCAGCGGCACGGTCTGCACCAGCGACAGCGCAATGTCTCCGGTCCCCGGCGGCAAATCCACGATCAAATAGTCGAGTCGTCCCCACTCCACCAGCCCCAGAAACTGGCGGATGATCTGGTGCAGCATGGGGCCGCGCCAGATGATGGGCTTGTCGCCGGGATTGAGGAATCCGACAGAAATCACTTTCAACCCGTAAGCTTGCAACGGCTCAATTCGGTTCTCGCCAACCATGCGAGGCTGGTCGTTAACCCCCAACATGAGCGGAACGTTGGGACCATACACGTCCGCATCGAGCAGCCCGACCTTGTGTCCCATCTTAACCAGAGCCACGGCCAAGTTCACCGACAGCGTGGTCTTTCCCACGCCGCCCTTCCCCGACCCGACGGCAATAATGGCGTCCACTCCCGGCAGCGGCTGCGGCCCCTGCTGCGCCGGACCTTGTCCATGCTGATGCGGCATATGTGCATTCAAAGAATCACACTCCAGATATGAATTAAAACAATTTAAAGATGAAGCAGAACCCTCTTCGATTATATACGGGCGGGGACGGGTCCCCTCGCACGCTCGTCCTGCGATTAACCGGGAAGGGCACGACTTACAGTCGCGCCGCTAGATCGCCCAAAAACGCTTCCGGGCTTCAGAATATGCGTGAGAACCAGATTTTCGGCGGCATGGTGGAGCGCGGCTCCGGGTTTAGCCGCAAAGCGGCGTAAGAATGCAGCCCACGGCGCAAGCCGTGGGAAGGCAAGTGGGAAATGAGCAGCCCCAGCGGGGTGAAAGAGCAGTTCTCACGCACGCTCTTCAGCCCCTGAGGGCGTCGGCGTTCGTGCCGGCTGCATACGTGGGGCAGCTCCTGAATTCTCCTTGGAATTCATCCGAGCAGTATTGATCAGACTTCGGAGCGCCAGAAGCAGACAGTGATGTTAGCGGGATTCTGCGGATGTGAGTCTCGCGCCATAAGGAGACCGATATGCATCGTGGATACCGATATCTCAG
The DNA here is from genome assembly GCA_963711275.1 of uncultured Acidobacteriaceae bacterium. GTDB lineage: Bacteria > Acidobacteriota > Terriglobia > Terriglobales > Acidobacteriaceae > Sulfotelmatobacter. The sequence goes on along the minus strand of CAVQDN010000007.1, from coordinate 143,801 downwards.
TTCTTTTCTGCTGACTGCTGCCCTTGCTGCACCTGTTGCAATGATGGCCGCGGCCAGCCCTCAAGACGATAGAAATCACGAAAATCGACAAGGCGAGAACAACAAGCGCTACTACGATAAGGGCCACAAGGACTATCACAACTGGGACGCCAACGAAGACCGCTCGTATCGGCGCTATCAAACCGAGCACCACCAAAGTCGGGCTTTCGTTCAATTGAGCACCCGGCAGCAGACCGTCTACTGGAACTGGCGTCACAACAATCCGGATAACAGATAACGGAATCGGCGGTCGCCTTGCTTTCGGTCTTAGGTCTCCCCCTCTCATCACTGCAACCTTGGGGCCCCGTCCTTGTGTAGCTTGCAAGGGCGGGCGGCGATACCGCTGATAGACAGGGCGTTTTGCGTTGGGTGAACATTTCCCACTCCGACTCATGAGAGCCACGGTTACGCTCGATGACGATCTCGTTCGCATGGCCGAGGAGTTTACCGGCGTGGCGGATAAAACTGCATTGCTTCGTGCAGCTCTGAAAGCTCTAATCGAGCGGGAAAGTGCTCGCAGATTGGCGTCCATGGGAAGCAGGATGCCGCAATTAAACAAGATCCCGCGCCGCAGCGTGGAGAAAGATTAATTCTCGCAGCCTCGGATCACACGTATTTTCACTAAGTTCAGATCCGATCCATGAGAATCCGTGGCCGGACTCTTGGGGACGGGGCTTGGACCACTTCTTGATGAAGCCTTGTCCGTCCCCCAATTTTTTCCACAGAAGAAATCTGCAGGATGTGACGAACAACCTTTACTGAGGAAAACGCAAAGCGCAGAATCAGTCCATGCGCGCCACCGCTCTTGGCAATCGGCCCCACACTTCGAAGCCCAACTCACAGCTAACTCGTTATTCGCCAATATTTTACGCGCAAGTCTCAGCGGCTCAAGATTTTACGCCGATCGAAGCATATCTCTTCCTTGTAACTGGAAGAAAGCAAAGATTTTGGCGGCAGGATATCAAAAAAATACAAAACACGTTTCCGCACGGTGCGAGGATTTCACGGCAAAGATCAGCGCCCCTTGCGTCGCCGATCCATTTCGGACCGCCGGTTCTCGCGGCGCCGTCCGGCGTCATCGTAACGGCGCTGCTGTTCGTCGGTCTCGGGAATTACCGGCGCGACTTTCAGGTGCTTTCCGGTGCCGTCGATGGCCACAAAGGTCAGATAGGCGGAGGCCACGTGCTTTGCCGTGTCGGCAATGTAGTTCTCGACGAAGACTTTCACGCCAACCTCCATCGACGAGTGGAAGACGCGGTTGACCGACGAACGCAGAATGACGAGATCTCCGACGCGCACCGGAACCAGGAAGTCGATGTGATCGACCGACGCGGTCACGACGTAGTTGCGCGAGTGGCGGTGCGCGGCCATGGCGCCGGCGAGATCAATCCAATGCATCAGGCGTCCACCGAGGAGGGCGGCGAGCGGATTGGCGTCATTCGGCAGGACGATTTCCGCCATCTCGGATTGCGAATCGCGCACCGGGCGCGGCGACAGCGAAGCGTCTGTCATGATTGTCTTCCCTTCTTGAGGCGCCGGTTCTTTGGCGAAGGCGCAACGTTCCACTCTCAAGATTTCGTTTTCAAGATTTCTTCTTCAAGATTTCTTTTTAAGGTACGACTCCAGAAAACATTCTGCCATCTTCTGAAAGTTCGCGTCGCCATGTCGGCGCAGCCAGGACGATCGCGACACGTCAAATTCCAGATCGCCATATTCGACGGGCCGATGATTTCGTTCGCAAACGTAACGGAGAACCAGGACGCGGGCGGGCCCGTCTGCGGAAGCTTGTGCCTGGTTCCGGCCGGGCGGCGCAGAAACCGCGAATCGCACCGCATCCCAGCGACGCTCCGGAGGCGACCAGCTGCAAGTGGTCGGATACCCCAGATTGCAAAATTCCTGCAAAACATCCGCCGCCGGAATCTCGCCCTCGTGCCCTGGCGCCGTGCAGTGACCAGTCCATCCGGTTCCCAAGGGAAGTCTTGCAGGATGAGGCCAGTTGCCATTCTCCAATTTCGCAACCGGCATAAAATACGGGCAAGCCATTCGCTTCACTCGAACCTTGGAATTGTTGGGACTGGCAATTGTAATCAGTGGAATGAGGTCTGGCCAGTTCCGTTAGGTCGTAGGTCCTGACGACGCCGCCACGATTGAGATTTCGAAACTCAAAGTGCTGCGCGCGAACGGCAGCGCGCTGCATGGGTGCAATTGTAGTAATCTCGTCAGCAGGACACTATGGACCGCATCGCCGCGCTGAACGAAATTCTGACGGAAAATCCCAAAGACACCTTCGCGCGTTACGGCTTGGCCATGGAATATTCCAAGCAGGGTGACTTTGACCGGGCGCTCGCCGAGTTTTCGATTCTGCTGGAAAGCCATCCCGAGTACACCGCGGGATATTTCATGGCGGCACAAACCCTGGTACGGGCGGAGAGAGTCGATGAGGCAAAGAAAATGTTACAGGACGGGATCGCCTCGGCGCGGCGCACGGGGAATCTTCACGCGCAATCGGAAATGGAAGCCATGCTGACGGAACTGGGCCAAACGGAACTGGGATGAGGAGGCCGTTTGAGCAGCCGGCTATTTTGCCATTCTGCCCATGGCCCGCTCGACCACGCCCGGGAACAGTTGATAAAGCTTCACTGGCATGTGCATTGTCCAGGGAACGATCACTTCCCGTTTCTGTTTTAAGTATCCGCGCAGCGTCGCCCGCGCGACGCGCTCGGCGCTGATGCCACGAACCGAACCAGGACGCACCTTCTTCTGTTCGTTTCCTCGAACCGCATTTTCGCCGAAAGCCGTGCGCACATAGCCGGGACAAACTGTCAGCACATGAATCGCATCTTTCTTCAGTTCGACTCCGGCGGCTTTGCCGATGGCGTTCAGAGCGAATTTGGTGGCGCTGTAGGTGGCGTGAAACGGCAATGGGATATGGCCGGCGACGCTGGAGATGTTGATGATCGTTCCGCCTCCCTGCTGTCGCATCACGGGAATGACGGCCTGCATTGCCGACAGTGCGCCGAAGAAGTTGGTCTCGAATAGTTCATGGCAGGCAGCCAGGTCCACCTCCGCTACGGAATCGAGCAGGCCATGGCCGGCGTTGTTGATCCACACATCGATGCGCTTGAAATGATGCAGGGTCAAGGCAAGAACGCGATCGATCTCTTCCGAGTGCCGGACGTCGCAGGAAAGTGCGATGGTGCGTTCTGCGGAACCGATGCGCGAACGAGCAGCCTCGGCTCGTCCCGCATCGCGCGAAAGCAGGACCACGCTCGCTCCGTCCTGCGCAAAGACTTTGGCGATTGCCTCGCCGATTCCCATTGAAGCGCCGGTGACCACGACTACTTTGCCCGCGAGTTCCATGCTCGGTTTGTAACCTCCGCGCCGCGGGCAAGTCAAGATGCGGAGCCCCGCAAGCGCCGGAGTACAATCGAACAATCCGCTCGGTTCTGCGCGCCCGGTATTGGAGAGTTCGTGGCACTTCTTCCCTTGTTCCCACTCGACGTGGTCCTGCTTCCCGGCGCTCCCCTGCCCTTGCACATTTTCGAGCCTCGATACAAGGAGATGATCGGCGAATGCCGGGCCAACGACGCCCCCTTCGGAGTGGTACGCGCGTTGCAACAGGGCATTGCGGAAATTGGCTGCACCGCCGAGATAATTAGCGTAACCAAGGAATATCCCGACGGAAAGTTGGATCTGGTGGCGGAAGGACGGAAGCGTTTTGAAGTGCTGGAACTGAACCGGGAGCGCTCCTTTCTGCAAGCAGAAATATTACCGATGCCGGACGAGTCCAGCTCTTCGGCCCCGGAAGACCGGGCACGCGCGATTCAGGTTCACCTGGAGATTCTGTCTCTGGCCGGTGCGGTGCAGGATCTATCCGCGACAGATCAGAACGCGCTGTCTTTTTACCTGGCCGGTTCCCTGCCCCTGGATCTGGATTTCAAACAACAACTGCTGGGGATGCGTTCGGAGAGCGAGCGCATTCAGGCCGTCGCGGCATACCTGGAAAATATTCTTCCCAATCTTCAGCGGGCGGCGCGGGCGCGCGAGAAGGCCGGAGGGAATGGGCATGCACGGTGAGCGCGTGGGTCTTGGGCGCTAGGCCTTCTACGCGGGCGGCGAGCGAAACGCTTCATCCCTGCGGCGCGTATAATCTGGGAAAGTTTGTTTGTGGGGGTTTCCTTTCATGAGTAGTCTTCCGCGCACACTGGGTGAACTGCGCCGCAGTCTCTTTTCCGAAGAGCGTTTGCGCACGCGCCGCGTCAAAGATGAACTGCGCGAGAACCTGACGACCCGGTTGCGCACCAATGGTGACGCTTCGGTGTTTCCCGGCATTGTTGGCTACGACGATACGGTTGTACCGCAGATCATCAATGCGATTCTTTCACGCCACAACTTCATTCTGTTGGGGCTGCGCGGCCAGGCGAAGAGCCGCATCCTGCGCGCGCTGACGACGCTGCTCGATCCTGACATGCCGTATCTTGCGGGATGCGAAGTTCATGACAATCCTTATGCTCCCATCTGCCGGCGTTGCCGGGAGGAAGTCGCACGGCTGGGGGAGGACTCGCCGATCGCATATCTCTCGCCCGATGATCGCTATGTGGAGAAGTTGGCGACGCCCGACGTGACCATTGCCGATTTGATTGGCGACATCGATCCCATCAAGGCAGCTCGCGGCGGTCATGAACTGTCGAGCGAATTAACCGTGCATTACGGCTTGCTGCCCCGCGCCAATCGCGGCATCTTCGCCATCAATGAATTGCCTGATCTCGCGGGAAAGATTCAGGTTGGTTTGTTCAACATCATGCAGGAAGGTGACGTGCAGATTAAGGGATATCCCATCCGGCTGCCGCTGGATGTCGCGCTGGTGTTCAGCGCGAACCCGGAAGATTACACAGCGCGCGGCAAGATTATTACTCCGCTTAAAGACCGTATCGGCTCGGAGATTCGCACGCACTATCCGGCGACCGTTGAGGAAGGAATCGCGATCACCACGCAAGAGGCGTGGACGCAGCGCAACGGCCATCCCATGCACCTGCCAAATTATGTGCAGGAAGTGATCGAGCGCGTGGCCTTCGCCGCCCGGGAAGATAAGAAGATCGACAAACGCTCAGGCGTGAGCCAGCGGCTTCCGATTTCGGCAATAGAAAACGTTGTGTCGAACGCTGAGAGGAGAGCCATCCGCAACGACGAGAAAGTGGTCGTGCCCCGCATCAGCGACGTGTACGCCGCGCTGCCAGCGATCACCGGCAAGCTCGAACTGGAGTACGAAGGCGAAATGAAGGGCGCCGACTACGTGGGGCGCGAGTTGATCCGCGCGGCTATTGCAAAGACGTATGACGAGTACTACACGGGCGCCAACGTGCAGCAGATCGTGCAGTGGTTCGACCTGGGCGGGGAGATTCAGTTGTCGGATTCGGTCCCGGCCGTAGAGGCGCTCGAAAAGCTAAAAGGAATCCAGGGCTTGGTTGACAAACTCGGCCCGCTCGGGGTTTCGCAAAAAGAAAGTCCTGAGCAGCAAGTGTCTGCGGCGGAGTTCATTCTCGAAGGTCTGCATGCGCACAAGCGAATCGGACGCAGCGAGGAACGGGTTTTCAAAGCCGGGGAAAAGAAGCAGGAGCCGCCACGGGAAAAGTCGTTTGAGCCGGACGAACGTCCGTACCGGCAGAGACGGCAATTTAACTAGCTTTCAGCCATCAGCTAACAGCTAACAACAATACGATGTGGTACGTGAGGGCGGGAACAACGAGACATGAGCTTGAGTCAAACGCGTCTACTGAAAGCTGATGGCTGACAGCTGAAAGCTGTTTTTATGAAACGCATTCGCTATTCCAAATACGTTCCCGATCCAGCGGGCGAGATGAGCATGGAGGATCTGCTCGGCGCGCTCTCGGACTACCTGCTCCAGAGCGGGTTTCAGGAATCCATGTGGTATGAGTTGCCCGAAGGCGAGCAGACGCTCGACGAACTCAAACGCGCTATCGAACAAGCGCTGCTCAACGGCGAAATGTTCGACGAGAATCTGCGTGAGCAGATCGAGAAGATGCAGATGGAAGGGCAGCTCGACGAGCTGATTGAAAAACTCATCGAGCGAATGCAACAGGAAGATTACATTTCTGTTGACGAACCTCATGACCCTTCGCGTCAGTCGAGCGTGGGTGGCCAGAAGGGCGAAGCACAGCGGGCTAAGTTCGAGATTACCGATAAGAGCCTCGACTTCCTCGGCTTCAAACAGCTGCGCAATTTACTTGGCTCGCTGGGCAAGTCGAGCTTTGGACGCCACGATACGCGCGACCTCGCGACCGGCATTGAGACCAGCGGGTCGGCGAAGACCTACGAGTTTGGCGATACGCTGAATCTCGACATTACCGCAACGTTGTCGAGCGCGATCCAGCGCGAGGGGCTGGCGCTGCCGCTCAACATCGAATACTCGGATCTACAGGTGCACCAGTGCGAGTACCAGTCGTCGTGCGCGACGGTGTTGATGCTCGATTGCTCGCATTCGATGATTTTGTATGGAGAAGACCGCTTCACGCCGGCGAAGAAAGTTGCGATGGCGTTGTCGCATTTGATCCGCACGCAGTATCCCGGGGATTCGCTGTCGCTGGTGCTCTTCCACGATTCGGCGGAAGAGGTTCCGTTGTCGCAGCTGGCGCGAGTGAAGGTTGGGCCTTATTACACCAACACACGCGAAGGACTACGGCTGGCGCAAAGGATTTTGCAGCGCCAGAGAAAAGACATGAAGCAAATCGTGATGATTACCGACGGCAAGCCGTCGGCGCTGACCCTCGAAGATGGACGCATTTACAAAAACGCCTTCGGTCTCGATCCGCTCGTGGTGAGCCAGACGCTCGAGGAAGTTTCGAAATGCAAGCGGGCGGGCGTGCTGATCAACACGTTCATGCTGGCGTCCGATTATGGACTGGTGCAGTTTGTGCAGAAAGTGACTGAGATGTGCCGCGGGAAGGCTTACTTCACCACGCCCTATACGCTGGGACAGTATCTGCTGATGGATTACATGTCGCGGAAGACGAAGACCATTCATTGATTCGCCTTCCTCCGGGGGTTAAAGCCCGTTTGTTAGGGCACCTCACGCGGCGCTGAAGCGCCGCTCTTCCACTTTACGGAACTCACCCTTCCACGCTAACGAAGGCCCCCTTCCGCAAAGCTGGCGGACTGCTGATAATCTTTTAATAATCCTATGGCGAATTGCATTCGATGTGGGCGGCAGCTTCCTCCCCTGGCGTTTGGGAAGAAGATTTGCCAGTGGTGTGTGCAGCATGAGGCGGCGCAGCGCGGCGAACTCGCCGACGATGCAAGACAGCCGGTGATTGCCGCGCCCTGGGTCCGGCGCGAATCCAGCATTACGCTTACCCACGTGTTGTTCGGCGCCAACATCGCCGTCTTTCTCGCCATGGCGCTGGCGTCCGGCTCGATCATGGACTTCAATGGCGAAGTGAGGGTGCGTTTCGGCGCCAACTATGGGCCGTTCACATTGTCGGGCGAGTGGTGGCGGCTGCTGACTTACATGTTCCTTCACGGCGGCCTGATGCATATCGCCTTCAACATGTGGTGCCTATGGGAACTGGGCGCGCTGTGCGAATCGCTTTATGGCCGTTGGACCTTTGCTGCCATCTATCTACTCACCGGTGTTGCGGCAGGCTTGGCCAGCGTGGGATGGAATCCTGGAACGCTGAGCGTGGGCGCCTCGGGCGCGATCTTCGGCTTAGCGGGGGCGCTGATTTCGTCGTTCTATCTGGGTGAATTTTCGGTGCCGCGCGTGGCGATTCAAGGAACCCTGCGCAGTCTTCTGTTCTTCGTCGGCTTTAACGTCCTGTTCGGAAGCTTGGTTTCTGGAATCGATAATGCTGCACATGCGGGTGGCCTGGTAAGCGGTCTGATCATCGGGGCAATGATTGCCCGCCTCGCCCCGCAACAGGATAATACGCTTCGTCGGGCTGGCGTTCTTTTCTTGATGGTTCTGATTGTCGGAAGCGCCGCGTTGGGGATACAGCGCTGGCGCGGCCCCGGAATCCACTTCAGCTCCGCCATGGATGCGGAGAGAAACATCGATCGGACGATTGGCGAGCTTCAAAAGAAAGTGAAGCAGAGCCCGCAGGACGCGTCGGCCCATTACGCGCTCGCAGGTGCCTACTTCGCCAAGGAACAATTTCCCGAAGGCGAAGGCGAACTAAAACGGGTGCTGGAGTTGCAACCGCAGAATACAAGAGCCCGTATGGATCTGGGAGCGGTTTACCTAGGGCAAGAGCAGCCAAAGGAGGCGCAGGCGGAATTTGCCCAGCTTGTGGCCCAGGAACCCGACAATGCCGCCGCCCATGCCGGATTGGGAGTGGCGCTCGCGGGACAGGATAATCACGAGGCTGCCGTCAACGAATACAAAACCGCGTTGGGTCTCAAACCGGGGGCTCGGGGCGTCTATTACAGGATGGGCGTTTCGCAGACGCAGCTTAAACAGTATGACGCGGCGATTGCTTCGTTTTCGCAAGAGCGGGAAAACAGCGGCGATGATGGCGAGCTGGAGAACGCTCTTGCTGACGCATATCAAGCCAAAGGCATGACGCAGCAGGCGCAGGAAGCACGGCGCAAGGCCGAACAGCTGATGAGAGGACGGAGCGATTGACGCTCGCCTCGCGTGGATTCACAACTCCCTAGCTGCGGTGATTTCGCCTACCGCACGCCACGCCTGATTGATGGCCTCATCAGTATAGGCGTAGGCGCCGGCGTCGGCATTGGCGATGGCGATTCGGCCATGTGGCTTGCGCGCGACTTCGCAGGGGGTTTCGCCGCCCTCCAGCCAGAACGAATCGAACAGCGAGTTATATTCGTAGGCGTAGCCGTGAGGCCAGCGATTGACCGTAATGGCCGCGATGTCGCGGGCGGGATCGAAGCCACCTGGACCTAAGGTGCGTGCCAACTGATCGCGGATGTTGCGCTCCATCGTCTCGAAAGTGGTGGTGTAGAGTTCCATCCGGCCCAGGCTGTGTTGTTCGCGCGCGGGGCGTCCCGGATGGCACGCCGCTTTCATCATGTGCACAACGATCGGTTCTTCCGGCTTGCGCGGAAATTCGTAGCCCCCGATGCTCACGGGTAAATCCAGATTCACTCCAGTGTGGTACATGCCCGGCGCATAAACGGAACTGACGCCAAGCCTCTGGAATGGAGTCCAGTTGCGCAGGGCGACGTTGGTGTAGAGTAGCGGGACTTTCTGCGCGGAAGCGAGCGCTTCTTTCTGCTTGTCCGGAAGTTCTTCGCAGATATATGGAATCACAACGTGCCAGCAGGCGAGGATCGAGTGCTTGGCCCGGGCCGTGTAGACCTTGCCGCCACGGGCATAGGTGACTTCCACTTCGGTCGCGCTGGCAGGGTCCCCCATGTGCTTTACGCGAACCGCCGTGCTGTTCAGGCGAATGCGCACGGGAGAACTGGGGTCGTCGAGCTTGGCATAGTTCGCTTTCGCCAGGACAACATCTGACGAAGAGTTGCCTGGAATAGCATCGGGAATCAGTTTACGAACCAGCAGGCGCGCGATGCTGGCATTGCCGTCGGGAAAGTGGAAAAAGTATTTTTCGGCTTCTTCATTCGGAATGCAGTCGCGGTTCATACCCTTACCTGGACTAGGGTCCAGCTTCAGGCCATTGAGTCCCGGCAGGTCAAGTCCCCACGCATCCTGCGCCGAGACCGCGTCGATGCCCACCCCGAATAGCCCGTGCGGCCGCGCCTGTTGCATCTTGATGAGGTCTTCATGCACCCCGGCGATGTCTCTTAAATAGCTGGCATAACTCATGCGGGCCAGCTTCGCCTTCTTCTGGTCTGACGTTAGGCTGGGGAAATAATCCTTCGGTTCCTGGTAGAGGCGCTGCAGATCGCTCTTGGCTTTGTCGGCAAGCGGGGCTTCGGCGAGGAATTGCTTCAGCAAGCGGGCCGACTCAGGAGTCTCATCTTCACTTTCACCGGCACCGCGCGGACTGGGATTGACCGTGAGTTTGTCGGCGCCGAACGTTTCTTTATCGAAGAAAATCTTTGCCCGCAGGCCCGCGGTGGGATACAGCTTCTTGTCGAAATATTTGGAATACGAGGGGACATCGATTCCGAGTTCTTCGATCACGCCCCTGGCAACGGCGCTGTAGGGAGCGGGACTTTCAATGGAGAATGTTCCGCCATAACCCAGGCGGAATATGTTGTTCACGCGAAACTCGTTGCGCTTGGCATGGCCGCCGAAGTCGTCGTGGTTGTCGAGGAGGAGGATGCGTGCTTTGCCTCCGGTTGCCTTGCGGTAGAGATGCGCGGCGGAGAGGCCGCTGATGCCGCCGCCTACCACGATCAGGTCATAAATTTCGCCGGTATCTTCGGGTTTGCCCGCAGAATCCCAGAAAGTTCCATCGCGCAGACTGTGAGCGGGTTCGAAGGAACCGGCGTGGCTGCCCCGCATGCCCGTCAGAGCGGGTGGGTAATAACTGGGAGACTTCTCGGGACTGGCGGACTGGCCGAAGAAATCCCCTGGCATCATGGCCGCGCCCGCCGTCATCGCAACGCCATTGAGGAAGTCCCGGCGCGTGATTCCGCGATGCATTCCCAGTTCACGGTCTCGTGAATTGTGCACGATGTTCTCCGCAGACTCTAATGGTGGTTTCGGAAATGAAGCTCTTTCCGACGGAAGTATTTTGGGAGCTAACCTCAGGGGCTAAAGCATTGTTCTCCGGCGACCGCAGTGGCACGGCTGAAGCCGTGCCCTTCCCGAAAACCGTCAGAAATGGGCCGCGAACCCTGCTCCTCCCCCTTTCTAGGAAGATGAGCCGGTATCGGCCTTTTTCACGGCCAACTCCGCGCCTTGAAATCCGATGCGGCTGTGGGTTCCGTCGCAGAAGGGCTTGTTGGTCGATCCGCCGCAGCGGCAGAGTGAAAATGCGGGCTTGCCGGTGAGATCGTATGGGGTGCCGTTGACGTCAACCAGTTCAATCGCACCTTCGGGCGCTTCTACGCGGTAGGGGCCATTGGGACGGACTGTGATTTTGACTTGAGCCATAAATCTTTCCTCCAACCTTACGGGTTTCTAGTAAAGCTAAACGATATCACTAAGCAGGCACGTATGTCGTGAGTCCCGAATCTTGGTGCTGCAAGATCGAGAACGACAGGCTACAATTTTTCACGATCTGGGGTGTTACGTGAAGACAGCCGATTCTCGAACTCCCGGCTTGAGCCTGTTGGTTTTTTCGTCGATGTTAGCCGCCGGTTGCAGCATTGGCATTTTGACCTCGGCTGGAACTGCAGCAACTGCCGGAAGCGCCTTGTCAGTCGCTGTGCTGGCACCAAACAATAAGGCTGCAGCTGGAGAGCACATCTCAGGCGGCGAACGACTTTACTGACGCTAGGCTGCGATAAAGCTGCAGATAATCGTCGATCATGCGCTTGGTGGTAAAGCGTTCGCGGGCCCGTGTGTAGGCTAACTCCGCGTAGGCGCGGCGCATGGGACGGTCGGCATTGAGTTGGCGGATGCCATCTGCGAGGCTGGCCGCATCATTGGTGCGGAAGTAAAGCGCCGCGTCCCCCCAAATCTCGCGGAAGGTTGGAATGTCATTGGCCACGATGGCGCATCTGGAAAATGCGGCCTCCAGAGCGGCCATGCCCAGAGGCTCGTATCGGGCAGTCGCAGCATAGATTGAGGCACGGCTGTAAAGCGCGCGGAGTTGCGCTTCCGTCTGCGGACCACGAATCGCGACGGACGTTTCTTCGGTGTCAACTTTCACATCGGCGCGGATGGGAATGCGGGGCATCGGCACGGTGTGTTCAGCGCCCACAATGCAAACCGGAACAGAATGCGGCTCCTGCGTAAGGAGAAAGACCTGCTTGCTGGCGTCGATGAGCCGCCCGACCGCCAGCACGCAGTCGTCTTTATTCACGTACGGATTGAAGAAAATGGGATTGCGTCCAGGATAGATCACTTCGGCGCGCTGCGGCCGACGGTAACAGGTGGAAATGCGATCGAGCATCCAGGCCGAGGGTGCGACTACCACATCCGCGCCAGCCAGGCCCTTGAGGACCGTGTTGCGATACCAGGCGAGCGAACCCTCCGGTCGTGGAGCACGGTTGTGGACAGCATGCGTCCGGGTGATCAAATCGCCGTGTGCCATCAGAACGCGCGGCACGTTGACGGGCAGATCGCCATAACAAAATTGGTTGAGATGCAGAACATCCGGCCGCAATTCGCGAACCAGCGCGGCTAGGAAGGCGGATGATTCCGGCAGATCCTGTTCCGCTTCCTGCATCCACTCGAGGTGGAAGGCTGTCGGACGGTAGTCGAGGCCGTGCAGGTGGTCCATCCAGGAAGTCTGATCGGGGAGTGGAATCTCCCCGAAGCTGACCAGCGTGACCCGCACCCCGCGCGTGACCAGCCCGGTCACCAGTTCGCGAGCGTAGCTCCATGAACCCGAGAGCGAGTCTGTCGTGACCAGGACGTGCAAGGTGCCTCCGAAGCAGTCTTGCGAAATGCCGCGAGTAGCACGGGATTCCGCCTTCAGGCGGGTCCATTTTAATGCGAATCGGCTCCGGCGGGAAGCGATTTTACGCGCTGGCAGTCAAGAAACTTGAAGAACGGCGACGGACGAGGCAAACCGCCGGCATTTCGCGGCGGTCGATTTGTTCTTCGGCGACCCGAGCCAGGACCTGGGCTAGACAGCCGGGGCGCCTGTCTCTACGTGTTTTTCGCTCAGTTCACGTCCAGGCGAAGCCGCAGTTCCCGGGCTAGATTGTCGATGACACGAATTTTTTCTATGGCCGGATGGGGAACGTCGGGCACGGACATCGCCAACTCACAGGAGAGCAGCATGGCGGTCAGCGTCCCGCACATCTCGCTGCGCATTTGATCCTCAACCGCGCGACGCGCCACGCCTTCCTCGCGCGTACGCCGATGCAAGGCCGAGCGTACTTCGCGGACCATGCGGTCCATTCCTGTGACTGCGAAATTCAGGTAAACGGGGAACGCGGTGCCGAGATGTTCGAGCATCTGGTCACTCTCGGCGGGCTCGGTTTCCAGCAGAAACTGGTCGATGACAGCGGTGGAATAGGTTTGTTCGCGCAGGCGAGTAGCAGCCTCCTGCAAGGTCTGGGCCCAGTGAGTTTCCAGGCCAGTGGAGGCGCGGAGGGAACCCGCGCACTGTGGGCCGTTAGCGGACGAAGTGATGAGTAGAATCATGATTCTGTCGATAGCACGTCCGTCGCCATAGTACCGCTGCTGAAAACATGGAACTTAGAAGTAGGCATCGAACCAGATTCCCGATTCGGCATTTCGAACCGGGGCCGCGAGTTCAAAGATGGACCGTCAAGCTGAGCACTCCCGCGAGGCATAGTCCTTCAGCTTGCGGTACAGTGTGGTTTTCCCAATGCCCAGGAGGCGAGCAGCTTGTAACTTGTCGCCGTTCAGTTCCGTGATGGCGCTCAAAATCGTTCGCTTCTCAAGTTCCGCCATCGGAATGATTCTTCCCTGGCCGGCAGCGTTTGCATTTCCATTGACGTTGGAGGCTTCCGGCGCGGGCAGATTGCCTACTTCGCGAGGCAGATCTGTGGTGTGGATCAGGGGACCGCTGGTGAAAGCGTAGGTGCGTTCGAGACAGTTTTCCAGTTCGCGGACATTGCCCGGCCAGTCATAGGCGAGCATAGCCTTGAGAGCTTCGTCGCTGAGCATTTTTTCCTGTCCAGAAGTTCGCACCAGGCGTTCCAGGAAATAGGCGATCAGCAGGGGAATATCTTGCCGCCGTTCGCGCAGCGCCGGAATGCGAAGGCTGAGAACGTTGAGACGAAAATAGAGATCGCGGCGGAAAACGCCTTGCGTGACGGCATGTTCCAAATCGCGGTTCGTGGCGGCCAGAATGCGTACATTGATGGGTACGCGGCGCGTGCTGCCGACGGGGCGAATCTCCTTTTCCTGAATCGCTCGCAGCATTTTAGCTTGCAGATCGACGGGAAGCTCTCCGACTTCGTCCAGAAATACAGTTCCACCTTCAGCCATAGCCAACAGTCCATCTTTTGAATTGTTGGCGCCCGTGAAAGCGCCTTTCACGTAGCCAAATAGCTCGCTCTCGATCAAGGTCGGGACCAGCGATCCGCAATCGACCGGGATGAATGGCTTGTCGCGGAACGGACCGGAATAGTGGATGGAGCGTGCGACCATCTCCTTGCCGGTACCACTCTCGCCCAGGATTAGCACGGGATGAACGCTGTTGGCAGCCTTGGCGATGATGCGATAGAGCTTTTCCATTTCGGGGGCACGGCCGACGATGCCGCCGAATCCTTGCTTGGATTTAACCTTCTCGCGCAGCAGGCGGTTTTCGGACTTCAGTTTCAAGTGGCTGACCACGCGCTCCAGCAGCATCTTCAACTCATCGAGGCTGAACGGTTTCGTGACGTAATCATAGGCGCCGTGCTTCATGGCTTGCACCGCTGACTGCACGGTGCCGTAGCCGGTCACTACAATGACGATGGCCTCAGGACGGCGTTCTTTGATGCGGCGCAGCGCCTCCAGGCCGCCGACGCCGGGCAGGCGCAGATCGAGCAGGACGGCGTCGAACGATTGGCTGTCCAGGTGACGGTAGGCTTGCTCAGCGGAATCGGCCGCATACGCGGTAAATCCCAGCGACTGCGCTACTTCGCGGCAAGCCTCGCGGATCGATCGCTCGTCGTCAACGATCAGCAGGTTAAGAAAATTGGCGGGTTGGGTTTGCGGTACGGCGTTAATGGCACTCAGGGCTGGTGACGTCATGGCGTTTCATTCCTTTTTTTTCAACTCTGCTTTTTTTCAACTCTGGGTATTGATGCTTCTTGCTCTTCTTCTTCATTCTGTCCGGCCGGAAAACTTTGGGATCTCGGGCACTGGGAGAGTGCCGGCGGAGCCAGCGGCAGAAGCACGGATATGCGCGCGCCGCAAGCTGGTTCGCTCTCCACATGGAGCAGGCCGCCATTCCTGGTGACGATGTCGTGAACCGTCGCCAATCCCAGGCCGGTGCCTTTGCCGGGTTTGGTCGTGAAAAAAGCGTCGAACAGATGCGCGCGCGTGTCGGCATCCATGCCAACGCCAGAGTCGGCCACCACGAACAGTACGCACGGGAGTAGGGTGGGGCGGTTTAGCCCAAAATCTGTGGAGGAGAGCACCTGAATGTTGCAATTGCTGGTTTCAACGGCGATGCGACCTCCGCTGGGCATTGCGTCCCGCGCATTGAGCACCAGGTTGAGCAGAATCTGCTGAGATTGGGCATGGTCCATGCTAACCAAACCGAGATTGGGATCGAGGTGGAACTGCAAATCGATGTTCGCCCCGATCAGGCGGACCAGCAGGTTGCGCATACTTTCAACGACGTCGTTGAGAGAAAGCAGTCGAGGCTCGGAATTCGTAGGTCGGACAAGCGTGAGCAATTGCCGCACTAAGCCAGTCGCCTGCATCCCGGCGTTCCGAATCTCTTCCGCGTACCTGCGCACTCGATGGCTGCGATCCGGACTGGCTATCAGCAAGTCGCAATACAACAGAACTCCGGTCAGAAGATTATTGAAGTCGTGAGCCACGCCCCCTGCGAGCCGGCCTAAAGCTTCCAGTTTCTCGGTTTGCGGAAGTCGTTGCGCGGGTTGATCGTCATGTTGATGGTCATATTGACGGTCAAGCGGATAGCCCTCCGCCAGAGCCAGCGCGTAATCGGAGTTGCCGTTCGCGCCGGAGACGAGCCATGCCGTCCAGCGCACGGGTCGCTGGTCGCCGCCAATTATTTGAGAGTCGATCTGAAAGCTGACTCGTTGCCGCTCGAACAGTTCGCGAAAAAGCCGGTCGACTTCGACTCTTTCCTGAGGATGAATCAGATCCGAAAAACAAAGAGATGGAGCGATCTGCGACTTACCGCCTAGCATTTTTTCCAGCGCCGGGTTTAGGGCGATGATAGTGCCCTGTCGCTGGCATTGAGCCAGACCCAGTGGCGCGTACTCAAACAAAGGATACGGTTCCGTTTTCGGACTTTGCCAGGTCCACGGAAATTCGGCGGCAGCGCTCATACACCTACTTTGCCCGGAAAGATTCCCGGAAGGAACCTGTTATTCCGTGCCTTGAGACCTTGGTTTTCCTGGAATGGGAATTCGGGGTGGTGGGTGGAACTCAAATCCCATTTCGAGTCCACTATAGAGAACTGTCTCCCGGTCTGCTAAGGGCAGATGTCACTAAAACGGGAATTATTTCTGTGGAAAACTCCGCCGGAACTATGCCGAGATCCCTCATGTTAAGGGTTAATGCTCCGCTGGGGAGTGTTGACTGGCAGGCATATAGGTTGGCTCCGTCAGACGGAAGACGAGGCGGCGCCCTTTTTCGAGCCGGATGATAGGGCTTTCAGGAGTTGGAGCTGATCCGGCGTTGCCGCGCACAAAAAGGCTGGAGGTCTGGACCGGCAGATTCGCTCCCCCTAGCCGAATCGACTGAAGAGTTAGGCGGACATAGCCCCGATTGCGTTTGAGACTGGAGGCCCGGGCGGACTCGACCCGGCCAGAAACGGTCGCGCCGAGAGGCACCAGTCTGTTGCCTTCAATTACCACCGGCTGATCTACGACTGCCTCGAACGTACCATTTGCGTCTGGGTTCTCAACCAAGATGGAATTCGTGGTTCGAACCGCGAGCAGTGTGCCGGCGGGCAGGTTTTGAAGAGGCTGGAAAGGGAGTTCTGCTTGCGGCTTCTGGCCATTGTCTTGAGCTGCGGACGAATCACCCGGGCTAGCCGGTTTCCCCTCGGGATCATGAAAAGGAACACTATGCTGCGCGGCCTGGGTGGTGCCGTCCGCACTTTGCAGACCATCCGGCGGGGCGCAAGCCACGGTTGCCGCTAATGCCAGCAAGAGTGTCCCCATCTTCACAACCCCGGATGCCTGGAACCGGCCCATGAGAGTTATCCTGACCTGCGTTTCCTCGGCAAGGAAGTGGCAACCCGAATACCAGACGCAGTTTCAGCAAATTCAACAACTTGGCGCAAGCAGTTTGGAGCAGGAGTGTAGATTATGCCAACTGGGAAGGTCGTAGGTACCGCTACGGCGTCAACGCGAACGGCAAAAATTGCACAAAAAATGGAGGGCAGTCGTCTGCCCTCCTTATCAAGTCTAGACGCACCCTCCGCCTATGGTTTTTTCACCGTCTTCTTCCTCGGCGCCGGCCTGACGGGTTTCTTCCTTTCGCTTTCCCGGCCGCCGATCAAACTCAAGGCATCGGCTGCATTGAAGGGGAATTTCCGGACCGAAGTCTCTGTTGCCTGGCCTGCAGACTTCAACGTGACATCCACGCGGCGATTGCTGGCCAGTTTGATGACAACAATCCTGGCTAGGGCGCGCCGCCTCTCCTCGGTTGTGAGCTCGGTGTCGCCCTCGATCGATGCCTTCACTTCGTCCGTCGTCAGGTTGCGCTGCTTTCCATAGGCGACCGTCTCGATGTCGGATTCCGGAATGCCTTGCCCGACCAGATAGGCCTTGACGCTGCCCACACGACGTTCAGTGAGCCTCTGGTTAAACGCGTCCGTACCGCGAATGTCGGCATGCCCTTCGAGGACGAGGTGAGCATCGGGTTTGGATTGAAGATAAGTCTTGAAGTCGATTGCCAACGCGTGCAAGGTCCGCTGTTGACTCGGTACCAGACCGGCTCCCGGCCGGTCGGTCGCGGGCTGAGCGGTTGGGTAATAAATACTATGCAGGGCGAGGCGGGACTCCAGGACTTCGATCTCAGGGCTCCGTGTTGGTGGCGGCGGATTTTCGACCGTCACCTCGGTTCCGGCTTGGTTATATAGGCCACGTGTATCGGTGCAACCCGCAGTAACCGTTATTGTGCCAGGGGCTGCGCCAGTGGTGCTCAAGGTTGCGGTATTCCCGCTCCCAGAAACACTGCCTCCGGTAGTCGCCCACTTGGAAACGGAAGTGGGAAAGCCATCCGGGCTGGTACAGGTAGCGGTCACAACCACGGTGCCTCCGGGAGGAACGCTTGCTGGACTGGCCGACAGCGACATGGTCGGAGGATTCTTCGGCGGCAGCGGCTTCACCGTGAAGTTCGCCGAGCAACTCGCTACGTTGTTGGTCTTCGCCCTCGGATCGGTGACATGGGCCGTGACTGCATAGGATCCTGGAGCAGCGTTGGTGGTATCGATGCTGGCAGCCGTATCCTTTCCCGTGACCTGTCCGCCATTGCTACTCCAACTGTACGTCACTGTATGTTTAGGATTGAAGTTGCTGGGCGTGACCGTGGCGGTGATCGGCTCGCCTACTAACACTTCAGCCGGCTGCACCGAGCAGGCCGCGGTGGGAGCCACAGCCTCGGCGCCACCAAAATTGAGCACAATGCCGGTGCGCAGTCTAGCGCCTTCGAATGCCGGACGCCGCAGGGACGGAAACCCGGGACCTGCCAGGTTTGAGAAATTATGATGCGCCCAGACGTAGTCCACTTGAAACAACCGCCAGGAAAACATCTTCGATAGCGGAATATCCATGCCGCCGCCTAGAACGGCGCCAATCCCGTTGTGGGTGACCACTCCAGAATCGTAACTAACTCGATTAAAGCCTGGCAGAGCATGCAGGAAAAAGTTGAATGAATCCGTCCGGACGATAAATCGCGGTCCCGCTGAGGCCGTCCACTCCGAAGCAGCCTGGGGAGTATTTCGGCTGTATCCCACGTCACCCTCAAGCCCCCAGTGCGGACTAAAATTGAATGTCAGAGCACCGCCAATTCCCTTGGGCATATCGGGAAAGGCGTACGACCCGGGACTATTTGGATCGCTGCCGGCGGCCGGGACGTTGTCGCCGTCGGCTTGTTGATACTGATAGCCGACGAACGCGTCCCACCGCGGGTTGGAGTCACTTTGGGCGAACCCGTATGCGGAAATCAAAAATACCGCAATCGAGATCGACAGGCAGCCCGCGAAAGGGCGGTACCCACGCGCAGGGGTGTTGTGTATCATGAAATCCTCCGAAATATGTTCGCCGCAAAGTAACTTCGGGAACGAGACGTTATTGGGGAAAAGCTAGCCAAACCGGGGGAAGAATTAGACCTTTCCAGGAACTCAAAATTCTACCGCACCCCACCTTAAAGTTAAAGGAAAGAAAGGATAGACTCGAAACATAACCACCCAAGTAACCGGAGCGGTTCTGTCTCAGTTGAAATTCCCGGGCCGAAAGCCTTCCCGGACCTTGCCGGGCGGGAAGCGGGCCGCGTATCGTGGGAACTCAATCTACGGTCAGCCGGCGAAAGGACGTACCCAACTTGATGGAGCGAGCGCAGAAGGCACGAGCAACCAGATGAGCCACGAAAAAATATTGATTGTGGAAGACGAGGAAAACGAACGCTCTGGGCTGGCCGAATTGGTGTCTACCTGGGGCTTTCGGGTGGAGACCGCCCGGGATGGCGCGGAGGGTTTGGACAAGGCCACTCAATGGTCCCCGGCGATTGTCATCACTGACCTCAAAATGCCGCGCATGGGTGGAATCGAACTGCTGGGGCACCTGGCCGAACAAGCTGCAACCATCGCCGTGATTTTGGTCACGGCTCAAGGAACTATTGACAGCGCTGTGCAAGCGATGCGCATGGGAGCTTATGACTACATCACCAAGCCTATCGACACCGATCGGCTGCGCACGATGCTGGGAAACGCTTCGGCTCTGCTGGGGACGCGCGCAGAACTCGAGGCTACACGGCGCCGGCTGCGCGATACCGGGTCCCTGGGCCGGCTCAACGGCGCATCGCGCAAAATGCAGGAGATATTCCGGCTCATCGAGATGGTCGCGCCCAGCACCGCGTCAGTATTAATTACCGGCGCCAGCGGTACCGGAAAAGAGTTGGTGGCGCGCACCATCCATGAACTCAGTCCGCGCAAAGACCGCCCTTTCGTCGCCATTAACTGCGCCGCCATCCCGGAAACTTTAATGGAAAGTGAAATCTTCGGTCACGAAAAGGGCGCGTTCACGGGAGCACTGGAGCGCCGCACGGGCTGCTTTGAACTGGCGGAGGGCGGAACGCTGCTGCTCGATGAAATTGGCGAAATGCCAGTCGGCACGCAGGCCAAGTTGCTCCGCGTTCTCGAAGACCGGAAACTGCGCCGCCTGGGCAGCAAGGTCGAAACTTCGGTCGATGTACGAGTGCTCGCTGCCACCAACAAGGTTCCGGACGAAGCGGTATCGCGGGGCGAGCTGCGCAGCGATCTTTATTATCGCCTCAATGTGTTCAACATTCACATGCCTCCTCTGCGCGAGCACAAAGAGGACATTCCCAACCTGGTCGAACTGTTGCTGGCCGAGATGAGCGCCAAACACTCCCGCAAAGTTGCCGCGGTCAGTGAAGCGGTGCTGAACCAGTTCAATCAGTATTCGTGGCCGGGCAACGTGCGCGAATTGCGCAATACGATCGAGCGCGCGGTCATTGTCTGCGACGCCGGCGTGATTGAGACCAAACATTTGCCGCCGGGGTTTGGGCAGGCTCCGCTGCGCACCGCGGCCAACGATCCCGATGCGGTTCGCCTGGGCGTAGGCACGACGGTGGAAGAAGCCGAAAAGATGCTGATCCTGAAAACGCTGGAGGCCACCAGCAACAACAAAACTCGAGCCGCGGAGATTCTAGGCATCAGCCTGAAGACCCTTCACAACAAATTGAAGGAATACGGTAACGCCGCTGCGGAGGCGGCGAACGGCAAGGAGGAAGTACCGAGTGGCTAACACTCCTTTGCCCGGTTGCTGAGCCAGCCACTCTTTCTTTTCCTTTCATGTTCCGGCGAAAGACCATCATCGTGCTGGTCATCACACTTATGGTGACGGTGATGGTTGACTGCGTTCTCCGTCCTTTACATCTCTCAAATTCTGCGATTGCGCATCGCGAACGCTAACGAAACCGCAAGCAGCCTGACCCGCCAGTTGGCGTATGCCGCATCCAATGCGGTGCCCGACTTCAGCAGCACATCCATCGACACCAGCAACCCGGCCGCGGTGCGCCGCGCGCTGGCGGATTATGTGCAAACCGACGTCGCCCTCAACAATCTGCTGCAGTCCGATCCCGGCGATTGGAGATTTATTTATGACGTCTCCATCGTTGACGTCAACGGCAAGGCGTTGCTGCACACCAATGCCAGCATGGTGGGCAAGGTAATTCCACCTCGTCCTGATTTCCAGAGAGTCGTAAAAGCTCGTTTTCAGGACCAGATTCGGTTGGTCTTCAGCCCCGCCGAGGTTTACGACGTGAGCTATCCGCTGGATTTGAATGGCGAGCCTTTCGGCACAATCCGCATCGGTGTGCAAACTGTTTTTCTGAAGAGCGAGGTGCAGAGCCGGCTGCTGAGGTCAGTGTATTTTTCGGTCACGCTGATCTTGGTTTCATTGTTTCTGGCTGCAGGAATTTCCAATCTGGCGCTGGGACCGCTGAAGAAAATCAGCCGCAATCTCGATAGCGTGAGCGCCGGAGATGCTGAAGTACTCTACGGAGACGAGTCCAGGCATGATGAGTACGGCATGGTCTCTCTGAAAATTGCCAACCTCGGCCGGCAGATTCGCGACAGCCGGGAAATCTTCTCGGCCCTGAAAGACAACGTGGACCAACTGATGTCCAAGCTGCAGGATGGCTTGATGCTGTTCGCGCGCGATTCGCGCGTCGTCCTGGTGAGCGCGCCTGTGGAAAGCTTTCTCGGTCGTCCCCGCGCGGAACTTCTGGGACATACGGTGCATGAGGTTTTCGATCAGGATTCGCCTCTCGGCGCTGCGCTGCTCGAGGCTTTTGAGCGCCGGCGTCCCTTATCGCCGCGGGAGTTCGAGGCGGCGGGAGGAAAACGCGTACAGGTCTCGCTCGATTTCGTGCAGGAGCGAACCTCGCAGATCGGCGCGTTGCTGATTATGCGCGACCCGGAATCGGTACGGCGCATTGGCGACGAAATTGAGATGTCGCGACGGCTCTCCGCCAGCGGTCGCCTTACCCGCGGGGTAGCGCATGAAGTGAAAAATCCCATCAACGCGATCGTGCTCCACTTGCAGTTGCTGCGCAACAAACTGGCGCAGCAGGAGCCTGACACGCGCCGTCACATGGACATTATTGACACGGAGATTCGCCGCTTGGATCGCGTAGTACAGACGCTGGTCGATTTCACCCGCCCGCGCGATCTTCATCTGGAAGAGATCGACTTGCGGCGTTTGATGGAAGATGTGGCGCAACTCGCCGCCCCGGATGCCGAGCAACATGGAGTCACCATCGAGCGGCAAATGCCCGAGCAGCGACTGCCGATCAAGGTTGACGTCGATCTGATGAAACAGGCTCTGCTCAACGTTGTGATCAATGGAGTCCAAGCCATGCCCCAGGGAGGGCTGCTGACCATCTCGGCTCGGCGCGAAAACAACGCGGTGGTTGCCGACATCCGCGATGAAGGTGGGGGAATTCCGCAAGATATGCGCGACAAAATTTTCGAACTTTATTTCACTACCAAGAAAGACGGCAGCGGCATCGGCCTGGCGCAGACCTATCAAATTCTGCAATGGCACTACGGGTCGGTCGATTTCGAATCGACGGAGACCGGAACTGTTTTTCACTTCCACATCCCGGCGGGCGCCACAATGGAGGGTGGCCAGGAGTATGCCGTTGACGCGCAGATGGACAATGCTGAGATTGATCTATAACCCACCGATTACGACGCCAATTACGAATAAGATACAGGCAGTTGAATCCGCTCGAGCGGTGGCTGCACTGCGCGATCAGAGGGGTAAAATCGTATTGTGTCGGCGATGGACCGCTGGGGAACTGCGTATGACTCTGGCAGCAATCGTTCTTGTCAACATTTTGTTCTTGGCCGCTCCCCTGGCCGCGGAGCCAACACAGCAAACACAAGGGTCGGCGCCGGCCGCGCCGACTGCGTCCACTCCGGCCAAGACATCTTCGGATCAACCTGCGCCTGCAACCAGCAAACGGCGCCACAAGAACCACAAGAAAATGATTCCGGCCAACTGCAACAGCGCTCCCGCGGCGGCCGCCGGTTCTGGCCCAGCGAGTGCTGCGCCGTCGCAGGCGCCGGCCACTGGAAATGTAGCGAATGGCGGAGGGGCGAGCCCTGCGACAAACTGTCCTCCCTCGAAGACCATTGTGCGGCAGGGAGGGACTTCGGATCCAAGCATTGAGTTGGCTGGCGCCGCCGGAGCTCAAACCTCCAACCAGCGGGACGCTTCCAACCAGATGCTGGAATCCACCGAGGCGAATCTCAAGAAGCTTGCTGGCCGCCAGCTCAGCTCTGAGGAGCAGGACATGGTCAATCAAATCCGCCAGTTCATGGAGCAATCGAAGGCAGCGGAGGGAGACGGCGATCTCGATCGCGCCCGGACTCTGGCATGGAAGGCCCAGGTTCTATCCCAGGAACTGGTCAAGCCCCCCAAGTAAACAATTAATTAACCACAGAGGACACAGAGTTTCACGGCGTTTTTATTCCTCTGTGTTCCTCTGTGGTTAAGGTTTTTTCTTCGCCAGCCGGAAACTCACTTCGCCTTAGCCCGCGCGCTGTTTACCTTTGCCAGCAGATCCTGAGACATGGGCTGCAAAGGACCTGGAATTTTTGCCGCTTCCATCAGTACTTCACGGGCTTCAGTGAGCTTGTTCAACTTGCCATAGGCAAAGCCCAAACCGTATAGAGCGCGGGCATACTGTTGCTCGTCTTGCCCTTTAAGCAGAACCGAAGCGGCTTTGAGCTCGGTGATGGAGGCGGCCGTTTTCTCCTGCTTCAGATAGGCCCAGCCGATCGTATTGTGGGCAACTCCGGCGGAAACCTTGCGCGATTTATCGGCGTCGGGAGCATCCGCTTTCGTTATCTCGATGACTTTTTGCGAATACGTGATGGCCTTGGCGGCACTGCCAGGCTTGGCATCGTCTCCGTAGAAGTTGGCCAACAGCAACAACGCCGCCAGAGAGTTTGGATTGGACGCCAAAATCTTGTCGCCGAAGGAGACCAGCCGCGCCTTGTCGTTCAATTGGTCCGGTCCCAGCGTGTACATGGCGTAATTGGAGACCTGCTCTTGAAACTTTGAGTCAGGAAAGGCAGCAGTGAATTTGTCGATGTCGGCCATCCGGCTCTTGGGATCGGCTTCGCTGGTGATGACATTGAAACAGGAGCTCTCCAGAAAATCGCAGTTGTTCTGCGCCGCGGATTTGTCCTCATTCGTTTGGCGGGCGAAGTCCTCGTCGCTCATGCCCTCGGGCTTGGGCTGCTTGGCGATGGAGGAGCAAACTTCGCCGCCTCTCGCGGCATAATCCGCCAGTTTGTTATTGTTTTTGGCCTGTTGTGCGAGACTGGCCTGCGACACCAGGATATCGAGGTTACGAGGGGACCCGGCCAGCGCCTTGTCACCGTAGTCGAGCGCTTTTTGCATGTCGCCCGTTGCCTGGTAGGCCTGCGAGATCTGCCAGTTGCCGTAGGCGACGGCCGCCGGGTTCGACGAAAACTTCTGCACGAAGTCCTCGTACATGGCCAGCTTTTTCTGAGGATCCTGCTCGTTTGTGATCGCCTGCAGCGCGCGATCTTCATCCGTGCCGGCCGCGATCGTGATCCGGTCGCCTTGAGCGCTGGCGCAGGGGATAGAAACTGCGAAAGAGAGAACCAGGATCACCAGGGTCAGTGCACCGCTCCAGCGTCTCATAACCGCCTCCGGATACGCAGGAAATTAAGGACCTCAAGCTTCGAGCAGGCGAATCGTAGCGCCGAACCCAGTCGCATGCAAGGCCTCTCTACTCCGGGTAGTGGTGCAGTTTGACTACTACGCGACGACTGTCATCCCAGCGGAACGTTTTTCAGGCGTAGCGAAGAGCCTGCCCTGAGTGAAGTCGAAGGGATCTCCCGCTTACCCGGCGCAACGCGTAAGCCAGACTGCACCGCTACCCAGCTCCGTGCCTCCGCAGTGAATTCCAGCCCTTCCCGAATTCGGCTAAAGTAGAAAAATGCGGGACATCCTTAGCCAGCGGCCATTGCGCTTCGTTTTCGCAGCCAATTTGATTTCCATGCTGGGCAGTGGGATGAACTCGGCCGGAGTGGCCTGGTACATTTTGCAGGCTACTCACTCGGAACAGGCACTGGGAACGCTCGCGGTGATGCAAACCATTCCCGCGATGCTGATGCTTCCTTTCACCGGCGTCATCATTGATCGGGAAGACCGCCGGAAGCTGGTCATGTGGCTGGACGCCCTGCGGGCCGTAGTCATCCTGACGGTCGCTATTCTCGCGTTCCTGCATCGCGTACAAGTCTGGCAACTCTACTTGATGAACACGTTGGTAGCCGCCGGGTTTTGGATGTTCTGGCCAACCATCACCGCGCTCATTCAGGAACTGACGCCCGGAAGATCGCTTCGTTCACTCGAACACATTCTTGCTGGCCGGAGTGCAGGGCGGATGGCTCATTGCCGGTTCAGTAGTCGGCTTCATGTACAACCACGTCGGTCTTGGCGGTGTGTTGCTGATCGACGTTTCAACGTACGTAGTGTCGTTTCTCTGCTACTTCGCGGTGCGCAAAGGACGCCATGTAGTGCTGCGTCCGCAGGAGTTGCGAGCCGACCTGCTCGCTGCCGAGAGCCAACTTCAGCGCTTTTGGCATGACATGCGCGAGGGGCTGCAGTTTCTGCGCGATCATCGCGCCGCCGTGATGTTGGGCATCAGTTGGGCGTTGTTCCTCGGCGCGATGATGACCGGTGGCGTGGTGACTCCTTCGCTGAGTGAGCGCGTCTTTCATGCGGGGCCGGTGGGGTACGGCTGGCTCAGTGCGGGATGGGGGACCGGAGCGTTCATCAGCGTCTTGTACGCACCGCAAGTGATTGCCCGCCTCGGGGGGCGCCGTGCGGTTGCCTTCTCAATGGCTTTACTTTCGGTGGCAATGATCTGCGCACCGGTCTCCGGATTTCTATTTCTGGCGATCGCGGCCTACTTCGTCATGGGCTCGGGGCGAGGCGTTGGCGGCGTAGCCATGAATACCAGCCTGATGGAAATGGTCCCGAAACATTTAATGGGACGCGTACAGAACACCTACTATTTTGCCGGGACATTTCTGCAAATCGCGCTCGCCGTGAGCGTGGGAGCAGTCGCGCACAGGATAAGCCTTGTCGCCGCGTTCGCCATTTTGGCTTGCGTGTACGGCGCAGCGTTCGTGGCGTCGAGCTGGCCGGTGGGAAGCGCGGTCCGAGAAGAAGTCGCGGTCGACTGAGATTAAGGAAAAATTGGAGATTAAAAGGAAAGATGGGGTGGCCCATCCTAACGTCGCGCTTCTTGCGACGTTAGGGTGGGGACTCCCGCGGACAGCGTGTTGATAGTCAATCGATGCTTCCGGCTGTTATTCTTTTCCATTCCTAAGGAGTAAAAATGTCGCCTGACTTGCAGGGCCGTACTGGCGTCGTCTTCGGGGTCGCCAACAAGCGCTCGATTGCCTGGTCCATTGCTCAGGGATTGCACGCCGCCGGAATGAAGCTGGCCATTACCTATCAGAATGAGCGATTGGAGCAGGAAGCCAAGGATCTCATCCTGTCCCTGCCCGGCGCCGAAGCTTACATGTGCGATGTGTCCAAGGACGAAGAGATCGAGCGGCTCTTCACCACGCTGAAGGAACGCCATGGCAAACTGCACGCGCTGGTGCATTCCGTTGCCTATGCTCCAGCCGACGAACTTAAAGGCGACTTCATCAACACCACGCGCGAAGGCTTCCGCGTTGCCATGGATGTAAGCGTGTACTCGCTGGTTGCGGTCGCGCGCGCTGCCGCGCCCCTGATGGAGGACGGCGGCTCTATCATAACCATGACCTACTACGCATCTGAGAAAGTCGTACCCCGCTACAACGTGATGGCCGTGGCGAAAGCAGGACTCGAATGCTCCGTGCGCTATCTCGCCTATGAACTGGGGAAGAAGAAGATTCGGGTGAACGCTATTTCTGCCGGTCCGATCAAGACTCTGGCCGCGCGCGGCATTGCCGGCTTCGGCGACATGCTCAAGGGACACGAGGAACGCGCCCCGCTGGGCCGTCGCGTGGAAGTGGAAGAAGTCGGCAATACAGGAGTATTCCTTGCCTCCGACGCCAGCAGCGGAATCACCGGCGAAGTGATCTACGTCGACTGTGGTTACAACATAATGGGCTTTTAGAAAGCGGACGGTTCTTTTACTAACCCTATGAAACAAAACTGTAGATTTTTGTTTACCTGTTCCGCGATTGCGATTTCCCTGCTGTCCATCCCCTTTGCCGTGAAGGGAGAATCCACCTCACCCTCGCGCGCCGCCTCCGTCATTGATTCCATGCCCCATGCGAAGAAAATTGATCAAGCAGTCATCTCTCCCGATGGGACTCAAGTCGCTTATATCGTCGATAGTGAACTCGCGGTAATTCCCGCGAGCGGCGGAACAGTTCGGTCAATAACCGTGGATGGCAAACTCGCGCTACGCGACGTTTCCTGGTCACGGGATTCCAAGCAGATCGCGTTCATCGCCGACTTGCCCGGCGATGTTCCCGCCGCTCAAGTTTTCACCGCGTCGTTCGACGGCAGCCTGCCCGTGAAACGGGCCGAATTAAAGGGCTATGCGGCAACGCCGAGCTTTTCGCCGGATGGCTCGAAGCTGGCATTGTTATTTATCGAGGGTATGCCTCGCGTGGCCGGTCCGCTGCAACCCATGACTCCGCTGGCTGGCGTAATCGACGACGAACGTTTACGAGCAGCGCCTTACCACCATTGATTTGGCGACGAACACTCTGAAACAAGTCACGCCCGCGGATGTGTACATTTACGAGTATGAATGGACGCCCGATGGACAAGCGTGGATAGCGACCGCGGCGCACGGTTCTGGCGACGCGAACTGGTACGTTGCGAAACTCTATCTAATCAACTCGCAGTCGGGAGAAATGCACGAGATCTTTGCTCCGAAATGGCAGATCGCCGAGCCTCACATCTCGCCCGACGGCAAGTATGTGGCGTTCATCGAAGGACTGATGAGCGACGAGGGCGTCACCGGCGGCGACATCTACGTTGTTTCCACTGCCAGCGCTCCGCCTCGAAATCTCACTCCCAAAATCAAGAGCTCGCCTTCTTCCCTCGCATGGACCAGTCCGAATCAAATTACGTTCGCGCAAAACGTGGATGGAAAATCTGGGTTTTCCACCGTGAGTGCCTCAAGCGGTACGGTCCACTCTCTTTGGTCTGGCGAAGAATTTCTGGGGACTTCGCCTTCTCCGGGCGCTTCCCTCTCCCGCGATGGATCGGTGACTGCCGTTGTTCGGCAATCGGCGAGCGCTCCGCCAGAGGTGTGGGCTGGCGCGATCGGCAAGTGGAAGCAGCTAACTACGGTCAACCAGGATGCGAAGCCATTGTGGGGCGAGATGCATAATTTTCACTGGACGAACGGAACGACGAAGCTCGAAGGCTGGTTGATGCTGCCGCAAAACTTTGTCCCAGGGAAAACTTATCCGCTCATCGTGAATGTCCACGGCGGGCCGTCTTCAGCCTGTGCCTCGCACTGGGACGCGAAGACGATGGGACCTGAATCGGCGCTGGGTTATTTTGCTTTCTGTCCCAATCCGCGCGGCAGCTATGGGCAGGGCGAGGACTTCACTCGCGGTAACGTAAAAGATTTTGGCGGCGGCGACTTTCGCGACATCATGGCCGGCGTCGACGCAATTGCAAAAGAGTATCCCATCGATTCCCGGCGCATCGGCATTCGCGGACACAGCTACGGAGGCTACATGACGATGTGGGCCGAAACCCAAACCCAACGCTTTGCCGCGGCGGTGGCCGGCGCAGGACTTTCAGACTGGGTCAGCTACTACGGCGTGAACGATATCGACGAATGGATGATTCCGTTTTTCGGCGCGTCCGTCTACGACGATCCAGCCGTGTATGCCAAGAGCGATCCCCTGCACTTCGTCAAAGCGGTGAAGACGCCAACCCTCGTGCTGGTGGGGGACCGGGACGGCGAAGTCCCGATGGAACAATCCGTGGAGTGGTGGCATGCGCTGAAAGACATGAAGGTCCCGGTCCGGCTGGTCGTCTATCCCAACGAAGGACACGCGTTTGTGAAGCCCGCCGATTCCCGCGACTACTTCCTCCGCACGCTGGAATGGTTCGATGAGTGGTTCGGGAAAGTCACGGCTAAACCGTGATAGCTTGCGGTGAGCAGATCTTCGGTCGAAAATGGGAGCGCTGAGTCATATGCCGAATAGACGCATGATCTTCGTCCTGTTTTCCGTGGCAATTCTCTTCTCGATGGTGCGCGAATGGAATGCGCCGGTTTCCTGCGCGCGTGCCAACGTTCTGCTTCCTGCGACGTCCCGCCATTAGCTGACTTAAAGCTTAACCAGAAAGCTTTCCTAGCGCATTAGAAACGAAAAGCCTTCAAATAAATATTCGTGTTTCCCGTCTTTAGAAACGTTTTTACCTTCCCCACGACGAACCTGTTGTATCGCGGTCACCACCTTGGGAAGGTAGCTTGGATCAGCCACGGGCACATTGTGCGCAGGCAGGAGAAGTTGAAGATGCGGGGCCATTGCAGCCAGTCTCTGCACCGACGCGACATAGGAATCCATGTCGGTCTCCGGACGATACAAATAAATCGGCCCCAGGTAGAAGGTGTCTCCCGTGAACAGAAGGCCGTTTTTCGCATCCAGCAGGGCGATGGCGTCAGGAGTGTGGCCGGGCGTGGCAATTACCTTCAGCCTGCGTCCGCCCAGGTCAACTTCGTCGCCATCGTGCAGCCAGTGAGCGATATGGAATGCCTTGATGGCGTATGCCTTGGAGTCGAACCCCGCGGGCAAGGCGCCGCAGATTTCATCCGGAGCCAGCTCCGCTTGCGCATCCTCTTTCGATCCGCGAGCGTTGGCTCGTGTGAAATCCGTGTCCATACCGTAGACATCGCTGAATCGCCAGTTGTCTCCAACATGGTCGTTGTGGGTGTGTGAGTTCACGACACTCACCGGCAAGCGGCTCAGTTCTGAAACGACGCTTTGGATGTTGCCGATGCCCATGCCTGTATCGAACAACAGCGCCCTGTTGCTACCCAGAATCAGGTAAGAAATAACTTCTTCCAGTTGGTGAGGCTCGTAAATCGCAAACACGCCGGGACGAATCTTGTAGACCTCAAACCAGTTGTCCGAGGATGGGACTCGCTCCAGCTTGCTGTAGGCCGGGCGGGGAAGATTTTTGCACCAGTCGGCCTGTTGGCCCGCGATGGAAGCCGTTAGACAGATTGCGAGAAACAAGATTGCAAGAAAGTAAGGATTGATGCATTTCATGATTCAGCTCTCTGGCCTGGATCTCCGTCTGGCTCTATGATTTTGCCCTCGATTCTGATCTTCCGTTCATTCTCGCTTTGACGGTCCAGGGAAATCTCCACGTCCCGCTCCCGAAGCAGTCGCGGAAATTTTTCTCCCCACTCGATCAGCAGAATGCTGTTCTCCGAACGCAGATCATCCAGGCCGAGCGTCTCTAATTCGCGTGGCGTGTCGATGCGATAAAGATCGATGTGATAGAGATTGGCGCGAGGCCCGCGATATTCGTGCACTAGAGTGAAGGTGGGGCTGGTGACGTCCTCTTCGGCGGCGGCTTCAAATGCGGCCGCGATTCCCTTGACCAGCGTGGTTTTTCCTGCGCCCAGATCGCCGCGCAACAGCACAAGCTTCGGCGGCGTGAGCATTTCTGCCAGCATACGTCCCAAGGCAATGGTCTCTTCCGCAGAGTGTGTAATGATTTCCCGCGACACACCTTTCGCTATGATCTGGCCGGTCACATGTCCAGTATAGCGACAGTGCTCTTTCCCTTATGGCCCTCTGCGTAAGCGCGGACTTAATACGTGGAGAAGGCGCTGGACTTCAATCCCAGCGATCCGCGATCGACGACATGATCGACCGAACTCCGCAAGCGGCGATGGTCATCATCCTCTAAGGCCACAAAGCGAAACGGCTGCAGTACGCTGTCTTGCATCTGTCGCGTCGGGGTGAGAACTTCGGCCATGCCATGAACCGGGCCTGCCTGCGTCTGAAAAGCCACTTCGACGAAGTCGCCTTGCCCCAGGGACTGCGACATCTGCAACAGGCCGCCTGTCGCGGAAATAGTCTGGAGTTTAGCTTTTGTGCGGCGGCCATCTTCGAGGCGGATCGCAGCCAGGACCGAATCACCTAGCTGGACCCGGGCCGCGCGCCGGGAAGGGTGCGGTTGGGGGAAATGGGTCATATGCCAATTGAACTATCGCACTAGATGAGATTGAGTAACAGATTACCGAAGCCCCTCGTCCAGATTCCGCACCCCAAGCGGCAAGTGGCCACATCAATGCCATGCCCAATGAGGGAGTTAGCTGGCGTTAACCAGTTGATTAGTGTCCTAATGTCGAGGCTTTGACGATGAAATTTTGGCGTTCATATTGAATGCAAGATTTTGAATACCTGTGGGGACTCGCCGATTTATGATGTGTCAGGATTCCCGGAGGACGATGCCATGATCCGAATTCTGTCCATAATTTTGTTCTCAATATTGTTCATCCCGCTTGCATTCTCGGCCTCGCCTCCCCAACCTCCGCTCCGCGTCGGCATAGTTGGGCTGGTGCACGGACACGTGCACGGATTCCTGGCCCAGTCCCGCAATAGTTCTGAAATTGAAATCGTGGGAGTCGCCGAACCCGACGCCCAGCTGCTTTCCCAAGCGGCGGCACGATATAACTTTGATCGCTCCATGCTCTTCACTGATCTGGAGGAAATGCTGCAGAAAGTTCATCCGCAGGCGGTCCTGGTCTACACCAACACCTACGACCACCGGCGGGTCGTGGAGATCTGCGCCCGGCACGGCGTTCACGTAATGATGGAGAAGCCCCTCGCGGTTAGTCTCGAGGACGCACTGGCCATGGAGAAGGCCGCCCACACGGGCAAGATTCAAGTGCTGGTCAACTACGAGACGTCATGGTATCGCAGCAATCACGCGGTCTACGATCTGGTGCACGAACGAGCATTGGGAGATGTGCGTAAGGTCGTGGTGCATGACGGCCACAACGGCCCGAAGGAAATTAACGTCGAACCGGAGTTCCTCGCCTGGTTGACCGATCCCAAACTCAACGGCGGAGGCGCGCTGTTCGACTTCGGATGTTATGGCGTCGACCTGATGACCTGGCTGATGAATGGCGAACGCCCGCAGACTGTCACCGCGGTGACACAACAACTCAAGCCGCAAATCTATTCGCGCGTTGACGACGAGGCGACGATCATCCTGACGTATCCGAAGGCCCAAGCCATCATCCAGGCTTCGTGGAACTGGCCCTTCGATCGCAAAGACATGGAAGTGTACGGGACGACCGGCTACGCAATTACGGTAAAGAGAGATGACATTCGAGTGCGCCGGAAAGGAGAGAACGCCGAACAGCAGCTTGCGGCCAAGCCCGTTCCGCCGCCTTACGACAATGAACT
This sequence comes from uncultured Acidobacteriaceae bacterium, assembly GCA_963711275.1. GTDB lineage: Bacteria > Acidobacteriota > Terriglobia > Terriglobales > Acidobacteriaceae > Sulfotelmatobacter. The sequence goes on along the minus strand of CAVQDN010000007.1, from coordinate 111,342 downwards.
ATCGTACGTACGGGCGGTAATTCTTGACGGAGCCAAGCCGGATGAATTGTCGAATTTGGACACGAATGTGACGGTAACCGAAATCCTCGACGCAGCGCGACGTTCGGCGAAAGAAGGGAAAACGATAACACTGCCAAGTTCGAGGTAGTGCGCGGGGTAGTGCGCGTGATAGTGCGCGAGGAAGACCGTGTGGAAGAGCGGCGCTTCAGCGCCGCGTAAAGTTCGGAAAAAACCAACAGAGCTTCAGCTCCAATCGCAACTATCCGCCCCAACACACGAACTTCTCTCGCGCACTGCGTTGCGCTCTCCGAAACGCTTCCGGCAGCCCTCGCAGCAAATCCGTCGCGACCATCGAATGCTCGCCGATACTTTCGCGCATTACGTCTCCCGCGAGCCCATGCAGATGAACCGCCCGCAATCACGGCCAGCAGCGCGTCGTTCGGGATGTTGCGCAATCATGCCCGCAATCATGCCGGTGAGAATGTCGCCCGTGCCTCCGGTAGACATCCCGGGATTGCCGGTCGTGTTGACCCAGGCCTCGCCATCCGGCTGAACCACCAGCGTTCGATGTCCCTTGAGCACGACGATCAGTTCATGCTCGCGTGCGAACTTGCGCGCAACGCCCAACCGGTCTTTCTGCACGTCCGCAATGGAGCATCCGGCCAGCCGCGCCATTTCGCCGGGATGCGGAGTGATCACCAGCAGACGGCCCTTGCCGCTCAATTCGCCGCCTTTCAACTCTTGCGCGCGGCCGTCGAACGCGTTCAACCCGTCGGCATCGAGAACGATGGGAACATTAACCTTGCTCACCAGAGTCCGTACCAGTTCAGATGTCTCGGGAAATTGGGAAATTCCTGGCCCGATCGCGAGAACGCTCTTCCCTTTGAGCAGCGCCTCCAGGCGCTGGACCTGCGCTCGCCGCAATTGTGCCTTCGACGGTTTCTGCCAGAGGCTCGGTCATCAACTCGGGATGAAATCCGGCAACCGTGGGCAACGCAGACTCTGCCGTCGCCACCGTGGACAGGCCCGCCCCGGCCCGCAGCGCAGCCATCCCCGCCATTGCAACGGAGCCCGCTTTGCCACGCGATCCTCCAACCACCAGCACGTGCCCGTAGTTGCCTTTGTTCGAGTCCGCCGCACGCGGCCCGAGCAGCGACGCTAAGTCGCGGGCGGTAATCACATTGAGTTGCAGCGACGAAACAATCGCCTCTGGCGGCGAGCCGATGTCCGCCACGCAAGTGGGCCCCGCGGTGAGCGAACCGAAAACATGCGCCGGACGCGGAGCGGTGAAGGTGACGATCGAATCCGCTCGAGCAATCATTCCCTGCTGCGGACCCATCGCGTCGGCGTCGGCGCCGGAAGGAATATCGACAGCGATCACCGGGACCGACTCGCATTCATGACCGCGATGGCTTCGGCATAGAGGCCACTGACTGGCGGTTTGAAGCCTGTGCCGAGAATTGCGTCGAGATACAGATCTGCAGGCAGCGCAAGCCGTACGCTGGTCGCCCTTCAAATCTTCGCTGGAGTGGACGACGATCGCCGGCGTGGGCAATTTGTCGAACATCGACCGCCGCGTCGCCCCGCAGTTCCACTCGATCGGCCAGCAGAATCACCTGAACCGTCTTCCCTGCCTGATGCAGCTGCCGCGCCGCGACGAATCCGTCGCCGCCGTTGTTGCCCTTGCCGCAGAAAACGACGATCCGCTGCGCGGTCGGGTAATGCGCAAGCACGTAATCCGCCACTGCCGAGCCGGCATTTTCCATCAGTGTGAGAGAAGGAACACCGAAACGCTCGCTGGTGGCGCGATCGATGGTGCGCATTTCCGCCGCAGTAACAATTTTCATAAGCGGTTAGCGTTTTTCGTAGGGTCGTTGGCCGTCGATGTTTTGCTCAGGCCAGACGACTCGAATGACCCGACGACTATAAAACAAAATGGCCCTCCGCGCTGTGCGGAGAGGCCAAAGCAATGAAAGGAAAGATCTGTAGACTGCTTACCGCGGCGGCAGTTCCATTCGCCACCTGAGCCTGCACCTTGCTGTGCTTGCGCTCCGTAGGTGAAGTAGATCGCCAGTCCGATGACCAGCCAGACTACGAGCCGGATCTGCGTGGCCGGGGACAGGAAAATGATGAGCGCCCCAGAAAAAAGAATCGAGAGGATCGGAACCAGCGGCACCATCGGTGTTCTGAACGGGCGGTTTAGCTCGGGATGCGTCCGGCGCATCACCCACACCCCCGCACTGACCAGGACAAAAGCGAGAAGTGTGCCCACGCTCGTCATCTCATCCAGCACATTGAGCGGAATCACGGTGGCCAGGATCGCAACGAAAATACCGACAACGATCGAACTGAGATAAGGCGTGCGAAAGCGATGATGGATTTTGCCGGCCCAAGGCCAGAGCAAGCCATCGCGCGACATGGAGTAGAACACACGCGACTGCCCGAGCAGCATCACCAGCATCACCGTGGCCAAACCGCCGAGTGCGCCGATTTCCACCAGAAACGTAGCCCATTGCTGCCCGGTAACCCGGATCCCGACTACGACGGGATCGGGAACGTTCAACTGGCCGTAAGGAACAATGTGCGTCAGAAGACCTGACACCAGGATATAAAGCACAGTGCAAATTACAAGAGAACCCAGAATGCCCAAGGGCATATCCTTCTTCGGATTCTTGGCTTCCTGTGCCGCAGTCGAAACCGCGTCAAATCCGATGTATGCGAAAAACACAACGCCGGCTCCACGCAGAATGCCTGACCAACCGAAGTGTCCCCACTCGCCAGTATTTGGAGGGATGAACGGGTGCCAGTAGTTCGGTTTCCAGGAATGGGAGAATAAAAACGCCGCCGCCATGACGATAAACATGCATACGACCGCCACTTTCATAATCACGATTGCGGTAGTGAAGTTTGCCGATTCTTTGATGCCAATCACCAGAATCGTGGTGATCACCATGATGACGATAAAACCGACATAGTCATACTTCAAATGCACAGGCATGCCAAAGAGCGTGAAATCAGAGGTAGGAAAAGCAGGCATATTCAGACCGAGATCGTGCAGGAACGCCCGCAGATGACCACTCCAACCCACCGCCACTGTAGCGGCGCCAAACGCATATTCCAGAATCAGGTCCCATCCGATGATCCATGCGACCAATTCGCCCAGCGTGGCGTAGGAATACGTATACGCACTGCCCGCGATCGGGATCATCGACGCGAACTCGGCGTAACAGAGTCCCGCGAAGGCGCAGGCAACGCCCGCTAAAACGAAGGAGATCACGATGGCGGGTCCGGCGAACTGTGCCGCCGCCTGACCTGTAATCACAAAAATTCCCGCGCCGATAATTGCGCCAATGCCCAGGGTTAGTAAGTTGAGCGGTCCAAGGGCGCGCCGCAGGCTTTGTTCGCCCTCAATCTCAACTGCTTCTTTCATCAGTGTGGGGAGGTCCTTCTTTGCGAACAGATTTGACATCCCTTTGGTTTCTCCTTGGTTTTCAGGCGGACTCACTTGCGTTGCCATGTCGCGACCTCCTCGACCATATGTAGTACACCGGAATTCCCAATAGCACCACGATCAGACCCGGCCACGTGAACTGCGGTTTGTAGCGCAATAGTACGACATCGATGAATAAAGCCATCACGATATAAATAATCGGCAGTATCGGATAACCCACCGCGCGGTAAGGCCGCTTCGCGTCGGGACGCGTGCGCCGCAACACGAATAGTCCCACAATCGTCAGAATGTAAAACACCAGTACCGCAAAAATGATGTAGTCGAGCAACTGGCTGTAACTGCCGGAAATGCAGAGCACGCAGGTCCATACCATCTGCACCATCAGCGAAACTGCGGGGGTCTTATACGTAGGATGCAGCTTCGCGACATTGCGGAAGAACAAGCCATCTTTCGCCATCGCGTAATAGACGCGTGCCCCCGAAAGGATAAGCCCGTTATTGCAGCCGAAGCTGGAGATCAGAATGGCCGCCGCCATCAACAATCCGCCAGCTGCGCCAAACATCTGCGTCATCACCGCGGTTCCCACCCGGTCTTCGGCGGCATACTTGATTCCGCGTCCCAGAATCGTCACTGCGCCCGGTGCTCCGTCCAGCGGCAGAGCCATCAAATAAATGAAGTTGCAGGCAATGTAGAGCGAGATCACGATGCCCGTACCCAGCGCCAGCGAAAGCGGCAGGTTGCGGCTGGGATTCTTTACCTCACCTGCGGTGAACGTCACGTTGTTCCAGGCGTCCGCGGAAAACAGCGAACCCACCTGCGCCACCGCCAGAATCGTCAGCGTGCCCACCATCACTATCGGGCCGCCTACTCCCACCTGCACCGCATGCTGCGCACCAAGTCCCGCATTCCGCCAGAAATGTCCGCTGAAGTTTGCCGCCATCGCCTGCGCATTTCGCCCCAGCGCCAGCCCGAACAACGCCAGTCCCGCGAGGGCGGAAACTTTCGCCGCGGTAAACACATTCTGAATGAGCGCTCCGGTCTTCAGCCCAAAGATATTTACCACCGAGAGGAATACTACGAGCAGGATGGCGACCAGATTCTGCGTATTGATGCCCACATCCATGTTCCCCAGAACCATCGGCCCCAGACGGATCGGCGGAACTTTCCAGATGTGCAGAAGCCAGTGAGTCGAAGAAACTGAGGGAACGAAAACCCCCAGGAACTTGCCGAAGGCCACGCCCACGGCGGCAATGGTTCCGGTTTGAATCACCAGGAAGAGAGTCCAGCCGTAAAGAAATCCCCACAGCGGTCCCAGCGCTTCCCGCAGATAAACGTACTGTCCGCCGGCCCGCGGCATCATCGCCGCCAGTTCGCCATAGCTAAGCGCTCCCACGATAGTGAGGAACCCTGCGACTGCCCAGGCTCCCATCAGCAGCGCAGGCGAATCCACTTCGCGGGCAATCTCCGCTGAAACAATAAAGATGCCGGAGCCAATCATCGAGCCCATGACCAGCATGGTGGCGCTGGTCAGACCCAACCCCTGCACCAGTTCTTTGTCCTGATGACTGTGAATTTCCCAGTCGCTGCTGACGGGCGGTGGGGTTGTCGTTGTACTCAGGAATCCTCCTTCGAAAAGCAGCGTTGCTCGTTAGTCGTTGGTTGTCAGTCGTTGGTCGTTCGTCGGTCGTCGTTAATCCTTCGCCGCAGGTCTTTCATCTCGATGTGGCCAAGTGTTTTAGGCCAATGACCAATGACCAAAGACCAAAGACCTCCCAATTGCTGATGACTTTACCTCAAGATGCGAAAAAAATCCTCTGCTGATTTACGCGGCTCCCGTAACAAATCAGATATCACCGCCACGGAATCGGCCCCCGCCTCAATGACCGACGCGGCATTCGCCCGGGTAATGCCCCCAATCGCCACCAGCGGTTTGCGGGTCAATTGCCGCGCCCGGCGCACTCCCTCGAGGCCAACCACGGGATCGGGCCTGTGTTTACTGGAAGTCGCAAATACGGGGCCGATGGCAAGATAATCCGCGGTCGTCAAATCAGCCTCGCGCAATTGCTCGGGATTATGCGTGGAGACGCCCAGCCACCGGTCTGGCCCGATGATCTTGCGCACGGATTCCGCAGACAGATCGTCCTGGCCAACATGCACTCCACCGAAGTCAGCGGCCATGCACAAATCCGCCCGATCATTCATGATCAGTCGCACGGGATCGCCGAGATGCTTTTTCAGTTCGCGCGCCTGCTCGAGCATCACGCGCGTGCTTCCACTCTTGTTGCGGTATTGCAGCAGACTACAACCGCCGGCGCGCAGTTCTTCAGCGAACGCTATTAGCTCCGCGCTTGCCATCGCAAGCACAACGTCCAAAATGGCATAAAGACAGGGAATTCGAAGGTTTTCTGAATCAGTGACACTATCTATCACGGGTCATTCCTGTGAACGATTCCGAGAACAATTCCTATGACTGTACCGAGGGTGCCTATCATGATGGTGACGAAGACGTTCCCCGATACTAGAGACAGCAACCAGCCAAGAACAACGCCGGCAACGAGACCGACCAGCGTGAATTGCCAGAATTTTTTCACCTACGCCTCAGTACACCCTCTCAGCACTAACCAGCACCGTTCTTCTTCAGGAACCGTTCGATGAATCCGGTGTCGATCTTCCCCGCCCGGAACTCCTCATCCGCCAGAATCTTCCGGTGCAGCGGAATCGTGGTGTATATGCCCTCCACGATAAACATCTCCAGCGCCCGGGCCATGCGCGAAACAGCTTCGCTGCGGTCTTTGCCGCGGACGATCAGCTTGGCGATCAGGGAGTCGTAATAGGGTGGGATTACGCCCTCAGCATACGCCGCCGTGTCCACCCGCACGCCCGTTCCTCCAGGAGGATGGAATGCAGTAATCTTTCCCGCCGACGGCGTAAATTTCTCGGGATGCTCGGCATTGATGCGGCATTCGATGGCGTGACCGCGATGAATGATCGGGCCCTGCAACACTTCGCTCATGTTCGCTCCCGCCGCGATCATGATCTGGCTTTTCACCAGGTTAACGTCGGTCACCATTTCCGTGACCGGATGCTCCACCTGAATGCGCGTGTTCATCTCGATGAAATGAAGCCGACGATCCTGGTCCATGAGAAATTCAATCGTTCCCGCATTGCTGTAGCCAATCGCCGCCAGCGACTTGCACAAGACCACGCCGATCTGATCGCGCAACTCGGGTGTGACCTGCGTAGACGGCGACTCTTCCAGCAACTTCTGGTGGCGGCGCTGGATCGAGCATTCGCGCTCACCCAGGCTCACCACATTCCCATGCTCGTCGGCCAGCACCTGAAATTCAATGTGCCGGGGACGCTCAACGTACTTCTCCATGTAGAGATCGCCATTGCCGAAGGCGCCCGCCGCCTCCGCCTGCGCAGCCTTGAAAAGCGCAGGCAGTTCGTCTTCATTGCGGACAATGCGCATGCCGCGGCCCCCCCCGCCGGCTGAAGCCTTCACGATCACAGGGAAGCCGACCTGCCGCGCCCATTCCACCGCCTCTCCATCGGAAGCGATGATGCCGTCGGACCCAGGCAGGATCGGCACGCCGGCCCGTTTCATCGCAGCCCGGGCTTTCTCCTTCTCGCCCATCAAGCGAGTCACTTCGGGCCGCGGGCCGATGAACTTGATGCCGCTGGTCTCGCAAACTTCGGCGAAGTTGGCATTTTCCGCCAGCAGTCCATAACCAGGATGGACCGCTTCGACATTCGCGATTTCCGCCGCGCTGATCACTGCGGGAATATTCAAATAGCTGAGCGCAAGTTGCGGCGGCCCTATGCAAATAGCCTCATCTGCAAATCGAACGGGCAGCGAGTTGCGGTCCGCCTCACTGTAGATAGCAACCGTGCGGATACCCAGCTCTTTGCACGCACAAATCACGCGCAGTGCAATCTCTCCGCGATTGGCAATCAGAATTTTCTTGAACATGAATCAGTCTTGAATTGGTTCGTGTCAGAGCATCGCTTCAGCGATGCCGTACGGTTGAGACTTAACGGAATCGGCTTTAGCCGCTGGACGGGCTGCAGAGCACAGCGGCTAAAGCCGGTTCAGAATCACTGTCTTCGTCGGCACGCCTGAAGGCATGCCCTGATAAAGATTCACTTCGTCGGCCTTATAACGAACAACTCCTGGCCATATTCGATCGGCTGCCCGTTGACCGCCAGTTTTTTGACGATCTCCCCAGCCACGTCGGACTCAATCTCGTTCAGCAGTTTCATGGCTTCGACGATGCACAGGACTTGCCCCACCTCGACCGTATCCCCGGCTTTTACAAACGGGGGAGCGCCCGGCGAGGGTGCTTCGTAGAACGTCCCTACAATGGGGGACTTCACCGTGTGCAGCCCTTCTTCGGGGGCAGGAGCGGCTGGCGCCGTGGGCGGTGCCGTCGCGGCCGCCACTACGGGCGCGGCGCCCAATTCAGGGCTCGTCCCCGGGGCCGCAGGCACGGCATAGAAACGCGGTTCCCCGTGCGAGTGGACCACGGTATGTTCGCCCGCGCGCTTGATCCGGATCTTCACATCGCCGCGCTCCAACTCAAACTCGGCGATATCCTTCTCGATCAGAAACTCGATTAGTTCTTTCAGCTCTTTTTGATTCATTCGTGTAGGGTGGGACTCTGCGCCGCTTACCGCGAACCGAATCGGCGACCGAACCGTATCACTGACCGGCGGTACGCGCGAAGAAGCCGGGCTTGATTCGTGCCCGGCTGCAAGTCAAACGTTCAACATTAAGAAGACTAAACCGCCAAAAGATCCTTGCTCGTGGGCGTTAACACCTCACATCCACTCGCCGTGACCGCCACCATATCCTCGATCCTCACGCCCCACTTGCCGGGGAAGTATACTCCCGGCTCAATGGTGATGACCATCCCAGGCTGCAGCATCTCGCGCTGCCCAGCCGCGACTCGCGGGGCTTCGTGAATCTCCAGGCCCACCCCATGCCCGGTGGAGTGAGTAAAATAACGTCCTAACCCGGCCTTGCGCAATACCTTACGAGCCGCTTCATCGACCGTGCTTACGGGAATGCCAGGCCGCACCGCCTCGATCGCCGCCTGCTGACTCTCTCGCACCGCCTCGTAAGCCCGCCGGGCTTCTTCCGGTACTGAACCTACCCAGACAGTGCGGGTCTGGTCCGAACAATAACCTGCGAGTATAACACCGAAGTCGCACACCACGAACCCACCCGGGGCGATGGGCTGCTCCGAAGCGCGCCCGTGCGGAAGCGCGGACCTGGCTCCGGAAGCAATGATCGTGGGAAAGGACATCTCATCCGCGCCGCGCCGACGCGCCGCATATTCCATTTCGCCGGCAACCTCGGTTTCTTTCACTCCTGGACGCAAAACTTCGAGCGCCCGGTCAAATAAGCCAGCCCCCAGGGCCACGGCCGAGCGAATTCGATTCAACTCGTCCGCATCTTTGACCATGCGCGCCCGCTCGACCAGGGAAGTCGCATCCTTGAACGACACGCCCGCAGGCCGCAGCCGAGTCAGGCGCTTCTTTTCGGCGACCGTAAAATGCTCGGCCTCAAGGCCGATCGTCCATCCCCGCCCTCGTTTACGGCGGCGGCCCAGCCGCTCCCCCACGGCCTCCAGCAAGGACTTGCGCGCGATCACGACTTTCGCTGCCTTGATCTCTTCGTGGGCCTGCGTGTCATAGCGAACGTCGGTAAAGAAAACGCTCCCCGCTTCTTCCACCAGCAGCAGACCGGCACTCCCGGTAAAGCCGCAAAGGTATCGAATATTGGGCAGGTGGCTGATCAGGAGCGCATCGACTCGGGTCGTGGCAAGATGCTCCCGCAGTTTTGTCTGGCGCGCGCGGAAATCCATTTGATGGGCAGTTTAACAGGGAGTCGAGCGCCAGTGGCGTGGTACCAGTGGCGTGGGTAATCGTACAGGGCTCTGTGGGGAGGCGTCATCCCGAAGCCCGGCGCAGTTCAGCCGGGAGAGGGATCTCGCGGGGAAGCGCCGCCGGACGCGCTGGGCGTCACACGCCAGAACCTTCTCTCCGCCTGAAAAACAAGCCGGGTGCCCCAAGTTGCTAGCTTCCGAGGCGCCACCCATCGTCGTGGAGCGTCATAACAGTTGCTCTTTGGGACGATTCTAAAGATCGACGGGGGGGAGGGGGCAGGGTAACTGAAAGATAAACTTACAGCCCCGAAACGCGGCGACCAGTCTTAAGCGCAGCGGAATAATTTCACGCGCCAACTGGTCAGGAAGATATCGAGCTGAGCGAACCCGAAGCGTCCTGCTCCCAAAAACAAAACCGCCGGCCTGACAGGTTCTTCAGGCCGGCGGCTTCAATCTTCGTACTCGCTGCTTATCGGACGCTGCTGCGTCTGACGCTCTTACGTCTGAATGATTCGCGGCGTGATGAAGAAAATCAGCTCCTGGTTGGTGGTGTTCACTTGCGTGTGCTTGAACAGGTTGCCCAGGATCGGGATGTTGCCCAGCACCGGGACCTGCGAGATGTTGATCGAGTTCTGCGTCTGGATCACGCCGCCGATCACCACCGTGCCGCCATCGGTCACCAGGACTTGCGTGGTGGCCTGCTGCGTGATCAGTTCCGGGTTGCCCTGCACTTCCTGACCAAAGTTCGGCGTGGTGTTTTCCACATCGACGTTCAGGAAGATGGTATTTTCCGACGTGATCTGCGGAGTCACCGTCAACCGCAGGAAAGCGTCAACGTAGGTCACGGTCGGAGGGCCACCCAACTGCGCCTGGGTCACGATCGGCACCCGCACGCCCTGCTTCACCAGGGCTTGAATGTTGTTCTGAGTTACGACTCGCGGACGGGAAAGCACTTTCAGCAGGCCGCGTGACTCAGCCAATGACAGGACGGCGTCAATTCGAACCGTGCTGCTGGCGTTCACGAAGCTGAGACCGCTGGTCGGAGCCGTCGATGCCAGATTCGAGAACAAGGGAATCGAGGATCCCGTGGTGGAACCGCCCGTTCCTGGCACGGTGATATAGCCGGGCCCCTGGCCGGGAAGCGTGACCGTCGTCGGCGAACTGCCTACCGCCTGGTTTCCGCCGATGGCGCTGTGTCCGTTGCCCCACCCAAAGCCGAGCTGTGTGCCGATATCGCGGGCAAACTGCCGGGTCGCCGCTACTACGCGAGCTTCGATTTCGACTTCCTGCGTCTTGCGATCAAGCTGCGTCAGCAGGCGGTCGATGGTCGGAATCGTCTTCGGAATATCGTTGATGATGACGGCGTTGGTGCGATCGTCAGCTACGACGTCGCCGCGTTGCGAGAGAAATTTCTTTACCGTGACAATCACGTCTTTCGCCTTGGCGTAGCTCAGGAAGCGGGTGACCGAGACTTTTTCAACGGCCAGCGCTTCGGATTCGATCTGGGCCCGGCGGGCATCGGCTTCGTGCTTCAGAGTTTCGACCGTAGCGATGCGCAGGACGTTGCCTTCCAGTTCCCGTGCCAGGTCGTTGTTCTTGAGCACGATGTCGAGTGCCTGATCCCACGGAACATCGTCGAGCACCACGGTCAGCGTGCCGTGCACATTAGGATCGAGCACGACATTGAGCCCGCTGATCTCATGAATCAGGCGGAAGAAATCTTTCAGGTCGACATCTTTCAGGTTCACCGAGATCGGCTCACCCGTGTACTTCGGTCCGGTCACAGCAGGTTGCTGCCCGGCTTGGGCCTTTTGCTCCGCGGCCAGATTGACCGCAGGCGTAATGGCGTTTGTCTGATTCTGGGCCTGGGCTGCGTGAGCGCTCACCGGAATCAGCTCCGCGCCAGTCTTGTCGGAGAAGCGGGCCGCAGCTTCCTGAGCGCGAACCGTGGGCTCGTCCGCTGCCTGGTCCTTCACTTCCGTCGGAGTAACGCTCTTGGCCTGATAAGAAGGCTCGACAAAAACAAAGTCGCTGGGCGAAGCCGAAGCCTTGGCAACGGAGTTTGTCGAGGCAACATCAGCCTTAGGTTCTGACGGTTGGTCGGGCGAACTCGTGGCTGCCGTCTTTACCTGGGAACTTATCTCGGAAGTGGCTTTGGCGACTGCACTGGCATGCAAGGTCAGAACCAGCTTGCCGGCCGCCCCTGGCGTCAACTCGTAGGCGCACGCCTTGTCGAGGTCGACGACGATGCGAGTGGTGGGATGCGTTTGGCCATCCATGCCAATGCGCACACCCTTGACTCCCGCCGCGCCCACCGCGATGTGAGTCTGTCCGGTCGCCATCACGGTTTCCGGCAGATCCACCACCACGCGGGCCGGCGAATCAAGAGTACTAAGCTTCGGCGTGATCGTGCCACGCGAGCTCATCTCGACCCGGATGTCGTCCGTACCTCGGACTACGTTGACTCGATCGAGCTGGCTCGGTGTTTGTGCGGCCGCAGCCACCACCAACAGCAGCAACGATACGAACATTGTCACTGTCACTTGTTGCTTTCGCATTTCGCCTCTCCCCAACCCGCGGGCCTGGCCCGCGTGGTCCTTCTCAAAAACTTGATTTCGGAGCGCCCGTCACCGGGTGCGCCGCCTTGCCTAAACTGCTGGCGTGAAGATTCTCTTCACCACTTCCCGAGTGAACGACTTGCCCAGCTTGTCCTGAATCGTCTCCTGGAACACCACCGAATCGCCCGTGATCTTTACCACGTAGCCGTTGAATACGGGATCGTTCTCCCGCAGAAAATAAGCCTTGTTCAGATTGTTGGTAACCACGGCGATGAAGCCGCTTTCGGACTTCACCACACCGCGAAGATTGATGGCGCCAATCTCCAGGCACTTTTTACCGGTCGAGCAACCCGAGCCGTTCTGCTGTACCACCGGGCTGAAGAACGGATCGCGTTTGCCGCTCATCGCCCACTTCTTTTCTTCCGTCTTGGGCTGTTTCGGCGTGCCGGTAGCGCCGGCATTCGCGCTCTTCGTCGCAGCGGGTGCGGGGGCGTTCCCTACCGAAGGCGCCGGCTTGGCGGCGGTCGCAACGATCTTCGTTACAGGAGCGGGTACAGGAGCGATTGTTACAGCGGGTGCAGCCTTGCCTTGCTGTTTCGCATCCACCTTAGACGCCGGGGCCGTCGCTCTCGGGGCAGATGCATTCACTACTGGAACCCGACTTTTTACGGCCGGCTTAACGGCCACCGGGGGCTGTGCCGATGCTGCACTGGCAATCTTCACTGGCGCTGGAGCCGCAGCTTTAGTGGGCGCCACGTTCGAAGCCTTGAGTGGCGGCGCGTTGTTCTTGGCCATACTGGGCGCTGCGCCCTGTGCATGCACCGTCAGAATTACTTTGCCCGCGGATCCCGGAGTCAACTCGTAGGACAACGGCTTCTCCAGGTCGATCACTACGCTGGTGGTCGGAGGAGTTTTTCCGTCCATCCCGATGCGTACGCCTTTCACTCCGGCGCTGCCCACGGGAATTTTGCTCTGCGAGCTGGCAATTACCGTCTCCGGCAGTTCCACAACAATCCGGTCGGGCGAGCTCAATTTGCTCAGCCGGGGGGTGACGGATTGCGTCGAACTGATTTCGATCTGGACTTGATCGGTGGCCGGAACCACATTCACCCGTCGCAGCTGGTTGGTCTGCGCGGACGCATGCTCGGGTTTCGCGGCCGAAACCGCCTTCGCCGCCGGAACGGGCTTGGAAGACGGAATCGCAGCGGGCTTCACTGCCGGGGCCGGAGCCCCTGGCGCCGGCTTGGCTTTGGCCGATACTCCGGCCGCGACCAGAGTCGCGCTGCTATCGTTGGCCTGCTTCTGCTGCAGCGACTTCGCGACGCTGCGAGCGTTGTCGATGGCGTCCGGGTTCTGGGCCGCAGCCTTCGTAGCCGCAGATCCGCCCGCCATCATTGCTATTGCCAGAATGCCTGTCGTCAGCTTCATAGCCATCCCTACTTCGCCGCCGGCGTTCCCGGTTTTGTCCCGGCGCCTGCCGCTGAAGGTTGCAAATCGTGACTGAAGTATGTGGTTGCCGTAAAAGTCGCAACTACGCTCTCGTTGGGGGCGTACTGGTATGTGTGCTTGGCTTTCGCGCCGCTGGGATTCTTGGTTGTCGCCACCAGCAATCCACTGATGTTGACGATCCGTTCCAGCTTGCTCACGCGATCGAAGAAATTCAACGCCGAGTAATACGGTCCGTCGAGTTCCATGTCGAAGGGAACTTCCGTGAAGTACTGCTGCGACTTGGTGTCCTTGGCCGTAAAGCGCCGCAGTTCCACGCCCGCCTTTTGGGCCTCGCTGTCCAGCATGGTGATGAAACCGTCTACTTGCTTTTCATCGGGTACGATGCGCTGCTCGATGTCCAGCTGCTGTTTGAGCTCCGCCAGCTGCTGTTCCATCTGTTTCAGCTTGGGCCGGTAGGACTCGAGTTCGTTGTTTTCCCGAATCTTCTCTTCGAGGGCATGCTGCGCCGACGTATTGCTTTCGTCCTGGCTCTTGAACATGGTGAAATACAGAGCCCCCGTGACGATTGCTCCCCCCACGACCACCGTTGCCCACTGCTTGATGCCCGACATTTCGCTAAAATTCATCGCCATAGGTCCGCCTTTACGACTTTCCCTTCTCGCAAGTCAGCGTGAACTGGAACGCCTGCATGTCCTTGATCTGTTCGTCCTGATAGGTTTCCTTGATCTCAACGCTCTTGAAGTAGCCCGTCTTTTGCAGGTTCGCGATCAGGTTGGCGACCGCATCGGTGCTCAACGCGGTCCCTTCGAGACTGACGTTTGGTCCTTGATCGTCCATCTTGTTCAGCCAGACTGCCTCGGTATTGTTAACCGTCTCCCCCAGCATGGCCATCAAATTGACGGGACCGCCGTTCTGCGCCGCGCGCAAACCATCGATCACGTCCACACGCCGCTTGTAGTTGTCGGCCTGCATCTGACGCTCCATGAAACGCGCCTTCACGTCGGCCAGTTCCCGGTTCTTCTGTTCCGCTACTTTCATCTGCGCCGCGATGGCTTTCGCCTGATGATCCAGACGGTACCAGTAGCCCAGGTTGAATAATCCGGCGATCACCAGCACCACCAGAATCTTCAGCTTGGGCGAACCCATATCGCCCATTTCCATCGTGGGCATCGACGGACCGCCGCCGCCCCCGCGCTTGTTCTTGCCCTTGGAATTTTCGAGCAGGTTGATTTTGATCATAGAGAGTCAAAGCTCCTCAGGGCCAAGCCCACCGCCACTGCCATCTGGCCGGCGTTCTGCTCCACCAGTTCCGCTCCGTGTCCTTCGACCGGCGGCGTGACCCGCTGGAATGGATTCAACAACTCCACCGGCATGGAGAACTCCTGCCGTAACGCCTCCACCAGGCCCGGCACTTTCGACGAACCGCCCGCCAGGTAGATTTTTTCGATGTGCTCGCCGGCCGCGCTGGCCCGGAAGAAATCGAAGGTCTTCTGAATTTCCAGCACAATGATCTCGGTGACCTGCTGCAGGATCGGCTGCTTCGCGTCCTCGCTCACCGTGCCCACCTTGTTGCCCAGCTTCAGCGACTCGGCATCGTCAAAGCTCAAGTCCAGTTCTTTCTGCAGCGAGTCGGTATACTGATGCCCGCCCACGCTGACGTCGCGCGGGAACAGCGGGGTCGTGCCTTTCACGATGTTGATGTTCATTACGCTGGCGCCCAGATTCAACAGCGCAACTACCTGGCCCGGCGCCGGCTGATAGTTGTATTCGTAACAGTTCTGCAGGGCCAACGCGTCGATGTCCACAATAGCGGGGGTGCGTCCCGACATCGAGAGTACGTTGGTGTAGTTCAGAATCTTGTCCTTCTTGACTGCGACCAGCAGGACGTCCATCTGTGGACTGCCCACTTCGTCGGAGAGAATCTGGTAGTCCAGGCTCACGTCGGCCAGATCGAAGGGAATGTGCTGCGCCGCTTCCTTTTCGATGGTTTCCGCCAATTCCTGATCGCTCATCGAAGGCAGCGAGATCTTCTTCACGATCACGGAGTGCCCGCTCACCGCGGTGGCCACGGCCTTGGTCTTGATCTGGTTATCGAGGAACAGTTTGGTAATCGCGCTCGAAACTGTGCCCGAGTCCACGATCATCGAATCGACCACGATGTCGGAAGACAGCGGCTCCAACCCGAGGTGCGCCACTTCAATCTGCCCACCCTTTTTCTTGAGCTCGACCGCTTTAATGCTTGAAGAGCCCACATCCAGGCCAACAATGGACTTCGATCCCATTCCAAACATGTGCCCACCTTTGTGTGGCGCGGGCCCTTTCCACAGGCTCAGGGCCGCGTCTTGTTTTACTTAACTTTTTTACCTAACTCTGTCCGGCAGCTTTCGTTGCTGCCTTCTGTTTGCGTTTCGCCTGCGGTTCCATCTCGCTTGACTTCTCTTCCATCCACTGGTCCAGCCGCGATTTCTTAAAACGCCAGCGATTGCCCAGCTTGAACGCAGGAATCTTCTGCTCGCCAACGTACTTGTAAAGCGTGTCCGGGCTCACGCCCAGATATTGCGACGCCTGGCGGATATTCATCACTTCTCGCGAATCGGCCATACTTGCTCTTGCCTTTTCCACCACGTCCATTTCCCGGTCCGCTTCCTCGGCTCGCGGGTTTCGCTCTGGGTGACTGCCGTGCCCTCAACTGCCTGTCCGGGGGCTTACGGTGTTCCGAGCATATCTCAACCCCTAAAAACCCCGCCTCGAAGTGAATGTCCGTGTTTCTTAGGCTTTTATGCCTGTTTTCTGGAAGTGCGCAACGTAGCGGCGGGACGGTCTTCCATATATTGTGGTCGATAGGCTATCGAACGCTATTAGAAGGGGTCGCAGAGAGGGACATGCCCGGTCGTGGACAGACCGGTAACTGAAGTACTAGGCACGGTACGGAGGTACTATGTCGCTCGCCCAACTGACGGCATATGCAAGAGTTAGTCGCACCAACTTGCAGACCCAAATGGGTTACTGCACGTCGGAAACTTTGCCGTTCACGAAGGTCACTTTCAGATCTTTATATACATAGAGCTGCTTGGGGCCGAGATTCACGATCTTCTCCGGTTTGCCAAGCGCCGCCTGCACCTGGTCGGGGGTCATGCCCAGCTGAATCGTTTGCGGCTCGGCCTGCTGTTGCTCCGGCTGCCCCGCTTGCTGTTGGCCGCCCTGTGGTGATTGCTGATTCCCGTCACCGCCCTGGCCCTGTTGATCATCGCTGCTGATGGCGAATACCTGACCGATCGTATCCTCAACTTCCCCCACGTTGCCTTTTTCCAGATACCCTTTCGCAAACTGGAATAGGACTTCACCTTTCATCGAGGTCGGCGGGTTCACTCCGTTGCAAGAGTCACAGGCCACGACCGTGAAGGATATCTTCGCCTTATCCAGGTTCACTTCAATCTTGGCCGGATAGACTTTGTCTCCCTTTTGAAAATATCTGGAGACAGTCTTCACCATGGCCGCGCACATGCCCGCCGGAGGGTGCAAGTTGTTGTCCTGAAATTTCGCCGGACACAATGCCATCGCTTTCCAGGGAACGCTTAAGACCCCTCCTTTTTGAATGGCCAGCAGAGTGCCCGGTTCTACCACCGAAATTCCACCGGAATCCGACCCCATCTTAACCAGCTTGTACTGAGCGAGGAGTTGCTCCTGCAGAGTTACAGGGGCTTGCGCAGTCGCGACCGTAGCCGTAAAGCTGGTTGCGATCGCGATCATGAAAAGAAAAACAGATCGTGCGAGGAGCATCAAATTCTCCGGTTATGCGGTGCGAAATGCGGTCCCCCAGGATGGTTATTGCACATCTACGACTTTGCCGTTTACGAACGTTACTTTCAGATCTTTGTATACGTAAAGCTGCTTGGGGCCGAGATTCACGATCTTGTCCGGTTTGCCGAGAGCGGCCTGAACTTGATCGGTGGTCTGCCCTTTCTCAATCGTCTGTGGTTCGGCCTGCTGCTGCTCCGGCTGCTGCGCGCCCTGCTGATCCTGAGCTCCTTGCCCAGCCTGGCCGCCTTGCTGGCCACCTTGATCCTGCTGGGTGTCTTCACTGATTGCGAGCAGCTGTCCAATCGTGTCCTCGACTTCACCTGCACTGGCTTTTGCCAACGCTCCCTTGGGAAACTGAAAGACTACTTTTGCCTTGTTATAGGTCGATGGGTCTGTCTTATTGCAGGTGTCGCAGGCCACGATCATCATCGCGACATCGTCTTTACCCACGTCAACTTCGATTTTCGAGGGATAGACTTTATCACCCACCTGGAACAGATGAGTGGTTTGCTCCTTCCCAAACCTCTTCATTCCCAAACCGATTCCTTTTGACAGAAGAGCGCTGGGAGTGTGCACCGTTCCGCTCTCATATTTGGTGGAAAGAATGCTGTTGTCGGAATAGGGTACGCCCAGAATTCCGCCCTTCTGGATGGCGAGCAGTGTGCCGGGCTCAACCACCGAATAACCACTGCTATCCGACCCCATCTTCACTATTTTGTACTGGGCGCTCAGCTGCTCCTGCAGAGAAACGGCTTGAGCATCAGCGCGTGGCAACGAGAAAAACGTGATACATCCGACGGCGGCGACCGCCGGAATCACTGCGTGCAACTTCTGCCCCATGGCTCGAATTCTCCTCTCAGGATCTGTACAGATCACAAGATCACAAGGCCATTCAACAAACCTGGCTAGACTGTGGCTGAATAGTGGCAGCAGAGCGCCACCCACAGTCGGCGCCCCCACCGGCAACTTGCAGAACCAATTTACGCGACCGGTTTCCGCACGAGGAGCGGCATCTACTGCGAGCCACCGCCCGATGAAGCAGCCTCCTGTTTGACAGCTGATTCAGTCTTGTCGGCCTCCGAATCTTGCTCCTCCAGCGTCTTGGCAGCAGTCTTATCCGGCGGCGGAGGCGGAACGTCGGAGGCAACCGTGGAAGTGTCCGGAGCCTTTGGCAGGCCCCCGGTTCCCTGCTTGGCCGCCAGCGTCTTCATGCCTTCATCAATCTTCTCCTGGAAGTGATTCTGCATTTCCTGCAGATCGTCCACCGAAACCGCAACCGTCTTGCCCGCGGCGCAATCGCTCTTCTTGCTGCTGGCGATACTCACATTCACTTTCTGGTCGGCATCGGGTGTGTCGCTAAGGCGGGTGATTACATCTCCCTGCGTCAGCGAACATTCCTGACCATCGGCCACCACCGCAAGATCGTCCGAGACGACGAACATGCGCCGCGCCGGATCAAGCGCCGGCGGCACTTCCTCCCCGGACGCCTGCTGTCCAACCGCCGAGGAACCCGCCTTGCCCGCCTCCGCCTGCGCGGCAGCAATTTGTGCCTTCACTTGTTCGGCAATCGCTTGCTTAACCTCCGGCGAGAGCGCGACCTGGCCACTTGGCGCGGCCGCAGGTTCCCCGTTGCTGGCAATCTGATCGTCGGACGGAGGCGCGGAATTGTTCGCGGACCTTGCCGCTTCTGCCTCGGCTTCCGCTCGCGCCGCATAGGCCGCCTGCAGGTTCGCCGATATCAGATAATCTGTGATCCAGAAAGCCGCCGAGGGATAAACCGGATAGGGCGCAAAATAGGCGCCGTAATATCCGTACCACGGCGCTCCGCCCCATCCCCAACCGTAATAGACCGGCGCCGGCCACGGGTTATACGCCCAGCCGTAATAGACAGGATGGTAAAAATACGGATGATAGTAGCCGTAATAGGGATGACCGTGCCAGTAGTAGCCGCGATAGACGCCGGAACGATATCCGCCATGGTAATAGTACGTCCGCGAATAATACGACCGTCCGCCGCGGGTGACATAGGCACGTTGAACGTAGCCTCCGCGCCTTCCCGTGCTCACGATGCGTGCGCCGTTACGCTCTCTTACGATCGTCCGGCCGCCGTGAAGGTTGTGCTCGATGTGCATGCCGTTCCGATTGATAGAACGGATCTGTCCATTCGGACGGATGTGTGCCGATCCACCGCCCCTCAGGGCAACCTGCCTGCCCGGAGCCGCATGGCCGACATTCGCGTGCCCCCCGCCCGACATTCCTCCTCCGTGTCCGGCAACAGTTGCTGCATGCCCTGCGCCCATCGTTCCATGGCCCGCCATCGTAGTCCCATGGCCGGCACCCATCGTTCCGTGGCCCGCTGTGGCCGTTCCGTGACCGGTCGTTGTAGCACTGTGCCCGGCCGTGGCTGTCCCATGGCCGGCGCCCATCGCTCCATGGCCCGCTGTGGTTGTCCCGCGTCCGGCGGTGTTCACGTGACTGGATGTATTGGTGTGGCTTGAAGCGGGCGTGTGACTTGTCGTCGCCGCATGCTGAGTATTTCCAGCTGAATGCGTCGGCGCCGAGGCGTGCGCGGGAGGGCTCGCATGAGGAGATGGGGTGCTTGTCTTATGTTGCGCAAAGGCTACCGGAACCACCGTGATGAGCGCCAGCCCGAGACATTTCTGCAGCGCAGTTTCCATTTTCCTGAATTTCATCGCGCCTCCAATATTCAACAATCTCGTTCGATCACCCAAGCACGAACCCGCAAGCAATATGTTGACGAGACACTTTCGATCGCCTTCTGAGCCCCAAGAGAGTAGAGAGAAGCCCAGCAAGAGGCCGGGGCCGGCACATCGGGTCCAACTGGCATCCTGGGGCGCAGCAACGTTACCAAAACCAGGATACGTTCGCAATTGTTTTCTCCTATTACTCTCTTCCCCGCAGACAGCCCGCTTGCGATAATGTAGTTCCTCGGCTTGGAGGAAAACTTGCGCTATCTCGATCGCTTGCAGCCGCTCGCGCTTCTCGTGATGCGTCTGGCCTTGGGCGCGATCATGACCGCACATGGCTATCACAAGATGTTTGGAGGTTTGCACCACCATGCGCAAATGGTTGCCGGTCTGGGCTTGCCCGCATGGCTCGGCTATGTCTCGGCGTTCACTGAGTTCTTCGGCGGCTTGTTGATTCTGGTGGGACTCTTCACCCGGGCAGCGGCGTTCGCCATCTTCATCGACCTGTTTGTTGCCATCTGGAAAGTTCACCTGCATAACGGACTCATCGGAACTCCCGATCGTCCGGGATATGAGTTCCCCCTCGCGGCCGCCGCCCTTGCTTTCGCCCTTATTTTTTTGGCCGGAGGTCCCATTGCGATCGACCATGTTCTGCGCGGCGGAGGCAGGGGAGCTACCAGGCGCCCGTGATTGCACAGGAAAGCTTGCGCTACATCACCGGCGCAACTTTTCTCTGCTGGCGGTGTTTCATTCTGCTGTCGTTTCCCTCTCCGCTGGAATTTGTTAGGCGAGCGATCAGCCCGGGCTCCCTCAATTGAATTTCTGCGCGGTTGAACTTATGATGACTGATCACCCATACGCTTGCATCCAAATGGTTTGGCGGTCGCATCTTACCGCCATCAACGATCATCACAGGAGGTTCCTCTTGAGAAAGTTTGCTTTGTTGCGACCGCCTTCGTATTCTTTTCTTTGGCTAACCTCGCTTCGGCTCAGCAGGGAGATGCCATGTTGGGCTTTGGAACCGTCCTGTCGCCCGGCGCCCCGCCTGTGGCCAATCCGCTCCTTTCACCTGTCCCGAAAAGGGCGGCCTGTATACGAATCATCGGCGCGACGTGATCTTTCATAGGCGGATGGGTTTCGGTTTTGACGCCGCCTGGAAAGCCGGCCAGGGACGGTATGGCGGCAGCCGGCGGTCAGCCCTTTCGCCCTATTCTTTTTGACTTCAACGGCGTATACCAGCCCCGAGCTCGAGCAAGAAAGTCGGCGCGGATCTGATGGCGCGGCATCGGCTGGCAGAGCACTCGCTTCTACGGCTATCACCCACCACCAGCTGCGTATACTTTGGCGCATGCTATCAGAGTTCCAACCACTTCCTGGTCGATTTCGGAGCCGGTCTCCGCTACTACGTCTGGGGACATGTTTTCGTCCGCCCGGAAGCGCACTACTACAAGATCTTCAACAACACCGCTGACTTCAGCTCCGGCAATATTTTCCGCGTGGGAGCTTCCATCGGCTATACTATCGGCCCGGACTAGGGCTTTGATTTTGTGGGCGGTCGCGATTTGGTCTCGGGGCAGCCAGATCGCGACCGCCAGAATTCTTTCTGACAGCCCGACCGTTCGAGGCCGCCTCGCCGGGCACTACTGATCTGGCGGCCACATCCCAGAAGTCTCAGTGATTGTTAGTAAATTGAGAAGGGGGCTGTCTTTGAGAAAGTTCGCGCTGGTTTTATCCGTGTGTGCGATTCTTCTGGCTACTCTCGCGCGTGCGCAGCAGGTCGATCTTGCCTTTGGCGCCGGCATTCTTTTGTCCACCAAGAACTCCAATGCTTCCGCGGCTTTCTTGCCTCCTCCGGAGAAGGGTGGTCTCTATCCCAGCTTCACCTTCGACCGCATCTTCAAGAACCGTTACGGCTATAGCGGCGAAGTCGCTACTGTCTATAAGGATCAGGTCTATAACGGGTTCCAAAACTATCGTCCTATCTTCTATGACGTTCAATGGCTTATACGCTTACCCTCTACGCAAGAGAATGACCGCCGACTCATGGCGGGGGTTGGCGGCGAGCGAGTGCTCTTCTATAGTCCATCTGGCGAGTGCCGCTTCTCCGCCGGCTGCCCCACCCATCTTGACGCCACTCATCTGCTCTTTCACCTTGGTGCCGACGTTCGCTACACCGTGTGGAGACATTTCTTTGTCCGCCCCGAGGCTAACTTGTACCACATCGTGAATAATGCCGAGTTTCATTCCGATAACGTGCTGCGAGTAGGCGGATCCGTGGGCTACACTTTCGGTCCCAAGTAAGAGTCTGCAGCGGATAGAACAGATTTTCGGGATGGAAAAAATAAAGGCAGCGTCGCGCGACGCTGCCGTTTTATTTTTTAATTCTCGGGCTAGCGTTCCTGCTCGCAGATCTCGGCTTCGTGGATCGCCTGATTAAGGTGTTCAATGGCCTTGACGCGATGGCCGTGGAAATCATGCTCTGCGGTCTCCAGGTGATGTTTGGCATTCCGCATGGCTTCGAGCGCCTCAGTCATGTGGGGATGGGGCTCTGGCGTGGCGCCGCTGGGGCTGGCCGGCATCGCAGCCACTGCTGGAACCGGTGCTGCCGGGGCTTTTGGTCCGGCTGCCGCTGCCGTAAAGGCCAGCGTGAAGAGAAGTGTTGCCATAATGAGCAGAGTCAACAAACCGATCTTTTTCAAGTGTTCCTCCTTGTCCGAATTCCGGCTCGGACGCAACCGATGTAATTTCGACTGCAACGGCAATTCGTCACACTACGTTATGAGGGCCCGCGACACCCGCACAGTATAGTGCACCCACGCTCACCGACCTGTGCAAAAGGTTACTCCCCGGATGCTCCACTCAGTTCTGGCGCCGGCTCCTCCGCCACAGAAATATTGCCAACAGGAATATGGAAATCGCGACCACGATATCCAATCGCTTCAAGTCGCGCGCCAACTGTTCCCAATGCTGGCCGAACAAATAGCCCGCGGCGGATATCACCGTCACCCACAGGGCGGCGCCCAGAAAGTTGAAGGCCATGAACGTCCGCCAAGGCATTCGCAGGACTCCAGCGAGGGGACCAGCAATCACTCGCATGCCGATCACAAAACGGCCAAAGAACACCGTAATCGCGCCATAGCGCGCGAATAGTTCCTCACCGCGCTCCAGAGTCCGCTCCCGAATTCTGAAAAAGGCTTGGTACCGCGCCAGCAGCGGACGTCCGCCGTAATATCCAATGGCAAAACCCAGATTGTCGCCCAGCGTCGCTGCGATGATTGCAACCAAAACGATCCATGGAAGCCGCAGATCGTGCTCGGAATAGGCCATGAAACTCGCGAGTAACAGAACCGTTTCCCCCGGCACCGGCACTCCGGCATTCTCCGCCAGAAGCGTAGTGCCCACGGCCCAATATCCGTAACGCACTAACGCACTCCGCAAGAAGTCGAGAATCGAGGGCATCGGGATACTCACGTAGAAACAGCCGCCTCGGCTGTCAAGTCCGAGTTTAGCCGTTAAAATCCTGGGACTGAATTTTCCGGAAGAGTCAGAAAGTTGATGAGCTGTCGATTGAACTCCTCCGGACACTCTTCATAAGGAACATGCCCGACGCCCGGGAACACACTTGTTTGGACCTTCTCAAAATGTCGCGCGAGCCGCTCCATGGACGAAAAGTACACCGCGCGATCCTTGCTTCCCCACATCAGGAGTGTGGGAATGGGAGCCAGCGTAGGCAGTAGCGCCCGGAGTTCCTGTAGATCGGACGTCCAAGTGCGCACGATGCTGAGTGCATGGTCGTAGAATCCAGGAATAGCTAGCGGCGCTTTGTACCCATCCAAGGTTCCGGCTGGAATCTTGCCCCGATCGGCATACATGCGCGCGTGCAAGTAAGGAAAAAGAAACGGCATACGTGCGATGCCCGAACGAAACAATAACGCGCCCAGGCGCGTGCCAAAGAAGGGCGCAAGCCAGTTCCCATGCGGAGAATAGGGATTTACTGGGCAAACCAAAACCAGCCGGCGTAGTCGCGCTCCACAGCGACGCGAACTCATGCATTCCGCAGCCGCGGCCATGGCTACAGCTCCGCCTCGGGAAGTGCCCAGCAAGTCGAACGACGCGAGCCCAAGATTTTCAACAAATCTCAAAACAAGGTTCGCGCTCGCCCGCATCGAGTGATCCATGCCGCGGGGCCGATCCGAGAATCCTGCCCCTAAAAAGTCAGGAGCGTACACGGTCGCGTAAGGCGCCAGGGCAGGCAAGGCGTATCGCCAGGAAAATGAATATGCCAGCAGCCCATGCAGCAAGATCAGCGCCGGGCCGGAGCCGGCCCGCAAATAGCGCATGCGGGAGCCATCGCAATCCATCCAACACTCTTCCACGCCCTCGCGCAAGGCCGTCGCGGAGCTTGCCGGGATCTGCTGAACTTCATCCATCACGAAACTTTCTCGCGCGGAGGGACAACTCTTTCCTCCCGGCTGGATTCTACTTAAGAGAACGCCTCTGTCGCTTCACTCTGGGGAGCTTCGGCTCCCCGTTTTTTTTCGGCTTAGACAAAACCGACCCTGTTCGACACTGACCCTTTCGACGATGATAGCTGACGAACGCAGCTAGACTCTATTGCCGCTTGCCGTTCCCGAGATAGCTGAAAATAAATGATTGACGCTGTTCGCAGATGGCTGGGTCACCTTCACTCGGCTGCGATTGTCATCACAAACCGGTCCAAGGCAAGACGCCTATTGACGACTGACAGGAACTCCACTGAGGGCAATTGTGCGTACGTGCGTGAATGAAGGATGCTGGCCGTGATCGGGGGCCAATTTCGAGAAGTTAAATGTTGCGGCGTGTCTAAAAAGGGAACAGCCCGTGCGTCATGCGCACGGGCCGTTGAGGATCTTTGAGCCTAAGAGAAAATCTTGCGGCGCGCCACTCCGGCTAATCCAATCAAACCAGTGCCCAAGAGCACAAGTGAACCCGGCTCAGGCACTTCTGTCAGCGAAACTTTTATGACTTCACCCGTCCCAATCGCGTTGCAAGGACCCGCTCCACTGTTACATTCCAGATAAGTGGAATTCAGTGGGTCGAAGTATATGTTGTAGTCTGTCGACCCACTCGAGAGAACGAAAGCCAACCCGGACGAGTTCAGAAATGGCATCGACGAAAATATTTCATTGTCATTGCCTCCGTACGCCCCTGGCGCTAGCAAAGTCATGGAGGCCCCATTTTGCATTCCGGATAGTGAAGTCACGAGATACTCATTCCCCGAGACGAGAGTAGCCGTAAAACTGCCGCTCCCCGTTATGCCGGTTCCGCTAAATGAAAAATCAAACGTTACTGAATTCGCATATAGATTCTGGGCGCCCGCCAGCACCAGAAAAAGTACAGGTAACCCAGCTAAAACCCTACGCGATATTCGCATTTGAGATCCCCACGTTTTTTGATGTTTCCGGCTCGGAACGAACCTATGAGCCTGGGACAAATATCCCCATGTGGCACGAGCAATTTCTCTGCCATTTCAGGCCACAGAAAACAAACCACTTAGGTGTCATTTCCATTGCTGTGCACACCGGCGTTGCCAATTGTCTGCAAGACTCTGCGCATGCCTCACGGCCATCTGGGTCGGGAAAAGACTCTCAAGTAGTCTTCCGAGCGGAGCAGGACCCGAAGCGGGCTTCCTGCGTAGTCGAAGGATCCTTATGGTCGGTTCTGATTCGCCGGTATGCGCCGAAATCTGCAAACTGATTCACCCATGAAGATCAAAATCTCCGATCACGTATACCGTCTGCAATAATTATCAGAAGTACAGACGCCCGCAGCGACATCGCGTCGCAGCGGAACAAACTTTCCTGTTGTGGCAAACGCAGGGGAACACAACCTCCGGGAAACCGGATTTTTGTGGATATTCATGGCAAACATTGAAGTTCCTTCTCTCGACTTAAAAGCACAGTACCGCAGCATCAAGACTGAGATCGACGCCGCCATCGCCAGCGTCCTGGACAGCGGCCAGTTCATCCTGGGCTCCGAAGTGGCTCAGTTTGAACAGGAATTCGCGACCTATTGCAACGCCGGCGAGTGTATTGCCTTGAATTCCGGCACCAGCGCACTGCACTTAGCCTTGCTGGCTGCCGGAGTGGGTCCCGGCGATGAGGTCATTACCGTCCCGTTTACATTCGTGGCCAGCGTTGCCGCCATCATTTATACAGGAGCGCGCCCAGTCTTAGTCGATATCGATCCTTCTTCGTTCAACATAGATCCTGGCGCGATTGAGGCGGCGATCACCCCGCGCACAAAAGCTATTATGCCGGTGCATCTCTATGGTCAACCGGCGGATATGGACCCGATCACAGAAATCGCGCGGCACCGCGGCCTGGTCGTGATCGAAGACGCCGCGCAGGCGCACGGAGCGAAATACAAAGGCCGTCCGGTCGGCAGCATCGGAGATATGGCCTGCTTCAGTTTCTATCCCGGCAAGAATCTGGGCGCGTATGGCGAGGGTGGCGCGGTCACCACCAGTAATTCAGAGTATGCCTGCACCATTCGCAGGCTGCGCGATTGGGGGCAGGACCGCAAATATCATCACGTGCTGCGCGGATTTAACTACCGCATGGAAGCTCTCCAGGGTGCAATCCTCCGCGTGAAGTTGCGTCACCTTGAACGCTGGACCGAGGCTCGGCGTGCCGTCGTAAATAAGTACAACCAGCTTCTCGCAGGCGCTGCCGTCGAACTGCCCACAGAAATGCCATGGGCCCGTCACGCTTATCATCTCTACACTTTGCGGACGGCCCGACGCGACGCGCTGCAAAAGGCGCTCCAGGAAAAAGGCATTCAGACGGGAGTTCATTATGCGGCCCCGGTCCACCTCCAACCCGCCTACGCGAATCTTGGATACGGGAGAAACTCCCTTCCGCACTCTGAGAAAGCCTCCAAGGAAGTTCTCTCTCTGCCTCTGTTTCCGGAAATGACCGGCGATCAGATCGAGATCGTTACACGAGCCCTTCTGAGCGAACGCTGGAAGGCCACGTAGTTCGCACGTAATTCAAGTTGTGCGTAAACGGCGCGCACCTTTAGAATCTATGCAACGATGAAGTCTATGCAACGTCCGTTCTCCCAGTTCTTCAGCTTGATCATATTTCTGGGCCTCCTTGGCTGGCAGCAGGCAGCCTCTGCACAAAACGACAATCCGCGAAGCCCGGTTCAAAATAATCCGCAGAGCCCAATTCAGAATGGCGGCAAGGCAACCAGCCCTCCGATCACCGTTATTCCCCCCGCCAGTGACGACCCTGGGCAAAAGACTGATCCGGCCGCCCCCACACCGCTCGTGATCGGTCCTGGCGATGAACTCGAAATCAGCGTTTATGGCGCGCCCGATCTATCCGGACACTTGCGAGTGAGCGCGAGCGGCAATATTTCGATCCCGCTGATCGGCTACATCCGCATCGCGGGCCTTAGCAGCAGCGAAGCGGAAGCCGCGATCGAGGCTCAGCTGCGCGACAAGAGCGTGCTCAACGACCCACAAGTCACGGTCTACGTGAAGGAATACGGCAGCAGCGGAATCTCGGTGGCGGGAGAGGTCACCAAGCCGGGTTCCTACTCCCCGGTTGGCCCTCATCGGTTATTTGACGTTCTGCAGGCTGCCGGCGGTCCCACCGAGAAAGCTTCGAATAGAGTTATCGTCAGCCACCGCGGCCAAAAGGATGTAACCACGATTGTGCTCTCGAAAGACCCCGTCGAAATGGCCGCCAGCAACATCGACTTGCAGCCCGGCGATACTGTTATCGTTCCCCGAGCCGGAATCGTATATGTTCTCGGAGAGGTAACTCGGCCGGGTGGATACGTGATGAACGCAACCGGGGGCGTTACGGTCTTGCAAGTCGTGGCCGTTGCCGGGGGAACGACCCACGTCGCTTCTGCCGGAAAGACCAGATTGCTTCGCAAGACTGAGAATGGATTCAAAGAGGAGCAGATCGATTTGAAGAAACTGCTACGGGGACAGATTCGTGACGTCGCCGTGAAGGACGAGGACATCCTCTTCGTCCCCAGCAGCGCCGTCAAATCCGCACTGAACGCCAGTGCGCTGGTTGCCGTCGCCGCGAGTACGGCGATCTACCGGGTTCCCTTCTAAACATAAAAGGCATACACGCCTCGCCTCAATCGCGAGCGGCAATCTGCAGGACTTTCGATACGGCCATGCAGGTGTCGGCAAGGTCTCGTTCCTCGAGTGTGGGATGAACCTTGAACATTAGGCTGGTCTCGCCAAGTTCCTGCGCTACTGGCAGCCGGCGCGATGGCCGCATCGATTCCGGAAAAGCTTTTTCCAGATAGATCTCGCTGCACGTCCCTGCCATGCATGGAATGCCTTCCGCCGAGATGGCTTCCTGAATGCGATTCCTGTCCCAGCCTTCGCGCAAACGCTCCGGCCGCACATAGACGTCATATTTATAATAGGAATGAAAAACATTATCCGGAGGCGTAACCACCCGCAGAGCCGGAATTCTACCAAATTCCCTGCTCAAATATGCCGCGTTGCGGCGGCGTTTCCCTACCATTCCTGGCAGTTTCCGCAATAACACGCGCCCCATCGCGGACTGCGCCTCCGTAAGTCTCCAATTCGTACCAAACGACTGGTGGAGAAATCGATATCCCGGCGGATGCTGGCGTTCATACACCGCTTCAAAGCTCTTGCCGTGATCCTTGAAACTCCAACCCAGCTCCCATAGTTTTCGGTCGTTCGTCAGAAGCATCCCGCCTTCGCCGCCGGTGCTCATATTCTTGTCCTGGCAGAAGGAAAAGGCAGCCATGTCCCCAAACGAGCCGATCGGCTTCCCGCGGTAGCGTGCTCCGTGAGCTTGGGCGCAGTCTTCGATCACAAAAATTCCGCGGCTGCGGGCTAACTCCAAAATCGATTCCATGTCGCAGGGCCATCCCGCCAAATGCACTGCGACGATGGCTTTCGTTTTCGGCGTCATGACTCTCTGAATGGTCCCCGCCGTGAGATTGCTGCTGTTTCGGTCGATGTCCGCCACCACTGGCGTGGCCCCGCGCATCACGGCACAGCTCGCCGACGCAATAAACGTCCTGCTGGGAACAATCACTTCATCTCCCGGACCCACGCCCAGGCAATACAGCGCCAACTCCAGCGCGACCGTGCCGTTGGCCAACGCAATCGCGTACTTGCATCCCGTGAAGTCGGCGAATTCACGTTCAAAAGCCCGTCCTTCATTACCCGTCCAATAATTGATTCGGCCGGAACGCAACACGGAAGCCGCAGCCTGAATTTCTTCTTCTTCAAAAGCGGGCCAGGGAGGAAACGCCTCCGACCGCACGGGTGCGCCGCCACTAATTGCGAGTGCCTGCCCCAAATTGCTAACCGTCGTCATAGATGAACTCTTGCTCAAAATAGCAGATTCATCCAGATCAGCCAACCGACGGCGGTGCGGTCCAGACCGAAGCCCTTGACTGCGCTTGGCGTCCTACCAGGTTGCTGTTTGCGACGCTACCGTATATTCGGCCCGAATGTCCGTTTGACACCCACCGGTGCCTCGGATATTTTTACTGTAACTCGCGTTCTCTTTTCTTCAGACATGCCAACCCATGAACCGGCACAGCCGAACTCACCGCGCTTGAACAGGGAGTCGATTCGCGAGCGGCTGTACGCCCAGATGGTCTTGATTCGCCGGTTCGAAGAACGAGTTCTGGACCTATTTGCCGGCGGCGAGCTCTTCGGGACGACCCACTGCTATATCGGCCAGGAAGCCAACGCGGTCGGCATCATCAATCACCTGGAAAAACGCGACATCATTTTCAGCAGCCATCGCTGTCACGGCCATTTCCTAGCGCGGACCGGCAATGCGGAGCTCCTAATGGCCGAATTGATGGGGCGCGCCTCCGGACTGGTCGGCGGCCGCGGCGGCAGCCAGCACATTTGTTATGAAAATTTCTATTCCAACGGTGTCCAGGGCGGCATTGTGCCGACCGCTACCGGCATGGCCTTAGCCGAAAAAATGCTGGGCACCGGCGCCATCGCAACCGTTTTCATGGGAGACGGCACACTCGGCGAAGGCTTAGTCTACGAGGCGTTCAATCTGGCATCGCTGTGGAGCGCGCCCATCCTGTTCGTCATCGAGAACAATCGCTGGTCCCAAAGCACTCCGGTAGAGAGACAACTTGCGGGAAGCATGCTGGCGCGCGGAAAAGCGTTTGGGATTGACAGCGGCGAAATTGACTCCACCGACGCGGAAGAGATCTACACCCATTTTGAACCGATCATAGATAAAGTTCGAAAGGAACAGCGGCCCCACCTTGAAATCATACAAACTTACCGCCTCTGCCACCATTCCAAGAGCGACGACATGCGCCCGGCAGACGAAATCGAACAGCACCGTCTGAACGAACCCCTCCCCAAGCTGCGATCACGCCTCAGCCGAGAAGTCGCGGACCGCCTCGATGAACAAGCCCGCGCGAAAGTAGAACAAGCAGTTAGTTGGGCACGGGAGCAGCCTTTCCCCAGCCCATCGACGCTAAGCGTCGGGACTCCGATGAATGGCTTCATCCGTGTGGAAAGTGCGGGACCCGCATCGCACCCGTAATGGCAACCAACGTTCTCAATTCGCTCAACACGGCGTTGCATAAAATGCTCAGCCAAGATGCGCGCGTCGTCGTTGTGGGCGAAGATTTGCTAGATCCCTACGGTGGAGCTTTCAAAGTCACCAAGGGACTCTCTACCAAGTTTCCCCAGCGAGTCCTGACCACGCCGCTCAGCGAAGCTGGATTTACCGCGCTCGCCGCCGGTATGGCTATTCGCGGTTTGCGGCCCGTCGTCGAAATCATGTTCGGCGATTTCCTGATGCTGGCGGCTGATCAAATCATTAATCACATCGGTAAATACCGCTGGATGTACAACGACAAAGTGCGTGTGCCGCTGGTGATTCGCACTCCGATGGGCGGACGCCGAGGTTACGGGCCAACCCACAGCCAGACGCTGGAAAAACATTTTATCGGCGCACCCGGATGGCACGTGGTTGCTCCCAGCCCGTTTCACGAACCGGGGACTTTGCTGTACCGCGCGGTGCTCGAAGATGACGATCCCGTTCTCTTCATCGAGAACAAAACGATGTACGCGCGTCCCGTGCGCGAAGCGCCATCGGAAGGCCGCCTTGGCGATTTCCGTGCACGAGTTACATCCGGCCGCTATCCCACCGTGACGCTGTCATTCGATTCGTTCTCTCGTGCCGATGTAACTCTAGTCGCCTACGGCGGAATGGCCGAGTTGGCGGAAGCGGCCGCCGAGCAACTGCTGATGCGCGAGGAAATATTGTGCGAAGTGGTTGTTCCGTCGAGCCTGAGCCCGGTCGATCTGGAACCGATTCTTGAATCCCTGCGCCGCACGGGAAAGCTCGTGGTCTGTGAGGAAGGCACGCAGACCGCAGGATGGGGAGCGGAACTGATCGCCGCAGTCAGCGCTCGGGCATTCGAACTGCTCCATGCGGGGCCTCTGCGGGTAGCGGCGAAAGATCTTCCCATCGCCAATACCGGCACGTTAGAAACGGCGATTCTGCCTCAGTTGGAAGACATTGACCGGGCGGTTATGCGGGTGTGCGCCAACACCCATCGCATTGTGAAGCGCTGAGTTGCACGTTAAGCTACGCGCCGAGTTACGCGCCGGCTTCCAATCACCGCCGATTTCCATACAATAAGTGTTCGGATTTCTAACGAGGTAGCAAGAATGCAGGTAGTGCGCGTACCGCTGCTTAACGCGAATGAAGATGAGGTTGTCGTGGTGGACGTTCGCGTGAACGAAAGCGCCGAAGTGCGCAACGGCGACGTGCTCTTTGTCGTCGAGTCAACCAAAGCGGCCATGGATGTAGAGGCGCCCTGCTCGGGTTACGTTCGCAATCTGCGCGTAGACAAGGGGCAGCGCGCTGGGGTGAATTCCATATTGTGCGCGATTACGGCGACTCCCGACGAACCGATCGCGACGTCCGAAATTTCCTCGAACGCGTCTGCGCCGCCCTTCCGCGTTACGCGCAAAGCGCAGGAACTTGCGGACCGTCATGGTGTGGATCTGTCGAATCGCGGCTTCACGGGAATCGTAAAGCAATCGGATGTCCAGCGATTGGTTGAGACGAGATTGCTCGAGAAGCAATCGCTCGCGCCCCAATCCGGCGCCGGAAAACGGGAACTCCTGGCGGTTCCTTCCGGAGCCGCAGAGGCTGTTGTCGTGTACGGTGCGAGCGGACACGCACGTGTGCTGATCGATCTGATGCGTTTGAGCGGCAAGCTCTTCCCGGTAGCCGCTTTGGACGACAGCCCATCAGAGGCTGAAGTCCTCGGCGTCCCGGTCCTGGGCACTTCTTCCATGTTTGCGCAGCTCAGAGCCGAAGGCATCAAGCACGCCGTGCTGGGGATTGGCAGCGTGCAGAATCATGGCGCGCGGGCCAAGCTCTACGACCGGCTCATCGTGGCAGGGTTCACCATTCCCAATCTGATTCACCCGCGCGCCATGGTTGAGCCCTCGGTCGTGATGGGACTGGGAAACCAGATATTTGCGGGAGCGGTCGTGGGTTCGGCGGTAAAACTCGGCGACAACACAATCATTAATAGCGGCACGATCGTCTCCCACGATTGCGTCATCGCCTCGCATACGCATTTATCTCCAGGCGCCGTTCTGGCGGGCGGCGTTGAAGTCGGCGAGAACACGCTGATAGGGATGGGCGTGACTGTCTACCTGGGCGTGCGGATCGGAAGCAACGTTGTCATCGCCAACGGATCCCACATCATGAAAAACGTCCCGGACGGAACCACAGTGCGAGCAGCCAATCCGCCTTCTCGACACTCCTCGGACTGAGCGCTCCGTGACCCTGACTAGCGTATCTGCGCTCGGTGGTTCGAGGTCGGTTCATTGCCCATGAACTCGGGCATGGTCGCCGACCCCTCCGCCGCAATTCCCTCTCCCGTGAGTACTTTCCACACGGTGATACCCAGAATCCGCAGGTCCAGCCACAAGCTCCAGTGGTCTATGTACCAGACATCCAGCGCCAGTCTTTTTTCCCAGGTGAGGTCGTTGCGCCCGTTCACTTGCGCCCAGCCAGTGATGCCAGGCGGTACCAGGTGCCGCCGCGATTGCTCCGTTGAATAGCGGTTAAGGTATTGCATGAGCAGCGGGCGAGGTCCAACCAGGCTCATGTCTCCACGAAGCACGTTCCAGAACTGCGGCAGCTCATCGATGCTGGATCGCCGCAGAAAAGCTCCCAGCCGCGTGATGCGGGCTTCATCCGGTAGAAGCCGCCCGTGCTCATCGCGTTTGTCAGTCATACTGCGAAATTTGAGCGCGAAAAAAGGAATGCCCTTATACCCAGGTCGTTGCTGGCGAAAGAAAACTGGAGGGCCCTCCAGCCAAACCAGCGCAGCCACCACGAGCACAACCGGGGACAATAACAAGAGGCTGATGCTCGACACCGCGACATCGAGCGCGCGCTTCAGTCCGCGCAAGCGGCCCGTTTCAGGCAATCGCAACCGCTCGTTTGTCGGAGGCACGTTTATTCCCCACCAGCATGTAACCTGAAGAGGCCAATTTGTCAACGCGGAAATTTGATAGCCTCGCATCGTCACAGATCTGCCGCAATCTCGCGCCCGTATAGAAATACACTGGGCAACCTCTCATGGCATAACGCATCTTGCGTAGAGGCGCGCGGACGGGAGAGACTCCGGGAAAGCTCGCCACAACTTTTTCATTGGCCAGTTCAGCCATCCGGCCCAGAACTCGTACCGGATCTGCCACGTAATCGAAAACGCCCAGCGCCACCACTACGTCGAAAGTTTCTTTAAACCGATATTCCAGAAAATCCGCCTGGATGAATTCGCAGCGCTCTGCGACATGTTTCGCGCGCGTGTATTCGCGGGCAAGGTGCAGCATGGGGGCGGAGAAATCGATCCCAACCACGCGCCGGGCTCCCTGCTCCGCAAACAGAGCGCTGTTCCTCCCAGAGCCGCAGCCTACGTCGAGAACCGTGAAGTTTTCCATTCCCGCGAAAGACTCCGTGGTTTTTTCGATTCGCTGGAACAATCCTTTGCGAAAGAGCTGGTTGAAGCGATAGCTCAAATTGCGGCGATTTTCATACAACGCATCGAAATTGTCCGCGGTTCGTTCAAAGTAAGTTTTTACGCTCAAGAACCGGTTCCTCCTGAAGAAAATCGGCGATAGTGGTAAATGAATACTGCTGTAGCAAAGTTGCCAGCTTCGGAGTCATTGTATGACGCCCGAGGTTCTGATGAAAATTCCATTGCCGCCCGCGCAGGCGGTGTCGGAAATGCTCAGGTCTGCCGGAGACGAACACGTCGAGCCGTTTCGAATCGAATTCGTAGGGATGAAAATAGGTCACCAGTGGCTTTCCCGAATCGTTCAGCTTTTGAACGGCCCGAGAAAGCATCCATTGCGGCAGCACTCGAAAGCTACCGCCGCCCGCCACTGGCAGCCGCATCCTTCCCCATGGCAGCGTTGCCAACGGAATTTCTTTGATGCTCAAATTATTAGGAAGCCGGTACTCCGCAGCCAGCGGAAAGAACCCGGGAATTCCGTATCGCCGGTGATGAATCGGAAAAATACTCGAGTCGTACTCGAATCCCAACTCGGCGAGTACCTCCAATGCCCACAGCGAATCCGTGCGAATGGAAAACTCCGCGGCCCTATACCCGCGAACCGGCTTCCCGATAATGTCTTCGAGCACCTGCTTGCTGCGACGCGTGTCTTCCTCAAATTGCTGTCGGGTCATCCGGTGCACGATCAAATGCGCGAACCCGTGGGAAGCGATTTCATGTCCCATAGATGCCACTCTGCGCGGCAGTTCCGGACAACGCTCCGCCAAGCTCCCTAACGTAAAAAATGTTGCATGCACCTGGTGCCGCTCCAGCAATTCCAGCAAAAGATCCATTTGCCGGAAGACGTGGTTCAGCGGCGCGGGCGTCTTGCCCGTCAGCCGGCGATAGGCGAGCTGGTGCCAGTCCTCAAGATCGATGGTAAGCAGGTTCTTCACGAGTCGAAGCCACATTCCTTGCAGCGTCGAGCTGCGCATAAAATTCGCAAAGCCGGTCGCATACATCTTTGCTGTTGAAGTTTTGCACGATATGCTGCCGGGCGCGCTCGCCCATCCGCGCAGCCATGTCGCGATCCACGTAGAGCCGCTCGATCGCCTGGATCAGCTTCGGAACATTCCGTGGTGGGACAAGCTGGCCAGTATCGCCGTCGAGCACCACCTCACGGCAGCCTCGAATATCACAGGTCACCACCGGTCGCATCATCGCCGCCGCCTCCATGCAGGCGCGTGGAATTCCTTCCCGGTAAGAAGGCAGCACAAAAATATCCATCGCCGCGTACCACGATCTCATGTCGTCACACCAGTTGACGAAGCGAACCACGCCGCGGCGCTGCAAATCGTCCGTGTAACTGGCATCGAGAGCGTCGTTCTGATCCGTTTCTCGCGGCCCGATCACCACAAACTTCATCTGCGGCTTGCCTGCCGTCAATGTGACCGCCGCCGCAAACAATTCCATGAATCCCTTTTCCTTCACCAGGCGCCCGACGCTTCCCACGACAAAGTCGCTGGCCTCCAGCCCAACTTCCCGTAATTTCGCGGTTCGTTCGAAATTTATAAGCGGCGCAAACCGCCCTATATCGATTCCATTCCCCAGGTATGCAATTTTCTTCCGGGAGCACACCCGGCTGCCGACCGCCCGCTCCACATCTTCCCTGCTCTGCGACAACAGACGATCACAAAATGTCGCCGTAATCTTTTCTGGAATCCAGAACATCGCCTGTCTCAATCGCGGCATCCGGTCGTGGAACAGGAGTCCGTGAATCGTATGCACCACGTGCGGAACTCCCGCCAGGCGGGCCGCAAGCGGTCCGATCAACCCTGCCTTGGGAGTGTGAGTATGCACTACATCGAACTTATGACGGCGAAACAATCGCGACAAAGCTACCGTCGAACCAATATCGCGCAGGGGCGCGATCTCGCGCTCCATGGCGACCGTCTCAACCCTCACACCCGCGCTGCGCACGCTTTCGACCCACGGGCCCGGAGCACATACCGCGACCACGTTGTGGCCCTCCGCCTCAAGTGCCTTGATTTGGTCCAACAGCAGAAACCGTACTGAAATGTCGGAGGTCGCGACCTGCGCGATTCTTAACCCCATTCTATTTCACCCCCGACTTAAGCCGATGATAGACGTATTCTCCGAATGTAGGATGCGTCCACAGCCGCGATTCTCCACTCGGCGGCGCTACCGCTTGCAATTGGCCTTCGCAAGCTTCGCCTATCGCTTTCTTGAGCAGAGGTATTCCAGCAGCCAACTGGAGCAATCCGTAAGTAGTGAAGTTGTCCACACCATTCGGCATGATCCGCGCCTGCCCGAGGATGCGCCCAGTATCGATTCCAGTGTCAACTTCATGCACCGTGACGCCACAGGCCTCTCGATTATTTTCGACAAGTGACCAATATCCGCCGTGAACCCCGCGATACATCGGAGTGATCCCGGCGTGCATATTGATGAATATCGACTGAATACAACTCAGCACGCGAGCGGCAATAATTCGTGTGCCGCTCACCACGATCACCGATGGCCGTAATTCTTGCAGCACTCGAATCGTCTCGTCCGAATTTACCGAGACCACTTTGGTCAATTTGGCGACTGGAATCGCGGATGCATCGAGTCCGAACTGCCGGATGATTTCCTTCACACGGCGGCGGGAGGTCACGGCCAGCCATGGAACTACAGAAACGCGGAATGCGATTTGACCCAAAGCTTTGCTCAGCCCCAGCCGCTCGACTCTTCGCTTCACGAACTTCAGACGTGACTCCCCTTCTTCCACAATCACTCCGGCAATCGGAAAATCGGCGCGGAGCGCGTTGTAGAGTATCGCTGTCTGACTATCGTCTCTGCCGAGCAAAACGATCTTCTTCGGTGACAGCATGTTCCTGAGACTCAGAATGATTGAGTGTACTCTCCGCCATGTTCTTGCTCTGCATCCCATAACGGTCGCGCAAATTATGGAAATGATCGAGAATGCGCCGCAGCATTCCCAGATTTTCGTCCAAGAATGCGCCGAAATTGTGAGGATGCCACCACAGGTGGTACGCCAGACCGTGCCGAGCCGCGTACGTAAGGCCATCCAACACGCGCCGCTCCTGCAATGACTGAACCATAGCCACCTTCGGAGTATAGGGCCGCAGAAAACGGCTAGCCGGAAGATTCATCGGCACATCGGCCGCAGCTTCCGTCAGCGGGTAACAGTTGTGCGACGAAAGCTTGCAATACGAATCCAGCAGTCGCGCCGCCCGTATCCGGAACGTCTCATCGGTCAAAATTCGTGGACGATAGATCCAGGAATCAGGGTTGCCGCGAAACGCCTTCAGCCCCATTTCGCCGCAGACTCGTAGATGAGCGCCATTGTATTGATTGCGCGGAAAGACGATGGACTTCAGCACAACCCCGAAGTCCACTGCCGCCGCTATCGCCGCCTCCAGATCGGCACGGAATGCGGCAATACTCTGCGTCGGTTCAAGGCAGTAATAGTGAGAAAAAGTATGGGTGCCGATCTCCTGCGCTGGACTTGACCGGATCTGCTCCAGCAGGCTTCGGGCAAAATGGAACGGGTCCTCGTTTTCATCCTCTCCTATAGTTTCCATCTCGAAATAGGGCGAGAGACCTGGGTCATCATACCGTGGCAGCTGCCTCGGCAAGGCGCGCAGCAGCTCGCTTTGACGACTAAAAAAAAGGAATCCAACCGTGGCCCAGGTCGTATGAATATCGTATTCGGCGAATGTCGCCAGCATCGCCGGCACCGCGCGTCGCACTCCAATCAAATTTTCGCGATACTGCTCCACCGTCTTGACATCGCGAATCCCCCAGTGCAGTTCAAAATCCAGAGAGATGATGAGCGTTCCGGAGGCTCGAGGTTGTTCGCCGAACGGCAAGTTAAGCTCCCACCTGTATCGGCTGGAATCCCGGGTGCGGCTTTGCTGCTGAGTTCTGATGTTCCCACCAGAGCTGAAACATAAGAACGTCCCAAAGATGGAACTGCCATGCTCCGCGACCGCTGAGATGGTCGTTCCATTTCACGCGTACCGCGGCTGGATCGAAGAACCCTTCTTCTCGCAAGCGGCGCGAATCCAGCAGCGCTTCCGCCCATTCTCGCATGGGACCACGGAGCCACGAATCGAGCGGAATGCCGAATCCCATCTTTGGGCGCTCCACAAGATTCCGCGGCACATATCGGTTCAGCACCTGCCGCAACAGCCATTTGCCATGGTTCGGCCGAACCCTCATCTGCAATGGCAAACGCCAGGCGAACTCTACCACCCGAGGATCCAGGAAGGGAATCCGTCCCTCCAGCCCGCAAGCCATCGTCGCGCGGTCCAGCTTTACCAGAATGTCATTCGGTAAATAGGTGATGGTATCCAGATAGATTGCCTGGCGCTCGAACTCCGGCAGCTCGAGCCATTGGTCTTCGATCATGTGCAAGGGACGCAGCGTATTGGCTCCAGCAATCACGCGCTCCGGCGCCGACCAGTGCGACGCCATCCCCGCATACATTTCCATGGGACTTTCAGAAGGCAGCAGGCCTGCTAGCTTGTGCACTTTGTAACCTGGCATACGCTGGCGCCAGCTTTTCGGCAGCAGCGGATGCATGCTCTGGAACGCCGCGTCCCACGACTCGGGCCCAATGGCCGTCATGCCCGCTGCTGCCAGCCGGCGCAAAAAGCGTGGAGTGCCGTCCAGTTTTTTCCAGACTCTTCCTCCCCAGGTGTAGCGATTGTAGCCGCCGAAAACTTCATCGCCACCGTCCCCTGAAAGACTGACCGTCACATGGCGTCGTGCCAGTTGTGAAACCAGCAGCGTAGGAATCTGGGAAGAATCGGCGAAGGGCTCGTCGTAAACCTCGGGCAGACGGCTTACCAGGTCGATCGCCTCTTGCGACGAAACGTAAAGCTCGGTATGGTCGGTGCCCAGATGCTCTGCTACGGCGCGAGCGTCGCTGGCCTCGTTGTAACCCTCTTCATGGAATCCAATGGAAAACGTGCGCACCGGACGCTCGCTTTGCGCCTGCATCAGCGCCACGATCACTGAAGAATCAATGCCGCCGGAAAGATATGCGCCCAATGGAACATCAGCACGCATGCGCAGCCTGACTGCATCCCGCAGCAGAGTGTCGAGTTCTTGCTCGGCTTGCTCCGCCGAGCCGGTGAATGGCTCCAGGAGAGCACCTTCCACAGACGAGCGCAGCGACCAAAAAGCCTGCGTGGTGACCTCGCCATTCCGGTAGCGCAGAACCGTGCCCGGCAGCACTTTGCGGATGCCGCGATAGATGGAATACGGCGCGGGAATGCAGTTGAACCGCAGATACGAAGCGACCGCGTCGCGGTCAATCTCTCCCCGAAACGCCGGATGAACCCGCAGACTCTTAAGCTCGGAACCGAACAGAAAAGCCCCGCCTGCAGATCCATAGTAAAGCGGCTTCTCGCCAAAACGGTCGCGCGCCAGCACGAGGGTTCGTTCACTTCGGTCCCACAAAGCGAACGCAAACATTCCGTTCATTCGCTCTAGGGAGGGCTCAATTCCCCAGTGTTCGAACGCCGCCAGCATGACTTCCGTGTCGGAGTGGCCGCGGAAACGCAATTCCGGCCACTGGTTCAGCAATTCCCGCCGTAACTGTTCGCAGTTGTAAATTTCGCCGTTGTATACAATTACGAACCGGCCACCGGAAGAAAACATCGGCTGATGCCCCGCCGGAGAAAGGTCCAGGATAGAAAGACGCCGGAAACCAAGCGCAATTCCCGCCTCGGCGTCAGCCCACACTCCTTTATCGTCGGGTCCGCGATGTTGCAGCGCATCGGCCATACGACCGGCCAGAGCTTCCAATTCCAGCGGCGTACTTCCGCCCCGCGCCTCGACTAATCCTGCGAGACCACACATTTAGGAAACGTCTCCAACCATAGAAACAAGCGATCGATATCAGCGTTAGAAATGTCCAAAAGCCGGTTGGACGCCCAAGATCTAGCTAAGCTCCGCGGTGGGCGACTCCAACTCAGATCTACTCTGCATAACTACAGCCCGACGCCTCAACCTGAACCTTCGAAGAGGAAACGATACTATTCGCGACTGCCATCCTGAGTCGTTAAGAAAGAGCATTAGAGCAAACGGCAGCAGCATTACTCGCTGCCGGTTCAACAGGCCGAAATTGGTCGTGGCAGCCGCATAAATGATCGTAAACTCTAGGGTGTACAGGGCCAGGAACATGGCAAACGCATTCGATCGAAGGCCACGCAGCGTTCGATAGAGCACTTTTCTCCGGCGCACGAAAATCACCAGCAGGCAGAGTCCCTCAATGGAGGCGAATGCCGCCTGAAAATTGTGGACCTCGAAAGGGAATGGGCGAACCAGTAGAAACGGCGCTAGCGCCATTCGCGCAGCAAGCGACGTGCCGTAAGTTGAGGCGCCCATGCCCGCGTTGCTTCTGGCAACTTGCATAACGGCGGCCTTACCGCCGGCAAAGTCTCGCATCTCAACATACGTTGCAGCCCGCGATACGAAAACCCAGGTGAGCCCGACCAGCAAAGGAATGCCGAGGACCTTCAAAGCCACTCCACTCATGCCCGTGCGGTTGGCGCCGAACAAATAGGGGAAAATGAAAGCAATGGCCAGGATGCCGGCCATGTGCGGCCGTACGCTCATGACGATCATCAGGCCCGTGGCCAACCAGACATACCCCTGCAGGCCCACGCGTTGGTGCACACGCGCGAAACCATACGTTGCGATTCCGGCGCCCAACATGACGACTGCATCTTTACTAATGCTGGCCGTCCAGAAAACGCAGCTCGGAAGGAGAAAAGCTAACGTGGCCAACATGTCGATACGAGTCGCATTGGGAAACCCAAGGCAAAACGCCCGGTAAATAAAGTACGCTCCCCAAAACGACATCGAAGCAAAAATCACCATTCCGACCGGTAACGAGATGCCGGTCACCACAAAAATGCACTGCGCCAGAAATGACGGAAAGCCGGTCCCCCAGAGCGGAGTTGGAAAGGTCAGAGTGCCCGTTTGGCTGTAGCCCGTAGCCCAACTCTGGGCGATGTAGTAATAATGGCTCATATCCGCGGCATAGTCATACAAGCGCACGACCATGGTGACATAGAGCCCGGCAGCCGCCAGCTTTGCCAGCATGCCTACAGCCATCAACCGCCTCAACGACGGATGCCGGCGCGTGCAATATAAAATAAGGACGTAGTTGAACGTTACGATGAGTGCCACGGTTGACGCCGCAGCGAACCATGAAATCGGCACGTCCTCGTCATAAATGTCGAAAAGTTCGTAGAGCCAAAAAGGGGCAGAGACCAGGAGCAGAATGCCGGCTAGGTTTATCATTAAACCGAGCCTTGGCGACAGTCGCCAGACAGTCTCGCGTTCCAGCGAATTTTGAGAGAAATTGAACATCTTCCCGGCAAAAAAACCCTTGAGCTACGAAACCTTTGCCTTCGGCGCGGTTAACGACGATGGCACCTTCCCCATAGCGCGCCACCCTGAACCCCGCACGATATCCCAGTCTTCCAGCCCCGAACGCGTCAACCAGCCTTCAACGTCTTCCCGATCATAGCGGTTTTCGATTGGAGCGGAAAAACGATCAAATTGATCCTGGTAGAGAAGCCGGAACGGAAAATCCGCGTAGAGTTTCAGGGGCAAGGTCTCGGCAAACGCCTTCCAGCGTGTGTTTCGAAGAAGTCGATAAGGGACGACGAAACAAATTTCACATCCCACGGCGACGCACCACGAAAAAGCCCGCAACAGAGGAAAGGGCAGACGAGTCGTCACCCGGCGAACCATCGCAACCAAATTCAGCAGATGTTTCTTCCATCGCGGGTCGTCGTTGAGCGACCAGTAAAGATAGACGAGTACATCCGCTCCCGGTCTGCCATAACGTAGAATCTCCCGAAATCCCGCTTCTGGCTCGGGCAGATGATGCAGAACACCGAGCGAATAAACCATGTCGAAGGATTGTGTGCGCAGGGGCAAGTGGAATAGGTCGGCCTGCACGATGTGCACGTTCTCTAGGTGACCGGTGTTATCGAACGCAGCATCCACGGCCGGACTTAGATCGACTCCGATGACCTTTCGCGCATGCTGCGCTGCGAAGAACAAGTGGCGACCCTTACCGCAGCCTGCGTCGAGCAAGACCTTGCCCCGAAGACTCCCCTGCGGGTAAGAAGCGAAGTACCAGCGAAAATTGGCCTCGCCTTCCGGGCGGAAGTCGGAGAAGTGCCGCCATTCATAACCAAAACTGCGCATGGTGCGTAATTTACTTTCTTGCGCCGCATCCGCTTCGGCTTCCAGATGTTCGTTCGTATTCGAGAAGAAATCCGGGTATTCGTGCTGCAGGGTCAACCGAAGAGGGCCCAGTAGCATTCGGGGAACGCCTCTGATGATGGGGAAATTCTCCCCGCACCCGCCGCATCGCAGCCAGCCACTCATGATCTCTGCCGGATTCTGCGCATGGTTCGATGCGGGAGCCGGTAATCGAGTCAGTTTCAGCTCCCCGCCGCAGGGGCACACCAAATCTTCCAGAAGGGTCAATTTCATTGAGATTTCTACGAGCGAACCGAGTAATCCTTGCACTAGGGTAACATGCTGTTATTCGCTGGAAAAGATTGCGACGCCGTATTTCGACTAAGTTCAGGATTTCATCGGAGCACCTGGAGGCTAGTAGTGCGGGTTTTGCATGTCATTGACAGTCTGATCCAGGCCGGTGCGGAAGCGCTGGTCAAAGACATGGTTCCGCGCATGCGTGCGGCGGGAGTGGAAGTCTCGGTCGCCGTGCTCAAGGAACTCGACAGTCCCTTTGAGCGGGAATTACGCGAGAAGAACATCGCATTCTTACCCACGGCGCGGGGGGGCATCTATTCGCCCGCGCATGTGCTCTCCCTCAAACGCCACCTTCACAAATTCGACGTGATCCAGACTTACCTCTTCCCCGCGCAACTATTCGCTCCCTTGGCAGTCATGCTCGCCGGGAGTAAAGTTCCGCTCGTGCTCTCGGAACAGACCACCTATCACCGCAGAAAGAAAAAGTGGCTGCACCCGCTGGAGACCTGGATGTACGCCCGGTACACAGCAATCGCTTGCGCCAGCGAGGGCATCGCCGCCAGTCTCAGAGCCTGGGTGCCCGGGGTCGGCAGTAAGATCACTGTTATCCCCAACGGAATCGACGTCCAGGCGTTCGAGCGGGCCGTTCCGGTTTCCCGTTCGTCCGTAGGGATTAACAACGGCGCGTCTGTTCTCTTGTACGTCGCCCGCCTGGAGTCGCAAAAAGATCATGCCAACCTGCTGCGCGCGCTGGCGGAAATACCGGACGCCGATCTCGTACTCGCAGGCGACGGCAGCCTGCGAGCCCAACTTGAGGCGCAAGCCGAAACGCTGGGTATTACCCGCCGCGTACACTTTCTAGGTCGCCGCAAGGACGTAGCCGAATTGCTTCAGATGGCTGACATCTACGTACATCCCGCAGCTTTCGAGGGGTTTGGAATTGCCGCCGCCGAGGCCCTGACCGCCGGCAAACCGGTGATCGCAAGCAATGTCCCGGGGCTCGCACAGGTGCTCGGCGACGCCGCCATCCTGGTGCCCCCCGGCGATCCGGCAACCCTGGCGGCGGAGGTTCGCAATCTGATAACCTCGCCCGATCGACGCCTGCAACTCTCCCAAGCCGCCGTCGAACGTGGCCGTCAGTTTAGTATTGAAAAGACGGTCGCCGCCTATATTGATCTCTACCGATCAGTTCTCGCGCACTGAAACGCTTGCGGCCCTTCAAAGCCAATTCGCAATCGGTGGTTAGGTAACGGCAGACGTTGCTACTGGGTAGGTGGGA
Source organism: uncultured Acidobacteriaceae bacterium (assembly GCA_963711275.1). Lineage (GTDB taxonomy): Bacteria > Acidobacteriota > Terriglobia > Terriglobales > Acidobacteriaceae > Sulfotelmatobacter. The sequence continues at coordinate 67,582 of CAVQDN010000007.1, read as the reverse complement.
TTGGAGTGTCGCGCCGCCAACTCCATGGACCAACGTAGGCGTTGACCACCGACTCAAGTTGGAACCGTTTCAGGTATTCAGAAGGCGGAATCGGACCTCCTGAACGTAGTACTTTAAGGATAGCCGCAGCCAAGGCTTCAATATCTCCGACGGCGACCAACTCACCGAACCTACCATTCTGCAGGATCTCCCGTGGTCCCGTGGGACAGTCGGTCGCTACCACAGGCGTCCCTGCTGCCAGCGATTCAACCAGAACATTACCAAAAGCTTCATATGATGAAGAAAGGGCTAGCACTTTTGCGTGTGCCATATAAGCGTAAGGATTCGGTGTATAGCCGGGAAGCGCCGCATCGTTTCCTAGCCCTAGCTCTGCTATCAAGCGTTCCAGGGCTGGACGCTGCTCGCCTTCCCCCAAAATTAGTAAGAAGCTCGGAACCTCCTTCCTGACCTGCGCGAAGGCTCGGATCAATATCGAGAAATCTTTGGAGGCAGCCAGCCTCCCCACCGAGATGATCACCGGTTTTTTCTGATCGACTTGAGAGATACCCGACACCGGTTCCAGTAAATTACTGTAGAACTCACGTGTTAGTACGGGGTTGGGGATTACCGTGATCCGTTCGCGAGCCAACCTGGCGGTGTGCGCTAAATCTTCTGCTGTTCCGGATGAGACTGCCACAATTCCGTCGGCAAATCGGAGGAAAGATCGCAGCGCGTATGGCACCAGCTTTTCTCTAATGCGAGAGCCATGTCGCGCTTCCACTGACGGCAAGCAGTGAGTAGTTGCCAGCACGGTCGTGGGCGTGCGTGCCAACCACCGCGCCCAGATCGTAACGATGTTGGTGTGGTCCATAATCGGTATCACACACCAAGGCGACTCCCTTCGCAGATATCTCACCAGATGCGGCAACGTACGCAATATTCTCCCTTTGTTGCCCAGAGAAACCAGGCGAGCGCCTTCGGGGACAAGATCCCCAAACGCTCCAGCGTCGCTGGCCACAAGGATGTCAACAGAGAAACCCCGCTGCAGAAAACCACCCGCCAAGTTAAGCGCAACCCGCTCGGCACCCCCAAACTGAAGAGTGGGCACGAAAATTGCGATTCTCTTGTCCTCAGACTTCATGCAGGAAGTCGAACATATTGCCGCGGCGAATGTTATTATGCCTGAATCCAAACAGCGTACGGAGACACTTCTTCGGCCTTCCAGATTGTCCATGGATTTGAAGAGCCTCGCGAGCCGCAATACGCAGAGCCAAGACACCCACGATAACGGCATTGTAATGAATACTAGCAACGGTGGATTCGAGTCGCGAATAATTCGCCCGGTGATGCCGGAATTGAACACCACCCGCGGAATTGCTATTCTGCTTGTATTTTGGTTTCACGGGTTCGAGTTCTTCTCCCCGACCTCGACGGGAGTTCCGGCATGGGAACGCCTGTTCCTGGCCGCCGCGAACCAAGGCTGGGCAGGCGTCAATCTTTTCTTTGTGCTTTCAGGTTTCCTGATCACCGGTATTCTGCTCGATAGTGCTAACAAACCGCAGTACTACTCCCGCTTTTATTACCGCCGCGCCTTACGCATCCTGCCGGCCTATTATCTTTTGCTGCTGATGCTCCTGGCCTTGGGGCACATTAGCTTTATGCCGCGACATACCTCCATCGCTTTCGTAGGCCTGAGTTTCATATATCTTTCGAACATAACGCCTCTCCTGGGAGTCCCCATGCAGTACGGTCCCCTCTGGTCGCTGGCAGTGGAGGAACACTTTTACATTCTTTGGCCCACTGCGGTGCGAACCCTCACCAGGCGTAGCCTGATCATCGTGGCATCGTTGATCTGCGCCATCGAACCATTCCTGAGAGTTTATGCGGTTCACCGCGGAGGTCTGTGGTGGGGTCCTTACACTTGGGTGTCCGCTGATGGATTGGCGCTTGGCGGACTGCTAGCCATTTTCGGGCGCTCATCGCTCGCCAGCAGAGCAAACTTATTAAAGCTCGTCGTTTTGGCTGCCGTGTTCGCGGTTGGAGGTATGGCAGTCAGTATGCTCGTCCCTCGATCTGTCCAGGTAGGAATCCGCGGCACCTGCGTGAACTACTTTGCGTTCGCCATGGTAGCCGCAATTCTCTGGTTGGGCACCGGTGCATATCGTGCCTTGGTGAATCTGCGCCTGTTGTCCTTTTTCGGCTACATCAGCTACGGCCTGTATCTGATTCACGTGCTGTGTCTGGATTTGTACAATGGGGCGGTCGAGCAGTTCATCCCGTCTCTCTCAGTAGGCACAAGTTTTGCGAAATGCTGCCTCCGGCTGCTGATCGCAATGGCCGTTGCCACCGCAATAGCCTACGTCTCGCGAGTCACTTACGAGGAATTTTTCCTGCGGATGAAAGATAAGCGCCAAAAGGCGCGAGAGAAGATTGAGGCTCCAGCGTTCTAGCGACTTTTCCACAGATGTCCACAGAGAACTTTCGCTTCTTTGTGACGGACAACCTTGACCGAGGATTTGGAAGGCGCATACTGGAAGCGTGTCTACAGCATCTTTCCGTCACGCCAGGAAAAAAGAAGGCGATTCCGACCGCGACCTTGGAACCTTGGCTAACTCCTTATTCGGCAATATTTTGCCCCTAAGCTCTTTGATTACAATATTTTACCTCGGAGGCTTCATATCAATTTCTCGTAACTCCAACAAAACAAATATTTTATTCGATCGATACCAAAAAAAATCACTGGCATACCCCCCATTAGCGCCGCCGAGACTCAATGGGGAGTTTGTTACGGCCTTCACGGCATCCTGGGCATGAAAACTGAAGGGGATCATTCGATGATTTTAGGATCAACTTGCCCAGTCGCTTCGACGAAGTTCCCGGCGTCCGATCGATCCGTTGTGAGGCCGAATGTTCGCCGGCGCAGCGAAGCCAGCAGCGATGCGACTTCGTTACGGCCGATCAGCACGATCAATGACAGCGAACCCAGGAGGGTCAAGCCAAAAATCGCCAGCCGCCAGCTTTGCCAATGCACTTGCGTGATCCAAAGAACTCCGCTGAAGATGGCCAGCGCCGCCACTAAGTGGATCCTGGAAAAGGCGAGAGGATAAACCCGTTGCGCGTAAAAATACATCAACACCGCCTCGATTACGTAGGCGGCCATGGTCGCATATGCGGCGCCATACATTCCCCAACGCGGAATCCACAGAAGATTGAGACCGAGATTGGCCACCAGGGCCACACAACTTACCACCCAAAGAAAGCCGACGCGGCGCACCTGGAAGAGTGAGGGTTGCAAGATGCTGTAGAGCGCGTGGAACAGATAACCGGCAATGATCCATGGAATCAGCCGCCCCGCCGATGAGTAACGTTTATCTAGAAAATGACTCACCACATCCTCCGCAATCAACGACCCGAAGATCGCAATCGTCACCAGCAGCAGGCTCAGCCCGGAGAAAAGCCGCCCCAGCGTCCGCTGCCCTTCCGGTCCATTGCGCGCCACGTCGTAGAAAAGCGGCGACCACGCTTGAGAAATGGAGGCGGTCACCAGGTACATCACCATGCCGAATGTGTACGCGACGGAGTACACGCCTACTTCGTCCAGGTTCCTGTAGTACTCGAGGATGAAACGGTCGGCTACCACCAGCCCCAGCGCCAGAAGTAAGTGCGGCAAGATGGGCAACGCGATGGGCAAAGATTCACGCACAAACCTCCACTCGAATCCGCCTGCCCACCATTTACGGGAAACGATCAGCGCGACCAGCAACGATCCGGCGGCGCCCAGCAGTTTTCCGTTCAGCATGCCAACTGCGCCGCGGCGCAGCAGCACGACAAGAACCAGCGCCGAACCCGCGGTCATCAGAAACGAAGCCGACGCCATCATGGAAAACGCCAGCGGCCGCTGCTCGCTCTGGTACAGTCCCAGCCGGTAGTCGACCATCTGGTTCGCCGCCGCCGTACCGATCGCGAGCGCGATGTAAGGGAAGAATGGCACGGCGAAGTGAGGTGCAACCCGCTGCAGCAGTTGCGGCCCGATTGCGAAGGCCAACGCCACAATTGTGACCGTCAATGCTGCGCCAAAACGAAGCACGCTGCTCACGTACCGTCGCTGCACTCCCGGCTCATCCGCGTAGTGGAAATAAAGACGCCGCATTGCGGAGTCCAGACCTAGCCCGCAAAAGGCCCCCAATGTCGCGGCAATGATTTCAGCGAGACTGATCGTGCCATAGTCGCCGGGACTCAGAAACCGCGTGAACAACGTGATCAGTAGAAAGTTGACAGCCTTCAGCGCAAAATTCGTGGTCGCGTAAGCGCCCGAACCCACGAGCAAGCGACGGCCCACCGACTGGATGCTGTGGGGACTCGCGCTATTCGCGGAAGCTTCCGCGCTCTGGGCTTGCCGAATGAGTGTCACAAGGGGTCAAACCGCGCGGTCGGCTCCAGTCGCTGCTTTTCAGTGCCATGTGAGTATCGTATAACACAAAGACTAGGGGGTCGATCTCACGAGATAGTTCAATGGAGATAACAAATGAAACACGTGCCGATTGCGAATCCGAGTCTTCCCTGCATTGTGTTTCGCGCGAACCGGAATCGTCTTGGTTGAATCAACGGAACTGGCTTCAGTGCCGCCTGCTGCCCTAGGTTTTTTGCGCGACCACTCTCCACTCACTCCACAGCACCTGGTCTCGCTCAACGTCTTCGAAGGTTGCCTTTTGGATTTCTACAATCCGCCAGCTGCGAAGAATTTCGCGGATCATTTCCTTCGTATATGCCAGTCCCGTCATTCCCGGAGCGCTGTGAAATGAATAGGGAGTAAAGAGGAATTTTCCTGCCCGGCATAACGCACGCCTGACGTTCTCGACGGTTAACCGGGCAACCTCGAAATCAGCGTAGCAAATGGCCGCCCGATCGAATGCTAAGTCGAAATGGTCGTCGGGAAAAGGAATGTGGGGAAACTCGGCCAACCGCAAATCGCAGGCCTGCCCGCATCTTGCCTTGGCATAATTAATCGCAGACGGAGCTCCGTCTGTTCCATAACAAGCAAATCCCTCCTGAGAAAGGAACCAGGAGTTATTTCCCGTCCCGCACCCAACCTCCAGGATCCGGACCTCGTTCCGCGCTTTCGCAGGGGCGTTGCGGTAGACAAATGACGCCACGTAATCGTACGGGCATCGCGCGAACTTTCCACTTTGATAGAAAGAGTGTTCCCACATAGGATCAGCTGCCGATGGTCGCTTCATAGCAATCTACACTCTCTCGTCGGAATCGCCGGTGATACACCCCACTTGTGTTGAGCCGCCGCATCCACACCAAGCTTCGATGATGGCGTCACTCGTGGATGTCGGTAAGCGACTCGGTAAATTCTACATCCCACTCGAACAAGTCGGCACACATGACATTCTTGGCCGGGCAGATGCCTGGCGCCCTCAGGCGGAGCACAGCGATAACGCGCCGCGGGAGGTCGCATGAACAAGGTTTCGCGTGGAGGCTGATCGTTTATACTCAGCGCGGTCGCCATCGACGTTGCTGCCGTTGAGATTGTGAATGTGCTATCCTACGCGTTCCTGGTACTGCAGTGCCATCGTGTTCTTCATGACCGCAAAAATGTTCGTAACTATAAGCTCTGGCGAAGTAAAAGCTCACGAGAGCACAGGAATATTCTCGGTTGGCCTATGACATTGGATGGTCAAAACATTCTCATTACAGGTGGCACAGGCTCTTTCGGCAAGAGATTCGTTGAAATTGTCCTGCGTGAATACCGCCCAAAACGGCTCATTGTCTTCAGTCGCGACGAACTAAAACAGCATGACATGCGCCAGAAATTTCCCGATGGCGCAGGGTCCTCGATGCGTTACTTCCTGGGCGACGTGCGCGACTCGGAGCGCCTCAGACGCGCCTTCGTTGACGTAGACATTGTTGTTCATGCCGCAGCCCTTAAGCAGGTCCCGGCTTGCGAGTACAATCCTTTTGAAGCCATTCTGACCAACGTGGTCGGCGCAAAGAATGTTATCGACGCCGCCATCGACCGCGACGTCAAAAAAGTGCTGGCTATCAGCACCGACAAAGCGGTGAACCCAGTGAATCTCTACGGAGCTTCTAAACTGTGCGCCGAGAAGCTATTCGTGCACGGCAACTCCTATTCGGGCGGTGGTAGCACCATCTTCAGTTGCTCGCGGTATGGCAACGTGATCGGCAGCCGCGGAAGCGTGATTCCCCTTTTTCAGGAACAGGCGAAGCGTGGGCGCCTCGCTATTACCGACCAGCGCATGACCCGTTTCTGGCTGACGCTGGAGCAAGGAGTCCGTTTTGTTATTGACTGCATCAGCAAGATGAAGGGGGGAGAGATTTTTGTTCCTAAGGTTCCCAGCATGGGCATCGTGCAGTTAGCGAAGGCTGTGGCGCCTGAGGCGAACATCGACTACGTCGGCATCCGTCCTGGCGAGAAACTTCACGAGGTCTTGGTGTCGGAAGACGAAGCTCGCTACACGTTGGAAACATCCGAGATGTTCATTATTTATCCCCATCATGCGCGCCGTAACGGCAATTGGGCCGAAGCTAAGCCCCTGCTGGATGGCTTCCGCTATACTAGCGACGGCAACTCGGATTGGCTCAGCAGCGAGGAACTCGAGAAGCTGCTTGGCATAACTGCATGCTTACCCGAACTGCAAAGCTAGCCATCAGGGGGGGTACTCCAGTACGCTCCACCCCTCTGCCCTACGGCAAACAGTGGATTGACGAAGAGGATATAGCGGCGGTCGTTGATGTTTTGCGCTCGGAGTGGTTGACTACCGGGCCCAAGATTGAGGAATTTGAAACCGCCTTCGCGGGGACCACCGGAGCCAACTATGCCATAAGTTTCAGCTCCGGAACGGCTGCCCTCCACGCAGCAGCCAGCGTAATCTCGTTCCGCCCCGGCGACGAAGCGATTACAACACCTATGACTTTCTGCGCTACGGCTAACTGCCTGCTCTATTGCGGCGCGCGGCCGGTTTTCGCCGATGTCGAATCCGACACCCTGTTGGTCGATCCCGCGGAAATAGAACGAAACATTACCCCCCAGACGCGGGCTTTAGTGGTGGTGGATTATGCTGGCCAGCCAGTTGCCTTGCGCGAGATATCGGCGCTCGCGGAGAAGTACGGACTCACGGTCATTGAGGATGCCTGTCACGCGCTGGGGGCCAGATGGCAGGGCCTCCCTGTGGGCGGCCTCAGCACAATGACCGCCTTTAGTTTTCATCCCGTTAAACACATCACTACCGCGGAAGGCGGCATGGTGACTACCAACGATTCTGGGCTCGCAGAGAAATTGCGGCGCTTCCGCAATCATGGCATCGGAAGCGATCACCGCCAACGCGAGAGGGCTGGCTCGTGGTTCTATGAGATGGTGGAGCTGGGCTACAACTATCGTCTCAGCGACCTTCAGTGTGCCTTGGGATTGAGCCAACTTCGCAAGGTGGATGGGTGGTTAGCCCGCCGCAGGGAGATCGCTCAGCGGTACAACTTGGCCCTGGAGCAGTTGCCTGCACTTCGTCCGCTGGCAGTTCACTCTGGCGTGGAGCACGCTTATCACCTATATGTGGCGCAGTTGGAGTTGCAACGCCTGACTGCGTCTCGATCCGACATTTTCGCTGCGCTTCGCGCCGAGGGTATTGGTGTCAACGTCCACTACATCCCCGTCCACTTTCACCCATTTTATCGTGAGCGCGGGTTCTCCGTTGTCGGTTCTCTTCCACGGGTAGAGGCCGCCTACGAGCGCATCCTGAGCCTGCCCCTGTTCCCTCGGATGAGCGACGGCGATGTGGATGACGTTGTCGAAGCCCTGCACAAAGTGCTTTCGGAGTTTTCGCGTTGAACAAATCTACGACGGAAATGAGAATGCTCGTGTCAGGGTCCGGCTCCATTGGCCGTTCAACACATGCGCAATTTGCGCGAACTGGGAGTCCGCAACATCGCTGCTTGCGATCCTAACCCAGAGCGGCTAGAACCCATGGTCAGCGATTTGCAAGTACAAGCTTTCGCTAGCTTCGAGCACGCGCTTGATCAGTTCCAACCTGACACTGTATTTGTCTGTACCCCTCCAGTGCTTCATGTGATCCAGGCGCGACAGGCGCTGGCTAGTCGCGCCGACGTGTTTATCGAAAAGCCGCTCTCCCACAGTATGGACGGCGTGCGCCAACTACGCGCGGACATTCGAGACACGGGCCGCATTGTCCAGGTTGGCTACAATCTTCGTTTCCACCCGGCCATCCGTAAGATGAAGCAGATTGTGAATGAAAACGCGATCGGTCGTATCTTGTTCGCTCGCCTGGAAGTTGCCCAGTACTTGCCCGACTGGCGCCCGTGGCAGGATTATCGCCAGAGCTACACTGCGCACCGTGAGCTAGGGGGCGGCATTATTCTCGACGGTTCGCATGAGCTGGATTATCTCCTGTGGCTGCTAGGCGAGCCCGACGGTGTGCTTTGCATGGCTGGCACTGTCAGTCGCCTCGACGTTGACGTTGAGGATTCTGCCACTATCCTCCTGCACTTTCCTTCTGGCACCCACGCCGACGTTCACCTCGATTTTCTACAGCGTGTCCCTTCGCGCTCCTGCAAGCTGGTTGGCGAGCTTGGCACGGCGGTTTGGGAGAACGCGACTCCTCAAACCGTCAAGCTGCTGCTAGCCGATTCCGAACCGCAGTCCTGGCAATTCGAGTTTGACGCAAACGACATGTACCTGGCTGAAGTGAAGGATTTTCTGGCCTGCATCCAGGAACAGCGGCAACCCTTGGTGGATGTCGAGCAAGCCGCGCGCGTACTGGAATGGGCTCTGGCCGCCAAGGGGGCGGCGGCAATTCAGGCCTGGAGCGGCGTGCTTGGTTAACCTGCAAACCCGTGTTGCGCTCGTCACCGGCGCCGCCAGGGGCCTGGGGGCGGCAATCGTCAGGCGCCTAGCTATGCAGGGCGCCGATGTTGCCTTTACGTATAAGAGCGACAGGGCAGCCGCTGCACTGCTCGAAGTCGAGATCCGTGCCCTCGGCCGGCATTGCATCGGCCTGCAAGGCTGCGTCAGCGATTACAATCGGGCCCAAGAAATCGTTGCCGAGACCCAAAGGGAGCTCGGCAGCCTGCACATCGTTGTTTGCAATGCCGGTGTCGCCAGCTCAGCGCCCATTATTCGCATGTCGGAGAACGAGTGGGACGAAGTTATGGCGGTTTCCCTCAAGGGAGCGTTCAACTACATTCGTGCTGCTGCTCCGTCACTGGTTGAGCAGGCATACGGGAAAATCATCTGCATTGGCTCGATCAACGGTCTACGCGGCCGCATGGGAACAGCGAGCTATAATACCGCCAAGGCTGGATTACTGGGGCTTGTCAAAACTGCCGCCTCCGAATTGGGGCGACACAACATTAACGTTAACTTGGTCGCCCCCGGCTTCATTGAAACCACGACGCAGACCCATACGCCGGAGTTGATCCGTGACCTGATACTTAAGGAGTGCGCGATCAAGCGGTTTGGACAACCCGAGGACATCAGTCCATGCGTAGCCTTCCTGGCCAGTGAGGATGCACGACATATTACGGGTCAGATCATTAAGATCGATGCGGGTCAGTATCTCTAACTTTGGCCATGCGCTCTAGTCGCAAAGTTGTAGCGATTGTTCAAGCTCGCATGGGATCAAAGCGGTTGCCGGGCAAATCGATGGCGTTATTGCTGGGACGGCCGATGCTCGCCGTGTTACTCGAACGAGTAAAACCAGCGCAGCGGGTGGATGAATGGATGGTGGCCACTTCAGAGCTAACAATTGATGATCCGATCGCCGAATTGGCCAGCCAACTCGGAGTCGGCTGCTTCCGCGGCTCCGAGAATGATTGTCTTGATCGATACTATCAGGCTTCCAGGCGGGCCAATGCTGATGTCGTGGTAAGGATTACAGGCGACAATTCGCTGCTAGACGCTGCCTTTGTGGACTGGTCCTTGGAACAATTTCTTTGCTCGTCATCTCCGATCGAATACTTGGATTCGGCATCCAGCAACACGTTTCCTCTAGGACTCTCGTTAGAGATATTCTCTTTTTCTGCGCTTCGAACCGCCTGGCGAGAGGATTGTTCGCCACGTACGCGGGAGCACGTGACTGCATTTATTCGGCAACACCCTAACCGCTTTCCGGTCGGCGCGTTGCAGGCTGATGCTAATTATTCTTCCATGCGTTGGACTGTCGACACAGCCGCGGATCTGGAATTTGTCCGTACTCTCTTTGAGAGTTTCGGCCGCGTGGATTTTTCCTGGCGGGAAGCCCTTGAGCGCGTTCAACAACATCCCGAGTGGCTGGAAATCAATCGCCACATTGCGCAAAGGACAGTCAGATGAACCGGGGCGGGCTGCTGCTTGTTAGAGCCGACGCCAGTGCCCAGATCGGGAGCGGGCACATTATGCGCTGTCTTGCTCTGGCCCAAGCCTGGAAGGAATACGGGGGCAGGGCGATCTTCCTAATGGCCCCCGGCGTGCCAACACTCGCATCGCGTGTTTGCTCCGAAGGGTTCGAGGTTGAATTGCTACAGGCTGAGCCTGGCAGTCTGGGGGACGCAGCCGAAACCGGCAGTCTAGCTCGGAGGCAAGATCCCGCATGGCTCGCGCTAGACGGATACCACTTCTCCGCCGCTTATTGCCGCGCTCTTCGACCCGAACTAGCCAACCTTCTTTTATTCGACGATCTTGGCGACGCGGATTATGCTTGCGCCGACCTTGTCCTCAATCAGAACGCTTATGCCAGACCTGAGATGTATAACGGCCGTCCCAGTAACGGCAGGCTCTTGATTGGTTCACGTTTCACTCTGCTTCGTCGCGAGTTCTGGTCTTGGCGCGGTCAGGCTCGCGAGGTAGCAAGCAAGGTTTCTAACGTGCTGGTCACCTTCGGCGGCGGCGATTCGGAAAATGTGACGGCTAAAGTTCTTCGAGCCTTGTCGCTGGTGCCTAGTTGGAACGTCCGTGTAATGGTAGGATCGAGTAATCCTCATCACAACGAGCTGCGGTTGCTCGCGGCATCATTGCAACAGAGTATCGACCTCCGGAGCGAGAGCACTCGAATGGCCGACGAAATGGCTTGGGCCGATTTGGCGATTTCGGCCGGTGGCAGCACCACTTGGGAATTAGCATTTATGGGGGTGCCTGCAGCGCTGCTCGTACAAACGGCCAACCAGTGCGGTACTGCCGATTACGTTCACCGTCATGGCGTCGCTATCAACTTGGGTTGGCACTATCAAATTTCACCAACAGGAATAGCGCAAGCCTTGTGCCAGTTGGGAGAAAACCGGGCATCTCGACAAAGTATGAGCGCTCGGGGCCGCGACCTGCTCGACGGGTACGGCGGGCAGCGTGTGGTCGAGGCCATGACAAGCTAATGCAGCTTGCATAGAGCGCAGAGATTGAGCCCGGGGGTGAAATGACCAGCGCCGTTAAATCGATCGCGAAGTCGCTGCCCTACCCCGTGTTCTTACGCCTGTACTACGCTTGGGAACGGTTTTGTCGCGCTCCCCGCGCCGAGTCTGTTCGGCTTAGTGCCGGCATCCCTCTACTCGAAGAGGTCGATCTTCGGCAGTTCAAGGGCAGCGACTCGCTGTTTGTTCTCGGCAGCGGCCCCTCCATCAATCGTATTTCCGACGCGCGCTGGCGCGAGATCAAACGCAACGACACCGTTGGATTCAATTGGTGGTTATATCATCCTCTAGTTCCGAAGTTTTACTTCCTCGAATCGTTCGAACGCGAGGCTGCTCCAGATCACTTTGAATGCTACTTGACTCTTACCCGCGCGCGCGCGGCCGACTATGCCGGTACCATCAAAATTGCGATGGAGCTGCACAAGCCCGGGACACAAACTGTTTTGGCGCTCGACCCCGGATTCAAGAAGAACCTTTTTGCCGCGCACAGTGTTGCAGTTCCCGCGCGCAACGAAGACGAGCTCGCTTGGGCTTTCCGCTACCTCCAGCATACCGGAGTTTTCGATTGCACCGGGCGCTTTTCTCACTTGCCGAAACACGCCGCTAGTCTTACGTCGCTGCTAGTGTTCGCGGTCAAGCTCGGCTATAAGCGCGTCGTGCTTTGCGGCATTGACTTAAAGACTTCGTCATACTTCTTTCAAGAACGCACCCTGTATAGCGAGAGTTGGGAACTGCCCAGTGCGACCGCTTGCGAACGTCACGAGACCGACGTGCCGCTGACCTGGCGAGTGCCGGTGAACCGCGTCGTTGCCGCTATTAAGCGGATTATTTACGACCCCTCCGAAATCCAATTGGTAATCGAATCTCGCCAGTCCGCCCTCTGGCCGATGTTGAAGGAGGCTGAGTTTTGATTACGTTACGCAGCGCATGCGAAGAAGACTGCAGGATATTTTGGGATTGGAGAAATGAAGAAAGGGCCCGCTTCGTCTCCTTCCACCCTGAGACAGTTCCCTGGGAAGAGCACGTTAGTTGGTTCTGGCAAAAGCTTAACGCAGCCAGTGTACGTATGCAGGTAGCCATAGACAGCCAACATCGTCCGATTGGCCACGTGCGCTACGAAATAGAGGAAGACGCGGCTACCATATCTGTAAGCGTTGCGCCTGAGTGGCGCGGCCGCGGCGTTGGCACTCGGCTTATTCGGCAGTCGGCCATTCTGCTTTTCGCCACGAGCGATGTCCGGCTCATTCGTGCTCAGGTCCGCAACATAAATAAATCTTCGATGCGCGCTTTCGAGAAATGCGGATTCAAGAATTCAGGCCAGACCCTGTTGCATTTGCTGCCGAGCTTCGAGTACACTCTGCATCGCCCAACCCACCAGCGCATCGCGATTTCACAACCAACATATCTTCCGTGGATTGGCTATCTCGATCAGATCGATTCCGTTGACACGTTCGTCCTTCTGGATAACGTGCAATTTGAAAAGCAGTCCTGGCAGCAGCGGAATCGGATCAAGACCCCAACTGGTCTGCAGTGGCTTTCGGTTCCTGTAATTTTCAAGGGCCGCTTCGGTCAGTACATCAATGAGGTTGAAATTCGTGAAGATTTCGCGGCCAAACATCTTCGAGCCATCGAACTGAATTACAGGCGTGCGGCGTATTTCGAGCAATACTTCCCTCCCCTTAGCGCTCTGCTGCAAGGATTTGGCCAGGGAATGCGCCTGGCAGAACTGAACTCGGAGGTGATCGACTGGTTTTTGGAAGTTTTCGGAATTCATTTTTCAATGATCAGTGCGTCTGCCCTGCCTTGCGAAGGAAAACGAAGTTCCCTGCTTGTCAACATCTGCAAACTACTCAATGCTACCGAGTACCTGGCAGCAGCCGGCTCGGTCGAATATTTGCTCGCCGACCTCGATCTGTTTTCACAACAACGCATAAGCTTGTCCTTCCACAATTACCGTTTCCCTCACTACACGCAATGTTTTCCGCCATTCATACCGTACGCCTGCGCCCTCGATCTTCTATTTAACGAAGGGCCACGTGCGGTTGAGATACTTCGTTCGGGGCATCAGGGTCACATAAGCGCGGAGCAAAAGCGAAAGATCATGGACCAGGGGGCATCGGTATGACAACTGACCGCGCTCCAATTCAATTTGGCACGCGGCTAATCGGTCCCGGTCATCCGGTCTTCATCGTGGCGGAACTGTCGGCCAACCATCGCCAGAGCTTCGACAAAGCGGTCGAACTTGTCCAACTTGCCAAACACGTAGGGGCAGATGCTGTAAAGCTTCAAACTTATACCGCAGACACTATTACCATTCGCTCCGATCGCGACGAGTTCCTCATCCAGGGAGGCACCCTCTGGGATGGCCAAACTCTTCACGACTTGTACGGGGAAGCACATACTCCGTGGGCATGGCAACCGAAGCTGAAGACCGTCGCGGCGCAAGCTGGGCTCGAGTTCTTTAGCTCCGCTTTCGACTTCACTGCGGTGGATTTTTTAGAGTCAATCAACGTCTCCGCCCACAAAATCGCGTCTCCCGAACTGGTTGACATTCCTTTGATACGAAGGATGGCTCGGACTGGCAAGCCACTGCTGATGTCAACCGGTATGGCATCGCTGGAGGAGATCGATGAAGCTCTAGCGGCGGCGCGCCAGGAGGGCGCTACCCAGCTTTGCTTGCTCAAGTGCACTAGTGCCTACCCTGCCCTACCGGAAGAGGCTAACCTCAGGACCATTCTCGACCTCACTCTGCGCTTCGGGGTCCATGTCGGGCTTTCGGACCACACCATGGGGCTTGAGACCCCAGTCGCCGCCGTTGCCCTCGGCGCCTGCGTCATTGAAAAACATTTGACGGACAGCCGTTCTAACTCTGGTCCTGACAGTGGCTTCTCATTGGAACCTCAGGAGTTCGCTGAAATGGTTCGCGCAGTCAGAAGTACAGAGCGGGCTTTGGGCCAAGCCCACTACGGACCTACTCAGCGCGAAATCAAAACCCTGAGGTTCCGCCGCTCATTGTTCGTCGTTGAGAACGTCAACAGGGGAGCGATTTTCACTCACGATAACGTGCGCTCGATTCGTCCTGCTACAGGCCTGCATCCACGCCATCTCCCCACTATATTGGGGCGCGCCGCTAGCCGGGATATTCTCAAAGGCACACCGCTTGCTTGGGATCTGGTAGCCGAAGAGAGTAATGGGTCAGCGCCCGCGAAATAAACCTTTCAACAGGCCGCAGTGGATTACCCCGGTCGCTGAATAAGACGAACGACCTCCGACTTACATGCTGTCGCGGCTTGCCAGCTTACGGGATTTCGTGTGCGCTAGCGGTAATCTCGATTTCTGCCTGCTGCTCTCCGAGCCGCGGATGGACTGCTTTGAGTCGCACCTTGCCGGGTTGTTCCTGAGCTCGAATCCATATCGCCCCGGTTCCGCCGATCAGAGAGAAGGGATTGTCGCCCACGATGACGGCGGGGCCTTCTACCTCGAGCTTGATCGCGTCGTTGGCAAAGGGGCGAACCGCACCGAACTCGTCGGTCACGCGCAGAACTACGCGGGTTGAGTCGGCGCCGTCGGCGATTAACTCCGTATCATCGGGAAGCAGAAGGAATTTCACATCGACGCCGGTCCCCGAGAGACGCTTCGAGATTGTCTGTTTGCCTTGAATGTAGCCTTCGATTCGCAGGTCTCCCCACTTGTGAAACAACTCTCCCATTTCCAGGACGAAGGGCGCGTAGCGGAGATGGGCAAACTGCTTTCGGTCGGGGTCGACTTCCGCAATTAGCTGGTCATCGATATAGAACTTCAGGTGATCGCAATTGGAGCACACGACAGCTTTGGAGAATCCTACCGACGCGTCACCGCGCGCCCAATGAAACGCCGGCTCCAGCACGATCTCTTCTTCCGGATCACATTGCGATTTGTAAAACCCTGCGGCGGGTTTTGGCTCGCGAAAAATGTCAGTGACGCCGTGATAACAGATGCGATCGCCCGATCCGAAATTGCCGTGCGTGTTGTAATCGAAGGCGCACCAGCCAATGCCTCCGGCATATTGCGGATTGGACGTGAGTTGGTCGTGGATGCGCGCGTGGCGAATCGTATGCTCCGTGAGGCGCTCGACCTGGTCGATGGTTTTCGTAGGAAAAGTGTGCCCGACAAATTCCGTGTTCAAGTACCTGGAATGATTCGGCGGCTTCAGTGGAAAACCGAAATCGTTCATCGTGAAGACGTCTTCGAGGAACTCCGATTGCTGGAAATAGCGGATGCCGCCCGTCTGGCGCGTGGGGTCGAGTTGATGAGCAAGGGCGTTTGTATGCGTGTAGAAATCATGGTCGTCTTTCGATTCGTTGATGCGCACTCCCCACAGAATGATGGCAGGATGGTTCCAGTCACGACGGATCATGCGACGGACATTGTCGACTGAGATTTCCTTCCAGGCTTCGTCTCCAATGTGCTGCCAGCCCGGGATTTCTTCCAGCACGAGGAGGCCAACTTCGTCGCAAGCGTCAAGAAAGTGACGCGACTGCGGGTAATGCGAGGTGCGGACAATGTTGCATTTGAGCTTGTTGCGCAGAATCTGCGCGTCGCGCCGTTGAACGCGTCCAGGCATCGCCTGCCCGACAAAGGGGAATGTCTGATGACGATCGAGCCCGCGCAGTTTGATAACCTTTCCGTTCAGTTCGAAACCGTGATCGGTAAATTGCGCCTTCCGAAAACCGAAACGGCGGGAGTCTTGGTCGAGCAGTTGAGTGCCTCGAAGCAAACGCACGCGAGCGGAGTAGAGATTCCGATCTTTCAGATCCCACAATTTAATTCCGCTTAGGCCGTCAAGGTGTACTGTGTGCGCGACTGGCTCGCTCGCCGGGCCTGAAGATGGCACGGGTTGCGAGGCCTTCGCAAGGACATGATCGCCATTGAGCAATTCGATCTCAATGGTCAGAGCGGTCTGCGACGGTTCGAGGTGTTGAATAAAACAGTTGACATCGACGCCGGGAGTGGCCGCGAGCGGATTCTTTGGTCGTACAAAAATGTTCTCGATGAAAGTCGCGGGCACGACGCGCAGAGAAACCTCTCGATAGATGCCGCCGAAAGTGAGATAGTCAATTTCGTATCCGAACGGCGGAATATCGGGGCGCTCGCTCGAATCCACTTCGACGGCGAGCAGGTTTTCTCCGTCAAAATCGAGGTGAGGAGTCAGATCAAACGAGAATGGAGTGTATCCGCCCTTGTATTCTCCCAGCCGCACTCCGTTTAGGAAGACCGTGGAGGCGGTCATCACTGCTTCAAAGTCGACAAACACATGCTTCCCTCGCGCTTCGGGCGGAAGCTTGAAGCGGCGGCGGTAAAGAGAAACGAACTCATAGGTCTTTTCATCAAAACCGTGCCATGGGAGCGGCACATTCGTGTGCGGAATGACGACCTGGTCAAAACCGGAGTCGTCGAAATCTTTTGCGTGGCCGCCTTCCACAACGGTTCGACTGTAACGCCACTTTCGATTCATGGGGAGGATCAGGCGGCCACTCGCGGTTGAGACGCCGGATTGGGCGCCTGCTTCTGGGAGCGCATAGGGGGCGAGAGCGGCTCCCGCGATCAGGGTGCCGGTCTGTTTCAAGAACTTGCGTCGATCCATTTTTAGTCTCTCCAACAATTATCGATTACACGAACGAAATGCCGCAGCTCCCGAGGCTGGAAACTCACAGTACCTCTTACACGGTCCAGGCGAGCACCTGTTCCAGATCGGTCGCCGAAGTGGATTCGGTTCCGCGCGGGATGGATGGACCGATCGCCAGGGCCTGATTGTGCCCTTCAAACCAAACCAGGAATGACGACTGCTCAGCTCCCGGCAAGCGCTGCTGATTTAGCCAGTTGTAGTACGCGCCCAGATCGGCATCAATCAAGGAACCGATGAAATCGAATTCTGGAGCGGCCGGAGTGGCAGAGAGCAGCTCGTTCATGGGCCTCTGCCGCTGTCGTGGGGCAAATCGTACCAGGAGGGTGAGGGGTTGAGCCCGGCGGAGGGCCTCGCGCGCAGCCCACTGCGCAAAACTGGTGGCGAAGATTTGCGTCCCCGAACCTTCAGTCAAGAGACTCACTTCGAAACGTTTCAGTATTTCGTCTTGTGGTTTGCTGTCACCCTCTTTGTCCATACCCAGATCTGTTGGACGCATCCGGGCGAGCAGGGTGCGCAGAGCTTCGGGACCCATCCCCGGCCGATTGATCTCCGCTTGCATCCTGCGCAACAGGGCAGCACGCGCCGGTTCGAGACCTTGGTAGGAAATACAAGTGAGCACCGGTGCATGTTCGGCTTCTTCCCCGCCGTCGAGGTACCAATGAGCGTAAGGAGAAGGATGAGCCTTGGCTCGGTCGGCAACCGCGTCCAATAGCCGTCGTAATCCATTTTCCGGCTTGACCCGGCTGAAATACGCGCCATGCGCACGCAGCTTACGAAAAAGCGGCTCGTCATAGGACCCGACTCCCTGCCCGATGACCGTGATTCCGAGCCTGGGAATGGGAGGAATCCCGGGCGGCACCGCTGAACGTAAACGATCGGCGTAGCCGTTCGAGGCCTGGCGAAACGCGTCGAGTTGATGGGTGCTCCAAAGATGTGCCGACAGCTGTTCGACAAACCTAGCCGGGGCCTTTGCCCAGTCGAACTCTTCGAGTTCGGTTGAAAGTCGAATCTGCGCGAAGCCTTGAAACCAATCTTTCAGCTGGGCCGTTGAGAGTGAACTGAGATGCGCCAGTTCTCTTTCGCGCGCTTTGCGCTCGGCGGGAAACTTGAAATCGTAATCGATGAGTTCGCGCAGCAGACCTGGCACGAAACTCAGCGGCAATTGCTGTAGAGTCGCCAGATAGTTGGTGACCACTTTCCGCGCCTCTGGCGGATAGCCAGCAAACTGCTCCGGTTTGAGTTCGCGTGGAAGCATGCAGTCTATAGCAGCTCGGCGATTGGTTTGCCTTGAGCGTACGACGGAACAAATCCCAACATCGATCCCAGAGTTGGCACCAGGTCGGTGGAATCGATGGCCCGGTCGAAGACAACGCCTTCTCGAATCCCCGGACCGGCGGCAAGCATCCACGTTGTCCGCGACAAAGCGTCGCCGGTGCGATGATGCTGGAAACCGTTGCCGCCGGCATCCTCATCCGCATCGCGGCCGAAATCGGGCAGGATGAACAATGCTGTCTTTCCGGCATACTCCGGCTCCCTCTGGATGGTCTTCCACAAATCGGAGCAAAGCCGATCGGTGCGGCGGATTCCCTCGACGTAGAGCGAATAAGCGCCGGCGTGCGCAACGTCAATGTCATGCATGGTGATCCACAACAAACTGGGCGCAACTTGCCGCATCAATTGGCGCGCAATGTAGACGGACAGCTCGTCCGGACTCGACAGGGCTTGCGCATGGTCTTTGAAATCGTTGACCGAGAGTTTCAGGATCATTTCGAGCTGCTGCAATTCGAACTCGCTGCCTGCCAGCTCGGGTGCGAAAAAAGGAGTTTCATAGTTGTCGCGCAGCAGATGCTGGTAGTCACTTCCGCGGCCGGAGGTCGCCGCCGTCAACAGACGTTTCGGCAGAATCACACGTGCGCCCAGTCCGGGGCCATAGGATCGATGACTGCTTTCGCCAATCCGGTTGAAACCGTTGCTGGGAGCAACCACCCATGCATCCGAGGATGGACGCTTCAGGTCTTTACGAAAATATTCGAACACCGTCGGAGATGGAGGTGGCACCGCCGCAAAATTATTGAAGGTCTCGTATACCCCGGTTGCCAGACTCGCAGTCGCCACGTAGTGGCCCAGAATTCCGCGATTCACGACCTGGGTAAAAAATGTGGCTTGTGGGATGAGTTCGCGCATGAGGTGCGGAATGTTTTCCTGCCCTTCCAGCGCAAAGGTTTCCTGATCGCGGGCTCCGCCGCCGAATGTGACGACCACGACTTTTCTTTTTGAAGGCAACGCTGCCGCTCGAGCCCATGACGGACGCAGCAAGGTGCTCCCCAAAGCGACTCCGGCGGCGCTTCGCAAAAAATCGCGGCGCGTGCGGCCCACCTGGCAGCCAACCTCGCGAAGGTTAGACGTTATCCGCGAGTTCCCAAAGGTGCTTTGTCGAATCTGTGTTAAGGACTTCATCGATGATCCGGTGCGCCATGCAGACTGAGCCGGTCGCATCCTCACGGATTGACCGGTGTCTCATTTTTCTCCGAGTAAACGAACTGCCGAATCTCCGCTCGTTGTTTGTCGAGATCCGCCAGATGTTGTGCCCGCAATCGCTGATAGATCTGGAACTGTGCTTGAGCCTTTGTCTTTTCGCCGGTATGCACGTAGGCCTGACCCAGACGATAGCGAGCATCGGCAAGATCGGGATTGTTGTCCAACGCCTTCACATATTCAGGAATGGATTCGGCATATTGAGTCTGATCCGAATGAAGGTTGCCCAGCTGCAAGTGCGCCTCGGCGAGTTTAGGATCGAGCGCGATTGCTTTTGTAAGCAATGACTCAATCTGACGAAGATCCACGCCAGGATCCTGCGTTCGTTTTCCCTTCCACAGGCTCATCGCATAATAATAAAAGGCTCGCGCGTCGCCAGGCTGCAATTCGGAGAAGCGGGCAAACCGCCGGATAACCTCATCCGCCTGGCTGGGCGAGCTGTCGTAGGCCTTTGACAGGAAATAATAGCAGCGTGGGTCGGAAGGATTTAGGTCGGATGCCCGGAGCAGAGATTTGACGGCTTCGTCATAATTACCGCGCGAGTACAGCGCAATGCCGAGACCAATCGCAATGCGAGCCGAATTCGGATACCGCTCGGCGCTTTTCCGGAAGACTTCAATCGCCGGTTCGAGGGTTCGATGCAGAAGCAGTTCGCTGGCCCAGTCAAAAAGGTTGCTCTCGCTCGGATCTTGATGAGCGGCAATTTCGAATTCACTGACTGCGGCCACGAATTTCCCGTCTTTCTCTTCAATCTGACCCAACAGGTTGTGCAATTCCGCGGTGTTTTTTTCTGGAAGAAGGCTCTGGACGAGCTGCCGCGCCTGAGCCGGACGCCCAGTGTATATATAGGCCAGCGCCAGATCGTAGCCATTGTCGTAGGACGAGGGTTTTATTCGCTGCGCCTGGCTCAGAAATGGCACTGCGTCCGAAAGTTTGCTCATCCGGACGTAGAGCTCACCCAGGTTGTGATTGGCATCGAAGTTCCGCGGTTCGAGCGCCACCGCCTTCTTCAATTGCTCTTTAGCAGGTTCCAGCTTTCCCATGCGGACTAGATTGGTGGCCAGATTGGTTCTGGCCGCCGCCGATTCCGGCCTTAGGCGTACCGCTTTCTCCAGATGCTGATTGGCCAAAGCATCCTGTGATTCGCCCGCATAGGCCAGGCCGAGCAGTTCGTGCACCTCAAAGCTTTCCGGGACATCGCGCAATAGATTCTCCAACTCGGCGGCGGCTTCCGGGAAGTGACCCGCATCATATTGCGCTGCCGCGGACTGGAATTTGCGGTTCAGTCGCTCGGTTTGCTCGGTCGCGGACGCCGCTGGCAGCCCGACAACCAGCACCAATAGACAAAACCATTCCTCGGGCCGAAGTCGAATACTCACGGTCTGCATGCTATCACCTGCTATAGGCAAGCAGGCGAATGAGGACGGGCAGCGCCCGGAGAAGGCGCCTTGCAGAAGCGCCTTCCCGCGTAGGATGTCAGGCTCAGCTTAGTAGTACAACTTCAAAGCGAACTGGATCTGTCTGGGATCGTAGGGAGCATCGCGAGTAGAACCAATCTCTCCGAAGTTCGAGTTCGTATAGTTGCCCGAGTTGGGGACCGCGACCACGCCGTTGCCGCCAAAGTTCGGAGCGTTGAAGTTCGGGTGATTGAAAATGTTAAAGAACTCGGCCCGGAACTGCACCGTGAAGCGCTCGGTGAGCCGGAAGTCCTTGAACGTGGAGAAATCGAGCCGGCGGAATCCCGGCGATGTGGTCGTGGATGGGCCCCCACCTAAAGCGCCAAAGCCGGTCAAAGGAATGCATCCCGCAGGGCTATTTGGAATAGGAGTGGGTGCTCCCGGCGTCCCTCCCATGACGCACGGTTGCGTGAATGCCGCCGGGTTTCCGAACCAGCTCAGTTTTCCGTTCGAATCGGTGTGCAGCCCCAGCTTCTGACTCTGTCCGGGAACGTTGAGATCGTAGCAACTTGTTCCTGCAGTCGTTCCTGCTGGGCAACTGAGAGTAATCGGTTGGCCGCCCTCCAGCGTGGCAATCGCGTTCACGCTCCATCCTCCCAACACAGAGTCAGCAAGCCCTCCCGCACCGTTCATAAAGCGCTTGCCCTTGCCGAAGGGCAGCGCATAGCCACCGCTGAGGTGGAATACGTTGGTGATATTGAAATCGGCCAGGCCGCGATCTTTTCCGATCCCAAAACCTGGAACGCTCGCGGCACGGTAACCTGCGACGTTGCCGCCGTTCAGCAAATCGCCGGCATCCGAAAACGCCTTTGACCAGGTATAGGTGGCGAGGAAATCCAGACTGCCCGCATACTGTTTCTCAATCTTGGTTTGCAAGCCGTTGTAGCTGCTGCTCCCTACCGTAGCCTGATAACTCCCGCCACCGAAACCGGGGAACGGGATAAAACCGTTCGTAGCAGTACCTGAAGGCAGGATCTGCTCCACGTTGTTGGCGCCAATGCCCGTCTGCAGATGGCGACCCTGAGTGGTCACGTACGCAGCCTGCACCGACAACGTCGGCTGGATCTGATACTGAAGAGTGAAGTTACCGCCAATCGTATAAGGGGTCTTAAAAGCGAACTGAAGCCCTTGCAGCCCGAGGCCTGCGGCGTTTACCGCAGTGGGAGCGAAATTGATACACGAAAATCCAGACGACAAGGTGGCAACACCGCCGGGGCCTGCTGTGCCGCAGGTACCCCACGGATTGGGGTTCGAACCAGGGGCGCCAAGGCCAGTCCAGTCGTTCACGCTGGACCAGTTAAAGTTGTATACGAAAGGATAATTCTCACCGTCATTGGGCCCATATCCCTGGTTCTCAAATGCGTTGTAGAAAATTCCTATTCCCCCGCGAGCCACCAGCTTCGGACTCACCTGATAGGCGAACCCGAAGCGCGGACCAAAATTGTTTTTTTGCGGCGTGCCCAGGCCCTTTCCGTAACCGCCAATCTTAAGCGCGATTCCGTCGGCAGCTAACTGATTGGTAAAGCTCGTAGACAACTCGCTCGGGTTGACACCACTCGGGATCAAGAACATTGGGGCTCCCGTGGGCGGACCGTAGGGGACCCAGTTGGCCTGCCTGCCATACAACTCATAGATCAGTCCAAAGTAATCCCAGCGCAGACCCAGATTCAGGGTGAGCTTGCGATTTACTTTCCAGTCATCCTGGAAGTAGGACGCAAAGTAATTTTTCCCGTCATCCGTGGTGGAAATGTTTGAGGCATACACGTTGTCGCTGCCTCCGACCCAATTCACGCCTCCGACGCTCGAGGCCGCAGGAGTCAGCAGAAACTGTGCAATGCCCGTGTTGCTTCCATTATTCTGGGAAATATCCGTGTATGAACCGTTGAAGTCGAATTGGCCTCGCGACCAGGCTGGCTGCAGAGTCGAGAACCTGATGTGCTGGAACTCCACGCCCATCTTGAAACTGTGCTTCCCGTAAATCTTAGTGAAATCGTCAGTAAATTGAAGGGTCTGGCTGACTTCATCCGATGGCAGGAAAGCATTACTGCCCAAAGTCGTCAGCCCGCCAAACGCAATGGCGGGGAGTCCCCCGTTCAAGCGGC
Source organism: uncultured Acidobacteriaceae bacterium (assembly GCA_963711275.1). Taxonomy (GTDB): domain Bacteria; phylum Acidobacteriota; class Terriglobia; order Terriglobales; family Acidobacteriaceae; genus Sulfotelmatobacter. The sequence continues at coordinate 44,429 of CAVQDN010000007.1, read as the reverse complement.
CTTGCGGGATGCCCTGAATTCCAAATTGTGATGGGATGTTGGCGGTGCTGGCGCCCTCCGGCCCGGTACGCGTAGTGTGAAGGTAATTCAAGCCCGCGCGGGCGACGTTGACGGTGGTCGGGGAAAACACGTGTGTGTAGGCCAGCGCACTCTGCTGAGCCAGGGCCGTCTGGATGCCCTGCTGGAAGGCGCCGCCATCGGCAATCCCGCCAAAAAGTCCGGGGATGAACTGCGGGTCATCGACGTAGCTGAAGCGGAAGAACGCCTGGTCCTTCTGACTGAAATTGACGTCCAGTCGTGTATCGAAGGCGTTGCGATGCTCGAATAGGCCATTGCTGCTGGCAAAATTGTTAGAAACACCCCCGGTAGTTGGGGTTGGGAAGAGACTTAACAGCTTAATGGCGTTTGCATCTAGTCGCCCCGCTGGGAGGTGATTCAGGTTGCACCCAGAGATGTTGCCGCCGCTAAAGTTTACGGTATTCGCCGGGCAGGTGCTGAAGGGATCGCGAACAAAACCCGAACCTGTCGCCGTAATGCCGGCTACCGGATCCACAACCCCCGCCGTGACTGCCCGAGTTGTGGCCGGATCGAGAATAGTTCCGCCAGGGATTACACGGCCCAAGTCATCGCATCTGGCGCCCGCCGCCGCGCAATTCGAAATCGCACCCGTTTGAGTGATCAGGTCCGAGAGGTTGGTGTAGCCGCCAGTGCGGTCCGCAACAGTCGGCACACTTCCGGTCTGAATCGTGCCCTGCACGCGTCGAAATCCCTCGTAGTCCCCAAAGAAAAAGATCTTGTTTTTGATGACCGGCCCGCCGAAGGTAGCGCCGAACTGGTTCTGGCGCAGCTCTCCTTTCGGAATGTGCTGTGCGTCTTCGAAATAGTCCGCGGCGTCGAGCTTGTCGTTTCGGAAAAATTCCCAGGCGGCACCATGAAACTGGTTTGTGCCGGATTTAATGGTGGCGTTCAGCACGGCGCCCGCTGAGCGGCCGAACTCGGCGCTAAAGCCCGAGGTCTCAACCTTGAATTCCTGAACCGCCTCGATTGGGGGAAGCACAACGTAGTTCGTACCGTTCAGAAAGTCCACGGTGTCGGAGTTATTGTCGATTCCATCCAGCATGTAATTATTCTGCGCCGGCCGAAGGCCGTTGGCCGAGAAGGCGCCGCTGGCGGCGTTGCCGCGCGTGTCAGCTTGGGGAGTGTTCACCCCTGCCGCGAGCTGGGCCAGGAAGGTAAAATTCCGCCCGTTCAAAGGAAGATCATTCACGCTCTTCTGATTGACTACCTGGCCGACCGAGGCATCCTGCGTCTGCAACAGCGGGGCCTCGCTGGTAACCTCGACGGTTTCACTCACGCTTCCCGTCTGGAGTTGGAAACTGCGTAAAACGTTCGCACTCACATCGACGACAACGTGGGGTTCGCTTGAGGTCTTAAAGCCGGAGGCCGAAACGTCGAGCTTATAAGTGCCGATTCTGACCGGGCTGAATTTGTAGCCTCCATCCGATCCGGTCGTGGTAGAAAGGCTCGCGGCCGTGCCCTCGTTGGTGAGCGTGACTTTGGCTCCGCTCACGACCGCTCCGGAGGGGTCGGTAACCGTGCCGGTGATGGAACCGGTATCGACTTGAGCTTGGAGCGGCCTGACGGCGAGTGTGGCGAAGACTGCAACGGTCAACATGTTGCGCAGGATCCAGGCAAATGCGTATCGCTTCATGAGCTCTCCTTTGAGCTTCGGGGCTTGCATTGTGGCAAGCCTTTGCCACAAATTCCACTGCCACATGAACTTAAGGCCCAAATGCGCGAACAGTTGCCGCTTCGAGGTCGTCCCTGGGACGATCCCCCAGAGCAAAAACCCTCTCAAGCAAAACGAGCGCTTGCGAATTAACCGCTTAACCTAAAAGACCCTAGTACAAAGTTACTATTTCATTGCTGACGGGGATAACATGGCATCCGCAGCGTTGTCAAGAATTTTCTTGTCGTCTATACTCCGCGCTGTTTCAAATGCGGCGTCCGAGAGTTTGCAATACGACCGGGGACTTCGTACATGAGTGTCACCATTCGCGATGTCGCGAAAGCGTCGGAGGTCTCAACCGCCACGGTCTCCAATGTCTTAAACAAGACCGGCAAGGTGGGGCGTGAAACTCGCCGTCTCGTGCTTTCGACGGTCAAGAGATTGGGATATATTCGCGACGTTCACGCGCGCCACCTGGCTTCGCGCGACCGCCGGACGCTGGGCATCATCGTCTCCGACATTGAGAATCCATTTTTTCCGGAGGTGATCAAGAGTTTCGAAATTCGCGCCCGCGAACTGGGTTACGACGCCATTCTCAGCGACACCAACTACGATCCCCGCAGAACTCGCGAGGCTGCAGAGAGAATGATGGAGCACAAAGTCCGCGGGGTCGCGATCATGACATCGGAGATCAGTCCGCGCCTGATCCACGAACTTGCCCGAAGAGCGATCGCGGTGACATTCCTTGATCTCGCGCCGGTGCGCGGCTATACCAGCAATCTGCGCATCGATTATCTTTCCGGAATCGAACAGATCGTGAAATACCTCTACCAGAACGGACACCGGCGGATTGCATTCGTCGCCGGTCGGCCAGGGCTAAAGTCCAACCTCGTCCGCCTGGAGGCTTACGAAAAATCGATGCGTCACCTTGGACTGGAGCCCGGTCCGGTACTTCCGGGGAACTTGCGTTTCGAAGGCGGACTCGCCGCGGGCGCGGCGATTGCAAAACTAAGTCCACGACCCACCGCCGTGATGGCGGTGAACGATCTGACCGCCGTCGGCGTCATAAAAGGCTTGCTGAACGCCGGCTGCCGCGTGCCTCAGGATATTTCAGTGACCGGATTCGACAAGACACGCCTCGCCGAATACAGCAACCCATCGATCACCACCGTGGATATTCATCGAGAGACCCTGGGACAGCTGGCAGCGGACGCGTTGCACGAACTGTCCAGCACTGCCAGTCCGCAGGGCAAGGAATATCAGATCGGATCAGAGTTGGTAATCGGGGATTCTTCGGGCCGTGCTCCGGTGGAAGAACCTCATGGTTGATAGACTCGTCACAGCGTAGTCAAACGCTGCGTTATCGTTTCGCGGACACCTTGGGGATGCCGGATCCAAAAGACGTAAATCCAAATGCGTCACGCAGGGCTTTTCTGAAGCAGATGCGGTGGGCGCCCGTGCTTTTCCTTCCTGCGCCCATCGAAAGATCCCTGATTCGTTCCGGACTCCGGCGAATCGCCGGTGTGCATGCTCCCGACTTCCCTTTCGCCGAGGTTCCCTTTACGCCGCACTATCCCGCGAAATCTCCGCTGGACGATCTCGTTCGCCTCGCCGCTCCGGGTACTGATGAATACGTCAGCGAAGGATATGCATTCGAACTCATGGTGCTGCTGCAGGAATGGGGCCGGCACGTGCGGGCAGATCCTTCGACCACGGCAAGCATGAATAAGTTCATCGACGCCTCGATTCAATCGATTTCGTTCCGTCCGGTTCGCGAATTCCCTGTGCGGTCCGGGGATCGAATCGAAGTGATTCGCCGCGAATTCCCTACAGAATTGCGTCCCGGGCGCGAGCGATTTCTTGAAGAGATCGGGAACTATTTACTCCCAATGAAGAAAGTGGAAACAGCCGACTTCGAGATCTATGAATGCGCGAACATATCCGGCAATCCGCTGACCATCGAGGCTCGGATCCGCTATGACTTTGTGGGCACACGTGAGGATCGGGTGCGGGAAGAGCGAATCGGCTCCTGGCTCACTGAGTGGTCTCGCGACAAGTCTGGTCTGTGGCGGGCGCTGAAGTGGAGTATCACCGAAGAGACCGTCAGCCGTGCCACAGGTCCAATTTTCGTTGACATTACTTCGCGCGTTCTCGGCCAAACTGATTCCTACAAGCACCAATTACTTCGAGGAGCCGACTACTGGCGGACTGTTCTCGATGGAGCAATCGGAGTCGACGTTTACGGAAACAATGGCGTCGCGGTTGGAGATTTCGACAACGATGGCTTAGACGACTTGTATGTCTGCCAACCCGCCGGACTTCCCAACCGTCTCTATCGCAATCGCGGAGATGGCACATTCGAGGATGTGACCGAAAGAGCCGGACTGGGCGTGCTTGATTTCACGGCGTGCGCTCTGTTCGCGGATTTCGAGAATCGGGGATTCCAGGATTTACTGGTCGTGTGTGCAACTGGACCCTTGCTGTTCCGGAATGATGGCGACGGGAAATTTTCCCTGAAGGAAGACGCTTTCCGTTTCGCACGCCCGCCCCAGGGAGCGTTCACGCACGCCGCCGTCGCGGACTATGATCGCGACGGCCGCCTCGATATCTACTTCTGCCTGTACAGCTACTATCACGGACTGGATCAATACCGCTATCCCGTTCCGTACTTCGATGCCCGCAACGGCCCTCCCAATTATCTTTTTCACAATGAAGGCAACGGAACTTTTGAAGATCGCACCGAGGCTGCCGGTCTTGATATCGATAATGATCGATATAGCTTCGCCTGTTCCTGGGGCGACAGCAATGGAAACCTGTGGCCAGACTTGTACGTGGTCAACGACTTTGGCCGCAATAATCTGTACCACAATCGTGGCGACGGCACCTTTACTGCCGTTTCCGGCGAAGCCCAGGTGGACGAGCCCGGAGCCGGCATGAGCGCATGCTGGCTGGATTTCGACAACGACGGGAAGCAGGATATTTATGCGGCCGGAATGTGGGTTGCGGCCGGCATGCGTGTTTTCGAAGATTCGAATTTTCACGGCGGCGAGCCGGAATCCGTTCGCGCTCTCTACCGCCGGCACATGACCGGCAACTCGCTGTATCGCAATCAAGGGGACGGTAAATTTCAAAACGTGGCCGGCAAGGCAGGAGTTGAAATGGGCCGCTGGTCGTGGTCCACCGATGGCTGGGACTTTGACCACGACGGCTATGCGGACCTCTACGTCGCGAATGGTTATATTTCAGGCGTCGGCCGGGAGGATGTCTCGAGTTTTTTCTGGCGTCAGGTCGTGGCGCAATCGCCGCAGGACTCCAGCCCTTCCCCCGGTTATGAACGCGGATGGAGCGCAATCAATGAACTCATTCGTTCTGACTCCACCTGGAACGGCCACGAGAGGAATGTCTTCTTTGCCAACAATCGCGACGGCACATTTTCCGATGTGTCCGGCGTGGTGGGATTAGATTTTCGCGACGACAGCCGGGCATTTGCGCTGGCCGATCTCGATGGCGACGGCAGGTTGGAAATCATTCTTAAGAACCGAAACGCGCCGCAGATCCGCGTCCTGCGTCTCGCGATCGACGGCATTGGCAATTGCGTCGCCTTCCGTTTACGCGGACACAAAAGCAATCGCGACGCGATCGGCGCAGCAGTGACAGTTGAAGCGGGAACACTTCGTCAGACGAAGTATCTCCAGGCTGGCTCCGGATTTCTGTCCCAACATACCAAGGAGCTTTTCTTCGGCCTCGGAAAAAACCAGGGCTCTATCCACGCCTCCGTGCGGTGGCCCAGCGGCCTCACCCAGACCTTCGACGCTTTACCAGCGAACCATCGCATCGAAATAGAGGAAGGTGCGCGCGACTTCGCGGCCAAGCCATTCACGGCTTCCCCGCAGTCTTGGGCACACACGGATGATTCTCTAGTCCATGCTGGCGAAACCTTGCCATCGTCCGCGGGAACTTGGCTGATCGAGCCGGTAACAGCACTGGATTTCTCTCTCCCTGACCTCGCCGGCAACTCGCGCGAACTCCGCTCGTTCCTCGGCGGCTCCCTCTTGCTCAGTTTCTGGACAACCTCCGCGCCCGCCTGCCGCGATCAACTGCAGCGTCTTCAGAAATCGCAGCCAACACTCAACGCCCACGGTCTTCGCATCGTTGCAATAAATGTCGATGATCCCTCCGACCCGCGCGCGCTGCAGTCACTCGCCAGCAAGGAAGGGCTGACATTCCCAATCCTGCTGGCAACGCAGGAAGTGGCAGGCATCTACAACATCTTGTACCGATATCTCTTCGACCGTCACAGGAATCTTTCACTCCCCGTATCTTTCCTCATCGACGCAGATGCGAACATCGTCAAGGTGTACCAGGGACCTTTAGATCCCGCGGATTTATTGCAAGACTTGGCATCAGTCCCAAGAACTCCCGCGGACCGCATCCGCAAAGCGCTGACTTTCCCGGGGACGCTCCATCAGGAAACTTTTCAACGCAATGCTTTCACGTATGGCGTGGCCTTTTTTCAGCACGGTTTTCTCGACCAGGCCGAACAATCGTTCAGGCAAGCCATCGCCGTAAAGCCGGATGATCCGGACGCTTATTACAATCTGGGGACGCTTTATCTCCGGCGCAACGCCCTGCCAGAGGCGCAACAGTTTCTCGAACAGACGGTGAAGCTGCGTCCGAACTATCCCGAGGCGTGGAACAATCTGGGCATGATCGCAGCGCAGGACGGGAAGAATGAAGAAGCAATTCGAAACTTCCAGCAGTCATTGCTGTTGCGGCCATCTTACGCCACAGCGCTACTAAATCTCGGGAACGTTTATCGTCGGCAGGGAAATATCGAGGAAGCGGAAGCGTTTTTGAAACGCGCCTTCGACAGCGAACCGAAGAATCCCGAGGTTAACTACAGCCTCGGAATGCTCTACGTGCGAAGAAATCAACCCAAGCAAGCCGAGAAATACCTGGAGAATGCAATAGAACTACGCCCAGACTACTCCGACGCGCTCAACAACCTGGGCGTTTTGTTTGTTCAGCAACAGCGTTACGCTGAAGCGGAAACCAAATTCAAGGCTTCCATCCAGACGGCCCCGAATTTTGATCAGGCATATCTCAATCTGGCGCGTCTGTACCTCGTTTTGAACGACAAAGAAAAGGCGCGGGGCGCGTTGCAGTCTCTGTTGCAAATACAGCCCCAACACAAAATGGCTCAGCAGATGCTGCAACTGCTATATTGAGGCGTTCGGAGAGGCCTGTGCAGATGTTGGGTGGTGCTTCGATTCGGGTCCAGAAAGCGAATCGCCGGCCGGGATTGCTTGGCATTCTCGCGCTGGCCATGCTTGCCATTCCGCGATCCGGACTCGCGGCGCAAAACCTTCCTCCAAGAAATCAGGGCGCGAGCCGTCCAGCAACAGCAGGTTCACCTCTTCAAAAAGCCGAGGAACTGATTCGGCAGGGCCTTTTCGAACCGGCGAGGACAATAATCCGCGAGCAACTCGCGCTCACTCCCTCCAGCGTGGATGCATACAATCTTTTGGGAATTTCCTACACGGGCGAAAAGGATTACAGCCGCGCTTTGGACGCCTTCCAACATGCTCTGCAACTGGCTCCCAATTCCACAAAAACCCACAATAATCTGGGCAACCTCTATGTCGCTCAGCAGAAATTCGATCTCGGAGAAAAAGAATTCACCAAAGTCCTGAGCATCTCTCCGGCGAATCGCGAGGCCAACTACAACCTGGGTTTGGTCCTCCTCGCGGAAGGGACGCCCCTTGCGGCCATTCAACAGTTTCGGCGAGTTCATCCTCCAACTGTGGAAGCTCGATTCAATTTGGTGCGTGCCTATCTTCAAGCCGGAAAAACCAGCGAGGCTCTGAGCACAGCCCGCGAACTATCCGTGGCGCACAAGAATGATGTCCAGTTGCATTTCACTCTGGGTGTGATGCTGGCCGGCACCAAGCAATACAAGAGCGCACAACTCGAACTCGAACAAGCCAACGCTTTGCAGCCTGAGACTTTCGAGATTCTCCACAACCTTGGCCAGACATATCTTCGGGAACGTGAATACGCTCAAGCCGATGTCACTCTAAACCGTGTGTTGAAGCTGAAACCCGATTCGGCCGAGACTCTTTATTTGCTGGCACAGGTTTATGCCGAACAGGCGAAGCCCTCCGACGCGCTCGACCTCCTGGTGCGCGCGCACAGGCTGGCGCCGCAGAATACGGACGTAATCTTCTTAATGGCTCGCGTCAGCATGACGCAGAACTATTTTGAAGATGCCATTCCCCTGCTCGAATCCGGATTGAAAATTGCGCCACAACGAGCCGATCTTCATGCCGCCCTGGGCGAGAGTTATTTCATGGCCGGCAAAACGGAGAAGGCGATCGAGGAATTTCAAAAGCTTATCCAATTGGACCCGTCAGCGCGTTCCTATGCGTTTATGGGACTTTCATACCGGCATCTCGGCCGATTCGATGAGGCTCTGAAATATTTTGAGGAAGGACTGAAACAAGATCCACGCAACACCTCGTGCCTGTTCAACATCGGTTTTATCGAAGAGCGGCAAGGAAATTACACCCGAGCGGAAGGCTTATTTCAGCAGGCCCTTCATTCGAATCCCGATTTTCCTGAAGCGCTTCTGGAGTTAGCGAATCTTCGCGTGAAAGACAAGAAATTTGTCGAAGCCGTTGATCTTCTCCGCAGATTCGTGAAAATAAGCCGCGATCCGGCCGACGGCTACTATAAATTGGCAATGGCCGAGCGGAGCCTCCATCAGACGGCTGCCGCCCAACGAGATTTGAATGTTTTCCAGACCCTCTCGAAAAACTCGCCAACCGGCCCTTATCCCTACCAACATCTTTTCGATTATCTCGACAATCGCTCGAATCTTTCTTCCCGAGCGCGCACGGAAATGGACCTAGCCGAATTGAATGAGCAGATCAAGAAGCATCCGGGCCAGCCACAAGACCTGTATTTGCTCGCCGAAACTTACTTGAAACTGGGGCAGGCAGCCGAGGCTCGGGAAACGATCGCGCAGCTGGATCAAGTGAGCGCCGATGACTATCGCACGCAGACGGGCATCGGCGTGTTGCTCGCACGCTACCGTTTATACGATGACGCGATTCAGCATTTTCAGGCCGCACTCCGCGCCAATCCCGACTCTGACGACGTGAAATTTGATTTGGCCGATGCCTATTTTCGCAAAGGCCTCTATGCCGACGCACTCAACGCCGCGGAGAGAGTCTCGCCAGCGGGCCAGCAGGATGACGCCTTCCTGGCATTATTGGGAGACATCGAATCTCACGTTGGGGAAACTACGAAAGCAATGGAAATTTTCCGCAGCGCCATCGGCCGAAATCCCGACAACGATCAGGACTATCTCTCCCTGACTCTCATCCAGCTTCGCCAAAATGATCTTGGCGCTGCCGAGCTCACGCTGAAGAAAGGCCTCGCCCGAATTCCGGGTTCAGGCAAAATTGTATGGGGTATGGGGTTGATCGCGGTGCTGCGAGGCAATACAACTCAGGCCACCGAGCGCCTGGAGCGGGCCGTAGACCTGCTGCCGGAGTGGGTCGGAAGCTATTCCACTCTCGGAGTCTTTTATTACCAGACCGGACAAATTGAGAAAGCGCGAGAAGTGCTGAATCGGTTTAAGGGCAGCAACGCTGGTGGTTTGGATGTCGATCGGATCGAAGAAGCTCTTTCCAAAGCTCCGGTCAACGCCTCCGCCGCCGGGGAACCGATTCCAATGGCTGCCCGCCAACAACTTCTTCAAATGGCGCTGTTGATTGCCGATCGCAGTTTGTGACGTCACGAATGGAGAAGAGGACATCCAATGCCCACCTTGCTATCGCCCTCAACTGCGGCGCGATCCTAACGCTCGGCGTCGCAGCCATCGCATTGATTCAGGGCAAGCTTTTCGCCGCTCAAGCTTCGACAACTTCGCAATCCTCCATTCCCGTTCACTACACTGACGTCCGCGAAAGCGCCAAAATCACGTTTCAGCAGGACTCCACGCAGACGGAAGAAAAGTACTACCTCGAAACCATGGGTACCGGTGTAGGTTGGATCGACTACGACCAGGATGGCCTCATGGACTTGTTCTTCGTCCAGTCCGCTGCGACCGACATCTACAAGCCGCCGCATCCCCTGCGATGCGCGCTCTATCACAACAATGGCAACGGGACATTTACCGACGTCACCGAAAAAGCCGGCGTAGGTGGCGAAGGGCATTACGGTCAAGGCGTCGCGGTCGGCGACTTCGACAATGACGGCTATCCGGACCTATACGTAACCGGTTATGGCCGTGCCATCCTTTATCACAACAATGGCAACGGTACTTTCACCGACGTCACCGCCAAAGCTGGCGTCGCCGACGAGGGTGGCTGGTCGACCAGCGCAGGATGGTTCGATTACGACAAGGACGGCTGGCTCGATCTGGTCGTCACCAACTACATCGAGTGGAGTCCGAAGAATAATATCTGGTGCGGCGAACACCGGCCCGGCTACCGGTCCTACTGTCATCCCGGCAATTACAAAGGCCAGCGCATCAAGCTCTACCATAACAATCACGACGGAACCTTCACCGATGTGAGCGACGCATCCGGAGTGGGCAAGCCCGAAGCCAAGGGCATGGGCGTGGTTCTGGCGGATTTTAACAATGACGGCTGGCCCGACATCGCCGTGGCTAACGACTCCTGGCCAAACTTTCTATTCATCAACAAGCACAACGGAACTTTTGAAGACGTTTCCCTGGTATCCGGAATAGCCGCCAGCGAAGATGGACGTTATGAGGCGGGCATGGGCATTGATGCAGCCGACGTTGACGGCGATGGATGGCAGGACGTTTACATCACTCATCTCGACTTCGAGTTGAACCGGCTGTATCACAATAATCGGGATGGAACCTTCACCGACGACACATTCAACTCGCGCATCGGGAACAAAGCGGTTTTGATGAGCGGCGTAGCCATGAAATTTCTGGATTACGACAACGACGGCTGGAACGATATCCTGCAACTGAACGGCTCCATGCTCGACAATGTTTCGCTTTATCACAGTGAAGTGTCCTACAAAGAACCGCTGCTTATGTATCGCAATCTCGGTAAAGGCCAGTTCGACAAGGTATCCGAATCGCTCGGTCCGGATTTCATGCGCCCGATTGTTGGCCGTGGACTGGCCACCGCCGATTACGATAACGACGGAGATATCGACATCGTCACCAACAATCGCGGCGACTATCCTTCGCTGTTGCGCAACGATGGCGGGAATGCGAATCACTGGCTGACCGTGCTGTTGATCGGAACCAAATCGAATCGCGACGGCATCGGCGCCTCGCTCAAACTAACTTCAGAAGGCTTCGTGCACGTCGAACAGGCAAAAGGCGGCATGAGCTACATGTCGGCCAACGATCCTCGAATTCACTTCGGTTTGGGGAAGCGCACTAAGATCGAGTCCCTCGAAATTACTTGGCCTAGCGGACAGGTGGATCGTTTGACAAACCCTGCCATCGACCAGATCATCGCAGTGAAGGAAGGTACAGGAATAATTCGGCGCCAGTTTCCAAAGATTCCGAGCTCGAAATGAATTTTCCGCGGCGAAGCTTTCTTGGCTCTTCCCTCCGGGTTCTCGGTAGCACGCTGCTCGATGCACTTGCCACGCCTCTTTGGAAATGGAAGCGCAGCCTCATCCTTCAGTCCGCTCCGACCTCCCCTTCTGCCTCTCCAGTGCAATTTGTTGACGTTGCCCGCGAAGCCGGACTCACCATTCCCAACGTCTGGGGCGCCGCCGATCACAAGCGTTACATCATCGAAGCCAAAGGCAGCGGCATTGCCTTTTTTGATTACGACCATGACGGCTGGCTCGATATTTATTTGACCAACGGAACACGGCTTGGCGAGAAGTGGCCCGCAGGCCAAGCGCCGACTTCACACCTGTTCAAGAACAATCGCGATGGAACTTTCACCGACGTCACGGCAAAATCCGGGCTGGCTCGCACAGGCTGGCAAACCGGCATTTGCGTCGGCGATTACGATAATGACGGCTGGGACGATCTTTTCTGCTGTTTCTGGGGACACAACATTCTGTTTCACAACAACGGCGACGGCACGTTCACGGACGTGACACACCGGTGCGGCCTCTACGATGAACGCGTCCGTTGGGGCGCGGGCTGCACTTTTCTCGACTACGACCGCGATGGGCATCTCGATCTCTTCGTCTGTAACTACATCCGACTCGATCCTGCAACGACGGCTGCGCCCGGCGATCCCGCTGCCTGCCAGTGGAAAGGGATTCCGGTCATGTGCGGCCCGCGTGGTCTCACTGGCGATACCAACGTTCTGTATCACAATAACGGCGACGGCACTTTCACAGATGTTTCGCAGAAATCCGGCATCCTCAAACCCGGCCCTCGGTATTCCATCACTGCAGTCGCCAGTGATTTCGATAACGATGGCTGGCCCGACATTTATGTCGCGGTGGACTCGGAGCCGAGCATTCTGTTTCACAATAATCATGACGGAACTTTCACCGACGTCGCCGTGATGGCAGGATGCGCTTACAGCGAAAATGGGCACGAACAGGCCGGAATGGGCGTGGCGGTCGGAGATTATGACTGCGACGGCTGGTTCGACATCTTTAAAACAAATTTTGCCGACGACACCTGCAACCTCTATCACAACAACGGAGACGGCACATTCAGCGATGTAACATTCGCTTCCGGAATAGGAATCAACAACCAATACGTCGCGTGGGGCTGCGGATTCGTTGACTATGACAACGACGGCTGGACCGATATTCTCCAGGTCAACGGACACGTCTATCCCGAAATCGGCGGCCACGAGATGGGTCAGAGTTTTAAAAATCCGCGACTGGTTTACAAGAATATGGGTAACGGACAGTTCAAGGACGTCTCGTCAACCATGGGCCCCGGCATCACCGAGCGCTTTTCCAGCCGTGGTGCGGCCTTCGGTGACTACGACAACGATGGCGACATCGATGCCTTGATTTTGAATATGAACGATGTGCCTTCGCTGCTGCGCAACGACGGCGGCAATCAGCAGAACTGGATCAAGATCAAATTGATGGGCACGAAAAGTAATCGCACGGCGATTGGCGCCCGTGTGCGGCTAGTCACCGGCAATCACGCCCAGATGGACGAAGTGCGTAGCGGATCCAGCGTGATGTCGCAGAGCGATCTGCGTCTCCACTTCGGATTGGGTAAAGTGCAAACCGTTGACCTGATTGAGGTGAAATGGCCGACCACGCAAAAGATCGAGCGGTTCACGCATGTGAAGGCAAATCAGATTCTCACCATCCGCGAAGGCAGCGGCATTGTCGAGCCTGCCCCTTCGCCAATAAAATCGGCGAAATGAAAGCCCTGCTGTTGTCACAATATCGTCACCTGGAACTCGCCGATCTCGCCACGCCTGAGCCGGGTCGCGCCGAAGTTCTGATTCGCGTAGCGGCCTGCGGAATCTGCGGTAGCGATGTGCATGGCTACGACGGCTCTTCAGGGCGCCGCATTCCTCCGATTGTGATGGGCCACGAGGCCGCGGGAACAATTGCTGCCCTCGGTGAAGGTGTGACAGCTTGGTCGGAGGGCGATCGTGTCACGTTTGACTCGACGATTTACTGTGGCGAATGCCGGCCCTGCCTACGGGGAAATATCAATCTTTGCGATCGCCGCCAGGTTCTGGGTGTTTCGTGTGGTGACTATCGTCGCGCTGGGGCATTCGCGGAGTTTGTCGTGGTGCCGGCCCGCATCATTCATCGGCTGCCGGAGAATCTTTCTTTCGCTGAAGCCGCTCTGCTCGAGGCCGTTGCTGTCGCGCTTCATGCCGTTTCGCTGGTTGCCATCGCTCCCGATAGTACCGCGCTCGTCGTAGGTGCTGGCACCATCGGCCTGTTGCTGCAACAGGCTCTGCGGATTGCAGGCTGTTCACGGGTCTTTGTGTCGGACGTAGATCCGACGCGTCTCAAACTAAGCCGAGAACTTGGGGCCACCGCCACGCTGTGCGCGGGGGAAAATCTGGCTCAGCAAATATCCGCGTTGACCGAGGGAACCGGTGTCGACCTGGCGGTCGAAGCCGTGGGCAAAACCGAAACCGTGAATACCGCAATCACTAGCGTTCGCAAAGGGGGCAGCGTCATCCTGGTGGGAAACATCTCCCCTGAGGTCGCGCTACCGTTACAGAAAGTGGTTACGCGACAGCTGCGCCTTCAAGGTTCCTGCGCGTCGGCCGGCGAATATCCGCGAGCCATCGAGCTTGTGTCCAGCGGGACGATTCGCGTGAAGCCTCTTATCACGGCCGTTGCACCTCTCGAGGAAGGCCCGCGATGGTTTGAACGGCTTTATGCGCGCGAGCCTAACCTGATGAAAGTTGTCCTCACGCCGGGAAGTGATTTGTGAGCGCGACCCTGACTCCTGGACTTCTCGATCTGACCGGGCGCGTCGCGGTCGTGACTGGAACAAGCCGTGGACTTGGCCAGACTTTCGCGCGCGCTCTCGCAAGGGCTGGCGCAGATTTGGTTCTGACCAGCCGTGATCCCGCCTCCCTTTCAGCCTTCGAAGCAGAAATCAAAGCGATGGGCCGCAACGCGGTCTCGCTCGCACTCGACGTGCGCGATCAGACAAGCATTGAACGCATGACGTCCTCCGCGGAAGACGCCTTCGGCCATCTCGATATTCTTGTAAACAACGCCGGGTGCAACGTTCGGAAACCGGCACTGGACGTCACCTGGGACGATTGGAACCTGATTCTGGACACGAACTTGCGCGGAAGTTTCTTCGTTGCTCAGGCTGTTGCGCGCCGCATGATCTCGCGCCATTACGGACGCATCATCAATATCGGCTCGGTCACCAGCGTTGCCGGATATGCCGGCCTCGGTCCGTACGGAGCAAGCCGCGGCGGCATTCGGCAACTCACCATGAGTTTGGCGGACGACTGGGGACGACATGGAATTACCGTCAATTGCCTAGCTCCCGGCTGGTTCCGTACCGACCAGAACAAGATTCTCTACGAAGATAAAGAATGGGTGGACTATCTTTGCGAGCGCATTCCGCTCAAACGCCCCGGTGGGCCTCATGATCTCGATGCGGCGGTGGTGTTCCTCGCGGCCGAGTCCAGCCGCTACATCACCGGCCAGACTCTGCTGGTGGATGGCGGAATTTCCACCGGCGCGATGCGAGCGCTGCCGAAGCCGCGCTGAAGTCATTCCCGCCGAACTCGCTCGCTGGCCTACGGATGGATTCTCGCGGCCCATCCCCCGCCGCTCGCCAGTGGAAGCTTTACTTTGGTTGCTCGGTTCACCTGCATGGTTATTTTCTTATAGTCGCTCGCGTTGCGATCGGCATTCACGCCGTCCTGGTAGGCTTCCATCGTGAAGTCTCCTTCGGGTAGAAACGACAGATCAACTTCCAGGTTGCGCGGCGTCCAGTCGGTCATCGCTCCCACATACCAATCGCGGCCGTTTCTTCGGGCGACAACTACGTAATCGGAGATGCGCCCATCGAGCGCCTTCGTTTCGTCCCACTCGGTGGGAACCGCAGCCAGGAACTGCATGATCTCCGGTTCCCGCAGGTAGTTTGACGGGCTATCGGATAACATCTGCAGCGGACTTTCAAAAACTACATACATCGCGAGTTGCTGGCAGCGCGTGCCCAGAGCCATTGGCTGGTTATGAATCGGCGCGAAGGTCGCCTTCGTGGCGTTCCGCATTGCACCCGGTGTGTAGTCCATGGGACCAAGAAACATTCGTGTAAACGGGAGCGTCACATTGTGCTTCGGCTCCGTCTCCGCGCTCCACTTACTCCATTCCATCCCGCGCACGCCTTCCGTGCTGATCAAATTCGGCCAGGTGCGAGTCATGGTCGCCGGCTTTTGGTCGCCGTGAAAATCAACCAGCATCTTGCGCTTGGCGCATTCCCTGCTGACCCTGTGGTAGTAGTCGATCAGAATCTGATCGCTGCGCTGCATGAAATCGACTTTGATTCCTTTCACGCCCCACTTCTGAAACTGGTCGAGCGCGGGGACCAATTGGTCGTCCAGCGTTTTCCACACCACCCAAAGAATGATCCCAACATTTTTCTGCCTCGAGTAGGCCGTCAGTTCCTCCATGTTGATTTCGGGAACGACTTCCAGCACGTTCCCCAGCTTGTACCATCCTTCATCGAGAATGATGTAGGGGAGACCGTATTTCGCCGCGAAGTCGATGTAATACTTATAAGTCGCCGTATTGATTCCCGCCTTGAAGTCCACGCCATAAACGTTATTGGCATTCCACCAGTCCCACGCCACTTTCCCCGGCTTGATCCATGAAGTGTCCTGCACCTGCGATGGTTTTTCCAGGAGATAGACGATTTGATTGGTGAGCAGGTCCGCGTCCCGGTCGGCAATGCCGATCACGCGCCATGGGAAGGTACGTGCCCCACCGGTGATTGCAATGTAGTCGGCGCTCTCCACCACTTTGTAGTCACGATCTCCGGTCAAACTTTCTTTGAGCGGGTACGGAGGAAAGATCGCCGCCAGGCCGTTTCCGCCGGTACCCTTTAGCCACAGGCCGGGATAAGACTCCAGGTCTGATTCAGCAATCGCTACCTTTGCCCCCTCACCCACGTCCACCACTGCTGGCAGCGTCGCAAGAGATGCCGGAGCAATCTCACTCAAGTGCTGAGGAAGGTATTTGCGTTCATTGTGCGAGAAAAAACTTTCTTCCAGCGGGTAATAGACGACGAAATTTGAGGGGAAATTAAAGCTCGCCTCCTCGCTGTAGATCTTCACCTTCTCCTGCGGCATCGAGGTTTCGAATCGGTATGCCGCCCCTTCGTTGTAGGCGCGGAATACGACGGCATATCCGCCTTCCATGTTCAACTTCAGTTCGTTGTAGCGATCGCGAATTTTCGCGAACTTTTGGCGGACCACCGGCTCTACAACCTGATCGTAAGAGCTTGGCTTGGCGACCATCACTTTCGGTTGCGCTCCGAGTTTCTTGTGCTCCACGTCAAGAGAAAGAGTGGAGTTCTCGAGCACCGGACGCCCCTTCAGAATCACGTCGTAACGGATATCTTCCGCTGTGCGAATCTTGATTTCGATTCGCCCGTCTGGCGAGCGCAGCTCGTAGCTGGATTGCGCGGCTGCGATTTCACAAAAGACGGCGACCACAAGGAGTAATAACGACAGTGGAATGAGGGCCTTCATCGAGTCACCTTTTCTGGATCATGCCGTTTCGTCACGGGAAAAGAATCTTACTCGCGTCCATGTTGCCAATTCAAATGTTTACTCGCCTCCGGATTCAGCGGGTTGTTGGACCCCAATTATTATGCGTGCGAAGATCTGCACAACATGCGAAGATTTCTCAGACTCGTTTTGCCGACATCGAAATTCATCCCCGCAGGCTTGTCCAATGAGAACCGGCTCTTGCTGTCCTGCGCGCGCAAGGTCTTGACCGCTCGGCATCTCGAACAGGCCCGCTCGGCCATAGCCGGCGGCCTTGCATGGGATCTGTTGGATCGTAGCGCCAGGGAACATCGCCTCTCGGCTCTGCTCGATTGGCACCTGCAACAGAATTTCCCGCTGGCCGCCGCCGCAAGTCAGTCACGGCGCCGGCAATTCTTCGAGAACAACGCCCGCTACCTCCTTCTGTCGGCCGCGCTGTTGAAGGTCATGGAGGCGTTGCACGCCGCGGAAATTCGCGCTCTCGCCTACAAGGGCCCAGCCCTGTCCGCTTTACTCTACGGCGACATTGCTCTGCGAGAGATGTCAGATCTGGACGTCCTGATTGATCGCGCCACCTTCTCCGCATCCCGCGAAGTGCTTACGGGCATCGGATATCAACCCGTGTTCGCGCTCACTCGCAAACAGGAGAAAGCCCGCCTGCGTTCCGACTGTGAATGCGAGTTCACAGCCTCTGACCAAAAAGTGATGGTGGACTTGCACTGGCAGGTTACCGCGCCCCATCTTGCGCAACGCTTCCGCTTCGATGATCTCTGGGATCGGCGACGCAAGGTGACCGTCGGACAAGAGTTGATCCCCACCCTTTCCGCCGAGGACACTGCGTTGATTCTCGCCGTACATGGTGGCAAGCATCTGTGGGACCGATTAAGTTTGCTGGCCGACTTTGCCCAAAGCCTGCGCCAGGTTCTCGATTGGCAGGCGCTCAGATCCAGGGCGCGCGAGGCGCGTGCGGAACGAATGCTGTTTCTGGCCTTGGCCTTGGCCGAAGATATCTTCGAAATCCAGATTCCTTCTGAGCTGTCCGCCGCCATCGAGGAAGATGCTGGTGTGCAATCCGTCGCCCTGCGAATTGCGCTCAGGCTATTCGACGACAAAGACAGTAACGATGCCGCACAAAGCGGTAGCCGCTGGTTGACGCTTTGGCAGCTCGCCGACAACCGATGGGAGGGGGCCCGCCGCGCGGCACGTTTCGCTGTCGGCTCCGGACCTCGCGAGTGGCAGGCGGTTCGGCTTCCCGATTCTTTGTTCGGCCTTTACCGGCTGCTTCGGATTGCCAGTTTATTGCGCAGCGCACCCGCATTTTTTTCCCTGGGCCGCCGCTAAACTTCGAGTTGCCGATGTTTGATTCCTTCGAACAATCCTCGTTTCAATCGTGACCATGGGAGCAGAGCAATGAGAACTTTGATCGCCGACAACCGTCGCTTCGCCACCTGCCTCTTTTTTTTCTGGCTGCTATCCGTAACACTATTCACGACAGCAACGGCGGCGGCCGAGCAGCCCGCCAATCCCTCGGAGACCTTCGTGACCTGCCATCTCGCCGAAGATGGAGTCAGCGATGATGGACCTGCGATTAATGCCTGCCTGGCCGCGCACCCCGGCCGGCACATCATGTTACGTAAAACGGGCGGGGCCAGCTATGGCGGAGGTCAGGCCACCAGCAAAGATATTTATTCCAGCCAAACCCTCACCCTGGTGGGCGATGCGCAATGGCTGGATTGCAATGTTCCCGCCCTGTGGGCCGGAGGCTGCCGCATCGATTTCGATCCCGCTTTAAGCGGGCCGGGCATCGCCGTCTCACCCAAAGCCTATGGAGTCGAGATTTCGAACCTCGAACTCTACGGAGGCAATTGCTGGAGCCCCACGGACTTGACCACGTATACTCTTCCTCCAAAAATCAACGGCATGGGGAACGACGGCATCTTGCTGGCCGGCGGCGAACCCAAATTAGTGAACGTGCAGGTAAATTGCTTCAAGCGTCACGGCATTTCCGTGCTGGGCGATAGCAGCGCCTACGACGATCGAACCTACGGGTACAGTCAGCCCGATTTCGTTCGCTTCGAGCGCGTGGAGGTCGGACACAACAAAGCCTATGGCGTCTTTATCACAGGTGCGGATTCCAATGCTGGATTGATCACATTCATCGATGCCCGCACAAACCAACTGGGCGGGATCTACGATCACAGCCAATTGGGCAACACCTGGATCGCTCCCGGCTTCCACAGCAACACTCGATCTCCCGACACGGCTGGGCCAGCACAAGCGCTCAGTTCTGTCAGCGTCAGAAACAACGTGGCCACCATTATGGTCACCGCTGCCCTGGGAAAGACTCTGACCTCGGTCGGAAACTGGATCACGATCGGAGGTTCTACGGACATTTCCTTTTCCGGAACATGCCACGTGACCGTGGTGAACCCAGAGGCCAGAACCCTCACCTGCCCGTTCAATCATCCCGAAGGCTTAACCAGAGGCGGGACGGTACAGCGCGCTGCGGCCGGTTCTGTGTATGCCGTTTACGCAATGACAAGCAACGGCTCCGAGGTTCCTGGCACGTGGAAGATCGCCGGCCCATTCTCCGGGCGCGGTGAATCTTCGAGCACGATCGTTGTGAATCCCTATTGCGAGAGCGACGAACAGACTCCCGACTTCGGCGGCAAGACTCTGGTTCTGGGCGGGAACTGCGACGGCATCGACACCAACTGGAGCCACGGCGGCATTCGTGCATCGAACGGCGGCCTGTCGTTTGACACGTCCGCTTCTTCCGGAGTGTCGATGATGAACCACAGCGACCACCGAAACTTTCTGCAGATTAGCGCAGGGAAAACCGCGGATCAGGACATGGGATTGGAATTCTCCGGCCACGATGCGAAGCCTAGATTTGCCATTTATCGAACCGCAGGTGGTGCCGTATTCTTTCGGGATTGGACAAACAAGGGAATCATTCCCTTGTCTTTCACCAGTGGCTCGGATACGGCGATCACGGCATCAGGTTCAACCTCTCCTTTAAATATTCAGCATAACTCCACCGGTGATCTGATGTTCTATAGCAACGCTCCAACCAACACCCGCATGAAATCCACCGGCAACTTGGTGTTTGGTGATCGCACCCAGCCCGCCGTCACGATCGCCACAGGCGGAGAATATGGCGTTCTCTACGCATCCGGTTCCAACGAATTGAGCCTTGGTTTCACGACCAGCGCGACAACCCAGCCGGCCACGGCAATCGCGGCGTTTAACAAGAAAAATGGCGCCAGGTTCGAGGTTGCGGTCAGCACGCCCAAACTGACGGGTATCAGCGATCACGCGGTGGTCGAGAACCTCAACGCCGACACGCTGGACGGCAAGCATGCGAACGCCTTCGCCCTCGCCGGCTTTGCCGAGATTGCCTACGCTACTATCCCAACATTCGATGGCGGAGTTGCCAATACGTTCAAGATCACCTTGAAAGGAAATGTGACCGGTACAAGACTGACGAATGCAACCGCGGGCGAGCACTTGAATTTCATTGTGTGCCAGGATACTTCCGGAGGGCGGAACTTCGCGTGGCCGTCGAATGTGAAGGGCGGAGCCATCCTGGGATTAAAGGCTGGCACTTGCTCCGCGCAATCCTTCATTTTTGACGGCACAAACGCGTATGCGCTGACGCCCGGCGTCATCGATCAGTAAGCGCATCTTATAATTCTTCAGTTTGCATTCTCGAAGGAAGCCTTCGCCTAGCCTGAGTGTGCGGCCTTAATAATCTGGCCCTTTTTGTTGCCCAGTTCGCCTCATCACAAAATCGATAGCACTCAGAAAAACTATTGCGTGTTAGAATTCGCTAACACCTTTATTAATATTAAAAGTTGCGTCGCCTCGTCTATCGAATTTGGACAAATGAAATCTTCCCCCTTGCAGCTCCGACCCACAGGCCTAACCAAGAATTCGGCCGAAAATCCTATTCAGATTCCGATGCCCGCCGAGACGTACGTCTCCATGCCTCAGCGGGAGACCACGATTCGGGATTATTGGGTCATTCTGACCAAGCAGCGCTGGACGATTATTGCCTTCGCTTCCGTGGTCTTGATTTTGACCACCATCGCGACCTTCAAAACCACCCCAATTTACGACGCCGTGGGAAGAATCGCGATCAACCGCGAAAGCGCGGATGCCCTGCCCTTCAAGGACACCGCCTCAAACCCGGTTACCGACGAGGACTATACGATCGCCATGGAGACCCAGGTTCGGATTCTGCACAGCGACAATCTTGCTATGCGGGTGATTCGCAAGCTGGGACTCGATGACAATCCCCATTTCACTGGAAAACCAAAGGCCCAGGCGAACCCCAACGAACTGGCCACTACATCTCCAACCATCGACACCCGGCAGGAATCTGAGCTGATCAACACCTTCCGAACCGGACTGAAAGTGGCGACAGTCAACAACACCCGGTTGATTGAGATTCACTATTTGAATCCCGATCCACGGCTGGCCGCGGACATCGTGAACGGAATCGTCAGCTCCTACATCGAGCAGAATTATCAAACCAAGTTCGAATCCGCCATGCAGACCTCGGACTGGCTTTCGCGGCAGCTGGCGGATTTGAAGCTGAAAGTGGAAACCTCCCAGGAGAAGCTGATTCGCTTCCAGCGCGAGAAAGGGATTGTAGGGATTGATGAGAAACAGAACCTTACTACCTCAAAATTGGACGAGTTAAGCAAGGAACTGACCACGACCGAAGCCGATCGCATCCAGAAAGAGGCGAACTACGAGCTCGCCGCCACCGGCAATCCAGAATTAATGGCGCGGTCCCCAAGCGAAATGCTGGGTCACCTTCGGGAACGGGAGAGTTCCCTCAAGCAGGAATACGCGCAACTGAAGACTCAGTTTGGCGCCGGCTATCCTAAGGTAGTCGAGATCAAGAACCAGATGGATGAAGTTCAGGGCGATATCGATGCCGAAGTGCGGCGAATGGCTACTCAGATTAAGAATGAATACCTGGCCGCACAGCAGCGCGAAAACATGGTCATTGCCCGCATGGAAGCGCAGAAGCGCGAGGCCAACGAGCTCAACCAGAATGCCATTGAGTTCAATATCTTGAAGCGCGATGTGGACGCAAATCGTCAGCTTTATGAAGGACTGCTGCAGAAGCTGAAGGAAGCCAGCCTGGAGGCAGGCCTGCATTCCAACAACATCCGTGTGGTCGACTCGGCGCGTGTCCCGATCGCACCCTCGTCGCCTGACATTCCGCGCAATCTTGCGATCGGCCTGATTCTGGGACTATGCGGCGGAGTTGGATTAGCTTTCCTGTTGGAATCTTTGGACAACACCGTCCGTACCCCGGAGCAAGCGGAAATCGCATCCGGTTTGCCTTCGCTTGGAGTCGTCCCTCAGTTCTTGCGGGCGGATACGGCGCACTTGCAGACGGCCAAACTTAGTTTGGCGAACGGCGATTCTGCCACACGCCGTGCCGAACTGATCGCTCACGTTCGTCCCAACTCGGAAGCGGCAGAGTGCTATCGATCGTTGCGGACTTCGATTCTGTTGTCGGCATTGGACAGTCCGCCGAAAGTGTTGTTGGTGACCAGTCCCCTGCCGCAAGAGGGAAAGACCACGACCAGCGTGAACTGCGCGATCGTACTGGCTCAACGGGGATCGCGAGTCTTGCTGGTGGACGCCGATCTGCGCCGGCCCGGCGTGCATCGGGCCTTCGGCTTCGATCGTAAGGGTGGGCTGAGTACCGTACTGGCAGGCACGACCACGATGGAATCCGTCGTCAAGACTTATCCCGCAATTTCAAACTTGCACATCCTGCCGGCCGGACCACCCCCTCCCCATCCCGCCGAACTGCTGGACGCAAGCAAGATGAGATCCTTGATTGCGCAGTGGCGCAAAGACTACGACCACGTAATTATCGACACCCCGCCGGCACTGTCGGTCACCGACCCGGTCATCCTATCGGTGGAAGCCGATTCGATTATTCTTGTCATCCGTTCGGGGAAAACGACGAAAGATGCGCTGCGCCGAGCGGGCGAGTTGCTCTGGCAGGTGAATGCGCGAGTAATGGGCGTTGTTGTGAACGGAATCGATCTCGGATCGCCCGACCACTACTACTACTACTATGGAGCCAAGGCCGGCGGCCATTACTATGACACCGAAGCAACCGAATCTCCTGAAAAAATTGACGCTTGAAGGGGACTAGACAACTTGCCGTACCATGGCAGCGGTCCAAATGAATTCTTCGTGTAGGTTCGTACTTCAGATTCACCAGCAAAGATGTTCGACTTTCGCAATCATTCCGGGCAGACAGAGATGAGCATTCCCCCAAAAGCCGCTAAAGCCGCTGGACAGCATTTCATCGCCAGGCAAAGCGAATATTTCTTGCGTGCTTGCGCGTCCCTGAATCATCGGATACCGGGACTGCTGTTCAACCGAATCACTCAAGTGCTGTTGGACGGCAACTGCGCCGGGCTGGCGTTTTTTTTGGCCTTCCAGTTGCGCTTCGATGGCGCCGTGCCGTTGCGCTACCGCTCCATCATGCTGGTGTGGCTGGCGGGGCTCATCGTGGTGCGCCCCTTATGCATTTGGATATTGGGCGCCTACGCCAGTATCTGGCGTTATTTCAATCTACGGGATATGTTCTCGCTCTCCCTGGCGGCCGCCCTGCCCAGCGCCGTGTTGTTGTTCGCGCGTATCGCACTGGCGACAACATTTCGGGTCATGGCCATCCCCATCAGCATCGTGTTGATCGACCTGGGGATATTCCTGCTCCTGGTGGGAACGTTGCGGGCCTTACGCCGGGCGGGTTTCGAATATTGGAGGGTCACCACCAGCCCTCGCCATCGAGCCGTCTTGTTGGGCACTGGCGACACATTAGCCTCGGGTGTCCGCCAAGTCAGCCTGCAGAGCGATATTGAACTTGTGGGCCTGCTCTCGCCCGACAAGAGTTTACGCGGGCGAAGAATCGCCGGTTTTCCCGTGATCGAGCTTGGCGACTCTCTGCCCGACGTGTTGGTCAACTACTGCGTCGATATCGTATTCATCGCGGAGGCAAAACTAGATATCGGCGAAATCGTGCAAACGACGACTCAGTTCGGCGCCGAAGTCCGGCTTCTGCCTTCGGCTGCAAACATCATGAGCGGCGATGTCCGAATTTCGGCGCAGTTGAATCCTGAGCATGTGCTCAACGGACGCCATGCATCTCTTGAAAAACCGCACCCCGAGGTCGTGAGCGGCTTCGAAGGAAAAGACATCCTGATCACCGGGGCGGGCGGATCCATCGGTTCTGAGATCAGCCGGCAGGTATTAAGGCTTGGGGTAAACAAAGCCATTCTGCTCGATCGAGACGAGAATTCGATTTTCGAACTGCAGAACCAGCTGGCAGCGACCGGCTCCCCATCCCAGATCGTGCCTCTGGTCGGCGATATTCGAGACCGCCATCAGTTGCAGCATATCTTTGAGCAACACCGGCCCGAGGTCGTGCTCCACGCGGCGGCCTTCAAGCATGTTGGGATCATGGAACAGAATCCCTGCGAGGCGGTGCTGAACAATGTGATGGGCACGCGCTACCTCGCCGAACTAGCCCTGGCGTTCGAGGCAAAACGTTTTCTGATGATCTCGACTGACAAGGCGGTGCGGCCCACAAGTGTCATGGGAGCCACGAAGCGAGTAGCCGAACTGCTGGTGCGCAGCCTGGCCACATCAGACGTGCCGGCATCGAACATGCCTGCGTCGAACAATGGCCACGCAACTCAAATCGCCTGTGTTCGTTTCGGAAATGTCGTGGGAAGCCGGGGCAGCGTAGTGCCGATTTTCCTTCGGCAGATCGCCGCCGGCGGGCCAGTCACGATCACTCATGAGGAGATGACTCGTTACTTCATGACCATTCCCGAAGCCGTGCAATTGGTCATGCAGGCATCCACCCTGGAATCAGACGGAACCATTTACATGCTGGACCTCGGCGACCCGCTGCGAATCACCCATTTGGCCCACAAGTTAATCGAGATGTCGGGACTAAGGCCCGACAAAGACATCAAGATTCAGTTCGTAGGTGCGCGTCCGGGCGAGAAGTTGCACGAACAACTTTGGTACGAAGACTGTCATGTACGGCCCACATCCTTCGCTCGCGTGCTGGCGGTTGAGGGCCAGCCGGTACCAAGGATTGACGGGGAATTGCGAGAACTGGAGCAGATGGCATTCGCCCGCCAGGATGATTCCGTGTTGCAGCTGTTGCGGGACATGCCCATCGATTTCCGTGTTGAACGGCCTTCCGCGATGATTGCGTGAACCTAGCCATCCTCAGCGGTCCTGGACACCG
The DNA here is from genome assembly GCA_963711275.1 of uncultured Acidobacteriaceae bacterium. Lineage (GTDB taxonomy): Bacteria > Acidobacteriota > Terriglobia > Terriglobales > Acidobacteriaceae > Sulfotelmatobacter. The sequence continues at coordinate 19,186 of CAVQDN010000007.1, read as the reverse complement.
GTTACCGTGATGCGAATTGAACTCCGCTCCCCGCTTCGAAAGATAGCTTTCACAGCGGCCTGCTGCACCCTGGTTGCCGTTTACTTCGGATTGTCTCTCCGGATTTACCTTGCGACCCGGCTCGCAGCGGTGCCGGACTTTACGAATCTTCAACGCGCCATCCGCCTGGAACCCGCGAACGCTGAATATCGTGAACTGCTGGGTCGAAATCTTGCCCTGTCGGCTGCCAATTTGGATGAAGCCATCGCCAGCTATCGAACCGCGGTTTCTTTAAACCCTTATGACGCCCGGTGCTGGCTGGATTTGGCGGGTGCGTATCAGGTCGAGGGCCGCACCAGCGAGCAGGAACAGAGTGTGGAACAGGCGGTAAAGGCAGATCCAAATACTCCTCATGTCGCGTGGGAGGCTGCTAACTTCTTTCTGCTTCAGGGCGATCGAGAAAAGGCGCTGCGTTATTTCGGCCTGGTGATGGCAAACGACCCGCAGATGGTCAACGCCGCTCTCCAACTGTGCTGGCGCACCACTGGCGACGCGAATCAGATTGTGACCGAGGTCTTACCTAGACGGCCGGATATTTACCTCTCTTTTCTGCGTTTGCTGATTTCCAAACAAGACGTACCCGCCGCGGAGAATGTTTGGAACCGTCTGATCGCCTTAAACCAGGAGTTTTCACCGAACCTCGCATTCCCTTATTTTCGGCTCCTGCTCGCGAAGCAGGAAGTTGCGGCCGCCCAGACTGCCTGGCAACAAGTGGCCGTACTCAACCGCTTTCTGCAAGCCTACCTTCCCTCCCGTGACAACCTGGTGGTGAATGGGGGATTTGAGGAGAATGTTCTAAACGGCGGGTTTGACTGGTGGTACCAATCGAACCCTCATGCGGCGCTGGCCATTGATACCAGTGAATTTTCCGGTGGAACGCGGTCGCTCTCGATCACCTTCGACGGTCAAAGTGCGGCCGATGCCGGCATTTTTCAATTCATTCCAGTAAAACCAAATACCCATTACGAGTTCAGCGCCCAATACCGCGCGGAAGAGTTGGACACCGCCAGCGGTCCGCGCTTCTCCATTACCGATCCTTACGACGGAGCTTCTTACGTTCTCACCGATGACATACTCGGCACCAACGCCTGGCGCCCGGAGCAGGCACAATTCCGTACCGGCCCCGACACGAAACTGCTATTGTTGAAAATTGTCCGCCAGCCCGCGTCACCTTTGATCCGGGGCAAGCTGTGGATCGACGAAGTCAAATTGGTGGAACAATAAATCGAGGACCGGCCGAGGACCGGCAAAGAGGATCGCGAAGTTGAAAATGTCATCGCATCTGGTGGTCGACACCAGCACCTCGGTTGAACTGGGAACTCGGCGACGCCGGGAGTCCGGAGGGATTGGCTGGGCCCTTGTTCTGGGCCTTTGCGCACTTCTGATTTTCGGCGTACTGGCGTTCGGTGCGGTCGATGAATGGTCCACCTTCGTTCTTGAGGCTGGCGCTGTCATACTCTTTCTTTCCTGGGCGGCCAAACAGCTTCTTTCCGGCCAAATCGAGCTGTCAAAGAATCCGCTCTTCTTGCCGACAGCGCTTTTTTTCCTTCTCATCCTTGCGCAGATAGGGCTGCGCCGGTCGGCTTACGGCTACGTTACGAAATACCAGACACTGCAATACGTTGCCTACGGAATTGTGCTCTTCATCGCCGCAGAATGCGTAAGGGAAGTAGACAGTCGCAGGCTATTCGCAAAGGTAATGGTCGTCTTCGGTACGATCTACGCCTTGTTCTCGCTCGTTCAGATGCTAAGCGGGAATGGCAAGATATTCTGGGTGCATACTCCAAAATTCAACAGCGCGACCATTTTCGGAAGTTACGTCAACCATAATCACTATGCCGGTCTGATGGAAATGCTCACGCCGATTCCCTTCGTTCTCAGTATGGGCCATTTGCTCAAGGGCGGGAAGCGAGCTTTAGCGGGGTTCTGCGCCGCACTGATGGCTACCACGATTTTTCTTTCTGGGTCGCGCGGCGGAATGATTGCATTTATTTTCGAAGCGATCCTGTTTGGAGCGCTGGCCTTCGGAAAGAGGCGAAGCCCTCGCGTCGCTCTGGGATCAATGGCCGTGTGCGTCTTTATCCTGGCTTTAGTATTTTTCCTGGACAAAGGGCAGGCCCTGAGCCATCTCGGAGACCTGGCTCCGGGTATCCGTGCCACGATCACCAGGGATAGTTTGAGGATGTTTTTCCACAGGCCGGTGTTGGGGTGGGGCTTGGGGACTTTCCCGACTGTCTACCCCGGTTATCGTAGTTTCTATACGAACCTGTTCATCAACGAAGCGCATAATGACTATGCGCAGTTGCTGGTGGAAACGGGTTTGCTGGGCTTCGGGTTGATGATGTGGTTTCTGGTGCGCCTCTACCAATACGGGTTGCCGACTTCCCGCCGCTGGGAGTTCCAATGGGACTGGGCACTCTCCTTCGCGGCATTGCTGGGGTGTACGGGAATTCTTGTCCATAGCTTCGTGGACTTCAACTTGCAGATTCCGGCGAATGCCGCGTTGTTTTATGCACTGTGCGGTCTGGCCGCTTCCAGACCTGCGGAGACGCTGGTCAGGCGGCGCCGGTCCAGGGGCATCCATGAAGGTTCTGCAGGCCTGCGCTCCGGGTCGGGCAATGGCGATTTGTTGGAACCATCGACGTGAACATCGGATCCGTGGTGATGCCAAGGGCACTGCAATCACGTTGTATCGGATGCCGCCAGTTCAACGGGATGAATTGTGCTGGGAAAGTGCGCGACGGAAAAGACCTGTCCGTGCTAGTCTAGCGGAAACTTGCGTAAAACGAATCATCGACTCCGGGAGGAGAAATGTCGCTGAAATACCTCACCATCGGGGCTGTGGTGGCAGTTTGTACCCTAGTTGCGCCGGCCGCCGCACAAAAGAACGAATTGACGGGCATGCTGGGACGCACTTTCATCAGCGATCAGGGGATCACAGGCGCAGCCTCCTTCGATTCCAACGTGCACTTCGGCAAGGGATTGACCTACGAAATAAATTATTCCCGCCGCGTCCTGGATGCCAACCTTTGGTCCCTGGCCCTGGAAGTGCCCTTCGTCGGGAATCCCGACGAGGATGTGCACACCGCGCTCGGCCTGGCCCCTAAACAATTCTCCTCGATTTTCATTACGCCGGCAGCCAGGGTGAACGTCTTTCCCGATCAAGCAGTCTCTCCCTGGATCAGTTTCGGGGGAGGATTCGGCCGCTTCAATAACAGTTCCACGTTAGAATATGGCGGTCCAAACCCGAGCAAAGGAGGAACCACGAGCGGCGTTTTGCAGGCCGGCGTGGGCTTGGATGTAAAGATTATTGGGCACTTCAGGCTGCGCGGCGAGGCACGAGACTTCTGGTCGGGTGCGCCGCCCCTGAATGTGGACACCGGCAAGAGCCGGCAACATAATATTTTTGTCGGCGGCGGCGTTGTCTTTCGCTTCTGAGCCGGGATTCAGCTGCGGGTCCCCGTCCTTCTCGCGTTCTTCGCGAGAGGAGGGGATTTTGACTCCGGGCTGGATGTCGCCCTTCGAGCGTAACGCTTTTGCTCACACTAGCTTGCGTGATGCAGACCAGCTTCGCGCTTCGTAAGTGATTGAAAATTCGTAGGCGGCATCAGGAAGCTCGGAGAGCGCGAAATTTCCTCCCACGGCATTCCCCGTCGGTGACAGAGACGATCGTCGCTGCCAGGTGCCTTTCCGGCTCCGCAAACGGCATCCCAGGATCGCTCGGGAAAGCTTTCGGCGCCAAGCCAGGCGCTGGTTCTATTATGTACTAAATTGTACGTACAAATATGCATTACCGGCGGAAGATCAGCAGGCCAGCTGCTCGCGCGTGATTTTCAGCCCGGGGAGGTTTCCGAGGGCGGTTAGCGCCACCGACTCCGTCTTGAAGAACTCGTTGGCCAGCATCGAGAGATCGTCCGCGGTGACGGCCTCGATTTTTTCGATCAGTTCGTCGAGACCGTAGAAGCGGTCGAAATACATTTCCTGGCGTGCCAGATTCGACATCCGCGCGGTGCTCGACTCGAGTGACAGCATCAAGCTTCCCTTGAGCTGGGCTTTGGCGCGGCTCAGTTCTTCTTCCGGCACGGGATCCGCCTTGAGTTTGCGGAATTCGCTGACGACGGATTGCACCACCTTCGAAGCTGACGCCAAAGAAGTTCCGGCATAAACCGCCAGACATCCGGTATCGCGGTAAGGATTCAGATCGCTGTAGATGGAGTAGGCAAGCCCCTGGCGCTCGCGAATGTTTTGAAACAGACGAGAACTCATGCCTCCACCCAGCAAGGTGTTGAGAACATAGCCGGCATGCCGCTTCTCGTGCGCAATGGGGTGCGCCGGCACGCCGAGGCATAACTGCACTTGCTCCAGAGCTTTCTTGTTGCGCAGGATGATGCGGGAAAAGATTTTCGGCGTGGCAGAATGGAGGCCATGGAAGCCGTTTCCGTTTTTCGACGCCTTCATGTGCTCAAAGTGCCCGGTGACCAGTTCGACGAATTTATCATGATCCAGATTGCCGGCCGCGGACACGATGATGTTTCCCGGAGCAAAGCGGTGCGTGTAAGCATCGACGACCAATGGCCGCTCGAAACGCTTCACGGTTTCTTTGGTGCCCAGGATCGGCTTGCCCAGCGGATGATCCTTCCAGAAATTCTGGGTGAAGATTTCGTGGACGAGATAATCGGGATTATCCTCGTCCATCTTGATTTCTTCCATGATCACGCCGCGTTCGCGGGCAATGTCGGCGGTATCGAACGTAGGATTTAGAACCAGATCGCTCAGAATATCGAGCGCGATGGGGACGTGCTCGTCGAGCACCTTGACATTAAAGCAGATGCACTCCTTGGCGGTGAAGGCGTCCATGTTGCCGCCAATGGAGTCGACCTGGCGCGCGATTTCTTCCGCCGTGCGGTGCTTGGTCCCTTTGAAGACCATGTGCTCGATGAAATGCGAGATGCCGTTCCATTCGGCATCTTCATCGCGCGAACCGGTCTGCAGCCAGACGCCGATGGAGGCCGAGCGGATGTGCTGCATCTGCTCGGTGATGATGGTGAGCCCGTTGGGCAGTTTTTGACGACGAATATTGCGCACTTCTTTAGTCATTGATTTCGGAGTCATCGATTTCGGCTTTGGTATGAATGCCTTCCGCTGACTCTCGATAGCTCGAACGAATCTGCGTGGATGTCTCTTTGACTATTCTGACATAGGGGGCGCAGGTGTGCGAGAATAGTTTAGTGATTTAGAATCAGCGGGTTAAGCGAATTCGTAAAAGAACCGCCATGGATGAACTCCCTTTCCCGGGATCGTGGGACGGCCGACAATCTCTCCGAAGATCGAAGAATATGACGGGGTTATCGCAAATTTCGCTGCTCGGACTGGATCGGGCTGAACTGGCTGCGCTCGCCGACAGTTTGGGCGAGCCGGCATATCGCGCGAAACAGCTAGGGGAAGGCGTGTATCGGCAGCGAGTGGAGTCGGTCGAAGAAATTTCGACTCTTTCGCGGGAGCTTCGGGAAAAGCTGGTGGAAAAGGGCATGTCGATCGGTTTGCCGCGGATCGAAAAGCGATTCGTTTCGCAGGATGGCACGGTGCGCTACCTGATCGCGTTTGCCGACGGACAAAGCGTCGAGACCGTGTGGATGCCCGAGGGCGACGGCGGAGAAGCCGGTGATGGAAGCGAGGCCGGTGAATTGGCGGAACGTTTCGCGGAAAGTTCCCTGAATACCGCAGTGGCTGAAACCCTTTCAGAGACGGAGGCCATCGCAGTGCTGAATCGCCGCGCCGCCCAGAGGCAGCAGCGGAAAGAGGGTCAAAAGCAAGGGCAGAACCAGGGGCGTTCGACGATATGCATTTCCAGCCAGGTCGGCTGCGCCGTGGACTGCCAGTTCTGCCTGACGGCGCTGCTGGGCGTGAAGCGCAACTTGACAGCGGGCGAAATCGTGGGCCAAGTATGTGCGGTGCTCAAGGACCAGAGAGTTTCGCCGCCCGAGGATCGCATCAATTTAGTTTTCATGGGGATGGGCGAACCCTTCCTGAACTATGAAAACTTCATCAAGGCGGCGCGCCTGCTGGTAGAAGAAGTCGGAATTGCGGAGCGCCGGATGACGGTATCAACGGCAGGGATCGTGCCGCGCATCCATGACTTTGGCGGCGAGACGATCCGGCCGAAACTGGCCATTTCTTTGAATGCTTCGAACGATGCCTTGCGCACGCGGCTGATGCCGCTGAACAAGAAATGGAATCTGGAAATGTTGATGGCGGCGGCGCGCGCTTACCCGCTGCGTACACGGGAGTGGATTACGTTCGAGTATGTGCTACTCGGGGAGGTGAATGACTCCCCAGAGAATGCGAAAGAAGTCACGGAGTTGTTGCGCGGCATGCGCTGCAAAGTGAATCTCATTGCGCTGAACCCTGGGCCCGGCATTGACTTCACGACTCCGGATGTGGAGCGGATCGCGGCATTTCAAAAGATTCTGCGAGACTCCGGCATTCCGGCGTTTGTGCGGCGCCCGCGCGGGCGGGATATTTACGCGGCGTGCGGTCAACTCAAGCGTACGGTTGAGATGGCCACAGTGCCGTAGACTCCTTTGTCCCGGCCCTGGCTGACTCCGCGACCGGAAGTTCCACGCGAAGCTGCAGGGCACCATCTTCTCTCGCCTCGAGCACCACTTGGCCGCGATGCTCCTGCAGAATGCCTCGACATGCGCTCAGACCCAGGCCATCTTCGGGATTGGCAGGAGGCGATGCCATGTCGGTCAATGAAGTGTGAGGTCCCGGTTCGGCACCGATTTCAAGAATCGAAGTATCCCCTCGCCGCTCCGTTCTCAGGGTCATGACCTGGCCGCCCCGCTCGCTGAGCACGTGCAGGCAGTTCGCCACCAGTTCCAGACATACCTGGAGCAATTGATTAGAATCCCCCAAAACTTTGGGCAGATCGGAATCGAACTGGGTGCGAACTTCGATTTCGAGCGTCTCCCACTGAGGTTGCGTCAGTTTAATCGCAGTACGCGCCAGCGTGTTGAGATCGATAGGACTCTTGGGCGAGGATGCCTGCCGGGCAAAGCTGATCAGACTGGCGACCAACGATTTCGTACGACGAACATATTGGCCGATTTTCGCCGCCGGTGGCCGCTGCTCCGGCGTGAGCCGCGTGCTGAGCAGCAGATCGGAATAGCCCAGCATGGCGGTAATCGGATTATTGAGTTCATGGGCGGCGCCGCCGGCAAACTGACCAATCGATGCCAATTTTTCAGACTGAAGAATCTGCGCCTGAAGGCGATTCAGATTCTCAATGGATTCCTGGGAGAGCTGCAGTAATTGCGTCAGTTCCCGATCGAGCAGACGCTGCCGCACAAGCACCATTATTCCCATAAAGAAGGCGGCAATCAGCGTCAGTCCGAGCCGGAATATGCGGACGCGGGAGGGAACGGCGCCATCGGACAGCGCCCAGGCGGCGAACAAGGGCAATGAAAATGCTGCGATCATGCTGCAGCGGGCAATCCATACGCCGTAGAGGATTGAAGTTTCGCGAACATCGGAAGTGGGCTCTTCAGCCTCGGTCCGCAGGCCAATCCAGGTAAGCCAGGCCATCGCCGTAACCAGCGGTACATCGTAAAAGCTGCCACTGTAGTACAGCTCCCGGCCAATCGCCCAATTGGCAACGGCAGAGCTTCCCGCGTAGCAGATGCTCATGCCCAGCAAGCTCGCGTAGAGGCTTCTCCATTGGCCCTTGCTCCGGAGCCAACAGGCGACCACGCCGATCAGGAAAGCGATTTCCTCGGTAACGTAGAGCGCGCTCAAATTCCGGTTATAGGTCTCGGCGTCCGCCTGCACGTACTGCCAGGGGATCACGATCAAGACATAGAGATAGATCCACCATACGACCAGGAGTGCAAAATCGAGCCGACCCGCGCGAGCGGCGTATTCATCCCGCGGAATGTGCGGCCGCAAACCAACCGCGGCCATCAGAGGAACGATGTGCAGAAACATGACGACGTCGCCACTGAAAATGACCGGCACATCGCGGAAAAGAACGACTTCGTAGTAAGTCCAAAGCAACTGGTACGAGAGCCACAGAAAAATGCCCAGGGTGAGGAGTGACCAGAACAATCGCGTGCGCCCGCGAGAGCGCCGCACCCGCGGCACGAACGAAGCTGCTCCCGACAGCAACAAGATGCATTGCACGACGTCGCTGCAAGCTGTCAGGCCGAACGATCGGGGCAGGATGATCGCAGCCGCAACCAACGCGACTAACAATGCAGCAACGGCCGCCAGCCAGAGATGGGATCGCTTGCTCAAGAGACGCCTCGCGGCTCATTTTAAATGGGAATTCCCGAGCGCCCTTGGTTACCGTAGTAACGTGGAGCAGAAGCTCGCGTCACGACATCGAAGGCTTACTTGCCCCTAAGCTTCTTTTATTCAATAATATCCGCGAAGCCGCCCTGTCCGTGGAGACAACCCGATTGAATCCTTACATTGAACGTTATCGGCAATCCTGGAGATTGAGAATCCCTCCCGATCCGGGCGAGACGCGCCGAATCGAGCGCTGGCTGGCTACCGCCCGGCTGTTCCTCGCCGTCTCGGCGTTAGTGGCGATCCAGATGGATCCGACGGAATTGGGTCATTCCTGGGCGGCCTACGGTCTGTTCGTGTTCTATATGGCGAATGGCATTCTGATTCTTATGTTGCTGCGACGGCGGCAGCAGTCCACTGCGGCGTTTCGGCTCATGGTCCATGCCGGGGACATCGTTTGGCCTGCCCTGATTTCGATTTTTTCCGAAGGCCCGCGCACTCCTTTTTTTCTATTTTTTGTTTTTGTTCTCGCGGCGGCCGCCTACCGATGGGGCCTGTGGGAAACGCTGGGCACGGCTGCCGCCGAAGTTGCCTTGCTCTGGGCCGAGAGCTTCGTGATTCTCGACTTGAGCACGGAGCCACGGATATCTCTGCCCTGGCCGATTTTGAATGGACTCCATGTGAATACGGTTGATTTCGAGCCCAAGCGTCTGTTTATGCTGTCGGTTTATCTGCTGGTGATGGGACTATTGCTCGGCTACCTGGCAGAGCAACAGAAGCACTTGCGGGCGGAGAAGGCGGTGGTGACAGGAACATTATCGAGAATCCGGGTGGAAGCCGGCCTGACCGGAACCATAGAACAGATATTCCGGGAAGCCATGTCCATGTATGGGGCGTCCCGTGTCCTGGTCGCCTCTCAGGAAGCTCACAGTCAGCGGGTCTTCGTGGGAGAATTGGATAAGGACCAGCGGGGTGGGCCGTCCGAGTTCCGCTGGTTGGAATCCGTCTCCCGGGACGCCAAAACTTATCTGGATGATTTCCCGGGAGACGTATATTACGCCGCAATCGACGGCGATCGGTGGACTACGCTTGCGCTTGATCAGACAGGCCACCAAGTGCCGGTCGAGGGCATGGCGCCCATCTCCCGATTGCGGGAAGTTCAAACCTTCGGCTCGCTGATTACCGTGGCCTTTCTGTTCGGGACTGAATGGCGAGGCCGGATATTCCTGTTTAATCCGTCGTGGCGGGGAGAGAGGCAGGAAGAACTTCGTTTCTTACTCGATTTGGTTCACCAGGTGGGCCCGGCGGTTTACAACGTTTACCTCTTGCACCGGTTACGACGGCGGGCGGGAGCCGCGGAGCGGGCGCGCTTTGCGCGGGAACTGCACGACGGCGCGGTGCAATCTCTCATCGCGGTCGAAATGCAAGTCGATGTGCTGCGGAGACATGCCGATGCCGGGAAGCCGATCAATGCGGAATTGGGTCGAATCCAGGGCCTGCTTCGCGAAGAAGTGCTTAAGCTGCGGGAACTGATGCAGCAGATGAAAGCCATTGAAGTCGATGCGCAACGGCTGCTCGGGGTTTTGAATGATAGCGTCGAACGATTTCAGCGGGAGACCGGAATCAGCGCCCGGTTCGTCACTGACCTGGAAGACCTGGACATGCCGCAACGTGTGTGTCGCGAGATTCTGCGCATTGTGCAGGAAGGATTGGTCAATGTGAGGAAGCACAGTGGCGCACGGCACGTGTTAGTGCGTTTGGGGTCCAGCCTCAAGAAATGGAACCTGATCGTCGAAGACGACGGCAAAGGGTTTCCTTTCGCGGGACGCTATAACCGGGATCAAATGAACGAGGCGGGGAAAGGTCCTATGATCATTATGGAACGCGTCGGTTTGATTGCCGGCGAACTCACGGTAGAATCGAATCCCGGCCAGGGAACCCGATTGGAAGTGACCGTGCCGCGCAACGAGGAAGTGCCTCATGAATTTTAGAAAACCGCAGTCCGTTCGCCTTGTCATCGCCGATGACCATCCCATTTTCCGTGACGGTTTGCGGCGCCTGCTGGAGGCGGAGGCGGACTTGAAGGTTCTGGGCGAAGCCTCGGACGGGGCCGAAGCCGTAAAACTGGCACGGCAGTTGAAGCCAGACATTCTCCTGCTCGATCTGGCCATGCCCAAGCATCCAGGGCTGGAAGCGTTGCGGGAGCTAAGTATGCCGGCGAACGCGACTCCGGTGCGAGTAATTCTACTGACTGCGGCGGCGGAAAAGAGCCAAATCGTCGAAGCCCTGCAATTGGGGGCCCGTGGAGTGGTGCTCAAAGACTCTGCCACGCAGCTTCTGCTGAAAGCGATTCATACCGTAATGGCAGGGGAATACTGGGTCGGTCGAGAGAGTGTCTCCAACCTTGTGCAATACCTCCGCACCCTGATGCAATCGTCGCATGACGAGGCGCGTCAGAAGAAATTCGGTCTGACCCCACGCGAACTGGAGATCGTTTCGGCGGTGGTGGCAGGTTATTCGAACAAGGAAATCGCCGAATACTTCAAGATCAGCGAGGACACGGTCAAGCACCATCTCAGCAACATCTTCGACAAACTTGGAGTTTCGACCCGTCTCGAACTCGCTCTTTTTGCGGTGAATCAAGCCCTGCCCCTCAAAAGCATAGCCTGAGTATGTACGGCGGCGCGCCGGGCGACGGTGGCACTTTGGTGCTATTGGCTGGGAATGAATCAAATATTAAAATCGTTAAACAGATCAGCTTGGGGACATCCGCCGTCAGCTTGGTGTATTCCGGATTTTCCGGTGTAAGGGCCATTTAGCAACATTGAGAAATGAGGAGCCCCGTGGCAAAACGTTTACAGCAACTATGGAACGATGAACGTGGTCAGGACATTGCAGAATACGCCGTGATGTTGGCTGTGATTCTGGTAATCGTCGTGGGCACGATCCGGCTCATCGGTTCCAATGCCAACAATGTGTTTTCTCAAGTCGGCAGCGCAATTCAGTAGCCGTCGATCCTTTCAATTCGTGACGAGACAAGCGGCCAAGGGTGGGCATCTCGCTTCCATCCGGCTGTTGGCGTGTGACCGTCTTCCGCATTACTTCGGCGTATTCTCAGATGGCGATGAGGTGGTGAGCGCCATTTTCTCTGCTCCGCCGGTTGAAAACCGGGTCAGGTAGGGGAATACCGGAGTGATCTCAAATTCCATTTTCTCGCGTGCCGAGGTCAGGGCCACCGGCTTGGCCTTGGACAGTTCCGCCCGATCGGTCCAGGGGTCAACTTTGATGCGGCCGCCCAAAGGCAGAGCCGCGATCTGATCCAGGCGCTGATCATCGAGCGCCGGAGTCGCGGCCATCAGGCTCGACATGCGAATGCTTTTGCCGCCGGAAAAGCTGTTCCCGAGGTGAGGGCGAATCAAATTCGGTAAATCTGGCGCTTTTTCCTGGAGGGCCTTCAGAAACAATCCTGCATTGCCCAGCTTGTCTTTGTAGGGAGAGTTCTTGAGGAGATCGATCGCCTTCGCATCAGCAGCTTCTTCATCCGCAGAACTGCGTTTGAAGTCGAGGCGGCGGAAAGTTTCGTCATCGGGGAAAAACAGCTTGTCGTTGAAGGCAAGCTTGGTGTCGAAGCTGTGCCCCAAAACGATGTGGCTGAGTTCATGGGCCAGAACCATGGCCAGAGATGCTTCGTCAGGAAGAACGTCAAGCAGCCCGCGACTCATGACAATCGTGTGGCCGATGGTGAAAGACTCGAGAGGTGCGGTCAAGAGCACGCGGCAGTGGACGTCTCCCTGCAAGTCGATGTTGTTGGTGACTAGCAAATTGTTGACCACGGTGGCCAAAATCTTGTCTACTTCGCCCGGAGGCGCGAGCAGGCCGATTTTCTGCAATCTTTCGACGGCATTTTCTTCGGCTTGCCGCTCCCACATGCGCTGCGCGACCACCGGACTTGCATCGGAGGCGGCATCACTTTGGTCCTTCACCGATTGTGGCGAATCGATCAGAATCTGAGTAAATTCTTCGCTCTTGGCCAATCCTTTCAAATCGTATCCCCACAATCGGGTCTGCGCTTTGAAGTGCAAGGTTTTGCTGAATCCGGTTTTGAGGTTCGATTCTTCCGTGTAGACATAGGCCGGCACCCACATTCCGGGGCGTACGTTCAGGCGCCAGCTGTCGAAGTGAAAAAAGAAATTCATCTTGGGCTGGGGATAGTAGGTTCCGTTGAAGCGGACAATGTTGTAGTTCTGGTCTTCAACCCAAATCCTGCCCATGAATCGTGCGATTTTCTGGCCTTCCTTGGGCTGCACGTCGATCACGAAGCAGCGGAGTTCTCCAAGAAATTCGCGCCGAACAAAGTTAAAATCGTAATACTTCTTCTCGAAATCGGTGTCGAGCACCACCATCTGAGCAAACCCAAGCGGCAGGAAGTGCAGGGAGTAAACTCCGGTCATTTTGTTGAGCATGCGGCGGCCGAATCCCGGTTGTCCCAAGAAAGAAACGTCCTCCGGGCCGTCACTCATATCGAGCCGACCGAGAAAATACTGGTCCTTTACCGGAGTTGGCTTTCCTGCGCTGTCGTTCTTAAGATCTTGAAGATAGGTTTCGACTAGAGGATGCATGTGACGCATCTGCGCCATGAACAAGTGCTCCCGCTCCACGACGTGATCTAGCACATCGTTGAGCGTAACGGCCGCCTGTGGCAGAGAAGCTGCATTTTGAGCCGGCTCAACCGAAGCATCTGTACTACCCGACCCAGATTGTGCCGGGGCAGATGGAGGAGCCTGGGCCTTCACCCCTAATACACAACCTAATACAAGCAGCAACACCGAGCCCGAACGACAAATTTGCATAAAAGAACCTTCTGGGAGTTGATCAATTTCGACGATCTGCTAACGATCAGCTAACCGGCGATTCTGCTAAGCGACGACCAAGCTTCCGAAAACTAGGCTAACTGAAAAATAATGTGCAACACGGCCGTCGAGTCCGAGGGTTGACCGTCTTTCAGAGCCGGCTTGAAGCGAATCTGCTCAGCGGCGTGTACCGCAGCATCGTCCAAACCATGTCCTAGCCCACGCACCACTCGTACCACGCGCAACTTACCTGAAGCTTCCAGAACGACCTCAAGAAGCACTTCGCCTTCGATTTTCTTAACGCGCGCCTCTTCGGTGTAGATGGGAACCGGCTTGGAAAGGATTTCCGCCGGAACTATTTTATCCGCCGCCTGACCTGCAGGCCGCGATTGAACCGTCGGAGGGGCGGGAACGTCGGCATCACCGAATCCCGCCTGACGCACTGTCCCGTTCGATGGCGTGCGCGCGCTTCCTGTGGCGACGCCGTCGCCGAATCCTGTACTGGCAACTACGCCGCGGGCGCCTTTCGCTCCGCCACTTCCGTTCCCATACCCCGGCCCCGTAGGCATATCGAACCCGCCTGCCTGCGCGATATTGACGGCTTTATTCTGGCTTGCCTTGGCCGGCACACCGTTGGGATCGCCGAAACCACCCGTCTGCACCTTCTGCGGAGCGCGGTCAATCGTTTGCGGCGCTGAGCTTCCTGTGGAAAAGACGTTCGTCCGCACCGGCGCCTTTGGAATCACCGGGGCCGATGCGGGCACCGGATCAAGCTTCCGAGTAGCCATCTTCACCTCGGGAGCGGGCGCTTCTTCCATCTTGGGTTTGGGTTGAGGCTGGGGCGTGGGCAAACGCATAGCTGCGGGTGGCGGGTCGAGCTCAGCGACTTCAATCGGTCGAGGCAACTGTCTCTGCGGCTGATGATTTACCGGAACCGGTGTCGGAACGAGTTCGATGGCGTGATAATCAGGTTTGGGACGCTCCAGAATCTCCGGATGAAGAACGGGGATCCACACCAGAATCGCTATTACAACAGCCTGTATGCCATAGCTCAACCCCAGGTCAGACCAAGGCATTTTCCAGGGCGGGAGTGATGAAAACAGGTTCGATTCGCGAGGCATGGACGCCATGATCAATTCTAGTAGTCTACTTCCGCCGGTCTAATGAAAACCCCATACCAATGTAAAGGTTTTCTACGGCTCTTCAATGGTGGAAACCTCGTAGGAGGGGTCCAAACAGAGTGTACTATTTCAGCCTCGCTCATGCACGACAAAGACCATTCGTTGGAGCCGCGGAATGGAGCCAAGCCCCATTGGTCTCAATCAGTTATACGATTCTTGATTTTGACGAGCCTGGCTCGGTGGTGGGAGCGCACCAAAACCTACATCCTCTTGTAAAAGATTTCTCGTTGTAAAAGATTTCTCGCAGCCCGACCACTTAAGCCCTCAGCAATGAACGATTTTGGGGCTCTTGATCCCGCGCGTGGCATTGCGGGTGTCGACTACCAATTTGGCCTCGTTCACGATGCTGCGATAGTCGTAGTCGGAATGGTCAGTGACAATGACCACACAATCATACTGGCCGAGATCTTTCAAGTCCGCACATTTCATCTGCAAGTCGTACTTACGGCCTTTTCCGATAAATGGGAAGTAAGGATCGTGATAGCTGACCTGGGCTCCATCTTTCTGCAGGAGTTCGATGATGGTAAGGGAAGGCGACTCCCGCAGATCGTCGATGTCTTTCTTATAGGCCACACCCAAGATCAAGACCCGCGCGCCATTCACCGACTTTTTGTGGCGATTCAGCGCCCCGCCCACCGAGGAAAGAACGTGGTACGGCATGTTGGTGTTGATTTCGCCCGCCAGTTCGATGAAGCGTGTGCGGAAATCCCATTCCTTAGCTTTCCACGAGAGATAGAAGGGATCGACCGGAATGCAGTGGCCGCCCAGGCCCGGTCCTGGATAAAAGGGATGAAAACCGAAAGGCTTGGTGGAGGCGGCGGCGATCACCTCCCAAATGTCGATTCCCATGCGCAGGCATAACAGCTTGAGTTCGTTCACCAGAGCAATGTTGACGCAGCGGTAAATGTTCTCCAGCAATTTCGTCATTTCCGCAGCAGCCGGCGACGAAACCGGAACCGTGCGATTAAAGATGGCGCCATAGAGGGCGCCGGCGAGCTCCGATGCTTGCGGGCTTAAGCCTCCGATGACCTTCGGGATGTCGCGGCGCGCGACCGTAGTGTTGCCGGGGTCCTCGCGCTCGGGTGAAAACGCCACGAAAAATTCCTTCCCGGTAAGCGCCTGATCGCGAGCCGCTTTCAGCCCGGCCTTATTCTCCTTCTCAAGGATCGGGATCATCACTTCTTCCGTGGTGCCGGGATAGGTCGTGCTCTCGAGCACAACTAATTGCCCCGCACGCAGATGAGGAGCAATGGAGTGCGTGGTGTCGGTGATGAAACTGAGATCGGGCTCGTGATATTCGTTTAACGGCGTGGGGACGCAGATGATAATGGCGTCCATCGCGGTGATTTGCGAATAGTCGGCGGTCGCGGAAAAGCCTTGCGCCTTGGCTGCCTGAATTTCTTCGGGCGCAATCCTGTAGATGTAGGAACCGCCTTTGGCCAAGGTGTCCACTTTGCGGGCGTCGATGTCAAAGCCGGTTACCGAAAATTTTTGCTCGCTGTATAGCAGAGCCAATGGAAGCCCCACGTAACCCAGGCCAATGATACCCACGCGGGCCTTGCCCTGCCGAATTCTGGTCTTCAGTTGATCAAACGTGGTATCGGCGGCAGAAGAAGTTGTCATGAATTTTTCCGGGATGAATCGTGGGGGCTGGCATCTAAGCGCCTCAATTTTAACACACGAAATTGAAGCGTTTCGCCGACCGCGGCACCGGGGGCCTAGACCGCCACCGCTTCGACTCCATGCTGTGGAAAAGTTGGCCGTAACAATTGAAGACAGCTCAGACCAAGGCCGAAAAACTTTCTAACGACATAAAGGCATTGACTGTCAGTAACGTAGAAGGATACATTCGATCAAAGCCCGCAACTGGTTTGGAAATTGAAGGCGCACGGATAACTTGCATGCAACATTTGTTCGGACTACCATCATCCCAATTCATCCACAAGGATGGCGGTCAATGACGAGGGGTTTCTACTTGAAGATCCTGAACTGTCTGATGGTCATTTTATTTCCGGCTGTCCTGTTCACGGACCAACCTGCCGCTATGCTTTACAGTCATGGGACCGCGTTGCTCAATGGCAACAGTATCGCGAGATCATCCGCCATTTTTTCCGGCGACCTGGTGCAGACGAATGCGGATTCCGTCGCCAACATCAACGCCACCGGTTCCAGCGTCCTGGTTCTCAACGAGTCGATGGTTCAATATGAGGGCAGCACTCTCAAATTGGAGCATGGGGGCGTTACCATTTCGACCTCGAAATCACTCGCGACTCGCGCAGGGAACGTAACTGTGTCACCGTCCTCTGCTGTTTGGACCGAATTTGAGGTGAGGGATGTGGACGGTAAGGTCCAAATCGCCGCTCGCAAGGGTGACCTGACAATTAGCGATGACAGTGGAACCACAACGCTGGCGCAAGGTCAGCAGACCACGCGAGATGATTCCCAACAGGATGAGGAAAAAAGGAAGAAAAAGAATAGAAGGGTAGCGGCTGCAGAAGTTCCCGCCTGGGGGGCGGCTCTCGATTCTCCCTGGGCTGTCGGAATCGGCGGCGGAATTATCCTGGGTGGGACAGCCTGGGTTTTGCTGCAGAGCGACGATCCGGCGAGTCCATCAAGATAGCCCGGTCTTACTTTCAACGCCAGTTCCTTGCTTCAACATCGGTTCCCGAGAGCGCCTTAGCCGCGCTGACTCGACGTTTCCAGAAATGGGTTTCCCGCTCGAACCATAAATCTTCACTTGGCATCGGCGTCTTTCTTGCGAACATAGTGGTGATTCTCCCTATGACATTTACTGCGACCGATCTTATACCCGGGCGCGCGTAAAAATGCAGCCTCTCATGAGAGGATAGCGACGCCATGAAGGTTGAGACCGACAGCAGCACCGAGCAGCGGGCCGGCAGACTCGAATCTCTCGGCGTGGCGCTCGCCGATTGGTCCCAACGCTGGTTTCCCGATGCGTTCGTCTTTGCATTGCTCGCATTGATGATAGTTTTTATCGGCGGATGCTCGCGGGCTCTCGATTCTGGGATGTGGTCGATTACTTCGGGCAGGGCTTCTGGAGCCTGATCCCTTTCACTGTACAGATGGCCATGATTATCGTGGGCGGCTACGTCGTAGCCGTTTCGCCTCCCGTCTCGCGGATCATTCGCCGGCTTTCGCGAATTCCCCGCACACCTCGCGGTGCAATCGCTTTTGTGGCCCTTTTCTCCATGCTGACTTCGCTGATCAGTTGGGGGCTCGGAACTATTTTTGCGGCGCTGCTGGCTCGAGAAGTCGTCAAAAACGTGCGCGGCATCGATTCCGGCCATGGGTGCGGCGTCTTATCTTGGCCAGGGAACCGTTTGGGCTTTAGGGTTTTCTTCGTCCGCGGCGTTGCTGATGGCCACGCCCGGCGCTATTCCCACGAGCCTGCTCAACATCAGTGGGGTCATTCCCCTGAGCCAAACGCTCTATCTTCCGCAAAGTATGGTCATGGCTCTTGTGCTGATTTGTTCCAGCCTCCTCGTCGCCTATCTCTCCGCTCCCGCGCATTCTGCAAAGACGGCGGAATGGTTTGGGGTGACTCAGGAAGAGGAAACGGCGCCAGATAAAGCCGGGCCCTGCAACAAAAGGCGAATGGTTGGAATATTTTCCGCTGCTTTCGATCGTTATTGGCCTGATTGGATTCGGCTACCTGGCGCGTGTCCTGGCCGCACGGGGGCCGCTCGCGGCGCTCGATTTGAATAGCTATAACTTTCTCTTTCTTATGGCTGGATTGCTGCTGCATTGGCGGCCGCGCTCGTTCACTCGCGCAGTAAATCGCGCCGTCCCCGCCACTTCCGGTGTGTTGATCCAATTCCCATTCTATGGCGGGATCTTTGGCATTGTGACCATGTCGCCCATCGCGCGAAACATGGCCCATTTTTTTGTGCGAATTTCTTCCCACGGCACTTTCCCGCTTCTCGTCTCTCTCTATTCGGCGATCCTGGGAATGTTTGTGCCATCGGGCGGCAGCAAATGGATCATCGAGGCGCCGTATGTTCTCCAGGCGGCAAAGGATCTGCATGTGCATCTCGGCTGGGTGGTTCAGGTCTACAACGCTTCGGAAGCGCTGCCCAATCTGATCAATCCGTTTTGGATGCTGCCGATTTTGGGGATTTTGAAGGTCCGCGCGCGAGATCTGGTGGGCTTTACGGCACTTCAGCTGATGGTGAATTCGGTGCTGGTGCTTTTCTTGGTCTGGCTCTTCGCTCGCACGCTAGCCTACGTTCCGCCTGTGATTCCTTGATTCAAATTCCGAAGGGGCCAATCGGGCGGTGACGTAACCTCAATCGTCTGTTTTAGCCGCACGTTGTCCAGATTGCGTTGCGAACCGCTTCTCCAACCGCTGAATCTCACCAAGACCAATCATCTCGTTAAATTCCCGGAAGGAGCTTCCGTCGGCAAAGATTCGCCTGGGCGTGCCCTCCGTCTTGATTTCTGCCAGAACCCCGCGGACCGCTTTGGCGGCGGTTAGCAGCGCGCTGATCGGAAAAATAATGAGGCGATAGCCGAGTTCCTTGAGTCGCTCCAGCGGCATTGGCGGAGTCTTGCCGCCCTCGGCCCAGTTGAAGAGCAGCGGCATATTCGGAAAGCGCGAGCAACCTGCGCGACTTCGTCTTCGTTCTGCGGAGCTTCGACAAACAGAATGTCTGCGCCGGCTTCACGATAGGCACGCGCCCGGCGCAAGGCGCTGTCGAGGCCTTCCACAGCGCGAGCATCGGTTCGCGCGATGATCAGAAAATCGCTGGAGGTGCGCGCTTCGACAGCGGCGTGAATCTTCTCGGTCATTTCCGAGGCGGCAATGACCTG
>CAVQDN010000006.1:0-239338 GCA_963711275.1 uncultured Acidobacteriaceae bacterium | reverse complement strand
ATGCGGCGCGCTCTGAATCGTATCTACCGCTCGCTTTCTGCCAGATTTGATCGATGCTAGCCGGCTCCTGAGTAGCGGTTGGAGCCGTGGCACTCTGCGCGGCCGTCATAGAAACCGCAGACGACAGCAACAAAATTGTGCCAACTTTAAGAATTGAGAGTAAACGAGGTGAAAGCATTATTGCCCTTTCGTTAGTCGCATCGTCGATTTCTGCCGGTTCATTCGGCAGCAATTTCTGGTCGAGAGCAACGCGGCCCTAAAAAAGAACATCAATCCATGTTGACCATAATTTTTCTGAAGCGTGATGGATTATCGCTCCAGGAGCGCAGCGCATCCGCTGCTTGCTCAAGGGGAACAACCAGACCCACGGCTTGATCAACAGGGAACGTCTGCGCTCCCAGAAGCTTGATCACGGCCTCGAAATCCGCTGGTAGAGCATTTCTGGAGCCGACAATATCCAGTTCTTTTTGAACGAACAGCCTGGTTTCGTAACTGACCGGTTCCTTCGCATAGCCGATGTACACTACGCGCCCAGTGAATGCGACCTCTTCGACCGCGGCTCGGAACGTAGCCGCGGTGCCAATCGCTTCGATAGCAACATCCGGTCCTCGGCCATCTGTCATTTCTAGCAATCTGTCGTGTAGCGGCTCTCGCGCGCTATTAATAATGAGTTGAGCGCCGGCCATGCGCGCCAAGTCGAGTTTGTCGTCATCCACATCAATACAGATCGTTCGCGCACGCTGGGAACTCGCGGCTGCTACGACACCAAGTCCTACGCCCCCACAACCCCAAATCGCAACCGTGTCGTTTGCGGTTACACGTCCACGTGTGACGGCATGAAATCCTACGGTAAACGGTTCCACCAGGCACAACTCTTTCAGCGTCAGGTTGGCGGGATACAGTTTTTCTCGCGGCATCACAATAAATTCTGTGAGGGCGCCATCCCTTTGTACGCCGAGAGTCTGGTTGAATTGGCAAGCGTTCGGGCGTCCACGCAGACAGGAAGAGCATTTGCCGCAGCTTGTGTATGGGCAGACCGCCACGTTTGTCCCGACAGGCAATGCGCCTTCACGTCCTTGGTCTTCCACCACCGTAGCCGATATTTCATGGCCCAGAATGCGGGGATACGTGACGAGTGGATTCAGTCCGCGGAACGAATTCAGATCGCTGCCACAGAATCCGACGAAGCGGACCTTGAGCAGTACGTTCGTATCTGTGAGCACCGGATCGGCAATGGTCCCCAGATCAGCCCGGCCCGGTTTGCGAAGCACAAGCGCTCTCATGTCTGTACTTGTGGGAAAATAATCGGTAAAGGTATCGATGTCAACAACAGAAGCTCTAGACAGGGACTGCTTCCGTGACAAGGCTCTGGCACGTTAGACGATTACTTCGCTAGAGGGCGATCTCAGCTTCTAAATTGACGAGGTGCTTATGAACACACGAATGAAGGACATCGCCAAAGACCTCGGAGTATCCCTGATCACCATTTCCAAGGTCTTGAGAAATCATCCTGACATCGGAGAGGCGACTCGCGAGCGGGTCCTCGCGCGCGTGAAAGAGCTGGACTATCGTCCTAACTTTGCTGCGCGTAGCCTGGTGACCGGCCGCTCTTATCTTGTGGGCCTGGTTGTTCCCGATCTGCTTCACCCATTCTTTGCGGAAGTTGCCAAGTCTCTCTCCGAAGTTTTACGACAAAGCGGCTACTATCTGATCGTTTCCTCCTCTGACGAAGATCCGGATCTCGAGGAGGTGGAGATCAATCACTTGCTGGCACGCCGGCTAGACACCTTAATCATTGCATCGTGTCGGACGACGGTAGACGTTTTCTTTCACATCGAAAGACAGAACATACCGTATGTATTGATCGATCGGTGCTTGCCTGGTCTTTCGGCGAACTTCGTCGGGGTAGACGATGAATCGGTGGGGAGGCTCGCCACCAAGCACTTGATTGATATTGGCTGCAAAAGAATCGCTCACATTTGTGGACCGGAGATCAGTCCTGGGATTCGCCGGATGGAAGGATATAAACGAGCCCTCGCGCAAGCAGGGATGAAAGTAATGGATGATTACATCGTCACGCAACGGAAGGGAGATGTAGGAACTAAACAGGGCGGTGCCGAAGCCATGAGCCAACTCCTAAGTCTCGATCCCAGACCAGACGGGATGTTCTGCTTCAATGATCCTTTGGCAATGGGTGCCATGAATTACGCGCTGGATCACGGAGTACGAATTCCACAGGATTTGGCGGTCGTTGGCTGCGGAAATCTCCACTACGATGATTCACTTCGTGTTCCTCTCTCCAGCATCGATCAACACAGCCGGAGAATCGGAGAAGAAGCTGCCCGCATCGCGCTCCGCATTCTGAACTCAAAAGCACCCCCAAAGCCGGAAACTGTGGTGATGCAGCCCGAGTTGATTGTGCGCGAATCGACACACCGGCGCACGGGCAAGGACATTTCAAAAAAGGTGCAGGCAAGCGTCAAGCGAAGCCAAAGGCCTTAAAAAGCCCCTCGCGTGCACGGCTCTATCATTGCCTAGCATTTCCATTTCGAGTTCGTTACAGTTAGCGCTGCCGTCGTACGTACTTTTGACCGAATGAGATTAAACTTGCTTCCATCCAGGAGCTTCTGGACTTCTCTTTTTCTCGGCCTGTGCGGGCTCACCGGGACCGCGACACAGGCAACCGCCCAGCTGTGGGATGTGCCCCCACTACCCCCAGTCAAGTACGCGCAAGCTCGGGACGGTATGACGGCCACAATCGGAAACGAGAGCGTGCACATTTCCGTTTGCCGCTCCTTCGTCATTCATTTCGTCGCTGCGCCCGAGCCGCCCAATACGATTCGCCAAAGCCAGCCATGGATGCTCGATTCAAAGCAGTCGTGTCCGGGCGCGAAGTTCCAGATTTCACAAACATCCGATGCGGCGATCCTCACTACCGATGCATTGAAGATCGAACTCTCGCTCAAATGGGGCAACGTCCAATTCAGCACGGCTACAGGCGAGGGTCTGTTACGCGAACGCAACTCGATTCCCCGGACCTACGAACCGGCTGAACTGAATGGAGAGAAGACATTTCACGTCGAAGACAGATTTGCTCCGGATTTCTCCGAAGGCTTCTACGGTTTGGGGCAACACCAGAACGGAATGTTCAACTACCGGGGCGCCACCGTCGAACTTGGGCAGAACAACACGGATGTAGCGATCCCTTTGCTGTTGTCAAGCAAAGGGTATGCTTTGATGTGGAACACCGCCTCGCTGACGCACGTTGACAATCGTTTCCCGCTGGAACTGAATCTGGATTCACTTGCCGGCCATGCCGTTGACTACTACTTCATTTATGGCCCGGAGATGGACCAACTCATCCATGAATATCGGAACCTTACCGGACACACCCCGCTGCTACCGAAATGGTCCTACGGATTCTTCCAGTCGAAGGACCGTTACGTTTCGCAAGAAGAAGTGCTCGGAATCGCACATCGGTATCGTGAAGAGCACATACCGCTCGACGCAATTGTTCAGGATTGGTTTTGGTGGAAAGCAGAAGGCGATCCGATCTTCAATTCGAACTTCCCTGATGTCCCCGGTGAACTCAAACAACTCCACGATGAACACGTCCATGCCATGCTTTCGGTTTGGGGGCTGTTTGATTCGAAGTCTCAGAACTTCGCGGAGATGACGAAGCAACACCTGGACGTTCCCAGCGCCCATGTTTACGACGCTACGAATCCGAAAGCGCGTGATTTCTATTGGAACAATCTTGCCGGCAAGCTCTTCTCGTTAGGTTGGGACGCATTCTGGCTCGACAGCGCCGAGCCTGAAGAATATTGGCCTCACATGGGTGACGCGATTCTGCAAAACAAGCAAATCGCCATCGGCAATGGCGCCGAATACACCAACATTTTTCCGTTCATGCACACGCTAGGGGTTCAGGAACACTGGAAAACAACCACAGACCGCAAGCGAGTTTTCCTTCTCACGCGTTCCGCTTTTCTCGGGCAACAACGAGTTGGAGCGGCAGTCTGGTCGGGTGACGTTTATGGCTCTTACTGGGGGCTGCGCCATCAAGTGGCCGCAGGGTTGAATTTTGCACTTTCCGGATATCCGTATTGGACAACCGATATTGGCGGCTATTGGCCGCCGCACGACAATCCTGTTGAGGATCCAAAGTTTCAGGAACTATATGCACGCTGGTTCGAGTATGGAACCTTCTGCCCGATTTTCCGCACGCATGGGCACCGGCCGCAGAATGAGATTTGGGCCTTCAATAAAGTCGAACCGATTCTCATCAATTACGACAAGCTGCGCTACCGCCTGATGCCCTACATTTATTCGCTGGCGTGGCGTGTGACGAATGAGGACTACACGATCCAGCGTCCGCTAGTAATGGATTGGCGCACTGATCTCAGAGTTCGGGACGTCGGTGATCAGTTCATGTTCGGTCCTGCGCTCCTCGTCAACCCGGTGCTTCAATCGGACGCCACTCGCCGAAGCTTGTACCTACCCGACGCACCGGTCTGGTACGACTTCTGGACGGGGGAATCGAGAGGCGGCAACCGGGAGATCGACGCGGACGCTCCTCTCGACCGTATCCCCCTCTACGTGCGTGCCGGTTCGATTCTTCCGCTGGGTCCTGAAATCGAGTACGCGGATGAGAAACCCGCAGGACCGATTGAGCTAAGGATTTATCCTGGGGCGGATGGAGAATTCAACCTTTATGAGGATTCGGGCGACAGCTATGACTATGAGCACGGCGCACACTCCGTCATTCCGGTGCACTGGTCCGAGTCAAGCCGAACTTTGACGATTGGAGATCGAGAAGGGAACTACCCCGGTATGCCGGCAAGTATTGAGATGAAGATTGTGTTCGTAACCGCCAGGCACGGATCGGGCCTCGAATCAACCGCTAATCCCGACAAGCTGGTTGATTACGCGGGGGAGGCAACATCGGTTCGCGCGCCGTAACATCGACGCTCGAAACCGTAGCAAATTGTTTGGGTATTCACAGGAGTCGAATGAACCATCCCAGAATCGTATTGCTGGCCGCACTCATCGTTATCATCGCCTTTGTCGCCCCCACTTCCTTCGCGCAAGACACCTCCAACTTACCTTACATGAATCTCAAGCTCACCCCTGAAGAGCGCGCGGCCGACCTCGTTCATCGCATGACGCTCGAAGAGAAGGCCTCACAGCTCGTGAATCAGGCACGCGCCGTCCCTCGCCTGAACATTCCTTCGTACGATTGGTGGAGCGAAGCTCTGCACGGCGTCATTTCCGATGGCGTGACGGAATTTCCCGAACCCATCGGGCTTGCCGCCACGTTCGATGTGCCCCGCATTCACGAGATGGCGACCGCGATCGGGATTGAGGGCCGAATCAAGCACGCGCAGCATGAGCGCGCAGGTCACTCCAATATTTTCGAAGGCTTGGACTTCTGGGCACCCAACGTCAACATCTTTCGCGATCCGCGCTGGGGACGCGGCCAGGAAACCTATGGTGAAGATCCCTTTCTGAGCGCTCGCTTGGCCGTCGCGTTTGTCACAGGTATGCAAGGTGATGATCCCCATTATTACCGCGTCATCTCCACACCCAAACATTATGCCGTTCACAGCGGCCCCGAACCCACTCGCCATTTCACCGATGTGGACGCCAGCAAGCACGACGAAGAAGACACCTACTTACCTGCATTTCGCGCGGCCGTCGTGGAAGGCCATGCAGGGTCGGTTATGTGCGCTTACAACGCGATCAACGGTGAGCCTGCGTGCGCGAGTCAGTTTCTGTTGCAGCACACTCTTCGCGGGGCTTGGGACTTCCAGGGCTATGTAGTTTCTGACTGTGACGCCGTGCGCAACATCTTCAACGGCCATCATTACCGTCCGACGCAGCCGCAGGCATCGGCGATCTCAGTCATTCGGGGCATGGATAACGAATGCATCGACTTTGAGAAAGTGAACGACGACCACGATTACAAACCGTACATCGAGGCTGTGCAGCAGGGCTATCTTCCGGAAAGCTCGGTTGATACTGCGCTCATTCGTCTCTTCACGGCTCGCATCCGTCTCGGCATGTTCGATCCGCCGGCGACCGTGCCGTACATGAACATCGACGAGAAGCAACTTGACAGTCCAGCACACCGCGAGCTTGCGCGTCGCATCGCCAACGAATCGATGGTTCTGCTTAAGAATGATGGCACTCTTCCCCTGAAATCTGCCAAGCGAGTCGCCCTGGTCGGCCCGCTTGCCGATCAAACCGCTGTTCTCCTCGGCAATTACAACGGCAGTACCTCACACACAGTCACCGTACTAGAAGGAATGAAAGGCGAGTTCCCCGAGGCGAAGATCACCTACGTGCCCGGCACTCAATTCCTTTCCAATCAGGCAGACCCCGTGCCCACGTCCGTCTTGACTACTCCGGATGGCAAGCCCGGCCTTAAATCCGAATACAGTTCGCGCCCCACCTTCGACGCCAAGCCGACTCCGCTCACCTCGCGTGTCGAGTCCTCCGTGAATCTGAACGAGAGCAATGTCCCGGAACAGGCGAAAGGAATTTCCGGTTTGTCGGTGCAGTGGACTGGCTCTCTCAACCCCACCGCAACCGGCGACTATCTCTTAGGACTCCGCGTTGACGGCTTCGGTCGCCTGTCAATCGATGGCAGGGAGATTACGACGCTCTGGGGCCAAAACATTAATCTGAGCCCCGTTCACCTCGAAAAAGGTCATCCCGTAAAGCTTGAGGTCCTTTATGGCCGCACCGGAGAGGGCAAGCGAGAAGCGCAGCTTCTGTGGGCTCGCGTGAACAACGTGCCCGATCCCATGGCAGTAGCGGCTGCGAAGAACGCCGATGTGGTCGTCGCTGTCGTCGGCATTACCAGTCGCCTTGAGGGCGAAGAGATGCCTGTGAGTCAGCCCGGCTTTTCCGGCGGCGACCGCACCAGCCTCGATTTGCCGATGCCTGAAGAAGATCTGATCGAGACGCTTGCCGCGAGTGGCAAGCCGCTCGTCATCGTGTTGATGAACGGCAGCGCACTCAGCGTGAACTGGGCGAAGGAGCACGCCAACGCCATCCTCGAGTCCTGGTACTCCGGCGAAGAAGGAGGTGCCGCTATCGCTGAAACACTCAGCGGCAAGAACAACCCCGCTGGACGCCTTCCTGTCACCTTTTACAAAGATGTTCATCAGCTTCCGCATTTCGAAGATTACTCAATGAAGGGACGCACCTATCGTTACTTCGAGGGAGAACCGCTCTGGCCGTTCGGATTCGGCCTTAGCTACACAACATTCACTTATAGCAATCTCACACTTCCAGACAGCCCAGTCAACGCCGGTGATCCACTGCACGCCTCCGTCACGGTCGCGAACACTGGGCAACGTGGCCGGAGATGAAGTGGTCGAGCTGTACCTGCAGTTTCCCGACGTGTCCGGTGCGCCGCGGCGCGCACTCCGCGGATTTCAGCGCGTCCATCTGGAGCCCGGAGCGAGCCAGAAGGTCGAGTTCCAGTTGAACTCGCGCGACCTCAGCATGGTTACTGATCTGGGGGACATCATCGTGGCGCAAGGCAAGTACACGGTCTCTATCGGGAGCGGTCAACCCGGAACTGGAGTTCCTTCAGTGAACGGGAATTTTGAAGTCAAAGGACAAATCATTCTGCCGGAATAGTTGTTGGGTTAAGAGATTGAGGTGATATGCATTCCAAATTCTTAAGAAATATGCTTTTGGTGTTTGTCTCGACTAGTTATGCTTGGGCGCATGAACCGAACTCCTGCGCGAAACTGACAAACTTCAAAGTCGAGAATGTTGAAATCACCAAAGCGGCGGCCATTGCTGCCGGAACCACCGAGGCCATTCCCTGGAACCAGACTCGCAGTGCACCTCTGCCAGCATATTGCCGAGTCGAAGGTGTTATGAACCGACGCACTGGAATTGATGGAGAAGAATTTGGAATCACCTTCGCATTGGCCATGCCCGACCAATGGAACGGCGACTTGCTGATGCAAGGTGGCGGAGGTAGCAACGGCATTGTACTTGCGCCCCTTGGATTGAACGCTGCTGGCGACACGCCTGGACTCATACGCGGATTCGCCGTTGTAAGCACGGATACAGGTCATAAGAGCCGCCACCCGGGATTTGATTTCGGTTTCATGCGCGATCAGCAGGCGTATCTAGACTTTGCTTACCTCGCGAATGCTGAGGTCGCTGCATTAGCCAAACAACTTATCGCGCAACACTACGGCAAACCGGCAGCCTTTTCATATTTCTCTGGATGCTCCACCGGCGGGCGCGAAGGCATGATTCTTTCCCAGCGTTATCCAACGGTTTTCAATGGCATCATCTCCGGCGACCCCGCGATGCGCACTGGGCTTTCCAATCTCGCGATCGGCCGATGGATTCCCATCGCCTTCAATCAAGTTGCTCCGAAAGACGCAAACGGGAAACCAATCATCGAGCAATCGATTACAGACAATGACCGCAAGCTGATCAGGGATGCTCTCATCAAGAAGTGCGATGCCAAGGATGGTGTCGCCGACGGCTTGATCTCCGATCCGCTCGCGTGCGACTTCGACCCTGAGATGTTGGCGTGCAAGGGCGAAACGAATAACTCCTGCTTGGCTCCGGAAAAAGCGGCCGCCATCAAGAAGGCCCTGGGAGGGCCGAAGACGTCGAGTGGAACCCAGGTCTATGCTGGATTCCTTTACGACACGGGCATCACGAACGGGCCGCCGTTCCGAGGATTGCTTTCACCCGGACCCGGCATTTTCGGGCCTGCGACGACGGACATGACAATGGACGTTGATAAGGAAGCTCTGTCGGCCAGCCAACCGCTCGTGGATTCGATGTCCACGAATTTGACGACCTTCTCCGCGCACGGAGGGAAATTGATCTTCTACCACGGCGATAGCGATCCGTGGTTCTCGCCTCTCGACACGTTCGAGTACTACAAGAATATGGCGGCTGCAAACGGGAGCCTCGACGCCGTGTCGAAGTGGAGTCAGTTCTATTTCGTCCCAGGAATGAGCCATTGTGGCGGAGGGCAGGCGCTGGATCAGTTTGATCTCTTGGGCGCAATGGTGAACTGGGTAGAAAAGGGCACAACGCCAACATCAGTGGTGGCGACTGGGAAGGCCTTTCCTGGGCGCAGCCGACCGCTGTGTCCTTATCCGAAGCACGCACAGTACAAGGGGCAAGGAGACACGGAAGACGCAGCCAACTTCGAGTGCCGTTGAATTGTTACTTCTGTTTCAAAGGACATTACTTCTATGCGTTCACTTCTTGTCGTCTTCACGCTGATCGTTATGGTTATCACGGCGCCGATGATGGCTGCCCAGAAAGTTGAATTGTCGATTGACACATCCAAAACCGGCGCGAAGATCGACCGCAACATTTTCGGGCAATTCGCAGAGCATCTTGGACACGGCATTTACGAAGGCATTTGGGTCGGGGCCGATTCCAAGATCCCGAACACTCGTGGCATTCGTAACGATGTTGTGGGCGCCCTAAAAGCGATCAAGGTTCCGAACGTTCGTTGGCCCGGTGGCTGCTTCGCCGATGAGTATCACTGGCGTAAGAGCATCGGCCCTCAACGATCAGTAACTCTCAACCCCAACTGGGGCGGAGTGACTGAGGCAAACACGTTTGGAACGCATGAGTTCATGGACTTCATCGATCAGATCGGGGCGGAAGCGTATGTCTCCGTCAATGTCGGTTCCGGAACTCCACAGGAGGCGGCCGAGTGGCTGGAATACATGACGGCCGCAGCACCGACGACGCTGGTAAAAGAACGTGCCGCCAACGGGCATCCAGCTCCATACAAAGTCGCCTTGCTCGGCATCGGTAACGAGAGCTGGGATTGTGGCGGCAACATGACTGCTCGACTACTACGTCAGCCAGATGAAGATCTACAGCCGCTTCGTAAGGAACTTCAATCCCGCGCAGCAAGAGAAGCAGCAGATGCTCAAGATCGCCGTCGGTCCGGGCGGCGATGGCCCGCGATGGACCGACTGGACGGAAACCGTCATGAAGGCTTATCAGCAACACACGTGGAGCTGGGACATCAACGGACTTTCCATGCACAACTACACGGTCGGGCACTGGCCGCCTTCCTATGCGTCGGTGGGATTTGGTGAAACTGAGTACAGCGAAATTCTCAAATCCACTTTGGAGATGGAAGGTCTCATCAGCAAGCACTCGGCGATCATGGACAAGTATGACCCCGACAAGAAGGTTGCGCTCGTTGTTGACGAATGGGGAGGCTGGTACGCGCCATTGCAGGGCAGCAATCCGGGGTTCCTGGTCCAGCAGAACAGCCTGCGCGACGCCATTCTCGCGGCTCTGAACCTCAATATCTTCGCTCGTCATGCCGACCGGGTACGCGGCGCTAATATCGCACAGATGATCAATGTGCTGCAGGCGATGATCATCACAGACAAAGAGAGGATGGTCCTGACTCCAACCTATTACGTCTTCAAAATGTATGTGCCGTTCCAGGACGCCACGTTCATACCAGTGACGTTCGACGCCGGTTGGTACACGCATGGCGCCGTGGCCCTACCACGCCTGGATGCGATCGCAGCGAAAGACGCGAACGGCAAGTTATGGCTGGAGATTACCAATCTCGATCCCAACGAACCGGTCGAAGTCGAGGCGGGTCTGGCGGGCATTACGGCAAAAGCAGCGAGCGGCGAAACTCTGACCGCGCCGAAGGTGGACAGTGTCAACACCTTCGACGCACCTAACACAGTCATGCCGAGGCCGATCTCAGCGAAGGTGCAGGGTGGCAAGCTAACTTTGAAATTGGAGCCTAAGTCTGTAACCGTCGTTTCAGTTGAGCAGTGATCCAAACCGGATCCCGCGACCGCAACGCCGAAGCTAACGAAAAGCTATCGCTCGACGGCGCTATGGTT
The DNA here is from genome assembly GCA_963711275.1 of uncultured Acidobacteriaceae bacterium. Classification (GTDB taxonomy): domain Bacteria; phylum Acidobacteriota; class Terriglobia; order Terriglobales; family Acidobacteriaceae; genus Sulfotelmatobacter. Next base: position 228,443 of record CAVQDN010000006.1, on the reverse strand, counting down.
CACATTCGATGGCAACGAAGGAGAACAACATGCGGCGATTCGCAATACTGGTCCTCTTGTCTTTGAGTTTTTGTTGGGCACAGGAATCAGGCAGTTTTCAGCCCTCTACGACGAATGTCTGGGCAGCGGAGTATCCGCGGGTTGACGGTGCCGGCAGAGTACAGATTCGCGTGAAAGCTCCAGATGCTACGAACGTTCGACTGAACTTCTGGAGCGGTCCGAAACTGGACATGGAGAAACAGCAGGATGGATTCTGGACCATCACCACTCCGCCGCTTGTTCCCGGTTTCCACTATTACACGCTGGTCATCGACGGTGCCGAGGTCAGTGACCCCAACACTCACGCCTTCTTCGGAGGAGGCAAGCCGGCGAGTGGCGTGGAAGTTCCGGAGCCAGGCTCTACCTATTATTCGGTGCAAGATGTGCCGCACGGCGCAGTTCGCGAGGTCTGGTACAACTCGAAGGTGACGGGGACGTGGCGGCACGCATTGGTCTATCTGCCTCCGAACTACGACGCGCAGACCAAGACACGCTATCCGGTCCTCTACCTGCAACATGGCGCCGGTGAAGACGAGACCGGCTGGATCCGCCAGGGCAACGCGAATTTCATCCTAGACAACTTGATCGCAGCGAAGAATTGCAAGCCGATGATCGTGGTGATGGCCTATGGCTATGCGCACCGCGCCGGCGAGGCGCCTGTCGATTTGTTCGCAAAGGGGTTTGGGTCACCTGAAATGTTGAAGGCAATGCAGGATATGGCCGCGGCATTCGAAGATGATGTAACACAGGCTCTGATCCCATTCATTGATTCCACCTTCCGCACGTTATCCGACCGTGACCACCGCGCGATGGCAGGCCTATCGATGGGTGGCATGCAAACGTTCCAGATTACGCTGGATCATCTTAATCTCTTCTCTTACATTGGCGGTTTCAGTGGAGCAGGCGGGATGCTCGTGCTCGGAAATCGGAAACTAGATCCCAAGACCGACTACAACGGAGTGTTCGCTGATCCGGCAGCATTCGCCAAGAAAGTGCACCTGCTCTGGCTTGGCGTAGGAACGAATGAGCCAGAAAGAATGCGCGCAGGACTCCAGAGACTGCACACGTCGCTTCAGGAAGCGAACATACAACATATTTTCTACGAATCACCCGGCACCGACCACGAGTGGCAAACTTGGCGCCGCGATCTGAAGGATTTCGCCCCGAGACTCTTCTGAACCAGGCTCCCACCCATACTTGATCACGATGGCGAACAGTCGAGGCTGCTCGGATTATGGGTCCGATAAGCTCTTTAGAGCCCCTGATTGTACGAAACAATAAAGACGTCAGCAAAAAACTATTGATCTCAAATAAGTTGAGAGAGGCGGGTAGGAACCCGCGCAAAATTATTGTAACTAATTGATAATAAACGAGATACTGGTGGAGGCGGCGGGAGTCGAACCCGCGTCCGAAAATGTTACTGGTCAAGAGAACTACATGCTTAGTCGAGTTCATGCCCCAGGCATTACCCTGGGACGTTCGCGGCCCGCGCTCAGAACCGACAAGAAACGCGTTCCGCTAGCCTGAGGTCTTAGCCTTCCGCCCCAGACGTAGACGGAAAGAGCAGCCCGCTGTGTGACGTCCTTCGGAGGCCCACGGGCGAAGCCTCCTCGAACGGCTGCCTAAACTAGTTAGGCTGCGTATGCCATCTGTTGATTGGCAATTATCATTTTGCCCACGATTACGGGTGTGTGCACCCCGGCATGCCTCTTGGCCGCAAGCATCTCCGTCGAAGCCGTGACGCCCCCACTGGTGGGATGGCCTTGCAAAAGAACCACTTCCAGACTAGGTTGCCCGAGAAGGGAAGTCAATTCATTAGATGACGTGCGGCCATCCCAAGGTTCCGTCCGGTGCTGCTGGGGTATCCCCCTCCCTCCCCCCTCGAATCTTTAGAGTCATCGAGTTAGCGGGAAATTCCCCGCAAAATCCTGATGTCAAGGGACTTAGATACTAAAATCTTTGAAACAAAGAACTTAGAGCGCGACGAATTGGCTTCTGCCAACTGTCAGGGCCTCGACCATAATTGCGCAAATGACGGCCTGTGCACAAGGTTAGATGTCACAGTGCGGCTGTGGAAATTTGGGTTCGCGCGAGGGCGCGACCCAAGCAGAAGAATGGGGAACGTGCCGTCCTGTCCCAGAGGCGCAAGAGCTGCCCCACTCCAGCCCGGATGCATCAGCTTGCTTTGAAAAATGCCTGCCATGTGGAGTATACTGTGGAATAGGTTCCACATATGGAAATCGTTCAAGTTGTGCTGGACAAAAAGTTGCTACAGGCCGCCGACCGAGCCGCGAAGCGCACCCGGCGAAACCGTTCCGCGTTGGTGCGCGACGCCCTACGGGAACATCTACGTGGATTGGAACTGCGAGCCGGTGAAGAGCGCGACCGCGAGGGCTACTCGCAACATCCGCAGGCCGACGCGGAATCGCGAGGTTGGGAAGTGGAGGCCACGTGGCCGGAAGAATAGAGCGGGGTGAGGTTCGGCTCTATCAGTTTGCCCCGCCGGACAAGAAACGGCCTGCCCTGGTGCTCACCCGCAACAGCGCCATCGCGTATTTGTCGACAGTCACGGTGGCGCCGGTCACTTCCGCGATTCGCGGCGTGCCATCGGAAGTCGTTCTGAATGAGGAGGACGGCATGAAGTCCCCGTGCGCGGTGAACCTGCACAATGCAGTTACAGTGTCGCAACAGCGCCTGGGGAAACGTGTGGCCCAGCTTAGTCGCGCACGAATGAATGAGGTGTGTGCTGCGCTGCGCTTCTCTCTGGGTTGCGATTCAAACTAGTTACTCGGACGGTTCCGTATGGCCCCGAGTTTTGAGGTATTCGGAACTGCTCCACTCAAGCCAAGATCGGGCTTGAACGGGCTACCCGCCCTGCGGATTGCAAGTTTCGCCTGGGGAGCGATAGGGCGTCATATGAACAAAATCAAGTCAGATAAAAGACGGCTAAGCATTTGTCCATTGGAGATATATGACAGCACATTAGGCGTACTGCGCGAATTGGAGTCAAGTCGTCCTATTCGGACACCCTGTTGAAAAATATCGCGGCGGCAGTCATCTCCGATCATCTTGGATCGAGGTCCGTGGACTATGTCAGAAAGAGGTACTTGGATGACTGGAAGCGCCATGAAGATCTTGACCCGGACGCGTTTGACATAGAGACAATCCACTTCCTGGACGCCAGCATTGTTGAACTGCAGAAACATTTAACAGCGAATTCACATAATCTGATCTATTCGGATATTCAACCGATAGGCGATATGACATTAGCAAAAGGACTCGAAACGCTTAGAGTGGCCCTTGACCTCAGTTCTAAGGGCTTGCTGCACGAAGTGTTGACGCTATGCAGATCATCGTTGGAAATGATCATGTGGGCGTTTGCCATATTCGATTTGCCAAATGAAAAGGATCCCTTTGAATTTCTGCCTGAAAAAGCAATCTCTGGGTTCAAGACCTATTTTCCCTACGCTGGCAAGTATTACGGTTACTTGTCGGGATTCTCTCATTGGCGAAAGGAAACTCATACTCGAGCATTTAATTTTGAAGAGGAGTATGCAGCAGTCGTGTATGCCTCGGGTCGAAACAAATGGGAAGCCATAGCAAACGTGATGCTCATGACCCGCCTGTACGCAGAAGGTTACACGACAAAGTACACGGCATTGAAATGCAAACCGGGCGAAAGGCACTATCTGACCGAGATCCACGAGGTCTCTAGAAAAACTGCCAAGAAACAGCAAGAGTGGTTGAAGTTTTTCACGGAGCTAGAGAAGCAACATCTAACCGAGTCTTTTCTAGACGTTTTTTTAGCGTCAGTTAACAGATCTTGAGCGGACGGCGGGTGGCACACTCAAGTCCGGTTTTTGGCTTGAGTGGGGATGTTCACACGTCGCAGACTTGGGCCAACGAAGCGAACTAGATCGTCCTCGTGCCATGGGGACTGACGCGTTTTCAACACGGCGGGCAGAGTCATTTCGTCACGTTCTGCTGCCACTATCGCCCCATCCCGACTCCTTCGCTGCGCTCAGTCGCTCAGGGCAGGCTCTGGTTGCTTACCACCGAGGAAAGTGAGGGGAGCGGCTCAGTTTGAGAACGCCGGCAGTGTGCACACGGGAGAACCCTCTGCCCGCTGGAGAAAACGCGGGCCTTCGGGATGACGCAAGGCGTTGGAGCGCGTGCGGCGCAGCTCCAGGCTTCGGGTTTACGGGTACGTGGTCATGCCCAAGCATGTTCACTTACGCCTCAGCGGGCCGCGACGATGCGTCCAGCGATCGAAAAGCCCCCCCGAGCCAAAGGCGGGCTTGAGTTTGCCGCCCGCCATGATTGGCCGAGTACGCGGGGCCTGAAGGCCTGTTTTCTTTTGAGCGCGGGTGACGCGGCCCTAAAAGGGCCGCTCTTCCACATTTGCGTGGCCCTAAAGGGCCGCTCTTCCAAGTGAAAGTCCGCGTCTTCTGTGAAATCCTCGCTGCCCCACTCAAGCCAAAGGCGGGCTTGAATGGGCCACCGGCGGTTATCTCACTCGCCGCTCGCGCGAATAGTTAGTACGACGATCGCATCTCTCCGGGTTCCTTGGCCGTGCTTTGGATGATTCGCGGTGCTCCGGGCTTGATCTCGATCTCATTGGGATGAAGCACGAGCCCGTTGAGCGACAGGCCGCAGCTGGGGCGCAGCTTTAACTCTCCTTTTCCGACTTTCTCTTTGTCGATGCGAATCAGATCGAGGATGTCGGGAGTGATTTCGGCTTCGAAGATACCTTCGTCATCCGTTTTTATTGAAGCTTCGATCTGCTCGCCGCGCGGCGAATTCGCAGTTTTTTCGAGATGGGCTTCATCCAGGTGGTTCAGGCGGATAAATGTTACCTGCGCATTACTGATCGGACTTCCGTTCGGTTTGGAGACCTGTCCGTAGACTTTGCACTTTTGGGGAACGAACGTCTCCACCGTCACTCCTCCGGTGAGGCGCTTCTTTTTTCCCTGCGGTGTGGCATAAACGGCGACCTGGCACTTAGCGCGATCGTTGGGCCTGGTTCCGGGCGGCGCGTCGAACGTTACTTCCAGGTCGAAAGGACAGTCCTCGGGCTGCAGTGCGAAGGTAGTCTTATTGGCTCGGCAAACCCATCCTGCGCGAGCGGAGGTCGCTTTGACTTCATAGGTCGTGGGAACAAAAAAAGGATTCTCTACCCGCACGTGATACAGCGAGGGGGCAGGGAAGAAGTTCCGCTGAGTGACGTTGTTGGTGTAATTGCTGTCCAGTCCGTAGGCGATGGAAACCTGGATGCACTGATGGCTGTCCATTGCCGGCGTCCACGGTTGAGTAACGGTGACCGTTTGACCTGGACCAATCATCGCGATCACCTGCGTGCCAACGTGAAAAAACTCCGGCGTTGTGGTCGAGAAATCGTACACGCCAAAGTTGACCAAAACATTCGTGGCGGTGTGGGTCCCGAGATTCTTGACCGGGACGGTGACGGTGGTGGCAACGCCCTGCTGAGGCAGCGACGGAGTGGTCGTGATGTTGACCTCGTTATCCCAGCTTTCCGCCCCATTGGCCAGATTGCACGGAGACCCAATTGCCGCGCCGGTCACGCAGTTGGGAAACGTAATATCCGTCGATTGCCCGGACGCGGCTTGCAGCGCGCCACCTACATTCAAAATTCCCCATCCGAATGCCTTGTCCCAGTTGCCGGTGGTTGTTCCAAAAGCGGTATTGTGCGAGGAATCGGCCCCTGCAAGCAGCAGCTGCTTCAGACTGTCGGGCGGTATTTCCTGATTGAATTTTTGCAGGATGAGCGCGGCGGCTCCGGAGACGATGGCCGCTGCCGGCGACGTGCCCGAAATGCCGGCTATCACCCCGTTACCGGTCTGATAGACAGTCAAGTTCTGGGCGGGAGCGGCAATGTCTGGTTTGAGCGCCAGTACGTCGCCTGACTGAAAGGTGAAGTCGACTCGCGGTCCTGTAATGTAATTACTCCAGATCGTATCGTCGCTGCGACTTACCGTGCCTTTGTCATCGCTTCCTGTGGCCTGGATGGTGAAGGAGCCGGAGCCTGGAGAGGTGATCCACTGCTGGCCCAGCGCGATGGTGACGGCAGGGGTGCAGGTCGGCGAAAACATGGAATGTTCGGCGGAGGCGACGACCACCATGCCAATCGCGGCCATGTAATTCGCATGTTGGGCTTCGGCGCTGGTTCCGTCGTCGTTGACGCAGCTGGCTGAGAAAGACATGTTGACGACGCGAATGTTGAACTTTTGCGCGTTTATGGTCACCCAGTCGAAGGCCTGAGCCACGAAGGTCGAATCGCAACCTAACGCGGTTGAGCACTGCCGGACGTTGACATATTTCGCGCCTGAGGCGATGCCGGCGCAATTGGCCGAGGAACCGTCGTCGGGCGTTCGGCATGTGATTCCCGCAGGGGCGGCCGAGCCCACAATCATCGCGGCCATCACACTTTCGTGGAAGGTAAATATATCTGGCGGATCGGACGAGCCGTCGCCGGGATCATTTGGATTAGTCGCGTCGAAGCCAGCGACGAGTTTGTTATTCAATTGCACGAATCCGTTGCTCGAGTTCGCCGTGTCGCTCACCCCGGTTCCGATGATGGCGACGACCACGCCGCTACCGTCGAGATTATTCTCCTGGGCTGACAGTCCTGGATAGGTGTTGCTGGGATGGGCTTCGATGGCGCGCGATGCAATATCGATCGCTTCCGGCATCATGGGCGCCTGCCATTGAATCATCGCAATTTCGGGGCGCTCGGAAACGGCGCCCAAGGAGTCAAAGGCCACGTCATTGAGATAGACAGTGGAGATTGTTTTGCCGATGTACACAATCTTCCCGAACCTCGCGAAGGTTCCCTGGATTTGCTCCGGGGTCATACACCGATTGAGATCAAGGATGACATTGAGGTGGTCGCCCGGCCTGAAGCGACGCTCAATTACGTCGTCGATGAAGTTCCGGTTCTGGTCGCGGACCCAGGTCAGGTGCTTCCGTTGGCCGATAAACCTTGGGTTCGAGTGCTGCTTGATGAGTTGTTGCCAGGCGAGAGGGGTAAAGGTTGAAGCAAAGGCGGTGATGGAGGCGAATGGAACCGCAAACGCAAGGGCTAGGAGCGAACGAACGTGCCATCGCATGGGATACTCTCCTTGTTGCAGATAGAATTTGCGGAAGGCTAGTCCATACCGAGACAGATTACCGAGACAGAATGGCGAGACTGAATGCGTACGCTAACCACAACGATATCGTCGCCCGACGCCCCGACGGACTCGTCTACCGATGGTCCGAATTCCCGTGTTTCTAAGCTTTAGGCCCTACCTGGGGGAGGAAAGGCTGACCAAGATACCAGATTTTGATGCTGAGTCAACGGTTGGGTGAGAAACATTACGAAAGCCGGAACCCGTCATACGCGTTCCGAGAGCCCTTGGGGACTAAGGCGTGTTAAATCCTTCGCGCTGCTGAATGATTTCAGAGTGTGACTTCAAACGGCATTCGGAACGGACTCCGCCCACGCGACACCCAGGGAGTGCAGTATCAACGAGTCTCCGGGCGTTAGCTTGGAAGCATCGACCACGATCTGGAAGGCGTAGGACGCTCCCGGATCGCGGCTTGCACACCATGCCTCGTGCGCAAAAACCCCCTCGCAGAGCGCACAAGCGGACTGAGCTTTGTACGGCTTGCTGTTATAAGCGGAACTGGCATTGCTCATGGCATTCGTCCTTTACGTCGAAGGTTTGTTGGCGAACCAAGCACGTTCGAGAATTGGATGGTGAACCGAGCCGTAATGCTGGAAGTTGCAGTGCGAAACCGCTCTGGATACTCAGAAAAAGTAGGGGATTTGGGGGAGGCGACCCGCCGCTCTCCGGTAAAAACCGGAGAGTTACGTTGTGGGGCGACCCGACGTTCACGTCATTGCCGGATTGGAGTCCAGCAAAACCGAACCTACTGCCCCGCGCACATGTCTCGCCGTTCCAGCGTTGCCTTCACCTGCGGCCATTCGCTGTCCAGAATGCTGAAGTAAACTGTGTCCCGCACGCGCCCGCTCCACGTGATCAGGTGGCGACGGAGCGTGCCTTCTTCTTGGGCACCGATGCGCAGAATCGCGTTGCGCGACTTCTGGTTCAGCGCATCCGTTTTCAATTCCACCCGCATACAGTTCCACGTTTCGAACGCTTGCCGCAGCATCAAGTATTTGGCCTCGGTGTTGACGCCAGTTCGTTGCCATGCGGGCGCGATCCAGGTTGACCCGATCTCGACTCGCCGGTTAGTTCGGTCAATGTTCATGAAGCGCGTACTCCCGATGGTTCGGCCAGATTTTCGGTCCACCGTGGCAAACACTACCGACTCCCCGCGCTCCTGCTCTTCGAACGCCTTGTCAATCAGCCGCTCGAAGTCCTGTGGAGTCTTCATGGAGTAGGGAATCCAGCGGAAGATGTCTTCCAAGTCGTTTTTCGCGATTTCCCAGAAGAGACGCGCGTGTTCGTGCTGGAGCGGTTCGAGACGAACCACGGAACCTTCCAGCGTCACCGGCAAAACAATGTTCAAGGGGACAGCGACCGTATTCATGCTTTCCTTTCGCAGCGTGTCCTTCGATCAGTATCTGCATCCATTATCTTGCATCTCGGGGCGGTTTCAGGCATCTCTAGTAGGACGTGGGTTCTGACCGATGCCGGCGGTATTTTGTCTACAGTGACCGGCGTCCCCTGCATCTAGAATGGTGGATGTTAACCAGCGATGACTTCACACGTCCAACCATCGGCCATGCGACCCGCAACGAAGCACGGTTGTCAGGAGAACCTTCCGTGAAGGCGCACTGTCTACCTTTCTCGCAAATCCCCCACAGCACGCGTCTGTTTACCGATTTCCTGATATACCCTCCGAACGTCCAGCCGTTCTATCCCCGGTCGCCGCATTTCACGGAATGGATGAAAGAAGAGGCGCAGAACATTTCCTACGATTCGACTCGCCGCGAACGCGTTACCGCGATCCTGGAGCGTCAGAACAAATCCTGGGACGCCTCTCCGCAAACGCTGGCCAATCTCGATCGTCTGCGCAATGGCGCGGCAGCCGTTGTCACCGGGCAACAGGTTGGGCTTTTCGGCGGACCGATGTTCGCCATCTACAAGGCACTCACCGCGGTCAAACTTGCCGAAGAGGCGACCGCCGCTGGAGTCGACGCAGTTCCTGTTTTCTGGCTGGCTACCTACGACCACGATTTGGCCGAAGTGAACCATGTTTCCATCCCCGGACCGGAGGGCGCCTCGCACGTACTCACCACCCCCAGCCACGACGTTCCGGGCGCTCCCGTCAGCGCGGTGCGTCTTGGGGACGAGATACTTCCTCTAGTCGAGGAGGCGGTGAAGTTGCTTGGCGATACCGACGCAACGCAGTTTCTGCGCGATTGCTATCGCCCTGGGGAATCTCTGGGTACGGCCTTCGCCCGCCTTTACGCACGCATCTTCGCGGAGTGGGGGGTGATTGTGCTCGATGCCTCCGATGGCGAGCTCGATCGTGTCGCCGAGCCTATGTTTCGCGCCGCCATCGAGCGTGCCGACGAACTGGATTCCGCACTACTGGCGCGGGGCAAGGCACTGGAGGCAGCGGGCTATCATCAGCAAGTGAAGGTCACTGCCTCGTCGGTGTTGCTCTTTACAATGCGGCAGGGGGCGCGCACGCCCATTCACCGCCGCGGCACTGGCGAGACAGCGGAGTTCGTGATCGGCACTGACCCCACGGCACAGAAGCTCTCGTCAGTTGAACTGATCAGCCGCATCGGATCAAATCCGGAGCAATTCAGCCCCAACGTCCTGTTGCGCCCGATCATTCAGGACTATTTACTGCCCACCCTCGCGTACACAGGAGGCGCTGCTGAGGCCGCCTATTTTGCGCAGGCAGGCGCGGTCTATGAGGCTCTGCTCGGCCGCGTGAGTCCCATCGTCCCACGCTTTTCAGCAACCCTGGTAGACCCGAAGATGCAGCGCGTGCTGGAGCGCCACGGCATTACCGTGCCAGACGTGTTCAACGGTCCCGACGCGTTGCGCCGTCAACTCGCAGAGCGCGGGCTGCCGAACGACCTGCAGTTCGCCTTCGAAGCTGCAAAAAAATCTCTGGACTCGCATCTTTTCGATGTCAAAGAGAAATTAGTGAAGCTCGACCGCACGCTGGTCGATGCAGCGGAGACCGCCCGCTCCAAGATCGAACACCAGCTCGAACGCCTGCAATCCCAAGCCGCCCGCGCCGAGGCGATGAAAAGCGAACTCGTAAAACGTCACGCGGAAACTCTGAGTCACGCGCTCTATCCTGATAAGAACCTGCAGGAACGCGGCATTGGCGGAATCTACTTCCTGGCCCGCTACGGTCTTGACTTCCTGCACCAGCTTCACGACGCTATCCAGATCGATTGTAACGATCATCAAATCCTGGAACTATAATCGCCTTCGCAAAATTATCTTTGAGGCAGGGCCGATTCAATCTCGGCACGCAACCCTGAATAATTTGTCTCGCCGGGAGCGCCGTGTGTTTGCTCAATGACCATCCCGGTGCGGTTAAGTACTACAAGGTAAGCATCGTCCGGTTCGCGATACTGAACAAATTTCTTGAGTTCTGGTTCGTCCTGCAGGATGGGTACAAAGTGATCCCGGCGCTTCTCGGGAACACCTTTTTTCATTCCGGAGATCGCCATGCCCCGGATGAGTCGTGGAACATCTTCCAGTACCGGAAGTTGATACAGCTCAAAGTCCGGCTTTGTTCCGAAATCAGCCAAGAGTTTGGTTGCCCATGCGCTGGTCGCAGCCTTGGAAGCCTTAGTGAATCCGAAGACCAGGACGGCCACTTTGCCTGCGGCGGCGGCGGGCAACGCAACCTTTTGGCCCGCAAGGCTCTCCCCTTCGATTTTCGGCATCTGCGGAAAGACTTGCGCTATCGAGGGAACGAGGAAAATAAGAAAAACAATAATGCGAACGAACACCGGGGAAGGCGCGCGCATGAAAATCTCTCCGATCCGTTGAGCTGATCTTCCTGCCATCTTATTTGCTCTCGCTCATTGCCAGATAAGTTCCCAGTCCGATCATGATGGCACCAGTCGCAGTTCTCTGCCGCCGGCGGAAGGTTGCCGATGAGCGAATCCGTTCTCCAAGCGGGCCCGCCAGCGCGATCACAATCAAGTCGGCGGTCGTGTTCATCATTACGGAGATTGTTCCCAAGGTGATGAACTGCACAAAGACGTGCCCGCCCCCGCGGTTCACAAACTGCGGGATGAATGACAGAAAGAATAAGGCAGTCTTGGGGTTGAAAACTTCGGTCGCCACGCCCTGCCACAGCGGATTTCGCGCGGGTGGAAGGTCGTGCCGAATTGTGTCTTGAACACCAGCGGTATCTTTTCGCGCGTCGCGAATCATTCGCACTCCTAGAATGCACAAATAAGCCGCTCCAATATATTTCACAGCTGCGAATGCGACTGCCGATTTCGCCAAAACAATTGACACGCCCAGCGCCGCCGCGAACACATGCACCATGCCGCCGACAAATGTGCCCAGGGCCGACAGCACGCCTTCGCGCCTTCCGCCGCCAAGGCAGCGGGCCAGAACGTACAACATTCCGGGGCCAGGGGCGATGGCCAGCAGGATAGCCGCTGAAAGAAAGAGAACGAATCGAGTGGAGTCGAACATGACTCTGTAGAACCTCCCCAGAATGTAGATACGAGCTAAAGCTGAAGCCACTTTTCCAGATCGCTGAGCGATTCGACGCGCGGAAACTCCCGCTCGCGATAGGCCCCCGCCACGTCGAACAGTACAGCCTGCATTCCCGCCTGGCGCGCGCCCACATAGTCAACCGAATACATATCGCCCACATAGAGGCTCGCGGCTGCGTCCGCCTTCATCGCGTGCAATGCCGCTTCGAAAATCGCCGGATGCGGCTTCTCGTGTCCGACTTTTCCGGAATCCGTGATGTTTTCAAAACAGTCTACAATTCCGCAGCGCCGCAGGACGGCATCAATCCTGCCGTCGGCGTTGGAGATCACGGCGATGGCGTACTGTTTGCGCAGCCGTTCCAGCGCATCGCGCGTGCCCGGCAGAATCTGATCCCAGTTGGCCGAGTTCTGCGTGTTCTCGACCAGCGTGTTGCGCAAGCCGTCGTCCGGCGCGTTCAGTCCTTGCAGCAGGTAGGTGTGGAAGGTCCACCAAAATCCATGGTCAACCCTGCCCTCCATGAAGCCTTGGTCAAATTCGTGCTTGGTGCGCCGCTCCAGAGCCTGCCAGGCTGCCAGCGTGGGATGGCGATCCATCGGCAGCGGCGCCAGCATGCGAGCTCGATTGGGAAACAATAACGTATTTCCTACATCGAAGAAAATGTAGCGGCGTTTTGCCATGAATCCATATTACCCAAGCGACCGGTCCAGCGCGTCGTCTGAGCAGAACGCGATCAGTTTGATGAGAGGTGAACCCTATTAGAATGAACCCCATTAGAAAAAGATGTAAGATCAATGCCGCCTCAGGAATCCCAGATCGACCTTCGGGGCTTCATTTCAACTCATGGCAATCTCTACTGCATTCTCGTGTCTTGCAGGCTTCACCCGCACCGGCCGGGCGGCATTGACGATTTACGCCGTGGCGCGCGTCTATGCGGGGGTCTTCTTCGGCGTAGCTCTTGCCGTGCTCTACCGCGGCTCGCGGCAGGATGTTTACAACATTCTCTGGGCGGTCGTGTTTGGCTTCGCCACTCTCAACATTCTCGGCCTGGCTGCGCGGCGCCTGGAACCCACACGGCGGGGCCTGAGCTTCGGCGAACTCATGGCCGTGATGGTGGTCCTGTTGTCGGTCTTCCTGCTGGGATGGGAAATGCTGAGCCTGTTTCACGTCTTTCCCATCAAACTGAAGCCCTGAAAGAGTTCTCAGTTCTCAGTTCTCAGTTCAGTTAACCCGCGCGGGATGATGCCGCCAGGCTTCAGGAGTATTACTGGTGTTTGCCGCATCAGGTCTTAGCATTGAGAAGGACCGCTGAGAACTGAGAACTGAGAACTGAGAACTGCCTTCATCCCCCCTTTTGCGGTATGATTCGCTCAAATGGCGAAGAATGCCCCCAACTTCGAAGTGACGTGCCCCTGCTGCAATGCGGTGCTCAAAATTGACACCGCGACGCGCGCCGTTATCGCTCACACTGCAGCTGTGAAGCCGAAAATGTTCAACGATATGGAAGCTGCCGCCAAGGCGATGCGAGAGCAGGACAGCCGCCGGGAATCGATCTTCCAGCAGTCGGTCGAAGCTCAGCGGAACGCCTCCGACCTGCTCGAGAAAAAATTCCAGGAGGCGGTGAGGAAGGCGAAAGAGAGTCCCGACACCGGCAAGCCGATTCGGGATTTCGATCTCGACTGATTTCCCCGCGCATGAATCTCCCGCGCATAAGCCCGCGCCCGCTCCTGCTTGGCCACCGCGGCGCCCGCGCCCTGAAGTCGCTTCCGGAAAATACCCTGGCTTCTTTCGATCAAGCTTTAGCCGATGGCTGCGACGGCTTTGAATTCGACGTGCGCCTCTCGGCCGACGGAAAGGTGGTTGTGTGCCACGATCCGCAGACCGGCGGCGTCGAGATCGCGGGCGCCTCAGGCGAGACGTTGTCCGCTCTGCCGCGGTTAGAGGATGTACTCGTTCGCTACCAGGAGCGCGCATTTCTCGACATTGAACTCAAAGTTTCCGGCCCGGAAAAAATCACAGTAGCCTTGCTGCAGAAACATCCACCCCGCCGCGGATTTGTGGTGTCGTCGTTTCTGCCGGAAGTGCTCCAATCGGTCCACGACGTTGACGCGAGCGTACCCCTGGGCCTGATCTGCGAGACCAGAGTTGAACTGTACTCCTGGACACAACACCCGATCGAATATGTGATTCCGCATTACACACTTGTCGATGAGCTCTTGATCGATCGGCTGAGAAATGCAGGTAAGAAAATGTTTGTGTGGACCGTCAATGCTGCGGCGGAGATGCACCGATTCGGAGAGTCCGGCGTCGACGGCATTATCTCGGACAATACCGCACTTCTCTGTCGAACCCTGGCAGGATGAGTCTTCGACCTTCCTATGGCGCCCCAGCCGCCGTCGCCTTACCCGAAGCCATTGCAGCCTTCGCGTCTTTGATCCCGGCCTGGATGTGCTGCTCCCAATCGAGATGCGGAATTGGAGATGCCGCGGCGGCCTGGTAGATAGCCAGCGCATCCTGAGGGCGATTCAGACGTTTCAGGCAGAGTCTCGCCGCACTCAGTTGGGCGGTCAGCGCCTGCCGGTCGGCAGGATAAGCTTGGGCGAGGTGTTGATACTCCGTGAAGGCGCGTTCGAAATCCTGCATTTCTTCTGCGCCTTTGCATAGTTCGAGCCAAGTTGTAGCCGGCATCTTGTTTCCGCCGGAATCGACGAACTCTGCATAATCCTGAAATGCCGCTTCCACTTCGTGCGCCGTCAAGTGCAACGCACAAGTCTTCACGGTCGCTTCGAGATAGTCTTTGGTATTGTTCTGCCGCGTATGAATCTGCCGCAGCAGGTTCCATGCGTCGAGTGAGTTCGGCTTGGCCGCGACGTAATTGGTCAGAATCGTCAGGGCCTCGAAGAGCTGGCCGTGCTCCATCATGCCGCTGGCCTGTTCGAGTTCCGCATCATTCGTCCAGCCGACTTTTTCCTCAATCGCCTGGTTCGCTTTTTGCTCCAGACCGGAATGCTGGATCGCTACTGCCGCCAGCGCTCCAAACAGAAATCCTCCAACGTGCGCCCAGTGCGCCACTCCGCCGGAGGATCCGGACAGCGATCCGAAAAAGATTTCGCTGCCCAGCCAAAGCGGCAGCAGCCAGTAAGCCGCGGCCTTGAAGCGATACAACTTAAACATGAACAGCCATGCCATCTCGATCTTCATCTTCGGGAAGCGCACCAGGAATGCTCCCATCAATGCCGCCACCGCGCCTGATGCGCCCAGCGTCGGGGTAATGCTCCCCGGATTCGACCATGCCCAAAACTGCAGAGCGGCCGCCCCGGCGATCAGATAGAACACCGAATATAACCAGCGGCCCCAAACGTCTTCGAGTATGAATCCCGCCAGCCATAAAAACCACATGTTGCCGATCAAATGCAGCCACCCGCCATGCAGGAAATTCGCCGTCAGATAGCTGATGGGGCGGGGATGCGCCGGGATGAAGGCATACTGCTCGATGATCGACGACGAAGACAGCTTGACTAGTTGCGCGTTCAGAGAGTCCGTCTCCTGCTGCAGATTCGGCGGATTCTCGGTCACTCTGAGCTTGGCGTCGTAGGCGTCGATAACGTCGTGATTGGGATTTTGTAACTGCTTCCACTGCTCGGGACGACTCTGCTTGAATCCATCGACCAGCCGCTGCGACTCGGCTTGCATCTTCAATTCAGGATGCAGGGCTGCGAGAATCAGGATGTGGGTTTTGACCTGGCCCAGTTGCGGCGTCTCATCGTCGATCGCCGACATCGTGAAGAGAAAGACCGCGACATTGATGGCGATCAATGCGAGCGTCACCACGGGCCAGCGCCGGGCCGTCATGTTTTCGTGCTTGATGGGAATCAACATCGCCCGGCGCCCCTGTTACTTAGGAAAAACCCGACCCTGGTCAGTGTAGGTTTGCCAGAACGCCATTCCCAGATGACGCAAGGCCGTAAATCTTTGGTAACCACAGGTGGTTCGATTGAAAACTGGTGGTTGACTGAAAATAGCGACAGAACAGATGCCGGGGCAGGATTAATCTGGTAATTGGGATTGAGCTGGTTCGCGCAGCCAGAAACTGCCAATCAATGAAGCACTGCAGGCGACGACCGCAACGGTACCGGCAGAGTACGCCAACCGTGCAGCCGATCCGGAAGCCGGCATTACGTTCGCGAGTTGAGTTGTAACCAACGCCGCCGTAGGCCCCAATAATCGCGCCCCTATATTAAGTGCGAAACTCTCGCCCGTTCCACGCAGATGAGTGGGATACATTCGCGGCAGGTAATTTCCCCAAAGGCTAAATGCACCATTGAGAAATAGACCAGCGAGGAAAACTCCCAGCTTGAGCAGATTCAAACTATGTGTAGCAGCGAAAAAGTAGACCCAGGAAAACACCAACAAGCCAGGAGCCAGAAAAACGCGCAGAAGACGGCGCTGGCTGGCGATTCGTATGACCAGAAAAGCGAACAGCAAACGCCCGGCGATGGTGCCGAGTTCCTGGAAGAGCTGCACGCTGCTCACCGTCTGTTCTATCTGGCGCGGCAACATGGTGCGCACCTGGGGCAGACCTGGAACCATGCGCGGAGTGTGGAGTATGACGCCAGAAGCCAGAGCATAAGTAAGCGCCACCAACATGGTGCTCACCAACGTCGTCTCGCGCAGAGGAGACCGGAAGAGCTCGGCTACGCTCGGCCGTTTCAGTGTCCCTTGTCGTTTTTTCTCCAGCCAGATCGGCGATTCTGTGAGGAATGGCCGAGTCAGCAAGAGCGGAATGGCCGGGAACAGCCCGGAGAGGAGGGTGTAACGCCAGGCATCGTGACCGCCCCGGATGGCGGGAAGGTGCTCGGCGTAAGTAACCGCAAGATAGTATGCGCCGGTGGCCATGAGTCCGCCGAGCCCAAACGCCGCTTGTGTGTAGCCTAATGCCGATTCCCGCTGTTTGGGATTGGAAAAAAGTTCCGCGACCCAGGCCACGCCAGCCACGTATTCCACGCAAACACCAACGACAGTCGCGCAGCGTAAAATCAGAAATAGCGGCAGGCTTCTGGCGTACGCGGTGGCGCAGGCTGAAAAGGCATAGAGCAAAATACTCCAGACGAGCACTCGTTGACGGCCAAGAAGATCGCTGAGATAGCCTCCAAGGAATCCAAAAACGCCACCGCAGGCCAGCGGGACGTAGAACATCAAGCCTACCCAAGAATTCAACTCATTGCTGTTCGGCCTCAAACCAAGCTCGATGAGAGCAGGTCGCACAACCAGGGGCAGGACGATCATTTCGTAAAGGTCAAATGCGAAGCCGAGCGCCGCTACTCCGCAGATGAGCCATTGGCCGCGCGTCAAGCGGGTGGTGGCGGTTTCCGAGTCCGCTCCCGAACCGCCAGTGAAAACGCGCCGTTCCTGGGCTGAGATTTGCAAGAATCGCCCGCATAAATTACGGGTGCGGCAGTTATTTAAATTCACGAACGGTTGTGATACAAGTTCCAATAACTCAACAATTATTGAATTTTGCTCAACAATGGATTTTACCTCCCGTCAGTTTCGGGCTTTTTCGCTGGTCGCTCAACATGGCAGTTTCTCGCGCGCTGCCGAAGTACTCTACATTACGCCCTCAGGGGTAAGCGTTCTGATTCGAGAACTGGAAACGCGTCTCGGATTTCGACTATTTGATCGCACTACGCGCCACGTGGGCCTGACCATCCAAGGTGGGGAATTGCTGGGGATAATCCGGGAGAATCTCGACCACCTGGAGGCCGCCGTATCCCGCATCGGGCAATCGACGATCGAGGCTAGCCTTTCCTTGTCGGTTGGAGCGCCGCCGCTAGTGGCCGCGAATGTGCTTCCGGAAGCCATTAAGGAGTTCCACAGGCATCAGCCTCATCTGCGTATTCGAGTCTTCGACGTGGGCGGAGACGCCCTCACGCGTTTGGTTGAGGAAGGAAAACTCGACATGAGTGTGGGCGCATTCTTCAAGCCTGCGCCTGGAATTCGCCGCACGCCGCTGTTTCGTTTTTACTTGATGGTGATCCGCCCTCGGGATTCGTATTTGTCTCGAGCCTCAACCACCTGGTCCGCTCTGAAGAGCGAACCCCTGCTTTCGCTGGTTCCGGGAAACCTGGTGCAGCAATTTATCGACAAGCATCTGGCTCGCGCAGGAGTCTTCGTTGGTTCACGCGCTATCTTCAACCATCTCGATACATTGATCGCCATGGTGGAGGCGGGCGAGGGTAGTGCCGTCATTCCCTCATACGTATTGCCGGCTTGCCGAAATCGCAAGGTCGCGATGAGCAGGCTGATTAATCCCATCGTTCACTTGGATTTCTCTAGGATTAGCTTGCGAGGCAAAAAACTGGCACCCGGCGCGGAAGATTTCACCTCGTTCCTGCAGAGCTATATTGCTCGATGGGCCGGGCGCGCCGGACTTGTGTAGACGATCAGGGCTATGGCCTGCGATATACTTCCGAAAACCTTAGCTCTTCCAGATTGGGGACCGGACAGCATGGCCGTTGGTGTACGCACTCAGGATCTGCGCAAAGTCTACAACTCAGCTCCGCCGTTAGGCGCTGCCGGAGGTTTTATTGCGCGCGCCGATGCCAAGGGCGGCAAGCAGCCTAAAGTTCAAATTCCCGCCCTAGACGGACTTTCGCTGGAAGTTCTGCCGGGAGAGATCTTCGGCCTTCTGGGCCCCAACGGCGCCGGAAAATCCACAACCATCGGAGTGCTGACCACGCGCGTGCGGCCAACTTCCGGCCAAGCCTGGATCGGTGAGCACGAGGTGTGGAAAGAGCAAGCGCAAGTTAAGCGCCTGATCGGAGTTGTGCCACAGCGACCCAACCTGGATTTTTCGTTGACGGCGCGCGAGATCCTGGTTTTTCACGCGGCCTACTTCGGAATTGGCTCCAAGCTAAGAAGCGAGCGCGCTGACGCGTTGCTGGAGAAGTTCAAGCTGACCGAGCGCGGCAACCAGATGGTTCGCGGCTTTTCTGGGGGTATGATGCAACGTCTCTCCATAGCCCGCGCCATGATGCACGATCCGCAAGTGCTGTTTCTCGACGAGCCCAGCGCCGGCCTCGATCCTCAAACCCGGATTCTATTGTGGGAGATTATTCGCGAATATCATCAGGCTGGGAAAACCGTGCTGCTCACCACTCACAACATGGAAGAGGCCGATGCCCTGTGCCAGCGCCTCGCCATCGTCGATCATGGCCATGTGATTGCTGTGGGCACGCCCGAAGAGCTGAAAGCATCGATTCCAGGAGGATTCGTGTTGCGCCTTCGCTTTGGGAAGCAGACTGCGGAGCTTCTGCAGCGGTTGCAGTCGCTGGCGGGAGTCCGCGAGGTGCGTGCTGCCGACGGCACCGGCGTTGACGTTTATGCGGACCGCGGCGGCTCCCTGATTCCTGAGATCGCGACCGTGGCCGCGAGCTCAGGCGCCGAATTATCCGACGTTCATATCCTGGAACCGAGCCTGGAAAATCTTTTCCTGCACCATACCGGAAGGAGCTTGCGCGATTGAACTGGAAAACGTTTTTCGCCATGCTGGCGCGCGACGCCCATGTGGCACGGCGCAACGCGATTCAACTCCTGATGCAAACCTTCCTTCAGCCTTTGCTATTTGTGTTCATTTTCGGCAAGGTGATGGTTGGAAGCGGTTACATGCCCGAGGCGTATAAGAGCCTTCTGCTGCCCGGCATCATTGCGATCAGCATGGTTTTCACTGGAATCTGGGCGGTGGCTATGCCCCTGATCGCCGAATTTCAGTGGACTCGCGAGATCGAAGATCGCCTGCTCGCCCCCATCGATGTGGCCTGGCTCGCGATCGAGAAGGTCATCGCGGGAATGGTGCAAGCGGTGGTGGCTGGACTGGTCGTTTTGCCTTTGGCATGGCTCGTTCTTGGGCGCGGCGTTCAAATCAGCATTGGCAATCCCTTGGCCTTCGCTACAATCATTTTGCTGGTTGCCGCGTTTTCCGCATGCGGAGGACTCGCTTTAGGATGCAGCATCAATCAGCAGCATATCGGGCTGATGTTCAGCATGGTCATGACGCCCATGATTTTCTTTGGGTGCACGTATTATCCGTGGAGCGCCCTGAACACTTTTCCGATCCTGCAGAAGATTGTGCTGATTAATCCGCTGGTATATGCCAGCGAAGGACTGCGCGCCACTTTGGTTCCCCAGTTTCCGCATTTATCGATTGTGGCCGTACTGATAGCGCTAGTTTTCTTCGACGTTCTGTTGCTGATTCTAGGGCTGCGGCAGTTCGAGAGGAAATCTGTGAGTTAGTCGGCAGCAGCTTCCAGAGCGGAAGCGCCACGCGAGGGCTTCTTCAGGAACGCGGTGCGCTCCGTTTCAAACGCTTCCAGATTCGATCCCAGGTCCTGCTCCTTCCAGCCCAGCACGGCGCCAATGCGTAACGCCGCCTCGCGGCTGCAGGATTCCGACCAGCACGCTCCCAGGGCCACCGGCATCCGCCGGAGCAGCACGTCCCCCAACGTCATCGCAAACTCGTTTCGGTAGGCTTCCACCACTTCGGCCACAATATGCGAGCTATGGGGACAGATCGGCGCTCGCAGTTCCGCGCTCACCAGCGCCATGCGCGCAATATCCATGGCCCGCGGGCCGTGCCACTCCATCATGCCGCGTGCGGTCTCTTCGCTTACCGATCCGGCTTTGGCCACGTTCAGGACCTCCTGGTCCAGCATAGGATCGAGCGAACTCGCAGATCCCATCGCGACCATCGACGGCTCTGGAACGGCGATGCCGATTTTTCGCGCGCATTCCCGGGCCAGTGAAGCCGCAGTAGTCAGTTTGCCCCCGATGACGGAAATCAGCCGGGCCGCACCGTCCGCGGTGTGGTCATGGAGGAAATGACGCCGCGTTACCGCTGACGCCTTGTTGCCCGGAGAGTTGGGCAAAGGACGCACTCCGGCAAAAGCATATTTAATGTCGTGCGCGGCAAGCTTAGACTTGGGGAATAGCTTGACCACGGTGCGCAACAAGTATTCGATTTCTTCGCTGGAAGGGGCAGTCCTGCCCGGGTCGCCTGTGTCCGGCACTTCGGTGGTGCCAACCAGCACCTGCTCGTTCCACGGCAAAACGAAAACCGGACGGCCATCCGCAGCCTCAGTGTAGAGTGCCGTGCCGGGTGCACCCGAAAACCGCGGCAGAACAATGTGTGACCCGCGCACTCCGCCCAGCATCGGTTTGCTGGTGCGGACCGCGGAACGCTGGCAAATTCGGTCGGCCCAAGGACCGGTGCAGTTTAAAATCCAGCCGGCGTCAACCCGCTCGTCTTTTCCGGTGATGCGATCGCGCAACAGCACGCCGCGAGCTCGGCCCTGCGCGACATCCACCGCCAATACTTCAGAATGATTGCGGACCACGGCTCCGGCCTCGGCCGCTTCCAGCATCCACTCGGCTACCAGGCGCTCGGGAAACTCGCACTGCGCATCTTCATAATCGAAGACCGACCACTGGTGACCGGCGTCCAGAGCGCGCTCTACCCGCTTCAATTCCATTTCGGTCAGCGCGCTGGATTTTTTTCCAGCAAATCGCTGATAGAGCCACAGCCCGACGCGCACTTTCATGGCACTGCGCTGACTCTGTTCATTGAGCAGAAAAAGGAAGTGAATAGGATGAACCAGATGCGAGCGTTCGCGCAGCAGCCGCTCCCGCTCGCGTACCGACTCGCGTACCAGCCCGAGTTCTCCATGTTCCAGATAGCGCAACCCGCCGTGAATAATCCGGGTCGAGCGGCTGGTCACGCCTGAGGCAAAATCGTTTTGCTCCACCAGCAGCGTGCGTTTGCCGGCGCGGGCACACTCGCGCGCCACGGCCACACCGTTGATCCCACCGCCAATGACCACCACGTGGAAGTGTTGCCCATCCACAGACGGTCGAGGTTTAACGGTTAAGCTCATGTATTTACTTAGACGTCAGAGTGCCAGAGTTTTTGCGGGATCTTACTTACGGAGGACACTCCTACTTGTCCTGATTCTGCACTCGAATGACTAGAAGATGAAGGTCACGATGGTCCACAGTGCTAGCGGACGAATTCCTCACTCCAGAATGGTGCCGAAAGTAACCTCCGTCCGCTTTCCTTGTTTACGAAAGTTCGCCCGGCCCGGTTCCGATTCTATGGCACCAGGCCGGGTGAACAAAAGCAGGTTCAACGAAGGCCTACACGCCGAAATTATGCGGTCTTGCGCAGCGGCTGCGATTCGCTGCGCTCCTGCCCAAACAGGCGAATCATCTCACGGTTGAAGGCCGGTATGTCATCGGGCTTCCGGCTGGTCACTAGACCTTGATCGCTGACGACCTCCTTGTCGACCCAGTTTGCACCGGCATTCTTGAGATCAGTCTTCAGTGAAGGCCATGAAGTGAGCGTGCGGCCGCGAATCGCGCCCGCCTCAATAAGCGTCCACGGCCCGTGACAGATGGCTGCGACGGGCTTGCCCGCGTCCGTGAAGTGCTTCACAAACTCGACCGCCGTCGGAATCATACGCAGATTGTCAGGATTCATGACCCCACCGGGCAGGAGCAGGGCGTCGAATTCGTCCGCCTTCGCGGAGTCCAGTGAAATATCCACAGGCACCTCATTGCCCCATTCCTTGTGGTTCCAACCCTTGACTTTCTTGCCGGCCGGAGAGATTACCTGCGTCTTCGCGCCCGCTTCATCCAACGCCTTTCGCGGCTCCAGAAGTTCGACTTGCTCGAAGCCGTCGGTTACCAGAATCGCAACTTTTTTTCCTTGAAGAGTACCAGTCGTCATTTGATTTTCTCCTTAATAAAATTGGTTGAATAAACGTTGTCTGCAAAATGAGCGGAAAGATCTTCGTTAAAGCTAGGATGCCGTCAAAAGACATGCGGTTGGCGCTGTAGCTCCGCCGTCCCGGCGGCTGTCGCCAAGGGCGACGCCCCCGCGCACGGCCGTCGAATGGGAGGGCAAGCTGCCCTCGCGACAGCCGGCAGCGATGCCGGCGGTACATTGCCCACTGCCTTCGAACTCATTTACATTGGATTCCGCATGTCCACAACAGGAGAACGTTTCGAGCGAGCTGTCGCCATTATGGAGCGCCTGCGCGCCCCGGGCGGCTGCCCCTGGGACCGCGAACAGACTTTCGACTCCATCAAGCCCTACACTCTGGAAGAAACTTACGAAGTCCTGGAAGCCATCGACAATCGCGACTGGCCCGAACTTGCCGGAGAGCTCGGCGACCTCCTCCTGCAGGTGCTCTTTTACGCCGAAATGGGCAAGGAGCAGTCCTCTTTTTCCATCGACGACGTGCTCGACCGGCTCTCCAACAAGCTCATAAACCGGCATCCACATGTGTTTGGCGACGTGAAGGCCGATACTTCCGCGGAAGTCAAGCGCAACTGGGAAGCTCTGAAGGTGGAAGAGAGAAAGCAGCGGCAGCAAAGCGGCGGAGAAGGGAAAACGGCTGAGTCGAAAAACGAAAAGCGCTCGATACTTGCCGGAGTCTCATCCGCGATGCCGTCTCTGCTCGAGGCCTACAAACTCAGTTCGCGTGCCGCGCAGGCCGGATTCGACTGGCCCAACATCGAAGGTTTGTTCGACAAGTTGAACGAAGAGACCATTGAACTTCGCGAACAGCTCAACGAATTTCCGCCGCCTGGTCCGCAGCCCGAGGGTCGGGGAGTGGCCGGGTCAGGACGCACGCCGGTCCCCGAAGACCTTCAAGCGCGACTTGAAGAGGAAGTCGGCGATTTGTTTTTCGTTCTCGTCAACATTGCTCGCTACCTGTCGCTCGATCCCGAATCGGCGCTGCGCAAAACCAACCGCAAGTTCAAGAGGCGCTTTCATTGGATGGAAGCCCGCCTCCACGAATCCGGCCGCTCCCCTGATCAGGCAGCGATGGAAGAGCTGGAATCGCTGTGGCAAGAAGCCAAGTGCGAGGACAGCAAGAGACGAAAGCGGGCATGAGCGTCGAAATGGCCAACCTTCGAGAAAAGCGTCACTTGTCGAAATGTCCGATGCTGCCCGCGAGATCCCTCGCACGGCTGAAAAGCACCGCGCTTCGGGATGACGCCGTCGTTGCTGCCAACGCCGGACTTCGAGACGACGCCGCCGATTGGAGGGCAAAGAGCCGATGACCGCCGACTCCATCATGCTCCGCCGCTGTCACGGCATCGAAGAATTCCGCGCCTGCGTCGCATTGCAAAAAGAAGTCTGGAATTTCAGCGACGCCGAACTCGTCCCCCTGCGCATGTTCGTCGTTGCCGACAAAGTCGGCGGACAGGTCATGGGCGCCTTCGACGGCGATGTCATGGTCGGCTTCGCGCTCTCCGTTCCCGGCACCCGCACCGGTCACGTTTATCTGCACTCGCACATGCTGGCCGTGCGCCAAGACCATCGCAACGGCGGCCTCGGCCGCCGCCTGAAGCTAATGCAGCGCGAAGACGCTATCGCGCGCGGCATCGAACTGATCGAGTGGACCTTCGATCCCCTGGAAATCAAGAACGCCTATCTCAATATCGAAAAGCTTGGCGCAATCGCACGCCGCTACAACATCAATCAATACGGCATTACGTCGTCGCCTCTGCAGGGCGGACTGCCCAGCGACCGCCTCATCGCCGAATGGTGGCTGAAATCGAAGCGAGTGGAAACTTTACTCGCCACCGGAAAAAATCCAGGCATCGGCAGCCCGTCCGGCATTGAGGTACCCGCGCAGATCTACGACTGGAAAGCCGCGCCCGAGACCCGCGGCAAGGCTCAGCACGTGCAGGAACGGAATCGCGAACAGTTTCTGTGCGCCTTCTCCCATGGGCTTGCCGTGTTAGGGTATGAGCGCGACACCGAAGGCAGCGGAAAATTCTTGCTAGGACATTGGGACGAAAAATGGTCCTATGCCTCAGAGGGATGATGGTGCCGTTTCGCCAAACCGATTCACCACAGAGCCACAGAGACACAGAGAAAACCAATCAAATAAATCTTGATCTAAAGCTCGGGGTTGACGCTGTTGAGTTCGGAAGTTGTCTCTGTTTCTCTGTGACTCTGTGGTGAAATGTTGTTCTTGCCCATGAAAATTGAGGCCGTCACACTCCGCGAGATTCACATGCCGCTCGTCCACTTTTTCGAGACGAGCTTTGGCCGCACTTACAGCCGCCGCATTCTGCTGGTCACCGTCCACACCGAAGGCGTCGACGGCTGGGGGGAATGCGTTGCCGGAGAAGATCCCTTCTACAGCAGCGAATGGATCGAAAGCGCCTGGCCGACGATGACTCAGTATCTAATTCCCGCGCTCTTGGGAAAGCGCCTCGAATCCGCCCGCGACTGCCCGTCATTTTTCGCCAAAGTGCGTGGCCACCGCATGGCCAAGGCCGCACTTGAAAACGCATTGTGGGACGCCGAAGCGACTCAGAAACAGCAACCGCTGTGGAAGTTGCTGGGCGGGACGCGCCGCGAGATTCCCTGCGGCGTCTCCATCGGCATTCAGGATTCAGTCGAGCAACTGCTGGAAAAGATCCAGATTGAACTGGCCGCCGGCTACCGCCGAATTAAGGTCAAAGTGAAGCCCGGCTGGGATGTGAATGTGCTCGAAAAGATCCGCTCTCGCTGGGCCGACATTACCTTGAGCTGCGATGCGAATTCCGCTTACACTCTCGATCAGGTCGAGCACCTGCGAAAATTCGATCAGTTCAATCTTCTGATGATCGAGCAGCCGTTATGGAATGACGACATCTACTATCACGCGCGCCTGCAGAAAGAGCTGCGCACTGCGATTTGCCTGGACGAGTCGATCGTCGATGCGCGCAGCGCCGCTGTAGCAGTCGAAACCGCTGCTTGCCGCATCATCAACATCAAAGTGGGACGCGTGGGCGGATTTTCCGAAGCGCTGAAAATCCACGACGTTTGCGCGGCGCAAAAAATTCCTGTCTGGTGCGGCGGAATGCTCGAAACCGGCATCGGGCGCGCCCACAATATTGCTCTCTCCGCGAAGGAAAACTTTAGCCTGCCAGGCGACGTTTCTGCTTCAAAACGCTATTGGAAAGAAGACATCATCGACCCAGAAGTTGAAGTCTCGGCGCAAGGAATGATTGCCATCAGCGACCAGCCCGGAACCGGCTACCGCGTCAAATCGGACTTGATCGAAACGCTTACGGTGAGAAAAGAAACGCTGCGAGCGGAAGCTATCGCCTAATTACTTTGATCCCTCTTGGCTTCGGTATTTTCCGGAGAATGGTTGTTGTGCGCCGATTTTGCCTCTTCCGCTTTCAAGATGTCCACGCCCTGGGCAAACGTCAGTTTCTCGGGCATTCGCTGAAAGTCGCTCAACGCCTCATCTGACGCAATGTTGAGCCCCTTGAACATCAGGATCTTACCCGTCATATTCAACTTCATCTCGGTGATACCCCACGCCCCGTCGCCCAAGCCCAGGTCGGCCTGCTGAACGCGGAAGTTTCCGCCCTGGTTGAGATGTCCGAGGATGCCCCATCCGAAGCTGACTTCCTTGAAAAGGGTGCCGTCGATCCTGGCAAACCGGCGAGTCTCTTTGTCGATCAGTAACTCGCCTTCCATTCCGGTCAGAACTTGTTCTACGTGGGACGGCGCACTGTAAGCGGGATTCGGCTTGAACCTCAACTTCACCAGCGGATCTCCAAGTCTCCCAAGCCCTGCCGCGCTGCTCTCCGTGCCGGCATATTCATAGCAGAAAGCGTCGGGCAGCGCTTTCACGATGCGGAGACTGCGATCCTCATCTTCTTTCTCGCGAGCCTCTTTCTTCCGGAGTTGCTCCGGATTGTTCACCAGCGAGGCCAGATGATCCGACTCCGCCTTCTGCTGCTCGGCCGTCAGAGGTTGATCATCAATCGCGATCAGCATGCCTGCCACGGCTTGATTCGTTTCGACATACACCCGAGTCTGCGAGCCTTTCGGGGTTTGCCTGCGCGAACGGAACATGTGGTGAAGATCAGGGTGGTTTGCCGCTGTGACCTCATTCGCTACTGTAAGCCGCACCAGTTCCGCAGGGGGGATCTCGGGGGTGGACGATTCCTGGGCCGCGATCACGCTCGTGACTGCGCTCAAAACCGCGACCATCGCCAACGCCCGCCCAGTCCTTCGCCTTGGCTCCGCGCAATTCATCTCAATAATTAGTGTAGCAATCCTTGCGACGGGTTGCAGGACGTATTCAACTTGTCATTTGACCCTGTCGTTCTTGTGTTACCAAAGTACCGCGCTTGCCGCACGCTCTCTTAGTTGGGTATAGTCGAGAGAAGCGACGCGGCCGTCCTGGTACCTGTTTCCTGGTAGAGCAGCATTCCCGCTTCCTTAAGGAGAACAATCATGAGTGCTCCGTTGTCGGCAGATTTGGCGCAGATCGGCAAGTCCGTAGTGATCAAAGGCGATTTGTCGGGCAGCGAAGACCTTTATGTTGACGGGCAGGTCGAAGGCAGCATCTCCCTGAAAAACAACAGTTTGACCGTCGGTCCCCACGGTCAGGTCAAAGCCGCGGTGGAGGCCAAAGGCGTGGTTGTGCAAGGCAAGCTCGACGGCAATGTGCAAGCTAGCGATCGCGTCGAATTGCGCAAAACCGCCGTTGTTACCGGCGATATTTCCACGCAGAGGATTTCGATCGAAGAAGGCGCGTACCTGAAGGGTAAGATTGACATTCAGGGCAGGGCGGAGAAAGCGGCGGGAAAGTAACTTTTGCCCGCTCGGCGCAATGAGTTAAAGTGTCGGTTGTAAGTTCATTCAAAGTCTTGGGACAGCAGTCGCCTCTGCCAAGGCGGCCTATCGGTCTGAATGGCATCAGTCACTCATAATTTCATGAAGCTCTTTCGCGGCTCTTCGGGCGGGACAGAGGCGACCACACCACAGGCCGCTCCCAAATTGGTCCGTCGTTCCAGCGGTCTTGGCGAACTGTCTCGACTCTGGGAAGCCGATACTCCGCTGTGCGTGCTCGATCTTGGTTCCACCTCAGCAGCAAACATCCGGTTCTTCACCGAGCGCAGTCACAGGATTTACAGTGAAGATCTTCTGGTGGCTTCGACCGATCCGAACCTGGCCACGAAAGATGAACAGGGAAATCGAATCCTTGACAGCCGCCGATTTCTGGCCGACAACCTGGTCTATCCCGCAGCCCAATTCGATGTCGTGTTGTGCTGGAACCTGCCGGATTATCTGGACGAGAGTCTGGTGCGCCCAGTCATGGGCCGCGTCTGGTCGGTGCTGAAGCCGGGTGGGATGATGCTGGCGTTCTTCCACACCAAGGATGCGGGGCCGGATTCTCCCTGCTATCGCTTCCACATCGTGGGAAAAGATACGCTCGAAATGCAGCCCATTGTGCTGCGCCGCGAAGCGCGCCGCGGTTCCGCCGGAGCCGTCCACACCGCGATAACCGACGGTTTCCGCCTGCAGCGTGTCTTCAATAACCGCCACATCGAAACTCTCTTCCGCGACTTCGCCTCGATCAAATTTTTTCTCGCCCGCGACAATGTGAGGGAAGTGCTGGTGGTGCGCTGAGCGTAGGGTGACAATTGTTGATTGCTGATTTTTGATTGTTGATTGAAGAATCCAAAAATGCTGCTGTGTTCAATCAACAATCAACAATTGCTTTCCTTCCACGCAATCACGCCCATGCGAAAGAGAAAGTGCCGCGAGATCTCTACTCGTAGAGCTGGCTTTACAGCCGCCGAGAGAATCCGCCGCATTTCCTCGGGAACGTAGGCGCGTCGTACCGACGTCAGTCCGTCCACCCGCGACACATAACTTCGCATCAACGGAAAGCCCGCGTAGACCAGCGCCAAATGCAGGGGATGGCGGACCAGGTCATTGATCAAGACGGCGCAGCGAGCCACGCGCAGCGCCTCGGCAGCAAAGCGTGCCAGATCGGCGGGCTCCAGGTGATGCGCGAACAGGCTGCAACTCACCAGATCGAAACTGCAATCCGGGAAGGGAAGCGCGAGCGCGTCGGAGACCACAGCACGGTTTCCACGTGGCAGGTGAGTCCGCACGCGATCCACATCAGTCAACTGCAGCATGATTCCCTTGCTCGCCAGTTGCTGCGCCGCGAGTCTCGGCACCTCGCCCAATCCAGCGGCTACTTCCAGCATCGCGAAAGTTTTGTTGCCGGTTGCGGACGCGACCCGCTCAATCATGGCGCGCGTTGTAGCGACGCCACCAAACCAACGGTTGATACGGCAGATATCTCGCAGCGAAATGTCCACTTCGAGGGGCGGGCAAGCGTCCGAATCGAGAATTTCCACTTGGCTGATCCGCTGCATGGTCCGTTGGCTGGCTTGGAAAAAGTAGTGCCGCCGTCCCTTCGACTGTCGTGTGGGTGTCTCGCCCGCACAGCCGGCAAGATGCCGGCGCTACACGTGAAGACGCTCAGACTTCGGCCAGCTCTTCTTCCAGCAACTGCTTGTTATACAAGTCGCAGTAGTAGCCATTCAAGGCGAGGAGTTCGTCGTGGGTGCCGATTTCGACGATCCGTCCGCCATGAAGCACGGCAATGCGGTCGGCACTGCGAACCGTGGAGACGCGGTGCGAAATAAAGATTGTCGTGCGGCCCCGCATCACGTCGCGCAGGTGGTTGAGAATCTTGTCCTCCGTATGAGTGTCGACGCTGGAAAGCGCGTCGTCAAGAATCAGAATCTTGGGATTGCGGATCAGAGCACGCGCGATTGCGGTGCGCTGCTTCTGGCCGCCGGAGAGCGTGATGCCGCGTTCTCCCACCATGGTGTCGTAGCCATCGGGAAAGCTCTCGATATCGGCTGCGATGTTCGCGGCGTCGGCGGCGTGGTGAATCTCTTGGTCGGTGGCTGAGTCCACGCCCAAGGCGATATTCTCGCGGATGCGATCGCTGAAGAGAAAAGTTTCCTGGGGAACGAATCCGATATTCCTGCGCAGCGATGCGACGAGATATTCGCGGATCGGACGTCCGTCGATCAGAACCATTCCTGGTTCCGCATTGTAGATGCGCGGGATCAGGCTCACCAAGGTTGTCTTTCCAGATCCTGTTGGGCCCACAATGGCGAGGCTGCTGCCTTCGGGCACGCGCAGATTCACATCATGTAGAACTTGCTTCCCTTCATAGCCGAAGTTAAGTCCGCGGAACTCGATCTCTCCCGCGATATCCAGATCTTGCGCGCCGGAAGCGTCCTGGACCTCGGGCGGCTCTTGCATGATTTCGTTGATGCGGATCAACGACGCAGTTCCGCGCTGGAAGAGATTGATGACCCAGCCGAGAGCGATGATCGGCCAGGTGAGTTGCATCATATAGGTGCTGAACGCGACGAATTGTCCAACGCTCATGGAACCGGAGAGCGACAGCGTGGTCGTGATTGCCGGAGTCGAGACTCCAGGGTATGCGTTGCCGAGATTTGAGACCAGCGTCACATGCGAGAGGCCCTGAATGACTTCGCGTCCGCCGAGCCACAACACCAGAACCACGGCGCATCCCAACATGAGTTCGAGTGTGGGCCAGAGCATACCCATCAGCCGCACCAGGCGCAGGCTGCGGCGGATGTATTCCTGATTCTCCGCCTCGAACAAGCGAATCTCAGCCTCTTCCTGAACGTAGGCGCGGATCAGGCGCGCGCCGGAAAAATTCTCCTGCGCGCGGGCGGAAATGTCGGAGAACATGGCCTGAATTCTCTCGAAGCGATCGTGAATCCGCCGGCCGAAAGTCTGGATCACGATGCTGACCGCGGGCAGCGGCAGGAATGTGTATAGCGTGAGCCACGGACTGAGGGAAATCATGAAGGCCAGCGCGCCCGCGGTGTAGACGATGGTGTTGGCGGAATACATGATCGCGGGACCGAGCAACGCGCGGACCGCGTTCAGGTCGTTGGTAGCGCGCGCCATAATGTCGCCGGTGCGGTGGCGCTGGTAGTAGGAGTAGGACAGGATTTCCAGACGCGCGAACAGATCGTTGCGCAGGTCGAACTCGATGTCGCGCGAGATGCCGATCACGATCCAGCGGGTCAGGAACTGGAATATCCCCTTGGTGACGGCGATGGCAAGCAGCACTGCGGCGTAGATGAAGAGCTTGTGCCTGGTTACGCCTTCATGCAGATCGTCAGCCGCTCTTCCGAGAACCAGGGGAAACAGAATCCAGATGCCGTTGGTCAGAAAGACACAGAGCGTGCCCGCGGTGTAGCCCCAGCGGTAGCGTTTCAGATACGGCAGCAGCAGGCGAAAACTCTTCAGCAGCATGCAAGTCCAGTCGATGAAATTTTAACAGGGGCGGGTTGCGCGTGCCCAGGTGAAGCTGGAAGACATTCTATTGCGCGCGTGGCACGGGTTCTTCGTAATCGCAACGTGCAGCCTGCTCTCCTCCGCGGGAATCCGGACTTGTGCTTGCCTTCGTCCTCGACGCAGGTGGCGGGAAAAAGCTGGACGCAGGCTACAAGGCCAATACTAGGTCACGCCTTGTCCAGTCGCTGAATGCATCCGGCCTGCGGGTTCCTAAAACAATTGGTCTTCGCCAGCAACGACCTTACTGGCGGAACAGCTTCTCGCTGGAGAAAATTTTCATGCAGTGGACCCCCATCAACGTGCTTTTGGTTTGTGCCCACAAAGTTGCGGCCAAATAGTGTCACAACCGGGCCGGGGCTTCGGGTAGAGACCATCCTCATCGTCCCGGCCGCACGTTCCAGTCTTGACTAAGGTCACATCAGAGTACACAGATCGCGCCACGCGGCGCTCGCCTCAGTGCAACTGAAGCTGATGGTCCCCAATGAGGGTAACGGAGGTGCGCCGCGGAAAAAGGATATCTTCCACGAGATGGCGAGATGGCGAGAAGGCTAGCGGGCTCCGGATCGAGTAGAGGGGGCGTGGTCTCTGGGACGGGACTTATATCCCGGATCCGGGGGCGCGATCCAAGGTAGCAGGTCGCGGCCGAAGGCAACGACGCTGACGGCGGCGATCATCGCGGCCCAGGCGGCGAAGAAGAGCCATCCGGCGTTAGAGAGAAACGAATCGCTCAGAATCATGGGGGTTGATGCGCGGCCGTCTGTTATTGCCTGCCTTTTGTTGCTGGCGCGAGGCGGGCCAGAGAGGCCTCGCGCCAGGAAAAGACTCTCCGATGGTTCGATTTCGACGGAGAGTTTGTCTTTCCTTTACTCCTCCAGTTACTGCTCCGGCCATTTACTGCTCCGGAGGTGCGGGCGGAGCCTCGTTGGTGTGCCGCTGGTTCATGTGTTGTTGGATGCGGGCTTCGTGATCGGCTTCCAGTTGTTTTGCTTTGGTCTGCTGGTCTGGGGTCAGGAGCTGGAACAGCTGGCTGTGAATGCGGGTCTCGGCGACCGTCAACTCGGCTTCGATCTGAGCTTTCTGCGTAGCCAGGGTGCGAACCTTGGCTTCATCGTAGGTGCCCATCACATACTGACGAAGCTGCTGATCGATCTGGTGAGACTGTTGCATGAGCGGCTTCAGCGTGGTGTGATTTTTCTCCATGATCGCCTTCATCTGCGCCTGCTGATCGTCGGTCAGATTCAGCTGTTTGACCAAGAAACCCATTCTGGGACCGCCCATCCCCATTTCGTGGCCGTGCATGGGAGGAGGCGGAGGGGCGTCCGATGTGGTTTGAGAGTTGGCGATAGCGCTGGCCAGCAAGACGGCCGTGCCGGCGATCAAGAGGCGTAAGCGAAACGATTTCATGTGTGACTCCTGGAGTTCCTCCCGGATGTCCCGGGACTGTGCGTACAGAGATAGGAACACGGCTCGGCAAAAAAAGGCGGTAAAGAATCGGTCAAGCAGAGTAAAGTTTTGTCACGAGTGGAACTGCCGCAGATTGTGGTTCGGAAAAAGACGCAGGGGCGGAATTCGGTTGATGGGCCGCGGGCGGGACGCCAGCAGGACAGCCGGCAGGATGCTAGGCGCTACAGAGCTTGGATTGCCCTGCCGTTTGACAATTCTTTACTGCGAACCTTTCGTTACGGGTGCACAATGATGGCAATGGAACGCATTCTGGTGATTGACGACGATGTGGAACTCTGCCATTTGGTGGGAGAATATTTGCGGGCGGAAGGATTCACGGTCGAGTGTGTGCATGACGGCGAGGGCGGGCTGAAGAAAGCTACTGCGGGCGAGTACCTTCTGGCCGTACTGGATGTGATGCTGCCGGGTATTAATGGGTTTGAGGTTCTGCGTAGGATTCGCGCGACGTCGCGGCTGCCGGTATTGTTGCTGACGGCCCGGGGCGAGGATGTAGATCGTATTGTGGGACTGGAGATTGGGGCCGACGATTATTTGCCGAAGCCATTTAATCCGCGGGAACTGGTGGCCCGGATTCGGGCGGTGCTGCGGCGGACGCGGGCGGATGGCAGCGCCGCGGCGGCGCCGGATGTGGTCAGCGTGGGGGATGTGGAACTAGATCCAGCGACGCGAACGGTGCGGCTGGAGGGCAAACCGGTCGATTTGACGTCCGTCGAATTTAATTTGCTCGAAGTGCTTTTGCGCGAGGCGGGGCGCGTGGTGCCGAGGGAGCGACTGGTGAATGCGGTGCTCAGCCGCAAATTTTCGCCATTCGACCGCAGCATCGACATGCACGTCAGCAAGGTGCGAAAGAAATTGGGAGATACGGACAGCGACGAGCACATTAAGACGGTGCGCGGCGTGGGATATATTTTTGCGCGTCCACGGTAAAAGTTGAAGGCCTAGGGTTAGAGTGTCTGATATGAAGAGTCTATTTCTGCGAATTTTTCTATCATTCTGGCTGGCATTTGCGCTGTTTCTGGTGGTAGCCATTCTGGTGACCTTGGCGCTGCGCCCCCGCAGTTCGACTTGGGAGGCGCTGCGCACGACCGTTTTGAACGACGCGGTCAGCGCCTATGAAACAGGCGGCGAGCATCAACTCCGTCAGTACCTGCAGGAAGTGGAAGGCACGCAACACGTGCGGGCATTTCTTTTCGACGAGCGAGGCGACGAGGTTTCGCGCCGCGCTGCCCCCGACTGGGCGATTCGTGTTGCCCAAGGCGGTCCGCGTGTTCCGCGGGATGGATACATCCTGCCCGCGCCTCCCGTGCAGCGGGATTCACGGGCTTCTTCCGACGGCAAGCATCGCTACACCCTGGTGATGGGCATGCCGCCGGGACCGAGAGTGTTCATTGGGCCGCGCGGTATGCCGCTGCCGGCGCTATTCGGCCTTGTACTCTCTTCTGGAATCGCCTGCTATTTTCTGGCGTGGTATTTGACCAAGCCGATTGTGCGGTTGCGCTCGGCAACGCGCAGGCTGGCCGCTGGCGATCTGACGGCTCGAACTGGGGCTCCAGCGTCTAGAAAGCGGGACGAAGTCACCAGTCTGATGCGCGACTTTGACGCCATGGCCGAGCGGCTGCAGATACTGGTGCAGGCGCAATCTCGCCTGCTGAACGATATTTCGCATGAATTGCGGTCGCCTTTGGCGCGATTGAACGTTGCTTTGGGACTGGCGCGGCAGCGTGCGGGAGTGGGAAGCGCGGACATGCTGGATCGGATCGAACTCGAGGCCAGCCGGTTGAACGAGTTGATTGGAAGGATTTTGACCCTGGCGCGGTTGGAAGACGGAGAACAGCGGGTGCCGCAGACTCCGGTGCCGCTTGGGGACCTGGTAGCTGGTGTGGCGGAGGATGCGGAGTTTGAGGCGCAGGAGCGGCATTGCCACGTGCGCACGGAGATTCCTGCGGGTGATTGGGCGGTGCGGGGGAACGATTCGCTATTGCACAGCGCGATCGAGAATGTGGTGCGCAATGCAATCCGCTATACGCAGGAAGGGACATCGGTCGAGATCGAGTTGACCAGCGAGAAGCGGGGCAGCGGCGCCGAGGCTGTGCTTCGAGTGAGCGACTCAGGGCCGGGAGTTCCTGAGGATGCCCTAGAGAAACTGTTTGAGCCATTTTATCGGCTGGATGATGCCCGTGGCCGGCTGACGGGAGGAGTTGGGCTGGGCCTGGCCATCACGAAGCGGGCGGTGCGCTTCCACGGGGGGAAGGTTTCGGCATTCAACCGTGCCGAGGGCGGACTGATGGTGGAGATTCGGCTGCCGTTGATCGCGAGTGCGGTTCGGGCTAAGCCCTTAGCGGAGCCTGTGCCTTTACAACGGGAGGCGTGAGGACAGACCTTATACTGGACCTTAGGCTTCCGGCTTTCGGCTTCCGATTCCGGGTCAACGTTATCCGGACGCTTGGTCAGGCTTAAGTGAGGGCCGAGGTCTGCGGTCCGATTTTCGAGGTCAGCACCGGCATCGAAGCTCTCGTATACTAGAACTGCTGGGAAAGCGGGCAACTCCGCGGCCTTCCCAGGGTTCCAATAAGCCGTTGTGGGAGTTTGCTCTTCCCGCGCATTCCTGATACACAAATGGGTTGAGATTTTCCCGCTTTTTCCAGATTGCAGAACCCTGCCGGCGCGGACGCCGCAGGTGTGTGCACCCTTAAACCTCACGTAAACATGGAGATCAACGAGAGAATGTCGAAACGATTCGGGTGGGTGCTTGGGGCGATAGTGGTGCTGGTTGCGATTGGATTTCTGGTGGCGTGCAGCAGCAACTATAACCCGTCGTCCGATGGGCTGGTGCTGGTGGGCAGTCAGGGGTCGGGACTGATCGAGACCTTCAGTTTTAATCTGTTCAATGGCCACTTGTCCGAAATCAGCAACACGCCGGAGAATACCTCGAACGAAGTTTGCGTTCTGAAAGGTGTGCCAACGTCGATCGTAGTCGACCCGAAGGGGGCGTACGCGTACGCGATTCTGAATCAGAATTCGTCGTGTCCGGGCAGCACAACCGGCATCTTGGCATTCAAGATCGATTCTGCCGGGAATCCGACGGCGGTGGGAAGTCCGGTTGCGTTCACCGCTGAGACGGTCGCCATTCTAGGGATCAGCAACGCTCCCTGTGTACTCCCGGCATCTGTGCAACAGAACCAGTGCGTCAGTGCGCCCGTAGTTCCGGGCCCGATGGCAATGGACTCGTCGGGAAAGTTTCTGTTCGTGTCGGATCGGGCGACGACGGCTCCAAACCCGATCCCGCCGCCTCCGGGTAGTGCCAATCCGAATCCCACTCTCTATGTGCCGGGCGCGGTTTCGGTATTTGCCATCGGAAGCGGGGGAAGCGTAACGGAGGTGGCGGGCTCGCCCTTCTTTACCACTGGTACCACCAATCCGCCCACCACTGTCTCTCAGGCGAGTCTGGACATTGTTGGCGTGGCGCCGACGCCGACAGTGTTTCCCGCCATCGGAGTGAACGGAGTGCAGAATTCAGTCTGTTCGACGCCCGGTCTTGCCCCACCGACCAGCGAATATCTGTATGCGGTGGATGGTTTGGGGAACCAGGTGTTTGAATTTCAAGTGAACACTTCGTCGGGGGCTTTGACGAATCCGCCGAACAAAACCCAGCCGCAGGTTTTCTCTGCGGACCAAACGCCGGCAGGGGTAGCGGTCGATCCTTGCGATCGATTCGTTTACGTGAGCGATAACCTGACTAACAAGGTCAGCGCCTACACCATCTGCAACGGCTCCGCGACACAATCCCAAAACGGGTGTCCGCCGACTCCCTTACCCCCGGACGGAAGCTTGGTACCGGTTGCGGGTTCGCCGTTTAGCCTGTCGGGGAGTTCGAACGGGCCGGGGCCGATTCTGGTTGATCCCTATGGGAATAACGTTTACGTGCTGGGCTTGCTCTCGAACACGGTGTCGGGGCTTAAAATCAGTCCGATATCGGGGAGCTTGGCCCCAATGAGTCCGGCAACCGTGGCCACGGGGTTGGAGCCGATGTCAATGGCGATTCGCGCGGATGATAATTGGCTTTTCGTGACCAACTACAATGCAGCCAGCGTGTCGCAATATTCGATTACGCCGGCGACGGGCGCATTGTCGGTCGGGCCAGCATTCCCGACGGATAATTATCCGTCGGGCGTGGCGGTGAAGTGAGGTAGGTGAGTCGATTCAATCCATCGATATTGGCTGCACCGTCCCAAGCTTACGTGAGACTGCTCTCCACGGACGCGGCCAGATATTTGATTTGTCCAGTCCTCCACGCAGATGAGGGTAAGTACTTGATCTTGAACGTTCCCGCTCAGAGTGAAGGACTACCGGCCGCTTCGTATCAGAGCCGTGCCCTGATACGAAGACCGTAAATCCTTGAGACGTGCCGTGATACGAAGCATCTGATCGCTGTCTCCCTACGTCGGCACCTTTAAAATTAAATAGCCGCCCACCAGGACGAAGATCAGGTCTGGGGACCAGGCCGCCAGGGCTGGGGGGAGCTGGCTGAGGTCACCCATGGCTTCGAACAGGCGGGAGACGACCGTATAGAAGACTGCTATCCCTACGGCGACCGCGACTCCCGTGATCGCCCCTTTTTTTCCTGCCGAAAGTGAAAAAGGAATGGCGAGCACGGCCATGATCAGCGTGATCAGGGGATACGAGAGCTTTTTGTTCAATTGCACCCGCAAGCGCACTACGTCGAATCCGCTCTGCTGCAGGTCGCGGATGTAGCGGCGCAGTTCTTCGTAGTTCATCTCGGTATACTGCTTCACTTCCTTCTTGAAATACGAAGGTGTCTCCGGAGCTCCGGAAAGGTGGCGACGTCGAACGTGCGGAAGTCGTCTGGGGCAATGGCGGCGCCATGCAGGGAGCGCTGCCAGCCTTGCTCGTATACCCAGCGATTCAGATTTTCAGCCCAATGCGCGCGCTCGGCGTGTATCCGGCGCGTAATGGAGAAGGTCGCAGGATCGAGCTGGAAAACAGTAACGTTGCCGAACTGGTCGCGATCGGGGTCGAAAAATTGGTAGTAGTAGATGTCGTTGTTCTGACCGAAAATCCATTTGCGATCGGGACGCAGATAAGTTTGCGGAGGCTTGCCCTTGATCTGGTTGTGGAGCGCTTCCTGGCGCTGGTTGGTGCGGGGCAAGTAGAACTGGTCGGCGAAAAACAGTCCCACCGCTAAAGCGGCAGCGGCCACGATCACGGGCAGCACGATGCGGTAAATACTGGTTCCGGTGGCCTTGATCGCTGTAATTTCGTTGGACCGCTGCATCAGGCCAAAGGTCACCAACACTGCGAGCAACATGACAAGTGGCGCGACGTTGTAGAGAAGATAAGGCGCGACGTTGAGTAAATACTCCGCGACGACCGTGGCAGGAATCTGGTTGCGAAGAATGTCACCCAGCAATTCGAACAGGGTGAAGACGATGACCAGCACCAGGAATGTCGAAAGAATCAATCCCAGATAGACAAAAAAGTCGCGCAGAACGTAGTCGTCGAGCAGAGTGGGGAAGCTGGCGCTGAAAACGCGACGGCGCGTGGAAGCGCGTTCGAAGGCGTTTTCGCGGCGGCCCCGCACGCCCGCAAACTGCGAGCCAGATGGGTCCCGCTTCCAGAAGGCGCGGAACGATGCCAGTTCGAAGGGACGTTTCTCGGCCCGGGCGAACAGAAAAACCGCCAGCGCAAGAAACATGATGTCCGCCAACCATGCTCCGAACCACGGCGAAACCCTGCCCTGCCTTGCCAGAGAAACGCCGACCAGGGAAATCACGTAATAGGTGAATACGAGCAGGATGGTCAACACGAATCCGCCGGATTTTCCGCTTTTCTTCGAGGACAGTCCCAGGGGGATGCCTACGAGTGCGAGCATCAGGCAGGCGGTGGGAAGTGCGAAGCGCTTGTGGAAGGCGATGAGATACCAGCGGGCGGAGATGGGATCGACGCGGCCGGCCTTGCGCCAGAGTGCCCAGGTATCCATCACGTCGGCAGGAAGCGATTCATCCGGCCTGTTTTCGGTGGAGGGCAAGTCGAGTGGAATGTCAGTTTGCTGGAACGTGGAAATCTGGTAGTGGCTGACATCCTTGGGATCGGTTTCGTGTTCCGAACCGTCGATCAAGTGCAGGTGCAGACGGTCCGGACCCTCGCTGACAACGATTCCTTCCTTAGCCAGAGTGATCTTAGGATTGGAGGCATCGCTGAGATTGGCCATGAACACCCCCTTCCACAGGGCCGCTCCCTGGGCGTTCTTGACGTCCTGGACGTAGAGGACCACCTTGGGGAATCCCTCGTAGAAAACACGGGGCTGGACCTCGAAGGAGATTTGCGATCCTTTAAGGCGATCTTCCAGGTGGCCGAGCGCGGCTTGGGCGCGCGGGGCGATGTAGAGGCCGTTGAAGAGAGCCAAAAGCCATGCGGCAACAACAAAGAGCGAGAGGGCGCGGAGGAAGGTCCAGACGCCCATGCCGCTAGCCCGCATAGCGGTGATTTCGCTGTCGGCGGCCAGACGGCTAAGACCGATCAGGATTCCCAGCAGCACGCTCATGGGCAGCGTGTAGGTCAGGGCGAGCGGGACGGTGAAGAAGAAAATTTCGGCGACGCTGGGCAGCGGAGCGCTGGCGCGGACGACCAGCTCGAGAATGCGTCCCAGGTCACGAGTGAACAGGACAAAGGTGAAGATGCCCGCGCCGATGAGCGCGTGCGCGGTCACTTCGCGTAGGATGTAGCGGGTCAGGATCCGCATGAGACGCGCTTAAGGCGAGGATAGCATAGGAGGCGGTGCGGGAACGATGGGCTGATGGGAGGATCGGTTCGCAGCGGCGAGGGCGGGGAGACCTGGCGACAGCCAGCAGGATGCCGGCGCTATGAGAGGGGATGGCATGACGACGGAGCAGAACTTGAGCCAGATTGATCATGGAACTGGGGCTGACACGTTTTCGCTAGTGGGGATTGCGGCGGTTGTGACGCTGGTTCACGTACTCACGAATGGGCGGTACGGATTTCATCGCGATGAGTTGCAGGTTCTGAGCGATGCACTGCATCTGGACTGGGGATTCGTGCCCTATCCGCCTTTGACGCCGTTTGTGGAGCGAGTCGGGCTGTCCATCTTTGGGCTGTCAATGGTGGGGCTGCGAATGTTTTCCGTAATTTCGCAGGCGCTGGCCATTATTTTTACTGGGTTGATGGCGCATGAACTGGGTGGGGGACGTCTAGCCCAGGTAGCTGCCGCATTGGCGATTGCGCTCTCTCCTCTGCCTCTGTTCGAGGGGACGGAATTTCAATACACGACCTTTGACTACTTGTGGTGGGTGCTGATTGCTTATTTCGTGATTCGGCTGCTGAAGACGGACAATCCGCGGTGGTGGTTGGCAATCGGTGCGACCATCGGGGTTGGATTTCAGACCAAGTACACGATGGGATTTTATCTTTGCGGGGTTCTGGGCGGAGTTGCGCTGACGCGCACGCGGCGCTATCTGGTAAGCCCGTGGTTTTGGGGCGGCATGGCCCTGGGGTTGGTAATTTGTTCCTCGAACCTGGTGTGGCAAGTGAAGCATGGATTTATTTCGCTGCATTTTCTGCAGCACATTCATGCGCGCGATGTGGGCGAGGGTCGCGCCGACGGATTTCTAAGCCAGCAGTTCTGGATCTGCACGAATCTTTTTGCCGCCCCATTGTGGCTCGCGGGATTGCTGGGCTATCTGCGCGATCGACGATATCGGTTGCTCGCGTGGATGTATCTAATCCCATTGACGCTCTTTTTGGTGGGCAAAGGACGAGGATATTACCTGGGTGGAGCGTATCCGATGTTGATGGCGATGGGCGGGGTTATGGGCGAGCGCTGGGTAGGGTCGCTGACGACGCTGCCGAGGCGGACCGTCGAAGTTGTGTTCTTTACACTGCTCGTAGGATCCGGGCTCTATATGAGTGCGGTCGTTATTCCGTGGGCGCCCAGCGGAAGGCTGATGAATTTTGCTCTTAAGAATAATGGCAATCTGCGGGAGGAGATAGGCTGGGACGATCTGGTCCGGACAGTCGCAGGAATCCGAGACTCATTGCCTGCGGAAGAGCGCGAGAATGTCGGCGTGATGGTGAGGAATTATGGAGAGCAGGGGGCGATCGAGGTACTCGGCCCGGCCTATCATCTACCTCCGCCAATCAGCGGGACGAACTCGGCTTGGCTGCGCGGATATCCTGCGCTGCCGCCATCGACGCTGATCGTGCTGGGAACATCGCGGGAGGCGGCGGATCGAATGTATACGTCGTGCCATGTGGCTGGGCACAACGGCAATGCGTTAGGCGTCCGCAATGAAGAGAGCGAGGATCATCCGGATATCTTCGTGTGTGGGCCGCCGCGGCTGCCTTGGCCGGAGTTCTGGAAGAAGTACCAGGGATTTGGGTAGAGGTCCGAGTGGAGATGGGAAGGATCTGGGTCTTCAAGTTTGGTTGGCGCTACCTTTGTCCGGCAGTGCTATCGCTTCGCGCCATGCAAGAACCGGCGATTGCTTTCGCGGACAGCCGAGGCGGCTGTCGCTACGTGAGTCATTGTCCTTTGAAAAATACCGCCGCTAGCGGAGGAAGGGTTAGCTTCAGGGAGAACGGACGTCCGTGCATGGGGATTGCTTCGGCGTGAGCGCCGCCGAGATTGCCCATGCCGCTGCCGGCGTATTCGCGGGCGTCGCTGTTGAGCATTTCGCGCCAGTAGCCGCCGTGAGGGACGCCGACGCGATACTCGAGGCGGGGTACGGGAGTGAAGTTGCAGACGACAAGTACCGTGTCTTGCGGAGATTCACTTTTTCTCAGCAGGGAAATTGTGCTGGTGGCGTTATCGTTGCAGTCCACCCAATCGATTCCGGCGGGATCGTTGTCAAAGACATGCATGGCGGGCTCGGCGCGATAGAAGCGATTGAGTTGTTCCATCCATGCCTGCACGCCGCGATGAACTGCATATTGCAGACATGCCATTCCAGGCTGGTGTCGTGCGCCCACTCGCGCACCTGGCCGAATTCGCAACCCATGAAGAGCAGCTTCTTGCCGGGTTGGGCATACATGTAGCCGAAGAGCAGACGCAGGTTGGCGAAGCGCTGCCATTCGTCGCCGGGCATTTTGCCGATCAGCGAGCCCTTGCCGTGAACGACTTCGTCGTGCGAGAGCGGCAGCACGAAATTCTCGTGAAACGAATAGAGACTGCGGAAGGTGAGATCGTTGTGGTGATACTTGCGGTGAATGGGATCGTTCTGGAAATAACGAAGAGTGTCGTGCATCCATCCCATGTCCCACTTCATGCCAAAGCCGAGGCCCCCGACGTAGACCGGTTTTGAAACCATGGGCCAGGACGTTGATTCCTCAGCTGTGGTCTGAATGCTCGGGATGTTCTTTGTAGGCTTCCTGATTGAAGCGGCGGAGGAAAGTCGATGGCATCGAGATTTTCGCGTCCACCGAATTTGTTGGGGATCCACTCGCCCTGTTTGCGGGAGTAGTCAAGATAGAGCATGGAAGCGACGGCATCCACGCGCAGGCCGTCGATGTGATATTTGTCGAGCCAGAACATGGCGCTCGACATGAGAAAACTGCGCACCTCGGCGCGGCCGTAGTTGAAGATGTGGGTCTTCCAGTCGGGATGGAATCCCTGGCGCGCGTCGGCGTGCTCGTAGAGGTGCGTGCCGTCGAAGTAGGCGAGACCGTGGGCGTCGGAAGGGAAGTGCGACGGAACCCAATCGAGGATGACAGCCGATGCCGTGCTGGTGCAGGTAGTCGACCAGATACATGAAATCCTGCGGCGTGCCGTAGCGCGACGTGGGCGCGAAGTAGCCGGTGGTCTGGTATCCCCAGGAACCGTAAAAGGGATGCTCCATCACGGGCAGGAACTCGACGTGCGTGAAGCCCATCTGATTGACGTATTCGGCGAGGCGCGGCGCGGTCTCGCGGTAGGTGAGGGGGCGATTATGTCTTCGGGAACGCGCATCCACGAGCCGAGATGGACTTCGTAAATCGAATGGGGCGCGCGCAGCGAGTTGCGTCCGGCACGATTTTGCATCCAGTCGTGGTCGCCCCACTGGTAGGCGAGGTCCCAGACGACCGAGGCAGTGCGGGGAGGCTTTTCGTGCAGCAGGCCGAGCGGATCGGCTTTATCGACGCGATATCCGTGGCGCTGCGATTCGATGTGGAACTTGTAAAGCTCACCGCGGGTTACGCCGGGGATGAAGCCTTCCCAGATGCCCGAAGAACCGCGAGAGTTGAGACGATGGGACTTGGAATCCCAGCCGTTGAAACTGCCCACGACCGAGACCGAGCGCGCATTCGGAGCCCACACGCTGAAGACAGCGCCGGCTTCGCCGTTGTGCGTGACGAGATGGGCCCCTATCTTTTCGTACATGCGATAGTTGCTGCCCTCGTTGAAGAGGTAGAGGTCCTGATCGCTGAGAAGCTG
Organism: uncultured Acidobacteriaceae bacterium; assembly: GCA_963711275.1. GTDB lineage: Bacteria > Acidobacteriota > Terriglobia > Terriglobales > Acidobacteriaceae > Sulfotelmatobacter. The sequence continues at coordinate 185,587 of CAVQDN010000006.1, read as the reverse complement.
AGGGCTGACGAGGGTGGATTGGGGGCTCATGGAGCGACAAGTCGTGTCCGGTCATTAGTGTACCGGAGAATCGCAGGCGAGTCTGCAAGCTCACACCCCACTTCGAAAATCAAAACAAATAAGCGGATAACGCGCAATTTCAAGAGAGACTCGTATCAGGGCACGCCTTCAGGCGTGCCGCAAGAGCGGGAGAGACCGGCTGGCTTTATAGCCGCTGTGCCGCGTGGGAGAAGCCCCAGCGGCAAGCCGCCCAGAGTTGTCGTCTTTGCCGGCATCGCTAAAGCGATGCCCTGATACGGACCTTTTCCCAAACTGCACCCTTACCAAATAAAACCCAGGTATGAAGTAATTGCGGAATTAATTTGATGGCTGCTTTTAAGCAATCTCGATCTTGTAATTGAAGAACAGTGCTCTGAGTGTTTCTTTAGCTTTCAAACTAGGACTCTGTCGCCGGGGAGTTTCGGTATTTAGCCGTGCTTCCGGATGGCGTTCTCTGTGCGCGTGACGCCTGAATCGCTCATGCTAGACTGACCAATCCAGCCATGCCTGCCTTGCGCGTCATTCTTCTCTGGCACCAGCACCAGCCGTTCTATAAGGATCTGGTCACAGGCGAATATCGTCTGCCGTGGACGCGGTTGCACGCGCTCAAGGACTATTACGGCATGGTGAAGTTGCTGGATGAATTTCCCGGCGTTCATCAGAATTTCAACGTGGTGCCCTCCCTGATGGTACAGATTCAAGACTATGCAGATGGAACCGCGGAAGATCCATTTCTAAGAGTGGCCGCCAAACCGGCCAGGGATTTGTCGTTGGATGAGCGCCGCTTCGCTCTGCAATACCTTTTTCAAGCCAACCCACAGAACTTGATTGGACGCTATCCGCGGTACCGTGAACTGTGGGAGCGGTTTCGCGAACATGGCGATCATCCGGAACGCGCTGAGAGATACTTTCAGACGGAGGATTTTACCGATCTGCAGGTTCTATCGCAGCTCGCCTGGTTCGACGAATTTTTTCTGGAAGAGAAGGACTTAGCCGCGCTGGTGGCGAAGGGACATCACTATTCGCTCGAAGATCAACAATTCGTGATTCGGCGGGAAAGAGAATTGATCGGCAAAGCGCTGCCGGCGCATGCCGAGGCAGCGAAGAAAGGATCGATCGAGCTCTCGGCTTCGCCGTTTTATCACCCGATCCTGCCCCTGCTGTGCGATACCAGCGCCGGGGCGGTTTCGTCTCCGGGCCTGCCGCTGCCGCAGCAGCGGTATCGCCATCCTGAAGACGCGCTCGAACAGCTGACGCGCGGTCTTGACCTGCATGAGAAAGTTTTCGGCTTGCGTCCCCGGGGAATTTGGCCGTCGGAAGCCAGCGTCTCGGAAGAGGTAATCGCGATCGCGCATAGCCTCGGCGTTCAGTGGATGGCAACGGATGAAGGGGTGTTGGGACGCAGCGCAGGATTGTTTTTCGCGCGCGATGGCAACGGGCGTTTGCCGGGACACCTGGCGGAGAAGCTATACAACATTCATCATTACGAGAACGGTCCCGTGGCCATGGATCTGGTCTTTCGCGACCACACGATTTCCGATCTGATCGGGTTCGTGTATTCCGGCATGGCTCCGGCGGAGGCAGCCCGGCATTTGATCGGCAACATCAAGGAAGCCGCTAAGCCTGCTCTGGCCAAGGGGCGCGACGCCGTGGTGTCGATCATTCTCGATGGCGAAAATGCATGGGAATATTACCCAAAGTCGGGGCGCGAATTTCTGCGGCGTTTCTACGACGGTCTGCAGCTTGAGCCAGGGCTGGAAGCGGTGACGATTTCCGAAGCGATTGCGCGGCATAAGGACTTCGGCAGGTTGTCATCGCTGGTGCCGGGATCGTGGATCAACGCCAACTTTAATGTGTGGATCGGCGCGCCGGAGGACAATCGCGCCTGGGACTATCTTTATCATGCGCGCGAGTTCTACGCGCAAAACGCGGCGAACGCAACCGAAGCGCAACGCCAGTTGGCCTTCGAAGAGATTCTGATTGCCGAAGGCAGTGACTGGAACTGGTGGTACGGGCCGGAACATCACTCTGCGAACGACCGCGATTTCGACGAACTCTATCGCAAGCATCTTGCGAACGTGTATCAGGCGCTGGGATCCGTTCCGCCGGATTATCTGGTCCAGCCGATTACAGGGGCGGAGGTGCGCCCGGCATTTATCCCGCAGACGGCTTACATTCATCCGCGAGTCGCGGGCGACAAGGTGCGTTACTTCGAGTGGATGGGCGCGGCGGTGTACACGGCCGACCATCGCGCGGGGGCGATGCATGGGAAGCAATTCCTATTGGACTCGGTATATGCCGGCATCGATTCCACCCACTTGTATGGGAGGCTGGACTTCTCTGGCAATGTTCCGGAAGAGGATTTCGATCTGGTGGTGAATGTGGAGTCATGGGCCAGCGGCGAGCCGCGGCCGCGGCGCACGCTGCGCGTCGAGGCTTCGGTGCACGAGCAACGTCTTAAGGACTGGAAAATTGAGAATGGATCGGAAGACCACGTGATGGCATCATCGTCTCGACCCGATGACCACGTGAAGCTGGCGCTGTTGAGGAATTTTGAATTCAAACTGCCGCTGGCATGGCTGTTGGCGACTCCTAGTTCAGTAACCGGGGAACGAGCGGCAGAGCGCAAGGCAACTATGGTTGCAGCCACCAGCAAGCTGCGGTTGCGCTTCAGCCTGTGGCAGAACCGGCTGCCGGTGGATTCGTTGCCGCTGGAAGGATGGATCGAGTTGCAGGTGCTGAGCGAGGGGGATTTGATTTTCGGGACGTGAGAGGGGAGGGGTAGGCCTACGACCTCAGGATGATAACGCCTTCCGCAGTGCCCTGAAGGCCGCGATCAAAGGTGACGAGTTGCATCCCTGAGACTGTAGCGAACGCGGCCAAGTAGGCATCTGCCCAGTTTTTCGGATTTGGCTGGCGTTGGCGAGTGAGTCTGCGAAAGGCAGATTCGACGTTTGGCGGTTCTTCCAGAAAGTTGACACGACTATCTTCTTGCCAGCGGTCGTATGCTTCCCAAGCTTCGATCTGAGTCATCACCTCGTCAGGACCCATAAGCGCCGAAGTTGTTAGCAGCCGCAACAGGCTGATCTGAGTGAAGCGGCAGAAGCATACCCGAGCATCCATCCCCAGCGACTCGAACCATCTTCGGGCTACCTCGTGATGCTCGTGCCCCCCGTAGGTGAGAGCGATCCAGAGATTTACATCAGGGAAAAGGAATGATCTCGAAGATCTTGGCATTGTCTAACTTGAGCGACCCAGGGCGTTTCGAGGGCACGATCGGAAGGGTAACTCGACCGGATCGACGCCGCCGGCCTCTCAGTTCCTGCTCGACGCCGCGAAGGATCAATTCTTTAACTGAGCGTCCCTCACTAGCGGCTTTGCCCTTGAGTTCACGGTAAACGGGATCTGGAATGTTGACTGTGGTCCTCATCCTCATACTCTGCCATATTTATGGCTGGAAGTCAAGAACGGGTGAGCTTACGCGCAGCCCGAGAGCTAAGCTCTTTGCCCCCCGTTTGTGGAGAGCTGATTACTTGCTGCCGCCGCTCGAAGTAGCACCCATGGTCATGGGCCGGTTTACTTCCAGCGTGAGCTGGGTACCCGCCGGCAGAACCGCAGAACGGTGCATTGCAAGCCAGTGCGCTGTGGCTGAACCCGCTCCGATTGCGCCGCCAATAAGGATTCCGGGGCCGCCGCCGATCAGTCCGCCGATCAGCATGCCGCCGGCCGTGCCCCCGCCCGCTTCCAGTGTGTCACGGCGGTCGTGGCTTTGCCCCTTGAACTGGCCTTCCTCATTCACATCAGTGCCGCGAATATTAGTGTCGGTGAGCGTCGCGTCAAGGTAATAACGTTCTCCCGAGGGAAGGATCACGGCTTCGGGAAGGATTCCAATGGTCGGCCTACCCGAGATGCGTCGCGGTTCGTTCACCTTTGTGACGCGGCCTTCGACGGTGGATCCTACAGGAATCACGGTGGCACCGTTCACTACAACGGGCTGCGTGATCTTTCCCTGGAAGGGATCGCCGACACGGTTGCTGAACGTCGCCAGAGTGGTATCGAGGCGCACCATCAGAGCGGTGCCTGCGGGTACGGGCAAAGCCGGCTGAGCCGTAATTGAGGGTGCCGGCGATTCAGTCGGAGCAGCTACCGTGGGCGCAGGCAAATCTGACTCACTAATTCCAGTGGATGCCGGCGAATCGGTCTGGGCTGCCAGTGCAGCGGCAAATAGCAGGATGCAAGGTAGTGCGATCCACGTCTTCACGGTACCTCCTCAAATTCCCGAGCATTATTGTATCTCTAGACTCTAGTCCAGGCGCAAGGCGGGCACAATGCGCAGGCGGTACAGGGAACCAACGGAGATAAGGGCGCGGGCGTAGTGGCCGGATGGACTCTTTTAAAAGTGGAAATTGCGGCGGAGAACGTGTCCGAGGTCTCAGTACGCTCACAACGGTTCGATATAATCGTTAGTTTTGATAATCGTTGGTTTCGGAAAACGCATGGGCAAGAGCTATACGGGGATCGGATACTTGACCGGGCGGCGTCGGACTTTTCATTCAGGCGCCCATCGTCTGCCGTGAGGTCGATCCCGATTCGCGAATCGTTTACTCGGGGGGAAAGGGAAGCAAGGCATGTCAAATATTGCAGCGATTCATGCACGAGAAGTTCTGGATTCCCGCGGGAATCCTACGATAGAGGCGGAGGTGTTTCTCGCGGACGGCGCCATGGGCCGGGCAATCGTGCCCAGCGGCGCCTCCACCGGCGAACACGAAGCGGTTGAGTTGCGCGACGAGGATACCAATCGATTTCTGGGAAAGGGGGTGCTCAAGGCGGTCGAGAACGTCAACGGTGAGATCGCCGAGGCGCTGGCGAACTGGGATGGATTCGATCAGCGCGGGCTGGATGCCCGGATGATCGAACTGGACGGGACCGAGAACAAGGGCCGGCTGGGGGCAAATGCCATCCTCGCGGTTTCGATGGCGGCGGCACGCGCATCGGCGGCGTCGCTCGATATGCCGCTCTATCGCTATCTTGGCGGAGCTGGGGCGAACACATTGCCTACGCCGATGATGAACATTCTGAACGGCGGGGCGCATGCCGACAATAACGTCGACTTCCAGGAATTCATGGTGATGCCGGTGGGAGCGCCCTCATTTTCCGAAGCGCTGCGCTGGGGCGTGGAGGTTTTCCATACGCTCAAGGGCGTGCTGAAGAAGCGCGGGTATAACACCGCCGTGGGCGATGAAGGTGGATTTGCGCCCTCGGTAAAGTCGAATGTGGAGGCGATCGAAGTGGTGCTGGAGGCGATCTCGAAGGCGGGCTACAAGCCGGGAGAGGAAATCGCGATTGCGCTCGATCCCGCGGCCAGCGAATTTCTTCAGGATGGCAAATACGTGTTCAAGAAGTCGGACAAATCGGCCAAGAGTTCCGACGAGATGGTGAAGTTCTGGGCGAAGTGGGTGAACGATTATCCGATTGTGTCGCTCGAAGATGGGTTGGCGGAGAACGACTGGGACGGCTGGGGCAACCTGACCAAAGAGTTGGGCGGGAAGATTCAACTCGTTGGCGATGACTTGTTCGTCACGAATGTTCAGTTTCTGCAGGAGGGAATCGATAAGGGCGTGGCCAATTCCATCCTAGTCAAGGTGAATCAGATAGGAACGGTCAGCGAGACACTGGATGCGATTGACCTCGCGCGAAGGAATGGATACACGTCGGTGATCTCGCATCGCTCGGGCGAGACCGAAGATACATTCATCGCGGACCTGGCTGTTGCCACGGGAGCGGGACAGATCAAGACCGGTTCGGCGTCGCGCACCGACCGCATCGCCAAGTACAACCAGCTGCTGCGGATTGAAGAGGAGTTGGGCGGGACGGCGCGGTTTTTGGGATTGAAGGCGCTGAATTACCGGGGATGATGGTCTTCAAGCAAGCGTCAGGAAGGCCCAACTGAAATCGTGACTCGCGTCCAAAATGCGATCGCACTTGCAGTGTGTGCAGTGTGGGCAGTGTCTTGGTCAGCTTGTGGCCACGAAGCGCCTCTGGCAGGTACCAGCAAGGCGGACAAGATCCAAATAATTAAGTCCGCGCACACAATTAGCCTGATTCGGGGATCGCAGATAATGCGAACTTACAGAATTGCGATCGGACGGAATCCCGTGGGCGCGAAAACGCGACAGGGTGACCACAAGACACCCGAAGGGGAATATATCGTCGATGCTAAGAAGAGCGAGAGCAGATTTCACCTGGCGCTGCATCTTTCGTATCCCAACCTGGTTGATCGGGAGAGAGCGCAAAAGGCAGGAGTGGATCCGGGCGGAGATATTGAAATCCACGGTCTTGAAAACGGTTTGGGCTGGATTAGCGGGCTCCAACGTCATTTCGATTGGACTGACGGCTGTATCGCCGTAACCGATTCCGAGATCGATGAGATCTGGAAAATGGTGAACGTTGGCACAGTGGTTGAGATTCGGCCATGAAATCAGGCCACTTTCAAAATCCCAGTGTGTCATCGGCCGATGGCCCGTAGGTCGCGGGCACGGGCTTGCCGTTCAATCGCAGATACACGCCGAGCTGGGCCCGGTGATGCACCAGGTGATTCAGAAACATCTCGCGATAGGCCAGAAATCTCTGGCCTTCGAAAATCGCTTTGCCCTGGAAGCTGAGCTTCCAGTTTTCGGTCCACGCTTCATCGGGCATGGCTTGTAGAGCTTTGCGAACCTCGGCGGCGCCATCGTCAAAAGCCTTCAACAGTTGCGGGACAGATTCGAAGGGTAGCCGTTTGGTGCTGGACTTGGAGAAATCCAATTCCGGGGTGGTGAGGATGGTCAGGCCGAAGCCGGCCAGCTGCGCCACGTGCGGAGCAAGTTTGCCTAACGGCATCGATTTGGGATGAGGCGCGAAGTCCGGCTTATCGGTGGGAACACGTTCCAGAGTTGTGCGTGTGATCTTCATTTCCTGATCGAGTTCGGGCAATAGTAGGGCGCTGATCGGCATGATTGTCTCCGGCATCGAGTATAGTCGGTAGTCAGCGGCGCCGGAAGCAACTCATTGACTTAGTCATGGACTTAGCTATACTTGATTTATGGAAGTGAACATTCACGAAGCTAAAACTCATCTCTCGCGACTGCTGGAGCGTGTCGCCATGGGAGAGGAGGTTGTCATCGCCAAGGCCGGATCCCCGGTCGCCAAACTGGTTCCAGTGAAGAAGACGCCCAAGAAGCGCGTCTTCGGCAGCGCCAAAGGCGACTTCACGGTTCCCGACGATTTCAATGATCCCGATCCCGACATCGAGGACCTGTTCTATAACGGACCTCTTCCACCGAAATGAAGGCCATCCTCGACACGCACGCCTTCTTGTGGGCGCTTGCGGGGGATGCGAGGATGTCGCGTCATGCCCGCGATATTTTTGCCGGGCCCGCCGATCTTTCGCTCAGCATAGCCAGCATCTGGGAGATTCTTATCAAGGTACAGTCGGGCAAGTTGCCTTTCCGTCGGCCTGCCATTCCTTACCTGCTCAGCAGATTGGCGGAGAACAGGATTGAGTGTCTCCCAATGACAATTGACCATTTGCTCGCTCTCGAGCGTCTCCCCATGCATCATCGCGATCCGTTCGACCGCATGTTGATTGCGCAGAGCATGGAGGAAGACCGGCCGATCATCACGGCGGACCCAAGGTTCAAGCAGTATCCCATTCGGGTAATCTGGTAAATTCGTCTGTTCTCCTTCCCGTAGCTCACACAGGAGCGTTTCTCAAAACATGTCTCGTCCCAAACCACTGATTCTCATCATTCTCGACGGCTGGGGATACCGAGTCGAGACCAAAGCCAACGCCATTGCGCTCGCCCGCAAGCCTACCTATGACCGGCTGCTGCGCGAGTATCCCAACACGCTCATTCACACTAGCGGGCCATTCGTGGGGCTCCCTGAGGGGCAGATGGGGAACAGCGAGGTCGGGCACCTCAACATTGGCGCCGGGCGCATCGTGCATATGGACATCACGCGGATTGATCTGATGATCCGGAACGGGGAATTCTTTAAGCATCCCGTGCTGCTCGATGCCATGAAGAACGCGCGCGCGGGTGAGCGCCAACTGCATCTGTTCGGGCTGGTTTCGGACGGCGGTGTGCACTCCCAGCAAGCCCATCTCTACGCGCTGCTGAAGATGGCGAAGCAGAATGGACTGGACCGCGTGTTCGTACACGCCTTTATGGACGGGCGCGACACTCTGCCGACCAATGGGGCAGGATATCTCGAACAGCTGCTGCAGAAAATGCGGGAGTACAACTGTGGCAAGATTGCCACCGTCAATGGCCGCTACTATGCCATGGACCGCGACCGGCGCTGGGAGCGCATTGCAAAGGCGTATAACGCGATGGTGTTCGCCGATGCGGAAGGTGGAAAGCACACCGACCCGGTACGAGTGATGAAACATTCCTATAATCAGGGAGTGACTGACGAATTTGTGACTCCCTTCGTCTGCACCGACACTCGGGGCCAGGCTCTGGCCACCATCCGCGACGACGATTCCTGCATCTGCTTCAATTTTCGCGCCGATCGGGTCCGCCAGATTACGCGCGCCCTCGCTCGCAACAGCGGGCTCAACGAAAAGCGGGGCAGCGATCTGCCGGGCGCGGCCGATTTGGATGAGACCATTCCTCGCGACCGCGTACCGAAGAACTTGCATTACGTCTGCATGACCCGCTATGACAAGAATTTCAGCCTGCCGGTGGTGATCCCCCCGGAATCGATGGCGAACCTGCTTGCCAACGTAATGGGCGGGATGAATATGCGCAACCTGCGCGTGGCCGAAACGGAAAAGTATGCGCATGTCACGTATTTTTTCAATGGCGGCGTGGAGCAGCCATTTCCCGGCGAGGAGCGCGTGATGGTGCAATCCCCCAAAGTCGCAACTTACGATTTGAAGCCGGAGATGAGCGCTGCGGGTATTGCCGACGCGGTGGTGAAGGCTACGGAAGGTGGAACGTTCGATGTGATGATCGTGAACTTTGCCAACGCCGACATGGTCGGACATTCCGGCAAGATTGAACCTACGATCAAAGCGGTCGAGGTTGTGGACGCTTGCCTCGGTCGCATTGAAACCGCAGTTCGAGCAAGGGGCGGAGCGATGCTGATCACCGCTGATCACGGCAACGCGGAGATGATGATCGATCCCGCGACCGGCGGACCGCACACGGCGCACACTACGAATCCCGTACCTTTTATTGTCGTTTCAGAAAACGCCAGGAAGTTCACGCTTAAGCCCAACGGTTCCCTACGCGATATTTCGCCTACGCTTCTGGGAATGCTCGGGGTCGACGAACCGAAGGAAATGACCGGGGCGGATCTGCGAGTCCCCGTGAAGGCCTGACCAGTGAAGAGATGTTGCTTCCAACTTCTCGCCGGCCATCGGCAGCAGACGAAGCCAACTAAGTGTCTGTTTCTACGATGGGATGGAGAAAGTGATCAGGCGCCCGTCGCCAACAGGACAAAACTCTACTTCGTCAGGAATGCCGGAGCCGTGGCCAGGAGGCCGGCGACTAACTCCAGATCATGCAGATCTTCACGGCTGAAATCTTGCGCCAACTTGGAATCAAGTCCCTTGCGGGAAATCTGAATCACGCCCATCACCGTCAAACCAGTATTCATGATGGGAACTGACATCAGCTTCTGAATGGGCGCTGGAGGAGCGAGATTCTCCGACTCGTTTACCTCGGGTTTGATGGTCTCAAAAATACTGGCGTGCTTTACCCGCGCGAAGTTATTAAATATCTCCGCCTTCTTGCTTAAAGCGGTATGTGCGGCGACCGCTTTGCTGGACAATGGAATCGCGCCCGTGGTCCGCAAGTATTCGGGGAACACAAAATGAAGAAGTCCGTTCTCCAGACGTAACAATGCGACCTCGTTATGCTGCACGCGAAAAATCTTGGCTAGGGCCTGGCACAGGTCCAGCGCCGAAACACCCTCGCCCAACACCGATTCCAAGGGGAGAAGATGCTCAGGAAGTACAATTTCTTCCGTCAGCTCGTGATCCTTAGGGGCCATAGCCGCAGCGTCTCCGTTCGTCCAGCAACCTAGACTCTATCGCACTTTGTCCGCCAGAAGGTACTTCCGAAAGTAATGGGGGCGACCGCTTGTAAGTCCTGTGTTTTCAATGGAAGGCCTGCCGAAGTCGTTCGGTGGAGGAAGATCACCGGGCTGGTTACTCGCGAGAAAGCAGCAAGGCCATGACAGTTTTCGTCAAGGTCGCCAATTGCGGTCTTTCATCTCTCAGCGCGTTTCCTACCCGGCCAGTAACTCATTTACACTTTCTGCCATGAATAATCCGACACAACCCAACGTAAAGTTAACCAACGATGCCGGCTATCGAGAGAATTATGCCAATAGCGTGCAGATGCGGGTCAATATTTGGGACTTCTTCCTGGTATTTGGCACGTTGCAGCAACAGAGCGAGAGCCAGGTTGAGATCAAGAATTTCCAAGGTATTTATTTGAGCCCGCAGCAGGCGAAGGCGCTGCTGGGACTCCTGCAGCAGAATGTGGGCGGCTACGAGAGCGCTTTCGGGGAGATTAAACTCGATCCGCGCATGGGCCCACAAGGACCGGTGCATTAAAGGGCTCGCACCGAACCGGTTCGCTATGACTCGGTTCGCGCCATTCCAGCCCGTGTTGAGAAAGACGTTGCAAGCAACCCCTCTACGGTTCGACTGACAGAATGACTTCTCGCATCCGTTCGGCCAGTGCGCACCCCGCCCTAGTGTTCGCGATCATCTTTGTGGCAATTTTTTTGCTGCACATTCCGCTGCTGCAGCTTCCTTATTTCTGGGACGAAGCGGGCTACTACGTTCCTGCGGCACGCGATCTGCTGATCAGTGGAAGTTTGATTCCGCACACCACCGTGTCGAATGCCCATCCTCCGCTGGTACTGGCGTGGATCGCACTGTGGTGGAAGTGCGTGGGATATGCGCCGCAGGTTACACGATCGGCTATGTTGATGGTGGCCGCGTTCTCCTTGCTGGGATTATTTCGCCTGGCGGAGCGCGTGACGAATACGCGAGTGGCGATCGCCTCCGTCGTGTGCACCGCGTTGTATCCAGTTTTCTTCGTGCAGAGTTCTCTGGCCCAGGTGGATCTGGCTGCTGCGGGGCTCACCTTTTGGGGCCTGTATGCTTATCTTGAGGACCGACCGGTCGCGGTCGCCCTCTGCTTCTCGGGGGCGGCTCTGGCCAAGGAGACGGCGATTCTGGCAGCCGTCGCTCTGGCGGGCTGGGAAGTTTTGCGCTGCGCGATGCCGAAGTCGAGCGCATTGCATGGACTCTGGAAAGGGGCAGATTCAGAGGATGGGGCGCGATCCATACCACGAATTCTGCCGCTTCTCGCTCCTCTCCTTCCGCTGATGGTGTGGTACGCGTATCACTACGCCCGCACGGGATACGTCTTCGGCAACCCGGAATTCTTCCGCTACAACGTTGCGGCTACTCTGAGTCCGTTGCGATTCCTGCTGGCCTTGGCGTTGCGGCTGTGGCAGGCGTTTGGATATCTGCATTTGTGGGTGCTGACGCTCGGGATGTTGCTGGTTATGCTGCTGCCTCCGGTCAGCGATGACGGCGTGGAGCGCTCGCGCATCGCGATCCCGGTGCAGACGATATTTCTCGTCGTGGCGGCAGTGTATGTCGTTGCCATGGCGCTTATCGGCGGCGCGGTGTTGGCGCGCTACATGTTGCCGGCGGTGCCGCTGGTGATCATCCTCGCAGTTTCCACACTTCACCGGCGGTTGCGCTACTGGCCCGCGGCCGTGGCGGTGGTTGCAATCGCTTTCGTTGGCGCATGGTTCTGGAATCCGCCCTACGGATTCTCGCCGGAGGACAACCTCGCCTATCGCGATTACATCATTTTGCACCAGGACGGAGAGCGATTTCTCGAAGCCCGTTATCCTATGGCGCATGCGCTCACGGCGTGGCCGGCTTCGGATGAACTGACGCGCCCGTGGCTGGGCTATGTTACGCGTCCCGTGCAGGTTGTGCGCATCGAGGATTTCTCGCTGGAAGAAGTGCTTTCGGCCGCTGAAGTCCGCTCACACTATGAGGTCGCGCTGGTATTCTCGACCAAATATGAGCCTGCGCATCCGTTGCTGAATCGCTGGAGATCCTGGGAGGAAATGAAGCGCCGGTTCTTCGGCTTCCACCGCGACCTTCCTCCGGCGGCCGTGGCACGGATTCTCGGCGGGCAAATCGTATTTTCAGAAGAGCGCAAAGGGCAGTGGGTTGCCGTAATTGAAATAGGGCACGATGACATATTGAATGCTGGGCAAGAGCCCAATTTGCTTATGGAGTTTTTGCCACCGCCTCGACCTTGGTTCGGAGTTCGTGGATCAGTTTCACCTCCGGCGCGTTAAGGCCGTCACGCATCCGGCCTCGCCATAAAGGTGCGGTATCGGTGCCGAGCGATGCGTTATAGACGGCAAGCATATCGTCGGGATCGCCTCCATCAGCATCTGTGGTTGGCCCGAGCGACGGTGATCTGCTCGAACCAGCGTGGATGCCGATGCCATTTCGCGTTTCGGCGGTGCGACCCTTGCGGACCAGGATGATCAGTTCTGCATTCTTGCGCTCGTAGACCAGCGAATACCGGCCCCAGTCTCGAATTGCATCCTGGACATCGATTACGGCTTGCCGGTCAACGGGCGGTACGCGTGAATCGGCAAGGTCGTCACTAAAATAGGTCGTGACCAGGACATACTTCGCGCTGGCAATGAACTTTGGAAACGTTGGTTTGTCTTTGGCGACGACGAAGGGGACGAACAGGAATGCGAGAAGGAAGCAAACAGCCCGTCTGGTCATGGGAACCTCCACCAGCGCTCGTTCATGTTAGCACGCTCGGAGTTGCGCAGAACGGTTCCGGAGCGCAGCCTCTATTTGTTCATTAAATGGCACGAGTGAGTCTTAATCACCAGCCACACCTCGTGGCCGGGCCGGAGTTGCAGGGAATCGCGGGCAGCCAGCGTCAGATGAATTTCCATTTCCAATCTGCACTTCACCCGCGCAGTAACGATTACATCCCGCTGTTCGAGTGAAGTGATGCGACCCGGAATCACATTGCGCGCGCTTAGTCCGACCGGGGGCACTGTGGCCAGCAGAATGTCGCCCGCACGGATTCCAATGCGTAGTGCGGCGCCCACACCACCCCGCACCAACGGAGTCTCGAATACAACCGGGCCTCCATTGCCCGAGACGCGACACATCATGGTGCCGCGCTCAGGGTGAATCGATTCCACCACGGCGTCGAAAATATTTTCGAAGCCGACCAGTTGCGCGACTGTTTCCTGCTGCGGCGCGTCGATCACTTCGTGCGGCGTACCCTGGGCTACGATGCGCCCGGCGTCGATGACAAGTACGCGTTCGCCTAAGGCGAAGACTTCCTCGCGGCTATGCGTGACATAAAAGATGGGGATGCGATGAGATTCGTTCCACTGGCGCAGATCGTCGATGATCATCGATTTGGTCGCAGCGTCGAGCGCGGCCAGCGGCTCATCCAGGAGCAGAATGGCAGGATCGGTCACCAGGGTTCGGGCCAGCGCGACGCGCTGGCTTTCCCCCGCGGAAATTTCGCGCGGATAGCGCCGTGCGAGAGGAGCAATGCGACATGCCTGAAGAATGGCGGACGCTCGCACAGCACGCTCGGCCTGCGGCAAGTGCGCAAGCCCGTATCGGACGTTTTTTTCAACCGTTAAATGAGGGAATAGTGCGAGGCTTTGAAACACGTATCCCACGCGTCGCTTCGACGCGGAAACATCGATGCCCTGCGCGGAATCGAACAGGACGCGGTTCCCGACAGCGATCCGCCCTGAGTCCGGCTTGGCCAATCCAGCAACGCAATCGAGAACTGTTGTTTTGCCGGCTCCGGAGGGGCCGAAGAGGATTGTGAATCCCGGTGCGGCCTGCAGTTCGGCCGCCAGCGCAAACTCCTGGGATGGTGCGGCGTAACGCTTGCGAAGGCGGACATCAAGCGGCAAGCCCGCGACCTTGTCTTGAGAAACGCGCGACGGGGCGGCAACGGCTGCGGCCTCGTCGATCCGGGAGGCGCTCATTGCCTTATTTTATAGGTCCCACGACCCAAGCCTTTCGATTGACGCTATACACAACCGCCAGCACGGCGAAGCAGAACGCCAGCAACAGCAGCGCGGTCTGGTTGGCGGCGGCGTAGTCGGAGGCCTGCACCCGGTCGAAAATATCAATGGAGACCGTGCGCGTTACCCCAGGAATATTTCCGCCCACCATCAGCACGACTCCGAACTCTCCCATGGTATGGGCAAAACTCAAGGCCGTGCCGGTAACCAATCCAGGAACCGACAGCGGCGCGATTACGCGAAGAAAAGTGCGCAGCGGGGAAGCGCCCAGCATCGCCGACGCTGCGGTCAGCTTGCGATCCACGCCGGCGAACGATGCGGCGAAAGGCTGCACTGCAAAGGGCAGGCTATAAAGGACGGAACCAATTACCAGTCCGCTGAATGTGAATGCCAATGTATGTCCGGTGAGCGAGATCCACCAGCGGCCGAGCGGGCTGCGCGAACCGAGCCCGACCAAAACGTAAAATCCCAGTACCGTCGGGGGAAGCACAATGGGCAGGGCAACGATGGCCTCGATCACAAACATCCAGCGCCAACGGGAGAAAGCAATCCACCAGGCGATGGGCAAACCTACCAGAAGCAATATCGCCGATACGGTGATCGCCAATTGTAGCGTCAGCCAAAATGCTTGCCAGTCGATCGCCATAGGGGTTTGATTTTCGACTTCGGATAAATCTCGTGCTTACGGCAGCGTGAAGCCGTACTTCCGAAACAATTCGGCCGTCGCTTTTGCCCTGACGTATTCCAGAAACTCCGCGGCTTCCTTCTTATGCTGCGAGTGCGAAAGGATCACCACTCCTTGCGCCAGTGGAGGATAGGCGTCCACGGGAACTTCCCAATACTTTCCTTTGCCGCGCATTGCGGGCGCAAGGGCGTGCGCCAGGGCCACAAACCCTGCCTGCGCATTGCCGGACTCCACGAACTGGGCTGCTTGTGAGACGTTCTCGCCCAGCACTAAGCGGTCCGCTACGCGATCATACACGCCGGTATGTTTCAAAGCCGCGACCGCGGCGCGGCCGTATGGCGCATGCTGCGGATTGGCAATCGCAATCTTCTTGACTGACGGATCGAGCAGAACCTTCATGCCCTCTTGTGCAACATCGAGGGGCGAATCCGCCGGAACCCACAGCACAAGCCTTCCCACGGCGTACTGATACAAGCTTTCGTTATCGGCTGCGGCGGCGGCGATGAGGTGCCGGGGATAATCCATATCCGCCGAGAAAAACAGGTCGAAGGGAGCCCCGTTCTGAATCTGCTGCGTGAGCGCGCCCGATGCTCCGAATGAAAGCTCCACTTTCACGCCGGTCTTCTTCTCGTACCTGTCTCCGATTTCTTTCAGGGCGGCGCTCAAATCAGCCGCTGCAGCCACATGGATCTCAAGAGCCCCTTTCTGGTCCTGAGTCCATCCCGACGTTCCAGAGAGCGCAATCCATGCCGTGAACAATAACCTGAAGACGAAAGGAAGGCGATCGAACAGCCGTTCGATTCCGCGCGTTGCTCGAACCAAAGCGACCATAGAGAGCAAATTGTACAGGCCCGGCCCAAGCGTGCGACGCGCTTTTTCCCAAAGTGGTCCAGTTCCCGCTTGGGACAGCGCTTTTGCATTGCTTCGCCTGCGACTCCTCTCGATACTGGCGTGTGAGCGAGATCCCATGCTAAGCCGTCGTTTGTTTCGTTGGTTGCGAGCGCTGGCGCTCGCTCTGAGTTGTTGCGGTCCGGTTTCGATTGTGCACGCTCAAGGCGCGAAACAGACGATTCCGCAGAGTCCCATTCCCGATACCGACGCCGACCACGTCAAAGAGCGCAGCGAATGGTTCTATCGCGGCCGCCTGGTCCGCGGGAAACCGTCCGCCGAACTTCGGCGCCGCGCCTATCAGACCAAACTGCAGATGCGTGCGCGACAAGGCGCCGCCGGGACGTCCCGCACGGCTGGACATCCTGAGCTCTCTTCTGGCTCGTGGACATCACTAGGTCCAATGCCATTGGCTTCCGATGCTAGCGGCAATGGTACCCAGGATTACCATCAAGTTTCCGGACGCGCGACCGCGGTGGCCATCGATCCCGCGGATCCGACGGGTAACACGATCTACATCGGCGGCGCGCAGAGTGGAGTGTGGAAGTCGGCCAACGCGGCCAACAATACCATCAACAGCGTGATTTGGGCTCCCCTCACCGACGATCAAGCAACGCTGTCGATCGGCGCGATCGCTATCCAGCCCGGCAATGGCGACGTCACCAAGACTGTGATTCTCGCCGCCACTGGGGAAGCGGACAACTCCGGGGATTCGTACTTCGGACTCGGCATTTTGCGCTCTGCTGACGCGGGTACGACTTGGACCCTGATTTCTACCGCGAACAGTGGCGCGCTATCGTTCAGCGGCCTCGGCGGAACACGCATGGTCTTCAGCACGGCCAGCGGACAATTGAATACGGCGGTTGCCGCTATGGCGACCACGTCAGAAGGCGTGGTCGATGGCGCCGTCACCGCCAGTACCAGCCGCGGCCTCTACACTTCGCTCGATGCAGGTCAAACATGGACCTATGACGCGCTGGTCGATCCCGGCGGCGGAACCGACGCCACATCCGCAACGTCCGTCGTCTACAATTCCGCCGCTGGTCGCTTCTTTGCCGCAGTTCGTTACCACGGTTTCTATTCTTCCCCCGACGGCACACATTGGACGCGTCTTGCGATCCAGCCTGGCGGAGCTTCGCTCAGCGCCGGGGCCTGCCCGCCGCAATCCACATCGAATAATTACGCGTGCCCCATCTACCGCGGAGAAATTACGGTAGTTCCGGGACGCAACGAGATGTATGCCTGGTATCTCTCGTTCGCTTCGAACGGGGGCACGGTCGATGGCGGTATTTGGCAGAGCTTAAACGGTGGCTCGTCGTGGACTTCGATCTCCGATACCACGATCACGAATTGTGGAGATGTTGAGGGCTGCGGTGTGCAACAAGGTTCTTATAACTTGGAGCTGATGGCGGTTCCGAACGGAGGCGCCACGGATCTGTACGCAGGAGCGATCAATCTCTACAAGTGCAGCATCACGACGCAGAATCCGAGCTGTTCAGCCTCCCCGTTCATGAACCTGACTCACGTCTACGGATGCGATCCCATTGGCGCTCCGGCGCACGTGCATCCGGACCAGCATTCGCTGGCCTATGCGATTCCTACGTCGGGGACTGACACGGGCAACGGCCTGCTATATTTCGCCAATGATGGCGGTATTTACCGCGCCCTCGATGGCTTCTCCGGACTCAATACCGGTTCGTGTGCGGGCACGAATCAGTTTGACGATCTCAATCAGAATCTGGGATCGATGACCCAGTTCGTCAGCTTTTCGCAGCACCCGACTGACCCCAATACGTTGCTTGGCGGAACCCAGGATAACGGTTCCCCGGCAAGCAGCCATGCGACCACGAACTCAAGTTGGGAAAATGTCCTGGGCGGCGATGGCGGCTATAACGCGATTGATCCGGGTTTCCCCTTAAACTGGTATGCCTCTAATCCCGATGTTGCTCCCGGCGGCCTTGGCGTTCAACTTTGTGCGAGCGGAGCGAACTGCAACAACAGCAGCTTCAATTTCGTGGTGACCAGTAGTACAGTTGGCGGCGACGACGGAGCTTTTTATTTTCCCTACATTCTCGATCCGAACTCAACAACGGCAATGCTGGTTGGCACCTGCCGGGTATGGCGAGGAGCTCGCGCGGGCGGAGCTTTTACTGCGCTCAGCCCCAACTTCGATACGTTGGGCTCGGGAACATGCTCGGGAAGTGAAGTCAATCAGGTTCGCGCTCTGGCTGCGGCAGGCACGACCGACAACAACGGCTCTGGCGTCGTCTACGCAACCACCAGTGGATTCGGCCCCCTGGACGGACCTGGCTCCACGCCTGCCGGCGGTCGCGTGTGGGTCACCACTAATGCCACCATCGGACCTTCCGCCTTCGCCGACGTCACGGACAACGGCCCGCAAGGCAACATCAATCCGAATCAGTTTCCCGTGTCAGGCGTCGCAACCGATTCCTCGGATATCACGGGCCATACGGCTTATGTGACCGTGATGGGATTTACCGGGGGCGCCGGACACGTATGGAAGACGACCAATGCCGGCGCGAGCTGGGTAGACTTCACCGGGAATCTTCCGGACTCACCGGTCAATGCAGTAGTCGTCTATCCTGCGCTGTCGCAGGTATATGTCGCAACCGACGTCGGAGTCTTCAGCAGTTCGACTTCCTCTGCCAGTTGGACAGAAGTTGGACCGACCCCTGGTCCTAACCAGTCGGGGTTCCTGCCCAATGTCGCAGTTACAGCGCTTGGCGTCTTCGCTTCCGGCGGTCAGCAGTTGTTGCGGGCCTCCACTTATGGCCGCGGCCTCTGGCAATTTAATCTCGCCACCACGCCGGACTTTCAGATTTCAATCTCCAATTCGCCGCAAACCATCGTGTCCGGCGCGACCGCGACTTTCACTGGATCGGCAGCGGCGCTAAACAATTATTCCGGCACTGTGACATTAAGCTGCGTAGCCGGAGCAACTGCAGCTCCCAGCACATGCAGTTCGCCCCAGTCTCCGCTGAATCCCGGAATGAGCACGCCTTTCACGGTTACCGCCAGCGCAGCCGTCGGCGACTATTACTTCAACGTTCGGGGAGTCGGTTCCGATGCGAATCATACGACGCATCTGGCTGCTGCCGAACTGCATATTGAGAGCAGCGCGCCTGATTTTGCACTCACAGAGACAACTGCTTTTCCCACAGTGAACGGGGGGAGTAGCACGACCAGCGGACCGATCAGCGTCACGGCGTCCAATGGATTTACTGGAACGATCGCTCTGACGTGTTCGTTGGTTTCCGGAACCGGCACTTGCAGCGTGAATCCCGCGTCGGTGACGTCTATTCCAACCACCGCATCTGTCACCGTGAATGCCGCAACTCTGGCCGGCGGCAACTATCAGATGGTTGTGCACGGAACCGCGGGCTCGACAACCCACACGCTGCTGATCCCTTTCAATGTTGGGGACTTTCAAATTTCAGGTCCGCAGTCGGTCACGCTTGGCCCGGGCACGCAGGGAACGGCCAACGTCACGGTTACCGCATCAACTTATTACAGCGGAAACATCACCTCGAGCTGCACTGTAGGTTCCATGCCGGGCGCTACGTGTGCCGTAACTCCGAGCCCTACGGCGGTCAGCGCCGGATCAACCGTGCCGCTTGTGGCGAACATCAGTTTGCCTGCGAACGCATCGCCAGGCGCGTACAACGTCACTGTCAATGTTCAAGACATCTCGGGCACGCCCAGTCACAGCCTTGCATTCTCTCTTGCGGTTCAGGATTTCGCCATCAGTTCCGCCACAGCGAGCCAAACCGTGACTTCGGGTGGAACGACTGGCGCATACAACTTGAAGGTTCAGCCGGTCGGCACGTCCTTCAATAACGCCGTAACGTTTTCCTGTTCTGGCGGACTTCCCGCAGGAGCGCAATGTAACTTTCAGCCTTCTAACCCGATCATCCCCGGCAGCGCGGCCGTTGCAGTATCGATGACGATCCTCACCAGCGCCACAACCAACGCGGGAACTTTCACGGTGACGGTTACGGGGACTTCTGGCGCATTCTCCCACTCTGCATCAGTCTCGCTTACGGTGACGAACGCCGTTGTAAGTAGCGGCGATTTTCAGCTGGCCGTGGTGCAAGCGTTTCCAGCCAACGTTGACGCCGGGTCTCGGTTGACGGCCAAAGTGTCCGTGACGCCCAATTACTCCGGCTTGGTGAATGCCACGTGCGATGCGAGCGCTATGTCGGGAGCACAATGCACGATTACGCCGCCAAATCCGGTGACGATGAATGCGAATACAGCGGTAATCCTGACGGTAACGCTCGGCATTCCTAATGACGCCGCACCCGTCGAGTACAACATCAACGTGACCGTTGCCGACTCATCCGGACAGCCCAGTCGCACTCTCACACCGCCGCTCACCCTCACCGTGATACCGGATTTCTCTGTCAACTCAGCCACTCCCAGCCAGACCGTCATTGCGGGACAAACGAGCGGGCCTTACCAGTTGACGATTGCGCCGAATCCACAGGGCTTCTCGTTCGGCGATGCTGTCACTCTTGCTTGCCCCAGTGGACTACCCCCGGGGGCGCAGTGTCAGTTCAATCCCTCTGCCGCTCAGACTCCAGGGGACTCCGGGGTAAACGTAGTCATGACCATCTCTACCACGACGGCGAAGGCCAATTCGCGGAGGTCATTCAGCCAACGCTCGATTTTCTACGCGTTGTGGCTCCTATTGCCTGGGATCGTAATCAGTTGGAGTGCGGCGCGTCGGGCTTCTGGACCTAAAACCAGTGCGTTAGTCTCCATCGCGGCGCTACTTCTGCTTACGGTGTGCTTGTTTTCCTGTGGCGGCGTCAGCAATGGGGGAGGAGGATCGGGGACGGGGAGCACTCCCACAACTTACGTGATCACTGTGACCGGGACTTCTGGTTCACTGAGCCATAGCACGGCGGTGAGCCTGATCGTCAACTGACCGAACCGACTGACGGCAGGGCCTCGTCTCGCGTATGATCATTTCGGAGTGCGAAAAGCTGACCGCCTCAGCGGAATAAGCGGCGATGCTTTTTCTCAAGCATCGATTCCAGAATGATCGACTCTCGCTACAAAATAGTCATCATTGGCGGCGGCGTGGTGGGGCTCGCCGTCGCGCTCGAGATCACGCGGCGTTTTCCTGATCTGCGTCTACTGCTGCTGGAAAAAGAAGACCGTGTGGCGCGCCACCAGAGTGGGCACAACAGCGGTGTGATTCACTCCGGCGTCTACTACAAGCCTGGCTCTATGAAGGCTCGCCTTTGCGTCAGCGGAGCCGCGGCCATGGTGGAATTCTGCCGCGAGCATGGAGTCGCCCACGAAGTTTGCGGAAAAGTGATCGTTGCCGCGCACATGGAGGAACTTCCGCGGCTGGAGGAATTGCGCAGACGAGGAGAAGCCAACGGCCTCGCTGGGCTGCGAATGATCGGGCCGGAGGAGTTGCGTGAAATCGAGCCGCACGCCAACGGAATTCAGGCTCTGGTCGTGCCCTCGACCGGAATTACCGACTACGCGAAAGTCAGCGGGAAATATGCTGAGTTGATTTCCGCACGCGGCGGAACGGTACTCACTTCCGCCGCCGCCACCGGCATCCGGCGCCTGCCGAGCGAGATCGTGGTGGAAACCTCGCGCGGGGCGTTCTCCACCACTGCGCTCATTAACTGTGCCGGTCTCTACAGCGACCGCATCAGTCGAATGGCGGGCGACGATCCCGGTGTCATGATCGTTCCGTTCCGTGGCGAATATTACGATCTAGTGCCGGAGCGTGCTTCGTTGGTTCGCTCCCTGATCTATCCCGTGCCCGATCCGCGCTTTCCGTTCCTCGGCGTGCACTTCACGCGACGCATCTCAGGCAAGGTTGACGCCGGCCCGAATGCCGTGCTGGCACTTGCGCGGGAGGGCTATCGTCATCGGGACATCAGCGTGCGCGACCTGGTTTCGTCGCTGGCGTTTCCCGGGTTCTGGCGCATGACTCGGCAGCATTGGCGGAACGGTCTGGACGAATTCCGGCGTTCGCTGTCGAAGCCGATGTTCGTGCGCGCGTTGCAGCGCCTGGTCCCGGAAGTGAATGAGAAGGATCTGGTACCCGGCGGTTCTGGAGTGCGCGCCCAAGCCCTTAAGCCCGACGGTGCGTTAGTAGACGATTTTCAATTCGTGCCATCCGGCAAAGTGCTGCATGTTTTAAACGTTCCGTCGCCGGCAGCCACGGCGTCACTCGCCATTGGCAAGGCTATCGTAGATACTGCGGCAGTCAGCTTTGGACTCGCGTCGCAAATCTCGCCCGAAGAATCCCGCCTTCCCAACTTCGTCTAACCGCTCTTGAGCGATCGATTGTGTCAGAACGTAAGCCGCAGTGACATCTGAATCTGTCGAGGACTGCCGATGGTCTTATTGGTGATGCCTAGGCCGCTCGTCGTCGGACAGACAATAAATCGTCGGGACGTTGAAGTCGCTATTGCAAGGTGTCGCGGCCCCCACTTGGCCCTTATAGGGGAAGCCGTTGAAGTTGATGTTCTGGCTCACATCATCAATCGGGATATCGAAACTGGCGGTGTTCGTCAGGTTGAAGACGTCGAAGGTGAATCGCAGCGAGGAACGCTCGGTGATCTGCGTGGTTTTGGATAAGGAAATGTCCGCGCGCCTTTGCCAGGTTTGCCGGAAAATATTGCGCTCGCCATGGTCGATGAAGTTCGTCTCGTAGGGATCGTTGTTCGGAATCGCGCCATTCAAGTCCCCTGGACTGAGCAAGGGCAAGCCGAAACAACTTGGCTTGAGCGCTGGAAAGCCTGGAGTCGCGCCTGATGCTCCGGTGAGCGCTTGTTGAGGAGTACAGCCGGAGAGCGGAACGACCGGATTCGTAATGCCGTCGTTCACGCCGTAGAAGATGCTCCCCACTGCGCCGGAGTAATCGACCACGCTATAGGGCTGGCCACTCTGGATGACCGTCAAACCGGAAATCGCCCAGCCGTTGACAATCCTGCCCTTCAGTGAAGAGACCGAGAAAAATTTCGGCAGTTCGTAGGTATAGGTGAAATTCATCACGTGCTTGCGGTCGAAATCGGACAAGCCGTAGCCGGATCGCAAGTCAAGGGGGTTGTTGCCGTTGTAGAAAAGTCCGAGAGCGCTCTGCTCGTCGGTCGCGTGCGAGTAAGTGTAGGAGAATCCGACCTGCAGGCCATGACTCATCCGCTTTTCTACGTGGGTTTGCAGAGCATTGTAGGCGGAGATGCCGGCCGCCGTGTAAGACTCGGACTCGGCCGAATACCCAACGTAGGGAACGCGCAGGTTGACGTTGCCTCCTTCAAAAGTTTGCTGATACGGCTGACCGTTGGGGAGCGGGATCGTGTCGAAGCTTCCCGGCGGATCGACGATCGAATAACCGTAGGTGTAGTCCTGTTCACCCACCGGACTACCGACCAGCATAGGATGGGTCGGCGATGCGATCTGCGCCTGGTTAAAGGGCAGAGGCACGACCTCATGACGACCGAGATTTCCCACGTAGCCGACTTCGACGGTTAGATCGCGACGCGGCTGCCATTGAACGTCCAGAGTCTGGTTCATGGTGTAAGGCAGTTTGTTGGCGCGATTGTAGTCGGCAAACGAGAACAAAGGGGCGCCGA
The DNA here is from genome assembly GCA_963711275.1 of uncultured Acidobacteriaceae bacterium. Classification (GTDB taxonomy): domain Bacteria; phylum Acidobacteriota; class Terriglobia; order Terriglobales; family Acidobacteriaceae; genus Sulfotelmatobacter. The sequence goes on along the minus strand of CAVQDN010000006.1, from coordinate 162,226 downwards.
ATGAGATTGCCGAAGCGTTGGGCAGTTGCAGATCAGCCGGATTGCCACTGGGCGGCGGCCCCAGAGCCGAGCCCCACGGAGCTTCGAAGTTGCTGCAAACCGTATACCCGAAAGTGCTGCAAGACGTCTGATTCACCCAGGGCGGCGTCTGGTTTACCCCAAATGGACCGCCAGCGATAACGCCTGAGGCGAAGCCGGGTGAAAGATAGGTGAAGAGTTCTCCGCGGTCGTAGTACAAACCCCAGCCCGCGCGCACCACAACTTTGTCGTTGAACTTGCGAGGACTCCAGGCGAGACCCACGCGGGGGGCGAGTCCCCACTGCCGCCCAGTCAGGGTGGAATCGCTGACTCCCTTGGTGGGAAAGTCCGGATTGTTCCCGGCGACAATGAAGCCGTTCGAATTGATGATGTCGTCGGTCACGTCGTAGCTGTATCGCGAGGGATCGAAATTGAAAATGCGGCCGTTCTTTTCTTTCAACCCTCCGTGATAATCGAAGCGGATACCGGCGCTGACGCTAAGGTTCGGGCGAATCTGAAATTTGTCCTGCAGGTACATACCGGTTTCGTTGGATCGGTAGTAGCGGTTGGCATCGCCCTGCAGGAAAGTCGTGGTGATGAAGCCGTCCGCCGAGTAGGTGATCGGTGAACCCGTAAGGAAGTTATCAAAATTGGTGAAGCCGATCATGCCGGTATTGGTGCGCTCGTCGCGCGCGTTGAGTTGCGTATAAGAGAAACTTCCACCGAAAGTTAGCGTGTGTTTGCCTCTGTTCCAAATGGCATTTGCCGATGGCATCCAGCGGTTCTGAAAAATACCGGTGAATGCGCCCTGCGAAGCGGCGGTGGAACCAATATTCGCCCCCGCGTTGAACACGAAGTTGGTGTTCAGAGCAGATTCGTTGCCCAGATCATCGACAATCGTAATCCCAGGGAAAATCGAAGAGCCGAATGCGTTAATGCCCACCTGTTGCGGAGTGAAAGGCTGCCCGATGGTGCTGTAAATTTTTTCGCGAATAAAGCCAAATACTTCGGACACGCTGAAGTTCGGCCGGATCGATTGCGTGTTCGTGATCGATGCCACCTGGCTGCCAGCATCCAGGCGTTGAGTAAAACCTTCGAACGAAGAGAATCCAAACGGCGCCGTGCTGGGATCGTGCTGATAGTAGTACTTCAAGGAGAGGGTGTCTTTCGTCGTGGGCAGATAGTCGAGATTGGCGACGGCCTGGTCCGATATGAAATAGGCCGGCTGGGTGAGGAAGACATTCTCTGGAAAGTTCAGCGTCGGAGCGAAATTCGGATTCGCCGATGGGAACAGGTACTGGCCGTTGGGTAGTTTGTAGTTCAGAAGGGCATAGGCGACCGGATCGATGTTGGGTGTCCCACCTCCACCTGGGGGATTGGGCGCGACCACCGGATTCACAGTTGTCCCCCAGTTGTTGAAGTCGACTGCCGCCAACGCGGCGGCGCTGCGATCGTCCGTAAGATCGGAAGGCACCGCGGTGCGCGAGGTCCCCATCTCCAGATCGGAAGCGTGAATGTGCTGATAGCTGACGAAGCCAAAAAGTTTGTCTTTGATCAGAGGAAAACCGAGCGTTCCGCCAGCCGTGTAACGGTGCAACTGGGGTACCTTCTCGTTGCTGGGAATATTCTGATCCTGATTGTAGAAATAGGGCGCAGCATTCAGCCAGTCGGTCCCGCGGTGAACATAAGCGCTGCCGTGGAGAGAGTTAGTGCCGGAGATGGTGCTCATATCGATGTGAGCGCCGCTGGTGGATCCCTGTTGCGCGTCATACATGGAGGTGTTGACGTGAAATTCCTGAATCGTTTCCGGCGCCGGCGTCGGCAAAGCCTGGCCAATGGCCAGATACGGCGACGCGGTGCTTTGGATGATTTCGGCTGTCGTGCTGCCCGCACCGGCAACGCCGGTGTTGTTCACGACGCGTGCTGAGGCCACCTGGCTCGTGCTCTTACCGTTGAACAAATTGCTGGCATCGACGCCGTTCAGCAGGAAGGTATTGCTGGTGTCGCGCTGACCATTGGCCCAGATGGGCTGATTCCCCAGTCCGGCGTTGACGCCGGTGCCGTTTGGCAGTTCAGCATTCACGCCGGGAGAAAGAATCGCCAGACCAGTGAAGCTGCCGGTCGGCAAGGGGACTTCCTGAATCTGCTCTTGTTCCAGCACGTAGCCGTTGGTGGTGTCGACCGCGTTCATGGCGGGCGCGGCCTCGACTTCGATGGTCGTGCCCACCTGACCGACCTTCAAGGAAACATTCAGAGTGGCGGTGCGATCGGCCTGCACCGGAATTGACGGCAGCTTCTCGGTTTGAAAGCCGTCATGGGTGACCGTAACGGTGTAAGTGCCGATGGGCAGGTTGACGAAATCGTAGGCGCCATTGCCGTTCGTTTTTTGCGTGCGTGTCAGCTTGGTCTGGTCTCCGACGATAGTCACGGAAGTGTCGGGCAACACGCTGCCGCTGATATCGGATACCGTTCCGGTGATGCCGCCCAAAGTTTGCTGCGCCCTAGTGCATAGGGAGAGCTGAAACAGAGCAGCTACTAAGAAAATGCCAAGCCTCATCTTCTTCGCCATAAATGTGAACCTCGCCACGGTAGAAACACGATTGCAAAGCAGCCGCTAAAGGCTCCAAACTCCGTCTGACTCTATACGGCGTGGTACGCACCTTGGTCTACTCTGCACTTGCTGCGCCCATACCAGGCTGGAAAACTATGCCGCCAAATGTACGCGAGTTCCGGCGAAAGCGGAAGCCAGACTCGCAGTGAAAATTCTTTTGACCGGAATCAGTAATTTTTATGGCTCACAATTGTTATGAGCACATTCTTATGGCTCGGAGGGTTCTACGCTGGCCGCCAGGGCGATCTTCTTGCTTCGCGCTCGAAGCATGAACCATCCCAGCCCCGCAATCAGGTAAGCGAGATAGATGTAAGGCAGCTTGCCATAAGGACCCTCGGGCACGGGATAGAGATTGCCTAGCAAGGCCAGCAGCATGGCGGCGGCAGCCAGCCAGGGAACGATCTGCGCGCCGGAGTCAAACGCACCGTGCAGTCGCAAATATCGTGGCAGGGCAACGCAAACCAGAGCATATGCCACGATAAAGCCATAAGTCGCCAATGAACCCAACCAGCCATATACGTCGAGTCCGCTGGCGCCGCGTGCTGCCAGCACAGCGACCGGAGCCACCGCGGCCACACCAGTGATGACGACGGCGCGACCCGGAGTGTGATTACGAGCGTGAGTCCTGCCCAGCGATTCATGCGCCAGGCCGTCCTGCGCCATCCGCAGCAGAACGCGAGCCGCGGCGGTGATGCAGGCCAGCGTACCGGCGAACAGGCTCACCAGTGCGCCGATGTCGATCAGCAATCCTAATATCGGCACGCCTCCAACTTGCGCCAGAACATACATCGGAGCCTGGCTCGCCCCCAGATCCTGTCCGACAGTGTGAAAGCCCAATACCTCCGCATAGGCGCACACCGTGAAGAAGGCTCCCGCCAGTACCGCGCTCTGAATCACCGCGCGAGGAATCGTCTTCAGGGGGTTGCGGGCCTCCGCGCCGAGAGTGGTCGCGCTCTCAAAGCCCACAAAGCTAAACAGCGCCAGTACCAGACCCAGGCGTAGTCCGCTTCCAGTCATGCCACGCAGATGGAGTTCGTCCCTGTCTAAATGCCAACCGTGGCGAAAAAGCAGGAGCGCCACCACGATCACGATCACGGACACCGAGGCGGCTTCGATCCACAACATGAGGCGGGCGGAAATCTTTACGTCACGCCATGCAATCCAGATTGAAACTCCCGTGACCAGCAACGACAGCATCACCGCAGAAAAAACGTGCCCTGTGGCATCGCGCAATAACAGATTCGCGTAGTGATAAAAGCCGCCAATCACGCTGGAACCTGTGGCCACGTAGGCCAGCAGCAAACTCCAGGCGACGGTCGCGGAGAGCCAGGGCGGCAGGGTCATCGAAGCGTAAGTGTAAAGCGAGCCCGGTGAAGCCGAGTGGCGAGCGAAGCGTGCGATGCACAAAGCGACGAGAAAAATTGCGACGGTAGCGAGCACGTAGGCGAGCCATGTTCCGTTGCCGGCGAGCGCGCAGACCAGCGGGATGGTCGCTGCGGGGGTGGTGGTCGGCGCCATGGTGGAAACGGACTGCGCCAGAGTTTCCATGGGCGAGAGAATTCCGCGCCGTAAGCCGAAGTCGGCGGTCAGGGAATTATCTGGCGGTGTCGGCTCCGTCACTGCGACGCTCCCGCGGGAACAAATTACGATTGGGGTCGGATTGTACAACACGGCGGAAGACGTTCTTGTTTTGAAGACTTACCGCCGCCCCCAGCCGTCACGCTGGCCTATAAGAAAAATCAATCCGCGCCAACCGAAAAGAAGCGCGCGAGGCCGTAGCCTTCGTGCTAGTGTGACGTTCAGGTCGGTGATATTCGTTATAGGAATTGCCATCGTACTTCGGCAACGTTTTAGAGGTCAAGGATGAGAGCTTGTCGCAATAGCGAGTGCGTAGCATTCGGCCGGATTGTTTATTCGGTGGCGACCCGCTGCCCATTGTGCAGGTGGGATTTGAAGAGCACGCTTCCCGCCAGCGAGACTGTAGTTTCAACAAAACCGGAGCGGCAAACTCCCGTTGCGCGCTAGATTCGTTGGAGCTCCTTGTTATTTCCCGATATCCTCGTTCCAAAGGTCGGGATGCGCACCGATAAACTCGCGCATCATAGCGATACATTCGGCATCGTCGAGAACTAGGACGCGGGTTCCGTGTTGCTGGAAGAGATCCTCGGCACCTTTGAAGTTGCGATTCTCTCCGATCACCACTCGCGGAATTCGGTATAACACCGCCGTGCCTGTGCACATGATGCAGGGACTCAAAGTGCTGACCAGCGTCAACTTCGCCCAGTCCCGTCTACGGCCCGCGTTGCGCAGGCAAACCGTTTCGGCATGCGCCGTTGGATCTCCGCTCTGCACTCGTAAGTTGTGCCCTCGTGCCACGATCCGCCCTTGCTTATCGGCGAGGACCGAGCCGATCGGCAAGCCGCCTTCGCCTAGTCCCTTCTTGGCCTCACCGAGAGCTTCTCGGAGCAGTTCCTGATCGTTCATGATTATCCGAACCTTTAAAGATTACGCTAACGCAGCCGGTAGCGTTGCAGTTTGCCGGTCGCTGTTTTGGCGAGTTCCAGAAAGAACTCGATTCGGTGCGGACGCCTGAAGGCCGGCAGGTGCTCCAGAATGAATCGCTGCAACTCCAAGGCGACTTCAGACGAATTGGTCATGAGCCGATTGATTCAACGCACTCAAACGCCAGTTGGACAATCGTGGATTGGTGCGAAAGGGGGGACTCGAACCCCCACGGTTTTACCCGCCAGATCCTAAGTCTGGTGCGTCTGCCAATTCCGCCACTTTCGCACGCTCGGGAATACAGTTTACTTCGTTTGATAGCGCCGGGGAAGAAGCGGTGTCCTAGTGCGTGAGCTCGGCGATCTGCACGTGGTAAGGTTCCAGCAGTTCGCCCGTGGCGTGATCGACGTCGGCAACAGCGAGCTGATAGTTCACTTCGGCTTGCAGCAGGGCTAGCTGGGCGCTGGCCAATTCGGTCTGCGCCTCCAGCACGAAGAAGATCGTTTCCGAACCCAGGTCGTACTTGCGCTGTTCTGCGGCCATGGTCTTCCTGGCCAGGTCCAATGCCTCTTTGCCGGCGGCAATGCTGAGTTTTGCCTGCTCCAGTTGGTGCACCGCATTGCTGACGTCGAGCGTGACCTGCTCGCGGATTTGTCGTTCATTGTAAAGATCGCTGCGTCGCGAAACCAGCGCGTTCCCCATCTCGGCCTTCGCGGCCCGATTCTTCAATGGCAGACTCAACGACAACTGCGCGTAATACGTTGGATAAGTGAATCCAAAAAGTTGATTCAGCGAAGAACTTGTAGTCTTCTGGCCCAAGCCGTTGAATTGCGTTCCTCCCAAGCCGTTGGTGGCGTACTGAGCGGTCAGGTCGAGCTCAGGCAACAAATGGTTGTGTGCCAGGCGAATGCGAGTTTGGTCGTTTGCCAGAGCCGCATGGGCTGCATCGAACTCTGGCCGCTTGGTTAGCGCGCGCTGCAACGCATCGCCCGTGTCGATGGTGCGCAGTTCGCCCTCTGGCTCGGGCTTCTCCGTGAGTTCCAGATCGAGAGCTTCAAAGTACGGATCCTGATCCGCGCCAATGGTCATGCGAAGAGTATCCTCGGCCTGTTTGAGCGCATATTCACTCTGGATGACCTGAACGCGTCGCGATGCGACCTGCGACTCGGAGCGGTAGATGTCGAGCGGAGGCAATGCGCCGAGTTCCAGTGCGCGTTTGTCCCGCTTGTATGTGGCCTCGGCTGCGTCCATGGAACTGCGGGCGACGTCCAGGTTTCCGCGCGCTTCGATCACCGACCAGTACTGTCCTACTGCCTGCAAAACGTTATTGTTCACCTCGGCGGCAAAGTTGGCCCGCGACTGCTGTAAATTGCGGCGGGCGATCATCAGCGGCGCTCGATTGGCAAATAGCCATCCGTTTCTAAGCAGCGGCTGAACAACCTGGAGATCCAGAAGAGAAGTGACATACGGATTGAAGAGATAAAACGAATTGTTGGTGTAATTATTGTTGGTGCCGAGACCAGCCTGTATGTTGGTGCCTGTCTCGAACGTTTGCGAGTAATTGAACTGAGCATTTTGCGTTGTAGAGACGAAAGTAGTTGCCGCCCCGGTTCCCTGCAATTGGCTGAAGGGTGCGGAACTGGAACTATTAATGTTGTAATAAGCCGTCAGCAACGGATCGAACGGAGCGTGCGCCCCCAGCAGCGCGAATTTTGAAGATTCAATCTGAGTTTCCTGAACCCTTACAAGGCTGTTGTTTTCCAGCGTCAGAACGACCGCATCGCGCAGGCTGAGCGTGAGCTTTCCATCCACCACGTAATTCCGCAAATGCTCCGGAGCGCCCAGTTTGTCGGAGCGAACTTGCGGCGTGAGCAGTTCGCCATATCCCTCGCCTTTTTGTGCCCAAGTCGCAGCAGGGCGAGGATGAACAGCATTAACAGACAAGCGGAGAGCCGCAGGCGAGAATATTTCATTCTTCAATTCCTCCAAGATTGTGTTGGCTCGTGCAGTGAAGAAGACCGCCGTTCCATATCAGCCGATCCTACTCCCAACGAATTGCTTCCACCGGATCCAGGCGTGCGGCTTTGACTGCAGGGTAAATTCCGAAAACGAGACCCACCGTAATCGAGACGATGAACGCCAGCAGGATGGAACTCAGTGTCACGATGGTCGACCATCCGGCGAGCCAGGCGATCAATCGTGACATCACGAAGCCGAACATGATGCCGAAGCTTCCGCCGACGAAAGAGATCAGCATTGCCTCGACCACGAACTGGCGGATAATGTCCGACTGCCGCGCACCGACCGCGCGCCGAACGCCAATCTCCCGCGTCCGCTCCAGAATGCTGGCCAGCATGATGTTCATAATTCCGATCCCGCCCACCAGCAAGGAGATGGAAGCAATCGCCACCATCACAGCGTTGAACAAACGTTCCGTGCGTTTCTGTTCGGCCAGCAGTTCGGCCGGCACAATCACGCTGAAATCTCCGGCGGAATGATGCGAAGAATCCAGAATCGCTCTCACTACTTGCGCCACGGACGCCATATCAGCGCCCTCGCGAATGTTGAAATAAATTCCATCGATCTCATCGCGCACGTCGCTATAATTATCTTCCAGACGAAGCATCGCCGAGTTCAACGGAACGTACATGATGTTGTTGAGATCCTGCGAGGGCACTCCCGCCACTTCCGTCTGCGAACTCAGTTGTGGGGAAGCGACTCCGATCACGCGGAACCAGGTCTCATTGGCTTTTATATATTGGCCGATGGGATCCGCCGACCCGAACAGGCTCGACCGCGCGGCTGCGCCCAGCACGCACACCGGAGCTCCGCGAGTTTCTTCGTTCTCCGAGAAGAATCGTCCCTGCAGAACGTGCAATCCCGCGATCTTCATGTAGGCGGGATTTACTCCGTACACCGTGGGCGGATCCTGCTGTGATTTTGGAATTGTTTTCGAGGGAGTCATGCGCTTTCTTGGGGTAGCGGCAGCAATGTCGCCCACGTCATCGCAGATCACGCGATAGTCTTGAAGGGAAAGCCCGGGAGAAATCTTGCGGATCTTCTGGTGCGCTTGCCACTCCGTGGTTTCTTTCGCTTCCACGATCAGGTTGTGAACGCCCATCTGCTCGATCAGCGCCATAACTTTTTGTCGCGCGCCGGCACCAATCGAAAGCATCGAAACTACGGCCGCGACACCAAAAATCATGCCCAGCATGGTCAGTAAAGAGCGCAAACGGTGCAGCAGCAGATTCTGCAACCCCAATTGCATGTCGGGAAGCCATTGCTGATATCCGTGCAAGATGCGTGTGGAGGGAGTGGACGCGACCGTCGCCATTAAGGAGCTGCCTCCCCCGACCGGCAGTGTGGACGAACCGGAATTGGCGGTTTTCCTTGGTGCTGTCGGATCGATCAAAGCAATTTCTGTGCCCGCGCTAATGCCTTCAATGGCGGCGCGACTCTCGTTCTGGGCCTGAATCTTCACTTCGCGCGGATCAAAGTTGTTGCCATTGCGCACGTACACGACGCGCTTGCTGTCTTTCAAAAACAGCGCCTGGCGAGGCGCATAGATCACGTCTTTTCAGCGGATCGCCGTTGATGAAGATCTGCGCCGTCAATCCTGGCCTCATCTGCGCGTCCGTAGTTGCGAGCTTGACGGCGACTTCGAACTTGCTGCTGGAGTCGTCCTCCCAGAATCTCCGGGTATTATTTCCCCCGACGGTTTTCACGGTGCCATGAAATGTGGTTCCCGGCAGGGCATCCAGCTGGATGTCCACAGATTGTCCTTGTTTGACATTGTTGCGCTCGAGTTCCCCAACCTTGGCCACTAGCTCCATCCCTTTGGGATCGATCACTTGGCCGACCGTTCTGCCGGGCTGCACCTGGTCGCCTTCGCGGTATTCCGGTAGCGACATCCCGCTGAAAAAAAATCCGTCCCCCTCGTTTTTTTCCAGCGCGACCAGGCCATCCATGGGAGCCATCACGCGCATCTTGTTGATGTTGTCCTGCGCCTGATCCATGGCCAGCTTTGCCTTGTTCCGTTTCTCTTCTGCCAGCGAGATGGTGGCCTGATTCGACGCGCTGCGGGACTTGACGTCCTGCGCGAGCTCCGCGAGTACTCGCTTGGCCTGTTCCAAAGCCAGATCATTTTTTCGCGCGTCGATCGTGCTGACCAATTCGTTCTTCTGCACGTCCAATTCCGCCCGCCTCACATCGAACCGTGCCTTGAGCATCGCTACTTTATCCTGTGCTGCCACTACCGCCGCGTCCGCGCGCGCCTTGGTGATTTCCTGTTCCGCCTGCATTAATTCGGACCGATTCTGGTCGAGTTTGTAGCGCTGCTCGCTGGGATCGAATTCCATCACAAGATCGCCCTTCTTCACGGCAGCGCCTGTATGCAGCAAGTGCGTGATCTGCAGCGCTCCTCCGCCGACGGGTGGCGCCGTTAACATCTCCGAATGGCTGGCGCGCAATTCGCCTGTGACGTAGACCTTCATGTCGAGGTCGCCACGTTGCACGCGTCCCGTTGGAATGTCGTCGTTGGTGGTTGCCGGCGCGGTGCGGCGCACCGCCGCGACCACGCCCACCGTAGCGCAGAGAACCACTGCAACAACCGCCCACGTGATGGCACGCCGGCTTCTCATCTCAGCTCCGTCTACTCTTTCAAGGTAGGATCTTTCAGCGCTACTTGTTCTCCGGGACTCACGCCTTTAGCGACCATGATTTTGTCGCCGCTTCTTCGTCCGATCTCAATCGCCCGCTCTTCAAACTCTGCTCCTCGCCACACGTACGCCACATTCTGGCCGGACTTCTGAAACATGGCCTGCGCAGGTAGGGTGATGGCGTTGGGCACGCGGTCGACGATCACCGTCACTTGCCCGGTGATGCCGGGCTTGAATCGCGGGTCCGTCTGGTCCAGAACAATCTCGAGAATAAAGTTGCGAGTGATGGGCCAGCCGCTGGAAAAATCCAGGCTGGCAATCGCACTGATTTGTTCGATGTGTCCGGTGAATTGCCGGTCGGGAATCGCATTCAACTGCACGGTAACCGGCTGCTTCGATGCCAGCCGTCCCCGTTCCGTTTCATCTACGCGGGCTGAAATCCGCAGCGTCGTGGCGTCGGGCAATTCCGCAATCGGAGACCCCGGCCATGCCCGGTCGCCCGGCCGGTACGCGGTCATGTTCGAGCCCGACCAGTGCTGCAACAGGCTAATGGTTCCAGCCGATGGCGCACGTTCGGTCATTTGAGTCAGCGCGCGATTGGCGCGATCCACGTCAAATCTGGCTTTCTTGCTGGCCTGTTCCTTGCTTTCAATCGTCGCCTGGTTTAGTGTCTGATCTGATTTCTGTTTAGTCTGCGCTTCGCGCAACTTCTGCTCGGCGTCGGCCACTTTCAGCTTTGCCTCTTCACCCTCGATTTTGGAAACGATCTCCTGTTTACTGGCCTCCAGTTTGGCTGCTTCCACGTCATAGCCGGCTTTCAAAACGGCGGTCTTATCTTCCTCTTCGGCCAGTCGCGCCTGCGCGCGAGCCTGTCCGATCTCCGCCTCCGCCGACTTGAGGCCGGATTGGAACTGCGCCAGTTCCTGCTCGGTCTTTGTTTTGTCGAACTCGACCACCACGTCACCGGGCTTTACAACAGTGCCCTCCGAAGAGATTTTAACGATCTGCAAATCGCCCGCCTCCGCCGGGCGCGCTGATCGTCACCGACTTCAGCGCTTTCACCTCGCCGCGAAATTGCGTCGAGTCGAGAAATTCGCCGCGCTTCACTTCGATGGTAGGAACGGTGGGCGATCGCTTCCCCAGACGCGCGGCTCCCCACACCGCGCCACTTCCCGCCAACAGGACGATGGCGATGATCGTCCCCTTATGCTGAATCGAAAGCCGATGGAAGCGCTGAATCATCAGGAACCACTCCCCGAGTCTGGTGCTGTGTGCTCTCCAGCATTCGAACCAGCACTCGATCCCGCACTTTGTTTCGTAACGTCCACATCGACGGCCGCGGAAAGGTCGGGCATCAGCTTAGGATCATTTCCCTCGATCGCCACCACGACCACGAACGATCGAAGCTTATCGGAGAAGTCTCCGCCTTCGCCGATGGGAGCAAGTTGGTCGAGTTTGGCCGCGAACACCATATCCGGATACGCATCCAGCCGAACTTTCGCCGTTTGCCCAACCTGCAAACTCGGGAAGTCCTGTTGGTTTGCCAGTCACCCGCACTTGCATGGTCGCCGGATTCACCACCTGCATAAAAGCCACACCCGGACGCACCTGGTCGCCTTCCTGCACTTCGCCCATCGTCCCTTGCTTCCAGATCGTGTTCAGCACCACCACTCCATCCAGAGGCGAACGGATCTGCATAAGGTCGGCATTGGCCTGAGCGTGCAACATGGTCTGCTGCGTGCGATCGCGTTGAATTTCCAGAATGCGAATCGCAGCTTGTGCGGCCTTGCGCTTCAGGTCAAAGGTTTCGCGAAGCTGTGCGATAGGTCGCTTTGGCTTCGTCCAGGTTTTCCTGGTTTTTTTCCGCATCGATGCGCGAAACGATCTCCGCTTTCTGTATTTCCAATTCCGTCTTGCGGAGATTGTCCTCGGCCGTCTTCAGTTCGGTCTCATCCTTGGCCGCTGCCGCACTCTCCTTGGCCTGCTCCTCCGCCACCTGGTCGACCAGCTTTGCGTAGTCGGCCTGCTTGTCGATGAAATCCCGCATCTGCGCCTGCCGGTCAAACTCCACCAGCAGATCCCCCTGCTTGACCCGGGTCCCGCCCGGAACCAATCGGATGATCGTGAGTGTGGGGACCTGTTGGCCGGCGAGCAGAGGCGCGAGGATGGCGCGCGATTGCACCGCCTCCGTCGTTCCCTTGAGGCGCAAGACCTGGGGGGAATGTTGGTCGCGGCGCGGTCGATCGCGCCCTGAAGATCGTCGGAGTTTTTCCGCGAGTCGCAATCAGTACACCGCTGGCCAGAACGATCGCAACAGCGGCGATTGCCAACCAATGCGCCAACGCCGTGGGCGGGCTCGCATTGTCCGTCGCTGCTTCGGATGGTGGTCCCGGTTGGCCCGGTGAAGACTCGGACTCAGGAATCACTTCCGCAGGGGATGCGTTCATTGCTGAAATACTCCCGCCTTAGGAATCTGCTTGTGCAGCAAAAGTTGCCCGCCGCTGTGGCGCCGCCAACTTTATTCAAACCGACTTGTCTTCCATGCCCTGTTAGATCGCAGTGAGGGGGACGCACTTGCGATCTCTCTTTCCGTTTTTCTTTCAGCAGGAAATCACAATCGCGCCGATACAGTCGGCTCCGCCACCGCGAGTGTCGGAGCCAGGTAGGGGATTCCCTGGTCAGACGACCAGAAACGAGTCAAGAAAACCAAGCAAGCACCTCCTCCGAAACGGAAGCAGCTGCCTTCCCTAAGGGTGCGAACAAAAACGCGCACGACCGAGACCGCGCGTCGCGTCGCCTGGTTTGCGCTGCCGAAACCAGGCGGCTGGATACTCAAGTCCCGGTAGATGGCGCTACTGAACCTCGTTCAGCTTTTGGTAGATCAGCATGGCCACGAGCACCAGCAGAAATACTCCGGAGCCGATGCTGAACACCCGGACCGGAATCGTGAGCCGGTTGACCTTGGTCAAGAGTTCCGTTTGCTCTTCCTGCATGTGCGAATTGTGGTCATCCAGGAACAGCTGATCGTCCTCGTGCATGGTGAGAGTGCTCTTGTAAATCAGGAGAACGATCAGACCTACGGCGAAAATTCCGAACACAACTGTCACTATAGTGAGCGTCATAAGCCACCTCGGCAGATTCCATCCCAAGTGCACGGCTCCCACTTCGTGAGCGGGGGCGCGCAGAACCCCCGCATTCAGTCCCGGGGAAGGCACTAACGGCAATGATTATAGACCCGTTGGCAAGCCCCGGGCGTCGAATAAATCCCTTTGTTCGGAACCTGTTACGGGAGCGGTAGGATGCGACTTCCGGACCGGCGCCGCATCTAAATACTCAGATCGCTCAGCAGGTCGCTTTCGTGAGATCGTTTTTCGGGTGCACCCGGAATTTTTTCTTGCGAAAATCGAATCTGCTATAATCGATAGACTTAAAGCCAAGGAGATACAATGGCCACCACAACTGTCCCTGAAGTCGCCAAAAAGGCCGCGCCCGTTACTCTCACCTCCAACGCTGTTGCCAAGGTGAAAGACATCATGGGCCAGCAGAACCCGGTTCCTGCCGGCTTGCGCATCGGAGTGGTGGGTGGCGGATGCTCCGGTTTCTCCTATTCGATGCAATTTGAAAACGGCGCCGGAATGATGGACAAGACCTTCGAGATGGAAGGACTTAAGGTGTTCGTCGATGCCACTTCAGTCATGTATCTGAATGGCTGCATCGTTGACTACGTCGAGACTCTGGAAGGCGCAGGCTTCAAGTTTGAGAATCCGAACGTGAAAAGCACCTGCGGCTGCGGATCATCCTTCAGCGTGTAAGTAACCACGCAGGGACAGCCGCCTCGGCTGTCCAGCCGTGCGAAGCACGGAACGCAGAGACACGGAATCTCACAAACGAAATGGCCTCATCCGTAGCGATGAGGCCATTTTCACGTAGACCACAAATCACGTGGCCACCACGAACCATGTGGGACAGCCGCCCCGGCTTTCCGCCGCGCGCTGCACGGCCGCTACTGCTGAGGCGGAGGAGTACTGGGCGGGTCTGGAGCTTCCGGACGTGCATTCCGATTGTTCTGCATCCCCGAGGAGGACGAACCGCCGCCAACGCCCGGCCCAGTTCCAAAGCCGGTGCCGCTGCCATTCTGCCCGTTGAGGTTCTGCATGCCCTGCTGTCCGAATCCCTGCAGTTGGGGCTGGTACGGCGTCCGTGATCATGCCGCCCCGGTCCTGCGCCGGATCGTAAACGAACGCCCAATCCTTATATTTGTTCTTGTGATTGAACTCGCGAATCGTCTTCTCTCTGACTGTGCTCGCAACTCCTACGATCGGGCCGCCGATAATTTGGCCGGACCCAACTGATTGCTTCCCGGATTGCCGCTGCCGCTGTCCCGACGGATTTGTTCCTGTCGGAGTCGCTCCCGTCCGCATCAGAAGTCCCAGCGGAGTTGCCTGAGATGCCGCCTGCGATGTGTCCGGCCGCCGTCGATGATTCGCATGGCCTGCTGATTCTGAGCGAACGATGAATTGGAGTTTGCTCCAAACCCGCTGTTCCCGCCGAAGGTGGAAGGCTGCGAGAACCCTCCGGGCCCGCCCGTTCCTCCGTTCATTCCGCTGACCGGGGTTGCGCCCGGGATACTCCCGCCTCCGAGCGCGCTGAGCGTCATCTGAACGTCGCCGAAGTGCAGCAGCTTGAAATCCTGGCACTTCGAGTCCTTACAGTTCAGCGGATCTTTGTAGCGCTTGCGCAGAAAACGAAGATTGTTGGTGCTCTCGAGATCTTCAATCTTTGTGGGATAGCGGCCAAACTTCTTGTAATAGGCGCGAATCGCCCGCGAATACTGCACTCCGCGATGAATCATTTCCTCTTCACGATCGCGCTTGATTTCGAAGGTAATCGACGGCACGATCGCCGCCGCGAAAATGACCAGCAGGGCCATAGCCAGAAGCAACGTCAGCATGACCCATCCGTCTTCGCCCCTAGCTTTACCCGCGTCGAGGCACGCTTCGCCGCATCTGTGAATTGAAAGCCATGGAGGTAAGTTTAAGATTCAGAGTTTCAATGTGGCATACTGGAGTAACTTCTAAACCTGGCACCCTAAATCCTCGAAACCTTGACACCATTGAAACCTTAAACCTGCTTCATCCCTGCGTCAGCGGAATGTTCTGCGGCGGACCGCTGTTCACCACGTCCTGAATCTCCACCGAGTTGGGCGAAATACGGATCACCTTGTATCGGCGGTCCACGATCTCGCCTTCTCCCGCCACGAACACATCCTCGCCGAGCTTGAGAAATATTTTCTTCGGCTCCCCGGTCCGGCTCGCGAAGCCATAAAACTTCAGCGGGATCGGAGGCGCCTGGGAGGAGTAGGCGGATGGTACTGATCTCCGGCCGCTGCGTCGGGCGTTCCGGGAGTGATGGGACGAGGGATGACCACCGCTTCCGCCTGCGACACAAAAATGTTTCTTCCGCTACCCTCGTACTGCGTCTTTTCGCTCGTGGCCAGCAAGTCCGAGTCTTAGCGTCGGATCGAGATTTTCGACGCGCAGTTTCTTTCCCGGTCTTTCTCCCGGTGCGCGGCTTCTGACGGGTGGCTACAGGAGCCGCTGCCTGCGCGCTCGAACGCCGGTTCCGATGATCCCGTAAAAAATGGGATGAACTCATAGGCCACGGCCAGAAGCGCCACGACAGCAAGCAGCGACGGCCCAGGTCGTCTTCTTCTTGTTTTCCAGTCCCAGTTGCACTACGTTCCCGCCTTCAGATATGTCTCCAGCCTCATGTTCAGCCTGACCGGCCCCTGCGGCTGGCCGCCCAGGGTTACGCTGTTGATGATGAAAAACATCTGGTCCCGTTCCAGCGCATTGATGAATCGCGCCAGCGACGTGTAGTTGCCCCGCCAGGCTCGCTTCGATCTCCACCGGCTGCAGCCCGCCGGTCTTCCGCTTCCTCTGACTTGTATTTTACCTGCTCGATGGTTACGCCGTTCGCGAGCGGCGAGCTTGCCGAACTCGGTCAGAATCTGCGAATCCTGCGTAGGGAAGCGCCTGCTTATAAAAATCGGTGATCTGATGACTTGCCAGCACCACCTTCTGCGGAAGATCCTTCAGCGGCGCCACCTGGCGTGTTTTGATGGTTAATTCGGACTGAAGCTGGTTTAGTTCCATGCGGCGCGATTCCGCCGAGCCCACCAGCGGCGAAAATACAGCATCAGCCAGCAAAGATCCACGCCCACCATGAACGGCGAGCGCGATCTTCAGATTCTTCCGGGTTTGCCGCAGGTCCGGCATTAGCGCTGCTCCCTTTCGGCGTCAGCGGTTTAGCGTCTTCAGCGTCGTCCTCGGTCTTGCGCTTCGAGTTTCACGTCTGTCGTGGATCTCGCTTCGGACTTCGCCGCCGCGGTCGGTCAGCGGTTCCGGAATGTAAATCGCTACAATGTCAAACTCCTCGGTGTCGCCGGTGTTGTTGACTGTTCGGAATGCTCCGAAACGATATTGGTCTGCGCGAAACGGCGCGATTCCTCCATGCGGCGCGCCAGTTCGATCGCCCGGTCCCGCGAATCGCCGGCCACCGTCATCTTCAGGCCGAGCTGATTGTCCTCATCCAGTTGCGGATTGATCGACATCAAGTGCACTCGCGGCGGCATCACCTTTTCCAGATTTTCCAGCACCCGCGTCCACGAAAACGCCTTGCGCTCGATCAATTCGTTCAGAAACTGCGACTGGTCGCGGGTGCTGCGGTTTTGCGGCAGGTTGAGGATTCTCTCGGCGTTGGCGCGGAGTTGATCGCGATCGGCAATCATCGCGCGTTTTTCCGCGATCGCCGTCCGATCCCGCCGCGCGTTGATCCATCCGGTGACGTCCAACGCCAGCAGTACCAGCGTGAGCACCGCGACCGCGCCCACAGCGGTGCCCCAGCGCATCCAAAACTGCCGCGCATCTTCGTAGGGCTGGCTCGCGAGATTGATATCGAGACGCATATTCATTGCGTATTCGAGCGATCAGTGCCCCCACCACTCCCGCCATCCGCCAGCGCGGAACCGAGCCGCCCGCGGTCGCTCCCAGTTGCGAAGACAGCCACCAGTTCCTGCACTTCGGCTCCGGTCTGTGCGCGCAGCGCGGGCGCCGCGCCGCCCGACTCCGGCAGTCCTGCCACATAAATTCGCTCGATGTTCAGGTGATACGTATCCTGAAAAAAAACCACGGAAGGATAGACTTCCTCGGCCAGTTGCTCGCCGCGTGATGGTTACTCCGCGCGTATTCTCGAGCGTGCGGAACAGCTGCAACTGATCTTCATTGAGGATCGCAATGCTGGTGGTATGCGCATCCACCTTGATCACCAGCGTTGGCCGCTTGGCATCGGCCGCTCCCAGCGCCGCCAGCGTCGACGGCAGCACGATGCCGGGATTGTATCCCGCGTCGCGAAACGCTTTTTCATAGTCGTCGATTACGCTTGCCATCGCTACCGCCGCCACCACGCGCACCTCGTCGTTGACCTTTTGCGCATGATAGGAAACCTTCGCCTTGTCCACGTCGAAAGGCAAAGACTTCTTCAACCGGAACTCGACCACGGCAAGAGCCTCGTCGCGATCGGAAGGCAGAGTATCGAACTCCACCAGCATCACGCGAACTGCGGCGTCGGGCACGATGGCAATCACATCCTTGGAACGCCCGGCAACGCCGCCGAGACGCCGCTTCAATTCCTGCGCGCACCGCGTCTCCGCTGCCGCAGATTGTTTTCCACCAGGTCGGGAATCACGCTTCCCGGCGCCAGTTCGCGCGCGGCGGAGGCCTCCAGTCCTTCTCCGTTGATCGGTCAGCCGCCCAGCCAGCACGCGGTCCGCGGCAATTTCGCAGGCCAGCTTGGGTTCGTGGATTTGAGGTTGTACTCATTTGCAGGGAACGCCTGTGAAAAAATGCTTCCTTAAATCAGAACTCGAATGCCCAACAAATTCAATAGCCGGAAGGGCACTCAGAGAAGTGTAGCGCCGGCAACCCTTCGACTCGCTCAGGTCAGGCTTTGTCGGCTTTCGCGAGGGCGATCTTGTCCTCCCCGTGCCAAGTCGATGGACGGGCCGCCCTACCGCATAGCCTCGATGAACGTGACCTTGTTGATCTCTTTCAGCGTAGTCATTCCCAGGCGTACTTTGTCCAGCGCCGACTCGCGCAGGAAGCGCATACCTTCTTCCCGCGCGGCGCGGCGAATTTCCGAAGTCGGTTTCTTGGCCAGAATCATTTCGCGCACGCGGTCGCTCAAATCCAGAAGTTCATGAATCGCGGTTCGCCCGCGGAATCCCGTGCCCGCGCACTCGATGCATCCCGGGCCCTCATAGAGCGGAACCTTGCCCCACTGCGCGGGATCAAGCCCGCTGGCTTCCAAAACATCGGGCGCATAATGCACTTCAGTCCGGCACGACTCGCAAATCAAAGCGCACCAGCCGCTGCGCCAGGATGCAGTTCAACGCTGACACAAAGTTGTAAGGCTCCACGCCCATGTTCAGGAATCGCCCAATCACGTCGACCACGTTGTTGGCGTGCACCGTGGTGAACACCAGGTGTCCGGTCAGCGCCGACTGGATGGCAATCTGCGCGGTCTCGGTGTCGCGAATTTCGCCGACCATGATTTTGTCCGGGTCGTGGCGCAGAATCGAACGCAGGCCGCGTGCGAAGGTCAGTCCTTTTTTCTCGTTCACCGGAATCTGCGTGATGCCGCGCAGCTGGTATTCGACCGGATCTTCAATGGTGATGATCTTGTCTTCGTCGGTCTTGATCTCGTTGACCGCGGCGTAGAGTGTAGTCGTCTTGCCGCTGCCGGTCGGCCCGGTGACCAGCACCATGCCGTACGGCTCTTTGATGTAGCGCCGGAACTTGCGCAGGTCTTCTTCGTCAAACCCCACCACATCCAGAGTCAGCGTGCGGAACTTCTCGCTCATCGACTCTTTGTCGAGCACGCGCAGCACGGCATCTTCGCCATGAATCGATGGCATGATCGAGACGCGGAAGTCGATGGCGCGTCCGTTGTATTTCACGCGGAAGCGGCCGTCCTGGGGCACGCGGCGCTCGGAAATATCGAGCTCGCTCATGACCTTGATGCGCGAAATCACGGTGGAGTGATGCTCCTTGCCGATGGGCGGCATGGCCTGCGTGAGCACGCCGTCGATGCGGAACTTGATGACCACCGAGTCGTCGCGAGTCTCAATGTGAATGTCGGAAGCACGCCGCTGCAGCGCGGTAAAAATAGTGGTATCGACCAGCCGGATGATCGGGCTGGTATCGCCCGTCGCCGTCAGCTTGTCGATGGATAAGAGTTTCTTCGGCGCCAGTATTCTCGTCCTCACGAATAATCTGGAAGCCCTCGCTGGCCTCTTCCAGCACGCGCTGCGACTGCTCGGTCTTCTTGAGAATGTCGGAGATCTGCTTCAGCGTGGAAACTTTGGTGATGATGCGTTGCTTCAACAGCAAGCTGATCTCGTCGATCATCATCAGCTGGCTGGGATCGGCAATGGCGATGGCCAGCTTCCCGTCGGCGGTCTCTTCCAGCGGAACGAAGTTGTAGCGGAACATCAGCTCGACCGGAATCTTCTTGAACAGTTCGTGATGCAGTTCGAAGCCGCTCAGGTCGACGAATTCGCAGCGATAGCGCCGCGCCACATCCTGCGCGCGCTCCAGATCGGTGACGGGATTGCCGGTGGGACTGATCGGTCCGCCGTTCCCGCCATTCACGAACAACGATTTTTTATCGGCTGTCGCCATTTTTTACCTGTCATTGGTCAACGAGCGACCGACGACCGTTCCTCAGTGCACTCCCAGCGTGAAAATCGGCAAATACAGCGAGATCAGAACTCCGCCCACGAAAATCGCCATGACGATCAGAATCAGCGGTTCGATTAACGCCATCGACGCTCCCAGCGCCGTCTGCACATCCTCTTCATAAAATTCGGCCACCGAGTTCAACATCGCCGGCAAGGCCCCAGTCGATTCGCCGACTTCGATCATTTCCACCGCCAGTTCGGGGAAAATCTTCTGCTCTTCCAGGCTGGGAGCCAGTCCCTGTCCCTCGCGCACGCGCATGCCCGCCCGCATCACACCCTTTAAGATGCGCCGGCTGCTCATGGAAGAGCCTGCGGTTTCCATCGCCGGCACCAGTGGCAGGCCGCCTTGTAGCAGCGTCGAAAGCATTCGGGAAAAACTCGCCACCTGATGCTTCAAGCGGATATCGCCCAACAGGGGCATGCTCAATATCATCCGGTCGATGCGGTCCGCGCCGCGATCCGTATCCTTCCAGCGCCATAACACAAAGCCGAGGATTGCCAGCCCAACAAATACAAACGGAGCATACTTCTGCGCGTTCTGTCCTACCGCCAACATGAACAACGTGATCGCGGGAAGTTTTGCATCCAGACTGTTGAACAGGTCCGCAAACTTGGGCACCACGTAGGTGAACAGGAACGTCACCATGATCATCACGACGGTGACCAGCAGCGTGGGATAAATCAGCGACACGAACAGCTTCTTTCGGAAGGTCATGGCCAGCCGCTGAAAGCTGATGTAGCGGGTCAGTACCTCGTCGATGTTGCCGCTCTTTTCGCCTGCCATTAAAGTTGTTGTGTAAATCTTTGGGACAATCCCCTGCGCGGCGAAGGCATCGGAAAGTAACTCTCCGCCCTTGACGCGCTCTCGAACGTTCTCGAGAATCTGGCGCAGTTGCGCGTCCTTCTGCCGCTTGATCAGGAGTTCTAGCGAATTCAGGATGGGCAACCCGGCCCGGATCAGCGTGAAAAACTGCTGGTTATACACCAGAAAAGTATCCTGCTTCAGCTTCCGCCGGCGCCGCAATGAAACGCCAGAAGTCAGCACTCCCTGAGGCTTGACCCAATAAACCAGGTAGCCCTGCTGCGAGAAGCGGTCGCGCACCTCGGCTTCCGAGTAGCCGTGCTCGATGTGCTGTTGAACTCGCCCGCGATCGTCCGCGATTTTTATTACAAATTCCGCCATTTGCTGTTTTTTCTGTGTCTTCCGGACAGCACTATCCCGGCCTCAGTCTAACATTCCTACTTGCTATTCTAAGCTGCCGACCACCCTCAAAACCGCCCGCAAGTAACCAGGGCGCTCACGTAGCGACAGCCGCCTCGGCTGTCCGCCGAGCGAAGCGAATCGAGGCGCTTTCTCCCAACCTAAGGTCCCAGTCCTCCCTCCACAGTCTCCGTTCCTGGCGGAGGCTTAAACTGGAACCGCCCATCTGCGATTTCCACGTTCTCCTTCATCTCGTTGAACCTGTATTCCGTGGCCGCCCCATCCACCTCCTGGATGACAATTCGCGCAATCTGGTCGTCTGCCGTGATCTCCAATAGAATCTCGCTGACCCGGTCCGCTAGCGCCCGCGGCACACCGCGTAAAACGATATTTCCTGGTTGCAAGGGTTCTACATCCGGCGCTAGAGACAATCCCTGTAATTCTTTCTCCAGCCTGGTTTTACCTAACAGGAATGCCAGCGGAGACCGGATGTCTTCCAACTTCTTCGCGGCCTCCTTCCGTGCCTGGCGATCCTCGGGCACGTAAAACCACGCATCTTTCCCATCGCTGACAAACAGCTTGTCCTTAGGAGAACGGTACTCCCACCGCATCTTGCCCGGTTTTTTCAGCCAAAGCGTCCCAGATTCGGTCCGCTCCATGCCAGAGCCGCGATACACCTCGGTAAACTCGGCCTGCAGCGAGCGCAGATGGTTGTAATGGCTATCGACCGCCGCCGCTACTGTCTTCACGTCAACCGCAAGCCCCGCCGGAGACAGCAGAGGCACACCCAGTACGATGGCAAGGGGCAGGATGGCGTGGCGCAGGAAAAGAGTTCGTATCTTGATCATTCCACCAGCTAAACGCCACAAAATGCCCTCCCGCGTGCTCCGGAGGGAAACCAAGGGCAAGTTCCCGCGGGAAGGTTCCTAAAGCGATTGTAAGCGGTGCCACAAGAGTTGTCATTTTCAACGGCACTCCTGTTCAATGGCAATCCTGCTGATTGCTGAAAATCGAATACTGGCGCGTGCTCCCGATTTTGCGCAGCAAGGCGCTCTCGCTTAACACGTGTTCCAGCAGCGGGTTGTGATAAAGCATGTACACAACCCTGGGATCATTTCTGAAGCTCTGTTCCAGATTCGAAACAACCTGGCGCAATCCAGACTCGGGCAAGGGATTAAACAGATAAATCACGAGCGGGCCATTGGGAAGCGGGAATGCCGTGGCATCGGCGCAGATGGCCTCGAGCGCGAAACATTTCTGCGCTTCGCTTTTATATTGCTTCATATTTTCCTTTGCGATCTCGTGCAGGGAGGGAAGCAACTCCACGCCTACAATGCGGCGAAAGGGATAGTCCGACGCCATCAACAGCGTCCGTCCCTTGCCGGAGCCGAGATCGAGAAACGTGAAGTCGCGCAGCTCAAGATCGGTCCCATCGGGCCCCGGCGACCGTTGCACCGCCTCTTGCAGAGCGCTCAGCATCTCGTGAAACGCCGCCGGATCGGTTGGCTGGTATGCGGAATGGAACTGTCCCAGCAGTCGATCCCGCCACCCGACCGCGCCGCTGGTGGTGTTCACGCGATAGTCCCAGTCGTAGTCGGCATCGCCGTAGCGTTGCCGTAGACGCTCCGGAGTAGAGTCGCGCACAAAGTCCCAGAGCACGGCGAAAAGGCGCCGTGTCGCCAGGTAATAGCCCTCGTATGAAGCGGCGTGCTTCCACCATCGGTACGCGGTTTGCCACACACTGATTCTTGGAGACAAGATTTCTGCAGCCGACTCCATACGAGAAAAATGAGAAGCGTCTAGACATGATACGGGCTGGCGAGCCAGCGTGATCAAAGACAGGAACGCGGACTTACTGTTTTTGCTCGTGGAATTTCGGCACTGCGGGAGGCTGATATCCGGGCGGCAGGCCCTTGGTTAGAAAGTTGAAATCGTCCGGGTTTTCGACGACCACACGTCCGTCGAGAGTCAGAAGATAAGGATGGCCGTCGGGGTCAACCGGAATTCCTTGCAAATGTTCGGCGAGGGCGAGCTCCCACATACTGCTGGGGAGATGTCCCGTACGCCCCTGAAAGCGACTGACCGCGGAATCCAAGTTCGTGACGGCCTCGTCCACTTGAATCGCGCGCAGGTGTTCAATCGCATTCTGGCGGATTAGAGCATCGTGGCTGGACTCGTAGGTAGCGCTCCACAACAAACGCGCCGTGGAGAACTCGCCCGCGTGCGCAGCCATCTGAGCCGCCAGGATCTTCAAGAAAGGATGGGCGTTGGGAAGTTGCGAACCGTGTTCGAAAACTTCCGAGGCATCTTTGTAGTCCTTCAGGTCGGTGTAGTAAACGAAGCCCAGGTCATAGTAGAGCTGCCAGTTGTCAGGATTGTTCTGAATTCCGTACTTCATCAGTTGAATGGCGCGGTCGGGTTGGCCGGCTCCGTTCGGCGGCGCGGGCGCGAGAAAACTGGCGCCGAACTGGTAGGCCGGAAACAGATGCGGGTCGAGCGCTGTTGTAATCTCCAACAGTGGAGCGAGCTCGTTGTAACTGTGCGCGCGGTCGAAGTGACGATGTCCGAAGTACTGTACGGTGCGTGTCCAATAGATGCAGGCCATCATGCCATCGAAGCCCAGACTGGCGCGCTTCAGGATCCTGGGTGAGCTGAGATACAGCGCATCCTCGAGAGGCGCCTGGGGGCGAATTCGATCGATGCGCCGCAACAGAAAAAGGCAGGCGGCCATGGAGATAGCAAGGCAACCGGCGGCGATTACGGTGGTCCGCTGCGTGGCCGTCATCTTCCGGGCCTCCGCTCTAAACTCCGATGAATCATTTCAGGTTCCTGCGCTCGAAGATCAGGACCGCGCCGCTCAAAGACATTGCCGTGTAGAACAACGCATAGAGCGTGTTTTGCAGAATGAGCTGCGAAGTCAGCGATTGCTGATGCGCGACCGCGCTGATCACATTAAGCGCGGAAAAGTTAGGCACCAGGTAGGCCGCGCCGGTGACCGCCCAACGGGTCATGCCGTGAGTCAGGCTGGCGAATCCCCGAAGGTCGTCCGCGAAGCTGCCAATCACGAACAGTGAGAATGCGAAGACCGCAGAAAGCAGCGGCGAAGAGAACGACGAAAATAACAGTGCCAGTGAACAGATGATTAGAAATTCAAGAATGATGAAATAAAGAGCGACCAGAATCAGAATGTCGGGGGCGGAGAATCTGTGTGCAACATAAAGCAGCGCGCCGAAAACCCCGATGGCCATAAAGAAGGTGTTCACGATCAATGTTCCGGCCAGGCCCATAAACTTGCCGACGATAAACTCCCAGCGCCGGACCGGGCGCGAAAGCACCGTATAGAGCGTGCGCTTCTCGATTTCTTTCGAGACCAGGCCGATGCCAATGAAGATGGCGATGACGATGCCGAATAGAGAAACCGCCGTGAGTCCAAGATTGACGACCACCAGGCGCTCAATGTCGATGGAAATCTGACCCACGAAAATGGCCGCGCCCGATAGCAGCAGAGCAAAGGCGATCAGGTTATAGAGCACGCGATCACGAACCGCTTCGCGGAAAGTGTTGGCGGCAATATAAATGATGCGTGGGCTCATGACAGTTTTCCCGCCGTGGTCTGGGAGTGCTGTAACTTCTCCACGAAATAGGCTTCAAGCGAGGTGCGCAGGGGGGTGAGGGCAATGAGGCGAATGTGCTCCCGCCGCAGGGCGTCGATGGCGGCATCCTGCTGGCTCTCGGGAAGAACCGCGCGAACTGTGTCTCCGGTGACGTGGCATTCCGCGCCCAGAGCTTTCATGGAAGGCGGGATCTGCGTGCCCTGCCAGATTACTTCCACCTTACCCTGAACCGTCGAGGTCAAGTCTTCCACCGCACCCACGCCGCGCAATTCGCCTTTGTGAATAATGGCGACGCGATCGCAAAGCGCTTCGGCGTCAGACAAAATGTGCGTGGAAAAAAATACCGTTTTACCTTCCTGCTTGAGTTGCTCCATCAGGTCGCGCACTTCGCGTCGTCCGAGCGGATCCAGGCCGGACATCGGTTCGTCGAAAAAGACCAGCTTGGGATTGTGCAAAATCGCCTGCGCGATCCCCGCGCGCTGCAGCATGCCTTTGGAAAACTTGCGCAACTGCACGCCCTTTACGTCGGTCAGACCCACGCGCTGCAGCACTTCCTCGACGCGGCGTTTGCGTTCTTTGCCCGGAACTCCCGAGAGCTGGCCGTAGTAGTCCAGCAATTCGTGGGCAGTCAGATAGTCGTAGAAGTAAGGCTGTTCGGGAAGGAAGCCGATCTGTGCTTTGACCTCAGGATCGGTCCATTCTTGCCCCAGGATGCGAGCCGTGCCGGCCGTGGGAAAGACCAGGCCCATCAGCATTTTCAACGTTGTGGTCTTGCCCGCTCCGTTGGGACCAAGAAAGCCGAAAATCTCTCCTTCTTCGACCGTGAGATGGAGCGGTTGCAAAGCGCGTTTGGGACGCTTGCGCCAGAACCCAACCATGTAGGTCTTTTCAAGTCCAAGGATTTCAATTGCGGCCATGATGCAACAGGAAGTTCTCAAAAAGTCAGCACAAAAATATTATAAAACGGAAAATCGCCAGTCCAGTTACGAGAGTCACAACTCGCGAAGCATTGAACGGACTGCGCAGGACGTCGTGAGTAAGAAATATTCCACGACCGGCGGATTTCTCAGTTTGATATGAGATGGAGCGCTTATTGAGCCACCGGATACACGATGCAGGCGGCCAGGGTAGTGGTCGGCAAGTCGCCGGGGTTGCCCATTTGCGAACGCAGAACGCCATCGTTGGTGGCGCAAAAATCCCGGTTTCCGGTGTGGTTGACAGAAATCGGCGCTGCCCCCAAGACGTAGGCCGTGTTGTAGAGGGCTCCCCCGGTGACGACTCCCGTTGCCTGGTAATAATAGCCGCTCTTGCCCGGCCCTCCGGGCGCGGCAGAGGCCAGTAAATTATCGATGAGGCAAGCTGTAGCCACAGCCGGAGTGCAGGGAGGCGCGCCACCCAAGGCCGCTAGAGTGTTGGAATAACCAATGGTTGAGTAGGCGGTCGAGTAACTGATCTCCGCAGCGTGGAGGGCATGCAAACCTTGGGCTGCGGACGCTTCGTTCGCCGCAAGCCTGGCTTGCAACAGGTTGGGAATCGCGATCGCTGCAATGACGAGGATAATCGCTACCACGATCAGCAATTCGATAAGTGAGAATCCGGTTTGTCTCCGCATGGAGTATCCTCTAGCCCGATTCGCATCACGCGCGATGGGCCCCACCAGTCCCTTGCACTTGCGTCGCCATTTCCGAAGTTCTCCCTCGCAAAGAAGTAACCAGATATGTCTCAGCTAATCAGTTGGTTACATAGAGCACGATTGGATCCAACAGAAAACAGGATTCGCTCCAGCCGGAAATGACAAGAATTGTCAACGTCCGGGCGACCGATGCCTTTTTCGGGCGCGAGGTTAGTGAGACTGAGCCAGATCCCGCATAACAGGAAGGAGCAGCGAAGGCACTCGCTGCTCCTTAGTAGACAGTGGGAGTAGACGGCACGCGAATCTGATTCCCTAACGAAATGGCAGTTTGGGCTTACCCATTTTGTTGACTTGCCAGAAATGACAATCGGTGAATGCTGATAAAGGCGGGATGGAGCGAGTACCAATCAACCCGGAAGAGAAAGACCCAAAAAAACAAAGAGCAGCGAACTTCGTTCGCTGCTCCCTGGCTTGTACCCTCCCCCAGGTACTTCGCCAACTCAAACCAGCTAATTAGTTCAGGGGGCTCAGGACCTGGCAGGCTGCGACTGTTGCGATCGCGGCGCCGGTGGGCTGAGCGCGAACCACAGCGTCTTCAAAGGAACAGAAGCTGCGGATACCGGTCTGGTTCACTGTGACCGGAACGGCTGAGGCTTCGTACGATATCGTCGGAGGACCGCCTGCAACGCTGGCAGCCTGGAAGGTGTATCCGCTCTTGGTGCCCGCGGACAACACGTTGTCGATCAGGCAGGCCGTACCGGCTGCCGGAACGCAAGCCACGTTGGGAGCCCCGCCCAAAGAGATAAGGTCGGGAGAGAAACCTATGGTCGGGTAGGTATTCTGGTAGGTGATTTCACCCGTATTGATGGTACGCAGCGAACCCACGGCAGACGACTCATTGGCCGCCATGCGGGCGCGCAGCAAGTTTGGAATTGCGATCGCTGCGATGATCAGGATGATTGCCACCACGATCAGCAGCTCGATTAGTGAAAAACCCTTTTGTTTACGCATTGACTACTCCTTACTGTTCGTTTTGATTTCTGCCCGTTAGTCGATTTTCTGACCCTCGCTTTGATCGCCCCACACTGTTGGAGCAAGCAACTCTCCAGAATCCAGGACCTTATGTCCCTTTCTTCCGGGGCGCAAAGTCCTTGGTTTTCA
This sequence comes from uncultured Acidobacteriaceae bacterium, assembly GCA_963711275.1. GTDB lineage: Bacteria > Acidobacteriota > Terriglobia > Terriglobales > Acidobacteriaceae > Sulfotelmatobacter. The sequence goes on along the minus strand of CAVQDN010000006.1, from coordinate 135,029 downwards.
TCAAAAAGGGGGAGTAGACAATGGGAGAATCGATTTCCCAGAATCGGAATGGCAGTTTGGGCTGACACTTTTTGTCGTCTTGCCAAGAATTGACAACTGCGGGATGAAGAAAGCCGCGGTTGGATAAAGGCCGAAGGGACACACAAAAGATCCGAAAAAAACAAAGAGCAGCGAACTTTCGTTCGCTGCTCCCTGGCTTGTACCCTCCCCCAGGTACTTCGCCAACTCAAACCAGCTAATTAGTTCAGGGGGCTCAGGACCTGGCAAGCTGCGACAGTTGCAATCGCGGCGCCAGTGGGCTGAGCGCGAACCACAGCGTCTTCAAAGGAACAGAAGCTGCGGATACCGGTCTGGTTCACTGTGACCGGAACGGCTGAGGCTTCGTACGATACCGTCGGAGGACCGCCCGCAACGCTGGCAGCCTGGAAGGTGTATCCGCTCTTGGTGCCCGCGGACAACACGTTGTCGATCAGGCAGGCCGTGGCCTGTGCCGGTACGCACGCGACGTTCGGCGCGCCGCCCAGAGAAAGCAGGGTCGGAGCAAAGCCTACGGTCGGGTAAGTATTCTGGTAGGTGATTTCACCCGTATTGATGGTACGCAGCGAACCCACGGCAGACGACTCATTGGCCGCCATGCGGGCGCGCAGCAAGTTTGGAATTGCGATCGCTGCGATGATCAGGATGATTGCCACCACGATCAGCAGCTCGATTAGTGAGAAACCCTTTTGTTTACGCATCTCGATTTTCCCTCGTTGTTGTGTCGAATTTTATTCTGCTCATCATGACGCAGTCGTGACGATATTTGCACTTGCCTCGCCAAAGCCGCCAGTTACCTTGGTTCCCGGCGGTACTTCAGGAAGGGCTTTGTTTTCAGATGAGGGGCAAACTTCAGTCCACTGCGCCGGTAGGCCGATTTTCCGAAGCTGGCAGAATCCGTCGCGTTCCCTGACAATTATTGTCAGTCCGGACGGGCCTGCTCCACTTTTTGAACGCGGAAGAGACTCGATCTTGCTTAGAGGCCCTTTTTGGAATTTCCTAAATGGAATCGAGCCAGGCCGAAGGTCCATTGATCGGGTGGCTGCGTTTAGAAGCTTCCGGCTTTCAACAGCAGACAGGTGACGTTGTCGTGCTGCGGAGTGTTGCCCACGAAGACGTCGAGTTCGGCCATGAGGTTTTTGAGCATTTCTGCAGGAGCGACTGATTTCCCTGCTTCAATCGCAGTCAGCAACCGGGGCTCGCCGTATTCTTCCTGGCGGGCATTCTCGGCTTCTACTAATCCGTCGGTAAAGATGATGAGCCAGTCGCCGGGCCCCAAGGTAACAGTCGCGGATTCGTATTTCACTTCAGGCTGAATGCCGAAGGGAAGGCCGCCGACATCGAGGCGCTCGATGTGTCCACTGGCACGGCGCAGGATGGGATTGTTGTGACCGGCGTTGATGTAATCGACCGTGCGGCGGATCGGGTCGTATTCCGCCAGAAACGCCGTGGTGAAACGCAGTCCGCCCTGGCTGTTGCCGCAGGCGTAGCGGTTCATGTTGGCGGCGAGTTCGGGCAGAGCCACCTGCGCGGTGGAAAGTGTTTTCAGACTCGCCTGAAACGTGGCCATCAGCATGGCCGCGGGAATACTCTTGCCGGCGACATCGGCCACGGCGAGCACCACGCGGTTTTGCTCATTCGTTCGCCCGGGTCGCGGAAAAACGTCGTAGTAGTCGCCGGCCACCGTGTTGGCGGGGCGCGTGGCGTAAGCGACGGCTAAACCCGGAATCTGAGGGGGCGCGCCCGGCAGCAGCCAGGTCTGGATCTCGCGCGCGATCTGGAGATCGCGCTTCATCACCACGCGATCGGCGATCTCGAGCACCAGCACGAGCAAAAGAAGCAGCGCCGCCCAGAAGTGAAGATCGAATTCGACGGCATAGATTTTTCCGTCACCGCCGGTACGTTCGAATGCGGAGTGAGGGATTGCCAAAAAAACCAACGCCGCGAGCAGCAAGACACGCCGCGCGGGCGAGAGCTTCTCAAATACAGCCCAGAAAAATTCCTTAATCACATGCAGATGCCGGCCACGCCTGGTCAGGCCTTCCGGCGTTCTCGCCTCGACCTCGCGCGAGTACAGGCGATAGCTGGTGCGCGCTTCGGACTCGAACTGCGACCACAGTTGACTGAGCTCAAGGCCCTCGCTGACCCGCCGCCAGAAATTGTGCACGCGCGTGCCGAAGGGGACTCGTTCCGCAGCAGGTTGTCCGGCAGGTGGGAAGGCGGTGGCCATGAGAATTTTGATTATAGAAGATGGAGAGAAGGCGCAAGTGTGGAGCGGGCTCTCCTGCCCGCTGATTTTGAAGTTGATTGATGAGAGCGAGCACGTTGAAACCTGGCAGGGGAGGCAAGAACAAAGCAACACCAAGCACAACAGCAGCGGACGGGAGTGTCCGCTCCACACTCTTCAGAACAAGCTCAACTGTTCGTCGGAACTCTGAAGCGGCCACTTCGTGGCGTAGACAGGGCGACGGACGCTCGTGATTTTGTATTTCTCGCGCAAGCGCGCGATCAGATGCGAGAGCCGCTTCCCATAAGCCGGCGGAAGAAAAGCCCGATCCTGATACCTTTGGCGATAGTTTTCGGCGAGATGAGGAAAGTTTTGTTCGACAAAGGGAAGGAAGACGGCCGCCGAGCATGGCTTCAGAAAAAGCGGATTGGCGAAAACATAGTCGGCGCCAGACTCGGCGGCGGCACGAATCAAGCTTTCCAGATCTTTAGGCGAGTCTGTGATTCCAGGAACCACCGGCGAGCAGCTTAGGCCGACGCGCAATCCTGCCTGGCTCAGGACCCGAACCGCGTCGAGCCGCAGATCGGGACGCGGAGCGCGGGGTTCGAGAATCCGCGCCAGTTCGACATTGAGCGTGGTGACCGTAATGTGGACGGACAACTTGTTGGTCTTCGCCAATTCTTTCAGCAACTCCAGATCGCGGACGATCAGATTCGATTTCGTTACGATCCCGAGCTCCAAGCCCCGATGCAGCGCGAACTCTTCGAGAATTCCGCGGGTAACTTCATAGCGGCGTTCCGCCGGCTGATAAGGGTCGGTGGCGGTACCGAGCGCGATAGCCTCCTCCGGCTTCACCCGCCGCAGTTCGTGGCGCAGCAATCCGGCAGCATGCTGCTTGACGTAAATCTTCTGTTCGAACTCCATGCCATCGCGCATTTCCATAAACTCGTGGGTGTAGCGGGCATAGCAGTAGCGGCAGCCGAACTCGCAGCCGCGATAAGGATTGATGGTCCAGGTGAAAAGCATTTGACGGTGGCTAACGCAGCGGTTCAGCAGCGATTTGGACGGCAGAGTGAAGTACTCAACATTGTGCCCCTCGCGCAGAGATTCGCCTTCGGAGGCCAACCGGGCGATGCCGACGAGCCGGACTTTGTCCGGAACAGGGAGCAAGGGTAGAGAAGCCATTGATATTCGTCTTTTGTTCGCCTAAGATAATCCTCTACGGCTGGCGCTGTCAATAGGCAGGAGGTTCCGCGCGCTATCGAAGTGGGAATCGGGTGTGACTGCAACCGTAAAGGCTTGTCCGACGTGCGCTCTAGCGTTCCAGTGCTCGGCGGTCCCAATGTCCCGCATCGGCCGCGGCGTCATAAGTGCTCTGAAGAAATTCCAGCAGCGCTGCCTTCGGAGAATCGGCGGTGCGCACGTCGTCGTACATCAGCAGGAACTCTTTCAGTTGCGGATGATAGAAAGCTTTCTGCGGGCGAACTTTCCGTTCGGCGAAGCCGGGTGGTTCGGGCGCGGCGTAGGAATAGAAAGCCGGACTCTCGATACCGCCGCCGCCGGGCCACAATCCCGCGCTGCTCACTTCGTGAGAGTAGGCTTCGCGCGTAATCGAGTCGGCTCCCGGACGCTCCGGCGCTCTGCGGCCGGAGAAGCGAGTCACGGCGAGATCGAAACTTCCCCAGAAAAAATGTACGGGACTGACTTTGCCCAAAAACCCGGCACGAAATTCCTTCAATACCTGATCGACCCATACCAGGATGCGCCAGAATTTATGCACTGAATCGCGATCGTATGCCGCGTGTATGCGGTCCTGCTCAAACGGAATCGGGTTGGGGACCTCACAGGGAATCGTCCAAATCTTCACCGCCACGCCTAACTCGGCTAGAGCAGCCATGAACGTTTCGTAGAACTCAGCGACACTCTGCGCTTTGAGGGCGATCGCGGCCGCGCGACCTTCGCTGGTTTCGAGCAAGAGCCGATGGTCGATGAAATCAAAGCGCACCTCCAGCGTTCCCCGAGAGAAGGGCATTGCCGAAGTAGTCATTCCATGCGCGGTCAAGTAGAAGGGAACATTCCACCAATGATTCACCAGCGGGCACAATTTCAGCCGTACTTTGCCGACGATCTGCGACCACATGTGCAACGTCGCCAGAGTGTCCTTCCAGTTGGCGAAAGGCAAGGCCGGCAGCTGATCCTGATTGCGTGGGGCGGTGGGTGTCATGGTCCATTCCGTCTGGACGAAACAAATGTACACCGAAACGCCGCGACGCGTTTGCCGGGAAGGTTATTTCTGGTCGCAGAGTCTCTTGCGGGCGTCGATGCCACCAGTTCTCCGGACATAAGGCGAAGAGAAGCCGGCCGGCTTCAGTTCCGAGTATCAGGTCAAGCAGTACGGGCGCCATTTCAGAAGGCCGCCGCACACTTTGACTTCGCCGGGCTTACTTGCCACGGCGGATGGCCCAGCCGGGTGGCATCGAATTTGTAAGCGGGCTCATGAAAAACTCCGCTATTGCTTGTCCGCCGAAGCCTCAGCCGGCTTGGTGAAAAGTTTGGCATCGAGCGTGGGATTCACTTCGATCTTCTTGACTTCGGCGCTGCTGGTTTCTTTTCCGTTTTGCTTGTTTTGATGTTTGTAAGGCATGGTCACGCCGTCGCTGGCGCGCCAATCGGCGAGATTGGTTTCGCCATCGAACGGACCCGCTTGTCCCACCGCCTTATATTTTTCGCGAAGAACATAGCCGGTTTTGGGATCGATGTACCACCGCACCCAGGGAATCGCGCCGTCGATATCGAGAATGGCGGCGTCAACGTCGCCGACTTTTTCGGTGCCCGCGGCGGTGAAGGTGAACGTTGGGTCGTCGGCGTGCTGGGCAACGTAGACGAGATCGTGTTGCAATTGGGACAGCATCTCGGTTTTCTGCGCGGGCGGCATACTGCGCGAGCCCATGCCCGCCATCGACATGAAAGCGGCGTCAGGCGAAGCCACGATGGTCAGTTTACCTTGCGGCATTTCCACGTCGACATGCATGCGATCGGGAAATGCCAGGAACACATCGACCGGCGAAGGCGGGCCTCCGGAGTCGCTTTCCGCGATATTTACGTGTAAGGCTTTGATCGATTTGAGTTTGGGCAGGCCACCCATAGCGGTCGCGACCCTTGCCACCAGCGCTTTTCCTTCCGCGTTGGAGGCCGCCGGCTTGCCGTTTTCTTTCTCCTCTTTTTCTGCCGGCGGAGGAGGAATGGCGATATCGATGTTTTTCACCGAACCGAGCGAAGATAGCGGTTTATCGAACTCTTTAGTGTTTCCGACTACCAGCACGGCCATCTGATCGCGGTGCATATATTTAGTCGCCACGCGGTTGACGTCGGCTGCGGCGACTTTCTTGACTTCCGCCTGGAATTTGTCGAGCCAGTCGGGAGGATATCCGTAGTATTCGTAGGTCATGCGTTCGGAGAGAATTTTGTCGGGCGAATCGAGACGGAAGATGAACGCGTTGAGGATGGCGTCTTTTGCCCGCCGGATTTCGTCGTCGGTAATCGGTTGCTTTGAGAGATTCTCAATGTCCTCCGTGGCGGCTTGAATCGCTTCGACCGTGCTCTGGCTCTTGGTGCCGATTGCAACCTGCAAAATTCCGGGATGGCCGAAATTCGCGCCAATGCCGCCGCCAACGCTGTAGGCGAGGCCGCGCTTGGTTCGAATGTCGTTGAACAGGCGCGAAGAAAAGCCGCCGCCAAACGCTTCGTTGAACACGTTAATGGCGTAATAGTCGGGATTGTCGCGCGTGGTTCCGAGCCCCACCATGTGAATGTTGCTCTGGTTTACATCGTCTTTAGGAACCAGATAGAAGCCGGCGGGCGCGGGCGTGTATTTTATTTCATTTTTGGGAAGAGCCGGACCCTTGGGCCAAGCGTCGAATGCGGCGCGCAGCCGGGCTTCCATAGCGGCGGAATCGAAGTCTCCACTGATCCCGAGAATGATGTTCGTTGGGATGTACGTATTTGCCGTGCCAGTCGATCAAATCCTGTCGCGTCACGGCGGCCACAGTGGCATATTCAGCCTGGCGCGCGTAGGGATTGTTGGCGCCATAGGCCAGTTTCACGGTCTCGCGGCGGGCGATTTCGCCAACGTCGTCGTTGCGTCGCGAGATGGCGTCGAATAACTCTTTTTGTGCAATGTCGATTTTGTCGGCGCGGAACTCGGGATTCTGCAACACGTCTGCAAAGGCCTTGAAAACGTCGTCGAGATCGCCCTTCAGGCAGGAAAAGCTAATGGTGGTAGAGTCTGGGCCGCCGCCGGTTTCCACTTTGGCGGCGCGCACTTCGAGGAAGTCGTCAAGTTGGTCGCCGGTCTGCGTTTTTGTTCCGCCGGTGCGCCAGACTTCGCCATAGATATCGACCAAGCCGACCTTGCTTGCAGGTTCGTTCACCGAACCGCCGCGAATGCGGGCGGTGCCGTCGATGAGCGGCAGTTCGTGATCTTCCTGAAGAAAAATCACCATGCCGTTCTTGAGTTCGATGCGCTTGGGCTGCTGCGGCTTGAACGCCGGCAGCGGCGGAATCTGAATCTGCTGCCAGCTCTCGGCTTGAGCTGAGGCCCGTGGAAGTGCGGTGAACGTTGTCGCGAAAATTATCAGTATCGTCAGCGGAAGAGACTTCGTCATTGCGCACCTCCCTGATCGGCCCCACCGCTGGAAGGTTCTTCGCCCGGAGATGGCTTCGCTCCGCCCAAGGTTTCGATTTCGCCGACGGTACGGTTGGTGTCAACGAAGACTTCGTTGGCGACGCGGCGAATGTCGGCCTTGGTGACCTGGTCGATGCGGTCGACCGAGCGGAATAACTCGCGCCAATCGCCGTAGCGGGTTTGATAAGTTGCAAGCTGCGTGGCCAGACCTTCGTTATCCGCGAGCCCGCGGATCAGATTTGCCTTGGAGCGGGTCTTGATCATCTTCAGTTCGTCGTCGCTGATGTCTTCCTTCTTCAGCTTCTCGATTTCCGCATGGATGGCATCGGCCATTTCCTGCGGAGTGTGTCCGGGAAGCGGCACTGCGAGAAACGCGAAAAGATGCGGATACTTGATGCCCGGATATCCGGTAAGTCCCTCGGAGAAGGAGGCGATTTTCTTGTCGCGCACCAGCGAGCGGTAGAGACGAGACGTACGGCCTTCGGACATCAGATCGGTGATGGCGTCGAAAACCGCATCGTCCTTGCTGCGGTAATCAGGACGATGGTATCCCTCGATGTAAATCGGCTGCGAGCGATCCTTAAGCACAACTCTGCGTTCGGAGTTTTGCGGCGGCTCGGTGGTTGTGGCTTCATCGGGCTGCGGACGCGCGGGCAGGCGCCCAAAATATTTCTCCAGGATCGGCATGGCGGTTGCGGCGGGAACATCGCCAGCGACCGCGACGACCATGTTGGCGGGCACGTAATACTTGTCAAAGAAACTCTGAGCGTCGGTGGCGGAGAAATGGTTGAGGTCAGACATCCACCCCACCGTGGGCCGATGATAAGGATGGGCCGCGAATGCTTCTTCCGTGAACTGCTCGAGCAGGCGGCCAAAAGGACTGCTGTCGGTGCGCATGCGGCGTTCTTCGATGACAACGTTACGTTCCTTATAGAATTCGCGGAGCACGGGGTGCAGGAACCGCTCGGATTCGAGATATGCCCAGAACTCGAGGCGGTTTTCCGGGAGCGAGTAGTGATATCCGGTTTCGTCGTAGCTGGTGAAGGCGTTCATGTCCTCACCGCCATTTTGTTCGACGAGTTTGCCGAAGGCGTTGCTGACGACATATTTATCGGCCGCGGTGATGGCGTCTTTCCACGCTTTTTCCAGTTCCTTCAACTTTGCTTCATCGCGGCCAACGGCCTTGTCGCGCTCGGCAATGTACGCGGCATAGGCAACCTCAACTTTCTCCAGCGCGACCCTTTCGGCGGGGTAGTCGGTGGTGCCGATTTTGTCGGTGCCCTTGAAGGCCATGTGCTCGAACATGTGGGCCAGGCCGGTAGCCCGTAAAGGGTCCTGCGCGGAGCCTGCATCCACGAGAGTGAAGAAGGAGAAGACAGGAGCCTCCGGCCGTTCGCAGATCATGACTGTGAGGCCGTTGGGCAGCTTCTTGACCGTGATGCGCTTCTCGAACGATGCGACGTCTTGCGCCATCGCAATCGCGGAGAAAAGAACAAAAAAAACAGCAGTTCGAAGAGTACGGCGTTTCATCGGACCTCCGGCGGTTGCACCAGCATCTTCTTCAACAGTTATCTGTTAGACGGAGCAAAGGGGCAGAAGTTTGAAAGTACGTGGCGGGAAGGGAAGTTGTCAAACCGTGCCTAACTTAGTCTTGCCGGAATTCAGAGTGGCAGGTCAGGGACAACGCTGTATTTTGCGCGCCGCGGCATTTCGGGCACAATAGCAGCCGGAGACCATGTGACCGATTCCACTGTCGAGATTCAGGGCAAGCACCTGAAGCTGTCAAACCTGGAGAAGGTGCTCTACCCTGCTACAGGATTCACCAAGCAGCAGGTTATCGATTACTACGCGCGAATCGCGCCCGCGATCGTTCCGCATTTGGCGGGGCGCGCGCTTACCCGCAAGCGATATCCCGATGGCGTGGATGGCGAGCCCTTTTTTGAGAAGAACGCGCCCAAGTACCGCCCCGACTGGGTGAAGACCGCTCCCATTTGGAGTGAAGGCAACCATCGCACGGTTTATTACGTGCTGGCGAACGATCTGGCTACGTTGGTTTGGCTAGCCAATCTGGCTGCGCTCGAACTGCATCCGTCGCTGGCGCTGGCCAAGGATATTACGTGTCCCACGGAGATGGTGTTCGATCTCGATCCCGGGCCTCCGGCGAACATCGTGCAATGCTGCCAGGTTGGGTTGTGGCTGCGCGAGATTTTCGAACACTTCGGCCTGCAAAGCTTTCCCAAGACTTCAGGTTCGAAAGGGCTCCAGATTTACGTTCCGCTGAACACGCCGACCACGTATGACGCGACGAAGACGTTCGCGCGTGCGCTCGCGCAACTGCTCGAGCACGATCATCCCGAGTTGGTTGTTTCCGATATGAAGAAGACGCTGCGCACGGGAAAAGTGTTCGTCGATTGGAGTCAGAACGATGAGCATAAGACGACGGTCGCAGTCTATTCGCTGCGGGCGCGCGAACATCCCACGGTTTCTACTCCGATAACCTGGGGTGACGTCGAACGAACTTTCAAGAAAAAGGATGCCAGCCTGCTCGTGTTCGAAGCGCCGCAGGTGATTTCGCGCGTTGAGAAGATAGGCGATCTGTTTGCCCCAGTCATAACATTGAAGCAGCGGCTGCCGGACTTGAGAAAACTGGCCGAACCAGTGGAAGACGCCGCGCAGGCCGGCGCAAATGATGAGGCGCCGCGAAAAGCAGCGCGGAAGAAAAAGTCGAGACCGAAGAAGGCGCTTCGGAAAAAGTCGCGCAAGATATAATTCCGGTTTGCGCGAGCGGGCTCGTGTGGCGCGGGCACCCTTCGGCAAGCTCAGGGCAGGCTTTGCCCGCGATGCAGCACCACCGGCCTGGTGCGAGTAACTTCTTATGGCACAGTTCTTCGTAGGAACATCGGGCTGGGCCTATCCAACCTGGAAGCCGGATTTTTATCCGCAGAAGCTGGCTCAGAAAAAATTTCTAGGGCACTACTCCACGCAACTCAATACCGTCGAAGTAAATTTCACTTTCCGCCAGCTGGTCAAAGAAACGACCATCCAGAACTGGCTGCAAGACACGCCGCCTCATTTTCGCTTCGGCATCAAGGCGCATCAGGTCATCACTCATATCAAGCGGCTCAAAGCGACGGAAGACTTTGTGCCGCGATTTCTGGCGACTATCGAACCGCTGGCTGCCGCCGGCAAGTTGGGTCCGGTCCTGTTTCAACTCCCACCCAATCTGAAGGTGGATGCAGCTCTGCTCAGGGATTTTCTTGCGATTCTGCCGCGTACCGTTCCTGCGGCGTTTGAGTTCCGTCATGAGTCGTGGTTTTGCGATGCGACCTGGGACGAGTTGAGGTCAAGAAATGTGGCGCTCTGCGTGGCCGAGACCGAAACGATGACCACGCCAGAGGTTGCCACTGGGGCATTTGCCTACTATCGCTTTCGCAAGCCCAGCTATACCGCGGAGGAACGCCGCTCGATGATCGACCGCATCGGGCAGCATATCGCTGCGGGTCGGGATGTCTTTGCTTATTTCAAGCATGAAGAAACTCCAGAAGGGGCGCTTTACGCCGCCGACTTGCTGCGGGCCGCGAGAGAGATGTAGCAAGCTACGTCTCGACGAGGGGCTTCAATGGCATCTCTTTCAGCACTTTTCCTCGCGTCCGATAACGCGCATACTGCATCTCTTGCTCCAGTATGGCTTCCCAGGCGAACCCGAGCGTTGTGTCAGGATTTCTCGATTATCTGCGTATTGAGAAGGGGCTGGCTCCGCTTACGATCAACGCCTATAACGTTGACATTCTGCAATTCGCGGAGTTTCTGGAAAAGCATAGGCGCCTGCTGCTGACGGCACGCCGCAATGATGTGCGCGAATTTCTGCAACAACTATTTTCGAATCAAGTGGACGGGCGCAGCGTGGGACGGAAGCTTTCGGCACTGCGTCATCTCTATCGCTACTTATTGCTCGACAAGAAAATCGATCACGATCCGACATTGAATATTGAGTCGCCGCGGCAGTGGAAAGTGCTGCCGAAGTCGCTGGCGCGCGATGAAGTCGAATCGACGCTGGCGTCCCCAGGGGCCCGTTTAGCGAATGGACATAGCAATTCGAAAGATGCGGCGGCCCTGGCGGCTCGCGATCGGGCCATGCTGGAGCTGCTGTACGCGGGCGCGTTACGGGTTTCGGAGATGGTGAACGCCACGCTCGAGGATTTGAAGTTGGAATCGGGATACATGATCGTGCGGGGGAAGGGCGACAAGGAACGGATCGTGCCGCTGGGCAGGCCGGCGCAGGACGCGCTTGCAGAATATCTGGCGCAGGGACGTACCGTGCTGGCGGAGGGGCGAGCGTCGAAAAATTCCCAGTTCTCGCAAAAGATGCGAGAAATCGGGCAGCCAAGTGACTCGAACTCGGGTAGGAGTCGTTCCCTTCCTTTCACGAATGGAAATTTAACGGTTCTCTTTATTGCGCGGGGTGGGCGTAAACTGACGCGGCAGCGAATCTGGCAGATGGTCGGAGCAGCCTCGGTTGCTTCCGGACGGCACGCCTCGCCACACATGCTGCGGCATTCTTGCGCCACGCACATGGTGGAAAATGGAGCGGACCTGCGCACAGTGCAGACCATCCTGGGCCACTCGGACATTTCCACCACGCAGGTGTATACGCATCTGGCGCTGGATCGGCTGCGGACGGTGTACCAGAAGCATCATCCGAGGGCGAAAGCGCGATGAGGAAATTGCTGGTTGTTGATTTTTGATTGCTGATTGAACCCCTTTGCTGCACCCGATTTTCAATCAACAATCAACGATCAACAATCAACAATCAGGAATCAACAATGACCAAAACAAGCACAATCGTCGAAAAAGCTGTTGCCGACTTTCTGCGCCACCTGCGCGAGCGCAACGCTTCGCCGCATACCATCAAAGCCTATAGCGGCGATCTTGCGAACTTCGCCGCCTACGCCGGTTCGCGGGGATGGAAATCGATCGACCACATCGCGATCCGAGGATTTCTTTCGCAGCTCTACGAAAAAGGACTCGGGAAAACTTCCGTAGCGCGGTCGCTGGCGGCGGTGCGGTCGCTGTATCGGTGGCTGGCGCGGGAAGGCGTGGTCGAACAGAATCCCGCAAAACTTGTGGCGACGCCCAGGCTGCCGAAAAAACTTCCGCGCGTCCCAACCATCGAGGAGATGAACTCCGTGCTCGATGGCCAGATGCCGGAAGCGGCGGCCTTCCCCGAGCGTGACCGGCTTATCCTGGAACTGCTTTACGGATGCGGCATCCGCAACTCGGAGCTGACCGGAATCAATCTCGACGATATTCGCCTCAGCGCGGAAGCGATTCTGATTCGCGGCAAAGGAAAGAAAGAACGGTACGTTCCGTTTGGCGATTCCGTAAAGAGCACGCTGGCTGCCTATTTGCCGGCACGGCGCACGGCTCTGGCGCAGACGCGCAAAAATTCTGTAGCGCTCCTCATCAATCAACGCGGCGGCAGGCTCACCACTCGCAGCGTGGGCCGCATCATCAAAAAGATTGCAGTAGCGAAGGGCCTTTCGCCGGATGTGCATCCGCACACCTTGCGCCATGCTTTCGGCACGCACATGCTGGAAGAAGGTGCCGACCTGCGCGCGATTCAGGAATTGCTCGGCCACGAACGGCTGGCCACGACGCAGCGCTATACGCAGCTTTCGATGAAGCATGTCTTGCAGGTCTACGATCAAACCCATCCGCGGGCCAAGTAGCGATCCCTAAGAGGTTTTCAACGTCTCCCACATCGCAACAATCCGGGCTTTCAAATCGGCGGTGAGTTTTTCATAGGCGGCTTCTGACGCTTCGGATTCGGGCGGAGGAAATATCGGATCGCCGAAGACCATCTTCACCGGCTTGAAGCCGCGGAACTTTTGGTTGCGCGGCCATACTTCATAAAAGCCTTCAATCGCCACCGGAACAATCGGCACCTGCAAGTGAATCGAGAGAATCGCAGCGCCCTTCTTGAACGTTCTGGGAATGCCGTCGATCGAGCGCTCACCCTCGGGATAGAGAACCAGCGCCATGCCTTGCCGCAATCCGAAAGCGCCGGCGCGCATGGCTGGAACCAGATTCGCATCCGGATCGACCACCATGACTTTGATGGAGCGCGCCAGCCGGCGCATGATTCCCTCGCCGAAAATTTCGCTGGTGCCCACGGCAAACGCCCTCATGAACACCTCTTCCGGCAGAATGCTCGCCAGAATTAGCGGATCGAGATAGCTCTGATGATTCGACGAAATAATACAGGCTCCAGGCTTTGGAAGTTTTTCGAGGTCTTCTACTTCCAAATGGAAGCGGTCGAGTGCGAAGACTTGCAGCAACCGCGAAAACAGAAACCAAAGTGTGTCAGTCACTCGATTGGAATTGGCCAGTGCGAGCACGTCGGGGTCGTCAGGATCCTCGGCCAGAATGGCCTTCCATCCCGCGAACGTGACCCGCGTTCCAGAACCGCCTGCGCCGCTGGCAGCGCTTTGCAGAACGGCATCGACCAGATCGCGCACGGTATAAATCTCGGTCAGTTGCGACTCCTCAACGTTGCCCCCGAGTTCTTCTTCCATGCGGCTCAGCAATTCGACCCTTTGCATGGAATCGAGTCCGAGATCGAGGTCAAGATTGAGGGTCGGACTCAGAGTCGGGGGGGCTGAGCGCGCCGCTTCGCGGATAATCTTCAAAGCCCGCTGCACGTCCGGCTGGTCAAGCCAAGCGCTATCTTCCGCGGTTAAAGGTTTCTCTGCCGGCAGTTCCGAATCGTCGTCAACTTTCTTCGCCTGTTTTGCCCGGACGCGCTTCTCGACTTCGAAGCGTTTGATTTTCCGGGTCGTGGTGCGGGGCAAGTCCTCCTGCCAGATTTCATAGCTGCCAATCCGCTTTGTCGAAGCGATTCCCGGCGAGAGGCCCTCAATATCGAAGCGGATGGCTTCCTTCGCATTGACAATCTTGCGTTGCCGCAGGGCGTCGAAGTCCGGAACAATCACCGCATGTAGGCGATCGCGACCTTCCCCCGGTTCGCCTTCGATTCCCATCACCGCCAGTTCTTTGATATATGGCGACTTCAGATAATGGACTTCGATCTCTTCGGGATAAACGTTCTTGCCGTTGCTGAGCACGATCACTTCTTTCTTCCGTCCGGTGAGAAACAAGTGACCATGCGAGTCGAAATAGCCCAGGTCGCCGGTGAGAAACCATCCGTCGCGCAGAACTGCGGCAGTCGCGTCCGGGCGGTTCCAGTAGCCTTTCATCACCACGGGGCCGCGCAGTGCGACTTCTCCGACCGGCGGGCTGTCCTCCTGCGGCTGCGGGTCGATAATTTTGGCTTCCACTCCCTTCATCGCCTTGCCGACTGAGCCAATCTCATTGTCGTGCGGCGAATTCGCGAAGACTGCCGCGGTCGTTTCCGTCAGTCCATAGGCCTGCAGCACGTCGATGCCGAGATCGTGAAACTGTTGCGCGATTGCGGGATCGAAGCGTGACCCGCCAGTGACCAGATAACGCATCTTCGGCCCCAGCGTCTGGTGCACCTTGCGGAATAAAAGAGGACCCGCATTGATGCCGATTTTGCGCAGCGTGCGATTGAGCGCAAGCATGCCGGCAAAGAGTTTCTGAGTAATCGTCCCGCGCTTCGCGATCTCCTGCGTCAAACGCTCATGAATCAGATAGAAAAATTGCGGCACCACCGCGAAGGCCGTAATATTTCGTTCGCTCAAAGCCCGCAAGAGTTCAGCGGTGTTTATTGTTTCCAGATAGACGACGCGAGATCCTTTCATCAGCGGCAGCAGCAGATTGGCCATCTGAGCCAAGACGTGAAACAGAGGCAGCACGCCCAGCAACGCATCCGACGGCCCAAGTTCGACCCAGTCGAAGACGGCCTCCACTTCTCCCAGAAAGTTGGCGTGCGTCAGCATCACGCCCTTGGGATCGGCCGTAGTGCCGGAGGTGTAGAGCAGAGACGCGAGATCATCCTTACTGGATGCCGCTGCCTTGAAGTTGCCCCGGCCTGCGTCGAAGATCGCGGGCAGATTGGCCAGCCAGAGTTCCTGCGGCGTCTGGTCGGTTATCCGGTCCGGATCCATCAGGATGAGACCCAGCTTCAGTTCGGCTGCGGCCGGGCGAACCACCGGAACATGTTTCGCGTCACAGAAAACCGCCGAGGTCCCACTGTCTTTCAGGAGCTTGGTGACCTGATCGTCGTGGAGGGCAGTATCGAGGGGAACGGCGGCGCAACCCGCAGCGATGATCCCGAGATACGCGGCGACCCAGCGTGGATGATTGTCGGCCAGAATGGCCAGCCGCGATCCATGCGGAAATCCTCGTTCCGTAATCCAGCGGCCCACCGATTCGGCCATACGGCGCACTTCGGCATAGGTGCAACTTTCCAGGTGATCGTGGCGCTGCACTTCGAGCGCGACATTTTCAGGCCAGCGCTTGGCGCACTCGACAAAGCGATCGTAAAAAGTGGCCATCGGTCGTGGCGAATATACACGAAAAATCCGCCAACCGCGCTGAGCGTGCGTTTCTGAGAATGTCTGTCGCGTGCACCAAACGACGCCCGATGGGCAGGGCCAGCAATCGTGAGAATCAGGGTTTTTTGGGAGGCTGCGGCTGCTCCGCCTTTGCAATGGCTTTGCGGAATTCCTCCACGGCGGTGACGCCAGGTTCGCGCAGGCAGTCCTTGGCGACATAGCGCCAGACTGGCGCGGCATCCAACGGATCTGCCGCGCCGCCACGATAGACTTCGAACGTGTCCTCCGACGCGCCGACGTCATTGCCCATGCGGGGACCATTTTGCGGTGGACCAACGCCCGGATCGCTGAGCGGGGGCGGCTGGCCTTGTTGAGCGCCGATGCGGACGCTGCCATCTCCGGTTTGCACGGTACCCGGCCGCTGGTCGATCGGCCCGCCCCTGACGGTGGGTTGCACCATCCTGCCCGTGCCGGTTCGCACCGCGATCACCAGGTCGGCTTCTTCTCCAGCCATCACCAGGCGCAGTCGGCCCCATTGCATGATCGCCTTCTCCACGCTGTCGCGGGCATTTGCGTTTGCCATGGGCTGGTTGACCGGTTCGCCTGCATCCGGATTGATGACCACCAGCGCCGTGGTCGCCCTCAAAACATAGTCCGGCAACGTAGATTTCTTCTTATCTTTCGCGCTTCCGGGAACCACCAACAACGCAGGTAAAAGGACCAGCGAAAAGAGGCGTGCAGTCATGGGAGACTCCGTGACCAGCGACTGAGACGCGGCCATTATACTGTAGGTGCACCCCATGTGCTTCGTCGTCGGCTGCGCCCGCATCTAATATGCTAGGCTTTAAAGGTATTCTCGGGCGTGCTGCCCTCTGAAGGAAACTCCGGTTGATCAATCAGCTGCTAGGCAAGGTCTTTGGGACCAAGAACGAACGGGTCGTCAAGTCGTTGATGCCGAAGGTCCAGGCAATCAACGCGCTGGAGCCTCAAATCGAGAGGCTCACGGACGCCGAACTCCGCGCCAAAACGGACGAATTCCGGCAGCGCATTCAGGAGCGACTGAGCCGCGTTACGAAGAGTCCGCAAGCCGAGCCGCTCGAACCGGCAAGCGATGACGAGCCCGACGTTGATCAGCAGAAGGAATTCGAAAAGCAGGAGTATGAAGCTCTGCAGGAAGTGCTCGACGAAATTCTGGTGGAAGCATTCGCCGTGGTTCGCGAGGCTGGACGGCGCGTACTCAACATGCGCCACTTCGATGTGCAGTTGATCGGCGGCATGGTGCTGCACCAGGGAACTATCTCCGAGATGAAAACCGGGGAAGGCAAGACTCTTGTCGCCACGCTCCCGGTCTATCTCAACGCGCTCAGCGGGCGCGGTGTCCACGTGGTCACGGTGAACGACTATCTTGCCAAGCGCGACTCGGAATGGATGGGGAAGCTATACCGGTTCCTCGGACTCACGGTCGGCGTGATCGTGCACGATCTGGACGATGAGCAGCGGCGCGCCGCCTACGCCGCTGACGTGACTTATGGCACCAACAACGAGTTCGGCTTCGACTACTTGCGCGACAACATGAAGTTCGACATCAAGGATTGTGTGCAGCGCGGGCACAGTTACGCGATCGTCGACGAGGTCGATTCCATCCTCATCGATGAGGCCCGAACCCCGCTGATTATTTCGGGGGCCAGCGAAGAGTCTACCGACAAGTATTACAAAGTTAACCGCATCATTCCCAAGCTGGAAAAGGGTGAGGAGATCGACGTGGCACCCGGAGAACCCGCCCAGCTTACGGGCGACTTCGTCGTTAACGAGAAGCATCGCAACATCACGGTCACCGATGACGGCTGGGTGAAAGTGGAAGGACTGCTGGGCATTGGAAACATTGCCGATCCGGAGAATTGGCCGCTCAAGCACCACGTCGAGACCGCGATTAAGGCGCACGCGCTTTATCGCAAAGATGTGGAATATGTGATCAAAGAAGGCGAAGTCATCATCGTCAACGAATTTACCGGGCGCATGATGCCCGGGCGCCGCTGGTCCGACGGACTGCATCAGGCGATCGAGGCCAAAGAAGGCGTTAAGATCGAGCGCGAGAATCAGACGCTCGCGACCATTACCTTCCAGAATTATTTCCGCATGTTCAAGAAGCTGGCCGGAATGACGGGCACGGCGGAAACCGAAGCGGCCGAGTTCGACAACATTTATAAGCTGGACGTCGTCGTCATTCCTACCAACATGCAAATGCGGCGGGTCGAAAATCCGGACATCGTCTACCGCACCGAGAAAGAAAAATATTTCGCCGCGGCCGATGAAATTCAACAACTCGCCGACAAAGGCCAGCCAGTGCTGGTGGGCACGACCTCCGTCGCAAAATCCGAGCGCCTCTCGGACCTGCTGAAGAAAAAAGGTATCAAGCATGTCGTGCTGAACGCGAAATTCCATGAGCGCGAAGCTGAAATCGTCGCCCAGGCCGGGCGCAAGGGCATGGTCACGATTGCGACCAATATGGCTGGCCGCGGCACCGACATTCTGCTCGGCGGCAATCCCGAATTCATGGCTAAGCAGGAACTGGTAAAGAAAGGAATCGCGCAGCAGTTGCGCGTGGCCCAAGGCAAGATCGAAGGCCCGCAGGAAGACGGCCAGACTTCCATCTTCTATTACAACGGCAACGAGTACACCGTTCCTACGGATGCGTGGACCGACGCGCTCAACCGTTACAAAGCGCAGACCGACGTGGAACACGATGACGTAATAGCGGTCGGCGGCCTGCACATTCTGGGCACGGAGCGCCACGAGTCGCGGCGCATCGACAACCAGCTACGCGGGCGCGCCGGCCGCCAGGGCGATCCGGGTTCTTCGCGTTTCTATCTCGCGCTGGAAGATGACCTGATGCGCATCTTCGCCAAAGAGTGGATTTCGACTCTGCTGCAGAAACTGGGCATGGAAGAGGGCGTCCCGATCGAGTCCAAGATGATCAGCCGGCGCATCGAAACTGCGCAGAAGGCCGTCGAAGGGCAGCACTTCGAATCCCGTAAACATCTGCTCGAGTATGACGACGTGATGAACAAGCAGCGCGAAGCCGTATATGGCTTGCGGCGCCGCTTGCTGGAAGGAACCGATCAGAAGGATCTGATCCTGGAGGATTATGTCTCGGCCATTCTCGCCGAACTGATCGAGGAATACTGTCCTGCCAAAGCGCATGCAGCGGACTGGAACATCAAAGGCCTGAAAGACGCCGTATTCACGCACTTCGGCATTGATTTTCTTGCTGAAGGCGTCAAGGCCGATACCCTGAACCGGCAGGAGCTCGGCGATGCGATTTTCGAAAAACTGAAGGAACGCTACGACGCGAAAGAGAAGCTCATCGGTCCCGAGGCCATGCGCCACCACGAGCGCATGATCATGCTCAGTGTGATTGATCAGCAATGGAAAGATCACCTGCTCAGCATGGATCACCTGAAGGAAGGCATCGGGCTGCGCGGCTACGGTCAGCATGATCCGCTGGTCGAGTACAAGAAAGAATCCTTCGACATGTTCGAAGCGATGATGCAGCGCTTCCAGGAAGACACGGTTCGTTATCTCTACCTGATGCAGATCCTGGAGCGCCCGCCGGATGCGGGCGCCGGTGGTCCGCCACCGAGTGCGCCGGTTGGGCAAGGGCCCAGGCCCGGTCATGATGGAGACGGCAACGGGCGGCGTCCTCCGCGCCTGGTCTCAACCTCGGCTGACGAACTGGAAGAAGCCTTCATGCGCCGCAAACGCCGCGAACTCGAACAGGCACGCATGGCCGGAGGGGGCGACATTCAGCCCGTCCAGCAGGTCATCCGCGGCGAGGAAAAAGTGGGACGAAACGATCCCTGCCCCTGCGGCTCCGGCAAGAAATATAAGAAATGCCACGGCGCGTAATTGGAAATCACCAGAAGTGGGCGCCCCATCCTTGTCGCGATTTGTGCGACAGGGTGGGGCGTTTGAATTCCTGAGTGTCGCTGAATCTTGACGGTCAAAACCCCACTCTGTCCCTCCAAGAAACGGAGGGACAAGGGCGGGGCACCCGCTATTGCTTCACTGCCTTGAAGGTCATTTCTTTCGCGGGACTCTTCGTTTCTTTTTTCCAGTCGGCGAACAGGGTCGCGTAATTCTTCGTGATGTAATCCTCGGCAGCAACGCCCAGCTTCTTCGCGGTTGTATCAATCCATCGCGATGGACCTTCGATCTCGCAAAAATTCCCGATCGGGGTTTCGTCCACGACCACTTGCCCTTTCCTATCCGTCCACTCGGCGCGGAATTTTTCGTAGCGGAACGACGGAGAATATCCCAACCCTCGCAGGATTGCATCCATCCTTCTGCCGTCCTCCACACCCGTTTCCAGTTCCACGCGGCTGCTGTGCCGGCCAGTCTTGCCGCCGCTTTTGTGGGTCAGCTTCCAATCCGAACCATACTTTCGCAAGCGCAACAGTTGCTTTCGTTTCCGCAGCACTTCGCCTGGCAGATCATAAAGCGTGTTCATTTCGTGGGTGCGCCGCGTGACCACCCGGAATCCCGCCGCCCGCAGCTTGCGAGCCAGGGCCCGCAAATCGGCCACTCGAAACTTGACTTCGATTTCCCGTTGCATGAAGAAAAATGTATTCGAGAAGTGTATTACGGTTGCGCCCCACCCGTCGCCGGAGCGCCTTCGATGCGGAAGGGCGCGGGGCCGAGTTTCGTTTCCCAGTCCACTTCGTGCAGCGGACCAACCACGAGCCACCAACTGAGGCCGCCAATCCAGGCCACGACAGCAGTGATCAGGAATGGCCAATAGAAGAAACCGGTTCGATCCAGAAGGATTCCAGTGAGTGCCGGGGCGACGGCGCCGGCAAGATTTCCAACGAAATTCTGCACGCCGACCCACCGGCCCACCATGCGTGGACCGGCTAACATCTGCGAGATGGCCCAACTGTTGCAGACGCTGATCCCTAGAAACGCGCCGGTGAGGGCAAGTGACGCCATCAGTAGGCGGCCGGGCGCCAGCAGCGTCAGAACGAGAAGAATGCCGACGCCGGTGTGGCCGAAGAGCATCATTCCCTTGCGCACCAGGGTGGGAGAAGCTCCCGCGCGAATCCAGCGGTCTGACAGTTTTCCGCTGGCTGCGGAAGAAATCGCCGAAACTATGAAGAGCAATCCGCCGGCGTTTGCCATTTCATTCATGGACAAATGGCGCCCTCGCACCAGATAAAAGGGCAACCACGTTACCAGAAAATACAGGTAGTAATTGATGGATGCTTGCCCGATGCAGGTGCCCCACGCCGAGCGTTGCCGCAGAATTTCGAGCACGCCGGCAGTGTGCTTACGTGATTGTGAGGGCTCGGCAGTTCTGCGCGGCATCAATGCGGACCACAGCGGGAGCCAGAGAAAACCCGCCACGCCGAGCACGACAAAAAACGGCCGCCATCCAAAACGGCCGACAGCGTTCCCTCCCACCTTCATTCCAAGTGCGGGCCCCAGCGCCAGGCCGACCATGATCATGGAGTTGGCGAAGCCGCGCCGGTGCTCTTTGAAGTGGCAGCACAGGATTTTGCCATACGAAGGAAATGCAACCGATTCGCCTAGACCGAGAATGATGCGGATGCCGAGGAGCGCCGCGAACCCGTGCAAGAGCCCGGTAATCGCCGTCGAGGCTGACCATACGAAGAAGCCGGCGGCGAAGACCCACTTCACATCGAAGCGGTCCACCAGCCAGCCAGCTGGAATCTGCATCAACGCGTAAGTCCAGAAAAATGCCGATAGTAGTATGCCGAGCTGCGATGCCGAGATCGCCAACTCATCTTTAATCAAGGGCGCGGCGATGGAGAGGTTGCTGCGATCGATATAGTTGATGAGAACCGAGAGGCTTAAGAGGAAAAGCACGCCGTTCATCCGGGCGCTACTGGGCGCTTCGTGGGTGCTCGTGGCAGGCATGGTGGCAAGGCCCGACAAATGCTACACCATCTCGGCACCTCATCGGGAACTTCTGTCGAATGTTCGCTAGGCGGATGCTATCATTTTTTTTGCATTCCGGTGCCTGGCGGGGGTCTATGAGAAATCTGTTCCAGCGAGAGGCAGTTAACGAGTTGATCGCGCGCATTGACAAGCTGCAGCCAGCCACGCAACGGCAGTGGGGGAAAATGGATGTGGCGCAGATGATGGCGCATTGTTCCGCCGCGCTCGACATGGCCTCGGGCCAAATCAATCCGCCCCGCGTCCTCATCGGAAGGCTGATCGGACGGTTGGTTAAACCGATCTACACCAACGAGAAGCCATTGTCGCGGAACAGCCCCACCGACAAAACGCTCCTCGTCTCCGACCAGCGGGAATTTCAACGCGAGCGGGAACGGCTCATACTCTGCCTGCGGCAGTTTCACGAGGGCGGGGAATCACGGTGTACGCGGCACCCTCACCCGTTTTTTGGCGCGCTCAATCCGGAAGAGTGGAGCCGCGGAATGTATAAACATATGGACCACCACCTACGGCAATTCGGAGTGTGAAACAAGCTTTGAGGAAATTGCTAGAGTGGCGGAGAGGTCGCTTTCCAATATCCGTTCAGCAAGCCCCAGTCGTAATGATTCTGCTTCCAGTCGATTGCCGAGCTGTCGCCCCAGTAGATCGAGCCATAGTCGGAATTCCCCGGTTCCATCTGCATTCGATTGGGACGAAGCAGGGCTTCCCGGCTGTTCAACGAGCGCACCCCTCCACCGGAATGGCACCAGACGCAGCGCTGTAACTCGAGAGGAGCTTCGTTTATAGAATCCGGACTAGCGGAAGGCTCAGCGCCCTCGATTAGGTCTCCACCTTGCGTCTGAAAAGTGGGCAACTCTCTTTCGTCACGACCGACTGCTCGCAGGCCGCCATTCTTCGCAGAAAATAGCAGCGGACGGCTGAGTTTGATCTCGTAAAAGTCCTGTCCGCTGTTCTTGATGGTGTCGGCTAACGTGCCGCTAAAGAAGCGTTCGCCAGTCGTGGTAATTGCGTGATACACGCGAATTTGCACGCTCTCGGTGATGTTCGAAGTCACCAGATTGCCTTGATTGTCAAACAGGTTCATGCGGCGTACCAGCGCGACCTGGGTTCCGGCCGGAAACGACGGCAGCGCGGGATTCAACGCAGCTTGATCTGAATTTGTCTCCTGAACCCACGGTTGAGGAAAGTTCCACAGAGCCTGAAAATAATCCATCGCTGCTTTATGTCCGCCCGGCAGTTTTACGAACACTAGGAAGCTGGAGCGTCCTGAGAGGTTAAAGATGTGCATTTTGGCCACGCCCAGGCCATCAAACTCCGGACTGGGCGTAATGCCGGCCCACGGACCATGCGGGTCAAACAAGTCTGGCGGCAGGAACGGTCGCTCCGGGTTCGCTGGGTCATATTCCCTGGCGAATGCACCTGAGGCCACCGCCTGAGCATAATTGTCAGGCAGAGTCTTAACTGCTTCTGGCGTGAGCGCCAGTCGGCGGAGCACTTCCGCGAGCCGCATCTGCAATTCCTTCTTCCCTTTGTCGTACTCAGGCCGATCTCTTGTAGAGAATTGTTCGACGGACCAGTCGAACACGGCCCAGAGATCGCGCTGCAACAGGGCATGCTTGAGGGGATCATGGACGAGATTCTCCGCATGCGTCTGTAAGAACTCGTCGAGAACCCGGAGGGCAAGCTGGTGGGAAGGCTCGCCGAGCAAGTGCTCTGTTCCTGGCCACAGAAGCGGATCGAGCGAGTCCGCTCCGAACTGAGTTCCGTGCCGGTCTTCACGGATCAACAAGGCTGCATAAAGGCGGTTCCAGATGTGCGACGGATTCGAATCGTAAATGGTGGTGGATATTTCGGGATGTGCGGGGGAGGCTGCAACTTCAAAAAATGTCGCTGTCAGGGCGAGAAGGAGAAGCGAACCGGCGATGAGCCGCATAGGCAGCCTCCGAATAATCGAAAAGGCTCAGGGCACGGGAAGTATTCTACGTCTCATCACAAGACTTGAGACATGGGTACGCTTGGGTTTCTCAAACCTTGGCCACGAAACGTTGTGCGCAAGCGGCTAACCCATGCCGGAACCGCCCTAACTAAATGTCGGCAGTTTCACCAGATCATTTTTTGGAACCGACTCCAGATGTCCTCCGGCCTTGCGCCAGGCGGTCAGTCCTCCGACGATCACGAACGTGTTGAATCCCTTTTCCCGCAGCAGATGCGCCACCCGGGCGCTGGTCGCTTCGCGTGCTCAAGTACAGTAAAGATAAATGTCCTTATCTTTAGGGAGATGCTTGATCTCCTCATCGAGATTATTGGGCTCGATGCGAATCGAGCCTGCGATGCGCTCCGCGCCAACGTCGTAATCAGCCATGGCTGCGCACGTCAACAATCTGCACCCGGCCGGCTTCCTCTGACGCCAGGCGCGCGGCCAATTCCTGGACTTGTACCCGCGGCGTGATGCGATACTTTTTATACTTGCGAAACTGTATCGTGCGATAAATTGCATACCCCACCAGCGCCGTGATGACGATGATTTCCATAGCGCGTCCTGCGGCGTGAAATCCACGTAAAGTGGCGGCAAGAAAATCGCGGGAAACATATCCCACCAGCAGGTAGGTCGTGGAATACAGCAGCGCGCCAACAAAATCCAGACGCAGGAATTGCCAGAAGCGCATTTTCATGCTGCCCGCCAGCGGCGCCGCCATGGTGTTGACCCCGGGGATGAACTTGGCGATGATCAGCGTGGCTTTACCGCGTTTATAAAACGATTCGGCCGAACGGAGAATGCAGGTCTCCGGATTCATGGAAAGGCGGCAAAGAAATCCCAGCAACGCCCAGCCCGAGTAACGTCCCAGCCAAAATTGCGCCGAGTCGCCGATCAGCAGGGCGACCATGGAGGCGAGAAGCACCGCCGGACCAGACAAGGTGTGGGATGCGACGGCAGCGCCTGCCGCTACCAATGCGATCGCTGCCGGGAAGGGCAGTCCAAGCGCTTCGGCAAACAGCAATCCAAACGTCAGGGCATAGCCTTGGCGCGCCATAATGGAGAGCAAGTAAATCATAGGCAGTAATCAACGCACCCGCTGATGCTTCGATTCCTACACGTCAGGAGAGGGTTCAGTATAGCAATCTCTATTGCCGCCAGCTTCCGCAGGAGTCATCCTGATCGGAGCCGTCCTACAGGCAGAGGGGAAGTCGAAGGGATATTGCGTTGCAGCGATTCCAGTAAACTGAAACGTCAAATTACTCAGGTCGTGAATTGCCTATTTCTCTCTTGCCACCACGAACTCGGGGGCCCACAGCAGGGCGCGCTTGATCTCCGAATCCGGAAAAGTGCAAATCGATTTCTGCGCGGATTCCGCATAGTGCGCTGCCCGGGCCGTTGCCGTCTCCAGCGATCCGTAGCGCTGCAAAATCTCCAGAACCTCACCGTGACTGACCCCGTTGAACGCGCCATGGTGAAGCACTGTCTCTATCTTGAATCGCTCTTGCGGGGTGCAGCGCTCAATCGCGTGAATCACTGCCATGGTCGCCTTGCCCTCACGCAGATCGCTGGCAACCGGCTTGCCGAGTATATCTTCCGACGCAGTCAGGTCGAGAACATCATCGACTATCTGAAACGCCATGCCCAGGTCATGTCCGTATTGGCCCAAAGCCGCCTCCTGTTCGGCGGTAGCACCGCCCAGGATGGCTCCCAGTCGCATGCAGACTGAAAACAGACACGCGGTCTTACGGAAGATGAGATCGAAATGCTCGTCCAGAGTAATCAGTTTGCCTAGTTTTTCCATCTGCAGCAGTTCGCCCTCTACCATCTGCTGCGTGAGTTCAATCAGAGTGTCCAGAATGCGAAAGTTTCGCTCCTGCACCGCAATCTTGAACGCCTGCATATAAAGCCAGTCGCCGGCGAGCACGCATTTCGAATTTCCCCACTGGGTATTGGCCGCAGGGCGCCCGCGCCGCGTCTTGGCCTCGTCGATAATGTCATCATGGACCAGCGTCGCGGTATGAATGATCTCGACCACCGCGCCCAGCCGGACTGCGCCTTGTCCCTGATAATCAAGCAGTTTGGCGGAGAGAAGCAGCAACGCTGGCCGGATTCTCTTGCCTCCGCCGGCCCGCAGATATTCGCTAATCTCGGTGATGGCCGCAACGCCCGAGACCGTGTCGCGCCCAAACTCTCCCTCCAACGCGACGAGATCCTCCCGCAGCAGATCGAATACTTCTTTCCCGTTGATGCTAGCGGTCGCGCTCAAGGATCGGACCTCGGATGCTCGACCTCAGGCGTCGGACCTCGGACCTCACACCTGTGGCCTCGCGTGGCGCTGGCGGTCTGAAGTCCGAGGTCCAAGGTCTGACGTCCCCCTCTAATTCGTTCTGTAATTCGTAAACTGTAAATCAATTCCGAAGTCGTTCTGTTTCAGCAGAGCAATCGTTTCCTGCAACGTGTCGCGGTCTTTGCTGCTGATGCGAACCAAGTCTCCCTGAATCGACGCCTGCGCCTTCTTCTTCGAGTCCTTTACCAGCTTCACAATTTCGCGCGCCTTCTCGATGGCGATACCTTGCTGCATGGTCACTCGGCGTTTTGCCGTTCCTCCCGCCGCCGGCTCGACCGCGCCATAGGTCAGTCCTTTGAGCGAAACCCCGCGCTTCACCAATTTCTGTTGCAGGATGTCGTTCACAGCCTTCAGTTTGTATTCGTCGGCGGAGTGCAACACGATTGCGTCTTTTTCCAATTCGATATTCGACTTCGAATCCTTCAGGTCGAAACGCGTGTGAATCTCCTTGAGCGCCTGCTGGATGGCGTTCGAAACCTCATTCAGATCGATTTTGCTCACGACGTCGAATGTGTTATCGGGCATACATTTCTAATCTTTCTGAAATAAAGGAATATAACTTCTGAGAGTACCAGAACCGAGGGTTTCAGCGAGCGGGAACTTTGCTTTCAATCGTTTCAGTCAATTTGAAAAATTTGTAGAAATTCATCGAAGTCTGTTCCCCCACTTCATCCATCGAGAGTCCGCGCAAGTCCCCAAGTTTGCGTGCGGTCTCCTTGACGAAAGCGGGTTCGTTGCGCTTCCCGCGATGCGGGACCGGCGCCAGATAAGGCGAGTCGGTCTCGATGAGCAAGCGGTCGAGTGGCACCTCGAGAACGGCATCGCGTATCTGTTGGGCCTTGGGAAAAGTCAAGTTGCCGGCGAAAGAGATCATGAAACCCATGTCGAGCGCACGTTTCGCCTGGGCCGAATTTCCCGTGAAGCAGTGCAGAATTCCACCCAGCCCTTTCGAAGCCCATTGGTCCTTGATCAAACCCAGGCAGTTTTCCCACGCGTTGTCGCTGCCGTCCGATGGCCGGCAGTGAATGACGATGGGCAGTTTAGCCCCTGCCGCCAGCTCCATCTGTCGGTTGAAAACTTGCTTCTGCGTTTCGCGCGGCGAATGATCGTAGTAATAATCCAAACCGATCTCCCCCCACGCGATGACCTTGGGATGCCGTGCCAGTCGCTCCATCTCAGAGTATGCGTGGTCGGAGGCCAGTCTCGCTTCATGCGGATGGATCCCGACAGTCGCATACAGGAACGAGTACTTGTCCGCGAGATGAATGCCGGCATCGAGCGTAGGAGGTCCGTCGCCGTTGCCGATAGCGACCATGGTTTGCACGCCAGCCTCGCGGGCACGAGCGATCACATCCTCGCGATCCAAATCAAACTGCTTCCCGTCAAGATGTGCGTGAGAATCTACAAACATGATTATGGGAACTGCATTATTTGGGGACAGCCGCCCTCGGCGGTCCGCCGAGCGAAAGCTCGGCCAGGTCTTGATCTTCCTAGCTGGGCCTACTTCAGCCGCGCCCCAACCGGAACATCCTCCAGAAAGCTCGCCAGCACTGGTTTTCCGCCCTCAATCGACGCCGCGACAATCATTCCATTCGATTCCATGCCACGCAGTTTTCGCGGAGCGAGATTGGCGACGATCACTACCTTGCGGCCCACCAACGTCTCGGGCGCGTAGGCTTCGGCGATCCCAGCCAGAACCTGCCGCACTTCCGTACCAATATCGATTTCGAGCCGGAGAAGCTTGTCCGCCTTCGGCACTCGCTCTGCGACCTTCACCACGCCCACGCGCAGTTCAACCTTGGAGAAATCGTCGATCGTAATCTTTCCACCATCGTTTGCGGCCGGCGAGGCAACTGGTTGTGCTTTCAGCGGAG
Organism: uncultured Acidobacteriaceae bacterium; assembly: GCA_963711275.1. GTDB lineage: Bacteria > Acidobacteriota > Terriglobia > Terriglobales > Acidobacteriaceae > Sulfotelmatobacter. The sequence goes on along the minus strand of CAVQDN010000006.1, from coordinate 107,433 downwards.
CTGGCGCCGATGCCACCGGTGTCGTCGGTTCCTTCGATTCTTCTACCGCCGGCCCTCGTTGCTGATCTTCCATCTGCTGCATCCTTTCAATCGCGCTCTTGTCCGCGCGGGGAAATACGGGACGCACGTCGCCGAGTTTCGTGCCCAGCCGCAACTGTCCCCAAGACAGATCGGCCAGCGCAAGTTTCTGGATGTCTCCAAGTCCCATCTGCTCCCAGATCTTTGCGGTTGCATCGGGCATGACTGGATGCGCCAGCGCAGTTGCAATACGTAGCGCCTCAGCCGAGGTGTAAAGCACCGTGGCCAGCCGCGCTCGGCTCGCATCGTCCTGCTTCTCGCCCAGCGACCAGGGCTCATTCTCGACGATGTATTTGTCGACAGCGGCCACCAGTGCCCATGCTGCTTCCAGCGCGCGAGAGAACTGGAATTGATCGAACAGCACGCCGAATTCGCGAATCGTCCTTCGCGCCGTCTCGGCAATCGCATCATCGGCCGGAGTTTTCGCCGCCGCGTGCGATGGATACGGCACTTCGCCTTTAAAGTACCGGTTAATCATAGTTAACGTGCGGCTGGCCAGGTTCCCCAGTCCATTGGCGAGATCCGAGTTGTAGCGCTGCACCAGCGCGTCGAACGAGAACGAACCATCCTGCCCGAACACGACCTCGCGCAGCAGAAAATAACGCAGCGCATCCGCGCCCAGCACGTCGAGAATGGTTTCCGTGCGCACAATATTGCCGCGCGACTTCGACATCTTGCTCTCTTCAAACAGCAGCCAGCCATGCGCCACAATCGCCTTGGGCAGGGCCAATCCCGCAGCTAGAAGGAAGGCTGGCCAGTATACGCAGTGAAAACGGACAATTTCCTTGCCGATCATGTGCACGTCCGCCGGCCAGTATTTCTTGAATGCCTCCTGCGCGCCCGCGTGCGTCGAGCCGTACCCGATAGCAGTGATGTAGTTGGCCAGCGCGTCGAGCCACACATAGATCACATGCTTGGCATCATCCGGCACGGGAATGCCCCACGAAAATGTCGACCGGCTGATCGACAGATCACGCAGCCCGGAATGCACAAAAGAAATTACCTCATTGCGCCGCGTTTCGGGACGAATGAATTCCGGATTCGCATAAAGCTCCAGCAGTTTGTCCTGGAACGCCGAGAGCTTAAAAAAATAATTCTCTTCGTGCACGGTCTCGGTAATGCGTCCGCAAGTTGGGCAAGGATCGCCGGGCTGCGCCCCGTCCACGTAGAGTTCATCGGAAACGCAGTACTGCCCGGTATACGTGCCCTTGTAGATGTATCCGTTATCGCGAATGCGCCGGAACAGTTCCTGCACCCGCTTCTTGTGCCGCTCCTCCGTGGTGCGGATGAAGTCATCATTCGAGATTCCCATCCGCTTCCACAATTGCCGGAACTCCGCCGAAATCTCATCCGCGTACTGCTGTGGAGTTTTGCCGGCGGCTTGCGCGGCTCGCTCAATTTTCTGCCCATGCTCGTCGGTGCCGGTAAGAAAAAATGTATCGGCACCCAGCAGCCTTTGCCGCCGCGCAATCGTATCGCACGCGATCGTCGTGTAGGCATGGCCAATATGCGGCCGCGCGTTCACGTAGTAAATCGGAGTCGTGATGTAAAACTTCCTGCTCATGTATCTTTAATCACAGAGGATTCAGAGAGAAGAGAACTACTCTGCGAATCTCAGTGCCCTCGTGGTTAGCGCCTTATGCCTTTCCCCAGATACAGTCGCGAAGCCTCCTGAATCACCGTCTTCAGGGGCACCTGATGCTCGGCCGCGATACGCCTGCAGTCCTCATACTCGGGCGCGTAATTCGTGACGGTTCCATTCATGCTGGCAATTTTGATTCGCACCTCGCCCCATTCGGTGCGCACGTTCTCCCAACGCCGTGCCAGAGTCTGCCGAACTTCGTCCCGCCTTCGCACGCCGAGAGTTGTAGTCTCAGTGAAGATGATCTGCGCCAGCTTGCCCGCGTCCTCGGGTCTGCACAGCACCGTGAGCAGCGTGCCCGGCCTGCTCTTTTTCATCTGCACGGGCACGCCAAACACCTCCAAGGCGCCGTCTTCGAGCAGACGATCCATCACGTATCCAAACACCTGCGGATTTAGATCATCGAGGTTTGCCTCCAGCACCGTAATGGTCTCGGACGCCGTCTTCGCGGCCAAAGTCGAAGCCGCTTCGCCCACAATCAATCGAACGACATTGGGATGTCCCGCGAACTCTCGCGTTCCTGCGCCGTATCCCGACTTCTCAATCCTCATCTCGGGGAAAGAGGCAAAGCGCCTGGCCAATACCTTCACAATTGCCGCCCCCGTGGGGGTGACTAACTCGGCTTGCACTCCAGAAGAGTAAACCGGCGCTCCTTTCAACAGTTCGACCGTCGCAGGCGCCGGCACAGGGAAACTACCGTGTGCGCACTGCACCATTCCACCGCCAACGTTCAACGGAGAGCAAACGATCTCATCCACACCCAGAGCCTCTGCACCTACCGATGCACAAATAATATCGACCATCGCATCTGCCGCCCCGACTTCATGGAAGTGAATCTTCTCAATGGATGTATTGTGAATCTTTGCCTCCGCCGCACCCAGCGCCTCGAAAATCGCAATCGCAGTCTTCTTGGCAGCATTGCTAATCGTGGCCCCGCCGATAATCCCACGAATCTCAGTCAATCCGCGCCCGTGAGAACGCTCGTGTGGCGCGGGCACTCCTGCCTGCGAACCGCTGACCGCGGAGGAATGCTCGTGCTCACGATGATCTGGGTGATCGTGATCATGAGCATGAGGATGATCGTGCTTGGTTTGCTTGATCGCGGGCCTGGACGCCCGCGCCAAATCTTGCTTCGCCCAGTATTCCTCCCGAGGAAGATCCTTCTCGCTGTCCACCCAAACGTCCACCTTGGTCGCCGAAATTCCGCTGCGCACAACACGTGAGACTTCCAACCGCGCGCCCAATCCCAGCGCCGCCACGGTATCCTCCAGCAGTCGCGGCGAAACTCCGGCGTCGATCAAAGCGCCCATGAACATGTCGCCACTCATGCCGGAAAAGCATTCAAGGTAGGCAATGTGCATATAAGTCCAAATCTTCACCTCAGAGGACACAGAGATCACACGAGCAAATTTCATAGAGCGGCCTCTGTGCACCCGCTGTGGCGCTCTGTGTTTAAAAGGTTTCCGCCGCCATGACGAGAAACTTTCATCATAGGGAACCCCTTCTACCTCCGTCAAACGCGCAGCCCCCGCGCGCTCTGCTAAAATCACTGTTCTTCCAGCGTTTCGAGGGACTTTTTGTATCGCCATCTGGAACAACGTCTTGCCCGCCGAGTGCTGCAGTGTCTGCAGCAGCGCACTCCCGCCGCCGTTCTGACCAGCGTAGTCATCGAACAGCCGCCGACCGTCGAACTCGGCGACTTCGCGATTCCGATTTTTCCTTTCGCCAAGCCGCTGCGCTCCGCCCCTCTAAAGATCGCCGAAGCGATTCGAGCCGACATCGGCTCCGTCGAAGGCATCGCCGGAATGCAAGTTGCTCCTCCGGGTTATTTGAATGTGAAGATCGACCGGGCATGGATGGCCGCTGCTGTCGCCGCTGGTACGCAGCCAACCGCCGGGATTCCTCACGGCAAGATTCTGGTCGAGCACTCCAGCATTAATCCGAATAAGGCTGCTCACATCGGACATCTGCGCAATGCAATTCTCGGTGACACATTTGTCCGGCTCCTGCGCTCTGCAGGGAGAACGGTGGACGTTCAGAACTACATCGACAATACGGGCGTGCAGGTCGCCGACGTGGTCGTCGGCTTCACCCACATCCAGAAGAAATCTCGCGCCGAAATCGAAGCCCTGACTCTGCAGCCGCGCTTCGACTACTACTGCTGGGATCTCTACGCTCAAGTCTCGAAGTGGTATGAGCAGGACAAGCAGAATCTGCAAATACGCCTGCAGACGCTGCACTCCATTGAAGAAGCTTCTACGGAAACCGCCGCTATCGCCGATCTGATCTCGGTTGCCGTGTTGTGCCGCCATCTTGAAACCATGGACCGGCTCGACATTGAATACGATTTCCTTCCGCGCGAAAGCGAAATCCTCCGCCTGCATTTTTGGGACGCGGCTTTCATCAAACTGAAAGAGAGTGGCGTGCTCACCTTCGAGAGCGAAGGCAAGAATAAAGGATGCTGGGTGATGCGGCGCGCTGGGACAGGAAAAGCAAATTCAACCACAGAGGACACTGAGGACACAGAGGCTGACAAAATCACCGAGGAAGACCAGAAAGTCATCGTCCGCTCCAATGGGACGGTCGGCTACGTCGGTAAGGACATCGCCTACCACATGTGGAAGTTCGGTCTTCTCGGCCGCGACTTCGGCTATCGCAAGTTCTACCGCTATCCCGACGGCCACGACTGTTGGATATCCACAACGGACGGCGTAAAGGATCATCCCCACTTCGGCGACGTCGCCGAAATCTACAATGTGATCGATGCCCGGCAGTCCGAGGCGCAGAACACAGTCATCGAAGCGTTGCGCGGACTCGGCCACATTGAGGCTGCCGACCACTACACACATTTCTCCTACGAGATGGTTGCACTGACGCCGCGCTGCGCGGCTGAGCTCGGTTACAACCTGAGCGACGAAGATAAAACGCGCTCCTACATCGAAGTCAGCGGCCGCAAGGGTTTCGGCGTCAAAGCGGACGACCTGCTCGATCGACTCATCGTTTCGGCCAAGAACGAAGTCGAACTCTCGCCATCCCCAGCTCAGCGACCGGGAGCGCCAGGAAATTGCCACGCAAATTGCCATCGGCGCTCTGCGTTACTTCATGCTGAAATTCACCAAGCAATCGGTCATTGCTTTTGATTTTAGAGAAGCGCTAAGCTTCGAGGGTGAGACCGGACCCTACGCGCAATATGCGGTGGTGCGGGCCACCAGCATCTTCCGTAAAGCGGAGATCGATCCCGAAACTTTCTACGCGGCCGGGGCGGCCAGTATTTCAGCGGCCGATCTGGCGAATTATCTAACCGGCAACGCCGGAAATGAATTCTGGGAGCTGTGGCTCGCATCTTCCAAGACTTCGTACGTAATCGACAAATGCATTGCCACGACGGAACCGGCGTATCTAGCCAAACATGTTTTCCAACTAGCGCAGCTTTTCAATACGTTCTACCATCGCCATCCCATCCTGAGCGAACCAGATGAAAAGCGAAAAAAATTCCTTCTAGCGACCGTCGCCGTAGTGCGGCGCGAACTGATTCGCTGCCTGGCGGTCATGGGCATTACTGTGCCGCCAGTCATGTAGAAAATCTTGCTAGTGGCGGCTCTAAGCGGCGACCTAATGCTTAACGCCGCTCCATCCAAACCGGCTCCCTCGTGATTCCGTCGCATCGTCACCTCCCTGCTCGCGTCTGTGCTGGCTCTCGCACTCGCCGGAATGGCGTCGCGCTCGGCGATGGCGTCAGCCGGCCTGAGCCGGATGAACTTCTCCGTTGGAGGGTTGTTCTGAGTCATTCGCAATATTGATATACTTCGCCCGCAGCCCCGTCTTCACAACATTTAGCTGGAGGAGTCTCAGTGCGCTTGCCCGTCCGTTTCACCCCGCCGCTGTTGATCGCATCCCTGACGGCGATCTCGATCGCAATGCTGATGGCAGTTTCTGTCGCAAAGCAAACTCCGCAACCCGCATCGAAGCCGCTCTTTAAACTTCAGGAAGTCATGATCCCGGTGCGCGACGGAGTGCATCTGCAGACCGCGATTCTCACTCCCATCGATCAACAGGGCCCGCTGCCCATCCTGTTTCGCCGCACTCCCTATGGCGTTCCCGAAAAACCGCCTGAGCAGATCCCCACCTCTCTCAAGGAACTCGCGCAAGACGGCTACATTTTCGTCTTCCAGAATCTGCGAGGACGCTTCAAGTCCGAAGGAGTGTTTAATCTTTCCTCCTGGGTTGACTTGAATGATCCCAAGGCCACCAACGAAACCACCGATGCCTACGACTCCATCGACTGGCTTCTGAAAAATATCCCCAACAATAACGGCAAAGTCGGAATGTTCGGCGTCTCCTACGATGGATTGACCACCGCGCTGACACTCCTTCATCCGCACCCCGCGCTTGCCGCCATCAGCGAGCAAGCTTCGCCCGTAGACCAGTGGATGAACGACGATGACCACCGCTACGGCGCCCTGCGCGAAAGTTATGACTTCGAATATGCTGTGATGGAGCAGTCCGACAAGAACAAGAACACGCACTTCGAGTTTGAAACTTACGATACCTACGAGTGGTACCTGAACCTTGGTCCGCTCTCCAACATCAACGCGAAATATCTTCACGGCTCCATACCGTACTGGAACTCCAGCGTGGAACATCCCGACTACGATGAGTTCTGGAAAAAAGAAGCCTGGGTTAGCCAGCTTCACGCGTCTACCGTGCCTAACTTGAATGTTGCGGGATTCTGGGATCAGGAAGATCCCTGGGGACCGTGGCAGATTTTCCGTCACGCCGAGGAGAGCGATCCGCAGCACACAAATTTCATCGTTGCTGGTCCGTGGTATCACGGCGAGTGGCAGAGTCCCAAGGGAGACAGCATCGGCATCATTCCGTTTGCCGGCCACGAAACCGCCCGCGAATTTCGCGAGACGATCGAAGCTCCGTTCTTCCGTTATTATCTGCACGGCCAGGGCGAGAAGCCGCAATGGCAGGCCAGCACTTTTCAGAGTGGATCGAACACGTGGCGTACTTACCCGGCGTGGCCGCCGAAGGAAGCGAAGGTTACCAAACTTTATTTTCACGCCGACCGAACTTTGTCTTTCACTGCGCCCGATGCTACTAAGTCGGACCGTGTTTACCGCGAGTATGTCTCCGATCCCGCCAACCCCGTGCCCTACCGCCAGCGCCCCATCTCGCCCACGTATCCCGCAGGCGACTGGCGCACCTGGGAAGTTGCCGACCAGCGTTTTGTCGATCACCGTCCTGACGTTCTCTCTTTCCTCAGCGAACCGCTCGAACATGATCTCGTCGTCACGGGTCCGCTCGCGGCAAATCTATTCGCCTCGACTTCCGGCACCGATAGCGATTTTGTTGTCAAGTTGATCGACGTATATCCCCAGGACGCCCAGAAAAATGCGTGGACTCCCGACGAAGGTCCGAAGCCCGGACAATATGCTCAATCTTTAAACGGCTACGAACTCCCCGTTGCCATGGAAGTGCGGCGCGGCCGCTACCTCACCAGCTACGAGAAGCCGTCTGCTCTGACTCCTAACAAGCCGACGGAGTGGAATATCCCGCTGCGCGATCACGATCACGTGTTCCTCAAAGGTCATCGCATCATGGTTCAGGTTCAATCGACCTGGTTCCCCGTGATCGACCGCAATCCGCAGAAGTTCGTGCCCAGCATCTATCAAGCCACCGCTTCGGATTTCACTTCTGCAACCCAGCGCATCTATTGCTCACGCGATCTGCCCTCGCACCTGGTTCTTCCAGTCATGCCGTAATCCAGTATTGCCGTAAGTAAGAGAGGCCGGCACAGTTTGTCATCTCGAGCGGAGGAGGATCGTTCGCAAAACGAAAGATCCTGCGCAGTCGAGGGACCTGCTGTCCCGGCCCTGTATCGCCCCTGGTCTATTTTCCGCCAGCAGTGCCGTGCTGGCCCAGCCACGAGGCCAGTTGCGGCTGCTGCTGCGACTTCAAATCAACGCAGGCGTTAATACGCTCTATGGATTGTTTATAAGTGCGCTCCGCTGCCGCAATCCTGTGCTCAGAAAAAAATTCCGTCACTTGATCGCGCTTCCCCGTATCGCAGAAACCGCTGGTCGCTCCCACCACTTCGGCGCTGGCAAACGGACCTCCGGCTTTCGCCACCGCATTCCAGTGGGACCGAATGAAATTCCAGGCCAGGTCCTGACCGGCCGGATTTCTCATCACACTGCTGATCACCCGCAACGCATCCTGCGAGCGCACTTCCGGCGAGATAGCAAAATCCAGCGTGCGCTGCAACAACTCCGGATCGCTGAATCGCGGCAGCGTATAGAGATACGTATAGTACAGCTCCGGCGATTTAGGATTCTTCGCTGCCTGTAGCACCCGATCATAGAATGCGGAGTCGCCATTCAACGCCGCCAGCGCAAAAGCGCCTCCCGCCATTTCACTATCGACAGACGCGGGATCGTTCAGTGCCTTGTCGGCGAGTCTGCGCGCCTCTTCCAGAGTTTCTGGATCGCGGGCATCGTACCCCAGCGCCCGAAACACGTCCGTCCGCAAAGCCTTTTGTTCGTCGCTCTCTCCCGGCTTGGCTTCATATCCCAGGTCCTTCATAGCCGGCGCCAGATATTGCCGCAGCCACGCGCGATATTCATCACGATCGCTGTCGCTGACCAGATACTTTCCCACGAAAGTGAGGCCGCCCAGAACATCTTCCACTACGGCACGGTTGCGGTCCGGCTGCAAGCCTTGTGCAAAAGCGAGGTAGTCGCCAACGGGTTCGCGACCCACTCGCACCGAAGCCCAGATATCGTTCTCCACTACGATTCGCTCGGCGGGAGTCAGTTCAGTCTCCGCGTCATTTGCCAGTGCCCGAACCGCGTTCGGCTGGTAAGCCGTTCGATAGTAGCCGGCCCCGCCGGCATTGGTCAGAACCCACAGGGAGCAACCCGGGAGCGTGAAGGTTTCTTCCCTCTTTGTCATGAGTTCGCATTTCGAATTCTTGCCACTCGCCGAACCCCGCAAGCACAGCGGGATTTGCCACAGTTCATCGTGAGGCGCTTCGAACTTCGAGCGGTCATAGTAATACCGCTGTTGGCTCACCGCGACGCTGGTAGAGTTGACCGAGCATTGAGCCTTCACGTTCAGAATCGGAGCGCCCGCCTGATTCACCCAGGTAGGCATGATCTTATCGACCGGTTTTCTCGAGGTTCTCGCCTGCGCATCCCAGAAGTCGCTGGCCGTCGCGTTCGCGTACTGATGTTGCTGCAGGTACGCATTCACGCCAGCGCGAAACGTGTCCTCTCCCAGATACGCTTCCAGCATGCGCAGCACCGACGCTGCCTTGCCGTAGGCGATTCCATCGAACAGTTCCAGAATCTGCGCCGGCGTCTCCGCCGCCTGATGAATGGGCCGCGTGTTGGCCAGCGAATCGACGTTCAGTGTTCTGCCGGTGTCGCTTACGTCATCCAGGTTGAAATTCCATTCCGGTTTCCATGCTTCGATCGGCTTGCTCGACATCCATGTCGCAAAGCCTTCGTTGAGCCAGACATCGTCCCACCACTTCATGGTGACCAGATCGCCAAACCATTGATGCGCCATCTCGTGCGCAATCACGCTGGCAATTTCCTTCTTCAATCCAATCGAGCCTTGCTTCTCGTCGATGAGAAGAATCACCTCGCGGAATGTGATGCAGCCTGTGTTCTCCATCGCCCCGGCCGAAAAGTCAGGCAGGCCGATCAGATCCAGCTTTCCATAGGGGTACTTAATGCCGAAGTAGTGGTCGTAATATTTCAGAACGTGGCTGGCAACATCCAGAGCGAATGTCCCCATCTCTTTCTTCCCGGGAGTGCTGTAGACGCGAATCGGAATGCCATCCGCTTCTCCCTCGACATATTCGAAGTTGCCCACTACCAGCGCGGCCAGGTAAGACGACATCTTGGCCGTCGTGGCGAAGCGCACCGTGTGTTTGTCACCGGGTCCGGGCATATCCGAGACAATTTTCTGATTCGAAATCGCGACCTGGCTCTTGTCGGCCACCGCGGTAATGTCGAACGTGGCCTTGTAGTCGGGCTCGTCGAAGGAAGGAAAGGCGCGTCGCGCGTCGGTGGCTTCAAACTGCGATGCGGCATACTTGCGCCCGTGATCGTCCTTGCCCAGGTACAAGCCGCGCATTTCGTTATTCAGAATGCCGGAGTAAGTGATGTGAACGGTGACCGGCCCGGCGGCAAGCGTCTTCTCGACGCTCAGCACGACCATCTCTTTTTCTTTCTCGGCAGTGACTGTGGCTTTCTGCGTTGCGCCGCCGCCGCTGACGGTCACGTCGTGGAAATCGATATCCACCGCGTTCAGCGTGATTTCTGAACTCGGCTTCAGCAGCCGGATGGCGATGGTTTCGTCGCCTTCAAACCTTGCCTTGTCGAGATCGGGCGTGAAGGTAAGTTTGTAATTCTCTGGCCTGGCGCCCTCCGGCAGACGCTGCGCGGCGGCCAGCGAAATTACGAGGGCGACAAACGTCATAACTGCAAGAATGCGTTTCATATTTACCTTCCTAGGGAGAAAATCGGATTGCTTCTTTCTGTGGATTCCTGGAGTGCGCGCCAAGCGTAGACACAAGGCTCCGTTTCATTGAGTACGAATATTATCTCGCGAATGTTCAATTTCGCGATGCGACCATTCCATTCAGAACTGTCAACGCGCAGTGGTTGGCTCCGAACCAGTACGGAATTTCACGGTAGTCATGGACTGAAAATATTGCCAGATCGGCGTCCTTCCCAGGCTCAATGCTGCCTTTTCGGTCGGCAAGCCGTAGAGCCCATGCCCCATTGATCGTTGCCGCCGCGATTGCTTCCGCCGGTGTCATCTTCATGTGCGTGCAGGCCAGCGACATTGCCATGGGCATGCTGATCGTCGGTGAAGTGCCAGGATTGTAGTCCGTGGCCAACGCCACCGGCACTCCCGCGTCGATCAACCGGCGCGCGTTCGCATATTCCTTCAGACCGAGAAAATAATTTGCCCCCGGTAGGAGTGCCGCCACTGTGTCGTGCCTGGCTAGTTCCGCGATGTCGGCTTGGTTCACATGGTCCATGTGATCCAACGATGCGGGATTGAAACGCAAAAATGATGAAAGAGCTGTCTCCGTTAGCTGGCCCATGTGCGCGCGGACATGTCCAATCCATATTTTGCGGCGGCTTCAAAAATCTGTTCAGTTTCTTCCGGGGTAAATGCCCCTTGGTCGCAGAACACATCCACAAAACGCGCAAGCTTCCGCCTGGCTGCCTGCGGGATCATCTCTGTACAGACGATCTCAACATATTTTTGTGAGCGTCCCTGAAATTCTTTTGGAACCACATGAGCTCCGAGCAGGGTAGAGACCACCGTTCCCGGCCAGCGAGAGGCGGCTTCCCGAATCGCTTCCAGCGATTTCAGTTCCGATTCGACCGTGAGCCCATAGCCTGACTTGGCTTCCACCGTAGTCGTGCCGTGCGCGGCCATTTCCTTCAGCGCCGTTCCAACTTTCGCCGCGAGCGCGGCCCTTGGCGCCCTGCGGACCGCTTCTACGCTGGATCGAATACCTCCGCCAGAGGCAGCAATTTCTTCGTAAGAAGCGCCTTCGATGCGCTTCTCGAAATCCACCAGCCGCGGGCTGACAAAAACGGGATGGGTATGTGAATCGACGAAGCCAGGCAGAACCACTTTGCCCGTACAGTCGATCTCGGCGACTTTGCTGCGATTCTTCTTGAGCCACCCATCGCGAAAAGCGTCCTTCGTACTTCCTACGGAAACAATCTTTCCTTGTAGACACAACACTGCGCCGTCTTTGATAATTCCGAGTTCCTTGAGATCAGATCGACGCCGTGGGGCTGTGGTAGGCAACTTAGACTGTAGCGTGAGAAGCTGGCCTATGTTGGCCAACAGCAATGCGCCAGATGGTGGGGACCTTCGTCTTGCCGTCACTCTCGCTTCAGTCTAGCAGCACGGAAGCTAAACGTCGGCGAATTCATCTTCCTGGTCGTACGTAATGATGCATTCAGCTCTGACATCGAAGGGAAGTACTTTCATGATCAACGCCCGGTTTTATCTTAAGCGATGGATTGGCGAGCGATGGATTGGCCCGCCGCGCAGCGTCTGTCAGATCATTGCTGCTGCAGTTCTCATCTGCGGAGCAATGATCATTTTGGGAGCCGCCGCGCCGCCCTCTGTTCACACGCTTCGTCAGGCGGGCGAGAATCATCACATTCTCATTGGCGCCGCCGCCGCTTCGGCGCATCTCTCCGAAGCGGAATACGCAACCATCCTGGGCTCCGAGTTCAGCCAGCTCCAGCCCGAGAACGAAATGAAGTTCGGCCCCATTCATCCCAGGCCGGACAGCGATCCCAATCCATACGATTTCGCGGGAGCCGACAAGCTGGTCGCATTTGCCCAGATCCACAAGATGGTCGTGCGCGGCCACACCCTGGTCTGGCACAACCAGGTGCCCAAATGGATTACGGAAGGCAAATACGCGTCGCCGCAGCTCGCAGCAATTCTGCAACGCCACATTCACACCGTGATGGGCCACTATGCTTCCAAGGTCTACGCGTGGGACGTCGTAAACGAAGCTTTCAACGATGATGGCACGATGCGCCACACCATCTGGTATGACCAGCCGGGAGTTGGCGCGGGAAGCGGCACGAAGTACATCGAGCAGGCGTTGCGCTGGGCCCGCGAGTCCGACCCAAAAGCGAAGCTGTTTTATAACGATTACGATGCCGAAGTCATCAACCAGAAGTCAGACGCAATCTATGCCATGGCCGTGGATTTCAAAAAGCGCGGCGTGCCGCTCGACGGAATCGGTTTCCAAACGCACGTCAGCCTGAAATTCGATGACCCTTCGAAACTATCGTCCTATGCGAAGAATCTGGAGCGCTTCGCCAAGCTTGGTCTGGAGTTGCACATTACCGAACTCGACGTTCGTCTCAGCAATGACAGCCCAGCGTCGCTCAACCAGCAAGCCAAACTCTATGGCGAAATGACTGAACTCTGCGTTCAGCAGCCCGCCTGCAAACTCCTGCAGACTTGGGGGTTCACCGATAAACATTCCTGGATTCCACAGTTCTTTAAAGGCCAGGGCTGGGCGCTTCTCTGGGACGACAAGTACCAGAAGAAGCCGGCGTATGAGGCCGTACTCAACGCGCTCCAGAAGTAAGCTCGAGCGACGAGTCGGCGGCGGGGAAATCACTTGCACACAGGGCTAGAGCCCCTCTTCCTTCTTCGCTCCGCGCGATCCTGCAGGGCTGCTCTTCCACATTCGATTTCGGCGGCACTGAAGGAAGCTCATTCACAGACGGAGCTCACTCTTGCATCGGAATCCTCACGCCGGCTTTCTTCGCAAACTCTTTGGCCTCGTCGTAGCCTGCATCGGCGTGGCGGATGATGCCCATGCCTGGATCCGTAGTGAGCACGCGCTCGATGCGTTTCGCCATCTCATCGCTGCCATCCGCCACGGTGACCTGGCCGGCGTGCAGAGAGTATCCGATGCCGACGCCTCCGCCGTTGTGAATCGACACCCACGAAGCGCCAGCCGCGGTGTTCAGCAGGGCGTTGAGCAGAGGCCAGTCGGCGACCGCGTCGGAGCCGTCTTTCATGTTTTCGGTTTCGCGAAATGGAGACGCCACCGAGCCGCAGTCGAGATGATCACGCCCGATCACGATGGGAGATTTGATCTTGCCTCTCTTCACAAGGTCATTGATGGCCAGACCGAACCGGGCACGCTCGCCGTAGCCCAGCCAGCAGATGCGCGCGGGTAATCCTTGAAACTTGATGCGCTTGCGTGCCAGGTCGATCCAGCGGCGCAGGATGCGATTCTCGGGGAACAACTCCAGGACAAGATTGTCGGTCACGTGAATGTCGGATGCTTCGCCCGATAGCGCAACCCAGCGGAATGGGCCGCGGCCTTCGCAAAATAGCGGGCGAATGTACGCGGGTACGAATCCCGGAAAATCGTAGGCGTTCTTCACGCCGCGCTGGAAGGCGAAGGTGCGGATGTTGTTTCCGTAATCGAAAGTGACGGACCCCATTTTTTGCAGGCGCAACATGGCTTCCACGTGGCGCGCGATGGCGTCGAGCGACTTTTCCTGATACGCCTGCGGATCGTTTTTCCGTAACTCGACCGCTTCGGCCAGGGTCATGCCGTTGGGCACATAGCCGTTCAGCGGATCGTGAGCGGACGTTTGGTCGGTCAGAATATCGGGGACGACGCCGCGTTCGGCCAACTCCGGAATTACGTCCGCGCAATTTCCGACCAGCCCGACGGAAACATTTTCTTTCTTGCGCACGGCGTTCTTCAGAATGCGCAGGGCTTCGTCGAGTGTGGTGACCATGAAGTCGAGATAACCGGTCTTCAGGCGTTTCTTGATGCGCTCGGGATCGACATCAATCCCCAGGAACGCCGCGCCGGTCATGGTCGCGGCCATGGGTTGCGCTCCGCCCATTCCGCCCATTCCCCCGCTGACAATCAGCTTGCCTGCGAGATCGCCGCCGAAATGTTTCTCGCCTGCCGCGGAGAACGTCTCGAACGTTCCCTGCACAATGCCTTGTGACCCGATGTAGATCCACGAACCCGCGGTCATCTGTCCGTACATCATGAGACCGGCGCGTTCCAGTTCGTTGAACTTCTCCCAGTTCGACCAATGGCCCACGAGATTCGAATTTGCAATCAGAACTCGCGGCGCATGATCGTGCGTCTTGAATACGCCTACAGGCTTGCCCGATTGCACCAGCAAAGTTTCGTCGTTCTCCAGATTCTTCAACGTCGCCACGATGGCGCGATAGGCTTCCCAACTGCGCGCGGCGCGTCCCGTTCCGCCGTAAACCACCAAGTCGCGGGGACGCTCAGCAACCTCTTCGTCCAGGTTGTTCATAAGCATGCGCATGGCCGCTTCCTGCTGCCAACCCTTGCAGGTGATTGAGTTGCCTCGCGGCGCGCGGATGGAAGTTGGGGCCTGAATTTCGGTTTCAACGGGCATGGGTAGATGTTACTTCGTGGGCGGAGGCACGCACAACTTGCGTACCCCGTTGCGGAAGGCGATTCGTGTCCCGGCAGTGATAGCGTCAGACCGCCTCCGCATTGACCATCGTCTGGTCACTTCTTATTGACGGTAAGGTTAAATGTCACACGCCACGCGGCTTCCGCGGATTTCGCGACTCATGCCTTATTCCGTTTTTCGTAACAAAACAAATTGTTTTTTCGCAGCAGAGGTTCTCCGTAGTAAGTTTCTCCCTCACATCGGGCCGACTCCGGGATTGAGAGTTTGGAGGGTGCAATCATGGTCCGTAGATCCTCTAGCGCTGCTGCCGCGTCCTTTCTGTTCCTCTTTTCAGCCCTGCTCTGCGCACAGACCGGCCCGCCGCCGCATCCGCAGAGGATAAAAGTGGTTGGCCCTGCCAAATGGGACCCTTCTCCGCAAGAAGTTTCCGCGGCTTACTGGACCTTGGAGCCGGGATGGAATACCGACGTTGAAATGCGCAACAACCTGACCTTCCGAGAATTGACCGTCACGCCTGTGCTCCGAGCAGCTTCCGGGCAAGAAGTTGCACTCACGCCAGTCACGATCGCGCCGCAACACGTCATATCGCTCGACCTGCGAAACCTCGCCCAATCTCAGCCTCAGATTCTCAACGGAGCAGGCCCTTTCGGGTCGGTGGCATTTCGCTTCAGCGGCCTCGATTCCGCCAATCTCTTCGGCGCAACCATCGTCCGCCGCGAAGGCCAACCGATCGACTTTCACTTTGACGCAGACGACGCCGGAAGCCCGCTTTACACGACCGGCGGCCTCGAAGGGATGTGGTGGGTGCCCGCCCAGACCTCAACTGACTACTTGATCCTCACAAACCCAGCCAGCAAAGCAGTCACTGGCAGCTTAATACTCTCTTCGTCCTCGGCGAATCACCGCATCCCACTGAGTATCGGGCCAGGGCAGACAAAGCGCATCGATCTCCGGGAGACGCTTGGGCCGTCCAGCGTAGGATTCATGGGGGGCTGACGCTATCACTGCCGGGTCGCGAGTCGCTTTCCGCCACGCAGATTGTCTTCGACGAGGTCACGGGATTGGCCGCGATCATGAAGTTGTTTGACCGCGAACCGGATGATAAATCCAGGGATCACACACTGCTCGCTCCTATGATGGCACTCAGCCAGCCGGACCCGGGCCTCGCATTCCCTGACGGGACAACGCTGATCCCTCGCCTTTTTCTACGAAACGCCGGAACCGGGCAGGCGCAAATTTCGCTGACAATAGATTGGCGCGGCCCGGGCAAGTCAGGGGAATTTGCTTTTTCTCCGTTGGCTCTATCGCCGGGCGAACTGAGGGTCATTAACTTGGCGGATCAGCAGACATCCGGACAGCTGCCGGCCGATGCCAACTGGGCCACGTTGAAGCTCGGCTACGCGGGCAGGCGGGCGGATCTGGTCGCGGTTGCCCTTAGCTACGACAAAGGGAATCGCTACGGCTTGCAGACACCGTTCTCGGAAGGAATTAGCCGCATGTGGGCAGGTGGCATGTGGCACGTCGATCCTGCTCACAACACATTCATCACCACAGGAAATGCTGGCCCGGAATCTACCACGGCGGAGGTTACGCTCTTCTACAATGGTGGAAAGGATAAATATAGGCTGGAGAAAATGCTGCCGCCAGGCCAACAATTGTGGGTCGATGTAGGGCAATTGGTTCGCGGTCAGATCGCCGATTCCGACGGCCATACCCTGTCGCCTGAAGCGATGAATGGATCTTATGAGCTGCGCGACCTGGATCATCCGACGGTGGGGCAGTTGTACGAAGGGAAACTCGTGGTCGATAAGACCTACGGCCACGCCTCTTACGGATGCTCAAACTGTTGCGGGATGGAGCTTCCTACGCTGGATCCGACACCTTTTGGCGGCCCACCTGAAATCGACAACGAGGACTTCATTCACTCAACTGAGCAGTGCGGTGGGACCGTCGATGACGTTACGGACTACGGCTATAACTGGTCGAGCAGCAACACGGCAGTGGCTACGCTTCCGACGAGAACCTTGCATACAGTTGCGGTAGGAACGGCGACGGGAAGGGCCCAAATTCAACTAGCCGGCACGCATCCAGGTCCCAGATGCCCGCCCTACATTGGAAACCCACAGCAGCCGGTCACGGTGGCTCAAGCCCAGATCACCAGCGCAGACTTGGAGAACAATCAGGTAAGTGTAAGCCTCACAGGCCCCAGCGGCAGTAGCGGCACATTGGAGGTAATAGCCATCGGCGTCAATAACCAGCCTCAAATTACGTATAATGGCGGTGCCGCAGTGGGCCCCGGTTCCTACAATGTTGCTTTCAATCGTCCATATATGCCAGCCGACACTTACAGTTCTGTAAAGGCAATATGGAACTACAACGCCATACCTGCAACCGGTACTTTCAATTTAACAAGAACTTGGCTGGTACTCGGCACAATTAGGCACTCGCAATACAACACTCCGTATGAGTCGGCTTGTACCGGGTCTCCGCAAACGGCCTGGACGTTTAATTCGAGCTGCACCTTCACTCAAACCTCGCTCAAATCTGACTTCTTGTCACAAACATACATAAACGGCACTGGCATTTCGCAAAGCCACGGAATCGTCAAATACAGCACTTCATGCACCAACTACCCGTCTGGTGCCAATGTTCAAAATTCCTTCTTGACTGTCTCAAGCATAACGGGAGCCTGTAATACAGCGATGTCAGGAGGTGTTTCGGTGGCGACCTACCCGTCCCCGAATGTGGGTAACCCCTATGGTTGCGGTGACAACGCACTTCTAGTCACGTCCTCGAACACAAATGAGGCGATAAAAGATGTGGCCGATTATTGCCCTGCCTGCAGCGGGGGATTCAATGGCACTAACGGACACATTGACGACTACAGTTCTAGCCAAGCGTGTAGCGGGGGGGCGGTTGGCGACCTTGGGAATTTTTGGACTGCCGACACTCATTAGGAGAATTGAAAATGCCCAAGGCTATCCGGTCGGTCGAGAGTCTCGCATGCATCCTGTTGATAACCGCAGCGTTGAGCGCAGCGCAACAATATCAACCTACAGACAGAACGACGGTTAGCCACGGACCCACTCGCTTGAGACCCGATGAAGGCTTATTCAACCCCGATCACAAGAAAGCCCTTTCATATCGCGACGGAGAGGTTGTTATCAGCTTGGTTAACGGAAAAAAGAATCTCGCCGTCGAGATTGAAACCGCCTCTCAGCCGAAAAGCCGAGTTGAGTTGCCTGCGGAGATCGTGCAGGTTAACGAAATTAGGGGGACACAAAGAGGAAAAGCGATCGTTATCGGTATGGTTAACGGGAGCGTCTTTGAGACAGTGGTGCTCAACACTCATCTCGCAAGCATCGCCGATAGCTTCCTGGCGTATGCCCCAACAGTATCGCCCGACGGACGATTCATAGCTTTCGTGAAATTTTATCCTGCCCATTTTGTCGAAGGCACCGATGACCACTATCTGCTCTACGACGTTTACCGCAGCGCCGCGGAAAACCGTTCGACGAATAATAGTCTGGCTGATCACACCAGCGTCGGTATTCCGGTGTATCCGCATGTTGCGAATCAAGATGGCGATAACACCGGCGTTCCCGAACAGCAACGCCACCACATGCTGGCGCAAGGTTTCTTCTGGAGGTCCGACTCTGGCGGCTATGCCTTCGCTGACGACCACGCTGGGGAATGGAATGTCTTCATGGTTTCTATGTCCGACGGGCTGCCCAATGCCAGCAAGGTTGCAGTAGCCAGGAACGAGCTTTGTGCACCGTTACGCAGCGAAACCTGCCAAGCGACTCTATCTGAGGCAGAACTTATTCCTCTTGGTCTGCTAGCAAAATTCCGCGGGGTGGGGGCGGATTCTGCTTTAGAGCAGACAGTTCAATACCGCTATCGACAATTTTCCACAGCTCAATAGGACGAACCGTTGGAAAACCGGAAAGGCGGGACGTTTCCGTTCAGACATCGCCCTGCGAACTCGCAAACTCGCACGGCGCATCGCCTTTTCCACAGGCTTCCACAGAAATAATTTTCAATCTTGTGACGAATAACCTTTACTGAGGATGCAGAAAGCGCAGACTTGAATCGAGCGCAAAATCCTCTCAGGAACCGACGGCAAATCAGCTTCAACAAACCTCCCCGCTAACTTCTTTCATTTCAATATTTTGCGTGCAACTTCTTTAATCTCAAGATTTTACGGGCGGAAGTTGATATCCGAAGCTGTATCCGTAACAAAACAAATATTTTACGCGGCAGGGGTACAAAAAAATGTTGATGCCGACGCGATGGGTGAGCAGGGCTAACCGCGCATCACCAGGTGCTGTAGGCGGTGCCGTCGCTGGCGGTGGCGCTGGAGGCGGAGTGGACGTCGGTGATGCCGGGGTCTTGCTGGTCCACGGCCAGTTCTATTTCTTCTTGCACTACTTCCCAGTTGGTTTGCCGGGTCATGGGATCCACCGGAATCTGGCGGAGATAGCCGGCTGTGACCAGATCGTCGAGCGACTGGGGAGCTTTCTGTTTGTCCAAGGTGTACTGCGAGATGACCGAGCGCAGAGTACTTAAATTTGAGCGCAGTACGGATTCGCGCGCTTGCACGATCGACTGGTTGTAGACGGGGACCGCGACCGCCATCAGGATCATGATGATGCTGATGACGATCATCAGTTCCAGCAGCGTGAACCCGCGAAGGCGTTTGAGCCGTGGGCGGCGGGCAAACCGGCGCGCGAATGTGCGAATGGACGCGATATCGCCCCTTTCACGTGCGCGCTGTTGGAGTTGTTTCACGCCCCGTTGCATTTACCAGTCCTTGTATTTGGTGCCGTCGAGGCCTGTGCCTTGCGACTTGGTATAGACGTCGAACACACTTTGTCCACCCCAGGAGTCGGAGTCGGGATCGTCCTGCATGGAGCGCAAGCCCCATTCCGTGCTCTTGGTCATGGGATCTTTGGGAATAGAACGCAGAAAACGAATTTTCTTGCCGCCCTGCATTTCGACTCCCTTCACCAAAGTTTCGAGGTCGGGCGGATAGCCGTTGGTGTCAACTTTAGTTTGAAAGGCCTGGCGGTCGGCGGCGTCCTTGTAGCGGTCGATGGCGTCGCGCATTTCCCAGAGGGCCTGGCGGAGTTCTTTTTCTTTCTCGCGCTGAATGGTGACGCGGGCCAGCGGAAGCGCCATCAAGGTGAGAATCGACAAGATGGTGGCGGCGACGATTAATTCCAGCAGCGTGAAACCGCGGGCGGTTCGGCTATCGGGAAATTTTTGTAGCGTCGTCATGTTGAATTTGCGGTTTGAGATCGTCCATGTTCCCGCATCGGTGAGAACGCGAGTCTTTTTTGAGAGTATGGCGCTCTTTTCTTTCGCCCCTTTTGGGGCTTGCATATTCTTAACCGGGCTATCCCACGGCTTGCGCCGCGGGCTGTACTCCTTCGCCGCTTCGCGGCTGGAGCGCGTGGGCGCGTTTGGTTCCTCCCCATTTCCGACCGCGAGTGCTCGATGGCAAAAACTCCTGCCGCACGGACGACGGACGGGCTGATCGTTTAGCGAACGCAATTACGGAATCGCAATGACCGAACATAATTACCGAACCACTTGTTACGGAACCACCTGTTACTGAAGCATGATCACTGAACCGTAATTGCCGCTTGCGCTCCGTTGACGGTGATGGCCTGCAGTCCGGGATCGCGCGCGCCTCCTCGAGTGATGGTCAGGGGAGTTTGGCCATCGGCTTTTGCCAGGAACGTAAGTGTGATCACCGAGCCCTGTCCGGAAACTCCACCGGCGCCGGGCGGGCGCGTAGCCGTAATCGTCGTCTGTCCGATCGTTTCGTCCTCCCGGTGAACCAGCGCTACGGCCTGGCCATCCTGCGAGAGGAATCCGCCATTCGAGACGTTGACCAGTTGCAGCATTTTGGGATCGTAGTTCAACTGCACCGGCACGGAGTGTACGTTTTGAGCGCCGGAAATCAGCAGATTCACGGCAAATGTGTTTCCTTTGACCGCTTGTACGGTGGGCGGATCGAATAGGAAGCTGGGCGTTCCGCCAGCAGAGTTCGGAGCGGGCGCCTGCGCCGCAGAAGGTGGAGTTCCGAGAGGTTGTATCGATGGGTTCTGCTGCGGGTTCCCAGGCTGTGAGGGCGTCTGACCAGGCGCTTCGCCGGCAGGGGCGCCCTGGGTTCTGCTGACATGGCGCAACTCGATCGTATTTGCGGTGCCGATATCGATCGCGCGTTGGTTGATCTCGTTTACATCCGTGCCACGGACGACGTGCGGAGTGATGGCAAATATGGTCTCGTCCGAGGAATGGTCCGTAGCGGTCTGGCCGAAAAGATATTTCAAGATTGGGATCTGGGCTAATCCCGGGATGCCGCTCAGCGACCTCGTCTGCGAATCGTCCATGATCCCGCCAATCAGGCTGGATTCCCCGTCCTTCAGACGAATCTCACCCAGGTCGACTTTTTTCTGTCCGATGACGGGCTGAGTGATTCCGCCGATGTTGACCTGGCTGATTTGCGAGGAGATTTCCATGGAGATCTTGAGCGAGACCTCCCGGTCCGCGTGAACGTGCGGCGTGATCTCGATCACTACGCCTACGTCAATGTATTGAAACTGCGTGTTGACCAGAGGATTAATGCCAACGCCACCGATGCCGGGCTGAAACGAACCCGTGGCGATGGGCAAACGTTCGCCGATTTTCAGCGATGCCTTCTGTCCGTCGAGTGAGCGAATCTGAGGATTCTGAATCAGCTTGGTATCGGAGTCCGACATTGTGGCTGACAGATTGGCGGAGGGAATCGTGACCTGGAAATCTGTGGCGTTGAGGTTGCCGAGCGTGTTCAGGCTGAGACCGGTGGTCGATCCTGTGGTGGTGGCAACGCCGGTCGATGTGGTTCCAGTGGTAGTCGGTGTGGTTGTGTTCAGATTGCTCTGCAGCGTAACCGTGGCGCTGGTCGGAGGACTGAGGCCCAGGGTGCGCGAGCGGTCTTTGCTGATCTGCATCACCGCGATGTCAACGATGACTTCCGGATGGGCCTTGTCCAGATCCTCCACCAGTTTTTCCGCCAGCGTGATCTGGTCGGGGGTGCCGCGCACGATCACTGCATTCTGCGAAAGTAACTGCTGGACGCGCTGGACATCGAGCACGGAACGAATGGCGTTGACCACATCCTGCAATTCGGTGGGCGCGGAAAGATTCGATAGATAAAAAGTCTTGAGGACGCTCTGCTCAAGTTCCTTGCGCTTGGCGGGATTGTCCTGCGCCACGAAAATGGTATTGGAGGTGACCGCGCGCCAGAAGGTTTTCGATTCCAGAGCCGTAATCTGCAGCGCCTCTTCAAGGGTCACGCCATTGAGGTCCACGTTGATGACCCGGGGAGTGTAATCGGGATCGAACAGGACATTGACTCCGGCCAGTTGTCCCACGGTACGGTACACAACGTCGGACTTGGTCGCGAGCATCTTGACTGTGATGGGGATGCTCGAGATGGGAGCGAGTTCCACCGGGCCGGCCGCTTCGTGAACCTTGCGCTCCAGGCCGAGGGGCGGGCCCGCGGCCTGCGGAGGAGGATTGCGCTGGTCGTTGATCATCTTCACCGTGCGGTTCAGTTCCTGCTTGGCGATGAACAACGAGGGATCGATGGCCAGCGCCTTCTGAAATTCGGCGACGGCTTCGTCCAGTTTGCCGTCTTCGCGTAACTTCTGCCCCTGGTGGACGATGGAGGCTGCAGCTTCGAAACGAACGCGCTCGAAGGCAGACCGGTAACGCAGATCCTTTGGCTTAAGGTCGTAGGCCTGCTTGAAAAAATTGTAGGCGGCCTCGTACTGCTGGCGAGCCTCCGCGTCTTGACCTTTGGCGTAGAAGTCCTTGGCTTTGTCGGCAATGGCGGGGAGAGTGAAAACCGCGACCAGCAACAGCGATAGAGCTGGGCGCACCAAGCGTCTCATTCGATATTCCTCACGAGATGTTCCTCTTTTAATTAAAATGCTCGATTAACGAGTTCGCCCGGACAACTCCGCGTGCCAAGCAGCGGCGCGCTGGCTTTCCCCCGCGGAAATTCTCGCGCCGGAATCCCACTCGATCCATGAAAAATGCGGTCTGTGAGGGGATTATAGCATCGCCTTTTCCAGCTTCCGAAGTGGTTGCGCACATGGGAGTTATACTCTTTGGTCGTAGGCCTAGTGGGTGCGTGTCGGCTTCCGGCTTCCGCCATTCGGCTTCCGTCCGTTAGCGCGAATACGGTTCGACCTCCAATGCTGGTTTTCCGAAAGCCGAGAGCCGGAAGCCGGACGCCCGACGATGCGCTAAGATAACTACTCCCTAACCCCATGGCTCGCCAATCCACCCACCAAACCAAGGCCAACCCGGAGAAATCGCCCCGCCGTGATCCCACCGCTTCTGGCGAGCGAGATGCCGCCGTTAATAGGATCGCTTCACATAACTACTTCTTGCTGGAAAAATTTGAGGCAGGAGTGGTTTTGACGGGGACGGAGGTTAAATCCATCCGAGGGGGCCTGGCCAACCTGAAGGATTCCTACGGTCTGGTCAAGGACGATGCGGTGTGGTTGCTGAATGCCCATATCGGTCCGTATGAGCATGGCAACATCTTCAATCATGCCCCGCTGCGTACTCGCAAGCTGCTGATGCACCGCGAAGAGATCCGCAAGCTCATCGGCAAGACGCAGCAAAAGGGCCTGACGCTGATTCCGACCCGAATGTACTTTAAGAATGGGAGGGTCAAGGTCGAACTGGCTTTGGCCAAGGGCAAGCAGCTCTGGGATAAGCGCGAGACGGAACGGCGGCGGACGGCGGATAAAGAGGCCAGGGATGCGGTTCGCCGAGGCCAGAAGGGGTAGGCAACAGGGTTCGCGCGGGACTCCCGGCCTCTGCAGACCAGAGCCGTCGGTTAAAGGCCTGAAGCGACTTAAGCTCATTGCGCTAAGGATTTGCCAACCTCCGCGCAGGGCGTTCCTCAGTACTCATCCGGGCGGTGTTACTTCTGGTTTGGCCGTCACCACCCGCAATCCGAAATGGAGAAGTCTTTGACTTCTTTTGTGTCCGGCTTAATGTTTCTGAAGCGCTAGCGGAATCCGCTGAACAGGACGACATCCGTATCGTTGTAGCGGGCGCGGGTGAGTGCGAACTTCTTGCCGTCTTTGGACCAGGCATAAGCAGGCACAAACACAGATTCGGAGGCGAAGTGAGTCAACGGTACAGGAGCGCCGCCCGACAAGGACGCCATATACACATTTTGCGTGCTACCGGTTGTATTGTGCACAAAGCTGAGGGCTTTGCCGTCGGGTGTCCAGCCCAGAGCGTGCCAGTCGTCAAACGGCGCGATCATCACGATCTGTTGCTCAATCGCGCCGTCTTCCAGTCTCTGCACAACGATCTTCGCTTTTGTACTGGGTCCCTGTCCCTCCGTTTTCCCGTAAGCGATCCGTTTGCCGTCCGGAGAAACCACTGCAGTAAAACTGGTTCCGCGGGCCAATTCGGCGGGAGTCCCTCCACCGGTTGGCATTTTATAAATGTGCCCGATTCCATCGCCGGATGCGTCCTCCGTGTATACCAGCCATTTGCCGTCAGGCGTGCAATCACCCTTCTCCACATCAATTCCAAAGGTAAGCTGCTTCAACTCGCCGCTGACTGTATTCAGGAGCCACAGATTCGGCTTATTGTCCTCAAGAACCCTGCCCACCACGACCAGGTCGCCCGCACCGCAGGGCATGGCACTGAACAGCAGACTATCGTTCTCTACAAGGCGAATCCGGTTGCTCCCATCCGCGGCGGTCTCGTCAATGTGCCAGTTCATATCTTTTTGCAAAAGCTTGCCGGTCGCAGTCCACGACAAGTCGTATCCAGTCGCTTGCTGGGTCGAGGCTGGCGTCAATTTCCAGTCGATCTTGTCGTTCAGCACAGCAGGCGAGTCGCTCACGTAAACGGTCGCGGCCTGGCGCTGCTCGGTCGTAATGAACGACTGTCCGTCTCCTGTTACGCTAAGCGAGAGATAGTTGCTCAGGTCGTTGGTGACCCGGATTGCGTCGCCCGCCGGATAAGGCTGAAACCAGATCTGGCTTCGCAATCCAGTCCCTTTTTCCTGGCCCACATACAGTAAGCCGGACCCTTCCGGCAACCACGCTACCGACGTAACCAGCGGGGATCGGGGAAACTTCTTCACCAGCCTGCCCTGCGGCGTGTATACCAGAATCGATGTGATCTGCCCCTTCCCCACATCGAAAGCACCGACCGCAATCAGATCGCCCTTGGACCATGACGGATCCGTGAACAACCCCTTCCCCTCGCCCCGACTTTCGTGAACGACGACTCGCTCACCGCTTCCGTCGGCATTTGCGATCAGAATCTGGTCTTGGCCGGTCTCCTGAAGGGAGCGGCGGTATACGATCTGCTTTCCGTCCGGCGAAAATGCCGCTGCGCTAGCCACATCACTCACCACTTGCCGAGGTGCCCCGCCCAGAGACGGCACGCTGTATAGATTGACGTTATTTGGGTTGGCAGGATCGCGGTGCGGATAGTACAGATAATTCCCGTCGGGCGTGAACGCCGCTCCCGAACCGAAGAAGCCCGGCTGGGGCGGTACCACGGTCACCTCACTACCGGTGGCCACCTGCTTCACCCGCAGACTTCGTTCGCCTTCTCTCCTGCCGTATGCCACCAACCTTCCGTCCGGCGAAATAGTCGCAAAATTCGTGACCTCTCCATGGTCGGTGAGCGGCCGAATGGCGAGACTGCGCGCATCGAATGCCGGTGCAGGGCGGCTTACCAGTTTGGAAACACCAAAGCCAGCCGCAGCTACTAGCGCCATCACCAGAACGGCAGCGCCGATCAGCGCTCCCCGGTGCCGCCGTACTTCAGCGATGAGTACAGTGCTGGACGATGACGGCGTTGAAGAAGACGCAGCAATGTCAACCTGGGACGCAGCGGTTCCCGCCATCACGGAAGTTGAAGCTGAAGTTTCTGCTGCGATCCTTCCCGACTCCGTCTCCCGCCTCAGCCGCTTCAGATCGGCCCGAATCTCCGAAGCGTGCTGATAGCGCAAGTCACGATCCTTCTCCAGAGCCTTGTTGACGATGTCTTCCAGCTTGGGCGGAAGATCAGGGTTCAGCCGCAGCGGAGATAAAGGATCGCGGTTCATGATTCCGTCGAAGATCACACCTGTACTCTCACCGCGGAAGGGCAACGCCCCCGTCGCCATTTCATAGAGGACGGCGCCGAATGAGAACAGATCCGTGCGTGCGTCCAACTCCTTGACGCGGACTTGCTCGGGCGACATGTAGGAGACGGTCCCCACCGCGGTTCCCGGACTGGTCAGATGCGAATCCTGCAGCGTTCCCGTCAGCGTGTTGGCCACGGCAATCTGGCTGGAAGAACTGGCCGGGCTCGTAACTTTGGCCAGACCGAAGTCCAGAATCTTGGCGTGTCCGCGCTTGGTGACGAAGATGTTGGCAGGTTTGATGTCGCGGTGGACTATGCCCTGGGCGTGGGCCGCGTCCAGCGCATCGGCAATCTCGATGGCCAGCGATAGAATCAGCTCCGTCTCCATCGGACGGCCTGCAATCCGGTGCTTGAGCGTGATGCCGTCGAGGAACTCCATCGCGATAAACATTTGTCCGTGCTGGTCGTCAATTTCGTAGATCGTACAAATGTTGGGATGATTCAGCGCGGAGGCGGCCTTGGCTTCACGCTCGAAGCGGCTAAGGGCTTGCGGGTCTTTGGCGACTTCGTCAGGAAGAAACTTGAGAGCCACGAAGCGGCCGAGTTTAACGTCCTCGGCTTTGTAGACGACGCCCATCCCGCCGCCGCCCAACTTCTCGACGATGCGGTAGTGCGAGATGGTCTGGCCGATCACTGGGAGATCCCACGCCTTCAGGTTGACTCATCTTACGGATGGGGCTTTTGCTAGTCAACGAATGACGGTTCTGGCGTAACATCTCGACGACAGAATAACTTGCTTTAGGAACGGTCAACCGCAGAGGTGGCAAACAGCTCCCGTATCGTCGGTTAACGGGAAGCTATTCGATTTCCACGGCGGGATCAGTACCGAGAGGTCGGCTTCTCGTAAGGAATGATTGGTGAATGCCGGGGCGTTCATCGGTACCTATCGTTGGTGAACCATCTTACAATACGAGCCTACGATTCTTTTGAGACGCCAACGATCTCTCTATCTTGCGGAGAGCAAGCCGGAGGAAAGCAGACCGCGAGACAAGTGCCGGCGGCGCCTCGCCCAGCAAGGATCAATCTCGCAACACTCGCGCGGGATCGGTACGGGTAGCGCGCCAGGCAGGTAGAAGACAGGCTGCGACTGAGGTGATTGTCATCACCGCCACTGCCGAGGCGAAGGCCAGCGGGTCGTTCGGGCTGACGTTGTAGAGAAGCTTTCCGAATAAGCGGGTCAATGCAAGTCCCGCAATCGCGCCGCAGAGGACGCCGCCAGCAGTTAATCGCAAGCCGCGCGAGATGACGCGACGAAACAGATCAGCGGCAGTGGCGCCAAGGGCCATGCGCAGCCCAAGCTCGCGAATGCTCTGCGCCACGGCATAAGACATCACGCCATACAGGCCGACTGCAGCGAGGAGAAGCGCCAGTCCTCCTAAGATCGAAACCAGGTCGACGGCCACCAGTTGCGGTGAGGTGGAACGATCAACCTGTTCCTGAAGCGTAATCGTCTCGTAAAGGGCAAGGTTCGCGTCCAGTGCGTGCACTTCGCGGAGCAGGGCGGCGGAAATGCTCTGCAGAGGTTGGGATGAGCGGATAAACAAGGCCGGGCCCCGGGCAAAATCCTGCAGCAGCGGCACATAGAAAAATGGCTTTGGAGTCTCGCGCATGCTCTCGTACTTGGAATCCGCGGCTACACCGATGACTCGCGCCCAACGGCCCTTCACTTGAAGGCGCCGATCGATGGGATCTTGACCGCGCCAGTATCGTGCCGCCATGGTCTGATTCACTATAGCGACTAACTGTGCGTTTTCGTCATCGGCGCGCGTGAATTCGCGACCGGAGAGCAGACGTATACCCAAGCTGGCAAAGTAGT
This sequence comes from uncultured Acidobacteriaceae bacterium, assembly GCA_963711275.1. GTDB lineage: Bacteria > Acidobacteriota > Terriglobia > Terriglobales > Acidobacteriaceae > Sulfotelmatobacter. The sequence goes on along the minus strand of CAVQDN010000006.1, from coordinate 79,664 downwards.
CAGGACTGACCTGGTCGTAGTCGACACTCGGCTGCTCTTCCGGTGGAGGTTGGTAAGCGTCAACCGCAATCGGCGTGGACGAGTATGTTCCGTAGCCTAGCGGGCTCAGGCGGGCGAATGCGGCGGACTCCACGCCAGGCAGCGCTCGGACCCGAGCAATCAGTTCTTCTTGAAAAGTCTTGGCGTGCGGCACGTCGTATCCAGCCGAGACCAAAGACACCCCGGTCTCCACCACATTCGTGGTTGAGAAACCGGGGCTGGCAGTGCGAATTTTTTGCAGGCTTTGCAGCAGCAGTGCCGCGCCAACCAGCAAAATGAAGCTCAGACAAACCTGGAAAATGACCAGGCCGGAGCGCACCCATGCTCTTCCCCGCGCGCCGACTACACCCGACGAGCCCGCTTTCAGAGCGCCGGCAAGTTCGAGCTTGCGCGTTTGAAACGCGGGGACTAATCCGACAATAAGCGTGGCGACTAAGCAAATGCCGGCGCTTAGCGACATCACACGCCAGTCGATTTCTCCAGGCAGGTACATCGCGACCCCGGAGCGCGCCGGAAAGAGCAGCACCAGCGCGTGCCGGCACCAGTAGGCAACCAGGAGCCCACCCGCGGCCCCGAGCGTCGAGAGGATCAGGCCTTCGGTGAGAAGTTGTTTCAACAAACGGATGCGGCTGGCTCCAATCGCGAGCCGAACCGTCATTTCGTGGCGACGGGCAAACGACCTGACCAGCAGCAGGTTGCCCACATTCGCGCAGGCGATGAGAAGAACAAACGCTCCGACCGCGAGCATGATCTCAAGTGTGGGCAGCAGAGTGCCGGCATTATTGAAAGGAGTTTGCCACAATGGCCAGAGAGTGATGCCGCGTCCGCGGTTGGTGGCAGCATAGTTGTTTTCTAAGCGTCTTGCGATTGCCGAGATTTCTTCCTGGGCTTGGGCGCGAGTGACGCCGGGCTTGAGTCGTACATAGGCTTCAATCCACCGCGCGCCTCGGTCCTCGAGTTTATATCCACCGCTTTCGAAGGTTTCCTCCATTGATGCCGGAACCCAGAAATGCATCGCCCAGCCTACGAAAGTTCCGTAAAAGCCTTCTGGGGCGACACCGATGATGGTGTGCGGAATGTTATTGAGGCGCTGCATTTTGCCGACAATTTGCGGATCGCTTTTGAAGCGGTTCCGCCAAAGCTGATAACTAATCACGGCAACCGGGTGAGCATCGCTTCCCACATCTTCGCCGGGCTCGAAGCCGCGGCCAAGAATGGGGTGAACGCCGATGGCGTCGAAATAATTTGCGGAGACGATGCTGCCCCTCGTGACTTCGGCGCGCTCACCGACATTCAGGGTGCTGCCCGTAATCTTGCTCACGAAGAACGCGTCACAAAGAGTGCAGCTTCTCTGCAAATCAAGAAAGTCCGGCCACGAAAGTCCCGTGGCGCCGGTCTCGCCACGCGCCGTTCCAGCGAGGGCAAGCAACCGCTCCTGGTGGGCTACTGCGGGATAGGGACGAAATAAGATTCCTTCGATCCAACTCAATACGGCTGCGTTGGCACCGATTCCCAAGGTCAGGCAGAGAATTGCCAGGGCGGAAAATCCCGGGCTGCGGAGCAGTTGGCGAAGCCCGTATCGCAAATCCTGAACCAGGTCTTCAATGAAGTTTCCACCGCGGGCATCCCGACACTGTTGTTCGATCTGCGTCATCCCGCCCAGTGCGCGCAGCGCCGAGTAGCGCGCGTCCTCAGGTGACATGCCTACTGCAAGATTCTCCTGGATTTGCTGATCGAGGTGGTCGCGAAGCTCATCTGTAAGTTCGTCATCGACCTGTTGGCGGCGGAAAAACGAGCGCAAACGCAACGGAAGTCCATAAAACCATTCGAAGGTCATCTCAAGCCTCCTTGAGCTTGACGATTCCGGAGATGGCAGCGGAGAGACGATTCCAGTCGGCCGACTCTTTTTCTAGCTGCTTCCACCCGAGCCGCGTCAGGGAATAAAACTTGGCGCGACGGTTGTTTCCACTCGGCTTCCAGTGAGCGGTAATCCACCCTCGATGTTCCAGCTTGTGCAGCGCGGGGTAGAGAGAGCCATCGCTAACCCCTAATACATCGCTGGACATTTGTTTCAGACGCTGGCTGACGGCCCAGCCATTGAGCGGCTCCAACGCCAGTATTTTCAGGATGAGCATGTCCAGAGTCCCCTGAACGAGATCTGAAGGCTTACTCAAGCGGTCTCCTCTCGGTTACCGAGTTAGACTAAACCTGCGGCTCTCTGGTAGCAAGACGCTATTAGAGGTCGGCGGACTGTTGGGTGATCGGCGATCCAGGCGCAATGCCCGAGGGCCAGAAGACGTAGGCAACAGGATTCGCGTTGCTTCGGGTTCGCCCATCACTTCGCAGGAGTGCCCATTTTCTGCCTCTGGGGCTGCCCCGTTGCTGCTTCCGTGGTCTTGACTGACTGTTTCTGCAGGGGTGTAATTGCTTCCAACTCACACCAGCTCACACGGTTTTAGTGGGACCTTGGTGCACGTGAGGAGGAAATAATGAGGTGCGACGCGGGCCTGATCCGCTATTCTGCATCATTTCTGCTTGTTATGTTTTGCGCAGCGACCCTCTACGCTGCTCCGATGCCTCCCGCTGCGCCTACCCAGGTGCAAATCACCGTCTTGTACGATGCATTTGGCAAATCCTCCGACATGCACAAGGACTGGGGCTACGCTGCTCTAGTCGAATACGGCGGAAAGCGGATCCTGTTCGACACCGGCAACAATCCAGACATTCTTGCGCACAATGCACAAGTGAAAGGCATCGATCTTTCGAACTTGGATTTTGTCGTGATGTCGCACCGTCACGGGGATCACATGGGAGGATTGTCGTACGTGCTGAAGGTGAACCCAGCAGTGAAAATCTACGCTCCTAAAGAGGCCTTTGGCGTCTATGGAGCGGAGCTGCCCAGTACGTTCTATCGAAAGGATGCCTCCCTGCCTCCTGAGCAGCGTTACTACGATGGGGCTCCGCCGGACATCATGCGATTCGGGTCGGCTTGGCCGGGGGCGAACTTTCAACTCTTGGACAGAAACACCGAAATCGCTCCTGACATTCACCTCATTGCGTTGGTGTCGGACAAGCCGGGAACGCTTGAATTGCGTGAGTTGTCGCTGGCGATCAGCACACCCGAAGGCATTGTGATCGTGGTCGGCTGCTCACATCCTGGCATTGACAAAATCGTCGCAGCGGCGAGCACGATTAATCCCCGCGTTCATCTGATTGCCGGAGGGTTTCATCTCGTGACGGCGGGTGACTCGGACATTGATAGGATCGTTACAGCTCTCCATGACCAGTTCAAAGCGGACTACATCGCACCCGGCCACTGCACTGGGGAACCTGCATTTACCGCACTCAGAAAGGCTTTCAGTGATCGATATCTCTATGCCGGCCTTGGTACCACCCTGTCTCTGAGCAAACTACCCAATTAAGAGTTGATCCTGATCGGTATTGGTCTGTCGGCTAACCGGAACCTATCCAACTTCCGCAGTGGGTTAGTCCTGTGAAGTCGGCTTGTCGGAACCTTTGCTAGCGGACCGGATCGCAGGCAAGAAGGCAATTTCGCCTCACGTTAGGGCCGATCTTTTAGTTCGTTGCTCCGGCCGCGCTGACCGGCACTATATCTGACTTCATCCCGAGCGCTTTTAAATATCCCTGATTCACGCGACATTTCTGCAGGCGGATACTCTCCAGCAACTCGGCGAAAGCGCGATGGATCGTCTCCTGTTCCGGCCGGGCCTTGAGCCGTTGTTCCACGTGCGCCGTGTCGCGTGGAAGCTTTGCGAACTGCACAATCTTTCCCCAATCCGCAGGCGGGATAATGCTCACGACCGCCGACGATTTCTCCATCTTCTTATATGGCCAGAAGGCCCATCCGATATTGTTTTTTTCAAGTGTCTTCACGAATTGCGCGATCCAGTCGTCTGTATTCTCTCCGGACTCGCCCATCCAGATCGGAACATCATAGCGTTCGCGAAAATCAACGTATTCCCGTATCACGCTTTCATCCGGGGCCGTCCAATATTTGTGGAAGGTGTATGCGACGTTCGCATCGAATGGTTTGCCGAAGATGGAAAAGTTACTGTCCCACTGGGCGCCACCGAGAAAGAGAATATGGTGAGCATCCACCCTTCTTATCTCCGCCGCCACTTTCTTGTAGAGCGGTTCAAGCAAAGGATTCAACGGCGCCAGCTTGGGAAAATGCGGGATCGGCTCATTCAGCAGGTCATAACCGAGGACGGCCGGCTCGTCGCGATAGTGCGCCGCCAGCCGCCGCCAGATGGCGACGAGATGCTCCTGCTCTTGCGGGCTCTGGTATAGCCAGGGATATCCGGCGCTGTCGTCGATGTTCGCGCCGGTCTGTCCGCCGGGTGCGCAATGCAGATCAAGGATCACATACAGACCTTCGGCGCGGCTCCAGACGATCAACCGGTCCAGCAGTTTGAAACCTTCCGCGTCCTCGCTCTCAAAAAGGCTGTAGTGCAAAGGGACTCGAACGGCATTAAAACCGGCCCGATGCAGGAGCGCGATGTCTTCGTGCGTGATGTAGTTCTCGCGGTACTTCTGCCAGAACGCGGTTGACCCTTCTGGTCCGAGCAACTCCAACACTAGCGCGCGGATCTCACTGGGAGATTGCGGGCCGCCGTCGAACAGCCACATGTAACCTTCCGGGACCAGCCAATCTCCCAGATTGGTTGCGCGAACCAGGAGCGGCTTACCAGCGGCGTCAACGATCTGTTTGTGGTCAGCGTGTGCGAACTGCGCGTTACCTTGATAAATCAACGCCAGAAGGAGAAGCGGCAATTGTAGAAGTCTGAATTTGAACATGATTCGTTCCGGTGACAGCAATTTACGGTCGTTCTGCGCTCGCCGAGATTTTAACCGCCATATCGCGACTATCATAGCCGCGACTAACATAAGGCCAGGAATCGGAGGAGCGAACCGTCAAGACTGTAAACCTTAAGTCCGATATGCCGTCGGTGCAGCAGGCGCTGCGGCGGCTGGAGCGGGAGATCGCGCTAGCTCGCCAGCAGAAACATTTTCTGTTGAAAGTGGTTCATGGGTACGGATCGACGGGCGCGGGCGGGGACATTCGCATCGCCGTGCAACGGCGTTTGTGTGAAATGGCAGAGGGCGGGCAGATTCGCGACTGCATTTTCGGGGAGAACTGGTCGAAGAGCGATGATTCGACATGGCGCTTGTTGCAGGCGCACTCGGACTTGAAGAGCGACTCTGACTTGGGCCGGCGGAATCAAGGCATCACTGTCATCTTACTGTGACCGTCGAAAAACGCTCGCGGCGTCATTTCCGGAGCACATGACTACTCGTTCGATTTGGATTTGATCAATAGCGATGAGGGTAAATACCTGGTCGGCGCTTCCGCCTTCAGCGTCTCGCGTCCTAAGAAGCGAGTGAGAGCCAGCCCTTATCGCAACTTTGTTGATACCTCTCTAATCCACGCTAGGCGACGCTAGTTGCCTGGCCGCTTGCGCTTTTCCCTCCTCGCCGACGATACTGAAGATGCACAAAAATTATGAAAACAGACATTTCTCTTTCTCCGCCCGCTGACCTCGAAACTGAATCCCTTGTAGCCGTGGTGCTTGACCACGCTGAGCCTGCGCCAAATGCAAAAGAAAAAGACAGGAAGCCGCAACTCAAGGTCGCGAGCGGCGACTCTGCGGTGCAGTCAGTCGCTGCCGATTTGCTGGCCAGCGGCGAAGTTGCGGGAAAGGCGTTTGAAACGAATTTGATGCACAATCCCGCCAACCTGAAGGCGAAGCGCCTGCTGCTGATCAGCGGGGGCAGCGCGAAGAAATTCTCGAGCTATGATTTGCGCCGCATTGCCGGAGTTGCGGTGCGCGCGCTGAAGTCTCGCGGAATCCGCAGCTTTGCATTCGTTGCTCCCATCGGCATTGCCGCCGAAGAGGCCGTACGGGCGATTGTGGAGGGCGCGCACGTGGGTAATTTCGATCCCGACTATTATCGCAGCGACCGCAAGGATCAGAAAATCGACACGCTGACCGTGGTCGCGAGCGGCGATAAGGCTGCGCTCGAGAAGGCGGCCAATGAAGCGCAAGTCATCGGCGAATCGCAGAACTTCACGCGCGATCTGGTGAACGAGCCTTCCAATCGCATGACGCCTACGATTCTTGCCGACCGGGCGAAGAAGATGTGCGCGGAAGTAGGTTTGAAATGCGAAGTCTTTGGCGCCGACAAGATAAAAGAAATGAAGATGGGTGCGTTCTGGAGCGTGGCGCAAGGATCGGACGAACCGCCCACTCTGATCGTGATGCGCTATGAACCGCCCGGCGCCCCCGAGAAGCCGGTCTTAGGTTTGGTGGGGAAGGGAATTACCTTCGACACCGGTGGCATCTCGATTAAACCGGCCGATGGCATGGAGAAGATGAAGTACGATATGGCTGGCGGGGCTACCATGATCGGCGCTATGCGAGCCATCGCGCTGTTGAAGCCGAAGGTGAAGGTCATCGGCATTGTGTGCGCGACCGAAAATATGCCTTCGGGGAAAGCGCAGAAACCTGGCGACGTGCAGATTGCGATGTCAGGAAAGTCAATTGAGATCATCAATACCGACGCGGAAGGCCGGCTCGTTCTGGCCGACGGCCTCTTCTATGCGCGGCAACTCGGTTGCACCCATCTGGTGGACGCCGCCACGCTGACTGGTGCGGTCGTGGTCGCGCTCGGTTACAACAACGCGGGAATTTTTGCCAATGACGACGACATGTACGAGCGCTTCCACAGCGCGAACGCGAAAGCCGGCGAAAAAATGTGGCGCATGCCGCTGGACGACGAATACAAGGAACACATCCGGTCTTCGATCGCGGATATCGTCAACTCCGGCGGACGCTGGGGCGGCGCGATCACTGCCGCTATGTTCCTGAAAGAATTCGCGGAAGACACGCCGTGGATTCACCTCGACATCGCCGGCACTGCGTGGACGGAAGATCAAAAACCTTGGATCGCGAAAGGCCCGTCCGGCATTGGGCTACGCAGTCTGGTGGAGTTCGTGAAGAGCTTCGCGGCATAGACTGGCGACGTAGTTGTACGAGGGTTGACGAAATGGGGAAGTGTTCATTGGCGTGTATTGGAAAGGCCAACGGATTTCGCACACTCTCTACTTTTCTCCTCTTCTCTTTTCTCTTTTCTCCTTTCTCCTTGGGCTGCTTTGATGTCGGGGAGTCCAAAGATTGAGGGAAATCCGTGCGATTGTTATAATTCGAGGCGTTCCACACGCTTCCGGGCGGTGGAACTGTTTCGTTCCTTCGCGAACTTCGTCACAATCCGCGTAAGGGGAACAATCCTCGCAGCAGCGGGTTTCGAAACGTGGCCAGGTAGCTCAGGTGGTAGAGCGCAGCCCTGAAAAGGCTGGCGTCGGGGGTTCAACTCCCTCCCTGGCCACCAAATCATTAACCTTCAATAATTTACCTCTCATCCTTAATCCGATACATCGCGCTGAGATTCTTGTAAATCGATCCTGTTCGATATTCATAATCCTCTCTGTCCGTTAGGGTTAACGAGTGGTAGAGAGCAGACCAGAAGGGCTTGGCGTCTGCCATTAGCATTAATATTTAATAAGGTTGGGTATTGCAGGGGTGAGATCGGAAATTGCGGCTATTCGCTCACTCAATGTTTTCTGATCGAATTCAAGCAGAGCTTGTTGGTAGGGCTCTCGCCATTCTGCGGATCGAATATCTTCGTCCGTTTTCGTTTCTTTTGAGAGTTGCATGGTTAGAGCCTCTTTCCGTTTTCCCCCAACGAAGGCAAGCGATGCGGCCTCAACTTGCTGGTTCGAATTGTTGTTTCCGCACCGTCGTTTCCGTCCTTGTCATCGGGAACGTCCTTTTTGGCAATCTTCTTCACAAGCTCTACCGGAATCTGCTCGAAATGTGTCTTGGACTTGTGCATAGCGATTACTCCCTTCTGATCTTTCTAAACAGTAGCAGGCGCGAAGTCGTACGTGTCATATTGTTAGGGAAACGGAATTTCATTCAGCCCCCGATAAGCCATTGAAATAACGAGATTTGGACCGTGGTCCGTTTTAGGGCAAGTGCTCGTAGCGGTGAGCCATCGTGGCTGCATTTAATTTCTCTTGACGCACTGCAACCTTGAAATTACGATTACGAGACGTTACGTTAACGTGTGGGGCTAACGCAAGGAGTTACTGATGAGCCCGCGAGCCATGAATTTCAAAACGATGTCGCAAAACGATGTCCCGCAAGGTCGAAACGGAAAGCACAAACAGATCGTTACCAAAATTCTCGCTGATCTCGATCAACTAAAAGAGGGCGTTGCACTCAAGGTGCCCCTGGCTGAACTGGCGGAAGGCAAGGAAAGGGTTCGTGCAGCGTTGAATCGCGCAACCCGCAAAGGGGGTCGTAACGTTGCGACCGCTACTGACGACAATTACTTGTACGTCTGGAACCAAAACCACTAGGAGCATCATTGAACTGATCTCTGTCGGTAACGAACAGACGCGCTGTATAGGAGACAACTGATGGCCCTTAGCGAGCAGTCGATCCATTTTGCTAACGCGACGCTCGGAACCGAGCGTCACATTTGCGCTTTCTTTCACTCGTCGGATGAAGAGTACCGAATACTTCTTCCATTTATTCGCGAAGGAATCGAACGTGGGGAGAAGGCCTTTCACATCGTGGATCCACGCACCATGGAAGACCATTTTCGCCGCTTGCGAGAGGCAGGAATCGAAACTGAAGCCGCCGGTCAGCGGGGACAGTTGGTCGTGAAACGCTGGCAAGATGCTTATTTGCGCGACGGTCATTTTGATCAAGACCGTATGTTGTCCCTCATCGAAGAAGTTCTGTCTGGAGGGCCTAAGGAGGGCTTTCCGCTTACTCGGCTTGTTGCCCATATGGACTGGGCGCTGGAAGACTTCCCCGGCGTCAATGATCTGGTTGAATACGAAACGCGGCTGAATTTCATCTTGCCCAAGTACAAAGACCCGGTTATATGAACGTATGACTGCGCCAAGTTTGGCGCCGGCATTGCAATGGATATTCTCAGGACGCACCCGATGGTGATCCTTGGAGGCGTACTCCAGAAGAACCCGTTCTTCGTGCCCCCAGCGGAGTTTCTGGCGGAACTACGGGAACGTGGAGCCTACGGTTCGCGCCCGACGGCAGCATAAACGAGATGGAAAACGGTGAGAAAGAAATCCGGGAACTGCGGCGCTTGCTTCGCGATCTTGTGGCCTTAGCCACGACGCCTGCGGGGTGGGTGGGACGCGACCGAGAGCAGATCGTCGAAAGTGTCGCCGATGTCCTCCTGCATACCTTACGATCGGACGCGGTATACGTCTGTTTACAGTCACCAAAAATGATCGAGGTGGTTCGTAGTCCTCTGCATCCTGGATTTAGCGATGAGGTCAAGCGCCTGTGGACACACTCTGCGACGTTTAGCCTGCACATCGACACTATTACCGGGCCCAAATGGCCGAGTGCGTTAAGGGTCGCAATGCAACCAATTGGCATTTCGGGGGACGATGGTTTCATCGTCGTTGGGTGTGCGAGTTCCGGCTTCCCGAACGAAGCGCAGTCTTTACTACTCTCTGTAGCGGCGAACCAAGCTTCAGTGGCGCTGCAAGCTGCTCGCTTGCGAACTGACGCAGAGTCGGTGGAACGCAAGCTTAGAGCGGCAGCTGAGTCTGAGCGGAGCCGTTTGCACGACCTGTTTATGCAAGCGCCAGCCGCGATCGGCTTCCTCAGTGGTCCCGAGCACCGCTTCACGTTTGTCAATCTCGACTACGTGAAGCTGACGGGACGCCAACGGGCCGAAGATTTTGCTGGTAAAACGGTGCGCGAAGCCATCCCCGAACTGGAGGGACAAGGTCTATTTGAACTACTCGATGGGGTTTATAACACCGGGGTTCCTTACATTGCCACGGCTAGAAAAGTGATTCTGAATCGAGGTGCCCATGGCCAGCCTGAGAACACCTATTTCGACTTTATTTATCAGCCCATGCGGGATGCTGCCGGGCAGGTCGAAGGGATTTTAATTCACGGGAATGATGTCACGCAGCAAGTGCTGGCGAGGCAAGAGATCGAGAAACGTGAGCAGCAGTTCCGCACGCTGGCGGAGTCAATTCCTCAACTTGTGTGGATGGCAGAGTCCGACGGCTACATTTTTTGGTACAACCAGCGCTGGTACGAGTACACGGGCACCACACCTGAGCAAATGGAAGGGTGGGGCTGGCAAACCGTGCATGACCCCGACGTTCTGCCGAAAGTTCTCGAGCGATGGAAGCACTCGATCGCAAAGGGCGAGCCGTTCGAGATGGTGTTCCCGCTACGTGGAGCCGATGGCGTGTTTCGGGATTTTCTAACCAGGGTCCATCCCGTAAAGGACGAGAATGGCGCCGTGACCCGATGGTTTGGCACCAATACCGATGTCACGGCCCAGCGAAAAGCGGAATTGGCAGTGCGCGAAAGTGAAAGGCGCTTCCGCGAGATGATTGATGCTTTGCCAGCGGCCATCTATACCACGGATGCGCAAGGGCGACTGACTCACTTCAATCCCGCAGCAGTCGAGTTTTCCGGCAGAACGCCGGAACTCGGAACGGATCAGTGGTGTGTCAGTTGGAAGCTTTACTACGCCGACGGCCAGCCAATGCCACATGATAGATGTCCAATGGCAATTGCCTTGAAGGAAGGCCGTATTATCCACGGAGTCGAGGCCATTGCAGAACGGCCTGACGGAACCCGTCGATGGTTTACTCCATATCCGACTCCCATCAAAGATAGCCAGGGGAGAATTATTGGCGGCATTAACATGCTGCTGGACATTACGGAGCGCAAACTGGCCGAGGAGGCAACGGCGCATTTGGCCGCCATTGTTGCTTCCTCCGACGACGCCATCATCAGCAAGAACCTCGATGGCATCATTCAAAGCTGGAATAAGAGCGCTGAGCACATGTTCGGCTATACCGCCGAGGAGGCAGTCGGAAAACACATTACACTCATCGTCCCCAAGGATCGTTGGGACGAGGAAAAGAACATTCTTGCCCGCTTACGCCGTGGAGACAGGATCGTCCATTTCCAGACGGTCCGTCGCCGTAAAGACGGCAGCACATTCGATTTGTCGCTCACCATCTCTCCTGTCAAAGATCGCGCAGGGCGGGTGATCGGCGCTTCTAACGTAGCGCGGGATATCACGCACCTGAAGCAAATCGAGCGAGCTTTGCGCGAGAGCGAAGAGCGTTTCCGGGCGATGGTGGAAACAACCCCGGAATGTGTAAAGGTGGTCGCACCCGACGGTACCTTGCAGCACATGAACTCAGCAGGCCTGGCGATGGTCGGGGCGAAGCGCGCGGAGACGGTAGTCGGGAAAAGTATTTATGACTTAATTGCTCCTGAAGACCGGGAGAAGTTCCGAGCCTTCAACGAACGCATCTGCCTTGGTGACAGAGACTCGTTGGAGTTCGATATGATCGGGCTCGATGGCACGCGACACCACATGGAAACGCATGCCGCGCCGTTGCATAATCCTGACGGCCGGATCGTGCAGCTGGCCATCACACATGACGTTACGGAACGCAAGCGGGCCGAGCTCGCGCTGCGGGAGAGCGAACAGCGCTATCGGGCAGTCACGGATGCCTCGCCGATCATGGTGTGGATGGCAGGAACAGACAAGCTTTGCTATTACTTCAACAAAGGATGGTTGGACTTCGTCGGGCGCACGCTGGAGCAGGAAGCGGGCAACGGCTGGGCAGAGAATGTCCATCCCGAGGATTTTGATCGCTGCCTGCAGATCTACGTCAAAAACTTCGATACTCGTCAGCCATTCGAGATGGAGTACCGTCTGCGGCATCATACTGGGCAATACCGCTGGATTACTGACCACGGTACGCCACGCTACGCAACGGATGGAACGTTTGAAGGCTACGTCGGCGGATGCCTCGATATCCACGATCAGAAAGAGGCGGCGGAGAAGGCTCGAAGTGCGGACGTAAGCTTGCAGCTGATGAAAATACAGGACGAGGAGCGTCGTCATATTGCGCGCGAGTTGCACGACAGCGCTGGCCAGAGCTTAACGGTGCTGGGCATGGGCCTGGCCCAGCTTGCCCAGAAGACTGGCCGACGTGCACCCGAGATTGCCACTGACGTCGAAAACATTCAAGAGACGGTTCAACAACTCCATCGCGAAATACGCACTGCTTCGTACTTGTTGCACCCCCCGCTGCTGGATGAAAATGGTCTCTCTTCTGCCATCAACTGGTACTTGGACGGACTTCGTGAACGCAGCGACTTGGACATTCGTTTAGAGATCACGGATGATTTTGGGAGATTGCCGCGAGATATGGAACTGGTCATCTTCCGGTTGGTGCAGGAATGCTTGACGAACGTCCATCGACATTCCCACAGCAAGAGGGCTTCGATCCGAATGGCCCGAGAATCGACCCAAATCACGTTAGACATCCGGGACGAAGGCAAAGGTATCTCGCCAGAACGTTTAGCTGAGATTCGGTCGGGGCGCTCGGGAGTCGGAATCAGAGGAATGCAAGAAAGGCTGCGTCAGTTCGAGGGCACGATGAATATCGAGTCCGGGAGTTCTGGAACGCATATATTCGTGACGATCCCAATTCCCAAAACCAAACCCTCGGAAGAACAGACGAAGACTGAGCCTTTGCAAACTGCTGTGTGAAGAGTACGCCTACCCGACCGTGAGTTCCCTGACGACAGCGACCCGATTTCTTCTAACTTCTTAATTTGTCCTGCAATCCCGAAATCGTTCTACACCGACGCTTAGGCGAACATCGGCGCTGGTCACAGAATGGTCACAAAACTGGGGCCACTCCGCAGAGTTAAGTTGTTGAAGGCCAAGGGGGATAGATCGGTAGTACGCAGCCCTGAAAAGGCTGGCGTCGGGGGTTCAACTCCCTCCCTGGCCACCAAATCATTAACCTTCAATAATTTACCTCTCATCCTTAATCCGATACATCGCGCTGAGATTCTTGTAAATCGATCCTGTTCGATATTCATAATCCTCTCTGTCCGTTAGGGTTAACGAGTGGTAGAGAGCAAACCAGAAGGGCTTGGCGTCTGCCATTAGCATTAATATTTAATAAGGTTGGGTATTGCAGGGGTGAAGTCTATTTCTCCGGCCTCTGGCTTTTCGCGGCAGTGGCTGGACGGGGCTGGCGCGTCAGAAATCCTCTCCCTCACCTAGCCCTCTAGGTTCTTTTGGGGTGGGTTTCGATAGGATTGATAAGCCTTGGGTCGTTTTGTTGTACCGTGGACGGGCTAGTTTTGGTTGGAATCCGCGTAGAGAAGATGTCGCACTTTTGGCTCACCGGCGACGTAACTGTAGACCAGTCGCTCCAAGTTACGATCCGCTTTTGTTTGCCGCTCGTGTTGACGCAGATGTTCCGCCCACGAAAGCACCAGAAAGATCTCAACAAACCGATTGGCTGCTTCGGTATCGCGATAGATTCCCCACTGATACGCACCATCGCGACGCCTCGTCCGGGCATATTTGCGGATCGCCTTAATAAACTCCGCCTCCTGCCCTGAAACGACAGCGTATTCGATTGTGACCAGGACTGGACCCTCAAGAAGCTCCGCCCCAACCTCCTTGACAATCACTGGCATACGCCAGTGATTCCAAGGAGTGAGATCTGCCGTGGAATCCGGAAGTCTAGCGAAAAATGCAAGCATCACGCTCGCAATAGTTCCGAACCCGGAGTAGATGAGAGCGAGTCCGATGCCCCGTCGCTGAGCCACACCGCCCCAGACCGCGCTTCCCAGGGCAAAACTCCCCATGTACACGAGTGAGAAAATTGCCAGCACTCTTGCTTGTACCCAGTCCGGAGCCAGGTTTTGGACCAAAGCATTGATAAGCGAAATGAACAGAACCCATGCCGCGCCGCTCACGAGAATAACCGGAACAAGTGCACTCAAACTGTGCAAACGAGCGATCGTTACGATCCCGACGCCAACGATCATAACGCCTGCTGAGACAATCGTTTCGGTCGAGAAACGAGCGCGCAGCTTTTGCATAATCAAGGCACCGCCAATCGAACCTGCCCCAAAGCACCCCAGTAACACCCCATACCCGATAGCACTGTCATTCACGCCCCTGGCGACCGAAGGCAGTAGCGCAAACAGCGTACTGGAAAAAAACATGACGATCCCGGTCCGAACCAAGACAGTGAGTATCGCAGGCGAATTGCGGACGTAGCGAATGGCCGCGGCGGTGGCTCCGGTCAATGTTTCTGCCGGGGCTGTCTGTTTGCGAATTGGTCTCTTCCATCTCGCGACTACGAGAATGACCCCAAGAAACGATACGACGTTCGCGAAAAAAGCGGTCGCGACGCCTGCAACGGCGATCAGCATTCCCGCCACCGCGGGCCCACGGCTCTGGCCAGATTGAATTCGATTCCGTTCAAGGCTGATGCCGCCGCCAGGTCGTCCTTGGAGACCAATTCAGGCAGGATGGCGCGCCAGGTTGGATTTTCAAACGCATCTCCAGCGGAGAGCGCAAATGTCAGCGCAAGCAGCAACCAGGGCGACGTGAGGCCGCTGATGGTCAGAGCGGCCAGAATCAATGCACAACCGACCATCCAGACTTCGGTATACAAAATGAGTCTGCGGCGATCGAAGATGTCGCCGGCGGAACCCGCAGGCAGCGCCAGTAGGAAGTAAGGCAGCGAAGCGGCAGTTTGGATGAGCGCGACATAACCCGGGCCAGCGCGCAATGAAACCATCAACCACGCGGCGCCAACGTTCTGCATGAAGGTGCCAATATCGGAGACAAGATCTGCGACCAGCAGATTGCGAAAGATCGGAACCCGAAGTGGCCGCCCTAAGCCTGCCGGCTCTCGTGTCGTTGAATCTTTTGCTGTGTCGATCGTCAATCGGATTCCTTAAACAGGCCTCACTTCAGATCTTTGACTTTAGCGTATCCGAATCATCACTTATGGCAAAAAGCTGTATCTCGTCCTCGCATCGGGCTACGCTCCGGGCCGCCGACCCTCAGCGAACTGGTTTCGTCCGTGCTGCGCGTGCGGTTCATAATGAAGCAGACCGAAGCGACACTCGCTATTCGCAATTCGAACCCGGGAACACCGAATATCGTGGCAGTTGGCGATTTTTCTTTGCCGCGATGTCGAACTGCTAAGGTTGCTTCTTTTGCAAAATTTTCTACTGCCAGACGAGTTTCTTTCACCATCGTCGCGCACCCGATTACCAGACCCGGAACGCCTTCTGGTCCTGAAGACAACGCCAAAAGAGCGATCACGATGAACGCTGCATGCAGGGCGGAACCGGTAAGGATGACTGCATCGGCCGCGAAGGAATCAACGGACATATAGAACAATTTCAGAGCCCGAAGAACGAGTGTCCAGGGTACTTCCAGGAACTTGCAATTGTTTCTGTGAGCGTCGATGCCGTCATCCGCCAGTTGGAAGTCCCGTGTGGGGTATCGCAAGCTTATGCGACTCGTGTGGGGCGTGTATCGCCTTTGTGGGCTGCTACAGTTCAGCAAGCGCTCGGTGGACGAGATGAATAGCGATTGCACCTTCGCCTACCGCCGAAGCGACTCGCTTTACGTTCCCCGACCGAACATCGCCCACGGCGAATACGCCCGGAAGACTCGTTTCCAGCATCTGCGCACTGCGGGCCAGCGGCCACGCGGGTTGGTCAGTGGAACCGTCGAGATCGCGTCCCGTGAGAATGAATCCTTTGGTGTCGAGCGCGACACAACCCTTCAGCCATTCGGTTCGAGGCGATGCGCCGGCCATGATGAAAACGTGTCGAATGGGGACTGTGGCGATTTCGCCGGTCTGGTTATTGCGCCATGTGACGTGCTCGAGGTGCGAATCGCCTTCGAGCGAGATGATTTCGGTGCGGTAATGAATTTCGATGTTGGGGTTCTGCTCGATGCGCTGGATGAGATAGCGGGACATCGTGTCTGAAAGCTGGCCGGAGCGCACGAGTATGTGGACCTTGCGCTGAGTCTGCGACATGTAAACGGCGGCCTGGCCGGCGGAATTGCCTCCGCCGACGACGATAATGTCGTCGTCGCCGCAGAGCTGAGCTTCCATGAAGGTGGCGCCGTAATAGACGCCCTGTCCTTCGAAAAGGGCGAGATTAGCGATGCGCGGTTTGTTGTACTGCGCGCCGGTGGCGATGACGACCGAGCGCGCGGCCAGTTCGACGCCGTTATCGAGCACGACTTTGTAGGGGCGCCGGGCGCATTCGAGGCGCACCACGTTGCGGGCGATCATCATCTTGGCGCCGAATTTTTCCGCTTGGGTGATGGCTCGAGTGGCGAGTTCCTGGCCGGAAAGGCCGTAGGGAAAACCGAGGTAGTTTTCGATTTTGGAGCTGGAGGCGGCCTGTCCGCCGGCGATTCGGTTTCGATAACAAGGACGTCGAGACCTTCGGAGGCGGCGTAAACGGCGGCAGCGAGTCCAGAGGGACCTGCACCGACAATGATGAGGTCGCGGAGTTGCGCAGCGTCAATATCTGCGTTGAAGCCGAGGCAATCGGCGAGTTTCTGAATTGTGGGATTGCGGAGGACATAGCCTTGGCCGCAGATTATGACGGGAATTTCGTCAAGCTTGACGTTGAAGCGATCGAGGAGCTCCTGTGAGGCTTTGTCGGTATCGAGATCGATATACGTGTACGGATGGCCGTTGCGAGTGAGAAATTCGCGCAAGCGGAGGGTCTGTGCGGAGTGGCGGGAGCCGAGAAGGATGAGGTTCCCGTAGCCGCGGCTGATGAGTTCGAGGCGGCGGAGGATGAAAGCGCGCATGAACATTTCGCTCAGCTCGGCGTCTTTGGCGATGAGCGAGCGGAGGGCGTCGCCGGGCAGTTCGATGAAATCGCCGGGTTCGATGACGCGTCCGCGAACGAAGATGCGGCGGCCGGAAATCATGGTGAGTTCGCCGGTGAAGCCGCCGGCACGATGGACGGTGATGGGGCGTTCGCCGTCGAGGCCCGGCTGCACAACTTCCATGCTGCCGGAAAGGATGACGAAGAAAGGGATGTTGGTGTCGCCGAGATCGAAAAGAATTTCGCCGCGGTCGACGTGCCGGACGTGGCCCTGAGGGCGAATCCGATCGATTTGCGATGGAGTGAGAGTCGGGAAAATTTGCGTGCGCGCATCAAGCGCGCTGGGTATCGGAGGTGCAGCCATTTTTTGTTCCTTTAACCCTGCGTTGCGGACTGGACTCTTTAGAGTACACAGCGGCCAAGAAAGTCGCACCGCGCCGGATCGTGCACACTGAAGCGGCACGCGAATGTTCTCAATTCGAAGCCGGGACACCGAATGTCCCGGTATTTGGCGATTTTTCTTCGCCACCGTGTCGACCTGCTGAAGTTGCTTCTTTTGCAAGATTTTCTACTGCCAGGCGAGTTTCTTTCACCATTGTCGCGCACCCGATTACCAAACCAGCAACGCCCACAGTGCCTGATGACAACCCCAAAAGAGCGACGACGATGAACGCCGCATGAAAAGCGGAAGTAGTAAGGACGGCACCCAAAAGTGAAATCAGCGCAGCGGCCGCGAAGGAACCAAGGGACGTATAGAACAATTTCAGAGCCCGAAGAACGAGTGTCCAGCGTAC
Source organism: uncultured Acidobacteriaceae bacterium (assembly GCA_963711275.1). GTDB lineage: Bacteria > Acidobacteriota > Terriglobia > Terriglobales > Acidobacteriaceae > Sulfotelmatobacter. The sequence goes on along the minus strand of CAVQDN010000006.1, from coordinate 62,032 downwards.
TTCAAGAACTTGCAATTGATGCTGATAGAACGGACAACTCTCGTCCGTCTGTGCGAGAGACCTAAGTTGCGATGACACAATGCGCGTTCTGTCTACGATGCGGCCCAGTTGGTTATTTGTGCCCAGGCACAACATGCTCGACGCGCTGGTCAGAATTGCCGGCGCAACGACGATTGTTAATACAGCGAAAGGATTTTCTGTAAACGAAGTCACTCAAGCACCGGTTCAAGAACGAGTCACCTCAACGACGAAATCTCTGCTAAAAGGCATCGAGCTCGATTCATGCTTCACAGCAGATCCTCGACTGCAATCGGCAGGTGCCTAATTCTCCTGCCGGTGGCATGATACACAGCGTTGGTAATCGCGGGCGCGACCGATACTGAGGTGAGCTCACCTAACCCTTTTACGCCGATCGGGCTCGCTTCGTCATCAAAGTCACCGACGAATAAAACATCAAGTTGTGGTATGTCTGCACACGTGGGAACGAGGTAACCGGAGTAATTCCGATTCAGAAATCTCCCCAAAGCTGGATCGGTTTCCGTCTTTTCAAACAGAGCCTGCCCTACGCCCCAGATAATTCCGCCGATGGCCTGGCTGCGCGCGGTCTTAGGGTTAATAACCCTACCGCAGTCGTAGGCGCCGACGAAGCGATTCAGACGCACGAGGCCAAAGTCCGGATCGACGCGCACTTCAGCGAACACAGCAGAGAAACTGAATACAGCTTTCGGTCCTTCCGCCGCCGGGTCGTAATTGCCGTCGCCGACTAAGAATGTCAGCTCGTTTCTCGTCAGTAGCTGGGCATATGTGACGCTCACGTTCTTGCTGCGCAGCATCAGCTTGCCGTCTTCGACGAACACGTCACGCGAGTCCGCGTTGCGAAACGGCGAATAGCTGCCTGTTCGAGCTAACTCAATCGCTTGATCACGCGCCGCTTTTGCAGCTAGCATGACCGACCCACCGGCATTGGCTGCTGTGGCCGATCCTATCGACGCGTGCGATGTTGGCAATCTGGTATCGCCTATGCGCACCACCACTTTCTCCGGGAGCACACCCAGCGTGTCCGCGGCGACCTGCTGAAGCACCGTATAAGTTCCAGTACCCAAGTCGTGAGTTCCAGCTTCTACCAATGCGGAACCGTCCGCTCGCAACGTGACCCGCGCTTGTGCCGGCCATCGCCAATGCGTGTAGATGGCGCCTGCCATCCCCTGTCCGATCAGGGTGCGGCCGTCACGCATTGAGCGTGGCTCAGGAGTTCGTTTCTCCCAACCAAACCGCGCAGCACCTTCAATCAGACATTTGCGCATTGCGCGCGAAGAGAATGGCCGTTGCGTGTATGGATCAATGTCGGTGTCGTTGAGTAAGCGTAACGTGACGGGATCCACGCCAGTCTCATAAGAAAGTTCGTCCAGTGCGGTTTCGATAGCAAAGTGCCCGAGCGCTTCGTGGGGAGCACGAAGGGCCGTCGGTGTATTACGGTTCACATGCACGATCTTGTGATTCGTCGAGATGCCTCCGCTCGCATCCCAGAGGGAGCGAGGGCAAAGCGCCGCATACTCAATGTAGTTGTCGAATATGGAAGTGGGCGAAATACTATCGTGGCGGATTCCTGTCAGCTTCCCATCTCTGCGAGCGCCCAGTGCAACGGTCTGAATACTTGCCGCCTGATGTCCTGCCATTGAATACATCTGCGCACGAGTGAGTTGAAGATGCACCGGTCGCTTCAATACCTTTGCTGCGAGCGCCGCTAGTAAGGTGTGCGGCCAGACATAACCTTTGCACCCGAAGCCACCGCCGATGAAATGAGAAATGACGGTGATCTTCGTCAGCGGGATACCGAGCACCATGGATACCAGTTCTCTCGTGCCGAAAATGTGCTGCGTCGATTCGTACAGCGTCAGTGCGCCATCTGCATCCCAAATGGCGGTCGTTGCGTGCGGCTCCATCGGGTTGTGGTGCCGATCGCTTGTTGTGTATGTCTGCTTGATTGTGACTTCTGCGTCTGTAATTGCCGCATCGGCATCTCCAACCGACGAAGCAACCGGCCACAGAAACTGCGGAGGGTCCACAGCGTTCTTTACTGAATCGAGACCAAAGACTGCAGGTTGTTCAGTTTCGTAATCGACTTCAATCAACGTGCCGGCAAAGGCTGCCTGGTCAAGCCTTGCTCCGACTACCAGTGCTATAGGCTGGTCGCCGTAGAGAACCTGGTCGTCTTGCAGAGGCAGATATGATTGGCCATGGGGATGAAGATGGCTCCAGGGCTTCGGCGTCGGGTTCATGCGCGGCATATTCTGATACGTAAATACTGCCGATACGCCAGGAACTCGCTCCGCAGCTCTCACATCGATTGCCCGGATCCTGCCTCTAGCTATGCGGCTACTGACTATTGCAGCGTGGAGGAGAGCTGGGACCGCAATATCTGCGGTGTAATCGGCTTTGCCGGTCACCTTGAGCCGGCCATCGAACCGTGAGATGGGTTGCCCGATCGCTCTCATGCGCGTGCTCCTGCTATCTGCAGCGCCCTTAGTACCACGCGCTGCGCGAGTTCAACCTTGAAGGCGTTATGGGTGAGCGGGCGGGCGTCAGTGAACGATCTCCGGATTGCCAATTTCAGTTTGTCCGTTTCATCCAGAGGTATAGCGCGGAGTGCCTCCTCGGCTGCTCTCAGTCGCCAAGGCTTGTGCGCGACTCCTCCCAGGGCCAACCTCGCCGATTCGATCCGCTTACCATCGATTGCAACCGCTACTGCCGCGGATACCAGGGCAAATTCATAGGACTGGCGATCGCGAACTTTGAGGTAATGGGAAGCGCGCCCTTCTATTCTTGCGGGTACCTCGACTGCAACGATGAGATCGCCGCGTTCGATCACGTTATCTCGTTCTGGGGTGTTTCCAGGCAGACAATGAAAATCGGTGAACGGAATTGATCGTTCTCTATCGGGCCCACGTACGATGACATTTGCGTCCAAGGCAGCAAATGCGACCGCTACATCGGAGGGATGCGTAGCCACACAATTATCAGACCACCCAAAGATTGCGTGATTGCGATTGACACCGTAGAGAGCCGCGCAGCCAGAGCCGGGCCGCCGCTTGTTGCAAGGGAGATCATCCTCGTCGCGAAAATAGGCACAACGCGTACGCTGCATGATGTTGCCACCCATCGAGGCCATGTTTCGTAGTTGTCCCGATGCGGCGAACAGCAGACTTTCAGCTATGACCGGGTAGCGATGCCGCACTTCCATATGGGCGGCGACATCGCTCATTCGAGCAAGTGCACCAATGCGCAACCCTCCATCTGGCAATATTTCGATGGCAGACATGCCGGGCAGCCCGTTGATATCCAGCAAACGATCGGGACGAGCTGCGCGGTCTTTGATCAAACCGATGAGGTCAGTACCGCCCGCGATGAATGCGGCATGGGGATCCCCTGCATGTGCCACGATGGCAGCCGATGAATCGCTAATTCTTGACAGCGTGAAAGGATGCATAATTCAACTCCTTCGCGCTGCTTCAGCGATAGCGTCGACGATATTTGGATAGCAAGAGCAACGACAGAGATTGCCGCTCATCCGCTCTCGAATTTCTGCCTCGGAAAGGTCAGCTCCTCGAAAGGGTTTCGTAACGTCTTCCGTGGCCGCGCTCGGCCAGCCCGCTTGTGCTTCCCGGATCATGGCGATTGCCGACATGATCTGTCCGGATGTACAGAAACCACATTGGAACCCGTCGTACTCGATGAATGCTTGCTGGACTGGATGAAGTTGTCCATCGCGTTCTAATCCTTCGATCGTGGCGATTTGCTGACCATCGTGCATTGCCGCCAGTGTCATGCACGACAGAACACGGCGACCATCAATGTGGACCGTGCATGCGCCGCATTCACCTCGGTCGCATGACTTTTTGGGGCCGGTCAAACCCAGTTCATTACGCAAAGCGTCAAGCAGGGTGGTGCGCGGCTCAACTGCAAAACTACGTGCTTCTCCGTTGACATTCATAGTGACCTGCACGGTCAATGCCTGACTCGTCTGGGTACTAATCATCTTGTCCCCTCGTTGGCCGCAATCAGTGCCGACGTTTACCGGGCTTGCGCCAGGTGCTTCGAAATTCCGAGATCATCCAGTCGCACATGAACACTGTCAAAAGAGTTGGAGTTGCAGTGTCCCTTCTGCATAAAGTGCCATCCAGTGACTTCAGGACTGCAAATGACATGCCAACAGCTGAGCTCGGATTATTCGTTGAAATGATGTAAGTTGGACCGGTTCAATTTGGAAGGCAGCTGTTTGTGTCAAAATGTCAATTTTGCTCGTTGACAGGGGAGTACGAGATCTCCGATCTAGAGACAAACGACACGATCTGGCTGATCCAGTAAAATCAGCGCGTTGTGTGGAATAGACTTCTTGACCGACAATGGAGGTAAATGAATTCCCCGCCAAAACTCGCGATTAGCATAGATGCGGGTGTTAGGCAGATGAATGGGCAACGCTACGAAGCCGTCCTTCGCCTCAGCGAAGCCCTTTCTCTGTGCCAAGAGCCCGAGGATCTGACGAAGATCCTCTCTGAACGGTTGCGCGAATTCCTCGACTTCTTACAGTTTTACATCGTTGTCTACAAGGAGAACTCCACTGAAGTCGAATGGGCTGTCGTCGGGCGAGAGAAGAGCCTCGTATCGGCATACGCGGATGTGCCAGTTGAACAGCGGCCATCGTGGCAGGCATATACCAGGCAGGAACCGATCTACATTCGCGACTGGAACACCGATGAACGAATACCCATCCGGCTCAAGCAAGGGATTGCAGCACAAGGGCTTGAGGTCGGGCCGCTCGTCTTTGTTCCCCTCACCACGCCACAGCGCCGCCTAGGTGCTTTGGGCATGTCTGGAGACCCTGGGATTGCTTACAGCGAGGATGACATTAGTTTCTTGCGACTAATTGGTCGGGTTGTCGCATTTGCGATTGACGACAATTTCAATCTCAAACGGGCCGAGGCTGCAAACGCGGAATTGCAACGTCAGAATGAGCGACTGCAGCAGAGTGAACGAGAGCTGCGCGAGATTATAGAAACCATTCCGTGTATGGCATGGTCGGCCGCAGCAAATGGGGCTGCACAATTCTTTAACCGTCGCTGGTTGGATTACGCCGGCCTTACGGCGGACCAAGTGGAGAATTGGGGTTGGACGGTCGCCGTGCATCCGGACGATCTGAACGCGCTCGTGAATTACTGGCGAACCGTTGTGGCCTCAGGCCGGTCGGGTGAAATCGAAGGGCGCTTGCGTCGTTTCGACGGTGTATATCGCTGGTTTTTGTTCCGAGCAACCCCATCCTACGACGACAAGGGCAACGTTGCGAAATGGTACGGTACAAATACCGATATTGATGATCGTAAGAAAGCAGAGCAAGCTCTAACGGTTCAAAACAGCCGACTCCAGTTGCTTCTGAAGCTTACAAATCAGATCACTGCGAATCTGGAGCTCCGCGATGTACTGCGCGAAATCTCAGCCTGCATTCGCGAGGTCATGGACTGTGATGTGGTGCACATCTCGGCGCGCGAGAACGGGACTGGCGAATTCCGCATCTATGCACTTGATTTCCCTGAAGGTAAGGGGCTCATTAGGGAAGACTTGGTGATCACCCCGGTGGGTGCTGGCAGAAGAGCTCTTGATACCCTGAAACCTACCATCAGGCGCATAGAACAACGTCACGAGTTTCCGCCCGATTATTATGAATTGCTGGTCGCGGAAGGCGTGAAGAGTCAGTACGTTATACCTCTTGTGAATCGAGGGCAAGCGGTTGGGGTGTTGGCAATTTCTCGGACCACAGACACTCCGTTTACTTCAGAGGACGTCGACTTCGTCAGCGAGGCTTCTGGTCAGATAGCCATTGCCATCGAAAATTCGCTGGCATACCGCGAAGTTTCCGAACTCAAAGAGAGACTAGCCCAAGAGAATCGTTACCTCGAACAAGAGATCCGTGGCGACATAGAGTTCGGGCAAATTGTGGGGAACAGTCCGGCCCTCAAACACGTCTTGCATCTGGTCGAAACTGTTGCGCCCACTGATTCAACCGTCTTGCTCCTCGGCGAAACAGGGACGGGGAAGGAGTTGATCGCCCGCGCCGTTCACGAGCATAGCCGTCGCAAAGATCGCATATTTGTGAAAGTGAACTGCGCTGCCATTCCGACCGGGCTTTTAGAAAGCGAATTGTTTGGACACGAAAAGGGTGCATTCACGGGAGCCATCAGCCAGAAGATTGGGAGGCTGGAGTTAGCCGACGGGGGCACATTCTTTCTGGACGAAGTGGCAGACATTCCCTCGGAAGTCCAGCCGAAGCTTTTGCGAGCACTTCAAGAACAGGAATTTGAGCGACTGGGAAGCACGCGTACTGTGAAGGTAGATGTTCGCTTGATTGCTGCCACCAACCGCGATCTCGAAAAGATGGTTGCAAGCCGCGAATTTCGCAGTGATCTGTATTATCGCTTAAACGTTTTTCCGATTCGAGTTCCTCCGCTGCGCGAGCGCAAAGAAGATATCCCGCTGCTAGTCGGTTATTTTGTCCAGAAATTCGCGAAACAGATGCAGAAGAATATCAAACGAATTCCGCCGGCGGTAATGAAGGCATTCATTGCCTGGGATTGGCCGGGGAACATCCGCGAGTTGGAAAACTTAGTGGAGCGCTCTGTCATCCTAACCCGTGGTATGGGGCTTGAGGCACCGCAGCTGGAATCGTGGAAGTCGAATACTCAAGAGCATGAGCGCGAAACGACGGATTCGCGTCATGAGGAAATAGCGGAAATTGTAAGAAATACTCTTCAGGCGCTAAACAAAAAACCGATTCTGGCCGATACCGGGCAGCACAAAAGCGCAGAACGTGCGACGAAACAACGAGACGAGATCATGCGTGCGCTCACGGCAAGCAAGGGTCGTGTGGGCGGAAGTGGCGGAGCTGCCGCGCGTCTGGGAATCAATCGCACGACACTCCTAGCGCGGATGAGAAAGCTTGATATTGATCCCAAAGAGTACGCCGTGTAATCGACGGTCCGCTCTGGGCCGTGTCAAACCAGACAGATTGACACTTCGACTTCATTTCTGCTGATTTGCATCCTCTTGTGAGAATTAAAGTAGTTACAACTGCAAACTTTGGCGAGCGTGTTGCATTCTCCCACCCTCACGGAAGTGTGGAATGTTAAAGATTTCTGTGGTGGAGAGCCCACGCCGATGCCGACTGGTGCTTGAGGGTAGTCTCGTCGAGCCTTGGGTCGGAGAACTCCTCCGCGAGTACACGAAGGCCAAGGAACACCTTGATGGCCGTGAACTTGTCGTCGACCTCACAAACCTCACTGCAATGAGTGGAGCCGGGGAAGATGCCATCCTAGAACTGATGGAAGACCGTGCCAGATTCCAGTGTGGCATTTTTGCGAAGGAAGTCTTAAAAAAACTCGCATCAAAGCGACGGCCACAATGAACATCGGGACAACGATGCTCTCAATCATTAAACAATGAATGCAGCCGTTATTTCGCTCCGCAGTGTCAACATCTGAACTTTGACAGTTTGACACTTGATCGGGGGTTCGGGCCATGCCTGCACCGGTGCAGTTAAGGATCAATCAGTTAGCGAAAAAAAGTAATTGGCATCGGGATTGCCATTGCCAACGGTATATCAACGCCAATCAGGAACGGGCTTACGAACTCTTTGAGGAACTATGCAAGCAATCGGCGATGCTTTTCTGGACTCGATTTGCGGCGGTCAGGCGTGGGCCCGTGAGGACCAGGAGCAATTCATCCGAGCCGAATAGGCGCGAGGAGTGAGAAATATGGCAAGTAACCAGTCAACGGGCATGCCGCCCGCGAGCAAGCGGGGGTCGTCGCCGGCCCTAGGAGGAGCGATACCTACACCGATCGGAGAAAAGTCCTTGGTTCGACGTTCATCAGCCTTTGAAGGCGGTGACTTCGCGGTCTTCGACGACATCGTTTCGCCGGACTACAACGACCATCTAGCCGGACAGAGCCCGGGCCGCGAGAACCTCAAGAAGTACTTCGCGGGGGCGCGCTCAGCTTTCCCGGACTTAGAGTTGCCGATCATCTACATGGTCGCCGAGGGCGACAAAGTCGCGGCGCTGACCGGGTTTCGGGGAACCCATAAAGGCAGCTACGGAGGGTTCGAGGCGACCGGCAAGCGGATCGACGGAACGGCCTTCCAGCTGTACCGGATCGAGAATCGACCGTTAGCTGAGCACTGGGAGATTTTGGACTACTGGACAATCATCCGACCGCTCCAAGGGGCCTAAATTAATTCGCCAGTCGGAAGACGGAGTCTCACGCAAACAGAGGCTCACCGTTAGTCCTTAAAGGAAAGAAGTCGGCTAGAAACGGAGCGACTAAGACAAAGCGAATTCTTGAGGTTCGATTGCGTTGTAGTGGGTGGAGGCTCAGCCGGCACGGTGCTCGCCGCCAGATTGAGTGAGGACGCCAGTCGGTCCGTTCTAGTGCTGGAGGCGGGACCAACCTTTCGACCCGGTGAAGCCCCTCAGTCGGTGCGCCGGCGATGCCTCGATCATGCCCGAAGTACCGTCGGTGGCGATCAATCCAACCGTCATCTTGATGGCCGAGATCGTGGCAGATCGTATCAAGGCAACGCATGCCGCGGAAATTCCCGTAGCGCAGAGTTCATGTTGACGTTAAAGGACACACCGGGGGCGGAGTAGCGAACAGTGGAAAAGAGCATGGTACTGAATTGACGTGTACAAAGTAACATCAGCAGAAAGGAACACGTATGAACGAAAAAATCGCATTAGGCAGGCTTGATCCCAGTAAGACAGCCTTGATCGTTGTACACATGGTCAAAGGGGTTGCCGGAGAGGTCGACACCCCCTTCAACCGCCTTTTCCGGCAACGAGCCAAGGAGAAAGGTGTCATCACGGCCCAGCTGCGGCTGCTGGAGGAGTTCCGCAGGGCGAAGGCGAAGGTGGTCTACACGGCGGTCACATACCAGCAAGGGCTGCCTGGGGTGAGTCCGAACTCGCCGTTGTGGCGCACCCTCTTCGAATGTGTCTGCCTGATGGAGGGGACTCCAGCGGTGGAGCTGATGGACGATCTAGCCCGCCGGCCCGATGAACCGCTCGTCAGGGGACAGGCGGCCAACGGGTTCGACCGCACCATACTCGACACCGTTCTTCGTATGGCAGGCGTCGATAGCCTCGTGCTTGTCGGCATCGCCACTGACGTCGCAATCGAATCCACCGCACGCGCTGCATCCGACCTGGGATATCGGACGATCGTCGTCGCCGACGCCTGCACCGCCGATAGCGATGAGAGCCACGCCCGTTCGCTCGACGTGCTCCAAAAGTGGTTCGCCGAGACACCCACCACCGACGAGGTCCTGAGTGCCCTCGGACGGGAAGAACCGGCGGCGCGGCCACTTCGACGGACCGCGTGACGAAGTCGATCGAGACGTTCTTCCCGACCGAATAGCGCCTTCGCTGAGGCGGCCAGCGGGCCGCGCGCAGGCGCCAATAATAATCCCGGGCGGACTCTATTCCCCTGGCCCGACGGGAAAAACAGATGCTTGTTCGTGACAGATAACGAGACCGCAAAGGGATGATCGGTCTATGCGCCAATCCGAACTGCAAGCGTGAACTTCGATACCTGCGAGAAGGAAAGGTTTATGCCTTCCAGTTGTCCACGGAGACGAACAACACACGGCTCAAACACTTCTGGCTATGCGGTGAGTGCTCCAAGCGGATGATTCTTACTTGTGTGAATCATTCGGAGATTAAGACCATGATGGAGACAAGACTCCAACAAAACCAAAGACACACATGAACGAGCTGCTTCCAGACGCAATCGCTGCGGGCGCAGCAGAAAAGTAAGAGTAATTCAACCTACAGCTTCGAGCACAGGAGGATTTCATGCCATTCAAAGAGAACTACTTCGATACTTATCGCAGCCTAAAGCTGACGCGAGATAGTAAGTGGTGTACTAGTTGCCGAATTTCACATCAAACGGTGGGCCGTTCATTATGTCCGCGCCAGCTCACACGGAATTTGTCGATGCCTTCTACCGGATTTCGCAAGATCGCGCCAACCAGATCGTGATCCTCACGGGCGCAGGTGGGGAGTTTATTACCGATGTCGATTGGTCCTCTTTCGGCGATGTCGCCGATCCCGGCGTCTGGAGCCAGGTTCACGACGAAGGCGTTCAGGCTTTGGAAAACATAGCCAACATACGTGTGCCGGTCATCGCGGCTATTGAGGGACGCGCCCATGTGCACTCAGACTACGCGTTACTTGCCAGTGTGATTGTGGCAGCGGAAGGTGCGACCTTCCAGGATGTAGCCCACTTCGGCGCGGGCGTTGCGCCCGGCGACGGAATCTTTACCACCTGGAGTTATCGTGCGGGAGCGGGACGAGCGGAAGCGTTCCTGTTGAATCCGCAGCCGCTGCCGGCGCGCTACTGCACGCGAATGGGGAGTGGTTGCCGAGGTTGTGCCGAACGGTAAGGCGCTCAGTCGTGCGCGGGAATTGGCCGAGCTGTACCTGAAGGCTCCGGAGGTTACCCGCCGAAACACACGCATCCACTTCATTCAACCGCTGAAGGAGCGTATCGTGCGAGAAGTTGGCTACGGATTGTCGCTCGAAGGAGCGTCGTCGGCCGACCTCGTCAAATCAATGCGAGCGAAGAGTGAACCGCCCTCGCAGAAAGGAAAAGTGGCATGATGACCCGGGAGTAGCTCATCCGGCCCGGTACTTAAAGACACGCACCCAGGAGAATTTGATTTGGTGATTCTCGGCGGAGATGTCGATACGAATGAGATCGATGAAATGAACAAATAAGGAGGCTACCATGGCCAGCACAGCAGCTCCAGTACAAACCTCAACTACTACCTGGAATATCGACCCCGCCCACTCCATGGCGGAGTTCAAGGTCAAGCACATGATGATCGCTAATGTGAAAGGGCAATTCCCCAAAGTCTCGGGGGCTTTGTTCCTCGATGAATCTGATCTCGCGAACTCCCGCGTCGAAGCCTCGATCGAGGCGTCCTCGATTCATACTCGCGATGAACAGCGCGATACTCACCTGAAGAGCGCCGATTTCTTTGATGTGGAAAAGTTTCCGACCCTGCATTTCAAATCCAAGAACATCAGCATCGTTAGGGATGGAGAATTGGCGGTCGAAGGCGATCTAACAATCCATGGCGTTACCCGCAAGGTCCGCTTTTCGGTCGAAGGGCCCACGCCGCCAGCGAAGGATCCCTGGGGGAACACGCGGGTTGCGATCTCGGCGACGACCAACATCAACCGAAAGGATTTCGGCTTGACTTGGAACGCTGCCCTTGAGACCGGCGGCATTCTGGTTGGTGACGAGGTGACCATCACTCTCGATGTCGAGTTCGTGAAGGCTGCCTGACCTAAAGCTACCTTGCCAGGGAAGGGAGGACGATGGTGAGTCTTCAAGAACGACTCGACGAATTTAAGAAATCATTTGAGTCCGGAGCTCCGCCATACAACGCGCCGCATGAAGTAATCGAAACCATGCATCGTGCCACAGCCGAGCTCAAGGCCACAGGGATTGAAGAGCGAGCCTTGAAGGTGGGCGACCGTGCTCAGGGGTTCAGTTTGTTCAATCAAGGGCAATAATTGACATGACTCATCCACGGGTTTAGGATGGGCGTCAGTGATTGCCGATGAACGAAAGGAAGGTTCATCGTGCAGTTGCCCAAGGCAGTAGACCGGAGGAAGGTTGTGCATCTAGCCTACCTAGACGATTCTGACACCAAGTCAAAACAGCGAAAGTGGCAGGTGATGTCTGGCGTGATAATCGAAGACACCGACTTCACTATAGCGGAGTTTGCTGTGGGCTTTGTCCGGGGGGTGCTAATTTCACCGGACAAGTTAGATCAATTTCAAGAGTTCCACGCCTGCGAATTGTACGGGGGTTATGGCGTATTTGAAGGAATAGAACGAGAGAAGCGTTATGAGGCGATTCGTAATCTTCTTTCGTTGCTGAGTGCTGGAAAGGGAATGCCAGTGCTGTACGGTGCCGTGGACATCGACGCCTTAAAAGAACGCCTGTACGCCTCTGCTGACCCCCTAGATATCTGTTTCAGGGTTTGCATACAGGGAATCCAGTCTTGGGTGGTTGAGAGCGTGATGGAGCGCGTTGGTATTGACCACGACACCAATCTAAACGATCTAGACAAAAACGTAGTTACTGGGAAGCTCTTTGCGTCGGGGTTTTTGCAGGAACTCGTCATGCTGATTGTGGACGATTGTGACAACAAACGACTCAAGGACTCTCTCCATAAAACTTTTCGCAGTCTCAGGCCCGCGAGAGTCGGGCCTAAATCAGGGCAGCTATTTCACTTCCACGACGACATGTACTTTGGCGATTCGAGGTATTCAATTGGCATTCAGCTTGCCGACTTGTGCAGTTATTTTATAGCTCGGCACTTGGAGGGTGACACAGAGATACAGAGCTTTTACGAAATGATTGAGCCACATATTGTTTTCTCTGAGGTTCATCCACAGCACGGAGAAGAGTTACAAAAAGTGGAATTGGAACGGATACGACTTTTGGCGGATATAGGTAAACGACATAATGACAAGTGAGTCAGCAAAATTCGATGTAGTGGTTCGCAGGTTGCTCTCAGTCTCGCACGAGGAAATTCAAAAGCGAGATAAAGAATGGAGACGTAAGCGAGCGAGAAAGAAGCGGGCTAACACTTCGCCCGCTTCCCGCGCTTCCCGCGCAAAGCATTAGTGAATGGTCGTTTCTCCGATCTTACCAGTGAGTCCGGCGAAGGTAAGACGCTTGCCAACAAGCTGAGAGACGACGAGATCAAAGCGACCAGCATCATCTATGTTTTTGCGATTATTGAAACGGAACATCTGCTCATCAAGGTATCGAAATAAATGAAACGGTTCTACGCTAACGTAGGTTCCCGCAATCCCGCGCTTCAGCAGAGACCAGAAATTCTCCATGCTGTTGGTGTGTACGCGGCCATCTACATATTGCACGGCATGGTCAATCACTTGATGCGCGTAATCGGTCTCCAGTCCGCGATAAGCGACCCACTCGTCACTGTACAGCGCGGTTCCAGCAGCGACGTGCTGCCTAATCTCCGGCTGAACCGATTCCATCTTGCGGTTCGGCATAACCTTTACACGAACACGTCCGCCGCGTTCCAGCATTCCGAACACGATAGTCTTGTCCGCTCCGCCAGTTCCGGTGATGCGCTGCTCTGCGTTTGCTGAGGTGCATGTTCCGAGACTTCCCGCCGATGAAGGTCTCATCAACTTCGACTTCTCCGCCGAGCTTGGAACCGAAGAAATCATCCTGCATCGCAAGCCGGATGCGGTGAAGCATGAACCATGCCGACTTTTGAGTCACGCGCACGTCGCGGGCAATCTCGTAGCTGCTGATTCCGTTCTTGCAATTGGTGACTCATCCAAGTAGCGACCATCCACTTGTCGAGGGGAATCGCGGAATCCTCCATTACAGTTCCGACCTTGACGGAGAATTGCCGCTTCGCGTGATGGGTGCTGCACTGCCACACGCGGCGCTCAGCATTGAACTTACTCACTTTGTCGGAACCACAGGTCGGGCAGATCACGCCTTTCGGCCAGCGGCGCACAGCAAGGTAGTCGATGCAGTTGTCGGGATTAGAAAAGTACAGAATCGCTTCTTGAAGGCTTTTTGGTTCGCGGCTCATGACGTTCTCCACGAATCAAATGTAGCTAAAATATCGTGGATGAGTCAAGTAATTTATTGCCTTAAGGACGATGGACGACGCGATAGTAAGAAATCGTCTGGTTGAGACCAGAGCAGAATGCTACGACTGTGAACGGAGCAACGTCAATGAAAAGGCGGGCAGCGGGCAGTGTCTCCCAAGAATAATGACATGGCATCGGCAGTCACGTTGTGAGCAACGTCTCTACGGAACCTTCCTTTTCCACTGCCGTGCAGCTGAAAAGAATTTCAAGGCTGTGGCAATGGCGGCAACGCTACTTTCTGTTGAATTCCTTTCCCCTCGGTGATGGTATAGATGAAATCCGCGGGAACGTTTTGCAAAGCCTCGGTCTCTCCATTCGGCCAGCGAATGCTCACCTCGCTCATCTTGTCGTTCGAGGCCAGCCCGAAATGCAGCCGCAGATCATTCTGCGAAAGGTAACTCGCGCCTCCGCGCACTTCGTCGATCTGCACCAGAGAACCCGCCTTTACCGTCACTCGCGCCCCGATGGCCGCTCTATTACTCTTGGTTCCCGCCAGCTTGAACAGCACGCGATGATTCGAACGATGATCCGAACTCTGGTTGCGGTTCAGCAGAAGCGAGGGCGGCTCGCCCACGTTCAGAATCACCATGTCAACGTTGCCGTCGTTGTTGATGTCACCAAAAGCCACGCCCCGCCGGGATTGCAGCGGCAGCTGTTCCAGCGTCAACGACACATCCTCAAACGTTCCATCGCGATGATTGCGCAGCAGCACCAGCGGTTGACGGTATTGCGCGCCGCCGGGAATCGTATCCACCTGCGGATACACGTGGCCGCTGGCGATAAAAATGTCGAGCCAGCCGTCATTGTCCATATCGAAGAACGACGTTCCCCAGCTCACCAGCGGATACGTCGGCTTCATGATCTTCGACCGCACGCTGACGTCTGCAAAGCTTTCGTTGCCCAGATTGTGATACAGCGTCAACCCCTGTTCCACGAAATTGGTGACGACCATCGACAGTCGGCCTTGGTGCAGATAGTCCCCCCAGGCGACGCCCATGGATCCTTGCTGCATGCCGTCACCACTCAGCGCGACACCGCTGAGCAGGCCCACATCCTCGAAAGTGCCGTCGTGTTTATTGCGATAGAGAAAATTCGGCCCCGCATCGTTAGCCACGTAGAGATCAGGCCAACCGTCGTTGTCATAGTCTCCCCAGGTTGCGCCCAGCCCGTAATAATGATGGGGATCGTCTACCCCGGCTTTTTTGGAAACTTCTTCAAACGTGCCGTCGCCCTTGTTGTGAAACAGCAAATCGGATTCCCCCGGCATGCCCCAGGGGCCGCACTGCACCATCACGGTCTTAAAGCGGCAGAAATGCGGATCGTTGCCGAACTCCGGTAGTTTGTCCATATCGACATGCACATAGCGCGACACGAAAAGATCGACGCGGCCGTCGCGATCGTAATCCGCCCACGCCGCTCCGGTGCTGAACCCGCCGCCGGCCACTCCGGCCTTTTCGGTCACATCTTCGAACTTGCAGCCGCCCAGGTTGTGATAGAGCGCGTTGCCGCCGTAGCCGGTGACGTAGATGTCCTGCAACCCGTCATTGTCGTAGTCGGCGACGGCAACGCCCATGCCCCAGCCCTTGCGCGTGAGCCCGGCCGCTTTGGTGATGTCGGTGAACTTCAGGTCATTATTATTCTTGGAATCGGCATCCTGATGATAGAGCGTGATCAGCGGATCGCCGCCCTGCCGATAGCGTTCCACCGTCAACCCGTTCACGGTAATGATGTCGAGCTTGCCGTCGTTATCGCAATCGATCAGGCCAACCCCGCCGCTCATGGATTCGACAATATATTTCTTGTCGGAGGAAGAAATATGCGACACGGTGAGGCCCGCCTTCTGCGCGATGTCTTCAAATTGTGGAACCGGTATTGGCTTGCTTTGCGGCTTGGATGGGGCGGTTTGAGCGGACGCGACTGCGGCGAGAAGCAAACCGATCCACCGGCCTTGCCGGGTTAAGATAGGCAGGAGAATTTTCCGATTATATCTGAGCTCTTGCGAGGCCGGCTCTGACCCGTCGCCATGAACGCTCAGCTGCAACTCGAAGGCGCTGTTCCACGCCCCGACTGCGGCAGGACTGTCAGAGGGTCGCGTTTCCTGAGTCTGCGAGGGCGAGACATGCATCTACCTGGGCATGCCGAGCTCAACGGAGTTCAAACTAGACGAGGCCATCGCAATTCTCACGCGCACTCCGGCAGCGCTGGATGCGCTGTTGCGTGGGCTGCCTGACGTTTGGGTGCACAGCAACGAAGGAACGGATAGCTGGAGCGCGTTCGACATTGTGGGCCATCTGATCGTTGGCGAGCGCACCGACTGGATGCCGCGCGCGCGCAGGATCCTGGAGAATGGAGAAGCGCGACCGTTTGACCCCTTTGACCGCCTTGCACAGTTCAAAGAGAGTCAAGGCAAGTCGCTGGAGCAATTATTGGACGAGTTCGGCCGCCTGCGAAGGGAGAGTCTGGCTGCGCTGCAGGCATTAAATTTACAGCCCGAAGACTTGACCCGGCGCGGAAGGCATCCCGCGCTGGGAGTGGTGACTTTATCAGAACTGCTTGCGACCTGGGCGGTTCACGATCTCACCCATCTGCATCAACTCTCTCGCATAATGGCCCACCAATATCGTGACACAGTCGGTCCGTGGATCGCCTATTTGGGCGTTCTACGATGTACAGGTCACAGCTCGTAGGCAACCTGCGCAACTGGATCACCTTTTTTGTTAGCTTTTGATCGTTAACAACAGTCGTGACGGCTTCGACCGGCTTCTCTTCCTCAGCTTTCATGGCTGGTGAAACTGCGAATGCCCTCTCCGATTCCCTTGCCCAGTTCCGGAAGTTTCTTCGAAGACGAGCAGAGCGATGCCGAAAATCACCGGCAGATGCTGCCTGGCACGAATATCTTTATCTGTTGCAATCCCGATCATCCCGAGCTCACTGCACGACTACCTTGCCGGTCATCTTTGGGTGGATCGTGCAGTAATAGGGATACGTCCCCGCCTTGGTAAAGGTGTAGGAGAACTTTTCGTCTGTATCGAGCACCTTGGACTTGAACACACCGTCGGTACTGACCGAGGTATGGGGAATGTCGTCATGGTTGGTCCAAGTCACTGTTGCTCCGACCGGTACCGTGATCGTCGGCGGCCCAAAAACGAAATTATCTATTTTTACATCCGCTTTTACATCCGCGCGGGTTGAAGGAGGCTGTTCGCTCGCTGTAAGTTTCTGCGATCCAGGAAACAAGAGCAGCATGGCAATCAGTACTGGAGCCGGCAAACTTGCAAGCCACAAAGTTTTCTTCGTCATTGTTCTGTCCTTTTTCATTCGTCGTCGTGCCTGATGTTTCTGGTACGGATTCTTTTGGATTTCTAGGTTGGCCGGTGCGGCAAGCCTGGATTTAAAACGCTCCAGACTCGCCTCCATTCCCTGAAGTCGCAGCCGCCGAGTTTGCGAGAGGCGAATCTACAATCGCGAGGCTGCGGCCGCTCACCACATAATTCACGTCGGTGATCCCGAGCACCCGTTGCAACTGGTCGGCGGGCACCTTCATCGGTCCGGCCGAGGGAGCCGTCCCGGGCGCCGGTTGAGGGAAAGCGGTCGAACATTGCCGTGTGGAACGAAACCTTTCCTTCGATCTTCTGCATGATCTGATGAATATGGCCGTTTAACACTGTCACGGAACCGAAGCGCTTCACGTAAGACAACGCCAGTTCGCTGTCGTCGGTTCCCCATCCCCAATCGGGATAGATCGTCCACAGCGGAATGTGTGCGAAGAGCACGATTGGAGTGCTGGCAGAGCGGCCCTTGAGATCGTTCTCCAGCCACTCCAGCTGGTCGTGACCGAGCGATCCCATACCACCAGCTTTCAGATTGGCGACATTCACGAGGCCTACGAAATGGACGCCTTTTTGATCGAAGCTGTACCAACCGCTGCCCTTTGTTGTTCCTTTTCCATAGCGCTGCAAAAATTGCTCGCCGTTATCGCTCAGCATGTCGTGCTCCCCAGGCACAAAGTAAACTTGTTTGGCTGAGGCCCCTTGCAGCACCTGATCCAGCGTGTCGAACTCGCTGGGCTTCGAAAGGTGGCTGAGATCGCCGGTGTGGATGATGAAGTCTGGTTTGTGAGGCAGAGCATTGATCTTGTCGATCGCGGTTTGAAGAGTAGCGGTGACGTCTGGATTGGCCGGCTTGCTAAAACCAATATGGCTGTCGCTAATCTGAACAAAAGTAAAGTCCGCGCCTTTGCCGGCGTTCTTGCCGTAACCTTTGGCGAATGCACGAGACATCGGAATGCCGCCGCTCATAGTCCAGACCAGGCCTGTGCCCGCCCATGCCATGCACTTCAGGAACCCGCGACGGTCAACGCCATCGTCGTTGAGGTCTTGCAACTTTTGGTCGATCAGATCTTGTTTCTCGTCGGGCATGTGTCCTCCGTGATTTGCAATCTTCAAAGTGGATAACTGGCGGGAGTCACTTTTATTCCCAGAGAATTCGAACGTCCAACCAAAATTATTTGTGCGTCTGGAAAGCGCTGCTTACTTTTTCAAGCGGGAAGGCTGGATTGCGGATTACAACGTGGCGCGTTTCCGGGGAGACGGCACCGGCGAATCGATCAATTAGCCAGGTTGACTCCACTTAAGAAACCGCCCAGGTGTGCGGTCACGGCGACCAGGCCAACTGCGAGAAGTTCGAGGGCGAGACGGTAATTCGGCAGATATACTGTCCGCCGCCGAGCGCGGAAGTGGACCCACCACACTAGCCAAATCATCAGACTAGCGGCTCCCGCGAGCACAAGGTGCAGCAACAGAATTCCTTTCAGCTTTTCGCCTTCGAGTTGGAACTGCCACGCGAGTAGCCCTGTGGCGAGAACCGGAAGCGTCGAAATCGCCGCCGCGAGCAGGTTATAATACGCCGCGTCTGCCAGGCCACGGCGCTTGGTCCAGAGTGCGAGCAGGTCGAATGCCACTGCAGCGAGAAATAGACCGATGGGAAAATGGATCAGCACCACATGTTGCGCATGCTTCGCCAAGAGCGCGGTCTTTAGATCGAAGGGATTTACCATAGCCCTGCCTTTTCCAAGATTAGGCGGAAGTTGTTCCGGCTGGTGACCCGCCGGCGTTTCACTATGGATAACGGACTGCGGAACGGTTTATTCCCCCCGGGATTGCATAATTCTGCAGTGGCAAAGGAAGTTGTCCGATTATTCGCAGTTCTGCGTCGGCTAATCGGTCCGCTCCCCGCAGTTTCCCAAAGAACTTGTTATTTTGAAGGGAATAAATCCTAGGCTTCAGCGCAGTTTCCGTCCGGGATGGATGGTTGCGGCCGCGGCAGCCGTTGTTCTCGTCGCCGGAACCTTGACTTCAACCTATCTGGGAAGTCGATCAGGCCGAGACCAGGCTCTCCGAGACCAGGTTTTCAGCGAAATCGCGGACTTGCACGTGGCGACTCTGGCCAGTTCCTCGCCGGTCGATGTGATCACGACCGACCGGCACACGGTGAAACCATGGTTCCAGGGAAAGATTCCTTTCTCTTTCAATTTGCCGGAACTTCAGAATACGGACTTTTCCCTGCTGGGCGGCCGCATGACGTATCTTGAACAAACGCCTGGAGCGCATCTCATTTACGATGTGCGGAAACACCATATTTCCGTCTTCGTATTCCAGGAACGGTCTTTGCCAGCGAGGTTCAGTGATAGCTCTCTCAAGCCGGGGAAGTTGTCGTTCAACATGGAAACATGGACTCAGGGTGGCCTCCGCTATTTCGTGATCGGCGACGCGAGTGCAGTGGACATCGGCAGTGTGGTGAGTTTGTTTAAAGCTGCGTCATAGGCTTCCCTGACTCGTGCGAAACCGTGCGGCGACACTCTCTGCGGTGCGAGCCAGGAGACTAACATCGCTGCCGACGGCGGTGAAGTTGAATCCGAACGAAATGAGACGATCGACCGCGTCAACGTTCGGGGACAATGTGCCTGCCGATTTTCCGGCTGCGCGGATGCGTTCCGCGGCATCTTTGAGGGCGGCCTGCACCTCGGGATGGCTGGGATTGCCCAGGTGACCGAAGTCCCCTGCAAGGTCGCTGGGACCGATGAAGAGTCCGTCTACGCCTTCGACGGCCGCGATGGCTTCGATTTCCTTCAGCGCGGCTTTGCTTTCCAGTTGCACCAGAACGCAGGTGTCCAGGTGCGCATTCGCGTGATACCCCTGAATGCGGCCGTAATCGCTGGCGCGCGTCGCTACGGCGATTCCTCGTATGCCTCGCGGGGGATAGCGGGCAGCGGCCACCGCTTTGCGCGCCTCTTCTGCGTTCTGCACGAAGGGAACGAGCAGAGAGCGGGCGCCTACATCGAGAGCGCGCTTGATGATTACAGGATCGTTCCACGGAACCCGGAAGACCGGCTCGGCAGTGCCTCCGCGCATGGCCTGCAGTTGCGCTAAAAGGGATGGGATATCGTTCGGAGCATGTTCACCGTCGATGACGATCCAGTCAAAACCCGCGCCCGCGATGATCTCCGCCACGATCGTACTGCAAAGTCCGCTCCACAGCCCGATCTGACGCTGAGAAGTTGCGAGTGCCTGCTTGAATGCATTACGCGGGAAATTTCCTGGCCAGTCGGGCATAGTTCTTCTTTCCTCGGGTCGTTGAGCTTTTTATTCAGACCGCTTTTCCTGCACGCGGACCGCGATCTCAAAAATCGAGCCAGACACTGCGTCCGATTTGTAAGCCAAACGAGGCTCAATTACGCCTTCAATCCGTGGCGCTGACAGACTGGATCAGGCCGCGAATATAGCCATAGCAGAATGCGAAGGACTGCAGAGAGCCTGGATCGGCTTCGGCCAGCGGAACGTGATCGGGCATGAGCATGTAGGGATAGCCAATCTCCTTATAAACCTTGATCGCTTTGACGAAATCGATATCGCCCTCGTCGGGGAAAACCTCGACAAAATTGTTGCGCTGGCCGCGAATGTTGCGGAAGTGCACGTTGAAGATTTTCTTGCGCGTGCCGAAATATCGAATCACCTCGAAAATCTCGACCGATGGGTTCTCGAGATCTTCGGAGATGGTTCCCTGGCAGAAGTTGAGCCCGTGGTAAGCGCTCTCTTGAATACTGACAAATTTCTTGAGGCCGTCAACCGTGCCCAGCACTCGGTTTACGCCCTGATATCCTTCCGGCGGCACACCCGGATCTTGCGGATGGCAGGCCATTCGAATTTTGTACTCGTTAGCCACAGGAATCACGCGATCGAGGAAATATGTAATGCGATCCCAGAAGGCGTCAGCATCCACGCGCCCAGCCCTGGTGAGCGGTGTTGCAGGATGAGCCTCGGAGAGATTCCATGCGTGGTTCATGGCATCGCCACGCCCCGGTGTGCGGCCGGTGCGAAGAATGCCGAGAATGCTCATGTTGTATTTGATGGATGGAATTCCCGCCAGCGCACAATTCCTAATGAGAATTTGCAATTGCTCGATGTCGCGGTCGCGCTCCGGACTCTGGGCCAACATAATCGCCGGATGCTTTTCCTGGTCAATGAAACTCGAGGATAGAAAGGGGGGCGCGATGCAGTCGATGCTGATGCCATATTTTCCGGCCATATCGATCATGCGTTTGAGTTCGTCAACCGTTGCGTAAAGACGGTCACCTTCGATCTCCGGATAGCCGCAGATGTTTTGCACGTCATAACGAGCGAGGTATTTGAGATGGGCATCGCTAGTGGGCGCGGACTGGCACCCCAACTTCATGAGAACTGGCGTCGAAGTGGATTCGGCGTTCGCAGTTGCAGACAGGCCTCCGCTCGATGCAACTAATCCTGCTGCACCTCCTGCGGCGATGAATTGTCTCCTGTTCATGTTTTGATTCCCCTCATCTCGAAAATCTCTCAGCCGCGATACAAGCGCTCATCGTTTAATCCAGGTGACGGCGACTGGGTGTTCCTGCAATTCTTCGAAGCGGAGCAAATACATATTCCAATCTTCCTGCGTAGGCACATCGGCTTTGGACCAGCCCGACCCGGCGAAGTAGGTAAACGATTCACCCGAATGCCGCTTGAAAATCATCAGGGCATGATTCGCCGCAGTCGTTGTCGTCGCATGTTCGGCGGGCAGTGACACCAGACCCGTGGCAATCCTGCCTGCGGATGGCTTCTGCGGCGTGTCCCACACGGCGGCAATGCTTTTTCCTGCGGGCAAGGTGGCAGCGCCGCCTTCGTGAATCGCGATGCCTGCTGCCAAGTCGAGGGGCGACTCTCCGTCGAATGTGTAACTCGAGACGATCTTGTTCAGATGAGAGCCCGCATCCAGAGTGATGCGCTTGGTTTCGGTAACCATTCTTCCGCCAGCTTTCCACGGCGCGTAGGATACTTCGAATTCAAAACGGATTGGGCCCGTCGCAAGAATTTTGGCGGCCGTATAGTTCTTCGAGACCCTCAGCTTGCCGTCAACCCAGACGGCTGTGCCCCCGCAGCCGCGGGATGGTCCCACATCATAGGAATCGAGTCCGATTCCGTTATCGTTGTGGTACGACAATGCGGAATTATGCGTGACCGCAGCTTCGTGGTCCTGCTTGTAGAAGCTGTTCACAACAAAATTCGGGATGCGCTTCGACCATACGTCGATGCCCGAGGAAATCTCGCCGGTCGCCTCTAACGCCGGTCCGTAAATTCGATAGGCTACAACTTTATTCTCCCAGGCAAAGTCGTCTTTGCGCTCAGGGATCACGCGGCCGAAGACTAAGGGTTCCGGAGGCGGTGCCATCGGATCTAAGTTGAATGAAACGTTCATCACGCCGTTAGCCGGCAATTTCACTAGCAGGAGCAGAGTGTCGGGATGGGCGCCAGGACGGCTGCTGTAGAACTGGCTTGCAATGCGCTGTTTGGTTACCGCGTCGGTGGCGACGAGGGACTGCATTTGCGCTGCGGAGAAATGTAAGTGACGGGCGACTTGATCCAGCGGAATTTCTACCACTTCTTCGGTGCGGTCAATGTTCGTCGGATTGCTGAGCCGCAGTTGCTGGGCCGATGCGTCAGGCGGAGCAATGAGTACGACTGACAGACAAGTTGCGCAAAAAAGAATGAACAGCCCATGTCGCCAATTTCGGCGACGCGAAGATAGACTCAGCCGATCAGCCATGTGCGACAGTCCTCTCTGGTCATACTTCGTAGACAACGCAGCCTCAAGCCGGGTCCTCAATGCGAGTGAGCCTCGGCACGATCAGAAACAGAATCAGCAGCGCAAGAAGGTAGGCGCCTCCCGCAAGGGAGAACAGCAGCGCGTAGCTGTGAGTGGCTTGCAGGATCCATCCCGTTGCGATTGAAAACAGTACTCCTCCGACCGAGCCCGCGGTTCCGCCGATACCGACTACAGTTGCTACAGCTTTCTTGGGGAAAAGATCGGAAGGAATGGTAAAGAGATTCGCGGAAAAGCCCTGATGCGCCGCGGCAGCGACACTCAGCATGGCGACGGCGGACCACAGGGATGGCAGCCGGTTGGCAAACAGGACAGGCACGGCGAGACAAGCGCACAACAGCATGGCGGAGAAGCGCGCCTTCGCCATTGAAAAGCCGTGGCGATGCAGCATTCCCGGAAGCCAGCCGCCACCGATGCTGCCGATGGCCGAAGCGTTATAGACAATCACCAGCGGCAATCCGAGTTGCAGCAGCGAGACGTGGTAGCGGGCGTCGAAAAACTTGGGCAACCAATACAGATAGAACCACCAGACTGGGTCCGTCAGGAATTTCGCTATCGGAAAAGCCCACATCTGACGATAGCGCAGCAGCCGTCCCAGCGGTATGGGGCGCGTGGATTCGATGGGATCGCTCTGAATGAAAGCCAACTCGCCTGGAGTCAGGCGAGGGTGCTCCGATGGCTTGCGGTAAAAGATCAGCCAAATAATGAGCCAAATGAAACTGAAGGCGCTGGTAGCGAGAAACGCATAGGGCCAGCCAAACCGCACCGTGATGAAGGGAACCAGCAATGGTGCGAGGATGGCGCCAAGGTTGGCGCCGGAGTTAAATATTCCAGCGGCCAAGGAGCGCTCTTTGCGGGGGAACCACTCTGCGATTGTCTTGAGGGCGGCGGGAAAGTTTCCGGACTCGCCAAGTCCAAGAAAGAAGCGCGCGATTCCAAAACCCAGTGGAGTGCGGGCCAGCGCGTGCGATGCCGCGGCCACGCTCCAGACGGCCATTACGATGGCGTAACCCACGCGAGTGCCAACCCGGTCGATCACTCTACCCGCCACTAACAATCCGGCGGCGTACGCGATCTGGAAGGCGGCGATGATGTAGCCGTATTGGACCTCAGTCCATCCGATCGAGTGTTGCAAAGTCGGGGACAGGATGCCCAGCACCTGGCGGTCCATGTAGTTGACCGTCGTGGCGTAAAACAGCATGGCGCAAATGGACCAACGCAGGCGCCCGCCCGCACTGTTCGCATTCATTGCTTCGCCTCCCGGCCCTCGTCTTGTCTTGCGAGTGCTGCTGCCTGCGCCGACTCTCTTAACGGATGCTGGCGGTCAAAACGGAATTTATTATAACGTTATTCACTTGCCGGTCATTGCGATGTTTCTCGAACCCAAGACGAACAAGAGCCACAGTTAGTCAACAAGCAGCTCATGTAGGTGGTATTAGCTGTTCCAGAAGTTCTCATTGACCGCGAATGATTGTGTTATCGTTATTGCTTATTTCGGCTGGCAATTGGGCTGCGAGTTGTGCGACCGCACTCGCAACGCTTGCCAGAAAGAGAGTATGCGCCCGGTGAAAATACTGCAAATGGCGGACGCGATCCGCTATCGAACGATGACCACGGAAGAATTGCGCGAGAAGTTTCTGATCGACGATCTTTTTCGTCCGGGACAGATTGGATTGACCTATGTCGATCTCGACCGCACCGTGATCGGCTCGGCGATACCAACCTCCAAGCCGCTGTTGTTGCCGACCGACGATGCACTCAAGGCATTGTACTTTACCGAGCGGCGCGAACTCGGCGTCCTGAATATCGCCGGGGCAGGCATCGTCAAGGTGAACGGAATTCCATTTGAGCTCAACAAGCTGGATGCCCTATACGTTGGGCGCGGGAATGAAGAGATTGTGTTTTCCAGCGCCGACCCGGAGCACGCGGCGGAGTTCTATCTGCTGAGTTATCCGGCTCATGCGACGCATCCGACTCAACTCATTCGGTCCGGCGAACAGGCAAAGGTTACGCTGGGGGCAGCCGATACCGCGAATTTGCGGGAGATCACGAAACTCATTCATCTCGAGGGAACCCGCAGTTGCCAGCTGGTGATGGGCTTTACGCAGCTCGCTGCCGGAAGTGTGTGGAACACTATGCCTCCTCATACGCACATGAGGCGATCGGAAGTTTACTTTTACTTCGACCTGGAAACCGGCCAAAGAGTGGTTCACCTCATGGGCCCGGGCAAGGAGACGCGCCACATCGTGATCGCCAACAAGCAAGTCGTCATTTCTCCCGGCTGGTCGATTCATGCCGGAGTTGGAACCAAGAACTATACATTCTGCTGGGGTATGGGCGGAGAGAATCAGGTGTACAGCGATATGGATGCCTTGGCGATTGCGGATTTGCTTTAGCCTCTAGAAGGATCGTGCCGTGATCTTGGAAAAATTCAGCCTGAAGGGTGAATGGAACGGATTCCCGCTGGACGATGGGGTGCCCGGACGACATGGCCGGGGCAGCCGTGTTTCTTGCATCGAGTGCCAGCGACTATGTGCGCGGCCAGGTGCTGGTGGTCGATGGCGGGTGGTTGAGCCGCTGATTAGATTTTTCCGAGGTGATTGATGAGATTGACGATCGCATCCTTAATCCTTGCAGCGGCTGCGATTCCTTTCGCCGGTGCACAAACGCTCACAGTGGACCACCTGACGCAGAGTCAATTGATCGAGAAAGCTCAGGAGCTTAAGGCGAAGGCGCAAGGTCCCGAGGGCGCGGCGAGCAGCAAGCTGAACGAGTATCCGACCTCGTTTACGATGATCGCGCTTCGCGGCAAGGATGGTGGGGCTGAGGTTCACGAGAACTACGCCGACTTTTTCTTCGTGGTACAGGGAAGCGCGAAGCTGTTTACGGGTGGCACGGTGCAGGATGGCAAGACCGTGAGCGCCGGCGAGATCAGGGGCAAATCCGTGCTCAATGGAGTTGAGACAGCCCTGAATCAAGGGGACATCGTCCACATTCCTGCCACCGTGCCGCACCAGCTTCTCTTGCCGAAAGGCGGAACGTTCCTCTATTTCGTCATCAAGGTCAAAGAAAGATAAGGCCAAGGTCCCTTTTTAAATTTAGTATGGTCGCATACGTGTGCGACCATTGAATGAAGAAACCCGGAAAACGGCAGATTGGGCTGGCCATCTATTGCGTGATGTCTGCGTTCGTGGCGTTGCAAGACACGGGTGGTCTTGAAGGAACGGAGTTTAGCGGAGGGTGGCTTACCGGTCCGCTGCTCTCGATGGCCGATATTGGAACCGCTCTGTTTCTGCTGGCTCTTATCGTAACCTTCCTGTACCCACGAGTCGCTGGAGCAATTGCGCTCGTGTCATCGCTGCTGTGTTTGCCACTTTATCTGTACTTCACAGCTCCAGTCCCCTTCAATCGGATCTTCGGCTTTGGGCACGAGTTCAAGGTTCAACCAACTGGAGCTTTTCACTGGCACAGATGGGTGATGGCGGGATTGCTTACGCTCGCAGTCACAACGTATGCGTGCCTTCGCATTTTCGCAGCCACTAACCGGAAGCAAATCCCCGGCTGAGGATAACCTCCCGCAAGTGCTGTGCAAGGTTGGCGCCTATTCCCTTCCCGGACAGCCACAAGACCGGCGAATAATCAATTCAGTGGGAAAGAGCATCTTTGCCGCCTGCGTTTCCGGCGCGGCGCCGTCCTGTAGATTGGCGATTTTCTTGAAGAGAAGCTCGGCGGCGGCGCTCGCCATCCTGGTTGGAGTTTGACGCACAACCGTGAGGGGCGTCCCCAGCACCTCGGCGAGTTCGAAGTCGTCGAAGCCCACCACCGCAATATCCTCCGGCACTCGCAGCTTATTGAGGTGCAGCGCCTGGATGAGATACACGGAGGAGATTCGCTTCAGAGAGAACGCAGCCGTCGGCCGGTCTTTGTCCTTGTCCTTGGCGGCGGACCAGCGCTGGGCCAGAGCCTGCATCCCCTCAAGGCTGTTGATATTGGTAGAAAGAATTGGTTCGAGACCGGCGTTACGCATCGCCAGCTTGTAACCCTCGATCCGTTCACGCACGGTATAGCTGCCGGAGTCGAAGCCCACGCAGGCAATCTTTTTGTGGCCGTGCTCGATCAAATGCCGAACGCCTTGTTCCGCGCCTTCTCGATTCTCAACCAGCATTGCATCCGCTTGCAGTCCAGCCACCGGCCGGTCGAGAGCGACCACCGGAACGCCGCTCTCCTGAATCATCTTCAGACGCCTTCCGTCACTGCCTGAACTTACAATGAGCAGTCCGGCAACTCGATTCTGGATCGATTCCAGTTGCTGCTCCTCGACTGCCACGCTTCTTCCGGTGGCAACCACCAGGGTCTGATAGTCGTGGCGTATGGCAACTTCCTGAACCGCGTGAAAACAATTGGAGAAGAAGTCTGACAGATCGGGGACAACCAGGCCGATGGTGCGTCCCCTGCGGCCCTTGAGCATCCGCGCTGCGTCATTGGGCGAATAGCCAATCCTGGCGATCGCTTTCATGACTTTGGCGCGCGTCGAATGTTTTACGCTGGGATGATTGTTAATCACGCGCGAGACCGACATCACGCCGACCTTGGCTTCTCTTGCCACGTCGATAATCGTGGGGGGTCTGCCGCGCCTTCTCGATCTTGGACTTATCATTTTTGCGCAGCAGTCTTGGAGTGCGCTGGATGCGCTTCCTGCGCGAGCGCATCGAGTTCCGACGCGGCCAAAAGAAATGCGCCAACTCCGTAGACAGAACTGGCGGAAGGTTTGAACTTGCCCGGCTGTCCGTCGATGGGCTGGATCGACCCCAGGCGGCCATCCGCATAGACGTGCGCCAGCATGCCCGCCCAGGCGCGAGTGACGACCGGCTCGAACTTGGTGCGGTCCAGAATGCCGTGGTTGATGCCCCACGCCATCGAATAGGTGAAGAACGCAGATCCTGAAACTTCGGGCAGATCGTAGGCCCCGGGATCGAGCAGTCCGCTGCGCCAGAGGCCGTCCTCGCCTGGAATCGCGGCGATCCGGTCGGCCATCGCCTTGTACTGAGTAATGTATTTCTCGCGGGTGGGATAGTCCTTCGGCATGAACTCAAGCACCTTTACAAAGGCGCCCATGACCCAGCCATTTCCTCGCGACCAGAAAATCTTCTGGCCATTTTTTTCCTTCTGCGTAAAGTAACGGCTGTCGCGGTAGTAAAGATGATCTGCAGGGTCGTACAAACTGGCGGAGGTTTCCCACCACTCGCGATCCATGTAGTTCAAGTAGCGCAGATCGCCGGTCGCGGCAAACATCCTGGCCAGTACCGGAGGAGCCATGAAAAGCGCATCGCACCACCACCACAGCAACTTTTCCGGATCATCGGGCCGAACGACCAGGCGATCGAGAATCGTTTTTACATCAGCCATCCTCATGGGGTCGTGCGTCTCCAGATATAAATCCATGTAAGACTGACCCAACGCCATATCGTCCGCGTGGGGAAACCGCACGTCGATCAGTTTCCAGTCGAAGTGCGCCGCCATTTTCACCACCGCATCGTGGTAGCGCGGATCTCCCGTTACCTTCGAAGCTGCCAGCAGACCGTCGTACAAAGCAGCGTAGGTCCATTGCTGGTTGAAGATCGGCTCCGCACGGGCAAGCTGCCAGTCGGCCACCTTCTGGGCAGCCTTGCGCAGGGCTGCATGGGTCAATGCGGGGGAAAGATCGGTGGCCAGCGGGCCCGGGTCGTCGGGTGCGTCTCCCGTGGCTGCACGCTCTGCGGACAGAGGTGCCGTTGTCTGTGCTTCGGTTGTTTTTGGCTGGGTGATCTGAGCAATCGCGGGCGACGCAGCGAGTCCGGCTACCAGCGTAAGCAACAATAAAGCGCGCGAGATGTTCGCATTCGTTGGTGCCGGCTTCGCCATTCGGTGTTCTGTCATTTATTTATTGCTCGTGTATTTATTGTTCATGGAAAAAGCTTCGTTGCCTTTCAATCGATTCTTCGCAACACAAATTGAGCTGGACGGATCATGATACATCAGCCAGAATCAGGTACGTTATCCATTTTGGGAGCATCGAATGACCAACGGCGAAGAGGAACAATGGACCAACCAAATGGCCTCGCGAGAAGAAAGTTCCTGAAGACCGCGGGCGCGGCCGCTTGTATGACCGGCGCGAAGCTGACCTTAGGCCTGTCGAATGGTCTATCGAATGGTCTGTCGAACCGCCGGGAAGCGTCCGACGCTTTCCGCTTGGTGGCCGAAACCGATCGGAAGCGGATTCTGGAATCGGCCGACAAATATATTTCCCAAGCGCCGCTTACCATCACAGCGTTCCCTGCCCCGGGCAGCGCGGGTGGATTGCACGATTTCTATTCCCAAGCGGACTACTTCTGGCCCAATCCGAAAGACCCCAATGGCCCGTACATCAACCGCGATGGGCAGAGCAATCCGGAGAATTTCGACGAGCATCGCAAGGTGATGGTGGCGCTCTCGATTCAGATGTCCGCTCTGACAGCGGCCTGGCTGCTAACCGGTGAGCGCCGTTACGGGCAGAAGGCGTGCGCTCATCTTCGTGCCTGGTTCGTTGCGCCGGAAACGCGGATGAACCCGAATCTGCTCTACGCGCAAGCGGTGCAAGGATCTTCCACGGGCCGCTCCTACGGCATCATCGACACGTTGCACCTGGTCGAGGTGGCAAGAGCCGCAGACTCTCTGACGTCTGCGTCGGCTACGTCTGGGATGCTCAACGCGCAGGACGCTGTCGTCGTGAAGAGTTGGTTCGCCAGTTATCTGGACTGGCTTTCCCACAGTGAGCGGGGAATGAAGGAGCGCGATACGACGAACAACCACGCCTTCTGCTGGGCCCTGCAAGCTGCTGAGTTTGCCCGCCTGGCGGGCGACGATGCCGCACGCAAAGAGGTTTATCAGGGCTACCAAAATATTCTTCTACCCAATCAGATGGAGGCGAATGGATCGTTTCCTCGGGAACTGGCGCGCACCAAGCCCTACAGCTATTCGATCTTCAACTTTGACGTGATGGCGGGCCTTTGCCAATCGCTCAAAGGGCTACTTCCAGATCCGCCTGCTTTTCAGCTTGCGGATGGGCGCGGGCTCTGCAAGGCTGCGGAGTTCATTTATCCCTACATAAAGGACAAGGGCGCATGGAAGTGGGCAAAGGACGTTGAGCACTTTGACGCCTTGCCGGTTCGCTCGCCCGGGCTACTGTTCTCCGGCATGGCATGTCATGAGCCGAAATACTTTGATCTGTGGAAGAGGCTGAATCCTGATCCGACCGACAAGGAGATTATTCGGAATTATCCGATCCGCCAGCCGCTTCTTTGGGTGTGAAGTTTTCGCGCAATGAATTGAAGACCGCAGGTCTGGAGAGTCTGCTTGAGATCTTCAGGCGTCCCTCCCGTCTGTGTCATAGCTTCTTACGCCCCTTCAGGGCTTGCCCATTTCCCACTGCTCCACCCACGGCTTGCGCCGTGGGCTGCATTCTTTCGCCGCCTCGCGGCTGGAAAGCAAGCGGGCCTTTCACTTCGGGGCGCGATCAAGCTATGACACGGTTCTCCGGGACGCGCTCTGATTTCCCACTTTCCCCGGCGCTGGAAGTGCCGGGCTACTATCAGACGCCCCGCTGGGGCGGAGATCTGTGGATTTCAGTCGATCGCCATGTCGGTGGCGGCTCACTGGGCATGGACGGCCAGAAGCGAGGGAGCTCCGGTCTTTCCCTCGACGACGTTGACTTTCAACAGCGCTTCGACATTCAGGTTCGAGAAGTCTCTTCCGAGATTATCTCTGAGCAACTGCATGTAGTGCGGGCTGGTGGCAAATTGAGCCGCGGCCTCAGTTCCGTTTCGGCCTAGTCCAGCCAAAACCACGATCCAACTGCCAGTCGTTGTATCGCGAAAGCGCACCACCAGGGCGTAATCGTCTGCGCTTGAGTAAGGAAGAGACTTGTCGCGCGTCCAATGGGCGTCAGGGTGCATCTGGTCAACAATCGAGTGCACCGGCTCCGGGGTGAATTGAAAGCGCTGCGACTGCAATAAACGCATCGCCCATTGATTGTTGTAAGCGCCCAGCAGTACGACTGGATGTTCACGAAGATCGGTCAGTGGAGTAGATGGAGAGGAGAGCAATTGCGTCGCTACTCCGGAACGTGCCACCGTGCTCGTCACCTGCGCGATCGCAGAGGCTGTCTGCATGGACACGAACGGATACTCAATGTCCTTGCCAGCCGTGATCACGCCGGAAAAAGTATTCCTGTTAAAGACTACGCCTCCGGCACAAACCACAACCGTGCGCTGCTCGTGCAAGAGAGGCCTCCAGAACTCATCCACGGCCGTCGGAGTAACGGCCGCCGGAGTATAAGTGCTGCGAGATTTCCAACCCAGGCCTGCAAGGAAGCCAAGCACCAGCATCCCGCCCAGACCAAGCCACAAAAAGCTCTTAATGTAGGTCCTGGTTCGCGTTGCGGGCGGGCTAAGGCTCGCGTCCTGCGTCAAGGCTGATTGGGCAGTGCGCTTTTCCAGCGCCACCAGTGGGATCGGTCGCAGCACGCGCGCTTCGGAGCCGGCATCCATGGAAAGGTGAGACGCCGGGGAATTCGCGTCGTCTCCAATATCGTGCGGCTCGTCTTGTGCGTGCAGGAACTCCGGGATATAGGAACCGACCGGCAATGAGATTCGGACACTGGAGTTCCGGCCGTGCTGGTTGTAGTACAGCAGCAGCCGCTTGCGTACTTCACCCGCGGTAAAGCGCACGACCGCTTCCGCGTTGGTGTCATACGTGGAAGGCCGATCGAACACTTCGATGCCAAGCGTGCGTTCCTTCAAGTGATCGGATTTGCCGGCCAACGTATTCTCGACGATGTATTGCAGCAGCGCAGGATAGCGTTTGCTGTTGCAGAAGTACGGGCTGGCGATTACCGCCTGCAACTCGCGCAGGATTGCATCCCGTTCCTGCGGCGTTTGCGGTTGCCAGGCATCCCGAGTTGAGGTCGCTCGATTCACGGCGTCGGCGTATCATACTCGCCCCATTCCACGACTTTCAAGCACGTTTGACACAAGAAAAGCATGAACGTTAACACCAAGATTTTGAAGGACATGGAGTTCGTGCCGAGGTCAAACCGTTAGACACTTGCCAATCGTTGAATGAAGGGCGGAACATAGGCTGCCGCCCGTGGTGTCTCTTGAGATTTAGCTCAAGAAGCTTGACAGGGATCAGAACCGCCAAACAATTTCGGAGGCTATATGAAAACATGCAGATTGGCAAGACGTTTTTTGACTGGGGCGGCGGGCACCCCATTGCGCGCACTGCTCGTTCTTATCCTCTGCGGAGGTCTCAATGCATACGGACAGCAGATCACCGGAACCATCGCCGGAACGGTGAAAGACGAGCAAGGCGCCGTGGTGACTTCTGCCACCGTCAAAGCAACCAATATCGACACCGGGCTCTCCCGGTCGACCACGGTCACGGCCGATGGGACATATCTCATCCAGTATCTTCCGGTGGGCACTTACACCGTTGAAGTGAATGCCGCGGGCTTCAAGAGATTTGTGCAGGAGAATATCGTTCTGACCGTCGACCAGACCCAGGCGCTGAATGTGACTCTGAGCGTCGGCGTGCAGAGCCAGACCGTCACGGTGACGGAAGCTCCGCCTCTGGTGGAGACCAACTCCGCCGAGCTGGGAAGAACTGTAGAGCCATCCGAGATCATCGGCCTGCCCCTGGTCAACCGGAACGCGTATGCCGAGCTTTCCCTGACCCCGGGCGTGCAGTCCAACAGCGCCAGCCCTGCCAGCAATCCCAGCGGCACGCCGAATTTCGTCATCGGCCTGCCATCGACGCAGGTCGTGGTCAATGGCGGCATCGACGGCGGCACTCCCATGGTCAGCTTTTACCTGGACGGCGGCATCAACATGACCGGTCTGCGCAACTACGGCAACCCGTTACCCAACCCGGACGCACTGCAGGAGTTTCGTGTGGAGACCAGCGACTTCTCGGCGCAATATGGCCGGATGTCGGGCGCCGTGGTCACCGCGATCACGAAGTCGGGAACCAACCAGTTCCATGGCTCCTTGTTTGAGTTCAACCGGAACACGGATCTCAACGCCATCCCCTGGAATTCGACCGTTCAACCCGCCTTACCACCGCAACCAGTTTGGCGGGGTTGTCGGCGGCCCGGTGAAGCACGACAAGGCTTTCTTCCTCTTCAGCTACGGCGGCCTGCGGCAGGTGGTCGGACAACAGCTCACCGGCGCTGTGGTACCTACAGCCGCCGAGCGCGAGGGCGACTTTACGGCGGACTCTTTTAAGGTTTACATGCCCGGCACCTCCAAGACTACGAAGGTGCAGGTGGATGGAACCAACAGTTCCCCCAACTGCGCAACTGCCTACACCGAATTGCGTCCCCTCCAGCTTGTTGGACCAAACAGCGGCCAACCTCATGAGCAAGTACGTCCCGCTGCCCACCAACCCACAAACAACAGCTATTCCGGCTTCTTTACCGGCCCCACCAACGAGAACGAGTACCTGGGCAAATACGACCAGGTACTTTCGGAGAAGGACCGCGTTGCGGTCAGCTACTTCTACCTGAAGACCACGCAGAATGCCTACGGCAACGGCAACATTCCCTTATACGATCAACCAGTCCCTTGCCACGCAGCAGGTTGTGAACATGAGCGACGTTCACACCCTCAGCCCGACAACCGCCAACCAGGGCTGGTTCACCTTCACCCGCGTGGCGGGCGGTCGCGTCAACCTGCCGGCCGGTATCGGCATGGACGATTTGGGATCGACCTTTACTACGCAGGGACCCAAGACCCTGCCCCAGCTTGCCGTATCCGGCTACTTCAATGCCGGAGGTGCACTGGCTGGACCTGTCAGCGACACGGACTTCTATGCCGCTTCGCGACATGGTCAGCATGACCAAGGGTAAGCACTCGCTCGATTTCGGCGGCGAACTGTCGCTGGAAAAGAACATGATCGTCGGCAACCTGTACAACTTCGGCAGTCTTCAATTTCGCCTCCTCCGCTCCAACCACGCACGGGCAATGCGCTTTCCGACTTTGTCACCGGCCAGGTAAGCACGATGGAGCAGGACACTCCCTACCATGGGCTGTTGAGCGACTGGTATTTTGCGGGCTTTCTGCAGGACAACTATCGGCTTGTCCCCAGACTCACGCTGAACCTGGGATTGCGCTATGACGTGCAATTGTCCCCCGTCGAGTCTTCGGACCTCACCGCAACATTTGTCCCCGGCGTGCAGTCCACCAAGGTTCCCTCTGCGCCTCTGGGGATGCTGTTCCCTGGAGACACCGGTGTGCCGCGCGGCATCGCCGACAACCGCTTGCATCACATCTCCCCGCGTGTCGGTATCGCGTGGGATCCGTTCGGAGACGGCAAGACGGCGATTCGCGCGGGCGCGGGCGTTTTCTACGGCAGCGTCAGCGGCAACGAATGGAACCAGCCCGCCAATGCGCAGCCCTTCGCCATCCGGCAAACCTTCAACTCGATCACTTCGTTCTCCAATGTCTACGGGAATCCGGCCTCCTTCCCCAATGGAGATCCGTTCCCTTACACCTATAATCCGGCGAGCCCGCGTTTCCTGCCCGCGGCCAGCATCGAAACCATCGCGGAGAACTATCAATGGCCGGTGGTCTACCAGATGAACGCGGCGGTGCAGCGCCAATTGCCCAAGAATGTCAGCCTGACCGTCGCCTATGTCGGCACGCTGTCGCACCATCTGCCGTTCATGTTGGATAAGAACTATGCCCCTTATGCGCCCGGAGCCAGCACATCGCAGGCCAGCATCAACTGCCCGCCGTCCCTACGATCCGGGCGTTCTAGGCCAGGTCACTTACGACGAATCGAACGAGACAGCGTCGTACCACTCGCTTCAGATCTCGGCCAGCAGGCCTCTTACCCACAACCTGATGATCAACGGCTTCTACGTCTTCAGCCATTCCTTCCAGAGCGTCAACGAGTCGGCGATCGGTCAGGCGACCGCCCAGGATTTCGACAATCTGTGGGAGGAACGAGGTCCGACGGACAATGACCGCCGGCATGTGGCAAGCATCTCCGGCATGTGGAACCTCGACTACTACACCGGTTCCAACTTCTTGCATGAAGCAGATCCTCAATGGCTGGACGATCTCGCCGATCGTCTCCCTGCAAAGCGGCGCAGCCTTTCAATATCTCGAGCGGCGCCAACAATAACTTCGACAGCGCCAACGCGAACCGCCCCGACCTGGTTCCGGGAGTCAGTGCATTCCTCGATCCTCACAGAAGCCGCTCTGCGGTTGCGAAGGAGTGGTTCAATACGGCAGCGTTCACTCAAAACGGCCCAGGAGTGGCCGGCGGCATCGGCCCTGGCGGAGCCGACGGCAACGCTCCGCGCGACTATCTGCGCGC
This sequence comes from uncultured Acidobacteriaceae bacterium, assembly GCA_963711275.1. Taxonomy (GTDB): domain Bacteria; phylum Acidobacteriota; class Terriglobia; order Terriglobales; family Acidobacteriaceae; genus Sulfotelmatobacter. The sequence continues at coordinate 26,702 of CAVQDN010000006.1, read as the reverse complement.
GCCGGGTTACCGCGATATCGACCTGGGAGTGTTCCGCGACTTCCACTTCTCGAACGCTTCACGTTCCAGCTCCGCGGCGAGGCCACCAATGCCTTCAATCTGGTCAGCCTGAATGCGCCAACGGCCAACCTGAAGTCCGCCTTGAACGGGCAAATCACCTCTGCCGCCAGCCCTCGCCTGATCCAGATCGGCGCGCGGCTAACCTTCTAGGCTACTTGTTGCTGCGTCTTTGCGCCTTCGGACAGCAAGCAGGCGTACCTTTCTCTCGGCGCGTTTTTCTGAGTGAAATTCCGCAGACGAACTCGCTACGCAATGCCAGGAATGCGAGCGCGAGAGTGCCTCAGAGTTTGAGAGGGATATGAAAGGCAATGGCGTAATCCATAAGCCCACCCATGCCGCGACCCTGTCGTCGCCCGAACCGGGAATGCAACGCCAGGTATTGGCCTATAGCCGGAACCTGATGTTAGTTCGTCATCACTTCCTGAAGGGATGGAAGGGTGCAAGTCACAGGCATCCTCATGAACAACTTGTCTATGTTGTGAGAGGGCGAATCCAATTCAACACCGGCGGCAAGTCGATTGACCTTCGCCCTGGCGACAGTGTGATTGTCGAAGGCAATGTCGAGCATCAGGCAACGGCACTGGAAGACTCCGAGGTGCTCGACGTGTTTGCTCCTTATCGCGAAGACTACGCTCAGTGACATCCGAAACTTCTATCCCAGCGGCGAGAGTCCAAGGAAGAGCGAGAGCCTCTAAGGTTCCATTCGCGAGGGCGGTACGGTTCGACCTTGCTGTCTTCAGCGAAGGGCGTTTCGAATGTAGTGTCCGGCCGTCGCTTTAAATCTCGCGATGCGTTTCGTCGCCGATTGTCATGCACTCAATTCCATTTTCAGCAGTTGGCCACTCTCATTTCGCGATCGAGGCTGGGCGCTGATTTGGTGTCAGAATCGTCAGTTCGCCGACCTGTTCCCTCTTCACGCTGCCTTTGAGGTGAGCAGCATGATCCGTCATCCAAACTTCGGGAATGATCTCACCGACCAGTTGTCCATGACAGAACAGTCGCACCACTGCACTCTCAGAAACCACAATACCGACCGCCTTGGTGACAGCACTCATGTTAGCGGCGGCGATGTGACGGCTGCCAAGTCCCAGCGGCACGTCCACCTGTGCGGCCACAGCATCGAGGTAGCGGCACGCGGAAAGTACGATTCCTTCGTGGCTTACCACGAACCCACCGTCCAGCTGCGCCAGTTCTTTGATCGTTCCGCGGAGATTGAGATTGTTGAGACGGCGCGAAGACTCCGGATGCCCCGATAACGGATCCAGAATCAAGGGCCGGGATCTGGCGAGTACGGCATTCTCATCCCCGAGTGTAAACAGCGTGCCAATGCGTCTTCCCTCTCGACCCTCACGAGCAATTTCGACCGCAAGACCAATCAGAGACTCAAGGACTTCAGGATCATATTCCGTTACCTGGCACAGAATGCTATCAAACATTCATGCTCTCCTCGCTTCGCGCAGGCCCTAACGGCACAAGAGTACCTGCATTCTGCCTTGGATGAAAGGCCCAGCAGGAAGATTCAGGCAGGCAACGACGCAACATGCGTGTTCAGAAGATCCGTGGCATCGTCTCTGCCCGGCGCGAGCCACCCTGCAGGCTTGAAGGCTTTCACCTTTGATTATCCCCTGGTTAAAGTACGATGTTCAATTTTGACCAGAAAGCCTAGTGCTTGAGTTTTACCCTTGGGTATGGAGGGTCACTTCGATCGGGATTGGTCGTACGTGATATTGCAATGGAGAGACTTGGCCACGGGGTCGCCCGGTCCGAGACAGCTCTTGCGGGTTGGAAATAGGTGGCGAGGAGAATGAGATGAAAGTGGATCCTGCTGTGTTTGAGAAGATGCTCCCTTCCGAACAAGTGTTCGAGGAAATGCTGCCTTATCTCGAAACACTTGACGCTCAGATTGGCGGCATAATCCAACTACTGAAAGACAAAGGCATCACCACAAACGCGGAATTTGCCCAGTATGCGCAGCGAGGTGACGATGCAGGCAATGTGAGGGAGCGCGGTATGCGAGTAAGGATGGAATATCTATTTTCCTCGGCCGCGAAGCGAATTGACGGCTAACTGCAGCGTGTCAGCCCCCCTTCACCGGTGACTGCGGGGTTCTCCGGCTGGCGACGCGGCTGGTTTTTCGTAGATCCCATGCCTCGGAAGAACAAGTACGGCTTTCAAAGAAACAATGAGGTACGCCTGTGATTGAACGACTGAAGGAAACTGGGGGAGTCGCGTTCGGCTTCAAGGTAGTCGGGAAGCTGTTGGAGGAGGAACTGGTGGCCGCCTAGTACCCAGAGCTGCAGAAATTCGGCAGCTCATCTCGACGAGGCAAGAACTATGCTTGCAGATAATCGGCGCGACAACGAGCGCGATGAAACGGAACGTGAAACGAACTCGGCCGGGCAGTCCGGCGACATTCAGGGGATGTCGCGCCCGGCCGAAGCGGATTCCGAGAGCGTCGAAGAATTAGTGGAAGAGGGAAATGCTTTCGAAGCCGCGATTGTCAACGGAGTAGAGAACGCCAAAGATCCGGATGTTTCAGAGGTTACGACCCGCCAGGTGCCGGAAGACGACGTTCCCGAAGAGTATAGGGACGGCGACTAAAGCAACGGTCAGGCCCACGCCCGGCTCCGAACTAACGGCTGATAAAAAGACTGCCGCCTAGTCGTGAGCATTGAAGGATGGTCACGTGCGATAAGCACACGCACCGAGCAGGAGAAGCGTCACGTCACAGAGAGCACACGAGCGAGCTGCAGAACTCCACAACCTTGCGGCCCACGCGCACGCGGCAGCTGTCGCGCATGGCAAAGAAGATCACCTAACCGCTCACGAGCTGAGCAAACAGGCGCACGAGCATTCTATGAATGTTCACAAGCTCACCCAAGAATTGGGCCGGAAACCCGGACCGGTTCAAGGTGCGGAAGGTCCGGCTCAGAAACCGTGACTTGGTCACTCTGGCTCAGAGCGAAGTCGCCACCTGACTTAAGTTCGAGTACTCGACGAGAAGGACGAACAGGGAGGAATAGCGATGCTGACGAATGTGAACCAAGTGAAAGGTCTCGCGATCCGGGCAACGGACGGCGAGATTGGAACTGTCGATCAGTTATATTTCGACGACGAGACATGGGCCATCCGCTATCTGACGGCGGCAACTGGAGGTTGGCTGAGCGAGCGGGAAGTTTTGATCTCACCATTCTCTGTGACGAACGTCGATTGGCAGGGCAAGCGGTTGGATGTGGCGCTTACGAAAAAGCAAGTGGAGAATAGCCCTAACAGAGACACGCAGCGGCCCGTTTCGCGGCAGTACGAGACCGAGTACCTCGGTTATTACAGTTATCCCAATTACTGGGCCGGACCCTTCCTATGGGGCCCCTGGCGCAATCCGTCGGGCTTGTCGAATCGAATAGCGGCCCCCAGGGATGCACTGGCGGAAAGGATCCGAAGAGAGTCGATGGATTCGCATCTACGCAGTACTGGAGCGGTTACGGGCTATCACATTGAGGCTGAGGACGGTGAGATCGGCCATGTCAGCGGCTTCGTCGTGGACGACGAAACTTGGGCCATCCGCTACATTGAGGTGCTAACGAGGAATTGGTGGCCGGGCAAGAAGGTATTGGTTTCGCCCAGTTGGATTCAGAAGGTAAGTTGGACCGAGTCCAAAGTGTACGTCGGTCTCTGGCGGGATGCTATCAAAAGCGCGCCGGAGTTCGGCGAGTCTGCGGCGATCACTCGTGAATACGAAGACCGTCTCTACACTCACTACGGCCGGCCGCCCTATTGGCTGCAGGACGCGGAACATAAGGCTGCCCTTTCGTTGAGCGGCGTTTAGGTCAGGACAGTCGCCTCCGTCAAAAGGGTGGCCCGTGATTTTCCCCCGCACTGATGGCCACAGTACCCGACTTCCTCGATTTGATTTGGAGACGAGCATGACTATGCACAACACCGAACATTTGCATCCGAACGGCGAGAGTCATCATCACCATGGCCAGACTCCTTATTGGCGGCGCGCACATCATGATTGGCGATTCTGGTTCGGACTGGTCGCCATGCTCGTTGCTATCGGTATCTACGTCGGAACCAACGACTTGTCGATGGTGCCTTCTGGCCGCCAGAAGCAAATGCCGGCCGGTAGCCGAGTTCCTTGAACGTCGCATCGGCAATGTATGAGCGCAGAAACATCCTCGATCAAACAATGAGGCAGGAGATCAGCATGCAAATCCAAGTCAATACCGACCATACAATCGAAGGACACGAGGCGCTGGCCGATCAGATCAGGGGCGTCGTGGAGAATGCCCTGAGCCGAATGAGCGATCACATCACGCGTGTGGAAGTCCACCTGACCGACGAGAGCGGCCCTAAGAGCCGTGAGAATAACAAACGCTGCGTGATGGAGGCTCGCCTCGAAGGCCGCCAACCCGTCGCGGTTACCGACGAAGCGGCGACTGTGGACCTGGCCGTCAACGGTGCCGCAGATAAGTTAAACAGACTGATCGAACACACCCTCGGCAAATTGCACGATCAACGGACTCACAGAACTGATCCCCCTCCTCCCGAGCCGAAATTCTCAGACCGGTCATGATCGACAACACCGTCAGCGTGGCTGTCAACGACGGAGAAGGAGCATCGGATCAGGCCCTTCTGTATCCTCTGCGATTCGAACCGATCTATCAGTATCGGCTGTGGGGCGGCCGGCACTTGGCCAACTTGCTCACCGCCCCCCTGCCCAGTGGTCCGATTGGCGAAGCTTGGTTACTCAGCGACCGCGATGACCATCAGAGCCGCGTGAGTGAGGGGCCGCTCAAAGGGCAGACGATCGGTCAATTGCTGCAGCAATTCCCGAAGCGAATACTAGGAAAGCTGGCCGGGCGTTTCCGCCGATTCCCCCTGTTGCTGAAGTTCCTCGACGTTCACGAAATGCTTTCGGTCCAGGTGCATCCCACAAAAGCGAATACGAACCTGCTCCCAGCGGGCGAGACCCCGAAAACCGAAGCATGGGTTGTGCTGGAAGCCGGCACACAAAGCCGCATCTATGCGGGCCTGAAGCCGGATACTACCGAAGCCAATCTGCGGCGTGCGCTCAAGAACGGGACGGTGGGGGACCATCTCGCATGTCTAACTCCGAAGCCCGGCGACGCCGTTTTCCTGCGCGCAGGCACGGTTCACTCTCTAGGCGGCGACCTTGTGGTGTTCGAGATTCAGCAGAATAGCGACGTGACGTTTCGCCTGTATGACTGGGACCATATTGATCCGAAGACAGGAAAGCCGCGGGCACTCCAAGTCGATAAGGCGATGGCCTGCATTGATTTCGCGGAAGGTCCGGTGAATCTGGTGACACCGGTGGTAGAGACGACAACTCCGGTGCAACGCGAGAGACTTTTTCACGGCGAACATTTCTGGTTGTGGCGCCTGCGCGGAGAATCGCCGTTTAAGGTCGGCGCGGCCGATTTGCCGCGCGTGCTGGTATGCGTCGAGGGCGAGGGGCAAGTCGAGCATGGCGGTGCCACTTGCGCCGTCGGAAAAGGCGACGTATTCCTCTTACCTGCGGTGATCGGTGAATGTGTTTTTCGGCCGCGCGGTGCAGTGAACGTGCTGGAAATCGCGATACCGGATTGAGATCGCGTTAGAACGTGGAGGCATAGTGAAGAAGCTGATTGTGTTTGATCTCGACGGCACACTTGCCGCAAGTAAAGCGCCTGTCGATCCTGAAATGTCAGGGCTGCTGCACGACCTCATCGCGATCGTCAAAGTGGCGGTGATTTCCGGCGGCGGTTGGCCGCAGTTTGAAGAGCAACTCGTTTCGAATCTGCCCCCCGACAAACTCCTGGCGAATCTATCGCTCCTTCCTACCTGCGGCACAAAGTTTTACCGATACGAATCGGCAGCTTGGAAAAAGATCTATTCGGAAGATTTCACTGCGGATCAAAGAGAAAAGATCCTCGATGCCCTAAAGAAGGCAATCGGAGTTGCAGACTTCAAGATCGAAAAGCTCTGGGGAGAGCAAATTGAAGACCGGGGAAGCCAGATAACATTTTCTGCCTTAGGTCAGCAAGCTCCCTTGGAAGAAAAGGAAAAATGGGACCCCGATTTCGCGAAGCGGAAGAAGATCAAGGCGATTCTTGACACTTTCATTCCCGAGTTTTCTGTCCGAATCGGGGGCTCGACATCGGTTGACATTACCAAGCCTGGCATTGACAAGGCCTACGGCATCGGAAAACTGCGAGACCTGCTCGGCATTGCGATAAAAGAGATGATTTATGTTGGCGACGCCCTGTACGTGGGCGGCAATGACTACCCTGCCGAAACAGCGGGAGTGGATTGCATCCCGGTTAAGGATCCCAACGAGACCAAGCGGGTTATTCAAACCATCATCGCCTGTTTAGCAGGCGGTAGTAAGGCGGCGTGAAGTTATGCCAGTTGCCGAAAAAGACTTGATGAGCGGAATTAAGCTGCAACGGCTGGGAATGTTGATGGAGCCGGAGCCGGGGAACGCGCAGGAAGTCGAAGGGGTCCTGAATCCGGCTGCCGCTCGTGGCCCCGACGGTGAGCTCTACCTGTTCCCGCGGCTGGTTGCTCGGGGGAATTACTCGCGCATTGGCATTGCGCAAGTACGGTTCAATAAAGCCGGCGATCCGGCAGGCGTCGAGCGGCTCGGCATCGCGCTGGAGCCGGAGGCCGACTATGAGCGCAGACCCGATGGCGGTGGTGGCTGCGAAGATCCTCGCATCACTTTCGTGGAACCGCTGCACAGCTACATGATGACGTACACGGCTTTTTCGCCTGAAGGCCCGCGAATCGCTCTAGCCTTATCGAAGGACCTGTTCCACTGGAAACGTCTCGGGCTCGCGACCTTTGGTCCTTACCACGGCGTCGAATGCGGCGATGTGGATGACAAGGACGCCAGTCTGTTTCCGATTGCTATTCCAAATCCGTCCGGACACCCGGAGATGGCCATTCTGCACCGGCCGCTTTTTCCTGGAACTCGTCCGGAGGAGATCGTTCGCCATCCCGCGGCTCGCAAGGTTGATCTCGATCGGGAAAGTATCTGGATTTCCTACTGCTTAATGTCCTTGGAGTCCCGCGACTCCAATCGTCTTGGTCGGTTCATGTCTCATCATCGGCTGGCGACCCCGGTGTCACCCTGGGAGCGCCTTAAGGTCGGTGGCGGCACTCCGCCAATCCTGACTCGGCACGGCTGGCTGATCGTTTACCACGGCGTGAGCGAAATGAAAGAGCCCAGCAATGGCGAACACCCACTGTGTTATTCGGCAGGCGTGATGGTCCTCTCGGAAGAGCATCCGCAAGTGATCCGCTATCGTTCGGTCGAGCCGGTGCTGACGCCAACACTGCCGCAGGAATGCAGCGGGACTGTCGCCCACGTCGTGTTCCCGACCGGCATCGACCGGCGCGACGATCTCGGCTTACCCAATCGCTTCGACGTCTATTATGGAATGGCCGACAGCCGGATTGGTGTCGCACGTCTTGACCTGCCGGATGTCTTACCGTCGGAAGGAGTCGCAGACTCCCCGGAAGCAAAGGTCTGAACCGGACCTCTAGCTATCGCTGAACAAACCTTCGCGGGGATGTCCCTTCGCCAGTGGGCGAAGTGCGCTCGGCTCGCTGAAGCAGATGTCTAGTGCCAGTTCCTGATCTCGGGCATGTCTTCCAGGCGTTGCAAAATTTAGCGTGGTGTTCGTACAGAGACAAAGCCGCATTGAAAATGAACTTCGTCGGCTCGCCCGCCTGATGCAGATTCTGGTCCCCTGATGTCCGGATGCTATCCGGGCAACATCAATTGCTCGTTCCTTAGTAGGAATTTTGATCATCCCTCTCCACTTCTCCTGCCGGGGCGGCCTGATCGTCGCCGCCAAGCGTGCCCTGCGCGGCGATCCTGCCGGCCGCCGAGGACTTCCCCTTGAGAATCCGCTCGAAGCCAACTGCGATCAGAGCCCCAATTATTGGCCCCACGAGATAGATCCAAGTCGTATGAAGATCGCCGCGCACTACATCCGGCGCCAGCGAACGCACTGGGTTCATCGACGAACCCGTAATCGGCGCTGCCCAGAGTCCGGCCAGGGCAATGTACCCGCCCACAGCGACAGCGCCGTTCGTGCCAACATTCCGGGCGCCGTATGCCGTGCCCAGGATAGTGTTCACCAGCCCGGCGGTGAGCACCACTTCCATCGCCAGCGCTTTCCCGCTGGTCACACCGCGACCCGGCAGGGTTGCTCCTAGCGCGCCAATCGTCCCAAACATAGCCCGAAGGAAAGCTGCCGCGCCAAGGCCTCCGATCACCTGCCCGACCACATAGCCTGGAACTCTCTGCCAGGGAAAGTCGCGCCGCACTGCGAATGCCAGCGTGACCGCGGGATTTAAATGTGCTCCGCTCACTGCGCCCATAAAATAGATGATCGCCATTACCATCAATCCCGGCGCGACCACCATCATGCCGAGGGTGACTCTGCCATCGCTCTTGGCTGCAACCACTCCGCCACCGGCGGCGACCAGCACCAGTAGGAACGTGCCCCAGGTCTCGGCGAAAACGCGGCGCCACTCAAGCGAGGAATCGAAAAAGTCGAGCGTCGATTGCCTTTGAATCACAAGTGGTTGCCTCACTGCGACGGGTGGTTCCCGCTCATTTGATTCCATGTCCCCCCTCCCAGCAACGCCCCTTCCCGCAGCCAGCTCCGCTATCTTGGGGTCGCCCATTTCCCATCTCGCAGGGCGCGGTCTTGGTTGCCAGCCCTGGTTGAACTTGGTGCCACGATGGAAGATTCTTATGCGCTAGTAGCGCGGGCGGAGGCCTGTTGGCCGGGCCTACTCGCCATCATCAGACAGTATCTTGCCGCGACGATGCCGAAGCTGTGCAGTTTTGCTCATCTGGGGCCGATGGAAGCGTTCTACAGAATTACATTATCTTCGGCCAGCGGCGGATGCTTGAATGGGGAGAGGTTTGTGATAACCGCCATAAGTTTCGTCCGCTTGCGATTTCCGTGTGAAAAAGAATAGGACCTTGGCCTGCGATTTCATCGCAAAATGCTTCGGGAGCCAGACACTGTCCGTTACAGGTGCCTTCTCAAGTTCGAAGTGCGTACCCGGTTCGACTTCGGCTAGAAAACCTTCAATCGAAACCGGTCGTATGACCGTAGCTTCGACCTTTACCCACTGGAACGTCTTTTCGTCGATCCAGAGTTTGCCTTCCATGCCCGTCAACACCTTGGCCTCGTTGTTGGGAGGCTGATAGCCGGGACGAGGTGTCGCTTTGAGCACATAAACCTCATACGGCCCCAGTTTTTGTTCCCCCACCAACTTGAAGTCGAGGGCCTTTGTTAGTTGCTCCATCAGCAGGTGATCGTTTTCGCGCTCTTTTTCGTATTTCGCGATTCGCTCGCCGCGCTGCCGCCGAGATTCTTTCCGGCGTTCCACCAAGGTTGTTTCGAGCTTTTGTTGTTCCTGTGCCTGCTGTTCCGGGGACAGCGGCTTGCCGTTCACGGCCACCAGTCGCTCATAGGGAGAGCCCAAGATCATGAGCTCTTCGGATGTCTTGGTTCCTCCACCTTTTTGCCGGTCACGCTCCACGTAATCGTATTCATGGGCAGCCTTCCAGTCCGCCTCATTGGCGGCGACTGAACGTTGGATGATCGTGTCAACGTCTTGTTGAGCTAGAGAAGCAGAAGAAAGCGCTGCGAAAAGAAGGATTTGCTTCATCATGCTCTTGGTCAAACGGGTCCGGGTTCCTTGGCTCTGAGGAGCAGATGGGCAGAGTTTTGTCACGGCGATCTTCTCCGGTCAACACAGATATGGCGACGGTTGCCCGCTAATCACTGAACTATGGGGACCACGAAATCGCCAGGTTCAGCCACGCAAACTGCGATAGCGCCCGATCAGCGTGTTGGTCGAGCTGTCGTGCTTAAGCCTAGGTTCAGCGGAACTCTGTAATTCGGGAATGATGCGCGTGGCAAGGACTTTGCCCAGTTCCACGCCCCACTGATCGAAGGAGTCGATGTCCCAAATCGCACCCTGCGTGAAAACGCTATGTTCGTAGAGAGCCACGAGACAACCTACTGCTCGTGGAGTCAGTTTTTCAGCCAGGATCAAATTGGTCGGTCGGTTGCCCTCGCAAACCCGGAATGGGGTTTGAAAGTCGGGAGAGCCTTCTTTCTTCAGCTCCTCGGCCGTTTTGCCGAAAGCCAGCGCCTCAGCCTGCGCGAACAGATTTGCCATCAGTAAATCATGATGGTCAGTAAATTCGCTAAGTGGTTTGCAAAATCCGATCAGATCGCACGGGATCAACTTGGTTCCTTGATGAATAAGCTGGTAAAACGAGTGCTGGCCGTCGGTACCCGGCTCGCCCCAGATGATCGGCCCAGTCTGGTAGCTCACAGGCTGGCGGTCGAAGTCCACGTGCTTGCCATTGCTTTCCATCTGGAGTTGTTGCAGGTAAGCCGGAAAGCGCTTCAGATTGTCTGCGTACGGCATGATGCCGATGGTCTGCGCGCCGAAAAAATTGTTGTACCAGACGGTAAGCAATCCCATCAGGATAGGAAGATTCTTCTCCAGCGGCGCGGTCCGGAAGTGCTCGTCCATCTGGTGAAATCCGGCGAGTAGATCGTCGAATCCCTTCGGACCGATCGCGATCATCGTGGAAAGTCCGATGGCGGAGTCCATCGAATAGCGTCCTCCGACCCAGTCCCAGAATTCGAACATGTTGGCCGTATCGATTCCGAACTTGGCAACCCCTTTCGCGTTCGTCGAGACCGCCACGAAGTGCTTGGCGACAGCCGCTTCGCTCTTGAGCGCATTCACGATCCACCGGCGGGCGGTCGCGGCGTTGGTCATGGTTTCCAGCGTGGTGAACGTCTTCGAGGAGAGAATGAATAACGTCTCCGCAGGATCGAGGTCGTGGGTGGCTTCGGCAAAGGCGGCGCCATCGACGTTCGCCACAAAACGAAACTTCATGGCACGGTCGGTAAAAGTGCGGAGGGCGTCATATGCCATCTCGGGACCAAGGTATGAACCGCCGATACCGACGTTGATCACGTTCTTGATGCTTTTGCCGCTGTGCCCCTTCCATTCCCCTCTGCGCACGCGGTCGGAAAACGCGGCCATCTTATCCAGCACCGCGTGTACCTGGGGCACGACATCCACACCGTCCACTTTGATCTGAGTGCTTCGCGGAGCACGCAATGCAATGTGCAGCACTGCGCGGCCTTCCGTGATGTTGATCTTCTCACCGCGAAACATTGCGTCGCGGCGGTCGGTGACGCCTCGCTCCTGGGCCAACTGGAACAGCAAGCGAATGGTTTCGTCGGTGATTCTGTTCTTCGAGTAGTCGAGATAAAGGCCGGCGGCCTCGGCAGTCAATCGGTCGCCGCGACTGGAATCATCGGCAAACATCTGCCGCAGGTGGATGTCCTTGATCTTCTCGTAATGCGCTTGCAGGTCGTGCCACGATGGGGTTTCGGTCAGTCGCTGGGTCATTCCCGGCTCCTCTATGCTGTTTGCTTGAGCGCCAGGCTCTTGCTTTGGATAGATTTCAGAAGGTCCTGCCACGAATCATCGAATGCTTTGGCCCCTTCGGTCTGCAGATCGGCGGCGAGTTGCTTGACATCGATTCCCGCCTGACCGAATTCGGCCAGCACCTGCTCGCAGTCGGCCCCGTCGCGCGGAATCACGCCGCTGACATTGCCATGGTCCTCAAACGCGTTCAGGGTTTCCTCGGGCATAGTATTCACCGTGTTCGGCGCGGCCAGGGCTGCGATGTAAAAAATGTCGGATGCTTTGGGATCCTTGGTACCTGTGCTGGCGAACAGCACTCTCTGCGGACGCGCACCCAGATTCGACAACCGCTGCCAGCGGTCCGAGTCCAGCAAATCGCGGTACGCCTTATACACCTGTTGGCTAATCGCGATCCCCAGTTTGCCCCGCAGATTGGAAGGCGCCCTATCCATAGTAGCTTTGTCCCAACGGCTCACAAACAGCGAGGCCACCGAGCGAACATCCGGGCTCAATCCGGCAGCGACGCGGCGTTGCAGTCCACGCATGTAAGCATCGGCAGCGGCCAGATACTGCTCCCGGCTGAACAGGAGCGTGACATTGACAGCAACGCCGGAGAAGATGGCCTCTTCAATCGCCGGACCGCCTTCCCGGGTGCCGGGAATCTTGATGAAGAGGTTCGGGCGATTCGCTTTCCTATGCAGTTCCTTGGCTGAGGTCACGGTCGCTTGGGTGTCGTATGCGAGCTGCGGTGAGACTTCGAGCGATACCCAGCCATCCACCGTTCCGGTTCGCAGATGGATGGGCGCAAACAGATCGGCGGCCCTGGTCAGGTCCTGCAGAGCAATTTCGAAAAAAAGCTCTTCCCCAGAAAGTCCCTGCCCTACCAAGCGGGCGATTTCCGCGTCGTAGGACGTGCCTTTTGTAATCGCGTGGTCGAAGATCGTCGGGTTGGAGGTCAAACCAGTGATCGAAAGCTCGTCAATGTAGCGCTTAAGCCTGCCGCTGTTCAGCAGACTGCGAGTGATATTGTCGAGCCATAAACTCTGTCCAAGATTTTGCAATTCGTTCGTCGGTTTCACGGCAGACTCCCTTATTTTAGGTGCCAACGAAGGCACTCTCGATCCGCTGGCTGTCAACGGATCGCATCGAACAGAATAAAAACATCAGGTTTTGCGCTTTTCATTTCTCTTCCTGAACTTTCGGGTCGATCCACGGTCCATCGTCAGCTATGAAATGGTGAGAATCGCCAGGGCCCCATGTTCCCGGTTCGTAGGCGGACGCGTAGGGCGGCATGTCGTCGGCGGCCCGGGTATGGAGAATATTCTGTACCGGTTCGTTTCCCAGAAAATGATCGATCCGGAAGATTCCTTCTTTCGGGAAATAGCGGTGAAGGATTCGGTTGAGTTCTGGTGACGACGCCAGGTCGCGCCCGAGGGGCTTCTCCACCACGACGCGCGCATTCTCAGCGTCGAGGACGCCATGTTTTTCGAGGCTGTCCTTAGCGCGCGCTTTAAGATGATCAAGATTCCAACCTGCTTTGGCCACCCCGACGATTGGCAGATTGAAACCTTCATCGCGGATCAACCCCTGCAACGAGGGAAAGATCTGTTTGTGTGCGAGATCGCCGGTGGCGCCGAAAAACACAAAGGCGTCAGACTGGAAATCCGCCATCAGGCCGCCTCCTGCTTATCGGCACCTTTCTCCTTGTGGCCGCCGAATTCATAGCGCATCGCGGAAAGCAGTTTGGCGGCATACTCTTCGTTGCCGCGTGAGGCAAAGCGCGTAGAGAGCGCAGCGCTGATCACCGGCGCCGGAATCCCCTCATCCACCGCTGCCTGCACCGTCCACCGTCCCTCTCCGGAATCCGACACGCGGCCCACAAAATTCGAGAGATCCGGATTCTGCCGCAAAGCCGCCGCGGTCAGATCGAGCAGCCAGGAGCCGATAACACTGCCGCGCCGCCAGACCTCCGCGACCTCGGGCATGTCCATGTCGTATTGATAGAGTTCCGGATGGCGCAGCGGGGTTGTCTCGGCGTCAACCTCGCGCTTCACCTTGCCGGCGTTGGCGTTCTTAATGATGTTCAATCCCTCGGCAAAGGCAGCCATCATTCCGTACTCGATGCCGTTGTGGACCATCTTTACGAAGTGACCCGCGCCGTTCGGGCCGCAGCGCAAGTAGCCGTTTTCTGATGTCGAAGGCTCGCCGGTGCGCCCTGGCGTCCGCGCCGCCGAGCCAACACCTGGGGCCAACGACTTGAAGATCGGATCGAGATGACTCACAATCGCTTCCTCCCCGCCGATCATCAGACAGTATCCCCGCTCCGATCCCCACACGCCCCCGCTGGTTCCGCAATCGACGTAGTGGATGCCTTTGCTCTTCAATTCACCCGCGCGCCGAATATCGTCGTGGTAGTAGGAATTGCCGCCGTCGATTACGATGTCGCCCGGTTCCAGCACAGGGGTAAGTGAAGTCAATACGGAATCGACGACCGCTGCCGGAACCATCATCCACACGGCGCGCGGTTTGCTGAGTTTTTTCGCAAAATCCGCGATGCTGTCGGACGGCTTGGCGCCTTTTGCCACAACATCTTTCACGGCTTGCGGATGCGTGTCAGACACTACGCACTCGTGACCGGCTTTCATCAGCCGTTGCACCATGTTCGAACCCATTCGTCCCAGGCCTATCATTCCGAGTTGCATTCGTTTTCTCCTCAGACAGTGGTTTGATGCGTAGAAGAATATTCCCGCTTGCCGTGCTGACTGGAATCAGCGACGGGAGAGCTTTTCAGCGGTATAGAACTGCGGAGTTGCTGATATATGGCCTTGCTCTCAATCACCGCACGGTTCTTGCCGATAATAACCTTCCTCGCCCGTCCAAGGTCGGAAATTTGTATGTTTTTCAGCTGGGTGTCGAGGCCTTCCATTATGGCTTTGCCGCCGGTCAGCAGAGCGATGTCCTGTAACCAACTCTTGCGCTGATCCCGCAAACCTGGGGCGCTGACGGCCGCAACTTGCAGGGAGCCACTTAGCTTGTTTACGACGAGAGTAGCCAGTGCTTCGCCTTCAACATCCTCCGCGATTATGAGCAGGGGCTTGCTATTCTTCGTGATCTGCTCAAGCAACGGGAGCAGGTCTTTCTTGGAACTGATTTTGCCGGGGTAAACGAGAACGTAGGCGTTCTCGAAGGCCACTTCCATGCGTTCGGGGTCAGTGATGAAAAACGGTGAGAGGTATCCGCAATCTAATTGCATCCCGCCTGCCTGCGGTTTCTCGTTGGCTCTGGACGAAGAAATTCCCCCGCAAGGAATCGCGCCCGATCCTTGCGCATTAGCCAAAATGTGTTCGTCTACCGTCGCGAGTTTTGCGGCCATAATTGCAAACCTCCATATTATTCCTGCTGCCGGACTTCAATTATTGGAGTTCGCCGTCGGTGTGGTCTTTCGTTTGAATAGCAATTGTCGAACTTTGGGCTTCGGAAAACTGATCAGAATTGAGCATTTTAAAAGCTGTGGAAGGTTGCATCATACGGAATGAAGGCCCTCATCTCGATCAGAAGCAGTCTTAACCTGCGGTGCGGCAATTAGGGGAAGCACACGGTTGACGGGTTGAGTCCGCAGCCAACGTCAACACGCTGTAGTAGTTTATGGGGCACCCACGCACGGCCTGTTGGGAGCTCTCGACTTCCTGAGGACCACATCCCCTGCTCAAGTAACTGTGCGCCACTGGTACCATGTAGACTCTAGTGCCTCATTACAATGGCAAGCACTCCGTTCAATGAATCCTGCCATGCATGGGCGATCATGCATGGGCGATCATTCCTGGGCGAACGCTTCCGCGCCAATAGGCGAGAATCCGATGCGGACTGACCCAAAGCAGAAGTCTCGGTGATTACCTCGTTAGCCAGAATGCCCTCTTCGCGCACTGTGTCAGCCCTTTGAGGCCGATAATGTGTTTCTGCGGAGAACGGGTCAACAAAGTCCGCTGTACGTGAGAGTCCTCAGGTATATTCCCGCTGTATCGTCGGGCACTCGAAAACTGCTCGGCACAATTACTGTTAACAATCGCGTTCACGCCAACAACCCTGTCGTTTGAAGTCCATGAATATTGGACAACCCGCGCGGCGGGCCAACGCTGTTCGTCGAACTTCCGCAAGCACGCCTGACAGAATTATGTTCAGGCACGCCGTGACTCCCGGAGCGCGTTCTTTGAAACAAAAGCTACCACACGAACAAGCGAGCACCGGAGCCCGGCGAGCGGAACCTTCCAGTTTGGACGGAAAGATCGTGGACGGGAGGCTCCTCACCCTGGTCGGCATCAGCGAGTTCAGGCCGCGATGCGCTGATTTTTTCGACCTCTACAGCGCCGTGGCGGTTCATAATCTCAGTTGCCGCCTGAGCTTTGTCACCCGAACCGGTAGCGAAGACCATCACTCCTCCCCGCCGTACTCCTTCAACGTAGTCTTCCGCGTCCGCTTCGAGGACCCCGAATGCCGTGAGATCACGAGTCAACCCCACTTCAAAATCAGTGTGTGGCGTACTCATGAGTCCGCTCCCTTCCATCTCCAGCGGCTCCTTCAAAATCCGGACGTCCTTCCGAAGAAACCCACTGGCCTCGAGGTCGCGAACGACCTCATCGGCCGATCCTGAGCTTTCAAACAAACCCACTGCAGTCTCCGCCATATTGGCCTCCAAGACTCTAATTGTCACCGAAGTTTGAAATTCTAAACACAAGTCGGTTACTAAGGAGCCGCTGTTGTTAAGACAGCGGCTCCTTCGATTTCATCGCCTGCAGCTGTTATTCATCCTTAGCTACACGGGCGTATCCGCCAAGCTCTTCAACCAACTCTCGAGCCGATGCAGGTACCGCAACTTTGCCGTCAAGAATTTCACGGCGGTTTACCTCGTGGCCGTACATGGCCTCGTCTCCACTCTTGTCGGCTTGCATCTTGGCGCCATCCAGGCTCACCCCAGCAAAAGCGCCTTTGGAACGCGAATAAGACAGAATCTCCGCATTCAATTTAAGGTCAGTGCTCGCGGAAGCGCTTCGGCCCACCGGCCCGGCCGCCACGGAAGCGTCGGCCCCAAGCTTGAATTTGTCCTTGAGCAGGCTTTGCAGCGCGTGATCGTTCATAAACAGCATCACGATGTCGGTCGAAGAGCCCCCGATCTGATAACCCACACTTCCGCCATCAATAGCCACAAACATGGGAGCGCTCCAGCCATGCTCGGTGCGACAGGTAGCCACTCCCCTGCCGTAGCTGCCACCGAAGACGAAGGCAAACTTTTTGTCGCCTGGAATGATGGCAATACACTTTGCCGATTCCAGAAGACCCGAAGGAATGCCCTGATCCGGAGTATTCATGATCTCCCTGAAGACCTGGGCAGCTTTGTGAGTACGATTCACATCATCTTCGCGGTCTGAGGCGACAGCGGTTAGACTTGCAAGCGCTATCAGGATTGTTACGGCCAAAATACGTTTCAACATTGTTGTCTCCATTCAAGTTTGAACTCGTTAAAGAGCAAGGGCGCTCGCTCAGATACGGTGAAGAGCCGTCCGTTTGCCGAAGTGCGAGACACTACAACGCACGTCGGCGCGCACCGGATTCGACTCGTCGGTATTCCTTTCGGCTGACCAGCGGCGGCCTTAGATAAAATTCTAGGCGTTGCTTACGGGCCATTACTGATCAATAGTGAGCACTGCACCTGTTTGTGCTTTTTGGGAGGCGAGACGAACAGCTCAGGAATGATAGGACGATGCTGGGAAAGATCAAGGGCCGATGGCACCGTAAGCGGGCGCGACCTAGACGTAAGCCCCAGGACTACGGTTTTCCAATTCGCCGCGGCCCTGCTTTTCGTTCGCCTCAAGAGACTGGTTCCAGTCCATGATGACTCTGCGTTCCCCGTCTCGGAATCCTTCATAACGAGCTCCCCGTGACTTGTGAGACACTTCTGTAAATATCCTGCCAACGAAACCGTGAGTCTGCAGTGCCTGTGCTGACGAAGGAGCGGGTGAGAATAAGGAATGACGCCTAGTTCCACCATTGAGTTTTTGATCTGGCTGCTGATCGCGGCTTCGATGATTGCCGTGATTGCTGCGCGTCTTCGAATTCCTTACACGGTCGCTCTGGTTCTGGGAGGACTGCTTCTCGGATCGTTTCATCTGCCGATACTGCAACGGCTCTTCGCCCATCCTCCCGACTGGCTAACACCGGATGTCAGCTTGATTATTTTTCTGCCTGCCCTTTTGTTTGAGGGCAGCCTGAAGATTCAGTTTCGACACCTGCGCGAAAGTCTTGTTCCGATTTGTCTACTTGCCACCGTAGGGGTGTTGGCGGCAACTCTAATCTCAGGCTTTGCTCTGCATTGGACCCTGGGAATCCCCATTCTCGTCGCGCTGGTCTTCGGCGCGATTGTGGCTGCCACCGACCCTATTTCTGTGCTCGCCATTTTCAAGGATATGGCCGTTGACAAGAGACTGACGATCATCGTGGAAGGAGAGAGTCTCTTTAACGATGGAACGGCGGTTGTCCTGTACGGAATCCTGTTTGGCGCGGTTGCCAATTCTCATTTTGGCATATTGACCGGCCTGCGTGATTTTGTTGTGGAGGTTGCGGGTGGCATCGCTGTGGGAGCGGGCTTGGGCTACGTCTTCAGCAAGCTTACACAGAGAATCGACGACCCGGAAATTGAGATCACCCTTACGACCGTACTGGCATACGGTTCCTACCTTCTTGCGCAGTCACTGCATTGGTCTGGGGTCATTGCCACCGTGGCTGCAGGTCTGATGATTGGCAATTTTGGCGTCCGGGTCGGAATGAGCTCGCGCACGCGCATTGCATTGTGGTCGTTTTGGGAGTACGCGTCCTTTCTTATCAACTCCATCCTGTTCCTCCTCATTGGACTCCAGGTGCGTGTGGGCGACTTGTCTCGCATGTGGCGGGCTACGATTTTGACGATAGCGGCGGTGCTTGCTGGGCGAGTACTCACTGTGTACGGGCTCGTTCCCATCAGCAATCAGCTCTCGACTAGAATTCCCTTGCGCTGGCAGCATGTCATGGTGTGGGGAGGTATGCGGGGAGCTCTTTCATTGGCACTGGTTCTGAGTATTGGGAAGGACTTCCCTTATCGAGACCAGCTGTTGACCATGACTTTCGGGGTAGTTGCATTCACGATCGTGGTTCAGGGCATCACAATGAAACCACTTATCCGCCTGCTTGGGATTGGGAAGAACGATGAAGACGATTATTCCCGTGCCCGCGTTCGTCAGCGGGCAATCGCGTCAGCCCTCTCGGAACTGGAGAACATGGCAGACAAACAATTGATCTCCCGTCAGGTGCATGAACACCTGCGCCACGAGCTCGACGCGAGAATGGAAAATGCAAACACGGCCGTAGATTCCATTCTGGGAGAGAACCAGGACCGTCTTTCGGCGGAGTTGCAGGCCGCACGGGCCCGGCTGAGCGCTGCGGAGAAAGGCGCGATCGAACAAGCGATGCACGATGGTTGGGTGTCAGCGGGCACCGCTTCTAAGATGATTGAGGAAGCTGACACTATTTTGGGGTCGGCCGATACACGCAAGGAGCCGCACCCTCTGAAAATCAGTGAGGTCGGTCAATAGACCCATGACGATACATTGAAGAAAAGGGTTCGGCGGATTGCAGAGTCCAGGGCGGAGATGTCCTCGTCGCAGGAATCAATTATGTCAATGAAGCGGCGGAAGCGCGGAGGTTGCCTTTGGATTATGCAAACGCTGACCTGTTGTGCACCGAGGAGCTTCAGACACTAAACAAGCACCTCGATGACAGAATGAGAAGGAAATACGAAGGCAAGTAGATCAGTTTGTCCTTGAGGAGATCGATAGCGTTCCCCATTTGGAGGCTTTGCTCTTGTTGTGGAGCAAACAACCAAAGCAATGGTCTCGTGAGGAGATGGGGAAAGCGCTTTACGTGGAATCGGCTACTGCAGAACGCATCCTGAAAGACTTGTCACAGCGCAAATTGGCAGCCGCAGATCCAGAATCTGCAACCCGCTATTCCTATGACGCTACTTCGGAAGAGAGAAACAAGACTGTCCATGCGCTTGATGCAATATACGGCCGAGAGATCGTTCGCATCTCGAGAATGATTCATGCGAAAGGTCCTTTGGCGGTTCGTGAATTTGCGAAGGCCTTCCGCTTCACAAGGGACCGAGAGGAATAATCAATGGCTCCGCTCGTCTATATGCTCGGAACGCTGGTGACTCTGGCATGCGGCATTTTGCTTCTGCGAGGTTACGTCAGAGGAAGAAAAAGGCTCTTGCTTTGGAGCGGACTCTGCTTTCTCGCTCTCGCGGTATCGAACCTTTTGGTTTTTGTGGACCTTGTGATTTTGCCCGATGTGGACCTGTATCGCTGGAGGCTGTTGTCTGCCGCGATCGCGATGCTGCTGTTGCTGTTCGGCCTGATTTGGGAAGGGGAATAACATGAAACTGGAACCGTTCCTGGTGGGGGTAATTGCTATGGGGTCGCTGACGGCGAGCGTTTTCTTCCTTAAGTTCTATACTCGAACGCGCGATTCTTTATTCCTAGCTTTCGCTCTGGCGTTTGGCATCGAGTCGGTAAATCGAGCCGCGACCCTCGGCTTCGGGGCTTTCAACGAGGCTAGTCCCTGGACTTATATCATCCGCCTGTTCGCTTTTCTGATCATTCTCGCCGCGGTTATCAAGAAAAACTATGGCACGACAGGTTAGCTTACCGAACGGGGGCCGCAGTCGGCTCATTGAAAATTAGGCGGCCAGAAACCGGTGATACATTGGCCCAAATCCCGAATAAGGGAACTGTTCCGACCAGCAGCGGAGATTCACCAAGACGCTGAGGAGAGCAGGCGGTTCGACGTCGTGTACTTCGCGATGCTGGTCCTATCCTCGCTGATCGCGCTTCTGGGTTTGCTCCTGAACAGCCCTGCCGTAGTCATCGGAGCGATGCTGATTTCGCCGCTCATGGGACCTATTCTTGCTTGCGGGCTCGCGCTGACCGCGGCGGACTGGGACATCGGCAAGAAGGCGGCACGGAACGTAGCCCTAAGCGTCGCCGAAGCGATTGTCATCACCACCCTTGCCACCCGGCTCTCTCCCCTCCGGGAGGTTACGCCCGAGATCATGGCCCGCACGAACCCCAACCTCATGGACCTGCTCATCGCCTTATTCTCCGGGATCGCGGGTACTCTGGCCCTGGCTTCGCGCAAGACTGCCATGACCATCCTTCCGGGAGTCGCGATCGCCACCGCCCTCATCCCTCCGTTAGCGACGGTCGGGTACGGCATAGGCACAGGACAGATAGCAGTCGCGAGTGGCGCTCTCATGCTGTTCCTCACCAACTTTGCCGCGATTGTTCTGAGCGCCGGATTGGTCTTTCTCACCATCGGTGTTCGTCCCCAAAGCGCAGATGCCGACGGCCAGCACTTCATTGCCCGCTACCGAATTGCGATTGCGGTTCTATTACTTCTGGGGTTGTCGGTTCCTTTAATGAGGACGCTTTTGAGCGCAGCTCAAGAAGTGCATCTCCGAACCGAAATTTCAAGTCTGCTGAGAAAACGATTCTCGAAATCTGAGGAACGCCAGTTAGACAGCGTAAAACTACAAATTGCGAAAGGCCACGTCGCAATTGCTGCCATTGTGCAGACCTCTCGGTTCATAGACCCGCAGGAAGTCCAGAGACTGCAGAGGGAGCTTACCGGTCTGATCGGACGCCCGGTGCAACTTGAACTTCAACAGCTACAGCTTGCGAGAAAGGAAAGCCCGAGCCGGGTTGAAGGCAAGGACTTTTTGAGCGGGGGTGTCGTTCAGCAAACCGAGTCCAAGGGGATGTCCCCGTCTACGACTGCCACCATAGCGAAGGTCCAGGAGACGGCTCAGGGTTCGTTAACCTCTTTGCTTTCTCCTGTCGGAGTCAGCGAGATAATTGTGCATTCAGTAGGTTTGCAGGCCGACGGGGAATTGCAGATTGAAGTCAGCGCCTCTGAAAACCAGACGGTGGGGCGTGCTTCCTGGCAAGTCGCGGCCGAATCGGTTTCGCGCGACCTCGGCGTACCAATCCAACTTCGCGTCGACATTACGTTTGCCGATCGCAGTTACGAGTTGAAGTACGGGCCTAAATCAATTCGACCAATAGATCGCCGAGACAAGGAGCTCCGGACATTTCTTCGCACTTCAAGTGGGGCTGACATCACATATGTGCTGACGTATTCCGGTGCGGCAGAGGTCGATCTGACGAAGCGCAGAATCGCTCTTCTTGGCCGTTACTTCGACGTAGCGGCCTTGTCTTCTGAGCCAGACGCGAAGATGCCTCCTGACGTGATTGTGGTTCGCGAAAAAACAGACTTTGAGGTGGACGGTGGACAAATACCAAACAAGTGATCAGGTTGTGGATCATCTCCGCTCTCACCCACCGGATGATGGCCCGTCGCGACTGTGGATGCCCAGGCTATCGAGGCGCAAGTAGTTGAGTTATCTGTAGTTGGCAAGAGCTTTCTTTGTTGATACGCAGTGCGCCAGGTCGTTCACATGTAAACGACGTGGCGCGTTCCCAATTTGCCATAGCGAAGCGCAGCTGGAATCTCAACTTCCGTGTAGACGACAAGCTCCCGGAACTCACTCCTTTATTGAACTGTCAATGTCGCCGTTGTCGTATCGACAGCGGTTCCTCCGATCAGGGTATGTTTACGACCTACTCGGAGTGCCCAGTTACGTGAATTCCATCTCTGGCCGCACCGGGTCCTCGAAATCGAATGGTATCCGAGAGTGCTGAACGGGAAATCTGCCGGCCAAATTGTTTATTCCGACTCTCGGCAACCCCGATGGGTCAGCCAGCGGACCACGAGCGACTACCGGGCCGACGCCTTTTCAGGGCTGGATTCTCCGGGCCTAAACCACTTTCCGATCAAAACTTAATTCGTCAAGGTGGTCACAGGTTTGTGACCACCCTGTGAACAGCGCCGATGTTCGCCTAAGCGTCGGTTCCAGTACTAGCAATATCGCAACGACAGAGATAGCGATGTTACTACGGTGGTGATATTCGATGTGGCGTCTGCCGTGACAGGTCGCTTGACCCTCGTTTACTTCTGACCGTTATGTCAGCCGAGGCACTCCCTTGCCCCATGTTCCCGGAGGCGCGAGTTCGCGTCGAATTGGGGGCGAGGTCATATCGCGCGTGTCGGAATTGAAGGTCCGAGATCCCTGCGAAATGAGATAGTCGGCAGTCCTTGCCGCCAGTGCCTGGATCGTGAGTCCCGGGTTGGCAGAGCCCTGGGTGGGCATGATGCTGCCGTCGCAGACAAAAAGATTGGCGATGTCATGCGTACGGCCGAACTTATCCACCACGGAAGTTCTGGGGTCCGGTCCCATGCGCGCGGCACCCACAAGATGCGCGTAGCGGGCCTCCTGCACAACCTCGGTTGCGCCAGCGGCGGCCATCACCTCCATGGTTTTTTCTTTCGCAATTTGCAGCCAGTCGGCGGCTCTTTACAGAACCAAATGCCGCTGCCGCTAGAGCGGGTGCCAGAAGAATGGGGTCCACTGTGCCGCGTAGCGAAAGTTATTTTTGAAGTGCGAATAGAAGGCCTCGAAGCCACTAAGCAAGGCGCTCACGACAGTCACAAGGGCTACCTGCCGCTGCAAGCGGCCCTCGCGAATATCCTGTTCCGCCGAGAGCAACTCTCGGCTTTCTCTCGCGGGCAAGAGTCTGGCCAGCAAGCTATCTCGTCCCGATCGTATGTCACGCGAAACTTCTTCCCGCTGAAGGAAAGAAGCGATGAACCCGAGGTAGGCGCTGGTACCAAAAAGCAGTGGAGCAAAAATCGGCGGGCCCATAATCATGTTGGTCATGGGAAGCCGCCACCTGCCAGGCTTGCGCCTGATACCGCGCACGTGGAAGTAAAACCCCGCTGCGGCATCGATGAGGCTTAAGGCCGAAATCCATCGAAGTAGCGTTCTGGCAACGCGACCGCTGAAGAAACCGGCAATGCCTGCAATCGCCTGCAAGACACTCATGATCACGGGCGTATACATCACGCGCCGACTGTAGCTGCCGCGATAATGCTCGTAGGCGACTTCAAGACCGCTCACAACGCTGGTCCCGGCAGTCAAGAGAGAAAGACTGCGTTGGAACCGTCCCTCTCTGATTCGATTTACAATGATCTCCGCCTCGCGGCGAGGATGGCTGACGGAGAGCGTGGATTGCTTCGGCATCGCTTTAGATAACCTCGCGTACTTCGTCCACAGCGATCGTCTTAAGAATCCTCATCGCATCTTTCTGTCCTCGCAACAGCGCTTTGGCGAAATGCATTGGCTGTTCCGTCGTCGCTTTCCCCGGCATCGGCGGTTCATTGGGATCCACTACCGCCTGGACCACGGAAGGCCCCTTGTGACTGAGCGCTTCGCGAAGAATCGATTCGGCGTTCGCTTCTGGAACCTTGTTGTTTTCATTCTTTACGTACGATGCAATCGAGTGCGCTGTCGGTAGCTTTCGATGCAATGCAATAACTTAACGATGACAAGTAAATGACTGATTCGAAGGGAGTTGGTGGTGGCCAGGGACGGAGTTGAACCGCCGACGCCAGCCTTTTTCAGGGCTGTATTCTTTGAGCCTAAGCCCTTTTTCAGTCAACAACTTAATTCGTCAAGATGGCCGATTTATGGTGACCACTCTGTGACCAGCGCCGATGTTCGCCTAAGCGTCGCACGAAACCATTAAACGCGAACAGTTAAAGAGGATAAGCAGATCTAGGAGAACCCTTGAAATACGTTCTCATCCTGAGTACAATTGTTCTCGGAATGAGTACACACAGCGGTCTCGGGGATCTTCTGTTCGGACGCACGCGGGGCGCTATTCTCGCCTTGCTCTATGGCAGGGCCGACCAATCATTCTATACACGCCAAATTGCCCGCGAAGTAGACGCCAGCGTTGGCGCGGTTCAACGGGAACTGGAAAACCTCTCGAATGTGGGACTTATCATTCGCAGCTCAGTGGGCAGCCAGGTTTTTTATCAGGCGAACCGAAACGCGACCATATTTCGAGAGATGCAGGCCCTGGTGAACAAGACAATTGGCATCTTTAGCGTCTTGCGATCCGCATTGCATCCTTTGGCGAAGCGAGTCCTTGTGGCATTCGTGTACGGATCCGTCGCCCGCGAGGAAGAAACGGCACAGAGTGATGTTGATCTAATGGTTGTTGGGAAGGCCACACTTGACGAGATCCTTTCACGGCTTTCTACAGTGGAAAAAAACATCGGCCGCCCCATCAACCCGACCGTGTATTCCGTCGAGGAATTCAAGTCGAAACTTGCGAGCGGGAATCATTTTTTGGTCGCCGTGCTCAAAGGCCAAAAGGAATTTTTGCTAGGGGACGAGGATGAGCTTAGAAAAGTGGGTGGAGTACGGTTGGCTAAGACGGGAACCGACCAGCCCAGGTGAGATCAAGGATCTTCTGGGAATCGTGGATCGTAGCCTTGCGGATTCAAGGGTCGAAGCCGTATCGACCGATCTTCGATTTATCGCAGCTTTCAACGCGGCGCTTGCCGTCGCATCGACAGCTCTTCGCGCCTCAGGACATCGCACCGTCATCCAAGCAGGTCACCACGTAAAAACGATCGAATCTCTGGAACTCACCATAAAGGCCAACCCGAAGGTCATTCAAAGGTTCGAAATCTTCAACTATAAGAGGAACAAATCGGTTTATGACGTTGCGGGTGCCGTATCAGATCAGGAATTGGAAGCGATGGTCAAACTCGCGTATGAACTGAAGGACGACATCCTAGCCTGGTTGCGCAAGCTCCATCGGGAGTTATTGAAAGCGTGAAGCGTCGGCGGCGCAGACGATAGCGTGATGCTAGAAAGGTCTTCCATCCTTCACCCCTAGCCTCGACTCACATCTTGCCGTTAGCGAAGGATTGTTGTGAGGTGAAGAGAAGTGACCGCGGCTTCGCCACCGCAGACAGAAGACCTCTGATCGCAAACCGCGACTAAGTCATCGATACCTCCGAAGGACTGGTGATCGTGGTTGGCTGTTCCCATCCCGGCATCGACAAAATCGTTGAAGCTGCAACTGCGATCAATCCCCGCATTCACTTCATCGCTGGCGGTTTTCATCTTGTTGTCGCGCCTGATCCCGACATCGAGAGGATCGTCACCGCGCTGCTTGATCGGTTCAAAGTCGAATACGTTGCCCCCGGTCACTGCACCGGAGAGCCAGCGTTCACAGCCCTAAGACAGGCCTTCGGCGATCACTACCTTTATGCGGGGTTGGGCACGACACTAACGACAACACACGCGGGACAACCGTGATCTTTGGTTCCAAAAGTCCCCACAAGACCACCTACCCCGGTGGCTGGGAGCGCATCGCCGCGCTGTAGAATCCAACCCGGTGAATTGGAGTTCTTTACTTCGTGTACCAATCGGAGTGCGCCGACCATCGGCTGCAAGAAAGGCACTGCGTCGAAGTCCACGGACGAAGGCAGGCTGAGCAGACGCCTCGTCTACTCCTAACATCGTAGGACTCCATCTACCTCACGGTGGAATCATTCCTACATATCCTGGTTTAATCGGCAATCATCTGCTTGCGGGATTGTTCTGGCGTTGTCGATTCAATACGATTCGTGTCGGCGTCGTTCCGTTGAGGCCATGGCGTTTCTGACGTAGAACCCCAAGTCAAAAGGAGAAAGGGAATGCGACATTCTGAACGTAATGGGAAGATCACCGCTGCCGCTCTAGCCGTGACGCTCCTATTCGGATGGTCAGCCACTCCAGTGCTGGCCCAGGAACCACCGAACCGCTCGCCCGAGCAATTGGATAAATTGGTGACTCGGATCGCACTCTATCCCGACCCGCTCCTGGCGCAGGTTCTCGCCGCCTCGACTTTTTCCGATCAGATTCCCGAAGCCGCCAAATGGGCCGACGAACACCACTACCTGACCGGCGACGAACTCGCCAAGGCCATTTCCGAGGACCATCTGTCGTGGGACCCAAGCGTGCAGGCGTTGCTTCCTTTCCCGTCTGTCCTGGAGATGATGGCTTCCGATATGAACTGGACACGAGAGCTTGGGGAGTCCTTTCTCACGCAGCACCAGGACGTGATGGATGCAATCCAGCGAATGCGTCAAAAGGCGAAGGATTATGG
>CAVQDN010000005.1:0-8657 GCA_963711275.1 uncultured Acidobacteriaceae bacterium | reverse complement strand
CGTTGGACGTGACGCTTGCCTACCTAAAAGGCAAGGATGCCTAGTCGGAAGAAGCGAAGGAACATGCGACAGCAGCAGTCTGGCACTATACGCATAAGAGCTAAGACGACCACCGCGGGAGATTTCTGGGTGACCAAGCTGAGATCTCCCGTTCGCATCCTTAGCAGGTTGCGGAAAAACGCCGATGGAATCGGAAAACTCTCTTGTTTCCACAGTACGAACTGATAAGAAGAAGGCATGCGCGGAAAAGACGAGCAACAGTTGGACGTGTTCAGCTACATCAGCCCCGAGCAGCGAGTTCCGCAGGATCATCCGCTGCGTTCTCTGCGTGCCATTACCGACGAGGCGCTCCAGCAGTTGAGATCTCGGTTCAACCGCTTGTACGCCAAGACGGGACGGCCATCGATAGCGCCGGAGAAGTTGTTGCGGGCGCTCCTGCTGCAGGCTCTGTACTCGGTGCGCAGTGAACGGATGCTAATGGAACAGCTCGACTACAACCTGCTGTTCCGATGGTTCGTGGGCTTGAACATGGATGACTCCATCTGGGACGTGACCGTGTTCACCAAGAATCGTGAGCGCCTGCTGGATGGGGACATCGCCGAAGTCTTCTTCCAAGCGGTGCTCACGCAGGCCCGAAAGCGGAGTCTGCTCTCGGACGAGCACTTTACGGTGGACGGAACACTGCTGGAGGCCTGGGCGAGTGTGAAGAGTTATCAACGAAAGGATGGCAAGCCCATGACTCCGCCGGACGATCCTGGCAATGCGACGGTAGACTTCCACGGGGAAAAGCGGTCCAACGAGACTCATGCATCGAAGACGGACCCGAATGCCAAGATGGCGCGCAAAGGCAAGGGCAAAGAAGCCAAGCTGAGTTACAACGGGAATCTGTTGGTGGAGAACCGCAACGGGCTGATCGTGAACACCGAGGTGTTCGAGGCCAACGGAACGGCGGAGCGCGATGCAGCGCTGGTCATGCTGGAACAAATCCCTGGCACGAAACAGGTAACGGTGGGAGGGGACAAGGCCTATGACACCGCCGAGTTCGTGGCCGAGTGCCGAAACTTAAAGGTTACGCCGCACGTGGCCCAAAACCTGGAGCGGCCAGGTGGGAGTGCGATTGATGCTCGCACGACGCAGCACGTCGGATATGCCATCAGTCAAAGGAAGAGGAAGC
Source organism: uncultured Acidobacteriaceae bacterium (assembly GCA_963711275.1). Lineage (GTDB taxonomy): Bacteria > Acidobacteriota > Terriglobia > Terriglobales > Acidobacteriaceae > Sulfotelmatobacter. The sequence goes on along the minus strand of CAVQDN010000005.1, from coordinate 7,483 downwards.
GCATTGAAGAGTGCTTCGGATGGCTGAAGACGATCGCGTTGTTGCGGAAGGTTCGGCACCGTGGAATCTTCAAGGTGGCATGGAACTTCACCTTCGCGGCAGCCGCCTATAACTTAATCCGCATGCGGAATCTGACGATTCAAGCGACGTAGACCAAAGTCGAGGTGTTTCCACTTGCCCGAAAAGGATCTTCTGGCCAGCAGCGTAGGCAGCCAAAGCTCCTGTCTGAGTCATAAAATCTCGAACTGGGGACAGGATCTAAGTCACATCATCCATTTTTCCGCAGCCTGCTAGGCGGCTCGGCGCGACAAAGCTGGGTTCGGGGCTATGATTTTGTGTAAGCCGCCTAGAGAGACGTCGCACCTTCGGCTCGCCGGCAACGTAACTGTAGACCCGTTCTTCCAGCTCACTATCCGCCGCGGTGCGACTTTCTTGGCCGCTGTGTACTCTAATGAGTCCAGTCCGCAACGCAGGGTTAAAGGAACAAAAATGGCTGCACCTCCGATACCCAGCGCGCTTGATGCGCGCACGCAAATTTTCCCGACTCTCACTCCATCGCAAATCGATCGGATTCGCCCTCAGGGCCACGTCCGGCACGTTGACCGCGGCGAAATTCTTTTCGATCTCGGCGACACCAACATCCCCTTCTTCGTCATCCTTTCCGGCAGCATGGAAGTTGTGCAGCCGGGCCTAGACGGCGAACGCCCCATCACCGTCCATCGTGCCGGCGGCTTCACCGGCGAACTCACTATGATTTCCGGCCGCCGGATCTTCGTTCGCGGACGCGTCATCGAACCCGGCGATTTCATCGAACTCCCCGGCGCCGCCCTCCGCTCGCTCATCGCCAAAGACGCCGAGCTGAGCGAAATGTTCATGCGCGCGTTCATCCTCCGCCGCCTCGAACTCATCAGCCGCGGCTACGGGAGCCTTATCCTTCTCGGCTCCCGCCACTCGGCGCATACCCTCCGCTTGCGCGAATTTCTCACTCGCAACGGCCATCCGTACACGTATATCGATCTCGATACCGACAAAGCCTCACAGGAACTCCTTGATCGCTTCAACGTCAAGGTTGACGAAATTCCCGTCATAATCTGCGGCCAAGGCTATGTCCTCCGCAATCCCACAATCCAGAAACTCGCCGATTGCCTCGGGTTCAACGCCGACATTGACGCCGCGCAACTCCGCGACCTCATCATTGTCGGCGCAGGTCCCTCTGGACTCGCCGCTGCCGTTTACGCCGCCTCCGAAGGTCTCGACGTCCTTCTTATCGAGACCGAATCGCCCGGCGGACAGGCCGCCTCCAGCTCCAAAATCGAAAACTATCTCGGTTTTCCCTACGGCCTTTCCGGACAGGAACTCGCCAATCGAGCCATCACCCAAGCCGAAAAGTTCGGCGCCAAGATGATGATCGCCCGTAACGTGGTGCGCCTCGAATGCACCCGCCGCCCCTACAAAGTCGTGCTCGATAACGGCGTCGAACTGGCCGCGCGCTCGGTCGTCATCGCCACCGGCGCGCAGTACAACAAACCGCGCATCCCGAATCTCGCCCTTTTCGAAGGACAGGGCGTCTATTACGGCGCCACCTTCATGGAAGCCCAGCTCTGCGGCGACGACGACATTATCGTCGTCGGCGGAGGCAATTCCGCCGGCCAGGCCGCCGTTTACATGTCGCAGACTCAGCGCAAGGTCCACATACTCGTGCGTTCCGGCCAGCTTTCAGACACGATGTCCCGCTATCTCATTCAGCGCATTGAGCAGAATCCCAACATCGAAATTCATTACCGCACCGAAATCATCTCGCTCGAAGGCGATTCGCACCTCGAGCACATCACATGGCGCAATAACCAGACCGGCGAAATAGCCACAGTCCCCATTCGACACGTTTTCATCATGGCCGGCGCATCGCCGCGAACCGAATGGCTGAAGGGTTGTGTCGCGCTCGACACCAAAGGATTCATTCTCACAGGACGCGATCTCGACAGTTCCACTGACCAACCCGCCTGGCCGCTGGCCCGCAGTGCGCAGATGCTGGAAACGAGTCTTCCGGGCGTATTCGCCGTGGGCGATGTTCGGTCGGGGAACGTAAAGCGAGTCGCTTCGGCCGTCGGCGAAGGTGCAATCGCCATTCATCTTGTCCACCGAGCGCTTGCTGAACTCTAGCAGTTGCCCAAAGTCGACACACGTTCGGCGCGAGTCGCGTCTACCTCCATGATGATTCCCGCCGGGAATTCTCGATATGGCGAGGACCGTGCCGCATCCTGAGGCGTGTACCAGGTTTGCGGCCTTTTCTTCGCTAACTCGCAACTGGCCGGCTGGTGGTCAGACTGCGTCTCGCCAGTGATTGACGAAAACACGCATACTAAAACTCCTTTTCCTGTTTGCCGATTGAGTTGAGATTCGCAAGCACTTCGGAGGGAATCGGCAGCGACGCAGCCTTCAGATTCTCGCGGAGATGTTTGCGAGAAGATGTCCCCGGAATCAGCAGGATGTTGGGCGAGCGATGGAGAAGCCAGGCAAGCGCGAGCTGCATGGGCGTTACTTTGAGTGATGCTGCCGATGCGTCGAGCGCTCACGATTGCAATGGAGTGAACCCTCCCAACGGGAAAAATGGAACATAAGCGATTCCCTGAGAGGCGAGGTCGCCAATGAAGACATCATCCTTCCTTTGTGCCACGTTGTAGAAGTTCTGTACGCAGACGATCTCCGTGATCGCCTGCGCCTCAGCTACCTGCTTCGCTGTTACGTTGCTCAGACCGATATGACGGATGAGTCCCTGTCTCTTGAGCTCAACGAGCACGGTTAGCGGTTCCTCAATCGATCCCTCAGATGGTTCTGTAAATCCGCCGACTCGAAGATTGACAACGTCCAGAGCGTCAAGACCGAGGTTCTTCAGGTTGTCTTGAGCGCCGTCGATGAGCTCCCGTCGAGAGAGAGCAGGAATCCAGGAGGCGTCTGCACCCCGTCGAGCGCCGAGCTTGGTAACGATCACCAGACCCTTCCGATAAGGATGAAGCGCCCGCTTGACGATCTGATTAGTGATGTGCGGACCGTAGTAGTCGCTGGTATCGATGTGGTTTACGCCGGACTCGACCGCCTCTCGCAAAACTGCAATGGCTTCGTCGGTATCGCGTGGCGGCCCAAAGACGTGCGGGCCGGCAAGTTGCATGGCACCATAGCCCATGCGGTTAACGGTGAGCGATGTGCCAGGCAGGGTGAAGCTGCCGGCAAGATCAAGTTGTGTAATCATTGCGCTCCTCCTTGCTACAATCATTTGATGAAGGATTCTTCAGGTTTGGAGTTCGCATTATGCCGACAGCTACGTTAACTGCATTTGAGCCAAGAAAGACGCCTATTCAGGCGAGATCGACAGTCACCGTGGAGGCAATTTCCGAGGCCACTATTCAGGTTTTGCTCAGCCATGGGGCGGACCGACTGACGACCACGCGCGTCGCCGAGCGAGCCGGTGTCTCAGTCGGAACGCTGTACCAGTACTATCCAAACAAGCGGTCGCTGCTGTTTGCGGTGTTCGAGGATCATATGGACAAGGTCGCGCGAGCAGTAGAGGTCGCATGTGACGACGCGCAGCACAAACCGATGTCCGAAATGATCAGGCTGGTAGTAGAAGCATACGTTGACGTGAAGATGCAGCGCGCGGATATTTCCATAGCCCTGTACAAAGTAGCACCGGACGTGGGCGGATCCGCATTGGTCAAACGGACCGGACAACGTTTGCGGAAGGTGATTGAGTCGATGCTTCCGACTGCTCCGGATCTGAAGCTATCACCTGACAGATTCGCCATCGACATGATGCTCTCAGCAATGTCGGGAGCGATGCGGTCGGCCCTCGAGGCGGGCGCCTCGCCAGCGATGTTTCGCAAGATGCGAGAACACCTCGTGCTGCTTTGCCAATCCTATATGGCGGCGGCGACAGCCAAGTGTGCTTAACGAATTGCTTCTCTGGTGTTTTGGGATCGTTCGGGCAAAGGACCGCCAGTCGAGCGTTAAAACCCGTTGAGGAACCCGATTGGTGATCCATACGGAAAAAGAGACTTAGCAATGCGAAACTCGGCAGGCTTGGTGTCGCCACTTCGTGTTCCGACCTTTCGCAGTCTGCTGATCGCAGATTTCGTGTCGGATGTCGGCACCTTCATGCAGAACGTTGGCGCCGCGTGGTTGATGGTTTCACTGCGCGCCGGCCCGGGTTATGTCGCACTTATACAAACTGCGGCTTCGCTGCCTTACTTTCTATTGGCGCTTCCAGCGGGTTCTGCTGGAGACATCTTCGATCGCCGCAGATTGATTCTGTTTACCGAAGCCTGGATGATGGGGGTCGCGCTGATCCTGGCCGTGCTGACCATCCGCGGCTCTATGTCGCCTTGGTTGCTCCTTGCGCTGACATTTGCCCTCTCAGCGGGAGATGCGTTTGAAACCCCGACCTGGCGCGCCATCCTGCCTGAATTGGTGTCTAAGGACGATCTGCCTGCAGCATCAGCTCTAAATGGGATCGAATTTAATCTTGCCAGAGCGGTCGGGCCGGCACTGGCGGGTATGGTGATAGCTGTTGCCGGCGTCGCCACCGCTTTTGTCGCGAACTTCCTGTCATTTTTCGGGGTCATTCTAGTGGTCGCCAGATGGAAAAGACCAATTCGAAAGCAGACAGCGCCGGCAGAAACATTGACGGGAGCCACTGTCGCCGCGCTTCGCTACGTCCGCAATTCCCCCGCGATACTTACGGTTCTAGTTCGAACGGGCATTGTTCTGTTTTTTTCCAGTTCGCTGTTTGCGTTACTCCCTTCGGTGGCTAGAAGCGTGGATGAGAGGGCGATCGGGTACGGGCTGTTACTGGGGTGCTTTGGGGCTGGTGCGATCGGCGGTGCATTGGTCATGCAAACGCTCCGCGCCCGTTTCTCCACAGAAATGATTGTCTCGGCAGGCGTCGTGATCCTGGGTAGCGCGATCGTAACGATTACCTGGTTGCATCGGTTGAGCACCCTTGCACTCGTTATTCTCGTGAGCGGCGCGGCATGGGTCCTCTTTATCTCTCTTATTAATGCTTTGGTGCAGAACCTCGCTCCAGACTGGGTGCGAGCGCGAGTGTTGGCGATTTTTACGCTTGTCTATATGGGGAGTTTCGCCCTGGGCAGTGCCGCCTGGGGCGGGGTCGCCCAGCATAAGAGTGTTCGGTTGGCTCTAGTCTATTCTGGGTTTGGGACCGTCGGCAGCGCGATCCTTGCTCTGTGGGCCAAGCTCCCGGATTCCACCGCAGATCTTACTCCCTGGAATCACTGGCGCACGCCGGTCATCGTCAAAGAGGTTAGCGATGAACTTCTTGGTGGTCCAGTGTTGGTCACGATCGAATACTCCGTCGTTGCAGAGCAGGAGTCAAAGTTCGTGAAGGCCATGCGTCAATACGCCCGCGTTCGGCGTCGGGATGGCGCGTATAGATGGGGGATCTATCGCGATATGGAAGTAGCCAATCGGTTTGTGGAGATATTCTTGGTCCATTCGTGGGCAGAACATCTGCGTCAACACGAGCGGCAGACAAAAGCGGATCATGAGTTGGAGCAACGGGTCTACATTTACGTCGCCGGCGAACCGAAAGTGCGGCATCTTCTCTATGCGGATTCGACAAAACTATAGCCCAACGCTCGGATCGGTACGGCTGCACCGACTACAAGAGCAGCTGCCAACAATTGCCGCGCCCGCCGCGTTCCTCGTGAAGGACGGCAGCGGTTGCAGCAGGCCGCTGCCGCCAGCCTGTCAGCGGGAGCACGCAAACCGGAGAACAGCCCCACTCACTTTCCGTAGGACTGGGCGATCTGACCGACAAGCTTAGCCCAGCCCATGTCCATGGCCGCGTAGACCTCGCCAGCCTCCGGTCGCGCATTGTCTTTGAGGATTTCCACCATCAAGGTCGTGTAGTCCGAGACAATGACGCCCGCCTGTAGCATGCGTAAGAGCCCAGCTTGCCGCTTGGTCTCGCTGAATGTTCCGGAGGCGTCAACCGCCACATAGGCGTCGAGCCCCTTTCCCACGGCAGTGATGGCCGGAAAAGCCGCGCAGACTTCGAGCGAGATGCCGGCGAAGATCAGCTTCTTGCGCTTGGTCGCCTCGATCGCGTGAGCCACGCGCGCGTCGTCGTAGGCATTGACCGATGATCGATCGATGATTTCAATCCCTGGCAGCGCTTCCACGAGTTCGGGGAATGTCGGCCCCCACATGCTGTCACGCGCAGTCGTGGTAACGACGATTGGGAGTTTCAGTGCTTTCGCAGCTTTGGCCAGAGCCACCACGTTGTGTTTGAGCTCGCCCGTGGAATAGTCCCGGACGCCTGTCATGAGACCGACCTGATGATCGACAAGAATGAGCGCTGCATTTTGGGAAGTCAGCGGTTCGTAGGGACGTACTTGATTATTCATTGCATTCTCCTTTTGCGTTGATCTGGTTTTGGTCAGTTATCCGACCGATCATTTGATTTACGTTACGTTCCGTTTTATACTAAAAGCGATTCCGATGTCAACAGACTTTACGCGACGTTCCGTTAAACTTAGTTCTATGAAGAAGAAGGTGCTCCCCACTACGCGCAAAGGCCGGCCACCAAGCGAGATGGCGGCATCGCATGCCGCCATCATGGATGCGGTCTATAGCCTGCTTCAGGAAAAGTCGGTTCGCGACTTGACCATAGAAGAGGTCGCCAGGCGGGCCAGGGTCGGCAAACCCACCCTTTATAAATGGTGGCCGACCAAGGCAACCTTGGTGTTGGCCACGCTCTGTGAGCGAATGGCTCCCAACCTGGAGAAACCGACGGTCCTGACCGCGGAAGAGTCTCTGCGCCTTCGGGTGCGGCGCTTGATCGACGCCTTCAACGGGCCGTTTGGCAAGATCGTGGCCGGGCTGATCGCCGAGGGCCAGAGCGAGCCAGCTATACGTCAGGCGTTCTTCGACCGATGGGTTAGTCCTCGGCGGACCGCTACTATCGCCGATCTGCAGCGGGGCAAGAATGCAGGCGAGTTGCGGTCAGATACAGAACCTGACCTGCTGAACGACGCGATCTTCGGCGCGATCTATTATCGCTTCTTATTGGGCTCGGGTCCGTTTACCAGACGGTTCGGCGAAGAATTGGTTGACCAAGTCATCCGTGGGTATCGCTCGGGAAATGCCCGGAGTTGATGGAAAGCGAGAGTGCGAGCTTCGAGGATAAACCTTGTCTATGCCCGTTGCCCGTCGTCGAACGTGCACTCTTAACCGGGTCCTCGCAGGAGAAGGGAATGATCGACGCCGCGCTAGCAGAAACTAATGGCCGGATCTCCGGACAAACAGGCGCAGCGACCAAATTAGGTCTGCCAGCGCGGACGCTCGATTCGAAAATCAAGCGTCTGAGAATCAACAAATATCGGTTCAAAGTCCCACGCGCTAGCTGAGTCGATTCCGCCACTTTCGAATCGCCATCCACCAACACTTTTCTATCACCGGATCGGTACGT
>CAVQDN010000004.1:0-423400 GCA_963711275.1 uncultured Acidobacteriaceae bacterium | reverse complement strand
ACGCGCGCATCGGGGTTCGATAGATCGATGTGACAGCGCCAGACCCAACTGGCAGGCGTTTTATCGCGCGAGCGGATCAGCCCAACCGGTTGCGGATCGTGGATCACCACCATCTCCTCTTCGAACTGGAGACGCTCCCGATTCTGCTCGTTGTACATCAGAAAGATTTCTTGCGCGGCCTTGGTCAGGTCGTAGCTGCTGCCGTGCAGCGCATTGTGAAAGGCCTTGGTGACCTCGAAGAAGTCATTGCCTCCGGTGATCACGTCCCAGTGAGTGGGAACTTCCAGCTCCGAAAGCAATGGGACGAGCCGATTCAGCATCTCGGCCACGCCACCGCCAACCGCGGTGGAGTTGACCATCTTGATGGACTTGCCCTTCAGATCGCGAGCCAGAAACCGCAACGCGTCCACTTGCGCCTGGCCAATAATGTCGCGGTAGTCATCCAGTCGAGAAGACGGAGCAGGCGGTGGCGGGGTCAAAACACTTGCGGGAAGCGGTCGAGGTTTCGCTCGACGCTCCGTTGGGACTGATTGAGGCGAGACGATCCCTCCCCGGTTTTCGGCGGCTGGGGCTTCCGTTTGCGAGCCGGTGGTGGAATCTGCAATGGTGGCACGCTGTTCTTCAGTCTTCATCTTTGATCTTTTCTCAGTTCTCAGTCCTAGTTCAAAGCTTGTTCGACGATGGTTGCAATCTGCTGGCGTGCGCCTTCCATCGTGTTGGTGTAAATGTCGATGCGCTCAATCGATTCGGCCGCCTGGCTTAGACCTACTTCCTCTTCCAGCCAATTCGAGAAATCGTTGGACATCCTGTGCAGACGCAGTCTGGCCTCAATAAAGTGATGATGAATCGAATGCAAGCTGACGTGCCTTAGGCCGTTGACAAATCCGGGCAGTGTGTCTGGCGCGAACGGGGTGGGTAGCACCACTATGGAGGAGGCGCAAAAGTAAAACGGCTCATGTGCCGGTTTTGTGCCCGATTGAGGATGTTGCTGGAGAAATTCGTCCACGAGGGCGACCATTCTCCGTCGCAACCCGTCGATGTCGGTGAATTCCCGCACGTCCACGCTGGCCAGTTGCTCGGCCAAGACCGGTTCGTTGCAGGCCGAAAGACACCAATGAGCGAAGTCGTTGGAAAATCCCTGGCGGATAAAATGATGTTCCTGCAGCGTCCGGAAGGTGTGCTGGAAGATCGAATCGTCGGGACAAGTTTGCAGCGACTGCCACAACTCGGAGACATTGGTGGCCTTCTGCCTTCCGATTCGCAGGAGATTCTCCGAGGTGTTGAAATAGAAAGGCTTATCCGGTTTTCGGGCAACGTGCGTGTTAGCATCCGGCATTGTTTCTATAGGTAGCATTCCGGAGCAGTGAGGTTGTCTCCCTCGCGTTAGCCAGCTGAATTAATTTTTTGGAGTTGGTGGGACTTCGTACTTCCTAGGCCAGAGAGGCGCCCGTCCGGATTTTTTTCTCTCCGCCTTCCGCTATATCCAGGCGCACCTCACAAAGCTCCCCGATCAGACTTCCTGCCCAACGGTACACGTTGTGTTCCCGTACGGTCTTTCGCATTCGCTGCATGCGCATCTGCTTTTCGTCGGGTTGCATTTCGAGCGCCGCCCGAATCGCCTCGGCGGTCTGGTCAATGTCATAGGGATTGATCTGAAGAGCGTCTCGCAACTCGCGCGCCGCACCGGTAAAGCAACTGAGAATCAGCACTCCGCGTTCGTCGTTTCTGGCGGCGACAAATTCTTTGGCCACCAGGTTCATACCGTCGTGCAAAGAGGTCACCAGGCACAAGTCGGCCGCCCTGTAATAGGGCTGGATCTGTTCATGACTGTGCTGCCGGTTCAACAGGACGATGGGTTTCCATTGACTCGCCTGGAATCGCCAGTTGATGCGGTCGGCTTCCGCCTCCACTTCGGCCTGCAAATCGTGATAACGCTTGATGTGGGTTCGGCTGGGCGCTCCAATCTGGACAAACGTAAAGACCCCCTGGTAGCTCGGATACTTTTCCAGGAAGCGCTCCACGGCCAGAAACCGTTCCAAAATGCCTTTTGTATAGTCCAGCCGGTCAACCCCGATTCCCATAAGGACGGCCTCGACCCCGAGGGCCTTCAGAAGTGCCGAGCGTTCTTCGTAGGCGGATTCGCGCGAGGGATTCTGGGCCGCGTCGGCGAATTCCACGCTGATGGGGAACGGGCGCACCGCGGTATGATGGTCCAGGCGTTGCACCGAGAAATGTTCCCAGTCGATGCGCGATTCCACGATCCGGTTGACAGTCTGCACAAAATTAGTGCAATGCGCCTGAATGTGAAAGCCAATCAGGTCGGCTCCCAATAACCCGTCCACCAGTTCGCGCTGCCAGGGACAAATTCCGAAAGCTTCCGGATTCGGCCACGGGATGTGCCAAAAAATGGCGACACGGGCGTCGGGCCTGCTTTGTTTGATCATTCGCGGTAACAGGGCAAAGTGGTAGTCCTGCACCAGCACAATAGGACGGCTGACATTCTTCATTTCTTCCAGCAGCGCGTCCGCGAACTTCCGGTTCACTTCCTGATAATGCTTCCAATCGGCGGCGCGGAAAAGCGGGCGAGTGTGGGCGATGTGGCAGAGGGGCCACAGCCCCTCATTGGCAAATCCATAATAATATCCTTGCTCCTCTTCTTTCGTCAGCCACACCCTCCGCAAAACATATCGGGGATCATCCGGAGGAACCAGCAAGCGGTCGTGCGCATCCACAGTTTCCAGGTCGGCGTCACCTGATCCGTGAGCCACCCATGTGCCATCGCAAGCGCGCAGAACCGGCTCCATGGCGGTGACCAAGCCGCTGGCCGGAACATTCACTTCCACGGATTTTCCGCGCCGGACGTGCATGCAGGGCTCACGATTGGAGACCACGAACAGGCGGCCATCCTCCAATCGAGCGCGAACGTGCACGGCGAGCCGGTCGGCCGTCCACATCGACTCCCCGGTTTGGCGCAACCGAGCTTCGAGTTCGGCAGCCGAGCGGGCGACGTTGAGACTCTCGGCAAAGGTCGCCACCTCCCGGGCGAGCGGACGAAACATCTCCAGATCCGGCACTTTAATTCGCACCATGCCTCGCCCGGTGCGCAGAGCCTTCATCCAGTTTGCGGTTCGGGCGATCGGTCCCGTGATGCTCCAGCGCACGATCAGCAATGTAATCAGCACGATCAGAAAAACATGTGCCAAGGCACTCAGGAAGGTTTCCCGCCATATGCGGAGGCTTTCACCCCGGATGTAGCCCGAGTCGTGCACGATGGCCAAACTGCCGAGAAGCTCATTCCCACGGTGCAAGGGCAGCGCATAGATGTGGATCGAAGCGAACCCCATCCGGAGAAAAGCGTCGGTATCGTGATTCTCCCGCAAGGATTGCATCACGATTGCCGGCGCGGTCGAGATCAGCGGCTGAAGATTGGTGGTAACGGCAATGGGATGGCCCTGCGGATCGTAGACTGCAAGTCCCGCCAGATGCTCCCGGTTGGCGAACTGCTGCACTGTGCGCTGCAGCGTATTGGGCGCGCCCCGCTCCAGATCGCGTTCTACATTCCTCGCCAGACTCTCACCCAGCACCTCGGCTCGCCGCTGCAAATCCCGCTGCATCCCGCGGCTCTGCATCAGCACCTGGTAGTACGAAGAGCAGAGCGATACCAGCGTGACGCCAACGATGAGCGAGACGATCAGTCGAGCGCTCAGCAATCGCATCTGGCACATCCTCCGAGGCCCGCGATTCAGCGGGGATGCAGGTCAGCAAAGTTCAGGGTCAGCAAAGTTCAGGTCAGCAAAGTTTAGCAGCAGTGCACTGCTCCGCGATTCCGACTAAGAATAACCAGGCCTTTACAGATTCCGCCGCGCGCTCCCGAGATCGACGTCAGAAGATCGACCTCATGAGATGCGGCATTGGATGAGCGCCAATGCAGAAGGCTGACTCGAAGGGCTGGACACCTTCGCACCCGTCGCTTTTTTCGGCCGAAGCAAACCACGAGCATTCATCCGAGGACAGAACATACAATAGGGCTGCACAGCACGTGCCAATCCTAAGAGCTTGATTTTTAGATGCTTGGCGGCCAAACCGGGTTTTAAACACATTGTAATTCTTTCCCCGCGAACCGCGATCCGGGACGTAATAACCGGCGGAAGGCTCAATCAACTCCACAGTAAGGTTGTCAAGGAATCGGCCGGCAAGGAGACCTCCGCGATCTTACTCCCCAGTTTCAGCGTTGCCGTTCGCGCCTGCCCTGAGTTGGTCACCACAAGAACTTTCTGCCCGTCGGGATTCTCGAAAGCAACTTGCTCCACACCCGTCATTTGACAAACGGAATCGAATCTCTTCGCTCCGCGCCGCACGTTCCGTGAAAAATGCGCAAAAGCCCAATACTGACCGCTGCGCGTGATTTCCCTGGTTTGCGAATGGATCGTGACCATTCCTCCGCAGGGAAACGGCCCGATGTTCGGCCGGCCTTTTTCATCCAGCGCCAGATTCCATCCTGTCAGCGCCTTACACCAATGACGAGTTGCCTGCGTAAACGTCTTCCCCCAGTTCGCCCAATCCGTTGCGTAGTCGGGAGCCGTATAGTCGGGGCCACCTTCCGTCCAGTACAGTTGGGCATCGGGATGCGACTCGTGCACCTTGTCCATCATTTCCGGCGTGCCGACGTATCCATGAAATGCGATCGCGTTGCAATATTTGCGTAGTCCCTCGTCATCCAGTTCGCAGATAGCGCGGCCCCATAAATTGTAGTTATGGTCGAGGATCCAGATCTTCGTGGAAATACTATTCTGCTGCAGCAACGGGCCGAGATGGTTCTTCACGAATCCAATCTCGTATTCCTGCGGAAACAGGCATGCCGGCATTCGGCCGTCCTGATCAGTATCCACTTCGTTCTGCACCGTGACCGCCTGCACCGGCACGCCCGCCGCGGCGTAAGCCTGCAGAAACTGTAGAAAGTATTGTGCGTAGGGACCGAAATAGCGCTGGCGAATCGAACCGCCCAGCATCGATCCTCCCACTTTCATCCATCCCGGCGGACTCCACGGCGACGAGAACAAAAACAGGTGTGGATTCGCCTTCCGCGCCAGCCGCAGCATCGGCAGAACATACGCTTCGTCGTGCGCGGTCGAAAACCGCTTCATCTCAGGATCAGGATCACCTTCGTCATAACTGAAGACTTCGGTGGAATAGTCGCTCGACCCAATGCAGGTGCGACAAACGCTGAGCCCCATCTCGGACGAATGAAACAGCTCATGAAACAACTCGTCCCGAGCCGGGGCGGAAAGCTGGTTGAACGTATAGCAGGCGGCGTCGGTGAAAGCCGCACCGAACCCAAGCATCTCCTGAAACTTCTTGCTGGGGTCCAGCACAATCGCGTTCTCCGCTGTCCCACCGGCAGGCCTCCAGGTCAAACTTTCCGCCGCAGCGTAGCGCAGCTTGCCGCTGGTGACGCGAACGGTAATCTCTCCAGCCGGCGCCCCCGGGGTCGAAGACGTCAATGCCGACGCCAGATTCGTGGTCGCGGTCGCGGTCAATCCCGCGGCAGATAATTTCAGGAAGCTTCTTCGGGTCTGGGCCTTCGACATGGCTTCTCCTGGCGCAAATCGCACCATTGTGAGTATAGTGCGTGAGTATAGGTCAAGTTTGGATGCGCGGATATTCTTGAAGGCGTCATCTTGAGACCCGGCGCACTTCAACCGGGTGAGGGATCTTGCGTGGGAGCGTGTCCGCCCGCGTCGTCGTCTCGCTCAAACTGCATCACGATAAGTTTCATAGGAGCATTATGCGATTCACATGGCGACGTGTTGTTTTGTTAGAAATAATTCTGTTGCTGGGAGCATGTGTTGTCGGGGTCCCCGCAGCTGCGCAGGCCGCGACACTTGCCGCGCCGTCATGGAAGCTGGTTTGGAGCGACGAGTTCAACGGCCCCAACGGCTCCGCGGTGGACTCGTCGAAGTGGACGTCCGAAACCGGCGGAGGCGGATGGGGCAACAACGAACTGGAGTATTACACCAGCCGCCTGGAAAACGCGTCACAGCAGAATGGCAACCTGGTAATCAAAGTACTGCAAGAAAAATACACCGGTTCGGACGGTGTCACTCAAAATTACACTTCGGCGCGCCTGAAGACTCAAGGCAAATTTTCACAGGCCTACGGCCGCTTCGAAGCGCGCATTAGGATTCCTCGCGGACAGGGAATCTGGCCTGCTTTCTGGATGCTGGGCAACGACATCGACAAGCCCGGCTGGCCTGAGTGCGGCGAGATCGACATCATGGAAAATATTGGCAAAGAGCCCGCGCTGGTTCACGGCACCATCCACGGGCCTGGATATTCCGGCGCGAACGGAATTGGCTCTCCCTACGCGCTTCCCCAGGATCAGCGATTTGCCGACGACTTTCACATTTTCGCTGTTGAGTGGGAACCAAACGCCATCCGTTTTTACGTTGACGACCATCTTTACGCAACGCGCACGCCAGCCGACCTGCCCAAGGGAACGAAATGGGTGTACGACCATCCGTTTTTCATTCTGTTGAACGTAGCCGTGGGCGGCGGTTGGCCCGGAAATCCCGACGCATCCACCGCCTTCCCCCAAACCATGCTCGTGGATTATGTCCGCGTCTACGCCCGCGCAAGTCCGCAGACTACGAACTCTGTGCAACATTAACGCGGATTGTGTTTTTGCATCAGGCCTATCCGTTTCGGTAGTGGGCTACTTTGAGCGAGCGCGACGGAATTCCCAAAAGAAGCCGACCAAAAACATCGCAGCGGTTAAGAGCCAATTCAACGGATTTGCAAAGAAACTTGAATTCCAACCTATAGGCCCGGTTTCCACATGGTACACAATCGACAGGTAGGCGCTTATGACTTCCAGCATCAAGAAAGATGCCACACACACGCATACAAGCCCTGCGACTATGCTCTTAACGTAAACCATGCCGCTCTTTCTTCCCTCCGCTGCTCATAGGCTTCCCTGAGGGCAACGAAATCCTCTACGCTCCACAGCCGGGCATGGCCTCAGTATGCCATGCCACCCTGCCCTACTAAAAATTCAAAGTAACCCACTACCTCCGTTTCTGCAATATTGACTCCAGCCTCATTCCCTCAGATAAAATCGGAGGCTTACTATTCGCAGAAAAAGGAGTAATGCATGAGCAAGGTACGAGTCCTGGCAGGCACGCGCAAGGGCGCATTCATTCTTACGGCAGACGGCAAGCGCCAAAACTGGGAGGTCAGCGGCCCGCACTTCGCCGGGTGGGAGCTCTATCACCTCAAAGGATCGCCAGCGGATCCCAATCGCATCTACGCTTCGCAGACCAGCGGCTGGTTCGGACAGATAATTCAACGCTCCGACGACGGCGGCAAAACCTGGCACCAGCCCGGGACGCCTCCTGGCCAGGAACCTGCTCCCGGCCCGCCTAAGGCCGTGAGCAACAAATTCGTCTACGACACGTCCCTCGAGACCGGCGCGCCTCTGACCACACACCAGTTTTATGACGGCACGCAGCATCCCTGGGAGTTCAAGCGCGTCTGGCATCTGGAGCCGTCGCTCACCGATCCCGACACCGTGTACGCCGGAGTCGAAGACGCCGCTCTGTTCCGCTCCACCGACGGCGGCGAGAACTGGAAGGAACTCCCTGGCCTCCGTGGCCACGGCACCGGCCCCAAGTGGCAACCCGGCGCCGGAGGCATGTGCCTGCACACCATCATTCTCGATCCCAGCAATCCGGACCGCATTTATATCGCGATTTCCGCCGCCGGCGCTTTCCGCACCGACGACGGCGGCAAAAGCTGGAAGCCCATCAACAAAGGCCTTTATTCAAAATACATTCCCAACCCGACGGCCGAAATCGGACACTGCGTCCACCACGTCGCTATGAACCCGTCGCGCCCCGGAGTGTTGTTCATGCAGAAACACTGGGACGTCATGCGCTCCGACGACGCCGGCGACCAATGGAAAAAAATCAGCGGGAACCTTCCTACTGATTTTGGCTTCGTCATCGACATTCATTCACACGAGCCGGAGACGATTTACGTCGTCCCCATCAAGAGCGACGGCGAGCACTACGTTCACGAAGGCAAGCTGCGCGTCTTCCGTAGCCGTACCGGCGGCAACGAATGGGAACCGCTTACCAAAGGCCTGCCGCAAAAAGACTGCTACGTCAACGTGCTGCGCGACGCGATGGCCGTGGATACCCTCGACAAGTGTGGCGTCTATTTCGGCACCACCGGCGGCCAGGTCTATTGCTCCGCCGATGCAGGAGACAGCTGGAACCCGATCGTCCGCGACCTGCCGGCAGTACTGTCGGTAGAAGTACAAACGCTACCGTGAGTGAAAAAAATGGGCAGAGAAAGCGCCCGGGTACCCCACCCTTGTCGCGCCGTTTGCGACAGGGGGCGGGTTGACTTTTCTACTCGTACAAGGATTAGCCTCCGAAGAGTTACTCCAGGAAGAAAGATGAAAATAATCGTGATGGCGTTATTGCTGACCACCGTAGCAGCAGCTCAGGAAAACCCGGCCGCCCATTCAAACGCGATCGCACCCGTTCTCGAAACCAAAGTCCGAAAAGTTTGGGAAGATTTCAAAAACAAAAACAAAGCATCTCTCGGAGCCGCACTCGCCGACGACTTCCGCGTGTTGGAGGAGGGAACAAGTGGGTTCGGTGACAAGAAGACCGATCTCGCCACGGTGGACGAGTTAGAGCTCGTCACTTACACGCTTAAGGATTTCACTGTGAAATCGCTCGGGCCCCGTACCGCGCTGGTCACCTATGTGGCGCACTATGAAAGTAAATCCGGCGGCCAGATCGCAAAGGCGGACAGTGTCTTCGGCGAAGTCTGGATTCACGAGGGCAACGACTGGAAGGCGCTCTATGAACAAGAAACGTATATCCAACCTGCGGCGAAGTGAGCGACCTTGGCTGGGCGATGCGGCGGCAATAACCGCCGGTGCCGCATCAAAATAATTCAATGATTCGAGTCGAATTACCGCAACACCTTCGAACGCTGGCGCACGTCGGCCGCGAAGTCACGCTGGAGGTCAACGGCCCGGTTACGCAGCGCTCGGTCCTCGACGCCCTCGAGGCCCGCTATCCCATGCTGCGAGGCACCATCCGCGACCACGCTACGCTGCAGCGCCGGGCGTTCTTGCGCTTTTTCGCCTGCGAGGAGGATCTATCCCACGAACCTCCGGACTCGCCGCTCCCCGACGCAGTAGCGTCCGGGAAAGAACCCTTCCTGATTATTGGGGCCATCGCCGGTGGCTAGCCGAAAATTCCCATCTGGCGGCAACTACCCCGAAAATCGTCACCGTTTGTGTGGAGTGGGCAGGAGTGCCCGCACCACACAAACGAAGATTCGGCAGCCTGCGTGATAATATTTTGCCTTGTCCCTCACAGATACGAGTCCCGCCGCGCGAGAGATTCAACTTGAGATCCAGCGCACGATGTCCGGCGAAAAGCGCCTCCTCCTAGCCTTCGAGATGAGCCTCTTCGCTCGTGACTTGGCGCGCGCAGGAATTCAGAAGGATCACCCGGAATGGGACGAAGCGAGCGTTGCCCGAGAACTGCTAAGACTCGCGTTCCTGCCGAATCCCCTGCCAGAACGATTACGATGAGCATCCCGCAGGTCTTGCAAAGAATCACTTCGGCGCTCGATCAAGCCGAGATTGCCTATATGCTCACCGGATCGTTTGCCAGCGCTCACTATGGCGTCCCACGGTCAACCCAGGACATTGACCTTGTCGTTGAAGCGACCGCCGCGCAGTTGAGAGCTTTCATTCACAGTCTTTCCTCCATTGAATACTATGCGGACTTGAATGCCGCCCTTGAAGCCCAAAAACGGGAATCTTTATTCAACGTAATTGACTTGGCCACGGGCTGGAAGATAGACCTGATCTGTCGCAAAGCGCGCCTGTTCAGCCGAGAGGAGTTCAACCGTCAACAACTTGTCACGGTCCAGGGGTTACCTCTGTTTATAGCCAGCGCCGAAGACATTGTCCTGGCCAAACTGGAATGGGCCAAACTGGCGAATTCGCGACGGCAGGTTGAGGATGTGGCGGCTATCTTGAAACTGCGATGGGCAGGGCTCGACCGGTATTACCTTGAGAGATGGGTAACCCAGTTGGAAGTGAAAGAGCAATATAGCGAGGCCCACCGGTTAGCTGGCTTGCCGTCGATAGATTAGCTGTCAAGTCTACTTTCGTAGGTATTCAACGTCCTCGAAAGTAGACAGTTTTTCCACAGGCTAACTCCTTGATAACACAAAGTCTCGAAAACTGTAGCCTGACAATTCAACAACTTGGCGCAGCTTCTTTTTTCGTTTGCACAGTGTTCCTGCAGGAACATAACCATTCCACTGCCCGGCAAACGCCTTGCGTCCCGGGAAAGAAACCGTGCATGATGGAAGCAACGGTCGCACGAGGATCGAGCGGCTGCCCGTAAGGCACATGACTCCTTTGTCCTCGCGACTCGCAGTGCTGGTTTTCTTCCTCACGCTCCTCCGCGTCACAGCCTACGCCCAGGACAATTACGAAATCCAGGTTTACGGCGCGGAAACAGTGGCTCCGCACTCAACCATGGTTGAGATTCACTCCAACTTCACCGTCAACGGCAGCAAGACTGCGCAAGACGGCATGCTGCCCACGAACCACGCCGAACACGAGACGCTGGAAATCACGCAGGGCATCAACGACTGGGCGGAAGTTGGCTTTTACGTTTTTAGCAGCATTCAGCCGGGTGACGGATGGCAGTGGGTGGGCGACCATATTCGCCCGCGCGTGCGCGTCCCTGAACGATGGCACTGGCCCGTGGGCGTCAGTGTCTCAAACGAGATCGGCTACCAACGCGCTGCATTCTCTCCCGACACCTGGACGTGGGAGATCCGTCCCATCATCGACAGGAAAATCGGCCCCTGGTACTTGAGCTTCAATCCTACCCTCGACCGCTCCTTTCATGGACCAAGCGTGAACCAGGGCGTGACATTTTCGCCCAACGTGAAAGTCAGTTACGACTTCACCAGGAAAATCGCGGGCGGGCTGGAATACTACGCGGCCTATGGTTCGTTGGCGGGCTTCGACGCACTCCGCGATCAACAGCAGCAATTTTTTCCGTCGATCGACGTCGATTTCGGCCCGCAGTGGGAGTTCAATCTCGGAGTCGGCATCGGCACGACCCGTTCCACAGACCACCTCATCGTGAAATGCATCGTCGGTCGAAGATTTTCGTGGCCCCATAGAAAGCCCGCGAAACTGAACCCCACCCAACCTTGAGGCGGAACAGGGCTTTCGAGGCGCTCATCCCGCAGGTTCCGGCACGAAAGATGTCGGAGGCGGGGGTAGCGGGGGATAGAGTACGAGACTTAAAGGCCGATAGCGCGCGGCGAAAAAGTAAATCGAATACGCGGGAAAGAACACAATGGCCGGGACCGCAATCAGCGATGTCAAGAAAAGAAAAATCGCCAGCAGAATGCATCCCACCACAATCGCGACGGTGATGGTAAGAACATTCCACGTCATGCCCGCGGACTTCCCGGTGATCACCGCAATAATCCCCAAGCCAGCCGCCGGAATCGCGACGATCAAACCAAGAATCAGCGATGCGATTCCGATCACGATCCCCGCGCCAATCGCCAAAACGATCTTCATTCCAACATACACCGCATAGCCGGACTGTTCGATTTGGATCATGGGCCACAGCCGCCGCCAGCCTTCGATCGCGCCAATATCTTCCAATGCCATTTGCGGTACAACAAAATCCTTGGTCAGGACATGAACCACGGCCACGATCATAAAGAAGAGGAATACCAGGACGAACACCACGATCCCGCTGAGCACCAGCGGCACGACATGTTCGCGAGGCGAGCTAAACCAGCCCATCGTCAGCGCGAAAGCAGCAGGGATTCCGAGCAATACCGCCATTGCTCCAAGAGTCGCCAGCATCAATCCCAACTGCCACAAAAAATACTTCCACGCCGGCCCTTGTCTGCGGCTCCATCCCTGGCGGATGTGACATTCTTTCGCCAGCACGCTGTCAAACAGGATGAACCGCATTACGCTGCTGACGTACAACATCACAATGAAAAAGACGAAACCAGCCACCAGAAGAACCGCGATCAGCCCTCCCAGAATTGCCGGATCGATTTTCGGCCAGTCCTGTTGTAAGAAATGGCGCGAGGATCCCGCCTGACGCGGAAAGCTCGTAGGAAAATTGAAGCTTCCACCGGAGCCCATCTCTCCAGCCAGCAGGCCAACGACCGCCAGTCGAATCCACTGTCCGAAGCGAAACGGTTGGAGGAGTTGCCGTTTGGTGTGCTGGAATGCGAGCGTAATTGTGTCCACGGCGGAGATCGGCAAGATTCACCTCGGCAAATGCTTCAGCCAGCAAGGTACTGCGAAGAAGGTACTGCGAAGCAAGAGGCGTAGCAAATTAATTCTTCGCCGGAGGAGCATGCGCTCGCGAATGGTGCAGCCTCGCTTCGCTTTGGCCGGGCAGCCGAGGCGGCTGTCGCTACGCACTTTTATTCGTAGCGCAGGGCTTCTACGGGATCGAGTTTCGACGCTCGCAGTGCCGGCACCAGGCCGCTGAAGACCCCTACGATCAGCAAGACGGCAGTCGAGAGGATCACGGTCATCATCGAGATGCGCAGGTGAATGTCACCCTGGCCGGAATCGTCTTCAAACAACGGCCCCATCATGGGCAGCGTGCCGACAGACCATGCGATGAGATACGACAAGAGTACGCCAATGGCGCCGCCGATCAACATGATGAGAAGAGTTTCCGCCAGGAATTGCAGCTTGATGTGGCGCTTGCGCGCACCCAGCGCGCGCCGCAGGCCGATCTCGCGAATGCGCTCGTCCACTGACACCAGCATGATATTCATCACGCCGACGCCGCCGATTCCAAGTGTTAACGTTCCGATGAAGGTAAGCAACACCTGTAACCCGATCGTCAGCGCGTCGATGACCGGGCGGAATTCATCGCGGCCGAACATCTGGAATGCCTTGGGGTCGGTGGGAGAAAAATTCTGCCGCGTGGCCACTGCGGCCAGAACCTGCGCCATTGCTTTCTTTTCAAACTGCGGCGCGACGGGCTCGAATACCATGACGGCGGCATAGCGCGTATTCCACAAATCACCCGCTGCGGAATACGGAATCCACGAAGACTCGTCGTCGCTGGAAAAATAATTGCTGAGTTGAATCTTCCGCGCCATGACGCCGACCACGGTGAAACGCACTCCAGAGACTTGCACCGTTTCGCCAACAGCTGGGCGTCCGCTGAATAACTCCTCCTTGAGCCGGCCGCCGAGGAAGATGACCCGGCGGCGTTCCAGTTCGTCCTCAGCGTTAATCCAGCGGCCTTCCGATGGAACTTCGTTGCGCATCTCGCCATATTCAGGACAAACTCCACGTACCGGAGCGGTCCCGACCATGCGGTCGCCGTAAGCAATTCCCGGACGGCGGACGGTCTCAAGGCATACATGCTTCACCAGCGGAGCGGTGGCCTTCACCATATCGAGATCGGCCTGCTCGAGGACAACTTTTTTCCCGGCGCGCTGGCCGCCGGGCTGCTCGCTGGTTTGCTGCGGCCAGCAGATGACCACACTCTTTCCGAATGCATCAAAGCCGTGGACCAGAACGCTGCGGAAGCTGCTGCCGTAGGCGATCAACAAAGTCACGGTGGCGATTCCCCAGACAATGCCCAGCATAGTCAGAAAGCTGCGAGTGACGTTGCGGTTGAGCGCGATCCAGGCTTCGAGAATGATTTCAATCAGCATAGGGAGACAAGGTTTCAAGGTTTCAAGGTTTCAAGGTTTCAAGGTTTCAAGGTTTCAAGGTTTCAAAGCTTCAGGGTTTCAGGGTTCGAAGTTCACGGCTCGAGGTTTGGAAAACCTTGCAACTTTGAAACCTTGAAACTCTGAAACCTCGTTTCATTTTTTCTATCCGCCCGCCTCATAGCGCAATGCCTCAATCGGATCGATTGACGCTGCTCTCCTCGCGGGATATAACGCCGCTCCTATGGCGATCAATCCCAGGAGCGCGGCCGCGACCAGGCCGGAACTCCAACTTGGAATCAATCCGGCAAAAAAGTCGGGCATGGGCAACATGTTTATCAGCGCGCAAAATCCAAAGGCCACGCCCAGACCAATTCCGCCACTTAGCAATGCGATAATCAGCGCTTCAATAAAAAATTGCCGCAAAATCGTGCCTGCCGGAGCGCCAATCGCTTTGCGCACGCCAATCTCGCGGGTGCGCTCGCGCACCGCGACCAGCATGACATTCATCACGCCAATGCCGCCCAGGACGAGCGTCACGATGCCGACCGCTCCCAGAAAGAATTTCATGCCATCCGTCATGGTCTTGAACGCCTGCGCTTCCTGCACCGTATCCCAGATGGGACACGCCTCTTTGTCGTTAGGGTCATAGTGATGCATGCGGGCCAGTGCCACGCGCACCTCGTGCTTGCACGCGGTGTGCTGATCGACCGATTTTGGCGTCACCAGAAGTTGATCGAATGTGGAATTCGTTCCCGGAGGTTTGTCGGGAAAATCGCGGCGCATCGCGGCAAAGGGCACGAACACTTTGTTCACGTCCCAGCCGTCATAGCTGGAGTCTTGCTTCTTCTTGGCCATCACGCCAATCACGGCGTAGGGAAAGTCATTTAAATAAATCGTATCGCCCACCGGATTGCGCCCCGGAAACAACTGCTTGGCGGCGTCGGAGCCGAGAAACGCCACGCGCCTGGCCTCGCGCATGTCGTCCCAATCGTAGAAACGCCCTGCACCCACATCCAGGCTGCGAATGTAGCCGAACTGAGGATACGATCCCGTAACTGTGAACGCTGCATTGTTGAAATTCGAATGCGTGCGGACGGTGTCCTGTTCAAGTTCGGGAATCGCCCACTCGCAGTCCGGCGAGTCGGATTGCACCACTGCGACATCCGCATCTTCCCAGTGCACGATGCGCCCAGCGTGCGTTCCACCGGCCTGCAGGCTGGTACGGCCATGGAAGACGATCATCACGTCTTTGCCCAGATTTCGCGCTTGCACTTCCTGGCCCTTGCGTAAACCTTCGCCGGCCGCCACCATGAGCACAATCGACACAATGCCCCAGGCAATCCCGAACATGGTCAGAAAAGCGCGAAGCTTGTGCGACCACAGGGTTCGCAGGACATCGAAAATGAGATCGCGCAACGTCATGACATCTGTTGGACGCAGCCCGGAGTCGAAAGTCATCCCAGCGGACGGGCTTAGTGTTAGATACGCATCCGGAAGCCAGTTTGTTGCAGGAAAAAATCGGGGAATGAAGGCGCTAGCGCCTGCATAAGGGTTTGGGAACTTCAATCACGAGGTCGGGATGATTCACGCTTTCACGCCGGCTGTCGCGACCCTGTCCATCCAAGCATCGAATTCGTTAAGCGCCGATTCACACTGCATGCGATGGCGTTCCTTGCGATCGCGAACCTTTCTTTCGAGTGGCGGCAGCAGGTCAAACGTGATATTTGCCGGCTGAAAGTTCTTCGCATCCGCGTGCGTAACATAGTGCGTGAGCGATCCAAAAGCGGAAGCGCGGGGGGCCGGCGCCATTTCGGTTCCGGAAACCAGCGCGGCAGCGTGCATCCCGGCCAGCAGGCCGGTTGCGATCGACTCTACGTAACCCTCGACGCCGCAAATCTGCCCTGCAAAGAATACCTGCGGATGCGCCTTCATCTGCAGGGTCTTACGCAACAAAGTTGGCGCGTTGATGTAGGTGTTGCGATGAATCTGTCCGTAACGCAAAAAGCGCGCATTCTCCAGGCCCGGAATCAACCGCAGCACGCGCGCCTGCTCGCCAAACTTCAGATGATTTTGAAACCCGACAAGGTTGTAGGAATCAGCCCGCAGGTTTTCCTGGCGAAGCTGCACCACCGCGTATGGCATCTTGCCGGTGCGCGGATCGATGAGTCCAACCGGCTTCATGGGGCCGAAGCGTAGCGTGTCGCGGCCACGGCGAGCGATCTCTTCGATCGGCAAACAACTTTCGAAGTAATTCAGCTTCTCCCAATCGCGCTCTTCGACCGACTGCGCTGCCACCAGCGCATCGTAAAAGCGGCCGTATTCCTCCGGCGCCATTGGACAGTTGATATAGTCCGCCGAGCCTTTGTCATAACGGGCAGCCATGTAGACGCGTGACATATCGATCGAGTCCGCCTCGACGATTGGACTGATCGAATCGTAAAAATATAAGCGCGGACTACATGAATCAGAATGGTGTGCAGCGGGCGCTCCCGCCCGCTCAGCATTGCAAGTCGTGGACTCGCTCAGCCGGGCAATCTCGGAAGAGAGCGCGTCCGAAGTCAGCGGGCCAGTGGCGATGATGGTCACGTCCTGCGATTCATCGACCGAAGTTACTTCTTTGCGCCGAATGCGAATGCGCGGCTCCCGCGAGATCGCTTCGGTTACGCGGCTCGCGAACGTCACGCGGTCTACCGCCAAAGCGTGCCCTGCAGGGACGGCGCACTCCCGCGCGATTTCCAGAAGCAACGAACCGGCGCGCCGCATCTCTTCCTTTAGCAGCCACGGAGCGGTGTTCTCGCTGTCCGATTTCAGCGAGTTCGAGCAGACGAGTTCGGCGAAATCCGCGGTCTGGTGCGCCGGAGTAGAGCGCACGGGACGCATCTCGAACAACTCCACATCCAAGCCTCGCCGCACACACTGCCAGGCGGCTTCGGACCCAGCCAACCCCGCACCAATGATTTTGACGATTGCCATTTTCGGTCGCGCGGAGGCGTTAGCCGATCCGGGAAGGCTATAGGTTGCCCGGTTCCGAATTCGAGAGCGGGACTGCCGCAGCGGCGACCAGCACCCAGCCCCTGCCTTTTTTGTACACCCAGGTATCAATAAAGCGCCAGCGCTTCAGAGCGAAGCTTGCCTTCTCTGTCTTTGTTTCAGAATACGTGCCGACTACGATAGCGGCGCTTGCGAATGTACGGACCGTCATAGGGCCCATGACGATCTGATCGTCTTGCGAGCTCTGGCGATTAATCCTCGACAGATATTCACGCTTGGTTACCAATTTGCCGTATTCAACGTAGACCAGAGCATCATCGAAAATCAGGTCCAAAGCACCGCTATCATTGCGCGACTGCCCCACGGTCCAGGCGCTCTCCAGGGCGCGAATGCCCGCCGCAGTGCCAGCGTCGGCCAATTGCTGTCGGGCGGACGTAAGGGACGCGGCACAAACTACCATGACGCAGCAGAGAGCGATTCTCATAAGATGTGTTTCGACATGTGTTTCGATGCGCGGGAGATGAGCAATAAAATACGGGGTTGCGTGGACACCTAATTTCCGGCGAGCGTCATCAAACTCGCGATCGCAACCCATTGCCCGTTCCTGTCGAGCCACGTATCCACGAAACGACCCTGTCGCATGAACGGCTTTCCATTTTCCACGCCTTTCATCCGGTAAATACCGGTGACGATTGCGGTCTCTCCGTGCAACTTCACGGTCATGTCCTCTGCAGTGAACTGCAGCGAACCGGTCGTCGCGATGTACGCGAGTACTTCCGGCTTGGTCAGAACTTTACCGTCGGGATTCACATAGACGAAGGCGTCGTCCAACACGGCAGTCAGCATCTTTGTGTCTCTGTTCTGCCAGGCTTGCATTTTCTCGATTTGCATTTTTCCGACTTGTTCGATCGCGACAAGCTTCGCGGCCACAGCGGAATCGCTAGTTGCCTGCGCACGGCCGGTCACCGAACCGAAGCACGTCAGCACCACAATCCAGGCCAGGGCTCTCATCCACGCCTCCTCCCCTGACTATCGGCAAAATCGCCGTTCTACTTGACGGCGGCCCCAGCGAGCACGGAATTGCACGGTCTGCGATGATAAAGACGAAACCTTTTGGAGGATTCGATGGCACGCATCAGCCTGGTCAGCCCAGAATCGGCGACTGCCGAAGTGAAGGAAATCTACGAGAAAACGCTGCGCGGAAAACCCGGGAACGCGCAGAAAGCGCTGGCCCACCGCCCGGAGATGCTTAAGAATTTTCTGACCTTTTACGCCAGCGTGGGGCGGTCTCTCGACCGGAAGTTGTACGAACTCATCTATCTTCGCGTGTCGCTGATCAATGGATGCCATTACTGCACGCAACACCATGTGGCGTCGTCGAAGCGAGTGGGACTCACCGCGGAAGACTGGTCGGCGCTCCGAGCGGGAGATTATTCACGCTACAGCGAAAAAGAACGCGCCGTGCTGATTTATGTCGAAAAGCTGACGCGCACGCCGCACGACATTAGCGACAGCGACTTCGCGCCTCTGAAGAGACATTTCTCCGAAGCGGAAATCGTGGACATTCATCTCCTGACGGGCTTGGCGAATCTAACCAACCGATTCACCGATCCGCTTGGGCTGGAAGTGGAGTTCCCCGAAGAAAAGATCTGAGCGGATTGGGAAATTGCGGAATTGAGTAATTGGGTAATTCGAGACCCGAACGCCGCGTGGAGAGGTTTTCAAATTACCACTTACTCAATTTCTCAATTACCAAATCTCTTACAGGATTTCACGCGCATCGCCCACGCGCTTCGTGACGTGTTCCCGGTCCAGATATTCAAGAAGAGGAATGGCGTATTTGCGGCTCACTCCGGTCAGTTCTTTGAACTTGGCCACGTCCATTTTTGTAGACTTGGCTTTCTGCTCCGCAACTAAGCGGCGCAATTGCTCCAGCGCGGTGCGGTGAAATACTAATTCGTCTGAAATTTTGACCAGCATCCTGTCGCGCAGCAATAGAGTGACAATCTTCTGCGCTCGCACTTTGTCCACTTTGAGTCCCGCGATCACCTCATGGAGCGCGGGGACTTTCAACCCCGCAGCTGCAAAGGCGTCCTCGATCTTTTTTTTCGACTCGGCTTCCTCGTCTTTCATGACGACGCCGCGGCCGGGCTGTCGCACCAAGTCGCCTGCAACTTCAATATTCTTTTCCCGTAGGAGCAGATCGAGGGCGGCGGTGAAGACTTCCGGCGACGCTTTCACTTGCTCGCGCAGCGCTTCTCTGGCAATTCCGCCTACAAGCGAATTCTTCTTGTGAAACGCCGCAACGGTGCTCACGATGAATTGCTGGAGCCCAATCATTGCGGGGGCGTGGATGAACAGGTCCCCGATACGCAGCACTCGCATGTCTTTCAACGTTTGATCGAGTCGAGCATCGAGCAAAACCTTGGTCCATCCCGTTTCAGCAGTAAGCTGCGACATTGAGATACCCGTGTGACCGCGCCTTGCGATCCGTGCTGTGAGGACAGGTTCCGGACTGCCATCGGACAATATCTGCAGAAAGGTATCCAGTCCCGGCATGCGCGGGATCGGAGCGGCATCAAGCACCACTCCACCACCGATGGTAATGACCGGCGAAAACTGACGGACGATGAATCTATCCCCGGGCAATAGAAGCGCTGCCTCTGGAAGCTTCAGCCGGGCCATTGCCGCCGACCCGGGAGCAAGTTGCTTTGTGCCATGTAGCGCGATCTCCGCCACCGTCTCCATGGTGTTGGAGTGGAAGTGGACTCGCGACCGGGGCTTGAGGGCGCGCGGAACTGAGGCGAGCAATCGCAGTCGCACATCAACCCGGCGTGTCGTTGAAAATGTCGCGGGCGGTCCGAGCGTCATGCCGCGCGACAAATCTTCCGTGCTCGCGCCCGCCAGATTCAGGGCGCTTCGTTGTCCGGCAACCGCCGCCCCGGCAGCTTGCCCGTGGACTTGGATTCCGCGCACTCGAACTTTTCGGCCCGAAGGAAAAACTTCCATCTCTTCGTCGCGTCGAATAGTCCCTGACAACAGGGTTCCGGTCACGACCGTGCCAAATCCCTTCATGGTGAATACACGATCGATGGGCAAACGGGCGAGAGCATGCGAATCGCGCGGCTGCACTTCACTCGCCGCCGTAATCAGGGCTCGCTTCAGATCGTCGAGTCCGGCGCCGGTCAGCGAACTCACAGGCACGACGGAGTTTGGTTTATCTAAGAATGACCCGCGCAGGAATTCCTCGACCTCCAGGCGCACTACATCGAGTGTTTCTGCATCCACCGCGTCCGACTTCGTAAGGGCCGTCATGCCGCGCTGCACACCGAGCAATTGCAGAATGTCGAAGTGCTCCCGGGTCTGGGGCTTGATCGATTCGTCGCCCGCGATGACCAGCAGCACCAAGTCGATGCCTCCCACTCCAGCCAGCATGTTGCGCACGAAGCGCTCGTGGCCGGGGACGTCCACAAAACCGAGATGCAGGGTCTCGCCGTTCGGACCCGGCAACTCCATGTGGGCGAAGCCCAGGTCGATGGTGATGCCGCGGCGCTTCTCTTCTTCCAGCCGGTCGGCATCGATGCCGGTCAATGCCTTTACCAGCGCCGTTTTCCCGTGGTCGATGTGCCCGGCGGTGCCTACGACGATTGATTTCATTCACCAGAATCGTAGCAGGAGACAGGTCTCAAAAACTCTTTGCGGCGGCTCTACCCTCGGACGCCACGAAATGCGACAATAGAAGCTCTTCCCATGGCAACTTCTTTGACCTCTGCCTCTTCCCCGGAGACCCTCCGGCAGCACGGCCTTACGCCCGAGGAGTACGAGAAGATCAAGCAACTTCTCGGCCAGCGCGAGCCTACGCTGACAGAACTCGGTATTTTCAGCGTGATGTGGAGCGAGCACTGCTCTTATAAATCGTCGCGGGTGCATTTGAAACGTCTGCCCACCCGTAGCAAACTCGTGCTGCAGGGGCCAGGGGAGAACGCCGGCATCATCGACATTGGCGACGGGTGGGCCTGTGCTTTCAAAATCGAATCGCACAACCATCCCTCGTTCATCGAACCGTTTCAGGGCGCGACCACCGGCGTGGGCGGAATTCTGCGCGACATCTTCACCATGGGCGCGAGACCGGTCGCGGTGATGGATTCGCTGCGCTTTGGGCCGATCCGTGTCGGGCGGGCACCCGCCTCGGCCGAACTTCGCTCTGGCCGGACAGCCGAGGCGGCTGTCGCTACGCAAGCATCACAATCTGAGCTTCACAAGAATCATTCCATCCTCGACGGCGTGGTCAGCGGGGTTGCTTCTTACGGCAACTGTTTCGGGGTGCCGAACCTTGGCGGCGAGACCAAGTTCGAGCCCTGCTACTCCGGAAATCCGCTGGTGAATGCGTTTGCTCTGGGACTGGTGCGAAAGAATGAAATTTTCTACGCCAAGGCCGCGGGCGAAGGCAATCCAGTAATTTATGTGGGCGCGAAGACTGGGCGCGACGGCATTCACGGCGCGACTATGGCCAGCGAAGAGTTCAGCGCAGCCTCGGAAGCGAAGCGGCCGAATGTGCAAGTGGGCGATCCCTTTCTCGAAAAGCTTTTGCTCGAAGCGTGCCTGGAGGCGATGCAGACCGGAGCAATCGTCGGCATTCAGGATATGGGCGCGGCGGGACTGACGTGCTCGACCTGCGAAATGGGCGGGCGCGGTGGTGTGGGGATTGAGATCGAACTGGATCGCGTGCCGCAACGTGAGACCGGCATGACTCCTTACGAGATCATGTTGAGCGAATCGCAGGAGCGCATGCTGCTGGTAGCGCAAAAAGGGCGCGAGCACGAGGTCTTCCGCGTTTTTGAAAAATGGGGACTCGATGCGGTCGAGGTGGGCAACGTTACAACGGACAACAAACTGCGCGTGCTGGAGCATGGCAGGCTGGTGGCGGAGATTCCGAATCCGGCGCTGACCGATGAGGCGCCGCTGTATAAGCGTCCAATGGCGCGGTGGGAACCGCCGGTGCCGCGCGAGATGCCGGAAAGCGTGCGGCTGAGCAAACCTCAGGGGCTAAAGCCCGCATCTTCTGGGGCTTCTTACAGCACGGCTGAAGCCGTGCCCTTTCAAGACTTCACCGCAAATCTGAAGCGGTTGCTGGCCACCCCGAACATTTGCGGCAAACGCTGGGTGTGGCAGCAGTACGATCACATGGTGCAGACCAACACGGTCGAAGCGCCGGGAGCGGGAGATGCGGGCGTAATTCGCATCAAGGGCTCGCAGCGCGGGCTGGCGATGGCGCTCGATGGCAACGGGCGGTGGTGCTATCTCGATCCGCGGCTGGGCGCGATGCACGCGGTCGCCGAAGCGGCGCGCAAGGTGGCATGCTCGGGAGCGACTCCCGTGGGAGCAACGAATTGCCTGAACTTCGGCAATCCCGAGAAGCCGCACATCATGTGGCAGTTTTCGCAAACCATCGATGGCATCACCAGAGCCTGCGAGGAATTGGAAATTCCCATCACCGGGGGCAACGTGAGCTTTTATAACGAGACGCTGGGTGAGGGCATCTACCCGACGCCCGTGCTGGGCGTGGTGGGGATTCTGGAGGATGTGCACAAGACCGCGATGATGCATTTCGCGGCACCCGGACGCACCATCGTGCTATTGCGCGCTGGAGAGGCGGGCAATATTACCGATGCAGAGAGTGAGTTCGGGTCATCGGAATACGCGAAAGAAATTCTTGGGACGCTCTGGGGATATCCTCCGGAGCTCGACCTGGAGAAGGAAGCCGGCTTGCAGAAAGCTGTCATTGCGATCATTGATCAGGGATTGGTGGACTCGGCGCATGATTGCGCGGATGGCGGCCTGGCGGTCGCGTTGGCCGAGAAAACATTTCCGAAGGGCATGGGGGCGCGGGTGAACCTGGCGTCTGGTGGGCTATTCGCGGAGTTTGCGCTGTTTGGGGAAGATGCCAGCCGGATCGTGATCTCTTGCGACCCGGGCAATGTGGCGGGAATCAAACATGTGGCGGGGCAATTCGGCGTGCTGGCGGAGGTTATCGGCGAGACGATTCCGGAACGGCTGGAAGTTTCGCTCGATGGGGAGGTCGTGATTTCGGCGGGGATTTCCGAGTTGAGTTCAGCTTATGAAGGGGCGTTGGAGTCGGCGTTGCGGACGGATTCGGAATTGGTGGTGGCGGGATGATTCAACTCAAAGGCTTGAACCACAGAGGACTCTGAGAGACACAGAGAGTGATCGGTCAATTTGTGAGCTAAAAGCCAGGAGCTACAATGCCTTCTTCCGACAAATTTCATGACGAGTGCGGCGTGGTGGCGATCTTCGCCCATCCGGAGGCGGAGAAGTTGGCTTATTTGGGGCTGCATGCGTTGCAGCATCGCGGGCAGGAATCGGCGGGGATCGTCACGTCCGACGGGCTGACCTCGCGGACGCATAAAGCGATGGGCTCAGTGGCCGACATTTTCACCGAGGATGTGCTCTCGAAGATGCGAGGCACGCTGGCCATAGGTCACACGCGCTATTCGACTGCCGGAGACTCGGCACTGCTGAACGCGCAGCCGATCCTGGTGCAATCGAATAAGGGTTCGATTGCCGTAGCGCACAATGGCAACCTGGTCAATGCGCTGCAGGTGCGCGCCCGGCTGGAGAGTCAGGGCTCGATTTTTCAATCCAACAGCGATACTGAAGTCATCGTCCATCTGATCGCACTTTCCAAGGAACACACGCTGCCGGAAGCAGTGGCGGATGCGCTACGGCAGGTCGAGGGAGCATTTTCGCTGGTGATGATGAGCAATGATCGAGTCTTCGCGGTGCGCGATCCGCGCGGCTTCCGGCCGCTGGCCATGGGACGCATCGCGGCCTTGGAGGGCCAGAAGCAGGACACGATCGTCTTTGCCTCGGAGACCTGTGCGTTCGATCTGATCGGCGCCGAGTACATTCGCGATGTGAAGCCGGGGGAGTTAGTCGTGGTTGGCCCGGAAGGAATCAGTTCGCGTTTTTATTCCACGGCTGCGCCGCAATCGAGCTGCATCTTCGAGCATGTGTACTTCTCGCGTCCCGACAGCGTCGTCTTCGGCCGCGCAGTGCAAACGAGCCGCGAGGAGCTAGGACGGCAGTTGGCCCGCGAAGCGGGCGTGGAGGCCGATCTTATCGTTCCCGTCCCCGACTCCGGCGTGACCGCGGCCGTGGGCTATGCCGCGGAAAGCGGGATTCCATTTCGTTTTGCGCTGATTCGCAACCACTACGTTGGGCGCACGTTCATCGAGCCCAGCCAGAGCGTGCGCGACTTTGGCGTCAAGCTCAAGCTGAATCCGGTGCGCTCGCTGCTGCAGGGTAAGCGCGTGGTGCTGATCGATGACTCGATCGTGCGCGGCACCACCAGCCGGAAGATTGTGCGCATGATCCGCACCGCAGGAGCGAAGGAAGTCCACATGCGCATCTCCTGCCCGCCCACGATTTCGCCGTGCTATTACGGGGTGGACACCCCTTCGAAGAAGCAGCTGATTGCCGCCAACAAGTCGGTGGAGGAAATTCGCGATTACATTGGCGCGGATTCGCTGGCTTATCTCTCGCTGGAGGGCCTCAAGAAGGCTTGCGGCGAGGGCGAGAAAATCTCGTATTGCTCGGCGTGTTATACCGGGAACTATCCCACAGATATTATTGACGTCGAGGAGATTCAGCCGGCGGCGGTGCGACGCTAGGCGCGCGCGCCGGACTTCAGACCTTGGACTTCGAACGTCTCAGAGCGATAGCTTTTTGTTGGAGATTTAGATTTTCGGCTTTCGTGCCTGCACGACGCGGGGAATCGACTGTAGGTCGGGGATAATGCGAACGTCGTCCCAGTCTTCCAGAAGTTTTTTCACCTTGCTCGCGATCGTCCCACTGATTTCGAGAACGAGCCATCCGCCGGGACGCAGTGCCACGTAAGCCTGAGGCAGCAGGCGGGCGATGATCTCGGTCCCTGTTGGCCCGCCAAATACCGCATTGCGCGGCTCATACTTCCGCACCTCCAATTGAACCTGATCTTCTTCCGATTCGCCAACATACGGCGGGTTGGAGACGACGAAGTCTAATCCGCTCAGATTCAGGCCTGCGAGCAGGTCCGCTTCACGAAAATGGACTCGCTTCTCGAGTTGAAGCCGGGCGGCATTGGCGCGCGCCACTTCGAGCGCAGCCGCCGAGATATCGGTGGCGAGAATTTCTGCATCAGGAAATTCCTTGGCTAAGGCCAGAGCAATGCAGCCCGAACCTGTGCCAATGTCGAGAAAGCGAAGGGCATTGGAATTCGGGCCTTGGACCTCGGACCTCGGACTTCTCATCGCGACGCTGGAGGACACGGCTGAAGTCTGAGGGCTGAGGTCCGAGGTCCGCAACGCGAGAATTGTTTCGATCACGTGTTCGGTTTCCGGGCGCGGAATGAGGACCGCCGGAGTAACGATCAGATCCATGCCCCAGAATTCCTGATGTCCGGTGATGTACTGCGCGGGGACACCGCGCGCGCGTTCGGAAAGCGCGGTGTGGTAGCGCGACTGCTCTGCATCGGTAAGTTCGCGCTCGGGATGCGCAAATAAATAGGCACGGTCACAGTTAAGCGTAAACCTTAGGAGCAGCTCGGCGTTGAGACGCGGCGACGGGACTTGGTGAGCGGTCAGTCGGGCAATTGCTGAACCAAGGGACGCTTTTAGCTGCACGAAGAGATTTTAACCACAGGGGACACAGAGGCACACTGGGGAACGCACATCCATGCTGCCGGTATTATCAGTCTTCCAAGGGATTGCGGCGGACGATCTCGGCGTTG
This sequence comes from uncultured Acidobacteriaceae bacterium, assembly GCA_963711275.1. Classification (GTDB taxonomy): domain Bacteria; phylum Acidobacteriota; class Terriglobia; order Terriglobales; family Acidobacteriaceae; genus Sulfotelmatobacter. The sequence goes on along the minus strand of CAVQDN010000004.1, from coordinate 397,848 downwards.
AGCGCTGTGGCGAAAGCAACCCAGGCGCCATAGGGCAGGAAGGCATAAGCGGCGGCGCGATCGACTTTGCGCGCCGCGGAAATGTAAGACGCGATGGTCCCTTCGAGCGCCAGAATGTCGGCCAACGCGAGTTTGGGCCGATGCTTTCCGAAGAAGAGCTTAGACCAGCGGGCGTTGGCCGCAAGTTGCGAAACCCATAGCCGGAGCGCGGCATTGCGATTCCGAGAAGGAGCCGCGCTCCAGATGCGCCAGCCGGACCAGGCAATCATCGCGTAGAGCGCAATCCATACGACGGGGAAAACGGCGTCGGGCGGGGTAAAGCTCGGCTTATCCAGCTCCTGGAACCACGGATCGCGATTGCCGTTACGGCTGTAGCGCGCACCATACCAGGCGGCGCCGGCGGTGATGGCCCCGAAGCCGGCGAGCGTAAGCAATGACCGAGATTTTGCGTTGGACCTAAGTCGGTTGGCCATGACTCGGTTCGATGTGAGTTTCTTAGACATGCCTCTTAGGTGACATACGGGAAAGCAGGGTTGCTCGCCCTATTTCGAGTCGGCGCCGGCTTGCCGCTTCCATTCGTATGCCAGATAGATCATCTGTCCGATGTGGTGCTGCATGTGGGCGGCGCACTGGACAACCATGTCGAGGCGGTTCTGCGCGGTTGCGCCGACGCCTGAATATGCTTTCGACCAGTCGTCGGGCGACTGCGCGCCGATGGTTGCCCCCACCATGGCAACAGCGTCGTCGAATCGCTTGAGAGCTCCCTCCTTTGGCGGAGGATTGGGGTCGTTGAATTCGCGCGGGCGGTCGCGGACGTAGCCGGTGCCGGCGATCTGCGCTCCGATGTAGTAGTTCAAGTTGCCGGTGAGGTGCAGGACCAGATGCCCGAAGCTGTTTCCGTAGGGGAATGGCTTGCCCCAGAACTGGGAGTTGGCTAGCGGAGCGGCCAATTCGCGGACGCGGGCAGCATTCGCGGCGTAGCGATCGGCAAGAACGGAGGAAAGCGTGGATTGCAAGTCGGACATGCATTACCTTCCAAAGATTGACCACTTAAAGATTGACCGCTTATGGAACAGCGCTGTGTGGGACAGCCGAGGCGGCTGTCCCAACGTGAGATCAGACGACTGAGGCTGCCTCCTGCTTCAACTTTTCGGCCTGGTAGTAAGTGGTGAGCGCCTCGATCAGCGGCTGCAGTTTCCCGTCCATGACGGCCTCGAGCTGGTGGATGGTGAAGCCGATACGGTGGTCGGTGAGACGGTTCTGCGGGAAGTTGTAGGTACGAATCTTCTCGCTGCGATCGCCGGAGCCCACCATCGCCTTGCGCTCCTTGGCCAGAGCCTGCTGTTGCTTTTCCATTTCGATTTCGTAGAGGCGCGAACGCAACACGCGCATGCCTTTTTCCCGGTTTTTGATTTGCGATTTTTCGTCCTGGCAACTAACGACCGTGTTGGTGGGAATGTGCGTGATGCGTACGGCAGAGTAAGTCGTATTCACCGACTGGCCACCCGGGCCTGACGAGCAAAAGGTGTCGATGCGCAAATCTTTGGCTTCGATCTTGATGTCCACGTCTTCCGCTTCGGGCAAGACGGCGACGGTTACGGCTGACGTATGAACGCGCCCCTGCTGCTCCGTGGCGGGGACGCGCTGCACGCGGTGGACGCCGCTTTCGTACTTCAGTTGCGAGAAGACGCGATTGCCTTCAATGATGGCAATGACCTCTTTCAACCCTCCGGCGGAGGATTCCGACGACGAAAGCACTTCGACCTTCCAGCGCTGCGTTTCCGCGTAGCGGGTGTACATGCGGAAAATTTCGGCAGCGAAGAGTGTGGCTTCGTCCCCACCGGTGCCGGCACGGATTTCGAGGATGATGTTCTTTTCGTCGTTCGGATCTTTGGGGAGGAGGAGCACTTTCAGCTCTTCCTCTACCGCTTTCACTCGGCCTTCCAGTTGCGAGAGCTCATCCTGCGCGTAGGCGCGCATCTCGGGATCTTTTTCGTCCACCAGCATGGCTTTGCTCTCGGCAATTCCTCTGCTCAGATCTTTGTATTCGCGGTATTTCTCGACCATGGGCGCAATTTCGGCGTGGGCTTTGGCGGTCTTCTGGTATCGCGCCGAGTCGTTGACGATCTCCGGCGACGCAAGAGCGTTGGTTAGCTCTTCGTAGCGGGCTTCGATTTGGTCCAGGCGTTCAAACATGTGAGTCTCTCGTAGAGACGTAGCTTGCTACGTCTCGGTCTACGCCGCAAGCCCGTGCTGAGGGCGAGAGAGACGTAACAAGTTACGCTCTACGGCATTGTATTGTGATGGAAAGGCAGTAGAGAAGTATTCGCGGCGGGACCGCTAGGCAATCACCAACTCGCCGCCACGCTCTTTTTCGAGCGACATGGCCTTGTCGAGGGCGGCGATGGCGCACTGGGCTTGTTCGTCCGACGGAGGCTTGGTCGTAATGCGCTGCAGCCAGAGGCCGGGAGCGGTCATCAGCGCGAATAGCGATCCGCGATGCTTGGCGGCGAAGCGGATGATCTCGTAGGAGACTCCGGCGATGATCGGTAGTAAGGCGACGCGCGATGCGAAGCGTGCCCAGAACGTGGTGAACGGGATCAGCATGTAGAAGCCGATGGAAATCAGCATTACGGTCATCAGAAAGCTGGTGCCGCAGCGCGGATGGAATGTCGAATATTTCTGCACGGCCTCGGTATTGAGCGGGTCTCCGTTTTCAAAGGCGAAAACCGTTTTGTGTTCGGCGCCGTGGTACTGGTAGACGCGGCGAATATCTTTCCAGAGCGAAACTCCCCAGATGAAGATCAGGAACAGTACCAGGCGAATCGCGCCATCGATCAGATTAAAAGCAATTCGGCCGCCGAGAGCGGGGTCGATTTTCTTGAGTTCGGTCGCGGCCAGCAGAGGGATGTATTTGTACATGAAGATGAAGAAGGCGAGCGAGATGATGATGTTGACGGCGGCCAGCCAGTTGCTGAGGGTGGCGGCTTTCTCGCGGGATTCAGACGAGGACTTTTGCGGCTGAGGTGAGTCCACCTGGCTTCGCCCGTTCGACAAACTCAGGGCAGGCTTTGGCGGAACACCCGAGGCGGCTGTTGCTACATGGTTCGTTTTGATGTCGGCCTTTCCATCCTCCTGCATCATGTCTTCGATGGCGACGTTGGCGGAGAAGCGCAGGGCGCGGTAGCCTAGATTCATGGCGTAGCCGAGCGTCATCACGCCACGGACGATGGGCCAAGCCATCCACTTATGCTTCTCGGAGGGGCGATCGAGCGGTTCGCTCATGGTGACCACTTCGCCGGAAGGTTTACGGCAGGCGATCGCCCAGGCGTGCGGGGAGCGCATCATCACTCCTTCCAGCACGGCTTGTCCGCCGACCAGCGTCTCTTCCCCACTTTCGAGGGCAGGGAGAAGTTGGATGGCGGCCAGGAATCTTAAGTAATTTCGTAGTCTACGCACCAGGGTTTAGATGCTCCTAACGAGAGACGAGACGCAGGCTCTAGGTTAACACAGGCGGGAGTCTTTTCGGATTGGGTTAAGTTCAAGTGGCTTCGGGAGTTAGGTGGCCGCAAGGGGCGAGGGCCAGGGCCCCTCGCGACTGCCAGTGGGACGCCGGCGCTACGATCTTGGAGATGCATGCAGCGGTTAGCTACAGCTTGCGAGGCAATTGCGGGGACCACGAAGAAGCTTCTGAAAACGGGGCTCGTGGCCGACTATTTCAAGTCGCGTCCGACCGGAGAGGCGGCGGTGTCGGCGGTGTTCCTTTCGGGGCGGGCGTTTCCGGCCTGGGAAGAGACCACGTTGCAGGTCGGCGGCCGGGCGCTCTGGCGGATCGTGGCAGAACTTGCAGGCAAAGATGAAAGCGCGCTGACCGATGCCTATCGCCGACACGGCGATTTGGGAGCGGTCGCAGGAGAGGTCCTTCCTGGACGCCATGGTCAAGGTTTGGACGTCTCTGGAAGTGCAAGCGGTATTTCGTCAGATTGCCGCGGCACAAGGACCGGCGGCAAAAGCGGCTATAGTGCGCGACCTGATTTCACGCGCCACTCCATTGGAAGCCAAATACATCATCAAGATCATGACCGGCGATCTGCGGATTGGGTTGAAAGAAAGCCTGGTGGAGGGCGCGATCGCACGCGCTTACGTTGCGCCGCTGGCGGAGGTGCAGCGGGCCAACATGCTCCTGGGAGATATTGGGGAAACGGTACGGCTGGCCTCGGAAGGCAAGCTGTGCGAGGCGCAGATGAGGCTGTTTCATCCTCTCGGATTCATGTTGGCGAGTCCCATCGAATCGCCGGAAGAGGGTCTCAGTTATTTCGCGGATGTGGCGGTGGAAGACAAGTATGACGGCATCCGGGCGCAGGCTCATGTCGCGAACGGGGAGGTAAAGTTCTTTTCGCGCACGCGGGATGAGATCACGGAGTCGTTTCCGGAGTTGCCGGGTGCGCTGGCCGGCCTAGCGCAGGATGCCATTCTCGATGGAGAGATTGTGGCGTGGGAATATCCGAAGGAGGTTTCCGACACGCAAGAAGTGGTGGATGGAGCTGCCTCGAACGGGAGTGAACAAAGGGCTGTGAACCTGGGACGGGCACGGCCGTTCAGCGTATTGCAGCAGCGGCTGGGAAGAAAGAAAGTCAGCGACCGGATGTTGCGGGAGATTCCCGTCGCGTTTCTGGTATTTGACGTTCTATACGCTGGGGGAGAGCTGGTCATGGATCGACCGTTGCGGGAGCGGGCGGGGATTCTGGATGCGCTGCTTTTGGCGCCCCGCAAAGAGCTTAACCATAGAGGGCACGGAGGATCACGGGGGAGAACTCAAGGTTCGCTGGCTTTCGATGCGGTCCAACAAGTAGAGGATCGAATACCAGAGGCGAGCATCATTCGCGCGCCGGTATTTCGCGTTTCATCGGCGGAGGAATTGGACGAGCTTTTTGCGGCAGCGCGGGCGCGAGGCAACGAGGGGTTGATGATCAAAGACCTCAACTCAGCCTATACGCCGGGCAAGCGCGGAAAGTCCTGGCTGAAGATGAAGCGTGAACTGGCCACGCTAGACGTGGTCGTGACCGCAGTCGAATATGGGCACGGCAAGCGGATCGGTGTCCTCAGCGATTACACCTTCGCCGTCTGGGATACGAACGAAGACAAGTTGGTGAACATCGGCAAGGCGTATTCCGGTCTTACAGACGTAGAGATTGCGGAGATGACGCAGTGGTTTCTCGATCACACCGTAGAAGATGAGGGACTCCGGCGCGTGGTTGAGCCCCAAGTCGTGCTGGAAGTGGCGTTCAACAACATGATGCAATCCGACCGGCACGAGAGTGGGTACGCTCTGCGCTTTCCCCGCATCGTGCGCCTGCGGCCGGATAAGTCGGCCGAGGAGGCGGACACGATTGAGCGGGCGCGGGAAATTTTCCAACAGCAAGCGAAATAGGTCGGTAATCAGGACTAGAGCGGTCAAGGGCGCACGTTCGCCTCACCGGCTGTGGTGGTGGTGATGTTCTTCGCTCTCGGCTACCGGAATGACGCAGCCGTGCGCCACTTCGCAGACCACGTGCTCGAACTGGATGGTCGTATGGTCGATGTGGAAATCGCGCAGCAGGCGATCCTTCACGTCGCGCAGAATGCGTTCGCTGACTGACGGCGGAATATCGGCGATGGCTATGTGGCAGGATAGTGCGCGTGTTTCCGATCCAATGCTCCAGCAGTGAAGATCGTGCACACCGTTGACCCCCTCAACGGAGCGGATTGCGGTTTCGACGACCTCAAGCTTCACGCCGCGGGGCGTGCCTTCCAGCAGAATGTTGAGCGTCTCGCGCACGATGCCGAAGCCGGACCACAGAATCAGCACGCCGATGGCAACCGAGAGTACGGAATCGATCCAGTAGTTTCCCGTGACCAGGATCGCCCAGGCTCCGGCAATAACAGCGGCGGTGGAAAGCGTGTCCCCGACTTCGTGCAAGAGCGCGCTGCGGATGTTGACGTTGCCGCCTGCGCCTCTGCTCGAACGATACAGAAGGAGCGCGATGGCTCCGTTCATCACTACGCCAGCCGCGGCCACCCACATCATCACGCCCGCCTGCACGCGCTCGGGATGCTGCAGGCGACGGAAAGCCTCGTAGAAGATGAAAAATGACACCGCCACCAGCGAAGTGGCGTTTACCAGCGCGGCCAGCACTCCGGCGCGATGGTAACCGTAGGTCTTGGTGGAGCTGGCGGGCCGCGACTGAAAATAAACCGCGACCAGAGACAGCAGCAAAGCGAGGAAGTCGGAAAGATTGTGTCCAGCCTCGGACAGCAGTGCCAGCGAATGCGAGCGGATTCCGGCCACCACCAACAGCACGATATAGGCCAGGGTCACGCCGAGCGATACCTTCAGAACCCGCGTGAAACCGCCCGCGCCGTGAACGTGAACGTGCATGCTTCCAGTGTAAAGACCCAGGGAGCGGGGTTCAAGGTGGCAGCGAACTCAGCTCTTGGTCAGACTGTTGAGATAGCGGTTGTTATAGAACGTGGTTGTCTTCTGCACGAACTCAAGAATTTTGAGCATCCGTTCGCGGCCTTCCCGGTTCAACTCGCGGAACTGTATCGCCAGGCCTGAGCCGGGATCGAGCCTTGCCACAACGCCCTCGGCAGACAAAGTGGCATCATCCATCGAGAATCCCAGTTTGATTTTGCTGCCCGCCGCAATAATAGTGCTGGTTTCGATATAACAGCCCCCCATGCTGACGTCGGTAAGGTTGGCAAACAGCGGAGTCCCCCCCTCCGGCATTTGCATTTCTATGGTCACGCGGCACTTCAGGCGCGGATGCGAACGGCGATCCTTGTAGGAAAGCTGTTTCTGCTTTTCCAGATACATGCGGCGGTCGGCTTCGGCGAGAAGTTGTTCCGCATCTTTGCCATCTTCCGGATAGACAGCGCGTCCCACGCTGAGCGATAGAATATCTTCGCCGCACACCTCGTTCCCTGCCTGTTTGGCCAAGCCACGCAGTTGCTCGGCCTTCTTTCCAGCCGCATCGGCTGCCAGGCCGGGGGCGATGACTACGAATTCGTCTCCGCCCATGCGCGCAACATAGTCGTATTCGCGGCAACTGTCTTTCAGAGCCTGGGCAAAAAGCCGCAATACGCGATTGCCCTCCAGGTGGCCAAAGCGGTCATTAATCTGTTTGAACCCGTCCATGTCGGAGACCATGACGGTCAATGCCAGGTTGTCGCGCTTGCAGCGCGCCAGTTCACGGTCGAGTTGCAGGAAGAGAGACCGTGCATTGGGCAATCCGGTAAGGTAGTCGGTGGTCGCCGAGTCTTCCGCCTGCTGGTACTTGAGCGCGTTCTCAATGGAAAGCGCCATTTTGCCGCTGACCGCCAGCAGAATGCGCAGGTGATCGGAGGTAAAAGCATCTCGCTCGCCGCGGTAGAGTGCGAGAACGCCGATGACTCCAGAGATGCCCTCCAGCGGGATCGCCAGCGCGGAGCGTAAGGTGCTGAATTTCGAAGGATCGTTGAGATATCCAGGTTCCACCGACGGATTGCCGTTGATGATCGGCTTCCGGTTGTGCGCCACCCAACCGGAAAGTCCCTGGCCAACCGGAATGCGCAACGAAGAAAAGAGCCGGTAGTTGTCTCCGTTCACATATTCGGGGATGAGTTCGGCTTCGCGCCTGATATAGATGGCGATCGCATCATAAGGCACCATCGGCTTGAGTTTTACCGAGAATACCGAGAGGGTTTCGGTCAAACTGAGCGAAGCGCCGAGATCCTGGCTCAGTTCGAACAGCGACTGCGCCTCCTGCCGGGCCGCCGCAATCGAAGACAGGAAGGTATTTTCGCGTCCCGCATAGTCCTGCACGGTTGCGTTCTCGAATCCGGCTGCCGGCTCCAGGCCGCGCTCGATCTTGATGGAAGTGGAGAGCGGACCACTGGGACCGCTGGGATCGTGCCCCGTCTTGGATACGGCAAGCCGTTCCAGATACTGGTAGCGCAGTTGCAGGACATCGACCACTTTAGGATCGAACGACTTGCCCGACTCGGCGGCCAGCTTCTGCATTACATCCCGCAGAGGTAGAGCCCGCCGGTACTGGCGGTCGGATGCAAGTGCGTCGAGATAGTCCACGGCGGAGAGAATGCGCGCTCCGATCGGAATCTCCGCTCCCTTGAGTCCCATCGGGTACCCAGAGCCGTCCCATTTTTCATGGTGGGCGCGCACAATCGGCACCACCGGATAGGGAAAGCGAACCCGCTCCAGAATCTCGGCGCCGACCAAAGTATGAATCTTCATCTTCTCGAATTCTTCCGGCGTGAGACGGCCGGGCTTCGAGATGATGTGTTCCGGCACCGCTAGTTTGCCGATGTCGTGCAACAGGGCGGCGGCGTGCAAAGCCTCGAGTTCGGGTCCTTTCACGCCCAGTTCCTTGGCTACTTCGATGGCATAGACACGCACGCGTTGCAGGTGCTCGTGAGTCGTATGGTCCTTGGCCTCAATCGCCAGAGCCAGAGCCTCGATCGTGCGAAGATGCAGGTTCGCCATTTCCTCCACGTGACGTTTCTCGTCCTCCAACTTGCCGAGGTAGAGACGATAGGAGCGGTAGATGAGATAAACCGCAGGCACCAGCAGGAGCGACGTTTCCCAATTGAAAGTATGGTTGAGCCATGCAATCGCCCCTGCGATTCCCGCTCCGACCAGATAGTACGGGAAAGACCAGAAATAGCAGTCGACCAGAATGCGGATGAAGGGCCTGCGCTCGGTCAGCGAAATCACTGCCGCAATAGAGCCTGAGTTCGCGATAAAGTAAACCGTGGCAGCGAGTCCCAACAAAATAGGCCGGTTGGGGATCAACAGGTTCGCCAGGTGATCGTGGTAGACGACGTACGCCAGCGCTGTCGAGATAGAGCCTGCACAAATGTTAAAAGTGACCTGGATCGCCCGCGGACGCTCTGGATATAGGCACTGAGCCAGCATCGAAGCCGCGCCCAGAATCAGCGTCTCGGTGAAGCTGAGTTCGAGGACGCCAATCAGAATAAATAGAAAATTTACCGAGAGAGTGCCGGTAATTCCGGGCAGGCTCACCTTGAGCCGCGAGGCTAGAACTGCGATTCCCAAATAACAGATGAATTCAGCAATGTTCTTGCTACTCTGGTGAATTCCTCCGTAGAGCAGCGTGGCAAATCCCGCGATCACCATCAGACCGATGTAGAGCTTGGCGACCGCAGAGAGTCCTCTCCACGACCGCGATTGCGCGGGCAGGCCCATAGCTATGCTGGTTGCGCCAGTCATTGAATAGTTTCGATGGCCACAGGGGGACGGCCAACCATCTATGGATATCAGCTAACACGTTTAGAAACAATGATTTGAATGATTTCCCGTAAACTTAGGTAATGTGTGGGAGATAACGAGCCGCTGGTTTAGCAATCAAATTTCAACATGGAACTTCTTGAGACGAGGCAAGTCGAACTCCCGCTAAGGGTTTACGCTTCGAGGCGCATTGGAACGGGTTAGGCCCAATTCCGGAAGAGCGCCGGGGGTGCCTGCTGCTCAGACCGAGTGAGAGACGTCCTCTTCGGCCACAGCTTCGTCCGGTCCGGCGGTCGAGCCAATGGCGGAAGACTTGCCACGGCGCATGGCTACGATTCCCGTGCGCACCATTTCAAGGACACCGTAGGGGCGGAGCACTTCCAGGAGCCCGTCGATCTTGTCTTCCGCGCCCGTTATTTCAATGGTGAGCGATTCAGGGGCGACATCCACCACGCGCGCCCGGAACACACTGGCTAGTTCCAATACGTGCGAACGGGCCTCGTGCGTGGCGGCGACTTTGATCATCGCCAGGTCGCGAACAATAGCAGGCTGGTGGGTAATGTTCTCCACCAACAACACGTTAACGAGCTTATAGAGATTAGCCTCGATGCGCCGCGCCTGATCGTGGTCGGCATCCACGGTAATGGTCATGCGCGAGACCTCGGGCTTCTCGGTGCGGCCAACCGTTAACGAATCGATATTGAATGCGCGGCGCCGAAACAGCGACGCCACGCGGGTCAACACCCCCGGCTTGTTTTCTACATACACCACGTACGTATTCAGCATGTTTATCTCAATTCGTCGTTTCTATTTGTCGCTATTCATCGGCGGCAGTTTCGACAATTTTGCTGGGCCGCCGGATCATCTCGTGCAACGAGGCTCCCGCCGCGACCATGGGATAAACCGTGTCCTCTTGCTCAACCCGGAAATTGATGAGCACAGGTCCGTCATGCTGCCGCGCGGCGCGAACGGAGGGCACGACCTGAGAGCGCTCGGTCACGGTCATGCTGCGAATGCCGTAAGCCTCTCCGAGTTTGGCGAAATCCGGATTCAGCAGCGGCGTCGCCGCGTAGTTGCGCTCGTAGAAAAACTCCTGCCACTGCCGTACCATGCCGAGAAAACCGTTGTTGATGATCGCGATATTCACCTTGAGCTTTTCCTGCACCAGGGTCGCAAGTTCGCACAGCGTCATCTGAAAGCCGCCATCGCCCACAACCACCCACACCTCGGCTTCGGGTCGCGCGACCTTTGCGCCAATCGCCGCGGGCAGGGCAAATCCCATAGTACCCAAGCCTCCGGAAGTAATCAGGCTCCGAGCCTTCTCGTGTTTGTAGTATTGCGCCTCCCACATCTGGTGCTGCCCCACGTCGGTTACGACAATTGTGTCGCCGTCGCGAGTCTCGCGCCATAGGTCATTAATCACGTGCGCCGCGTAAAGATGCCCGCTGTCGGGCAGATTCTGAATATCGCGCACCGCGGCGTCGCCTTTCAGTTTGTCGATAGAGTCCAGCCACTCGCTCCGGTCAATCGATTCCACCTTCGGCATCAACTCGTGCAGCACTTCCCGCAGATCGCCGACCAGAGGAACATCTACTTTGACATTTTTGTTGATCTCCGCGGGATCGATTTCGATGTGAATTTTCTTGGCATTCGACGCGTAAGTCTTCAGGTTGCCCGTCACGCGGTCGTCAAAGCGCATGCCGAACGCCAGCAGCAGGTCAGCTTCCTGGATCGTGTGGTTCACCCAGGCTTCGCCGTGCATGCCCATCATTCCGAGATTCAGCGGATGCGATGCCGGGAACGCGCCCAGTCCCAGCAACGTGAGCGCAACCGGAATTCCTGTGCGCTCCGCAAATTCGCGCACTTCGTTCATGGCTCCGGAAATGATGATGCCGTGCCCCGCCAGGATCACCGGCCGCTTCGAGTTGTGAATTAAGTCCAGCGCCTGCTCATATTCCTTAGGCTCCGGCGACAGATCGGGACGATATCCTGGCAACTGCGGCTTCGCGGCCTCCCAATCAAATTCGCAAGTCGTCTGCTGCGCATCTTTGGTGATGTTGACCAGCACCGGCCCGGGCCGGCCGGAGCGGGCGACATAAAATGCTTCCCGAATCGTCCGCGCCACCTCGCTCGCATGAATCACTAGATAATTATGCTTGGTGATGGGAAGAGTAACGCCCGTAATGTCCGTTTCCTGGAATGCATCGGACCCGATTAGCTTACTTCCCACTTGGCCGGTGATACACACGATGGGCGAGGAATCGAGCATGGCCGTGGCGATTCCGGTGACCATGTTCGTGGCTCCAGGTCCGGAAGTGGCGATGGCAACTCCCACTTGTCCGCTGGCGCGCGCGTAGCCATCGGCCATGTGGGTCGCACCTTGCTCGTGGCGCACCAGAATATGGTGGATCTTGCTGCCCTTCAGCGCGTCATAGGCGGGCAGAATAGCGCCGCCGGGATATCCGAATACGCTGCTTACTCCTTCGCGCTCCAGGCACTCCCACAGAATGCTGCCGCCGCTCATATTCTTGCCAGTCATATTCTTGCCAGTCATGAATGCCGTCCCTTCCTGCCAATCTCCTCGCCTCCCAAAAAAGCAAAACCCACCAAGCCAGCGTTTCTGGCGGGGCGGGATTCGGGAGCCTTCAAGATTTCGTGTTGCTCAGCTCACGGGTTCCCTCCACACCGTCGAGGTACAAAAACTCGTACCCCGCAAAGCACGACACTAATTCGGTGTAGATAGCGATCCATAGTGATTTCCAGAATGTACAGATGGTATCGAAGCAGGAACCCGGCTGCAAGGGGAAAGTCCGCAGAAGCCGCAGAGGTGCGAAAGAACACGGCCCACAGCCCGCCCGAGCGTCACACTCGAAGAATCTGCTGCTCCACATCCCGAGCCGCTTGCGCCACATTTTCCGGCCGGCCAAGATCACGCCAATAAAACTCATCGGCGCCGAACCCCAAGATTTTCTCCCCTCGGCCAGCGAGACGCACATAGGAAGTGATAATCGAGAAAACGCCTTCTTCGCTCAACTTCTCGATTAACCGCGGAGAAATCATATGCACCCCAGAAAAAGCCAACGCTCGCAGCTGCTCCGAGGATCGAACAACCTCCTCCGCCCGATCGCCCGCCCGCCGCCCGCACAATTGATTCTTATCGTCGAACAGCAGATATCGCGAAGTCTCCCGCTTCTGAACCGCCAGCGTGGCAAGGGCCTGATTCTGCCGGTGAAATTGCAGCATGCGATCAAGATCAATGGTGCTGAGAACGTCCACGTTATGCAGAACAAACGGCGCGTCCAATGCTCTGGGGTCTTCAAGAAAGAACCAGCCTGCTTTCTTGAGTCCACCGCCAGTATCGAGCAAGACGTCTTCGCGCGAGATCTCAATGCGGATCCCGAACTTGTCATGCTCTTTAAGGTAATCGACAACCCTGTCCGCGAAATGATGTACATTGATGATCACTTCGCGAACTCCGAAATGCTTCAGGCGCCGAAGTGTGATCTCCAGAAGGGTGTGACCCGCAACTTCCACCAACGCTTTTGGACGATTGTCGGTCAGCGGACGGAGACGCGTCCCCAGGCCGGCTGCCAGAATCATGGCCTTCATGGCTTCTCTCTATCCAAGCCCGGCTTGCCCCGTCTTGGCTCGCTCCACGGCGCCCGCAACTTTCTCGGGTTCGAGCCGCTCCAACTCGCGATGCCGCAAAACCACCTGAATGCCATTTCGCCCCCGCAGCCGTTTCGCCACTTGCTCGGCCAAATATACCGAGCGATGCTGCCCGCCGGTGCACCCGAACGAGACCATTAGGTTCTTGAATCCCCGGCGCTGATAATTGTTGACACTGGCGTCCACCAGCGACATTACGCTGGCCAAAAACTGATGGACGCTCTCCTGCTGGTTGAGGTAGTCGATCACCGGGGCGTCCCGGCCCGTGAGCGTCTTGAAGCGCTCCTCGCGTCCGGGATTCGGCAGACTCCGTCCATCGAAAATAAACCCGCCGCCATTCCCGCTCTCATCTTTCGGCAGACCACGATGAAAAGAGAAACTGAAGATCCGCACTACAAGATTGTCGGCATCCGATGCCAGGCCCTGCAATTTCTCCGAAGCCAGCATGCTGTGAAAAGCGGCGGTGAGGGTAGGGAGCGCGATGGGCAGCGTGACATTATGCAGCAGCCAGCGCAGATTTTTCAGCGCATAGGGAACGCTTTGGAGAAAATGAACCTTGCGTTCATAAAATCCGCGAAACCCGTAAGCCCCCAGCGCCTGCATGATGCGGATATATACGTAGGCGTAGTAATAACGCATGAATGCTTCCCGCTTCAAATCAATAAAACGAGCCAGCGTGCTCAGATAATGATCGAGCAGTTGCTGTCGTAACTCCGGCGGTAGATCGGCTTTCGCGTCGTACAGCAGAGAAGCGACGTCATACTGCAGCGCGCCTTTGCGTCCGCCCTGATAGTCGAGGAAAAAGGGCTGACCGTCGCGCAGCATGATGTTTCGCGACTGAAAGTCCCGATAGAGGAAGTAATCGCGTCCTGCACTTAATAGAAACTTGGTCAGACTCCTGAAATCGTCCTCCAAGGCCTGTTCACTGAAGGAAATCCCCGCCAGCCGCAAAAAGTAGTACTTGAAATAATTCAAATCCCAGGAGATGGACAGCCGGTCAAAACTTCCGCGCGGATAACAAACCTTGTAATTCAAGTCGCGCCCCGCCTCGATCTGAAATCTGGGGAGGATCGCGATAACTTTCTTATAGGCTTCGATCGAGGAAGACTCGATCCGTTCGCCGGCGCGATGCTCTGAGAGAAACTCGAATAGCGACGTGTCCCCCAAATCCTGCTCGAGATAAGCCCCGAGATCCAGATCCTGGGCGTAAATCTCCGGAACGGGCAGCCCATGTTGATGAAAATGCCGCGAGAATTCGAGAAAAGCGGCGTTCTCTTCGCGCACGTCGTAGAGAATTCCGATGGCGCTGATTTTCCCGCCCACCAGCCGGATGATCTTGCGCCCCGAGCCGCCCAATTGTCCTTGCAAGGGTTGCACCCGCTCGACCGGCGAGTGGAAATGCTGCTCAAAAAGATTTTTTAAAACGTCCATGAAATGCGCCTGCGCCATGCCGTTTGACGATTACCACAACGATATCATCGAAGCGCCGCGGGATGACCGGATCAAAGCACTAAGCGTAAAACCTTAGTTTCCCAGTGGGGAGCAAATCTTGAAGAGCAAATCAACGATAGGAGAAAGCGCTTAAGAACATTGGTGGCGGCGAGTGGACTCGAACCACTGACCTACGGATTATGAGACCGTCGCTCTAACCACCTGAGCTACGCCGCCAAGATCGGGGAAACGGTGCGAAAGGAGCTTCGTGGACCGCTATGCCAATTGCCGCGCGGAGCAACGAACCCAGAGCGTTTCATCCAATGTTCAATTCTAAGAGCGGGGGCGAAATAGGTCAAACAACGTCGCATCAACCGGATATACTCTGCGGCATGTCTCGTGATTCGGCTGCAAGCGGCAAGTGAGTGCTGGATCGCCACTGAGTAAGCAGTTGAGATCTCCATGAAAGCGATCGCTGTCATTCCCGCCCGCCTGGCTTCCACTCGCTTGCCGCGCAAAATGCTGCGTGAGATCGCGGGCAAGCCGCTGATTGGCATGGTGTACGAAGCGGTGCGTTCTTCGCCTCTGCTTGCGGAAGTCATCATCGCCACGGACGCGGAAGAGATTATGGAGGCTTGCCGGCAACGGGGCTGGAATGCACAGATGACTTCGCCGACTCACCGCAGTGGCACGGAGCGAGTGCACGAGGTCTCCGGTCGCGACACCGCCGACGTCTACATCAACGTCCAGGGGGATGAGCCTCTCTCGCGGCCAGAGCACATCGCCAGTCTGCTCCAGATTATGGAAAATCCGGCAGTGCAGGTTGGAACACTGATGACTCCCGCAGCCGCGGTTGACATCGCGAATCCTAATGCCGTGAAGGTGGTGACGGATCTCAGCGGACGCGCTCTATATTTCTCCCGCGCCACCATCCCTTTCGATCGCGACGGCACCCGTCCGCCTTACTTTAAGCACCTCGGACTCTACGCTTACCGCAAAGCAGCATTAGATCGCTTCGTCAAACTGCCGGAGTCGTCCCTCGAGAGGAGCGAACGCCTGGAGCAACTACGATTTCTGGAAAATGGCATTCCCATCTTCGTGGGCAAAACTGATTACGACAGCATTGGGGTTGATACCGAGGAAGACCTGCAGCGGGTGATCGAAATCCTGCGAAAACTCTGACCCTCGCGGCATTCAAGCGGGCGAGGTCAGGCCGTGCTTGCGGCTCCAGTCCTTCGCGGCCGCCAGACGCCTTGAAATGGCGGGATGCGAATGGAAAAACCATTCCACCCACTTCGAGGGCGTGCGCTCGGCAAGGTTCTGCTCCGCCAGCTTATTCATGGAAGTAATAAACGGCTCGACGCTGGAGATGGATTCGAAGGCATACCGGTCGGCCTGGCGCTCGTTAAAGCGGGAGTAGGCATTGAGCGCGGGCATCAGCAAGAATGAAAGCACGACTGACACTAGCGCCAGCAAGGGCATGTTGGCGAAGTCCGACAGCTCCTCGAACATGTGGTGGTCTACCGAGTAATGAAGAACCCAGTTCGCTGCCCAAAAGCCGAGCAGCGTGATCGCCGCCTGCACAAAAATACTTTTTAGAATGTGGCGATGCACATGGTGTCCGAGTTCGTGGGCCAGCACCGCTTCAATCTCTTCCGGGGAATAGTTGTCGAGCAACGTATCGGCCAGAATGATGCGGCGGGTCGCGCCCAGCCCGGTAAGAGCGGCATTCGCTTTCTTGCTTTTTTCCGACAGTTTCCAGCGGTACACGCCGCGCACCCGCGTCCCGGCGCGCTCGCTCAGCACGACCAGCCGCCGCCGCAGGTCTTCGTTATCCAGCGGTTCGAATTTATAGAAAATGGGAAAGAGCACGACCGGAGCCAGTTGAGCCAGAAGGATGAACAGGCCCATAAACAACGCCCAGGTCAGCATCCACCAATGCTGTGGCCATTGTCGAATGGTCAGGTACAACACCTCCACTACCACGGTGCCAAGCACGAGTCCTACTAGAAAGCCCTTTACCTCGTCCCATGCCCAGGAGCCGAATCGCTGGTCGGAAAGCTTGAATCTGCGCTCCAGCAAAAAGCTGTAATAATCCAACCCAATTCCGAGCACCTTGCCGATCACCAGCAACAGCAGCAGGTAGATGAAAAGCGACAGCGAATAAGTCTGGAATCCAAGACGATAGGCCAAGTCGCGCAGCCAGCCGGACCATCCAGTGATCAATAGAACAATCAAGAACACGAAGCCAACTACAAAGTCGCCGATGCCGAGCCATCGCCGGATGAGATTGTAGCGTCGCGCTTCGGGCGAATCGGGCTGCGCGGGATTGCGATCGTCTGCCATGAAAAAAACCAGATGCCAACTATGTATTATTTGTCTCTTACGAAGCTTTCGCCAGTGGCAAGTAATTCACTCACCAAGTCCGGCGATGAAGCTTCAGAGTAAAGCCGCAACAGCGGCTCAGTTCCCGACGCTCGGAATAGTACCCACGCTTCCGCTCCATTCCCATTGGTCGGCGCGTCCAGAAAGAACTTCACCCCGTCGAGATATTCCTTCTTAAGCACGCGATAGCGCCGCCCAAGACTCTGCGTGCTTTCGGCTCGAGCCCGTTGGATTGCGCTCTGTTTCAGATCTTCCGGAATGTGTAAATCGCGGCGCCCGTAATAATGCGGGCCGAACTCGCGCTGCAGATCCGCGACCAACTGTCCCAGCGGCTTGCCCTCCTCCGCCATCACATTGGCCAACAGCAAGCAATTCAGCACGCCGTCGCGTTCGGGCAGAAAGCGCGAATATCCGATACCGCCCGACTCTTCTCCCCCAATCAGGATTTCTCCTTCCATCATCAGATCGGCAATGTATTTGAAACCGATCGGCGTCTCGTGCAGCTTGCGTCCATATTTTGCGGCGATCCGGTCGAGCATGCGCGTGGTATTGAACGCCCGCACTACGTCACCCGGCCATTTCTTGCGCACCAGCAGCCAGCGCAGCAGTACGCAAAATATCTTGTGCGAGTCAACAAAGCTGCCGTCCTCGGCGACCGCGCCGATCCTGTCCGCATCACCGTCGGTGGCCAAGCCGGCATCGCACTTCTCCCGCAATACCGTCTGCTGCAGCATCGCCGTATGCGGTTCGATCGGTTCCGGATTGATCCCGGGAAAAAGCGGGTTCAGTTCCTGCCGAATGGCCACGTACTGCACTCCGCGCTCGGCAAATATTCCAGGCAGCACGCCACGGCCGGATCCATACATCGCATCCACGGCAAACTTGAACTTCGTTTTGGCGATCAGGTCCATGTCGACAAAATTGCATAGCGCCACGATGTAGGATTTCTTGAGATCAACTTCCTCGATGGCCGACTTGTTTCCTTTCGGCACGGTGTCCGCAGCCAGTTCCTCCTCGATTTTTTTCATGATCGCAGGCGTTGCCGAGCCGCCGAATTTCCCCTTGAACTTAATCCCATTCCAGTTCCACGGATTATGGCTCGAGGTGACCATTACTCCGCCCGCCGCGCCTTGATGTTTCACCCCATAGGAAACTGCGGGCGTAGGCGTGTAATCGTTGGCCAGTTTCACGGGGATTCCCGCCGCGGCGATGACTTCACCGACAATTTGCGCGGCTCGAGGAGAAGCAAAGCGCGCGTCGTACCCCACGAAAACTCCACGCTGTGCCTCCTCGTATTTCAGCACATAGGAAGCAATCGCAACCGCAACCCGCCGCACGTTGTCGAAGGTGAAATCGTCGGCAATGATTCCGCGCCAACCGTCGGTTCCGAATTTGATTGATTGCGGCATGAATGAAGAATGACGATCGATCTTACTAGAAGCCGCTCTACAAATGGTTTTGGGAAAGACCCGGCTTCAGGTATTCCAAAATTCTCTTACACCAACTTATGAAACTTGTTTTCATCAAGATACTTCACAACCTTGCCCACATCCTGCGCCTGCTGCCGGGTCGTGATCAGCAATGCATCCGGGGTCTCGACCACGACTAAATCGGTGACTCCGACGGCCGCAATGAATTTCCCAGGCGCATGAATATAATTCCCCCGCGCATTCAGCAGAAACACGTTGGAGCCTTCCACAAGATTGCCCTCGGGCGGCGTACTCTTCGCCGTTTGGTGCTCGTGCAACGCCGTCCATGAGCCCAGATCATTCCATCCAAAGTCGACCGCCAAGCAATAGATTTTCCCCGCTTCCTCGCCCTTGGCCGAACGCGGCTCCAGCACGGCATAATCGATACTTATGTTTTCACACTCCGGATAGAGCCGCTTGAAAGTGGCGGCAAACTTGCGCGTCCCGTAGGTCTCCGCGATTTTTTCCAGCAACGACGCGGTCTTCGGTAGGTGTTCTTTCAGTGCTTCGACCAGGGTCTGCGCGCTCCACAAAAACATTCCGCTGTTCCAGAAGTAGCTCCCCGCCGACACAAATTCAGCGGCTCGTTCGGCATTCGGCTTTTCGGTGAAGCGGCGCACATGCAGCGCATCGCCCTGAAACAATCCTCCGGTCTCGATGTAACCGTATCCGGTTTCTGCCCGATTGGGCCGGATGCCGAGCACCACAATGTTCGCTCCGGCGGCGGCCACTTCAATCCCACGAGCCAGCGTCTCACGATAGCGTTTCTCCTCCCCGATCACGTGGTCGGAAGGAAACATTCCAATGATCGCGCCGGGATCGGCGCGCACTAACAAAAACGCCGCCAGACCTATGGCAGGCGCCGTATTTCGCCCGACGGGTTCCGCCAAAATCTGCGCCTTCGGCAGCTTGGGGAGTTGCGTCGCGATCGCAGACCGCAAATCTTCGTTCGTAATGATCCAGAACCTCTTCGCGGGGGCCAGCGGCAACAATCGCGCCACCGTCTGCTGGATCATCGTCTGTTTGCCATCGAGCGCCAACAACTGCTTCGCGAGCTTCTTGCGACTGAGCGGCCAGAAACGCGTGCCGCGCCCTCCGGCCAGAATCACGGGATAGAAATTTATGTTCTTCGCCAAGATTTTTCTCAGATACCGTTGGTCACGAGAAGTTCAGCAGCTACATTCTGGTTTCCGGCTCAGGCAGCGGCCTTCCGGGCACATAGGACCGCAAGAACTCCAGCGCCCACTGCGGCCGCACGCCGAACTTGCCCACAGATGCTGGCACGACAGCCGCGTCGCCCTTGGCCAGCGTAACCGGATCCATACCGGGCGCCTCGATCACTCCGCAGCCTTCGACGGCCACCAGAATCTGCACCGAACTGCGCCCCGAATCGTCGCGCGTCGCCAGTTCCAGCGGTTCCCTGGCCTCGAACATCTCCACGACAAAATAAGGCGCCGCGACTAGTGGCGCACAACGGCTCTTGCCACCGCCTATCTGCCGGGGCGCGGGGCGCACTACCTTCCCCGATCTCACGTTCACTTTCACTGCCGCCAGGCCCTCTTTCAAATGCAACTCTCGCGGACGCCCATAATCATACAGGCGATACGTCGTGTCGGACTGCTGCTGCGTCTCCACCACCACCGATCCCGGCCCTAGCGTGTGCACCGTGCCCCCGGCAACGTAGATCATGTCCCCCGTATAAACATCGATCCAGTTGAGAACTTCCTCTGCGCGCTTCTGGTGGATCGCTGCTTCCAACTGCTGAACGCCGACGCCTGGTTTGAGCCCCAACGCAATTTGCGCACCCGGTTTTGCGTGTGCGATGTACCAGCACTCAGTCTTGCCCCAGGGCTGACCGACTCGCAAGGCTTGCTCATCGTCGGGATGAACCTGCACCGAAAGCTTCTGGTGAGGAAAAAGAAACTTGAGCAACAAGGGAAATCGTTTGGAATCGCGGGATGCCTCGCCTACCAGTTCGCGCTGATGCTGCTCGCTCAACTGCCCGAGAGTTTTTCCGGTGAGCGGACCGTTGGCCACTTTGCAATCGTCTCCACTCAGCCACGCCTCGCCAATCCTCTCCTCAAATTTGTGATTGGGATAAATCGGCGACAAGTCTTGCGAGCCCCATGGACGAGGATCAAATCCAGGAAGTATCAACAACGGATAGAGGTTTCCCATACGGAGCTTTTGCCGCAGCTAGTGATCTATTCTTCTAAATTTAAAGCGCCGCGAAAAACTTCCGCATGCGTTCCAGTCCCCGATCCAGCTCAGTCTTTGAAGTCGCATAGGACACGCGAATGTGATCGCCCGTACCGAAGCCTTCTCCGGGAACCGTAGCGACGTGAGCCTCACGTAACAGGCGGCGAGCCACGTCTGCGGCGGACCTCAGCCCACTTCGGCCGAAGAACGAAGAGATGTTCGGATAGGCATAGAACGCGCCTTCTGGCAACGTGCAAGCTACGCCCGGGATGGAGCGCAAGCCCTGCACGACGTGATCGCGCAGCTGAATATATTCCTGCCGCATCTGCTCGACGCACTCCTGCGGTCCCTTTAACGCAGCCACGGCGGCCTTCTGCACGATTGAAGTTGGATTCGACGTGGACTGGCTCTGCAGCTTCGCCATCGCGCTCACTACCGCCGCCGGCGCCAGCGCATATCCTAGTCGCCAGCCGGTCATTGCATAGGTTTTCGACAACGAGCCCAGCACTACCATCCGTTCCTTGTATTCGCGCAACGACCCGACAGAGAAATTCCTGCCCGTATAATTCAAATAGACATAGCATTCATCGGACAAAACCCAGATCCCGCGCTGATGCGCCAGGCGAATCACCTCGGTCATATCTTCCGTGCTCATCACTGCTCCCGAAGGATTCGACGGCGAGTTCAGAATGATCACCTTGGTGCGCGGCGTGATCAGCTGGGCGACCATTTCCGCGGTCACACGAAATCCCTGCGCCTCATCCGATTCCAGCAGAACGCAATTCCCGCCCGCATAACGGACGATATCTTTGAATGAAACCCAGTATGGGACCGGCAATATTACTTCCTCGCCGTGATCCACCAGGACCTGAATGGCATTGAAGAGGGCATGCTTGCCGCCGGTCGAGGCAATCACTTCCTCTCGCCGATAATCGGAGTCGAAGTCAACATGATGGCGGCTCGCGATGGCGTCGCGCAGCTCCGCGGTCCCGGCCACGGCCGTGTATTTTGTGAAGTTCCCCTGAATCGCGGCAATCGCGGCGTCTTTAATATGCTGCGGTGTCGCGAAATGCGGTTCGCCCGCGCCAAAATCGACCACATCGATTCCTTGCGAACGCAACTTGTCCGCCTCAGCCACCACCGCCATGGTGGCAGAGGGCTCGATGCGGTTGATTCGCTCCGTGAGTCTGAGAGCTTCCGTGGTTGCGGTAGTCATATCCTGTCCTTCCTTTTCTTCCTTTTTTTCGCATCGTCTGTTCTTTGTGCGTTTCGAAGCTTGTACGCGGGCTCCAGTCTCGCCCGCAACCGTTGCTCTACCACTTCGGGCACGAGTCCCCGCACCGGCCCGCCCGCCTGCGCCACTTCCCGCACCAGCCGCGAACTCACATACGAATACTTGTCGGCCGGCATCATGAACACCGTCTCCAACGTGGGTTCCAGCTTACGATTCATGAGCGCCATCTGCAGTTCATATTCGTAGTCGCTGATAGCGCGAATCCCGCGCAGCACGCATTTTGCGTCGATCGACTTGGCGAATTCCACCATCAGCCCGTCGAACGTATCCAGTCGAACGTTTTTCAGGTCGGCCGTCAGTTCGCGCAGCATGGCGAGGCGCTCCGCCACCGTGAACATCGGCGTCTTCTCCGAGTTCCTCAGGATCGCGACCACCAGTTCTTCAAAGATCTTGCTGCCCCGCTCAATCAGATCGAGGTGCCCATTGGTGGGCGGATCAAATGAACCGGGATAAACAGCGATGCCCTTATTCAATCGTCCTCACAGGAAGGCCGCCCCTCGAAGCACTTCGAGCAATTGCGAAGCAATAAACGATTTTATGCGGGCAGGAGCAACAATGGCAATTGTGAAGCGCAATGCTCAAGATTTGTCCCGGAAGGGCGTCTCCTTATATCTGGTAGTCGATGTCCTCCATAATTCTTTGCAGCGACTCTGACAGTGGTTCGCCCTTGGCTCCGGACCCTTCAAGTTGCTGCACTCGATCGCGCAGCTTGTTGACTTCGGTCATTACTGACGCCAGCGCCTCCGACAGCGGGTCGTTAATTTGCTTGGGATCGGTAATTATAACGCGCTGGCCTTCGCGGAAAATGATGTGTCCCGGCACACCGACCACAGTGGAATTCTCCGGAACGTTGCGCAGCACCACGGAGCCGGCGCCGATGCGGCAATTTTCCCCCACTGTGATATTGCCCAGAATCTTCGCGCCGCTGCCCGCGACCACGCCATGTTCGATGGTCGGATGCCGCTTGCCGTGCTGCTTGCCGGTGCCGCCCAGGGTCACGCCCTGATAGAGAGTCACGTCGTCGCCCACGATCGCGGTCTCGCCGATCACCACGCCCAGGCCATGGTCGATGAACAACCGTCGTCCAATCTGGGCTCCGGGATGGATTTCAATTCCGGTGAGGAAGCGGGCAGCCTGCGATAGAAATCGTCCCAGCAAGAACAACCGATGGTTCCACAGCCAGTGATTGACGCGATACAACCAGACAGCGTGCAGCCCTGAATAACAGAGGAAGACTTCCAGACGAGACTTCGCCGCGGGATCGTGCTCCATCACCGTGGCCACATCTTCGCGAATTAGCGACAGCAGGTGCGGCATGGATACGGATAACGTGGAAATGCATCAGGACGGGAGCGCTGCGGTGGGAATCTGCAGCGCTTTGTCCCGCAACTCCGAAAACAGAATGCTGCTTAAATAGCGTTCGCCGAAAGACGGCAAGATCACCACGATCAGCTTACCTTTATTCTCCGCTCGCTGCGCCACTTTTAGAGCGGCGACCACCGCGGCTCCAGAAGAAATTCCCACCAGCAGTCCTTCTTCGAGTGGAAGCCGCCGCGCCATCGCGATGGCGTCGTCATTGGTCACCGTGATGACTTCATCGATGTAATCCCTGCGCAGAATACTGGGAATGAAACCCGCGCCGATTCCCTGAATTTTATGGGGAGAAGGTTTGCCGCCGGAAAGCACGGCGCTATCCGCCGGCTCGACGGCCACGGCCTTGAACGAAGGCTTCTTCGGCTTGATGTACTGGCTAATGCCGGTGATCGTCCCACCGGTACCCACACCTGAGACAAGGATGTTGACGCGTCCATCAGTGTCGTTCCAGATTTCAGGTCCCGTGGTTTCAAAATGAATTTTAGGATTGGCGGGGTTGTCGAACTGCTGCAGCATGTAGCCGCCGGGAGTATTCGCCAGAATCTCTTTCGCCTTAAGAATGGCGCCTGTCATTCCCCGCGGACCCGGAGTGAGAATAATTTGTGCGCCGAAAGCAAGCAGGAGCACACGCCGCTCCAGGCTCATGGTTTCGGGCATCGTGAGAATCAATTTGTAGCCCTTCACCGCGGCAACAAACGCTAAACCGATCCCGGTATTTCCGCTGGTCGGTTCGATCAGCACAGTCTTGCCGGGACGAATTTTTCCTTCGCGCTCGGCTTCGACAATCATGCTCACGCCGATGCGATCTTTTACGCTGGCCAATGGATTCTGGCTCTCGAGCTTCGCTACCACTTCGGCAACGCAATCTACCGCGACCTTGTTCAGCCGCACCATTGGCGTGTTGCCAATTAACTCTGTGACATTATTCGCGATTTTCATGATTCGTTCTTTTGACTCCAAGCGCTGCGACTCCAAGCTCTGCGAGTTGAAGTTTCATCCAACATCCAAGTTCCGCAGTCTGTAATATTACCAATCTGCCGGCGTGTCGCAGCGAGCGTACTTCGTTTTCCGCGGACACTGATCACGTCGCCGCTTATACACGCATACAACAACGAAACATTGGCCGGCTGTTGTTGCGATGCTCACACCACAACCATAACAGCGACAACATCGGCCTTCTAAAGCGCGGCTTGGTGCCGCAAGCATGCGATATATCTATTGTGTAATCAATAGCTTACTAAGGAACTCATCTAAATACTGAATCCATACAATTAATACTTGTTTTTGTGCATTCAATGGTGTTAGTGTTCCCGACCTATCAGCGGGTTTCGCAGCTCGGAGTGCAATCTTCTTCGGACGCGACACACCCGGGGCCTCAGTAAAAGCAGTCGAAAAAGGAAAATTCCCGCGTCTTCGCGGATCACTCTCGGTGCCTGGAGGGCTTTGCAATGCGCGTCCGTCGCCAGACTTTCTCTTTCCTGTTCGCCGTCCTCACTCTCTGTTTGGCCATGCTCTGCGTGGGCAGTACTCTGCCTGCGTGGGCTCAATCGACATCCACCGGCACTCTCGTGGGAACGGTGACCGACCCATCCGGAGCTCTCGTCGCCGGGGCTACGCTCACCTTGACCGATGCCTCCACCAAGACTTCGCGCACAGTCACCACCAACGATGCCGGACGATACATCTTCGTCGATGTCACTCCTGGCGCGTACGATCTGATTATCACGAAACAAGGTTTTTCGACCACAAGGAGTCAAACCACAGTGCGGGTCGGCGACGCAACGACCGCGAATATGACGTTGCAAGTCGGAACCAGCAACGTCGTGGTCGAAGTGACTGCGGTTGGCAATGAGTTGCAGACCATGAACGCCACCGTGGGAAACACCGTCACGTCCGAAGCGATTGACAATCTGCCGAGTATCGGCCGCGACGTGAATACGTTCATCGAACTGCAGCCTGGCGTCGGGCCCGATGGCAGCGTTGCCGGCGCGGTGGTCGATGAAAACTACTTCTCGCTGGATGGCGGCAACAACACCAACGACATGGACGGCGCGGGCAGCGTGTACACATCCGGCGTCTCCGCCAACACGATCGGCGACCCGACCGGAGGCGTTTCCGCACAATATACGAGCTACAACAAGCCGTCCGGCGTAATGCCCACTCCCGCGGATAGCGTGGAAGAGTTTAAGGTCAACACTGCCAACCAGACCGCCGACTTCAACAGTTCTTCCGGCGCCGAAATCAAAGTGGTCACGAAGCGCGGATCGAACTCGTTTCATGGCACGGCGTATGAATATTACAAAGATAACAACTGGTCGGGGAACACATGGCAGAATAGCTACAATCGGGAACTCTTTGGTCCGGGAACCGGGGGCCTCCCCAGTTATCATTACAGCCGGTTTGGGGGCGCCATTGGTGGTCCGCTGCTGCCATGGAACGTTCTGGGCGGCAAGACCTATTTCTTCTTTAACTATGAGGGATTTCGTTATCCTCAATCCGAGACGTGGAATAGAAACGTCCCGTCCGCGAATTTGAGAGCAGGCCTTCTGACGGACGAGAAGACGGGCGCGACCTATAGTCTAGCTAGTGTGGATCCGTCCGGTATTGGCTTCAATCCCATCGTGTCACAGATATGGAACACCTATATGCCGCTGTCCAATTCTACTTGCGCAGCCGGAACCCAATGCGACGGAGTGAATATTCAAGGATTCCAGGGAACGCTTAACCTTCCACTCAAGAGCAAATTCGCCGTGGCCCGAGTAGACCATGATTTTGGCGCGAAAGAGCATTTCATGGTCAGCTATCGCTATTTCAACCAGCAGCAAGCTACGTCGGACCAGGTGGATATCGGCGGTGCATTCGCCGGCGATAAGCTGGGCACACCCGCGTCCCTCTCCAGCGATCCGGTGGAACCGTGGTACCTGGTTGCCGGTCTGACCACCAACATCACGAACAATACGACGAACGACCTTCACTACAGCTTTTTGCGCAATTGGTGGGCTTGGGGCCGCAAGGGTGACATCATACAGGGCTGCACCCTGTGCGCCGGTTTGGGCGGAGCGCTCGAAATCGAGTCCGGCCAATCACAAACTCAGGATCTCGGCCCTTACAACGTGAACACGCAACAGACTCGTACCCGCTTCTGGGATGGAAAAGATCACATGTTCCGCGACGACGTTTCCATGTTGAAGGGCAATCACCTCTTCCAGTTCGGTGGCACCTATCAGCACAACTTCAACTGGCATCAGCGCACCGATAATGGCGGTGGGATCAATTACCAGCCAGTATATGAACTCGGTGTCGGATCCTCTGGAGCGGAGCTTTCATCAAACTTTCCGATTTGCACCACCGCGACCATCTCAAGTAGCGCGAAGAAATGCGACTCCCTGGTGGCGGCCGGGTTAGGGATCGTTTCCATCGCGCAAACCGCCTATACCCGTTCGGGGGCGAATTTGGCTTTGAATCCTCCGTTAACCCCAGCTTTCGACCAGAGCACAATTCCCTACTACAACGTCTACTTCAGCGACACGTGGCATATGAAGCCGACCTTCACACTCACGTATGGTTTGGGTTACGCGCTGGAGATGCCTCCGGTAGAAAAGAACGGCAAGCAGATTGAAGTGGTCGATGCCTCAGGTCAGCAGCTCGACGCGATTGCTTACCTAAAGTCTAGGGAGCGCGCGGCGCTGCAAGGGCAAGTCTACAATCCTCAGCTTGGATTTGCGCTGGTGGGGGATACTGCCAACGGGTTGAAATATCCCTATAACCCCTTCTACGGTCAATTCAGTCCGCGAGTTGCTGTCGCGTGGGCTCCGAAGGCCACCGATGGATTCCTGGCAAACACAGTGGTTCGCGGCGGCTACGGCCGTCAGTACGGCCGCCTAAACGGCGTGGATCTGGTACTCGTGCCGCTATTAGGAACAGGTCTGATCCAACCTGTGCAATGCATCGGGGGAGCCACAGCGGCTGGTTGTGGCACGAACAACTCGGCTAGTACAACGAGCGCATTTCGCATTGGACCGAATGGATTGGTCGCACCACTGCCCGCGGCAAGTCCGACACTTCCACAACCCGACTTTCCTGGTTACAACGCAATCGCAGCAGGCGCCGGCGAAGGTCTAGATCCGCACTTCCGGCCTAACGTAATTGACTCGTTTGACTTCACTATCCAGCGCCAGTTGTCCCGTAGAGTCACCTTGGAATTGGGTTACATCGGACGCAGGATCACCCACGAATACCTGCCGCTGGACATTAACGCAGTTCCTTACATGATGACCCAGGGCGGGCAGACCTTCGCTAATGCGTATAAAAACGTAGTGTTGCAATACTGCGGCGGCGTTGCCGGGATGGGCGGCGGCAACTGTGCCGGCACGGCAGGGGCAGTTACGCCACAACCATTCTTCGAGACAGCGCTCGCCGGAACGGGCTACTGCACACCCGGAACCTGCACTGCCACAATGGTTGGGAATGAAGGTGGGAACCTAGCCAACGCTACGGTGTGGGACCTCTGGAGTGATCTGGATAAGGGAGCGGGTTGTCCCGGAGGCACTGGCAAGTGTACATCCGTTAACGGCAGCACCGGCGGGGCCTTCGCCTTCCCACGTACCATGCAGAACACTCCCATTGCGGCTAACTGCGGCGCGGGAACTGGTAACGGCTGTCAAGGCCAGCTGACCTCGGGCATAGCTCTCAACGCCAGCGTTGGTACTGGGAACTACAATGCGGGCTTCGCCTCGCTGAAGATGGCCGACTGGAAGGGATTGACGATGCAGTCGAACTTCACTTGGTCGAAAGCCCTCGGCGAAGGAGCGTTCGTCCAGGCTACCAGCGAATACACTGCCGAGGATGTCTATAATCTAAAGCAGATGTATGGCAGGCAGGGCTATGACCGCAAATTCGTATATAACGCCTTCCTCGTTTACTCGCCACCTTTCTATAAAGGGCAGTCAGGTTTGATGGGAAGGGTGCTGGGTGGCTGGACGTTTGCGACCATCTTCACCGCCGGGTCGGGCACTCCGGTTGAGGTTTATACTACGACGGGAGACAGCGAGGAGTTCGGCTCAGGCGACAACACCAATTATTTCAGTAACCAGAACGCGATACCGATTGGGCCCTATAAAAGCGGTCACGTCTACAATGATCCCAATCAAAATGCAAACACGGGCCAACTGCCCCGCAATATCTTCCCGAATGGGACGGCGCAGGCGGACAACTGGCGCAACCCGATTCTGGGTCTGGACTCTCGAGACGGTGGCGCCGGCGCCCTCAACGGCCTTCCTTACTGGAACATGGACTTCAGTCTGAAGAAGACGATCAGGATGGCCGAGAACATCAACTTGGAATTCCAGGGCGTCTTCGCTAACGTCCTGAACCATAACCAGTGGCTGGATCCGACGGGCCTCGGAATTAGTGAGGGAGACGCACCGGGTAATGGTTTCGGAACCCTGGGCGGCGAGGCCCAGCCGAGACAAATCGAAGTGGGCGCTCGCGTCCGCTTCTAATCATCACTTGAAGGCGCCGGTATGGCGCCCTCTCAAAACCAAAGGCCGCGCCCACGGGCGCGGCCTTTATTTGTGTCCGAAATCCCGAGCAATCGGCTGATTTGCCACCGAACTTCCCCTTACCCACCAACTCCACTTTTCCACAGCCTTCCACAGCCCAAACCTGTGAAACCTGTGACATCCAACCTTGACTGAGGATTTCAAAAAGTCCAACTTGGGACTATGCCCAAACGCCATCCCACGTCCCCCAACCCCAGCGCGGGCGTCTCCAACGAATCCCCATGTGCGCGAATCGCCAGCCAATCCGCCTCACTTCCCCACACCGCGAAGGCCGCGCTCCCCTCAGTCCCATTAAGTCCTTAGTCTGCAATATTTTACGTACAAGTCCTTATTTTCCAAGATTATACGCGGATGTCGTCATATCCTCCGCCAATAACTCCAATGAGGTCAATATCTTATCCGGAACCACCAAAAAAAATATCGATATGACCAATCGTTCAGCGGTGCATCAATCCGTAGCTCACGGCGCCGGCTGAGCTTCCGATGTTGACCAGGGAAACGGCGCGTTCTAGCTTGTGGTGGCCGGTCTTGTGAAAGAAGTAGCTAAGACTGACCACTCCCACCGTTTCGCCGATAAAGTTCACCGCCAGGCCCGGCGTCGAGGTGCCGAATATGCGAACCACTGGATTCAGTTCCTGTCCGCCACTCTGCAGGTTGGCGCGAGTCACGGCGAAGTCAGCTCCGTTTAAAGCTGCAGCAGCGATCCATAGCGCGCAATTCTGTCTGTCCCAGAATCGATGTTCAGCGTTGATCGAAGGCGCGACTGAGGCTGGCGTCGAAGCCTCAATGAACGGGGTTGGGGCGTCGGGATCCACGGATGCAAATGGAGCTTGGGCATACAGCGCCGGGCAAGCGCCGCACGCCAGCAACACGGTGGCGATCAAGACGAAGAAGGCAAAGGGTTTGCGGAAACTCATAGGTGCCCGCCGTGACCGGCGAGGCACTTATGAAAGGGCAATTGGATGCCCTACCTCCCAATATGGGAATTGCAGGCAAGCTGCCTGTAATCAATAGCTTAGTTTGGGCTTCTCATGAGATTGCCCGCGACTGTGCATTGTTTTGCACCTTTGGGGTTCGGGCAAGCCGTCGCTCACTTCTTGTAAACCACGCCGCCTTTCATCACGAATGCGACGTTCTGCAGTACTGTAATGTCCCGCAGAGGATCCCCCGGCACCGCGACCATGTCCGCCAGATATCCCGGCTCCAAGGCGCCGATCTGGCCGTCCCAGTCCAGCAGCTTTGCGCCGTTGAGCAGATCAGCCTGCAGCACCGCCAATGGCGACATGCCATATTTCACCATGAGGACAAACTCGCGCGCCTGCGTGCCATGAGGGAACGGACCAACGTCGGATCCCGCAGCCATGGGCACGCCTGCCGCGAGCTGCTTCTTAAATTCCTGCACCTTCACATCGAGCATCTGATGTTCGCGGGCACCCTGCGCCGGGGTGGCCGCATGATCGGCAAAGTATTCGAAGATGGTGAAAGTCGGCACGGCGAAAATCTGCTTTTCCTTCATTAGCCGCATGGTCTCGTCGCCCAACTGATTGGCGTGGTCGATCGAGGCCACGCCGGCCTGCACGGCAAAGAGAGTTCCGGGCTCCCCCGTGGCATGCACCGCTACGCGGCGGCCCAGGCGCGCCGCTTCCTTCACGGCAGCCTCCAGTTGTGCCTCGGTGTACTGATACGGTGTCGAGAACTTCCCGTCCCGAATCGAATCCGAGCCGGTTTCATAAATCTTGATGAAGTCGGCGCCTTCCTTGAATTGCTGGCGCATCACGGCGATCAGTTCGTCTGCGCTGTTGGCGTAGTTCGCGTTGGGCAGAACATGCTGTTCCGGGTTATATCCGATGGCATCCTCGTGACCGCCGAGGATATTGATGGCGTTGCCGCTGATGCGCAACCGCGGACCCGGAATGTTGCCTTCATCAATCGCGTTGCGCACTGCCGTATCTGCGGAGCCCGCGCCCTCGGTTCCCATATCGCGTTCGGCGGTAAAACCCGCCATCAGGTCGTCGCGCGCCGCCAGCGTAGCCGTAATCGTGCGTTGCGGCACCGATTCCT
Organism: uncultured Acidobacteriaceae bacterium; assembly: GCA_963711275.1. Classification (GTDB taxonomy): domain Bacteria; phylum Acidobacteriota; class Terriglobia; order Terriglobales; family Acidobacteriaceae; genus Sulfotelmatobacter. The sequence goes on along the minus strand of CAVQDN010000004.1, from coordinate 367,119 downwards.
GTACCGTCTGCAAGTCTTCCGCGCCGGGATGCAGAAAAAGGTGGACGTGGGCATCGATGAGTCCGGGAAGCAGCGTGCGATCGCCCAGGTCGATCACTTCCGCACCGGCGGGGTGCTTGACCGAGACCCCGACCTCGACAATGCGCTCGCCCTGCACCAGTACCTCTCCCGGCGTGACCATGCGCCCAGTCTTCACGTCGAGCAGGCGCGCCGCGTGCAGCACGATTGGATGGGGCGATGCGGGCTGAATCTGGCCTGCGACATTCACGGCGAGAGTTGCCAACAAAAGCGGGAGAGAAATGAGAACTGACCTTCGTTGGATCATGTCGCCCGCGATGGTATCACCACCACGCGGCGGTGGTCATACTCGAATTGAGCGTAATCTTGCTCATTCGCTTCTCCGGTTGGTTATGATCTCTTCGCTGTGATCTTGTGCGTTTGATCGAGGTGACTATGCAGCAGAGCCAGACAGCTCTGGTAACCGGGGCCAGCCGGGGAATTGGGAAGGAAATTGCGTTGGAGTTGGCACGGAACGGATACCAAGTTGCGGTGAACTATTACAATGATCCGGTTTCTGCGGTGGATGCGACTGTGGCCGAGATTCGCGCCGCGCAAGCCGTTGGGCTTCCCAGTGACGTATTGTCCGTCGAGGCCGACATCCGCTCCAGCAGCCAAGTCACAGCGATGTTCGAGCGCGTGATCGGCACTTTCGGGCGGCTCGATCTTCTGGTCAACAATGCCGGCGTGCAGACCTGGAAATCGCTTCTCGACGTGACCGAAGAAGACTGGGACCTGGTCATTGACACCAACCTGAAAGGCTGTTTCCTGTGCACGCAACAAGCTGCCCGATACATGAAAGATCACGGAGGAGGTTCGATCGTGAACCTGGGCTCGGGTTGCAACAAACTGGCATTTCCCTCTCTGGTGGCCTACACGGCGAGCAAGGGCGGGATTGAGATGTTGACCAAAGAGGCCGCGGTTGAGCTGGGACGCTATGGCATACGGGTGAACTGCATCGCGCCTGGATCGATTGAATCGGAGCGCACCCGAATGGAAGACCCAGACTACGCGGGAACATGGTCGAAGCTAACGCCGTTGGGCCGCGTGGGCACCGCCGCCGACATCGCGCCGACGGTCGTTTTTCTGGCGAGCAAGGGCGCATTTTTCATCAGCGGACAAACCATCTGGATCGATGGCGCATTGTTCACGCAAGCGCAATGGCCGTATAAGAAGTAATGCCTGTGTGGGGACAGCCGCCTCGGCTGTCCAGTACAGCGAAGCTCAAGAAGTTTTGATTAAGGGATTGCACGCTGAGTGCAGGTCGCGGTCTTGCGACGGCACAAACCCGGCCTTCGTAGTACACTTTCCCGCATGATGCCAAGACATCTCCCTACCGTATGCGTCACCCTGCTCAGTCTCATGATCGCGGGACTCACGATCGCCGGACCCGCCCTCGCCCAGGCCGGCAAGAGACACGAGCAAGCCGTTCAGCAAAAACCTTTTGCCACGCACGACGGGAGGCCGATCACCTTGTACACACTCACCAACGCAAACGGTGTCGAAGTGGACGCGATGAACTATGGCGGCATCATCGTGTCGATTCGTGTTCCCGATCGCAAAAGACAGTTCGCCGACGTCGTGCTCGGCCACGAGAATCTCGAGGGCTACATTCCGAATCCTCCTTTCCTCGGCGCCATCGTTGGCCGGTATGCCAACCGCATTGCGAATGGCACATTCACGCTCGACGGCAAGACCTACACTCTGCCCAAGAATGACGGCCCTAATACACTGCATGGCGGCGTCAACAAGACTTTCAACAAGGTTGTGTGGGACGGCGAACCGCTGAAAGGCAGGGCCGGCGTCACCTTCACCTATCTCAGCAAAGACGGGGACGACGGCTGGCCTGGGAATCTGAAGGTCCGAGTGACCTACACGCTGACTAACGAAAACGAACTGGTCATCGACTACGAAGCTACCACCGATAAGGCCACGCCGATCAATCTGAGCCAGCACAGTTATTTCAATCTGGCAGGGGAAGGCAACGGCGACATTCTGAATCACGAACTCATGCTCAACGCGGACCGCTTCACTCCAGTCGACAAGAATCTCATCCCTACAGGCGAACTCCGCCCGGTCAAGGGAACGCCAATGGATTTCAGCAGGTCCACGAGAATCGGGGCCCGCATCGACGATAATTACGAACAACTCGTGCTCGGCCACGGCTACGATCACAACTGGGTGATCAATCGCAAAGGGGACGGCCTGACTTTGGCCGCCCGAGTTTACGAACCGACGAGCGGACGTGTTCTGGAAGTCTCGACTACGCAGCCGGGAGTGCAGTTCTATACGGGAAACTTTCTAGACGGCACCGTGACGGGAAAGAAAGGACACGTTTACAAGCGTCGTTTCGGCTTCTGTCTCGAGACCCAACACTTCCCGGATTCGCCAAATCATCCGGACTTCCCGAATACAATCCTGAGGCCGGGCGAAACATTCCGTCAGAAGACGGTGTTTAAGTTTTCGACAAAGTGACAGAGCCTTACCGTGTGAGTCTTCGATGAGCGGTCGAATTGTGTTCGAGTCAGATCGACTATTTAGCCTCTTCGGTTACTCGATGAGTCATACTTGCTTCTGCTTAGGAGCGGGAATCGAACGAAAACTCCATCATCTGGGGTTGACGTTCTATTCCAGGACCTGAGAGCCGTGGAGATAAGAGCATGGTTTAAGGGAATAAAGGTCGAGGAGACGGATGATTTAGGCTTGCTCGACGGTCAGCGCAGCAAGCCCACTGACATGACTGAGCCAGGAAACAAGATTTACGCTCTCAGTGGTACCGGATGGCAAGGATTCCTTATAGGAGGTGTCGTTCGGTTCAAGGAAGACGATGGCGAGATCTTTTGCCCAAGCGCCCGGGTCGGGGAACCCCTCTGCGACCGGTGGACGCTAGGCTAGGCGCGACCTTACTCCCCTCTCAATTCCTCCACCAGCGCCTTCTCTACGTTCCGGCAATGCTCCGCCTTGAGCTTTACTCCACCGGCCGTGAGATAAAACGTATCGATCGCCATCTGCCCTTCAGTGTCGATCAAGGCGATCTCTATATTGCACTTCAGATCTGAAAAGCACGACGCTATGCGATGCAGTAGCCGCGGACGATCCTGAGTAATCACCTGGACAAGAGTGCTGGTCGATGAGCATGAATCGTCAAACTCAATCTTCGTTTCGACTTTTACTTTCGCGATGGCGCCCTTCTCGGCGCGTTGACGATCGCGCAACATTTTATCCAGATCGGCCTCGCCGAGAAGGACGCTGGTGACGCTGCGCCGGAACCGGTCCCACTCCGAGAGATTCAGTTCCAGCGTGCGGAAGCGATCCGTGAAGTAAAGCGTGTCGACCACGGTGCCAGCCTCATTCGAGAAGGCGTTTGCCTTCACAATGTTCATCCCCCACGCAGCCAACACTCCAGCAAGTTTCGAAAACAGAAAGGGCCGATCTCTGGTCACCAGCGTCAGCTCATACCAGTGCCGCCCGCGCTTCAACTCAACCTGTACCGGATCTTCGCCGAGCTGGTCGGCCATGGCCAGGTGCCGCATGACTTCCTCGGCGGAGTGGACCAGTAAATATCTCCGCGGAAATCCCTCCAGAAACTCCTTGAACTTGCTGCCGGTCACCGGCGCCAGCGAACGCAGCCGCGCCAGCTTTTCGTCATTCACATCCGCGTGCACCCGCTGGTCGGCGCTGTGGTTCAAGTAATTGTCAGCTCCCATATAAAGCTGCCAAACGTTCTCCGCCTTCCACGGTGTCAATGCCTCCGGATTCACCGCCTTGATGTCTGCATACGTCAGCAGGCAGAGCATCTTCAGGCGCTCGGATGTTCCGATCTTGTCGGCAAACCCTGCCACCGTCTCCGGATTGAAAATGTCGCGGCGCAGCGCCGCCGACAGTTCCAGATGGTTGGCGATTAAAAACAGGACCTCCTCCCGCTCCTTCGGATCAACGTCCAACCGGTCCATGGCGCGGCCTGCGATTTCCAGACTGGCCTGCACGTGATCGCCGCCGGGCACGCCTTTCCCGGTGTCGTGCAGGAGTAAGGCCAGATAAAGCAATTCCGGATCCTCCAGTTCGCCGAGCAGTTCCGCGTAGCGCCTGTCCCATTCGGACTTCGACTGCTTCAGCCGATGCAGGCTTTCGATTGCGAGAAACGAATGTTCATCCACCGTGAACCGATGATAGAAATCGCGAACGACCAGCGAATCGATCAACTTCAATTCCGGCAGCAACAGCGTCAGCAACCGCAGTGAGTGCATGGCGCGCAACGCGTCCGCGGCATGCGGTTGCAGCAAGGTTTCCTGCAGGTAGAGCCAAAGTTCCGCACCTCGCGGCGGCATCGAGGCCAGCGCGGGAAGCGCCTGCTCAATGCGATATTCGGTGGTTGCGCTCAGCTTCAACCCATGATGCGCCATGAAATGAAATAAGCGCAGTAAGACCTCCGGATCCTGCAGGGCCGACGGCTGCTGCAAAAAGATGAGCCCATCCACTACGGAAAAATCCGGCGTCGTCAGCCGCGACCGCCAACTCTGCACCTGGCGGTAAAGCGCCGACCAAGCTTCAGGAAGTTCTTCCAGCAGTTGCGTGACTGTCCGTTGCACGGCGCGCGCATGCCCGAAATAAATCCGCATCCAGTCCGCGGCCGACAATTCCGCCGAATCGGCCGCTCCTACTTTGCGCGCGGCGGCTTCGTCCTGGGCCTCCCAACTCAAGGTGTTGTCGTCACGCCCGTGGCGGAAGTGCAGAAAGCATCGCGCCGACATAAGAAAATCCAGCGCCGCCTCCAGTTGCTTGCGCACGGGAGCTCGCAGCGAACTGGCATCCGGCCAATCGTGGAGCTTGTCCATTGCCGAAATCAGGGCGAGCCAGCTGGCCACGTTGCAGTCGCGTAGTCCACCCGGCGCCTCCTTCAAATTTGGCTCCAGGTGATAAAGCGTCATCCCATATTTCGCATGGCGCTCGCGGGTGACCTCGGCGAGCCCCTGCAGCAGAGCTTTGGACTCGCGCATGACCACCTTCGGAATTACTTTGTCGTGAAGCCGCCGGAACAGGTCGCGATCGCCTTCGAGGTAGCGGCAGTCGAGAAGAGAAATCGTGAATTCGGTATTGTTCGCGTCATAGCGGTCGCACTCGCCGAGAATCCGCGACGCCGGACTCAGCTTCAGCCGCAGATCCCACAATTCCTGCGAGAAACGGCGAACCGGATCTTTGAATGCCTGCTCTGCGTTGCGATCGCCAAAAAGAAAGAGGAGATCGATATCGGAATATGGAAACAACCAGCCGCGCCCAAATCCCCCCGTGGCCACTAACGCGAAGTTGGCAGGTTTGGCCTCGTCAGGCGAAACAATATCCCGCCAAAGCCGTGCCAGAATGTCTTCCACCAGTCGTGTGCGTTGCGCCACGGCCGCGCGGCCGTCTCCGGAGATCTCAAACTCCCGCTGAATACGCGCTGATTCGTCGCTAAGGGAACCCCGTAATTCGCTGATCAATGAGGACGCCGCCATCATGAATGTAATCGCCCCTGTGACACGAGTCACAGGGGGAGGGCCAATTCATCACTGCCTGTCAGCTACTTTCCGGTCGCGTCCCAGGCCGCGTAGAGACAGCCGCCTCGGCAGTCCGGCCAGTCAAGCTCGCCTCCTGGCGCTGTCGAGTTGCGCTCCGGACGGCCGAGGCGGCTGTCTCTACATAAGCTTTCTCAGCCTAGAGAGCCCCCTCGCCGCGTTCATCGTTGCGAATACGGATCGCCTCGTCCACACGGGACAGAAAAATCTTCCCGTCACCAATCTTCCCCGTGCGCGCGGAACCGAGAATGGCCAGCACCGCTTTTTCCACCATTGCCTCGGCGAGCACCATCTCGATCTTCGTCTTGGGAATCAAATCCACGCTGTACTCTCGCCCGCGATAGACCTCGGTATGCCCCTTCTGCCGTCCGTGGCCTCGGACCTCAATCACAGTCATGCCTTCAACGCCGATCTCCTGCAACGCAGCCTTCACGGCCTCCATTTTGGAATTTTGAATGACCGCCTCGATCTTCGTCATAGTGTCGTCAAGTCCTGTTCTGCGTTCTTCACGCCGCCGCTGCGTCGGAATGTTCCGGGAACTTCCGCCAGTCTCCACGCCGACTTCCAATCATATTCCTCTTCCTTGGTCTGGCGCGATCTTGGTGCGGCGCGATTTGCCGTGCTTCTTTTCCCCCCAATCCCAGCGACGAAGACAATCCAGGTCCGCCTCACTGTAACGTTCAGGGCAAGTTACACGGAAATCGAAACTATTTATCGTGCCTATCAGGTTTTGTTATTGAATCGGGCTCAGAACTTGAACTGTACGTCCAACTGCATCCGGCGCGGAGGCTGGGCCGCGACCGGCTTTCCAAACAGAGGTGAAGATTGCGTTCCGATATAGGTGACGTAATTCGGATGATTCAGGACGTTAAAGGAATTTAGCGACACCGAGAGCACGCGAGTTTCCTTCTTCCCCTTCGAGAGCGGAAAGTCATGTGACAAGTTGAAGTCGAGATCGATCAGACCAGGACCGGCCATGGTATTGCGCGCGATACCCGCGGGACGATCATTGAGGATGCCATCGTGATTATCGTCACCCCCAGTGGTGATGTTGACCGGCTTCCCCGAATAAAGAGACAGCCCGACTCCCAAGGTGAACAATTTCGTCAGTTGCGACGACGCGAGCAGGTCGAACTTGTGGAGGCGGTCATTATCGGAGCGACCCCAGTCGGCCGCCGCGTCGTAGCTGTTGGCCGGAAAGAATGTGATGCCGCTCGTGTTGTTATCGGTGCGGCTCAGCGTGTACTGGATCTGGCCGGAGAAATATTTGCTGGGTTTGCCTCGAAAGGTTAGCTCCAGCGCGTTGCCTTTCAGATATCCTTCGGATTGCATCTGCCGGACCTGGCCGAAGGCAGAATTCGGGCGCGCATAGTTACCGCTAATCAGAACCGGGGCATTCGCGTCGATGGAGCGGAAAACGTCGATGCCGCGAGTGCCGATGTAAACGGCGGAGAACGTGCTTTTCGCGGTAACCTGGCGCTCCACTCCCGCGCTGTATTGCAAGGAACAGGGAATACGCAGGCGGGGATCGAGAGTGACCACACTCACCGGAATTTGCGACAGGACCCCAGGATTGATGGGGTAGGCTGCGAGGGGCGGATCGACGATGAAGCGCAGCAAATTGACGCCGTTGAAATGCAAAAGGTCGCCAATCGGGCTAGGACCAGTCCGATCATAGAATAAGCCCGCGCCTCCGCGGATCACGGTCTTGCTGGTTGCGCTGGGCGCGTAGGCGAAGCTGATCCGCGGCGCGAAGTTGTGAGGCTCATCGTGGAAATAGTTCTGCCAGTAATAGCGGACTCCCATGTAAACCGACAAATTCGGCCGCACCCGAATGTTGTCTTCCACAAAAGCGGAGATCACCTTTTCCAAAAAGGCTACGTGTCCCTGGCCGCTCTGCACGAGATAGGTTGCCGGCGCATCGGCGGCGTAATCGGCGGCGCTGGCGAAGGTATAGGTGCCGGCGCGGTTGGTGAAATCATCCAATCCGCGCCGGCTGATGTCGGGAATGTCGATGCCGAAGCTAAGTTGATGCTTGCCATTGGCATAGGTGGCAAAGTCCGTTCCGTCAAAGTGATATTCCGTGCGCCTCGAATCAGCCTGCGCGCCGCCTGCCGTAAACAGTCCGGAAACTGCGATCTGAGCTTCAGGAACAACGCTGGCGACTGATGAATCGTAGTGCCCGACAAGAAATCTGGCCTGATTCAACCAGTGAGGCGAGAACTGATGCAGGTAGCTGACATTGATTTCATGTTCCAGAAATCGCGTGTCGATAGCTGCGCTGGGCAGAATCGTGCCCCCTGCGTTCTGATTCTCCGCGGACCGATGTTCATAGGAGTATCCGATCCAGAACTGGTCGCCGTTGGCCAAATCGTGAAAAATGCGGCCCGATCCGAAAAAATGATGGGTGGGGTTGGGAACGGTCTGCGCAAATGGCCCGAATCCCAGCGATTCGGCGGCGGTAATGGCATTGGCGTCGATAATGCCCTGCTGATCCAGCAGATCTTCGTCAAGTGACAGCAGAAAACTGGTGCGCTTGCCGTGCCCGATCGGGCCCGTAACAGACCCTTCATAATATTGCCGGCTCTCTGGCGGCTTCACGATCGCGAAGGCATTGCTGGCATCGAAGACTGAGTCGCGAAACATGAGATTCAGCGAACCATGGTAGGCAGGAGATCCACTTTTTGTGACGATTTCCAAACGAGCGCGCCCGGGCCGCGAGAAGCGCGCGGAGTAAGGATTGTTGTTGATCTTCACTTCCTGCACCGCGGAGGGCGTTACGCCGGGTCCATTGGCCTCGATCCCGTTCACCACGAGCGTGACGCCGTTGGTGCCGGTCGCATTGTCGTCCAGGAATCGGGACATTGTGGTGATGTAGTCCTGATCGAACACCGGGATGCGGTCGAGCGTGTCGCGATCGATAGAATTGGCGTTCTGATTGTCGGCGGTCTCCGTAGTCACGACCGGCACATTGACCCCGGTTGCCACTGTCACCGTTTCGGTCTCAACCGAAATCGGTATCACAATGCGGATCGGAGAAAGTCGTTTGCCGGTGACTTCGGCCGCAACGCGGGTGTCGCGAAAGCCTTCGGCGTGGAACTCCAGCGTGTACGTTCCGGCTGCAATGCTATCGAAGTGGAAGGCTCCGACAGCATCGGTGGTCGTTCGAGCAAGAAGTTCACTCTTATTTCCAATCAAAGATACTTGCGCTTGGGCGATCGCAGCTCCCGACGGGTCGAGCAAGACTCCACTGATGGAAGGCGTCAGCGCGCGATCTAAGGCAGCCGGGGAGCCGGAATTCCGAACATGATCCTGCGTTTGTGCAAAGGCAAGGTTGGATCGCACCATGCCGAGCAGTGCGACTAGCATCCAAAGTGGGCGAGGGTTCAAGACCGAAATCCTTGACGGTGGTACCGATCACGCATCATGGAGAATATATGAAGAACCTGAAGCTGTTCTGAAAGCCCCTCATTTTCGGCTTGGTGGACTATTTCGACGCCCAACAGGTGGGTCTTTTCGCTTAGGTTTGTCGTCGATATGTCCGAACGCTAACATCTACTACAGTGTTTCCCCTATAGCGCATAGGTGGAAACACACAGAAAATACCGTTTCCAGCATCAGTGACTCCGCATGCCGGGTCTCGCTGGAAGTGTGTATTGGGGCAATGGAGGTCCTCACCCGTGTCTACCGAACAATCAAAAGCAACTACTACACTACCGGGTAAGGTCGAAAAGGTTATTCGCCCCCATCCCGCTTCCGGCGAACCGGAAAAAGCTCAGATCGCGGTCGAGGGTGCAGATCACCTTTATCGCGAGATTCGGGTTCCTAATACTTTGATCGACTCTCATGGGCAAAAAGTGAAGCTCCAAGAAGGAGCTGAGGTCGAAGTGAAAATTGAAGCCGATCCCGTGGTCACCAAAGCGGCCATTGACAATACTACTCAGAGAGCGAATCCGCCGACCACTTGAGTTGCGTAAGGTTGCCACTTTATTTCGCTGGCCCTTTCTGCTCGTCCGCTGCAGGCTTGATAAACTTGGCGTCATCGACTGGAACGTTCTGCTTCACTTCGCTCACTTGAATGGTGAATCGTCCACTGGGCCGCGCCAGCGTCCAGCGATATGGAATCTTCACGCCATCGGTGTCACGATAATCCGCGTAATCGATCTGGGTTGGCAACCATCCCAGCGCAGTCTCTCCGTACCTTACCAACCGCACTAGCAGTCCAGATTGCTGGTCAAAATACAACTCAATCGGCGGCTTCGCTCCGCGCTGGCCCTCTACGACGTAAGCCTCGTGATCGCCGACTTTCTCCGTACCGCGCACCCGTACCTGGCTGAACATTGCTTTCAAGTGTGTAGCCAGATGCAGATCCGCGTCCATCGACGCTCCATCCAGATCGCTGCCGTGCATCTCCCGCGAGGGATGGCCCAGCGTTCCCAGCCAGCCCTCGCGTCCATTAAATGCCGTGACGCTGTCGCCCTCTGGCGTATGTGTCAAGGAAACGCGTTTCTCCGGATCCTTCGCATAAATATCAATGGGCAGCGATTTGCCCCCAAAATCGATCGTCCCTTTCATGACGCGGCTGCTGACTCTGTCGATAGCCGCGGCACCGCCCGCCGCCCGCACATATTGATCGAGCAGTTGCTCACCCGATGGCCCGGCGCTTTCCTTCGCGTTAGACGGCTTCGGCTCTCCGACAGGTTCTTTGGACGGATTTACTTTCGCTTCCTCAGCCATCACCGCCGGAATCGCCTCCGGGTTTGCGCTGCCGCGATGGCATGAATAACACGTCACCTCGCGGTGTCCCTCGAAGTTGTCTTTGTTGATCGCAAACATCATCTCCATCATCTTGCGAGCAGTCTGCTTGGTCTTCTTGTCGTCTTTTTCAAAAGCGTTGTGCACATGACAGAACTCGCACTCCACGCCGAGCGATGCCGTAATGAACTGCATGGTGGGAAAGATCTCTTCCGCCGGAACACCCTTGAGCACCTGGATATTCTTGAACTGCTCCTCCGCCTTCTTCGGCCCGTTTGCGTTTGTAACAGCCTGGGCGGCGGCCGGAGTCACACTCCCCGGCTGCGCCTTAACGGCGCCGGCCACAAATCCACATATCCCGATAGCGGCCATCAAGGCCAGAACTCCCGTCCGCTTTGCCTTCATCGATTCTTCCCCCAAAAGAGTCCTTGCGATTCCGAGTCGCTTCTGAGCGCTCTCAGCCGCTTAAGATTCTAAGCAATAGTTCAAAAGTCTAACAGCCGGGGCCAAGCGATTCACGGCCGGTTGCTGTAAACATACTTCCCGGAGATCTCGGCCACCACAAACTTGCTCGACAAAAGTGCATCCACTCTAGCTTTCAGATGCGGTGGCACAAACAGGAACACTCTTTCCTGTGCAGCCCAGTCCCGTTGCAAATCCGCGTCACTCAAATAAATCTTTGGAGCATCCGGAAACGTCGATCCAAACCACATTGAAGTCGTCCGCCCTTCCACCAGATCGATCGGCCGCTGCAAATAGAACAACAGCGACGAGCCGAACGCCTGATCCCCATAAATCATCATGCGATCGGCCGGACGCGCTCGCGCCGCAATCTCGCGCGCCAAATCTCGCGACGATAGATACGGCCCGAACCGTCCCAGAGCAATGTGAGCCGCCACCAGAAAAACCGCCATGCCCGCCGCCAGTGCCCATGTGGCGGCATAGTGTTTTCGGCGAATCCGCAGGAACAAAGAAAGCAGTGGAGCCACCATCAATGCCACAGCCGCCAGTGCCGCCGGCAAACGCAACGCGGCAAAGGACGCGTAACTCAAGTCCAGTATGTGCGACGTTGAGAGCGTATCCGTATTCATGTTGTGCTTCGCCAGCACGGTCCCAATGTCAGGCTCGAACGGCAAGTGACGCGATTGCCACAGCAACGTCAACAGAGTTGCACTCGCTACCACTCCCACCACCGCCAGGGCTCCCGCCGAAATCGTAAGCCCTCCCTTCCGAATGCCAAGATGGCAAGCACTCCATTCAGAGCGCGCGATTCCGTCGGCCAGCAACATCAGCAAGGGAAAGTATGCCGGAAACGTGTAGTACTCCTGATTGGTCGAGATGGCAAAAAAGACCAGAATTAATCCCGCTAGAATCCAGCACAACAATCGCGTGCGGGCGCCGAAGTCAACTCGCGGACGCGCTCTTCGTTCGTCCACAATCGTGCGGATCGCCGCCGGCAGATACAGACTCCACGGAAACAGCCACACCAGATGCAGCGACCAGTAAAGCGCCCAGGGAAGCTTGTTGTAGTCTCGCGGATAGCGCCGTCCCAGAAATCTCAGAAAATGTTCGTTGACAAAGTAGAACCAGAAAAAACCGTGTCCGTTTTGACCGCCGGTGTTTCGCAATCCCGCCAGGATGTGCCACGGCGCCGCAATCAGCAGAAAGAGCGCCAGCCCCGACGGCAATCGAAACTCGCGCCAGCGCCGCCACTCTCCGGTTACTGCCAGATACAACAATGCCGCCCCGCCCGGAAACGCAAGGGCGATCAACCCCTTCGTCAGCACTCCGAGAGCCACGCATGCATATGCTGCGTACCAGCGCCATGCTTGCCCTCCAGGATCGAGAGCGGTCAAAAAGAAATAGAGAGAGGCAGCGATCAGCAGGCTCAGCAGCACGTCGGGAATCAGGACACGCGTGAACAAGAACACGCCCACACTCGTGTACACGAAAAGGCCTGCGTAAATCCCAACTCGCTCGCCGAACGCCCGCCGTCCCCAGACCACGCCCAGCACCCCCAGCAGCAGCACTGACAATGCCATGGGCAATCGCGAAGCAAACTCATTCACTCCAAAAATCCGATAACAGAACGCCACCAGCCAGTAAGGCAGCGGAGCCTTTTCCAGATAGCGCACCCCATTCACATGCAGCGTGACGTAGTCCCCGCTGACGAACATTTCCCGCGCCGCTTCCGCATGCGTGCTGTCGGCGTCATCGAGCAAAGCCGGCGAGAAGAGCGAGCCGAAATACACCGCCGCAAACACAACCGCCAGCGCCCAATACGACGCCGCACGCGGCCGGTCGGGCACGCGATTCGATTCTTCAGGAATTGTTGGCGTGGAAATTGCGCTCAATTGGCGTGAACCCATTCAAGTGTTACAGAGGACAACCCGCAGCGGCAAGTAACAACAGCTTTATTACTGTACACGCGGCTTTCCTGCTCCCTGCCGCACAAAAAACTTCCACTTATCCATTCCCGCCGCCACCGCCACATCGAAGAATCCCACCATCATCTCGTCGGAGGTCTGATCTCCCCACATTACCGTCTTCGTGGGATCAGGATTGTGCGGGTTATTCTTCGAATTGTCATACCACGCGATCGCCCGCAATCTGGTTCCCGCCTTCAGCGGCCGCGGCTCGGCAAGCCTGTAACTCAATTGCCAATGAAAGTGATAATTCACCCGCAACAACACTTCCACGCTGCCGTCGTCATGCACAATGTCATACTCAAACCGCTTTCCGCGCAGATGCATGTGCGGAAATAAGCTCAGGAGCGTCGCGTCATTCGGCAGCGTACCCTGCACTTCCACCCGAAAATCATCCGCGCCCGGCGGAATGATCAGCGCATGATTGTTCAACTGCAGCGTGATCACTCTCCACTTCGGCGGCGTCTTCGCAAACACCATCCCAATGCTGGTCTGATCCTGATCTGCTGTGCCGTTGGTCGTGTAGTGCATTTGAAAGACAAGATCGGAGCCCGCCGGCACAGACTTCGCCATCCCGTCCGGCCACAGGTCCGGCGAACTCCCCGGCGCATATACCAGTAAAAGATCGCTGGTAGTTTCGTGCGCTTCGCGCCGCTCGAGCGGATCATTCAACGTCGACGCCGTGAACGGCTCGCCCACGGGGGCGTGCCGCAACCATTTCGAATCGGGCGGACGAATGTACACGACGGCGTGATGCACGTGCGCCGGACTTCCCGGTCGAAACTCCGACATCTGCACCCATCGGTCCTCCGCAAAGTGTGTGGGCACAATCTCGTACGTATATTCGACTTCGCCCTGCGCCGGAATCTGTATCGGCTTGGGCATCTTTACGACTAGATCAGGATCAGGAATGTTCCATCCCACAGCCCATTTTCGAGAGGCAGGCGCGTCCTGAGCATCCCCAGCAGGCGCACCCCCCGCCGCCCAATCAGAAATCACGGCAATTTGCTGTGGCGTCAACGAAACATCATTGGCAAAGTGCCCGTACCTCGGATCCGCAAACCACGGCGGCATCATCTTCATCTCAACCGCATGGGCCATCGCCCCGGCCCACGGCTGCGTCTGCTTGTAGGTCACCAGCGGCATGGGCGCGACTTCTCCCACTCGATGGCAACTCTGGCAGTGATCCTGCAGGATCGGAAGCACGTCTTTATAGAAAGTTGGAGTAGGCGTTCCGGACGGCCCGGGTCCTGGCATCTGCCAACCTGCCACGAAAAACAATAGCGCGATCGCCGCCGACAAAATTCCCAATTTCCTCACGAGCGCAGAAACTCCAGCGTCAACGCCCAGGCCTGCCGCGCCGCAATCGGCTGATACGCCGGCCGATCGTCGCAGAAAAATGCATGATCGGCATTCGAGAATACGACGTTGACATAAATCTTGCGCTGCACATCGAGAGCCTGAGTCACAGCGTCGCGGTGTTGCGCGGTAATGTGCTTATCCAGTCCGCCCCAAATCAGCAGCATCGGCGCATGCAGCCTCGAGGCCCGATCCAGCAGCGCGGGAGCAATCCCTCCCCCATAAAACGAGACCGCTTTTCGCACCGGAACCGCACTGTTTGCCAGAAACGAAACGCGGCCTCCCATGCAGAATCCGACGGACGAAATCTCATCGGCCTTGACCTGCGAATTCGAACGCAGCCACTCATAAGTCGCCCGAATGTCCGCCTCTGCAGCCTCATTCGTCACTGCCTGATAGTGCGGCATTACCGAAGGAAAGTCGTTGTAGTCACCCTCGAATCCCGGCGGCGCCGTGCGATGAAACAATTCCGGAGCCACCGCTACATATCCCTGCGCCGCGAATCGCTCAGTAACGTTGCGAATGTGCGAATTGACGCCGAAGGCCTCCTGAAACACCATCAGTCCGGGATGCGGCCCGCCGCTCGCAGGCCGGGCCACATAGGCCTGCATGGTTGTATTGTCAGCCACTTTCAACTGAACGTTTTTCGCGGCAATTCCCGCTTGCACCATAATCTGACGAATCCTCCCCATTTGCGCCGAACCCGGAAGTCTGGATCTTCGTCTCAGTCTCGCACAAAACGTACCCCGAAAACCCGCGATCACGGCGCACCATTGAGAAAAATGCTAAATTCAACACTTCATGTCCGCCCCAAATTCCAGCTTCGTACGCGCCTGCAAATCGCAGCCCGTGGAACACACACCTGTGTGGTTCATGCGTCAGGCCGGCCGCTACATGCCGGAGTATCGCGCCGTCCGCAAAGACCATTCGCTTCTCGAGATCTGCAAGACACCCGCTCTCGCCGCCGAGGTCACCATCACCGCCGCCGAAATCCTCGGCATCGACGCCGCCATCATCTTCGCTGACCTTTTGCTTCCCTTCGAAGTAATGGGCCTGCCCTTTCATTTCTCCGCCGGAGAAGGTCCCGTCATCGAGAAACCCGTCCGCAGCAAGGAAGACATCGCGAACCTGCGCACCGACCGCGCCGCCGAACTTGGCTATGTCTCGGAAGCCGTGAGTCTGGTCGCAAAGCATTTCGCCGGCCGGATTCCGGTAATCGGCTTCTGCGGCGCGCCGTTTACTCTTGCCAGCTACATGATCGAAGGCGGAGGCTCCCGCAACTACGTTCACGCCAAGAAAATGATGTACAACTCCCCCACCGAATGGGACGCGCTGATGCGCAAATTGGTTGTGGTTACTACCTTCTACGCATCCGAGCAAGTGCGCGCCGGTGCCGACGTAATTCAGATCTTCGACAGTTGGGTGGGATGCCTCAGCGTGGAAGACTATCGCCGCTACGTGCTTCCTCATGTGACAGGCATGGTGAAGCAGTTGCAGAAGACCGGAGCGCCTATCATTTATTTCGGCACCGACAGCGCCACGTTGCTGCCTGCCATGAAAGAAACGGGAGCCGATGTCATTGGACTGGACTGGCGCATTCCACTAGAGGAGGGCTGGGCCGGGCTCGATCACGAATGCGCCGTGCAGGGAAATCTGGATCCCGTATTGCTCTTCGCCGACTGGAAAGAATTGAAATCGCGCGCCGAAGACATCCTCGGCCAAGCCGCAGGACGTCCCGGCCACATCTTCAATCTCGGCCACGGCATTCTGCCGGAAACACCGGTCGATAACGTGAAAAATCTGGCGCGCTTCGTGCAAGAGTATTCGGGCTCGGCCTCCGGTTCCCGCACTCCGGCTTCCGAAAGGCGAGAGCCAAAAGCCGGAAGCCGCAGATCATGACTCGCATTGCAATCATTGGAGGAGGCATCTCCGGCCTCGCCGCCGCCTTCGCGCTCGAAGAACTCCGCCGGAACGCAAGCCGCCCCGTCGAATACGTTCTTTACGAATCTTCACCACGTCTCGGTGGAGTCCTGCGCACCGAACGCATCGATGGATGCCTCGTCGAGGCCGGGCCGGATTCCTTCATCACCGAGAAACCGTGGGCCACCGAACTATGCCGGGCCCTCGGCCTGGGCGATCAACTCATTGGCTCGAACGATGCCGGCCGCAGGACTTATATTCTGGTTCGCGGGCGTCTCATTCCGATGCCGGACGGATTGATGTTCATGGTGCCTACGAAGATCATGCCCACCATCTTGTCACCGCTTTTTTCGTGGAAGACCAAGGTACGCATGGCAAAGGAACTATTCCACCGGAGAAATTGCGGACCAGACGAATCCGTCGCTTCATTCGTGGAGCGGCACTACGGCTCTGAGATGGTGGATCGACTCGCCGATCCGCTGCTCTCAGGGATTTACGGCGGGGAAGCTGCCAGCCTGAGTGTACGAGCCGTCCTTCCACGCTTCCATGACATGGAGGATTCGCACGGGAGTCTTGGCCGCGCCATGCTCGCTGCGCGCAGAAAAATGTCTCGAACGCCAACCAAGGTTGCGCAGCCGCTTTTCACTTCTTTGAAAAATGGGATGCAGCAACTGACCGAGGCTGCCGTTTCGTGGTTGTCGCCTGCCTCGCTTTTGACCAACAGGGCAGTGCAGGCCATTCAACCAGAAGCCGGAGGTTGGGTGGTCTCCGCCGGAATGCAGTCCGATTACTTTGACGGAGTGATCCTCGCTTTACCGGCGCCTGCTGCGGCGCAAGTGCTTCGCATCGCGAGCCCCGACCTTTCCGCTGAACTCGCCGCCATTCCATACAGCTCGTCTATCACCGTGGGCCTAGGCTACGATCGAGATGTCCGCCAATCTCTTCCCCCCGGCTTCGGATTTCTAGTGCCCCGCAGTGAAGGCAAGGGTCTGCTGGCGGCAACTTTTGTGCACAACAAATTCCCCTATCGCGCTCCTGAAGACCGCGCCCTGCTGCGATGCTTTTTTGCTGGAAAGAATGCGGAAGATGTCTGGACTCTCCCCGACGATCAGATTATTGGAATCGTGCGCAACGAACTGCAGCAAATTTTGAGACTGCAAGCCGAGCCACTCTTTGGCCGCGTCTACAAATGGAAGTCGGCCATGGCGCAATACGCCGTCGGACATCTCGATCGTCTCGACCGCATCGAGCACCTGCGCCAGCAGCTGCCCGGTCTCGCTCTCGCCGGCAACGCTTACTACGGCATCGGCATCCCCGACTGCATCCGCTCCGGCCGCGAAGCCGCAACCCAACTTACGAAAACGCTCCCGTAGAGACAGCCGCCTCGGCTGTCCCGGCAGGGTAAAGCCCGCCGGGCCCACGCAAAAGGCGAGGGCCTAGTTCGCTCAAAATAAGAAACATGATCAAAATATTGATGGCTTCTTGTCTTTTGTCTTGACGCTGGTAGCACTCCTAAGCGCTCATCCGCGATTCCCGCGCTGCTGCCTCGTCGTAGTCAACTTCGCCCTCGGGATTCCGCGGCCGCTCCAACCCGCGCCGAAACACCGCTTCCTTCACCAGCCTGAAAATCGTCCGCCGATTCTGCGAATCACTTTCACCCATGCCAGCTTCCCCATCATGGGGAAATAAATTCCACGGAAACAAATCCGCGCCAGAAAGATGTTAATGCGATATCCCAGCGGCTGATCGTCGAGTGAGTCGACGGCGTGCGCCAACGCTTCCGGACTGTACGCGTGCGCCCATCCATATTTCACTTCCGCATGTGCCTCTTCGATGCTCATCTTCAGCGGAGTATGCGCCATGGCGAAGGGAATAAATTCCTGCCAGTGCTTCGGCCGGGTGAGCCGTCCCGCCAGCCTCCAGCCGCTTGTACAGCGGCGTTGCGGCAGCGGAGTCAGCAGCCCAAAGATAGGCAGCCCCGGCGGCCAGGTGCGAACTTGCGATAGAGTTCGCTCGGCCACGCCCGTCGTATCATTGTCCATCCCGAAAATAAACGACGTGATCGCGTAAACATTTCGTTTCGCCAGTCGCTCCAGCACCTCGGCATATTCGCCTGGCTTGTTGAATCCTTTGTTGACATCCTTCAAGTTCGCCGGGTCGATCGACTCCATGCCGATGAACACCCACTTGCCCCCCGACGCCGCAATCAAGTCGATCAGTTCCTCATCGCGCAACAAATTGGCGCTGATCTGCGCCACCCAGTGCACCTGCGCCCCGGCGGCGATAATGTCCCGCAGCAGCGACTTGGTGCGCTTCACGTTGATGGCGAAATTATCGTCGATGAAGAACACCGCCATCTGCCCTTTTTCTTTCCGGGCTCGTGCTTTCAAAAGCAGCAACTCGTTCACCACGCTCTCGTTAGTACGAAAGCGAATCGAGTCGCCGAAGAAACCGGTGACCGTGCAGAATTCGCAGCCATAGGGACAACCTCTCCCGGACTCGACGGGGATAATCCGAAATGTTCCCCAGCCTTCCCCGACTTTCTGCAGCATCCTGGTCGCGGCTTTGGGCACAAGGTTGAATTGCTCAAGATCAATCGACTCCCACGGAATCACCGGGTACTGTTTCAACGAAGGCTTGCGCTCTTTGCCCGTGTCGTCCACCGGTGCGTAGATTTCTTTCAGCTCGCCCCGAGCCGCGTCATTCACCATCTGCGGCCAGGTTTCGTCGGCTTCGCCCAGAGCAACCGCGTCCGCGTGGCGCGGCCCACCGTCACGCCCCAGCGCTTCGTCAGCCAATTCCGTGACGTGCGGTCCGCCCATCACCACTTTCACGCCGGTCGCCCGAATCGCGTCCGCGATGCGATACGCTTTGGCGATCATGCGGGTCATGGCTCCGATGCCGACCAGGTCGATTTTCTCGTCGCGGACATATTGCGCAATCTGAGCCTCGTCCATGGGCTTGGCGTTGCCGTCGATTAACAGCACCTCATGCCCTGGCGGGGTCAGCGACTGCAGCAGAAACATCCAGAGATGTGGCATGAAATTACGAGTTACCCCATTGTCGGGGTTATAGAGCAGAATTCTCATGACTGGCTCCCTCCTCGGAGAGCGAACGTGCTTCACCGCACGGAAGGGTCACGAGCGATGCCAAGAACTGGCAACTTCTAATTATATTTCGAATGCGCTTGATGGAAAATCTAGAACCCACCGAATTGTACACCCCAAAATACGATTGTAGATCGAAGTTGGACCCCGGGGTTTAACGTCCTCGACTAGCCTGATCTGTTCAAGCCTCGATGCCTGAACGCGAACATCAGGTTTCATGCGGGAATCGACGTTGTTTTCTTATTTCCTTCTCGGCGCATTTTGGCGACCACTAAACGGATTTCGTCGTACGTAATTTCCGGAGGCAGAACATCCTTTAATGTTTTGAGCCGCTCCAGACGTTCAAGGCCGAGGCTCGCACAAGCAGATTCAATCACTGCAAGTTTGTTGCGCTCGATCCATTCCGAACGAAATTCCAATTGGCCCTTCTCTACCAATCCGGCGACCGCATTGACCACCGTTCCAATTTGCCGTCCGCGAATCCGCGCAATTTCTTCAAAACTCTTTCCTTCCGCCAGAAGTTGCAGAGTCTCCAACGCCGGAGCCGTCTTCTTCTCAGGCAGCGCCGCCGCGCGAGCGCCTTCGCGATATCGCCGCAGAGCCGAAAGAATTGCCTGCCCGTATAGCTCCGCTTTGCGTTCGCCGATCCCCGTGATGTTGAGCAAGTCCGCAATCGAAGTCGGCTGCACTCGGCAAATCTCATCCAGCGAACTATCGTGCAGCACCACAAAAGCGGGCGTGCCTTGTTCCTTGGCCGTGATGCGCCGCCACTCGCGCAAATATTCCCGCAGATCCTGATGAGCCTCGGCGACAGGGGCCGCCGCAATTCGCACTCCACCGGAACCCTCGCCCACGACGGCGCGCCGCACCGCGGCCGGTGTCATGACTTCCGTCAACCATTCGGGCGCGGCCCCGCAAACATCGCAGCCTCCGCATGACGTCCACTTCGGTGTCTCGCCAAAATGAGTGCAAATCTGGCGGTGACGGCATTTCGCGGATTCCGCAAACCCCCGAATCGTGTGATACCTCTGCCAGGCGCGGTCGCGCTCGGCCGCGTCCACAATCTGATTGGCAAAATATGCCAGCAGACTCGCATCCTGCTTGCGCCACAGAAGAATGCAGTCAGCCGGATTTCCATCGCGCCCCCCGCGTCCCGCCTCCTGATAAAACTGCTCCACCGACTTGGGCAGAGCCAGATGGATAACGGCCCGCACGGTCGCCTTGTTAATGCCCAGCCCAAACGCAATCGTACCCACAAGCACGCGCACTTCATCCGACATCCAGCGCTCCTGATTGCGCCGCCGCTCGCTGCTGTCCATCTTGGCGTGATAACCCACCGCGGCAATTCCCTGGTCTTCCAGGAAATCGACGGTCTCTTCCACCTTGCTGATCGTCGGCGAGTAGACGATTACGTTGCCCTCGCCGTAATGGCGCAGTGCAGTCGCCAGCAGCGCGGTGTGCTCCACGCTGTCGCACTCCCGCACCAGATAGCGCAGGTTTGGGCGATGGAAACTGGCAATGTACTTATCGGGATTGCGCAACTGGAGTTGAGCCAGGATGTCGTGCCGAACGTGGCGCGTCGCGCTCGCCGTGAACGCTGCGATTGGACGATCCGGGAATTTCCCACGCAGCCGGCTCAGTTGACGATATTCCGGACGGAACTCGTGTCCCCACTCCGAAATGCAGTGGGCTTCATCAATCGCGAAGAAGGAGATGGGGACTTGTTGCAGCCATTCCAGCGTGTCGGCGCGTTGCAGACGCTCAGGCGACAAGTACAGAAGCCGGAAGGCGCCTTCCCGGGCCTGCCGCATGACCCTGTTCTGTTCTTCATTGCTGACCGAACTATTGAGAACCGCCGCCGGAATTCCCATCTGTGCCAATTGCGCCGCCTGATCCTGCATGAGCGCAATCAGGGGAGAGATGACCACTGTAGTTCGCTCCGAGACGACCGCGGGCAACTGATAGCAGAGCGATTTGCCTCCCCCGGTCGGCATCACCACGCAGGTGTCGTGTCCGGCCAGCAGGCTGCGCACAATACGCTCCTGCAACGGGCGAAACGAACTGTACCCCCAGTAGCGGCGTAAGGGGATCAGCAGGTCGGCTTCTGGGTTCATGAAAGTAAGTATAGGCGTGGTGCAAGAACGCGAAGCACCGCATTCCCTTTAGTGCTTCAAGTCCCGACCTGAAACCACGAATCCGCGTTGCAGTGCAACGTTCGAAGACTCTTACCAGAACTTGTCATTCCGAGGAGCGCAGCGACGAGGAACCTGCTGTCCTCGGGGGGGGCAGTCTTTCGGGATCGCGGCGGCCACTCGTTCCGGGATGCGTCCTCTCGAACGCAATCCACGACATTGCGATGACCACGAAACAGAACACGCTGCCTTCCGGTCCAACCGATCCTCCGCTGAGCCAATCCGCGCCGTGGAGAGACGAACGCAGCAGATGACCGGGAGCGACCATCCCGCTGTCGGGCACGGAGTAGAAGAAGGTCTCACCCCAATCCCAGGCAGCGTGAAAGCCGACGGCGAACCACAGACTGCCCGTGCGCCGCAGCGTCAGACAGAAGAAGAATCCAATGAATGCCGCAGCCAGCAGGCCTCTCCACTGCTCGCCTTCATTTCGGAAGTGAATCAGGCCGAACACGGCCGACATGACCAACGCCGCGGGCCAGAAGCCAATGCCGCGCGCCAGCGTGAACTGTGTATAGCCGCGCAGCAGAAACTCCTCGAACAAGCCTACCAGCAGAAACATCAGCGCCCAGAATGCAGCGAAGCGCGCAAGGCGCGCTCCATGCAGCGCCACCGAACCGAACGCATAATCGTGCAGGCCGTAGAGTGCAAACATCAACAGGCTGATCCCGGCAAATCCCCACAATGCTCCTGCCCAGAACAATCGTCCGAACGCCTGCCTGGCCGGCAACCCATACACCTTCCAGGGACGGCGCTCGACTCGTGCCAGGACTGCCGCAGGAATAACCGCGGCGACCAGACTACCCAACTCTTCCAGCATCATGGTCCACAGGCCGCTCGAGCCGAGATCCCGCGATGACACGAATTGTTCAACCAGCTTCTGCAGCACATAGTACGTCGCAACGTAGAAGGCGAGTCCCCAACCTGGGCGTAACCCTTCCGGCCCCAGAAATAACGTGCTGGCGTAAGAAGGCTGAGTGGCGACCGCGAAGCCGGGAGATGACGGCGTAGGGGATGAATTTGGCGGCGAAGTACTTTCCGTGTTGATGTCGAGATCGCTCATCGCAGAACGTTCGCCGTAGATGTCTTCGAAACTTTGGCAGCGCAAACTGCCTCCGACATGGTAAAACACTCGGCTCGACCCTATGCGGCCTTATTTCACGCGTGAACGTTTTGGGCGTGCGCAGTCTCTTGCCGGCTTGCTGCTGCTGTGCTTTTTCATACAGGCTTTGTGGCTGGTCCATTCGGAAATGAGCGAGGCTCGCGAACCTGACGGCGCGGAGGCTCTCCGCATCGGCGAAGGCTGGAAGCAGTGGCACGGACGGGGAATTGCCGGAGCGCCTTTCCTCGATCCGGCTGGCCTTACGCCAGACCCGTTCCGCGGCGATGACAGCGGGTTTGACGTCGAACATTCCCCACTGCTCTATCTCGCCTCGGCGGCACCGTTGCTGGCATGGCCACAGGATTTGGGAAGAGACACGGCAACGTATTGGCGCTGGCTTCCGCGGCTGCCATTTCTGGCTTGCGGAGTTCTTCTGGGCGCGTCGTTGTGGTATGTGGCGCGGCGGCTGTGCGGGAACACCGGGGGCTTTATCGCGCTGACGCTTTATTGCTTCTCGCCTTCCATGATTCAGGCAAGTGCCGTCTGGCATACCGAACCGGAGATCGTCGTCGCCTGGGGAGCATTCGGCACCATCTTCACGGCCATTGCCGTGGCGCACACGCTCTACGCGCCGCGTGAAGTAGTGCTGTGGAATTGGCGGCGGATCGTGCTGCTTGGGGTTGCGCTGGCAATCGCGGTGGGAGCGCAGTTCTCGATGATCGTGCTTGCGCCTATGGCTCTGGGCTTCTTACTCTACGTTGCTCCGGTGCGGAGGCGCGCAGCGGTTGTCATCTGGATTGCGGCTTGCATAGTGGGATTTATTCTCTTGTTCGCAGTGTACTTCTTTCATCCGCAGGCCTTCGGGGAAAGCATGCGGCATGCTGCGTTCTGGGGAGCGACCGGGCGGGCGTTCACGATTCTCGAAGTGTACAAGCGTGTGGCGATGCAGATAGAACGCGCTTGTCCCGCGCTTGCGCTGGGGCTTCCGGTGGCTCTGGTGACGTATGCTGCGTGGCGGCGCACGCGTTACTTTGGCAACACGGCGCCGCTGCTGGTTGCTGTGCTGTTTCTGCTTCTGGGGATGGCTCATCCCCATGTTGCGGGCGCTGGCTTTTTTCTTGCGGCCATTCCATTCCTGTTCGTTTTTGTATCGGGGGTTCTAGCTGATCTGCTCGAGACCCGTTGTCGATCACTGGCGCTGGCGTGCATTGTGGGGTTGATGGCGGCTTACGTGGTTTGGAGCGTAGTAAATCTGGCGGGAGTTCCACAGGGCTGACGAACGGGGACGGGTGGGCCAGGCTTTGTCTTGCTGGCATCACCAATAAAGTGGGTGCCCCCGTCCTTCGCGCTCTTTGCGAAGGGCGGGAGTCGGGAATGCAGGCGCAAGTTTGCTGATCCATGTCGCGTCGTAACAAATCAAGTACCGCATTCAGCATCGCCGCCCACCCTTGCAAAAAACGCAAGGATGGGGCACCTCTGTGCCAATGGTGTACACAAACATCGCCAAAGGTGGTCCACCCGCCTGCAGGAAACCCCTGATTCCATTTTCTGGCAAGCTGCCTAATAAAATATATTGGGGTGGAGTGTGCTCCTGCCTTCACCGTTTTCTTTCCTATGCAAACACCGCCGCGGGCCCGCAGATGGCGCTGGATTGTCGGAATCCTCATCATCGGTCTCGCGGCTGTGGTTATCTGCGTTCGTATGGTCATCGCGCACGCGCAGCCAATTCTGCGGGCACGAGTCATTGAGACGCTGTCGGCCCGCTTCAAGAGCCGGGTTGAACTTGGCGAGCTAAGCGTCTGGATTGCGGATGGGGTGCACGTGGAAGGCAAAGGGCTGAGAATTTATGGGGCTACGGATCCGAATCCGTGGGAGCCCGGCGTGCAGCCGCTGCTGGAGATTGGAGATTTCCGTTTCCAGACCGCACTGAGCAGCTTGTTTCGCCAACCGATACATGTGGACATCGTCTACGTAGACGGGCTCGTGGTGAATGTGCCGTCTCGGAACGATCGCCAGGAGATGCGAGACCTGGGGCAGCGCAGCCGAAAAATGAAGATGAGCATTGTGGTGGAGCGCTTCATGTGCGCCAACACGAAACTCATTGTCAACACCGACCGGCCGGGCAAGCCGCCGCTGGAATTCGACATTGGCGATTTGCGGATGAAGGATATCGGCCCGGGACAGCCGCTGCGCTTTGATGCGACGCTCATCAATCCCAAGCCGGTAGGGGCTATCCATTCGACCGGCCAGTTCGGGCCTCTGAATGAGAAGAGTCCGCGCGACACCGCGGTTATGGGAGCGTATTCCTTCACTCAGGCTGATCTAGGGACACTTCCGGGAGTTGGAGGAGTTCTGTCGTCCACGGGAAAGTATGGAGGAACGCTCGGACGAATTGAAGTGACGGGGCGGACCGATACCCCCAACTTCCAGATTGCGGTCAGCGGTCATCCCGTTCCGCTGCACACCGACTTTCATGCGATTGTGGATGGGACGGACGGTGATACCTATCTTGATCCGGTGAAGGCGACGGTGCTGCATTCTTCCTTTACGGCGCGAGGCAAGATTGTACGCATGAAGAGTCCGCGAGGGCACGATATCGAGCTTGACGTGATTCTGGGGCGGTCGCGCATCGAGGATCTATTGCGCCTGGGGGTTAAGACGGAGCCGCCAGTCATGACGGGCGAGGTCGCCATGAGGACCAAGTTGAGTCTTCCGGCCGGCGCCGAGGACCTGGCGAAGCGCCTGAGACTTGAGGGCAACTTCCACATTCCCGCGGCTCATTTTACGAACGAGAAAGTTCAGGACCGGATCGACTGGCTCAGCCAGCGGAGTCGCGGAACGAATGAACCGACGCAGGGCAGCCAACCGGTGGTGACCTCGGACCTAGAGGGCACATTTGCCCTCAGTCACGGAGTGCTGTCTTTTTCCCGTCTGCATTTTCTGGTTCCGGGAACCCATGCGGACATGACAGGCCAGTACAGCCTGGACGGGGACACGTTCGACTTTCACGGCCTGCTGAAACTGAACGCGAACCTGTCGCAAATGACGACCGGCTGGAAGTCGATTCTGCTGAAGCCAGTCGATCCATTCTTTCAGAAGCACGGGGCTGGTACGGAGCTTCCTTTCCGGGTAAGCGGGACACGCGAAGCTCCACGCTTCGGACTTGACTTCCATCACAAAGAAGATCACTCCAGAGAAGATCATCCCAAGGAGAATCGCCTGCTGGAAGGGCGGCCAAGCCCCCTTCCAGCGTCTTAGTCGAAATACAGGATTCCCTGTATTGGACCGTGTCGAGCAGAACGTTAGCCTCAGTGGGTTAAGGGGCCCTCCCCCGGATTTTGTGGTGTTCAATTAAATTAGAAATGTTTCGGTCAGGCTTGTCACAAACGGAAGAGCGAATGTGGCGGATCGTCTGGTCTCCCCAAAGGACTGAAGCCGAATGACAATTCGCATACTGCTGGTTGATGATCACCCAATTGTTAGGCAGGGGTTGAAAACGCTTTTGGAAGGGCACGCGGGATGGGAAGTTATTGGGGAAGCATCGGACGGAGCTGAAGCCGTGGAGAAGGCCAAGGATTTGACCCCCGATGTGATGGTGCTCGACGTAACCATGCCCAGGATGAATGGGTTGGAGGCCTGCCGCCTATTGCGGCAAGAGTGTCCCGGACTTGAAATTCTGTTTGTTACCCAGCACGATTCTCCACAAATGATGCGTGAGGCCCTGGAGGCTGGAGCCAGGGGATACGTCGTAAAGTCCAACGCCGCCCGCGATCTATTGGCGGCCGTCGATGCGGTCAGCCAGCATCGGGTCTTTACTGCGTTGAATGGCCGTAATGTTGCGGAGTTACGCTGAGGTTTTTTGGTTGAAGGACGACTGACGCTGCAGCTCCATTTGGAGGGGAAAGAGGGGACTATGAAGCTGAGGATCCTGTTGGCCGATGATCATGAAATCGTGCGTCGCGGGTTGCGCGCTCTTCTGGAAAAGCATGAAGGCTGGGAGGTCTGCGGCGAGGCCAGCGATGGCCGCGAGGCCGTCGAAAAGGCCTTGCAGTTGAATCCCGACGTCGTCATCGTCGATATTGGAATGCCCAACCTGAATGGCTTGGATACCACCCGCCAACTCTTGCAGCACGATCCTCATTTCAAGGTGATTGTGCTCACCATTACGGACTCGGATCAGGTCATCCGCGAGGCCCTCGACGCTGGCGCTCGGGGTTTCGTCTTGAAGTCTGATGCTGCGCGCGACCTTGTGTCGGCCGTCGAAGCTCTCCAGAACAAACGCATGTTTTTCACGCCCCGGGTCAACGATCTGGTGTTAGCCGGCTTCCTGGAAAAAGGGCAAACTGTTTCCAGAAACGAAGCGCCGAAACTGCCCACTCTGACTGCGCGGGAACGTGAAATCACTCAGTTGCTGGCTGAAGGTAATAGCTCCAAGGAAGTCGCATCGCTTTTGAATTTGAGCACCAAGACCGTCGAGACGCACCGCAGCAATATCATGCGGAAACTGAGTTTCCACTCCATTCGGGATTTGGTTGTTTATGCCATCAAGAACAACCTGATTCAGATTGAGTTGCCGCCCCCGCCCCCCAAGACTCCCCCGGGCCCCGGGCCTACTGCGGCTTAAGCCGTTTTGGCCCCGGCGGCTCGTCGGGTCGAACCCTGTCCCCGGCGTTGCCTAGGCTCGTTCCAGCACTCGACCCGTGTACCTAGCGAACGCTTTCTCCTGGATAGTATCCGCTTTGTGTGCGGACGATAAGCCGTGAGCGATTTGGCCCCTTGGCTTCAACCCGAAGAGCCTGGTATCCCGTCTTTCCCGACTCTGGCTTGAATGCGAGCGTATACTGGCTGCGAATATCTTGCGCCACTGTCCGCGTAATTTCGTCCACTTCATCAAGGCTGTGCGGAAAGAACGCGACCCCACCAGTACTCTTGGCCAAGCTCTGAAGCGCATCGCGCCCGGATCGAGTCATCCCTCCATTGGTAAGCCCAATGGCATAGAGTGTCGCCCCCTCGTTGGGCTGTAACTTTCGGGTAGCCTCTTGTAGCGTCTCGCGGCTCATGTTGTCTTGCCCGTCGGTAATCACCAGCAGCACTTTCTTGCTCAGCCTCGGATTCTCTCGCAGATGCACCGCCGAAGCCACCACGGCGTCATAAAGGGCCGTACTTCCACGGCTGGATACTTGGTGCAAGGCAGTCTGCAGGAGTGCGACGTCAGAAGTGAAATCCTGATCCAAGTAGGGGGTGTCATTGAAATTGACGACAAACACCTCGTCTTGAGGATTGCTTGCGCGGATGAGGTTGATCACGGCCTGGTTCACTTTTTCGCGCTTGTCACGCATAGAACCCGAATTATCGATGACAATTCCCAAAGCAACAGGGACATCCTCGCGCCGGAAGGAGGTAATCGGTTCCGGCACATTGTTCACATAAACTGAGAAGGCCCCGCGATCCAATGACGTCACCAGACGCCCCGTCTCGTCGGCGACCGTGGCGTGCAAGACGACTTCTTGCACTTGCTTTTTGAAAACGAACCGGCCTGAGTCATCCGACTTATCTGCTGTGATCGGTGTGTGCTGATTCTGCCGCGTTGGTTCTTGGTCACTCGGTTGTTGGCTGGACGGTTCCGGGACAGTTGACGGCATCGCAGTCCGCGGGGGGCCGTAGTCTGGATCCCATGCTGCGGGAGGCGTCGAAGGCGGACTGCTTTGAGGCGCGGAGTTATTTTGCGCGCACGCCAGGGCGCACGTAATGCCAACCAATATGACAGACTTTAGTCCTGAGCGGAGAAATCTAGTGCTACCAAGGTGCATTTGCGCAAGCCTCCGTGCGTGTTTTTAGATGCCAATCTCAGCGATGCCGTGAGTCGTTTTGTTGACGCAACCTTGACAAGACATCCCGCGCAATCCTTCCGCGTTTACGGCAAACACTGTATTGCCCGCAAAAAATATTCGCTCTCACCATAGTTCTGACTATTGGTCTGACAATTCAGCGTTTCTCGGCGGGTTGAAAACTTACTCGAGTTCAACAATTTCAATCAGTAAAGTGGGTTTAGATGCATCCAATACGCGTTTGGCAAGATTAATGCTTTGGAATAAGGCTACTTTGTTGCTGCCAGGAACTGCACGCCCGCGTGCCAGGAGGCTTGCGCGGGGTCCGACATTTCGACCGCTCAACTTCACCGGGAGGGGGAAGAATGCTTCGAATCCTGATTGCAGATGATCATGAAGTGGCCCGCCACGGCATCCGCTCGCTGCTGGAAGCCCATCCAGGCTGGGAAGTTTGCGCGGAAGCGAAAGATGGGCGCGAGGCTGTCGAGCTCGCGAGCAGCATGAACCCGCACATGATTCTGCTCGACGTGGGCATGCCTAACTTGAATGGCCTTGAGGCCGCCCGACAGATTCTGGCTTCGTCGCCCGATGTTCCCATTCTGATCCTCACCATGCTCGATTCCGATCACGTCGTGCGCGAGGTGCTTCGCGCGGGAGCGCGAGGTTTTGTGCTCAAGTCCGATGCGGGCCGCGACTTGGTGGCGGCTATCGAGGCTTTGCAACTGCGCAGAACGTTCTTCACTACAAAAGTTAGCCAGATGGTGTTGGATGGTTATCTGGATCGCGACCATCCTGACGGCGGAGAAGACAAAAACGAGAAGAAAGAGGATGAATCCGCCCCCGTTCTCACCGGCCGGGAGCGCGAGGTAATTCAACTGCTGGCCGAGGGAAAAACCAGCAAGGAGGTCGCTGTAGCTCTTCATCTGAGCGTCAAAACCGCGGAGACTCATCGTACTAATCTCATGCGTAAACTCGGTCTCCACTCGCTCGCCGACTTGACCCGGTACGCTGTACGAAACGGGATCGTCCAGGTTTTCTGAGTCGCGCAGTCTTAACTCTTCATTCATTCAAGATTCATTCAAGAAAGGGCCGTCAGAATACATGCTTTACCGGATAGACCTCATTTTCATTGGTGCGTAGCATCGACCCCGTCATTAACCGCCTTTTCGGGAGGACGCTCACATGCTCTTCACTATCGCGGCCATTCTGCTGATTCTCTGGTTGCTGGGAATGGTTAGCTCCTATACCTTGGGCGGTTTCATCCACATCTTACTAATCTTGGCCATCATTGCTGTCCTCGTGCGAATCATTCAAGGCCGTAGTCCAGTTTAAAAGGGGCTGTTTCAGGTCTCCCGAAACTGCCGCTCAGAACCCCTTGAGTCTCTTTTAGCAATCGCCGCCGTTTAATCCCGCCATCGTCAAAAAAGACCACCAAACATTCTCTCTCCTTCGACATCTGATTAATTGGCCAGCGCAAGAGAACGTGCAGAACTCAAATCACGAGCGAGGGGGTCCATGATGAGTCAAGATCCGACCGATCAAAAAACCTGCGACGTTTGTCAACAACCATTCGATTCAGAGCAGGAATTGCAGATTCACCAGAATGATGTTCATGGACTGAACGAATCAGGCGAAAGGCAGTCCAGCTACGACATCGAGCAAGATAGGCCGAACTATCGCAGAATTGCGTAGGCCATATTTGCCCGGCTTTGCCGGGAACTGAACTTGGTTCCACTAATTCAAAAAGGAGACCACAAAATGAACAAGGACCGTGTTGAAGGTAAAGTTAAGGACGTGGCAGGACGCGTCGAGCGCCAGGCAGGCGAATGGACAGACGATCCGAAACTGCAAGTGAAAGGTGCGGCGAAACAGGCCGAAGGCAAAGTGCAGAATGCGTGGGGGAAGGCCAAGGATGCCGCCAAGCAGACCGCGGACGATGCCAATGCCAGTTCCAAGCCACCGGAACGGGAGACGGACGTCGAAGAATCGAATTCGAGCCGTGCGCGCCGTCGCGGTTAGTCGTAACGGTCGTAACTAGGGATTCCCTGTGCCAGTAATACAGCAGCGGCTGGATTGTACTCTACTGGTTTGAGAATTATTGTGATTTGCAGATGATAGTGCGATCCCCCGCACTGCCCCACAGCAGGGTGCCAGCTACTCAAAAGCTGCCCACCCTGCACTTTTTCTCCCGAGACTCCCTCTTTTCCCGAAGTGGCACCGGCGGATAAGCCGGCTGAAAAATAAGTGTCTCACCGTATTTCACTCCCGTTCCCGTTGTTTTTAAATGGTAGTGCCTGCGACCGAAAGGCGTTGACGAGACATTGAGGAGGGTTCGCTATGTTACGAGTATTAGTTGCTTTTCTGGCGCTCTTTTCGATCTTCAGCCTGGTGGTGCAGTTGGACGCGCTGAGCAGCGTATTCGGTATGACCGCAATTCTCTTGTTGGCCGTCGACGTCCTGGTGGCCCAGTTCGCCAAAACTCCTCAGTCTTCCCGGGTGCCCGGCAAACCGCTCGCTTGATTCAACTGGAGGCTGACAGAGGAACCCAGGCTACTCGTACTTTGTTCAGGCTCGCTGTTCGGGCTCATTGTTTCAGGCTGCACTCGCTCCCAATTGGGTCTTGCCGTCGTTTCTCTCCAGGTTGTCCAGCCGCAACTCACATAGCTCGGTAATCAGACTTCCTGCCCATTGATAAATATTGTGTTCGCGAATAGCCCGCCGCATATGCTGCATGCGGGCCTGTCTTTCGTCAGGATCCATTTCCAGAGCGACGCGGATGGCCTCAGCCGTTTGGTCCAGGTCATAAGGATTTACCTGCAGCGCATCGCGCAATTCGCGCGCAGCACCGGTAAAAATACTCAGGATCAACACTCCATTTTCATCGCTACGCGCAGCCACGAATTCTTTCGCGACCAGATTCATGCCATCGTGCAGGGAAGTTACCAGACATAAATCGGCGCCTTTGTAGTAAGGCTCAATCTCTTTGTGACTATGCTGCCGGTTGAGCAAAACGATCGGTCTCCATTTGTCTTTCTGGAAGCGCCAGTTGATCCGACCAGCCTCCGCCTCGATCTCCGCTTCCAGATCGTGATATCGCTTAAGATGACTGCGGCTTGGGGCGCCGATTTGCACGAAGGTGAACTGCCCTTGATATCGCGGATACTTTTCAAGAAAGCGTTCCACCGCCAGAAACCGCTCCAAGATTCCTTTCGTATAGTCCAGCCGATCCACGCCCACTCCCAGGAACAGCGCCTCTACGTCCAGGTTCTTGAGCAGCGCGGAGCGTCCATCGGAGGCAGACTCCAAGGAAGGTTCGGAGGGCGAGTCTGCCACTTCAACGCTGATCGGGAAGGGATGCACAGCCGTATTGTGACCCAGGCGTTGCACTGTAAAGTGCTCCCAGTCGATTCTCGATTCCATCACCCGGTCGGCGGTCTGCAGAAAATTGTTGCAATGGGATTGAATGTGAAACCCAACCAAATCGGCTCCAAGCAATCCTTCGACCAGCTCCCGCTGCCATGGGACAAATTCTAATCGCTTCGGGATTGGGCCAGGGGATGTGCCAGAAAATCGCAACTCTGGCGTCCGGCCTCTTTTGTTTGATCATTCTGGGCAGCAATGCGAAGTGATAATCCTGCACCAGAACTACCGGCTTCTCGCAGTCTTTTATTTCGTCCAGCAGGGCATCGGCGAATTTGCGATTGACCGCCTGATATTGCTTCCAATCGGCAGCCCGAAAAATCGGACGAGTGTGCGCTATATGGCACAGCGGCCAAAGTCCTTCATTCGCGAAGCCGTAGTAATAACCTTCTTCCTCTTCCTTGGTCAGCCACATTCGGCGGAGCGTATATCGCGGATCGTCAGGAGGCACCGGCAGCCGGCCTTGTCGGTCCGCAGTCTCCTTATCGCCGCTGCCGCTGCCATGCGCCAGCCACGTTCCCTCGCAAGCGCAGAGGACGGGCTCAAGAGCGGTAACGAGTCCACTGGGAGGCACAGTCACCTCCACCGATTTACCACGCCGCATGTGAATGTAAGGCTCACGGTTTGAGACTACAAAGAGCCGTCCCCCGCCCAGGCGCGTCCGCAGGTCTGCGGTTAGCCTTTCTGCAGTCCACTGGGATTGCCCTTCCACCCGCAGTCTCGCTTCTCGTTCCGCGGCCGTGCGTGCTGAATTGAGACTCTGAGCCAGCGTCGCCACTTCCCGAGCCAGCGGTGGATAGAGCTCCGCGTCCGGAACTCCGATCCGCGAAGATGGCATTCGCCCGGTTCGCAGAGCTCTCATCCAATGCGCGGTCCGCGCAATGGGCCCTTCGATACTCCAGCGAACGATCAGCAGTGTGATCAGTGCGATCAGAACGACCTGCACTATGCCGCTCAGAAACGTGTCGCGCCAGATGTGCATACTTTGCGCCCGAATGTACCCCGCGTCATGAACGATCGCCAGGGCCCCCAGGAATTTGTCCGGGCTGTAGAGCGGCAGCACGCAGATGTGTACCGGCTGGTCCGCCAATCTCTGAAAGGCATCCGCTTCCTTGTTTTCCTTGAGCGTATCCTGAACGACTGGGGGTGCCGTGGCCATCTTCGGAGCCAAATCGTTGGTAATGGCAATAATGTGGCCTTCGGGATCATAGACGGCCATGCCCATCAGGTTCTCCCGATTGGCGAAGCGCTGCACGGTTTTGCGCAAGGTTTGAACCGTGCCCTTTTCGATGTCCCGCTCGACACTTCCTGCCAGGCTCTCAGCCAGCACCTCGGAGCGCCTTTGCAAATCCCGCCGCAGACTGCGTTTCCCGGCCCACACCTCGTATTCAGACGAGCAGAGCGACACCAACATCACGCCCACAATGAGGGAGACGATGAGCCGGACGCTAAGCAATCGCATAGTTAAACCTGAGGGCAGTCGGCATACCCGATACCCTCCTGCAGACCCGCAGGCCTCTCCCTGTAAATCCCTCCGCAAGAACCCTTCGAGCCCTACTTCGATGCCATAACCGAACCTTTGGCTGTCTTCGCTGTCACGGTTTAGCCAACCATCGCATGACAGCGGACTTACGTGCGGTCCACGTTTGGAGAGCCTGGCAAACAGAGTCCGGCCAAACCTGGTACAGGAAACGCTTTATGGACCATTGAAGATCGAGGAGCGTACAAGTGCTTAGAGAACCTTGGGCAAGGTTTACGCAACTCAGGCTGGCATCTGAATTGAGCCGTTCCAGACTGCTTCGTCTTTCGGAGGTGCATTTATGAATCGAACGACGAATCTGTTCGCTGGCTTCTTACTGACAGTATTTCCCCTGGCGTTTGCGCAGGAGCCGCAACTGGCTCCGCAGGTTCCCGAAGATGCTTTCGTAACTCAACAGCTAGTCGCCTGGACCCGATTTCAAAAGCCGCAACCGGCTCCGCAGCCGCTGCCGCCAAGGGACACTCCTGTACCACAACCCGATCAACAGGACAAACAGGGGAAGCAACCGGCCGACCCGCAGGGTCCGTCGCAACAAACCCCAACTACGCAATCCTTCACCGGGAAAATTCTGAAGGATGGCAGTAAGTACGTTCTGAAAGTAGCCGGTAACACGACTTACGAACTTCAGGACGAGGGCGACATAGGCCAATACGAAAATCAGACGGTAAAAGTGATCGGAAGCCTTGACACCGGCAGCAATACCATTCGAGTGGTTAAGATCGAACTACTCTCTTGAGGATCGCACGAGAGCCTGTGGTTTGACCGCGCCATATACCACTCGCGCTGTTTTTCGTGTCTCTACGGAATTCACCCTAGTGCATCCAAAGCGTTAACTTTGTAAGGTCAACCATCACCTTGGCAGTGCTGTCGAAGGACTCTAGCCCCTTCCTCCGCGACTCCGGCCTGGAGATCAGACATGAGCGTAAACGAAAGGGCTGCCTACGGAATGTACCCTCGGAGTGTTCCTCTGCCCGAGGTTGTGTCGGCCTTAAACCAGGCTGGATTTCACAACGAAGACATCTGCATGGTGCTCTCGCCCGCTCATCCGGTGGCCACAGGTGTGGGCGATGCCAGGATCGCCGGCGCGGAGCGAGAAGAAAGTGCCAGCAGTGCCCGCATGATTGCCTGGTTTTCAAAGTTCGGCGCTGTTGTCATTCCCACATTTGGCTTTTTTATTCGTTCGCAGCCGTTTTTCCAGGCTCTATTAGCGGACCAGAATGTTCCAGCGCTTTCCCGAGGAGCGCGGACGCTGCTCGGTCTCGGCTTCTCCACAGACGAAGCAAAGAGACTGGGCCATCAACTCTGCGACGTTGGAGCGCTGGTATATGTTTCCTGTAAGGAGGGCGCTAAAGCGGACTGGGCGATCGAGTTGCTGCGCCGAGCGGGAGCGAAAGAAGCCGCCGGCCTCGGAAGTGCTCCGGCCGCACGAGCCGCCGCCGCTTAGATCCTCATCACCATAGCGGTCTCATCCCTTGCCCTGTGAACTTTCTGCCCTGTCTGACCCTGGAATGCATATTGGTGCCGCCGGAGAATGCCTTTCTATCACTAACTTAGCTCTGCGGCAGGCTGGCCCCTCAGTTGCATCAGTTGCTGGGAGGCATCCATTGGCTGCGAGGGCGAGTCACGGCCATGATGAATTAAGTCATGATGAATAAAACGAACCGCGTCTGGGTTGAGATCCTCTGGCTTGGCACCGCCGCGGCCTGCGCGCTCGCGCTTACGATTGCGACGCCGGGTGCCGCCGCAGGCGCAGCCTCAGGTGCGGTGGCACGGCAGGAAACGCAATCGCCGGCCGTGCAAACCTACGAGGGCGTCGTCACATGTTCCCGCTGCGGTGCCAGGCATTCCGCCACTCTCGGCCAAACGGCCGCCGACTGTACTCGGCGTTGCGTACGCGCAGGGGCGAATTTCACTCTAGTGGAAGCCGATGCGATCTACATCCTCGAAGGCGACATTGGTGTCCTCGGGCGGCTCGCCGGCAGGCGCGCCCGCATCGCAGGCGAGTTGAATGGAAACACCATTCGGATTTCTTCCATCATCTCGGGAAGTTGATCGGCAGGCCGCTGACAAAACACTACTCGATACAGGATTTAACCTATTGTCACTGGAAGTGGTTGATTTGTTAAATCAAAGTTGTGTTTTGGGTTTCAATCGTGCCTGATGGACATTAACCTTCAGAAAGCTCCGCCTCCACCCATGCGTGAACCGCGAACCAACCCGGAATATTCCGTTCTCAAGCGAGCATTCGACTGGTGGCCTTACGTATTCATTGCGGTTTCCGTCACAGGCTTGACGTACATCGCTTTGAGCGCCGCCCGCTAGAAGAAAAGTCGGATCGCCTTCACTCTCTCCGAACGCGCACTGCTTGGGCCGTGTTCACCACTCCTCCACATCCACACGCTGCAACGGCTTGACAAAATCGCAATATTCACCCCGACAACCTAAGGCATATGCCGGATACTCTCCCCATTCACGCGTGCTCATACTTGCGGAAGATAGGAAGAGTTCAATTCAAAAATGCGCGGGAGGTCTTGAACAATGTCATCACGGAAACTTACGTTGCTATCTGTCGTATTGTGTTGTGCCTCTTGGGCGGTAGCCCAGGCTGCGCCAGGCGGAGCGCCGCCTGCAGGTGGTTCTAGCAGTGCGGGGCAGAGTTCGACATCTCCTGGTTCGCCGGTGAATCCGCCCACCAGCAGCGCCACCCCGCCGCCCACGGCGGCAACGCCCCAAGCGGGACAAACCACACCTGGATCAACGTCCCCCAGTGGAACTCCTAAGACCGCTGCTCCAGGGTCGAGCTCCCCCAATAGCACCCCCGGTACCACGCAGCCTCCAACGGCAAATCCTAACACCACAACCGCTCCCGGCACTTCACCTAATACTGCACCATCAAATAGCGCACCCTGCGGCACCTTGCCCGGCACTGCGAACGGCGCGGCTGGATCGACTCCAAACACATCGAGCCCCAATCCGCCAACTCCTGGAAGTCAGGGCAACACTAGTTCGTCTCCAGGTATGACACCGTCGCCCGGCACGCCGTGTCCACCAGCCGCTAGCACCACGACGTCGCCTCACGCTTAAAAAGATTGTTAAGTATTGTCTACGCGGGCCCGTAGGGGCCCGCTTTTTTTCGCCCCTATATTGTGAGGAACGACTATTGCTGCCGACGCGAATCCAACGTCCCTTGGCTGTGCCACAAAAAAGCCCGGCTTCCGTTCCTCTCCTTCCAGCATCAGAACGCCATGCAACCAAACGATCCGTCGTTCGAGTATCGTCTCCGAGTTCCCAGCGAACCCGAGCCTTTCCCAATCAAGGAACCTCCAGATCCTCCCGAGAACCCCGACATGCCTGTCCGCGAGCCCGACCCGGAAGGTCCAGGTCAGATCTGACCGGACACCCTCGGACCATATTGCGGCCGCTCCATCAAAACGTCGAAAGACGGACCTTGTTACGATTCGTCCTACAGTGAACGGCGGATTGTGTCTCGCCTCCTTCAATCCCATACTTGACTGAAATGTGTTTCCAAACTCCCAGGGATGCGCTCATCCCAAACAAACCTGAAATCACAGCAAAAATAGGAGGAAGAAATGGCACACTATGGCACTCTGAAGGACGTTCGTTTCGCGAATGCTGCTGAGGATATTCGCGGCGCTCATCTGTACGGCTTGAACGACGAGAAGTTGGGCAAGATTGATGATGTCATTTTCGACCATTCGACGGGAAACATCCGCTACGTCGTGGTCGATACCGGCGGCTGGCTTTCCAGCAAGAAATTTCTGGTTCCGGCTGAAGGCCTGCGTGCCTCAACCAAGCATGAGAACGACTTCGAAGCCAATCTCGATAAGCGGCAAATCGAAGGCTTTCCGCCCTACAACGAACCCGACCTTGAATCCGAAGGCAAATGGGCCGGCTACGAAGGACGCTACCGTTCGAAGTGGGTAGCCGATCCCGTCCTGCATCGCGCGGAAACTGACCGCAACATCACTCCCACTGCACAGCAGACCTCCGGGAATCTCGCTTCCGAGCGAGCCGCAGGTCAAGCCCACGGGCAGACAAGCTTCAACCGCCCGGTTTCCACAGGACCGAGCCGCGCCGATCTCGACTCGGCCGCCTCAACCAGCGACCGCGCGATTCCTCCGGGAACCGATTCCGTCGTTATCAGCAACAGCGCTGTCGGCATTGGTGGACGCTGGGATACTTTCCAGAGCCGCTTGCGCGAACGCCGCAAAGAAGCGGTCACGGGATGCAGTACTTGCTCCGGCGAGACCGCCGTGAAACGCGGCTCCGAAAGTGTCGACACGCTGCGCAAGGCAGTCTAGAGATATAGGATCGCAGCGTGAGAAGGGATGTTGAAGCTCAGAGTCACCCCAACGGGGTGCCTCATTCGATTCCGGTTCGATTGCCTACTCCGGATCCCGCCTCCTGGTACATAAATCGTAAATAGCTGGCATTTCAACGGCGCAAGCCACAAGCTGTCCTAGAAAATGCGCGACCGGAAGCCGCGAAATCCGCATCTCATGTGCCGAATGATTGTGGGCAATCCAAAGTCCTGCAGAACCCTGGCCGCTTGCGCGGTCCTCCTCGTTGTGTTGATTGTAATGAGCACGGCTTTCATTGCCGCACGAAAGAAGACAGACCCCGTGAAAGTAGTGCCTCTGCATCCCTCCACCTTCATGTTGATCGCGCTCTGAATTACCGGGTAGGAGAGACTTTCCACAACTGCGCCAGCGCTCGGGCTGCATCGGTCAAGGCACGTTTTTCCGCATCCAGGGAAGATGCTCCGACTCCAGTTCCAGCACGCTGCACTATAGGAGTTCGATACTGGGAGACCTTTCCCGTCAAGCCCACTTCATAAATGTCACGTACTGCGCATTCAAAACTACGTTTTAAGTTCTTGGCCGCCGGAAGAGCCTGCGCTGCGCTTTTGTTGGTCATGAGAAGTCACTCGCTTTCTGCCGTTTTCAGCAATGTAAAACGAGCAATCGCGATCAGCAATACAGCGTTGCACGCAAGTGCGATGGCTGCCTTTCCTAGCACTGCAACACAATTATCGGAAGTTATCTAAGGTGGGGCCCTTGACTTGGTTTCACAGGGGTTTACCAACTTGGATAAACAGCCGCGCGGATGCACGGCTCCTGCGGGGAGGGAAATATGCTTCTAGGCAGCCGCTGCTCCGGTGTGGACGCAATTCCGGAGCGCACGCAAGGCGTACAAGGCATCGTCCAGAACTACGTCTTCTTCGATATGGTCGGTGGGGCTGACAAACAATTCCTTGATCCGGGAAAGAATGGCCTTCTCGGCCTCTTCAATCCGCTGCGGAACCTTGTTGCGGTCGTCTTCAAACAGTGCGGCATGATACAGAACGTGCCAGGCAAGTCGAGGAGGGGGGCAGGACATTCCAGCGCTCATAATCCAATCCTTGGAGTGGGTACGGCTCGTCCAGGTAGCGGTCTCTGGCGTTCGTCTGAATGTCGGACCGATTAAGCACAATAATGTGGGAAGAACTGCGGGGCCCATCGGGTGAATCCCGTAGTTTGCACAAGCCAGAGGAAAAGCTGTGGAAGGGCGCGATGCGCCCTTCCACCCGTAACTATGCCGCTCGCTTGGACTTCGACTTGGAAGGCTGCCGACTCTCCACATCAGCCTGCGCGTCCTCGCCTTCTGCCGCCTGCGGGTTGATCTGCTCCGCCAGTTGGGTCAGTTTCTCATCTGTCTCTTTTTCTTCTTCCAGCGTCTGCTCCAGCAGAGGAACATGCTCAGTTTCGCCCAGCTGTTCCGCGAAGGCTTTCACCGTTCCGTACGCGGCGATTTCATAGTGCTCTACTCGTTGAGCGGCGCTGATAATCGCGGCATCCATTAATGCGTCCTCGTAGTCCTCCGACAGTGTCTCGGCGCCTTCTTTGACGATCCCTTCCATCCCCACGCATTTCTTGCCGCCCGGCTTTTCCCCCAGCATCTCGAAGATCTGTTCCAGCCGGGAAACGTGCTCCGAAGTCTGGCGCAGGTGCTCTTCAAAACCCTGCCGCAATTCGGCATTGGTTGAGCCTTTCGCCATCTTAGGCAGAGCTTTTACCAGCTGAGTCTCCGCGCTGTAGAGATCTTTCAATTCATTGACGTATAGCTCACGTAATGATTCCTTTGGCATTATTTTCCTCCTGTTGAATTCCAGCGATGAAGCGGAGTGCATCACCGGGTCTTTCCGAAAGTATGTCCCGCATCTGCACCAATCAATACCCCTGATGCTGTATTAGTTTCGTGCACAGAATGAGCGTGAGATCTTCTTGATCTGAAGCTGCAGACGTTTCCATTCCTGCCAAACAAAATCCAGCAGACGGCGCATGCGGGCCGTCAGCTTCTCATCCGCGTTTTCCAGAATCTCCTGCATCTGCATCTCACGTCGGTAGGCCAGCCGCCCCTTTCCGGAAGCTGATGCTCCGCCCTTGAGCCTCGGCGGGCAATCGCCACCTTTTTTTGCGAGGCGTCGCATCATCAGGCGGCGATACTTAACTACGCCCCTCAAGCAGGCTGCGCACTGTGACCTGCGCCGGTTCCACCAGGAAAGCGGAATATCGAACTGCCCTGTCTGGTGTCGTGCCCGGCCGTCGCCGATTCCCAACGGGTACTTCCCATTTTGCGCCCTACAGGCAGCTTCCTGGTACATTCCGACTGCCACCCTAGAAGATGGTCGCTAACCCATGGCCCATCTGCTACTTAGAAGGGTCGCCTCAGGCGCTTTGAACCTTCCATTCTGCGCCAACTCAAAAGGCCATGAACCTTCGATTTTTGCGTCAATACAGGGATTCGTGTATTTTAGCTCGCAATCCCAGCGGAACTCCTGATGTCCTCTGAGTCACCAGCCGTTTCTTTTTGGGTTATTCCACGATTCACTTGGGAGGTTGGTTTTGCAAAATACGTATGCCTATTTACTTTCAGACAGTTTGCTTACCGGTTCTTCGAAATCTTCTCTAATTTCCGCACTTTCTGCCCCCCAGCTGAAATCAACTTTTAAGTCTCTGTTACGTTTAACCATTGCTGCAACAATTCTGGCGACGCTTGCATGGGCACAGAGCGTCACCGTGAGTTCACCTGCCAACGGCGCCACCGTGGCATCGCCAGTCCACGTCACTGCGACGGCGAATGGCGGCACCCA
Organism: uncultured Acidobacteriaceae bacterium; assembly: GCA_963711275.1. Classification (GTDB taxonomy): domain Bacteria; phylum Acidobacteriota; class Terriglobia; order Terriglobales; family Acidobacteriaceae; genus Sulfotelmatobacter. The sequence goes on along the minus strand of CAVQDN010000004.1, from coordinate 326,711 downwards.
TTCCGTTACCGGCATTATCGTTTACGTAGACGACCGTCCCGTGTACAAAACCACGGCCGCTTCCGTGAATACTTATGTGTCGTTAACCCCCGGATCGCACCACGTGGTGAGCAATGCCTGGAACTCCATCGGACAAGTCGTCCAGAAATCGCTCTACATTAACGTCGGCCCCGTCGGCGCCCCCGGCGTTACGATCCAGGCACCGTCCGCGGGGGCTACAGTTGCTCCCACCGTGCAGTTTGTCGGCTTCGGGTCAGCACCCAGCGGGCGCACAATTGTGGCTATGCGAATCTACGTGGATAGCACCAACGCTTATACTGTTTCGGCCCCGAATCTCAATACCTTGCTACAGCTGGCAGCTGGCGCCCACAAAATCAACATGCAGGCTTGGGACAACACTGGCGCGGTCTATGTTAAGACCATTGGCATTACAGTCGGCTCATCGCCGAGCAATTCGCCGTCAACTTCGCAATACCAGAATAATCTCAATGCGGCCTCAAAGTGGGTTTCCCAGTTCGCTCAGGGGGATGGTGCCCTGCTCTACACCCCGCAGGCGATCAATCCGTATTACGCCAACATTGCCGCCATCGGCATGACCAAGGATCCAAATCGCATGCCTCAGGTGGTGAACTGGATCAATTGGTATGTCAATCACCTCAACTGGCCGGACAAGTGGGGCCTCTACGGCACAACCTACGACTACACCGTGAACAACGGGGTGGCGACAGCGACCAACAATGCCGACTCCACCGACTCCTACGCCGCGACCTTCCTGTCGCTGGTGTGGAATGCGTGGGGAAGTGGCAACGCGAGCGCGCGGTCAACCATTCTGGGTCTTTCGTACCAACTCGATGTGATTGGCGGAGTGATCGTCCAGACGCAACAGAGCGATGGCCTCACCTGGGCCAAGCCTGACTATCAGATTAAGTATCTAATGGACAATTGCGAAGCTTACCGTGGCCTGAGGGACCTTGCATCGACGTTCCAATATGCGTTCGGCGACACCACCAAGGCGGCATACTACAATGCCGCCGCAGATTCCATGCTGAAAGGCATTCTCGGAATGTGGATGAACGGAACGTGGGCAGTCTACAAAGATGCCCTTGGAAGACTCGCAGCGCCCCACCTAACCACTTGGTACGCTGACGCCAGCGCCCAGATCTTTCCCGCGCTGATGGGCGTGGTGAACTCCTCCGACCCGCGCGCGCAGCAAGCTTATGCGGCCTTAAATGCCGCCTGGCCGGGATGGCCGGCGCTCTCATTCAATTCCCAGGATCCATTTCCCTGGGTTCTGATAGCCCAGGGTGCCGCGAGCCATGGGGGATAAGAGCCGCGTCGCCACCTACCTCAACACGGTGCAGAGTAAGTACGTGAATTCCAACTTCCCCTGGCCGTTCTATAACGCCGAGGCGGGCTGGTTCATGCGTACAAACAACTATATGCTGGGCCGCGGCCTGTAACCGGGCGCATAAGAACTAACGGCAGTGGCGTCTCAAACAGACGCCGCTGCCGTTTTGTTGACGATTCATTCGTTGAGAATCGTAGAGTGAGCGCGGCAGGGCCGATGCCTAAAGTGGCCGACCTAAGCGTTGTGGGCGGCGGAAATGCCAGGGAAATAAGTCTTGTCGTGCAATAAAACATTGACTGCTTCGACGACCGACCCAATGTCCTGCTTAGCGCAGGCCCCGCGAACCCCTGCCTGACGAGCCGCTTCAGCCAGTTGGTTCGAAAGATGTAGCGTGACCATCAGAATGGGGATTTTGGGGAAGAGCTGGGAGATTTGTTTGGCGACGTCCACCCCGTTGAGATCAGGCATTTGATAGTCAAGCAGGATCAGGTCGGGTGGCGACTCCAACACCTGGTGGAGCGCCTCGGCGCCGGTACGCGCTTCGCCGCACACATGCCACGATTCCTGCTGCTCAAGAATCGCACGCAGATAGCGCCGAACCGCGGGATTATCATCGACTAAGAGAATACGAACCATGCGAAAGCCTTTCGGGCCTCAGATTCATTTACGAATTTGCGAGCTCAATCCGTCGGAACAGGGCTTCCGCACGAAAATACCCGGGCCGAAATTCTGAAATTTCCCGGCTGTGACCTTTCTCTGTCCTTCACAAGCGATTTTTATGCGTCTAGTTAACATAGGCAATGCCTTTAGGGGCGGCAATCCGGCGAAGCCTGTAGCCGTTACTAAGTAATTAATCTACTCTGCTTAGCAAGTAACAGTAGGCTCCTTCCCTTATCAAATTCCCCTTCTGACTTTTTTGAAGTCTTCCCCTCGTCGCTCCTCCCTCCTAGGTCGGAGATGCCGGCCCCTTGGCATTGACGAACACGAAAAATGGCCGACGCTGGCTTGGTAGTTCCCAAGATGGTACAGCATCTTTTTTATGTACCTCCGTAACCTAGTGTATTGACATTCTGTGAATTATGTTATTCAGGAACTCCCCCGATCCCATTTCAGGAAGGAAATAATGGCGTATTCCAGGGATTTTTGTGAGCACGTTGGCTCCGGCAACTTCGGCGGCTATCGCGAGGAAAGCAATCGGGTTGGTTATCTGGCAAGAATGGGCAAATGTGTCTTCATCTTTGGGCTGCTGGCCATGTGCGCAGTTCTGCCGCTGGCACCCAGCGCTTTTGGCCAGGCTCAGTCAACCATCTCTTGTCCGGCAGGACGCGGCTATTGGGATGTCTTGAGTGTAATGATGATGGACCCGGGACTAGCCTCCGGCTACCACATGGAGGGCCTCATCAAAGGCGTCCCGTCATCGTACATCTATACCATATGGGAGCCGGGCGAATCTAAAGTGTATTACGTGAAGAATCCGCAAGGTAATCCCTGGGACATCAATCTTTACGACTCCAATTATATCTACCAGTGGGTCACCGAACTGGGGACGTTTAAGGGCGTCAATCACTGGAACGATCCCACGAGCTGCAGAAAATTCAACAACGGCAGTGAGAGCAACACGGGGGACCGTTCCATGCGCTGGGCTGCGCGGTGCGCGGTTCCGGGAGGAGGCAACAGCGCATTTTGGAATGGCCCGCCTTCCATTCAGCCTAACAATACGAACTACTACACTTATGTCGGACAGGTACAAGTAACTTCAGCACAGAATCTCAACTATTCGTTACTGGAAATAAAGCCCACAGGTACCATCGTCATCAGCGACCACCGCGCCGTACCGCCGAAACCGTTTTCGATTACTACTTTGCCCCTGCAGTATACGTACAGCTGCACCGTTGCGGGGAACGTCAACTCATGTAAATCTCGTGAGGTTTTTGAGTACGGTGTGGATACGGACGTTAATCCCGTGGACAGGATCAAGCACACCTATGGATGGGTACGCTGGCGGTTCTATGTTAACGCCACCGGAGGAAAAGCAACTGTTGCCCCCGTCTGGGTGTTGAATAATATATCGACCTCTGACCAGTTGATGGCGGGACAGATCAGCCCCAACTTCCAATGTTTCTAGACCAGGTCGAATTAGTTCTTCTGAACCCTCGTTAGTCTGCATTCATCTCGATCTGCCGCGGTGGTAAAGCCGGCAGATCGGGATGCTGCTGGTCCCGCCATATCACGCTAAAACATTCGCCCTCGCTTTGAGCGCGCCAGCTAGATCCGTCCTGATATTTCACTGAAGTTGGGAAAAAGACCCAACCCAGAACGGACTGGGCGCTCTCGGCGCGTATGCCCGGCTTTTCAAGAGTTTGCTCTTGGCCAGGCAAGATGGGTTTGGCCGCCGACCACTGAGGATTGAACGGTCGCCGCAAATCCTGCGGCGCTAAAAACATCTCGGACGTGAGCACCAGACTGGCAATAGGCTTATCGCTGAGATTCTTGACCGTCAGCGTGAACTTCTCCGGATCCTTCCAGAAATCTCCCCCCACAAAAGCCAACGGGCAGGCGCGTGCGGGCGGTGCGTAGATGGTATAGACCGCCATCATCCCAGACTCCATATGATCTTCCACGTGGCAGTGAAACATCCAGGTTCCGGGATTGTCGGCGAGCATGTCAACCGTCGCCATACTTCCCGGGAGAAGTTCAATCACGTCGGTATTGCGTTTTCCATTGCTGACGGTTTCGCCGTGCCAATGCGGAGTGTGAACGTCAATCTCGTTTCCCATTCCGAGCAGGTACCAACGCACCTTGTCTCCTTGCTTCATGGTCAAGCCGGGGAGATTACCGAAAATAAAACCATTGATGGCATAAAATTGGCCGGCGGGTTTGCCTCCCATTTCGTCAAAGATCATAAAGGAGGCGACAAATTCGCGGTTCACATCCTTCGGGGATCCGTCAGGATTCGCTTTGCCTTTGGCAGTGACAATGATTGGTCCCAACAGACCAGCATTGATCTCAACCGCTGCATCGACGTGAGAGTGGTACCACCACACTATGGAAGTAGGCTGCTCGGGTCCAGGCCCACTGCCGGCATTCGCAAACCAATGATACGTATATTTGCCACCTGGAGGGACGAAGGCTCCTTTGGACACCGGTAAATACAGAGAACCTTCGTTGTCTTTATCGTAGCGCAGACCGTGAGGATGAATATCGTGGCCGCGGTGGCTGCGATTCAGAAAATCGACAACGATCTCGTCCCCAACTTCGGCGCGAATGATGGGGCCGAGAATTCCCAGCCAATCCGGTTGCGGCTTCGGAGTAGTGAAGGTGTTATCCGTGTATTCGATAAATCGGCTCTTCGCCCATTGCACCTTCAGCGCCCACGGCTGTGGTATCGGTGTGCCGTTTAACAGATTGTGGCCGCTGGGGGCATAATTCCAGGTCACGTCTTCAGCCGCGATGTAGTAGTGCCGGGTTGCGGCAAGACTGGAACAAACGGAGAAACAAAAGAAGATCAGCCACCGCACTAACCCAAGCACTCGCTGGATTCTCGCGAAATTCATTATTCACTTATGGAGTCGGCGGGGTCAAAGTACACGCCCCCGATGTGTTCTGCGGTGGAGGCGACGGAGGGGTGGCCCACGGCACATTCACGAAATCGAAAAACTCGCTCATGTCGGCCTGCGCCGCATCGCGTTTTGTCAAAGCCGGCAGATTGAAACGCGATTCGACCAGGTTCAGAATTGCAGTGTAGTCGCGCACCGTGTGGGAAACGTAATTCTTCTTGGCAAAAGGCGAGATCACAATGAGCGGCAGACGGAATCCGGTATAGGTGAAATCACACGTTCCGGTGCCGATTTGTCCGGATACGTCACAAATATCGCCTGGAACCAGATCCATCGGTTGTATGCCGTCAGGGCTTGGCATGCGCTGCGGAGGCACGTGATCGTAGAAGCCTCCCGCTTCGTCATAGGTAAAGATCATCGCGGAGTCACTCCAACTCGAGCTCGTCATCAGACCGTTGATCAGGTTTGAGGCAAACAGCGCTCCTAACTGAACGTTAACGGGGGTCGAAGTGTCAACGTCGTTTGGATGTTCGTCCTGGCTAGAGACCGAGGGAGGCTCGATCAGCGCGACCTGCGGCAGAGTTCCATTCTGCAGGTCAGTCGTATATTGCGAGATAGGCACCAGATTTTTTGACAAGTTCGGGTCGTTTAATATGGTTTGTCCGTAGGTGAACTGATTGATGTAGGTAAAGTTGTAGAGGCACGCAGCTGTATAAGGAGAGGGACAATTTGTGCCCTGGGGATCGACATAGATCTTCCAGGTGATGCCAGCACTCTGCAATTCCTCGAAAATAGTGGTCACGCTCAGTGGAGTTTCCGGCGGGGCCAAGGGACGCGCATGACCCGCCGAAGTTGCGGCCAGCAGATACATGCGGTTAATCTGCGTCCGGTCCATCACGGGAGAGAACCACCGGTCGGACGTGGCGAAATTCGACGCCATGAAGTAGTAATAATTCAGATCGCCCCCGTCAAAATATCCCATGGCGCGAACGCCGTCCGTATCCATGAGAGCTGGTGACTGCTGGCGCGCATCGTCAGCGGCGGTCCATACGAATCCGTTGAGCGCGGCTGGACCAGTGCCCGTCGGCGCGTTGTAGTCCCAATCCACATGACTCTCATCCCAGAACGGACTCTGCTCTTCCTGACACATCGACGTGAAATGGAAAGAGGGGATTATAACGTTGGTGTCGATTGCACACGCAGTGTAAGCCGGATAGGGCTGGGCCGGATCGCAACCTGCGTTCGTAGGAGCGGGCCCCTGCAGCGGAGCAATCCCGCTGGCCGGATTGAACTGCGGCAACCCATCGAAGGATTGATCTGCGTAGCCGTTTTGAGCCCAGTATTCGCGCATGGACCCGAAATAGTGATCAAACGAACGATTTTCCTGCGCGAAGATAATAATGTGATTAATACTTTGCAAGCTGCTGCTGCCGAAGGTCGCAGTCACGGAATTCGGCGCGGTTAAGGTGACGTTGCAGGTTGTGTTTCCCGTGCATGCTCCCCCCCATGCCACAAAGGCGTTAGAAGTTCCCGACGACGTTTCGCTAAGAGTAATCTGCGCACTCTGCGGAAAACTTGCCGTGCAGGTGGTAGGACAATTGATTCCAGGCGGACTGCTGGTAACTGTTCCCGTCCCTGCTCCCAGCAGGCTCACGGTTAAGTCCGGATTAAACGTGGCGGAAACGATTGCCGGAGTGGTTGCAGTCACGCTGCAGGTGCCAGTACCCGAGCAACTGCCGCTCCAGCCGGCGAAGGAATAATTACTGCCAGCGGTCGCAGTGAACGTCACCTGCGTATTTTGCGGAAAACTTGCCGTACAGGTCGTAGGACAATTGATTCCCGCCGGGCTGCTGGTAATCGTTCCGGTGCCGGTCGTCGGCGCGGTTACGGTCAAATCAGGATTAAACGCTGCGGTCACGCTCGCATTGCCATTTATAGTTAGGCTGCAGGTGACTGTACCTGAGCAACTGCCGCTCCAGCCGCCGAATGTGTAGTTTGTTCCCGCCGCCGCAGTCAATGTCACTTGCGTATTGGGCGGAAAAGTCGCCGTGCAGGTCGTCGGACAATTGATTCCCGCCGGGCTGCTGGTAACAGTTCCTGAACCTGCCGCCGGAGCGGTCACCGTCAAGCCTGAATTGGGATTGAACGCAGCTGTAACATTCGCGTTGCCATTTACGGTCACAGTGCACACGCCGGTGCCTGAACAATTGCTTCCGCTCCAGCCAGCGAAAGTATAGTTCGGGCCGGCGGTCGCAGTCAGCGTCACTTGCGTATTGGGCGGAAAACTCGCCGTGCAGATCGTCGGACAATTGATTCCCGCCGGGCTGCTGGTAACAGTTCCTGAACCTGCCGCCGGAGCGGTCACCGTCAAGCCTGAATTGGGATTGAACGCAGCTGTAACGGTTACAGCCGAGGTCATGGTCAGGCTGCAGGCACCGGCGCCTGAACAGTTGCCGCCCCAGCCGCCAAAAAAGTAATTGCTGCCGGGGGTTGCGGTCAGCGTGACTTGGGTGTTCTGCGGAAACCTCGCGGTGCAGGTGCCGGGACAATTAATTCCCGCCGGACTGCTGGTTACGGTTCCCGCGCCCGCTGCGGGAGCGGTAACGGTTAACGCGTACGAAGGGGGCGGTGGCTGCTGCATTCCCGAACCTCCTCCGCAACCGCCCAGAAGCAGAGTGGTTAGCACAGACAACGACGTCCACCAAAACCGATAACGAAAACCCATGGCGCTCCTGAAGGGTCGCACTCTAGATGCTAAATATTAGGGGAGATGTCTCCTACCACGAACGGGAGAGCGGCACACTTTCTGCCTTCGCCAATGAGTACTTTTGACAACTTACCCCATCGCGAAGCGCCAAATCAATCCGCCGGAACTCTCTTAGTTCGGCGCCGAGCCCGTGCTTTGTTAGATACGAAACACGCTCGTAAAGGTTGTGCTTCAAATTAGGCAGGTAAGAGGCGACGAGACCGGGCTTGGGACCGCTCTGTGCAGCCTCTGGGCTCGGCATACCCGACTCCTAGGCCGGCTTATTCCCAATGTCTCTCCCAGGTTGCAAAGTAAACTTCATTTCGTCTTCGTCGGCGCCGGCATCTAAGAGCGGCGAAATCGGAGGTCCGCCATGCAACGCCTCGCTCTTCTCGCATTGACATTCTTCTTCTTCGTAGCCCAGGCATTCTCGCAAGTGTCCTTCAAGTTTGCTCCCATCAATATCCCGGGTGCGACCGCGACGCAAGCGCGCGGAATCAACGCCTCTGGTGAGGTCGTCGGGTTCTATCAAACTACGGCTTGTTCGAATTACAACTTGCAAGTTCCGAGCTGTCCTACCAAGGGTTACAAGCTGGTAAACGGCCAGTTCATAAGACTCGAAATCCCCAACGCGATGAGTACCACAATGACCGCAGTGAATGACTACGGAGACATTGTTGGTTTTTACCAAAAAAGCGACAAGAGCTATCACGGTTTTCTGTGGCTCCATCAAAATGTCATCAGGACGATTGATTATCCCGGCACGACGTTTGCAACTGTGCCCATGGGCGTGGACAGCACGCTCCAAATTGTCGGCGGCCTTTGGGCAATCTCCCCTACTAACGGCACTTTTCCGGAGGGCGGGTGGGTTTGGATGAAGGGCAACTTCAGCGTCATGGATCTCGGAACTTCTAACTGCTACAACTGCACTAGTGTGAATGGAATCTCGAACAACGCGATCATCGTAGGAGAGGCATTCCGTGCCGGCTTCTTTACCGGGTGGCTTAAGGAAGCCGCCGACGATGATTATTTCGTCCAGAACGGCGATACAGTATTTACCGGCGTAAACAACAACACCGATATTGTTGGTTACAGCGCTTTCGGCGGCGGCTGGCTCGCGAAAGGTATCGAGGCCAACGAAGGCACAACCGACCCGGAAAAAAATCCTGCCTATATCCAGGTTGCGTACCCGAATTCCAACACAACATATCCGTTCGGGCTGAATGGCCACGACGCCATTGTGGGAGTTTACGAAGATGGAACAGGTACTCACGGCTTTCTTGCAGCGCCTGAATAAGCGGCAAGGGCAGTTTCGCAAACATCTGTTCCGTTTTCTGGCGGAACCGCATTCCCCCGTTACCCCGCTCCCTTCGGGGACTCCATCAATCACACGACTGGAGACCTGACACTGCTGCCCCACCTCAGCGTGTACATATTCCTCTTCCTCTCTGTCGACAAACACAGCCTTGCAGGATCTGACGGTGACTCGGTAGGGATTTCTATTTCAAACTAGCGGTGTCCACAAGTAGTGGAAGAAGCGATGTCCGGATTCGGACATCGCTTTTTTGTCATTCATCGCGGCGCAGAAGACATGGGCCGTGCGGCGAATATACCCGCAAGGCCTAATACCTTTCCTGGTCTTTGGTTATCTGGTTCGCAAGCACCGCCGCCGATACATTCCATAAAGGCTAGACAGTCGAGCGTCCTCCTGACCACCCTTCGAGAGGTTTAAATAGATGTCTTGCCCCTCAGCCGGTTCAGCGAATAAGAATTCAACTATTCTTCTCCGATGCGCGGCTCTCAGCGCAGTCTTGTGTGGGCTGTTGTTACTTGGCGCATGTTCAGGCGTTTCGGTGCCCGGCAACCCCTCGGCACCGCCTTCGACTCCGAGCCTGACGATTTCCTCAACTCTGCCCTCCGCCACAGTCGGCGCGAGTTACCTGGGCACATTAAACGTAAGCGGAGGGACGGAGCCCTACAGTTTTTCAATTGCTTCAGGTCAACTGCCCGCTGGCCTGATTCTGGGCGCTGCCAACGGTAACATCTCCGGAACACCGATCGCCTCCGGAAGTTTCAGCTTTGCGATCTCGGCATCAGATTCCAAAGGACTATCCAAACAGCAGTCCTTACAGATAGCGGTCTCTAATGCTCCCGTGACGAGTGCAGGCAATTCATTCTCTAACCTTCAGCAGAGCGGCGGATGGCAGACATATGGACTCACGCCACCCACCTACAACACCTGTTCGCCCTCGCCCTGCGGTGGAATCAGTTATTCGATGACTCAAGGGATGAACTCACCTTCAATGAGTGGAGATTCCAGCCAATTTAATCTTGCCGGAACCACTGTTTATGCCGATGCACTGTTTAACAATCACCTGATCGGCGACTTCTCCTCTCAAGGGATGCCCGACAGCAACCATACTTTGACGCCGACGTACCACAATTTTACCTACGATGTGTACTTCTATAGCAGCAGCCTCAATATTTCACAGGCGGTCGAGTTTGATATCAATCAGTTCTTTGACAATTTAGGTTTCATCTGGGGCCACGAGTGCCGCATCGTGGGGGGAAATGAATGGGACATCTGGGACAACGTCAATCAGCACTGGGTTCCCACCGGAATTGCTTGCCACCCGAATAGCAATTCATGGAATCATCTCACGATTCAGGTGCAGAGAACCGCAGATAATCGGTTGCTGTATCAGTCGATCACTCTGAACGGCGTGACCAGCGCAGTCAACCAATACTACGACCCGGGCACAACGGCGGGCTGGTATGGAGTGACCATCAACTACCAGATGGACGGAAACTATGAACAAACGCCGTACTCGGTCTACCTTGACAACCTAACCTTTACCTATCAGTGAGATCCTTTCGACTTTGCGAATCCGCAATCCGTCACGGAGTCGGCGGCGTTAGAGTACATTGACCGCCTGTGGCCTGGGCCGGTGGAGACGGAGGCGTAGCCCAAGGCACATTTACAAAATCAAAGAACTCGCTCATGTCGGCCTGGGCAGCGTCGCGTCGCGTCAGCGCAGGCACATTGAATCGGGTCTCAATCAGCTTCAGCATCGCGGTGTAGTCAAAAACCGTGTGAGAAACGTAATTCTTCTTCGCGTACGGCGAGATGACGATCATCGGCACGCGATATCCCGTATAGGTGAAATCACAGGTCCCGGTTCCGATCTGCCCGGGGGCATCACAGATGTCGCCTGCCACCAGATCCATCGGCTGTATGCCGTCGGGACTCGGCATCGGCTGCGGCGGAACGTGATCGTAGAAACCGCCGGCTTCGTCGTAGGTGAAGATTAGTGCGGAGTCTTTCCAACTGGAGCTATTCATCAAACCGTTGATCAGGCCTGAGGCGAACTGGGCACCGGCCTGGACGCTGGCCGGAGTGGAAGTATCAATATCATTAGGGTGCTCATCCAGTCCTGCCAGGGAGGGAGGCTCAATCAGCGCTACCTGGGGCAGAGTTCCGTTTTGCAGGTCGGTCGTAAATTGAGAGATAGGAACCAGATTTTGCGACAAGGTCGGGCTGTTTACTATGGTCTGTCCGTAAGTAAACTCGTTGATGTAGGAATAGTTGTAGAGACACGCTGCGGTAGGAGAGCTCCCGCAAGTTGTGCCGTCGGTATCGACATAGATCTTCCAGGTGATGCCTGCGTTCTGCAGCTCTTGAAAAATAGTAGTAGCTGTGAGCGCCGTTTCAGGCGGCGCCAGGGGAACCGCGTGACCCGCGGAAGTTGCAGCTAACATGTACATGCGGTTGATCTGCGTGCGGTCCATCACCGGAGAGAACCATCGATCCGACGTGGCGAAATTGGAGGCCATAAAGTAGTAATAATTGAGATCGCCGCCGTCAAAGTATCCCATGGCCCGAACGCCGTCTGTATCCATCAAGGCCGGCGACTGCTGGCGCGCGTCGTCCGCGGCTGTCCATACGAATCCGTTGAGCGCCGCCGGACCGGTGCCGGTCGGAGCGTTGTAATCCCAATCGACGTGGCTCTCATTCCAGAAGGGACTCTGGTTTTCCTGACACATCGACGTGAAATGGAAAGAGGGGATCATAACGTTGGTGTCGATCGCACACGAAGTGTAAGCCGGATAGGGCTGGGTCGGATCGCAACCTGCATTCGAAGGAGTGGGCCCCTGCAGCGGAGCAATCCCGCTGGCCGGATTGAACTGCGGCAAACCATCGAAGGATTGATCCGGATAGCCGTTCTGAGCCCAGTACTGGCGCATGGTGCCGAAATAGTGATCCAACGAACGATTCTCCTGCACAAAAATGATGACGTGGTTGATACTCTGCAGGCTTGTGGAAGATGTGGATCGCAGCCCGACGCAGCCCGTCAGGAGCAGGTACTGTAGACTAGACAAAAGGGCCAACCCTAACCTGTATCGGGGCTTCATCGAGCGAGCTATTCCTCTGGAATCTAAGGTTCGATGAAAGGAAGTGCAGCAGGGTTGTTTTGTTAGGGGGCTGCCGGAATCGCTCGTTCATCTGGCGTGCCAGCACCGATGTATCTGGGCCAACAGTCTAAGCCAGGGGATCTAAGCCACGGGCCAGAACATCTCATTTGTGTTCAATGGTTTGTACGTTTTTCTCGGTGGCAACGTTTTTTCTTCAGAAAATCTGGCGACATACTGGCGAAATACGGCATCAGAGTCTAGTCATTCAGGTGACGCGCTTATAGTTTCTACAGGAAAGTGTGTACGTTTTGCATGATGAATGAACCAGCATCCGCCCAATGTCCTACTCCTGTCCAGTCTGTTCGCGGGGCAGATCTTAAGAAAGAGGGTCAGCCGACGATGACCCCTCCTCGGAGACCGCTGCTTGGTCTGGCTCACAAGCTTCATGATAATGAGACCGCACTCGGGATTATGCGGCATGCCTTCCGCATGTTCCAGCGAATCGGGATCACCGTGAGTCCAAACCACTTCTACTGGCCCGTACCCGACTTCCGCGAGCTGGAGGCTCGGAAATGGCCGGTCGAGGCTGAGACCCCCGGCCTGGATCTTGCGTTCGAGCGCCAGCTAGAGTTCCTGCAAAACGTGGTCCCGCAATATCAAGCCGAATGGCAATCGGGGTCGGGGCCGTTCTTCAGCGTCAGCTACAACTACAACAACGGGTTCTTCGAAACCGTTGATGCGGAGATCGCTTACTGCATGGTTCGCCATTACAAACCACGACGGATCGTGGAAGTGGGTGGCGGCTACAGCAGCCGTGTCATGGCCGCGGCCCTCGACGTAAACTTCAAGCAGGATGGCGTGCGCGGCGAACTAATCACAATTGACCCCTATCCGGATCGCATGCCGCAAAAGGCTTTGAGCGACCGCCTCACCCTCATCACCCAGACTGTACAGGATGTCAACCTCGATATCTTCCTCAGCCTCGAGAGCGGCGACTTTCTGTTTCTGGATTCAAGCCACGTCGTGGGAATTGGCAGCGACGTGGTGCGGGAGTATCTCGAAATCGTTCCCCGTCTGGCGGGCGGCGTCCTGATTCATGCCCATGACATCTTCCTTCCTTCCGATTATCCCCGCGAAGCGGTCTTGCATAACCTGGCGTTCTGGTCCGAGCAATACCTGCTGCAGGCCCTGCTGATGTTCAATCCGCAATTCGAAGTGCTATGGGGCAGCAGCTCCATGCAAAGCCGCGCCACCACCGCGCTGGAAAACGCTTTTCCGCACTGGCAGCATAGTTATCTCGAAATGCCTCAGAAAAAGCGCCGATTCCTTCCCACTCGTGACGGGGACCGGGTCTGGCCTTCCAGCTTCTGGATGCGAAAGCTATCTTGAGTCGCTGATCGGAAAGAAACGATTTCGCCGCAGTCGGTCTGCCCAAAGGCAATTACCAAATTCCCTTGTCGTCTCCGGTAATCCGTAGATTGACAAATGCGGCGGCAGCCAGAGCCGGCAAAAGCGACAAGCGAGCCGCGGAGCGAAAGTGCCGCGCCGCTCCCGTTCCGATGAGCTGCTGCAGAAACAGTTGAGAACCGTGCGGCAGCATGGGTACTCGTAAAAACTGCTTCCCGACGTACGTTGCCTCGGCCCCGAAACGGGCCGAGCCCACCACAAAGGGCGGCAGCGGTAGCGGGCCAAGGCCAGCGCGTTGGTTGTAGTCCGAAGTAATCTTCAGCAGGGTCGCTACTCCCGGCCAGATCGACCACCGCTGTGTGGACGCCTGCAACCGGTTGAAATCAAGCTGGCCTGACCGCACCAGGCCCGTAAGATTCAGAAGGTCGGTGAAACGAATGTAGAAGTGGCGATACATTCTCTGCAGTGACGCGAGCGTGACCTGTTCCTCTGGAGCCGGAACGCGAAAACGAAAGGGACCTACGTCCCGCATCACGCTGGTTTGTTCCAAGTAAGCAGGCAGTTCGTCCTGCTCGCCGGTTTGTCCGAGGCAGCCCACGTGGATCTCCACGAATCTGCTCAGACCCGGAACCTGGAAATTCCATTTGTGCGCTAATTTGTCGCCCCAACTTTGCGGCTGCGGCTCGGCCTGAAGTTGGCTCTGCATGGCGCTCACCGTATCGCGCTCCGAGGCGGAGATGAACAGATCAAGATCGCTGCCTATGTCAGGCCAGTGATCAAGGGTCTTGATCGCCAGCGGAGTGTGTCCGGTCAATTCGAGCGCGCACACAACTTTATTCAAAGAAGCGAGCGCGTCTTCGACCTGCTGTTGTTCGGCTTGCTCCAGCTCCCGAAGGTCGTCAAACGGCGGCACAAATGCGCCGGCTGCCGACCATCTCTGCAAACGCTGCAAGGTACGAAGATAGACGCGTTGCAATTCCGCAAAGTGCAGAAATTCAGACCACTGCTCCCTGGACATACGCTGCAACCTAGAAAGCAAGTCTGCAATCTGCGGATTAGCTTCTTCCCTCCGTCCCGGCGATGGAGGCGCCTTGAGATGTAAAGTCGCCAGCATCTCGAACATCGCAGCCGCGCTTCCTTGTTCCTTGCTCACGGATGCCCTCCCTGGGTGTTATCCCTTTTCGCTTCGCCACAATGAGGCAGTCCGCGTTCAATCGCCGTTCCTTCTTCGTAATCGTTCCAGGTGGCGATCAGTGCGAACGGGATGGGATGCGATGGTTCATCATTCTCCTGAAACAAACGTTGGGTATCCTCGAACGTCTTTCCACACCGCGCATCAATGTGCCGGTTCAAACTCCAGGAGGCCTTTGCATCGTTGAAGCCCGGCCAAATTCCGCCCACCGTGAGCTGATCCGGACGTTTGCGCATCTTGGCGTAGAACTCCTTCAGGTAATCCTCGCCCCATGCCTGGCCATCCGGCTTCCACCCGGTGTGCCCGGGATATACCCACGCGTACTCCCCATCGAAAGCTTTGGCGAACTGCGGCGGCGGATCGTCCTGATAAAGAAAGATTGGCGGCGATTCCCACTGATTCACCTGCTGGCGCACCTGGTTCCAGTCGGTGTGGCCGGCCTTGGGAAATACGAAGACCACCGGCCGCCCGTGGTACAGCAGGTAAGCATCGCGTCCAGCCGCTCCGGGGCCTATATATTTCTTATAAGCCAAATCCATCGCTTCCATGGCGTCGTCGGTAGCATGCCCGTTGTCGTCTTGGGTTTCGTCGTACATGAGTGCGACGTGGAAGTGTTGCTCACTGGCAATTCGCTGAAGAAGCGCAGTGCTTCGATCGAGAAAGGGACGCCGCGGGCCGTACCAATCGACCACGAAGGCATAGATGCCCATGTTGCGGGCACTCTCAATTTGCTTGCGCAGGACATTCGGGTCGAGGCTGTTGTAACCCACGTCGATGTGGTCCGGGTCGCCGAACCAGGGCTGATAGTCGGCGAGAACCTTGGGATTGCCCGGCAAAGTAGGGATATCCTTGAGCGAGAGGTTCCGCGAATGCGCGCGAGTACACGCGTTCGGAACAAAACTCACGATAAGGACGTAGGCCAAAAAGGCACACTGGTAAGCTTTCATCTACGAATTCCTATCTCGATACGATGAAGCAGGGCTGCGGCGGGTTGGTTCGGAGCAGGCCCTGGAACCAGGACCTCAGAAGGATTTGGCAGGGACTTCCTCCAGATCACGAACGTACCAGCGATCGGCGCCGGGCGTCATAAGAATCATGTATTCGTGGGACGCATTCTGGGTATCGAGCAGCGTATTTCCGTCAAACGTCTGGATCTCCAAGTCGGCTTGGTTGACCAGCTGCATGGCGGCGCCATCCGTGGAATAAAAGACTGCCTTCAGACGATGACCATGATCCACAATCCGAACGTGTACGCCGGTCTGCTTTTGCTCGGCGATTCTTCGCGTGAGGCGATCTTTTGCCAATCCCACGAACTCTTCGCCGAGTCCTCCCGGATTATTAGAGTCCAAGGCGCTCGTCATATCACGCCATGCCAGTGCGTAATAGCGCACGATCGTTGTTCCCGTAAGTTCTTCGATGGAGCGCGGAGCGAGCCCGTCAGCATCGAGGTGGACCTGGGGCGAGGACTGGCCCATGGCCATTACACAAGCCGCCAGAACGATATTCGCCGTCTTGAGAAACCGAAGCGAAATCTTCTTGAGTGGCAGCGTCACGTGGGCTATGCTGTTCATAGTTTATAATTTTCCGTTAATGGCAACTTCATTGCCTTCTACAACGCCGCACGCGACGCTGATCCGCGCTCGTCCGTGGATGCTGAGTTGGGTTCGAGCTACACCTTTCTTGATCGGAGTGTCCACCGTACTCTTGCCTTGGCGGTCAATCGCAGTGAAAGAAACGACGGTGCCATCGGGAAGCGAGTTTCCGCTGCAATCCCGCACCGGATCGGTTTCAATGGCTACCATATTTCCGTTCGCCACGGCTTTCACGCGCAACGAGCACGCCTCGGCTGCGACCTGTTGGACGACCCGTGCTTCTTCCACGTTGCCTGAGACTGCGGTCACCTGAACCCGTCCCTCATGCGGCGTCGAGTCCGTGCGCATCCAGGCCACACCGCGCCGAGTGGAGACTCGCCGCGAGAAGCTGGCCCCGCTGGCCGGCGTGATCCGAAAGTCCACGGCTTCCGGCGCCAAGTCGAGGTTGAAGTACTGGTCAAATACAAACGCAGTGGCATCAATCGAATTCGAAGTGTGAACGGGAACTCGGGAAGGATGGAGAAAGAAACTCAGGTGCGCGGGTGGCGCAGCCTTTACTTCGAACGCAGAAGATGAGCATGCCGAGTCGCATAGGATTGCCTGGTAGCGGCCGGCGGCGCGCACGTCGCTGGACTGAATCTGCAGATCGCTTCCGAGCTTGACCGTGCGCTTCACAACATGGTCGGGCCCTACCAGATAAAAGGTGGCCTGCCCGGAACCTGGGAGGGGAAACGAAAACGCCTGGCCTGCCTCCACTACGGCGGGCGGGTGTAGTTCGGCGGCCCTTGCCAAACCGGGCAACAGGCATAGCAAGACCCATACGGCCATGCGCTGGAACGCTTCGAAATCGCTACATGGCATGGGCTTCATGCTAGCTGCTCGTCCGCGAGTAGTGATTCACGATGACCCGATAACTTTTCAGCCGTCCTGCGATGTCATTCGGGATGTTGACGGCAAAGGGTATGGGCACCTGCGGCATCAGGGCCTGATCCACATAACCATCCGAGACCCAAATTACCTTCCCGGAGTCGTCGTAGTAGGCTGCCAGAACCTGCGCGATATTGACGGGGCGGCCGCTTTGATTGACCAATTCACCCTTCAATACGTTTCGGTTCAATCCGTCCTTGCTCAGCGCCTGGTCGGTAACCGCAATTACCGGGTCCGCACTGGCCGGGACTAAAAGAGCGCGTGCGTCCATGCGCACACTTTTGACCGCATCCATGCGCACGCCCGGAAAATCGATGCGATATGGCGAAACCTGCTTGGGCAGCAGAACGTGTGAGATCAGATCGAAACTGCCTTCTTCATCGAGAGCAGAACCGTCCGCTTTCAGCAGGGTTGCATTCACGTTCAAATATGCGGGAACGGTGTCCTCATTTTCGACTTCCCCAAGAATCACCACGCGGCCCGGACGCGCGATGGCGTTCATCGAGGTTATGCGTACCTTTGGCGAGTCTACGTCTTGCGAGCCCCAGTTCTGCGAGTTGTTGCGGCCGATTACTTCCCAACGCAAGTAGTTCACCGAGACCACTTGGGGGGGAATGGTGGGGAACGACGGCTTCGGCCAGACCACGCGCCACACGGAACTATCGCGACGCACGCGCAAGTCCCGCACATCATCGAGGGAGCCCACGGCGCTGGACCAATTCATCCGCACGCGAACCAAAGCTTGGTCCTGATCGGCGTGCAAAGGGGAAACATCCGCGGTCTGCAGCGAAGAGTAGGTGCGCAAGCTGCCGTCGCTTCCCGCGACATCGCGAATAAAGGACGCTAGATCGGTACCGCCGCTGTGATCGAGCGAATCATAGGCCTGCTGGTAGTTGCGGGCCTGAATGTCGCTCATGAGAGCCTGGACCGCTGCTTCCGGAGTTGCCGCCGCGAATATGGCATGCTGCTTCATTCCCCCCGACTGCACCCAGGCAATCGCCACCAGAACCAGGGTAGCAATGGTTAGAAAAGCAGCCAATATCCACCTCATAAACGCACTCCATGGTCATAGACGTCTTCCTGCGTTTCCCTCGGAATCGTAATCTGCTCCGCAAAGCGGCGCGGTTCTACAAGGAACAACACAAACAGAATTGCCAGAACGCTGCTGCCAATGGGCAGGATGCCCCAGATCAAGCCTTCCCACGGAGCCGGCACGGCATCGGACGGGATCGCTCGCGCGGGAGGGGCGTCATCCTTGGACCAGACGGTGATGGCGCCGGACTCATAGCTCTCGACCTGCCGCCATCCGCCGAAGACTAAAAGAGGCTCATAGAAGGGATCGTGCACGAAGATGAACTTCAGACCGTAGTGATTGGCATGCTGGAGCATGGCACGAAGCGAATCCATTCCGGCGACACCAAAGAACTTCGCATTGGTCAATTGCGCTGCCCCGTAACGGGTCATCTCGGGCAGCAAGCGAGCCGAGTTGTACTCGCCGTCGATGCTGTTCGCGGTCGCATAGGTCGAAACCTTGGAGAGAGCGTTGCCGAATCCGAGCGTGAGAAAACGGTACTGATCGTGGCCGTCGCGATTCAGGAAAGATATCACCGAATCTACATTGAGCGAACTGTAGGTGCGAAACGGGCTCCAGGTCAGCCAGCCCATCGCCAGGCTCAGGCTGGCGACCGCAGCCGCACCCACGCCGATCGCACCCCAGCGCGGGGAACGTTCGATGATTTGCTCCACTATCAATCCCACAATCGGCAGCGCCAGCACCGTTGCCCACAGGGTAAAGCGCTCGTAAGTGAGAATTTCGAAGGCGCGGCCGAAGATCCAGCGCGGAACTGGCGTTGTGCCGCCCAGCGCAATCAGGAACGTGACCCAGAATGCCAGCAGCAGCACTCGCAGGCGAGGATTTGAAGCTCCCTTGATCACGATGAAAGGCAATGCCAGAATCAAGGCGCCATAGGGCACGATAAAATAATTCATTCCGTACACCCAATTCATCATGAGGTTCGAACGGCTGGCATGAGGAATGGGCATCTGTTCAATGGGATGCCGGATAATCGCAATCCAGTAAGGCAATAAAACTATCCCGACTCCTACTGCCGCAATCGCAGCGAATACGAAAGCGCGCCCAACGATTGCAGTGCCGGATTGATCCACCTTGCGGCCGTCGTACCATGCCAGCCACAAAACCGGAAGGGCAAACAGAACTGAGCCGAAGATGAGCGTTACGTGATGGGCCGATGCGGCAGCCAGCGTGAGAGCAACACCTTTCAGTAGGGATCGCCAACTCCCCGATCTGCACCACGCGTATAAGTAAGGCAAGCTCAGAAAATACAAGGGTGCCGACATCGTGGTGGGCAACTGCCCCGCGGAATAAACAAGAAATGCGAGACTGCCGGCGAACACGGCAAGAACCCCGGCGTAGCTGGCTGCGCGGTCATCGACCCACAGCTGCGCGAACCGGTACGCACCCACCGCAAACAAGACCACGGCTGCCAACTGCACCAGCATGAAGGCCTCGGTGAGGCCGACAACATTCGAGAGCAGCGCGATCCATTGATGAGTCAGCGGAGGATAAGTAGTTTGGGAAAAGCCACCAAACCATTTTTCGTTCCAGGGATTGAACCAGTGATGCGCATAGTGTGACGCAAAAAAGATGTGTAAGTTGGCGTCATAGGACGTAGTCGCCGGCATCTCCATCAGGAGCAAAGGAGCGTGAATTGCGAGCGCCAGCAAGATAATGGCAGCGACGGGAATGGGACGTCGCCAAATGCTGGTCGCAGGCGGGAGCGCAAGTCTTTCCTGGCTGTCTTTCATTTTGAGGTCGGAATCTTCGAATCGCAGCCTATTTTCCGGAATCGGGTATTCGAATTGCAGCCTTTGATTCCCGGAAGCCGGGCAAAGGTTGGTAGGTATTTTAGAGTATGGGCATCGGCGTGCAAAGGGGCGCAACCACGGCGGGAGTATCCTGCATCTCAGCGACGACGAAGGGCAAGTGTGCCCTGGCGTCACCAGCCGGGTTGTCAGCCAGGAGACCAAGGGGGAGAACGGTGCGATCATTGTTGAGGGGATCAGTGCGGCTTGCAGTCCTGTTTCTGGCCACTGTCGGCGCTGCCCAAACCTTTGACGTGAACGGCCAGACCCCTCCTACTGCGCCAACGAAAAAACAGGGCCCGCGATCCAATAAGCCGGCCAACAATAACGAAACCGGAATGGGCTGGGGCGCGAGCATCGAAGTGGCGCGCGAGGCACGCGCCGCGCAGACCGCACTGCAACATGGAGACGCGGGCGATGCGGCGTTGCATGCCCAGCGCGCCGTGAAGGCCGCTCCGCAGAATCCTGATCTCTGGTTTACTCTCGCCTATGCAGCTCGATTGAGCGGGCAGTATTCGCTGTCGGTCGATGCTTACCATCGCGGTCTCGCTCTGAAGCCATCTTCAGTGGAAGGCCTTTCAGGCTTGGCACAAACCTATGCTCGAATGGGGAAAAGCGATGAGGCGCAGCAGACGCTGGAACTGGTTTTAGCCGCGAATCCCAGAAGCGATCTGGACCTTCAACTGGCGGGCGAACTGCTGCTCTCCACCGATCCAAAACGGGCCGTGGAATATCTGCAACGTTCCGAATCGGTCAAGGCGAATCCGCGAACTGAACTTCTTCTGGCTCGAGCCTACGAGCGAACCGGAGACGGCGAGGCCGCGCACAAAATGCTGGAAAAAGCCCGCCGGTCGGCTCCCAACAATCCCGACGTAGTACGAGCCGTTGCTTCCTACTACCGCGATACCGGTCAGTACCAGGAAGCGGTACACGCCCTGGAAAACTTACACTCGAAAGACCCGAGCACGCTCGCGGAACTGGGGTATTCCTACTCGCTCGCCGGCAACGCCCGCGCGGCCGCCGACATTTATGCCGTGGCGGCAAGCCGAGCGCCCCGCGACATTGAGATCCAACTCAATGCCGCCCAAGCCGCGCTCAACGCGGGTCAGTTCGACAAGGCCACGGCTTTTCTGGACCAGGTAAAAATACTGAATCCCGACCATTACCGCCTGTTTGCTCTTCGCGGAAGGCTGGATGCGGCCGAGCGCCGGAACGAGGATGCCATACGCGAGTATGAGGCGGCGTTGCAGCACCTGCCCGCCGCGGTGCCGGAGGGTGTTCTCTATCCGGTCTCGTTACGTGTTGATCTTGCCCAGATTTACCGCGACGCAGGCGACGATGCCAATGCCGAGCGAGTAACCAGCGACGCGGTAAAAGAGATCAGTGCCATCGATGTGACGGGCTCTGCACGGCCCGAGTTCCTACGCCTGCGAGCGGCCACAGAAGTGGCACAAGGCAGCGACGATTCCGCGGAGAGAGACCTAAAAGAAGCCCTGCGACTTGAGCCGCGCAACATCGCGTTGCAGCTTAACTATGCGCACCTGCTTTGGAAAACGAATCGACAGGAAGAAGCGCGGAAGACGTACAGTGAGGCGCTGGCCATCGATCCATCAAATGCCAGCGCGTTGGGGTCGCTGGGCTTCGTCTCGCGCGAGATGGGCGACAATGCGGCCGCCCGTAACTACTTCCTGGAATTGGAGAAGAAACATCCCGACGACTATGTGCCTTATCTGGCCCTGGGTGATATGTATAGCGCGATGCGCCAATTTCCGGAAGCGCAACAGAGTTACGAGCAGGCTTTCAAGAGGGCGCCGGCCAATCCGCTGATTGTTTCCGGTGCCATGAATGCGGCGCTTGAAGCGCACCACACCGACCAGGCCAGGGATTGGCTGGCGCAAGCGTCGGACGCGGTGCGTCAGAATCCACAGGTCATGCGCGAACATGAGCGCTACTTAACCATGACCGGCAATTATGCGGAATCGGCCGACCTGGGGTATCAAGTGATCGAAAAGCTTCCGAAGGATCGGGAAGCGGCCGACTATCTGGCTTATGACCTTCTTTTTCTAAAGAGGCTCGACGAAGCGATGAAGATCGTGGAGCGCTATCAGCCGATCCTGAAAGACGATCGCGACTTGTATCTGATTGCCGGGTACGTGCACGCGGACCATGGCGAAAAGGAAAAAGCCGTCGAGGACTTTACACAAGCCCTGCAGATAGATCCCCAGATGGCGGTGGGTTATATGAACCGCGGATATGTCTACAACGACATGCGCCTGGCCTCGAAGGCCGAGCAGGATTTCCGCAAAGCGTTGGCGCTGAATCCGCAGTACGGCGAAGCCCACCTCGGTCTGGCGTACGCTTTGCTCCAGTTGCGGCGTTCCACGGCGGCGTTGAAAGAGGCGGACGTTGCCAGCCGCTTGCTTCCCGAGTCGGAAAGTTTGCATCTGGTCAAAGCCGAGGGTTACCGCCAGCGAGCCATGCTAACCCGCGCGGAAGGAGAGTACACGGAAGCTTTGAAGCTGAATCCGAATGCTCCGGTGACTTACATTGCGCTGGCGGATGTGCAGTACCGGCAGCATAAGTACGAGAAATCGGCTGAAACTTTGCACCATGCACTGGCGGTCGCGCCCAACGACCCTATGGTTCTGGCGCAGCTTGCCAGGTCCGACACGAAACTCGGCCGGTCTTCCGAGGCCATGCAGGCGATCGAAACCGCCGAGCGCCTCGGCGGAAAAGATTACAAAATTTTGCTGGTGACTGCGGACGTACTGCGCACGCTCGGCCATAACAACCAGGCTATGACGCGGTATGAACGGGCAATGGAAAGTTCCGACGAAAATCGTCTCCAGGTCCGGCTCGCCCTGGGACGACTGTTTGCGGCAGAAGGGCACACAGCCGAGGCACAACAGCAGATAGCGCTAGGCTTTGCGGAAGCAAGAGTCGCGCCCACGGATGTAACCTCGGCCGAAGATTACTTGAACGCAGCAGATATTCTGATGAGCATTCACGAATATCCGCTGGCCGAGCGCATGTATGGGCGTGCCCAGGCGCTGGGCGCGGACGAGACAGCGGTGGCGGTCGGCATGGCAAATGCGTCGCTCGCGCTGGGAGACACGCGCAGCGCACAGTTGCAACTGGCCAGCCTCACCGCGGATTCGGACCTCAAGAGCAATTATGAGTACCTGGTCGCGCAGGGGAACGTCTACCGGCAACTCGGTCAGGTTGATCGCGCGCTTGCCGACTTCGTTCGCGCCAATCAGCTAGATCCTCAGGACCCAGGAACCCGCGCTGCTGAAATGGAACTAGCCGAAGAGGAAGGCCGGCCCATCATCACCGACCGTCTCGGCGTCGGTTCTGGGGTGCGCATCAATCCGGTGTTCGAGGACGAAAACATCTATCAATTGGACGCTCGCCTGCTGGGCGTGCAAAACAACGCGGCTTTGTTGCCACCGCCGCGGCGTACGATCGAAACCTTTGCCGATTCGCGCTTCCAATTCCGGCCGGATTCGTTGCCTCCGATTCAGGGTTTCATCGCGGAACGCAATGCGCAGGGCGCCCTTTCATTTCCGAGCCAGCTGCTGATTCAGAATCGCAACACCTTCGATACCATCTTCAACATTTCCGTGGCGCCCATGGTGCGGATCGGCAGCGTGAAGCTGAACATTATGCCCGGAATACAGTACACAGTCCGGCGCGATACCCTTTCTCCGCGTTTCATGAACCAGAATCTGTTCCGTCAATTCGTTTATGTGGCCAGCAGCCCAATCGGCAATTGGCTCTCGTTCTCCGGCGACGTGATTCGGGAAGCGGGTCCGTTCACCGACGAGAATTTGCACTCCCGGGACTTTTCCGGTGCGATTGACTTTCGCCTGGGTCGGCCCTGGAGCAGAAACGCGCTGTTGACCGGGTATAGCGGGCGCGACCTGCTCTTCGGACCCGCCGTCTATGAGTACTACCAGACGGTTTCCTATGCCGGCCTGCAGCATGGTTTCGGTCCGCGGCTCCGTGCGTCGGCGGTAGTCGAGTTTCTGCGCGCCTGGCGGGTCCAAAACAATCTATACGCGATCGCTCAAACCCTTCGCCCACGTTTCGGGGTCGACCTGCAGTTCAAGGAGCATTGGACAATGTCTGCTTCAGGCGCGTGGTCGTCGGGACGCGGCTTTCACGCTTACGACAACGTAACCTCCAGCATCATGTTCTCCTACACGCACGAACGGAACTTGAATCGGAGCATAGGCTCGGAGACAGCTTCCGTCGGTTATCCTTTGAGATTTTCTTTTGGCTTGGCGCAGCAGAGTTTTTACGACTTTTCCGGAAACGGTGGCAACAAAATCGTTCCGGCGGCCCAATTCACTTTTTGAGGCAGTGACCGCAAATTCGTTATGACGACACCTTCGGGAACGCAAGTGATGAACAGGCCGGGCCACGTCAAAGCCTTGCGGGAACGGATACTGAAGGGCAGCGCTATTCTGCTGTTCAGCACCGGGCTGGTCGCCGCGACAAATCTTCTTTACAACATCGTCATTGCACGAATGTTAGGCGCGGCGGGCTTCGGCGATGCCTCCGCTTTATATACGCTGCTGATGCTGTTCGCGGCCGTCACCCTATCGTTCCAGATCGTAACGTCAAAATTCATCGCCCGGAATCCGGAGATCCTCATCCGGGCCCAAATCTACAGCACTATGTTGCGCCGGGGCTGGCAGGTGGGCTTGGGGATCGCCCTTCTACTGGCCGCGGGCGGCGCCTACCTTAAATCGTACTTCAATTTGCCCGCGCAGCACGACCTGGTGTTGTTGGCGATCGCGACTGGGGTGTACATCCCGCTCGGAGTGCGTCGCGGAAAAATGCAAGGTTGTTATGACTTCCGCGGCATGGCTCTCAATGTAATCGTAGAGGTGGCGGTGAAGTTCGGGGCAGCCCTGCTGTTTCTACATTTCGGACTGGGCGTGACCGGAGTGATGACGGCAATACTGCTCTCCATCGTCGCCGCCTACCTGGCGGGTACGCCCGCCGCAGAATACCGGACGGAACAGGGTCGCATCGCAGTCGCGCCTTTTGGCGAAGGCATGCAAGCCGTGCTGTACTTCGTTGGGCAGGTCATTCTCGGTAACCTCGACATTTTGCTGGTGAAACATTTCTTCCCCCTGCGGGAAGCGGGAATCTATGCGGCGGTGGCGTTGGTGGGACGCGTGGTCTTCATGTTGTGCTGGTCGGTAGTGAGCAGCATGTTTCCGGTGACAGCCAGCCACACGCATCGCCAGGCTGGGCGGTCGATGTTATACACCGGCTTGCTGCTGGTAGGAGGGATCACTTCCGTATTCATCGCAGCAGTAGCCCTGGTACCGGAAACCGTATGGAGTCATTTGCTGGGCGAGCGGTTCCTGCTGGGGACGGGAGCTGCATTTTCTACACTCTTGACACAATATGCGCTGATGACCGGCATCTATTCCATTGCAGTTGTGATCATGATGTACGAGATCTCCCGGCGAACCGGCACAGCGGCCTGGGTGCAATTGGCCGCCAGCGTCTTGCTGGCCTTGGCAATCTGGCGATATCACGATTCCTTGTCCCAGGTGATTCTGGTGCAAGTGTTCGTGATGGGCGGACTGCTGGTGACGGTCACGATCGCACTCTTTCGCGATCAGGATGAATCATTGCCTCTTCCAACCATGGTGGACCCTCTAAAGCGGCTGCGACTCGTGCCGGAGGAGGAGATAGTCGCGGAATTCTTACGGGGCGAGTTCTATCACCCCGAGTTTGATGGATATCGCCAGGATTTCAAGCATCTTGTGGAGCAAGCCGATCTTGACGACCCTCAGGAGAACTTCATCCGGCGCGCACTGCTGTTTCGCCGACGGGGACGCCTCTGGCGTGAACTGCCTCCCGGCATGGAGTGGTGGGAGGTGGAGCTGACCGCGAGCGACTTGGCGCGCCTGCGCTCATTTCCGCGCAACGACTGGAGACGCTTTGCAGGAGGCGGGTTCTACTTATCCGAAATGATTGGGCGCATTCAAACGGAACTGACTGGCGGACAGCCGAGCCGGTTCCTGAAAAAGCTTCAGGAGATCGCCGACGACCTCCAAGATAGACCTGTTCCCAATGCTGTATTGCTGATCGGCATCGAAGGGGATTACCCGCTAACCATCATCGAGGGAAATCACCGCATGGCAGCTGCCATGCTGGCCATGCCGGAGTCTGCCCACCGACGCTTTCGATTCTATTGCGGGTTGTCTCCGAACATGAACTTGTGTTGTTGGTACAACACCGACTTGCGCAGCCTGACCCGTTATGCTCGGCACACTGTTCGCTACATGTTCCGCGATTTCCTGGTGGCGCGGACCCTGCGGGAGAGGCGCTCCGGAATCGAGACGTCCTGAGCGGCCAGGAAAATGCAGCAGGAAGCGGCAAGAAACTCATGGCTTGCGCGGAACGAGTGTGACCGCGCGAGCGTTATAGCGTTCTCCATCGAATTCCGCCTGAATACTGACGTCGGCGCCTTCTCGCAAAAGACCGAGACTATTTGTGTCGAGCGAGCCGATGGCGAGCTCGTGCACACTTTGGTCGGAATCGTTGGACAGGGCCACGACACGGGAACGCAAGTCGATCGCGACGATTCGCCCTTGAAATGTAAATGAGTTCCCCCGTTCGGCAAGAATCTCAACTCTACTCGCGGCATTCTGTGCTGCTGTGAACCATACCTGCACCAGCATGCCGGCGGACAAAGTCTGCGCGGAGGCGGGCTTGCCCCGGTTCACGATTGCTGTGCTGGGAGTGATACGCAGCACCACGCTTCCCGGGCTCAAAGGATCGCGGAGGATCAGCCGGGATTTGGCTGCGTCGTACCGCACGACCTGCCCATTCATTTCAGCCGCACCCGAAGAACCTGTTCGTACGTTGAGCGCAAGCAGCTTGCCACCGTCCACTACAGTGTCAACTGACACTACCGATCCCGCAGGAATGCTGGCTAAAGACGCGCCGGGATTTGCCGGAAGAAGTTGGGTTTGCGGATCAAAAGCAATCCGAATATCGCGGCCTCCGAATGCACGAACCAGGAGTTGATCGTGAATCGGGTCTACACGCTTCAGGACGCCGCGCACCAGACCTACTTTCTCTTCGGGTTTACGGGGTGCGGGATGGCTATCCGCAGGCACTGGGCCTTGCTGCGGACCAGCATCCTTGGCAGGAGCCGCAACCTGTGCCGATGCGATGCCAACGATTAAGTAGCCAATTATTAAGATGATTGACCCGAGGTGTCTTATCATTGCCGCTTTGATGCCATTACCGAAGAACGCGAATGAATGGTGGGCATAGGGTGTTTACTGTAGACCAACCGAACACTGTTTTCGGGCATCCTAGTGCCGTCGAGGGAATGAATTGAATCAGGTGCAAACGCTCATCGCGCTGCCTTTTTTGCTAGCGATGCAACTTCTCGCTGGGGCAAGTCCCGCATTCGCGAGCGATCTGAAAGTCCCCATTCCCCAGCGCAGTATATCTACACCCAGTCAGAAGCTCAACCGCGAGGGTGTTGCCCAACTCAAGCACGGGCATGAAAAAAAAGCCAAGCAGCTGTTCTACAAGGCGTATCTGCTGGATCCGGAAGACCCGTTCACTCTGAATAATCTGGGATATGTCGCTGAATTGGAGGGCGATGCCAATCGGGCGCTCCGCTATTATGCGCTGGCGGCGCGGCAGCATACGGATGCTGTAATCGATCAGTCCAATGCGGCCGCTCTCAAGGGTAAACCCCTGGACGAGGCCTTTCGGCAGATGCAAGATAGCGATCGGCAGGTCAGCAAGGTCAACGAGCAGGCGATCGTTCTGCTGCAAGAGGGCCAGGTGCTGGAAGCCAGGAACCTGCTGCAATCTGTGCTTCCGAAATATCCCAACGATCCGTTCTTACTCAACAATCTGGGTTACACGCTGGAATCCCTTGGCGACAACGAGGGGGCGCTGCGATCATATTCCGCGGCGGCCAGTCTGCATTCGACGAAGCGTGTAATCGTGACACCAAGGGCCAAGTGGCGCGGCAAGCCAATCAGCGAAGTGGCCGCGGGAAATGCAGCCGCCCTCAGCGAGCAAATCGCCCGGGGCGAAGGCGTCGAGGCAATAACCGCTCGCCTGAACCTCCGTGGAGTGGCCGCCCTGAACGACAACCACCCGTCGGTGGCGCGGCAGTTTTTCCTGGAGGCGTATCAACAGGACGCCCGCAACGCCTTCACACTGAATAATCTGGGATACGTCTCCGAGCTAGCCGGCGATCAGGAAAGCGCCGAAATGTATTACGAGGCGGCGCGTACCGGCCGAGATGCGAATGCTAAGGTCAGTTACTCCACGCGTCGCGAGGCCGAGGGCCAGAAGATCGATAAGTTGGCGGACGGGAACCAACTCGACGTGGAGGCGACGATCAAGGCGACTCAAGAGGCGAGGCGCCGCGAACCAGGGCCCGTCCAACTTCAGCGTCGCGCCCCCGTCTCCAAGACCAATCAGCCGGATGCAACGCCCGTGCCCCCGATTGGGATGCGTGCCCCGGCTCTGCCGGCCCTGCCGCTTCCGAGCTCTCAGCAAGATCGAAATACAACGCCAAGCCAACCGCAGAACTCGCAGGTCCCAAATCCGCAGCAATAGTAGAAGGTGTATTGTCGCGCACTGCTGCGTGCTTGAAGCGGCTTTGCCCGGAACCGGAGTGGCGGCATCGGGGCAAGTGCAGGCGGAGGACTGTCAGCGGGACGCGGTTCGCTAGCTAGACTGGGCTAGGCAGATGGGGCGGCAATCTCGTCTTCGTCTTTCCATTGTTGAATTCTTTCGCCCACAGTGCGGGCAAGGCTATCAGACCTTCGGAATTCACCTTCGCGGCGAAGGTCGGCGGCCAATTGCAGAGTCTTGATGCGGTGCTGCTGGCGGAAGGACCGAATATATTCCCGCACCACTTGCGGCATGCTCATGGCTACGCCTGCCGCATAACTCTGCCAGGCCATCGCTTTCAGATCATCCGGGGAATTCAAGGCAAACAGAATCTGCTCAACCAGGCTATCCAGATCGCCAGGGGTAAAAAAACGAATGGCTATACGCTCGTGTTCCGCAAGCTCCCGAAAGTCCTTGATGCCTGAGGCAATCACTGGGACGCCATATTGTGCTGCGAGGTGCGCCACCCCGCTGGAGCCCGCGGAGGAGGTGTATGGCATGACCGCCAAGCTGGTCTCACTGAATAAATCAGCAATTGCCTCTTCTGGTACATAGCCCAGAAAGCGAATTCGATCACTGGCATGGCGCTGCGCTATCGATTGCACATAGCCGGGTGTTTTTGGGTGATCTCCACCACCGATTACCAATTCTACATTCGGAAATGTCGTGGTTATCCGATTGAACGCCTCGATCAACAACTCGAGGCGCTTATAAGTCCCCCATTTGCCAAACGCGAGAATGCGATGAACGGGATTACCTCGCCGGGTGAAGTCTGGAGGCTCCGGCCGCTCGGCGAAGATCCCATGCGAGCGCACGCTGACCTGGCCTCGCTGATATTTCTCATCCAGAGTTCGCCGGTAGGCTGGCATAAGGACAGAAAGCGAGTTCGCGCTCAAAAGCAGATGCGTAGCCAGCCAGCCTCCGGCGCGGTAAAGGCGTTGCGAGGAAACAGCGGCATCCTCCAGGTCCACCGTCTCGAACAACTGGTGCAACGTAACGTGCGAGCGTACTCCGAGCAGCCGTGCGGCGGAGGGCGTCACTAAGCCGAGCATCGCCGACAGAGGGCGGTCGCCGAAGCTGGCGAAGCCGAGGTTGAACCAGGCCACGTCAGGCTTCACCTTGCGGATGGCGCCCAGAAGGGTCGTCAGGTTGCCGTTCTTGCCGAATCCCCAGCAGCGATTCACCTTAAAGCCCGGCAGTTCCTCCACCGGGGTCGGAAGATAATCTCCCAACACGGTCAGATCAATGCAACTCTCTTGCCGAAGTTGATTCGCGATGTGGAAACCATACTCATTGAGCGCATGACGACTGGGCGGAAATGCCGTGATGAGCGCAATCTTCATGGCTCACTCGAGCGCAGCACCAGGTCCCGCGAAAGGCGACCCAGAAGATGCAGATAGTGAAGGGCGACCGTCGCATTGGCTTTGCTTCTACCTGCGTAGCGAAGGCCGAAATTGTAAGAAACTTCCTTGGCCGTATGGATCCGCCCGCGAACCAGGATCTCAAGCAGGAGTTTGAAACCGCTGGTCTGGAAGGTTAGCCCTTCGATGCAACGGCGATGGATGATGAAAAAACCCGACATTGGGTCAGTCACCCCAAGCTTTCTCTTGGAAATGAGAGGAGCAGCCGCCAGCGTACTCAACCGCGAAACGGCGGCGCGCACGGGATTCCACCCTTTTACTCCATTATTCCGCGCGTAGCGGCTGGCAATGGCGATATCGGTTTCTTCAGCCGCCTTCAGCAGTTCGGGCAGCAATTCTGGGGGATGCTGCAGGTCGGCGTCGATAACGCCGAGCAGTTTCGCCCGGGATTGACTCCAACCATACAACACCGCCCCGGCTAAACCCCGCTCTCCCGCCCGCAGAAGAAGGCGAACGCGCGGATCTCGTTTCGTCCAGTCCCGAACCTGTTCTACCGTTCCGTCCGTACTTCCGTCGTCGACAACCACGATCTCATATTCGTACTGCGTCTCACTCAATGTGTCCGTAAGTGCGGCCAGTATTTTGTCGATGTTTCCCGATTCATTCAGGGTGGGAACGACGACAGCGAAAGTATTGTCGGAAACTCCAGGTATCATTCGGGGCCTCTTTCGGTCTTGCAAGCCCTTGGATGACAACTAGATACTGGCAGTTGGGTGATTTTGCGCGCTACAGGAATTCTGTCGCCGGACTACGGTGCTCCCCACGGCGCTTTCAGTGTTTTCCCTAGTGGAAGCGAAATTTAGGATCCGTGAGCGACTGACGTGGTGGCAAATTTCGTTTCTTACATCCTCCGGTTTGCCGGGCGAAGTGACGATGAGCTGCGGAACAAATTCCCGAAGCTGCAGAAAGTCTTCGCGATTCCGACGCACGAATTCCAGAGGGAATTCCGGCTTTCTCCCAAACGCCGCGGCCGGCGACTCGTCAATCACGAAAGCCAGGTCGGGAGTGGGGGCCCGCTTCAACAGAGCCTTGACGTAGAGGCGAGCTACTGAGGATTTTGAATTGATGTTGGCGATTTGATCGTAAATATAGCGATCGAAGATTACAACGTCAACATTTTTCAGGTGTTGATCGGCGAACAGCCGGTGCAATCGGGCCACATCGAGCATGTAAAATCCCACGCGGGCTGTCGTCAAATACCACTTTCGAATGTGTTTGTTATTCTTAGGGACGAATGAACGTGGAGTCTGATTCGTGCGCCCCGACGACGTTATTGTCCGTTGGCCGACTCCGCCCCGAACGCTCGACCAGACTGCAATATGATCCCAAAAGCTCAGCAACAATACACGAAGGCCATGCTTTTCCAGGTACGACGACAGGTACTCAATTTGGGTGGTCTTCCCCGCTCCGTCGATTCCTGAGAAGGTAATTATGAACGGACGAGTGAGAGGGGACTCCGTTTTGGAATTAGACCGCGCCATAGGTGTCACGACTCCGGGGATCATGGATGAGTAGATGTAGATGATGAAGCGCCAGGTGGCCGGGCAGGACTTCGCTCAGATAAGGCGACTACCGAGCCGACGGCTATTCCGGCCCCGGCCACCAAACCCAGCTTGATCAGAAGTGAGCGATGACCGCGCTGACGGGGAGGCGCGACGGCCGCGCCGGCGGGCTGGGCCACAGGAGCTCCCTTTACCGTGGCAGCCTTCGCTCCCGCAGCTCCGGAGGGAACTGCTGCGGGCTCTTGCCTCTGTGGAGGCTGTGCCTGCGGCGCATCCGGCAGCGGGTCACCCTGCTTCTGGGTGGAAGTATTAGCTTGCTGAGGAGAGGCAGCCAACAGCGGCATCTCACTCGATATCAGGAATGCGCCTGCCAAGGCAATCGAAATGCACTTTGAACATCTCCGATCCGTCTCATTCATTTATGCGGCACTCCCAAATTCTTGAGATTGGTTCATCTCTTGATCGTGAACGTCGTTGTGTGACGCAATCCCAGGATAAGCCAGCGCTTCTTTTACCGAATTGAAAACCGGCGCAAGCGAAGGAATCCGTGTCACTTCCAGGAGGATTCGGTTGGCGGGCGAGCCAGCGACAAAGAGGACTTGCGTATCTCGACCTCCCACCTGCGCCATACACTCCAGCAGCAAGTCGATATCTTCGTGATTCAACGTGGGACAGCCAGACAGGTCCACAACCACAGGTGAAGCGGCAACGCGCAATGCGCTCAACAGGCCCTTTCGCCGGGCTGAGCGCGTAGAACGCGACGCGCAGGGAAACGGCAGGATGTTCACAGCTGTACCTGGAGCCACGATGCGGCGGCGGAGCATGATCCAAAGTTCCACGCCGGGGCGGTGCCCGCAGGTGAGCCGGCATCGATCCCAGTCTTTCTCGGTGCTGGTTTCGGCGCACGCTGTGGAAGCCGGCGTCCCAACCCTGCTGGTTGCAGATCTGCGACTGCCCCCCAACCGAGATGTTCTAAATATCCGCCATCCACAATACCGTCTCGAATAAGAATGCCTGGCGCCAGGTAAGTATGGGGCAAAATTGTAGATCGCTCCACCGTGGTTCCACAGTCCACCACGCAATCGCGCTCCACCGAGGCGAAAGGCCCAATTGTCGCGCCCGCTCGGATGATGGTGTTTGCGCCGATATAAGTTGGCCCGATTATCCGTACCGAACTCGCGAGATTTACGCCTTCGCCAATCCAGACCTGCTCGTCAATCTCCTTACCGAAGGGTCGCAGGGCGCAGGCTGCTGTCAGTGCGTCTCCGACCAGTTCCTGCCTTTCGCGCGCCGCTAAGATGCGCTTGGCATACCCACTAAATTGATAAGGTCTCTTCGCGCTGTCAGCGGGAAGGAACGAAAGCTCGCTTTTCTGAAGGGCGAGGTGATCTAAAAGGCAAACTCCAAGCTGACCTCGGGCATCATGGGCCTCGGTTACCGGATTCTGGCTCTGGCAATGAAAGCGAAGTAGATCCGTGAGATCCATTTCTGCATAGGAATTCAGCTTAATCACCAAGAGCCGCTCGACTCCCTGCCGGGCGAAGGCAGCTAGTTCCGAACGAGTTACGGTCCCATCGCGAAGACCAGAAGTAAGCCAAAGACTCTGCACTCCAAGCTTCCGGATGCGGTCCATCCAAGACTGTAATACGTCATTCCCTACGATCGGCATGCGCGAGGAATACGGCGGTCGCGCCTTTTGAAAAGCCGCTAAATCATGGGGCCGAGCCTCATGGATCGCTGTGAGGTCTTCCCCTCCCGGAACTACCACAAAAGCGCCCAATTCCACGTTCTTACTCCGTTTCGAATATCTTTCTCGCCCGAGGGCTGAAAGCCTTCTCTCCTGCTCCTCCATTGCGGCTGTCGCCAGCGCAATTGAAGTGACAGTGAGATGTGAGGACATCCTTGGAAGATGCCTCGAGAAGATGCTACTGCAGCATCAAGGTGGGTTAAATCAGGGGAACCCTTTAGGTTCAACAGGCTCTTTGACTTAGCGAGGGCGGGGGCAGGCCTCAGGGTGGGCCCGGCGGGTCTTAATACCTCTCACTTAAAATCTTCGACTGAAACGTCTTGAGTAAAACCGCTGATCTAGGTAGAATACTGCATAATCCATCCAGTAAATCCTGTAGGCGCGCGCCAAAAACACCTTATGATCGGAGTGAAGCTTATGAGAAAGTTTGCCCTTTTACTATTACTACTGAGTTCGGGGCCGTTGGCCCTAGCCAGCGTCTCGGTGTCTGCGCCAGCCAACGGAAGCTCGGTGGCCACTACGGTTCAGTTCGTTGCCACCGCCGCCACCAGTTGCGGCGCTGGAGTCTCTGCGTTGGGAATCTATTCCGCGCCCGGTGCCTTAGTTTACAGCGTCCCAGGGAATAAGCTGAATACCTCATTATTTTTCAACCCCGGAACCTATCAGACCGTCGTCCAGGAGTGGGACAATTGCGGTGGTTCGACCGCGACGCCGGTCACAATTCACGTTTCTGGAGCTGCGGGTGGGCAGATAACCGTAAGCTCCCCGAAAACCAACAGCACAGTGAGTACGACGGTGCAGTATGTGGCGTCGGCGAGTTCCTCATGTACCAGCGGGGTTTCCGCTATGGGGGTCTATGCGGCTTCGGGTCAGCTTGTGTACACCGTAAAAGGTTCCCAAATCAATACGCTGCTTACCTTTAGCCCTGGCGTGTACAACACGGTGGTTCAGGAGTGGGATAACTGCGGCGGATCCTCTACAACTCCGATCACGATCACCGTAGGCGGCTCGACTTCGGGGGGGAAGGTCTTTAGCAATCTTCATTTGAACTCTGGATGGAACGGCGCTGGCCTCCTTCCGCCGGTGTACGCCATGTGTACCACCTGCTCGCCGCAGGTGACCTGGGCAATGAGTCAGAATGTTTCGTCACCCTCGGTCAGCGGAGCTTCAACGCGCACCGACGTTGGCGGACAGACTGTCTACTCCGATGGCTTCTGGAACAATAAGCTGATCGGGGACTTCTCCACCCAGGGTATGCCCGATTCTAACCACACGATCGTCCCCAGCCTCCACAGCTTTACCTACGATGTCTATTTTTACGGCAACGATATCGAGGCTTCCCAGGCGCTGGAATTCGATATCAACCAGTTCGTCAATGGCTACTCTTATATTTGGGGCCATGAATGCCGCATCGCTGGTGGCCATCAGTGGGACATCTGGGACAATCCCGGTCAGAAGTGGCACGCGACCGGAATTCCCTGCAATCCGTTACCGAATGCCTGGAACCATGTCGTGATTCAGGTTCAACGGACCTCGGACAATCATCTTCTATTCCAATCGATCACGCTCAACGGCGTGACTTCGACGCTTAATTATTACGAGAGCCCAACGCCGACGACGTGGTACGGCATAAGCATCAACTATCAACAGGACGGGAACTACGCGCAGACGCCATACTCGATCTGGCTCGATAAGCTGAACTTCAGCTATCAGTGAACAGAGCCCTTGCTCCAAGCTCAGCCCTCTCATTGATTGAGAGGGCTGAGCTTTTTACATCGCCTTAAGGAAACCCTCTTTTTTGTGACCAGAAAGCCGTCCGAAGATCGCTTCCTCCAGGCAATAAACCATCGTTTCGACGCCCGCTTGATCAATGTGACAGAGGCGGGAGCAATCGAACACGATCCGTGGATGATCCGTTTCTAGAAGCGGCTTGAAGTCGTGCGCCCGAACTTCCCGAGGGCTCAGACACTCCGGCATTCCATGATGAGGATGGGCCGACGAGCTAACATCTTCACGCCTCTTAGTTAGCCTTGAAACGTTAGCCTGGAAACCAGTTCAACTTGAAAAGCACGCGGGAGCACATTGCGCGGTGAGACATCCGCCGCCACGGCTGGAGGAAACTGTTGCTCGCGTTCCGAACTCAGCCGACAAACGTGCGGACATGCTGGCTCTAACGGGCAAGGCTCAGCAGCCCCGTTCTTTGCCCTGCGCCCTGGCCTTTCGCCGAGCGGCGCCGTATTTTCGTCTTGGGAAACAAGAGCGCGCGCATTTTCAGCTTAGCTTTATGGAGCTGCGACTTTGAGTTTCCAATCGAGCAATCGAGCAGTTGGGCGATCTCGTGGTGCTGATATCCTTCGACCTCGTGCAAAGAAAAAATTGTCCTGCAGCCCTCCGGGAGCTCCTGGAGCGCGCGGCGCAGAGCAATGCGATCGACGACGCCAGAAAGATCCGGATCGCTCTTGCCGAAGTCGCGATGCAGCGAAGGGGACTCGGGGTTGACCGGTTCGTCGAGCGAAACAGTGGGCGGAGACTTGCGCCGGCGAAGCTTCATTAGCACGGTATTGACGGCGACCCGATACAGCCAGGTTGAAAACGCGGCATCCCCACGGAACGAACTAACCGTGCGGAAGACCTGCAGAAAAGCCTCCTGGGTCAAATCCTCTGCCTCAGCGACGTCCTTGGTCATGAGCAAACACACCGAGTAGACTCGATTCTTGTGCTGCTGGAATAACGTTGCAAATGCTTGCTCGTCGCCTGCCTGAGCGCGCTTCACCAAGTTAATCTGGGAATCATCGCGGCCCTTGACGGTGCTCGCTGGGATGACATTCGCTTCTGTCGCGGAAATCGCACAAGTTGCCACGGTGGTTCTCCTTTTTTCTAGTTCCGGGAAAGTTCGCCCGCCGGTAACTTCATGAGCAATGACAGATTAAAAAAAGAGCAGACAACCTTCTATCGGGTCACATCTGTAAACGGTAGCCGGATACGCTGTAAGGCTGTAGGGAAATCGCGTAAAAAAGCGGGAGGACCGGGCAAAAAGGAACATCCGCGCAGAGCGCGGATGTCGAGAATTAACTTTCATTTATGAAGCAAACTACCGATTGACAATCGCGTCCTCAGTAAAGGTGGAATTCAACCTCCACACTGATTTGTACATCGACGGGCTTGCCATCTTTCAGCGCGGGCTGGAAGCGCCATTGACGTACAGCTTCCAATGCCTTGGCGTCGAGGCCGAGACCCAAACCACGGACCACCTTGATGTCACGCGGACGTCCAGCTGCGTTGACAATCAACCAAAGAACACAAGTGCCCTGCTTCTTGGCTCTACGCGCCTCTTCCGTATAGTCGGGGTCCGGCGAAGAAATGGCCTGCGGCGCTGAGATGCCGCCACCAACCTTGTAAACGCCCCCACCAATGCCACCACCGCTTCCAGCTCCGACGCCCGGGCCGTGGCCCACGCCTACTCCGCCTCCGGAACCCGAACCAATACCGCCGCCAGAACCGGTGCCGTTCGAAGGTGGTGCGGCCGGCATCATCGGCGCGGAAGAAGTCCCCAGATTCAGCATTTTATTTTCCGCCACGTGCACTTGCGGCGGAACCACGACCGTGGGCTCTACCGCCAGCTTGGGGTGTTCATTTCTCATGACAATCGCGGGCGGGGTGATCTGCTGCATGGCAACTTTAGGTAGATGCCCCTTCGGCGCAGGAAGCGGATCGTGGTCACCACCGCCGCCGCCACCGCTCACCAACTTCTTGGAGACGGGCAAGGCATAAGTCTCGGGTGAGGGTGCGATCAGGGTCACCGTTTGGCGGAGAGCAACTTTTTGAACAATTTCATGGCCGAAAAATGCACCGCTTACGAGAAGTCCTATCAATGCAACGTGCACGATGGCGGAAACGACAACGCCATTGGCGCGGTAGTTGTTGTATTGTCCCCAGATCTCGTCGGGCGCGTGAGTCCTCACGGCCGGCCTCGAGCTCATTCGCGTGGCACGGGGACCATAATGATAATTATTTCTCGGCAGCGGCGAAGGCATTAGATTCAGGGCAGACTCCCCACTCAGGGCAGAATTTTGATGACTCGACATGGCGCTACCTCACAAACTTGAAACAAGGTTCATCTTGCAAATAGATGCAGGAACACAATGCTGGGTTTGCATGGCGGAGATATTCCAGCATTAACGAAAGAGGCGACTTTTGTTTACGACGCGTCATAGTTTTGGGACTGACAAAATAATTCTTGCTCCCACTTCAGACAACTCTAAAAACAAATGGTGGGATGAAACTTTGTTCCCACCATTTGGCAAGTCACAAAATATCGTGACCGGCAAACACCGACTCCTGAACTCATTTCACAAACGACCGGCGAGAAGCAGGACCAGCACGACCACAACGATCAGTCCCAGTCCTCCGCTCGGGTAATAACCCCAAGAGCGGCTGTAGGGCCAGGTGGGTAGCGCACCCAGCAACAGCAAAATCAGCAGCACTAGAAGAATCGTGTACATAAAAACCTCCGGAAGAATAATTTTCGTTTTTCGGCTACTGCTCGCTATTTTGCCGGCCCGTTGGTTGACGAGCCGGCATCACCTTTTCAATTCGCGATACAATCACTACCGGTTCATGTTCTCGCTTGTTTGCCGAGTCTCGCCTGAATATTTTTCGACGGCAGCTAAGAATGGCCGGCTGACCGCGGGCGGACGAACTTTCCCGCTCAGGATTTCAGAGAACGGCACGAAACTGCCGTACAGCAGCCGAGTCTCGTCCTTGTCCTGAGTGATCGCGGCACCGCTAAGATCAATTCCGGCGAACAGGCCACGGGCGCGGGAGTAAGTCAATACTTCCGCGTTCATTTTGATATCGGTATCAGCAGCGGCATCGCGGCCTACCGGGCCAGCGGCCGCTGAAGCATCTGCGCCAAGCTTGAACTTGCTGGAAAGCATGTGCTGCATTCCTGCGTCATTGGTCACAATCATTACCAGGTCAACTGCTTGGCCTCCAAGTTGCAGACCCCAGCTTCCGCCCGTGATGGTGATGGGAGCAGGCGCGCTCCAGCCGTTCTCGGTGCGGCAGGTGGCAACGCCTTTGCCATGATTCCCACCGAAGCCGATGGCGATTTTCACCATCGAGGGAATAACGGCGACGCATTTTGCCTTGGCCATAACTTTGTCTGGAATTGCTTTGTCAGGGGTGGCCATGATTTCGTTTAAAACCTTGGCCGACTCATCGATGCGCTTGGCAATGTCGGATTGATCTTTATCGGCGGCCCAACTCACGCCCATCATGAGCGAGCAAATGCTCAGGACCAAGAGACATCGTGGTATTACTGAAGAAATTCGTCTCATTGTGCGATTCCTCTTCTGTGCTCCATGCGAGCACCTGCTTTATCGTGCGAGAACAAAACTAATGCCTTGCGACTGCGTGTTCTATCCAGCGGAGGCAGTAAACAACGTCATATCTTTCCTGAGAAATCGAGCAATCACCGGGCCCCGGTGGTCGCGTGGGGTGTTTCCCCACGGGCCCTACATGGTTGACTGTATTGTGGGTTTCCGAATCGCCAAATAATCTGCTATCTCTACTCGACACAACGCCCCCCAAGCGGGTGCCGATCCTCTGGGACGGATCGGCACCTGCTCCTTCAATAAAATAAATAGAAAATTCGCCCTACAGGCACGGCTGCTTGCGAATACAGGCTCACTCGGATACCTGAAAAGCAAGTCGGCTGGCCAAAATAAAAACGATCGATTTCAAGTCATCCGAGGAGAACGACCATGCTTTATTGGGCTTTAGTGTTCCTGGTAGTAGCGCTGATCGCCGGAGTCTTGGGATTCACTGGCATCGCCATGGCGGCTGCCGGCGTCGCAAAACTTCTGTTTGTTATTTTCCTGGTGCTCTTCCTGATCTCTTTGGTAGCCCATTTCGGAAGGGGCCGGAGATCTTTAAACTGACGCGCTTCGGATTCCGTGCCCGCTCGGCTCTGATGTAGCGTGTGCTCAAATGGGTACTCCCGGAAAATGGGTATTCCCGCCATAAAATAAGAAGAGCCCGCTTCTCAAAGGAGCGGGCTCTTTCGTTTCAACTTGATTTCAGCAGAAGAATCATCCTTATCGCCTCGTCTTCAGCCCCAGGTTCATCTTGACGAAGTCGCCCTCTGGTGCTTGACCTCAATCTCATTCACCACTTGCTTGACATTAGGAACCCGTTCCGCCATTCGCTGGACTGAGGCGCGTTCATCCTGAGAATGAACATCGCCTTTTAAGGTGACTACGCCGTTGTTCACGTCGTATCGCACATCATTCTTCAATCGGTGTTGCACGAGCATCGCGTCTAAATTTTTATCGATGGCTGAATCCAGGTCGGAATCCACCTTTCTCGCCGTGCCCTCATCTCCATTCGGCCGCACCGCAATCTCATTCGATACTACCTCGGTACCGGCAATCGACTGGGCAATCGATTCTGCCCGGGTTTTGTCGTCTTCTCGTCGAACTTTGCCGGACAACTTCACAACACCTTTGTCCCTATCCTGGTTTACGCTTACATCGTTCAGCTCTGCCTGGTCCAGCGCGTGGCGGATATCGCCGGCCACGTCGGGCATTTTCGCATTCCGGTCGGAACATGCAATCATTGAAATCCCGAGAGTCAACGCCAAAATCGAAACGGAGTTGCGTGTTTGCATAAATCTCCTTTTGTAACCGCTCATTGGCGAACTACTGAGTTCGCTGCACTACCT
Organism: uncultured Acidobacteriaceae bacterium; assembly: GCA_963711275.1. Taxonomy (GTDB): domain Bacteria; phylum Acidobacteriota; class Terriglobia; order Terriglobales; family Acidobacteriaceae; genus Sulfotelmatobacter. The sequence continues at coordinate 286,570 of CAVQDN010000004.1, read as the reverse complement.
CTCGGCAGAGAGACTGCTTTACCGTTCAATCCTTCAGCGGAGTCGTCAATCGAACCGAGCCCTTCGAGCGCTTCGGCAGAATCGGCGGAGAAATGCAAAAGGATGCGGGAGCCAAGGACGGCTTCCAAGCCGGTTAAACTGCAAAGTCCCTGCGAGGGCCGCCGTGTGCAGTCACTGCTGGAGAACCCAGCACATGGCCGTCCGCATCCTGATTGCCGGAGAATACGAACTTACACGGAGCGAAGGAATCGGTGAAAAGGTGTAGCGACGCACCGTAAGTCGCTCAAGGATGGGCGAGCGATTATGTACCTGGTTGCCGCTAAATCAACGCATGAGACTGTCAGTGCATCCAAACCTCAATGTCATGGGACTAGGAATGCAGCTCGCTTGGCTTCTGATCTTGGGTATTCCGGTCGCTTGTATAGCCTGGACCGTGACTCATGAGGAAGTATTTCGAGAGCCCCGCCAGTATTGCCAGAGGGAATGTGTTGAGGCACGATCGTTGTTCCGCCGTAAATTCTTTTATTTATTTACCTGCGAGTACTGCTTCAGCCACTACGTCGCGGCGGGGATGCTGTTCCTCGTCCGCTTCAAATTGCTTTACCTGGATTGGCGAGGATATCTGATCGCCTTTTTTGCTCTCGTCTGGGTAGCGAACCAGTACATGAGCATATACAACCGCCTGCGTCTCGATATCAAGCATGAACAGGTCGAAATTAAAGCGGACGAGCGGAAAGTTGACGATCTTAAGCCCGTACCTGACCGTAGACGGAGCGACCGCAGAGTGGACGATGTGGACAATTGGAAAGCCGCCTGAGCGAGTCAACTTGCAGGCTGGCGATCACACCGATACCGGCACTCGTTTTTTTTCATGTCGCTGGGAAGGAATGACAACTTCGACGATTGTACCGGGGTTGGCGTTCGCTAATCGCAAACTGCCTCCGAGTTCTGAGACTCGCTGCCTCATTCCGCCGATCCCAACTCCGACACTATCGGGGCGCAGCTGAATCACCTGGTCCTCGATTCCTTTGCCATCATCGCGGACCGTTACCACGATCGAACCATTATTCTCTGCCAGCCTGATAGATCCATTTCGTGCGCCCGAATGCCTGAACATGTTGGTCAAAGCCTCCTGGATAATGCGAAAAATCGCGGTTTCCAGGTCCGCTTTGAGGCGGGCCAGATCCGGGGGATCGACGTCCAGGCGAATTTCGATTCCACTGCGTTCCGATAAACCTTCCAGATACCAGCGTAGCGCAGACACCAGCCCGACCTCGTCCAACAGAGGCGGATGCAGTAGATGGGAGATTGTCCGCACCTGCTGAATGGCGCGATCCACCAACTGGCTGGCATCCGTGGAGGCGCGGCGCACGGTAGGTGACGAATCCTTCGACATAATGCCGTCCATGATCATTTTGGCGGCAGCCAACTCTTGTCCCAGACCGTCGTGAATTTCGCGAGCGATCCGCCGGCGTTCCTCGTCCTGCATCGTCATGAGGCGGCTGGACAGGCGTCTCAGTTCGGTGGTCCTGAGATCAACCATCCTTTCCAGTTCAATCGCGCTGTCGCGGATGGATTGCTCCAGGACTTTACTGTCATGGATGTCGGAGCAGGTCCCGTACCACTTCAGGATATTCCCCTCCGGATCTCGAAGCGGCACGGCGCGAGCGCGGAACCAGCGGTACTTCTGATCGGCGCCGAGGATGCGGTATTCCGATTCATAAGCTTCGCCCGATTTCACGGATCGCATCCACAACTCCCAACTTCGTTCTTTGTCATCGGGATGCAAATACTCCAGCCAGCCGAGTCCGACAGCGGAGCCCGGAGCGGCACCTGTGTAGTCATAAAATCGGCTGCTGATGTAGTCCCGGGCGCCATCAGCCTGCCGGCTGAAAATAATATCGGGCGCGGTATGCACAATGGCGTCCAGTTCCTGGTTCTTCTGGGCCAAGTCGCTGTTCAGTTTCTGTTGTGCCAGTGCCTTCTGTTCCAATTCCAGGGTTCGGTCGGCGACACGCAACTCGAGTTCATTATTGAGCCGTTCAAGTTGTAGCTTCTTGCGGTGGAGTTCGGCGAATACTCTTACCTTAGCCCGCAGGACCTCCGGCACGATCGGCACAGAGAGATAATCCACGGCTCCGTGCTGGTATCCCTTAAGGCGGTCGAAATCCGTCAAATGCACGGCGGAAATGAAGATGATGGCAGTCTTCTGAAAGCGTGGATGCTGGCGGATAATCTCCGCGAGTTCAAAGCCGTCGATCTCCGGCATGCTCACATCCATCAAGACGACGGCTACATCGGTTTTCAGGAGCCTTTCGAGAGCCTCCTTAGCGGAGGTCGCTTTGATGAGATTCTCTCCCAGGTCGGCAAGTATGGCTTCATAGGTGAGCAGTTTGCCCGCCTGGTCATCGACCATGAGAATGTTGACTTCTTCGTGAACGCTCATCACTCTCTCAACGCGCCATAGTCTTCATGAGTCTTCATGAGTCTTCATGAGTCTTCATGCCGCACTCGCCCCATCACAGTACTCGACTTTCAACGGTGCAGCCACATTCGTAGCGCTGAGAGCAGTTGCTCGGTATTCACCGGCTTGGCAAGATATTCCGACGCGCCCGCTTCCAGACACTTTTCGCGATCCCCCTTCATGGCTTTCGCAGTTAATGCAATGATCGGCAGCCTTCGGAACGACGGATTCTGCCGTATCACCTGCATGGTAGCGTATCCATCCATTTCCGGCATCATGATGTCCATCAGAACGATGGCCACGTCGGGAGTGGACTCCAGCATGGAGATCGCTTCCCGGCCGGTTCCGGCAGTCAATACCGCCATTCCGCGCCGCTCCAGCACGCTGCTCAGGGCAAAAATGTTGCGCATGTCGTCGTCCACGACCAGCACTTTCTTGCCGATCAGCGCTTCATCGGACCGGTGCAGCCGGTCCAGCATTTTCTGTTTCTCCTGAGGAAGATCCGCGACCACGCGATGCAGGAAGAGCGCGGTCTCGTCGAGCAACCGTTCTGGAGATTCGACGCCCTTTACCACGACGCTGCGGGCCAGTGTATGCAGGCGTGCATCTTCGTCGGGCGACAATTCCTTCCCGGTAAAGACGACCACTGGCAGATCGCTCACTTCGGGAATATCGCGCATGCGCTCCAGAATGTCGAAGCCGGTCATGTCGGGTAACCGCAAGTCGAGCACCACGCAGTCGAACGACTCCTTGGTGACCAGGTCCAGCGCTTCAGCACCCGTCGCCGCAACCGTAACATCGATGTCGCTATAACCCAGCAGTTCGCGAATACTCAATTGCTCCGCCGGATTATCTTCGACAATCAACAGTCGCTTGCGGCGTGGCGACGCATAGTCTTTGATGCGCGAGATTGCCGACTCCAGCTCTTCCGGGCTGGAGGGCTTGGTCACGAAAGCAAATGCGCCTCGAGCCAGGCCGTGACGCCGGTCTTCATCCAGCGTCAGCATTTGCACTGGAATGTGCCGGGTGGCTGGGTCCTGTTTCAGATGGTTGAGTACGGTCCAGCCCAGCATATCGGGCAGGAACACGTCGAGAGAAACTGCCGTGGGATGGAACTCGCGCGCGAGTGCCAGCGCTTCCGCGCCGCGCAACGCGACCAACACTTTAAATCCCTTATCGCGCGACAAATCACACAGCACGCGGGCGTAATGCGGATCGTCTTCCACAATGAGCAGCACAGCATCGTTTGGCTGCAAATCGTTTCGATCGTCGGCAATCTGCTCGACCGGGTGTTCCGACACAACGATATTCGACAGTTGCAGCGGCACGGTTGACGAAGAAATCTTGCCATCCGCCAGCGTCATCTTCGAAGCAGTCGGCCCCACATAGGTTAGAGGCAGATAAAGGGTGAACGTGCTGCCTTGACCGGGTGTGCTGCGCAGCTGAATTTCTCCGCCCAGCAGGCTGGCGAGTTCACGGCTGATCGCCAGACCCAGACCGGTGCCTCCGTATTTACGGCTGGTGCTGGCATCTGCCTGTTGGAAGGCCTCGAAGATGATGCGCTGTTTATCGAGCGCGATTCCGATGCCGGAATCGGTAACCTCGAACGCCACCACGGAAGCCGCGCCACCGAGAATCGGATGATCTTCGGTCCATCCTTTGTGAGCGACCGACACGGCAAGCTTTACGGACCCGTGCTCGGTAAACTTGAAGGCGTTCGACAACAGATTCTTCAATACCTGCTGCAGGCGCTTGGAGTCCGTCACCAGGCTGCGGGTAAGGTGTGGATCGGCCTGCACCTCGAACGTCAGCCGCCGGTTCTCCGCTTCGTGCCGGAAGGGCCGGGCGACCATTTCGAGCAGGTTGGCGAAGAAGACCTCCTCTGCCTCGACCGAGACCGTGCCCGATTCAATCTTGGAGAGATCGAGGATATCGCTGATCAGGTTCAGCAAGTCGGTGCCCGCGCCGTGAATGGTGCGCGCGAACTCGACCTGCTTCGGCGTCAAATTGTGATCCGGGTTTTCGCTGAGCTGCTGGCCCAGCACCAGAATGCTGTTCAGGGGAGTTCGCAACTCGTGCGACATGTTGGCCAGGAATTCCGACTTGTATTTGGAAGTGAGCGCCAGTTCTTTAGCCTTCTCTTCCAGAGCGCGCCGGGCTTGCTCGATTTCCTGGTTCTTGCGTTCCACTTCAACGTTCTGCTCAGCCAACTGTTGCGCTTTTTGAGCCAATTGCTCGTTCGTCTGCTGCAACTCTTTCTGCTGCGTTTGCAGTTCGGCGGCGAGTTGCTGCGACTGTTTTAGCAGGCCTTCGGTCTGCATCGTGGCTTCAATACTGTTGAGCACGATGCCGATACTGGCGGTCAGCTGCTCGAGGAATGCCAGATGGGAAGCGGTGAATGCATTCAAGGACGCGAGTTCGATTACCGCCTTGACTCGATCTTCGAACAGCACCGGCAGAACGATGACATTGCGCGGAACTGATTCAAACAGTCCGGATCGAATTGAAATGGTTTGGTCCGGCAGGTCTGAAATCAACATGCGGCGCTTTTCCGCTGCCACCTGTCCCACAAGTCCCTCGCCGAGTCTAATCCGGCGCAGGTGCCCGTTCTCGCCATCGTCGGCAAATGCCGACAGCAGCGTCATGCTGGCCGATTCTTCGGCTTCCATCTGGTAGATCACGCCTTGCTGCGCGTTCACCAGCGGTGCGAGTTCAGAAAGCAACATCCGGCCGACGGTAGTCAGATCGCGCTGGCCCTGCAACATTCCGGTAAAGCGCGCCAGGTTCGTCTTGAGCCAGTCCTGTTCGGTATTGCGATCGGTCGTGAGGCGAAGACTGTCAATCATCGTGTTGAGATTGTCTTTCAACTCCGCCATTTCGCCGCTGGCCTCGACCTGAATCGACCGCGTCAAATCGCCTTTGGTCACAGCAGTCGCAACTTCTGCGATGGCTCGCACCTGGTTGGTCAGGTTATCGGCCAGAAGGTTGACGTTGCCGGTAAGGTCCTTCCACGTTCCGGCTGCGCCCGGCACGTTGGCTTGGCCACCCAGACGGCCTTCGACGCCGACTTCGCGTGCTACCGTGGTCACCTGATCCGCAAACGTGGCCAGCGTCCTCGTCATGTTGTTGATGGTTTCCGCCAGCGCAGCCACTTCACCTTTCGCGTTCACAGTCAGCTTTTGGGTGAGGTCGCCGTTAGCGACAGCAGTCACGACTTTGACGATGCCGCGCACCTGTTCGGTGAGGTTGGCGGCCATGACGTTGACGTTGTCGGTAAGATCCTTCCACGTTCCAGCCACGCCCGGCACCTGCGCCTGACCACCTAGTTTGCCGTCGGTACCGACTTCGCGCGCCACACGCGTTACTTCGGCCGCGAAGGCGTTGAGCTGATCCACCATCGTGTTGATGGTGTTCTTGAGTTCGAGAATTTCCCCCTTCACGTCCACCGTGATCTTGCGCGACAAGTCGCCGCGGGCCACGGCCGTTGTGACTTCGGCAATATTTCGCACCTGGCCAGTCAGGTTGCCGGCCATGGCATTCACTGAGTCGGTTAAATCCTTCCACGTTCCGGCGACGCCGGGCACGTTGGCTTGTCCGCCCAGTCTGCCTTCGGAACCTACTTCGCGAGCCACGCGGGTCACTTCGGCGGCGAACGAGCGCAACTGCTCGACCATCGTGTTCAGCGTCTCTTTGAGCTGCAAGATTTCGCCGCGTACGTCTACCGTGATCTTCTTCGAGAGATCGCCGTTCGCAATAGCGGTTGCTACTTCAGCGATGTTTCGCACTTGGCCGGTAAGGTTGCTGGCCATGAAGTTCACGTTGTCCGTGAGATCCTTCCACGTTCCGGCAACTCCGGGCACTTGCGCCTGACCGCCAAGCTTGCCGTCGGTACCGACTTCGCGAGCCACGCGCGTGACTTCGCCGGCGAACGCGTTGAGCTGGTCCACCATCGTATTGATCGTGTTCTTCAGTTCGAGAATTTCGCCTTTCACGTCCACCGTGATCTTGCGCGACAAATCTCCGCGAGCCACGGCCGTGGTTACTTCGGCGATGTTTCGGACCTGGCCAGTCAGGTTGCCGGCCATCGAGTTCACCGAGTCCGTGAGATCCTTCCACGTTCCGGCAACACCTGGGACGTTTGCCTGTCCGCCCAGTCGTCCTTCGGTACCCACTTCGCGAGCCACGCGCGTGACTTCGCCCGCGAATGCGTTGAGCTGATCGACCATCGTATTGATGGTTTCCTTGAGCAGCAGGATTTCGCCGCTCACGTTCACCGTGATTTTCTTCGACAAGTCGCCACTGGCGATAGCCGTCGAAACCTCGGCGATGTTACGCACCTGGCCGGTCAAGTTACTAGCCATGGAGTTGACGGAGTCGGTGAGATCTTTCCACGTTCCTCCGACGCCGGGCACCAGCGCCTGTCCGCCAAGTTTGCCGTCGGTTCCGACTTCGCGGGCCACGCGCGTCACTTCTGACGCGAATGACCGCAGCTGGTCCACCATCGTGTTGAGAGTGTCTTTGAGTTCGAGAATTTCGCCTTTCACGTTAACCGTGATCTTGCGCGACAAATCGCCGCGAGCCACGGCCGTTGCAACTTCGGCGATGTTACGAACCTGGCCAGTAAGGTTGCTGGCCATGAAGTTGACGTTGTCGGTGAGATCCTTCCACGTTCCGGCGACGCCTGGCACTTGCGCCTGGCCGCCCAGTTTGCCTTCCGTACCCACTTCGCGAGCCACGCGGGTTACTTCGCCGGCGAACGCATTGAGTTGGTCCACCATCGTGTTGATCGTGTTCTTGAGTTCGAGAATTTCGCCTTTCACGTTAACCGTGATCTTGCGCGACAAGTCGCCGCGGGCCACAGCCGTCGTGACTTCGGCGATGTTTCGGACTTGACCGGTCAGGTTGCCGGCCATGGAGTTCACCGAGTCCGTAAGATCCTTCCACGTTCCAGCGACGCCTGGGACGTTTGCCTGTCCGCCCAACCGGCCCTCGGTTCCGACTTCGCGGGCTACACGGGTTACTTCGCCGGCGAACCGATTCAGCTGATCGACCATCGTATTAAGAGTTTCTTTCAGCTGCAAGATTTCACCGCGCACGTCCACCGTGATTTTGCGCGACAAGTCACCGCTGGCGATAGCCGTAGCAACTTCCGCGATGTTACGCACCTGGCCAGTCAGGTTGCTGGCCATGAAGTTCACGTTGTCGGTGAGATCCTTCCACGTGCCGCCGACGCCGGGCACCTGCGCCTGGCCGCCGAGCTTGCCTTCCGTACCGACTTCGCGAGCCACACGAGTTACTTCGCCCGCGAACGCATTCAGCTGGTCCACCATCGTGTTGATGGTGTCTTTCAATTCTAGAATTTCGCCTTTTACGTCAACCGTGATTTTGCGGGAGAGATCGCCGCGAGCCACAGCCGTCGTGACTTCGGCGATGTTACGTACCTGGGCCGTCAGGTTGCCGGCCATAGCGTTGACGGAGTCGGTGAGATCTTTCCAGGTGCCGGCCACGCCGGGCACGACCGCCTGTCCGCCGAGTTTGCCGTCCGTGCCGACTTCGCGAGCCACGCGGGTTACTTCGGAAGCGAACGACCGCAACTGGTCCACCATCGTATTGATGGCTTCTTTCAACTGGAGAATTTCGCCGCGCACATCGACTGTAATCTTGCGCGACAAATCGCCGCTGGCCACGGCAGTGGCAACTTCTGCGATGTTGCGCACCTGGCCGGTCAGGTTGCTGGCCATGAGATTGACGTTGTCGGTGAGATCCTTCCAGGTGCCGGCCACATCGGGAACTTGCGCCTGCCCGCCCAATTTGCCTTCCGTTCCTACTTCGCGGGCAACGCGGGTTACCTCGGCGGTGAACACGCCGAGCTGCTGAATCATCGTGTTGACCAGGTTGGCAGAGCGCAAAAATTCGCCTTCCAGAGGCCGGCCATCTACGTCAAGTCGTACAGTCTGCGTCAGGTCACCTTGCGCAACGGCTGCGATCGCGCGTGTGACTTCCGCCGTGGGACGAAGCAGATCTTCCACCAGAGTGTTGACCGAAACTTCCATCTCCCCCCAGGCGCCTCTGGATTCGTGGAATCTCGTACGCTCTCGAGTCTTGCCTTGCTTGCCGACCACCTGGCCCACGCGCTTCAGTTCCCGTGCCATGTGCTGGTTGGCCGCGACAATCTCGTTAAACGTGTCGGCCACTTTCCCGGCCATGCCTACCCAGGTACCCGGCAGGCGAACGCTGAAGTCGCCGTCGCGCATGCTCTGCAAGCTGGTCAGTATGACCGTCAGGTCCAGGGTTCCATCCGAATCTTTTGGTTTTCCGTTGCTGGATTTCCCGCCGTTATTCTTTGCCATGCTGGGCGGAAGGTTCCCAGTGGTGTTGGGCGCAGTTTCGTTGAGCGTGGTTCTTTTCATTGTTTCCCCTGAAAAAAGGAACATTGCAAACGAAGGAACTCCCGGCAATCGGTTTCAACCGAATCGGATCGCTTGGTGGGCATAGAATTCATCTACGCCGGTTCAACACATAAACCGGTGCAACATCTTGACTGGAGGAGTACAAAAACAAGCTTAGCGGCTTAGAGAGCGTCGCCCCGAACGGCGCCCCGCCAACCTTTTTTACTCCCATATTGGTACCATGTTGACCGGAACCCGTGCCCTACGGTATTTCCTGTAGTAAAACGGGCGGGGTAATACGGCCCGTTGGCGCCATGAGCAGTCGATCCCTACGTTCCGCGTGTTTTTCCCCGCGCAACCTCCTGAGAAACCTCAATCTCTAAGCAAGACGAAACGGTTGGACAAGTGGCCAAGGCGGATTTCAGGTGACAGGGTGGCCTTGTTCTGGCGCACGAAATACGACCAGTATCAATCCGGTCATCGATGGTTCGCCGCGTGGTTGCAGAAATTCTGCCGGAGCCCAGATCCGGCGACTGAGCTTGGGAATTCCACACGCAGAGCCTTGATTTTCTTTGGGTTACGCTCTGGCGAAAAACCAGACTACAGGCATTCCACAGGCCAACTGCATCTCAGACCTGATACCCAGAGTAACCAGAGCCTCTCTATGCTCGACCAAGTCGAACGAAAATCGAACGAAAATCCAAGCATTTGAGGGAGAGACAAAAATGAAGCGAAAGTCCGGGTATCGAGGTTTGCTATGCGCAGGCCTGCTACTGCTCGGTTGCGGGACGCTGGCCATGGCCCAAGATTCAGCGGGCCAGAGCACTCCTGCAACGGACAATACCAAAATGAATCAGCGCGACCGGAATCCTAACGAGCCGACTGCAGACCAACAGCAGAACAATCGTTCCGACCGCGACCTTACACAGCAGATCCGCAAGGCAATCGAGGCCGACAAGAGTTTCTCCACCTACGCCCACAACGTGAAGGTGATCGCGCAAAACGGCCAAGTAACGCTGAAAGGGCCTGTCCGTTCAGAGGAAGAAAAGCGGGCCGTTGAAGCCAAAGCCGCGGAAATTGCCGGCGAAGGCAGAGTTACCAGCGAATTGACCGTCAAACCAAAGAGTTAGAAGTCAAAAAATATTTCAAGGAGAATTCATCATGGCAGGAAAAAATACGGCTGTATTTGGCATTTATCCATCGTATGCAAGCGTGGAAAACGGGGTCGATGCTCTGCGCTCCGCGGGATTCAGAAACGAAGACATTTCCGCACTATTCCCCGAGGGTGTGGGAACCAAGGAGTTCGCTCACCAAAAAAATACGAAGGCACCTGAGGGCGCGACAACCGGCGCGGGCACGGGCGTCGTGCTGGGCGGCGCCATGGGATGGCTGCTCGGAATTGGCGCTATCGCCATTCCTGGCCTGGGGCCGTTCATCGCCGCTGGTCCAATCATGGCGGCTCTGGCCGGGGCCGGTGTGGGCGGCGCTGTGGGCGGAATTGCCGGCGCTCTCATCGGAATGGGGATCCCTGAATATGAAGCCAAGCGCTATGAAGGCCGCGTGAAAGATGGCGGCATCCTGCTTTCCGTCCATTCGGACAATTCGGAATGGACCAAGCGTGCCAAGGAGATCTTGAAGCGCACGGGAGCGCAGGACATTGCATCGTCCGGCGAAGCCAGTTCCGATGACAAGTCGGAAAAGGTACGCCTGCCTCGCGCGGTGTAGGATCGCAGCAAATTTTCTTAAGTGTCGGGGTGGCCGGCAACTGTTTTTCCCCCACTGTTGTTCGGCGCCCCGAATTGTTGTGAGAGCCAGGGCCGTACCAGGAAGGAAGAGAAAGATGAAAGCTCAAGATGGTGCCAAGGCGAAGGACAAGAATTCATTTCTGACCGACATCAGTGAGATCCGGCGGCGCGCGCGCCAGCACATCGAGAACGGCGCGGTTACCGACAGCTACAAGGGTGACCGCAAGGTAGTTCTGCGCGTACTCAACGAAGCACTGGCGACGGAAATCGTTTGCGTACTGCGGTACAAGCGTCACCACTATATGGCCAAGGGAATCCATTCGCAGGCAGTTGCCGAGGAGTTCCTGGAACACGCCGCCGAGGAGCAGGAGCACGCGGACCTGATCGCCGAGCGGATCACGCAACTGGACGGCGAACCGAACTTCAACCCTGAGGGCTTGCTCACGCGCAGCCACTCCGAATATGTGGAAGGCGAAAGCCTCGTCAACATGATCCGCGAGGACCTTGTCGCTGAAAGGATCGCGGTGGAGTCTTACTCTGAGATTATCCGGTATCTGGCCGATAACGATCCGACCAGCCGGCGAATGATGGAGAGCATCCTCGCCAAAGAGGAAGAGCACGCCGAGGAAATGAAGACGTTGCTGGAAACGATTGCGCGAGAGGAAAAACAAGAAGATCGGAGCAAAGCCAGTTAAGCTCGGCTCAAGCCCGTGATATAGCCTGATGCCAAGAGGAGATAGACATGGAAAGCCGCAAGCAAGAAAAATGTGCTCACAAAGGCTGCAATTGCCTGGCGGGAGCTGGCAGCAAGTATTGCAGCCCCTATTGTGAGGCCGCCAAAAACACGACTGAAATAGCGTGCGGCTGCGAGCACTCGCAGTGCGCGGGCAAAGCCTGAAGGAGAATGCCGCTAACCCCGGTCGGAATTTGATTGGAGGTCAGGCCTTGGCCCGCTCCTCGAATTCAACGGTTTCCTCCAGATCGTCGATCTTCATCGCAATCGCCCTGGCGATTGCGACCCTGTATTTCGGCCGCCAGATTTTCATTCCCCTGGCCCTGGCCCTGGTTCTCAGCTTCCTTCTGACGCCTCTGGTCGGCCTGCTCGAACGAGTTCGCTTCGGCCGCGTTCCGGCCGTGCTGGTCGTATTGGCTTTTTGTTTCGCGTTAACCGTCGGCACAACGTGGGAAGTCGCCGGCCAACTGCTGGACATCACGGGTCACATTCGAGATTACAAAAGCAACCTCGAACAAACCATTCGCTCGCTCCATCCTCAGGCAGGGGCTCTGGGACAAGCCACTGCCACCGTACAAGAATTAAACAAAGAGCTAGCTTCAGCTCCTGCGCAAGCCGCGGCGCGTGCGCCAAACGACGGCAACGGCAACGCCCGCCCGGCTCGCCCGGTTCCGGTCCAGGTGACCGCGCCTCCGTCGAATCTGATCGAGGATTTGCGCGCTCTCCTCGGACCTCTCGCAGGTCCGGCAGAGACCGCCGCGATCGTAGTCATCTTCACGGCATTCATGTTGATCAAGCGCGAGGACCTCCGGAACCGGCTCATACGACTCGGAGGACAAGGGCAATTGACCGTCATGACCCAGGCCCTGGACGATGCCAGCCGGCGCCTCAGTCGATATCTTTTGTTGCAGTTCCTGGTCAATGCCGGCTACGGAGCGCTCTTCGGAGTGGGTTTGTACCTGATTGGAGTTCCTCACGCGCTGCTGTGGGGAGTCTTGGCGGCGTTGCTGCGCCTTGTCCCCTACGTGGGAACGCTGATCGCCACCGCGTTCCCGGTGGCAATGGCACTTGCCGTCTTTCCAGGCTGGCAGCACGCGCTGCTGATCGTCGCTTTGTTTTTAATTCTCGAACTGGTGGTCGCGAATATTATCGAACCGTGGCTGTACGGGGCGCACACTGGAATCTCGTCGCTCGCCATTCTCGTCGCCGCCGTTTTCTGGTCGATGCTGTGGGGGCCCGTTGGATTAATTCTGTCAACTCCTCTGACCGTGTGCCTGATGCTTGTCGGGCGCTACGTTCCGCAGTTGAGTTTCCTCGAGATCCTACTCGGAGATGAACCCGTTCTCAGTCCTCAAGAACTCTTTTACCAGCGTCTCCTCGCGATGGATCAGGACGAAGCGAGAAATATTGCGCAGGCCCAGTTGCAGGAGAAATCTCTGGAGAGCCTCTATGAAACCGTTCTGATCCCAGCTCTTCGACTGGCGGAAGAGGATCGGCACACCGACGCTCTCGGGGAACGCACTTGTGAATTTATCTCCCAAAGCACCAGAGAGCTCATCGACGATCTGGGCGACCAGGTGGTGCCGCAGCACTCAACCAGGGACGCTCGTGGGAGCCGCGGGATATCTCACGCCGGGCTCGGCAGAACCGAAATTGTTTGCCTGCCGGCTCGGGATGAGGCCGATGAACTCGTGGGAATGATGCTGTCACAGATACTCCGGCAAGCCGGGTACCGCGCTGCTTACCTGGCCATTGGCACTGTCGACGGCATGTTGGAGCAAGTGGAGAAAGGCGGCTTCCGAATCGCCGTCGTGTCCGCGCTTCCGCCCTTCGCCGTCGGGCAAGCCCGGTGGCTGTGCAAGCGGATGCGCGCAAGATTTCCGGAGCTGGTGATTGTCATCGGGCTGTGGGAGTTTGCGGGAGGAGTCTTGAAGGCCCAAGAGCGAGTTGGAGCGAATTGCGCGGACGCCGTCGCTACGACTCTGTCCGAAGCCCTGCTGCAGACTCGGAGATTATCTGCGTTCGGCCCTCTCGTATCCCAGGAACCAACGCCAGATGCGCATGACCAGAGAGACAGCGGGACCGGGCCCTTGCACGATCAGGCCGCAAGCTGATATGGCGCGCGTTCGTCCTTCACCCTTCCGCTTTCTTAAAGACGTAGAAATGCTTTTCGTCGGCCAAGGTCTCAATTTCCAGTCTCTTTGCGGCTGCGCCCCGATGAACGGCGGATCGAACGTTCGCCAACCCAAGCCCATCCCCCTCCAGAGGAACTTGGAGCGCTGAGCCGGCAGGCACCCTCTGCAGTTCATCCAGGATGCCTTGCACCAGATCGTGGTGCTTGCCCCGCCGGCCCTTCCGGAGGGCGGAAAGTTTAACCTGCCGATATTTCGAAGGCGCCGGTGCATCCGTTTTCCCAGTTCTGGCCATCTTTTTGTCCTCCTTGCCGCGACACCTTTCTCTACTATGGACCGGGAAAAAGCGCCGTAAACACCTCTGTTTTGTTGGCCGAGTTGAGACGCCGCGGAGGCAGGACTTACCATCCCGGCCATAGCGAAATTCCCGCATTCCCTTTCCTGCACTTTCCACTTCAGCCTCCGCCACCGAGACATGGTTTTAGGCCAACCTTGGGCAGTGGTTGGCAACTAAGAAAGGCTGGGAGAATCCCGCCAATCCACTTTTACCAGGAATTGCCGGGTAACCTAATTGCCGGACGACGAAGGTTCAGACACTGAACGAAACCGGCGGGAGCTTATGACACGACTTCTCGACCTTTGTCGCACGGTGATCGCCGTTGGACTTCTGCTCTTCCTGGTTCAAATTTGCCTGGTTCAGATTTGCAGCGCTTATTCCGTGCTGACCCACGAAGAGGTCGTCGATCTGCTGTGGAAAGATGACATCCAACCGCTGCTCAGCAAGCGGTTCCCCGGCGCGACGGCGGACGATCTGAAAAAAGCGCACGCCTTCGCCTACGGCGGTTCGCTGATCCAGGACATGGGCTACTATCCCTTCGGCAGCAAATATTTCAGCGACCTCACTCATTACGTGCGCAGCGGCGACTTCATCGTCAACATGATCAATGAGGCTTCCGACCTGAACGAATATGCTTTCGCGCTGGGAGCGCTGGCGCATTACTCGGCCGACAATCTTGGGCATCCCACCGTCAATCAGGCGGTGGGTCTCGAGTTTCCAAAACTGCGGAAAAAGTTTGGTAACGAAGTCACGTACGCCGATAACCCCAAAGCTCACATTCGCACGGAATTTGGTTTCGATGTAACTCAAATCGCAAAAAATCGCTACACCTCGGACCGCTATCACGATTTCATCGGATTCGAAATCTCAAAGCCTGTCCTGGAGCGGGCTTTCCAGGATACGTACGGAATTCCGTTGAATGAAGTCCTCACCAAGGAAGACCTAGCCATCGGAACCTTCCGGCGCGCAATTAGCACCATCATTCCAGAGATGACGAGAGTTGCTCTGGTAGCGCGAAAGAAAGAGATCGTTGCCGAAACCCCCAACTTCAATTCCAGAAAATTTCGCTACTATCTTTCGCGTGCCAACTACCAAAAGGAGTGGGGTAAAGGATATCGGCGTCCGGGATTCGGCACCAGGGTTCTGGCATTTTTTCTCAAGTTCATGCCGAAGGTGGGACCGTTCAAGGCCCTTGACTTCAAAATTCCTTCGCACAAGACGGAAGATCTCTACATTGCCAGCGTCAACCACACACTCGATAACTATAAACTTCTTCTGGCTGAAGTCGGAACGAAGAAACTTCAGCTTCCCAATACCGACTTTGACACAGGGCGAATCACTCGCGCCGGCGAATATGTGCTAACCGACAACGCCTACAGCCACTTGCTCGACCAGCTGGCGAAGCATAATTTTGATCCGGTGACACCGGAGCTGCGGAATAATATTTTGGCGTTTTATGGCGATCCCCGCGCACCCATCGCGACCAAGAAAAATGCCGCGGCTTGGGAGAAAACGCAGGACGAAGTGGAGCGCTTAAAGGCTTTCGTTCCGCCGGAAACTCCTGCGATCCAGGAATCGAAAGGCCGTTAATCCGAAGTTTTCTTCTTGGGGGCGTTTTGATCGTCGTTTCCTGCCCTCCCAACCCTATTCTTTTCCTCCCCAACCCTAGCCCATTGGGCAGCAACTAAATGAAAGTAGTGGATTTAACTCGTGCGCCAAGACGCGCATTTAAAGGGAGGACTATTCATGGCAGACGATATGGAGAAAAACCGACAGCAGGGTGGTCAGAGTGGACAGTCTGGACAACAGAGTGGACAGTCTGGTCAGTCTGGTCAAAAGAGCGGCCAAACCGGTCAAAGCCAGCAAGGCGGCCAACAGTCCGGTCAGCCGAACCAGCCGAACCAGCCGAAAAAGGGCGGCCAGGGCCAGAACGAAGAGGACGACAACATTGGACAGCGCCGCGCTTCCTAGTTGAATACAGTAAGTTTAGAGAAGTCCCGGCTCGATTGCCGGGACTTCTTTTTTCATGAGCCTGCAACGCCTTCCCGCATGTGATTCTCCCTCAGAATTCCTCTGAAGACTTCTCGTCTTGCCGGTGCCATAGTTTGATTTAGAATCAGACCGCCAAAACTTACTCAGGTAAAGCCATGAAAAAACTTATAGTGATTTCTTGTCTCGCGAGCGTGAGCGCAATCGGGTTGTTAGCGCTGGTAACGCCCAAGGAAAAACTCATACCTGTTCTGCTGGTCGATGGGCAAAGTGGCGGGCCATATCACGCTTGGCAATTAACTACGTCGGTACTGAAGAGAGAACTGGAGGAGACCGGGCTGTTTCAAGTCACGGTCGCTACTTCTCCACAATTCGGCGGCGATTTCAGCAATTTCAAGCCGAAGTTCATCGACTACAAAGCGATCGTCTGGAACTACGACGCCCCCGACTGGCCCGCGGATCTGCGCCAGCAACTGGAAGAGTACGTGAAGAATGGCGGCGGATTAGTCATCGTGCACGCGGCTGACAATGCATTCCCCGATTGGCGGGCCTTCAACCAGATGATCGGCATCGGCGGATGGAGAAATCGATCGGAAAAATCGGGCCCGCTCTGGTACTTCAAGGACGGCAAACTGGCCTCCGACACGTCAGCAGGTTCGGCAGGTTCACACGGAGCGCGCATTCCTTTCCAAGTAGTCACCCGAGAACCAGAACATCCAATTATGAAGGGCCTACCGACGGCTTGGATGCACGCGGCCGATGAACTCTACGCCACCCTGCGCGGGCCTGGCGAGAACATGACCGTGCTGGCCACGGCCCATTCCGATCGCGAGAATAAAGGCACGGATCGCGACGAGCCGATGCTCATGGTCTTGAGCTATGGAAAAGGAAGGGTTTTTCATACGACGATGGGGCACGATGTGGCGGCCCTGAGCTGCGTAGGATTCATGACGACGTATCAGCGTGGAACGGAGTGGGCGGCGACCAGTAAAGTTACACAGAAAATTCCAACCACATTCCCAACTGCGAACACGGTGAGCTTTCGCGTGGACATCGCGAGGATGGATCCCGCATTTCTGAGCAGTGCTCCCACGGCTGCCCCGCCTCCGCCGACGCCGCCAAGACCCTAAACTCCAAGAAACGAGAACGCGCTGCCTAACCCTCGTACGCGAATCGGAGCCGCGTAACTCATTCGGTCGTGTAATTAATTTCCATGCGCCGCACTTGAATGCTCGACACATAGAGCGCGACCAACGCGACCCCCAGAATCCCCAGTACAGCGATTGGAGCGGCGATGGGATCGGAACTGGAGACCAGCAACGCCATCAGGGGTGGCGTTCCCGGGGGACTTGGGATATCCACAGGGCATAACGATTTCAAATAGTAGATCACGCTGAACTGCTTCAGCACCGCGGGCAAGAACGGATTGATTCCTTCCCAGATTAATATTGCCGCCGCCGGCAGAATCGGATTCCGAAAAAGCATTCCTGCGACCAGAAAAAAGGCTCCATAGCCAACACACGCGAGCACCGTCACGCCGACGTACATGCCGGCGTGTTCAAGACCGTGATTATGATAAAGGTAAATATCCCGCGCACTTGGAGAGAAGTGCCAGAGAAACGCAATCGTCTGCAGCAGTTCGCTGGTCACGAATATGGTACAGGTGGCCAGCAGACCGGCAAGAAATTTCCCCGCCACCAGAACCTCGCGCCGGACCGGTGCAAGAAAATAGAAGTGAAGGCTGCGATCGAGAATTTCTCCTCGAAACAGGTTCATGAAGATTCCGAGGCATCCAAAAAATATGGCGAGCCGCAGAAAAAAGAACTGGAAGACGCCCGCAAACATGACCGAATCCTGACCCAGGTCGTTGCCGCGCTGAATATTGATACTTTCGACCTTCCCGTCCGCCAGTCCGACAAATAGATCGTTCTGCCCATCTGAATAGTGATAATCCTCGTGCCGAATCTCGATGGCCGCGCCCTTTTCCGTCTCCGGCAGCCGGTTCTCCGTCCACTGAAACGTGATCGGCGGCTTTCCGAGGATTTCGATTACTTCCTGGTTCGTCATGCCAGGCTTGACCGCCAACAAATCCTGATAGGCTAGCGGCTTATCCCCCTGGCGCGCGATGTCCGCGCGCCTGCCCTGCTGGTGGGACGTGGCAATGGCGAATGCGATGAAAAGTAGAACCGGAAGCGCGGCCACCAGATAAATCCACAGTCCACGCTTCGCGAAAAATGTCTTCTTCATTTCCAGGCGGATGACCGCCTTGATCTGCGCCCACCAGACTTGCTTCATGCTCTGCATCACCGGACCGCCTCTTCGCTTCCGATCAAATATTCGTAAACGGAAAGCACATCATCGTCAGCGGGCGCGATCGATTCGATTTCCATTCCGCTCACCGCCATCTCGTTCAGCGCCAGATAGAAGCGGTCGGCATCTCGCGTTTTCAGCAGCAGGCCGCGCTCGTCCTTGTGGATGGACACTTCAATCGTATGCTCGTACCCGAGCATCTTCGCCGCCAGTTCGCGCGGCCGGCTGCACCGGATCAGGATCTGCGTAGGGTGTTCCTGAATTTCACTGCGAACATTCTGAATCTGGCCTTCGGCAACTACATAGCCATTGCTTAACAGGATGACCTGATCGGAAATCACATCCACCTCGTGCAGAATGTGGCTGGAAATGATCACGTAACAACCCCGTGCCGCCGCCGTGCGGAACAACGCGATCATTTCCGACCGGGCGAGCGGATCCAGACCGTTCAGCGGTTCGTCGAGCACCAGCACTTTCGGATCGTGCGACAGAGCCTGCGCCAGCCGGATGCGCTGGCGCATTCCCTTGCTATAGCCGGCAACGTTCCGTTTCGCAGCCTCTACCAGGTTCACGCGCTCAATGGCCTTCCACGCCATCTGCTCGGCGGTTTCGGCATCCCTTCCCGCGAGTAGCAGATACGAGTACACAAACTGAAATCCCGTAAGGCCCTTGGGAAACGCGTCGAATTGCGTCGAGTAGCCAAGAATTTTGAATAGATTTTCGGGGTCGTCCGTTCGGTAGTCGAGCACCTGAATTCGTCCGCGCGACGGCTTCACCAGGCCGGTCATCAGATTCATCAGCGTGGTCTTGCCCGAACCGTTCGGGCCCACCAGGCTTGTAATACCGGGCGGAATCGAAAGGTTCACCCGGTTCACGCCCAGGATCTCTCCGTAAAACTTCGACACATCCTCGAATACGATGCGGTCGTTGGTTGGATGATCGTTGGTTGGATAATCGTTGATCGGGCGATCGTTCACCGGACCACCTCATAAGCACGCACTTTGCGCATGAGCAAGCCGAGGCAGAATGCGCAGTACACGAGTAAAGCGGCCCATGCCTCCGCGACTGGAATGGCATGTTCCGACCCGACCTGGAACAGCGATCGCCACACCGTTGTCATGAGATAAGCGACATTGAAAAAATGTCCCGACTGCGTTTGCAGCACGGCGTTGACGGCCTCCGCGAATCCGGCTCCGAAGAACATAACCGCCAGCAGCAAGGCGCCGGCGACGATTCTCCATTTCACCCAGGCGGAAAGCGCCATCGACAGCAGCGACAGAATTGCGATCCAGATCAGAGAGGAAAGCACGAGGCTGCCCGCGATCCACAGATGGGTCCACGTCCAACTCGCTCCGGCGAGACTGGCCTGCACAGCGAACAGAACCAGTCCTGGAATCCATGTGATTTCCGAAAGCAGAATGGCCAGCACGGAGGACTTTCCCAAAATGTATTCCGCTCGCGAGAACGGCCGGCAAAAATACAGCGGCAACGCGCCGTTGGCGAGATCGGGCGAGATCAGTCCCGGCCCGGTGAATGCCGTCAAAAGAAACGCGAATACTCCCTGCACGCTGATGAAATTGAAAAAGAACTCATGGTCGATGGCGAGGACGTCGTTGCGTATACCGATTTCCGCCAAAAACGTCGCGCTGTGAACCAGGTAGATCAGCAGAAGGCACGCCACCGGATAGAAGAAGCAGACCACAAACAACCCAGTCATAAACTTTGAGCGGAAGAGATTCCGCCTGGAATAACGGAAGAGAATAAAACAGCGCGACCAGGCCTGGGTTAGCGACCCTGCATACGGCTTGTAATTACGCCTGTAAATCGCCATCCGCGCTCCTCATTTGCAACGTTCAGCATTGCATCTCAGTTCTGGGTCTCAGTCTTCCATTGCCTTCAGGAAAATATCTTCCAGCGAATCACGGCGGAAGTTCATGCGCCGGATTCGCACCTGGCGCTCCGCCGCCAGCCGAAAAATGTCGCGCGTTTCAACCCCATCCGCCAGCACCATCTTCATGCGGTTCGCCGTTACCGCGCACTCGCAGCCAAGCTTCTCGATCGCTTCGGTGAAGTCGCCGTTCGCGCCATAGGTTTCGAGTTCCAAAAATCTTTTGTTGGCGCGGCGTTCTTCATCCAGATTCGAGTAATGCGCAACCCGCCCCTGTTTCAGAATCAAAACTTCGTCGCAGGTGTCCTCGACATCGCGCAGCAGATGCGAGCACAGCACAATCCGCATTTCCTTTCCGTCTCGAATCTCGCGGATCATGCGGATCATGCGCTGGCGCGCCGAGGGATCCAAGCCGTTCGTTGGCTCGTCGAGGATCAATAATTTGGGCCCGTGAACGATCGCCTGGGCCAGCTTGGCCAGTTGCTTCATGCCCAGCGAATAAGTCCCTATGGGCCGGTAGCGCGCCTCCGCCAGGCCCACATAGAACAGTGCTTCGTGGGCTCGCTCCAGCGCCATATCCGCCGGCAAGCCCGAAAGCTCTCCCATCATTCGAACGAACGATACCGCGCTCATCTTGGAAATGAATGCGTCATTCTCAGGCATGTACCCAACCAGGCCGCGAATCTTCCGGACGTCGGCTCCAATGTCGTATCCAAAAACCCGCGCCGAACCTGCAGAGGCTTTGTAGAAACCAAGAAGAGTATTGATCAGCGTGGACTTTCCCGCGCCGTTCGGACCGAGCAAGCCGATCGAGCCTCCGCGCAAGGAAGCCGTTAGATTGCGCAGGATCTCGCGGTTGCCGAACTGCACCGAAAGATCCTGCAACTCAATCAACGGCGGCAGCGGAACAGCAGGCGGAGACTGCACGCTCGCGCCGCTTGCTGCTGCGGGTTGTGTGGTTGTAGTCACTGAGTTTGTGGGGTCAGCGCTTCGCCCAGAAACATCTGCGGCAGGAACGGCCCATTATGACCCATAGTCAGCAGAGTGCCCAGATCAAAACCCATGAAGCCGGTATTACTCGCCACCACGATCCGGTCCGGCTCGCCATAGGCATAGATCAAACCGGGCGCGGAGTTAGCCGTGAGCGCGTCAATGGATTGTTGCTGCTGACGAGTCAGCGCTCCCGTGGCCTTCACCTGCGCGGCCAGCGGGCCGATCACCGGGCCAAGGTTGTGATAGAAGATTGCCGAAAAATTGGTGTATCCATCGCTCGGCAGCAGCGCCTGGAAGCCGGAGGAATGCGCCAGCGTGTACCCTGCCTCGCGAGATTGCATGGCCCGCGATAACGTCGCGATATCCGGCGCGGCGATCAGATAGTTGTCCACATAGGTGTAGTCGATCTCGGAGTTCACCTTGCCCGAACTGCTGATCGCAAAGTAGGTCCGCGACCCGACCTGCTTGCTCGTCAATTGCAGCAAGGGGCCCTGAGTATTGGCCTCGCCATTGCTGGTCTCTCGATTACTGATCTCTCGATTAAAGCTATCGATCAATTTCGCAATCGTCGATTGCAGCGTGGCCGGATCGTAGACCTCGACAATCAGCTTCCAGCGTGGCGTTGGGATCATGGGGCCGTCGAAAGCCATCGTCACTTCGCCTCCCAGCGGCGCCGCGATGTCGTTCAGCACACTCACGCCGCTCTTGGCCTCGAACTCGGCCAGATGCTGCGCGAAGTCGGCATCGCCACTTCCGATCATCTTGAAAATCTCTTCCATGATGGTTCTCGGATTCTTGATCACCGCCGACGTCACCATGCTGGCGTCCGGGGAAACGAATTCCAGCGATCCCATCGAAGCCGGCGCCGCCAGCCACGATGCCACGCCTTGCCGCTCGGAGGCGAACATCAGATCGGCATGGCTTTCCGTCTTGCCGCCAACATCCCGGTGCTCCATCGTCAGGTATCGCACGTCCCCAATTCCCGGCGGCAATTCGTGGCCGCTATCAGCTTGTACGTGGTGCGCGATAATTTGTTCCATGTCCGCGCAGAAAAGCCACTCCGCCCCCTGCTGATAGGAATGCACGATCTGCTGATAAAACGGGGTCGCGGCAAATTGACTGCTGACGCTTTGCTGTGCGCGTGTCGCCGCCTGCTGCAGTCCGGCCGCGTCCGGGCTGGCAATCAGCAGACCGTTGCTCACATAGACCAGCAGAGGGTGATTGGCCGCCGGCGTCACGGCCCACGGATTGCGCACCATTTGCAGCGCAGTATGCGCCGGATCGGAATTAAGTTTGCTGCCGGCCTTCTGCAAGAAGTCTTCCAACCCGTCTTGCCGCACTTTTGCCAGCACGACCGGCGCGCTATAAGTCTCTCCGTCCTTGCCCACGGCAAACACAATCTCGTCGCCCAGGTAGCTGCTGAACGTCTTCACATCGTTCATTACGTCTTCCAGCTTCGGTCCGTTTCCTTTCTGCTGCTGCTTCCACCAGTTGCGCAGCTCGGGGCTTTGGCGCAGCCGATCCTGGAAGATTCGGCTCGCTTCGCTCAAAGTGTTCGCAAGATTAGGAATCGCCGCATAGATCACCGTGTTCCCGGGAACATAGGGAAGAAGATCGGAGCCGTAACGCAATCCCGGTCCCGGAATCGCGGCAAACTGTTTCTGTAAGACCGCGAAGTCGCCGAGCAATGCGAGATACTTTGCGGAATCCTTGCTCCACGCGATCTCGCTTTGGATCGGAACTTTCGATACAGTTGCGCTGGAAGTCGCTTCCTGTCCCGCGGACAGATCGGCCGTGTTATTTGCGAAGTTGACCCGCACCACGCCTTCAATCACCGCCACGCGCGAGCCCTTGGTTCCATGATTCACCGAGAAGATCGTGCCCTTCACCGAAACCAATCCATCGTCTGTCGCGACATACAAACGGTGTCCGGAGCTCTGCTTGGCCGCCTGCACAATGACCTGCCCGCCATCCAGATGAATGGTTGTGCCTCTCCATTCGCGCGACACCGAAAGATCGGAGCGTTCTCCCATTTCAACCAGCGAACCGTCGAGCAGTCGCACCACCGCCCGCGAGCCCTTCGCCGTGCGAATCTCGTCTCCATTTCGGACTTCATAGCCGGCACGAATCAGCCGGATTTTCCCGCCGGAGCCGGTGTAGAGAGCGCCATCCACACTCTGCACCGCCGCTCGAATCGAACTCTGGCCGGGGAAAAGCCCGGCGCTAAACGCGAGCGTAGCAACGATCAGGACGGCAACCGCAGCCGCACCCATTCCCCAAAGCCATGCTCCCGATCGCGGACGCCTGGCTTCGACCCGCCAAATCGTTTGCCGTTCTCCGTCTCGAGCCCGCTCCAACGCACGGCGGCATGCCACACACGCGTGCACATGATCTTCAAACAGCAGGACGCGCGCCGGCGCTAGCCGCTTTTCCACGTAGCGTCTTTCCAGATATGCTGGGATCAGCGCCTGAAAATCTTCACAACCGCGCAGAGTGTGAGCGCTGAGATCGGCGGTCGACGATGCTCCCGCAATCGATTTCCAGACTCGTTCACCCGCCTGAGCGACCACCTGATCATCCACCTGCTCATTTCGAATTTCCGCCAGCAAGCGGTCGAACTTTTCATTTTTCATGGCCTGTCTCCTGAATCACGCCGATAATTACGTGCACAATTAAATGGATCGATATGCGCCCAGCTCCTTGCGGAGCTGTTGTCGAGTGCGATGAACGATCACCGCCACCAGCACTTGTGAAATGCCAAGCATCCGCCCAATCTGCGAATTGCTGAACCCTTCCAGAAAACGCAATGCAAAAATTTCCGCCGCCCGCGGCTTGACTTGAGCCAGAGCCCGCCCCAGCGCCTGCCGCAGTTCGCGAGGATCGTGATGCGCGGGTTCCGCGATGTCCACAAGTTCCACGAAACGGGCGCTTTGCCGCGATCGCAGCACATCCAAGGCTGCATTGATCGCTGCCCGCCGTAGGTAGCCCTCTTCATTTTCAAGAACATGCGTGGCCATCTCCCGGCGGAACAGGCGAAAAAATACCGTCTGCGATACGTCCTCGGCGTCGGCGGCGTTGCCCGTAATCCGGTACGCCGTGCGAAAAACCAGGCCGTGATACGCTCGAAAAACCCGATCGAATTCGTTCGGGATGGCGATTGCTCGTTCCTCTGCCAGTGCGCTTTGCAGGGTACGCCTCCAGTTGATCTGTTTCATCACTAAAGACGGTACGGGCCGCAAATTATTACAGTTCCCCCGTTTTATTCCGCGGCCGTCAACCGAGGGTCGGGCTGGCGCTGAGGCAAACAACCTGTATCATGTTTAGACTTGGTGGCTTAGCGAGCGTTTAGCAAGATCATGCCGAAACTGAATATCAAAACCAAGCCCGAATGTAAGTGGGACATGGTAAGCCTGGGTGAGGTCATGTTGCGCCTCGACCCCGGCGATGAGCGCATTTCCACCGCACGGCATTTTCGAGTATGGGAAGGTGGCGGGGAGTATAACGTCGCCCGCGGCCTCAGACGCTGCTTCGGAATGGACACAGCGATCGTCACCGCGCTCGCGGACAATCCCATTGGACGCCTGATCGAAGATCTCATGCTGCAGGGCGGCGTCAATCAGCAGTATGTGCGCTGGGCGCCTTATGACGGAGTCGGCCGCACCGTGCGCAACGGCTTGAATTTCACCGAGCGCGGCTACGGCATTCGTGCTGCGCTCGGCTGCTCGGACCGCGGCCACACCGCCATTTCACAACTGAAACCGGGCGACATCGACTGGGATCAGATCTTTTCGAAAGAGGGCGCGCGCTGGTTTCACACCGGCGGAATCTTCTGCGCCCTTTCGGAGAGCACTCCGCTCGTCGCGCAGCAAGCCATGGAAGCGGCCAAGCGCGCCGGGACCATGATCTCGTACGACTTGAACTATCGTTCCTCGCTGTGGAAGTCGATTGGTGGAAAAGCGAAAGCGCAAGAGGTAAATCGCCGTCTCGCCCCGCTGGTCGACGTGATGCTCGGCAATGAAGAGGACTTCACCGCCGCTCTGGGCTTTCCGGTCTCCGGCCTGGATGAAGACCATTCGAAATTGGAGACGTCGGGATTTAAGAAGATGATCGAAACGGTGGTGAACGAATATCCTACGCTTTCCGTGATTGCCACAACGCTTCGCCATGCCAAGACAGCCACGCTGAACGACTGGGGAGCCCTGTGTTATTGCGATGGCAACTTTTACCAGGCGCCGGTGCGTGAGAGTCTGGAAATTTACGACCGCGTCGGCGGAGGCGACTCCTTCGCTTCGGGATTGATTTATGGATTTCTGTCGGACAAAGGCCCGCAGTGGTCGGTCGAGTGCGGCGCCGCACACGGCGCGCTGGCGATGACCACGCCCGGCGACACAACGACGGCCACGCTGGCGGAAGTGCTGCAGGCGATGAAATCGAAAACCGCTCGCATCGAGCGATGAGCCTAGCCCCGGACGCGAGTCGTTTAGGAACACATACAGAACTTGACCAAACCCATGACGATTGACAACGTAATTCGCAGGATTGAAGAAGTTGGAATTGTTCCCGTCGTCCGGGCGGCGTCGGTTGAGGAAGCCACTCGCGCCGTGGAAGCGATCTGCACCGGCGGCATTCCCGTGGTCGAAATCACTATGACCGTTCCCAACGCCATCTCGGTCATCCGCGAGGTCGCGCAGCAATATGGCGACAAAGTTCTGATTGGAGCCGGTACGGTCACGAACGCCGAACAAGCAGAGTCGTGCCTGCGCGCGGGCGCTGAGTTCCTGGTGAGTCCGGGCCTGGCGCCCTCGGTGCTCAGTGTGGCAAAGGCCGCTGCAAAGTTAGCCATTCCAGGAGCATTGACTCCCACCGAACTGATGAATGCTCATGAGCACGGCGCCCGCTTGGTGAAGATATTTCCCTGCGGGAACGTCGGCGGACCCAAATATCTGAAGTCGCTGAAAGCGCCCTTCCCGAAAGCCGCATTGATTCCAACCGGAGGCGTGAATGCGGCGAACGCCGCCGAGTTCATCGCTGCTGGTGCATTTGCGCTCGGTGTTGGCGCAGACCTGGTTGACGCCAAGGCCTTGCACGATGGCAATCTGGAGAAAATCATTTCGGCGGCGCGCGAATTGGTTCAGGCTGTCGCAGCGGCACGAACTGCGGCGCGCGAGAAGACCACGCGCTAGGCTTTTGCGGGAGGATCTTCGCGACTTTCGCTAAGTCGTTGAGTCTGCGTGCAAGTGATTGAAAGGCCGAGAGCAGCACCGAGAAGCCAGGAGCTCGTTTTACCGCGAGCAGGGTTTTCCCTGCTCCACGCCAAGATCGTCGAAGCTAGGGCCCTTTGCGGCCCCGCAAGGGGCATTTTACGCGAAGGCGAGTCCGACGCTGATCCGATTGCCAGACTAATCCTTACTGTACGTACATTTTGAGAATACACTAATATACGTACAGTACGGTACAACAAGAGGATAGATTCGTTGAATCATTGATTTACGCCGCTCGCGAGCACCCCGCCGTCCACGGGCAAGACAATGCCGGTAACGAAGCTGGCGGCATCTGAGGCCAAAAAGACCGCCGCCCCCACCAGTTCTTCGAGTTCGCCAAAGCGTTTCATGGGCGTGCGCATCAGCACTTCGTTTCCACGGCCCGTGCCTACCAGAAGTTTCTCGCTGAGCGGCGTGCGGAAATATCCCGGCGCAATCGCATTGACGCATATGCCATGCCGGGCCCACTCGATCGCCAGCGACTTGGTCAGCGATGCCACAGCCGACTTGCTGGCGGAATAGGCCGCCACTTCGAAGAGCGCCAGGAACGATCCCATGGACGCGATGTTGATGATGCGGCCGTACTTGCGCTCGATCATGTGCCGCCCGAATACCTGGCAAGCCCGCAGGGTGCCGGTGAGATTCGTCTCCAGGATGCGATTCCAGTCGGCTTCGGGATAATCCAACGTCGGAGCGCGTTTGGTGATTCCGGCGGCGTTGACCATGATGTCAACTTTTCCGAACGTATCAACGGAAGCCTTCAGCAGCTTCTCCAGCGATTCCCGGTCCGCCACATCGCAAGTTGCGCGCAAAGAGCGCCGGCCAAGAGATTCGATCTCATCGGCCAGCTCTTTCACCAGTTCCATGCGCCGGGCGCTCGGGACCACATCGGCCCCCGCCTCCGCCAAACCGAGCGCGAGGGTCTTGCCGATTCCAGAACTGCCCCCGACCACGACCGCCACTTTACCGCCGAGATCCAACTGCTTGTAACCCATATATTTCCTCAAGTCTTTCTAAAACCGACAATACGGGAGCGGCTACCAGTTGAACATGGTGCCGTCGAGTTTCCGATTCACCGGCAAGTAAGCCCGCTCATAGGGAAACTTCGCCGCCAGCTTCTCGTCATAATCGACGCCCAGTCCCGGCGCGTCACCCGGATGCAGATAGCCTTTCGTGAACGAATACGAGTGCGGGAAGACTTCGTCAGTCTCGCGCGTGTGACGCATGTATTCCTGGATGCCGAAATTGTTGATCGAAATATCGAAGTGCAGCGCTGCTGCCATTGCTACCGGAGACAGGTCTGTCGCGCCGTGAGAGCCGGTGCGTACATGATAAACCTCAGCCAGGGCGGCAATCTTTTTGAGGTGCGTCAAACCGCCACCGTGTACAACGGTCATGCGCAGGTAGTCGATCAACTGTTCCTGAATCAGAATGTGCGCGTCCCAAATGGAATTGAACACCTCGCCAACCGCCAATGGCGTGGTCGTGTGCCGGCGAATGATGCGGAAGCCTTCCTGCAATTCCGCGGTCACCGCATCTTCCAGCCAGAACAGATGATAGGGCTCCAAACTCTTCCCCAGCCGAGCCGCTTCGATCGGAGTCAGCCGGTGATGAACATCGTGCAGCAGATGAAGATCGTCTCCAAACTTGAGGCGCAAAGCTTCGAACAACTTGGGAACGTGCAGAAGATATTTCTCCGTTGACCAGACATTTTCCGGAGGCAGGCCTTTTTCCGCCGGCTCGTAGAACAGCTTGTCGTGAGCCACTCCGTAAGTCGATGGCAGGCCGGGGATGCCAGATTGCGCGCGCACCGCGAGATATCCCATTTCTTTGTACTTCGTGACTTCGTCGGTCGTTTCCTGAATGTCGCGTCCATTGGCGTGGCCATACACCAGCACGCCTGTTCTGCTCTGGCCTCCGAGCAGGTTGTAGACCGGCGTCTTCAGCGCTTTGCCCTTAATGTCCCACAGCGCCGTGTCCACGGCAGCGATCGCCGTCATGGTGACGGGTCCGCGACGCCAGTAAGCGCCGCGGTACAGATACTGCCACGCGTCCTCCGTCTGGAACGGGTCGCGTCCGATGAGGGAGGGAATCAGGTGGTCGGTTAAGTATGACGCGACGGCCAGTTCGCGGCCATTGAGAGTGGCATCGCCTAGGCCGTAAACACCTTCGTCGGTCGAAATCTTCAACGTAACGAAGTTTCGCCCCGGACAACTGACGAATACTCTTGCATCCGTGATCTTCACCTTCATCTCCTTGCTTTCTCGTAGAGGCGTTGCTTGCAACGTCTCGCGCCGCCACCGGAAGGCGTTGCAAGCAACGTCCCTACGGCCTGAGTTTAATAAAGCATCAGATCCGGCGCACTAATCCTCCTGATTGAAAGACTTTCTGACTCCAGCATCCTTGTCACATCAGTAATCAGGCCGGAGAATTATATCGAACAGGCGTTGGGACGCTTGCGTCAAACCGCATACTGAACTGATATGATTCTTGGCTTGCATCGCTAGATCAGACTCCGCAGTTCCCCGCGCGAGCACGTACCGATGACGATAGCCGGCTTTCTCACTGAAGACTTTCTGCTGTCGAACGAAGTGGCACGGCGTCTCTATCGTCAGTTCGCCGCGGCGCAGCCGATTCTCGATTATCACTGTCATCTTTCCCCCGAGGACATTGCCGAGAATCGGCGGTTTGCCAATCTTTTCGAGATCTGGCTGGAGGGGGACCACTATAAATGGCGGGCGATGCGGGCCAATGGCGTCGCGGAGAAATACATTACCGGGAATGCGACTGCTTACGAGAAATTTCTGGCCTGGGCGCGAACTGTTCCCTACACGTTGCGGAATCCGCTGTACCACTGGACGCATCTCGAATTGCAGCGTTACTTCGGCATCACTGAATTGCTCGATGAGAATTCGGCGCCGGGAATCTGGGAGCGCGCGAACACGCTCCTGACTGAGCTGACCGCCCATGCCATTCTTCAGAAATTCCACGTCGAGGTTGTGTGCACCACGGACGACCCGACCGACGACCTGCGGCATCACCGGGCAATCGCAAAGTCGAATCTAAAGACCCGAGTCTTCCCGGCCTTTCGCCCGGACAAAGCTCTGGCCGTTGGAGACGCGCAGTTTTCGCTTTGGGTCAAGAAGCTGTCGAAGATCGCCAAGGTGGACGTACGAGATCTGAAGACCTTTCTGCAGGCGCTTCGAAACCGGCACGACTCCTTCCATGCCCTGGGTTGCCGTCTTTCCGATCACGGGTTGAATCATTGCTATGCGAACCCGTGTTCGGAGAAAGCCGCCGCCGCAATCTTCGCGAAAGCCCGCGCGGGCAAGTCTGTCTCCGAAGACGAGCGCAGCCAATTTGCTTCCTTCATGATGCTCTTCTTCGGCCGGCTCGATGCCGAAAAGGGATGGACCAAGCAGTTGCATCTGGGCGCACAACGTAGTGTGAATACGGCTGCCCTCCGTGCGCTTGGACCCGACACCGGTTATGACACCATCGGTGATTTCGCTCAGGGCGAGAACCTTGCCGCCTACCTCGATCTGCTCTCCCGTGAGAACGCTCTGCCGCGGATGATTATCTACAACGTCAACCCGAGGGACACTTTCCAGTTAGCGACCTTGATTGGCAGCTTTCAAAGCGGCGAGATTCCGGGGAAGATTCAATATGGCAGCGCCTGGTGGTTTCTGGATCAGAAGCAAGGCATCACGGCTCAGATTGACGCTCTGTCGAATACCGGGCTGCTGTCGCGGTTCATCGGCATGATCACCGACTCTCGCTCTTTCATGTCCTATCCGCGCCACGAATACTTTCGGCGCGTGCTGTGCGACATCATTGGACAGGACGTGGAGCACGGCGAGTTACCCAATAACGACGCTCTTCTCGGGCGACTCGTGCAAGACATCTGCTATCGGAACGCGAAGGACTATCTACAGTTGCCGACCGGCTCTTCGCGTGAAGCAACGACTTAACCACAGAGGACACAGGGTTTCGCTGGGTTTTTATTTTTCTGTGTTCCTCTGTGTCCTCGGTGGTTAAGATTCTTGGTCTGGCGGCGGCGTTACAGCGGAAACCCGGCTTCCGTATTCGAGTCCAAAACGTCCAACCAGGGAGGGTCAGTTTTTGAACATCCGGGAAGTTTTGCGGCAAACCGTATCCTCGATTGCCGCGCACAAGTTGCGCAGCTTCCTGACCATGTTCGGAATTATCTGGGGCATCACGTCCGTCATTTTGCTGGTGGGTCTGGGCAAAGGATTCAGCCGCGATCAGAAAGAACATCTCAAGACCATCGGCGTCGATCTCGCCATTATCTGGGGAGGACGCACCAGCGAACAGGCCGGAGGATATGCCGCCGGGAGGCCGGTTCGGCTGTCGATTCAGGATGCCTACATCAT
Source organism: uncultured Acidobacteriaceae bacterium (assembly GCA_963711275.1). Lineage (GTDB taxonomy): Bacteria > Acidobacteriota > Terriglobia > Terriglobales > Acidobacteriaceae > Sulfotelmatobacter. The sequence goes on along the minus strand of CAVQDN010000004.1, from coordinate 255,935 downwards.
CAAGAACGAAGCTTATCTCATCAAAACGGTGAGTCCCGAGCTGCGGCGCAGCGTTGCCGAAGTCAGCCGCTACAATGCTGCATCGCGTCCGGTGCGCGGCGTATGGCCCGACTATCAGCGCTTCCGCTCGTTGAAAGTGCAGGAGGGCCGCCTGATGAGCGATGACGACGAAAAAGAAGGGCGGCGCGTGGTGGTGCTCGGCGTGGAATCGCGCGATCAGTTGTTTCCCGGCAAGCCCGCCATCGGCGAGACGCTCACCATGAACGGCTCGCCTTATACCGTAATCGGCGTGCTGGAGAAGAAAAAGCAGAATGGCAGCTACGGCAGCGGTCCCGACAACACGCAACTTTTCGTGCCGTATTCGTCGATGGCCCGCGACTATCCGCCGCCCGAGCGTCCCGGCATTTCCAGGGGATGGATCAACAACCTGGTGGTGGAAGTTGCCGACCCAGAACATCACGAAGAGGCTATGCACCAGCTTTACCAGATTCTGGGGCGCGAGCATCACTTCGATCCGCGCGATAAAGATGCACTGTTCATCTGGGACACGCTCGACGGTTCGAAGCTGGTTGAGCGTATCTTCGACATTATGACGATTTTCTTTGGCGCAGTGGCGCTGATGACGCTGTCGCTCGGCGGTATCGGCGTGATGAACATCATGCTGGTCGCGGTGACCGAGCGCACCCGGGAGATCGGCGTGCGCAAGTCTTTAGGCGCGACCGCGCGAGATATTCGCAATCAGTTCTTCGCCGAGTCGGCTACGCTCATGCTGATCAGCGGAGCGATCGGTCTCGGGATCGGCCTGGGGATTTGTCTGATCGTCAGCAGCATTGAATTGCCCGACATCATTCCGCATCCCGTGATCTCGCCGCTGGCTATCATCGCGTCACTACTGACCCTGGGTGTGATCACGGTGGGAGCGGGAATGTATCCCGCGCAACGGGCCGCGGCTCTCAGTCCGATCGAGTGTCTGCGCTCGGAGTAAAAAGGCCAAGATGCGCATCAAGGAACTCATTGTGCAGAGCTGGGACGCGCTGTCGCGCAACCGACTGCGCTCCATTCTCACCATGATGGGCATCGTTTGGGGACTGACCACGGTGGTGCTTCTTCTGGGGTATGGGCAGAGCGTGAGCGAAGGCGTGCTCGCCGCTTTTCTGGGAATTGGCAACAACGTCATCATGGTCTGGCAGGGCCAGACCAGCATGCAGGCCGGCGGACAGCGCGCCGGCAAGCGCATCCACTTCAAGTACGAAGATCTTCAGGCGATCCGTGACGAAGCGCCGCTGGTCCGTCTGCTTAGCGGCGAGTGGGATGACGGCCTCGCCTACAAATATGGCGACAAGGTCATCTCAGTATCGTCGAAGGCGGTGCAGTATCCCTACGGAGAGATGCGCAAGCTGAACATCGGCGAGGGCCGCTACTTTGAGGAGAGCGATTTCACCGAGCATCGCCACGTGCTGATCTTCGGTCCCAATGCGGCGAAGAAAGTGTTCGGCAATCGCGATCCCGTCGGCGATCACGTCAGCATCAATGGTGAGACTTGGGACGTCATCGGCCTGCTGAAGTTGAAGATTCAGGATTCTTCGAACAACGGTCCCGACAACGAGAACGTCTTCCTTCCCTTCGAGAGCCTGAGCGACATCAATGACCAGCGTGATCCCGAAATGATTGCGTTCCAGCCGGTCACCGCGCTTCAGCACAAAGCGGCATTGGCGCAGGTGAGGGAAGTGCTCGCCCGGCGCCACAACTTCAATCCCAAGGACGATAAGTCCAGCCCTGAGTGGGACACGGTGGACGATGTGAAACAGATTGAGGAGTTCGGAATCGCCCTGCGGTTGATCCTCGGCTTCATCGGCGTGCTGACGTTGGGGGTTGGAGGCGTCGGAGTGATGAACATCATGCTGGTCAGCGTCACCGAGCGCACGAAGGAAGTCGGACTGCGCAAGGCGCTGGGCGCGCGCAATCGTGATATTGCCCTGCAGTTTCTGGTGGAGGCGCTGGTCTTAACCTTCGCCGCGGGCCTGGTGGGGATGCTGGTTTCGGTCGCGCTGGCGCACGCGATCCCGCCCATGCCGCTCTACTCTGAGCTGTACAAAACGGCCAACCACGAAGGAGACATCTTTCTGAAGACGTCCGGCAGCGTGATGCTGACCGCATTTGTAATTTTGGCTTTGGTGGGTGTCACGGCAGGCATGTGGCCCGCGCTGAAGGCGTCGCGCATGGAGCCGGTAGAGGCGCTGCGCTACGAGTAGGCCCTATCTGAATTAAGTCATTTATTTTCATCATGTTAACGCAAGTTCGCCGGTCAGGCAACGGTCCGCGGCGCTCCGGGCATCTCCAAGTCGTTTTCTCGCAACTAACAAATTAGTTGACGTTTTCCTTTCCGCGGCGTCAAACTTACAGCGAGTGCTCAGGAGGAAGTTTTGGCCCGAAGCAAGTCCGCGACTCTGACGGAGGCCGAGTTGCGCATTATGAACGTGTTGTGGGATCGGGGGTCCGCGACCGTGCATGAGGTGCTGCAGGCGCTGCCCGATAAGCCTCCGTTGGCCTACAACTCCGTCCTGACGATCGTGCGAATCCTGGAGAAAAAAGGTTACGTCAAGCACCTGAAAGACAGGCGAGCGCACGTTTATCTTCCGCAGGTGGACCGGAAGGATGCGACCCGCTTCGAAGTGCGGCATCTGGTCAGCCGATTCTTCGGCAACTCCCACGAATTGCTCGCGTTAAACGTCCTGGAAGAGACGAGTATCGATGCGGAAGAACTGGTTCGCTTGCGCCAGTTGCTGGAAAGGAGCAAGTAACCCGGCTATGACTCCTGCCGTTGATTTGAATGCGATTGCGCAAGCGTCTGCGGTCCAGATTGCCGCGTCCCAAATCGTCGATTGCCTGGTTGAGGGCATGCTGATTGTGATCTTTACCGCTTTTCTGCTGCGGGTGACCGGACGGCAGACTTCCGGCACAAGATTTGCGGTCTGGTTTTCCGCTCTCACGGCGATCGCTGTTTTGCCGTTGTTTGGCGGAATCTGGCGTTCGCAGGTGGCTGGCATTGCTTCAGGCTCGCTAAGCCACGGGGCAATTACGCTGCCGGTTTCCTGGGCGCTCTACCTGTCCGGTATATGGGCAGCGGTAGCGGCCTGGTATTTGATGGGCATTGGCCGAGGTCTGCGGCATTTACATGTTCTTCGCAGGAGTTGCCGTCCGGTCGATCCGGCGGTATTGAGTCCGCGACTGCGAGTGTTGCTGGCGAACCGGGCGGCAAGGAATGTCGAGGTTTGCACCTCCGACCAGGTTCATGTTCCAACCGCCATCGGACTCGTAAGACCGGCCATTGTACTGCCCCGCTGGGTTTTGCAGGAGCTCTCTGCGGACGAGTTGAACCAGATCCTTTTGCATGAACTGGCTCACATGCGCCGTTGGGATGACTGGACTAACCTCGCGCAGAAGTTCGTAAAAGCGCTTTTATTTTTCCATCCTGCCGTGTGGTGGATTGAGAGGCGGGTGTGCCTGGAACGCGAGATGGCATGCGACGACGCCGTCATCGCCGAGACTGCCAGCCCACGGACGTATGCGGAATGCCTGGCGCATCTGGCCGAAAAAACGTTGGTTCTGCGCAGCATGGCATTGGCACAGGCGGCGCTGGGGAGAGTTCATCAGACTTCGCTGCGGGTGGCTCAGATTCTGGATGCGAACCGGCCCGCAGGAAGGAGCAGCGGGTGGAAGTCTGTAGTGTCGCTCGTGTCAGGATTCGCTCTGGTTTGCGTTTTGGGCATCTCGAGATCGCCGAGCCTCGTTGCGTTTCGTAATGACGCCCCTAGTCCAGTAACGAATTCAACGGTCGCTGCCGATTTCTCTGACTCTGGAGATGCCCACGTCTCGCCGGTAGCGTTTCAGGGCCCGCCCGTCCGCGTTGTACCCGCAATGGTGAAGGCAGACGGAACTCATCCCAGTGCGCACAGGTATGGGCGTGCGACTGTGGTGCAAGGGATATTTGCGAAACAGAGTGCAGGCCCCGTGGTTCTTCAGAGTGCGGTTCACCGGACGAATGTCCGTCGGACCAATGTTGGCCTGACGAATACGGGCGTGGTTCCAGTTGCCTTTACGGAAACATTGTTTGTCGTGGTCGAGGGCCGGGAGGATGGCTCAGCGGAGCAACCGGTCTATCAGATCCAGCTGTGGCGCGTGACCGTTTTCCGGTCGGCCATCAATCGCAGCAGCAACCGTATTCCAACAAAACAGACTTAACGAAACTATGGCATTCAAAGGCGGGCGCATCATCACTTTAATTACTAACGAATTAGTTGAACCACAATCTTGAAAGGATAACTGAAATGAATATGGGAACGCAGTTGAAAGACAGCACAAAGAAGTGGACGCGGCGTTTGGCAATGCCAGTACTCTCACTGGCGTTGGTCGCCTCGTTCGTAACCTATGAATGTGTTAGGCCGGCAGCGGCCAGGGCGGCGATCGCATCGCCGGCCGCCGCGCCACTCGACGTGGACAGCGTGAGCTCACTGCTCGCCCTGGACAAAGCCATGGAAACTTTGGCGGCTCGGGTTACCCCCGCAGTCGTCAACGTCACCGTGACTTCGAAGAGCAAAGAAGCGTCTGGCCAGCAGATGCCGGAAGACATGCAACAGTTTTTCGGCCAGGGCGGCCAGTTTGGACAGTTCTTTGGACCTTACATGCGAAAGGGCCAGCCTGAGATCGAGCATGGCATGGGCAGCGGCGTAGTGATCTCGCCCGACGGCTACATCGTGACCAACAACCATGTAGTCGACGGAGCGGTCGACATCCGCGTAACCACCAGCAATCGCCACGTGATGAAAGCGAAGCTGGTTGGGACCGATCCGCTGACTGACCTGGCGGTGCTGAAAGTAAACGCCACGGACCTGGCAAGCGCTCCGTGGGGAGACTCGAAAGAAGTTCGGCCCGGCCAAACCGTGCTGGCCTTCGGCAATCCTTATGGATTTCGCTTTACGGTCACGCGCGGAATTGTGAGCGCGGTAAACCGCGCGAATCCGGACTCCAACAATCCCAGCAAGCCCGGCGAGTTCATCCAGACGGATGCGGCCATTAATCCCGGCAACTCCGGCGGTCCGCTGGTCGATGCCCGCGGCGAGGTTGTTGGCATCAACACGTTCCTGGTTTCTCCATCAGGGACTTTCTCCGGCATGGGATTTGCAATTCCAAGCCAGATCGTCCGGCCGACGGTCGAAACGTTGATCCGTTACGGCAAAATCAGCCACGGACACATCGGGATCGGGATCTCTGACGTGACTCCTGAGAACGCTAAGTTCTTCGACAACTCAACCACTGGTGGAGTGGTCACGCAAGTGGAACCAGACTCGCCGGGAGCGAAAGCTGGACTCCAGATCGGCGATGTCATCACCGAAATCGACGGCCAGAAGGTCACCGATGCCGGCGAACTTCAGGTGACGGTTGCGCAGAAACAGCCGGGCTCGAAGATCATGCTCAAGGTTCTTCGTGACGGCAAGAGCATGAGCGTTCCGGTGACGCTGGAGGCGCTCGGGAGCCACAACGGCGAAGGCAGCGACGACTCCAGCAAGGCGGAAGGCAAAATGCACTGGGGCATCGGCCTGAGCAACCTTACTCCGGAAATGCGCGATCAGCTTCAGGCTCCTCGCGATCTCCACGGAGCCGTGATCGAGCAGGTGCAACCGGGAAGCTCGGCTGACAATGCTGGATTGCAGCAGGGAGACATCATCCTCGAAGTGAATCGCCATAAGGTGCAAAGTGCGAGCGACGTGCAGCAAGCCCTGGCAAACGTGCCTAAGGGTCAGGATGCATTGTTGCTGGTTCGCTCGAATGGCGGGAACACCTTCCGGGTGCTGCATTCGCCTGAAGGCGCGTAATCGTAGTCTTGCAGTGTAGGCGCCGGGTCTATGACCCGGCGTTTTTTCTGCTGCGTCTCTTAGGCCGAAGAGAAAACCGCGGCGCTGCGCCGCGACCGGATCGGAGACCCGGTCCCGCGCATGCAAGACTGTAAACTATTTACTTTGTGGCTTTGCTTTCAGGTAACGGCTCGCGAATGCTAGAAACGTGGGCCAGTTTGGCGCCGGCGTATGCCCGCCGCTGTGCTGACGAAATGCAATGTCGCCATCGATGAGCGCGGTCTCGATGGGTGGAAATTCGCTTGTTCCCAGGTCTTTCCCGCCTAAGAGTTTGTATACCGGACCTGCCGCTTCAGCGGCGAGGAACATTCCCCTTGCGTCAACCCAGCCGTCGCCATTGGTCGCTCCGGCTCCGATGAATACCGGACGCGGGGCGCAGAGTGCAATCAGTTCGTGCGCGTCCACCGGCAGATCGTTCTCGGTTAGCGGGCCGTCATATTTCAGAAAGTTGCCGGCCATCCAGTGATATTCGCCGGTTCCGGCCACGTTCCCAATCTGTTCGCCGAAATTATGCCGGAAGAGTTTCGCGCCTCCTTCGCCGGAGGAACTAATGTAGCCAATGGCAAAACGCCGATCGTAAGCCATAGCGACCAGGGCGGCCTTGCCGTAACGCGAGTGGCCTTCGACTCCGACTTGTTTCGCGTTAACCGATTTGTCAGTTTCCAGATAATCGAGCGCGCGGCTCGCGCCCCATGCCCACGCTCGCAATGCACCCCAATCGTCGAGTTTACGCGGCTGATCTTTATTGACCAGCCCGATGACGCCCTCGGTCAGGCCATCTCCTTTATCAGCCTGCACACTGGTTGGAATATAAATGGCGTAACCCCATCCCCTGGAGAGAACCTGCTGCTGCCATGTCGGCCCCGAGTTTGAAGCGCTCATCTCCGGAAAACGTTTGGTCAGCGCTGCGAGGAACTCCGCACTCCAACTGAGTTCCATCATGACTGGGACCGCGCTCTTCGCATTCGCTGGCGTAGTCACGGTCAGGTCAATCGTCACGGTCACCAGCGGATACGCCGAATTGTCCACGTGGCCAGCCAACTTTTTGGTGACGACCGGGATGTCACCATTCATCTCCCGCGTAGTGCCGATCACTTCCCATTTCACTTTGGGCATGCTCTTCGGCACACGCCCATAAACTTCACGATCGAAATCTTCCACGATTTCTGGCCGACGCTGGTTCCACCACATCTTCGGTGACGTGACCTGCATGCCATTTTTCAATCGCAGCGGGTCGGGAAGGTTGGGGTACGGCTTGGCCTTCGACTCGTCGTAGTTCGCCGCATTGGGGGACTTAGGATCTCCGTCCGCACCTTGCCGCAACGCAGTGATGTGCAGCAGGTCCATCAGCCTTTGATGGTCCTGCTCTGCGGTGAGGTGTGCCGGTTGAGTGTTGGGGGCCGCGGTTTGGGCCGCTGCGAAGAAGGCTTGAATAAAAAGCACACACGGAATTAAGGCAAACCGCCGTTGGGTGGAGCGCAAGGTCACGGGATCTCCTGAGCTGGTAGCCGCGTTCAAGGATTCTACGCGGAATGCAACTCAGTTCAATACGGAGTGATGTAATCAGAGCGATTGCATTCGGGCAGCGCTCTTTCCAGTCGCTCCTTTTGGCACTTCTAGTGATGCTTGAAATACTGCACAGCTTTTTCGTGCTGTTGCGCCGCGCTTCTGGTACGGAATGTTCCAAGATTTCGGCGCTTGCCTGTCTTGGCGTCCTTTTTACGCGAATACAAACGATATTCACCGGTTTTCATTTTCCGAATCATGGCATCTCCGACTGATGGCTGTGAAAACGTTAGCTGCTCCTCCGCCGGGTGCGGCTGGCCTTCATGGCGGAGTTGTGACGCGCCGACGCGCTACGCTTCTTCGCAGCGGAGCGCGCTTGTCGTGACAGAGCGCTGTGCGATGCCGCGCTATGTCCTTCTTGTTTCAAAGCTTGGCTGGTTGCACGGGATCGCGTGGCCGAGGGCTTGCGACGAGAATGGCTCTGTCCGTTGGCATAATCGCGATTCGCCTGCTTCGAAGTTCGCGCAGAAGCCTTCCCGTTGCTTGGCGGCTGCAACTTCACGCCTGCGCGCCGTGCCTTGGAGAGGCCGATCGCAATGGTCTGCTTGGTCGATGCTGCGCCATGCTTGCCTTCCCGCACGTGATGCATCTCCTCCCGAACGAATTCTCCGGCCTGCGTGCTGGGCGACTTTCCTTCGCGGGCATCTTCACGAGCGCGTTCCAGCGTTTCCTTTTCCGGCATATTCACCTCCCCTTGTATGCTATTGCGCTTGCCGGATTGGAAGGCATCGGAGAATTTCTGTAGGCACGCTGTCCGGTTCCTGTAAGAGAAATTGTGTCGGATCGAGCGATTCCACGATGGCGGTACCGGCGTGACCGAGCCTATTTTCCTGGCAGGCCGAGCTGTTCGATATGCATGAGCATGTCCGCGGCGTCGGAATAAACGCGGAATGCGCCGGCGCGATCGAGTTCCTCCTGCCCATAACCTCCCGACAAAAAACCGACGCCCAAGGCGCTTTTACGGACGGCGGCGAGCAAATCCCATACGCTGTCGCCTACGACGATGCAGTTGCTGATTGCGACATCAAGACGATTGGCGGCGGTTACGAAGACATCGGGCGAAGGCTTGGCTTTTTCCACGTCGTCCCCGGTCACAATCGGCATGCCGGCTGGAAGTTGCAGCCGTCTTGTTAACAACGCAGTCGCTTCTCTACCGCCCGTCGTCGCAATCGCGGTGCGGACCCGGTGCCGTGAGAGATGTTTCAAGAGTTGATTCGCTCCCGGCAGAGGCTCTAAATGCGGAACCTCGCGACGGAAGCGCTTTTCATGTTCGCCCTCAAGCTCATCGAGATCAATTTTGCGTGTCTTGTGAGGTAGTTCTCGCAGCAGTTCCTGGACCATCGATTTTCCGCTCATTCCGACGCGGCGATGAATCTTCCATGGAGGAATCACAATGCCGGCCGCGAGCAGAGCTTCGGATCAAGCGTTGACGTGCTGGTAATTGCTGTCGATTAGAGTGCCGTCCAGATCGAACAACACGGCCGGCATCTGCGTGGTTTCACGATCAGCGGACGACGGCGTTTGGCGTGGAGGTCGGTTTTGCTATCGCGTAGTCACGCATTCGTTCCCGCTTCAGGGAAAACCTGGGCGTTGGGTGCCTCTGCCTATCGAAAGGTTGCGGAGCAAACCGCGAACGATTGCGAACAACAGTATTCGCCGGATCGCCATCTGAATAAAGACCTTACCACTTTCAATTGCACTTGAACCGCGGGTCACGAAACGGAGAGATTGTCGTCGAAAAAGGAGCCTGGAGAATGAGGATTGCCCAAGTCGCGCCACTTTATGAGAGCGTCCCTCCTCGGCTTTACGGAGGGACCGAGCGGGTTGTCTCCTGGCTCACAGAAAAGCTGGTCTCACTCGGTCACGATGTAACTTTATTTGCCAGCGGAGACTCTGTGACCAACGCCCGCCTGATACCCGCGTGCAAACAAGCGCTCCGACTCGATCCGGGATGCATCGATCCGCTAGCCCACCATGCTTTGATGGTAGAGCAGGTTTTCAATCGGGCGGAAGAGTTCGATCTCATTCACTTTCATATTGACTATCTTCATTTTTCTCTGAGCCGGCGAGTACAGGTCCCCTGTGTGACCACTCTGCATGGAAGGCTAGACCTGCCTGATTTAGTGCCGCTGTATAAGGAATTCTCGGAAGTACCGCTAGTCTCGATCTCCGACGCTCAGCGCCAACCACTACCCTGGGCCCACTGGGTGAAGACGGTCCACCATGGTCTGCCGGCAGATTCGCTCTCGCTGAACGAAGGCCGCGGGAAGTACCTCGCATTTCTCGGACGTGTGTCGCCAGAGAAGGGAGTAGATCGCGCCATCGAAATTGCCACTCGCTCTGGAATGAGGCTGAAGATCGCGGCGAAGGTCGACCGTGGAGATCGCGACTATTTCGAAAGAAAGATCAAGCATTTGCTGGACCATCCTCTGATCGAGTTTATTGATGAGATTGGAGCGTCCGAGAAACAAGACTTCCTGGGGAATGCCACGGCGCTGCTGTTCCCCATCGAATGGCCCGAACCCTTCGGCTTGGTGATGATCGAGGCCATGGCGTGCGGAACGCCAGTGATCGCACATCCTTTCGGATCTGTTCCCGAGATCATTCAGGATAGCGTCGCAGGTTTCCTGGTTCGCAATCTCGGCGAGGCCGTGGAAGCGGTAAAACGACTCGACGAAATTGACCGGCGCGGCTGCCGGCGTCATTTCGAGTTGAATTTCACCGATGAGCGCATGGCAAACGACTATGCGAAAATTTACAATCAACTGATTCATCCAAAATCGACCTCAATGACGGTCGAAGAGGGAGCGTTGAATTGGATGGAACTGGAATCGCCCACCCCCAGTACTACATAGCGACTACTTCGTCGCCCGCCGATGATCGGGCTCGCGTACTCAAGTACGGCAGGATGTTCTTCGTGTTCGATCGCCTGGGCGACGTGCAAACGTCCGGCTTGGGCGAAGAAGGCTTGTTCTATGACGGCATGCGGCACTTGTCGGCCTTATCGCTGAAACTATGGAATGCGCGGCCGTTGTTATTGAGCTCAACGGTCGCGACTAATAATTTTTTGTTTACCGCCGACCTCGCCAACCTCGATGTGTTCAGCGAGGGGGCAATGGTAATTCATCGCGGAACGCTGCATCTGGTTCGGTCGAGGTTTCTGTGGCGCGACTCCTGCTTTGAAAAACTGCTGTTCGTCAATCACGGCCTGGAAAATCTTGAGGTTCCGGTTCGCATCGGATTTGACGCGGACTTCGCCGACATCTTCGAAGTTCGCGGCACGGCTCGAGAACGGAAAGGGCGGCGACTCGAAGAACAAATCAACGGCAATTCGGTTGTCTTGTCCTATGAAGGGCTGGACCGTGTGATTCGCCAGACTTGCATTCGAAGCGATGCCAACGGCATGAGCCCATCCGAATCTGGGCTGGAATTCGAGCTTGCTCTCCGGCCGAAAGAGCGGGCCACGGTGCAAGTTGAAATCTGCTGCAGCTCCGAAGCCGGCGAAGCTTTTGTTGGCTACACCGAGGCCTTGTCTTCGGCGCGCTTCGAACTCGCGGAAACGTCACGCGCATTCCCGCAAATTACAAGTTCCAACTCCCGTTTTAGCGACTGGATCGCGCGATCCGTTTCCGATCTGGAAATGATGATCGCGGGAAATCCTGAGCATAACTATCCCTATGCGGGCGTTCCCTGGTTCAGTACTGTTTTTGGACGGGATGGAATCATCACTGCCCTTCAAACCTTATGGTTGAACCCGAGCATCGGGAAGGGAGTGCTGCAGTATCTTGCAGCCTCGCAAGCGGACGAAATTGATTCCGTAGCCGACTCCGAACCCGGCAAGATTCTGCACGAAATGCGGCAAAGCGAAATGGCGAAGTTGGGAGAAGTGCCGTTCGGCCGCTATTACGGAAGCGTCGATGCCACGCCGCTTTTCGTTTTGCTCGCCGGCGCATATTTCGATCGCACAGGGGACCGTCCCTTCATCGAGAAATTGTGGCCGCATATCCAGCGGGCCCTGAAGTGGATTGACGAATTTGGAGACATGGATGGCGACGGTTTCATCGAGTATGCCCGCCATTCGCAAAATGGACTGGTGCAGCAAGGCTGGAAGGATTCGAACGATTCGGTATTTCACGCTGACGGCAAAATCGCGGAACCGCCGATTGCTCTCTGCGAGGTGCAAGGCTATGTCTACGCCGCGAAGCTTGCGGCCGCCCGCCTGACCCGCGTGCTCGGCGACGTAGACGGATGCTGCCAGCTCGAGGTGCAAGCAGAAGCCTTGCGAACCCAATTTGAAGAACAATTCTGGTGTGAGGATCTCGGCACTTACGCGTTGGCGCTCGACGGTCGCAAGCGCCCTTGTCGTGTGCGAACTTCGAATGCCGGGCACTGCCTTTACACCGGCATCGTTTCGCCAGAGCGGGCGAGACGCGTCGCGGAAACTTTGATGAGCGCCGATTCCTTTACCGGATGGGGCATTCGAACCGTTGCCACTACCGAATCTCGATACAATCCGCTTTCGTATCACAATGGTTCGGTTTGGCCGCACGACAATTCCATCATCGCCAACGGGATGGCAAAGTATGGATCAAAGAAGATGGCGGGGCAGGTTCTGCTGGCGCTGCTGGACTTGAGCAGCGAGGTCGAACTGCGCCGATTGCCGGAATTATTCTGCGGCTTGAAGCGGCGGCCAACGGAGGGACCTACTCTTTATCCGGTCGCTTGCTCGCCCCAGGCCTGGGCTGCGGCTGCGCCTTTCTTGATTCTGGAAGGCTGTCTTGGAATTACGGTGCAGGCGGATCGCGGACGCATCATCTTCGACCGGCCTTTTCTTCCTGAAGGCATTCCTCAGTTATCCGTTCGCGGGCTGCGCTGCGGCAACGTGGCGGCAGATTTGCTCCTGGAACGGCGAAACGACTCGGTGCTGGTGCACCTAGAAAATAAGCAGGATAATATCGAGATCGTTACCATCGTCTCTTAGCTGCTGGAATACCCTCTTTCGGGTATGTCCCCCTAACAGAAGAAGACTTATTTTGGTGCTGTGGACCTTGGCAGCATCAAGCGAGCTTTCTCGTGTACTTATCGCGACGTGCTGCGGCATCATACATTTCAGGTGGCAGCGGCGCTGTCCTATTATTTTGTCCTGTCGGTTTTTCCGGCTCTCATTTTTCTCTCCGCCGTCGTAGGGTTTATTTCTCTTCCCGATCTGTTCAACCACGTTTTATTGCTGATGGGAAGGCTTCTCCCTCCCGACACGATGAAATTGGTTTACTCGGTGCTGGGAGATGTTCTTTCTTCGCATCGAGGGACGTGGCTGTCTTTCGGAATGCTGGGCATGATCTGGACGATGTCGGCGGCATTCGACTCCATAATCGAAGCTTTCGATATCGCTTACGACGCGACGGACGACCGCCCTTTCTGGAAAACGAGACTGCTCGCGATCGCTCTCGGTGCGTTGATCGGAAGTTTGTTGCTGGCTGCGCTGGCGGTGATGATCGTAGGGCCACGCTTCGGGGATTGGCTGGCTACTCGAATGCAACTGTCGGCTGTCTTCGTGGTCGTGTGGCCCTTTCTTCGCTGGACTCTTGCAATCTGCTTTACCATCCTCGCGGTTGAGGTGCTGTATTTCCTGGCTCCGAACGTGAAGCAGCGCTTTGGAGCGACGCTTCCTGGAGCGATCCTGTCCGTTGTGGTTTGGAATGCCCTGTCTTTTCTGCTGGGATATTATTTTCGTCACTGGGCTAATTTCAATCGTACTTACGGAACCCTGGGAGGATTCATTGCGTTCATGACATGGCTGTACTGGACTTCGTTTGTTTTGCTGGTAGGAGCCGAACTCAATGCTGAATTGGCAAAAGAGAGTAAGAAAGGCTGCGTGCAACCCAAAGGAGCCGGGACATTGGAGAGACGACACGTAACCCGTCGAGCCTCCCTGGACCGCGCGGCGTGATGATTTGCCCCGGATTTACAACTCCTAAAATCGAGTGTGATACCGGCCATCCACAGAGACTCCGCCGAGCTGGTCGCGGGCCATGCTCACTGACCAGCGCTTGTTGACCTGATATTCGCCCTCCACCATTTCGCTTCCAGGCTGAGAAACATCGGTCGAGAATGTAAAGAGCAAATTCTTAGTCACCCGTTGCTGAAGAGCGATGCGAGCCGAAGGATTCTGGTTATTGCCGCCGATGGTCGGATCAATCTGCAAGCTCGAAATTCCTGCCAGCTTCTGCACGCTGCTGCTCAACTGGCTGGCGGCCTGCGAGGCAATCATGGAGTCGGTGCTTTGGCTGGAGGCAGCCGACTCCTGGGTGGTCTTGCCACGCGCAACCAGATTAATAATATCGGCCGTTGCGAGTGGCGGATCGGACACATAGGAGGTAGTGAGTTTGTCGAGCGGTCCTCGCATGTTGAGGGTGAGATTGTATTGCTCGACGGTCGTGGATACTGAAACGTTGAGCACCGGATGTGTTTCATTGGGATCGTCGAAAGTGATCACGCCTTTTTGAAGCTGGTAGCGCACGTTGCGGTAGAACAGCTCACCCGAAGTCAGAGTCGTGCGTCCGGTGATCACTGGATTGGCCGCGGTTCCTCCCACTTGCAGAGCGGCGCGCCCTGCGATACTGATCTGCGAACTCGTGGCGTTTAACTCCTCCTGCGACTGCACTCCAATGGCGAGTTTGATGGTATCGGCGAATCCAGGCTGCGATGGCGCGCTGCCCGTGCTGAATTGGTCGCCGAAGCTCGCCAGATCGAAGTCCTGCGTGAACGACAGGCTATCGATCAGAACCCGACCATTTAACGTCGAAGCCTGCGTCGTCCCGCTGAAGGCAAGATTGGCATCGAGCACGGAACGCAAACCGTCGGGATAGCGCAAGCGCGCCGACTTTCCCTGGAGCGCGAGACTGAATTGCACGGCCGGCCTGTAAGTGATCGAGCCGCCGACGGAGATCTGGCCACCGCCCACTTGCGCCGTCAGCTTTGAGACTTGCACGCGGTCATTGGCGATATCGAGGGTGCCGCTCAATTTCTCCAGGCCGACGGGTGCATCGGGCGTGTTCACCGCGATGTTCTTGAGCTGCAATTGCCCTATGATCGTCGGGTTTGCAGCCGATCCGGAGGCGCGGACATCCAAGGCCAATGTCCCCGAACTCTCCACCTCAGGTGCGACGATTTTAAGAATGCGAACATCGACAGTTCCGTTTGCCGAGAGCGTTGGAGCGCTCGTCCCCCCAATCGGCAAGCGGCCTTGCAGGCGAAGCGATGTGCCGGTGCCTCGAATCACCGCGGGTTGCAGAGTTATGACGGAGTTGGCGTAGTCCGCGCGGATCGGGCTGGCAATTCCAATCTGTAAGGACTGGTAGCTGGCGTTCAGAACGGGAATGGAAAGATGCGCCTCTATCTTGGACTTATCTTTGAGCGGCCCTTTCAGCGTTGCGTGGAACTCGGTCTGGCCTTTGAATCCTTGCGGAATGTCGGACGCGTAGGTCGCCATCAGCGTATCCAGTGGAACTGTGCTGGTGTCGACCGTGGCTTCGGTGTAATAGTCGCCACTCAGAGCGATCTTGCCGTGCGCGTGTACCGAGGCCTCCGACACTTTGGAGTCCAGATTGAGATCGGCGTAATGATGAGCGACATCCAACTGTGCCTTCAATCCGGAAATTGAACTCTGCTGAAGTTGGAGCTGTGGCAGCTGAATCACCGCGGTGAGTTGAGGGTCGTCAAGGGTGCCTTCTCCATTCACCGACGCGCTTACAGTTCCGCTGAGAGAAAGATCTTTTGCTTTTACGGCTTTCAACTTTTGCAGCACGACCGATGGCGCGTTGAGATTCACTTTGTAGGCTTTGGTTTTCGGAGTGTACGAGAGATTCGCATCGACGGCTCCGGCTGCGACCGCCAGATTCAATGTGGAAACAATGGAACCGTTGGCGGCGTTGAATTTCGCGGCGAAATTCTGAATCGGCTCGTTGTAGGCAATGGCGTTGGCGATTTGCGCAGAACCGGAACCCAAAGGGTTAAGTTGCGAACCTCCGAGAGATATTTTCGCCGACAGGTCTCCCGAGATTGGATAGTGCTGGTTCGCCAGACGCTGCAGGTCGGCGATCCGGATTTGCTGGGCATCGAGATGGGCTTCGATTCGATTCGTATCTTCGTAAGACCAATTCCGCAGGGCTACGCTGGCGCTGAAAGTCGCCCGCCCTCGCTGGGCATTGATGAGCGTCCCGCTCTGTACCGCGAACTCTGACGGATCCGCCCGCATTTCCAGTTTCGCCGTGCTCCACTGGCTGCCTTCAATCTGCAGATTCTGCGCATGCAGTTGCGCAGCAATGTTGGGCCTTTTCATTGAACCGCTCACCACCGCGCTGAGCGTTGCGGATCCCGAGACCGCCGGAACCTCTGTTTGAGGAGAACGGAAGGAGGCAGCTAATGCCGCGAGTTGATGAAGATCGTTGGCGGTAACCTGAATCTGCAAGCTGGACTGACTGCTGATGGTTCCCTGCGCGGTCAGCGTGGCCGAGGGAATCCGCAGTGTGGTATCGCGCACAGAAATCGTTTCATGGGGGCCGTCGTAATCCAGGTGGATGGCGCCGTTGACCGGAACCCGGCTTTCAAGAGGATTTGAGTTATTGCTGGCGAGAGCCACGACAGTCAGATCCGAATGCGCGCGTAGGTTGGCCATGCTCCCCTTCCACGAGGCCTCAGCCTTTCCACCGAGCGTTCCGGAAAGAGTCGCACCGTTGACTCCTTGGGTCCGAAAGGCGCGTTGCAGCTCTTTTAGGGAGATGTTATGCAGCGCGGCCTGAATCTGAGAGTCGGCCGTCGTGTCCAGATGCTTGATCTTCGCATTGGCGGTAATGCGTCCGCCCAGAGAATCCAGAGCTAGGTTCTTTACTTCTAGATCTCCGCCAGCCAATTGATAGGTGCCCTGCAACCTGCGCAGCTCGACGCGACTGCCCGAAGCGGCAGCCGAGAGCACCTCGCTCGCAAGACTGCCATTGATTGAAATGTTTCGCAGGAGCGGCTGAGTTCCGACTGCCTGGTAGTGCAGTTTGCCGGCAAGTGACACGTCGCCGGCGGGCGCAGTCTGGGGCGACATCGACGCGAAGTCCTGCGTGTGAATCTGAATCTGGTAATCGCCGTCAGCGATTGGATTGGAGTAGTTCGAAACGCCGCCATGCAGTGAGACGACGGACGATCCGAGTTTCAAAAATACGGAGTCCAAATTGAAGCGCTCGAGAGTGGCGCTGAACTTCAACTTCAAGTTGTGGGGCAAGGGCGCGTATTGGGCATACTTTAGGTGGCCGTTGTCGTATGAAACAGCGCCCTCATAGCGTTTTGTGAGAGTCTCAAAACGAATGTCGGTTCCGAGATCATACAAGTCGGCCTCAAGAGGAGTCTTGCGGTCGTTGTAATTGACTTCACCGTTCGTAATTTGTGCGTGTTGCACCGCGAGATCGAACACATTGGTTGAGCTGCTGCTGTTTTGGCTGGGCGGCGCCACAGGCAGGTTATTCTTCCCTTCACGACTGACCTGGAAATGAATGACGGGATGAGCAATGAGAAGCTCACGCAATGCGACCTGGTGATGTAAGGCCGAAAGAATTTTTATGCGCACCGTAAGTTCGTCGGCGTGCAAAAGCGGCGGTTGATCGGCGCTCTCCGTGCCGCGGATGGTGATGCCGTACAGGTGAGCGGTCAGCGTGGACAGGCTAAAGTCGAGCCCGCCGATCTGGGTCCGCCCACCGGTGGCGAGATCCGCTTGCTGGACAATTTTGCGCAACGCGAACTTTTGAAAACTGCTGCTGCGGAGATAGAAGTATCCCCCGGCTACTGCGAGGAGAAGCAGCGCCACAAGTCCGCCGAGGGCCCAGCCGATTTTCCGTTTCCAATTCATAACACTCCCTAAAAAGCCTGCCCGATGGTGATGAAATACTGCCAAGGATTGATTCCCGGTACAGGATTCAAATTGCGTCCAATGTCAAAACGTACGGGACCGATCGGAGTCGCATAACGCAATCCCAGTCCCACCGTGTTGCTGTAATTGTTGACGAAATTGTTGAAGTTGATCGCGCTATAAACGTTGCCTCCGTCGTAGAAGACGACGCCGCCCAGCGCTTTGGTAATTCTCAATGGAAAACGCGCCTCCGAATTCAAAATGAAAAGCTGCCGTCCACCGACCGGGACGGTGACATTCACGCATCCCGACTGGCCTTGCAATACATTGCAGAAGGGAACCAGCCGTTGCGGTCCCGCTTCGTCAATCGGAAATCCGCGCAGAGAGGTGCCGCCGCCGGAAAAAAACAACTGGCTGGTGGGCACGAAGCTCCCGGAAAACGGTGTGGCCAGTCCGACGCGGATGCTGTCGGCGAATACCAGGGAATGGACGGGTTTGTAATATGCATATTGGCCGAACAGTTTGGCGAAGTTTGCGCTCGAGCCAAATGCCGTGGGCGTAATCCCCAAGTTGACCGTCGAGAACGAGCCGCGGTGCGCATCGAGTGGTTTGTCGCGCGTATCGCGAATGAGCGTGCCCGACCACGTTGACAGTTGCACATGGCGGTCGCGGTCGAGCACAAGCTCAGGAACCAGCAGATGCGACAGCGTGGTCCTGTTGAAGTCATATCGGAGTTGCAGGCGCGTATTCGATTTTCGGCTGATCAGGCGCTCCACCTGAAAAGAAAGATCGCCCAGGCCGGCGGTGAAGAGTGGATTCTCGCTATTGCGTTCCACGGAGAAACTGCCCAGGGACTGCCATTGGGAACCGATGAAGTGAGGTTGCGAATAAGTCGTCAGGCCTCGCTGGTCGAGCCGAGACAAAAGGATGGACGCGCTCGCAGTTTCTGCCAAGCCTCGCATATTGCGCCGAGTGAATTCGATGGAGCCTCGAGGACTGGCAAAGGTCGATTGGCTGGGCGCGATTTGATTCCCGCCCAGGCCGATGGCGCCGCCCCCGCCCGGAAGCGCCACGGTGCCGGTGGGAATGTTTCCGCCGCGGTGCGAGACTTCGAATCCGAATCCGTACGTAATTTCGTTGCGCTTCGCTTCGTGCACCTTTACCAGCGCCATTTCATCCGATTGGTCCGTGATGGGCTTTCGTGGACCCACGCTGGACCAGTCAAAGATGCCCAGGTCGTAAAGCCGGCTCTCCGCTTCCAACATCTGGTCGCGCCGCATGGGTGACTCGGGCGGAAGTTTCGCCGTCTTCTTGATCAGCAGAAGCCGCGTGTGTTTCTGCCCGAGATAAGACACTTCACTGATTCGCACTAACTGGTTCTCGGTAATCGTGTACGCGACATTCAAACGATGCGGATCGGCCGGGTCCGGCTTCGCCGTAGTTTTGACCTCGGCGTTAAGGTAGCCGCGATTCAGGTAGTTCGCCGAGATTCGATTTCGATCTTCAGCCAATTTGCGCGGAGAAAAGGGCACTCCAGCCCGAAGTTGGAATCCTTTGGGCGCCGTGAGTTGCGCCGTAGCGAAGTTTTGATTTCCGGAGACTTGAACGTCTTCCACCATGGTTTGCGTGCCTTCTTCAATCTCGAAAGCGACATCGATTTTCGGTTCGCGGTCAACGATGTTGGATTTCACTTTTACTTCTTCATATCCATGGTCGCGGTACAAGGCTTGGATGTTGTCGGCGCTCTGTTTCAATAATTTCTGGCTGACGCTGCCGTGAGTCCAGATATGTGATTTCTTCACCGTCACTTGGTTCATCAGTTCATCGGAGGATAGGTCGTAGTTCCCCCGAAAGAAAATGCGGCCAACGCTGTGTTTCTTCCCGCGATCGATCGTATAAACGATCAGAATCTGGTCCGCTTGTTTCTGAAAATCCGTGGTTACCTTGGCGTCGTAGAAGCCCTTCTTCTGGAAGTAGTCGGTCAGGTTGCGCTGGCCTTCCGCGACCAGGTCCTGATCGACGGTCCCTTCTGAGTAAATCGGGATGAGCTTTCTCATCTGCCGTCCCGCCAGAAAGGGAATCGCAGTGAGCCGAGCACCTGTCGTCCGCACGGTGACAAGCGGACCCATTTTCACCGTGAACGAGACATCAACTCGATTGGTTTCGACGTGGTATTCCGGCGGATTTTCCCGAATGCTGCTGGCCAGCCTGCGCTGTTTGGTCAAGGTTTTTTTCATCAGCGTGGTCGCTTCGCGGATTCGTTCGGGGGTATAGGGTTTTCCGGGTTTCAGCAGTCCTCCCGAGAGACGCGCCCTCAGCGTCCTCGCGGCGTGCAGCAATCGCGCGCTCTCGGGATTGTCGGGTCCCTCGATCTTGACTGAAGAGATCCGAGCCTGCTTTCCCATCTGCACGGAAAAGGTCACGCTGACCAGTTGGCGACCATCGTCAATCTTGGGCTCGGCATGAACTTTGGCTTGAAAATATCCGTTGTGGTGCAAGAAGTCCGCAAGGGCGTTTTCAGCGACCGGTACGCGCGAGGGATCGTAGGGGTCTTCATCCGGAAGATTTACGACCTGGAGAAGCCGTGTGTAAGGAAAATATTTCCCGACCCCGGGAAAGTCAACGACGCCAAGGTAGTAGGCCGGCTCCAACATGAAATTGACCCGTAGTCCCGCGACTTCGGGTTCCACGCTAATGTCCACCTTCGGAAATCCCCCGGCTTGCTGCAGGGCCTGGGCCGTCGCTTCAATGGTGGCTTCGGAGTAAGGCGTACCAGCCTTCTGTGCGACAAACGGCAGCAGAGGGGTCAGGTCGCGGTGCGGATTCGCGATCAGCGAAACCGAGCTGACATTCTGACCGTTGTACGCCGGCTGGGGTCTCTCTGGTGCGAGTTGCGCAAAAAGGGTTGCACTCCACAACAAAAACCCGACACTTAACAAGCGCATAGGTAACCGCCGAACCAGATGCCGAATGCCCGTTGGCGAGGTTCAAAAGGATCAATTGGTGATCAAAGCAAACTGCTCGCAACCGCCGTGATGTGATGCGATTGATTCCAAGGTAGTTGTCGTAAAGTGACGGGCGGCGGGCAGCCGCGGCGCGGAGCCTGACAGGCCTAAGATTTGTGGAGAAGCGTCGACTCAATGTCCGGAATGATACGGATGCCCCTTCAGAATCGTAAACGCACGATAGACCTGCTCCAGCAGAACCACTCGCGCCAGTTCGTGCGCCAGCGTCATCTTCCCCAGCGAGATTGTTTGCTGCGCAGCGCTTCGTGCGGCGTCGCTGAAGCCGTCCGGGCCGCCTACCGCAAAGATTAGCGGCAAGGGATTTCGGTCTTGATAATCTCCCAGGAACTTCGCGAACTGCTCGGACGTTAATTCTTTGCCGCGCGAATCCATTAGGATCAATGTGGACTTCAGCCCAACCTTCGTGGCAGCCGATCGTCCGGACATTTCGACCAAGGCCGCTTCGTCGCGCACGGGCACGCCTTCCGTCATCACGTAACGTGAAATTCGCTTGAGATATTCTTCCGTCAGCGATGCAATCGCCGCTTCTTTCGTTTTGCCGATCCACGCAATCTTGATTTTCACGACGGAAGCAGTCTCTCACTTTCTTCCGGATGCTAGAACCACCGAAACTCCGAAGGCGATCTTGTCGCCGTCAGAATACTGGCGCACTGCGCCATGTACCTCGGCGTGAATTTTGGGCCATTGCTCGGCACGGACGCGCTCCAACATCGGACGAAATGGGACGGCGACGGCCTGCGCCTGCTCCCACACTTCTTCCACCGAACCCGGCCAGGTCCAGGGCAGCGTTTTGGTTTCTTCTTCGACTATGCGGAATCCGGAGCTGCGCAAGACTTCCGACAGGCTGCCGGGCGCGGCGAACTTGAAAGGATCGGGTCCGCCAGGCGGCAGCAGCGGTCCGCCGACGTGGGGATGCACGACTCCCATCGTGCTGCGCCAATAGGGTTGGTCGAACGGTCCCCACGCCAGAAAGCATGCCCGCGCACCGGGCGTCATGACGCGGCGTAATTCCTGCGAGGCAGCGACCGGATCGCGGAAGAACATTATGCCGAAGCGCGAGGTGGCGAGATCGAAGCTCTCGTCGGGGAAAGGCAGGGTGTGCGCATCGGCCTGCTGGGTGGTGAAGTTGGTGAGCCCGCGAGCGCGGGCGCGCTGTGCGGCGATCTCCAGAAGATCTGCACTGAGGTCGAGAGCTGTGACGTGACCCTTCGCGCCCACGCGCGATGCGAGACTGATTGCGGGCTCGCCAGTCCCGCTGGCCAGGTCCAACACGCGCATTCCCGGTTGGGGCTGCGCATATTCCACCAGCGCGTCGGTCACGGGCTGGCCCATGGCAGCGGATTTTGCCTTCCACTTTTCGGAGGCGACCAGGCGATATTGGGTTCCCCAATCCGGATTGGAGTTTGAATGCAAGGTCATGCAGCGTAGGAAATTCTTAAAACCTTTAACGAAGGGGCGAGTGCCCTATCGTGAGGTCCTTTCGTGAGGCTAGAGTCCCTCTGAGGCTAAAGCCGGCTTGATCCCGGACAAGTACGGCGCGGCAGCAAGCGTCGTCCTTTCAAGCGTAGTAGTTTGCCCACTACGCGGTCTTCTTCTTTTTCTTTTTCGAGGCTAGCGGCTTGACTTCAAGTTTTTTCTTCCTGGGAACTGCCTTCAGATCGCCAGGTTCCAGGCGCTTCGCCGTCTTCCACAGCCGCTCCAGATCGTAGAACTTGCGCGCCTTCTCCGAAAACACGTGCACGACGAAGTCCACGTAGTCGAGCAGCACCCATTCCGCCTGCTTGTAGCCCTCGACATGTGCCGGGCGCAAGTCCGCGGCCTTCAGGCGAAGTTCTACTTCGTCGGCAATCGCTTGAACCTGGCGCGGATTGGTTCCGCTGCACAGTACGAAGTAGTCGGTGAATGCGCCCGATCCTTTTTCCATCTCCAGTATGCTGAGTTCTTCGGCCTTTTTTTCGAGGCAGGCTTGGATGGCGGCAGTGATTTGCTGTTTGAGTGCGTTCTTCTTCATTCCGTCGTTGGTCGTTCGTCTTTGGTCGTTGGCTCGATCTCATTGTACCCGAGAGTTTCCATCACTGCGGTTGCCTGAGGCTTGGCCACGGCCTACGGCCAACGACCTACGACGACTTGTACAGGCCCATCTTCTTGATATAGTCCGCCACCGGCGCGTCCACGAACCGGCCCAGCGATTTGTCTGCTGCCACGGCTTGGCGGATTGCTGTGGCCGAGGCGGGTTGACGCAGGTCTTCCAATAGATGGATGGTTGCACCTTTCAGAACTAGACTCCCGGTGGCAGCCTGGTTTCGAAACGGCTTCATCACTTCCGCACGCGGGCGCAAGCTCTTTGGCAGAGCATTGGCCACGTCGGCCAGCGAATACCCGGGACGGCTGGCTACGACGAACTCGCACTCGCGAAATAACTCTTCGGACTGGTGCCATTTGGCGATGTCGGCGAAAGCGTCCATGCCGATCAAAAGGAAAAGCTTGTCGCTCGCCTTGCATGACTGCTTCAGCCGGCGAATGGTGTCGATCGTGTAGTTCGGTTTTTCCTGCCGGTCTTTCTTCGTATTCGTAGTTGTTCGGACAGGCACCGGGCCTTGTTCGGGAGCTTCCAGCAGAGAGGGTACGAAGGCCCTTTCCTGCGCGGTGGCCAGAGCCAGCATGGCAAAGCGGTGGATGAACGGCGAAAGCGCCTGGCGCTGTTTATGCGGCGGAATGTTCGCCGGCACAAAATAAATTCGGTTCAGTTTGTACTGCTGCAGAGCCGCCCGCGCCAGCGCAAGATGCCCGCGGTGAACCGGATCGAAGGTTCCGCCGAAGAGTCCAATATTCATGTGAAAAGTCGTAAGCGAGCAGTCGTGCGAAGGCCCGTGGAATGTGGACAACCCTGCTTAGTGTCCAGATTCCCGATTCGGGACGCAAAAAGAATCGCGTCGGTATTGTACAACTGGCCATCTTTTCCTGAAGTTACGGACATTCCGGAGGCTCGCCTAATTTCGAATGCGGGATGAACTCCTGTAACTATCCTGTTTCCCTTTATGGAACTAGGATTAGGCCATGCGAGTAACCCTCCCCCTACTCCGCATTCCGTCGGCCCGTGCGCCCATTCTCCGTTATGGGGTAGCGGTGCTCAGTACAGCCCTGGCGCTGATACCCACGATTCTATTAGCTGACGTATCGGAAAGCCGCCTTGCCCTGTTCGGCGTGGCGGTCATGGTGAGCGCCTGGTACGGAGGCTGGAAACCGGGTGTAGTGGCCACTTCTTTTGCGCTCACTGTCAGCGCTTACTACTCGCTCACCGGGCCGCACAGCGCGGCGGAGTCACGGACGGCCATCATTCGCCTTTCGCTGTTCTTCTTCGTCGCCATGCTGATTTGCTGGCTCAATGCCGCTTTGCGTGCGACACAAGAAAACTTGAGGCGCTCGGAGTTGAATTTCCGCTCGCTGGTGACCAACGCCCCCTATGGCATCTGCCGATGCGACTCCACGGGCAAAATTCTCGACGCGAACCCTGCATTCCTTGCCCTGCTGGGACACGCTTCCGCTGAGGAGTTAGTTGGGCAACACATTTTTGGCCTTTATTCCGAAAACGACGAGTGGTTTGAGCTTGCCGATTTTCTCCGCTCTGCCGAGCCCTTCAGGGGATTGACGGCGGAATGGAAGCGCACGGGCGGAGCCACCACTGTGGTCCGTATCTCCGGCCGCTCGGTCAGCAACGGGCCGGAGGGCGGGGTAGTCTTCGAACTGTTTGCCGAGGACGTGAGCGAACGCCGCGTGCTGGAGCAACAATTGCGGCAGTCGCAGAAGATGGAGGCCGTGGGCCGTCTGGCGGGCGGCATCGCGCATGACTTCAACAATCTGTTAATGGTGATATCCGGCTACTCGGAATTCCTGCTGGAACGTCTCGGGGCTGAGCCTCATCTGCGCGGCCCGGCGCAGGAAATCGCCAGCGCCGCGGAGCGCGCCTCGTCGTTGACCCGGCAATTGCTCGCCTTCAGCCGCAAGCAGATGCTGGCGCCTAGGATCGTCAATCTCAATGACGTAGCCACGGAAAACATAAAAATGCTGACTCGCATGATCGGCGAGGACATCGACCTGGTATTGGTTCCCAGCCCCGATCTTTGGGCCGTCCGTGCCGATGCCGGGCAGATCGAGCAGGTCATTATGAACCTCGCCGTCAACGCCCGGGACGCCATGCCGTCCGGAGGGAAGCTCACAATCGAGATCTCCAATGTGACGCTCGATGAAGACTACGCCCGGGTTCACGCGCCTTTGCCCGCCGGAGACTATGTGATGGTCGCGATCAGCGATACCGGCAATGGCATGGACAACGAAACCCAGTCGCACATCTTCGAACCGTTCTTCACCACCAAGGGAACGAAAGGAACTGGACTCGGTTTGTCGACGGTGTACGGCATCGTCAAGCAGAGCGGTGGATATATCTGGGTGCACAGCGAACTGGGACGGGGAACGACGTTCAAAATCTATTTGCCGCGCGTAGCCTCGACTGGGCAAGCCGCCGCGCAGGTCGCCGCACCGGTCGAATACCGCAAAGTCGAACCTGGCCGGGAAACCATTCTGCTGGTCGAAGACGAGGTAAACCTGCGCTACCTTGCCCGACAGTACCTGGAAAAGCAGGGGTATAAGGTGATCGAGGCCGCCGACGGCGCCGTCGCCATGCAAATTGCCGTGGCGCATGAAGGAATCATTCACCTCCTGCTCACCGATGTGATCATGCCGGGCATGAATGGCCGCGAATTAGCCCAGCGAATCTCCGAGATTCGCCCTAACGTGAAAATCCTTTACATGTCCGGCTACACGGAAAACGTGATCGGACACAATGGCATGCTGGAGCCCGGCGTACGCCTGCTGCAAAAACCCTTCAACCTTCGCGACCTGAAAAGCGTAGTACGCGAAGTGCTCGATACAACCCCCACTCCCCCGGAGGTCGCAATGTCCATGCAATCCGCCCCACCACTCAACGCGCCGCGCGCCAGAGAAGCTTCTCCGCCGCGCGCGCAAAGGTTCTATATTCACTTGCCGCTGCGCTATCGACGGCTCGGCGAGCAGGAATGGCACGAAGGCACAACTGAGAATATCAGCCGGTCTGGATTACTTTTTGAAGCGGATGAACTACTGCAGCCGGCCGCACAACTGGAGATCAATCTTGTGCTGCCGGCGGAAATCGCCGGACTCTCGTCCACCGAAGTGGTATGCCGCGGAGAAGTCGTGCGCACGGTGGAGCACAGAGGAGAA
This sequence comes from uncultured Acidobacteriaceae bacterium, assembly GCA_963711275.1. Lineage (GTDB taxonomy): Bacteria > Acidobacteriota > Terriglobia > Terriglobales > Acidobacteriaceae > Sulfotelmatobacter. The sequence continues at coordinate 230,283 of CAVQDN010000004.1, read as the reverse complement.
ACAGTGAGTCCCGCGCTGGCCGCGCGCATTCTGCAGTATCACTTCCAGCACGGGCCGCTGCCCAGGGCGTGAGCTTCGGCAGACGCAGGAAAAAGAAGCAGTCCACACAAGCTGCTTTTCTTTTCTTCGCGACTCTGGATTCTTCGCGACTCTGGCGCGGCCTCGGCATTCTTTGCGGTCTAGAATGTTCGCTCGGAGGCTTGCTGCAAGTCTTTCTCGTGCAAGTCTCCCTCGCGTAATTCTTCGACCGCCGCGGCCATCGCGAACTTCAATTCCTCGATTCCCTTGCCTGTCACCGCGGAGATTTCGTACAGCTTCAACTTATGTTTCCGGCAGTACCGTTTCAGCTCGGCGAGTTTGTCTTTGTTGACTGCATCGATCTTCGATGCGGCCATAATCATGGGCTTCTCGTCGAGATGCGCCCCGAAGCTGGCGAGTTCGCCCAGAATTACTTCGACATCCTGGGTCACATCCGTTCGACCGCTGGCATCGGACACGTTAACTAAATGCACGAGCAGACGAGTTCGTTCGATGTGCCGCAGGAACTGTGTGCCCAGCCCGGCGCCCAGATGGGCTCCTTCGATCAACCCGGGAATATCCGCGACCACCAAACTGATTTCATTTTTCGCGTCGCCCACCGCGACCACTCCCAGGTTAGGTTCGAGTGTGGTGAAGGGATAATCCGCAATCTTCGGACGCGCGGAGGAAATGCGGGAGATAAGAGTGGACTTGCCTACGTTCGGATATCCGACCAGCCCGACATCGGCAAGCAACTTGAGTTCCAGCCGATAGGTATGTTCCTCACCGGGACGACCCGCCTCATGCTCGCGCGGGGCTTGATGCACCGATGTGGCAAAACGAGCGTTGCCGCGCCCGCCACGCCCGCCCCGGGCAATCACAAACGTCTGGTCCGCCTCCGTGAACTCGAAAATCTTATCGCCGGTTTCGTCGTCATAGACGATCGTCCCAACCGGAACTTTTAAAACAACGTTGCCGCCATCGCGTCCGGTTTTGTTGGAACCCTCACCGTGGCGTCCGCGTTCTGCCTTGTGCTCGGGGTTGAAACGGAAATGCACCAGCGTATTATGGCGCTCGCTGGATTCCATGATGATGTCGCCACCTTTGCCGCCGTCGCCGCCGGAGGGGCCACCGCGCGGGACGAACTTCTCCCGGCGAAAGGCCATGCAGCCATTGCCGCCGTCGCCGGCCTTCACACGAATTTTCGCCTCATCGATGAACATGTTGTGGTCAGTCGTTGGCGCTGACGGCGCCAACAAAAAAGCCTCGTCCCGGAGGCGAGGCTGTGTGACGCGGGCACTCCCGCCCCGCGATTCTTCGGACGCTGAAAACGCTACTCGATTTCCATCGGTTCAACCATCACAAACTTGCCCATCTGTCCCTTGTTCAGGAACTTGATGCGGCCGGTGATCTTGGCGAACAGAGTGTCGTCTTTGCCGCGGCCGACGTTCAGCCCCGGCTTCACGCGCGTTCCGCGCTGCCGCACAATGATGGTTCCGCCGGGTACGACTTGCCCGCCGAATGCTTTAAACCCCAGCCGCTGCGCATTTGAATCGCGGCCGTTTCGTGAAGTACCTTGCCCTTTTTTATGTGCCATAAGACGGTTCTCAGTTCTCGATATTCAATAAACTCGTGTCAATAAACTCGTGCGGGGACGGGCGACTCGCCCGTCCAGGTTCTACTTCTTTTTCGGATGCGACTTCTTCGCGGCCTTCTTTGGCGCAGCCTTCTTCTTTGCGTGTTTCTTTGCCTTGGCATGCGGATGCGCTTCGTGAGCGGCATGCTCGTGCTCTGCGTGTTCGTGTTGCTCCGAGGGCGCCTTCACCTTCTTCGGTTTCGCTTCTTTCTTAGGCAATTCGGGAGCCTTGAAGCTCTGCCCATCAAAAGCGATTTCGGAGATGCGCACTGCGGTATACGCCTGCCGATGCCCGCGAAGTTTCTTGTACTGCTTCTTGCGCTTGTAATGGAAGACCAGGATCTTCGCGCCGCGGCCTTCCCCCACAATGTTGCCGACCACGCGAGCATCTGATTGCAGGCCGACCTTGCCTTCTTCGCCGGAGACCGCCACCACGGGGAATTCCACTTGACCGTCGGTGCCGGTGCCCATTTTTTCCACTCGAATTACATCTCCGGGCGCCACCCGGTACTGCTTTCCACCGGCGCGGATAACCGCGTACATACGTCTGCCTCCGTCAAATGTCTTGAAACTCAGCCCGCAACTGGAACTGGTGAAAACGGGTCTCTTAAACGGCATTTCCAACGAAGCCCGAACGCACACGGGTGCAACCAAGGGCTTGCCGAATTCCTGTGCTTGCTTTGTTTTCCCTCAGCGCTATCGCAGCCAAGGCAGGCGTCCCCAGAACGGGTCGGCGAGTACAGGCAAACTCAATCATTTTAGCGTGTCCTGCGGAAAGCGGTCAAACAGAACTGAGCGATATGCCCAGCCGTAGCTGACGTTTGGTTCCACACCCTCTTTACGGTCAAGTTGCTCTTGTGCGAGAATTCCGCCAAATTCACCGGAGGAAATGAGAATGTTGAAGCGTTTGCTTGCCGTTTCTCTCTGCCTGCTCGCCCTTATCGTGTCTGGCTTCGCCCAGACGAAAAAGCCAGCGATGAAGAATTCCACCGCTGGTCCCGCTCCCGACAAAGCGTATCTGCAGAAGATCTGGGATGGGTGGTCGACCCTGGACCCAGCCAATACCGCGAAGTTCTATGCCACGGGACCTCACACTTTCTTCGATATCGCTCCGCTGAAGTACGAGAGCTGGAGCGAATATGAGAAGGGCGTAAGAACCGCGCTCGCCGGTTACAGGAGCGCGAAGTTCACGCTCAACGACGATGTCAGCATTCATCCGCAAAGAGACTTGGTGTGGGCCACGGCCACGGTGAAAAGCGAGATGACGACCACGGCTGGGAAAGTCGAGATGGGGAATTTCCGCTGGACCGTGATCTTTGAAAACGAAGGTGGGAAGTGGCTTATCGTCCACGAACACGTGTCCGCGCCTCTTCAGTGAACAACCTTGGTCGGATTCGCACCGATCTTCACGGATAACCAAAGATCTTTGGATTTGATCCGTCCACGATCGGTGAGATCCGTGGCCGACCCGTTTTCAATACGACTTCCAGAAGAAATACGCAGTCATACCTGTGCCTACGAGCACCACAAACATCCGAACCCAGGACTGCGGCATCTTGAGCGCGTAGTGCGCGCCCAGATAGCCGCCCGCAATCGCGCCCGCGATCATTACGATGCCATGCTTCCAATAGACGGCCCCTGCCACGATGAACGTGACCACCGCCACGCCATTGATCACAAAACCGAGCACGCTCTTCAGCGCGTTCATGGAGTGAATATCCGTCATGCCCAGCGCGGCCAGCATAGCGAGCATCACAATGCCCATGCCTCCACCGAAGTAGCCTCCGTAAACGGCGACGCACAACTGGAACAATGTTGTCGCCGCAAGCGTGGCCGATGAGGCTTCGTGCTCGATCACGGACTTGCGTCCGCCCGACAATTTCTTTCCGAAGGCAAACAGCAGCGTCGCTCCCAGCGTCAACCAGGGGAGCACGCGCATGAACGTGTGCGCCGGAGTTTTTAGAAGGAGGAACGCTCCGGCCAGCCCGCCGACAAAACTTGCGGCCAGCAACGGAATCATCACGCGACGTGGAATGTTCAGTTGTTTCCGATATGCGCCGCCGCTGGCTGCGGCAGCAGTCCACAGCGCAATCGTGTTGGTGGCGTTGGCGGGAATTGGAGGAACGCCAGTGAACAGCAGGGCTGGAAAGGCTATGAAGCTGCCGCCTCCGGCCACGGCATTCAGAGCTCCGCCCAGCGCTCCGGCGAAAAAAAGAAAGATGGCGGATTCGAGCGTCAAGAAATTAGGTGTATCAGAATCCGCCTCGCCCGCCAATGGTGCGCCGTGAACCGCCGCCTCGAGACTGTCCGATTACCTCTGTAATCGCGGGTAACATGGGAATTCTTGCAGAAACATCCGTCTTGGGGCAGGGTTAGTATCAAGTGAGATTGTGGGGACTTTCCTTATGCGAAGTGGAATTGTGATCTTCGTCAGCATTGTGATCTGCAGCGTCGCCTGGGGACAAACAGCAAGCAGCCCGTCAAGTGGTGCGCCGGCGCCTGGTCAGCAATCAATGCCCGGTATGAATATGCCAGGCATGTCGGCCAAAGACACGGCGATGAATAGGGAAAAAGACGGTAGCAAAGATGCCGAGAACGACGCCAGTGCCCACGTCATGAACTCCATGGAAGGCCATATGGACATGGGGCCGCACATGAAGATGACTGCTCTGCGCTCGCCCAAACCGGGCGACGAGGCGCGCGCGCAGCAGGTCGCCGAACCGGCACGCAAAGCGTCCGAGAAATATACGGACTATCATGCTGCGCTGGCCGACGGGTACAAGATTTTCCATCCCGAAGTTCCGCAGAAGATGTATCACTTCACCAACTACGGATATGCCATGGAAGCGGCCTTCCGTTTCAATCCCGAGCATCCTACGTCGCTGCTCTATGAAAAGCACGGGGACAATTACAAACTGGTCGGCGCGATGTATACCGCGCCTAAACGTTTCACGGAAGATCAGCTCGATGAGCGCGTCCCGCTCAGCGTGGCCCAGTGGCACGAGCATGTAAATTTCTGCTCTCCACCGGCTGACCGCAGAAAGGAAATGCTGTCGCCGCATGCGGAGTTCGGCTTGCACGGATCCATCACCACGCAGGAAGGCTGCGACGCGGCGGGCGGAACATTTCATCCCGTGATCTTCAACTGGATGGTGCACGTATATCCCTTCGAAAAAGATCAAGCCAAAGTTTGGTCAGTCGAACGCCAACACGCCGACTGATGTCGTGTGCGCGTGTACTCCCTCCCGCGAGAGCTGTGCAGAGTCCTGGACGCCCCAGAGTTGCCGAAATTTGATCCAAGTTCCACTTAACGCACCTCGCCGAACTTGGATCTTCAGTTTTTGCTTGTGGGTAGATTTCGCGGGCAGGAGTGCCGGCGCCATACAAACGCTCATCTTCCTAATTGTTTTGTTGATTCGTCTCAACGACAAGTGTGTGATTTTCCCTTTTTGAAAATCACTTCATGGAAGTTTCTTGCTACCGGAACAATGCTCCCATCGTCAAAGAAGGTACAACAAGAAAGTGCGATGATCGCACCGGGGAACTTTGAAGGCGCCGAATACATAAGCTCTCAAGTGAATAAGCGACCGGCGCAGACGTGACGCCGGTCAGAATTGATTTCGAAATTTATTGCGGGGTTTGGGGATTCTCTCACACTCGGTTTGGCGGCCCAGATGAGAAAACCCCCATGGCGGCAGGACAAGCTCGTAACTTGTGGCACAAAACTTGTCTGCACAACCCCAGCGGCAGCATTGTAGGCGATTCGCGCGGAAACACAAATGTTTTTCTCGCGCCGGTCGTGAGCCGGGCCGCCCCAACCGTTTCCCGTGATTTCGGGAAAGAAAATAAGGAGCAACCATGAAGTTCGCGACAATTTCAAAGAGTGTGGTAATGGGGTTGGCTTTGCTGCTGGCCTCCAGCGCATTTGCTGCGACGAAAGCCAACTTGACCTTGCAAAGTTCCACCACCGTCAACGGAGCCAAGCTCAAACCCGGCGATTACAGACTCGAGTGGGACGGCAGCGGTCCCAATGTGGAACTCAGTATCAAGCAAGGCAAGAACGTGATCGCCAAAGTGCCGGCGAAAGTCGTGGACTTGAGTTCACCAGCCGGGAACAGCGCAGCCGTCTTGAAGATGAATGGCGATGGAACCAGCACCCTGTCCGCAGTTCGCTTCGAAGGCAAAAAGTTTTCCTTGGAGCTGGGTGAGTCTAGCGATGGGATGCAGGTGGGGTCGAGCAAGTAGCTACTAGAGCGAATACCTGAGAGAGGGAGCACCAAGCGCTCCCTCTCCTTGTCTAATAGTTCGGCTCAGTACTTCGGCACCTTCGGATCGACGCGATCAGACCAGGCTGTGATCCCACCGGCGAGGTTGTGCACTTTCGTGAATCCCGCCTGCTGCAGGAATGCGACTGCCTTAGCGCTGCGTCCACCCATTTTGCAGTGAACTACGATTTCGCGGCTGGAGTCGAGTTCATTTACGCGATTGGGCAGATCGTTCAGTGGAATCAGATACCCGCCGATGTTGCAGATCTGATATTCGTGCGGCTCACGCACGTCGAGCACGAAGAGATCGTCTTTCTTGTCCAAACGCCGCTTCAACTCTTCCACTTGAATCTCGGGAACGCCACTAGCCACCGGTTTTTCCTCCCCGCGAATGCCGCAAAACTCGTTGTAGTCTATCAGCTTGGTCACGGTGGGGTGGGTGCCGCATACTGGGCAATCCGGATTCTTGCGCAGCTTGAGCTCGCGGAACTTCATTCCTAGTGCGTCGATCAGCAGCAAGCGCCCAATCAGCGGATCGCCAATGCCCAAAATCAGTTTGATGACTTCGGTTGCCTGCATCACGCCGACCAGGCCGGGAAGAATGCCCAGCACGCCGCCTTCGGCGCACGAGGGAACCAGTCCGGGCGGTGGCGGCTCGGGATAGAGGCAGCGGTAGCACGGGCCATCTTCAGTAGCAAAAACGCTCGCCTGACCCTCGAAGCGAAAGATGGATCCATACACATTTGGCTTGCCGGAAAGCACGCACGCATCGTTCACCAGATAGCGCGTGGGAAAGTTGTCGGTCCCGTCGGCAATGATGTCGAAGTCGCGAAACAGTTCCATAGCGTTCGCGCTGCTGAGCCGGGTGTCGAATGTCTTCAGGTTCAAAAACGGATTGATCCCCTTTAGTTTATCGGCCGCGGAATCGAGTTTCTTGCGGCCCACGTCGGCTGTCGAGTGAATGATCTGCCGCTGCAGATTGGTATAGTCCACCACATCGAAGTCGACCAAGCCTAATGTTCCCACGCCCGCAGCCGCCAGATACAGCGCCAGCGGCGATCCCAGCCCGCCCGTGCCAATGCACAGCACGCGAGCCGCCTTCAGCTTCTGTTGCCCCGCCATACCGACCTCCGGCATGATCAAATGGCGCGAGTAGCGCAGGATCTCGTCCTTGCTGAGGGTTACGGGAATTTCTGTAATGGTGGCCATAAAGTCCTCGGATGAATCTTCAGATTGCCAGGTTTGGAATCGAGGCGCCGCGAATCGATAGTCCTGGCGCTAACAACACGAGAGGCAACAACACGTACAACAACGCGTTTTGCAGGCAGAATTCATTCCAGGTTCCCACGCCGGATTAAAACCACGCCGGATCAAAAAGTAAGACCAGATCGCGCCCTCCTGCGATGGAGGGCACAATGGAAATGTTATCACCCTCCTTCAGCGCCGTAGCCTCTTTGTGAAGATAACGGATGTCCTCATCGTTGACATAGAGATTCACGAAGGCGCGCAATTTCCCATCGTCGGTGTAGAGATGCTTGCGCAAATCGGGATGCTGCAACACTAAAGCGCTCATCGCCTCACCCACGGTCGAACCGGACACTTCCACAGAGGCTTGCTTACCAACATACTGCCGCAAAGGTGTAGGAATGTGAATTTTGCTCATAGACTTACTCTAAGAGATGCGCCAGTGGCACGGCAAGATTCAGCGTCTGGTCTTGAGTCTGAGGCATTCGGCTTTAGTCCTGGAGAGTCCTGCCGCCATGGAACGTTTGGGCATTCCGAAGAAAGACCAAGGACCTAACACCCAACGCAATCCCGAGCCACGGAAGTCACTTATTTCCTCTTCGCCTAACACTTAGAATCTTTCCGAAAAGAATGGGGGAACTGAAATGACAATTTTCGATCCAGCTCGCGGCAGAATTATTGACGGCGGGGGCGGCGGGGGCGGCGGGGGCCTGCTTCGCCTGATCGGCTTGGGCATCGCCGCATTCCTGCTGGTGATCCTGTTTTTCAGCGCAGTCACGAAGGTAGGCACTGGCCACGTGGGCGTGCTCAGTCTATTCGGCAAAGTGTCTGGCGAGACCCTCGGCGAGGGCATTCATCTCATCAATCCGCTGAAAACCAATAACGAGCTCTCCATTCAGACCCAGACGCTTAAAGAATCGGCCAGCGTGCCTTCCAGCGAGGGCCTGATGATGAGCCTGGATACTTCGCTTATCTATCACCTGAATCCGGACCGGGCCGCCGAAGTTTTTCAGAAGATCGGCGCCGATTACGAAAATGTCGTTGTGGAACCGACGCTGCGGTCCGCCATCCGCGAAGCGACCGCTTCCCATACCGCCAACGCGCTATACACCGGCGAGCGCGAAATGGTGGCCAAACAGATTTACGACCAGGTCACTGCCCAGCTCAACCAGCGCGGCTTGACTGTGGAGAATGTTCTACTGCGCGACATTCAACTCCCCGCCACGCTCAAGGCCGCCATCGAAGCCAAGCAGCAGGCTGAGCAGGAATCGCTAGCCATGAACTTCCGCCTGCAAAAAGAAACCCAGGAGGCACAACGCAAGCGCATCGAAGCCGCCGGCGTGCGCGACTTCCAGCAGATCGTCGCCCAGGGCATTACTCCATCGTTGCTCGAATGGAAGGGCATTGAAGCCACGGAAAATCTGGCCAAGAGCCCGAACTCCAAAGTGGTGGTGATCGGCAATAATAAAAACGGACTGCCGCTAATCTTGGGCCAGTAGGCGAATCTCAAGAATCGGCGTTGGGGACCGATAGATATGAATTGGACGCGCCTGGTTTTGATCACGATTGGAACAGGCATTGTAACCTCTCTAACTGACTGGTTGTTTGCCGGCGACTGGCTTCATCACCGTTACACGTATCCAGAAATCTGGCGGCAAGGCGTGGAAACGAAAGCGATTGCTCTTACCGGTCCGTTACCTTTTCTCACCTGTGGAGTTTTCGCATGTCTCGCCTGGCGGCTGGGTCTGCATTCCGTAGCTGACGCGGTCAAACTGGCGAGTGAGGTATGGGTGATCGGACCATTGCCACTGATCCTGACCAATGCCGCGTTCATGAAACTCCACCGCGTGTTTGTGATTTCCTACTCCATTGGTTGGTTAATAAAACTTGAAATCGCTGCAATCGCCGCCGGATGGTTCCTTCAATGATTAGCCTCTTCGCTAGGCTGACCACAGCTGGCTAATCGAATTGCTACCATAGATCCGTGCCTGACCTGCTCGACATTCGCTACCTGAGTATTGAGTTTCCGTCAACTGCGCGGGCAATCGCACAGCCGAGGCCGGCTGTGCCTGCGCAAACCCTTCGCGCCGTCCGCGACCTCAGCTTCTCGGTTGCGCCCGGCGAAGTGCTTGGTCTGGTCGGAGAATCCGGCTCCGGCAAGTCGCTTACTGCACTCGCCATCATGCGCTTGCTCCCACCGCAGGCGCGAATCTCAGGGGAGATCTTCTTCGCCGGAAACAGCGGCGGCTCGCGGAATTTGCCGTCTCTTGATGACGATGCCATGCGCCAGTTGCGAGGTTCAAGCATCGCCATGATCTTTCAGGAGCCGATGACCGCCCTTAATCCCGTCATGCGCGTGGGAAATCAGATCGCGGAAGCGGTGGTGGCACACAACTCCATTTCGAGAAGTGACGCCTGGCAGCGCGCCGTCGACGCCATGAATGATGTCGCTATTCCCGATGCCGCTCGCCGCGCCCGCGACTATCCTCATCAACTTTCCGGCGGTATGAGGCAGCGCATCATGATCGCCATGGCCATCGTGAACCGCCCCCAGTTGCTGATTGCCGACGAACCCACCACGGCACTCGACGTAACGATTCAAGCGCAAATTCTTGAACTGCTCGCTCAATTGCGCCGCAAGTTCGGGCTGGCGATGCTGTTCATCTCTCACGACCTGGCAGTGGTTTCGCAGGTGGCCGATCGCGTTGCCGTCATGTATTCCGGTAGTTTGGTGGAACTTGGAGAGAAACGAGACATTTTTCAGGTGCCCGCGCATCCCTACACCCGCGGCTTGCTCCGCGCCGTGCCCGACCTCAAGACGGATCGCCGACGGCCCTTGCAGACCATCGAAGGCACGGTTCCCGCGTTGCAATCGATGCCTCAAGGTTGCGGCTTCGAGCCTCGGTGCGAGTTTCGCATTCCCCCATGCGCACGCGATTTTCCGCCGCTGGTACAAGTCTCGCCCGGCCACTGGGCGCGCTGCCCCGTGGTGAATGCTCGGGCGGGATAAGGGCATCACACAACTTCAGAAATGGAACGAAACTCCGCATTTCCGCTGCCCGGTCTATAATCGGCAGTTTGTCCGGTGATCCGTTGCGCATACTGCTGCTGAGCGACATTCACGCAAACCTGGAAGCCCTCGACGCCAGCCTCGCCGCCGCTCCTTCGTTCGACGCGGTTGTGAATCTGGGGGACATTGTCGGCTACGGAGCCAGTCCGAACGAAGTTACCAGCCGTTCCCGCGACTTGGGGAAAATCTTTGTGCGCGGCAATCACGATAAAGCTGTTACTGGTCTGTTGGATCTTGACGATTTCAATCCCATGGCTGCTTCTGCCGCCATTTGGACTCGGAACGAATTGACCGGTGAAAATCTCGACTGGCTCCGCGTGCTGCCTCAAGGCCCCGTTTCGTTGCCGGATTTTCCGGAAGTGCAGCTGGTCCACGGATCTCCCGTGGACGAGGATGAATACGTTGTTTCTCTCGGAGACGCGCTCGCCCCGTTGATTTCGTTGACCACCCGTCTGACTTTTTTCGGACATACGCATCTGCAGGGTGGTTTTTTTGCTACCGATTCTTCCGCCGATGGCTTTCGTCCGGAATACCGCACCGTGGGCCAGGCCGAATCGATCGCATTGCAACTGAAGCCCGAGGCGCGCTATCTGATCAATCCCGGCTCCGTCGGCCAGCCGCGGGACGGCGACTGGCGTGCCGCTTTCGCGCTCTTCGACACCGATGCGCAGGTCGTCCACTTCCATCGCACGCCCTACAATCTGAAAGACGCGCAGGATCGCATCTTCGCCGCAAAGCTCCCGCCGCGCCTGGCCACGCGCCTCGCGGCCGGACGCTAACAAGCTTCATGTAGGGACAGCCGCCTCGGCTGTCCGTCGAGCGAAGCTCGACAATCCGCATTCACGCGGAAGCCGCGGCGATAAGCAGTCCTCGTTGTAAACTCAAAATCATGTACCCGACCCGGAGCCCCGGAACCAAACCCCTCTTCGAAGCTCACGAGAATCCTCCCGAGCATTATCTGATTGCCCATAGCGACGGAGGAGCACGCGGCAATCCAGGGCCCGCCGGCTATGGTGTCGTGATCCAGGACGAGTCCGGACGCCAGGTCGCCGCTCTGAGCGACTATCTTGGCCACCAGACCAATAACTTCGCCGAGTATCAAGGACTGATCGCGGCGCTTGAATATGCGATCCGGCAGGGGCCCAAGGCACTCAAGGTGATCAGCGATTCAGAACTACTGGTGCGGCAGATCAAAGGCATTTACAAGGTGAAGAATGCGACCCTCCAGGATCTTCACGGCCGGGCGAAGGAATTGATCGAGAAACTCGACTGGTTCTCAATCGGGCACGCGCTGCGCGCGCAGAATGAAGAAGCCGACCGTCTGGCCAACCAAGCCATGGATAAGGGCATGGGGCGCGGTGGTCGTGTGGGCGCGGGCGACTCGCCCGTACGGCCTGTCCAATTGCAGCAGGAGTTCGAAGGGATCGTCCGCAACAGCAAGGTGGAACTCTCAAACGGGACTCTGCCCGAAGGAACACGTGTGCAAGTGCGGGTGAAGAAGTGAGCTACCTGGAGCTAGTGGCTGGAAGGTGTTTTCATTCCGCAACTGAAGTGTGGTCGTGCACGATCTTCCACCCTTCCGGAAACCTGCGGAACACCAGCGTAAATAATCCGTGTGGAGTCTTGCCATCCGGCATGGTCAAGTGCCATGCTCCACGGACGAATGCGGCTTCCGGTCCCATCAGCTCGATGCGCAGAGCTGAGAACTCCAGCGTTCCCATCTCATGCCCGGGGCTGTTGTACTTTGACCGGTAGCGAGCGAGCGTCGCCTGCCAGCCGCTGGTCTCTTTGGCGCCGGAAAAGAAAGTCAGATCCGGAGAATTCCAGTAACCTGCCATGAAGGCGTCGAGGTCGTGATGGTTCCACGCATCCTGCTGCGTGCGCAGGACGTGCTCGATGGCCGCTTTGCCGTCACCGGAAGACGAGTTTGGATGCGGGATCTGCGCAGCTGCGCCTGCGAGCAGGAACATTCCAGTAAGAAAAGACGAAATACTTTTTCGCATCAGTTTCCTCCGAATGGGCTCACATCGCACCGAGGCGTTCGTTACGTGACCGCCTCGCTGCGCTGGGCGGGACGGCGGGAGCGGCTGTCCCTACATCGCTATGATTGCCGAACTGCTCTTGCTGACTAATGTGCTTCTTCCGTTGCCGGAGCCGCGTCCGGAGTGTCAACTTTCTGCGCGATGGCATGCGGCGCCGGCGGCGGTGCCTGAAAGTCTCCCGGATCTTTGCCCGCCATCGCGACCGTCATGAAGTTCATCCAAATGGGCAAGGCTGCGTGCGCCCCGGTTTCTTTGGCGCCCAGAGATTTTTTCTCATCGTAGCCGACCCAGACTCCACAAGTCATGGTGGGAGAGAATCCCATAAACCAGGCATCGGTGAAATCGTTCGTCGTCCCTGTTTTGCCGGCCACCGGAAACGGCAGCTTGGCCGCGGCAATTCCGGTGCCGCGCAGCACAACTTCGCGCAGCATTGATGTCATGATGCGCGCCGTGCGTTCGCTGATTACATCTTTTACGTCGGGAAAATCCTCTTCCAGCACGCGCCCTTCATAGTCGGTCACGCGCGTGATGTAACGCGGCAGGACGCGAACGCCGTCGTTGGGAAAAACGCTGTAGGCCGAGGTCTGCTCCATCAACGTAATTTCCGCCGCCCCCAGCGCTACCGGCAAATAGGGCGGTAGCCTGGCGGTAATGCCGAAACGCTCTGCGTAGTCGATCACGCTCTTGATGCCAACCTTGTTCGCCAGTTTCAGGGCTGGAATGTTGCGGGACTGCGCCAGCGCTCGCCGCAGAGTGATGATGCCTTCGAATTTCTCGTCATAGTTGTGCGGAGTGTAGGGCCCCGAAGGAGTTTCGAAGCTTACCGGTTCGTCGAGAATGGTATCGTCGGGACTCGCGCCCTGGTCGATCAGCGTCGTGTAGACATAAGGTTTGAACGAAGAGCCCACCTGGCGCATGGCCTGTGTGACCCGGTCAAATTTAGACTCGTTGAAATCACGGCCGCCGACCATCGCCTTGATTCCCCCACTGGCATTATCGATCGCCAGCAGCGAGCCCTGTGCTCCCGAATCTTGCTCCAGGCTGACGCGTGCCGCGTCGTTCGCGGCCAGCCCGAGAATCCTTACGTAACAGATGTCCCCGGTCTTGAGAATGTCCGCCAGTTTCTGCCCGGTCCAGGCAACGTCGGCCTGCCCCAGGGCTGCGGTATATCTTCCAAACTTCAGGGTTGCAATGCCAGTCCCGGCCGAGGTCACGAGCGCGTGAATGTATCCGTTTACTTCGGGTTCGTCGTCCCAGTCGGGATGAAAATATTTACCGAGAACCAGCCCATCGGCGAGTACGTTTTCCAGATGACCCTTCCAGCCGTGTCGCCGTTCATAGGCGGCCAGGCCGTCCAGCACCGCCTGATTCGCGGCCCTCTGCAGATCTACGTCAAGGGTGGTGTAAACCTTCAACCCGCCCTCATGCACCTGATCGGCTCCGTACTTGTTCTCGAGATAGCGTCGAATTTCTTCCACAAAAAACGGAGCCAGCGAATTCGGGTCGTGCGCCAGATGCAGCATCAGCGGCGCAGATCGCGCGTCGGCGGCCTGCGCGGCTGTGATCTTGCCATCTTCCAGCATGGCGTTGATCACCAGATTTCGCCGCTTCTGCGCCCGGTCGGGATGGTTGATCGGCGAATATACCGTCGGCCCTTTCGGCAACGCCGCCAGCAGCGCGGCTTCTTCCAGAGACAGCTGCTTTGCGGGCTTGCTGAAATAATATTCCGACGCGGCCTCGAAGCCGAACGTTCCGTGCCCCAGAGAGATCTGATTCGCATACAAGGTGAAGATTTGCGCCTTAGTGAAGCGGCGCTCGATCTGTATGGCCAGCATCGCCTCTTGCACCTTGCGCTGCCACCTCCGGTCGGGCGACAGAAAAAGATTGCGCGCCAATTGCATGGTAAGGGTCGATGCCCCTTGAACCTTGCCGCCCGAAGCTATGTCGCGATAGGCGGCGCCCAGGATACGAAAGAAGTTGATTCCGGAATGCCGGTAGAAATCCTTGTCCTCGATTGAGACCAGTGCATCGCGCAAGACCGGAGGAAAATCGTCGTAACTCGCGACCACGCGCCGTTGCAGCGCGAACGATCCAATCACCCGTTGGTGATCGTCGTAGAGTTCGGTGATCGAACTGGGCCGGTAAGTTTCCAGAGCGTCAACCTGCGGCAGGTCGGTGGTGTAGACCAGCAAAAGCCCAGCGGTCGCTCCCACCAGGATGGAAACCAGCACGAGCAGAGCGAAGAGCACACGGCCCACCAGCCGGCGCCCGCCGATTTCCACCGGTGGCAGAGTTTCGTAGAGAGACTTCATTGGAAGCCGAGGTCAGAATAGCATCTTGAAAGAGACTTGCTTCGTTACGGGTTGACGACGCATGCTAACGACACGTGCTGGCGACACAAAAGAAAATCGCGCGCCCGTTCGGCGCGCGATCAACTCCAATCACCGTGTCTCGAATTTATTCTTTGTCATCCGAGGGCGGGCCGGAGCGAAACCGGCGGCAACCGAGGAATCCGCATCTGCTGTCCTAGCTGGCTCGGCTCTTCAGTACTTCTACAGCCTTGTTCAGCTGATCGTCCACCGTCTTCTTGGGTGCGGCTTCCTGATCCGGAGTAGGAGTGGAATCTTCATCATCCGGCCCGAGCGAGTCATCTGCCGCGTCGGCGACCAGAACGTTGGGCGTGATCGCAGAGTCCTGAATGGCTTTTCCGCTGGGCGAGTAGTACTTCGCGATCGACAGGATCAAGGCGCCGCCATCGGGCAGGTCAATTGTCTTTTGCACCGAACCGTCGCCGAACGTCTTATCGCCGACAACGTCACCGCGCGCGTTCTCCAAAATCGCAGCCGCCACAATCTCAGCGGCTCCCGACGTGCCGCGGTTTACCAGAACCGCCACCGGAAGCGCGGTGATCGCCTTCGAGGGATCGGCATTGAAGGCCTCGCGTGGGAACTTTTGTCCTTGCAAATAAGTAATCGTTCCGTGATTCAGGAACAGATTCGCCACGGCCACTCCCTCGTTCTCGTCACCCTCGGCGCAGTTTCGCAGGTCGAGGAGAATTTTCTTCGCTCCCGACTTTTCCAGCGACTTGATTTTGGTCGCGATCTCCTGCGTCTTGCCCTTGGTCAGGGCCTCCACCTTCACATATGCGATGCCGTCGTCCATCATCTTGTCTGTCACCGGAGGAATAGCCACCATGTCGCGTGTGATGACAACTTTCTGCGGCTCCGCTTTGCGCGCCCGGACTACCGCTACGTTCAGCGTCGATCCGGGAGTGCCCGCAAGCATGCTGCGAATCTCGGGCAGTGACATTTCCCGGGTACTCTGTCCCTCAATCGATTCAAAGATGTCGGTCTGCTCAATCCCCGCCTTTTCCGCCGGCGAACCCGGTAGAACCGAGACCACCGCCGCGTAACCAAAGCGTTTGGAGATGACAGCGCCGATTCCGGCCCTGCCTTCCATCTTGTGGGTCTTGTACGTCTTGTAGGCATCGGCCGACATGTAGCTGGAGTTGGAATCCAGCGACTCCAGAAGTCCATGCAGCGCGCCGTCCGTCACCTTTGGAATGTTGGGCTCCTCCACGTACTCACTGCGCACGCGAGACAGCACTTCACTGTAAACCTGTAGTTGACGGTAAGAGCCGTCGTTCGAGGAGGCGTGCACACCCCCCAGCGAACCCACGACGACGAAGAGTAATACGGCGAAAGAGCTGACGAGAACCACTGCTTTAGTTTTCATGGACATCAGTTTTGGTCTTCTTCTGGAAGGAACTACTTCCTGAACAACTCTTCCAATTATATATCTGTAGATGCGATTTGCGACCCCTTAGCTGCTTCCTTTGAGCCCTCCTCGGTAATGACCGAGAAAATTCGGTGGGCGGACCAGTTGCTGCAATCTCGATTGGGCTGGTTCTGGGGGTTCTTGAGTCGGGGTCCGGTTCGTGTCTTCAACAAAACAAATCACTTGCATTTACGACGTCGGCTTAAAGGTTATCGTAAGAAGGGTTTGGACCGATACAGCCCGGCCGTTCATGGTGTAGGGCTTGAACTTCCATTGCTTCACTCCATCGATTGCCGATCGCGCGAATGCCAAGGAACCCTGGAGGAACTTCACATCCTGCACCGTGCCGTCTCGTCCGATCAGAACTTGCAGGATGACGGTTCCGTGCTGTCCTTTGGCATTGGAGGGATAGTCGAGAGCGGGCTGCTCTATCAGCTGTGCCCGCTCCGTGGCTTCGGTAATGACAACCGGCTCAATCGAATCCATGGCAGCCTCCGGCGGCTTGTTACCGCTGGCGTCGGGAGTCATCGAGGCGATTTGCGACCTCAGACTCGACGGCACATTACCAGGAGACGATGCCTCAGGCGCCGGCCGATTCTTAACAGCCGGCGGCTGCACCGGAAGGGAAGGTACTGAGAATGTGGTTGGAGGAGCTGCCGTCGTTTCGGGATGGGGTGCCGCAACGGCAGGAGTCGGAGCCGAACTGACGCTTGCGATTCTCCCATCGGCGGGCTGCGGCGCTTCGGCAGTTGATGGCGAAGGGCGCTCGGAAACTGCAACCCCGGAAGTTTGCTTCTGAGCGCTTGCAGCGGTACCGGTTCCGTCTGGCGGGGCTACGGGCTGCTCCGGACTTCCTGCATCGCTGTTCGGCTTCTTCGACGTTGGATCAACGACGGGAACCACCTGAATCTGCGAAGGATCGGTCGTGGCATCGGGAATATTCTCCTCCACCGGCAACTTGTATTCATCCCCGGCCCTGCCAAAATTTTCATGGGCCACCGGGGCCTGCACCGGAGTGACCGGCAGCGGATTCAGCCAGCCGTGCATTGCCTGCTGCCCGCGCGCCCAGGCCCCGCGCATCTTCGAGCGCCATGGCGCTTGCGGCGCAGCCAGAATCGCCAAGCCGGCCAGAACCAGCGCCGCCGTGATTGCACCCTTCCCCAGCCGGGACTTGGGGTGACTGATTTTTGGGGAATCGCCCTTCTCTCCGTCTATGTAGGCAAAGAGTTCCGCTTCTTTCTTGCCCTCATCCTCGCCGAGCGGTTCCTTCTTAGCCTTAGTGTCCTGTTTCTTGATTTCCTGGATGCGCTTTTCTTTCGGTTTGGATTCGGGAGCGAACCCCGCGACCGCCAGGTCAACCGGCATCGGCGGAGCAGATGGTGGCGAGGGCGCAGTCATCTGGTCAAAGCCAATTAAATCGGGAGTTGAGGAAGACGCGCTGGCCTGTTCGCTCTCTGCCATTGAAGTCGTCACTCCGGCTCGCGTTTTTAGATACCATTCCAAGCCTTTGGGACGGTCCGGCGAAGAAGAATCAGCAGAAGGCCGACCCACGTTCTCTTCTGTCGCGGTCGCAGAATTAGAATCTGCATGTTTGGCTGAACCTGTGGCCTCAAAGTGCGAAACGAACTCAGGCGCATTCGATCGCGGAACGAACTGTGCTTTAGGGCCCCCAGGGGAAGCCTCCGGAAAATCCCTGGCCCGCAGTTGTGTTTCTTCTTTCCGGGCCGCGCTCGCGGGAGAAGTTGCCGACGCAATCCCAGAGGCCCCTGCCGCTTGTGCCATGGCGGCCGCTGATTCCTGTTTCGCGCGCAGCAGATCGCGGGCGGTGGTTAAAGTGTCTTTAACCTGATTGCCCTGAAGCGGTTTGCGCAAAATCGAGTTCGCGCCTGCCTGCAGCGCTTTTGGAATGCTGGCATCATCGCTGACGATGGCGATAGTCAGCGGCCGATCGGCAGCCTTGCGTTCGCGCGCGGTGCGCAGCAAAAGTCCCGCTTCCGGCTGTTGATCCCAATCGATAACAACGATTTGAAGACTTTTGTGCGTGACTTTCTCGACCGCTTCCGCAGCTTCGGAGCAGTACTCTCCCTCGACGCCGAGTCCAGAGAGCACCTGCCGAATCGGCTCGGCTGTTGCCTCATCGGAGGAAAACAACAGGCAGCAAATGGCCATGCTTCTTCAGATTAGGGTGAGCCGGTAACCGGGGCAAGATTACCGAGGGAGAGCGCGAATGGGTTACCAAAGGTACATGCACTTCCGCGTGATAGGGTAAGATTTTGGTTGGTCAGGATCCAGTTTTCTGCCTTGTTGTTCTTCAGTAGTCTCCTCTCTGGCAGAAGCTTTGGCTAGGAAGTTCGAACCACACCCTATGGCCTTGCAAGAACTCAACTACTGGCTCACTACCGCCGAATTCCCCACGGTTGATGATTCCCGTCCGCTGCCCGAAGTCGTCGACGTAGCCGTCATCGGGGCAGGTTTCACAGGCCTCTCTGCCGCCCGCACGCTGGCGAAGCGGGGCGCGAAAGTTGCCATGTTGGAACGCGAAACCATCGGCTGGGGCGCCAGTTCCCGCAATGGCGGAATGGTACTCACGGGCATGAAACTCGGCGTCAACCAGCTCATCTCCATGTACGGACGGGAACGTGCCCAGCGCATGTACGCCGCTTCAATCGCCTCCCTGGACTGCGTGGAGCGGATTATCCGTGGCGAAGGGCTTGAGTGCGACTTTTCCCGCTGCGGACATCTTGAAGTCGCCTGCAAGCGGAAGCATTTCGATGACTATGCGCGTCAGGCCGAAGTGATCGCCCGCGAGTTTAACCACACTCTGCGGGTGGTGCAAAAATCCGAGTTGAGCGCCGAGATCGGATCAACTATTTACTACGGTGGCATGGTCGATGAAATCAGCGCCGGACTGAATCCCGCGCGTTACGTTGCCGGACTCGCGCATGCCGCCATGAAAGCCGGAGCGCAGATCTGCGAGCACACTCGGGTCCAGCATCTTGAGCGCGAGATGCGACAGGGCCAGGCGGGATGGAAAGTTGTCACTTCTCGCGGGGCATTGTGGGCGCATGACGTTTTCGTCGGCACCAGCGGATACACCGGCAAGGTCACGCCCGCGCTGCAGAAGAAGCTAATTCCCATCGGATCCTTCATTATCGCCACCGAAGTTCTTCCCGAAGCGCTGGCAAGCGAACTGAGCCCGCGCAACCGCATGATTTACGACTCCAAGAATTATCTCTACTATTACCGGCTCACTCCCGATCGCCGCATGCTGTTCGGCGGACGTGCCGCATTCTTTCCGGAGAATGATCGGACCGTCCGTCGGAGCGCCGAAATCCTGCGGCGGGGCATGATCGACGTTTATCCCCAACTCCGCGAGACCAAAATCGACTACGCCTGGGGGGGGACCCTCGACTTCGCCTTCGACATCATGCCCCACGCCGGGCTGATCGATGGCATGTACTACGCGGTCGGCTACGCGGGGCACGGGGTCGCGATGGCAACTTATCAGGGCCAGAAGATTGCCGAACTCATCGCCGGGGAGAAGCCCGAGAATCCGTTTGTCGGCATTCCGTTTCCCGGTGCCCCGCTCGGGTTGTACAACGGAAGGCCGTGGTTCCTGCCCTTCGCCGGAGCCTGGTACAAGTTCCTGGATTGGGTCAGCTGAGCGGATTGGCCACAGTTGCCGGGTTCGGCGCGACCCCAAGGCAGAGATGCAAGCTTCACCCCTGCCCGCTCATGCGGTTGTTGGCATTCTTACTCGCAACTGTTTACCATGACACGCGATGGCACGCGAGACTGTGGTCGATTCCCGGCAGGAAATTCTGCGCACCGCCGCCCGGCTGTTTCAGCAACGCGGATATGACGCAACTTCGATGAACGACGTTGCCGCCGCGCTCAAACTCAGCAAAGGCGGGCTCTATCACCACTTTCAGAGCAAGGACGAAATCCTGTTCGAGATCATGAACCATGCCATGGAGATCACGCAGGAACTCGTGATCGAGCCCGTGCGCCGGATCGCCGGTCCCGAGGAGCGCTTGCGGGCGCTGATACGCCTGCACATTGAGGTTGTGCTCAGCCCGCGCGACCGGGAGATAACGGTGATGCTGCACGAAAATCATCCGCTGCCGCCCGCTTTGCGCAAGCGCATCAATACGCGCAAGAAGGAATACATTCACTTCGTCGAAAGCCTGATTACCGACGTTCAACTGAACGCCCAACGAAGCCGCCACGCGAAGTGCGCCGTCAGTCCGCGCGCCGCCGCCTTTGCCCTACTCGGCATGATCAACTGGATTTACCAGTGGTACAAGCCGGAGGGCGACTTGCAGGCGAACAATCTGGTTCCGCAATTCACCGATCTGGTGTTCGGGGGAATTCTGGCGTGAAGGCCATGTTCGCGAAAATCGCCGAGATCAATCGGGAGAGAACTCAGAGCGGCAAGTTGTACGGTGAGTTTCTGCGCGTGCCGGCCATGAGCGCGGGATTATACGTCCTGCCCCCCGGCGCGACCGACCCCCAACCTCCGCATCATGAAGATGAGATGTACTACGTGGTCCGCGGAAAGGCGCGCTTTAGAGCCGCGGAGGAGGACCGGGAAATTTCCGCCGGAAGCGTTCTCTTCGTGGCCGCCGAGGTTGAGCACCGGTTCCACGACATCGTAGAAGAATTGGCAGTGCTGGTTTTCTTCGCTCCCGCAGAAAGCTAGGCTCACGACTACTTGTGGGCCGGGATCCAATAAACCTCTTCCTTGACGGCTCCCTTGTCGGTGAATCCGCGGCGCTTCAGAATTGCCTTGCTGTGCTCGATCATCTCGGGATGGCCGCACAGGTAGGCCACCGTATTGCTCGCGTCCAGTTCCCAGTGATCGGCATACTTGCGCAGAATGTCGTCCGCACGGCCGATTTCTCCCGGCCAGTCGGCGTGATCCCAGGGACGGCTGACCGTGGGCACGTATTTCAACCACGGCAATTCTTTCGCGAACTGGTTTAGTTCATCCAGATACCCGAACTCCCAGGGGCGGCTCGCCCCATTCAGCAAGAACAGTTTCTGTTGGCCATCGAAGCGGCCTTCTTTCCATTCTTTGGAAAGCGTGCGCACGAAGCTTACGAAGGGAGCCACGCCGGTCACGGTTGAGATCAGCAGGTGATTTGTCCGGCCGTTTTGTGTGTCCAGTGAAAATTTTCCTTTGGGAACTTTGCGCATCAGCAAGTGGTCGCCGGGCTGCAACTTATAAAGCAGCGGCGTCAGAGCTCCTTCAGGCACCAGTTCGAAGAAAAACTCAACTTCTTCTTCCGCCGGCGATGACACGATCGAATATGGGCGCTCGACGCGCTTTCCATTGGCCTCGATTCCCAGCGTCGCGTATTGACCCGGAACAAAGTGGAATTCTCCCCCGCTGCGGATGCGGAACATCCACAGGTCAGGAGCGAAATCGATTCGCCTGGTTACCTGTGCGCGGTAGAACTTATCCTCGGGGACGGTCATTCTAAAGTGGCCTTAGTCATCGTTATTCTTCCGCAAATCACTTCTTCTTCTGTAGATCCACCGAAGAGCCCAATCGATTAGACGCTGCTGCGCTGCATCTGGTGCAGGAAGCAGACTGACGCTCCAACCGAACGGTCGTGCGATTGCCGAATTGCGATATCGTAGCGGGGATTTCTGCTTTTGTGAAGCTGCTTGCCGCCGGATTGAATTGGCGGGTGTCTTCCGGAGCGAGTCCGCCGCCATATCCAGCGGAGCTCGCTCCGAAGCGATGGCTGGTCCTATTTCCCTACCACCAGAACCACGAAGCTGTCTGGAAGGATGGGAGGGCGTGGACGCGGATTGTCGGCGGTCGGCGCTGGGCGCGGTCCGAATTGCGCGGTCACGACGAACACATTGTGGGTTTTCGTGTCGAGCGCCATCGTTCGCGCTCCCTTCTGGGTAGGAACATTTTCCGCGACACTGAACTTGTCTCTCGATTCTTCTTTCACCACGGTGAGCACGCCGTCAGCGCCGCACGAAGCGAAAGCAAGATCGGTTCCGGGATCGAATCTGGTCGCGTCCACGCCCTCGCCAATGGCGGGCGTGGCGAGAACCTTGCCACCGTCCGCGTCAACCACCGCCATCATTTTGTTGCCGCAGCCCACGAACAGGTGGCGGTTCTTGCGATCGATCGAGAGGCCGCTGGGCTCCGTGCAGGGCGCCAACGGCCATTTCGCTTTGACTTCCAGCTTGTCGGGATCGATGGCGGTGAGTTCGCTCTTGTCTTCGATATTGACAAAGATTTCGCCCTTGGCATCGCTGGCCGCAAACTCGGGCTTGCCGTCGAGTTTGATGGTACCCAGCACCTTTCCGCTGGCGGCATCGATCGCCGTCGAATCCTGGCTGCGTCCGTTGAAGGTGAAGACCCGTTTGGTCGCGGGATCATAAAGAATTGCGTCGGGATTGTCGCCCACTTTTACTTTGCTGTTAGTCGCGAGTGTCTTCATGTCAAAAATGCTGACTGTGCCTTCTCGCCCGTTACTCGTAAATCCGAGTCCCAACTCCGGCGCCAGCGCAATGCCATGAACCCCGGGAGTATCGGCGATGTCACCCACGCTTTTACCTGAATCAGCATCGATGACCATCACGTGAGTACCGCGAGAGATGTAGATTCGGCGCGCGTCGGGGTCGGCTGTCAGATAATCCCAGCCTCCGTCGCCACCTACTTTGTAAGTTTTTATTAAGTGGTATCCCGGAGCAGCTGCGGCCAAAGCCCCTGCCGCCAGGGACACACTGATGATGGACACCAACCACTTGGACTTTGTAAGCATCAACTCCTCCTCGTAACTTAGTGGGATCGCGGAGGCCATGATCCTTGGCCTCTTCCCAGGTTCGTGGGTCCGCGTTTTTGCATCGAATTATTGTGCCGAGCTTTATTCTGTCGAGCTTTATTCTGTCGAACTTTATTCTGTCGAACTTTATTCTGTCGAACTTTGTTGTGTCGGACTTATTGTGTCGAACCGTAAGGCGTCGAGCATTGGCATCGAACCCGGCAAGGATTCGAAACCGAAGTAACTTTACCTGATTTCGGAGCTAATCCTAGACTCTTCTTTATATGGAGATATCGCAGTCACGCTTTACAGGACAGGGCGGGCCGCTGCAAACCCAGCCGGTGACCGATTCGTGCGTGCAGCCCACGCCGGACTATGGCACCCTCGGTCCGGGCTCGGACATTGCAGCGAACCAGCCCCAATCAGGCGCCGATCCTATTCGACCGTCAGCGAATTCGCGACGCTTCGGCCCGGCTCTTGCCGCCGCAATAGGGGTACTCGCAGCAGTGTTTGCCGGAAGCATTGGCAGCGCCCATGCTGCGTGGTCAAGATTTGAGAATATTTTTTCGGCGCGAGGAACTTCGCCGGCTTTCGCTCAGGATACGCGCCAACTGGATCGTATGAAACCGCAGAGGCAAGCGGAGGCTCTGTTGGAACTGGCGGTCGGTCGCAGCGATGGCGCTGTGGATCAGATTTCGTCCCGGGTCGGCCGCTGGCAGGGGAAAGTGCAGTGGAGCCCGCAGATTGCCACGCTAACGACCGCTGCGTTGAACTCTGACGACATGCGGGTGCGCGAGTCCGGCATCGAAGTGGAACTCGCGGCCTATGGGCTGGCCAAGAATTCAGCGAGTCTCGAGTACCTGCTCAGAACCTCGGGGTCTCCCGACCACGCACGGAAAATTTGGGCGCTGTGGGCGCTCGGTCTGATGGGGAATCGCGGCGTTGAAACCGACCGTGTAGTGCAGGTTCTAGCCGGCCACCTGCGAGATGCGGACGAAGACTCGCGACGCTGGGCCGTCGAAGGCCTCGCCCTCTCCGGCGCGACCAAGACCATCGAGCCTCTCCTGAAGACCATGCACGACGATCCTTCTCCCAGCGTGCGGGAGAGGGCGGCCTGCAGTCTGGCGGAGTCTGGGATGTTTACCCGCGAACAGCGCCTAAGTGCCGTGCCCCAATTAGTGAACGATACTGATGACCCCTCCCTCGATGCTCAAACCCACGCATGGGCTACCCAGGCGCTGAGCGACATCACGCACCAGCATTTTGGCAACGATCCCAATGCCTGGAGAACCTGGTACAGCTCGACGAAAGCGGACTGAAGAAATTTCGCAACTAGAAGCAATACTGAGGGAGCTCCGAGATGAGGCCATGGAAAAACTCAATGTAGTTGTTGCTCTCACTACCAGAGAGAACGATTACCAGGCAGAGCAGGCCGTCGCCGCAGCAGAAATGGCGACCCGGCTCGGCGTCAAGATTCAGATCGTCTACGCCGACAACGACGCCGTTAACCAGACTCAGCAACTCATCAAGATCATTCAGGATTCCACCAAACGGCCCAATGCGATTCTGGTAGAACCCGTCGGCACTGGAATGCCGCAGATCGCCAAAGCAGCGGTAGGCGCCGGTATTGGCTGGGGCATCATTAACAGCGATCCCGATTACATTGCAGAACTTCGCGGCACTGGTTCCGCTCCGGTCTTCTCGGTCAGCACCGACCAGGTGGAAGTCGGCAGAATCCAGGGCAAACAGGTGGGCATGCTCTTACCCATGGGCAACGTTCTTTATATCGAGGGTCCCTTCAACAGCACAGCCACACAACTGCGCACCAAGGGGATGCTTTCCACCAAGCCGGCCGGGGTCGAGTTAAAAATGCTGAAAGGTGATTGGACCGAGCGCAGCGCTCACAACGCGGTGAAGTCCTGGCTATCCCTGGGCTCCTCGCGGCAGCTTCAAATCAAAGCGGTGGTTTGCCAGAATGATGCGATGGCCATGGGCGCCAGAAAGGCCTTTATCGGTCTCACGGACAAAGATCGCGAACAGTGGCTGAGTATTCCATTCACGGGTTGTGATGGTGTCACTAAGACAGGCCAAGAGTGGGTGCGCCGCGGTTTGCTGACGGCCACGATCGTCACGGCGCCCGCGGCAGGGATTGCGCTCGAAATCCTGGCAAAAGCGTTCAATGCCGGTTCCATGCCCCCCGACCGAACGCTGATTCCGCCGCGCTCCTTTCCGGCAGTCGAAGAACTGCGCGGCAAGACGATGAAGGCGAGTGGCTAGGAAAACAGCGAGCAGTGCCCAGTGGCCAGTGCCCAGCAAACCCGGCCACTCTCCAGGAACTACCGGTCAAGTCCCACCGATCGCCGATCACTGCCGATGGCCACTGACCACTGCTCTTCTCACTCTTCACTCTGCCATCTTCGCGATGTGAACGTCGAATCCTGACTTCGGCAGCAGGGACGTCAGCGAGAACGCTTTGAATCCGTCGCCACTGACCTCGGTGTGACGATAGATTCCCGGTTCGCTCTCGATCATTTCCCGGCGTCCTTCCATGTTTCCCAGAAAGTCCTGCGCGCGGTTCACACTGACGTCAATTTCTTTCGCGCGTGTGACCACCGCCTCTGAAGCGTAGGAGCGCACCAGCTTCGGCCAGTATTTTTGCAGCAGGTCTGTGCTGGCAAAGATGTCTGCCCAAATGACCCGTCCATTCACCGCCACCACAACCCCAACCGCGTTGCGATCGCGCAATTGCCGGATCAGGCTCTGATAATTGTGTTCGATCGGCGCAGCGACGGCGTCCACTTTTTGCTTCACCTCATCCGTCTCCATCACCCTGGCGTAGGAGGTCATGCGCGAAACGCCGTCCGCCACCGGCGCCGAATCCGCGACCAGAGTGCCCGCGACCGCCGCCTTCTGCTTTCCCACTTCGTCCCAAACTTCTTGCTGATTCTTGTCGCCCATAGCCTTGGCGCGAACCGAGGGTTGCGCCATCATCGCCATTGGAGGTTGAACATGATTGATTGGACCGCCGACAGCGGAGCCATACATCGCTTCTGACGCTCCAAAATGTTCGCTGGTGGCGACCCACCGCCCCGGTTCCACGCAGAATACGCTCAGGTCCACCGGATCGCTCTCCGCCGGAACGATGCGGTCTTTGCCGATCACTCGATCCTGCTTGCCCCCGGTCACGATCTCCCCCGCCAGCAACAGCAGCGGCCTCTTGGAATTGTTCACTAGCACCAGCCGGTTGACCTGCGCTCCATCGTGCCGTAGGCCAGGCGTCGGATGCCGCCGAATTAATCCCTGCACGCTGCCCGCTTCAGTGACTACCACTTCGCCGGACCGCAGGCCTTCGTCCAGCGTCAGAAACTCGCCGGTGGGATAGCTTTTGGCCGCCACCACTGGAAAGACAGTTAAATTGCCGTGCCGGATCGGATCCAGCACCTTGTAACCCGGCGTCGCGGTCACCTCGCCAGCTCGGGCCTGTCGCTGGTCACAGACGACTAGACCGGCTACCATCAGCACCAACGCCAATGCCAGGAAAATCTTTGGATTTATCTTCGTATCTATCTTCGGACCGACAGTCGAACTCATAGAGGTTCCTCCTGAGCCGCAGAGCCCATCCCTTGGCGGGCAAGAGCGCCCACCACACAAAACTTGAAAGCCGTCCGGGACATCGCCCATCTCGACTCCGTGAGAAGAACGAAGCTGATCACCGCGCTTGCGCAAAATTTGTGTGGGGCGGACACTCCTGTCCGCCGCTCTTGAAGTTGATCTTGCTTCTGTGTCTCCGTCACACCTCGTAAGTCAACATCAAAGGCGGCGGACAAAAGTGTCCGCCCCACCTATTCCCTGTAAAATCACATCAGCGATTCTGGAGCCACTTCCGCATTGTCTTTTCTCGAACAACTGAACCCGGAACAGCGCGAAGCTGTCGAAACGACGGAAGGCCCGGTATTGATCCTCGCCGGCGCCGGCAGCGGGAAGACGCGCGTCATCACCTATCGAATCGCCTATCTGATTGAGCACAAAGGCGTGATGCCGGAGTCCATTCTGGCCATGACCTTCACCAACAAGGCCGCGGCCGAAATGGGCGAGCGCGTCGAAAAGTTGGTGGGCGGCCTGAGCATCGCCAAGCCCGTCATCTCGACCTTTCATTCGTTCTGCGTGCGAATGCTGCGGCGCGACATCGAAGCCATGCGCATCCCGTCAACCGTTCCCGGCCAGCCGCCGATCGGCCACACCAAGAATTTTGTGATTTATGACGAAAGCGACCAGCAAGCCGTAGTCAAGGGAGTGATGAAGCGGCTCGGGGTCAACGACAAGCAACTCACGCCGCGTACCGTGCTGGGCCGCATCTCCTGGGCGAAGAACCACATGCTCGATCCGCAGGAACTTTACCTGCAATCGGCCGATCCGAAGACCGAGCGTATCGCTCATTTGTACGAGGAGTACCGCAAAGAACTGCGCAAAGCCAATGCCCTCGACTTCGACGATCTACTGTTGGATGCTGTCCGCCTGCTGAAATCCTCTGCGTCAGTGCGCGAATACTACAACCGACGATTCCAGTATTTACTCATCGACGAGTATCAGGACACGAACCGTCCGCAATACGAACTGATGCGCATGCTCGCGGGGGAGCGTCACAATGTATGCGCGGTGGGCGATGAAGATCAGTCGATTTATTCCTGGCGTGGCGCCGACATTCGCAACATTCTGGAATTCGAGCAGGATTTTCCCGAAGCCAAAATCATCCGCCTCGAGCAGAACTACCGCTCCACGCAAAACATTTTGCAGGCGGCGTCCGCCGTGGTCGCGAACAACATCCGCCGCAAAGGCAAGAACCTGTGGACTTCGCGGCAGGGCGGCACGAAGATTGGCTACTACGAGGCGCCTGACGGCGAGAACGAGGCCCTTTTCGCAGCCGATTGGATCGCTCGCTATCTACGCGAGGCCACGGAGCATGGCGAAACTCCGCGCGCTGCCGTGCTCTACCGCACCAACTCGCAGTCGCGTTTATTTGAAGAGGCCATGCGCCGCTACGGCTTGAAGTATCACGTGGTCGGCGGATTCTCGTTCTACGAGCGCGCCGAGATCAAAGACATGATCTCGTATCTGAAAGTCATCCATAATCCGGATGACTCGATTTCACTGCTGCGCGTCGTGAACACTCCCACCCGAGGCATTGGCAAAGGAACGATCGACACCCTGGAACGGCTCGCACTAGAAACCGGACTGTCGTTGTGGGGCGCGATCGGCGAGGCGCTCCGCCGCCGGTTGTTGCCACCGCGAGCCCTGTCATCGCTGCAAAATTTTCAGCAGCTGATCGAAGACGCCCGCGCGATGCTGGCAGGAACGTTCACCGAGCAATTGCAGGAAACTGCAGGTGTGGGCACGGGCGACTCGCCCGCGCAACTGGCAAACGAGTCTGACGACGCCACCGCCTTCGATCCCGGCAACTTCAGCTTCGATTTCGGGTCGAGCGCGGAAGAAGAGCCCAGTGAATCGCCCATGAAACACCAATCGCCGTTTCAGCAACCTCTTACCCAAATGCGTACTCCCGGCCAAGCCTCCTTGACGATCGCGGCGGGTGGCAAGACTCTCGAGAACAAGATTTCGAAGTTGCAAAAGGAGATTGAGGAACTGAGGGACGAAGTTTCACGCCTCCGGCTAGGCGGATGGCAGTTACTCGGCATCCTCCATCACCAGGGTGACCAGACTGCCTGCCATAACATGTTCGGAGTAAGAGTGCCCGAGCATCTGCTAGAAGCTCCGCCGAATTGCGATCACTGTCACTTGAAAAGGAAACGGAACGATACATTCGTGTTGCAGAGTGAAGGGGGACAGATACAACAGGTCGGCAGGATGTGCCTCAAGAAATTCTTGCCAGGAGAGGATTTTACTCAATACAAACGCCTTTCCGATCGTCTCATGGAATTAACCGACGAACTGGAAAGGTCGAAAACGCTCGGGGCTCCCAGCGCGCCTCCTGTATCAATCCAAAGGTCGGGCGAGATGAGCGGGGCCAGCCACACCGAGTCGTCCCCTTGGGACAACTCCCAATATGCGGAAGAGGACGATGAGGCCGATGACTACCGCTCCCGACGGACGCCAAACGCGGACTCATTCCCCACTCTCACTGTTTCCGTAGCCGACATTATCAAATTCCTCATCGACCGCACCGGCTACATCAAGCTTCTCGAAGACGAAGACACGCCCGAAGCGTTCTCCCGCATCGAGAACCTGCGCGAACTGGTCAACGCGGCCATGGACTCGCGCGACCGCGCGGAGACTCTGGACGAGTTTCTGGACCACGCCGCGCTAGTCGCCGACGCCGACGACTACGACGCCCGCGCTCAGATCACGCTCATGAGCCTGCACGCAGCCAAGGGGCTGGAGTTTCCCCTGATCTTCCTCAGCGGCCTCGAAGAAGGACTTTTTCCGCATTCCCGGACTATGCTCGTCCCCGAAGATATTGAGGAAGAGCGCCGCCTCTGCTACGTCGGCATGACCCGCGCCATGGACCAACTCATCCTGACCCGCGCCGTTTACCGCCGCAGATACGGCACAGACCTGCCGGAAGCCAGCGTCCCCTCGCGCTTCCTGGAAGAAGTGCCCGCGCCACTAATTGAAGAGCTGGGAACCCGGCGAGCCAGCAGCACACAGGTGGGGACGGCCGCCCGCGGCCGTCCGGCGGGGCGAAGCCCCGCAGACGCGGCCGAGAGCACCCATTATTCATACGAAGACGAAGACCAGAGCACTTCATGGCACACCCTGGATAGAGCTCGAGCCAACCCCCGCGCCGTAAAGCCCACAGCTCCGTCCCGTCCTTACAACTCGATCGAGAACATCGCCGAGTTCTTCGCCAGCCGCGGCAAAAAATTCACTGTCCCAAAGCATGTAGTCGAAGAGCCCACCGGCAAACGCGGGTTTCGTCCCGGTCAGAAGGTTCGCCATCCGAAATATGGCGAAGGCACGGTCTACCAGCGCGAAGGAGAAGGCGAAGAAGCCAAGATTACGGTACAATTCCCTCGCTTCGGATTAAAGAAACTGGTGGAGAAGTACGCCCAGTTGGAACGGGCCTGAAGATAATTGAGTAATTGGGAAATTGAGTAATTTGGTAATTTTGGAGTTGGGTAATTCGTGATCGCCAGGCTAAGGCTGGGTTCAAATTACTCAATTGCACAATTACAAAATTACTCAATCCAAGAAAGCAGTTCATGGCAAATACATCAAAGCTAACCAAAGAAGAACGCAAGAAAGCCAAACGCACCGCCCGCAAGAAACGCAAGGCGGAGAAGCCGGTGAAGCCCCGCGATTACGCGCGCGGATCGAAGAAGCCGAAAGTCAAGAAACTGGCCCGCGGCCAGGCGAAGCGGTAGGCATAACTCGTGTGGGAGCGGGCGACTCGCCCGCTCCATCGCGAGGCGACGCCGGATAGAGCTGGATTTTCAGGAGATCACAACCGCTTGTCACAACCAACCACGGAACCCACAGAACGTCATCCGTACTTCCGACAATCAGCTATTCTGCTGCAAATCCATTGACAAGCTGATCTCTGAGTCTGAAGCGCCGGGCCAGCGCCTGCAAAAAACTCTTGGTCCGTGGTCACTGACGGCGCTGGGCATCGGTGCCGTCATCGGGTCCGGAATTTTCGTACTGACCGGCACGGCTGCCGCAGGGGAATACTTCAAGGCATCCTCGATCTGGCACGCACAAGTTCTCGATATTATCGTGAACCTCTTGCGCACGGGGAACACTGCCGGTGTTCTTCTGCACGGACGCCCGCCGGCCGGCCCCTCCATTGCGATTTCATTTTTCCTAGTGGCCGTCGCCTGCAGTTTCGCCGGGCTCTGCTATGCCGAACTGGCGTCGATGATCCCAATTGCCGGCAGCGCCTACACCTATTCCTACGCAACCCTCGGTGAAATCTTTGCCTGGATTATCGGGTGGGATCTCATTCTGGAATACGTTGTCAGTAATGTGGTCGTGGCTATCGGCTTCAGCGCTTACACCAAGTCGCAACTCGCTTCGTTCGGCATAAACTTGCCGGATAGATGGTCAACGCCGGTCTGGGAAGCCGGACACTGGACTGGCGCTTACTTCAACGTCCCCGCCTTCCTCATCATTTTCATTCTCACGGTGTTGTTGGTGCGCGGCATCCGCGAATCGGCCGAGGCGAACAACATCATGGTCGCCATCAAGATCGGAGCGATTCTCGTTTTCCTGGTTGTCGGGGGTGCGCTGGTGAATCCCAGCAACTGGAAACCCTTCGCTCCCTCCGGTTTCGGTGGCGTCGTCACAGGGGGCGCTATCGTATTCTTCACCTACATCGGATTCGATTCGGTTTCCACGGCAGCGGAAGAGTCGCGAAATCCACAGCGCGACTTGCCCATCGGTATCATCGCATCGTTGATTGTCTGTACAGTGCTGTACGTTGGCGTTTCCCTCGTACTGTTGGGGATGATGAAGTACACAACTTTTGTCTCGGGGGAAGCCAACGAAGCTCCCGTCGCCTACGCCCTGCAAATGCTGGGCGCCAGCCGTTGGTCACGTTCCGTCATTGTCATCGGCGCCCTCACCGGCATGCTCTCGTCGTTGCTGGTCTTCCAGTACGGCCAGGCGCGCATCTGGTACGCCATGTCGCGGGATGGACTCTTCCCCAAGTTCTTCTCCAAGATTCATCCCAAATTCCAGACGCCACACTGGTCCACTTGGGTTGCGGGTTTTGCCGTCGGCATACCCGCGGGGCTCATGGCCACAGCCGACGCCGCCGACCTTTCCAACATAGGCACTCTCTTCGCCTTCGCTCTGGTCTCGCTCGGCGTAATCGTCCTGCGCCGCACTCAGCCCAATCGCAAGCGCGTGTTCAAAGTGCCCTTCGTGCCGTGGTTTCCGCTGATTTCGATCATTCTCTGCGGTGGCCTCATGACCGGACTAACCGTTATCACCTGGGGACGCTTTATCGGCTGGCTTATCCTGGGCTTACTGATCTACATCTTCTACAGCCGCCATCGCAGCGAGTTCGCCAGGAAGTAGCTGTCAGCTGTCAGCAAAAACGCATTGTCATCCTGAACGAAGCAGACCGAAGAGCGAAGCGACTCGGTCTGCGTAGTGAAGGCTCCCTATCTCCGATTGATAGTCAACAGCAACGTTCCGGCCTACTTCACCCACTCCCTTGTCAGAAATAAATAGCGCTCCCGCAACTCATCCTTGTGCGCTCCGGACTTCGCATCCAGAAACATCACCGGCCAGCCCTCCGCTGCCGAATACTTCGGCCACATTGGCAGCCCCGGGCCATTGGGATCCCCGCTGCGAGCAAAATTCGCCCAATACTTCTGCATTTCCGCGCTGAGTTGGCGATCTTCGGGCCTCCACGCGACTCCGGCTTTGGAATCGAGCTGCCCGAACACGTACTCGATTTCCGACGAGTGATAAGCGCCGAGCTGCGGCCCTTTCGGATCGGCGGGAGGCCCAAGGTTAAAGCGAAAGCGGTAGACCGGCTGTTTGCCGGTTTTGGACTGGGCTTCCATCCACCACCAGGTCGACCAGGCAATGAATCGGTCGCCCGCGAAGTCTTGCATAGACCGTCGGGCTTGAGCGTCTGTAGTTCCGGGATAGAGTCGCAGGAACTCGTCCGCCTTCGCGCCGAACTCCTTCTGCGCGGTTTCTTTCAAGCTCTCGACCGTAGGCTTCTTCGGACTAAATGCAATCTCAAAGCTTCCCTCGTCGTGGTTCCATCCCGCCAGCAACGGCACATCGTTCTGCTTTCCCGCTGAAAAAATCGCCGGGGTCGGCTCCGGCAGAAAATATCCGTCAACGTCCGGCCAGAACGCGAAGTTATTTTCTCCTCCGGGTTTGAAAAACGCATTAAGCAACTTCTCCGCAGGCACGGCTCGTAACTCCGCCAGAGTTTGTACTCCCAGGGCCGAACTGGTCAGCTGCGAATCCTTGGCCTCGCGAAACTTCTCATCGGTCTTGGGGTCGGGGCGCTCACCCGCGCCCCCGCTCTCTCCGATGGCTTTTTGAAAGAGACCCTTACACAAGGGCGATGCCATCAGCGCGCTCACCGAAAACGATCCCGCGCTTTCCCCGAAGATGGTCACATTGCCCGGATCGCCGCCGAACGCCGCAATGTTGTCATGCACCCAGCGCAACGCCGCGACCTGATCGAGCAGACCGTAATTGCCGGCCGCGTTATGCCCCGATTCCTTCGCCAGTTCCGGATGCACAAAAAATCCAAAGACACCCAGGCGGTAATTCATGCTGACTACGATCACGCCCTGCTGCGTCAGGTTCGTGCCGTCTTGCCGGGCTTCCGAACTGGAACCCGCGACGAACCCTCCGCCATGAATCCAAACCATTACCGGCAGTTTGGCTCCCGACATTTTCGCAGGGACCCAAACATTCAGAAACAAGCAATCTTCGCTGCCCCCGGGGTCACGAAAATTCATGTCGCCAAACACTTTTCCCTGCATACAGTGCGCGCCGAATTCCGTGGCCTTGCGTACGCCGGTCCACGTCGCCGCGGGCGCGGGTGGTTTCCACCGCAGATCGCCGACCGGCGGCGCGGCATAGGGAATTCCGAGAAAGGAGTGGACCACCTCCTTGTCTTTACCTTCGACGATGCCGGAATCGGTTTTCACCTGCGGTCCCGGCGGCACGCCAAACGAGGCTAAAGGAACTGCCAGTATGACCCCCGCAACCAGCGACCTGCGGACGGAGTGTCGGCTCATAATTTCTCCCTAACGTAAAAGAACACAGGATTGTAACGGAAAAATGTCCGGGCCATGCTCGCTCTCGCAAATCCTCCGGCAAGAATCTACAATCGGAGAAATGACCTCCGTGACGTTGCGTCCGCCCAATGCCTTCATCCGTCAACTCCCGAAGGCGGAACTGCACTTGCACCTCGAGGGTGCGGTCGAGCCCGCAACGCTGCTCGAGCTGCGCAAGCTTCACGGCGAGCACGCCACTCTTTCCGAGGTCGAGACCCTTTACAGCTACACCGATTTTCAGAGTTTTCTGATGGCTTTCAAGGCAGTCAGCGCGCACCTGCGTGGCCCGGACGACTATGAACTCATCACTTACCGCCTGATGCAGCGCCTGAAAGAAGAGACGGTGTTGCACGCGGAGGTCTATGTTGCGGTCGGCGTTTGCCTCTTTCGCAAGCAGGATTTCGCCGCCATCTTCGAAGGCCTGGAGCGCGGCCGCGCCCGCGGCGCACGTGATTTCGGCGTTTCGCTACTCTGGATTTTCGATGCTACCCGCCACTTCGGAGTGGAAGAAGCGCAAAAAGTTTTCGAACTCGCCACTCGCTACCGGGATCGCCATGTGGTTGGCGTCGGCATTGGCGGTGACGAAATAAAGGCTCCGCCCGAACTTTTCCGCAGCGTCTACGCCTACGCCGCCGATCACGGCTTGCGCCTCACGGCGCATGCGGGGGAGACCGGCCCTCCCGAATCCATCTGGGGAGCGCTCAACCTGCGCGCCGAACGAATTGGCCATGGCCTTACGGCCGCGCAGGATGCCGATCTGATCGACGAGCTCGCCCAGCGCCAGATTCCGGTCGAACTCTGCATCACCAGCAACCTTCGCACCGGAGTTTGCAAGACGGTCGCCGAGCATCCTACGAAAAACTATTTCGATCAAGGCGTCATGATCACGCTCAATACCGACGACCCGGCGCTGTTTGGCACAACGCTGTCGCGCGAATACCAACTGGCCCAGGAAACCTTCGGATTCAGCGACGAGCACCTCCGCGAGCTGGCGCGTAACTCGTTCGAAGCCTCATTCCTGTCCGCAGAAAAAAAGCTGGAGCTGCTAAGCCTGTTCGACGCCGCCGCGGCCAGATAATGCGAGTCCCAGAACAAATCATTAGGAATAGCCGCCTCGGCTGTCCGGCTTCGGCGAAGGCCGGCCCGATCATATCCGCTGTTGTAAAATCGCCGTCGGAACTTGATTTGAAGAGAGCTGACAATCAGCGGCTGAGAACTGCCATGCCCATCCGTCCCGTCCTCCAACTCGGCAACCCGCTTCTAAGGCAAAAGGCCGTGACAGTCGAAGATCCGACCGCGCTCAGGATCCAACCCTTGGTCCAGGATCTGGCCGATACCCTCGCCCACTGGCGATCCGCAACCGGCTATGGACGCGGCATCGCCGCTCCTCAACTTGGCGTGCTGCAGCGAGTTGTTTTCCTTCAACTCCCCGGAGCCGAGCCTTGGCCGTTAATTAATCCGGAGATCGTCGAGCGCAGCGAAGAGAAAATCGTTGTGTGGGACGCCTGCCTGAGTTTCCTCTCAATCTTCATGCAGGTCGAACGCCATCGCCAAGTGACCGTGCGTTATCAGGATCTCAGCGGCGAAACGCTCGAATTCGAAGCCGGAGACGCCCGCAGTCTCTCCGAACTGTTGCAGCATGAGATCGACCATCTCGACGGCATCCTCGCGGTTGACCGAGTCGTCGATGTCAAAACCATTTGCACCCGTGAAGAATTCGAAAAGCGCTACCGGAACGCCAGCCCTTACGCGATCGCTCCAGCTACAATCGAAAGCTGAAGAGGTCGTAGGTCTTGGATGGTCGGTCTTGAGCAAGGAGCCACGCAGGCAGGAATCCGGCCCTGAAGACCAGTGACCTAAAACCTAAGACCCCAAGACCAAATGCTAAACATCGGCATCGTCGCATCCAGCGCGGAAGGCGCCGCGCTCTGCTATCGCACCATCTGCGTCGAAGGCGCCGACTTGATCGGCCCCTACAACCACCCCGAAGTGTCGATGCACGGGCATCCCTTCATTCAATATAAGAACTGCATCGACGCCAAGGATTGGGCGGGCGTGGCGGAACTCATGCTTTCCTCCGCCGAGAAGTTGGCTCGGGCCGGGGCCGACTTCCTGATTGCTCCCGTGAACACCGTGCATCAGGCTTTCGATCTGGTTGAACACCGGTCTCCGCGGCCCTGGCTGCACATTGCGGTGGAAGTCGCGGATGAAGCCAAGCGTCACGGTTACAAGCGGCTGGGAGTGCTCGGCACGCGCTCGTTGATGGACGGCCCGGTTTACCGCGATGCTCTAAAAAATGCCGGCCTCGAACAGCGCCTTCCGCGCCCGGAGCAGCGGGAGCGTATCCATTCCATCATCTTCGAGGAACTAGTGCAGGGAACTTTCCTGCCGCGCACTCAAGCCTATCTCACCGAAGTAATTCGCGGGCTGAAGGATGAAGGCTGCGACGCAGTGGCACTGGCCTGCACAGAGATTCCACTCCTGATGACACCGGAGTCTTCGCCGCTGCCGATGTTGGACTCCACGCGAATCCTGGCCAGAGCAGCTCTGCGCAAGGCGGTCGAGCGATAAGTGAAGAGACGATAAGTGAAACGCCGGACGCTTAAGTTCCGCCCACTGCACGGCCACTATGCCATTGTGCGGCTCGCTGCTGACGCTGCTATTCCCGAGTGGGCGACCAGGGGCGAGTTCACCTCGATCACCCGCACCGCCGACGAACTCTCCATCGTTTGCCCCACCGCCAATCTTCCTCCCGACGCGCATTCTGCGCATCGCTGGATCGTTCTGAAACTCGAAGGCCCCTTCCCGTTCTCGCAAACTGGAGTCTTGCTTTCTTTCATCGAGCCGCTGTCAACGAGCGATGTTCCCATCTTCGCCATCTCTACCTACGACACGGATTATGTGCTGATTCAGGAGGAGTTCTCAGGCGCGATTGATATCCTCCGCGAAGCCGGGCATGAACTGGCGCCCGCTGATTCAACAATCGCTCGGCGCTAAGTCCCTCGACCTTCGACGTCCCGTTTCTCGGCAAACGTGTACCCTATCGTTCGGGACTCGAATCTGTTTCGAAGACGCGAATCATGCAATTTTCCGAACACGATCTTCATCAAGTCGGCGACGCGCTCGCCCTCGCTGCTCGCACCGAGATCATGCCCAGATTTCGCAAGCTCACGTCCACGCAGATTCGGCAAAAGTCATCCGCGCTCGACTTAGTCACCGACGCGGACGAAGCCGCCGAGGCGGTGATCGGCGCAGCGTTACTGGCGGCATTTCCAGGCGCGCTTATCGTCGGAGAAGAAGGAACCAGCAGGAATCCTTCTCTGCTGCAACCGGTCGGCTCCGCCGATCTCGCATTCCTTGTCGATCCCATCGACGGCACCAAGAATTTCGTCTGCAATCTGCCTCTATTCGGCGTGATGGCGGCGGCCACGATTCGCGGCGAGATTGTCGGCGGTGTAATTTACGACCCAGTGTGCCGCGATTGGGCTTACGCTCTGCGCGGCGGCGGCGCCTGGATGGAGCAAGACGATGGAAGCCGGGTTCCCCTGCGGGTGGCACGGCCGGTGCCGGTTTCGGCCATGGAAGGCGTGGTGGCCCTCGGATTTTTGCCGGAGCTATTGCGGAACACTGTGATTGGCAATCTAACGAAATTAGCGGCGAGCATAAACCTGCGATGTGCGGCTCACGAGTACCGCATGGCTGCAGCTGGTTATTGCCATATGCTTTTTTATAACCGGTTAATGCCTTGGGACCACGCAGCCGGTTGGCTCTTGCACCAAGAGGCCGGCGGCTATAGCGCGCATTTTGATGGCACGCCGTATCGCGTGACGCATCTCACCGGCGGCTTGATCTGCACGCCCGACGAGGATACCTGGCACTTGGTGCACAATGCGTTATTAGATCACTCGTAGAGACGTAGCTCGCTACGTCTCTCTCGTCACGGGAAGTCAGCGGACGCTCGTCCACACTTGATAGATCACAATTCCGAACATAAAGACCAGATAAAAACGCAGCGCCCAAAACAGGATCATCTCCTTGCGCGTGAGTCGGCGGCGCGGACAGTGATGTTTTTCTTTCGCGGAAATGAGTTGGTCCGGCTCCAGCGCCGCGACTACGGAGGCGATGTCCTCGCCGCTTATGTCGCTGGACGCGTCATTAAATCGCGAGTCCATCTACCTTCCTCCCATCAACCCCAACGCATGAGGCGCGACTACGCTGATTCCGAACAGAAGGCCGGCAGCGACCAGCACAACTACAACTCCGAGAGCCAGCGCATTTGCCCACAGAGGACTGATCAACTCGCCCATGATTTCGCGGTCGTTGACCAGCATATAGAGAAAGAGCAAAGCAGGCGGCATGGCCAGCACGGCGATCACGTTCACGATCAGTACGATATAAACGAGAGGAATGCCGGGAATCAGCACCAGTCCAGCCGCCGCCGCGGCTTCGAGAATTAAGACAAGATAAAAAGATTTTCCCTGCTGGAAGGGAAGATTCAAACTGTGAGGGCGGTGAGCGACTTCCCCGAAGGCGTAAGCCGACGAAGTTGAAATTGTTATCGCCGCGACCATGCCGGCTTCAAACATTCCGAGAGCGAACAGCGCCGAGCCCCAATGTCCCACGAACGGCTGCAAGGCCTGCGCGAATTCTGCCGCTTCGAAGTTCCCTGTCGACATACCGTGAGCGAACAGCGGAGCGGTTGCCACGATCGTGGCCAGCGCGGCCAGGGCCGCCAGCGTTGCTCCCAGCACTGTGTCGATACGGCCGAAGCGAATGTCATGCGTAGTCAGGCCTTTGTCGGCAATCGCACTCTGCTGGAAAAAAAGCATCCAGGGTGTGACTGTCGCTCCGATATTGGAAAGCAGGATAAGGACGGTCTCTTGTGTCAGCCCGCCGGGAAGTGGTTTCCAAGTGACTAATGCGCTGCCGATCGCGCCCCAATGCGGATGGCTCAGCAGAGCCACGGGAATGAACACGAGGTTAAACATCGCAGCGATCAGAGTGATGCGTTCCCAAGTCCAGTAGCGGTGGGCCATGAGCGCGACAAAGAGGACGAGCCATGCGCCGATGACGGAGACCGCCGGCCGAACACCAAAGAATCCCAGGCCGGCGCGAATGGCGATGAACTCGGTGACCAGAGTGAGAAAGTTGCCGACCATAAGGTCGATCATCGAAAACCATCCCCAGAAGGGGCCGAAGCGGTCAAAAATCAGTTCGGCGTGTCCGCGGTGCGTGGCAGCGCCAAGCCGTACCGTCATCTCTTGAACAATGCAAGCCATGAGGAAGGTGAGGACTACGAAGGGCAAAAAGAAGCCAATGCCGTAGTGGGCTCCGGTTGCCGCATACGAGAGCATGCTGGGGCCGTCGTTCTCTCCGAGCATCACCAGAATGCCTGGTCCAACCAGCAGCCAAAGAAGTCGGGCACGTGACCATGGCCCGCGCTGGCTGCGCGTGCTAAGGACGCGTTCGCGGTCATGAGCCCGATCGATGTCCTCGTGGGTGATGACGAAGCCGTCAGAGACGGCCAGCCCGCCAGCCGGGACGTGTGACGGCGACTCCGATTGTGGCTTCAACTCATTCATCCAGCAGTATTCATTACAGCGGCGTTAGCCCTTAAAAATATATTAGCGGAAGTATATAACAAGGGATGAACTATAGTTAACTATTGTACGTGCGACGTTGCTTCATGCCGGGATCAGCGTTTCTGGCCGGAAGCAGCGGGTGCGAGCCAGACTCGCTCGGAAGCTGCCGGGCCGATCGAAACAGTCCCTGAAGCAGTGGAGATAGTAAGAGTTTGGTCGTAGTTGCGCTCGAGCAGCCGTACTTTCGCTCCCGGGCGAATCCCGCGATGCTCGAGAAACTCGAGGAGGTGGCGGTCGCGTTCGTAAATTCCACTCACGGTGTAGGTGGTCTCGACTTGGGCGTCCGCCAGCAGGACCAGACCGCGGCGGCGGCGGCTGGCGGGACCTTCGAGTTCGCTCAAATTCCCGTGCGGGCAGGCGCCGCCCGAACCCAGTCTCGCCAGAAGTTTGGCTTCGAAGTCGGGCGAGACGGCGTGCTCCAGGCGCTCCGCCTCATCATGGACCTTCCACCACTCCATGCCGAAAAGTTCGGAGAGCATGCGTTCAATCAGATGATGCCGTAGAGTCAGTTTGCGGGCAATCTTGCGGCCCATCGCAGTCAGGCGTACCTCGCCCCCGCCCTCGACCCTCACCAGGCCGTCTTTCTTCAGGCGGCGCAGAGCCATGGTTACGGCCGGCGGCGAAACCTTCAACAGGTCTGCCAATCGCGCGGAGATTACCTCTTCGCCCTCGCTCTCCGCTTCGAGGATTGACTTGAGATAGTCCTCCTTGGAGACGGTGATCATGGGAATTGATTATACGACTGCGGGTTAATTGTGGTTAATGGCGGGATGCCGAGTGGCCGAGAAGCAGTGGCGGGCAGAGTAACAAAGGAAGCAGAGAAATAGGACAGTCCGGAGCCCCCGAGACTGTCCCTCAAAACCCTCCCGGTTAGAAGGGCGACTTGATGATCCCAATGTACTGTCGTCATGTTGCAAAGGGGTTACAGAACGATGAATATCGGATGAAATCGTCTGCGGAAGCGCTGCTATAGTAGTCGGTTGCCAGGGTAGCTCTGTTGACATCTTATTTCTCCATGTCGAGAGGATTCGATGCCGTCCACTGCATCGCATAAGACGGAACAGTCACGCCGCCTCCAGTTGCGAGCGGAGAGCATGATTCCGGGCGGCGTGAATTCGCCGGTCCGTGCGTTCCGCTCAGTCGGAGGAGATCCGCGATTCATCGTGCGCGGCAAAGGCTCGCACATTTGGGACGCCGACGAAAACGAATTGATCGACTACATCGGATCGTGGGGCCCTCTGATTCTAGGGCACGCCGAGCCCAATGTGCTGGACGCGATCGTAGGCGCGGCGTGCAACGGCACCAGCTTTGGGGCTTCAACTCCGGCGGAAGCGGACTTGGCGGAGCTGGTGCTGGGCGCGTTTCCGCACATGGAAAGAGTCCGCTTCGTCAGCTCCGGGACGGAAGCGACTATGTCGGCGATCCGCTTGGCGCGGGCTTACACAAAACGCAAATACATCGTGAAATTTGAAGGCTGCTATCACGGGCATGCGGATGCTTTGCTGGTGAAGGCTGGCTCGGGCGTAGCCACGCTGGGGATTCCAGGATCGGCGGGCGTGCCCGAAGAATTCACCCAGTTCACGCTGGCTCTGCCCTTCAATAATCTTTCCGTGGTTGAGCTCGCGTTCCACAAATTCAAGCACCAGATTGCCTGCGTGATCGTGGAACCGGTGGTGGGAAACATGGGGTGCGTTCCCGCCGCGGACGATTATCTGGTCGGGTTGCGCCTGCTTACCGAGCGTGAACGGTCGGTACTCATTTTTGACGAGGTGATGACCGGATTTCGGGTAGCGTTCGGCGGAGCACAGGAACTCTACAGCATTCGCCCGGACCTGACCACCATGGGAAA
Source organism: uncultured Acidobacteriaceae bacterium (assembly GCA_963711275.1). Lineage (GTDB taxonomy): Bacteria > Acidobacteriota > Terriglobia > Terriglobales > Acidobacteriaceae > Sulfotelmatobacter. The sequence goes on along the minus strand of CAVQDN010000004.1, from coordinate 189,176 downwards.
GATTATTGGCGGGGGATTGCCGGTGGGCGCGTACGGCGGGCCCAAAGCGATCATGGACCTGGTGGCGCCGCTCGGTCCCATGTACCAGGCCGGGACGCTTTCGGGCAACCCGTTGGCCATGGCCGCCGGATGCGCGATGTTGAAACAGTTGCGCGATCGCAAAGCCGAAATTTATCCGCGGCTGGAGAAGTTGAGCGGCGAATTAGTGGATGGCGTCGCAGCCGCCGCCAAGGAAGCGGGGATTACGCTGTCCCATAATCGTGTGGGTTCTATGTTTACCTGGTTCTTCAATCCCGGCCCGGTCACGGACTGGGATTCGGCTTCGAAATCGAACACCGAGGCGTTCGGGAAGTTCTTCCGCAGCATGCTCGATGGCGGCGTGTACCTGCCGCCGTCGCAGTATGAAGCGGCATTTCTCGGAGCGGCCCATACGGAAGAAGATATTCAGCGGACGATCGCCGCTGCGAAGCGGGCCTTCTCCGCGATGCGTGCGTAGTGGGTTTGGGGATTGTCTGTGTAGACCGGGTCAAAGACCCGGCCCCGCAGGAGCATCGGTATTCGCCATATGCATCATTTGCGGAATCGTCACGAATTCGTGGCCCTCTGACTTGTAGCGCGTAATCAGATGATCTGTCGCCAGAACAGTCTGGGATCGATCGGCGCCCATCTGCCTGTGACCGCCGTCGTGCAGCAGAATTACGTTGCCACCGCAAACCCGTTTTGTCACCTTCCGTTCGATCACCGCGAACGGCGGCGCGTTCCAGTCGTAACCCGTCACATTCCACATCACCGGCTCCAGCCCCAGTTCTCCGGCGATTTTGAGAACCGCGGGGCGCCGTCCTCCAAATGGCGGACGGAACAGACTGGAATGGTCGCCGATAGCAGCCCGCAAAGCGGAGCGGCAGTCGGATAGTTCCCGCCGAATGTCTGCGGCGCTCTTAAATGTGAGGAGTGGATGCGTGAACGTGTGATTGCCCGCGACGTGGCCTGCTTTAACAATTTGGCGAGCGATCTCCGGCCGCTGTTGAACGTATCTCCCGATCAAAAAAAAAGTTGCTCGCACGTCGTGTCTGGCCAGCACTTCCAGCAAACGTAGCGTGTGCGGATCGTTAGGGCCGTCGTCATAGGTGAGAGCGAGTTGCTTTGTCCCGCGAGAGAGGCCGGTGAAGGTGCGGCCGTACCACTGCCCAGTGGGCGCGATCGACTGATATCCAGCGGCCACTGCGCTTACCGTGGCGACTCCAGTGAGAATAGGGCCGAGCATGCAGGGATTGTAAACGGATTGAGCAATTGGGAAATTTTGAAATTGTGTAATTTGAAAAACCTCGAAACGAAGATCCTCAATTGCCCAATTACTCAATTCCTAAATTACCCAATCGCTCCTGTTAACTCTTCCCGCAATTGCCAGCCAGACCCATCCGAGATATCCTGCCAATTCCGATTCAAAGCACGAACTCATGGCCAATCTTTTCGAATCGCCCCGGTACATTGCTGTGGAAGGCCCTATTCGGGTTGGCAAAAGCACACTGGCGCGCATCCTGGCCGAGCGATTGAACGCGCAACGCGTGATGGAACCGGACAGCAATCCGTTTCTGGATTCTTTTTATGAGGGTGAACGCGGGGCGGCGTTTCAAGCGCAGTTTACATTTCTCGTGAAGCGTTTCGAACAACTGCAGGCGCTCGATCTTGGGCCGCGATCGCAGAAAACCGTAATCTCGGATTTCATCTTCGAAAAAGACAAACTCTTCGCCTGCCTCAATCTCACGGATCAGGAACTCGACACCTATAACCGCTATTACAATCATTTCCGCGACCAGTTGCCCACGCCCGACCTCGTTATTTATTTGCAAGCCACGCCAGAAGTGCTGAAGAAACGGCTCAAGAAAAAAAATGCGCCAGGCGAGCGCGCGGTGAGCGACGAATATCTGGCGGAAGTGATCAAGGCCTACGAGCACTTTTTCTTTCACTACACATCGTCAGACCTGCTGATCGTCAATACCTCGGAGATCGACTTCGTCGACCGCAACGAAGACCTGCAGGAACTGCTGCGCAAAGTCACCGAGCCCATCAAGGGCACGCAATATTTCCTGCCGCTGGGCGGACAGGATGCGGTGGGCGCCTAGAAGTGTCTACCCATTACTTTTCGTGGCGCGGAAGCGGATACAGTGACAGCGTCTTTCCCAGCTTCGAGAATTCCGGATCAGCTGTGACCAGCCATGCGTCGCGCTCCATTGCCAGTTCTGCAGCGAATGCGTCCGCGTAACCCAGAGCATGCCGTTGTTTGACGGCGGCCGCGCGCGTGGCGCGATCCTGATCCACGCCGATAATAGCGATGGGCATTTCCCGCAGCCTCTCTTCTGCTTCACGAGCCCTGGACTCGCCGCGGTACCGCCACTCTGTGTAGAAGACCTCTCCCCAATTGACTGCCGACATCAGGAGGGGAAGCTCCCGGAGCAGCGCGTCGTGCAGAAGGCGCTCAACTTTTTCGGCAATCCCTTCACGATCTTCGAACAAGCCGACGAGCGCGTTGGCATCGAGAACATACCGGCGAGCGCCCGCACGAGAGAGCCGGGCCACTACTTCCCTCTCCTGCGCTCCCGCTCCCGCTCCTCAAACAACCCTTCGAAGGCTGAAGGCTCACCGGGAGCAGGCTTTAGAAATCCCCTGATCTCGCGCAGCCGTTGTGCGGTCATCGGAGTCAGCACCAGGCGTCCCCGTTCTTCGGTCCAGGTCGCAGGAGTGCCCTTTTCCAGCCCGAACTGCTCGCGCAGTTCGACGGGAATCACTACCTGGCCTTTGGAGCTGATAACGGTGCGGTAGGTGGACATGGCGAAATCTTACTACAATGTAAGATACATTACAATATGTCTTACCTGCGCTGATCGCTACTGCCGGATGGGTCCTGCGAGACTAAAGCCGACACCGTGCCGTACTGGCGACCCGACCGAAGTCAGGCCCTTCCCAAAACCCTTGAGAACATTGAGTCGTAGTGGCATCGACGAGCCGCACTTTTACGGTACAATACTTAAAGTTATAAAAGCCAAGATGTGTACAGGCTCTATCCGCCTTGGCGGAGGGGCACTGGAGGACATCATGAGTTTGACCCCGCTTGGGGAACCTCGCCACAAGATCACGACCGCATCTCTGCGGGAGCAAAAACTCCGCCACGTTCCCATCACTTGCCTGACCGCCTATGACTACTCCGCTGCGCGTCTGGTGGACGAAGCCGGCGTCGAAATGGTGCTGGTCGGCGACTCGCTCGCCCAGACCATGCTCGGCTACGAAAACACGCTCTCGGTCACGATGGACGAGATGCTGCACCACGTGAAGGCAGTACGCCGCGGAGTGAAAAACGCTCTACTCGTGGCCGACATGCCCTACGGGTCGTACCAGATTGACTCCAAAACTGCACTCGGCAACGCAGCTCGCTTCGTGAAGGAGGGTGGCGCCGAGATGGTGAAGGTCGAGGGCGGCGAGAAGCGCGCCGACCTGATCCGGGAGATTATCGATGCCGAGATCCCCGTAGCGGGCCACATCGGCCTGACCCCGCAGTCGGTAAATGTGATGGGCGGGTACAAAGTGCAGGGCAAGAGCCTGAGCGGCATCGAACAGTTGATGCGCGACGCCGTGGCCCTCGGCCGCGCCGGGGTGGCTTGTCTCTTCCTCGAAGGCATCCCGCGGGAAGTAGCGGCCATGATTACGGCCGAGATCGGCGCTCCGACCATCGGCATCGGCGCCGGCCCAGACTGCGACGGCCAGGTGCTGGTGTTTCACGACATCTTGAATCTAACGTTCGGCCCTCCGGCAAAATTTGTGCGGCGCTACGGCGACGCGGCGGCCCTGATCACGAACGCAGTGCAGGCTTTTCGAGCGGACGTGCGGTCGCACCAGTATCCGGGGGACGAGGAGTCCTATCACTTGCCGAAGGAAACCGGAGCCGGACTGGACGAAGTCCTGGCCCGAAAGCGCGCCATGCGACGGTGACAGCAAGTCACAGGCCGGATTTGTACGGGCTCGTATCGTTTAGGGAACTCTTTGCGTTATTCTGCGTATCTTTAACTGGCGGGCAAATAGACTCGCGGGCGATAGCGGGCTCGCGTTAAGCTCGATTACGCCACCAACGGGCAACGGAAAATTGGCGCTGAGGTTGCGCCGCAGCGCCGCCTCAGGTGTAGGCTATAGAAAGGAGACCGGTCATGATTCTTCCAGCATTTTTCTTCTTCCCGTTCTTCGGCTTTGGGTTTGTGATGTATTTTCTGCCGTCGATCATCGCCCTAGCGCGAAGCAAAAGGGATCTGCTGGCGATCTTCCTGCTCAATCTCTTCCTGGGATGGAGCGTCATTGGATGGATCGTCGCCTTGGTGTGGGCCGCGAAAAGCGACGTTCCTGCGATGGTGAGGTAACGTCGGCCTGTGACCGGCAAGTCTCCTGGCATGCGGATGTCGTTGACGCGGGTTGTGATTCTGCTGTCTGGAATCTTTCTGGTTTCATGCTCGCAGAAAAACGCGCCGCAACCTCCGGCTCCTGAAGTTGTGCTACAGGCCATCCCCCCCGCGGATTCCGCGCAGATTGAGCGCATCCACGATATGAAGTCCTGGCGCAACCCTTATCTCATCATCCGTCAGGACCGCGTGGCCCTGCTTGACGCCGCCGATAGCGCGGAAATCGTGCTTAAGCCGGCGGAGCTGCTCCCGGCGCTGGCGGCGTTGCCCGCTTCGAACTGGCCTTATGGACGTGTTGTAGCCGCCGCGGAAAATAGCGCGAAGTCTTCCGAGCAGGACGGCATCGCCATTCGCCGCAACAAAGGCATTGTCGGCGGAATACTCCACGGCGCGCATATTGCTATCAAGTGGGTACCTTCGGCGTGAAACCTAAAGACAGTCGCACGATCCATCCTTGAAAATCTGTACCACCATTCACGAAATGCAGGCTGCCTGTCGCGCCGTCCGGCATGGAGACAAGCGGCTGGGCTTCGTTCCGACCATGGGCGCGCTGCATGAAGGACACCTGTCTCTGGTCCGCGCCGCTCGCGCGTCTGCCGACGTGGTTGCCGCATCCGTTTTCGTCAATCCAACGCAGTTCGGGCCTAACGAAGACCTGGCGAAGTATCCAAGATCGATCGAGCGCGATCGCGAACTTCTGGAGCGCGAAGGGGTGGAGTTGCTATTCTCGCCCTCGGTAGAAGAGATGTATCCCACAGGCGCAGTGACCTGGGTCACGGTCGAAGGCCTGAGTGACAAGCTGGACGGGCGTTCCCGCCCCGGACATTTCCGCGGGGTCACTACCGTTGTCGCCAAGTTGTTTCACGTGGTGGAGCCGAACGCCGCATTTTTCGGGCAAAAGGACGCGGCCCAGGTGGCGATCATTCGCCGCATGGTCCGCGATCTGAATTTCGCCGTAGAAATTATGGTTTGTCCCATCGTGCGCGAACCCGACGGGCTGGCCCTGAGTTCGCGGAATGCCTATCTCAATCCCCACGAGCGGAAGCAGGCGCTGGTATTGCATCGTTCGTTGATGCGTGTCCAGAGTTTGGCGCAGGCGGGTGAACGGCAAGCAGCCAGGTTGTTGGCTGCGGGACGCGCGGAATTTGCCGGGGAACCTGCCGTGCGCCTCGATTATTTTGAACTGGTGGATCCCGACACGCTGGATCCAGTCGGGGATATTTCCGCTGGCGCGCTCGCAGCCGTGGCGGCATTTGTGGGCAACACGCGCCTGATCGACAATATCCTGATGGGAAGGACATCCGGCTAGAAGCCGCGGGACCGCAATATTCGGCCGCCACCGTTAATCAATGCGAGCCGATGAGGAACCAACCCGCAATTCCCCACGCAGACACCGCAAACACCGCAGATGCGATTTTCCAATGTAGTTTCCGATTCGTTCTCGCGAACACCAGGGTCGAAACGGTGGAAATCAGGACGCACAGCAATGTTGCCGAGAGAACTTCGCTGGAAAACACCGAGTACTTGAAGTTAGCTTTCGCCCACCCGCCAAGCCAGCAAATCAGGAGTCCTCCGCACCAGCACGCAACGATGACCGCGAGGGGCATCTTCTCTTCTTGCAATAAATCCTTGGCCGTAAGTTTTATTGGGTTCGATAAGAACTCCTTCACGATTCCTCAAAAGGTTTTGCGCGCCCCATCCGGTCATACCTCGCCCAATAGCACTTCGAACAGAGTGTGTCCAAGCCGGGAAGGTCGCAGCGGCAATCTGAGCACTTCGGCATTCTGGCACTCGGAGCAGTCCCGAAGAAATTAGAGCATTTCTGCCCAAAGTTTGCGGCTTACGAGGGTAACTGCCCTTAGGCTAGGAATCCGACACGCATTACGGCTGAGGAATACTGACAAGGGCGGCGGATTGCGGCGCCATCTGTTGCCGCACCAGACCTTCGACCTGCGACCACAGTCGGGGATCGCATTCGCTCTGCATGTGGCTGGGAGTGAATACCCGCTGCAGCCACGAAGCTCCCGTGCACTGCACCGGATCTTTTTGGTAATCGAAACGGTAGTTGCCAAGAATCTGCGTCTTCGAATCGTCGGCCGCCGTGATCAGAGAACGGCCATGGACCAACCCGTGCGGCTGGTAAAAGTTCACCGCCTCGGCGACATTGTCGGGAATGATCTTGTCCCGCTGCCACGGCTTCTCGACGCTATCGACCTGCACCGTGAGCAGCACGGGAATTCCCGCGCGATCCAGTTCACGAGACAGCAATACCACCGCCGAAGCTCCCCAGCTGTGGCCGAAGAGAATAATGCGCGCCCGCGACTTTTCCTGATTGCTGAGGTTGCCGTCGTGATTGCTGTCGAGCAGGCGCAGAATAGATTTGTAAGCGGCCTTCCTGTGGCGATTCTCAAAAACCTGAATGAAGTCGCTTTTGGGCAGGTCCTGCCGCATCCGCTGCGCCAGTTTCACCGGGCCATGATGAGGATTATCATGGCGCACGAAACCGCCCGCAAAACCGATAAGGATGTAGGAGAGAGATGCCGGAGGCAGACTTCCCACCGCTCCATCGGCGGCCATAAGTTCCGGGACCGTGGCGGACAAGATGGCAAGCGCCGCAACGAGAATCGGACATCGCGCAAGGCGAGGCATGCGGGCTCTCGATTATCAGATGATTCGCATCGCTGCAGGGGTTGCGGAAAAATTGTCCACAAGTGGCGAGCGAAAGACCTTTCCAGCAAGGCTTTTGGACTACTCGACCCGGAGCCAAGTCTACACCCCTGTGTCAAGGTCTGTGTGGGAACCGGGTCTTCGACCGGTCAGGACGGCCTCAAAGGCCGCACGCATTCGCTGCCAAGAGGGCCCGGAGCTCTACTTAGCGGGTAATTTCCGTCCCGAGACGAAAGGACTGCTCCCGAGCAGAAAGCGGAGGGGCTTTCCCGCAGCCTTGGTAATGCCGATTCGGCAGGTCGTACGAATGCCTTTCGCGCGGTAACCGTCATCTCCAATCCACAGACTGCCATCGGCGAAGGTCAGATCGCAGCCGTTATCGCGGGCACGGGTAATGCCGAAGGCCTGCGCCAGCCGGCCTGGACCCCGCGTCAGCTTGAGCAGGTCCTTCGGCCCATGAATTTCAACGCCCCGGGCCCGAGCCATTTCGTCAATGCCGGAGAGCGGTTCGAGAGCTCTGATCAGAACGGACCCCGCCTGCCCTTCGGGCTCGCAAGAGACGTTCAGGCAGTAATGATTTCCGTAGATGAAATAAACATAGGCGTGTCCGGGCAGTCCGAAAAGGACGGCAGTACGGGCTGTATTGCCGGCAGCGGCATGCGCGGCTGGGTCTTCCACGCCAAGATAGGCCTCGACTTCAACGATACGCGCAGTAAGGCGTTCAGCCCTGGTTCGAAGAGAGTCGCGCTCGCGGACCAGCACTTTGCCCAGCAGATCGCGCGCCACGCGCCGTGGATCGCGGCAGAAAAAAACACGATCCAGCGGCCGAATGCGCGTGCTTTGTCTCGAGGTCTGCGGTGTTCGCATCCACGAAATTCTAATCGCCGGACGCTAAATTGGCTTGGGTTGAGTGTTTCTGGCCGCAGTCACATTGGAAGGCGTGTCGTTGAAAGATTTCCCAGGTTCGTAGGCAAGTTTCTCGTGTTTGCTTCCTACCTTTCGGATTGCATCGTGCCAACCATCGTCCCAACTGATCCGAGCCTCTCCATCGACCAGCGTCCAGGTCCCATGAGAAGAGCCGAGCGTCTTTCGGGCTTCGCCATCGGCCTCAAGGGTGATATAGAACGTGCCGCCATTGCCCTCGCCCACCTCCCATTTGCCCACGAAGTGCCCCCGTCCCGGCATCATCTCGCTGAGCGAGGAGCTCCCAAACTCGATACGGGTAATGTCGGAAGGCGAAAACTTTTCCTGGTGCCCGTCTTTGTAAACAATTACCGCAGGGGCCTTGAAATCCATGCGCGCGATCTCCGCCATGGCGAAGCTCTGACGGTGGCCGTCTTTGAATAGGATCACGATGGAGTCGCGATCGTCGGAAGGTGAGGAAGCCGGCCCCGCGAACGTCTCGCCCACCCCAAACAGCAGGATTGCAGCAACGACAACAATTTGCCTGACACCGCGCACAGTTTCCTCCCGACAAGAGCAGTCGAAACAAAACGCTCTCAAACATTAGTACGAAAGCGCCGCCAGAAAGTTCCCGGCATATCACGTAATTTCGGGTCAATTTTCAGGGTGCAATTATATTATGAGACAGATCGTGAGCATCGCGCCCTACGACCTGCGCCAGGTTTTCGCGTGTTCTAACAGTTCGTCGCCTGCGCTCTAACTTACAGTCTTGCCCGATTCCTTTAAATAATTCAGCACTTCGTCCGCGTGTCCTTCCGGATTCACTTTCTCAAAAATATGCTGGATCTTGCCATCCGGACCGATGATGAAGGTCGTCCGCGCCACTCCCATCACTTTCTTGCCATACATATTCTTTTCCTTCATGACGCCGAAAGCTTCAGCCACCTTCTTATCTTGATCGGCGAGCAGAGTGAACGGCAAATCGAACTTCTCCTGGAATTTCTTCTGCGCTTTTGGGGTGTCGGGCGATATGCCGAGCAGCACGGCGCCCGTCTTCTGCATCTTTTTATACGTGTCGCGGAACCCGCGAGCCTCAATGGTTCAGCCGGGAGTGTCGGCGCGGGGGAAAAAATATAGAACGACGGTTTTGCCGCGCAAGTCTTTCGACGCGACCTCTTTTCCGTTTTCATCCTGCAAAGTAAAGTCAGGAGCCTTATCATTGACCTTCATGGGAATTTCTCCGGGTAAATCGAAGTCGCATGTCGCGCCGCGGACCACGCCTCATTCGGCAAAAGGGGCCTTCTCCAGGATTTTATACCGCGCATCATTTTTCGTCGCGCTGCTGGCCTGTGTTGCCCTCTCGGCAGTCCCGATTATGGCGCAGGAGGAACTTCCCCAGATCACTCCCGGTGAGCGAAAGGCCCCGCGGAAGAAAGACGCAGGGCCGCGGGCAGTGGCCGTGCTGCAACTTGCGGCGAATGGCAAAGCTTCCCTCGTGCCGATCGCAATTCTGGTCGGCGGCAGATTTTGGGATGCCTCCGCTTACAAGGCCGATCCCATCCCGATGGCTCTGGAGCCCGGTACGGTCTACGAGGCCGAACGCGCCGGCAGTTCGTTAGGACTGTTCACCGTCAACAGCGCCCTGCACAGCAATGCGGCGAACGTACAGACGCCGTGGATCGGAACCGGCGCCTGGGTTCCGGAAGGAGCCGAAAAGCCCAGGACGGCGCTCAAGGCAGAAAAGCAGCCGATAGGAATCGAGAGCAACGACGCGCCTCCAAGGCTGTCCAGAAGCGGAAGTTCCTCCAAGGACACGCCGCCCGCGAGTAGTAGCCCGCCTTCTGTGCCGCCGCCGAGCCCACCGGCGGGGTCAACGGGTTCCGATCAAAAGGCTCCATCCAGCTCCAGCCCCAGCACACCCAGCACTCCCACTCAGCCCGCGCCGAATCAAACTGGACAGAATCCGCCTGCACCCAGTCCGTCAACGCCAAACTCACCTGCATCCCAGCCGGCGGGAAACTCCAAGCCCGCAGAATCCAAGCCCGGTGATGCAAAATCGCCCGAGACCAAGTCATCCGATGCCAAGTCACCCGACCGCTCTTCGACGCCGCAATCCGACAGCGGCGCCGACGAAGCCAACCGGCCCAGACTGCGTCGCGGCAAGCCAGTCGGTCCGTTGCCGGAAGATGAAGTGCCGGGTTATAGCAAGCCGGGAATGTTGGCGTCCGCTTCAGCTCCGGCAAATCCAGGAAAGGCTGCGGACGCGGCAGCCGAAAAGACTCCCGTGCAATCAATCCCAGCAATTTCCGATGCCGGCGGCCCCGAGCCCAAGTCATTCGCATTCGAATGGCTCAAGGATGAAGAAGGCGAGCGCCTGAAACAAATTACAACCCTGGCGAGGGATCAGGTGCGCGCCTATGTGGAAGCCCAGGCAAAGGCGAAAATCATTTCCGTGCCTGCGCCGAAGTCAACCAGCGGGCCAGCAGCCCGGCGCACTGCCCGGTCAAAAGCGACGACTCCAAAGGTCAAGGATCCGATCCTCGAGAACATTCAAATGAAGGCTTACGACCTTTGGGGCAACAATCAGCCGGTGATGGTGTTCACCGCCGACGCGCACATGCCGTCAACGCCCGCAGGCGCGCCCCATTCGGCGGTCGATTCCGATCTTCAGTATTCGATCCTGCTGGTGGCGAATCCTGACATCTACCACAACCTGCACAAACTCTTTGTCCGCGTCACCGACAAGTATCATCTCGATATTTCCCCGCATCTCGAATTAGTGGACGCCCTCGATGCCGACGGCGATGGCCGCGGCGAACTACTCTTCCACGAAACTTCCGATAACGGCAACGGTTGGATTATTTATCGCGCAACCGCCGACAAACTGTCGAAGCTCTTTGACAGTTTGAATCCCGAATAAGAAATTGGCCCGCAGATAAAGCCGCGCACTCACAGTTGCAACTGTCGGCCTGTGTGGGACCGGCTCTCTGACCGGGTCAAGGCGCGCAGCGCCGCGCGAAGTTACTTCTGCTGCATCACCAGTTCGCTATTCTCTACTTTCATCGCGCCGACGTTATCCGGGAGCTTCAATCGGTCCCGCTGCTCGGCCAGTTTCTTCTGCAACGCCGGATTCACCAGCGATACCGGAACGCTCAGATCTCCCACCTTGAACTCCGTTGGATCGAACGTGGCATAACCATCCTTCTCGCCGATATGTCCAGAGATCGTAACCCACACATCTTTGCCGGCAACTTCCGTCAGAAATTGACCGTGGACCAGGTTGCCCTCGAAGGTGACTTGCTGGTCCTTGATGGTGGGCGCGGCGCTTCCGACGTTGGAGTCGGGGGAAAGCGCGGATGCTCCGGCGGCATTGCCCAAGCTCTGCGCCAGCACCGCGCTGATCTCGTCGGAATTGATGTGCACCTCAGCCTTCGGGCTCGGCGATGCCGACTGCCCGGCTGTGGACTTGGAAGCAGAAGTATCGGAAGGGCTGCTTGCCGGCGCTTGCTGCGCCGCCTGCTGAAATTCGGCCATTTTCTGGTCAAACGCCTGGGCGTGTTCGGCGATGGCTGCGGGAGCCTGTGGGCGTGCCACGGGCGCTGGTCTCTTCAGAACCAAAATAACGGCCACTAACGACGCCGCTAGCGTCGCAATCGAGATGATGCGGTCAAGCTTGATTTTCATGACGATTCCAAATGGTCAGCCCAGGGATAATAGAAGGCCTCAGTATCATGGTAGCGGGACGCGTAAGGAAAGTTGAGATGACCAAAGTGACAGGCAAGTAACCGGGAAATGTGTGGACAAGAATGTGTGGGACCGGGTCTCGGAGCCGGTCAGGCGGCCTGAAAGGCCACTGGCTCTCCTGGCCACACCTCACATTCAAAACGACACAAAAACCTTCGCTACCCCAGCTTCTTCGCCAGTAATTCATTCACAATCTGCGGGCTGGCCTGCCCCTTGGACGCCTTCATCACTTGCCCAACAAAAAAACCCAACATGGTTTTCTTCCCGGCACGATACTGCTCGAGCTGTTTGGGATTGGCATCAAGAATATCGTCGATGATCTTCTCCAACGCTGACGTGTCGGTAGACTGCTGCGGCCGTCCCTCTTGCTCGTACACAGCCCCAAAATCCTTGCCGCGCTGGAAACTCAAATCGTAAAGATCCTTGAGCATCTTACCGGAGATCGTCCCCGCCTCCACCAGATCGGCCGACGCCGCCACTCCCCGCATCGAAATCGGAGACTGCTCAATCTCGATTCCCTTCGCCTTTAGCCGCCCCATTAACTCGCTCTGCACGAGATTGGCCACACGCTTCGGATTCTTCGCGGCCTTCGCCGCCTCCTCGAACTGATCGGCCAGCGACTTCGAAAACGTCAGCACCTGCGCGTCGTATTCGGTGATGCCATATTCCTTCACCATTCGCGCTCGCCGCGCCTCCGGCAGTTCAGGCAATGCCTGGGCGATCTCACTCTTCCACTTTTCGTCCACCATCAGAGGCAGCAAATCCGGCTCCGGGAAGTAGCGATAATCGTGCGCCTGCTCTTTCGAGCGCATACTATATGTCTTGCCTTCGTTCGCGTTATAAAGCCGCGTCTCCTGTGCGATCTTGCCGCCCGATTCGATTACCTCAATCTGCCGCCCGATTTCATATTCCAGCGCATCCCGGATAAAGCGAAACGAATTCACGTTCTTGATCTCGGCCTTGGTCCCGAACTCCTTCTGTCCGCGCGGCCGCACGCTGACGTTGGCATCGCAGCGCAGCGAGCCTTCCTCCATGTTGCAGTCGCTGACCCCGGTATAGAGGATGATTTCCTTCAGCCGTGTCAGATATTCGTAGGCCTCTTCGGGCGAGCCGATGTCGGGTTCACTGACAATTTCAATCAGCGGCACGCCCGTGCGGTTCAAGTCGATGGCAGTCTTTTCATCCGCGTCGGGAAAACCCTCGTGCAGGCTCTTGCCTGCATCTTCCTCGAGATGCACGCGCGTGATGCCGATCTTCCTCTTGCGGCCATCGCCGAGTGGGGACAGCCGCCCTCGGCTGTCCGGCGAGCGCCAGCTTGCTGCAGCGCGCTCCACCGGAATCTCGACGAACCCAAACTCCGCCAGCGGCTTGTCATACTGCGAAATCTGGTAGCCCTTGGGCAGGTCGGGATAAAAATAATTCTTGCGCGCGAAAATCGAACCCTCGTTGATTCGGCATTGCACGGCCATCGCCGCCAGCGTGGCAAACTCAACAGCTTTCCGGTTGAGTACGGGGAGCGCCCCAGGCATTCCCAGGCACACGGGGCAGACGTTCGTATTTGGCGGCGCTCCAAATCGCGTCGAGCACGAGCAGAAAATCTTGCTCGCGGTCAACAGCTGAACATGCACTTCCAGCCCTATGACCGGCTCATACTTCGGATGAGCAGCGATGGAGGTCTCCGCACTCGTAACCATAGAAGAAAGGATTATAAAGCCGGCTGTTGAAGCTCAGTCGCAAGCAGCGCTAGGGACTCGGCGGCGCGCTCAAATACTTGTCCAACGGAATTTCAAAGTACATCAACTCCACCCCCTGGGCGTCAGCTACTCCTGTAATGTCGATGTTCGCTCCCGGCAGAGGCGAAGAGATGCCGGCCACGTCAAAAAATAAGAATCCCGACTGCGTGCCGTGCGGCTCAACCGCTTTGGCCACGAATTGCGAGGACTCGATCTCCTCCATTTCTTTCTTGCCGATCGTGCCTTTCACTTTGTGCGGGAGCGGAATCGGACTCGGCCGCGTGCTGCTCTGCGGATTCGAGAGGCGACGGTACAAATCGTCCGTAGAGACCGGAGTCAGCTTTGAATGGTTGGCGGTGATCAGGGTAATTTCCATGTTGGCGATGGAGACAGGCTGGTCCCCATCGTTGGTCACGACAAAAAAAACCGGCAGCAGGCCGTGAGCTGCAAAGTTCACGGAAAAGATCTTGGATTTTTCCGGCGTATCGTAAGGATCGGCAGCAATAGCGACCTTCGAGTCGCGATGGAAATCGTGTGCCGCATAGTTGATGGCAGTCCGCGCGACCGGCTTGACGAAGTTCTTGCCCGCCACCAGCGATAGGGGGGAAACTAACCCGGCACAAATCGTCAACAAGGCGGCGCGCTGGGCAAATCGCAAGAATGAAGACAACGACGTGAACCGCATGCCGCAATTATAAAGGCCTGGCGCGCCTGCCGCCGACAGGGCGGTTTAGAATGGCTGAGCTTGAGCTATTTTCTCTACAGTCTGTTGTTAGCCTTCGCAATGCTGGTGAGCCTGCCTTACTGGCTCTACCAGATTCTTCGCCACGGCAAATATCGCAGCGGACTCGCCGAACGCTTGGGCAGAGTTCCGGAGCGACTGTTTGCGAATAACGAAGACTTCGCAGCAGAGCCGTCGGGTAATCGTAGCGCCGCCGTCCCGGCGACGGTCGCGGAAGCCCGCCCTGAGCTTGCCGAAGGGGCGTCTCGCCCGCGCCGCGTCATCTGGATTCACGCTGTTTCCCTCGGCGAAGTCTTCGCCATTAGCAGCCTGGTGGAGCAGATCCGGCGAACTTTCCCGCAGCATCGCGTGCTGGTATCGACCACCACCGACACCGGACAAGTTCTCGCGCGCAAGCGCTTTGGCGAAGCGAACGTATTCTACTTTCCCATGGATTTTGCCTTCGCAATCCGCCCGTATCTGCGAGTCTTGCAACCAGAAATAGTGGTACTCGCAGAAACCGAATTCTGGCCAAACTTCCTGCGTCTGGCACATGCCAGCGGCGCGCGCATCGCCGTGGTCAATGCGCGCATCTCCGACCGCTCCTGGCCGAACTACCTCCGCTTTCGCTGGGCCCTGCGCAGAATGCTGGCTCATGTCAACCTGTTTCTGGCGCAGACGCCACAGGATAGCGCCAGGCTGCAATCGATCGGCGCCAAAGCGCAACGCGTGCAGGTAACAGGCAATCTTAAATTCGATATGACCTTGCCTTCTCCTCCGCCGATTGTGGAGCGCCTTCGTCAATCGTTGGCGGCGCAAGGCGCCGGGCCGGTTCTGGTCTGTGGCAGCACCGTAGAAGGCGAAGAGCCTTTGTTGCTGAAGGCTTTTGAGAATTTGCGTGTAGCACATCCGCGCGCGCTGATGATTCTTGCGCCGCGCCGTCCCGAGCGCTTCGATCAGGTTGCCATCCTCCTGCGGCAGCTGGATATTCGGTCATTCCGGCGCTCCCAGTGGCACGGAGAACCGCTCGCGGGCGGCGTTCTGCTGGTGGATTCCATCGGGGAACTAGCCGCGCTCTATGCCCTCGCCGATGTTGCATTCGTCGGCGGCAGCCTGGTGCCGCGCGGCGGCCACAATATTATCGAGCCCGCGCAGCACGGAGTCGCCATCGTGACCGGCAACCACACAGAAAATTTTCGCGACATTGTTGCTCTGTTCAAGAGCCGGGACGGCGTACGGATCGTAGGCATGGCGGAGTTGCCCCTGACTCTGATGCAACTGCTGGCGGACGACGCCGAACGCCGCGCACTCGGCCGGCGCGCCCAGGAAACCATGCGGTCGCAGTTGGGCGCGACGTTGCGCACTCTGCAAGCCCTGAAAACGTTCATTCCCGATGGCCGCGATGCTCTGCCGGTCTCGGCCCAGGCCGCGCACACCGATTGAATCCCCTCTCAGCCATCTACGGCGGCGTGGTCCGCACGCGTAACGTGCTCTATGACCGCGAAATTCTGCCGGTGCGGCGGCTGCAAGGGCCAGTTATCAGTGTAGGCAATCTTTCCGCCGGAGGTTCGGGGAAAACTCCGTTCGCAATTCTTTTGGGTGAGTCCCTCAAAGCGCGCGGAATCAAGTTTGATGTGCTGTCGCGCGGCTACGGACGCCTCTCTCGGGGCGTGCGGTTGGTCGATCCCGCAGCGCTGCCGCAGGAGTTCGGTGACGAACCGCTTCTGATTGCTCGCAAACTGCAAGTTCCCGTGATCGTGGGAGAAGATCGCTACCAGGCAGGCCGCTTTGCCGAATCAAAATTCGGGCCGCAGCTTCATCTGCTCGACGACGGCTTTCAGCATCGGGCATTGGCTCGTGACTTCGACATCGTCTTGGTCACGCCGCAGGACGCGAACGACCAGTTGCTCCCCTCGGGACGATTGCGAGAACCGTTGCATTCCTTGCGGCGCGCGGATGCCATAATCCTCGCCAGCGGAGCTTCGGCGGAATCATTTCCGCTCGATGGAAAAATAGTCTGGCGCGTACGTCGCGGAATTGTGCCGCAAAATGTTCCGCCGCGGCCTGTCGTCTTCTGCGGCATCGCCCGGCCACAGAATTTCGTACTGCAACTGCGAGCCGCAAATATTGAACCCGTCGCCGAAGCCTTCTATCGCGATCATCACCCTTACAACGAAAAAGACGTCCGCGAGTTGCTCGACCTCAAACAACGCAGCGAGGCCGGCGGCTTCGTCACCACCGAAAAAGATGCGGTAAACCTCGGCGGTTATCTTTCCGCGCTCACGCCGCTCGCGGTCGTACCCGTGAAAATGGAGTTGTCCGACGCAGCTAACGCCATCGATACCATCCTGCACAAGATCGACAAGCAAAAGCGCCAGCCATGAGAGAATCGGTCTTCATAGCGCCGCGTAGTGTTGCCGTGCAGCACGATCGTGTAGCGCGGCCTTCCCGGCGGCTGTCGCGCGGGCGTCACGCCCGCGCACCCGGACGAGCACGGCTCGAAGCGAGTCGCCAAAGGATCGCAAGGGGCACCTCCGGATTTAGCCGCGAAGCGGCGTAAGAATGCAGCCCACTGCCTGCCCTGAGCTTGTCGAAGGGGCGCAAGCCGTGGGAAGGCAAGCGGGAAAATGAGCAAGCCCCGAGCGGGGCGAAAGAGCAGTTCTCACGCTCGCTCGTTAGCCCTTGAGGCAAACTTGAGGATCAGCATCGTTTATATACCTGACACGCAATGACCAAACATCCCAAAGAAGCCGACCGCCTCAAAAAAATCGTCGAAGGATTCCCCAACCTCACCATAACGGTTCTGGGAGATTTGGTCGCCGACGAATTTGTCTTCGGCGAAATCTCTCGCGTCTCGCGTGAAGCGCCCGTCTTGATCCTGAAGCACCGTGAGCGCACCGTAGCGCCCGGCGGCGCAGCCAACGCCGCCAATAATCTGGCGGATCTTGGGGTCAATGTTCTCCCCGTCGGAATTCTAGGAGACGATGAACCCGGACGGATGCTGCTGAAATATTTTCGTCACAAGCGACTTCCCGTGAGCGGCGTGCTCAAGGACAAGAGTTACATCACGGTCACCAAAACCCGCATTCTGGCAGGCATGACGCATACCGCGCGCCAGCAGGTAGTTCGCGTGGACCGTGAGCCGCAGCAAGCGCCGAACCCGCATTTGACCCGCGAGCTCTATCTCGCCGCCAGGAATTATGCTCACGCCTCCGACGCGTTGCTGGTCTCCGACTACGGATACGGCGCGGCCACTCCGGCGATTGTGACGGCGCTGCGAGAGAAAGGCAAGCTGGAGTCAACGCCGATCGTCCTCGACTCGCGCTACCGCCTGCTGCAGTATTCTGGCGTAACCGCAGCCACTCCCAACGAACCCGAAGTGGAGGAGGCTCTCGGAGTTCGCATCGGTCAAGACTGGAACAAAGTAATCGCAGCGGGGGAACAGATCATGTCGCGCATGAAGCTGCAGTCCCTGCTGATCACCCGCGGACGCGACGGCATGGTAGCTTTCAATCATAAACATAAGCCGGTGGACATTCCGATTGTCGGCTCGGACCAGGTCGCCGACGTGACCGGCGCAGGCGACACCGTGATCGCGGCCTTCACCGCCGCGCTCGCCGCCGGCGCGACCACGGAAGAGGCAGCGCAACTGGCCAACTACGCGGGCGGAATTGTTGTGATGAAGCGCGGCACGGCAACCGTCACCGGAGAAGAGTTGCTGCAAGCCATTGAGCAGACGCCGCCGGCAACACGACCACATTGAAAGCGCAGAACAAAATATTGAGCCGCGAAGAACTGCGCCGACGCGTAGATGAGTGGCGGCGCGCCGGCGAACGCATCACTCTGGCCAATGGCGGCTTCGATCTGCTCCATGTAGGCCACGTGCGCTATCTTCGCGCAGCGAAGGCACTCGGCGCTAAGCTGGTCGTCGCCATCAACTCCGATGAATCGGTGCGCACGCTCAAGGGCCAAGGCCGGCCCATCATGCCCGCGGCAGAACGCGCCGAAATTGTGGCTGCCCTCGCAGATGTGGACGCGGTGGTTATTTTCCCGGAGCTCGACGTGCGTCCGCTCATCCGCGAGATTCGCCCGGACATTCAGGCCAAGGGTACCGATTACACCGCAGATTCCGTTCCAGAGCGCGATGCAGTTGCAGAGTATGGCGGCCGCGTCGAGATCGTCGGCGATCCAAAAAATCATTCCACCAGCGAGATCATTGGCTCGCGCCTCTCGCCGAGGAAATCTTGATTGCCGCGGCGAACAGCAGTGCGAACGTCGATCGTCCAAACATCGGTCGTCCCGAAATCGACCGCCTGCTGATCGTCCGCCTGAGTGCCATGGGCGATGTAATCCACACGCTGCCTGCGGCGCAGGCTCTGCGCGCGGCGTTTCCCAACGCGATGATCGGCTGGCTGATCGAAGAACGCTGGGCCGAACTTCTGTGCGCGCCCGGAGCGCCCCGGCGCGGGCCGCGATCCGCGCAGCGGCCCTTGGCCGATTGGGTTCACACTGTCAGCCTGATGGGATGGAGGAACTCACTATTCAATATTGCGACCCTGCAGCAAATTGCGAAAGCCTGGAACGACGTTCGCGCGGCGCGCTATCAAGTTGCGGTCGATCTGCAGGGAGCGATTCGCTCCGCCGTGCTGGCGCGCTGCTCCGGCGCTCAAGTCATTTACGGTGCAGCCGAACCGCGCGAGTCTCCTGCTACTTTGTGGTACACACGCCCCGTGATCGCGCGCGGAACGCATGTGATCGACCAGAATCTTTCCGTGGCTGAGGCAGTCGCCCAGAAGAAGTTGAATGTGCCGCGCGTCCAGTTCCCTCACGACGCCGCGGCCGAGCGGCGGTTGGACCATCGATTGAGGGAAACGGACTTTGGCGCATTCGCTATCCTGAATCCTGGCGCCGGATGGGGAGCGAAGCGCTGGCCCGCGCAACGATACGGTCAGGTGGCGAAAGCGCTGGCCCAGGCTGGCCTCCGTTCGATTCTCAACTGCGGTCCGGGAGAAGCCGATCTGGCGCGCGAAGCCGAGGCAGCGAGCGAAGGCGCCGCGCATCCCATGCAGCATTCGATCACCGATCTGATCGCCATGACGCGCCGGGCAAGATTGTTCGTTGGAGGAGATACCGGACCGCTCCACCTGGCGGCGGCACTCAGGGTTCCGGTGGTGGCAATTTTCGGACCGACGGATCCCGCGCGCAACGGGCCATATCCGGCGGGCAACGCTACACGCAGCATTGTATTGCGCAATCCCGAGAGTCCAACCACGCACGCGCGCCGCGCGTCGCCCGACGAAGGAATGTTGGAGATCACCGTCGATGCGGTTGTGGACGCGGCGCGCAGTCTGCTTGATAAGACAGTGCTTGAGTAAAGCGTTGGGAAGGCAAGTGAAGAATTGGGAAGGGCATGGCTTCAGCCCCTGAGGGCTGGTTTCGCCTTGTTGCCGGACGCGCAAAAGAATCGTTCGCAGTAAGCAGTCAGACGGTCCCGAGTCTCGAAGGACGCCTATGGTTGAATACTCCCGCATCGCGCGCCGCATCCGAGTGCCGCTCGGATTTGTCTTTGCCGTCCTGTACTTCTGGCTGGCGCGGCCCACGTGGCGTTTCATCGCCCTGGGCGCGATCCTGATTGTGCCGGGACTTCTGATACGCGCGCTCGCATCCGGCCACGTCCGCAAGAACGAGGCGCTTGCCACCTCGGGTCCCTATGCATACACCCGGAATCCTCTTTATCTCGGATCGTTGCTGATCGGCATGGGCTTCGCCGTGGCCGCGAGGAGCGGGTGGGTCGGCGTCGCGCTCGTCGTGATGTTCTTCGCCATCTACCTTCCGGTGATCCGCGATGAAGAGGCGTTCCTGCGCGAGAAGTTTCCCGAGTTCGAGGAGTACGCGCAGCGCGTTCCGAGGATGTTGCCGAGGCGGCTGTCAAATTCGAATGGCGGAGAGAACGCGGCAGCATTCTCTCTTGATCTGTATTTGAAGCATCGCGAATACAACGCGCTGCTCGGAAGCGTGCTCTTGACCTGTGCCCTCCTTATCAAGATGAAGCTGTCATCCTGAGCGTAGGATTTGCTTCGCGAATGCGAAGCAAATCCGCAGTCGAAGGATCCCTATCCGCAAGGAATCACTTCTTAGCCAGCAATTCCCTCGCCCGGTTCAGCTCCGGTCGCGTCGAGCTAGAGCCGTCGCAATCTTTCAGCAACAGCGCGTAGTATTCATTCGCTTCGCTCGGCTTGCCGGCAGCTTCGGCCGCTCGCGCCGCCCCATAGAGCCCGTTGAAGCGGTTGGGGTTGAATTTCAAGTCGGTCTGATACTCAGCCAGCGCCTGCTGCGGCCGCTTCGCCTCCAGTAATATCTCCGCAATCATCTCGCGCGTAGGAATGCCCTGCGGCTCGTCCCCCAGCGCATCTTCTTTGTCGGCCATGGGGCGAAGAGTTTCGACCGCATCGTCATATTTGCCTTCGGCGAAGGCCAGCCAAGCTTGCGCCTGCTTCAGATCGTTCTCCGTGCCTTCGGCAAAGTCTTTCTTTTTCTCGGAGACGAATTTCTGGTGGATGGCCTCGATCGCGGCGACATCTTTCTTCACTTCCTCCGGCTGGTGCAGATGCGCGGCCCCAATCGCCTTTGCCCAATAGCCCGTCGAATCTTCCGCGGTGCCCGGCACCGCAACCGGGGTAAGCGACGCCGCGGCAGCCCAATCCCGCATTTCGAGCGGATACAACGCGGCAAAGTTGGCTTCCGTGGCCAGGTGCGGATCGAATCCTACGCCATACATGTCGTGCATCTCCGGCATGGCCTTCACTTCGTCCATGAGCGCGCGGGCGTCGGCTTCGCGGCCGCTCTGCAGGTAAGCGTAGAAAAGAAAATCCATGGCGTGGAACTGGTGGCCTTCGCCTCCCATTCCCATGGCGGCAGTCTTGCGCGTGGCGGCGACGGAAGCCAGGTTCGACTTGATGTCGTCCTGCCAGAGGCCGACGCGGGCGAAAATGTGCGATGGCATGTGCAGCGCGTGCGGCGCGGCGGGCGCGACTTGCGCGTAACGGCGAGCAGCGGGAATGCCCAGTTGCGCCAGTTGCGGCTTGTCGTAGGCATGAATCAGATAGTGCGCGACTCCAGGATGGTCGGGCTCGACGGCAAACAGTGGTTCCAGAATGGCCGCGGCTTTCTTGCGGTTGGCGAAAGTCTCGTCGTGGTGCGGCTCGGAGGCCAGCAGCGAGAGCGCGTAGAACGTGGCGGCTTCATGATCCTCGGGATAGGACTCGTACACTTTCCTCATCGCGTCAGAGTAAGCTTTGGCGCGGGCGTCATGATCGAGTTTCTCCGAATCGCTGTAGAAAGCAGCGACGGCCGCAATGTAGGCCTTTTCGCGCGGCGTAGTTTTCTGCTCCAGCTTTCTCGCCGCATTCACTTCGTCCAGGCCGCGCGCAATGACTTTGGCATCGGGCTCGTTCCACAGCTGATGCCAGATGCTCATGGCGACGCCCCAGTGCGCCATCGCGCAGCCCGGGTCGTCCTTGGCGATCTGCAGGAATTCCTTTTCCGCCTCCTCGTACCAGAACGAGTGCAGCAGGGCCACTCCGCGTGCGAACGGCTTTTGCTCCGCCGCGGCGCAGGAGACAGGGAAGTGGACCGTCCCCAGTTGAGTCTCCGTGAGGTCCTCGTGGTGCTGATGATCTTTGTCGTCGTCAGCGAAGCCGGCGAACGTGCAGAGCGAGACGAATATCAGAAAGCATGCAAGGCGTTTCATGAAGAACCCCACAAGTGATGCGTTCGGGATTCTAGTCATCGGGAAAGCCTCCGGTCAACGGTCAGGTCCAAGCGCCTCGGAAGATCGACCGCAATTTTTTTGATATCTCCGCCGGTAAAATACTCAATCTGTTGCGGTTAGGGAAGATGGGTATGCGCTTTTGTGCGCAAAATATTGAAAAGTCGGGACTTAAAAGTAGAATATTGTGGAATAAGGAGTTGCGGATGCTTCGAAGTCCTTTGCTGAAGCCGAGCTCGCTGTTTGAGCGCACACAGCCAGTCTGCGCGTTCTGGATTTCTCGGTAAAGGTTGTTCGTCACATGTTTGGGGTATTTTTCTGTGGAAGGCTGTGGAAAAACAGAGGCTACCCTTTACTCCGCGCGAGATCTCTCACTTCGCCTGAAAGGCGGCTCCGTTCGAGATGACGCCCGCTCGAATGTTAAATGGTCCCGGCAGACCGGGGCGATGCCGCTCATTCCGTGCGCAGGGCATTCATAGGCTCGATGCTGGCGGCGCGTCTGGCGGGGATGAAGCCGGCGACGGCTGCGAATGCGGACAGGATCACAACCGCTGCGGCGATCGTCAACGGATCGTAGGTGCGGACGCCGTAGAGTTGGCTGGCCATGAAATGCCCGCCCAGCAGGGCGACCGGAATGCCTATGGCCAGGCCGAGCCCGACCTGCCAAAATGCCCCGCGCAGCACGAGACCGAGTACGTCGCCACGGTTGGCGCCCAGAGCCATCCGCAAGCCGATTTCGCTGGTGCGCCGGGCCACGGAGTAGGCGGTGATGCCATAGAGGCCGACAGAGGCGAGAACCAGGGCCAGCAATCCGAACAGGGCCGTCAGGCGGCTGATGAGCCTTTCCTGATTGAAATTCTCCGCCACTTGATAGTCCAGCGAATTGAAGTCGAGAATGGTGAGATTAGGATTGATATTGGCGAGAGTGCGGCGAACCAACGATTCCAGGCTGGCCGCGTCCCCGATGTAGCGGATGGTCACGGAGTTGGGGAAGAGAGAACGGGTTTCGGCGGTGATGGCGCTGCGCTCCTTAATCGTCGTATTCAACTGACTCATAGGCCGGAAGTACATGGAGCGGACCGGGTCGCGCGGGTTGGTATATTTGGCGTCGGCAACGATGCCCACGATTTCGTAGTCGGCCGCGTACTTCTGGTCAAAAGTCCCGAAGTGCCGGCCCATGGGATCTTCATTGGGGAAAAATCTCTTGACGAACGCCTGGTTCACGACCGCAACCATGTGAGACGTGGCGGTGTCTTGCTGGTTGAAGCCACGGCCACGAACCACGGGCTGGCCGACGGTCTCAAAGAAGTGCGGGCTCACGCGATCCGACGAGCCGTTCTGTGCGTCCGGGGCTGGAGCGGGCCGGCCTTCGACAAACACACTCTCGCCCCAGTTGTTGCCCTCCAGCGTGCTGTAGAGGGCCAGGCCCATATTCTGTACGCCAGGGAGAGCCGAAAATTCGCGCTCCAGCTGCTCATTGAACGCGGGAACGGTGGCGGGGGTGTAGCCGGCGCCCGCAGGGTCGAGATGGAAGACGTAACGGCCGGCGGTGGCGATGCCGAAGTTCTGATGCTCCAGGTTGCGCAGACTCTGGGTCAGCAAGCCGGCGCCGACCAGCAGCACCAGCGACAGTGCAGCCTGAAAAACGATCAGCGACTTCTGCGGCAGGGAAGAGCGATCGCGAGTGCTGCGGTTCACCCCGCGCAAAGCTTCGGCGGGATCGGAGTGCGAGGTGATCCACGCGGGGCCAATCCCGAACACGACTCCGGTCAGCAGCGAGAGGGCAAAAGCAAAACCCAGCACCAGCAGCGACGGGGTTGCATGGATGGTCACGTTGGGAGAGTCGGGGAACGCGAGAGCGAGAATCATGCGCGCTCCGGCATAGGCGAGCGCGATGCCGACGATTCCACCCGAGCAACCCAGCAGAAGGCTCTCGACCAACATCTGCCGGATCAGGCGGGATCGCGCCGCGCCAAGGGCCGTGCTGATGGAAGTCTCGGCCCTACGGTTGGCCCCTTTGGCGAGCAGAAGATTCGCGATATTGGCGCAGGCCACCAGCAGGACCAGGCCCGCGATCGCCATCAGCAGGTGCAGGCCGCTTCCGGTGGCCATCTGCAGGTTTTGGATTCCAGCGCCTCCTGGGGTCAGCACCACGTGCTGCTTGGCGATTTGCGTTTGGGCTCCGTTGATCGTGTAAGTCGTTTGCGTAGCCAGCCACTGGCGCAAGGTATTAGATAGTTTGGCTTGCAGGCTACCGGGATTGACGCCGGGTTTGATGCGTCCCAGAACATAAAGCCAGTTGGTGTCCGGCTGTTTCAGAATGCTGGTCTCGTGCTCCAGGTAGGGTTCATCGTTGAGCGGAATCCAGAGCGCCGGCGGATTGCTGTCTATGCGGTCCCCGAAGAAGCCCGGAGGCGAAATCCCGACGATCGTAAATGGCTGATTCTGTATGTAAAACGTGGCGCCGATCACGCTGGGGTCGGCGGCGTGCGCGCCTTGCCAAGCCTGGTAGCTGAGCACGGCTACCGGCGGCGCTCCAGGCACGTCATCGGAGGCCAAGAGCGTACGGCCGGCGTAGGCTCCCAGCCCGAAGGTCGA
The DNA here is from genome assembly GCA_963711275.1 of uncultured Acidobacteriaceae bacterium. Classification (GTDB taxonomy): domain Bacteria; phylum Acidobacteriota; class Terriglobia; order Terriglobales; family Acidobacteriaceae; genus Sulfotelmatobacter. Next base: position 164,600 of record CAVQDN010000004.1, on the reverse strand, counting down.
GAAGTAGTTGCCTGAAACATATTCGGCGGTTTCTGCCTTGGCGGCCGCGGCTCCGATGCGGACGTTCACGGTATTGTGTCCGGCCTGGAAGGCGGCGAGTTGTTCGAACTCGGGAGTCGACTCCTGGAATTGGCGATAGAGATCGTAGGAGAAGAGGTCGAAGTCGCCGTTGTCGTTGATGAAGCCGCCATTGACGCAGCAGTCGTCAAGGTCACCGATGCGGTACAAGGTCGCGGGATTGGCAACGGGCAGCGATTTCAGCAGAATCGCGTGAACCAGGGTGAAGATGGCGGTGTTCGCTCCGATGCCGAGCGAGATCGTGAGAATGACTGTGGCAGCGAATCCCGGCGACTTGCGAAATTGGCGCAGCGCGAGTTTTAGATCGTACATGGTTTAGTCCACCCCACGGGATGGACGGTAGCACGACGGAAGAGTGAGCAGCCGTGCGCACGGAAGTTGATTTGATTCGCGCGAGATCCCTCAATACGCCTGAAGGACGGCCCCGTTTCGGGATGACGCCGATAGGTGAAAAGAGCATCAGCGGAAGTCCGATCTGGCAGCAAGCAAGAAAAAGCCCCTCGCTTGCGCGAGGGGCTTCTTCCGGGGGAGGGACTTGCGGGCGAGGCGCCCGTGGTCCCAAGCTTTACTTACTTCGGCTGCTGCTGTTGATCGGCGGTGGTGGCAGGGGCTCCGGTGTTGGCGGAGAGCTGCTCCAGGTCGTTCTTCAGCAGGCTGATTTCGACGCGGCCACCGCTGACGCGCTTGGTCTTCGCGGTCTCATCGGTCGTGGGAACGGGAGCGTTGCCCATGCCGACAAGATAGATGCGATAGACCGGAATCTCATGGTTGAGGACGAGGTAGCGCACCACCGACTCGGCCATTTTCTGCGAGTTGGAGATTGCGGTCTGTCCTTTGCCGGACGAGAAGCCCTGCACTTCGATGATGTAGCCGCGCTGGCCTTTGACGCCGCTGGCCATGGTGTCGAGAGCATCCTTGGCATTCTTGCTCAGGACGGTCTGGCCGGGACGGAAGCGAATCTCGGTCTGGTTCGAGGCCTTGTACTGGTCGATGTTGCCAACCACGGTCTCAACCGTCTGGACGCGGGCTGTGACCTGCTGCGCGCTCTGCTGCGCCGCGGTCGCCTTGTTGCCGGCGTCGACGGCGTGCTGATCGGCTTCATTGGCCTTGTCGGAGGCCAGCTTGATGCCAGGCTGAGCGCGGGCGTCGGTGTCTTTGATCGCCTTGCTGTTGGAGGAGGTCAGCTCATCGAGTTCGTTGACGCGGTCGCGAATTGGCTCGGTCTGGCGCTGCACATATTTCTTGCGGGCAAAGGGATTGACGCGTCCCCAGAAACCTTCGCGGGACGGCGCGGCCAGAGGGGCTTTGCCGCTTGCGGTGCTGTTGTCGCTAGAGGTCGAGGACGACTGAGTCTGCTGGGTGGCGGCAGGCTGAGTCTGATCCGAAGTAGACGAGGTGGTCTGCGCGATGGCGGGGAATGCAAGAACGGCGGCCAACGGCAGGGCGAAGAATAGGCGGTTGTTCATAAAAGACTTCCTCCAAGTTTGGGGGAGCGTTTCGGCTCCACTCCGGCACGCCTGGGCGTGCGTGAAATTCGATTGCGTCCTGTAACGATGAAAGAAAGCCAGCTTCTCGCTGAGCCGGCCCGGCGTTGACGCAACGCTTGCCTGTACCAGCGGGCGCCCGGTGCGGCGCCTGCCGTTGCTACTACAGGTGGGATGCCAAATCGGGCCTTAAGGTTGAACGGCTAAACGCTTGATATACTAAAGACATTGTAGTCCCGGCGCGAGGCGGAACGATAGGTTACTGCGCAAGGCAGGGTAATTTTGGCAAACCTGATATAAAAACTGCGTGGAAATGCAGCTTCGCGTAGGAGGGACCTTGGAAGCTGATGGGTAGAACGGCATGGCGGACGGAGAGTGGTTCGGGGCCTTGGCGTACTGGCATTGCGGCGTCGGTATTTTGTGGCAGTGACGCTGAGGCCGGGGAAGCGGAGATGGCTTCTTCGCGTATTCCAGCGGATCATCTGCAGCAGTATTCCGACTTGGCAGTGACCTGGATGCAGGAGTATCTGCGGATTGATACGACGAATCCTCCGGGAAACGAGATGCAGACCGTGGCGTTTTACAAGAAGATTCTCGATCAGGAAGGGATTGAGAATCGCGTGTTCGAATACTCGCCGGGGCGCGGAGATCTTTGGGCGCGAATTCCGCATCACGACTTCTCCAGCGACCGGAGCGAAGCGCCCGACCGATCATCCTGCTCAACCATATGGATGTGGTGACCAGCGATGCGTCGCACTGGAAGGTGCCTCCGTTCAGCGGGGAGATCAAAGACGGCTACCTGTGGGGACGCGGCGCGCAGGACATGAAGGATGAAGGCCTGGCGCAACTGGTCGCTGATGGTGATGCTGAAACGGGAGAAGGTGGCGCTGGATCGCGACGTGATTTTTCTTGCCGTCGCCGATGAAGAGGCCGAGGGAACGCGGAACGGATTGGTTCATCGCACACCAGCGCGATCTGCTGGAGAACGCGGAGTTTCTGATCAATGAAGGTGGAGAGAATCTGCTGGAAAACGGCAAAGTGAAGTACGTGGGCGTGGATGTGGGCGAGAAGACCACCTACTGGCTGCGCGTGGTGGCGCATGGAAGACCGGGGCATGGGTCGCGGCCGAATCCGGATTCGGCGCCGAACCGGCTGGTGCGGGCGCTGAATCGGATTATTGCCTACCAGACGCCGCTGCGAGTGTTGCCGGTGGTGGATGAATTCTTGCGCGACATGGCGCCGCAAGAACCGCCAGAGCGGGCGGCGGAGTTCCGCAATATCAAGAAGGCGATCGAGGACAAGAAATTTCAGGACGAAGTGGAGAGGGACGAGTCGCTGAACTTTCTTTTGCGCGACACGATTTCGCTGACCATGATGGGAGGATCGGAGCAGACGAACGTGATTCCTCCGGAGGCTTGGGCGAATCTGGATGTGCGCATTCTGCCGGGCGGCGATCCGAAGGCGGTGCTGGAGGCGGTGCGGCGGGTGGTGAATGATCCGAATGTTACGGTCGAGCCGATGAATGATGAGTTTCGTGTGGCGAATTATTCGGGGACGGACAATGCGCTGTTCGCAGCGATTCGGGAGGTGTCCGGCGAAATATTTTCCGGGGACGCCGGTGGTGCCGCACATTACCAGCGGATACACGGAGAATCAGCGCTACCGGCCGCTGGGGATTAATGCGTACGGATTCAATCCGTATACGGCGACGGAGGAAGAAGGCAACACCGAGCACGGAAACGATGAGCGGATTCGGGTGGAGGAAGTGCGGCGGGGGCCGAGGATGCTGTTGGATGTGGTGGCGGCGGTGGCGGAGCCAAAGGCCTGACAGCCAGATCTCGACACGTCCAGCGCAGGTCAACGAGAGCTACGGCGATTTTACAACAGTAGTCGCTGCCGCGACGGGGTTTGCTTTTCACTCTCCGCCGGGAGCACGGTAAGCTCAGATGTTTGCGACTCGAAATGGCCGTTTATCGGCGCTGTCTTACAGGGCGACCCGCCTGCCAAAAATGTGAGCTGTCTAGCTCAGACGGCGGGCGATCCAATCCGCTAATGTTTTTAACAGGCTGCTGGCGTGCCACGTCATCAGGCATGAAGGAAGAATGTCGCCTTTCTGTCTTCCAACTGTCCTTATCGGCAAGCCATGCCGAGGGCCTAACGTTCTTAACAGCACGATCCAGGAGTCTCAAATGAAACTCAATATACGAAAAGCAATATGGGTATTTGCACTTGCAGTCGCGGTCACCGCGTTCGTCACGCCGAAGCTCGCCGCTGCTCAATCACAGCAAGATCAGAGCAGAGACCAGGCCAATCGCAAGTACAACGCGAACAACCTCATGTACCAGCAAGGCCTCAACCACGGGCAAGCCGACCGCGTGAATAATCAGGCTCACCAGTATCGCCTGCAACCCAATAATGCGGACGATCGCCGCGCCTATGAGTCTGGATACGATCAAGGCTACCAAAATAGCGCTGATGCCAATCACGCAGCGGGCAGAATGCCCATTACGGCGCCCGAGCCGAACCCAATGACAACGTGGCGAGCCAGAACGGCTTTCAGGATGGCGCCAACGACGGCCTGCAGGATCGACAAGGGGGGCACAGCTCTCGTGCGACGAAGCGTCATAACTATAAGGAAGGCGACCGCGGCTACGGTTCCAGCTTCGGCAGCAAGGACGAGTTCAAGGCGTCGTACCGTCAGGCCTACATTCAGGGATACGAAAAGGGCTATAACGGCCAGGGCTCCGACAACCGGTAATCCCGCTCGCAGCACGGCAGGATTCTTGTAGGATCGATCTGGGTCGCAGCCGCAGGACGAGCCGAGTGAATTGGAAGCCAGGCGCCGGTGCCCAACTCACTCGGTTTTTTTCAGCGGCAGTTCACTTGGTTGAGAAGTGCCGGCCAGGTCACTGTCCGGTCGAGCGAAGCTCGGGGCTGTCCCCACATAAACTGTCCGGACGTAAGCTGGGGCGGACAGCCGGGCCGCTGTCGCTACGTGGATTATCTCAACTACCCGCAGTGCTTTTCGTATTGCTCGAAGATGAAGTTGTCGGTCATGCCGGCGATGTAGTCGCAGACTACGCGCGGCAGAGAATCTTGCTTTGGCTTTTTCCTGGTAGTTGTGCGGAAGAGTTTCGGGATGATCCATCCAGAAGGTGAATAGTTCGTTGACGACTCGCTCCGCGTCCTCTTTTTCCTCCGGCCAGCGACGGACTGTAATAGAGATTTTCGTAGAGGAAATCTCTTGTTCTGCTTGCGCTCGGCTTCGATGGCCGGGCTGAAGGCGGCCAGGCGTTCGGGATGCTTGCGGACGTCTTCGAGAGTGCGGACTTCGGCTTCATGCAGGCGGGCGCGCGTGTTGGTGATCAGGTCGTCGACGAAACGATTGAGGACGCGCTTCAGGGCTTCGTTGAATTTCAGTTTGTCGAGGCGCGTCGGGATAGATCTGCTCGACTTCGCGATAAAAGCGCTCGAAGACCGGCACGCCTTCGCGGATTTCCTCGAGCGTGAGGAGATGGGCTTCGTAGCCGTCGTCGAGGTCGGCGGTGTTGTAGGCGATTTCGTCGGTCAGGTCGATGAGCTGGGCTTCGAGCGGCGGGCGCTGGTCGAGCAGATATTCCGCTAGTTCGGGATGTTCTTTGCGCGCGCGTAATCGTGCGAGTGCTTGATGATGCCTTCGCGGACTTCGAAGGTCAGGTTCAGGCCGCGGAAGGCGGCGTAGCGCTGCTCGAAGTCTTCGACGATGCGCAGAGCGTGCAGGTTGTGGTCGAAGATCAGGCCGTGCTCGCGCATGGCGGTGTTCGAGCGCTTTCTCGCCGGCGTGGCCGAAGGGCGGATGGCCGATGTCGTGGACCAGAGCCAGGGCCTCGGCGAGATCGACGTTGAGGCCCAGCGCTCCGGCGATGGTGCGGGAGACTTGCGAGACTTCGAGGGTGTGGGTGAGGCGGTTGCGGAAGTGGTCGGAGTAGCGGCGGGTGAAGACCTGCGTCTTGGCTTCCAGGCGGCGGAAAGCGCGGGCGTGAATGACGCGGTCGCGGTCGCGCTGGAAATCGTTGCGGTAGGGATGCGGGGGTTCGGGGAAGCGGCGTCCGCGGGAGTGCTCGACGTGCACCGCGTAAGACGCCAGCATGGGGAGAGTCTAGCATTTTGATTGCTGACTGAAAATCAGCGGACCTCGGAATCAACTCGCGACTCGAGAGTCAGAACTCGTCACTGCTTGTCGGATTCTTCTTTGGCCAGCTTTACCTTTGCGGCGTCGAGTTTTTGCTGGACCTTGGCGAAGGCTTCGCTGTCCTTTTCGGCGGGAACGGTTTTGTTCCATTCCTGGACGGCGCGGTCCCAATGAGCGGCGGCTAGTTTCAGGCGGCCGGTTTTCTGATAGAGGTCGCCGAGATGTTCCTGCACGGTGGGATCGGTGCCCATGTGGGCCTCGGCCTTGGTGAGATTTTCTTCCGCCAGGTCGTACTTGCCGAGCTTGAAATAAACCCAGCCGAGCGAGTCGAGATAGGCGCCGTTGTTGGGCTCGAAGGTCAAAGCCTGCTTGACGAAGTTGAGCGACTCGTCGAGCTTCACGCCGCGATCGGCATTCATGTAGCCGAGATAGTTTAGCGTCGCGGCGCTCTGCGGATCGGTGGGAGCGGTGACGGCCAGAACTTTTTTGAATTCCGCTTCGGCCTGGTCGAACATCTTCTGGCGCTGATAGAGATCGCCGCGGAGGAACTTGACGTAGGCCTTGTCGTCCGATTTGGTCGATAGCTGCTCGGCTTTGGCGAGAGCTTCGAGGGCTTCGTTCCAGCGCTTGGTCCGCGTGTAAATGATGCCCAGGCGGAGATAGACTTCGCGATCTTCGGGGCCGCCTTTCAGCATGGACTTTATGTCGGCGACGGCCTTGTCGAACTCGCCGGTGTCGGCCAGTTGCGCGTCGAGCACCATGCGCAGGTCGCGATCGTCAGGCATCTTCTGCACGGCTTCTTTGGCGACGGCAGTGGCTTGCGGCCACTGCTTGGCCTCGCGGTAGGTGTCGATGATCTCCTGATAGCCGCTGCGGGCGTTTTCATCGCCCAGGGTCAACATTTTGCGGAAGGTATCGACTGCGGCGCTGTAGTTTTGCTGTTCGCGATAAACCATGCCCAGGCGCTCGATGAAGATGGCGCGATTGTTGCGGTCGGCCTGGCTCGATCCGGTTTCGCTCTTTTCCGTTTTCTTCAGCAGATCCTGCAAAAGCTTGATCGCGTCGTCGTAGCGGCCCTGCGCCTGGTAAACCGCGGCCATGCTGTAGGGAACGTCCATGGTGTCGGGCACCAGGGTGTCGGCGCGCTTCAAATTTTCCAGCGCCAGATCGTACTTGGCCTGGCGACGATAAATTTCGGCCATGCGGACGTAGGTTTGCGCATCTTCAGGATTGGAGTCGGCGATGACTTTGTATTGTTCGAGTGCGGCATCGAGCTGGCCGTCATTCAGCAAGATTTTCGGCCAGCCCGCGAATGGCGTCGAGATTGTCGCGATCGAGAACGATGGCGTGGCGGAAGGCGTCGATGGCGGCCTTGTAATCCTTGCGCTGTTCATAAGCTGCGCCGAGAGCGGCATACAGCTTGGCGGAGCGGGCCGAATCCGGGATGGAGGCCAGAACTTTCAGCGCGTGAGCCGTGTCGCCTTCGTCGGTGTAAAGCATGGCCAGCGTGGTCACGGCTTCTTCCGAACTGGGATCGAGTTTGATGGCGGTCTTGAGTTCGCCTTCCGCTTTTTGCATGATCGTTGTTCAGGCGGTAGAGGCGGCCGAGCAGCAGGTGATCGTCGACGCTGTCGGGATCGAGCTTGACGATCTGCTCGTACTGGTCGATGGCCAGCTTCAGGATGTTGTCGGAGCCGGAGCCGCCGGGCATATCGCCGAGCGAGCGCAGATAAATGCGGCCGAGCAGTTTGTGGGCTTCGAGATTCTTGGGATCGCGCTTGATGATGTCTTGCGCTTCTCTGACGGCATCGGCGATGCGGCCGGTCTTTACGTAGAGTTCGGCGAGGCCGGAGGTCAGGAATTCCGACGAGGGATCGGCATCGATGGCCAGCCGATATTCCTCGGTGGCTTTGCTGGCCAGGTCGCTGCGGCCGTAGGCCGTGACCATTTCCTCATACATGTGCGCCAGCGTGTAATGGTAATAGGCCGCGGCGCGATCGACCTTGCGCGGCGAAGATTGCGAGGACTGGGCCTTGGCGTCGCTTGCATTGGAATCCGACGGTGCAGAGAGGCTGGTTTGGCTCACCGCGGCGGTTGCGGCCACCGAGATCATTATCGTTAAAAAAGTGCGAAAAATTCGATTCATGCTGGACCTGACTGCGCTGGAAGCGCGTTTCCGAAACCTCAGCTTGTTTGGATGCAAAGCCGCCGGGGAAAAGGTGCTTTTATTCTAACCCGCGGACGCCAGGGGATGGAAAAAACTGTGTTAGCGGATTGAAAGATACGGAACCGGAAGGTCAGGGACTGTGGGGAATTGTTGATTGTTGATTGTTGATTTTTGATTGCTGATTGAAAGGCTAAAAGCTACGTGATCACGAAAAATATCTTTACAATCGATAGCTTTAACAATCAGCAATCAACAATCAGGAAATCAACAATTGCTTAGTGGCGGAAGTGGCGCACGCCGGTGAAGAGCATGGCCAGATCAAGGCGGTCGGCGGCGGCGATGACTTCGGGATCGCGTTGCGAGCCCCCGGGCTGGATGATGGCGGTGGCGCCGGCTTTGGCGATTTCTTCCACGCCGTCGGGAAAGGGAAAGAAGGCGTCGGAGGCGGCGACGGTGCCGTGCAGCGGGAGTTGGGCCTTCATGGCGCCGATTTTGGCAGCATCCACGCGGCTCATCTGGCCGGCCCCGACGCCCACCGTCTGGCCATCGCGCGCATAGACGATGGCATTCGATTTCACGTGCTTGCAGACTTTCCAGGCAAATAGCAGAGCGCGGGTTTCTTCCGGAGTGGGGGCCCGTTTGGTTACGACCTTGAGATCGGCGTCCTGCAGGGGGCGAACGTCGGCGTCCTGTACGAGAATTCCGCCGGAGATATTTTTCAGGACCCAGTTGCGCGAGGCTGTTTCGGTCGCCGCCGGACGAATGCGTCCGGGGCTACGTGGGTCGATTACTTCCACGAGGCGGAGATTTTTCTTCGTCGCGAACTTTTTTCGGGCGGCTTCGTCGAAGGCCGGGGCGGCGATGACTTCGAGGAAGAGCTTGTGCATTTCTTCGGCGGCTTCGGCGTCGATGGGGCGATTGACGCCGATTACGCCGCCGAAGGCGGAGACGGGGTCGCATTCGAGGGCGCGCCGGTAGGCTTCGGCGAGAGTTTTGCCGGTGGCTGCGCCGCAGGGATTGGTGTGCTTGATGATGGCGCAGAACGGCTCGACAAATTCGGACTCGTTAAATTCCTGCGCCAGGTCCCAGGCAGCTTGCAGGTCGACGATGTTGTTGTAGGAGAGTTCCTTGCCCTGAAGCTGCAGGGCATTGGCCACGCCCGCGTCCGAGCCGTCGGAGTACATGGCGGCCTTCTGGTGCGGGTTTTCGCCGTAGCGCAGGTCGAGCTTTTTCTGGAAGGTGAAGCGCAGAGTTGGAGGGAACGCTCGCCGGTTCCGGCTGCAGCTGAGACGATCCGCGGGAATGCGATCGAGCGTGGAGGCGATGGCGGAATCGTAGGCGGCGGTGGTGGCGAAGGCTTTTTGCGCGAGACGCCATTTGGTCTCATGCGAGAGCGCGCTGCCGGTGCGGGACAGTTCGTCGGCGATGGAGTCGTAGTCGGAGGGCGAAGTGACGATGGCGACGTCGCGAAAATTCTTGGCGGCGGAGCGGATCATCGATGGCCCGCCGATGTCGATGTTCTCGATCAGTTCCTCGAACTTCACTCCGGGATTGGCGGCGGTTTTCTCGAAGGCGTAGAGATTTACCACCACCATGTCGATGGGGGCGATGCCGTGTTCGGCGACGGCGGCGACGTGCTTCGGATCTTCGCGGCGATGCAGGATGCCGCCGTGAACTTTGGGGTGCAGCGTCTTGACGCGGCCGTCGAGCATTTCGGGGAAGCCGGTGAGTTCGGAGATGTCTTTGACGGTTATTCGAGAATCGCGCAGAAGTTTGGCGGTGCCGCCGGTGGAGATGAGTTCGATGCCCAGGGCGGAGAGTTTGCGGGCGAAATCAACGAGGCCGGTTTTGTCGGTGACGCTCAGGATAGCGCGCTGGATCTTGGACATGAGGTGTGATTTTGGAGCGGTCTTAATAAGATTTTAGCAGGATCGCGCGGAGGGATTCTTTATCGTGTGCGAGTCGTTTTAATCTTCGATTAGCAATCTGACGGCGAAAAGATCGGGGTTAGAGAGCCCCAGGGGCTAAAGCCCCGCATCCGTTCCGACTCCGAGCGGCTCGGCTGAAGCCGTGCCCTGATACGAAGCTGCCCGGTACGAATCGGTCCTGATAAGACTCGGCACGATACGAATCGGAGCTTCCCCCGGCCCTTGACGATGTGCTTCGGGAAGCATGCGTGACGCGGGCTTGAAGGGCCGCTCTGCCACGGCTTCTATTTCTCGGACTTTGCGATCGCGGAGTTTTCGATTGCAATCTTGTGTTGCAGGGACTGGACGATGCGGTTGATCTCAGCTTGCGTAACACCGGCGGGATAGTCCCGTTGCCAGAACTTGAGCTGGACGCTGCCCTCGTCGGAATAGAGATTCACTAGCAAAGAGTCTTGCCGAACTTGAGGATTGCCCTGCTGAAAGCCTTTGTAGCTGGCGTTCTGAATGTTGAAGATTCCGGTCTCAGCTGATCTCGCCGGCAGGATGGTCTTCATGATGAGCATTACGTCCTCGCGGTAGTGAACCCGCGACGACAGGGACCAGTAGTGCATTTTGTCCGGGCTGAAGTCGTATATATTTCTAACAAAAACGTAGTCTGAATTCGCCGCACCGTCCCCGTAAACTGCATCGACTTTATGCGAGGACATTTTGAACTCGGTTGCGAACTCGTTGGCGAATTCTTTGGCTGGAACCGCCGTTATGGCCAGCCGAAGGCCGGAGCGAAAAGTAAGAATAACTTCGTTCTTCTCAGATTTGTCTTTGGGATAGAGCGTAGTTTTGGCACTGTCGAGATCGGTCCAGGGAACTTCAAAATCATAGCCGACATAGGAAAGACGCATACCAGGGGCCTGTGATACCGAGTGATCGTTCAGGTCCGTCGGAACAATTTTGGCAATAGGAAGGGCTTGTTTCGCTTCATAAAGGGAAAGAGCCATCGGAACTAGCCAGTACGCGCCCGGGAGGACGACTCCGCAGGAAATTAACAGCGTGACCAGAGCGCGGCGAAGCATGCTCAACATAATTCTCCCTTAAGTTTTTGCTTTGGCTTTGAGTTTGACGTGGCCGTTGGCGAGTTCGACGGAGTATTCGACGTTCTCGCACTTGTATTGCTTGCGAATCTGTTCGGTCTTTTTCTGCACGAAAGTGGTGAAGGAGTCGAAGTTGCCGGAGACGTTCTCTCCGGCTTTCTTCTTGGCCGCGACCAGCGTGTTGTACAGACGTTCGACTTGCTCGCGCTCCCCCTGGTTCGACGCTGTGCAAGGTGAAGGGCTGGGACGAGGCGGACGCCCGCCGCGGCAGCCGCGGCGGCATGACTCACGCCATACACGGGATGGTGCTGCTGCTTGTGCTCTTCTTCGGTGGCTGCGAACTCCCTGCACCGAAAGTAAAGCGTCCTGCGGGCGGCGATAACCTTCTTCGCGGATGCGGGACTTCTTCCGCCATAAGTCGCTATAAACCGCGTAGCGCTGGGCCATTTCGTTGTAGCGGTAGCGCTGGGAGAAGTTCATGCGCCCGCCGTCGGAAAATTTACGCAAAAGGCTTAAAACCTTCCACTCAACGTCGGTGGGAGGCCGCTTGGTCGGATTGCTGAAATAGATCTCGTACTCGATCTTCAATCGGCGCAGTTGCGAGTCGAGAACGTTCAGTTCCTCGTCCGTGGTCACAGGTATCTCCATGCACAGTGTAGTGAGGAGCGGAGGCCGGGGCGAGGTACCCGTGGGTCACCAAGGGACATGGAACGAAAGTAAGCTGTCAGCTGTCAGCTTTCAGCCAAACCGAACGCTCCGCGAGATAGGGGATTGGGCGGCTGGCAAAGGATTGGGGATGATTGGTTTAGCTGATGAGCTAAGAGCTGATAGCGAGCAGCTACTTTCCCGAATTCGACGCCATCTTCTTGACCATGGCGAGAACCAGTTTGCGGTCGCTGTCGTTCAGGCTGGTGGAGTAGCGGCGGATCTGGCTGAGGAAGCGGACTTCGTCGTCGGAGAGTTGCGGCAATCCCTTGGAGCCGTTGCTGTGGCCGGGTTCGGCGAAAAACTGCGACAGCGGAAGTTCCATGGCGCCGGCAATTTTCGAGAGCGTGTCGAGCGATGGGATGGTGTGGCCGTTTTCCACGCGCGACAGGTAGCAGCGCAGCAGGCCGGTTCGCTTTTCGATATCGCCCTGGGACATGCCTTTCTGCAGCCGGTAGTTGCGGATGGTCTCGCCGATATTCATGGTGGGGAGCATGACAGGATGGGTCATAGTAACCAGATCAGTATCTTCTGGCAAGTGGGAAATTCGTGCCATGAGCCGGACATCAGTGCCATAAGAAAATATGCGCGGCCAGCCAGCCGCAAACCAATTATCTTTACATCGTATAAGTAATGCGGCCTGGAGTGCAGCTCCAGCAGGCGCTTTGGGTTCAGTGAGATCGCGATCGTTATTTCTATTTTTTCAGGGTCATCGCCAGAAAGTCGACGGTGCGGTTCCAGGCATCGGCGGCGTCGGCGGCGCGGTATCCGTCTTTGTTGTTGGGATTTTCGAAGGCGTGGCCGGCATCATCGTAGATCTTGATCTCGATCTTTTTCCCCAGTTGATCCATGGCGGCACCGAACTTCTTTACGTCGTCGGGAGTGATGCCGCGATCCTGTGCGCCGAACAGGCCGAGGATGGAAGCATTGATTTTTTTCAATGCTTCCGGGTCGGTGGCGAGGTGGCCGTAGTTGATGACCACGGCGCGGCGAGGTCCGGTTCCTGCAGCGCAACGTCGAGAGCATAACCTCCGCCCATGCACCAGCCGATTGCGCCGATGCGGTCCTTCTTTACGTTGGGCTGCGACTTGAGAAACTCCACGGCGGCGTGAAGGTCGCGTTTGGCGCGGTCTTCAGGGACGCCGCGCATGATTTCATGCGCCATGTCGGGCGTGGTGGCCACCTTGCCGCGATAGAGATCGATGGCCAGCGATACATAGCCCTGGTCGGCCAACTTCGAGGCTTGCCCCTTCACCCAGTCGTTCAATCCCCACCATTCGTGAATGACTACCAGCGCCGGGAACGGGCCTTTGCCGGCCGGCGTGAGAGAATGCCTTGCACGGTTTCGTCGCCGCTTTTGTAAGAGACGGGCTTGCCGTCGGCGGCGAAGGCGGAAACGGCGGCGAGACAGAACGGCGAGCGCGAACGTCACGATTGTTCTTCATGTTTTTTCTTTGCGTGATCGAGCACGCGGATATTCTTGCCGAAGTGGCGGCGAAATTACAAATGCAGTTCCATGTACAGTGCGCCTGCGATTGGATTCGTGCGGTAAGGCTGCGATTTGCTGGAAACCGATTTTGTGGTACATCGCGACCGCATCTTTCATCACGGGTTCCACGGTGTCGAGGCGCATGCGCTGGTAGCCGATCTGGCGAGCCTCAGCGATGATCTGGTTCGCGAGTGCGCGGCCCAATCCTTTGCCGCGAAACTGCGGGCGCAGATAAAGGCGCTTCATTTCGCAGATGCCCGGCTCAAGTTTGTGCAGGGCGACGCAGCCAGCAAGTTGCCCTTCGTGGCTGCCAGCAGAAGGCGGCCTTCGGGCGGGGCGTAGTCGCCGGGAAGGCCGGCGAGTTCTTGGTCAAAGTTTTGAAAGCAGAGGCTGAAGCCGAGGGATTGCGCGTATTCGAGGAAGAGTTCGCGGGCTTGGGCGATCTGAGCCGGGGTTTCGGCTTGAGTGACGACAAACCCTTTACCACTGTGGCGCACAGGCCGGACCCAGAGGAACCTGCAGGAGCTGAATATTGGATCTTTGGCCGTCTGCTCTGTGGGCCTCCGTGTCCTCTGTGTTAAAGGTTTGGACTATCCCATCAGCATGCCGCCGTTTACGTTCAGGACATGGCCGGTGATGTAGGAAGCTTCATCTGACGCGAGAAACGCCACGGCGCTGGCCACGTCTTCCGGAGATCCGACGCGGCCGAGCGGAATCTGCTTCATGGCTGTCTGTTTGAATTCGTCGCTCAGGCCCGCGGTCATGGCGGTTTCGATGAAGCCGGGCGCGACGGCGTTGCACGTAATGTTGCGGGAGCCGACTTCGCGGGCGATGGCCATGGTGAGTCCGATCAATCCGGCCTTCGATGCGGCATAGTTCGCCTGCCCGGCCTGTCCCATCTGGCCGAAGACGCTGGTGATGTTGATGATGCGTCCCCAGCGCTGTTTGAGCATGGAGCCGATGACTTGCTGGATGCAGAGATAAGGCGGAGGTGAGATTGGTCTGGAGGACGGCGTCCCAGTCGGCGCGCTTCATGCGCATGACCAGTTGGTCGCGGGTGATGCCGGCGTTGTTGACGAGGATGTCGATTTTGCCGAGTTGGGCGATGGCGGATTTCATGGTGGACTTGACCTGCTCTTCGTCGGTGACGTCGAGAGCGAAGGCTACCGCCTTGCCGCCGGCGGCGGTGATTTCGCTGACCAGTTCGTTCAGTTTTTCCTGATTGCGCGCGGCTACGGCTACGGTGGCGCCGTCTTTGGCGAGGCGCAGGGCGCAGGTGCGGCCTATGCCTTGCGAGGCTCCGGTGACCAGCGCAACCCGTCCTGAAAGAGACATGAAAGTTCTCCTTACAACCGCGCAAACCGCGAATTATAGTGTCTGAGGGCCGAACTGCGCGGAAACAACTTCTAGCGCGGCTGATAAATTGTGCTCAGTAAGGCCAGCCGTTTGGCCATTCGAATGTAATCTTTCTTTGAAACGTCTTGGGGCGGACGAGAACCACATGCTCGGCGGAGAGGAAATCGGATGGATTGTCTTCGCAGACCGAGTAACCGTGCTCCCTTGCATGGCCCGCTGTAACCACCCCAAGCTTGCTGTCGGGATACGTCTGGGTGATCAACTCGAAATGCTCAACGGTCAATTGATCCGCCACAAAGCACGAGTTTTGTTTACTCGTGTCTAGGAACGCACCGGACGATGCTCGGGTGGGAACGTCCTTTGGGTGCCAGAAAGTATCATTCTTTAAGATGCGAACGAGCCGCACTTCGTTAGGATATCTAACGGGATCGTTGACGAACGGAGGCATTTACGTGATTGATCAGCCAACGAAGTCTGCAAGGAGATCATTTACCTGCCCGTAGTCTGCCGCACCAAGATCGAGCACTTCCTGCGGCGCATCATCAACCAGACGCGCAACGCCGACACCTTCGTCGGGGAAAACGCTAACTTCTAAAGCATGAGCCCCGCTTGTCCATGTAATCTGAATGCCGCCCCCTGAGAGGGTTGAGACTGAGGGGTTAGGCAAGAACCTGTACTTGATGCTGCCAAGTACCCTGAATGCCATGTTCAGAGTGTTATCGGTGATTTGGAAATCGCCGATGCCAGGCGCCATTCTTCCAGCGTCCTGTGCCTGCAGCAACTCCGTAAAAGCATGCGCCAGCCAAGGCCGCTTGTCGACCATCCGAGGCAACTCAAAAACTGAGTCAGCTGCGAGCGTCCGGCACTCCGGTGTTACGCGGTCGAGGTAGGCGCAGTTCTCGGGGCAAATAATGGTCATCGTATCCTTTTCCAAACTTGCGATTGCAAGTCGTCGGCTGTAATTTCAGCAAAGGTCTCCACGAGCACCCTATGGCAGTCATCCAGTTTGGCCCAGATGCCGGCCTCTGAAGTGCCGGCGGGTTTGCCGCTGACGTTAAGCGTTAGCTGGATGATGGGCATGCCGTCAGGTCGCAGGGCCGGGGATGCTTCCATGCGTACCTGATTGTCCACAACCGTGGCCGAACAGGAGAACGAAGTCACCAAAGCGCCTTTAAAACCAAATCTCATCCGAGGGAAAAGAGATCCGATATCCTCTAACGTCTTCCACTCTCGGCCCTTCACAAGATGGTTTATGTAGGTGACGTCGCATTGAAAGACGGTTGGTTCTGGCAGATTCTCGTCCTTCAAGAATTCCCGATACGTTGCCCAATCCTCTTGGAACATCGGCTTCAGGTCGGAATAGTGGCAGTATTTACGCTGGTCCTCGATGGCTCTCCAATTTCTAATAAATGCATTTAGCTGAACCTGCAGAAGCTGATTCTTGGATGAGTCCAAAAGAAAAGATCTTAGGGGCAGCGCTTCGAGGCGGGTTTCTGGGCCCAGCTTGAAATTGAGATCATCAATTTCAACACTGCCCATAGGTAAACGCGCCTCGGCGAACTGATAGCGTTTCCGAAGGCGTGCCCAAAACAGCCCCAGATGAAAAACGTTCCAGCCCTTTATGGGTGGGTAGGTGAAACGGAAAGCAGTCTCGACGACCGGGGGCTTTTCGTAGTCAACCGGACGCAGATCAGGCGACACAGGATTCTCAGGTGTAGTCACGGGCAATTTGATGACGGAATCGGTCAAGGGTTGCGGCCAAGGGGCTACTACACACTTATACTGGCGCCTTTGACGATACCATCACACTGGGCCACGAATCCCAAGACCTTTGTAATCTGGTGGAGGAAAATGCGCAAGACATTTCCGCGGAGGGGGCGTCAGTCCGTTAATGGGATTGCGTGCCTCGTCCCTCGCCACGTAACATGCAAAAGCTGCTAAGCCGGATTTCACAACGAACCAAGTGATCACGATGCCCGACCCATCAGACAGGAATTCATCATCGACCGATGCGGGTTCTGCCGTTTCCGGACACCGGTCGACGCAAAGGGCGTCGGCTGCGGAGCCTTTAGCCCCGAGCGAAAAGCCCTTGCCCGACGCGCCTTCGACCGAGGTCTTCGCGGTCTTCGGCGTTGAGCCCGAAATTCAGGCTTACGCCATGGCCAAGTATTCGCGCTCGGCGCTGTCGATGAAAGAGTCGCTGCGGGAAATCAGTTCGCAGAAGGCGGAGAAATTTCTCAACACATTTTACTTTCAGTACGGGCACCGCTCGATTGCAGACCTGGCGCATATTGCGCTGGCGGTGGAGCGCTTGTCGATTCTGGCGGCGATCGAAGTGGCTGATGAGCAACGCTGGGACGGGCAGGAGCGGTTGACGCGCTATCAGGATTTCAAGAAGAGCGGCTATTACATGCCGGACTTCGGTCCGGATGAAGAAGCGCGGAAGCTTTATCGCGAGACGTTGGATTTTCTATTCGCCGAGTATGAAGCGCTTTCGGCGCACATGACCGAGCATCTGATCGGCATCACACCCAAGCCTGCCGACATGAAGCAGGAGGCGTATGAGCGCACTCTGAAGGCGCGGGCGTTTGATATCACGCGCTATCTGCTGCCGCTGGCCACGAACACTTCGCTGGGCGAAATTGTGAATGCGCGCACGCTGGAGACGCAGGTGGCGCATCTTCTTTCTCATACCCATGAAGAAGTAAGAATACTGGGCGAGTCGCTGAAGAAGGCGGCCACGGGCGCGGCATACAACGTGAATGGGGATTCGTTGCGGGAGTTGGTTTCGCAGATTCGGGCGGTGAGTCCGGAACTGGGAGCGCGGGCGGAGCAGGAGTTGTTGAAAGAAGTTCGGGTCGCGCCGACGCTGGTGAAGTATGCCGATCCGAACGCGTATGAGATGGAGACCCGTCGCGGCCTGCGGCAGGCAGCGCGGGAGTTGATGGCCGACGAACCGCTAGCGCCGTCAAAAGCGATCGTCGATCTGCTGGACGAAGAACCGCTGGAAGTGGAGATTGCGACCACGCTGCTCTACGAACACAGCCATCATTCTTACCGGCAGATTCGGCAGGCGGTGCAGGTTGCGGGCGAACGGCGGCGGCGGGAGATTATCGACCTGGGATTGCGGCATCGCGGAAAGCATGACGAGATGCTGCGCGGATTCCGGGCGGGGCAGCAGTTCCGCTTCGACATTCTCATGGACACGGGCGGCTTCCGCGACATGCACCGGCACCGGCGGTGCATCCAGGTATTGCAGGGGTTCACCACGCTGCACGGCTACGAGATGCTGCTCGACGTGGAAGATGCCGGCATGCGCGGACGCTTCGACGCGACGATGCGCCGGGTGCAGACCGCAGCGGAGAAATTGGCCGCGCGCAAGACGCCGGAAGCGGAAGAAAATTCGCAGTACGCGATTCCGCTGGCATTCCGCAAGCGTGCGCTGTTCAAGATGGATTTTGCCGAGGCGGTCTACATCTCCGAACTGCGGACTACGCCGGCGGGGCATGTTTCCTACCGCAACGTGGCCTATGCGATGTACGAGGCCGTGGCCCGGAAGTATCCGGCGCTGGCGAAGTATTTTCGCGTGCACGATGTGACCGCGCCGGTGGATTTGCTGCAGCGGTAGGCCATGTGACGAAGCCTAGAGTCAATTACGGCTGGGTTCATTTTGTTGGCAGCATCGTATTCGCGATCGTACTCGCCCTATTGCCCACGGTCATCCTTTACAAGATCACGGAGACTAAAGTGGGGGCCGTCCTCTTTTTCCTTCCGGTAACTATCGTTTTGAGACGCCTTTTGCTGTGGTTTGAAGGACGAGCTGAGAAAGAGAATGCCGCCTCGATTCGCAGACGCTACAAAGCGGGACATCCCCCAGTTGGGAAATAGGAAATACGTCCGGAAATCTCTAGACTAGCTTGATCCTGTCAGATCTGGACTGGAATCTGAAAAAAGAGGCACGCATTCCGCGTTCGGTCAAGGTCGCTTTGCAAATTGACGCCAAGCTTTACCAGGAACTTGTCTCCGTGGCCCGGGAGAACAAGCAATCGCCGCAGTTTGTGCTGGAGCGGGCGGTGGATTATTACCTGCACAATGTGGTCCCTTCGCAGACCCAGGTCAGGCCTGAGGTGATGGCCGCCTATCGCCGCTCCAACGAGAAGTATCGTGAGTTGTACGAGAAACTGGCGCAACCGTGATCGGGAAGAGCACCTTTGATATTTCCCCGACCATTGCATTGCCCATTTCGGAACGTTATCCACCGTTATTTATTTGATTCGCCTTTTATTCGCTTCGATCTGTATGTATAATCCGGCCAGATTCATTTCATGACGCATTTCTAAAGGAGCCACTCTCATGGCGGACGAACGGGGCAAGGCGATTGAACTGGCGGTGTCACAGATTGAAAAGCAATTCGGCAAGGGATCGATCATGCGGTTGGGGTCGAAGGAAGCGATCGTGCCGATCTCGGTGATTCCTACCGGGTCGATTTCGTTCGACGCGGCCTTGGGCGTGGGCGGCTTTCCCCGGGGACGCGTTGTGGAGGTGTTTGGGCCGGAGTCTTCGGGCAAGACGACCATTACCCTGCAGGTGATTGCCGAGGCGCAGAAAATGGGCGGGATGGCCGCGTTTGTGGACGCCGAGCATGCGCTCGATCCCGGCTATGCGAAGAAGTTGGGCGTCGACGTCGACAACCTGCTGGTCTCGCAGCCGGACTACGGCGAGCAGGCGCTGGAAATTACCGAGGCGCTGGTGCGGTCGAATGCGATCGACGTGCTGGTGGTCGACTCTGTGGCGGCGCTGGTGCCTAAGGCCGAACTCGACGGCGAAATGGGCGACAGCCACATGGGGCTGCAGGCGCGTCTGATGTCGCAGGCGCTGCGCAAGTTGACGGGAACGGTTTCCAAATCGCGGACGTGCCTGATTTTCATCAACCAGATTCGCGAAAAGATCGGCGTGATGTTCGGCAATCCCGAGACGACGACCGGCGGGCGCGCGCTGAAGTTTTATTCCTCGGTGCGGGTCGACATTCGTCGCATTGCCGCGATCAAGGAAGGCGACGTGGTGACAGGTTCACGGACTAAAGTGAAGGTGGTGAAGAATAAAGTGGCCGCGCCGTTCCGTGAAGCGGAATTCGACATTCTTTACGGAGAGGGTATTTCCCGCGAAGGCGATCTGCTCGACATTGCGGTGAACAACAATCTTCTTGAAAAGTCCGGGTCATGGTTCAGCTACAAGGGCGAGCGCATTGGCCAGGGGCGTGAGAATGCACGGCAATTCCTGAAAGACAACAAGGATGTGATGGCAAAGCTCGACACCGAAGTTCGGAAGGCGCTCGGATTGACGCAGGGTCCCGCGCAACCTTCGGCCGCTGCCGCTCCGACGAATGGGTCGACAGGCCGCGTCACCACGATGCCGAGCGCTCCGCCCGAGCCGGTCAAAGTGCCCATGGCAGCCAAGCGCTAGCTGGAAGCCGCGGCAAACTTAGTCGCGGCAAACTAAGCGTTTTAGGTTTGCCGCGCGCAATGAAGGATCTGGATTCGTGTTTCGCGCGAACGCGCGATTCCCCCGGCGTGCGTAAACCTTTATCCTGCCTTCGCTGAATTGCATTGCCGGATTGTCTGGCTCGGAAAGTTGCGAAGCAGAAACTCAAACTGCATTCATTCATGCCGAAAGCAGCGGCGCACTCCCTCGCAACCCACCCGCAATCTCTTTGACAAAGGCATGCATGTTCGTTAATGTTCCGTGGCGTAAACGTTTACGAGGCATCCCTGCTTCCGCCGTTGGTTTCGATTCGTAATTCTTTTCCATGCTGCTGAAGACACTGCGCGAAGAAGTGCTCCAAGCGAACCTGGAACTGGTTCGCCGCGGCCTTGTGCTCTATACCTTCGGCAATGTCAGCGGCCTCGATCGCGGCCAAGCGCTGGTGGCCATCAAGCCCAGTGGCGTCCCCTATGAAGATCTGACGCCGCACCAGATTGTGATTTCCGATCTCACGGGGAAAATTGTTGACGGAACTTTGCGCCCATCCTCGGACCTGCCAACGCATCTGGAGTTGTACAAACATTTCTCCAGCATCGGCGGAGTGGCGCACACCCATTCGGAGTTCGCTACCGCATGGGCCCAGGCAGAGACGCCGATTCCGTGCTTCGGAACCACGCACGCAGACTATTTTCACGGGCCCATTCCGGTGACCGAGCGGCTGAGCCCAGGCGAAATTGCGCGCGACTACGAACTTGAAACCGGCACGGCCATCTGCCGAAGATTTGCGCAGCTCGATCCCAAGACAATTCCGGCGGTGCTGGTGGCCGGGCACGCTCCTTTTTGCTGGGGAGCGAGCGCGGCAGAAGCCGCTCATCACGCGGTAATTCTGGAATACGTGGCGCGCATGGCAAGCCATACTCTCTCGATCAATGCTGAATCCCGGCCGCTGGCGCAAGAACTGCACGACAAGCATTTTCTGCGCAAGCACGGCCGCAATGCCTACTACGGACAGGTCAAAGCCCAATGAATCCTGCTCTCGCAGTATTTGCTTCCAATAGCCTGGTTCGCCTGGCACCGGTGGACATGGTCATCGTCGCCTTCTACTTCGTGCTCGTGCTGGCCATCGGGTTCTATCTCAAGGGCCAGGCCAATACCGGAGAAGATTTTTTTATGGCGGGCCGGGAAATGACGGCGTGGGTGGCCGGCCTCAGTTTCCTTTCGGCCAATCTGGGCGCGCTGGAACTAATGGGCTGGGCCGGTTCGGCCTATCAATATGGCATTCTGGCCACGCATTGGTATTGGATCGGCGCGATTCCGGCGATGCTGTTTCTGGCGCTGGTGATGATGCCGTTTTATTACATTTCAAAAACTCATTCGGTGCCGGGATATTTGAAGCTGCGCTTCGGCGAACCCGCCCGCGCTCTATCCGCGATCTCCTTCGCGTTCATGACCGTTCTGATGAGCGGCGTCAACATGTTTGCCATGGCGAAAGTCATGCAGATCGTGCTGGGGTGGGACATCAATTTCAGCATCTGGGTCTCGTCGCTGACAGTCGCGGTTTATGTGACTCTCGGTGGTTTGCGTTCCGCAATCTTTAATGAAGTGCTGCAATTCTTTCTCATCTGGGCGGGTGCCCTGCTGATTCCGATCTTAGGCTTGTACGAAGCCGGCGGCTGGTCCAACCTCAAAGTGCTGATTACGCAAAGAGCGTCGGAACAGTACATCCATCTCTGGGCAGGGCTGGGATCGTTCTCCGACAATCCCATGGGAATCCATTGGACCGGGATAGTTTTCGGCCTGGGTGCGGTGATTTCGATGGGCTACTGGACCACGGACTTCCTTGTAGTGCAGCGCATTCTGGCTGCGAAAGACATGCGCAGCGCGGAAATGGCGCCCATCATAGGCGCCGGATTCAAGATGCTGGTGCCGATCATTGTGATCCTGCCAGGACTGCTGGGCCTGGGTGTGCTGCCGATGAAACTGGTTCCGGAATCGGTGGCCACGGTAACTCATGGCTACAGTTACAACGATGTTCTTCCTCTCATGCTCGCGCGCTATTGCGGTCCCGGGTTACTGGGCTTGGGAATTACCGCGCTGATCGCCGGCTTCATGTCGGGAATGGCGGGAAATGTAAGCGCATTTACCACGGTCTGGACCTACGACATCTATCGCCCATTGATCAACAGCAAAGGCAGCGACCATCACTACGTAAATATGGGACGCTGGACCACCATCATCGGCGTCCTGATCAGCGTGGGTACGGCGTATCTGGTGATGCGATCGGCCAGCATTATGGACTACGTGCAGGCACTGTTCAGCTTCTTCATCGCCCCATTATTTGGTACGGTCATACTGGGAATGCTGTGGAAGCGGGCCACCGGTCCGGGTGGTTTCTGGGGATTGCTGTGTGGCACGCTTTCCTCGGTCAGCATGTGGGCATGGGTAAAAGTCGATCCCTCTGCTCTGCGCTATGTGGCGCTATCGCCTCATGCAAAAGCTTTGGCGCAGGATATGTACCAGGCGCTCTGGTCGTTCTTAGTGTGCGTGGTCGTGACGGTGGTCGTGAGTCTGGCAACAAAACCCATAGCGGACAGCGCATTGGCCGGGTTGGTATACGGGCAGACGCAGATTCCTCCCATAGAGAATGTTGCTCTGTATCAGAAACCCATTTTCTGGGCGGGCGTGGCGGCGGTTGTATTTGTAATTCTGAACATAATTTTCTGGTAGGCGGTATTCATGACGACGACAAGACGTTCGGTTTCGATCTGGTTTTTCATCGGCCTGTCGCTGCTGGTCAATGGCCTGCTCATTCTGGGTGCGGGACTGTATCAGGTTGCAAATCCGCCCCCTCCGGAAGCTCAGGTTGTGCTTTTTCACCTTCATGCAGGAGTTTGGTGGGGCGCGCTGCTGACGCTGGTGGGCGGCTTCTACAGTTGGCACTACGCTCCGCGACTCAAACCCTAGTCTTCGGCGTGTATTTGGCGAGTGTTCCTGCAGGAACGCTGTGCAAAACCGTAGAATTCCTTGCCCGCAACTCATTGAGTCTGCTGGGCAAGCTTTTTGACCACTGTCTTTTCAAAGGCTTAGGCTGTGGATAAAACGTCTACTTTCGAGGACGTTGAAGCCTACGAAAGTAGACTTGACTTACTGCCACATCACGGTTAGTCCGACGACAAACTTGGGCCAAGTTCTACGTGAACGCTGCAGCGATTCCGACGCCCACAAGCGCCAGAAGAATGTACCAGCCGAAAACGATCCCGAAAGCTGTTCCCTTCTTTACTTTTCCGACGTAGCTGAACCCAATGGCGGCGAGACTCAAGGTCCAGATAGCGAAGATGTCAAATATTGCGACCATCGAGTAGCGAACCAATGAGTCTGCCGGATTCATGAAGTAAGCGGGGTTACTGGCGACTGGGTTGTCTGGGGTATAGCCCTCGGGGCTCATGCCTGCCAATAATGAAGCAATTCCTAATAGGAGCTGTATTACCATAGGAAGGCTGGCGAAGACAACGATCGCCAGCGAACTCTTGAATGAAACATCCGCTCCTGCCCCGAACTTGAACGACGCTAGTAGCACACCCGCGATCAGTGCGAACCAGCCGAATCGCAGAATAGCTTTGCCATAGTCGAAATAGCGGGTACCAATTGATCGCGCTTCGATCTGCTGATTGCGCTGTTCCGCAGGCATTTTTTCAAACTGGTCCGCCACCTTGGGAATGGTTTGAATTTGGTCTTCGGTAATCTTTCGAAATCCAATCTTCTTATCGACCGTGTAGACGAACGCCACCCAGACAACCGCCAGTAGCAGAAAAGGCGCGAGCCAAGACCACCAACTGGCGTTGCGGCGCAGATCGGTAAAAGTTTTCGAAGGTGCGATAAAAGTGTTGACGATGCGCGCGCCTTCGGACAATGGCGCTGTTTCGGGCATTGGGGTGGGCGATACGGGCAGAACCGGAGCGGCGGCCATTCGTGCCTCCTCAAATATCGAGGGCATTCTAATCTGGGTCGGACTTAGACACAAGCTGTAACGAAAATTCCGCCGGCTTCACAATCAGGAGAGCGAGCAGTCCGGTGGCTGACTCGGAGCCACCGACGAGAACGCAGGTATGGCGGCGATTTTGGCGGCGGCTGTGTTCTTAGGTAGG
Organism: uncultured Acidobacteriaceae bacterium; assembly: GCA_963711275.1. Taxonomy (GTDB): domain Bacteria; phylum Acidobacteriota; class Terriglobia; order Terriglobales; family Acidobacteriaceae; genus Sulfotelmatobacter. The sequence continues at coordinate 140,508 of CAVQDN010000004.1, read as the reverse complement.
CTCGCTATGCTTCGCTGGACAGCCGAGGCGGCTGTCCCCACGCGGGCATCGCTAGCTTCGACAAGGCGAGCGCGAAGCGCGGCGAAATAGAGTTGCCTCTGGAGGTTGGAGGGGGCGCCGGCGTTGCATTACGACGCGCTTGCCGGGCGATGGCACGGCCCGGATAAGATGGTGCGCATGTCGAATGCGACGCCGGTTGTAATTGCGGTGCTGGGCGCAGAACTGGTTCCTGCCGCAGCGTTTGGATTTTCCGCTGAGCGCGTGGCGAATGCGGTGGGGCGCTGGCCGCTCGGCTTGCGGGTGGCGTTTCCGGCGCTGCTGGTGTTGCCTTATGTGGCGATCACGGCGTCGCAGCACATGTTTCACTGGCAGTGGTTTTTTTTATACGCGTCGCTGCCGGTGTTGATGGCCTGGCTGTTGGCGCGAGCGGCGGCCGCGGACCCGGAGCAGCACGGAAATTGGCGTGACGCATTCATTCTTCTGATCCTGGGACTGGCTGTGGATTTGCGGTGGTTCGATACTGCGTGGCCGGCCGGATTGCGCGGGTTGAATAATCTGCTGCTGGTGGATGCCGGTTTGTATGGGTTCCTGGCAATCCGCCGTTTAAGCGGGGCCGGATTTGATTTCCATTTGCGATGGAGCGACTGGAAGACTGGGTTGCGCGAGCTTGTGTTTTTTGCTCCCGCGGTGCTCGTGCTGGGGCTGGCGCTTGGGTTCATTCATCCTCATGCCAACGTGCCGGCAGTGGGCAAAGCGGTTCTGACCTGGGCGGGCATTTTTGTTTTTGTGGCCGTGCCGGAAGAACTTTTTTTCGTGCCTGGGTGCAGAATCTGCTGGAACGGCGAGTAGGACGCACCCCCGCTCTGGTCATGGCATCGGTGCTGTTCGGCCTGTCGCATTTCAATAAACGCCTGAGCGTAAGCACGGCGCACTTCAACTGGCGGTATGTTGTGCTGGCTACGATTGCGGGGATTTTTTACGGGCGGGCGTGGCGCGAACGGCGGCGGGTGCCGGCATCGACGATCACGCATACGTGCGTGGATTGGTTGTGGTCGTGGTGGTTTTAGGGGAACCGAATGAAGTTGCCGGCGAGACGGCGATATTTCAACAGTTGCGAAGCGGAGGGTCGAAAGTCAACGGTTTGGAGCCGATGACAGTGCTCCCACTGGAACGGGCAAGTCTCGTGGAAATCTGGGGGCGGCGCGATGCAATTCCGCGGGCAAGTCGCTCAGGTGACGCACGGGACGGATGGCTCCGCTTTGGGTGATTGTCACACCAATGAGAGAGGGAACGGCCGACGGTCCTTTTCTGGACGTTCCGGATGAAACGATAACGGATACGGCAGTCTGCCGTTTGAATTCAAAATCGGCCTCCACGCACATTGGAGCGCCAGGCTCTTGATAGAGCGCCGGGCTTCCGCTCTGGTCCCCGCAGTCGTTCGCTTCCCATTTGATCGGTGCGCCCCCAGCTTCGTACTTCAGGAAGAACTCCAGACTCACATTCGGTAAGGTGCGATCGAGCGAGGAAACGATCAGGCCCTTAGCGCGCTGAATTGCAACCTTCTCCGTCTCCTTAACGGACGACTGTTGCGCCCACAAACGGGCGGTGAGCAGCAGAACGCAAAGATTGAGAATCATCCGCCGCATGGCTCTATTAGACACCACACGGACCTGAGACGCGCACGCTTTTCAGCGTGACGAACAGGAACTGTTGATGGTTAACGGAAACCAGGCTGTCGAAATCGGGTTTCAGTCGGGAAAGCAGCGAATCTGGCGGACGGCAATCGACCGGGTCGCCGCGGCGCACGGCGGGTCCGAATGCAAATCGTTGCACATTGACGTTGCACATTGACGCCAACAATTAATGGGGATACGATGTCGCCCACTCTCGGCTCCGTAGGAAATTCCACGCTTCATTTCAAAGGAGAAGATATGAAAGGCCGCAATCCCTCGATTCTGAGCACTCCCATTGTGCTCGCCCTGCTGGCCGGCCTTGCCGGCGCACAATCATTTCCCCGACTCAAACCCATCCCTCCACGCATCGGGGCGTCGCACGTAGCGGCTCTGGCGCGCAACGCTTCGCCGTCAGCTTCGTCTCCCTGGCAGCCGCTGACAAACCAACCCAATTTTCTAGTTTGCGGAGCAGCAAATCCGCTGCTGCTTACCGATGGAACTGTGTTAGTGCAAGACGCCGGCTGCCAAGACTGGTGGAAACTGACTCCCGATAGCAGCGGCAGCTATGTGAATGGAACCTGGACTGAGATCGCGTCGCTGCCAGCCGATTACAGCCCGCTCTATCACTCGTCTGCCGTACTGCCGGACGGTCGCGTGATCATCGAAGGCGGAGAGTACAACTTCTTCAATCCCGTGTGGACCAACATGGGCGCCATCTACGATCCCGTGGCGGATGCGTGGACATCCGTAGCGCCGCCCAGCTTTTTTACCGGCTGCTGCGGGATACCTCAGCCAACGATCGGCGATGCTCAGGGCATTGTCCTCGCCAACGGTACTTATATGCAGGCCAACTGCTGCAGTTATCAAGCCGCACTGTTGAATGCCCATAACCTTACCTGGACCCCTACGGGCGCCGGAAAATACGATCCGAATGATGAAGAAGGATGGACGCTGCTTCCCAACCGGAAAGTTCTGACGGTTGATGCTTACGTTCCGATTGCTCCCTTTACCTACATGCCGACGGGAACGAATTCGGAGTTGTACGACCCGCGAACGGGCACGTGGCATAGCGCCGGCAGCACGATCGTACAACTGTGGGACTCGAACGCGACCTGCGGTGGGGAAAAGAACGCCACGTTCGAACTGGGTCCCGCGGTCCTGCGGCCAGACGGGACAGTCTTTTACACGGGCTCGAACACCTGCGGTCCCGGCAATCCCGGTCACACCGCGATCTACAATTCTTATACCGGGAAATGGAAGCCAGGACCGGATTTTCCGGATCCGCTAAACATCGCGGATGGACCGGCGTCTCTGGAAATCAACGGCAAAGTTCTGATGATGGCAAGTCCAGGGTATGGGAATCCGCCGTTGACGTTCCTGGAGTGGGATGGAAAGAACTTGACGGAGGTCCCGGGCCCGCCGAATGCACCGTTCGACGGCTCGTTCTACGGGAACATGTTGATGCTGCCGTCAGGGCAGGTCTTGCTGACGGATTTTTCGGACGATATCGAGATTTACACGCCATCCGGAACCTACGATCGGGATTGGGCGCCCATTGTCCTCTGGGCTCCCGAACATGTTGCACCGGGGCATTCGTATCTCATTGCAGGCTTTCTGTTCAATGGACTGTCGCAAGGAGCGGCCTACGGAGACGATGTGCAGAGCGCGACTAACTACCCGCTGGTGCGCATCACCAACAACAAAACGGGGCACGTTTTTTATAGCCGGACACACGATCACAGCAGCATGGCAGTCGCCTCTCCGGAGCTGGGTTTCACCGTTTTCGATGTGCCCGCTGACCAGGAACTGGGCGACAGCGAAGTGGTGGTAGTTGCCAACGGCATTCCTTCGCGTCCCATGCACATTGAGGTGGGCACCCATCAGGGGTGGTAAAGTTGTCGAGATTTGCGAGGTCCTTATTCTGCGGGGAATAAGGACCTCTTTTTTCTTGGTAACGGCTTATGTAACTGTGCGGGATTTCTCGCTGCGCTCGGTTGACAGCCGAGGCGGCTGTCGCTACGTGAGCCGGGATGGGCGCCGCGCCACGCTTGGCTGGAGGGGCGAAGGCGCCCGTCCCCACACGATTTCGTTAGATGAGCAGGGCTGGCGTCGCTTCCAGCAGGGTGCGGGTGTAGGGGTGGGCGGGGCTGGCGGTGACTTGTTCGGTGTCGCCGACTTCGACAATTTTTCCCCGGTACATCACTGCGATGCGCGTGGAGAGATAACGGACTACTGGCATGGAATGCGATATGAAGAGATAGGTGAGGCCTAAGTCGCGTTGCAATTGCGCCAGCAGGTTGACGATCTGCGCTCCTACACTGACGTTGAGCGCGGAGACGGGTTCGTCGCACACCAGGAACTTCGGCCGGAGCGCGAGGGCGCGGGCGATGCCGATGCGCTGGCGTTGTCCGCCGGAGAACTCGTGCGGGTAGCGAGTTCGGGCCGATTCGTCGAGGCCCACGGAGCGCAGGAGCTCGGCGACGCGGGCACGCAGGTCGAGCTTTGGCCGACCGGATAGCCGGGAGCCTGCCCTGAGCTTGTCGAAGGGGCGGCTGTCCCCATAGGAATCTCCGTGAATGATGAGAGGCTCGGCGATGATGTCTTGCACGCGGAAGCGGGGATCGAGCGAGGCGAATGGGTCCTGAAAAATGATTTGCAGGTCGCGGCGCAGGCGGCGCATTTCGCCGCGGCTGGCAGCGAGCAGGTCGCGGCCCTCCAGGCGCACCGTTCCCGAGGTGGGATCGATCAGACGAAGGATGAGGCGTCCCAGTGTGCTCTTGCCGGAGCCGGATTCGCCGACCAGGCCAAGTGTTTCGCCGGCTTGGATGTCGAGCGAAACGTCATCGACCGCGCGAACTTCTCCGCGAGACTTTCCGCCAAAAAGCGATTCGCCGTGGGGAAATAGTTTCGTCAGGTTGCGGATTTCCAGAAGAGCCACGTTGGGATGCTAGCAGTATCGAGTACAAGATCGCGAGTACCGAGTCGGATTTCCGTGGCTTGCGGAGCGTTCTTTACGGTTGCGGGCGGCACGACTCTGTTCCATATTTCTGTTCCATATTCTGGAATGTGGAATGACGGCTAGCCTGCCGCAATCATAGGCACCGACGCCAACGCCGCCAGCAGGCCAATGAACCGCCAGCGGCTGAAGTGTTCTTTCAGGACCAGGCGAGCCAGCAGCACAGTTACGGCGGGGTAGAGAGATGTGAGGACGACGGCTTCATCGAGGCGTCCGCGCTGGCTGGCGAAGATGAACAGGGCGCTGGCGGTGATATCGAGGAATCCGGCTAGCATGCCCAGCGCTAGACGAGGGCGATCGAGCGACAGCGATGCGCGGGTGACCGCGACTGCGATAGCCGTGGCGGTGAACGAACCGATGCGGGAGATAGTCGCAATCCACAGCGGTGAACCCGCTGCCTGGTGGATGCAGAGATAGAATCCCGCGAATCCCACGCCGGCGAGGGCGGCCATGCCGATGCCAGCGGGACGGCCGGAGGAATCTCTTGGGCCGTTTGATTGCGATTCCCCCGATGACGATTCCGGGCGGGTGATGAGCCAGATGGCGACGATGGCTAATACAAAGCCGGCGAGCATCCAGCGGGTGGGAGCGCCTTCGATGGCGATATCGACCAGCGCGGGGATGGCTGCGCCCACCAAGGCTGCGATCGGCGCATTTACCCCCATTTGTCCGGCGGCCAGGGCGCGATAAAAGATGGCGAGTGAGAATCCTCCGGACGCCCCGGCGGCCAGAGCCCAGATGATGCTGGCGCGCGAAGGAAATGCGCCGTGGTATGCGAGCGCGATGGCAAACATTAAGGCGAACGCGCACACATGGGAGAACGCCGTGAGCACGAATGCATTGGCGCGGCGGGAACCATATCCGCCGGCAAAGTCGGAGGTTCCCCAGAGAAATACCGCGATCACGCTGTAGACAGCGGGCGGGAATTGGGTGAGCGAGAGCACGCCCAACGAGCGTAGCACGCTGGCTTCCCGCCAGAAGAATGGGCTGAGCAACTCGTCCATAGTTTGAAACATACTTTGAAAGTGTGGGATGAGATAGGCTGGTGGCGTGAACCAACCAATCCCGCTGAGATATTTGCCGGCCGCGGGCCTTTGCCTGCTGCTGATTTTCGCGGTGGCGAAAATTGAGGCGCAGAAACAGATCGCACGAACGAAACCTTCGGCAATGCGCGAACCGCCGCCGTATTGGGCTTTCGCCATCAACCCGAGCGAAGAATCCGCAGCGCCGACCCAACCCGATACGACTCCGCGACACGTGCCCAATAGCGAGGCGGCATTCACGCTCGCGCAAATTGCAGATTTTTTCAATCCGCCTGATTGGTATCCCCAGGAACATCCAGCGATGCCGAAGATCGTTTCGCATGGCAGAGGGCCTGACATCTTTGCCTGCGCTTACTGCCACCTGCCAAATGGGCAGGGCCGCCCGGAGAATGCGAGCCTGGCGGGCCTGAGTGCGGCGTACATCGTGCAACAGTTGGCCGATTTCAGAAACGGTCTGCGCAAGAGTTCTGAACCCAGACACGCACCCACCACGGCCATGATCAAGAATGAGACCAGGGCCAACGCCAGTGAGATACGGGCTGCCGCCGAATATTTCGCGGCGCTGAAACCCAGGCCGTGGGTTCGCGTGGTGGAAACCGATACTGTTCCCCAGACTCACGTGGCCGGCTGGATGCTGGTTCCATCCGACGGCGGCCAGATGGAGCCGATTGGGGCGCGCATTATCGAAACGCCGGAAAATCTGGAACGCACCGAACTGCGTGATGACCAATCCGGATTCGTGGCGTACGTGCCGTCGGGCAGCATTAAAAAAGGGGCAGCGCTCGCCAGTGGAGCGTCCAACAAAACGCTTCGTTGCGCCACTTGCCACGGCATCGGACTGAAGGGCCGCGACAACGTGCCGGCGCTCGCTGGGCGCTCGCCGAGCTATCTCGTGCGGCAACTTTACGATATTCAAAGCGGCGCGCGCGCCGGAGTGACCGTTCATGCGATGAAAGCCGTGGTGGTTCAACTGACCGTCGACGATATGGCGGCGCTGGCCGCCTACAGTGCGTCGCTGAAACCGTGAAATGCGGGCGGGGGAGCCTGCACCACACTGGGCCTGGTACTCGCAAGTCCGTGCCCGGCATTGCTTTTCTGCGTGTTAGAATTTCTGTAACCGTTTCCTCACGTTCGAGAGTCAGGTTCTGAGAGTTACGTTCTGAGAGTCCACAGTTGATCGAACTGGCACCATCGATTCTTTCCGCTGATTTTGCCCGGCTGGGCGAGCAGGTACGTGCCGCTGCGGACGGCGGCGCGAGTGTCATCCATGTGGACATCATGGACGGACACTTCGTTCCGAACCTCACAATCGGGCCGCCGGTGGTGAGATCGCTGCGCCGGGCGACGAAGTTGCCGCTCGACTGCCACCTGATGATCGAAAATCCGGACGAATTCATCCCCGCTTTCGCCGACGCAGGAGTGGATTGGATTTCAGTGCATCAGGAGGCTTGCAGGCATTTGAATCGCACGCTGCATCTGATCAAGAGTCATAATTGCCTCGCGGGCGTGGTGATTAATCCTGGGACTCCGGTGGATACGCTGTCGGAAGTCCTCGATATTGTTGACTATGTGCTGGTTATGTCGGTAAATCCGGGTTTCGGAGCGCAGAAGTTTATTCCGTCCACGCTCCACAAAATGCGGCAGTTAGCTCAAATTCGAGGACAGCGCGGGTTCCATTACCGCATCGAGGTGGATGGCGGCGTGGCGCTGGAGACCGCTCCCGATGTGGTGCGGGCGGGAGCAGAAATTCTGGTGGCGGGCAACGCCGTGTTCGGGAATGGCGATCCAAGACAAAATGCGCAAGCATTGTTGAAGGTGGCGACGGAAGCGGCGATGCTGAAGGTTTAGTTTTTTGTTTGTGGGAATCCCGGGGGCCTTCGGGCCGGTAGGCTTCGGAATAGTGAATCCCCACTTCTCGCAAAGGATGCGAGAAATGGGGCACCCAGAAATAGCCGGGCTTTGCTCGGCGGACAGCCGAGGCGGCTGTCCCTACATGAATCGATCTGAGGTACAAATGTCACGTCGAATTCCGCTGATGGTTGTGTTGGGCACGCTGTTGGTGATCACGATCGCCTGTACGAATAGGAAGTCTTCCAACCCGCTGGCCAATGTCGGGTCGAAGCAGCCGGATAAAGTCCTGTTCGACAAGGCCATGGACGCCATGAAGCACAACCGCTTCGACGTGGCGCGGCTGACGCTGCAGACTCTGATCAATACTTATCCGGATTCGGAATACATTGCGCGCGCCAAGCTGGCGGTTGGCGACTCCTGGTACGCGGAGGGTGGAACGGCTGCCCTGGCGCAGGCCGAGCAGGAATACAGCGATTTCGAAATTTTCTTTCCCAACATGCCGGAAGCGGCCGAGGCGCAGCTGAAGATCGCCAACATCCATTACCAGCAAATGGAAAAGGCCGATCGCGATTACACGCACGCCAAGCGCGCCGAGGACGAATACCGGAAGATGATTTTGCAATATCCGGACAGCAAGCTGGTGCCGGAGGCCAAGCAGCGCTTATTGGAAGTGCAGGAAGTATTGGCGGAGCGCGAGTTTGGAATTGGGCGCTTCTACTACTTGCGCGAGTCTTATCCGGCGTCGATCGCGCGCTTGCAGTCGTTGGTCAATAAATATCCGCTATATAGCCGAGCCGATGAGGCGCTCTTTCTGTTGGGACAGGATTATGAAGGACAGATTGCGCGCGTCCGAACCGCGCCAACGTGCAACGAGCATGGCCTGCCGCGCGGTTGCGCGCGTGAGATAGACAAGTCGCGCTACATTGGCCAGCTGACCAAGAATGCTTCTGAGGAATATTCGAAGATCCTGACGCGGTATCCGCTCCTGGATCGTTCCGACGATGCCAAAAAGCGCCTGGCAGCTTTGCACCAGCCGATTCCGCGGCCAACCAGAAGAGCGGTCGCGCAGAACCGGGCCGAGATGGAGAGCCGCAGCGAGTTGACCGCAATACAAAAGATGATGGGAATAGTAAAGAAAGGGCCCGATGTTGCGAATGCGGCGAAGGTGGGCGATCCGTCGCTGGCCGATCCGGAGCCGGTGGCTGCGACGTTGGTGATTCGATCGGAAACATTTGCGGCTGCGGGTGTGAGCGAGAAGAGCGTAGGAGTGGAGATCGTAAAACCGGATCAGCCCGCCGCGGACACGGCAGCTCCGCCGGACAATACAACGCCAGGCGGCGGTTCGCCTTTTGGGCGCGCCACGACTGCGATCACGCCGCCGGGCACGGCCGATCCGAATGAGTTGAAACCGGCTGCCGATCCCAACGAACTGAAGCCGACCGATTCCGCGGGCGATCAGGCGCTGCCTCCGCCACCGCAGGTGAATGAGATCCAGCAGGGCTCGTCGTCTTCATCGGTCGCGGCGAGTGCGGACAACACGCCCGCTACTGACGCGGAGCTTTCCAGCAGCAAGAAAAAAAAGAAGGGGCTGAAGAAGATTCTGCCGTTTTGAAGAACGCTATCAGCAATCAGCCGTCAGCTCTCAGCTCACAACCCTCCAGCGTGCCGCTGCGAATTGTGCCGATTGGAATTCGTAGAATCGTAGGAAATCAACGAGATATGGGTGGGCGTGGTACTACTTTAGTCCCTAAGAGCTTCTGCCGCCCGGCGTGCGCACTAGGTGCTGACCAGTGGTAACCGGTTACTTCCCTTCGGGATCATTGACTTAGAGTGTGGCTCGGGTTACCTTCGCGTTATCTCCCCTCATTCGAGGAAACCTTGGCCAGGAAGATACTGCTCGCCGATGACAGCGTCACCGCCCAGAATATGGGACGGAAGATCCTCGCGGATGCGGGGTACGAGGTCATTACCGTCAACAACGGTTCGGCCGCGCTCAAAAAGATTGCCGAGCAAAAACCCGATCTGATCATTCTGGACGTTTATATGCCCGGCTACAGCGGGCTTGAGGTGTGCCAGCGTCTCAAGGATGCACAGGACACTTCGCGGGTGCCGGTGCTGTTGACCGTGGGTAAGCTGGAACCTTTCAAGCCGGAAGAAGCCAAGCGGGTGCGCGCCGATGGATTTATCGTCAAACCTTTTGAGGCCAGTGAATTACTGAGCGCTTTAAGCAAACTGGAAGACAAGATTGTGCCCCGTGCGGAGGCTTCGAAGCCAGGACGCTTTGCCCGGGTGACGGCTTCGCTCGATGAAGGAAAATTCGACCGTACCACCGCCCCCGCGGACGATGATTCGGGATGGAAAAATCGGATTTCGTTTCCGTCCAAGAAGAAAGAAAAATCCGCGCCTGAGGGCGACAGCGCCGCAATTTCAAATGCCGCAGCCAGCGAGCGCAAACGCGCCGAGAAGCCGAGCGCGATTCGAGAGGACAACGCTCGGGTCGATCTGGGCGCGCTGGCGCCGGAAGGCTTACCGAAGGACGTGACTCCAGAGGAGATTGCCGCTCTGGCCGCAGCGGCCGCGCAAGTCAAGGGCAAGATCGCGGAGTCGAGCGAAGCGCCGGCAGCACACGCGAGAACTGAAAGCGGGGAACCGACCTACTCCGCAGCCGGACTACCGCCGGAGGTTCCGGCAGCCGCAGTGCCGGTTGTCGATCAGGCGTTCGAGCAGAAGTTTGAGCCGAAGCTGGAAGAGAAGTCCGAAGAGAAATCCAATTCGTCCGGGGAGAAATTCAGCGAAGCGCCGGCAGAAACAGCCGGCTTGCCCGCTGCCAGCCACTCCGATCTGATGGCCGCGATTGCCGGGCTGGACCCGGGCGCCCGCGCGCTGCCGATTATAGGTTCGGGGAACGAATTCCCATCGCAACATGCGGCTGACCAGATTGCGCCAGAGCCCATCACACAGCCTGTAACGATGGCAATAGGGGCGGGAGATGCGTCGGTTGCGGAGACACCACGTTGGACGGCGGTTTCGGTTGCCGTGGGCAAGGAAGAAGCTACGATTTCTCTCGAGCACGAGATGCAGAAGGCTTATGCAGCCTTTGCCGCAGCTGTCGCCGGTCAGGCCTCCAGCGCTGCGGTCCCTGCGAACGAGTACGGCTCGGTTGGATTTGCGGCCGCTACGGAATCTCCCGTCCCGCCACCGCTTACGCTGCCAGAGCCGCCGATTTCGATTCCCGCCGCACCGGTGGCGGAAACCGGGCAGACATGGAAGGCCCTCTCTTCCGAAGCCATTCGTGCTACGGTGAACGAACTTGAAATGGTCGCGGAACAGTATCCCGGCGAAGCGGTACCGAAGGCTCCGGGAGGGATCGAGCCCGCCGCCAGCGAGACCAAAACAGCGGCCGAGCTTGGGCGCGAGACATCGCAGGCTGTCGAGGCTATCACGAAAGAAAGTCCGTCGGCGCCAGCCCAGGATCCGCAGCCGGAAGCCGAGAAACTTGACACGGCAAGACATGCCGAAACAGATTCCGGGCCCGAAGTAGCGAGAGGCCAGGAATGGAAAAGCTTAGATCAGACAAGTTTTGATCGGACTAGTTTTGATCGGACTAGCGAGGAATCGAAAAAGGCAGAGCCCACCGCTGCCGCGGCCGAGCCCCAAGCTGCGGGGGCCACTGTGGAGAAGCATCAGCTTCCAGCACCCAGTTTCGTCGAGGAAGCGCGTAGCGAACAAATGTCCGCCAGTCCGGTTTCTGCTGACGACGCGTCGGCCGCGAGTGCACCGGCTGAACACGAGGAGATGCCGAAGAACTCCGACGCTGCCGCAACTACGGCCGCGGCATGGGCCAATTGGCGGCGAGTTCGCGAGTCGGACGATTCCAGGTATATGTCCGAAGAGCCGACTCGAAAGGAAACCGAAGCGCCGTTGACGCCTCCGGACACGGCAGCCATGGCGGTTGCCGCCGGGGCGGAAAAAACTCCAACGACGGAAGAATCCGATTCCGATCCGGCAGCCATTGCCAGCATCGTTGACAGCGTCCTGGCCGATTTGCGGCCGAAGATCTTCGAAGAAATCTCACGCAAGATGGGGAAGAAGAAGTAGCGAGCCGGCCTACTTCTGGTAACCGATTTTTCCCTATTTCAAGCCGTTCCCATTTGTTCCCGGCCATCCCGAACTTTCCCGCTGGAATCAGAGTTTCAATGGAGTAGGATTAGTCGAGTACGATTAGCACAGACGGTTGCCCCTCCCGGGCAGTCAACCGCCGTTGGAGGGAGGGAATTAACATGAGAAATTCCTTCTTGCTGAAGTCCTTTCTAAGAGTCGTTTCGCTCACAGTTATTTGTGCAGTCTCGCCCGCGCTCGCTCAGCACGGCGGAGGTCACGGCGGCGGTCACGGCGGCGGAGGCGGTGGTGGCTTCCACGGTGGTGGTTTTTCTGCGGGCTCCCGCGGCGGAGGTTTTGGCTACGGCGGCGGGGGACGGGGAAGCTCTATGCATAGTGGTATTGGCCGGTCGGGAGCAATGGGCGAAGGCCGGTCGGCGCGCGGGTTCGGCGGAGGAAGAGGCTGGTCGTCAGCAGGCGGATCTCGCAGTGCGTCGGCGGGATGGCATTCGTTTGGCCGAGCAGGGAGCGCCGGCTTCGCCAATGCGCACGCCGCAATTGCCGACGGGCAGTGGCATCCGTTTGGCGGCGCGCGCGGCGCGGTGGGAGCGGGATTGAATGCGCGCTCCGGCGCAAGTTTGATCCGAAGCGGCGGGTTCGGACGCGGGCCTGACTGGCGTGGCGGCTTTGGTTGGCGTGGCGGCTATTGGGGTCCCGGCTTTGCCTGGGGCGGATGCTGGGGCTGCGGTTGGGGGTTTGGCTTTGGCTGGGGCCTCGGTTGGGATCCTTTCTGGTATTGGCCGCCGTACTCCTATAGCCCGTGGTGGGAGTACGATTCTTATCCTTACTAGATTGCCGGAAACTAGAATTGCCCTAGACTAGATTGAAGCCCTAGATGCAGCCGCGACGACAGGCATCGCTGCTGGACAGCCGAGGCGGCTGTCCCCACATGAGCATCATTCTTTCTTAAACGGCTGCGGGGCGGTCGCTGGATTTGTGGAGCCATCCGGCAAGACTGTTCAGGAGAACCGGTGTCCCGAACATCGCAATGGAGAAAAAGAGGTCGCTCTCGGCAGTTCCGCGGAAGAATGGAATGCCGGCGGTGTAGGACATCAGCAGGCCGCTGAAAGTTCTGGGATACATTTGCGGCGAGGCGGCCCAGACTGCGAAGTTGCTGATCAGGAAGAACGAGACCGAGCTAGTCACAGCCGCGCCCACGACGCGCCAGAAGCCGGCCTTTTCGCGCAAGTTGGTACCCAGCCAGAGAATTCCGGCATACCAGGCCCAGATGACCAGCTGGTCCCAAGAGAACGGGTAGACGTAGATGAACTTGGTCAGAACCACGTCGGTGGCTGCCAGCAACACCAGCGGAATCCACATCTGGCGGCGCGAGCCGCGTGCTCCGAAAAACAGCAACGAAGCCGCTAGCGGTGTGAAGTGCCAGGCGTGCGGCAGAACGTTCAGGGGACCGGCGAACGGGAGGAAGCGGACGGCAATCGTGAGTAGAACGAATAAATAGGGCAGCATGGATCACCTCGAACGACATTCTATTTTGGGCGCTGGCGGGGTTGGCGTCAAGCGTGGATCGAAGGATATTACTTCGAAGTGACAAGCGGCCGCCGACGTTGCGGCACAGGGCGTCCTGGCAGTTCCGCGCGAGATCCCTCGCCCCGCTCGAGCAAGCGCGAGTCCTGGGAATGACCCATCGAACTCGTCACGAGGAGCCGCAGCGGTGATACGTTAATCAGGTTCGGGGACGATGGCCTGCCCTTTCTTCGTGTCGTAGACATCGCCGACGACATGCAAGTTCTTATCGATTAGCACAGCTCTGCTTAGAGCACGGCCACCTGGGCGGCCGGCGATCGTAATCCCGGCAAAGCGCAGGTCCTGGAAACGGACGATGTAACCTTCCTGCGGAGGTTGCAGCGTTTCAGTTTCTGTAATCGGATACTTCGCCCAATCCAGAAACACGCGTCCTACATAAGATTTCTTCGCAGCCAGCGTGACCGCAGTTTCTTCCGACTTGTAGCGGATCTCCATGCGGCCTTCGGGATCGACTTCGGGAGCAAGGGAATCCACCGGCGCCAGGGCGAAGAAGGCGGGAGTCTCGACGACGCCGTACCAGTGGAAGGGATCGATCCACTTCGGATAGGCGGAGGCTTTGATGGGATCGGCTCCGTTGTAGGTGCGGGCCTCGAGGGCGTTGACGGCGCGGCGATGTTCGAAATCGCGCAGGCCCCACAGCAGAACAACTCCGGTGAGCGCGAGAGTAGCGGCGACTCGTCCACGAGGAGCGCGGCGGCGGGCGCCGATCTCTTTGTCGATGAGACCAAACAGCGAGGGAACGATCAATCCGAGAATCAAAAACGCGAAGATTACCGGCTCGAAAATGAAGACGATGTCCCAGGAATACCACTTCTCGGAAAAAGGCCAGAACGGGCGCACACCGTAGTTGTTGGTGAAGTCGAGCAGAATGTGACTGAGTCCCGCAAGGCAGGCGTAGAAGTACAGCAGTCCCCAGCGCGGAGGCAGATTCGGGTCCTTAATCTTCCGGCCGCGCAAGCTCCAGAGCAGATATACAAAGCCGACTACCACCAGGGCGTCGAGCGGAACGCCGAGGAAAGAATGGGTGAATCCGCGATGATGGGCGAAGCCGAAGGCCGGGCCCCGAATCCAGCCGCCGATGATGTCCAAGTCGGGCGCTTCGGCGGCGAGAATTAGCGTCAGCGTGGCCAGCGCCGTCTTGCGGTTGAGGCCGGCGCGTCCCATGCAGGCGCCGGTCAGGAAGTGGGTGATGGGTTCCAAGTGGTCTGCAGGATTCTAATCGGGGCACGCAGGAAGCGCCAGTCGAGGCGATGCCATTCAACGCGGTGGCGCCAGAATTGTAAGCGCATCCGGCACGATAGTGATGTTGACGGGGAGCGTGCCCAGCAGTTCGCCGTCGGCTTCCACATAGATCTTGCGCTGCTGTGGCGTCGCGGAGGTTGCTGGATATCGGCACGACACTCTCGTGCTGTGAGAGACGTAAATGCCCGGGATGGTCCAGGGAAGGTGCAACAGGCCTCGGGTCACATAGGCGAGATAGGCCGCGCGGCTGGCAGTATGGCATAAGACCAGGCGCAAGTCGTCGCGATCAAGAGAAGCACCTGGTGCAAGTTCCTGAAGAACGCCGCCGAAGTTGCGGATGCGGACGGCCATCAGTTCGGTGACTTCAGCGGTATGCGAAGTGTCAGAGCCAGTTGGAGTGTGATCCGCCACGAAGCGCGTCATGGGATAGCTGAGCCAGAGATTCCATGCTTTCGCGTAGTAGGCGGCCATGCCCATGCGCTTTTTGGTTCCACTGTGGAGTTTGTAGAAGAGGTGAGCATCGACGCCGACGCCGGCGGCGACCACGAAATAACGCGAGCCAGGATTGCCCTTCAGGTCGATATAGTTGACCCGACCCATAGCGACTCGACGTGGCGTGGCCTGAAGGGAGGCCCTGGCCGCAGCCGCGATTTTGAGAGGAAGCCTGATGTCATGGGCGAGCGCATTGGCTGTGCCCATGGGCAGAATGGCCAGTGCGGTGGGAGAGTTTGCGAGGACTTGAACGATGTTGTGGATGGTGCCGTCGCCGCCGCAGGCGAAGACGGTGTCGCAGCCGGAATCGACGGCGCTTCGAGTCTCTTCGACCGCGTGATAGGGAGACTTCGTGGGAATAAGATCGGCTTCAACGCCTGCAGTTCTTAGAGTGGTGAGTGCGGATTCCAATTCGCGCGGGCGTTGCGTGCTGCCGCCGGAATCCGGGTTGTAGAGCAACGCGGCCTTGCGCATAGCGGGGGCGAAAGGGGATTGTACCTGAGACGTGGGGCGCAGTTTTGCGGCGAATCACTTGGCAAGGGCTTTGATTTGGCATAGGCTGGACCCACTTACTGGGGCGTTTTCCACGGTCGTTTCTCGATTGTTTGGGCTCGAATTTCAAAATTGAATTCAGGAGGGTTGACCAGATGAAAATTCTGGCTCACGTGTTGTGCGGTGCTCTGCTCTGCCTGGGGGCGATGGCGCAGGATCATGCCGCGCATAAGCAGTCCCACTCGGTCACGCTGGTGACAGGTTTGGGCGACCTCCATCACCCTGTTTCGACGCATAACCCCGGGGCGCAGCAGTTCTTCGATCAGGGACTGCGCTTTATTTATGCCTTCAACCACGATGAGGCTGCACGATCGTTTCAGCACGCCGCGGAACTCGATCCGAAATTGGCGATGGCTTACTGGGGCGTTGCCGAGGCCGTAGGGCCGAACTACAACGATCCCGCGGATCCCGAGCGTTACAAGCACGCGCATGATGCGGTGCAGAAGGCGGTCGATCTGTCGGCGGAAGCGTCGCCCAGCGAGCGAGCCTACATCCAGGCGATGGCGAAGCGGTTTCCTGCCGATCCGAATTCCGATTTGAAGAAGGCCGCCGAGGAATATCACGCCGCCATGCGGCAAGTATCGGCCGAGTTTCCCGACGATCTCGACGCGGCCACGCTTTTTGCCGAGTCCGGGATGAATTTGCATCCCTGGGGATTGTGGCATCAGGATGGCACGCCCGAGACCGGCACCGAAGAAATTGTGGCGACGCTGGAATCGGTGATGAAACGCGATCCCAATCATTTGGGCGCGATTCACTATTACATTCATGCCGTCGAGGCTTCGAACAATCCGGAGCGCGCGCTGGCGGGGGCGAACAAACTCGCTGCGCTGGCGCCCGGGGCGGGACATATCGTGCACATGCCTGCCCACATCTACATTCGCACCGGCGACTACGAGGCGGCGGTCAAAACGAACGAGCAGGCGGCGGAAGTGGATCGCGCTTATCTCAAAGCGACGGGCGAGCAGGGTATCTACCCCATGATGTATTACAGCCACAACCTGCATTTTGTGGCCATGTGCGGCGCGATGAATGGCCGCTACGCCGAGGCCCGAAAGAATGCAGACCTGCTGGCTGCGAACGTGGGGCCGCATGTGAAAGAGATGCCGCCGCTCGAAGGTTTCATGACGATCCCAATGGCGGTGGAGGTTCGCTTCCATCATTGGAACGAGATTCTGAAGATGCCGGTGCCGGATCCGGCGATGAAGGTCACAACCGGGTTCTGGCATTTCTCGCGCGGGCTGGCGCTGGCCGGCACCGGGAAATTGAGCGAAGCTGAGGCGGAGTACAAGATTGTTTCTGACGCGCAGGCGGCCACTCCTGCGGACGCAATCTTCAATGCGCCCATCAACAACAAGACGAAAGACATTCTGGAAATTGCCAAGGACGTTTTGGGCGCGAAGATTGCCATGGCGAAGAAGGACACGACCGGAGCAATTGCCATGCTGCGCGAAGCGGTCGCGATTCAGGACACGCTCAAATATGGCGAACCGCCTGACTGGTTCTTCCCCGTGCGGGAATCGCTGGGCGGAGCGTTGCTGGTGAGCGGTGACGCCACGGGCGCCGAGAAAGTCTTCCGCGAGGATCTCGACCACAATCCGCGAAATCCGCGCTCGCTGTGGGGACTGCACCAGGCATTGCTCCAGCAGAAGCGCGACTACGATGCGGGCTTCGTGCAGAAACAGTTTGAGGCGTCATGGAAGGGCGGGATGACGGCGCTGATGCTGGATGATCTGGTGTGAAAGATACTCACGTAGGGACAGCCGCCTCGGCTGTCCGGCGAGAGCGAAGCGCGAGCCGCAGACTATAGGGTAGCTCGAAAAGTCGTCAGTATCGGTCACGAGGTTCGCGACAAAATCGGACGCGTGTCCGAATCGCGACGTGCGACAAGCCTGCGCCCCGCTGCGCTTGGCTGGACAGCCGAGGCGACTGTCCCTACGTGATTTGTTTTGGCTGCCCGATGTGTGGGACTATCAAAGAGCGGACGTTTTCGGGAGCATATGGATTTTCCTCGCTTCTGCGCCAAATCCAGCGATAGTCCTGCCATTTCTCCACTAGCCCTTTACGGACTGGATTCTCGAGAACGTACGCAACCTTTGCATCGAGACTTTCCGAGGAACGCAATACGTGATCGAAGGACTCGGTTTGCCACACTCGTCCCAATCGCCGAAGATGTAGATTGATCTTTTGCGCCGATGCGCCTTTGATTCCACCCATGATTTCAGCCAGCGAATAGATTTTGTTCCCGCCTGAGTTAACCAGCGGAGTGAAGATGATGTGAACATGATCGGGCATGACGACGGCGCAATAGACCTTCATCTTGATCCCGTCGTCATGCAAACAGCAGTTCAGTGCAATCGCACGTACATCTTTAGGTAGAATCCAACGGCGGTACGTACGGAACGTCACGAAGTGCGGTTTGTCGTCGCGCTGCAAGTGCGGAAGTTTGCGGCGATAAAAGGCCATGGTATTAGCAGGATCGCGTAGAGACAGCCGCCTCGGCTGTCCGGCGAGAGCGAAGCGCGAGGCGCAAATCTAGGGTAGCCGGAAATTTCAGAAGCGAAGTGACAAAGAAACGAAAAATCGGCCCGACGTGCCGAATCGGGAACCGCAATACGACTGCCTCTGTCCGCTCGCTGCGCTTGGCTGGACAGCCGAGGCGGCTGTCCCTACGTGATTCTTTATAATCTTCTGCGATGGCTGCTGCGAAGGATTCCGAAAAGAAGATTGAGGCTCTCCGCGAGAAGATTCGCCACCACGAGTATCTCTACTACGTTCTCGATAATCCCGAAATTAGCGACGCGGAATTCGACAAGCTGATGCGGCAGTTGAAGGGTCTGGAGAGCGAGCATCCATCGCTCGTCACGCCGGACTCGCCTACGCAGCGTGTCGGCGGAAAGCCGCGCGAGGGATTCGTCAAGGTGCGGCACTCCACGCCGATGCTGTCGCTCGACAATACTTACAGCGAAGAGGAACTGCGCGCCTGGGAAAGGCGCGTGCATGAACTCACCGGGCGCAGCGAGGTGGATTATGTATGCGAACTGAAGCTCGATGGCATGTCGCTGGCGTTGGTGTATGAAGACGGGCGGCTGGCGCGGGGTGTGACGCGCGGCGATGGCATCGGTGGGAGAAGATGTCACGCTCAACGTTCGGACAGTGCGGTCGGTGCCGTTGTCGATTGCGAAAGAGAAATTGAAGAAAGCAGGGATTCCGCCGGACTTCGAAGTGCGCGGCGAATTGCTCATGCCTACCGCGTCGTTCAAGAAAATTAATGAAGAACGCGAACGGAACGGATTGTCCACGTTTGCGAATCCCCGCAACTTCACTGCCGGCACCGTCCGGCAGCTTGATTCCAACGTTACGGCGCAGCGGCGGCTCGACTATTTCTCCTACATGCTGCTGGTCAATGGTCGGACTTATTTCGATCGACATTCGAAAACGATGAATGCGCTCGAGGCCGCCGGCTTCAAAGTCAATCAAGCGCGCAGACTTGTGCATTCGATGGACGAAGTCTGGGATTTTATTCGCGAGTGGGAAGGGAAGCGCGAATCGCTGCCTTACGAGATCGATGGAATCGTAGTGAAGGTCGATCGCATCGCATTGCAGGATGAACTTGGTTTCACCGGGAAGGCTCCGCGCTGGGCGATTGCTTACAAGTACGCGGCGCGGGCGGGGATCACGAAGCTCGAAGACATTCGCGTGCAGGTGGGACGCACAGGAAAGCTTACGCCCGTCGCGATGTTGTCTCCGGTGTTGATCGGTGGAACGACCGTTCGCAATGCCACGCTCCACAACATGGATGAGATCGAGCGGTTGGGCGTGAAGATCGGCGACTGGGTGCAGGTGGAGCGCGGCGGCGATGTGATCCCGAAGATTGCGAAAGTAATTGAAGATAAGGATCATCCGCGCGGGACGCGAGAATTCGTGATGCCGGAAAAGTGTCCGGTATGTGGCACGAAGGTCGTTCGGACCGAGGGCGAGGTCGATTACCGGTGCGTGAACGCCAACTGTCCGGCCAAACTTCTCGGCACCATTTTGCATTTCGCTTCCCGTGGCGTCATGAATATCGACGGCATGGGCGAGGCGCTCGTCAATCAATTGATCGAGCGCGGCTTGGTCAAGAACGTGGCCGACATCTACGATCTCACCAAGAAGGACCTGCTCAGCCTGGAGCGATTCGCCGACAAGTCGGCGCAGAACATTCTCGACGAGGTCGAGGCTTCGAAAAAGCTGCCGCTGGAGCGGGTGATCTACGGGCTCGGTATTCGTTTTGTTGGCGCGCGCACGGCCCAGTTTCTGGCCGAACATTTTGGATCGATGGAAGCTTTGGCGAGCGCCGACATTGAAGAGTTGCAGAACGTCAACGAAGTCGGGCCGCGGATCGCCGAGAGCATCGTGGAGTTTTTCAGCATTGCTGCAAACCGCAAACTCGTCGAGCGTCTAGGCGAGGCGGGGCTTGCGTTCAAGGGCGCGAAGAAAGAACGCGGGACCAAGCTCGCGGGGAAGACGTTCGTTCTTACTGGCACCCTGGCGAAACACACGCGGGACGAGGCCAAGAAGATGATCGAAGATGCGGGCGGGCGCGTCTCGGGCTCGGTCAGCAAGAAGACGGATTATGTGGTGGCGGGCGCGGATGCCAGGTCGAAGCTGGATAAGGCGAAGCAGCTGGGAGTGGCCGTGATTGACGAGAAAGAGCTGGAGACCCTTCTTCAGTGAAGCGAAGGAAGGATTTGTGGACTCGCAAAGTAAATCGGTCAGAACTGTTCAGGTAATTCGATTATGCATGCTGACGGCAGTTGCAGGATATTTTGTATTAGCGATGCGAATGCCGGTTTCGACGCCTGTCAGTGAACTCAGAACAATCGAGATTGCAGTCGTCCTGCTTTCGTTAGCGTGTGTAAATTCGGTGTTCTATTTCAACCGGAAGTACGTCCGCAAAGCTGAGGTTTTGATGAAAGAGCTCCCGGATGACAGGCAAGCACCAAAACGATGGCGCGTAGGCTACATAGCCATCTATGCAACAAGTTTTGCGGTTGCACTTTATGGACTCCTGTTGCACTTCTTTGGAGCACCACCTTTACATGTAGTTCCGTTCTTCGTCATTGGTGCAGCATTGATTCTTTGGTTTCGACCAAGGACGGCCGGACATTAGCCCATCGCTTCCCGCATCCTCTTCCACGTCAAGTCCAGCGTCTCCGGCAGAATGCGTGTCTCCCCGATCACTGACACGAAATTCGCATCCGCAACCCAGCGCGGCAGGACGTGCATGTGAATGTGTCCGGCGATGCCGGCGCCTGCGGCTTTGCCGATGTTCATCCCCAGATTGATTCCATCAGGAGTATAGAGCTGTCGCAGGACGGACTCCATCTTTTGCGACAGGGCCATCATCTCATTCGCGGCGTCAACCGGAAGCTTTTGCAGCTCGTCCAGATGCGCGTAGGGAACGATCATCACGTGGCCGGGCGTATAGGGGAACGCGTTCAGGATCACATAGCAATGTTCGCCGCGATGCACGATGTAAGTCTTCGCGTCGTCTTTCTCTTTTGGCGCGTCGCAAAAGATGCATCCGGCAGTTTTGTGCGTGCCAGAGACGTAGGCATAGCGCCACGGAGTCCAGAGGTAATCCATAGCGGGCAGGTTAGCAGATTGAGTGCGAAAGGAGGAACCTGCCTGCCACATGCGAGATCCCATGCCCCGCTTGGTGAAAGCGCGGGAATGGGGATGACGCCTTCAGCGGTCAGCCCTCCGTTTCCGTCGCCAGGACATCTGCATGCGCATTTTCGTTCCTTTGAAACCTGGCTGTAACATATTGAGGATTTGCGTTTGACACTGTTCGCGGGCCATTGCTATAGTCGAAGTGTTCCCATTGGACGCGGGTTCTCTGTTAAAACGTCCGACAGCTGGGATTGTCCAAGCTCACTCGCCAGGGTGAGCCCACCACAACCAAACGACTCATCCAGCAGTCCGCAGAGCAGACCCCGCATCCGCCATCAGAGAGGCATAACCTTGTTCGACGAGACCACCGCTCACAACTCCGAATCCAATTCCTCTGTCGCAACCGAAGCCGAACCGACGACAGAACAGCAGCACCAGCCCGAGCAGAATCAGGCTGCCGCCATCACCGACGAATCCACCCAGACTCATGCGGACTCCACTGCTGAGGATAAGGCCGCAGCCGGCGAAGACTTCGCCTCGGTGCTGGAGAGTTTCACCACCGAAGCCGAAGAGGCTGTGAGTGAAGACCGCGTCATCAAGGGAACGGTGCTGAAGCTGACCGCGACGCACGTAGTAGTCGATGTCGGCGCCAAGTCGGAAGGCATGCTGCCGCTGGCGGAAGTGCTCGATCACGAAGGCAAGCCAAAGTTCAAGCCCGGCGACGAAATCGATGTAATGCGCGAGAAAGGTCCGGCCGAGGAAGGTTACATCAATCTTTCACACCAGAAGGCGCAGCGCATTCACGCGTGGGAAGAAATCGAGAAGGCATACAACGAGAAGAAGCCGATAAAGGCAGTGGTGGTGGACCGCATCAAGGGTGGGCTCACCGTTAACATTCTCGGCGCCCACGCTTTTCTGCCGGGATCGCAAGTCGATCTGCGGCCGATCCGCAATCTGGATGGCATGAAGGGCCAGACGCTCGAAGTCGCCGTCATCAAGCTGAACAAGAAGCGCGGCAACATCGTGGTATCGCGCAAAGATTTGCTTGAAGGTGAGCAGAATGAAAAGCGCTCGAAGACGCTGGAGCATCTGGAAGAAGGATCGATACTCACCGGCGTAGTCAAGAACCTGACCGAATACGGCGCGTTCGTGGACTTGGGCGGGCTGGATGGCTTACTGCATATCACCGATATGTCGTGGGGGCGGTTGACCCATCCTAAAGACCTGGTCAACGTTGGCGACCAGATTCAGGTGAAAGTCCTGAAGTACGACAAAGACAAGCAGCGCGTTTCGCTGGGGTTCAAGCAACTGACGCCCGATCCCTGGCTGGACGCGGAGCACCGCTATCCCGAGGGCGCTCACGTGGCAGGGCGCGTGATCAGCGTGACCGACTACGGCGCGTTCGTGGAACTCGAGCAGGGAATTGAGGGGCTGGTGCACGTCAGCGAGATGACCTGGTCGAAGCGCATGAAGCATCCCTCGAAACTGGTCAACGTTGGCGACCAGGTGGAGTGCGTGGTCCTGAATGTGAATCCGACCGAGCGGCGCATTTCGCTGGGAATGCGGCAACTGGCGGCCAACCCGTGGGATTCGCTCCATGAAAAATTCCCCGTCGGCATGACCGTGGAAGGACGCGTGCGCAACCTGACCGACTTTGGTGCCTTCATTGAAATTGAGGACGGCATCGACGGTTTGGTCCACGTTAGCAACTTGAGTTGGACCAAGCGGGTGAAACATCCATCGGAGGTGTTGAAAAAAGGTGACCGCGTGAAGGCGATCGTGCTCGCCATCGAACCGGATAAGCGGCGCTTGTCGCTGGGAGTCAAGCAGCTTCAGCCGGATGTTTGGGAGTCATTCTTCCAGGCGCATCACGTTGGCGACGTGGTTCACGGCAAAGTGCTGCGGGTCGCGGCATTCGGCGCATTTGTCGAAATTGCCGAGGGCGTGGAAGGTTTGTGCCACAAATCGGAAGCGGTCGACGAAAATGGCCAGCCGCTTCATCTGGAGCCGGGCCTGGAGCACGACTTCAAGATCATCAAGATGAATCCGGAAGAGAAGAAAGTCGGACTCAGCATCCGCGCCGTCGGCGAAGAAGCCTCGCGCTCGGAAGTGGAAGCCTACAAGCAGCCGGTTTCCAGCACCAGTTCGACCATCGGCGAGCTGATTTCCTGGAAGCGCGCCAGCAACGAAAACAACTAACCCGCATTGTCATCCTGAGCGAAATAGCAGTCGAAGGATCCCTACCCTCTACGTGGCCGCGACAAGAAATCTGTAGAATTCCGCCGCCTCTCGAGTTGGTCCCTCCCGCCGCCGTGTTCTAGAATCATTCGTTTGCCTTTCATCATCTCTTCTACTGAGGATCACTCCATTGCCCGAAACTTTATACGACGTAGCCATCATCGGCAGCGGACCGGCGGGATACACAGCCGCGATTCGCGCTGGCCAGTATGGCCTGAAGACCGCGATCATCGAAAAAGACGGGTTCCTGGGCGGCACCTGCCTGCATGTAGGCTGCATCCCGACCAAGGCGCTGCTGTTTAACGCGGAACTTTGGGATCACCTGAAAGAGGCCAAGGAGTTCGGAATCGAAGGCGTGGATTCGCGGAAATTGAACTGGACCGCAATTCAAGAACGCAAGTCGAAGATCGTCGCCAAGCACACTAAGGGTCTCGAGTTCCTGATGAAGAAGAATAAGGTGCAGACGGTGAAGGGGTACGGCAAACTCACGGGCCCGGCGCAGAACGGCGTGCATTCGATCGAAGTCACGAACGAAGGCAAGGCAACTCAACTCAAAGCGAAAAATGTGATTCTGGCGACCGGCTCCGAAGCCCGCATGCTGCCCGGCCTTGAAGCTAACGATCGCATCCTGACCAACATTGAAATTCTCAGTTTGAAAGAGCTGCCGAAATCGATAGTGATTGTCGGCGCCGGAGCCGTCGGCGTGGAGTTCGCTTCAATCTATCGCTCTTTCGATTGTGAAGTGACGATCATCGAAATGTTGCCGCGGCTGGTTCCCGTGGAAGATGAAGAAGTCTCTAAGGAACTCGCGCGCGTGTTTCGCAAGCGCGGCATTAACTTTCATACGGGCGCGAAAGTTGACAAGGTTGAGAAAACCAAGACTGGTATCACAGTTACGATCACGGCGGAAGGCAAACAGCAAAAGATCGATGCCGAGAAAATTTTAATTGCAGTCGGCCGCAAGCCGCGTACACAGAGCATCGGGCTGGAGCGCACCAAGATCAAACCGGACCGCGAATTTATCAAAACCGATTCCTGGATGCAGACCGCCGAACCCGGAATCTACGCCGTCGGCGACATCGTGCTGGGAACGCCGCAACTGGCGCACGTCGGAGCGATGGAAGCGCTGGTGGCCGTCGCGAAAATTGCCGGCAAGCCGGGCAAGCCGGTCAATCCCGAACACATTCCCGGCGCAACATATTGCCGCCCTGAAATCGGCAGCGTCGGCCTGACCGAGACCAAAGCCCGCGAGGCGGGATACAACGTGAAGATCGGCAAATTCCCCTTTACCGCGAACTCGCGCGCATCGATCGTCGGCCAGCACGAAGGCTTCATCAAAATCGTTTCCGACGCCGACTACGGCGAAATTCTCGGCGTGCACATCATCGGTCCGCAAGCAACGGAATTGATCGCCGAAGCGGTGACGGCGATGGAACTCGAAGCCACGGTCGAAGACTTGATGTGGACGATTCACGCGCATCCGACCCTGGCCGAGGCCATGCTGGATGCGTCGAATAGTGTGTACGGGATCGCGATTAATGCCTAACTCACCACAAGAGTCACAGAGGCACAGAGAAAGACCAACAAAGGGGTCTCTCTGTGTCTCTGTGACTCTGTGGTAAAAACTTTTGATCCGTGTAAATCGGCGCAGATCCGTGGCGAACTTGATCTCTATCGTCCAACTCGGCACCGTCGACTACGCCACAGGCCTCCGTCTGCAACAGCAACTGGTCGCGCTACGTAAAGAGGAAAAGACCGGCGACGTTCTGCTCCTGCTTGAACACTCGCCCGTCATCACTCTCGGCCGCAACGCCAAAGCCGCGAACGTGATCGCTTCGCCCGAACTCCTTGCCCAGCGCGCCGTTGAGCTCTTCGAATGCGATCGCGGCGGAGACGTAACTTTCCACGGTCCTGGCCAGATCGTCGGCTATCCCATCTTCGATCTACGCGGATTCGCCGAGCCCGATGGCAAACGCAAGACGTTAGGCGTGGTGGAATTCATCCGCCGCCTGGAAGAAGTCCTGATCCGCACATGTGCGGATTTCGCAATCCCCACCAAACGAGTTGCAGGTCTCACCGGGGTATGGACCAATCCCGAAGCTAGCGATGCTCGCGTAGAGACAGCCGCCTCGCCTGTTCAGCGAAGCGAAGCGAGCCCTGGCGAGAGAGACCGGGAAGGGCACGACTTCACTCGTGCCGAAAGAAGGCAGCATAAGGAACCGGCTTCAGCCGCTGTGGTGCGCCCCGAAGCCAAAGTCGCCGCCATCGGCATTCACATCTCCCGCTTCGTCACTTCCCATGGCTTCGCGCTGAACGTGAATACCGATCTGAGCTACTTCAACTTGATCATTCCCTGCGGCATCACGGCGAAGCCGGTCACATCGATGCAACAAGAACACGGTAATCCACTCGACCTGAACGAAGTCGCCGAATCCATCTCCCGCAACTTCGGAGCAGTCTTCCAGAGCCAAACGCTCTGGGTGGATACTCTTGATGCGCTTCTTGGCCGCACAGTGGGAGTTCCGATGAAAATGCCGACCGAACTCCGCCAACTCCACCGGGAAGACGACACCTTTTGGGCGTGATCGGACGAGGCTGCGCTTGTCAAAGCCGCCCTAGCCCTGTGCCCTGCTCTCGCGATACCATCAGTACATCGCGCCTTCCGCGTCGTCCAATGGCGAACAAGAAGACAAAGTCCAAGCACTATTCCAACGGCAATCGTCCGCGCAACGGATCGCGGGCCCCTAGCAATGCTCGTGTGAGAACGGCCGCCCTCGGCCGTTCGGTCGAGCAAAGCCCGACAGGCTCTCCCGGCCAGGATCTCCGCACCTACTCCATCCCCGACACGCGCCTCGATCATCCCGACCTCACCGTCCGCCAAAGGATAGAAAAAGATAACGACGGCGCCGAGCACGTCCGCTACGAAGTCACCGGCAATCTCAACGCGCCCGTGCCGCCGATTCGCGACTCCAAATATCTCGACAAGAAGCAGTGCATCGAGATCTACCGCTTCATGCTGCTCAACCGCAAAATGGAACTCGCGCTCGAAAATCTCTACAAACAGGGCAAGGTGGTCGGCGGAGTTTATTTCGGACTCGGACAGGAAGCCTGCTCCTGCGCCTCCGCCTACGCGCTCGACAAGGACGACTGGTTCGCGCCCATGATCCGCAATCAGGGATCGCTGCTGGTCCGCGGCTTCCGCGCCAGCGACACGATGATGCAGTACATGGCGAAAGCCGATTCGCCCACGCGCGGCCGCGACGGCACCTCGCACTTCGGCGACATCGAAAAGCGCAACATGGTCTCGCCCATCTCCATGCTCGGTGATCTTATTCCCGTGCTCTCTGGCGTCGCGCTGGGTGCGCGCCTGCAAGGCTGCAACGTCGCCGTCATGACCTACATCGGCGACGGAGGCCAGTCCACCGGCGTTACCTACGAAGGCATCAACTTCGCCGCCGTGCAGAATCTCGGCCTCGTGCTCTTCATCGAATCGAATCTCTGGGCGTACTCCACGCCATCAGAAATGCAGTACCGCTGCAAAGACCTCGCCGAGCGCGCCATCGGATACGGTATACCCGGTGTGATCGTCAACGGCACCGACGCCTGCCAGGTCTACGACGCTGCCCGCGAAGGCGTCGAACGCGCCCACCGCGGCGAAGGCCCCACCCTGATTGAAGCCAAAATGATGCGCATGAAAGGCCACGCCATCCACGATGCCGCGGCGTACGTGCCCAAGCCGATGTTCGACTTCTGGAAGAAGCGCGATCCGATTGCCCGCTTCGAGAATTATTTGGTGAAAGAAAAGAAATGGCTGACCGCGAAAGAGAATGCGGATTTGATTTCAGAAGTAGAGCGGGTGATCGAAGCGGAACGCGAAATCGCGGTGAACTCCCCGATGCCGACGCCGGAGTCGGCTGAAGGCGGCGTGTTTTGTGAAGATGGCTGCCACGAGATTAAGCCGAAGTATGGAATGCCAAAAGTGAAGAAGTCAACGGGAACAGGCTACAAAGAAACCGAAGCAGCGGTGCATCTGAAGTGAAAGAAGCGGCTGTGGATTTTATGTTCACGCATCACTGACACGTCGTGCAATGTTGTGGAATGCTCCCCTTTGGTGTCATCCCGAGCGAAGCGAAACGATGAGCAACGCGAATCGTTCCGCGCAGTCGAGGGACCTTGTGTTCAGCGGGGAGGCATCCAACGCGCGACGAGCATATCTACTACGTGTACATGATGCAGAGTGCTTCAAGACGTGCTCTGTACATCGGCATGACAAATAACCTGCACAAGCGCGTCTTCCAACACAAGACGCACGCATTCGAGAGCTTCACCCACGACTACAACGCCGCGCGTCTCGTATACTGGGAAAGCTTCGACAACGTCCGCAACGCAATCGATCGCGAAAAACAGCTCAAGCGCTGGCGCCGCGAAAAGAAATTGTGGTTGATCGAACGAAAGAATCCCGGTTGGAAAGATTTGGCGGCCGACTGGTACGAAACGCAAGGTCCCTCGACTGCGGTGCTCGTTCACTCCGTGAACGAGCATCCTCGCTCGGGATGACACGAATCTTACCGCCGTACAAATAACCATGCCCCAACTCACCTACCTCGAAGCCATCCGCCAGGGAATCTGGGAAGAAATGGACCGCGACGCAACCGTCTTCTGCCTGGGCGAAGACATCGGCATCTACGGCGGCGCGTTCAAAGTCACCGACGGATTCATCGACCGCTTCGGCCCGGAGCGTGTGATCGACACGCCCATCGCCGAGTCCGCCATTGTGGGCGCGGCCTTCGGGGCGTCGCTCACTGGCATGCGTCCCGTCGCCGAATTCCAGTTCATGGACTTCATCGGCTGCGCCTTCAACCAGATCAGCAACATGGTCGCGAAAACGCACTACCTTTGGGGCGCGCCCGCTCCGCTTGTCCTGCGCGGGCCCAGCGGCGGATACGTTCACGGCGGTCCGTTCCACTCGCAGAATCCCGAGATGTGGTTCGTCCATAATCCCGGCCTCAAAGTCATCTGCCCGGCCACGCCCTACGACGCCAAAGGCCTGATCAAGGCCGCCATCCGCGACAACAATCCCTGCATCTTCTTCGAGCACAAATATCTCTACCGCCGCATCAAAGGCGAAGTTCCCGCGGATGATTACGTCGTCCCCATCGGCAAAGCGAACGTAGTCCGCGAAGGCCGTGACCTCAGCATCATTACCTACGCAGCGATGGTCCACACAGCGTTGGAGGCAGCCGAGGTTCTAAGTAAAGAAGGAATTGATCTCGAAATCCTAGACCTGCGCACGGTCTCGCCGCTCGACCGCGAAGCCATCGCGCAGACCGTCAAGAAAACCAACAAAGTCATCATCCTGCACGAGCACTCCCGCACCGGAGGCCTCGCCGGCGAAATCGCCGCCATCATTAATGAGGAGGCCTTCGAAGATCTCGACGGCCCCATCGTCCGCATCGCGGGACTAGATTCGGCCGTCCCGTTTTCCCCTCCGCAGGAAGAGCACTACCTGCCGAAAGTGGAAGATGTGGTCCGGGAAGCTCGCCGACTGAAATCGTATTAGATAATTGCGAGACAAGCGGAACGTACGGGAAAGGAGGCTAAGTGGGAACGGGCGCCTTCGCCCGTTCACCGAGCGAAGCGAGGCGACGCTATCTTCGCTGGACGTGACTGTCCGAAGCCGAAACTAGCGCCCCACCCCGCCCATCTGCCACAATAGCCCGTCGGAGGATCCATGGGAAAATTCGCGCTGGGTGTAGTCGTCACGCTCCTGGTACTCATCCTCGGTGCCCTCGGCTTCGCCATGCTCGGATTCTTCCCTACAGCCGCCAACGTCGCACCTCCGCGCCTTGAACGCCGACTGGCGATGGGAGCCGTCGATGCCTCCATGGAGCGCCACGCTCCCCGCATCACCAACCCGCTGACGCCCACCGATCCCAATCTTGAAGACGGCATGAAGCTCTACACCATGAACTGCGCCCTCTGCCACGGAGGACTCGACCGCAAGCCCTCACCCCTGGCCAATTCTCTTTATCCGCCTCCGCCGAGTCTAATCTCCGACCCGCCCGACGATCCCGAGTGGCACCTCTTCTACACCATCCGTACCGGCGTCCGTTACACTGGGATGCCCGCTTGGGACAGGACTCTTAGCGAACCGGACATGTGGAAGATCACCATGCTGCTCTCTCACCTCGATAAACTTCCGCCCGCCGCGCAGGAATATTGGAAGACGAACTTCAACGTTGAGCCCGGTGTCGAGAAAAAAGAAGAAATGAAGGATCGGGATCACGATCACCACTAGAGTCTCCGCAAACGGGAAGGGCGCGACTTCAGGGGCTGCGGTAACAATCGTTTTGCCTTTTGAAATGGCCCGGCTTCTAGCCGCGTCGTAAGTCGCGCAAAATGGAGGACGGCTTTAGCGGCTGGAAACTCAAAGTCAATGTAATTCTCCGGCTTGGGTAATCGGCTAGGCCACGTCGCACGCATCAACTCTGCCAAACGCTATAATATTCGTTTGCGTTCAGCCCTCCGTTTTCGAATCTGGATCTACGTGGAAGGAAATCATGCCAACTGACATCATCATGCCTCAGATGGGCGAATCCATCGTCGAGGGCACTATTACCAAGTGGTTGAAGAAGCCCGGTGACAAAGTTCAGCGCGACGAACCCCTCTTCGAGATCTCCACCGACAAGGTCGACGCCGAGATACCCGCCCCGGCCTCTGGCGTTTTGCAGGAAATTAAAGTCACCGAAGGTACGACGGTCGGAGTGAACACGATCGTCGGAACGATAGCCGTTGACGGCGAAGCCGCTGCCGCTCCGGCTAAATCGTCCGCTGCGAAGCCGGCCGCCGCCAGGCCGGAAGAGCCAAAGCCGGAAGAAAAAAAATCCGAAGAAAAAAAGCCTGAAGAAAAGAAAGCCGCGCCCTCCGCGCCGCAGACGGCCCCCGCGGCCGCGGTTCACGAAGAGGAAGAGGAAGCTCGCTCCTCTCCCCTGGTCCGCAAGATCGCGCGCGAACACGGAGTAAGTCTTTCCAAGATTTCCGGTACCGGACTCGGTGGCCGCATCACCAAGCAAGACATCATGCAGTTCATCGAGAGCCAGGGATCACAACCCGCCCCCGTGGGGACGGACGCACCCGTCCGTCCCGCCTCGCCCCCAGCGCCGTCAACTCCAGCGGTGCCGGCTTCGCAAGCGCCCGCTCCCCGCCCGCCCGCTCCCGCACCCTATCCCGGCGATCTCGTTCCCATGTCGAACATGCGCAAGCTCATCGCCAAGCACATGATCGAGTCCCGCCGCACCAGCGCCCACGTGCACTGCATGTACGAAGTGGACTTCACCCGCATCGTCAACCTGCGCACCAAGCACAAAGCCGGATTCGAGCAGCGCCACGGTGCCCGCCTCACTTTCATGCCGTTTTTCGTGCGCGCTGCCGTCATGGCCCTCCAGCAGTGGCCCATTCTCAACGCCTCGATTGAAAGCGAAAGTATTCGCTATCATCGTCAGATCAACATGGGTATTGCAGTCGCCCTCGACTGGGGTCTGATCGTTCCCGTCCTGAAGAATGCGGGAGACCTGAACTTCCTCGGCCTGCAGCGCGGCGTCTCCGATCTCGGCGAGCGTGCCCGCACCAAAAAGCTCAAGCCCGAAGACGTCGAAGGTTCCACCTTCACCATCACTAACCCCGGCCAGTTCGGCGCCGTTTTCGGACTCCCGATCATCAACCAGCCAAACTCCGCCATCATGGGCGTGGGCGGAATTACTAAGCAACCGATGGTAATCTCCGACAAGGATGGAACGGATTCGATCGCCATTCGTTCCGTAGTGCACCTGACCCTCGGCTACGATCACCGCCTCATCGACGGCGCCGTCGCCGATCAATTCATGGCTCAGGTGAAAAAGAATCTCGAGACCTGGAGCGAAGAGGTCGGATAAGAAAGAACGTGTGCAATCCGCCTGAGTTCGTAAACGTACAGTGCTTACCTCTGTGTTCCTCAGTATCCCCTGTGGTAAATGGTTTTCACGTTCGAGTCGGGAGGACAGCGTCTCGCTCACGGCTGAGGGCTACAGCTAGCAGAATGAAGGTTCTCCTTCGCCCAGGTAGAAGCGTTCAAACACTCCACGGTTCCGTCGATAATTTTAGAAATTCCATCTCGGAAGCCGACGGGATCAACGATCTCCCGAGCCGCCACGGCGTCCACCGTCGCCAGCGCGCTTTCCAGAAATGATATCGCAGCGCTCTTCTTCTCAGGCCCTGATTTGCAGGCGAAAAGCCCTTCAATTCCGTTCACCAACGCCGGCACAAAAGCAATTCCCCTCAAAAGCTGACTGAGAAAGTTCATAGTGTCCTCCATGGATGTGAAATGCCCCCGCCGTTCCGTTCAAATCGAAACGGAGAAGCTCTGACTAATTTTTGTTAATTGCAGGTCGCTACCTGAGCGCTCTCGCTTGCCTGATGCCACGCTTGCAAAGCCGTTTATTTTCGCTGCGGAACCTTCCTGCTCGCACTCTCTTGCGCCACGATCAATACTTTGATCTCGGCCAGTTCATCTCGCAGTTCTCCGAGTTCCACTTCGGTGCGTATCCGGGCTTCCGTATTCGTCGTCCCGATCTGCTCCAGACTCACCACTCTCGCTTTGGTCGTCTCGATTTCACTTTCTTGTCTCGCGGTGTTGCGCGCATCTTGAATTACATAGCCGGCAACGGAAAGCGCGACCGCTCCCAAAGCGATCAGGGTCCGGCTATCGAACTTCACCAGTCGCTTCTCCGGAATGGTCTTCCGCCCTGGTCAACGACTCCTCCAGCGACTCAGCCAGACTCTGCACCTCTTCCAACTTGCCGAGTACTTCAAGCTGGAAGTCTTTTGCCGTGTACGGCACCACCGGTGCCCCCTTGTCCGTGCCCGCACGTCGCGACTTCGTTCCGACGCAGTCCTCGTTCATAACGGATAGTCCACGTGCAGCGCAGCTGCGTATCGCGAATATCGCGGCGGCGACGAGTTGTCGTACAGCCGCAAGAAATAATTCTGCGTGCGCGCCAACCGCGCCAAGCTGAACGTCTGCGTGCTAAAACGTCCCAGCAGGTTTCTGTCGTTCGCGACTCCCCAACCAAAATCCTTAGCCCTGACTTCGATTCCGAATCCGCGTGCCGGGCGCTGTTCCCGCATCCACCTGCACAGTCGTCGAAGTCACCTGCGTGATCTGAGCGTCCGTCAGTTCGCCAAATAGTAGGTTCCAACCTGCGCTGTCGAAAGCCGCACAGGCAAATCTTGCAATGGAACGGTTGTCCCACTCGAAGCGTCCTGCAGCGCCAGCGGAACCGCCAAATCGTTCGCAAACTCAATGGTGTACATTCCCCGGTCGTCGGCGGATCCACCGATCAATTCTGACGACTCGCACAATCGCGGTGAACGACGCTTCTGAGAAGGCACGTTCACTGTCAGCGCATCTCCCGGGAAAATATCCGCAGCCCCGCCCGGAAGAAAATCGCTCCATGTCCGGTATGTCCCCGATCCATGCCAGCTCGCCCGCGTCTTCAAGAATGGCCAGCGCCGCGTTCTCGCAATCTGCCTGCGTTCGGGCGCTTGGAGTCTTCATCGTCTTCACGATCCCTCGGACTCCGTTGTCAGCGCCGTTCTGCAGAACAGCGACGGCCGCGCTGTTTTCAACCTCCGCCACCGCCCGGCCAGCCCCTCGATAACTTACCACGATCAGCGTATTTAACGGCGGGACATATTGCGGATAAAAGTCAAGAGACGTGGAACTCGCAATTTCGCACTGCCCGCCATTCGACAGGGACGCCACCAGTTGTGTTACGTAACCACTAGTCGGTACATAACTTGAATTCGCTACCGCCGTCCGCACCTCAGCCAGTGAAATATGACTCACATACGTATAAGCGATGCTGCAGTTCATGTCCGTCGCATTCACCAGGGCATACTCGCAAAATCCCGCCGCGCTCTCAATTATGCCGTCGTACAGAACCGTGGCAGGCGTAACGGTCGTGGCAGGATTCGTCGGGTCAATGTCCTGCAATTCGAGCACGAAACCGCACGTCGGCCGGCATCGCCGCTCCTCCCCAACCGCTCCCGGCGGGATGCAACGACGAGTGGTAAATCTCGCCCGCGACCGGTACACCTCCATCGAGTAAAGGTAAGTCGTCAAAACATACCGATGCCCGGCAGCAGTCGCGATAACCGGCCCGGTCGGTGATCCGGTGATAAGCGCCTGAATCGTCGATCCGCTCCCAGAAGGCGCGATCTGAAATCCCGCTAAACATCCCGCCGCGGAAATTGTCCCTGCATACAAACCGCCTACTACTCCTGTGGAAGGCCCGGTAAATGTCACGTCCCCGTGTTGCAACTCCAGTGCCCCGCCGAGTTCAACCTTCTCGATAAACTCAACTGTGGTTTGTCCATCCTGTCCCGTTCCGCCATTCACCTGCAACGTCTGCGCAACCACGGAAACCGCAGACGCCGGATCGTTCACCACCCACGTCGTCGGATCGAGTACGGGTCCCATGTACTCTTCATCAATCAATGCCGGCTTGCTCTGCGCAAACGGTTTCTGCGATAAGTAAAATCGCAGGCTGAGTCCATCGCCTACGAAATAGTCCCGGACGTAGGCTTGCGGCTCCTCCAGTCCGATTACCGTCACGTCGTTCAATAACTGCCTCGGACAAACCAGCTGCAGGTTCATCGCCGAAAAAGTCGCGTCGCTCTCGCTGAGGGCGTAGCTCGCTGCTCCAACCGGCGCCAGTAAGAGTGTCCCATTCATCGCCCGGTAACTCGCCCTCGCCGCCAGTGCGATCTCAGCCGCATGAAAAGAAAAGTTCTTCTGCGGATTGACTTGGTAGAATGCCAGCGTGTCCACATCCTGCACGCCACTCGTATCAAACCATCCTGGGAGCAAATCCTGCGCCAGCTGCCGCAGAGCCGCTCCTGCGGTCCGATCCACAAAAGGCGTTCGATTCGGCAAAGCCTTTTGATCGAGTAATACCTCATCGCTCTCTGCGATCAATTGATAGCGATACATCGCCCCTTGTTCGCCCCATCCCAAATATTCGAACTGGGGCGCTTGAATCAGATATCCCGTAAACACGGGGCTCCCACTCGCCTTCGCCAGAATTACTCGCGCCCCCGCCGATGGAATCACGAATCCAGCCGGACTTCCCACAAGGCTGCATTGCAATCGCGCCGGCTGGTTGATCTTTCGCTCCACACGGGGCGCAACCATGCCATCGAGCGAGGCCGTATAGTCCGTCGCTCCCTGTCCCTGCAAATTGTCAATCGTAAGTTTCATAGATGTTCTTGAAATAAATCGCGTGATGGGGAGTGCGTTCTAGACAGTCCCTTCGTGTCCTCTTTGGTAAAAGGTTTTCCTGAAGGCCGAAGTCCGAGGTCCGATGTCTGTCGCCAGAGCTCGCAATTCAATACGCCGCCGCCATCCCCGCCGGAAAATAGCTTCGATAACACAGCACGCTCTGACCGTCATTCGTATCGGTATACGGTAAAGCCAAAAAAGACGCCTGCAGCGAAATCGCCGACACCGGCTGCACAATCGCTCTGAAGTCCTCCCGCACAAACTGTCCCCCGGAACCGGCCAGGCCTTTTTGTGTACCGATCACTCCGGTGCCCTTCGAATTTCGCTGGATGCCCCCCGAACCCGCGCCGGAGTCCCACTTCACTCCGCTCGATCCAGCTCCCGGATTCGGACTAAGCCGCGGATAGTAAAAACAAATTCTCCCCCCAGACTCCGCTTCCGCAACAAACAACGCCGACCACTCCTGAAAAAAAGACCCACCCTCGCGATCAACAAACGCCACAACCACTTGCGCCGACGCTCCCGCCGCCGGCACGCCTCCCAGAAGCGGTTGCGCCAACAGAACCGAAGTAGCCGTGACCTCTGCCACTCGCCCCACATTGAACGTCACGCGCCGGACATAATTCGCATCTTGCCTCACCGCCGCTGGGCTGCTCACATAAGCCGCCGTAATTCCCGATCCCACATATCCCGTCTGCTGCTGGTAATCGAGATCCACCGCAATCAACTCGCCAACGCTAAACGCGCTCGCCACGCCCGCGCCAAAGATCAGTTCACTCGCGGTAGATCCCGCAAGCACCGCCACCGCT
Organism: uncultured Acidobacteriaceae bacterium; assembly: GCA_963711275.1. Taxonomy (GTDB): domain Bacteria; phylum Acidobacteriota; class Terriglobia; order Terriglobales; family Acidobacteriaceae; genus Sulfotelmatobacter. Next base: position 104,917 of record CAVQDN010000004.1, on the reverse strand, counting down.
GTTGCCGGCGTTCCTCCCGAAGGTGCCGGTGACATCGTTCCCGCCGCCGGCGCCAGTACATTCATGTGCTCCGACCCACCGGCCAGCGCCATTTGCAGCTTGCCCCACTCCCGAAACTCAAATTCAACTCGCGCCTCCTGCGGACCACGAAACTGCCCGCTCGGCAGCATCCGTGCGCCAGAGCGAACTATGTCGGTCGGCGTGTCATACCAACGCGTGAAGTTCTCGATCCATCCCAGGTCCAGCCAGGGTGTCGGCGGCGAATCCCAGCGGAAACGCTCCACTCAAACCAGGATCGAAAATTGTCGGCGCTTCCGCTCGTACGATTCACCGGCGCGAAGTAAGCCCGCATCTGCCGCGTCACCGGAATCATCGCCGCGCGTAATGGAGGAGTGCTCATGAAAAGGTCACCTCCGAGAAGAAGTAAATCGTAAGCCTGGCCTTGCGCTCGACTCGCGCGTCCTGAAGACTCTCGGCTGCATCGGTCGTGCCGCTCTTCATTCGTTCCGGAAACGACACCCGCCCCCAGAACAAACCTCCGCCCTTGCCCTCGCTAAACGACGGCTGGCCCCAAAAAACCGTTGTACCCAAATCGGCGCTGGGCGCTTGTGTGTAGTCGCGCTTCTCTGTATTCGGTGGTTGGCAAATACTCAACAGTTCGTCGTCCAGTTGCGCTCAGCAACCTTCCTCGGTCCACCATGCTCTGAACCGAACCCAGCGAGTAATACGAGACCACCACATTCAGGCTCATCAGCGGCGCATTGCCTGCGTGTCCCTCGATCACATCCGCCGCTCCCCACTCGATGTAAAACGTATTGGGCTGCGGCTCCGCGGAAGATGGCGGCAAATTCTCCACCACCACCACCGCCGGAACGGTCGCTCCATTCAGAGTCACCGTCCGCGCCGGATTCAAGCGCACCCAGCCTCTGCTGCAGCGCAAGAAAAAAACTGTCCTTCGCAAATTGCATATAACCAGCTTTCAGCCGTCAGCCTTCAGCTTTCAGCTCAACCAAACAAATAGAATTGTCACGAGAGACGCAGTTACCAAACTCACCGCGCGTTCGATCAGGAATCCAAAGCCGCGAAGCGCCGACGCATCCAGCCACGAAGCTCCCGAGAGATCCAGCCGCGAAGCGGTGCTAGATTACAGCCCACAGCCTGCCCTGAGCTTGTCGAAGGGGCGCAAGCCGTGGGACCAAACAAAGCAAAACAGATCAAGCCCCGCAGGGGCGAAAGAAAAACATGTACTACCAACGTGAATGATTCTTCCGACGCCTGGGTAGCCGAAAGCCGGAAGCTACGCTTCACTCCACCGCCGTCACCACATAAAAATAAGCCGTCCCTGCGAAATTCTCCGGTACTACCGTCTCGATGTGAAATAATTCGCTGGAATAGCTAAGCGCAAGAACAGCGTCAAACAATTCCTCCGCCGTGCCAATTCCCAGCCCAGGCAATTGATCCGCAATCACCGAAGCCGGCAGTGTGAACTCAATCCTCCGTCGCGGGCCCAGGTTTCCCGTCTCCAATGGCCGAGTCACTACCGGCGCAATCAAAACTTCCAACACTCCCGGATCGACCAATCCCAACTGTCCCGCAGCATCGCTCGCTGTTGCCCCTCCAGGCAATAGCAGGCTCACCGTATCTCCCCCCAACGCCATCAACAACGCATTCGCCGCCCGCATCAGCGCCGACCCGCAAATTCCGCCGCCCATAATTTCTCCTTGTGTGGCGGGCACTCTTGCCCGCGAGAACTAATCACCACCTCTTTGCTAGGACCCCTTCCGCGACACGTACGGTTCCAAAAGACTGCGGACCGTGTCATCCAGCAGCGTGTCGCCAAAATAATCCAGCCGCATTCGGTCGAGCTTTCCCGATTTCACGTTCAAACCCGGCGTCACCTGCGCGTTCTTCACTACCTGCGCGCACGCCACCTTCACGCCCGCCGGAATTGTCGCCAGCCCCGCGTTGTAAACCACATCCACTTCATTGAAGAACAGCCCCAGCGCGTTTACCGGAAACGTTAGCTCTCCGCTTTCCGCCCAAATATCAACCGTCGCCGGATCGATCGTGCTCCATGATCCCGGCAACGCAAACACCAGCGCAAACTCCAGACTCATTTCCGGAAACGGCCACTCTCCCCGTCGCGGCATTCCATATCTCCCCTGCAGCGTCACGATCGCAGTAGTCGCCGGTGCCACTGTCACCAGCGGCAAATAACTGAGCCGCACCGTGTTCAATTCCGGAGGCATCTTCAACCGCTCTTCGTACTGGTTCACCCCCAGCGTCGCCCGTCGGCAGTGTGCGTCAATGATCGCCGACGCCGCCGTCACCCACGATGGGTCCGTCGCCGCATCCAGCCCGTAAGTCAAATATTCAGTAGTGTCCAAATAGTTCATAAGAAGTTCTGCAGTTCTCGGTTCTCAGTTCTCAGTCGAGCCCCATCCGCGCGTCTCCAAAAAGAGGCCCGCAACTGAGAGCTGACAACTGAGAACTGAGAACTGATTTCTAGTTCTGTACCTTGACCTCGTAGTGTGCGAAATTCGCCCCCTTCACCACCGGAGCGCCGAACTTCACTACGACTTGCTGTTGCGACAACCCGCTGGGCAACCCGAGCCGGAACACTCTCGGGTTCGGATCTGTCAGCCAGTGATACTCGATCAGATCCTCGCTCACGATGTAGGCAGGCAACACTGCCGATCCCGATCCGAGCGTTCCCGTGTATCCCAGCGCCCACTCCGGAATCAGCGGCAACTCGCCGGCTTGCGTGCTCAGTGCTTTCACCACCAGCCCGCCCGTCACCTCCACCGTGTTCAGCACGACGTTGAATTCCGTTTTCATTTCCTGATCGATCAGATCGAGCAGCATCGGGTTCGCGTAAATTGCGGTAGGCCGCACTTGATACGACGAGTTCGACACCATTTGAGCGATCGTGGTCTTGAACGCGTTCACGATGCTGTGGCCAACCGCGACCGTCACGGTATTCCCACCCGCCTCGATTTGGCCGATTGCGCCAAAGTACTGCGTCGTAGTCGGTGCGCTCAACGATGTGTCGGTGCCGTTCCACAACGCCACGTCGTGAGTGCGCATCAGTCCGTCCACCGCATCCGCAAGATCCTTTGCCTGCAAATAGGCGAACTGGCTCTGCTGCGCCGTAACTTCCAGATCGAACAGGTTGTAGTTGATTTGCGACACCAGTGCCTTCAGCGGAACCGCCAACTCAATCCGCGTCGGCGCCTGCGCTGTCGGCGCGATGTTGCGCGGGTCCATGAACCCCTGCGCCGCAGTAGGAGCAGCAATCGCAGTCTCTTCGAAGAACCGTGACGGATGCCCCGTCGCAGGCACCTGCTTGATCCGTTGCCCGAAGACGCCCCGTCGCCGCACGATGTCAAATATTTCCGTCTGATAGCGCTCAACCTCCACCGCACCCGGCCCCAGATAATCCGCCGCTGCAATCAAATCCACAAATTGTCCTGTCATGTTTTCTCCTCTATGAGTTTTTGTCTCGAAAATCAATTGCTGTAAAACTTTCTGTTGTCCCAAAGCTGTCGTCGTCCAAAACCATCTGTCATCCTGAGCGTAGGAGTCGCTTCACGAAGTGAAGCAACTCCGTCGTCAAGGATCCCTTTCTCTGTGCCTGCATCACGGCTCAACAGATTCTGAAAACGCCTCGAAGTTTCCGGGACTGACTGTCCCTTTTGCCCAAAACAAAAGGCACGACCGAATGTCGCGCCATCGTTAAAAAGAACGCTGACTAAAAGCCAAGGCAGATTGGAAGCCATAAGCTCCCTACTCGATCATCCCCGCCCGCGCCAACTCCGCCTTCACTGCGATCCTCTGCTCCACGCTCAAGCTCTGCAGTGTCTTATCCAGCACTCCTTTCTCGATCTTTTCGCTCCCTGGCTCCTCCCACTCTTCGCCAAAATCGCCGACACCATAGGCGGAAGCGTCTTCCGCACCATCCGCGCCGCCTGCACCTTCAGTCAGTGTTCGATTTCTCCAACTCCGCCACCCGTTCCTGCAGTTGCCGCGCCCTGGTTAGTTGCCGGTCTCAGTACGCTCGTGCTCGTCCACCGCCGCAACAATCCGGTCCACTTTCGCATTCAACGCTTCCTGCTGCGAATCCAACCGCCCCAACACGCGATCCAACGATTCAGCCGCATTAGCCAGCCGTTCCGCCGTCGCCATCAATTGCTGCACCATCTCTTCATTCATATGTTCCCTCCCAATAAACCTCTGTGTTCCCTGTGTCCTTTGTGGCTAAAAATTCTTTGGAGTTTGACCTAAACGTTGGAACCACTAACCGCAAAGCTCAATCCAGGTGTCCTGATATGCAGCTTTTTCTCTTCTCAAAATTGCCGCGCCGGTAAACGTAACCTTCGTCAACGTCCAGACCCGCATTCGCGAATCCGCCAGTGCGACATCGGTAACCTCAAACGACATGCCCAGCCCGCCAGCGCTGAACCCGCTTGCACGAGCCTGCAACGAAGACGAAGTGGGACGAGCCTCGATCTCCCCGCGGATCACGATTGCCAAGTTACGAATTCGCTGCACCGCGGTCGCCAATAAAGCTCTCAGCCTGGCTCCCTCGCCCTCTACCGCCGCTTGCACTACCAATGCGCCGGGCAACCCGTCCTTGAGGGATCCTTGCGCAAGGCCCGCCCTGAGCGGAGCCGTAGGGTTGGGAATTGTGACTTCTCCGTTACCCCGCCGCCCCGACTTCGCAATCTCCTCCACAATGTCGGGAAAATCCTTCGCATACAAATATCCCTCCACCTCGAGATTTCTCCCACCACCTCCGCACCGGTAATCACCCCAACCTTACGGCGCACATCATGCCGGTCAAACGACGGCGCATAATCCACCGCCATCCCCAACAACGAAGGCAACGCCGCCTCCGCAGCGGCCTTTGTCAACACAACTCTCCGACCCTTCGACCCGGAAGGCGCCCTCTGCGAAGGCGTATCCACGACCGTCAATACTCCCCGAAACGCCGCTCGGTTCGGATGGCCCGCAACCTCCGGCATCGTTACCGCCATACTCTCCAATGCAATCGTCATCACGTCCCCATTTCCATTCTCGTCTTGTCATCCTGAGCGCAGCAGCAGGCGAGCCGACAAGGCTCGTCTGCGAAGTCGAAGGACCCCTGCACTCTCTCGGTCGCCGAACCCTCCGCAAGGCGTTCTCAAAACAAGCGAAGTTAAGTCGGTGTGCCCATCCTTGTCGCGTTCTCTGCGACAAGGTGGGATTTTGAAGTTCCGAATCCCTCTGCGTAGCCCTGTGCCCTCTGTGGTTAAGCTCCGTTCGCTTAACTCCCCAACTCCGGCAACCCCCGCATCCGCCTAACCTCATTCACCGTCAGCACTCCGTTCTGCAACAGAATCTGCTGGATCTGCACCTCCTCCAGCGGATCCGTCGTATCCACATCCGCAAAAACAAATTCCAGATCGTTCCATCCCAGCTTCTTCGCAATCGCATCCCGCGTCAGCGACTCCGCCAGCAACCGCGCCGTCGGCACAATCGCCTGCCGAAACGCCAGGTCGTTATATTCCTCCGCGGTGGAGCGATTCACATCCCGCTCCACCCCGAGATAAAACGGAGGAAGGTCGAAAGCATCGGCGACGACTCGCAGCAGAAATTCCTGCCACTGCAGTCGTAAGTCTGCATCGGTGCCTCCACCGAACCTCAGTACCTCCGGTTTGCTTTCGGCCGATAGGATGGGCACCTTCCCCGTGCCCTCAATCTCGTCCTGCCACCAACGAATCAACCGCTCATGATGTTCCGGCGTCAGATCCTGCAGCCACAACGCATATTGCACCACGGTATTCGACGCCAGCCGCGACGCATACCGGTGCGCTCCCATAAACGCATTGATCGTCTCAAACGCAACTTCCAGCCGCCCCAACCCGAACGGCGTATGCGTCCGCGGATTCAGGCGGATGTAAATCAACTCATCATCATCCAGTTTGATCTGCGAGTTCGTCCCTGACTGATCATTCACCTGCATGTACCGTTGCGACTGCGGCGACCCGTCCCAATCCAGATTCATGCGTATCGAAGCCCCATCCACCGGCCACAAAACCAGCGGCAAGTTTTGCGTGGAGACTGCCCCTGGGTGTCCCATAGCTTGCCCTGAGCTTGTCGAAGGGTCTCGCCGCCTTTGCGAGACATGGGGATCTTCGGTCGAACGACCCAAATCAGTTCGATCCCACTCCGGCCTTAGCTGCACCTCAATCGCCCCGTACCCGCCGACAATAATGTCCTCCAGCACCTGCTCCGCAAGAGAGCGAAAGGAATCATCCGGGTTCGGCGCGTGAAAGTTGTCCGTCAAAAGCCGCACCCGCTGTGCTCCATCCGGAATCGCCTCCAGCGCGTATCCCTGCCGCGGCTGAATTCTCCACCGCATCCCCGCGATCCGGTCCTTGATGCAGTTGATCGCCCGCCGCGCAATCGGCGTCTCCGAAAACCGCCGCAAGTTGTACGGAGTAGGTTTAGGCATCGCGTCATTCAACGGCCCATAAGAATTAAAGATGGACGGCAACGCCGAAGTCCGCCGCCTTTTCTCGATTTGCATTGAGGAGCTCCCAGAAGACACTCCCGCCACCCGGCGCCAGGCGCCGCGTACCGCCTCTGTAATTTTCATGATTATTTTTCTCTACCCCAACTTACGTGGCGACAGCCGCCTCGGCTGTCCAAAAAAGATGGTGTGGCGCGAGCACTCCTGCCCGCGAACTCTAACAATGAGCAACAAACAACTAGCACCCCAAACTCAGAGTGCCCCATCCTAGCCGCGCCGTTTGCGTCTAGGGTGAGGACTTTGACTTTCTCCGTGTTCTCCTGTGCCCTCGGCCGTCAGTTGTTTAAGCCAACAAAGTCTCGCCGCTTCACAACCGCGCGTCACGGGGGACTGAACAGGAATGCAAGCCCGGCTAACATCCAGAGAAACCCAGTTGTGACAGCAACCCACAGGCTCGCGTACCGCCGCATCCCTCTGCCAAACAATGCAGCGAAAAACGACAACGCCGAAAGCAAAAAGCCTACAGTGGGAAATCGAACGTGAATCTGTCGGAAAAAACTGTCCCGATCAAAAGACAACAAGCTAAACGTCAACGAACCCATCATCAACAAATAAAAGAGCTGGCTCGACAAGGCAAAGAATACCCCCACCCAGCCCAGTTTCTCCCGCAAATCAATCTCGTATGCGATCTTCCGCCCGCGATAAAACGTTGACGTTACCAGTAAACAAATGTTCGCAACAGATAGAATCGCAATCAGGATTTCGACTGCGAAAATGTTTCCGCCTTGAGTCACACCTTCAACTCCCGCCGCGCCACCTCCGCAATCCCCGCCATCTCTCCCACGGACGCAATCCGAATCTTCTCATCCTCCATCGCACTCAACGCAAACTGCACAACTTCTTGCGTCCGATCCAACGCGTCATCCACTACCGCCGTCAAGCGTGCAGTGGCCGCAGTCATGTGTTCCATAGCAGAAGCAATCTTCGGATACCGCGCCGCCAGCAGCACCGCCTGATCCACATTCGCTTTCAACGAAACCGCATGAAATAACTTAATCTCATTCCCCACTCGATACCCAAAATCAAACTTAAACGGATCCCCCGGCTTCGTGTAAGGAGCCACCGGAACCGAACTCAAAAACTTAGCTACTCCTGCCTGCTCAAAGGCATCTCGCATCTTCCCGAGAATCTTCTGGCGCGCGCTCGCCTCCCGCGCCCCTCCAACCCTAGAGACCTCCAAATACATCGCAGCCATCGTCTCAATCTCAACCGCCGGATCCTCCGCCAGGCATCCCTTAGCCGGCGAAATCTGAATCAAATTCGAAAACGAATCCTCCAGCCGCCGCACGAGCAACTCTCGATCATGCGTCTGCCCGAGTTGCCCCCGAATTTCCCGCTCCATTGCCTCCAGCATCTCCACATCCGCCTGCGGATCCAAACACCGCACCCGTCGCCAATCCCGCGTAAACCGCACCTCCGCGAACCCAGCCCCGTTCGTCCCCGGCTCGACCATCACCAACCCAATATTGACAAACTCGTCCTTAACCGCATCCGGCACATACCGCAGCAAGAAAAATTCGAGTTGTCGCCGCTCCGCCATGAGCAGTTATCCTCTGTGCTCCTCAGTGCCCTCTGTGGTTAAAGCTGTTGCCGTTGGGTTGAAGGTCAAGCCTGCTCCACCCACCCCGGAAACGGTCTCCGCGGCGAAGTTCGAAACGCCTCAATCAGTCCCCTCACCGCGCTCCGCCGCGAAATCAATGTCCGCGCCAGTTTCTCCAACTCTTCCCATTCGCCCTCATACCATTCCGGAGGAATTTCTCCCGCCAGCTCCCACACCAAATCCTGTTCCATGTTCTCCACGCGCGACAACCACGGTTCAAACGACTGCCACCCACGCACGCTCTCGTAAACTTCATTCCGCGCATACACCCCGCGCAACGGATAATCCGGAAAGGTCCACTCTCCCGCATTGAAGCAATATCCCTGATCGATAAACGACGCCGTATACTTCCTCTCTCGCAATTTCTTCCAGAACGCCGCCTGCCGCCCATTCGCGTTCCCCGTCCATTTATCCAGCACCAGCATTCCCGGAAACGCATCCAGATTCCTGACCAGCCCTAACATTTCCACCGGAAGATAATCCAACACCTGGCCCTCCAGCGGGCTCACCACAAACTGCGATCCAAATTGTAGTCCCGCCTGGCAGCGAATCGTATTGTGCGCCAGTTGAATACTCAACTCCGGCGTGTGCTCCACCAGCCACTCGTCCACCTCAACGACCTCCGTCACCGGAACCGGAAGCCCCGCCCGCTCCGCCAACCGCGTGGCCAGCATCTCATTTGCCAGTACGCGCAAATGCTGCGGATTATTCCGAAACTTCACCACATAAAAGTTTCCATCCGAGCAGCGCATCAAATGTCCCTGCGCCCCGCCCCGCATCCGCCGCACGTGTTGGACCGCTTCCACCAATTCAGCTCATGTAGGGACAGCCGCCTCGGCTGTCCGTCGAGCGTAGCTCGACACTGCGCAACCACAAAGCCCGCCATCTTACCTCACTCAGTCCACTTTCCGATGTGACGGATGAACATTGTCATGCTGTCTCTAACGACGCCAGTACCTGTCAAGCATTTTTTGTCAACACTTCTCCGGAGGCGCGAACAGCTGCGCCATTTCGCTCTGGCGGAAAGGTTTTGACGTCCAGACCAAGGCCGTGTTCCTTTAATCTCGCGGGGGGACGCAGGGTCCCACCATCCATCTCTTCGGTACTTGCTCCCATGATTCGTGCTTCGAACTCCCCGCTCGTCGGGGAGGCAGGCTGCCTACTCAAGCGGTCGGTGTTTGCTTTCGACCACAGCATGACTCGGGCTCGCCTGCACGACCGCCCTGCACAGCTGCGCGTACGTCCAGTCTTCGCGCAACATCAGGTACAACCTCACTGCCAGCTTGCGGGCCACCGCCACCTTGGCCAGAGCGCGATGTTTGCGCACCGCCAGGCGGCGATAGAAGCGGCCCAACTCGGCGTCGTAGCGTGCCGCCGTCTGTCCCGCTTCCACCAACAAAAAGCGCAGAAACGCGCTGCCCTGTTTGCTGATGTGTCCCAGCTTCTGCTTGCCGCCGCTGGAATACTCACTCGGAATCAGTCCGAAATAGCTGCCCACTTCCTTGCCGGACGGAAACCGCTCTGCCGGTCCCAGCGTCAGCACCATGGCCAGCGCCGTCACCGGCCCCACTCCCGGATGCGTCTGCAACTTCACCGCCGCCGGCCGCTTCGCCACTTCGGCTTCCACTCGTCGGTTCAGTTGCTCGATCTCCGCTTCCAGTCCGTCCAGCGCTTGCAGCAGTTGCTTCCGCCGCTCCGCCGCGTAGGGCAGCAACTCCAACTTCTCCAACTCCGCCCGCCCCGCTTCGGTCCACAGCTTGCGCTTCTTCTGCACTCCCTGGCTCAAGGCCATGGCCTGCAACTGGTTCTTCACTCGCGTCCGCGACTGCACTTGCTTGTGCCGATGCACCAGCAACTGCCGCACGTCCCGCTCCTCCAGACTCGGCACCCAGATCCGCGGAAACCGATCCTCGCGCAACAGAGTCAGCAGATGCTCCGCGTCCCGCCGATCCGTCTTCTGTTTCCGCACCACCGTGGCTCGGATCTCGGCGGCGTCCCCCAACCAGAGCTCGTGCCCCAACTCCGCCAGCAGCCGCTCAAACCACGGATAGTGCCCGCAGGCCTCCATCCCCACCCGCACCTGCTGCCCCGCCAGAGAACGGTAAAACTGTTCCGCCTCCTCGCGGTGCTGCAGTCGTTTTTCTTGAATTTCTCCCGTTCGGTTGTCAAAGATCGCGACCTGCTGAAAACTCGGATGAAAATCACAGCCTATAATCAGCATGACGTTGGCTCCTCTCTCGAGCCTTGGTCTTGTTCATCGCAACCAATCTACTCGCTGCGACGGGCCAACGTCGTTATGCAATCAAGCGGAAAGTCGAAGCATCCCTAAGCCCAAACCTATCCCACCTTCAAACTCCCCACCTCCACCGTCCTCCTCCGCACTCCCCGTCCCGCATCCTCGCGCCGCACTGCCAGAGCAATCGCCATCGCCATCACGCAATCATCGTGCGCCCCTTCGGCCGCTGCTCCATGTCCATCGGCATGTCGGACGAATGTCCGCAACTCACCCAGCAGCCGCGGACTATGAAACAACTCTGGCCGCGCCATCAACACCCCCGCCAGATTCTCAATCATGGCCGGCCGCGACACTACCGACGTCAGCCATCCATCCTGCCCGCCCTGCTGAAAAATGTTTTCGTAATGCAAATCCTTCAAATGCGCCAGCACCCCATATCCATGATTATTGCGTTCCACCGCAACCAGCGCATTTCCATACTCATGTCCGAGTGCCGTCACTCGCCGTGCCAGTTCAAACGGAGGAAGATGCCCGCGCAACTCCGCACACTGCAACCCTGTGATCCGATCGATCACCTGCACGCACCCGTAATCCCCCTCCGACCCGCCGCCCGACGTGTCCACTCCAATAATGTATTGTCGCTGCCCTTCCGGATTCGGAGGAAGCCACACCAGCACTCTGCCATTGTCCCGCGATTCCACGGGACGCCCCGCATGCCCCGCTGCCGCCTCAATCGCTTCCAGGTCAAACACGCATTCCCCCGAAGCTAAAAAGCATGACACGGCATCTTCCGCATACTCCTGTCCAGCCAGGCCGCGCAAGGCTTGCCACCGCGCACGCCGCCACACGATCTGCTCCTCGCACAATCCGTGCAGCCTTTTCAGATCCTTTTCTTCATCGGTCAACAGCAGCTCTGCTGGTTTGGCCGCATCCTCTTTATAGGACGGTTCGTACCACCAGGGAAAAAAGTGTTGCGTGTATCCCGTTTCCGCCGCCTTCTGCCACTCCTCGTAAAAAATTCCCGCCGCCCCGTTCGCCGTCGACTCCAGCACAATCTCCCCGTCCGGGACCACCGCCGCGCGCAGCGATGCCAGAGTTTCCCCTCCATCCCGCGGCCAGCGGGAGACCTCCGAGCAATGTAAATTGTGGATGGTCAACCCGCGGCCCGCGTTGTCATCCGCCGTTTCCACCCGGTACTCGCTGTCGAGTTTTGGAAACACAATCTGGCGGACGTTGGAGCGCGACTTCACCAGCGCTCCCCGGTGCACCCGATTGTTGGGCAGTTTTTCCCAAAACCGATGCACGATGTTAAATATTGCTTGCGCCGATTCCTCACTGTGTGCCACCTGCACCGTCAACGTCCCCGGCCGCGTAATCGTCTGCATGAAATACCGCGCCGCAATATAAGTCGTGATCCCCAGCTGCCGTGCCTTCAGCACAATGTTCCGCTTGCTGCAGCGCCGCGAATATTCCTGCTGCGCCCGGTTCAACCCCAAATATCTCAACCCGCCCTTCTTGATGCGAATCTTCAGCATCTTCCGGATCAACAGATCGCGTATCGTCTGCTCCCCAGTCCGGTGATCAAGAAACGGCCCGAATTGTTCCACCAACTGAAGATCAGTCCACACAATCTCAGTCCTCACGCATTCTCGACAACGCGGGTGCCCCGCCCTTGTCGCGTTCTGTGCGACAGGGTGGGGTTTTGACTTTCCCGTGCACGCACCCCGCAAGAGCAGCACCAGGCAGGGGTGCCCCGGTCTCGCCGTTTTGCGAGACTTATGAATTGTTAAGATCCCGCTCCCGTTCTTATGTGAAACGCAGCTGGTAGGAAGATCTTCCTACTTCAACATCCCCGCCGTAGCCCACCGGGCCGCCTTCCCGTGCCGATGAATCTGCAATCCCGCTGTAGCTCGATCCAACTCCGCATTCCCCGTCTTCGCACTCAACGTCGCATTAAATGAAGTAACAAATTCGTTCGCCGTCAAAGGCGGTTGAGGGTGCCCCATCCTTGCCGCGTTCTTTGCGGCTAGGGTGCGAGCCTCAGCATTCGCGCTCACCAGCGGCACAATCGCCGCCAGCGATTGCACTTCCGATAGCACGATTCCCACCACCGCCGTGATCTTCGTCTGCGTCGCCGTATCCTGAATGTGCAGCGCCGGCAACAGCCCTTGCAGACTGGACTGTATCGCCCCAATCGCCGCCTGAATCTGATTCAGAATTCCCGGCTGCGCCGTCGCATCCGCTTTCTGATACACAGCGATGAGCGACTGCACCAACTGCAAATCCGCTCCTGCCTGCGATCCCGCACTCTGAATCGTCTGCAGATCCGCCGCCGAAACGCCCTTCCCCTGCATTGCCGCCACCAGCGCGATGATGTTCGCCGCCGCCGGAATCAGCGCCGCCACCACTTGCTCGGCCTCTCCGATCCACGCCGTCGAACACCCCGTCAGCGCAATCGTCAGGCACAGCACACCCGCCAACGCCACTCGCACAAAAGTATGGTTACTTTTCATATCGATTCCTCCCAATTGTTTTTTCAATCGCACTTTTCAACTCCAGAAACACACTGCAGCACCGTGACCGCAAACCCCAGTCACCTCTCCACGCCTGAATTGTTTTGGGAATTCTCTGCCGCCAACAAACCTTAGCTTAGGCGGTTGCGGAACAAGTCCGCTTGGTAAGTTTGTTTTGCATGGACGCGGTTTTCAGCCGCGCCGCAAGTCGTGAACAGGTACTGAAAATGAACGGCCGCCTAGCCGCTGAGGAACAGCGTCAACCTCAGCGAAAGAATTCTTTCGCAACTTCCTAAGGCGCCAGCCTCACAATGAATACGTCTCCGCGGCCGTTGCCCGAACCCTGGCAGGTATAGACCACGCCATTGGAATCCGTCACCGAGTTTCCCGCAGGTCCGGAGTTGCACACGAACCAGCTCGGCTGCGTCGCCGAACTCGTGCCCCCAGTCGTGATTTTGTACACTCCGTAGTTCGTCCCCCCACCGCTCGTGGCGCTGAACGGATTCACGTACTGCCCCGGGCTATAAACCGCGCCTCCAACCCACGGAGCCCCGCACAGGGAACTGCTTCCGCCCGCGGTATTGCCCAGCGTGCAGTTCCAGTCCGACGTGAAAGCTAGAAACTTGCCATCCGTCGATTCCTGGCTGATCGCAAACTGCACATCGAAGAACGAGTTGCCTCCCGTGTTGAACTCGTGCGTAAAACGCCAGGGCGCGTTTTGTCCTATCGGGATGGCGCCGCTGGCCCATCTCGGAGAAGTAGGCACGCAAATTGCCTCTCCCTGAAACGGCGCGAAGGGAACCGGAGACAACGTTTCATAGTTGAAAATACTTCCACAAACCGGCGAACTATCCGTGCCGCCCGGATTGTATGCCGGACTCAGATGCGAATCGTATGCGTTGGCAAATTCACACGGAGGATTCGTATAGGTAATGCCCGCCGTGTACGCCCTCGTGTCGCAAGGCGTTGGCTGCCAACTGATAAAAGTGTCTGCGAGTGTATAGGGATTCGCTGCCTGATAGATATTGGTGTATGCCCCAGTCAAATAACCAAAAGTTCCGGCCGGGCATCCCGAACCTCCGAGCGTATTGTCCAGACATGTCTGCCCGACTTCCACCAGATGCGTGCCTTGCATGGCATAGTGATTCAATCCGCCACGGTATTCATTCGCCCCGGAGGCGCTGAACGCGGCGAATGGTGCCCAACTCACCGAGTTTCCCGCCGGGCATCCCGACGCCCCCGCCAGATCGGCCTGATTGTCGATGACCGGATAATCCATCGCGTAGTTGCCTTTGGTGGAATGAATCAAGAAACCGCAGCCTCCCGTGGTCAGCGAGGTGTACGACCCCACCGGACTCATGGTGAAGGTTCCGCCCGAGCAGTTGTAGCCAGTGCCGCCGCTGCACGTGGTCGCGGATTGCCAGCCAGTGGCGGTATTCAGAGTCACGTACTTGTTCAGCACCGAGTCGTAGCAGAGTTCCCACGTGCCCGAGCCCTGGCTGCCATTGGTGGAGTAGCTTCCGTTGTAGCCGTACACGTGGGTCGAAGTTGCCTGGCAGAAGCGCGTGCCATCGAAGGAAACGCCGGCAAAATCCCGATAGCCAGGAGTGATCTCAACTCCGGTGTTGGTCCAGGTCAGCGAGCCATCCGTTACCGTCGTCATCAGGTCGGGATGTCCGCTGCCCGCGGGAACGAACGCCGGCGTCGACGAACTGGAAGTCCCGCTCGCGCTGGTCAGCTGAAACGTAAAGGTCGCCCCGCCGCCCAGATAACCCCACGCGGCCGTGCCATCGCTCACCGAGCCCCACGAAGTGAAATGACAGGAAGTGATTCCGCCGGCATTCCAGTTTGGCTCAGACCCGAACCGGCCGTCGTTCCCGTCTGCACTAGCTTGAAAGCGCATCCTAGCGCATTGTTGCTCAGCGGTACGATGATGTCGCCCCGCGCGTACGTCGATTTGCTGGCAGTCCAGTCCGGCGCTTGCGCGCTGGTCAGGGTATAGGTAACGTACTGCCCTTGGGTATAACTGTGGCTCGGTTGCCACGCCGCTACCAGCGATCCCATCGGCAGGGCATATTGAAAGTCGGCTGCGGGAGGGCCGAATACCCCTGGCGATAGCCGGTTTTGAATCAACGGCTGCCCGATCATTTCCACCCATGCGTTCTGTCCTGCTGCTAGCGTTGGGGCTGGACTGTAGGAAGTCGCAGATGCCGCAATCCCGGAAGCGTACAGCGTCGTTGGGCTGGAGGATCCGGTATAAATCGAAAAACTGCCGATGGTCGAAGTGTTGGCGTAAGTCGCGTCGCTTTTAATCAGCGACCAGGACAACGTGCCGCTGGAAATCGTGGGCCGTCCTACCGTAATGCAGTTGTCGATGCCGGTCTCGACTTCGGTTCCCTCTTCGTAATCGTTCCAGGTAGCCAGTTGCACGTATTGCAATTGGCTTGACGAACTGTAGCCCGCAGTCGAAATCGCGGCCGCAGTGAAACCTAACACCTGTCCGCATTGCTGGGCGATAACGCGATTCGATCCCCAGTTGGCATTGTTGTCGTCAAAGCCTTTGTAAAGCACGCCCATCGCAATTTTCGAAGAGTGCGCTCGCGCGGTGGAGTAGAAATCCGCTAGATAGTTAAAGCTGCACGGATTGCCTTCCCAGCAGAATTGATTGGTGGAACTCCAGGCGTCCGGCTGCGGCCACGCAAATCCGCCCGCGATGCCGGTTTCGGTAAATGCCCCGGCGTCCTGATCCACAAAATCGACGGTGGTCGCGTAACTGCATCCCGCGCCGCACGAGTTTCCCGCGGTGGCGTGCGTTGCCACTGCCCCGTAGACCGTGTTGAAATTAGTATCCGGCCACATGCCCGGATTGATGAAGTACATCACAATGGGGTGGCCGTTCGTGGCGTTGGTTTCGTAATAAGACTGGTAGAGCCAAGTCGCCGCCAGATAATCGACCTGCGTATCGATGGCCGCGATCAGGCACGCGCTTTGGTCGCCGGAGGCAGGCGGGCATTGTCCCGTACCGGAACCATCGATGGCTCCTTCATCCATCATGATAAGGAATTTCGGAGTAGTGGACGGGTTCGCCGCGATCGCGTTGGCCAGCGCCGTCGTGACCGTGAGGTTGTAGGCCATCGTGGAACTTTGCGGCGTAGCGCAGGAAGTCGCGCAGCCGTAGTAGTCCACGTCGGTCACGTCCGCGCCAACGCTTTTCATCCACTGCGCCTGCGCCAGGGCTTGCGCCGCCGTGCTTTGCTCCATTCCAATATTCTTGTGTGTATTACAGGGAGCGGATGTGTTGCAAAACCAGGGCTGATACTCCGCCATGACGCGAGTCGTTGCGCCGGAGTAGAGATAGGATTTAACACTCTGGGTTGAAACCGCCGCAGGCAGTGGGTTGAGCGTCGTGGTTTGCGCGCCGGTATCCCCGGCATTGCCGGCAAATGGCATCGAGCCGATCCCGTTGCATCCCGCCGTAGGTGCGCCATTGGCGGCGCAAGCGGAACTGTTGCTCGCAAGACTTGGCGCTACGTCTGTTCCTCCTGACGTGAATTGCCCACTGGAAGGGTTGATGGTGTAAGCGACGATCTGGGTGCTATTGGCCGTCCCATAGTAGACGTTCGCATTCTGCCAATCGAAATATCCCGAGCCGAAGTTGAAGCTGTTGCTGCTCGATCCCGCGCTCGATTGATTCAGATCGGCGGTTATCGCTGGGCCGCACACCAGGGTCGCCGGATTGAACGGAACAATCCAGTTGTTGCCCTGATTGTCGTTGACATGCAGCAGGGTATCGTTCGCATTAAACAGCGGCGCGGCGTCGCCCGAACCTTGCAGCCCCGCCGATTTGCTGACATTCGGCGAGGTTCCAGAAGCCGCCGTCGCTACATCCGTGCACCGCACCACCGGGCTCGGAGTTCCGCCCGGAAACGACGTGTCATAAAACACCGTCCCATTCTTCGTCAGGCCCCCCATATTCGGCACGCCGGGCCAGTTCACGATAGCCGCTCCGGTGTACGCACAGTAATTCGGAGGCTCACACGGACTCGTCCCTTCTCCAATCGTGAAGTGCGAACCTCCCGGCGGAATCACTCCATAGATCGCATACCCCGCAAATGCATGCGCTCCAATCTCCCAACCACTGCCATAACTATCCTGATTCATTCCGTTGATGTCGATCTGATACGCCGCTCCCAGATTCTGTCCCACATCCACCACTGGAGACTTCGCCGTCGGTCGAAAATCAACGACCATGCTCGAAGCCGGCGATTTGTAATAAAAATTCCCGTCAGTCCCCACCTCCAATGTTCCACCCGTCAGCCAGTTCACCAAACCAGTATTGGTCTTGATCGTGGCTCCGCTGGTTTGCAAGTCCTGTATCAGATTCGTGATTTCCGTCCCGCCCACCGGATCGTTATTCACGAGTTCGTTCAAGTGCCAGAAAATTCCCCACGGCACTCCCCACAGCATCTGTTTCCACACCAGGGCCTGTACCTTCTGATTCAACGCCGCCGGCGCGATCCCCATCCAGGTCGGATTCACTCCAAAGCTCGTCACATTCTGCACATCGAACCCGCTCGCGTAAGTGTCTTTCACTCCAAGATCTTCTTTCAACGCCCCGCGCGCTCCGCTATAAGGCACGCTCGCCGTAATCCCCTGCATCGTCGGCGTCTCATATCCGCCGGGATACACATACACAGGCGTCGCCGGCAGTCCGGTTAAGTTTGTCGTCATCCACTGCCGCGACAACGTGATCTCGTCCGTCGTCAGCCGCGTCACATCCAGCTGCATGTGATACACGGCGCTCTTCACATCCTGCGAACTCACATCCGCCAAATCCTGCGCCAGCAGCGCCGACTCCGTGTTGTACGAACATCCCGTCCCATACGGCCCCTGGCACACCGTAACTTCTGTCGCCGTAAACTTCCCCGTCGCCAGCAGTGCCAACCGGACCGCTTTGATCGTTCCCTGCGCCTGAAATTGCGCCAGGTTGTAACTCACGCTGTCCGCAGCTCCCGTCACGGTAATGATCAGCGTCTTTCCACTAATGCTCATGGTCGCCGCTGTCCCGCTCCCCATGTACTGAATATCAAGCGCATCGGTATTGGTGTAATAGGTGTGCGACATCGAATGCGAGGTCACATCCCGCCCTGCATTGATCCATCCCTGAAACTCCGACACCAGCGTCTGCGCTAGTGGATACCCCACCGTAATCGCCGCTCCCACCGGAACTCCCAATCCATCCGCGATCGGCAGCACCGTATTCGCATAATATGTATCCGCTCCCGCCGTCATTCCCGCATCGTCCACCGTCAACGTCACCTGCGCCGGATATCTTTGCCATGCCTGCACCGCCGGCGGAGTATCCTGTGCAATATTCCCCGCTCCCGCCGTCGGCCCGGTCCCGCTCGTCCATTCCACATCCGTCGATCCCGCCACCGCCAGACTCGAACCATAAAAATGACAGTACGAATAAGTCACAGCTCCGGTATTGTCGACCAGCGCCCCGTCCCGATTCCCATATGCCTTGTCATTCACCAGCGTGATCGCAATCGCCGCCCCATCAAATCGGAACCCGTCATAATTCATGTGAGCCTCCGAGTTATAAATCTTGATGTCTCCCGGCCCCGGCGCGCTCTCGTTCACATAAAATCCCAGCGGCTGCGTTCCCTGCGGAATCATCGAGTCCGATTCCATGTTCGCGAACACCAGGTGATCGCTGGCTCCCTGCACGTACACCCCGTATTGATCGAACCAGTTCACGAGAAAGTGTTGAAAAGTCAGCCAGGTCTTTCCGTTGACATTGATCACCGGCGCGTTGCTCAAAGCCATGGGCACAATCGGCGCAGCATAGTAGCTCGCCGGATTCCCGACGGAATAAACATAGATAAATCCGCTCGCCAGGTAAAAATCCCACTGCGCCGTCAGATTCGACGTTGATGCCGCCACCTTCTGTCCCCACACCGATCCAAACAAACAAAAATTAGCCGCAGAAAAAACTGGCGGCACCGCAGCCTTCCAGGCATTCCCGGTCACCAGCACCCAAGCCGTCGAAGGGACGGCGTAATATCCGGTCAGGTTCGGTGGCGCGCCCACCCCATACGCATCAAACACAATCGGGTTTCCCGACGCACCTGAACTCGGCGGCACCAGGCTCTCATTCCAAACATCTCCTCGCCGAAACAGAATCGAATCCCCCGGCAAAAACGTCTGCCCATCCACCTTCGCCACTGTTTGCCAGGCAGCTCCCGAAGAAGTCCCAGCATTCGAGTCGCTCCCCGTGCTGGCACTCACGTAGTAAGTAGTCGCCGACGCCGAACTTAAGAAACAGGCGAAGACGCTACACATCAACATTGTGATCCTGAACAGCCTTGTCATCCTGAGCGAAGCCGGACGAGTCGCAAAGCGACTCGTCCCGAGCAGTCGAAGGATCCCTTCCCGCTTCGCCCGACCACGCTCTCTGATAGGAATCTTCACTACGCCGTCTCCTGACTTGAATTAGCCAACAAAAAAGCCACCAGCATTCGCCGATGGCCTCTGCGTCTTCCCGGGGGCAAGCTCTTAAAACGTGCCGCCTGCTGCCCTTACCAGAATCCGCTCACATCCCTTCCGATACCTCACCCGAGCGCTCTGGCACTTCGGCGGATTGATCCGCGCATCGCAATGCAGCAAAGTAATTTCCGACGCGCAATCTACCGGAATCGCCAGATTTGGCAGCGGACCCCGCACCGCGCGCCGCTCACATCCCAAGCCACAAACCAAAGCCGCCAGCAAGAAAATGAATGTACGCCCACGCATAAGTTCCCTCGCCACAAATGAACTCCAGGAAAACGCACCAGCAGACGGTGTAGAGGGTGCCCCATTCCAGCCAATAAAAAAGGCCACCAGCTGCGCCGATGGCCACCCGCAAACCAACCGCCTCGTTACCGCCCTGCTCCAGCGCCCGAAGAATCTCAGCGCCTTATGTGGGGACAGCCGCCCTCGGCTAGCTTGCCCTGAGCGAAGCCGAAGGGTCGAGCGAAGCTCGACTGCTTTTACGCCGCAAACGAAGCCTCATCACTGCAACTGCCTCACCGCAATCCGCACCGCATATGTCCCGGTCCCCGTAGTGCAACCCGTATACGAAGTCGAATAAGTAAGATTCGCGCTCCCCGCCGACCATAGAGCCACAGCCCCGCTCCCAAAATTCGTAGTATTCCCCAGGCCCAGCGAATTCCCACCCGAAACTCCCGTCCCGTTCAGCGGCGCCTGCAACGTTTTCGCGCCCACCTCGTCCGTCCATGCGATCGTCACCGAGGCCGCTGCACTTCCCGCCGTAGTGCAACTCACCGTCGAGTCCACATAATAATTCACCTCATACTGCCCCGCTCCGCACGTGGCACTCGCGCACAGCGTTGTCAACCCAACCGCCGCTGTCAACCCAGTCGAAGAAACCGTTCCATACACCGGCGCCAACCCGGTCCCCGCCGTAGTCTTCCCGTTATAAGTCGTCGCCATCCCGCTCATGATCAAATTTCGTGCGAGATAAAAATCCCTCACCCGCAGCGAAGACGTTCCAATATCCCGCGTATTGTCATTGAACGGCTTGAACGCCGTCGTAGTATCCACCGCCCACTTGCACGAATTATTCACGCCGAAGCAAAGGCCGCGCTGCGATCCTCCGCCAGATCCCTGCTGCGTCTGCAACTCGTAATACGTATCTCCAGGAACATACGCCAGCGACGCTCGCTCGTAATTCGTCGCACTCGTATAAGTTCCATACACGTTGAATGTCTGCACATTCGTTCCGTTGTACTGCTCCACCGTATTCGCGCTCGTCAAATACACCGGTGCCGCTCCCAGCCCGTTCGTATTCGTCCAATATGCGAATTGCGAAACCGCACCACTCCCGCCAATCGTTCCTGTTCCCGGCGGACAACCCACCGTAGTGATCGTCAAATTCCCCGAGCCATCCGTGCACAGCGGCTGTCCGGTTCCGCTCACCGTCCCCGCCGTCATCAAATTCGCCGACGGCGTCCCAATCGCACTCGAAAGCGCACTCCCATTCAAAGTCAAACTCGGTGTAACCACTCCCGTCCCAAAATATCCATTCCTCGCGCGGAACGTAGTCGATCCAAAGTCATACAAGTTGTCGACAAATGGCTTCAGGAAGTCGTTCTGATCAATGCCCCACCGCGCCGCGCTGTTCACCCAGAACGCCAACCCTCGTTTCGTCCCGGTCCCCAACGCCTGCGCGTCGATCTTGAAATAGTTCGTATTCACCGTGTCATATCCCAGGAACAGTCGTTCATAATCGCTGGCGTCGCCGCGCGTCCCGTACACATTCAATCCCTGCGGAGTCGTCCCGTTGTACTCCCCTAAATCATAGGCGTCTTCCTGCCACAGATTCGAAAAGTAAGAACTCGTCGCTGTCGTCGCCACCTTCACCGGAGTCCCGCCATTCGCGGAAATATAAAAGTTCCCATCATTCGAAATTCCCAGCGCCGAAGTCCCCGCCCCCGCTGCCGTCATCGCCGTCCCCGGAACCGGCGAACTCACCATCCACGGCCCCGCAACTTGCAGTTGTCCGTTGACCGTTAAGTTCCCATTGGCGACGATCGAACTCCCGCTTCCAGGATTCAATGTGACATTGGTCGCGGCGGAAATGTCCGTCGTCCCTCCGTGCAACGTGGCAAATGGAATAATTCCGCCGGCCGCTTCATCCCGAATCCACAGTGATTGATCGCCGCTCGACCCCACCGCGTAGATTTGCCAGCGATTGGCGCTGCTGTAGTCAAAGATCGATAGACCGCAATCCTGATAGACCGTTGATCCGCACTGTATCTCGAAAAAACCACCGTTATTGACCGGATCAACTAGAGATAGATATTGCGACGTGAGTTGATCGTTGATCGTCCACCATCGCGGCACACCCCATGTGTAATCGAAGCTCATGTCGCCGCCCGTAACCAAGTTTGCCGAAGTCATCTTCGAAGGCGGCTGATCCGCTTCCCAGTAGGGAGTGATCCACGTATTTGCAACCGCCGTCGAACTGCTAAAGAACGGCCCGTGAGAAATCCCGCCGGCATAACTCGCCATAGCATTCGTCACCGAGGTCACGCAGTTGGTGGAGAGTTGCACTGTGTATTCGTTCGTCACGGAAGAAATCGTTGTAGTCAACAGCCCGCCGGAACTTCCCGCACCATCAATGTTGATGGCCGCTCCCGCCTGCGTATCCTTGCCAAACTGCGCCGATTGCGAACTCAGCGACGCTTGCCCCGCCGGGCAGCCGGCATCTCCCACCGTGCGCGTGGCATTGGCAAACATATGCGTGGACCCGTCAACCCCGACGGTGCCCGAAGTCTCCGTGGCAGCGCTGGCTGCCACTCGAAGGAACGAGAAGGCAGTTGAGTTGGTATACCCCGTGACGTAATAAACCCCGTTGTAGTTGGTCGTTCCTGCAATCACAATCCAGATGCCCTTCTGAATTCCAGCCACCGCGCTGGCCGCCACAACGCTACAAGTAAAGGATGTGCAACTGATGCTCGAAATATTCGACGTTGTCTTCGCCGCGATGCCCGCATCCCGCCCGTTCGCCGTAGTGAACGAACTGATGTGCGTATTCCCCAGGTTGGCATCGTCTTCAATCCCCCAGCCGCCCGCGTTGTACGCCATAAAGCGAGTCTCAACGCCCGCGCTGGAATCGCCGCCGTGTATATAAAGGTTGTTGTGCCAGTTCCCGTCGCCTTGCCCGCCCCTCACTTCCCACGAATCCGGCTGTCCCGTGAATCCATTGAGAACCACGTTCGTCCCGTCGATGTGAATTCCATCGCGCGGATTGCAATTCGCTTCCACGCGTTCGATCGTCGGCTCCCCGCCATACACCAGGATCCCATCCGCTGCCCCCGTAAACGGATACACCAGCGCATTGCCCGAGCTGTAACAAGCCGCCCCGCCGTTCGGCCACGGTTTCCCGCCGCCGACTTCTTCAATGTCGCGCAGCGCACAACCCATGCACGACGGATCGATCTGAAATCCCGTCACCCCGGCGGCAAACAGAAATACCGGCGCGCCCTGCCACATTTCGTTGGCATTCCCTTCAACCACGGTTCCGTTGTACTTCAGGTGAAACGTGCAGCTCGAATAATAATCAACCGTCGAATACGTCCCCCCGCCTTGCGTTGCCGCGGCTGCTTTTCGCACCAGAAGGCGCTTGCCCGGATTCGCGTCAATGAACGCCTGAAAACTCGCGCAGTCATCTGTCGAGCCATCCGCAACCACCGCGGGGTAATCAGCCACGTCGGCGATTGCCTTCGTTTGATAAATGCCCGGCTGTCCTACTCCGTTCGAAACCAGCGCCGAACCATCCGCCACGCCCGCAGCCCCGGCTCCGCAGGCACTCCATGTTCCGTTTCCGAATAAACAACTTCCCCCGGTTGCAGCCCCGGTCCCCAATTCGCCGGCCGGCACAAGTCCGGAAATCAAATCCGCCTTGACCGAAATCCCCTGATCCACGTATTGCTTCGTCGCCGCCTGCAAAGCCGATGAAGGGTTTGACGGAAGATTGATTGGCCCGGTCATCGTCCCGCCTGCGGTCGGCAAGTAATTTCCCGCTCCCGCATTCGAGATCGACTGGTCTACGTATGCTTTATTCGCAACCTGTCCCGTGCTCGTCGGCGCCGGAACACTGGGCGCGGCCGCAAAAGTTTTCGCGCCGCTGATCGTCTCCGCCCCGCTCAAGTGCACCACGGCACTGTCATTCGCCTTCGTCGCCAGCTCGGAATTCACATACTGCATCGAAGCCGGTTGCGCCGCCACACCCGAACCCGGCGTCGTCCGCACCGCGGCGAGATTCGCCGGAGAAGTTGTCGGCACCACCCAAAACTCGGTTCTGACCTCCCCCGGCCCAAGCTGATACACCACGACGTAGTACGAACCCGCCGGAGTCGCGCCCGCGTTCGGGACCAGCGCCACGCTCAGTGCTCCGTTTGTTCCCAAAGTCGTGCTCGTCGTGCCGCCAGCCACAGCCGCGCCGCTCGCGGTCAAGAACGCCGGCCAGATGATAATCAGATTCCCTTGCGCCGTGCTGCCATCCGCCAGATAAACCGTATCTGCGATCGTAGTCGTCGCCGGCCCACTCTGCGGAACCGGGGCCGCTCCGAAAGCCGTCAGCCCAAACCCGGTCATCGTCAACCCCGCCGCCAACCAACAAAAAAGCCGCCCCATAGGGCGGCGGCCCGCGTCCAACATATTTCCTCCCAGTGTGCCGCGGACACTCCTGTCCGCTGCCTTTGTCTCAAGGGCTGAATAAGATCGTCAAAAAGAAATGGGAGCCTGCTAAGGCTCCCCTCTCAAAACTCCAAACAAAGTCCCACCAAATTGTCATTCCGACCGAAGATTGCACTTCCCGAAGGGAAGGGCAAACGCAGTGGAGGAACCTGCTGTTTCCCGCCGAGGACCTAACGAATCGCCCATCTTTCCGAAAAACCGAAAGGCCCGACGTCTAAGGTCCGAGGTCCGAAGCCCGCCCCTCACTTCCCCAGAAACTCTTCCACGCTCCGCACATACACGTCGGCAAAATCCGCCACCGGACGCCGCCTCTCGATCAACTCCATCGCGTCGTGCAGGCTCCATCCCATCGAGCCCAAAACCGCCAGCGCCATCATCGGCGCCCGGTGCACCCCGGCCGCGCAATGAATCAGTAGCTTCCCGCCCGTTCCCGCCAGCGCCGCCTGCGCAAAATTCACGCCCCGCAGAAACAGCTTCGCCGGCTTCGCTTCGAAATCGTCGTCTGTCGGATTCCACAGCACTTCGATTTCGTGCTCTTCCGCCAGCGGCGTGTCATCAAACTCGATCTGCATGTCGATGATGTGCGTGACTCCCGCCTCCGCCACCTTCGCCATGTTCTCTGCGTTCCAAATCCCGCCTCCGACCGCGATCCGGTCGGTCAACCATGTGATGTCCATCCCCGTCCTATATCGCCTCTTTCGTGGAACTGTACGACTGGAGATTTTCTTCCGGGTGCCCCACCCTTGTCGCGCCCTTTGCGGCAGGGTGGGGATTTTGATCTGAGTACCCGATTCCTCTTCCTCGCGAAGATTAAAACATTTCTCCGGGGTCGGAATCTTCCTCTTCGGTCCAACCCAGACCGCCACCGCTGATTCTTGTCGCACTGCTCCGCCTCATTCTACGGCATCGTTCCCACACGCGAGAGGAACGTTAGTACTATCTCCGCCATCCGTTCCAGCCGTTGGTTCCGAACTTTTCTCTTCAGCAGTTTGCCTGTTCGATTCCTTCTGGCCCGCATCTTTTCCCGAGGCGATGGCGGTCTTCGCAATTTTCACCGGTTCGTCCTCGTCATCGCGTCCCACCGGTTCCGTCGGAAGGTCCAATCGATTCAGCAGAGTCCTCGCCAGGCAATCTTCGTCCTCCGTTGCCTGGCTCCCGTCCGTCGCCGCCGGAAAAATCGACGCCATCTCGAACAAATATCTCACGGTGGCCAGTTGTCCCTTCTTCCCCTCATCAATGACGGCTTGTGCCATCGTGTTGGCCTCCGATTCCACCATCCGAGAAATATCCTTCCGTACCTCCGTGGGATTCAACTCTTTCTTCTTCTTCGCTCTTCCCCCGCCACTCTTCTTCGCCTTCGTGGTCTTCCCCGTTTTCGCTTTTGCCTTTTTCTTAGTCATCGCCCCATACCAGCATCTCCTTGAACGTCCTGCCCTTGGCGCCAAAAAGCAGAAGGCGCGCTCTCAAAGCGCGCCCTCCGGAGAGATTTTCATTTTTTCTAACTCTCTATTTCCAGAATATCAAATTGCACAGGGCTAACCGGAAAAATTTCAAACTTTATATTTCCCATCCTCTCAAACACTTGCGAAGATTCGATCCCTTTTACCCCCTTGACAACATTTTTTCAGAATCGACTTCCGACGTTTTCCTGTCATTCCGACCTCCGAGCGAACGCGAGAGGCGGAGGAATCTGCTCTTCTTTTTTTCCATCATCCGCAAAAATAGAATCTCGCCGACCCCGTTTCGCCAACAATGTCGGGAAGGGCACGGCTTCAGCCGTGCCTCTCGAAGCCGCAAATGATGCGGTCTTTAGCCTCTGAGGGACGCGCGCAGTTTACCCGAAAAAGAAAGGCGCGCCCCAAAAGCGCGCCCTCCATAAGAATTCTCTTCCCCAACTCTCTATTTCCAGAATATCAAATCTCCAGGGGCTAACCGGAAAACTTTCAAACTTTATATTTCCCATCCTCACAATCACTTGAAAGGGTTTGACCGTTTTCCCCCTCTTGACAAGAATTTCTTCGCACCGGCTCGGTCCGCTTCATCAACCCCACCTCGATCAGAATCTCGCTCAACAGATCCAATACGACTGGCATATAGTTTCGCACCGAGCGCTCCGTGCAGTGCAGCAGCTTCCCCGTCGCCGCCTGGTCGTGCTCCTGCAAGATGTGCCGCGCGATCAGCTGCCGCGAAAATTCATCCAGCCGATCCAGGCACTTCTCCATATCGTGCACGAAGATGACGCGATCTTCAAACGTAACCACGGTGTACGAAGTCACCTTCGCCCGAAAAAATTCCCGCCCCAGCAGCGACGGCAGTCGCCCCGTTTCGATCGAATAGCGCATGTAGCGCCGCAACATCGCCACCGTCCTCCCCCGGTAGGTCCGCCGCTCGCGTTCGCGATCCTCTTCCGCTCGCAAGCGCTGCTGGAACGAATCCAATTCCGCGGCTTCTGGTACCGCCTCCTCCTCTTTTGCGGGAAACTGGGGTTGCAAAGGTTGTGGCGGCGAAAATCGTTGGGCCGAAGGCCGTTCGTCCGACTGTCGTGTCCGTCGCGGGAACCCGGCACTCACCCCAATCTCCGGACGCTCCGCCTCGGCCGCCATCCATGCGATCAGGTTGCTCATGCCGCACCTCCGGCCGCCTCAAAATCCCACGGGTCGTCAATATCCATTTCGAATTCATAGTCCTCCACCACCGCCGCCGGACGGACCGGAAGAACGATCCTGCCGCGTTTTTCTCTCGCCGGCGGCAGCTCCGCCACCTTGCCCTGGCAGTTGTTGCAGTACACTCCCGCTCCGCGCTCCCGTACCCATAGACCTCCGCAGTGTTCGCAGTACTTCAATTCCACTCCCACTTCGTTCTCGACTCTGCTTTTGCGATCGTTGTTCATTACCCCTCCAGAATTTTGTTCTCTCGGTTGCGCCCCGCGCCGCCATCGATAGCTGCCTTGGGACTTCAAAACAAAAGCCCTGCGCCGGTTACCGCCGATGGCGGAACCGAACGCAGGGCTCGTTTCTCTTACGATGACCTGCTTGAGCTATTTAGTTACTGAGTTCCGTGAAATGAGACTGCATCGCAGCGCGTTCACAGCTCACTCCCTGGTTCACTCCCCGCTTCTAGACTTTTTGCCCGCTCTCGTCATCACCACTCCCACCATGCCGTTGATGAAAGTAGCCCTCTTCGTAGCCGGACTTGAGTACCCGCCCGTTTTGCATCACCACACTCACTTTTCCCGTGAAGTGAAGTGACATCAGCAAGTGCTCCATGGAGGCCGATAACACTTCGGCCGACTTAACCTTCCGCCGAAATTCGCCGAAAGTCTTTTCTTCGTTTGGGTTACCGGGTTGACTCGTCATTTCTTTCCACCAAGAGCATAGTGGCCTCTAAGATTCGGCGATCCTATAGCTCTGAATTTTCTCAGTCAAGGTTGAGATACCAATGCGGCCTGTGGAAATCTCGGGACCTAGCCCATGTGATAAAGCCATTGCTACTTCCCGCCGCCATTAACACAGCTTATCGGCAGCTCGCAGGTCAACAAATTCCAAATCAAAATAATTATGCACAAGCTGAAAGTGCAACCCCTGGCGGCCGCTCCGGCCCGTACCGCCAAATCCTCATCCCGCTCGCCGCCGGGAAGCTTGTGTATGTATCCAGGCTGTATCTGGGCTTATGCCCGGGCAACCTTGTCAGTCGACCGTCATTACAACTCACTTAAGCCGTATCGCAAAAGCGAGTTCAAGATGTACGCTGTTCTGAAAAGCGATAATTGCGCGGTGAGATGCGGCAAAGCAGCCGCCGCCGATTACCTGATCGGCGTGGTGCCACATAGGCAGGGAAGCGGGGGAAAAGCGGCGTCCAGACGTCGGACCTCAGACCTCGGACTTCAGACCTTCGCCGTTCGAGGCGTCCAGTAAAACTGCGGTATACCGCTCGCCTCGCACGACGTTGCGTTCAAATCGTAGTCCGAGGTCCGAAGTCTGGAGGGCTTAAGTCTGAGGTCCAAGGTCTGAAGTCCGAGGTCCGCAGCCGTCTACTTCAAGTCCGCCAGATCCGCCTGCAGTTGTTGCAGGGTAAAGCCCTGTGGGGCCTTCTTTTTTCCATCCAGATAATCGTTGCTGAGGATGGCATAGGCTTCGTCACAGTACGTTTCCCAGAAAGACCACGTCATGACCTGCAAAGCTCCCCACGTTACAACCGTCACGCCGCGGACATCGTAAGCGACAACAGGAACCGCGTGTCCTCCCCATGAGCCCGGCTTGCCGTCGCCCGTCGGGCCTCCCGGAGGCACCGACCAGGGCTGCTTGTTTTGCGTCTGGGCTTGCGCGCTGATCGGCAACTGCACTCCGATGTAGCAGCCTTCGAAGATATAAACCGAATCCATGATGTGAACGTGATTGGAAGGTTCGAGCGCAACATAGGCGCCGAGCTTGCGGCTGGCAATCCCGGTCTGCCGCCAGTAGTTCAGAACGTCGATCTCCTGGGCGCCATTGTCGTTGGCTCCGGTCACGGGATTGTAGCCCGTGATGGCGGAATACGCAGCCACGATCTGCTTGTCGGTGGGCGTCACCATCTTCCTGCCCGCGTTCGCCGTCCATTCCATGATCAGGTGGCCCGCGGCCGCGCAAGTGCAGTCGCCAATCTGGTCGTTGTCCATCATGCCCCAGGAAGCGCCGACCTTGCCGGTGAGATCGAAACTCGCGGGTGGCGCAGGCAGCGCCGCTGTGACGTAGGAAGCAAGCAGCAAAGTGCGGGGATCGTGCCGCGCCACGCCCTTGCCCAGCTTGAGTTTGCGCGGATCGATCTGCGTCGGATCCGATCGCATGGTGACGCCGCTTCGCGCGTCAATTACTGCACTATCCAGTTTTCTCACAGCCATGGAAATCCTCCTTCAAAGGGATTGCAAACTTTATTCAGAATTCGCGCCAATGCGAAAATGCGAATGCGAAAAAGGACCGGCCGTTCGAAGATGTCGGTCGCGAACGGGAGTCGGTGAGGGGAAGTGGAAATGTTATCCGGGGGAACACGTCGAGTTTTTCACAGATAGAAGTTTGTTACGAAAACCGAACAAGAGAACTTCGGGCTAGGAAATCTTTTTCAGCATCCGTCGTCCCCTTCGACGCACTCCGTTTGTGCAGGGCCGGCTCTGCGGGGCTTGAGTTCGGCGAGGGCGCAGGGTCGGCAGTCGTGGTGGTTCCGCCTTGCTTCGCATCGGCGGGACGGCCGAGGCGGCCATCCCCACATGAGTTTTCTTCGCTGTCCTGTCTTTCGCAGCCCGGCCGCTTCCGTCATACTGGCAACTTGGCCCCTCGGACTCCCCCATCGAAACCTGCGGTCTCTCCGGCCCGCGCCGCCGCTTTCGACATTCTTCTTCGCGTCGAGCGCGAATCGTCCTATGCCTCCGATCTTCTGCACTCTGCCGCCTACCAGCGCCTCTCCGCCCCCGATCACGCGCTCGCCACCGAACTTGTCATGGGCGTCCTGCGCTGGCGTTCGCGCCTCGACGCCGAGATTGCCACCGCCTCCTCGCAGCCCGTGTCAAAACTCGACATCGAAATTCTTATCGCTCTCCGTATAGCGCTCTATCAGTTGCTATGGCTCGATCGGATCCCGCAACACGCGGCTCTTCACGAGAGTGTCGAACTGGTGAAGCGCGCCCGTAAACGCTCGGCGGCAGCTTTCGTGAATGCGGTGCTGCGCAAGCTCTCGGCAGCTCCTCTCTCAGCAACTCCTGGAAAGCCCGCCGGCTCAACCGAAGTTGAGCTTTCTTCACCCCAAATGCTCGCCGGCGCTCTGGCGCATCCGCTGTGGCTTTTGGAACGCTGGGTCCACGAATACGGACTCTTAGCCGCCCGCCGAATCTGCCAATACGATCAGGCAATCCCCGTTACTTCAATCCGAATTCGCACGCCCGCTGCGAAAGAACAACTCAGCGACGAACAACTCCGGCTAGAGCACATCACACTCAGTCCCGGTGGACTTCTGGCGTCTGCCCGCCGCGTCCAATCAGGAGACATCACAAGGACCCGGGCATTCCGCACCGGCCAGATCGTTATCCAGGATGAGGCTTCGCAACTCGTCGCTGCCCTCGTGGGCAGCGGATCACAAATTCTTGACTGCTGTGCCGCCCCTGGAGGCAAGACACTCGCCATCGCCGACCACAACCCTGCGGCCGCAGTTACCGCCGTCGAACTACATCCTCATCGCGCCCGTCTGCTCCACAAACTGTTACCCAATGAATCACAAATTAAAATCCTGAACGCCGACGCGCTGCATCTCCCGCTGTCCCTGCCATTCGACCGTGTCCTCGCCGATGTCCCCTGTTCCGGGACCGGAACGCTCGCGCGCAATCCTGAGATCAAATGGCGACTCACGCTCGACGATTTGGCAGAGTTGCACCAGCGCCAGCTCGCAATCCTGCGCTCCGCCCTGGCCCAGGTCGCACCGGGCGGGCGCCTCGTCTACTCAACTTGTTCGCTGGAAAAAGAGGAAAACGAAAATGTCGTCGAGCAGGCATTGACTGAGAATCATGCCTTTCGGCTGGTCAACTGCCGCTCCGAACTCGACCGTCTGAAATCAAGTGGCGAGCTGACCTG
This sequence comes from uncultured Acidobacteriaceae bacterium, assembly GCA_963711275.1. GTDB lineage: Bacteria > Acidobacteriota > Terriglobia > Terriglobales > Acidobacteriaceae > Sulfotelmatobacter. The sequence goes on along the minus strand of CAVQDN010000004.1, from coordinate 74,136 downwards.
GCCCGACACGGCCTCGCTCACCCGCGGCCCCTATCTTCGGACACTGCCAGGGATCCATCCCTGTGACGGCTTCTTCGCCGCAATTCTGGAGAGAGTCTAAGACATTCTGGACCTAAGACGTTCTGAAGATGATCCGCCTGAAGATGATCCGCGCGATCCGCGTAGATCGGATATCCGGTAGTGGGTCAGTTTGAAATTCTAATGGCATCTTCGTTCGTCGATGGCGTCATCCTGAGCGTAGCCGTTCTTCAAGCGGAGCGAAGGATCTCCCGCTACGACACTGTGTGCCATAGGAGATCCCTCGGCCCGCTGGTAAAAACGCGGGCTCTTCGGGATGACGCCTTGTGAGATTCATAATTCACTGATCCACTACCGGATATCCGCCAAGCCTACCGTACTTCAAAATTCACCGTCGCCCCGGCTAATACCTTTTGTCCAGCCGCGGGAACCTGAGACAGGATGATGCTCGCGGGCGTGGCCTGTGCGGGCGGCGCGGTCTGTGGTGGAGGCGTTGCCTGTGGTGGGGGCGCCTGGAATGAAGAACCGGCGGGAGCCGAAGTCGCGGCTGGCGCACCCGGAGAACTCGGATTCCCGATGTCGCCCGCAGGAAAGCTCACCGGTGCCGCCACGTTCACATTTCCCAGCCGGAATCCCGCGTCCTGCAGCGTCCGGCTTGCGTTCCCTAATGCCTGCCCCACAAAGCTTGGCATCACAAATGCCTGCGGTTCCGCGGCCGCCGTCAACAGCAGGCTGATCTTCGGCGCCACCACCTGGGTAGCATTTGCGGTGGGACTCTGCGCCAGCACCTGATCCGGTGGAAACCCCGTGGTCTGCACCACCGCCATCGAAGCCACATCCAGCCCGCGGCGCCGGATATTCAACTCCGCCGCGTGCTCGCTTTGCCCGGTCACATCCGGAATCGTCACTCGCGTTGGTCCCAGACTCGTCGCCACTCGGACCTGCCAGCCGCGCCGCACCTTCGTTTCTGGCAGCGGAAGTTGCGACATGATTCTTCCCTCCGGAATTTGCGGACTGTAGTACTGCCGCTCGATGGAAATTTGCAGTCCGAGCCCCGCCAGCGCCCGCTCCGCTTCCGCCGGTGCAAGTCCGATTACCGGAGGCACCGCAACCTCCTGGCCATGAATCGCAAACCGCATGGCCGTCAGCGCCGACACCATCGCCACAATCACCAGCACCAACGCCAACAGCGCAAATCGGATCGCAGATTTCATAGGTTCATCCGCGCCAGGAGAATGTGACGCCAGCAGAATTATAGTCCCCACGTTTCAGCAATCGTGGCCCTCACACTTTCCACGATGTACAGCCTGCTCGGGCTTCCTTGCTTTATGAGCATCCGGATTATGAACATCCGGCCAGCCCCGACTGCATCTAAACAAATACGTCCGTTCTACTTTCGAGTGGGCCATGTCTTTCTCGTTGGAGTATCATGCTTCGATGCGGCATTCGATTCTGGCTTCGGTCGCATTCATCAGCCTGCTGTTGGCGTTGGGTTTCATCTTAAGCGCCCACGCACAGACTAACGGTCCGCCCACGTCGGTAGTTTCTCCGCCATTGGTCGGACGCTCCGTCAATCCCCCTACAAGCGCAACTTCTCTTGGCCCCAATGCGCATGCTCCTAGCTTTCGCGTCCCGCTGTCGCCCTCAAACGTACCTCGCGACGATGGCAACCGGCCTCCTCACCGCCATCACGACGCCGTGTACGGCTCTCCGTGGGTTTACGCGGTTCCTGTTCCCTATGCTGTCGGCGCCGGTGCAACGGATACGGAGAATGACGCTGACGATGGCGCGGATGACACCTATCAGGGCGGTCCCACCGTCTTCGACCGCCGCGGTTCCGGCGCTGCTTCCTACATTCCGCCGGTGCGGGACGTTCCCAGACCCCACTCGGACAATACTGCCGAGGCCTCGGTTGCCGATTCCGACCCTTCTCCGCAGCCGACCGTGCTCGTGTTCAAGGATGGTCGCAAGCTCGAAGTCGGGAACTACGCGATTCTCGGTCAGACGCTGTTCGATCTGACGCCCGGACACGCCCGCAAAATCGCGCTGGCCGACCTTGATCTCGACAGTACGCGCGAGCAGAACGAAGCCCGCGGCCTGACCTTTCAAACTCCATCATCCCCTCAGGCCAACTGATTATGCACAGGTTGCTCTCGATCACGCTGCTTCTGCTTACACTACTTGCGGCGCCGTGCATGAACGCGCAGCGAATGGGTTCCGCGTCTCCGCGCTTTCCCGGCAATCACAGTGGAGCCGGTCATGCGCGCGCTTTCTTTTATCCACTCGCGTTCTCCGATCCGTTTTATTCCGACTATCTTTCGAGCACCGGATATCCCGTCGCATCTCAACCTCCAGTCATCATTCTGCAAACCCCTCCGTCAGCGTCACAACCAGAGCGACTCTCCTCGCCGGGCGAATCGCCGGCCCAGCCGCTGATGATCGAGTTGCAGGGAGATCGCTACGTTCGGGTGAGCGGAGAGGAGATGCCGGGGACACAGTTCATCGATTCAGAGACTGTTGATGGAGCAGGTACTTCGGGTCGCAAGCCGCGCGCGTCCGACTCTGTAATTCCCGCAGCTACAGCGAAAGAACTGGCACCGGCGGTTCTGGTGTTTCGCGATGGCCGCAGTGAAGAAGTATCCGAATACATGATCGCTGACGGCGTCCTTTACACGCGCTCCGACTACTACACCACTGGATCGTGGAATCGAAAAATTGCGCTCTCGTCGTTGAATCTGTCCGAAACGATAAAGTCGAACCAGTCAAGGGGAGTTAGATTCCAACTCCCCACCGCGCCGAATGAAGTAACAATCGGCCCGTAGAGACGTTGCTCGCGACATCTCTCCCGCCGGCAATTCAATGAGCGCGCGTCTCAATCCGGTCAACACCCGGGCCCGCTTTGCGTGGTATAATAAATTCAGCTCCCAGACGAATAACGCCCTGTAGATACAAGCAGTTACAAGGTTTGACGAGCGCAGATCACTCGCTCCAAAACTGCTTATGGTGTGGCTAAAAGCTAGGAGCTAGAAGCTTTAAGAGCCGAGCCAACATGCCAGACGATCAAAACCCAGAACTTCCTCTCACTCCTCCTCCCGGCGGCGATGGCCCCGGTGCGTTGAACATTCAACCCGTCAACATTGAAGAGGAGATGAAGCGGTCGTATCTCGACTACTCCATGTCGGTGATCATCGGCCGCGCCCTGCCCGACGTGCGCGACGGATTGAAGCCCGTGCATCGCCGCATTCTCTACACCATGCAGCAGATGGGGCTGCAGCCGAACCGGGCCACGCGCAAGTGCGCCCGCATCGTCGGCGAAGTCATGGGCAAGTACCATCCCCATGGCAACCTTGCCGTATACGACGCTCTCGTTCGCCTGGCGCAGACCTGGAGCTTGCGCTATCCGCTGATTTTTGGTCAGGGCAACTTCGGCTCCGTCAACGGGGATCCGCCCGCTGCCGATCGTTATACTGAGGCCAAGCTCGCTCAGGTCTCCACCGCGCTTCTCGAAGACCTCGACAAGGAGACGGTCGATTTTCACGACAACTACGATGGCAGCGAAGTCGAACCCGACGTTCTTCCCGCGCGCATTCCGAATCTTCTGATTAACGGTTCCGACGGCATCGCCGTCGGCATGGCGACGAAGATTCCGCCGCACAATCTCACCGAGATCGTCGACGCAACCATCACGCTGGTGAACAATCCCACCGCGCAGCTGGCCGAACTTCTTAAGTTCGTCCAGGGCCCCGATTTTCCCACCGCCGGGATCATCCACGGCCGTTCCGGAATTTTCGAAGCCTACCGCACTGGCCGCGGCCGTTTCATGATGCGGGCCACCGCCGCAATCGAAACTTTCAACAAAGACCGCCAGGCCATCATCGTCACCGAAATTCCCTATCAGGTAAACAAGTCGGTCCTGATCAAGCGCATCGCGCAGCTGGTCAACGACAAGGACATCGAAGACATCTCGGACGTGCGCGACGAGAGCGACCGCGACGGCATGCGCATCGTCGTCGAACTCAAGCGGGGAGCAGAACCGCAAATCGTTCTCAACCAGCTCTTCAAGCATACGCAGATGCAGGAAAGTTTCTCGATGATCCTGCTGGCGGTGGTGAATGGACAGCCCCGCGAGATGGGGCTGATCCAGACCATCAAATATTTCATCGAGCATCGCGTCAACGTCGTGCGCCGGCGCACTGCTTACCTGCTGCAGAAAGCCAAAGACCGCGAGCACATTCTCGAAGGCTATCTCACCGCTCTCGATCATCTTGATAACGTGATCACCATCATTCGCGGCAGTGCGAACCGCGCCGATGCCCGCGAGAATTTGGTGCTCTACTTCGGCGGCAAAAAGATCGACGTCAACACCACGGGTCGCGCGCCGAAACTCGATCCCGAAAAGCCCTTTACCACCCGGCAGGCCGACGCGATTCTCGAACTGCAGTTGCATCGCCTGACCAAGCTCTCCATCGATGAAATCGCCAACGAGTTGAAGGATGTTCGCGGCAATATCGCCGAATACGAATCCATCCTCGGCTCCGAGAAAAAGCTGCGCAATGTCATCATCAAAGAGCTGGAAGAAGTTAAGAAGTTATACGGAGATGACCGCCGTACGCGCATTGAAGACGAAGCTGCCGAGATCGTGCTCGAAGATCTCATCGCCGACGAGCAGGTTGCGGTCACCGCCAGCCACTCCGGCTACATGAAGCGCACGCCCATCTCCACCTACCGCATGCAGCGCCGCGGAGGCACGGGACGCACCGGCATGAAGACGCGCGACGAAGATTTCGTCGAGCATCTCTTCATCGCTTCCACGCACGCTTACATTCTGATCTTCACCAACAAGGGCCGCGTGTACTGGCTGAAGGTCTATGAAATTCCTGACGTCAGCGCCGCGGGCAAGGGCAAGCACATCGGCAACCTCATCGGCCTGCAGCCCGGCGAAACCGTCAAGACCATGCTGGCCGTGCGCAATCTCGAAGAAGAAAATAAGTATGTGTTCTTCGCGACGCGCAAGGGCCTGGTCAAGAAATCCGCGTTGCGCGAATTCATGCACGTGCGTTCCAACGGCATCAACGCCATCGCCATCGAAGACGGCGACGAGCTGGTCGCCGCCCGCATTACCGACGGCAATCAGATCGTCTTCCTGGCCTCGCACGAAGGCATGGCAGTGCGCTTCGACGAAAGCCACGTCCGCCCCATGGGCCGCGCCGCCTACGGCGTCTGGGGCATCGACCTAGACGAGAACGATTACGTAGTAGGCATGGCCACAACAACAAAACCGGGCGCAGAAGTAGGCTCCCCAGCAGAACATGTGGGGACGGCCGCCTCGGCCGTCCCGGGCGCGCCAGCGCCCGTCGGCAGCGAATCTGAAGTCGTAGACGTAACGGTAAAAGGCACCCTAATCCTCTCCGTCACCGAAAACGGCTACGGAAAACGCACTCCCGCCGACGAATACCGCCTGACAAATCGCGGCGGCAAAGGCGTGATCAACGTGAAGACGACCGAGCGCGTGGGCAAAGTCGTCGCCATCGCGCAAGTTAACGAAACCTCCGAAGTCATGCTGATCAGCCACTACGGCAAAATCATCCGTATGGACTCGACCACCATCCGCGAATCCGGCCGCAACGCCCAAGGCGTCCGCCTGCTAAACATGGAGCCCGGCGACCGCGTAGCCGCAGCAGTAGTGATCGCTCCCGACGCCGAGCCGAATGGCGGCAACGGAGGAACGCTGATTCAGTAGGAGCCGACCGATCCTGAGACTTCTCCTCAGACTCGGGTTAACAGTATCCACTTAATCATCGAGTTGATATCGTGTGCCCAGAAGATCGTGCACCCTTGTTCGTCTTGCGCTCGCAACAGGTGGCGGCGCTTGAATACGCCGCTCAAAACGGCAGATGGAACTACGTTCTTGTTGCCGAACTCCTTCAGCCACGTCGTTGCCTTCGAAGCCGCATCATTACTCAAACGCTTGATCGAGTTGATTTCGGAGTTCGACACCTTGCACTCGAGAGCGAGCAGGCGGTCATCGTAGAGACCTATGATAAAGTCGGCCTTGCGTGAGCCAAGCTGGCTCTCGCGGCAGAACTCACCCGGTTGTGGAGCTTGGTTCATCGTCTGTATCGATCGGGTGGGCACCTTTTTCATCTGCGCTGCAATCAGGGCGTCCTCAACCAGCGCTTCTTGCCGTCCCTTTCCCTCGCTCCTGCGGGAGGTGCTCATTCGGCTAGTCGCGATCAGGGCAGCCGATGCAAGAACGGCACCGGAGCGCTCTGGCTCTGTTGGCTCACGAGCTTCGGCTACCCACGGGAAGCGGCGCCTGTCTAGACCCGCTCGCACAACCTCGATGATTCGACGGACCATGTCTTCATCATCGCGAAGGCGGCTCGGAGTGAACACGGCTTCCGCAAGAACCCTCAGATCGTCTTCGGAGATAGGGGGGCCGGCAAGATAGCGGAATGCGTGAAGCAGATTCGGATCGGTGAGGACTGCGAGGGCGGCGTCATCGAGCTTCGAAACGTCGATGGTTGTTTCGAGAAGGTCCTCTACGACACCCTGATATTGGTCAAACCTCTCTAGGTATTGTTCGAGAGGTTCCTGCATTCGTTCCTGGCGAAACACTTCTCGCGCCTTTGCACGCTCGGCATCCAGTTCTTCTTCAGTCCATCGAGGTGGCGCAATCATCGGGCGGTCGGGCGTGCATTCTCAGGATTTCAGGAGATGGCACAATAAGGCGCTCCATCTCTCGGGGCTCGAACTTCGTCAAGCCGCCTGCATAGGTTCGACCATCACTCACCGACACTGCCCGTGACAAGTACCTCGCAAGGTTATTCAAGGTCTCCGCTTCCAGCGGTTCGCGCGGGTACAAACCGTGTGCGATATTAAGATGCCTCGCCCGGGCCAAATTAACGACGAACGCTGGCGGTCTGCGCGCCATGTATGTCGCGAGAATCGGAGCAGAGGACCGCAGGCCGACCGACCACCAAGCTCTTCTCGTTCTGGCAATGTACCCGGACGCCACCCCGACCTTCCGAGCGTGCCGTAGAAACCGAGCGACCGATTTTCTGTGCTCCGCGGCGAGCTCATCAAGATCGGTTGGCAAGTCAATCACATCGCGCAAGCCAGAGGCGTCAGACAACACACCTTCGGCCGCAAACAGTTCTCTAGCGCGCGTTACGGTTCGGAAAAGAACCTCAGTAGGGAGGTCTCGGCTGTGTGGTCCAGCAATCCAAATCTGATTCGCGCCGGTTGCCTGACCCCGATGCACCCGACAAATTTCCCCCAACTCCACGTGGTCCTGTGGTATCGAGCGCGGCTTGCGCATCAGGTGGGACCACCGGCTTTCGGTTTCCAATCGACCGCGGTGCAGCTGCTTGCCGCCAGTCAGATCTCCTAGAGCCTTTGAGTCGGCAACACGGGTCACCCGAATACTGGGTTTGTGAGAACCGACGACAAATGTCGAAATCGCAGCAGTTGTCTCGGCGTCTTCAAATGGTTTCGCGGTCGGCTCAATAATCGTCAGAGACTCGCCGCCGAGCTCGTTTAGGAACAAGTCACGCACTAGGCGACCATAATTCACGTCTAACCATTCCGCCGCCGTGATGAACACGGCAAGATCCCCTTCTTGGGCTTTCAGGGCAGTCGCCAGGAAGAAGTGCACATGCAGACCTGAAAGCTGACTGCCGTCGTGCCGCAGCTGACTTGCGGCTGCGGTCAGCCACTGCTTCGATGCCGAATCTATTTGGTGGTGCCGAACATATGGCGGGTTGCCGATATAGAGAGTTGCGCCTTTCGACGTCGGAAGTATGGTTGAGCGGTAATTGCCCACGAGAATGGAGGATCGCCCGGCCAGAGCGGAAGCTGAAAGATTCGCTCGTGCAATCATCGCTGGCAGGGGGTCAATCTCGATCCCGATGAGCTCGGTTTCCTGGAAGAGACGAGCGGCGGCTAACAAGAAGCGCCCGGAGCCCGCACCTGGTTCGACGACACGAGCCGGCTTCTTATTCTGCGCTTTTGCCCAACCTAACATTGAAGAGACTATTGCGTTCGGCGTATAGGTAGCACCGAGAGTGCGCCGAATCTCAGGGGGCCTGAGTTCGACAGAGCGCCGACCCGAGCGGGTCGTGGCCGCTCCGGATTCGTCGCGCGATCTGGGCCGCGAGGTCGGCGGGAATCGGCTTAGCCTGCGTTGCGAGCCGCTCTTCTTGCGACGACCAGCCACGAATCTTGCGCGCGCCCAAAGAGAGCGCCGCGCTGATTAGGTCGGACTCGTTCCGTAACCAACTCGCGTCCATCTCGAGCTCTAGTAATCTGCCAACAATGGCAGAATACGCCTGCACCCTCTGTGAAGGCTAGTGGGTGGAACGACACTATTGGACACGGTGCGGTCCTGACCCTATTCTTGACTTCACCGTAAGGTTTAAACGGCCCGGCAGGATCGTGCGGCGTCCTGCGTCGCCATTGTTACCGAGCATGCGGCTAGTTCGCTGCGGCTCCGGGTGAGCAGGCCCCAGGCCTCGCGGTAGCATTCGTAGCGGTAGCTGGCCCTCTTCACCGGCGGGAGGACGGGGCTTAGCATTGCGCTGCCAATTCGCTGCACGCCGAGTAGTATTGACGCTGGGATCAGGTACCACGCGTCCACCGGGATCACGTAAGCGGCGAATAGATCAATTTGTTCCAGGGTATAGTCCCGCTTCTTGTGGTAATGAGGTTCGAACCGACAGATATATCCTCCTCCGATCCTGCGGCTGGCCGATTTGACCTGTACTCTGAGGAAGTTCGATCCGTCTTCAATGCCGACGTCATAAGCCTGAGTCTCTCCCCACGGCTTGCTAACGGCCAAGCAGTGCTTCGCGGCCTGCGCCATGACTTGCAGCTCGACCCATTCGCCGCGCTGCTTGAAACTGGTGAATCGCTCCCAGTCGTGCTTGCTGTGCTTGCTGCTTTTGCCTGTACTCATCCCCGTGCCCCCTGCTGCTTTCGCTCTGGCTTGCTGCGCTCGTCTTCGTTTCGGGCTTTCGTTCTTGCGAGCGGACCCTTCGGCGTTGCTCAGGGCAAGCTGCGTCCTCCGCTACGCGTGCCACACACTTCGGCCAATAAAAAAGGCGCGACCTGTGGATCGCGCCTCTTTGACCATGAATTGTCTCTATACTTTTAGAATATCAAATTGGCTGGGGTAAACCGGAAAGGATTGGCAACTTTATATTGTCATTCCTTTCATGCAGTTAAGCCCGATCGTGTAGTTTCTGCCTATTGACAAGATTCCGGCAAAACGGCTTCTTTCCTATCTCTCCACCAGCGCCATCACGTGCTCCGGATACCGCTCCCCGGCCGCGGCTTGCTGAGGAAACACCTCATCAATCCGTCGCAAGTCTTCCTTGGTCAGCTTCAGCTGAAGCGCACCAACATTTTCCTCCAGATATTTCCGCCGCTTGGTTCCCGGGATCGGCACAACGTCATCTCCCTGCGCGAGCACCCATGCCAGCGCAAGCTGCGCAGGCTTGCATCCCTTCTCTTTCGCAATCTCTTCCACGCGGCGCACCAGGTCCAGATTCTTCTGAAAATTTTCTCCTTGAAAGCGCGGGCTGTTGCGCCGGTAATCATCCGCCGGCAAATCTTCGAACCGGCGGAACTGCCCCGTCAAGAATCCACGCCCCAGCGGGCTGTAAGCCACGAACCCAATCCCCAGTTCGCGACAAGTCGCCAGAATTTCCTGCTCCGGATCGCGCGTCCACAGAGAATATTCCGTCTGCAGTGCCGCGATGGGATGCACCTTCACCGCTCGCCGCAGCGTCTGAGCCGAAGCCTCGGAGAGCCCGAGATATCGCACCTTGCCTGCCTTCACCAACTCCGCCATCGCCCCGACCGTCTCTTCAATCGGCGTATTGGGATCGACGCGATGCTGATAATAAAGATCGATGGTCTCGACTCCCAGCCGCCGCAAGCTGGCTTCGCACGAACGCCGAACATAATCCGCCTTGCCGCTGACGCTGCGCGCATTGGGATTGCTGGGATCGCGCACAATTCCAAACTTCGTGGCCAGTACAATCTTGTCGCGCTTGCCTTTGATGGCCCGCCCAACTAACTCTTCATTGGTCTGCGGACCGTAGACATCCGCCGTGTCGAGAAACGTGATTCCAAGTTCCAGCGCACGATGAATCGTGGCGACAGACTCTTCGTCATTCCGACCAGAATAAAATTCCGACATCCCCATGCACCCGAGTCCGAGCGCCGAGACCTTCAAACCACTACGGCCAAGTTCGCGTAATTGCATAATGACTCCTGCCTTTTATGAGTACGAAGCGGACAGTGTAGTAGATGCCCGGAAGTTGCCGACGGGTGCGTTGAAGTTTGGTAGCGCCGGCACCCTGCCGGCGGTTGTGAGGGCGCCTTGCCCTCGCTGCTAGCGCGTCACCCGAATCCGCGGCTTCGAGTTCGCGACGACCTCTCCAATCTCCACCGCGGCCACTCCTGCGTCGCCGAGGGCCGCGCTTAAACGCTCCCCATCCGGCGCAGAAATCAGCAGACCGCCGGCGGTCTGCGGATCGAACAACAAAGCCCGCACATCTTCCGGAACTCCATCGTCGTACTCCACCAGGCACTCGGCAAACTCCCGATTGTTTTTCAGTCCAGCTGGGACGAACCCGGCGCGCACACACTCCAGCGCTCCCTCTATGAATGGGATTTTTGAGGCAGAAATTCGCAGCGACACATTCGACGCCAGCACCATCTCGCGCGCATGCCCAATCAGACCAAATCCGGTCACGTCAGTCATCGCGTTCACGCGAAAATCACCACCCGTAATCACTTCGGCAGCCCGCTTGTTCAGCGTAGTCATCGACCGCACGGCGGCATCAATCCACGCTGCTTCGGCTTTCCCTTTCTTGATCGCGGTCGAGATCACTCCGGTCCCGATACTTTTGGTGAACAACAGTGAGTCTCCTGGCTTGGCTCCAGCGTTCGCCAGAATTTTCTGAGGATGCACTGTTCCAGTCACGGAATATCCAAACTTCGTCTCTTCGTCGCGAATGCTGTGCCCGCCGATCACCGTGCATCCGGCCTCGATCATCTTCGATAATCCGCCGGCCAGAATGCGTTCCAGAATTTCCAGATCTGCCTTCTCCGGAAAACAGACGAGAGCCAGCGCGGTCAGCGGTTTCCCGCCCATGGCGTACACGTCGCTCAAAGAATTAGTCGCCGCGATCTGTCCGAAGGTGTAGGGATCATCAACGATCGGCGTGAAGAAATCCACGGTCTGCACCAGAGCCTGGTCTGGCGAGAGCAGATACACTCCGGCGTCGTCGGCGTGATCGAAGCCGACCAGAACGTTCGGGTCGTGTTGCCGGGCTAATTTCCCAAGCACCGTGTCCAGCGCCGCCGGACTCAGCTTAGACGCTCAACCCGCAGCTTTCACCGACTCCGTCAGCCGAAACGGTTTTAACTCTGGCATGGATTCATTGTATTCGGAACCGGAACGAGCAGGCAGGAGCTGCAGCGACTTTATCCATTTATCGGAAACATCGGTGACGCGCATGTCAGGATACTGCCGATTCCATTGCGCCGAGATGCTGTCAAACGTCAGCCGGAAATGTTCCGTCTGCCCGGGCGCGAGCGGGGACACCTCAACATCCACGGCATCGGGATAGGCTCCGCTCGTCTTGAGCACGCGCAGCGGCAATTCTTCGCGCTGGGCAACCTGCCCCATGTCGTCCTTGAAAGTAACTTCCACCACGGCATGCGTTACCGTCTTGTCACCGCTATTGGTAACGCTTCCGTCGATATAGTTCACTGTGGCCCCAATAAAATTCTCCGCCGCGCTCATCTTGAAATCGGAAAGCTTCATGTTGGCGATGTAAGGTGAGGCAGTTTTCGCCGTCTTCGGCGGCTGGCGAAGCAGAAACGCGGCGGCGAGCGCGCCTCCAATCACAACAACGACTGCAATCCCGATAATCAAACGGCTGGAGTCGCGTTCTTCAGCCGCTGGAGTTGGCTGTCCCAAGCTGCCCATGAAAGGATTGTAGGCTGTTGTTTTTTGATTGTCGATTTTATCCGTCTAGGGACGTAGTGGAGCAGGTTTCCAATTACGTCGCAGTCCGGAAGAACGCGGCAACGAACAGAACCCCCAGAAGCACATCGGCACCGGCAAACACCAAGTCTGAAGAATGCAACCGGTGCTGCAGATGGAGCACGAGGAGAGAAGCGCCATACCCGAATTTCTCCACCATGGAAGGGATCATCATCGGCCGGAAGCGCACCGGGTCTCGCGCGATGACGAAAAATACAAGCTGCCATGCGAGCCCGACGCCGATGAATCCGTAATAAAACCCGGGATGAGTGATGGCCGGAGGATCCTGCCGCCCGATCACATCAAACATGAAATAAAGAGGCGTCAGCACCAGAACACCCCAGATGCCGGCAATCCAGAAAACGATCTTGGCGAATTTCATCTGTGGAGGGATTTCTATAAATGTTTTACTCGCCGCCAACGGTGAGTGCGTCCACGCGAATCGTCGGCGCGGCCACCGAACCGCGGAACTCCAGATCATTCGCAATTTCCGAAATATTGAAAAACAATTCCTTCAAATTTCCCGCCACCGTGATCTCTTCCACCGGGTACGCAAATTCTCCGCCCGAAATCCACATCCCCGAAGCCCCGCGAGAATAATCTCCAGTCACCAGATTCACGCCTTGGCCGAGAAATTCCGTAACGTAGAGTCCTTCTTTGATTCCCGAAATTAATTCTTTCGCCGTCTTGGAGCCGGGCTGCAGAAAGTAGTTTCCCGGCCCGATGCCCGGCGTCCCCGCCAGCCCGCGCGATGCGTTACCAGTAGTCTGCAAGCGAAGTTTCTTAGCGGTGTAGGTGTTCAGCAGATAAGACTTCAACACGCCATTCTCGATTACGACCGTGCGCCGCGTCGGAACGCCTTCGCCATCGAAGGGACTCGTGCCGAAGCCACCGGCAATCGTGCCGTCGTCGATGATGTTGACGTTGTCTCCCGCAATTTTCTGCCCCAACTTGCCCGCGAGAAACGACGCCCCACGGTAAACCGAATCTCCATTCACGCCTTCGAAAATGTGTTCCAGAATTGAAGTGGAAACCATGGGATCGAAAACAATCGGCACTTGCGCGGTCTTGGCCTTGCGCGCGCCCAGACGGCGCAGCGTACGTTCGGCCGCAATCCTGCCGACCTTCTCCGGCGCATCCAACTTCTTCAGCGTGCGCGCTACCGAGTACCAGTAATCGCGCTGCATCGCGCCAGCTTCCGTTTGCGCGATCGGAACCGCGGCCACAGAACAATACGACCGGCGATATTCGCCCACAAATCCATGCGAGTTCGCCAGAACCTTGTGCCCGGTGGCGGCGTCGAACGATCCGCCTTCGGAATTTTTGATTCGCGGATCGAAATCGAGCGCAGCCTTTTCCGAGCGCCGCGCGTAGTCGATGCGATCCGGCCCCGGCAGCGAATACACGTCCTCGTGATAAAGATCGAGATCGCCCGAGAGCGAACCGAGTTGGGAAGCTTCCGGAATCCCGCCAAACGGGTCCTCCGACGTGATCTTCGCCAGCGTTAACGCCGACGTCACCATCCGGTCAAGCCCCGCCCGCGAAAAATCACTCGAATAAGTACTGGCCGCACGCTGCCCAAAGAACACGCGGACCCCAATCGACTTCGACCCCGACTCCTTCAGCGTCTCAACCTGCCCCAGGCGCACCAGAGTGGAGAATTCGTCGCCTTCGCGGACCACGCATTCGGCAGCGCTGGCACCACCAGCCATTGCTCGGGCCACAATGTCCTGGGCGAGTATTTTGAGATCAGTTTTGGATTTCGGGTTTCGGGTTTCGAGTTCTGCTGAAGGCATAAATCCATTATCCCACGCGTGGGTTTGACCTGCTAAAGCTGGAGAATTCGCGACCACAAAAGACAATTAGACGGCAATTGAAAGATAATGCTATTTTACCTTATAATTTGACCTAGTATTAGGGGTGAATCGCCATGGCCACATTGACCGTCACTGCCCGTGGACAAGTTACGTTTCGGAAAAAGGTATTGCAGCATCTTGGCATCAAGCCGGGGGAGAAGATTGAACTGGATTTGCTTCCCGACGGACGCGGTGTGCTACGGGCGGCCCGGCCCAGTGGGAAAATTGAGGACTTTTTTGGGGTACTAGCGGGCAAGACTAAGAAGGTGGCAACGATTGAAGAAATGAATGAGGCGGCTGCACGCGGCTGGGCCGGCGGCTCTGCCAGCAAGACCCGAGCTGGCAGAAAATGAAAATCGCGGTGGACACGAACGTCCTAGTGCGAGCGGCCGTACGCGATGATGCCGAGCAGACCGGCGCCGCGACCACGTTGATGGGCCGAGCCGAAATAGTGGCGATCGCAGTCCCGTGCCTGTGCGAGTTTGTTTGGGTCCTTCGCAGCGTTTATCGCTTTCGCCCATCCGACATAGCGAAGGCGATCCGTACCTTGCTTACTGCGGAGAATGTTGAAACTAACCGACCAGCAGTTGACGCCGGCTTGGCAGTTCTGGATGCTGGCGGAGATTTTGCGGATGGGGTGATTGCGTATGAGGGAAGATGGCTGGGGGCGGAGACGTTCGTATCATTTGATCGCAAAGCGGTGGAGATGCTTGCGGCGAACGGAGTTGCAGCGCGGTTGCTTTAGCGGTCCGCGCGCTGGTCAATACCTACGCGAGTCGGTAATGCCGCTTTATTGCTTCCACCGCGCGACGCCCTGACGCTTTGTCTTGCAACACACCGTCTTTCCAAAGGCCGACGACCGGAGTTTGGAAAACCTTTCCGATCCCTGGCATAAGTGCCTCGAAATCGGCCTGATTCTTGCAGCTCAGCACGAATATTTCGAGCCGTTCGTCCAACGGTTCCCGATTGCGGAGTGCTGTTATGACTGAATCCAGGAGTTCCAAGTCATACACGGAGTAGAAGGCTGCACCGATCAGAATGTGCTGACCGATCTTGGGCACGGGAGGCAAGTCGCGAATTTCGTGGACGCGGACAGAAATATTCTCAAGTTGCTGTGAGCATTGCTTGACGATCGAGGCGTCTTTACCTGAATCTGGCCAAGGGCCTTGCGCTTCCTTAAAGATCGACGACAGCGCTTTTATCGTGGGCTCCGCAGGAACCTGATCTCGCTTGATGAACCAACCCGAAACCATTAGGGATATCTCTGAAGAAGGCCTCATTCGAAGCCTTACTGCATGAACCCGCCGGGATCTTTCCGCGCCGTCCCCCCGACCGTGAGCCGGTCGATCTTCAGGGTCGGAATGCCCACGCCCACCGGCACAGCCTGTCCATCTTTGCCACAGGTGCCTACGCCCTCGTCGAGTTTCAGATCGTTGCCCACCATCGAAACTCGCGTCAGCACATCAGGTCCGTTGCCGATCAGTGTCGCACCCTTGATCGGAGCAGTGATCTGCCCATCCTCAATCAGGTACGCTTCGGAGGCCGAGAATACGAACTTTCCGTTCGTGATATCCACCTGCCCGCCGCCGAAATTCACGGCATAAATTCCGCGCTTCACCGAGCGAATAATATCTCCCGGATCATCCTGCCCCGCCAGCATGTAGGTATTGGTCATGCGCGGCATGGGGATGTGCTCGTAACTCTCTCTCCGCCCGTTGCCGGTATCGGAAATTCCCATCAGTCGAGATGAAAGCTTGTCGCTGAGATATCCCTTTAGAATTCCATTTTCGATGAGTACAGTTTCCTGTGTAGGCTCGCCTTCGTCGTCGACGTTCAGCGATCCCCGCCGCCACGGCATGGTCCCGTTGTCGACTACTGTGCATTTTTCGCTCGCCACCCGCTTGCCTACCAGTCCAGCGAATGCCGAAGTCTTCTTGCGGTTGAAATCCGCTTCCAACCCGTGTCCTACGGCCTCGTGCAGCAGAACGCCCGGCCATCCCGGCCCCAGAACCACTTCCATTTCGCCGGCGGGAGCCTCGCGGGCATCGAGTTGCAGAATCGCCTGCCGCGCCGATTCCTTGGCAAAGAATTCCGGAGTCTTCTCCCCAAAGAAAAAATCAAGCGCAACGCGCCCGCCACCGCCCGACGAACCGCGAGCCGAGTTTCCCTCAGTCTTCGCGATACATGAGACGTTCATTCTCGCCAGCGGCTGCGAATCTTCGGCAAACGTCCCATCGGACCCAACCACCAGAATATTCCGCAATTCGTCCGCATAGCTGGCCCGCACTTCCTGAATCCGAGGATCATAAGCACGCGCCGATTTGTCCGCCCGCATTACCAGTTCAACCTTGGCGCTGATCTCCGCATCCACCGAAGGCAGCGTCACCGGATACAAACTGCGCGCCGCCGCTTTTTGAAATCCGGCAACAGTCGTCTTCGCCGGAGCGCTTGCAATCAGGGCCGCCGTCCGCGCCGCATGCAGAATGCGCTCCGACGAGAGATCGTCCGTATATGCGTAGCCGGTACGCTCCCCTGAAACGACGCGAACCCCGCATCCCGCGGAAATTCCCTGCGATGCGGACTTCACCATGGACTCATCCACCATCAGCGACGTCGAGGAAAGATATTCGAAGTAGAGGTCGGCGTAGTCGCCGCCCGCGGAAAGCGCAGCCGAGAGATAGCGTTCCAGATCATGCTCGGTCAGGCCGTAATGTTCGAAGAAAAACCGCTGTTTATCCAGACCTGGCTGAGTCAGACCTTGCCGATTCAAACCTGGTTTGTGCAAGCCTTGTTTATTCAAATTTTGATTGTCCACGTGAATTAGATGCCGGCGAGTTTGACCACGACTCGGAGGCGAGCACTCCCTTTCTTCATATTATCCCATACGAAATCCGCTACGGTCCCCCCGGCCAACTCTTCCACAAGCAGATGCCCATAACGATGGTCACTCGTCACAGACGGCGGCACCCGCAATGTGGACAATTCCCCTGGTGACTCCAGACGCTCTTACTCGCACGGTTCAGGACTTCCTCAGCGAAGCCTCCGGTGCAGTCGTCCTTGAGGACGGCGCAGTGGCCTTCGACCTCGGCCAATTCCGGTACTCGATTTCCGGAGAACACAACAAATGCCTGCTGCACCTGTGGTCGGCGGAGCGCAACACCGTGCGCCGCGTACTCGAGGCTGAAGTCAAAAATGGCGTTTTGAAACTGGCGGTGCAGCGGCTCGGCCAGTCGCGTCCCTCTTGGCTGGAAATTTGCCGGGAGCGCGACCGGCGATCGCCGTCGGCCAAAAAAGTCGCCCGGACCAGCTACGAGCAGAAGCTGCGCCGCGCTCTCGATCGTCATTTCCCCGACCTCGCCGTGACCCGCTTGACTACCGCCATCGATCTGGAGAAATCTTTCGGCCCTATCTACGCTCGCGGCCTGATGCGCAAAGGCCAGTCCGCGTTCGCCGTGCTGGGAGTGAATGCCTCGGAAACTCAGGCCTCCATCGATGCTGCTTTAACCTTCGGCATCCTCTGGCTAGAAGCGTGCCGCCATTCGTCCGCCGGTAAGTTTCTGGTTGAGGGATTGCAATTGTTCGTTCCGAACGCTTGTTCCTCACTCGTTCGCGAGCGCATGGCCAACTTGAACCCAGCAGCGGCCAAATGGAGTTTGTTCGAACTGGACGAGCGTCACGACGCGCTGGTGGAAATCGACTGTACCGACCGAGGCAACGTCGCCACCCGTTTAGTCCACGCAACCAACGAAGGGGCAGCGCTGGAAAGATTTGCCGAATCCGTCGCCAGAATCAAGATGATCCTGCCCAACTGCGAGGTCGCGGTCCTCTCCGCCGCCGAGCTTGCCTTCCGCTGGCGCGGCCTGGAATTTGCTCGCGCCCGCATGGGCGCCGAAGCGGCAACGTTCCGCAGCAAACAGGAAATCGTCTTTGGCGTCGGAGCCGAAGAACGCGTTCTAGAAGAGCGTAACTTCCCATTCTTCCTGCAACTTCTCACTGCCATCCGCGACACTCGTCATCCCTACGGCCCCCGCCAGCATTCCCTGTTTCGCCTGCGTCCGGAGCGCTGGATCGAGTCGCTCGTAGTCGCCGACGTCAGCGTAATCGACGAGCGCCTGGAGCCGCGCTCGCTCTATTCGCAAGTTCCAGCATTCTCTGCCTCAGACCGCGCCATGCTCGACGTGCTAACCATCACTCGGACCGGCCGCCTGGCGGTCGTGGAACTCAAAGCCGACGAAGACATCCATCTCCCGCTGCAAGGGCTGGATTACTGGTCAAGGGTAGCGTGGCATCACACTCGCGGAGAATTTCCCCGCTTCGGCTATTTCCCCGATCGCGAGCTATCGACGGAAAAGCCGCTTCTGTATCTGGTAGCTCCCGCCCTGCACGTCCATCCAGCGACCGACATCTTATTGCGCTACATTTCCCCCGAAATCGACTGGGAATTCGTGGGCATTGACGAGCGCTGGCGCGAGGGAGTAAAAGTCGTGTTTCGCAAGCGCCCCGAGCATGGAACGCGACGTGGAACCGACTTACTCAATCGCGCCGCAAGCTGAAGCTGTCAGTACAGCTCGACCCGGCGTATTGCTCAAGAGCGTCTTCGCCCTTTATCGCTCCCAGTTCCCCCGCTGGTTCGGCATTACCGCACCCACCTCCCTGCTGGCTACCGCCGTTATCTGGATGGCGGACCAGCGCCTCAAAGCGATTTATCGGGGCGTTCCGATATTCGAAATGAAGAATCACTTCTGGGAGATTGCGGCTGCAATGGTATTGCGATTCGGCAGCTATTTTGTAGCTTGGCTTCTCGGCTGCTTTGCTCTAGCGGCAATTGCCGCAGTAGTGAGCGGCTTGAACGGAGACGAGGATGACGCTACATGGAGGGCGGACAGCCATCAAGCGGCGCGAGAGCATTTCGGAAAGCTTGCACTTGCAGGCCTGTTTACCTTCTGCGCATTTCTGTCGGGCATCGCGATTACCCTATTCGTCACGGAAGCAGTTGGGCGAGTGACAAGCCGCGCTTTCCTTCTTCGATTCAACGTTGGCATTGTTCTCGTAGGTTATGTAGCGGTCGCCAGCGTCGTAAGTTGGCTTGGGATGGCCATTCCCTTAATCCTCCGGAATTCGGGAGTTTGGGCCGCACTCAAAAGAAGTCTGGAGCTCAGCAACGGCTACGAAGGCGCTCTCCTTTGGTTGGTTGTGCAATCCTCGGTGGGCTCTTACCTCGCAGCTTACGGCACTTACTATGGCTTCAGATTATTCTTCCCGGTTCCCTTGCAATATACCCTTTGGTACGGCTGGCTCGTATTTATCGTTGCGGTTTTAGCGGGCGCAGCGATCGAGCCACCAATCTTCATCGGCTTTTCCCTGCTCGCGGATCCCGAACAATTCGAACCTTCATCCCTTCCACGCACCTAACATCCGCCGAACATCCACCAACTGCGCCAGGTGATACGCGTTGTGGTCCGCCACCAGCAACGCCTCCCGCAATATCGTCTGCCCGTCGCCCCACGGAATCTTCGCGAACAAATCCGTCTTCGGGTTCGCCACCAGCCGCTGCAGAGCCTTCAAGTCCCGCCGAAACTGCTGAATGCTTTTGTCCCATGCCGCCGCATTGGGCGGAGCCTCGGTCTTCGGCCAGTATCCCGAAGGCCAGTCCGGAGAAACGTGCCTGGCATTGCGGCTGAATTCCAGAATGTCCCACTGCGCCAGCCGCAGATGTTCCAGCAGCATCCACGGAGAGTGCGGAAATTTCGCGGGCTTCGTCCCACGCAACTTCGCCGGCAAATCTTTCACCGCATCTTCGAATTTGGCATGCGCCTGCCCACCCTCGAGCAGTTCGAGAAGATGCTGGCGCAAGGACTGTTCATGATCTTTGGTCATCCGCTCCTCCGGCTACGACGCAGACTTCAGTCTAACGCCATGACCGATGCGCAAGGAAAACCGGTGATGCGAGAAGAGCTGTTTGGTGGGGCAACTCGACTTCCGATACGATCCGTTTCCCGGCGGAGTCATCCCGAGCGGAACCGCTTTTCAGGCGTAGTGAGGGATCTCGCGTGAAAGCGGCCGAGTTCCGCGCAATGGCCGCCACACTGAAGAGGGGAGCGTCCTTCCCGCTTACTTATTCTGCGCGGTAGCAGTCTGCGCCGGCGCTTCGTCGATCGCGTTCCCGATCGCATCGCCGGACAGCACCAACTCCACGCGCCGGTTCTGCTGGCGGCCTTCCGCTGTTTCATTCGAAGCAATCGGCTCGCTCTTGCCGAAACCGCGGTATTCGATCGCGCTGGCCGAAATCCCCTGCTGCACGAAATAATCGCGCACCGACTGCGCACGGTGCTCCGACAATTCCTGGTTATATTCGTCGCTGCCCACGCTGTCGGTGTGTCCCTCGACCGCCACATGCAGGCTGGGATAAGCCAGCACGATGCCAGAAACTTTGGCCAACCGTTCGCGCGCTCCGGGGGCCAGCTCATAGCTTCCGCTGCGGAACAGAACGTCAGACATGTTGGCGATCAGCCCGCGGGCAGAATCGCGCGTCGCCAGAATCGAATTGAGCTGCTGCAGCAGCCGGGCGCGCAATTCCTGCTTTTCTTTTTCCGCCTGCTGCCGCAGATTTTCCGACTGCGCGGCCGCGGCGCGAGCCTTGTCCGTTTCAGCCGACAAAACCTGCTGCTGTGCCACGGCCTCGGATTTCGCCTTCTCCGCTGCTTCTTTCTGGCGCCCTGCCTCCTGCGCGGCGGCCAGAGCTTCCTGCTTCATGCGTTCGGCTTCAGCCTTGGCCTGCTCGGCCTGGGCGCGCGCCTGTTCCGCCTGCAGACGAGCCTGTTCTGCCTGCGCCCGCGCCGTTTCCGCCTGGGCGCGAGCCGCTTCCGCATCCGCGCGGCGCTTGGCTTCGGCTTCCGCATCCGCGCGAGCTTTCGCTTCACGCGCCGCAGCCGCGGCCTGCGCCTCGTCTTCGGCTTTCTGCCTCACCGCCATCAGACGCGCTTCTTCCGCAGTCTCGGTGGCTTCCTTGGCGGCGACTCCGACTGTTTCCTTCTTTTGCTTCTGCCGGTAGAGTTCTTCGGCATGCAGCAACTGCTGATTCGCCTTGGGCAAAATCGAACTTGCATACTTGTCGCCCGCCGCAATCCGCGCGATGCGCACCGCGTTGCGCGCCTCAAACAACTCCAGCGGAGTCTTGTTGTCGATCCCGAAGATTGCATCCTGAATGTGCGTGTTGGTCGAAGAGTAAGTCCCGCGCGTCACCAGTTCGTATTTGGCATCGATGTTCTCGCCGCCACCGCTCAGTGATGCACTCTCCATCACCACCATGTTTCCAGGTTGTGTCACCGCGAAATAAGGCTCGGCGGTCACGATCATTCCAAACGTCTGCAAGTCAGTATAGGCTTTCACGTGAGCGTTGCCGTTGTGATCGAGCGTCAGCTCGCCGAGATTAACCGGCCGTCCTTGCGGCGAAACCGCCCACGCAACGTAGGTCAGGAATTCGAGCCCGAACTTGGTCGCGTCTTCCAGGCCCTGGAATTTGGCGTCGATCTCGAAATTCGTCTTCTTGCCCTCGACCTTGGCTTCGCCCGAAGCGCGCCGCAGCAGATCGGTTCCTTGAAAATCCACTTTGGTGGTCCCGCCCTGCAGCCGGTAATGCACCGCTTTCGTAGTTCGCGAGACAGTGCTCGCAGCCGCAGGAGCGATGACAGGCGCGGGAACAGAATTTTGTGTCTGCGCCGCCAGGGTTGCCACCGCACAAACAAGAATGGCCAATGACAAAGAAAGGTTTTTCATGGAGTTCTCGATCTGGGGGAGACTTAAGGGCTGACTAATCTTCGTTAACAATTTTCGTTGATACACTGCACAATGAAAAGAACAGAAAGAGATAGCCCTTTGGTAACAGCAAGGCAGCTTTCTTGGCGAAGGTTACCGAAGGGGGCCGAACTCAGCTGGGTCTCGGTCTCGGACTCGGACAGGCCAAGTAAAGCAGGCTGTCAGTACCATGCCTCCAACTCTCATGGAATAAATGCAATAGCGCCCTTCGGTCCTACAACCAGCGCTCCGCCCTCGGGATAAGCACTCACCGCATTGAACCGAATCCCCAGCTTTTTCTTCCCGCCGATGCGCCGCGGATTATTCGGCGGCCGCAGGTCGAACACGAAATCCTCGCCGACAATAAATATTCGTTCTGCGGGAACCGGCTTCAGAAGCGCGTTCTTCCTGTTTCGCCCGGGCGCTTCGCGAACCGCCGCTTCATTCACTCTCCGGTCATAGGTCACGGCGGAAAAATAAGCCAGGGGATGCAGCGCTGAGAGCGTCCAGGTTTTGCCTCCATCGTCGGTAAACGCCAGATTCGGCCCATCCTCCCTGGGATGCTTGTAGTCCCCGCCGGCAATCACGCCGTGCAGTGCGTCGCGAAACGCAATCGAGAAAATTCCCGCCGAGGCCGGCCCGTGCACCATGGGAGTGTCGAAAACCTGCCAGGTCTCTCCGCGATCGCCAGAGTGAAAGACACGCGCGGTCTTGCCACCGGTGGCGAACCAGATATTGGAATCGGAGACGGATGGAACGATCGCAACGCAACTATTCGAAGCCGCGAAAGCACCCTCGCCTTCGTTCGCATCCGGCAATTCCGCCGATCGGACTCCACGCCAGTTCTGCCCATCATCGGTCCGCAAAACTTCGAACTTGAGTCTTCCGGACTCGTCTGCAATAGGATCGCCCACAACCACCCCATGCTTCGAGTCCCAGAACACCATGGAATCGAAGAACCCCTTGGGATTCATGTTGGTGAACTGCAACTCCCAGTGCCGCCCACCGTCGCTGGTGTGGTAAATCCGCGACTGCTCCCCCGGCCCGGCAGACATCAGAAGCGCTTCATCACTTGAGAAAGCGGCAACCGCACGAAAATCCAGCGCGCCGGCATCGGGCACTTGCGCCGCAATCCACGTCAGCCCGCCATCCGAGGTACGGAGATAAGTTCCGTGCGTGCCGCTCGCCCATGCCACCTGTCGCGATACAGCGCTCACCCCGCGCAAGCTTTCGGTGGTATGCGAAATTTGAACTCGAGGGCCGGATTGCCCCCAGGCAGGAGCGACGATTAGACATACCAGCGGCAGGCAGCGCATGAAGAATTGTCGCAGAAATCCCGGCTGAAAACGAACGGCATGCCGCCTTGCCCGCGGCCGCTGACGGCACTACAATTCCAGGAGCGCATCATTGTGGGTCCGCGGAATGCCCGGTGGTTACAACCATTATTAGTTCCGCGACCTCATACCAGTAAAGGCGGTCTTTCGCGCGTCTAGCTTCGGTCTCCAACACCTGGCGACGGCGGCCTGACTGCAACCATCTTTACTCTTTACTCTTTGCTTTCGCCACCTTGCAGTACGAACGCTGAATTTTATTCCTTTGAGGAGCGTGTATGCGTCGGATTTTCTTGAAGCGGGCAGGTTGCACGGCAGGATTGCTGCTCGCGACGGCCAGCTTGAGCTTGGGCCAAACGCTGAAGTTGCGTCCGCCTGCGGCAAAAGACACCGAGCCCGAGAAGCTGGGCGCCACCGCTCCCATCACCGAGGCTCCTCTCGTAACCTTGCCCATGAGCGTTCCTGCCGGCACCCCGATCAAAGTGGCGCTCGATTCCGAGGTTCGCATTCGCAATGTCGGGCAGTCAATCCACGGCAAGACTACCGAGCCGGTTTATGCATTCGACAAACTGCTGATCCCTGTCGGCACTCCGGTCAACGGGACAGTCTCGGCCATCGACGCTATCCCCAAAAAGATTCGGACTCTGCAGGCGATGGACGCGAATTTCTCGCCGGTCCGCGCCGTCCACGTGCAGTTCGATGAACTCGTATTCCCCGACGGACGCCACGTGACCATGCGAACCGTGGCGTCTCCCGCTCCCGACGGCGTCTTGCGTTTTGTCCCGGCCAACGAGAAAACCGCAACGACAAATAAGGTCCAGGATGCGGCGGCAAAAAAAGTCAGCGCGACTCGCCAGCAAATTCGCCAGAAATGGGCCGACTTGCAGAAGCAGATTCACCAGCCGGGCAAGATGCACAAACTGAAACGCCTCGCCATCGCCCAGCTTCCCGTGCATCCGCAATATATCGACGTGGGCACCAGCTTCAACGCCGACTTGCAACAGCCTCTGGATTTTGGCACCGAATCCGTGAAGCCCGAAGCGCTCACCAGCGTCGGCGCGCCGCCTCCTTCGGGGAGCTCCGTGCACGCTCGTCTGCTCACGCCTCTGAATTCTTCGATCTCGCACAAAGGCGACAACGTTGAAGCGTTGATCACCGAACCGCTGGTCGCCTCAAATCACCTGATCTTGCCCGAAGGAAGCGTCATTCGCGGTTCTGTGATGCAGGTACAGCCCGCGCGCCGCCTGGCTCGCAATGGACAACTGAGAATCCTGTTTCACGAAGTTGCGCCGCCCAACGGCCTCGAACAGAAAGTCGTAACCAGCCTGGAAGGCGTTGCCGTGTCCAAAGGCGAACACCTAAAACTCGACGCCGAAGGCGGAGCTCAAGTCACCACCCCGCGCACCCGCTACTTGACCACCGGCATTCAAGTCATGCTGGCGGCAGCGTCGGCACGTCCCGACGGCGATCACGATCTGCATGGCGGCGGAGGCGGAGGCGACTTGGGCGGCGGCGCAGCGAATGGCGCATCTGGCTTTCGCTTCGTCGGCATGATTGTCGGAGTCCTCGCGCGCTCCCGCGTCGTGGCCACCGGATTTGGCGCTTATGGAGCCGCGAGTTCCATCTACTACCATTTCCTCGCCCGCGGCCGCGACGTAGTCTATCCGAAAGATATGGCGATGGTGGTTGGATTAGGGGCGCGCGAAGCGAAGCCCAATTCCGCTATCGTTCCTGAGCCCGCACCAAATAAAGACGCGGTGAAGGATATACCCAGTGGGCAATGATGCGAGAAAGCATTTCCACAATCCTGAAAGGGTTTACTTCGCCGTAAAGTCGGCGAACGCGGCAACTTTGCCCATATAGATCCGCAGCGTGCAGCGCGAGCCGACGTGCGCGAACGCAACTTCGAGCATCTGCGAAGGCTCATCCACCTGCGCCGTCTCCATGGGCCCGCGAGCTATGTCCTGCTTCTGATCGTAAGCCGCGCCGGCGGTCACATTCTTATTTACCACAAGCGTCCAGTTGCCTTTCGCCGGAATGGCGAAGACCGAGTATGCCCCAATAGGAATCATAGAACTCGCCAGTGAGAGTTGCGCCTCGGTGAAAAGAGTCATGGGCGTGCCGCCCGGGGCCCAGGGCTTGCCATTCGCCGGCCGCTCTTGCTTTGCGGAAACCGCGTTGTATCGTACATACACCTGTCGCCCGTCATCCAGATTGCAAGTAGTGGTAGAAGTGGGGGCGCGGCCCGATTGCGCGTATAGCCCGGGTGTCCACAATAACAATATGAGTACAGCTCTCCAGACGAGCTTCGCGGGCATGGTTAGGGAATCCTCCGCGCAGAAGTGTAGCGCCAGTGGGCCTTTAGGGGAAGCTTTTTAGCGGCTCCGGCTTCGCGCCCTTTGGGATAGTTCCGTTCGGCACGCGTCTTCGGTGACGTTTCCCCACCCTCCGCCCCTTGCTACCGTCGCTCAGGTACGGGTGTGTCACGTACCGGGCGAGGACGGTTCAAGCGAGGCTAATTTATGGCGAAATCAAAATTAAGAATTCTGTATGGCGAAGGCGATGACGAGATTTTGAAAGCTCAGGCTGCAATCATGGAAAAGGCCGGCCACACCGTGCACCAGGCCATGGGCCGCAAGGCTGTGGACGAAGCCGTCAAGAAGGCTTCCTTTGACCTGGTCGTGCTGGGTGCAACCCTGACCCGCAACGATCGTCACCATCTTCCTTACGTGGTCAAGAAGGTCAGCTCTGAAATGAAGGTTCTGGTCATGCATGCCGACGGCAGCCGCCATCCCTACGTGGACGCCTGCACCGACACCGGTGCCAGCATCGAGTCCGTCCTCAACCACATCGACTCCCTGAATATTGCCGGCTCAACGCGGGCAGCCGCAGCCGCCGCAGGCCGCTAGATCAAGCAGTCAGTGAAAGTCTATCAATGGGTGGACAAAAACGTCCGCCCTTTTGTTTTCTCTTGGATCGTGAACCAGCGGAGGCATGAATCAAGAGGATTAACGAGTGGAAAATCAAGGTCTTTCACGGTCGTGGCTGCTCATGAAGGATTTGGGTTTGTAGCGGAAAGTGGGAATTTTCGGCCACATGGACGGTTGACGGCTGACTCGGTTCTCAGGGACAGGTGAGCTGTGCAGTTCCCGTAACTCGGCCGCATCCTCCGCCGCAAGCAGTGATCGCGTTACACGTACCCTGGCTTGGATTTGCATCGAAGCCCCAGACGGTATACGTGCCAACGGCACCCGTTGCACACCGAGCCAGACCGCTGGCTGAGACAGACACGCTCTCCGTGCTGCTGCCATTTTGGTCACAGGCGCCCCAAGTGGCCGACAGCGGTGCCACTGGTGAGGGCGGTGCGGAGTAGCTGCCCGTGGCAACGAACTGGACCTGACCGCCGGGATATTTTTGCGCATCCGCTATTGCAGGACTAAGAGTAACGGATTGGAGTATCCGGCCCGAAGGAGAACCGCAGGCTAGAGCGATCGCAGCAGCGACGATAAACAGGAAGAGAAAAAACTGAGGCCGGTAGCACTTCATGGCAGACCTCCAGCCAAATTAGAAATGAAGGCAAACATTGCTGGTTGCCTCGCATGGCTAATATTAATATGGCTGTTCTCTTCTGACTACGGAATAGCTTTGGGTGCGGTTTTGCCGAAAGCCTTGTAATCCTTGGGATACACCACCAGACACCGCCGCATCCCTTCACCCTCGCTCTCGGTGCGCAAATCGGCCTCGTCCCGCAACGCCAGATGAACAATTCGCCGCTCCCGCGACGACATTGGACTGAACTGGTACGGCGTCCCCGTCTTGCGCACCTTCTCGGCGGCAACCGTCGCAGCCGTCTTTAACTCCTGAATGCGCAGCGACCGCTGGTTCTGGCAATCGAACGAAATCTTTTCATGCTCGCCCGAAGGCAAGCGGAGCATCTCCAACGCCAGCAACTCCAGCGCGCGCAGCAGTTCTCCGCCACGGTCCAGCAGCAGCGCCGAGTCGGGCCCGGAGAAATCCACCAGGATCTCGGGCTTCTCCCAGTCGCGATTCTCCGGTAAAGGCGGGTCCACAATGATTCGGTACTTCAGTCGAAGGCCGCCGTGTGTAACCACAGCCTGCAGAAACTCATTAATCTTCTTTGCAGCAGCAAGTTTGTCGGGAATAGACATGGGAATTCAGCTCTTAGCTATTAGCTTTCGGCCTTTAGCTTAACTCTCACAGAAAATCGGACTCACCTTATCGGCCACTACTTCGAATCTTCCTCTGCTCGCGGAAGAGGGCGTAGCTAAAAGCTAAGAGCTAAGAGCTAAGAGCTTTATTTCCCCTTCTTCCGCGCCCGCTTCTCCAGCATTTCTCGCATTTCGCGCCCCAGCGCTGTGCGGTTCATCACCGCCTGCTGCGCGATCTGAATCAGGTTCGATTCCGCATAATAAAGGTTCAGTCCCGCCGGCAGCCGGAAGAAGATGAATCCCATCATCAGCGGCATCATCACCGTCATCATTTTCTGCTGGGACGGGTCCATGCCCGGCTGCGGCGTCATCTTCTGCGTGACCAGCATGCTGACCACCATGAAGATCGGCAACAGAAAAAGAGGATCGGCCGCGGACAGATCATGAATCCAAAGCCAGTGCGCATGCCGCAAATCGAGCGCCACCGCCAGCATTTTGTAATACGCCCACAAGAATGGAATCTGAATCAGCATCGGCAGGCACCCGCCCGCCGGATTCACGCCTTCTTTCTTATAAAGCGCGCTGATCTCCTCATTCATCGGAGCCTTGCGCGGATCCCGCAGGCTGTACTTCTTGTATTTTTCCTGAATCGCTTTGATCTGCGGCGCCACCCGCTGCATCTTCAGCATCGATTTCATCTGCGTGATGCGCAGCGGCAGCAGCGCCAGGCTGATGATCAGCGTCTGCAAAACAATCGCCCAGCCCCAGTTCGGGATTACGTGGCTATAAGTCCACTTCAGCCACAGAAACAGCGGCTTGGCGATGATGCCGAAGAATCCGAAATCAACCAGCCCATTGAGATCGCTGTCCGCGCCCGAGACTCCCGGCACCGGAACCTTCTGCAGAACCTCCAACTCCTTGGGACCAACAAAGATGCGCTCCGACGTAGGTCCCCGCAGGTTGCCCACAGCCGCACCCACGGCGTCCACCGTCACCATCTCCTTCGAGTCAGGTTTCTGTGGAACCGACAAAGAGTTACGCAGCGTGACCATCGACGCCGTGGCCGGATCATCAGGTACGAACACGGCCGCGAAGTACTGATCCGTAGGCCCCGCCCAGTGAAACGGCCCAGGAATCGTCCCTCCGCCGCTGATCTTTTTGATCGGCACGCGTTCGATGTTCTTATTGAACTGGTAGTCGATCGCGCCCGCGGCCCAGAACGCCGGCGTAACCTGATCGCCGAATCCCGAAGGCCAGGCCGGAAGCACCGGAGCCACACTGCCTTTATAAGTGGCGCTGGTTTCGAGCTTGACGATGTAAGTGTGATCGAAGCTGAAAGTCTTGCGAACCGTCAGATCATGGTCCGCATATTCGAACGTGATGGTAGCCGGGGTTGTCTGATTGCCTTCGCGCGAAGCCACGTACAGCGCCGAATTCAGCCGGCCGCGCAAACCCTCGTCGTAAGTCCACAAAGAAAGCGGATAGCCGTACTGCGCAGCTGCGGCGGGATTGACCATGTCGAGCGGCCCGTTCTGCGCCTCATTGTCGAACTTTTTCAGAATCCACGATTTTACCTGCGCTCCGCGATTGGTGAATGTGATCCGGTAAAGATCGTTCTCAATGACGGTCTCGGTTTCACTTGTTGCCTGCTTGGTGACTCCAGAAGCTGCGGAAGATTGGCTGGCGGAAGTTACGCTAGGCGCAGCCACCGAGGTTGAAGTGGCCGCTGCATTCTGCGGCGGCGCGGCCTGGCTCTGCCGGGGCGGCGTAACCGGTTGCGGAAAATACTTCTTAAGCAACGGTTGAAATGCCAGCATCACGATAAACGTCAGCAGGAAAACCAGCATCAACCGCTTCTCGCTGCCCGGCTCGTGTTGTGGATTTTGAATTTCTGGCAAAGTTACCGTCCCCTCACATCATCCCTGCCATTCTTCCTGCTTCGAACGGATTAAGTTTGCTGCTGCTTTGAAAGGGCGAGGCTTCTAGCCGCGCCGACAGGTTGTAAAAACATTCGGGCTGGAGCCCCTGAAACAAGTTTGCCTTTGCGCGGATGACTTTCATCAGGAGCGTCCGATCACCGCGTGTTCGCAATCCGAGCGCTTTTTCACCACAGGATCGTATCCCCCACCCGCCAGCGGATGACAGCGCATCAGCCGCCACAAACCCATCAGCCCGCCGCGCACCGCGCCATACCGCTCCACCGCTTCCATCGCATAATCCGAGCAACTCGGGATATAGCGGCACGCCGGCAAAGACATCGGCGAGATCGCCCACTTATAAGCCCGCAGTGCGAGCAGCATAATTAGTCTGGGAATTTTTCCCATATGTTGTCATCCGGAGCGAAGTTGTCGTCCACGAAGCGGCCGGCAACGCAGTCGAAGAGCCTGCCCTGAGCCTGCCGGAGGGATCGCTACCTTTCATCGCGAGTTTTTGCCGGGCCTTGCCTTGCCCGCAAGCTTCTCTTCTATAACTACGAAAGCCCGCTGTACTTCGTTCACTACCACGGCGAAATCAACCGTCAGCACGGACTTCTTTGGATTGATCACGACATCCGCACTCGCCCCCTTGAGCGGACGCGTCAGCCGCACCGCCTCCCGCAAACGCCGCTTCATGCGGTTGCGCTGCACCGCACCACCGAGCGCCCGTCCCACGGTGAATCCGATACGCAGCCCCGAGGCCGCCGAATTCCGAACAGCGTCGCCAATCTCCGCCCGCGATAAATAAAACACGGTCATCGATGCCGAAAAATACCGCCGCCCCGCCTTGTACACACGCTCGAAATCGGCGTGGCGCAACAGCCGCGCGTTGCGGGGAAAAGTGCCGCCACTGGAGCGTGGCTCGACATCTCGCTTCGATTCTCCAGGCACACTGGCAGTCACAGTGACTCTAAATTTCCAGTTCGCTATTTCCAGGTCACTCGCGCAATAGGTCATTCGCGCAACATGACGATCGCCACCTGCTTGTCGCGATAGGACTGGCACAATGGGTTGGCGCGGGTTTCGTACGCGCCACTGGACTATTCGCGGAAACCTGGTTTCACCGAGACCCGCTTGCGCCCCTTGGCGCGCCGGCGGGAAATTACTTTCTTGCCGCCCTGGGTCTTCATGCGCGTGCGAAATCCGTGTACCTTCGATCGCTTGCGCCGGTTGGGTTGGAATGTACGCTTGGGCAAAGTAGCTGGCTCCTGATTCCTTCGACGGTGTTAGGGCAAACAATGAGTATAAATGACAAACTCGTGATAGCCAAACTACGGGCATTGGTTCAAAGGGACTTTTTTGCGTCTATTCACAACTTACGCACAGGAAACGGAGTATATTCGCCGTATGTTCGCTAGCCGAGTTCGGTAAGCTAAGCGAAACTCCCAAATGTCTGGAGGTCAAATGAGAGCTCACAATCTTAATCACGATCAAGACGCGCCACAGGGCCATGCGGACAGCAGCGCATGTTGCGACTCGTGTGGGTATGGAGTCGGACGCGAAGTCTACAGGTGCAGGTTATGCGATTCCATAGTCTGCACGTTCTGTTTCTGCGTTGACGGGTGCTGCCCACTGTGCACAGGCGGAGGAGCGGGATCCTAAATGCCGGATGGGCGACCAAGTTTCCCGCTGTCGCCCACAGGTTTTTCCGGTTTTACACAGCATTTGAAAAGCAGATGTTGATTTAACCCTCCTCTCGGAGTGAGCGACCTGCTACTTCTAATCTCGTGGGGTTTCACCGAGGGGAAGTCGGAGCCAGAAGATGCTAATGAGAGAGAGTATTCGCAGTGGACGAAAGGCAAATTTTTACATTACCGAGAATAGCTTCATCGACCATTACGCCAAGGCAGTTGGACCGATGTGTGCCGTGGTCTACAACGTGCTTGAGCGTTATATGAATTCTGAAACCCGCTCGACTTGGGTCGGCACTGCAAAGATAGCCGAGGTGGTAGGCGCCACCCAGCGAACTGTGCAGCGTAATTTGAAGACCCTAGAAGAGTTCAAGCTGATAAAGATTCTGAAAACCTCCTCCGCGACTACGTACGTGGTCCTGCCTGTTCCAGCAAGAGCAAAGGCAGCGATAATCCCGCTTTTCGACGTGGTCGATGATCAAGACATCTTATGGAAGGGCGACACATCCGTCGCGCACGCGACAGGTGCGTCGTTTACCACGACAGAGCCGTCGCAATATACGACAACTGTGTCGCCAGCACGCGACACTGGGGACACCGCTAATAAGGAAGAACAAAACCTATTTAACAAGACTCATGAACAAGAGAAAAACGAAATTGAAAAATCTGCCCAAACCATCCTAAGGGGGCTGCGACTGCCAAGTACCTCCCTCGGCGCGGCGATGGCAGCGGTAGGAATCAAGATGAAGGAGACCAACCTGTCAATGGATGGAATCGTACAACGTATTGCAGACGACGCCCGCCGCGCGGAACGTAACATCGGTATTCCCCCTCAACAATTCCTGGAGGACTTCCTGGCCCAAACATGCGCTCAAAAGATGATAGACGCCCTTAGTCTGCCAGACGAGAAACCCTACATTGTGACTCTTACTGCTGCGGTCAAGGCAGAAGTAAGAGACACCGGTCACTCGGTGGAGGAAGCTGCTGCCCGCATGACGAGCGCGGCAATCGAGGACAGGCACAGGGGAATACCAGTCGATAGATTTTACTTTCAGAATGTCAAATGGAGGTCGAATGGCAGATTTAACAAGGCCGAAAAACGAAAACTCGATAACCTTGAGGTCAATGCCAGATTCCAGGAGCGACTCAAAGAGAGATTTGGCCATTCATAGCTGGATCTCTAAGCAACTGACGGGATTAGCAGAGGCTTTCGGCGAGCAGCTCACGCTTGAGCGGGTAGAGATCTATGTGAGCGCCCTTGTCGATATCCCACAAGACCGTCTTCAAGTCGCATTTCGAAGAGCGCTCTACGAGCGTACGTTCTTTCCAAAAGTAGCTGAACTGAGGGAGCTTTCGGGATCAAGCGCAAACGACGAAAAGACCGTTGAAGCCCAAGCTGCCTGGCAGCAAGCCAACGAATATCTGCGGAAGTGGGGAGTTGAGAAGCTGCCGGTGCGATCCGAAGGAAAATGGATCGCGCCGCCACCGCTAGAGCCACGGCTTGAATATGCAGTCCGGCAGATCGGTGGCTTGTGGCGATTGAATCAAGTCACAGACGAGACCTACCATTTTATGTTTCGAGATTTCTGTGAGGCCTATTTGCTCGCGCCCATCGCCGAGTTGATGGCTCCCCAACTGTTGGAGCAATTTAGCGTTCGGGCACTCGCGGGCCAGGTAAAGGAATTGCCACTTGGGGGCCCGGAGCACGAGTTGTCAGAAGATGAACGGAGTAGAGCTGAATCATTGCAGCCAGCCCCGACCAAAGGGACACCGGGTTTAGCCCAATCAAACGTGCAACAGCAAAATGCTGCGAACGGTGCGGTGCTCAGGGTGAGTGAGTGGTCGCGGTCAGAACCAAAGGAATTGACAGCAGAGCGAAAGGAAGAACTGCGACAGAGGCTTGCGCGCGAGTTGGCAGCGCGCGGGATTCCTCGGCGCGCGGGCGGACTCGAGTGATGAGCTTCGCCGCTCCTCGCCTGCACCGTCTCTGCGGCAGTTACCACAGCGGCACTTGACAGCAACGTGCAATCGGGTTCTGAATACTCATTCGCGGAAAAATTCCTCCTGAAGTTTTTCACGCAACAAAAAAATTTGTGCTACTATGCCGGACTGATCCTGCTTCAAAAATTCTTTTTACTTTGGGCAGCCGCGACGGTAAATCGGGCGCTTTCCGCAGTAAACTTAGATGTTTCCAGCTACGTCGTAAAACGGCAGTTTTGAACAGACGCTCTCCCCAGCCGCCAGGGCGCCTTGGTGAATATTTCATTTATGTCAGTTCCCAGCACAACTCTCTCCCCCAACCCGTGGGCGCGCATCTTGGATGCGCTGGAAAAGAAAATCAACCGGCACTCCTACGACACCTGGCTTAAGCCCACCCGCTACAGCCACTCCAGCGGAGGCATTCTCTTCGTTCGCGTTCCCACCGTCGAGTTCCGCCATGCCGGCGACAAATATGCCGACCTGATCCAGGAAGCCATCGACAATCTCGGCCTGGGATTCAACGACGTAAAGTTCGTCACTCCGGAAGATGATCCCGCGTCAACGCCGATGCGTCACGATGGCGGCCTCACTGCCGCAGGCGCATCTGCAAATCCATCGCAGTCACGCTTCGACTGGGATGGCGCCGCGCAACTGAATCCGCGCTATACGTTCGACGCCTTCGTCATCGGCAGCGGCAACCAGTTTGCCCACGCCGCCTGCCAGGCTGTCGCCGAGCGCCCCTCCAAGGCTTACAACCCGCTCTTCCTTTACGGCGGCGTCGGAATGGGCAAGACCCATCTCATGCAGGCCATTGGACACGAAGTCAAGCGCCGCACTCCGCAGACGGCTATCTCCTACGTATCCAGCGAGAAATTCACCAACGACATGATCAACTCGCTGCGCTACGACAAGATGACCAGCTTTCGCGACCGTTTCCGCACGGTTGACGTCCTACTCATCGATGACATCCAGTTCCTCACCGGCAAAGAGCGCACTCAGGAAGAGTTCTTCCATACTTTCAATGCTCTGCACGAGTCGATGAAACAGATCGTCATTGCCAGCGACCGCTCGCCGAAAGAACTGGCCGAGATCGAAGACCGCCTGCGCAGCAGGTTCGAGTGGGGATTGATCGCCGATATCCAGCCCCCCGACCTCGAAACTAAAGTCGCCATCCTCCAGAAAAAAGCCGAGCAGGAAAAAGTAACTCTGCCCACCGACGTGGCACTCTACATCGCCTCGAACATCCGCTCCAACGTCCGCGAACTCGAAGGTGCGCTGATCCGGCTCGTCGCCCACTCATCGCTGATCGGAGCCGAGATCACGCTGCCCTACGCGCAACAGGTCCTGAAGAATTTCATCGACTCCCAGGCCCGCAAGGTCACGATCGAATCAATTCAGAAAATGGTCGCCGAACAATTCGGCCTGCGCCTGGTCGAAATCAAAGCCAAAAATAATTCGCGAGCTATCGTTTATCCGCGCCAGGTTGCCATGTACCTGGCCAAACACATGACCGAAGCGTCGCTGCCGGAAATCGGCCGCCAATTCGGCGGCAAGCATCACACCACCGTGCTGCACTCGGTGGAGAAGATCGAAGAGCTTCGCAAGAACGACAAAGATTTGAACAGGCTGATCAATAAACTGACCGAGCAATTAGGCGGATGATTCGCGTGCGTAACAGAGTTTTCCACCAACCAGTCCAGTCTTCCTTTACGCGGACTGTGAATGCGGTGCGGAACTTGTGTAAGACAGGAAAGAAATCGGGCGGGCTGCTGAATTACGCTGCCGCCTCCGCAACGTTCGGGACCGATTTCTAACATCAAGGGTATGCTGGAAACCCGGTGACAACAGGCGGGTTGTCCCGTTTTTCCACTTCTCCGCAGCCCCTTCTGTTACTGCTGGTTTTATAGGTTTTGTATTTGATATAAGGTAGTAATAAAAGTAGCAGAAACGCAGTATCGCAACTGAGTGATGGAGGGCAGGACCTCAACCGCTTTCGAAGATCTGAAGAAATTTGGTTGGACGGCTTTTGCCGTTGAGTCGTGCTGCGAAGCGGGCAAAGGTTTGTGAAAGGGCACGGCTTCAGCCGTGCCGCAAAGCGCGAAAAATGATTTGGGGCTTTAGCCCCCCAGCAGGGAGACGGACTTATGCCGGTGGAAGCCGCCGTTGCAGCGGGGACGGGGACGATGGAGATCACGGTCAGCAAGTTCGAGTTGCTGCGGGAATTGACCGCCACGCAAGGTGTGGTCGAACGCAAGACGACAATTCCAATCCTTTCCAACTATTTATTCGAGGCCGCTGGCGACCGCCTGTCGCTCACCGCCACCGACCTCGACCTCAGCCTCCGCACCTCGTGCAGCGCCAAAGTAAAAAAAGAAGGCTCCTGCACCATTCCCGCCCGTAAGCTTCACGACTACGTGAAACTGTTGCCCGACGCTGACATCACCATCAAGTTGTTGGAAAATCACTGGGTCAGCATTCGCTGCGGCCGATCCAACACAAAGATGGTTGGCATGGCGAAATCGAACTTTCCCAGCCTGCCCGCATTCCCCACCTCCGGCGCTGTAACGATTCCCGCCCAGGTTCTACGCGGCCTGATCGCACGTACTGGGTTCGCGATCTCAAATGAAGAATCGCGCTATACGCTCAATGGCGCACTGATGCTGCTCAAGCCCGAGTCCATCACCATGGTCGCGACCGATGGACACCGGCTGGCACACTGCGAGCGCGCCGGCGAGAAATTCGAGGGCGTCTCCGGCGAACTAAAAACTCTGGTCCCGAAAAAAGCGATGGACGAGCTTAAGTCTCTGCTCGATTCCACCGACGCCGAGACCATCGAGTTCGCTAAAGACGACTCCACACTCTTTTTCCGCATCGGCAACCGTCTGTTAACCTCGCGCCAACTCACAGGACAATTTCCCAACTTCGAAGCCGTCCTTCCCAAAGACAACAGCAAAATCGTCCCTCTGAATTCCGACGAACTAAATTCCGCCATCCTTCGCGTAGCCCAGTTCGCCGACGAGCGTTCCCGCGCCGTCCGCCTGCGCCTGGAAAAAGGCGAACTCAAACTCTCCGCATCGTCCACCGAAGCCGGCGAATCCGAAGATTCTATCGAAGCCCCCTACACCGGCGACCCGCTAACCATCGGCTTCAACGCCCAATATCTAGTCGATTTCCTTAAAGCCGCCGGCACCAGCGAAGTCCGCCTCGAACTCAAAGATCCGCAATCCGCCGGCCAATTCCGCCCCGCCGAAGGCGACGACTACAAGTACCGCTACATCGTCATGCCGATGCGCATTTGATGAGATCGTTCCCGCCGCGTCATCCCGAACGGAGCCGCTTTTCAGGCGAAGTGAGGGATCTCCCACTTACCTGAACTCTCCATTGGAGACGTGAGACCGCGCCCCTATTGACCTCCCGTCCTCTCTGCCTTACAGTGCCTAACAATCCATTTCGGAGGCCCACCGCTATGCTAGACGGCTTCAAGAAATTCATCCTGCGCGGCAACGTTGTGGATATGGCCGTAGGCGTCGTAATCGGTGCGGCCTTCGGAGGCGTGATCGCGGGGCTCACCAAGGCCTTTCTCACTCCACTGATTGCGTTGGTTGTCGGCAAGCCTAACTATTCCAGTCTGAATTTCTACCTCCGTGGCACCGAATTCCCCGTCGGCGATCTCGTCAACGCCGGGGTATCATTCATTCTGATTGCCGCGGTTGTGTACTTCTTTGTGGTTCTTCCCGTGAATGCCCTCATCGCGCGCATGAATCGCGCCGAGAAGCCGCCCGATCCCACCACTAAGAAATGTCCCGAATGCCTCAGCGAAATTCCCATCGACGCTCGCCGCTGCGCCCACTGCACCCAACCCGTGCTAGGCAAGGCCGCCTAGGGAGAATGTGGGGACAGCCGCGCTCGGCTGGCCCTCGAGCGCAGCTCGAGAGTCCCTAAGGTTATTCCGGTAACATTGAAGCTATGATGTTCTGCGCTCCAAGGTCGTTCCTGTCCTTTTTGCTCTTCATCACCCTTTCGGCAGGAGTTCTGTTCACGTCCACCCAAGCCCAGACTCCGTCCTCTTCTAATTCCCCGAAACACATCAAGAAGCCGTCCGCTACCGCCGACTCATCGTTGGACCTCGGCACAGTTCGCAACAACATCTACCGCAACAAAACCCTCGCCCTCACCTATAAAATCCCCGAGGGCTGGGTGCTCCGCACCGACGAATTGAACCAGCGCGACCAGGAAGAACGCGACCCACAAAAAAACAACAAGCCCGACCCCGCATCACCCGCAGCCTCCAGCGCCGGCGCCAAAGTCCTCCTGGCAGGCTTCTCCCGCCCTCCAGAGGCGCGCGGCGAAGACGTGAATTCCTCCATCCTCATCGCTGCCGAAAGCGCATCCTCCTACCCCGGACTAAAAGACGCCGCGCAATATCTCGGCCCGCTCACCGAAGTCGCCAAGGCCCAGGGCTTCACCACGGACGAGGATCCCTACGAGATCGCCGTTGGCACAAAAACCCTGATCCGCGGAGACTTCCACAAAGATGTAGGCACGCGCGTGATGCACCAATCCACCCTGGCCATGCTCTCGCACGGCTATGCTGTTTCCATCACCATCATCGCGGGCACAGAAGATGAGGTCGAAGAACTGATCGACGGCCTGGCCTTTACCTCCGCCAGGTAGCGGAATGCAAGCGCCGGAGGCGCGTCGCGAAAATAGCCCGCCAGTTCCACTGGCGGGTAAACCGCAGCAAAAAGAAAAGCGTCCCGGAGGGACGCCTGAAAACTCTCCAACAATCCTGGGGAACGCTCACTCCAACGGCTCCGGATGCAAACTCAAATCTTTTTCCCCCGCAGCCTTCTTTTCCGCATACTTCTTCATCCAGGCTTCCCAACTCTTGCCCGCCGCCGTATCGCGCCCCGAAAACGCCAGCGCTCCAATCTCCGCATACGAAACCGTAACCTTCTCCGAAGAATCCTTCGGATAAAGCCGGACAAAAGACTCTTTCAACGAAGCCCCGGTCCGCCGATCAAACAAATACCCTTCAATCTTCGACCCATCCCTGCGCGTGATCGTCACATCCCCGCGATAATCAAACGCCTTCTCTAGCGCGCCCCGCAACTCTTCTTCGCCCGCCAATTCCGGGATCCATCCTTCCAGCCGCTCATGCGCCGTCCCCGGCGCAACCTCCAGCGCATCCGGATTCACCGCATCCGCATGCGGCGGCCTGACTCCCGCGGCAGCATGGTCAATGTGCCCGCCCTCTTTGCCGGTCATAATTTCTTGTTGTGAAAGAGGCCCTTCAAGGCCACGTATAGCATTTCTTGTTGTGGAAGAGCGGCCCTTCAGGGCCGCGACAGCGTGGCGAGAATGTTCCAGGGCTTTAGCCCCGTGACCTCTACCCTACGCCCGCGTCTCGTGCAGCGACTCCGGCGCCGCAATCTGCACCAGCGGATGCACCGCCGCCTGTGGCTCGTCCAGCAACCGCAAAGCCTCGTCATCGCGATACCGCGAGAACAGCGTCCCCTTCACCGTAGCCAAAAATCCGCCCAGCGAACTAAACGTCGCATTCACCGCCGAGGCCTCATACCCGCTGTGCACCATGCAATTCGCGCACGCCGGATTGCCCGACTCCGTCCCGTAATTGCTCCACTCCGTGGTAGCCAGCAATTCGGCAAACGTCTCCGCGTACCCATCCTGCAGCAGATAGCAAGGCTTCTGCCAGCCAAAGATGTTGTAAGTCGGCATCCCCCACGGCGTGCACGGATAAGTCCGCTTCCCCATCAAAAATTCCAAAAACAGCGGCGACAAATTAAACTGCCAGCTCTTCTTCCGGTTCGACAGAATCGCCCGGAACATGCGCCGCGTCCGCGCCCGCCCCAAGAAGTGTTTCTGATCCGGCGCCTTGTCATACGAGTATCCCGGCGAGAGCATCATGCCCTCCACTCCGAGATCCATCATCTCGTCAAAAAACGCCCGCACCGACTTCGGATTCGCCCCATCGAACAGCGTAGTATTCGTCGTTACCCGGAAGCCGCGCCGCAGCGCCTCTTTCACCGCATCCACTGCAATGTCATATCCGCCTTCGCGGCACACCGCCAAATCATGCTCTTCTCGCTGCCCGTCGAGATGAACGCTAAAGGTCAAATACTTGCTCGGCTTGAAGAGATCGATCTTTTCTTTCAGCAGCAGCGCATTGGTACACAAGTAAATATATTTCTTCCGCGCCACCAGCCCCTCGATGATCTCCCCGATCTGCGGATGCATCAACGGCTCC
Source organism: uncultured Acidobacteriaceae bacterium (assembly GCA_963711275.1). Classification (GTDB taxonomy): domain Bacteria; phylum Acidobacteriota; class Terriglobia; order Terriglobales; family Acidobacteriaceae; genus Sulfotelmatobacter. The sequence goes on along the minus strand of CAVQDN010000004.1, from coordinate 35,052 downwards.
CCGCCCGGGATCGAAACCATCGGCGCCCCGCACTCCTCCACCGCCCGGAAACACTCCTCCGGCGTCAAATCCTTCTTCAAAATGTGCGCGGGATACTGAATCTTCCCGCATCCCGCGCAAGCCAGGTTGCACCGGAAAAGGGGCTCGAGCATCAATACAAGCGGATATTGCTTCAGCCGCGCAAGCTTCTGCCGCAGCACATAGCTAGCCACGGTCCACATCTGTGACACAGGAACAGGCATGAATATCAGGAACCTCTTTGAGTCTTTGTCCCTCTATTTTATCAGGCTTTAGCGCTCAGAAATGTGTGGAGGCAGCCCAGTGGTAATGTAGGGACAGCCGCTCAAGCCTGCCCTAAGCGAAGCCGAAGAGGTTGTCCGCCTAGCGCAACCCGGCTGGCCTTCCTCGCCGCAATTTTCTGCAACCTCCACCACTTCCCCCTCCTCTAAAGCCCATGCACCCGCGCCGCCCCATTGGACTCTTGTCGCCCCGCCCGAAACGCTATACCCTTATCTCCGCCCACGAATATGTTTAGCCCCCACCCCAATCTCGCCGACGAAGTGAACCGCAGCATCATCCAGTCGGAAGTTGAAGGTGGTGTCTACCTCGGCGATCTTCCCCCGTCCACCGTCCTCCGAATTCAGACGATGAACCACTGCTACACCGCCGTGTTGCTTGGCGGCAGCGAAGCTCTGCTTTCCGGCCATCCCGAATTCTGCCCCCAGCCCGTGCAGGTCGCCATCGCCGGCTCGACCTGGGGAGGCTCCATGCTCAAACTTCAATATGTGGGTCGCGGCATGCATCTGGAATTCCGCCATCCCCAATACCCCACCCCCATCATTACCTCCGCCATCCAGGAAATCCGCGACTGCCAGTCCGAATAGCATTCCAAGGTTGTCATCCCCGAGCAAGGCGTTGAACTGAGGTCCGGCCTGGAGTGACTCATGTCTCGCCTCCTTTGCCACGCACGCGGATAGTGGGTTAATTTGAAACAGGGCGACCCGGTTCGCAAACGTCGTCTACGGAACTCGGCTCAACCAAACATCGTTTTGTCCGCTCGCAGTGGAAACACGTGAGTCTGGTGTGTGGAGAGATCATTAACCCACTTGGCTGACAATCAACGCCGCGAAGCTTTCTGAAGCTGCGCTGTGATCTTATCGAACTCAGGGTCGCCTCTGTCCCCGTGCTTAACGACGCCCGTGATGTTAGGGAGCGGGTAGGCGTCTGGCGACGCAGAAGCACGCTCTGCGTGCACCGTGACTTCCAGTGAATGGTGCGGGTTGCCAGAAGGATCGCCCGGATTCGGCACCCAGTACTGGGCAAATCCGACCACCTGACCTGTTCCGGCAATACTCTTGAGTTGGTTCCAATCCCTTCGCGATGCCTGTTCCATTCCCGCCCGAATCCGGAAATAGAGATATCCCCGCTGTGGCGTCCTGTAGTCGCCGCTGGACATCGGGATGGGCACGACAAATACGCCGGAGATCCGAACCAAGTTCGGAGAAGCACCGTCTGGCTCAAATGTCACCTGGTCGATGATTGCATATATTCCAATGCTGACATTCTTTGCGAATACGGCGGCGGGGGCCAACGAAAGAAGCAAGACCGCAGCGACTGAGGCAAGTGCCGCCTTCATTAGGGCGTCCATGTATCGATCTCACACCATGCTGGTCGCTAGAGTCAACTTTGCCGGTTCCTACGCTAACTGTCCCACTATCCATGGGACTTCCATTGACTTGCCCCTGCGCCCGAACTAACATTCCCGTCGTATACCAATCATGTCCCTGACCATCGACTCCCGCGAGGTTTCCCACGTCACAATCCTGGACATTCACGGCCGCATCATTCTCGGCCCCGAGATCGGCACGCTCCGCACCGCAGTCCACGAACTCGTCGCCCAGGGCAAAAAGAAAATCATCCTCAACCTCGCCAATGTCGACTACATCGACAGCTCCGGCGTCGGCGAACTCGTCGCCTGCTTCACTACCGTTCGCAACGCGGGAGGCGAACTCAAGCTCCTCAACCTCACCCAAAAAGTTCACGACGTCCTGCACGTCACCAAGCTCTACACCGTCTTCGACATCAAAGACGACGAATTCACCGCCGTAAAATCCTTCGACTACTTCTTCGCCAAGTGACCGCGTTTTGCGGGCGTCTGAGCCCGCAGCCGTCATCCTGAGCGTTCTTCGCGAAGGATCTCAAGCCGAGCAGCATGTGTGGAGCTGCCATCCCCGCCCGCGGCCTTTGACTCTCTGGCCCGCTCGAACCGTTCTCAACACGCTCCTCAACCCTCAAATTCTAGAGTACTATTCCCAAAGGATTTCCCCATGGGCCGCAAATGCGGGGACGGGAAGTGCTCATGGATCGCACGACAGACAGTCGCACCCCACAACAAAGAACCGCCAGAGAATTAATCTGGACATCCAACCACTCTTTCCAGGGATGGACTTGCTCCAACTGCGAATGGAACTCTGCGCTCCCCACGCTGCTCACCGATCCCGAAGCCAGGACCGCGTTCGACCGCCTGGCGGCGGGCAAATTCCGCGATCATAAATGCGCCGATCACCTCGCGCGCCTCGGCTCTGCCGACGACTCCGACAGCTTCACCCCGCGCCTTCGCAAACTGATCACGCAAGGCTTCAAACCCAAAGACGCCGTTGAACTATTTCTGCAGGAAATCGCGCTCGAATATCGCAATCAACCCAAAGTCCAGGCCCAAGCCAAAGCCGACGCCGAAGACTTCCTCCGCCGAGTCCGCGCCGGATTAATCTAGAAGCAGCTTTTATGTAGGGACAGTCGCCTCGGCTGCCAGTTGAGCGAAGCTCGAACCGCCGGGCGCAGCGAAGGCCGGGTTGCCCCAAGAGCCGGAGTGCCCCGTTTCTCGCATTCTTTGCGAGAAGCGGGCAACTATCACGCCGTGTTCCTCAGATGAGATCGTCCTTCACCGGCGCAAAGCCGCGAAGCGGCGAAAGAACGCAGCCCACGGCGCAAGCCGTGCGTACAACCGTAAACGAAATCATTAAGCCCCGGAGGGGCGAAAGAAAACTCTCGCACTCACAACCCCTATTCCTCAATCCCCATCTCCCGCAAAATATAAGCGTAATCAAACGCCGCCTCATGCAACCGGTCATATCTCCCCGACGCCCCACCATGCCCCGCCGGACTCAAATTCGTCTTCAAGATCAAAGTATTATGATCGGTCCGTGTCGCCCGCATCTTGGCCACATACTTCGCAGGCTCCCAATACATCACCTGGCTGTCATTGAACGATGTCTTCACCAGCATGTCCGGATAATTCTTCGCCTCCACATTGTCATAAGGCGAATAAGTGATCATGTAATCAAACGCCGCCTTCTGCTTCGGATTCCCCCACTCCTCAAACTCGCCTACCGTCAGCGGCAACGATTCATCGAGCATCGTATTCATCACGTCCACGAACGGCACTCCCACCAGCGCCGCCTTAAATAAATCGGGACGCATATTCAGCACCGCCCCCATCAGCAAGCCACCCGCGCTGCGCCCTTCAATTACCAGCCGATCCTTCGATCCATACCCATGCCCCACCAGATACTCCGCGCACGCAATAAAGTCGCTGAACGTATTCTTCTTATTCATCATCCGTCCCGCATCGTGCCACGCCTTCCCCATCTCGCCCCCGCCGCGAATGTGCGCCACCGCCACTGTCACTCCCCGATCCACCAGGCTGAAATAATTGGGATTGAACCCCGTGTCAATCGAGATTCCGTAAGACCCGTACGCATACAAGTACAGCGCCTCTTTCCCATCGAGCTTCGCATCCTTCCGCCGCACCACCGAAATCGGAACTTTCACTCCATCCGCCGCCGGCGCATAAATCTGCTCCACTACATATTTCGTCCGGTCATATCCTCCCGGCACTTCCTTTTGTTTTAAGAGCGTCGATGTCCCTTTCTCCATGTCATACGCAAACACCGACGCCGGCGTAATCGGCGACTCGTACGCATAGCGAAATTCCGCCGTGTCATACACCCGGTTCACGTAAGGCCGGCTCGCGTAGGCCGGTTCGGGAAACTCGATGCGATGCGATCGTCCGCTCCGCAAATCCGTCACCTGAAGCTGCGGCAGCCCATGCTCCCGCTCCACCAACACATAAAAGTTCTTAAACATTCCCACATGATTCAGCATGACGTTGGGATCGTGCGCCACCACTTCCTTCCAGTTCCTGCTCGCAGGATCGCCCACCGGAGCCTTCACCAGCCGGAAATTTCGCCCCGTGTCATTCACCCGAATATAAAAAGACTCACCATTGTGCTCGGGATAGTACTGCACATCCTGCCGGCGCGGCTCCATCACCTTGAACTCCGCCATCGGCCGATCCGCGTGAATGTACCTCGCCTCGCTGGTCGTATGGCTTCCCGAAATTAAAAAGATATACGACTCGCTCTGCGATTTGATCGCATCCACCTCGAAGCGCTCATCCTTCTCCTCATACACCACCGGATCCGCCCCAGCCGTCCCTACCATGTGCCGGTACAGCCGGTACTGCCGCTTCGAAACCGCATCTTCCTGCGTATAGAAAATCGTCTTGTTATCGTTCGCCCAAACGATGGACCCAACTCTCTCTGCGTGATCCGCCATCGTCTTTCCCGTTCGCAAATCCTTCACCGCCAGCGTGTACTGCCTGAATCCCGTGTTGTCATACGAATAAGCCAGCAGATTTCCATCCGGGCTCACTGCATATTCACTCACCGTCATGAATGCCAGCCCCTTGGCCATCTCATTCACGTCCAGCACCACCTCTTCCGCCCCATCCATGCTCCCCTTCCGCCGGCAGCGAATCGGATACTGCTTTCCCGCCTCCGTCCGCGTGTAATAAAAATAGTCCCCCTCCTTATAAGGAACCTCCGCGTCCGTCTCCTTGATCCGCCCCAGCATCTCCTCATACAACTTCTTCTGGAACGCCTCGGTCGGCTTCATCACCGCATCCGTATAAGCGTTCTCCTGCTCCAGATAAGCCCGCACCTCGGGATTCGGCTTCTCCCGCAGCCAGAAATAATCGTCCGCCATCTTGTGCCCGTTGACCTCAGTCACATGCGGAACCTTCTTCGCCACCGGCGGCGACGGCAAGTTTCCAGTATCCGCCCCCGTAAGCCCAATCACCGACCCCACCACCAGCCCACCCACCTGTACATGTCGCATGATTCTCAGATTCATAATCCTCCGCATAAGTACGAATTAAATAGCAGTGCGAATCGAATATAGGAATGAATCAGGTTCCCACCCCTGAAATTCCCGCAGCAAAGTATAACCCTGCGATCCCGAGCGGAGCCGTTTTTCGGGCGAAGAGAAGGATCTCGCGAGCAGCGGAATCATCGGGGAGCCGGCGCCCGGATCGAAGATGGAATTCCCTCGTGGATAACCCAGCAGCCCGCTCCCTTACTCATCAAACAACGGGTCGCCAAAGTTCTCCAACGCGCCGACCTCAAATCGTAGACGCGCGGCGGGTGCCCACGCGGTGGGTGCCCCATGTCTCGCCTCCTTTGCGAGACATGGTTTGGGAGACATGGGACGACGGAAGAGCGACAAATGTGAATCCGTTTGAGTGAGCCCCCCTTGCTTTCGATATATTCGAACCATGATGTCCACCCTTAACGAAGATCGCCGCAGCTTCCTGAAACTAGCCGGAGCTACCGCCGCCGCCCTGCTCTCGCCCTTATCCTTCGAGGCGCAATCGCCCACCGCGGCTGAAAACAAATCCGACGCTCCCGCCGACTACACCCTCACCATCGCCACCAAGCCCCTGGAAATCGCGCCCAAACGCATCCTCTCCGTCACCACCTACAATGGCCAATTCCCCGGCCCTCTTTTCCGCCTGAAAGAAGGCCAGCAAGTTACCATCGATCTCCGCAACGAAACCGATATCCCCGAGCAAGTGCACTGGCACGGCCAGCTGGTCTCCCCCGGCGTTGACGGCGCCGCCGAAGAGGGCACTCCCTTCATCCCACCCCACGGCAGCCGCAGAATTTCCTTCGTGCCCAGACCCGCAGGTTTCCGTTTCTATCACACCCACGTCCGAGCCGGATCCAATCTTGCCCTCGGCCAGTACAGCGGCCTGGTCGGCCCTGTTTACATCGAACCCAAACAGCACTCCGGCAACTACGATCGCGAGGTCTTTCTTACCCTCAAAGAATTTCAGCCCACGCTGAGCCGCGGCGGCGATATGCCGCAGCACTTTCTCGCGCCCGCGCAAACCGTTCCCGAACTAAAGGATTCCGGCGAGAGCCAGATGAAATCCTCGCTCGCCAAAGGCATGCCTCACGGCTTCGAAGTCGGTTACGATTCCTTCACCATCAACGGCCGCATGCTGGGTCACGGCGAGCCCGTGCGCGTGAAACAAAGCGAGCGGATCCTATTTCACGTCCTCAACGGCAGCGCTACCGAGATTCGCAGCCTCGCTCTTCCCGGTCACACCTTCAAAGTAATTGCCATGGACGGTAACCCCTTGCCGAAGCCGGTGAATGTCCCCGTTCTCTGGCTAGGAACCGCCGAAAGAATTTCCGCCATCGTGGAAATGACCCACCCCGGCGTCTGGATCATGGGCGACCTCGACGACGACGATCGCCATCACGGCATGGGCATCGTAGTCGAATACGCCGGCAGCAAAGGCAAGCCCCAGTGGCTTCCACCTACCCCGTTCAAATGGAACTACGCCCACTTCGGCCTTCCCACAGCAAATTCCGAGCCGCCCGACGAAGTATTCACCATGCTCTTCGAAAAACAAAACGCGGCCTTCGAAGGATTCAATCAGTGGACCATCAACGGCACATCCTATCCCCTGAATCAAATGATGGCCGATCCCGCCTTCCACCTGAAAGAAGGCCGGCGTTACCGCATCCGCATGCGCAACGCCAGCGACGACATCCACCCAGTCCATCTCCATCGCCACACCTTCGAACTGACAAAATTCGCCGGCCAGCCCACCTCAGGCGTAATGAAAGACGTAGTGATGGTGGGCGGCTACCAGGAAGTAGAAATCGATTTCCAGGCCAACAACCCCGGCCTGACTCTCTTCCACTGCCACCAGCAACTCCACATGGACTTCGGCTTCATGACCCTCTTCACCTACGCATAGAGCAGTCAAGCCGTCCGACGATCCAATAGCTTTGAAAGGGCGCGGCTTCAGCCGTGCCACGCAGATCTCAAATGATGTGGGGTTTCGAATATGCGTGAGAACCAGATTTTCAGCGGCATGCTGGAGCACGGCTCCGGGTTTAGCCGCGAAGCGGCGAAAGAATGCAGCCCACGGCGCAAGCCGTGGGAAGGCAAATGGGAATGAGCAAGCCCCAGCGGGGCGAAAGAGCAGTTCTCATGCACGCTCTTTAGCGCTGAGGCGTAGGCACACTCAATCTAGCTAGTTACTTAACCAGCGCCGTCTGCGAGGCCACGGCCAGCCACTTGCCATTGCGCTTCACAAAAACATCAGTGCACACATAATGCTCGCTGGAATGGCCGCAAGCGGTTCACTTCGCCTGTTCAGATTTCCATCTGTGGATTTCGGTCTATCGCGAATACTCCCTGATCTTCCCATCCACCGCAACCGCCACATACTTCTGCGTCACCAAATCGCGAAACTGCACCACCCGATGCCCCTCGCGCGCCAGCTTGCCCCACTGACTTGGCTTCTCCGGATTCTGCTCAATCGCCTGATATTCCTTTCCTCCCATCAAAAACCGAACTGTCCGGAGCCGCTGCGACCCCGCCCGCGTCACACGAAAGGCGCGTCCCTCCACCTCGACCTCAGCGCCGCCCATCATCTGCTCCGCGACCGATGTCAAAACAGCCTGATCTAGCAAGTCTTCCTCACAGCAGCCGGTACTCGGCGTTCACTGTTCTTTGCTCCCGCGCCAATGTGTACCTGATACCGGGCGGCCCCGAAGGCGCACCGGAAAATAGCCTGGCGTTTCAACGCCGAGACAAGCCGACCAAGAAGGAACCCGCTCCGTAGGGAACGGCTGACCACTACGGGAACCAGGGTAGTAAACACCATCCGCCAAACAGCCCGACGGACGACGTTCCACTTACACGCCAAGTTCGACGCGATTGCGAACGCATTATTCCGAGAAACACTCCGTTCACTCCACATAATAACCATCCGGGTTCCTCAAACCACCAAAGACGAAGGGCGACCGCCAGGCCGCCCGAAAAAGCTAAAAGCTAAAAGCTAAAAGCTGAGAGCTGAGAGCTACTTCCGCCCCCGCAGCATCTCCACCACCCGCTCATAATCATCCACCGTCGAATACTCGATCACAATCTTCCCCTTGCCCTTCCGGTCGCGGATCCGCACCCGCACACCCAGCATCTGCTCCAAATCCAGCTGCGCAGCGCGCACATTCGGATCCACCCACCGCGCCCCGCTCTTCTTCCGCTCGACCGCTATCCCCGGCATTCCCGGCACTGGATCGAGCAACCCGGTCATCCGCATGATCAGGGTCTCCACCTGGTCCAGCGTCATGTGCTTCTTCACAATGTAGTCGGCCGTCTTCTGAATGAGCTCGGGATCCTCCAGCTTCAACAACTCTTTCGCTTCCGAAAATCCAATCTGCTTGTGGGCCAGCTGCTCCATCACCAGCAGCGGCAGCTTCAACAGCCGCATGTAATTCGACACCGACTCCCGCGACAGCCCCACTCGCTCGCCGATCTGCGACTGGGTGAGTGAAAATTCCTTGCTCAGCACTCGAAACGCTTCCGCCTGTTCGAGCGCGCTCAAATCCTCGCGCTGCAGGTTTTCGATGATCGTCATCTCCGCCGCCTGCTGCAGCGAAACCCGCCGCACCAGCGCCGGAATGTGCGTCTTCCCCGCCTTCTTCGAAGCCCACAGCCTCCGCTCGCCCAGAACGAGAATGTAGCGGCCCTCCTCTTCCGCGGGACGGACCATGATCGGCTGTACCACGCCATTGGCCTTGATCGAATCCGCCAACTCTTCCAGCTTCTCGTCATCGTCGACATACCGAGTCTGAAACGGATTCTTGTCGATATCGGCAATCGCTAGGTTCACCACCAGGTTCCCCGGCATCCGCGACTCGGCCTGCGCGTAAATCGTGATGGTCTCCTCGCCCGCCGGCGTAGAAAATGTGGGGACAGCCGCCCCCGGCTGTCCGCCCGAGCGCAGCTCGGCCGTCTCGTGTGGGCGCGGGCGACTCGCCCGCGCATCCTCATCCCACTCCTCGTCCACCTCAGCCCGAATAACCCCAGGAATCGCCTCACCGAGAGCTTTGTCACCAGGAACTACCGCGCCGCTCGACACGGTCTTTTCACTTGAAGCAGCCCTCTCAACCGCAGCCTCGCTCGATACAATCTTGTCATTTCGAACGAAGTGAGAGCCTGCCCTGAGCGCAGCCGAACCGACAGGTGAGGCGGAGTCGAAGGGAACCTGCTGTCTGCTGTCAGCCCCACCGCTCTGATCAGGAGCTACCACCCGCGGCCCCGGCAACAGCGATGCCAACCCCCGCCCCAAAGCCCGCCGCTTCTCTACCTTCTCTTTGTCCCCCGCCCGCCCCGCAACATTCCCCGCCGCAGAAGTAGTCATTCACTTCTCCTCTTCAAAATCCCCAGCCTTCAAAGTTGTCATCCTGAGGCGCCGTTCTTTGGCGCGCCGAAGGATCCCTGCAACTTTCCCGACTGCATTAATATCGATGACCGTCAATCTAAATATATCGATGACCATCAATGTACGCTCACGCCGTTTTGTCCATCTCATCGGCCGCTGCCGAGATCTCTTCCACCGTCTCTCCTCCGTGTACCTCAGTGCCCTCTGTGGTGAAAGCCTTTTCGGAAGGCTGAGCGCTGGCACCTGCTGGCTGTCGTTCAATAATCTCCTTCGCCAGCCGTATATAACTCTCCGCCCCCTTCGATCGCGGATCATAGACCAGCGCCGCCTTCCCATGGCTGGGCGCCTCCGCCAGCCGTATGTTCCGCGGAATGGTGGTGCGGCAAAGTTTCTCCCCAAAATAATTCTTCAGCTCAGTCATCACCTGCTGCGCCAGGTTGGTGCGATCGTCAAACATGGTCAGCACCACGCCCTCGATCCCCAACTCAGGGTTCAGATCCACGCGGATCCGCTCGATCGTATCCAGCAACTCACTCACGCCCTCAAGAGCAAAGTATTCTCCCTGCATCGGAATCAGCACCGCATCCGCCGCGACGAGCGCATTTAATGTCAGCAGATCCAGGGCCGGCGGACAGTCCAGCACAACAAACTGAAACCGATCACGCAGAGGCGCCAGCGCCTGCCGCATGCGATACTCGCGACCCTCAGCGTCCACCAGTTCCAGGTTGGCGCCAATCAGGTTTTTGTGCGCAGGAATCAGCCACAGCTGTTCCAGTTCCGTCGTGAGGAGCGCTTCCTCAGCCGAGGCCTCGCCCATCAGGAGATGGTAGGAGTTGATGCGGTTAGGATCCTTCGCGAAACCCAGGCCGCTGGTGGCGTTCGATTGCGGATCGCAATCCACCAGCAGCGTGTTGACTTCGGCAGCCGCAAAGGACGCAGCTAGGTTGATGGCGGTCGTAGTCTTGCCCACGCCACCCTTCTGGTTGGCAACAGCGATCACGCGTCCCATTCGATTGTGAGGAGAAACTCAGAGCTACCTCGCAGCTTAATCCCGTTCGCATTTCAAAAGCAATGAGATTTGCTGTGCACATAAAGGATTCTCTGTGCAAAACGCGCCAAGTGTTCCTGCAGGAACACTTCAGGCGCAAAGTGATCTCATCATCTCGCGGATTGTCTGCTTAAAATTTCGTAGAGTGTTCCTGCACGAACATTCGCACGTGAGATTCTCAAGGCGAACGGAATCTTTAGCCGGACGTTGTTAAGACCAACCACGGCTCATTGGGTTAGAAAAGTACTCCTGCAGGAACACTTGTTGACGAAAACGTGGAAGTGTTCCTGCAGGAACACTGTGGAAAACTTCGGATTGCTGGTGCCCGCGAGAAAGTCTGGGGCACCAATTTTCAATATATTTTCCACTTCTGTTCGTTTTTAGGCCCCAGAGACCACCTCCAAACCAGCAGTTTTGGCTGCGGTTCGGGTTTGGTTTCCACTGTTACTATTTAGGTTCTTGCCGAGAACGACCTCTTCGTTCAGCGTCGGTGGCCGATCAGGAGAATTCTGGCGCGGGAGTGGGGGATTGGTACTGCGGCGAACCAGACAAGATCGGGCAGGGTTTCTATGGCTCGGTCTTGTTGGGAGGCTCCGATCAGCAGGGCGAGGCGACCGGACGGCGCGACGAGGGCGGCGGCGGTTGGGAGGGTGGATTCGAAGCGCTCGACGGCGCGGAGGGTGACTACGTGGAACGTGTTGCCGGGCAGGGTTTCGGCGCGAGCGTTTGCTATATTGACGTCCGTCAATGTAAGGGCGCGGGTGACTTCCCGCAGGAAGGCGGCTTTCTTGTGATTGGACTCGATCAGGGTGAGCGAGATTTGCGGCGCCCAGAGTTTAATGGGGAGGCCGGGGAATCCGGCGCCCGAACCGATGTCGGCCAGGGTGGTGTGGTCGTTGGTCGCTGGTTGTTGGTCTTGTTGCTCATTGGCCACGTCCCGATGGGACTTAGATTTCTCACTATTGCCGCCGGTTCTGCCGATAGAGTCAAAGGCTTTTACCACAGAGGGCACAGGGGAAGGCGTGGGGAACAGGCGGGAGGCGGCGAACAGGCTCTCGCCGAAGTGTCGGGTTACAATTTCTTCGGAGTCGCGGATGGCGGTGAGGTTGATGCGGGCATTCCAGCGGAGAAGAATATCGATGTACATCGATATATGCTGCAGTTGGGTCGGGGAGAGCGCTGCAACGAGTTTGTTTGTGGTTGGCCGCGTCGTTGGCTGCTGTCCGGGATTAGAACCGCTTGGGAATTCAGACGGACCGGCGCCCCGCTCGTCCTGCTCGTGAACTGTGCTCGGCGCGGGCAGAAAACATTCCAGCAACTCGGCGATGCGCTCGGGGTTCATATCAGCTGGGGTTCATAGCGGTAGGTTCGAGATTGTAGACGGTATGGGGCAGATTTGGAAAAGGGCCGGCGCGGGATGGCCCAAAAGGGTCTTAAAGCTATAGAGTAAAAGGAGATGAAGGATGAGAAACCCGGGAGTCTCCGGCCGGGGATTCGGCATCCAATCTAGTTATGAAGACCACTCAGGGCGCGATTTTTGACGAAAAGTATCGGGTGGTCTCGGTCGAAAGCCAGTGCCTGACCATCCGGGGAGTTCGCAGCGGCAAGGTGCTGACCATCGTAAACCCCGATCCGGACACACCCCTTACCCCGTCCGAATATCCTCCGGGGAAGCTGATTGCCTTGAGTGACCCTTCGGCGTCTCCGTTCAACTGATCATGGGACGAATAGATTCGGCATTAGTAACTTACTTCTTGCCAGATCCTGTCGAAGGCCTTAAATCGTCCTTGACTAGGCCGGCTTCGAGGTACTTTGCGCAGAGAACCTGGAGGTCGATGTCTTTTTCTAGTGCCTTCATCCTGAGCCTTTTCTTGAGTTCCCTCGGAAACTTTTGAAGGCTCAACACACACCAATCTTTGGGGTCATCATTCATGTGCAGACTCGACGCGCATTACTAACATTATGTACATCATGTGACCTAGTCACATTACTAACATCATTTGAATAATGTAATAAGTCTACATAGTGTGACTTGCGTGAACGGTTTAGGATATTGACAATATGAACATATGATATATTATCTGCAATACGTAGATGTTGTATGCTCCTGGCGGAGCGTACATGATGTAGGGGTATTCCCTTTGCTTTTGAGTGCTACGACGGCCGAAATTTGGTGATGGAAGAATTTTAGTTGCCGATGTTAAGATTCGACGTTTTGATTTTCCGAGCATCCCCGCTCGGCCGTGAAAGGGTGGGCTCCTGATGGCGACAGCGACTGCTCCCCGAAATGACGTTTACCTATCCATCCTTGCTGGCAGGGTTCTGACGGCGCTCGCGGATTTGGCGGCGGACTCGTCTGCGTGGAGCGAACGCATTCAGAAGGAGCTAGAGAGCGGACTGGAGTATTGCCAGGCCATTCGCGCCTACCAGCCTAGTGCGCCTGCTAGCGGCGGCGTCGAGGGTCAGCACGCTCTGAGACGTTTGGCAACCGACGACAACCAAGAGTCTCCGGATGGGCGCCCGGCTTCGGACTGCGACGATGTCGAGGCGCTGTTGCGGGAATTGCTTGCCAAGTCGCGCAAGCCGGAGCCTTCAGAACTCCTTGCTGCGATTAAATTTTTCATTAAGGATGTAGGTTACCTGGGCTCTTGATCCGAATGATTGCCCATGACGGCGAAGCCCGAGTCCCAGCAGAATGACGAAGCCCTTGAACGGCGGCGTGTTTTATTTCTGTTGGCCGAGGCCGTCGAGAAGCTGCTCCGCCTGCGAGAGATCCTCGTTCGCCAACGCTCCTTTGTCGAAGTCGAACACAAAAAATCCGAGTACGCAGGTGTAATCGACCCCCTTTTTAGTGAGTTGGAGGATCAGGCTGCAGTGTTGATCAGAAGTTCTCCCCGTATAGCCTCGTTCCTCCGTAACGAGCCGCTAGGCGAGGTTGAAACGGCAGCTCTGCCGGGAATCCTTCAAAAGGTGATCGATGTAGTGTTTGGGTTACACGAGGTTCTAATCCTCCTTCCACGGGAGGCGGCTGAACCGCAGGTCTTTCATGTGCTCCGGGACTGCTTCAAAGGGGAGTGGCGAGATCCCTCGGTAATAATGACGAATGCTCTGACCTCTTATGAGTACCGTATCGAGGATATTCTGCAGAACCTTAAGGATCTCGGACAGCATGGGCTGAAGCGCTGGAGGCCTTTATTAAAGGGGTTCACTCGCGCCGGCAGCGTTCTCGCGCAGGCTTTCATTGACAGGGACAATCCCTTAGCTTGGGCGGTGCTGGCGCATGAATACGGGCACGCGCTCGATGAGGCTGGAGGAATTTGCAGGCAGATCGTACGCGGCACTCCAGCTCCGGACGAAGGGCCTCCCAAGGACGACTTCGAGCTAAAGTGGACTTCTGAGATTTTTGCTGATTTCGTCGCCGCGCGTGTTTTGGGCCCAGCGTCCCAGATACCAATTCTGCTCCTTGAGATGAGCCGGCCGTTGCCCGGAGCCCGTGACGAAGCGCCAAGCCACCCTCCAACTACGGTGAGGCTTGGGCTCGTGCGTAAATACTTGAGAGGGCTTGGCGTGAGCACGGATGGTTTTGAGGAGGTTTTTGAGCTGTACGACTTCGATTACGCTCGAAAGGTTGCGGAGCTGAATGAAAAGGAACAATCAGCGAGAAAGCAAATCGAGCAGATGGCGGAAACGCTGCAGCCTCATATTGAGGCCGTCGCTTCGAGGGTGAATTCACTGACCTTGCGCCCTTTCGGGGATCGGGAGGTTGGCCACTCCAGAGACCTCCAGCGAAAGTTGCAGTCGGACCTTCCTATTTCGTCTTGGCGTCAGACCCCAAATGATCAGATCCTCTCAGGGCTGAATTCCTTGGTCGAGTCCAAAGCTGCTCCAGGGCGAGTCTACGAAGTGTTGAGCGGGCTTAATGAAACGCCTTCCACAAGCTCGGAGATTCTGACGGCGGGCTGGCTATACAAGTTAGCCAGTTTCGAGGAGCACCTGAAGGAAAGCTTTCCTGTGGGCGCTTCCGCAGATAGGAAGAATCTTGATAAATACGGTGAATATCTGGCTAGGACGGACGAGTTGCTCCTGCAGTCGGTTGAGCATGCCGTCATTCATGCCGCGATGATACGGAGGTGACCTCACTGTGCTGCTCTCGGAAATTGATATCGCGAAGCGGCTCGTTGACACGGACGAAAAGAGGCGTCTGATCATAACCCCCATCGTGGATGCCAGAGAGCAGTTCGGGCCTTCTTCATTTGACGTCCATTTGAGCACAGACTTCCTTCAGCTTGAGAATCTGAACCAACCATGCATACGCTTGGAGGAGGATCTTTCCGCCGAGAAGGAAGCCGAATACTCCAAGAAGGTTGTGTTGTCAGCTAGGCTAAACGAACCCCTCTATCTTCACCCGGGCGAGTTTGTTTTGGGATCGACGCTTGAATACTTCCGTTTTCCGGACGACCTCGCCGGAAGAATCGAGGGAAGGAGTTCATGGGGAAGGCTTGGTCTTTTGGTACATGCGACGGCTGGGTTCGTCGATCCAGGATATGCCGGTGCGCTCACTTTTGAACTGAGCAATGTGGGAAGGCTTCCGATTGAACTGCAGCCTGGATTGCGGCTGGGGCAAGTCTGTTTTTTCCAGATGTCTCAATCGAGTTTGATTCCCTACTCTAAGAAGCATCGGCCGAAGTATTTGAACGCTCCGGGAGTTCAGGCGAGCCGCGCTCATTCCGATCCTGAGGTGAAAAAGAAGCGGTTCCCTTCAGGTGCAAACGTTCATAATACACCAAAAATACCTTTACAATAGGTATATTTGGTGTATATTAAGTGCATCCTAGAAGGAGGCCTAGGAATCATGCCGAAATTGACAGTTGAGTTTAATGACAAGATGAACGACATATTGGAACAGCTCGCGGAGGAAAAGGGACGACCAAGGTCGATGTTTTGCGGCGGGCGGTCGCTCTCTACAAGTATCTCGACGGCGAGCAGAAGGACGGCAAGGTCTCGATTACTCGGGGCAATGATATCGTCAAGGATATTGTGCTGCCGTGACCGAGCGGGAGCAGGTACAGCCGAGCCAGATTCTGCAAGAGGTAATAGGCACCCGCGCTCGACTCGAACCACTGCAACGGGTCGGCCTTTGGCTGGCCCTTGCATTTTTCGTGTACATCCTTATAGCGTCAACCGCAATTTTCTTTGTGTCCTTTCGGTGCTTCCAAATCCCAGCTTTTCCGGCCCCGCCGTCAAATACAGGCGATATCGAGCAATACAAGCGTCTTATCGAAGCTTACAAGCAGTCAGCCGACATTTATCAGCAGATGGCGAAGCTTCAGGTAGAACGCGCTACGCAGTTGTTCCAATTGGTTGTAGCGTCCACGATACTGCCGGTCTTCAGCGCCATCCTTGGGTACATCTTCGGCTCGAAGAAATCCGGCGACTAGGTTTATCCAAATCAGATTGCGGAAAGCGTGAGGTGCGCGTTTCGGGCGCAAGGGGTCCAAACGGGACGTTTCCAGGTCGTCGCGGTAGACGCCAACTCGGGGACTGGGCAGAGGAGCCTTTGCTCCCGATGCTCCTTACCGTCTGTATCGAGGCCGGCCGGTCAACCCTAACTCATACTTCGTGGACCGGGCTTATGCCTGTTTCCCGCAAATGGATGTCTGGCCAAGCTGCCGCTTTGGCCGCTACGCAGGATCGAACGCCGTTCGCTAACCTAACCGTCGCACGCCCGCTGCAAGAGCCCACTCTTCCAAGCGACAGGAGACCTCCGTCTCCTCTTGACTTTTACTTATCATGGATGTCCCTGTCCCAGGTTTCCCCCCTGATTGTTGTAAACAGGCGTCGGGCTTAGAATCACGGCGTGGTGTATGCAACGGACACCGTATCTATACTGAGCACTGTACCGGAAAGGGAGTCGTCAATGAGCAGTGTCCAAATCGAACAGAAGAGCTATGAGATGCCGCCGCGAGAGGGGATCAGCATCGCGCAGTTTCTCACCGTCGCCGACATCGAGCGATCGGCCCGCTACTACGAGAAGGTCTTCGGCGCTCGCATTCTGAGCCTGGGTGACGGCAACGCGCCTGCGTACCTTCAGCTTGCGAATATCTGGATGATACTGAACGTTGGGGGCGGGCCGACCCCGGATAAGCCGACGGTAACGCTCAGCGTCCCCGACCCGAATCACATCAACAGCTTTATGAATTTCCGCGTTGCGAATATTCAAGCGTGCTATGAATTATGGAAAAGTCGAGGAGCCGAGTTCATCACGGAGCCGATACCCAAGTACGGCGAGATACGCTGCTACATCCGCGATCCTGACGGTTACATTATCGAGGTCGGACAGAGCACTACCCTCACCTACGGTTAACACACGGCCCGGACGTGATGCGGATTTGAACGCTTGCGTAGTCGGGAAGGGGGACAAAGGGACCTCCACCCGTCACGTGAGCTATGAGACAAAAGCCCCACTTCTCGCAAAGAACGTGAGAAATGGGGCACCCGGCCCCAATTTTTTCGACGAATCCAGATTGGTGAATGTTCCGTGTGTCCCCGGATTGTTCGGATTGTTTTTGGATTGTCCCGGATTGTTTTGTCCCCGGATTGTTTCAAACCCGTCCGGTTACGCCATTTTCCCTATTCGCGGGAGAGCGGGAGCATCAGTTCCAAGCGTACCGCGAACCACCTTGACGACATCTTCAATGGTATCGTCGTCGATTTGTCCGTGAGCACGGTCTGGGTCTTGACGATAACGTTCGCTCAAATCCCTGTTTTCGAGGTCGGTCGCATCCTTATCGACCGCGTAGGCGGGAGCGCCGTGGGATTGGACGCCTCCTGCTGGAAATCGTTGAAAGAAATTCAGGTTCCTGCGCACACAGGGAGGGACGGTGCGGGGAACTACAGCCAAATGAGGATTGGAAAGAGGTCCGAAGGCA
This sequence comes from uncultured Acidobacteriaceae bacterium, assembly GCA_963711275.1. Lineage (GTDB taxonomy): Bacteria > Acidobacteriota > Terriglobia > Terriglobales > Acidobacteriaceae > Sulfotelmatobacter. The sequence goes on along the minus strand of CAVQDN010000004.1, from coordinate 17,489 downwards.
GCATCCACGGTGATTAGAAGATCGACACGCGGAGTGCCGAGATGCCGTTTGTTGATCGTGTCGGCGGTAATGTATTCACCAGAGAGAGACTTGGAGGAAAAGTCGTAAATGCGCATTTCGTTCCAAACGTCCCAGGCCAAGCCCAAAGCAGAGACTCCACCGGCGCTGTAGCCGTAAAAGATCCATCGCCCCAGCGGGTGGAAGTTGTCGGTAAGCACTTTTTCCGCATCGTGCATTCCGGTTGCTGTGTAAAGCGCCCCTTGATAGGCTTCGAGCACAATCGTATGGAACGGACTTGCCTTGATTTGGCTGAGCCTATCTACGAGCTTTGAGGCTCCCGTAGGAGGATTGCTATTCCGAGGCAATGGTTGGCCGGCCTGACCGCTGCCCCAGCCTCCAAACACGATGATTACATCGGTGATGGGTTGAGAGGGATTACCACTGATAAAGTCCTGAACCCCTCCCGTTGCGGGATAACTCCGAAGAGGTGCGGAATTCGTGAGGAGATCGACGGTCACTGTTTTTTCTCCTTTCCAATGTCAAGAAGAAACTTCCTTTTTCAAGCCCCGCTTGGGTGATGGAGTATAAGAGATTCCATCGCAGCAAACAACCGACTTTTGTTTTGCCCGGTGCCGGGGGCCGCTTCGCTGCGAGATTTTCTTGACATCGGGCTTATTATTCTGCATATTCAGTCGGTACTGAAATAAACGATATGGCTGAACTTACGGGAGTGCAGACGCAGTATGTCCTTCACTGGGGGGAGATGGGGACGCGGTGGGGGATTAACCGGACGGTGGCGCAGATCCATGCGCTGCTGTATTTGTCGCCCAAGGCGTTGCCGGCGGAGGAGATTGCCGAGACGCTGAGCGTGGCGCGATCGAATGTAAGTACGTCGATTCGCGAGCTGGAAACGTGGGGGATCGTGCGGGCGGTGCACGTGCTCGGGGACCGGCGGGAACATTATGAGTCGATGAAAGATGTGTGGGAGATGTTCCGGCTGGTGATCGAGCAGAGGAAGCGGCGGGAAATCGATCCGACGCGGGAGATGTTGCGGCGTTGCCTGGCCGATCTCGATCCCAAGGAGCCGGGGGCGGATTACACGCGGAAGCGGCTGGAGGCGATGGCCGGCTTCTTCGAGGCGGTGACGGAGTTGCACGATCAGATGAAGCAGTTGCCCACGGGCACGGTGCGGAAATTGTTGCGCATGGGGATGAAGATGCGGAAGAAGGCAGGGTAGCTTTTTGCGTCGCCTGTTCTGTGTGTACAGAATGATCTGTTATTACGTACTAGAAGTCCCAGGCCTGAATCACAGAGGGCACAGAGGGCACAGAGGTTCACGGAGGAATCGCTGAAAAGAAACAAAGGATACGAGACTATGACGAGAGTGCAGGAAGGCGGCGGGGGCAGGGACGAAGCGCAAGGGAACGCCGACAAAAAAATCTGGGTGACGCTGAAAGGATTGCCACTGACCATTCGACTGCAGTGGCCATTTCATCAGTTGACCTCGGGGGCGGATTTCTGGGTTCTGCATGGGGACATCCGGTTGGAAGGGTCGGAGGGGCTGCACGCTCCGGTGGCGGTAAATCTTTCGCAGACGGTGCGCGAAGTGATGCCGTCGCTCGATCCGAAGGATGCGGAAGCGCCGGTGATTAACGCTTTGCGCAAAGAAGTGGATCGGCGGCAGATTGAGTTTGTGAAGTCGGGGAAGTTGTTGCCGGTGCCATTTTCCAGCCGCCACTATGACTTCAAGCGGCAGCAGTGGGTGTTTGGCAAAGCCACGGACGATGCGATGGCGGAGTTTATTGAGCGGAAGGTGTATTGGGGGACGAAACTTGCCGGCGACGGGCGAGTGTGGATTGGCGATCCGGCGGAGGCGCAGTATCTGCAGACGAGTCCTGCTCATATGGTGGAGATTGCGGCGCGGCTGGTGGCGGCGCAGGGTTTGCTGCGGATCGAGGGCGAGTGGGTCGAGGCGACGCAGGGTTTGCTGGGTCAAGCGGAGAGATTTGAGAGCACGCGGCGCGAGGCAGTGGAAGAGTTGGAGAAGAAGCATGCGTTCGAGCGAGGGTAGGCGGTCCTGCGGCGCGGCTGGAAGCCGCGCCGTTTCAAGTCTCGGCAACGCGGTTGGACGGGGAGTGCATCGAAAAGAGTTCATCGGGGTTGCCGTAGACGAAGGCAAGAATTCGCCATAGGCTCGCAGAGAAGGCCGCGAAGGCGCGGAAGGGTGATGGCTCTTGGGGACGGCGCGTTACGGGTGGAGCGAACCCTGCCGAGTGATGCTGTTGCTGAGTTTTTTGGCGCTGATCTCCAGGGGGGCTCTGGCGCAAGATCAAGCGCCGCAACCATCGTCCCCTTCCTCTGGTAATGCCCAGCCTGAGCAGTCTTCTCCGGAGCAAGCAGCGCCCAATCAAGCTCCGCAGGAACAGCCTCCGAAGGAAGAGAAGAAAGATTCGGAACCGAATCCGGCGCAGGCCGCTGCGGAAAAGACGAAGGAGGTAACCGTCGAGGCCGCGGTAGCCACGAAAAATTTGGGGGAAGCGGCGCTGGTTAAGGCGCGCGATTGGGAGAGCGGCTGGTTAACCGGCGTATATGTGGGAGAAAATCAAACCATGGTTCCTCTCACTCCAGTGCAGCGACGAGACATTTATCTGGAACAGACACTCACGACTCCCGGCGCCTACATGAAACGCCTGTTCGCGGCGGGCATCGACCAGGCGCGCGGAGCGCCCTCGCAGTGGCAAGGCGGTTTAGGGGGATATGGGGAGCGGTTTGCGTCGCGCGAGGGACAATTCATCACGGCCAACACGCTGGCGTATGTGGGAAATGTCGCGCTGAAATATGAACCGCGCTACGATCAATGCCGTTGCAGCGGATTCTGGCCGCGGGCGCGGCACGCGATCAGGCGCAACTTTCTTACCTACAATGATACGGAGCGGCAGTTGCGCCCGCAATGGGCGTTGTATGGCGGGTCGTTTGGCGGGGGAGTGGTTTCGACTGCGTGGAAGCCAAAGCCGCGCAATCCCGTTGCCGAGGGCAGCCGCGCGATGGCGGGGCAGGCGGGATACGGTTCGCTGCTGAATTTCTTTATTGAATTCTCGCCGGACATAAATCGGGCGATCGGGGCGCGCAGGAGAATCAGGAAGTGAGCGGTTGTCCCGTTGCGAATTGTGAAATCCCTCAACTGCGACGGTGAGCGGGACGGCTGAAGCAGTGCCCTTCCCAAAGGCATTCGCTAGCGGCACAGCTTGAAGAGGGTATCCCTCCCAAAAGTATTCGCGAGACAGGTTCTGGCTTTCAATCGCTGACTCGTCAGGCAGGCGACGGCTTTCGAACCTGCGCTACAACCGTTCCCAGCGCCAGCAGCGACATCAGAGAGATGATCCCCAGGGAGATGACGCAGTAGATGCACCAGACGCCGAGGACGTGGGCTTCGATATCGGCGAGGCGGAGCGAGAAGGCGAGTCCGGCGAAAGTGGGAATCAGCAGCAGCCGGTAGGAGCGCAGCCATGCCAGGGCGGCCATGAGAATGTATCCCGCGATGCCGATCGCGGCTACGGGAATTCCGGCGAGCATGGCGTAGCGGCTATGATTGACCACGCCGCAGTCCCAATGTTCATTGATGCTGCAGGGAGCGTCGCCATACATGCGATAGTGTTCGCGGAGGGCGAGCGAGGAGACGATCACTCCCAACACGGCTAGAATCACCAGCAGATATTTCATGACGTTCATTCTCAGGGGCTGAAGCCCAGTCCCATTGGAAACTTTCACGCGGCGCTGAAGAGCCGCTCTTCCACTAACTCTTATGAGGGCTTGCTTCGGTCGCATCTTTTATTAGATCAGATGGCTGCCAATCGCTGCCGTGATACCAGTTTACGATTTTGCCGTCGGGACCAATGACGGCCGTGCTCAAAGTGTGGGTGATCATTCCGCCTTCCGGTTTAACGGTGAGGGCGAAGAAATCGGCAATCTTCGGCAACTCCGCCGGGCTGGGAGCGGCGAACTCCCAGCGACGGAAAAGTACAGGGTCGTGCGTGTGGGCCACAGAAAAGCCGTAATCGCGGAGAACTTTGGGAGTGTCATGCGCAGGATCGAAGCTGACGCTCAATAAAGTAGTGCCGGCAAGAGCCGGATTCGTGGCGAGCTGCTTGTAAATCTCCTCGAAATTGTTACTGACGCGCGGGCAGAAGTCGGGAAAAGGACAGCGCGTGTAGATGAAAGTAATGAGCAAAGACCTTCCGCGATATTGCTTCAAGGAAATACGCTTGCCGTTCTGATTGGTGAATACGAAATCGGGAACCTCTTCTCCGGGGACTGGCATGTGCAACGGACTTGAAGCGCTGGCGTGCGCAGGGTCGGCGTGTGCTACGACCTTGACATCCTCAAGCCAGTACTCGGGAGCGGCATCGTCACCTTTCGTTTCGGGCGGAATGACGACCACTTCGGCGGAGATGGAATCGCCGGGAACGAGGTGGCTGAGCGTGGCGCTGGGCTTGATTTTGTAGGGCATGGCCATGGCGTCCATGAAGCCCGGGATGGCGTCGCCGTCAATGACGGCGGACTGTGTCTGGATGTCGATGGAAACCACGCGCCCGGTGAAGGGGTAACGTTTCGCCGCCGACATTTGCGCCCGATGGCACGAAGAAGAGAGCAAGGCGCCAGCGAGGATCAATGTGATCGGTAAAAGACGGCAAGAATAATTGTTCACGTTGTCATTACTTTAACTCGGAGCGAGAGGGCGCGGCCATAGCCGGCGGTCGATTGCAGTCATGATTTTGTAAAATCCTGGGGGCGATCGGACGCGATCGAGACTCTACAGGGCGAGGGAATTCGATGGCATGCAATCCTGAAGTATTGAAACATGTTCCGCTCTTCGCATCGCTCGATGACGAAGAAACAGCGGTGCTGGCTGGACAAGTGCAGGTCAAGACCTTTGCACCACGGCAGCGCATCTACAAGATCGGCGATACCAACGGAAACGCGTATGTGGTGGTTTCCGGGCGGGTGCGAGTTTCGACCGTCGACCAGGAGCACCAGGAGGTTGTGGTCGACGAGCCCTCGCACGGAGAATTCTTTGGATTCGCGTCGATGCTGGAGCAGACTCCGCATCAAACGGATGCGGTGGCAATCGACGAAGCGGTGTGCATCGAAGTGGATCAGGAAGACATAGCCGTGCTTCTACAGCGCAAGCCGCTCGCCGGAATGGACATGCTACGCGTGCTGGGCCGGCAGTTTCACGCTTCGCAGCAACTGGTGCGGGTGCGGGCGAATCGACATCCCAATGAAATGATTGACAAGGATGCGACCTTCGGCGAGAGAATCGCCGATCGAGTCGCGGGATTTGGCGGGTCGTGGACTTTCATTCTCTCGTTCGGCTTCGCGCTCGCGGTCTATATGACAATCGACTCTGTGCTGGGGAAGAAAGCTTGGGATCCTTATCCGTTTATTCTTCTGAATCTTTTCTTGTCGATGCTGGCTGCGGTGCAAGCGCCCGTGATCATGATGAGCCAGAACCGGCAGGATACGAAGGATCGCTTGCGCGGCGAACTGGACTACGACGTCAACCGGAGAGCGGAGGTTGAAATTCAGGGACTGGCGCGGAAGCTCAATCTGCTGGGAGAAAAAATTGGCGATGTGGAAGACATGGTGAGAAAGAATCTGGCGCGGGGATGAAGGCCGCCGTTAGCGGACTTCGATGAGGAGTGTCCCGCAGCAAGCGCGGGCCATCCGGCCGATCTACGTTTTGCTTGTAACGGACATGGGCCGGCTTTGCAGGAAATCGATGAGCAGTGCGCAATCTATTTGCAAGCCGCCGTTGTAGCGGACGAAGCCCTTCGTGCGGAACACATTCATAAATTTGCTTACCCGTGCGCGGGTGGTACCGACCATCTCCGCCAAGGTGGATTGACTCACTTTCAAGGGATACTCGGGCTTGGACTCCTTGCTGATCTGCTCAACCAGCAACAGGACCCGCGCCAGCCGCCGTTCGCTGAAATTGAAGAACTGATCTACCAGGTCTTCTTCGATGCGAACAATCCGGGAAAGCAGGTACTCGACAAACAGCGATGCAAACTCCGGGTCTCGCTTGAGCGTGCGAGCCGTGGCCTCCTTTCGCAGTCGAACGATTTTGGATGGCCCAATTGAGCTGGCCGTGGAAATCCGCTGAGATTGCCCTGCCAGGCAGCCTTCGCCAAAGAAGCTCCCTCGCTGCAGGAAGGCGATGATCGCTTTCTTGCGGCGGGTGGAGACTGCGGTAAGCTTCACCGTGCCGCTCTGGATGTAGAAAACAGCGTCTGCCGGATCTCCCTGGGAAAAGACAATGTCTTTGTCCCGGTAGTTGCGAGGAGTCTTAGCGGTAAGGAATTTTTTAGCGGGATCCGTGGAACTGAAACCGAGAGAGCGCTTCCTTGCCATCCGAGTCGAGACTCCCAATCAAAACCAAAAATTGGCCAGCGGTGGCAATCGTATCCACCAAGTGCCAACAGCGTCTAGATGTGCAAAATTGACCACAGCGCGGCGACTCCGGGCGAGTAGGAAAATATTGCGCATCCTTCCATCTGCTAGCTGCGACACGCCGACGATAAATTGAGGATCGGGATGCGTACTGAGCCGCGCTTTGCGCTTGGCGGCGAGCCGAAGCGGCTGTCGCCACGTGATTTGTTCTAGTAATGGAAGCGGTAGCGGAGTTCGACGTAGATTTCGCGAGGATTGTTCCAATGGAATCCGCCAAAGGTGACACTGTTGTCGAGTTCGACGCGACGGTTGGCGACGTTGATGGCGTTTACCAAGGCAGAGAAGCGCTCGCCGAAATCCTTTCCTAACGTTAGGTCGAACGTGGTGTGCTGAGGCAAATAGTCTCCCGGATAGGGCTGGCCTGGAAACGCGTTGGTGAAACCGGAGCCGTAATAGACGTTGGTGGAGGCGTAGGCGCGCCAGGGCAACGTTAGATCACCTCCCGCGTTGAGCGTGTTGCGCTGGTCATGATCGAGGGGTCCCCAGGGGAGATAGGAAAAATCGGTCAGGCCGCCGTTGATGAATCCGCCTGCCCATGCGACCTGGTTGGAATAGGCGAGATGAAGCTGGGCGCGGTTGGCGATGCGGGGCGAGCGTAGCGTGAGCTCCCATCCGCGGACAATGGCGTTCTGGATGGTGAGCGGGAAAAAAAGATTGGATTCGCCGATGTTGTTGTGATCGAAAAAGTTCGACGCGTTGGTGCGAAACATGTCGGCGTCGAGAACCCAGCCGCGCCAGGGAATGTTCACGCCGAATTCTTCTTCTTCGTCGCGTTCTCCGTGGAGGGCGATGAATGCCAGATTATTGTTGTTGGCGAACTGCAGGAGCGGGCCCGAGGCGGTGACCAGCGGCGGCGCCTGATAGTAATGGCCGTAGGAGGCGCGGAAGGTCCAGTTCAGGCGCGGCACATTGAATGCGACGCCGAAGCGTGGGCTGATGGAGTTTTCCGAGAGGCCCCCGGAAAAGTAGGTGGGGCGAAGGCCGGCAGAGAGCGTCAACCACGAGAACGGTTTGAATTTGTCATCGAGGAAAAAGGCGGTAAGGCTGCCCGTCGGATGTTCGGTTTCCGTGAAGGGCGAGTTGCTCCCATCGTTGAAGATCGCTCCGAGAACTTCGTTGTTTTGCTGATAGAAACTATAGAGGCCCACCTGTAGATCGTTCTTCGCCGTATTCGCGCTGAAGCTCACCTGACCGCCGGCGTAGGTAGATCCGCGATGCTGAGTGGTGACGACGGGATCGGTGAGCGCGCTGTCATAATTCGCGCGGTTGTAGTGATAAAAGGGCGAGACGGTTAACAGCATTCGCGAGTTGAAAGTGTGTACCCAGGAAAAATTCACGAGCGCGTCGGCTTCGTGGTCGCCGTCGCGCAGGTCGAGGCTGGGATATTGCCCGGTCAACTGGCCATTCACCAGTCCATTCTCAATGTCGTTGGGAACGGGATCGTAGGGAATCTGGTAATAATCGCGGCGGGCGGAAGTCACAAGGCGAAGCTGGTTCGAAGGATCGACGTTGAAAATGAGCGTACCGAAGCCGCCGTAGCCGTTATGGCATCGTGCACGACTTGCGGAACGGGAGTCTGAATGCCGAGGTTGCTGCGGTTGCCGTTCACGCTCGCGTAATAGGCGAAGCGCTCGGTGTGGCTGCCCAGACTGAACTGGTCGTTGGTCTGATAGAAGTTGCCGGCGCTCAAGACCAGTTCGGCTTCACGGTTGCGCTCGAATCCGGTGCGCGGCACCACGTTGAAGACGCCGTAGGTGCGGTCGCCGAATTCTGCGCCGTAACCGCCGCGGCTGACTTCGAGATAGTCGATGTCTTTGGGATCGAACTGTGGTCCAAGATTGGAGGCGATGTTGGTGTTGGGCACGGGAACGCCGTCGACCAGCCAGCTGGTTTGATGTCCGCCGCGCATGTGAAGTTGGTCGTGGGTGATGTAGGTTCCGGGCACGAAGTCGGTGATCATGGCCAGGCTGTTGGAGCGATCGGCTCCGGGGGTGCGGGCAATCTCGAGACGATCGACGACCGTGGTGGGGGTCGAGGAATCGGTGGGAGCGGCCTCGGGAGCTCCCGAGACGTTGATGCTTTCTTTGGCTCCGGCGACATTGAGGGCGAAATGGAGTACGGGCTCGGTGCTGGACAGGACGGCGACATCTTGCTGTCCCTGCTGAAATCCCAGGGCGGCGACGGTAACTATGTATTCGCCGAGCGGAACGGCGTTGAAAGTGAACTCACCGTTCGCGTTGGAAGTTGCCGTGGCCGACCAGTCGGAGGACTTTGCCTTGAGCATGACCATCGAGTTCTGCACGGGGCGGTGCTGGGAATCGTGAATGACGCCGCGTACGGAGCCGACGGTGGCGGCGAACGCCGTGAAGGCGCAGAAAAACAATGACAGCATCAGCGAAATGCGGAGGCGCATGACATCTCCTAGGATGGTTGGGCTGCTACTGCACACAGCGAGCCGGGCTTTGCCCGACCGGACAGCACCTTCGGGGCTTCGCTCAGGGCAAGCTAGGATTGTCGCCACGCGTGTTCTGATTGCGTGGTGAGAAAGTCAGGCGATGGAGACTTGTGGAGGAGCGCGAGGGGACTGAGAGGCGAGCAGTTTCACTGCTGGAACTGCGGAGGTCGATTCGACAATCCCGGCTTCCACGTATTGAGCGAACCCTGGGGCCAACACGGGTTCCGGAAGAGCCGATTGCGAGGTGGTTACGGCGCGGCAGCAGTCGTGATTGCAGCAGGCGGTGCTGCTGATTGCATGCTGATCGGATTCTGAGGATGAGCTGTGACACTGGTGGGCTGCCTTACGAATACAGCAGGCGTGCGGCGGCGTAGCAGTGACCGCTAAGGCCAGCGGAACGAAGGTTCCGACTAACGTAAATAACAGCAGGAATCTGGCGATCAGGCGCTGCATGCTTTTCGAGAAGCAGAGGTGGAGGTCAGCATAGAACAAAATCGCGAACGGGTGCAAGCAAGGTCCGGGCTCCGAAATCCCCACTTCTCGCAAAAGAGGCGAGAAATGGGGCACCCCCGGAAGAAATGGGGAGACTCGGCGGGCGGGGGCGCCTGCCCACATCACGCTTTGCCATTGATTTTCGCCCACCACCAGCGGACTCCGACGAAGAGGAAGCGCCAGTCGCTGAAGAATTCGGGCGGCTTGCCTTCAAAGGCGTGGCCGATGAATTGGAGAATCCATCCGAGGATGAACAGGCCTAGCGCATAGAACCACAGGCGATGGAAGAAGAAGCCGGCGATAAAGATTGCGACCGAGACCAGAATGGTGGGAATGCCGAAGGTGTGGCAGAGGCGATTGACCGGGTGCTGGTGACTGCCCGAGTATTGCGCGATCCACTGCTCGCTGGTGCGTCCGCCTAGCATCGTGGAAATCATACACCGGGGGATACTACTTTGCCGTTCTCGGAGTGAGGAGCGCAGGCCGGGGTTGCGGGCCCTCAATCAACCGTGTGACTGCGCGCGAGATTCTTCGCTCCGCCTGTAGAACGTCTCCGCTCAGAATGACGCCTTGGGTGGGCTGACTGGCGGGACGCGAATTGCATATGAGCCCTTATTGAGGCTGCCGCTTGCCGCGTGGTAGCATCCATAGTTTTGGCAGGGATGCTTGGCTGGCTTGTTCTGTCTTTATCTTTTTTGTGTTGGCCTTTTTATCGCGCACCTGCCGAAGGAGCCCAACTTGAAAGTCTATTCGGGAGCAAACATCAGGAATGTAGCGATGGTGGGGCACGGGCACGCGGGCAAAACCTCGCTGGTGTCGGCCATGTTGTACACGGCGGGCGCGACTCCGCGGCTGGGGCGCGTCCACGACGGCTCCGCCACCACTGACCATGATGAGGAGGAGATTGCGCGCAAGATGTCGATTTCAACCGGGCTCGCCGTGGTCGAGTGGGGGACCACCGGGGGGACGACGAAAATCAATATTCTCGACACGCCGGGATTCAGCATGTTCGTCCATGAGGCCAAGATGGCGTTGCCGGTGGTGGATGCGGCGATTGTGGTCGTGGACGGAGTAGCCGGCGTGGAAGTCGTGACCCAGCGCGTGTGGAATTACTGCGAGGAGTACAAGGCGCCGCGGTTGATCGTGGTGAACCGCATGGACCGCGACCGTGCTAACGCCGAGCGCGTCCTGGAATCGCTGACCAATGCTTTTGGGCGAGATGTGATTCCGATCGAGCTGCCGATCGGCAGCGAAAAAAGTTTGAGTGGCGTGGTCGACCTGGTGCGCATGAAGGCCTATACCTACGAGTTGGGCGGAAATGGGAAAGGTAAAGAAACGGAAATTCCCGCCGGCATGCGGGCGCAGGTGCAGGAAGCGCACGAGATGCTGGTGGAGCTGGTGGCCGAGGGCGACGACAAATTGATGGAGAAGTTTTTCGATGCGGGGACGCTGGGCGAAGAGGACCTGATCCCGGCGCTGCATAACGCGATTCGCGAGGACAAGATTTTTCCGGTCATTTTCAGTTCCGGGCTGGGGAACATTGGTGCGGACCGGATCATGGATTTCATTGTCGATTACACTCCCGCGCCGTCGGAGCATGAATGGGTGCAAGGAGAAGCTTCAGGCAACGGCGATGCTCCGAAGCGGCATGAGTCGGATGAAGAGCCGGTGTCGTTATATGTGTTCCGCACGGTTTCCGACGCGTTTGCCGGACGGATTTCATACTTCAAGGTTTTTTCCGGGGTGTTGAAGAATGAGGCTGCGCTGCAGAACTTCAGCCGCGGCGGACAGGAAAAATTCGCGCACATCCAGACCATGCAGGGGAAGACGGCGATTCCAGTGCCGGAGTTGCATGCCGGCGATATTGGCGCGGTGGCTAAATTAAAAGACACGCTGACCGGCGATACGCTGGGCGACAAGTCGGCGCCGATTCAGTATCCACGGGTGAAGCTGCCGGAGCCGGCGATTACGTTTGCCATTGAACCCAAGAGCCGCGCCGATGAAGACAAGCTGGGGCCGGGCATCCATAAGCTGATGGAAGAAGATGGGATGCTGCGTTTCTTTCGCGATCCGCAGACTAAAGAATTTCTTATTGCGGGGACCGGGCAGCAGCACATCGAAGTCATCGTTTCGAAGTTGAAGAAGCGCTATCACACCGAAGTCGTTCTGAAAGCGCCCAAGGTGCCGTATCGCGAGACGATCCGCGCCAAGGCGGACGTGCAGGGACGGCATAAGAAGCAGACGGGCGGTCACGGTCAATATGGCGACTGCAAGATTCGGATGGAGCCGCTGCCGCGCGGCGGCGAGTTCGAATTTGTCAACGATATTTTCGGCGGCGCGATTCCGAAGAACTATATTCCGCCGGTAGAAAAGGGAATCCGTGACGCGGCCGCGCGCGGCTATCTGGCGGGATTCCCGGTAGTGGATTTTCGGGTCGTGCTCTATGACGGGTCGTATCACGATGTGGATTCGAACGATTTGTCGTTTCAGATGGCGGGGCGCATCGCCTTCAAGAAAGCGATGGAGGTGGCGAAGCCGACGCTGCTGGAGCCGATCATGGCGGTGGAAATCACGGTGCCGGATGACTTTGCCGGCTCGATTATGGGCGACCTGAACAGCCGCCGCGGACGCATCCAGGGGATGGACAATAAGGGTGGCAACACGGTGGTGAAAGCGGAAGTGCCCATGTCGGAGATGCTGACTTATGGCGTGGAGCTCACATCGATGACGCAGGGCCGCGGCAGCTTCAACATGGAAATGCATCATTACGATGTGGTCCCGGGACAGTTGCAGGAAAAGATTATCGAGAAGGCCAGGGCGGAGCGGGGCGAGGTGAAAGAAGAGGAAGAGTAGGGGCTTGGCTCCGGTTAGCATTCGACTTCATTAACTTCGCTATTTATTGCCCTCCCGCTCCGCACCATAAACTAAGGAAGTGCAACAGCCACGAGCGTTCACGATCTCAGGCCCTGCGCTTTCGCCAGCTTCGCCCTGCCGCTCATCGAAAGTCCAGAAAGCGTATCCGCTTTGAGTTCCAATGCACAGGCCACATGCAGGCTGTCGAGGGTGCGGATCCGAGTTTGGGCCCGTAGCGGCGGGCGAGATCGGCGCAGACCCGAAATGCGGTCTTCCGGCATCGGTGTTTCAAGCCAAACACCGGCCCTCAGATCACGGTTCAAATCGGCGTAAGCGGCTTCTGCCTGGTCCGGTAGAATTCTGCCCTGAAACACCTGTTGTGCGACGGCATGAAAACACTCTGCCAAATGAAAGGGAGTAAAGCACGACGGCTGGGTTGGACTTCATCAACTCTCTCGCAGCCAAGGAATGACTGTCCCACACGTAGAGTGAAACAAGAACGCTGGTATCGGCGTAAGCAGTCAATAGCGGCCACGATCGCGGAGAAGATCGTCAACCACCGGTATATTCGGTAACTCGATCTCGTCTTAACCGAGATATTTCCTCGGCCTCCGGGCGGCGAAGATCGGGCCACTGCACCGGCCAGGCCTGAGGGTGTCTTCTCCCTCCCTCCGTGAGAAAATATTTTCGATGCCGACGCAATGAAGGCGGTCCGACGTTCGCGGATCCACCAGTTTTTTTTTAGCCACGGCAAACGAAAAGCCAGGCTTTCAGGCGGCGAGTGTCGCGGAGCTGACGGATGTTCACGAGGGGATGAGCATGCATACCATTGTGGCACATCGATGTGTCACAAGCAACAGCCTTTTTGTTTGCGTAATGGCGTTGACACAGCGCAGCTAGTTTTTCTTACATACTGCAATCAAGCAGTTCGCGCATCTAGAATGGCGTGGTATGGAAGCGAGGTCCAGAGATGAAAACAGTTATCTTGATTCTCTGTTTTGTTGGTTTTGTTCTTGCCTTTGTTGTCGTACTGGCTCATGCTGCCGCGGAACCGCAGGTGTTTTCGACCTCAGCGGGCCCGGTCAAGATTACTCCGCTCTATCACGCCAGCACGCTGATCGAAGCAGGCGGAAAGACAATTTATCTCGATCCCGCAAAACCGGCGAAGCTCAGCGACGGACCCAAAGCCGACCTTATTCTGATCACCGATATTCACCCAGATCACATGGATCCTGCCTGGATTGCCGCGGTCAGCAAATCGGGGACAGAGATCATCGCGGCGCCCGCCGTGACCAAAACTGTCACAAATGCAAGCCCACTGGCGAATGGCCAGAGCAAATCATGGCAAGGATGGACGATTGAAGCAATTCCTGCGTACAACCTCAAGCGGGGTCCGGAACCTGGCAAGCTCTTCCACGACAAAGGTCGCGGAAATGGCTACGTCCTCACCTATGGCGGAATGCGCTTCTATTTTTCGGGGGACACGGAAGGCGTACCGGAGATGCGCGCGTCAAGAATATCGATGTCGCCTTCGTGTGTATGAATCTTCCTTACACGATGCCTCCCGATGAGGCTGCCGACGCAGTGAAAGCCTTTCATCCCAAGATCGTCATTCCCTATCACTACCGCGGCTCTGACCTTGCTGCGTTTCAAGAAGGCGTTGGAGGGGACCGGAATCGAAGTGCGGTTGCTGGAGTGGTATGCCAAATCGGGCACGCTAGTTTGGCGGTCTACGCTGCCTTCTTGATTTCTTTCGCAGCTGCCGATGGAGTTGGGATCGCGGCTGGATGTCGATAAAGCCATACAGAACCGGCAATGTCGGCCACATTGGCCAGGATGAACAGAATTAGGATTGCAACAATCCACGAAGTAATACTTGAAAATCTGTGCGACCGTTTGAGCCAATCTTCTGTATTGTTAAGGATCTGAATGTTCTCATTTTGGCCAACCGTTGTTCCTACAGCCAGGGTCGGCTTAGCTGCATAGCCTTCCAACGGCTTGGTTAGGCCGAGCTGATCTTCTAGGAGTGTTTTCTTTACGATTGTGTGTCGATAATACTTGTGGCCCGTTAGGATGGTCTTGATCCCGACCGCCCAGACACACAGCCCGATAAAGAACACGACTGCGACGGCCAGGTTCACGGGCGAGGCGGTTCCCAATTTCAGCAGACCCGCCGCAATGGCAATGAGACCGCTGCTCAAGGTGAGGTGATAGGTCGTCCGATCCCAGTTCAGCCGAACCTGAAACCTGTACTCTTCGAGGGCGATCTTATAAAGGGTAAGTAAATCGTCGTTTGGAGTGGTTGCGGCACGTCTCCGTCTCAGGGATCACATTTTACTCTCGTAAAAGCTGAGGACTCTCAAAAACGTAGGCGTAAATTCGCGTGAGCCCGTGGCCTGCAGTTCGTGGATAACGTGCCTAGGGAGAAACTCCAACCTTTCAATGTGGCTCCGGTCAAAGCTGAAGGGGCCTTCGTGCGTCGCGGTAAACACAGCGATGAATTTGTGCGAACCATCGTCGTCCATCGAGGTCTTGCCGATGTAGTTGAGGGGCGTTCCATGAATGCCCAGCTCTTCCGCGAGCCGCCTTTTCGCAGCAGTTTCGTATGATTCTCCTGAAAAAAGATAGGCCGCAACGGAAGAGCCCCAAGAGCCTGGGTGTCGCGTGCGGGTGCTCGCCAGTTGCTGAATTAGAAGATCTCCGCGAAGGTTAAAGATCAGATCGTGAACCACGCGGAAGTTTGCGCGCCTTCTTGAAAACCTCGTTCCTACGAATCTTGCCTATTGGCATGTCGCGCTGATCTACCGTATCGATAACCATGTTCTCGCTGACTGTCGCCATCAGGACACTCCTGCTGCGAGGTTAATTATATTTGACTATATTGTGGATTTGTCAAATATAATTAACGCTAAAGTCATGGCAAACACACCTGATCCGCAAGACTTGGCGCGCGTGTTTGGAACCGCCTTGGCCCAATTCCTGAAAGAAAAAGGAATGAAGCAAAGCGAGGCTGTAAGACAGCTTGGGTTAGAGATGAATAAGGGAAAAGCCCGTTTGAACACGTATTGTCGCGGCACGAGCAGAGGGTCGTGGCCCACGCCAGATGCGAGAATCCTTTATCTCCTGTGTACAAAGCTCGGTTTTGCTTTCAAATACAACGGTTACACAATCAGCGCCGCATCGCTCAACGGCAACGGCACCGGACCGGCTGAGAAACCGATCGAACAGCTTCGGATAGACTTTGAAGGTCAATTTAGTTTGACGGACCAGAAGGGCACTGTCTCTATCAGCGTCAAGCGTCCGCCGGGTCGTATCGCGGTGGCGCTTTCATTGAAGGGAGCTTCGTAGTGGCCACACTGAGAAATGTCCCCAAGCTTCCGCAAGACCGTGAACGCCTGGTCTCGGCCGCGCCGGTCGAGGACGACTCTTCCTTTGAACTGAAGCTGCGCCCGCAGCGGCTCAACGAGTTCATCGGGCAGGGCAAAGTCAAAGAGAATCTGGCCGTGGCGATTGAGGCGGCGCGCTCCCGCGGCGAGGCCATGGATCACGTGCTGCTCTACGGTCCTCCGGGCCTGGGCAAGACGACGCTGGCCAACATTATCGCCAACGAACTGGGTGTGCACTTTCAGCCAACCGCGGCGCCACTGCTGCAGATCAAGGGCGACCTCACCGCCATCATCACCAACATGCAGGACAAGCAGGTGCTGTTCATCGATGAGATCCACCGCCTGCAGCCCGTGCTGGAGGAACTGCTGTACTCCGCGCTCGAAGACTACAAGCTCGACATCATTATCGGGCAAGGCCCAGCGGCGCGCACCCACACGCTGGAAGTGAAGCCGTTCACCTTCGTAGGCGCGACCACGCGCGCCGGATTGATTTCCGCACCCCTGCGGGCGCGCTTCGGAATCGTGCTGCGGCTGGAGTTTTACACGCCCGAAGATTTGCAGGTCATCGTCGAGCGGTCGGCGGAGATTCTGGGCGTCGAGGTTGACGACGCCGGCGCCAGGGAGATCGCCAGCCGGTCGCGCGGAACGCCGCGCATCGCCAATCGTCTGCTGCGCCGCGTGCGCGACTTCGCGCAGGTGCGCGGCGCCGGCAAGATCGACGAGCCAACCGCGAAGTCGGCGCTGAAGATGCTGGAAGTCGACCAGTATGGTTTCGATGAAGTGGACCGCAGGCTTTCTGTTGACGATCATTGAGAAATATCAGGGCGGTCCCGTGGGCGTGAATACGCTGGCCGCAGTGCTGGCCGAAGAGCCGGACGCGATTGAAGAAATCTACGAGCCTTTCCTGATGCAGATCGGATTCCTGAACCGCACTCCGCGCGGCCGCGTAGCCACGCAGCTCGCCTACGAG
This sequence comes from uncultured Acidobacteriaceae bacterium, assembly GCA_963711275.1. Classification (GTDB taxonomy): domain Bacteria; phylum Acidobacteriota; class Terriglobia; order Terriglobales; family Acidobacteriaceae; genus Sulfotelmatobacter. The sequence continues at coordinate 823 of CAVQDN010000004.1, read as the reverse complement.
CATTTCGGCATCACGCCAAATCGAAGGCAAGCGTCGTTGTTCTAGAAGGGTAGCGAGGAATCTCATGAAGCATACTCAGCAGCTGACCGCGATCATCGAGCGTGAAGGAGACGGATACGTTGGCTCTGCCCCGAGCTCGATATCGCGAGCCAGGGCGAAAGCATTGAGACGGCTCGTGTAAATCTACCATAAGGATCTGCATGGCCGGTCGCATTACATAATGAGAGCCGAACTCAGTACTACCCTCCGTGCAAAGAAGTTTTCTGAAGTTATGCCTTATACAGGCCCCACCACCAATCCACTTGCGAGAACTTGAAGACCGCCTGCGGTCTAGCCCTGGTTTGAGCCAGAAAGCAGGAATCAAGGCTGCATACGAATCCATCGGTGATTCCGTCCGGCTTCCGCATGTTTTCGGCGGCGCAATGGTTCGACTCGGTGACGACTGTGCGGCACTGCAAACTGCGGACGGCTGGTTATTGTTCGCCATCGAGGGGTTAATCGAAGGGTTCGTCAACGATGCTCCGTGGTTCGCCGGTTATTCCGCAGTGATGGTCAACCTGAGCGTACATATCCGCAATGGGCGGCCGCCCGATGGCCGTTACCGATGCGCTCTGGCCGGGCTCTGAAGCAAGTGCGAAGGAAGTCTGGGCCGGCATGCTCGCAGCCTCGCTAGCCTATGGCGTACCCATCGTCGGTGGACACACTGCCCATGGCAGTCAGCGGACGAATCTCGCTGTATCGGTTCTCGGCCGGGCGCATCGACTCCTGACTACCTTCGATGCCAAGCCGGGAGACCAATTGCTAGTGGCCCTTGATCTGCGAG
>CAVQDN010000003.1:0-433098 GCA_963711275.1 uncultured Acidobacteriaceae bacterium | reverse complement strand
TCGATCGCGCAAAAGGTAGCCCGGATTTTCGGGCTGGTCCTGCTTTGCACTCTGTTAGTAGGGTCGGCACTTCTGGCGCGCAGGAACTATTTGCGCGGAAGAGGCGATCGGGAAGGATCGCTCCGTCTTGCGGTGGCGATGTTTGCCATGGAGATAGGCCTGTTTTTGTGCCGCGGCCACTTTGCTGCCATCGGCGACGCCATCGGTCTTTCGATTATCGCCATCAGTACGGCATTGTTCACAGCAGGCGTAACCTGGATACTCTATATGGCGGTGGAACCATGGGTGAGGCGCCACTGGCCGCAGACCATTATTTCCTGGAGCCGTCTGCTCTCGGGGAAGGGGCGCGATCCAGTGGTGGGCCGCGACATTCTCTTCGGCGTGGCTCTGGGGATCGTTTGGCTTCTGGTTTTTCTGCTGCGCTCCATTCCGTTGATGCGCATGGGGGCGGCGCCGTTCCTGTTTTCGACGGAAGGCCTAATGGGGGGCCGCGAGGCTCTGGGGCGTGGATACGGCAATGGCCGCAGTCGATTCAAAGCACGCTGGTTTTCTTTTTTGTGCTGTTTGGATTGAAGGTTCTGCTGCGCAAGGAGTGGATTGCGGCCATTACTTTTGTCGCGATCTTTGCGCTGCCCCGCGCCCTTACCAGCACTCACGTGGCAGTGGAACTTCCCACCCAGATCATCGTTTACGGAATCGCAGTGCTGATCGTGCTGCGCTTCGGCTTTGTCTCTCTGGCCTGTGCGATCTTCACTATCGATCTACTGGCAAACGTTCCTTTGTCCGCCGACTTTTCGGCGTGGTACATGACGACGGCAATTCTCGCGCTGCTCAGCGTAGTGGCGCTGGCGGGATGGGGATTTTACCACGCGCTGGGCGGGGAGCCGTTGTGGGTCGTCGAAACTGATTGAGTTGCGCTCAGGCTGGATCGTCATTGACGCGGCCGCGCAATCCCCATAGCATTCTGACAGCGTGGAAAGGTTAACCATGCGAACTTCGATCCTGTTCATTTCGATCACGGGAATCATCCTGTTCGTCAGCCTGCCCTTTTTCGCGCAGGATCCTCAGACTGGGCCACAGACCAGGCCCAGGAGGACGGCTCCGGCCACGCAGGACGGAGGAGTGCGCGAAGTTCTGGAGAGCATCGTTATCCCACCAATTCCCAATGCGCCGTTCAGCGCTACCCTGGACACCGAAGCGACAAAATATACCGCCGACGGCGCCACCATGACGTTCGTTAACGAGCGCCATATTGCGAGGGATACGCAAGGCCGCATCTACGAAGAGCGCTGGCTTCTGGTGCCCAAGAATGGGAATGTGAAGTCAACAATGAATTGGATTCAGATTGCCGGCCCCAAGCAGCGCACGCTCTATAACTGCAGCCCGCAAAGACATATCTGCGAACTGTTGGTCTACGATTCCGCAAGCGACCTGGCGGCTGCCTCACCGCGCAAGGGATTTTCGCGAATCCTACCGGATGGGAAGGGCAACGTCAGCTGGGAGGATTTGGGGAACAGGAACATCGCCGGGATCGAGACCGTTGGCTCCCGCGAAACTACGACCATGAATGCCGGCACTATGGGCAATGACCAGCCCCTGACCAGCATGCGGGAATACTGGCACTCCGATCAGCTTGGAATTAATCTCCTATCGATTCGATCAAGCCCGATGTTCGGCAAGCAAACCTTCACCATCAGCGACATCACGGCCGCGGAGCCGGACGCACAACTGTTCGAACTGCCGACAGGCTACGCTGTAAACGATCAACGAAAAAACCCGCCGATCTCGCATTAGGGATCAGGGAGCGCCGGGTGCAGCAATTCCAGCTTTTCAGTTCTTGGCACGTCCGGATTGAATCCGGCGGACAAGACTAATGGCGCTCGCGGTCGTCGTCGTTGTCCAGAGCCTTTTCAAGCCACGGAGTCGAACGAATGTTGGCCCCGCTGGTGGTCGAGCAGCCTTTGGCGCCAGGACCTTCGTGGCATCCCCAGAAGTTTTCGGTTGCGTCGATCGTGCCAGTGCATGCTCCGTGATCGAGGGCGCATACGTTGGCGACGCCAATCTTCCCGCCGAGCAGATCGTTCAGATGAGCGTCAACCTCTGCCGGAGTGTTAGCGGCAATGTCCACGTCTTCGTCACGAATAATGTTTTGCGAAATGATCGTCCCGGTAACCGGGGAACCGCCGCCACCGCTACTGATGTTGATTCCGGTGGGACCGGGAGTTGCTGTGTCGTCGGTATCGGGGCCGTTTCCGGAGATGAAGTTGCCGACGATCGTGTTCCCGGACATATTATCCGGGGGGGCGCCAAAAGCCGGGCCGACATGGGTGTGGAGCGCGACGCCAGGGATACCGTTCCCTGTCAGTTCGTTCCGAATGATGACGTTGCCGGAAACGCGGCCGGGGCCGGCTCCGTCGGAAAAGAGACCAACTCCTGCGCCGCCAACTTTCACACCGTTTTTCGAAACCACGTTTTCCGAGATGGTGTTGTTGTCAACCCCATAATGGGGTGCGAAGAAGGGAGGAGCCGAGCCTGCAGGCGGATGCGAGGCCAGAACGACGCCGCACTCGGGCGGATTATCGGTAATGATGTTGCGGATGATCAGATTGTTCCGGGTTTCCGCAGTTTCGTCGCTGAGCAGGATACCGTCGCCGTTTCCCGAGATAAAGTTGCCGGATACGATGGAATTTACCGCTCCAACCAGGTGAAGTCCACCACCGCAGTCACCGCTTTCATCGGTCTCGTAGGAACCAGTGCCGGGCTGGCCGGGGCACGCGGCGCCGGAACCGAAAACCACGCCTGGGACCAAATCATTGTCAACGATGTGATTGTCGCGAATCGTTACGTCGGAAGTGTTGACCAGCAGAATGCCTTCGTATAAGGCGTTCTTCACGGTGAAGCCTGCAATCGTTACGTTGTGGAGTCCCGGATTACTGAGACCGTTCAACAGAATTCCATTGGCAAGATTGGTCGCGTCAATGATGGACCGATCTGCACCGGCGCCAAGCAGCGAAAGCGGCTTGCCGATCGCCACGTCTTCCGCATAAGTGCCAGGCGCCACATTGATCACGTCGTTGGCGGAAGCGGCGTTCACGGCTGACTGAATAGTCTTGTAACAACCGTGCGAACCTCCGGGGTTGACGCAAAGTGTGTCAGCCGCGGCAACCTGAGAAATCAGCGCAATCAGGGCGGCGAAACTAAGGAACAGACACGCGCGAGACTGGGACTTATCCATTTGTGCATTCTCCTTTTGGAGTAGAAATTCAGAGTTACGGGAAGCGCCCGGAGAGAACTGCCTAACGTAAGAACTGCCGGACATTATGTTCGCGGGGCTGGTCGCTGTCAACAGGCAACTTTTTGCCGGTGCGGATCATTCTCCGGGAAGATCCAAGCGCTCCCTTGTCAGCCTCCCATGAGGCAGGCCATCTCATGCCAGCGTAAGATCGCTTTCGCAGAAGATCCTGATGGCTTCTCCCCGAGCTAGCCGAAGTATTAGGTTCGGCTAGGCCGGGGTCCAGAAAAGCACGCTTCCCAGAACAGAAAATCCCTCGCATCCTCTTCCACATTCTCGACATCTAAACATTGACAACGATCCACTCAAGTCTTAGCATGATCGTTAGTGCAATCATATTGGCATTGATTATAAAGCACTTATCAATCTGAGGAGGGACGTTTTATGGGGAAGATTATCGGAATTGACTTGGGAACGACCAATTCCTGCGTGGCGGTCATGGAGGGCGGTGAGCCCAAAGTGATCCCGAACGAGGAAGGAGGGCGAACCACGCCCTCGGTGGTCGGCTTTACGAAAACAGGAGAACGGCTGGTGGGGCAAGTTGCCAAGCGGCAGGCCATCACCAACCCGGAGAATACGGTTTATTCGATCAAGCGCTTCATGGGACGGCGCTACAACGAAGTTACAGAAGAGATCAAGATGGTGCCCTACAAGGTTGTGCAGTCGGGCGACCACGTCGCAGTGCTGGCACAGGGCAAGGAACACACGCCTCCGCAGATTTCGGCCCTCATTCTGCAAAAGCTGAAGAAGGCGGCGGAAGACTATCTGGGCGAGAAGGTGACGGAAGCTGTAATCACCGTGCCCGCTTACTTTAACGACGCGCAACGGCAGGCGACGAAAGACGCCGGCCAGATCGCCGGACTCGACGTGAAGCGCATCATCAACGAGCCAACCGCAGCAGCGCTGGCGTACGGTCTCGACAAAGGAAAAGACGAAACCATTGCCGTGTACGACTTCGGCGGCGGCACCTTCGATATTTCGATTCTGGAAGTCGGCGAAGGCGTGATTGAAGTCAAGGCCACCAACGGTGATACCCACCTCGGCGGCGACAACCTCGACCAGCGCATTGTCGACTGGCTCATCGACGAATTCAAGAAAAACGAAGGGCTCGACCTGCGCGGCAAAGGCAACGAGATGGCCCTGCAGCGTCTGCGCGATGCGGCGGAGCGAGCCAAGATCGAGCTCTCGACCACGATGGAAACCGAGATTAATCTGCCGTTCATTACGGCAGATGCCAACGGGCCCAAGCATCTGGTGCAGAAGCTGACGCGAGCCAAGCTCGAGGGCATGGTGGAAGACATCATCCAGCGCTCGGCGGGTCCGTGCAAGCAGTGCATGAAAGATGCGGGCATTGATGCCAGCAAGATCAACGAAGTGGTGCTGGTGGGCGGACAGACCCGCATGCCTCGCATTCAGGCGCTGGTCAAGGAACTGTTTGGACGCGAAGGGCACAAGGGCGTGAATCCCGACGAAGTGGTCGCAATCGGGGCGGCGATTCAGGGTGGCGTGCTGGGCGGCGAAGTGAAAGATCTCCTGCTGCTCGACGTGACTCCGCTGTCGCTGGCCATTGAAACCCTGGGCGGCGTAGCGACGCCGATGATTCCGCGCAACACGACGATTCCGACCAAGAAGACGGAAACGTTCTCGACCGCGGCCGACAGCCAGACCTCGGTTGAAGTTCACGTGCTGCAGGGCGAACGTCCCATGGCGGCGCAAAACCGGACCCTGGGCAAGTTCCATCTGACCGGAATTCCGCCGGCACCGCGTGGCGTGCCGCAGATTGAAGTGACGTTCGACATCGACGCCAACGGCATCCTCAACGTGACCGCGAAAGATACGGCCACGCAAAAGGACCAGAAGATCACGATTACGTCGTCTTCCGGATTGTCGAAGGAAGAGGTCGAGCGCATGGCCAAGGAAGCCGACGCGCATGCGGCCGAAGACAAAGCCCAGCGCGATTTGATCGACGCCAAGAACCAACTCGACAGCATGGTCTACAACATCGAAAAGATGCTGCGCGAGCAGGGTGACAAGATCTCCGGCTCCGAACGCGGGGATGTTGAAAACGCCGTTGCCGATGCCAAGAAGGCGCTGGAGTCGAACGACAAGGCAACCATGGACAAGGCCCGCGAGACGCTGACTCAGGCTTCGCACAAGCTGGCCGAACAGATGTATAAGGCAGCTCAGCCCACGCCCGGTACGGGCCCAGGTCCAACTCCGGGCGCAACCTCCGGGGGCGATGCCGGCGGCAACGGCCAGGGCCAGAAAAAAGACGAAGGCGTGATCGACGCCGAGTACGTGGACGTAGAGGACAAGAAGTAAGCTGTGAGCTTTTAGCTTGAACCGTGTGGCGCGGGCACTTTTGCCCGCGTCGCCAGTTTATAGCATCAGAAAGATGGGGGGGGCAAAGTGGATTTTCAAGTCAATGGTGAAACTTATTTTCTCAGCCTCGCAGAGGACGAAAGGCGGTGGCTCATATTCTTAGAAACCGATAACGGCACACGGCCGCTTCCGGTATACGAAGATGTGCCGGAGTTCAAAAACTTCGCGGTTGTAGTGGAGGACAAAAAGAAGCACAGGATTCCGAACTAAACTCGGCATGTCGCTCTATGGCAACTACCGCAAAAAAAGATTATTACGAAATACTCGGGGTGAAGAAGTCGGCTTCGGCCGACGACATCCGCAAAGCGTTTCGCAAACTGGCGCGCAAGTATCATCCTGACGTCAATCCCGGAGACAAGTCTGCGGAGGAGAAGTTCAAGGAGCTTTCCGAAGCCAACGACGTTCTGAGCGATCCCAAGAAGCGCAAGATCTACGATCAGGTCGGATTCTACTCAGACAATATTGATCCTGCGACCGCGGAGGCCTACGCGCGTTCTGGTGGCGGTTCCGGAGCGGGCGGTGGATTTCCGGGAGGCTTCAGCGGCGGCGGGGCGACAGATGGGGGCCAGGGGGTTCCTTTCGATTTCGGCGGGTTCGATTTTTCTGACTTGATGGATAATGCCCAGCGCGGCCGCAAGAGCGGCGGAGCCGGCGGTTTTCGGGATATCTTTGGTTCGATCTTCGGGGGAGGCCAGGGTGCGTCGCGAGCGGCTGAAGCCGGGCCCGAGCCTGGCACCGACCTCGAATATCAAGTCAACGTTCCTTTCTGGACCGCGATTCGCGGCGGCGTGCTGCGTCTGAATATTTCGCGCCAGGACGTTTGCTCGAATTGCCACGGCCAGGGCGTACTTGAAGCTCCAGGAAAGTGTCCGCAGTGCAATGGGACTGGGCAGATCACGCAGACCGGCGGACGCATGAAGTTCAATGTGCAATGTCCGCGCTGCCACGGCACTGGCAAGAACCTTACGACTTGTCCTGTCTGTCATGGAGAAGGCACCGTTCCGAAAACCGAGCCGCTCGAAGTGCGCACCAAGCCCGGCACGCGCGACGGACAGCGCATTCGCATTCCGGGCAAGGGTAACGCCGGGGCTCACGGCGGGCCGCCCGGGGACCTCTACGTGATTATCCGAACCGAACCGCATCCCATATTTCGCCGCGACGGGGATGACATCTACCTGACCGTTCCAGTGAGCGCCACCGAAGCCGCGCTGGGCGCCAAGATCGAGGTGCCGACCATTGACGGCCGGGCTCTGCTGAAGATTCCTCCGGGCACGCAATCGGGGCAGAAACTGCGGCTGCGGGAGAAAGGCGTTCCATCGGCGACGAAGGAAGGGACGCGCGGCGATGAGATCGTCGAAATCACGATTACCGTACCGATGCCTCGCGATGAGCGTACGAAGGAATTGCTGCGGGAATTGGCGAAGCTGAATGCGGAAGATCCGCGCGAAGAACTTTGGAAAAAGGTTTGAGACGCCCTGCTCGGTCGTCCTCCGTACCCCATCGGGTTGCTCACTAAATTTTTAGCTAATCCTCAAAAAAATCTTGCATCTGGGGAAATTTCCCGTAATCTCACAAATGCGAACTAACTTCGCCGAGATGCCCGGGAATCGCAGTGACCCGGGAGCCGCGAGCAGCACGTCTTTTCACGAAGAAGCATTGCAGAAAAGACACAAGGGAGACGCGGTGGTGAGAGTGAGTCGCTTGAGGAGGAAGCCATAGAAATTGGCAAGCGCTAGCTCCCCGCATCGACAACCCGAAATTCCCCAGCCTCTCGCCGCCGTACCCAACCGGAACAAGCTCGGCCCAAAGAAGTTCGTTCGCCTCACGCTCTGGCCCCTGGTAGCCGCCACCTTTTTTATGGTGTCGGGCGGAACCTATGGCACCGAAGACATCGTGCATGGCGCGGGCTACGGTCGCGCGATTCTGATTCTGCTGCTCACGCCGCTGCTCTGGAGTCTGCCCACCGCCTTCATGATTGGCGAGCTATCGAGCGCTCTGCCCTACGAAGGCGGTTACTACGCCTGGGTGCGCCGCGCCATGGGCAACTTCTGGGGATTTCAGGAAGCCTGGCTCTCGCTGGTGGCGTCCATTTTCGACATGGCGATTTATCCCACGCTGTTCGTGGCCTACCTGACGCGAATGTTCCCCTGGTTTCAGCAGAATAATCGCGGGTGGTGGGTCGCTCTCGCGGTGGTGATCGCGTGCGCCCTGCTGAACATCGCCGGAGTAAAAGTAGTTTCGCTGACTTCCCTTTGGCTGTTCGCGGCTTTGTCGGCGCCGTTCGTGGTGATCGTGCTGATGGCGCCGTTCAAACTCGGTGCGCTGGCCAACGCCGTAACCAAGCCGACCACTTCGACTGTCGACATTCTGGGCGGGCTGCTCATCTGTATGTGGAACTACATGGGATGGGACAACGCCTCGACTATCGCCACGGAAGTGGAGCGTCCGCAGCGGACTTATCCGCGGGCGATGCTGGTCGCAGTCTGTATTGTGGCGGCTACTTACGTATTGCCCTTTGCCGCGATGTGGATGACCGGCCTCAAGGCTACTGCCTGGGAAACCGGTTCGTGGGCTGACATTGCAGCATTGATCGGTGGCCCTCTGCTGCGCATCGGAGTCGTGGTCGGCGGCATGATGAGCGCCTTTGGCATGTTCAACGCGCTGGTGATGAGCTACTCGCGTCTGCCTTTAGCGATGGCCCAGGACGGCATGCTTCCCGGCGTATTCGGCAAGCTGCAGAAAAAATCACGAGCGCCGTGGGTTGCGATTATTGCGCTGGCCATCGGATGGGGAATGTGCCTCGGCTTGGGCTTTGCGCGGCTGGTTACCCTCGACATCCTTCTCTACGGCGCCAGCCTGCTGCTGGAATTTGTGGCGCTGGCCGTTTTGCGCTTTCGCGAGCCGGAGCTGGCGCGTCCGTTCCGCGTGCCGGGTGGCTTGTTTGGAGCGATTGCGATCGGCATTCCGCCGATGCTACTGCTGGGCTTTTCCGTGATCCGCAGCGAGCATGAACAGATATGGAACATGAGCTCGTTCGCCTTCGGAATGATCCTGATCGCGGCGGGATTCGTGGCCTACTTCATCAATCACGCACTGAAGCCCGCAGGATGGACGGCGCGGCCCGAAGAGAAGCCGCAACCGGCAACCTGATGCGCTTCCATGGAAGTGGAAAGAAAGGACCGGCGAAGATCCCGGTCCTTTCTTTCTTCCAAGAGATTTACATGTCTTTCTTCCAAAGGATTTATGTGGGGACAGCCGAGGGCGGCTGTCCCCACACATAGAAGTGCCCACTTAAACCTACGCAGCGGCTTCCGCTGTGTCCCGCAGACTCTTCACTTTGTCATGCGCAGCAATCACGCTGGCAGCCTGCCGCCGGACAATCTGCGCGATGTTTTCCGGCAAATCTCCGGTGACCGCTTTTTGATATGCGTCTTTGGCAACGTCCTCGCCGTGTTCCAGCCATTCCAGAACGGTCTTGTCGCCGCCGCCCAAGCCGACTTTCGTGTCTACCCAGGCGCGATGCAGAGTTCCCACAACCGAGCCGGACACCTTCTTGTCGGGTTTGCCCAGCCGGATCAATTCCGCTTCGAGTTCGCCGGCGAAGCGTGACCGCTCCAGGCTCTGCTCGTTAAAAAAGGCCTTCAGGTCCGACCGCTTCACATGCGTAGCGGCCTCCAGGTAGCCTTTCTGCCCGTCTTTACAGACTTCAATCAGTTTCTCCAGCACACTAATAGCATCATCTTTATCCATGATAACCTCCTGAATTTAGGATGCATCCAGGCGCTCGGGGTTTGGCAGCTTTATGGCCAGCGATTAGGAAGATAACTGGTCGTGCTCTAAAATCGATGGAGTCAACCTGGTAACAAACCTATGACCAAACGGAAATCTAAGGGCGCCTACATGATTTCCTCCGTAGCGGAAATGTATGGGATTCATCCCCAGACGCTACGGCTCTACGAGCGCGAAGGCCTGCTCAAGCCGTCGCGAACCGAGGGCAACACGCGCCTTTATACCGACGAAGATTTGCAGCGGCTGGAATTCATTCTGTCCCTCGCGCGCGACCTGGGCGTGAACATCAGCGGCATGGCCATCATTCTGCAAATGCGCGAGCGTATGGAAGAAATGCAACGCCAGATTCAGGAGTTCGTGCAATACATCCAGGAAGAAGTTCTCACCCGGGCCAACGCCGCCGCCGATCCCGCGAAGGGTGCGATCGTGCCGGTGCGACGGTCGATGGTGGTCCCGACAGTGCAGTCACCAAAGAAGCGTTAGTTTGTTCCTTCATTCCTGTTTTCTATTCTTCTTCATCCTGAACGGAGTCGCGAGTTCGCTTCGCGAAACGGCAGCTCCGCTCAGGACGACAGACCGAAGCGGTATGATTTAGGGTCACCATGCTCCCCTTCAAACTCATCTATAGCGACGCCTACTATCTTCCCATCGGTGACCACGTTTTTCCTGCGGAAAAATATCGGCGCGTTCGCGACCGGCTGATTTCCACCGGCGTGGCCGATGCTACAGACTTCCTCGAACCCGAACCCGCGACCGACCTCGACATTCTCCTGGTGCATACGCCCGACTATGTTCAGAAGCTGAAGACCGGCACGCTCAGCGCGCGCGAAGAAATGGAAATGGAAGTCCCCTACTCACGCGATCTGGTCGAAGCCTTCTGGCTGGCGGCGGGCGGATCGATTCTGGCGGCGCGGCAGGCTCTCACCGACGGCGTGTGCATCAGCATCGGTGGCGGTTTCCATCATGCATTTCCCGACCACGGGGAGGGATTCTGCATGATTCACGACGTGGCCGTGGCCATCCGCCGTCTGCAGCGCGATGGAAAAATTCGCACGGCCATGACGGTCGATTGCGACGTGCACCACGGCAACGGCACAGCGGCAATTTTCTCCGGAACGCGTACTGAGAGCACGCCGCTGCCGTCGGTTCCTGGTTCTACTCTGAATCAGAGGTACGCGGAAAAAATGAAGATGCGAGGCGCGCATGCCGGCGACGTTTTCACCATCTCGCTGCACCAGCATAACAACTATCCTTTGTATAAGCCGCCTTCGTCCATCGATGTGGATCTGCCCGACGGCATTGGCGACGAGGATTACCTGGCGTGGCTCGACAACGCGCTCTGCTCCGGCCTGCGCCAGCTAGAACCCGATCTACTGTGTTACGTAGCTGGTGCCGATCCCTATCGCGAAGATCAGCTAGGGGGACTTTCGATGACGATTGAAGGACTCAAAAAGCGCGACGAACTCGTCTTTCGCGTGGCCCGCGCCCGCGACATTCCAGTAATGGTGACCTATGCCGGGGGCTATGCGCAGAAAATGGAAGACACGGTGACCATTCACAGCAACACTGTGATCGCCGCTAAGGAAGTGTTTGCAGCCGCGAAGTGAGCCACGGCGGTGAGTGGGCCCAGAAGATATACTCGATGAAATGATCGTCAGTCCGACAGACCTTTCGCACAACGAACTCTACGGTATTTTGTTGAACTCCGTTGCGCCCCGCCCGATTGCCTGGGTGTCCACCACAAGCGCATCGGGACAGCCCAATCTTGCACCTTTTTCCTTTTTCAATTGTGTCTGCGTTGATCCTCCGATGCTGGCATTTGCGCCCGGACTGCGGCGTCCCAGGCAGGGCGAAGCAAACCGCGGCGAAGCAAAAGACACTTTGCGGAACATTCGTGAGACTCGGGAGTTCGTTGTCAATGTTGTCACCTACAAGCTCCGCGAGGAGATGAATCTGACCAGCGGCGAATACGACCCCTCGGTGAACGAATTCGATTTGGCGAACCTTACTCCACAGCCGTCAGAAATCGTGCGTCCGCCGCGAGTCTCGGAATCTCCCGTGAGCTTCGAGTGCAAACTGCATCAGATTCTCGATTTCTCTTCCGCGCCTACCAGCGGCAGCTTGGTGATTGGCCAGATAGTTTCCATTCACATCGACGATGCGAATCTTAGAGACGGCAGACTGGACCGGAATTCGCTCGACCTGATCGGCCGCATGGGCGGCATACAGTACACGCGCACGACGGAGCGGTTCGAGATGGTACGGCCCAAGCTTGGGTAGAGAGTCTCACAGGTGGCGCCGGCACAGCGGTAGAATACGACAACTTGCTATGGAGGCTTGGCTGCCAGCCGTCTCAGGACCGAAGGCGACATGCACGTTGTTTGTCGCAAATTCAATAAGCGTCCTTAAAAACAAGCATCTGATCCAGCCTCTGTTCATGGTCTTCTGGGAATCCGCAGCGCACAGCAAACTCATCCGCCTCCCGAAAGGTTCCGAAAAGACGATCCCACCAAGTGATGTCGCCATAGTTGAAGGAGTGGAGATCACACTGATGATGGATCGAGTGATGCTCGGGTCGCTGCAGAAAATAGCCCCACCAGCGAGGTGTACGCAGATTGCTGTGGTAGAAGAACTCGCCAATGGTGGCGAAGACATTGAACCATGCCGCACCTGCGGGAGATGCGCCCAGCACGATCAACATAAGAGCGCTGGCAATCATGGAATCGGCTGCAATTTCAACTGGGTGCTTGTAAAACGCAGTCAGCATTTCAATACGCGACGGGCTGTGGTGAATCTGGTGGCAGACTCGCCACAAGGTATTCGAATCGTGGCGTATACGATGCCACCAATAAAATACAAACGTCCCGATGAACCAACCCAGTGCGCCTTGAGCTAATGGAGGCAAATGTGACAAATGAAACAAAGATCGATCTTGAAACCATCGTCCCCACGTGACCGCCGCCAGCGCCACGATACAAAGCTGGCAACCGTTCAGGAACGCAGCGCGGACATACCAACCGGGTGACTCCGGAAGCGCCCGGCCGGGCAACAGACGCTCGATAACGAAGAAAACAACCGTTGCGATGACAATAATTGTGATCTGAATCATGTTTTTCTCCTCCACCTCACAGAGAATAGTTCGTAAGAAGTAACTGAGCGACACCGAGAGTGACAGTTTCGGCTACTGTCACACGATGATCGGCAGCGGTGAGCTCCGATTCAGTGGAAAGGATAGAATGCTTCGCAGCCGCAATGCAGATCTCGCTCAACAAGGACAGCGACGTCCCACTTCACGAGCAACTCGCCGAGCAACTAGTGTTCCTAATTACGACGCGGAAACTAAAGATAGGAGAACAGTTACCCAGTGTGCGCTCATTTGCACGGCGTCTTGGAATCCACCACAACACGGTCAGCAAAAGTTATCGCGATCTCGTTGCCAGAGGTTGGGTCAAACGGCAGCCTGGAAGTCGCTTGTCCGTCGGAACACCACGTTCGTTGCGAAGGCGAGCTACTAACCCTGACCTCGACGAACTTATCAATCAGACGATCTTGCGCGCCAGTGAATTGGGTTATTCGTTGCAGGCTTTGCGCTCTCAGGTATTGGACAGGCTTCGCGCCCAGCCTCCCGATCACATCCTGGTGGTCGAACCCGAATTGGAATTGCGTCGCGTGATGTGTGCGGAAATTTCTTCGAGAGTGGGTGAACAGGTGGAATCCTGTACTGCGGAAGAACTATCTAACGCCACCGAATTGTTGCTAGGGGCGCAGGTGGTTGCGCCGGAACACCTAGTTCACACGATAGAGCCGCTCCTACCGCCCAACCTGCCCTGCATAAGTCTAAAATTCGCGGGCGCGGAGAATCATCTCGCCTTAATTCGAGCTCTCAGCGAGCCTTCGGTAATTGGCGTGGCATCGATCAGCAAGACCTTTCTTAAAACGGCACGCAGTTTGCTCGCGCCGCTTGTGGGCCGACGCCACACCATGAATGCGCTCCTCCTTAGCTCAGATCGTCGCCGTACTTTGGACGGCTTCGACGTTGTTTTTTGCGACTCAGTCGCGACTTCCATGGTCCGATGCCGACGCAAAGTTCACTATCGTCTCGTTTCTGAGGAATGTCTGGAAGATATTGCCGTAAGCCTGACGCCACCCATGGAGTCTCACAGCAAGATATGATCTTCGAAATCGTTGCCACTTTACGGCTACCCAGCCGACGCCGGAGACGCAGCCTGATAAAATTGAGTCCAGCTTATGTTCGAGAATTTACAGGAAAAACTACAACGCGCCTTCAAGAGCCTTCGGGGACAGGCCAAGCTTACCGAGGAAAACATTGACGAGGCGCTGCGCGAAATCCGGCTGGCGCTGCTTGAGGCGGACGTTAACTTCAAGGTGGTCAAGCAACTCGTTGACCAGATTCGAGCCAAGGCTGTCGGACAGGAAGTGCTGACCGCGCTTTCTCCGGGCGAACAGGTCATCAAGATTGTGCGCGACGAACTGATCGACCTTCTCGGCAAAGACACCGCGCGCATGAAGTTTGCCTCGCAGCCGCCCACGGTCGTGCTCATGGCCGGGCTGCAGGGATCCGGCAAGACCACCACGTCGGGCAAGCTGGCGAACTGGTTCAAGACGGGCGGGCATCGTCCGCTCCTGGTTTCAGTGGACGTGTACCGTCCCGCGGCGCGCGAGCAGTTGAAAGTGGTCGCGCAGGCAGTCAAGAGTCACATTTACGAAGGCACAGTCGGCGAGGCCAACACAGCAACGGTTGAGCGGCTGGTAAAAGAAGCCCGGCGCGAGGCCGTGGTCTCCGGCTGTGACGTGCTCATCGTCGATACGGCCGGACGATTGCACATCGACGACCAGCTCATGGACGAGATGCAGTCGTTGAAGAAGCTGCTGAATCCGTCCGAGATTCTTTTCGTGGCCGACGCCATGACTGGGCAAGACGCCGTGCGATCCGCCGAAGAATTCCACAAAAAGCTTTCGCTCACCGGCGTAGTACTCACCAAGATGGACGGCGACGCCCGCGGCGGCGCGGCGCTCTCTATCCGCCAGGTGACGGGTCAGCCCATCAAGTTCATCGGCGTGGGCGAAAAATACGATGCGCTCGAGCCATTCCATCCTGACCGTATCGTCTCGCGCATTCTCGGCATGGGCGACATTCTGTCGTTGATCGAGCGCGCTGAGCAGCAGATCGACAAGAAGAAAGCGCAGGAAATGGCCACTCGCGCCCTGACCGGCGACGGCTTCTCGCTAGAAGATTTTCGCGACCAACTGCGCCAGGTCAAAAAAATGGGATCGATGAAGAGCCTGATGGGCATGCTGCCCTCGATCGGCCCATTCTCCGGCCTGCAGAAGGCCGCCGACAACGTGGACGAAGGGCAGATCAACCGCGTCGAGGCAATCATCAATTCAATGACCGCGCACGAGCGCAGTCACCATGAGGTCATCAACGGCAGCCGCCGCAAACGTATCGCCCGCGGCTCGGGCACCAGCGTGCAAGAGGTGAATAATCTGCTTCGCCAGTACGCGCAGATGAAAAAAATGTTCAAGCAGATGGGCAAGCCGAGTTTCGCGCGGCGATTGGCGGGGATGAAGCTGCCCGGAATGTAGGAAAGTTTTCTGGTAATCGTTTGGAAGGGCATGGCTTCAGCCGTGCCATCGCATAGCCCATCTGATCACTTACTCGATCAGGCTTGACCTTATGAAGTGGCGATCGCTGGAAGAATCAAGCCCGCAAACGGACGTTCGTCCGTTGCGGGAAATCTTTGCTGAACGTAAAGAACTGATCGCGAGATACGTCCCGCCAGAGACGCAGGCGATTCACGCCCAGGCGGTCGCGGAGCTGAAGCAACGTCAGGTCGCGGCGAACGCTTTGCCAGTAGGCGCGACCGCGCCCGCATTCGACCTTCCGGACCACGACGGGAAGATTATTTCTTCGAGTGCATTACTCGCCAAAGGAAAGCTCGTGCTGTGTTTCATTCGCGGACGCTGGTGCCCGTTTTGCGTTGGGCAGATGGAAGCTATGAATTTGATCTTGCCCCAGATTCAGCAGGCCGGCGCGACGCTCGTAGCCATCTCCCCGCAAACGGTGAAGCAATCGTTCTTCATGCACGACCAGCACAAGTTGCGTTTTCCGTTGCTCTCCGATGCCGACAACAAAGTCGCGCGCCAATTTGGATTGACATACCGCGTGCCAGCGCCTCAGGAAGAGGTGTATCGCCGGGCATTCGTCAACCTCCCCTTCACTAACGGGGACGACACTTGGGAGTTGCCGATTCCGGCGACCCATATTCTCGATCGGGATGGTAGGATTCTATTTGCGTCGGCGAATGAAGACTACACAGAGCGCCCGGAGCCGGGCGACATCGTGTGTGCGCTTGAGCAGTCACTTTAGAAAGTTCTGTTCGCGCCACGAAGCCTGGCGGCGCACCGTGGAAGAGCGGCTCTTTGAGGACCGCGTTCAGATGCAGAATTTCGTCGGGCTTCAGTACTGGGCTCGCATACTACAGAGGCTAAAGCCCACACCATTACATTCTTTTGCGGCACGGCTGAAGCCGCGCCCTTCCACGTAACTTCGCGGGCGGGAGCGCCCGCGCCACACGGCCGCTTTCGATACACTGAATATCCATGCATTACATCTACGGCATCAACTCCGTGACTGAAGCGCTGAAGGCACGCGGGCGTGCGTTCGAGTGGATCGGGATGGCCAAGGAGCGCCACGACATCCGCCTGCAGCGCTTGATTGAAGATTGCCGCCGCCTGAGTGTGCCGGTGCGTTTCCTTGAGCGCAAGGAGCTCGACAAGATGGCCGGAAACGCCGCGCATCAAGGCGTTGTAGCCGTCACCTCGGCCAAGCAATATAACGACCTCGAAGATGTCATCAGCGCCAAGCGTGCGGAATATTCGCTGGTCGTCGTGCTCGATGGTGTGGAGGATCCGCACAACCTTGGCGCCATCCTGCGCACGGCCGATGCCGCCGGCGCCAACGGCATCGTGATTCCAGAACGCCGGTCTGCGAGCGTGACCGGCACCGTCACCAAGGTGTCAGCCGGCGCCAGCGAGCACATGCCCATCGCCAAAGTGACGAACATCGCTCGCACCGTGGAAGAACTGAAAGAACACAATGTGTGGACGGTCGGACTCGATGAACGTGCCCGACAGACTTACGACACCCTCGATTACAACATGGACTGCGCGCTGGTTCTGGGCGGCGAAGGCAAGGGCCTGCACGACCTGGTAAAGCGGAAGTGCGACTTCCTGGTTTCGATTCCTATGCTGGGCAAAGTGCCGTCGCTGAATGTTTCCGTAGCCGCGGCGGTAGTCCTATTTGAAATCGTGCGGCAAAGGCGCGCCAGAAACGGTTCTCAGGAAGACAAATGAAGTTCGCGGAAATGAGGTTTCTCTATAAGGGCCTGTGTTTTCTCTGCGTGCTCTGTGCCTCTGTGGTGAATTGCTTTTCTCTCGACCGCGAGGCGTTCACCTTCACGAATTACGATCTGAACGTTCAGGTCGAGCCCGAACAACACCGTCTCGGAGTCCGCGGAAAAATCACTCTGCGAAATGATTCGCAGAGTCCGCAGAAAATCGCTGTGTTGCAGATGTCATCTTCACTCGACTGGAGATCGATTAGAGCGGGCGACAATGCCTTGCAGTTCCTCTCACAGCCTTACACTTCCGATATCGATCACACGGGCGCCTTGACTGAAGCCATCGTAACGTTGCCGCAGGAGGTCGCGCCCAAGGGGACCATCGAACTTCAGATTGCTTATGAAGGCGTCATCCTGCTCGATGCCACGCGCCTTACTCGCGTTGGCACGCCTGAAGAATCGGCGAATAGCACCGACTGGGATCAGATCGGCCCGAATTTCTCGGCGGTGCGAGGAGTTGGCTACGTTGCGTGGTATCCGATTGCGACCGAGGTGGCGAACCTATCGGAGGGCAACAGCTTGTTCGAGGTGCTGGACAGGTGGAAGACGCGGGAGTCTGCCTCCAAAATGCACTTGCGCATCGGCGCATCCCGGGACGATGGCGAACCGGCACAGCCGCTAGTTGTCAATCAGGCGTCGTGTCACGTGCTGTATGAACAGATGGGGCGGTCTTCACATTCCAATGCGGACTGCACGTACCAACCGTTAGGTTCGCGCGTTCCACTCTTTGCGATGGCTAACTACGGATTCGTCGAGCGCCCCTCGATTGAGATTTACAATTTGGCCACCCATGCTGTCGCGGCAGAGTCCTACGCGACAGCTGCCGAGAAGGTCGTTCCGTTAATAACAGAATGGTTCGGCAAGCCACGTGAAAAGGCAAGAACCGTCGACCTGCCTGATCCTCACGCAGCGTCGTTCGAAAGCAGTTCCTTCTTGTTGATGCCACTTTCAGATAACGATTCCGCGGCGCCCGGACTCACCACAGCCCATCAACTCACACATGCTGCATTCGTCTCATTCCGCCCGTGGATCGAGGAAGGTCTCGCCCACTTCGCGCAAGCTCTCTACGTGGAACGTAAAAAGGGGCGCCCCGCCGCCCTCGAATATATGATCGCGCACGCAGCTGAGATCAGCGAAATCGAAGCACCGACCACAGTGCCAAGATCCGAAGCCGAAGTAAACCACTCGCTAGTGAACACGACCAGCGAAGAACTCTATCGCAGCAAGGCAATGTGCGTCTGGTGGATGCTGCGCGACATGGTCGGTGACGCGGCGCTCAAAAAGGCGATTGCCGCCTACCGTCCCGAGCAGGACAAGGAGCCTTCCTACATGCCGCGACTGATCGCGGCACAAACACAGCGCGACCTGGAATGGTTCTTCGACGATTGGTTGTATCGCGACCGCGGGCTGCCCGACTTCAAGATCGAATCGGTCTTCTCACGTAAAGCCATGACTGGAGTATTCATTCTTACGATCACTCTCGACAACCTGGGCACGGCTGGAGCCGAGGTTCCGATCATTGTTAAATTTAGCGGTGGGGAAATCTTGAAGAGGCTCGAAGTCCATGCCAAAAACAAAGGCGTGATTCGCGTTGAGACGCCGGCCGCCCCGCAAGAAATCGTGGTCAACGACGGCAGCGTCCCTGAGGCCAGCCTGGCGAATAACACTTTCAAGATTCAGCAGGAAGCAAAATAGATTTCACGAGCTGGACGCATCTTCGCCGACCTGCAGTTGGAGCGTCTTGAAGCGTCAGGTGGCTGATGTAACGCGCGATAATGCCTCGAGCTTGGCCGCCGCCGCTCCGGAATCGATCGATCGAACTGCGAGCGGGATCGCGTCCGCAATACGATCCGCCCTGCCGGCAGCCACCAGCGCGGCGGCGGCATTGAGTAATACCACGTCGCGCCGAGGCGACTTCTCTCCATTCAGAATAGCGCGAATAATAGCGGCATTTTCCGTAGAATCTCCTCCTGAGATTTGCTGTAATGTGGCGCGAACCATACCGAATTCTTCCGGCTCCACTTCGTAGGATCGTACCGAGCCCTCGCGGGCCTCCGCCACGCGCGTTATGCCGGTGATCGTTATTTCGTCAAGGCCATCGAGCCCATGCACCACCAGTGCCCGATGCAGGCCCAGCATACTGAGTGCTTCGGCCAATTTCTCGACAAGGTCGAGCGAATACACTCCCACCACCTGCCCGGACGCGCGCGCTGGATTGGTCAGCGGACCGAGGAGGTTGAACATGGTCCGCATGCGCAACTCACGACGCACCGTCTGCACCTGCTTCATGGCAGGATGCAGATTCGGAGCGTACAAAAAGCAGATGCCAACTTCGCGCAGGCATTGCGCGGCACGCTCCGGCGAAAGCTGAATGTTTATCCCCAGAGCCTCTACCACATCGGCGGAGCCGCATTTGGAACTGATGCTGCGATTGCCGTGCTTGGCGACGCGGACGCCGGCGCCCGCCGTCACCAGTGCGGTCGCCGTGGAAATATTGAACGTGCCGCTGGCGTCGCCGCCCGTGCCGCTGGTGTCAATCAGAAGCTTCTTCGGCCAGTGCGTCGCGGCCCGTTCCACTCACGGCAAGCGCGTCGGCAGCGCGAATCGGCAATGGCGCCGCCGCCGCCCGGATCGCCTCCGCGAAGCCAACGATCTCCTCGACCGTTTCCCCTTTCATGCGCAGGGCGACCAGCAGCGCGGCAATCTGCGCATCGCTACATTTGCCCTCGAGCACCTCCGCCATCACTTCTCGAGCCTCGGAGCGATCGAGCGATTGGGCGTGGTTCGCGATGCGATGGAGGGCTTCGAGGATCATGTCGTCACGCCGAATTGTACGGCATGGCGGGTTCTCGCCGCGATGTAAACCCTCGACTACTGCGCCACTTGGGGCGGTTCCAGTCTCTCCGAGAAATATTCTCGCCAATCTTCCGGCAGGGCCGCAGTGTTAATGGCCTTATGAAGCAGATCCTGATTGTATTTCTCCCGCACATAAAGCCGGTTCATTTCGGAGATCGTGATTCCTTCTGCGTTTCGCTTGAGTAGCAGGAAATCATCCCCTTCGTCAACCAATCCTTCCTTCTCGACCGAAAAATAAAAGCCGCTACGCCCGCTGTGCAGAAAACGTTCCAGAATGTCATCCCGCTGAAACTTGGCATTGAGTTTGTAGCACGGGGTCCGCGGCTGGCGGACCATCACGATCGACGAGCCAATCTGAAAGCGGTCTCCGATGTGAAGTTCGTCTTCAGCCAGACCGCTGGTCGTAAAGTTCTCCCCGAACGTGCCCCATGGTAAATCAGCGTCGGGAATGCTTGCCGCCAAAAGAGGTAATGTTCGGCGGGGTAACCGTACACGGCCTTGTAGGGACCGCCGTGAACGCTGAGATCGGCCTGACGATCACCGTCGAGGCTTAAAGTGCGCAACTGTACGGGGCCCGAGACAGGTTGTTTGAAGATTCCGGTATTGATGGTCTTGCCGTTGTAAACGATGAGCCGCGGACGCCCGACATTCAACGAAACGATTTTCACGCTGGAAACCTCTCTGACGATTCAAGCCGGTGAATTTTGCTTTAGCCTTCGTTTGGATGTTCGAACCACGCTGAAGGTCGCAGCGTTCGGATGGCCAGTTCCAGGGACAACGCGGTCGAGCTCGAGGTTCGACCTTCGACCTTCGTTCGGCGGACAGCCGAGGGCGGCTCTCCCCAGATTAATTTTCTTGAAGGATTTGCGGGAGCTGAGAACATTGGATGACGTTTGCCCTATTCCCCGCCGTTCTATAGAATTGGAAGTTTGCTGCCTGCAGTGCGTCGCCGCAACCAAGGTCCTTCCGAATTCTTAACGAGTTGTCATTATGAAAATCCATGAGTATCAGGCCAAGGCAATTCTCAGGAGGTATGGCGTTAGTGTACCCCGCGGTGCGATGGCCGCATCGCAAGATGAAGCCGAGGCCGTGGCCAAAGATTTATTTAGTTCAGGTGCCAGCGGAGTGGTGGTCAAGGCGCAAATCCATGCCGGGGGCCGGGGCAAAGGCGGTGGCGTGAAAATTGCCAAATCGGTCAACGAAGCCGGCGCTGTTGGCTTCCAAGATGCTGGGCATGAAACTGGTGACGCATCAGACCGGTCCGGAAGGCCGCATTGTACGACGCCTGCTGATCGAAGAAACGCTTCCCATCGAGAAGGAACTTTACCTAGGCATTCTGGTGGACCGCGCCGAGGGCAAGCCGGTATTCATGGCGTCAGCGGCCGGCGGAATGGAGATCGAGCAGGTCGCGGCGGAAAATCCGGATGCGATTCTAAAGCAGCACATCGATCCCGGCATGGGTCTGGAAGCGTTTCAGGCAAGAAAGATCGCATTCAAACTCGGCCTGAAGCCGCAGCAGATCAATCCCGCCGTGCTGTTTCTCTCCAGTCTCTATAAGGCTTTTCTCGACACCGATTCTTCGCTGCTCGAGATCAATCCTTTTATCACCACCAGCGATGGCCGCCTGTTCGCGCTCGACGCGAAGATCACCTTCGACGACAACGCCTTGTTCCGCCACTCCGACCTGCGTGAGTTGCGCGACATTACCGAAGAAGATCCGCTGGAAGTGGAAGCGTCGAAGTACAGCTTGAACTACATCAAGCTCGATGGGAACGTCGGCTGCATGGTCAACGGCGCGGGCTTGGCCATGGCAACCATGGACATCATCAAATATTCCGGCGGCATGCCTGCCAACTTTTTAGACGTAGGCGGGGGAGCCAGCTCCGAGCAAGTTGCGCACGCCTTCGAGATCCTGCTCAGCGATAAAAATGTAAAGGCCGTGCTGATCAACATCTTCGGCGGGATCCTGCGCGTGGATACGCTGGCTAACGGTGTGGTCGAAGCCGCCCGCAAGACGAACATCAAGCTGCCCATCGTGTTGCGTCTGGAAGGAACCAATGTCGACGAAGGAAAGAAAATCCTGATGAACTCTGGGTTCAACTTCCTGGTCACTGACACCATGAAGGATGCAGCCGACAAAGTGGTCGCCGCCGCGCGAGGCACGCTTGGGGTTACGGAATGGCGGTGACGGTACAAGAGCGGCCTTCCAGGGCCAAGTAATAAGACTCGAATTAGTCCGGGCTTTAGCCCGGTAGTCGATGCGAGGGTTTTCGTATATGGCAATCTTAGTCAATAAAAATACACGAGTCATCGTGCAAGGCCTGACCGGGCGCGAAGGCACGTTTCATGCGAAAGCCAGCGCCGCTTACGGCACGCAAATTGTCGGCGGCGTCACCCCGGGCAAGGGCGGCACCACGCACGAGGGCTGGCCGATTTTCAACACCATGCGCGAAGCCGTCGACAAGACCGGCGCCAACGCCACGGTAATCTTCGTCCCTCCGCCGTTCGCCGCCGACGCCATCATGGAAGCCGCCGACGCGGAAATCGATCTCATCGTCTGCATCACCGAGGGCATTCCCACGCTCGACATGGTGAAGGCGTGGGAATTTCTGCAGAACCGGCGTTCGCGCCTGATCGGGCCGAATTGCCCCGGAATTATTTCGCCTGGCAAGTGTAAGATCGGCATCATGCCGGCATCGATTCACAAAGAAGGATCGATCGGCATCGTCTCGCGCTCGGGCACGTTAACTTACGAGGCGGTGCATCAACTCACGCAGCGCGGCATTGGGCAGTCGACTGCCATCGGCATTGGCGGAGATCCGATTATCGGCACGAATTTCATCGATGCTCTGGACTTGTTCAATCGCGATCCCGAGACCGAAGCCGTGATCATGATCGGCGAAATCGGCGGCAATGCCGAGGAAGCCGCTGCGGAGTTTGTGAAGACTCACATGAAGAAGCCGGTCGTCGGCTTCATCGCCGGCCAGACCGCGCCGCCGGGCCGCCGCATGGGGCACGCGGGAGCGATCATCTCTGGCGGCAAAGGCACCGCCGCGGAAAAGATGAAGGCGCTCGAAGCAGCCGGGATTCGTGTAGCGAAGTCTCCTGCGGCGATCGGCGAGACGCTGGCGGCCGCGCTGGGAGTGAGCGTCTAGTTTCCAGTCCTAATGTCGAGGAACAGCACATTCCTCGCTTCGCTCGGAGTAACAAACCTTTTTGTGGAATAACTGATTCGATAATCAAGGCCAACGATCAACGACCGAGGACCAACGATCGACTTATGAAAACTCTGCAACGTACCTTCACCATCGTTAAACCTGACGCCGTCCGCAAGAATGCCGTCGGCGATATCATCGAGCAGTTCGAGAAAAATGGCTTCCGCATTCTCGCCATGAAGATGCTGGAAATCTCCAAGCATCAGGCCGAGCAGTTCTACGCCGTGCATGCCGCCCGGCCATTTTTCAACACCCTAACCGACTTCATGTCGAGCGGCCCGATCGTAGTGCTGGCCTTGGAAAAAGAAAACGCCATTGCCGATCTGCGGAAGCTTATGGGCGCAACCAATCCGGCGAACGCCGAGGAAGGCACCATTCGCAAGAAGTGGGCAACCAACATCGAGCACAACGCGATTCACGGATCGGATGCGGAGGATACGGCCAGATTCGAGCTGAGCTTCTTCTTCGCGGGATATGAATTAGCACAATAGTTCTCAGTTCCCGGTTTTCAGTATTGGGAACGAGCACGGTTTTGTGAGAACTGATAACGGAGAACGGCTCTTATGCCCGTAGTCCAGATCACCATGCGGCAAGGCCGTACTGTCAATCAAAAGCGCGAGATCGCAAAACGGATTACCGACGCGTTCGTGGAAGAAAGCGGGGCGCGTCGCGAAGGGATCGTGATCGCATTCAACGAGGTCTCGAAGGAGAATTATGCTTCGGGCGGCGAACGGATGATCGACAAGGGGAAGTAATCAAATTCCTGGGCACATCCCCCTATAGATAAGCGTGGGCGAGTCGCGCGAATCCACGCATCCTACCCCAACGGTTCCAACAAATGCCCTTCCACTCTGTCAGCAATCTTGGGCAAATCCTTGCGGGCATGCTGCAGGAAATGCGGCGCGCCACGGTGCGCCTCCAGTGCCGCGTCATCTTTATACTGCTCGTAGATAAAGAAGCGGCGTGGCTCCGTCTTGTGGCGATGCACCTGGTACATCGCACAACCCGGCTCTTTGCGGGACTGTTCGGTCAATTTCTCAAAAAGCGCGGCAACTTCGGCTTCGTGCCCCACTTTCGCCATCCAGGTCACTGCCAATACCACCATCGTTTCACTCCTCCCCGCTTGCCGGTCGTTCGGGGAAGCAATTCTAGGCTTTTTTCGCGGCCCTCTTCAACTCCGAAACGAATTCATCCACGAGGATAGTATGGCTGCGGTCTGGGCCGGTCGAGATCATGCCAACCTTCGCTCCCGATTCTTTCTCGATGAATGCCAGATATTCCCGCGCCGCCGCGGGCAACCTGGAATATTCCGTGATGCCCTCCGTCGAAGTCCGCCAGCCCGGCAGCTTTTTATAAACGCACTCGATCTTTTCGTGCTCGCTCGCCTGTGCGGGCGCGTCGCTCGTGTTCTTCCCGTCGATTTTGTATTCGATGCAGACCGGAATCTCGGCGAGCTCATCGAGCACATCCAGCTTGGTAACGACCAGCCACGAAGTGCCATTGATCATCCCCGAGTAACGCAGCAGCGGCAGATCAAGCCATCCTGTGCGGCGCGGACGCCCCGTCACCGCCCCAAATTCCTTGCCTCGTTTGCGCAAGTTGTCCCCGGCGTCGCTGTTGTCTTCGCTAGGGAAGGGCCCCTCGCCCACGCGCGTGCAATAGGCCTTGGTAATCCCAATCACCGAATTGATGGCAGTGGGCGCCACGCCCGTGCCAATCACGGCGCCGCCAGAAGTCGCGCTCGAAGAGGTGACGAACGGATACGTTCCGTGGTCAATGTCAAGCATCGTCCCTTGCGCGCCTTCAAACAGAATTGATTCGCCATTGTTCAGCGCCTGGTTCAGCAGTACCGCCGTGTCGCGGACGAACGGCGCAATTTTCTCGGCGGCCTGGGCGTATTCCGTGTACATCTTGTCGGCGTCAAGCGGTTCGGTATTGAACAGAGCGTGAGCAATCATGTTCTTCTCGCGCACTGCATTCTCGATATGCTTCTTGAGCAACTGCAGATCCAGCAAATCGGCCACACGTAGACCGCGGCGGCCCATCTTGTCTTCGTAGGCGGGACCGATGCCGCGCGATGTAGTACCAATCTTTACTCGTCCCGGAGCATTCTCGGCTGCGAGTTCGATCATGCGATGGTAGGGCAGGATCACATGGGCGCGGTTGGAAAGGAAAAGATGACCATCGATTTTCACCCCGGCCTCGCGCAATGCCCCCGCCTCTTTTAAGAATGCGATCGGATCGAGCACCACGCCATTGCCAATCACGCTGCGGCAACCGGCACGCAGCACGCCGCACGGCACAAGTTGCAGAATAAATTTCTTGCCATGGATGATGACCGTATGGCCGGCATTGTGTCCTCCGGCATAGCGGGCTACCACCGAGAAGTTCTCCGACAACACGTCGACGATCTTCCCTTTGCCCTCGTCGCCCCATTGGGCGCCCACGATCACCGCAGTCTTACCTTTTTTCAATGCCAACTCCGACAAGGAATTCAAGCAGGCAGATGGCTGCGCTGCGCCCGGGGTCGCACACTCTTTGCCCGCCAGGAGGACTGCACAAAAATTACGGGGATCAGCGCGGAGAAGACGTGTACGAGTTATCTTAACGTGTCCTGCCGGCGAATAGCAACGCGCGCCGCCCCGGGACCGACATGACGACTTCCGATCAGCACGGTAAGATGAGGTTTAGCAATCTGTTTCCTCGAGGAGTGGATGCCAAAATTCGAAAAGCATATTTTCGTCTGCGGAAACCAGCGCCCGTCCGGCCATCCACGCGGCTGCTGCGATCCTCTGGCCGAAGCGAAACTGCAAAAGCTTTTCAAGCAGAAGCTCGCCGAGCGCGGACTGAAGGGGAAAGTACGCGCCAACCAATCCGGGTGCCTCGATCAATGCGAGCACGGGCCGAACGTTGTGGTCTATCCCGACGCAGTGTGGTACGGACATGTCACCGACGCCGATGTCGAAGAGATTATTGAATCGCACATCCTCGGCGGCAAGCCCGTCGAACGCCTTCGCCTGGCAGATTCCTGCCTGAACACTCCAACCTGCGAACACCGCAAGCCAAAAGCTTAGAGTCCGGCCGGGCATGTAGTCCGTCGGTTATCGAGGGCAAGAACAGTATTTTTGACAGGATCGATTTGGTAGGCGCGGCAGGATTCGAACCTGCAACCGCCGGATTAGAAATCCGATGCTCTATCCGTTTGAGCTACGCGCCCGCGTTACTGACCAGAGTCATTTTAAACGTAGCGGCAGCGTAACAGCGTCGCTTTTTGCCAGCCTCTACTTGATCAAGCCCGTCAAATAGATCTGATCTGATGGAGCTGTGTCTGCGAAGAAATTTCGCCATTGGCGCTTTGAGCGACGAGAAGGTGTACAGCCATCTGGATCAGCGCATCCCAGATTTCACCAGCTTGCGTGCCTGGCCCGGTCCCTTAACATCAAGCACCCGGTATTGTTCCCCCGAGAGCTTGTGATAGTTCACAAAGAACTCTTCCAGTTCGCGGCAGAATTGCTTTCCCAAGTCATCAATCGTTTTGATATCCGCCCAACTATGTGCGTCCTTCTCAACCGCGATGATTCGATCATTGCGTTCCCTCTCTTTCTTGTCACCCTGCTCACCTTCAATGACGCCGATTGGGCGGCACGACAACACACAACCCGGGAATGCAGGCTCGTCCATCAGGACCAGGACATCGACGGGATCGCCATCGTCAGCCAGCGTGGAGGGAACGAAGCCGAAATCGTAGGGAAAGGTCATTCCCGACGGCAAAACCTTTTTCAGGTCGAAAATGTGTTCATCGGCATCGAAAGCAAACTTGTTTCGGCTTCCTTTGGGCGTTTCAATGACGACCCGGAGCAATTGCTTATCTTTCCCATCGAAGGGCTTCAGAGTGAGAGGATTTGCCAGACCGTTCTTCTTGCTCATAGAGTCCCGCACAGCACCGTCTCTGGGATGCGACCCCGCCACGCGGGGTTTTCGCCCTTATATGCCGTGAGTCCTGGAGGCCATGTGCGATCACCCTGGGGGCGCGGCGGAAAGTTTGCACCAAACACCGGTAGCGTTCGCGATGTTCCGGCCGACTGACGGGAGTAAACGGAAGGCATAGCGTACGGCTTGAAGAGCGTGAGTAGCGGCTTTCGGAGATCCAACCGGTGGAGAGCGGAAACCCCAGTGAAGAAATTGGGCTCCTCTTCAATAATCCACAAGAAGCCAGTTGCGGGTTTCGCCGCCTGACGAGGAGCGATTCCACGGGCTGTAACCCATTGAAAAATGGTGGGCGCTATAGGATTCGAACCTATGACTTCCACCGTGTGAGGATGGCACTCTACCGCTGAGTTAAGCGCCCTTGCGAACAGTCATTTCATTCAAACATTTGCGGGCGGATTATGCAAATTCATCGGATCCGCGAGTCTGCGCGCAATTGCGGGCTGCCCTGCACAGTTTTTGCCCGCAATTGCAGGGTTCCGGCGCCGAGCCTCGGCGTGGTAGCCTAAACGGGGGCAGGTTAAGGGTGGTGGGCTGGAGCTCCCCAGCCGGTCTGCTGATGACTAGCTTCGTATGGCAACCGACTCAAAACCGTCTCGAACACCCCTATCTCCCTCATCCAAAGGGGGTTCCACAAGTCCGCCTGAGGCACAGGGTGCGAAACTTTCGGGCCAGTCCGGGGTTGAAACTAGTGTGAGCACTGCCGCACTTGATCGGGGCATGCTGATGGCTGCGACGCAGCAGTCTTCACTCTCGGCAGGGGAGAGAGATTCCGACGCCGAAATCATGCTGC
Source organism: uncultured Acidobacteriaceae bacterium (assembly GCA_963711275.1). GTDB lineage: Bacteria > Acidobacteriota > Terriglobia > Terriglobales > Acidobacteriaceae > Sulfotelmatobacter. Next base: position 405,360 of record CAVQDN010000003.1, on the reverse strand, counting down.
GCGCCAAAGCCGGCGACCAGTCGGCGTTTGATTATCTGGTGCAGAAATATCGCCGCCCGATCGTAAGTTTCATGTATCGTATGGCACGCAACAGCGCCGCCGCGGAAGATCTGGCTCAGGAGGTCTTTCTGCGGGTGTATCGCTCGCGCGCCAGCTATGAAGCGAGCGCGAAATTTACCACCTGGCTCTATCGCATTGCGACCAATTTGGCCGTGAATCACGCGCGCGATACGCGCCACGAACGGCCGGAAGTCACGGTCAGCCTCGACGAGCCTGATGAAGAGACCGGCTCAACGCTCGAACTGCCGGACGGAGCGCTGAGCGCCGAACAGGCTATGGTTCGCCGCGAGCGCATGATGGCGATCCGCAGTAAAGTAGAGGCGCTGCCGGAACAACAAAAGCTGGCGGTGATCATGCACAAGTACCAGCAAATGGACTACAAGCAGATTGCCGAAGTTTTAAAGAAGAGCGAGTCGGCGACCAAGTCGTTGCTCTTCAGAGCCTACGAGACTTTGCGGGAACAGTTAAAAGAATTTGTTTAGCGAATTTTTTTCATTGCGACATTGGCGAAAAGAACTAAGGGGAAGCGGTTATGAAATGCGATGAGGTTCGAGAACGGATGCCCGACGTGGCGGCTGGATTCAGGCAGCTCACAACGGACGAAGGCAAGCATCTGGAGAGTTGTGGCGAGTGTACGGAACAATTGAAGGCGATGCGCGCCACCATGGTGCTGCTCGACGAGTGGGAGGCTCCAGAGCCATCGCCCTATTTCGACACACGCCTGCAGGCCCGGCTGCGCGAGGAAATGGCCAAGCCGCAAGCGAACTGGTTGCGCTGGTTTCGCCGGCCGGTGCTGGCGGCGGCGCTCACGGTACTGCTGGGGGTGGGCGCGGGCGTGTTCTTTACACGACACAGCGGGATTACCAATCACGGACAGGAAGCTTCCATTACTGCACCGCCGGGCACTGCCGTAAGCGATCTGCAGACGCTGGAAAACAATCACGAGATGTACTCGGATTTCGAGTTGCTCGACGATCTGGAACTGCAGCAGAATGTCGCCGCGAATCCGTAGACGTTCGCATAGGGCTCGGGCGAGGCGGGGGAAATGCGGCACGGAAAATACAGGGTGAATTGGCTGGCGGCCGCGGGCTTGGCGATCGCTATCTCTATTTCCGCGCCCTGTCTGGCGGGGGTTTTCCACCCACCTCAGCAGAGACATGCCGCGCCCCCGCCATCCCGGCAACCAGCCTTGCGGCAACAGCCAGGGTCTCCACAGACCCGTGGCCACGCGGGTGACTGGCTCCGTCGCTACAAAGACTTGCCCCCTGCGGAACAGGAGCACGAACTGCAGAACGATCCTGCATTTCGGCGCCTGTCACCCGAAAGACAGCAGCAGCTTCGCCAGCGACTGCAACATTTCTCCAGTCTGCCGCCGCAACAGCAATTGCGCATGCTGAACCGCATGGAGACCTGGGAGCATCTCACGCCCGAACAAAAACAACAGGCCCGACAAATCTTTCGGCAGATGCGCCAACTCGATCCCGAGAGGCGGCGCATGGTGATGACTGCCGTCCGCGACTTGCGCGCCATGCCGCCGGAGCAGCGGGAAGCAGTGATCAACTCCGAGCGCTTCCGATCCATTTTCTCCGATCAGGAACGCGAAATGATGCGCGGGGTTACTCGCCTGCCTCTCGCCCCGGCAGAGGGTGGGGAGAACGGTCCGCAGCAGTAGGAAATCGAAGGCCGGAATTGGACTCCGGACTCTGAGACACGGTGTGGCCGAGCGAGTCGGGCCCGCCAATCGAGCCAGAACAGCCGAGTTCCAAAGTCTGAGGTCAGAGGTCCAAGCCGGCGCCCGCTCACGCCCTCAGCAGGTTCCTCGCAATGAAGAACACATTCGCCGGACGTTCTCCCAGCCGCCGCATAAAGTAGGGGTACCATTCCGTGCCGAAAGGAATGTACACGCGCATGCGCCAGCCATCCCGCACCAGAGTTTGCTGTAAGTCGCGGCGAATTCCGAACAGCATCTGGAACTCGAACGAATCGCGGGAAATCTTCTCGCGCATAGCAAAAGATTGCGCCTCCCGGATGATCTTTTCGTCGTGCGTCGCCAGACCGTGATAGATGCCGCTCTTCATGAGAATTTTCATGAGCTTGATGTAGTTCGCATCCACATCCGCTTTGCTTTCAAACGCGATGCTCGGTGGTTCCTTGTAAGCCCCTTTGCACAGGCGAATGCGAATCCCCTCCGCCAGCAGCTTTTCTACGTCGCTCTCGCTGCGCTTCAAATAAGACTGAATTACGGTACCGACGCTGTTCTGGTTACCCGGCATGCGGTGCAGTTCGTCAACGAAATCCAGCGTGCGCTGCGTATACGCAGAACCTTCCATATCGACGCGCACAAAACCAGGCGGCTGCATGGATGCCGCCCGGGCCACAAGACCTGCCACCAAATCGCGCGCCATTGCTTCACCCACGTCCAATCCCATATGCGTCAGCTTCAGGCTGATATTCGCGTTGAGCTGCTGGGCGACGATGGCGTCGAGAATCTGGTGATAGAGGTGCGCACTGTGGCGGGCTTCGTCGGGGTTGGTGACATTCTCCCCCAGGTTGTCGATGCTCACGCTCATGCCCGCGCGATTCACGGTTTGGGTGGCTCGCACTGCATCGGCAATCTCAGTACCCGCCACAAAGCGCCCGGAAATCCGCCGTCCAATCGCCGAACGCTCAGCATAACTCCGTAAAAAACGATTTTCAGAAAGATAGACGAAGAACGCCCTCAGCATGAAGGACCTGCCGGATGAAAAAAGGTGGGAAGAGAAATGGGAGTCACCGGGATGAAGACCACAGAAGTTTGTATCACAAACGAGGACGGGTGGCAGGCCGATCAAACTTTGGTTGACCTGCGGCGAAGTTATACAATTTCGTTACTTGCCGTGCTCTTCCAGAAACTTTTCCACTTCAATCGCAGCCATGCAACCGGTACCCGCGGCGGTAATAGCCTGGCGATAGCGGCGGTCCTGCACGTCACCACATGCGTAGACTCCGTGAACGCGCGTGAAAACATAGTTGTGGGTCTTGAGATAGCCATCGGCGTCGGTGTCCAGCTGGCCGGCAAACATCTTGGCGTTGGGCTCGTGTCCGATCCCGAGAAAGAGCGCACTGGTTGGGAAATCCCAGACTCTGTCGGTCTTCACATCGCGCAACTTGAGCCCAGTGACTTCCTGGTGGTGCACATCGTAAACGTCTTCCACCACCGTGTTGGGCAGGAACTGAATCTTGTCATGGTGCTGCGCTCGCTCCAGCATGATCTTCGATGCGCGAAACACATCGCGGCGATGAATTAGCGTCACCTTGGTCGCGAAGCGTGTTAGAAAGAGCGCTTCCTCCATCGCGGAATCTCCGCCGCCGACCACCACGATCTCCTTTCCCGAAAAAAAGAAGCCGTCGCAGGTGGCGCACGATGAAACTCCGTGGCCGATGAGTTGCTGCTCATGCGGCAATCCCAACCAGCGCGCCGAAGCCCCGCTGGCAATGATCAAGGTCTGAGCGTGGACTTGATGTACGCCCAGATGCAACAGAAACGGCCGCTTGCTAAGATCGGCGCTGGTCAGATGGGCCATGCGGTATTCGGCGCCGAAACGCTCGGCTTGCTTGCGCATATTCTCGACCAGTTGCGGCCCGAGAATTCCATCGGGAAACCCGGGGAAATTCTCGACCAGTGTGGTCAAAGAGAGCTGGCCGCCTGGCTCGTGCCCTTCGACGACCAGAGGCTTCAGGTTGGCCCGCGCCGTGTAGAGAGCGGCAGTGTGCCCGGAACATCCAGATCCGACAATGACTACGTCGCGAGTTTCGCTCATGAATAGTCGTGTAGTAGCAGATTAGATGGTTAATTTAAGCTTTTGATGCAAGCCGCTCGTTCACTCGCACGAACAGAAGTTTTGGTTCACTTCTTTTCCTGAACCGGTCTCGCCATGGTGCCTTTGACCTTCGCGCCGGTCTTGGATTTGGATTCGGGCTTAGACTCAGCTTTGGACTCTCCACTGATCTTCGCCAACTCCTCGGGCACAATCTTTTTCACGGTCAACAATGCCCGATAGTTCGCAAGCACGTCTGAGGCGCTACGGAACAGCGGCTCGTACGCGCTCTGATCCGGCGCCGGACCGCCTTCGGTCGCCAAACACCGCGCCAGCGCCACCGAGGATTTGCCAAACCGTTCCAGTCGTACTCTGCTGGCCGGAGTATTGGACCCAAGCATCGCCTCGGAGCTCGTGACTGACGAGGCGCTGTCCTCTAACGAGACCTGGATCAGATCCTTGGGATCGCGCACATGCAGCACCAGCGTTTCTACCATGTTCTGCCCATCATTGCTGAAGGAATACTGCACGCTGGAAAAAAGCGCCTGCACCGCAAATTCGCGGCGAATCCGAACATAACTCGCCACGGACTTTTCGTCCGCAAAGTGTGTACTCGATCCCGGCTGCAGGATGTTCGGCATGTCGGTCAGCGTCGAGCGCCCGCGGGAAACTTCAAAATCAGTGGCAAATAATGGCTGCTTCGGAACTCGCGTTAGAGCGGCGGCAATTTCCTTCTGCTCCTCGGCCGAAGGCGAACACACGTTCAGCATGTTGACTTTCACCTGCGGCTGGGTTGATTGTGCGTTGCCAGCTGGCTCCTGCGCCACGACCTGCATGGATGCCATCGCGAGAAGACTAATCGAGAGTGGAAGAATCGGAATCCTGTGCACTGCGGAATTCTAAATGAGAATCCTCCGAATGCTAAATCCAAAACAAAGCCGGGTTCGCGGGACTCTCCTCGAACGTCGTAAAATCAATCCATGGCAAATCTAACTCTGGTCTATGGCATGAGGCTGCTGCCGTCCGAGGACGTGGTCGAAGTGGGTGAGGCTCCGGTGAAGCTGGCCAACGGGCGGGAAGCTCACGTCACCATGCACGTGCTCGAAGGCAGTAAGGATGAGATCGAAAAGCAACTGCGCACGAGCCTGGAGGCGTTCTTCGACCTTTATCCGGAGATCTAAAAACGGGGCAAATGACGAAGTCCGCCTGAGGATTCTCAGCTTTTAGCTCTTGGCCTTAAGCTAAAAGCCAAGAGCTAAAAGCTAAGAGCCGATTTTGAGCACTGACGCACTCAACAGCATGCAACGGTCCTATCCAGAATTACGGCGTCGGCTGATCAAAGCGGGATTGTGGCCCGAAGGCCGCATGGCGCGCCTGGCCTGCTATTTGGCGGCCATGGCCGTTGTTCTGTTCGCCCTGCAGCAATTCCTGGGTCTATTCGCTCCCACCTGGGGCAATCATCTGGGCGGATGGATCGAATTCCTCACGTTCCTCGCCACGGTGTTGTTTTGCATCCTAGCTTTCCGCTGGTTGAAGCGCAGAGTCCTGTGGCGCCTGCGGAATCGTCTGATCGTCACCTACGTCTTTATCGGTGTCATTCCCGCCGTGTTGCTGGTCACGATGGCCCTCATCACGCTCTATGGTCTGGCTGGACAGTTCGCGGTGTTCGTCGTGACTTCAGAAATTGATTCTCAGTTGAGAAGTCTCGAGGCGGCCAATGCCGCCGTGTCCAACGAACTGGCTGCGCGTCTGGAGCGCGGAGACAACCCAGCAGCCGAGTCGCTCGCCGGTTTGCGCAAGCGCGATCCCGCCTGGAGCCGGCGCCAGGTATGCGCCTGGTATGGCGACAAGCCCTTGCCGCTTTGCAACGAGTTTAAGGGCTCATCTCTCACGATTCCCCGTTTTGTGCAGGGTAGGTTTCGCGACGTTGTTCGTGACGGCGGCAGTTTGTACTTGCGAGCAGCCAACTCGCTTCCGATCAAATCGAGTACGCTGACCGTTGTTACCAGCGAACCGTTTGATACAAAACTGGTTGGCAGCATCGCGGCCGATCTCGGCGAAATCACCGTTTTCCCCTCCGGAGTCATGCTGCACGAATCGGCCGCGAAGAGTGCGGGCAACTCCGCTTCCATCACTGCACAAAGCAGCCGCGGAGTTGTCACCTCGAGCCAACAGGACGCTGCAGTCCAAGCGGGCCAGCCAGTCTCGCAACCTGGGGTCTCCCAATCAACATTCACGGTCGGCTCCGTGCCCTTGCCGGTGGGCAACTTCGATCTTGAGATTCCGCTCGCCGGGACCTCCCTTTCGGCGGTGGACTGGAGCACCGGTAAACCGGAACGCAGAGTGCTGGTAAGAGTTCGCACTCGTCCCTCGGCCTTGTACGGTCACCTGTTCGCGGCGCTGGGCGAATTCGCGCAGGGCGTGGCCTACATCCTCGTAGGCGTGGGAATTTTCTTCGCCGTCATCGAGCTGATCGCTCTCATCATCGGCACCCGCATGACGCGCACGGTTACCGCCGCCGTGGCGCAACTGCACGACGCAACCAAACACGTCGATCGCGGCGACTTCAGCCATCGCATCCCAGTCACCTCGAATGACCAACTCGCGGACTTAGCGCGATCCTTCAATTCGATGACCGCTTCCATTGAGAAGCTGATCCAGGAACAGAAAGAGAAGCAGCGCCTGGAGAACGAATTGGTCATCGCGCAAGAAGTGCAGGCACAGCTATTCCCACGTCAGGTTTCGGAACTGGAGTCGTTGGAGGTCCATGGATTCTGCCGCCCGGCGCGGACCGTCAGTGGAGACTACTACGATTTTCTGACCGCCAGCTCTCACAAACTCATCCTGGCAGTCGGCGATATCAGCGGCAAAGGAATTTCGGCCGCGCTGTTGATGGCGACCATCCACTCCGCGGTTCGCGCCTACAGCGTGGAGAATCTTCCTCAGATGCGCGAACCGGTGGCCATAGGCGCCATTGCCGGCTCAGGCCGCATCATGGCGTCCTGGCCCGAGGGCGTCGAGGTTTCTCCCGGAGCCCTGCTCAGCCTGCTCAATCACCAGCTCTACGAAAGCACTCCGCCGGAAAAATACGCGACGCTTTTCCTGGGAATCTACGACGGACGCTCCCACCATCTCACCTACAGCAATGGCGGACACTTGCCCCCAATTCTGATCAGCAAAGACGGTACCATCCGCAGGCTGGAGGCCGGTGGCACGGTCGTGGGCCTGTTCGACAATATGACCTACGAAGAGGGCGCGGTAGAGATGCATCCCGGCGAAATCTTCCTCGCCTACAGTGACGGCGTCACCGAACCCGAGAATGATTTCGGCGAGTTCGGCGAACAGCGACTGATCGACCTGGTCCGCGAGAACCGCGACTTGCCTCTGCCCCAAATTAGCCAGATCGTAACCATGGCAGTGGACGACTGGATCGGCGACAATGAACAGCCCGACGACGTGACCCTTGTCCTGGCTCGCGCCCGATAGTGCGAAGCGCACTGCAAAGTAGCGCTGGCGTCCCGCCTGCACACCCAGAAACTAAGAAATCCCCACAAGCTGTTCCCAACCCGCGCTCAAATCTTCTGCCGCAGCAACAAAGATTGCTTCCACAACAACCTTCGCTTTCCGCATTCACTTCCTCGCGGAAGTGCTGCTTCAGAACAGGCAAATGAACATCGGTAAGGGAGCCCCCGCGCACAGGGTCACGTCAGGATGGCGAATTAACGAGGCTTGAACATGGCGTTCCTCAGCCTGGATTGTGAAGCTGCGATTGTATCGAACTGCGTGGTCCTACGGGACCGAATAGGCGGCATTCTACCGCAATCTCACGATTGCATCCAGCAGAAACAGAAGGCCCACCAATCAAACCAACCCGCCGCAGAACGACTGTCCGTCAAGGTCATCGCGCCTTTTTTTTGCCGCTCGCGATCCTCGCCAGCGCCCGCGTATAAGCCGCAATCGTGTGAGGGACAGCCTGGCTATAGACGAATTGCCCTTCGCGGCGGCAGGCGATCAGCCCCGCCTCACTCAAAATCTTAAGATGATGGGAAACAGTAGCCCGGGTCACGCCGCGCATCGAAACAATTTCCCCACAGTTCATGTGGTCGCTCGCCGAGATGGCCTCAAAGATCCTAAGCCGGGTCTCATCCGCCAAGGCCTTCGATATTTTCCCGACCTCAGAACGATTCATAGCTGGAATAGTCCATCGTTATCCAGTGTAGCGAAGTCGTTGTCCTTGCTGCCATAGAGTGCAGTCCAAAAGAATTTGCACCGAATGCATCTTATCACTTCGATGATCATCTAAGTGTCTAACTGCGCCGGACTCGATCTGGAAGCAGGGATGCTCCGCGGTGGTCCCCGCCAGGCAATCTGACCAGACAATGTGACCAGCCATCTAACAAAGATTAGGAGACACTGACATGAAGAGACTCGAAGGAAAAGTAGCGGTAGTTACCGGTGGAAATAGCGGCATCGGCCTGGCCACAGCCAAGCGTCTGCAGGATGAAGGCGCAAGAGTAGCCATATCGGGTCGAAACCAGCAAACCCTGGCTGAGGCGGTCAACACCATCGGAAACGGCGTGTTGGCGGTGCAGGCCGATGTCTCCAAGCTCACGGATGTGGACAAGCTTTATGCCCAGGTGTCGAAAAAGCTGGGCAAAATTGATGTCTTGTTCGTGAACGCGGGAGTCGCGAAGTTCGCGCCCTTTGCCGAAACATCCGAAAGCACGTATGACGAGCAGTTCGACATCAACATCAAGGGGGCATACTTCACCATCCAGAAGGCGCTGCCGTTTCTGAATGACGGCGCCTCGATCATCCTGAACACCAGCGTGGTCAGCAGCAAAGGCACCGCCGGGGCCAGCGCGTATTCGGCAACCAAAGCGGCGCTGCGCTCTTTGGCGCGAACGGCTGCCGCGGAGCTGGTGGGGCGCGGCATCCGCGTGAACGCGGTGGCGCCGGGTCCGATCGTTACCCCGATCTTCGGCAAGACCGGCCTGCCTCAGGAAGCCATCGATGAATTCGCCAAGGAGACCATTTCCAAGGTTCCCATGAAGCGTTTTGGACAACCCGAGGAAGTGGCCGGCGCTGTAGCATTTCTGGCTTCACAGGACGCGTCCTACATTACCGGAGTGGAACTTAATGTGGACGGCGGGCTGGGACAAATCTGAGTCGGCGGGGGAGTAGTTGTTTGCAAAGGTGGGTATTCCCAATCGTGAATCGCTTAGGATTTTGACTTTGAATTTTTGCTGAATGCGGCCGCATCACTGCCCCACAGTTTAAAAATGCCGGGCAGACGAAAGCTCCAACGCCCTCGTCCCGTTGACGAAAGCTCCAACACCCTTGTCCCGTTAGGGACACCTGAAAATAGCCCGGCGCTTCCAGCGCCGGGTAGCTCATCCCGGATTGAAACGCGCCCCGGAGGGACGCCTGAAATCCATACAGAGGGACGGGGCTTAGACGCGAAAAAAAGCGATTCGGATCCCGATACCCCAAGCCGCGAAGCGGGGTGATGGCCCACATCTCCGATTCGCAACGCGCCCCTCAAATAGGCAGGGTGCCCCATTTCTCGCATCCTTTGCGAGAAGTGGGGCTTTTGGCTTGAGCTCACGATGAGCCCTACCAATGTTCATCCGTCACAGACAGGGCCTCGCATTGGTTCGTACAGTCTCTTCATGCCATGGGGCTTAAAGCGCTATTACGGCACGGGAAGCCTCCATTTCATCACGTGGAGCTGCTATCGACGCAAACCCCTGCTTGGCAACCCCGCGCGCCGCGACCTGCTACTTAGTGTCCTCGAACTGATGCGCGTTCGCTACCGTTTTGCCGTGATCGGATACGTGGTCATGCCCGAACACGTGCATCTACTGATTTCCGAACCCTTAATAGGCGATCCCTCGAAGATCATTCAGGCGGTGAAGCTGAGCGTCTCCCGGCGGCTGGCCATTGCGGGCGAATTCTCCGGCCGATTCTGGCAGAGTCGTTTCTACGATTTCAATTTGTGGGGCCAACAGAAAGAGGTCGAGAAGCTGAAGTACATGCATCGCAATCCGGTGGTGCGCGGACTGGTGGCGAGTCCAGAGGATTGGCGGTGGAGTAGCTACCGCTCCTATGCTTACGGAGAGCCGGGATTGGTTCGGATCAACGATTGGACTTGGTGGGAGGAGAAGATTCGACGGAGCGCTGGTTGAGGGCGGGGATCGCATCAAAATTAGATTTGGGTGCCCATTTCTCGCGTTAGTTGCGAGAAAGCCTGCCCTGAGCGAAGTCGAAGGGTGGGGGTTCTTAGCCTCAAGCAGCAGGCTCCGTGCAAGCATGGAATGCAATCGCGGATATCCTGTAGTACGGACGATGCGGCGTTGTTGCAAAGCAGGCCGTCTGGCATAACAAACAAAATAGACCCGCAAATCGCAAGGGTGCCCCATTTCTCGCGTTCGTTGCGAGAAGTGGGGCTTTTGGCTTACAGCCCACCATAAGGCCGAGGTTAGGTCCAATGTTCATCCGTCACACACGTGACCTCGCACCGGCGCGTACAGTTTCTTCATGCCATGGGGCTTAAAGGTGGGTGGCCACCCCCCCAACGCCTGGGCCTGGGCGGGAGGAGAAAATTCGACGGACGCTGGTTGAGGGTTGGTAGGATGTCGGCGAAAAGCCCACTTCTCGCAAAGAACGCGAGAAATGGGGCACCCGGCACCCGGCCTGGGACAAATCTGAATCGCTACGCTGTATGAGATCGTACAGACTTGCGCAATCGACGGGGGGTGCATTACTCGGGGCGGATTGCCCATCCTTTGGTGGTGTCCTAATTTGAAAAGGATGGCTAATCGTGGTCGGCATCATTGTATTGGTTGCATTTCCCCGCCTTAAACCGACCCTGAGCCGCAGCATTGGCCAAAAACCATTGGCAGAACTTTGTCCAGTGAAAGACTCCAACTGTGTCTCATGCGTAGCCTTCCCATACACAGCAATGTAGGCATTCCCACTAGTCAAAGCATCGTATTCCGGCTGGGTGAGAACTATAAATTCGCCAAGTTTTGTACCCAAACGTGGGGCCGGAAACTGCGCTCGATCACCGGGGAACAAAATACCGATCGTACGTCGAGCATTGGAATCATCTCCGTTGTCCAATCGTTCAAGCTGAGGCTCCCGATTGATGTCTACGACTTCTACAAAAGCATGGGCATCAAGATGTCTAGCTGGCCCCTTGCCGATACTATCAAGCACCGGAATGGCGACGAGGGGCTTACCGACAACGAGCGGGAGAAAAGGGGGATTATTGGAGTCGGTCGGATTGGCCACATTTATAAGAGAGCTCCCTCCCATGTTGAATTTGACTACCGACCGCTGATCCGCACGACGGATAGCATCGACATTCCTTTCAGCAGCCAGCGCTTGACGAAAGGCGGCATTAGCCTGCTGTTGCGCAGCCGCGGCGCTGGCCGTGAGTTGCCCTACCGCTTGCGTAATCGAATTGGAGATCGTATCGGTCTTATCCGCTTGTTTTTTGGCAGCCTCGGCAAGAGCGTGAGTATCTTCGCCACCAGCATGGATTTCTTTCCATTGCAAATAGCTGGTAATGGCGATCACCCCTGTCAAAATAACTATCGCCCAATCAGTAGAAGTAGTGTCGTGTTTTATCCACAACCAGAGCCCAGAAATCATATTTCTCTTTCTGTCGTCTGCGAGTTTGCCATTAGGAAAGTCGGACGCTCAAAACTGCCAAAGGGCGAAGCGACGGGTAGAATCGTACCTGTACGCTTCGCGGCGGATGATCTAAAGGCTATCGCAGCAAAGGCGAAGGCCAGCAAGCAAAACGTCTCGGAATGGATTCGGAGCACGATTCATGCCAGTCTCGAAGCATGAGAACTTCCCATCCTTTGCATGCAAAGGGTGGGTTGAGATCCTGCCTAGAGCGCAAAGCCGCACTTTTCCACAGCCGTCCACAGCCGGAATCCAATTTCGTGTGACGAACAACCTTTACTGAGAAATAAGAAACGCGCAAGATCGACCTATGCGCGAACGCTCTCCCAAAAAGCCATCACTGAGCCAGATCGTGAACGGCTTTCAGTCCGTGCTTTGCCCAGAAGAAGCTAAGTCCTTATTCCATAAGATTTTAGCTCTAAATCCTTACGGCTCAAGATTTTACCCAGACCCAAGCATACCCAATCGCGCCAAGTCCATAGAAACAAATATTTTAGCGGAACCGTATCAAAAAAAATGTAGATATAGATTCCCTCGTCACGCTGCTAACAGAAAAGCCGCGCGAGAGCGCGGCCTTCTCTTGCGGTCTCCAGAATCAGTCGATCCCGTGAATCCTCATGCTGACCAGTTGATCGATGCTCAAGTCGTGAATTCCTCGCGCGCGCATGTCGCTGATGTATTCCGGCGTCACGTTGTGGATGCGCATCGCGATCAGTTCGTCGGGATCGGGATGCGAATATCCCAGCCCTTGCAGCTTCTGAATAAACTCCGGCGAGACGCCGTGGATGCGAAACGCAATCAGCTTCTCCAGGCCGACGTGGTCGTAACCGCGCTGCTTGAGTTCGGCCATCCATTCCGGAGTCGCGCCGTGAATTCTCATGGCGATCAGCGTATCTTCATTCGGCGAATAGCCCGCCTGATGAAGGCTGCGCACCATCTCCGGACTCACACCATGAATGCGAAAGGCAACCAGTTTGTCCGCGTCGGAGATCTTCAATCCTTCTGCGCGCAATGCCTCAATGAAGGCGGCGTCCACGCGGAAGATTCGAAACGCGATCAGCTTGTCCGCGTCAAGATCGCTGAGATGCTCGTTCTTCATCTGCCGCGCAAATTCCAGGCTGACGTCCATCACCGCCATGCTGAACTGTTTCTCGTCGTCCATGGAAAATCCAAGCGCCTGCATCTCGCGCGGATAATTCGCATCCGGCTGAAAATGGAAAATGCCTGCGCCTTCCCCGTTATTCAGAAATCCCTCGCACTCGATCTTGCCCGCGTCGCGCGCGATGGTGAAGTGGACGTCCTGCCGCCCAGCTTTCGAAAAGTCCACCCCTTGAAACGAAGTCGCAGGCCAGTCAGATTCGTGGCTCGAAGTTCCGCCACGATGATGCTCGATCAGCGAGAACTCCACCTTGCCCGCGTCGTCGGATTTGCGGATGGTCCAGTCCCCGCTGCGAACATCCGCCGCGCGATTCTTCACTGCAACCAGCAGGACGCTGGAGGCAAAGACCAGGTACGCGAGGGTTCGACGCATTCTCATAAATCATCTCCTTTTCGAGTGGTTGCGCTTTTAGAGGTCAGCCTTCGAATCCAGAATTCCCAGTCGCCGCAACTGAATCAGTTTCTGCAGAGTCAGATCCTTGAACCCATGCTTCTGCGCGCGTTCGATAAACTCCGGCGAAACATCCTGCACCTTGGCGCTGATGATGTCGCTGACGCTGAACTTATATCCCGCCGCCTGCAGCGCCTTGATGTATTCCGGCGTTACGTCCTGCACGCGCATCGAGATAAGCTCGTTGGCAGACGGCTTGAGCCCGAGAGCCCGAATGTCGCGAACGTATTCTGGAGTTACGTTCTGAACGCGCATGGCGATGGCATCGTTCGCTCGCGGATCAATTCCCTGGTCGTGCAATCCCTTCAGATATTCTGGCGAAACACCCTGCACCTTCAGGGCGATCACCTGATCTGCGGTGACAGTCAAGCCCGCCGCGCGGAGTTCGCGGACATATTCGGGGGTTACGCCTTGTACCTTTAGCCCAATCAGGGTGTTCACGTCCGGCTGAATGCCGGCTTCTACGAGTCCGCGATAATACGCACCGTCCGCGCCTTGTACTTTAAGCGCGATGATCTGGTTCTGATCTGGCTTGAGGCCAGAGGCAAGCAGCCCGCGTATGTATTCCGGAGTGATGCCTTGAACGCGCATAGCAATCAGATTGTTAACGTCAGGATTCAGTCCTTGTTCGCGTATCTCCCGGATATACTCGGGGGTGACATCTTGAATCTTCATCGCAATCAGCTGATCGACGGTAAGGTCGCCAAGTCCCGCAGCCTTCATCCCCTCAATGTAAGACGAGGCCGACGAAGACGACGAGGCGGTAACCGATGTCTGGGCGCCGCTTCGGGGATGCACGGCCGAAGGCTTTGAACTCGAACTGCTGTTAGCCGCGGGCTCTTGCGACGTTTCAGGTATGGGTTTGCCTGGGGTCTGTGAACCCGGCGCTGCATGAACCTCTGGCGGATGCGCCATTCCCAGCAGCGCATTCCCTGCAACCAGGGCTGCGGTGAGACATAGAACGCTGCCTGTCAGACCGATGCCGCGCATTCCGGCGCCAAGCGTCTTCAGCCCGAGAACGCGAACGATGCGTTCGCTGAGTGGCCCGCGATTCGCGGCCATGGCAAACGTCGGCGCGCTGCGCCATTCTTCCATCAACGTCAACGCGCGCGCGTATTCAACGGCGTTGCCGCAGAGAGCCACCGCCATCTCGTCGCAACAGTGCTCGCGTTCGGCCCGTATCCTTTTGTTCAGCCACCAGATCGCCGGATGATAGAAAAGCAAGGTCTCCACGCAGACCTGGAACACATTCACAAACGGATCGAAACGCTGGATGTGGGCCAGTTCATGGGCGATGACTGCCTCCAACTGACCTTCGGAGAGGCCTGTTAAAGCAGTCGCAGGCAGGAAGACCACTGGCCGAAACCATCCGATCACCGCAGGCGACTGCAGCCATTTGCATTCACAGTAAGCAATGGCGCGATTGAGGCCGAAGCGGTCTTGCAGCATGTAGCAGATTTCCAGAACTCGATCACTGACCACAACGGATTGTTTGCGGCGCTCGCGCTCGAGCAGAATGAATCCGCCCGCGGAGCGGAGGCTGAAGAAAGCTACGCCCATCAACCATGCCTCGACCAGCCACGGAAGCGCATCCAGCGACGGCCCGATGGGAAAAGATTCAGCCGAGGACCTTGCCGAACTTCTGCCCGTGGTGGCCGGCGGAGCTACAGCGCTCCGCGCCAACGACGGCTGCGTGATTGCACCGAAACTATGCTGTGAATAGAAGAAGAAAGTCAACAAGGGAGCGAGCAGCATCAGGATGAGAGAAGCAACTCCCAGCACATAGCGTGTCGAGGCACGCCGGCACAATGCGATGCCAGCCGCAGCCAGAGCGGCGAGCGCAGTTCCCTGCCAGAGAAAATGCAACAGAGTCCATCCCAAGGCCTGCATCGCGTTAGGGGAAACAAAATTCGTTAAAGTCGTCATCTCCGTCCTCTTTCATATACATCCAGCAAACGGCGCAGCTCGCTAATCTCTTCGGGCGATGATTTGCGCCCAGCCAGCGCATGCATCATGAGCTGGCTCGCAGAGCCTTCGAATACTCGCTGCAGCATGTCTCCGGCAAGTTGTTGTTTGGTTTGCTCGGCGGGAAGGCACGCTTCATAGACGTGCGCACGCTGGGTTTCGTTTCGGCGCACCGTGCCTTTTGTGGTCATGATTTGCAGAAGCTTCAGCACTGTCGTGTAGCCGAGATCTTTTTTCTCGCTGAGAGATTCATGAACTTCGCGAACCGTGGAGGGTCCGCGGTTCCATAGGACGCGGAGAATTTCTAATTCAGAAGCGGTGGGTTTGTGCGGAGGCTGCTTCATGGGAAGGAACATACTACGAAGATGTTCGTAGTGTCAACGAAAATCTTCCTAGGAGAATATTGGGTTCCTACTATTGCGACTGTTTGGTTCCACCGGGCTTCGCCCTGGTGGGACAGCCGAGGCGGCAGTCGCTACGTGAGCTTCGTCGCTCACTGCATTCGCTAACCGGGGCTTGGCAAGAACGCCAACTACCGGGTACAGTACTGTTCGTCTCGTTTCCCAGTTAGATCCATACAACAGGAGTTATCTCCCATGCGTCACGCTGTGATTTTGCTGGCGGCGGTTTCCTGCCTAGGGGCTCTGGCCTATGGGCAGAGCGCCGAAGAACTGATTAACAAGAACATTCAGGCCAAAGGCGGGATGGACAAGATTAAGGCGATCAAGACCGTCCGCATGACAGGCAAGCTGAATGGCGGAGGTGGATTTACCGCCGCAACGATGCAGGAAAATGAGCGACCGAATTTGGTGCGGGAGACCTTCACGCTGCAGGGCATGACCGCTGTCACTGCCTACGACGGTGCGACTGGCTGGCAAATTCAACCATTCGGCGGACATAAAGATCCTGAGTTCATGGGCGAAGACGATTTGAAGGATCTGCTGCTGGACGCAGACTTCGATGGGCCACTGGTGGATTACAAAGAAAAGGGCAACACCGTGGAGTTTCTGGGTCACGACGTGGTTGACGGCGACGACGCGCTACGCTTGAAAGTTACGCTGAAAGATGGCGACATCGTTTACTACTATCTGGATCCCGATACTTTTTTGGAAATTCGCAAAGAAGTGCAGGAGTTCATTCGCGGCTCGGTGCGCGAGAGCGTCATAGACATGGGCTCGTACAAGCCGGTCGCGGGCGTGATGTATCCCTACTCGATTGCGCAGGGGACAAAGGCGAATCCGGCAGCGCAGAGTACGACCATCGAAAAGATTGAAGTGAATATACCTATCGATAAGGCTGACTTTGCCGTACCCGCTTCGTTGAGGACTGAAGAAAAGAAGTCCGGGTTAGTCGGGATTCACTAACGAACTCACTGATTCGCTGTAGAACAGGAGTTGTCATGCGTCACACGGTGATTGCTGTGGTTCTGGCCACGAGCCTCAGTGTGTTGGCATGTGCTCAAACCGCTGAGGAACTTGTCGACAAGAACATCCAGGCTAAGGGCGGGCTCGACAAGATTAAATCTGCCAAGACCCGGCTTACGACCGGCAAGGTAAGAGGCGGTGGCAGACGCCGATCGACGGTTGCGGCCTTCCGACAAATGAACATGCGGCCGGACCTGGTTCGTCAAAATGTCTCCATGCAAGGGATGACTGCGGTCCAGGCGTACGACGGTTCGGTGGGCTGGCAGACTCAGCCCTTTCGCGGACGTAAAGATCCGGAGTTGATGGGCGAGGACAACCTGCGGGATCTGCTTCTGGCCGCCGATTTTGACGGCCCGCTCGTGGACTACGCCACGAAAGACAACACGATCGAATACCTGGGACACGCCGAGGTGGATGGGGATGACGCCCTGCGGCTCAAGGTCACGCTGAAAAACGGTGACATCATTTATTACTATCTCGACCCCGACACCTATCTTGAAATCCGCAAAGAGATTCAGCAATTTATCCGGGGATCGGTGAGAGAGCGAGTGGTTGACCTGGGTTCGTACAAGCCGGTGGACGGAGTCATGTATCCTTTCTCGATCATCGAGGGACCGAAGAACAACCCTGGGGCGCAAGCGATGACGATTGACAAGATTGAAGTGAATGTCGCTTTTCAAGAGTCTGACTTTGCGCTGCCCGAGTCGTTGAGGACTGAGGAAAAGAAGTCGGGGTTGGTCGGGATTCACTGATTCTTCGGCGAGTGATTTGCGCAAGGCGGCAGGACGCTTCGGCTTCGCTCAGGGCGGGCTGCCGGCGTGACAAGAACGCAACGAAATTAACTGCGTGACTAACTACGTAGAAAAGGACTCGAAGATATGAAAGTATCCGCTGACAATTCCTGGGGAGTGATTGTGTTGTTCGCTGCAGCCATGCTATGCGCGCCTCTGCAGGCCGCAGCGCAGGCGCCGTACCGCTTCGACGCCGCAACGGTTTCCGGCTTGCCAGCGCGCAATATCGGCTCGGCCACCATGAGCGGCCGCATTGCCGCGCTGGACGCGGTGGAAGAGAACGGCCGCATCACCGTCTTCGTGGGCGCGGCCAGCGGCGGTGTATGGAAGTCGGTGAATGGCGGGACGACTTACAAGTCGGTTTTCGATCGCGAGAATGCGCAGTCGATTGGCGCAGTGACGATTGATCCGTCGAATTCGAAGATCGTTTGGGTGGGCAGTGGCGAGGGGTGGGTCCGAAACAGCGTCTCGATCGGCGACGGCGTCTACAAGTCAACCGACGGAGGTGAGAACTGGACGAATGTTGGACTGAAGGATAGTGAGCACATCGCAAAGATTCTGGTCGATCCTAAGGACGGAAACGACGTGCTGGTGTGCGCAATGGGACATTTGTGGGACGACAACGACGAGCGCGGAGTTTACAAGACGACCGACGGTGGTAAGTCGTGGAAAAAGGTTTTGGCGGGCGCGAATGGATCGTCGGGTTGCGCGTTAATGGCGATGAGCCGGCAGGAGCCGAAGACAATGTACGCCGCAATGTGGGATTTCCGGCGGCAGGGCTGGACGTTCCGCTCCGGCGGACCGGGCAGTGGTTTGTTCAAGTCGACCGACGGCGGCGATCACTGGAGCGAAATCACCGACGCCAACGCCAAAGGGCTGCCAGCCAAGCCTTGGGGCCGCGTCGCTGTTGCGGTAGCGCCGGCGAAGCCGCAGGTGGTCTATGCCAACATCGAAGCCGAAAAAGGAAGAGGGCTGTACCGTTCCGACGATGGCGGAGCGAACTGGACCAAGCTTGATGCCAGCAATTACATGGTGTGGCGTCCGTTTTATTTTGGCAACCTGATTGTCGATCCCCATGACGAGAACAAGATTTTCAAACCTGATCTTATTCTCTTGTACAGCACGGACGCGGGCAAAACCTTCAATGTGGTTTCTGGATCGGACCACGGCGATTTCCACGATGTGTGGATCGATCCGAAGAATCCGAACATTGTGATCGCAGGCGACGACGGCGGATTGTGGCGGAGCGAGGACGGCGGCAATCGCTGGAAACATCAGATGAACCTGCCGGTTTCGCAGTTCTATCACGTGAGCACCGACAATTCCGATCCTTATCACGTTTACGGCGGGCTGCAGGACAACAGTTCATGGGTGGGGGATTCATCGTACCCAGGCGGCGTTTCGAATTCGCGTTGGGAGAACATGTACGGCGGCGACGGCTTCTGGATGTTCGAAGACACGTCGGACCCGAACTACATCTATGCGGAAGCGCAGGGCGGAGAAATCGGGCGGGTAAACCGCTATTCGCACGAGATTCGCGGAATCAAGCCGCTGCCTAACTATGGCGAGAAAAAGCTGCGCTTCAATTGGAACACTCCGATTCACATGAGTCCCAACGAAAAAGGTTCGATTTACATTGGGGCGCAATTTCTGTTCCGCTCGCGGGATCACGGACAGTCGTGGGATCGCATTTCACCGGATCTGACGACGAACGATCCAGAGAAGCAGAAGCAGGAAGAATCAGGCGGCGTGACCGTCAACAATTCCTCGGCGGAAATGCACACCACGATTTACTCGATCTCGGAATCGCCAAAGAACGGGCAGATTATCTGGGCTGGGACGGACGACGGGAATCTGCAGCTCACGCGGGATGGCGGTAAGAGTTGGATAAATGTTGTGGGCAACATTGCCGGCTTGGGAAAGAATTCCTGGGTCTCGACGGTGGAGGCCAGCCGGTTTGACGAGGCCACGGCCTATGCGACGTTTGACCGGCATACGTTCGGGGACATGAAGCCGTACGTTTACAAGACGACCGACTACGGCAAGACCTGGATGGCGCTTCCGGCACAGGAGAGCGGGGTGCGCGGATTCGCGCACGTGATCAAAGAAGATTCGGTGAATCCGAATCTACTTTTCCTGGGGACAGAATTCGGACTGTGGATTTCGGTTGACGCCGGCCAGCACTGGGCGCAATACAAAGGAAGCAACTTCCCGGCTGTTGCTGTGGACGATATAGCGGTGCAGGCGCGCGAGGGCGACCTGGTACTGGCGACCCACGGGCGCGGCATATGGATTATCGACGATATCTCTCCGCTGCGAGCTTTGACTCCCGACTTGATGTCGAAGGAAGCTGCGCTCATACCCGGCAAGGCAGTACAGTACTTCGACACGTTCGGAGGATGGGCCGAGGGAGATGAAACTTTCAACGGTCGCAGCCGGCCTGGAGAAGCGCAGATCACTTATTACCAGCGAGCGCGGCACATTTTTGGCGATCTGAAAATCGAGATTCTGGACCAGAACGGCAAACAGGTCGATACGGTCGCCGGAAGCAAGCACCGCGGCTTAAACCGCGCCAGTTGGTCCATGCGAGTGAAGGCGCCGGCCGTGCCGCCGGCGGCGAGCGCCTTGTTTGAGGCGGCGCAGGGTCCCCGCGTGCTGCCGGGAACTTACACGGTGAAGATGACCAAGGGTGACAATGTTTATACCGAACAATTAAATGTTGTGCTGGACCCGCGGGCGAAGTTTTCGCTGGAGGATCGCAAAGCGCAGTTTGAATTGACGATGAAGATTTATCACACCATCGAACATATGACGTACGCAGTCGATGCGATTGAAGGCGTGCGCAATGCAGCCAATGCGAGGGCGGCGAAACTGCCGGAAAAAGATCCGCTGCGCAAGCAGTTGCAAGACCTGGCGGCGAAGTGCGACGAACTGCGGTCGAAAATTGTGGCCACGAAAGAAGGCGGCATGATCACGGGAGAAGAGCGCATCCGCGAACTGCTGGGACAGCTCTACGGGACCGTCAACGGCTACGAAGGACGTCCTGGGGATTACCAGGCGGCGCGGGAGGATTCTTTGGCGCACGAACTGGAAGATGTGATCGCAGACTTTCAGAAGCTGACGCAGAAGGAGATTCCGGCAATTAACGCGGGATTGAAGAAGAAAAAAGCGGAAGGTATCCCAGTGCTGACCGAGGCCGACTGGCAGAAAAGGCGGGAGGCTGAGGGCGGTTCAGGAGCGGCTGCGGGCGCACGGTTCTTTGGCGAGGCGCGGGAGATGGAGTAGGCGGCCGTCGGACAATCCCGTCGAACAATCCGCCTTCTTTCCATAACATGGCGTCTCGCCTCCGGTGCGGCGCCTTTTCCTTTTGAGCGACTCGTGTTCAGATAATAAGAAATTAGGACTCTCGATTTGATTCCAGACGTGGGTACGAGTATGTTGGTCTGTCCCAACATAGCTGTCGAAAATATCCAGGAGATTGCCAATGATAAAACGATTTATTATTTCAGTTTTTGCGATTGCCGCCCTGTTAACGGCCGCGTTCGCTGCCGATGAAAATCAGAATGCCTGCAAGGGTGATCCGAACAAGTGGCAGCAGCTCTTTGACGGCAAAGATCTGAACGGATGGAAGCATGTGGGCCCGGGGGGCGACACCGTGGAAGATAGTTTGATCCACACCCACGGCGGGATGGGGTTGCTCTACTGGACAGGCGGCAAGATCGGCAACTGCATGATCCACGTTGTTTACCGGATGCGGGACGAGAATGACAACTCCGGAGTGTTCATTCGCATTCCGATCGAACCGCGGGAGGAATGGATGCCGGTTCATTACGGGTTCGAAGTGCAGATCGATAACCATCCCGAGACCTCGAAAGAAGATGAATATCATTCCACCGGGATGCTGTATTCGCTGACCAAACCGCTGGCCAAGGCGTGGAAGCCCGGACCGGAGTGGAACACGATGGACATCACGCTGGACGGGCCGCGCACCATCGTCATGCTGAATGGAGTAAAGGTCACGGACTACAAAGATGGCGATCCCGTGCCAGAACGCAAGTTTGATTTCGAGCCGCAGCGCGGGCCGCGGCCGAACTTCGGTTATTTCGGCTTGCAGAATCACAGCGACAACGACATTGTGTTTTTCAAGGAAGTAGCTATTAAACCGCTGAAGAAATAGCTGGGATCGCAGAGCAGGGCATGGTCTAACTCATATGGTCGAACTTATTCGGAGGGATTAGCATGAAACGCATTCTTTCGCGACGGGCATTCTTGCAGGGAAGTGCGGCGGCCGCCGCGGGTGGCCTACTAGTTTCGAAGACGGTACTCCTCGAGGCTCAACCATTTCCGCGGGCGGTAGCGCCGAGCGATCGGGTTCGCTTTGGCATGATCGGGATTGGAATGCAGGGCTCGGGCCTGCTAGCTGGGGCGATCACGATACCTGGCGTGGAATGTGTTGGCGCCGCGGATTTGTATGACGGACGCCACACGCTGGCCAGGGAAATCACCGCCAACCCGAGCCTGCCCACCTCGCGCCACTATCGGGATTTACTCGACCGCAAGGATATCGATTGCATCGTGGCCGCGGTTCCCGATCATTGGCACCGGCGGGTGGTGGTGGACGCGTGCAATGCGGGGAAGGATATTTATTGCGAGAAGCCGATGTCGCACAACGTAGCCGACGGATTGGCCATGGTGGAAGCGGCGCAGAAGAATAATCGCATCGTGCAGATTGGCTCGCAGCGCGTGAGTTCCGTTCTGTGCGCCAAGGCGCGCGAACTCTATCAGAGTGGGGCGATCGGCGATGTCGAGATGGTGGAACTAACGCTGGGACGAAATGATCCTACAGGCGCATGGGAATATCCGCCTCCGCCGGATCTTTCTCCGGAGACGCTGGACTGGGATACCTGGCTCAACGATGCTCCGAAGATTCCGTTCAACCCTTTGCATTTCGCGCGCTGGCGCTGCTGGCGAGCTTACGGCACGGGAGTGGCGGGCGATTTGATGGTGCACCTGATCAGCGGCATGCTGGTGACGCTGGGATGGAATGAAATACCAAAATCGGCGACGGCAATGGGCGGAATTTTTCGTTTCAAAGACGGCCGCGATATGCCTGATTTCCATACCGTGCTCTTCGACTATCACGGCATCCCGGTTTATGTGCGCCTGGACCTGGGATGCGAAACGCCGGAACTGGCGCGGTTCATGGGACCCAAGGGGCTGCTCGACGCCGGTGAGTTCGAGTTGCGGCACTCTCCGCAGGCCGGCATCGATACCAGTCCCAGCTACTACAGTTCGAGTTTCCCGGCAAAATTGCGTGAGGCATATGTGAAACAGTGGCATCAGGAACACGATCCACCTCTGGGCAAAGAACCCATGCAAGACGACACGGTATATCGCGGACACGACTGGGACGATATGACTCCGCACTTGAACGTATTTTTCCAGTCGGTGAAATCGCGCAAGCCGGTGACCGAAGGTGCGGTATTCGGCAACCACGCCGCCATCGCCTGTCATATGGCGAATGAATCGTATTTCCGGCAGAAACCGGTGACGTGGGATGAGGTTTCGAAAACCATCAAGTCCTAAAGCGGGAGGCAAGATGCGTGCTGCCCTTGCCCAGCAGTACCGCAGGATGATTGCGGTTCTTCTCGGCTTTTTGATACTCGGCATCTGTGCTGCTGTGACACAGGATCTGCCCTCCGGAAAACCGGAATCGGTGGGACTGTCTGCGGAGAGGCTGGAGCGCATCGGGACCGCCGTGCAACGCGACATCGACGACAAGCGCATTGCAGGCGCAGTCACGCTTGTAATCCGGCATGGGCGCGTGGCCTGGTTCAAGTCGCAGGGCATGATGGACCGCGAGGCAAGCAAGCCGATGCGGCCGGACGCGATGTTCCGAATCTGCTCCATGACCAAACCAATTACCAGTCTGGCGGTCATGATCTTGTATGAAGAGGGGAAATTCCTGCTCGACGATCCGGTCTCGAAATACCTGCCGGAATTCAAGAATCCGAACGTGCTGGTGAAGCCGGAATCCGGAAAACCTTATTCGATTCCGGCCAAACGAGAAATCACCATTCGCGACCTGCTGCGCCATACATCGGGTCTTACCTACAACTGGAATGCCGATCTGGGGGCGATGTACGAAAGCGCGGGAGTGGCGAGCGGGCTGTTGCAGTATGACGGCACGATTGCGGACAGCGTGAAGAAGCTGGCGGCGATTCCTCTACTGTTCAATCCTGGCGACCGTTGGGAATATAGTCTCAGCGTCGATGTGCTGGGGCGCTTGGTGGAAGTGGTCTCGGGCAAACCGTTGGACGACTTTTTTCGCACCCGCATCTTCGAACCGTTGGGCATGAAGGATACATATTTCTTTCCGCCCGATAATAAAATCGATCGCCTCGCCACCGCTTATACCTACTATCCCGACAAAGGATTGAACCGCTTCCCGGATACTCCGATCAAGGAAGGAACTTTTGCCTATTCCGCGGATTACCCCTCCCGAGGTCCGAAGAAATTGTTCTCGGGCGGCGCCGGCCTGGTTTCCACGGCAATGGACTATGCTCGCTTCTGCCAGATGATGCTCGACGGCGGAAAGGCCGGCAACACGCGGCTGCTGAGCCGTAAGTCTGTCGAACTCATGACTCAAGATCAACTGGGAAAGATCGGGCCCGATCAAGGTTTCGGTCTGGGGTTCGGAGTGTCCGGGATCAAATCTCCGCTTTCGGAATTGGGATCCCCGGGCGAGTACAACTGGGGCGGCTTCTTCTATACCGGGTTCACGATCGATGCGAAGGAGCAGATGATCGTCGTCTTTATGGCGCAACTGCATCCCACCGGCGATTTGACTCTGGATCGTGAAGTGAATGTGCTCGCCTACCAGGCGATCAACGATTGAGATGTCGCGAAGCTTGAGTAGGAGTTTCTACTCTTCAATCGAGGTCATCTGCAGGTATATCATTAACTAAGGAAGCTCCGCTCAGAGATGCCACGCGTACTGCTTGATCCGGAGCACTAAGAATGTCTACTATTCGTCTCACCGTAAACGGAAAATCTTACCCAGTTAATGCCGAACCCCAGACCAGCCTGCTTACCGTTCTGCGCGAACATCTCGATCTGACGGGGAGCAAGTATGGCTGCGGGGAAGGCCAATGCGGCGCATGTACAGTCCTGATCGATGGGAAGGCGCAACGGTCGTGCGTCACGCGGGTAGGCACGGTTTCTCAGAGAGAGATCACCACCATTGAAGGGTTGGCGAGCGGCGAACAACTTCATCCCGTACAGGAAGCTTTCCTGCAGCAGAGCGCGATGCAGTGCGGCTATTGCACATCGGGAATGATTATGTCGGCGGTTGCGCTGCTGCAGCGGAACCCGGCGCCGAAAGAGAGCGAAATCATCGCCTTTATGGACGGCAATGTTTGCCGCTGTGGAACCTACCCGCGCATTGTGGGTGCCATTCAGAGGGCGGCCAAGGTAACGACCGCAGCATCTGTCAAGAAAGGAGAGGGCCGATGAGCGAGCGAACTCCAGCGCACGTTTTACTGGAACCTGAGCGTTACGAACTCGCGGCGGCCCCTCCGTACCGCTTCGATCTCGATCGCAGAAAATTTTTCAAGTTTCTCGGCGCCGGAGTTCTGGTGGTTTCGATTCTGAAACCAACGGTTACCGCTCAAGAGTCGGGTGGGACCAGGCAGAGGCGCAACGATCTTCCGAAGGAAGTTGATGCGTGGCTGCATATCGGCGAAGACGGCAAAGTCAC
Organism: uncultured Acidobacteriaceae bacterium; assembly: GCA_963711275.1. Classification (GTDB taxonomy): domain Bacteria; phylum Acidobacteriota; class Terriglobia; order Terriglobales; family Acidobacteriaceae; genus Sulfotelmatobacter. The sequence continues at coordinate 380,257 of CAVQDN010000003.1, read as the reverse complement.
GGTCTACACGGGGAAGGTCGAGATGGGGCAGAACATTCGAACATCCCTGAGTCAGGCGGTTGCTGAAGAACTTCGCGTGCCCATCGAAACGATTGAGATCGTGATGGGCGACACGCAACTCACGCCATTTGACATGGGCACGTTCGGGAGCCGCACCACGCCCACGATGAACCTGCAATTGCGCAAAGTTGCGGCGGCTGCGCGCGAGATGCTGATCGGCCTTGCGGCTGCGCAGTGGCAGACGGACCGGCGAAGCCTGCTTGCTGCGGATGGAGGGATCACCGACCCGCAAAACCATCGGTCTGTGAAATATGCGGCCCTGACGAAAGGGCAGCGACTGAGTCAGACCGTCGCCCCCGACACTTCTCTGATTCCTGCGACGAGTTGGAAAGTTGCGGGCCAATCCGCGCAAAAGGTGGATGGCCGCGAGTTTGTAACGGGGCAGCACCGTTACCCCTCAGATCAGAAGCTCCCAGACATGCTCTACGGCAAAGTCTTGCGGCCAACGGCTTTTAACGCAACTCTGGTCTCCATCGATACACAAAAGGCTGAGCAGACGGGAGCGACGGTGGTGCATGACGGCAACTTTGTGGGTGCTGCTGCCGCGAGCACCGAGTTGGCAGCAGCGGCGATTGCGGCGATTCATGCGGAGTGGAAGTCTGAACCGCAACCCTCCAACAAAGATCTGTTCGATTATCTGCGGAAGAACACGGTTGAAGGCAAAGATCCGACGGGAGATGGCGATCGCTACGAGGTCGGCAGCGTTGATCAGGCGCTCGGCTCTGCGGATCATCGTCTGCAAGGGACTTATACCGTGGCGTACATTGCGCATACTCCGCTCGAACCACGGGCTGCACTGGCGAAGTGGGATGGCGAGAATTTGACTGTATGGACCGGAACGCAGCGGCCGTTCGGCGTGCGCGGTCAACTCGCCGAGGCGTTTCGGATTCCGGAAGATCAAATCCGCGTGTTGATGCCGGACACTGGATCGGCCTATGGCGGCAAGCATACGGGCGAAACGGCTATAGAGGCGGCGCGGCTGGCGCGTGCAGCCAAACGTCCGGTCAAAGTTGTGTGGACGCGTGAAGAAGAATTTTCCTGGGCCTATTTTCGTCCGGCGGGCGTCATCGATGTGAGCAGCGGCGTGCGCAGCGATGGAACCGTCACCGCATGGGAGTTCCATAATTACAATTCCGGGTCAGCGGGCATTCGCAGCTATTACGAGATTTCGAACCAGCGCATCGTCTTTCACGCGAGTAATTCTCCGTTGCGCCAGGGATCGTATCGCGCCCTGGCCGCCACCGCCAATCATTTCGCCAGGGAGTCGCACATGGACGAACTGGCACACGCGGTGAAGATGGACCCGCTGGAATTCCGGCTGAAAAATCTGAAAGATGAGAGGCTGCGTGCAGTGTTTGAGGCCGCTGCGAAACAGTTTGCCTGGGGAAAGACTAAGTCTGCCGGGCAGGGATTTGGCATGGGCGGCGGGTACGAGAAGCTGGGCAACATCGCTACTTTCGCCGAGGTCAATGTCGATCGCAAGTCGGGAGACGTGAAAGTGGTTCGCGTCGTTTCCGCGTTTGAGTGCGGCGCAATTGTGAATCCCGACAACCTGCGCAATCAAATCGAGGGATCGAACGTGCAGGGCTTAGGTGGCGCTCTTTTTGAAGCGATCGAGTTCGACAACGGCAAGATTCTCAACGGCAGGATGTCCAAGTATCGCGTGCCACGTTTCAGCGATGTTCCGCTTCTTGAGACCGTGCTACTCGACCGCAGGGATCTTCCGTCCGCGGGCGCGGGGGAGTGCCCGATGGTTGGGCTGGCCCCCGCCATCGCCAACGCCATCTTCGATGCGGCTGGTGTGCGGTTGCGCTCGCTGCCTTTGGCTCCAGACGGCCTCAAGATCCCTGATTCCGTCGCTACTTTGCTCGACTCACGCAAAGGTTGCACTTAGCATGATCAAACGATCCATACGCTGGAGTAACTATGAGTGATTCAAAGATGAACCGCCGATCGTTTTTGGGCAGGTCCGCTGCAGCGATTGCGGGGGGCGTGGTTCTGCCGCGCACGGCGCTGTCCTACGAAAACATCGTCGGCGCGAACGATCGCATCGCGCTCGGACATATCGGCATCGGAAGCCGTGGTGGCGATCTCGATTCGATCGCGTCCAAATTAAAGGACAGTCATCATGTTGAGATGATCGCGGTCTGCGATTTGTGGAGGGTGAATCGCGAAAAAGCCGCGGCGACGAACGCGGGTTATTACGGGAGGGCTCCGCGTGCGGTCCCGCACGTCGAACAACTGCTTTCCATGAAGGATCTCGACGGTGTTTTGATTTCTACGCCGGAACATTCGCATTCGCCAATTCTGAAAATGGCGGCGGCGGCGGGAAAAGATACTTACGTCGAGAAGCCGATGGGGAATGTGCTGAGCGAAGCCAAAGCGGCGCGAGACGCCGTGCTTCAGGCCAAGACGATTGTCCAGGTGGGCACACAGCATCGCAGCGAACCCTATCCGAAAGCGGCGCAAAAGGTGGCGCGCAGCGGAGCGCTGGGCGATGTGAGCAAGGTTGAAGTCGTGTGGAACTATCATGGTCCACGGTGGCGGGGGCGCCCGGAGGTAAAGCAGATTCGCGAGCAGGACACGGATTGGAGCGAGTGGCTGATGACGAAGCCGGCGCGGCCATTTGATCCGCAAATGTATTTCGAGTTTCGTCTTTACAAGGAATTTTCCAGCGGGATTCCGGATCAGTGGATGAGCCACGCGATTGACCTAGTCCATTGGTTTATGGATGACAATTTTCCCAAATCCGTCGTATCGCATGGCGGTGTTTTTGCATGGCACGACGGCCGTGAAACGGCGGATACGTTTCAGACATTGCTCGAGTATCCGAAAGGCTTCCTGGTCAGCTATTCGACGAGCTTCGGCAACGACGCGCCCAGCTTCACGCGCTACATGGGAAAACAAGCCAGTCTGTTCAACGACGGTGGCGAAGGCAGCCCGCGTTATCGGCTTGTCGAAGAGAAAGGCACGCACGAGGACGATGCCGATATCGACCGAAAGAGAGCGAGCAAATTTGTGCTCCTGCCGGGAGAGACTCAACTGCCGCCTCTGGGTATCGATGACCTGACCACGGAACACATGGCGAACTGGTTTGAATGCATGCGTTCGCGCGAGCAACCCCATGCGACGGTGCATGAGGGGTTTGCGCATTCGGTCGCCTGCATGATGGCTGCGCAGTCTTACTGGACGGGGAAAAAAGTGTTCTGGGACGCGAAGACGGAAACGATTTCAGACAGTATGCCGCGCCAGAGTTAGGCTCCTGACCACAATCGACGTAGTAGAGATAGGGGTTTACAGCGCCACCCGGCTCCGACTAGAGCTCTCCCTTTTTTAATTGCTGCACCGCGTAGTCACAAGCTCTCGCAGTCAAGGCCATGTAGGTCAGAGAGGGATTCACACAGGAGGACGAAGCCATCGCCGCGCCATCTGTGATGAAAAGATTCTTGACGTCGTGCGACTGATTGTAGGAATTGAGCACTGAAGTCTTGGGGTCCCGTCCCATCCGAGCTGTGCCCATCTCGTGAATCGCAAAACCCGGCGGATCGTTCTGCACGAAGGTTTCGATGTCGTGTGCGCCTGCGGCTGCAAGCATCTCCGCCGCAGTAATTGACATATCTTTCCGGAGCGCCAGTTCGTTTTCACCCCAGGAAGAATCGATCTTCAGCGCGGGAATTCCCCAGGCATCCACTTTTTCTTTGTCGAGTTCCACGTAGTTGTTGTGATTGGGCAGGCACTCGCCGAAGCCGCCAAAAATAAAACGCCACGGTCCCGGTTGACTCATGGATTTCTTGAATTCCGGGCCGAATCCGGTTTGCGCAATTCCCCGCTCCCATCCTTCGCGATGGGCGCCGCCCTGGAAGCCGTAACCTCGCAAGAGACCAGCTTGCTTTGTCTTCACATTGCGAAATCGCGGAACGTAAATTCCGTTCGGCCGGCGACCGAGCATCACGCGGTCTTCGTTGCCGGGAATGGTCGCGGTTGCGCCTCCCGCCGTCACATGATCCATCAGGTTGTGGCCCAACTCTCCGCTCGAGTTCGCCAGCCCGTTGGAAAATTCCGGGGTGGAAGAGTTGAGCAAGATGCGGACGGATTCCAGCGCGGACGCGCACAGGAAAATCGCCTTGGCACGAAACTCCATCGTGGCTCGCGTTCTGGCGTCGATGACTCGCACGCCGCTCGCTTTTCGCGCGCCCGCATCGAAACTTAGGCTGTGGACCACGCTGTAGGGCCGCAAGGTCATCCGTCCTGTGTTCTCTGCGGCGGGCAAAGTCGCATTCACGCTGCTGAAATACGAGCGCGTGATGCATCCCCGCTCGCACGGACCACAGTAATGGCAGGCTGCGCGGCCGCGGTGGGCCTGCGTAAGCACGGCGGAGCGCCCGATCGTCAAGATGCGATCTGGGCCGAAGTGTTTCGCGATTGCATCTTTCACCACCATCTCCGCGCAATTCAGCTGCATGGGCGGCAGGAATTTGCTGTCGGGCAACTGCGGTAGACCCAGCGCTTCGCCGGTGATGCCGATGAAGTCTTCGACGTAGTCATACCAGGGCGAGAGATCGGCGTAGCGGATCGGCCAATCGATGGCAATCCCATCGCGAAGGTTGGCTTCGAAATCCAGATCACTCCAGCGGTAGACCTGGCGGCCCCAGACGATGGATCGCCCGCCGACTTGTCGTCCTCGAATCCAGCGGAACGGCTTGCCTGGCGCGGTGGTGTAGGGATGGTCCTTGTCGCTGACAAAAAACTTTGCAGACCATTCGTCGCAGGCGTAACACGTGCTCTGGATGGGCTGATCTTCCAGCTGGCGGCGGCGATCGCGCATTCCGCGGAATCTCATCTCCCAGGACGGGACGTGTTCGACGTAGTCTTCTTCCGGCACAATCGGACGGCCGGCCTCCAGCACCAGCGTTTTCAGACCCTTCTCGGTCAACTCCTTTGCGGCCCAGCCGCCAGTCATGCCGGAACCGATCACAATCGCGTCGTAGGTGGTTTCATCCCTCACTGGTTGTGTGCGTCTCCTTTGGCGTCCGGAATTTCCGCGCACGCGTCATGGGAATCAGGAATAATTTGAAAATGTAGTGCTTCAGTTGCGCCTGCTTCAGACGTGTAATAAGCGGTCAACGTAAGGTGCCGCAGCATGAGATAAAAGTCTCCCCGGGAGGTTCGAGAAGAGCCGCGACGCTGTCGGCCTGCCGCCGTCGTCGTAGTCGTATCAGCCTTCATTCTCTCGCCTAACCATGTCAAAATATTTGCCTGTTGATCGGCGGAACTCTCGGCAAAGCTTTTGCCAAAGAGCGCGTTTGCGCGCTCGTCCACTTCCGACAGACCGTTCAAGAAGTGCGCTCGATCGGGTTCGTCGTACCATTCCGTTAACATCAGATCGATGAATTCGCCTACGCCCACGTCGGTCGCTCCCGGCGTGCCGGTCCGGGGAAGAATTAATTCTGCCATCGCCTTCACGGTGGCGTTCTGGTGGAGAGTCAAGGTGCGCGGGGATTCACCGGTTGCGAGCAAACTGCGCGCTTCCCGCAACACTCTCAGGAAGTTACCGGGCGCCAGTTGGAACGCGGTCGCGGTCGCCAACAGCCGCAGAGCTTCACGTCTATGCATAGCAGTGGATCTCCAAGTCTACGCCGTTACCGCCCTGGCGATTTCAGGTGGAAACGGCCCGGCGGGCGCCAGGAATATGCCAGGCCTGAGGCACTTCGATATATGAGCGATCCAGGGTTGCAATTGAAGGACAGCCCAAAAGTCGAAGCGTGCGCTCAACGTCGGATCGCAATATCTCCAGCGCGCGGACAACTCCGGCGTGCCCGCCGGCGGCGAGTCCGTAGGCATAGGCGCGGCCAATGAGAACCGCGCCAGCGCCCAGGCAGAGCGCTTTCACAATGTCAGCGCCACGGCGGACTCCGCCATCCATGAGCACTTCGGCTTGACCATTTACGGCGGCGACCACTTCCGGAAGGGCGCGCAACGTGGGGAAAACCGAATCGAGCTGGCGGCCTCCGTGATTCGACACCACTACCGCGGATGCGCCTTCGTCGACAGCCCGCCTAGCATCTTCGCCGGTGAGAAGACCTTTAACAACGATGGGACCCGACCATATTTCGCGAATCCAGCGCAAGTCCTCCCAAGTCACCGTGGCGCTCGCGAGAGCGGCTCCGACGTCAAGAAGTTCCATCGCACCTCTCCCTGGAACGACAACATTCTCCAGCCTGGGTACGCCGCCATCGAGCAGAAAGGACGCCAGCCAGCCAGGATGAGCGAGAATGTCGGGTAAGTAAGGCATCTTCGCGAACCAGGAAGTACCGAGAAGTTCTTTCATTCCGTTACGAGGATCGCGCTCTCTCATTCCAGCCACAGGTGTATCCACCGTAATTACCAGAGCTGAAAATCCGGCGCGGCGAGCCCGGTCGATAGAGCCTTCTGCGGCTTCGCGTCCGCCAAGCAAGTACAACTGATAAAACACGGGACCCTTGGACCCAGCTTTCACGTTCTCCAGTTTGTGGCCGGAGATGGTAGAGAGAATATATCCCGTGCCTGCTTCTCCCGCGGCGCGGGCCGCGGCAATTTCGCCCTCGGGATGCATCAACCGGCTGTAGCCAACCGGGGCCAGCATGGCAGGAAAAGAAAGCTCATGGCCGAGCACATGCGTCTTCATGTCGCAGTCGCCGATGGCAACCGCGCCACGGGGACGAAAGAGCACGTCGCGAAATGCCCGGCAATTTTCCGCCAACGTGCATTCGGCATCGGCTCCGCCATCCAAATAGTCGAATACCGACTTGGGCAGCCGCCGTCGCGCCAGAACACGCAGATCCTCGATATTGACGACTCGTGAGGAATTCATCCGGTGCTGAGATAATAATGCCGACGAAGTGTTGAGGTCCAACGCTTCTTCTCGATTCCGCAAAAACCAGCGCGAGGCCGTCGAGAATATTTCTGTTTTGGTGAAAGCCGGCGACGTGGACGGGGAGAGTGCAACGACCCAGCGCCAAGCCTTACACCGCAAGACGACCCTCATGCTTATCAGGTGATTAAGGCGATTGAATCAAGCGCCAACCTCTTGTATTCCCAAGCATCTAAACTCCAGAAGTGAAACATGGCAGAAAGGAACTCTTCCGGAAGGCAAGAATACGAAAAGGCCGCAGGAAAAAGCATAAAGAGCGCGATGCCCCGAGAGAAGAGGGTACCCGGAAATCGGGACGCGTAGCGGAACGGTCAAAAGCCGCAAGCAGGCGATCGCGATCGGTCTGTCGGAAGCCCGCAAGAAAGACGCGAAAGTTCCTCGCGAAAAGGCGGCGTGATGAGGCAACGGTCATGCTGAAAAACTTGTTGCGCAAGTGGCCCATTGTCCGGCAGATCATGACCGGCGCCGACGGAACAGGCGCGGAGGCGATGAGTGACCAAACCTTGCGTCTGCGGACGCGCATCCACCAAACTCAAGTATCACGCTCGATTTGTCCGTACTGCGCCGTGGGTTGCGGACAGCTAGTGCATCATCAGAACGGGAACCTCGTGTCCATAGAAGGCGACCCAGCATCTCCCATCTCTCGCGGACATCTCTGTCCCAAGGGATCCGCCAGCTACGAACTTCTCACCCATCCGAATCGACTCAAGACCGTCCGCTACCGTAGGCCTCGCGCCGCGCATTGGGAAACTCTCGATCTCGAGACTGCCATGAATATGGTGGCCGATCGCGTTTGGACTTCCCGTGAAAGGACCTTCGTCGAAGAACGCGATGGACAAGCGCTGATGCAAACGGCAGCCATCGCTCATCTTGGTGGTGCGACGCTCGACAATGAAGAAAATTATCTGATCAAGAAGCTGTTTGCTGCCGGCTTGGGTATGGTCTGCATCAGCAATCAGGCTCGGATATGACACAGCTCTACCGTGCCCGGTCTGGGCACATCGTTCGGGCGCGGCGGCGCGACTACCGCGCAGCAAGATCTCGTGAATTCCGACGCCATTCTAATCATGGGCTCTTCCATGGCCGAAAATCACCCCGTTGGCTTTCAGTGGGTCATGGAAGCGCGCGAAAAGGGCGCAAAGATCATTCATGTTGATCCGCGTTTCACTCGAACCTCGGCAATGGCTGATATCTGGGCACCCCTGCGTGCTGGTAGCGACATTGTTTTGCTGGGCGGCTTGATCCATTACGTTCTCGAAAAAGAGAAAGCCTTCCGCGAATATGTCGTTAACTATACGAACGCGTCGATTCTTCTGCGCGACGACTTTCGCGATACGGAGGACTTGGGCGGCGTATTCTCCGGATGGAGCGCAGAGAAGCAATCATATGAAACTCATTCCTGGGCTTATCGAGGATCGCCATTAAAGAAGGATGTTGCGGCGCACAGCTCGAGCGGTGGTCACGCTAAAGACCGCGGCGGAGAAAAGCTGCGTGACAGTGTCTACGAACAGGATTTGACTTTGCAAAACCCGCGTTGCGTGTATCAAATTCTGAAGAAACATTTTTCTCGATACACGCCCGAAGTCGTGGAGCAGGCCTGCGGCATTACGGCACAGGTGTTTCATAAGATCGCGGATGCTTTCTGCTTCGCATCGGGGCCGGAGAAAACTGCCTCAATCTGTTATGCAGTAGGCTGGACGCAACATTCCGACGGCGTGCAAATCATTCGCGCCGCGGCCATCCTTCAGCTTTTACTCGGCAATATCGGTCGTCCCGGCGGTGGCATTCTTGCGCTGCGCGGCCATGCATCGATCCAGGGCTCTACCGACATCCCAACACTTTACGACATTCTTCCCGGGTATCTGCCCATGCCGTTTTTCGAAGAGGATTCGCGGTTCCTGGAAAAGTTCATCGAGGTGCACACCCCCAAGGCCGGCTGGTGGAGCAACTTCGACAAATACATTGTGAGTTTGCTCAAGGCCTATTACGGCGAGCATGCGACCAAAGACAACGGGTTCGGATTCAATTGGCTGCCTCGAGTCACCGGAGACCATTCGCATCTCGGCTATTGGGTCGAGATGGCAAAGGGCAATATCGAAGGCCTGTTCGTGATGGGACAGAATCCGGCAGTTGGCGCACCCAACTCGCGCATGGAGAGGAAAGCCCTAGCCAAATTGAAGTGGCTCGTGGTTCGCGATATGGTCGAGACCGAAACTGCCAGCTTTTGGTTGGATTCTCCCGAAATCGCACGCGGCGAACTTTGCCCGCAAACAATCGACACGGAGGTATTTCTCTTCCCGGCTGCCGGTCATGCCGAGAAAGACGGCTGCTTTACCAACACGCAAAGACTCAACCAGTTTCACGAGAAGGCTGTCGATCCTCCTGGCGACGCTCGTAGCGAAGCCTGGTTCATGGTTCACCTGGGTCGCCGCCTGAAGGAAAAGGCAAGAAAAAATCCTTCCGGCAAGAACACTGGACTCAACGCTTTGACCTGGGACTACACCCTGGAAGGCGCACTCCGCGAACCAAAAGTTGAGGAGGTTCTGCAGGAAATCAATGGTTGGACGACGGCCGACCGCAAACTGGTTTCCGGCTACAAGGACCTCAAAGCCGACGGCTCAACCGCCTGCGGTTGCTGGATTTACTCCGGCATCTTTCCGAAGCCGGGAGAGAATCTTGCGAGAAAACGCGAGCCTAAAGATTTCTATGGGCACGGCTGGGGATTTGCGTGGCCCAGCGACCGCCGCATTCTCTACAATCGCGCATCCGCTCGCCCCGACGGCAGCCCTTGGAGTGAACGAAAAAAACTGGTTTGGTGGGATGCGGATCAAAAGAAATGGGTCGGCAACGATGTTCCCGACTTCTCGCCGGCCAAGGCACCGGACTACCGGCCGACGAACGGCAGCCGCGGGGACGATGCCCTGAGTGGCGAAAAACCGTTCATTATGCACCCGGAAGGTCTGGCTCGATTGTACGTGCCGAGCGGACTGAAGGATGGTCCACTACCGACTCATTATGAGCCGCTGGAATCGCCGGTCCGCAACCTGCTTTATTCTGAGCACGAGAAAAATCCTGCAGCCAATCGTATGGAAGCCCCCGACAACCGCTACGCGGATTCGCCGGACAGTCGCTTTCCCTACGTGCTCACCACCTACCGCTTGACGGAGCACCACACCGCCGGTGGAATGAGCCGCTACGTCTCGCACTTGGCAGAACTGCAGCCCGAACTATTTTGCGAAATCTCCACCGAACTGGCTGACGCCTTGAACATTCAGCACGGTTCGCTCGTGACCGTCTTAACCCCGCGCGGCAGTATTCAGGCTCGCGCCATGGTCACGCCGCGAATTGCTCCCCTACAAATCGCGGGCAAGACCATGCACCAGGTCTGCGTGCCCTACCACTGGGGCTACAAGGGACTGGTAAAAGGAGACATAGCCAACGATTTGGTCGCATTATCGGAAGAGCCGAATGTTCGCATCATGGAAACCAAGGCTCTCCTTTGCAATGTCGTACCTGGAAAGCTGCGTGAAGGGCGCGAATATGCGCGTCAAGGTATAAGTCAGTCCCAACAGAGGGAGAAACATCTCGCATGAGTGTCACAGCATTTCTCACCGATTCCACACTCTGCATCGGATGCAAAGCCTGTGAAGTTGCCTGCAAAGAATGGAACCAACTGCCGAGTGATGGTTTCGATTGGAAGGGATTCTCTTATGACAATACCGGTGAACTAGGGCATTCCACCTGGCGGCACGTCAAATTTATAGAAGCCGGAGTCATTCCGGGGCAAGGAGGAAACTCGCCGGAGAACTTTTCGTGGGGATTTTCCTCTGACGTTTGCAAGCACTGCGAAAATGCCGGGTGCCTCGAAGCCTGTCCCACGGGGGCGATTGTGCGAACCGAGTTCGGCGGAGTTTTCATCCAGCCGGACGTATGTAACGGATGCGCTTACTGCGTTGTAACCTGCCCCTTCGGCGTGGTCGAACGCAATCCCGAGGACGGCCGGGCATTCAAATGCACGTTCTGCTATGACCGTCAGAAGGACGGACTACAGCCTGCCTGCGCGACCGCCTGTCCCACGGAATCGATCAAGTTCGGAGAAATCGACGAGCTTCGTGCAACCGCACAACAGCGCATGACCAAATTGCAGAGCGAAAGTTTCAACGACGTCCACCTATACGACCCACAGGAGTCCAGTGTTGGCGGCATCCACGCCTTCTTTATCGTCCGGGGCGACCCGAGAACATATAACCTGCCTCCCGAGCCGGAGGTTCCGACCAGATACTTGCGTAAGGGCTGGATCTCCGCCGGCATCGCTGCAGGTTTGATGCTGGCTGGAACATTATTCGCATTCGGTAAAGGTGATCTTCGATGAATCCTCAGACCACCGCACATAGCAGGGCTGATCGTGAACAACGCCTCCACGAGATTCGTCGAGAGGCTGAAGAGCCTAGGGTCAGAATCGACCCGAAACCCTCCGCATCACCGGGAGCCTCGGCTCAAACCGGTTACTACGGCACGCCAATTCTGAAACGGCCGCAGTGGGCAGCGGAAGTCCCATTGTACTTTTTTGTCGGCGGCCTATCCGGCGCAGCTTCTTTAATTGCGGCCGTGGGGAGCCTGACGTCGGCCGATGCTCGACTGATTAGTCATTCGCGCTGGCTGGCGGCAATCGGTGGCATCATCTCGCCCGCGCTTCTCATTGCAGATCTCGGCGTACCGTCGCGGTTTCTGAACATGCTTCGCGTCTTTAAAATTCAGAGTCCGATGTCAGTCGGATCGTGGACACTAGTGGCCTTTTCCAACAGTTCCGTGGCATCCGCCGTTCTAGGTGAATTCGAGAGGCGTCAACCGAATCGACCCATCAGCGTACTGACCGACGCGTCTCAGATCGTATCGACCCTAACCGGCCTGATCCTCTGCACCTATACTGGAGTTCTGCTGGGAGCCACAGCGATCCCCGCATGGAACACGCACGTGGCCACACTGCCCATTCACTTCGCGGCCTCGGGCACCGCCGCAGCCTCGGCAATTCTGGAATTGTCGGGAAATGAATCGAAGGCCGTCGATCGAATAGCCTTGGGAGCAGCCGCGGTGGAAACCGCCATGGGAGCCTCGATCGAGCTTAGTTCGGCGCCCGGCACGAAAGCTCTTAAATCAGGCGTAAGCGGTTGGGCCATGCGCGGAGCCGGATTGCTATCCGGTCCGCTCCCCCTCGTATTACGACTGCTTTCTTGGCGAAGCAAAGGGCGAAAGTCTGGCCTGCGCCGTGCCGCAGCAATTTCGTCTTTGGCCGGCTCGCTTCTCACGCGTTGGGCCTGGGTCCACGCCGGCAAACTGTCCGCCGCCGATTCCTCATCCCACTTCAATTCCGTGCGTTAAGGTGAGCCGAAATAATTCACCATCGTACGCGGCAATTCGGGCGGCTGTTGGACGACCGGAGTATTCTGCATTACCGCGGAATGCTTCCGCGCCTTTGATGCTTGGCTCCAGGTCATCGATTGGGATGGCATTTGCTTCTGCGACGTCGGTAGCTACAGCCTCGACACTCGGTGAGTGTTCTGGTTTTACCGTGGTCTTCGTCAGACCTGGAGCACATCGCCGTCGCGAGCAACCATCTCGTACAACACCGGATTAACGAAGAACCCGATGAAGAGGCGGGAGATGAGGCCGGCCACGATGACGATTGCGAACGGCCTTTGAGTGTCCGATCCAATGCCGGTGGAAAGCGCGGCCGGCAGCAATCCCAGGCAGGCAACCAGAGCGGTCATCATGATGGGGCGAAGTCGCAAGAGCGAAGCCTCCCGTGTGGCCGTGCGGATATCCATTCCCTCCAGCCGCAACTTGTTGATGTAGGAAACAAGAATAACGGCTGTCTCAACTGAAACCCCGAGCAATGCGAGAAGCCCCAACACTGATGACACACTAAAGGGAGTGTGAGTGACTTTGAGCGCAACCAGCGCTCCCACCGGTTCCGTCATTATTACACCCAGGGCAATGGTAACGGGGAATTTGAAATTTCCGTAGAGCGCAAACAAGATCATGAAAATCAGCACTACGGCAAGAGGGGCAATAAAGTACATTTGCGATTTGGCTTCGAGAAACTGGCTGTATTCGCCGCCCCATTCCATCCGGTAGCCTTGAGGCAGTGTGACGGCTTTATTGACTGCCGTCTGGGCGTCGCGCACGGCACGTTCCAGGTCACGTCCCTCGATGCTGTATTGCACGCCGATGTAGCGAGAGTTATTTTCGCGATAGATAAAGGAGGCACCATTTCCTTGCGTAATGTTGGCGAGCTGGCTGAGCGGGATCTGCTGTCCATCGGGCGTGCCCACCAGTAAATTTCCAATTTCATGCCCACTGCTGCGGAATTGAGGTTGCATGCGGACTACAAGATCAAACAGCTTCTCTCCTTGGATAACCTGAGTGACCGCCTGTCCACCGACCGCGGCTGAAATCACGGCTTCAACGTCCGCAATATTGATCCCATAACGTGCAATCTTGTTTCGATCCACTTCGACTAGCAGGCTAGGCTGGCCAAGTTCTCGCACCACGGTAAGCTCGGCAAAGCCAGGTACATTCGAGAGTGTGTTTTTGATCTGAATCGCTTTGTCTTGCAGGATGTTCAGGTCTTCACCGTAGATTTTGACCGCCAAAGAACTCTTGAGGCCGGTCAAGGCCTCGTCCACGGCATCTTCCGCCGGCTGGGTGTAATTGAAAATAATCCCAGGGAAGGCGGTGAGTTTCTTGTTGATGGCTTCGATGAGTTGTTTCTTCTCGCTGATCTCCCCGCTCCAAGACTTGTCTTTGTATGGCCTCAAGCCGACGTAAAACTCGCAGTTGAAAAAGCCGGTGGGGTCTGTGCCGTCGTCGGGGCGGCCCAACTCCGAGCCCACGACCGTGACTTGCGGATACGACATCAAAATGGCGCGGATCTGGGGAGCAATTTTGCTCGCCTCTTCGAAGGAAATCGTGTAAGGCATGGTAGCCCGTACCCAGAGCGCGCCTTCATCGAGGTGGGGCATGAATTCGCCGCCAATGAAGGGCACGAGCAACAAGGTGGCTCCGAAAATCAGAGCCGCGATCGCCATGGTTGTCTTAGGCCGGTCGAGGACCCAGTCCAATTGGCCGGCATATTTCCGCTTCATCCATTCGAATGCGCGATTTGGTTTCTCGCGCACGCCTTTTTTGAACCAATAGGAAGCGAGCACGGGAATCAGTGTCAGCGTCAAGATGAGCGCACCAACCAGGGCAAACGACATGGTCTCAGCCATGGGATGAAAAAGTTTTCCCGAGGGCCCGCTGAGCGCATAAATGGGCAGATAACCGGCAAGAATAACGGCAACCGAATAGAAAATCGGCCGGTCCACATCTTTTGCAGCCGCGAGAATGACTTCGTTCAGGTTGTAGGGCTGTCCCTCGCGTAGCGCCAATTCGCGGTAGATGTTTTCAATCATCACGACAGTGCCATCGATGACGATGCCAAAATCAATGGCGCCGATGGAAAGCAAATTCGCAGCAACATCGTGCGCGTGGAGCACGATGAAGGCAAACAAAAGCGAGAGGGGAATGGTCAGAGCAACAATGACAGCGGCGCGGAAGCTGACCAGAAAGAAGATCAGCACAATCAACACCAGGACCATGCCGCGAAGCAGATTTGCTTCCACGGTGTCGGTGGTCAGGTCCACCAATTCGCTGCGGTCATAGTAAGGATGAATCTTGACGTCGGGGGGCAATATCTGATGGTTCAGCTCTTCGGTCTTTGCTTCCACTTCCTTGAGCACGTTCTGCGTCTGTTCCCCACGCAGCATGAGGATGACGCCTTCGACAGCATCGTCGTTCTTTTGGAAGCCGAATTCGCCGAGCCTGGGCGCATGCCCAATGGTTACATCTCCGACGTCCTTCACACGGATGGGCACGCCTTTATTGGCGCCCACCACGATATTTCCAATGTCATCGGTGTTGCGTACCAGTCCGATCCCACGAACGTAGTAGAACTGTCCTCCCTGCGAATAAAAACCGCCGCCGGCATTCGAATTGTTGGCCGCGAGGGCGGCCGTGATCTGTGGAATCGTCAGGTGATATCCATAGAGGCGGGCCGGGTCCAGCAGCACCTGGTATTGCATCACGGTTCCACCGAAGCCCGAGTCATCGGCTACGCCGTGGACCGATCGATACGATCGCTCGATCACCCAATCTTCAATCGTCTTTAGTTCCTGAGGCGTGCGGTCGGGACTTTCCAGCACGTAGCGATACACCAGGCCACTCGGGCTGAATAGGGGAGCGAGGTTCGGGGTGACGCCAGTCGGAAGCGTGGCCTGTGCGATTCGCTCAAAGACAACCTGTCGCGCAAAGTAATCGTCGGTGTGCTCTTCGAACGTTAGTATGAGATCGGACAGCCCATAGAGCGAGATGGAACGCATCACCACCATGTGGGGAACGCCGTTCATTTGGAGTTCAAGCGGAAGTGTGACCAGTCGTTCAACTTCTTCGGCGGCATGGTCGGGCCACTGGGTGATGATTTCGACCTGCGGAGGCGACAGGTCTGGATAGGCGTCCACGGGCATCCGCTGAAATGACAGGACCCCACCGACCGTGATGAAGGCGGTCAGCATCAGTACCAGGAATCTCTGCCGCAGCGCTGCTTGAACTATTCGGTGGATCATTCAGATATTGTGAATCTGTTGTCGCCACAGTTTCTTGAAATGCTGGTCAAAGCCTGCTTCCTGCCTCTAGCGCTGCAGAGAATTCGCAAACTGCAGGAACAGGCTGCCATTCCCGATGACATGGTCGCCCGCTTTCAGCCCGCCGGTAATCTGCGTCTGCCCATTGATACTCTCCCCGAGCGTCACCGAACGTCTGCCAAACTGATTCGATGACTCAGCGACGTAGACAAAAGGCTGGTTCTCCGAGTCGCGCAGAACTGCGGCATCCGGCAGCGCTATGGCATGGAGAATCGTGCCCGCATCTACAGTCGCTACAACGTACATGTCTTTCTTAAGTTTTTCGCCAGGATTGTTCGTCTCGATGCGTGCCTGCAATGTCCGCGTGCTCGGATCCAGCGAAGCTGCCACATAGGCGATGCGTCCATGGAACACTTCCGGATAAGCATCAGTTTGAATCGTGACAGCATCTCCGACGCTTATGTATGGCAAGTCCTTTTGATAGACATTGACCAGGACCCAGACTGTGCTGATGTCCGAAATCATGAAGCATTGAGTGGCACCCGGCTGGATGAGTTGTCCGGCGGACACATCCTGCTCAACCACCAGGCCGTCAATCGGAGCCTTGACTGGAACCTCAAATGACGCCGGGGCTTTCACGAGGTCGTCCGGATCGATGATTCCCATGACTTTCAATGCCGCTTGGGCTGCAGCCAAGTCGCCGCCCGCCTGTACCTCGGCCGCGTCGGCCTGTTCCACATTCTGTTCCGCAATCGCTTGATGTTGGTATAAATCCCGGGCACGAGCATTAGCCTTTTGTGCCAGCACGTAGGCTTCTTTGGCCTTCAGGTAGTTGGTGCGCAGCTGCGAGTAATCCGGACTTGCCACGTACATCATCGACTCGCCCCGAGTTACTTTCTTCCCGGGAACAACCAGGATCCTGCTGACTAGTCCACTCACCTGCGTGATGACCGGGGTCGTGCGAAAGCTGTTGTAGGCCACGGCCCCCGTCAGCCGCAGGGTCCGGGTCAGGGTTGTCGGCTGAACCGTCAGTAGCTGCACATGCGACATCTGCTCCGGTGGAATAGTAAAGAGCGAGGCACTGTTTGAGTTCTTCGCCGAGTTCGCGGAGACGTTCGGATGCGAGCTAACGCAAGCAGCGAGCGCTGCGATGAACACCAATATTGCGACAAGCTCCGCCAACCGCTCGTGAAGGCTCTTGCGCAGGTTCATGGAAGATTCCTCGTCCCCACCGCTTCCTTCAACTGTTCCAATGCGGTCATATAAGAAGCCAGAGCCTGGCGATAGGCCAGTTGAACGGATCGGTAACTGCGCTCTGCGTCGAGAAAATCCAGCAGGCTGGCGGCGCCGCGTTTGTAGGCATACTCGCTAATATCGAGCGAATCTTGAGCCTGCTTTAGGTACCCGGAAGTATAGAGTTGCACCACTTCGTCGTTGCTCTTAACCGCCTCGTAGGCATTCGAAACATCGGAGAGGACCGTATCGCTGGCCGCTTGCTGCTGCTCCTGTGCCTGGGTGAGTGCGTAACCGGTACGTGCGATTTCCCCTTGATTGCGGTTGAAGATCGGCAACTCAAAATTCACAAAGATCGAAGCCGTATTCTCACCGGAGACATGCGTGAAGTCGTATGTACCATTGACGTCCACCTTGGCGTTCGCTTTGGCCAGGAGGATCTGGCTCTGTGCGGCCGTTATCCCCAATTCCGCAGCCCGATAGTCAGGCCGCTCGCGCATCGCTTTCATCTGCAGGTCTTCCAGATTCCCCTTGAGCGGTTGGTATGCCAGATCGCCAATCACGTCAAAATCGGCTGGTACAGCGTTGTAACCCAGGAATTCACGCAGGCCGACCAACGCCTGCACCTTCGCCAGGCGTGCCGAGGATACGTCGGTCTGGAACTGCAGAAGCTGCAGCTTGATCTTCAGATAATCGCCTTCGCCAATGTAACCGCCTTTGAGCTGCAGCTCACTGATGTCCACGGTTCGCTGAAAACCCTTCAGATCCTCGATCGCGAACTGGAGAGTGGATTCCGCCAGTAAAACGCTGACGAATTGCTGGCCCACGTTGAAAGCCAGAGTTCGTTCGGCGTCGGTAACCTGGGCACGCGTGACGGCGGTTTGATCACGAGCCGCTTGCAATCGACGTTGCCGCTTGTGACCACGCTCGAACAGGTACCCAATCCCGATGTCGAACTGCTGCGTCTCGTCCAGATTTGTCCCGGAGAAATCTTGCGGACTAAAAAACGGGATGAACTGGGTGTCCGCCCCAAGAGTCGGATTGGGGCGCAGGTTCGCGGTGATTTCCTGAGCCTGATTTTGAAGAATCAGAGTTCGCGTGGCCTTTATGGAATGGTTGTGCGCCAGCGCCAGATCAATGGCCTGGTCAAGACTGATCAGCGTCGTATTTTGCCCACTGCCTGCCCCGACCAGCACCAGGAAAAAAATTGCAGCCGGGACCAATATCCGAAAGTACCTGCAGCGCATAAGGGTTGAGATCAAAGCGCACCGACTGTGGCGCCAACCGACCCCGAACGGAGGCTTGACCCAGCGAGCCCTTCGCCAAGCTCCGTCGTCCGTATCATCCTCCTATAAGACTGCGATTCAAGCTCAATGGGATGTATTGTAATTCACCGCTTTCATGATTCTGTGGAGTGCCGGCAGGGCGTGCACGGCGCAGGTCCGATTCGGCGAGCACCTAGCAGGTAAATTAGCCTAGTCGCGTGAGGCACGCATAACTTCTTCGGTGACTGGGAGTTGATCGCGGAGTCATTCCCGGATGGCCGGCAACTCTTATCTTGGGATCACTTCACGTTTGCCGTCGCTTGGGTACAATGCCAAGAATGTTCACAACTCAGACTCGCAGAATATTTGTTTGTTCTGGTTGCGCGCCAAGCTTCGCAAGCCCTACGCGGTCACCGAGCATTGTCCTACCTAGGATTGCGCTCATCTGTCCCAAAGACTGTTCGTATCTCAACGCGACCATGGGATCGAGGGCCACTCTCCGCGCTCGTCGGTCCAATCATCTCGGACTACCGCGTCGTTGAGAAGCTTGGTAACGGCGGCTTGGGCATGGTCTACAAAGCCCGTGCCTGGATGGCTTCGTCGCTCTCAAATTCCTCCCACACGATCTCGCCGTGGACCAGCAAGCGATCGAGCGCTTCAGGCGCGAAGCACGCATCGTCGCCCTGGACCATCCGCGTCGTTGTTCGCGTCAGCGCCAAGAGGCGGCAAGATCCGCTGCTGTTGTCACCGGAGGAAGTCAAGGTTGGTCTGACCAAGATGCCGTTCCGCGACCACCTTCTGGGGTTTCTAGTTCGAGCGTTGGGAATTCGTCGGGGAGAGATGGAAGCGCTTCGCTGGATGAATTGCGACTTCTCGAAGGGCGCCTTTCACATCCACCATTCTTACTCCAGATTTTCTGACGGCTTTCCTAATTGGTTGAAAAATATGGTAGGCACGAGGAGACTCGAACTCCTGACCTCTACCGTGTCAAGGTAGCGCTCTAACCAACTGAGCTACGCGCCTACTTCTAAGGCCTTAGGGGCCAGTTCGAATTTTACCATGCACCGCCGGGTTCGGCGCAGGGCGGCCTTATACGGACAATGATCCTGCCGCGGTGGCGCGACGGAGGAGGTCGGGGGATTTTATTTGCTGGCAGTACTCTGCAAAATACGATCCCGGGCCTTTCCAATGGAGCTCTTCGACTGTCTCGAAGACGGGCACATCGAGTCGCAGAGTGGCGAGGGTGCGAAATAGCAGGGCGTCGTTCCACGCGCTAAACAAAGATTCGGACAGAGCGCGGGCTTTGCGAATCGATGGATGCCATTGCCGCCAGTCTTTCGGAATCAATTCAAGGTGAGAGTACTGGGATAACACTAGAGCCGCCGCCTTCGCTCCCCATCCCGCCACGCCGGGGAAGCCGTCGGCGCTGTCGCCGACTACAGCCAGATAGTCCGGGATCGATTGCGGTCTTACGCCAAATTTAGTGATGACGCCGGCTTCGTCGCGCACGATGTTCTGTCTGCGATCCAGTTGTAAGACTCGCGTAGCTACGACGCACTGACCAAGATCTTTGTCAGGCGTACAAATGAAAACCTGATTGACACAATCATCCTGTGCGGCCTTTGCGGCGGCGGAGGCGAGCGCATCGTCGGCTTCGTAATAAACCATCGGCCATACAAGCACCCCCATGGCCTCCAGCGCTTCCTCAAGAATTGGAAACTGCGAGAGTAATTCAGGAGGCACACCCTCGGCGGTTTTATATCCGGGATACAGGTCGTTGCGAAACGACTCTACGACGTGGTCGGTTGCGACTCCTATGTGGGTTGCTCCGCGCTCGAGCATGGAGACGACCAACGTCAGGACCCCTCGCACGGCACCGATTTCCTGGCCGTTCGCATCTTTTGCGGCGGGTACGGCGAAGAAGTGCCGGAACAATTCGTAGGTGCCGTCAACCAAGTACACATCCATACAACCGTCTCCCGACCGCCCTTCCCAGAAATTTTCGTTCAGTTTATGTCCCGCTGTCCATCGCGGTGAACAGATTGTTGAGGGACTCCGCCAGTGTGGGATGGGCGAAAATGCCATCGCGCAACGCGGTGTATGGCAACTTCCCGATCATGGCAATCTCGACGGCGGACATAATTTCTCCCCCTTCGATGCCAAGAACTGCCGCGCCCAGTATCTGATCGGTGAGCGCGTCAACGACTGCCTTCATGAAACCACGGGTCTCGTCAACTTCAAGAGCGCGCGCCACGCGGGTCATCGGCATCTTTGCGACGCGAATGTTGCGGCCTTGCGTGCGAGCTTGCGCCTCGGTGAGGCCGATCCGGCCCAACTGAGGATCGATAAAAACGGTATACGGTACCTGGCGATTCCTGGTGGAGGCGGCTTTCTTTTCGATGAGGTTGGTGCGGATGATCCGAAAATCATCGTAGGAAATGTGGGTGAACGCAGGACCGCCTTTGATATCGCCCACAGCGTAGACGCCTTCCGCGGTGGTTTCCAGGCGATCGTTCACCTGAATGAAGCCGCGTTCGTCAGATTTAATTTCGGCCGCGGGGAGATTCAGGGTGTCGGAATTAGGCACACGGCCTGTGGCGACGAGTAGATGTGAGCCTACCAAAGTGGTCGGGTCGTTTTTGCTCTGAACCTTTAGCCGGATGCTCCCGCCTGACTTCTCCACGTGAGTTGCTTTCGCATTCAGCAAAACTTCAAGCCCATCCTGGCGCAGAATTTTCGTGACTTCTTCTGCAATATCTTGATCCTCGTCCGAAAGCAGTTGTCTTCCGGATTGAATGATCGTCACTCGACTGCCAAAGCGGCGGAACAATTGCCCAAATTCCAGGCCGATGTAGCCTCCGCCCAGGATTAGTAAATGATCCGGAAGCGCATCGAGTTCCATGATGGAAATGTTGTCGAGGAAAGGCACTTTGTCCAACCCATCGAGATTGGGCCGGGAGGCGCGGGTGCCGGCATTGATGAAAATGTACTTCGCTGACAAACTGCGATGGCGGCCGTCTTGTAAGCGAAGATCGACAGTCTTCGAGCCGCTGAAGCTCGCGTCGCCGAAAATCAATTCGAGGTTTGGAGTCTTCTCAATCTTCGACTGGCTCCCATTGCGAAAGTTGTGAACGATCTTGCGCTTGCGTTCACGAACTTTCGCCAGGTCGATAGTGATCGGCCCAGTCTGCACACCATAGTCGGCGCCGCGGCGCGCCAGATATGCAACACGCCCGCTGGCCACCATAGTTTTCGTGGGAGTGCATCCTTCATTCACACAGGTGCCGCCGACGTGCTTCCGTTCGATAAGAGCGGTACGCATTCCCGCGCCGGCGAGCGCCGTGGAGAGCGGGGTCCCGGCCTGTCCCGAGCCGATGATGAGAGCATCGAATTGCTCCGCAGTGGTCATTCGTACACCTCAGATTTGACTTGCGCTCGCCGCCGGTGGCGCTTCGTCACCGTGATCGCTTCTTCAGAATCGCGAAGCCAGAAACAATCCGAGCCCGATTGCAATTAGGTCCTCCGGGATTGCGATTGCGAAATCCGGGACGCGCAAGGCGCGAACCAGTCCGACCCGGGAGTGATAGCCGCCGAAAGCTCCGGCAATTCCTCCGGCCGCGCCCGCAAGAGCTCCCAGCCAAAGTGCAACGCCGCCAGCGACGGCTAAGCATGCGCCGGTCAACGCGCCGGTGACGATTCGAGCGGAGAGGCCGACTGGGGCCGTGCGCGAGGGTGTTTTAGGAAGTTGGTCAGCTACGAATTCGGCCAACCCAAGAAGCGTGAAGATGGTTACTGCCCATACCGATCCCATGAACGCGAGGGGAGTGCCGTGGAGATTGATCCAGCCGAGGTGTGCTGCCCAGGCCACAACCGCGGGAGCTGTGAAAGAGCGCAGGCCAGCTACCAGGCCGACAGCGAATGCCAGCGCTAGGGTGAGTCCAGAACTCATAAGTCTCCTTCACTGCGGCAACTGAACGCGCAGTTGAAGATACCCTCAGACCGCGCTTTCGGACAAGGGCAGCCGAACCTGAAAGCGAGTATCTCCGGGTCTGGAATTCACCTGAATGTTGCCACGATGTTTTTTTACGATGCGTTGGACCGTGTCGAGGCCAAGCCCGGTTCCCTCCCCGACTCCCTTGGTGGTAAAGAATGGTTCAAAAATGTGGGGTTCCACTTCCGGCGAAATTCCCGGACCGTTATCACCGATCTCGACCACAACGCAATCGTCCTCGCGAAAGGCTCGTACCCGAAGCACGCCTTTCCCGCCCATCGCGTCGATGGCGTTGTCGATGACGTTGGTCCAGACCTGGTTGAGTTCGCTGCCGAAGGAGTTCACGAAGAGCGGAGTTTTCTGATAATTCCGCTGCACATCCACTCCGCGTTTGAGTTTGTGATTCAAGATGGTCAGCGTCGTCTCGAGGGTTTTTACGATATCGACGTTCTGGACGGGCGACTGATCCATGAAGGTGTATTCCTTGATCGCGCCCACGAGCTCGGAGATCCGCGAAGTACTGCTCTCGATCTGATTCAGTAAATCGGCGATTTCCAGGGAAGCTGAAATTCGCACCAGCGCTGCGCGCGCGGTAGCCGCGTCAAGATGGGCGAACAGTTGTTCCAGCGCTTCGGCTTTGAAATTCTTGCGGGCGAGGTCGGCGGCAAGCTGCCACAAATCGTTTTGTCCATGGCTGCGAAGCAAGGAGTCGAGCCGTTCTTCCAGATCGCTGATGGTGAGCGCGTCAGGAGGTGGGCCGTCCACTTGCACCAACGAAGCCTCCAACTTCTCAATCTCTGACTTCTGTGCCGGGGTGAGATCGCGGCTTCCCAGATCATGGCTGGCATCCCGCACCCGCTTCAGAATCTCGCGCAACTGGCTGGCCGCACGTTTCGCCGCCGAAGAAGGATTGTTGAGTTCATGAGCCAGGCCCGCTGAAAGTTTGCCCAGGGCGGCAAGCCGGTCGCGCTGCTGTTCAAACCGGGTCGCTTCGCGGATCCGGTCCGACATCAAGCCCACGAGACGCTGGGTGAGCTCCGGCATTTTCTGTATAAGGTCCGGAAATTTCGAGGCGGGAAATCGCAAGGCGCGGCTGTCGGTCTCAGCTCGCCCGCCCACTGTAAACTGCTTCATTCTCGAAAACGGCAATACTCCCGTAACGTCGCCGGGCTCCAGGTTAAAGATGACGGTCTCGCCCGCTAGTTCGCCCCGGGCTTGAAAAATACCCTCAAGAAGCACAAACATGGCATCGGCCGGATCGCCCTGGCGTGAATAGAGCTCGCCCGCCTTGAGACGCAGTTCCTGTGACTGGCTGAGGAACCAGGCGATCTGATCGTCCGGCAAATCTGCGAATACAGGGACGCGAAGGAGTTCAGATGTTTCTACCATTTAGACCTTGCTCAAGTACTGATGGATGAATTGCACTGCCACGGAACCTTCGCCAACCCCTGAGGCCACGCGTTTGACCGAACCGTGGCGCACATCGCCCACCGCAAATATACCTGGCACATTCGTTTCCAGAAGAAATGGATCGCGATCGGGCGCCCAACCTTTCGGACGCTGTCCACCTTGCATGAGGTCGGGTCCAGTCCGGATGAATCCACGTTCGTCTCGTTCGACGGTGCCCGCCAGCCAGTCCGTCCGCGGCAAGGCTCCGATGAAGATGAACATCGAACTTGCCGGCACCCGCTCGACTTTGTTCGTGTCCGAACACAAAACTGAAATTTCCTCCAAGCGGGTTGCCCCGTGCACCTCGGCCACGCTGGCATGCGTCCATAGCTGAATGTTGGGGGTTTCCTTGATCTGGTCGATCAGATATTGAGACATCGTGCTGGAAAGCGAGTCTCCGCGGACAAGGATCACTACGCGCTCTGCGTACTTGGAAAAGTTCATCGCCGCCTGGCCTGCGGAATTCGCCCCGCCAATGATGTAGACGATCTCTCCCTTGCAGGACAGTGCCTCGGTAGCGCCGCCGCCATAGTAAACGCCTGCTCCTTGCAACTGGTCAACGCCGGGGGCTTCCAGCCGTCTCCATTGCACGCCGGTTGCGATCATCAAAGCGTGGCAAGAAATCTCGCTGCCGTCGGCGACTTTAATAATGCGGTAAGGGCCCTCGGTACGAACGCCAATCGCCTCCTGGGGCGCGAGGATTTCAACTCCAAAACGCTTAGCTTGCACCACCGCCCGGCGAGCCAGATCGCCCCCGCTAAGGCCGGCCGGGAATCCGAGGTAGTTCTCAATCCGCGAACTCATTCCTGCCTGGCCACCCGGGGCCTCTCGGTCAAGCATTACGGTGTGCAAACCCTCAGACGCTCCGTACACTGCGGCGGCCAGACCAGCCGGTCCTCCGCCCACAATGGCCAAGTCATAAAAACTGGTTTCGGCGCGCGTGCGCAATCCCACTTTTTGCGCCACTTCTGACGGAACGCCGTTGAGGAGCTTCGTACCATCCGAAAACAGGACAATCGGAAGATCAGCGGCGTCGGGTCCGAGAGCCTCTAGAAGGCGCTTAGTTTCGGGATCATTGGCCGAACCCTCTACATCGATCCATTGATACGGAACGTGGCTGCGAGCCAGAAAATCCCTGAGCTCATAGGATCGCGGAGACCATCGCGTGCCCAATACGCGGATGCCTTGAAATGCTGGCCGGTACGAAGCCTGCCAGTCGTCGAGCAAGTCGTCGAGTTGAGGATACAAGTGCTCGGTGGGAGGATCCCACGGCTTCATGAAAAAGTAGTCGAGATTAGCCTGGTTAATGGCGCTGATCGCGGCATTGGTATCGGCGTAAGCGGTGAGCAGCGCCCGCTTAGCGTCGGGAAATATCTTCCGCGCCTCTTGCAAGAAAACTACGCCATCCATGTGAGGCATACGCTGGTCCGCCAGCAGGAGTGCGACGCCGTCATTACGGACCTTCAGCCCTTTTAGAAGATCGAGGGCGCCTTGCGGCGTATCGCTGCTGAGGACGCGATAGCCGGCGCCGTATTGCGACCGCAAATCGCGCTCGATGGCCCGCAACACATCGGGATCGTCGTCGACGGTCAGCAAAATTGGCTTGGCCATGATCGCTCTTCGGTTTTAGAGCTGAAGCAAAGGATTTCAGAAATCCGGATTTCCGAAGCCCCGCTTTCAGAAATTAGGACCCGAATAAACTGATTAGATACTGAAATCCAAATTTGGTCGCAGCCAGTGGACACTGTCACGCCAGAATATCGTCCAACTCCAATTCGTCCACGTAACACCACACCCAGGACTCCCCAGGCTCATTGGAGCGGATGAGGGGGTGCTGCGTTTTCTTGAAATGTTTGGTCGCGTGCTTGTTCTTGGATGAATCGCAGCAACCCACATGTCCGCAGCTCAGGCACAGGCGCAAGTGAACCCAGCGGTCGCCGGTTTTAACGCATTCTTCACAGACGTGTGTGCTCGTTTCCTTGATTTTGATCTGATTCAGGTGGGTGCATTCGTTGGGCATGGGATCCTCCAGGAAAGTTCATCTTGAAACTCGGCAAGTGACCTCAGTCATGTAACGAAAGGACATCAGCACTGTCAAGAGCTTCGTCCTTCACTCACAATGATTGCAGAGGTCATTCATCCGTGCTTCGGCTCGATTATTTATCTTGCGTATTAACCATCGCGTCCACGATTCTGGTTGGCCGGCGGTGCTGGGAAGGCTGGGCATTAGCCGGCGTCAATAGTGTTGTTGTGTGCATTATCGGCCTCAAAACAGATCAACTGGGATTCATTCCCGCCAATGTATTCTGCATGGTAATGAGCGCGATCAATCTGCACGCCTGGCGGAAGACGGGTGCGCTTTAAGCGGGCTCCAGAAAAGCCGCGGCTAAAGCCGCACTTGTTTTCGCAGCTCTCATGGCGCGGCTGGAAGCAGCGCCCTTCAAACACCGCCCCGGCGTTTATTCTGCGATCAGCAGATTCTCTGAAAAAGGCCAGCGCTCATCGATCCATTGCCTCTCGCAGCGGAACCCAGCATCGCACGCCGTCTCGACAATCTCCTCAGCCGAATACTTGTGGCTGCTTTCCGTCCAGATTGTTTCTCCCTCTTGAAACTCAACAGACACTTCTGCGCGCGGAATATTCACGGTCTGCTTTCGCTTGGATTCCAGGTGCATCTCGACACTCCGTGCGACCGGATTGATTTTCGCCAGATGAGCGAATTCGCGCAAATCAAAGTCGGCGCCAAGTTCGCGGTTCGAGCGCGCGAGCAAGTTCAGATTGAAAGCGGCCGTCACGCCGAGTTCGTCGTCGTAGGCGCCCAGCAGTTGCGCCGTCGGCTTTTCCAAGTCTGCCCCTAGAAGCAGAGAGTCGCCAGGCTGAAGAATGCTTCGGACCGAGCCCAGAAACTTCACCCCCGCCGGGCGGTCGAAGTTCCCAATGGTGCTGCCGAGGAACAGCACGAACAGGCGCTGGCCGCTCTTGCGGTACGATGCCACCTCCAGCAATCCATCCAGATATTCGCGTTCAAAACCGACGATGCTGATGGCGTCAATGTCACTCAGTTCCCGCTCACACATGACCAGCGCCGAGCGGGATATTTCGACCGGATAATATGACGTGCGCTGGCGTCGACAAAATGCTTCCAGCAGCCAGCGGGTCTTCTTGCCGCTGCCACTCCCGAGTTCCGCTACAGCAACCGGCCCGGCGAGCCGGTTGACGATCTCGTCCGAGTGCCGCCGCAGCAAGCGTTCGTCCGCGCGTGTGAGCCCATACTGCGGCAGGCGGCTGATTACCTCAAAGAGCGCTGAACCGACATCGTCGTACAGGTACTTCGAGGGAAGCTCTTTTTGTCCTGGCCGAGTAAGCCCGTCGCGAACGTCGGAGGCGAAGTCGTACGAGACATTGCTAGGCATGGCATGAACGAGCATGGCAGACTCCTTACTCCAAAGATCAGGATCGGTGATTCACACAGCGGAAGCCCGCATACACGTATTGGTAATGCGCCTGAAACCAGTTGCGAAACGTGGGCCGCAGCATGCACGCCGCGGTGCGCGGCGAACCACCCTTCATAACGAAATGCTGCCCATCGAAAAAATTTGCCGAGTAGCCGGGATAGAACGGGAAGGGCTCAAACCCGGGAAATGAAGCGAAAGGAGTGGAAGTCCACTCCCAGCCGTTCCCCAACAAATCGCGGACTCCGAACGCGCTGCCTCCGGCAGGAAAAACATTTACCGGCGTGGGGTTCCAGTGGTTGAAATCAAAGTTGCCGAGGCTGGAATTGGGCGGTTCATTGCCCCACGGATAATATCTTTCGCTTCCATCGTTTGTGCCATAAGCGGCGCGTTGCCACTCCTCTTCCGTCGGCAGCGACTTCCCGGCCCAGCGGGCGTACGCCACCGCCTCAGCATGACTCACGTAAACTGGCCAGTCGAGGGGCAGCGGGATTTCTTCGAACATGCCGCGGTAAAGGTACCCGTTCGCTTCTTTCGTCCAGAACACGGGATGCGACACGGCATGTGCCGTCTTCCAGTTCCAGGCTTCATCGCTCCAGAAAGCGCGCGTTTCATAACCGCCGGCAGCCATGAACTCGAGGTATTGGCGGTTCGTAACTTCATATTGATCAATCTCAAATGCCGGCACCTGCACACCATGGGCCTCGTACTCATTGTCCCAACCGAAATTATCGGGTCCGCGGGGAAGGCCCAGTGTCGCCGCGCCAGCCGGAATCTCGATCATCCGATTTTTCACCGGCGCGGTGGCGAGATGGAATGAGTCCCCCTGAGATACTTTTCGATCGAATGGCAACTGGTGCAGCATGTAAGCCAGCGTTTCGACATGCATCAGGCGATGCTCGATCGCGACGTTAAGCAAAGTGTCGAGTGGAAACCCGTCGCGTCCCCGACCATATGATTCCAGACTTCCGTCCGTCAGCTTTTCGTCGAGAGCGGCGCGAATTCTGCTGACGTAGTCGCGCACCGCATCGAGAGACGGCCAGTCTGAAGGCTGATCCGAGGGTAATCCACCGCCAACCGGGTCGATACCAAAAGCAAACAGGTGATCAAAGTCCGGATGAAAACTCTTCAGATCGAGCACGTTTTCGTGGAGGAGATTCCAGTCGAACGCCTCCAGATGTCCTACATAAAACACTATGCGGTGACGCTCTGGAATGGGTCGATCGTAAAGAAACTGTTCCCGTACGATCTTGAAGAGTGCATCGCTCCGCGAGCGAGCATCGGCGATCCGCTCCAATAATTGACGACGGCCAGCGATCTCTCCTTGAGCGACGAGCATTAAGCCTCCCGACGTATGGATTGGACGAATTTGCGGTGGAATTGGACTCTCAAAATCCGCGTCCAGTTTCGGGCCTCTTCGCAAAGTAAAATGACAATAACGAAGATGCGGATTCCTCTATTTCACGTTGACGCATTCACCAATCAGCCGTTCCACGGCAATCCCGCCGCAGTCTGCCCTCTTCAAGAATGGTTAGATGACGCGTTGCTGCTCAAGGTCGCCGCTGAAAATAACTTCTCCGAGACCGCTTTTTTTGTGGCCAGGGACAAACACGGGGTCAAACATTATGATCTGCGATGGTTTACGCCCCGTTGCGAGGTTCGGCTGTGCGGCCACGCCACTCTGGCATCGGGTTACGTGATACTGAACCTGCTGCAACCGGGGTTCCAAACGGTGCGATTCGAGACTCGTCTCAGTGGGGCTTTGACGGTGAGCAAGGACGGTGAAAAGCTGGCAATGGATTTCCCAGCAATGTCCGCAAAGACTTGCGCATCTTTGCCCGAAGCCCTCATTCAGGGTCTGGGGACGGCACCGCGTCCATCCAGCTTTCTGGAAGCAAATGAAACCTACATTGCAGTGTATGAGAACCAGACAGGGATCGAAGATATCCGTCCTGATTTCGCGCGACTGGAGGAGCTTCATCCGTTGGCTGTCGCGGCGACCGCACCCGGAGAAGAGAGTGATTTCGTCTCACGTTATTTTGCGCCCAGTTATGGCATTCCAGAGGACCCAGTGACCGGGTCCGCGCATTGCGCCCTCACGCCCTACTGGACGGAGCGGTTGAAGAAGGCGCAGCTTTATGCGCGCCAACTGTCAGAACGCGGAGGAGAACTTTGGTGCGCAATGGCCGGAGACCGCGTCAGTATTAAAGGGAACGCAGTGCTCACCCTGCACGGGACACTGCAAATCTGACTGCCCGCCGCATTCACTCACTGGACGAGATTCTTGTTCCTTAAAAATTCGTGAATTACTTCTTTCGCGTCCCGGTGCCGGCCATCCACCGCATAGTTCAGGCTCTGCATCTCTTCATCGGAAATTGTTTTCGACAATTGGGCAAAGATTTGCGCCAGCTCCGGATGTTGATGTAGCGTGTGCTGGCGTATTACCGGCACCGCCTCATAGGGTGGAAAATAATGCCGATCGTCTTCCAGTACGAACAAACCTAATGCCGGAATCAGCCCGTCGGTCGTGTTGCCGCCAGCCAGGTCGATCTGGCGATCTTGTAGCGCTCGCGCGAGCAGGCCCAAATCCATGATGCGCGGCGGTTCCGCGAAGTGCAGCCCATACGTCGCGGCCAAGCCTCGATATCCATCCGGCCGCTCCATGAACTCGTAGCCGAACCCAGCGCGCCATCGTGGAGCGAACGCGGCCGCCTGCGACAACGTTTTGATGTTCAAGCGCCGAGCATCTTCGCCGCGAATCTCCATGGCAAACGTATCGTTGAAGCCGAAGGCCGGACCGAGGGTCAGACCGAAGCGGCGCTCATATTCACTCTTCACCCGCTGATAGACCTCTTGCTTGTCGCTACTGGCAGGCTGCTTGAGAATTGCAGTCAGCGCAGTGCCCGTATATTCCGGATACACGTCAATTCGCCCGGCAAGAATTGCCTGCTGACAAATGTATGTTCCCGCCAGGTAGAAACGCCGATCCGCTTTGAGACTTGTGTGGGCCTCGATCATTTGTGCCACGATCTCGCCCAACAGGAATGATTCGGTAAAATTCTTGGAACCAACGACGATGCGATCGGCGTGCGACGCCGAACACGATGGCAGAAGCAAGGTGACGACTGCCAGAACAGAGGTACAAAGATTCTTCATTGCGGCTGCAAGCGCCTCTCCAGCCATCCCACGCTGAAATCGGCCACCAGCGCCATAAGCGCGGCGGGAATAGCTCCGGCCAGAATCACTCGATCGTCGACCATGGCAAGACCGCGAAAGATCAATTCTCCCAGACCTCCAGCCCCAATCGCTGCCGCGATCGTGGCCAGGCCCACGGAAATCACCACCGCCACGCGCACTCCTGAGAGGATCACACTCACAGCCAGTGGCAGTTCCACCTGAAACAGGAGCTGAGATTCTGTGAGACCCATGCCCCGTCCCGCTTCCATCACAGCGGGATCAACTCCGCGGATTCCGGTATACGTATTCCTGATGATCGGCAGCAAGGCATAAAGAGTAAGGGCCAGAATCGCCAGGCGATCGGCACGATCTCCCAGCCACGGCACGGGCAACAGAAATCCAAACAGCGCCAGACTCGGGATGGTCTGGATAATGTTAGCGCTCGCCAGCACCGGTTTGTTGAACCGCGGTCGGTGGGCGATGAGAATGCCCAGCGGAATGCCAATCAACATCGCGAATACCGTGGACAGGCCGACCAGCCGGAGATGCTCCAAGGTAAGTTCGAGCACCTGATCGTGATTCTGCAGAATGAATTGAAAGACATTCATGAGGGGCCTCGTTTGGCCGCCGCCTCCAAATCTCCGCCGAAGGCTCTGACATAGGCAGAGGCCAATGCATCGGTGGAGCGTAGAAACTCGTCAGGGGCAAGGACGGTTACCAGTCGCCCCGCTTCCATCAAGGCAATACGCGATCCCAGCCGCAGGGCCTCCCGCAGATCGTGCGTGACAAATACAACTGTCTTGTGGAGCCTTTGCTGCAGCAACAGGAATTCGCGTTGCAGCTCGTCGCGCGTAAGCGGATCGAGCGCGCCGAACGGCTCGTCCATCAGAAGTATTTCGGGATCTGCGGCCAACGCCCGAGCCACTCCCACCCGCTGCCGCTGACCGCCCGAGAGCTGATGCGGATACCGAGTCGCCGTCTCTGGCCCAAGCCCAGCCATTTGCAGCAATTCTTCTACGCGCGCGCGAATCCGCTCCCGCGGCCAGCCTTCAATCTTCGGAACAAGCCCGATGTTGCGCTCGATCGTGAAATGAGGGAAAAGACCAACGTCCTGAATCACGTAGCCGATGCTGCGACGCAGGCGGGTGATGTCGCCTTCTTTGTTCGATACGCCGTTTACGCGAATTTCCCCGGACGAAGGAATCAACAATCGGTTGACCAGTTTCAGCGATGTAGTCTTGCCCGAGCCGCTGCGTCCCAACAGAACAACAGTCTCACCACTCTGCACTTGCAGATTAAATCCGGAAAGCACTTGTGTGTCCCCCACGCGATAGGAAACGTTGCGGAATTCAATCACCGGAGTTGCAGGCGCTGGTCGCATGTCCGCCAAGCATACCGGAGTTCGCAGTTAAAGTGAGCAGTCAGTAATTCTTTGCCAGATAGGTATACAGGTGCAGGCTTTACTTCATAGAGTCGGACGCATTTGCAATGCCCCGCTCCTCCCAGCGACAATCTTAAAGTGGAAAAGCACTCCCCAAGCGACGGAGCCGCGGACGCCGTTAGGAGGAAACCGTTTGCACCCGGCGCAATCGTGATTGCGACCCTCTGCAATCCGCGAGAGAAATTCTGGGGGATGATTCTTGCGCTTGCGCCCGAGGGGCTGAGTTTGAGCGGAGCCGAACTTGCCTCTTTCGAGGATCTCGCCGTGATGGTGAGGGACGGCGAGCCGTTCACTCCGGCCGTGGTTTTCTTTCCCATGCATCGCATCGAGCGCGTCGAACGTGATTTGCCCGACGGGAGCTTGCCTTCTCTATCCCAGCGCTTCCTCGCCAAGACCGGACTGGAGCCCTCCGCGGCCCTCGCTCCGTCCAGTGAGGAACGAGGCGGCGCGGGCGACGCACTTCACAACTCCGGATCGCAGGCTGCGAAGGAGAGCGCGTGAAACTCTCGCAAGTCTTCACCGCTCCCAATCAACTCACCCTGCTGCGGATGATTTTCGTTCCGTTCATCGTGATCTATCTGGTTGACGGGCACTACATGTGGGCGCTGGTACTCTTCGTGGCAGCCGGATTTAGCGATGGCCTGGATGGCCTGCTGGCCCGCACTCTTCATCAACAGACTATTCTGGGACAGTATCTGGATCCGATTGCTGACAAGCTTCTGTTGAGCACAATCTTCCTCGTACTCTCCATCTTGCGCAAGATCCCATGGAAGTTCACCGTGGTGGTGTTTAGCCGCGATATTTCGATTCTTGCCGCCAGCGCGGTCCTGTTCGCGATTGCCGGGCTGCGCGATTTCCGCCCCAGCATCTTTGGTAAAGCCAACACAGTGTCGCAGATTGCCGCGGTTTTTTTTGTTCTGCTGTTTCAGATTCGTCCGTTGCGCTGGATATGGATCGCGCGCACAGAATTTCTTCGAGCTACTTTTTTCTTCACCATTATCTCGGCGTTGCATTACGTCATCCTGGTGCAGCAGCGTTTGCGCGAACATACGCATGCTTTACCGCCGGCCCGAAGTCCCGCTGCCTGACGGCGATTTGACCCACTCTGTGCCCGACCCTAGAATCTTAGTTCGTTTCTTCGTAATCGCACTTTTCTATGGCGCTTCGTCTTTTTAATACCCTGTCGTCGCGGATCGAGGAGTTCCGTCCTCTTGTCGATCGTGAGGTCCGCATGTACGCCTGCGGCCCGACCGTCTACGATTACGGTCACATTGGCAACTTCCGAACTTTCGTTGCGGTTGACATTCTGCGCAGGTTTTTGCTGCAGAGCGGATACACAGTGCACCACGTCATGAATATCACCGACGTGGACGACAAGATTATCCGGTTTGCGGCGGGCGACGGCGTCAGCGTGCAGCAGTACACCGCGAAGTATGAGAAAGCATTTCTGGAAGATGCCGCGATGATCGGAATCGAGGAGCCCACGCTGGTGCGGGCGACCGAGCACATTCCGGAAATGGCGGACTTTGTCGCGAAACTTGTGGAGAGAGGCTTTGCCTACCGCACGGAAGACGGGTCCTATTACTTCCGCATCGCTAAATTTCCCCAGTACGGCAAACTTTCAAAAAAAGATTTTGGGAACATGCGGGATGGCGCTCGCGTCGATGTTGACGAATATGACAAAGACAGCGCACGCGACTTCGCAATGTGGAAGGCGCCCAAGCCGGGCGAAGCTTCGTGGGATACGGCGATTGGGCCGGGGCGGCCGGGCTGGCACCTGGAATGTTCTGTCATGTCCATGGGAGAACTCGGAGAAACGTTCGACCTGCACGCGGGCGGTGAAGATCTCATCTTTCCGCATCACGAAAACGAAATTGCGCAGTCAGAATCCTTTACCGGCAAGCCTTTCGCGCATTTCTGGTTTCATGCACGCTTCCTCCTGGTCGAAGGCGAGAAGATGTCGAAGAGTCTGGGGAATTTCTTCACGCTCCGCGACCTGGTTCTCAAGGGTCACAAGCCCTCATCGATCCGCTATTTGCTGGCGTCAGTTCCCTACCGTAATCAGCTGAACTTCACCTTCGATGGGCTGAAGCAGGCCGCGGTATCGGTGGAACGCCTGCGAAACTTTCGGTTGCGCCTGAGTTCTGGAACTTTCGCTGAAGGTTCCAGTTCTGAAATGCAGTCGCTGGCGTCTGACACGATCGCACGTATGAAGGCCGCGCTGGACGATGACCTGAACACCGCGCAGGCGCAAGCCGCCATCTTCGAGATGGTGCGGCAGGCGAACGCCGCGATCGATACCGGCGGAATCAAAAATGATGATGTCCGGCCCCTCCTCACTGCGTTAGCCAAGTTCGACGAAATCTTTGCCGTGCTCGACGATGACGATGGTCCGAAGATGAAGCGAGTTTTCGAGTGGGCCCCGACGGAAGGCCGCGACAAAGAGGTAAGCAGTGGGTTGCGCGAAGCGGTCGAGTCGGGACAAATGTCAGATGCCGACATCGAAAAGAAGGTAGAAGCGATGAAGGCGGCCCGCAGCGCCCGAGACTTCAAAACCTCCGACGCAATCCGCGCCGAACTTGCCGATGCAGGCATCCTGGTGGAGATCACCAAAGACGGAATTCGTTGGCGCAGGAAATGAGCAAGTGCACGCCCGGAAGTCCGCGGCGGAAGATGTTAAGCTGACAGCTGAGAGCTACTCTCATGAACTCCCTCGACGAATATCTTCGCGACGCTGAGCAAGCCCACGGGCACCTCTGTGCGGGGCAGGTTCTGGGTGTGCGCCTCGCGATGCTGGGCTTGCAGAAACTTGGCATTGACGATCCTCGAGGAAAAGACAGAAAGCGCCTCGTCACGTTCGTCGAAATCGATCGCTGCGCAACCGACGCGGTCGCCGTGGTCACTGGGTGCCGGCTCGGAAAACGCGCATTAAAGTTCCGCGATTGGGGCAAGGTTGCCGCAACATTCGTGGACGTGAACAGCGGCAAAGCGATCCGCATCGCCGCAAAAGAATCGTCGAAGGCTCTGGCTCGCCAGATGCATCCCGAGATTGCCGACAAGAATCAGCAGCAGATGCTGGCCTACCGCGAAATCTCCAACGACGACCTTTTCACGATGCAGTGGGTCAAAGTCGACTTACCGCCGGAAGAATTCCCGGGATACAAAGGCGAGCGCGTATTGTGCGACGCCTGTGGGGAAGGAATTAGCTTTCGCAGAGAAGTGCGGCACGACGGAAAAATTCTGTGCCGGGCTTGCGCCGGGGAATGCTACTACAAGTCAGCCGAATAACAACCCTCAACCCTGCTCGTACGTGTGCGCCACTCGCAAAATCGTCGCCTCATCGAAATGCTTGCCCAGAATCTGTAGCCCGATCGGCAACTTCTCTTTCGTTTCCCCGCAAGGCACCGATATTCCCGGAATCCCCGCAAGATCCGCAGTCACGGTGTAGATATCGGCGAGGTACATTGCCAGCGGATCATTTGACTTTTCGCCCAGCCGGAACGCCGCCGTCGGACTTGTGGGCGTCACAATCGCATCGACCTTGCGAAACGCCTCGTCAAAATCGCGCGTCAGCAGGGTTCGCACCTTCTGCGCCTTCAAGTAATAAGCATCGTAGTAACCCGCGCTCAACGCGTATGTGCCGAGCATGATGCGCCGTTTCACTTCGGCGCCGAAGCCCTCGTCGCGGCTGCGACGGTACATTTCCGACAACGTCTTGACTCCGCGCGCCCGATTGCCGTAGCGGACTCCGTCGTAGCGCGCCAGATTCGACGATGCTTCCGCCGTCGCAATAATGTAATAAGTTGGGATTGCATAAGGCG
This sequence comes from uncultured Acidobacteriaceae bacterium, assembly GCA_963711275.1. GTDB lineage: Bacteria > Acidobacteriota > Terriglobia > Terriglobales > Acidobacteriaceae > Sulfotelmatobacter. The sequence continues at coordinate 344,777 of CAVQDN010000003.1, read as the reverse complement.
TGTGTGGCAGAGAAACTGGAACAATCTCACAGCCCAATCCCTTAAGCTTATCGATCGCCGTCTCCACCGCCTGCCTGACTTCTTCATCCAGGCCCTCGCCGAAATATTCCTTCGCAACTCCAAGCCTTATTCCACGCACCGGCTTGTCGAGTTCCGCAATGTAGTCAGGCACCGGGACATCTGCGGAAGTCGAATCCATGGGATCGCGCCCGGCAATCGTACGCAGCACAATTGCCGCGTCCTTTACCGTTTTCGACAACGGTCCAATGTGGTCGAGCGACGACGCAAACGCGATCAGTCCGTAGCGAGAAACGCGCCCGTAGGTCGGCATCAATCCCACCACGCCGCAAAACGATGCCGGTTGACGAATCGATCCGCCAGTGTCCGAGCCTAACGTGACGACCGCCATGCCGGCTGCAACCGCCGCGGCCGAACCGCCCGAAGACCCTCCGGGCACGCGGCTCAGATCGCGAGGGTTGCGGACGGGATGATACGCCGAGTTTTCATTCGACGAGCCCATCGCAAATTCATCGCAGTTCGTCTTGCCCAGCACGACCGCGCCCGCCGCTTCCATCCGCTCGACCGCGGTGCAGTCGAACGGAGGAATGTACTTATCCAGACTCTTCGACCCTGCCGTAGTACGAACGCCGCGCGTGCTCATCACGTCCTTGATTCCGACCGGCACGCCGCCCAATGGCGGAAGAGTCCTTCCTTCCGCCACCATGCGGTCGATGCGGTCCGCCTGTGCGAGCGCACGCTCTTTCGACAGCGTCAGGAATGCGCCAATCTGTCCGTCTTCCTGCTTGATGCGCGCATAGTGCGCCTCGGCGAGCGCGAGCGCCGTCGTCTTGCGTTCCTGCGCCGCAGTGCGGGCGTCGTCGATGGTGAGTGACTTCAGATCCATTGGTCCACTTCGTAGAGAGGCTAGCTCGGAGTTATCTCATAAACGGTCTTAGGAAAGACAGTTTCGGGAAGGGCACGGCTTCAGCCGTGCCGCCTGGAGCACTAATGATGCGGGCTTCAGCCCCCGGGGCCGCGCACTTCACTCCTTCGGTTCATTCTCAAATGAATTCCAGATCAAATGAATTCCAGGCGCTAGCGCTCAATTACTTTCGGGACTGTGAAGAAATGTTCGTCCGCATCCGGTGCGTTCGCGAGCGCTTCTTCATGCGGCAACGACTTGCGCAGTCCCTCGGGAATATCCTCACGGTTCGCGTACGCGAAGCGCTCGCTTCCCTGCTTCGCTTCATCCACTCCATAGCGATCAGAAACCTGCGCCATCGGCGGCACATTCGATGTGTCGAGTTCATTGAGGCGGTCGATGTATTCGAGAATGGAATTCAGGTCGCGCAGCATACCTGCGCGCTCTTCGTCCGTAAGTTCCAAATTGGCCAACTCCGCGACGTAGGCGACGTCTTTGTCACTGACTTTCATGGGATAGGAGGCCTGGTCAGCGGAGTCTCTTGTCTGCACTTTCCGTGGCTGCAAGCACGAACTCGATTCTGCGAACCGCCTCGGTCGTATATCGATTGATCACTGCCAGGTATCGCGGCGCCAGAGATTGCAGTTCCGCCTTCCATCGCTGGCCGGCGACCTCCACGCGCAATACTCCATCTTCAAAACATAGCGCCCGCGTACGCTCGGCAACGGCAGAGCCGCAGACTACCGGCCACGCCATGATTGGCGCTTGCGACGGCGGCGCCAGCCGCAACGATTGAGCTACAATTTTTTCTAGCCCTGAGCTCGCCTGTTCCAAGGTCAATTCCTCGTCTCATCCGGCGCTATACATGGTTTGAGTGAACTTCAATCTTAGCACTCGCGTCGGCCGATCTACGGGTTCGCACAGCCTTATGCGGGAAATTCGCGACGCACGAATTCGAGAGCCGCATCCCGCGACGGTAGTCGCCCTTCGAGCTGCGCATCTTCCACCGCAGTCAGAATTTCGCGGAACTTTGGGCCGGGGACGTGACCCGCGGCAATCAGATCATCGCCGGTAACCAAGGGCGAAGGACGCATCGTTGCCGCTGGAATTTCCGCGCGCTTTTGCTGGATAAATTCATACGTACTCAAATTGCGGTGGCTGGCCAGGCAGTCAGCGCGGTGCAAGGCAAGATGCTCATCAAAGGCGGGCATGCGAAGAAATTTCTTCAGCGTTGACTCCTTCATCCGGCTCACATGGCCGAAGCGCATGTGATTATCGACCAGCGCAAGAATCTGTTCGGTTTCGTCGTTGGAAAATCGCAACCGCCGGCAGATTTCTTCCGCCATCTTCACGCCCACTTCAACGTGACTATCGAATCGGATGCGATCCGGAGCCACCCGAAACGTCGCGGGCTTGCCGACATCATGCAGCAGCGCTCCCCAGGCCAGCGTCAACGGGCAAGGATTCGGCAGGTTGTCCAGAAGAAGCAGCGTGTGGACGAACACATCTCCCTCGGGATGGAATTCCGGCGGCTGCTCTACTCCCTTCATGGCCGAAATCTCCGGCAGGACGGGCTTGAGCAAGCCGCTTTCATCCAGCAGGAGAAACGCACGCCGGGCATGTCCTTCGGTCAACATGCGAGTCAGTTCATCGCGCACACGCTCGCGTGACACGACGTGAATTTGCTCAGCGAGTTTCTGGGTCGCCGAAAAAGTCCCTGGCTCGATCGAGTACTCGAATCGCGCCGCGAAGCGGACTGCGCGAAGCATGCGCAATTTGTCTTCACCTAAGCGCTGCTCCGGATCGCCGATGGTGCGGATGATTCCTGCTTCCAGATCCTTACGCCCGCCCACAAAATCGAGCACTTCGCCGGGCGTCTGACCACTCAGGGGATCGAGCAGCATGCCGTTGATCGTGAAGTCCCGGCGCGCTACATCCTCCCGCGGATCGCGGCTAAAACGCACTTCGTCGGGATGGCGGCCATCGGAATATCCGATATCGCTGCGGAAGGTCGCCACCTCGACCGCTTGACCCTTCGAAGAGAAGTCCGCAGACACGGCGCCTGCCTTGTCTTCCTCTGGCGCCGGCACGAGCACAACGCCGAACTGCGCTCCCACAGCATACGTTTCGGGAAAGATACCCATGACCTGCTCCGGCGTCGCGTCGGTCGCCACGTCGTAATCCTTCGGCTCGCGCCCAAGCAGAAGATCGCGCACGCACCCGCCGACCAGATAGGCTTGAAACCCCCGCTGGCGCAGGATTTTCACGATCGAGGTTGCGAAGTCCTTCAACATGGAGTGCCAGGGAAAATGATCCCATGATACCGCTGAATAAAGTCAACGGGATGACCGCTTCTCAACAGAGTCCCACGCTTTGCGATAACTGTCCGTCAGCAGGCGCGATACTGCGGCGCGATCTACTCTGTCTGGCAGAGAGGATGATTTGGCCGCTTCCTCGCATTCCGCAAACAACCTCTGCGCCATAGCGATGACTTTGTCCATGGAATATTTCCCAGTGCGTACACGAATGAGAAGGTCTCGCTCAGGGCGAGGCATCGTTATTGTGCCCTCTGACAGAAGTTCCTTGCATTCATACAACAGGCGCAGGGTGTGCATTCCGGCCTTCACGTCATAGCCATATTTTTCTTCGATCTCAGGCCGCTGTCCTTTTTTACCTCGTCCCTTACTGCCAGTCAGGCGTTTGAGTTGGTCGTCGGCGAATCCCACGAACGGCTTCACAAATGTTCGCGCGAGAAAAACGGTCCGGCTGCGCACAATTTCGTTCCAGATCGCATTGTGAATAGCGCTTTCGGCAAAAAGGAAGTGCAGAGCCGTAGGATTTCCCTTGCAAGCCAGCCCGGCCCATTTCTTGAGCGAGTAAAGCGTGACATCTACATCGTTAGGACCGTTGCGGCGGTCGTTCCCGGCCGTGGACCACACAAAATGGGGAAAGGATTCCAACCCGAGAGTCATCTCCGGAGGTTCGATATAAACGCCGTAGACATCAAGGTCATCCGTTCCGTGAACTTTAGCGCCATGCAATTCGGATCCACCCACAAACAGCTGGATGAGCTGATCCGGGAAGGGAAAGCCGGATTCCAGCACATGTTGAAGCAAGTCAGCCATAGGACTTCGAATAATATAAGAACATGCCTGACGCCTATATTCTCGGCATCGAAAGTTCCTGCGACGAAACCGCGGCGGCGGTGGTCCGCTCGGGCGAACAGCTCATCTCGAATGTCGTCGCCTCGCAGATCGCGACCCATCAGCCCTATGGCGGTGTCGTGCCCGAACTGGCATCGCGGGAGCATCTGCGCGCTATCGTGCCGGTCGTGCGCCAGGCGCTGGCCGAAGCCCGGCACACTTATAACTCCGTCGATGCCATCGCAGTTACCCAGGGCCCCGGCCTCGCCGGGGCGTTGCTGGTGGGCATTAGCTACGCCAAAGGGTTGGCATTCGCGCTCGACAAACCGCTCATCGCCGTCAACCACCTCGAAGGCCACATTCATGCCGTGCTGCTGGATCTGTACGCGAATCGGGAGCGGCAGAAGGGAAACCACGAAGTGCAATTCCCCGTGCTGGCCCTGGTCGTCTCCGGCGGACACACGCATCTCTATCTAGCCGCGCAAAAGGGCGATTCCTGGACCTACCAGAATATCGGCCACACCCGCGACGACGCAGCCGGAGAGGCCTTCGACAAAGTCGCCAAGCTTTTGGGGCTGGGATATCCCGGAGGCCCTGCGATCGACCGGCTCGCTCCGCACGGCGACCCACGAGCCGTGAAGTTTCCGCCCGCGCAGATCAAGCATCGCGATCGCCGTGGCAGAAACGATGGCAAGGTCATCGCTCTGGACGATACCCGTCCGCGCTTTGATTTTTCCTACAGCGGCATTAAGACAGCGATCTTGCGCTACGTCGAGACGCACGATATGCACGCGTCAATAGAAGCGCGCCGCAAGGCCCTTGCGAACATTGCGAAACCCAAGTTGGAAAATTATCTCGCTAACAGCGACCAGCTCACGCTCGACCTGGTCGCATCTTTCCAGCGCGCGATTGTCGAGGATCTGATGAGAAAAACCTTGGCAGCAGCCCGGGCTTACGATGTTGCCACCCTTTTTGTCACGGGCGGAGTTGCCGCCAACCAGGAGTTGCGCCAGACCTTTGAACGCGAGGGCGCGCAAGAAGGTCTGCCCGTATTTTTCCCTTCGCGACCGCTCTCCACCGACAACGCTGCCATGATCGCGGCCGCCGCCTATCCTAAATTTCTGTTGAAGGATTTTGCCGCCATGGATTTTTCCGCAGAGGCTGGCTTGCTCTTGCGATAGAAATATCGCGGCACGCTCCTCCCCTGCTCCAGCTACTCCGCAGCGGAACGCGGCTGTCCCGCCTCGCCCAGCAGAGCTTCCAGCGCCCTGCCAAGCTGGGCTTCGATTTCAATGTCTTTGTAGATGGCGAAGTTGGCGCGCTTCTCCGTCTGATCGAAGCCGCCGGCCTTGTAGGCGACAATGACGATTGGAATGTCCGCTGTCTGGGATTTGCTCTTCAGCGCGGTTATCAGTTCACCTCCCGACATCTTCGGCATCACCATGTCAGTGATGATCAGCGCCGGTTGCACGCGGGAGAGGACTTCCAACGCTTCCTCGCCGTTGGCGGCAACCTCGACCGCAAAGCCGCGCTGCTCCAGAAAGCGGCAAATGGTATAGCGAATCAGCATGGAGTCGTTGACCACTAGAGCTACAACGGCCATAAGAGTCTAGGCTCGTACCCCACGCCTCCGCACCGGACACTACCAGAGGGTTCGGGACGACACAAGCCGAAATCGCGAGCTTACCGGCGTCGGCTGCGGCGCCAAAAAATTAAAAATCAGATCTCGGTTTCCTGGGCGCGTTCTTCGATGTTCATGTCCTTAAATTCGCTGGACTCGAAGATCTCGCCGCATTCCTTGCACTCGACGAATTCGGAATCCTCGTCTCGGCTAACGATCTGCACGCGTGGGTGCTTACAAGGCTGCTTCGTATCACGGCTCGGAGGAGAGGTCGACTTTGAGGTCATAAATCCGGAAGGTCTCCAAACAAACAGGCGGAGGGGATGTTGCGCCGGAATTTCACGGTATTTTAGACCCGGTTGGCCGGTTGTCAAGTCCCAAGGGATGAAAGGTTGCGAATTTGTAACAAGTTTTAGGCACTCTCCTTCGAACGTTGACGTCCCGCAAACGGGCAGAGTCCGACTAAACCGTCGCATTGCTTAAGCCGTTCAGCGCGTGCTACTTACCCTTGGGCGCGGTTTCTCGACACCTGGCTGCATGCACTTGCTCTACTAACGAAAAGTGACGTAAAATGAATTACGACAGAAAAGGTCGGATTTGATGCGGCTCCAATATTTGATGGGGATCAAGTGCTGAAACTTACCAAAAAAGCCGACTATGCGCTGATGGCGATGAAGCATCTCGCGGAGCAATCCAGCGCAGGTTCGCAGAGCGCCAAGGACGTAGCTGATGCTTACAGTATCCCGCCGGAGGCCTTGGCAAAGATTCTGCAGCGATTGGCCAAAGCTGGCTTGTTGCTGTCGCATCACGGCACGAACGGCGGTTACACCTTGGCCCGGGCGGCCCACACGATTTCCGCCTTCGAGGTGATTCAAGCCATCGACGGCCCCCTGTTCATCACTTCTTGCGTCACGGTGCGGGGAGAATGCGACCAGACGGACCGTTGCAATATACGGGAACCGTTGCGCAAGGTGAACGACAGTATTGAAGCGGTGTTGAAGCGCATCAAGATTTCGCACATGCGGGAAGAACCAGAAGAAGCCGGCAGCGCACCTCCCAGGAAAGCGGCGGATTTGGTGACGATTAGTTGAGCCGTTGGGAATCGTGAGCCGTTGGGAATACGAGATTCATCAAAGAGCTTAGACAATAGAGTTTAGAGAATTAAGATTCGCCAAGCAGGAGAAGCCATCAATGAGCACGGACGTCAAGATCCCCCAGGCAAACAGGCAACTTCACCACCCCGACGCTAAGGGCGTGAAGCTGCCGATTTATATGGATAACCACGCCACCACCCCCCTGGACCCGCGGGTTCTGGAAGAGATGCTGCCTTACTTCATGGAGAAGTTCGGCAATTCGGCCAGCCGCAATCACTCGTTCGGGTGGGCTGCGGAAGAAGGCGTGGAAACGGCGCGAGAGCGCATCGCGAAGCTGGTCGGCGCCACTACGAAAGAAATTATCTTCACGTCCGGAGCCACCGAGAGCGACAACCTCGCCATCAAGGGCGTGGCCGAGATGTACCGCGAGAAGGGGAACCACATCATTACCGCGGTCACGGAGCATAAGGCAGTGCTTGATACCTGCAAGCGCCTCGAGAAATATGGCTACCGCGTCACCTACATGCCGGTGCAGAAAGACGGGCTGGTCGATCTCGACGACCTGAAGCGCGCCATGGATGACAAGACGATCCTGGTCACGATCATGTACGCCAACAACGAAATCGGCGTTCTACAGCCGGTGGCCGAAATCGGTAAGCTATGTCACGAGCGCGGCGTGATCTTCCATACGGACGCGACGCAGGCGGTCGGCAAAGTGCCGGTGGACGTAATCAAACAGAACATCGACCTGGCGTCCATTTCCGCCCATAAGATGTATGGCCCGAAAGGCGTCGGCGCCTTGTATGTGCGCCGCAAGAATCCGCGGGTACAGATTTCCGCGATTATCGATGGCGGCGGCCATGAGCGCGGCATGCGCTCTGGAACGCTCAACGTCCCCGGCATCGTGGGACTGGGCAAGGCTTGTGCTATTGCGCAAGAAGAAATGCCGCAGGAATCCTGCAAGCTGGCAGGCCTGCGCAACCGCCTTCGCGACCGCATCATGAACCGTCTCGATGAGACCTACATCAACGGCTCGATGGAGCATCGTCTCCCAGGCAATCTGAATATCAGCTTCGCCTACGTAGAAGGCGAGTCGCTGCTGATGGGCATCAACGACATTGCAGTTTCGAGCGGTTCTGCGTGCACGTCCGCGACTCTTGAACCATCTTACGTGTTGAAAGCCCTCGGCACGGGCGACGATCTGGCGCACAGCTCGATCCGCTTCGGCATCGGCCGCTTCAACACCGAAGCCGAAGTTGACTATGTCGCCGATCGCGTCACGGAAACGGTTGAGCGCTTGCGCGAGCTTTCTCCGCTCTATGAAATGGCAAAGGAAGGCATCAACCTGAAAGACGTGAAGTGGGCGGGAGAATAGCAAAAAACAGGTTTCAACGTCTCAAAGTTTCAAGGTTTCAAAGTTGCTGCCTTGAGGCGAGACGATTGAACCTTGCAACTTTGAAACTTTGAAACTTGAGGTTAAAAAATGTCATACAGCGACAAGGTCATCGATCACTACAACAACCCCCGCAACGTCGGCTCGATGGACAAAAAGAGCACCGATGTGGGCACCGGCCTGGTAGGCGCGCCCGAGTGCGGCGACGTCATGAAGCTCCAGATCAAGGTCAATCGCGAAACCAACGTCATTGAAGACGCCAAGTTCAAGACCTTCGGTTGCGGCTCAGCCATCGCCTCGTCCTCGCTCGCCACCGAGTGGGTCAAAGGCAAGACCGTGGACGAAGCCCTCGCCATCAAGAACATGGACATCGTGAAGGAGCTCTCGCTTCCTCCGGTAAAGATCCATTGTTCGGTGCTGGCCGAGGACGCCATCCGAGCCGCGATTGGGGACTGGAAGAAGAAGCAGGAAGTGTCCACCCCAGTCGCCGCCGAAGCGAAGTAAGCTTCGATCGTTTTGAAGGCGACGCGGTTTCTAGGTTTGAAAGGACGCGGCTTTAAGCCGCGCCGTAAGCGGACGCACTCTCGACAGGGCTTTAGCCGCTGCTGGGACGCGTAACGATTAAATGACGACAGCAACGGAATCACGACCACAATCCGCACAGGCCCCCGCCAAGGGAATTCTTGTCACTGAGAAAGCCTTGACCAAGGTGCGCAGCGCCATGGCCAAGGAAGGCATTTCGCCCGACCAGGGCGGCCTGCGGCTAGGAGTACAAGGCGGCGGATGTTCGGGCCTGAGTTACAACATCCGGTTCGACACGCAACCGCGCGAACGGGACCGCATCTTCCAGTTCAGCGATGTGCGTGTATTCGTGGACCCGAAGTCGTTCATCTACCTGCACGGCATGACCCTGGATTATCAGGAAACGCTGATGCAACAGGGCTTCGTATTCGTGAATCCCCAGGCATCGAAGTCATGCGGCTGCGGCACGTCATTCTCAGCCTGATGCCTGTGTGGGCGCGGGCGACTCGCCCCGCGCGGCCTGCCTCGAGCGCTCCGTTTACGCGCACTTCGTCAAGCCACTTGGGTTCGCTGTTTAAGGAATACGAATGACCGATTCTGCTCTTACCGCGATCAGCGCCAAGCCTTTGCCGCAGGAGACGCATTCCTGCTGGTCGTGCGGCTCCATGCGTGCCGCTCACTTCTGCGAGGCATGCGGAAAAGTCCAGCCTCCGGTTCCGGTCGATTATTTTTCGTTCTTCGGTCTGCCCCGGAAGCTCAATGTTGACGTCGCGGCTCTGGAGAGGGATTTTTATGACTTGAGCCGCAGGCTCCATCCGGATCTGAATGCGCGCGCCGGCAGCAAGCAGCAAGAGTGGAGTCTGGAACAAAGTTCCCTGCTCAACGACGCGTATCGCACGCTGAAGGATCCGATCAGGCGCACGCAATACCTGCTGCACCTCGAAGGCGTGGAACTGGAGGAGCAGTCTAAGAGCGCAACCGAACAGGCGCGCGCCACGGGCGAGACCAAGAAGCAAATCGTTCCCCCGGATTTACTCGAAGAAGTCTTCGAACTAAACATGCAGCTCGAAGAGCTGCGCGCAACAAAAAGATGGGCGAGGACGATCCCGCGCTGATCGAAGAAATTGGAAATCAAAAATTGTCGCTGGAAGCCAAGCACGAAGCGCTCCTGCACGAGTTAGAGGTTTGCTGGAGGATGTGGGATGGATTGATCCAGCGTACGCAGAACGGTCAACCGGTCTCAGATGAAGAGCGCAAGCAGGAACGCGACAAAATGGTGGATGTGCTGAACCGCCGCAATTACATCCGCAACCTGGTCAGAGATGTGAACGCGGCAATGGAGAATTGAGAAATTTAGTAATTGAGTAATTTGGGAAATTGGAACCAGAGTCTTTCAATTACAAAATTACTCAATTACACAATTACCAAATGGCTACTGATCGCATCGTCGGCATCGACCTCGGCACCACCAACTCCCTGGTGGCCTTTATGCAAGGGAATACGCCTGTGGTAATTCCGGGCGACGATGGCCTGAATCTGCTTCCCTCGGTAGTCGCGCTGGACGCGAACAACCAGCCCGTCATCGGCAATGCCGCGCGCAATGCTCTGATCGAAACTCCGGAACGAGCTGTCTACTCTATCAAACGCCTGATGGGACGTGGGGTGGAAGATATTCAGGAAGAGTTGAAACTCTTCCCTTTCCGCCTGGCTGAAGACATGCAACCGGGAGAAGTGCTTCGCATCAAGCTGGGCAATAAGACTTTCACTCCGCCGGAAATTTCCGCGCTCATTCTTCGCCAGCTCAAGCGCAGCGCGGAGCGCTTCTTCGGCGGCCCGGTCACGAAAGCGGTCATCACCGTTCCCGCCTATTTCAACGACGCGCAGCGTCAGGCCACGAAAGACGCCGGCCGCATCGCCGGCCTCGAAGTCCTTCGGTTGGTCAATGAACCGACCGCGGCCTCGCTCGCCTACGGTCTCGACAAGAAGCAGAACGGCATCGTCGCCGTCTACGACCTCGGCGGCGGCACCTTCGACATCTCGATCCTCAAACTACACGACGGAATTTTCGAAGTCATTGCCACCAACGGCGACACCCATCTCGGCGGCGACGACATCGACAACCTGCTCATCACCATCGCGCTCGACGACATTCGCGGCGACCTCGGTCTTGATCTTCGCCGCAATGCCGAGGCCGTGCAGGCGATCCGCAAAGCCGTCATCGAAGCCAAGATCGCGCTTTCGTCCCAGCCCTCCATCAAGCTCGATATCGAATTGCCCGGCGGTAAGCGCTACCGCCGCGAGATTACCCGCGAGCAGTATGAGCAACTGATTCAACCTGTCATCGATCGCACTGTCGGCCCATGCAAGCAGGCGATGAAAGATGCCGGTCTCAAACCCGAACAGATTGACGAGGTCGTGCTCGTCGGCGGCTCGACGCGCATCCCGAAAGTTCGCGCGCTGGTGAAGGAAATGTTCCACCGCGAGCCGCACACCGATTTGAATCCCGATGAAGTCGTCGCCCTGGGCGCGGCGGTGCAGGCGAACATTCTCGCGGGCGGCTCCGAAGCGACCGAGAACATGCTCCTGCTCGACGTGACTCCTCTCTCGCTCGGCATCGAAGTTGCCGGCGGAGTCACCGACAAAATCATTCTGCGCAACTCGACTATCCCTGCTTCGGCCACGCAGTTCTACACCACGCAGGTTGACGGGCAGGCCAACGTTGCGATTCACGTGCTGCAAGGCGAACGCGAACTGGCCAAGGACTGCCGTTCGCTGGCGCGCTTCGATCTCAAAGGTATCCCCGGCATGGCTGCCGGCATTCCGCGAGTCGAAGTGAAGTTTCTGATCGACGCTAACGGCATTCTGCACGTCTCCGCGCGCGAGCAGCGCAGCGGCAAAGAGGCGGAGATTCAAGTGCAGCCCAGCTACGGCCTGACCGACGAGCAGGTCGAGGGCATGATCCTCGACTCGTTCGATAATGCCGAAGAAGATTTTCGGCGCCGCCAGCTGATCGAAGCGCGCGGCGAAGCCGCCACTATCCTCGCCGCGCTTGAAAAAGGAAAAAAGAGTGCAGCCTGGGGACAACTGACCACCGAGGAAAAGAAGCGGATCGCGAAAATGGAAAAGTCGCTGAATGCGGTGAATGCCGAAGAAGATTATCAGGCGATCCGCAAAGCCATCGACGCGCTGAACCAAGGCACCACGCGCCTGGCCGAACTGATGATGGACACCGCCGTCTCGACGGCGCTGAAAGGCAAAAACATGGACGAGACGGATCTGGGCGAAGCCCCGACCGCCCCGCATCCGATGGCAAAAGCAGAATTTGAATGATCACGCCTGATTACTCATCACCGCAAATTGTCATCCTGAGCGGAGTGCGACTTCGCGAATGCGAAGCCGCACGCAGTCGAAGGATCCCTGCACTTCTACAAAGTGTGGCGCTGCTAGAGATCCTTCGACTGCGTGGATTTCGCGCTTCGCGCGACATCCACTCCGCTCAGGATGACAGTATCAAGATTGATTGAGAGATTGAGGAACATATGGCTGAAGAAAAAGCACAAGGAGCCGGCACGTTGACCGAAGAGGCTCCAGGCGAAAACACGGTGCAGGTCACATTCCTGCCCGAAGGCAAGACCGTGCAGTTTGAAAACGGCAAATTGCCCTACGAAGATCACGGCAAGGAGCAATCGCTGCTCGACGTCGCGCTGAATTTCGGCGTCACGCTCGACCATGCCTGCGGCGGCAACTGCGCCTGCACCACCTGCCACATCTGGGTCAAGGAAGGCGCCGAGAATCTTTCCCCCATGGACGATGACGAGGCCGACCGGTTGGACATGGCCGCCGATCTCCAGCTAAACTCGCGTCTCGGCTGCCAGGCGCAGATCGTCAAACCCGGCAAAGTAGTCGTCGAGATTCCCGCCTGGAATCGCAACTACGTCTCCGAGGAGCACTGAGCATGGCGAAGAAACTGACCTGGGACGACGCCGAAGACCTCGGCATCTTGCTCTCCGAAACTCACCCCACGCTCGATCCGCTGGCCGTGCGCTTCACCGACCTGCACCGCTACGTCACCGAGTTGCCGGACTTTGCCGGCGATCCCAAGGCCTCGAACGAAGGCAAACTGGAAGCCATCCAGATGGCATGGCACGAGGAAGTGCAGGATCGTACACAAGGCTGATTGCGCTTCCGCGAGGATCTACGCAGCGCAGATATATCCCGCGCAGATTCGCAATATTTTTACAATTTTGTGACAAACGGCGGGCACGAGTCACCCTATCCTGCAAACACAGGAGCTTACGAGAACTCAGGCTCTTCTCTCTAGGTCCAATTCAGAAGGGCACGGCGCTCGCCGTGCCCTCATTTTTGCTTCGAAATCAATTAGCCGACCGATACCGGCGCGGGTTCTTCCACGTTCGCCTCGCGCAGAAACTTTGCCGCTTCTTCGGGCGGAGTCGGATTAATGTAGAAGCCGGTGCCCCACTCGAATCCGGCAGTCTTAGTCAGCTTGGGCATGAATTCAATGTGCCAGTGATAGTGGTCGTTCGATGGGTCCTGCGCCGGCGAGGTGTGAAACACCAGATTATAAGGCGGATTGTCCAGCACCCGGTCGGCCCGGCCTAGCAAATCCTTCAGCGACCGTGCCAGGTTCTCGAACATGTGCGATGACGAGTTTTCAAACGCCGATTCATGCTGCTTGGGCAGAATCCAGGTTTCGAAGGGAAACCGCGGAGCATACGGCGCCAGCGTGACAAAATTCTCGTTCTCAGCCACCACCCGCGTGCCGCTATCCATCTCCTGGCGGATGATGTCGCAGAACACGCAGCGCTCCTTATAAAGGAAGTACTGCTTGGCCCCCTCCAGTTCCTGCGTAACATTAATAGGAAGAATCGGCAGCGCAATCAGTTGCGAGTGCGCATGCTCCAGCGACGCTCCCGCAGCTTCCCCGTGATTCTTGAAGATCAGGATGTACTTGAATCGGCGGTCTTTTTTTAAATCCAGGATGCGGTCCCGGAAGGTCCACAGAACGTCTTCAATCCGTTTCGGAGGCAGAGTCGCGAGGCTGGCGGTGTGGTCAGGGGTCTCAATGATGACTTCGTGCGCCCCGATTCCGTTCATGCGATCGAACATGCCTTCCGCCTGGCGGTTCAGTGTGCCCTCGATGCCCAGGGCTGGAAACTTATTGGGCACGACGCGGACCGTCCATCCGGGGGTATCGCGCTGGGGTGGTTGTCCGCCATTTGGGTTCGGGCGATAGGCCTGAATCTCGGGAGGCGTCTTGCTCTCGTTCCCATAATCAAAGGGGCAAAATCCCCCCTTGATCTTCATATTTTCGCGGACAAAATCGGTTGGGCGCTTGGCTCGGTCGGTTGAAATAATCACCCAACGGCCAACAATCGGATCTTTTCTCAGCTCAGGCAATTACCGAATCCTTTCACTGCGGTGACGCAAACTGCATTTTATCCCGACAAGGAAGCGTTGCGAAATACTTCGAACTGCGGGTGGGAACCAGGACCCTCATAGTATACGCTTACAATATCGAATCTCCATTGGCACGAGGGTGGAAGCGGTCGCCGGTATTCCCGGGCCACTTCGGCCACTTCACGCCGTTTGTGCCGGTCCACGGCCGCCTCAGCAGTCTTCACGTCGCGCGAGGATCGCGTCTTTACTTCAACGAAACAAAGAACATCGGCGTCCCAGCCGATCAAGTCGATTTCCCCGCGACTACGCGGCGAGCGAAAGTTCCGCGCGACAATGATATATCCCAGCTTGCGCAGGTAGAAGTAAGCGTCTTCTTCGCCGCGACTGCCGATTCGTTGGTGGCTCGGCCGCGAGTCGGGCCGAAGCATACGCCCCGCAATCCAATCCAGCCCGTGAATGATAGTTCGCGTGAAAACGGCGGAAAGCACAGGACAGAGAATACTTGACTGTCCGGAAGAAAGATGTGATCCGCTTACACGCCGGCACGATTGAGGGTCGGTCTTTCCCGGATCGGGAACCATGACCTAGACAACACTCGCGGCTTCTTTTCACCACAGAGTCACAGAGAATGACAATCAAGAATGATTTTCTCTGTGTCTCTGTGCCTCTGTGGTGAACTGGGCTTATTTCAGGATGCCACTGGACTCGCCCACCGCCGCGATGCACTTTTCCAGCACGTCGACGGCGACATCGGCTTGTTCTTTCGTCACTACCAGCCCCGGGCATATCCGCACCGTGCTCGGCCCGCATCCCAGGAAAAGCACCCCACACTCAAATGCTTTTTCGACAATGAGGTCGCGTTCGTCGTGGGCATATTCTTTGGTCACTTTGTCCTTGACGATGTCTACGCCGATCATCAATCCGCGCCCGCGCACATCGCCCACTAGCTTCAGCTTGGAAGGCCAGTCGGCCATGCGCTTCATCATGTGATTGCCCACGCTGGCCGAATTCTCCAGCAGGTTCTCTTTCTCGATCACATCGAGAGTGGCCAGCGCCGCGGCAATGCAAACTGGATTGCCGCCAAAAGTGGACGCGTGCGATCCCGGAACCCAATCCATGATTTCCGCGCGCGTCATCGTGACACCCAGCGGCATGCCCGAAGCAATTCCCTTCGCCATGCAGACCATATCAGGTTCGACCCCGGTATGCTCGACCGCGAACCACTTGCCCGTTCGTCCAATGCCGCTCTGCACTTCATCGACTACCAGCATGATTCCGTGACGATCGCAGATGCGCCGCAGCTCCTGCATGAAGATCTTTGGAGCCACCACGTAACCGCCTTCGCCCTGTACCGGCTCGACGAAGATTGCCGCCACTTCCTCCGGCGGCAGCGTAGTCTTGAACAGCTTTTCCTCGATGAAGCGGGCGCAACCTAGCGCAAAGCTGTCGGCATCCTGCGGGCCAGTGCTGCCGCGGTAAACATCGGGATAGCGCACGTGCGTTACTCCCGGAACGAGAGGAGCAAAACGCCGGCGCTGCTGCGGCTTGGACGCGGTCAGCGAAAGCGCTCCCATGGTTCGGCCGTGAAACGCCCCAAAGAATGCGATTACATTCTGGCGCTTGGTGTGGTAGCGTGCCAGCTTCAACGCGCACTCCACCGCCTCCGCTCCCGAGTTGCCGTAGTAAATGCGATGAGGCCCGGGCATGGGCGCAATCCTGGACAATCGCGCCGCCAGATCCACCATGCTCTCGTAGTAGAAATCCGTGCCCGACATGTGAATGAGTTCGTCGGCCTGTTTCTGAATCGCAGCAACTACATGGGGATGGCAATGGCCGGTCGAAGTTACAGCGATGCCTGCGGAAAAGTCATAAAACTCGTTGCCGTCAACATCGGTAATGACAATGCCGCGCCCACTCTTGGCCACCAGCGGATAGGAACGGGTGTAGGACGGCGAAATGTATTTCTCGTCACCCTCGAGCACTCGCTTGGCGTTCGGTCCGGGCAGGGCAGTCTTAATCCTGGGCCCAATCGCGGCAGCAGTTTTCGTAGCGGTGGCAGTTTTCGTCTTAGCAGCGGTTTCAACAGTCATGGAATCCTCCGAAGCAGCTGCCAGTAAACAGCCGCCAGTTGTCCGGAAATGCAGCCTCGGAACGCGGAATCCTGGTTCGGATCATGCAGGCCGGGGCGAATCACATGGAGGATTAAGAGCTAGTCGCTACCGAATAGGCTGGGACGCAACCGCGATGGCAGGTTCGCCCGATAGCGCCGCGGGCACAGCGTACTTGGGCACCCCAGGCAGTGCAGCCAGCACTCGGGCAAATGCGTATTGGGATTCTTGCGCAGCATCGCGAACCGTTGACATTACTGATTGATTATAGCCGGAAGGCATGAATCGGCGTAACCCCTTCGGTAACGAAGGGAACGATTCAGCCCAATGCGTAGAGACGTAGCTTGCTACGTCTTGCCGGCAGCACCCGTGGCGCCGCCCGAGACGTTGCAAGCAACGTCTCTACGACCTGTGCATCGGGAACTGCGTTAAGTCATTGAGATCTCGTGTAAGTCATTGAGTCTTGGTGCAAGTCGTTGAAGGTTCGTTGAATCGCTCTAGCTTCCCGCTAGAACGCAAGTCCCTACACGAAGGGTGTCTGGCCTGCCTGCCCTGGCGATCCTCGCCGCCATTGTCCGTACTATCTCGGAACTCAAATCTGGGATGACGGCGTGCGCCCATTGTCCAAGCTGCACAAAATACAGACCTTTGACTTCCGGACCCTCCCCCTTTAGCATGGCTCGATCATTCGGCGTGGGATCTTCCTTTGATCGAGCAGACCATTTCACATTACCGGATCGTCGAAAAGCTTGGCGGCGGCGGTATGGGCGTGGTCTATAAGGCCGAAGACACTCGCCTGGGCCGCTTTGTCGCTCTTAAGTTCCTTCCCGAAGACCTGGCACAAGATCGACAGGCGCTGGAGCGTTTCCGCCGCGAAGCCAAGGCCGCTTCCGCGCTCAATCATCCCAACATCTGCACCATCTACGACATCGGCGAGGAAAACGGCCGCACTTTCCTGGTCATGGAGTTCCTCGACGGCTCTACGCTGAAGCACCTGATCGCCGGTCGGGCCATGGAGTTAGAAACGATTCTTTCCCTGAGCATCGAAATTGCCGACGCTCTGGACGCGGCGCACGTAGAAGGCATCGTTCACCGTGATATCAAGCCCGCGAACATCTTCGTCACCAAACGCGGCCATGCCAAGATTCTCGACTTCGGCCTGGCCAAGGTGAAGTCCCACCCCTCCGCATCCGGAGAGATTCCGGACGTGACGGCCCCCACGAGCATCGTGGTGGAAGAGCATCTGACCAGTCCCGGATCAACTCTGGGCACGGTCGCCTACATGTCTCCGGAACAAGCTAAGGGCAAGGAACTCGACGCGCGCACCGATCTTTTCTCCTTCGGCGTGGTGCTCTACGAGATGGCCACGGGCACACTGCCGTTCCGCGGAGAAACTTCGGCGCTCATTTTCCAGTCCATTCTCGATCGCGCTCCGGTTTCCCCCATCCGCCTGAATCCTGATCTTCCTCCAAAGCTCGAAGACGTCATCAACAAAGCCCTGGAGAAAGATCGTAACTTGCGCTATCAGAGCGCCGCCGACATGCGTGCCGACCTGCAGCGTCTGAAGCGAGATACCGATAGCGGACGCGCGGTCGCGCAAAGTTCCGGTGCGATGCCGGCGGTCCTGGAACCCGCTCACCAATCGGGTCGAGGCAGCTCGTCAGCCGTCAGCATTCCGCCAGCGCCCGCTTCCTCTTCTTCGCATCCGGTACCCACGTCGCCGTCCGCCGTCAGCGCTGTGAGTGCGGAGAGCGCAACGACTGCGTCCCGGAAGTCCTGGAAGGTTTTCCTGTTCACTGCCGTCCTGGTACTGCTAGCCGTGGCTGCGCTCTATTTTCTCCGCTCCCGCCAATCCGCCAAACTCACCGAAAAAGACAGCGTCCTTCTCGCCGACTTTATCAACACCACGGGCGATTCCGTTTTTGACGGAACGCTCAAACAGGCGCTGGCCGTGCAACTCGAGCAATCTCCTTATCTCAACATTGTTCCGGAGTCCAAAATTCGAGAGGCCCTGCGCTTCATGGGAAAGCCTCCGGATGAACGCCTTACCAACGATGTGGCTCGTGAAATCTGCCAGCGCCAGGGCATTAAAGCTATGCTGACCGGCACCATCGCCAGCCTGGGCAATCACTACGTCGTCACCCTGTCGGCCGTAAACGGTTCGAGCGGCGACTCTCTGGCCCGGGAGCAGGTCGAAGTCGAGAGTAAAGAACAGGTGCTCAAAGCGCTTGACAAAGCCACCTCCGAACTGCGGCAGAAAATGGGGGAATCACTGGCCTCAGTGCAGCATTTCGCCACGCCCCTGGAGCAGGCGACGACCTCATCGCTGGAAGCGCTGCAGGCCTTCAGTCTGGGTCAGGATGAGCATCAGAAAATGCGAGAAGACGCTGCCCTGCCCCACCTGAAGAAAGCGGTGGAGCTGGACCCAAATTTTGCTACGGCTTGGGCAACCCTGGGAGTCGTTTCCTCCAATATGGGTCGCAGCGCGGAGGGCGCTCAAGCCGTCAAGAAAGCCTATGATCTGCGAGATCGTGCCAGCGAGCGCGAAAAGTTCTACATTCAGGCCCACTACTTTACCGAAGTCACACTCGATCCGGAAAAGGCTTTGGAGGTCTATGCCGAGTGGCGACAGGTTTATCCGCGCGATACGACTCCCTATGACAATGCAGCGTTAGCCTACTCCGCCTTGGCACAGCCCGAGAAAGCGCTCGATCTGGCCAGCCAGGCACACCGCATCAATCCCCACGATGCCTATGCCTATGACAACATGGCTGAGGCCTACGAGGCCCTGAACCGGTTCGATGAGGCCAAGAGCATCGCCGACGAGGCCATAGCGGACAAATTCGATGGAATCGCGGTTCACTTCGTGCTCACCGATCTGGCCTACATGCGCGGCGACCGCGCCGCCTATGAGCATGAATTGAATTTGGGAAAGGGTTCCTCCGACGAGCCCTTCTTGCTCATGTTCAATGCGGGCTGGCAGGCTGCCCAGGGCAGGATCAAGGCCTCGCGGGAGTTGTGGCAGCGGGCTCATCAGGAATGCATGACCATGGGCGCGAAAGATCTCGCTGGCAATTTTCTGGGTATAGAAGCCTACATCGACGCCTTGTTTGGATACCAGGACGATGCCCGGCGGAAAGCTGCTCAGGTGCTGGAACTCTCGAGCGACCCGGAATCGCGCCTGGGCGCGGCAGCGGCGTTCGCAGCCGCCGGCGACCTGAAGAAATCCTCTGGCATCGTGGCCAGCGCTGCCCGGGAAGCTCCCGACAATCATTACATTCAGTCGGTTCTTATTCCCCAGGTTAAGGCGCTGCAGCAGTTAGAAAAAAATCAATGGTCCGAGGCGATCACTTCGCTGGAAGGCCTTCGCCCCTACGAATTCGGAACTGGTCCGCGGGGTGCGGGTCCTTCTCCGGTTTTCTCGCGCGGAACGGCTTACCTCAAGATGCGCGATGGCGCAAAAGCCGTCGTGGAATTTCAACGCATCCTCGATCACCGGGGCGCGTCCGGTTTTGCCCCGGAATATCCTCTGGCGCGACTCAATCTGGCGCGCGCCTACGCGCTTCAAGGGGACGCTTCGAAAGCGCGAACCGCCTATCAAGATTTCTTTGCCGCGTGGAAAGATGCCGACCCAGACCTGCCGATTCTTAAGACCGCAAGGGCGGAGTACGAAAGGCTGAAGTAGCGTCCGGCCCCTGGCCTGGGACGATTCGGCCATTAGAATCCAATCCTCGAACGCACGCGTCTGATATCTTTTACTTTCCCTCTTTTCAAGCCCATGAACCCCGTACAGCGCCCGCGCCGGTGGATGGTGATTCTTGCCTTCGGACTCGTGTACCTGTTCTGGGGCTCGACTTACCTCGCCATCGACATTGCCGTGCAAACGATTCCTCCAGCGCTCATGTGTGGAGTGCGCTTCTCAATCGCGGGAGTGGTCATGTTGGCGGTTTGCGCTGCAAGCGGACGAAGAGTTTTATATTCTCCGCGGCAAATTGCTCTGTCCGCGGTGGTGGGCTTGCTCCTGCTGATGGGCGGCAACCTTACGCTCTCGTATGCGGAACTTGCGGTCTCTTCTGGCCTGGCCGCGCTGATTGTTGCCATCACCCCGCTTTGGTTCTTAGTGCTCGACTCCCTGCTGCTGGGAGACCATCACATTTCCGCACGCGGCAAGGCGGGTCTAGTGTTGGGGATCGTGGGATTGTTCGTCCTGGTTTGGCCGCAGTTGCACTCCGGCACGATCGGACGCCGCGAGTTCTGGGCCTCGATCAGCCTGATCTTCGGGTCTTTCTCGTGGGCCTTGGGCTCGGTGCTCTCGAAGCGTTGGCAGTCCGGCATGGACGTATTCAGCGCCACCGCCTGGCAAGTCGTGGCGGCAGGCGCCGGCAATTTTGTTTTCGCCTTACTCGTCCACGACCTTTCACATGTTCGTTGGACTGTCCGCGGCCTCGGCGCCACCCTGTACCTGGTGGTGTGCGGTTCCTGGATTGGCTACACCGCATACATCTGGCTGCTGGAGCACGTCCCCACATCGAAGGTTTCTACCTACGCGTATGTAAATCCCGTGGTAGCCGTGTTCCTGGGCTGGCTGATCCTGCACGAGCGCGTCGATCGCTTCATCCTGGCGGGAAGTGCGATCGTAGTGCTCTCCGTCATCCTGGTGACCAGCGCGAAGGTGAACGAGAACGAGAAGACGGCTGCCGAAGAACTGCCGGCGGAAGCAACGGTGGATTGAGACCTTAGGCCGTCAGATCTTTTGACCGAGCGCCGAATTATCGTGAGTGCGCTCTTGGCCCTCGAACCCCGAACATCCCCGCATAACGCCTATGAACAATAGGGACTCCGCCTATCTTTCCCCGCTTTGCCGCATTAGAATTGCAGTGTACATTCCGCCGCGTCCTTCGTGGACTCGGCGGTTTCTTTATCGAGGGATAGACATGGCAACGACCACGGCGGTTCCAAAGAACAAGATTTCGGGTGGCAGCTTTTTGTTGGAGTCCCGGCAACCGGAAGACGTTTTCACGCCGGAAGATTTCAGCGAGCAACACCAGCTGATCGGGCAGACGGCGGAGGAATTTGCCGTTAACGAGATCCTCCCCAACGTGGAGAAGATTGAGCACAAGGATTTTTCCGTTTCTCGTGATCTCCTGAAAAAAGCCGGCGAGCTCGGTCTCAGCGGGGTCGAAATCCCGGAAGCCTACGGTGGGCTGGAAATGGACAAGGTCACTGCCGCTGTTATTGCCGATCACATTGCGAAGTATGCCGGCTTCGCCACCACCTGGGGCGCGCACAGCGGCATCGGGATGTTGCCCATTGTTTACTTCGGCACGGAGGAGCAGAAGAACAAATATTTGCCACGCCTGGCCTCCGGCGAAATTGTGGGCGCATATGCCTTGTCGGAAGCTTCTTCGGGCTCCGACGCGCTCAACTGCCGGGCTCGCGCCGAACTTTCATCCGACGGCAAGCACTATGTGCTCAACGGCGAGAAGATGTGGATCACCAACGCCGGTTTCGCCGACCTGTTCACCGTCTTCGCGAAAGTCAACGGGGAACGGTTCAGCGCGTTTCTGGTCGAGAGGAGTTTTCCGGGTTTCTCGGTGGGCGCCGAAGAACACAAGATGGGCATTCGCGGGTCTTCCACTTGCCCCATCATTCTGAACGATTGCAAAGTTCCAGCGGAAAATCTACTGGGCGAAATCGGCAAGGGGCACGTGATCGCCTTCAACATTCTCAACGTGGGCCGGTTCAAGCTCGGGGCAATGTGCGTCGGCGGAGGCCGGGTGTCTCTGGAGAACGCCATTGGCTATGCCAAGCAACGCAAGGCATTCAACAAAGTCATCGCCGACTTCGGGCTGGTACGCGAGAAAATCGCCAATATGGCAACTCTGATTTATGTCGGTGAATCGCTGGTCTATCGCACAGTTGGGATGATGGACGTTGCCCTGGGCGAGGTCGACAAATCGGCCGCCGACGCCGGCAAACAGACGCTGAAAGCGATCGAAGAATATGCGGTCGAGTGCTCGATCATTAAAGTGTGGGGCTCGGAGATGATCGATTATGTCGTCGACGAAACAGTCCAGATCTATGCAGGCTATGGATTTGTCGAGGAGTATCCGGCCGAGCGCGCCTATCGCGATGCCCGCATCAACCGCATCTTCGAAGGGACGAACGAAATCAACCGGCTGATTATTACCGGCTTTTTGCTGAAGCGGGCGATGACCGGGCAATTGCCGCTGATGCCGGCGATCAAGAAATTGATGGACGAGGTGCTCTCCGGTCCATCCAGGGCCGAAGAACTTGAGGGCGCACTGTCCGACGAACGTAAATTGGTGGCGCAAGCCAAGAAATTGGGACTGTTTGCGGCCGGCGCGGCCACGCAGAAATACATGCAGGCAATTCAGGATCAGCAGGAAATCATGGGCGCGATCGCCGACATGACGATTGAAGCTTACGCCATGGAATCGGCGGTGCTGCGGGCGCAGAAGATTGTTCAAACGAAGGGGGAAGACGGAGCCGCATTGCCGGTTGCGATGACGCGCGTCTATCTGTCGCAGGCCATGGAGAAAGTAGAATCCGCGGCGCGAAAAGTGATTGCGGCGGTTGCCGACGGCGATATGATGCGAACGCAACTCGCCATTCTGCGCCGCCTCGCGAAGTATGAACCTTTCAACACCATCGAACTGCGGCAGCAGATCGCGCAGAAGATGATCGAGCGCGGGAAATATACGCTGGCTTAGAATCTCAGCGCGTACATCTGAACCACAGAGGACACAGACTTTCACAGAGAAATCCGGGATCCTCTGTGTTGTCCCGTGTCCTCTGTGGTTAGTTTTTTCTTTCCGTCTGCCCTCTGATACAACTGTGACCATGAAAATCACAGCGCTGCTCCTCATCGCTGCAATCGCGCTTGCTCCCACCTTAGCCGCTCAGTCAAACCCACCACCGCCGCGGGATTCCGCTACGTTCGATCCAGACGGCACCGCTCACATCACGCGCGTAGTGCCAATGCCGGCGACCATTAGTCCGGAAGCACAGCACTGGTTGGCGTCGCTTACGCAGAACAAAGGCGGACAACAGACTCTAGCAGAGCGGCGCGCCCGCACGGACGAATGGCGGAAGTTCGGCTCCGGCGAAGCGCGCAAGTATTATCCCGCCAATGTTGAGGAGACGACGACTGCGGGCGTTCGCACCGACATCATCACGCCACTCACCATGCCCGAGGCCAATCACAATCGCGTGCTGATCAATCTGCACGGCGGCGGATTCAATTCCGACTCGGGCTCTTTAATCGAAGGCATTCCGATTGCGAACCTGGCGAAGACGAAGGTTGTGTCCGTTTACTACCGGCTCGCGCCGGAGAATCCCTTTCCCGCCGCGGTGGACGATGTAGTCGTGGTCTACAAGGAACTGCTGAAGACGTACAAGGCGGGCAGCATTGGAATCTTCGGAACGTCGGCGGGAGCGATCCTGACGGCTGAAGTTGCAGTTCGTCTGAAGCAACTAGGATTACCGCTTCCAGCGGCTCTCGGAATTTTCTCCGGCCTCGGCGATTTCAGCCGCGTGGGCGACTCCCGGCAGCTGTTCACTCTGAACGGACTTCCCGGAGAGATGCAGCCGACTGATCCGAACCATCTGCCCGACGATCAATATGTCGGCAAGACGGATCGCAAGGATCCCGTACTGTCACCGCTATTCGCCGACCTGCACGGGATGCCGCCCTGCCTGCTCGTCACCAGCACGCGCGACATTCTGTTGAGTGACACCTCCACGTTCCATCGCGCCTTGTTGCGGGCGGGAGTTGATGCGCACTTGGTTGTGTTCGAGGCGCTGCCGCATGCTTTCTGGTATCACTTCCAGTTGCCGGAGACCAAGGAGGCGCTGGAACTGATGGCAAAGTTCTTCGACGAACGAGTCGGGCGGTTGAATTCGTCCCGCAATCCAGACTGAGGTCAGTTGTGCGGTTGCGATGTTTGACCCATTGTCACTTTTTCGGGGCAGCGTAAACCTCCATTCCGCCTATTTCCTTAGAGACCAGGGGATCTACTCTGAGTTTTACGTTCAGCGTAGCTCTTTGTCCCTGCTTAGCTATTACCTTCGCCGCCGCTGGAGTGAACATCGGCGCCGAGACGAACACATCGTAAAACCCTTCCGGAACATTCATCGAATACGCGCCATTGGCGTCGCTCAACACAATGACATCCTGCTTGGTGCCAAGATTATCTGTTACACCGACTCTACTGCCGCTGGAGTCCCAGTGAATAAGCACGCGTGCTTTGGCAATAGCGGCACCCGCCGAATCTGTGACTCGACCGGCAATGACGGAGCGCGTTTTGGCAGACAGCGATGGAGTGCACACGAGGATCAAAATACAGGTGGTGATTACGCGGTTCATAATGCATTTCGTTGTACTTGCTTGGCGGAATATGTTCAAGCTTTCGTCCGCAATGACGATGTCGAAAGCCATTACACTAACGGAAAATCGGCCCTTTCAGTTCTGGCTGATTATCTCCCGCTCGCAGCTCTCTCCTCCGGCACCAGCACATAACTCACAAACGCCACCTGCTTACTATCCGGCGACCACGACGGAACATTGATGGTCCCCTGCCCGCCGAATAGTTTCGCGAGCACGCTCATCTTTTTGTCCTTCGCATTCGAATCGCTGAGAGACATCAGGCGCAGCATCACATCCTTGTTTTCAGGATGGCCGGTCACGTCCGCTCCATACGTGAGAAATACCATCCACTTACCGTCGGGGGAAACGTGCGGGAACCAGTTATTGAGATCGTCGGAGAAGACTTGCTCCTGCTCGCTGCCGTCGGGCTTCATTCGCCAGATCTGCATGTGGCCGGTGCGCTCGGAGTTGAAGTAGATATATTTTCCATCGGGTGAATACTCGGGGCCGTCATCGAGTCCCTTCGCTGTGGTTAGTCTCGTTTCTTCGCCGCCTGCTGCCGGGATGGCATAGATATCAAAATCGCCGTTGCGCTGGCCGACGAAGGCAAGGGTCTCGCCGTCAGGCGACCAACCATGCCAGTACGACGGCGATTTTTGCGTGATGCGGCGCGGCGCGCCACCGGCGATGGGCACGATATAGACGAGCGATTGGTGGTCGCCCTGCGAATTGTCACTGATTGCAATCTGCGTTGCGTCGGGCGAGATTCCGTGATCGTTGTTGCAGCGGTTCGCGAAGCCCGTATCGATAACGACCGGTTTGTCGCCGCCAACGGCGAGCCGCTCGATATGTCCCTCGCGATTGAAAAGGAACGCGCTAGCGTCATGCATCCAGTTAGGAGCTTCGAAACGTCCCGGCGCAAGATAAGCGACGCGGCGGTCGGCGGAGTCGATCGCGACGGTTTCAAGCGTGCTGTAGAGAACCGGCTGGCCAACTGCGGCTGAAGGTCGTGCGAGTTCCACGTTGGAGAATACCGCCTTCTCTACGACATCCTTGTCGTGAGAACACACGCCAAGGCCGACATAAAACGTCCCTTGCAACGGAATGCGCAGCCAGCCACCTGCCACGTGGGGTTCGCCGCCATCCGACGCTAGCGACATATAGACGTAATCGCCCCGCTTGGCGATGCGCAAGCGCTTCGGCGCTGAAATGTTGGATTGAATCTCACGCGTAATCGCGCCCTTCTCGTCGCGAAATTGCAGCGAAGTCAATCCACTCGCGTGCAGGGCCACGTCGGCGTAGACGGAGTCGGCGTCCAGACTTTGCCGCAGCATCAGCGCCGCTTTTTTGTGCTCGTTGCCGGTCGTCGTCAGAAAAGAAATATCGGCCGTCAAGGTAACGTCCCCGGAAATCTTTTTCCATGCGAACTGGAAAGCATCGGCCGCGAGCCACATGTTTTCGCCGCTGCCGCTGATGGCGTAGGTTTGCTTCGAAGTGTCGAAGTTGACCGAGCCCGCGTGCAGGACTGTGCCTATGTCGCTATGACCTTCAAAGATTCCGACGGGTGCAGGGGTATCTTGTGACCAGGCACAGCCGGTGATAACAAAGCAAAAGCAAACTATCAGCGATAGTGCGGGAAGCCTGCGCATGAAGGTCCTCCGTGCATCGATGCCGCTCATTCAATCAATCGGGCATTGTAAATCGGATCGCCGAACGATGCTCTGATTAGTTCGAACAATCTCATAGTTGCAGGAGCTGAGTTGGCCCTCAGGGGCTAAAGCCTGCGTGTTAGGCGGATCTGGCGACACGGCCGAAAGCCGTGTCCTTCCCAAACCCAATTTGTTCGCAACCCGATTCCTCCCTACACCGATCAGATGTTCTACCAATATTCCGGCAGTTCTGGTAAAACGTCTCCATGAAAACGAGACCCGTCGTTTCCTGCACATTTCTTTTCTTCGGCATGCTGCTTCTCGTCACTGGTCTTGTCGCACAGGAGAAAACCTCGCCGTCGGCAGATCTGGCGCCGACTCCTCCGATGGGATGGAACTCGTGGAACAAGTTCGCGTGCAATGTCAGCGCGGACCTCATCAAGGGCATGGCCGACGCAGTAGTGAAATCGGGGATGAAAGATGCCGGGTATGTGTATGTCAACATCGACGACTGCTGGCAGGTGAGCCGCGACGCGAACGCCAACATCGTCGTCGATCCGCAACGCTTTCCCCATGGCATGAAAGTGGTGGGCGATTATATCCATTCGCTGGGGCTGAAGTTCGGCGTCTATTCCGATGCAGGGTCGAAGACCTGCGCTGGACGGCCGGGCGGCCTGGGGCACGAGTATCAAGATGCAATCCAGTATGCGGCATGGGGCGTCGACTACCTGAAGTACGACTGGTGCAACACGACCACGCAGGATGCGAAGGCGTCCTACGCCAACATCCGGGCCGCGCTTGACGCTTCCGGGCGGCCCATCGTGCTCAGCATTTGCGAATGGGGGAAGGCGCAACCCTGGCTCTGGGGAAAGGAAGTTGGCGGAAACTTGTGGCGGACCACGGGGGATATCAGCGATAGGTGGGAAGGGAAGTCGAAATGGAAAGACGGCAGTTGCTGTTCCAACGGCGTGCTGGCGATTCTCGATCAGGAAGCGGGACTGCAGTCCTATGCCGGCCCCGGGCACTGGAACGACCCAGACATGCTCGAAGTGGGGAACGGCGGAATGAGCGACACTGAGTACCGCTCACATTTCAGTTTGTGGGCGATCCTGGCTGCGCCGTTGATCTCGGGAAATGACCTGCGCAACATGCGGCCGGAGATTCACGACATCCTCACCAACAAAGAAGTGATTGCGGTGGATCAGGATGCCCTGGGGCGCCAGGGCGAACGCGTCGCAAAGCATGGCGACCTTCAAGTCTGGGCGAAGCAGCTGAAGGATGGCAGCCGGGCGGTCGTGCTGCTGAATGATAGTGGGGCTGAGCAACAAGTCTTCGTGAACTGGGAGGATCTGGGGTATCCCAACTCCCTCAGTGCTTCCGTTCGCGACTTGTGGCAGCACAAGGATCTGGGAAAGGTTACCGGCAAATTCTCGTCGGCAGTGGCATCACACGGCGTCGTAATGATCACGGTGAAACCTTAGAGCTTAACCACAGAGGTCAGAGGGAACACAGAAGTCATAGGGAACAGAGAGGTCACGCGGACTTTTTCAGCTCTTCCATCACACTCTGGATCAGCTCTTTCGCGTCAGTCAGGCTCTTCATGATGATCTGGATATCCATCACAGGCTTGCCGGGCCAACGCTGGCTCTGGCAATAGACGCCGTGCTGGCCGACCAACGCCATGGCGTCGGTAATCGTGTCCATGGTGACCGCGAGGCGTCCGCGCGGGACGCCCATCATGGTCTCGTAGTGTTCCAATTCTTCTTGCTTTTCGTCGAATACCGGCATGGGACGATTGTAACTGCGCCGAGGGGTGCGGCATAATGGGCTCGCTGACATAAACCTTACTCGTACGTCAAACGCTCTTAGACTACAAAGGAGAAACTATGCAAAAACGAACTGTCTCTGTTATCGGCCTGATTTTCACTCTGAGCGTCTTCGCCATCTGTCAGGACAGGCCGAGTCCGGCCGAGTCCGCGTCGTGCGATCTCGGTGGGGGCAAAACCATCAAGACGGACTACTCCAGCCCGCGGCTAAAAGGCCGCAAGATGATCGGTGAGCACGATCCTTACGGGAAGGTTTGGCGAAATGGAGCCAACGAGGCGACTACGTTCGTCACGAGCGCCGACCTGGTGATCGGCGGGAAGACCGTGCCAGCCGGAAGCTACACGCTGTTCGTGCTCCCCAATCCGGACAAGTGGACCCTCATCATCAACAAGAAGACCGGCGAGTGGGGAATTCCCTACAAGTACGAAGCCGACGAACTGGCCCGCGTTGACATGAAGCTTTCGAAGCTTCCGTCTCCGGTTGAGAACTTCACCATCGCTTACGACAAAACTAGCTCGGGCTGCACTTTGCGCGAGGAGTGGGCCACGACCCGCGCCACTGTTGACATAAGTCCGAAGTAACAGCGGACAGCAATTGTTGATTGCTGATTTCGATTGCTGATTGAAGGGCGGTCAATCTCATATTCAGCCTTCACGCAAGCAGTTTTCAACCAGCAATCAACAATCAGCAATCAACAATTAGTTCGTAGGCTTCCAGCGTAAGACCGGTTTCCTCGCCGCGGCGGTCTCATCCAGCCGCGAAACACGTGTCGAATGCGGGGCATCGAGCACTGTCTGTGGGTCGTCTTCTACTTCCGCCGCGATTGACTTCATTGCCTCGATGAACAGATTCATCTCTTCTATCGATTCGCTCTCGGTAGGCTCGATCATCAGCGCGCCAGGCACGATCAGCGGAAACGCCGTGGTGTACGGATGGAAGCCGTAA
The DNA here is from genome assembly GCA_963711275.1 of uncultured Acidobacteriaceae bacterium. GTDB lineage: Bacteria > Acidobacteriota > Terriglobia > Terriglobales > Acidobacteriaceae > Sulfotelmatobacter. Next base: position 315,746 of record CAVQDN010000003.1, on the reverse strand, counting down.
TCAATCAGACGCTTGGCGATGTCCATGGTGCGCACGCCTTTTTTCAACTGCAGACGGTCGCTGAAGACAACTTCATGCATGGTCGGCGTGGAATAAGGAAGATCGTAAGTGCCTTCCAGACCTTTGCGGATGTAGTTCGCGTTCAGAACCGCGTCTTCAGTGGTCTGCCGCAGGCCATCTGGGCCATTCGCCTGAATATAGGCCAGCGCGCGCACGAACATTCCAAAGTTGCCATAGAAGGCGCGTACCCGCCCCACCGACTGTGGACGGTCGTAGTCGAAAGCCAGCGTGCCATCGGCTTTCGTGGTCAGTACCGGCGTGGGCAGGAAAGGCTCAAGGGCTTTCTTAATCGCCACCGGTCCTGACCCTGGACCGCCGCCGCCGTGGGGAGTAGAGAAAGTCTTGTGCAGGTTCAGGTGCATGACGTTGACGCCGAAGTCGCCGGGCCGTACTTTACCGACCAGTGCGTTCATGTTGGCGCCGTCCATGTAAAGCAGACCACCCTTCGCATGCAGGATGTCGGCAATTTTGTGGATGTCCTGTTCGAACACGCCCAGCGTATTGGGATTGGTCAGCATGAGCGCGGCGACATCTTCATTCATCTGCGCCGCCAGCGCCGCAAAGTTGACCATGCCGCGCGAGTCCGACTTCAGATTTTCGACGGCATAGTTGACCATTGCGGCCGTGGCCGGATTCGTACCGTGGGCGGAGTCCGGAATGAGGATTTTCTTGCGCGCATTGCCTTTGGACTCGTGATAGGCGCGGACCATCAGAAGGCCGGTCATCTCGCCGTGCGCGCCGGCGGCGGGCTGCAGCGTGATCGCATCCATGCCGGTGATTTCGATTAATTGCTCGCTCAGCGTTTTGATGATGTACAACGCGCCCTGGGAAATCTTTTCGGGCTGGTAGGGATGCCCGTTCGCAATCCCTTCCACCCGCGCCACCGCTTCGTTCACGCGCGGGTTGTACTTCATAGTGCAGGAGCCCAAGGGATACATGCCCAGATCGATGGCGTAATTCCACGTAGACATGCGGGTGAAGTGCCGGATAATTTCGATCTCGCTCACTTCCGGCATGTTGCCCAGATCCTTTCTTTCGGAGGCGCCCAGAAGCTTGGTGACATCTACCTCGGGCACGTCGAGCGGCGGCAACTTCCACGCTGCCTTGCCAGCCGACGACTTTTCGAAAATCAGGCCCTCGTTCTGATTGACGTGGCGAGTCGCTTTGCGCATCGTGGTCTTCATCGCGCAACCTCTTCCGCATCTTCTTGCTTGGAAGACCGCACCGAACGTTCGCCTTCGGCAACGACTCCTGCCGCGGTATCGATTGCGGTGCGTGTGGTCAGTTCGGTACAACACCACAAAGCCGCGTTCCCCAGTTCGGGATAGAATTTCTTCAGGGGTAACCCGCCGACCATCTTGTGTCCCAACAAGCGGTCGTTGATCGCGAAAGGATCTTCGGCGGTCTGCACCACGAATTCGTTGAAGCGCGGAGAGCCCCTGAATAACAACTTGCCGTGCTTCGAGAACTGCCTCGCCGCGTAGTCCGTCTTTGCCAAATTCTGTTTGGCTAATTCCCTCAAGCCCACTTTGCCGTACACCGTCATAAAGACGTTGACCATAAGCGCGACCAGGGCTTGATTGGTGCAAATGTTCGAGGTGGCCTTCTCGCGGCGGATGTGCTGCTCGCGCGTCGCCAGTGTCAGCACGAATCCACGCCTGCCCTGCTTATCGACAGTCTGTCCCACCAGGCGTCCGGGCATTTGACGAACATATTTCTCGCGCGTGGCGATGACACCGCAGTACGGGCCGCCAAATCCGACCGGCACACCGAAAGACTGCGCCTCCATGGCGATGATGTCCGCTTGCCGCGGCGGTTCCACGATTCCAAAGGAGACGGCTTCTGCAATCGAAACCACCAGCATCGCGCCGTGCTTGTGCGCAACTTCGGCAACCGCGGCAACGTCTTCGATCGTGCCGAAAAAGTTTGGCGACTGGACCAGTACACACGCGGTTTCCGGTGTGATCGACTTTTCGAGTTCTTTCAAGTTCAGACGGCCGTCGTCGGTGAAACCTGCAACAGACAGTGGCATCCCCTGATGCGTCGCGTATGTGGCCAGGACTTCCCGATACTCAGGATGCAAGCTGCGCGCCACCAGGACGGACCGCCGGCCCGTGAGCCGCACCGCCATCATTACCGCTTCGGCTGCGGCCGTGGAACCGTCATACATCGACGCATTCGCCACTTCCATGCCGGTCAGTTCGCAGATCATAGTCTGAAATTCGAAGATGGATTGCAGCGTGCCCTGGGAAATCTCTGCCTGATAGGGCGTGTACGCGGTCAGAAACTCCCCTCGCGAAATCAACGAATCGATAATCACGGGGCGGTAATGGAAGTAGGCACCCGCTCCCAGAAAGCTGGTATAACCTTCGCCATTCTCGCGCGAACGCTGGCGGAAGAAGTTGACAATTTCCGATTCCGCCATCTGGCGCGGGATGTTGAGGTCGCGGGTCAGGCGATACTCGGCGGGAATTGGCGCAAACAGATCGTTAACCGAGCGCAGTCCGATTGCCTGTAGCATGGCTTCGCGGTCGGCGGGAGATTTAGGTAAATAACGCATAGAAATTCTTTAGATGTGCCTCGGGATCAGTTGGATTGTGCTGGCTTGAGACCTCGGAACGTCGGACTTCAGACGTCGGCGCGGCATGACGGTCCGAGGTCTGATGGCTGAGGTCCGATTCTTTCAGTGTCGCGCCTCTTCGGCCACAAACTTCTCGTAGTCGGCGGCAGAGAGCAGGCGATCCAGCTCGCTTGGGTTTTTCAACGTGAGCTTCAGCATCCATGAGCCATGAGCATTTTTATTTACGTTTTCTGGCGACGTCGCCAGATCTCCATTGACCTCAGTCACCGTGCCTGACACAGGAGCAAACAAGTCTGAAACAGCTTTCACCGACTCGACCGTTCCAAACGCTTTGCCGGCGGTGAGTTCGGCACCCACTTTCGGAGTCTCGACGAAGACGATGTCGCCCAGCGACTGTTGTGCGTAGTCAGTGATTCCCACTGTGCCGGTGTTTCCGTTCACCTGAATCCATTCGTGCTCTTTGGTGTACTTGCGATCTGTGGGGTAGGCCATGAAAGCTTCTAGCTCCTCAGCTTCTAGCAAAATCCGCCGTGCTGCTCTGTGTCCTCTGTGGTTATGCAGTTTTCTTTTGCCGTTTATAAAAGGGCGTCGGCACGACCAATGCGCCCACTCCTTGACCTCGAATCTCTACTTTCACTGCTGTCCCAACCGCTGCCAACTGCGATGGCACGTAGGCCAATGCAATATTTTTTTTCAAGAATGGCGCTGGTGAGCCGCTCGTGACATATCCAATTTCACGGCTGCCGGCCTCGAGCACTTTGTAACCATCGCGGGCGATACCGCGTTCCGTCATCTCCAGCCCGACGAGGGTTCGTTTTACTCCTGAGGCTTTCGCCTTTTCGAGAGCAGACCTGCCGACAAACTCCACCTTCTCCATCTTGCAGAAGCGGTCCAGCCCCGCCTCCCATACATTAATCGTATCGGAAATCTCGTGCCCGTAGAGCGAAAGCGAGCCTTCCAGCCGCAACGTGTTGCGTGCCCCCAACCCGCATGGCACAACGCCGAACTCTTTGCCGGCAGCTAAAATCTCATTCCACAGCCGAGCGCTGGTCGCTTCATCTGCCGGAATATAAATCTCGAAGCCATCTTCGGCAGTATATCCTGTGCGGCCCATAAGGATATTGGGGAGGCCGCAAACCATGCCGCGCGTGACCCAGTAGAACTTCACCGCGCTCAGGTCGGCGTCGGTGAGTTTTTGCAAAAGATTCACGGCCTTCGGTCCCTGGATCGCAATCTGGGTGAAGTCGTCGGAGAGATTTTCGACTGCGCAGTCGAACTGGCGCGTATTGTCGCACACCCAGCTGAAATCTTTCTCGCGCGTCCCGGCATTGATGACTAAAAGATATTCGTCCTCGCCGAGGCGATGGACGATCACGTCGTCGACGAACGTTCCCTCCGGATACAGCAGCGCCGAATATTGCGCCTGGCCTACAGCCAGATGCGAAGCGTCATTCATGGAAATATGCTGCACCGCGTCCAGTGCCTGGGGTCCAGCGAGGCGAATGTCGCCCATGTGGCTGACATCGAAGATGCCGACGCCGGTGCGCACAGCCATGTGCTCGGCGATGATGCCCCCGCCCAACGACGCTGGATATTCCACCGGCATGTCCCAGCCGTTGAATTCCACCATCTTCGCGCCCATCTGGCGATGGACCGCGTTGAGCGCAGTTTTGCGGATGGCAGGCGTCGCCTCAACCGAAGACAAAATAGACCTCAAGCAGCGGGCTCAGCTCCTAGTCGAAGGTGCTCATCCGCTGGGGTGGAAGTAACCATTTACCGTATCATGCGCTTTTTCCACGGGTCAAACGGAGTGAGCCAGCCTCAAATATTACCCTGCCCTCCGTCATACTCCATACTGATCTGCTTGGCAGCAGGCAGTGACAACTCCCAGGTCGGTATCACTTCGATCCCGAGCTTCGTGGCAAACTTTGCGAGGTCCAAGTCGTCAGAGTAAATACGCCTGGCTTTGTTAGTTCGTGCTATCGCCACGATTTGACGATCAAATCTAATTTTCGCCCAAATTCCTGTGGAACCTCCCCGCTTATCTCCCTTGGAGCGATCTTCCACCTCGACTGCTGCAAGTTCAATCGCCGCCATCTCGTCAAACGGTTTTATGAGGATGTTCCTTATACGCGCTAGCTTCTCGACGTAAGCGGAGGAATCATTGCCGGCCAAAATCAGGAATTCAGATAAAACCGGAGTTGGCAGAATCATTCGTTCTGCTTCGCTGTCTAAGTCTTCCAACAGCTTCTCGATGCGATCTTGAATACGCTCAATGGGTTTCTGAGTAGAAGGGTTCTTCGGTGGTCGGGCCTTCGGGTGCAACATCAAAGAAAGAAACGTGTTGTCAATTACGACCATCTATTGCAACTTCGTTCCACGCCTGATCTGCTCAAGCTCCGCGAGGGGGTCATCAAGTTTCTTCCATTCCGCCGGAACTTCCCGCAGAACAGCGATGTTTTCCCTGATACTAGCGTCCTCAATCACCTTGAACGATGTAGCCTGAAACGAAACCATTTCCCATTCTCCGTCAGTGTGACGTATCCAGCGTCCCGTTCCGTCCACACGCACCAAAGAAGTAAACAGATGCTGCGCCATTTCCTTCGCCAGGGATCGTTTGGCCAAAACGATGGTCTTGTCTTTGCCATCCTCCAGATGAACTGGAACCGGGTCATTCTCGCCGCCGATCTTAATCGGTATTCCCTGTAATACTCCCGATTGGGTAATCGGTCCAAATTCCAACTTTGTGGCGTTTTCACGCCCGCAGAACCGGAGTACTTTGCTTCCTGCCGGGTCTACCAATACAGCTTTGGCGTTGTCCTGCAAGAGACGACGGTCCAGATCTTTCGCCGCCTGCTGCGCGTCATCCGGCGCCTCGTGGTTTCGGATGGCTTTTAGACGCTCCCTTACCTTCGGTTCCGATTCCCAGTCAACGAGGACAACAGGCACAGTACTGCCCAGTTCAATGCGTGTGAGATGTACATTGCTGTTGTTGCCGAAGACCTTAGCCAGATCGGAAATATACTCGGCTAGGCGCGCCATAGGAATGGTTGTGGGTGTAAAAGCGTCTATCTCGAACCTGTATTCGCGGTGTTTGCGAGCCTTTGGCGACATGAGAACCTCCTAATATACGCTTTCCGATCCGTCGGCTTCTTGAGACTTCCAGGTGCCTATCGCCCGAACTGTACCGTCACCCGTGCTCCTGCCGCGACGTGCGTTCCGGCAGGGGGCGTCTGCTGGCGGGCAATGCCGCTGCCGACGGCTTCAAGTTCCAGGCCAATGTCCTGCGCGGACTCCACCGCCCCGCGCACCGTCTTGCCCACGAATGACGGGACTTCGATGCCGCCTGGTTCCACGTCGAGCACCACAGTTCCGGTCGAAGGCAGCTTAACTTGTGCTGCTGTTCCGGAGTCTGGAGTCTTCGACGAAGTCGCTTGACTGTCATGCGCGGTGAGTGCATTTTGCGGGACTGACTCGCGAATTGCCGCTTGCACAACATTCCCATTACCACCGAGATTCGCGGGCGAGAGCGCCCGCGCCACACTTGGCGTCTTCGCCGGCTCCGAAGAGTCGCCATTCACTTCCGCCGTCTCCAGTGTCTCGCCGGGATGATCGGGCGTACCTTCTTCCAGATCTTTATCTTTCATTTTCGCCTGCGCGAGCAATAACTGATGCTGCGGGGCCAGCGGCAGGTCATGGGGCACGTGCAGATATTCGAGCACTTGCTGCGAAATGCGCCGGAACACTGGCGCAGCCACTTGCCCGCCCTGGTGAAGTCCCACGGCCGAATCGAGAATCACCGCGACCACGATCTGCGGATTGTTCAGGGGAGCGAAGCCGGCGAATGACCCGATATATTTTGTCTTCGAATAAGCCCCCGTCGCGGGATCGACCTTCTGCCCCGTGCCGGTCTTCCCCGCCGACGTGTAGCCTTCGAGAATCGCCTTCCGCCCTGTGCCTTCGAGCACGACTTTCTGCATCATGGCGCGCATTTCGGCGGCGGTGTAGGAAGAAATCACTCGATGCGACGCGCCAGGATGGAATGCAACCATCTGCGGCGTACCTCGCGGCTGAACGGTGCCGGCAACAATGCGCGGCGCTACCCACACTCCATCGTTGGCGAAGGTAGACACCAGTCCGGCCAACTGAATCGCTGAAATGCCAATCTCCTGCCCCATGGAAATCGCCGCAATCGAAACTTTCGACCATCGGCTCACTGGCTTCGTCATTCCGCGCGTTTCGCCAGGCAGTTCAATTCCCGTCTGCTGACCGAATCCGAATGCGCGAATGTATCTATAGAATCGGTCCTCGCCCAGGCGCAGCGCAATTTTGATCGATCCCACATCGCTGGATTCCGCCAGCACTCCCCACACCGGCAACAAGCCGTGCGGCTTCGAGTCGCGGATGCGCATGCCGTTGTACACGATCGAACCCATCTGGCAGTCGAAGATTTCGTTGGGATTCGTGACTTTCTCTTCGAGCGCCGCTGAAATCGTCACCAGCTTGAAGGTCAACCCAGGTTCGTAGATATAGCTCACCGCGCGGTTGGTTAGCGCCGCGGGAGTGATCTGCTTCCGCAGATTGGGATTGAACGTGGGCCGGTTGGCCAGCGCCAGGATTTCTCCAGTGTGCGGGTTCTCGACAATCACCGTGCCCGCGATCGCCCGCGTATCGTGAATCGCCTGGTCTAGTTCTTTTTCGGCGACGTACTGGATATTCTTGTCGATGGTCAGGACCAGGTTGTCGCCGGGATCGGGTTGAGTCTCCACGTCCGCGAACCACTGCCGGCGCGCGTCAACCGAAATGAACATTTTTCCCGGGCGTCCGCGAAGCTCATCATCGAACTCGTGTTCAATGCCGCTCTGCCCCGAATCTTCCATTCCGACCGAACCCAGCACCTGCGCGGCCAGGTCGCGCGCCGGATAAAAACGCTTCGGCTCCTTCTGCAAGTGAATGCCCTGCAGCTTCAGGGAATTAATGCGCTGGATGGTCTCGTCGCTGGCCTTGCGCGCCACCCAGCAAAAAGTCTTGTGCGCGCGGCAGTCGGCCAGAACAACGTTATAGTCATCGCCGGTGATGCGCGTGATGAGCGAAACCGCGGTGGGAAGATCTTTAACTTCCGTAGGAACTGCGAATGCGGAATCGACCAGGACAGACATGGCCAACTCGTGGCCGGCTCGGTCGTAAATGACCCCGCGCTTGGCGGCGAGTGGGATAGCGCGCTGCTGCTGGTGTCCAGCCTGCTTGACGAACTTGCCATAGCTGAAAATCTGAAGAAAGACGAGCCGGCCACAAATCGCAACGCACCACAGCAGCATCACCGCGCCCAGAAAGTAGAGTCTGGAGTTCTTGCCGAGGCTGGAGTTGTTGGCCATTGAAAACCGGTCGCGGGTCTCTGTTCGTTTCCCTCCTCCGCCCTGTCATGCTGAGCGGAGCGTGTCGATGAGCGAAGCGAATCGGCGTGCGGAGTCGAAGGATCCCTTGGAGTTACACATCATCGGTGCGCCGAGGGGAGTTTCCATCAAGACCGCTCTGTTGCTTTTTGCCGTCAGACAAACATGGCGGCCTACGTACCGACAGGCCGCCGCCGAGATGCAGCCGAGCTTCGCTCGGCCCGTCCGGGTCAAAGACCCGGACACACACAAACAACTGAACACAGTTACTGCCCCGGTATCACCATCACCGGAGCTGCGCTGGCCATCACCGGACCTTGAGCATCTGCAGACGCTGCGTCCATGCGGATCACCTGCCCCGGCTCCGGCGGCACCAGGCCTATGCGGCGAGCCAGCACATCAATGCGCTCAGGATCGCGAAGCGACGCATCTTCCAGCCGCAGCGCGTGGTTCATTTCGGTTTTTTCGCTAAGCTCGCGCTTGGCCGATTCAATCTGATAGCCGTACTCGATTGCCTTGAAATGCTGCCAGGCATAAGTGAAGACCAGCAGGAACAGGCAAGCCAGTGCGGTACCAAACTGTTTCATCTCGCGGTTGCGCCGCGGATCTTCCACTTTGACCAGACGTGAATTATCGATCGCCTTGGAGAAGTAAATCTCGGGCGTACCTGTCCAAAACGAGCGACGCTCTGCCCTTGTCTCGGAATACGTCTCGGAATACGTCTCGGGATACGCACCACGCATTGTTGCCGCCGCTGCTGCCATTTATGCTGCCCCCATGAACATCTGGTCGCTCTCTGTCATTGGAATCTGCATGGCATAAATCGCATGCAGTTCCTGTTGCATGACGATTTCGCGCGCTTTCTGTTCGGCCCGCTCGACCGTCGCCATCAAATCGCTAATCATTGTTCCCGTATGCATGGTGTCTGTGTGCATTTCCCGCTACCTCAAATTGGATTCCTACCACGGAACCCGTAAACCCGACCTCGGACTTCAGCCCTCAGCCGTTTCTTGCTGAGGTCCGGAACGTCCGACGCCGTCTTTCTTACCAGCGGATCTTTGTCCGCCTTTGACCTGAACTTGAAGGCCCGGCACGCCATTACAGCTGTGCCGGGAACTCCGGCAGGTTTTCCGGAGCCAAACTCTAAGAGCCGGCTTTCCGGCTTCCGCTTTCGGGCTTCCGCAATTCTGTCCCGCTTCGCTTTTCCGAAAGCCGGAAGCCGAGAGCCAGAAGCCGCCTTTAAATTCTTTCCGCCGCTCGCAATTTCGCGCTGCGTGCCCGCGGATTGCGATCGCTTTCTAATTCAGTTGCCGTCACCGGCTTCTTGGTTAGCACTCGAAAGTGCTTGTCCTTTATCGCGGCCTCGCGGAAGGCATCCTTTACGATGCGATCCTCCAGCGAATGAAAACTGATCACCACCACGCGTCCTCCCGGCTTCAGAATCCGCGGCGCCGCTTCCAGCAGCGCCTTCAGATCGTCCAGTTCGCGGTTTACGAAGATTCGAAGAGCCTGAAAAGTCTTAGTCGCCGGATGAATTCGCCTTTGTTCATACTTACTTTGAACCGGATTCATTGGCCGGGCCGCGGCTGATATGACATCCGCAAGATGTGCGGTAGATCGTATCGGCCGCGACCGGCAAATGGCTCTGGCGATTCTCCGCGACCTCCTTTCCTCTCCGAATTCGTAAATCACATCGGCAAGCTGTCGCTCGTCGAGGTGGTTTACCACTTGTTCGGCGCTACGCTCGCCGCGCGGGTCCATCCGCATGTCGAGCGGTCCATCCGCCTGAAAACTAAATCCGCGCCCCGCATCGTCCAACTGCAGGCTGCTCACGCCGATGTCGGCGAGCAGGCCGTCGGCCCTCAGACCTCGGACCTCAGCTAAACTCGCAAACGATCGATTGAGCAATGTGATCTCCGGCCAATCGGTCTGCTCATTCCCAGCCTCGCTAAGGTCTGAAGTCTGAGGGCGGAAGCCGGAAGCCCGAAGCCGGGCGCCGGCAATCTCCAGCGCTGCAGGATCCTTATCGAGGCCAATCAAATGTCCCGGTGCGCCGAGGCGTTTTGCGATTTCGTAACTGTGTCCGCCCAAGCCCACCGTGGCGTCGATATAGGTCCCACCCCGCCGCACGGCTAAAAAGTCGATCGCTTCTTTTAAAAGAACTGGCACATGACTGGCTGCTCTTCCACCACCATGCCCAACCCCCTGAGGGGTGTCTGTTGATCCCCCGTCCGATAGATGGTCCACTAGATGCCCAGTTCGTCGAGCGTCTTCTCATCGTCAGGCGTGAACTTTTCTTCCTCGATCTCCCGTTTGAACAGCTCCAGGTTCCTGACCACGAGATACGTCAAATTCCCCAGAACCGCTACCTCGCCCTTGATCTGCCCGGTCTCGCGCAACAACTGCGGCAGCAACAACCGTCCCTGCCCGTCCATCTCCACCTGCTGCCCGTAGTAGTTCGTCCGGTCCAGAAATTTTTTCTTCGTAGGATTGAAATTGGAGAGCCCTGCCAGCTTCTGCTCGATCCGCTCCCACTCCTCGAAGGGATACACTTGAGCAACCTTGCCATCCAAACTTGTGATGTAGAATTGCTGTCCGTATTTCTCGTCGATCACCCGCTTGAACTCGGCCGGGACCTTGAGCCGTCCTTTTTCGTCGACCCGGGTTGGATGATTGCCGCGAAACATGGTTAAGGCCCCTACCGAGGCCGGTTCCCCTTACCGGGGCACTTCTGTGAGCTACTACGACAGCAACCAGGGAGGTCAAAACCGCGCAAAGGTCGTTCAAACTCGGGCGATTCGGGCTGTCGATCGTGCTTATGGGTCGGTTTTCCACCGGCTCCTCGTTTTCAGCTCCAACGTCCCACGGCCTTAACTGTCTCTGCCACTTCGTACCACTTTGTACCACATCTTAGCGCTAAGTCTTTTATTGTCAAGCAGAAACTTGATAGTCCTATACCCACTTGGACAGCGATTCCAGAAACTACGAAGGCTTGTGGTTAACCAATCGGGCGACCACAAGGGCTTGCGTTTATGCCCGTGGTTCCTTCGCTATCCTTTCGCTTCGATTTTTCTTGACCTCCGCGATGGACGCGGATTTTCCTGTGGAAAAGCCCAGGACTGATGGTTCTACCGGCGATAGCCGGTTTGAAACGAAGGGAAAGTAAATCAACCGATCATTGGATATCATTTCTCTGCCGGCACCCATCCGTCATGCTGAGGGAAGCGAAGCAACTAGGCCGCGCGCGGACTGCATAGATCCTTCGGTCCGCAAGAAGCGCGGAGCTCAGGATGACTTGATGAAGCCATTGGAGTTAACCAACGCCTCATCAGCTTCACTTCGAACAGTGGATCCCCTTCCCCCTGGAGCGCGTGTTTCAGTTTTTCTCCAACCCGGAGAACCTGCCCCGGATCATGCCTGCATCCAGCGACACAAGATTGATCGTCCTGAAGCGAATCCCTCCGGCCAAACGGCCGGCGGGCATAGCCGTTGACAAGACAGCGGGCGTGGGCTCTACGATCGTTACGTCGTTTCGCGTCGTTTCTTTTCTGCCGGTCCGCGCGCGGTGGATCGCGCGCATCACCGAATTCGAATGGAATGATCACTTCGCCGATGTGCAGGACAAGGGTCCCTTCAAGAGCTGGCATCACCGTCACCAATTCCGCGCGGAAACGCGTGCAGGAGTAGCCGGGACGCTGGTGCGCGACGCCATCGAGTATGTGGTCCCCTTCGGTTTTCTGGGAGATATCGTCGATGCCCTCTTTGTCCGTCGCCAGATGCAACGCACCTTCGCCCAGCGGCAGCAAGTCCTGCTGAAACTCCTCGCCTAGGTACCCCTCAACGTCCCTCGGCCAGGCACCGGGCCTGACAACTTCTTCCCCCATGATTTTCGGTGTACACTGCGCGCATCTAGTCCCAGGGCCCTGTTTCTCAATCCACTCGACGGAGGCGCTGCATGAGATTCAACAGAGGCAGAATCTGGCTAGGCGGTTTGGCAGGAGGCGTCGTCTGGACGCTGTGGAGCTTCATCATGGGAAAGTTCGTGATTACCGATGCGCGCTATGTAGGCGCCCAGAATGCCGGACATTTTCTCAAAACGCCGCGCTATCCCTTTTTTGCAGTCGCGTGGATCTTGACGCTGTTTATTCTGGCCATTGCGATCGCGCATCTCTACGCCTGGGCGCGTGCGGGTCTGGGCCCCGGTCCCGGCACAGCACTGAGAGTCGGATTTCTCGCGGGCTTCTTCGCCGGCTTCCCCGACAACTTCGCCCAAGCCGAATGGTCCGCCGTGGGCCGCGCCCTTCCCCTCGGCTGGATGATCGATATGTGGCTGGGCGCGATCCTGGCCGCGCTGGTGGCAGGGTTTATCTACAAAGAATAACTCTGAAAGAATAACTCTGAGGGAGCACGAAGCGATGCCGTGGCTATTCAAAGGGACTGCGACCGCATGCCTGCTGGGCGTTTTCCTTCTACCTGAATCTGCGACGTCCACGCCGCGGGCTGGTCCCCCTGCGCATTTCCCTTTCTCCTATACGCAATATGGCTGCGCTCCGACCGATGCCCTGGCCCTCGATTTCGTTTTCACCGCGGAGAAGAGTGAGTGTGGGAAGTACAGTGAGCCCTTCGTCAAGATTTCCATTTGGAAAGATCTTCCGAAATCGGCTCCGTATTCCGTCGAGGTGCGTGCAACCGAGGTTGGAGCGATTCGGTGCTTAAGTCCAGCGAAATGCGAAGCTGCAACTTCCGGGAGTCTGCGTCTCGACAAGTTTATAGACCAGAAGACTTCCTCGGGCGATTATGAGCTCCATTTCAAGGACGGTAGCGTTGAAAAAGGCCGGTTCGACGCCACCTGGTGCCACGAGAAGTTTGTTTGCGGTTAGTTGTCACTTCGCCGGTTCCACGAACACGGCCGTGCCGTAAGCCAGCACTTCAGTGACCCCTTGCATCACCTCGGTCGCATCATAGCGCGCGCCCACCACGGCATTCCCGCCCAACTCCGCAGCATGTTGCAGCATCAAGTCAAAAGCCTCCGCCCGAGTCTTCTCGCATAAATTAGTGAGCAGCGTAATATTGCCCCCGACCAGCGTCTGCAGGCCCGCCCCGATGGTTCCAAAGATCGACCGCGAGCGCACCACAATCCCGCGCACCACGCCCAATGTACGCGTCACCCGAAAGCCGTCAAGCTCAAACTGCGTGGTCACCATGTTGTGGGCCACCATCCTGCCAGCGCTGTAGCCAGTTGCCATTGCAGTCAACCTTTCTGTAGTGCCAGTAACTATATCGCGAGTCGCAAAAATGTGGGGACAGCCGCCCTCGGCTGTCCAGTCGAGCAAAGCTCGACAATCTCTATCCACTCAGAGGACGCATCCATCATTCCAGTTCGGCAGTGATAAAGAACTCCTGCGACGAATTGTCATACTCGACGCGCAGCACATTCGGCTTGCAGCAAACCTGGCAGTCTTCCACATAACTCTGCCTCCGTCCGGCGGATTCGTCCACGGAAGTTGTATTCCACTCCCCGCAAGCCGCGCATTGGAAACCGGATTCCAAAGATGGAGAGAGCATACCGCAATCAGCGTAATGGCGATGTTACGTCAACTGACGACTAGAGGCTGTCTTGCGGGCGCGAAAAGTGAAGATACAGGGCAACAGCAGCTCCGAGTGCCAAAGGTGGCAGCATCCAGCGCCACGCAACGACCGTCACCGAAGCGAAGAGCACCGCAAACCGCAACAACAAGGGGTATCTGATGAGAGTTGAGGGTTCAGAAGGATGTCCGTGTGTTGTGCGCTCATGTCGGCGCACTGACGGCATCGTGGCATTCAGGCTGGCAGTCTTAACGGACTTCTCAGGTTCGGGTGGCCAGTATCCCGTATTGACGTCGTCGTCTTCAATGAACTTCCACAAGGCTAAGCAAACGACAAGCACGACAATAGGACCGACGGACACAAGCGGTTCAGCATGGTTTGTCATCCGTCCGAGATAGAGCACAGCCGCCGCGATTACGGCTACAGTCTTTATCGCTACCCGAATTAAGCGCTTGGTCATCAGCTCCATCTTTCGCACACGTTGCGGATGCTGGAGCGGGTATACGTCATCTGCTTGACGGTTCAACAGCTAGAATAATTGTTTCATCAGGGGGTATCTCAAGGCGACATCACTGACGTAATCAGCGTTTACGCTCATTGACCCTACTCTCCCCTCAAGTTGTTGAGTCTCCGTGTAAGTAATTGAAAAGTCGTAGAAGGGCCTTTACGGCCTCCAGGAGACGCAGCTTTTTCGCAAACGACTTGCCCCTCGGCTCCGCCACCGATCGTCGAAGCCAGGGCCGTTTCCGGCTCCGGAGAGGGCATCCTACGCATGGCCGCTATCGACTTCGACGGGCCGTAGCATAGTATTACCAATTGTATGTACATATATGTACGCCACAATACTTAAGTATATACACATACTGCGGTTGCAGGCGATCTGATAGCCGCGCTAAGGCGCTCTTTTGAAAAATCTTCGCCACTTTCGCGCTTCAATCTGAAATCTAAAATCTAAAATCGAAAATCCCCCTATAATGTCCCGATTGCTTTCATCGACTTGGGAGGATTCATGATCTCGCGGCGACGATTTCTGAAGGCTGGCGGTGTGGCGGCAGCTACGGCGGTGGCATCGCGCTCTCTGGCGAGTAAAGCTGCCGCGCAGGAAACAGACTCTTCCCTGCCGCCCTCGCTGGCAAAACTGAAATCGCGAAAAAGCGAGGCTACGCCGATTTCGCGCGAGGAGCGCCATGAACGCCAGCAGCGCGCCCGCCAACTGATGACCGAGAACGCGCTCGACGCCATCGTGCTGATGGAAGGCACGTCGTTGCGATACTTTACCGGAATCCACTGGTGGGGCGGGGAGCGAACCTTCGCGCTGGTGCTGCCCGCCAAGGGCGCGGCCTTTTATGTGTGCCCCGCGTTCGAAGAGGGACGGGCGCGGGAGCAGATCGCCAACGCGCCGGACGGCGAACAGCCCGACGTGCGGACATGGCAGGAGGACGAGAGCCCGTACCAGCGCATCGCGCAAGGATTGAAGGACCGCGGCATCGCGACCGGCAAGTTGGGACTCGATGAGACCATGCGATTCGTCTTCGTCGATGGAATTTCTAAATCCGCATCGCAAGCGACCATGGCCAGCGCGACGACCGTAACTGCCGGCTGCCGCATGATCAAAACCGCGCACGAAGTAGCGTTAATGCGGCTGGCCGCGCAGGTGACGCTCGCCGCTTACGAGGCCGCGTATCTCGCGGTGAAAGATGGAATGACTCAGCCGCAGCTGGAGGCTCTGGTGCAGAAAGCCCATGACCGCTTGGGCTTCACCGGGGGCGCCGACGTGCAGGTGGGTGAGTTTTCCGCGTTCCCTCACGGTTCGGTCACGCCGCAGGTGGTGCACGAAGGCACCATCGTTCTCATGGACGGCGGCTGCGCAGTGGAGGGATATCAGTCGGACATCACGCGTACCTATGTGCTGGGCAAGGCCTCCGACAAAATGAATAGAGTTTTCGACATCGTGCTCCGGGCGCAGTCTGCAGCGCTGGCGGCGGCGCGTCCGGGCGTGGAATGTGGAGCGATCGATGCCGCTGCCCGCAAGGTTGTGACCGATGGCGGATATGGTCCCGACTACAAATACTTCACGCACCGCCTCGGACACGGCATTGGCATGGATGGCCATGAGTGGCCCTATCTTGTACGCGGCAATCCCACCAGGCTGCAGGCCAACATGACCACCAGCAACGAGCCGGGAATTTATATTCGCGGCGAATTCGGCATTCGAATCGAAGACGACATGCACATCATGGAGAACGGCGCGGAGCTGTTCACGCCAAAGCCGGTGTCGTTAGAAGCGCCCTTCGGAAAAGCATGACGCTGTGATATTTAGCAGCGCCAAACGCCGAGGACCTCCCTTGGTGTCTAACTCAGCGGTTAGCTAACACAGACTGAAGGACGAGGCTAGGAGGGATACATGCAAGAAGGTCCGCCAATTGGTTTGGATCCACTTTCCATCAATTACCAACTGCCTTGGGCATCTCGGCTACTCATCCTGTATTTGTTGGTAGTCGTCACAGTGTCACTCGTGAAATCCGCAAGCATGTTGCGCACTCTCTGGCTTTCCAAGCATGGTTCTCTCCAACAGTCGAATACGGAGGACGAGTTCGTGCTTGCATGGGAGAGATGTTCAAACAAAGTGCGGTCAATAAAGCGATGGGTCTTTGTCACGCTATTTTGGACGGTTCTCGTTGCTGCCATGCTCTTGCGAAACGAGTTCATATTTTTTACGGAGCAGAAAATGTTTTGGACCGGAGCATTCTTCGTCCCCACCATTGAAGTGCTCACTATTTTTGTGCTCGGCATTCTCGTTTGCGCCGTCCTCTACACGGCATGCGCCCTTTACGAGGGTGCATTACTACGTAGAAGGGAATCATGGAACTGCGCACGTTCACGTACCGAGAATCGCCAGTCGAAAGGCTGACGGGCGTTGCTGTTATAGCATCGCGATTTCACTCATCATCCTCAGCCCGACACTCGACAAAACTAAAGTCAAAGGCAGCGGGCAAGAGTACCCGCTCCACACGATTCCTCCACACAATGCATATTTACTCTACAGGCCGGGGACAGGCGGACAGCCGGGAAATTCTTTCAGGTACGTGTTGCCGATGTAGCCCAGATATTCGATACCGATTTCGCTGGTGAAATAACCGTCGGCGGTGAGCTTGCGCAAGAATGCGAAAAATTCTACGCCCTGCCCCAGGCTGGGATCCTTTTCGCATTCTTGCTATAGGCGATCAGGTCGAGAATTTCTTTCTGTTGCGCGGTGTGCAATCCAGATAGACTTTTCCGTAGCGGTCGATGCAAGTGTTGTCGAGCCACATGAGGCCGCCGCCCAGAGCGACCTGGTACTCCTTATTTTCGCTGGTGATCAGGTCGATGAATTCGGGCGCTCCCGCTTCGATCGCTCCCTTTGCATCTTCATCGGACGGAATGATGGTCTGGCAGAGCGTCTGCAGCGTCTTGTAAGCGTGAGCGGAGAAAAACTTGGGCGCATAGGCCTGATCTTCGGCGCCGCGGCCTCTCGCCGCGCGCACCATGCGATGAGCGTATTCAGCCGCTTCCAGCGGAATCACGCGCAATACCGAGCCGGCCATTGCGGTCAGCGTAAGCGATTTGAGAATGTCGCGTCGTGAAATGGGCATGGGCGCTCCCCGGCTACAGATTTCCTTTCTTCGCCTGATCCAGCAAGTAATCCGACGCGCGCCAGGTCAGCGCCATAATCGTCAGCGTGGGATTCTTGTCGGCGTTGGTGACAAAGCTGGCTCCGTCGGTCACGAACAAATTCTTCACGTCATGCGCCTGGCAGTATTGGTTCAAGGCCGACGTCGCGGCATGCTCTCCCATGCGAACGGTGCCGACTTCGTGGATGATCACGCCGCCGTCGGCGATTCCGTAAGGATTCGGCCCGTCGGGCAGCGTGGGGGTCACGTAGATTCCGCCGGCCGCTTCCACGATTTCGCGGTAGGTTTCCTGCATGTCCTTCGCCATCTTGATTTCGTTGTCGCTCCACTTCCAGTGAAAGCGCAGCACCGGAATGCCCCACTGATCGACGGCGGAGGGATCGATTTCGCAATAGCAGTTTTCGTTGGGGATCATCTCGCCGCGGCCGGCGAATCCGATATACGTGCCGTATTTTTTCTTGCACTCCTGCTTCAGCGCGGAACCGTAGCCTTCAAAGTCGTCGCACAGGTCGTCCTAGTCGCCGACGCCGGGCATGCCGCGTCCGCCGCCGAATTCGGTGTGGTAGCCGCGCAGGAATTCGTTCTTGCGATCGAACTTCCACCACGGCAAATACATGTGCATGCCGCCGACGCCGTCGTGATTGTGCGCGGGCATTTTTTCGAGCGCTGGGAAAATATCCGCCGCCGTCGCTGCCGACGGTATCCATCAGATTGCGGCCCACGACTCCGGAGGAATTGGCCAGCCCGTCGGGAAACAGCGTGGACTTGGAATTCAGCAACAGGCGCGCGGATTCGCAGGCGCTGGCGGCGACGATGAAGGCGCGCGCGTGAATGCGCTTCTCTTCGCGCGTGGCCTTGTCGATGTAGGAGACCGCTTCGACCTTGCCGTCCTTGTTGACGACCAGTTCGCGCGCCATCGCGCCGGTAATCAGGGTGAAGCGTCCAGTCTTCTCCGCGGGCGGAATCATCACCTGGCTCGAACTGAAGTTCGAGGCGCGTGATGCATCCGCGGCCGCATTGCGCGCAGTAGTGGCAGGCGGCGCGGCCGTTGTGGGGCTGGGTCAAGATCGCCAGGCGCGACGGAATGCAAAGAATGTTCAGATGGTCGCAGGCCTTCTTGATGATGGTTTCGGTGCAGCGCGGCTTGGGCGGCGGCAGGAAAATTCCGTCGGGAGCGCTGGGAATATTTTCCTTCGTCCCGAACACTCCGATGTAGGACTCGACTTTGTCGTAGTAAGGCGCGACGTCTTCGTAGCTGAGAGGCCAGTCGTCGCCCATGCCGTCGTGCGAGCGGACCTTGAAATCCACCGGGGCCATGCGCAGGGCGATGCGCCCCCAGTGATTGGTGCGTCCGCCGACGATGCGCGAACGAAACCAGCGAAACTTTGAGCCGGGAGCGGAAACGTAAGGTTCGCCTTCGATCTCCCAAGCGCCGTTGGGCGCGAGAAATTCGTCTTCCAAGCCCTGCCGCGCCCGCCCTCCGACACCCGGCGCCGCGATGCGGCAAATCGTAAGGCCAGACGTGCTCTTTGTAGTCTCTCTCCGGAACCAACGGCGGGCCGGCCTCGAGCAGCGCGACACTCAGGCCGCCTTCGGCTGAGTACCTTGGCCGCGGTGCCTCCTGAGGCACCCGAGCCGATGATGCAAACGTCATAGGTCTTAGGCGTGCGCTTGACTTGCATGGATCCTCCAAGGGTTCGATTTTTCTTCGCAGCTACTTCAAAATGTACGGGAAACGGCGGCTCCCCCCAGGGGCTAAAGCCCACGTCCTTAACGGCAAGGGCGGCAACGGCGGAAGCCTTGCCCTGACCAAAACCGCTGCCGCCGAAGCCATCGCCGTCAACAACCATCGCCGTTAAAGCCGCGCCCGTTAAAACTATCGCTGTCCAACTCTACCAGCGCAGCGTGCTCAGATACTCGTAGCTCTTCGTGATGCTCTCCAACGGCTGCTTTGGATGATCGTGCTCGACGATGTAGTGCTTGATCCCGGCCTGTCTGCGACTGGGCGAAAATCTTCTTCCAGTCGATGATGCCGCTGCCGACCTCGGTCAAGTCGACGGTATCACCGTAGTTCTGCGCGCCTCCGGCCGTGATTTTGGGAAGCGTTTTCAGGTCCTTGACGTGAACCAGCGGGAAGCGTCCGGGGTAGCGGACGAAATACTTGAGCGGATCAGCCCCGGCCGCGGTGATCCAGCACAGATCCATTTCCATCTTCACCAGATTTCCGTCGCACTCTTTGAGAAGTTCATCGTAGGGCAACTTGCCGTCGACGGGAAGAAATTCGAACCAATGATTGTGATAAGCGAACTGAATGCCGGCTTTCTTGGTCTGCTCGCCGCAGTGGTTGAATTTTCGCAGCCACTTCCAGATGTCCGGAATCGCGCTGTCCTTCGGGAATCCAGGGGCAGACAATGTACTTCAAGCCGATGACCTTCGAAGTTTCAATAACGGAAGGAAACTTGTCGTCGAGCTCGTCGTATTGAATGTGGGTGGAGACCGCGGACAGGCCGTTCTTGTCGCACGCGGCGCGGACTTGCTCGCCGGTATGGCCGAAGTATCCGGCGAATTCCACTTCTTTGTAGCCGGTCTGGGCGACCTTGGCGATGGTTCCGTCAAAGTCGGTTTTCATCAGGTCACGCACGGTGTAGAGTTGCAGGCCGACTTTTTCGATCTTATGTTCGCCGGCAGCCCAGCCCAGGCGGCTGGTCAACAAAGTGGCGGCGGTAATAGTGGTTGCGGTTTCAAGAAACCTGCGGCGGTTCATGGCATGCAAACTCATGATTGCATTTCCTCCGATTGCTCCGCGTCGAGGCGGAAGCGAATCCCGAAGCATTATACGCGGGAACAAGGCCGCGGGAATCAGGCCGTCGAGCTCGCTCGACCGGACAGCCGAGGGCGGCTGTCCCCACACCTGTGCTTGCGACACCGTCCAGGTTATTTAGATTGAGAGGGAGACACTACCGGCGGCGCAATAATAGAATGAGGACGCCGCCCGGCGTCCTCGTGGGAAGGTTGCCCCTGGCCCTCACGATTTCGATACTTGCAGATTGTTGGTCACCGAGAAAATGCCGGGAACGCTGTTGGCCCGCAGACCGGCAAGACTCTTGTCGGCCTCGCTATCCACCACTCCCTCCAGTGTTACGCGCCCGTTCTTAACGATAATTCGAATCGGTTTCTGTACTCCGAGGGCATACTTCTCGAGCGAGGAATACCCGTAAATTGCGTGGAAGAGTTCGAGACGCAGCCGATCGTCCATGGAAGATGGAGGGAGAACTTCAATCTGATTACTGACTTTCTCGACTCCTTCAATATGCTTGATCGCATTTTCGGCGTCCGATTTGAGCACGGGACGCACTACTTGACCGAGCAAAGTAACGACAGGACCGTCTACCTTAAAGGCGATGTAATCGAAGACCCCGAAGTAAGGCAGCATCAACAGCTCGTGGCGAACCTCTTTGACAATGCGCTCCTCGGCCTTCGAGGAAGGTTGAGTGTCTTGGGCGACGCCCGTTGTGGCAAGTGCAAGCAAACCTGTGAGAAAAATCAATAGCTTGTGTTTCATGGTGTGATCTCTTCTTTCGAACCAAATTCCAGAGTGACAAGCAGGTACTGTACACCTGGCAGGGTCGATTTACGATACGGAAGATTTGGTAGAGCGGCCTATATCTATCGGTAAGAATGCGCGGCCGGGGGCGTTCCCCCTAGCTTCCTTTTAGGACCAGCTTCAAGTCTTTGCCATAATCCAGCAAGCCGATGTCGGCGCAATTGTTCAAAACCCAATCGGCGCCGGCTTCCCGCGACGCAGATTCCCGGACCGTAGTTTTGAAAGCGATGACCTTCGCCCCCGCGGCTTTGCCGGCGCGGACTCCGGCAGGTGCATCTTCGAGAACAATACAGTCCGCTGGGGGAAATCCGAGAACCGAAGCGCCCTTAAGATAGGGTTCCGGATGCGGCTTGCCATAGGCGATGTCGTTGGATGTGATTAATTTTCTGGGCAACGGCAAACCCGCAGCTTTGAGCCGAACTTCCGCCAGGGCACGCGTGCAGGACGTAACGATGGTCCATCGGTCCTCGGGGAGGCGGCCCAGCAAATCCAGCGCACCGGGCAATGGAACGACCCCGTCAAGATCTTCGATTTCGCGGCGCTCGACTTCGCGGTTCTCCGCTTCGTGGTCGGCGTTCGGAAGATACTCGCGGACGGTAGTGAGGCTGGGACGTCCGTGGGCATGGGCCACGACCTCTTCCGGATTGAGCCTGTGCTCGATAGCCCACCGCCGCCAGACGCGCGCGACGGCCGGAGTGGAGTCGATGAGGACTCCGTCCATGTCGAAGAGTAAAGCGGCGCAGTGAATAAGGGTCATCGCGATCGGCCCACATCTGAGAATCGGGTGCCCATCCTAACCGTGTTCTTGGCGGTTAGGGTGGGGCTTTGACTTTAATCTGACTTTAATTTGACGGAATGGTTCAGGGCTCTCCTTGGCGGCGAGATGAAAGCGCCAAATTTCGTAATCACTCCACCAGATTATCGCAACTCATTGGCAGATTTATACTTCATATGTATTTGTACGTACATACCTGTAAGACAAACGTTCCTGCAGGAACACTGTGGAAATCTTTTTGCTCGCCCGGGAGGGGACAGCCAAGGCGGCTGTCCCTACGTGTGTCGTTCTGTCTGCGGCACAATTACGGCCGCGCCATCTACTGCATCATTCTTCACGGCGATTAACGCTTCATTCGCCTGGTCCAGCGGAAACTTCGTGACTTTCGGCTTCAGTCCAATCTGCGCGGCCAGTGCCAGAAAATCCCGCGCATCGGCGCGAGTCATGTTGGCCACGCTGCGCAGTTGGCGTTCGCCCCAAAGTAGGCGATCGTAATCAAATTGGGGAATGCGATCCAGGTGTATGGCATTGATTGCCACGACGCCGCCCTTGCGCAAGCTTGCCAATGCGGCGATCACCACATCTCCACTGGGGGCGAAAGTAATGGCGCGGTCCAGTTCTACAGGCGGCTTCTCGGTTTCACTTCCCACCCAGTGGGCACCGAGGGACGCGGCTAAATCGCGGTGAGACTTTCCTCGCGTCGAAACATATACCTCGCATTTCCACGCGCGAAGAACAGCGATCGCAAGATGTGCGGACGCACCGAAGCCAAACAATCCGACGCGCTCGCCCGGCTCGACGCCGGCAACCCGCAGGCTGCGAAAGCCGATGATGCCGGCGCAGAGAAGCGGAGCGGCATGCAGGTCGTCGAGCGCAGCGGGCAGCGGGAAGACAAAGTCGGCGCGGGCCAAGGCATATTCCGCATATCCGCCGGGGACGGTGTAGCCGGTGAAGGTGGGAGAGTCGCAAAGATTCTCCTCGCCGCGTTTGCAGTAGGAGCAGGTGCCATCGGTCCCGCCGAGCCAGCAAACGCCCATGCGCGAGCCAAGCGGAATTTCTTTTGTAGCGCCGCCGACAACTTCACCGACAATCTGATGGCCGGGAATCATCTGGGGCTGCTTCGGAGGGAGTTCGCCTTCCACGATGTGGAGATCGGTGCGGCAAACGCCACAGGCACGCACTCGCAGCAGAACGTGCCCCGGCGTGATTTGAGGATCTGCGACGTCAGTGATTTGGAGCGGGCGTTGCGACACTGGTTTCGGGGAGGTGAGGACTGCGGCTTTCATGATTCGTTTCGTGTGGGTGACAATTTCCGGGCCGCGCCTGGCGGACAGCCGAGGCGGCTGTCCCTACGTAACCCGTTACGACGATGGTAACAGTTCCAGCGTTAGAACCTGGAATGGCTGCAGGTGAAAGGTGTGTTGATCCTCTGCTGGAATTCGCAAGGCCTGCGTGGGACTATCGCTCTTCCACGGGCTGTGTGCGGTATAAAAAGACGGGGAGCCTGCCGGGAGTTCCAGGAGTGTCGCGAGGCTCGCGGTGAAATCCTGAGGGTGGTCGCTGGGGTTGCGCAGGGTCACGATCGCTTTCTCTTGCGACCACGACGCCCAGCCGTAGACTTCCAGGCGCGCGGGATCGCCTCCCATCCAGTGCGAGTCTTTCAGCGTCTGCGCATTGGTCCGCGACCACTTCGCCGCTTCGGCGAGGACATCCCAGTCCGTTGCCGAGAGGAGCAACGGAGTAATGTACATCTCCTGCAGCTGCGTGCCGGTGCCGAAGTATGAATGGACTTCCTCGGGAAAATCGTGACCTGGATCGCTGCCCAGCCGCTCCGCGTAGCGGGCAAAGATGAGGCCGTGCAGCATAAGTGAGTTCAGCGGGAACAGCGGACCCTCCTCAACCACCCAGCGATAAATTTGCGAGTCGCGATAGGTAATCCAGCGCTGGCGGTTGCTGCCAACGCCGGCGAAGCTGTGGTCCTCGCCACCGCGCCAGATCGAATCCGCATAGAGCAGCCAGAAGGGTGACGGATACGTTCCGGTGGTAAGGTTCACGTAGAGGTCAGGCTTCTTCGCGCGCAGCTCGCCAATCAAATGGATGGCTGCGTCAAAGTCGCTGTCGAACTCGC
Source organism: uncultured Acidobacteriaceae bacterium (assembly GCA_963711275.1). Lineage (GTDB taxonomy): Bacteria > Acidobacteriota > Terriglobia > Terriglobales > Acidobacteriaceae > Sulfotelmatobacter. The sequence goes on along the minus strand of CAVQDN010000003.1, from coordinate 291,948 downwards.
TTCCTTTAATGACTTCATTCGCGTTGCCTGTGCCGTCGAACTTGAACTGGTTCACGCCGTACTTTTCGATCATTTCGAAACAAGTATCGCGAAAGTAGCGATAGTATTTCGGTCCTGACAGCGCGAGTCCGCCTTCATTGGTTTCGAATCCCTGGGCGTGAGCGGAGGCCAGACGTTGCTTTTTCGGCCCGTCGTAGCCGCCCCAAGGCGAAAGCCAGATGCCCGGAGCCGCGCCATACTGGGCCGCGGTTTGCGCCACTTTGGTCAGGCCGTTGGGAAAACCGGGATTGAATTTCCAGAGCGTCGCAGGATCGTCCCAACCATCGTCGAAAAGAAAGCTGTCGAGCTTGACGCCGCGTTGTTGGGTGAGCTGCTCTCCGAAACTTTGCACCACGGCGACCGCATCCTGTTCGTTGTAGCGGCCAAAATATCCCAGGTCGTACCAGGAGTTGTAATGGAGAAACGTTCGATAGGGATGCGCGCGTTCCAGTTCAACATATTTCAGGAAGTCGCGGCGCAACTGACCGGCGTGGGTGACGCCGATCACGGACGAATAGGTCACGCTTTTCCCGGCTTGCAGAGGAAGCTCGCGCGAGAGCCAGCAAGATGCGCGATCGGCGCGCACGCGGCAGTCGGACAAGGGATGTTCGAAGCCCAGGAACCAGGCGCCTGCGGTGACGGGCGATCCTTTTACATTGCCCGAAACCACGGCGCCCGGCAGGACCGCGTCGATGAGACTGACCTGCGTCAAAGCAAAGGACTGTTGCAGCGCATGGAGCGTAAGTTCCTGGCGAATGTAGTTGGCGTCTTCGCGGAGAATCGCCGCCCAGGTGACGTGCAATGCGGCGGAAGGGTCTTCAAGTTCGATGCGTACTTGCCGCCCCGGCAAGCGATCCGCCGCCCTGGACGCTGTCGGCGAAACCGGCGCATCCTCGACCACAGGTGCGCCGATGATCTTGAAGTCTGAGGACTGGAGCACCGCGCCCTCTCTTGGCACTAATGCAAACACGCTGCCGGTAAGGGGCAACCTCGTTTCAGTGAAATGGCTGGTCAGGCTTTGCCAGTGAAGAGCGCCGTCGCGGATGGACCACGTCGCGGCGATCGCATGGTTCGAGAGAGTGAGGCTGTCGGCCTTCTGTGCGGCTTGCACGGTGGGTAGCCGCGAGGCTTGAACGCGAGCGAGGGAAATGACCAGGACCGGCAGCAATAACATGTATCGGAAAGAATGATCACGCGGCATTTTAAGATTTCCTTTGCTACGCGCGAGATCCTTCCCTCCGCCTGAAGAACGGCTGCGGTCAGGATGACGCCGTCAATACCGATGCTTGCAACTTAAACTTTAGAGCGCGAACGGCCGCCGGGACGGCGGCGCTACTCAAGCCCCCGGCTCCCAATTTTTGGATCGCGACACGGCTTCGTTCCAGCGGTTCCGCAACAGGCGCGCTTGCGAGGCCGTCATTTGCGGCTCGAAGCGACGATCTTTCGTCGCGGTGGCGGCATTCAGATCGGTTTTCCAAAAGCTCACAGCCAGCCCGGCCAGATATGCGGCGCCCAGCGCGGTGGTTTCGGTCACAGCGGGGCGAACGACCGGCGCGCCGAGAATGTCAGACTGGAATTGCATGAGGCTGTCGTTGGCGGCGGCTCCGCCATCCACACGCAGTTCGGGAACGGATGCGCCGGAATCGAGCCGCATGGCGTCGAGCAAATCGGCGACTTGATAGGCGATGCTCTCGAGAGCCGCGCGAGCCAGGTGACCCGCCGTTGTGCCGCGAGTGAGTCCGAAGACGGAGCCGCGCGCGTAGGAATCCCAATGGGGCGCGCCCAATCCCACGAAGGCGGGGACGAAAAATACGCCGCCATTGTCGGACACAGACTTGGCCAGCGCCTCGACTTCATTGGATTGTCGAATCAAACCCAGACCGTCGCGCAGCCACTGGACGACGGCGCCACCCACGAAGACGCTGCCTTCGAGGGCATATTCAGTCACATCTTTTATTTTCCAGGCTACGGTCGTAACCAGCCGATTCGACGACGGCACCGCGCGAGTACCGGTGTTCTGCAGCATGAAGCATCCCGTGCCGTAGGTGTTCTTGGTCAGGCCGGGGCGAATGCAACGTTGTCCGAACAGCGCGGCTTGCTGATCGCCGGCAATGCCGGCGAGTGGAACGGTATCCAATCCTTTCGCTGCGGTCACCTCTGCGTAAATCTCGCTGGAGGAGCGCACCTCAGGCATCATGGAAAGCGGAATTCGAAACAAGTCGAGAAGCTCGTGGCCCCAGCCGCCGGTGTGAATATTGAAGAGCATGGTGCGCGAGGCGTTGCTGGCGTCGGTGGCGTGAACTCGGCCGCCGGTTAATTTCCAGACGAGCCAGCTATCCACCGTGCCGAATGCCAGCTTGCCGGCGTCGGCGGCACTCCGCGCGCCGCGCACGTTGTCTAAGATCCACGAGATCTTGCTGGCGGAGAAATAGGAATCAATCAGCAGACCGGTGCGCTGCTGAATCAGCGGGCTGTGGCCTTCGCTGCGAAGGCGCTCGCAGAAATCGGCGGTGCGGCGGTCTTGCCAGACGATTGCGTTGTAAACGGGTTCTCCCGTGTCGCGATTCCACACAATCGTGGTCTCGCGTTGGTTGGCGATGCCGATGGCCGCCACCTCGCGGGGTTTCGCTCCTACGCGCGCCAACGCTTCGAGAGCGACTGCAATTTGCGAAGATGCAATTTGTGCGGGATGGTGCTCGACCCAGCCGGGCTGCGGAAAGATCTGATCGAATTCGCGTTGGGCGACGGCGCGAATCGCTCCTTCCTGGTCGAAGAGCAGAGCTCGCGAGCTGGTGGTTCCCTGATCGAGCGCTAGAACGTATTGCACGATTTCTCCGTCGTAGTTCTGCTGCGCGAGTTCTGTAGAAACGTACTGGCCACGTCCCCAGCCGACAGCATCGGCGCTACGAGTCAGACGTTGCAAGCAACGTCTCTACGGCCAGGTCTAGGACGGTCGCAGGAATCGCCTGATGCCAAAGTCATAGAGAGCTGCGCCCATCAAGCCGCCAAGCAGCGGTGCAACCACCGGGATCCACCACACGCGAGTTCCGTCGGTGAGGCCATTGTTGCGAAAGCCGGCGAATACCGTGAACAGGCGCGGGCCGAAGTCGCGCGCGGGATTGATGGCGTAGCCGTGCATGCCGCCAAAGCTCATGCCAATGGCAACCACGACCAGGCCGATCATCGCCGGCGCAAGGTTCGCCCCCGGGGGAGCGTTGAATTCGTCGACGATCGCAAGGATAAGGAAGATCAACAAACCGGTTCCGATGAGTTGATCGAGAAAGCCTGCCTGCGGTATCGCCGGGTAGGCGGGGAACGTGGTGAAGACTCCGGCGGTGTGATCGAGTTGCGGGTCGGTCTGCCGGAACGCCGGGAGATAGTTCCAATACACCAGGGCGGAAGCCGCGAACGCTCCAGCGGTTTGAGCAACCGAGTAAGGCAGCACTTTGCGCCAGGGGAAACGGCGAAAGACGGCGAGAGCTAGAGTGACGGCAGGGTTCAAGTGCGCTCCCGAAATTTTTCCGGCGACATAAACGCCCATGGTCACGGCGAGTCCCCAGCCCAGTGTGATATTGGTGAAGCCGCCATGGATGGTTTCGCCGGGATTCTTCGAGGGAAACAGCACGACCATGGCAACCACTCCGTTGCCCAGGAGGATGAGCACGAAGGTGCCCAGGAACTCCGCGATCAATTCGGCGGCCAGCGTGGGCTTGGGATTCATTCTTCTTCAGGCAGAGAAGCGGCAGCATTCTAATTGCGAAGCTACCCTGCTCTTGACCGCGGAGTAGTCTATCAAGGACACGCGTTTCCCGCACAGTTTCCGCGTTTTTCGTGGCGCCGATTGTTCCGCGTGGCGGACATGCGCTGGGGACTTCCGAAAGTTATCGACTACAGGGATTTCCTCTTGACATTTCCGCCCTGAACCGTAGGATAGAAACATATTTATGCATTAGCGTGAATATTTATTCATGATGAATAAAACATTGCGGCAACGGGCGGTCCTGGATGTGCTGAAGCATGGAACGATCGCCAGCCAGGAGGATCTTCAGCGGCTCCTGCGCAAGCGTGGATTCAAGGTTGGACAGGCGACGCTGTCGCGCGACGTCCGCGATCTGAATCTAAGCAAAACCTCGCAGGGCTATTCCCTGCCTCACGGCGACAATGGGGCCGGCATTGCGCTGCCTCCGGTGTCGCGACTGGTGCGTGAGTTTGTGCTTGATATTCGTACCGCACAAAATTTGCTGGTGGTCAAAACCATCGTGGGCAGCGCGCAACCCGTGGCGGCGGCCCTGGACGAGACCGATTGGACCGAGGTCGTGGGCACGATTGCGGGCGACGACACGATCCTGATCGTTTGCCCGGACAAGGATGGGGCGAAGAAACTCGCGGGCCGGATTGAGGAGATGCTGAGCTAACCGCTCACAAGGAAATGACCGCAAAGCTCAAAACCGCTGTGATGGGCGCGACCGGGTATTCCGGCCTGGAGCTGACGCGGATTCTTCTGCGCCATCCCCGGCTGGAAAAGCCAGTTCTGCTACGACGCTCTTCCGATAGTGGCAGCTCATTGGATTTGGCGGACGTGTTTCCGGTTCTATCCGGCAACGGTGGTTACCCGCTGCATTCGCTCTCGTGGCCGGCGATGAAACAGCAGGGAGTGGAACTGTTGTTTCTGGCGACACCGCACGAAGCCTCGCGCGCGCTTGTGCCAGAGGCGATAGCTCAAGGGCTGCGCGTCATCGATCTTAGCGGAGCCTGGCGATTGAAGGCGGAGCAGCACCGCGCGATTTACAACTTTCAGGATTCGGATGCGGTCACGGCAGCGCAACTGACGGAGAAGGCTGTGTACGGATTGCCTGAATTAAATGGCGATCGAGTGGCGAAGGCCGCGCTGGTGGCGAATCCTGGATGTTATGCAACTTCGGTGATTCTGGCTCTGGCGCCGCTGCTGAAGGCTGGAGTAGTCGATCGAGATCGCGGGATCGTCTCCGATTCGAAGTCGGGCGTATCGGGCGCGGGCAAGGAACCGACCGCCAAAACGCATTTTGTGGCGGTGGCCGACAACCTGTCTGCGTATTCGGTTTTCAATCACCGGCACGTGGGCGAGATTGTCGAACAGCTCGATCTGGGCGCGCAGGAGTTGATTTTTACGCCGCATCTGCTTCCGATCCCGCGAGGAATTTTGTTGACGATCTATTTGCATCTGAATCGCGAGATGACGCCGCTGGAAGTGGAATCGTGCTTTCGGAATTTTTATTCGGGCAAACGATGGGTGCGGGTGTTTCAGACACCGAAGCTGCCGCAGGTGCAGTTTTCGCTGCAAACGAACTATTGCGATCTGGGATTTTGCCTGGCGGACGACCGGCGGCGCCTGGTGCTGGTTTCCTGCATCGACAATCTGCTGAAGGGCGCGGCCGGACAAGCCGTGCAAAACATGAATCTGATGTATGGATGGGCGGAAGACGAGGGACTGCAGTGACAATCGTAATCAAAATCGGAGGAGCCGCGCTGGAGGATGCCGCCACGTTGCGCAAGTGCGCGCGGGCGATTGCAGAGCTGGCGCAGGATGGGCATCGCGTGGCCGTGGTTCATGGCGGCGGCAGCGCACTAACGCGGGTGCTGAAACAACTTGGAAAGCAAAGCGAGTTCATCAGCGGTCTGCGCGTCACCGATGCGGAGACTCGCGATGTCGCGCTGATGGTGCTGGGAGGGATGGTCAACAAGAAACTTGTTGCCGCGATTCAGGCGGCGGGCATGCCCGCGGTAGGATTCTGCGGCGGCGATGGGATGTCGTTCCGGGCCCGGCGAAAGCACGTTCGTGGAAATGATCTGGGATTCGTTGGCGAGATTTGTTTTGCGGAGCCCTGCTGGATTGAAGCGTTGTGGCAGCAGGGTGGAATTCCGGTGCTTGCGTCGCTGGCTCTGGGAGCGGACGGCGAATATTACAACGTGAATGCGGACGAGATGGCGGCGGCTTGTGCCGCCGCTTGCCATGCGAATGCGCTCATCTTTCTCACCGATGTGGCGGGAGTGAAAGACGCGGCAGGAGCGGTGATTCCATGGCTGAGCACGAAGCAGGCGCAGGATATGGTCGAGGGATCGATCGTCAGCGGAGGCATGTTGCCCAAGCTGGAAGCCTGCCGGCAAGCACTGAAGCAGGGAGTGGGCCGGGTGCGGATACTGCCGGCGGCGGAAGCCGAAGCCTTGCCGGAGTTCTATCACACCAAATTGAATTGCGGGACAGAGGTTACTTGCGCATAAGCGCGGGAACGAAGCTTCGAGACAGGAGACAGAGTTGAACAGTCCATTGCAAAGCAGAGCGCCGGCGATGCCGGCAACATTTCCCGGCACGTTCTGGTGTCCGGACCTGGTTTCGACCCGCGATCTGGGACCGCAGGGAGTGCAGGCCGTGCTGCATTTGGCCGAATTGATGAAGTCGCGGCCTTCGGTGTTTCAACGGTCGCTGGCGGGGAAACAGATGGTAATGTTTTTCGAGAAGCCATCGCTCAGAACGCGGCTTACGTTCGAAGCTGGCATGGCGAGCCTGGGCGGTACCGCCATGTTTGTGGATCAATCGCAGAGCCGGCTGGATGCGCGCGAGACGCTGAGCGATATTGCGCATAACCTCGAGCGCTGGGTGGATGTAATTGTGCTGCGTACTTTTGCGCAGGAAACGATCGAAGGCATGGCTCGGTTTGCGTCGATTCCGGTGATCAATGCGCTGAGCGATCTGGAGCATCCTTGCCAGGCGCTGGCGGACTATTTCACGCTGCAGGAAAGATTCGGCGATCCGAAGAAGATCTCGCTGGCCTATGTGGGCGATGGAAATAATGTGGCGCATTCCCTGTTACTGACCAGCGCGTGCCTTGGGTCCTCGATCCGGATCGCTACCCCGAAGGGATATTCGCCGAATGCGCAGATCGTGGCCGATGCGCGGAAAATTGCAAAAGAGACTGGAGCGCGACTTGAGCTGCTGACCGATCCGCGCGCGGCGGTCGCCGATGCGGACGCGGTTTATACCGACGCGTGGGCGAGCATGGGCCAGGAGCACGAAGCTGCGGAGCGCGCGGAAATATTTCAGCGCTACCAGGTGAACCGTCAGCTGATGGCAGAGGCCGCGCCCCATGCGGCGTTCATGCACTGTCTGCCAGCGCACCGCGGCGAGGAAGTTACCGATGAGGTGATGGACTCGGAGAACTCGGTCATCTTCGAGCAGGCGGAAAACCGTCTGCACGTTCAGAAGTCCATCCTTTATTTATTGTTGGGCGGCGCGGTTCGCCTGCCCGTTAGGAGCGCTCATGCCTGAAAAAGTTGTGCTGGCGTATTCCGGGGGACTGGACACTTCGATCATCATTCCATGGCTGAAGGAAAATTATTCTTACGACGTCATCGCCATGGTCGGCGATGTTGGGCAGGGTGATGACATCGACGCTGTGGTTGAGAAAGCTTATGCGACGGGCGCCAGCAAGGTGATCGTAGAGGATCTCCGCGAGGAATTCCTGACTGGATACGTGTTCCCTGCTTTGAAAGCCGGAGCCGTTTACGAGCACAAGTATCTGCTCGGGACTTCGCTGGCGCGTCCGGTGATTGCGAAACATCAGGTGGAAGTGGCTTTGCGCGAGGGGGCAACGGCCGTGGCACACGGATGCACGGGCAAAGGGAATGATCAGGTGCGGTTTGAGTTGACGTATCAGGCGCTGGCTCCGGAGTTGAAGATCATTGCGCCGTGGCGCGAGTGGACGTTGAAGTCGCGGGAAGACTGCCTGGATTACGCCGAGCAGCATGGGATTCCGGTGGCGGCGAGCCGCGAGAAGATTCATAGCCGCGACCGCAATTTGTGGCACATCAGCCACGAAGGCGGCGAGCTGGAGAACGCCGGCAACGCGCCTTTGGCCACTACGTGGCAGATCACGCGATCGCCGCAGGAAGCACCGGACAAGGAAGAGCAGGTGCGCATCGGCTTCGCGCAGGGCACTCCAGTCTCGGTCAATGGGATGAAGATGGAGCCGGTGTCGCTGGTGGAGTTGCTGAATGAAATCGGCGCTCGCAATGCGATTGGACGCGCGGACATCGTCGAGAACCGGTTTGTTGGAATCAAATCGCGCGGATGTTACGAAACTCCGGGCGGGACGCTGCTGATTGCGGCTCATCGTGAGTTGGAAGCGCTTTGCCTGGAGCGCGAGGTTGCGCACTTCAAGCAGCACATTGGATTGAAGTACGCGGAGCTCGTTTATTTCGGTTTGTGGTTCACGCCGCTGCGCGAAGCGCTGGATGCTTTTGTCGAGAGCACGCAGAAGGAAATGACGGGCAGCGTCACGCTATCGCTGTACAAAGGAAATGTTTCCGTGGTGAGCCGCGAGTCGGAGAACTCGCTTTATCGTACCGACCTTTCGTCGTTCACGATGGGCGACAGTTATGACCAGAAGGATGCGGCTGGATTCATTCGCATTCTGGGATTGCCATCGCGATCACGGGCGCGTTCTCGCGTGGAGGTCGGTCGATGAAGATGTGGTCGGGAAGGTTCCGGCAGGCGCTGGATCCTGATTTCGAGCGCTGGCAGCGGTCATTCAGCTTCGACCGGCGGCTGCTGCGTTACGAACTGGCGGCCAGCGGGGCACATGCGCGGGCGCTGAAGAATGCCGGCGTATTGTCCGCCGATGAGCTGATCACTATTTTGCAGGGACTGGAACAGATTGGCGAATGCGCGGTGGCGTCTCGGTCATTTCTCGACGACGATGAGGCGGAAGACGTGCATCACTTCGTGGAGAAGCAACTGGTCGCTTTGATTGGAGAAGCCGGATATAAGTTGCACAGCGGACGCAGCCGCAATGAACAGATAGCGACTGATTTGCGGCTGTATGTACGCGCCACGATCGATCAACTGCGGCACGAACTGGCTGAACTGTGCAGCGTGCTCGCCGACCGCGCGGAAGAGGCTGGGGATGCTGCGATGCCGGCATACACACATCTGCAGCGAGCAGAACCGGTGTTGCTCGGGCATTGGCTGCTGGCTTATGTAGAAATGTTTTTGCGGGATGCGGAACGGCTGGCGGACTGTCGAAAGCGGATGAATGTTTGTCCGTTGGGATCGGGGGCTGTGGCCGGGGCGACGCTCTCCCTTGATCGCTCCCTCATGGCCGACAGCCTGGAATTCGACGGTGCAACCGCGAACAGCATCGATGCGACCAGTGACCGGGACTTCGCGCTTGAGTTTGTGAACGCGCTATCGCTGCTGAGTTTGCATCTGAGCCGCTGGGCGGAGGAGATGATTTTATTTTCTTCGCAGGAATACGGTTTTCTGGGACTGCCCGAGGCTTATTCGACCGGGAGCAGCGCAATGCCGCAAAAAAAGAATCCGGATCTGCTCGAACTCGTGCGCGGCAAGAGCGGGCGAGTTCTGGGAAATGCCACTGCTCTCATGGTTGCGGTAAAGGGTTTGCCGTTGGCCTACAACAAAGATTTGCAGGAAACCCAGGAGCCGCTGTTCGATTCTTGTGACACGCTGTTGCCGATGTTGCCGCTGGCGGTGGGCTGGATGAAAGCGGTGGAGTTTCATAAAGAGCGCATGTTGCAGGCGTCGCAATCGGGATTTATGAACGCTTGGGCGGGCGCTACGTATCTGGTGAAGCGAGGGGTACCGTCGAGACTGGCGCATGAGCGCATTGGCAAGGCGGTGCAGCTGTGCATCGAGCGGAATTGCGAGCTTCAAGATTTGCCGCTCGATGACCTGCGATCGCTTAGCCCCGCCTTCGATCAGGATTTTTACGAATCACTGAAACTGGCTTCTGTGCTCGCCATCCACGATGTTTCCGGAGGCACGGCGCCAAGCCGGGTGCGGCAGGCAATTAACGCCACTAGAACGAGGATCGAATCTCTTCGCGAGGAGGCCCATGCGCACGCGTAAAGCGATCTTGCCTGACGCACAAGACATTCACGAACTGATCGCGGCATACTCCGGCGACGGCACACTGCTGCCGCGGACTCTGCCGGAGATTTGCGAGAACGTCCGCGACTTCGTGGTGCTCGAAGATGATGGGCGCATCGTCGGTTGCGGAGCGCTGCATTTATACGGCACGCATCTGGCCGAGATTCGTTCGATCACGGTTGCCCCCTGGGCTCAAGGCAGAGGAGGCGGCGGGCGGCTGGTGAAAAAGCTGCTGGGAGAGGCGAAGCGCCATCGGGTGGATTGCATTTGCCTGTTCACCCGCAAACCCGATTTTTTTGCGGGCCAGGGATTTTCGGTGGCGCAGCGCGAGGATCTTCCCGACAAGATTTACAAAGACTGCCACGCTTGTCCCCGGTTTCATTGCTGCGATGAAGTGGCGATGGTGCGAGGGGAGTTACCTAAGTTTGCGATTTTGCCCGAGCCGGCGAATTGGCTGGTTAAGCTCCAGGACTGGTCGCCTAACGTGGAAGATCACTCGCGCTCTCGATGAGCTCTCCGGCTCCATCTTCGGCGGTGCAGAGGTACACCTGGGGATTGATTCCACTCTTCTGCCGGTAGCGTTCCGCAATCTGCTGCGCGAAGGCCGGGGCATCTTCCTTGTGAACGAGGTTGACCGTGCAGCCCCCGAAACCGCCGCCGGTCATGCGTCCGCCACAGAAGCCGGGCAGGCCGTTGGCGGCTTCCACCATGATGTCGAGCTCGCGACAACTCACCTCGTAGAGATCCCGCAGGCTGTCGTGGGACTCTCGCATCAATGTCTTCACTCGATCCAGATTACCTTCTTTGAGTGACTGAGCAGCATCAAGCGTCCGTTGGTTCTCGCGGACAACGTGGGTGCAGCGCCGACGGATAGTAGCGGGCAGATCCGGAGCGTGCTGCTCCAGCAGTTCGAGGGACACATCACGCAGGGCCCGAATCTTGGGATTCCATCTCTGGAAATATCGCACGCCTTCCTCGCATTCTTCACGCCGAGCGTTGTAGGCTCCGGTGGCCAGATCGTGCTTGGTCATTGTGTTGCAGACTACGAGCGAGATGCCGTTGGGAATGGGAACGAGTTGAAACTCCAGGGAGCGGCAATCGAGAAGAAGGGCGTGCCCTGCTTTGCCCATGCAGGAGACGAATTGATCCATGATTCCGACTCGGGCGCCGACAAAAGTGTTTTCCGCTTGACGACAGAGCTGGGCGACGTGAAGCAGCGGCATTTGCGTCGCGTTGATACTGACCAGGGCAAGAGCGGAGGCGACTTCCAGTGCCGCCGATGAACTCAGTCCCGCCGCGATAGGAACTTCACCGTGCACGAACAGGTTCGCCCCCTGAAGCTGATGCCCAGCTTCCTGAAGAGTGGTGGCGACGCCCAACACGTAGTCACACCATGCTCCGGTGCGCTGCCGGGGCAGGTGGTCGAGATGGAATTCGAAGTTGCCGGGGAATTCTTCGGAGTGAATGAGGAGCTTGCGATCCGGGCGCGCCCCGATGGCCACATAGGTGGAGAAGGCAACCGCGGCGGGCATGACGAAGCCGTCATTGTAGTCGGTATGTTCGCCAATGAGGTTGACGCGGCCGGGCGCGCGAAAGATTCTCGCCTGATTGCCGAAGCGTTTCTCAAAGCGCTGTTTAAGCTCACGTGGCTTCATTAGCTTCAGGCTCGAATGCCCATGCAGAATGGGTCTTGCGGATCGAGGACGAATTCAGCCTCGGCATTTACGAATGCGAAACCAGTAATGCTGGGATAAACCTTTCCCTCCAGCACCGCAACACTGCCTTCAAACACACTCCCGACAATACTCTCCTGCTTCCAAACCTGACCGTCGCGGATTTTTCCATCGGCGTAAAGGCACGCCAGCTTGGCGCTGGTGCCGGTCCCACAGGGAGAACGATCATAGGCCTTGCCGGGGCAGAGAACGAAATTCTTGCTGTCAACAGAGGTCTGAGAAGATGGGCCAAAGAGCTCGATGTGGTCGATTTCCTGATTTCCGGCCCCAGCGATTCCCTGCTGGCGAAGAGCCTGTCGAATCGCCCATGTGAAGTTGGTTAGGTTCTCGACATTGTGGAGCGACAGGTCCAGGGTGTGTTCGCGCACGAGAAAAAACCAGTTACCTCCCCATGCCACGTCGCCGTGCACCTTGCCGTAGTGCGGTACCTCGACTTCCAAGTTGGCGGCCAGGCGATAGCTGGCAACGTTGGTGACGGTAACCGCGCCGCTGGGGTGAAGCACGACCCTGACGGTTCCCACCGGAGTCTCGATACAGTGCTCGCCGGGCTCAATCCGGTTCATAAAGGATAACGTCGTGACCAGGCCGATCGTACCGTGCCCGCACATGCCGAGGTATCCCACATTGTTAAAGAAGATCACGCCAGCGGCGCACGCAGGATCCGCGGGCTCGCACAGGAGCGCTCCCACGATAACGTCAGAACCGCGCGGTTCGTTTACGATCGCCGAGCGAAAGTGATCGTGGTCCTTGCGAAAGCGCTCCCGTTGCTCGGCTAACGGACCGCCGCCAAGATCAGGACCTCCGCTGACCACCAGTCGAGTCGGCTCGCCTCCGGTGTGGGAATCGATTATTCGAACTCGTCGCTTTTCCCTGTTAATCATCTTTTCCGCGCACGAAACGAGCATTTTAAACGATTTGGCGGTGGGCAATTAGCGTTGATCCGCGGGGCGGTCCTGCTGCCATTCCCATGCGGCGGCGAGACTTTTCTGATGGTTGCTATAAGAAATTTGTATTGGACTGACCGAATCACCGCATTTATCGTCAGCGGATTGATTCCATCTCGCAACGCTTTGCGGATTGTCGGCGCGGCACCGGAGGGGTCCGCGCCGGTTCTTCGATTCGTCCGCACTCGCGATCAGCGAGAATTGCCCACGACTCATAAACAGGAGCCCTCAAAGATGATAATGCGAGCAGGGAGCGGCGGTCCGCGAAGTTCAGTCGCGGCAGCCAAGGCCATGATCGTTGTGTGCTGATCGGACTGCTGGCTGGAGTGCCAGCATCAGCCCGGCCGATGACGCGCCGAAGCCTGATCCGCGAGGGCCTTGACGTTCCCGAGTTTAGAATGCCGGCCTACCCGGAAACGCGATTACGCCACCCTACTGAGTGCCGGAAGCATTCATAGACGCTCAGCGATCGAGGCATTCCTTTATGTCGATGGATTTTCGGCGGGCCGTTCCGCAGACTCTTGGGATCATAACGCTTGCCGGAGTTGGGCTACTCCTGCTCTGGGACATTTTTTCTAACTCCTTTCCGGCAAGGTCCCACGATTTCCTCGCTGCGTTTCCGCTCGCCATGATTGCGGTTGTATGGCTGATTCATGAAGGGTTGCGCCGACCTGCATGTTCGGAAATTGTCAAAGCCGTACTGCTGGCCTGCGCGTTTCTCTTTTGGGCTGCCAACCAGCTTTGGCCAACATTGCGCCAGGCGACTTTGTTCAACGACATCGCTATCGCACTTTTTGTCTTCGACGTGTTCCTGGCGATCATAGGACGACAGGAAACTACTCCGTCAGCGATTCGAAGAGCACAGACATACAATGGGCGGGGGCTAACGAAAGCGGCGGATAAATAAAGTGTGGCGCTCGGAGCGGTAGAAGCCGACTCCGTAGATTGTAGCTTTCCCCTTCGAAGAGTAGATGACCTGGCGAATGCGCAGCACCGACGCGCCGCGCGGGACGCCCAACAATTCGGCGATATTGGCCTCCGCCGCGGTAGCGTCGACTTCCTCATCGGCATACGCGAGTTCTACGCCATAGTCGTGCTCCAGGGTCGCAAACAGAGAAACCCGTCCCAGGGGAGCTTTCACTAAATCGGCAAACTCGCCGGCTGGGAGGTAGCAAGTCTCGAGTGCAAAAGGATCGTTGCCGGTCTCGCGCAAGCGCTCTATCTTGACCAAAGTAGTGGTCGCGGGCAGGCCGAGGCGGGCCGCCACTTCGGGTTCGTGGTCAATGATCTTCGCCACCAGCACGCGCGAGCGTGGACTCAGCCCGCGACTGGACATGTGCTCCGAGTAGCTCATGAGTTTATTGAAGTGAATCTTGGGCGCGGCAACAAACGTGCCCGCTCCGCGGCGGCGCTCGACCACGCCCTCGCGCTCCAGGCCGGCAAGAGCGTGGCGGGCCGTCATCAGGCTAACTTTGTGAGTTCTGGCCAACTCGCGTTCCGACGCAACCAGGTCGCCGGCTTTCAGTTCCGAAGACTCAATCCGCTTGCGGATGGCATTCTGGATTTTCTTATAGACCGGCGTACCGTTGCGATGGTTTCCTGACATGAAATCACTTTCCGCCCGGACCGCTGTCCCCGGGCGTTGTGAATGGTCTCTGGCGGCAGGGATCGCGCTCTGCCTTCTGCTATATAGCTTAATTAAAGTGTTCTGTAAAGGTAAAATCGCGCCTCCGGCTCAACAGGGCCAGCCGTCAGTGTTCTGTTTTTGCTATAGAGCGGATTCGTTTTGGCGATTCACGACTTCCCGGTTCGGCGGGACGATCCGTGGCGTTCAGTGACCTTAACCCACAGCTTTTCCACAATACTTAAGAGTTTTTTAAGCCGGACAGTGCCTCCGCCATTAAGCAAGAAAACAATCAATGATATATAGCGCCTTGAAAAGCGCCGGTTAGAAATAAAATTCTAAATTTCGTGCATTTTCTTCTTGACCATGATCATGCATGTGCTATATAGCATAGTCGGAATGTATTAGAGCGTTTTCCCGCCATCTCTTGATCAACCGGTAGAAGCGTTCTTAGGAGGCTGTGTGATGAAGCAATCAGCGTGTATTGGAAATCCGCGGCGTGCTGCGCGAACATTTTCCTCGTTCGTTCTGGTATTGTCGCTAATCGTTCTGAGCCTGTCAGCCGCCAGCGGCGCCCAGGAACTGGCCGCGACGCTCACCGGCACTGTAACCGATGCCAGCGGCGCCGTCGTACCCGGCGCAACCGTGGTGGTTCACAGCGATGAAACCAACGCTGATGTCCGCAGCGTGACCACCAACAGCAGCGGAAGTTTCAATATCACGAACCTCGCCGCCGGGCGCTATAAGGTGACGGTGAATAACGCCGGCTTCCAGACTTTCGTCGCCAGGGAGGTGGTCCTCAACGTCGCGGAAAAGCACACGCTGGACGTGCAATTACAAGCCGGACAGGTCAGCCAGACCATCGAGGTGACAGCCGAGAACACGCCGATCCAGACAACGACGGCCGAAGAGTCTGGAACGGTGACGGGAGATCAGGTTCGCGAGCTGGCGCTCAACAACCGCAACTTCGAGCAGTTGATCCTGTTGCAACCGGGCGTCGCCAATCAGTTGCCGGATAAGGTCGGCTTCGGTCTGGCGAATAACACTTCCATTTCCGTGAATGGAGCTCGCACGGGCGCGAACAATTACACGGTGGATGGAGCGGACATCAACGACAGCGGCTCCAACGGAACGTTGCTGAACACGCCAAGTATTGACGCCATCCAGGAGTTCACCCTGGAACGCAGCAACTACGACGCGGCCTTCGGACGCAGCGGCGGCGGCCAGATTGTAGTCGCGACCAAAACTGGAACGAACCAGTTCCACGGCGGCGCTTACGAATTCAACCGCAACAATTACTATAACGCGAATACATTTGGAGGCCGGGCCTCGATTGCAGCGGGCAATCCTCTTTCGGCGAGCAACACGGTTCCTATCGAACGCTACAACGATTATGGGTTTACGCTCGGCGGGCCGCTGTTTATTCCCAAGTTCTTTCACCCGCAGAAGGACAAGACATTCTTTTTCTGGTCGGAGGAGTGGCGCAAAGCCAGCACGCCGGGCACGAATGATATCAATGTGCCCACCACCGCGGAGCTTGGCGGCCAGTTCGCCGTCCCCATCCCCGTTGCTCCCGCCGGCTGCGTAACCACGGCAGGCGGCGTATCTACCATTAAGCCGTCCTGCTACAGCCAGAATGCTGCAGCCTATCTAAAGGCGTTCATGGCGCCGAACCCAGCCAATAATGCGGCAGGAGACCAGCTGATTACCAACTACAGCCAATTAAACAACTTCCGCCAGGACATTATTCGCCTCGATCAGAACATCGGCGACAAGGTACGCCTCTTCGGTCGCTACATGGAAGATGTCGTACCTCAAAACGAGCCTTTCTCTCTCTGGGGCGGCGGCAACTATCCTGGAGTTGAAAACACTTCCCTCAACGCGCCGGGACGCAATCTGGTTGTCAATGCGACCATTACTCTCTCCCCCAAAGTGGTGAATGAAATTGAGTACGTGGACGCGTGGGGCGCAATTAACTCGGATCTTACCGGCGCGATCGCAAACTCGCCGGCGTTTCTGAGCCAGCTTACCAACAATACGGCTTACCAGGACCCGAACGGCCGAGCACCCAATGTCAGCATCTCCGGGCTTACCGGTTTGGGAAACGGAAGCGCACCCTACTTTGAACGAAATGTCGACAAGAACATATTTGACAATCTGTCCATCCAGCACGGGAATCACACAATCCGCACTGGTTTTACCTCCATGTGGATGACCAAAACTGAAAACGCGTCTGCCGGAGCCGCCAGTTTCAGTTTCAACGATAACACCGCGACAGGCGGCGACCCCGCGTTCGCGAATTTCCTGCTCGGGCAGGCCGCCCAATATAGCCAACCAAACAAGGACACAATTCCATTCCTTAAGTACGTGAATTTCGAATTTTACGTGCAGGACGACTGGAAGGTCACCCGCAAACTGACCGTAAATGCGGGCATTCGATATAGCTATTTCCCCTCCCCGACCGACAGCAAGAACACGTTGGTTAACTTCGTTCCCAGCCTATTCAACCCAGCAAATGCGCCAGTTATAGATCCCGTCAGCGGGAACATGGCAGCGGGAAATAACGCAGCGACGTACGCCAACGGCTTGATCTTTCCGAAAGGCGCCGCTTGTGCCGCAGCTCAGGCAGTTCCGGCTCCCCTTGTGACTTGTTCCCCCTATGGAAGCCGCGTTAATCCGAGCTCCAACAATAACTGGGGTCCGCGTCTTGGATTGGCTTACGATCCTCTCGGGAACGGCAAATGGGCAGTGCGCGCGGGTCTCGGTCTGTTCTATGACCGTACTCTTAATGGTATCTGGGAGCAAAACGCATTCGGCGATCCGCCGCTGGTACAAACCACGACAACCCTCAACACGTCCAACTCTACTCAGAATTTATTCGACAATCCGCTTGGCGGGCAAAAGGGCGCAAACCCTCTGGGCCCCAACGCCCTGACCATCACGGGAACGCCGGCCTTCAAGGTTCCGAGCTATCTGGACTACAACCTGTCTGTGCAACACGAGATCATGCCAAACACCGTGTTGGAAGTAGGATATGTCGGCACAAAGGGGACGCATCTTCTGGGCGATATCGATCTCAATCAACCCACGGTTGCCGCACGCGAGGCGGACCCTACTGCCGACGTCAACGCGATTCGTCCATTCCTAGGCTATGGCGCGATCAACGACCGTGCCACGGTTTACACCAGCAACTACAATTCTCTGCAAATCTCGTTGAACCGACGCTTCAGCCGAGGACTCACCTTGGAACTTGGCTATACCTGGTCCAAGTTGCTCACGACGAATCCTTACGACCGAGGGTTGTCGGCTTACGACACTTACGACCTGAAGCAGAGCTACGGACCGTCGGTGCTGAATACCCCGCAAATGCTGGTCGTCAGCTATGTGTATGACTTGCCGTTCTACCGGAGCCAGAGAGGCTTCGTAGGTCAAGCCCTCGGTGGCTGGGAGTTCTCGGGCATCACGACTATCCAATCCGGACAGTCGCAGATCATGACCCAGAGCAACGATCCCTGGGCACTGGCCGGTGATCCGGGTGGACTTGGTATGACGCGGCCGGGCGAGACAGTCTACATTCGCCCCGACCAGATCGGCGATCCCCATGGACCGAAGACCGCAGCTGAGTTCTTCAACACTGCGGCGTTTACGGAGGCTATTGGACACTTCGGCAGTTCGCGCCCGGGCGCAATCCTGGGCCCTGGAATCCAAGTCTGGGATATGTCGCTCATCAAAAACTTCAAATTCGCCGAACGGGCCGGATTGCAACTCCGTCTCGAGACCTTCAACACCTTCAATCACGGCAACCCCAGTGGAATTGATACGAATGTTGGAGATAGCAATTTCGGTGCGGTGACCGCCTGGCACGATCCGCGCAATGTGCAGATCGGAGCCAAGATTAACTTCTAACCGTTAGCTAATCAGCGTTTTCAGGCGCACGCCATAATGGCGTGCGCTTTTTTTTCGGCGGAAATCCTCTATTACTGCTCGGTTCAGTGGCTCTCATTATTCTGAATCGCAGCCGTCCGCTTTTTCTCTTGCAGGGCCAGCGAGATTTTCTGTTCCCGCATTCCCTCCGCGGCGTGTCCTGACTGGCGCAAGGCGGTGCCTAGAACGAAATGGGCCTCGGCGTAATCGGGATCGAGTTGGATGGCTTTTCGCAACGGCTCAATCGCGGCAGAAGGTTCGTTTCTCGCGATCTCAGTCTTTCCCAGGCCGAACAATGCATCTCCATAGCGAGGGTTCGCCTTGAGCGCTGCGCGAAAGTGCAATTCAGCGTCTTTGAGTTGCGAGTCGTTCAATAATATTTGGCCCAGAATGCAATGCGCGACCGGATCATTGGGAAAGTGCTGAAGTTCCGCCCGCATTTCTTTTTCGGCGAGATCGGTCTCGCCTTGCCGCCAGTAGAGGTACCCCAGGCCGGAGTGCACGCCCATGAAGTTTGGATCCGCCTGTTCGGCCGCCTGATATTCCTTGATGGCGTCGGGGCGGTTCGACATTTGGTCGTACGCCGTTCCCATCATGATGTGGGCCGTGGCGGAGTTCGGATTCAACTTCATGATGCGGGCAAACACGCTAGTCAGGGCCTTGTAGTCCTTCATGCGCAAATAGGCCTTGCCGAGAATATCCAGAGTTTCCAGGTCGGAGGGGTCGGCCTGATTGGCGCGCTCCAGGTATCGGGCAGACTCCGGGTAGCGATCCAGCGCGAATAAACTAAGCCCTGACAGGTCGAGAATTTGAAAATCTTTCGGATAGGCCTCTCGCCATGGGTCGAAGAAGGTTCCAGGCGGAGCGGTAATGCTGGGCTTTGAAATAAGCCACGGCAAGATTGCGTTCGGTGGTTGGATCATTGGGACGAAGCTTCAACGCCTCTTCATAAAGGGGAATCGCTTCCGCCGGCTTTCCCTGGCGCGACAGCACTATGCCAAGATTGTTTAGAGCCGCCAGCGAATGCGGATCAATCTTCAGAGCTTGGCGAAGTTTTTCAGCCGCAGTCGCCAGATCGCCTTGATGCATCGCCTCGGCGGCCTGCGCAAGATACGCGTGCAACTGGCTGGAGGAAGGCGCAGTGTCGGTCGCAGGCTGAGAGGGAACGCTATGCGAAGAAACGCTCTGCGCAGCCAGACCTGGGGCCACCGACGCGCAGGCCGCGAGGACGGCGACCCCCAAAGTTGGCACCAGCGACTTCATAGATTGAATTCTAAATCGATCAAATTCTAACCTGCTCGTCTTGCTCCGCAGAGTTGCTACTTTCCCGGGATTCGGCCTGCAGCACAGTTGGATTTTTGCTCCACTAAATCGTTATGGCACTTCTCCCCTCGGGAATGTTATGCTTCGCGTGCGATTTTTCCGTAATCGTTTACGAGTCGCCATCCTATGCGCCTTTTAGCGGGAGGCTCGATGCATCTTCGCCAAACTCTTCTTCTTTTCACTTTCGCCGGCTTGATCGTTCCTTCCTTTTCTCAGGAAGCAAAGCCTGCCTATCGCGATTCCAGTCTTCCGCCGGAGCAGCGCGCCGCGGACCTGGTAAAACGGATGACCTTGGAAGAGAAGGTCGATCAGCTTGCAGGAGGACGGCGGCGATCGATGGCGAATGCCAGTCCTGAAGCAAAAGAGATTTTTGAAGGATTGGGCAAATTATATCGCGAGGATTCGCAGGTGAGCGCGCACGATGCCGCCGAGGCGCGCAACCGGGCACAACATTTTCTGATGGAGAAAACGCGATTAGGAATACCCGCAATTTTTCAGGGCGAGGCCCTGCATGGATTCATGGCATATGGCAGCACCAGCTTTCCGCAAGTGCTCGCCTTAGCCAGCACCTGGGATCCGGAGCTTGTGCAACGGGCCTTCGAGGCTGCCGCGGACGAGATGGCTTCGGCCGGAGTCAACCAGGCGTTCACACCCGTTCTGGATTTGTCGCGCGACCCGCGCTGGGGACGAACTGAAGAAACATATGGCGAGGATCCTTATCTGGTGGCGCACATGGGAGTGGCGGCCATCAACGGCTTGCAGGGGACATCGTGGATGATTAACCGCCATCACGTGATGGCCACGGCGAAACACTTTGCCGCGCATGGGCAACCGGAAAGCGGTACGAATACGGCTCCGGCAAATTTTTCCGAGCGGGATTTGCGCGAGACTTTTCTTGTTCCTTTCCGCGCCGCGGTGCAAGAGGCGCACGCGGGGAGCGTGATGGCCTCGTACAACGAGATCGACGGCATTCCCAATCATATTAATCGCTGGCTGTTGGACCGGGTTTTGCGCCAGGAGTGGGGCTTCCGAGGTTATGTGACCTCCGACGGGAACGGCCTGCAGATGCTGGTGGAGACTCACCACGTGGCTGCGGATTTCCAGCAAGCGGCGCGGGAGGCGCTGGCAGCAGGCGTGGATTTTGATTTGTCGGACGGCTCGGTCTACGCCACGCTCCTCGATCAGGTGCGCGATGGAAGGGTATCGGAGGCCGAACTTGATCACGCCGTGGAGCGCGTGCTGGAAGCGAAGTTCCGGCTCGGCCTGTTCGAAGATCCGTATGTCGATCCCGAGTACTCCCAGAAAATTACGAATAGCCCTGAGCATCAGCAATTCGCACTGAAAGTGGCGCAGAAAGCGATTGTGCTGCTCAAGAACGAGAACAAGCTTTTGCCTCTGGAAATGAAGAAACTAAAAACCGTCGCGGTAATCGGCCCTAATGCCGCCGACGTCCATCTCGGCGGCTATAGCCGCGACCCCGGACCGGGAAACCAGATCAGCATTCTCGATGGCATTCGGAAACGCGCAGGGCAGGACGTGAAGGTGCTTTACGCGGAAGGTTGCAAAATTACGACTGGAAAGCAGGGCTGGGCGGCGTGGTATGAAAACAAAGTAACGCAACCCGATCCGAAGACGGAGATTGAAAGCATTCGTGCCGCAGCCGCGATTGCCCGACAGTCCGATGTCGCCATTGTCGTGGTGGGAGAGAACGAGAGCACCAATCGTGAAGCCTGGTCGGAGCAACATTTAGGAGATCGCGATTCGCTCGATCTGCTGGGTTCTCAGGAGGCTTTGATCCGCGCCGTGGTTGAGACCGGCAAACCCACGGTCGTATTACTCATTAACGGTCGGCCATTGTCCATTAACTATGTGAAGGAGCACGTTCCCGCAATTCTGGAAGGCTGGTATCTGGGAGAACAGGGTGGAACTGCGGCGGCTAACGTTTTGTTCGGCGATGTGAACCCCGGCGGCAAACTTCCCATCACTTTCCCTCGTTCCGTGGGGCAGTTGCCGGATTTCTACGATCACAAGCCTTCCCGCAACCGCAGTTATTTGTTCACCAGCCGCGAGCCCTTGTTTCCCTTCGGCTTCGGCCTTAGCTACACGCAATTTCGTTTCGAAAATGTGCGGGTTGAGCCGAAAACCATTCGAACCGGCGGTTCCGCCAAAGTCTCGGTCGATATCATCAATACGGGCGATCGCGCGGGGGACGAAGTAGCACAGTTGTATATTCACCAGCGCGTGGCTTCGATTACGCGGCCGGTAAAAGCATTGCGTGGATTCAAACGTGTCAGCGTGGACCCCGGACAGAAAGTAACCGTTGACTTCACGCTGACTCCTGAAGATCTGTCGTTAATCGACGTGAACATGAATCGCGTGGTCGAGCCTGGCACATTCGATCTTATGGTAGGACCAAGTTCGGCGGAAACCACGAGCATTCCGCTCGAAGTCACCAACTAACGCCGAGGCAATAACGCGCCACAGCGCAAAACCCGCAGACAATTCGAATTCGTTATTCAATTCGTCACAACTATGAGAGACAAAAACTTAGTTCGATTTTGCTTTCTGTACCTGCTTGTGCTTATCTGTTGCCTCTTCGCCTCCACCGCCGCCTGCGCTCAGTGGACCGCAATGAATCCTGTCCAGCAGGTTCAGAAGCAGGCCGACGGCGTCCTCTTCTCCATGGGGACGGGCACATTGAAAGTTCAAGTATGTTCCGACTCGGTGATTCATGTACTTTATTCTCCGACAGCTTCATTCCCGAAGCGTCCAGATTTTGTCGTCACCAAAGAGAACTGGCCCACCGCGCAATGGTCGATGCAATCGACCGACGATGCAGTCATTCTCAGCACCTCCCTGCTGAAACTTACGGTCACAAAAAAAGATGGGGCCATTGCCTACGCCGAAGCCCATGGTGGCGCCCTGGTCCAGGAAGCGTCCCGCAGCCTGACACCAGAAAAAGTGAATGGGGAAGACACTTACCGCGCCGAGTCCTTTGTCAACATCTACGGCTCGCACGAAGGACTTTACGGGTTAGGCCAACATCAGTCTGGGGTATGGAACTATCGTGGCGAGTCAGTCGATATCTCGCAGGAGAACAGCAATATTTCCGTGCCACTGATGCTTTCCAGCAAAGGCTACGGCATTTTCTGGAACAACACTTCGCGCAGCCGCTTCAACAATCGGTTCGCCAACTACCTTTACATCAGCTCCGAAGTTGCGGATGTGATCGATTACTACTTTCTCTACGGTCCCGAGTTCGACCAGATCATTGCCGAGTATCGCGACTTGACGGGCCAGACGCCGATGTTCGGCAAGTGGGCCTATGGATTCTGGCAGTGCAAAAATCGTTACAAGTCGCAGGACGAAATCCTGGGCGTTGCCCGGAAGTATCGCGAGCTGCACATTCCGGTCGATGACATCGTGCAGGATTGGTTCTGGTGGAATCGTAAAGGGGAATTCGTTTTTAACAAGAATTATCCTGACCCCAAGGCCATGGTCGATGAGTTACACGCCGAACATTTTCATCTGATGATTTCCATCTGGCCGTTCTTCGAGCCGGGTTCCGCAAATTACGATTACATGCAGAAGCAGGGCTGGTTCGTGGACAAGTTTAAGTACGCGAAGCCGCCCTATCACGCCAATGCCATGGCCGTGTATGACGCGACCAACCCCGAAGCCCGCAAATACTACTGGGACCTGGTAAATAAAGGGTTGTTCAGCATTGGAGCCGATGCCTGGTGGATGGATACGACGGAACCCGAAACAGAGGGGCAGGAAGAAAACATTCTGCTGAATCACAAACTCGCGGCTGGCAGCGGAAACCGTTATGTCAACGTTTATCCCCTGCTCGATACGCAAGCCGTCTATCAGGGACAGCGAAGCGTATCGGACAGAAAGCGCGTGTTCATTTTATCTCGCTCCGCGTTCGCGGGATCTCAGCGAAACGCGGTTACGGCGTGGTCGGGCGACATCAATTCAGATTGGCTCAGCTTCCGCCGGCAGGTTCCGGCTGGTTTAAATTTCTCGCTTTCGGGAATTCCTTATTGGACAACCGACATCGGCGGTTTTGTTTTTGGAAGCCCCATCGATCCGGCTTTCCGCGAATTATTCATTCGCTGGTTTCAGTACGGCACCTTCAATCCGATCCTGCGGGTTCACGGCACGCGTAAACCAGACGAAAATGAATTGTGGTCTTACGGGCCCGATGCGCAGACGATTCTCGTTAACTTCGATCGCCTGCGTTACCGCATGTTGCCTTACATCTACTCGCTGGCCTGGAAGACAACCAGCGAAGCATATACGCCCATGCGGCCGCTGGTAATGGATTTCCGGGGCGACCCGCGCGCGCAGAATGTTGGCGACCAGTTTATGTACGGCCCCGCATTCCTGGTGAATCCTGTGACTGAACCGGCCGCTACGAAGCGGCAACTTTATCTCCCAGAAGACAAGTGGTACGACTTCTGGACGGGAACCACAATCGAAGGGGGACGGACGATCAGTGCCATCGCTCCCCTGGAGCATCTGCCGCTGTACGTTCGCGCCGGATCGATTGTTCCGTTAGGACCGGATGAAGAGTGGTCTACACAAAAGACCGCCGATCCGATCGAACTTCGCATCTACCGCGGGGCGAACGGGGATTTCACTCTCTACGAAGATGAGAACGACAATTACGATTACGAAAAGGGAGCTTACGCAACCATCCCATTGCACTGGGACGACGCGGCACGCACTTTAACCGTCGGTGATCGCAAGGGACAGTTTCCGGGCATGCTGGAGAGCCGCTCTTTCCGCGTCGTATTCGTAGGGGAGAACCACGGAGTGGGAATCAATCCAGCGGACGAGGCAGACAAAATCGTGCAGTACTCGGGAAAACAGATCACGGTTACCCCGTGATGAAGCAGTGCCTCACTTCCCTGGCCCCTGGGCCTGCTGTTTCGCCGTGAGGCTTTCCACAACCTGTCGCTCTCTCGCGCCGTCCTGGGGACGATGCAGGCGGTAGTACAAGGTCGCGAGTTCAACGTGCGGCTCCAGCCAATCGGGATCATCTTTGACCAGCAATTCCAGCTCCCGCGCCGCCGTTTCGTAGTCTCCCGACGTGCTCTTCAGCATCGCCGCTTCGTAACGGGCCATCGAGTCGGAAGGCTTGAGCCGCAGAGCCCGATCCAGATAACCTTTGGCCTCGTCAATATCGCGGCGCTTGTAAAGAATCGCTCCGAGATAAAGGTTCGCCTCGAAGTCGTCAGGGTTATTTTTGAGGGCCTCGCGAAAAGCGGGCTCAGCGGCTTTCACGTCCCCGGTTTTATCTCTTGCCGTCCCGACCAGCGTATATAAGCCAGGAAGGGTTGGCTTGAGGCGAAGGGCCTGCTCGAGATCCTGGCGTGCCTGCTCGTATTCATTCAGTTGCAGCAGCGTTGCACCTGCGATCATGTAGGCGTCGGCGGCAGAACCGGCCTTGGCAATTTTTTCCATGCGAGTCACGCCTTCACGCCGCCGCCCTTTGGTATCGATCAGCGAGGAGGCCAGCACATATTCAAAATCCATATTCTGCGAATACTTGTCTTCCAGAGGTTCGAGCAGGTTGAGGGCAGCGTCGGATTTTCCCGTCCGCAAATCGCTGTCTCCCAAAAGAATCACCACTTGTAAACTACTCGGCTGCGCGTCGTGAAGAATTTCGAACTGTTCGCGAGCGTGTTCGAAGTCTCCTTTTTTGTAGAAAGCGAGAGCCAGGTTCAGCAGGATAGGATTCTTATCCTTCGCCGATATGAGCGCCGAACGGTAAATCGCGATGGCCTCGTCGAATTGTCCCACGTGCGATAAGGCAGCTCCCAGATTGATCTTGGCCTCAAGTTCGTTGGGCCGAAGTTCGAGGACTTTTCGGTAGTCGCGGATCGCGCCAGAAAAATCGCCATGCTGCTGCTCATCAATGGCGTGCTTGAGAAGCTGATCGGGATCTTTTTCCTGCGCCGCGATCAGACTCGGAACAATCAAGGCCGGAACGAGCAGGGCCGAGACGATAATCAAGTATGCCGCCTGCGTGAGCACCCGCATGAGCAATAGAATAACGCAGGAATCACGCCATCAGCGGGCCCAAAATCATGGGGTGTTGACTTCGGCCGGCCACCGGAAGGGCGTTACAATATTGAGGATAAATAATAACGCCGTTCAGAGGTAGGCCATGAAAGAGAAGCAGTTCCTTCCCGCATTTTCATTCTGCTTATTGCTGGTTCTCGCCGGAATGCAGGTTGAGCGGGCCTGGGCTCAGACGCGCACCTCCACTCCGGCCCCGCCCTCCAACATTACTCGTCCGGATTCGATTCAGGACAGCGGATTCTACAACTACTGGGCGAACATGTCGTCGCAAGGGCGCGCGGGAGGAGTACTGCTGGGAAAGCTCGCGCTGGAAGGCGAGCCTTTACCCTGGCAGCCCATGCTGGTATCGGTCGACTGTAACGACTCCATCGTCAACCTGACCCAGACTGACCTCCAGGGACGGTTCGTCATCACCTTCAAAGAGACGCATGAAACAGCGAGCCCTGCGACCGATTTGAAGAGGCAGATGGAGACTAAGTACGAAGGCTGCGTAGTTCGCGGCTCGGTGGCGGGCTACCGATCAAGCGCAGTGACGATAACCGTGCACAGCCTTCGCGACGACCCCAACCTTGGAACCATCACGCTATCACCGGAGGATCGCGGAGGCGGCACCGAACTCAGCACCACCAGCCGGACAGCGCCGTCAAACGCCATGAAAGCCTTCGAAAAGGCGCGGGAGGAGTGGATCGCACAAAATCCCGATGGGGCGGAAAAAAATCTTAAAAAGGCAGTCCAGTTGTATCCCTCATTCGCACAGGCATGGTTGCAGCTGGGAAAAATTCAGGAGTCCTCCGAACCGCAAGCTGCGCGAGATTCTTTCTCCAAAGCCATGGCAGCTGATCCGAAATTCATTCTTCCGTATGAACAGCTTGCGGCGCTGGCGGTGCAGGGAGAAAAGTGGCAGGAGGCGGTGGACAACACAAGCCATGCGCTGCAACTCGATCCCGCGGGCACCCCTCAGCTCTGGTACTACGATGCTTTGGCAAAATTCCAGCTTGGTAAAACCGATGAGGCCAATGCGAGTGCCTCAAAGGCGCTGGCCGTCGATCCGCGCCACAGTGTGCCGAACACGGAGCAATTATTGGCAGTGATTCTGGCGCGAAAGGCGGACTATGCGGGAGCGCTGCAACATCTAAAGAATTCCTTGACTTATCTGCCGGCCGGCCCGCAAGCGGATCTGGTGAAGCAGCAAATTGCACAGATCGAAACCAAAGTGCCCGCTGCAAAATGATGCGTGGGTCATCGCGCAGGCTCGGTCACCTTTAACACCTGATCAGCCGGGATATTTTGCAGAGCTTGAATTATTCCTGAAGGCCAGTGAATCTCGATCAGGTCCGCACGATTTTCGCCGCCCAGGCCGAAATGCACCGGACCGTCGCTCGACGATGCGTAGCCGACGCTGGTGGTCATGTGGTTATACTGGGTGCCAGCCTTGGTCACCAGCTTGATGCGAGCGCCTATGGCGTCGCGATTGCTCTTGGTCCCGCGCAAAGCGATGTCCAGCCAGTGTCCCGCCTTCGGACTGCGGTTCATCCATATTTCAGCGTCCCGGCCAAGAGCGGTTACGACGACGTTGACGCGGCCGTCCCCGTCCAGGTCGCCGAACGCACAGCCCCGATGGCGTGCCGGGGGAGCAGATGTGAAGCCCGCTTCCTCAGTCAAGGGCGCCCATTTCCCGCTCGCACCGAGATTGTGAAATACAGTGTTCGGCTGGTCCACGGGCTGTCCGGGCTGATTCAGCGATTCCACATGGCCCCGGCTTACGAACAAATCCTTCCAGCCGTCATTATCGAAATCGTATAACGCGGCCCCAAAGCCAGACATCTGGCGGCTGGGATCTCTCATCCCGCTCGCCGTAGTCACCTCGCGAAAATCGCCTTTGCCTGTGTTCTGGAAGAGAGGGAATGTCTGATTATTCAGGGCCACGAATGCGATGTCGGGATAGCCATCATTGTTGAAATCGCGAAAATCGAGACCCATGCCCGAGATGAAGCTGCCATCTTCGGTCAGAGCGACTCCTGTCTCGAAGGCGACTTCTTCGAACTTGGTTCCCATGTTATGGAAGAGCGAGTTATAGGCGGAGTCGTTGGTGACGAACAGGTCCGGCCGGCCGTCGAGATCGTAATCGGCCATGCCCACGCCCATGCCTTTGCCGACGTGGCTTCGGATGCCCCATTCTTTCGAAACCTCCTGGAACGTTCCGTTGCCTTGATTCAGAAACAACTGGTTCGGCTGCCCCTTGTAGAACTTCGGACTACAGTAGTCGGCGACGCCCTGGATGGCGCACAGTGGCTTGTCAGAGTACGACCATTGCATATAGTTGACGACGAAGAGGTCCAGCAATCCGTCATTGTTCACGTCCACCCAGGCGGCGGTGATGGCCCACCACGCGCCATACTCCGGGTCGGGGCGATTTAAACTTGCATCCAGGCCCGATTTCACAGTTACGTCGGAGAAAGTGCCGTCCCCGTTGTTGTGGTAGAGCGTGCTGTGGTGCAGTCCTGCGACAAAGAGATCAGGATGGCCGTCATTGTCGTAGTCGCCGGCCGCGACGCCCATGTCATAGCCAGAGCCCGCCAAACCGGCCGCGTCGGTCACGTCGGTAAAGATTCCGTTTCCGTCATTGCGGAACAGGCGATTGCGGTATTTGGGCGAATCTTTTTTCAGTGTGGAGATGTTGGCGCCGTTGGTGAAAAAAATGTCGGGGCGTCCGTCTCCGTTGTAGTCGAAGACGGCAACGCCGCCGGGCATGGTTTCGGGGGCATTCTTGGCGGGCGTCTCATCATTTTCCAGCCGGAACGGAATGGTCTTCAGCTCGAACGAAATCGGACTGGAAGCCTGGGCACCGTGCAGCAGCATGAAAGATGCGAGAACGAACAGGACGGCGCAGGCTGCAAGCCGCGCGAGTTTCAGCGGGAGCATATTCATCCACAAAAAGACAGGGTGGCCGAAGCCACCCTGTGGTTGATTGTAACTCGGGTTCGCCTAGAAGTAGTACTTCACGGCGAACAGCAGCTGGCGGCTGCCAGTTTTGAAGGCCGGTTTGCCCGTCACGCTGGTGTTGGTATTGGTTTGCGAAATGCCGGTCACCTGCGGGTTGCAGAACCCGTTCGAGACTGGCGAATTCAGGAACGCACACTCGTTCCCGGAACTTCCAGTAGCCGAGCCACTGATCGGCACCGTATAGGTGTGCGTGAAACCCAGTGATTCGTCCGAGGTCCCGGCCAGTCCGAACTGACCTAACGGATGGTTCAGCCAGTTCGTAGCCGATACGCGGAACTGAAGCTTCTGCCGCTCCGTAATCTGGAAGTTCTTGAACAGCGCCAGATCGCTATCAAAATAGGCTGGGTTGCGAATGTAGGGCCAGATTAAGGTCCCTTGCTGCCCATAAGCCGGCGTCTGGAAGCAGTTGGGATTGAAATACAAGCCCGAGGCGTGCTTCCGCGGGTCGCACACGAGTTGCGGCAGCAGCAAACCTCCGCCCGATCCGCCATATGCGTTTGTTCCAAGCCAGGTAGATTCGTTCACCGCGGTCGATACTAAACCGTTCGGCAAAGGAACGCTGTTGTTGGGAAGATCCGGAGCACCGTTGGTGGGCACGGTGAGCCCGCCTGCATATCCGGCATTCATGCTTCCACCGGTGGTCGTCTGCAACGGCGTGCCACTCTGGTACGTGGTGTAAGTGGACAACTGCCAGCCATTCACAGCTCCTTCAACGAAGTGATGGCCATGAACAAACCTGGGCAAGTTCCACACCGCCGAGATGTTGAGGATATTCGTGTGGTCGTATGCCAGCGGAGCGTAGTTGTTCTTGAGGTTATAGGGGTCGATGGTTGTGCCGTTGCCATTTCCGTTGTTGGTTTGGCCATCGCGGATGCCCAACACCTTGCTAAAGGTGTAGTTCGTCAGGAAAGTAATCGGCCCAGACTGTTTTTGCCACGATAACTGTAGCGAATTGTAATTGGCATAGCTGCCGTGGGTGATCAAGTTTACATTGGTATAGTTCTTCAGCGGACGGAAGTGGTTCTCCGCGAAGCCATTGCCGTTGGACGACTGCTCCTCAATATTGTAATTGGGAGTTCCCGCGCACAGAGTCGAGTTGTTGGCGGGGTTGCTGTTGTTGCATCCGGGAGGAGATGTGGAGACCGGAATACCTAAAACCGGATCCGGGAGGAAGAACGAACCCGGAATGAAGTTATTCTGGTTGTACAGTCCCCCGTTGTTTCCGTTGATTAACTCGTTCGTGCTCTTGTTGCCGACGTAGGAAACTTCGAAGACGGAACGCCACGGAAGAGCCTGTGAGACGGTAATGTTCCAGTCCATCACCTCCGGAGTTCGATTGTCTCCCTTTTGGAATGCCGAGATCGTGGCACCATTTCCGGTCGCGGTGACATACGAACTTAAAGACACGCTAGACGGTGGAGTATAGAAACCGGCCTGATCGATTTGCCCGTATCCGCCGGTTCCGGTTGCCGAATTGTAGGGGCTCGTGGGCGGAGTTTGCGCCGTAAATTGGCCCGCTGCAGCGCCGGTCGGGCCTCCCACGTCATTGACCGCGAACTGGTACCGGAACCAGGCTACGCCCGCGCGCAGCACAGTCTTGCCGGTTCCAAAAATGTCATACGCCAATCCCACTCGAGGTTCATAGTAGAACAAAGGCGATACCATGCCGGAGAGTGGGATGCTGCTGTTAATGGAGTGAAAGAGCAACCCGGTATTGGGCGGCGCTGACGCCGTGTTGTTATAAGAGGCTGGATCCCAGACGGCCATGCCGTTCGGAGGTCCGTACCATTGGCCCATATGGTCGAAACGCAGGCCGTAGTTCAAAGTGAGTTGATGATTCGCCTTGAACGAGTCCTGGGCATAAATCGACCACTGGTGGAATTGAATGTCGAAGGTCGGGATTATATTCTGTTGCTGGTAGTTGCCATTGACTCCGAGCAGGAAATCGGCCACGACGTTGCCGGTGTCGTTCGCGCCCCAACCCACGTTGTAATTGCCCTGGTTCCCCAGTTGCAAACCAGCACTGGATTGGACGTTCTGGCTGGTGTCCCAATAGAAACCGGTTTTCAGGGTATGCGATCCAATGACCTTGGTGAAGTTGTCATAGAGCGAAGGGTCCTTCTTGATGGCGCCAAACCCGTTGCCGCCATTGAAAGCACCGTCGAAGGAGAACTCGTCGATGTTCGGCACCGCGCCGCCCCAAGGGCCTTCCACGTTGGGAACCTGGTTGGTGGTCACACCATAGAATCCGGTAGTGTTGAACCCCAGCGTTTTTCGGCTGGCCGCGGAAGGATTCGTCAGATTGCTGGGATTGATGTACCGAGCGTAAGTAAACACGAATTCGTTAGTGGTGGTAGGACTGAAGACGTGCGTGAAGTTCGCCATGAAGTCTTGCGAAGTCGTGGGCGCTTGCACGTTGGAGGGGTAAGGCAGCGTCCACGGGGGAGTCCACCAGACGCCGATGGGATGCACGTCGGTCTCAATCTGACGGGTATAGGAAACTGACAGCTTGGAATTGTCGCTGATCGCGTAGTTGACTTTGCCGGTAGCTTCCCAGCGATTCTGCGGTGTGTTGGGCGTGTACTGGAAATTGTTATAGCCGTTGGAGGCGCTGGGCAAAATGTTTGCGAGAGGGTAGTACGCCAGCAGTCCATGCTTTCCGTCGGGTGTGCCGCCCGTAATATTGGGATCGTACTGCGACGGAGAAATTGATTTGGTGTTCGCGCAAGTTGGGCAGGCAGGAAGAGCGAAAGGAATATCGTAAGCGTATCCGTAATTAGGATTACCCTGCAGCGCCTTCAAAAGCGGCGTAGCATTGCCACCGACCATGCCTGGTTGACCGTTGACTGTCGTCTCGCTGAAGTCACCGGCTCTCTGTTCCACCGTGGGCACGTTGTAGTCGATGGGGGCGATGGCAGGGTGCTGGTTCATGTATTCATAGCCAGCCCAGAAAAAGAGCTTCTTGCGGCTCTTGTTGAAATCCGTGAAGGGCAAAAGGATAGGGCCGCCAATGTTGCCGCCCGGATAGTAAAAGTGAGCAGGGGGCTCGAGCGAATTGGCGAATTGGTTTCTAAGAGTTGGGAAACTGGCGACATCGCTCAAAAACTGAGTCTTGGTGTACGCGTCCCAGGAGTTGAACAGGCTGTTGCGGGCGTAGAAATAAGCTTCCCCGTGGAACTGGTTGCCACCACTCTTGCTGAATGCCTCGAAGATCACGGGGCCTTTGGCGTATTCAGCGTTATAGGACGACATCAGCACTTTGACTTCGGAGACCATGTCCTGGTTGATGTTGGCAATCTGGGTCCCGGCATTGCCCGGGTCGACCAGGTTGGCGCCGTCGAGCATGTAAGCCATCGCACCATTGGGCTGCGTGCCATTAGCCGAATAGGCTCCGACTGGACCGTTGTTAGAACCGACCGTAGTGGGGTTAAAGGCCGATCCCTGAGTGCCTCCGTTGTTGATGGCCATGCCGGGCATGATCTTGAGCAACTCGCCCGCATCGCGGCCAACGATCGGAACATCTTCCACCATTTGCGTGTTCAGTGTGGTGCTGACCTCGGAGTTATCCGGGATAACCACGTCAGCGCCTGCCTTGATTTCGACGGTCTCGGTTACTTCACCGACCTCCAGCTTGACGCTGGGTAGAGTGCGGCTATCACCTTGGGCGAAGGTGATGGCGTTCTGTTGCCAAGTCTTGAAACCTGGGGCCTCGATGGTCACGGTGTAGGTTCCGGGCTGGACGGCAGTGATGGTGAAGTAGCCTGATCCGTTCGATACCGTCGTACGGACGTCGCCGGATCTGTCATTCTTCATCGTCACTTTCGCATTGGGCACGACCGCGCCAGCGGAATCAGTGACGGTCGCGCTCAAGGAACCGGTTAGCTGCTGGGCGAAACCGGTCGATGCCAGCAGGATGAGAACGACCAGCAATGCTGCCGCACTCGCAGCCTTCTTCACTACTCTGAGGTCAAAACTGGAAATCATTGCCCCTCCCCGGATTGCACGAAGCTTTGACATACAGCACGCGACATGGCCGCCAATGACACCCCTCCGGCGGTTTACCGTAAGCGTTTACGTAGTGGGTTCATACTATCCCACAAGACGACGCAA
This sequence comes from uncultured Acidobacteriaceae bacterium, assembly GCA_963711275.1. Taxonomy (GTDB): domain Bacteria; phylum Acidobacteriota; class Terriglobia; order Terriglobales; family Acidobacteriaceae; genus Sulfotelmatobacter. The sequence continues at coordinate 259,233 of CAVQDN010000003.1, read as the reverse complement.
CTTAACCCCGATCGATGAACGCTGTCAAGAGAAAAATCGATTTTTTATGAAAAGGGGTGCAAGTTCAAGCCATTCCGCGTAAACTGGCCGGGCGGTTCGCGCCGGAATTCGGGAAAAGCCCACTTCCTGAAGAGGGAGAGCGGGCTTTCGTGAGGTGGGAGTTATGCCTGCACGCGTCCTTCTCGTGGTTACCCTGAGCTCTTTCATTACCCTTCCTGCCCTGCTCTGTCAAACCAATCCTCCTCCTGGAGAACCCGCCAGACCCGTGATTCATACCACGACGCGGGAAGTACTTCTGGATCTGGTTGTGCGCGACAAGCATCACCATGCAGTATTGGATTTGCGGCCGGAAGAAGTGGAAGTGTACGAAGATGGCGTGCGCCAGAACGTTCGCGTATTCCGCAATATTCAGGGCAGCGAACAACTGCAGACCGAACGCAGCATTGCCGCAACATCCACGGCGCCGGCGCTGGCGTCCGCAAAAAACCAGGAAGATTCGCATCCCCTGAATTCCATGCGGCAGGTGAATTTTGTATCGGTGGTGCTGGGACAGATTGCCCCGCTGAATCTGGAATTCGCGCGCCGAGCGGTGCTGGAATTTCTCAAGAGCGACAATCTGCCAAACACCTACGTGACCGTCTTCCGGCTGGACCGCAGCTTGCAAGTAATACAGCCTTATACCAGCGACAAAGACTTGCTGGCGAAGGCAGTCGATGCCTCCACGAAAGGCTTGAAGGGGAGCAACGCCCCGGATCTCTCGGCTTCCGTCATAAGCAGTTCCCTGGCAAGCGTGCAAGCAACGGCTTCGAATATTCTTGCGTCTCCAGTCACTGGAGCCGCCGAGTCGCAGGCGGTTCAAAATTTATTAGCGAATCCCATCCCCGCCCTAGCGATCGATCCTCTGTGGTCAGCGAACGCGGCTTCCCAGGATGTCTCCATCGACCTGAACAATGCCCTTCTCGCTCAGGCCGCTTTGGTCAAAGGACTGCGCTTCAGTACTTTGTCCGAAGGCATGGATGCGATGGACTCGCTGCATCAACTGGTTCGCAGCGCGGAACGCCTGCCCGGCCGGAAAGTTATGCTCTACCTGGCGGATGGACTCACATTTCCAGTGAACCGCCGCGATGTCGTGGATCACCTGATCGGTTATGCCAATCGGGCTGGCGTATCTTTTTACACACTCGACACACGCGGACTGAACGTTGACGACCCCGTGACGCCTGCTTTGGCGGCGCAGCGGCGCACCGGAGCCGAAAGTTCGGCTCAGGCCTCCGACCCCCAAAACGGGCATTTCGAAGACGACGACGTCCAGCTCACCGCAGTCGCCAGCGGGCAACTTGCGATGCGCGAATTGGCGGAATCGACGGGAGGCTTTGCGGTCACCGACACGAACGAGATCGCTTTGCCGATGCAGCACATGATGGAGGATATACGCACGCACTATGAGCTCGCCTATTCTCCTACGTTGACTAATTACGATGGACACTTCCGCAAGATTGAAGTGAAAATCAGCCGGCCCAAGGTCACCGTCCAGACCCGAAAGGGTTACTACGCAGTGCCGGACCTCAATGGAGAACCGCTCCAACCGTATGAGTTGTTGGCCCTGAATGCGATGAATACGCAACCCGCGCGCGTGGAATTTCCCTACCAGGTTTCGGCGATGAAATTCCGGCCGCAGGAAAACGGCGTTGAATACTTAATGACGTTCGAGATCCCTCTGTCTGGACTCAAAACAATCCCCGACAAGAAAACAGGCGAACTTCGTGCCCGAGCGGCATTGGTCGCTTTCATTCATGATTCCACGGGAGCGATCGTACGAAAGGTAAGCCGGGAATTAGTCCGCAACGTGGCCAATCCTGCTGCTGCGCAAACCCAAGGCGATCGTATTCTCTACGCCGAGCCTGTCGAACTGCCGCCCGGACATTATGTGATTGATACGGCGGTGGCGGATGAGCAGGCGGGCAAGACATCGGCCAAGCGCGTCTCGGTTTTTGTCGACCAGGAAAAGAATCTATCTTTGAGCTCTTTGGAGTTGGTACGCCGATTCGAGCCCCGGACAGGCCCGCGGAATCCCGTTAGTCCCTTTGAATTGGAAAATGGCCGCGTCACTCCCACTCTCGCGGATTCGGTAGCCGCGGGAAATCCGTTAAGTCTTTACTTTGTCGTGTATCCCGGAAAGGCAACCGGGGCCGAGCCACCGCTGGTCACATTGAAATTACTGCGCGATGGCCGGGAGATTGCACGCAAACCCTTGGATATGACGCACCGCGATGCCGACGGCTCGATTCCCATGCTAGTGCAGCTTTCTCCTGGCCCGGGCCAGTGCGATGTTCTGGTAACGGCGAAACAGGGCACTTCGGTGGCAGAATCGAGCCTGTCTATAAAGATTGAGTAAACCGGCTGACCGCCGGCCGGCCCCGATTGTTTGCGAGCCTTTGACATTCGGAGGCCCGCTTCGAGGTAAAATCGCCCTCGGCCGAATGCGACGTCGGCAGCCGGAGATGTTTTCCAATGGTAGCCTCCCGCTTGCTTCGAATCCGTATTCTTTTCTCCGCCTTGCTGCTTGTGGGTAGTGCGGTGCTTGTGGCTAGTGCGGTCGCGCAACAGGAGAGTGCATCCTCGGCCGCGCCGGCGATCTCATCGCAGAAGCAGGATGTCAGCGGCCTGGTCTTTCATCAGAACGTCCGGCGAGTCGTGGTTGATGTAGTCGTTTCCGATTCGAATGGAAAATCAGTTTCGGGGCTCGTACCTACCGACTTCTCAGTCTCCGAAGACGGAAGACCGCAGCGGATTCATTCTTTCGATGTTCACGACTTTGATGCACTCTCGGATTCCCTTCCCAAACTTCCGCATTCACTTCCAACCAATACATTCGTGAATGTTCCCTCGGGACCTGAGCGTGGTCCGCTCTACGTATTGCTTCTGGATCTGCTTGACATGGCAATCGACGAGCAACCTCGAGCGCGGGAACAGTTGCAGAAATTTATCCACAGCAAGCCGATGGGAACTCGCTTCGCAATCTTCGTCTTAAGTGACGGGCTTTACCTGGCGCAGGGATTTACGGAAGATCGGAACCAGCTCGCCGATGTGTTGGATCCTAAGAATCCGCGCTCGCACATCCCTCGAATTTTTCTGGATGCCGAAAATTATCAGGCCTATTTTTCGGCGCCTCGCGCTCTCATCCAGATCGCGAAATTCTTGGCCGATCTTCCGGGACATAAGAATGTGATCTGGCTCTCGGCCTCATTTCCCTCATCAATTATGCCCAGTTCCGATCCCGGTACCGAGGCCCTGAATAGCAACGCGGAAATCAGGGAAGCCACCAACAGCCTGGCGCGAGGACAGATTGCCGTTTATCCGGTTGACGTCCGCGGAGTCGTCGGCAGCAACGTGATGTCTCGTCCTCAGGGCGGAGCGATGATGACGTCCACCGACAGTACCGCACTCAATGCCAGCTACATGACCGAAGAAGAAATTGCCCATGCGACCGGAGGCCGAGCCTTCTACAACACGAATGACGTAGCGACCGCGCTCAAAGATGCAACCGAAACCGGCGGCCGCTACTATACCCTCACCTATTCACCCAGCAATCAGGACTACAACGGCCAACTGCGCCATATCGGCGTTGAACTCTCCAAACGCGGATATCACCTGGCCTATCGGCGCTCCTATTACGGCACTCCCACTTCATTTGCCACGAATGGAAGCCCGGCATCGGAACTGCAGCCGCTTGTGGTAAGCCGGACAGAGGATTCGTTGTTCCCTAACATGCAGCACGGCGCGCCCCTGGCGCACCAATTATTGTTCCGCGCACACATCCACGCTTTGTCTTCGCCGGCGAAAGCCACGCCACAGCAGATGGCCAACCTCGCGGATCAACCTGCTTTTTTTCGCGAGCGACGCAAGGATCGACCGGCCAAGCCTTTGCGGCCCATCCAACTGCAAACTTACGAAATCGATTACACCGCTGCCGCCCGATATCCCGCTTTAGAGGTTGCCGCTGCAGCCTTCGATGCCGACGGAAAAATGCTAAACGCCGAGATCCACCGGACCGCGGAAGACAGCGCGCAATTTCCTGCCGGCGGAAGGCGCGACGGCATCTACCGCGTTCAACAGCAATTCGATGTGCCCACAACCGCAGTGTCAATCCGCGTGGCGGTGCGCGACGTGGCGACGGATAACGTCGGCGCTCTGGAAGTAAATCTGCCGCTTGCGCCGGAAGGACAGACCACTGACGCCTCCATTCCGCCGGCGGCGTCGAGCTCTGACGCCGCTGATCCCCCGAAGCCGCGTTAGCTCCACTTCCGTTCCAGCCATCCAAGGTTCGAGCGATACAAGCGAAGCCCGCAATGACATGACGAATCGCTTGATTGCACATGGTACGATGACCACCCAGAAAGCAATTCCCGCTTCGAAAACAATTCTGAAGTAAAGTACTGAAGTGGGTGCAGCATACCAAGGGATGAAAACGGTTTCTACGTGGCGTCTTTGCCGGCAAGAGAAGCGGCGCCTGGCACTCACGGTACTGACGCTCACTCTCTTTTTCGGACGGTGCGCGGCGCAAGCCAATCCATCCAGTTTCTCTGACGTGGCCTCGAAAGCGACAGCCGCTCGCGATGCGAACGACGTTCCCCATGCGATTGAACTTTATCGGCAGGCCCTGAAACTCAATGGGCAGTGGCCTGACGGATGGTGGTTCCTGGGATCGCTGCAATACGGCACTGGCGCGTATGCTGCCGCAGAAGATGCGCTCACGCATTATCTCAATCTCACGCCCAACGCAGCGCCGGCTCTGGCTATGCGTGGTCTGTGCGAATTTGAGACCGCCGACTATGCAAAATCGCTCAACGATATTCAGCGGGCTCTCGCCCTCGGCGCGGCGAATCAACCCCGCAACGCGAAAATCCTTCGCTACCATGAGGCCCTGCTGCTCACGCGCACGGGAAGATTTGAGGATGCACTGCGCAGTTACGCCTTTTTCGCTCGTGAAGAGGACTCAAACCCTGAACTCCTCCTCGCCATTGGACTGGCCGGTCTGCGCGATCCGTTGCTTCCCAAAGAATTGAAAGAGGATCAGCAGGAGTTGTACATCAGCGCGGGCAAGCCAGCATTTGAGTTCATGAAGGGAGACAAGGAAACCGCGCGGGCGGAGTTTCAACATTTATTCCAACGAGTCCCGCCGGTTGTCAACGCTCATTATCTTTATGGGTATCTGTTGTACGCCACCGACCCGGATGCCGCTGGGGTTGAATTTAAGAGCGAGGTGGAAGTGGCTCCCAGCGCAGTCGCGGAGGTTATGCTGGCGTGGATCCCGCTGCTGCAGAACGATGGTTCAGCCGCGCTTCCTTACGCCCGGAAGGCAGTGGCCGAGGATCCCACGCTTCCCAGCGCTCAACTCGTTCTGGGCCGCGCGCTATCGGAGACAGGCGATACCGAAGAGGCCATCGAACACCTGGAGAAAACCGTGCAACTCCAGCCCGATAATCTCGAGGTGCACCTCGCGCTGGCCAAGGCGTACTCCAAGTCGGGATTGAAAGAAGATGCACGGCGGGAGCGTTTGCTGTGCCTTGAAATGACCAAGAATGATAGCGCGCCGGCCACACGTCCTTAGCCCGCTCGCGGGCATTCTGATCTGCATGACTGCGCTCGCTCCATACGGACGAGCCCAGGGCAAGACGGAGTCTGCCTGCGTTCAGTGCCATCGCTCGCGATCTGAGACGCAGCCGCAAACGCCGATGGGACGCGCCCTGGCAATTTCGGGACTGAATCCCGTGCTCAAGGAAAATCCCAAGCTTACGGTTCGCAAAGGCGCTTTCACCTACACCGTGGAAACGCGCGGAGACCAGAGCACTTATAGCGTGAGCGATGGCGCGCGTACGATTTCCGTTCCCATCCATTGGAATTTCGGCGCTGGGGCGCAGACCTGGGTCCTGGAGCGCGAGGGACACCGCTATGAAAGTGCGGTCAGTTACTATCCGTCGATTCCGGGCCTCGACTTCACCACGGGAGATGAAGACCTGAAGCCGCATACTCTGGAAGACGCCATCGGACGCGAGATCGGCGAACCCGAAACCAAAGTCTGCTTCGGTTGTCACGCCAGTAACTCGTTTGCGAACGGAAAAATGACTTTCGACTCTCTGCGGCCGGGAGTAACGTGTGAGCATTGCCACGCCGGCCCCATCACGCACCTTGCCGATTCGATGAACGGCGATTTCGAGTCAGCTCCGCCCGATCTTCGCAAACGAACCTCGGAAGACATCTCAAATTTTTGCGGCCAATGTCACCGCAGCTGGGAGACGGTGGTGCGGAATCGCTGGCGGGGCGAACTGACCGTCCGCTTCCAGCCTTATCGTCTGGCCAACAGCAAGTGTTTCGACGGCGCCGACCCGCGCATCAGTTGCATCGCGTGCCACGATCCTCACGTTAACATCGTGCGCCAGGATTCGTCATATGACGGCAAGTGCCTGGCATGCCATTCGCCTTCCGCCACCCCTCCAACTTCTTCCCTAACCGCGGGGTCAACCTCATCTTTGATCCATGCAAAGATCTGCCCGACTGCTAAGTCCGAGTGCGTAAGCTGTCACATGCCGAAAGTAAAGTTACCCAACGGACACCTGACGTTTACCGATCATCAGATCCGAATCGTCAAGCCGGGCATTCCCTTTCCCAACTGACTTCGACCAACGATTTTCAACGGGCTGGCGGTCTTTCGCATCCGCCCGCGCGAAATGGATGTAGAATACCGATATTTTAGCGACCGGCACGGCTTCAGCACGCCTGGTTCCGGGCGTTCGATGCCCTTCGTAGGCGTATAAGGAAATCTGTTCTCATGCATCCGTCACGAATAGTTGCGCTGCTTGCCCCCATTCTTCTCATCCTTTTCGCGCTGCCAAGTTACGCTCAATCCGCGTCCGGTGAAACGACACCGGCGGCAAAGCCTCAAAGCCCCGCGATCGTTACCACTGTGGATGAAGTCACTCTCGATCTGGTGGTTCACAATAAGAAGAACAAAGCCGTGCTTGATCTCAAAGCCGAAGACCTTGCGGTTACGGACAACGGTTCTGCGGTGAAGCTCACCGATCTTCGTCTGGTGACGGGCAAATCGGGCACAGAGCATCCGGTTACATTGCTCTTCGATCGTCTCGATCCGTCAGCAGCGAAAAACGCGCACGATATCGCCGGCAGAATGCTCAAGATGATTCCAGCCGATGGATTCTCGTTCTCCGTGTTCAGTGTCGGCGGAACGTCTCAGGTTTCTTCAGGGCTTCACTTCCGACCGCGTGGCATTGGGAAAAGCGATCGAAGCCGCGACCGAAAAAGGCGCGGCGAACACAGTGGCAAACAACAACGATGCCGCCGAACTGCCGGAGAAAAATCTGATTGCCGCGGCGCAAACCGGAACAGATTCTTCTGGCACGCGCGTCAATACCCGGGATCGCAACGCGGCGCGGATCATGCTGGCCTCCCTCCAGGAGTCGCAGCGCATTGTGCAGGATCAGCACTGCATGCCTTCTCTCGCCGGCTTGCTGGCGCTGGCGCGCACTCAACGCCAGATGTCCGGTCGAAAGGTTGTGATCTTTTTCGAACAAGGGCCGCAGTTCGATTCGAATGCCCGGGACATGCTGCGCACCATTATCGGAGCGGCGAATCGATCCGGCGTAAGCATTTACAGCGTTGACGTGAACGCGCTCGATCCCAACGGCAGGGAAGGCCTCATCGCAACTGTAGCGATCGGAGGCGCCAGGATTGGCGCACCGCCTCCGCCGACGGGTCCGGCCGCGCAGATTCCACAGGCCTACGGTCCGGGCATGACCACAGAAATCGGCGAGCAATATAACCGATTTGAAAATGACGGCTTGGCCGGCGCAAGCGAACCGCTCGGTGAAATGGCAATCAGCACGGGCGGCGCTTATATTCTGTCATCCGATAATCTCAAGAAACCTCTGCAACGGATGATCGAAGATATGACCACCTATTACGAGGCCTCGTATGTTCCGCCAGTCCAGCAATACGACGGGAAGTTTCGGGCGGTGGCAGTGAAGCCGGTGCGCGCCGGCCTCAAGATTCGCTCCCGGGCCGGTTATTTTGCGTTGCCTCCTGGCCCCGGCTCCGGGATAAGGCCATTCGAAGCACCGCTGATGAAGATCTTCGGCGAATCGCAGTTGCCCACGGACATCAAATTTCGCTGCGCTGTCTTGCGGCTTGGAGACCTGCCGACCGGCAATGAAAATGAGCTGGTGGTTGAAGTTCCGGTTACTGAACTGGGAACGCGCGACGATCCTAATTCCAATCTCTATTCACTGCATGTATCCATCGTCGCCCAGATAAAGAATAAGGCGGGAGAGGTCATCGAGCATTTCAGTGAAGATATTCCGCGCCACGCGTCGCTGGACTCTAAGGGGAGTGGCGGTTCTGAATTGATCACTATGCAACGGCACTTCCTGGCCGATCCCGGACAGTACGTCGTGGAAGCAGCCGTGCTCGACCGCAACAGCGAAAGAGCTGGCGCTCAACGCACGCAACTCGAAATCTCCGGCGATTCTGCGGGTCCATCCCTCAGCGACGTGACCATAGTCCACCACATGGAACCCCTCCCCGCAGAGATGGACTCGACAGAGCCGCTTCGGTACGGAAGCAACAAAGTAATCCCAAGCCTTTCCGGCCAAATGCCTCACGGGGCAAAAAATATCTCTTTCTTCTTTATGGTGCATCCCGATCCGAGCTCGGCTCAGCAGCCGAGACTGGAGATGGAAGTTCTGAAAAACAACGAGCCAATCGCACAACTGCCGCTGCAGCTCCGGAAGACGACTGGACCGGCCACCATTCCTTACCTGGCATCAATCCAGTCTGGCTCTTTATCGAGCGGCGATTATGAAGTGATTGAACGTCTGACCCAGGAGGGAAAGACCTCTGAACACGCGGCCACGTTTAGGATCGAAGGACCTGAGTTGGCGTCGGCGACAGCTCCCGACAATCCCAGCAGCCAAAACACGCCCGGTGACGAGCCGGATGTCGCCGCCCATCCTGGCCCCAGTCCTGGAACCGACCAGCGCACGGGGCGACATCTGGTCATCACGGCTCTGCCCGACGGCCCTGCTCTGTCGGCCGACCAGGTATCTGGGATTGTCGCAAGTGCACGAAAACGCGCGCTCGACTACACCACCAGTTTGCCCAATTTCATTTGCGTCGAGGCTACCAACCGTTCTGTCGATCAGTCCGGCAAGGGGATTTGGAAACATCGCGACTCTATCGCCGAACTGCTCACGTATCGCGACAGACAGGAATCCCGGACCACGCTCGAAGTCAATGGAAAGCGCAGCAGCCTGAAACGCGCCGACCTGAATTCAAGCTGGCCGATTTCCGTGGGCGAGTTCGGCGCTTTGCTGAAGCTCGTCTTTTCGCCATCATCCAAGACGCAATTCGAATGGAAGGAAGCAGCAACTCTCGGTGATGGAACTGGGACGGTTCATGTTCTCAGTTACCGTGTGGCCCAGGAAAATGCCACGATTGATCTCAGCGAAGGGAATGATTCCATCGGCGTGGGCTTTCACGGGCTGGTTTACATTGACGGCGCCACCGGCGGCATCCGGCGCATCACCCTCGAGGCCGACGGTCTGCCTCGTACGTTTTCCATGCACGCCGCTTCCATGACGGTAGACTACGATTATGTCGCGATCTCCGGGCGTGATTACCTGCTTCCGGTTCGATCCACGGTAAGCCTGCAGCGAGGACGCAGACAGATGGAACTTAACGAAATCGCCTTCCGGAATTACCGTCGCTTCGCTTCGAGAGCCAAAATCAAGATGGTTCAGTGAGTACTCTGGCCCGGATAGATTGCGATCCGATGATTGCGCACCATCGGCGTCAGTCTCTTGCCGCCGGTATTGGAGAACAGCACCTGCGACTCCTGCAGCGGCATGTGGCAATCGATACAGTTGCGGACAATCGGCTCTCCCATCTTGGCATACTCGCCGCACTGCGTGGCCTGATGGCAGCTTAGACAATGCGGCGAAAATGCCGCTGCGTCGAGTTGCGGCTGGTGGACGTCATGGCAGGTCGAACAAGTCATGGTGGTGGTCGACTGAAAACATTTACTCCTTCTCAGCAACTGCACCTGATTGCCGTGAACATCCACCGCATCTTCCGGACTCATGTAGGGAATATCAATATAGTCGTCGAGCTCATCCCCGGGAAGGAACGATAACGCGGGCTGGATCGGCGTACCGTTGCCGGAATGGCACAAGCCACAGATATCGATTTGCCGATCCCGCGGGAGCGCGGCCGGGTTCACGATCGCCTCCCCGCTTCCCGCAGGTAGAGATGACTTCTCCCGGTGGACGACTTACATGCTCGCGGCCGGGGCCATGGCACTTCTCACAGAAGATTCCCAGCACCAGGCTGGTTTTGCGGTATCGATTCACCGGCGGCGGAAGCCATTCGAAATAACTGGCGTGACACTCCAAACAGCGCGGAATAATGTGCTTGTCAAAATGGGGGGAGCCATCCGGATAGCTGGGACTGTTTACCCAACTGTCGGTTGCAGTCCAGTAAGTGACCGGCAGTTGGAAGAGTTGATCTCCTTTCCAGAATAGATAGCTCTGGCCCTTTTCTGGCCAGGCCTGTCACGATGTCGATGCGTTCGGTACGCGAAATTTTCTTGGACGGAGAAACCTGCTCTACTGCACTCTGAAAATATCCCCTTTGCGTTGGCGGTCATCTCGAACGTCAGATACGGGTTGGACGTCCTCAGGATGTTGGCGCCTGGGGTAAAGCTTCCCTTCATGGTACGCGGGCTCGGCCAACTCGACGTCAGGTGATGTGCGGTCTGAAGATAGTTTTCAGACTTTTGCTGATGGCAGGAACGGCACGCCGAATCTCCAACATAGTCGGAACGAGGCGGCGGCTTCTTCTCCTCGCCGGAAGAGAGAAGCTGGCATGACTGCAAAGAGAAGAACGAGAAAACGAACCAGCAAGACGGGGATTCAAGAACGGTTACGCCCCCACACCAATTCCAATTCTCCTTCCTGACGCCCGATTGCTCATGAGATTCGCTTGCGGGCGTGCCAGTTGCTCAATTATGCTCAACTTTCAGGAAGCTGTTATCTTGCGGGATTCGCAGAGGGCGATCTTGCCAAATCAATGCATCCGACGTTTGCCCAGGCAATTCTGATTTTCACGGCCCTTCTGGCCGCCTCTCCGTGCCTTCCAGCCGCGCATGCTGCCTGCACCGGGCCCGCGGCACTGGAGCCAAACTTCACGCTCATGCCGATGCCGACACTTACAAACAGCTCGGAAACTGGTTCGGCGACCGCAAGCAATATCCTTGTGCGCTGGAAGCATTTCAGAACGCTCTCAACCTAGAGCCGGGTTCGGCCGAGCTTTATTATCTTGTGGGTCTCACTCTTTACGCTTCCGGACATCCCGACGAAGCACTTAAACCGCTGGGACAATCCATTTACCTGATGCCTGAAGTACTGAAACCACGGTCTGCTGCTGGCGTCGGCGCTGGATTCGCTGCAGCGCCATCAGGAGGCTCAATCGCAATGGGAGGCTGCGCTGCGCATCGATCACCTCTCGACCGAAGCGCTCGATGGGATGAGCAAGTCCTTGATGGCGCAGGACGATTATGTTTCCGCCATCGATCTGCTGCGCGATGCTCCGCACAATGAGACCTTGACCCTCGATTTAGCCCAGGCGTACGGCAAAGCCAATATGCTCGATAAAGCATCGGAGGTTCTGTCCAGGGCTCTACAACAGAATCCGTCGTCTTTGGCGTTGACTTCCGCCATGGTTACCGTCCTTGTCAGGCAGTTTCATTACCTGGCAAGCCGCTCGCGTGCTGGCGCAACTCAGCCCGCCTTCATCCCGGAAATCTGGAAGCCCAGAAATTGTACCTGCGGGTTCTGGTCTTAAATGGTGATTTCGTCCCCGCAAGGCCACTGGCTCGAAAACTGCTTGCCGCCCACCCGCACGATTTTGACTTTCTTTACCTGACCGGCATCCTCGAAAATCAGGCGGGACAATACGCTGCCGGCCGCGGCCATCTTGGAGCAGGCAGTCGCGCTCGATCCCAACCACTACAATGCCCGCTACAATCTCGGAGTGGCGCTGCTCGAGCTCAAAGAATTTCCCGAGGCCCGGCGGCAACTTGCCAAAGCTCTAGAGTTGGGCGGAACCGAACCGGAGATTCGCTTCAAATATGCGATCCGCTCTGCGCAGTCTCGGTGAAACCGAACTGGCCAAGCAACAGCTCGAGCTTTATCAAAAACAATTGCACTTGAACCAGCAGCACGCTCTCGCCGCCAGCAAGACGGCGCAAGGAGATAAGGAATTTGCCTCTGGGGATCCGCAAAAAGCAGTGGCGGATTATCGCGAAGCTTCCGAGGCCACTCCCGAGGATGCGCAGATCGTCTACAAGCTGGCACTTGCCCTGGACAAGACTGGAGACACTGCGGCCGAGCGCACCGCATTAGAGCAGGCGGTTAAAATCAATCCCGGCTTCGCTCTGGCTGAAAACCAACTCGGCTATCTTGCGTCAAAAAGTGGAGACCCTCCCGCCGCCGAAGAACACTTCCGTCTGGCGGTGCGCGCCGCTCCCGCTTACACCCAGGCCTGGATTAGCCTGGCCGCAACCCTTGCCATGGAATCCCGTCTTTCTGAGGCGCAGGAGGCTCTGGCCAGCGCACTCAAACTGGAACCCGGCAACGCCGATGCTCTGCAGCTGCGCAAGGATCTCAACGCCGCGCAAGAGCAGCGCTGAAGCCTGCGATCCAGTCAACGTTCCAAGGAAACAATTTCGATGAAACTCCCGAAACCCGGACTCTGGACGCGCCGCCGACTGCTGCAGACCCTGCCGGCAATGCTTGCGCCCGCATTGGTTCCGGCCGAAATTCGCGCCGCGGCTAACGTCGCGAAAGCTGCCCCATTCTCTCGTTTCGTTGACGTGAGTGCGACCGCGGGCCTGACGCAAACCATGTTCTACGGTGATCCCAGCCACAACACTTACATCGTCGAAGTCAACGGCGCCGGGTGCGCATTTTTCGATTACGACAATGACGGCTGGATGGACGTCTTCATTCTCGGTGGCCGCCGTCTCGAAGGCGTTCCTCCCGGCGCCAGCAACCGTCTCTACCACAACAATCGCGACGGAACATTTACCGACGTTACCGCGAAAGCTGGCCTCAGCGATGCGGGCTGGGCCTGCGGCGTGTGCGTGGGCGACTACAACAACGACGGCTTCGAAGATCTCTATCTCACCTATTACGGGCAGAATAAGCTGTATCGCAATAATGGCGACGGAACCTTCACCGATGTGACGGAAAAAGCCGGCCTGCACGATCCACGCACCCGCTTTGGCTCCGGCTGCACCTTTGTCGATTACAACCGCGACGGCTGGCTCGACCTGTTTGTTTCCAACTATGTCGAAATCGATCTGGCCACGGCTCCTCGGCCCTCGATGCAAGTACCCAACTGCAATTTTGAAGGCGTTCCCACGAATTGCGGCCCCGGCGGACTCGCCATGCCTTATCACTCCCTCTATCGGAACAATGGCGACGGAACCTTTACCGATGTTTCGAAGGAGTCCGGCATTGCCGCCCTGCGCAATTCCTATGGCTTTACCGCCGTAGCCTTTGACGCTGACGAAGACGGCTGGCAAGACATTTTCGTCGCCTGCGACGCGACCCCCAGCCTGCTTCTGATGAACAATCACGATGGAACTTTTCGCGAAGAAGGCTTACTGCGCGGCGTCGCCCTGGGCAGTGCGGGCGAGCCTTTGGGCGGAATGGGTGTCGGAATCGGCGACTTTGATCTGGACGGCCATCTTGATCTGGTGAAAACTCACTTTGTAAACCAGGCGACTGGCGTCTACCGCAATAACGGGAAGGGAGAATTTGAGGATGTAACTTTTCGCGTCGGCCTCGGCGGCGAGCGCCGCTTCAGCAGTTGGGGCACCGGCCTGGTCGATCTTGATAACGACGGCCATCCCGATATTTTCATTGTGGCCGGTACCGTCGCGCCGGAACTGGAAAAGGTCTACGCCAAATATCCCGCGCGCAATCCGCGCCTCATTTTTCGCAACCAGGGCAACGGGACGTTCGTAGAAATGGGCGACGAGGCCGGTCCCGCCATCGCGTCACGCCACGTGAGCCGCGGCTGCGCTTTCGGAGATTTCGATAACGACGGCGACCTTGACATTCTCATCATGAACCGCAACGAGCCGCCCACCCTGCTGCGCAATGACGCGCCTTCGGGCAATCACTGGATTAAAGTACGGCTGGAGGGAGCCGGAACAAGCACGAAGAGCAATCGCAGCGCGATCGGCTCCCGAGTGCTGCTGCGCTACGGCGGAAAAGTGCAGGCGCAATGCGTCACCAGCCAGTGCAGCTTTCTGTCGGCCAACGACCCACGTCTGCACTTTGGCTTAGGGACGGCCTCAAAGGCGAGTGTGGAGATTCACTGGCCGGGCGGCGCTTCGGAAACCTTCGCAGATTTGCCTGCGGATCAACTGGTCACCATTCGCGAGGGTCAGGGAATCGTGAAAGGCCGGCCCTTTCGCTAGGTTGCTCTACCTCGGTGCTCCGGAAGGGGCAGAATCCGCAGGTTCGGAATTTTCTTGAAGTCCTTCACGTCCGAAGTTACCAGAATCTGGCCGGCCGAGGCGGTCGCCGCAGCAAAGCAGTCGCCGTACGGCAGACCGTGACCCGCCTTTAACCGAGCAGCTTCGGTCGTGGTCGGCCCATCCGCATCGAGAATCTCCAGCGGAAGCATTTGAACGCGTTCCATAATTCTTGCGGTCTCGGCGAATCCCTGCCCGCGGGCAATTGTGTAATACACTTCGCCCCAGTTCACGACCGACATTCGAAGCGGCCGCTCCGCGTCTCGGCCCTCCCGGAGAAGCCCGGCCACCACATCCGCCCCCGGTCCGCCGGTGAGAAAGCGATACAGGGCGCTCGCATCGAGCACGTATGTCTTCATCGCAGGTTCCGGTCGGGTTCCTTGTCAATATGGACAGGAAGTCTACGCCCTGCAAGAATTCCCTTCATTCCCTCAATGAACTCGTCCGTTACTGGCTGAATAACGAGGCGGCCGCCGTCCTCGAGAAAGGCGATGCGCGTCCCTTCATCGATCTTAAATTTGCGCCGGATGTCGACCGGGATCACAACCTGGCCCTTGGCTTTCACGGTTGCATATTCAATTCCCATAGTTAGAATTATATCATGCAGTTGTACTTTTATTGACATGTACTACTTGCGAATAAAAGTATTACTTCCGCGCCAGACATGCGTTTCGCAACCTTAGGAAATACATCTGTAGATTTATTGATTTTGCGCCGAACGCGACCTAATCCACCGTATGTTTCGCCGTATATCCGTCGCGCGCGACCACTTCAATTTTCACATTCTTACCCTTCTGGTCTTTCACTTTGAGCGGCCCACCGCCGGGCGCCACGATCTGCACCTTGAGTTTGCGATAGGTCCCATCGAGCTTCGAGTTCGTCGGGGAATACGAGATCGTGTACTGGTGGCGAATGTCGTTGGAAATGTCGCCGAACAGTCTCCGGCAGTCTCTCCCTGAAAACGCGGGAAGTAGGCGCGGCCTCCGGTCATGGCGGCGAAGGTTCTCATCTCGTTGTCGGCCTTGCAGATAATCCATCTTGCGTCACCGGAATGCCCATGCCGTGGGCATTGCGGCAACCTCCGGATGGGTCTCGCAATATTCGCGCACGATGCATCCCACGCTGACCGGAAAGATGGTGACATCTTTCGTGTCCTTGATCTTCTTCATGATCTTGTCCAGCGTGAGTTTGCTGAAAGTATCGACTCCGGTCGTCACCAGGATGACGTACTTCTTCCCTTCCACGCGGTCCAGGCGATCAAGCGTGTCATACAAAGCATCGAAAAGATTCGTCTCCGAGAAACCTGGGATGCGCAACTGGTTCAGCGCTCCATAAACCGCCTTCTTGTCCTGCGTAAAGTCCACCAGAATGTGCGGCTGCATGTCGTAATACGCCACCGCCACCCAGTCGTCCTTCTTCAATGTGTTGGCGAATGCATACGAAGCTTGCAGAGCCTGCATCATGAACACATAATTCGTCGACGCAAATTCGACCAGCAACACGGCCGTGATCGGCGCCTTCGACACCGTGAAGTGGCTCACGTTCTGCGGAACGCCGTCTTCCAGAATCCGAAAATTTTCCTGCTTTAATCCGGGAATGAACTGCCCATCTTTGGTCGTGACCAGCACGTCCACATTCACCAGCGGCACGTTCACTTTGAGGGAATAGTCTGGAATATCCTCGGCCCTTTTCGGAGCGACGGGCGGAGGCGGCGGTGCGTCTTCGGTCTTTTTCTTTGGGATGGCGTAGGGTCCCACATTGTCGGTGGGACCACCCGCTTCGGCCGGCACATCCTGCTTCGGCTTACCGTTGTCGGGGCTTTGGGATGGCGCTGGAGGGAGTCTGAGGCTGCGTTGACTCTGTTGGTCCTGCGCCGATGAGCGGCAGCGCAAGCAGCAAAACAAAGCCAGCAACATTAGCAGACCGAACCCTTGGCGAATCAAATTTTCGAATCGTAAAGTCTTACTTTTGTAATGATTAAACATGTTCAACCCTGAAAACCCCTGTGCTAGTATAGACGCAAGGATTCGCAATTGGGATGTTTTGCCCGGTCCCAGATAGTCCCCCTCCAGGCAACGAGTCGCAGTTGGTCGGAGTCTAATTTGTAATGGGACCTGTTGGCGGGTCCCGTGTCGGGGCTTTAAATGAGAAAAGCAGTTCTTGCGCTTCTCGTCCTAGGTCTATCCCTATCCACAATTACTCTGGCCGGCTCAAACCTCGCAGCCCACGATTCCGGTGGACCAGATCCATCCTGGCATGCGCGGCTATGCCCTCACCGTATTCGAGGGTATTAAGCCCGAGTCCATGGACGTGGAAGTCCTGGGCGTGCTGCACAATACGAACGGCCCCAAGGGCGACATCATCCTGATCCGCCTGCATGGGAAAAAGGTGGAATACACCGGCGTAGTCGCCGGCATGAGCGGCAGCCCAGTCTATCTCAACGGCAAACTGGCGGGAGCACTTGCCTTCCGCATCGGCGAATTCTCGAAAGAACCGATCGCGGGAGTGACGCCGATTGCCGACATGCTGGAGATCAACGCGCTCGACAAGTCGCCAGCCGAAGAAACCGCCGCGACCAAGCCGGGCAGTATCCAACGCCGCCGGAAAAACCGCATCTCCCGGCGAAGGCGTCTCGATTTCAGATTCCACCCAGAGTGCCTCGACCCAAAATTTCGCCAACTACCTCAAGCCCATCGACGCGCCGCTGGTCTTCAACGGATTCTCCGAAGACACTGTGCGCCGTTTCGCCGGACAGTTCGCCTCCGCCGGAATCGTTCCGGTGATGGGCGCAGGCTCGGTGAGCGAAGAAAAACAGCCGGAACCGCTCGAAGCGGGATCAGCAGTAAGCGCAATTCTGGTTCGCGGCGATATGGACATCGCCGCCACCTGCACCGTCACCTACATCGATCCCCAGCGTCTGCTGGCCTGCGGACATCCTCTGTTGCAGTTTGGCTCCGTCGATCTGCCCATGAACAAGGCGCAGGTTCTGGCCACTCTGCCCTCGCCGCTGAACGCCTTCAAGATCGTCAACACCACCGAGCAAGCGGGAGTCTTCGTGCAGGATCGCCACACCGGCATTCTGGGCGTGTTCGACAAGCAGCCGGACATGATTCCGGTGACGCTGACCATTCACGGCGGGAGCGGCGCGCCACAAAAACAATTCCACTACGAAGTGCTGAATAATCCGCGCCTCAGCCCTGTGGCCATCATGGCGACGGTTTTCAATGCGCTGCACGGGGTGAATGAATACGGTGAAGAAATCACCTACCGCCTCAATGGCAGCATCGACGTGAAGGGCTTTCCCGCAGTCGGACTCCGGAACATGTTCGTTCCCGCGGAGAATGGCCAGCCTGCCGCGATGGCCGCCGCGCTTTCACTGGGCGACCGTTTCGGACGCATCTATGACAATCCTTACAACGCTCCTGCGGTGAACGGCGTAAAGCTGGATTTCGAACTGGTGCGTGAACGCCGCTGGGCGCGCCTCGAGAGCGCCCGCACCGATGTGAGCGAAGCCCGTCCGGGCGATGAGATCATTGTCGAAACTGTGCTCGCTCCCTATCGCGGCGAGCGCGTCGTGCGTCAGATTCCGGTAAAGATTCCGACCTCAGCCAGCAAGGGAACGTTGCGCATTTTGGTAAGCGACGGCGAAACTCTCGACCACGTCGGCCGCGCCAACGCCGCCTTCGGCCGCAAACTTGACCTTGCTTCCACGATTGCGCTGCTCAACAAAGAGCACAGCAACAATCGTCTCTACGTCTCTCTGCTCGAAGCCGACCCCGAAGCGCGCGTCGCCGACAAAGTCATGCCCACGTTGCCCATCTCGGTGATGAACATCATGGACGGTATGCGCGGCAACCAGGAAATGATCGTCAGCGGAGAGTCCAGCGTAGACGAAACCGCCACCCCGCCCTTGGACTACGTAGTAAGCGGCGCCCAGTTGTTAACCGTAACGGTGAAATAGCGAATTCGTGTGGCGCGGGCACTCCTGCCCGCGAAATCGATCACGTAGCGACAGCCGCCTCGGCTGTCCGCCGAAGACGAATCCGACTTTAAACCGTCGAAGCCCTCCACGTCGTATAGCCACTACCAACGTTTTGCCGATTCGGGAACAAAAGCGTCCTTCGGACGCACGCATCATTGCAGCGAACAGATTGCAAACGCCTTCGGCATGTGGCGGAAGCCCTGGGTCATGACCACCGCAATCAGCATCTGCGTGCCGTTGAAGCCTGCGTGCACCAGGAAGCTGGCTCCCACTGAGCGCGTCACGGCGCGCACCACGCCGCACACTACGCCCACCAGAAAAATAACGAGCGCCGCTCCCCAAGCCCATCCGTACTGCGGCAGATGAATCAGTCCGAATGGGAGCGCCGTGAGCGCAATGCCCCAGGCCGCACCCATCCGCCGCGCCAGCACCGGGTACAGGAATCCGCGAAAGAACAACTCCTCCATCAGCGGCCCGAGAGTGACCGCAATAATCGACAACAGATAGGCGTCCCGCGGGCTATCGAACAGATGCTCAAAGGGTGTGTCCTTCGGCATGGGCAACATACTTTGCAGCAGGCCCAGGACGAAGAACACCGCCGCTCCCAGCACCAGCAGTTTCCAGCCCGCCCGCGGCCAGTTCCAGCGGATTGCCTGCCAGAAGCGAACATGATACTTTCCTTCGACCAGTGCGACCATGAACACTGCCACGGGAATATAGGCCAAAAACTGTGAAACAATCAGCAGAATCGGTTTTTGCCCAACCCTTTGCGCGTCGAGGAAGCTTTCGCGCGGATACCAGAGCAACTGCGCAACCTTCGCGACTGCAAGTTGCAACACCACCATCGCGACAAACGTCAGCGCCGCAATCAGTAGTACGTCCCAGCCATTCCAGACGGGATTCTCCACGGGCGGTCGTCCTGCCAGATACGGAGGAACGCTCGCATCAGCCGCTGGCTCGACGCTTACCAGGGGTTGTGGCTCAAACTGCGGATTGTCGGAGGATGACAAGAAATTCCTTTAACTGACAACTGACAACCGGGAACTGGCAACCGCCTTCCCAAAATATCCCGCCAGCGCCTGCCCCGTGTACGACTTCTTTACCCTTGCGACCGTCTCCGGCGTGCCCTGCGCCACAATGCGCCCGCCTTCTTCGCCGCCCTCAGGCCCGAGATCAATGATCCAGTCTGCGTTGCGAATCACGTCCAGATTGTGTTCGATGATGATGATCGAGTTCCCCAGGTCGGTCAAACGGTGCAGCACGTCGAGCAACTTCTTCACGTCGTCGAAATGCAGCCCGGTCGTAGGTTCGTCGAGCAGATAAAGCGTCTTCCCCGTTTGCCGCTTGCTCAGTTCGCGCGCCAACTTGATGCGTTGCGCTTCGCCGCCGGAAAGTGTGACCGCCGACTGCCCGAGATGAATGTATCCCAGCCCCACGTCGACCAGCGTCTGCAGCTTCTGCTTTACCTGCGGAATATTTTCCAAAATCGGCAGCGCATCGGCGACGGGCATCTCCAACAAATCGGCGATGGAATTTGCGTTGTACTTCACCGCCAGCGTTTCGTGGTTATAGCGCCGTCCGCCGCAGACCTCGCAGAGCACGTACACATCCGGCAGAAAATTCATTTCGATGCGCCGCTGTCCTTCGCCCTGGCAGGCCTCGCAGCGTCCACCGGAAACATTGAAGGAAAACCGGCCCGCCTTATAGCCACGCTCGCGCGACTCCGGCAGCATCGCATACAAATCGCGAATTGCGGTGAACACTCCCGTATAGGTTGCCGGATTTGACCGCGGCGTGCGCCCAATCGGCGATTGATCGATGCGGATGACTTTATCGATATTCTCCGCGCCCGAAATCGCCTTGTGTTCACCGGCTTTCTCGCGAGAGCGGTACAATTGCCGCGCCAACGCCCGGTACAGAATGTCGTTGACCAGCGTTGACTTGCCTGAGCCCGAAACTCCCGTCACCACGGTCATCACACCCAAGGGAAACGTTACATCCAGATTCTTAAGATTGTTTTCCTTGGCTCCTAGAATGGTCAGCGCCGCGCCATTCGCCTGCCGCCGCTCCGGCCGCATTTCAATCGATGTCCGTCCAGAGATATACGCTCCTGTCAGAGAGTCCGGATCGCGCATGATCTCTTCCGGAGTTCCGTGCGCTACCAGGCTCCCGCCATGTCGCCCCGCGCCCGGCCCCAGATCCACCACATAATCCGCGCGCCGGATGGTCTCTTCATCATGCTCCACCACTAACACTGTGTTGCCCAAATCGCGCAAGTTTTCGAGAGCAGTCAACAGCCGGCCATTGTCTCGATGGTGCAGTCCGATCGAGGGCTCGTCCAGGACATAGAGCACTCCGCGCAGCTTCGATCCAATCTGCGTCGCCAGGCGAATGCGCTGCCCTTCCCCTCCGGACAAGGTCGCCGACGAGCGAGCCAGCGAAATATATCCCAACCCGACCGCATTTAAGAACTGCAACCGCTCCACGATTTCATGCATGACGCGCCCGGCAATCGTCGCCTCACGTCCCGCCAGCTTGATGCCTCGTGCCACCGGCAATGACCGCGCCACCGGCAAGGCGGTAAATTCGGCAATTGACATCCCATTTACCTTGACCGCCAGACTCTCCGGCCGCAGCCGCTTCCCGTGGCACGCCGGACACTCGGTCGCCGACATGTGATCCATGAGCCACTCACGATAACCCTCCGAAGTCGATTCCTCTAGATTTTGCTTCAGATACCCGAAGATTCCGTGGAACCCGGTCCGCCCGCCGCGCCCCGGCTCGCCATTCAATAAAAAATCCTGAGTCTTCTCCGGCAATTTTTCAAACGGCGTACTCAAATTAATCCCATACGCCGCCGCCGAGATCTGCAGCATGTGAATCAGGCTCTGCGAGGCGGACCCCGGGCCCAGCCCGCCCTCGAGCAATGGCTTGGACCAGTCGGTGACTACTTTAGCCGGATCGAAATCGTACTTGCTGCCCAACCCGTGGCACTCCGGACAAGCTCCATACATGCTGTTAAACGAAAACGACCGCGGTTCGAGTTGCGGCACGCTGATGCCGCAATCCGGGCACGCCAGCTTCTCTGAATAAAGCTGTTCCTCGCCGCCTACGACGGCAACCTGTACCAGCCCGCCGGCCAACTTCATCGCCAGTCCAACCGACATTTCCAGTCGATGCTCGATCCCCGGCTTCACCAGCAGGCGATCGATCACAACTTCAATCGTGTGATTTTTTCGCTTGTCGAGATTGATGGCGACTTCGTCGTCCAGGCTGACTATATCGCCGTCAATGCGTGCCCGCGTGTAGCCGTGCTTGACCAGCGTTTCCATCTCTTTCTTGAACTCGCCCTTGCGCCCGCGCACGATTGGCGCCATCACCATTACACGGTCCTCAGGACTGAGGCCCATCACTCGCTGCACGATTTGCTCGGCGGATTGGCGGCTGATGGCCCGCCCGCACTTGGGACAATGCGGAACCCCAATGGAAGCGAATAAAAGCCGAAGATAATCGTAGATTTCCGTGATCGTCCCCACGGTTGAGCGCGGGCTGCGGCTGGTGGTCTTCTGTTCGATCGAGATGGACGGGCTAAGTCCATCAATTGCATCCACATCCGGACGTTCCATCTGGTCGAGAAATTGCCGAGCGTAGGCCGATAAAGTCTCCACATAACGGCGCTGTCCCTCGGCATAAATCGTGTCGAAGGCGAGCGAAGACTTCCCCGAACCGCTCAGCCCGGTAACCACCGTCAGCGTGTTACGCGGAATCTCGACGTCGATGTTCTTAAGATTGTGCTGCCGGGCGCCCCGGACAGAAATCTTGGTAATAGCCATCATGTCGCAGGGACTATTTCCCTTCCGTAATGTCGACAGGGCAACAGATTTATTGGAAAGTGGGATTGCACAGCTCTACTCCGTATCTTAGTCGTTAACAGCGCGGAGCGTCAACGCGGTTAGATTGATGGTTCGCTCCGCTGAAACTGGAAAAACGCAGGTATACGGATTTTCGAGCCCTGCATCTGATAACAGCCCTTCGCTAGAGGTTGGTTGCCGTGAATTCGTTGATTATGCCCCTGGTTCTACTCGCTACTGTGGTCGCATCGGTTAGCTTCGGCGTTGTCGCCGCTTATGCTGCCGTCCTCGGTATCCTCTGCACTTTCGGGCGCGCGTCGCAGCCCGAGCCGGCCCGTCCCCGCCTGGTATTGGTCCCTTCCCAGAACCCCGCCAGCGGCGACTGAATTCGCTACCATTCGTGTTGACGTTTACGTCCCCGGCCTCGTTCACGCATCTTGCGATTTGTATGGCCCGCCCCTTAAGACCGTCAGTCTGCCGGGCCCACCACTTTCATTTTGCTTTGCACGTGCGTGCGCTCGAATCCTGAATTCTCCAGCGAGACCGAGACCTGCCGGTTAATGAAGAACAGGGCACGAATGCGAAACTCCGTGCCGAAGGTCGCGGGAAACCAGACTCCGTCCTCCTGACGCTTGTAAACCACGTTGAACCCAACTCCCGGCACATCGGTTCCCAAAAATGTACGCACCGCGAACGGAATGCGCCGCGATAATTTGGTGAACACTCTCACCGGCTGAAACTCTGCAGCATCGATGTAAGCCTCGCCCGCCCAGGTAATCTCATTCTTGTTCTTTGGCCGAAACCCGTGTGGTAGACGTTGCGCCCCTCCAGCGTCTCCCGCCCCAGCAGTTTGAATTCATAGTCCTTCTGCTCTTCCGTGGTTAAAGGAAATAGGTTTTTTCCCAGCCCATCTTTGCTCTTCTCATTCGAAAGTTCCTCGCGGAATCCGTGGATCAAGCCACCGTCGAGACTATCCGCCTCAGGTACCGGCTCTCCCTGGAACGTCTCATACTTCCCCTGGTGCCAGTAGCGGCCGGTTAGCAGCTTAAGTTCCTTCTGAGTGCCGTCGGGCGTCGGAACCACGTCATAATCGGCGGTCTCCTCGCGAAGTAGCTGTCCGCTTTTCGGCCTGTGCGTGAGGATGTGGGTGTGCTGCCGGTAAACGTACTGCTTGCGCAAGCCTTCGTTGCGGTCCTGGTTCGCCGCTACCCGGGCCATGATGGCTTCCGCCGCCAGGGGTTGCGCCGCTGGTCCCGGTTGCGCACCTTGAGCAACCGAGAGCGCAGCTGTCAGCACGATCACGACAAAACCAAGTGGTCGCATAGGCAAAGAATCCCTTCGAGTTAACCCTGGCACTGGACGGAGGTTGCGCGATCAGGGGCGCGGCGCTCCAGCAGAACCGCGTCAGGATAAAGCCTGTTGGCACCAAAACCTAAGAGCGGCCGCTCCTCCTGCGAATTAGACGGCCTCCGCGGCCAAACGCAACCTTCGCTGAACCCTCCGATTTTTGTGGCCGGTAACGGCAGTAGTACTTGGCTATATGCCTTTCTTGTCGTACACTTCGTCAGAAATTGGCTGGGGGTTGTGCATCGCCGGCTTGCGGATTCTAGGACCGGACCGATGCCACCGTTTCTTATGGCTGAAGAGAATCTGGACACAAACGAGAAGAGTCTCGTCGAGGACCGCTCTACGATGAAAAAACCCTACCAGGAACCTGCCTTCAGGCATGAGAGGGTTTTCGAGACTATGGCGCTCTCCTGCGGAAAACTCAACAACACCCAAGCACAGTGCAGATTTAACCGAAATGCCTCATAGTCCGCTGTCGTCCACTCAAGAGGTTGGCGAGAATCCTAAGCTCAATCTTGCAGTGGAGACTCTTGGTTGCCGCGGCACCGTTCGCGTGAAGGCATGGGGAACGAGCATGCTCCCCTCGCTGTGGCCGGGCGATTTGCTCACGATCGAAAGCATTGCACACGACGCGATCATTCCTGGAGATATCGTATTGGTTCTCCGCGACCAGCGCTTTTTCATCCACCGGCTGGTCGAAACGCGGCGACACGAAAACTGCATCTCCTTCGTCACAAAAGGGGACGCCATGCCCAATAACGATCCGCCGGCAGCCGCACCCGAGTTGCTGGGCCGTGTGGCCGGCGTTCGCCGTGGCAATCGCAGTTTCGTACCCAGCCGGCAAGTCTCGCCGGTCCAGTCGGCCGTGGCGTGGACACTGTTCCGGGTCCAAAGATTTCGCAACCTCATCTTTGGAATAAAGGCTGCCTCTCGGAAAACACCTCCGCTTCGCTCCAGACAATTTGTTCGCGGCCTATGGAATGAACGCAGCGAAATTCCCGGCGCTACTTCCTCCGGTGGTCCTCATTGATGACAACTCTGCCCACCGCCGCCGAAGAGGCTGTATCGATCGAGATCGGCGGCATGGCGATTGCCTTGTGCACGAACGACCCCTCATTTCGGAGTCTGCTCAGCGATCGCTACGCTGGGTTCGTCGGGACTTCGCCGCGCTCACATTTCCAGTTCGACATCGATCTCTACGAGCCGTCGGCCTCCGACGCAGTCGGCGACGACTTGGAGGTAAAAATCGAAGCGGGCGAATGGACGT
This sequence comes from uncultured Acidobacteriaceae bacterium, assembly GCA_963711275.1. Classification (GTDB taxonomy): domain Bacteria; phylum Acidobacteriota; class Terriglobia; order Terriglobales; family Acidobacteriaceae; genus Sulfotelmatobacter. The sequence continues at coordinate 234,169 of CAVQDN010000003.1, read as the reverse complement.
TGCGGCGAGGTGACTTTCGAGCGCGCTGGAATCCGGAAGCCGGACGAGGCCGGATCCGTCAATCGCGTAGCCCCTATGCCGTCAACGCCGTCTTGCGCATCGTTCACTCACTCATTCTGGCGAGGCAAGGCGGATTCCTGATTCATGCCGCCAGCGCGATTCGCAATGGAAAAGCTTTTCTCTTTTCCGGAGTGTCTGGCGCAGGCAAGACAACCATTTCCCGCCTCGCACCGCCGGATGCAATCCTGCTCACCGATGAGATCTCTTACGTGCGGCGCCAGGGCAATGGGTATCTTGCCTGCGGAACGCCCTTCGCGGGAGAGCTGGCACGAGTTGGCGAGAATCAATCTGCCCCTCTCGGCGCCCTTTTTTTGTTAGAGAAAGGCCCGGAAAACAGGATCGAACCGATAGGCGCCACGGAAGCCGTGCAACGGCTGCTGAGGAACGTCTTGTTTTTCGCCGATGATGCAGAGCTGGTTGAACTCGTTTTTCAGGCGGCGTGCGAGTTTGCCAGTTTGGTTCCCATTCGCCGGTTAATATTCGTTCCGGATCAGCGGGTGTGGGACATAATACGTTAGGAGACCGGAGTGCCTTTGATGTCGCAAAAATACATCGCGCGAAGCTCGGCGATTGCAGCCCGACTGCTGGGTGATGAAATGATGGTAATGTCAACCGCCGACTCCACTTTTTTTACCCTCAATGAAGTCGCTTCCGTAATCTGGCAGGCAGCAGACGGGTGCACGCCGCTGTCGGAAATCGTCGCCGGCAAGGTCTGCCAGCAATTCGAGGTCGATCAGGACCAGGCGCTGCGCGGCGCCGAACGCTTCGTTGACGAACTTTCGCAACACGGTATTCTCCTCGTATCGGATCAGCCCCTGACGGATTCGCTCGCGTCTCTGGAGAATCGATGAGCCTGTTGGCGGAGATGAATCAAAAAGCGCTGCACTTGGGACTACCGCTCAGCGTTCAGCTGGACGTCACTTACCGCTGCAACGAGCGCTGCGTGCATTGCTATCTGGACCATGACGATCATGGCGAGATGACGACAGCGGAAATTACCGATGTGCTGGCCCAGCTCGCCGACGCCGGCGTGTTTTTCCTCTCCCTCAGTGGCGGTGAAGTTCTGATGCGCCGGGATTTCTTCGACATCGTGGAGCGGGCCCGGCAACTGTTGTTCAATGTAAAGGTAAAAACCAACGGGGTGATGATCCACGAGAAAGAAGCGGCCAGATTGCGCCGGCTCGGCGTTGAGCAAGTGCAGATCAGCGTGTACTCGCATCGGCCGGAGGTGCATGACGCCATCACCAAACTGCCAGGATCGTTGAAGAAAACCATTCGAGCAATTCGCTTCCTGAAGTCCCAGGGGTTGAAGGTCGCTATCGCCAACGTTCTCATGGCGGGCAATTTCTCCGACCATGCTGGAGTGATCGCGCTGGCTAAGGATCTGGGAGTCGCCTACACGCTCGACCCCACCATCACGCCAAAAATGGACGGAGACATGTCCATCCTGACGTTGCGGATTCCCGGATCGGACCTCAAGCAGGTTTTCCATAATTCGGAACTGGTAGGTGACGTGGAGGAATTCTGCGCGCCGCCCCCCCCGCCCGGCGAAGACATCATGGACGGCTTTCCGTGCAGCGCCGGTCACACGGCCTGCTACATTTCTCCTTACGGCGATGTCTTCCCGTGCGTGCAATTTCCTCTGCCCAGCGGCAATGTGCGTCGGCAGAAATTTCTGGATATCTGGCGGCATTCCTCGCAGCTAAAGGAAGTTCGCTCCATCCGCGCCCGGGACCTGCCGACCTGCTCGACATGCGCCCACGTTGGAACCTGCTCCCGTTGCCCCGGCCTGGCCTACATGGAGGGCAACATGCGCGGACCCTCCACCGCGGATTGCGAAAAGTCTTTTCAGAGAACCGGCATGCCCTCGGCAAATATGCTGGCCGGGGCGCACGGGAGTTCCAGGGGGCCGTTAATCCAAATTCAGGCGGCCGGGTGAGTCATCGCTTTCGCGGCGCGGAAATCCCAACAGGTATTTCTTGTCGTAGTGCTTCCGCGTCTAGTTCAAACCAGCTTGCGTTATCTTGACCGCGCAGCCTACGCCCACTGTCACACCGCAAGGGACGCCCGCGGTGCTGTTTCCCTGGCGGGAAAAATAGAGGCTCGACGACTGCGGGAACGACGTGGTATTTGCCGCGTTATCCACAATGATTCCGCTAGGGCCGTTAATTTCGGCGATGGAATTTGCAATGGTCAGGGTTGCCGGTGTTCCTGTAATGTTCACCGACATGACACAGCCGGCCCCACCGCAGTTCGTTCCGCTGCCCAAAGTTTGAACCCCAAGAAAAATCTCGTCCCTGGAGGCCGCGGGGGCGTTTGCATTGTAAAACTCCGTTACTGGAGCGCATTCCGCACTGCCCGTGGCGACCGTGAGAGTCGCAACATCGACGGCGGCGTTCATCGTTCCTATCGGATTTGTAAAAGGACTTGCAGGAGTTCTGCCCGAATTCGTGAAGCCGATGCGCTGGATGGTTGGGGCGCTCGTGGCCGACGATCCGCACATGTAGAGCGATCCGGCGCTCCCGTTGCCCGTGAGGTAGGTATTGTCAAAAGCCCCAGAATGCAGATGATGGGCTGTTCCCGTCCCAAGGGTGGCGGTCACAGAGGCGCTCAACGTGACGTCTGACTGAACTACGGCGGCGGTCGTTCCGTTGTTGCCGAAGAATACGAAAACTTTTTCCGTGTTCGAATCTACTATAGGCGCGTCCGCAATGACGTGGACCGCGGGAGTGATGTTGGTCGAGCCGAGACACGGGACTGAACCGGAAGCACAGGTTCCTGTCGTGCTAAATGTTTCGCGAATATAGCTAAGACGCCCGCCGGAATCCCCCGTAAAAATATTCCCCGATACGGGGTCTAACGTGGGAGAGGTCAGAATTCTTCCGGTATCCACGATCATCGGCCAATTGCCCGTAGTCATCTCGCTGGGAGTCGCCCCGGCAACACCAAAGGCATTGATGATCTTGTGAAGCACACCGTTATCGTCGCCAACGTAGATAGCGTCGCGCGCATAGTCGTAAAAGGGAGATGATGCGGTGTCCGCCTGCGCACCATTGAGCACAATGCTGACCATGCACGCGCCAGCAACCGGGCAATGCCCAGCGAGTCCATCCGCGGTCCAGGCCGTGGCGATCGTGGGCGCTGCCGCGGTGTTGATCGCGCCACCATCGAGAGCATGCCACAGAAGAAGATGAAGAATGGCGCCCCCGTTGGCAGCGGTCCGTGTCTCCACGAACGCTACTTTGGCGCCATCAAGCGAGATGACTGGAGAAGTCTCCACCGTACCATTTGTGGCCGTGCCTGCATGATCGAAATTGGTGTTATAAGACCAGTAAACCGTGGGATTGGCGACAGCGCAAAACGGGCTGCCCGTTCCCGCATACAGGTTCCTATAGGCAATCACGCTGGCTTGCCCTGCTGTCGCACCGGCCAAATTCGTGGGGAAAATCACATAGTCACGGCTACAATCCGGAGCGGCACTGACGTCAAAATTATATTTCGCGGACCACACGGGATACCAGTTCACACCGGACGGGGGCACGCCCGTTGAACCATTGGCCCCCAATGACTGTCCCCAGTCCTTCTGAAACGCTCTCCTGAAATTCTTCCGGCCCCGAAGAAATTCGTCCGCATCGTGTCTTTGATCTTCGTGTCTTTGATCTTCAGATTCGTCAACCTCGAGCCTCCTTGCATTGCGTCTTAGTGCTTGAAACCAATAGCGGGGTTCCGCCCGAAGTCTCGACGCTCTCTCAAGGGAGTCCGGATGTGAAAAAACCACGTGCCGCTCGCTCCAATCGTTGGCGATCGGAATCCGTTCACCCGAGCCTTGCGCACTCGCAGTCTGAACCCCTGCGAAAACTACAACCGCCGCTCCCACGAAGCCCAGCGCACATTTTCCACTCCATGCTGTCGTTAGTTTCATACGACCTCGTGCCCTGCCTTCATCCAACCGGTTGAGTTTCGTCTCCTCGCCAGATTAACTTTGTGGCCGAGATTTCCTCTTCGATAGAGAACTGCAGGGATAGAACTGCAAGATTTTACACCCGGTTTGACCCCCTGCCCGTTGTTGAACCGTGTTCCACCTGGGGCCGCCCCATCAGAACTGAGCGGCTCTCGCCGTGCGACCTGACCGGAGATTCGATTGAGCACGCTCACGTAAGTCACCAGCCGGGAATTCCGGCGGGAACACGTCAGGTTACTAAAGTTAGGTCCCCAGATTCCCGGAACTGAGCGAAGATGAATATCAGGTGCGTAAGGCCGCACGATTGTGAAGAGTTGAGGATACAAATGATTCGAGGGCACGCATTCCGGTGTTTCTTGGTGGCGGGGTTGCTCCTCCTGGGCATTCCGCTTTCAGGTCAGGCAGGAAGGGCGAGGACCGCGGTTGACTCCAACCACGAACAGACGCATCTGGGGTATCCGCAGGATTGGAGTTCACGCCACCTGTTGATGCCAGGCATGAAAGCCGACGACGTGTTACGCGCCGGAGACCGCGAGCCGCGCCATGTATACAACATGGTGATGCGCCAGGTCGCGATCCAAAATTTACGCCGCCGCGTGCCTCGTACCCCGCCTCGAATCCAGATCGACTGGTCTGTATCGCTCGAGAACGGCTTTGTGCCGCAGAATCAATTCCCCGCGAAATACCGCTTTAACGTCTCTTCGGAGGATTGCAACGCCGATTACGTGGTGTTTGGGCTGACCGTCACGTCGGGGACGCAGGCCAATCTGGTTGGGATCAATAATCTGTACACGGGGGCCAGTCCGCAGTGCAATAGCGGATCGCCCTGGGTAGCATTCGCTTACAACACGGTGACGCAGACCGGCGGGCAGATCAAGACATCGCCCGTGCTCTCGGTGGATGGAACGAAGGTCGCCTTCGTGGAAAGCACGAGCACAGGTTCCTACTTCCACGTTCTGGTATTGCCGAATCCGATTCCCACACCGCCGTCAAAGGTAGGAACCGTACTGGCTCCTCAGACTCCCACGTCGTGCACGACCCCGACGACGGCGAGCTGCATGACGAGTCTCACCATCGAAACTACCGCGACCAATTCCTACTCATCGCCCTGGATCGACTATGGCGCGGACACAGCCTATGTCGGCGCCGACAACGGCCTGCTCTATAAGATCAGTCCGGTATTCGGTGGTGGAGCTCCGGCGCTGGTCAACGATGCCAGCAACTGGCCGGTCACGGTCTCGACCAACGCCACCAGCAAGGTGTTGACCGGACCGGTTGTCGATGACACTGCGAACCTGATCTTCGTCGGAGATGGTGACGGATTCCTGTATTCAGTTAAAACGGTCAGCCCAGCTAAGACATTCGCGGCGCAGCAGACAATCGGCTGGGCATACGATGGAACCACTGATGGCAGCGGAAAACCAGGTACGGGAGTTGTCAACCCGCCGATTGCCGTTACGGATCCCGCCAATTCCGCAACCGATCAGATATTCGCCTTTACGGGATGCAGCCAAGTACAAGGGATCGGCGGAGCGATCACCCAGCTCGCAGCGAACTTCGCGACCGGTGCACCCACGAACACGAATACCGTGGATTTGGGATCGGCGAGCGGGAATGGCGACTGCACCGGGAAAAACGTACACTCGGGAGCGTTTGATAACGCCTTCTGGGTGAATGGGTCAACCTCGGGTCACATGATCACCTGCGGATTCGCAAATAACGGAGGAGTACCGGCGAATCCGCAGATGTATTTCTTTCCGTTTGCCAGTCACGTTATTACCAGCACCGGCAAGTCCACCTTTCAGATCAACACGACCAAAGGTGACGAGTGCTCGCCGCTGACCGAGTTTTACAACGGCTCCACGGACCGTCTGTTCTTTGGCGTCGGATCGACCGATGGCTTCCTGGAGAGTTCGACGATCACATCTTCGTTGACCACACCGACCTGCACTGGCGCACCAACGTCTACTTGCGTCACGTCGCCAGTCGCGCTCGGAGGAACCAGCGGCATCGTCATCGACAACCAGCTGTCGAATGGTGGGACCAACATCTATTTCTCGACGCTCGGAGCGGGCTCGGTGAACAGCCTGAAGTGTAACGTAACTGGCGGAGCTGCCAATCCTTACTGCGCCGTGAAGTTGACCCAGTCGGCGCTGCAGTAAGCGCTCCGAGTATTTTCGGCTCAATAAATCACTTTCAACGAGAACTGGATCTGCCGTGACGTGCCCGCCGTCTTGCTGATAATTCCAAACCCGCTGCCGCGCACAATGTTTGACGGCAGGCCAAAGTTGACCACGTTGAATAGATTAAAGAACTCCGCCCGGAATTCAATCGTCCCCAGTTCCGCATTGCCGCGCCGGCCAAAGGGCGTGTCCTTGATCAGGGCGAAATCGAAATCGTGATATCCCGGGCCGCGAAAGGCGTCGCGCCCCAGCGTACCGAATCGCCCATGATTTGGCCCCGTCCCCCCCGGAAGGTTGATCGGGATATTAAAGAACGAAGCATTGTTCGCCGCTGATCCGAAGTAGTCGTCGCGCGCCACGCGGCTCGTCGAAAAATGCGGCATCGAAACCAGGTCTGGCCGGTCTGTCCCGCCCGCTCCCGCTCCCGTCTGCTGAATACCCGAATACACGCCGAACGGCGATCCCGTCGTCAGCGTCGTGATGTTGAGAAACTGCCAGCCCCTGGTCAGCGGCTTCCCCAGCGGCCGCAGAAATCCAACCCGGTCCAGCGGCAGCAACTGAATCACGCTTGCCGAGAACACGTGCGTCACGTCAAAAGTTGAGGGACCTTTTTCCGCCGACGGATTCCACGGATCCTGCGGCAGAGTCTGCAGCACCGTACCCGCCGAGCCAAACAGTCCGCCCAACACGGCACTGGTATCGTCAATCGACTTCGAATAGGTATAGCTGGCCTGCAGCCCCAGCCCGGCGCGCGCCGAGTTCTTGCTTACGCTGCTTTGCAGAGACTGATAATTGGAATGCGAACCACTAGTCATCAGTACTTCGGTCCCGAATCCTCCCGTAGCCTGCCCCGCGGAGTTGAACTGCGTAAACGGAGCATGCGCCGGATCGGCCCCGTTATAACTGTTCGGCGAATACACTCTGGCCAAATGTATGCCGGCCGTCGCCACGTAGGAAACATTCACTTTCACATCGCGAAAATCGTGATCGATGCCCGCCGTCCAACTCCCGACGTAGCCGTTGCCGAAATTCTTGGCTATGCCAGGGATGCTGAGCAACTGCACTTGATCGCCCGGCGTAAGCGCATCCAGGTCAGTCTGAAAGCGCGGCAAATCGATTTGTGTGTTCGAAGGAACGTCCTGACTCCTGCCGGTTGCGAAAATCGGCGACCCTTGCACGGTATAAGCCGTCGGCAGATTCACCGGAACGAACGCGTCGTGAAACGGAACCGCAACTCCGGGCAAAGCTGTGATGTAGGGAGAGAACACAAACGGAATCGCCGCCGTCAAAAAATTATCTTGCCAGAGGTTGGGGATCATCGTCGTAATCGCCCCGCCGGCATGCAGCACGGTGTGTTTGCCCAATGCGTAATCGGCTCCTAGGCGAGGACCCCATCCCTTCCAATCCTGATCATAGGGCGGCTGCGGATTGACGAGCACCACCTGCGAGGCACTGCGGTCACCATAAGGCGCGGGCTTGCCGTCCGGCCCAAAAAAAAGGGTCCCGACGTGCGCTTGGTAGCCTCATGAATGCGGCTGTTCACTTCGTAGCGTAATCCGTAGTTCACCGTGAGCTGGGGAGTCGCCTTCCAGGCATCCTGAAAATAGAAGTTATAAGCTTCGCGCCGCACGCCCGCTTCGTCGAATTTATCGCCCACGGGAGTAACGCTTGCCGCTGCTGTGATGTTGTAAGAATATGGGGTCGCGGTCAGCAATCCGGTGAGCGAATCGGGCAGCGGATCGCCAATCTGTATGTCGTGCGTCCCGCTCGCCGACTTGATCAGCACTGGCGAATAAGCCGTGCCGCCGCCGAATTCGTATATGCCGTTCGGATTGGTTCCAAAAATTGTCGAATCTCGGTTTACCCGGATCTCCACTCCCCACTTGAAAGCATGCAAACCGTGAACAAACGCCATGTCCTGCTTGAACTGATACAGGTTGCTGTACGATCCAAAAATCGAACCCGCAGGTAGATTGAAGCCCTGAAATAAACCGTCGGCGAAACCAAGCCCCGGCTGCGTATGGTTGCTAGCCGGAAAGAAGGGCGTGCTGCGAATGTATCCCAGCGAAGTATCGGAGGTGAAATGCGGAGAGATCGTCCGCGTATATCGAACCCCAGCGTTGCGTTGGTGATCGAAGAACTGTACTCCGAAGCTGGGATCGATCGCCGTCTGATCGGGATTGGTCAGCGGTCCCGTAACCTGATTCAAACTGAACCGCGTGATCAGCGACGCCTTGTTGGAAATCTGGTGATCGATTCGCACCGAGAGCTGATCCGTCCGCGTGGAAACCTTCGACGACGTTGCGTAGGTCCGCTCGCCAAACGCTCCCGCCGGCTGATTCGGCAGAGGATACTGATTCAGCACTGGCAAAACCGCCGAATTCACCGGAACGGTCAGCGTATCGCCGGGAAAAGTCGTGGTATCAATTCCCTTCCGCTCGGCAACGGTGGGCACCGGCAAAACCTGCGTAGTCCCGAGCACCTGGCGAAACCCCTGATACTCACCGAAATAGAACGTTCGGTCACGGCCATCATAGATTCCCGGAATCACCACCGGCCCGCCATTGGTGAATCCAAATTCATTGCGCACAAATGGAGGAATACGCCGGTGTCCCGTGGGATCTTTATAATCGAAATAATTGCGCGCATCGAAAGCCGCGTTGCGCAGAAACTCGAAGATGCTTCCGTGTATCTGGTTCACTCCCGACTTCGTCACCACATTCGTAAAACTCGCCGCCCCGTGCCCGATCTCGGCGGCCATCACTCCCGAATTGGCCTGCACTTCTTGAATTGCGTCCACATTGAAATTGGAGAATGTCGCCCCGCCCATCTCCGGATCGGTGGTATCGAAACCATCCGTGGCAAAAACCGTGGCCACGCCACGCTGCCCGTTCACCGCAAACTGCTGCGTAAAGTTGGCGGCGCCATTCGCGTCCGTCATCGTTCCCGCCGCCAGCAGTAAGAGTTTGCTGAAGTCGCGCACGTTCAACGGCAGACTCGAGACTTCTGTGCTCGAAAGATGTTCGCCGCCGCTACCCTGCGCCGAAGTCTCGCCGCCGGAAGCAAGCAGACGAACTTCCCGGCCCTGAGAAGCAATCTGCAAAGTCACAGTCAGTATGCTCGCGTCTTTAATCACAAGCGGAACCGTAGCCTGCCACTGCCGGTCTGCGACTTTTACCGAAACCTCGTAGCTGCCGGCAGCGAGTTCGGCAAAGGTAAATCTGCCATTCGCCGCCGTCGTCGAAGCGTAGTCGCCGCCGCCGGTCGCGGGATGCAGCCTGACAACCGCCTCGGCCACCGGTTTACCAGCGTCGTCGCGCAATATTCCATTCCACGACGAACCGGCCGCACCCCCCGCGAACGAAGCCGCGAGCAAGGGGACAATCAGACGCAAAAAATAGAATCGCTTTCGAGATCGAATCGACACAACGCCGGAATTATAACGGTGCGCTCGTCCGGATCACTATTCTCGCTCAGGGAGGGGACCGAAGAAATTTCCACGCGAGCCTCCTATTGGCGCGGCCAAATCCTACGGTTTGCGCACCCATCGTGGTAGCATTTCGCTAAGCAGCAACTCCGTTTCCGGCACATGCGCCGCACCTCCGCAATTCCGCTGTGCTTCACGCTTTGCGGATTATTCCTACGCTCACTCACCGCCTTCGCTGCCGAACCCTCACCCTGGATTGAAATCCATTCCGCCCACTTCACGGTAATCACGGACGCCGGCGATAAAAAAGGCCGTGAGGTCGCTCTCCGCTTCGAGCAGATGCGTGCCGTCTTCGCCACTTTGCTCGGAAAGGAGCATCTCAACCAATCGGTTCCGCTGACCATTCTCGCTTTTAACAACGATAAATCCTACTATCAGGTCGCGCCCTTGACTCATGTTGAAGGACAGCCACAAGGCCAGGCTAATGATGTCCAACCCATCGACGTCCCCGGATTCTTTCTTGCCGGCGACGATCAGGACTTCATCGTTCTGAATTTATCTGAGGAAGAACCCTGGCGCGCTGTCGCTCGCGACTTCGCCAGCATGCTGTTGACCTACAACTATCCCCCCGCCCAGAGTTGGTTCGACGAAGGCCTCGCCGAATATTTCAGCTCGATTCGCGTTGACAACCGGCAAGTCGAACTCGGTGCCGACCCCGCACTTCATTCTCACTCCACGCAGTATGGACTCGGTAACCGCGACAAAGACACGCCGAAATCCTTCACCGGCTTGCTCAACGCGCAAGCTTGGCTTCCGCTGCCGGAGCTCTTCGCGATGAAGCAACGTCCGCCAGCCCCCGCCACAGCTCAGCGCACGCTCGTCGAGGCGGAATCGTGGATCGTGATGCACTATCTGCTGCACGAGCAGAAATTGCCGGAAACTGGAACCTACTTCGGCCTCGTCCTCAATCAACACGTATCGGTGGAAGACGCGATTCAGCAAGCCTACGCCATGAGTTCCGCACAACTGGAGCACGCGGTTGAGGATTACTTCCACAGTCAGGCCGGGTTACTCACAGCCGCCCGCAGCAATAATGCAATCGTTGCTTCCGCGAATACCACGCCCGGCCAGGCGTATCGCTTCCCCGTTCCGGTTGGCCCTGACGATTCCGCGATCACTTCCAGGCCCTTACCCGAATCCGATGCGCGCGCTCTTTACTTCGAGGTCGCGATCCGCATCCCCGAACGCCGCGAACACGGCCTGAAGGAATTGCAGGACCTCGCCACCGCTCCCACCCTGGCCGACAAGAAATACGAAGCCAAACAAGCGGCCAGAAAACCCAGCAACGAGGAAGACAATGAACAGCTTCCCAGCAACGCGATCGGCAACCCGCTCGCCCACCGCGTTCTGGCCTGGGATCACATTCAGCACGGCGAGTTCGCCGAGGCCGCAAGCGAGATCCGCGACGCCAGCGCCCTCAATCCGCGCGACATGTGGTTGCGTTATTACGTGTCGGTCCTGAAGTATCGCAGCGCGCAGGCCGCTCACGCCGATATTCAGGGCTTGCCCAACATGATGCTCGACTTACGCTCCGTGCTCGAGTGGTATCCCGAACTCGCCGACGCCTACGATCTGCTGGCCGTCGCCCGCAACGCCGGCGGAGGCCCGGCTGCCGCGCTGCAGGCCGAGCGCGCCGCCATCGATCTGAGTCCAAGAAACGACCGTTACGTCTATCATCTGGCTCAGATTTATGTCGCCAGCAAAAAATGGGAAGCGGCCAACGTCCTGCTCGACCGGCTGAAAACCAGCGACAATCCGCAAATCGCCACCTTCGCCCTCGAGCTGATCGAGCAGGCCGGGACCGAGCGCAAGTATGGCATCCCCGTAAAGGCCGGCGACATGGCGCAGCCCAAACTCGCGCCCCAAAAGTCCCCGTTTGATGTGCTGGAAGAAGACGCCGCCAAGCGCGCCGCCGCCGACAATTCGGCGCAATCCGGCGAACCGCGTGAGCATGAGAACGATAAGCACGCTACGAAATTCCTGAGAGGCCGCCTGGCCGCCGTCGATTGCTCGCACTCTCCCGCCGCTGTCCTGACCATCGTCGCCGACAATGCGACCTTGAAGCTGCGTGCCCCCGACTACAAGTCGCTGCCCTTGATTGGCGCCGACGATTTTTCCTGCGATTGGCGCGACCGCCAGGTCACGGTCAACTACAAACCCAGCGGCCCGAAAGCAGGAGACCTGGTCTCGCTCGAAATGCGGTAAGTCTTTAAATGTGGTGCAACGACGGGTGGTCCAGGCTTTTTGATCTTGGGGGGTCCCGCCCAAAGCGGAGGGTCGATGCAGGGAGGATCAGAAAAGGATCAGGAAATAAGAAGCAGACAAGCCTCGAATTCGTCATGCTATAATTCTTTATTCTCAGTCGTTTAGAGCACGGAGGATTGTATCGATAAACGTTTTATCCGCACCAACGATCGCATTCGGGCGCGCGAAATCCGCGTGATTGACGACGATGGGCAGCAGCTTGGCATCATGCCGCCCTACGAAGCCCTCAAGAAAGCCCGCGAACAAAATCTGGACCTGGTTGAGATTTCGCCCACCGCGCAGCCTCCCGTTTGCCGCATCATGGACTACGGGAAGTATCTTTACCAGCAGGAAAAGAAAGAGCGCGAAGCCAAGAAGCACCAGAAAACCATTACCGTAAAAGAGGTCAAGTTCCGCATTAATGTGGACGACCACGACTACGAGACGAAGAAAAATCACGTGCTGCGCTTCCTCGATGAGGGCGACAAAGTAAAAGCAACCATCTTCTTCCGCGGACGCGAAATGACCAGAACGGGGTTGGGCCGCCAGATTCTGGAACGCCTGATCAAAGACGTGGAACCGCACAGCATCGTGGAATTCCGTCCTCGCCAGGAAGGAAACACGCTTCACGCAATATTGGCGCCGAAGAAGACGGAAAAGGAGCGGGAGAAAGAAAAGCACAGGGAAGAGAAACACAAGGCTGCAGCGCAGAGTGCGCCCGGCGTACCTGCGGTGCAGGTCGCGAAGCCGGCTTCGTAAGCTTTCTGGCTGCGCCTGGAAATTACAAGTCTCGCCTGAGCGGTCATCGAATATCTGCGAGAACGAAATAAAACCGACAGCTGATAGCTGATCGCTATTTCTGAGGACTTTATGCCGAAACTGAAAACGCACAAGGGCGCTGCCAAGCGCTTCAAGGTAACTGGGACGGGGAAGATAAAGCGGGGGCGGTCGCACCTGCGGCATATTCTGACGTCGAAGAGCAAGAAACGGAAGCGGAATCTGGGATCCCCGGCGCTGGTGAGCGACGGGGATAAGCGCAAGGTCAGGCGCATGATTCCGTACCAGTAAGAAGCATTTTTGATTGATGATTGTTGATTGTTGATTGAAAACCATGCGGCGTGTTTTTAATCAACAATCAACAATCAAAAATCAACATTGCTTCAGGTGTGTGAAGAGGCCGAGAGATTGCCGCCATGGCGAATCGTCCTTGCCTCCAGCCGCCAGTAGTTGGAAATAAAAAAGGAGAACAACCATGCCTCGTGTAAAGCGCGGGACTAAACGTCGCGCGAAACGCAAGAAGATACTTGACCGCGCCAGCGGTTATTTCCTTACTAAATCGAAGCTTTACCGTTCGGCAAAAGAAGCCGTCGAGCGCGGCCTGAAGTTTGCCTACTCCGGACGCAAGCAGCGCAAGCGGCAGTATCGGTCGCTGTGGATCGTGCGCATTGGCGCGGCCGCCAAGCTGAATGGGATGAGCTACAACCAGTTCATCCACGGGCTGAAGGTTGCGGGGATTGAACTGGACCGCAAGATTCTGGCGGATCTGGCGGTGAAGGATCCGGCGGGGTTTTCGAGTCTGGCGACGCAGGCTAAGGGCGCGATTGAAGGAGCGGCGTAGCAAGCTGTCAGCTGTCAGCTCTCAGCTTTTCAACTATCAGCTACCTTATTTAAGTTATTGTCATTCCGACCCGCTCGTAGCCGCACAAGGCGCGGCGAGAGCGAGCGAGGAATCTGCTTTTTGCTCGTGGTGAGAGAACAGCAGATTCCTCACCGCTTGCGCGGTTCGGAATGGCAAAACCTTTCTCGCGAACATGGCTTATACCGTTCCCAAACTAACCGATTATTCGGCGACGGCGCTGGAGAAAGCTGCCGGCGACTGCGTTGGGGCGTGCTCGCGGGAGGCTGCGGAGGTTCGCAGTGAGGCGGAAATGAAGGCGTTTCGGGACCGATGGGTGGCACGGAAGAACGGGATTCTTACCCAAATAAATGATTTGTGGTTGAAGGGTGCGCCGAGAGATGCAAAGCGCGAGGCCGGGATTCGCGTCAATGAGTTGAAGTCGCGGATTCAGGAATTGGTGGAGACTGCGCACGTTGTGGCTGCTGGCGCGAATTCATTTGCCGCTGAGCAAGTGGACATTTCTCTCCCTGGTGTGCGGCGGCCGATCGGGGCGGAGCATCCGGTGATGCGGACCTGGCGGGAGATTGTTGCAGTGTTTCAGAAGCTGGGATATTCCGTCGCCGAGGGACCGGTCGTGGAGACGGATTATTACAACTTTGAGGCGCTGAATTTTCCGCCGAATCATCCGGCGCGGGATACGCAGGATACTTTGTTTATTGCGGGGCAACAGGAGAAGCCGCAGCGGGAGCGGTTGCTGCTGCGCACGCATACTTCTCCGGTGCAGATTCGGACGATGGAGAAGATGCGGCCGCCGCTTCGCATTGTGATTCCGGGGACGGTGCATCGCAACGACCCTCCGGACGCGAGCCACTCGCCGATGTTTCATCAGATCGAAGGGCTGGCAGTCGATACCAACATTACGTTTGGGGATTTGAAAGGGACGCTCGATCACGCCATGAAGGCGCTGTTCGGGTCTTCGGTGAAGACGCACTTCCGGCCTTCGTTTTTTCCGTTTACCGAGCCTAGCGCGGAACTCTATGTCACTTGCTTTATTTGCGGCGGGAGTGGGAGGCGGGGGGCGGAGCCTTGCCGTCCGTGCAAGCAGACGGGATGGATTGAAGTGTTGGGGTGCGGGATGGTGGATCCGAATGTGTTTGAGTTTGTGAAGGACAACGGGTATGACCCGCGAAAGGTTTCGGGGTTTGCGTTTGGCATGGGCGTGGATCGGTTGGCGCTATTGAAGTATGGGGTGGATGATATTCAGTTATTTTTTCAGGGGGATGTGCGGTTTTTGCAGCAGTTTGGGTAGAAAGCTTCTAGCTGCTAGCTCCTAGCTTCTAGCTCTTTCGAGAGTGGGGTAGCTAGAAGCTAGTCGCTAGGAGCTAGAAGCTTCTTCTCATGAAACTTTCTTCGCTATGGATTCGCGATTTTGTCGATCTTTCTGTCGATGACCGGCGGCTGGCTGAGGATTTGACTAATGTTGGGATTGCGGTGGAGGGGATCAGCGGGTCGGGGGCGGATACGGTGTTTGAGATGGAGATTGGGACGAATCGGCCGGATGCGATGAACCACTATGGGGTGGCGCGGGAGGCGGCTGCGATTTATGAGGTGGCTTTGAAACCGCTGTCAGCTGTCGGCTCTCAGCTTTCAGCTGCGGCCGAAGCCGCGGTCTCTCGTGGGAGGGATGACGGGGCGTTGAAGCGCCGCTCTTCCACGGGTGCAAAGAAATCTTCCGCGGCGTCAAAGCGGACCTCAGCGGCTAAAGCCTCTAAATCTCACGTCGCTGACGCGGCCCTGAAGGGCCGCTCTTCCACGGTATCTGATGCGGCGTTTCCGATTGCTGATGCGGCGTTTCCGACTGATGCGGCGTTTCCGATTACGGTTGAGGAGCCGGGGCTTTGCCCGCGATTTTCGGCGCGGGTGATTCGAGGGACTCGCATCACAGCTTCTCCCGAAACGATTTCGCATCGTCTGGCGTTGCTGGATCAGCGGCCTATTTCGAATGCGGTCGATGCTACCAACTATGTTCTTTGGGAGATGGGGAAGCCTACGCACGTTTTCGATATGGATCTGCTCGAGGGCGGGCGGATCGTGGTGCGGAAGGCGCGGGATGGGGAGACGCTTCGCACTCTGGATGGTGTGGAGCGCAACTTGAGTCCTGAGGATCTTGTCGTGTGCGACGCGCGAAAGCCTGTGGGACTGGCCGGGGTTATGGGCGGGTACGACACCATGATTACCGAGAAGACGCGCAACATCGTGATCGAGTCGGCGTGGTGGGATCCGGGGATGGTGCGGAAGATGGGGCGGCGGCATGGGTTGCATACGGATGCTTCGCATCGGTTTGAGCGCGGGGCGGATTTTGAGTTGACGGTGGTTTCATGCGATCTAGTGGCGAAGATGATTCTGGAGTCGGGGGGCGGTGAGTTGGTGGGTGACGTGGTGGATGTGGTGTCGCGGCCGATGGATCAGGCTCCGGTAGTACTGCGGGTCTCGGAGGTGCGACGGATTCTGGGCGCGGGGCTCGATTCGGGGGAGATTTTTCGGCTGTTGAAGCGGTTGGGATTTACGTTGATTCCCGAGGGGCAGGGCGGTAATCAGGATGAGGCTCAGTTTCGCGTGCATATTCCCAGCTGGCGGCTGGATGTAGAGCGCGAGATCGATGTAATCGAAGAGATCGCGCGGCTGCACGGGTATGACAAGTTTCCGAACACGCTGCCGGCTTATAGCGGCGCCGTGGTGGAATCGCCGTATGCGGCCATGGATGCGGCGTTTCGTGGGCGGGCGTTGGCGTTGGGGTATAACGAGGCGGTGTCGTTGACGTTTATTTCGCATGCCGATGCGGAGCGGTTTGAGGCGGGCTCCGGGAGCGGCCCCTCAGCGGCTAAAGCCGTCCGAGAGCGCGTCGATACGGCCCGACTGAAGTCGGGCCCTTCCCAACTTACTCGCGTGTTGGAGTTGGAGAATCCGTTGAGCGAGGAAGCGTCGGTGATGCGAACATCGCTGGCTCCAGGGATGCTCGACATGCTGGCGTGGAATTTGAATCGCGACGTGGCGGAGGCGCGGTTGTTTGAGATGGGCAGCGTTTACGGTATGTCGAGTGAGGACCGCGTGGAACCGCGGTGGGCGTGTCTGGGGGCAACAGCGGCGGCGGTGCGGGCTGCGTTGCCTGTCGGTGGCGCTCTCGACGTAAGCAAAGACGAGCATGCGGTGGCTGCGGAAACGTTTCGTGGATTCAAGGGGGACGTGGAAAACATCCTCGCGGCATTTGCGGGAGCACCGACTTACGATCGAGAAACGGCGGAGTATTTTCATCCGGGGCGGTCGGCGCGGGCGCTGGTGAATGGGGCGGTCGTGGGGCAGTTCGGGCAGGTACATCCGGAACTGGCGGCGGCGCGCAAGCTGCGGCAGGATGTTTTTCTGGCGGAGTTTGATTTAGAGGCACTGTACGGGCTCGGGCTGCGAACGGTGAAGTTTGCGCCGCTGGGGAAATATCCGGCGGTGGAGCGGGATTTTTCGTTCGTGTTTGACGATGCGGTTTCGTTTGAGGAAATGCGGAGAGCAGTGGCAGGCTTGAACATTCCGGAGTTGCGGGAGTTTCGTCCGGTGGAAATTTTCCGGGGCGGGTCGATTGCGGCGGGGAAATATTCGGTGTTGTTGCGAGTGCGGTTCCAATCGGCGGAGCGGACGTTGCGTGAGGATGAGGTGGCGCAGTGGTCGGGGAGGATTGTGGCGGGGCTGACCAGACTCGGCGGGGCGCAGAGGGTGTAAGTCAAAATCCTAAGATCAAAATCCCCACCCTAGCCGCAAAGAACGCGGCTAAGATGAGGCACCCGCTGGGATGGGCGCCCGACATTTTTCGCCACCTCGCGGCTGGCGAAAACCGGGGAGTCATGTCCTCCTGTGCAAAAGGTGGATAGGATTGGCCTTGCGCGGTTCAGCGATGACGAGTACGATAAGGATGTTCTCATTTAAGGCCGCGTTCCCGCGTAGGCCTTCCGCGCCAGCCGATTCGAGGCGGCGCCGTTAACGGATCCGATAAACGAAATCGATAGAAATTTAGAAGTTTTTCATTCGCTGGAAAAGCAGTTCGTTTCAAGAGTTGGGGTTCGTTCCACAGTGTGTCCAGTCGCCACCCGCAACTGCGTAGATCCGATTCAGTATGCTCGGCGGAACTCTGCGCGAATGCGGTGGGAGTGCCCGGCTGGCGGGCCATTCGAAATTCTGTAAAATTCTGCAACCAATGCGCAACAGCTTGAGAGGACTATGAACGCAGGATCAGGAAGAACCTCCGGCGGCGGTGGAGGGGGAAGAAGAAGGCGGCGCGGACGCCGTCCCCACAATCAGCGCGGACAACGGCCCGGACCGGGCTTGAGCCGGGAAAATAAAGATGGCATCTACACGGCGCCGATGGATCACAGCTACCGGGCGGCTTTGGCCGGCAACAACAACAATGGGCACAAGGGCGGGCGGCAGAGGCCGGGGTTTGCGGCACAATATCCGCAACCCGAGCCGGAACCGTTGCCGGTGAATGGAGACGCTACCTCGCGGATCTTTGCGTTTATCGAAGACCTGTTCTTCATGGCGAAGATCCAGGAAACCGCGCGCAAGCTCAACGTGAAAGTGGAGTTCGTGAAGACGGACAAGGATCTGATGGAACGCATGGAACAGAACGGGGAAGAGAAACCGTCGTTGATTATTTTCGATCTGAACCTGGCCAGCGTAAAACCGTTGACCTTAATTCCGAAACTGAAGAGCAAGTTGAAAAAAGGGACGTCGATCATTGGATTCCTGTCGCACGTGCAGGGAGATTTGAAGCAGAAGGCCCACGAAGTGGGTTGTGACATGGTGCTGCCGCGGTCGGCATTTTCTCAGAATCTGCCACAGTTGTTGCGCCGGCATGGCGCTCCCGAAGACGTGGAGCCGACGGTGCAATAGAAGCGGCTTCCGGGCGTCTGGCCTTCGCTCCTCGCCTGATGTCCTGCCTACAATATTTCCTGTATACGCTTCGCGGCGGTCATTACGGCATTCTGAAGAATGCAGGCAGCGTTTGCCGGCGCGGCGGCGAAAATCGTAATTAGCCTTCTCGGAGAATGAGTTGAGCGTTTCCGGAATTTCAAGCCAGCTTCCACATGCGCACGTTCATACCGTACAGTTTTACGGGGATGACGGCGTGCTGCTGCATGAGTTGGAAAGCTATATCGGCACAGCTCTCGTGGGCGGCAATTCCGCCATCATCATCGCGACTCCCGGTCACATCGATGGCCTCGCCGAGAAATTGAAGCGCCAAGGCATCGATCTCGCCAAAGCCCAAGTGGAAGGCCGATATGTCGCCTGGGATGCGGCCGAGATTTTGTCAACGTTCATGGTGGATGGGCTTCCGGATCGCGCGCGCTTCTCGGAAACGATAGGCCGGATCATGGTAAACGCCGCGGGAGCTTCTCGCGACGAAAACCGCCGGGTCGTGGCTTTTGGAGAGATGGTGGCCCTGTTGTGGGCCGAAGGACAAACAGAAGCTGCGATTCAGCTCGAGAAACTGTGGAATGAACTGGCCAGGACCTACTCCTTTTCTCTCCATTGCGCTTATCCCATGCAAGCGTTTTGCCGTGAGGAATTGGCCGATTCGCTGCTGAAGATTTGTGGAGAGCATACGCGCATTGTCCAGCAGGAGACTTTTGGCTCAGTTGAGTCTTCAGTTGAGTCTGAAGATAAGCGTCTCCGCAGAGGCCCCAGGGTGGCGAAGCACGATCTTTTGACGCCAGGGATTGATTGGCAGAGAGAAGCACCCTTCCGGTTGTTCATCGAAAACGTTCAGGACTACGCAATATTCATGCTGGACCTCGAGGGCGGCATCGTCACCTGGAACGCCGGAGCCGAACGGACGAAGGGATACCGAGCCCCGGAAATCATTGGGCGGCACTTTTCCGTTTTTTATCCTGAAGAAGATGTTCGCGCAGGCAAGCCGCAGAGGCTTCTCGATCTGGCTGCGAAAGAGGAGCGCGTGGAGGATGAGGGCTGGCGCGTCCGCAAGGATGGCTCAAGATTTTGGGCAAGCGTAACGATTACGGCGGTTCGAGATGCAAGTGGCGAACTCGTCGGTTTCGGAAAGGTCACGCGCGACCTCACGGAACGCAGGCGAACGGAGTTAGCCCTGCGTCGCAGTGAAGAACGATCCCGTTTGTTTATCGATGCGGTGCAGGATTACGCGATTTTCATGCTGGACCCCGACGGCGGCGTGAGCACCTGGAATACCGGCGCGGAGCGCATCAAGGGCTACAAAGCAAACGAGATTATCGGCCAGCACTTCTCCCGCTTCTATCCCGAGGAAGATGTGCGGGCCGGCAAGCCTGCGTGGGAATTAGAGGTGGCCACGAAGGAAGGCCGATTTGAGGATGAAGGTTGGCGGCTTCGGAAAGACGGGTCGAGATTCTGGGCCAATGTAATTATCACTCCAGTTAAGGATCGTGCGGGCCGTCTTCTGGGATTCAGTAAGGTGACGCGAGACGTCACGGAACGAATGATCGCTCAGAAATCCTTAGAGGAGTCGAGGCAAAAACTGCAGAGCTCGGAAAACTCGCTGCGAGACCTCTCGTTTCATTTGCTGCGCACGCAGGATGAAGAACGCCGGCGCATCGGAAGGGAGATTCATGACAGCCTGGGGCAATCTCTCTCCGTGCTGAAGATGAAACTTGATGCGATGAGTTCGTCTTCGCCCACAACCCAGGAAAGCCTGGAATGCGCAAATGTGGTTGAAGAGTGCGTAAAGGAAGTCCGCACTATTTCCTACCTCTTGTATCCACCTATGCTGGAAGAGATGGGACTTCAGTCCGCCATCCCCTGGTACCTGGAAGGTTTTTCGAAGCGAAGCGGAATCCAGACCACATTTCACGCTCCCGAGGATTTCGGGCGGCTATCGCGGGACGCAGAATTGGTTCTGTTCCGTGTGCTTCAGGAAAGCTTGACGAATGTCCAGAGGCATTCCGGAAGCAATACCGCGGACATCCGGATTTCCCAAACGGAC
The DNA here is from genome assembly GCA_963711275.1 of uncultured Acidobacteriaceae bacterium. GTDB lineage: Bacteria > Acidobacteriota > Terriglobia > Terriglobales > Acidobacteriaceae > Sulfotelmatobacter. Next base: position 213,598 of record CAVQDN010000003.1, on the reverse strand, counting down.
AATGTGGTCACATTGCAGGTAACGGACATGGGGAAGGGTTTGCCGCAGTCGGTCCTCGAACAGAGTGGCCGCGATTGGATGGGATCTCTCGGAGTGGGCTTGCGAGGAATGAGCGAACGGCTCCGACAGCTGGGAGGCGCGCTCGAAATGTCTTCCAGTGAGAACGGAACACAGGTACGCGCGACCGTACCCTTTCGAGAATTGCCCTTGAGCATTACCGCTTCGAATCGGAAGTAATCCGCTGGACTTCGGCTTCCGGCTTCCGGCTTTCGGCTTTCGGCTTCTGCAAAATCCTATCCCAACCGCAAAGAACGCCGTTAGGATCGGGCATCCGCTTTGTTTGTTCCGCTCGCTAATTTTGCTAGTTATCCCGGGGCCAAAGTTATCCTGGAGGCCAGGACAGCGGGCGGCCGCCAATTAAGTGCACATGAAGATGGAATACGGATTGGCCGGCGCCGGGGCCTACGTTGAGGACGGTGCGGTAGCCCTGCTCGATGTTGCGCTGGCGTGCGATTTGGGCCGCGGCGAGGTGGCAACGGCCGATGAGGTCGGCGTCCGATGTCTGGGCTTCTTTTAATCCGGCAAAATGTTTCTTGGGGATGATGAGGACGTGGGTGGGGGCTTGCGGGTTGATATCTTCGAAGGCGAAAACATGGTCGTCTTCGTAGATCTTTTTGGCGGGAATTTCTCCGCGAAGGATGCGGCAAAAGAGGCAGTTGGGATCAGTCATTGTCCGTTCACCGGGTGGCTCGCTTGGAGAAACGATAACATTGCGATGGCGGGACTGTCAGCCAGGGAGGAAGCAAACCTCAGCGGCTGAAGAGGTTGCGGAAAAAGTCCGCGTTTGCGTTGTTTTGAAAGGGCGCGGCTTTAAGCCGCGCCGTAAATGGTGCAAAATGAATGCCGGGGCTTTAGCCGCCCAGGGTCGTATCCGCCTCGCGAAGAGTTTTTCCGCGGCCTCCGAAGCCGTCATTTATTTTGCACGACTTGCGGCGCGTCAAAGGGACCAAGTTCACAAATTTTCCTTATGCCGCGTACAGCGAATTCCTTTTTGATTGTATTCTTGCATCCCAGGTGGGGCTTGATTTCCCGCAGCGCGTGTTTCAGGAGATTCGCAGATTTGATTGGCTCGGGCACGCGGCTGGTTGGGCTTGTTCTTCTTCTCCTTCCAGTATTCGCCCGTGCGCAAGCGAATCCTAACGGTTTCGACGACGTGGTTCAGAGGGCGAGGACGGCGCGGGAGCGGGACGATGTGCCGCGGGCAATCGAACTCTATACGCAAGCCGTACAGCTCAAACCGGAATGGCCGGATGGCTGGTGGTTTCTGGGGTCACTGGAATACGAAGCCGAGGCGTACCCTGCAAGCCGAGACACCTTGACCCATTACATTGCGATGGTTCCTGAGGCCGGCCCGGCGTGGGCGTTGCGGGGGCTAAGCGAGTTTGAAACCGGCGAGTATCCGCAGGCTTTGAAAGACATTCAGCGCGGATTGTCGCTGAGCGCGGCGCAACAGTCCCGGGACGAGAAGATCCTTCGCTACCATGAAGCGCTGCTGCTGACCCGCACTGGAAATTTCGAGGGCGCCCTGCAAGTATATGGGCCACTGGCTCGGGGCAACGTACCGAATCCTGAGATGCTGGTCGGCATTGGGTTGGCAGGACTACGAACCCCCCTGCTCCCCAGGGATTTAAGAGAAGACAAAAAGGATCTGTTCGCGGCTGCCGGACATGCTGCTTACCTGTTTCTGTCGGGAGATGAGAAATCCGCGCAGTTGGAGTTTGAGGAATTATTTCAGCGCTTCCCGACCGCTGTGAATGCGCACTATTTCTACGGCTCTCTCCTATTCCCTTCGGACGCCGATGCGGCCATCGCTGAATTCAGGCGGGAGCTAGGAGTCGCACCTTCCAATACCGCCGCGCAACTGATGGTAGCTTGGGATGCGCTGATGCGAAACGATTTTCCGACCGCGCGCTCCTATGCCGAAAAAGTTGCGGCGGCAGAGCCTTCGCTTCCTCAGGCCCGGCTTGTGCTGGGTCGCGCCCTGGTGGAGACTGGAGACGTGAAGGGCGGGACCGAGGTGCTGGAAGAGGAATTGCAGCGTGAGCCGGACAATCTTGAAATTCATTTCGCGCTGGCGAAGGCTTATTCCAAGGCCGGTCGAAAAGAAGATGCCAGGCGGGAACGCTTGCTATGCTTCCAGATTGAGAAGAATGCGACAGCTCAGCAGGCACGCCCTTAACGTATTATCCGGCCTGTTGCTATGCCTCCTTTGCACGCGGGCGGTGGCGCAAGCGCGATCGGGCGACTCGGCGTCGGCTTGCGCACACTGCCATGCCGCCCAGGCCACCAGTCAACCCGCAACTCCGATGGGGCGCGCGCTTGAACTGACGGGAGAGAATCCCATTCTCAAAGCGCATCCCAAGATGACGTTTCGCAAGGATGCGTATTCCTATACGGTGGAAACGGTCGGTGAGAAGAGTACCTACACGGTCACGGATGGAACCAATACACTCTCGATTCCCATTCTGTGGGGATTCGGAACCGGCGGTCAGACCTGGGTTCTGGAGTATAAGGGCCGTCTCTATGACAGCCTGGTGAGCTACTATCCCACCTTGTCTGGATTGGAGATCACCATGGGAGATGAGCGGATCACGCCGCACACTCTCGAGGAAGCGATGGGCAGAGTGTTGTCGCAGGGCGAGGCGAAGGCCTGCTTCCGATGTCACGCGACGAACGCGGTCACGGACCGTAACCTAACTCTTTCTACTATGGAACCTGGGGTCCGCTGTGAACATTGTCATGTGGGCACGAGCGCTCACTTGATCGACGCGGTGCAGGGAGACTTTATGTCCGCACCACCGAAGCTAGGAAAACTGTCGGCGGAGGATATTTCTAGCTTCTGTGGACAATGCCATCGCACATGGGAGACGGTAATGCGCGGCCACTTCCACGGTGAGATCAATGTGCGATTTCAGCCGTACCGGCTGGCTAACAGCAAGTGCTTCGACGGAGCCGATCCTCGCATCAGTTGCCTGGCTTGCCACGATCCTCATCAAGATGTGGTGCGACAGGATTCTTATTACGATGCAAAATGCTTGAGCTGTCATGCGACTTCAACCCATCCGGCGGCAGGCTCACCGGCTGCGCCGCCTTCATGCCCGGTGGCGAGAGTGAATTGTGTGAGTTGCCACATGCCGAAGGTGAACTTGCCCGGCGGGCACATGGCGTTTACGGATCATCAGATACGGGTGGTGAAGGCCGGAGAACCTTATCCGAATTAGTGAGTAGTACGCCGCCGAAGGTTGCGGGGCGAATCCCTGGGGCTAAAGCCCGAAGTTTCCATTCACGTCTTGACGCGGCCCTGAAGGGCCTGCCAGATTGCACTTACGCTGGCCCGAGAGCAGATTTTCCACATTCAAACGCTAATCGGATCCGGCCGAGCTCTAATCCAGGCGCACGAGGAATACGGCGCCTTCGGGGGTCTGGGTTTCCGCGGCTAGTTTTTGGGCCCGGGTGTGGTCGTCGTCGAGGACGCGGATACGGATCCACCAGTCCCCTGCGGGGCTGGCGAAGCATAGAACTTGGGCGGTGTGGTAGCGGCGTTTGAGATGCGCGGCTAGTTTGTTCGCGGCGGGTTCGCGCGGGAATCCGCCGATCTGGACGGCCCATTTTCCTGTGGACTCGGGAGACGCGGCGGACTGCATCAATTCTACTTTCACTTGGGCGACGCCGGGTTGGTAAACGTCGAGTTTGTGTGCGGCGGCCAGGGAGAGATCAACGACTCGTCCGGGAATGAAGGGGCCGCGATCGGTGATGCGGACGAGCGCTGTGGCACCGGTCTTTATGTTGGTGACGCGCACGATCGAGCCCAGGGGATAGGTCCGGTGAGCGGCCGTCATGGCGTGCATGTTGTAGATTTCGCCATTCGATCCGCGCCGGTTGTGGTAAGGAGGTCCGTACCAGCTGGCGAGTCCGGTTTCAGTGGCTACAGGGCGGGCACCGGCGGGGAGAGTGGGTTCAGCGAGGTCGGCTTCGGCGTTGGCTCCTTCACCCGGCTTGGGTTGGGACTTGGTAGCTAGTTTGGAGGGCGGAACGCGTGCGGACGGGCGGGACTCAGTTGGCTCGGTCGCCGGAGGCGGTGGGACATTCACGGGCGCCGGTTTGGGGTGGCCGCAGGCGCTGAGAAAAAGAATAGCGAGCAGAACAAAAAATAGCGTGATGAATCCGATGAAGGCTGCGCGGCGCGGCATTGCTGCGGTTCTCGGGGTTGACGGCATCACTTGGGCGGGTTCTGGTGCTGTTCCATATAGTCGGCGAATTCGGTGAGCTTTTTCGAGGCTACGCGCAGGGCCTTGGTGGAGTGAGTGCGCACCGCTGGAACGACTTCGTCGTTGAGATATTTGATAAATTCGGGAATCTCTTTCTCCAGCCGCTCGGCGGCGTCGCCGATGGTTTGGCTGACGCGGGCCGAGGCGTCTTCGACTTTGCGGTTAAAGTCGGTCATGGTGGTGCTCCTTGGGATGAGCTATTATTTCGCGTCGGGCGGGGCCGGGTCAATGAAAGTTAAGGTTAAGGCGTCGAGTTGCGCTCGACAGACAGCCGGGGCGGCTGTCTCCACATTCTTTATTCTCCACATTATTCTTTGTTCTTTGATCTTCTCCTGCAACGTAAGATTGCAGTAAGGATTACATCCTTGTTATAGTAAGGATATGGGCAAAGTTACTTCCAAGCTACAGTTGACGGTGCCGAAGGCGATTGCCGACCAGTACGGGATTCGGCCTGGGGATGAATTGGAGTGGATCCCCGCGGGGGAGAGCATTCGCATAGAACTGGTTCGGCGAAAGGCGAAGGGCGGGCACGAACTGACGACTGAGGAGCGGCTGGCACTGTTCGACGCCAACATGGCGCGTATCGATAAACTGCAGGCGGCGCAGTTGGCGGAGGCTAAAGCAAAGGGCACGCGGATTACTCGCGAAAATCGCGGTTGGACCCGCGAAGAACTGTACGAAGATGAGAGAGGGCTACCTCGTGGCTTCCCTCGTTGACACTAACATTCTGGTTTATTGTTTCGATCCTGACGCGGTGACCAAGCGGGCGGCGGCGCGCGAATTGCTGCGTAAAGGAGCCGCCGAGAAGGCTCTTCGCATTCCTCACCAATCCCTGATCGAGTTTGTATCGGTGGTCACGCGCAAACACTCGCGCAGAGATCCGTTACTACCACCAACGGAAGCCGCTTTGCAGGCCGAGGGGTTCATGATCGACTTTCCGGTGCTGTATCCGAATGAGCATGTGTTTCGGACGGCATTGCGGGGGATGGCGGCGTATCAATTTGCCTGGTTCGATGCTCATCTTTGGGCCTATGCGGAGCATTATGGGATGCATGAGATTCTGTCGGAAGACTTTGAGCACGGGCGCATGTACGGGACGGTGAGGATTCGTAATCCGTTTGTCGAGCTTGGGTTAGCGTAGGAATACATCTTGCAGGTATCAGCGGAACAATTCCGAAAACTTCTGTTGGGGTGGTACGACCGGCATGCGCGCGCTCTGCCGTGGCGGGAGAGTAGCGATCCATATCGAGTCTGGGTGTCGGAGATCATGCTGCAGCAGACGCGGGTGGCGGCGGTGATTGCGCATTATCACGAATTCTTACGGCGCTTTCCGACGGTGGAGAAACTGGCGCGGGCGCGGCAAGCCTCGGTGCTGGCGGCGTGGAGCGGCCTGGGGTATTACCGGCGGGCACGGATGATGCATGCGGCGGCGAAGGTTGTGGCGCGGCGCGGAGCGTTCCCCGTGACGGTTGAGGAACTGCGAGATTTGCCGGGCGTGGGGCGGTATACGGCGGCGGCGATCGCCAGCATTGCGTTTGGTGAGCCGGTTGCTGCGCTAGATGGGAATGTGGAGCGGGTGCTGCAGCGGGTTTCGGGGCGGGGGATGAGCGGCGCGGAATTTTGGCTTGGGGCTGAAGAGTTGCTCGATCGGGAACGTCCCGGGGATTTCAATCAGGCGATGATGGAGTTGGGGGCGACGGTATGCACGCCGCGGGCGCCCTCGTGTTTGACTTGTCCGGTGGTGGAGTTGTGCGCCACGCGCGGGGAGTTGGCGGGATCGGCTAAGGCCGCGCGGCAGAAGAAGCGGGAGATTCATTATGCTCTGGATTGCTGCTGCGGCAGAGTGCTTCTGGTGCAGCGGGCACGGGATGCATCGCTGATGCCAGGGATGTGGGAGTTGCCGGAATTGGCAGGGTTCAGTGGTGACGCAGGCGAACAGCAGATTCCTCACTTCGTTCGGAATGACAAGACTAAGGGGGACAGAAAGGGCCCGATGCTTCCGCAGCCCTACCTCACGCTGCGGCACTCGATCACGGTGACGGATTATACGGTACGAGTTTGGCGTATGACAGCGCCTTTGCGAGTTCGCGGAGAGTGGGTGGCGGTGCAACGGTTGGCAAGGGTTGCGCTTACGGGATTGGCACGGAAGATACTGCAGAAGGCGGAAATCATTGTCCCAATCCGAAAGGCGCATGGAGTCATCTAAGTACGGAGGCAGTTGTGCGAGGATTGATCAGCGGGCTGCGGAATTTGCTGAAGCAACGAACTGGAGGGACGATGGCGGCATTGGCTAGCGGTGCGAAGGCGCCTGATTTTGAATTGGAGACGTGGGACGGGAAAAAGTTCTCCTTGAGCAACGAATTGGGACGCGCGCCCGTCGTGCTGGCGTTTTTCAAAGTGTCGTGTCCCACTTGCCAGTATGCGCTGCCGTTTCTGGAGCGGCTGCACAACGCTTATGGGGACAAGGGTGTCAGGCTGATCGGCCTTTCGCAGAACGATGCGAAGGACACGGCGGCATTTATCAAGGAGTTTGGACTTACGTTTCCAGTCCTGTTGGATGACACGCGGTCTTATCCCGTGTCGAATGCTTACGGGTTGACGAATGTGCCCTCGATTTTCTGGGTAGCGCAGGATGAGGAGATTGAGGTTTCCACCGTCGGATGGGTCAAGGCCGATTTCGAGGAGATTAATCGGCGGATGGCGAAAGCCGGGAAGATTGCGCCGGCGGCCATGTTCCGGGCGGGGGAAGATGTGCGCGATTTCCGCGCTGGTTGAGGGTCGAAGAATTAGCTGCCGGTCTGGCGGCGCAAGGAAAGCGGAACTGCGCTCGGCGGACGGGCGAAGGCGCCCGTTCCCACACCAGCTGGGCCTCCGTTACTCCATTGGTAGGTGCACTCTCGTGCATCGGGCGCCGTTACTTCGCAGACAACCTCGGATGGGCCGTCCTTTACAATTCGGTTAGACCTATACCAATTTAGATTTATTGAGAAGAGGTCCTCCGACTGGCGCGCCGCTTCGTTGGGGGAGATCCTATCTATGCAACGAATGCTGAAAGCCATTTCGGCTTTTCTAGTGGTGTGCGCGAGCCTGTCTGCGGGGGCGGATGGCGGAGCTGGCGGTTCTAAGGGTGCCAAGAGTGCGCCTTCTGTGAAACTGCCCGGGGCAGCCTTTGTGGCGCTCGAGACCATTACGCCGGAGCACATTCGCTGGCACGTGCGGTATTTGTCGCACGATCTGCTGGAGGGTCGCGGAACGGGGCAGCGCGGCGGCGACATCGCGGCGGAATATATCGCGACCCAGTTTGCTGAATATGGCCTGAAGCCGGCGGGCGATCACGGAACCTATATGCAGAAGGTTCCATTGGTCGGGATTACGACAGTGGGAGACACTCAGTTTTCTCTGGTTCCGAAGCAAGGGGAGGCGATGAATCTGAAGCCCCTCGATGAATACGTCGCTTACGACCAGACCCAGCAGGCGCAGTCCGATGTGGATGCGGACATTGTTTATGTGGGGTATGGAATTGAGGCGCCGGAGTACAGCTGGGACGACTACAAAGGGCAGGACGTGCGCGGGAAAGTTCTGCTGATGCTGGTGAATGAGCCGCCATCGGATGATCCGAAGTTCTTCAAGGGGAAGGCTCTGACCTACTACGGGCGCTGGACTTACAAATACGAAGAGGCTGCACGCAAGGGCGCGGTGGGAGTGATTCTGGTCCACCAGACGCAGATGGCGAGCTATCCCTGGGAAGTGGTGCGGAATTCGAATTCGGGGGAGAAGTCGTTTCTGAAACTGGAAGGGCCGGCGTTGAAGGTGGCATCGTGGGTGCAGTTGGATGTGGCGAAGCGGTTGGCGTCGGCATCGGGGATGGATCTCGACAAGATGATGCAGGATGCGCAGTCACGGGAGTTTCATCCGGTGAATCTGCGGGCGAAGTTGCGGGCGCACATGGTAAGCAAGGTTCGGCATTTCGAATCGAATAATGTGGTCGCGATGCTGCCGGGAGCGGATCGCAAGATGGCGGCTGAGGCGGTTTTGTACACCGCGCATTACGATCATTTCGGCATTCGTCCCGATATGCCGGGGGACAACATTTTCAATGGCGCCAACGACAACGCCACAGGCTGCGGCATTCTGATCGAGCTGGCCCGCGCTTTTGGGACGGCGGCGCAGCGGCCGCGACGGTCGATTCTGTTTGCTGCGGTCACGGCTGAGGAGCAGGGACTACTAGGGTCGGAATATTTGGGGAAGCATCCGCCGGTTGCTGCGGGAAAGATTGCGCTGGACTTGAACTATGACAATGTGATGCCGCTGGGAGCTCCGGAGGAAGTGCAGGTCGCCGGGGCGGAGCGGACCACGTTTTATCCGGCAGTGGAGGCGACGGCGAAAGAGTTCCGGCTGGCGATTCGTCCGGATGCACTGCCGGAGGCAGGACACTTCTATCGCTCCGATCACTTCAGTCTGGCGCGGGTGGGCATTCCCGCGTTTTCCATTAATGAAGGAATGAAGTACAAAGGGCATCCTGAGGCCTGGGGGCTCGAGCAAGAGCACGAATACGTCGAAAAGCACTATCACCAGCCTAGCGATGAATATCATCCGGAGATGGATTTTGTGGGGGACTCGGCGATGGCGCGGTTTGGATTTGCGTTGGGCTGGGAGGCCGCTAGTTTGCCCAAGCTAATTGGGTGGCAGAAGGGCGATGAGTTTGAGGCCGCGCGGGCGAAGAGCCAGTAGATGCCAGTACTGAGTCGCGAGTACTTAGTCCCGAGAAACAATCCAAACGAAAATTCTTGACGCTGACCTACAGGAACTTGTTGAGGCGGATGTCGCTATTTAAGCGTTTTCCTTCTCCATCAGAATCAACGCTTAAGGGCGTAACCTAGGTAACTTTAGCGGCGCTCTGCTGCGTGCTAACCTCGACATGTCCGTTTGAATCAGCAACTTCCGAATAGATTCCTGATCCTGATGCCGCGAATTCCTATTTTTCGACTGGGTGGTGCGCCGGATAAGCCGGCGGCCCCGAAGCTGTCTGCTTCGAGGCCTTCCGTCGTGCTGGAGCGACTTACCGTGGGGGTCGATAACCTGCGGCATGACGTGGTGCTGAGCCCGCGGTTTATGGAGATGGGCAGGGCCCAGATTGCGCGGTCAATTGCGCGGCACGGCGAACTGGAAGGCTTACTGGCGGCTGAGGCTCCGCGGCCGGCGCAGGGGCCGTCATGGATGAGGAATCAGGCGGGGAAAACGGCTGTACAAAAGAACGACCCCAGCGGGTGGAAATCGGCGCTGACCGAGTTGCTGATGAACTCGCTTAACCGGGCAAAAAAAGAATCGCAGCTGTCGGTGGACCTGCTGGCGCGACTGGCGGTCACCAAGTTTGCGCGCACGGAAATGAATCAGCAGTTTTTGCAGGTGCTGGAGCGCTGCCGGGTGCAGCTGAAAAGCTACGAAAACATGCGGCACGGGCAGGCGCACGAGTATCGTGAGCGGCTGGCGGCGTTCCAGGTGCGAAAGAGGATCATTCTGCGCAAGACCGGGCAGGAGATCTTTGAGACGCTGCGCGAAGTGGAAAAAAACACGCTGGCGCGCACCCGCCGGTCGCTGTTCGGTGAGGAAAGCAGCGGCTCAAGCTATTTCACCTATCCTCTTTTTCTGAACCGGCTGCTGTTTTCCGAAGACGGTCGCGATGATTATCTGTGCGCCGAACACTACGTGATGCTGGGAAACTGGGACCGCGATTCGGATCGCTATGGGCGGATGCGGGAAATTGCCTCGGGTTTTCTGCGCTCCATCTATGGCGACCAAGTGAACACGGAGACTATTGATGCGTGGATGAATGTGAGGGAGAACGCGCAGGTACTGGTGGGAACGGGAACACCAGCGAATTCCGACGATGGCATGGCACAACAGGAGCGTCTTGCGGAGTGGGTGCGGCTGCTCGAAGACGAGCAGGTAATGGAAAATGTCATCGCCTCCTATCACGTGGTGCCACTGCTCAGCGAATATGCCCCGCGAATCAATGCGCAACAGTTGAAAAATGCGCTGATCGACCGGACGGAATGCGACCGCGTGGAACGCATGATTCAAGAGCACGGCAAACTCTCACCCAACAGTTTGTACGCGGCGGTGGCCAAGGTGGCGAGTTGCCGGGGAGCGGAGCGGGCCAAGGTGGCGGCTCGGTTCCTGGGAGATTTCTTCCACTACCATCGGGATTTGCGGCGGCTGGAGGTTGTGAACGCGGCTTTGGATTCCGTGAACCTGGTCGGAAATGAACGCTTGCAGGAACTGTCGCGGGTGAACGGCACGCTTTATGAGTTTCTGCTTCCGGAGGAACAGGTTGAGACCGAAACGGAAAAAGTGCTGCGCCACGTGGTGCTGAAGGCGGACGTACGCGACTCCACGCGGCTGACGCGGACGATGATGGAGAGAGGATTGAATCCGGCGTCGTACTTCAGTTTAAATTTTTACGATCCGGTGAACAAACTGCTGGAGAAGTATGGCGCGCAGAAAGTGTTTCTGGAGGGCGATGCCATCATTCTGGCGATTCTGGAGCGCGAAGGCGAACCCGGGCTGGCGGTGAGCCGTATGTGCGTGCTGGCGCGCGAGATCATTGAGATCGTCCGCGGATATAACGAACTGATGCAGCGCTCGGGGATGCCCCAACTGGAATTGGGAGTAGGCATCACGCTGCAGGAGTCTGCGCCGCTGTATCTGATGGATGGCGAGCATCAGATCATGATCTCGGAGGCGTTGAACGAGAGCGACCGGCTGTCTTCATGTAATAAAAAAGCACGCAAGGTGATGGAACCGCAAGCGGGGCCGTTCCACGTGTACGCGTTTCAGGCGGCGGAACTGGATGAGAACGGGAACCCGGAAGATGTGATTCTGAGCTACAACCTGGGCGGGATTCGCATGAATGAAGGAGCCTTCCGCAAGTTGCAGCAGGAGATTACTCTGGAACCGTTGAAAGTGCGACTGCCGGCGTCGCTGGCATCGTCGGATAAAGGGGACTATACGCTCTTCAACGCAACCGTCCCGGTGGATCGCGATATTTTCCGAAAAATTGTGGTGCGGGAGAGCCGGATTCCACGAATCGATCCGGCGGATTTTGCGGTGAAGGGATGGACGGAGCGGCTGTATTACGAGATCTGCACCGACCCGGCGATTTATGCGGCGCTGGAGAAGAAGAAGGGAGCTGGAAAATAGTAAGTGACTGGTATGAGTCTTCCGCGCTGCCTCTAACATTCCCTCCGAAATCATTCGTAGAGACGTTTGCTTGCAACGTCTCTTTTTCCACATTCCCATTCAGGGCTAGTTTTACAGGTAGCGCCGGCAGAGACGTAGCAAGCTACATCTCTACGATTAGAAGTTCGCGCGTGAGGGGCGGAACGGAATTTGAAATGTGGCTTCCACGTAACTGAGATAACGCTTGGTTAGCGCCTGTGGAGGCGTACCCCCGCCACTACCGACCGAACGCCGGCGCCACGCCTACAGCGTTTATAATCTTTTGTTTCGGCAGACCGCCGCATTCTCACTGCTAAGGACACAACTTTGCTCGATTTCCTGGGAGATCTACGACGGACTCATATGTGCGGGACACTGCGCGCGTCCGATGCCGGCAAGAAAGCCGTGCTCATGGGATGGGTGAACCGGCGGCGCGACCTGGGGAACCTGATCTTTATTGATTTGCGCGACCGCACAGGCGTGACGCAAGTAGTGCTCAATCGTGAACTGGACGCAGCGGCGCACGACAAGGCCAATACAGTGCGCAACGAGTATGTGATCGCGGTGATCGGCTCGGTGAAATTGCGGGACGCGGATACGGTGAACAGGAACATTCCTACGGGCGAAGTGGAGTTGGTGGCGCAGGAGATTCGCATTTTGAACGAATCGAAGTTGCCGCCGTTCTTGCCTTCGGATACGGCGCTGACCAATGAAGAAACGCGGCTGAAATATCGGTATATCGATCTGCGGCGCGAGGTGATGCAGTTCAACATTGAGATGCGGCACAAGGTGGCAAAGGCGATTCGGGATTATCTTTCGGCGCAGGGATTTTTCGAGATTGAGACGCCGTTCATGACGCGGTCTACCCCGGAGGGGGCGCGCGACTATCTTGTGCCGAGCCGGGTCCAGCCCGGGACGTTTTATGCGCTGCCGCAGTCGCCGCAGTTGTTCAAACAGATCCTGATGATCTCGGGATTCGATAAATATTTCCAGATTGTGCGCTGTTTTCGCGACGAAGATCTGCGGGCCGACCGGCAACCAGAGTTTACGCAGATCGATCTGGAGATGTCCTATCCGCAACCGGAGCGGGTGTGGGAAGTTGTCGAGGGATTTCTGACGGCGGCGTTTCAGGCTGCAGGGAGCGCGATCAAAACGCCGTTTCCGCGCATGGATTATGACGAGGCGATCCGGCTCTATGGCATCGACAAGCCCGATTTGCGGCTGCCCGCGTTCACCGACGTGCGCGAATCTTTCACGGCGGAGAATCTGCAGGAACTGGCAATCAATGCGAATCTGCCGGTGATTGCGATTCGCACGCCGAAGGTCGGCGAACTTTCGCGCAAGGATCGCGATGACATCAAACCGATGTTCCATGCTAAGGGCGGCGCAAAAGTCTTCGAAGACTTCAAACGCATTGGCAATAAGTTTCCCGAGGCGGCTGCGGCGATCGCGAAAAGAGTTGGGATGGAGGAAGGCGATCTGATCGTGCTGGTCGCTGGATCGGCGCAGGCGGGGCCGCAGACGGCGATGCCTACGCATCGCAAAGTGACGCCGGCGGAGTTGGCGATTTATGCGTCGGCAGGGCTGCTGCGGCTGGCGCTAGCGCAGAAGTATGCGGACCGGCATGGCATTTTCAAGAAGTCCGGCGATCCGGCAAAAGACTTTCGTTTCTTGTGGGTTACGAATTTTCCAATGTTTGAATGGGATGAAGGCGAGAAGCAATGGATGGCGGCGCATCATCCCTTTACCTCGCCGCATGATCAGGACATGAGTTTGCTGGAGGCGGGCGTGAAATCGGTGAACGATCCGCAATCGCCGTTAAGCTCCGTGCGGGCGCTGGCTTACGACGTGGTGCTCAATGGCACGGAGTTAGGATCGGGATCGATCCGCATTCACCGGCAGGATATTCAGAGCAAGATTTTTCGCGCCCTGGGCATGACGGACGAAGAGGCGAAGTCGCGGTTCGGGTTTTTTCTGGAGGCGCTGGAGTACGGTACGCCTCCGCATGGAGGGATTGCGCTGGGGCTGGACCGTATCGTGATGATTCTGGCGGGGGCTGACAGCCTGCGGGAAGTAATTCCCTTCCCCAAGACTGCGCGCGCGGTGGATTTAATGGTGGACGCGCCGACGCCGGTGAGCGAGCGGCAACTGCGGGACTTGGGGATTGCGGTGAAGAAGTAGGGGAGGCCGGCGGGCGCCCGCGCCACACATACGCTACTGTCGTCGCAACAAAAATCGATATTGTAGGGTAGAATCGCCTGTCGTGAAATGCGCGATCTATGCCGCGTTGTGTGCACCGCTCATTTTCGCATTGGGATGCGGCGGAGGTGGTATGGGGTCGAGCGGCGGTGGCGGCGGCAGTGGGTCGAATCCCGCTTCCGAGTCAGTCGTGATTTCCAGCAGCACGAATGGGATCTTCAGCGTGGCGATGTCCACTTCGTTTCAGCCGGCGGAGTGGGATTATCAATTTTTCTCTCTGAACCCTACGGCGACTACCGCACTCGGAAAACTGGGGCCGCATCACATTCGATTGCAGGGAGTTTCAGAGGGCGTGCCGCAGGCGACGGCATCGAGTTGGAATTTCAATATCCTCGACTCAATTACGCAGCCGGTGCTGAGCGTAGGCGATCATAGTCCGGAGTTTCAGATTGCGGTCGCTCCGGCGTTTATGTATGACTCGAATCACAATTTTATTGATTCGTCCTATCAGCAGTTCGCGGCGTATGCGCAGGATCTGGTGCGGTATTACAACGCTCCCGGCGGTTTCTCGGCCGCGGATGGGCAACATGCCTCGCCCAGCGGAATACCGATCACCTGGTGGGGAATTTATAACGAGCCGAACTTCAACAATCTGGATTCGACGCAGTACACCCAGCTTTATAACGTAGTCGTGCCTGCGATGCAGGCGGTGGATTCATCGCTGAAATATGCGGCGGTCGAACTGGGAGACTATTCCGGACTCGCCAATCAGTTTCTACCTGCGTTTGTCAGCGGGGTAACGGCGCACGTGGATGTGCTTGCCACTCATTTCTATTCGACGTGCAACCAGAAAGACAGCGACGAAACGATATTCGCGACGGTGCCGGGATTTGCAAATGAAGTGGGGGATAGTTATACACTGCTGCATACGGATACGGCGCTGGCAGCGGTGCCGGTGTGGGTGACGGAGAACAACGTCAACGCCGATTACGACAAGGGCGGCGGCATCAGTGCGTGCAACGGCACGACGTTTGTGGACGATCTTCGTGGGTCGAGTCCGTTTTTTGCGGCGTGGCGGCCGTATGTTTTTTCTCGGCTGGGCAAGGCCGGGGTACAGGCGCTTTACCATTGGGATTACGGCGCCGACCAACAGTACGGCGAGGTTGATTACAACACCGGCGCTCCACAACTCAGCTACTGGGTGGACTACTGGCTGGGACAAATGTTTCCGCCGGGGGCGGGAGCGAAAGTATTGCAGCACACGAGCACAGATGATGCGGAACTGGAAACGCTGCCGGTGGTCAACGGCGATGGCAGCGTCGTGATCATGATCTCGAATCATACCGTGAGTGCAACCACCGACAATAACGGGCCGGGAGTTGCACGCAGCGTGCAGATAGATGTTTCCGCCCTGGGAACATTCTCCAGTGGCAGCCTGCTGACGATTGACAAGAATACGAGCGCGAGCAGCGGCCCCGTCGCAACCGCCGTGACTCCTGCGGCACAGATAACATTCACACTGGATGGATATGCAGCCGCATTTCTTACTCTGAAGCCGTGATTGCCGAACGCGGCTGAAGTTTGACCACCAAGGCCTCCGTAAGATTATTTTGCGTCCGCGGCCATGGTTGGCGAATCTTTAGATCAACGTAAAGTCTTAAGGCTGTTTCCGTTTATATTTAGAGTGGGGTCGGAGCGGCACTGGTGGTTGTCATCGGCTGCATTCGCCGGAAAAGAAAAATCTTTCGAACTATTATGGCAAATAACTTGGAAGCATCCGTGGCAAAGGCTTTGCTGGTGGCGGGCTTAGCGGCGAGCGGATTCACACTGGGCTGCTCCGGCAAAGCGGCACAGAATCCCCTCGCGGGTGGGCCGGCGGGAATGCCGGTGAAAGTGCTGGAGGCGAAGGCGATGCCGGTTGACGATTCGTCGGAGTATGTGGCAACGCTGAAGTCGCGCGACTCCGCGGTGCTAATGCCGCAGGTCGAGGGGCAAGTTACGAATATCCTGGTGCACTCCGGCGAGCGAGTTGCCGCGGGAGCCCCGTTGATCGAAATCGATCCCCTGAAGCAGCAGGCTACAGTGAGGAGCCAGGAGAGCGCGCGGGCGGCACAGGAAGCGAACCTGAGCTGGGCGAAAAAACAGTATGACCGCACCGTGGGCCTCGCTTCCGCGGGGGTGGTCAGCAAACAGGATCTGGATCAGGCGAAGGCGGCCCTGGACGCGGCTCAGGCGCAGATGGATGCGCTCGATGCGAACGTGCGCGAGCAGCAGGTGCAGCTGCATTACTACAAAGTGGTCGCGCCCCGTGCTGGCGTGGTGGGAGATATTCCGGTGCGGGTGGGGGACCGGGTCACGGTGACGACGGTATTAACCACGGTTGACCAGCCGGGAAGCCTGGAAGCGTACGTATATGTTCCGGTGGAACACTCGGGGCAGCTCAAGATGAATCTGCCAGTGCAGGTGCTCGACGGCGAGGGCAAAGTTCTGGCTGACTCGCGGATCAGCTTTATTTCGCCGCAGGTCGATAACACGACGCAGACGGTGTTGGTGAAGGCGCGTATCGCCAACGGAAATGATGCCCTACGGCAATTGCAGTTCATCCGGGCGCGCGTGGTGTGGGGAACACATAAGAGTCCGGAAGTGCCGATTCTCGCGGTGTCGCGGCTGGCGGGCCAGTATTTTGCGTTCGTGGCGGAGGCGCAGGGCGGAGGATCATTCGTGGCGCGGCAAAAACCCCTGACCATCGGGCAGACAGTGGGCAACGACTATGAGGTGCAGGATGGAATCAAGCCTGGGGACAAAGTAATCGTTTCCGGAACACAGTTTCTGCGGGATGGGGCGCCGGTGATTCCGCAGAGTTAGCGGATTATCGGCTCTCGGCTTCGACTTTCAATTTTACGCTTCGAAACATTCAACAAACAGTATTGTGATTGTATCGTGCGGCTTGAACCGGAAGCCGGATAGCGGAAGCCGGAAGCCGTTTTCAATCCAGTTGTGAATCTTCATCGAGCGGCGAACTCAGCCGCGTAGGGAATCTTCATGTTTGTCAACTTCTTCATTCAACGTCCGGTGTTTGCCACGGTGTGCGCGCTGCTGATTGTTCTGGCCGGCGCCGCCGTGATACCGACTTTGCCGATTGCGCAGTTTCCGAACCTGGCGCCGCCTCAGGTGGGCGTTACCAGCGTTTACATTGGAGCGAGCGCGCAAACGGTGGAGAGCGCGGTCACGATTCCCCTCGAGCAGCAGATCAACGGCGCGGAAGGGATGAAGTACATCACTTCCACCAGCGGCAACGACGGCACCAGCAGTGTGATTGCAACGTTCGATCTGAGCCGCGATCCCGATCTAGCCACGGTCGACATTCAAAACCGCGTGAACACGGCGCAGGGCAGGCTTCCCGCAGCGGTAAAAGCGGTGGGCATCACCACCGCGAAAACTTCACAGAACTTTGTATTTGGCGCGGCCGTCTACGCCGACAACAACAAATATTCCACGTTGTTCCTCAGCAACTATCTCGACGTGTATGTTCGGGATTCGCTGAAGCGCATTCCCGGGGTCGCCGACGTCATTATCTTCGGCGAGCGCAAATACTCGATGCGGTTGTGGCTGGACCCGGGCCGAATGGCGGGACGCGGGCTAACGGCGACCGATGTCGTGAGCGCGCTGTCGGAGCAGAACGTGGAAGTCGCGGCTGGGCAGGTCGGCCAGCAGCCATCGATGGCGGGACAGCAGTACCAGATCAGTGTGCGTGCGGTAGGACGGTTGAGCGAGCCGGCACAGTTCGAGAACATTATTCTGAAGACCAACTCCGATGGCACGCTCGTCCGCCTGAAAGATGTGGGGCATGCCGAGCTGGGCGCGGAAAGTTACGCCAACGATGTGCAGTTCAATGGGCAAGACGCAATGGGCCTGGCGGTCACACAGCTCTCGACGGCGAACGCGCTCGACGTGGACCGGCGGGCGATTGCGGAACTGGAGCGGCTGTCGAAAAGTTTTCCGCCGGGCATGCATTATAAAGTCGCGTTCGACACCACGGATGCGGTGGGCGAGTCGATCCGAGACGTCGTCTACACCGTGGGTTCAGCGATTCTGCTGGTCATCCTGGTGATATTTATTTTCCTCGGCGACTGGCGGACGACGATGATTCACTTTATCGCCACTCCGGTTTCGCTCATCGGCACATTCGTGTTTGTGAAGTTACTCGGCTTCTCCATCAACACGCTGACGTTGTTCGGCATCACCCTCGCCACCGGCCTGGTCGTCAACGACGCAATCGTCGTGATTGAAAACATTGAGCGCCATATCATGGAGGGCGAACACGACTCCCACAAAGCGGCGGCAGCAGCTACCGCCGAGATTACCAGTGCCGTCGTCGCCACCTCGCTGGTGCTCTGTGCCGTATTTGTGCCGGTTGCGTTCTTTCCCGGGACCACCGGGATTCTGTTTCGCCAGTTTGCGCTGACCATCGCATTTTCTATTGCTATTTCCGCCTTCAACGCGCTCACCCTGGCGCCGGTGCTGGCCGCAATTTTTCTGAGCGGTCCCCACCGGCAAAAGTGGTGGTGGCTGCAAAAGTTTGACGACGGCGTCGTGGTACTCACCCGTGGCTACCGTGCCCTGCTGCATCACGTGCTGGATTACAAACTGGTGATGGCGGTGCTGTTTTTCGCCGGCCTGGGGCTCACTTATTTTGTGTTCACGCGCGTGCCGACGGGGTTCGTGCCGGATGAGGACCAGGGATATTTCATCATTGTGATTCAGGCGCCGTCGGGCGCATCGCTGGAGTATACGAAGGCGATTGGCAAGCAAGTGGCGGGACTGCTCGCGAATGAACCGGAACTGGAAGGGACATTCTCGATTGCCGGGTTCAGTTTTGCGGGAGCGGCGGCGAATCAGGGACTTATTTTCGTGCCGTTAAAGCGTTATTCCCTGCGCAAAGGAGACGCCCATAGCGCGACAGCGATTATCAATCGCATTCGTCCCCGGATGTTCGGAGTCTCGGGAGCCATCGTCTTTCCCACGCTGCCTCCGCCGATTCAGGGACTCGGACAATTTGGCGGATTCCAGTTCGTGGTGCAGGATCAGGCTGCGCACAAGTTGGAGGAACTGGCAGCCACGGCAGGAAGCCTGATGCAGCAGGCGGCGCAGCGCAAGGATCTGACCCGGCTTTTCACGTCATTCACCGCCAACGATCCGCAATATCTGGTGACCATTGAGCGGGAAAAAGCGAAGAGTTTGCATGTGCCGCTGTCGCAGATCACGGATACGCTGGGCGTGTACATGGGCTCGGCCTACGTCAACGATTTCGATTTCAACAACCGGTCCTATCGAGTTTACGTGCAGGCCGACAAGCAATTCCGGGCAACGGCAGACGACATGAAGAGGTTTTACGTGCGCTCCGACAGCGGGGCGATGGTGCCGCTCGACAATCTGATCAGCATCGAGCAGACAACGACGCCGCAGGTGATCAGTCATTACAATCTGTTCCGATCGGCAGAGATTGATGGCTCGCCGGCGCCGGGTTATAGCTCGGGGCAGGCCATCGCTACCATGGAAGATTTGGCCAAAAAGATGCCGCAGGGATTTTCCTACAGCTGGACCGGATTGTCGCTGGAGGAATTGGCGGCGGGCGGCACTTCGCTGATTTTGTTTGCGCTGGGCACGCTGGTGGTTTATCTCACGCTCTCTGCGCAGTATGAAAGCTTCGTGCTTCCGTTCATCGTGTTGCTGGCCGTGCCCATGGCCCTGCTGGGCGCGCTGGGGGCGCAGTCGATACGCGGGCTGCAGAATGATGTGTTCTGCCAGGTGGGACTGGTGATGCTGGTTGGGTTGTCGAGCAAGAACGCGATTCTAATCGTGGAATTTGCGGAGCAATTGCGGGGACGGGGAATGCCGCTGATAGAAGCGGCGGTACAGGGGGCAACGATTCGGTTGCGGCCAATTCTGATGACTTCGCTGGCGTTTATTCTGGGCGTAGTGCCGCTGGTCGTGGCCACGGGCGCTGGAGAGAATGGACGGCATTCGGTGGGGACGACCGTGTTTGGCGGGATGATTATGTCGACCGTGCTTAATTTATTTTTTATTCCCGTGTTGTATCTGATTATTGAGGGATGGCGGGAGCGTGGGAAGGCACCGAAGGTTGTTCCCGCAGAGTCTGTCCCGTAACGCTTCTTTCTTCCCTCCCGCATGCGGGAGATCCTCGGATGCTTCGTCAAGCGAGTCGGCGAAAAGCGGACCTCAGCGGTTGAAGCCGATTCGACTTAGGTGCGCTGGATCGGCACGACTTGGAGACGCTGCGGAAAAATCCGCTTTTGACTTTGTTTTGAAAGGGCTCCGGCTTTTTAGCCGCGCCGTAAGTTGTGCAAAATGATGGCGGCTTTAGCCGCTGAGGGTCGTATCAACCTCGCGGAAAAGTTTTTCCGCAGCCACTTGAAGTCGTGCACTTCCCGGTCCTCGCCAGTTCCAGCTTTTTCTTTTTGCGGGCTTCGCGGCGGCGCATTTTTGCCATCCACTCGCGCGAATACATGGTGCCGCGGCATTTGGGCGAACCACAGCGGCAGGGCGCGGGATCGTCGTCGTCGTAGAGGTTGTAGTCCCAGACCAGTTCTTCGCCGGCGGCGATGTCGCGGATGGCAAAGAGCCATACGCGGCGTTTGATTTCGTCGGCCTCGCAGTTGGGATCGCAAGAGTGATTCAGGTAAGCGCCCAGTCCGTGGCCGTCGATCACCGTTTTTCCGTCATCCAGTCCATAAAGGTAGGTGCGGGAGACGCCCTCGTAACGGCGGTCCGCTTCTTCGGGAGTGATGCGCTCGCCGTCATATTCAACCACGCGAGTTCCCTTATGGATCAGCTTTGACGTGTACACCCCGACGGAATGAATAGGCGATGGACGGACGACGAGAGACATGAACTAATTTCGCATGGGCGGGCGGTTTTTGGGAATGCGAAAAATTGCGCGGGCTCGCTCGCGTTGCTCCGGGCCGACGGGTTCTAGAAGTAGGGAGGTCAAGATTAACAGCCGAGGCGGCCGTCGCTGCGCGAGTTGCCGCACCGCACCTGCGGTTTCAAAGATCCAGGTGTTGTGTATAGCTGGCGATCAGGGAATCCAGTTTTTTGAGCAGGGCTCCGTTGCCTTGTCGGGGATATTTTCCCAGCGCTTCGCGATAGTGCGGCAGATTGTAGAGGAAGGACTCGACTCGCTCTTTATTCAACTCCTCCCAGAAGGCTCCATAACCGGTCTTTTCCAGCCAATAGGCGTTGAAGATTTGTTCGAACTGGTGACTGACCGGCACGGCAAGGTAGGGCTTCGCCAGATGCAGAGCTTCGGTTACGAGGGAAAATCCAGAGTTGGCGACGATGGCGCGGGCGCTGGTCAGGTCGGCGAAGAAGCCGTTGACGGAAGGCTTCTTATAAACAATATTTTTCTCTGCATTCGTTCCCTCGCGGCCAAAGCCGTAGGCAATGAAGCGGCAGCGGACGGTGGCAAGCAACTTCGCCAGCGCCGGCGCTGGCGAAGTCACATAGACCAGGACGTGGTCGCCTTGCGTCGGAGTGGCATCGAGGACTTCCTGTCGCAAGAGCGGCGGAAACAGGAATGTGTTGCGCTTGCGGATGGGCGCGGTGAAAAAGGAAATTACCAGATAAGCATTGGCGTGCGGGGTCATCAGGCGGGTTACCAGTTTGGCCGCGGCGGCGTCGCCGCGATACTTCCGTGGATAAGAAACGACTGTATTAGTGAGGCAGTGCTGGTTGTCAATGGAGATGACGGGTAGACGCTTCTTGTGTCCAACGTGGCAGGTGAGCGGCTCGAAGTCCGTGATGATCAGGTCGGTCTTCCATTCGTCGACCAGGCGCTTCAAGAGCGAGAGACTCCTGGCGGCTTGTGGGACTGTGATCAGATTCTTGGCGATGGTGCGCTTATAGCGCACGCGGTTGTTGACGTAGGCAAAGTGGAAGCCGTAGATCTCGGTGACGTTGAAGTGCGGCTTCAGATTCTGCAGGCCCCGGTCGAAAGTCGCGACGTGGACGGTATGTCCCTGGGCTACGAGGTGAGAGAGCACTTCTTTGGCCCGGGTGGAGTGGCCCGCGCCTTCGCCGTTGACTCCATAGAGAATGTTCGCCATTCGGGGATCGAACGGCGAGTATACCGCGGCGGCGCCTCGTGTGGGGACGGGCGCCCCCGCCCGTCCTGCGCGGGCGAGTCGCCCGCGCCCACACAGGCACTATTGCAGGGCGGTGAGCAGCGGAAGGGTTACGGTGTCTACGGTGTTTGGGTCGTCGCGAAGTTTGATGTAGAGGGTTTTCCCTTTGGGCGGCGGAATCGAGAGCGCATCCTCTACAAAGCCTTCGGGAACGGTGACCGGGTTGGCGAAATCCGCATCGGTGCTTACCGAGTCGAGCAAGAAAAGTTTGTCGCCGTTGAGCGTGCACTGCTTTTCGGAAGCGGGCAGGCAACGAATTCCCGTGAGCGCAGGAACGCGCACCAAATCCACGAGTGGCAGCCAGTCGCCGTCGGTGCCGTCGGCTGCGACCGGGCGGAACTTCAACGGTCCGAATGCCGAAGGGCCCAGAAGTTTCATGGGATCGAGAACGCCGAAGACTGTCTTCGAGTCCTGCAGAGTGAGATTGCCGTCTTTGAAACTCAGCAATACGCGAAACGACTCATCGGCAGTGGCCACTTCGATCTTCTCGGTGGAGGAAAAACTCTCTGGCACCTGCGTTTTGAGGAAGAAATTAAGGCGACCATCCTGCGGCAATTCGTCGCCGCTGCCGAGATGAACGGTGGACGGCGACGTCGGATCGAGTTGCACGCTTTGGTTGAGCAGGCTGACCGAAGGCCGCGGCGCTTCGACTTCCGACTTGAGATCGAGGACGCGGCCATCTTTGAGAGTAACTCGAATGACCATCGAGTCTCCGGGGTGCAACCTGGTTTTAACCGCCGCATCCGGTGTGATCACCTTGAGTTCATCCTGCTGGTTGGCGCGCGTCAGCGTCTCGGGCCTGAAGTTCAGACCGTTTACCTCCAGGCTGTCAACGTGATCCAGGCGGGTGCCTTTGAGAATGCCGTCGGTGTCGCCGGCGTGGATGCTGAAACTGTCGAGACGGCCGGCTTCGGCGTAAGTGTGAAGTGGAATCTCGTCGGCGTCTTTGAGTCCAAACTTTCTGATCAGCATGGTGACCGATCCCGCGTCGGCCTTCTGCAGCGGGACCTTTACCTCGAGTTCGTCGGGCTTCGGACTCTTCCATTCGGTCTCGAGCAGCTTTCCCTGCTCGTCTTTCACCTTCACTTCGCTTACGCAACAAGCGTCGGGCGACTGAAGGTGGAGCGTGTCTTCGCGGCCCACGATCAGAGCACTAGCATCTTTGGATGCGACGATCCACTGGACCGGGCGCGAGGCGCGCAGCCGGTAGTGCGGACCATCGAACGAGTGGTAGCCCCACGATGCGCGGAGAATCCCGGTGACTTCTCCGTCCAGATCGGCAGACTGCAGGGCCTCGGTTTCGATCGCAAATCCACCGCGCATCGGGTCGGGTTTCGCCGGCAGGTCGATAGCGGGACCCGACTTGGCTTCCACGTGGAGAACGAAGTTGTGCGCGAGCTCGGTGGCGAAAGCCAGCGGCGCGCCAGCGGCGGGAAGCAGAAGCGAAGGTTTCCCTGCGCAAAATACCTGCGTGGGATCGACGGCGCGCAGGGGCGGAACAGGAGCCGGACGAACCGGCGGCAAGCCGATCACGATCACCGATTTCGGATTGCGAAAAGAGGGCGGATTGTTCAGCCGCAGATTGAGTTCGTCCGCTTTGGGCAAAGCCAGTGCCGGAATGTACTGATATTGCGCGGTGTGTGCCGTGCTCAGAATACGGGCAACATCGACGATCGCTCCAACATAAGGACTGTAGTAGCCGCTGCGGGCATTGGGCGTGGAACTGATCTGCGCCAGCAGATCGCTGGAAGGACCCGAGGTCAGAGTCGCGACCATGGTCTGGCTATGCGCGTCATCCAGGACCAGCTGATCGGTGTTCTGCGTGAGACACGGCGCCTGCTGGGCAGTGGGTTTGTCGAAGCATTGCTGATCGAGACGGATGTTCAGACTGCGTGCCAGTAACGTTGTGCGCGCCTTCAGCTGTTCGGGATCGCTGGCGGAAACTTCCCGAACGGCGTCGAGATACTTTTCCAGGCGCTCGCGGTCGAGGCTGGCCTGCACCAGGTCCTGCGAGGCTCGCACGAAAGCGCCGGGCTTTCCCCGGACCGCGGCACGTAGAGTACTGAAGGCTCCGCCGGTCTCTGGAGCCAGGAAGACGAGAGCTTCTTCGGCCTCTTCGGGAACGATGACGAAGACGCCCTCGTCGTGGACAGGTTTGTTCCAGGTTTCGACGCGGGTAAACCAGGAATCCGGAGGCGGGTTGGTGGCGCCGCGCAGAAAAACCACGACCATCAGATAGCGCACCGATTGAGTGTCAGGCAGCTCGGGATGGATCCAGAGACGGTCTCCCGCCTCTAGATTCGGCACTTCCGCGATCGGCAGGGTTACGCCGGCCCGCTGGACGCGAACGTCAACCCTGGGACCGATCAGATCGAAGGCGGCGCTATCAGCGGCAGCGCCGGGGGACAGGCCCAGCAGCGTGATCCCGGCAAAAAGCGGGAACCAGGCGAACGAAAGCGCCGTCTGCCCCAGGCGCAGAAAAACTCTATTCCTGGTAAGTCCGGAGTAACCCAAGAAATTATTCTAACCGATTTGCGAGGATCGGAGGGCCCGGGATATCGCGGACGCGAGGTCGAAAAGTATGGCGCAAAACAAAACGCCCCCGACTCGGTTTGAGTCATGGGACGTTTGTTGATCAGCCCTCCCCCAAGTGCTGCTCAATAACAAGGATAGTACTTCTCCCACCGGCGGAGAATGGCTCTTCCGTGCCATACCGTTGGCACGGATAGGTAGGCTGCCATACCGGGGTTTGAACTGCCAATGCAGGCTGATCCGACGCAGGTTGATCCAACGCCGGCTTCGGTCAGCGAGATGAATCGCTCGTGAAGCATTTCGTTATGGAACGATGGTCTTAACCTTCGGTTGCGTGACGTCCAACTCCGCTTGCAGCCAATCGGCCAGTTCGTTCCCCGCTCTCCCGCGTTGCTCATACAGTCCGTAGGCGCGGAGGCGAATCTGCTCTTTCAGGTCGGGGGTGGATTTCGTCACGTTTGTTGTTTGAGGTGGATGGATTGCGGGGCTTGTCTGCTTCATTGCGGTACTCCTTTTAATATATTCGTTTTCAATATGCTCGTTTTATGTTCGTCTTAATTGTGTTCGTTGTGCTTTCGTGGCGTTCTTCGACGATCTCGGCGCAAATACTAGACACTCACCCGTACCGACTCCAACTCCGGGATGCAGCGCGAGTTTTGCAGTGATTTGACAGCGTCTTCAGCCGTAAATTTCCCCATAAGTAATGCCAGCTTGCGGTCGGTTGTCATGTGGATTGGTGTCGAATCAATTCGCTGCACGTAGTGAGGAGTGCGAGTACCACCTCGGTTCACCTTCACGATAAATTTGATGTTTTTCATTCCTTATGTCCTTTCTGGGAACACGTGAATAAATCGCCGGCTCACTTCTTTGACGTCGAGTACACCACCGCGGTAAAGGGCTTGCCACACTCCAGGCAACTTGCCTTCAATCGAGACGTAATCAATCCGCAGGACGGGCACATCCTTTGTGAGCGAAACCCATTGATCTGCGGTTTCAGCTGACGCATCCAGCGGAGCAGCAGGATCGTGATCAGCAAGATAAACAGACCGAGGCAAATACGAGTTGCGTTCATAGGCGCGACCATTCTTGGCGAGTCCTGCCCGGGCAGACACTCACGCAGAAAAGCCTAAGGTGGAAGAACTTCAGATGGACTGGCTTAGGTCAGAAGACCTGAAAGAGGAGAAAAACGTAACCGCCCCAGCAATCATTATAGCAGTTTGAGGAGACTATAGGGCTACGTCAGTGGCAATCGCCTGCGAGGCGTTCCATTGCTACCACAGTTTCTGGCGACGATGGTAATTCGCCAGGATTTATGCGCACAAAGAGTCAGTCAGATATATTATTGCCGAGATTCTGCTTGACAATCTCAAATTGACAAATATAGGTTTGGTTCGCATTTTGAACAATATAGTCTTCGCGGCCTAAAATTCGATTCGAATTCGGAGGCTTTAAATGATTCCACGACGAGTCATCAGGCCCCTCTTTAAGTTTGTGCTCGCCCTTTCCGTGTTCACCTTCTCCCGTCCGCTCTTTGGACAGGCGGTCAACGGGACGCTACTTGGAACCGTGACTGACGCAAGCGGCGCGACCGTTGCCAATGCCAAGGTCACGGCCACGGAAACAACAACCGGTGCAATTCACGTGTCGGCAACGAATGATAGCGGGAACTACACCTTCCCCGATCTTCAACCCGGCATTTACACGGTGGCTGGAGAAGCAAGGGGGTTCAAGAAGTTAGCGCACGAGAATATCGAGCTTCTCAGCAACACGTCTGTCCGCGTTGACCTTTCGCTTCAGGCCGGCGATGTGATGGAAACGGTTATTGTGACGGCAGCGCCTCCATTGCTGCAGACCGATCGTGCCGACATCAGTACCAAAATTGAAGGAGTGGATGTCGTCGAAATGCCACTGAGCAGCAATCGCAACTTCCAATCGCTACTCAACGTGGTTCCAGGTACTGCGCCCGCGGTTTTTCAGCACTCGCAGTTCTTCAACGCACAGAATTCCCTGCAAACAGAAGTCAATGGTTTGCCTCGGGAAGGAAACCTCTATCAGCTCGAGGGCATCGACGACGACGAGCGGACAGGCCTCTTGCAGATACTGATACCGCCAGCGGAGTCGATCCAGTCCGTCGACATTTCGACGAACAATTTCGAAGCAGAGTTGGGACGCGCCACCGGAGCTGTGACCAACGTGACTCTCAAGTCTGGCTCGAACGCCTTGCATGGTTCAGCATTTGAGTTCATCCAGAATAATGCCCTCAACGCCCGTTCCTACTTCGGAGGCCCGCTTGGCCATCTTTCGTACAACTATTTTGGCGGCAGCATCGGTGGCCCGATTCTGAAGGACAAGCTGTTTTTTTTCGGAGACTATCTTCGGTCTGACGATCACGAGGCTGTTTCAAGCACCAACACAATACCGGACGCGCGTTACTACACAGCTAACAGCAGCGGAAACATCGACTTGAGTGGCGCGCTGGTTGGCACAACCGGCCAGATCTACGATCCATCCACCGGCGACGGAACTGCCGCGCACCCGCGCACGCCATTCGCAAACAATCAGATTCCGTTCAACAGGGTCAACCCCGTATCGCTGGCCATCCTGCAGGGCATCAACGCGGCAGCCGCGAAATACGGACAGCTGAATTCGACCAAGCCGTTGTCGAATCCCTCAAACAACTACACCACGAACCTTCCATTCACCAAGACAACAGACAGCTTCGACACGAAGATCGATTTCGCAGCCACTGCGAAGGATCGTCTGAGCGGGCGCTATAGCTTTCAGCGCGTTGTCACCTTTCAGCAGGCCGCCTTTGGATCATTTCTCGGTGGCCCTCAGGGAGGAGGTTTTGAAGGTACCGGCAATCAGAAGTCTTACAGTTACGGCGTAAACTACGATCATGTCTTCTCGTCGACCTTCTTAACCGAGGCGCGCCTAGGTGTCGCCCATTTGCGCAATCAGGCGCAACCCAACGACTATGGCACGACCGACGCGACCACCATCGGTATTCCCGGCGTGAACATTGCAGGACAGCCCTTCACGACCGGACAAGCCGCGGTAACCATTAACGGTGGTTTCACTAATCCCCTAATGGGCTATTCCGCATCCGAGCCGTGGATCAGGGCCGAGGCCAACATTGACTTCGTCAACAATTGGACCAAGATCGTCCGCAATCACACCTTTAAATTTGGCGCCGATCTTCGCCGTGTGCGCGATGACCTGCTTCAAGATCAGACTTTCAGCCCTCGCGGTGCATTCACGTTCTCAGACGTTCAGACGTTCAGAAGCGGGCGCCAAGACGAATATTGCCAACGACATTGCCAGCTTCCTTCTCGATCAGCCAAGCCAGGTCGGTCGCGACCTCAACACTTTCTTCCCGGCCTATCGCCAGTGGTGGTTCTTCGCCTTCGCGGGCGATAAATGGCAGGCTTCGCCCAAGATGACCGTCGATCTTGGGCTTCGGTGGGAGTTCTATCCACCGGCCACGCCCGCGCGCTCGGGCGGATTCTCAAATTACGACCCGGTCAATAACAACCTTGTTCTGGCGGGCCTGGGCGGGAACCCTTCGAACCTCGGCATGAAGACCCACTACAGCTATTTCGCACCGCGCACCGGAGTCTCGTACCGCCTGAAGAAGGATACCGTCGTTCGCGCCGGGTTCGGCATCAGCTACGCACCATTCCCGGATAACACGTATGCCTATAACTATCCGATTCGCGCGAACAACAGCTATCAGCCCGCAGGTGGCTCCGCCTTCACGCCTGCCGTTCTTGCTGACGGTGTGACCGTGGCGACGTTCCAGGCAGGGTTCCCGGCACCCGTTCCTGTCGTGATTCCTTCCAATGGAATCATTCCCGCCAATACGCCCCAGCTCACGAGCCAGGTATACACCTACATTCCCAAGACCTTTACCAA
This sequence comes from uncultured Acidobacteriaceae bacterium, assembly GCA_963711275.1. Taxonomy (GTDB): domain Bacteria; phylum Acidobacteriota; class Terriglobia; order Terriglobales; family Acidobacteriaceae; genus Sulfotelmatobacter. The sequence continues at coordinate 185,202 of CAVQDN010000003.1, read as the reverse complement.
TCCCTACGTCGAGTCCTGGAATGTGGCGGTGCAGCAGGCCTTCCGCGGCAATCTCTCGCTGCAAGTCGCCTACGTGGCCAACCATGGCGTTGATATCTCGGGCAATCAAAACATCAATCTGCCCAGCACCTACGGCGGAGGTGCGGCCTCGGATCCGGAGAATATTGCCTTCGGCCGCACCGCGGCAACCAACCAGTACTTCCTTGGCTTCTCTTCCAACTATCAGTCGCTTCAGGTCCAGCTCACGAAGCGCTATTCAAATGGACTATGGTTCACTTCGGCATTCACCTGGGGCAAGGGCTTGGGTTACATCAACGACGATGATGGCAGGCCTCCAGTTTTTCATTAACTGGCGCAGAAACTATGGGCCGATGGATTTCGATCGTAAGTTGAACTTTGAAGAGACCGTCGCCTACGATTTGCCCTTTGGGCGCGGTCGTGCTTTTCTCAATTCGAATCGATTTGCGGACGCCGTTCTTGGGGGATGGAGGATCTCCGGAATCATTTCGGTGGTCTCCGGGTTACCCTTCACCGTCATTGCGAATGGTGGCACTCTGAATACCCCTGGAACTACGCAAACTGCAACACTAACCGGAAAGTTTCGCGCTCTTCACGGTATCGGGCCCGGAGTGCAGTGGTTTGACCCAACTGTGTTTTCCCAGCCCACGGGCTGCACGACGAAACCTTGCACGAACCCCGGCCTGGGTAATACCGGCAGAAACCAATTCCGCGGTCCCGGCTACATCCAGGACAACATCTCCCTTGCCAAGAGCTTCCGTCTCTACCGTGAGACGGCGCTGGAGGCTCGCGTCGAAGCTTTCCAGTTAAGTAACACGCCGCAGTTTAGCAACCCAAACGTTGGTAGCATTAGCGCCTCAAACTTCGGTCAAGTCACCAGCACCCTCGGCAGCGGCCAGGGTAGCGTGAACGGTATCGGAGGCGGGCGCTCGCTTCAGGGATCGCTAAGGATCATATTTTAGCGACTGACATGGTTAGATCGATCCAACTTGGCGGTCACCGCTTTCCGCGAGGTGATCGACGCAAAATCCCCTACACGTGCACGCCTCGGCCACTCCCATCGAGTGCGGTGGGCGGCCCTGAAACGGGAGAAGGAATGATGTGCATGTCTGTAAGTTGTTGAAAAATGGCGGAAGCGAGTGGGGGTCGAACCCACCGGTGACAGGATTGCCTGCCGCCCGCCGGTTTTGAAGACCGGGACGATCACCGGACCGCATGCGCTTCCGCAGTTGTTATTTTCGTGTTAGTTAACTCCTGTCACCTCCGCGCCACTGACTGCCAGTTAGCCTGCCGCATGGGAACATCGCCGCTGGGACACGGGCGTGTTCTACAAAGCATCGGACTCATTTTACGTTGGTTGCCGAAACTGTGCAGTTTGAACCATCCAAGCATTCTCTTCAAGCCTATGCTGGAGGAGATGAACAATCGCAGCGAAGGGCGCTCCTGCAGCCCTTGGAAAGAGACAACGGAACATGCGCCATGACAATAGACCGACACCCAAACTGCGGGAAGCCGCCAAACCGCCCCTGTCCCATCCCGGTGCGATCCCTGACTCGGACCGTGCCAAGAAGCCGCCCCTCGGTGAGTCGTCCCGTGCCAATCAGGAATTGAATCCCGGAGATCGGGTCGAAGGTCGGGGCAACTTCGGAAAACCGAACGGAGAATTGGGTACGGTTGAGCGAACGAACGAAGAAGACGCGGTAGTCAAATGGGATGATGACGGTCGTACAAGACTCCACCAACCGTCGCTCAAGAAGGTTTGAGAATGGTGAACGGTCCGGGTGCTTTTGACCGGGACGAAATTTACTGACACTTCCACTGACATTTGCGTCCCAAATGGTCCCAACAGCACCCAAAAGGAACCGGCCATGAATGGCGGCAGACCCGACTGAAGGCTACTTCCATTCGATCCGCACCGTGCAATCCGTGGCCGGTGGTTGTCGTCTGTGCCCGCTTTACTTCGGCTGGGGAACGATCCGCAGGTACGGTTTCGGAGACTTCCATCCGCCGGGATACAGCTTCTGCGCTTCTTCGTTCGAGACGTTGCCGCCGATGATGACATCATCGCCCTGCTTCCAGTTCGCCGGGGTCGAGACTTTGTGTTTCGCCGTGAGTTGGATGGAGTCGATGACGCGCAGGATCTCGTCAAAGTTGCGGCCTGTGCTCATGGGATAACTGAGTTGCAGTTTGATTTTTTTGTCGGGGCCGATCACGAAAACGGTGCGCACGGTGGCGTTGTCGGCGGCGGTGCGGCCCTCCGACTGTGGTTCCGCTTTCAGCGGGCAGCATGCCGTAGAGCTTGGCGATTTTGAGTTGCGGGTCGCCGATCATGGGGTAATTGACTTTTGCGCCCTTGCGTCTCTTCGATGTCGACGGCCCACTTTCCGTGGCTGCTGACGGGATCCACGCTCAGGCCGATGATCTTCACGTTGCGCTTGGCAAATTCCGGCTGCAGGCGGGCCATGGTGCCCAGTTCGGTGGTGCAGACGGGCGTGAAGTCTTTGGGATGCGAGAACAGAACGGCCCAGCCGTTGCCGATCCAGTCGTGAAATTGGATGGTCCCTTGCGTGGTTTCGGCGGTGAAATCGGGGGCCGTATCGTTGATGCGGGGAATGCTCTGCGTTTCATTGGCAGTCGCGGTAGTCATGATCATCTCCTTTATCTTCTTGATGAATTTAGATCGCTCAAGATTCGGAAAGTCGGCCGGCCCGGCTACCAGACTTCGGAAAAAACGGATGAAAATGAAACCCACCCGCATTCACCGGGTGGGCTGGGAAGAATCTCGCAGTTCCCTACCCACACGCCGACGCCGGTCGACAACAACACATGGCACGGGCGGTGGAAATAGAAAACATATAGCTAGGATAGAAGCGCGGACTGCCACTGTCAAACGTTTCGAGCCGGCCCGTATTCGTTTTCCATTTATTTTCCCCCTAATTTTCTGCATCGCTGCGTGGTGTGAGAGCATCCCTTGTGGGGCACGGCCATTCATTTTTGGGGACACTCATGGGGAAACAGGCGCGGCGGCTGGCCATGGCGCAGTGGGACGTATTCACCTCCCAGGCCACTCGAGGGAAATTCGCTGGCGGTATTTTTTGATGCGACGCGGATTGAGCGACGCGGAGATGCAGTCGATCGCGAAAGAGATGAATCTCTCGGAGACGACTTTCATCTTTCCCCGCGATGCGGAGACGGAGCGCGAGCGTGGCGTGCGGGTGAGAATCTTCACCGTGCAGGAGGAGTTGCCGTTTGCGGGGCATCCCACGCTGGGTACGGCGTTCGCCTTGCGCGGAGAATCCGGGGCGAAGGAAATCACGCTGGACCTGAACGTGGGAAAAGTTCCCGTGCGATTCGAAGACACGGCCGGGCAAGCGGCATTTGGAGAGATGACGCAGGTAGATCCGGAATTTGGAATGCAGCATGACCGCGAGGCGGTGGCGCGAGCCACCGGATTGCGCGTCGACGATTTCGATCCGTCCCTGCCGATCGAAACCGTGTCGACCGGAGTTCCCTTCACCGTGACTCCGCTGAAATCTTTGGCAGTGATTCAGAAATTGAGAGTCGATGCTGTATCGAGTGGCTGAGTATCTGGAGAAAACGGGCGGAAAATTTCTATATTTCGTAGCCCGTGAAACCGTCGATCCGGCGGCCCGTTTGCACGCGCGCATGATTTTTTACAACGGCGAAGATCCGGCTACGGGGTCGGCGGCGGGATGCGCTGCGGCGTGGATGGTAGCCCACGGAGTCGCCGAACCCGACCAGCGCGTGCTCATCGAGCAGGGAATCGAGATGCAGCGGCCCGAGCCGGATTTTTGTGCGGGCCTCACGGCAAAACAATCATTCACGATAACCGGATAGTTAACGTACGCGTTGGAGGCAACGCAATCGAAGTCATGCGCGGTGAAGTTTTCCTCTGACCTGGGTGACGCAAGCTACGGAAAACACAGAGGCGCACTCCCGCGAAAAAAAATCAATGGCCAGAATGTCCCATTGGCATCGGCGGCACTTTACAGTGAGCGCGCTTCCCGTTAGCATTCATCTCGCTCTGACATTCTTCATATTGAGAAAAACCTCTGTTGGATTTGCGAGCCGCGCTTGCGGCCGCGCCCGACAGATACGGAAGGCTGATGAAACCAAAGCGCACGATCCTGTGTGTGGATGACAACGAACAGTCTCTTTCCCACCGAAAAATCATGCTGGAAACCCGGGGCTATCGCGTGGCGAGTTTTTCGCGCGGAGAAGACGCGCTGGCGCGCTTCCAGCAAGGCGGCATTGACCTGGTCATTGCCGACATGGCGATGCCCGGACTCGACGGGCCACAACTGATCGCCAGGATCAAGGATTTGTCGCCGCACACTCCCGCCATTCTGATCTCCAGCAAGGTTCGTATTTACGATCACGATTCGCAGGCTGACGTTTTCCTGACTAAGGGGATGTATGCGCCGGTCGATCTGCTGGAACGAGTTCGCCTTTTGCTGGTGCGAAAGCGCGGCCCCAAGCGCATGCAGCCGCGCACGCCGGAAGTTCCACGCCAGATCGGTGTGGCGTAATTCAGCTTATAGCTACTAGCTTTTAGCTCCTAGCTAACCCTTCTCACCGCACGCTGGCTTTCGAGCCGCGTGCGTTTTCGTTTTGAACGCAAAGGAAAAATCAGTTCTCAAGACGACAGACTTCATCAGCCTTCATAAGGAAAGCAAGTAGCTAGTAGCTAGAAGCTAGAAGCCGACCTTCGTGTAAGATTCTTAGCAGGCATGGCCGAAGCATTCATCGAAGCTAAGAACCTGCGAAAGACGTATCACGTAGGCAAAATTGAGGTGGAAGCGCTGCGCGGGATTTCCTTCAGCGTGCAGAAGGGCGAGTTCGTCAGCGTAGTGGGACCGTCGGGCAGCGGAAAGTCGACTCTGTTTTATCTTTTGGGTGGGTTGACACGGGCCGACGGCGGTAGCGTTGTGCTCGATGGCGACGACCTGGCCACGCTTTCCGACGCGCAACGAACCCGCATGCGCAAGCGCAAGATCGGCTTCGTGTTTCAGAAGTTCAACCTGCTGCCCACGCTCGACGCGCGATCAAACATTGAGATTGCGCGAGAAATCTCGGGCAAGAGTAATGGAGATCCGGCGCACTTCAACCGCATCACCGATCTGCTCGGGCTGACCAAGCGGCTGGGGCATCGTCCTTCGGAACTTTCCGGAGGCGAGCAGCAGCGGGTGGCGTTGGCGCGGGCTCTGATCAATAAGCCTGCGGTCGTTCTGGCCGACGAACCCACAGGCAATTTGGACTCCAAGAATTCGGATGTGGTGCTTGGCATGTTGCGCCTGTCGAATCAGGAATTGGGTCAGACGGTGCTGATGATTACGCACAATCCGGAAGCTGCGAAGTATGGGGATCGCATCATTCACATGCGGGACGGTCAAATCGTGAGGCCGGAAGATGATCCGCAGTGGGCGCGACAGTGAATTGAATCGCGCTTCGGTGAACTTGCCCGCAGTCTTTGGCTACGGCACGGCGGGCGGGGCGCCCGTCGGCCAACCGCCGGGTCGGCAACGCTGCCCAGCGATGTTATTCTAGTGAATCGTATCCCGCGAAGAGGGCAGTAACCTTTCATGTCTAAGCCAGAAACTTCCAATCCAGAAACCCAAATTGTCCCCGAAAGCTCGGAGTCGTTCGGCGACATCTTATCTCAGTTCCAGAAGAGTCATTCGCGCAAGACCGAGGGCAGCAAGCAACTGCAGGGCACGGTGATTGCGCTCAACGCAGAGTCGGTATTCTTCGATATCGGATACAAGTCGGAAGGAATTTTGCCTCTGGCGGCCCTGCAAGGGGAGGCGCTGAAGCCCGGGGACAAGTGCCTGGTGACGGTGAAGGGCCGCGATCTGGATGGCTACTACGAGCTGTCGCGTTTCAAGGTCGAGCGGCCCATGGATTGGACTGGACTGGAAAAGGCATTTGCCGAGAAGACGACCGTCCTGGGCACGGTGACCGGCGTGATCAAAGGCGGATTCAGCGTCGACGTGGGCGTGCGGGCGTTCATGCCGGCCTCGCGCAGCGGCGTTCGCGAGGCCGCGGAGATGGAGAAGCTGGTGGGACAGGAGATTCGCTGCCGCATCATCAAGCTCGACGTTACGGATGAAGATGTGGTGGTGGATCGCCGCGCGGTTGCGGAGGAAGAAGCACGATCCGCCAAGGACAAGTTTTATTCGCAGATCAAAGAAGGTGAAACGCTGAGCGGGACGGTGCGCAGCCTTACCGATTACGGCGCCTTCGTCGATCTGGCTGGAGTGGATGCGTTACTGCATGTGAGCGACATTTCCTGGGGCAGGGTGAACAAACCGGCGGATGTGCTCTCCTTGGGGCAAGAAGTCGAGGTAAAAGTCTTGAAGGTCGCGGCGGATACCGACAAACGGCGAATTTCCGTTGGACTGAAGCAGCTGCAGCCGCATCCCTGGGACGCGGTCGCTGAAAAATTCCGAGCCGGCGATCGAGTGCGCGGCACCGTCACGCGGCTTGTGGAGTTCGGAGCATTCGTCGAACTGGAGCCAGGCATCGAGGGCTTGATTCACATTTCCGAGATGTCATGGTCGAAGGGCAAGATCAGGAAAGCGAGCGACGTGGTGAAGCCGGGCGAGACTGTCGAGGCTGTAATTTTGCAGGTCAATGCCGGCGAGCGCCGCATCTCGCTGGGACTCAAGCAGGCATTGGGCGATCCGTGGGCCGACGTGGCACAGCGATTTCAGATCGGAGCGGCGGTCGAAGGGCCAGTCACCAACATGACCAAGTTCAGCGCGTTCGTGCAAATCTCCGAAGGAATCGAAGGCATGGTTCACGTGAGCGACATCAGCGCCGAAAAGCGAATCAACCAGCCGCAGGATGTGCTGCGCGTCGGTCAGGTGGTCAAAGCGCAAGTGCTAGCCATCGATCTCGAGAAACGGCAGATGCGGCTGGGCATGAAGCAACTTGTCCCGACGGGCTTGGACGAATATATCGCCGAGCACAACGAAGGCGACGTGGTTACCGGCCGTCTGATGGACGATTCGAGCGGAGAGGCACGAGTGGAACTGGGCGAGGGCATTCATGCCATGTGCAAGGTGACCGCGGCCACTCCGCTAAAAAGCGAGGTCCCCGAGACCCCCCGAGAGGCGCAGCCGGATATTTCTTCCTTGAGTTCCATGCTGCAGGCGCGCTGGAAGAGTGGCTCCGGAGCACCTGCGAAAGCAGAAGCGTCAAGGACGGGGCAGGTTCGGAGTTTTCGAATTGTGAATCTGAACCGGGCGGAGAAGAAGATTCAATTGGAATTCGCGTAAGCGCGAACACCGGTCACGGCGGTAACGCTTCCCTCAAGCCTACGGATGCTGGGACGGGCAAATGGGGTATAATTTTCGGGTCGAGCGGGAGTAGCTCAGTGGTAGAGCGCGACCTTGCCAAGGTCGATGTCGCGGGTTCGACCCCCGTCTCCCGCTCCAGATTTTTGTTCCTAACCTGCCCTCCGCAGATGGACTTTTTTCGGCCGGAACGCTAGCGTATGAAGCAGGGGCGCGGTACCCAAGTGGTAAGGGAGAGGTCTGCAAAACCTTTATGCGTCGGTTCGATTCCGACCCGCGCCTCCAATCCTTTCCTTCCAGTGACTTAATTTGCCACGACCCGGTTACGTTCCTTCTATTCTGCTGGGTCCTGAACCCTCGTCTATGGTTAAATGCCAGCGGTGAAGATCGCCATCGACATTCGGCGGATGACCGAGTTTGGCGTGGGGACTTACATCCGCAACGTGGTTCGCACACTGGGCCGGCTCGACCACGAGAACGAATTTGTGTTGATCGGCTCTCCGGCCAAGGTCGAAGAAATTGGCGTCCTGCCGGCAAACTTTCGCACCGTGCCGCTACTCGCGCCTGAGCGCTCTATCCAGGGATACCGTGACTTCCGTACGGCGGTGAAGCGGCTGAATTGCGATTTGGTACACATTCCCAATCTTTTTTCCGTGCCGCGTGCGCTGCCTTGCCCCTACGTAATGACGGTGCACGACCTGCTCGATCACATGGCGCGCGCCCGTGAGCAAAGCGCCTTCTGGCGCTCGCTTTACTTTCAGACCACCAAACGGGTTCTGGCTGGGGCGGCGCGAATCTTTGCCGTGTCGAATTTCACGCGGAATGAAATCGAGAAGCTGTTCGAGATTCCCTCCGAGCGCATCGAAGTGGTTTACAACGCCATCGATGAACGATTCCTCCGGGGACACGCCAGTGCCGCTGATCGCGACTTGATCGCCCGCCGCTACCAGGTGACCTACCCTTTCCTGCTGTATGCGGGGAGAATCAGTACGCACAAAAATGTCGTGCGCATGATCGAGGCTTTCTCCGCGCTGAAAACGGAGCTGGAAAGAGATCAGTCCTATCCCGATCTCAAACTCATCATTATCGGAGACGATCTTTCCGGCAATCCGGACTTGCGGCGAACCGTAGTGCGCAGCGGAGTGCAGAACGATGTGCGCTTTCTGGGATTCATCCCCATCGAGGTGCTGCGCATTTTTTACGATGAGGCGAAAATTTTCGTCTTCCCGTCACTCTATGAGGGCTTCGGCCTGCCTCCGCTGGAAGCCATGGTGCACGGAACGCCGGTAGTGACTTCCAACGTGAGCTCGCTGCCCGAGGTCGTGGGAAATGCGGCGGTGCTGGTCAACCCCGAAAACGTGTTCGAGATCATGCGCGCCTTGCACCGCGTTCTCATGGACCAGGGCTTGCGCGATCGCATGAAGGAGCTCGGATATCAGCAGGCCGCGAAGTTCTCGTGGGACAGATCGGTGCGCCGCATTTTAGAGGCCTACGGCCAAATCGGGCACAAGAGCCAAACCCATCCCGTTCACGAGCCAGCCGCCGACTGACGGTGCCGTGGCGATTTACCTCGGAACTCTCTCGCCATACTACTTCAGCAAGGGCTGACCCGGCGAAAGAATAGCCAGTTTGTTCAGTTTGGCGGTGATGCGGGTGCGATCAGCGTCGGTTTTGGCGGCGGCCAGGCGCTTGCGCAGCTGGACAATTTTTTCTTTGCGGGTACGTCGCCGGCGAATCTCCGGCCGGCGGCTGGGTGCTGACATTGGGGACTCCTGAATTAACTGCGCAACTTGTTGGCCGTCGGGACGCGAACCCAAAGTCCGGCTGCGTTGCAACCACATTAGTCATTGAATCGGAACCGGCCCGAACTGTCAATGATCGCCACCAATGACGGCCACCAATGATCGCCACTTTTGTTCCCGCGGCTGGTCACTCCGCATTGTGGAATCAGTGCACCTGGAAGTTGTACGTACCCGACCCAATCCGTACGACATAAGATCCGTCAACTGCCTGCGCTTCCATCGGATTTCCATCTTCTGTGGGTTGCGCTCCCGGGATGGCAGGCAAGAAAACTTTTGCGGACGTGTTGGCTGGAATCGTGACTTGTAAAGAAAACGGCCCAGCCGGACTTCCCTTCCAGTCACTGATGATCCTGCCGTAAACCGAATCATATTCCGCGCGCGCCGCGGTCATGCGCGCATCCAGATGCGGATGAACCACAATTTCTTTGAAGCCCGGCGAATCCGCTGTGGTATCGATTCCGGCCGCGTAACGATAGACCCAGGCAATCACCGAACCGAAGGCATAGTGATTGTAGGAATTCATCGAAGGATCGCCGGTGTCGCCGTTCCAACGCTCCCACCAGGTAGTCGCGCCTTTCGACAGCATGTAGCCCCAGGACGGATACGTGTCGTTCAGCAACAGACGATAAGCGACGTCGCTGCGGCCGTGATCGGCAAGCGTGAAGAGCAGGAAGGGAGTTCCGAGAAATCCCGTTGAAAGATGCCAGTTGCGGGCTTCAATGTCTTTCACGAGTTTTTCTACCAGAACCGGTTCAAGAGCCTCGGGAGCCATCTTGGTGTAAAGGGCGACTACATACGAAGTTTGCGTTCCGGTTCCGACTTCTCCATCTTCTTTGATGTAGGCCTTCTGAAAAGCTGCGCGAATGTTCTGCACGACATCGTCATAACGCCTGGCGTCGGTCTCCTTACCGAGGGCGTGCGCCATTTGCGACATCATATTGGCGATCAAGGCCCAATACGCGGTCGCCAGCAAGTCTTTGTTCGTATGCTCGTCGGGGGCCAGCCAGTCGGCGAAGTTTGGGCCCACTCCTTTCGTTCGCAGGAAGTCGGGATTTCTGGTTTGAATAAACTCCATCCAGCGCTGCATTGCATCCCAGTTCTGTTCAATCACAGCCTTGTCGGCATACTGCACCCATGTTGTCCATGGAACGATCACTCCGGCATCGCCCCAGCCCGGTGCGCCGACCATGTCGCTCCCTCGCGGCGGTTCCTCGGATTCATCGGCACTGGAAGGAAGAGTATTCGGCGATACGTTTCTAAATGCACCTTGAGGACTTTGCGCGTCTGTGATGTCCTGGATGAATTTCTGCGAGAACGCCGCAATGTCGAAGTTGTAGCTCCCCGTGCGCCAGAAAACTCCGGCGTCTCCCATCCAACCCAGGCGTTCGTCGCGCTGCGGACAGTCCGTGGGGATGCTCAGAAAATTTCCACGCTGCCCCCAGACGCCAATCGACCACATGCGATTGACCAGGTCGCTCGACGTGTCTAGCCGCGCTACCGGATCGCCGCTCACGCTGCTGACCACCTCTCCCTTGATCGCATCCAGAGGTGGAGTTCCAGGATAGCCTGTCATTTCCACATAGCGGAAGCCGTGGAAGGTGAAATGCGGAGAGAATTTCTCTTCATCGCCACCTCGCAAAACGTAGAACGTCAGTCGCGTCCGCGTTTCGCAGATTTGCGGTATAGATCGTCCCATCCGCATTCAGAATTTCAGCGAAGCGCAAGCGGACCTTGGTGCCTGCCGCGCCCTTAACTTTCAACGTGACCCAGCCCACCATGTTCTGGCCCATGTCGAAGATGTAGGCTCCGTTTGCGGCAGCAGTCACGCGCTGCGGCTCGAGCGTAACGATGACTCGCGCGGGCGCGTCAACCTGGCTGGACACGGCAATAGTGCCCGCAGGCGCGACAACCGCCGGCTTCCACTTCGAATCGTCGAAGCCGGGCTTTTCCCATCCTGGCTGTTCCAAACGGGCGTCGTATACTTCGCCTCCGTAGATATCGGATCGAACAATCGCCGATGCCGCCGTTTTCCATGAGTCGTCCGTCACCATGGTGTCATGGCTGCCGTCGGCATAATCGAATTCGAGTTGCGCCAGAAAACGGTCCGGCGGCGGAAAAAAATGCATGCCGACCCAGGTCAAACCGCTGCCATACCAGCCGTCCCCTAGCAGTGCGCCGATTACGTTGTCGCCGTTGACCAATAAGCTGGTGACGTCGTAGGCCTGGTAGAGAACGCGTTTGCGATAGTCGGTGAAGCCGGGCGTCAGGACATCGGCGCCAACCCGGCTGCCGTTTATAAACACGCGATAGCTTCCGAGGGCAGTCACGTAAAGTCTCGCGCTCCGCAGGTTCTTCGATATCGTCAGCGTTCTTCGCAGGTACGCGGCAGGTTGTGGCAGCTCTCCCGGATCTCCCATTCGTTTGTCGGCCAGCTCCGCTACAACGTGGGCTGATTTCCAATGGGATCCTTCGATACTGGTCTTCCAATGCGTGTTCGTTGGAAGACGCATCGTGGCGCCATTTGAACGCGTGATCTTCACCAGCGCCGCCAGCGCCGCGGTCGCGGTTTTGGCTCCCGCGTTCGGTCCGTACTCCGGAGACTCGGGAGCAGTCACGGTCACTTCAATAGAGTTTTTGCCTATGATCAGCTGATCGGAAATGTCCCGGCGATCGAAGGTAGTCCATCTGCTCTTGGCATCGACTTCATGCCCATTTACCTTGGCGACGACATCTCCGCGCGTCGCGAGTAGCAGGGCCGCATCTCTTGGTTTTTCGGAAAGGTTGAACGTGACGCGAAACGTAGCCGCGGTTTTGGGCACAACCGCCAGCGCATCTTGACCTTTAACCCAAATCCAGCGAATCCCTTTGCGGTCGGCGGCGTCTTCGGGATTCTTCCAGCGGATCCACTTGGCCTTCCAGTCCGCCGGATGCAGGAGGCCCATCTCCCACCAGGCTCCTGCCGCAGGCTCCGCGGCTTGACCTCCGGAATCCCATACTCGAACTCTCCAGTAATATCGCCTGCGCGATTCCAGCATTGGGCCGCGATAGACGATGCCCACCGATTCCGAAGAATCAACCTTGCCGCTATCCCAGATGTCAGCTCTGCCGGCCCGCAGGCTCTCATCGTCGCTGGCGACTAAAATCTGGTAAGCCGCCTGTTTCCAGTTGCGCTCGGTATTATCGCTTTGCCATGACAGGTGAGGAGAAGGGGTGTCGATGCCCAAAGGATTCTCCAGATATTCGCAGCGTAAGTGAACCGGCACGGCGGCCGCGGCCGATACCTGGATAATAACTGCGATGACGACTGCGAAGATCACACCCCACCATCGGCGATGCTCCACCTTGATCCTCCTGAATTCGGTATTGCCCGATCGCCCGGATCGCCCGACAATTCCGTCAGCGAGCCAATAACGCGGGATGGTTTCACTTCGGCAATATCGGTGTCAACTGGCGAACTCCCTGTAGGAGAATGCATCTATGACCGGCGTGCGGATGGATACCTGGCTCTGGGCGGCGAGATTTTTCAAAACGCGGCCTCTGGCGAAACGCGCCTGCGAACTCGGCAGGATTTCTTCGAATGGCCAGCCGGCCAAGGCGGCACGCGAAGTCCGCGTCGGCGACAGGCTGCGCGTGACCAATGAAGGCGGCGACTTTCAGGTGGACGTTCTGCTTCTGAGTGAGGTGCGTGGTCCAGCGCCGGTAGCGCAGACGCTTTACCGGGAAACAGAGGAGAGCCGGGAACAACGCGAAAAACTCGCGGCTGAACGAAAGGCCATGCGGCAATTCGAAACTCTGCCCGAGGGACGGCCTTCGAAGCGCGACCGTCGCCACATCATCCGATTCCGGGGTCGCGTGTAAGACTTCCTAAACGGGAGTCGAGGCTTTCACTACAGAGGACAAAGGGGACCACAGAGGAGAATTTCTGGTGAAAGCCGAATTGAAAAACCAGGAGTGGGTGGCGCCCGTGGTAAACACCACTGCCGGCGGCAGTCTGTATTTTATGATTCTTGATTTGGCCAAGTGAGACGCCTGGCTGTACACAGAGAAATTGCTGAAGCGCTCCAGCCTTGACTTGAGAAGGAGCGGTGACGTTAAGCTCTGCTGATTTGTTCGCGCGCTTCCACTTCCATCCGCATGCCGTATTTGGGACGCAGAGTGATCAGCGGTTCGGGCTCCACGCGATGTCCGGGAACCAGTGCGAACTTCCACTTCTGCCCCAGAGTAGCCAGCAGCAACACGCCTTCCATCCATGCAAACGATTCGCCGATGCATTGCCGAACCCCCGCCCCGAATGGAAAGTAAGTAAGTTTCGTTCGGCGCGATCTGGCCTCCGGACTGAAGCGCTCCGGGTCGAAGCGCAGAGGGTCGGGGAAAAAGCGGGGGTCGCGGTGGGCGACGAACTGGCTCATCAGCACCGTGGTTTTTGCAGGCAGAAGAAATTCTCCCAGTCGAAAATCGGCGCGCGCTTTGCGACCCATGGCCCACGCCGGCGGGTAGAGCCGCATCGATTCAGCCAGCACCATCTCGACATAACGCAGACGTGGGACATCGTCGAACGCAGGCAGCCGCCCTTGCAGTTCCCGGTCAAGCTCCTCGTGAAAGCGCCGTTCGCACTCGGGATTTTGCGAGAGCAGATACCACGTCCAGGAGAGAGCGTTGGCCACAGTTTCGTAACCCGCCAGAAAAATCGTGATCACCTGATCTCGCAGCGATTGCTCCGAAGCCTCATTATGATCAGGCGAAGCCGCCAGCATCAGATCGAGCAGGCTGCCTCCCTGGGAATCTCGCTCCCGGTGCGCGGCAATCATGCGGTATACAACAGCATCGATGCGCTTGCGCGCTCTTACGAAAGCCGCCAGTCCTGGGGGCCGTACATGCACCAGCCACTCCGCGGCCGGCAGCATCACAATAAAATTGTACAGGCCCATGATGCGATTGAGGGCGCTCGCCAGTTCGTCTACTTCGTCGCCCGATTCCTCAACAAGATCGGTGTCAAACAAAGTTTGCGCGACCACGTTGAGCGTAAGTTGCATCATGTCGATGGCAAGGTCGCGCTGCTCGCCGGGGCGCCATTGGTCGCGCATGCGAGACGCCTCCTTGACCATCATGCCCGCGTACTCCGGAATGCGCTGGCGATGAAATGCGGGTTGCGCCACCTGCCGCTGCGCCCGATGTTGCGCGCCTTCGCTCGTGATCATGCCCGCGCCCAGCAGCATTTTTGTGCGCTGCACCGTGCGCTCTTTGATGAAATTTTCGTTCTGCACTACCAGCACTTCGCGGAAGTAGTCGGGGTGATTCAGGAAGACGATGTGATTCCATCCGATCTTGTAGTGCGCGATGTCGCCATATTCCTGGGCGAGGTGCTGAAACAGCAGGATCGGATTCGCCGGGCGGAATCGGCGGAACGCAAACCACAGGAGATTCCGTTGGAAGCCGGGCGGGAAGCGGTACTCGACTCGGCCCCGCATGTCGTTCCGCGGAACATCGTTTCTGGCGGCAGTTGCCATCGTTCCAGTGTACTTCCTGGGTGGATCGTGGACGAGCGGACGCGGACTTTACTCCGCTGGACAGCCGAGGCGGCTGTCCCTACGTGGGTGTCTTTAGCGCTTCGCGGCTTCAGTCTTCTGCAGCACATCCAATCCGGCCAGAACTTCTGCGCTGTGCTTGACGGGATCTACGCTGGTGTAGGCTTTCGCGATTTTGCCGCTGGGATCAATCAGAAAAGTATGGCGCGCTGCAAATTTTACCAGGCCGAGATTAGTCAGCGATCCATAGGAATCGGTCACTTTGTGATCGGTGTCGGCCAGGAGTTTGAAGTTCAAGCCTTCTTTGGCACAAAACTTTTTGTGCGACTCCACGCTGTCGAGGCTTACGCCCAATACGACCGCATTGCGCTCGGCATATCTAGGCTGATCGACTTGAAAGTTGTGAGCTTCGCGAGAGCAGCCGGGTGTCTGGTCCTTGGGATAGAAATACAGGACCACCCACTTTCCTCGGAAGTCCTTCAAGCTGACGAACGAGCCCTCTTGCGACGGCAGCGTGAAGTCAGGTGCGCTGCTTCCCTCGGAGGGCGCGGCCGAACGCGATAACAGGCGCGGAACCAGGACCACCAGTACGATCACCGCAGCTAACAACAGCACGATCCGCAACATGGAATCCTCCTGCGCCAAACCGCCCGAAAGCGATTCTAAACCCACAGGGCTTCGACCTGGCAGGCAAGAATGAGCAGGTAAGAATGAGCCGGTAAGAGTGATTTGACCCGCCCGGATTTGCTCTATATTGTATAGATAATGCCTGGGCGCGATTATCTCGGCGAATTTGAACACATCGTTGTCCTGGCGTTGCTGCGGCTGGAAGATCGAGCCTACGGAGTCACCGTTCGGCAGGAGATTGAATTCCGCACAAAGCGCGAAGTGTCCATCGGCGCAGTGTATGCCACGCTCGATCGCCTGGAGAGCAAAGGTTACGTCAAGTCCCGCCGCGGCGATCCTACGCCGGAGCGGGGTGGGCGTTCGAAACGGTTCTTTCGCGTCACCGCCAACGGAGTAACGGCAGTGAACCGTACGCATCGCGCACTCCAGAAGATGGCCGACGGCTTGGATTTGATCGGGAGCTTTTCATGAGATTCCAATTCCATTCGAACCGGCCCCCACGCTTGGCTGAGCTGGCAGTAAATCTGTTCGCTCCCGCAGAGCAAGCCGAATCGATTCTCGGCGACCTGCACGAGGAGTTCTCGCAGGTGGGTTCGAAATCGGGTGGCGAGATGGCTCGTAGATGGTACTGGCGGCAAAGCTTGCTGACAATTGTCCAGTTCGCAGGCAGCGGATTCCGAAGCGAACCGTGGTCAACCGCCGCCGTGGTCATCGCAGGATTCTTACTGTTAAGAGCCGTCCATAGACTGCCCGGCCTCGTATTAGACGTGATTACCGACAGGTACCTCATGTATTGGTCCAGTCACTTCCACGCTTACCTATGGGTACTGAAGGGATTGTCGATCGAATATCTGATGGGTTCGCTGTTCACCGGTTGCGTCATCGCGCTGATTTCGAAGCGGCGGGAGATGGTAGCGACGATGACGCTGGCGTTCATCCTCTCCGCGATGGCGGTCGTTGGCACCGTATGGGCGGTAGTGATTACGGCAGACGCCTCTTACCTGTGGAACTTGCTATGGTCATTCGCCGATCCGTTCGCGATGGTGATTGGCGGAGTCATCGTCCGTATGCATCGGTCATCCGCGAAAACTCGGCCCTCAGCTGCGTGATCGCGCTGGAATACTACCCACTCTTCCCCGCCTCAAGCAAGAATCCTCGCGTTTGAATTATGATGGACTATTGCGCATTCTACGACGGAGAAACCAGACGTGGCTCAGACGGAAACCGACGGCTTAGAAGTGTTAGAAACAAGAGAATGGGTCGATTCTCTGGATTACGTTCTTTCCAAGGGCGGCCCCAACCAGGCAGGGCGATTGTTGCAGCAGTTGGCGCTGCACGCGCGCAGTGAAGCCGGCGTCAATCTCCCTTTTTCGGCCACCACGCCCTACCAGAACACGATTCCTACGCGTCAGCAACCGCCATTTCCCGGCAGCCAGGAGATGGAACGCCGTATCAAGAGCCTGGTTCGCTGGAATGCGCTGGCCATGGTCGTCCGCGCCAACAAGATTCAGGAAGGCATTGGCGGACACATCTCAACGTTCGCATCCGCGGCGACGCTCTACGAAGTTGCATTCAACCACTTCTTTCGCGCGCAAACGGAAAGTGGCGATCGCGACTTCGTCTACTTTCAGGGGCACGCCGCTCCCGGCATGTATTCGCGCGCTTATCTGGAAGGGCGGATTTCGAAAGAGAAGCTCCAGAATTTCCGCCGCGAACTGAAGCCCGGCGGAGGATTGAGTTCGTATCCTCACCCCTGGCTGATGCCTGAGTTCTGGGAGTTTCCCACGGTTTCCATGGGGTTGGGACCGATCCAATCGATCTACCATGCGCGCTTCATCAAGTATCTGGAAAATCGTGGGTTGAAGCAATCTACCGGGGGCAAGGTCTGGGCGTTTCTCGGCGACGGCGAAATGGACGAACCTGAGTCACTGGGTTCGATCACATTGGCCTCGCGTGAAAAACTCGACAACTTGATCTTCGTAGTCAACTGCAATCTGCAGCGGCTCGACGGCCCGGTGCGCGGCAACGGGAAAATTATTCAGGAGCTGGAAGCCATTTTCCGCGGCGCGGGCTGGAACGTCATTAAAGTTATTTGGGGCAGCGATTGGGACAACTTGATTCAGAACGATCGCGACGGCCTGCTGGTGCGGCGTTTAGGGGAGGTCAGCGACGGGCAGTATCAAAAATATTTTGTCGAGAGCGGAGCTTACTTTCGGCAGAATTTGTTCGGCAGCGATCCCCGGCTGCTGAAAATGGTGGAGCATCTTTCCGACGATCAGCTGGCGCGCATGCGGCTGGGCGGGCACGATCCAATCAAAGTTCACGCCGCTTACCGGGCGGCGTTCGATCACACCGGCGCGCCGACCATCATCCTTGCCAAGACGATCAAAGGCTATGGATTGGGCGAAGCGGGCGAGGGCAGGAACATCACTCATCAGCAGAAAAAATTGAACGAAGATGAGTTGCAGATGTTCCGCTCGCGTTTCGGAATTCCCATTCCCGACGACGAACTGCATGAGGCGCCGTTCTACCGGCCGAGCGACGAAAGCGCCGAAATCAAATACATGCAAGCCCGCCGCCAGCAGCTTGGCGGATACATGCCGACACGCAAGGTGCGGGCTGCGGCGCTGAAATCCGTGCCCGACTCCCATTTCGAGGAGTTCCACAAAGGCACGGACGGTCGCGATGTTTCCACGACGATGGTCTTCGTCCGCCTGCTGGCGAAGTTGCTGCGTGATCCTGAACTCGGCAAGCTGATTGTGCCCATCGTTCCGGATGAAGCCCGTACGTTCGGCATGGAAGGACTGTTCCGCCAGGTCGGAATTTATTCCAGCGTGGGCCAGAACTATGAACCTGTCGACATGGACACCCTGCTCTACTACAAAGAAGCCAAGAACGGGCAAATTCTGGAAGAGGGAATCACCGAAGCGGGATCGATGTGTTCGTTTATCGCAGCCGGCACGGCGTATGCCAATCACGGAATCAATACGATTCCTTTCTTTATTTATTATTCGATGTTCGGCTTCCAGCGAATCGGCGATTTGATCTGGGCCGCAGCCGACATGCGCTGCCGCGGATTTCTGGTCGGAGGCACGGCCGGCCGCACCACGCTGGCGGGCGAGGGCCTGCAGCATCAGGACGGCCACAGTCACGTGCTGGCGCTTCCGGTCCCGAACCTGCTGGCCTACGATCCGGCCTTCGCCTACGAGATCGCCATCATTATTCAGGATGGCATCAGGCGGATGTATGTCGAACAGGAGTCGATCTTCTATTATCTGACCGTCACCAATGAACCGCTGCCCATGCCCGGAATGCCGGCGGAAGGAAACATTCGCGAAGGCGTGCTGAAAGGGCTGTACCGCTTCAAGACCTCCGCTAAGAGCGATGCCAAGCTGCGGGCCCAACTGCTGGGCAGCGGCACAATCATGTACGAAGTGCTCAAGGCGCAGCAGATTCTGGAAGAAAAGTACGGCGTCGGCGCCGATGTGTGGAGTGTAACAAGCTACAAGCAGCTGTATCGCGACGGCAACGATTGCGAACGCTGGAACATGTTGCATCCGGGCGAGCCGGCGAGGGTTCCATATGTCACGCAGACCTTGAAGGATGCCGCGGGCCCGTTCATTGCGGCGTCCGACTACATGAAGGTGCTTCCGGAAAGTTTGGGCAAGTGGGTGCCGGGACAGCTCGTCTCTCTGGGGACTGACGGTTTCGGGCGCAGCGAGAACCGCGTGGCATTGCGCGACTTCTTTGAAGTGGATGCGAAACATATCGTGCTGGCGACGCTGGGAGCGCTGGCGCGGGAGAAAACAATTGGCAGTGACGTGGTGAAGCGGGCGATCCAGGAATTAGGGATCAATCCCGAGAAGGCGAATCCGGCGATCAGCTGACGATTTCGATTGTTGCGGCTTCATATAAGGGCACGCCTTCAGGCGCTGCGCCAAGAAGAACTCAAGGTGCTAGAAAAGGAACGACGCGGTGATCGAATTCAAACTTCCCGAGCTGGGAGAAAACATTGAACAAGGGGATCTGGTGCGGCTGATGATTGCGCCCGGGGCCAGTGTCAGCACCGGCCAATCAGTCATGGAACTGGAAACTGACAAGGCGGTCGTCGAAGTGCCCTCGTCGGTGAGCGGAACGGTGCAGGAAATTCGAGTCAAAGAAGGCGACAAGATCAAGGTTGGCCAAGTGATCTTTACGGTGGACGGTGCGGAAGGCAAACCGTCTGCGGAATCTTCCGCGCGGAACTCGGCCCCAGAACCTTCACCCGTTCAGCAAAAACCAATTCAGAAACCAATTCAGAAAGAGGATGCGCAGCAAAAGCGTGCTGACGCCCAGTCTTCCCCAGCGCCTGTGGAAGCCAATTCGGCAACGATTCCTGCTGCCGACACTCGTCCGACCGCTCCCCGGGAGCCGGCCGCATCGCCCAAGTCCGGAGCCAGCGAGTTCAAACTTCCCGAACTCGGGGAGAATATTTCGCAAGGCGACCTGGTTCGCTTGATGATCGCGCCGGGTACGAAAGTTTCGGAAGGCCAGCCGGTGATGGAATTGGAGACCGACAAAGCCGTAGTCGAAGTGCCATCATCAGTCAGCGGCGTGGTCAAAGAGGTCAAAGTAAAAGAAGGCGAGAAGATCAAAGTTGGACAGGTGATCTTCACACTGGAAGGTGGAGCGCCGCCGCAAGCGGAAACCACACAGACACGAAACGCTCCAGTCGAACATGTTTCCGGACAGCACGGAGCCCGTCTGGCATTTCAGGCGGCGATTCGCGCGGAGGGCAAGACGGAAGAGCAGGCCCTGCCGCCCGACCAGCCGCAGCAGGCCGCGGCCGGGTTCACCATGCCCGCGCAACTCGGAAAAGTTGCCGGCACTGAACATCGACAGCCTATTCCGGCAGCACCGCATGTGCGACGATTTGCGCGCGAGGTTGGCGTTGACATCTACGAAGTGAAGGGCGCCGGGCCCGGCGGACGTATCAGCGAAGATGACGTCAAGGCTTACGCGAAGGGATTGCTGTCGGCCGCCGCAACCGCTGCCCAGGCTCCGCCGCGGGCGGGACACTTCGCTCAGCCTCAGCTTCCGGACTTCGCCAAGTGGGGCAAGATCGAGCGAGTTTCGATGCGCGGCGTCCGCCGCAAGACTGCCGAGCATCTAGCCGAAGCCTGGAACACGATTCCGCACGTGACGCAGCACGACCGCGCCGACATCACCGAGCTCGAACAATTGCGCGCGCGCTTCGCTCCGAAGGCCGAAGAAGCCGGAGGCAAGATGACGGTGACGGCCATCGCGCTGAAAGTCTGCGCCGCGGCGCTCAAAGTATTTCCGCAGTTCAATGCCAGCATCGACATCGAAAAAGAAGAAATCGTCTACAAGCAATACATCAGCATCGGCGTAGCAGCCGATACCGATCGCGGACTGCTAGTTCCAGTGATTCGCGAGGTGGACAAGAAAAACATTGTCGAGCTGGCGGTCGAGTTGTCGCAACTCTCCAAGAAGGCGCGCGACAAAAAACTCACGCCCGGAGACATGGAAGGCGGCACGTTCACGATCACGAATCTTGGCGGCATTGGCGGCGTGGGCTTCACTCCCATCGTGAATTATCCGGAAGTTGCGATCCTCGGTCTTTCGCGCTCGCGCATGGAGCCGGAGTGGATCCAAGATAAAGACGGGGGCAAGTTCGAGCCGCGGCTGATTCTGCCGCTCTCGCTCTCCTATGATCACCGCCTGATTGACGGCGCCGATGCTGCACGGTTCGTGCGATGGATCGCGGAGGCGTTCGAACAGCCGTTCTTGCTGTCGGTGCAGGGATAAAAGCAAGGTTGCAAGGTTGCAGAGTTTCAAGGTTTCAATGTGCGGGTTCCCAGCCGCAGCGGCGGCATGAGAAGGCCCGGCACGGCAGTGCCGGGAACGCGAAGCCAAATGAGAACGGAGTCCCGTCAGGGACGGCACAGATCATCCCATAATGTCTGATACCCAATCCCCGAACATCGCAGTTGTCGGCGGCGGTCCCGGTGGATACGCCGCCGCGTTCCTCGCCGCCGATCTGGGCATGACCGTCACCCTGATCGATCCAGAACTGAATCCCGGAGGCGTCTGCCTTTACCGCGGCTGCATTCCGTCGAAAGCGCTGCTTCATGTGGCAAAGCTGCTGGAGGAATCGCACCAGGCCAAGGATTGGGGAATCGAATTCGCCGCGCCGAAAATCGATCTGGCGCGCCTGCGTTCCTGGAAAGAAAGCGTGGTCAAGAAGCTGACTGGCGGCCTCGGCGTTTTATCCAAGCAACGCAAAGTGAAGTACGTTCAAGGAAGCGCCGCATTCGAGAATTCCACGACGCTGCGTGTAAAGAAATCCGATGGCTCTGAAGAATCGCTCAGTTTCGATCGCATCATGATCGCAACCGGCTCGCGTCCCGCGATCGTTCCCACATTAAAGCTCGATACGCCGCGCATGATGGATTCCACCGGCGCGCTGAATCTCGAAGATATTCCCGGCACCTTGCTGGTCGTCGGCGGAGGATACATCGGACTGGAACTCGGCTCCGTATACGCCGCTCTGGGAACCCGTGTCACCGTAGTAGAAATGCTGCCCGGACTTCTTCCCGGCGCAGATCGCGATCTCGTGCTTCCGCTGCACAAGCGATTGGAAAAACTGTTTGACGGAATCCTGCTCAACACAACGGTCGCATCGGTCAAAGACGAAGGCAACGGAATTCGCGCCACCTTCGAAGGGCCGGACGTGAAAGAACGTGAGAAAGTCTTCGATCGCGTGCTGGTCTCGGTCGGCCGCAAGCCAAATTCCGAAATTCCGGGCCTCGACAAAACCCGTGTCAAACTTGGCCAGCGCGGCTTCATCCAAGTGAACAAGCAATTACAGACCGACGATCCGTCCATCTACGCCATCGGCGATGTAGTCGGCGAGCCCATGCTGGCGCACAAAGCGTCGCACGAAGGCCGCGTTGCGGTGGAAGCCATAGCGGGACACAAAGTTGCCTTCGAGCCGAACGCAATTCCGGCAGTCGTTTTTACAGATCCCGAAGTCGCATGGTGCGGACTGACAGAAACGCAGGCACAAAAAGAAAACCGCGAAATCAAAGTCGCAAAGTTTCCCTGGGCCGCGTCGGGACGCGCCGTCACCCTGGATCGGCCCGAGGGTATGACCAAGCTGCTCATCGATCCGCACAGCGAACGCGTGCTGGGAGTTGGCATCGTGGGCGCAGGCGCCGGAGAGCTGATTGCCGAAGGTGTGCTCGCCATCGAAATGGCGGCGCTCGCCAGCGACGTGGCCATGACCATTCATCCGCATCCCACGCTCTCGGAGACGGTGATGGAATCCGCCGAAGTTTTCTTTGGCACCAGCACCCACATCTACCGCCCGAAGCGCGCCTAGTGGCCGCGGTTACGCCGACTTTTCCTCGCCTCTCCGCGGCGTTTCGATACAATGATGGCTTCCATGCATCGATTTCTACGCACCACATGCGTTTGGGCTGCGTGCCTCGCGGCTTGCCTGACTTCGACGGGCGTGGCGTTCACCCAGGCTCTTCCCTTGTCCCCACCCGCCAAGACAGCGGCAAATGCGCCAGTCGATCCCCTCGGACGCACCACACCGTCGGGAACCATGCTCGGTTTTTTGCAGGCAGCGCAAGCCGGGGACTACGGAATTGCCGCTCAGTTTCTACAGATGAGCCCCGTGCGCCGCCAGTCCGAAGGCGAGCAGATGGCCACCAAGCTCAAGGTCGTGCTCGATCGCGCATTCAGCGGCAGGTTTAATAACTTCACGCAGGCCGAGGGGATCCCGCAGGAAGGTGTCCCGCTGGGCCGCCAGAAACTCGGCACCATGTCTTCCGGCGACGTCGAGGCCGACCTGGAGCTGGTGCGCGTGTCGGATCCGAACGCAGGCAAGATCTGGCTGATCTCTTCCGAAACCCTATTCAAAATCCCTGAACTCTACGATCAAGT
The DNA here is from genome assembly GCA_963711275.1 of uncultured Acidobacteriaceae bacterium. Classification (GTDB taxonomy): domain Bacteria; phylum Acidobacteriota; class Terriglobia; order Terriglobales; family Acidobacteriaceae; genus Sulfotelmatobacter. Next base: position 161,958 of record CAVQDN010000003.1, on the reverse strand, counting down.
CCAGGCGCGCCAAGTCGAGAGCCGGCTTCCAAAGGTTCTGGTCAAACACGATTTCGCGGGAATGCCGCTATGGCAATTTCTCGCCCTTCTGACTCGCATTGCCGGTGGCGGCGGCGCTCGGATGGCTGGTGCTGGCGCTGCTGGAAATTCCCCTGCGCTGGTGGGCAAGGCGGCGCGGCGAAGTGGAGGTCGCGAACTGGCGCTCGGTCTCTGGTCCAGCCTGGCTGCTGGCAGGCACTCTGGTTCATCAGTTCTTCGCCTATTACCTTCATATTCCGCTGTTGTCGCGGCACTATTATTTTCAAATCACTTCGATCGCGCTGATCATCAGCGCGACTTGGATTCTGTGGCGCGTCGTTCAATGGTCCCTGCGACGCGTTCGCAATCGCGCCCTGGCGCGCGGGCACGCAGGCACGGGATCGCTCATGCTGCTGGGCGAGCGCATCATCAAGGCAGTTATTTTTGTGGTCGGCGTTCTAGCCGTGCTGGGCAACCTGGGCTTCAACATGAGCACCGCGTTGGCCGGACTCGGCATTGGCGGCCTGGCCATCGGCTTCGGCGCGCAGAAAACCATCGAGAATCTTTTCGGCGGAGTCTCTGTTCTCGGCGATGAAGTGTTTCGCGTCGGAGACGTTCTGCCGTTTCGGCGACCGCACCGGAGTCGTCGAAGACATCGGCCTGCGCTCCACCCGCATCCGCACCGACGAACGTACGCTGGTGGCGATTCCCAACGGTACCGTCGCGACCATCAACCTGGAGAATCTCAGCCGCCGTGACAAAATCCTTTTCAAGACGACTCTCGGCTTGCGCCTCGAAAGCAAAGCAGACCATGTGCGCTTCGTTCTGGCGGAAATCCGCCGCCTGCTTTACAGCCACCCGAAAGTAGAAACCAAGACGGTGCGCGTTCGCCTGATCGACATTGCCGGCAGTTCTCTCAGCGTTGAACTAGTTTGCTATATCCTGACACGCGACTTCAACGAATTCGCCGCCGTCCGCGAAGATCTGTTGCTCCGCATGTTGGACGTGATGGAAGATTCCGGCAGCGGCCTGGCGCTTCCCTCGCAGACGCTCTATCTCAGCCGCGACGCCGGAGTTGAAAAAGAAAAGGCCGACAAGGCGGTCAAGAAGATTGCGGAATTGCGCGACGGAAAACAGTTGCCCTTCCCTGACTTCCACGAGGAGGATATTTCCTCGTTTAAGGGATCGATCGAATATCCTCAGCCCGAGTCAGCCGTTCGTAAGCCGCAAGACGGCTCCGGCAAAGCCAGCTAGGCTGAAACTAGAAATCCGAACCGGTACTCGATGCTGGACTCTCTTCATTTCTGGGATTCTCTTGCTGTCCCCTGTTCGAGACGCTGTCGGCTTATGCGGTTACCGCCCTGCACAGACGAGAGTGTCCTAAGTGCTGTAACGCCGTTTGAGTACCTGCAACAAAATGATTGACACGGCTGGATATAGATACGGCAGCAGAAGACAAAACTCAAAGGGCCCAACCCCCATGTTTCCGACTCCTGTTGCGGCAGCAATGCTCATTCCTATTCCCCGTCCAGCTCGCCAGAGAACCCCGTTTGCATAGCCGTAGGCGACGAGCACTAATACCGCAAGCGAATATAAGTTGATGGAGGATGTTTTGCTCTGGATAAATCGGACGGCTGTGACCAGAAGGATTCCGAGGAAGGTGAGGTTTATTAGCGTCATCCCGACAAAGGCGAGGCGGAAATACGGTATGCCGGGGTCTGCTGCGTACTTGGTTAGAAAGAAGTGGACCGAATCCACCAGAAACAAAGTTCCGAGCGCGACGAGGATGAGGTTCGCTGTTCCGACTGTTCGGACCGCAATCCTCGCCCACTTCGGCATGTCTGCTTTCGGATTAGCCACCGGGATTGCTTCCACGATTGAAGTGTAGGCAGCAACTGCTTGCGCGCAAAGGTTACCTAAGTCGCGGTCGAGATCGAGCCATTGAACAAAGCATTTCGAACGAGCTCTAACGACACGCCTCGTGCTTCACTACCGCGCCTCCCACCTACTACTGAGCCAGCTTAGAAACAAGTGCGTAGGAAAATAGACGAACAGCGGCACAGCCGTCAGATACACAAGCAGATAAGCCCACCCCGGCATTACGCGCTGTTCATGAAAGAACAAGCCCACGTGCCCAGTTCACGTCCTGCTCCGGACGCCAGAAATAATTGATCGGAACTACGATCCACGCCATCAGCGTCTGCAACTTCCATCCCCGCCGGTCATAGCCCAGACGCCAGATCGCCCACAAAAGCAGCGGCGGCGTGACCACATGAAACAAGCTCAGCAGACGAATGAGGATCGACAAGTGCGGATCGAACATGTATTCCGTGCCGCCGACGATGTGATGTCCAGTCAGCAGAGCGCCGGCCAGATCGACGGTGTAGAGCGTCTGGAATAAAAGCAATCCTGACGCCGCCCACGAAAAAATCAGCGGACTCTCCAGCCACAATGCAATTCCGATCAGCACATTTCCCAGATCGCAGAAGAAAAGAAAATTCTGCAGCCCATATTGCCGCCAGTAAAGCGGCGCCCACGCGAGCAGCCAGATGGTCCATCCGATCTTCAGCCACATAGGCAGCCGCGCCCGCATGGCCCGCTATTGTATGCCTGAGAGGTTACGCAGGTCGGTGTTCGAGTGTAAGCGGCGGCGCATTCCCGGGAGCGCTTCTCGCATATAGCAGAAACACCACAAGAATGAGCAAATGCGAATTACCAGCGTAACTTGCTGGTCATAACGCCTGTACCTACGATGATCTTAGTATGGGTTACCAAGCTCTCCTCTTCTGCCCCGATGAAAAAACCGCTCGCACGGTGACACAGGTTTTAAGCGAGTTGGAGTTCAACGTCGAGACCTGCACCGAACCTTTCGCTGCAGTCAAGAAGTTGATGAGCCAACACTTCGACGCCGTCGTGGTCGACTGCGATAACGAGCAGAATGCCACCTTGTTGTTTAAGAGCGCGCGCAATTCGACGTCCAACCAGGCGTCGCTTGCCGTAGCCGTAGTGGAAGGTCAGGCCGGGGTCGCGAAGGCGTTCCGCATCGGCGCCAACCTCGTCCTGACCAAACCCATCAATATCGAACAGGCCAAGGGAACGCTGCGCGTGGCTCGTGGTCTGCTGCGCAAGAGCGATCCAGCCAAGCCGGGCGCTACAACCACGGCAGCCTTTCCTGCGATACCCGCCGGAAACTTTAATACGCTAACTCCCTCCGGCTCCGCGATTTCTCCGGCAACGTCCCAGGCCACGCCCGCTCCAGCGGCAATCACGGCCTCGAAAGTCGCCGCTCGTGACAATGACAGAGATTCGTACGAAACCGCGGGAGAAAACTCCGCAGCCGCATCTTCGGAGGCGCCGGTTAAACCCGCGGCCAAATTCATAACACCGGCTCCGCAAGCCGACAAGTTCCTTGCGGCCGCAGTTGTTTCCGCGCCGCCCGAGGCAAAGACCCCGCCCACCAGCGCATCGCCGGCAACATTCGGCAGAGGAGCGGCCAGCGCGCCGGCTCCGGCCCGCGTACGCGAAGACGCTCACGTCCCACAGAAACTGACCGAACTCCCGTCTGTAACAGAAGCTCACTCGAAAGCCAAAGAAGCAGTGCAGAATGAGCCGTCGCCTTTGGTTGGATCCGCGCCCTCATTTACTTTCGGCGGCGCCAATGCCCCCGCTGAATCAAGTGGCGGAGGCAAAAAACTCCTGGCGGTCGCCGCCATCGTAATCGTAGCGGCAGCAGCATACGCAGGTTGGACGCATTTTCACGGAAGGACAGGTCAGCCCGAAACCACTCAGTTGGAGACCACACCATCGCCGACCGCGCCACCGCCGAGTGTGAAGCCAAGCGGCGTCAAACCGTCGGCTTCTTCGGAACCAAAACTATCGCAATCTGTGCCCAGTTCCCAGCCCGCGGCGCCGAAGCCAACGAATCACACTTCGGATCTCGATTCTTCTTCCGACGACGCCGACACCTCTTCCGCCCCGAATTCCACGAAAGCATCCAGCTCGCCTTCGTCCACCGCGACCAAGACTGCCGTTGCGGCCGAGGAGCCGCTCGTGGTCAAAGGAGGCAAGGCTCCGGCAGTACATGCAAAATCGGTAGTGGCGGATGCTCCCGCTCCCAGCATGATTGGGATCGCGACAGCAGGCGCAGGAGCGCCCCCACCCAACTTTGTCGGCGATGGAGCAATCGTCCCCAAACCCATGTTGCAAACCATGAACATTTCGCAAGGCGTATCGCGCGGTTTGCTGATCAAAAAAGTACAGCCCAGCTATCCCCGGAATGCCCTATCCATGGGGGTGGAAGGCTCCGTTGAACTGCTGGCCACGATTTCGAAAACCGGCGACATCACTCACGTGAAAGTGCTGAGCGGCGATTCCCAGCTGGCCAGGGCCGCCACCGAAGCGGTCAAACAATGGAAGTACAAGCCGTATCTGCTCAACGGCGAGCCCGTCGAGATTCAGACGCAGGTCACCATCAACTTCAAATTACCGCGATAAACTTCGTCGCGCTAACCTCCGTCGCACCGGAATTCTCCGCGCGACCCGCCCCTTACGAAATACACACTGGGCGGCGATCACAACCCAGGCATTTTTGCCCCCTTCGCGAGCCGCTGAAAGTTTTCCACAGCTATTTTCGTGAATTGTGACGGATAACCTTTACTGAGATTTCTCTTCTGTCTAGTTTGGAAATCGTAGGTACCGGGTGTGGCGCTACGCTAGTCCTAGGAAACTCGCGGCCCCCGCAACCTCCCCATGTGAGTGAGGGACAGCTGGGACATCCGAAAGCCAGGGCGCTTTGGTAAGCTAACCCGAATAGCTCGGGACCGGCGCCCGTTGTGGGAGTGATCACTCCTAACGTTTGAACCGTAAACGAAGCAACGTAAGAGAGATAGAAGGAAACCGGGCGAAAGATAGAGATAAAGAAAGGTCACGTAGCGACAGCCGCCTTGGCTGCCCGCCCGAGCTAAGCTCGGCAGCGTTATTCCTCGAGCAAGTGAAGGTCGAAGATTATGAATACCCCGAAGGCACGCGCTACTGCCGCTGCATCACTTCGTCCACGACTACCTTGTCTCCCTTATCTGCCGTAATGACCTTATGCAGAGGCGCATACCCCGTCAACGTCAGGTCAATCACATAGTTGCCGGGATCAAGCAGCACGTCCGCCGGCGAATTCTTTTCCAGCAGATGCTGGTTGATCGCGATCTGAGCGCCCTTGGGCTGCGTGCGTATACTCAGGATCGCCTGCCCCGCCTGCGCTCTCCCACCGAACAGTTTCGACATCTTTCCCACGGTCTTGAGGTTGTCGGTATTGCCCAGAAGCCGCAACGTAGGCGAGAAGTTGAAGGTTTGCCCGAGCGCGAACTGCGCGCTCATCGTCTCGTCCAGATAACCCGACATCCTCACCAGCACCACATGCTGCCCTTTGTCCACGCTGATCTGTCCCGGCGTTTTCGTACCCATGTTGCGGCCGTCGATATAAATGCTGGCCCCCGGGGGATCGCTCTTCACCACCAGTGTAGCCATCAACTTCGCCAGGTGGACAACCGTTGTCGCCCGATTTCCAGAAGTCACATTCACCGTCCGCGAATCCGTCGTATACCCCGGCTTCGTGACCGTAATGGAATGCTGTCCGGGCTGCAGATTGGCCAGCGCCAGCGGCGTAACCCAGCTCGCATCCCCTCTGCCATCCAGCTGCACTTGCGCGCCCTGAGGGGTTGAGTCAATAGCTAACTGTCCAGGAACGATCGCCGCAACTACCGCTTTCCTGTGCGCACTACGCCCTCTTGCATGCGTCGCCGGATCGGCCTCGGCAGTTTCGGGCTCCGAGCTCGCGGAAGGCTGATCCGAAGCAGCCTGCGTCTCGGCGGGTTGGGCCGTCGGGACAGGTGCCGGCTCATTTCGCGGCGCAGGGTTGGCCTCCGGTTGCGTCGGAGTTTGCGCCACGGAGGCGCGTGCCGCGCCCGAATCGTCATCGCTGTTCAGGTTGTGAACGTAGATCGTCACCCCGATGCCGATGATCAGGATCAGCGCGCACGCCCCGGCTAGCGAATAGAGCATCAGCTTGGGCGGAACGTTCTTGATCTCTTTAATTGCCTTCTGGGCAACTTCGCGAGGCTGTACTTTGGGCTTCTCAACCGGCTTGCGGCTGCCCGTGAACGCCGTGACCGTTGGCCTTGCCGACAGTACCGGTTCAAACGAAACCGGCGGAGGAGGAGGCGGCGGCGGAATATAAACTTCCTTCAGCGGGGGAAGTTCGGTCATTTCGGAGAAACTTACGCCCGTGCTAGCGGCCGGACGCCCTTCGGCCATCAGCGGATCGACTGCAATCTTCGGAGCCTCTTCCACCTGTGCCTCGAAGGTTTGGGTCTGCGGCTCGTCGCTTACCGCCGAAGACATATGCGCGGACGAAGTCTGCGATGCGGCGACAACCGGCTTGGCACTGGCGCTCGATCGATTCAGTGGCGCCACTTCCGGAGCAGACAGAGCCCCGGCAGCCCCGGCAGCCGCCGCGGCGGCTTTCGGGGTAGCAAGTTTCGAAACCGCTTGGACTGGAGCGGCTGTTGGCACCGGCGCGCTCGGCGCCGCGACTTTCTTTTCGACGGGCTGCGCCCCCGCCGGCGTCACAAACTTTGATTGAGCGTCTACATTCGCTTTAACCGGAGCCTTCGGCGCCTCCGGCTTTTTGGCTGCCGCCGGTCTGGCCTCTTTGCAGTTCTCCAGATCGTCCAGCAGCTGCCTACCGCTCTGGTAGCGTTGTGCCGGATCTTTCATCAGCGCCTTCATGATGAGATCGCTCAAAAGCGGATGCACCTTGGGATTCACGTGCAGCGGCGCCACCGGAGCGCTTTCGAGAATACTCTGGCGCAGAGATTTCGAGTCTTCGCCGGCAAAGGCTTTCCGCTCGGTCACCATCTCGTAGAACATAGCGCCCAGGCTATACAAATTTGAGCCGGCATCGGCGGTCTGCCCCTGAATCTGTTCCGGAGACATGTAATAAAGGATGGAAGGAACTCCCGCGGGCAGATACTGCACAAAATTGCCCACGCGCGAGACGCCAAAGCCCAGAATCTTGACCGTACCGTCCCAACCGCACATGATTTTGGATGGTTCCAGACTGTAATGGGCAATGCCGTGCGACTTCGCGTGATCGAAGCCGCTGCACAACTGCCGTCCGATATCGAGAAGATCCCAAATGGAAAAGCCTTCTCTGCGCGCCAGCATAGTGGCAATGCTATTGCCCTGTATGTACTCCATAGCTGCGCAGAACTGGCCCTCAATCACACCCGCCCCGGTCACAGTGGTGATGTTCGGATTGCTTAAAACCTTGGTGCTCTCGGCCTCTGCCAGCAGCGCCTTTTCGAGCTCCGGCGCGTTTTCCCCGAAAGCGCTTAACTGGATGGCTTTCAGAGCGATCGTGCTTCCGCTTTCAGGGTCGTTGGCTTTGTAGACCGTACTCGTAGGCGATTTCGCGAGTTCACTTAGGATTTCGAAGTGGCCGATTTTCGTAGGCATTTATTTTTTCCGCTCTTACACCATGGCGATTCCGGTTGCGTCGCCGCATCCAGCCAGGCCGGCGCATACCCCATGTGAATTTGTACGCCTAGGATATCCTTGCTGGTGCCAAGCTTCGAGTTACCAAGGTAAGCTGAGAAAGGCCAAGAGTATCGCCAACTTGTAGTGTCTGTACGCCGATGCTTGGCACAAGTTGAGAGGAAGCGCCAATGACGCCAGTTTTGCAATTGCTCACAGTCGTTGCGGCCGGCGTGGGACTTGCCGCCTATGCCTTCATCATGGATCGCAAGGAGCATGTCGATCCCCGGCAAAAATCTATCTCCTTTCCGCCTCCCACGGTAGAATCTCTCCGTGATGAATTGGTAACCCGTTAACCCCATTCTTGGATCGCCTCTAGCAATTCAAAGCAACTTTAGGACGAGACCGATCACTCGCGGACCGCATTAGTCGCGTAACTTTATGGGCCGCGGCGCGGTTAGTTGTTATGTGGGCTCCTGGTGTGACATTTGTCATCCGCCCCTGATGACGATCTCCACTTGTGGCGGGAGCGATGCCGCGAAACTATAGAAAGTAAAGAAAGGGTTCCTTGCAAGTGAGCACTTTGCGCATCGAACAAATCGAATCTTCGGTTGTCGATAGCGAGGTACTTCGTCTATGCTTGCTGGGCCGGAACGTGAATGCCCCGTGCCTCCGGTTCCCTGACCCCTCTGGAGTACGCCAATGACCCTGACCCGATTCGTAACCAAGAACGCGTTCCGCAACAAGCGGCGCAGCACCTTGACGGTGTTGAGCATCGCTTTTTCTTTGCTCCTGCTCACATTGATGATGACCATCTGGCGGGCTTTTTATCTCGACAAAGGCAGCGCCGAATCGGCGGAGCGGCTGGTAGTGCGGCATCGGGTTTCTCTAACGTTCTCATTGCCTGGCTTCTACCGGGAAAAAATTCGGGCAATTCCCGGGGTCGTGTCGGTGGTGCCGGTGTCATGGTTCGGCGGAATCTACAAAGACACGAAGCCAGAAAACTTTTTCGCGCAATTTGGCACCGATCCCGACGAATTCTTCAAGACTTTTCGAGACCTGCAAATGCCGGAAGATCAAATCAAGGCATGGCAGCGCGACCGCCAGGGCGTCATCGTGGACGACTTCCTGGCAAAAAAGTACGGGTGGAAACTCGGTGATCGCATCGTGCTGCAGGGAAACATTTATCCTGTCAACCTTGAGTTGTATATTCGTGGGATCTTCCACACGAATCCCGATAACAAGTCCGTCTACTTCAATGCAAAGTACGTGGAAGAGGCCGTGTCGTTCTTCAAAGGGCAGGCGGGCACTTTCAGCATTCTGGCGGCATCCCCTGCAGATGTAAGCAAGATCGCCAGCGCCGTGGATGACATGTTCCGCAACTCGCCTCAGCCCACTAAGACGGAAAGCGAAAAGGCTTTCGGCCTCGAGTTCGTGGCCATGATGGGCAATGTGAAAATGTTCATTCTAAGCATCTGCTCGGCGGTAGTGTTCGCAACTCTGCTGGTGTCGGCCAACACTATGGCCATGTCCATTCGCGAGCGCACGCGCGAGGTAGCTGTGCTTAAGACGCTGGGCTTCACCAAGCGCGGCGTGCTGGGTCTGTTCGTGAGCGAGGCGGTGGCGCTTTCGCTGGCCGGAGGACTGCTTGGAGCGGGGTTGGGGTGGCTGATGGTTTATGGGCTCACCCACTCTCCTCAGTTCATCAGTTTTTTCCCCATGAAGGTCACGCTGGGAATATGGCTGGCGGCGCTGTTCACGTCTGGCTTGGTAGGTTTCTTAAGTTCGGCCGTGCCTTCTTACAGTGCTTCCCAGATTAATATCGTCGACGGACTCCGCCACATCGGATGAATTTATGACGCTGGGCAGTTTTGTCGTGCGCAATACGTTCCGCAACAAGCGGCGCAGCCTGCTGACCATGAGCAGCGTTGGTTTTTCTTTGCTTCTGCTTACTATGATGATGTCGATCTGGCGCACTTTTTACATCGACCCCGGCACGCCGGACGCCGCCCGGCGGATTGTCACCCGGGACCGCGTGTCCCTGGCTTTTTTCCTTCCGGCGTATTACCGGGACAAAATTCGCAGCGTCCCCGGCGTGCAGGCTATCGTGCCGATGACTTATTTCGGAAACCATTTCAAGGATGACCGCTCGGCGAATGCTTTCGCCCAGATTGCGACCGATCCTGACGAGTATCTTAAAGTCGCGTCCGACAAGATCGTTCCCTCTGACCAGGTCCTGGCCTGGCAACGTGATCGCACGGGGGCGATGGTCAACGTGGAACTGGCCAGGAAATACGGGTGGAAGATTGGCGATCGCATCACCCTGGACAGTCCGTATTTTCCGGTGAAGCCTGAACTCACGATCCGCGCCATCTACAAGATCGATCCTCCCGCTCGCGCCTTGTACTTCAGCACCAAGTATCTGGAGGAGTCGGTGAGTTGGTTCAAGGGACAGGCCGGCTGGTATATCACGCAGGTTGCTTCGCCGAGCGATGTGGCTTCAGTCTCCTCGGCGATCGATCAGATGTTCCGCAACTCGCCGCAAAGGACAAAGACGGAAAGCCAGCAAGCCTTCCTGCTGTCGTTTGTAGCGACGTTGGGGAACGTGAAAACTTTCATTCTCAGCATTTGCGGGGCGGTGGTGTTTGCCATCCTGCTGGTGTCGGCGAACACCATGGCGATGTCGATCCGCGGACGAACCCGCGAGGTCGCCGTATTGAAGACGCTGGGATTCACGCGCCAGCGTTTGCTCGCAATGCTCGTCGGCGAGGCTGTCGCTTTATCGCTCGCGGGCGGGATATTCGGCGTTCTGGCGGCGACCGCGGCGCTCCAGTGGTTAACCCACTCGCCGCTCGCGATCGGGATTCCGGCAGGGATGCGAGTCACGGCTCCCACTATGCTGGTTGCCTTGTTCGTGGCGGCGACGGTCGGGTTCGTCAGCGGATGTTTACCGGCGTACAGCGCGTCGCGCATAAACATTGTTGACGGGCTGCGCCACATCGGCTAGTGGCGCCGCCGTCTCGGCGGCTGTCGTGGCGGCGTCTCGCCGCCACCTTCGAGGGCAGGAACGGAAAACAGAGTTTACTTATGGCCATACCAATCAGTTACAACGTACGCAACCTACGGCTCCGCAAGGGGCTCACGATCATGACGGCGCTGGGCATCGCGCTAACGGTTACCACGGCAATTTTTCTGATGGCGTTGCTGGCGGGCTTAAATCGCGCCTTTGTCAACAGCGGCAATCCGCTCAATGTGCTGGTGCTGCGCAAAGGTTCAGAGGCGGAGTTGTCGGGCGGGTTCGACGCTTCACTCTATCCCACGCTGAAGACGCTTCCCGGCATCGCGAAAGACAGTCACGGCGAGCCCATGACCTCCGGCGAGTGGGTGGTCGTAATCATCCTGCCGCGCAAAGACGGCACGGGCGAGGTGAACGTCACGGTGCGCGGAATGATGCCCGACGGCCTGGAAATGCGACCCAGCGCGAAATTGATCGAGGGTCGCTGGTTTCAGACGGGACAGCGGGAAGTCGTGGTCAGCAAGTCGATTCGCGACCGCTTCACTCACGCCAACATCGGCGACACCATGGAATTTGGCAAGGGGTCATGGAAGGTGGTGGGAGTATTCGACGCCGGGGGTTCGGCGTACGAGTCGGAAGTGTGGAGCGACGTGAATCAGATGGCGTCAGACTTCGATCGCCAGGGTGGATACTCGTCGGCATATCTGCGCGCCACCGACCCCATCGCGGCCGAGGCACTCAAGAATCGGGTGAGCGACGATCAGCGGCTGAAGCTCGAAGGAATGCTCGAGACCGATTACTACGCCAAGCAAACCAGTTCCGGCGCTCCCATCAAAGTGATTGGAATCGTGGTGGCGTTCATCATGGCCATCGGATCGATCTTTGCCGCCATGAATACGATGTATGCGGCGGTGGCGTATCGCGGACGCGAGATTGCCACGCTGCGGGTCATCGGATTCTCGCGGCCTTCGATTCTGACTTCGTTTGTGCTGGAGTCTTTGCTGCTGGCGCTTTTGGGAGCGGCCGTGGGAATTCTGCTCATGCTTCCTTTTAACGGAATGCAGACCGGCACGTCCAACGCCGTGACCTTCAGCGAAGTGGTATTTGCCTTGCGCATCACCCCGCAGGTCGCCATGTACGCGATTCTGTTCGCCTTAATTATGGGATTCGTGGGCGGCCTGGCTCCGGCGTGGCATGCGGCGCGGCAAAATATTCTGAACGCGCTGCGCAGTTAGAGAACTCGTAGCGGCGGCCAGGAAACTTGGGACGACCGAATTACGTAAACATTCTTATGTCGATTGACACAAAACACGAAGACCTGCAGAGCCTGCGCATCGACCGCTCACAGCGCGGCGACTCGGGTGGAGAGCCGCCCGCATGGGCACGCCGTTATATCCTGATCGGCGTCGGCGTCGTTGTATTGCTTGGCCTGATTACCTTGGCATATCGCGCTTTCTCGTCGGACGTGCCCGAAGTGGAAGTCGTACGGGCCACCGCGGAGACGACCGGTAATGACGCGGGGGGCACGGTCCTCTCGGCCACCGGCTACATCGTGGCTCACCATACCATCAACGTAAACTCGAAGGTCACGGGCCGCCTGGCATGGATCGGTGTGGAGAAGGGCGACAAGGTGAAGGAAGGCCAGGTGCTGGTTCGCCTGGAGGATCAGGAGTTCCGCGCGTCGTACGAACAGGCTCGGGGTGCGCTGGAGAATGCTCGAGCCTATCTCGACGAGTTAAAGCACGGATCGCGGCCGGAAGAAGTCCAGCAGGCGCAGCACAATCTGGATGAAGCCCGCGCCACGCTGGTCAATGACAAGCTCACGCTCGATCGCACGAAAGAGCTGGCCGGCGGCGGCGTGGTCTCGCGGCAGGTGCTCGACGATGCAACGGCGAAGTTCGATTCCGACCAGCAGCGCGTCGATTCGCTGGAAAAAGTTCTTCAGCTTTCAAAACTTGGGCCGCGCGCGGAAGAGATCGAACGCGCCCAGGGCACGTTGATGCAGGCACAGGGCCAACTCGACTACGCCAGGTCGCAACTGGATGCGACGGTAATTCGCGCGCCGGTAACCGGCACGATTCTCGACCGCACAGCGGAAAAAGGCGAGCTCATCACTGCGCAGTTTGCCAGCGCAGCCGCGGGTGGACCGCAAGGATCGGTCGTATCATTGGCGGACCTCAACGATCTCCAGGTCGAGCTCGATATCGCGCAGGCGGACTTCGCCCGGCTCGGTCCCACGCAGAAGGCGAAGGTGACGACCGACGCCTATCCCGATAAGGAATACGACGGCGTCATCGCGCAGATTTCTCCGGAAGCGAACCGGCAGAAAGCTACGGTGCAAGTGAAGGTGCAGGTATCGAACCCGGGCAAGTATCCCGGCGTTCAACTGCGCCCGGAGATGAATGCAACCGTAAAATTCCTGGCCAACGACACGCCAAAGAATGTTAAAGGACCCGCCGGGATCTACGTGCCGTCAACGGCAATTCATGATCGCGACGGCAAAAAGATCGTACTGATCGCTTATAAAGGCAACGCGGTTGCCCGCGAGGTCCACGTGGTGGGCCAGCGCAGCGACGGAGCGCTTGTCAACGGGCTGGTTGGGGGCGAGAGCGTGATCACCACCGCGCCTGCCACGCTAAAAGATGGAGACAAAATCAAAATTAAGGGGCAATCATGAGCACAATGGCGCAACCGAACGTTGCCACAGGCACTAAAGTCGTACAAGTCCGCGGCGTCAGCAAGATTTTCAAGCGCGACGCCTTTCAGGTCACGGCGCTCGATGATGTGTCGATCGACATCGCTAAGGGCGAATTTCTGGCGCTGATGGGGCCCTCAGGCTCAGGCAAGACCACGCTGCTGAACATGATCGCGGCGATCGACCGGCCGACCAGCGGCGAACTGCTGGTGCAAGGGCAGGATATTTTTCGCTTCAGCGACTCGCAGATTGCCCATTGGCGCAATGAGCACATCGGCTACGTCTTTCAGACGTTCAACCTGATTCCCGTGCTCACCGCTTTTGAGAACGTGGAATTACCGTTGCTGCTGACGAAATTAACTTCGCAGCAGCGCCGCGACCATGTCCTGACCGCGCTCAAGCTGGTTGGGCTGGAAGATCGAGTGGGCCACCTGCCCAAGCAACTGTCAGGCGGGCAGGAACAGCGGGTGGCGATTGCGCGGGCGATCGTTAGCGATCCAACGTTGCTGCTGGCGGACGAGCCCACCGGCGATTTGGACAGCCATTCCGCCACCGAGGTGTTGGAGATTCTGAAGCGGCTGAATGAGGACTTTCAGAAAACGATCGTGATGGTGACGCACGATCCGCATGCGGCGTCCTACGCGCATGTGACCCGGCACCTGGAAAAAGGAATGCTGCTGCCGCCGGGATAGGAACCGCTTGGCTTCGAACAGAACGGGGGCAGGGACCCTTCCGTTCAATCCGCTCAAGAGGATCGAAGGATTAACTGGCAACCAGGCGTGATTCTTCGCGAGTCCTTGTGGCCTCGGCCGGCATGTCCGCGATCCACAACCAGGCCCGCCTGCCATTCGAGACTACGGGTTGCGCCTCGCCATATTCGACCAGACGATTCAGCACCGTGGTCACGGAAGCCATTGGATCTTTGTGGCGGGCCAGCAGGGCCGGCATCTTTTGCTGAAAATAGCCGCAGATGTCACGCGCATTCATGGCGTGGCCTGCTTCCATCAATATCATTCGACAGGCTTTGGTAAAACCAGGCTGGCGGCCACTGCTTTTGCGGTCCACCAGTTCCATGAGCTCTTCGCTCAACAGCCCGTCGCCAAACAGATTGGCCAAGCCGGAGATCGTCTGTTTGACAGTGCCGATGCGCTTCATGATTTCAGCGCGTTGTTGCAACAATTGGCGAAGTTCGTCGTGCGCTTGACGAATCACTTCCTGCACGTGTGCGTCATATCCTTGTATCGGCCTCATCAACCCATTTGCAGTCTGCAAGTTTTCCATACTTCCCCCACTTATGTTGGATGCCGTTGGATGCCGTGTTCTTCCGGCGCTGCCTTAACAGATTCGGCAGGCCCACCGGTTCAATTGGTTTCCTCCGCCCACAGGCCTCACCATGGTTCTGTACGCAGAATGCCGCTCCGCCGTTCCGCCGATCTTTCAGCTCCACCGGAGACTCAGCGGAACCCGGAGTGTTAGACGAGGAAGTCACAGAATGGTTAACAGAAAAGGAGACCCAGGCTCCGCAAACTGAAAACGGTGTGTCCAAATCCGGTCATGTGCTTAGTATTTTTTTCGAAGCCTCTCCCGATTCAAAACGCTCCCCAATTCGGGAACACCAGAGCCTCGCGCTCCTGGAAACTGCCGACCCAAACAACGTTAAGTGCGTCCTTATACCGATGTTAGCTAATGACGGAGGAATTCGTGTCTTTTGCCGTACAGCCCGCTCTCGCGCCGAAGCTTCTGTCGGTCCTGCTTGTGGGTAAGAAAGACGAGGACTTCTATCTGATTCGCGAGATTCTCCAGCGCATGCGCAAGCTGCTGGCGGCGGACTTAGACCATGCTCACACCCTCGAAGAAGCCAAGGCAATGCTGAAACAGAAAACATACGGCCTGGTTATGTTCGAGCACAAAACCGGAGACGCTGAGGCGGTGCACTTTGTGGCCGAGTTCCTGCATGCCGGGGTATCGGTGCCCTTCATCCTGTTGACCGAAGATGCGGACGAAAATAAGGTCGCCGAGATCATCCACGGAGGAATCTGGAATTGCGTAACCAAGTCACAATTGGACGGAGCTACGCTGGTACGCACCATTCGAAATACGCTCTCGGTACATTCCTTGCAACAGGAGCAGCAGAGCACGGAGCACGCTTTGCGAAAACTTTCCCGCGCGGTGGAGCAGTCGGCCGACATGATCATGATCACCGACCTTCAGGGAATTATTGAATATGTGAATCCGGCATTCGAGATTCTCACCGGATACACTCGCGCCGAAATGTGCGGGAAGACGCCGCGAATCCTGAAATCGGGCGAGCAGGGAGCTGAGATTTACCAGGGAATCTGGAAGACGATCCTGGCGGGCAAGTCCTATCGCGGCATTCTGGCGAACCGCAAGAAGAACGGGGAGTTGTATTACGTGGAGGAAAGCATCTCTCCGGTGAAGGATAGTGCCGGGGCAATCACGCACTTCATCTCCAACGGACGTGATCTTACGGAGCGGTTGCGCCTGGAGGCTCAGCTCTTACAGTCCCAAAAGATGGACGCGATCGGGCACCTGGCGGGGGGCGTCGCCCACGACTTCAACAACCTGCTGACCATTATTACCAGCTACGCTGAACTGGCCCTTGACACCATACCCCCAGAGAGTCCGCTTGATTCAAAAATTCAGGAGATTCTGCTGGCGGCGCGGCGCGCGGCCGACTTGACCCGGCAACTGCTGGCCTTCAGCCGCAAGCAGCCGCAGGCTTTGCGGGTCGCGGATCTGAATCAAGTGATCGCGCGCATCGCCAATACCCTGCCCCGGCTCATTGGGGAAGATATCGAGTTCACTTTCGTGGGCGGTGAAGGACTGGGGCGGGTGCGCGTCGATCCGCTGCAGATTGAGCAGATTTTGATGAACCTGGCCGCCAATGCGCGCGACGCTATGCCGCAAGGGGGTCACCTGCGGATCGAAACCTGCCACGCGAAGTTGGAGAGCGATTCCATTCATTGCAAACAAGGAATCATTCCCACGGGACGCTACGTTCTGATCACCGTCACCGACGACGGGAGGGGCATTCATGCCAAACATCTGCCTCATATCTTTGAACCTTTCTATACCACCAAGCCCTTGGGTAAGGGCACCGGACTGGGTCTGGCCACCGTCTATGGGATTGTGAAGCAGAATAAAGGCTTCATCTGGGCTTATAGCGAACGCCGCATGGGAACAGTTTTCAAGATCTATTTGCCTTGCCTGGGCAAGCGCGAACATTCAGAACATCCCCAGGATCCCCCGGAGGCGCGCGCGGCGGGGGGATCGGAAACCATCCTTCTGGTGGAGGACGAGCAGGCTGTGCGCAGGGCGACCGCGGAATTCCTGAACCTGCAGGGTTACACGGTGCTCGAGGCCAAAGATGGGGTCGATGCCTTGTCGGTGGCGAAAAAATATCGCCCAACCATTCACTTACTGTTTACCGATGTAGTCATGCCCAATATGAGCGGCGGACTGCTGGCCAAGGAACTCCTGCAACTGCGGCCGGATACGAAGCTCCTGTTTGTCTCCGGCTATGCCGGCAAGACCGTGCTCGACCACAAGGTGCTCGACCTTGAAACCAATTTCCTGCAAAAGCCCTATTCGCTGAAACAACTCGCCGCTAAGGTTCGTTACGCTTTGAGTCACGGACCGGGTCCAGCCGAGAGTCCGCCCGACCTCCAGGTATAACGGGCTCTAGGTATAATGACTGGCTTGGTCTTGATTGGCTCCATGCTCTCCGGCACCAGGTGGGCGCTGCTCCTGTTTTTCTTACACGCACCCCCGAACCAGATATTCGCGGCCGTTTTGCTTCTCGCCCTCACCGCCTCCCTTGTCTATTCGCTGCTGCAGATCGTCGCGGCAGCGCGTTACTTGGCAGTACGGCCGCCTGCACTGCTCCGCACCGAACCGATCAGCGTGCTCAAACCTCTTGCCGGCCTTGACCTCGACCTGGAATCGAATCTACGTACTTTTTTTGAACAGAACTATCCAGCGTTTGAGATCTTATTCGCGGTTCGAAGGCAAGACGATCCTGCCGCGGAAGTCGTCGCTCGCCTGCAACGGGAGCATGCGAACGTTCCGTCGCGGTTGGTCGTCACCGGCGATCCTCCGTATCCCAACGCCAAAGTGTTCAGCCTCGATCGTATGCTGGCCGCAGCCAACAACGACCTGGTGGTGATGAGTGACAGCGACATTCGCGTGACTCCGAATCTCTTGCGCACGGTCGCGGCCGAATTTCAGGACGCTCATCTCGGGGTTGCGACCTGCCCTTACCGTGCCGTGCCCGGTGCAAGTTTCTGGTCGCGCCTGGAAGCTACCGGCATGAATACTGATTTTTGGGGAAGCGCTCTGGTCGCAAGAATGCTCGAAGGCATGCGCTTCGCGGTAGGTCCGACCATCGCCGCGCGCCGCAGCGTGCTGCAATCGATTGGAGGATTTGAACGCTTGAAGGATTATCTGGCGGAAGATTTCGTCCTCGGCAAATTCGCGGCTGAGGCTGGGCACGGCGTGATCCTTTCCTCGTATGTAGTCGAGCATCATATCGGCAGTGCGACGCTGCGGCAGAATGTGGAGCACCGTCTACGCTGGGCCCGCAGCACACGGCGTTCGCGTCCGGCAGGATATGTGGGGCAATTGTTTACCATGCCATTGCCGCTCGCGCTGCTGGTCTGCGCGGCATGGCCCGCGTGGTGGCCGGTTTTGCCGCTAACCTTGATCGTGAGAGCCTTGGCGGCCTACACAGTTTCGGCGCGCGTCTTGCGCGCCAAAATTAACTGGCTCCTGTTGCCGGTCGAAGATCTGTTGGGATTCTGCTTCTGGCTCGCTGGATTCTTTGGAAATACCATTTCCTGGCGTGGCCGGCGCTACCGTCTCTTTTCCGACGGCCGCTTCGAATTTATTTCTACACCGAAGGAATAGTTAGCGGACGCGGCTACTGGGGCGCGATGCGAATCAGCCGGCCATTCTTAAGCTCGAATCGATCTCCGCGCCAGGTCACGGTGTGGCCTGCGAAACTCGCGACCCACACCGCGGCTGCGACCAGGTCGCGCACCGGCAGCAGCCACAAGTTTCGCAGCAGACGCCGGTCTTCCAGCACGAACTTACCCACCACCAGCGCCACCCCCAAACGCAACAGCGCCGTGATCGCAAATGCTTCCCAGGACCACCGCGCTCCCCTCCCGGCGATCAACGCAAGCAGCGCCCACATCAATCCATAGGTGGAAACCAGCCCTACATAGCCTCCCGCTCGCGAGTCCCGCACCCCGCGCGCCCAGCGCAATTGATGAGCCAAAAATCCTCGCAAGTCGTAAGCGGGAAGATGCGTCTCGACCACCACGTCTGAAAGTAGAACCTGCAAGCCCAGGTCGGAAATTCGCCGGCCTAATTCGTAGTCGTCGGCGAGAAAGTCGACGACCGACCGAATCCCCCGATTTTTTCCAAGTCGCTCGCCGGAAAGCCAGCGTCGAGCCCAGGCCAAATTTCGAATCCGCCCTCCAGTTGGCGCGCCACTAATACCCCGGCGCAGAAATCCGTGCTGATGCCCAGCGACTCCAATTGCGATCCCCAGGTAGCCGCAGCCACTCCGCGATACAGACACGTCACCATTCCCACGCGCCCATCTCCTTCAGCAGCGGCGCAATGACGCGCCGAAGATAATCAGCTCGGCACGCGAATGTCGCTGTCGTTGACCAGTAAATACTGGTGGCGAGCCGCGGGCATCATCTGTTCAAGATTGCTGACCTTCACATTGGCGCCGAGTTGATCTGCGCGCACACCACCAACTGAATCGTCCGGTCAGGAAATTCCCGCTGCAATCGCCGCACGCTGGCCACGGCCGGATCGTGGGGATCGCTGCACCCCAAAAATAATTTCGTATTCCGGATAGTCCTGCAGGCAGTGGCTGCGGAAGCTTTCATAAATTTCGGGATCGACGCCCTTCAGCGGCTTAAGAATCGAAACCGGCGGCAACGATAGTGTGGGGCGGACGCTCTTGTCCGCCAGCCGCCGCCGCAGAAAAACGGCCGCACTCCACAAACACATCAAATAGTAGATAGAACTGGAAATGCACCCCAGAATCCCGACAACCTCAAAGATTCTAACGGTGGTATGAATCATGCGCAGGCGCAGGCAAGTCTACTCGTACCGCAACGATTCGATCGGATCCAGATTCGCCGCTTTCCATGCCGGATAGATCCCAAAGATCAGCCCGACCCCAGCGGCGGCGCTGAACCCGAAGGCGGTCCAGAACACCGACATGCGCGCCGGCAACGAAGGCCACAACACTGGAATCACCCAGACCATGATCGCGCCCGCGGTAACGCCAATGATGCCGCCGACGGCGGTCAACATGATCGCCTCCAGCGTGAACTGCAAAAGAATGTCGCGCTTGCGCGCTCCGATCGCTTTGCGCACGCCGATCTCGCGGGTTCGTTCGGTCACGCTCACCAGCATGATGTTCATCACTCCCACGCCGCCGACGATCAGCCCCACGCTGGAAATCGCGAACATGCCGATGAACAGAGCGCCGGTAATCTGGTTCCACGCGTCGGAGATCGAGTCCGAAGTGAATACCGCGAAGTTATCGGGCTTGTCGGGAGGAACCTTGCGGCGGCGGCGCAGCAATTCGCGAATCTCGTCGATCGCCTTCGGCACATCGTCGTGGGACGTGGCCTTCATGCTGATCCAATGCTGCTTCAGTTCCGGGATGAAGCTTGCGGAATGTGCTCAGCGGAAAGACAGCTTTATTGTCCTCCGGATTCTTGCCGCCGCCGAAAACCGATTTCACCGGCTGCAATGTTCCGATCACGGTAAAGAGCTGGCCTTCGATGTTCACTTCTTTGCCCATCGGGTCCTGCGCGCCAAACAACTCCTCCGCAGTATCGGCGCCCAGCAGAACCACGGGAGAGCGGTGCTGTTCGTCCACCTCGCTGAACCACCGTCCGGACCCGATCTGCAGATCGAATACTTCCTTGGCCGAGGCCTGATCGCCCTCGAGAATCGTATTCTTCGCTTTCTTGTCGCCATATTTCACGGCGAACGACCCCACGCCAAGTTCCGGGCGGAAATACCGCACGCCGGCGGTCACCGCCTTGACGTGGGGCAAGTCACGCATGGCGACCGCATCATCGTAGGTAAGTTCCTTGCGGGTACGCATTTCCTCGGTGGGCCGGCCGAAGGTAAAAGGCTCCAGATGAAAGGCAAAAATCACGTCGGAGCCGATGCTGCTGACGATCTGCCGTACGTTCTCGTCGAGCCCGCGGCCGATCGAGGAGACGCCGATGACGACCGCCACCCCAATCACGATGCCCAACACGGTCAGCCCCGAGCGCAGTTTGTTGCTGCGAATCGTCTCCGCCGCCATCCGTAAAATCTCTCCGAATTCGTCTTTGCGTATCATAAGAGATTGAGTAATTTTGCAATTGAGTAATTGAGTGATTTGAAATCTAAAGCATCCTGGGTTTTCAATTGCTCAATTACCAAATTACACAATTGCTAAATTCGCCTTACATTTCAAATCGCAGCGCCACAATCGGATCCAGCCGTGCAGCCTTGCGCGCCGGATACACTCCAAAAAAAACTCCCACGCTGGCCGACACCAGCAAGCCCGCAGCGACCGCCCACAACTTGATGGACGACGGCATGCCGATAATAAGCGTCACGAATTCAGCGACCATCACACCGCCGAGCACTCCCAATATTCCACCAATCAATGCCAGAATCACGGCTTCAATCAAAAACTGAAGCAGCACGTCATCCCGGCGCGCGCCCAGCGCCTTGCGAATTCCGATTTCCCGGGTGCGTTCGGTTACCGAAACCAGCATGATGTTCATGATCACGATGCCGCCCACTACCAGCGAGACGGCGGCAATCCCAATGGTCGCCATGAAAAATGTGCTGCTCAGGCCGGACCAGATGCTCAGCAGGCTGGCATTGGTTTCAATTTCAAAACTGTCTTCTTCCCCGGGTCGGTCGTGACGGTGCGCCCGCAATGCCGCTCGCGCTTCGTCGATAGCCTGGCTCAGCGGAGCTCCGGTGGCTGTGGCTTTGCCCCAAATCCGAATGCTGCTGTTATGCACGCCGTATTGTTTCAGATATACAGTGACCGGGATGAGCACATAGTTATCCGCGCTCTGCCCCAGGGTCTTGCCTTTTTTCTTGCCCACCCCAATCACCTGATAGCTCCAGCCGTCGATCCGAATTTCCTGGCCCAGTGGGTCGGAGCTGCCCAGCAGATGCTCCACGATGTCGGTCCCGACAACGGCAACTTGCGAGTGGTTATTCAAATCCGTGTCGTTCAGCATCCGCCCGTAAGTCAGATCGGTATCGAGAATCGAGGCCACCGACGGCGTAATCCCCTGAATGGTGGTATCGCTGATCGACTGCTCGTTGTGTTTCACACGCCCGCTGCCGCGCATCAGCGCCCCCACATATTCGCAATGGCGGCAGGCCTCGAGTACTGCCTGGTAATCTTCCATCACCAGATTTTTGCGCTTCTCGGCCGCCAGGAAATGCTCCACATTGGTCTCAACCGGCGACGTCTTTCCAATGATGAATACGTCGGCGCCAAGATTGAAAATCTTCTTGGCCACATAATCCTGAATTCCGGAAACAAACGTAACTACGGCAATCACGGCGGCAATGCCAATCACTACCCCCAACAAGGTGAGCACGGAACGCAGCTTATTGGCCCAAAGCGACCGCAGTGCGATTCGAATGGCTTCAGCAATGTTCATGGATCAGGCTTCCGGCTCTCGGCGTCCGGCTTTCGGAAAGGCAACTGGTGCCGGAGTCAAGTTTATCAGTCAACGTAAGCATACGCTCCAAAAGGACTGTTGGTTCCGGCAGCCGAAAAGCCGGCAGCCGGAAGCCGGAAGCCCCATGAGATAATCATTCCGTAGGCAGCCGGACCGGACGGCCGCTCTCTGCGTCTTCGGGCGCGGGGAGAGGAAAGTCCGAACTCCGCAGAGCAGTGTGCCGGATAACGTCCGGGAGGGTGTTGGGTAGCCCATGCTTCGCGTTCTGCGCGGAGGGTAGGAGACCCGATATTCGACGGAAAGTGCCACAGAAAATATACCGCCTCGGCCTTCGCGGGACGGGGTAAGGGTGAAAAGGTGCGGTAAGAGCGCACCGCCGCGCCAGTAATGTCGCGGGCAGGGCAAACCCCACACGGAGCAAGACCAAATAGGGAGGAAGTTCGCGGCCTGGTTCTTTGAATCAGATAGCGGACACGTGCCGGCTCGGTGCGTCAAACCTTCGGGTAGGTCGCTAGAGCCGCGCAGCGATGCGCGGCCCAGAGGAATGGCCGTCCAGCAGGAGCAATCCCGCGGACAGAATTCGGCTTACAGGTCCGGCTGCCACAACATCTTCACTACCTCTGCCCTCGCGGATCGTCTTTCGCGCCCGCTGCAGGTCTTCGCCGATCAGCTCAAGAGGGGGAGGACGCTCTAACGTGACATCAGAAATTGAACCTCCTTTTCAATTTCCGAGATCGCGACCGGAGCAACGCCAGCTTCGCGTAACTTCTGATTCAGCGGCGGCAATTTCGCCTGCTTGAATGCGGTCCACTGCGCGATTCCTTCTTTGACTTTCTGGCTGGATTCTTTGTAGACGGCGATTGCCTGCGAAGGCACGGCGCGATCTCCGCTCTCGGCCACGCGCAGCGCAGAGGTCAGCTCAACGTAGCCGTCCTGCAGCCCTCCGGATGGTAGTGCCGTCCTCTCTTTGTCAGAAAGAATCTTTTTGTCAGAAAGAATCTGTGCGATTGCCGATTGAGCGTCTGCCACGGCGGCCTTGAGAGCTTGATTCGTCGGGTCAAGTTTCTGCTCGATATCGGAGAGCTGTTTCTTTACCGAGGCGACCTCGGCGAGGGCGCGGCGCGCCTCCATGGCCTGGGCAAAGATTTCTTGAGCCAGCTGCAGCTGCTCCCGAAGAACCTCGGGAGTAGCTGGCGAGCGTGGATCCATGATCACCTTTAGCGACTGACTCTGCGCCTGTCCATTCACCGTCAGGCGGACCTGGTAGATTCCGGGGACCACTTTGGGGCCGCTGGGATTACGGGACTCGGATTCTTCGTCCGCTGGTTCTCCGGAGGTGCTCCAGGTAAGGTTCCAGACGAAGCGATGCATTCCGGGAGTTGCCGCCAGAGATTGCGGTTTGGGGAACCAACGTTCGGCGATGGGGAGTGCTGGATGCTTGTCCGCATGTTTATCTTCCCCCTGTTTATCTTCGTCATGTTTATCCCCGGACGAGAATTTGCGCACCAGATTCCTCTGCGCGTCGAACACCTCCAGCGTGACATTGCTTGCCGGAGACTTCAAAAAATAATCGATCATGGCGCCAGCGGGAGGATTCTCGGCCGTCGGTTCTTCGGGCGGAAGCGGTGTCCCTAAGAACGAGTCGTTGTCGATGCGAACTGCCGCCGCGGGTTGGTAGAGCAGGAATGCCTTCGCTTTCGCCGCTTCCCGCGCCTGGCGCAACGGGGTGATGTTGTCGAGGATCCAGAAAGATCGCCCGTGCGTGCCAATGACAAGATCGTCGCCGTGAATGGTTAGGTCGCGAACGGAGGTAACCGGAAGGTTCAGTTGCAACGATTGCCAGTGGTCGCCATCGTCGAATGAAGTGTAAACTCCCAGTTCGGTCGCGGCGAAGAGCAGCGACTTATTCTCGCTGTCTTGCCGAATGCCGCGCAGGAAAGAGTCGGGCGCAATCCCGTTCGTAATCAGTTGCCAGGTGGCGCCATAGTCGCGAGTGCGATAGAGATAAGGTGTACGATCGTCGAGCCGGCTGCGGTCGACCGCCGCAAACGCAACTGCAGGGTCAGAATGCGAAGCCTCGATGAACGAAATCTTGCTCCAGTCGCTAAGCCCCGGGGGAGTTACATCTTTCCAGACTTTTCCGCCATCGCGAGTCAGGTGAACTAAGCCGGTGTCGCTTCCAGCCCAGATCAGATTGCCATTGACCGCGGATGACGCGATCGTGAACACCACGCCGTAGCCTCGCTGTTTCGCGTTCTCAATCGTCGTCGGTCCCGTCGTCTTCTCTCCCGGCTTTTGCTCCGCACCCGTGAGATCGGGACTGATGGTTTGCCAGTGCAAGCCGCCATCGACCGTCTTCATCACATACTGCGACCCGAAATATAGCGTATTCGAGTCCGCGGCGGAAAAAACCAGAACCGGCGTCCAGGGATCGCGATATTTGCGCTGACTGATTTCCGAACCGAATGTCAGCGCCGGCCACGGAGTAATATTCTGGCTGAATTCGGTTCGCTTGTTGAAGCGGTCAACGCTGCCGTAAGTTCCACTCAGATAGATAATGTCGGGATCCCTGGGATCGGGCGCAATGTATCCGCTCTCGCTTCCGCCCGCCGGAAACCAATCCCGGGGCGTGATCTGTCCGTGATGGGTGCGGCTTGGAACAGCGGCGCTTCCACTATCTTGTTGAGCGCCATACACCACGTATGGAAACTGGTTGTCGGTAATCACGTGGTAGAGCTGCGCCGTGGGCTGGTTGTACCACGTGCTCCAGGTCTGGCCGCGGTCGAGACTGATGGTAGTTCCCTGATCCGTTCCCAGAACCATGCTGGCGGAATTCCTGGGATCGATCCAAAGCTGGTGATAATCGTCGCCACCGGGCGCGCCCCGCACAATCGAAATTGTCTTGCCGCCATCTTCCGATCGGTAGAGAGCGACATTGGGAACATAAATCACATCGGGATTTTGCGGGTCGATGGTGATGCCGTTGAAATACCAGGCGCGGCTGGTGAGCCGCGAATCTGTATTCTCCAGAACCCAGGTGTCGCCGCCGTCGTCCGAACGATAAAGACCGGCCTTCCTCGCCTGGATGAGCGCGTAGACCCGCCTGCCGTCCGGCGCAACGTCAACCCCAATGCGTCCCCAATCGCCTTCGGGTAATCCGCTGCCGTTGAGTCGAGCCCAGGTCTTGCCGGCGTCCCGAGAGCGATAGAGCCCGCCACCGGGCCCGTCGATGGGAGCATAGGTGCTCCAGGGAGGGCGATGCGTATTCCATGTCCCGGCAAACAGAATCTGTGGATTCCCGGAACAGACCGCCAGATCTGAAACGCCAATCTCAGAGCCCGTATCGAGGGCCTTCACCCAATGTGCTCCTCCATCCACTGATTTGTAGACGCCGCGTTGTTGGTTCGGGCCATACGCGTGACCGAGCGCTCCCACGTAGACGACATTCGGATCGTGGGGGTCCACCACGATCCTGCTGATCTGCCGCGTGTCCTCAAGGCCAACGTGGCTCCAGGTCGAGCCGCCATCGGAAGATTTGTAGACGCCATTGCCGGAAGACAGATCGGAGCGAATATCGGACTCGCCGGTTCCCGCATAGATGGTCCGGGGGTCCGAGGGAGACACGGCGATCGCCCCGACGGAACCGGCAGGTTGTTGATCAAAAATGGGAGTCCAAACGGACCCGGCATCGACCGTCTTCCAGATGCCGCCATTGACCGCGCCAAAATAAAAGGTAGTCGAGTCGCCCGGAACTCCGCTCACGGCGACCACCCGGCCGCCCCGAAATGGTCCGATCAGGCGCCATTTGAGCCCATTCAGCAGTTCCGGCGATACAGACTGCGCAGCCGCGGCTGCGGCCAGCAAAAGGATAAGGATAAAGAGCGCAATGATGACGTTGCGCTGGAAACGCGATCTGTGTTCTTTCAAGTGGCCATCCCTCGTGGACAGTCAGTCTACTGGAATTGAGACGCATTCTTGAAGTGTTCGTATCCTCGGCGGCAATCGCAGAAGACGGCATGGCTCCTTTCTGCAGCGAACCCGTCTGGCCGCTAACGTCCGGCGGGCCACTGCCGATGACTAAGACAACGGGCGCGGGAGAAGCCAGAGCACTTCGAGCTGTGCCGCTGGGACCGGGGTGAGCAGCCACCAGGAAAAGGCTTCGAGTGGACAAGGCGGAGCTAAAGGAATACAGCGAATTCGGGAGCGAACGTCAAGGAATGGACGGCAAAGTATGTTTCATCCGTCGCAGCGGCCGGTCACCGGCACCGTTTTGGTCGCCGACGATCAAGCGGCAAATCGTGAGCTCTTAACCGAACTCCTCTCAGCGCAGGGATGCAAAGTAATTGCCGTGGCGGATGGCGCGGCGGCGGTTGAAGAGCTTTCCCGCACACCAGTGGACCTGGTACTTCTGGACGTGATGATGCCTCGCCTGAATGGGTTTGAGGTATGCGAGTACATTAAGAAAAACCCAGACACGTATCTGATCCCCGTAGTCATCATTACAGCGCTTTGTGACAAGCAGGATCGGCTGGAAGGCATCCACGCCGGCGCCGACGACTTTTTGAGCCGTCCCGTGGACCGAACCGAGCTGATGGCTCGCGTAACCTCGCTTTTGAACCTCAAACATCGCACCGACGAACTGGAGCAGGCCGAGTCGGTCCTGTTCCTGCTGGCGCGGAGTATTGAAGGCAAAGATCCGTATACCCACGGCCATTGCCAGCGCCTGGCCGATTACTCGGTGCGGCTGGGAGAGCACCTCAAGCTTTCCGAAGAGCAACTGGTTGCGCTTCGCCGCGCCGGGGTAGTGCATGACGTGGGAAAAATTTCGGTGCCGGATGCGATTCTTTTGAAGCCAGGGCGTTTGACCTCCAACGAATGGAGCTTGATGAAGCAGCACCCCTTGGTGGGGGAGCGAATTTGCGCGCCTCTCAAATCGTTCCGTTTTGTGCTTCCCATCATTCGACACCATCACGAGAAATTCGACGGATCGGGCTATCCCGATGGACTTCGGGGAGAGGCCATTCCCGGAGCCGCCCGCGTGCTCCAGGTGGTGGATGTCTACGACGCGCTGACGACCGAGAGGCCTTACAAGAGAGCGCTTTCCGCAAACGAGGCCCTCCAAATTATGAAGGCGGAAGTAGCCAAAGGCTGGTGGGATCCACGCATCTTTGACCAATTCGAGCGGCTAGCGAGTAGCGGAGGCGGTTTGGCCCGCAGTGCGGCCGCCGGCCATTAACTTCCCTCCGAGTTAGGGGCGGATACGCAAGCGATCGCAAAAGGCGTTAGTGGGTCAGTTTGAAATTCTGATGGCATCTTCGCTCATCGATGGCGTCATCCTGAGCGTAGCCGTTCTTCAGGAGGAGCGAAGGATCTCCCGCTACGACACTGTGTGCCACGGGAGATCCCTCGGCCCGCTGGCAAAAAACGCGGGCTCTTCGGGATGACGCCTCGTGAGATTCATAATTCAAACTGATCCACTACCCAAAAGGCTGATCACGCGCCACCCCGCCGCCCGCTAAGGAAACGGGACTTCGACCATGCACGCCGATTGGCGGCATTGTCTGAGGCTTTCCTCATTTGTCTGGCGGGGAATTTGAGGCGAACATGAAATTGTCCAGATGAGATTGTCCAGATGAGATTGTCCAGAGAAAAGAAGACCGGCATCGGCTTGGCGGCAGCCGGAATAATTCTGCTGCTGGTCGCTCTGCTGCTGTTCCGAGATGGGCGCAACTTCCTGGAAGCGAGTAAATGGGTTTCGCACTCCCACGAAGTTTTGGCGGAACTGGAAGCCACGCTTTCGGCGGTGGGCGAGGCGCAGGCCGCGGCGCGCGGCTACATCATCACGGACCAACCAGCCCTTCTGGAACCGTATCGGGCGGCCGGCCCAGGCGTGCGCGTCCATCTCGATCGACTCCGGTCACTCACCTCCGATAACCCGAACCAGCAGCGCCACCTTGTCCTGCTGGAAAGCGGGGCCGCCGAAGAGTTGCAATCGCTACAGGAAAACATCGATTTGCGAAAGCAAAAAGGATTTGCGGCCGCCCAGCAACAACTGACGAACGGCGGGGGCTCGGCAGAAATGAACCAGGTCCGAACCATTATTTCCGAGATGAAACAACAAGAGGAGGGATTGCTGAAGCTTCGCGACCGGCAATTCCAAGCCAGTAATCGAAGGACAAGCCTCACGCTGGCATGCGTCGTCTTCGCGGGCTTTCTGTTGCTGGGGCTGGTTTATTTCGTGCTGCTGCGAGACATCATGCAGCGCGGGCGCGCGGAAGCATTGTTACAGGAGAGCGAGGAGCGGCATCGAAAATTGTTTGACAACAATCCGCATCCGACCTGGGTTTTTGACCGTGAGACACTGCGATTTCTGGCGGTGAACTCCGCGGCCGTAAGCCAATACGGCTATTCCAGCTCCGAATTCCTGAGAATGACCATCAAGGATATTCAGATGCAGGAGAATTCTTCAGTCTTGGTGGAAAGCTCCGGCGCGGTTCGAGACGCGGGCGAGCGCTTCATTCTGGGGCGGCATCGTCGGAAGAACGGGACGGTCATTGATGTGGAAAACAACTCCTACGCCCTACGCTTTGAGGATCGAGATGCGGAAGCCGTCGTGGCGGTCGACGTCACGCAGAGGAAACGAAACGAAGAGGAAAAACGCAAATTCAGCGACAAGTTAGCCGCCAGCAACCAGCAGTTGGAGCTGCGCAACCGCGAAGTCGAACGCGCCACCCGGCTCAAGAGCAAGTTTCTGGCCAGCATGAGCCACGAATTGCGGACCCCGCTCAACGCGATTGTGGGCTTTTCGGAGCTTCTGGCGGAAGGCGAACCCGGCCAGCTCAATGACAAGCAGAGACGCTTCGTCAATCACATTAAGCAGGGCTCCGCTCACCTGCTGCAGTTGATCAACGACATTCTGGATCTCTCCAAGATCGAAGCCGGGCAGCTCGAACTCCGGTGGGAAGATTTTCGGATCGAGGATGCTTTACCGGAAATTCTCTCCACCATCGATCCGCTGGCCATGAAGAAAAATATCCAGGTTCAGCATGCGGTTGAGGCGGGCCTGGCGGTGCATGCCGACCGGCTTCGCTTCAAGCAGGTGCTCCATAACCTGCTGAGCAACGCGGTGAAGTTCACGCCCAGGAATGGGAGAATCGACATCGATTGCGTGGAGCGGGACCACGAAGTTCGTATCTCCGTCAGCGACACGGGGATCGGCATCCGCCCGGAGGACCAGCAAGTCGTTTTCGAAGAGTTCCGCCAGATTGACGGAACCAGCGATGCCGCCAAGGAAGGCACGGGGTTAGGGCTGGCGATCACCAAGCGCCTGGTGGAACAGCAGGGCGGAAAGATATCGCTGCAGAGCGAGCCGGAGAAAGGCAGCCGATTTACCATTACCCTGCCGCTGGGCTGCGAAGCGCCCGCCAAGAACCGGGCCATCGGCCCAGCGGCCCGCCCGGACACCGCCGTCGCCAGCGCCGGCAAGAAGCCGCTGATTCTAGTGGTTGACGACCAGATCCCCGCCCGCGAACTTCTCTCCAGCTATCTGGATTCCGACTATCGTACTGTAGTGGCTGAATCCGGGGCGGAAGCCCTCAAAAAAGCGCATCAACTTCATCCCGACGCGATTACATTGGATGTCCTGATGGCAGGCGGCAGCGGTTTCGAGACGCTGGTCGAGTTGCGAAAATCTTCCGGCACAGCCCATATCCCGATCATTATCGTCTCTGTCGTAGACCAGAAGCAGGTGGGCTTTGCGCTGGGAGCGGCCGATTATCTCGTCAAACCGATTCGCAAACCGGTCCTTCTGGAAACGATTCGCAAGCACGTGACCCATTGGAGCGAGGATGAGGCGGCAATCTTACTGGTGGACGACGATCCGACCACTCTGGAGTTGTTAGAGGAGACGCTGCGCTCCGCCGGAAACCAGACGCAAAGCGTGCAGAGCGGAGAGCAAGCGCTGGAGACGCTCTCCTCGAACCGGTTCGCCGCCCTCGTGCTGGATCTGCTCATGCCGGGGATGGATGGTTTCGAGGTCATCCGCCAGGTGCGCGCCCAACCCGCATTGAAAGAGCTCCCCATTCTGGTGATGACCGCCATGACTCTCACACCGGCTCAACTAGCAGTGCTGATTCGCGAAACCCAGGCGCTGTTTCAAAAAAATGGCTCCTGGCAACGGCAGCTGATGGCCGAGGTGGCCCGGGCTATTCGCGACCGGACACAGGCAAAGGCAGCGGGACAGCTATGATCAAAATCCTTATCGCCGAAGATAATGCGGTCAATCGCGAACTGTTGCGCGAATTGCTGGAAATGCGCGGTTACTCGGTCATGGAAGCTTGCGACGGCGAAGAGACGCTGCGCATGATGGAGCAGAGTCCACCGGATCTGCTGCTGCTGGATATCGGAATGCCAGTGCTCGACGGCTTTGCCGTGATCCGCCAAATTCGCGAGAATCCCCGCCTCGCCCCAACCCCTGTCGTGGCGGTCACGGCCTATGCCATGCAAGGCGACCGCGAAACAATATTGAATGCAAAATTTGATGGCTACCTGCCCAAGCCGGTGGATTCACGATCCCTCGCCAAAGAGCTCAATCGCCTGCTGAATAAAGGAACAGGACGAGTCCTTTCGCGGAATCAAGCGGCGGGAAGCTGACTGACCGGCAAAATTTGAATCCCTCGCTGCCGTATCCGAAAAAAAGCGCCTGTCGTGGTTCTTAACTTCACCGATGTTGAACGCCTCAAATAGAAAGCCGGGAAACTGCCCGGTCAATGGCGGAGCGGAGTAGCTGTGGAAAATCCGGGGAGGAGAGAACTGCTAAAGTGCTGTGAGCTGACATCTTGCCTCCTGTAAAGGCTGGGTGTTGGTTAGCCCTGAGTGCTGTGTTGCAAGCACGCGCTCTGGGCGCAATTGTTTTACAGCGGCCGATTTCCTTCCAAATTCTCGATGCGTTCCCTGTGCTCAACGGTGATGCGCGTCAGGAGCGTCATTCCATCGACCAGCGTGACCATCGACTCCTCCAGCCGCGAAGTCCGATTCGTTAGCGCAACCATGCTTTCGGCCAGTTGCCCCAGCGCTTCTCTGTCTCGACCTGCATCCCCGCCAGCAGTTCGACGCTATGTGTGAGGGCTTCGAGCTTTTGTTCGATGTTCATGTCGCCTCCGTCCATGCTGATAATTTACACGCACCCCCTGCGTATATCAAGATAGTTCTTGCGCACCCCCTGCGAATGGCGTAAGGTGCGGTAGATGGCTACGAAGCAGGAAATCCGGGAGTATTTCGCGAAGTTCGGGAAACAAGGGGGCAACGCCACAGCCCGAAATCGTACAGCGGAACAACGAAGCGATGCAGCCCGCAAAGCGGTACAGGCGCGTTGGGCGAAGATCGACGCCAGCCTGAAGGAAATGAAGGAAGGGCTGGCAAAGCTTGAGGCTAAACAGAAGGCCCGCGCCGCGCGCACTCAGCGAGCCAAAGCCAAGAAGAAAGAGGCGCATGGCTGACCCAGTCTGGGAGCAGACCGTCTACGGCGGCGGGAAGTTCGAGCGTTGCTCCTATGATCAAGTAGCCAGCTTCGTCTTCCGCAACGCACCCTCGAAGCCGCGTACAGACTCAGGCGGAAGCGAAGGAGACGATTTATTGCCACTTGACATCATCCACCATCTCCATCGGCACTTCGATCGGAGTTTGCTGGCTGGCCGAATACCTAATGGAGACGCGCTCGATGCGCGACGGCCGATTCAGGAGAAAGTCTTCCGTTCCGCGTTCCGCATTTGGGAATTCCCATTCTGCCCCGCGCGCAATCCAAGTTCTTCATTCCAACAACCTTCTGCCTGGTAATGTCCCGATTCTTGATTGATGCGGAACCGGCACCATCCTTCGGTGCTTCGGCTTTGCTGGTTCTCTCTTTGCAAGCGCAGCCCAGGCATTCACAATGAACCTTGAGAGTGGAGTCTTCCCCCGTTTATGGATAAGTCCTTGGCTGCAACTTTTGTTCTTGCACCCAGCGTGCGCAAGGCGGCCGCACGCACTGCCCTGGTGGGATTGACTGCATCGAGCCAGGCTCTACTGTCGGAATGCTTCAAGCAATTCGGCATTGAAACCGTGATCATGTCCACCGGCGCGGCCGAGCGCCTGAACAAAGAAAAATTCGAGGCCTGCGTCCTTTCTCTGGGCATTGGGGCCGATGCCGTGATGGAAGGAGTCCGCACCTCCGCTTCCAACAGCCGTTGCGTGATCTACGGACTGGGCGGCACCGCACTGGAAGCCATGCAGTACTCCAAATACGGCATCAACGCCATATTTAAAGAACCTCTGGAGCGGCCGGCGGCGCAGAAACTGGTGCAGGCCACACGGATGCTGGTGCAGCATGAGCTGCGGCGTTATGTGCGCATTCCGGTCATGACGGAAGTCTCGATCGTCGGCGATGGCCGGCGCATCTGCGCCACCAGCATCGACATGAGTGCCGGCGGGCTGTCGGTCAGGAGCGACGAAGGCTATTCGATTGGGGCCAACGTCGAAGTGTCGTTCGCTCTGATGACCTTGCCTCGGGCCACCATTCGCGGCATGGTGAAGTGGCGCAAGCCCGCCTCCCTGGGAGTACAGTTCGATCCCGGCGACGACCGGCGCCAGAAGGTGAAGGCTTGGATCGATTCCTACCTCGAGAACTGATTCACCGGACTTCCCCATAGCTCGATCCCATAGGTCGAGCCGACGGCTCGAGCCGCAAAGTTCTGGCGGATGCACTTTGTGGCCCGCTCCGTTGACTTCCGCTGGTCCCGCCACGCCTTGGTATTCCTCCAAACTTCCCAGCCTTAAAGCTCCGATTCCTCCGGGCCGATAATCCAAGCAGGTATACGTTGCGCGGCCCGCTTTTCACATACGAAAGAGTGGATGGAAAACCGATGAGTGGCAGTGCGACATCTCGCCTCCTCAAGCAGGAAACCGTGGCCAGCAACGGAACTGTGTTGAAGGAATTAGCCGAGCAAAAATTCGCCCTCGACCAGCATGCGATCGTGGCCACGACCGACGTACAGGGAACCATCACTTACGTCAACGACAAGTTCTGCGCCATCAGCCAATATTCGCGCGACGAGCTGTTAGGCCAGAACCACCGCATTCTCAACTCCGGCCATCATTCGAAGGAATTCTTCCAGCATATGTACTACGCCATCGCCAACGGGAAAGTGTGGCGGGGCGAAATCTGCAACCGCGCAAAAGATGGTTCGATCTACTGGGTTGACACTACTGTCGTTCCATTCCTTGAGGACAGCGGAAAGCCGAGACAGTATATGGCGATCCGTACCGACATCACCGAACGCAAGCGGGCTGAGGAAGCGCGCGGCTGGCTGGCCGCCGTCGTCGAGTCCTCCCAGGATGCCATCGTCAGCAAGAGCCTGGAGGGAACCATCATCGCCTGGAATCGCGGCGCGGAAAAAATATTTGGCTATTCGGAAGTGGAGGTGATGGGCCAGCCGGCGCTGATGCTTTTTCCCCCGGAACGCGCCGCCGAAGAGGCCGACATCCTGGAGCGCATCCGCCGCGGCCAGAGCGTGGAACAGTTCGAGACCGTCCGCCTGCGCAAGGATGGCGCAGAAATTGACGTTTCGCTCACCATTTCTCCCATCAGAAATCGTGCCGGAGAGATTGTGGGCGCTGCGAAAATTGCCCGCGACATCACCCCACGAAAAGCCAACGAACGGGAGATCCGCGAACTGAACGAAGAGCTCGAGGAACGGGTTTTGCAACGCACCGCACAACTGAAGGAAGCCAACCAGGAACTCGAGGCGTTTACCTACTCCGTGTCACATGACTTGAGGGCACCGCTGCGTCATATTGGCGGCTTTTCCCGCCTGCTGGCCGAGGATTTTGGTCCCGGTTTCACCCCCGAAGCCCGCCATTATCTGCAGCGCATCGAAGATGGAGTTCATCGCATGGGCCGGCTCATCGACGAGCTTCTGAACCTGGCGCGAGTGGGCCGTCACGACCTTAAGATTCAACCTACACAGCTGAACACGCTCATCGAAGAGGTCATCTCCCTGCTCCAGCCTGACGCCGAAGGCCGGGCGGTGACCTGGACAATTGCGCAACTGCCTCCGGCCGATTGCGACTCCATCCTGGTCAAGCAGGTTTTTCAAAACCTCATCGCCAACGCCCTCAAATTTACCCGTCCCCGCAAGTGCGCCGTCATCGAGATCGGTCATCTCCAGAAAAACGGGGAGAGCATCATTTTCATTCGCGACAATGGCGTTGGCTTCAACATGAAGTACAAAGACAAGCTGTTCGGCGTCTTCCAGCGTCTGCACCGGCCGGAGGATTTCGAAGGAACGGGCATCGGCCTGGCGACCGTGCACCGCATCGTGCGCAAGCACGGAGGCCGCGTCTGGGCGGAGTCCGAACTCGATCAGGGCGCAACATTTTTTTTCACCCTCGCGCCTGCCCCTCCCGCAAATGTTCTATCAAACGACATCCAGGATGCTGCTTCAAACGCTTCGCAAATGAAACGCGCCTCGGCAGGAGCCCAACCATGAATCCCGATGAAGTTGACATCCTTTTGGTCGATGACAGCCAAGACGACATCGACCTTACTCTGCATGCTTTGCGTGCGGAAAATCTGGCGAATCACGTATTCATTGCGCGCGATGGCGAGGAGGCGCTGGAATTCCTCTTCTGTACCGGGCCGCATAGCGCACGCTCCTTCGAGCATCCGCCCAAGCTGGTGCTGCTCGATCTGAAGCTGCCAAAAGTTGACGGAATGCAGGTTCTCAAGCAGGTCAAAAGCGATCCCCGGACCAAGACCATCCCCATCGTACTGATGACTTCGTCACGGGAAGAGCGTGACATGGCGACCGGCTACAGCCTCGGCGTCAACAGCTATCTGCAGAAGCCGGTTGATTTTGAACAGTTCCGGAAAATGGTAAAGCTCCTCGGCATGTACTGGCTGGTCACCAATCAGCCCCCCACGCCTCTGGTGCACTACAGCTGACGTGCACTACAGCTGACGTGCTCAGCGAATCGGCCCCCAGGCCAGCCCGGCCTTTCGCCCCTGCCGGGGCTAAGTCCATTTCTGGATTCTTACCCACGGCTTGCGCTGTGGGCTGCATTCTTGCGCCGCTTTGCGGCTAACCTCAGCGGCTGAAGCCGCATTTCATTTTGTTTTCTTGCGGCAGGAAGTCGCGCTCGATTTGGAGGATGTGGAGAGCAAGCGGCGACTCAGCTGCCGGCGGCAGCCGCCATTCGCCCGGGTGTGCGGGTTTGGCCCGCCGGATTCGACGACTTGCACATGGCCAGAATGCTATGCATGCTCTGAGCGAGTTGTTCGATACTGTTCGGCTTCGGCAGCAGGTCGGGCAAGCCGAGGCTGCGAACTTCTTCGTTGTCCGCCGCGGCGACATATCCGGAGACAATCAAAATGGGCACGCCGGGCCGGATTTGCAGAAGTTCCCGGGCCAACTCCACGCCGGACATTTCAGGCATGGAGAGATCGCTCAGCACAACGTCAAAATCCTGGGGCGCTGCCCGGAAGATCTCCAGCGCTTTTTCCGGCGCCGTGCAGACAGTCGCCTTATATCCGAGTCGATCCAGCCAGCGCTCCATCAGGAACACCATCGAGTCCTCGTCGTCCACGAACAGAACCCGTTCGCCGTGACCCCGCAATTCTCTTTGTGCCAACTGCGCTAGAACTTCCTCACCGGTCTTTTGCGGAGCGGCCAGGTAGAGTTGAAAGAGAGGAACCCTTCCGGGGCCGCTGTGAACCGGCATCGCTCGCGATTGACCGTTCACGCTGCCAGGAATCAGGGACAAGTCCACTCCCTTGTCCTCTCTCTTGTTCTCTCTCTCTTTACTCGTCGGGTTCGCTGTCGCATCGGACGGTTCAAACAGTTTTGCCATGACGGTTTTCATCCATCGCTCGACCGATCCATCGCTGCATCGCTCCATCGCGTTGCCGCTGCTCATGGGAGCCGACACTTAATCGAATCGGCTGCCCACACGCCTCGTGGCTCGATACCAGAACCATCGGCTGGGACTGCCGCGGCTTTAGCGAGCGCATGCAAAACTTTCACAATTCCGCAAAAAAAAAGATCCCCATCTTGAATCTTAGAGAGCTTAATCAGAGAGAGCTTAATTAGAGAGAGCTTAAGCGGATCGCGGATATTGGTCTTGCAGGAAAGTCATTCGCAGTGGCGAATTGAATGCAGCATGCCCGGTCAGGTCGTGGCCACATCAAAAACGCCGGGGCTGGCAACCGGCAACGGAGACACGCATCTTTCATACGCTTCATACATTCCCTCGAAGATGCGATCCCATGAAGTAGTCAGGGCTTGCTCCCGCGCGGCCTGGCGCATCGCCGAGAGCAACTCAGGCTCCGACATCAATCTCGCGGTATAGGCAGCGAACTCATCGTCGCTGCGGGCGATGTATCCCGAGATCCCATGGCGCAACGTATATTGCGGGCCGCCGCGATCGGTAACCACCGCCGGAACTCCCGAAGCAAGAGCCTCGAGCACGACCAGACCGAAAGTGTCGGTCTCCGACGGAAAAGCCAGCACATCGAAATTTGCAAACGTGCGCGACAGTTCGTCCCCGGTGAGCACGCCGGTGAACTCCGCCTGCCGCATATTTTTCCGCAGCCAATTCCTTTCCGCGCCTTCGCCTACGATCACGAAACGAAAATCCCGATGCCCCAGGTGGAGCAGCGCCTGCTCCAGGCGCGCCAAAGCGCGCACATTTTTCTCCGTGGTGAGCCTCCCCACGTAGCCGATACGGAACGGGTCTTGACGTATATCACGAAGCTCCCCATCGCGAAGCTGCCGATCGCCAAGCTGCCGATCGCGGAGCTCGGGGCGGAAAACTTCCGTATCCACCGCGTGCGACATCAGATAGCAACGCTTGCCCGTGGCCGCCTCCAGCACCCGGATCATCTCCGGGTTCGGCGCGAACAGCAGCCGGGGAATTTTATAGAACCGCGCCGAAGCGCGAAAGCTCCAGCGCTCCGCGAAACCGGCGATTTTTTCAGCAGCCGGCTTCGGCAAGAAAGACGCGGCGGCCGCCATCCGCCTGCGCGCGTACTGGTGCAAATTGGTTTGCCATGAAGCCGCGAGTGGGATTTTCATCTTGTGCGCGACGTAGGCCCCCAGCGTGCCCACATCGCTCGGCCCCGTGATTTGCACCACATCCGGCTGGAAGTTTCGCAAAAACGGTTCGAGCTTTCGATAATGTCTCAAGAAAAGCAGGTCGTAGTCATGAGCCCGGTCGAGCGGAAACTTCACCGGACTGCGTGGCAACTGCACGCGCGTAACCGACCCGGTGGTCGTGACCTCGTCGCCCGGCCCGGCATGCACCATGAAGAATGCCATCTCATGACGCCTGGCGAAGGCCTCAAACTCGCGGCTGGTTTTCGCCACGCCGTCCACTTCGTGGTAGACGCAGGGGAAAAAAGCGATTCGTGGATTATTCCTCTTCACGAAAGCGCCTCGGACGACGCGGCCTCCGCCGCTGCTGGAACAGCATCAGCCAAAATCTCAGCCGGCGCTTCGGAAACACTGGCCGGTCTGAATACTAGCTTCACAGCGCGCTGCACGGTCGATCTCTCCAGCAGCCGGATGCAGGCCAGGATTTGTTCCACATACGCCGGAGGGGCTTTCCACAGCGCCGAGATCGGCCGATCGGGTCCGCCGCCCTCGTCGGGATGGAAAATTCGATCATCCCAGCGCCGCGTGCCCGCGGGATATTCCGGATAGTTGCGAATCACGTCGAGCAGCGTGCGCGTGGTGCGAATGCTCACCGGCTCGCTGTATTGCGGCATGAGCAGAACATGGCTGCGCCGCTCTCGCCGAATCTCGCTCACAAAATCGCAGAAGGTCTCGGCACAGGTCAAATTCAATGCGCCGCTGGCCGCGCATCCGTGCCGGTCTCCGCCCGAAACCAGCGGGCGCTCCCACTGAGCCGCCAGTTCCCCCACGCGATAATTTTCGCGGGCGCTTCGCGTGGCATTGATTTCGAAAGCGTGCATGAACTGCCCGGCGCACTCCAGGAACCGGTCGAGATCGTCGCCGCCTCGCTGCACTCCCACGCACGATTGCGTCCACAGCGGATGATTGAACACCACCAGCACTTCCCGCAGTCCATCCAACACGGCCAGCAGCTCACATAAGCGGCCAGCGCTCGGGTTCCGGGTGTAGGCTGCCAGATCGTTGACCACGGTTTGCGCCTGACCGCCCGGCAGATTGTGTACTCCGAGATGAAAAATGGTTCCGGCGAACGGCACGCTCCACTCCAGCGATATGGGTGTATGCGCGGTCTCCGGCACAGTTCGCAACCACACGGGCGCTTCAATGTTGTCATGGTCCGTGAGCGAGACCAGCGCTTTGAGTCCGAGGATGTTCTCGATCTGGTCCTTTTCCGTCTCGTACGCCAGCTTCGGCGTCAGCGGCGGAGTCCAATAGGCCCGCGAAAAATCCACCGGAATCCTCGACTTCCGGCATTGCTTTTCCAGTGCCTCATGCAGCATCGGACCCTTGCGGGCCAACTGCGGAATGAGTTGCAGGCTTTCTTTGGAGCGGTTGGTGTGTCCGTGAAGCGAAACCCCGACCCGAATGTAGCGGCCAAGGTCCGGTCGATGCCAGAAGCAAGAGAGTTTTGTCTCGGCCATTCGCAATTGTTTTGAGTACGGGATCGTCAATTCTAGCCTAGTACCGCTTCCTTGGCGACCATTCTTTGCAAGTAGCGGATAAACAGTTAGATGCCGGGAATTGACCCCTGCAGAACGCGAAGTTCCTGTGAACTTCTTGTGAACTTCTGTGAAGATCGGCGACCTTGGCATCCCTCGAGCGAAAGCTGGACACGCTTATCGCACCAACCCGCTCCAGTCCGCCGATTACGCTGGTAACTGGCACCGCCCGCTTCCCGTGCTATACTGTTTGTGACGCTTTTTCCACGGTTTGCTCGTGACGCGGTGGTCCCTCGTTGGATCAGATTCATCTCCGCTTTTCCTGCCCGCCGTTTAGTTCCAGCGTTTAAATCAAAAATTGAATGTGAGCGGCATGGAAGCTTCACGTGTGTCTCAGTGCAGAGACGTGTATATCGAACAGGCCCTCCAGAAAGAACAATCTAGAATGACCACATTTTCAGAACTGCCCTTGTCTGCTGCCTTGCAGCAGAAGCTCGTGGCAGCTCAATTCATCACCTTAACCCCGATCCAGGAGCGCGCCATCCAGCCCGCTCTCGACGGCAAAGACGTAATCGGCACGGCCCAGACGGGCACGGGCAAAACTCTGGCATTTCTCATCCCGGTGATGGAAATGCTTCGCCGCGAACCGTCGGCTCAAGCCAGCGCTCTGGTCCTGTTACCGACCCGCGAACTGGCTATGCAGGTTCACGAACAATACGAACAATTGCGCAACAAGACCATGCCCGCGGCCGCGCTCGTCATCGGCGGCGTGTCCGAAAAAGGTCAAATCCAGGGCCTTCGCGCCGGCTCATCCTTGATCATCGCCACGCCCGGACGATTGCAGGATCTTACCGATCGCAGGTTTGCCGACTTGCGCCACATCAAAATGCTGGTGCTCGACGAAGCCGACCGCATGCTGGATATGGGCTTCCTGCCTGCCATCCGCCGCATTCTGGCGATATTGCCCAGGAGCCGTCAAACTCTGTGTTTCTCCGCCACACTCGAGCAATCCGTCGCCGGCCTGGTGCATGAATATATGCGCGATCCGGTTCGAGTTGCGCTAGGCTCAGTCCTGAAGCCCGCCGAAAGTGTCGAACTGAAAGCTTACGAAGTTCGTCCCGGCGAAAAGCTCGACGTTCTCCGCCAGCTTCTTTACGCGGAAAAGGGACAGACTCTCATCTTCACCCGCACCAAGCGCGGCGCCCAGCGCCTTGCTCAGGAACTGGCGCGAGACGGCTTCACGGCCACCATGATTCACGGCGACCGCTCGCAGTCGCAGCGCAATGGCGCGCTCAGCGGATTTCAGGAAGGCCGCTTCCAGGTGCTGGTCGCGACCGACATCGCTTCCCGCGGATTGCATTGCGACGACGTCGCCCACGTCATCAACTACGATCTGCCCAAAATGGCGGAAGATTTCATCCACCGGGTGGGCCGCACCGGTCGCGCTGGATTGACTGGCCGCGCTACTACGCTGGCCGCCGGAGTCGAGATCGTCGAACTCCGCAACATCGAACGCACCCTCAAGTTGCGCATCGAACGGTTGCAGATGGATCCGTCGGGCGCAAGCCGGCCCCCGCGTTTCGTTCAGAACACACTGGCTTCCCGCACCCTGACCGCATTGCCCGGCGAAGTCTTCGTCTAAATCAGTTGGTATCGAGTAAAGAGAAGTAAAAGTAAAGCAGAAGTAGGGAAAGTGGGTGCCCCATTTCTCGCGTCCTTTGCGAGAAGTGGGGCTTTTTCGCTTCGATCGCTAACGGTCGAGTTTGTTCCCCGGTGTAAACACTTCCGCCGAATCCGAATCGTCTTCCGAGCCGATGCGAAACAGCGCGGCCTGCGCCTCGGCAAGCGCCCGTAGTTCCTGCATCTCGTCCACCACGGCGCCTTCCGGCTTGTCCTGTTTCCGCTGCACCCGGCGCTCGGCCTTGTCGCGTTGTTTCTGTTGGCGCGTTTGTTCCTTCTGGCGTTTATTAAAAGTGGATCGTCCTCGTGGCATTCACAATTCCTCCCTAGTTTTTTTGCTAGCGGCGCCGGCCTGCGCATCCGCGCCTCCGGCTGCTTCCAGAAAACAAGAAAACTACCAGCGTGGTTCGCGCGGCTGGCGTGCGTGGCCCTGGTAATCATCGCGCCCGCGACCGCCGCCCCCACCACTGCCGCCGCCGCCAAACCGCTTTCCACCACCACCGCCACCACCCTTGGGACGGTCGGTCTTGGGCTGCGCCTCGTTGATTTTCAACGCGCGTCCGCCTAGTTCCGTCCCATTCAGAGCCGCCACGGCTTTATCGGCCTCGGCGGGATTGGTCATCTCCACGAATCCGAAACCGCGGGCGCGGCCCGTTTCCCGATCGGTCACAATACTGACTTTTTCCACCGCACCGTGAGCCTCAAATACAGTTCGCAACTCAGACTCGGTGGTGCTGTGGGGCAAATTACCTACGTAAAGGTTCTTCATTGCAGTTCCTCTCCAAAAATCATCCAAACTTCGATTCGCCGTTTATTTTCAGCGTGCCGGCTCAGCGTGCCGGAGATGACCGCGGAAAGCGGCAACCCGGCGCACAGCGGGCTTTCAGGCGCCAACCGGCTTCTTCTCGGAACCGGATATTGCCG
This sequence comes from uncultured Acidobacteriaceae bacterium, assembly GCA_963711275.1. Classification (GTDB taxonomy): domain Bacteria; phylum Acidobacteriota; class Terriglobia; order Terriglobales; family Acidobacteriaceae; genus Sulfotelmatobacter. The sequence continues at coordinate 120,673 of CAVQDN010000003.1, read as the reverse complement.
GCTTGCCCGGCGCCACGGCTTTCTTCAGCAGTTGGCGGTTCCGAATGCGGCGCGCGAGCTTTTGTTTCCGTACTCGATTGAACCGCGATTTATCGCCGTTGACTCCGGACATAATAGACTCCTGTCGTTCGAACCGATCGGGAAACGATGATGCTTAATCATTCCTGCAGATTCCGGTGAACATGGCCAAGCCCGCGTTCGGCAGAATATACCTTTCGGGAGCAGCCGCGTCGTTTCCCGGACAACAAACCCGGGACAACAAACTATGACATACAGCAAACGATAAAGAGCAAAGCGTTGCTACAGAAAAGGCGCCTCTCGATCTCTCAATCGCGAAGGCGCAAATAAGGCGTGGTCTTCGAGGTCAAGTGCTTCAAGTATACGCTGTTTGTCCACAACGCGCTGTCGCACTTCTGTCGCCGGTTTCGCATGATGCGCGGACAGAAACGATGTCAGACGTCAGCCCTCGGACATCGGCCCTCAGACCTCAGCCTGGTCTGATCAGTTGTCCGCTTTCAGTCAGTTCGAATGGCTTGACTCCCTGACAGGTCCGCCAGGTTCCGTCTACAATGGGGAGCGAGTTTTGAAATCATATTTGAGGAGAACACCATGCAACGCAAGGCTAGCGCGGTTTGGAAGGGCGGGCTGAAGGATGGGAAGGGGACGATTTCGGCGCCCAGCGGAGTGCTGAAGGAGACGCAGTATTCGTTCTCCACGCGATTTGAGAATGGCCAGGGAACCAATCCCGAGGAATTGATTGCGGCGGCGCATGCGGGATGTTTTTCGATGGCGCTGTCGGCGCAGTTGGGGTCGGCGAATCTGACTCCGGAGAGCATTTCGACCACGGTGACGCTTTCGCTCGACAAGCTGGATTCGGGATGGGCGATTACCGCGAGTCACATCGATGTGGTGGGAAAAGTTCCGGGCGCGGATGCGGCCACGTTTCAGAAATATGCGGAAGCGGCGGAGAAGGGATGTCCGGTGTCGAAGGTGTTGAATGCGAAGATTACGATGACAGCGAAGCTGGGGTAGGGCGGGCTCCGGGCGTTCGGCTTCCACGGTGTCCTAAGCGTGCGTTGATGCCGAATAGCGTTTCCGCCATGGGGTGCTAATGGCTTCGACAGCCCTTGAAATTGCAACCGCTGGTCCGCCCCCTTTTCGGACGGGGGGCACCCGAAATATAATTCGCCAGTCTTGAGAGATTTTCTGGCTACCGTTTCTGGCCAACCGCACTTGGGACACGGGCCAGCCTTCTCCTTATGGACCGTAGGGTGATCCATCGGATTTTTCATAATATGAATTGTAACGCGGCGACTGGTTCGCTAGCGTCGGGGTGCTGAGGGTAACTCATGCTAAGTCGCCACAGGTTCTATCTCTTGGCAACAGTATCCGCACTGTTCCTGCTACTACCGCATCGCACATTCGCCCTTGGCTATTCGGCCTTGGATGGGAATGAGTTGCTTAAGGAGTGCAGGGCTTACACAAATCTGTTGAATCTCCCCGATGCGCGGGATACGAACGATCCAGATGTTCTCCGTGCCATGGCGCGAGGCGATTTCGCAAACGGAGCGCACTGTTTGGGCTGTGTAACAGGCGTCGCGGATGAACACTTCAATTGCCAAACCAGCGAGGCATCGTCAGCTGCTCCGCTTGACCCGACCAAACACTTCTGTTTGCCAGACGGCGTTACACCGAATCAAACGGTGCGAGTAGTCGTGAAGTGGCTGGAGGACCATCCTGCCCAATTACACGAGAGCGCCGTCGAACTTGTGCTTGGCGCGTTAAAGGAGAATTTTCCCTGTCACAAGAACCGTTGAGGGGCGAGCTGAATTGCTTTCAACGCAAGTTTAGGACACCGCCCTGGCTTCCGCGTGGTTTGACACTCGGCGGCGTCGCTGTAGAATGGAAGAGTTAGTCTTCCTGATTCGGCGGCTTTAGAGCTGCCGCTACAACGTAAGTCCACTTGCCATCGTGGCGGAATTGGCAGACGCGCATGGTTCAGGTCCATGTACTCGCAAGGGTGTGGGGGTTCGAGTCCCTTCGATGGCACCATTGATTTGTGGCAGTATGAGGTCCTTCGCTTCGCTCAGGATTTCGCCAGCGGGCTCCCGCTTCGCTCACGCCCGCTAGACGGCTCAAGTTCGAGTCCCTTCGATGGCACCAAGATACTGACAATTGCTGATTTATTGATTGTTGAATAAAACCTCAGTCTCGCAAGGGTTTCATTCAACAATCAAAAATCAGCAATCAACAATTTTCCCTGAAACGTGAAAAAGGCGATCTCTGGTTGGAGATCGCCTTTTTGCAATAAGGGGATGGTCTACAGCGGCTGGACGTTCTCAGCTTGCCAGCCCTTGGGGCCCTTGGTCACGTCGAACTGCACGGTCTGGCCCTCTTGCAGGCTGCGGAAGCCTCCTGCTTGAATCGCAGAGAAATGCACGAAAACATCTTCGCCGGACTGGCGGCTGATAAAGCCGTAGCCTTTGGCGTCGTTAAACCACTTTACTGTTCCTTGTTCTGCCATGTGTTAGGTGTTCCTTTGATTGTTCAATTTACGCTGGAGAGATTCGGAAGTACTGCGAGAGGTTACTGGCTTTAGAGGCAGGAACTGCTCACGTCCGATTCGGACAACGTACACAAGTATCGTACGCGTTCAGGCGAAAATTGGCAAGCTGAATCGGAGTTCTGCCCTCGAACCCCGCTGTCGCGCAACTTCGTCGCACAGTTTGGGCAATACCATGCCGGATCAACTGGCGCGCTGAAAACAGGTTGTGGTGGGAAATAAAGAACTCTCTCTTTACAGATTCAAAAGGCGGGATCGCGACGTTGGCCCCAGGGGTTATCGCCAAGCCGTTATCGTTCAAAGGTTACCGCTCAAACGGAACTGTGCGGCTGGGCAGGCGCACCCCAACCCAGTCCCCACCTTCGGCGTTCACGCCAGACTTCGACGCTCCCCCCTTCAGGTCGGGGTTCTCGCGCTCCGCGATCTGCCGCTTCACGCGATCCATGAGTACCACAAGCTTCTTCGACTCATGATCTCTCTCGGCCTGTTTGCACATCTTCTGGAAGTCTTGCGGAGCGTAGGTAACACGATTCGTCATGGTGAGAATGATCCTTGCGTGTGCAGAAACTCTAGCCTATCCGATTGCGCCGATCTTGCCAAGCCCGTGACCACCGTACACAGCCTGCCATGATGTGCAAGCCTCCGGATACAGAAGGGATTTCGCCCCGTCTTCTACGGGATGCAGGGTAGGGATTAAACACGGCAGTTGTGATATCTAAGTCATACCCTGTATCTCAAAACTTGGGATTTCGCCATGGCTGCGCCCGCTCGCCGGGTGGAGGATCGCATTCGGGACCTCTGTGCGGAGGCTGTCACTACTAAAAACTCCCACAGAGTAGAGTCGATCCTCGCCGAATTGCGGTTAGCGATTCGCCAGTACACGCAGCGTCTTAGAAACCGCGCTGCGGCCGTTCTCTCCGGCTGTTCGGACCTCCCTCCGGAGCGGCGAAAAAACTCCAGTGACCGCCGGCAACCCACCGCTTTTTGACCAACCCGGCCCGCAGGTCGTCGCTCCGTCTCTTCGTCGCTTGGTCCCGCACTGCCCGTCGGTATTACCCCAAAGGTACATGACCTTCATGGCTGTTGAGCTACCGTCTCATTTCCACGAAAATCACTGAGACCTATTCCGCCTTGCTGGAGAGAGCTGTGTTCTATCGTCAAGCACTGAGCGTCTGTCTTTTTATGGTGGCCAGCCTTTCGCTGGCCGCCGCGCGCGATCTCGCGCTGGTCTCCAACAAGGCCAATCCAGTTTCGGTCGTCACCTTTCCGGACCTGGTGAAGATCTGCAAAGGACAAACCAACCGCTGGTCCGACGGCAAGTCTGTCACGTTCATCATGCGCTCCCCTGCTGCGCCGGAAATGAAGTTGCTTCTGGAAAAGGTTTACGAACTCCCTGAGTCGCAGGTGAAGGAAATTATTTCTTCGGCCAACCACGGACGCATGGGCCATCCCGCGGTTATGATCGTCGATTCCGATGAAGACCTGGTCAACAAGGTCGCCTCCATCCCCGGCGCTATCGGTGTTGTGGACGTCTACGCCATTAACAGCAGTGTCGCGGTCATTAAAGTCGCGGGCAAACTGCCGCTCGAACCGGGATACTTGCTGCATGGCAATTAAACCCCCGCAATGCGGCGAACGCCGCGACCATGAGTCATGAGCAATGAGTCATGAGTAAAGAGTCATGAGTAAAGAAAAGAAAGCGAACGCCGCCGCCGCTTCCGCCGACACGGGATCGGGCACGCGTGCGCCCGGCAACGCTCCCGCCGCCAAGGTCGCCTATACGCGCCGTTTCCCCCGCTTCACCATCGACATGCGGCTGCAGGTCAAAATGTTTCAAGCCGGCGAGTTCCGCACCTGCTGGGGACGATCCACCGAAATGGGCCAGGACGGCATCGGCGCCACTCTTACTGGAAATCTCGAGCCCGGTGAAATCGTCACCCTCGACATTCCCCTGCCGCTTTCGCCCTATCCCATCAAAGTCCGCGCCATCGTGCGCTACCGGCAGGGCCTGCGCTACGGATTCGAATTCCTGACCCTCAACGACAGCCAGCGCGACACCATCCACCGCGTCTGCAATTACCTGGCCAGCAAAGGCTAAAATTCGTTTAAGTTTGCTTGTGGGTTCGAGTCTGTGACCCGAACGCTCCAAGCAAAGCTCGGCTGGTTCTCCGCTGTCGGCCGCCCCTTAAGCCGTTTCATCGCCCGACGCCGGCCGGCGAATCCGATAAATCAAATACGCCAGGATCCCCAGATTAATCACCAGCACCGCCACCTTAACCCAGCTCGGATGACGATATATCTCATAAATCTCCACCGGCACCAGGCTGCCAGTGATGATTACGGTGAGCCACTCTCCCCAACGTTTCTCCAGCCACAGGCCAGTCCCCTCGGCCAGGAACAACGCCGCGTACACAAAGCTTCCCAACCCCAGCTTCCGGATCTGGTCTGGGCGCAGACCGGCCGCCTTGGCAAGAGCGGCATCGACGAACCGGTTCCCCGGATCGAGCTTGAACGCTTCAACCCAATGTTCGGCAATCGCGCCTACATCTTTGTGCAGCAACCTGAATGCACCTACACCCAGTGCAATCAACATTGCACATTTAAGAAACTTAAATAACGCGATCAGCCGCAAGAACCTGTCATGGGACTTTTTCATAGAAATGTTTATGTGGAGACAGCCGCCCTCCGCTGTCCTTCGAGCGCAGCTCGACCGCTTGTCGTCCGAGGCGGCAAACTGACACAGTAGCAAAAGACTATATCCTCAAAATTAGGTTTAGTGAGTGTCCGAGGGGAAGGGCCGCTTCGACCTGCAGCCAGAGCCCCAAACGCCTTCAACCCGCCGCGATATAATGAAATAAGCCTTGGATCGAAACCCCGCTCAGTTTCATCTCAAAGCCTGGAGGACAATCATGGCTCACGAATTACCAGCACTCCCCTATGGATATGACGCGCTAGAACCCATCATCGATAAGCAGACGATGACGCTGCATCACGACATGCACCACGGCGCCTACGTGAAAAATCTGAATGCCGCCATCGAGAAGCATCCCGACCTGGCCGGCAAATCCGCCGAAGATTTAATCCGCAACCTCAACGCCATCCCCGAAGACATACGCGGCGCCGTCCGAAACAATGGCGGAGGCCACGTCAATCACAGCATGTTCTGGAAGATTATGAAGCCCAAAGGCGGAGGCGATCCGACGGGCGAGATCGCCGACGTGATCAAAAAGACCTTCGGTAACTTCAAAGATTTTCAAACCAAATTCAACGACGCCGGCGCCAAGCAATTCGGCAGCGGATGGGTCTGGCTCGCCGGCAAGTCCGGCGGCGAAGTGCAAATCATCAGCACCCCGAATCAGGACAACCCAATCTCGCAAGACCTCTATCCCATCTTCGGCAACGACGTCTGGGAGCACGCCTACTACCTGAAATACAACAACCGCCGTCCCGAATATCTGGCGGCCTGGTGGAACGTCCTCAACTGGGACGAAATCAACAAACGCTATGCCGCATTTAAATCCGGAAAGACGGTAAACGAACCCGAACTAGCCCACCGCTAAACACGCGTAGGGGCGGACGCAGCTTGCCCTGAGCAAAGCCGAAGGGTCCGCCCCGCGAGCGAAGCGAGCGGCCCGCCCGCGCAGTTCGAGAACAAAAAGGCCCTTGCCGTAGCAAGGGCCTTCTTTTATCCGGTGTGCGACTAAATCTCCAGTACGCGAGTCGATCTAAGCGGCCGACCGCGCATACTGCTCCGGCTTCTGATCGAATTTTGCCTTGCATTGATCCGAGCAGAAGCTGTATTTCTTACCGCCATACTGCGTCTGATATTGAGAATTATTCTCGTCCACATTCATTCCACAAACTGGGTCTTTGGTCATAAGTTTCACTCTCCCGTATGAATTTCGTTCCTCGTAAATTCTCTTCCCCTCCCGCCAGATTTGCGCTCGGGTAATTCCCGTAGTCGAAACACGTAGCCAAGAACGCATTCGTCCGGGGCCGATTTTGACTGTGCACGCGGACGAATGCGCCCGCCGCTACGCGAATCTTTCATGGCTTCCGTATCACCACCCCGCCCTTCATCACAAACTCCACCTTCTCCATCACCGAAACATCGCTCAACGGATCGTCCGGCACCGCCACAATATCCGCCAACTTCCCCGCCTCCAGCGTCCCCAAAGAATCCGACATCCCCAGCAATTCCGCCGCCGTCACCGTCGCCGCCCGGATCGCCTGCGCCGGAGTCATCCCAAACTTCACCATCGACGAGAATTCCTTCGCCGGATTAATCTTCCAATCGAACCCGCCCGCATCCGTTCCAAACGCAATCTTCACTCCTGCCTTCATCGCCCTCCGAAATGTCTGCTCATGAATTTGGATCATCTTCACCCACACCGGAGCCCCTGCCGCCGCACGCCCCTCGGCCACATATTCCCCCACAAAAATTGTCGGCACATAGAAAATGCCGCGCGCCGCCATCGTCTTCAAATCTTCGTCGGCGATGTAATTCCCATGCTCGATCGAATCCACGCCGGCCTCTACCGAATTGTGCACTCCATTCAGCGCCATGGCATGCGACGCCACTTTATGCCGCTCGCGGTGCGCCTCATCCACAATCGCCCGCAACTCCTCCATCGTGAACGTCGGTATATCGTCCAGCACTCCGTCCTCGCGGACGCGATACGACCGGTCGCTATACACCTTGATCCAGTCCGCGCCGTGGCTGATCTGCTCCCGCACCGCCGCCCGCGCATTATCCGCTCCATCGACCAGTTGCACTCCATGCGGCACCATCACACCTGGCGCATACCCCTGCAGCGGATACGCTCCCGTCACATCCAGCGCCCGCGTCGCCACCTGCATCCGCGGCCCCGGAATCACCCCGTTGTTGATCGCCTTTTTCACGTCGGCATCGGCGTAGCCCGCGCCCTCGGTCTCCACATCGCGAATCGACGTGAACCCATACTCCAGCGCCCGCCGTGCATTCACCGTCGCCAGAATAGTCCGATACTCCGGCGACTGCTTCAGCAACTGCTCGTCATAATCCGCCGCGGTAATGTCCCCTTGCAGCAAAATGTGCGTATGCGTATCGATCAGCCCCGGCAGACAAGTGTCGCGCGATAAGTCAATCACGTCCGCTCCCGCTGGCGCACTGCCGGCAATCTCGCGAATCTTCTCTCCGTCAATCACGATCACAACATTCCTGCGGACTGAATCTCCGCGCCCATCAAACAAACTCCCGCACCGCAGCGCCACAACCTTAGTTCCTGTCGCAGTCTGCCCAAAAAGGCAAATACCAAACAGAAGAAAGAACGCGGCAACGCCACCAGCAACCTTTCGAATCAAGTGAGCCTCCGAAACCGAGAACTGAGAACTGAGAACTGGCTTTCTGCATTTCCTGTGCACACGCTGTGGACAATCCGGCTGCCCACTTTACCAGATTTTTTCCTCGCCGCTTCGTCGATACGAAATTGCCGCCATCCAGAGCAAAAAACGCCATGTCGCCCAGCTATTTTTCAGATGTTCCAATTCGGGAAATCCGTGCCCGCTCTTTTCCTCAATTGCACCAAAAATACTGAATTGACCCGCGCTCATTTCACCCGTACAGTCACCTTCGCTCTCATAAAAATTTCTTAATCATTCGGGCCACATAAGCCGGTTCCGGGTCGCACTCAACATTTTCCGCAGCACGACAAGCATTCGGGGCGCCGTCACATGAAATCAGAAGAATGGAAGTCTTACCGCACACGTTTCCTGGTCAATGCCAAGCAACTGAACTCCACACTCAGCTTCGTCGATCATCTCGGCCGCCAGCATCGCGGCCGCAAAGGCGATTACCTCGTCGAATCTTCCGAAGGGGTAATCAGCATCGCCCCGCGCCACATCTTCGAGGACATTTACGTTCCCATGCCTCAGCCACAAGCCTCAGAAAACGCCGAAACGCAGGGTGAAACCGAAATACCGTTCCGCACTATGGTCAGCACAACGACAACCCGCGAACCGGAAATCGATCTTCAGAAGTTTGCGGCCCTTGAGGTCCAGGACATTGAGATGAAGGAAATAGTGGTGCGCAAACCCTCCGCCGGCCGCCAGCCGGCGAACCCAACACAAGTGGCCGGTCCCGCTCAGGCCGCCCGCGTCCAGCGCAAACTACCTCAACCTTATCGCGACCGTCGCTCCCCCGGTTCGCGCATGAGCCTTATGTGAGCCCAAAATCGGCAATTGCGCCAAGGTCCCCCGAAGGGACCGGTGAGAATAGTCTGGCGCTTTCCAGCGCCGGGTCGTCACAGCATATTTAGAACTCGCCTTATTTAGAACTCGTCCCGGGAGGGACGATTGAATTCACAGTGAAATACGGTCCCAAAAACGGATTCCTCGCCCACCCTTTCAAATGAAAACCGCCCTGACTTCTGATCCATGTGGAAAACTCGGCCGTCTATCCCGCATCAAGGCCGTCATTGTTAGGGATACAACCTGTAGTGTTTCCCTCTTGACAGGCACAACCAGCGGGAGTAACTTTGCAATCCCAAGCAACAAATTCCGCCTCACGGGAATGAGACGGGGAAACAGAACGCAATGAGCGAAACCATGCGGTCAGCGCCCGGCCAGAGGTGACTCGGCGCTGTCTACGGACAACAAAAGGCTAAGGCGCCTGGGCTTCCAGATCCGTAAGCCCAGCGCCCTAAACCTCAAAACGAAGGCCAACCCTCCGGAAGCCGAAAGCCGGAAGCGAACGCCGGAAGCCCAGCAAAGAAGTGCGGTGGCCGTTCCCGACCTCCCCCGGGGCGACAACTGAAGACGACGACTGAAGCTAGCAGTCAATCGCGTAGAACCTGACCGCCGACAGATAAGGGAACGTCCTTTCGCCGGCGCGGCAGCAAGATCGCAGGAGCCCCGCAATGGAAGGCCTAACTCGACTCGTCTCCGAATCAATGGCGCGCCACGGTTTCGACCGGCCACTGGACTATCGCCGCCTTCACTGGTCGCGATGGTTCCGCTGCGAATCCCCCCACAGCCTCCTGTTCGTCCCCAGCAAGCCCGGAGTCTTCGCGGTAGCCGAAGAAATCATGGATTTGGGCGATGCTCCGGTAGCGACAGCCGCCTCGGCTGTCCCCCGAAGCGAAGCGAGCGGCCCCCAGTGGGATGGCGGGGCAAATCGGCCCCCCGAAGCCGAAAGCCGAAAGCCGGAAGCCGTATCCCGCCGCATGCTGGCCGTAACCCAATTCTTCGAAGATGACGACATGGCCTTCGTCCTCGACCGCATGCTCTCCCGGCAGAATCCCATGCGCGCCCGCATGATCTCCGGCCGTTACTTCGTCCGCTTCGTAGTCATCGAAGACCGAGCCCAGCGCCGCACCATCTGCAACGCCCTTAATCAATGGATGGTCACTGCCTCCGAAAAAGCCACCGGCATCGGCTCCCACTTCGCCACCTCGCTGGAACTAACCCCAGCAACCGAATACATCGCTCAGGCCAATGACGCCCAGCAGCCGCTATTTGCCGGCGCCACCGATACTCGTGTGGAGACGGGCGCCTCGCCCGTCCCGCAAAGCGAAGCGAGCGGTACGCGAGCCGAAGCTGGTTTTTCTGGCTCGACATCCTCTCCGACAGCCCCGCAGCTGGACTGCGGAGCTGCCGCCAACATTCACTGTCCGTCCCCACTCCCTTCGGGCTTCTGACCGGAAGGAAAGCTGGGGCCGCCGAGCCGCAAAGCGGCGCAAGAATGCAGTGCACAGCGCAAGCTGTGGGTAAGAATCCAGAAATGGACTTAGCCTCGAAAGGGGCGAAAGACCCCGATCTTTGAAACATCCTGAATACCAATTTGGAAAACTCCGATTCCCCGCCCTCTGGCCGGACGCCCTGAATCGGCGCAACACGAATAGAATCTAATAAATGGAGAGAGCCCCGATGCCAGAACTCAAGACAGAATTCACGATTCCCGCAGTCCAGACCGCTGCCAAGAAGAAGCCCTCTGGCCTCTCCTTCCGCCGATTCTTCACTAAGCCCGGCGTGTCTCCCTACTCCGAGGTCGAATGGGATCTCCGCCTGGCTCAGATCACCGACGCCCAGGGCAACGTGATCTTCGAGCAAAAGGACGTTGAAGTCCCCAAGGATTGGTCCATGACCGCCACCAACATCGTGGCCTCGAAATACTTGCACGGCAAAATCGGCACTCCCGAACGTGAAACCGGCGTTCGCCAGCTCGTTGGCCGCGTCGCCGAGACCATCCGCGACTGGGGCATGGCACAAGGCTATTTCAAGACGCCCGAAGACGGTGCCACGTTCCACGACGAACTCGTTCACATCCTCGTCCGCCAGTACGCCGCCTTCAACTCGCCCGTCTGGTTCAACGTAGGATGCGACCGCATCGAGCCCAACTCCGACGGCCGCAACTGGCACTGGAACCCGCAAACCCAGCAAGTCGAATTCGGCGTCACCGGATACAGCAAGCCCCAGTGCTCCGCCTGCTTCATCAACTCAGTAAAAGATTCGCTCGACTCCATCCTGACTCTGGCCAAGACCGAAGGCATGCTCTTCAAGTGGGGCAGCGGCACCGGAACAAATCTTTCCCCGCTGCGCGGCTCGACCGAAACTCTCTCCGGCGGCGGCACCGCCAGCGGCCCGCTCAGCTTCATGAAAGGATTCGACGCTTTCGCCGGCGTCATCAAGTCCGGCGGCAAGACTCGACGCGCCGCCAAGATGGTCATCCTCAACGTCGACCATCCCGACATCATTGAATTCATCGAGTGCAAACAGAAAGAGGAAGCCAAAGCCCATGCCCTGGTCTCCCTGGGATACGACGGGTCTTCTCCCGATTCGGAGGCCTACTCCTCCATCTTCTTCCAGAACGCGAATAACTCGGTCCGCGTCACCGACGACTTCATGTACGCCGTCGTCCGCGACACCGACTTCTCCACCAAGACAGTCACCGACGGCTCGGTGGCAAAAACCTTCAAAGCCAAAGACCTGCTCCACAAAATTTCCGAAGCCACCTGGCACTGCGGCGATCCCGGCATGCAATACGACACCACCGTCAACCGCTGGCACACCTCGAAGAACACGGCAAGAATCAACGCCAGCAATCCCTGCAGCGAATACATGTTCCTCGACGACTCCGCCTGCAACCTGGCTAGCCTGAATTTGCTGAAGTTCGCCCCCAACGGCACATTCGACGTAGAAGCCTACCGTCACGCCGTAGACGTGCTGATCACCGCCCAGGAAATTCTGGTCGACAACGCGGGATATCCCACAGAAATGATCATGCGCAATTCGCACGACTACCGCCCGCTAGGCTTGGGCTACGCAAATCTAGGCGCATTACTGATGGCCGCAGGCCTGCCATACGACAGCGATGCCGGCCGCGACTACGCCTCCTGCGTCACAGCCATCATGTGCGGCGAAGCCTACCTGCAGTCCAGCCGCATCGCCGAACAATGCCAGCCGCTAGTGCCAGCCACAGAAGCCACAAAAAAGAACCTAACCGAAACAAATCTAGGAGCAGGAATCACCACGACCCACGTGGGGACAGCCGCCTCGGCTGTCCAGCGAAGCGAAGCGAGCGCCCCGGCACAGACCATGCCCGGCGGAGCCTGCCCCGGCTGGTACATCAACCGCGAGCCTTTCCTGGACGTAATCCGCATGCACCGCGCCAGCGTCAACGGCATCAACAAGACAAACGTCCCCGCCTCCATCTACGAGTCCAGCAAACAATGCTGGGACGAAGCCCTCGCCCACGGCGAAAAACACGGCTACCGCAACAGCCAGGTGACAGTTCTGGCCCCCACAGGAACCATCGGCTTCATGATGGACTGCGATACCACAGGAATCGAGCCGGATCTGGCTTTGATCAAGTACAAGAAGCTGGTCGGCGGCGGCATGATTAAGATCGTCAACAACACCGTGCCCACGGCGCTGTTCAAGCTTGGCTATAACCACGATCAGACGGACGCCATCGTCAGCTACATCGACGCTACCGGCACCATCGAAGGCGCGCCGCATATCAAAGACGAGCATCTGGCTGTGTTTGATTGCTCGTTCAAGCCGGCGAAGGGGACGCGCTCGATCGCTTACATGGGACATCTGCGGATGATGGCGGCGGCGCAGCCGTTTATCTCGGGGGCTATATCGAAGACGGTCAATCTTCCCGAGAACGCAACGGTTGAAGACATCATGGAGGCTTACCTTCAGGCGTGGAAGTTGGGGCTGAAGGCGGTCGCCGTCTATCGCGACGGCTGCAAAAAATCGCAACCGCTGTCGGCTGCGGGGACGAAGACTGCGAACTCCAGTAAAGAGGATTCGCGGGCAGGAGTGCCCGCGCCACACGGCTCCGCGCCACACGTCGAAGAAGAAAATCTCAACGCTCCTCCGCGCGCCGTCCGCCACAAGCTGCAGGAAGAGCGCGCCTCCATCACCCACAAATTCAAAGTGGGAGACCATGAGGGCTACATCACCGTCGGCCTCTATCCCAACGGCGAGCCCGGCGAACTGTTCATCACCATGGCGAAAGAAGGATCCACCGTCAGCGGACTCATGGACAGCTTCGCCCTGGCCGTCTCCATCGCCCTGCAACACGGCGTCCCGCTGAAACTGTTCTGCGAAAAGTTCGCCCACACAAGATTTGAGCCGAGTGGATGGTCCGGCAATCCCGACCTGGGCTACGCCAAGTCGATCATGGACTACATCTTCCGCTGGCTCCAATTGCGTTTCCTGACCGGCCAGCAGCAAATGCTGTTCGACAATCTAAGACTGCGGCCAGCAGGAGGCGGACCTCAGACAGAAGGCGGCAGCCAAGACACGGCGTCCGCCATCCGGCGTCCGGAAGCCGGAAGCCGAGAGCCCGGAGCCGGTTCAGTCCACGCCGCCGACGCCCTAGCCGGCCTGATCGACCTGGGAGACGCCCCCAGCTGCAGCTTCTGCGGCAGCATCATGACCAGAAACGGCAGTTGCTACAGATGCGGAAGCTGCGGCAGCACCAGCGGCTGCAGCTAGATTTTGTCAATGTGGGGCAGGCGCCCTCGCCCGCCGCTTTTGATGTTGACTGACATGAAATGCGAAGCCCAATTCGTCATCTGCATCGCCAACAAGGGCTATCCAGCTTCGCTGGAATTGCGCAAGATTTATCAGATCATTCCGGACAAAGCCGCAACCCGACTTCATCAGCTTCGCATTATTGATGAGTCCGGCGAAGACTACTTGCACCCGAAGGACTACTTCGCTAAGGTCGCTCTTCAATAAAACTGACAGATCGTCATTTTTGTTGACAACTAATTGTTGGGTTTGTATATTGATCTTGGGTCGCCGTCAACGGCGATTCGGCAGGTTCTTTGAAAAGTTCTCTGGCTAAGAGTCGCTTCTAGTACCGAGTCCTCGTCATCGGACGGGGACGTAAGGCTGTGGGTGCTTCTAAGGACCCACGGCGATGGGAGATCGTTGAGCCCATCAGTTCGACGCTGCATGCTTGGAGATCAGCCCGTTGTGTTCGGGATTCCTTCGGGTGTCTGTGGGCCTGTTCGTCGGGTGTGTTTGTTGTTCGTTGTGCGGCACACGTTGGGTGAGTTTTCCGGTTCAGTCCGTTCCTTCTCGGGAGCTGCTCTGCGGCACCGGCAGTTTCATGCCGGAGAAGGAGGACTCTGTGAAACAGGATAAAAACCTGCAATTCTGCGTGGATTATCTCCGGTCCATGCAGGAAAGAGATGGGCTCGAACCGGAACAGAGGGGTGCACTAGAGAAGGCGAAAGTTAGATTGAAAAGGCTCCGTCGAAATCCGAATCCAACAAGAAGAGAAATCTTCGAAGCGGTTAGGGAAGTAGCCGAGGCCATCATCAATAACTTCGTTCACCGCGATTAATTTTTTTGCGGTCTAGCGTTCGGGTTCCGAGGAAAACTCACTTCCAAGAATTCTGGGAATCATCGTGGACTATTCTAAGGCCATTCGAGTAGGGAGGGCGCTCGCCGACATCTCGCAACGAGACCTAGCAGAAAGGATTTCGGTGGACGCGAGCTTGGTTTCTATGCTCGAGAATGGAAAGCGTAAACCCAGTTTAGAAATTCTTCAGAAGGTAGCTGATGCGTTAGCAATTCCGTTTCACCTATTTACGCTCCTTGGGTCAGAGCCAGGAGACATAAAGGCAGCAGATCCGAATACAATTCGACGGTTGGCATTGGCACTCAGCAAGTTACTACTGACCGGAGGTGAGCTTGAATCTCGGGGAAAGCGCGCCGTCAGTCCAAAAGCTCGACATCGTGAGCTCAAGGCGTCTCGCCGACGTACTTAAAATTCCCCGAGATACGCTTGACAAGGTTGCAGCATCATCGAGCAACGGTTACAGCCCGTTTATGCTCGCTAAACCGCGGCGCCCCTTCGAACTAAAATACACACCGACGCTACGTCCAATCGACAATCCACTTCAGGACCTGAAGTGGATACAACAGCGAATTTATCGTCGGCTGCTCAAGCCTATTTGCTTCCCTCCCCATATTCTAGGTGCGATCCCTAAGCGAGGGGTCATGGGCAATGCCGAGAGGCACCTCGCGTCCAGGCTCCTAGTAACGCTGGACGTTCGACAATGTTTTCCAAGCATCACGAACGCTCACGTTTATCGACTCTGGTCAGAGTTCTTGGGATGCTCGCCACCAGTGTCCATCCTGCTCACTCAGTTGACCACCTTTGATCGTCATCTTCCCCAAGGCGCCCCAACGAGTCCGCTTCTGGCAAACCTTTTCGTTTGGATGATCGATGAGCCAATCCGACAAATGTGCGAGAGCTTGTCCGTGACCTACTCGACGTGGATAGACGACCTTGCGTTTTCAGGCGAACGGGCGAGGGACTTGATTCAGCCGGCAGTCTCTTTGCTTGCCGCCAACGGGCTCAAGGTAAAGCGCGAAAAGATAAGGATTATGGGACCGAGCGCCATCAAGCTACTAACTGGCACTCGTCTTGGATCGCGTCAAGTTCGTGCACCGAAGGACAAAATCTCAAGGGTTCGCTCCGGAATTCACAAGCTGCGTGTCGGAATGGTTCCACCGAACGACGAAGAACGCTACGTACTCGGCTTAGTCGGGCAGCTTCGTTTTATTTACCAGCTCTGTCCCCGTGACGCCTGCGTGTATGCGAGTGAATTGAAGGAAGCATGCAAGGGCCGGTCATTGGATTCTCCCTCGAGAAAGTTTCTTGATAATGCCGGCTAGCCTTAACCCAGGACTTATGTCCCGGGCTATCTTATGTCGCCCCTGCCGGGGCTGGTTTCAGGGAGGGCCGATTGACGCGGCGCTGAAAGCGCCGCTCTTCCACGGTGCTGCATGCTTCCGCGGCGCTGCCTTTCCGCCACGCTGGCTCTTCCGTCGCGTCCGCCCTTCCACGGGGCCGCATGCTTCCACCGCTGTACGTGAGTTCGCGGCCGTACTTGAGTTCGTGCCGTTTGCTTCCACGTCAGCGAACGACTTCGTACACGCACATTCCGTGCGGGGCCTCCGACGCTGGTGCAACCGTGGAAGAGCGTCCCTTCCAGGGCCGCGTCAGTTCGGGCAGAGATTGTGGGCTTTAGCCCCTGTGGTCGTCTCATCATTCCCGATCTGGAAGCCATTTCTTCTGGTGTGACAGATGTCACACTCGATTTCACCTTCACGCTTCTACGATTCCGAACATGGATTCGCAACGTACATTTTTCATCACGACGGTTACGTGGCAACGCGCACCGATCTTTCGGGTCGAAGCCCGCGCGCGGCTTCTGATCGAGGTCATGGTCGGCTA
The DNA here is from genome assembly GCA_963711275.1 of uncultured Acidobacteriaceae bacterium. GTDB lineage: Bacteria > Acidobacteriota > Terriglobia > Terriglobales > Acidobacteriaceae > Sulfotelmatobacter. The sequence goes on along the minus strand of CAVQDN010000003.1, from coordinate 104,363 downwards.
TCGCGATCAGGGGAAATATTTGCTCACGAGTTTGTGGTCATGCCGGACCATATCCATTTGCTGTTCACGCCTGCGGACGAAATCTCGCTGGAGCGGGCGGTGCAGTTTATTAAGGGTGGATATTCGTATCGGCTGCGGAAGGTGGAGAAGATTCAGGTATGGCAAGAGAGCTTTACGAATCATCGGATTCGTGATGCGGAGGATTTTGACCGGCATAGCGAGTATGTCCGCACGAATCCTGTTCGGGCGCGGTTGGTGAGGGATGCGGCAGCGTATCCGTTTTCGTCGGCGAGTTCAGCGTTTCGGCTGGATGCAATGCCACGGGGGCTGAAGCCCCGCTTCTCCAAGAGCGCTTGACGCGGCGCTCAAAGCGCCGCTCTTCCACGGGCTTTTAGTCCTCCGCCTCGGTTTTCCACAGAATCTAGGAGTTTTCCTCAGGTTGAGCGTGTGACGGACTACCTTGACTGAGGATTTCAAAACGAGCACTGTGGAGACGGGGCGGGAAGAAGTAGATTCTTCACTCCGTTCGGAATGCCTCAAAACGATATCCAGGATGACAAGGCACCTGAAAGTTGACGGGGACTTGGCGATAATGAAGTCGAGAAACGAAATCCGAGACGTAACCGCTTATTCCGTAAGATTTTGCGTGCAAGTCCTTGCGGCTCAAGGTTTTGGATATACCCGACGATACTCAATCCCCGCAAGTTGCAGAAAGTAAATATTTTAGTTGAGGGGTATCAAAAAAAATGTGAGGTATACACCCAAGCCTTCAATCGCTTGCGAGCGCAACCGTTCTCCAGTCCCGCCTGCGCGTTGCCGCGGACGACGCACGCTACGCACTGGACAGCCGCGACGGACTATCCCTACGTCTGCTATCAAAGAGAAAAAGCCGCGATGGAACCGCGGCTCTTTCTCTTATCTCAAACTGCCTCTTATCTCAAACTGCGCCGGTTATTTATTGTTCGCCGGCCGAAGCGTTGCTGCCCCAGAGGATATTCGTGGCGGACGTTCCGTTGCTGCTGCCCCACAGGATATTGCTCCCCCCCCATCCTGGTGGAACGCGTTCGAAACACGGACAGGGGTCGTCCCGATAAATGGCGCAGGCCTTAGGTTTGGGAAGGATACGGCTTCAGCCGTGCCGTAGCTGGACACAGTCCTCACCGGCTAAAAAGCCTCTACGGTACCTTCCGCTCGTTACGATAAGTTTTAGTCGAATAGGGCAGTATGAAAATTGTCCCACCACTCATCCGCCCGTCGAACGATTTCGCTAAACTTGTGCCTGAAACGCAGACCCCTGCGTCCGCGCATTCCTCGCTATGGCCGAATCGATCGCAGAGTTTTTCCTGGAACATTTCCGCGGGCACCGACGCGAGTGCGCCTATCGGCAGCGCCGCGGATACAGGAACGAATCGTTGACCTACGTTGAAGTTCTGGAAATGGCCCTGGGATTCTCATGCGAACTGGAGACGCGGGGAATCGCCAGGGGCGATCGCGTCATGCTTTGGGGCGAGAACTGCGCGCAATGGGTAGCGGCATTCTTCGGTTGCGCCATCCGCGGCGTAATTGTCGTGCCCATGGACGACGGCTCCTCCGTCGATTTCGCCGCGCGAGTGTCCCAGCAAGTCTCCGCCAAACTCGTAGTGGCCTCGCGGCGTCATCGGCACGAGTGTGCGGGCGCGGCGTCTGCGATGGCAACGTTAAGTCTCGAGGATCTGGCGCAGAATCCTGCATCGTCCGCCACGCCACGAGTCGCTACGAAAGGCTCGCTGGGGCGCGACGACATCCTGCAAATTGTTTTCACCTCGGGCACCACGGCTGAACCCAAAGGCGTAGTCATCACCCACGGCAACGTTCTGGCGAACATCGCTCCCCTGGAACAGGAGATGCGCGCTTATCTCAAGTACGAGCGCCTCGTCCATCCACTGCGCTTTCTGAACCTTCTGCCGCTCAGCCATGTATTTGGTCAATTCCTCGGCATGTTTCTGCCTCCGCTGCTGGCGGGAACCGTTATTTTTCAAGACGAATTGAAGCCATCCGAAATCGTCAACACCATCCGGCGCGAGCGCGTGTCCGTTGTGGTCAGCGTGCCGCGGGTGCTGCAATCGCTGAAACAGAAAATCGAACGCGATCTGGAGGACCGCGGAGAAAGCGATACGTTCCGACGGCGGTTTCAGTCGGCGGAAGGCCAACACTTCCTGCGCCGTTGGTGGACCTTTCGGGCGATTCGCCGCCAGTTCGGCTGGAAATTCTGGGCATTCATCTCTGGCGGCGCCACTCTCGATGGCAATACCGAAGAATTCTGGGAGCGGCTGGGATACGCCGTGATCCAGGGCTATGGACTGACCGAGACCACGTCGCTGATCAGCGTGAACCATCCCTTCCGGCTGGGCAAAGGATCGATTGGAAAAGTGTTGCCCGGGCGCGAGGTCAAGCTGGCCGAAGACGGTGAAATTCTGGTACGCGGCGGTGGCGTAGCGTCACGCTACTGGCGAATGCTAGTGCACAGAAAATTTCCGGTCAGAATTTTGCCGACCGAGAGGCTGGTATCGCACCGGCGACATCGGCGCGCTTGACCAGGCCGGCAACCTGTATTTCAAGGGACGCAAGAAAGAAGTTATCGTCACCCCCGGCGGAACCAACATTTATCCTGAAGATCTGGAAGCGGCGTTACGCCGGCAACCGGAAGTTAAAGATTGTGTGGTCGTGGGAATTGATCGAGGCGGCAATGCGGAGCCCTGCGCGGTAGTGATTCCGCGCAGCGATGCCCGACTTGAAGAAGTAGTGCGACCGCGCGAACCAATCGCTGGCGGAATATCAACGAATTCGCTTGTGGGTCCAATGGCCAGAGGAAGATTTTCCTCGCACCAGCACACAAAAGCCGCGGCGAAATGTAATTCGGGAAGCGGCACAGGCGCAATTCGTCGAGCAACATGCCGAAAGCGGCGAGAACCGGCCACTGGCTGAATTGATCGCACGTGTCACGGGGCGATCGTCCCCGGTCTGCGCCAGGACGCGAATCTCGATTCCGATCTTGGCCTCAGTTCGCTCGATCGCGTGGAATTGCTGAGCACGCTGGAGGACCGCTATCAGGTGGATCTCAGCGAAACGCGCTTCAGCGCGGTTCAAACGGTGGGCGATCTGGAAGAAATGCTGCGCGCTCAGACGGCGCCGCCCGCCCGCTATCACTATCCCGGTTGGACGTTGCGCTGGCCCGTAACCTGGTTGCGCCTTCTTACCCATTACCTGTTAATGCGGCCCGCGATTCTGCTGTTAGGCTGGCCGCGAATTGCAGGCCGCGAACACCTGCGCGGGGTCAAAGGTCCGTTGCTGGTCGTCTCAAATCACGTTGGAGATGTCGATCCGGGATTTATTCTGGCTGCCTTGCCGGCGCGCTTTCGGCATCGGCTGGCAACCGCTACCGGCGGAGAAGCTCTGGAGGCGTTGCGCATCGCCAAACCCGGACCGCGGATTTTTTGGCACGCATTTACGACCGCGTCCAGTGGATTCTAGGGGTCGCGCTGCTGAATTTATTTCCGCTGCCGCGCGAAGCTGGTTTCCGCCGCAGCTTTTCCTACGCCGGAGAAGCTGTGGATCGCGGCTACAGCGTGCTCGTCTTTCCCGAGGGCCGTCACACGATGGACGGCAAGATGCACCCGTTCCGCGCCGGCATCGGCCTGCTGGCGGAGAATCTCGGCATTCCGGTTCTGCCCATGCGGATCGACGGCCTGTTCGAAGTGAAGCAGGCAGGCAAGAAGTTCGCCAAGCCGTACACCATCGGCGTACGCATCGGCGAGCCGATAAGATTTCCGCAGGGTTCCGATCCGCAGGAGATTGCCGCAAAGCTGCAGCAATCTATAGAAGCCCTCTGAATCACCCGCGAAGAATGCAGAGAACAAGTATCGCCGCCGACCCGGCGGCTCTCGCGGGAGCGTCCCGCCCGCGCATCCTAGGCGCCTACGAGGACGAGGGCAAGATGCCCTCGCGACAGGCGGCAGGACGCCGCTACAGTTCCCGCTATTCTTCGTCCGCCTGCGGCTCTTCCTGATGCAAGTTCGCTTCCAACTGAACTTCGGGAACATTCGATTCCCGCAACAGACGATTGAGCGCCGGCAAGTCCGTGTTCTTGAATTCATTCCAGCGCTTGAATACATCGACGCGGTCGCTCTCAGTTGCCGAAAGCGCCTCCATTTGCGAAGAGGTTGGTTCGGCATCGGGCCCCCAGACTTGCGAGTAGAGCGTGCCAGCTTGCCCGTTCACCCGGCTGAGAGTTGCCTCTGGAGACGGCGGAGCAAAAAATCCCCCCGAAGCGCCCAGCACTGCGGTCAGCTTCTTCTCGAAAGCTTCAATCGCATCTTTAGTCGAGCCGTTCGCCTGCGCGCTGACTTTGTCGAGTTGCGCGCGAATCGAGCCGCCTTGCAGAAGCGCTTGCGCGGATTCGGTCATCATGGCCGTCAGGCGAGTTTCCACCTGGAATTTTTTCTGCAGGCCCGCCGCCGAAGTCTTGATGCGAGGGTCCATCTTGACAGTCAGAGGCGCGCTGGAGGTTTTTCCGTCAACAGTCAGCCGAACCGCGTAGCTTCCGGGGAGCACTGTCGGTCCCAGTGGAAATCGAGGTGTGTCATGCGGAATCGCTGCGATGGGATAGTCATGACGTGTGGAAGCCGGGGCCGGATAATGCAGGTCCCACACCCAGCGGTGCATGCCGGCATCCGTCGAAAGTTTTCGCGGCTCGCGGACCCAGTACAACGGGATCAACTGCTTCTGTAATTGTTCCTCGGTGATGTCCGGTTTGTCAGCGCTGGAGAAACGCCGCACCAGATGTCCCTGCGCATCCAGAATTTCGAGCGTTACCGCAGACGACGCGGATGACAAATAGTAATCAAGAATTGCGCCGTCGGGCGGATTGGCCGCGGCCGGTTCGTCGGGCGGCAGCGGCGTGTCGGTATTGGTATCCCGCTGAATTCGATAGGCCGGTGCGGGCGTAAACAAATGCACGGCGTTCGAGATCTCGGCCGAGGATTCGCGCAACGGCGCGATGTCGTCCAGGACCCAGAAAGACCGCCCGTGGGTGGCCACGATCAGATCGCTTTCGTGAATCCAGAGATCGCGCATGGAAGTGTGCGGCAGATTCAGTTGCAGCGATTGCCAGTGATCGCCGTCATCGAACGAAACCCACACCGCATTTTCGGTACCAGCAAATAGCAAACCTTTGCGGACGGGATCCTCGCGCACCGTGTCCACCGGCCCAAACTCAGGCAGTCCCGCGGTAATCAGCTTCCAGCTCTTCCCACCATCATGTGTGCGATAGATGTAAGGATGAACATCGTCAATGCGGAATCGGCTCACCGAAACATACGCGGTCTGCTCGTCGAAATGCGACGCCGAGATTTGCGTGACCTTGCTCCACGCTGTCAGTTCTTTGGGCGTGATGTCGGCCCAATTCTTGCCGCCGTCGCGAGTGATCCAAAGTTTGCCATCGTCGGTCCCGGCCCAGAGACCGTCTACGGTTTTAAAGGACGGAGCCAGCGCGTAGATGACGCCGCGCAGTTTGTCGGCGCCCTTGGGAACCAGCGTGCCCACGCTTGCGGGCACACCGGGATCCTCGCGCGTCAGGTCCGGGCTGATGGTCTGCCAGGAATTGCCGCCATCGGTCGTCTTGAAGAGCACATTGCTCGCGAAAAACAGAACGTGCGGATCCACCGGAGAAAACATCAGCGGCTCGGTGCGGTCCGTGCGATATTTCGAGGTGCGTACTGGGATGGGTGTGACGTTCTGCACCTGCCCCGTGGAAAAATGGAACCTGGAAACTTCGGTTCTGCCGCCACCGTAAATCACGTCAGGATCGAGCGGGTCCGGTGCGACATACCCATACTCGATCACGCCCACGGGATGCCAGTCGCGGAAGGTAATCGCCCCATCGTTGCCGCGGCTCAGGGTGCAGGCCGAACCGCTTTCCTGCTGTCCCCCGCATACGCGATAAGGAAACGTGTTCGTCGTAATCGCGTGATAGAACTGCGCCGTGGGCTGGTTATACCACGAACTCCAGCTCGCGCCCCGGTTTACGGTAATGATCGCGCCCTGATCGCTGACGATCAGAATAATGTTGCCGTTGTTGGGATTGATCCAAAGATTCTGATAGTCGTCGCCGCCGGGCGCTCCGCGAAATCCCGACCAGGTTTTGCCGCCGTCGGCTGAACGCATGGTGACCGTACTGACCACGTATAGCAAGTCCGGGTTCTTCGGATCAACTTTCGGAATAGGAAGATCGCCGCCTCCGATCCGTCCTGACGGACGAGGATCCTGCGTAATCTGAACCCAGGAATCGCCGGCATCGTCCGAACGATACACGCCAAGTTTTCCCCCAGCCGTAGCCAGAGTCGCGTAGAGCCGGCGCGAATCGCTGGGCGCGATGGCCACATAAATCTGTGAAAGGTCCTTCGGCAGGCCGCCCGTCAGCCCATGCCAGGTGCTGCCGCCGTCAGTCGATTTGAAAAGTCCGCCACCGGCGCCGTTGAATTCGTTGCCGTCCTCCCACGGACCTTCGCGAACTTCCCACATCGAGGCATAAACCACATCGGGATTCGAAGGATCGATCTCAACATCAGAGCCCCCGGTATTTTCGTCCTTGGAGATAACCCGCTGCCAGTTTTGGCCGCCATCGGTCGAGCGATAAATTCCACGCTCCTGGCTTGGCCCGTAAGGATGCCCAAGCACGGCGGCAAAAACTCGATTGGGATCGCGCGGGTTGACGGCCAGCGCGGGAATTTGCTGTCCCTCACGCAGGCCGAGATGTGTCCAGGTCTTTCCGGTGTCGGTGGATTTGTAAATGCCGTTGCCCACCGAAAGATCGGGACGATGCAATCCTTCGCCGCTGCCGACATAAATGATGTTGGGATCGGAAGGGGCAACAGCGATCGCGCCAATGGACTGCGTTGACTCATGATCGAAGATAGGATTCCAGGTGCGCCCGTAGTCGTCCGTCTTCCAGACGCCGCCATTCACCTGGCCGATGTAAAACACATTCGGCTGGCCGGGAACTCCGGCGGCGGCGCGCGTGCGCCCTCCACGAAACGGCCCGATCATGCGCCAGTGCAAATCCTGGTAAGCGCTTTCGGGAACCTGCGTCCAGCTTGCAGTTCCGATTAGAAAAACACAGAAGCACCCCAGCAGACGAAGAACTGCATGCGATCGGTTCACTTGCTCCCCCTCAGAACACCCCACGGCAAACCACCAAGAATAAACCAAAAAAGAGCTGCGTGCATGACGCAAAAGAGTCCCCGATTCTGATCGCGACACTGTCGCGTCCCCAACGGCGTTATCCCCGGAGCGTCTTTCAGGCGAAGGGAGGGATCTCGCGAGCAGACCATCCAATCCTCGGACTCCCCCAAGTCTTCAGCAAACTGAGAAACAATCCGGAGACGCTGGCTGAATTAGTTGGCCGCTGCCTCGCGCGGCGGTTATGATGGCGAGGCTTTCAAACGCCATGAGCATTCAAAGTTTCGACCTGCGACGCACTTCTTTCCGCTTCGTTCTTCACTGTTTCCTTTGTTTTGCGTTGTTTTGCAGCGCGGCAATTGCGCAGTCCGCCTCCGCCCCGGCAAGCGTTCCCCGAGGCGAGGGGCTCAAGCCCATCCTCACCTACATCTCCTCAGCCTGGGACACGCTGACCCGCTCCATGACCGAATGCGTCAGCGTGGTCGATCCCAAAATCAAAGTGGCGCCCGTGCTGTATTTGCCGGCGGAAGTCGCCGAGCCCGCAGCCGTTCACCAGCTGGCGGCCGACTGCAACGTCCGCATCGAACATTTGCCGGTCCAGATTCATCGCCTGGGCGAGATCGACACAGCGAAGATCCAGCCGCACGGCTTGCTTTATCTCCCGGACAAATACGTCGTTCCCGGCGGACGCTTCAACGAAATGTACGGCTGGGACAGCTACTTCATCATTCGCGGACTGCTGCGCGCCGGCCGCATCGAGCTGGCGCGCGGCATGGTCAACAACTTTTTCTTCGAGATCGAGCACTATGGCGCGATGCTCAACGCGAATCGCACCTATTACCTCACGCGTTCGCAACCTCCATTCGTGAGCTCGATGTTCGTTGACGTTTATCGCGCCCTGCAGCAAGCCCACAAGGCCGACGCCACTACGGATAAAAGTAAAGATAAAAGTAATAAAGACAAGGCCTGGCTGGAGCGCGCCTACACCGACCTCGATAAAGACTATGGCATGTGGACCCGCGATCCGCATCTGGCGGGCCAGACAGGATTGTCGCGTTATTACGATTTCGGTGAGGGCCCGCCCGCCGAGGCCGTGCAGGACGAAAGCGGCTTCTACCGCAAAGTGGCGCAATATTTTTTCCTGCATCCCACCCAGGCTGACGACTATGTCGTCGAGATGAATGCGGGCTCAACTCAGGCAGTCGCGGGATCGCCCTATTCTCTGCAGGTCTGCGACGTCTCCATGACCGGCGTCTCCATGACGACGCCGCGCGCGGAGTGCGAAAAAGCCAGGCAGTTCAGGCTCAGCGCGGATTACTACAAAGGCGACCGCTCAATGCGCGAATCCGGCTTCGACGTCAGCTTTCGCTTCGGCCCTTTCGGCGCGGCCACGCATCACTATGCTCCAGTGTGTTTGAACAGCCTCTTGTACAAAACCGAAAAAGACCTGGAGCAGATCAGCCTCTGGCTGGGGCATGTTGAGGATGCGAAGAAGTGGAGTCAGCGGGCCGAGGCGCGCAAGAAACTGATCACACGCTACCTGTGGAATCAGGAGCAAGGCCTGTTTTTCGACTACAACTTTCAGACGAATCGGATGTCGAATTATCAGTACGCCTCTACTTTCTACCCCTTGTGGGCCGGCTTAGCGACGCATGAGCAGGCAAAGGCAGTTGCTGACAACCTGAAAATATTTGATCGTCCCGGCGGACTTCCCATGAGCACTTACGAAAGCGGCGCGCAGTGGGATCTGCCCTACGGCTGGGGCAACATCGAAATGCTGGCCATCGACGGCCTGCGACGCTACGGCTTCAACGCCGACGCCGATCGCGTCTCCTACGAGTTCCTCTCGACGGTCGCGGAAAATTTCCGCCGCGACGGCATCATCAAGGAAAAGTACAACGTTGTGACCAAGTCCTCCGAAGCCCACGTCGAACTGGGCTATGAAATGAACGTAGTCGGTTTCGGCTGGACCAACGCCGCCTTCCTCGAACTACTGCACGGCCTGCCCAAAGAAATGGTCGAGCGCCTGGAAAAGCAAGAGACCCACCGCTGCCCAACTCGAAATAAGCTTGCGCCCTAAATCGCCCTCGTTAAAGCACAACTAGGCTTTGGAAAAGGGCACGGTTTCAGTGGTTGCGAAAAAGTCCGGCTTTGCATCGTTTTGAAGGGGCGCGGCTTTCTAGCCGCGCCGTAAGTCGTGCAAAATGAATGGCGGCTTCAGCCGCTGAGGTACGTCCCAACCTCCCGAAAGAGTTTTTCCGCAGCCTCTTCAGCCGCCGAGGTATCCTGGTCATCGTTCAAGAAGAGATCGATGAGCCGCGAAGCGGCGTCAGAATGCAGCCCACAGCCTGCCCTGAGCTTGTCGAACGGGCAAAAGCCGTGGGCAAGGGTGTAATCCCACAAAGCCCCAGCGGGGCGAAAGAAAAGCAGGCTGCTTACTGGAAGGGAACTATTCGATCTGCACGAGGTCATCCGCAACCGCCGCCCCCGGCGACACATGCTGCGGCCCGCGCCACGAATCAAAAATCGAAACCTGATGCACGCACGATACCGTGCAATGCGGCGCGCAAGATTTCTCCGTCAAATACTCCCGCCGCAAATCGTCACGCGTATACGTCGCCAGCGGCACTCCCGGATACCCGCGCTGTTGCGAACAATAATGCACTAACCCGTTCTCGCAAATGTAGAGATACCGTCCCCCGGCGCGGCAACGCCAATCATTTGGCTGACCCTTCGCGATGTTGTCCTGAAACGCGTGAATCCGCGTGAAGCTGCTCTTCTCCAGCGCCTGCATCTCGTGATAAATGCGGCGCTCTTCATCCCCCAGCGGCTGCAATTGTCCGCTGCCATCGTGAATAATGCCGATGGTCGAAGTAAACCCCAATTCAATCGCGCGCTTGCCAATCACCAGTGCATCCTGCGGATGATTAATTCCACCGCCAACGACAGAATTAATGTTCACATGAAAATCGGCGTGCTCGGCCAGCAACTGCAATTTCCTGTCCAGTACCTTCAGACTTTTCTTCGACACTTCGTCAGGATTCACGTTGTCGATGGAAATCTGCAGCCACTCCAGCCCCGCGCGGTTGAGCCGCTGAATCCGCTCCGCCACCAGCAAGTAGCCATTCGTGATGAGTCCTGCGATCATCCCGTTTGCCCGAATGCGCCGGATCACGTCGTCGAGCTCGGGATGCATCAACGGTTCGCCACCGGAAATGGTGACTACCGCAGTTCCCAATGACCCCAGCTTATCGATACGCCGGTGCATCTCGTCGATCGGCACCGGCTTCGAAAAATCATCGAACTCGTTGCAATAAGTGCACGCCAGGTTACAGCGGCGCATAGGAATGATGTGCGCCAGCAAGGGATGGTCCGTCGAGGCCAGCGCGCGGATCGCCATATTCGCCCCGCGCACATTCCTGTGCAGAGCTTTAGCGCGCCGTCGCAATTTTGTCAGCACAGATGTCATGAGAAATTAGCTTCCTTCTATTACAACACAGCCCGTAGCCAAGGGCACACGCCCAACAGCATTCGGTAGATTCGCCACGTCAAACGGTCACGTAGCGACAGCCGCCTCATCTGTCCGCCCCACGCCAATGCACACGTAGCGACAGCCCCCTCGGCTGTTCGCGAAGCGCTGCTCGCGGCGCACATATGGGGAAAGCCGCCCCGGCTGTCCAGCCGCGAAGCGGCGAAAGAGTGCAGCCCACGCCGCAACGCTTGGGCCGAAAGCGCACGAACAGCGAGCCCCAAAGGGGCGAAAGATGCGAAACAGCCAGCTCTTTCCGGACTACGCATGTCCACTCGAAACGCATTACACTAATAAGTTGCGATCTGCGCAGAGATATTCCCCTGTGCGAATTCATCACGCGAGGAAGCCATCATGTCTGTTAATACTTTCAATTCTCGCTCCTCTCTCAAAGTCGGCGACAAAGAATACGAAATCTACCGCCTCGACGCCCTCGACAAACAGGGAATCTCCACCAAGCATCTGCCTTTCTCTTTGCGCATCCTGCTCGAGAACCTCCTCCGCAGCGAAGATGGACGCAACGTAACCAAAGAAGAAATCCGCGCCCTGGCGGGTTGGAACAGCAAATCGAAGCCCGACAAAGAAATTGCCTTCACTCCCAGCCGCGTCCTCCTCCAGGATTTCACCGGCGTCCCGTGTGTAGTCGATCTCGCCGCCATGCGAGACGCCATGCAAACCCTCGGCGGCGATCCTGCTCTGATCAATCCGCTGCAACCGGTCGAGTTAGTTATCGATCACTCCGTGCAAGTCGACGAGTTCGGCACCGCCAACGCTTTCGATCTGAATGCCCTTCTCGAATTCCAGCGCAACAAAGAGCGTTACTCTTTTCTGCGCTGGGGCCAAACCGGATTCCGCAATCTCGCCATCGTCCCGCCCGACACCGGCATCGTGCATCAGGTGAATCTCGAATATCTCGCGCGCGTGGTCTTCATTCATGAAGCCGCCAGCAAACGCACCGCCTACCCCGACACCCTGGTAGGCACCGACAGTCATACAACCATGGTCAACGGTCTCGGCGTGCTCGGTTGGGGCGTTGGGGGGATTGAGGCGGAGGCGGCGATGCTCGGGCAGCCTGTCTCTATGCTGATTCCGCTGGTGGTGGGAGTGAAGTTGACAGGGCGGTTGCGTGAAGGCGCTACCGCCACGGATCTTGTACTCACCGTTACGGAGATGTTGCGCAAGCATGGAGTGGTTGGAAAGTTTGTGGAGTACTTTGGGCCGGGGTTGCGCGATTTGCCGCTGGCCGATCGCGCGACGATCGCGAATATGTCCCCGGAATATGGCGCGACTTGCGGAATTTTTCCGATTGATAAAGAGACGCTGAAGTATTTGCGGCTCACCGGGCGCCGCGAGGAGCAGATCGCTCTGGTCGAGGCTTACGGACGCGAGCAGGGATTGTTTCACGACGAGAAGACTCCGGAGGCGGAATACTCGGAGCTGCTCGCGCTCGATCTCGCCACAGTAGAACCCAGTCTGGCCGGGCCCAAGCGGCCGCAGGATCGCGTGGTGCTGTCGCAGGCGGGAGAGTCGTTTCAGAAGGCGCTGCCATCGCTGCTCAAACCAAAATCCGCGGCGAAGGCCGCGGCGGCTTCCGCAGTTCCTGCTGCGAATAATGCGCGATGGGAGCAGGAAGGCGGAAGTCCCGCTGCGATCGGTGTAGAAGATCCGAAGGTTCACGAGCATGTCCCCGCATCGGTGAAGGATGCGCTCAAGCACGGGAGCGTGGTCATCGCGGCGATAACCTCATGCACGAACACTTCGAATCCTTCCGTGCTGATTGCGGCGGGGCTACTCGCGAAGAAAGCTGTCGAGAAAGGGCTGCAAGTTCCTCCCTGGGTCAAGACATCGCTGGCTCCGGGATCGAAAGTCGTCACCGACTACCTGGCGGCGGCAGGATTGACGCCCTATCTCGAGAAGCTGAAATTTCATCTGGTGGGCTACGGCTGCACAACTTGCATAGGGAATTCGGGGCCGCTGCCCACGGAAGTTTCGCAGGCCATCGACGAAAACGAACTCGTGGTCGCATCGGTGCTTTCGGGGAACCGGAATTTTGAGGGACGCATCAACTCGGAAGTCCGCGCCAACTATCTGATGTCGCCGCCGCTGGTGGTGGCGTTTGCGCTGGCGGGGCGCATCGACATCGACTTGCGCAAGGACGCCATCGGAAAGGGCAGAGATGGCCAGCCGGTCTACATGGCCGACATCTGGCCATCGCAGCGCGAGATAGAAGAGACCATGCAGCAATCGATCACCTCGGAGATGTTTTCGAAATCCTACGCCGATGTTTTTCAGGGCGACGAGCGCTGGCGCGGCCTGGCTGTGCCCAAGGGCCAAACCTACGCGTGGGAGAAAGATTCCACCTACATCCGCCGCGCTCCGTACTTTGACGACATGTCAGTGAAGCCGTCGCCGGTGCGCGACATCAAGAAGGCTCGCGTGCTCGCCGCCCTGGGCGACAGCGTGACCACTGACCACATTTCGCCCGCCGGGTCGATCAAGAAAGATGGTCCCGCGGGAAACTATTTGCAGGAACATGGCGTGAAGCCCGCCGATTTCAACTCCTACGGATCGCGCCGCGGCAATCACGAAGTGATGGTCCGCGGCACTTTCGCCAACGTGCGCCTGCGCAACAAGCTGGTCGCGATTGAGGGCGGATACACGCGTCACCTGCCAAGTAACACGGAAATGTCAATCTTCGACGCCTCGGAAAAATATCGCGCTGCCGGCACGCCGCTCATCGTTCTCGCGGGCAAGGAATACGGCTCAGGCTCGTCGCGCGACTGGGCGGCCAAAGGGCCCGCCCTGCTGGGCGTGCGCGCCGTGATCGCCGAAAGCTACGAACGCATTCACCGCTCGAACCTGGTGGGCATGGGCGTCCTCCCGCTGCAGTTTGCCACCGGCCAAACCGCCGAATCGTTGAAGCTGACCGGAGAAGAAGTGTTCGAGATCACCGGCATCCGCGACATAGTTGACCACTTCGCCGCCGGCCGCGAAGTCTCAGTGCGCGCCACCATAAAGGGAAAGTCCGAGATCGAGTTCAACGCGCTGGTGCGTATCGACACGCCGCAGGAAGCGCTGTACTACGCCAACGGCGGGATCCTTCAGTATGTGTTGCGGCAGTTGTTGGCGACGAAGCCGCAAGCGGTGGGCGTGTAATGCTTCGGAGCGCCCCGCCTTGAGAACTGCGGAGGAGACAATTGTGGTGTGCTAATTGGGTGTGAAAGGGCTGGCTCGGTTTCTAGTCAATTAGTCTCCGTGAATTCCGTGTCGTTTGGAAGAGACCCCTAGCGGGAATCGATAAAAGCAAAAGCAAAAGCAAAAGCAAAAGCTAACGGCAAAAGCAGGAGCTAGAAGCAAAAGCTGAAAGCAAAAAGCAAGAACTGAGAACTACTTCTTTGGCTGCGCCGTCGGCGGCAGCAGGCCGTTCAGGCGAAGGTACATGGCGGCGGAGCTGTAGTGGTCGGCCCAGTCGTTGGTGAGGGCGATCAGGGCGAAGGCGCGGGGGCCTTTGCGTCCACCGAATAGTTCGACTTCGTCGCCGAGTTTCGAATCGTCTACTTTGGTTAGCGCGGTGTTGCAGAAATCGAAGCTCGCCTGCAGGGCCGCGACCAGCTTGTCTTTGCTGTCGGATTCGGTGAGAGCTACTGCCGGCTTGACCTCGGGTATGCCTCCGATCGTGGAACACAGGTGATTGTTCGCGCCGATCATGTGCAGGACCAGATGGCCGAACGTGGTCTGCTGCTCGGTGGGCTTGTAGCTGAATTTGTCGGCCGGCATTTCTTCGACCGCGCCCACCAGGTTTTTCTGCTGGCGTGGCAGTATTTCCTTCACCACCGACGTAACGGGATTTTTGTTCTGAGCGAAAACCGCGGTTGCAGCAAGAAGAAGAACAGTACAGATCGTACGTTTCATGACGTCCTCCATGATTGAGCCTTGATGTGAAAGTTCTGTATCGCTCCCATTCTACTCAGCCTGCGCGCGCGAGGCGAATGGCGTGCCCGCCGAGTCAGTTTGTTAGGTGATGATTTGTGGACGATCTTTGATGTGACTTGAGATTTGTGATCTGTGATCTGCGGACGCGGGCTGGCGCAGATTTATTTGAAGTGCGAAGACCGTGGCCTTCGTTCATGGTCGCGCCAATCCCGGATCTCGGGCGCGAATTCTCCCACCCAGTTGGAGAGCATGCCGAATGCGGCTTGAGTCAGAATCCCCTCGTAACCTTCCGCCCATAGTTTGCTTCGTGGCTCCCAGACACTGGAGAGCATTCCGGCTCCGAGAGCGCCTGCGTAAAGAGCGAATTGGGGGCGTAGTTCGGTTTCGGTGCGGTTGTAGGTAAGGAAATTTCTGATGAGGGCGTGTTTTGTTCTAGGGCCGAAGCCGAGGCAATGACAACGATTGTAACGCGGCTCGTAATGCAGCGCGGCGTTTCCGGCGGTCGAGAAAACGTTTTGAATCGCGGTGCGGGCGTAGTTGGAAGCCACGCGACGGCTGTAACCTTTCAGGCCGCCGCCCATTGGTAGGGTTCGCCCCGCGCCTGACTCAGCAGAGCAAGGAAGCCGCTCTTGAGATAGATACCCGGCGTGGTGAGGGTTTGGCGTTCGAAAAGTCTTCCGCGTTGATATGCCGTCAAAGACACGAGCGGGGCTTCTTTGGGAACGTAGGCGCCGTAGAGCCAGTTCACGTTCAGCTGTTCTTCTTTGATCAACTCGGCTTTGATCAGGTCGGCGCCTGCTGGGGCATCGGCAGATAATTCCTGGCCGCGCGCCGGCGGCGCCAGCAGGGTTGCCAGAAAGCAGAATGCGGACAGGCGGAGTTGGCAGCGGCGGGCGCGCCAGTTCCGGGGTTCAGACTTACCGCTAGCTATGCGCATACGGAATCGCTTTGCCAAAATTCGAGGGATAATCGAATGGGCGGGAGCATTTGCGGGTTCGCGGCCTCTGCGTATCCGGAGCGCCCAGGGACCGATCCGGCCTTCTAATCGCGGGACTGTTGTCGCTCCACATCATCGGTTGGCTCAATCATAATGGAGGCGCCGCGGAAGAGGATGGAACGGAGATTACGGCGGTAACGGCCGGCTAGACGGAATCTACGCCGCGCCCAGCCGGTCAATCTTCGCCGCCATGATGAAGTCGCTCTCGGTCAGGCCATCAATTTTGTGGGTCCAAAGCGTAATCCCGGCCTTGCCCCAGGCCAGCAGAATATCGGGATGATGTCCCTGCTCCTCGGCCAGTGCGCCCACTCGATTGACGAACTCCAGCGCCTGCTTGAAATCGGGGAACTTGAACTCGCGGTGAAGGTGATGTTCGTCATAGACCATCCACTTGGGAACGCGCTGTTGCAGAGTCTCCAGTTCTTTTCCCTTGAGCGGCGGTACGCCGCCGCGGCAGGGTACGCAGGTTTTGTCGGCGAGTTGTTCAGTCATAAGGTCCCCCATCGAGCGAAATAAAAATGAGCGAAATAAATTAGTCCGCCACAGCGAAAATCCTTTCAGTCTGCCTGCACGGGAAGCGCATGGGTACGCGAGGACTCGGGTGTTTTGAAATACCGTTTCAGCCACAACAGATAGCCGAACAGCAACAGCATCGAAATCATGCCCCACCACTGCAGAACGTGGCCGCGAAACATGGGATTCGCGCTGAGCATTTGTATCTGCGCATCCGACATACCCATTTTCGAATAGGCCTGCATGGTATCGGCCTTGGCATAGGTGAGCGCCATGGAGACCACGCGAAGGGGCACCAACACAATGGCCAGCCACCAACCGGAAACTTCCCGACGGAACAACGCGCCAGCCAGGTAAGAATCGAGCACAGCGACTACGACAAAGCAGGCTGATCCTGGGATTCCCGTGAGATATCGCCCGAAGAAAGGGAATACCGGAGTGGTCGCGCCCGCCAGTAAAGCATAGAAAGCCGCGATGGCGAATACAACGCTGGCGCCGAGCACGGGCAAAGGCGTCAGGTCGGTCCAGCGCTCGATGGGATCGCGACGGCGAACCGTCTCGAGGACATCCTTGCGGCTGTAGAACACGACAAACGAGATGGGCACGGCCACCAGAAAGAATGCGGCAAAAATAATAATCAGGGTCAGGACAACAGCCATTACGGCGGTTAATATGGGGGGCGCCGTTCCTCCGACATTCCGCTGAGCCTGCGTCAAGACACTTCTCATGGCTACCGGCAGCATCGCGGTCAGCAGGACGGTAATCAGCGAACCCGTGATCAAGCCGTACCAGGAAGTGACCAGGGTCAAGGCGCGCGCCCAGCGCTTCATTTGCACCGATCCGATCCCCAGTCCAATGAGCGCCGCCGCAAGGAATGCGTAGCTGGCCACGCCGGCGATGAATTGGGCGGGACGCATGGTGCCGCCGCCGGGTGCGAGGCGGGACATAAATGCGCCGAATGCCGCAAGCGGCACCATCAGCGCGGCCAGCAATCCCAGGATGATTTGAAATACGCCGAAGACAACCAGGACTGTGCCGCGGTCGCGATATGCTGGCGGCTGTGAAATCGGAGGAGCGCTGACAACGGAAACGAAAGCCGGGACCGGCAGCGCTGGTTCGGGTGCTTGTTCTGGCGCCCGGTCGGACGTTCTTCCGAAGTCTCGTCCGAAATCTGCTCCGAAATTCGCACCGGAACCGGGTCCGCGATCGGGCGGCAGTTCGGTTTCCACAAGACCTCCCAGAAGGATCGGGACATCTTAACAGGCCGCTGGGAATGAAGGTTCATGAAAGGCGATTGATCAGTTCCGGGCCAACCGTACTCTGGGCGAGGCAGGAGCCCGTATAATTTCGCCTAGGTACTTCGCCTGTGTACAAGATGTGTTTTTATTGTTCGCTACATTCTGGCGATCATTCCGGCAACCATGAAAGGCACTGGAATTCGGGCGGCGGACGCCACGTGAGGTGGCGCTGAGCCTATAACGAAGTCGTTCGAAGCAGTGGATGGAAAGGGTGATGAACATGGTGGTTCTGGTGATTGGCGGGGCCGGGTATATCGGAAGTCACACGGCTCGCGCTCTGAAGCGCGCCGGGCACGAGGTGATCATTTTCGACAATCTGAGTACCGGGTACGAATTTCTGGCGGCTGGATTTGAACTGATCAAGGGCGACATGCTGGATGCGGCCGCACTGGGCCGGGTGCTGCCGCGTGCCGACGCCATCATGCACTTTGCGGCGCACGCCTATGTCGCGGAGTCGGTCACGAACCCGAAAAAGTACTTCCATAATAATGTTGAGGGCGGGCTATCTTTGCTGAATTCGGCTCTGGATGCGGGTGCTAAGAAGATTATTTTTTCTTCCACGTGCGCCGTCTATGGCGAGCCGGCGAAGGTTCCGATTGAGGAGAACACGCCGCGGCAGCCGGTGAATCCTTATGGCGTTTCGAAGTTGTTCTTTGAGCAGGCGCTGGAGGCTTATGACCGCGCCTACGGTTTTCGCTTCGCCAGCCTGCGTTATTTCAACGCCGCCGGGGCGGATGACAGCGGCGAAATCGGCGAATTGCACGATCCCGAGACGCACTTGATTCCGGTAGCCCTGCGAGCGGTGGCCGGGCTGGGTCCCGAGCTGAATGTGTTTGGGTCGGACTATCCGACGCAGGATGGAACCTGCATTCGCGACTACATTCATGTGAACGACCTGGCGAGCGCGCATATCAAGGCGCTGGATCATCTGGCCGCGGGGAAGGAAAGTTTTGCGGTCAACGTTGGAACGGGAGAGGGAGCGTCGGTACAGGAGGTGATCTCGGCGGTTGAAGAGGTGACGGGAAAGCGTGTGCCTCGGAAGATGGGACCGCGGCGGCCGGGAGATCCTCCGCGGCTGGTGGCGAATCCGGCCAAAGCACAAGCGCTGTTGCAGTGGAAGGCTGAGCGTGGGTTGCGCGATGTGGTCACAACCGCGTGGAACTGGATGGAGCGGCAGCGGGTGGCGGCACGATAAGCATGCCAAGAAGAAGATGTTCAATTCTGCAGAAGAGCACCGGAAACACGGGGCAGAGGAAGATTTATGGCGAATGATCTGGCGGGCAAGAAAGTGGCGTTTCTGGGCGCGGGCAAAATGGGCGGCATTATTCTGCAGGCCTTGCTGAAGAATGGGTCGCTATCTGCGAAGTCCACCTCCGCCACGGTCGCGCATGAGGAGCGCGCAAAAGCGCTGGCCGCGAAACTGAAGGTAAGAGTTGGAACCGACAATGTTGCGGCGGTGAAAGGCGCGGACATCATTGTGATCGCGGTGAAGCCGCAGGTGGTGGAGGAAGTCGTGCGGGAGATCAGCGGGCACGTCACATCGAAGCAGTTGATCGTGTCGGTGGCGGCATCGGTGCCAACTTCCATGATCGAAAAAAACTTGCCGCCGAACGTTCCCGTAATTCGGGCCATGCCCAACACTCCATGTCAACAGGGAGCCGGGATGACGGCGATTTGCAAAGGCAAGCACGCCAGTGCGGAAGATGTGGCCATGACCTGCCACATGTTCGATGTGGTGGGGCGAACCGTGGTGGTCAACGAGAAACACATGGACGCGGTGACGGCGCTTTCGGCCAGCGGCCCGGCGTATATATATATCATTCTTGAATCGCTGGCGGAGGCGGGTGTGAAAGTTGGATTGCCGCGGGATATCGCGACACTGCTGGCGGCGCAGACCACGCTGGGGGCGGCCCGCGTTGTGCTCGAGACGGGAGATCATCCGGCGTTGCTCAAGGACGCGGTAACCACTCCGGCGGGCTGCACGATTGACGCGATCATGGAATTGGAGGAAGGCAAGCTGCGCGTCACGCTGATCAAAGCGGTGGTGAAGGCGGCGCAGCGGGCGAAGGAACTGGCGTACGGATAGGGATTCTATTCACCCGGTTCGGTTCGATCTGCGCCGCGTTCGTAGCGTCAACGCGACTAAAGCCAAGGGCTTTCGCCTCTCACGGATCATCGTTACTCAGATCATCGTTGCACGCGCTAGATCCCTTCGACTTCGCTCAGGCTTACGCCATCAGGGAGACACACACCGGGTGGCTTTTCTTCTGTGATTGAATCTTTTCAACTATGAAGCTGCTGATCGTTGTGCACCATCGCTTCGAGTTATGGAATGTGCCGGCGTGGTTTGGGGAACGCTTGTCGCGAGAGTTTCCGCAACTGCAGATCACGCAGCGCGACGGCTACGACGGCATCGAAGAGGACTTGCGCGATACGGAAATCCTATTGACGATCTCACTGCGGCCAGAGCAATTTGCCGCGGCCCGGAAGCTGCGATGGATTCACGCGGCTACGGCTGCCGTACATCAGTTGCTGTTCGCGGAACTGGTGAAAAGCGACGTTGAGCTGACGAACTCGCGGGAGGTCCACGGGCCGGTGGTCGCCGAACACGTGATGGCCTTGATCTTTGCGCTGGCGAAAAAGATTCCGCAGGCGGCGGTGCTGCAGGAGAAACACATCTGGGGCCAGGAGGCGATGTGGAACGAGGGAGCGCGGCCGCGCGAAGTTGCCGGCGCGACCTTAGGTCTGATCGGCGTGGGAAGTATCGGACGGCGGGTGGCGCAGATGGCTTCAGCCCTGGGCATGCGCGTGCTTGCGGTTCGCGAGCACGTAGAAAAAGAGAAGCCGCCAGGGGTGGAGGCTGTTTTCGCTGCTTCGGCGCTCGATGAGATGCTCAGGCAATGCGATTACGTCGTGCTGGCTGCGCCTCTGATCGGCGCGACTCGCGGGATCATCAACGCGGAGCGCCTGGCTGCGATGAAACCGGAAGCTTGCCTCATCAATGTAGGACGCGGGCCGCAGGTGGATGAGGCCGCATTGGTTGAGGCACTGCGCAGCCGGCGCATCGCCGGAGCCGCGCTCGACGTGTTTGAGCGCGAGCCGCTGCCGGGGGATTCTCCGCTGTGGAGTGTCGAGAACCTGTTGATCACCCCGCATACCGGCAGCCTCACTGAGAAAGTCTGGCAGCGGCACTATGAGCTTTTCTCCGACAATCTTCGGCGCTACCGGGCCGGGGAGCCGTTGCGGTTTGTGGTCAACAAGCAGAAGGGATATTGAAGGCCCGGCTTCGTGCTACAGTTTTCGAGTCGCCCGCTTATCGTCGCAGATTTACGGTGGTAGTAGTTCACGAAGACGAATCTACGCGAAGACGAATCCAATGGAACCACGGCTTATCCTTATCAACTTGCTGGTCAGGCTGGGCGTAGCTGCGGCTGTGTCCAGCAGCCTGGTGCGTGCCAAGGAATTCAAGTCGTTGCTGTTTCGCGAAGAGCGCACGTTCCGTCAGAAAGTCTACCTGGTGCTTTGGTTTGGACTGCCGATCATGGTCGGGGTCGGAATCAGAATTTCTCAGAGGAATTTTCTGGCTGGCGACTTGAGCTTCGAAACTGCGCTGCTGCTGGGCGTGATCGGTGGACGGCTGGCAGGGACTCTGGGCGGAGTAATGATGGGGCTTCCCGCGCTGCTGCTGCACGGCGAGTGGGCGGCGATGCCGTTCGATGTTCTCTCCGGTTTTCTTGCAGGCCAGCTGCGAACCATGGCGGCCGATAAGGACGACATCTGGTCCTTCTCACCCTTCGTCGATCAAAGCATCATTCGCATCATCCGGCGCAATCTGCCGCGACCCCGGCTATTCGACTGGCAGATCATGTTTTTTTGGACCGTGATTGGCTTGCGTTTCCTGCAAACGGAATTGGCCCAATACTTTCCGCGCTCCATTTTCAGCATCGAGAGCCCGGACAACTACTGGGTGTATAGCGCGATCTACGCTGCAAGTGTGGCGGCGGTGGGAATCGAGCTCAAGATTTTTAATAGTGTCCGCATCCAGATCAAGCTAGAGGAACAGGAGCGGTTGCTGCTGCACGCGCGCATGGAGGCGCTGCAAAATCAGATCAATCCACACTTCTTGTTCAACACTCTGAACTCGATTTCATCGCTGGTGCGCTTCGACCCGGACATGGCGCGGGACGTGATCTTCAAGCTGGCGACGATTTTGCGGCGACTGCTCAATACTGGGGAGGCCTTCGCGCCGCTCAGGGAAGAGTTCGAATTCATCGACAACTATCTCGACATTGAAGTGGTTCGGTTTGGGCGGGACAAACTGCGAGTGGTCAAGGAATTCGATCCGGCCTCACTGGACGTGGTGGTCCCCAGCATGTTGCTGCAGCCGCTGGTTGAGAACTCCATAAAACACGGATTAGCGCCCAAGATCGAGGGCGGCAGTGTCTACCTGCGCAGCCGGGTAGTCGATTCGCGGCTCATCATTGAAGTTGAAGACGACGGAGTAGGAATGGGTGGCGCGCAACTGGAAGAGAGCAGCAGCTGGGCGGGGATGGGCATTGGCATGGCGAATATCTCCGAGAGGTTACAAGTGCTCTACGGCGACACCGCGCGCATGACCATCGACAGCCACGAAGGCAAAGGGACTCTGATTCGGATTCGGCTGCCGCTGATTCAGGCGGCGAGTTCCGTTCCCGAGGGCTTCTACGCCGAGCGATCGAGCACGCGCCGGTAGAAATCTTCATACTGCTTCACAATTTTTGTAGAACAGAAACGCTCCATCGCCATCGCCCGCGCCTGCCTTCCCATTTCGCGCAGTTGTTGCTCGTTGCTGAGCAATTCGATGGCATATCGCGCCATGGTTTCCACGTCGCCCACGTCGGCGAGATATCCCGACTTGCCGTGGTCCACGACTTCTGGCATGCCGCCCGCCCGAGTGGAGATGGGAACCGCCTCGCACGCCATGGCCTCGAGCGCGGCAAGTCCGAAGGATTCCAGTTCGCTTGGAAGCAGCATGATGTCGGCAATGGCCAGCTTCTCCTGAATCTGATCCTGCTTGCCGAGAAACAAAACATCCTTGTGAATGCCCTTCTGTACGGCCAGCCATTCCGCGACAGAACGGTCGGGGCCATCGCCGATGAGCAGCAGCTTGGTGGGAAATTGTTTGTGCACGCGGTCGAAAATTTCAATTACGTCGGTAAGACGTTTTACCGGACGGAAGTTTGAAAGATGCACCAGGACGCGTTCTCCGTTGGGCGCGTACTCCGCACGCATCTGGGAGTTGGTTTCCTGATTGCGCGAGTAGACGTCGCAATTCACCGAGTTATAAATCACTTCAATGCTGTTCTTCACGTCAAAGACACGCTGCGTGCGGTCCCGCAGATAATTCGAGATTGCGGTCACGCCGTCGCTTTGCTCAATCGAGTAGCGAGTAATCGGCAGATAAGAACGGTCGAGGCCGACCAGTGTAATGTCGGTGCCGTGCAGAGTCGTGACAAACGGCAGGCGGCGTCCGCGCGGGCCTTCGGCGAGCATCTGCCGCGCCAGCAGCGCGCTCACCGAATGCGGGATGGCGTAGTGCACATGCAGCAGATCGAGATCGTAAAGCTGCGCGACTTCCGCCATGCGGGTAGCTAGAGCCAAATCATACGGAGGATAATCGAACAGCGGATAGCGCGACACTTCCACTTCGTGGTAGTGAATGTTCGGTTCCTCGCCCCGCAGGCGGATGGGCTGGGCGTAGGAAATGAAATGGATTTCGTGTCCGCGCTGAGCCAACTCAAGGCCCAGTTCCGTGGCCACGACTCCGCTGCCGCCGTAGGTGGGATAACAGGTAATTCCAATCTTCATGTGCGAGGGGCCGCCTTCTGTGGGCTCTGTGATTCGATGGCTCGAATGGGAAGTAGTTGCAGATTTTACACGAGCAGGACGGCGGGCGAGCGAGAGGGCTGGTTACTCGCTCTGTTTGGGCGTGGGTGACATTCCCGGATCAATCTGGTCGAGGTGAGACTGGAATCGCTTCTTGGATTCTTCCGGCAGTCCGGTAAACTCGATCCCCATCCCCACTCCAGGATCGCGCGTGCGAACCACAGCGGTGTGAGTCAGGTGTTCGTCCTCGATCCATAACTCCACCCGAAGCGCGGTAGCAACCGCCAGCGGCATCACGGTCTCCACATAACATCCATTCCCACTAATGTCAGTGGCGTTCACGCGGAGCGGAGTATTCACGCGCTCATCGCGCAGCTCCAAGGGATAAGAAATCTTATGGCGGATAAATTTTCTGCGATTGTCGTGGCGCTCCGACCTGCGTTCGTCGGTCTTCAAATCGGCGGGAAGGACTGCCAGCCACGGGCAATCCTGGTCGGCCACGAGTGCCACGCCGACCTGGTTTTTCTTCAATGCTCCCGCGTTCACCACCCAGACCACTTTACAGCGTGCTTTCTTGCCTTCGTACTGTATGCCAATGACATCCCCCACCTTTAAGTCGGGTTCAACGCCGTAGATGCAAGCGCCCGTGGCGCTGACGTTCTGCGCCATGGCATTCTGAAAAAAAGGCTGGTTATTGGCACCCATGCCCCATACCCGGACCTTTAGGTCCAGAGTCGCGCGCGGCGCTATTCCTTGGGCCGGCATGAGCGGAGTACCTCCACGTGAAAAAAGGTAGTCTGTAGAGAATCATACTTTACCGGGAGGTGACTCGGCAGGTTACCAGAGTACCCTCGGCTTGACTCGAGCTTGCCGGATTCTGATCGGCAGGCGGTCGAGCTTCGCTCGACGCACAGCCGGGGCGGCTGTCCCCACATAGATATTTCCGGCGGCCTGGGCTAGCCTGAAGCAGGTTGCACCAGAAGGTCGCGATACGATATCAGCTCAATGCCCTCCTGCAAGAGCACTTCGCGGGAGGCCGGCAGAGTCAGCACACGGAGTTCGGTCTCCCGCGCCGCGCGCAGGCGTGTCCCGGCCCGCTGCAAATCCGCGTCGTTGTAGCCAGGATGGCAAACGAACTCCCAGGTGCCTGGCGGGATGCTGCGGGCAATCGCGAGGAACAGGTTTTCGTCGAGAGCTCCGGTAACGACAATGCCGAGCGTCCCATCGGGAGTGGTGAAGCCGTCGCGATCGACAGCCTCGCGAAATTTGCCAGCGAAGCCGCCCAGGACACGGAGTTCGGCGTAGCGAGTCCAGAGTCCGGGGCGCGCCAGAACTCTGCTGGATCGCAGCGGCAGGCGAGGTCCAAACGGATTGCGCACAGCCCGAATCCCGCAGGCCGCGGCCGCCCGCAGCAGCGGGCGAAGAATCCTGGGGAACAAATGAGTATGTTTGTGAGTGTCGAGGTGAGAAACGGCAATTCCCGCAGATTGAATCTTCCGGATCTGTGCGGTAACTTCGGCGGCAATTTCGTCGGCGTCGATGCGGCCGGCAATGGCGCGAGCCGCAAATGTCATCAGGTTATTGCGGAAATCCGGGCCGCTGGTAAGCGAGGGAAGCTGTTTGGCGTCGAGGACCGGCCGCCCATCGATCAACAGCACATGGCAACCGACGCTGAGAGTCGGGATCGTCTTGGCCAGTTGAGCGGCCTCCGCGAAAGCCGGCCCGTTGGCCATGAGAGTGGAAGAAGTCACCACGCCGCGCGAGTGAGCCTCGGCAATCGCCCGGTTTACGCCCGAAGTGAAGCCAAAGTCATCTGCATTGACGATCAAACGCCGCACGCAGTTCAGTCTAGCAGGGCAGAGAGTTGAGAGCGGAGATCGGAGATTGCCGATCGCGGTCCATTTGATTGTCTGATTTAACTGCCTATTAAGCGGCCCGTTCGTTTGACCGGCTTTTCGGGCCTCGCGTATACTCGCAAAGGCGCGGTTCGCGCGGATTCCCCTCAGATTGAATTCCGACCGGCGCGCCTGGTCTGATCGCGCGAGAGTCGAGGGGCGGTTAGCTCAGCTGGTTAGAGCGCCTGCCTTACAAGCAGGAGGTCGCAGGTTCGAGTCCTGCACTGCCCACCACCTGTTTCCAATCAACAACTCAGAGATGGCTTTATGGCTACGGTACCTTAAAATCGGTGTATCCCTTCAAGGCTCGTTTGTACTCGTAAGAGTTATCGTGCCTTTTCTTCCAGGCTTTCCTGGCGTCGGATACGCGAGGCGGGTTGACGCCGAAAGGTCGATAAAGCACAACCAGATCGCGCGTTACGTCCTCCTCTTTTCCGTTTTTCACAATTCTGATTGGTTCATCTTTTGCCAAGTCAATCGCAAAATACCCGAGGGCAAAAGCAGTATCGTCATCAGCAAGTCTCTTGACTGCGAGAGGCAGCCAAAACTCAAAACGGCTTCAGAGTACTGCTGAACTATCTTGTCCCAGTCGGCGGCGTTGATTCCAGCCTGGGTCCGCGCCGCACTCAGGTCAATGTTGTTTTTTAGACGGGCCGCAAGTTCGTCCCTTAGCTTTGACGATCCGGAGAGCGCATCGACCGCGAAATAGTCGAAGCGAATCGCTTTCTTCCCTCTCTTGCCGATGTCGGCATAACTAAAATGACTGGGAAACCCCGGAACGAAGAATTGCTCTTTGAGCACAGCAATGAGGTCGCTTTCGGTGGATGACAGTATGCCTTTGAATCGTCCGCCGAGAACGGAAAACCGATCCGCCAGAATCTTTTTCAGCGGACCCTTCAGAAGTTTCCATAGCGGGTTCCCGAACCTAAACACCTCAACCTCCCGTCATTCCGGGCGGCCAATTATACCCTCGAAACCAATGCGTCTAGGAAAACAATCGGGCCTGAAATGATCCTAAGGGCAGCTCCGTTTGGGAGGTGGACGCAACGCTTCAGGTGCTGGTTTCTTGCCAAAACAACTTCTTCCTCACGACGGATTAGACGGTAAAAGGGACGCTTGCACGGTTGAGCACGCATCCGTCTTATCTCTAGAACAAGTTCCAGAGGAATTGGTTGTAAACGTCGTGGTGATACTGTACTTCGGGCGCCTTCACAAATGTTCCCAGTAGGCGCGGGCAACGATCGGCGGCCGCCTGCTTCAAGTCCGCATAGCGCCCCTTGACGTCATTCCCTAGAAGCGTTGTGGTCCACTCCGCTTTGCGGAAATTCGCCAAAGCGTCGTAGATGTTGTCCGGCAAGTAGCGCTCGGCTTGGCGAAGATTCTTGATCTTCGCAGTCTCGCCGTCGATCCCCGTCTTGAAGAGCGAGAGCATCACGAGGTATGGGTTTGCGTCAGGCGCCACCGATCGCACTTCCACGCGCATGCTTTTCTCGTTGCCGATCGGAATGCGGATCATCGAGCCGCGATCCACCGGTGATGCCTTGATCTGATTGGGCGCTTCGAAATGGGGATCGAGACGGCGGTAAGCATTCACACTGGGATTCAGCAATAAGCAAATGTCGTTGCCATGGCTGAGGATTCGGTCAAGAAACGCCCAACCCATCTTGCTGAGTTTCTCTTCGCCCTTGGCATCCCAAAACAAGTTCTTTCCATTCTCGCTGATCGAAACATTGGTATGCATGCCACTACCATTCACGCCCACCACGGGCTTGGGCAGAAATGACGCGGTCAATCCCATGTTTGTCGCAACCTGGCGGCAGATCAGCTTGTAGAGTTGGATCTGGTCGGCGGCGGCCACGACTTCGCCGTAACCGTAGTTGATCTCGAACTGCGACGGCGCAACCTCGGGATGGTCTTTTTCATTCTGGAATCCCATCGCCCGCTGCACTTCGGCAGTAGTATCGATGAACGTGCGCAGCGCATCGCCGGGCAGCGAGTGGTAATACCCGCCCGTGTTGACGTATTCGAACTTTCCACTCTCGTGATAATGTCGCTCGGCATCGGGCCCCTTGAACAGGAACCCTTCGATCTCGTTGGCCGCGTTGAGGGTATAACCCTTCTTCTTATGCAGATCATCGGCATAACCCTTCAATACGCCACGAATGTCGGCGGTGTAAGGCGTGCCGCCCTTGTCGATGACTTCGCCAAAGACCAACACCTTACCGGAACCGAAGACGTCCGCGGGAGCCCAGTAGAACGCTGCCCAATCGATGCCAAGGCGCAGGTCGCTCTCGCGTTGCGCGGTAAAACCGCGGATCGAAGAGCCGTCGAAGGTTAGATTGTCCCAGCTCTTGAGCAGGAATTTCTTGTCGTAGTCGAGCATGTGAAGCCGGCCTTCGAGATCGCTGAAAAGAACCGTCACGGCCTTGATCCGTTTTTCGCCAGTCAGATACTTAAGTCGCTCTTCGCGGACTTTGTCAATTGCAACGCGGTTCCTGCGCTGCTCCTTCGCCTTCAGGTTGAGTTCTTCCAGTTCGTCGTATGAGAGCGCGAGGAAATTACGTAATTCGTTGGGCATGTCTCTCCTTGAAGTAGTTTGGATTAGGACTGACAGTGAAGCTCAAGACGCGATGACTCGCGAACAGAGTACAGTGCCGGGCACCTGGGCACTTATAGAAAATATTTATCGACCCTATTGAAGGTAGATCCGATTAGGGTGACCAGATCAACCGTGCTCGACTCACATCAAAGGTCAATGGCACGATGGGAGAAGTTTCCGAGCCGCCGTCAATATTATCTCCAACGTTTCCGATGACTTCGTCGATTGAGCCCATGTATACTGAATAAACCGGAGCGACCATGCGTCTTATCCTTTATGTAAATCCAATTCCGGGCGAGTCTGGTGACGCAGCTGCATCTTGCGCGGCAAATACTGTTTGGTTATTTGTCTCACAGATTTCCTCTCTGCGCAATTTCTCTGATTGAAGCAAAGCAAAAAATGAATTGGACACGCACCTTGGTTCCCAATACTTTTGCAGCCTACTGGTCAAGTGACACACGCGGGATCGGGGCGAAATTCAGTTTGTCAAAAGCACTCCCGCGCAAACACGCCGCATAAGGTCACGCAATGACTAAGCTTTCGACAAGGAGATCACCTGTGCGCATACGATTGATGTCTTTCGTTGTTCTGTTCTTTCTTGTAGCGTTGAGGGCGCTTCCGTCCTTCGGGCAGAGTGCACCTGCGAACGCTCCAAGCGCGCCGACTTCCACTCCAGCGGCTAGTCCTGCCGCCGAGGCCAAGCCTCCTGATCCGCAACCTTTGCCTATGCCTTCGATGTCAGGGCCGCTACAAACTGCTCCACCTCGTGAGATGGAAGGCGGCAGTCTGAAAGTTACAGGCATTTTGAGCGGCATGATGTTGACGGAAGGAAATCACCTTTCTGGCGACTCATCGACGCACTGGGATGTCAGCAACGCCCAGGTCTTCGTGCAGAAGACCACGGGCTGGTGGCAATTTTATTTGCAGGGCGGCGCTTACAACTTGCCGGCTATCGGAGTGCCCTTCCTCTCGACCGCAGATACGGTCAAAAACATCTACGGGCCTTTCCCACAAGGCTATCTGAAACTAGTCAAAGGAAATTTCAACGTAGAAATCGGCGCGCTGCCGACCCTGATCGGGGCCGAGTACACGTTCAGTTTTCAAAACATGAACATCGAGCGCGGCCTGCTCTGGAATCAGGAGAACGCAGTCAATCGTGGCATACAACTCAATCAGACCTACAAGAAGTGGACTGCGGCGCTGAGCTGGAACGACGGTTTTTACTCTAACCGCTACACATGGCTGTCGGGCTCCCTGACATACGCCTTCAATTCTGCGAACAGCTTGTCCTTTGTGGGCGGCGGGAATGCCGGTGCGTACGCGAAGAACACGCTTGCGACACCTCTATATCTCAACAACGAACAGATCTACAACTTGATTTACAGCTATACCAAGGGAAGCTGGGTGGTTCAGCCTTATTTACAATACAGCGACGTGCCCACAAATGCGAAGATTGGAATAGCGCAAGGCGCGGGCACAAAGGCCGGGGCAGTCCTGCTCACTTACAATTTCAAGCGCGGATTTTCACTGGCAGCTCGCCCTGAATACATAAAGAGCACAGGCAGCGCAGGCACTGGTGCTATCAACTTGCTTTACGGTCCGGGCAGCGGGGCCTTTGGGTTCACCGTGACGCCGACCTATCGCAAAGATGCGTTTTTCCTTCGGGGAGACTTCGCGATTGTTCACGCAACCAATATGACGCCTGGTGCCGCATTCGGAACCGCCGGCCTGAGCGCGAACCAGCCGCGCGGTGTTCTTGAAGCAGGCTTCATGTTCTGACGCAAGAGGAGCCGAACATCTTCGTGGTTTTCCTGCTTCGGCAGTGCGCTCTACACTTTTAGCAGCGCGGACGCCAAGTAGACGACTGGGAACAAGCCTACCGGTCAGGACGGACCAAATGACCGACTCGTTTTTCAACTAAGGAATCTCCTGGAGATACTGGCGGCGTACGGTGGCCTTCTGAGGGGCTTACTTCTGTTGGCGGCCTATCCGTTCGCTGGCCTCTTGTTGACGCTCGGGTTCTATGGTCCTACTCCTGAAGTCGGTAGCGAGTCTTTGCCGGGCACAAGGCGGTGCCAAGTGAAGTGGATGCTGAGAACGATGCAAGAGTGTAGCCGCACTCCGCACGAAAACTGTTGTTAGAGAATCTTGGGATATAAGAGCAGATGTACTCACGGCGGGGACGAAGACGGGCACCATCTCTTCTTGCAAAACTAGCGTTCCCAGCCACATTCGGTGGAACGTGCTCCATCTCCGATGCGGGATTTAGGCTTGATTGCCAGCCGGATCGACGTTGGATTCATGCATCGTCGGGCTTTTCATAGACTACGATAGCCAAAATGACGTTCTGGCTGGCCTGCGGGACGCGCCCACCAAGGCTCGCAGGCGGAGGCTTCTTGCGCGTGGCGCGCAAAAGGAATCTAAACGCCAACGCTGTTCAGGTGGGAGACGACGCCGTGACTAAATGTTCGCGTGGTGTGCATCCTTATGCTGGACGTTGAGTTTTCGCAGCTCTCTGATCCTGGAAGCGTTCGTCCGCGCAACGAAGACTATCTGGGCTATGTGCTGCCCCGTTCTTCCGCCGAGGCTCGTTCCCACGGCTGGTTGTTTGCCCTGGCGGACGGCGTCGGTGGCCAGCGTCAGGGAGAAGTGGCTTCGCGTGCAGCAATCGAGGAAGTACTCGGCGGCTTCCGACGCGCGGCAGACATGGCATCGCAACGGTCGTTAGTAGGGGATATCGTGCAAGCGGCGAATGCGCGAGTCTTTGAAACTGGCGCTCTTTCCGATACCAGTGGATCAGCGATGGCAAGCACGATCGTTCTTTGCGTCCTGCGTTTCGATAGTGCCACCGTGGCTCATGTCGGTGATTCCCGTTGTTACCTGATTCGCAAGGGTGAGGCGCGGTCTATCACCCGCGACCACACGGTGGCCAGCGAACAGGAGCGCCTTGGCATTCTCTCGGCCGAGGAAGCTGCCGAAGTCAGCACACGACATGTGCTCAGTCGCTCTCTGGGTACCCGCCGCTTTGTAGAGGTAGATATCAAGCAGATACCGTTACTCTCCGGCGATGTGCTGTTGCTGTGCTCCGACGGTCTGCATGGCGCCGTTAGCACTGCCGAGATTGCGAATACGATAAGCCTGGGACATGACCTGAAGGCTATGGCTCGGGATTTGGTCGCAAGCGCAAACCGGCAGGATGGCAGCGACAATATCAGTGTTCAGATTATTCGGATCCGGAGCGTGGAGCGCATGGGAATGTATCGCGGCAGGCCCTATAGGCTGCGTTGAGGTCAGACCGCGATTCATGCCATCGCCGCGAATTCTTTACGCTTTGTTTATGGAAATTCTGGCATGATGGAATACACCGCTGAATGTGGTTTCGCGGCGTGCTGTTCGTGTTCTCGCCGGAACTGCTACCGATGACTTTACTTAATGCTGGCGATCAACTCGACCATTACCGCATCGATCGATTGGTCTCCAATAGCGGCATGGCGAACATCTTCCGGGGCACCGACTTGCGCGACGAACGCGCAGTTGCCATCAAGGTTCCTCATCCCGAGGTGAAAAGTGACGCCGCCTTATTCGATCGCTTCCGTCGTGAAGAAGAAATCGGCAAAACGATGGATCACTCCGGCGTAGTGAAAGTTTTTGCCGACGAGGATCGCAGTCAGGACTACATGGTCATGGAGTGGGTGGAAGGGCGCTCGCTCCGCAAAATTCTTGATGAGCAGCATCGTTTGGGGCAGGAGCGTACGGTTCGCCTGACTCTTCGCGTCCTGGAAGCGTTAGAGTACATTCACTCCCACGGAGTTGTGCACCGCGACTTGAAGCCGGAAAACATCATCGTTGACGAGCACGACAATATCAAACTCATTGACTTCGGGATTGCGGCGAATGCTAAGTCGCGCCGCCTCACTTTCGCGAAGTTTTCCCAGATGGGAACGCCGGACTACATCTCGCCTGAACAGGTAAAGGGGAAACGCGGCGATGCCCGTACCGACCTATACGCCCTGGGAGTGATGCTCTATGAAATGCTGACTGCGAAGGTGCCTTTTTCGGGTGCGAATCCACTGCTGGTCATGAATGATCGTCTGCTGAATAGCCCCGTACCCCCGCGCGAAATCGATCCCACAATTCCGCCACAGTTACAGGAGGTCATCTATCGCGCTCTGGAGCGTGATCCCCGGAAACGTTATCCGAGCGCACATGACTTTGCGTGGGACCTGAAGCATCCGGACCGGGTCGGAGTTGCCGAGCGTCCCGAACTGCGCAACTGGAAGGAACGCCGTGCACCTTGGCGGAAGAAAACCCTGTTCTATGGGATGCTGGTTCTAATTCCGTTGGTAATTTTCGTGCTGCTACTCTACGTAGCGCGACACAGCTGATCCCCGATGAAAGGTTGGCGTACCCGGAAACGGCACGAATCAACTTTGAATGAAATCGTCGCTGTGGACGACAAATTCAGGGTAGGCGCCAGCGCCCAGCTCGTGGAGATCCATCCCTCGCCACTCACCTTCCACCTCCACGCGGTGGCGGTAGAGCGCGTTCAAGAGCCAGTTTAGGCCGTACGTCAGAGGCAGGACAAAACCCAGCAGAGTCGCGATACCCACGAGTTGGGCTAGCCACTGTCCATGAGATCCGCTCTGAGCACCAACATCCGACAACGCTGCTACCGCACACAGGCCCCAGAGTCCGGCGACGGCATGGACCGAAACTGCGCCACCTGGGTCATCGACTCCCAGCCTGGTTTCCAATACGTCGATGGCGAAAGGAACCAATATGCCGGCAACGGCCCCCACCAGAATTCCTGCAGCAGGTTTCAGGAAGGCGGCCCCTGCGCTGCTGGCGACCAAACCCGCCATCCACGCATTCGCGACCAGGGACGCGTCCGGCCGGCCGAAACGGATGCGCGTAACCGCCGTTGCCGTCAGCCCCGAAGCCGCTGCGGAAAGCGTGGTGTTAACCGCGATAAGGA
This sequence comes from uncultured Acidobacteriaceae bacterium, assembly GCA_963711275.1. Classification (GTDB taxonomy): domain Bacteria; phylum Acidobacteriota; class Terriglobia; order Terriglobales; family Acidobacteriaceae; genus Sulfotelmatobacter. The sequence goes on along the minus strand of CAVQDN010000003.1, from coordinate 71,544 downwards.
TTACCCGTGAAGGTTCAACACCAATGAGAAGAATGGCACCAGCAGAATTCAGTCCTAGCCATCCCAGCCATGCGAGCAGGCAGCCCAGCAGAACCAGGACGACGTTGTGAGCAGGAATGGCAGCGGAGAGTCCGTTCGGCGAATACTTTCCGGAGCGCGGACGCAGAATCCATGTGATCGATAACGCGGTAAGGCCTCCGACAACCTGGATGGTGCTGGAGCCTCCGCCGTCCACGAAACCCCTGCCCAACCCATAGTTCACTCCGAGTTGCGCAAGCCAACCTCCGCCCCACACCCAGTGTGCGAACAGTGGATAAGTCCAGCCCGCGAGCAAGCCAGTGGAGCCGCACATCGCTCCCAGTCGCCAGCGGTCTGCCCCGGCACTTAATGGAATGAGCGCCGCCAAGCCCACGCTGAAAATCTGCAGCAGGACTGTCAGCGATAGCGGGGATACGTCAAAGGGCAGGCCCCGGAGAAAAACCGGCTCTGCTGCGATCCAGTTCCATGCCTTCCCACCAACGACGAGTGTGTGGGCGGGTCTCCCAACTGCACCCTGAAAAGAGAATCCAAAGACCACATACACAATCGTGGCGATGGAGAGTACGCACAGAGACGATAACATTGCGTGTGCGGCACTGCGTGACCGGCCGAGCCCCGTGTTTACAAGCCCCAACCCGGCACACGCCATCGGGACCAAGAAGACGAGGAGGGTACAGAGCACTGCGGAGGCGTCGGAAAGGGCAGTTAACGGTTGCGTGGTCACTCTCTTTCCGCGCTAAGGACTTGATGAGAGTTGACCATCAGCGTCAGTCCAAGTAACTCAACCGCGGTGCCGGCAAGGGCGAATCCTGCGCGCCCTATCGGAGATGGTAGCAGGACGACGGCGGATATGACGATCCCCCATCCCGCAAGCAACAACAGGAGACCCGCAAGCTTCATTTCAACCCTTTCTCAACAATCTGGCGGAATCAGGCGGTGGTCGACTTTGCCGCTACGCTGGGTCACAGTTGCCGATGCCATCTCTAAGTAAATGACACCGAGATCAAGGCTACGAACCTGACCACGAGGCCGTCAAATGGATTTTTCTGATCCTTGCCAGACAAAGAACAATTATGCCCGGTATGCGGAGCGTTCCACTTGGAGTGGAGCACGGTGATAAGATCAGGGCGCTCCATCTGCACGGAAGAGCCCAATCGCCGGGCACTCCGGGCGATTCAATCGCGATCCCCATGACAGTCACCGCCATTCCACTCTTCACCCGGACAGTCTGATGCGAACTCCAGTTAATTCGGGCAACAAACTCGATCACTACTTGCTGGGAGAGGCGGTTGCGCGCAGTAGTACGTCTTCCGTTTTTCGTGGAACCGATCTCGGCACGAACCGCCAGGTGGCCATCAAAATCCCGCATCCTGAAATGGAAAGCGACCCGACTTTTTTCAGTCGCTTTCGACGCGAGGAAGAAATCGTCAAGTCCCTCGATCATCCCGGCATCATGAAGGTCTTTGCTGAGGACGGTCGTTCTCAGATCTATATCGTCATGGAGTGGTTTGAGGGCGTAACGCTGCGCGGATTGCTTGACGGGGAGGGAAAGCTTTCTCCAGAACGCGCAGTACGGATCGCCCTCAGCATCTGCGAGGTACTTGACTACATTCAAAATCACGGAGTCGTTCACCGTGACCTCAAACCGCAGAACGTTATGGTCGATGGGTTGGGCCATGTCAAGCTGATCGGCTTCGGTGTCGCCACGCAGGCCGGAGCGCGGAGAATTACGTTCACGAACCTTTCGCAAGTTGTAGGCACGTCCGAATACGTCTCGCCCGAGGAACTGAAAGGAAAACGGGGCGACGCACGCAGCGACATCTATTCGCTGGGAGTGATGCTGTACGAGATGCTGACTGGCAGGACGCCATTCCCAGGGGTTGATCCTTTCGAGCGGATACTGAGGCATCCCATCCCGCCGCGCGAAATCGAACCCTCGATCTCGACTCAATTGCAGGAGGTGACCTACCGGGCGATGGAACGGGAACCTAAGAACCGCTACGCGAATGCGCGCGACTTTGCCAGAGACCTCGCGCATCTTGACCTTGTCGGAGTCGCCGATCGCTCGGAACTGCGCGAATGGAAAAAACAGCGCACGGCTCGGCTGAGAAAAATCCTTACTTACGCGGCCGCCGCGTTGGTCCCCATTGTAGTTTTCGGCCTGCTGCTCTACTTCGCGCGCCGTTAAAAGCGAGCGCGCAGATTCTCCATATTCTGCTGCGCCCCGTGCGCCGCTTGGTGGCGCTCTCATCTCATTGGAGTTCTCGCCCGGTGGATACCAGAAATTGAAGTAATGCTCACCATAAAAAATACGAATTTGACTTTGTAGATACCCGGTGAGAGCATCGCGGCCAAGATAACGCACGCGCTCCTCCGGTTGAGGGGCTGCGAGGGGCCGGGATTCGAAGCGTTATTTCGTATAAGTGAACATGGTCGGGAGTAGCTGCAAGGCGCTCCAACGCCTCAGGTGCTAGTGACGCATCTTGGCGCGAAGGTGGTAGTGTGCGACTTAGTTTTGAGCAGATAAGGTGCTTGGGATGAATGGCAAATTGATGCTAGCTGAGTTGTTGCTTTCCGGATTCTTCGCGATTGCTTGTATCCGTGCGCACGGGCCAATTGCTGCGGGCGAAAGGATGACCTTTGGCCAATTATTCCGGTTTCCGGATCGCCTGAACCGGCTGAAGCGCTCGCGATGGCAATGGGCTTCGATGGTGGCGTTAATGCTGGTTCTCCGGTTGCAGCAGCAACTGCCTTTGGTCCTGGAAATCCTGGTGGCCGCGGAGTTTCTGTTGTTTCTTTCGTTTCCCAGCAGGAGCGAAGTCAGGAGTTCGAGGAAGTGAATCCCCTACGGCAGGTTTGTGGAGCATGTGAGGCAATTGGACGGCGGACGGAAGAGTTCAGTTGGAATTCGCAGTTAAACGGATGACCCGCTTCGGGTCGAGGAGGCAGTTCTCATGGCAGCAACGACAGGGCAAGGACGTTCCTTTACCACATTTATCGTGGGATTGACCGGGCTGTGTGCTGGGATCGCGTATTTCTCTACGGGCTTGGGCAAGTTCATCGCAGTGGCGGGAGCACTGGTCGTGGTGATGAGCATGCTCGCGTTTCTAAAACTCAAGCCCCTTGAAGGGAAGCCCGCGCAGAAATCGTCGGCCGGAGGAATGAAGCTGTTGGGCGCATTCATCTCGGCTCTTGGCTGGCTGCTGATCCTAGTCGGCTTGCATGTTATCACGGGAACGAGCGGCCGCATTGTGCTCGGACTGTTGGGCATAGGCGTGACCTTGTTCGGGATCATCTACGTTCTGCCCACAGCTTTCAACAAGAACGCGATTTGGAAGAGCTAGACGCGCCGGCTTGCCCGGCAGCCAAAATTAACCATGGAGCAATCAAACATGAGGCTATTTCGACGTGGATTTCTCAGTGCTTGTACGTTGGCGATCGCCATAGTGATGGGCGGACTCGCCAACGCTCAGTCATCGGCTCCGGCTTCCGCGCCGGCTCAAGCGCCGCCGCCGCCCTCGGCTTCGGCAGCTGAATTGAAGGACGCAACCGCCAAGGCTCCCACCACAGCTGATCTGCAAAAAGGCGATCCCGGTGGTACGTTGACCGGCACGATTAACGACATCCCAGCAGCCGATCCCAAGGCGGGAGTGACGCTCCCGGATGTGGCCAACATAGCGGGCCAGAATAAGATCGCCATCAATTTCGCCTGGACGTTGATTACAGGCTTCTTGGTCATGTTCATGCAAGCCGGGTTCGCCATGGTCGAGTCGGGGCTCTGCCGGGTCAAGAATGCCAACCACACCTACATGATGAATTTCTTTGTGTATGGCTGTGGTCTCTTGGCCTACTGGTTGATCGGTTTCGCCATCCAGATGGGTGGCGCTGCCGGCAACGGAAACCTGGGCGGTCTCCAAACTCTATCCGTCGAACACCCGATCACGCTATTTGGAAAGACTTGGGGCCTCTTCGGCGGTTCCGGGATGTTCTTGTCGGGCCACACCTATGATGTGGGCGTGATGGTCATCTTCCTGTTCCAGATGGTGTTTATGGATACCGCACTGACCATTGTCACGGGTGCGTGTGCGGAACGGTGGAAATTCTTGACCTTCGCCCTGTCGTCAGTGCTCATGGGAGCCTTGACTTACCCGGTGTTCGCCAATTGGGCGTGGGGCGGTGGATGGCTCTCACAACTCGGTACCAACGTTGGCCTGGGCAAGGGCTATTGTGACTTTGCCGGCTCCGGGGTGGTACACGCCGTGGGGGGGCTGACTGGCCTGGCAGTTGCGCTGATCATCGGTCCGCGAATCGGCAAGTTCAACAAGGATGGTTCCAGCAACGCGATCATTGGGCACGATATCTCAGCAGTGCTGATCGGCTGCTTCATCCTCGCCTTCGGATGGTTTGGTTTCAATCCCGGAAGCACGCTGGGAGCCTCTGCCAATGGCAACCTTCGTATCGGGTCCATCGCGGTCAACACCATGCTCGCTGGCTGCACCGGCACATTTGGAGCGCTCCTTTATATGTGGTGTTTCAAAGGCAAGCCGGATGCCTCCATGAGCGGTAATGGATTGCTGGCCGGGTTAGTGGCCATTACGGCACCGAGCGGCTTCGTTAACACAGTGGGCGCAGCCATCATCGGTCTGGTTGCCGGAGTTCTGGTCTGCTTGAGTGTTTCCTTTATAGAAAACGTGATGAAGGTTGACGATCCCGTCGGCGCCATTTCAGTACACGGCACCAATGGCTTGTGGGGCGTATTATCCGTGGGTCTGTTCGCAGACGGTACGAGTAACTATGGGGGAAGCTGGAATGGTGTCACGGGTTCGGTCACCGGCCTCTTCTATGGCGACGCTAGCCAGCTTGCGGCACAGTTGGTGGGAATCGCCACCTTACTCGGCTTCGTCTTCACCTTTAGCTTTCTTCTGAACTTGGTGCTCGAATTTTTCGTCGGGCATCGAGTCTCCGCGGAAACTGAGGTGGCAGGTCTCGATCTTCCGGAGATGGGTCAACTCGGCTATCCCGAATTTGTCTTCCGGGAAGAATCTGCGGCATTTTCTGAAACTCCATCGGACTTTGCCGTCGCTTAGTGCTGGCGTAGCTTAGGTTGGAACGGCAAGGCGCGAACTGTGAGTTCGCGCCTTGCTATCACTCTGTAGACGATATCGGTGGACTGACTTAATACACCTATGACCAACAACTCGAACAGCGAAATGTTACTCTACGATGCAAAGGCCGATACGGCTTTGCGCGCACGCGTCTCGTCCCTGGCGGTCGCTTCCATCTCATCTAACACCCAGAATCTATTGCTAAGAATGTTCGCCGACCCGTACCTGCTCGAGAAGGAAGAGCGTGTCAGCCTGGCAGAACAGTTACGGGAATGTGTTGCGCAATCCCCGCATGTATCGGAGTTACGAGTTCTTCTGGGAATGGCCCTGTGCGTTAACTTGGATCCTCAAGCCGCAATCGAGCAGTTCGAAGAATCCGTCCGGCTGGCCCCAAACAGTTTCATCGCGCAACTGAAGCTCGGCGAGTTGTGGATGCGGCTGCGAGCGTGCGACAAAGCGGAAGTGCATACACGATTGGCTTCTCTTTTGGCGCAGAGTCTGGCGCAGTCAGAAATGGCGCGCCGCCAGGCGGCGACGATTCGTACACTGCGGCGCGAAGGAATCGAGCGCGGTGGTTACAAAACTCCATGGTCATGGATTACGCGTCCGCTTCGCCGACTATGGACGCGGAATCGGAGACAGCCTTCCGTGGCATTGGACATCAGCTAGATCATGCAACCAGCTCTTCAGCTTGCGCTGCTGCTGGCGATCCTACTCCCGTCATGCAAAATTGCCGCTTCGCTGTTTAGCCGTCTCGGAATTCCTCCCATCCTGGGTGAACTGCTGGTGGGCGTAGTTCTTGGTCCCGGCGCCATCAACCTGTTGCATCTTCGTCTGTTCGACGGAGGGGAAGCAACCGGAGCTCTGATGCTTCTGGCACAGCTCGGGGGCTTCGTGTTGATGTTCGTTGCGGGGATTGAAACCGACATCGACCGCATGCGCGAAGCCAGCGTGACCGCTTTTCTCGTCGCACTCTCCGGTGTCATATGGCCCTTTTTTCTTGGAGCCGCCGTAGGCCATCTCCTCGGTCTTTCCTGGCAAACTGCATTCTTCTTGGGTGGCGCCCTAACCGCGACCAGCGTCTCGATTTCCGCTCGGACACTCATGGACGCAGGGAAAATGTCCTCTCCTGAGGCCACGGTAATCCTGGGTGCAGCTGTAATCGACGACGTGATGGGTTTATTTGTGCTAGCCCTCCTTGCCGCGGGCTCTACCACAAAGGGTGCGAGTTTTGGACTAGCCCCGATGGCCAGCGCCTGGCTGCAACAACGGGTTCCGTTGGCGGGAAGCCATCCCTTGCTGGTTCTGATGACGCTCATCAGCGTGTGCGTGCTGATATTTTTCTTGGTGGGGTATGGGGCGGCGCAACGGTGGTTGGATCCGCTGGTCCTCCAACTGCGTAGACTCTCCGCCAATGAGGCGGTTCCGAGTTGCGTCCTCGCACTGGTTCTAATCTACGCCATCTCCGCCGAGTGGCTTGGAAGCGTGGCTGGCATCACCGGCGCATATCTGCTGGGATATGTTTTTGCCGGATCTGAACTCAAGGCGGACGTTGAACGCAGCTTTTATGCGATCGGCCACGGACTTCTGATTCCTCTGTTCTTTGTTTCGATTGGCTTGTCGAGCGATTACCGTGCCTTGTCGGGACACTGGGCCTTGCTGCTCGCAATTTTCGTGGTTGCGATCATCAGTAAGTTGGTAGGTTGCGGGCTCGCCGCGCTGGGCTCGGGGATGGGCTGGGTACGCAGCATTCGTGTCGGCTGCGGAATGATCTCCCGCGGTGAGGTTGGCTTGATCGTCACTGCAATGGGCGCTAGCACCGGTATTTTTGGCCGTTCTGACGTCGCGGTGATGGTGGCAGTGGTGCTTCTTACAACTCTTGTGACTCCGCTGCTGCTTCGAGGTGCATTCCAATTGAAAGATGAGGATGACTTCGAAGATGCGAACTCTAAACTCCAGCAGAGTCTGGCCGTGACAGGTGCCCGTGACGTTCCACGACCTAGAGGGAAGCCGGATGAGGCTGCGGATGAGTCGGCAGAGGACACCAGGTTCAGGATCGGACTGCAGCGTACTCCGAACTGACGGCATTCTCGGAAATTGAACCCATTTCAGAGTAATCTTTTTCGCGATGCATAGAACTGACAGCGGTCGCTATGATACCGGCCTTTCTTCCGAAATCGTTACTTGCTTGCCTCGCTCTTTCGCGTTCTGAGAGAAGCTGTTAGGATATTTGTCTGCCGAAAGCTTGGTCAAATTTTGCTGGCGGTGGGATCCAAAGTGGTGACAACTTGGATCGTCTGGATTGGACCGCGCAGGCTTTTTTGCACACCGCTAAGGCGCATAGTAAGTCCGTGATTTGTGGGCGGTTCAGCCGGAAATCGCGCTCTTTTGGGCAATCCGGGGCAACCGGTGCAAGGTCTGCAAATCGTGCACAGCGCATAAACACTGGTTATTGCGCATCTCGTTGATTTGGCGAGTGGGGACGTAGTTCAGTTGGTTAGAACGCTGCCCTGTCACGGCAGAGGCCGCGGGTTCGAGTCCCGTCGTCCCCGCCATTCTTTTCAAAGAGTTAGTCCACTCTTGGAAGATCGGCACGATATACAAGAAAATACACAGTAAAGCGACACCTGCTACTCCCGTTATCGTTTTCTCTTCCCGCAGAATCTCCACTACTTGCCGGCTCTGTGCCGCCGCTTCTTGCTGCTGACCGCATGGGTATGGCGATGTTGCCGCTGGCGTGGCGCATCGTCGGCATCCCTCCTTGCGTCATGTCCACTTCAAGATCACAAGAATCGTATTCGCCGCGTACGTAGCACGTGGAGCAGCCAAGTCGCTGTTTAATATACCTTGACACGTATATGCTCAATAGAGTATATGAAGAGAGTGGAATCGTTCGAAGTCATTGCGGAGCCGAACCGCCGCGCGATATTAAGTCTCCTGGTCTCGTCCCAACAGTCGGTGGGAGAGATCGAGCGTCAGCTTCGTATGCCGCAGCCGACCGTGTCCAAGCACCTGCGAGTGCTGCGCGAGGCCGGTTTCGTGGAATCCACGGTGGACGCGCAGCGCCGTCTCTACCGGCTGAAACCTAAACCACTGCAGGAGCTGGATGGCTGGCTGGCTCAGTTCCGCCGGTTCTGGTCCGCTCACGTAGATGCTCTCGAACGACACCTTGATCGCATGGGGCACGACCGCATGGGGCAAACAAGACCGGATCAGTCAGCAGCAACGAAAAGGAAGATTAAGGAGAAGACGCCGCGGCCCAAAACGCGAACGTGATAAAGGAGAAACGAAATGAAAATCAAAGTGACCAGTCTATACGTGGACGACCAGGACAAGGCCCTGCACTTCTATACGGACGTATTGGGGTTTGCCAAGAAGACCGACTTCAGTCAGGGCCCATATCGCTGGCTGACCGTGGCCTCGCCCGAGGAACCGGACGGCACTCAGCTTCAGCTGGCGCTGAACAACAACCCTGCAGCCAAAGCGTATCAGCAGGCGATGTTTCAACAGCGTCAGCCCGCGTCCATGTTTTTCACGGACGACATCAAGGGCGACTACGAGCGGATCAAGGCCCGCGGCGCCGAGTTCACCATGCCGCCCACCGACGTGACCGGCTCGACCATTGCGATGCTGAACGACACCTGCGGCAACCTCATTCAGCTCACCCAGCTGGCACGCTCTTGAGGCTAGAAAAGACCGTGTATGAATGCAGCTATGCCGGCCACCTATTAAAAGTATGAACAGCAAAAAGACCTTGTCAACAGAACGACGTAACGAACTACTCAGAGCATTGAAGACCCGCTTTGAGAAAAACATGAACCGCCACAACGGTCTTACATGGGCTCACGTACAAGCAAAGCTCGAAGCTAATGCTGAAAAACTGTGGTCACTCAATGAAATGGAAAGAACTGGCGGTGAACCAGACGTTGTTAGTCATGATAAAAAGACGGGCGAATACATTTTTTATGATTGTGCCGCGGAAAGTCCCAAAGGCCGCAGAAGTATTTGCTACGACGGTGAAGCGCTAGATTCAAGGAAAGAAAATAAACCCAAAGACAGCGCAATGAATCTCGCAGCTGCCATGGGCATTGAGCTTTTAACTGAGGAACAATATCGAGCGTTGCAGAAACTCGGAAACTTCGATACGAAAACCTCGAGCTGGGTGAAAACACCTTCTAATATTAGAGAACTCGGCGGCGCTCTCTTTTGTGATCGCCGCTTCAACACTGTTTTCGTATATCACAACGGTGCGGAATCTTACTATGCCGGCAGGGCGTTCCGTGGCTCGCTAAGAGTTTAATGTTGTATGCCGGACACCAAACAGTCGATGCCGATCAAGGATGGCTTCCGCGTCAACCTCATTCAGCTCACCCAGCTGGCATGCTAATGACGCCAACAATAGGGAGAAGAAAATGAGCGACCTTCAGCACTACACACCGGGTCCAGCCCGCGGGGCGCAGATACGAAGGGACCGAGGACAAAACGGTAACAATGAAGACAAGTGGACGCTCGTTCTCGTCCGCGAACTGCACCATTCGCCGGAAAAAGTCTGGGAGGCGCTTACCGACCCGGCGCATCTGCGCGAGTGGGCTCCCTTCGACGCCAATGGCAACCTGGGTACGGCTGGAACCACGGCGAAACTCACCACGGTGGGAGCGCCCACGCCGCGCGTTACCGAAACAAGAGTGACGCGAGCCGACGCTCCCAAGGCGCTTGAGTACACGTGGGGTGGCTTCGATATGCGGTGGGAACTCGAAGATCTTCAATTCGAAGGTCTTGGTGGCGGCACGCGCCTGACGTTGTGGACTAATATCGGCCACCGTTTCATCGCAATGGGCGCTGCCGGCTGGCACATTTGTTTCGATGTTCTGGATCGCCTTCTCAGCGGAACTCCCATCGGCCGCCTCGTCGGCCCCGATGCCATCAAGTTCGGCGGCTGGCAGCGATTGAACGCCGAGTACGCCAAGCAGTTCGGTATCGAAACCCCCAACTGGCCGCCTCAGGCGGCTCAAAAGTCGTAGGTGGTTATGTAGTACTTGTATTTGCCCGATGCTCCGGGCTCGCCTTCATTCGCGCTCGATTGCATTCGCCCGCTCGATTCATTCGGGCTCGACTTCAGAGGAGGTCTCTATGAACTGGAACAAATGGGTTCGGCAGGCCCACCGCTGGCTGACCATTGCTTTTACGGTGGCCGTCATCGTCAACGGCGTCGCCGTGGCACAGGGGAAGTATTCATCTAGGCTGGGCCTCTTGGCGGTGTTTACGCTCGCTTTGCAGTTTTTCACCGGCATGTACTTGTTCGTGCTGCCGTATTTCGCGAAGTGGGGCAGCGGGCGACGCACCGACTGAACCGGCGGCCGGTCAATTTACTGCGGAATGACGGCCTTGCTCTTGATCGGCGGCTCGCCCGCGGCTACGGTCTGAAACGTTCCGACGCCGCTGATCGCTTCGCCACCATTAACCACGCGAAAGTAATATCGAGTATCGGGCGCTAAGCCATCGAGTCTCACGTGATGATTGCGCCCGTCATTGCTCGCCATCGCGTCTTGCGTCTGCGTCATCTTGGCAGGATCGGTGCCGTACCGCACGGTCATGGTCCCGGACACGCGGGTTGACCATCCGATCGTGCAGTTCGAATCGGAGACGTACTCAGCCACGGGCCCATTGCTGATCTGCTGACCCTGACCTTGCCGACCCTGAGTGGACACAGCTGAATTCTGGCCAACCGTGCTGCCAGGTTTACTCTGCCCTGCCGCGAAGCAAACGGCAAAAACTCCAATGAACAGGAATGCCAGCGATAGCTTCATGTCAAAATTCCTCCGTGCGTGGGGATGGCGAGTCGCGGTAATGCGCCAAAAAACAGCTACATCATGGATGCGAGGACAGGAGGTAAAGTTGGAATCTTTTTATAAGCGGAGATGCGACCATCGCTCGGCTACTTTCTCCCGGGCCTTTGGTTGGCACCGCAAGTCTACTCGAGGGGGACTGAACAATCGACGGCGATGGTAGCAGCAGAAAGTGACGAAATAACTCTGCCCACTGTAGTGAAAACGCGTTAGCCCCCAGGGCATGAGGACAATCTAGTCTGTTCGTTGGCCCAAGTCTATGACGTGTGAACATCTCCACTCAAAAAGCAGGCTTGAACGGGCACCCCCTGGGATCAGGCGGGACGTTTGTTGTTAGCAAGTTAAAATGTCCAGTTTTCTTAGCACGTGAAATGTCCGGGTTGAATTCAGTAAAGCAGCCGTCCGCGCCGCGCTTTGTCTTCCGCCAGCACCACACCCTGCCGGTCGTTGATCCCCAGGATCTCGGCTGACTGCCACCGCGTGATCTTCTTCGCCATCGCCCGCAAAAGCACTTCCTGCACTTTCATCGCCCGTTCCACCGCGACCCTCGGATATCCGATCATGCTTCACATGATCTCCTATCCTCGCCGCCCGAAAAGCGGACATCTCACGTGCTATCTCAACCGGACATATCATGTGCTAACGACAAGCCGTTTGGAATTCCTTGTGGCAATGGAATTGGAGGAGTACCATGCTGTCGGCGGAGGCGTGAATGGACGCCAAACTTAAGGCGGTTCAAGCCGACCTGATCACCCTGGGGTATCTGCCCAAGGGGGCAGATGATGGAAAACCAGGTCCTCACACCACCCGAGCGATAAAACACTTTCAGCGGCGTGCGAGAACGGTCTATCGCATTTCCTCGGCGACGAGTCAGTCCGATGACGTGGGAGTTGCAGACCTCTTTACGGGCCAGGTAACGGGCGCCGCGGATGCGGACACGTTAACGGAAATCAAGAAATGGATCGACCATAAATGGATCCTGCCTCTGGGACGTTTTGCCTTTCAGAAAATCACCAACGGGAATCTCCGGGAGGACGTGGCGGACGAGTGGGCTAAGCTGGTAACCCAAATCAAAAGCAAAGGCGGGACTATCGATGGACCGTACGGCGATACCAAGCGCCAGCTAGGTAAGGCGACAAAAACCGGGGCCAGCAGTTTTAGTTTTCATATCGTGGGCAGGGCGATTGATCTGCAGCAAGAACTCAGTGATCCGAAAGGACGACGCTATTGGGTTGTAAAGGATGTGCCAGCAGGGTCGGGCTACTGGATAATCTACTGCAAGACGGATCAGCAGGATGGAACGCAGGGCAAGGCGTACAAGAAAGATGACATCAAGTACTGGGACTTCTCCGAGAAGAAGGAACACTCTCTGCCGGCGGACGTGTACTTCCTGAATCTAACCGACGAAATACAGTCTGGGGGCAAGTTCGAACGCATTCCCGCGCAGGGCGGTTGGGACACCACCTACAACCAGACTGAATGGTGGCACTTCCAGTACAAGCCCGACAAACAGGAGACCTTTCAAGATGAGTGCGAGCTGGTGGGATACAGCGAGATGGCTCTCAAGGATGCTGGATATAGCGAAGCTGACATGGATCGACGGCCTGGTTAAGCCGTTCTTCTTCTGTGGTTTCATTGCGGTTTGGGCGGCATGTTCCCAGACGAGTCCTCCGGCGACAGCGGGCATTGTCGCCGGTGTTTTAGGAATTAAGGTCGCGTCCAGCCCAGGGGGCGTTGCTTCTCGCGAAATAGAGGGCAATGTTGCCCTGCTGCTGGGAGTACAAGCAGTTCATGGGAGTGCGTCGTACCACATCCTGGGTGCTGACGGGACGCACGGCTGGACCACGAAAGCCCTGGGCCAACCGCAGGAGCCTACTGCGGTGCCGGCAGTGCCATCGTTCAGTCTCTCCAGCCGGTCACCCGATGATATCGACTTCGACTCCTCGTCGGAGATCAAGGTAGCGCAAGGAGCTACCGGGAAGGTTATCGGAGGGTCGCGAACCAGCCGGCCGGCTTCAATTCGCAACTTGATGGTTCCGGAGCGGCTGAACCGGTCGATTGCGCCGTGGCTAGAATTGAAGGTTGGAAACTCCACCGGATTTGTCCCTGCCGATTGGGTGAGCCTGCACTGGCCGCTTGGAAACGTCACGACTGGCAACGTTGCTGACATCCTGAGGCAATCGGGCTTAACTGGAATAACTCGGAAGCCGTTCCTGGATCCAGTCAGCGAACTCCTAAAGAAAGTAGCACCCGGACCCGGCACACCGGTGCGACATTGCGAATCGGCGGATGGTCCAATTGATCGTAAAGCTACATCCACGAAATGGGATCTACCGGAAGCCACGATCCTCAGTGCTGTCGATCAACAGGGACTATTCGTTGAGTTTGGCAGCAGTGAATCAGTTTTGTTTACATTCGTCAACAGTGCTGGAAACAAATCGTACGTCTGGATTGAGGAAGGAAGACCTTACGTAGTCCATGCTCAGAGTATAGATCTAGAGAACGACGGAACCACTGAATGGCTGATGGAAGTAGTGGCCACCTATGGCGATGGGTATTATTCCGTGCTTTGGATCGTCAAGCAGTCTGCCGGGGACTTGCAGATCGATCGCATCGCGCTGTCGCATTCTTCCGGGGAAGTTCAAGGGCCAGCGACCGATGCCGCATGGTGGGTTGATCCAGACAAGAAGCTTTGGATCATTGCCGCGGGAACCGAGACCACCGCTCAGTCATTCAACTACAAACACGGGTTGGTTCCTTCTCAAGTTAAGGGAGCAACCAAGGCACTGGTCGTCTTATCCGACAACCCAGATTATGACTTAGGCATGGAGAGCCGCCTGAAAATGCCTGCGGACTCGAGTCCGCCCGGCTTGTTTCCGATTCGTTCGGCCGGGTCCGTTCACTGGGTCTTGGCCCGGCCGTTCGAGCGAGTGACAGAGGCCCAGGATTGGGCGAGCAAACACTCCTTGCCTGCGCATTCCGTAGTCACTGTGCATACAGCGAAATGAAATTATGATCCCACCGGGCCATTTACTCAGGGAAGGCAAACCTCATAAAATCAGACCTTTCTTCTTCGGGCACTTTCGAATTAGAGCGTCCCGCGGGCAAGAGTGTGGTTGATGTGACAAGCCCACCTGCAAAAATCGGGAAGTACGAAGTTCTCGGCGTCATCGGGCGCGGGGGGATGGGGGTAGTCTACATGGCACGGGACCCCCAGCTAAACCGCCCAGTGGCGATCAAGATGATCGTCGGAGCCACACCGGGTCTGGTGAAACGCTTCGATGTCGAGGCCAGATCGACCGCAAGTCTTCAGCATCCTAATATCGTCACAATCTACGATTTCGGCGACCAAGGCGGAAGCCCCTACCTGGTGATGGAGTACTTGGAAGGTGTGAGTCTTGAGTCCGTTCTCAGGTCAGAAAACGACAAACTCAGCCTTGCCAGCAAACTCAACATTTGCATCGAGGTATGTAACGGTTTGAACTATGCCCACGAGCGGGGCATTATCCACCGCGACATTAAACCCGCCAACATCATGCTCCTTAAGGACGGGAGCGTGAAGATCGTAGATTTCGGAATTGCCCGCATCGGCGATACGGGCATCAGTCGTACCGAGATTGTGGGCACGATCCAGTACATGTCCCCCGAGCAGTTCCAGAATCAACCGTTAGACCGCAGAACAGACATTTATTCCACTGGCGTAGTGCTCTATCAATTGCTGACGGGGGTCGTTCCATTTCAGGCCACCGGTGAAGCGTCGATCATGTATCAGATCATTCACGACGAACCGCCGCCGCTGGGCAGCCACTTACAGGCATATCCCGCGGAGCTGGATGGGATTCTTGCCAAGGCGCTGACGAAAGATCGGGATCTGCGATATCCGACCGGGCGAGAGTTCGCCTTCGACCTGATCGCAGTAGCAGAGAAGCAAAAACAGTTCGAGGTTACGCAATGGCTGAACCGGGCTGACGCCGCGGTTCAGCGAACGGAATGGAGCAAGGCAGAAGATTATCTGCGGCGTGTGCTTTCGATTGACGGTCGCCACACACAAGCTCACCAGTTGCTCAATAATGTGCAGCAGAAGATTCGACAGCAGCGACAAGTCGAACAGGTACGCCAGCTGCGGGGCCACGCCGATCAGGCATTTCTCGAGCGACGTTATGAAGACGCACTCGCGATCCTGGATGAGGCAATCGGCCTCGATAAAACCAGTCAAGATCTATCGCGTCTCCGAGAAGCCATCGTAGAGGCGAAAAGCCGCGCCGCCCAGTTCAAGTTTGCTTTGCGCAAGGCGGAAGAGGCGCAGCAAGCGGGCGAATTCGCCGAAGCAAAGCAGGCCGTTCAACAGGCTCTGGAGATTGAGCCCCAGGACACCTCGGCCAAAGCGATGCTGGTCGTGATCGCGCGGAAGGCAGAGGAACTGAGCCGACAACAACGCTTTCGCGCGCTGATGGAAAGCGCCCGCGACCACCTGGCGGCTCGCGATCTGACCAATGCTTTCAAGGCGCTGAAGGAGGCGGAACGAATTGATCCTACCTCGCCGGAGCTTTCTTCGCTGCTGACGGTTGTAAACACTGCGCGCGACGAGCAACTGCGCAGGGTGGAACTGGACAGGTTGGCGCATGAGATTGACGGTGCCCTGAAGCGGGAGGATCATGCGGCGGCAATTTCCCTCGCCAATGAAGGCCTAAAGCGTAATCCCAACGAACCGGGCCTGTTGAAGCTGAAATCCTTAGCAGAGGCGGAACTCCGGGCAATTCAGCTGAAAGCCTATGTGAGAGAACAGAGTCTTGTAGCCGGCAGCCTGTTGGAAGCTGGCAGAACCGTGGAAGCGCTGTCTGCTATTGAGAAGGCACTGCGAAATGCTCCGGGCGACATGCAGCTTGAGACCCTGCGCACGGTAGCCAGGTCTCGGCTCGCAACAGATGAGGAAGAAGACCGGAAACGTGAGATGCTGCTGCGCGCGCAGGAGTTGGCCGCGTCGAATAAGCATCAGGAGGCAACTCAGATTCTGGAGCACGTTCGGGAAGAGTTCGCGGGAACCAGGGAGATTGATTCTCTACTTGAAGACTCGCGTGCGGCTCAGAGACAGGCGGAAAGCCTTGAGCGCGCCCGGAAGGAGGCGCAACAACTCCTGTCGCAGGGCAGCCTTGAGGCGGCCGTGCAATATCTCGAGAAGAGAACACTCGAGATCCCGAGCCCACAACTGTTCGATCTGCTGGAGAATGCGCGCGGTCAGTTGCAACATTTCCAAACGGAGCTGAAGACTGCAATCCGAGAAGGCAACAGAATTCTCCGCGAGAACGGAGCTGGATCGGCGGCAAAATATCTCCACGCCCAACCCGAAAAATATTGGCAAAGGCGAGAGTTCAAAGCACTGACCGCAGCGGTCCAAAAACACTTAGAGGCGGAGGCTCTAGATCGTGATCTGGCGGGGACACCGGAACCGGACGCAAAGATTCGACTAGCGGAGAACGCGCTTCGCAAAAATCCAGAGAATGATGAGGTTAAGAAGCGATTAGCCAGTGTCCGCGCGTTCAAGGACCAGATCACCGAGATTCTGGAAAAAGCTCGTGTCCTGGAAGCGTCCATGCGATACGCCGAAGCGGCGTCTCAGCTGCGCCGTCTAGGGCAGCTTCACTCCAGTTCCGGTCTCGATGTGGAAATTGGGCGCTTGGAACGATTGGAAAAAGAGTCCACGGAACAGAAGTCCAAGCCTCCCTATCATGAAGCAAGATTAGAAAACGAATTTCATGCCACCAGTGTTTTGACTCCGGGCCTCTTAGAGCAACCTGGAACGAAGCAGATTGAGCCCAGGACGGATAGCTATGAGGAATCCGTTCCCCCGCCCGCTTCCAGTTCTGCACAGCGCCGCACGATTCTGATTCCGATGATTGCCTTTGCCATCGCGGTGATCTGCGTTGCCCTATACGTGCCGCTTTCCAAACGTTCGAAGCCCGGAGGCAAACGCGCTACGGATTCCGAACTGGCACTTCAATCCGAGTCAGACCGATTGAAAGCAAATCGGAATTTCGACGAAGCCATGAATGTGGACCGGACTCTTCAGGGTGTGGGAGGAGTGCTGTCTGACTGGGCGGCGAAAGATTTAGACCACATTACTGAGTTGCTCAGAAATGAACGATCTTTGATGGACCAGGCCAAAGCCGCCGAAGATGCTAAACAATGGGAGCTTGCCATTCAGAAATACCAAAGCGTCATTAACCTCCACGGCCGGGCGGAAGCGTCGGCGGCAGTAGCCATCGAAGATCTCAAGCTGAAGCGGAGTGGTGCAAATGGGAACCAAATAGCTGACCAGGGACTTCGCCGGGGCGTTGACGCCTTCGACCGAAAAGATTATCTCCTTGCTCAGAAAGCGTTTGAGGCGGTACTGCGCGCTGCTCCTCAGGATTGGCCCCGACGAAGCGAAGCGCGCGATTTCCTCACCAAAAACCAACATCGCTACGAGCAATCAGGTTTGCTCAACGACGCGGAACGCGAATTTGGAGCGAAGCATTACGATCTCGCCAAAAAACTAGCGGGTGAGGTTTCTGACTACCCTGATGGAGCGCCTGATATCAGCCGCAAGGGCAAAGAACTTGCCAGAGAGACTCTCGACCGGCTTCAACAACAGAGTGTTTTTGATGAGGCGGTAAAGCAGGAAAGCACCAATCCGACACTTGCCGAAAGCAGCTTCAAGAAGGTCATTGATTTACCCGGTGGCGATCCTGATTTGGCACGAAGGGCGAACGAGCAACTTGTCAAACTCGCAAAAACTGCTTCGGCAGAAACCTCAGATACCTTGATCGCCGCCATTCAGTCGTCCATCAAAGTCGGAAATTTTGATGCCGCGGAAGAAAAGCTCAGAACGCTCAATCCGTCAGATCCTAATTATCAGCGTGTCCGTCAGAGCATTGACGATGCTGTCTTCGCCAAGAGAGTTGACGAAGCGGAAATCGCCATGCGCGCGCCGGAAACGCCGGATCGTCAAGCCACCCTGCGAAGCCTTCTGGCGTACTTCCAGGCCGCGGCCAAGCTCTCGAACCGTAATTCGAGACTGGCGAGTCGATACACGCAGGACATCGATGCCCTCCTCTCGCCACCCAGACCGCCTCCGGCAGAAAATGGAACAGGCAGCGTGCGACCGGTGATTTCCGCCGTGGATAAAGCAGCGATTCAAGCCCTGCTGAGCCACTACGCAGACATTCTTAATCGCAGACGCGCGAAGGACTTGCGGGAAGTCTGGCCGGAGATTCCCAAGTTGCAGTTTGATAAATACCAGGCTTTCATTGAGAACCACAAGAAACTGTCGGTTTCGATCAGCCCTGAAAAGTGGGATGCCCACGGAACTGGTTTCCTTGTGACTTGTCAGCAGATTCTCGCTTTTGAACACGATGGAAAGCTGGAGACGCATCCTGACGCGATAAACTTTTACGTGGTTAAAATTCAGGGCGGTTGGAAGATCAGCGACATCCCGGCTTCCGCACAATAGCAGGCCTACATCATCTCTTTGTAATTTATGGCTTTCATCCCCCAACAAAGCCATTGACAAAGAATTCCGCTCTAGGTATAACGGCGTCTCTCCGGTCGCGGCACGTCCCCCTGCCGCATTGTGAATCGTCCGCTGTGGGAGGACCCGCCATGTTCTGTCGAAGGCTAGGGGCCTTTTTCATCCTCTTGCTACTCTCTTGTCTGGCGAGCGCGCAAGCGACGCTTACCTCGATCACAATCAATGGGGCTCCCGCTTCTCTGTCCACGCTCGCCTTCGCCGGTCTGACCGCGACTGGCCACTACAGTGATGGCAGCTCACAGCCCAATCTGTTCGTTTCCTGGTCGTCATCGGATCCCACGACGGTTTCGGTAAGCACGAATGGCGTTGCAACGGCGCTAAAGGGGAGCGTTAACCCGGTTACAATCACCGCCACTAGTGGCACCGTAAGCGCGAACGTACAACTCACCGTGACGCCGCAGACGATGCTGTTTTCTGCCGACGGGAGCAAGCTCTCAATTTACGACATTACATTCGGGATGAACCCGCAGCTCGTTACCAGGGCGAACTATTACACCCAGTTGGCCGGGGGTAATGGAAATAACCCGATACCCATGGCTCTTGCAGCAGGGCCGAACTCGTCGGAGCAATACCTTTTCATCGCCAACCCGGCCTACCTGAGCAGCAATTCCAGTGACTTCGTGGTTGAGGTGCTCGATACCACAACCTATACGAAAGTCGCTGAAATCACCGGCTTGTGTTATCCGACTTCGCTCGCCGTAGCTTCGCACTTTCTTTACGTTGTGAATGCCGGTCCGACGGTGGCGCAGGGAACCGCCGCGACGACTGGTGGCTGCGCATCGGCCACGCCGGCGAACGTGCAATATTACGACATAGATCAAATCGCAAACCAGCCTTGGAATCCAGTCGCTACGCTTACACCCGCTAACCTGGAAACCGGTACCACGGTGACCGGTTCCGTCCCGGTGGTTGTCGCAGCCAGCTCTGACCAGAATGATAATGCCGTATACGTCGGATCTACAGCGAGTTACAGCGCCTCCGGCACCGGGACCGGACTGCTCACGACCATTCAGACCGGAACGAGCACTGTCACGAATGCACTAAGCCTGAACTCTGGAACAACCACCAGCGGATTCGGAATTTCGCCTTTGGGATTGACTGTCATCACCGCTTATCCCGGCTGGTTCGGGGCAGCGGTGCATACCGCTTTTGTGGTCGGACCGGGCTTCAACACCTCGGGGGCCCATGGCGCAGGTACTTATTTTTATTACGTTTCGGATCAATGCCAAAATACAAGCTGTCCCACAGCTCCACAATCCATCTTTGCGTCACCCGGGCCCTCGACCTACGGCCCGCTCGCCGCGGGAAAGTCGCCGGATGGGCTCACTGCATTTGCTGCAGACGACACGTATTACCTGGATTCGTTCACCTCGACGGATGGGACTTCGAGTAGCGGGTTTTCTAATTCCAACTTCTTTACGACTCAGGGCACAAATACACAGTGCTCGGGCAGTTGCTTGCCCATTTCTTCCCTTGCGACCACCGCAGACGCAAGCTACGTGTTTGGGGGTTTCATCGGCGAGATTGACAGGCTAGTCCCGACAACGCTGGTTTCGGGCGCGCAGCTCGCGAGCGTCTCACCTCTTTCCCTGCTGGTAACGCAACATCCAGAAATGCAGCTCACCATCAATGTGCAAGGGACCACGATCGTAAGCGGCAGCTTTGTGGTTCACGGCAATTATCAAAACACTTTTTTGAGCGGTTATTCGTTTTCTTGCGACTGGGGAGAGGACAGCTTTAACTCCGGAAATTTGTGGTCCAACGACAGTGTTTCGATCGCGCCGACGGGAGGAGATGTTTTCCCCAATCTACCTACCTATCAATCAGGCACGGCGGCAACTGTATCGATTGTCCCTAGTGCTGCGGCTGACGCGAACGGTTTGAGTGGAACAATCATAAATCCCATTCCAATTGGACCAATTACTACCCAAATCGTGGCCGCGAGTACGACTGTTCAGCTGGGGACAACCGATAAATTATCAGGACAGGTGAGCAATGCAACCGATCAAACCGTGACTTGGGAAGTGAATGGCGTCGCGAACTGTACGACCGGGTGCATTTATGGAACGATTGACGGCACCGGCCTTTACACCGCGCCAGCGAGCATCCCTTCGGGGCAAGTTACTATCACGGCCGTTCCAAATGCGGATACTACTGATGCTTCTGCCATCTCGAACGCGATAGTCCTGACGCTAGTCACTCCGCCGACAGCCAGTGTGAATCCATTGAGCCTGACTTTCAGCACTCAGAATATGGGCACGACCAGCGCGGCACAAAAAGTTACAGTGACCAACACGGGCCAGGCCACTCTGATGCTGGCCACGACTCCACTTTCCTTTACAGGCTCCGATGCTTCGGACTATGCGACCGCCGCGGGTACGACTTGTATGGCGAACCTGTCGATCGCACCGAGTTCGAGCTGTGCAATTGAGGTTACGTTCACTCCGGCAGCTACGGGAACTCGGACGGCCAATCTGGTCATTACCGACAACTCCGGCGGGGTAAGCGGAACTATGCAGACCGTGACACTGTCCGGCACCGGCGTGCAGCTAACCGGGACTGCCAGCGTCAGTCCTCCAAGCCTGACCTTCAGTTCTCAGAACGTGGGAACAACCAGCGCCGCACAAAAAGTTACTGTGACCAATACTGGCCTCGCACAACTCGTGTTGGCAGCTACGCCGGTTTCCTTTACGGGTGCTGATCCTTCTGACTATGGGATCGCAACGGGTACGACTTGTACGGCGAACCTATCGATCGCACCGAGCTCCAGCTGTGTAATTCAAGTGGCTTTTAGTCCCGCAACCACGGGAACACTTACGGCGAATCTGGTCATCACCGACAACTCCGGTGGGGTCAGTGGAGCAACCCAGAGCGTAACACTGTCCGGCACCGGCCAGCAGCCTGGGACAGGAACCGCCAGCCTCAATCCATCGAGCCTGACTTTCGCCGCTCAGACTGTGGGCACGACCAGCGCGGCGCAGAAAGTTACCGTCACCAATACAGGCCAGGCAACTCTGGTGTTGGCCGCGACTCCACTTTCCTTCACGGGCACTGCTCCTTCCGACTATGCGGTCGCCTCGGGCACGACGTGCACCGCCAATCTCTCACTCACGCCGAACTCCAGCTGCGTGATCCAGGTGACATTCACTCCGACGGCCGCAGGAACGCTTACGGCCAATCTGGTCATCACCGACAACTCCGGCGGGGTGAGCGGATCCACACAGATTGTTACGCTCAGCGGCACCGGCCAACCGCTAACCGGAACCGCCAGCGTGAGTCCTTCAAGCCTGACCTTCAGCACTCAGAACGTGGGCACGATCAGCGCCGCACAAAAAGTTACTGTGACTAATACTGGCCAGGGGAATCTGGTCTTGGCGGCAACGCCAGTCTCGATTACGGGAGCTTCTTCTGACTATGCGATTGCATCGGGAACGACGTGCACAGCCAATCTTTCCATCGCTCCCAACTCGAATTGCGTAATCCAAGTTACCTTTGGCCCGATGGCTTCTGGAGTCCTGACAGCTAGTCTGGTCATTACGGACAATTCGGGAGGAGTCGCAGGTGCGACCCAAAGCGTATCTCTCACCGGTACTGGGTTTCAGCAAACCACCGTTGCCCTCTTCCCGTCCAACCCGGCGGTCGAGACTGGGCTTTCGCAACAATTTACCGCGAATTTCACTCCGTCAAACGCCGGTGGACCGGTGACCTGGTCTGTTTCTGGTTCCGGTTGCCGCGGCCAGGCATGCGGCAACATCGATGCCAACGGGATGTACACAGTGCCGTTGACGGTTTCCGCGGTTGCCGTAGACACGGTGACGGCAACTCTTGTATCGAACACATCGGTCAGCGCGTCCACCCAGGTCAGCATCTTTCTGAAGCCGGTTCTGGTGACATCTGGACAGTCTCCGACTGTCGCTGCAGGGCAACCAGCAAGCTACAATCTTTCGCTCAGTCCGGGTACTGGGGACACCGCCGCTCCCTTAACAATTGAATGCCACCAAAATACCTTGCCAACCGGTGTCAGCTGTCCACCAGTCGTTGTCCAGCCCAGCAACGCAGGCGTGAGCTTCACGTTCACTATCAATACGACTGCAAGGCAGAGTGCATCGGCATTGAACCGTCAGTGGCTTTGGACGAATCTAGCACTTATTCTGCCGAGCTTCGTTCTGGTGTCATTTGCCCGTCGGCGCAAATCGGCGGTTCGGAACAAACGTCTGTTGGTTCTCTTGGGTCTGTTTCTGCTTCTGCTGTGCCTTTTGGGTGTTACTGCTTGCGGAACCAACGGTACATTCGGACAGACCACTCAGAAAAACTTCGGTGGTACTCCGGCCGGGACCTACTCCATCGAGATCGATGGCGTCGGTCCGAACAGCGTCCCAGAAGCGATTGGTACGGTATCTCTAACAGTTCAGTGATGGGGTGGGTGCTGACGGTTCTTGAAACGCGGCGATCGAAACCGCCTTGGGAATCACTCACCTCCGCGAGGACATTCGATGAGCAAGCAACGCTTAGTATTTCTAATTTCTGGTGTGCTGTGGGCATCTCTCGCGACCGCCCAAACAATCGTTCCGGGAACACCAGCATATTGCACCGATAAGCCTGACAGGCTGTATTGCCTGTTGCCCCGGTTGTTTGCGGAGGCGAATCCGAGTCCCTTCGTTCCGATCACCTCTGCCTTTGCCAGCCAATTGACGCAATTGCCGCTCGCTTCGCCAGCCTCCGGCATCATTTACAAGTACGATCCGGCGATCAAACTACCGGTTCGCGCCGGCCAGGAAACTTACGGGCCAGTGCTCACCGACCGCGGCGACACGATGGGGCGGAACCGGCTCTTTCTCGCCTTCACCTATCAGCACTTCACTTTCAGTAGTATTGATGGGATCGCCCTGAATAGCATTCCGGTGGTTTTCAATGTTTGTTCCATCAGTGGCCAATGCGCCCCAATCGGGACCACAGATCGAGTCAGCCTGACGGTCAATCAGATCGCGATGTTCGGCACCTATGGACTGACAAACCACATCGATGTGTCGGTCGCGGTCCCTATTAATAGCGTGAGTATTAACGGTAGTGGAGTGAGTTGCAATCCCTGCAACGGACCATACGACTTCAGTACGGTCCCTCCCGTGCAATATGTGTTTAGGCCGGCATCGGCATCGGGTAGCCGGACGGGCCTTGGGGACATCGTCGTACGATTGAAGTGGCAAGTACTGAGCGTGGACAAGTATAAGCTGGCCTTCGGCAGCGATTTCCGTGTCCCCACAGGCAACGAATTGGATTTCCTGGGCTCCGGCGCTGTGGGAGTCAGGCCGTTTGTCGCTTTCTCGCGGGGGGGACGCTTCTCACCGCACGCCAATGTGGCTTACCAGTGGAACGGAGATTCTCTTCTCGGCTCGGCAGTCGCCGGGCAGAAATCCAAGCTCTCGAATGATTTCTTCTATTCTGCCGGTATCGATGCGGGGCTGGTGCCGAAGCTAACCGTCGCCGTTGACTATCTCGGAGACTACCTGTCAGATCAGTATCGCCTGAAGCAGGTAGCAACATTCATCCCTTCCCTGAGTGCGACCGTACCCGATGTTGCCGTAGCCAAAGGCAGCTTTAACGCCGCAAAAGGTAGCTTCGGCTTGAAATTCAACCCGGTCAAGAATCTTCTGATCAGCGGAAATGTCTTGGTTCGATTTGACCGCAATGGCCTGAGAAACGACCCGGTGCCATTGGTTGGAATGTCGTACACCTTTTAGTCACCCGAAGTAACAGCGCTTCTGGCTACACATTTTGAAGGATAGAAATCGCCCTCCGGAGGTTCGTCCTTTTCCGGTAACTGTGGGTTTGACGGGCATTCTTCGGCAACCGCAAAACTGCAACTGAATTATCACATGTTCCTTACTCCAAACGCTGATTGCAAGGCTTGTATGTTCAGCAAAAGGGAGCATCCTCTGTTTGAAATGCGTGAACTGAGCGCGGGGACGCTCAGGCAGCGCTCTTGCGAAAGCCAAAGGGAAAGCAGAAAAGCAGGCACCGTCTAGAAAATCGACACCATCTCTGTAGACGGAAAACCCAGAAGTGCAGCTTAAGTATTTGAAAAGATTGGTCGGGGAGAGAGGATTTGAACCTCCGACCCCCTGGTCCCGAACCAGGTGCTCTACCAGGCTGAGCCACTCCCCGACTTGTCCAAGAGCGCGGAGGACTTGCTGCGCGCCTTCGCAGGAATTACTGGACAAGCGATTATAACACTCCACTTCACGCCTCCATCATCTGCGAAGATGGAGTTGACCTTTGCACGCGCATCGATCGTGCTCCTCCATCGATCGTGCATGGACTCGGCTTCGTTGACTTCGCCACGTCAGCAAAGCGCGGGCAAAGCGAACCTGCGATGAGGCGATGTTGTCGGAACGCTGGCATACCGCTACCATAGACTTTCATTTCGCCACGACCATAATCACGACCGTCATGAAGACCGCATTTACGGCCAGCCGACTTTACACCCCAATCGAGGAGATTCAGAACCCTGTGCTGGTGGTCGAAAATGAACTGATTTCGGAAGTGTTCCCACGATTGGGAAAAGAAGTCCCCGGGAACGCTAAGCTGGTCGACTTCGGGGACGCGGTGCTGGCCCCGGGTTTTGTCGATATCCATATGCACGGCGGAGCGGGACTCGATGCGATGCGCGCGACCCCGTCCGATCTGCCGCGTCTCGGTAAGTTCCTGATCACGCATGGGGTGACGGGATATTTTCCCACTACCGTGGCCGCTCCCCTGGACACGACGTGCGCCGCGCTCGAGCGATTGGCGGACGCGATCGAAGCTGCGTCGCCCGCGGCCAATGGCGATTCTGTGCAGGCCCGGCCGCTCGGCATTCATCTGGAGGGGCCGTTTCTCAGCCACAAGCGGCGTGGCGTGCATCCGCCGGAAAATCTGGTCGCACCTACCGTTGAAATCTTCGAGCGCCTTTGGCAGGCGGCGCGGGGGCACGTTCGCATGCTCACCATTGCGCCGGAACTTCCGGGAGCGATGGAAGTGATTGCAGAGGCGGCACGGCGGAAGGCCTGCGTGAGCATTGGGCACTCAGATGCTGAGATGCCGATCGCTCAGGATGCAGTGGAAGCCGGAGCGCGGCACGCTACGCATACTTTCAACGCCATGCGTCCGCTGGACCATCGCGATCCCGGCATTATCGGCGAAGTGCTGAGCGATGATCGGATGAGCGCCGACATCATCGTCGATGGAATTCACGTAGCTGCGCCGATCGTGAAACTTTTCCTGAAGGCGAAGGGACACGAACGCGCCGTTCTGATCACCGACGCGATTTCAGCGACTGGTATGCCCGATGGGCGCTACCAGTTAGGTCCCATCGAGGTCGATGTGAAAGACGGAAAGTGCACCTCGAATGGAAGTCTCGCCGGCAGCGTGCTTACCATGGACCGGGCGGTACGCAATGTGACGCAGTTTTCCGATTGGAGTTTGCGGGATGCGGTGCGGGCGGCCACTCTGAATCCGGCACGGGCCGCGGGATTAGCGAAGCACGGAGTTCTCGCTCCAGGCGCCAACGCGGACTTCATTGTGATGAGTCCGGCCGGCGAAGTGCTGAAAACAATCGTTGGCGGGCGGGGCTTCCAAGGAAAGCGGTAGTGATTGCGGTAAGAGATACGCAGCAAGCTACGTCTCTACGGCGTGTGCAGAGTTAATTTGGCTTGCGCCGTCTCGATTCCGCCAGGTGATGGAGCAGCATGGCCTCATCGGCGCGGGACAACCGATCGAGAAAAGAACCTCCCGACTTGGGCGACTCATCGGTTGCGGTTTTTGCAGCACTAGCCTGCCGAAGCTTATCTCCGAGTTCGGGCTCGTTGTTCATCACCTGCGAATAGAACCAGAGAAAGTGGCGCATCTGGTCGAGCGCCGAGCGCAAGATCTCGATGGGTTCGGTTTCCGACAGCGAGTTCAGCGTCTCCATGAGTTCGGGATCGCTCGGAGCTTGCATGGCGGCGCAGTTCAATTCCTGCTGGATGGTCCGCAGATCTTCGGTGACGCGCGCGATTCGGAGGTGAAGGTCTTCCATGTCGTGGATGCCCATTCTGTTTGCCTGTCAAACATCTCATCGGCAAGGTGCAGCGAATAGATGTCCCACGGGCATGCACCTTTCGTAATTCTGCGCATTACTTTGGTCCGGGAAAAGGTCACTGCGTCCAGAATCCTTGATGGGCGCGGCTTTCCACACGAGTGCCGCGCGAAGTTCGGGTACCGCCATTACGCGTGTTCCTGATGTGGGATGTTCCACAGCGACCGTTAGTGCACTGATCATCTGTTCCAACGTTGCCAGACCAAGCCGTTGTGTCCCGGCGCGCGTCGAGGGCAACAGTTCTGAGAGTTTGTAAATGGGAAGCAGAAGATACGGCCACCGGTGCCCGGGACCGCGCACATACCACGGCCGCAGGACGGTCGCATTCAGGGCCGCAGACTCGATCACTGCCTCATTCGCTGCGTACGGCGATGCAAGCCTGCATACCGACTCACTCCGAGAGTCAATCCGAAGAAGAAGGCGCCGTTCGGATTGGCGGATTTTAGAGGAGACGATTCGTCATTGCCAGCGAATCTTCGATTTGTGGTACAAACTCGCGGTGACTGAAACCAGCCAGGAAAGCCCGGCCTACGAAGCCAAATCGACCCAGCGACTGGTTCGCGCCATCGGCCGCTGGAGCCTGACTGCGCTGGTCGTGAACTCGATCATCGGCAGCGGCGTGTTCGGGCTGCCGTTGACCGTGGCCGGCCTGATTGGAAAGTTCAGCCCGCTGGCCGTGCTTCTGGCCGGGGCCGGAATGGGCATAATCTTCGGCTGCTTTGCCGAGGTCGCTTCCCGATTTCAGCAGGCCGGTGGTCCTTACCTGTACGCTCGCACGGCCTTCGGTCGCGGCATGGGCATCCAGATGGCCTGGATGCTATGCCTGGGCCAGGTGGCCGCCCCAGCCGCCAATGCCAATCTCTTCGTCATTTACCTCGGCGAGTTCTGGCCGCACGCAAAAGATCCTCTGCCTCGCGCTTTGATTCTTACTCTCCTGGTCGGCGTGCTCGGCTTCATCAATGTGCGCGGGGTGCGAGCGGGGACCCAGGTCAGCAACTTCTTCACCGCCGCGAAATTGTTGCCGCTATTTGCCGTCATTGTCATGGGCTTATTCGTATTGCACTCGCATCCCGCAACCAACTCCGTGGCGCCGCTTGCGATTACGACCAGCCAGTGGCTGAAGGCCGTGTTGCTGCTCGTCTTTGCCTATGGAGGATTTGAAACCGCACTGGTTCCCATGGGCGAGGCCAAGGCTCCCCGTCGCGATGCCCCCTTTGCGCTGCTCGCCGCCCTGTTAGTTTGCACGTCAATTTATGTGCTCATTCAATGGGTAGTGATTGGCGTGCTTCCAGATGCCGGAGCCAGCACTCGCCCGCTGGCCGATGTGGCGCGGATCGCGGTCGGCTCTTTCGGCGCCGCTCTGGTCGCCATAGGCGCTCTGATTTCGTTTTATGGATATCTCAGCGCAAAAATTCTCGCCATGCCCCGGGTGACATTCGCTTTGGCGGAGCAGGGAGATTTCCCCAAAGTGTTCGCCGCGATTCATCCCCGCTTCCAGACCCCGTACGTTTCGATTCTCATCTTTGCGGCTCTGGTGTGGGCGTTTGCATTAAGCGGCGAATTCAAATGGAATGTGACGCTCTCCGCCGTTGCGCGCCTGCTTTATTACGGCGTATGCTGCGCAGCCCTGCCGGTGCTCCGGCGAAAGCAACCGGAAAGCGCGGGATTCCGCCTGCCTGCCGGAATTTTTCTCGCCGGGCTCGCGGTGCTCATGTGTGCTGTGCTGGTGACGCAGGTAGACTTCGGCCAGTCCATCATCGTCATGGCGACGATTGTGCTGGCACTGCTGAACTGGGCCGCGGTGGCCGGCAAGAGCGGCGCCTCGTGATGCCTGCGCAGCCGTACTGCTTCGAGGCGCAATTAGTTCGTGTACACCCGCACGTAGTCCACCAGCATTTCAGACGGGAATGGAGTAGATGAATCGGGCGGTCCCGGCCAACTCCCGCCGATTGCCAGGTTCAAAATGATGAAATTGCTCTGCCCCGCGTCGAAGGGCCAAACCGCGCCATCGTTGAGCGGCGTCAGACTTGCGGTCGTGTAAGTCACGTACGGATGCGTCGGGTCATCGACGTAATAGGCAACGCTGCCTTTGGACCACATCATGCCATAGGTGTGCCACTGGGCCGCCGTCTGCCCGGCGGGAAAGTTGTATTGTGTGCCCAGTCCTGTCCCGCCGGTGAAACCGGTCCCGTGAACCGAGCCTTCATTCCAATCCGGCGTCCCGGCGGCGTTGACGCGCTCCAGCACGTCCTGTTCGCCGCAAGCCGGCCAGTTTACGTTACCGATGTTGTTGCCCAGGAGCCAGGCCGCCGGCCAGAAGCCTTGCGCCTCCGGCACTTGGGCGCGCACCTCAAACCGGCCGTACTGAAAACTGAACAGGCCTTGCGTCTTCAACCGCGCCGATGTGTAAGTTCCGGCGGCAGGCTGCTGTGCCACGATATGCAGATAGCCATCCGTCCCCACAAACTCACTGGGATTCGCCGTGCTGCACGGAGTGGCGGACGAGCCCCATGCACAGTAATTCTCCAGTTCGCTGTTGCCAAACCCGCTGTTGCCGGTGTCGTAGGTCCAGACTGCGGGATTGGGTTGCGCGGCGGCGCCGGTGATGTTCGTGAACTCGTCACTCCAGACCAGCGTTCCAGAAGGAATGTTGGGCGAGAAGCTCTGGCTCGCAACCGTGCTGATTGTAAGAACGCGCGATGCTCCGGATATAGCAATCGCACTAACGGTGAGATTGGACGCCACGAGAAAGGGCGCCTGGTATTGCTGCGAAGACGGAGTGGGCGTGCTCCCATCGACGGTGTAATTGATGACAGCGCCCGCGGTCGCCGAAGCCAGGCTCACGATCACGGCGCCATTCTGCGCGGCCGTAGTGGAAAAAGTCGGTGCCGCCGGCGGATTGCCTTCGCCACCACCACCACTCATGGTCGTCCCGCTCCCGCCGCATCCGCACATCATAGCGCTCGACAGAAAAACCGCCATCAGCATCGCCGCTTCTGCCCGCATAGCCAGATCCGCCCTCGCGAGAGAATCAAAGAGTCTATCCCGCCATTCCCTATTGCCGTTTTCTATTTAACGACTGGCAAATCTTTCCGTCAACAGAATGCGGCGTGCTACACCGTTCTTAGCGCAGAGACGTTGCTTGCAGCGTCTTGCTCCGGCGGCTGCAGATTGTGGCGAAAAAGACCTAGCCAGCTACGTCTCTACGACTGCTGTCGTTCCGTCGCCAGTAGCGCCTTCTTGCGGTCGATGCCCCAACGATAACCGCCCATGCTGCCGTCCTCCCGCACTACGCGATGGCAAGGAATAGCAATCGCTACCGGGTTGGTGGCGCAGGCGCGGGCAACGGCACGGCAGGCGCTGGGCCGGCCAATGGCCCTGGCAACCTGGCTATAGGAGCGCGTGCTACCGAATGGAATCGATTGCAGGTACGCCCACACGCGGCGCTGAAAGGCTGTCGCGCGGATGTCGAGCGGCAACGATGACTCGAGATTTTTTCCGCGCATGTGTTCGAGCAGCGCACCCGCCCACGACTGCATTCCGGCTTCATCCGCTTTGCGAGCGGCGAAGGGGAATTCGCGCTTCAGGCCTTCCAGCAGTTCGCCGTCGGAGTCGGCGAACTGGATCGAGCAGATGCCGCGATCGGTGACGGCGATCAACATCCGCCCCAGTGGCGAATCGGCACAGATATATCGAATGGCTGCGGCAATGGCGCCGCGGCGGTACTTGTCGGGCGTCATCCCCAGTTGCGAGGCGGTGCGTTCATAGAGCCGGCTGCTGGAGCCGTATCCCGCGTCATACATGGCGCGCGTCACTGAGTCGCCGGCTTGCAGGTTGCGCTTCAGCATACGCAGGCGGCATGAGTCGGCATACTCGCGCGGCGTGATGCCGAGAACCGCCTTGAAGCGGCGCTGGAGGTGAAACGGGCTCTGACGGAATTCCCTGCCCAGGCGATGCAGAGTGAGTGGCTCGTCCAGATGCTGCTCGATGAAACGGCAGATCGCCTTCACGCCATCGGATTCCACGTTTCCGCTGAATTCCTTGGGCCGGCAACGCAGACAGGCGCGATATCCGGCTTGCTCGGCCTGTTCGGGTGTGAGGAAGAAGTGAACGTTTTCCCGGCGCGGACGGCGCGCCGCACACGACGGCCGGCAATACACACCGGTACTCGAGACGGCGAAAACAAATTCTCCGTCGCGCGCCGCATCGCGCGCCAGCACGGCATTCCAGCGCAGGTCGTCGGCTGTTGTGGCCGACGAGGTTGACGGTTTGGGTTGAGAGGCGGGCATCGACTCCAAGCTTTCCGTTGTGAGTATGGCATTGGTGGTCATAGTAAGAAAAGAGTAAGGCGACGGGAGCAAACGGACTATCCGAATCTTGCGGACAAAACGAAATAGGAATTCGTTCTCCTGGAATATGCGCTGGGATGTCTAGGCCCCTTTAAGAGAGGCGTCATCCCAAGGCGCAACGCAGTTCAGCTGGGCGAGGGATCTCGTGGAGAGTCTTCCGGACGCACCTCTCGTCCGCGCAAGATCCTTCCCTCCGCCTGAAGAACGGCTCCGGTCAGGATGACTCCTGCAGGAATGGGCACTTGGAAGAATGGGGGACTTTCGAAATTCAAATGCAGCACTGATTTGCGCCAGACCTTCGGAACGGATACAGTTCCCGCGTGCACTTTTTCACTCCCACTCCCGAGGTTTCACTGTGATGCAGAATAGTCGTCTGGCGATTATGGGCACTCTCGCTCTCCTTATGTTCGCTTCGGCCGAGGCGCAGCAGGCCTCGAAGCACGTACTCAGCAGCGACGAATTGAAGAAGGCGGTCCCGGCGGAATATTTCTTTCGCGGGCAGAAAGCTCCGGTGCAACTGCGCAACGCCGTCGGCTTTCAACTGGCGGATGGCAAGATGACATTAGCGGCCCTGGTCGACGCCTCGGGTTATTCGACTGCGATTCAGGAGAAATATCAGGGCATGCTCATCACCGAGACGAAACTGAATATTGGAGGCTCCGATTTGAAGCCGGGCGAATATGGCTTCGGGTTTTCCGCCGATGGCAAGTTTGTGGTGATGGATGTTGCCAACAACGACGTGCTCAGCGCGTCCTCGCAAACCGAACAGGCGTTGCCCCATGCAGTCCCTTTGAAACTCATCGAGGATGGCGCGAATTATAAACTCTACGCCGGAAAAAAGTGGGTGGAAATCAAGGCGGAGTAGCGGAAGGAGCGGCGGAACAATACCCTGCGAACCGGTTGGTCGCCGAAGACCTTCCACCTGAAACCTAAGACCCTCTTCTAGTGCGACAGCGGTTGGAATGGACCCAACACCGTGGCCATCCCGGCGCGCTTGCGCAGCTCGGTCAGCAGGGCGCCGGCCGCATTCTGATAGGTCTTGCTCGGATCGGAAGCATCCGCCCAGACCGCATCGTAGACGATTTGCGCGGCTTCTTTCAGGTCCAGATGCAAGGCAGCTTCGAAAATGTCCGCCTTCTCCTGCAGGCGCTCGTAGCAAGACTGACAGACTTCAGCGCGCACCGGGGCCCCCGAATGCTGCTCCACAAACTTGCAGACAGATTCCGGACCGTTGGCCACTTCAGCGTGCGCCTCTAAAAGCTGCGACTTGAATTGGCGAAGAAATTCCTCGCGCTCCTGCTCGACGATCGAGGTATCGGGAATCGGCTCGGCGGCTGATTGCGCGACTCTGAGCGGCACTTTGGCCACGACTGGCGGAACGCGTTCATTGTGCTTGCAGGTGGGACAGACATCCAGATTGGCAGGATAGTACAAGTGGCATTTCGCGCAGGGCAAACCGTATCCTGAAATCGTGCGGCCGGATGTCAGCCCGGATGCGGATGACGACTCGGTGCGCCCGCCGGTTTCCTTGGCCACCGCGGCCCGTGCTCCGGTGTTGCCGGCTGCTTGCTGGGATTGAGGTCCGCTGGTCGCCATCTAGGTTCCTCCCTCGTTTGCACGCGGGCCGCTTCGACTTACCGCCCGCACTTAGCCTGACACTCTGTCGCCTGACACTCCCTGGCCTGACTTTCTGTGGCCCGACTTTCCGTGGACATTCCGCCGGGCTTTCGCCCTGGCGGGACAGACGAGGCGGCTGTCTCTACGTGAGTCGTTCAGCGCGCGTTCGTATCCTTCATCAGCTTCAGTAGCTCTTCGCGGCGCGCGCGATATAGCGCGCGCTCCGGATCCAGCCGCGAAGCCGATTCCAATTCTGTCAATGCTTCTGCGTTGCGATCCATACTCATCAGGCAGGCCGCCAGTGAGAAGTGATTGTCCGCCGAGGCGTTCAGGCGAAGCGCCTCGCGGAATTCTTTTTCCGCCGCGTGCAGCTGTTGCTGTTGAAACAAAACTGTACCCAGCAGATGATGCGCCATCTCAGAATCGGGATTGAGAGTGACGGCGACTTGTAATTCGTGCATCGCCTCTTCCGGTTTGTTATTGAGCAGCAGGACTTGCCCCAGAATGCGGTGCTCGTTGGCTCCGGTCGGATTCTGCAACAACGCCACGCGCAACTCTTCCACCGCCGCGTCATAATTTTTCTTTGCCATGTACGCGCTGGCCAGGCAAGCGTGCCCCTGCTGCCACTCCGGATGCTGACTATAGAGCGCATGCAGTTCCTCGATGGCCGCGTCGTAGTTTCCCTGGTCGCAGTACGTGTTGCCCAGATTGTTGCGAACGGAAGCTTCGCCGGGGGCGATGCGCTTGGCCTCGCGATATTCGGCCGCAGCCTGGGCGAGGTTTCCCTCTTCGTGCAGGATCAGTCCCAGGTTGGAGTGTGCCTCCCAGAACGCCGGCCTCAACCGGATAGCCTGCTCATAGGCCGTGATGGCACGGGTCGGCGTCCCGTCTGCGTGCAACGCAATTCCCATGTCGTAATAAGTATCCGCGTTGTCGGGATCATGGGCGAGCGACTCGAGATAGGCATGGACGGCAGCTCCATACTGACCATTCGAATAAAGGCCCAGACCAAGGTATTGGTAAGCCTCGGCATTCTTCGGATCGATGCTGAGCGCCGTACGGGCCTCGGCAATGGCATTCGGACCGTCATCCAAGCGGTAGAAAAGGTAGGCTAGGGCGCCATGGTTCTCCGCCAGATTGGGCATGATGCGTGTGGCCTGGGCGAGTTCGTCGAACGCGGCATCCCATTGTTCTTGCTGCTGGTAAATGACACCCAGAGCGAAGTGCAGCGCGGCATTCTCCCCGTGGGAGGCCACAAGCTCTCGAAGGTCGGTCTCCGCTTCATGGAAATGCTGTTGGCGTACTGCGACGGCAGCGTTTAGTAAGGCAGGCGGAATGGCAGATCCAACACGGGCGGATTCGACATTCCCCGAACTGACAACGCGCAGCAAGTCTTTGCCGGCTCCAGCCGACTCGAGTTGCCTCAGCTCATTATTTGTAGGCAGAGTGGAAAGCCCGCGTTCGGTGACCAGCCGGGCCAGTCGCTTACTGGATACTCCCCCGGTGAGCCACGCGACCAACTGAGTTGTGTCCACAGCTTTATGAGCAGGAACCGGAACTGCGCCCGACGGATTGGCAGCGGATTGGGCGGCGACGGCAGTGGTTAGACTCAGTACCAGCAGGCGCAGGACAAACGGAACTCTCACTGGACTCCCCAAGGGATGAATTGGCTTACCGGGCATCCTTTGGGGGAATGCAGCCGCAAACGCCCCTCAGAAGCCCCTGTGGAAAACATAGCCTGTCCACGAACCTGCCGGTAAGATCACCGAGGTAACTGAGTCGGTGCGCGGCGGCGCATCAGTTCGTATGACTAAAATCACTCCTGCCCCGGGCATTCCCCGAAGGCTCGGAAGTAGAGTAAAAACAGGGAACTGACGTGAAACGGTTAGGAAACACGATCGCCAGATGATCGACCTTTCCCCCAGGCATCCGATTAGCGTATGATTGGGAGTTGTAATTGCCCCTTGGAGGCTGCCATGTTGGAAGGTCTATTTCAACCGATGCACCTGCTGGTGATCTTCTTTATCGCTTTGCTGGTGTTCGGCCCCAAAAAATTGCCTGAGCTCGGCAAAGGTTTGGGCGAGGGGATACGCGCCCTGAAAGACGGCATGAAGGACAATCCCTCAACGCCAGCCTCGACCGATCCGAGCAAGAAGACTGAAACCAAGAGCTAGGCCAGTCCTTTTCGCGGCGGCAATTCTTCCTAGCAGCCGCGTCCCTATTTACGTTCAAGGCAACCCCTTTTGCCTTTTCCTTCTCCAATTTCTGCCACTTTGGAGGTTGGAGAAGGTGTGTAAATCTGAAAGACTCGTGCTGATTACACTGTTAGGAATCTCGTCGGCTTTGTTTGCCGATCAAGTCACGCTGAAAAATGGCGACCGCCTGACCGGGACGATCGTGAAGTCGGACGGCAAGACGCTGTTGTTGCACACCGACGCCGCGGGAGACGTCACGTTCAAGTTCGACGACATTGAGGGAATTACCAGCGACAAGGACCTGCACTTCGCACTGAAAGGCGACAAAACGGCGGTTGGGCCGGTCAGGACAACCGACGGAAAGCTTGAAATCGCCACCAAAATTGCGGGAACGGTGGAAGCGCGCAAAGAAGACGTGAAGCTGATCCGGGACGAACAGGCTTATGAACAATCTGTGCATCCCGGGCTGATGCATGGCTGGAACGGTGGCGTCGATGTAGGCTTTTCGGTCGCACGTGGAAACGCCCAGACGGAAAACCTGGCGCTAGCCTTCAACGCGATCCATCCCACGCTTAACGACAAAATCACGCTCTACGCCAACTCCATCAACACCAAAAATGACCTCGCCACTCCCAGCGATGTTGCCAGCCTGGAACAAGGCGGAATCCGCTACGACCGCAATCTCAATCCACGGTTATTTGCCTTCGCGGGTGCGGACTTCATGGCCAACGCTCTGCAGTTCCTCGATTTGCGTGCAGTGTATACCGCAGGTTTTGGTTTCCACGCCATCCAGTCAGAGACAACACTTTTGAACATTCTCGGTGGCGTGAACTACACCCACGAAACCTACTCGAACGGTCCCTTGATCGTGGGAAGCATCCCTCCCGTCTATGAGTCCTATGGCGTGACCCACAAATTCGTGGCTCTTACGCTCGGTGAGGAACTGAATCACAAAATCGGCAAGGGAACGGTGATCACGCAGAATATGTACTTCTATCCCGACCTTCAGGACACCAGCCAATACCGCTGGACCTTCAATTTTGGCACCGTGACTAAGATCAGCAAGTGGTTTGGCTGGCAGAATCAGTTTGGCGACATTTACGTGACCAATCCGCCGATCAGCGCAAAAAAGAACGATCTGGTCTTCACCACGGGCCTGAATATTGCGTTCACGCACAGCACGGCTGATTAGTGGCAGCGCAGAAGTCTGGCTTAATCTTTGCTATTTCGGGGCGGCGAGCGATGGGGCGTCGTCGCTCGCATTTTGCATCATCATTTCTTGGGCAGGACCATTACACGCGCCGAGATCGCCTGATTCTTCAGCATGCCGCCGAGTATTAACGGGCCCAGAGGAGTGGACACAATCCCTCGCCCATCGGTACGCACGTCAAATGTATCCTCGGTGACGGTTTCCCACCGGTTGCCATGCAGTTCGAAGGCAAACGTTACCGGCGAGATTTCCGCGGGTTTGCCGTCGTAACCGATACCTTTGAAGTTGTGCGGAGTAGTCGTTCCGCCCGAAAAAAGAATCCGATGCTCTCTTTCGACTCCGCCCGCCACAATGCCAAAGCGTCCCTGCCCGGGATGCGGAGGCAGCTTGCTCCATTCAATCTTGTTCGGATCCTTGCGGTCGATCTTTCCCATCCAGCACTCGTCGGATGCCACGTAGGGATCTCCGCCCGCCGTGTTTTTCTTGGCCCCATCGACGAAGACAATGGCATCGTCGGCTAAACCGCCGGCATGACCGAATACCGGCGTTCCGGGAAACGGCGTGGCTTGGGTCCAGGTGTTCTTCTCCGCGTCATAAACTTGCACGTTATTGACCGGCCCGTTCTTGGATCGTCCGCCGACCAGATAGATGTAGCGATCCCTATGCATGCCAATGACCGCGCTGTCTACGGCAACCGGGATGTCAGCCGCGCGATACCAGCGATGGGCGTCGGGCACATAGGAGTTCACGTCGCCGACCGTGATTTCGTTACCTTGCCCGTCCACTACGTATCCTCCAAACACAAACACTTGCCCCCGGGCCCCCATCCCCGAAGAACCCAGACGCCCGGCAACTCCCGGCACCGCGCGGCCCTCGGTCCACTTCCCCGAGGCGAGACGCAGGACATACATCTTGTTCGTGATGTCGTCCCAGGTTTTCTTCGGGCCGACTCCCATGACCGAGTACAGTTCAATTCCATTCTTGAGCGAAGCGACCGCATTGTTGGCCACTGCGCCAGGCATGGGAGGGATTTTCGGTTGATCGGCCGCCAGCAGCAAAAAACCGCACAGCAGCGGAACAGAAAGAAAAAAGGCAGGCAGGTTTTTCATCGCTGAGATATTACGTCTTCAAGAGGGGCAACGGCAAAAAGCGAAGCCGCGAAGCACTGCAGGGAGCCACCGCAGAAATCGCAACGAACCTCTGTAGCGTTGCTTCGCGTCCTCTGCGGTCCAGGGCTCTGAAATGCAAGATGCTCCCGATCGGGATCACATCACTTGATCAGCCCCTGTCGCACTCCGTGAATGAAGTCCGTGTAGGCGGGAGTCTGACCGTTGGCGCGCATGTGGGTGGCAATCTGTCCGCGATGATAGGCGGAGTGCATTACGACGTGAGTCAAAACGTTGACGATCGTGCTCGTCCACTCCTCCCCCTTGCTGTTGCGGTAAGAGATGGATTGCGAGACGTCCCCTGCCGTGATCAGATCGAGAAATTCGAGCCACATCCCGCCCAGTTTGGCGGCCTGGGCCTCGCACTGCGCCAAGTCGGGTTCCGGCCACACCGGCACGCTTTGCGGCTGCTGTTTCAGCCGCTCCAACCAGACCAGTTCAGCGGCAAGAATATGGGACATCAGTTGCAGCGATCGCTGGTTCGCCCCGACCGCGGCTCGGATTGCATTCAAAACCTCATGGTTCGCCCACTCATCGTAAGCGAACTGACGGCGCAGATAGTCGGCCAGGTTCAAGAAAATGTCCTCCGTGCGTAGTTTCTGCGGCTCTGCCTAATGTAACGGGTGGTGCTTCCCCAAGCAACGTTGTAACCATCCTTTCACATTTCAGGATTAGACTGCTTGCTAGAGTGGCGCCGCAATCGCCGTGGCCGTCACGATTTCCTTTCTTCCCATGCCCCGGAAGCTGCCTACGCCCCGAAACGAGGAAGTTGAGGAGGCCGGGACAACCCCGCGTCCCGCCAAGCCGGCGGACTTTAGACTTCGCGGAGCTGACGATCTGGCGGGCCTCGCTCTGAAGGCCTGCCTCATCGCACGCGATGCCGCGTTCAACGTTCGCGATCTGCTCACCCAGTCGTCCCGGATGGCTTTCCTGGCCATCAAAGATTGCGAAAAAGAACTCGACCAGATCGAGCGCCAGATCGACGAGCGCCTGCCCGCGGCCATTACCCGCGTGAATGAAGCGCGCGCCCGCCAGTTGCTTTCCAGCCTGAAATCCACGACCGACCTGGAACGCATCGGCGATCTTGTGATGAGTGTGGCGATGCGCGCGCAGCCCAGAACTTCAAAAATGGCTGCGGCCGATGTGCGCAAGCTCGTGGAAATGTCGGTCGTGTTGCGCGACATGCTTGACCTGATTCATCGAGGCTTCTCGACTCTGGATCTGGAGTGCGCCCGAAAAGTGTTACAGATGGATAAAGAGATCGACCAGATCTGTCATGCACTGTTCCAAAAGCATCTTGCGGAAACCGTAGTGCAAGGCGACACGACAGGTTTCGACGTGCTACTCATGGCCCAGGCCCTGGAGCGAGCCGGAGACCACACCACGAATCTCGCAGAAGACCTTTACAACCTGATCGAAGGCCGCAGCCTGCGGCATGTTCCT
The DNA here is from genome assembly GCA_963711275.1 of uncultured Acidobacteriaceae bacterium. Lineage (GTDB taxonomy): Bacteria > Acidobacteriota > Terriglobia > Terriglobales > Acidobacteriaceae > Sulfotelmatobacter. Next base: position 32,894 of record CAVQDN010000003.1, on the reverse strand, counting down.
AAGAAGAAGGCAGCTAACTAGAGCTATCAGCTCTCAGCTGTCGGCTTTCAGCGGTCAGTCCCAGAAACGTTACCGATTTCTTCCCTGCTGGATCTTTTCGAAAAAATCTGCTCAAGCTGACGAGAAATCCTCCGATAGTGAATGCGAGGAACAACCCAGTCATGTCCAAAGCGACGACCGCTGTTGTCCAGTGACGGTGGCGCAAGGAGGGTCTGTAACGTCAACATTACGGTGCCGTCGCTGGGCGGAGCGTTTAATAGCATAGTCATGCTCTCGGCTTCCGGACTTCCGCTGGGCGCAACCGCTAGGTTTAATCCTCTGACGGTTACCCCGGGAAGCGCGGGCGCGTCAACGGTGATGACCATACAACCCGCAACTCTGACCGCCAACATTCCAACCCGCGACCTTCCTTCCCGCCGCCGCGGATTTCCGGTTGCGCCATTCAGCCTGGCGTTCGTCCTGTTCGGGGCTGTGCTGGGGCGCAAGCGCATTCCGCGAGGGCTTGATCTGGTTCTCGCAATCGCCTGCCTGGGAGTTATTACCGTAGCGCTGACCAGTTGCGGCGGCGCCTCCGCGAATACTCCGCAGACGAAGGCCGGAAATTACAGGGTGACTGTCACCGGGATGAGCGGGGCGATCCAGGCCTCGACTACGATGACGCTGGTGGTGAAGGAGTAAGGACACTCACTCGGCGAAACGGACTCCGCCAACCAGACTCTGCGAACCAGACCAGGTAACGAGGACAAGGATCATTCAATGCGGAAGTTCATCTCCATAGCATCAAGTACCGTCACGCTACTTCTGCTGGCTCTCGGATTCACTGCGATAGTTCCGCGGTGCATCTCACAAGGAATGGATTACGGAAGGGTTGCCCGTTACCCGCTCACGATCAGAAAGCACTATGCAACACATCCTTACTAATCTGGCGGTTCACATCCGCATCGGCACCCTAAGCAGTTCTTCTGGGCTAACCGTGTTCAACGCGCGCCTTTATATCCGAGTACGCCGCATCAATGAGCCTGCTTAGCGCTGCGGCGTTCGTGGCCGTTCCCGGTTTCAACTTCACGTGGCGCATGAACTTGCCGGTGCCTTGCAGCATGCGCGCCGGATCCCGCAGCGCTGCGCCGTGAAAGAACCCGACATTTACGTGCGCAGTGAATACATTGACGTAGCCGAAGGGCGCATCTCCCAAACATGCCACCGGACAGCCGTCATGCAAAAGTTCCCGGACTTCGTCCCCGCATTTTCGCATCACCTCAAACCACTGATGCGCGATGGCTCCCAATTCACCTGCATGCTCCTTCATCCAAGCATCGATGGCGGGATCCCGCTCGACAGCGCCGTTGAATCGCAGCAATTCCGTTCTCATCGTCACTTCACAACAGAGCGGAGCTCCACAGCAAGATCGGCGGCCACAGACTCGCGGAGCTTCCACAGGTTTGTCCTCGGGCTCGGAACCGATCTTCGCGTGTGCGGTCTTCCGTTCTCTGAAGAGTTCGTTTACCTCAGCCTTGCTGCCGAGATTGAGCCGGAAGGCCGCTGCGCGCCGGGACTTTGGAATCTGCCGGGCGTTCTCTTATGGCATTTCGAGAGCTACCCGCTGGTTCCAGGGTGCCACACTCTCCTCATACTCCATAGGATCGCCGAAACCTTCGGTTTGGACGCCGAGCTGGCGTAGAGCGTCCAAGGCCATCAATCGGCGATACGCGTTGAATGTCATGATATGGGCGAAAACGCCGCCGAACGTGAAGGTCTCCGCCGGTTCGCATAGAGCGTTAACGAACGTATCATCCCAGCCGGAGCGGTTTCGGATGTTACTGAGAATACGATGCAGTTCGGCATCCGTCTTTTCGAGCCTTTGCAGCAGCGCTTGCGGGGAGCGTTGCGATTTGGGAGGGCCGTTCATATCCATATCGGCTCCGGACAGCGCGGCGGTCCAGACTTCTTTCGTGAAGATAATGCTTTCTAACAGCTGCCTTAGAGTCTTATTCGACTCCCGCCAGGGCAGCAGCTCTACGACGGTGGGCAGCGGCCGATCCAATTGTTCCTCGGTCAAAGTACCCGCGTATTCCAGCAAACGCCGCGTGTGCCAGGAGTCGTTGCCTGCAAAACGATCGAATAAATCCATGTCTTTCCCTCCTTTTGTTGACGAACCAGATGTTGATGAACCAGATGTTGATGAACCAAGTGCAAAAAAGTGGATTTTGTTGGACGCCGGCAAATGAAAGTGTGGATCACGCATGCGCCGGTAGACGCTTGGGGAAGTCCGAAAAGCTTTTCGGAAAGCGCGAGTAAACGCCTCCAACGAACCGTAGTTGGCGTCCAGGCCAATGTCCGTGACCGACATTCCGGTATGCCCCAGTTGATATGCTGCTCTTTCCAACAATAGCCGCCGTCGCATGGCTCCGGGAGTTTCTTCGACCACGGTTCGGAACAACCTGTGGAACTGCGTCCGGCTTTGGTACGCCTGGCGCGCCAGATCCTGCGTTTTCGCCCGAGTGTCCAGGGAGTTCGCCACAATTCCAGAGAGGCGGTCTGCCGTGTCCTGACCATCCGCTTTATTCATGCGTCCGGATCCTCATCTTGAGCGAATCATATTTGAGCGAATCATCTTCAACGAATCATAGACAAAAGATGACGCCTCCCGCCTGATCCTGCGTACCAATCTTCTATCTCAAAAGCCGGGTACCTCAAAAGCCGGAACAAGGCGAATGAACACATGGATACTCGACACCGCGATTGCACGATTACTCTCCGCAAACACCGTTGTGTTGACCGAACAGCCAACTCCCAGATGGCCGTCAACTCGGAAGCAATCCTGGAATTTGTTCAGGCTCATCCGTGTGGGCGGAGCTTCGATATGGCGGCGAATCAATGTTCGATGCCTCCGGGGCCGGATCACGAAGGAGTTGTCTGGTGAGGAAGGCCAATTCTTCGTGCCGCCTCTTGGAATCTGCGATCTGAGCGCAAATTCTCGAACGCGGGGTCGATGGCGAGCAGGAGGCAGGAGTTCGAGTGCTGATCAAGCGCTCGATCAAGCCATTCAAATGCTGCTTCCTTGTCACCCAACGCAGCATAGATGTCGGCAATGTAATAGAGAGGCACATATTGGCCAGTGGTTGGCTTCCGCATCTTTGTGATCATCTGCAGCGCGCGGGCTCTGTCGCCCGCATGGGCATAGGCCACGCCCAATTTCATCAAAGCGTCGGGATCCTGTCCGGAGACTTCCAGATATATGCCAATTTCCTGCTCCGCCATCTTGAACTGCCCCTGTTTCTCCTGAGCCATCCCCAGTAAAAGGTGGGCATCGGCGAAATCCGCATCATGAGCGAGAATCCGATGGGCCTCTTCGCTCGCTTTGTCCTGCTGTCCGGAATAGTAATAAACCACTCCCTTATCGGTGCTCAAAATGAGCGAGAGCGGGTCGAGATCTTGCGCCAAGTTGAATTGGCGCAATGATTCAGCAAACCGTTGCTGCAGCATCAGTGTTAGCCCAAACCACTGGTGGGCGGTGGCATAATTTGGAGAGAGTTGGAGGGCCCGCCGGAACTCTTGCTCGGCGAGCGCAGAATTCCAGCCATCAAGGAATGTGACCCACGCGAATACGGCGTGAGCTTCACCTAAGGCATCGTCCCAACGCAAGGCCTGCTGCGCGGCGGCACGCGCTTTGGGGAGAACCTCCCGTGGGGATGCCTGATCATTGGCTCCGAGCGTTGAGTAAGCTTCAGCCAAACCGAGGTACGCCTGCGCGTAGGCTGGATCCTTTTCCAGGGCTTGGTTGAAATACGCGATGGCCTTCCATAGATCGGGTGGAGTTCTCCGATTCAGCCAATAGCGGCCACGCAAGTTCAGTTCATGAGCTTCAGCATCAGTTCGGCGCAGTGCCTCAACCTGCGGCCCCTGCGCCAAACGGATGCGCAAGGTGGCTGCAATCGTTTGTGTAATTTCATCTTCGACGGCAAATGCATCCCCGCTGTTGCGGTCGTACGTCTGTGACCAGACGTGGTAGCCATCTGCTGCGCGAATCAGCTGAACGGTGATCCTGAGTCGCTCTCCACTCTTTTGTAGGCTCCCTTCGAGTATGGAAGTGACATTCAACTGCTCCCCGATAGACCGAACATCTTCGGGTTTGTTCTTGAACCTGAACGCCGACGTACGAGCCACGACGCGCACTCCGGGCAGCTTGCTCAAAGCACTTGTGAGTTCGTCGGTCACTCCATCGCAGAGGTATTCATTGTCAGTGCTCCCCGTCAAATTCAGGAGCGGAAGTACTGCAAGAGAGGGATGCTGTGCCGGAGCCGCACTTTGCAATTGACGATCCCGAATTCGGTAAACCGCAGTGCCCACAACTGCCGCAAACAACAACACTAGTCCAATTCCGGCGAGCCACGCGTACTTCCTGGATCGCGAGGGCTTAACAACACCCACTATCGAGAGTTGCTTCGATGCGTTGCGGCTAAACGCTGCCGCATAGCTTCCCTTGGGAACATCAATCCAGATCGGATCTTGAATGCCCTCGGACTCGTAGTACTGCTTGAGCTTGGAACGCAGCCGGCGGGCTGTCATGCGCACCACAGGATCCACTCGCGGATCGAAGGATGAGTCTCGGTTGAATACTTCAACCCCCAACCGATATTCCTTAAGCTGGCTTCCTTCGCCGTGGAGGGTGTGTTCTACCGTGTAGCGCAGGAATCGTTTAAGGCCTTCGGCGTCGCGGAACCCTTCGCTGGAGAGAATCTTCTCCAACTCCTTCCCCACTTCGGGCTCGGCGAGAGTATCCCTACGTCCTTGCGGGACCGTTGGCCCGGCTGCACTTTGGGCGAGCGATGGTTCCATCGCCGACTCCGCACTGAAATTCCGAACGCCACCAGGGAGGGAATGATCCTCGGGGCGCTAAATGGCGCCAGTTTACCGTAACTTTACCCCAACGTGCTTGTTTTCCTGGCCACACCCAAAGAGAATGCGGGCCGACGTGGACAGCTGTTATCGCCGTTGCGGGAGCAAGACGCCATGAGGAAACCGCCCAAGTGTTTGGTGTGCCTCGGATTGATCAGTCTCATCCTCGTTGTGCAGGGCTGCATGATCGGGGGTCACCAGGGTGGCGGTGGGGGGGGAGGAAAGGGTATTCCAGGCGCTACCCTGATCTCGCTTTCGCCTTCGAGTATTCCCGCTGGCAGCCCTCCATTCACTCTGACGATCAATGGCTCGGGTTTCGTTGCGGGAGGATCGCTCAGTTGGAATGGCGCCACATCTCTCGGCCAATACACGTTTGTTTCTTCGACCCAGGTTACCATCCAGATCAACGCCAGCCTCATTGCGAATCCCGGCAGCGGCTCGATCGTAGCCACAATTCCAACTCCGATGACCAACCCGTCCAATGCTCTGACACTTAATGTACCGCCCTTCACTTCGTCTTCATGCGTTCTCTTTGGCTTGTACGGTTTCTTCTTCACCGGCTTTGACAGCACTGGCCCAGTCACCATTGGGGGATCGTTTGGGGTGGATTCAAACGGCAGCGTCAGCGGCGAAGAAGACTTCAAAGACCTGGCAGGCACTCGCGCCGCGCAGCCCATTACTGGAGGCTCGTGCACAAACAGTTCCACCACCAACGAGGGAACGCTCGCCGTCACCACGGCCGCCGGAACTTCGACCTACTCGTTTGCCACACAAGCTCTTCCCGCACCGGGCGTACGCGGCCAAATGGCAGAGTCGGGAGATTCCAACGGGGTTTCGGGATCGGGAAGGTTCGTGTTCGCTCCGCCCGGTGGCTTCTTAAGCGGGGACTATGTCCTTGCACTCGTGGGCGAAGACTCCAGTGGAAGGCGAATGGGCGTCGTAGGCCGGGTTACTGACACTAACAATTGTTCGGCCTGTCCCGGCGCTCTCGGTTCCGGGATGGGCGACATAAACGACAACGGAGCCCTCACATCAAGAGTGTCAATCACCGGCAACGTCAGTGTTCCAGATTCGTACTCCCGTTCTGCTGTGAGCTTAAACCTCGGTGCGCAGACCCTGCAGCTCGCCGTCTACGTCGTTTCGTCTCAGCTAGCGTTTGCTGTAGACGTCGATTCGGGCGGCTCCAGTCCGCTGCTAGCAGGATTCGTCAACGTGCAGAACAGCCCCGGAACCTACAGCAATGGTTTCCTAAGCGCTCCGGTAGTGTTCAGCACGTGGGGAATGATTCCAGGCACGACCGCCTCCGCGGACACCATTGTTGGCATCGCTTCCGGTTTCAAAAGCAGCTCTGGAACTTTCAACCTCCAACTGGACTCAGTTGCGGATGGCGTTGCCAGCCTGAATCAGACAATTGACGGGGCCACGTATGGCATCGCCAGCAATGGACGGGGGACAGTTTCCTACACCTTGGGCGCAGCGGTGCACAACTCGGTCCTCTATCTGGACGCCATGAACGACGGCTACGTTTTGGACAGCTCCGGCAGTGTTGGTTTCGGTTTTTTCGAAGCGCAAGCAACAGGGCCGTTTACCGACGCCTCGATCAACGGGACCTTCCAAGGCGGAACCTGGTTTACTCCGGTCTCCACATCGCCGAATACGGTTGCCGCTATCACTCTGAATAACGGTGTCATCTCCGGAGCCCTGGCCGGGACTTATTCCGTCAACTCGTCCGGAAGGGGAACTGGGACCGTCAACGTTCCCATATTTGGAAGTAATGACGTCGTGTTCTACATCGTCGGACCCAACAATTTCTACATTATGGGGAGCGACGCAGTGACTGACGACACGATTGGGTTCCTGCACATCTAAGGGCGGACCTGGCCGGCTCTCACTTTTGAACGCGAAGTCGTAGCCAGGATGGGAAAAATGCGGACTAATGCGCCGATGAGTACCTACAAACGCCCTTGCCGTCAGTTTACTCCTGGCTGGTCGGCAAACAGGATGTATCCGAGCCGCCACCGCCAGGGGTTGTCTCAAGTGGCGAAACATCCCCGTAGCACTCATTGACTGGATCCACAAGCGCCTCTGGTCTGCTCGCCGATGTCTCCCGGTAGCGTCGAACGCGCGTAAAATGGGGGAAGATGCGTAGAGAATCGAGCACGCAATGGCGCGAGTGGCCATGGAAAAACCGAATGAACGAAATCGACAGTCAAGTCCAGGCGATGCGGAAGGACATATCAGAAGTGCTCACCAAATTTTAAGAGCTCTGCAAGAGAAGATCGGCGAGCATCCCGAAATCGGCGCGGCGATTACCAAGCTGGAGATGGCTCTGAATGATCTGGCAATACAGACTGGGGGGTTGCTGTAGGACGGGCGCCTCCCTCCGCGGGTAACGGCTACCCACGATCGCGCAAGCGAAGAGCGCGTGAAGTTGACATTTCGCTCTGTTAGCGGATGGCCTGATACAGATCTCTTCCCAAACTGCGCCATTACAAAAACGAAGCTCCCTTGTAAATTCATCGTTCTTTAACACTCCCTAAACACTCCCGCAACATTCCGGCCATACAGTTCAGTCAGGGTCTGGATGCCGGAAGTTCCGCGCGCTTCCTGCGTAGTCCCCAGGAAAAATGCACCTTCCCCTGGATTCTTACGAGCGTCCCCATTCCGCCGGTGTCTCCGGCGCGCCCCGCTCGCTCATTTTCGTGGTAGAGGATGACGCAGACATTGCTGGTCTCATCGTGCATAATTTACGCGCGACCGGGTTCGAGGTGCAGACCTTTCTCAGTGGAACCTCGGTCATCTCCGAGGCTCTCCGCGAAACCCCGGCCTTGTTTGTGCTGGATGTGATGTTGCCGGGAACCGACGGCTTCGAACTGTGCCGCCACATTCGTCAGACTCCGTCCCTTTCCGCAACTCCCATCATTTTTCTCACCGCCAAGACCGCAGAGGCCGACCGCGTCAAGGGACTGGAACTCGGTGGCGACGATTACATTACCAAGCCGTTCAGCCCCCGGGAACTGGTGGCCCGCATTCGCAGTGTCCTGCGCGGTTTGGGCCAGGAAAGCGCCGCCAATGAAGTGCTGCGATTTGGCGATCTGGAAATTAACGTCGGTTCGATGACGGTGCAGGTACAAGGGCGCAACGTCCTTACTACCGTCCGCGAATTCCGTCTCCTGGAATATCTGGCGATGCATCGAGGCCGCGTACTGACGCGCGATCAACTGCTCGACGCGGTCTGGAAGGAGACTCCGTTCGTAACGCCCCGTTCCATTGACGTTTACGTCCGGCGCCTGCGCGAAAAAATTGAACTCGACCCGCGCCATCCACAATACCTAAAAACCTTGCGCGGCATCGGCTACCGCTTCGAAGTCCCCAAATAAAGCACGCCCCGCGGTTTGTCGGCCCACGTAATTCCAATCATTCACTCTTTTCATCGCACGCTTCCGCCGCGTCGTTTATTCTTTCTCCATCCGTCATGGCTCCGAATATATCCAAGCCGCTCTGGAACGCCGATGACCAGCAAGCTCGGCTGGCCGAACTTACTGCGCCTTCCGACGAACCGGCGAAGGATCATCCGCTGCGGCGCGACGTTCGGTCGCTGGGCGCGATCCTCGGACAAGTGCTGGTCGAGCAGTCCGGTCAAGACTTGCTGGAATCCGTGGAAGAATTGCGAACATTGCTGATCGAGCATCGGAAAACGGTACGCTGCAATCCAGATCGGTCTTCTTCGCCCGAACTCATGCTGAAAGTCCGGGAGATTGTCTCGCGGATGGACTTGACCCGCGCCCACCAGGTTACGAAAGCCTTCGCCACATATTTCGAACTCACCAATCTGGCCGAGACGAACCACCGCAAGCGCCGTCGCCGCGCCGGGAAACTGGACCACGAACATCCGCCCCTGCCCGGTTCTTTTCGCGGAACATTGTCGCGCATGAAAGAATCTGGCATTTCGGCAGAGAAAGCCATGGCAGCGCTCGGCCAGGTCGCGATCACTCCAGTCTTCACCGCTCATCCCACCGAGGTCGCGCGGCAAACCGTCCTGCTGAAGCGCCGCCGCATCGCGCACCAACTGGAACGTCTCGACCGCCTTCCCCTTACCGCGGAAGAAGCGGAAGACAGCGAAAGCAATATCCGTGCCGAGGTCACCTCACTCTGGCAGACTGACGAAGTGCGCCTGGCCAAACCCACGGTTGACGATGAAATTCGCATGGGACTGCGCTACTTCCGCCTCTCGCTGTTCGACGCCCTTCCCAAGATCTATGCCGAGATCGTGGAATCTTTTCGCCAGGTCTACGGTCTGGATCTCAACGAAAATACCTTGCCCAACCTGCTGCATTTCGGCTCGTGGATTGGCGGAGACCGCGACGGCAATCCGCTGGTAAAGCCCGACCATATTCGCGGCGCGCTGGAGATGGCGCGCGCCCTGATCCTGCGGGAATATCTCAACGATGTCGAGGCCCTTAGCGACCGGCTTAGCTCCTCCCGCCGGCAAACCGGGGTTTCGAAAGACTTGCTGTCGCGCCTGCAACATTACGAACGCACGATTGCCGGAGTTCATCTGGCGTGGGGGCCGCACAATACCAGCGAAAGTTATCGCCGATTTCTCTCCTATATGTTTCACAGACTGCAGCAGAGCCGCGACGCCGCCGGGGCTCCGGCCGCCTACCAGCAAGTTGCCGAGTTTGAAGATGATCTCGTGCTGATAGAGAGCAGTCTGCATTCCAACCGCGGAGAACGCCTGGCGCGAACCCACGTCGATTCCTTGCTGCGGAAGGTCCGCACCTTCGGCTTTCATCTTTACACCCTCGACATCCGCCAACACGCCCGGGTTCACGCCCACGCCATCAAGGAACTTGGAGCGGGTCTCAAGGGCGATGCCCTGTCGTCCGAAACCCGGGAATTGCTTGACACCTTCCGCGCCATCGCAGAACTCAAGCGTGTCTATCCTGCTCGCTCGATTCGCCAATACATCATTAGTGGCGCGGAGACGGAGAACGACGTGCTCTCGGTGGTCCGGCTAGCTACAGGGGCCGGGGTTCAACTTGCCGGATCACCCTCCGACATTCCCGCCGACATTCGTCCTCAGTTTCATCCGAATGATCCCGGGTTGATGCCGGTTCCCTTGTTCGAGTCAATCGATTCGTTGCGCGCCGCCGGCAACGTGATGCGCCGCCTGTGGAGCGATCCCGAGTATCAGCCGCTGCTCGATTCCTGGGGACGCTGGCAGGAAGTCATGCTCGGCTATTCCGACTCCAACAAAGATGGCGGCATGCTCACCAGCATTTGGGAACTTTATAAAGCTCATCGCGAACTGCATCGTGCGGCGGGGGAACATGGGGTGAAGCTTCGCCTGTTTCATGGTCGCGGTGGCACCGTTGGCCGTGGCGGCGGCCCCACGCATGCGGCGATCCTCGCGCAGCCGCCGGGTTGTTTTTCCGGCCACATTCGCATCACCGAGCAAGGCGAAGTGCTTAACTGGAAATACTCCGACCCGGTCCTCGCCGAATGGAATCTCGAACTGATGATGGCGGCGAGTCTGGAAGCGCTGACCCGGCATGGGGAACCGCATCCGCAGCGCTGGGAAGAAGCGATCGAAGAAATGTCGCAGCAGGCATACTGCATCTACCGCCGCGAAATCGCCGACAATCCCGAGGTGCTGGAATATTTTGAACAGGCGACTCCGGTCAACGAGTTGGACACGGCCCGCATCGGATCGCGTCCTTCGCGCCGCGCCAAAGGCCGAAGACTCGAGGACTTGCGCGCCATCCCCTGGGTCTTCGGATGGATGCAGAGTCGCCACGCCGTCCCCGCCTGGTTCGGCGTAGGCCATGCGCTCGAACAATTCGCCAAAGGCGGTCCCGGGCACGAGCAGCTTCTGCGCCAGATTTCGCGGGGCTTTCCGGTGTTTGCGGAACTTCTCCGCAACGTGGAACTGGGGATGGCCAAGGCGGATCTCGGAATCGCGCGCGATTATTCCGGGCTGGTAAAAAACGCGGCGCTCCGCAAGCGCGTGTTCTCCATGCTGGAAGAAGAATTTCTGCGATCGCGGCGCATGATTCTTCGCGTGACCGGCCAGCGCGAATTGCTGGGCCGCAATCGCGTCCTAGCCCGCTCCATCCGCCTGCGCAATCCCTACGTCGATCCCATGAGCCTGATTCAGGTGGAACTGCTGCGGCGCAAACAGCAGGGACAGCGGAGTTCGGAGCTGGACTATCCCTTGGGCGCAACCATCAACGGAATCGCCGCCGGGCTGCATAACACCGGCTAGGAAGTGGACTCCGCGCCACTATTTCTTTGTAGCTTCCTTCGTGGGGCTCACCGCGGATTGGTTCGTCTCCTCGCGAACAGTCTTCTTACGGACAGGCTGCCTCGCGGCTTCAGCGCGCTTCCGCTCCTGATAGCGGCGGTCATGAAATTGTTGATCGGACGCTTGTTTCTTCATATTCCTATCATGTCACAGATTGCTGCCGTTTGCGGCTAACCTCACACGGCACCGCCCGTCTGTAGTATGTTGTTTGGTCGTGGCTCGAACTTTCTTTGGGCTCTTGTACGGAACCTGCTTTCCCTCATATGCGTAACCTCTACCAGTCCATTCGTTCCAATTCCACATCAGCACGTTTCCTGAAAAAGGGGTGACATGTTCATTCTCCGTTATGCTGTGATGTTGGTAACCGCGTCTGGAATTTTTGCCCAAAGCGTCTTCGCCCAGAGCATGCCGGCCCTGGTCTCTGGGAGCGTGCCAGCCGAAGAAACGAAAGAACCAAACCTTGAGCATTTCGATCCCAACCTCGTCAACAGGGCTCTCGACCCCTGCAACGATTTTTACAAATACGCCTGTACCAAGTGGCTGACTGCCAACCCCATTCCTCCCGATCAGGTCTACTGGAGCACGGGCAGCGGCCTCGAGTTATGGAACGAAAACTTGTTGCGCGAAACGCTGGAAGCGGCGAGCAAGAATGATTCCAGCCGCAACACCGTGCAGCAAAAGATTGGCGACTATTGGGCCGCCTGCATGGACGAGAGCGGTATTGAAGCCGCCGGCATGAAACCAGTCCAGTCGGAACTGGATGGCATCGCGGGATTGAAATCTAAAAAAGACATCACGCTCGAGATCGCCCATCTGCATCATGTGTTCCCTGGAACCTGGGAGCAGTCCGACAATCAAACAAATTCGCCATTCTTCGGCTTTACCGGCCAGCAGGATTACGACGACGCCTCCAAGGTTGTCGCGCAAATCGATCAGGGCGGCCTTAGTCTACCCAACCGCGACTACTACTTGAAAAACGATGACAAGTCGAAGGAACTCCTTGGCAAGTATCGTGCCCACGTTCAGAAAATGTTTGTCCACGCAGGCGAATCCGAAACTCAGGCAGCAGCCGACGCCGGCATCGTAATCGATATAGAAACCGCGATGGCCGAGGCGCAGATGGATAACGTAAAACGCCGCGATCCGAAGAACATCAACAACAAAATGACGCTGGCGCAGGTGCGTGAGCTCACGCCTTCCATCGATTGGAATGCATATCTGCAAGCGGTAAAAGCTCCCGCCAGCGGCCACTACATCGTTACCTCTCCAGACTTTTTCCGCGCCGAAGAGAAACTCATCGCCGCTCACCCCCTCGAACACTGGCAGACTTATATGCGCTGGCAGGTAATTCACCGGGCGGCACCATACTTAAACAAGGCCATCGTCGATGAAAACTTCGATTTCTTCGCGCACACCCTCGCGGGCGCCGAACAGCAGCAACCGCGCTGGCGCCGTTGCGTCCGCGCCGCCGACCGCGATCTGGGTGAAGCCCTCGGCCAGGCCTACGTTGACCGCGCCTTTCCCCCCGATAGCAAAGCCCGCACCCTCCAGATGGTGCACTCCATCGAGACCGCGCTGGGCGCCGACATTCAGAGCCTCAGTTGGATGTCGGCTGCCACCAAGCAGCAGGCCCAGGTCAAGCTGAAAGGGATCGAAGACAAAATCGGCTACCCTTCTCACTGGCGCGATTATTCCAGCGTAAAGATCGGGCGCGACAGCTATCTGAACAATGTCTCGCATGCCTCCTCGTTTGAGTTCGAGCGCTGGGTGGCGAAGATCGGCAAGCCCGTCGATCGCTCGGAGTGGACAATGACTCCGCCCACAATCAATGCCTATTACGATCCGCAATTAAACACCATCAATTTCCCAGCCGGCATCCTGCAGCCGCCGTTCTTCGATCCCACGAAAGATGACGCTGTGAATTTCGGCGCCATCGGCATGGTCATCGGACACGAAATCATTCATGGCTTTGACGACCAGGGACGCAAGTTCGACGCTCACGGCAACCTGCGCGACTGGTGGACCGCCGAAGACGGCAAACAATATGACGAGCGCGGCAAGTGCATCTCCGACGAGTACACCCAGGAAGTTCCCGACGCGGGCGCCGGAGTCAAACAAAATGGCTTGCTTACCCAGGGAGAAGATACTGCCGACAACGGCGGCATTCATCTCGCTCTAAACGCGCTTGAAACCTCGCTGAAGCGGCAGGGTAAATCGCTCGACGATAAGGGCCCGGACGGCTGGACCTATGGTCAGCGCTTTTTCCTCTCGAACGCGTATTCATGGTGCGCGAACGTTCGGCCCGAGGTCGCGCGCATGCTCGTCACCACCGATCCGCACTCGCTTCCCATTTTCCGCATCGATAACGTTCTCGGGAATATGCCCGAGTTCGACCATGCCTTTGGATGCAAAGCCGGACAACACATGGTAAGAGCCAACGCCTGCCGGGTATGGTGATCACAAACGAAAAGGAATGGGCCAGCCCCAAGAGCTGGCCCGTTTTATTGTTCGCGATAGAAAGGGGACTACTACCGGTTAATATCGTCCTTTGCCTGCAACCGCTTCACATAACCCTCCAAAGTGTTCTTATTAGCATCCGGCGCTCCGGTCAGAGACATCTTCAATTCCTTCACTGCATTGTCAAAGTCTCCCTGAGCGCTGTAAACCCGGGCCAAGCCTAGATGTGTCGTCCAGTAGTCAGGAAATTTTTTGGCGGTTGACCGATAGATGACAAGCGCTTCGTCCTTTTTCTTATCAGCCTGCAACTGGCGGGCGTACACGTAGAGTTGCAGCGCATTGGCCATTTCCAGTGCTTTGGCGCGGAGCAGGTCCGCATCCTGCTTGCGTCCCATAGCGTCCAGAATATGCGACTTGTTCATCACGTTGTCGTAGCGTTCTTCCGCCTGAATTGACTGCTCTTCATCCTTCAGCGCTTCGTCGAGATTGATCTTGTTGGCCAGGAAGTATCCGGCCGCATCGTCCCAGCCTTCCCAGTAATATTGGTTGAGCCCGTGCAACTGCCTGTGAATGCTGGCGGTGACTAGTTCGTTCACCTTGACCTCGACTTTGAAGGGCACCGCAACTTTATCCCAGCGCATGGTGACGACGGTAGAAGCCGGCTTCACCTCATCGAAATCGTAAGCTAGCGCATCATGGGCCTCGGCCGTCTGCGGCTTCACGTTCACTCGCAATGCATCGTCCTCTTGCTTGTAGGAGAAGCTTCCCCAGTCCTTCGAATTCTTCGAGAAGATCACCGTCCACTGGTTCTCCCCCGGAATCATGTGCAGTCCATAGGTCCCTTTGTCGAGCGGCTGCCCTTCAATGGTGACCGGATCGCTGAACGTAATCGTCGTATTTTCGTTAGCCCCAGCGCGCCACACCTGCCCGTAAGGTACAAGCTTGCCCCAGATCTGGCGGCCATTCGCCAGTGGCCGGTGATAGTTAACCGTAATGTCAGTGATGCCGATGCGCTGCATGATCAGTGCGCGCTGGCTGGCACGCGGCAGATCGAGCATCAAGGTTTCGCCAGTGGCCGTTTGAGCAGGACTAAAACTTGTGATCAACAAAACACTTGAAAACAAGGCAAACAGACGAACGTTTTGCATAGCAAAGCTCCTTCTTTGCTGCCTGGGATCGAGCAGCGATTGACAACTGAATGGAAGAACCGGGTTCGGCACGTAATGTAAATTGACGCGATGCTGGCTTAGACGTGACGCTGTCACCGAAGTGAGCCGTCCATGACCACCCTACGGAAATGAAGGATGACTGTCCGGTTTTCGATGACGTGATTTCTATATTGCGGGTATTCGGGAGGTCTAAAAAAGGGACCGGAAACGAGAAAAAAGCTCCTGCGCTTGACAAGCGATACTTGAAAGCGCACAATTTTAAAAGGCGAATAAAAAGCGAATAAGCCTCCGGCGGCCTAATCTCAAGAACAGCAGCCCCGGCGCTCCCTGAAATCTTCCGAGGATCTTATGTCTTCCGCAGTGGTTTCCACTTCGGCGGCCTTGAGCCGCCCTTTTCTGTTTGAGACACAAGCAGTTCCAGACGTGCCCCTGCCCTCCGAACCGGACGAGGAAGCCTCCCATCCTCGTCCCGCCCAACGTGTACGTCCCCATCTTTGCGAGCTTGCTTCCGCCGACCCCCGACTGGCGTACATAACCCCCGCTTCGCGTCTCGAGATTCGTCCCGCGCCGGAAATGGTTTCCAGCGGCGTCCCCGCCATCGACGCCGTGACCGGGGGGCTACCCCGCGGAAGCCTGACCGAAATCTGCGGCCCGGCCTCCTCCGGCCGCACCACCTTACTCTTGTCTGCTGTAGCCGCCGCCACCCGCCGTGGAGAGTTCTGTGTCGTGATCGACGCCAGCGACGCTCTCGATCCTCATTCCGCAGCAGCGGCCGGCGTAGATCTGAACCGGCTGCTGTGGGTCCGTTGCGGCGAGAGTTCCCCACAAAGAGAGCGCTTACCACAGAGGCACCCTTCGACTTCGCTCAGAGCTTGCCCTGAGCTTGTCGAAGGGGCAGGCTCCGACACCGAGAAAAAATCTCTGAAAAATCAAATTCAATCACGAAGCAAAAATCAGGCAGAACATCGTCTTGAGCAAGTGCTGCGCGCTACCGATCTGCTGCTCGAAAGCGGCGGTTTCGGCCTGGTCGTTCTCGACCTCGCCGACCTCCCGCCCCAGGCAGCCCGGCGCATCCCGCTCACCACATGGTTCCGTTTCCGCCGTGCGGTCGAGAACAAGCCCACGATCTTGTTAGCGATCGAGCAACACCCCATCGCCGGCAGTTGCTCGTCCGTACTGCTGCAGCTGGGAGCACCAAGAAATGTACCGGGGCAGGCGGAAAGATTAGCCGCGGAGCGGCGCAAGAATGCAGCCCACGGCGCAAGCCGTGGGTCCGCCGCGGAAAATGAGCAAGCCCCGGAGGGACGAAAGAAAATTTGCATAGGCGGAGATTCCGTCCCTACCCACGCGCAACTACTCACCGGGCTGGAAATTACCGCGGAACTCATTCTCTCCCGCCTGAACCGTAAACCTGCACACTCCGTCACGTTCGTAACCAAAACCGCCTGGGTCCGATGAACAAATGAAACCAAATTACTCAATTGCCAAATTATCCAATTACTAAATGATTCGCTCCCATGCCGTTTGCCTGCATCTACGTGCCGACTTTTCCTGTGGCAGCCGCACTTCGCGCCGAACCGGAACTGCAGGCCCATGCCGTCGCCATTTTCGAAGGCAAGCCTCCGCTGGAAAGAGTTATCGCGGTGAATGAAAAAGCCGTGGGCATCGCGCCAGGCATGACCAAAGCCCAAGCC
This sequence comes from uncultured Acidobacteriaceae bacterium, assembly GCA_963711275.1. Taxonomy (GTDB): domain Bacteria; phylum Acidobacteriota; class Terriglobia; order Terriglobales; family Acidobacteriaceae; genus Sulfotelmatobacter. Next base: position 16,371 of record CAVQDN010000003.1, on the reverse strand, counting down.
GAACTGTGCTCCGAACTTGCCCTGCGCCCGCGATCTCCACTGCAGGAATCCGCCGCGCATGCCGCTTTACTCGATTGTGCGCAGTCGTTCTCACCTTGCGTGGAAGACGCCGCCTGCGATACCGCCCTGCTCGATCTCGCAGGCATGGAATCCCTTTTCGGATCGCAGCCGGAAATTTCTCGCGCTATCTATAACCGCGCCGCCGCGCTAGGACTCGCAGCCAACGTTGCAGTCGCTTCCAATCCCGATGCGGCCGCACTCGCCGCCCGTGGGTTTCCCGGCGTTACTGTGATTCCTCCAGGCAAGGAAGCAGAGCGTTTGGGATCATTGCCGGTGGAAGTGCTGTTCGTGAACCATCTGGAAAAAGATCTCTTGGATGGCGCTCAGAAAAAAACCGCCGACGGTTTTCTCGAAACCCTCGACCGCTGGGGCATACGCAACCTGCACGCGCTGGCCGCGCTCCCGGAAATCGCATTCAGCGAACGTCTCGGACAGGAAGGTCTGCGTATGCAGCAGTTGGCGCGCGGAACGTCTTCACGCACTCTGATGCCCGTGGAAGCGCCTCTGATATTCGAAGAAGCCGTCGAACTGGAACATCCCATCGTCCTGCTCGAACCTCTGGCCTTCCTGCTGAATCGCCTGCTCGAACAGCTCTGCGCTCGTTTAGGTTCGCGCGCCCTGGCTACGCAAGAACTGCGCCTTACACTGGAACTCGAACACTTCTCTTCCCACAATCAACAATTTCTCCGCACCTTGCGCTTGCCTCAACCCATGCTCGATACCAAAGTTTTTCTGAAATTACTGCAACTGGATTTAAATGCGCATCCCCCCGGAGCACCCATCGTGAAGATTCATCTGACTGCAGAACCGGCTCGCCCGCGTTCCGCGCAAGGCGGCTTGTTCCTGCCTCCATCGCCGGAACCGGAAAAACTGGAGCTCACCCTGGCCCGCATCGCCAGCATGGTCGGCGAAAACAATGTGGGTGCGGTGGAGTTGCTCGACACGCATCGTCCCGAAGGATTTCGCATGCTGCGCTTTGTATCTGAGGCTCCACGAAAAAGTGAGCATGAAAAAACTCCTGACTTGCCCGAAGAAAAATCCGCAGTCACCGCTTTGCGCCGCTTCCGTCCTCCATTGCGCGTTCAAGTGACCCTGGAAAGCGGTCAGCCTGTGCATGTGGTGTGTCCAAAGAAAAAAGAAGTGCAAGGCGACGTGCTCTGGAAAGCCGGCCCCTGGCGCGCCTCCGGCGATTGGTGGGAGCGGAAAGCCTGGTCCCGCGACGAGTGGGACCTCGCCGTACGAAACGGAGAAGCAATTTCTTTCTACCGCCTGGTTCACGACCTGCTGGACGGCGGCTGGTTCGTGGAAGGAACCTATGACTGAAAATACGAGTTCTCAGTTTCCAGTTCCCAGTTCTTAGTAAAAGCAAGAGGTTTGAACTGAGAACTGGGAACTGAGAACTGATGTATGTGGAACTTCACGCCCGCTCTGCTTTCAGCTTTCTCGAAGGCGCATCCCTGCCCGAGGAATTAATCGGAGTGTGCGCCCATCTCGGCATGCCCGGCATGGCTTTGCTCGACACCGACGGCCTGTACGGCGCTCCACGTTTTCATTTGGCCGCCAATAAAATTAATCTCAAAGCTCACATCGGCGCGGAAGTCGCGTGCGGCCCTTTCGACTCTGTCATCACTCCTCTCCCTGTCATCGCCACTCCCCACTCTGTCATCCTGAGCGGAGCGAGTGCTTCACGAAGTGAAGCGCTCGCTGAGTCGAAGAGCCTGCCCGAGTTCGCCGAGGGGATCCCTACGCCCATCAAGTGGCGCAGAGGGTAGGGATTCCTCGCTTCGCTCGGAATGACAATGGAAATGACAAAGCCTTCCGCCTTCCTCTCCTTGTCTCCTCTCGCGCCGGTTACCAAAACCTCTGCCGCCTAATCACCAAAATGAAGTTGCGCGCCAAAAAAGGCGAAGGCGCAGTCTGCGCAGAAGAACTCCAGCAGCACGCCCACGGCCTGATCTGCCTCACCGGCGGAGCCGACGGTCCCCTCGCCGCAGCCCTGCAGCAAGGGGGCCTTGACGAAGCCCGACGCCACGTTGATCAACTCATTGGCATCTTCGGTCCCAAAAATGTCTACGTCGAACTGCAACGCCACCTCCAGCGCGAAGAAGAATCGCGCAACCGCACCGCCATTGATATCGCCCGTTCGTTGAATCTTCCTCTGCTCGCTACTAATGGCGTCTGCTACGCCATCCCGCAGGGTCGCGAACTTTGTGATGCCTTCACCGCTATCCACAACCATCGCACTCTCTCCACTGCTGGACGTTCTGCTTACCCGCAACGCCGAACGTTTTCTGAAATCTCCGCAGGAGATGCAGCAACTTTTCGCCGACTTGCCCGAAGCCATTGCCAACACTCTCGAAGTTTCTTCTCGCCTGGAATTCACACTCAACGATCTCGGCTACGAATTTCCGCGCTATCCCGTCCCCGAAGGCGAGACTATGAATTCCTTTTTGCGCGATCGCGCCTGGGCAGGATTTCGCGAGCGCTATGGCCGCGCCTCGCACGAAATGCAAACCAAAGCCCGCTGCCAGATTGAGAAAGAATTAAAACTCATCGAGAAACTGAAACTCGCAGGATATTTCCTGATCGTCTGGGACCTGGTCCGCTACTGCCACGAGCAAAACATCCTTGTGCAAGGCCGCGGTTCCGCCGCCAACAGCGCCGTCTGCTACTCGCTCGGCATCACCGCGGTCGATGCTGTCAGCATGGAATTGCTCTTCGAGCGCTTTCTTTCCGAAGAACGCGGCGAGTGGCCCGACATCGATCTTGACCTGCCCAGCGGCGACGAACGCGAAAAAGTTATTCAGTATGTCTACCAGCGTTACGGCGCACGGGGCGCCGCCATGACCGCCAACGTCATCACTTACCGCAACCGCATGGCCGCGCGCGAAATGGGCAAGGCTTTAGGCTTCGATCCGGAAACGCTGCAGAAGATTTCCGCCGCCGTCGCCACCTGGGAATTTCGCGACGAAAACGATGCCCTCGACCGCCGCTTTCGTGACGCCGGGCTCGATCTCAACCATCCCCGCCTGCGCAAATATTACGAACTCTGCATTGCCGTGCAGGACATGCCGCGCCATCTCGGCCAGCACTCCGGCGGCATGGTCATCTGCCAGGGACAACTCGACTCCGTCGTCCCGCTCGAGCCCGCCTCCATGCCGGGCCGCGTCGTCGTGCAGTGGGACAAAGAAGATTGCGCCGACATGGGCATCGTTAAAGTCGATTTGCTTGGCCTCGGCATGATGGCCGTGCTCAAAGATTCCATCGAACTGATCCGCGACGACTATCACGAAGAAGTTGACTTGGCGCATCTTCCATCCGATGACCCGGAAGTCTATTCCGCTTTGCAGCAGGCCGACACGGTGGGATTGTTCCAGGTGGAGAGCCGCGCGCAAATGGCGTCTCTGCCACGTCTGCTTCCCAAGCGCTTCTACGATATTGTGGTGCAGGTCGCGATCATCCGTCCTGGTCCCATCGTTGGTCAGATGGTGAATCCCTTCATCCTCCGCCGCCAGAAACGTGAAGAAGTGACGTATCCTCATCCCTCGCTTGAACCCGTGCTCAAGCGCACGCTCGGCGTCCCGCTTTTTCAGGAACAACTGCTGCGCATCGCCATGATCGCGGCCAACTTCAGCGGAGGCGAGGCGGAAGAACTGCGCCGCGCCATGGGCTTCAAACGTTCGCAGTCGCGCATGCGCGAAATCGAAGCTAAACTGCGCGCAGGCATGACGCAAAACGGCATCGCCCCGAAAGCGCAGGAAGAAATTATTCTCTCTATCACTTCCTTCGCGCTCTACGGATTTCCTGAATCGCACGCCGCCAGTTTCGCCCTGCTCGCCTACGCCAGCGCCTATCTGAAGTGCCGCTACCTGGCCGCCTTCACCGCAGCCCTGCTCAACAATCAGCCCATGGGATTCTATTCTCCCGCGACAATAGTCAAAGACGCGCAGCGTCACGGCCTGAAAGTGCTGCCCGTGGATGTGACGTGTTCAGATTGGAAATGCACGTTGGAAACAGTTGCCAGTTGTCAGTTGCCAGTTGGCAGTGAAGTCGTTGGTCGTTGGTCGTTGGCCGTTGGCCAAAACGATGCAGCCGCGGAGCGGCGAAAGAATGCAGCCCACGGCGCCAGCCGTGGGTCAGGCGCCGAAAATGAACCAGCCCCGGAGGGGCGAAAGAAGATCGCCCTCCGTATGGGGCTGCGCTATGTCCGCGGTCTGCGCGAAGAGGCCGCCCAGGCTCTGCTCCGCGAACGCATACGTACTCCCTTCGCCTCTATCCACGATCTCACTCGCCGCGTCCCCGAACTGCGCACAGACGAACTCACCACGCTGGCAGAAATCGGTGCGCTAAACGCAATCGGACATTCACCACAGAGTCACCCTTCGGCTTCGCTCAGGGCAGGCTCCGACACGGAGAATCAAGAAGGCCACGGATATTCACAGATTCGCACGGATTCAATCAACGATCAAAAATCAACAATAAAAAATTCTTCCGTCTCCTCGCTTCACCGCCGCGACGCCCTCTGGCAAGTCGAACGCGCCGTCCGCACCTCCGGCCCGCTGCTCGAAACTCAGCCTGAGCCCGACTCGCCTTCGCCACTGCAGCGAATGAATCATGAAGAGCGCCTAGTCGCCGACTTCCACGGCACCGGCTTGACCGTCGGTCCGCATCCCATGGCCTACCGCCGCGAATGGCTCACGGCCATGGGCATTCGCCGCGCCAGCGAACTGCGCGGCATTCCCAGCGGCAAACGTCTGCGCATCGGAGGCTGCGTCATTACACGCCAGCGTCCGGGAACTGCTAAAGGATTTGTATTTTTAAGTCTGGAAGATGAAACCGGAGTCGCCAACGCCATCGTCACGCCCGACTTGTTTCATCGGAATCGGCTGCTGCTCACCAGCGAGCGCTTCCTCGCCGTCGAAGGCATCCTGCAAAATCAAGATAATGTGATCTCGGTCAAGGCCGAACGTGTGCTCCCGCTGTTCGTTACGAAAGCCGAAACCATCTCGCACGACTTTCATTGAGAATCAAATCCCTGCTATATTCCCTCCCACAAAAGAGGAACTGCCATGGCCGAGAACCCTCTCAATGCCGGAGCCAACCTCGCCCGCGTCGAGCAAACCAGGCTGCAGCGGCAACAAATCAACCAGGAGCGCCTGCAACGAATCGCGCGCCATAAGCAGGCGGTCGCGGCCCGCAGGCTCGCGCGTGCCGCCACTCCCGATGCCGTCAGTCCCCTGAATCTGTTCGCCGACGGCGATTCCTGGTTCGATTACCCGCTCCCCCTGCTCAAGCCGAATGACGTGATTGGTTCCGTCACCAATCACGGAACCCCGCAGCCCCTCGTCCTCAACCTCGCGCATTACGGTGACGAAGCCCGTGATGACCTCGGAGTTCAACAGCGCCAGCGCATCATCGGCAATCTCAGGGATCCCGATAACGGCACGTTTGACGCAATCCTGTTTTCCGGCGGAGGCAACGACACGGTTGGCAATCAATTCTGCCTGTGGCTGCGCGATTACAAACCCGGCATGACGCCCAGTCAAGGCATCAACGTGCCGCGCCTGGGCGCGGTGCTCGGGGTGGTGAGCAGCGCCTATGAAGATTTAGTTTCTATTCGTGATCAGGTTGCGCCGCAATGCCCGCTCTTTATTCATGCTTACGACTTCGCCATTCCTGACGGCCGCGGGGTTTGCGACGACACTATTGGTCCGTGGCTAAAACCATCCCTCGATTATCGTGGCTGGAAGGATCCGGCTACCGCCCGCCAGGTTGTAAAAGAGTTTCTGCTGCAATTCCGAGCGACGCTGGTGCAGATCGCGGCCGCTCACAAAAATGTGATCTATGTAGAAACCCAGGGCACGCTCGGCCCGAACGACTGGGCCAATGAATTGCACCCATCGCCGCAAGGCTTTGACAAGATAGCCGCTAAATTTCTTGCCGCGCTCAGGACAATCTTTCCTGGACGAATCTAGCCCCGGATCAACGCAGGTTCGACGAATATAAGTCCGCCTGCTCACTTCCCCATATAGCTCACTCTCCAAATCGAGTTCGATCCGTCATCACTCACCAGCAGCGAACCGTCATGCGCTACCGTAATCCCCACCGGACGCCCCCACACCTGCCCATCCGGCAACACGAATCCAGTCAGAAAATCCTGATACTCGCCCGTGGCATGCCCCGTCTGATGCAGCGGCACACGAATCACTTCATACCCCACCCGCACCGCCTTGTTCCACGATCCATGCTCGGAGGCGAAAATATCTCCGTCATACTCGTTGGGAAATTTATCGCCCTGATAAAACGTGATCTCCAAAGAGGCATTATGCGGCTGCAGCAGGACGTCAGGAACAATCGTCTTATCTTTCAATTCGGGATGCTTCCCTTTCTGCCGCGGATCCTGATGCCTCCCGATGTACCACCACGGCCAGCCATAGAATCCGCCGTCCTCAACGTGCGTAATGTAGTCGGGAACCAGGTTGTCGCCCAGTGCGTCGCGTTCGTTGACCGAGCACCACAACTCACCGGTCTTCGGATTCACCTCGATCCCGCCTCCCGCATTGCGAATGCCATAGGCATACACCTTTAACTGGCAATTCGCCGGATCGCACGCCAGAATATCAGCGCGATCTTTCTCCGCGGGATGCGTGTCTGTATCGTCATCGTTCGACGCCGAACCTACTCCCACAAACATTTTCTTGCCATCCGGAGAAAACGCAATCGCGCGAGTCCAATGTCCGCCCCCCGCCGGTAGATCGGCGACGTGCTGCGATTCTCCGCTCGCTTTCAAATCTCCATTGTGATACGGGAAGCGAATCACTTCATTCGTGTTGCCAATGTAGATCCACTGCGGATCCGGTCCCGGCGGATAAAACGCGATCCCATACGGCCGCTTGAGGCCCTGGGCAAAGACCTGCGTTTGTTCCGGCTTCCCGTCGGCGGTCATTCCGCGATATACGCGAATGCGTCCGGGATCGCTCTCTGCCAGAAAGATATCGCCGTTGGGAGCAGTCTTCAGCAATCGCGGATTATCGAGATCCGACGCAAATAACCCTACCTTGAACCCCGCGGGCGCCACCGGCCACGCATTCTGCGGACGCGCCACCACTTGAGCGCCATTCTGCGCCGAATCCGTCGCATACGGCTGCGGCAGATCCTTCACTGTAATCTTGCGTGTCGTCCCCGGCTTCTCATAGCGGAAGTCGGTGAATGGCGCGTTCGGAGCCGCACCCCTCACCTTCGTCCCAGCAACTTCCGGCTCCGGAGCCGACGTTGGACCGGCGCCCACCTTGCCCAAATCCGTCGCCTTGCCCGAAGCCATGGCTTCTACATAGCTCACAACCTGCCAGCGCTTTTCTTCCGGCAGCGCCGCCCACGACGGCATCCCGTTCTCTTTGTCTCCTTTGGTGATGAACCAGAAGAGCTCGCCCGACCTCACTCCATTCAGCTTTCCATCCACCAAAGAGGGCACATTGCCCGTACCCTGTCCCACTTTTCCGTGACAGGCAAGACAGTTCCGCGCATAAACCTGCTTCCCGGCATCCACCGCCGCTGGCTGTCGGGCATAAGGATTCTTCAGAGCTTTCGCCGATGCCGGCGCATCATGAAACGGCTGATCCACCGCGGACAACGCGACCATGGGAAGAAGAAAAAGAAGAAGAAGAAAAAGAACGGGCGGGGCGATCCTGTTCGAACCGAAGCGCATAAGTGTCCTCACGGGTAACTTTCCTTTTAGATTAGGCCATCCGGAGAAAAGTTGCGAATCTAAACGACTTACAAACTGAAAGGAACAAGAATGCGCCCAGAAATCAGGATGAAGAATCTCAGGCCAAGCTTGGTAGCGCTACCGGGAATCGAACCCGGGTTTGAAGATTGAGAATCTTCCGTCCTAACCCCTAGACGATAGCGCCACAGGAACGAAGGTAAATTATAGCAAAGCATCATTTTCAGTTCGGCCGATTGCCGTTGTCCATCTCACCCCTCCACGGTTCATTTTTCTTTATCTCATTTTTCTTTATCTGATTCTCGGAATTTCGCTCGGCTTCATCGCATTTTTTTGTGCAACTTGCTCCCCTCCACAGGCCGTTAAGCGATATAGTAGAGACAACTCCGCAACTTCATCCTGGCAGCACCGACTTTGTAGGAGCAACGTGTATGTTGTTCATTCATCAACAAAATCCAATCATTCCTAAATTCTAGGAGTATGTAAGGAGTATCCAACATGGCGAAACCCAAAGTCCCGAAGAACAGTAGCGACGCGAAAGGCCCTATTTCCTCCACCAACGGCCTTCCATCCTTGTCAGACATCAGGTCCGACACCAGCGTCGGACTGGCGGAAATTCCGCCGGCAAGTACCGTGGCCGAGAGCAAAAAGACAGAAACCAGAAAGCTCACCAGAAAGCCGGAAATCGTTAAGACGGAAGCTCGTGCCAATCTCGTTCCCATCAATGTGGAGGATGAAATTCGCCGGTTCGCTTACCTGCTCGCGGAGCGACGTGGATTCGAACCCGGCCACGAAGCCGAGGACTGGCTGGCTGCCGAGCGCGAAATTAGACAACGCTACCGCCAGCAGAGCGCGTAGAATTCACAGACGGAAAATTCGCATGGCGGCCGAACTCCGGCCGCCACTTGGCGGCGAAAACACCTGCCGCGAACGCGCCCGTTCGTGACTCCCTGGTTCGCGTTCTCTCTTCCTCCAATCTCAGTTTCATTCCAACCTCCAGGTGAGCCCGTCGTCCCAACGCTGCCAACGTCTCTCGAACGCTGCGTTTTTTCTGAGCGACGGTTGCCTGCCCCGGCGGTTTCTGAAAAAATACATTAGGGATCTCCCACATGGCGCAAATCGGTAGTTATGCCTTGCTCCTCGCATTGGCGCTGAGCATCTATTCGTTCTTAGTGGGGATGTTGGCGCTCTTCTTTCCAAGCGACGCCCTCTGGGAGCGCCTTGGTGAGACCGCGCGTCGCTCCGGCATCGTTGTTTTCGGATTCGTCGTTCTCGCCGCCATCGCCCTCGTCGTCGCCGCCTTCCGCGACGACTTCACCATTGCCTACATTTTTCATCACAGTAACCGCGACCTTCCCACTCCTTACAAGTTCGCCACATTGTGGTCGGGACAGGAAGGCTCATTGCTCTTCTGGTCGCTGCTGCTCGCCGGATACGGCTTCGTCCTTCGCCTGCGCTACAAAACCGATCCGCGCCTGTTCGCTTATGCCTCCGTGGTTCTCGCGGGCGTTCAGATTTTCTTTCTCGCGCTGGTGAATTTTGCCGCGAATCCGTTCGGCCTGCTCGAAGGCCCGCTGCGCGCCGACGGCAGCGGCCTGAATCCTCTTCTGCAATATCCCGAGATGGTGATCCATCCGCCCATGCTCTATCTGGGATACGTCGGATTCACCGTCCCCTTCGCCTTCGCACTGGGCGCGCTGATCATGAAGTATCCCGGCGAAAAGTGGATTCACATCACCCGCCGCTGGACCATGGTCACCTGGGGATTCCTTACTTGCGGCATCTTCCTCGGCGCGCACTGGGCCTACGCCGTACTCGGCTGGGGCGGCTATTGGGGATGGGACCCGGTCGAAAACGCTTCGCTCATGCCCTGGCTCGTCGGCACCGCGTTCCTGCATTCCGTCATGATGCAGGAAAAGCGCGGCATGCTGAAAGTCTGGAACATGTGGCTGGTCTTTGGCACCTTCTGGCTCGCGATTTGGGGAACGTTCCTCACGCGCAGCGGCATGATCCAGTCCGTCCACGCCTTCGCGCAATCGTCGATCGGACCGTGGTTCGCGTGGTTCCTCGCCATCAGTTTCGCAATCTTCGTCTTTTTCTTTTTCAAGAACAAAGATCACCTGCGCAGTGAACACAAACTCGAGTCTCTGATCTCCCGCGAGTCGAGCTTCCTCTTCAACAACCTTCTCTTCGTGTTGCTCTGCTTCACCGTTGCGTGGGGGACGTGGTTCCCAAAAATTTCTGAATTCGTTCAAGGCAACAAGGTCACCGTAGGCGCGCCTTTCTATAACCGCGTCGCGATCCCAGTTGCGCTGCTGCTCCTTATCCTCACCGCCATCGGTCCCTTGCTCGCCTGGCGCAAAACATCCTTCGAGAGCCTTAAGCGCAATTTCCTGTGGCCCACGATCGGCGCCGTCGCCGTGATGGCATTCCTCGTGATCACGCCCTCAACCTGGGGCTCTCCCTTCGGCCTGCGTCCCTGGCAAGACGTTGCCTACTTCTATTCGCTGATGGCCATCGGACTCTCGGTTCTGGTGGCGCTCACTATCGCCAGCGAATACTACCGCGGCGGCAAGGTCATCGCCGGCCACACCGGCCAGGGCATGTTCGCGTCGATGGTCCAGCTCACTCACCGCAACACGCGCCGTTACGGAGGCTACATTGTCCACTTCGGAGTCGTTGTCGTCATTATCGGATTCGCCGGCTCCGCCTTCAATCAGGACAAAGAGCAAGAAATGGGCTACGGTGACAAGATGACCATTGGCAGCTACACCCTGGTCTGCCGGTCTTACACAGATGAAGATTTTCCCAACTATGCCGGCGAATGGGCCGTCCTCGACGTCTTCAAAGGAGGCAAGCAGATCGACACTCTGACGCCCGAGCGCCGTTTCTACAAAGCGAGCCGCCAGACCTCGACCATGCCCTTTATTCGCTCGACATTGAGTGAGGATCTCTATGTAGTGTACGAAGGCCTGAACCAGGACACGGGCCGTCCGATTCTGAAAGCGCATCTCAATCCATTGGTGATGTGGATCTGGCTGGGAGTATGGATCATCCTGGGCGGCACAGTGCTGGCTCTGATCCCGAACGCTCCAGCCCCAGTCCGCGTCGCATCGGCAAGACCGATAGAACATGCACTACCGGCAGTCGTCGGCGATTAACAACTAACGTAGCGACAGCCGCCTCGGCTGTCCGCCAAGCGCAGCGAGATGATATCGAGCCGTAGCCGCGAAGCGGCGTAAGAAGGCAGTCCACGGCGCAAGCCGTGGATGGACGAATAGAAAATAAATAAGCCCCGGAGGGGGCGAAAGAAATTGGCCAGCGCTTCCAGCGAGGAGCCGAGTCCCGCGGTGACGGCACCGCGAACCGGGAATAACGAATGACAACCAGAGCGACCCAAATCCTCCGCCGCCTGCTGCACTGCGTTCTGCTCTCTCTCGCGGTCTTCGCCCTCTCTGCCGCCGGCGATCCCGCCACGCGCTTCAACGAACTCGGCCACCAGATGATGTGCATTTGCGGTTGCGGCCAGATTCTTCTCGAATGCAATCACGTCGGCTGCCCCGACTCCGACGGCATGCGCAATGAACTGATGACTGCCGTCAATCGCGGCGACAGCGACAGTCTGGTCGAACAATCCTTCGTGCAAAAATACGGACCGACCGTGCTCGCCGCCCCCACCACAAAAGGCTTCGATCGCACCGCCTGGATCGTGCCCTTCGTCGCATTGGGGCTGGGACTCAGCATCGTGGTCCTGGTGATCCGCGCCTGGAAGAATCGCCCTGCCCCCGCGCTCGCCGACGGCCTGCGCCCGATTCGCGGCGCCGAACTCGAACAATTCCGCGATCAGGCGCGCAAGGAAACTGACCTATGAGCTTCGAACTAGCCTGTTGCCTTCTGGCGACCGTGGCCGCGCTGTTTTACATTTTCTCTCCCGGCTCTTTCCTGGTTGGACGAGAGAAGACTCGCGCCTCATACCTGCGCGAGCGCAAAGACGCCGTCTACGAAAATCTTCGCGACCTGAACTTCGAATTCAAAGCCGGCAAAATGCCCGACTCGGACTATCAGTCCCTGAAAGCATCGTTGCAAGACGAAGCCGCCACGCTGCTCGCCGAAATCGCCCGCCTGGAAGGTAAAGCAGTGAACTCAAGAAAAGCGAGATCATGAAAGGACGTTATACTTTGCAATGCCTTGTCATCCTGAGCGTAGCCGGGGGCGCGCCACGCGCGCTTCCCGCGAAGTCGAAGGACCCCTCTGCCCTTAGCAACGCCTTGCAGCAAAGGGCCCTCTCACACCGGTCACGCCACTCTTGCGTAACAAGCGTCATCTCCCTCCTTCTCCTCTGCACCTTCGCCGCCGCCCAGACTCTAACCGGCACCGTGAAAAACTCCACCACCGGCAAGCCCGCTGCCGGCGACGACGTTGTGCTGCTCAGCCTCGGTCAAGGCATGGAAGAAGCCGGCCGCACCAAGACCGACGCCAAAGGCAATTTCGCTTTCAAACTCGACAATGCTCAGGGACCGCATCTGGTCCGGGTGATCCACCAGGAAGTCACCTATCACCGCATGGCCCCTCCCGGAACCACTTCGGTTGCGGTGGAGGTCTTTGACGTCAGCAAGAAACTGGAAGGCATCACCGTGGTCGCCGACATCATGCGATTCCAGGCCTCTCAAGGACAACTTCAGGTCGAGCGCACTTTCGCCGTGACCAACAACTCCAAGCCGCCGCGCACCCAGATGAACGAGCACAACCTGGAGTTCTACGTTCCCGACGGCGCCACGGTGACCGAAGGCGAGGCCATGACCGCCGGCGGCCAACCGGTTAAGTCCGCTCCAGTTCCCGAGGACAACGCGAAAAATCGTTATGCCTTCCTCTTCCCGCTGCGCCCCGGCGAGACGCGCTTCAGTGTCGTCTATACAGTTCCTTACACCGGCAGCGCGAATATCGATCCCAAGAGCGTCTATCCTCTGGAACATTTTGTCGCCATCGCGCCCAAGTCGATGCAGTTCTCCGCCGCTCCGGGCACGAATTATCAAGTCGCGCCCTTCCCCGGCCAACCCGACGCCAGCATCGAAGTGGCTTCCAATTCACAACCGGGCCAGCCCATGGCGTTCAAACTCTCAGGTGAAGGCACCCTGGCGTCGCCGGCGGATGACGAAGGCCAGCAAAGCCAGGCTCCACCCTCCGCTCAAAACGAGAATCGTCCCGGCGGCGGCCTGGGTCCGCCCATCGACGCTCCCGACCCTCTGCAAAAATATCGCTGGTACATCCTCGGTGGATTTGCCCTGGTCCTTATTGTGGGCGGGGTCTACGTGGCTTCGCGCCAGCAAGCCTCCAACCGCGTCGCCCGTTCTAAAGGAAAAGCCCTGCCTTCCTTGGAAGAAGACGAAGACTATCTAGCCGCGGAGCTCCCCACGCCGCGCGAGAGCCGCGCAACCGAATCGCGCCTCAGCGGGTCGCCATCGCCGCGTCGTTCCTCGTCCATGCTGCTCGAAGCCTTGAAAGAAGAACTCTTCGAACTCGAAGTGGAACACAAACAAGGCCGCATCTCGCAGCAGGAATACGAAAGCGCCAAATCCGCCCTCGACCAAACCCTGCAACGCGCCCTGAAACGCGAAGCGCAAAAGGCATGACCAAGGGCCCGGGCTGTGAAGGACACGACTTCCGTTCTTGAGCCAGCCCTAAGCGAGATAGTGAGCCGTAGCGTACTTTAGCTTGCCGGCGTCATACCGGCTTCAACCGCTGAGCGTCACGCAGCCACCTGGAACGCTGAAACCCGTAATACAGCAGGACTCACTCTTCAAATAATGAGCTTTTTGAGGTAGTCTTATGCCGCTTCGGAAGGAGACCTCTATGGCACAGAACACTCCGCTCGAGATGGTCCGGCACGCTTCGGGAGTTTCCATTTTGTGGGGAGTTCTACTTATCATCCTCGGCGCGGCGGCTATCGCTTCGCCGTTTCTGGCCGCAGTCGCAGTAAACGCGGCCATCGCCTGGCTGATTGTTTTGGCCGGCGCAGTCCATCTGGTGCTGGCTTTTCGTGCGCACGGAGCCGGGAGCATGGTTTGGAAGCTCCTGGTAGGGATCGCTTATCTGTGCTTCGGCGTATACGTGATCGCGCATCCCGTGCTCGGTGTGGCATCGCTGACGTTGCTGCTGGCATCGCTCTTCGTGATCGAAGGCATCCTCGACGTTGTCCTGTTTGTGAAGATGCGTCCAATCCAAGGATCGACCTGGGTGCTGCTGGACGGAATCGTTTCCCTGTTGCTGGGTGTGATGATCTACATGCAATGGCCGTCGAGTTCCGCCTGGGCAATCGGCACTCTGGTAGGCGTAAGCCTTATCTTCAGCGGCGTCGCAAGGGTGATGATGTCGTGGGCCGTCCGCAAGGCAACGGACACGAGATCGCCACCGTCGTCGCTGGCAGCTTAGGGAGCCGCTGCCTCGCGTCTGAATTGTCGAGTGGAACAGATTCGATGCTTCGGGAAACTTGTGCCCAGTGAGGCCTGCATTTACCTGCTGGGATGGAGGAAGAACGAAATGGGAGGCCTGATTCCGTTAGGCGACGCATCCCGGCGTCCCGTGCGAATCCCCGTCGTCACCATCCTGATCATCCTGGTGAATGCCTTCGTTTTTGTACGCGAGCTGATGGGTGGCGAGGCATTCGTCACCCAGTGGTCGGCGATCCCTGCCCAAATCTTCTCCGGCCACGGCTGGACCACAATTCTGACAGCAATGTTCATGCACGCCAGTTGGTCGCACATCATCGGCAACATGATTTTCTTATGGGCCTTTGGCCCAGAAATCGAAGACGCGATGGGCCGAGGTCGCTACCTGGTTTTCTATCTGGTTGGCGGGATCGTAGCGATGCTCGCTCAAGTCGCAGCCAGCCCTCATTCCACCGTCCCAAACCTGGGCGCGAGTGGAGCGATTGCCGCCGTGATGGGCGCGTTTCTGGTCACCTATCCACGGGACCGGATTCGCTCGATCCTATTGATCTTTATATTTGTGAAGATCACATTCATTCCGGCCGCACTATTAATCGGCTTCTGGTTCCTGACCCAGCTCTTCAACGCCGGCCAGGTAGCGCAAGCCCAGACCGGCGGCGTGGCGTATCTGGCCCATGTCGGCGGCTTCCTCTTCGGCGCCCTTACAGCCCGCCTGTTTGAGAGAGCAAACCGAGCCCTCCCGGTTCCCTATCCTCATAGCCTGGACCAGATTGGACGAACAAAATTGGGACAACAAAATCATTTGGTTCCAGTCAACACAAAACCCCCTGTCATCTTGAGCGTAACGTGTCGATTCGGCCAGGCCGAATCGGCATGTGCAGTCGAAAGATCCCTACCAAGTGTCTCAGCCTCTCGGTCTCAGGGAATTCTCCCTGACTTGCGTGAGACCGTAGTTCTAGAAAACGCGTCGCACTTCCACCCAAGGAAAAAGTCCTACCCCACAGTGAGCCCAGCCATCACCCCCAAACATCCTTATTCCGCAATGTTTTACCGGTAAGTCACTGAGCCCCATAGATTTTTCAACGGTTTTGGCGCTTGAGACAACTGTTGGGCAGCGCCGAGGACGCTCCTAAGCCAGCAGAGCTTGTATCGGATTATTAAGAGTATGGGAAAATGGGTGATTATGTTGCGACCGCTTGCATTTGCCATCTTCATGAGCATCACGATCTGGGCGTGCCGACAAACAGCACCGACTACTGTCCCGGGATACACCACACCGTTGCGACCGCTCCTTCAGGCCCTCGACCGATCAGGAGTATCTGGGTCCCTCGAGTTTTCAGGTCACTGCCCTGGATTCCCTGGGGACATTCCGCACTTGCACGTTCCTTCGTCGAGTGATGGCTCTCCCTTGCAGGTAGCTCGTGAAACATTTTCCGATGATCCGGCCATGCACATCAGTCAAGATCCCGACGGAACTATCCGCATCAATGAAAGTGGCACCTCGACAGAGTTACTGGATGTGAAGATCAGCCACGTTTCATTTGAGAAGAACGGGGTGCCTTTGCAGTATGCTGCGATGAAGGTGAGCCATGCTCTTTATTACGTCATTCTGAAGGCACCCGAGGTATTGGGTTTTGCAAAGGCACACGACAGCGGAATACCGTTTGTTGGGACAATTGGCAGCCAAGGGGATCCTGTTAATAGTCCTCACATCTCGGGGTCGATGGATAATCTAACCCTTTCTCAGGCCTTGGACCGCCTCGTTAAAACATTCCCAGGCGTCTGGGTCTACGAAAGTTGTCCGACGGGCGCGGGAAAAGGGCGAGTCGTCGCTTTCTGGTTTTTCAGCCTCCAAAACCCTGGGTTCTTTCCGCAATAGGATTAGGATGAAATACTTCATTCTGGTTGCGCTGGTAGTTCCGATTTCATTTTTGGCTCATGCGCAGGCGAGCCCCAAACCGCTCTTTATCAGGGCAAAGTGCGACCTCTCTTCAACAGTACTTTCTGCTAAGTCGATGATTCTAAGAGACCGACAGGCAGGGGGAGGGGCCGCCAACCAAATCCCGGTTCCCCAACGCGCCACCCCCTGCATCGCCCCACTCCGCGTAACATCCAACAGAGTAGTTCCACCAAAATTATGGG
>CAVQDN010000002.1:0-137623 GCA_963711275.1 uncultured Acidobacteriaceae bacterium | reverse complement strand
GCTGCGCTAGAGTAAATCCTTCGAACGGGTCGGTGATGGCCGTGCTACCCTTGGGCTGCTCCTCGTCTGCAGTTCCACCTATGGGATCCTCTGCCCAAGTCCGCATGCCTCAGACCAGTCCGAATCGCATTCGTATCGGCACGGCGGGATGGTCTTACAAAGACTGGGACGGAGTTTTTTATCCCTCGGGCATGCAGCACCGCAAGGTGCATCCCCTGGAATATCTGGCTCGCTTCTTCGATACCGCCGAAATCAATACCTCGTTTTACGGACCGATCAAGGCCCAATTGGCCAGGCTCTGGTGCCGCAAGGTGACAGCAGTGAACCCCGATTTTTTATTCACCGCCAAGCTTTATCGCGCCTTCACCCACTCGCCCAATGCCATGATGGAGCCCACCTCCGCCGCCAGCATTCGACCCACCGACGAAGACGAAGCCCGCACTCGCGAAGGTCTCGACGTCCTGGCCACCGAAGGCAGGCTGGGCGCGCTCCTTATCCAATTTCCGGTCTCGTTCAAGAACACTTCGCTGAATCGCGAATATCTCGACCGCCTGCTGCGCCAGTTCATTGAATATCCGTGCGTCGTGGAGGTCCGCGACTCCAGCTGGGACAATGCCGAAACGCTCGCGGCCTTCGCCCAGAAAAACGTCGCATTCTGCAACATCGATCAGCCGCTGCTCGGCCGCTCCCTCGCTCCTACGGAATATGTCACCGCGCCCATCGCATATGTGCGCCTGCACGGGCGCAACTACGACCAGTGGTTCGATTCCGACAATCGCAACGACCGCTACAACTATCTCTACAACGAAACGGAACTGGCAGGCTGGAAGGAACGAATCGAAAACGTCGCCGAGAAGGCGCAGACCACCTACGTCATCACCAACAATCATTTCGAAAGCAAGGCCGGAGTCAATGCGCTGGAGTTGAAGGCCATGGTGACCGGCAAGCGGGTGCCAGCCCCGCCAACCCTGGTAAAGAAGTATCCCGAGCTAAGAAGATTCGCCGACCCCGCCGAAGACTCCAACGGTGCAAATCAGCTTTCCCTACTGCCCTGACACGGCGGCGAAAGAAAGCACGACGAAAGAAAGCACGGCGAAAGAGAGCACGACCAAGAAAGACCAGCGGAACAAATGCAACGGGTGCCCATGTCTCACTGATTTTGTGAGACATGGGGATCTCGCCTGAAGCGCCATTCAATTTGCCCACCCCAAGCACCCGAACTCCGGACAAATTAACGACCTTCCGACGCTGTCCTTTCGTGATGCTGCAGTCTCCAACGCCAAGCGTAATCATGAATCAGGCTTGGCCTAACCTTCTCTGGCCCAACTTTCTTTGGACTAACTATGGAATGCCCTCATTGCCACCGGCAAACCAGCCTTCAATCCAAGAATTGCGGATCCTGCGGCAGTGTCATTCCGCCCGCTCAGTATTTGCTTGAGGAAGCAGGCGTAATCGAGCCCGCGTCCCCCGCGACCAGCGCGCCGTCCAAGCGTGTTACGCGAGAGCAGAAAGACGAATCCTTTTACCGGATGGCAACCCTGGGCGATCGCCTAATCGCATTCGCCCTCGACAGCACCTTCCTTTTCGGCGTATTTGCCATCGTGGATGCCTGGGCCTTCATGCGCTGGGGCATTGTCGACGGACCAGAACTGAAGCTGACCCTCGCCGCACTCCTGATTGCCGAATCTCTGAACATCGCGATTTTCTTTCTCTATCTTTGGCTTCTGGAAACGGCCTTCGGCGCCACCCTGGGGAAAGCGATGGTCGGAATCCGCGTGATCCGCGCGACGGATACCGACCGCCACCCCCTCGCGATTCTCGCCATCCGCAATCTCCTCCGCGTCGTGGACGGCCTCGGCTTCTACCTGGTCGGCGCCGCGGTTGCCGGTTGCTCCAGTTTTCGTCGCCGCCTGGGAGACATTTGCGCAGGCACCGTCGTGATCGAAGAAGACTTAGGTTCCTGGATGAAGTTCGCCGCCATCGCTCTTTGGACGCTCGTTCTCGCGGCCGCCATCTGGTCCGTTCCTCGCATCTGCCAGACCAACGCCGCCCTGCCGTCCCGTTACCTGAACCAGGTGGTTGTCCAGGTAGGTCGAAGCGAAAACTCTGCCTACTTCACCGTCGCAAATCTTCACATAGAAATCCAGCTAACTTCGGGATCTGTCCGGTAGCCTGCCCGCCGAAAACTCCCGCAGCTCCCGCGCGCGTGAGCGCAAATGCACGCACAACCGTGCACGCAGCTGCGTGCATAACCGTGGACGCAAATGTATGCACAACCGTGGAAGAGCGGCCCTTCAGGGCCGCGTAAAGCATCTGAAATCAACCAGGCTTTAGCCCCTGTGGCAGGCGGGTGGCCATCGCCGCGGAGCTCGCCCGCGCCAGCAACACAGGGGGTGCCCCGTCCTTCGCTGCCTTTGCGAAGGGCGGGAGTCGGAAATGCCTGCGCAACGCCCCAATAGCCTAGGAATGATTCAACCCCGCGAATTCGGCGAGGACGAAATATGAAAAAAAAGAAAACGATTTACAAACCATTCGACGCGGCGGCCTATCTCGATAACGATACGGTCATTGCGGAATATCTTTCCGCAGCTGCCGAAGACCCAAACCCCGACGTTTTCATCGCGGCGCTCGGCCACGTGGCCAAGGCACGAGGCATGGCGCAGATCGCCAAAGACTCAGGATTGGGCAGGGAGAGCCTGTACAAAACCCTGAGCGCAGGCGCACACCCGCGCTTCGAAACCATCAACTCCGTCCTGCACGCCCTCGGCGTGAAGTTCGCTGTCGTTGCGGAACACGAGAGTTAGACTGAGCCAACGCTTCAACAAGAGGTGGATTGGGAAGCGCACGGTGCGATCGGGACGGGGTTTGCTCAGATGGTAATTTTTAAGAGGAAGGTCCCGTCGTCCCCAAGTTCCCCTTGCGTTGTTTGCAAGAGCCCTGAGCGGAGCCGAAGGGGCTGCGTTGCTGCCGTTGTCGCGAGTGTGTGACAACCGTGGAAGAGCGGCCCTTCAGGGCCGCGTAAAGCACGGGGAATCGGGCGTTACCCCTGTGGCTTGTTGAGTCGTGCGTCTGATATCGTATCGCGGATGAGCGCGATCTAGGGGCATCGCTATGCCTGGCAAAAGTAAGCCCGGAAAAATTCACCTTCGAATTATCGAGGTAATGAAAAGGTTTCCCGATGGCATTTCGGGAGGACAGATAAGGCACGAACTCGAAAACGAAGGACTGAAACCTGGCGACCAGACCCACTTAGACCGGCGAAAAAGAGATCTCAAAAAATGGTTCGTCATAAAAAAGACATAGCGGCGATAGTCACCAGCGGCAAGAAACGGAAGGTCACTCTCTACAAGTACGCAGGCGTCAGGCGTGAAGTCGTTGACGAAGGGCAGATCAGCCTAAAAGAGCGGGCCGAGGTTATCCACAGCGCGCACGGCCGTTGTCAGATGTGCGGCAAATCGGTTGAGACTAGCGTTACCGGCCCATCCGGCCGCTCCTTCTGCTTTGCTTCAAGCCTCTCCAGAAGTGTCCTGATCTCCGCCTCGGCGAAAGCTTGGCAGTCGGAATACAGTTTTGTTAGAAGATCGGGCAACGTCTTCACGAGGCTCGGAAAGATGCGTTCGAGCTCCGGAAACGAATTACGGAAGGAGCGCACTCTTTCGAGGTTTTCGAGGAGTCGCGCCTCCCGCTCGGCCTGGTCCGGCCAGACTGCCTCCCAATATCTACACGTCGAACAGGAATCGGCGCACCGCGTTCCTCCGTGGGACAAAAACGCCTCCCAGCCCGACAGTCCACCGGCCAGCACTATGGATGAATCGTCTCTCCGCTTCTCGCCGTTGCATCTTCTACATGCAACCAGAACATTTCCCGGGACGTGCAGCCCCGCGCGATACCGATTCATGCCGTCAAGATGCTCAATTACCGCCACCGTGGCCGACAGGTCACAGGAGCAATAGGGACAGCGGTTTCCGAATTTCTCTCGGGCCAGCTTTTCATACTCCTCGCCATCGACCTTAATTGGCCAGCCCTCGCTGATCGTCCGGCTGAGCTCGTGAAGGCACATACTGATGAGCTTATTCGCTACGTCCGACTTAGCTCGTCGGGTGGCGGAGCGCAATTGGGAAGTTGGATCTCTCACTTCTTCCCATCCCCAAGGAGCCAAATCACGTCTGCTCCCAATACCTCGGCGAAGGCTCTGAGTTCGTAGTCACGAACGTAACGGTGTCCGTTTTCGATTTTGGCGACCGCAGCCCGGTCCAGCTGAATTCCGAGCCGAGCGAGCTTGCCTGACAGGTCGTCCTGGGTAAGTTGTGGACTGCAGGACTTACGCGCCTGCGCAACCCGCCTGCCGCTGATATTTTTTCTTGGAGGCTTCCTCGTCACACGAAAAGCGTACCTCCGTGACGCGGAGAAAATGTTCTATAATAGAACACTCAGTTTGGACTGATCCGGCCTCTCGTGACGAGCGGTGAGACGTAAACGGCCAGCCCTTGTCTCTGAATTTTCTGGGGAACGACGAGATGAGAAGAACGAAAACGACCAATCGAGGCGCCCTCCTTAAGATCAGAGCTCAGGCGCGCCGGATGATCCACCGGCTAAATGAAACAGGAACAGATCCGACAAACGCCGACCGGGCCCTGTGGGGCGCGCTGGCTATCGTCTATTTCGCCACGGCAACCGGCCGGGTACCGGACATCCTTAGCGACGCTGAGACACTGCTGGCCGATCTTCTTGCCGACCTCATGCACTGGTGCGACGTTCAGAAGGCTAATCGCGGGCAGAAAGCCCTTGAATTCGGCTCCGCTTTGCAACGGGCGCGCGATTATTATGAGGAGGAATATAGTGACGAGTTGGAGCAGGACCGCGGCCCTCGGGAATGACAACAGGTGACTCGTCTAGCCCTTCACCTGATCCCCGATGTTCCCAATAGTCCTCAACAGACCGCATCCAAAATTCCCCGGACGTTCTCCACCATGACAGCGCGGGGACGAACCTGATCTACCACCCGGATTAGTGACGGAAAGAGATTACGCTCATCCAATGTGCCAAGCTGTTTTCCGGCCACAGAGAACGGCGGGCACGGCAAGCCTGCAGAGACAATGTCGGCACCGGTGAAAGCTGACGCGTCAAAGGTGTTCAAGTCATGCTCGATCACATTCCACTTCGGACGATTCGCCCGCAGGGTTAAGCAGGCCCTTCCGTCGATCTCAAGGAGACCGACATGATCGATTCCAGCCCTCTCCAAACCGATCGCCTGTCCACCAGCTCCAGCACACAATTCCAGGGTGACTAATCCACTCTTACCCTTCAAGCGACGACGTCGGTGGATGTCAGTCACCCATGGATTGTCCGGTTCAATTTCGAGGCCGACCAAAAACGGTGTACGGACATTCGCTTGGCCCTTCATATGTTCTGGATATTAGCAAACAGATCGGGAAACAACTTGTGAATAACCTGTTGCGAGCTACCCAAATGGTCGTAGCGAACGACGACCCTACTTCTCAGCCCTCACTGGCGATCAAGTCTTTTTCCACAGCCTTCCACAGAAAAAAACCCATTCCTTGTGACGAACAACCTTGACCGAGGATATGGAACGCTCACAATGGAAGCGTGCGCAACATAAGCAATGACCTGGCAGTTACGGGCAGAGGACCAGCTCGGCGGGGAAACCGGGAACAGGGCAAGCAGGGAAGACCCGCTAACTCCTTATTCCGGAAGATTTTACTCGTAAGTCCTGCCTTCGCAAGATTTTGCGAGCTTCCAATGATATCTCAGGCGAGTAAGTGCAGCAGAATCAAGAATTTCGCGGCTTCGGCCAAAAAAAATATTAAAGGGATACCCGGCGTTTGGTCGCACCGGAGGGCTGGCGTCTTGTTTACGCGTCTCGCATCAAGCTCCGACTCCCGCGCGGTCCGCGACTCGCCGCTTGTTGTAGCGCAGCGCAACGTTCATGTAGACATCGCCGAGGGAAGTCTCAAAGCAGATCATCAACGCTTCCGTATCTTCGCTGGTCTTGTCGCCCTCCTGCGCGGTGAGCAGGAGCGGGGGATGAACGCGGAAATGGAAGCCCTGGTCGTTGAGCGAGGAAACGGCGTTGCCCACGACCTGGTTCGCCAGTTCGAAGATGGTTTCCTTGATCAGCGCATCCGATTCGGGCAGTTCGGCGCCGGCATAGTGGCTGGCCACCTTCACTGCGGTCTGCGGTTCGAGGTCGAGTATGATGCGGCCCTCGATTTCGCCCGTCAGCGCGACCATGCCCGCCACACCCTTGCGGCGGTAGGCTTGCTCTTCCATGGTGAGGTTTCCCACCTTGGTGGTGCCCTGCAAACCTTGCGACAACACGGCGTCCGCCGCATTGATGAAAGGTTGGATCAGTTCCATCTTCATGGAATTACACTCCCGCTCCGGCGGCGGCCACGACCGAACCGTCTTCGCCCAGCACGTACTTGATGACTTCGTACAACACTTCCGGCTTCACCGGCTTCTGCACGAAATGACGCGCTCCCCGTTGCAGCGCCGCCACAATGTTCTCCTGGTAACCAACCGAGGAGACCATCACAATGCGCGCTTCCGGATGCTGTTGGACAATCCGTTCGGCTGCCTCGATCCCTTCCATCTGCGGCATGGTGATATCCATAAGCACGATGTCAGGATGCGTGCGGTCGAACTCGCTGATGGCGGTCAAGCCGTCCCCGGCCTCAGCCGCCACCTGCCCGCCGAACGTTTCGATCATGCGGGCCAGATTCTTGCGGGCAAACACGGAGTCGTCCACAATCAAATAGCGGACCGGCTGACCGTCTTTGCTGCGTTTCACTGCTGCAAACTGCTCCATACTGACCTCCTCTTTCTACGTCTTTCTACTTCAAACAACACATTTCAGATCACGCTACTGCATATCACGCTGGCCCGTCCCAAACCAGATCACCCTGGTCACGGGTACGTGCCCTGCCCAATCCTAATTTCCGGCGCGCATGGTCCGGCCAACGGATCCAGCCTTCGAGGCCGGACCGCGTCCGCACACCGCCTGCAGCGCCGCTCCCATTCCTTCCAGACTCACTACGTGCATGGCATATCCTCGTTCGATCGCCGCTTTGGGCATGCCATAAACCACGCACGACTCTTCGCTCTGCGCAATGGTCACGCCGCCTTCCTTCTTCACCGCTCCCAAACCTTCGGCGCCGTCATCGCCCATCCCGGTCATGAGCACACCGACCGTTTGCGACCGGAATTCTTCGGCGACGCTGCGCAACAGCACGTCCGCGCTGGGGCGGTGCCCGTTCACGCGCGGTTCGTCCGCCAGAACTACCACATCGGCCAGGGGAAGCCGCTTCACTTTCATGTGTCGACTGCCCGGACAGATCAGCACTCGCCCGGGTTGGAGCACGTCGCCGGACTGCGCCTCCTTCACCTGCAAGGGGCACACTTCATCCAGCCGGCGGGCAAACATATCTGTGAATCCCTCGGGCATGTGCTGCACCACGACGATGGCTCCGGGAAAATCTCCGGGCAATTGCGATAGCACCAATTCCAGTGCCTGGGGCCCTCCGGTGGAAACGCCGATGGCGATGACCTTCGACGGAGCCGCAGAAGAAGCCGGCACTTTTTCCGGTTTGGGAGGAATTCCCGAAAGCATTCGGGGCTTCAACTTGGACTCGGCTGCCGCCTTGATCTTGGCAATCAATTCCCGGGCCGTTTCCGCCATGTGCGCGGTAGCGTCTTTGGGTTTCGTAACAAAGTCGAAAGCGCCGAGCCCCAGCGCTTTCATGGTGACCGACGCACCCTCGATGCTATGAGAGCTGAACACGATCACCGGCAGCGGATGCCGCCGCATGATTTCTTTCAGCGCTTCGATTCCGTTCATGCCCGGCATTTCAAGGTCGAGCGTGACGACGCCGGGCTTCAGTTCCTCAATCTTCTTCAGGCAAAAAGAACCATCCACCGCCGTTCCGACGACTTCGATGGATTCATCGGCGGCCAGCATCTGCGGAATCAGCTTGCGCATGAGCGCCGAATCATCGACCACCAGCACGCGTATCGGATTCTTCTTCATGCCTGGCCTCCGCTTGCCGGAGTCAGGCTCGGGGAGAGGCTCGGCGACATGGCCAGCCGCATGCGGTCGGTGGAGGTGAGCAACAAACCGGAATTGAACTGTCCGGCTTGCGCGGGCCGCCAGCGCGCCACATGCTCCACCACGGCGGGCAGGTTCAGAATCAGCACCACCCGGCCGTCGCCCAGAATTGAGGCGCCGGAGACCAGATCGGTGGAAAATGTCTGGTCATCCAATGCCTTGATCACCAACTCCTCTTCGCCTTCCAGCGCATCGACAATCAAGCCGTATTTCCTCTCTCCTGCAGTAATGACGAGCACAAAAAGCTTGGAGTTTCGATCGCCCTCGGCCACCGGGCGGCCCAGCCGCAGCAGCGGCAGTACCTGGTTGCGCAGCTGCAGTACTTCATAATTGTCAACCTGGTGCACTTCGGTTTCGAAGGTACGTGAGATTTCCAGAACGGCGTTCAACGGGATGGCGTACAAGCGCTGCTCCACCCAGAACAACAGCGCCTTGATGATGGCCAGAGTGAGCGGCAGCTTCATGCGGAAGGTGGTGCCTTTTCCGGGCCGCGTCTCCACGCTGATGGAGGCCTTCAACCGGTGCAGCACGCTCTGCACTACGTCCATGCCCACGCCGCGTCCGGAGACTTCAGTCACTTCGTTCGCAGTGCTGAAACCAGGACGGAAAATAAAATCGAAA
The DNA here is from genome assembly GCA_963711275.1 of uncultured Acidobacteriaceae bacterium. GTDB lineage: Bacteria > Acidobacteriota > Terriglobia > Terriglobales > Acidobacteriaceae > Sulfotelmatobacter. The sequence continues at coordinate 128,877 of CAVQDN010000002.1, read as the reverse complement.
GCCTCGGCGTCGCTGAAGCGCGCGACTTCCTCGGCCGTTGCCATTCCCAATTCGATGGCCTTGGCGCGGATTTTCTGCGGGTCCATGCCCCGGCCGTCGTCGGTGACTTCGACAATCACCTGATTCCCCTGATGATAGGCATTCAGACGAATGACACCCTGCGGAGCCTTGCCCGCCTTGCGGCGCTCTTCGGCAGGCTCGATGCCGTGACTTACCGCGTTACGCACCAGGTGGGTGAGCGGCTCGGCGATGGCGTCGAGAATTCCTTTGTCGAGATCGGTGTCCTGCCCGCTGATGTCGAGCTCGACGTCACGGCCGCATTGCAGCGCCACATCCCGCACCATGCGTGGGAAACGGCGGAACAGCTGGTCGACCGGCACCATGCGAATCTTCATGACCGAGCGCTGCAGGTCGTTCAGTACGCGCGCCTGGAAGGCCATGGCATCGGCAAACTTGCCGCGCAACGCCTCTTTCGGAAAGCGCTTGGAAAATTCGCTGAGAACCTGCTGCAACATCGACTTACCGATAATCAGTTCCCCGACCAGGTTGAGCACGCTGTCGATGCGGCCGGCGTCCACTCGCAAAATGTTTTCCTGCAAGGTCGGCGCGGCGGCTGGTTCGTCGGCTGGGGTTGCAGACGAGCCGTCGGCTGCGGCCGTTTCCGGCGCCAGCTTCTCCCCGAGCAGAGCTTCGAGCGGAACCTTGTTCTGTTTGTTCTCCTTGTCGCCTTGCGGCTTTTTGACTGCGGTCGCATCCAGCATCAACTCAACTGTGACTTCTGCCGTGATGGTTGGAATTTTGCACTTGGCTGCGATTTGCTCCGCCGTCTGCACGCTGGCCAGTAGAAACTCTACCTGCCGGGAGGCCGCGGGCGATTTGGCGTCGGGCCGAACGGCCAGCACCGGACCCATGACGCCAATGGCATTGTGCACAAGCTGACGTCCCGCAATCGGCATCGCACAATGCGGATCGATTCTTACCACTACGTGATACACATCCTGGCCGCCGGCCTGAGCCTGAGTCATGGCCAACTTCTCGTATTCAGTCCAGTGCGCTGCCGTCTTATCAGAGGGCCGAGTCGGGGCTGCGGCGGCCTCCGCGGACGTCTGGCCAGCGGATTTCTTCGTACGGCGGGTTTTTGCCGCGGCCGGCGCGGCCGTCAACTCCTGAATCTTTTTACTTAAGCTCCTGGTCGAGGGCAGCTTCTTACCCCGGTGATAAGCCGCGATCATTTCGGTAAAAACATCGGCTGCGGCAAAGGCGATTTCCGCCACGGCCGTCTGCGTCGCCGTGCCTTCGAGCGACAGCGCATCCTCGAACTGGTGTGCCAGTTCGCTAAGCTCGCGCAAACCACAGGCTGCCGAATCACCTTTCAGGGTATGCACCGTGCGCCGGATTACGCGCACGATCTCCTCATCGCCGGGTTTTTTCTCCAGCTTGAGCGCTTCGTCATTCAGCGCCTGCAGCAATTCCTGCGAAGTCTCGAAGAAGAGCTCCCGCAGTTCCGCGCCGCGCTCATCGTGGGATTGTGTCACGCTCTTACCTCAATCCGCTGGTATGCGGTTCCGCTGTCCTTGTGCACCATCTGAAATTTCTGAGTGAGACCGAGAAGGCTTTCGGCGTGCCCCACAAACAGATATCCGCCGGGGTTCAAGCAGCGGTAGAACTTCTCGATCAGCCGCTTCTGCTCGGCCTCGTCGAAGTACATCATCACATTGCGGCAGAAAATGACGTCGTTCCGTTGCGGCAGGTATTCCGTCTTTAAATTGTGAAAGTCGAAGTGCACCATCTCTTTCAGCGGTTTCTTGATGGCATAGCGGTCACCGGTTTTGTCGAAGTAGCGAAGGCGGTAGCCGTAATCGACCATGGACATCTGATTCTCGCTGTAGGTACCATCCTGCCCGGTGCGCAGGACGGAGTAGCTGATATCGCTGGCCAGGACTTCCAGCCGCCACGGGGCCGGCACCAGCGGCTTGGGCAGAGGCGTGTCCACGGGCAGGGGATTGCGCAGGTAGTAGTAGGCGAGCGCGTCGGTGACCAGCATGGCCAGCGTGTAGGCTTCCTGGCCGGTGGAGCATCCAGCGCTCCAGACGCGGATGGAGTACTCGCGCCGCGCGCTCTTGCGCTTGAATAAATCTTCCAGCACGCTTTTCTGAAATAGATCCAACTGCGCTTTGTGCCGGAAGAAGCTAGTCTCATTGACGGTGAGGTTCTCCAGCAGTTTGGCCAGTTCGTCCTTGCCGCGATCGCTGATCAGAAGGCGGTAATAGGAATAGAACGAATCGAGCCGGCATTCTTTCAAGCGGCGCAGCAGGCGATCCTGAAGAAAGTGAGTGCGCCGTTCATCGAAGTGCATGCCGCACTCCTGGTAAACGAGCGCCTGCAATAACCTCAATTCCGCTTCCGTCAGTAGGGGAGCTGGTGCGGCTCCGGATGTGCTCATGTTGTTCTCGAATAAATTCAAGGTTTCAAAGTTTCAAGGTTTCAGAGTTTCAAAAGACCAAATCTCTTGAGCCTCGCGAACTGAAAAACCTATTCACTTTCGAATCTGGAGCTTTGCAACTTTGAAACCTTCAAACCTTGAAACCTTGAAACCTTTACCTGTCTCACTTCGCCGCGGCGCCCCGCGCCTCGGCCTTAGCGGCCACTTTCTTTTCGTTGGTTTCAGTTTTGATTTGCAGGCTGCCGGGCGCCAGCAACTTACTCATATCGAGCAGCACCACCAGACGTCCAGCAACCTTGGCCAATCCAGTGACACAATTCAGCCCGCCGTCCTGAAAAGCCGCCGGTGGAGGTTCCACGGCCTCGGCCGGAATCTTTAAGACCTCGGAGGCCGAGTCCACAATCAGTCCCGCGAGCCGGCCCGCGTGCTCGACCACCAGGATGCGGTTCTGTCTGCGAAGCGATGCCTCTTTGTCTCCGAAACGCTTGCGCAGGTCCATGACGGAAACAATCTTGCCCCGCAGATTGATCACGCCCTCGAGATAGTCCGGCGCATCGGGTACGGCCGTGATCTCGGGTACGCGCACGATTTCGTGCAGGGAAGTGATGGGGACGCCGTAGGTCTCCCGGCCCACTTTAAAACCCACGATATGAAGTTCACGGCTCATAATTTTTCAAGTTCTGGTTCAGTTTAGTTGGCTCAGAACTGGGTTCCTGCCGCGGCACGCCGCGCGTTGCGGCCAGTGTCTGTGGGGGGCTGCGCCCGCGGAGCCTCCGCCAAGGCGAAGCGGTCGATGAACTCCAGCAAGCCGCGCGACATCTTCGACATCTGCTCCGACGAGGCCGCGAGCTCGGTCGAACCGGAAGTGGATTGCTGCACCAGTTCGCGCATCCGCTCCATGGCCTTTACTACGGCCTGCGCTCCCGAAGCCTGCTCTTCCACCGCCGAATTGATTTCGTGAGTAATTTCGTTCAGCCGGGTGGTGGCCCGCGCAATCTGCGATGAGCCATGCGACTGTTCGTTGGTGGCGGCACCGATTTCCTGGGCGAACTTGTAGACTTCGGTGACTACGTTCGAAATCTTGCGCAGCGCGGCGTTCAGCTCTCCACCCAGTTCCAGCCCTTCGTTGACGATGGTGGTGGAACGGTCCATGTTCTCGACCGCCTTGCGGGCTTCCTTCTGAATGCTCTGGATCAGTTCGGAGATTTCCTTGGTGGACTGCGCCGACTTCTCGGCCAGCTTGCGGACTTCGTCGGCGACCACGGCAAATCCTAGACCATGTTCACCGGCGCGTGCCGCTTCAATGGCGGCGTTCAGGGCCAGAAGGTTGGTCTGCTCGGCCAGATCGTCAATGACTTCGATAATTTTGCCAATGTCGTCGGCCCTTTGTCCCAGCGCGCCAATGATTTGGCCCGAAGAGGTGATGGTGGTGTTGATCCGGTTCAGGCCGTCGGTGGCCTTCTCCATGGTGCCAATTCCGTTGTGCACTTCCTCGCGGGAGCGGTTGGAGATGTCGAGCAGTACCTTTGCGGTATCGGCCACGCGTTGAATTGAGGCCACCATCTGATCGATGGAGGCGGAAGTCTCGCTGACGCTGGAGGCCTGTACCTGTGTGCTTTTCACCATATTCTGCACGTTAACGCTCATTTCGTGCATAGTGCTGGTGACTTCATCAATGGCGGAGGACGCTTGCAAGCCAACCTTGGCGGCATCGTCGGATGCGCCTGCCACCTGGTTCGAAGCGCTGGCGACTTGAGACGAGGCGTCGCGCACGCTGCGCACCAGCCCGGCCAGTCCTTCCACCATGCGGGCGAAAGCATTGCCCAACGTGTCATGCGACGACCGCGGCTTCACTTCCAGAGTCAGGTCGCCTCCGGCGATGGATTCGGAAACCCCCGCCATCTCCTTGAGGTAAGTGACCATTTTGTGGAAGGTGCGAGCCAGTTCGCCGATCTCATCGTCACGGTGGAGGTCGATGTTGTGTTCCAGATCGCCGGTATTGCCGATTCCGCGAGCCACGTTCATCAGTTCATTGAGCGGTTCGGTAATCGACTTGGCAGTGCGGTAGGCGATCGCGATGCCCAGAGACAGCGCCGCCAACGTGCTAATGAGCGAAACGCCGATGGTCCAGTTGGCCGCGCTATCGTCCGACTTGCGTCGCTCATCCACGAGTTTGCGATTCTCGCCGGCGGCCACGTCGAGGGAGTCGGTGGAATTCTTCACCCAGGAAGAGGCATCTTTTTGCAGGTAATAGATTTGCAATTCGGCCACGGTGGCGTTGCCGGAGTTGACGTCTTTGCGTTTTTCAATCAGAGGCTGGGCGAATTCTTTAGCCCACGCCTGTTCCAGTTGCTGCACCTTGTCCAAAGCGGTCTTGACCTGCTCGGAATTGGCCAGACTCTTGCCCTGTTCGAGTTTCTCGTTGAGAGTGCGCATACCCTCATTCATCCGGTCGACCTCGCGGGTGTCGCCACTTAACAGGTAGTTGCTGAGGTAGAGACGGTTCTGCATCATTTGAAAGCGGACGGCGTTGGTGCTGTCCTCCAGTTCGAGCGAAGCAGCGGCGGCGGCTTTGGTCGCGTGCTCCCGCAGGACGGCAGACCAATTCACCAGGAACAGCACTACCACCATGGTGAGGATGATGCCGAAATTGGTATATAACTTCTTGCCGATTGTCATCCCTAATCTCCTCCGCGGCCAGGCTGCTACCGCGGCTCAAACTTAAAGTCGATCACTCCCGAACTCTCTTGCGACGCCGGTTCAAAACGCCATTTCTTGGCAGCATCCAGCGCCGCCGTGGCCAGAACCGGGTGGCCACCCACCACGCGGGCAACTTTCACCGTGCCGTTGGGCGCCACCCCTACTTCAATCTTTACCGTGCCGGCGATATTCATCTTGCGGGCCAGATCCGGGTACGACGGCTGCACTTTGCTCTTGGCCCGGCGCACCACTTCTTCGCTCTGCGACTGTTGCGCTCCCGCATTCATGGGACCGACCATGACTGCTGAAGTGAGAACGGCCAATACAGCCGTCGCAGTTCGTTGAGACACAATTCCTCCTCGCTCGCCAGAAGCTGGTGACCCCGAGCGTGCAATGGCTGGGCCACCTCAACCTTCCTGGAAAAACGAAAGTAATGGGCTGTATGTATTTGTAAATAAATAGGTTGGTGCTGGTATGAGTAGGCCTAGCCGGGGAGGTCTGAGTTAGAGGCGTCTCATTCCTGATCAGCAGTCGGATGTTTCTCAGGTTGAGACACAATCTCACAATTGCCTCGGGATTTCATACCAAGGCACCCCGACGCCCATTTCTCTTGACTCAAATTGAGATGACAGGTAGTTTCCCAATAGATTCAAGCACTTGTGAATCGAGAACACTATTCCTCCAGTTACGGCGAAGCGCTCAGCATCTCTGGGCGTGGTCCGATCAGTTCCCCGGAAAAGAACTTTGCGGCAGGGGCGGACGAAGACTTTCAGAGAGTCCTGCTCCATATCTCCGCCAAGGCGAGCGAGCGTCCCGGGACGGAGGCGCTGATTCGATTTTTCTGCCGGGTTACGCGTGAATATTTCCGCGTGTCGGGGGTTTATTTTTGGCGCTGCCAGCTCGCCGATGAACTGGTAGGAGAGCAAGCCGACGGGAAACTGGCGGATCGATTCGCCGGCATCCGCCTGCGTCCAGAGCAGAGTACTGTGACTGCGGAGGCGGTGCGGCAGCGCAGGACCATCTTCGCCAATCATGTGCCTCCGGAGGCTCTGCCGGCTGCGATGGGATTTGAAGCGCGTTCCATTCTGGCGGCGCCATTAATGCTTTTCAACGAGGTCATCGGAGCGGTTACGTTCATGCACGATTCCCAGGACGACTTCTTCAGCGAGGAAATAGCCGCCAAGGCTACGATCCTGGCCGGCCAACTGGGAAGCTTGCTGGAAGCGGCACGTCTGAGCGAGACATCGCGGGAGGAGTATCGTCGCGCCGAAATCCTGGCGGATGTGGCCCATGTGTTGCATGGGGCGCCTGACGTCTCCGCTGTAATCGAAGCTTTGGCGGATCGTTTGCGGCTGCTGCTGCGTACCAGGCTGGTCTGCGTCTTGTTGCGACGCGAGGGCCCATTTGAATTGAAGGCGGTTTCAGCGGAGACTCCGCAATTGGCGACTTCGGCCCGTGCCCGGCACGACCGGCAGACGCTACGCTTTGCGGCCGACCTGGCGCAACGCGCCGTCGCGGCGGGCGAGCCCATGACCCTTTCGATCGGCGCCGATGTGCATTCGCTGGGGAATCTGGTTTCTCCTGGACAATTGATTGCCGCTCCGTTTCGCACCTCGCGCACCCAGGGCGCCATTCTGATCTACCCCCGACAGGATGACATATTCACGGCGGAAGAAAAATCTCTGGTGGCGGCAATCGCCGGCTTCGGCGCGGTCGCCGTGGCCCATGCCGAACTCCATGCCACGGCTCATGCGCAGGCGCACGAACTGCACCAGTTGCTTGAGATTTCTTCCGAACTCAGTTCGAGCAGCAATCTCGATCATTTTCTGCAAGCGTTCGTGATCCGCGCTTCTGATTTTCTGGGCTTCGGGCGCTGCGTGATTGCGTTGCTGGAAGACGGCCGGTTCCGGGTTCGCTACGCAGTCGAAAAAGGGGAACCGCGGCGCCTGGAAGTGACGATCCCAGAAGGCTTGGCCACACGCGCATTACGAGCCAAGGAAGTCTTCTGGACCGACGAGGCCAGCCAGACTCCCGGGATCAATCTTGACGCGGTGACAAAATACAAGGTGCACCAATTTCTTGCCGTGCCGCTGCTGGGCACCAGCGGACGGGTGCAGGGGATGTTCGGAGTTCTGGATCGTCTCGATGGTACGGGAATTTCGCAAGAGGATATTCGCCGCGCCCGTGCGCTCTCCAATCAGGCGGCGGTTGTGCTGGAAGTGGCCAGCAATTTGCATCTTTCGGAACAGCACCGGCGACGAGCCGAAGCCTTGATCGAATTGGCCCGCGAAATAAATGGAGCACTGCACTTGCCCGAGTTTGCCCGCCGGTTCGTCAGCCGTACAACGGAGCTTACGGGATTCCGCGCCGGTTTGCTGGCGGTGTGGCAGGAGGGGCATTGGCAACTCGCGGCTTTGCAGAACCACGCTTTGGAGAACCACGCTTTGCAGAACCACGCTTTGCAGGACCGGGAGAAAGGTCCGATCGAGGTTTCGCGCGCGCCGGCTCCTGTGGCCGTTCCCGGCAGCGCGGTCCGAAGCCCTGAAGTTCGAATTCCTGAGGCTCGAACCCTTGAAGTTGCAAGCCTCGAAGTTTCGAGTCTGGCGCAGGAACTCAAATCACAATCCGAGGAAAAGCGAGGAATCCTGCAGCCGGAAATTTCTCCCGTAAAGGCTTATCTCAGTTCTTATCCCAGTTCGGCGCTGGAGCCGGGGCTCGATCGTTCGCTGGGCGCGGCTCTCGCGGAGTTTGCAAATCGCCACACGGAAACTGTGGCGCATGGTTCGGCGGAGGAAATCCTGGGAGCGGAGACTGCGGCAAGCCTGCAGTGGTCGGACTGCACTCTGGTGCGACTGGCTGGCGCAAATGGGGAACTGGCAGGATTGCTCTGTCTTTCGGGGCGTTCGTCTCCGCTCGAACAGGAAGATCGCGTCTTTCTGGAAACCATGGCGGGCCATGCCGCGATGGCGCTGGGCAATGCCCGGCATTTTACCCGGATCGAGCAGGCAAATCGCCACTGGATGGAGATTTTCGACGCCATCACGGACTTCATTGTGGTGCACGACCAGACCGATAAAGTTCTGCGAGTGAACCGATCGCTGGCGGAGATGATTGGGGTGCCGGCAAGCGAATTGGTTGGCGTGAATATGCGGGCGCTGATGGCGCTGACCAGCGAAGCTGCGCCCTACTCGTGTCCGTTCTGCCGCGCCATGGCGGACGCCTCCGACGAATTCGCGCATCCCGTGTTCGGTCGTACCTACCTGGTTTCGACCTCGCGCGTGCATGGGCCGGCGGACGAGGGCCTGCAAACCATTCACGTGCTGAAAGATATTTCCGACCGGCGCGAGGCCGAACGCCGTTACCGCGAACTCTTCGACAACATTCAGGAAGGGTTGTTCTTCAGCACTCCCGAAGGGCGCTTTATCGAAGTGAACGACGCCATGGTGCGGATGCTGGGATATGGAAGCCGGGAGGAATTGCTGCAGATCGATATTCCCGCTCAACTCTACTTTTCTCCTGAGCAGCGGGAACAGCACGCGGATGTGATGAAAGAAAATGGCCACCTGCGCAATTTTGAAGCCACGCTCAAGCGCAAGGACGGGTCGCCGATCCACGTTCTGATCAACGCCTTTGGATTGCACGACAATGTGGGCCGATTGCTGCAGATTCGCGGACTGATGCTCGATGTAACCGGCCTGCGCACCTACCAGTCCGAACTGCATCGCGAGCGGGACTTTTCCGGAAAGATTCTCAACAACACGCAGAGCTTGATTTTGGTGGTGGACACAGCGGGCCTGATCAGTTACGCCAATCGCCGCTGGTACGATGCGGGATATGAGCAGCGGGATTTGTTAGGGCATCCCTTGCTGGACCTGGCGGCCTCGGGTTATGCCCTGCCTTTGGCAGAGGCGTTGCAGCGCACGCTGAACAGCCAGCAGGTTGACAATCTGGAGTTGCAGCTGTTGCGCGGCCACGGCGCGGCCGCAAAATTCTCCGCCAATCTCAGCCCTATGCGGGATGAGCAGGGCACGGTCACCAGCATCGTGCTAGTCCTGACTGACATCACGGACTCGGCCGTGCTTCGGGATAAATTGGTGCACACCGAGAAAATGGCCGCGGTCGGACAGCTTGTTTCCGGGGTCGCGCACGAGGTTAACAATCCGCTGACGGCGATCCTTGGGTTTGCCGACTTGCTGATGGAGAATCCCGAACTCCCGGAAACCGCTCGCAAAGACATGCGGGTGATTCTGCAGGAGGCGCAGCGCACCAAGCAGATTGTGCAGAACCTGCTCAGTTTTGCCCGGCAGATGCCGCCTCAGCGCAGCGCCGTGCAATTGAATTCGATCCTTCGCAGGACCGTGCAGTTGCGTTCGTATGACTTTAACAGTCACGGCGTTGACATTGTTGAGCATCTCGATGAGGGACTGCCCGAGGTTATGGGCGATGCGCACCAGTTGCAGCAGGTGTTTCTCAACATTCTCAACAATGCCTATGATGCCGTGCATGAGGTAGGCCGTTCGCCGCGCATTGAAATCATGTCCACCAAGACCGGAGATGCCGTCGAAGTTTCGTTTCGCGATAACGGCAACGGGATCACCGATCCGGACAAGATTTTTGACCCGTTTTTCACCACGAAAGAGATCGGAAAAGGAACCGGTCTGGGCCTCAGCATCTGCTACGGAATTCTGAAAGAGCACGGTGGCGAGATCCTTTGCCACAACAATGCCGGGGGACAGGGCGCCACCTTCATTGTGCGCCTGCCCGCAGCTCCCCATACCGCATCCTTGAGCGTGGCCGCAGGAGTGATACAACCATGAGTCTACCCGCCCTGAAACCTCAATCTCCGCCCGTGCTGCTGATCGAAGATGAGCCTGCCGTGATGGCCTACGTGCAAGCGGCTCTGGAGCGCAGCGGATATCCGGTGGTCTGCTGCGAGTCCGGCGCGGATGCTCTCTCCTTACTGGAACGCGGCGAATTTCTGGGTGTGGTTTCTGACATGCGCACGCCCGGGGGCGTGGACGGCGGCCAGGTTCACGCCTGGGTCGCGAGCCACCGCCCCGATCTGGCATCGCGAATCATTTTTATTACCGGCGATATTGCCAATGAGGAGACCGTGGCCACGCTGCATCAGACTGGCGCTCCCTGCGTGGAAAAACCTTTTCGCGTACAACAATTTATCGATGTAGTGGCGAAGACTTTTGGGAAGGTCGAGTGAATATTCCAGGGAGTAAAGAAGATTTTCGCATTCGACTGCTGGTCGTCGACGACGAGCAGAGCATCCGCAAGCTCTGCGTGACAGTCGGCGAGGCGTTGGGCTTCATTTGCCTGGAAGCCGAAAGCGGCGAGTCGGCCCTGGCGCTTTTGGAGGAGCAGTCGGTACACATAGTGCTCAGCGACATGGTGATGCCGCACATGTCGGGCCTGGAGTTCCTGGAAAAAGTAAAGAAACTTCTGCCGCGCACCGAGATCGCACTGATGACCGGGCATGGCTCCATCGAAACCGCCGTGCAAGCCATGAAGCTAGGCGCCTATGACTACATCACCAAGCCGTTTTCTCCGTTAGAGGAATTGCGACTGTTTCTGCGGCGCATGGCGGATAAAGTTCGCCTGGTGGAAGAAAACGAATTTCTGCGCCAGCGCATGGATTCGGAAACCGCGGTCCATGGCATCATCGGCTCCTCGGGACGAATCCAGGAAGTGCTGCGCATGGTAGCGCGCTTGAAGGACACGCGGACGCCGGTGCTGATTTACGGAGAAAGCGGCACCGGCAAAGAACTAGTGGCCCGCGCCATGCATTTCCGGGGCGCCTTCGCCAGCCGGCCTTTTGTCGCCGTTGACTGCGGGTCGCTGGTGCCGACGCTGATTGAAAGCGAGCTCTTCGGTTACGAAAAGGGAGCGTTTACAGGAGCACTGAAATCGAAGCAGGGATTGTTCCAGGCAGCCGACGGAGGGACGATCTTCCTCGATGAAGTTGGCGAACTGCCGCTGGAGTTGCAGGCTAAGTTGCTCCGGGTCTTGCAAGAAAAAGAAGTTCGTCCCGTGGGCAGTAATCAGAGAACGAAAGTTGATGTCCGGGTGATTGCGGCCACAAACCGCGATCTGGAAGCGGCGTACAAGAACGGAACCTTCCGCAAAGACCTTTATTTTCGGCTTAATGTTGTGACCCTTTATGTTCCCGCGCTACGCGAGCGCCGCAGCGACACTCCGATGCTGGTGCACTGGTTCCTGGAACGCTATGCCCCCGGCTCGGAGCTGCACGTCACCAGCGCCGCGATGAGCGCGCTGATGGAATACGACTGGCCGGGCAACGTACGCGAACTGGAGAACTGCGTGGAACGCGCGGTCGCCCTGGGTAATGGCCAGATCATTGACCTCAGCGACCTTCCGCCGGCTATTGCTTCCGGCATTGGCGCAACGGGAGGAACGATGGCGCCGATCGAAGGGTCAACGGTCGTGGATCATGATCTTTCCGCTGCACGGGCCCTTCCAGAATCGTCGCGAGCTGCGCTGACTACCACCGACCTCGAAGACATCGAACGGGCCACCATCCAGCGCGTCTTTCAGCAGGTGAACGGAGACAAAGCCCTCGCCGGACGCATGCTCGGCATCAGCCGTGCCACACTGTATCGCAAGCTGAAACGCTACAACATCGGCATGGGCTCGTCCGGGTCGGGATCGTCAAGCCACACTTTGCAGTGATAATCCCGAGACGCAAAGTTCGGTGAACCGGAACGAGGCTAGTGGGGCCTGACTCAACCCATTTTCCTCTACTTAAGCGGAACTTCCTCTGGCACGTCAACATATTGAAGAATAGTCTTAGCTAGGGAAACCTTGGTCTTCCGCAACGAGGACTGTCGATGAATGCTTTCGCGCAACATCTCAAATTTGCCGTGCGGCAGTTATGGCGTAATCCGGGTTTCAGCATCACGGTGATTTTTACGCTGGCTCTTTCCATCGGCGCAAACACTGCGATCTTTTCCATCGTGAATGCGCTCATGTTGACCAGCCTGCCCTACGCCCATCCTGAACGAATGGGCACGATTTACACGCGGGTCACCGGTTCGCGGCCGTCCGATGAGCGGCACCATCTGAATGGTGAGCGATGGGAGTCGCTGCGCGACAATGTTCCGTCTTTGATCTCGGCTGTTTCAAGCGGAGGAACTTCGGGCGTCAACCTGCAAGCGGGATCTCATGTGCAGTATCTTCAGGCGGGACGGATCTCAGCGCATTACCTCGACGTGCTGGATATACATCCTGTTCTCGGGCGCAATTTCTTGAATGAAGAAGATCGTCCTCACGGGCCAAAGGCAACGATTCTAAGTTACCGCTTGTGGCGAAACACCCTTGGTTCGAATCCCAATATTCTGGGTCAGTCCATTCTTTTGAAAGGCGAGCCGTACACGGTGGTCGGAGTGCTCCCTGATGGTGCAACGACCCCATTGAATGCCGACCTGTATACCCCGATCCAGCCGACCCGCGAGGGCGAGGGAGGGGGAACGAACTATGACTGCATCACGCGGCTGCGCGATGGAACGACTTGGCAGGAGGCGGATGCTGAGATCAATCGCGCATGGTCCCTGACCCATCGCTTTGAATTAAAAGACCGACCGGGCGCGCACGTGACGTACTACTCCGTGCCGCTGCAAAAAGGTGAAACGGCAACGCTGCGTCCGCAGGTTTTAGCGCTGATGTTGGCGGCGGGCTTCATTCTGCTGATCGCCTGCGCCAATCTTGCCGGTTTGACGCTGGTGCGAGTTCTGCGGCGCACGCCTGAAGTGGCTACCCAGCTGGCGCTCGGGGCTTCACGTTGGCAGATCCAACAACAACTCTGGGTCGAAAATCTCCTGTTGGCATTCGTGGGAGGAGCGGCTGGCGTAGCGGTGGGTTTCGTCGCTTTACGGGGGTCACTCATGCTGCTTCCCGAACACTTTCTGCCGGTAACGGGCGTGCCCCTTGATGCCCGCGTACTGGCATTTACGCTTCTTATCTCCCTTCTGACCAGCGTGCTTTTTGGCATGCTTCCTGCACTGTCCACGCGAAAACTTGATCTGCGCTCTGCCATTGCCAGCCGGTCCGCAACTGGTGCCGACCGTTTACACCTGCGGCAGGCATTGATTACGAGCGAGGTTGCCCTGACCGTCGTGTTGCTGGCCGGGGCGGGCCTGCTTATTCGAACTCTGATCCACCTGGAAACGCTGCCGTCGGCGTTCAATCCCAACGGAGTGATGGTCGCCAAGGCCTCGCTCGATGACGCCCGCTTCCACGATCCCGCAGCCTTCAGAGAGCTATTGGATGAAAGCACGGCCGCCATGCGACAGATTCCAGGCGTGCAGAGTGCCGCAGTCGGATTGAGCCTGCCTTACGAGCGCACTCTAAACGACGGCGTTATCCTCAGCGACGGCAAAGAGGCGGGACAGGAAGATGGAACAGACCTCGTCTACGTCACTCCTGGATATTTCGAGACGTTGCAGATGCCCGTGCTTGCGGGTCGCGACTTTACCAACGCCGATGGCCCAACTGCGCGGCACGTAGCCGTAGTGAATCGAGCATTTGCCCGAAAGTTCTATGGCGGGACCAACCCCGTTGGCCGCTTTATCAATAAAGACACGGTGATTGTGGGCGAAGTGGCGGATGTTTCCGTTTCCTCCGGTCTGTACGAGGGCGCTCCGCTCATGAGCGAGCAGGCGATGTACGTTCCCGCCGCCCAGGTCAACGCGCAGGCGCTCTCCTTGGTGCACGTGTGGTTCCAGCCGGATTGGGTTGTTCGTACAGCGGCCCCCTTGGAGGGAGTGACCGCCCAAATGCAGCGCGCGCTGGCGAGTGCCGATCCCAACCTGCCTTTTTCAGGCTTCTACAGCATGCGCGACCTGCAGGCGAAGACCCTGGCGACACAGCGCGTCGAAGTGGCGCTGCTGAGCGTGATGGCAGGTCTAGCTTTGTTTCTGAGTGCCGTCGGAATCTTCGCTCTGGTAGCTAATATTGTGGCGCAAAAAACGCGCGAAATCGGCATCCGTATCGCCCTGGGGTCTAACCTGCGTCAAACCATGGTCCACATCGGAGCGCCGGGGGCACGAGCCTCGACTTTGGGAATCATCCTGGGTTTGATCCTGTGTGCCGGAGAATTGCGGGCTATGCGCAGCGTGCTGTACGGGGTAAACGTCTATGACTTGCCGACTTTCCTTACCGTCGTTCTGGTGCTCGCGTCGGTAACACTTATCGCGACAGCTGTGCCGACATTGCGAATTGCGGGAATCGATCCCGCAACGACTCTACGAGATGAATAGGGCCTCCGGCGCCGAGGAATGCCCGCTATTTGTGAGACGCGGTCTCATCCTGAGACACTGAATTAATTAATTCCTCGTGTCCATTCTGAAAATGTGCGCTAAGCCGCTGAAAACGCATTCACGGGGGTGCTAATCCTTCCGTTCATAACGATGGCTGCCGTTTTGCTCCGCCTTTTCTGAACTGCGGATTCTGGCTCCCTCGAAGCTCTTCCAAACCAGGAAGAGGAGGGGGCCCCACCGCATTACGGGGCAGCGCAGTCTGAAGTGAGGAGATTTTCATCGAGTGACGCAACAGGCCACAGCAACGGCGCGTAGCACTCAGGATGCCAGCCCCGTGGCAGGACTGGCGCGCTTTTTTCCTGACGCGTCACCGGTGCGGATGCGACTTCAGGTGGCACGAATCATTCCGGGCAGCACCTTCACCTCCGCGCCGTTCATGGAGAGCATCGTCATTGAATTTGGCACGCCACGCGAAGTTCTTTTCGAGTGCGACACGGCGTTGGAGTTCGGCGATGACCTTCGCCTGCGAAATTCCGACGGTTCCTTCGACGTCACCGTGTCTGTGGTTGCGGTGCAATATCACACGGGCAAAACCGTGGTGGCCGCCCGCTTCCGACAAGAAGTGCCCAACTGGATCGTGAAATCATGACGCCTTCAACACCTGTACCGGATCTCGCGACGCAATGGCAAAGCGCCCGCAGGCTTTACCCCATCTATTGTGAAGTCGTGCGCGAGTTCGCCCTCGAAATGAAACCTTTCGCCGATCTTGAAGCCGGAGTCAACACTCCGGGCAAAGAGACCGTCGAGCAGGCCCAACGCTGGCTGGAAGAAATGGACGAGCACATCCAGGTGCACCAGTTGCGACAGTTCCTGCAAACCAGTTCTCTGGTGAATCAGGAAAGTTTGTTGAACCTGCTGCAACACTTCCTGACCAGCACGGTCAAAACCGATGCCGCGCGGGACAAGATTGATTTTCTCCTGGTGCAATACTTCAGCCAGCTGGCGCCCACCGGCGTGAGTGACGCGGAGGTTGATCTCGCCTATGTAGCGCAATCGTTGGAGCTGGTGTTAGGCGAAGTGGAATTAAAGCCTCCAGTCTGGTTGAACGCGCTGGAACGCGTGTTGGAGTCGGCGCGACGCTGCCGTTCGCTCGATGAACTTTTGCATGGGGGCGTTCTCGAACAAGGCCGTAAGGCCAAGGGCCAGGCCGGCGACCTGTTCTATCTGCCGGTCGCCCTGGTGGCCTTCACCCGCTTCGGATACCTCATGCGGCGGTCTTTTTTTCGCCTCATGCTGGGCGACCTCAATACGATTCTGGAAGGTCTTACGGAACTCGAGGATAAAGGCATTGAAACGATTGACTGCCGGCGGGCGCAGTTTTCCGAGAAGGAACCGATCGTTCGTCTGCGCATGATCTGCCAGTCGTGGAAGGTAATGTTTCAAGCGGAGTATTCTTCCGGACAACCGTTACGCATGCTGGTCGATCTGCGCGCCTCCGTGGATCAGGCTCTCGGCCGTGGCGGAGCTCCTGAACCGGGAACCGAAGCCGCGCCGAAGTCCGCATCTTTGGCAAAGCCTGCGCTGAGATCGGCACGCGCAAAGAAAACCGGATCGGCTGCGACAACGCCGGTCGCATCTGCCGAAATTGCGGAAACGCCGAAACCGGCCGCAAAGGCCGCGGTGGCGGCAGCCGCCGGTGCAGACCTTGACGATGAACCCGCCGACTCAAATTCGGAGCCTGCTGAGTTTGAAATCTCAAGTGAATCCAGTTGGGATCCGGACTCCGAGCCCCAGCCGGGCAATAAGAGTTGAACGGTTCGCAGGTTCAGTGACAATCAATACTCGGTTTCGCGACGCGGATCAACAGGATCGCCGCTCTAAAGTCAAAGAGGACAGTAGAAGTGGATGCACCGACCGTACTAATCATCTCCGACGAAGTAGATTTCTCCCGCCGCATCACTGCCCAGTGGCAGAGCGAGCGCAGTGCTCCTGCCTTTACCGTCCTGAGCGGGGAACTGTGGCCGCGGTTTGCGGTGGATGCATTTGACGTGGCGATCGTTGGCGATTTACGGCGCGAACTTCTGTCGGTGGTCATGGAGCCCTTGCATTCCACCGGTCAGCCGATTTTCTGCGTCTGCCAGGACGGTCCCACGGCGCAATTGGTGCGGCGGCTCTGGCCTCGAATTGCTGTACTTCGCCGCGTGGATCATTGGCTCGAAACCCTAGTGTTGGCCGGGAGCGAGGCGATCCATCGGTCAAGAGCCGAATCCCGCGCTCGCGCCGCTGAACTGGCGTGTGCGAGCCTTGATCGTCAGGCGACCCTCGGCCGTTACATGGTGGAAATGCGTCACAATCTGAACAACGCTCTCACTTCGGTGTTGGGAAATTCGGATCTGCTGCTGCTGGAGCCCGGCAGCCTTTCCGCCCCGGCTCGCGCCCAGATAGAAACCATTCGCAACATGGCCCTTCGTATTCACGAGATCATGCAGCGTTTCTCGTCACTGGAGAAGGAAATGAATGTGGTGGCTCAGCAGGCAGAACGAGATTCGGGCAGGTCGTATGCGGCCACAGCCGCGGGCGATTGACGTATGAGAATTAACCCTCCCTCATACCAAGGCCGGTCAAGCAGGGGTCGGGCCATGAATGTTTGTGCGCACTGTGAGGGAAGGAAATATGCATAGATTAATGGCGGGCGTTACGATTCTTGAGCACGAACTCTCCGAACTGCGCCTGCTGGTCGAGCGCCAGACTGGAATTCTGCTTGACTGTCCCAACAGCGCATTGGCCGCGCACGTGGCGGAGTATCTGGAGAGTCAGGAGCTGGAATCTTCCGCTGCCTTAATGGACCGGCTTCGGGCTTCGGATCAGGATCCGTCTGTGCTGCCCACATTCCTGGATGGCGTGCTCAACGTCAACACCGGCTTTTTTCGGCATCCCGGGGCGATGAATGCCCTGGCCCGGCAGGTCATCCCGCAACTCTATTCTCGCAAATCGGATGACGGATTTTGTACGCTTCGCATCTGGAGTGCGGGTTGCTCCACTGGCGAAGAAGCTTATTCGATTGCCATGGCTCTGTGCGACGCGATCCCTGGAGGAAACGGAAACGGCAACGGCGCGAGCAATGGGAATGCCAGCCGGGATGCCCGGGAAAAAAGCCTGGCCAGCCGCAACGGCGGGATTGCTGAGAATAGCGTGGCGGCTGGCGCGGGCCAGAGCATGGCGGGCCAGAGCATGAAAGACTGGTCGATTCACATTGTCGGCAGTGATCTATTGCCGTCCGCCATCGGTGTGGCCGAGCGCGGCCTCTATCCGCAATCCGCTCTAACTGGCTTGCCTCCGGCAGGGATTCGCGCCTGCTTCTCGAAAATCGGGAGCCCCAGCGGAGGCCAGAATGGTTCTCAGGAAGCGATCCAAAATCCAGCCAGCAACGGATCAGCCGGGAATCAATCGGTCAACGGATCAACGAACGTTACGCCCACTCCAACCAATGGCGCGCATCTGCTGGTGAAGCCGCGACTGCGCAGCCTGGTCACTTTCAACACCATGAACCTAACCAAGCCGGTCTACATTGGCCGCTTCGATTGCATTTTCTGTATGGACGTGCTGCCGCACCTCTCCCGCGCCCAGCGCACCGCCCTGCTGGAGCGCCTGCATCTGTATCTTGAGCCCGGCGGATATTTGTTCCTCAGCCAGACCGAAAAGCTCCAAGCCCCCAACCTGAACTTCCGCTCCGAAACCTTCGACGGCTACACCTTCCACCGCAAACCCCTAGCCGCGAGCGCGGCCTACGGAAGATAGGGATAGAGAATGACTACTTCGGATGCTTGCTAAGTTGGTTTAAGTCTTTGCCGGGACACCGTTCGATTCTTCAGAGGATTCCGCATCGGGTAGATCTAATACGCCGGAAGTGAGCTTCTTCAGTTCGTCGTACTCCATAAATCCGCCAAAGCCGTCAGTGTCGTGCCACTCAAATATTGAGGGCCCAGCTATCGCATCCTTGATCGTTGAACCAGACCTGACGGTTAGGCTTCCCCATCGAAACCTGATATATACGTATCCAGATTCCGTTTTACCTTCCCATTGCGCCGGACAGGCAAAACATGTCCTTCGAATCTCAGCTATTTTCACCATTTAACTCATTATCGACACGAAACCGATAGTCTTGAACTGACGCATCCATAGCGGGATATTGCGATTCTGTCGCCGAATAGCTATTTGAAAGCGACTTGACTGTGCCCTCCCTATCGCCCATCATTAGCGGGATCAGACGCCCATGCCTGTCTGCCACTCCATCTGGAAAGTCTCAACTCGCCCCGAGGAACTAAAACGCTCGTCTCTGGCCCTCGAGCAAGATCTGCAGACGATGATTTTCGCGGATTGCAGGATTGTTTCGGACCATTGGATGCTTATCGGAAACGAGGAAAAGACACCGTACGAAGCACCGTACGGCGGCCGAGTTGATTTGCTCGCGCTTGCGCCCGATAGCTCCATCATTCTGATCGAACTCAAGCGCAATAAGACTCCGCGCGAAGTGATCGCGCAGGCGCTCGACTACGCCACGTGGGTCGAGACGCTTGAACCCGAGTACGTCAGGAGTATTTATTTTCGGTTTAAGCCTGGAAGCAGCTTGGACGACGATTTTCGATCACGCTTTGGACAGCCCCTCGACGAAGAGGGGCTAAAGAAGCACCAGATTGTGATTGTTGCGGCGTCTCTCGATGACAGTTCCGAACGCATCGTGACGTACCTGAACCAGCGCAAAGTCCCCATCAATGTAATTTGTTTCCAAGTATTCGCGCAAGGCGATGAGCAATTCCTAAGTCGCTTCTGGCTGGTTGATCCCGCAGAGACCCAAGTCAATGCTGAGACCTCGCTTCAGGACGCCAAGGAGCCTTGGAACGGAGAATATTACGCAAATTTCGGGGACGGGGAGTCCCGCTCGTGGTCGGAGGCGATGCGCTACGGATTCATATCAGCCGGTGGCAATTCATGGTACAGCAGTACCCTCAAGCAGCTCAGTCCGGGTGATCGAGTCTGGGTAAAGGACCCGAAATCTGGCTTCGTAGGGGTTGGGCGCGTGACGGGATTCCGACGGCCCTTTTTGTCTTTCGAAGTCGATACGCCCGAAGGACGCAAGCCCGCTCAGGAAGTGCTCAATCAAGGTCACTACCATAAGAAATTCCGGGACGATCCCGAGCGGGAGTACGTTGTGCCCGTGCAGTGGCTGCAAACAGTTCCGTTAGAAGATGCTTTAAAGGGGAAGGGTCTTTTCGGAACACTGAACACAGTGTGTAGACCGACCACCCCGAAATGGCGAACAACAATTGATCGACTGAAGCAATTCTTCCCTCATTATTCAGATGTGGCTGCGCCACTCACGCGAACAAAAACTCCTTCGTTCGCAGCTCCTTGATCGTATCCCTCAGCTTCGCCGCCTTCTCGAATTCGAAGCGCTTCGCCGCCTCGCGCATATCGCTTTCGAGTTTGCCGATGTAGGCATCCACTTCCTCTTGAGTCTTGAACTCCGGCAGGCCTTCGGACTCGCCGGCCGTCAGGTCGGCGTAATCGGCGGCGACGATCCCGGCCAGGGTCATGTCCAGCGGACGCACGATCGATTCGGGCGTGATTCCGTTTTCTTCGTTGTAGGCCGTCTGAATGGCGCGGCGGCGAAGGGTCTCATCGATGGCGCGCTTCATCGAATCGGTCATACGATCTGCATAAAGGATGGCCCGGCCGTTCAAGTGCCGCGCGCAACGGCCTATCGTCTGGATCAACGATCCTACCGATCGCAGAAAGCCTTCTTTGTCCGCATCCAGGATCGCTACCAGCGAAACTTCCGGAAGGTCCAGGCCTTCGCGCAGAAGATTGATGCCGATCAATACATCAAACTCGCCCTTGCGCAGGTCGCGCAGAATCTTCACCCGTTCCAGAGTTTCGATCTCCGAATGCATGTAGCGGCACTTCACGCCGACCTCGGCATAGTACTCGGCCAGGTCTTCGGACATGCGTTTGGTCAGAGTGGTCACCAGCACCCGCTGCCCAAGTTCCACGCGCGCGCGAATCTCGTGCAACAGATCGTCAATCTGTCCCTTCACCGGACGCACCTCTACTTCCGGATCGATCAGCCCGGTAGGCCGGATAATCTGTTCTACCACCACACCCGCCGATTTGGTCAGCTCATACGGTCCGGGGGTGGCCGAAACGTAGACCAGTTGATTGGTGCGGTGCTCGAATTCCTCGAACGTCAGAGGACGATTGTCGAGCGCGGAGGGCATGCGAAATCCGTATTCGACAAGACATTCTTTACGCGAGCGGTCGCCCGCATACATTCCGCGCAGCTGCGGAACGGTCTGGTGCGATTCGTCGATAAACATCAGAAAATCGCGCGGGAAATAATCCAGCAGGGTCGGCGGAGGCTCGCCCGGCAACCGTCCTGTAAAGTGCCGCGAATAATTTTCGATGCCATGGCAATAGCCCATGGCCTTGATCATTTCCAGATCAAACATGGTGCGCTGATGAATGCGCTGCGCCTCCACCAGCCGTCCTTGCCTTTCCATTTCAACTTCCCACCACGCCAGCTCCTGCTTGATCGAGGCTACGGCCGAAGCTCGCGTCTCCTCTTTCATCACATAATGCGTCTTGGGATAAATCGGCAGCCGCATGTATTTCTGCTTCACCGTGCCGAACAGCGGGTCAACCTGCGTGAGCGACGAAATTTCATCGCCCCACAACTCGATGCGGTACGCCATATCGTCGTAAGTAGGGAAGACCTCGATCACATCGCCGCGCACGCGAAACGTGCCGCGCCGGAAATCTCCGTTTGTGCGTTCGTAGAGAATGTTGACCAGCCGGCGGGTGATGTCCTCGCGCTTGATCTTCTGGCCCTTCTCCAGAAACATCATCATGCCGTAATAGGCTTCCGGCGAGCCGAGGCCGTAAATGCAGCTTACCGAAGCTACGATCAGCGCGTCGCGGCGCTCAAACAAAGATCGCGTGGCCGAGAGCCGCAGCTTGTCAAGTTCGTCGTTAATTGTCGCTTCCTTTTCGATGTAGAGGTCGGCGGCGGGGACGTAGGCCTCGGGCTGGTAGTAGTCGTAATACGAGACGAAATATTCGACTACGTTGTGCGGAAAAAAATTCTTGAATTCGTGATAGAGCTGCGCCGCCAGCGTCTTGTTGTGCGCCATGACCAGTGTGGGGCGGTTCGCTGCCTCAATCACCTTGGCCATGGTGTAGGTCTTGCCCGAGCCGGTGACGCCGAGCAAGACCTGATGCTGCTCTCGGTCAAACACCCCGCGCAGCAACGACTCGATCGCGCGGCCCTGGTCCCCCTGCGGCTTGTAATCGGAAACTAGTTTGAAGTCCATGAAGGAAGCTCTTAGCTGTTAGCTCTTAGCTACTACCCGTGTGGGGACAGCCGCCTCGGCTGTCCGCCAACGGCTTCTTTTCAGCGGAAGCACCACAGAGGCCAATTTGGCCAACAGGGAATCTTCCCATTATAAACGCGCGAGCGAAATGGGGCATCGCCCAAGGAGGTCGCCACCAGCACGGACACTAGGTAGAGGAAAACAAAGAAGTGCAAAGCTGGCAGGATCAGAGGCTGGGGAGTTCTACTCCACCGCCGCCCGGAAATCAGCCTTCTTAGTTGTTATCGTTACGTGAGTGGCGGGTAACTTGGGAGGCGGCCAGTCTTCCGTGTAAGCTTCCACTGTAATCGTCCCTGGAATCTTGCTGCCTTGCACGATCACTTGCGCCAAGCCGTTGAACAAGCTTCGTTTCGGCGCCTTGTCGGACTCCTGGCAGTTGGGATCTCCGTTGCCTACGCCGATTAGGGCGCCGTCGCCGCTCACTTTAAAACTGATCAGGTTACTTGCGGTCGGAATCGCGCGGCCCTCTTTGTCGAGCACTTCTACGCGCAGGATAGCCACATCCTCGCCGTCGGCGTTAATCTCGGTGCGATCGGGCGTTAGCCGGATCGACTGCGGCTCGCCGGTGGTCTCGCGCTTCTCCATCAGCACGACCTTGCCATCTTTCGTGCCGCGCGCCTCCAGCACTCCGGGCTCGTACTTCACCTTCCATTCCAGATGCGTCAGGGGCAGCACTTTTTGCGAGCCGTAACTCTTGCCGTTCAGAAAAAGCTCTACCGAATCGAGATTCGAGTGCACCCAAACCGAGATCGGTTCGCCCTCGCGCTGCTCCCAGTTCCAGTGCGGAAAAAGATGCAAGACCGGCTCCGAGCCCCACCAGGCTTTGTAATAATAAAAGTTATCTTTGGGGAATCCGCACATATCGACGATGCCAAACTGCGAATTGATGGAAGGCCAGCCGTAGGGCGTGGGCTCACCGCGATAGTCGAAGCCGGTCCAGGCAAATCCTCCGGAGAGCCATTCGCGCGCGGCGTAGAACTTCCACCACTCCTCCGCCAGCTCGGACCACGAGGTATGATTCAGGTCGTAAGCGCTCACCCAATTGCGCAACTTGTCGGTTGAATAAATGCCGCGAGTGGAAACGGTGCTGGCCGTCTCCGAGCCTACTGAGGGTTTTTTAGGATGCGCCTTGTGCCAGGCGTCGGGAGCATTCAAGTTGTAGTTGAAGCCCATCACATCCAAGGCATCGGGGAAATGCGTATCGAAGCTTCCATTCACCGCTGAGGTACAAAGGCGCGCGGGATCGAGTTCATGCGTGCGCGCGATCATGTCGGCAATCACCCGCGGGCCCTGCGGAGTCTTCTGCAGCACCCATTCCTCGTTGCCCATCGACCAGAGGATAATGGACGGCGAATTGCGATAGCGCTTGACCATCAGCTCCAGCTGCGCCATTCCTTCCGCGTTGGAACTCATCATGCGCGTTTCGCACATCATCATCATGCCCAGCTGGTCACAGGCTTCCACCCACTCCGGCGTAGGCATGTTGTGCGACGTGCGCACGGCGTTGCCGCCCATGTCTTTCAATACTCCGACGCGGTACCACTGCAGGCGGTCGGGAAGCGCTGCCCCCACACCGGCGTGATCCTGATGATTGCAGGTGCCTTTGATCTTCACTGGCTTGCCGTTGAGGAAAAATCCCTTGTCCGCATCGAAAACTGCGGTACGCACGCCAAAACTGATGCGCTCCGCGTCGCGCGATTTTCCCCCGGACTCGACCGTCACTACCGCCGAATAAAGGTTGGGTGCCTCCGGCGACCAAAGGGCGGCATTCGGCAAGTTCGCATTAGCAGTGAAACCTGCAGAGCTATCAGAAGCGACAGATTGCGGAGCCGCCTCTGCCGTGGCTACCGCTTTTCCTGCAGCATCGAGGATTTGCCAGCGCACGCGGCAATTCTCCGGCTGGCGACCTTGGTTTTGCACTACGGTTACCAGGCTGAGCGACGCAATGTTGCCCTTTGTCGATGGAACCTGACGAACGTAGCTGTCCCAGTGTCCGAGGTGAAGGGCGTCGGTCTTGGTCAGCCATACATGGCGATAGATGCCGGCGCCTTCGTAGAACCAGCCGTCGCCGAAGCTGGCGTCCATGCGCACGACCAGATAATTCTTGCTGCCATAATTCAGAAAGTCCGTCAGGTCGAAGCGAAAGGGCGCGTAGCCATTGTCATTGCGGCCCATGAAGGAGCCGTTCAGGAACACCAGCGCATCGCGGAAAGCTCCGTCGAACTCCAGCACCACGCGGCGTCCTGCGTCTTCTTTGGGGATATCGAAAGCGCGACGGTACCAGCCGACGCTGGTTTCGGGGTAGCGGCGGCCCAACGGTTTGTAGCCGTGATCTTCCACCTCGTCATCGCGCACGAAGGGCAATTCCACCGCCCAGTCATGCGGAAGGTTGAGCGGCC
This sequence comes from uncultured Acidobacteriaceae bacterium, assembly GCA_963711275.1. Classification (GTDB taxonomy): domain Bacteria; phylum Acidobacteriota; class Terriglobia; order Terriglobales; family Acidobacteriaceae; genus Sulfotelmatobacter. The sequence continues at coordinate 104,624 of CAVQDN010000002.1, read as the reverse complement.
GCCATTGCGAATCGTCAAATTTTTCGAGGGCAAACTTGAAGTCGCCGGTCTTGGAAAAATCCCCCTGGCCCATGCCAAATCCGAGATCGCGACGCGGGTCGGTGGCATGTCCCTGAAAAAACTTCCAGCCAAAGTCGAACAGCAGACGCTCGCGCGGAGACACTGCGGCGAGGGCCTCGGCCGACGCTGCGCCAGGGTATGCTGCAAGCAATGCATGGGCCCGGCCGACTGATCCCGCGGCCAACGCTGTGGCGGAGAGTGCAACGCTGGACCGAAGCAAATCGCGGCGGGTGAGGAAACGACTCAGAGAATCCATTCTTTGCCTCATGTGGGACATCAAAGTTGGAAGTCGCCCCACGCATCAGTCTAAGTCAGCACCGCGCCGAAATCCTGTGCAAATGGGACCCCGCATTATAAGCCCAGGAAGTCAGAAGAAACCGCAGAAGGGCCTGTCGCAGATTCCTGAATTCGTCAGGTTCAACATTGCCAAATCGTGGCGAGGACGTGCAAGCTGGTACTCATGCCGGAATTACCCGACATCGCCGCCTATATCAGCGCGCTGGAATCGCGCGTCGTGGGCGAGCCACTCGAGCAGATCCGGCTAAGCAGTCCTTTCCTCTTGCGGAGTGTGCAGCCACCGCTGGCGAGTGCCGAGGGACGAACGGTTCGCGAACTGCGGCGCATTGGCAAACGTATCGTGTTCGGATTAGACGATGATCTTTGGCTCGCGTTTCACCTGATGATTGCGGGACGATTACACTGGCAAGCGCGCGGCGCAAAACTGGCGGGGCGAAGGAGTCTGGGGGCATTCGATTTTCCTAGCGGTTCGTTGGTCCTCACTGAAGCCGGCACAAAACATCGCGCCTCGTTGCATCTGCTGCGAGGCGAGGATAGCTTGCGCGCCCTCGATCCCGGAGGAATCGATATCTTCTCCAGCGACCTCGAATCGTTTCGAAGTACGCTGTCGGCTGAAAATCACACCCTGAAGCGGGCATTGACTGATCCTCGTCTGCTGAGTGGCATCGGCAATGCTTATTCGGATGAAATTCTGCATGCGGCGCAACTGTCGCCCATCACGCTCACGCAAAAATTGAAACCCGAAGAATGGGAGAGATTATTTGCCGCGACCCGGCACACCATTGGCCACTGGGTAAACCTGCTTCGCGCCGACGCGGAGACAGGCTTCCCGGAAAAAGTAACGGCGTTCCGCAAAGGAATGGCGGTTCATGGACGGTACGGCGACCCCTGCCCGAGATGCGGCGAAAAAGTTTTGCGCATTCGCTATGCCGACAAGGAAACGAACTACTGCGCGCGCTGTCAGACCGGAGGTAAGGTTTTGGCGGATCGGAGTCTGTCAAGGTTATTGGGATCGGACTGGCCGCGTACGCTGGACGAGTTGGAAGCTCTGAAGCGGCGGTGAGAAGCCGGTTTCCGGCTTTCGGCGCTCGGCTTCCGGAAGCGCGAAAAGCGTTCGTTCGGAAGGGGAAAAGGCGAAAGCCGAAAGCCGGAAGCCGTCTTTATTCTTTCGTCGCGATTGCCAATGCTTTCATCTTCCGGTAGAGATGGCTCCGCTCCAGCCCCAGCACTTCTGCTGTACGGGTCACGTTGCCATGGTTCTGGTCTAGCGTTTTGAGGATGTAATCGCGTTCGTAGGCGTTGCGAGCCTGATGCAGCGTGGAGAACTCGCTCCGGGGTGCTCGCCGGCTGCCTTCGCGGTAAACCAGCGGCGGCAGATGCTTGCTGTCGAAGCGCGTGGTCGTAGGATTCATGATCACAATGCGCTCAATCACATTGCGAAGTTCGCGCACGTTGCCCGGCCAGGAGTAGCGCATCAGTATGTCAATGGCGTCATCGCTGATTTCGCGAGGCCGGCGGCCGTAGGTGGCCGCAAGCTCTTTCAGGAAGTGTCGCGTAAAAAGAGGAATGTCTTCCTTGCGTTCGCGCAACGGCGGGACAAAAAATGGAATCACATTGAGCCGGTAGAACAGATCTTCGCGAAAGTTCCCACGCGATATTTCTTCATCCAGATCTTTGTTGGTCGATGCGATCACGCGAACATCCACAGTGATGGTTTTGTCGCTACCCACGGGCGTGAAGCGCTGCTCTTCGAGGGTGCGCAGGACTTTCGATTGCGTCTTCAAGCTCATGTCGCCGACTTCATCGAGGAAAAGAGTTCCGCCATGCGCTCTCTGAAATTTGCCCTCTTTGTCGGCGGCCGCGCCTGGGAACGATCCCCGGTAGTGGCCAAACAGTTCGCTCTCGATGAGATCTTCGGGAATCGCGGCACAGTTGACTTCTACGAAAGTTTCTTCTTTGCGCAGGCTTTGGCCGTGAATCGCATGGGCGACGAGTTCCTTGCCCGTGCCCGATTCGCCGTAAATCAAAACGCGGCCATTCGTGGGAGCCATCAAGCCAATCTGCTGGCGCAGAGCCTTCATTGGAATGCTGTCGCCCACAATGATGCTCTTCACCTGCAGTTGCTTTTTCAGGTCCAGGTTCTCGCGCTGCAGTTTCTTGGAGTCGATGGCGTTCTTCACCAGAATCAAGGTTTTTTCCAGCGAGAGAGGTTTTTCCAGAAAGTCATAAGCGCCCAACTTCGTCGCTCGTACCGCAGTCTCGATAGTTCCATGGCCCGAGATCATAATGACCTCGGGAGGATTGTCGAACTCGCGAATCTTCTCGAGGGTTTCCAGGCCGTCAACCCCGGGCAGCCAGATATCGAGCAGCACTACGTCAAATGGAGATTTACGAAGTAATTCGAGGCACGCCTCGCCGTTTCCCGCCGAAGAGGTGGCATATCCTTCATCCGCCAGAATGCCGGCGAGGGAGTCGCGGATACCGGCTTCGTCGTCAACGATGAGAATGTTATGCATGCTGGGCGGTGGAGGTTGCAGGCGTGGCTTCGAACACAACCGGAAGTTCCACGATGAAACGCGTGCCGACAGGCTGATTTTCCTCTACGCGGATCGTGCCATGATGATCTGCCACAATGCGGCTCACGATGGCCAGGCCCAGCCCGGTGCCGCGTTTCTTGGTGGAGAAGTACGGTAAGAAGAGTTTCTCCTTGAGTTCGCGAGTCACGCCGTGGCCCGAATCTGCAACCGTGATCTCCACCGCGTCGCGAGTAGCCACCAACGCCGTGGAAATTTCAATCTCGCGTACCACCGAATCTTGCGACGCCTCGGCCGCGTTGTCCACGAGATTGGCGACTGCTCGCTTGATAGCCTCGCTGTCGGCCATCACTTTCGGCAGATCGCCGGCCAGCGACTTGTGAACATCGATTCCATCCAGCCTGCCGTTGAACATGGAGAGCGCGTTCTCGATGACTTCATTGATGTCGGCGGGTTGTGGTTTGGCCACCGGAAAGCGCGCCAGCGTGGCGAACTCGTCCACCAGGCGGCGCACGGTTTCCACCGCCCCGGCAATCGTTTCGGCGCAGGCGCGCACCACGCCGAGTGAAGCGGGATCATCGGGCGTGGCACGGTCGAGGTGACGTTGAATGCGCTCCGCCGACAAAGCGATTGGCGTCAGCGGATTCTTGATTTCGTGTGCCACGCGGCGAGCCACTTCCCGCCATGCAGTCTGCTTCTGGGCTTTCAGTAGATCGGAGAGATCTTCGAAGACCACGACATAGCCGGAGCCTTCGCCCTGATGCCTCAGCGTAGCAACGGTCACGGCTACGTTCAACGAGACACGAGGCAGCTGTATCTGCATCTGGCTAGTCGTCATCCCCATACGGTCGGCGCGCCGGAGCAATGGTTCGAAATCCTCTAACACTTCGCCGGGAAACACATCGGCGAGAGCGGCGCCCGAAAGAATCTGTGGGCCGCCGTCGCCTCCGGCGTCGGGATGAAACATGCGCAGCAAAGCCTGATTCACGTGGGTCACGCGTCGATTGGCATCCAAAGAAAGTACGCCGGTGGGAATGCTTTCCAGAATGGTCTCCATCTGGCGGCGGCGCTGATCAAGTTCCGCATTGGCAGCGCTCAATTCGCGGCTGGAAGTTTCGAGTTGGCGACGGCTTCCCTCGAGATCTTCGGCCATACGGTTGAAAGAGCGCACCAGGTCGCCAATTTCGTCAGCGGCGCTGACCGGCACGCGATAGTCGAGGCGCCCGCGCGAGATCTCCTGCGTGGCTTCCGCCAAAGCGGACAGCGGCCGGGTCACTATCTTCGAAAGGAACAAGGCCAACCAGGTCGTGACAAAAAGCACGATCATCGTCAGCAGCAGCAACAAACCCATGTAGGTGCGGCGCACGAGTTTGCGCTCGCGGGCAAGGTCGTAGTAACGCTGCTGGCTGGCCTGCACCTCTCTTACTGTTTGTGAAAACTCACGAGGCAGCGGAATGGCCACTAGAATCAGGCCTCCGCCTTCGACCGGGGCGCTGGCCAGGGTGTAGTCCACTTGCTGCCAGGTAAATTCCGCGGGATGTCCCACAGCCGCTTCGGCCATTGGCAATCGGGCTTTCAGGACGGGCCACGGAGCGGGAAGATTGAAACTCGCCTCGGCGTTACCGTCTCGAAGCGCCAGTGCGAATCCGCCTTGCAAGGTCAATTCGTGATGCTGGAATTCGCCTACTACTCCCGAGAATCCGCGTCCGGCAAAACCGCGCTCGGTTTCTGGAGACGTGGCAATCGAAGCCGCTTCCGCCCGCGCATTCTGCATGGCGTAGCTGGCCAGCAGTGTAACCATGGCGTGCGTATCGGCTCGCACTTCCTCGACCGGAGTGGAAAACCACTTGTCGATCGAGCGATTTATCAGGCCGTACGCAAACCAGTACATGACCATTACCGGCAAGGAAGACAGGAGAAGCGCGCCGGCGACCATGCGGGTGCGAAACTTCGAGCCCAGCACGCCGAGGCGGCGTTCAGCAAAGAGCTTCAGCAGGTTGCGCATCAGAACAAAGGTGAGCGCGACGAAGAGTAGAAAGATCAGCGCCGAGAGCGCCGCGAAGACAACAATGTCCTGGTTGTTGCCGGGACGCAAAAAAGTCAGGTCGAAGGCAGTTTGTGAAACCAGAATAACGAGCAAGAGAAATACGGAGATGGCCAGGAGGATGATGACCTGCTTGCGGTGCGAGGTCTTTTGAGGCGGGATTGAGGTCGACTCTGCCACAAGAATTTCCGCGCGAGAGCGCACCCCGGAACCGCAGGACGCGCAGGTAATTATAGATGCTCCATCGCGGAGGGAAGCTGCACGAAGCAGGCGGCGACCCAGTTCAGTTATCCGGGGTACGCATGGGTAAAGGATCGGGATTTTGTGGGCCCGGGTCTTTTGACCCGGTCGCCGCGCGAGCGGGGCGCTCTGCGGGGAGCAAAGGGAACCGTGAGGAAGGCGCGACCCTTCGGGCCGCGGCCGGGTTAAAAACCCAGTCCCACGCGATCTTGAATCACCCGAGCAGACTCAATCGCGACCGTGCACATTGGAAATCTCCTCCAGCATGGCGTCGTATGCGGGCTTGGGCTGGTAGGCGCGGTCGAATGGAAGCGCCGCACCGCGAGTACCGTGAGAGTGGGATCTGATCCATGAGTATTTGTCGGTGAATCCCCAGGTTTGGATCGCGGTGCAGCCAGGACTTTGCAGGCAGGCTCGAACCACATTCCGATACGCGGCAGCCTGGCGGAGAAGATTGCCCTTGCCGACAACGCCGCTGGACTCTAGCGGCAGCGACACATCAAGTTCCGTGATATGAACCTGAACCCCCAACGCGGTCAGGCGAGCGATATTGGCGGCAATGGCGTTGCTGTCGAGATCGAGCTGCGAAATGTGGAATTGCAAGCCGACGCCATCGATCGGAACGCCGCGACGCTTGAAGTCCTTCACCATCCCGTAAATGGCGTCGGACTTTTGGTTAAGGCCCTCCCCTTCCACGTCATTGTAAAAGAGCAGCGCGTGCGGATCAGCCTCATGCGCCCAGCGGAAAGCCTGCTCGACATAGGCCGCGCCCTTTTCAGACAGCCCGATGCCGGGCTGGTTGTACCAGAGGGAATCCTTGACACGTCCCTTCTCATCCAGAGCCTCATTCACCACATCCCAGGCGAAGACCTGGCCCGCGTAATGTCTCATCACGGTGGCGATGTGCTGTTGCAGCAACCCGGACAATTGGGCTGCTGTGAAGTGGCCCTGCACCAGCCATTGCGGATTGTCGTGATCCCAGACCAGGCAGTGTCCGCGAACTGTCATGCCATGAGCTTGTGCGAAGTGAACGACGTCATCGCCTTCGCGGAAATCGAACGCGCCTGCATTGCGCCGCACTACCCACCATTTCATTGCATCTTCCGGTTCGAGCATATTGAATTCACGAGCGAGTGTGCCCGTGTATGCGGCCTCGGAGAATAGCGAGGGACGTACTGCGGCGCCCACGAGCACATGGGCATGCTCCGCAGCTTGCCGCAGCGTCAGGAGAGGGGTGGCCACGAACCAGGTCAAGAATACGGGCAGAATGAGGAGTTGCCGGCGCGGACCTAGCATGGTCTGCACATTCTCCGGCGCGTGAGGTTCGCAACGATTACCTGGCTTCATCGCCTAGTTAACTACTTAACGACCGGCAGGAATCGATGTAAAGGACATTCGTCACATTTCGGCTGTGATTTCCCACAATAGTTCTTTCCTACTCCAACGATCAGCCCATGCATCTCGTTGTAAATCTGGACCAGTGCGGTACGCTCAGCGGTGCTCATGGCGGAGGGCGGGTGCGCGGCGCCACGAAAACCCGCTTCAAGCTGCGGGGCTACTCTCGATGGCATTCGTTCCTGCTCGTGAACGAGCGGGACCAGCGCCCGCTGAAATAACTCTCGAATTTCCCCGTAATCGGTCTTCTCCGGCAGAATCCCGTGCCGATCGAGGATGCGGCGCGTGTAGGTGTCGACAACGAAGACAGGATGATTCCCCGCATACAGGAGAATCGAGTCCGCAGTCTCCGCCCCTACGCCATTCAAGCTGAGCAGCTCTTCTCGAAGGCGCTCGGTCGGCTGAGCGAAAAGTTGATCGAGCGAGCCACGATATTTTTCATCGAGGAAGGAGACAAACGTCTTGAGCCTCGACGCTTTTTGCCGGAAATAACCGGAAGGACGAATCAAGCTCTCGAGTTCGCCAAGCGGCACATCTCGAATTCCCTGCACACTCAATCGCCGTGCCGCGCGCAGGTTTGCCAATGCAAGTTCAACATTGTTCCACGAGGTGTTCTGCGTCAGGTAGGCACCGACAATAACCTCAAAGCGGGTTTCGGCCGGCCACCAATGCTGGGCGCCCCACGCACGATAGAGCGCGCGATAGTACTGCAGAAGATCACTGCCTTTTTCTTTGCGATGCCGCGCCAAGTTAAGAATTCCTCACCTCAAAGTTTAATGGACTGTGAGTTTGCCGGTCACGCGATCCTGACTCGACCACCCAAAACTTACTGAAGTGCATGTACCTCGGCAGGCAAACCACCCGTCATCGGCTGCAAAAACAGCATTTGGCGCGGAGTTCAGCGTCTATAGCCCCTCGCGACGCAAAGTCCCCGGCAAGTCCAAGTACTAAAGTTACTGGTGAAGTAATGCGGTTGGGTTGACAATTTGTGTCAACGCGAATGAGCTGCGTCTCTCCCGACGATGGGCGGCCTTTTGCGTTGTGCCTGCACAAGTGCGAGGCATCGTTCCATCCGCGTGGATAGGAGATCTGGGTATGTCTCAACGGCTGGGTGACCTCCTCGTCAAAGAGAAGATCATTACCCCAGAGCAGTTGGAACAAGCGAATAAGGTGCAGAAAGAGCAGAGCTGCCGCCTGGGGTCTGCCCTGGTGAAGCTCGGCTTTCTGACGGACGAAGACGTCACAAATTTTCTTTCGCGCCAGTATGGTGTTCCTGCCATCAACCTTTCCTACTTCGAGATTGACCCTGCCGTCGTCAAACTGATTCCGTTCGAGACCGCAAAACGCTATCAAATTCTTCCGTTGAGCCGCGTGGGCGCATCGCTGACCATCGCGATGGTCGATCCCACGAACGTTTTCGCAATGGACGACATCAAGTTCATGACCGGCTTCAACATTGAGCCGGTAGTGGCCTCGGAAAGCTCAATCCTGTCGGGGATTGACAAGGCTTACGGCGGGACCAAAGAAGAAGATCTCGAAACCGTGATGCAGTCGATGTCGGAAATGGGAGACAGCGACGTCGAGTTGCAATCTGAAGAACAGCAGATGGAGCTGGCCGAACTCGAAAAAGCGGCCGATGAAGCTCCTGTTGTCAAGCTGGTTAACGTGGTACTTGGCGATGCGGTGAAGCGGGGCGCCAGCGATATCCACATTGAGCCTTACGAGAAAGAATTCCGGGTTCGGTTCCGTATTGACGGCGTGCTTCAGTCGATCATGTCGCCGCCGTTGAAATTGAAGGATGCAATCACGTCCCGTCTAAAGATCATGTCGAAGCTCGACATCAGCGAAAAGCGTCTGCCGCAGGACGGCCGCATCATGCTGAAGATGAATATCGGCGGACGCAAGAAGCAGCTCGACTTCCGTGTCAGCACGTTGCCCACTTTGTGGGGCGAGAAAATCGTGCTCCGGTTGCTCGACAAAGAGAACCTGCGTCTCGATATGACCAAGCTCGGCTTTGAAGCCGAGTCGCTGGTGAAATTCGAAAAAGCGATTCTGAAACCTTACGGCATGGTGCTGGTCACGGGACCGACGGGGTCGGGCAAGACCAATACCCTCTATTCGGCGATCTCGCGCCTGAACCAGCCCGACACCAACATCATGACGGCCGAAGACCCGGTCGAATTCCAATTGGGCGGGGTCAACCAGGTGCAGATGAAAGAGCAGATCGGATTGAACTTTGCCGCTGCCCTGCGATCCTTTCTGCGACAGGATCCCAACATCATTCTGGTCGGCGAAATCCGCGACTTTGAAACGGCGGAAATTGCCATCAAGGCCGCGCTCACGGGCCACCTTGTTCTTTCCACGCTGCATACCAACGGAGCTCCGGAAACCATTACCCGCCTCATGAACATGGGTATTGAGCCGTTCCTCGTGGCTACGTCGGTCCATCTTATCTGTGCCCAGCGCCTGGTGCGGCGCATATGCAAGGATTGCACCGAAGTAATGGAAGTACCACCGCAAACGCTGATCGACGCCGGCTTCACCCCCGAGGAATCGAAGACGGTAAAAATCCAGAAGGGCAAGGGATGCGGAGTTTGCAATAACACGGGATACAAAGGGCGGTGTGGTCTGTACGAGGTGATGGAAGTGGATGACGAAATCCGCGAGCTGGTTCTGGTCGGCGCCTCAGCGGTCGAGTTGAAAAAGAAGGCGATCGAGCGCGGCATGATCACGCTGCGCCGCAGCGGACTGATCAAGGTTGCGGCGGGAATGACCACCCTCGAAGAAGTGGCGCGCGAAACCATTCATTGATTCGGAAGTGAAGTTAAGCGGTAGTTGAAAGGGAAGGATCTCAAATGGGTTTGTCGTTAAGCGATTTGCTCAAGAGAATGCTGGAGATGAACGGCAGCGATCTGCACATCACCACCAATTCGCCGCCTCAGATTCGTGTACATGGCCACCTGGTGCCCCTCGATCTGCCGCAGATGACGCCGGCCGAGACCAAGCAACTGGCGTATAGCGTCATGACCGATTCTCAGAAACACCGTTTCGAGGAAAGCCTCGAGCTGGACTTCTCCTTTGGGTTGAAAGGCCTGGCCCGCTTCCGCGCCAACGTGTTCAACCAGCGCGGAGCGACCGCGGCAGTCTTTCGTGTGATCCCTTTCGAAATCAAGTCGTTCAACCAGCTCGGATTGGCCCCGGTCGTTAGCAAGCTGTGCGATAAGCCCCGTGGTTTGGTACTGGTCACGGGTCCGACGGGATCGGGCAAGTCCACTACGCTCGCGGCCATGATTGACAAGATCAACAGCGAACGCCACGACCACATTCTCACCATCGAAGACCCGATCGAGTTTGTGCACATGAACAAGAACTGCGTGGTCAACCAGCGTGAACTTCACGCCGATACCAAGAGTTTCACCGACGCCCTGCGGGCCGCGCTTCGTGAAGATCCGGACGTGGTGCTGATCGGCGAAATGCGCGATCTGGAAACTATCGAGTCGGCGCTACGCATTGCGGAAACCGGCCACTTGACCTTTGGTACCTTGCATACCAATTCGGCAACATCGACGATCAACCGCATTATCGACGTGTTCCCAGCGCACCAACAGCCGCAGATTCGTGCTCAGCTTTCGCTGGTTCTGGAAGGCATTATGTGCCAAAGCCTGCTGCCGACAATCAACGGCAAGGGCCGGGCCATGATTATGGAGATTCTGATTCCGAACGCGGCCGTGCGCAACCTGATCCGAGAGGACAAGATTCATCAGATCTATTCTTCCATGCAATCGGGACAGGAAAAATTTGGAATGCAGACCTTCAACCAATCGCTGGCGACGGCTTATTTCCAGAAACAAATCTCGCTGGAAACCGCCATGGCACGATCCAGCAATACGGACGAATTGCAGGAAATGATCAACCGCGGCGCCACTCTGATAAACCGGCCGACCGCGGCGGGCACTACCTTAGCGAGAGGCGCCGCTCCGGCCAAGCACTAAAACCGGCGCGGCATAAAACAGTTGCGCAGGCAGCTTACAAAGCAGATATGTCAGTGAGGAGAAGCTAAACCATGCCAGTCTTTACATTTTCCGGCAAGGACGCATCCGGACAGAAGATTTCCGGGGAGCGGATGGCGCCGAACAAACAGTCATTGGCGCAGGCGCTACGGCGCGAGCGCATCACACCCGGTGCGATCCGAGAAAAAGGCAAAGAATTTTCACTGCCGACATTCGGCTCGGGCAAGGTCGGAACGAAAGACATTGCGATCTTCTTTCGCCAGTTTTCGGTGATGATCGACGCCGGACTGCCGCTGGTGCAGTGTCTGGAAATTCTGGCGGCCAATCAGGAAAACCAGGCATTCCAGAAGGTCTTGACGGGGGTGCGGACCACGGTGGAGGGTGGAGCTACGCTTGCCAATGCCATGCGTGGATATCCCGTGGTCTTCGACGACCTCACCACTAACATGATCGAAGCCGGCGAAACCGGCGGTATTCTCGACATCATTCTGCAGCGCCTTGCCACCTACGTGGAAAAGGCGGTGCGCCTGAAAGCAGCGGTGAAGTCGGCGCTGATTTACCCCGTCGCCGTCGTCAGCATGGCAGTTCTGATCGTCGGCGCGCTGCTCAAGTGGGTCGTGCCCATCTTCGCCAACCTGTTCGCCGGACTCGGCGTGAATCTGCCTCTGCCCACCCGCATCGTGGTGGGATTGAGCTCCTTTGTGCAATCGTTCTGGTGGGTGTTCTTCCTGGGCATCATTGCGCTGTTCTTTGGAGTCAAGCAGATCCGCAAGCATCCCCGGGGACGCTATTATTTCGACAAAATGTTGCTTCACATTCCAGTAATCGGCTCGCTGCTGCGCAAGATCGCGGTGGGTCGCTTTACCCGTACCCTGGGCACGTTGATTACTTCGGGCGTCCCTATTCTGGAAGGCTTGAGCATTACGGCGAAGACCTCAGGAAACGCCGTTCTGGAAGAGGCGCTGATGAAAGTGCGAAAGGCCATCGAAGAAGGACGCACCATCGTCGATCCCTTGCGGGAGTGCGGTGTATTTCCAAACATGGTCACGCAGATGATCGGAGTTGGTGAAGCCACCGGCGCCATGGACTCCATGCTGCAGAAGATTGCCGACTTCTACGAAGAAGAGGTTGACGCGGCCACGAAAGACATGCTCGCCATGCTGGAACCGTTCATCATCGGAACCCTGGGCGTCATGATCGGCGGCATCGTCATTTCGCTCTACATGCCGCTGTTTGCCATGATCGCCAAGCTGGCTGGCTAAAAGACAGGTTTCAAAGTGACAAGGTTTCAAAGTTTCAGGGAACAATCCGGGAAACTTTGAAACCTTGAAACACTGAAACTTAGAAACCTTGAAACTTTGGTCTTCTCCATGCAATCCACGTTCGATGAACGCAATTGGCTGGTATGGCTGGTTCGGGTCCGCATTTTCATTCTGACCCTCTTGCTCGGCATTGAACTGGCAGTTGCCCAGTTCGCCCCAGCGCCTTTGCCCATGCGGCTCTTCGTCAGTACCATTCTTTTCTGGTACAGCCTTTCGCTGTTCTACGTGCTCTTGCTCTCCCTCTGGCAGGAACACCGGCTGCAGGCTTCGCTGCAGGTTCTGACCGATCTCATTCTGGTCAGCCTGGTCATTCATGAAACCGGAGGATGGGATAGCTCCCTCAATTTCCTTTACCCGTTAGTCATCATCGTCGCCAGCGTGCTCTTGCCGCGAGTGTGGGCGCAGCTGGTGGCTGCCCTGGCCTTCATTCTTTACGGGACAGTGCTGGAGCTGAACTATTTTGGCGTGGTTCCGTCCTACTGCACGACTCATCCCGGCCTCAAGGCGCTGCAGGCCATCATCTTTGTGAATCTGTTCGCCTTCCTCACGGTCGCATATCTTGCGGGACTGCTCACCGCAAAATTGCGGCAAGTAGGGGTACAGCTCAAAAACACCAGCGGTGCGCTTGAAAGCCTCCAGGCGCTGCACGAGAACATTATTCATTCCATCAGCAGCGGGCTGATTACCACCGGTCTGGACGGGCGCATCACCCTGGTGAATGGCGCGGCCCAGCGACTTCTGGAACTCACCCCGGCGGACCTGATGGGCACCCCGGTCGCTCGGCTCTTCTTGGACCCTTTGCCCACCGTGGAATCACAACAATCCCACGGTGAGGTGCGCTTCGACGCTCCCACGAAATTCCGCAAGACGGTGCGGGTGCGAGTGGCCGCGCTGACCGTGCCCGAGAGCGGGGAACTGGGCTACGTCTATGTATTCGACGATCTCACCGAGATTCGACGGTTGGAGCGCGAAGTCCGGATGCAAGACCGTCTGGCGGCCGTGGGCCGATTGGCGGCGGCCATCGCTCATGAAATCCGCAATCCCCTTACTTCCATTGCGGGTTCGGTAAGTATGCTATCCGGCGTCCCCGAAATGAACGAGGACCATCGCCGCCTGCTCGACATCGTGACTCGTGAATCGCAGCGGCTGAACAGCATCATTACCGACTTCCTGGCTTACTCGCGCACCAAGCAATATCATTTTGACCGGGTCGATCTCGTCCACCTCGTGGAAGATACGTTGACGCTGGTAGATCACCGCATGACCGCGGAGAAGACTGGCATCACGATCACGCGCCGGTTTCCCGCCGGCCAGGCTTGGACGATGGCCGATGGAGACAAGATCAAGCAGGTATTCTGGAATTTCTGCGAGAATGCGGTCCGCGCCATGAAAGGCGGAGGCACGCTCACCGTAGCCGTCGAACCCCTGGGCGAGGATTGGCAGGTTGGATTCACGGACACCGGAGCGGGCATGAGCCCGCAACAAATCGAAAAAATCTTCGAGCCCTTCCAGTCCAACTTCGAGGGCGGCACTGGGCTGGGGCTGGCGATCGTCTATCAGATCGTGCAAGCGCATGGCGGCAAGGTCTGGGCGCGATCCAAGCCCGGGCAGGGAACCACGTTCGTGATGCGATTGCATCGCCTTGAAGCCGGGCAGCCTGTTTCCAACGAGAACCCATCGAACCACGCTCGCGTCCTGGTCGCCGCGCAATCTGCTGCGGTCGCAGCCGGAGGGGGTGGCCGTGGCTAACATCCTGGTCTGCGACGACGAACGCTCCATCTGTGAAATGCTCGATATCTCTTTGCGGCGCGAGGGACACCGCGTAGAGACGGTTCAGGCCGGCCAGGTGGCGAAAAACAAGATCGACGGCGCGCTTTACGACGTCATCATCACCGACATCAAGATGCCGAATATCGATGGCATCGAAGTCCTGCGTCACGCCCACCGGGTTTCGCCCGACTCCGCCGTCATCCTGATTACCGCCGTCGACGATTACGCGGCCGCCGTGGAAGCGGTAAAAGCCGGAGGCGCCACCGACTACATTCGCAAGAGTCCCGGACTGGTTGACGAAATTAAGCTGGCCATCAACCGCGCGGTCGAGAAACTGAATCTCAGCAAGCAGAACTTCGCGCTGCGCCGCGACGCCGCCACCCGCAACTCGCTCGACAACATCATCGGCTCCAGCTCCGCCATGGAGAAGCTCAAACAGACGGTGCGAACCGTCGCCTCCACCGCCAGCACGGTTCTGATTCACGGCGAGAGCGGCACTGGAAAAGAACTAGTTGCCCGCGCCGTACACGTGTGTTCGCCCCGCGCGGCGGACGCCTTCGTTTCCGTCAATTGCGGAGCATTCCCTGAGACTTTGCTGGAAAGCGAACTCTTCGGCTACCTGAAGGGCGCGTTCACAGGCGCAAACCAGAACAAGCGCGGGCTGTTCGAAGTCGCCGACGGCGGCACCATCTTCCTCGACGAGATCAGCGAAATGACGCTGGCCATGCAGGTCAAGCTGCTGCGAGTGCTGCAGGAGCGCACCGTGCGTCCGGTGGGAAGCACCAGCGAAATCGCAATTGATGTGCGCGTCATCGCCGCGACCAACCGGGATCTCGACAAGGCCGTTGCCGAAAACCTGTTTCGCGAGGATCTCTACTATCGGCTGAACGTGATCCCCATCCGCGTGCCTCCTCTGAGCGAGCGCCGCGAAGACATTCCGTTGCTGGTGAACCACTTTCTGAAAAAGTACGCCGCCGCCGCGGGCCGCGGCATCCTGCGAGTGCATGCGCCTTCGCTCGATTCTCTGTGCGGTTACGAGTGGCCGGGAAATGTCCGCCAGTTGGAGAACACCGTGGAGCGCGCCGTTGCCCTTGAAACCACAGACGAACTCCACGTGCAGCTTCCCGCGGAACGCCCCAAAGCGCGTGCGGCGGCAGCCTCCGCCGGCGGAGGAACTTTGCCCGAAATTGGCGGCGATGTGACCTTGCCCGAAGGCGTAGGCATGGAAACCTACGTGGCTGGTATCGAGCGCTCGCTGCTGCAGAATGCGCTTAACCAAAGCGGCGGCGTTCAGACCAAAGCGGCAAACGTCCTCGGCATTTCGTACCGGTCATTTCGGCATTTGATGAAGAAGTACGAATTGTAGCTGTCAGCTATCAGCCATCAGCTTTTAGCTGGAGGCGATGCGAGTTTCGCGAAAAAGGCTGAATGTCCGGCAGGCGTCCATGGCAAATTCTGGCCTTGATGATCATGTCGCTCGTCGGTGTTGCTTTTGGAATCTGGCTGTCCGGCGCAGGTTTCATCGCTCTCGGCTGTCTCTTTATCGGTATATTTCTCTGGGGCGCACGGCAGTTCGCATTTTGGCTCATTGCTCCGAGCAGTGTTCCGTCCGTTGCTACACCCAGCATGAGTTCGTGGTCGCATCGCCTTCTACTGTTAGTCGTGTGCCTGTTTGGAGCCGCGGTGTGCGGAGTGGGAGTCTACTTGTGGCTGTTGTGGCCGGAAGAATGGCGTGCTGGTTTTGTATTCATTCTTTTGGGTTGCTAGTATTGGCCCCGGTGACGATGTGGGAGGCTCAATTGCGCAGAAAGAATGCTTGCGCAAATCGAGCTTCGACGACGGACTGATGCTGATCGCTGATAGCTAGCTCTTCTTCAACTGCTGTTTCCACCCCAAGACCCGCGCTTTCGCGCCTTCCGCTTCCGCCTCTGGAATCATGCCTTTCTTCTGGTACAGCACCGACAAACTGGTGTGCGCTAGCACATCATCCGGCTCGATCTCCGCCAGACGCTGCGCGACCGCGATCGCCTCATCGTAGCGCTGCAAATCCTGCAGCGCCCGTGCCAGTCCGTGCATAGCTTCGGTAAATGTGGGATCAGCCGCTAGCGACTCTTGATAAGCAACGACCGCTTTTTCCATGTGTCCATCGGCCATCAGGTCAAGCGCCGCGTAGTAGTAGCCTTCGGCCTTCTGGCGGGCGTTCGGATCAGGCATGCGGGAAAATTCCAAGCAGACCTTGGATTCTAACATGGGGATGTGTGGCAGTTGGCTTGACTGCCGGGTGGCGGAATGTGGGGACAGCCGCCCTTTCGACAAGCTCAGGGCAGGCTCTGGGCTGTCCCGCTGGGCGCAGCCCGGCCTGGTTTTCCCTCGTATACCTTCGCGCTGTTTGTGATTATGATGGCTGCGTGCGCTACAAAATACGCTTTCTCTGGAACGCCACCAAAGGCCATCGCCTGGCCCCATGGCGAAGCCCGTATCTGCTGTGGCGCATCGAAACCTACACCGGCGTGAAAATGACGCAGATCGGCTTCGTGGAATTCTGGGAATTCATGTGGCGCGAGCGCGCCGACCTCTGGCGTTTTCTGAAATGGACAGGCGAGATGGAACGCTATGTCCATCCCAGGCCGAAGGGTTCCTGAAGGCAGTTCTCAGTTGCCAGTTCTCAGTCTCAGGGAGTTTCGACTTGGTTTGATACATTTGTCTCCCAGCAGAAAGTCACAAGGCATCTCTCTCCTTGACAGTGCGAAAATTGTCCGTTTTTGCTCGACCTGAGAACTGCTACGCGCCCTTGCCTGCGGCTGCAGCCTCACCCAAGAAAATGCTGACTTCGGCGCCCTTGCCCGCGCCGGTGACCTGGGCCGCCGCCGCGCGGTTGGCCACGACCTCGAGATAGCCCATGCTGCCGAGTATGCCGAAAACTTCCCCCGGCGCGCCCTCGGCGAAGTTTTTGCGGATGTCCGTGATCTCGCGGCTTCCCACCACAATCTTAAAAGTAGCGGAATCGGCAAACAGCGCAGGAGCGTCAGCGGGCGTTACATTGGTGATCAGGTTGCCGAAACGATCGACTTTGAGCACCACGCCTCGCAGGCGATTCTCGCCGGCGGGTTTTGGTTTCGGAGCGGCGAAGCGTACGTAATCTTCAATCTCGTCGCCGAATTTATCCGACTCGACGAACTTGGCGAGATACGCTGCGACCGGAGCAAATATGTCGCGTGCGTGAAACGTGTTGCTCACCGGCTGCCGGAAGTAGTGTTCCGAAGTGATGTGCCGCACGTGAATGCGCTCTTCTTTCGCATACACCATGGACAGCACGCCATTATCGGGTGCGACGAAATGATAGCCGTCGCTCGACGCCAGAATCGGCCGCCGCGCCGTGCCCACGCCGGGATCTACGACAACCATGTGGATCGTCCCGTTCGGAAAGTACGAATACGCCTGGGAAATAGCCAGCGCGCCATCGAGCACATCGAAAGCTTGCACCGCGTGCGTAATGTCAACGATCTGGACCTCGGGCACGATGTCAACAATCACGCCCTTCATCGCGCCTACAAAGTGATCGTTAGTTCCAAAATCGGTGGTAAGAGTAATAACCGGACGATGAGGCAACTTTTCCCTCGCTGGAAGACGAAATGAGACGAAAGAATCCCTGTGCACCCGAAGTTAATTTGCGAAGAGCGTGTGCGTCAAGGCACGTAGGTAATAGTCTAATACCCCTCAGACTCAGAGTTCCCGGAGGTACCGAGATTTTGCTCCAACCAGCAACGCTCTCCTCGATATAACCCCCAATCGGCTCTTTTACCCGGAACTTAAGCATGCCGCCCGGTGTCCAACCGGAAAAGGATAGAGGAAGGTGTCCACTCCCACCACCCGTTTCGTCGCGTTCGGTTTCATGGGAGCGGTGGTGGCGACAATCTTCGGCGCCGCAATTTCCCCGGATCGCCCATTAACCGCAATCAGCGCGTTTGCCCGGGCCACCGCTTACATATTGCTGGTCTTCGCCACCGCAGCGATTGCCACCTATGGGGGATTTCTCCTCAGTGGCGAGAGCCGAACGATCCGTGCCCGGGAAATTGCCGTTCGCACAGCGGCCACCACTCTATGGCTGCCACCGTTGATGATGTTTTTCGTCCAGAGGTCATGGTTCGTATGTGTTATCTGGGCGATTCTTGTCGTCGAGGTAGCGCGTTTAATCGCATTTCTTAGAAGGACATCGCACGACGACGCGGTCGCGATCTTGCCGCAAACGCTGCCCGATGCACCGTTCTCGTTACTGAAGCAGGATTTCCCGTTCGGAGTCAGCATTCTGGGCGCGCTCATGATTCAAAGCGCCATCTTCAGCGCCGTCGACGGCCACGATATTCTGGCGGGCCTACTCTATTTTGCCGGCACTGCGGCGATCGCATACCGTACCTGGCAGCTTTTTCAGGATTTGTCGGCGCATAACTTCCGTGAACTGAGGCGGCGGGCTCCGTCGCTGCTCATTTCTGCCATTTTCCTGATCGTGTTTTCATGGCTGCCGTACATCGCTGGTTCGAGAGGTACGGGGGCCGGCGGGGATTCTACGGCAACAGGCGGTAGCGCTCGCCGCCCGACGCAATCGTTGCAAACAAACGGGGCCGGTGCTGGCAAGAATAAAGACAACCAAGACGCCTCGGATGCGCTAGCAAAGCTTCGGGCTCTTTTCGTCCCTGACAGCTCGGAATCTCACAGCAACTCCTTTGCCATCGCAAAGCGCATTCTCGACTCAACCTTCGCGCAGCCATCCGAGGGAACCCGCACTCCATTGAAAAGCCGGCAGAACACAAAAATAGTTAGCGCTGTTTTTGTCGCAGGTCCCGTTTTCCCTGGAGTAAAACTCTATCCGGAAGCCGAGTCTCATACCCGGCTCGTGGCCCCGCCTCCCATATCTGCAGCCAAATCGCTCGGCTTGGCCCGGCCCGATCCACTCAGTATTCCTTTCGACGGCGTTTACTGGTTCTGGCGCGGCCCCTCGGATCGGCCGCCATCAAATTCGATCGTCATGCATGGCAGTCCGGCGGCGCGATTCTTCCGTTCCACCGATGGCGATGGAATGTCCATGGAAGCCCGGCAGAACCTGGGATTTATGGTCGATCCCAAACGCTACAGTGCCATCGAACTTTTTATCCACAACGCCGACCCATTTCCCAATACCGTGAGCATTCTATTGAAAATTCGAGATACGACCGTCCCCGGTAAGCCCGTCCTATCGCTGGGCATGGAGGGAGTCTCTACGCCGGCGTCCTCGGCAGCCGGCGGCGCCGCTGCCACCCAGATGTTGAGATTTCGCATCCCCAGCGCAATCAAGATCGGCAGTTTTGACGAGTTGACCGTGAGCTACTACCTCAAAGGCGCGCGTAGCGACCGCAGCGCACGGATCGCGATCGAGCGATTTCGACTTGTACCGCGGGGAGGATAGCCGCAGGCCTCTTTGCTGGCAAGGCGGATCGCTCGGTCTGTCTGCATCCGCCACACATCGCGGGGAACCTGTGCGTCAAGCCATGCAGGGAATAAGCTGGAACGGCTGGCCCAGCTTTTCATCCGACGGAAAGCGATTTGTCGTCAGCGCCTCTGATAATAGCAACCACACTAGGGTTATCGTCGAGGCAGCCAGTGATGGAACTGGCCTTCACCAGGTCTTGCAGGGAGGACGAAGCCTGCCGGAGAACATATGCTGTCCTCGTTGGACAGCGGATGGAAAGTATCTCCTATTTCGGGGACAACGCGAGGGAAGATGGGACATCTGGGGGCTCGCCGATCAAGAGCAATTCCTCGGCTCGCCTGCGCCGGCCGCGGCTAACGAACGGGCCTGTTTCTTATAGCTCCTTCGCCGCCAGCCGTGACGGGAAGCAGATTTTTGCTATTGGCACGCAGAGGCGCGGAGAACTCGTTCACTTTGACCCAAGAACGCGCGAATTTGTGCCTTATCTGGGAGGCATTTCTGCGTTCGACGCCACATTCTCCCGCGACGGAAAATGGGTGGCATACTTCTCCTATCCCGAACACACGCTCTGGCGTTCCCGTGCTGATGGAAGCGACCGCTTGCAGCTGACATATTCGCCGCTGATAGTAACTTATCCCCGCATTTCGCCGGACGGAAGCGATGTCGCTTTCTCGACTCCCGAACGCAACGCCTATGTGCTGAGTATGGACGGCGGAACTCCCAAGAAAGTCGTCAACAATGCTATCGCTCCAGACTGGTCGCCGGACGGAACCCTGCTGGCAGTTACCTCCTGGGTTCCAAGCACGGAATCCAGCGGGCAGGGATACGACGAGTCGGGAATTGTGGACCTGCGCAGCGGTAAAGTTTCGGCTGTTCCTGACCCTCGGGGCATGATCGGACCCTGGTTTGCTACGCAGGACACTTTGATCGCAGCGGCAAACGGTTCGTCCACGTTCGTGCTCTTCGACTTCAAAACCCGGAAATGGACCGACCTGATTGCGAGCCCGGACAGGTTCGTCAACTGGGAAGGATCGCCTGACAGTAAATACTTTCTTTACTCGACCGGAGGCAACAATCCGACAATCTTCCGCATGAGGTTGGCGGATCATGCTGTGGAAGAAAAGAAATCGCCAGCCGCAAGAACCTAAGCGTTGTCAACGACCTCCACGTCGGCACCCAGGTGAGCGTGGGCGCGGATAACTCCGCGGTAGTAACTCGTGACATCGGCACGCAGGAAGTCTACGCCATCTCGGTGAAGTGGCCCTAACGCGAGCGGGTCCTAAGTTCCGAGAGCCCTGACCATCTCCACAAATTGCAGCGCCGGCGGAGCCGGCAAGGCGCCGATCTCCGCCGCGTACCGATAAAACAACTGCAACCCCTCCAGGCACCCAGCGTCGAGCTGGTAGTGAATATTCTGCGTCAGATAGTAGCGCACATCGTCCTCGGGTATGTCCAGCCGCGGCGCCCAGTCGCGGGCAATTTGGTTCAGGCTTTCGGGCTCCAACCCGTGATCGCGCGATTGCTGAAACACTGCCGGTAGATCCAGCGACGGCGCAGCCTCCTTCAACGCACAACCGCGCACCGCCCAAAAAGCAAAGACAAACGGCTTGCCGGTATGGCGAATCCATTCTTCCGCCAGATCGAGGGTATGGTAGCGGTTGCGATCAATCCTCAGCGCCGGATCTCCAATCAGCAAACCAGCATCGTGCGAAGCCAGCATCTGATCGAGATCCGGTGACATGGAAGTATATGTCCTTCCGCCGCCCATCCACTTTTCGAAAAGAACGTTCGTCAAGGCCACCGATGTCATGGACGAAGTATCGAGCGCGACGCTTCGCACCTGTTCGATCGGAACTTTGCTCACCAGCAGAATGGAGCGCACGGCCCGCCGCGAAGCGATCGCGACGTCCGGCAGGATTTGCAATCCAGGGATTTCAGCGTACGCCGCCGCAGGAATGATCCCGATATCGGCCGTGCCGCCCGCGAGCGCGCGAGCACAGTCCGAGGGCAAAGTATAAGAAATATCGAACTCGCGACCAGCCTCACCGTGCTCGAAGTCCCACATCAGCGGCGCAGTATTAAGGTAGGAAATGGCGGAAATACGTAAACGTCCCATGCTTTCCACAATTTTAACAAACCATATGTGACGCATGTCCTTGACACGGCTCTTCGCGGCTGATTAGAGTCCGCTCGGAGTTCACTTGTGTCGAATATTGCTGCCTGCCCCGCTTCCACTCATCTTTTAGAGTGGCTGGCCATTTCGCTGACCCCCGGCCTCGGGCCCACAAGGGCGCGCAAGCTGGTCGAGCATTTCGGTTCCGCCGAAGCCGTCCTCCGCGCGTCGTTGACCGAACTGGAAAGCACCGGTATCCAGGCCGTTTCCGCGCAATCGCTGGCCACAGGGAAGTCGGCGGAGTTGGCGCGGGAGGAGATTGCCCGCGCTGCTGCCGCCGACATAATTATGGTCTCGATGGACGATCCCTCGTACCCGCCGCGTCTCAAAGAGATCTACGACCCTCCCCTGATTCTCCGCGTGCGCGGCAATGCCGACGTGCTGACCAAGCCCGGCGTCGCTATGGTGGGCACGCGCCATCCCACGCCGTATGGTTCCGGCATGGCCGAGCGGTTGGCCTGCGATCTGGCTGCGCAAGGGCTGGTCATTATTAGCGGTATGGCGCGCGGCGTCAACACCGCCAGCCATCGCGGAGCAATTTCCGCCAAAGGCAAGACCATCGCAGTATTCGGCACAGGCGTGGATGTGATCTATCCGAAAGAGAATTCAAGATTGTCGGAACAAATTCTGGCTCTCGGCGGCGCCCTGATCTCCGAATTTCCTCTGGGAACGTTTGCCGCGCCGCAAAATTTTCCCATCCGCAATCGCATCATCAGCGGAATGTCGGTCGGCGTACTCGTGGTAGAAGCCGCGGAATATTCCGGGACGCGCATCACGGCGCGCTGCGCCCTGGAACAAAATCGCGACGTTTTCGCCGTCCCCGGCAACGTGACCAACAAGAATTCCTGGGGACCGAACACGCTCATCAAACAGGGCGCCAAGCTGGTGGCAACCTGGGAAGACGTGTGGGAAGATCTCCCGCCAGAAGTACGACTTGCGCTGACTCCGCCCGCCTCGCCTGAATCCCCAGGCTCTTCGTCGGCATCTCTATTTCCAGACGAAGGGCTCCCTCCTCACGAGAAGCGAATCCTGACCCTGCTGAAAGCCGACGAGTCCACGCACATCGACGAAATTGTCGAGCGCCTGGAAAACCAATTGTCGTCCTCCGAAATCTTCGCCGCCCTGTTCGAACTGGAACTAGCCGGCAAGATCAGGCAGATGCCGGGGAAGAATTTTGTGAAAAGCTTTTAGCTATTAGCTCTTAGCCTTTAGCTTAAGCGCTTCGCGGGTCGGCTTTTACAGGTGGAGGAGACTATGAGGAATTACAAGGACCTGCTCGTTTGGGAAAAATCGCACAAACTTACCCTGGCAATTTACAGAGAGACGAATGCGTTTCCAAAAGAGGAGTGTTCTGGGCTCACCAGCCAAGTACGCCGAGCGTCCTGCTCGATCGCAGCTAACTTGGCGGAGGGGTGCGGAAGGCGATCGGATGGCGAGATGGCGCGATTCGTCCAGATCGCGATGGGGTCAGGTGCCGAACTTTCTTATCATCTGCTTTTGTGTCGCGATCTCGGCATCCTCGGAACAGCAGAGTTTTCCCGTCTGGCATCGGATCTGGAAGAGGTGATGAGGATGTTGTCGGCCTTATCGGGAAGGGTGAGAGGCACTGCGCGGTCAAGTAGTCTCGAGCTAAAAGCTAAGAGCTAATAGCTAAAAGCTGACAGCTGATAGCTGACAGCTTTCTCGCAGTAACTTGTTGCCTCCCACCCATTCGTGCTAGCTTCGAAAACGGACGCAGCTGAAATTGAGGACACATTGTCAAAAGGTTTAGTCATTGTCGAGTCGCCGGGTAAGGCGAAAACTATCCAGAAATATCTGGGGAAGGGCTTCACGGTCGAGGCTTCGCTCGGCCACGTAAAGGATCTGCCCAAGAGCACGCTGGGTGTCGATATCAAGAACGATTTCGAAACGGATTACGTCGTCATCCCCGGCAAAGAAAAAGTGGTGGCACGGCTGAAAAAGCTGGCGGCCTCGGCGGATGCCATCTATCTGGCGCCTGACCCGGACCGCGAAGGCGAGGCCATTGCTTTTCATCTGGCTTTCGAACTCGACGGCAACGGCAAAGGGAAGAAAGCCAAGAAGGCCAAGGTAAAGAAAGGCGAGCCGGAACCACCTCCCCGCATTCAGCGCGTGACCTTCAACGAAATCACCAAGCGTGCGGTGCAGGCTGCGTTCGAACATCCGCGGGCCATCGATCAGAATCTGGTCGATGCGCAGCAGGCTCGCCGCGTGCTCGACCGCCTCGTGGGATATCAGGTCTCTCCGCTGCTGTGGGACAAAGTCCGCCGCGGCCTTTCGGCAGGACGCGTACAGACGGTTGCGCTGCGCCTGATCGTCGAACGCGAACGCGAAATCAAGGCCTTCGAGAAAAAGGAATATTGGACGATCGATGCACACCTCGCGGCCAACAAGCCGCCCGCCTTCGACGCCCGCTTCGTGGGCAAGGGCGAGGAAAAGGTTGAGGTCACAAACGGCGAAGACGCGGAAAAGATTCGCGCCGCCCTCGAAAAGTCCGACTGGGTGGTGCGCTCGGTCAACAAGAAAGAGCGCCGCCGCAACGCCGCGCCTCCCTTCACCACCAGCAAGTTGCAACAGGATTCATCGCGCAAGCTGCGCTTCAGCGTGAAGCGGACCATGATGATCGCCCAACGTTTGTACGAGGGCGTGGAGTTAGGGGAAGAGGGTTCGATCGGTCTCATCACGTACATGCGTACCGATTCGGTCCGCGTTGCGCCCGAAGCCATTCAGGAAGTTCGCGAATATGTCGGCAGGGAATACGGTGCGCCTTATTTGCCCGAGACTCTCAATACTTATAAAGATAAGAAAGATGCGCAGGGCGCTCACGAGGCGATTCGTCCAACTTCGGCGATGCGCCATCCTGACCAGGTCAAGCAGTACTTAAAAGAGGATGAGTTCAAGGTCTACAAGCTGATCTGGCAGCGCTTCGTCGCTTCGCAGATCAATCCCGCAGTCTTTGATCAGACCACTGTCGATATCGACGCCAAAAATGGCAACGACGTTTACTGGTTCCGCGTCACCGGATCGGTTCTCAAGTTCGACGGCTTCCTGCGCGTCTACGAAGAGTCGAAAGAAGGCAAGGACGAAGAAGACGAGGAACTGAAGCACAAGCTGCCCGCGCTCGACGCTGGACAGAGACTTACGCTGAAAGAACTGAAGCCCGAACAGCACTTCACCGAACCACCGCCGCGCTACAACGAGGCCTCGCTGGTGAAAGAACTCGAAGAACGTGGCATTGGCCGGCCTTCGACCTACGCTGCGATTCTCTCCACCATTCAGGAGCGGCAATACGTGCAAAAGGTCGGCGGCAAGTTCTCTCCGACGGAAATCGGCCTGGTCGTCACCGATCTGCTGGTGGAAAACTTCCGCGACATTTTCGATGTGCAATACACGGCGCATCTGGAAGAAGAACTAGACGATATCGAAGAGGGCAAGGAGACTTGGACCGACACCCTCGGCGAGTTCTACAAGAAATTCCAGAAAGATTTGAAATATGCCGAAAAGCATATGGAAAACATCAAGCGGATGGAGAAGCCCACGGACGAGAAGTGCGAGAAATGTGGCGCTCCGCTGGTGATCAAATGGGGCAAGCACGGCTCGTTCTACGCCTGCAGCACCTACGATAAGGAAGATCCGAACACCTGCACCTTCACCAAAGAAAATCCCATCAACCTGCCCGACCTCGATTCCGCCGACGTGCAGGAAACCACGCAGGAAGAATACTGCGAAAACTGCGGCCGCGTGATGGTGCTGAAGCGCGGACGCTTCGGACAGTTCATGGCCTGCACGGGATATCCCGACTGCAAGACCACACGCCGTCTGGATCAGGGCAAGAAGGTTCCCGATATTCCGCTCGACGAACTCTGCCCCAAGTGTGGACGCAACATGATGATCCGCCACGGCCGTTTCGGCGAATTCACCACCTGCAGCGGCTATCCCGAGTGCAAGTACGTGAAACAGAACTTCATCGGGGTAAAGTGTCCCGAGTGCAAAGACGGCGAACTAGTGGAAAAACGGGCGCGTAAGGGGAATACGTTCTACGGCTGCGGAAATTATCCCAACTGCAAATTTACCTCCGCGCACAAGCCGATTCCCGAAAAGTGTCCGAGTTGCGGCAACCAGTATCTGGTCGAGAAATTTCTGAAGGCCGGCCCGGTGATCGCATGTCCCAATAAAGAGTGCGACTACGAACGTCCAAATCCCGCAGCGGAAGCGGCGGCGGGCACGGCATAGAACTCAATTGTGTAATTGGGTAATTTAGTAATTGAGCAATTCGTAAGGTCGGATTCGAATCGGCAGTGCGCCGCGTGAACCTCGAAACCCAATTACCCAATTACTAAATTCCACAATTACCAAATCTGCCTTCGAGGTGCTGCCATGGCGAAGAAGCCGACTGCCGCTGATGCTCACTTAATTCTCAAACTTTACGACCTGCGCCGCGAACCTGAAATGCGCAAGGCGCGAAGTTGGTGGCTCAACGAGTTCTGGCCGCAGAATGCCGACGATTTCGCGAAGGTTGCCAGCTCCATGGGAACTCAGGAAAACAATTGGCTGCGCCAGGTGGGCGGCTACTGGAGCATGGCGGCATCCTTCGTGCTGCAGGGAGTTCTGAACGAAGAACTCTTCATTCAGCCGGCTGTCAGCGGCGAGATGTATTTTTTGTTGGCCAAGGTTCATCCCTTTCTCGAGGAACTCCGAGAAGAGATGGGGGATCCGCACTTGTTCGGCAACATCGAAAAGGTTATTACGAAATCCAAATTCGGCCGCGAGCGCCTGAAGTTCACGCTGAATCGCGTCAACATGATGCGGCAGAAACGCAAGAGCAGCTCCTAGCTTCTAGCGACTAGCTCCCAGCCTTTGAATACCCAGTCTTGGATTAGTTGGTTTTGCGTGCCGACTTACAATTTCGCAAGCGTGCGTTTGTGCAACTGGTTAGCTGGCGGCTAGCAGCTAGAAGCCAGAAGCTGGCAGCTTCCCATCTGTTATCCTAATCGGCTGTGCGGATGATCTGGTGGTTTCTGATCCTGGGTGGGAGCACATTGGTGGTAGTGTGCGTGGCCATCGCCCTGTATGTGCACCTGCGGCATCACCTGCAAAAGGCGCATGCCTCGCACGACGGCACATTGGCGGAAGTGGAACGTCAGCGCCAGGCTGGCAACCACGACCGTTGAAGCATCGAACACGACTAAAGTTGCGATGGGGAGATCGATCTATGGCAAAGTCGTCAATTCAGACTTTCGACACTCCGCAGGAGCGAGCCCTTGAGGCGTCGCGCCAAGTTGCATTAGTAGTAGGAGCCAGTCTGGTTATTGCTTTGTGTGCGCGAATCACCATTCCATTGATGCCGCTGACCCCGGTTCCGCTTACCGTGCAGAACCTGGGCGTTCTGCTGGTGGGATTGTTATTGGGCAGCCGTCGTGGCTTCGCCGCCCTGGCACTCTATTTGGTCGAAGGCGCAGTTGGCTTGCCGGTGTTCAATCCCACAGGCCCAGGCGGAATCGCCCAGTTGCTCGGCCCCACCGGCGGATTCCTGATGGTTTATCCCTTCGTCGCCTTCCTTGCGGGCTATATTTTTGAGCGCGGAGCCAAGACCTTCCTGCGCGCGGCGACTGCCGGATTCCTCGCTGAGATTTTGCTATTCGGCGGCGGCTTGACCTGGCTCTATGTCTTCACCCATTCGCTGGCGAAGGCAGCCTATCTCGGCCTCTACTGGTTCCTGGCCGCAGAAGTCATCAAAGTAATGTTGGCCGCCGGCATCGCGAGTCGCTGGCCCGGTCGTACAAGACCCGCAGTCAAGCACTAGATTTCTGGAGTTTCCAATGACCGTAGTATCGACCGTAGTATCCGAAACCGCAAAGGCGCCGGGCGGCAGTGTCGCAGGTCAGGCGCGTGAGATCACCGTGGCCCACAGCCCGGATTCCGACGACGCCTTCATGTTTTACGGCCTGGCCACAAACAAAGTCCGCGCCGCCGGCCTGCGCTTCACCCATACCCTCTGCGACATCGAGACGCTGAACCAGAAGGCACGAGAAGGCGTCTACGACGTCAGCGCGATTTCCTTCCACGCTTACCCATACGTTCAAGATAAATACGCGCTGATGTCTTGCGGAGGCAGTGTGGGCGAGGGCTACGGGCCGATGATCGTCTCTCCGCGTGCCTTTACCCCAAGCGAAATTAAGACCAAGCGCATAGCCGTGCCCGGAACGCTGACTACCGCGTACCTGGCGTTGCAGCTTTTCGCTCCCGGAGTGGAAACCGAAGTTGTTCCCTTCGACCAGATCATCCCGCAAGTGCTCGAAGGAAAATACGAAGCTGGGCTGATTATTCACGAAGGACAGTTAACCTACGATAAAGCCGGCCTGCACCGCATCGTCGATCTCGGCCGTTGGTGGCAGAAGGTGACCGGCCTGCCTTTGCCGCTGGGAGGCAATGCAATTCGCCGCGCCCTCGGTCCCGAACTGACCGCGGCAGTCTCAACCGCCCTGCGCGAGAGCATCCAGTACGCACTCGATCATCGCGAAGAAGCTTTGTCATACGCCATGCAGTTCGCCCGCGATCTCGACACGCAGTCCGCCGACAAGTTCGTAGGAATGTACGTGAACGAACGCACCCTCGACTACGGCCCCGACGGCCGCGAAGCCGTCCGCCGCTTGCTCGACATGGGTCACAAGGCCGGCATCATCGGTCCGGAAGCGAAAGTGGATTGGGTGTGAAGAAGCTTTTAGCTATTAGCCTTTAGCTCTTAGCTTGTAGCCTCTGGCGCACCGACGTCGCTCGCTTTTCACGGGTAGAATGAAATTTCTGATTAGGATCGCACAAACTAAATCCTGTTCCGAATGTGCCGCAGCTAAGAGCTAAAGGCTAAGAGCTAAGAGCTTGCCCCCCAAACCCTCCTCATCGACGCCGACGATACCCTCTGGGAGAACAACATTTACTTCGAGCGGGCCATCGCCCGCTTCATCTCATTTCTAAATCATCACGAGTTCGCTCCCGAGCAAGTGCGCGAAGTGCTCAACGACGTGGAGCGCGACTGCATCCTGAAACATGGCTACGGCCTGCACAGCTTCGCCCACGCCCTGGTCGATACCTTTGAACGCCTCAGCGTTGTGCCGGTCACGCCCGAGTTGCACTCCCAGATTCACAGCTTCGCCCACGCCATCGCCGATCAGCCTCTCGAACATCTTCCCGAAGTGCCGGAGACCCTGCAATATTTAAAGGAGCGCCATCGCCTGATCCTGATGACGAAAGGAGCAATCGTGGAGCAGACGGGAAAAGTCGAACGCTCCGGCCTGAAAGAATATTTCGCCGCGGTCGAAATCGTGGCGGAGAAGGATCCTCCAACTTACACGCGCGTGCTGGAAAAATATGAATTGGCGCACGAGACCACCTGGATGATAGGCAACAGCCCCAAGTCCGACATCAATCCCGCCCTCGCCGCTGGCCTGAACGCAGTCTTCGTGCCCCACGGCGATACCTGGATCCTCGAGCACGAAGAGCTGAACGCGCCTCCTCACCAACAGGAATTGCTCATCGTCGGCCGCTTCGCCGAACTGCGGGACCATTTCTAGGCGAATCTTAACCACAGAGGACACAAAGGAACACAGGGGAATAAAAAGCCTCTGTGAGACTCTGTGTCCTCTGTGGTTATGTTTTTGATCTTGCTGGAGCATCTCCGTCCCGTAGGTTTCTCCCCGCCACCACCGCATCAAACTAACCAACACAGCCTGATTTCCCGCATGCTACGCTGATCTTGCTCTGGGATCTGACTCCACTTCGAGTGGCGATTCAGACCAACAATTTACGGCGGCTGTTGCACACGGTTGAGGCTCTGTCCGAGCTCGGCCCCGCGCTCACGGCGGAGCGCGACTTCGCGGAGACTTCGCGCCTCATGCTGTCTGCCATCACGGAAGCGGCGGGCGCGCGCGAAGGCGTGCTCCTTCTGTTCCATGACAAGCCTGCCATGCTGACCTCCGCCGCCTCCCTGGGATTCGCGCTGATGCCCGATCCCGCCTTTATTCCTCTCCTTCCCAAACACGTGCACGCGCTCACCGCAGCGCGTGGTCCGATCGTACTCAATTCTTCCACGTACCCCGAGTTCCTGAGCTCCAACGGCAACGTCGCTCCAGAACTTTTCAAATGTATCGCTCCGCTGAAAGCCGGAGGCCGCCTGGCAGGTGTGGTGGCTCTCGGACGCCGCCCCGGCGACGCGCTCTATGAAGACAGTGAACTCGACGCCCTGCAACTCCTCTGCAGCTACGTCGCGCTCGCGGTACAGAATCATGCCCTGACGCAAAGCATCGCGCAACGCGTCTCCGAAAATCTGCGCCTCATGGCCTCGTTGCACGGTTTCTACGACAACGCGCTCGAGGCCTTCGCCACCGCCATTGACGTTAAGCATGTCAACATTCACGGACACTCCTTGCGCGTCGGGCGCTACGCCGCAGCGATCGGTGAAGCCATGGGTATGGAACCCGGCGAGGTTGCGGCGGTTCGCAGCGCCGGATATCTCCACGACATTGGAAAAGTTGCCGTCGATCGCCGCCTCTTCGGAAAGGCCGGAGCGCTCGATCCCGAAGAGTTTCGTGAGATGGCCGACCACACTGTTGTCGGCCACCAGATTGTCAGCAGCGTGCAATTTCCCTGGCCAAAAATTCCCGAGATCGTGCGCTGGCACCACGAACGCAGCGATGGCTCCGGCTATCCCGACAAACTCGCGCAAGATGATCTGCCCATGCCGGTGCGCATCGTCGGCCTCGCCGATTCTTTCGATGCCATGACCAGCGCGCGCCCCTATCGCGCTCCGCTCTCGGTGGGCAGCGCGCTCAGCGAACTCGTCAGAATGGCGCCGGAAAAATATGATCCCAACGTAGTGCAAGGCCTGCTTATTCAAGTACGGCGCGACGCTGTAGGCAGCAGCCGAACCCCCTTGCTCGATACCATGTCCGTGAACATCGCCGCCACCGACATCGATCATCTGGCCGCGACGCTGCAGCACAAAGTCTCGCGCGGCAGAGTGTATTTGACGAAAGAGATCGGCTCTTAACAGGTTTATTGTTTTGGACCAGAGCCGATGCGCACGGCCTGCGTGTAGACTAAGTGTACATGAGCAGATTGCATCCACAGTGTCCCCCTTCAGACGCGCCTAACCGCTGGGAGAGCGCCGATGTCAACGTTCGAGAAGAGCCGCCGGACGAGGAAGAAGAGGAGGATGAAGACGACGGCGAAGACTCTGATGACGACGACGATGGCGATGGTTACTCGGAGTGAGAACGGAACATGTCTTGACCTCGCAGACGCAACCCCAGTCAATTAGTGTAATGGGGATTTATCAACAGTCTGGGGAATGTAGGCAACTCACCCGACGAAAATGAAGAAACTGAGAAGACCCAGCACAAGAGCGTAGATTGCGGGCCTCTCGTTGGGTCTCCGCAATCTGCGCCGCCGCCGCACTCTTCACCCTCTACTTCGCGATTACCCGCCACCAACCGACGGGCCTCTTCTTAGCCGCCTTCTTTCTGCTGTTCGCCCTGATCATGGACCTTCGCAAAACCTTTACCTTCGACGCCGTGCAGCGCATCGTCCGCTGGAACGGGCGCAAAGTCTTCAAGGCTGAATCGGGCGAAATCCGCTTCGACGACATCACCGACATCGGCACGGAATCCAGCCGCGCCGGCCGGCGCGACGTCGTTGTCTATCGCCTCACCATCATTACCCCGCAAGCCACAATCCCCATGGCTTACGCCTACAGCGGCGACGGCGACCATTACTCCCTTCTGCGCGGGCAGATCCTCGACTTCGTCAAGCCCGGCTCAAACGATACAATCCCCCAAGCCTGACGGGTCACCGCTTAACGGAAATAATCAGCGTTTGCGACGGCGCGGCGAATGCAACAACAACCGGCAGAGTCCCTCACTGTAACAGTGGAAATTTCATCGGGGCACGTCGCCTACCTTGTCTTCCAACCACTTAGGGGCGTTTTCAGGAACCATCTCCGGCAGCAACTTTTTCCCCGCCAAGGGTTCATAATCAGGAGACCTGCTCCGCCGGGGAAACTTCATGCCATCCAAGTCTCGGAAGCTGGCACTATCTCTGCTGTGTCTGAGCTTCGCGTGCGCCGTCCCGCAATTGCTAGCCAGGAAGAAAGAAAAAGCGACCGAGCCTGCTCCAAACGAGCAGAAGCGCGCCGTGCAAGCCCTCAATCGCCTCACATTTGGGCCGCGCCCCGGCGACGTGCAGCAGGTCCTGGCGATGGGCGTCAACCGCTGGATCGATCTGCAATTGAATCCCGAAAAAATCCCAGATACAGCAATCGACGACCGCCTCGCTGACTTCCGTACGCTGCACATGAATTCGAAGGAGATCGCGGAAGAATTTCCCGACAATCAGATGGTCAAGCAAGTCATGGAAGGCAAACGGCCGATGCCTTCCGATCCCGCGAAGCGCGCGGTGTTTCAGGTGCAGATGGCGCGCTTCGAAGAGAGAAAGGAAAAGAAGCAACGGAAGAATGAAAACGGAAAGGCGGAAGCTGTCGTTCCGGTTGCTTCTCAACCGTCTGCGTCCGACACCGCGAAGACGGCGGAAGAACTCGCCGCCGCAGCGGCCGGTAGTGGAGATGCAACTGGAAGTGCCCCAAACAACCTTGCCGACAGTGACGCAAATTCGATGAGCATGAACTCGACGCTCGCTTCGAATAGCGATGGTGGGGCGAACCCGGGGGTGCCCCATGTCTCGCCGCTTTTGCGAGACATGGGAACGCCGGCCAACGAGATGGCAACGGGACCATCTTCGGAAGCGAGGCCGGCACAAATGGACCCCGCCCAAGCTCGTCGTCGCGAGGATCGTCGTAATGAGGATCGTCGTAATGAAGATCGCCTCTACGCCGATCTAAACGTTGCCAGTCTTATCGATCTCCCCGCCGACCAGCGCTACAAGAAAGTGTTGGCGATGTCGGCCGACGAACAAGTCGCATTCACCGATTCGCTGCGTGGCGGCGTCAAAGCGCAGGGTTTCCTAGCGGGCATGAACCCGAAGCAAAAAGAAACACTCCTCGCGATGAACAACCCCCAGGCTGTCGTAGCCGATGAACTGGTTCAGGCCAAGCTGCTGCGCGCGATCTACAGCGACCGCCAGCTCGAAGAGGTGATGACCGATTTCTGGTTCAATCACTTCAACGTCTTCGCCGGCAAAGGCCCCGAGCGCCTCTTCCTCACCAATTACGAGCAGGAAGTAATCCGCCCACGCGCGTTGGGCAAGTTCGAAGACTTGCTGGTTGCCACGGCGAAGAGTCCGGCAATGCTGTTCTATCTGGACAACTGGTTGAGTGTGGGCCCCAACTCCATGCGCGCGCTTGGGCTTCCCGATCATCCGGCCCGTTATGGCCCGCACCGTTTTCCTCCGCCAAAGCCAAACGCCAAGCGCAAGGCGAACAACGGCCTGAACGAAAACTACGGCCGCGAGTTATTGGAACTCCACACGCTCAGCGTGAATGGCGGCTATTCGCAGCGCGACGTCACCGAAGTCGCCAAAGTGTTCAGCGGCTGGACGATTGAAAAGCCGAACGATGGCGGCGGTTTCAAATACGAACCCCGCATGCATGAACCCGGCCCCAAGTTTGTTCTCAACCATCACATCAAGTCCAGAGCTAACGGCGAGGACGAAGGCAGGGAAGTGCTGCACCTGCTGGCCACCAGCCCCCAGACCGCGCACTTCATTTCATTGAAGCTGGCGCAGCGCTTTGTCTCCGACGATCCGCCGCCTGCGCTGATCGACCGCATGGCTAAGACATTCGAGAAGAAAAAAGGCGACATCCGCGAAGTTCTCAGCACTCTGTTCCATTCCCCGGAATTCTGGGCCGGCAGCGCCTATCGCGCCAAAGTCAAAACGCCTCTCGAGTTTGTGGCCTCAGCCGTACGCGCTACCGGCGCCGACGTTGACGACGCCATGCCCCTCGCGCGTCAGATCGCCAACATGGGAATGCCGCTCTACGGAGCACAGCCGCCGACGGGCTATTCCATGAAGGCCGAGACCTGGGTAAGTTCTTCCGCCCTGTTGAACCGCATGAACTTCGCACTAGGATTAACCGCCGGCAAAGTCCGCGGCGTGAAAGTAGATACGGCACAGATCGCTGGAAGCGCGCCTCCGTTGCTAGATGCGGCGCTGGCGCTCTCGACGATGGAAGCGAAGTTGCTTTCAGCGGACATATCGAAACAGACGCACGATTCGATCGTCGCGCAGATTGAAGCGCCAGCGAAACCAGCCCGCCCGCCCGACGCAAGCGTAA
Source organism: uncultured Acidobacteriaceae bacterium (assembly GCA_963711275.1). Lineage (GTDB taxonomy): Bacteria > Acidobacteriota > Terriglobia > Terriglobales > Acidobacteriaceae > Sulfotelmatobacter. The sequence goes on along the minus strand of CAVQDN010000002.1, from coordinate 71,017 downwards.
TCGCAGGCATGCTGCTAGGATCACCAGAGTTTCAGAGGAAATAGCTTCTAGCTGCTAGCTACTAGCGAAAGCTAGCCTCGAAGAAGCCGCGTCTTGAGGCGCGAGCGCGATCTGGAAAGGATTTTGGAAGGGCACGGCTTCAGCCGTGCCGTTAGTGTCAGGAAAAAGAATCAGGCTTTAGCCCCGAGATGAAGCAGTAGAGCTAGAAGCGAGAGCTAAAAGCTAAAAGCTAAAAGCTAAAAGCTAGGAGCTGTTCATGATTACCCGACGGATTTTCCTTCGCAACAGCGCTCTCGCCGTCGTCGGCACGGCTGCGGTCCCAAGCTTCCTGACCCGCGCCGCTTTTGGCGCCATCGACGCGGGCACGCGCAACAAACGTCTCGTCGTCATCTTTCAGCGTGGCGCTGCCGACGGTCTGAACATCGTAGTTCCCCACGCCGAACCACAGTATTACGCCATGCGGCCCAGCATCAACATTCCTCGCAACGCCGTGCTCGATCTCGACGGCCGCTTCGGGCTGCACCCCGCGCTGTCGGCATTTCAGCCGCTCTGGCAGCAGGGACATCTCGCCATCGTGCACGCTGCGGGATCGCCCGACACCACGCGCTCCCACTTCGACGCCCAGGATTTCATGGAGAGCGGCACGCCCGGGATCAAGGCGACCGACGATGGCTGGCTCAACCGCTCGCTGCGCAACTTGCCACCGACTCCGCAAAGTTCTCCTTTTCGCGCGATTTCTCTCGGCCCGTCGTTGCCGCGAATTCTGAGCGGCTCCGAGCCCGCGGTCGCGATGAACAACATCAACGACTTCTCGGTGGGCGGAAGAAATCCAAAACCGTCTCCGGCCGCGCTCGCCTTTGAAGCCATGTACGATCACTCCTCCGACAGCGTGCTGCACGGCACCGGCACAGGAAACGTTCGACGCAGTGAAAATGCTGAAGTCCGCCGATCCCGGAAAGTACGCGCCCGCTCCGGACGCCAACTATCCCAAGGGCCGCTTCGCCGACGGCCTACGCCAGCTCGCGCAACTGATCAAAGCCAATCTCGGCGTGCAGATCGCCTTTGCCGACATCGGCGGATGGGACCACCACGTCAATGAAGGCGCGATCGAAGGCCAGCTTGCCAACGTGCTCACCGACTTCTCGCAATCGCTCGCCGCCTTCTGGACCGATCTTGGCGATCTCGGCGAAGACACGGTAGTCGTCACCATGTCGGAGTTCGGCCGCACCGCGCGCGAAAACGGCAACCGCGGCACCGACCACGGCCACGCCAACGTGATGTTCGTCCTGGGCGGTCCGGTGAAAGGCGGCAAAGTCTACGGCCGCTGGCCCGGCCTCGATCAGTCCCAACTCTATGAAGGCCGTGACCTGGCCCTGACCACGGACTTCCGGCACGTGATTGGCGAGGCCGTCGCTCGCCACATGGGAAACAAAAACCTCGCGGCAGTCTTTCCGGGCTTCGAGAATGAGCCGCGAAAATTCCTGCGCTATCTCGGCTAATAGAATTTTGCAAGCGCCCGCTTTCAAAAGCTTCGGAAGCTCCGCATGTGAGTTGTTTTCAAAAGGGCACGCCTTTAGAGCCTGCCGACAATACCATTCGTATCAGGGCACGGTTTCAGAGCGTGCCGAAACAATCCGCGGCAAGTCCGATCAGCACCAGAAAGATGACTGCAGTCCAAACAAAACGGATTGCACGTTTGGATACCGGCATCAAAAAATCCTAACCTTCGCTGGTTAACTCCACCTTGGATCTGTTTTGGGCGGGAAAGCGTTGACGAAGGGCAGCCACTACTGCCGCGTCCGCTCTAGCGGATATCATTTCCAAGGGCGAGAAACCTCGCCGCCATGCCAACCACAGCGTGACCAACAACAGCACAACAGTGATCGCCACATTGGGCCACGCGTTCAGTCCCCACTCCCCACGCCACGCGAGTTGCAGTGAAGAGGAGAACGGCTGCAGATAGGGAATTGGCCACTGATAGCCGTCCGGCCCTCGGGAACCCAGTATGTCTTCGAGCAAATGCAAGTGGAAGCTCAACAGCGCGAACAGGCCGGTCGCCCACTTTCGTGTGGCGACGGCAAGCGCCAGTATGGTGACCACCAAAGCGAACGTCAGATTGTGTAGTGAGTGGTGGTACAGCGTGAACCACAACAGCGGATGCGTCGAGTTTCGAGTGAGGACTTCAGGAATTATTCCCAGACCATCGACGTCGGGGATCACGCAGGCCAACGTCACCAGGGCCCGATCTTTTCGATTTAACTCGGCACAGTTTGCCAGGACCCATCCGGTGAAGAAGTGGGTGACGGGACTCATGGCGCTGATTCTGCTTCGATGTCAATCAGGACTTCGCCATTCTCGACCTTGATGGGGTAGGTTTTCAACTTCTCATCGGGATGGCCATCGGCCGCGCCAGTCTTCGGATCCCATCGCCAGCCGTGCCAGGGGCAGACCACCCTGCCGTCTTCGACCATCCCCTGTCCGAGCGAGCCGCCCTGATGCCGGCACTCGTTATCCATGGCGCTGAGCTTTCCCCAGATGTTGGCAATGCAGATCATTTTCCCATTGCAGGGAAAGTTTTGCGCTTCGTTGGTTTTGGGCAAATGAGCTTGAGGAATTATTTTGACGAAGGCCATGATCGATTCTGATTTATTTTAGCCTCTCGCGCGACGACCGGCAGTGTACAGAAATGGTTCCACCACTGGCGATGACTGGCGGACAGCCGGGGCTGGTGTCTCTACCCGAGCCGTTTCGCTGACAACGGATAGCTGAGAGCTACCGCGGCTGCATGGTCTGCGCGATCATGACCTGGCGTTTGAAATTCTCCACCATATTGGGATCGAGGCGAACTTCGGTCGGCTTCCTGGCCAGCGTCATGGTGTCGATCTTGTCCTGCAATTTGAGCAGCGCGTAGAAAAGATTTTCGGGGCGGGGCGGGCATCCGGTGACGTAAACGTCCGTGGGGACGATTTTGTCGACGCCCTGCAGCACCGCATAAGTATTGAAGGGCCCGCCCACGGACGAGCACGCGCCCATGGAGATCACCCACTTCGGGTCGGGCATCTGATCATAGATGCGCTTGACCACCGGCGCCATCTTCAGCGTCACCGTGCCAGCGACGATCATCAGGTCGCTCTGCCGCGGGCTGGGACGAAAAACCTCCGACCCGAAGCGCGCGATGTCAAAGCGCGACGTAGAAGAGGCGATCATCTCAATCGCGCAGCAGGCCAACCCAAACGTCATCGGCCAAACCGCCGACTTGCGCGCCCAGTTGAAAACATAATCAACCGTGCTGATCATGAAATTCTTTTCGAACTTATTCTGCAGCCAGGCCATCAATGGACCTCTTTAATCCCCCAGCGGAGTCCTACACAGGCAGTCTAGGTAAGCGGGGATACGGTGTCAAACGAATGGAGGTTCATAGTCATATTTACTATTTCTTTTCTGCGTGGCGGCTAAAATCTTGGGGCTCATAGAGTTGTGAGTCCGAGATATGGCCCGGGTCGGGCAAAATCTTAAGCCGCAAGGACTTAGAGGTAAAATATTGCGGGATAAGGAGTTAGCTGCCAGTTCTAGGCGGCTCGCTGTGGAGTTGGTTGGGTGTTCGCGCACATTCCCACTTTGGCACTTTGCTTTTCCTCAGTCAAGGTTGTTCGTCACAAAGAAGGCTGTGGAAAAGGTCCGAGCTGCTAGTTTCACACCCTGCGATCCGATTTGGAATCCTGCGCGAACTCCGTAATTCCGGAAAGAACGACCGGCTCGCGGTCCGGAAACTCCACGACGAGGGACAATTGGCCGCCCATGGCTTGGACATAGTCGCGCAGTGTGGAGATCAGGAGGTCGCTGCGCCGTTCAATCTTCGAGACTCCCTCCTGTCCGATGCGCAGCGACTTTGCAACCTTCTGCTGCGTAAGGCGGCATGCCTGGCGCAGTTGCCGGAGCGTCATTTCCTCGGCAATGAGCTGAGCGGCACGGGCTTCGACCTTCTTGCGCTGTCCCGGAGTAAGTTTCCGGATGATGTCGTTTACGTTTCTGGACATGGCCTATTTCCTTTTCGTCTGCTTCAGTCGATTGAGATGCGCGTCGAAACGCTGATCCGCCTTGGCGATGAGCTGCTTATAGAACTTTTTCCCACTCCCGCCTGACTTGTTGCCCGCGAAAAGACAGGATTGCCTTGCGTTTCGGGTCGAACGCGAAAGCCAGCCGCCATTCTCCGTCAGCCGCGCTGAAGCGGAGCTCTTTCATGTTCGCGTAACGGGAACCGTTGAGGGTATCCGCGCGTGGGCGTCCCAACTGCGGGCCGAATTGCTGCAGCAAGCGGGAGAGTGCGAGAATTTCGGTCCGTACATCCTCGTGCAGATTGTTGAACTCCGGCTCGAACTCGTCGCCGATTTCGACGGTCCACGGCACGTTTATAGTATGCCTTACAGTGCATATTCAGTCAAGTGCATTATGCGAGAAAAGCCGCCTGAACCTGGGAATGGCACGACTTCGCTGAGGGCTCCGAGCTTTGGCAGGTATCCGGCACCGTAGTGGCGGTGAAGGCGTCGAGGCATGATCGACTTCTACCATGCGCGTGAAGGTCCACGCTGTGACGAATGAACATGGAATCTGCGTTCACAGTGGCCCAGCTTTAGAAACCGCGAAAGATGGGGCAGCCTCTGGTCGTGACGGTCCCGGCAAACAAACAAAATCAAAGGTCGGCCAGCCCCCGAATTACTGCTCTCACTGGCTAAAGTCAACCAAGTAGGGGAAAGTCGATGGATTGGTCAGATTCGACATATTTCCCAAGCCGGTTGTCAAGGCGATGAACTGCGAGGGCGAGATGATGTAGAGGATTGTCTGTTGCACGCCATTGGTCACAACTACACGCCCGTTAGACGAGACAGAATAGGTACAAGAGTCTGCCGGACATATGGCAACATCTCCCGAGGGGGAGGGGGGATACCCGCGGCCGGTACAGAGCAAGAGCATTCCTGACAAAACGGCCCGGGCGGATTGGTGACACTGTGATCGATTTGCGAAAACAAAGCTCCCCGGGCTCCCAGGACCGATCTTGCAGAGCACAAGTAAATATTCGGTTAGAAACTCGGCAGGGATCAGCCCAGCAGTTGCTTCGCGATCCGGCAGTACAAATCAATCGCCTCCGCCAGTTGCTGCTTCTCGATGTATTCGCCGTCGGTGTGCGCCACGTGAATCGATCCCGGACCGAGCAGCAGCGGTTCGCCCCAGTTGGTGAGCTTTGGGATGTCCGTAGTAAACGCCGCAATCATCGTGGGCAATCCGTTAACCGTACGCAAGCGAAGAAAAGGAAGCTCCAGCGGGAAGGTGACGTCTACCGCATCGCCAGCAGTCGAAACAATCTGTCGCCGCAAATCATCCGACGGACCAACCAGCCGGTAAAGCAGGTCCGCGTGCGCATAATCAGGGATCACGTTGGGCGCGCGTCCGCCTTCGATCAGCCCAATGTTCAATGTGCACGCACCAACCTGCGACTCGGAAGGCAGCGGCATCGCGCGCAACCGAGTGAGCGCCGGAATCAACTTATCAATCGCGGACTCTCCCAGTTCCGGATACGCCGAATGCGCCATGCGTCCCGTCGCAGTGACCTCAACACGCAGCGTTCCTTTCGATGCGAGAGCCAGACGATTCTCCGTCGGCTCGCCGTTGATCAGAAAGCGGGATTGTGCGCCTTTTCCCTTGGCTGCATATTCATTCGCCGCATACGCATTTGCCACTTGCGCGCCCAGGCTGTCGCGCTCTTCTCCGACAACAAACAGAAGCCCTATATGGATGTTCTGCTGCCGCAATCGTTCCGCAGCCGCGATTTGCGCCGCGATAATGCCCTTGGCGTCGCAAGATCCGCGTCCATAAATGCGTCCCGTATCTTCCGACGACGGAATGAATGGAGGAACCGTATCCATGTGCGTGGAGAACACCACTTCGGGATGCGGATGTTCTTCTGATGTCGCATAAACATTGAATCGGTCGGTCTCGACCGGCATTTTCCTGGTTCGATAGCCGAGACGACAGAGTTCTCCGTAAAGATAATTCCCCACCGCAGCTTCATTGCCAGTGATGGATGCGATGTCCACCAGTTGCCGCGTAAGAGTTACAGCGTCCATGAAGGAGAGAATAGCAGAGAGAGAGAATCGGACCTCAGACCTCAGACGTCAGACCTCGCGCCTACTGATCGCACCGGATTTCTTCTCATCGGCAGTTACCGTGTAATCTGACGTTGTGATTTCTTCGAACTCCATCCGCTCGCTCTTTCTCGACGGTCCCGCGGGACGATTGGAAGCGCTCCTCAATGTCGGAGCAGAGAACGCAACGCACGCCGCTGTGGTCTGCCATCCACATCCGCTGTTTGGCGGAACCCTGCACAACAAGGTCGTCTTCCATACTATGAAGGCGCTAAACAGCTTTGGTTTTCCCGTATTGCGGTTCAATTTCCGCGGGACCGGCTTGAGCCAGGGCGAACATGATCAGGGCAATGGGGAAGTCGAAGATGTTCGTACCGCGCTCGACTGGCTCGACGCCGAATATCGCCTGCCGCTGGTATTTGCCGGATTCTCCTTCGGAGCAGCGGTTGGATTGCGTGCAGCGTGCCCGGATACGCGAGTTCGTGCGGTCATCGGTGTTGGCACGCCTGTCGGTCCAGTGGCTGCCGAGAGCGAAGTGCCTCGCACGTACACCTTTGAGTTCCTGCAGGATTGCGCCAAGCCCAAACTTTTCGTCAGTGGATCTCGCGACCAGTTTGGTCCGCGCGCGAAGCTGGAAGCCCTCGTCGCATCGGCCCCCGAACCGAAGAAGCTGGTCTTGATCGAAGGCGCGGATCATTTCTTCGAAGGGCGCTTGCGCGAGCTGCGGGAAACGATGGAAGAATGGGTGAAAGAAGCTCTCAGCTCTCAGCCGTCAGCTTTGAGCTAAAACCCCCAACGTGCGCCGAGGTGCATCTGTCGCTTCTCGCCGAGAGCTGATAGCCGGCAGCGATCTCTATAATTCTCATCATGTCTGACTTCGGCCGCGAAAACAGGTTCGGCAGTATGCGTGAGGCCGCACGGCGAATATTCCAGAGTGCGCTGGCTGAAGCGTCGATTGCCAAGGGCTTTGCGCGGCACGTGCATTGTGAACGGGGAATTGTGCGCATCTGCGACGATCTTTATGATCTGCACTCGTATTCGCGCGTGTTCGTCGTGTCGATCGGCAAGGCCGGACACACCATGGTCGAGGCCCTGGCGGAGTTGATTGGAGGCTCGCTGGAAGGAATCTTGGCCACTTCCGCGCATCCTTCCACGCAGTTGCATGGGTTCCGATATTTTCGCGGCGGACATCCGACGCCGAATGCGGAATCTATTCAGGCCGCTGGTGCAATACTACGAGCATTGCAGGCTATGCCAGCTTCGGCGCTGGTGATCTTCCTGCTCAGCGGCGGAGGTTCGTCAATGGTTGAGAAGCCCATCGACGACGAGATCTCTCCCGACGATCTGATTGCCACCTATCGCGCACTGGTGCTTTCCGGCGCGCCGATTGCGGAGATCAATGCCGTGCGCAAACACCTTTCTGCCGTGAAAGGCGGACGTTTGGCGCAGGCCGCGTTTCCCGCGCACCAGGTGTCGCTGCTGGTGTCGGATGTTCCCGACAATACGCCTGACGCACTCGCTTCCGGTCCTACCATGCCCGATTCGACGTCGGTCGAGGATTGTTACCGCATCGCGGAGAAATACGAACTCTTGAAACAATTTCCGCAATCGACACGGGAGATCTTTGAACGCCGCGCCTTAGAGGAGACACCGAAGTCCGACGATCCGGCATTTCAACGAGCGCGCTGGTGGTCCTTGCTGACGAACCAGACAGCGATTGAAGAGGCTAGCGGCGCGGCTGAGCGCGCAGGCTTCGTCGTGCACGTGGATAGCTTCTGCGACGATTGGGATTACGAAAAAGCCGCCGAGTATCTGTTGCAGCGGCTGCGCGACTTGAGGAAGCAGTGCTCACCCGTGTGTTTGATTTCTGGCGGTGAGGTCACGGTGAAGGTCACAAGCGGCGGAATTGGCGGACGCAATCAACAGTTCGCGCTGGCGTGCGCGGAAAAAATTGCGGGAGAAAATATTACCGTGCTGAGCGCGGGAACGGACGGAATCGATGGCAACAGCCCGGCTGCAGGAGCGCTCGTGGATGGCACGACGCTCGAGCGTGCGCGGGCTCGGGGACTGGACATTCGTAGAGCGCTGGAAGAGTTTAACGCGTTCCCATTTTTCAAGGCGCTCGGGGATGCGATCGAGATTGGACCTACGGGGAATAATCTGCGCGATCTGAGGATTCTGCTGGCTTACTGAAGTGCGCCTGCGCCGCCGGGCTTCGCCCAGGCGAGACAGCCGAGGCGGCTGTCTCTACGTGGGCATTTTTGATTTTCACATCTTTGATGTCGCTAATTGCTATGCCGTTTTTTCTAGCTGTGGTTTCATTTTTTCCATGGCTTCATCCATGGCGTGCTTCATTTCATCGCCCGACATGTCTTTGGTGTGAGTAGCGATCGACCATTTGTGGCCAAAGGGATCTTTCAGCTTGCCGTAGCGGTCGCCCCAGAACTGGTCGGTAACCGGCATTTCGACCTGCGCTCCAGCTTTCACGGCCCGATCAAACGCGGCATCGACGCCGTCAACGTAAATGTGCAAGCCCATCCCAGCCCCACCGCTGCTGAGCGGAGAGAGGGCTCCGTAGTCCGGAAACTCATCGCTCAGCATGATGACAGAGTCGCCGATCAATAACTCGGCGTGCATGACTTTGCCGTCCGGGCCTTTCATGACGCCCCTTTCTTTTGCGCCGAATGCCTGCTTGTAGAACTCGATGGCACGTACCGCGTCGCGAACTGTGAGAAATGGAGTGAGTGTATGGTAACCGTCGGGAATTGGTTTTACGGACATAGAAACCTCCCTGGGAACGAATTCGGCAGGCAGTTTACACCAGAATCCGAGGAGGGATTGTTAAAAGACCATTTGAACTGGCGGGGGTCAGGCAGTGCTTAACCATCGCGGGCTGATTTCAGCGGGGAATCCGGTTCCTCTAGAAGAATCTGGTTACGCCCTCTTCCATCACGACCACGCGGTCTTTGACGCCCGCGGCGCTAGCTTCCTGCTCGAGCAGTTGCAGCGGCTCATCGACCGGTTCGTGCGACAGGCGGAAGCTGCCGTAGTGCATTGGGACCATCCAGCGAGACTTGAGGTCGAGAAAGGCGCGCATGGCGTCGGCGGGATTGGTGTGCACGTTGCGGAACTGCGGCGGATTGTACGCGCCGATGGGAAGCAGTGCGAGTTCCGGGGCCAGACGGCGCCCGATTTCACTAAAGCCCGCAAAGTAAGCCGTATCGCCGGCGTGATAGACGGAGTGTTTGCCGGCTTTCAAAACAAAGCCGCCGTAACCGCGATGCGAGTCTTTCAGAATGCGCGCGCCCCAGTGTCGCGAAGGGACGTGCGTAATGGAGAGGTTGCCGAGGCGGGAACTTTTCCACCAATCGAGTTCAATGATCTCGGAAAAACCGAGATCGGAAACCAGGTCGGCTACATGAGCTGGAATGATGATGGAAGGCGCCACCCCGCGCCTGCGCAGATTGTTCTGCACCAGAGAGCGCAGCGACGGGCGGTGCAGGTGGTCGAAGTGAGCGTGGGAAACCAGCACCACGTCGATGGCCGGAAGATCTGCAATGCGAAGGCCGGGACGGCGCAGGCGCTTTAATACGAAGAGCCAGCGCGCGAAGTTAGGATCGATGACGACACTCTTGCCACCGATTTGCACGAAGAAGCTGGCGTGACCGATGAAGGTGATACCAAGTTCTCCGTTGACGGCAAGTCGCGGTTTGTGGGTTTCCCCTCTGCGCGGAGTAACTGCGGAGTGACGCACCAGTCGTCCGAACTGGGTGGCGCGCTTGCGAAGAGCCGGATTGCGAAGCGTTTGTTTAATCATCCTGCGCCAGAGCGTGGGGGCTGGACCGGAAGCAGCCTGCACTGTCCATATTAGTCCCGATTGCCGCCAGAGCGGAGTAATTACGGCGATGCGGCGAATTTATTTACCGGCTGTTCATCTTAGATGTAAAACCGAAGTGCTTGCTGCTTTTTAGTCGTGCCAGTCGCGTCGTTCAGCATTACAAATAAATACAAAAGATCTGCTGGTTGTTTGGTGAGAGTCTGTTTGCAAACTGAGGTGGCACCCAAGCCCGCGAGACTTTTCGCAGTCAGAGAACCACGATCTCCAACCTGGAGTACTCCGCTGCTCTGCTCCTCATGTTCAGTGCTTGACCTCAGTCGAGTGGGTCATATCTAATCCGAGGGCGTCTTTTTGTGATGTTTGCGGACGACAGGAGAAGTCGGCATGCGAGTCGCGTTTATGGGGTTGGGAATCATGGGACACGCCATGGCCACGAATCTGGTGAAGGCGGGTCACGAAGTTACGGTGTGGAATCGCACGCCAGGCAAATTGGTGGAAGGCGCGGGAGTTGCGCCGACTCCGGCAGCGGCGGCACAGGGCGCGGAAGTGGTGTGGATGTGCATATCCGATACCGACGCGGTCGAAAGCGTGATCTTCGGGGCGGACGGCGTGGAGGCGTCCCTGGCGGAGGGCGTCATTATCGCGGATTCGAGCACGATTTCTCCGTCGGCCACTATGAAATTTGCGGAGCGCGTGGGGCCGAAGGGCGTGACCTGGGTGGATGCGCCGATGACGGGATCAAAGATTGGAGCGCGCGACGGGACCCTGGTGTTCATTGTGGGAGGCAGCGAAGCCGCGGTGAAGCTTCTCAAGCCGCTGTTTGCCGCAATGGGGAAGAAGATTTTCCGCATGGGTGAGACGGGGAAGGGACAGGCGACGAAACTCGCCATGAATTTGCAGATCGCGCTGATTTTCGAAGGATTCGCCGAGGCGCTGACTCTGGCCACCAAACTCGGGGTGGATACGCAACAACTCCTGTCACTGATTGAGGCCACGATGGTGCGGTCGGGCGTGGTCGACTACAAAGGGCCTTTTATTCTGCAGCGCGACTTCACGCCAAACTTTCCGCTGCGGCTTATGCACAAAGACATCCGGCTCACTCTGGAGGCGGCCAAGGAAGCGCGAGTGAAGCTGCCGGCGCTGGAGACGGTAGAAGAGATTTATGAGATGGCTTCGGAAGAGGGAAATCAGGATCTGGACTATGCCGCTACGCTGATGCTGCTGGAGAAGTGGGCAGGCGTGCAGGTGAAGGGCAGGGCCGCGTAGTTAGGATGTTTAAGCTATCGCTTGTTTGCTTTTGCTTCATGTCCAAAGATCGAGGCAATAGTCTCCGCCGATAATGTGCCGGAAAGACGTGGTTCAACGGTTCAACTTTTGCGCGCTGGATGGCGCTCTGTTCGGGGAAATTAGCGAACTAACGAGAGCTGGTCGAGAAATACAGCGCCAAGCATTGGCTCTAGAAAGCGCCGAAGATTACCCCGTCATTACCGCCGTAATCCCCCAAATCCCGCTATTACACAAGTATTACAGTCACTGTGCCCATTCCCTTGGTACGGTAGACGTAGGGCTGATCGAACTCAAACAACCACGAAATGGGGACCCTCCTTGGATATGGACCTGCGAGATTTGGAAAGACCACAAGCGGCAAAAGATGAAGTGAACTGGATCACGGCCTCATTCATGGCGGCGTTCCATATCGGGGCCATTGTCGCACTCTTCTTCTTCACCTGGAAGGCATTGTTCGTTGCGATGTTTTTGTGGTGGGTATCGGGGAGCCTCGGCATTGGGATGAGCTATCACCGGTTGCTGACGCACCGCGGATATAAGACTCCGAAGTGGGTAGAATATTTTCTTACGGTGTGTGCCACGCTCGCTCTGGAAGGTGGACCGATTTTCTGGGTGGCAACGCACCGCATTCATCATCAATATTCCGATCTGGAAGGCGATCCGCATTCGCCGGTCGAGGGCAAGTGGTGGGCTCACATGGGATGGATCCTGATGGGCAAGTCGATGCACCATGACACCACGACGCTGGCGCGCTACGTGCCTGATCTTGCCAAGGATAAATTTCACGTTTGGATCACCAAGTATCACTATGTTCCTATGATTGTCTTGGGAGTGATTTTGTTCGCGCTCGGTGGGCTGCCGTTTCTGATGTGGGGAATTTTCATGCGTACCGTGGTTGGATTGCATGCGACGTGGCTGGTGAATTCGGCAACGCACTCCTGGGGTTCGCGGCGCTTTGCGACTCGCGATCTTTCTACGAACAGCTGGTGGGTGGCGCTGCTGACCTTCGGCGAAGGCTGGCACAACAATCATCATGCGCATCCGACGGCGGCGCAACATGGATTCAGGTGGTACGAAGTCAACATGAACTGGTACGGGATTTGGGCGCTGAAGACTCTGGGCCTGGCTTGGGACATCAAGCGGGTGAAGCTGGCGGAAGTCGAACGCGGCCTGGTTCCGACGCCGAACGGGCGCTTAATCACCGCCGCCATGCCGGAAGTTTCGGTCGCGGGAGATTAGGCGGTCAGATCCTCAGACCTTCAAAAAGTCAGCCCCGGCTGCTGCCGGGGCTTTTTCGTGCCAGAATTTCGGCAGGTTAGGCTACGCGTCGCTAGACGCGGATGATCATCACCTCTGTGGATTTGATCAAGGCTGCCGCAGTTTGCCCCTTTTTTAAATTCATTTCACGCGCGGAGCTGGCCGTGATAATCGATGTGATCTGCTGGCCGCCGATGGAAATCTTTACTTCCGCCATCAGGCCGCTGACGCGAACTGAATCGATGCGCCCCACCAACTGATTGCGTCCACTGACCCGGCGCATCACTTCTTTCCGTTCCATTTCGGTTCTACCTCGGGTTCTGAAAAGCAGCTTGTCCACTTCGTCCTGTGGAATCCGGTGGTGACCTCCGGCTGTTGGGATGCTGCGAATTTTCTTTTTGTAAATCCACTGCTTGATGGTCGGAAAGCTGATTCCCAGCTCTAACGCCGCATCTCGCGGACTAAGCAGTGGCTCGCTCGCTCGTCTTCCACGCTGCCTCTTGGTTTCTGTAGCCACGCTCGAAAATCGTACCGTGAACCCGGATGGCGGTCAATCCCAGAAGCGCATCGTGATTTCTGCCGAAACACCTATCTTCTTTTCGTATTCATCCATAGGTGTATCGCATTCTACGAACGAATCGATTACTATATACACTTTCTAATTTTTCATGACTCTACGCGAGGGACAAAATGCAGAGGATAGAGGGTTGGAGCCGGTCCTCACCGGATTGCTTCGAGGACTGGATTTTGTGCGTGCGTCCTTCAGTCCGATAATCGAGAACCCGTGTCCTTTCATCTCGGCATTGCTGCTCTTTTGTTTCTACTGTTTCTATGCCCCATCGTCTTCCGCCCAGGTATCGGGGAGCTTGTCCGGCCTGGTGAGTGACCCATCAGGAGCCGCGGTATCGGCGGCGTCAGTAACGGCGACGAATCTCGATACTGGAATTGCCCGCACGACTTCGACCGATCAAACTGGGCGCTATCGATTGTTTGCGCTGTCGGTTGGGTTCTACGAACTCAGGGTTGCGAAGAACGGATTCGCCGAAGGCGTCCGATCTGGCGTCCGACTTGCAGTAGGGCAAGAGGCAACTGTCGATGTGAGTCTGCGGATAGGGCAGGTGAGCGAGCAGATTAAGGTGGCTGGCGACGCTCCGGTTGTGAACCTGACCACGCAGGATATTTCGGGAGTAGTCGGAGAAAGACAAGTGAAGGACCTTCCTCTGAACGGGCGCAGCTATGACTTGCTCGTGACTCTGAATCCCGGGATCGTCAACTTCACATGGGAAAAGACTGGGGGAATTGGCGTCTCGAACTCGACCACTGGCAATAACTTTGCAGTTTCCGGGAATCGTCCCCAACAAAATTTGTTCCTATTAAACGGCGTCGAATTCACGGGAGGTGCCGAGAATAATATGCAACCCGGGGGCAGCAGCCAGGAGTTGCTGGGAGTCAACGCCGTTCGAGAATTCAATGTACTGCGCGACTCCTATGGCGCGGAGTACGGCAAACGGCCCGGAGGACAGGTGGCCATTGTGACGCAGTCGGGCACCAATCAGCCGCACGGCAGTGTCTACGAGTTTTTACGCAACAGCGCGCTGGATACTCCTAACTATTTTGATCAAGGTTCGCCACCACCGTTCCAGCGAAACCAGTTTGGCGGTTCACTGGGAGGACCCCTTCGAACCAATAAGACGTTTCTGTTTGGCAACTATGAAGGATTGCGCCAGCACCTGCATCAAACTTCGGTTGCTTTTGTTCCGGACGCGGCTTCGCGTGCGGCCGCTGTGCCCGGCGTTCAGCCTCTGCTCAACTTATGGCCGGTAGCGCCAGCGGGCGCTCCGGATTTCAATGGGATTGCGCAAGTCTTCAGCAGCCCCTTACAGACGATCCACGAGGATTTCGGTACCGTACGACTTGACCACGTTTTTTCCGCGCATGATTCCTTGGCGTCGGTGTATACGATCGATGACGGGAACGATTTTACGGCTACTCCGCTTGATCCTTACAGCGCCGACATTCTTACACTTCGCGAACAGGTGTTCAGTCTCGAAGAAACGCACGCGTTTTCGGGAGAGATGGTCAACGTGGCGCGAGCCGGATTTTCGCGTGCCGGATACTTCTTCACCGGCGAACCTACGCCTGGCACGCCGGCTGCCGGCGTTCCCGGATTCCTGGTTGGACATCCTGTCGGTGCGGTCGTTGTCGGCGGCAGTGCGGCATCGAACCCGCAGGCGCAGATCGGTCTCGCAGGCAGTAATAACGGAAGCAATCTGCGAATCGCACGGAATCTATTCACCTTTGAAGACCGTGTCACCATGACGCGCGGGGGCCATCAGTTCACGTTCGGGGCATGGTTCCAGCCGTTCCTGTCTAACGAAACCATCGCCCTGAGCCAATTCGGTCAGGCGACATTTACCAGCCTGAAGACATTTCTGCTGGGGACGACCTCAACTTTTCTGTACGATCCCGCTCCGACTGAAATGAACTGGCGTTCGTTATTTGGCGCATGGTACGCCGAAGACATGATTCGAATCGCGCCGAGATTGACGCTGTCGCTTGGTTTCAGGGACGAGTTTACGACCGGGTGGAATGAGGCCCACGATCGCGCCGCCAACTACACCTTCACAAACGGCGTGATCTCGACGCAGCCGAGCGTTGGACACTCGCTGTTCACCACCAACAATGCAAAGTTTTTACCGCAGCCGCGGATCGGATTGGCTTGGAGTCCAACCACCAATAAAACTGTAGTCCGCGCAGGTTTTGGAATGTACAACGACTTGCAGGATGCGCTGGGCTACCGTACCGATCAAAACGCACCCTACAATCCGACTTACAGTATCAAGTCGCTTGCGGTCTCGTCACTCCCTATAGATCCAACTGCTGCCGTACCGACGGGCGTGCAGCTGGTTCCCGGCGGAGTTCAGCCGGATATGAAGACGCCGACCTTAGTCTCGTGGTCGCTGCGGGTAGAGCAGGAAATCTCTCCCAACACATCTCTGACTCTGGGTTACGTTGGAAGCCATAGCTACCATGAACTCATCGGCATCGATGCTAACGAGCCATTTCCCGTGATTTGTCCGGCCTCGCCTTGCCCGGCGGATTATCCGGCCACATTCCCCGCTGGACTGGCAAACACTCCGGTTCCTGCGGGCGCTTTCTATGTTCCAACCGCGGTCAGAGCAAATCCCCAAATTGCAAACACCTGGACATGGTTTTCTCTGGGGACCGCCGACTACAATGCCTTGCAGCTCGATGTGAATCGACGCTTCAGTCACGGGTTTTCCCTGCGCGGCGTCTACACCTGGTCCAAGACTCTGGATGACGGCGATTCCCTGAACGCCACCACGGCGGGCAATGCGCCGGGGCTGGTCTCGAATCCTTTCAACTTGCGGTCAGACTATGGACTCGCGACCTACGACGCGAGGCACATCGCGGTCATCAACGGAATGTACCGGCTGCCGTTCGGGCGCGGAGAACCTTTGGGTGGAAGTCTTGAGGGCTGGCACAATGTTTTGGCAAGCGGGTGGTCAGTCAACAGCATCGTCACGCTTCAATCCGGATTCCCGTTTACGCCGCAGCTCAGCTATAACCCATCCAATAACGGCGACACTCGTAACCCGGTGCGGCCTTTTGCGAACCCCAATTTCACCGGTCCCATAATTCTGGGTAAGCCCAGTCAGTGGTTCAATCCCAATGCCTTTCTCGCTCCCGCCAACACGGCGGGCAATTCCGGCTTTTACGGAAATTTGGGACGAGACACACTGATCGGCCCGGGCCTGGCGGCGTGGGACTTCTCCGTCCTAAAGGAAGCCCCTTTGCACGAGCGACTTGGCCTTCAATTTCGCGCAGAGATTTTCAACCTGCTCAATCGGGCCAATTTCAACACGCCGAATTTGATTGCGTTTACGCCTTCAGGAGTCTCGGGTTCCGCCGGAGCAATCACCAGCACTTCCACAACATCACGGCAAATTCAGTTTGGATTGAAACTGATTTGGTAGAGCAACGCCTGCGCTCTCAGCCATACCTTGTGCCGCTGGATTGTCTTTAAGCATGCGCAGATTGTTCCGGCATCAATCCTAACGCGGTAGAATCAGTGCGAGAACGCTATGCGCATCTCGAGCCGCCGCGGAACCATCGCTTTCTTTCTCTGCCTGGGCGTGGGCCTGGTGGCGCTGGCGACTGCCCTGAACGTCGGCTGGATCATTCTCAACTGGCGCGAGGGCGTGCTGCTGTTTTTCGGGATCATCTTCTTTGCGCTGATCATTGCGGGGATGGTGGTCAACACGATTTTTCTGGTGCGCGAGTTGCGGCGCAGCGAGCAGCATGACAGCTTTATCAACGCCGTTACCCATGAATTAAAGACGCCGGTGGCGTCGATCCGGCTGCATCTGGAGACTTTGCAGCGCCGCGAAGTGGCGGAGCCGCAGAAGCAGGAATTTTACCGGCTGATGCTGAGAGACACCGACCGGCTCACGGAAACGGTGGAGCAGGTGCTGCGGGCGGGGCGGGCGGGCGATAAAAAAACGGGCCGCGAAAAAGCGGAAGTGGATTTCGGACAATTGGTGCGCGACTGCATGGACGCCACCCGATCGCGGCATCATCTGCAATCGGAAGCCCTGCGTTATGAGGAAGCCGCGAGCAACGGGAGCGGAATCCGGGTACGCGGCAGCGCGGAGGATTTGCGCACCGCTGTTTTTAATGTGCTCGACAATGCCGTGAAATACTCCGGCGATAACGTGGTTGTCCGCGTTCGCCTGGAAGCCACGGACGAGGAACGGGTCGTGCTGCGCGTGCAGGATCAGGGCGTGGGAATTCCTGCCGACGATGTGAAGCGTATTTTCAAACGCTTTTATCGGGTTACGCATCGCTCGCTGGCGCACGTCAAGGGGACCGGGCTGGGCCTGTTTATTGTGAAGGCGATCGTGCTCAAGCATGGAGGAAAAGTATTTGCCGAGAGCGATGGCGAAGGGCACGGCACCACGATTGTGTTGGAACTGCCGAGGTGGACGGAATGACCCGGGTTCTAGTGGTGGAGGATGAAGCTCATCTGGCGAAAGGATTGCAGTTCAACCTGGAGGCTGAGGGGTACGCGGCGGAAGTAGTCGGGGATGGTGAGGCTGCGACGGATCGACTACTGG
Source organism: uncultured Acidobacteriaceae bacterium (assembly GCA_963711275.1). Lineage (GTDB taxonomy): Bacteria > Acidobacteriota > Terriglobia > Terriglobales > Acidobacteriaceae > Sulfotelmatobacter. The sequence continues at coordinate 53,357 of CAVQDN010000002.1, read as the reverse complement.
AGAAGAAAGAGAATTTTGATGCCGTGGTGCTCGACATCATGCTGCCGGGAAAAGACGGGTTCAGCGTGGTGTCGGAGTTGCGTGCCGCGCGGAATTATGTTCCGGTGCTGATGCTGACGGCCCGGGGACGTCCCGAAGATGTGCTCAAAGGGTTTGCTTCCGGGGCCGACGACTATCTGGCGAAGCCGTTTGATCTTTCCATTTTGCTGGCGCGATTGCAAGGATTGCTGCGGCGCAGCCAGTGGGTGCGCGGCGGTCCGGCCGCTACGACGGAAAGGCCGGCGGACCCGGCCGACGGCGAAGACTTTGGTACGTTTTCATTTAACGGGAAGACGATTGACTTTGGTGCGCTGGAACTGCGATCCGGAGACAGCACGATTCATCTGACGCTGATGGAGTCGGATCTCTTGCGACATCTGGTACGCAACGATGGACGGATTGTATCGCGCAGGCAGATTTTGGAAGAAGTGTGGGGACTGCACGAAGATACCGACACCCGGGCCATTGACAATTTTGTGGTGCGGCTGCGGCGATATATCGAAGATGATCCAGCGAATCCGCGGCACCTGCTGACCGTACGGGGAGTGGGATATCGCTTTTTAGCGCGGCCGGAAAAAGAATAGCGGGTAGTGACGAATGCCGGCAACTCCCCGGCACCTCTGCGATTGGAATATCAGGCGCGGCAAAGTTCTGCCACAAGCGTCTCCCGGCGCTCGATTGCAATATCATCGAGGCGGCGCAGGACAAGCACATACACAGGGATTGAGATCGCTGCCAGCGCCAGAAAAATCGGCGTAGCAATCCACAGATTCTTGTACAGGCGCGCGATCAGGAAGACGGCCAGCCCCACTCCTGCGGTAATAATCTGCACGCCGAAGCTCGCGATCACGGTGGTCTGTGAGGCGTTCTGCCGGCCGAGGGCCGAAAAATCCCGCTTCTTGGGGGTGTAGATCGACAGCAGGTTGCCGGCGGCGAAGTTCAAAGGAGCGGCGAACAGGAGTCCAGCCAGAGTCGCAACCGTGACAGCCAGATGTGGAGGGCCGTAAAGATAGGAGACGGCGATCCATGCGAACGCGGTGTTCGCGATGAGAATGCTGGCGTGGGTCAAGTTTTTTGCCAATACGATTTGGCGGAAACTGACTGGCGACGCGTAGAAAAATTGGATGCCGCCGCCATCGCCGCCAAAACTGTTGAACACCAGGTTGGTCAGGACGAGGATTGCGTAGGCAGCCGCGCCCGGGAAGGCCATATCGGGCGTGTGGCTGAAGGAACTGGAGTGGCGCAGGGAATTCATTGCTCCGAAGCGAAAGATCAGCAGCATGAAGATCGGCATGATCAGCGTGAGCAGCATGGGGCCGCTCCGCGCCAGGTAACGCATTTCTTTTTCGAACACGGCTGCGACCGATTGTGAAAAGCCTGGGAGGTTCCATCCCACTTGCAGGCCCTGAGCGCGCGGGACAGCGGGACGCGCCGCCGCTTCGCTGAGATTCTCGCCGCGAAATTGTGCGCGCAGCCTAAGGTGTAACAGAACAGCGATGACGGTAGTGATTAGTGCCAGAATAAACAGGGAAGCCCAGCCGAGCAGAAACTGCGCGTGGGCAGGCTGTGCAATGGCGTTCGCCGCAAGGCCGGGCGGCAATACGGCCTGGACTTGTCTTCCGATCTCGACTGCCCGGCTGAATCCGGGACGCGGTGTTCTGCCGAACCGTCCCGTCATGGGGCCGATCAGTTGAAAGCTGAACATGGCCAGAATGAAGAGAACACCCATGATTTCTCGGGTGCGGCGCTGTGCGAGCCAGCGTTCCAGCCAGGCGAAGACGGTCTGCATCAGGACGAGGTTGAAGAAGGCGAAGGTCAGGAGGACGATCAGCGCCCAGGGAAATAGGAGAGGGCGCGCGACGGTAACGCCCAGCAAAATTCCAAGCAAGGCCACCGAGCCGATCGCGCTGGCGGGATCGAACAATCCATAGGCGAGGCGGACCAGAAGATAGGAACGGTAAGTGAGCGGGAACCGCAGCAACTCGCCAGAGTCGGGATTGCTGGCGAAGGCGGTTGACATCACGGGAAAGAATTGCCAGAACAAAAATATCGGCCACAACAGGATCGCCAGATATCCGGCGTTGTTTTGCGAGACGAAGTACCAGGAAAAGACTGTTGCGGCGACGAATGCGCCGAATCCGCCGACGATGAAGACGAAAGCGATCAAAACACGCGAGGCCAGTTCCATTTTTCCGCGCTTGCTGCGCAGGCTGTTAATGAACACGCGAAAGCGCAGGTCGGCGATGGCGGTGAGCTGGCTGCGGCGGTGGATGGAAGAGGTCATTTCGTTTTCGTTTTTATTTCCAATCTCTTAACCCAGCCATGAAAGCTCCTGCTCAGTTCGGTGTGTTCCACCGACGATGCGCAGGAAAAGTTCTTCCAGGGTCAGCTTCTCGCCGGAGGTCGCGGCGCCATCATCTGATCCCGCGGGCGTTTGGGCTTCTACGCCTGCGCGCAGTTCTTCGAGTGAACCTTGGGCCACGAGCCGTCCTTGGTGAATGATGGCGACGTGGCTGCACAGGCGCTCCACAATTTCGAGCACGTGCGAGGTGAGAAAAATCGTGGCACCGCGCGCGATCATGCCTTGCAGCATGGATTTCAGAGTGCCGGCGGCGATCGCGTCCACACCCTCGAAGGGTTCATCGAGAAATAATACTTTTGGCCCGTGAATTACGGCGGCGGCGAGAGCCAGTTTCTTTTGCATCCCGTGAGAGTAGTCGGTAACCAGTTTTTTGGGCTGGTCGGCTAGTTGCATGAATTCGAGCAGTTCGGCGGCACGCTTGGCTGCGGTCATGCGATCGAGGCCATACATGCGTCCCGCGAAGCTGAGGAACTCGGCGCCGGTCAGGCGGCCGAACAAAGCCATGCCCTCGGGCACGACGCCGATCTGGCGTTTGACCTCGACCGGGTCGGCGTTGAGATCAAGACCGAGAATTTCGATTCGCCCGGAACTGGGAGCGAGCAGGCCCGTAAGCATCTTGATGGTGGTGGATTTGCCCGCGCCATTGGGGCCGAGGAAGCCGAAGAATTGTCCTGGCGCGACGCGCAGGTCGATCCCGTCCACGGCAACGAGTTCTCCGAATCTGCGGGTGAGGGCCTGCGTGGAGATGGTGGGTGAGAGGTCCATCAATTTTCTGAATCTAGCATAAACACGGGAAAGTGTGCGTTGGCCGAGGCCCAGTGGGCACGGTTCGGCAGAGGTAAGGATGCGGAGCCCCTCTGCGCGCGAGATCCCTCCCTCTGCCTGAAATGCGGCTCCGTTCGGATGACGCCTTTAAGAAGGTTGCTGGCTCTTAGCCGATTCGGCCGGCTTCGTCTTAACTAAATCGGGTGGTACGCCAGAGAGCCAGGCCGCAGGTTGCCAGCAGGACGAGCATCGCGAAAATAAGCGCAAGGGCCCAGCCTGCAGCGATTTCTACGTGAGGAAACCTCGCGAGGACGGCAAGCAGTGCGAACAGGCCGGTGGTGACGAGAATGAGCACCCAATCCAGAAATGTTCGACTACTCGGACTTGCGCTGGATGCTCCTCTTTGAGCTTCGATTCTCATTTCCCGGCCATCCAAGCCGGCGCGAACGTATTCCTCAGCGACGCCGTAGCGGGCGCCTTCACGGTCGGCAGCGCCCTGCCAGGAGGAGTGCTCGCGCTCGGTCGCCGACGACAGGGCGATCGCAACTGCGCCCAATGCCATGAGCAGCGATCCTCCGGCAACTTGAACGTAAACAGATTGGCTGGCGCCTCGCAGTTCATGAAACACCAGAATGCCCCACAGCAGTCCCCAGAGTTGGTTGGTGTTAGAGAGGGGAATGCCACGGCTGATGCCGACGTATTTCGTGGCGTATTGCTGGAATAAATCTCCGATGACCCAGACGAAGCCGCCGAGCATCAGCCAGAACAGGACCGACTTAGCGCCAATGAGCTCGTGCCACAACGGCGTCGCGCCGCGATAGGTGACCGCGAGCACCGTCATGGTGGCAAGTTCTCCGACCGTGAAAAACGTAATGAAGGAGAGAGGATTCATGCCGGTGAGATAGGCTTTGCGGTAAGGAATGTACATCGTTCCCCACAAAATGCCGGCGCCCAGTGCGGCGTAGATGCCGAGCGCGGCTTTGCCCGGCGCGGCCTGATGGGAAGATGCGATGGCCAGCAGCGTGGCTCCGGCGAACATGCAAACAGCTCCGCCCAGTACGCCGAGCCAGCGCTTCCATCCCGCGTAGTGCAGTTCCTTGAAAAGCAGAAAGCCCCAGAAGATGCCGAGCAGGCTGTTGGTGTTCCACAGGGGAAAGGCGATGCTGAGGCCGACGTTGCGGATGGCATAAATGGTGAGGGTGTTGGCGACGGCCCACATGCACCCGGCGAGCACGGCCCATACGATCAGGTGCGGCGCCTGGCGCACGTCGTTGCGAACGTGCGAGGTGCCGCGAATGAAGGCGGGAACGCTCCAGCGCGCCAGGAAGACTCCGAACACCATGATGAGCGAAACCGTAATAGGGGAGATGTCCGGGTTAACGAGTTTGATGGGAGCTTCCGCGCCACCCAGCCATGCTCCCGCAGCGAAGCCGCAGAAGGTGCCCAGCGCCTGCAGCGAGCGCACGCGAGTTGCGTGCGAGGAAGTTGGAATGGGGGGCGCGGCAGCCTGCACGCTTGCCGGAGATGAGTTCAACGGAGCTTATCCAGGAGCACGAGACCGCCAGCGAGGACGATGAGCGGAATCCAGAAGTGGAGGTCCGTGGCGATGGCGCGGAACATATTCAGTGGAGCGGAGGATTCGTTTGGGACCGACATCGACACCTCAGAAGGATTTTCTTAACGATACTTAAACCTAGCGTGTCATCTTAGGGACACGCGGGGCGGGAGTCAACGCTTCACTCCAAACGAGGGGTACGGCGATACTACGCCACCCCGCGCTCAGCCGTCAGTTTCGTTTCGACATTCATTCGAAAAGGCAGGCGGCGCATTCCGACCACCAGTAAGTCGGAATGAGAACTATCTTTAGTTTTTCCTATAAATAGATTAAAGCTGAGATCCGTAACTTTGCATCTCCAAAGTAGTGATGTCCTTCCCTGGAAGCCACTTGAAACTCCCGGAAAACGTACTCAACGAATAAGCTAGTACTCCGTTTCTTACACCGTTAGACAGTTAGTAGGTACAGGAAGGGTACTAACACGGAACACTTTACTTATAAAAACGGGACAATCCTAGATTCATTTCTTACACTGTAAGCATGCGAGCCCCTAGAAGACGTTCCAACGCTCGATGATTACTCATGTCATACGTACGAGACCCGGAGTACGGAGATGGTTTCCTGTGACGTTGAAGGCGAAACGATCGTCGTACCCATTCGCCGAGGAAGTTAACTGTCTCGATTCAGTTTACGGTTCAAATCGAAAATTCTGGGCTATATACGGAGCGTAGTGATAACGAACGGTTTTGGAACTTCGCGGAGGTGGAATGTGGCCTTTTTTGCAAGGTGCGCCACGCTGCTGACGACGTTCGCGCTGACGGCTGGCTTTACCGCATCGGCGTTTGGTCAGCGCTTCGCGAGGCCGGATGGTTCGGTCCCCGTGCCGAGAGATTGGAGCGCAAAGCATGTTCTCTTCACCGGGGGCTTCACCCCAGAGCAGGCAGCGCAGATGTGGAACGAGCCGCGAGCCTACGCACAGTGGCTTCTGCATGGGAATGCGCCGGAAGGTTCAGGCCTAGTGGGCAAGCCGCCAATGCCTCGAAGGCCGCGAAGGAAGGCACGGGGCGGCGCGATGAAAAAGGACTGGGCCGTTGCGCTGGGCGCCGGCGGCGTCGCTCAAGGCATGTCGCCCGCCAAGTACTCCTTCGACGTGAATGCGACGCCCAGCTGCAGTTCCGATTTCGTAGTATTCCCAATCAACGCGCCGACCCGGAACACGCGCGCCCACGTTGTCGGCACCTTCAGCGCCGAACCGGCAGCTGGCAACACTACGGCCATCACCGTTACTCCGACCGGCGGAACCGCAGTGACTCTGACGTTGACCTCATCGGCTATCTCGAACACGGGGCTAAACTTCGAAGTTTCCAGCACGGTTGCCACCAATGCCACCAACCTGGCGGCGGCGATCAATCGTAATCTCAGTAGTACCGCTGTCCACCTTGTCGCGGCGGTTGCGTCGGGAAATACGATTACGGTATACGCGCTCACGCCAGGAACCCGCGTGACGCTGACTGATGCAAACACACTGACCAATTTCAGCTGGGGCACGGTCACTGCCGGGACCAACGGCGCGCAAGCCAACATCGTCGCCTTCAACCAACTCTACAGCGGGTCTGGGGCATCGCTGTGTGGTCTCACGAATCCGGAATTCATCTTTTCGTACGCCTCTGGTGTTGGCCCGGTCGCCACCTCGCCCGGCCTCTCGCTCGCTGGCACAAAGATCTCCTACGTCGAGAACGACCCGAACATCGGAGCGATCCTCCATGTTCTAACATTCGGCAGCGGTAGCACCGAGTACGGAGCCAGCGCCAGCTGCGCCAGTAACAACAACGGCGGAGCCACCTTGCCGACCTGCGCAACAAACCCGGTGATCCCCGGGAGCACATCCGGAAGCACCGCCACGGACTTCATGCTTCCTTTGGGTTTGGTTGCTGCCAATGCAGCCACCGGAGTGGCTGGCGCGGCGGATAGCTTCTCGTCCCCGTTCATCGACTACGCCACCGACACTACTTACGTCGGTGATAACAATGGCTTCCTGTATTCGATCACGCCGACATTCAACGGGACGCCAGCGTATGCGGGAGGGAATTTTCCAGTGCATGTAAGCCCCAGCCCTGCGTCGCTCACCCCAACTGGGCTGATGGCAACCACAACTGCAGTGACGGTTACGGTGACCAACACGCTTAGTATCGGAGAGTTGGTCGCCATCGCGGGCGTAACCGCTAACGCCGGCAACGGCTGCACAGCGGCTGACGCCGCTGCCATCAATGGAACACAAACTGTTATTGCTGCAGGTTTAAGCGGAACACAGTTTGAATTCAACGCCACGATACCCAGCGCGACTACGGGCACCGGCTGCACGATCGGCGGCGCAACGGCTATCCCAGGGTCTAACTTCCTCTCGGCCCCGGTGGTCGATGTGGGTGGCACGGGCAATATTTTTGTCGGCGATAGCAGTTCTAACCTCTACGCGTTGACGCCGGCCGGGGCTACTGCGGCGACGGCGCTTGCTCTCGGCGTCAACGGGGCGACGAACCAAGGTGCCATCAACGGCGGCATTCGCGACGCTGCCATCATTGACTCCACGAACGGGGTGGGGTATGTCGTAACCGCGTGTAACCCCAACACCACCGGCGAGGGCGACACAGGAATAACGGGCAACACCGGCCTTGTCCAATTCAAATTCACCAGCAACACCTTGAGCGCAGCCGTTTACGCAGGTCTCGACACGGGGGCAAATCAAAGCTGTACGACCGCTGGCTTTCCAAACTATGCCCCCATCCCGGACGAACGCTACTATGCCTTGGGCATTAGTAGTGCCACCGCGGCGAACAACGGAGAGATAATCGGCGCCACCTCCGGCACCGGCGGCCAACAGTTCAAAGAATTACAGTTCGTTAGTTCCACCATGCAGGTAACGCCGCCCAACAACGACAAACCTCAACTGGGCACCAACGCTTCGGTCATATCGCCGCTCACCGAGTTCTTCAACACTCAGGTATTCAGGGTGACGGGGGTTACGGCAACTATAACCGTAGTCACGGTCACGGCGACTAACACACTCACTGCCAACGACCTGATCACGCTCTCGGGCGTAACTGCCAATCCTGCCAATGGTTGCAGCGCCAGCGACGTCAGTGCCATCAATGGCGGACTACAGACTGTTGTTACGGCGAGCGCAACCCAGTTCACCTTCAACGCTACGATACCCACCGCGACTACCGGCGCCGGTTGCACGGTCACGGGCGCAACGGCCACGGGCGGACCGGATTACCTGTTCGTAGGAGTGAATGCAAATCCAAGCGCAGTATATACTCTCCTTTTGCCCAGCTCGCTTCTCGTTGCCCAAGGCGTCGCGCCTACCAGTGTGGCAACGAACACCGCCGATATAGCTGGCGGGACAAGCGCCATGACCGTGGACAACGATTCCACCTCGGGGCAGGCGTCAAGCATCTACTTCGGTACCCTGGCAACGTCAACCACCATTTGCGGAATCACTGCCGCCTATTGCGCGGTCAAGCTGACGCAGGCCGGGTTGCAGTAGTTCGCCCTCATCGAACGAATAGGCTCTTCAGAAAGCTGCCTTATCGTTCAGAGGAGATAGGACTCCGCGAGTTTAGAGTGTGCAAGAAAAAACACCCCGGCTGTTGACCGGGGCGTTTGGCAGAACTGCAGCAATCTAAAACAAATTCCACAGGAACTGGTTGTAGACCTCGTGGTGGAACTGGACTTCCTGCGCTTTGATGAAGGTTCCCAGGGCGCGGGGACAGCGGTCGGCGGAGGCTTGCTTCAGGTCGGCGTAGCGGCCCTTGACGTCTTCTCCGAGCAAAGTGTTGATCCACTCGGCCTTTCTGAAGTTCGTCGAGAGCGTCGTAGATGTTATCGGGCAGGTAGCGCTCGGCTTGGCGCAGATTTTTGATCTTGGCGGTCTCGCCGTCGAGGCCGGTCTTGAAGATCGAGAGCATCACCATGTAGGGATTTGCATCCGGAGCTACCGAGCGAACCTCGACGCGCATGCTCTTCTCGTTGCCGATAGGTATGCGAATCATGGAGCCGCGATCGACGGCCGAAGCCTTGATCTGGTTGGGTGCTTCGAAGTGGGGATCGAGGCGGCGATAGGCATTCACGCTGGGATTCAGCAACAGGCAAATGTCGTTGCCGTGGGTCAGGATGCGGTCGATGAAGGCCCATCCCATCTTGCTGAGTTTCTCTTCGCCCTTGGCATCCCAGAACAAGTTCTTGCCGTTCTTCGCTGATGGAAACGTTGGTGTGCATGCCGCTGCCGTTGACGCCGATGACCGGCTTGGGCAGGAAGGATGCGGTGAGTCCCATGTTGGTGGCGACCTGGCGGCAGATCAGCTTGTAGAGCTGAATCTGGTCGGCGGCGGCTACGACTTCGCCATAGCCGTAGTTGATTTCAAACTGCGAGGGCGCGACTTCCGGGTGATCTTTCTCGTTCTGGAAGCCCATGGCGCGCTGCACTTCCGCGGTCGTGTCGATAAAGGTGCGCAGCGGATCGCCGGGAAGGGAATGGTAGTATCCACCGGTGTTGACATATTCGAACTTGCTGGTTTCGTGATAGTGGCGCTCGGCGTCGGGGCCCTTGAAGAGGAACCCTTCAATCTCGTTGGCGGCGTTGAGCGTGTAGCCCTTTTTCTTGTGGAGATCCTCGGCGTAATTTTTGAGCACGCCGCGAATGTCGCCGGAATAAGATGTTCCGCCCTTGTCGATGACCTCGCCGAAGACCATCACTTTGCCGGATCCGAAGACATCGGCCGGAGCCCAGTAGAACGCGCCCCAGTCGATGCCCAGGCGCAGATCGCTTTCGCGCTGCGCGGTGAAGCCGCGGATCGAGGAGCCGTCGAAGGTCAGGTTGTCCCAGCTCTTGAGCAGGAACTTCTTGTCGTAGTCGAGCATGTGCAACCGGCCTTCGAGATCGCTGAAGAGCACAGTTACGGCTTTAATCCGCTTCTCGTCGGTCAGGTACTTGAGGCGATCTTCCTGCACCTTGTGAGACGCGACGCGGTTCCTGCGCTGCTCTTTGGCCTTGATGTTGAGTTCTTCTAGTTCGTCGTATGAGAGCGCCAGGAAATTGCGCAGTTCGGTGGGCATGGATGTCCTTAATCTCCTTCGCGTGGAACCTTATGATTTGGCAAAACCGCACTGCCGGTACACGGGAGTTGAAATGGCTGGTTTCAACACGCTGAGTTGGATCACGAAAGAATAGCGCGGGAGCACGGGCAGCTCGCCAATCGAAAAAGCTGATGAGAAGCATAAAAGAGATTTATTCGGGAGTGGATTTGAATCTCCTTCACAATTTCGATGTCACTAGCGAAGCGACCATCCAGTCATTCATGGGATTGAGGGCTCCGCAGTCGAGACACTTCGTCATGGGGAACTGTGTTGCCGCAGCGGGGACAGACCTCCCGGGTTTGGAAGGTGTCGAAGGGCTGGCCGCATTTTCCACACTTCCAGAACTCGCCTACTGGTGGCGCTGTCTTACAGGCCGGGCAGGCAAAGCCATCGCGGCGCGGAAGTTTTGCAAACCGTGATAGAGCTTGCGCCTGCTTCAGACCGCCCCAGCAACTCATCAGCATGAACAGAGCGATCGCGCCCAACCAGACATCTTGCTTCCACACGGCTAGACCGATGAAACCGACGACGCCGATCAAGCCGATGATTGCGGCCACCATCAGGCTGCGAGCACGCCCCAGCACAAACCAGAGCAGGGAGCGAAGGATCTGGCCGCCATCGAGAGGATAAATCGGCAGGATATTGAAAACTAACAATCCAGACATTGATCTGCAAGACAGCCTGCACGAACTGGTATAGATCGGGCCAGGATTCCGCCCATCCTAGAGACCGGCCCACCATCAATAGCTGCGTAAGAAATTGGCAGGAGCGCCACATTGACCAGCGGTCCGGCTGCGATGCTCCAGAGCGTGGCGCCGGGCCGTGGCGGAGGGTCCACATAGGCCACGCCACCGAGCGGCCACAGTACGATCCGATTCGCTGTTCCTCCGACTTGTCGGCAAGCCAGGGCATGTCCGAACTCATGAATCATCACAATCAAGAACAGCGCCAGATACTCCAACACATTCCAGGCGACGGAGGAATAACTGCCTTTTCGCGTCTGGATTTCATATGCCGCCACCAGAAACCACGACCATGGAGGAATACATCGATCCCGCTGAAGCGGAACAGGCGGATCGATCCTTGGCTTGCGCTGGGCATGTGGGCAGTCTAATGATTCGTCCTCATTCCTCTAATGAGGTGAGCGGAGGTCGTCTTGCGAAAATGACATTCCCTCTTTGTTGCAGCGGGTCCGCGTGCCACGGCTGTGCGAGCGAGCCCGGACGAATGCGTCCGGGGCTACGTTTTTCGTTAACGATCATGCCGACACTTGAGATTACTGGCGGTGGGCTGAGGCGCCGGCGGCCAACTCGCGCAGTGTAGTCAGAAACCCGGCGGCGGTTTTCGGATCATACAGCGAGTCGAGGGAGATGGTGGCGGAAAATTGCGGAGACTCGGGACGAAAGCGGACCTGCAACACGTCCTGCTGGCGCACGGTCATCAGCGTATTGAGTTCGGGTGTGGAATCCTGCTTCCAGTGGGTGCGGGTGGTGAGAATGACGGGGCCGGGTTCGTAGATGTCCCATTCGCGTTCGTCGCGGCGCAGAGCGGTCACTCCGCGGCTGTGGGCGCACCAGCGATGGCGCACCACTTCGAGATGAAAGCTGGGCGAGCCGCCCAGATCGGCCTCGAACGTCAGCGTCTCTTTCTGTTTGTGCCAGCAGCTCAGCAGCCAATGGACAGGCAAGGCGCGCGGCCGGAACTTCATGGTGACGTGGGCGTTTTCGAAGCTGCGGGAAGGGAACTGAAGGCGGGCATGAAGCCGGGAGCTGTTCAGCCAGCGCCAGTCGAGGATGCGTCCTTTGCCGGCGCACGCCGACTGCACCCAGCGCAGCGCCTCGGTACCTTTGCGACGGTTGTAAGCGGCGAAGAGGAAATACCAGATCCCCAGGACCGCAACCGCGCCGACGACGTCGATGACTAGCAGGCGTCCCACCACGTCTTCACACAGTCCTCTGATGCCGATGGTACGTCCGAGGTTGCGACTCGGGCAAGGGGCAATCGACGCCCATGATCGAATTTTTTCCCAGATGCGCTGTAGCGGCTGTGGAAAACAGCCTCCTGCGCGTTAAGGCGTCCGGCAACACGCCTTGGCAAATGCGGGCGTTGCGACCGCTACAATGTCGCCGTGGCCTTCGTCATCCGCGACTTTAAGCCCGAAGACTTCGAAACGCTTTGGCGCATGGACCAGGAATGCTTCCCGCCGGGAATCTCGTATTCGAAGGGAGAACTGAAGTTCTACATAGGCCGGCGCGGATCGTTCACCCTGGTCGCCGGCGATCCTGACAATGGGAACATGCGGGTTTCATTGTGGTGCATGAGGGCGTGCACGAAGCGCGGTGGACACGTCATTACCATTGACGTGATTTCGACGGCGCGCCGCTCGGGCGTGGGATCGCTGCTGCTGCGGGCCGCGGAAGATCGCCTGCGCGCTCGCCGGATCGCACGCCGTGGGCCTGGAAACCGCTGTGGACAACCTCGGCGCTCTGTCGTTTTACAAGCGACACGGCTACAACGTGATCAGAACCTGGCCGCGCTACTATTCGAATGGCGTGGACGCGCTGGTGATGCGGAAAAAATTGTAGCGCGCGGTATGGCTTCTGAAGATAACTTGCGTTCTTCCGAACTTGGTGAAAAACGACATGAAAGTTGCAATCCAGGGGGAACTCGGCTCATTCAGCCACGAAGCGGCGGAACGGATGCTGCCGCGGTGCACGGTCGTGCCGTGCGCTCGCTCGGCGGAAGTTTTCGATCGCGTCGAGCACGGATCGGTTGGGGCCGCGGTCATCCCGATCGAGAACACGCTGGCCGGAACCGTGGCGGAGCATGCCGACCTGATGCTGACGCGCGAAGTTTTTATTCAAGCAGAATATCTGCTGCGCATCGTGCACAATGTGATCGCCGCGCCCGGGGTGCGGCTTGGGTCGCTGCGACGGGTACTGTCGCATCCAGTGGCGCTCGATCAGTGCCGCGATTTTTTTCAGCAGGCATCCGAAAATTGAGGCGGTTCCGTTCTACGACACGGCGGGCAGCGTGAAGCACGTGATTGCCAACGAGTTGAAAGATGCTGCAGGAATCGCCGGACGCCAGGCCGCCCGCGAATACTCCGGCAACATCCTTGAGTCCGGCATCGAAGACGACAAGACGCAATTTCACTCGCTTCTTTTTGATTCGCAAGCTGGGCGGGGCCAGGCAGAAGAATGGAAGTGAGGATTATCATCGCCTGATTCCTCGGGGCGCGAACAAGACTTCGATCGCTTTTCAGGTGAAGAATGTGCCGGGCGCGCTTTTTAAGTCGCTGAGTGTTTTTGCCTTGCGAGATATCAGCCTGAGCAAGATCGAGTCCCGGCCTATGCGGGGACGGCCTTGGGAGTATGTTTTCTACGTGGATTTTCTGCGCGGCGACGACGAGCCGGCACGCAATGCCCTGCGACATCTTGGCGAAGTTGCTGAGTTCGTGAAAGTGCTGGGCATTTATCCGGCGGCCTAAGCTGGCGGCAGGTTTCCTCGAAACTAGCGAGATTCCCAATTTAGGGCTTGGCAAGAATGGACCCTCCGCGTTAGCCTCGGCACCTTGGGTACATTCCACCCGGCCCGTAACCGAATAGAATTCAAGCTCTTGCGGGAATCCTTTCGGGCACCTGAAACCTTTGCCGGAGGAATAACATCTAAACTTGAGCGAGTTACACTCAAGGAGACATAATGAGTCAGCAGCCGCCCGTCGAGCGCACTCCTAAGAATAAGGAAACAAACGAGCAAAAGGCTCTTCCGGTGCTTCCGGTGCGGGACACGGTGCTGTTCCCGCATGCTGTTTTGCCCCTGACCGTGGGCCGGGAGAGCTCCGTTCAACTGATTAATTCTCTTGGCGAAGACAAGACCATCATTGTTGTGGCGCAGCGCGAGGCGCGCGTCGATTCCCCGCAGCCCAGCGATCTGTATACGCGTGGGAACGTCGGCCGTGGTGCACAAAGTCGTCAAGATGCCCAACCAGAGCTTGTTCGTTTTTGCCGAAGGTCTGGAACGGGTAAAGCTGGGCGAATTCACCCAATTGGCGCCTTTCATGATCGCGCACTATTCCGCGCTGCCCGAGGGCACCACGCCAGTCGCCACCTCGGAGATCGAAGCGCTGCAGCGCAATGTGCTGACCCTGTTCCAGCAGATCGTCGCCGGTTCGCCTACCTTGTCGGACGAACTTTCGACGGTGGCGATGAACATCGACGAGCCGGGCCGCCTGGTGGATTTCATCGCCTCGTCCTTGCCGTCGCTGTCCACGCCCGACAAGCAGGACACGCTGGAGACCCTCGACATCCACGTGCGTCTGGAAAAAATCAACCAGCATCTCGCCAAGGAACTCGAAGTCCAGCAACTGCGCAACAAGATTCAAAGCGAAGTGCAGGACCGCGTACAGCAGACGCAGCGCGAGTATTACCTGCGCGAGCAGATGAAGGCCATCCAGAAAGAGCTGGGAGAACAAGATGAAGGCCAGCGCGATGTCGAGGATCTGAAAAAGAAAATCGAAGAAGCGGGTATGCCCGACGAAGTGAAGAAAGAGGCGCTCAAGGAATTGGGCCGGCTCTCGCGCATGTCGCCGATGGCCGCCGATTATTCGCTCACGCGCAACTACATTGAATGGCTGGCCGTTTTGCCGTGGGCGAAAACTTCGGGGCAGGAAATCGAGATTCCGAAGGCAAAGGAAATTCTGGATGCGGACCACTACGATCTGGAGAAAGTCAAAGACCGCATTCTCGACTATCTTTCCGTTCGGCGGCTAAAGCCCAATATGAAAGGACCGATTCTATGCTTTGTCGGCCCTCCGGGAGTGGGAAAGACATCGCTGGGCAAGTCGATTGCGCGTGCCTTGGGCCGCAAGTTTGTGCGGCTTTCGCTCGGCGGCGTACACGACGAAGCGGAAATTCGCGGACATCGCCGCACTTATATTGGAGCGCTGCCGGGGCAGATCATTCAGGGCATTCGCCGCGCAGAGACGAAAGATCCCGTATTCATGCTCGATGAAATCGACAAGGTAGGGCGCGATTTCCGCGGCGATCCGGCTTCGGCGCTGCTCGAGGCGCTTGATCCGGAGCAGAACTCGACCTTCCGCGACAATTATCTCGATGTGACGTTTGACCTGTCGAAGGTGCTCTTTATTACGACCGCCAACATGCTCGATCCGATTGCCGAACCGTTGCGCGATCGTATGGAGATTATCGAACTGCAGGGCTACACCGAGGAAGAAAAAGTTCACATCGCATTCAACTACCTGATCCCGCGGCAGATTGATGAGAACGGCATCACGCGCTGAGCAAATTGAATTTCCCGAAGAAGGTGTGCGTTACGTAATCCGTCACTACACGCGGGAAGCGGGCGTGCGCAGCCTCGAACGCACGATCGGCACGATCTGCCGGAAACAGGCGCGGCGATTAGCCGAAGGCAAGACGGAAAAACTTGTCGTCACCAAGGAAGTCATTCAGGAGTTCCTTGGCGGCATCAAGATTCGCAGCGAAGGCGAAATCGCCGAACGCACCGAGCGGCCCGGCGTGGCCGTGGGTCTGGCTTGGACTCCCTCAGGCGGAGACGTGCTGTTCGTCGAAGCCAATGCGATGAAGGGCAAGGGCGGATTCACCATGACCGGACAGATTGGGCAGGTCATGCAGGAATCCATGCAAGCCGCGCTGACCTGGGTGCGATCCAACGCGGACCGATTGGGAGTTCAGGAAAGCTTCTTTGCCGACCACGATATTCACATCCATGTTCCGGCAGGAGCGATTCCGAAGGATGGACCCTCGGCGGGAGTGACGATGGCTACGACCCTGGTTTCGCTGCTGACTAAGCGCCGCATCACGCCGCTGCTCGCCATGACTGGAGAAATTACCTTGAGCGGGAATGTTCTTCCGGTCGGCGGGATTAAAGAAAAAGTGCTGGCGGCAAAACGCGCGGGAGTGCGCGACGTGATTCTGCCTGCGGAAAATAAAATGAACGTGGAGGAAGATCTCTCGCCCGAACAACTCGAGAACCTTACGGTGCACTACGTCAAGACCATCGACGAGGCTCTGCAGGTCTCGCTGCCTGAGGTGGCGGAGGGTCCGGCCGCGAAGATTCTTGCCACGCCGCCCAAAGATCCTACGCAGGATTACCACCCCACGCAGCCGGTGAAAGAGCCGGAAGGAGTGCACGATAAAGTGTTAACGCAGGCGTGAAGACTGTTGCAGCGCAATTTGTAATGGCCAGCCTCCACCGAGGCTGGCCATTTTTGTTGGGAACCGCGGGGAACTTGGCAAGCTGCATCAATCGCAAGGCAGCTTAAAGCGGGGACGCGGGTAAACTGTACGCCTGATGCGAGTGCGAGTTCTTTTCTTCGGCATTTTGAAAGAACTGGTGGGGAAACCGGCAGACCCGATCGACCTGCCGGAGCGGGCTTCGGTACGCGATGTGCTCGCACGCTACGAATCGCAAATTCCACGTCTGAAAGAATCGCTTCCGTCGCTTGCCCTGGCCGTGAATCAACAATATGCCGGTCCCGATACCAAATTGCAGCCGAACGATGAGATCGCTTTGCTCCCGCCGGTGAGCGGGGGTGCGCCAGAGAGGCAGGCGGACGGCCGGCGGGACGCCGGCGCTACGCTTCGATCGTCCGCGAAACGATTGACACCCAGCAGACTCTTGGCCGGCCTCAAACGAGGAGAAGACGGAGCGGCCCTGGTTTTTGAAGGCGTGGTACGCAACCAGACGCGCGGACGCAAGACTCTTTATCTCGACTACGAAGCCTATGAGGAGATGGCGCTTGAGCAGATGGAGTCCTTGGCAGATGCAAGCTGTGCAACAGTTTCAGATTCGCGACGTGGCCATGGTCCACCGCCTGGGTCGGCTCGAAATCGGCGAGACCAGCGTGCTGATCGCGGTGGCCTCGCGCGCATCGCGCGGCCGCCTTTGACGCCTGCCGATGGCTCATCGACACGCTCAAGCGCACGGTACCCATCTGGAAGAAAGAGTACTTTGAAGACGGGGCGGTTTGGGCCGACGGAGAGCCGTTTCCGGCGGAGATTCCGCGCGCAAATTCCTGAGCAGTCCGACACGCAGGCCAGCATCAGCGGCACGCATCTGGGCGGTTCGCATCGGGCTAATCTGCTGCGGTTCCCTGACGGCACTGCTCGTCGTGCGATCTTGCGAGCAATCGATCGCTTCTGAATCTTTCGGTTCAAGAGCTGGTGCCGGGAACTGCCGCATGGCAAAGGTATAATCCCGATCACTCGATGAGAAAACCCGCCACGATTGCTGCTCCTCACTGGCTTGCTGGTTGCCTTGTGCGGCCTGTGGGCGCAGCACACGCCAGGCCCAGCAAATCCTTCCGGGCAGAATCCGGCTCATTCCGAGCGGCAGTCCGAACCGACCACCACGCTGCGGGTCGACGTCAATCTGGTGAACGTCTTCGTGACGGTGACCGACGCGCATGGCGCTCCGATCGGCGGCCTTACCAAGGAGAATTTCATTCTCAAGGAAGACGATCACGAGCAGAAAATCGCGGTTTTCGACAAGGAATCCGCGTTCCCCTCTCGATCGCTCTCGCCATCGACACCAGTCTGAGCACACGTCACGACCTGCCGCTGGAGCAGGCCTCAGCCAAACGCTTCGCGCATGCCATCCTGCGCCCGGTCGACGCACTCTCGTGTATGGCTTCAGCGAAGTGGTGAACGAATCCACTCGTGGCTATACTTCCGATCTCAGGCGCATCGACGAGGGCATTGACCATATCCGCGTCGGCGCAGCCACCGCGCTCTACGATGCGATTTATCTGGCCTCGCGCGCGCTCGATCATCGCCAGGGACGAAAAGTCATCGTCCTGATTACCGACGGCGGCGACACCATCAGCAGAATCGACTACAAGCAAGCGGTGCGCGCCGCAGAAGAAGCGGAAGCCATCGTCTATTCGATCATCATCGTCCCCATCGAGAGCAGCGCCGGGCGCGAAACCGGCGGCGAGCATGCCCTGATCCAGCTTTCCGACGACACGGGAGGGAAGTATTACTACGCGACCTCCACACAGCAATCTGGACGAGGCATTCCGCAAAATCAGCGACGAACTGCGCACGCAGTATCTGCTGGCTTATTATCCCTCGCAGCACGCATCGTTCTCGGAGTTCCGCCGCATCGAGGTCAAAGTGTCGGGCGTGCCCGAGGCCTCCGCCTATCGCGTTCGCCATCGCGCTGGCTACTACACTGTGAAGTCTGACTTCTAACCCGGCACCCGCAGCGCTCAACATAACAGCACGCCTTTGCGTAGGAATCAGTCCTTCCGAGTGTTTGTAACTATATGTAAACGCCAGAGTAACTCCATTTACGTCCATTTTCCAGAATCTAGAATATGTATTTTGGAATGCATAAGTGAACCGATGGTAAGCCTCCCCTTGGTCTGGCCGACGTGATCTGCGCGCAAACGATTGAACTCAATGCGGTTGCTTGCGTTCGTTGGGAATGATCGGATGCTGGTTGGAAAATTGCTCTTACGTACTGAAAGAAACGAAGCAAATTTCTGCGACATAACGCTCGGATACAACTTTGTTAGGTACTCGAGTGTGTTTGCCAGAAACTACATTTTGTCTACTCTGCGTGGTAAGCATTGGTTTGCTGCGACGAAATTTGCACGTTGAGAGGGAAGAACACATTCTGTTGAAGACTCCGAAAGGTAGGTCGAAGATGCTTAGCCTCAATTTCCCCCAGAGGTGCGCCGTGCGAGTTGGTTTCATGCTGGCGTTGCTGGCCGCGCTTGCCCTGCTGTTGTCCGCTGCGCTGGCCCAAACGACCGTTTCGACCGGCAGCATTGTGGGAACCGTTACCGATGCCTCCGGCGCAGTTGTCCCCGGCGCCAAGATCACCATCGTCGGTTCCACGGGTCAGACGATTAAGACTACCAGTGGCGACCAGGGCCAATATTCAACCGGCTCGCTGGTTCCCGGAGCCTACACAGTTCGCGTCGAAGCGAAGGGATTTAAGACAGCGCAACTACCCTTGGACGTAAAGGTCGAGACCACTGCCAACGGCAGCGTGAAGCTGGAACTCGGAGCAGAGAGCACCGTGGTCGATGTGCAAGCCACCGAAGTTCAGGTCAATACGGAGCAAGCCACCGTACAGGGTGTTTTGAACGCCAACCAGATCGAGAACCTGCCGGTCAACGGTCGAAATTTTCTCGATCTCGCGCAGCTTGAGCCGGGCGTTCAAATTCAGGACGGGGCGAACTTCGACCCGACCAAGGTGGGTTACTCCTCGATTTCGTTCGGGGGACGCTTCGGACGAACCGCTCGCATCGAGGTTGACGGAGTTGATATCAGCGATGAAACCGTCGGCACGACTACGCTGGATGTTCCCGCCAGCTCGATTCAGGAATTTTCCGTTTCTCAGTCCAACCTCGATCTTTCCAACGAGCTGACATCGTCGGGCGCAGTCAACGTAGTCACAAAGGCCGGGACCAACTCGTTCCACGGCGAGGCCTTCGGAATTTTCCGCGATCACGCGATCGGGTCCGCCAGTCTGCCACACGCCTCTACATTGCCGTCGCCCTACTACCAGCGCAACCAGGAAGGCGCCAGCCTGGGCGGCCCGATCATGAAAGATAAGCTGTTTTTCTTCGCGGATGGTGAACGCACGCTGCAGCATTTGGGAGCTCCGGTTTTGGAGGCTGCCCCCTACGATCTGTATTCGGGATTCTTTCCCGCACCGTTTGTGGATCAGGAACTCACGGGGCGTCTGGATTATCAGTTGACCAAGACCGCGCGCTTGTTTGGAAGGTATAACTACAATAAGAACGCGACTGACGCCACGTTCTTCCCCGACAGCTTCCAGGTTTACAACAACCGGAACATCACGCGAAATACCGTGCTCGGCGCAGACTTTAATACGGGCAGCTTCACCCACACCATCCGTTTTTCTTACCTGAAGTTCCAGAATCAACTCGTCGATGGGACACGTGGGACGAGTGTTCCGTTCGCTGATTATCCGGTGAGCGTCAACGATGGTGCCTTTACGGTCGGCCCGAATCTTTTGGCGCCGCAAAGCACACCGCAGTCGGATCACCAGTTGAAATACGACGGCAGCAAAGCGTGGGGCAAGCACATCATTCGCTTCGGCGCGAGCTGGAATCATATTCAGGGCGGCGGATTCGCCGGCTTCTTCGGCACCACCGCGAACGTCTACGGCGGTGGAGCTACGGACCCAGGCTGTCTCGGCGCAAATACACTCGGCTGCCCGGTCGGACCTGATGGGAAGGTGACCAGCAACCCGCTGAATGAAGACATGGTCGAAGCTATTATTGGCAACGGCCAGGGCTACTCCACCGAGAATCCCGCCCTAGGTTTTCCCGCTGGTGGATTGGGACCTGATAACCGCCTGGGCTTCTATATCGGCGATTCCTGGAAAGTTCTACCAAACTTGACGATTTCGCCCGGTTTGCGCTGGGTTCGCGATACCGGCCGCACGGATAGCGATCTGCCCGCCATTCCAGAGCTAAATTTTGCGTTTCCAGGATATGGAAACCGGGTACACAATCCCAACCGGAACTTCGCTCCACAATTGGGAATCGCCTGGGATCCAGGAAAGAATGGCAAAACCGTCATACGCGCGGGCGCCGGTCTTTTCTACGAGAACGTAATCTACAACAACGTGCTCTTCGATCGACCGTTGCGCTTGCGAAACGGCGCGTTCCTCTATTACACGGCCGCATGTCTTGGCGGGCAAGCCCAGAATGTGTCGCTGCCGGGGAACGCGACCTTGCCGGTGCCGGCAGGAACGTGCGGCGACGCGAGCGGCAATCCTCTGCCGATTTGGGAGACCTCAACGGCGGTGGCAACTCTGGAAAACAACCTCAAGGCAGCCTACCCGTTTGATCTGCAGCAACCCAATGGCGGCTTCGTTGGCAACCAGCTGGGAGTGACTTGCAATGGTGGAAGCTGCAGTCAGACCGGCACGTCCTCCCCGATCGCCCTGGGGCTTTTCGCTCCAAACTATATCTCTCCGCGCTCGATCCAGATGAACTTTGGATTTCAGCACGAGATTCGTCACGGCATGGTGCTGACGGCCGATTTCTTGCGGAATGTGGAAACGCACGGTCTGCTGGGCATCGACATCAACAAAGTCGGAACGTCGAACAACTTTAGCTCCGCGGGTGCGTCGGCTGCCGTGGCGGGAGCCGCCAACGCCACCGATAGCAATGGCGTTGCGCTTTTCCCGACCTGCCAGAATATGACAGGCGCTGGCGCAGTCAACTGCCTGGTTGGTACTTACGCCACCAATCCAAACGGTGTTGCTGCAGTTTCCAGCGCTCTGCTCTCAAATGGACTGGGGACGCCCACTGATGGCCCTGGCGGAGGCTGCCTGGGGTCTCTTGGCCATCCCTGCGCTTTTGGGGGAATCAACCAAAACTACGCCGCCACGCCGTTCTTATTCCCGATCAGCCGGTCCACTTACAACGGCTTGCAGATGAAACTGATACAGAACGTGGTTAACCCCATGCGGGGAATGAAGGCGGCCAATTTCCAAATCTCCTACGCATTGTCGAAGTTCGTTAACCCGATGGCGTTCCAAGGCACCTTCGCACCCTCGAACGCGGTTAGCGCCAGCGATCAGGACTTCGTGCTCCAGGCGGCCGACAATAACAATCCGCTTCGGTATATGGGGCCGTCGCTGCTTGATCGCACGCACCAGCTATCTTTCGGCGGGAACTTCGATGTGCCCTTTGGCTTCCGCCTGGGGATCATCGGCCATTTCTACAGTCCGCTGTCCAGCCCAGCCGTGGTAGGCAGCAATGGCAGCGCGGACAGATTTTCCAGACCGACTTCACCGGTGGTGGCTCAGTCAGCGAGCCGTTGCCCGGGACCACGAACGGCTCGTTCATGCGCGATTTTGGGGTCACCGGCCTGAACAATGCCATCAGCAAATACAACACCACCCAGGGCAACCAGCCGACGCCAGCGGGTCAGCAACTGATTACCGCGGGCCTATTCAATACCGGCCAGTTGCAGACGCTCGGGTTAGTTGCCCCCATCTTGAGTCCGGCCCCCACTAATCAGCTGGTTTTCCCCTGGGTCCGGGCTTTTGACTTCAAACTGGATTGGGTTCACACCTTCAAGGACCGCGTCACCATCACGCCCAGCATCGGGCTGTACAACCTGTTTAACTTCTCCAACTTCAACCTGCCGCCAGGCGCGGAGACCGGATGGCTTCAGGGAGTAAGCGGGGGCTCGATTAACAGCACGCCGAGGTCGCTCATCGGCACCAACAATGCCGCCGATGCCTTCCGCGTGGGTGCCGGAACCGGAGTCTTTGGTTTGGGCGCGCCGCGCACCATGGAGTTCGGCTTCAAGGTTACGTTCTAACAAGCCCGCAGCGTTTAAGTTGCCACCAGTTCAAACGGGCTGGTGGCTTTTTTATTTCTGAGGGTTTAGGGATTTAGCTCGCTGCGCAGGCGCTTGGAGAGTTTCTCGATCTGCTTGAGTTTCTGAAGGGTATCCTTCGGAAGCATCCCCTTCTTAATACTGGCAATGTCTACGGGAACAGCCTGCGCCAGTCTTGGCCAACTCGTCGGCCTGCTGGGTCAGTTGTGCGAGGTCGAGGTTAAGTTGGGGATGGATGGGAGGCGGAATGTCTTTCTCGGCCTGCGCCTCAGCCTGTCCTGCCTGGACGACCCCCGGCGGGACGCCTGCTTGACGCACATCCTGACTGACACCCACCTGACTGACACTCACCTGACTGACACCCACGCAAACGGTGAGGGTGAGGATTCCGAAAATCTGCGATCCGTTCATGAAGACCTCCGCAACACCGCGCCGACGACGGTTGATCGTTAGATAGTTGATCGTTAAGGGTTCAGTTCCGTTCGCAGGCGCCGGGAGAGTTTCTCGATCTGTTTCAGTTTTTCGATCACGTCTTTGGGCAGGATGCCTTTACGGATGCTGGCCACGTCAGACGGAATGGTTTGTGCCGTGCGGGCCAGCTCGTCAGCTTCTTTCTGCAGTTGCGCCAGATCCACGTGCCGGGAGGGAGTGGCAGGTTCTTTCGCCGTGGTCGAGGAATCAAGAGGCTCTGGAGGCGTGGGAAAGTGATGGCCGAGTTTGTGGAGTCGCCGTCGTGGCCAGCAGTCCGAGCAGAAACGACAGTGAGAGCACACGCAGATTTCTTCACGATACACCTCCTGCCGGACGAGCGACGGTTTTAGGAATTGTACTCATTCTTGCGCCCTTCTCCACCTGGTGTAGCGTCCCCGCCCCTTCGTCCGCGGCGCTTTGTTTACAATGCCTGCATGTCGTTCCGCGCTCCGCAAGGGAATCCCAATGCCGCCAAGCGCAGCCGTACGCCTCCTCCGGAAGATACGTTCGAGGAGGCCGCTTTCCTTAAAACGCTGGGAGAAAAACAGGAACCGGTTTCGGTGAAGCTCATGGACGGACAGACCGTCCATGGCTGGATCGAATATTACGATAAGAATATGGTGCGGTTGACGCGCGAGGGCGCACCCAATCTGTTCATCTTCAAGCATGAGATTATGTACATCGCGGAGGATGGCGGGAAACGGAAGTGAGTCGGCGTCCGGCTCTGGGCTTCGGGTTTCCGAAATGCGCGACTGGGTTAAATTGCTGCTTTCGTATTGGTGTTGACTGACCCCGGAACGGTTTCTGCCGTGCCCAAGGAAGATTTCCGAAAGCCGAGAGCCGACTACCCATGTCCTCCACTGCACACCATCCCGAAAGTTTTCTTCCCGCCATGTCAGCCATCGCTCGCGAGGCGGGCGCTCTGCTGCTGCCTTATTTCCACCAAGGATTGAAGATTGAGTATAAGGGCGACGCCGACCTGGTGACCGCGGCGGACCGTGCTTCCGAGACGCTGATCCGCGAGCGCATCAGCAAACAGTTCCCGTCGCATGACGTGCTGGGCGAAGAGCAGGGGCTGAACGATCAGGGCAGCGACTACCGTTGGTACGTCGATCCGCTGGACGGCACGACCAATTTTGCCCACGGATATCCGGTTTTTTGCGTGTCGCTGGCTCTGGAACACCGGGGACCGGAGCGGGCGCGACGCATCGCCGGAGTTGTTTACGATCCCACTCGCGACGAACTGTTCACGCGCAGAGCAGGGAAGAGGCGCGCATCTTAACGGCAAGCCGATTCACGTATCCAAAACTACGCAGTTGAAGGAGTGCCTGGTGGCGACCGGTTTTCCCAGCCACAAGCGGCACAAGAATCCGAATATTTACTTCTATCATCAGATCACGCTGCGCACCCACGGAGTGCGGCGCGCGGGATCGGCGGCGCTCGATTTGTGCAATGTGGCCAGCGGGCGCTTCGACGGCTTCTGGGAGTTCAATCTCAATCCTTGGGACACGGCTGCGGGTGTGCTCATTGTGGAAGAAGCGGGCGGCGAAGTCAGCCGCTTCGACGGATCTGCCTTTGCGATCGACAGCCGCGAGACCCTGGCGTCCAATGGGCTGGTGCACGATGCACTGCTGCACGAGTTCAGGGAAATCTTCGCGGGACGAGGACTGACTCCACTGCCTGAGCCCACCGACTATAAACGATAATCAAAACCGCAAGACGCGGAGGTCAAAACAGAACATGAATCGGACCGGCAGGTTGAGGCGCAGCGACCGCGCTTATTCTGCTGACGTCTGCCTTGCTCGTCTTGGGCGAGGCCGCAACCCGAGGCTCCGGATGCGGCTTATGTGCAGTCTTTTGAGAAATGGAAGGCCGGGGAAACCGCCGATCTAAAGCAGAACTGGTTATCGCTGGCCGGCTTGTTTTGGCTCAAACCGGGGAGCGAACAGTTTTGGCAGCGATCCGGCCAATCAGGTCGTGTTCCCCAAGGGGCCGCCGCGCGCCGGCGAATTTGATCTGAACGGGAAAGAGGTTACTCTCAAAGCTGCTGCCGGACTCCGGAGCCACGATTGCGGGCAAGCCGGCGACCACAGTCAAGCTTGATCCGGATACTTCTGCGCAGGTCACGTACGTGGAGATGGGAAGCTTACGCTTTCACGTCATTGTGCGTGGGGAACGGGTGGGAATTCGCCTGCTGGATACAGACAGCGCGGCCGCGCGCAATTTCAAGGGAATGGCGTTTTTTCCTCTGGACCTGAATTACCGCGTTACGGCGACCTGGGTTCCCGGCCAGGGCAAGCAGACGATTGAAATTCCCAATGTGCTGGGAGACGTCACGGCACAGGCAATTCCCGGAGTCGCGGTCATTCAAAGTGAACGGCGAGGAGTTGAAGCTGACTGCCTTGGGGGCGATGCCAAGACCGGACTATTCTTCGTCTTCAACGATCTGACTGCCAAGAGCGATACTTATCCGGCGGGCCGCTTTCTTGACTCCGATCCGGTCGATGATGGACACGTCGTTCTCGATTTCAATCGCGCCTACAATCCTCCGTGCGCGGTCACTCCCTATGCCACGTGTCCTTTGGCGCCGAAGGAGAACCGTCTGGCCGTGGCCATTCCGGCCGGGGAGAAGTTCGACAAGGCCGCGCACGCCCATCACTAGAACTTTTCTGCACCGCTGGGGTGCACTGCTGAAGATCGCCGGTTCTCCCCACCGAGCCCGCTCCTCACCGCTCTTGCCTTGTTACAATGAACTAAGTGTAAATGCCCGCCGCTCCGGGCCAGGCCAATTCTGGAACGCTCAGGTTTGCCGTGATTAACTCTCTTTTGGAACGAAAAATTGAAAAGCGGCCGGACAAAGTCCGGCTGCAGGGACGCATCCTTTTTCTCACCGAAGATCCCGAACTGATCCGGCGGCAGCTTGCGGGCGAAGACTTGCCGTGGGATACGAAGAATCCCGCCAACAATCCTAAACTGCGCGATGACATTTCGACTGACGAGATCACTCCGGCGCATTATTGTTTTTACTTTGACGAGACGCTGGGCGAAATTCCATATCTGGGCTTGAAATGCGGCAGCGTGACGCCCATCGGGCGCAGCGACGTGAAGCGCGGCGGATTTGTGTGCGCGGTGAGCGGCAAGCGGCGGGGCAAGGGATCGAGCCGCGAGCAGTCCCCCTACGCGGAAATGTGCGCCGGCATTCAAGTAGTAATTGCGGAGAATATCGAACGCATCTACAAGCAGAATTGCCAGAATCTGGGGCTGCTGACTTCGACCAACTTTTCCCTGATCGACCGGATTCGGGGCGGGGAAGAGATTGCGCTGAGCGAATTCACCGCCGGCGAAGATGAGATTACGCGGCAGGTCATCGAATATGGCGGGCTGTTTCCGTTCAATGTGGCGCGCATGCAGGGCAAAGTTTTTCTGCCGCCAATCGAACAAAAAGCCGATGTTCAAATGGCCGGAAAGCCCCGAACTACCGCACTCCGCCAATGACTCTGGCTGAGAAGATCTTTGCGCGGCACATGATCAATGAGAAAGCGGAAGTTGGAGTCCCATCCGTCGAACCCGGCGACACTGGTTTCGCGCGCGCCGATCTCCGCTTCAGCCACGAGTACGTCACCCCTATGGCGGCGATATTTTTCGAGCGCTACGTGGGCAAAGACGCGAAAGTAAACGATCCGGACAGCATCATCTTCTTCCGCGATCATCTGACGTTTCTCGATGAAGTGATCTCCGAAGAGAAAAAGAAGCTTGGCCTGCTCGATCTCGCGACTCAGCTCAAACTTAAGCAGCAGGATTTCGCGGCCAAGCAGGGAATCAAGTTGCATGGAGAACTGAAAGACCGCAAGGGGTCGGAGGGCATCTGCCACTCGATTGTGCTCGAAAGCTACGCGCTGCCGGGCCAGTTGAATATCGGCTCCGACTCGCACACGCCGCACGTGGGCGCGATTGGCTGCGTGGCTTTCGGTATCGGCACCACCGACGTATTCAATTCGTGGATCACGAAAGATGTTCGGGTGAAAGTGCCCGAGTCGGTCAGAATTGTGATTCGTGGCAAGAAGCATTCCAACGTGACCGCGAAAGATTTCATCCTGAAGATTCTGAGCCTGGATTATGTGCGCAGCGGCAAGGCGCTGGCCAAAGTCATGGAGTACGCGGGCGAAGCGATTGAAGCCTTGAGCGTGGACGAGCGCGCCACCATGACCAACATGGCAGCGGAAATTGGCGGCTTTACCGGCATCGTCGCGCCCGATCAGAAGGCGGTGGATTTCCTGGTGGAGCGGCGCGGCATGGATCGCAAGAAAGCCGAGGCAATGATCGAAGGCCTATACAGCGATCCGGACGCACAGTATGCGCACGTGATCGAACTCGACGCCGCCGAAATCACGCCCATGGTTGCGACGCCGGGTGATCCCGGAAATGGCAAATATGTTCGCGAGTTGAACACGCCCGTGCCCGTCGAGATTGCCTACGGCGGCACCTGCACCGCAGGTAAGAACGAAGACATGGACATGTACGCCGCAGTGCTCGCCGACGCGCTCAAGCACGGCAAACGCGTGGCCGATTCGGTGAAATTCTATATTCAGTTCGGATCGCAGGAGACGCGCGAATACTGCCTGCGCAAGGGCTACGTCGATATTTTCCACAAAGCGGGTGCGCTGGTAATCGAGCCCAGTTGCGGAGCCTGCATCAATGCCGGACCCGGAGTTTCCACGCGTCCCGACCAAATCGTGATCAGCGCCCAGAACCGCAACTTTCCCGGCCGCAGCGGGCCCGGACAGATGTATCTGGCTTCACCGTTCACGGTGGCGGCCAGCGCGGTCGCCGGATACATCGTTGAGTACGAGCCCAGCGAGAAGAAGGAATTGGTGGAAGCCTAGCCGCACCGCCGACGTGATCCCCGCCGGCGGAAATTCGTCCCGTGGCATTCTTATGTAAGCGCGTTATTTCGCTTCCACAGAGGGGTTCTATGAAGAAATCGGCTAAGGGACCAGACACCCGGAAGGATAAACTTTGGTGTGAATGTGATTGCGCAAATTGCGAGATTGGAGCTCACGAACGCTGCGATTCACCGAAATGCCGCATGCCGAAGTGGAAGGACATCCGGGGCAAAACGCCGAAGCGGGACGGTTAGCGCAGGTTCTTCTGGGCAAACTGCCGAAACTGAAACTCGAATTCCTCCGGCGAATAGACACCCTTTTGCACCAGGAGCGTATTCATTGCATAAACGGTTGCCCGGAAACGCTCTTCGCGAGAGAGTTTCTCCATAGCGTCATCGAAACTGATCAGATCCTTGCCTTGACGTGCTACGTGCTCATGCCGTTGAATCGGTGTACTCGCCATAGAATTCCTCTGCAGCTTATTCTACCCCGTCATTTCAGATTTCACGTGAGTTTCGTGAGGCAGATCCCGTGCATGAAATAGGGGCGATATCTTCTGCTAACCGCGATTGTCCTAAAACGTCTTAATCCCTTAGGAGAACGCTCATGAACCGCTCCTGCCTGTTCCTCAGCGCATCCATTGTTCTTAGTTTTGCCTTGGCCGTCACGGCTTTCCGAACCAACTCTCGCGCAGCCGCGATCTCTGCACCCGGGAACGCCGGTTCTTTGAGCCCTGCCGCGCCCATGCTTCAGCCGCGATCGGGACACACGGCGACCCTGCTGCCCGATGGCAGAGTTCTGATCGCCGGCGGGATGCGTGGAAATCAGGACTTCTACAAATCGGCCGAACTCTACGATCCAGCCACCGCCAAATTCCAGCCCACCGGCGAGATGAATCAGCGCCGTGTGGGTCACGTCGCGGTTCTGCTCACGTCGGGAAAAGTCTCCGGGAAAGTATTGATCGCCGGAGGATGGGTCGGCGACGAAGGAACGGATTCGGCGGAGTTATATGACCCCGCCACAGGCAAGTTTACGCCGATTGCGAAGATGACCAGCCGGCGCGGACGGCCAAGCGCAACCCTTCTTCCCAACGGCGACGTGCTGATTGCGGGGGGCGAAGAACGCAACAATGTGCCGTTGGCTTTGGCGGAGATTTTCCAGGCCAGCACACTTTCGTTCCACCCGACCGGCTCCATGCATCTGGGGCGCATATCCCATACCGCGACCCTGCTCAGCGATGGCCGCGTGCTGATTGCAGGCGGCTACGGAGAGTCCATAGCGTCCAGCGCGGAATTGTACGATCCCAAGAGTGCGGCCTTCGTGGAAACCGGCAACCTGGGCACCGCGCGCTGCAAACATACGGCAGGACTTCTTCCCGATGGCCGGGTGCTCATTGCGGGCGGTTCGGATTCGCGCGGCTGGAACGGAAATCTGAGCAGCGCGGAAATTTACGACCCGCGTACGGGAAAGTTCACAGCCACGTCGTCTATGAACGACAGCCGATTCAAGCTGCCGGAAGAAGCCGTGCGGTTGCCCTCCGGAAGGCTGTTGATCGCAGGCGGAAGCAAACAGGTGGAGCTGTTCGATCCGGCTAGCGGAAAGTTCCTGGTGGCCACGGGGGCATTGGGCGATCCCTGGCACTTCATGTCGGAAACCAAGCTGCGCGACGGCAGCGTGCTCCTGGCCGGGGGTTATCCAAACGATCCCCAAGCGACTGCAAAGGCTTGGATTTATCGTCCTTAGAGAGCGGGTTCTCGGCCAAATGCCGATGCCTTCCTACCTCGCGTAAGTGGTTGATTTTAGCCGGGATGGCTGAAATGAGCCACTCCGCAACTAGCAACTTTTCCCCCGGCTCCGCGTTCAAATACGTAGAGACTAGAGGCAAGTGGGAGAGGCAAAAGAAGCCCACAAGATCGAGGTCTCAGAAGGTTGCCAGAGCCAACCAGGAGTTTCGGAGGCCTTGGAACCAAGGGGGTTTTATGCGTTATCTCAAATATTTTGCATTGGTGGCGGTACTGATGTTGCCGCTTGCTTATATGCAGGCGCAGGTTGAAGCAGGAGTTGCCGTCGGAAACAATCCGGACTACAACGCTCAGGCTTATGACCAGGGCTACGACGATCCGGGCCCGGGCTATGTGAACGCACCGCCGGTTTGTTCGTACGGATACTATTCCTATTATCCTTACGCCTGTGCGCCGTACGGCTTCTACGGTCCGCAGTGGTTTGCTGGCGGAGTATTTATCGGCGCCGGACCTTGGTATCATTGGGGTTGGGGTCACGGTGGATACTATGGTCGCGCTGGCTACTGGGGTCACGGGGTCTATGGACGTGGCTATGCCGGAAATTATGCCCGTGGGGGTTACGGACGCGGCTATGCCGGTAATTATGCTCGCGGCGGCTACGCACGTGCCTACGCCGGTGGCGGTGGATATCATGCCGGAGGGGCAGTCCGCGGCGGCGGGGGCGGCTTCCACGGCGGGGGTGGCTTCCATGGCGGCGGTGGACATGGTGGCGGGCACCGCTAAGAGAATGTTACGCCCGAAAGCGTGAACGGCTGGCAGCATCAACGCTGCCGGCCGTTTTTCCTTTTTAAGGTCCAACTGAAACCGCGATGAAGTGACACTGCAGCGACTCACCTGCAAACCTATGCCCGATGCCCTGTATCTCAGCTTGTGGTTTCCTGACTTCTCCGGTCCGGCGATGCTGCCTCACATGTTCGCTGTTCTGCAGCAGTTTCCTTTTTCGGACCAGCGTCCCGGCGTCACCTATGTGGCCGTGCAACCGGTCTCGTGGAATGAAGCCAGTGTGCTCGAACGTCGCTTCTCGCCGGGAATCGCTCCCGAAGAGGCGGTCGTGGTCGCCGCCGATCTCATTCATGACGACCACGCCTACGTCTTCGATGCTTATTGGGACCTTTGGACGCCCGACGAGAGTGGCCGCGAGTGGCTGCAGATTCCGAGCCTAGTAAAGTTCATTGTGCAAGGAGAAGAATTCGACGATGGCGCGTACCAGGAAACCGGACACGTTGAAATTGATCTCGGCCTGGACTCGCTCTTCGTCCAGGAAAATATTGAACTCACCGAAGAAACCCAAGCCAAGATTCGCGACAACCTGGCTAAACTGGTCGAGTTCACGAAGAAGGTAGAAATGAATACGCGCGCTACCTCGCGCCGTCTGTGGTCAGAATCGGAAGAAAGCCTTCCTCAAAAGTTGATAGCGCGTCTGCAAAAAGTGCAGTAACCAGTGGGCACAAGAGTCTGGGACGTACCCGGTGAATCTCCGTGCCCTCTGTGTTAAATCCTATTTCGTTCTTCCGCCCTCGACCTTGAGCGTCTCTACAGCAGCAGCCTGGGCCGCAGCTAATCGAGCCGTCAGCACTCGAAAGGGGGAGCACGAAACGTAGTTCAAGCCAGTGCGATAGCAGAATTCGACGGACGACGGCTCGCCGCCATGCTCCCCGCAGATTCCTACTTTTAGCGTAGGCCGCGTCTTCCGTCCGCGCTCAGTCGCCATCTTCACCAGTTGTCCAACGCCTTCCTGGTCCAGCGCCGCGAACGGATCTTGCTTCAGAATGCCCTCGGCTAAGTATGTCGGAAGCACCTTGTTTACGTCGTCGCGCGAGAAGCCGAATGTGGTTTGCGTCAGATCGTTAGTACCGAAAGAGAAGAACTCCGCCTCTTTGGCGATCTCGTCGGCAACCAGCGCGGCGCGCGGCAACTCGATCATCGTTCCGACGAGGTACTCGACCTTCATTCCCTTCTCTTTGAATACTTCTTCCGCCACTCGACGCACGATGGCGGCCTGATTCGCCATCTCCTTCACAGTGGCGACCAGCGGAATCATGACCTCGGGCAGCACTTTCACGCCTTTTTTCGTGACTTCGACCGCAGCCTCAAAAATGGCGCGCGCCTGCATCTCCGTGATCTCGGGATAAGTGATGCCAAGCCGGCATCCACGATGTCCGAGCATGGGATTGAACTCATGCAACTGCTCTACCCGCGCCAGAAGCGTGGGCAGGAGTTTCTTCAGATCGCCGACGCTCTTCGCGCCGTAGTCGGAATATCGTTCCGCCAGCGCCTTCTTCTCTTTCGCGCCGGCATGGGGAAGCGTGGCAATTTCCACCATCAAGTCCTCACGGCGAGGAAGGAATTCATGTAGCGGAGGATCGAGCGTGCGGATCGTGACCGGTAATCCGTCCATCGCCTTGAAAACACCCTCAAAGTCTTTGCGCTGCAGCGGCAATAGTTTCTTGAGCGCGACGCGCCGATCTTTCTCGTTATCCGCGAGAATCATCGCGCGCATGTGACGAATTTTGTCTTCGCCAAAGAACATGTGCTCGGTGCGGCACAGCCCGATCCCTTCCGCTCCAAAAGCCCGCGCCTGAATGGCATCCCGAGGAATGTCCGCATTGGCGCGGACTTTCATCTTGCGATGCGGATCGGCCCACTGCATGAACTTCTGCAGCTCGGGATCATCCGGAGACGGATCGAGCGTACCCAGCTTTCCTTTGATCACCCGACCTGTCGTTCCGTCGAGCGAAATCCAGTCTCCTTCTTTGAACGTCTGGCCTTTTACTCTCATCTCACGAGTTTTCTCGTTTACGTCGATGTCGCCCGCTCCCGCCACGCAGCACTTGCCCATGCCGCGCGTCACGACTGCAGCGTGACTGGTCATCCCGCCGCGGGAAGTGAGAATGCCCTTGGCGACTTCCATGCCGTGAATATCTTCGGGAGTCGTTTCCGCGCGCACCAGAATCACCGGATTCTTCGTCGTGTCGTGCCCCGCCATCTTTACCGCTTCATCGGCGGTGAACACAATTCGCCCAACAGCCGCTCCCGGCGAAGCCGGCAATCCGGTCGCGAGCACTTCCACCTTGGTGCTCTTCTCATCGAGCCGCGGCACCAGGAAGTCATACAGCTGATTCGGTTCGACGCGGAAGATCGCTTCTTCCTTCGTGATCAGCCCTTCCTCCACCATCTGAATCGCGACGCGCACCGCGGCCAGGCCGGTGCGTTTGCCATTGCGGGTCTGCAGCATGTAGAGCTTGCCGTCCTGAATGGTGAACTCGAAATCCTGCATGTCTTTGTAATGCTTTTCCAGCCGCGTGGTGATTTCGCGAAGCTGGTCGTAGACATCCGGCATGATCTTCTGCAGTTCGAGAATCGGCACCGGCGTACGCACGCCCGAGACCACATCTTCGCCCTGCGCATTCATCAGAAATTCGCCGTAAAACTCTTTCGTGCCGGTCGCCGGATTGCGCGTGAAACCCACGCCCGTTCCGCTGGTGTCGCCCAGGTTGCCGTACACCATGGCCTGCACGTTGACCGCGGTCCCGAGCATGTCGTCGATGTTATTGATACGGCGATAGTGCTTGGCGCGGTCGTTCTGCCAGGAGCGGAATACGGCGTCGCGCGCCATCACCAGCTGTTCGCGCGGATCCTGCGGGAAGTCGCGCTTGGCATGCTTCTTCACCACCTTCTTGTACTCGACAATCACTTCCTGCAGAGCCTTGGCGTCGAGATCGGTGTCGAGCTTGGTCTTCTTCTGTTTCTTCTTGGCGTCGAACACTTCATCGAACGCCGACTTCTCGATGTCGAGCACGACGTTGCCGAACATCTGGATCAGCCGCCGGTAGGAATCGGCGGCAAACCGCGGATTGTTGCTGCGCTTGGCCAGCGCTTCCACGCTCTTGTCGTTCAAGCCGAGGTTGAGAATCGTGTCCATCATCCCGGGCATGGAAAACTTCGCGCCGGAGCGCACGCTCACCAGCAGCGGATTCTCGCCCGTGCCCAGCTTCTGCCCCTGCAGCGCTTCCAGCTTCGCCAGCGCCTCGTCCATCTGCCGGTCAACTTCTTTTGACGCCGCGCCGGTTCGCATGTACTCGCGGCAAGCCTCGGTCTGAATCGTGAATCCGGGAGGCACGGGCAGTCCGGCATTAGTCATCTCGGCCAGTCCGGCGCCTTTGCCGCCGAGCACGTCCTTCATCTTGCCGTTGCCGTCAGCCTTGCCGCCGCCGAAAAAGTAAACGTACTTGGTTGCGGACTTCTTGGTTTCCTGCACTTCAACTTCGGGAAGAGTAATTGTCGCCATGAATGAGTCCTTTGTCGGTTTGCGAATTAGATTCAGATTTGTTCCAGCTTCGATGAAATTGAGATCATCGCTCCAATTCGCTGTGATGCAGTACTCAGAAATCGCTGAGCCTCAATCAGGCTCGCTTCAGCCCTTCAGCCGGAGGGGTGTCGCGAAAATAGCCCATCGCTTCAGCGGTGGGTACAGCCTGCAAACTCAGAAACAAGGCCCGTAGGACGGCCGAGTTCTTACGTCTTTCCTTCGGTCACGATCTCGGAAAAATCCGCGATCGTCGAAGAACTCCTTCAGCAATGTCCGCAGTAAGGCCAAGCCGATTCGCCCGCACGCCGCCGATCTTCGACCATGACCATCACCTTGTCGAAGAACGCGTCGATCGGGTTCCCGAGCGCGTACGAGAGCAGCAGCTAAGAGCCTCGAGATATCTGTTGCTCCTGCATTGCGCTTCAACCCGCAGTCCCGATCCGTTCCATTTATGCCATCAAGTCTTTTCTTCGTCGGCAGATTCCGGCAGATATTCAAACTGTCGCGGCCGGCTCAATTGCCCTTCTCCTCAGCTTGCCTCAGTATATTCCGCATGCGCTTGCAAGCCGCGCCAATCGACCTGAATTCCGCTCATATGCAGAACCTGTCTCACCGCCTCAGCCCGCTGCACCGCATCCACGACATCTTCTGCATCCGCTCCCAGCACCGCTTTCACCACGTCATACGCATAACCGCACACGTCCCTCAGGTAGAACTCCAGGCGCTCGTGGAAGAATGTCGCAGACGCGATCGCGGAGAATCTTCTCATTCTGCCACGAACTTCTTCTCGCGCTTCACGAGCGCCTGATATCCCGCACGCGCGTCTCGCATGAGATTCGCCCAAGGATCGCAACGGCAACTTCGTTCTCCGCGATTACCTTCACGATCCCATTTGCCTGCCGCCGCAGCGCAAACGGATCTTTCGATCCGCTGGGCACCAACCCCAGCGCAAACATCCCGGCAATCGTGTCCGCCTTGTCGCCGATCGAAAGCACCGCGCCCTCGATCGACCGCGGCACATCATCGTCGGTCGACTCCGGCTTGTAATGATCGTAAATCGCGTCCGCAATGGCAAGCCGCGTGGCTTCGGGCAAGGTGGGATCCAGTTGCTGCGCGCGCGCGTACAGTCCGCCCACAATTCCCTGCAGTTCGGTGAATTCTTTCACCAGTTCGGTCGTCAGGTCCGTCTTCGACAGGCAAGCCGCCTTGTGGATCACCCCCGGCCGCACCGTGATCCCGCTCTGCTTGAGAATCTCGCTCAGCCAACTGCACAACCGCTGTACGCGCTGCGTCTTGTCAAAGTAACTGCCGAGATCTTTCTGAAAGGTCACATGCTTCAACAACTCCAACCGTTCCAGCAGAGATTTCTTCTGATCGGTCTCCCAGAAGAACCGCGCGTCATTGAAGCGCGCCCGCAACACGCGCTCGTTTCCGTGACGAATCAATCCCTGGGGATCGCCATCAGTATTCAGCACCGCCAGAAAATACGGCGCCAGTTTGCCGTTGGCATCTTCAACCGCAAAATATTTTTGGTGATCGCGCATCACCGTCACCAGCACTTCTTCGGGAAGCGCCAGAAATTGCGGATCGAAAGCGCCCAGAATTGCCGACGGAAATTCCGTCAGATTCACCACCGTATCGAGCAGCGGCGCATCCTCGCGCCAGCGTGCGCCAGGAATGGCGCGGGTCGCGGCATCGAGCGCTTTGCGAATCTGGTGCTCGCGATCCGCGCGCCCTAAAACCTTGGCCGCTCGCAGAGACATCCACGTACGCCGACCCTGCCCGCGGAATGGTCACCGTCGCCGGCCGTCAGAATCCGATGCCCGCGCGAATCTGTTCCCGGCGCGAATACCGTCAAACTCCAGCGGAATGGTTTCGCCATCGAGCATCGCGACCAGCCAGCGCACCGGACGCACGAAGCGTTCGTTCGGCTTGCGCCAGTACATGTTCTTGGGCCAGTAAATTGTGGAGAGTTCTTTGGGCAAGCCTTCAGCGAGAATCTCGGCCGCGCCGCGGCCTTTTTTTGTGACCTTCGCCGCCAGGTACTCGCCCTTGGGAGTGGTAACTTTTTCCAGTTGCGCCACATCCACACCAGCTTTTTTCGCAAAGGCATGAGCCGCGGGCGTCGGCTGACCATCCTTGTACGCGACGTTCACCGAAGGTCCGTTGACCTGCTCGTCTACGTCGGCCTGCGAAGCGGCGATACCGGCCGCCATCACCGCCAGCCGCCGCGGCGTATCAAAATGCGTGACCTCGCCGCCCGACAGCCGCTCGCGGCTCAGCAGCGCGGCGACACGTTCGCGCAATTCTTGCGAGGCTGCGTCGATCATCCGCGCCGGAATCTCTTCGCACCCGATCTCTAGTAAGAAGTCTGGCATGCAATTTCAAGTTCTAAGGTGAACCGTAGTGTCCGGCATCACATCGCGTATCGTAGACTGACCGCATCATCTGAGCGCAGCAGAATGATTCACGAAGCGAATCGTTCTGCGGAGTCGAAGGAGTCCCTTTCAATCTTGCGACCGCCACCCGTCCCATTTTTTACGACGCCAGAGCAGATCGCCGGCAATCACTCAGTTCGTGCCGCGCTTGGGATCCTTCGACTGCATGAAAACGTCGCTTCGCGAGCTTCCACTCCGCTCAGGATGACAGAATCCAGCATGGTTGAGAGCCGCCGACACCAACTTCTTCTCTTTCTTCGCCTGTTTCTCGCGAGCGGGTTCAGGGTCGTCGGACTTCGGCGATGACTCTGCTTTTTGTTGATCCACCCAGGCCTTGGCGATGCCCACCGCCAGCGCGCGCACGCGCGCAATCACGCCCACGCGCTCGGTCACTGAAATCGCCCCACGCGCATCGAGAATGTTGAACAAGTGCGAGCACTTTAAGCACAGGTCATAAGCCGCGAGCACCGGAAAGCGCGCCGGATCGCAAGCCAGTCTCGGGTGCCCCGCTCTTGTCTTTCCGTCGTTTGGAGAGAGGGGGCGGGGATTTTTCGCCAACGTCACATACTCCTCCAGCAAGGCCTTGCACTCTGCTTCATACAGATCGAAATGTTCCCACGCTTTCTCGACGTCCGCAGCCTCGAAGTTGTAAACCGAAAACTGAAGCTCATCTGCCAAGCGCACGTCGCCATACTTCACCACGCTGCCGGTTTCCGGATCGCGCGCCCAGACGATGTCGTAGATTGAATCCACATCCTGCAGAAATGCCGCGATGCGCTCCAGGCCATAGGTCAACTCCGCCGAAATCGGAAACAGATCGATGCCGCCGCACTGCTGGAAGTAGGTGAACTGCGTGATCTCGAGGCCGTCGAGCATGACCTGCCAGCCCACGCCCCACGCACTCAACGTGGGAGCTTCCCAGTTATCTTCTTCGAACTTGATGTCGTGCTGGCCGGAGATCAATCCCAATCGCGCCCAGCGACTCCAGGTACAACTCCTGCACGTTCTCCGGCGGAGGCTTCAGGATGACCTGCAACTGCATGTGCTTGAACAGCCGGTTGGGATTCTCCCCATAGCGCCCGTCCGCTGGGCGGCGCGACGGCTGCACATACGCGACTTTATAAGGCTTCGGTCCCAGCACCCGCAGAAACGTCTCTGGCGCCATAGTCCCAGCGCCGACTTCCACATCATACGGCTGTTGCAGAACGCATCCTCGCTCTGCCCAAAAAGTCTGCAGGCGCAGGACGAGTTCCTGAAAAGTCAGCGGATTGGAGGAAGATGAAGTCAAATTCAGCTCTTAGCTTTTGCCTTTTAGTTTTGAGTTCGCAGCACCGGAATGCGGGTGGTCATTCGGAACCCTACAGCGCAGCCCGAGCTCATCGGTTAATTCTCGATTGTAATGGAAAGGAGATCAGCCGTCAGCTTGACAATCCCCGTGGCCAACGAGCAAAGAGGCGACCAGCAAAACGGGTTAGCCGTACGTTTAAGGGATACGACATATAAGAGACGAAAGCTTTCTTCTTTAACTCTAACGCGGCTTCACTTCCCCTTGATCTCCAAAGGTTTTCTTTGCCAAGGGGCAGGCTTAGCGATAGACTCGCTGGCCATAAGGAGCCATCGTGCCCGGGAGTTCCCCAGTCATATTCGGACGAGACCTTTGCCGCTGCCGACCGTCTCGATTCGTGGAAGGAGATCGCCGGATATCTCAAAAGAGATGTCCGCACCGTGCAGCGCTGGGAAAAGACCGAAAAGCTGCCAGTACGCCGTCACCTTCACGAGAAGGGAGGTACCGTCTACGCCTTCCGGCCAGAGATCGACGCCTGGAGCCAGGGTCGTCAATTTCTAGAAGATGAATCCGGCACCGACGAGGCGCTGTTGAGTCCGGCGGAAGACAACCCGCCGGCAGAGTCGGATTCCGAAAATGAATCCGTGGAGCCGGTGCCCGGGCCTGTTCATCGTTTTTTTCCCTCATGGTTGACACGTTCGCTGGCGATTCTGTTGCTGGCCGCTGCCTGTCTTTGGGGTGCGAATCGGCTGTGGCCGATTTGGCCAGACCACGAGAATGTGATACTGGCCGTGCTTCCCTTCAAGAACACAGGAGGATTCGACGGAGAAGCTCTGGTTGACGGCTTTACCTCGGAAACCAAGACCCGCCTGGAGCAGGTACAGCCCGACCGGATGGGTGTTCTGCTGCTGACCAAAAGATATGCCGAGTTCCCGGTGGAGAGAATCGCCGCTGAGTTTAATGCCGGTTACGTGTTGCAAGGGGAGGCGAAGGTGGTAGGCGAGAAGGTTTCAATTACCGCGCAACTCATTCGTGAGGGAACCCGCAACAGCGCGACGGTCTGGAGCGATCGGTACGAAGGTGATGTGCAGGATATCCAGCGAATCCAAAGCGAAGTCTCAGCCGCCATCGCCAAAGCTGTTCTGAGCCGGATTCCGAATACTCACCCTGTGGAGCAACTCAACGCCGAGGCCTATGAGGCGTATCAATGGGGCGCTTATTTCCTGAACAAGCGCACCACTGCTGACTTGTTGAAAGCGCTGGACTATTTTCATAAGGCCAGCGAGGTCGATCAGCGATACGCACCTGCATATGCTGGCCTGGCCGCATCCTATTCTCTTCTTGGCTCAGCTCCTTACACTGAACTTCCGCCGAAAGAGAGTTATTCCAAGGCGGAGTCAGCAGCTCGGAAGGCGCTCGCGCTCGACGAAACCCTGGCCGAGGCCCATCTTTCTCTTGGCTACTCGCTGCTGGTTTACGAACGAAATTATGTGAAGGCGCGGGAAGAGTTTGAGCGCGCCATCCAGTTGCGTCCCGGCTACGCCACGGCCCATGACTACTACGCTTATTATCTGACGGCTATGGGACAAATGGACAAGGCCATTGCCGAGCGAGAAACCGCACGCAGGCTCGATCCCGTTTCACCTTTGTTAACCACTGCGCTGGGCGAGGCTTACTATCACAACCGTCAGTTCGATGTGGCGATTCGCATGGCGCAGAAGGCACTCGAACTTGATCCCACGTACCCAGTCTCGATGATCAATCTTGCACGCGCCTATGAGCAAGGTGGCATGCACCAGCCGGCGCGGGCTATATATAAGAAACTGCTCGGGTTCGCCCCCGCCGATCCCGGGTTGCTGGCCTTGCTGGCGCATGAGTACGCAGTTTCGGGCGACGCGCCCGCCGCTCGAAAGATCGAGACCCAGCTTGAGCAGATGCGCGGCCAGCGCTACGTCGCCGCCATCTACATCGCCTTGGTATGGACCGGCTTGGGTGACCGGGATCGGGCCTTCCAATGGCTGGATAAGGCTTACGATGAGGACTGTGAATATCTCGTCTATTTGCCCACCGAACCCATGGCCGATCCGCTACGCAGCGACCCTCGATTTGAACAATTGCTGCAGAAACTGGGGCTTACCTCCAGGCATGGATAGATCTGTTCCCGAATCCGGTTACACAAACCTCTGACACTGCGCTTCCCTCTCCTCTAAGCATGTCGTAATACGACATCGCGCGGTGCCGCTCTTTGCCGTTTGCGTGCGCGCGACTGCCAGGATATTTTCCGCGCATGACCACAGCCGCCGCGATCGCCGCCTGGAGCGTGACCGCAATTCTCGTTTCAGAACTGCTCGACTACTTGCTGCACCGGCTGCTGCACAGTGGCTGGATCCATTTCCTCAGCAGGAACCACATGAAGCACCATTTGCTTCTTTATGGTCCTCTGCAAAAGCAACGGCCTGGCCAGAAATATTTGGACGCAACCATCGGTCAGGTCGCACTGGGGAATGTTGGCCTCGAATGGATCGTGCCGGCAGGCATTCTGCTGATCACGTTGGGAAGCCTTTTCTGGTTCCTGGGGATTGCCGTCGGATACCAGCTCTTGTTTTTCGGAATCGTTCTCGGCTGGAGCTTCTGGGTCTTCAGCTATCTGCATGACCGCATGCATATTCAAGGCTTCTGGATGGAACGAGTTCCGATCGTGAGACGCTGGTTCTGTTGGGCTCGCAATCTGCATGACATTCATCATCGAGTTCTGAACGACCAGGGACTCATGGACAGGAACTTCGGAATCGGCTTCGCTTTTTTCGATTGGCTGTTCGGAACCATGTCATCGGTTCAGCCTCCTTTTAATCACGCCGGCCTCGAAGGTGCCCAGGAAAGGTTCGATTTTGTGACCGGAGCGACGGCGGAGAACAGAGGAGAACGAAGAAGAGGAGGGTGAACGTCCCAATGATTTTGGTTTCTCATTTCGTTTTCTCCTATCGACGTGCGGGATGAAACCACTTCACGTCCGCAGCTAACAACCCCAACTGGCCATTGGCCAAGGAGATATCTCACATGATCCGAATACTCGCATTGCTAGCACTCACCTTCGCCGCCAATTCATTGACGGAGGCACAGGTCACCGTGGACTGCGCCGCCGGCCAGTCATTGAACCACGCATTGTCCAGACTAGATAAAGACACGCCGATCACCGTTTCGGTGAATGGGACTTGCAGTGAATATGTTCACATCATCGGGTTCGACGGCCTTACGCTGAAGGGGCTTCCCGGCGCCGCCCTGAGCCAGCCCGCCACCAGTCCGGGTAACCTGCTGAATACGGTGTTGCTGATCGAATCCTCACGGAGCATAACCGTCGCAGGTTTCAGCGTCCAGGCCGATGTCTCCACGGTTTCGGCGATCGGGATCGGCCACGGCAGCAGCGACGTGCGGCTACGCAACTTGAAGATCCAGGGCGGGTCCGAGGGGATCATCGTTTTCGAGAATAGCCAGGTGTCAATCGCCAACATAACCGCGCAGGATCAGGGGTACGCACCACTCGGCGTTTACGACCTCTCGGATGTGCACGTTGAGCGTTGTCTGTTCGAGAACTCGACCGGCACATCGTGGCACGTCGGCATCGATGCAGCCGCTTCGCACGTGACAATTTATGGGACGACGATTCGAAACATGCAGATTGGAATGAATGCGCGCGGAGGCGGAATCATTGATGTGACCCAGTTCGACACCTATTTTCCGCTCGGCGGACCCAGCGATGTTGTGATCGACAGCCCCGCCCTTACCAATTTCAACGGCGTCGAGGTGAACACCGGCGCATCTCTCAACCTGGGCAGTGCGAAGCTCCGCATCAACCGTCCCGGCCAAACATGGGGAGGAAGCACAGGTGGCGTGCTGCTCTCCGGAGGCGGTTTCTTAAATGCGGGAGCCAACCTCGTGGTGTCGAACAGCCAGGGTCAGGGCGTGCTTGTAACCAACAACTCGCACGCAGATCTTGATGGTTCCAGCATCACCGGGAGCCAACATGGAGGTCTGGTCGTGGTCAACCAGTCCAGCGCGGCGGTGGGATCACAGCATCCACCGACCCTGATCGGCGGCAATGCAACCGATATCTTCTGCGATTCCAGAGGTCTCATTACTGGAAGCGCGAACCTCGCCGGCGTTCCCACGACGCAGTGTGCCAACTTGCTGCCTGGCGACACCGTGGCGATTCCGTAACAGGTTTATGGGTGATGTAAACAGAAGGTTGCGGTCCCAGGCTCGGCGTTAGTACGCTTCGAGCGACCGGGAATCCGGATCAGCCGGGTTCCCGGGACTGCCTCCAACGCCGCGAAAATGTTGTCCAAGCGTTCCGACACAGGAGAGTGTCGAATGAACACAGCATTCAAAACACTGGCGGTCATCACGGTCCTCGCGGCCGTCCCTCGTCCGGCCTCCTTCCAGACCGGTTTTGGCCAGTTCGATTTAGGCCAGATCGGTCCCTCGAAAGCCGAAGTAGTCGGAATTGCGGTGGCCGCGGGCGCCGTAGTTGCGGTCACGGTGATCGTTCTCTACGCGACCCGGCGCAAGCAGTCCATCACCGGATGCACTCGATCCGTGGATGGCATAACCAGCCTGACCGATGAAAAAGACAATCTCACCTACACCCTGGTGAACGGTGAATCCACACTCAATCCAGGCGAACGAGTCACGCTACGAGGTAAGAAACAAAAGGAGAAGTCCGGGAACCGCGTGTTTAAAATTTCGAAGATTCAGCACGACTATGGTCCCTGCCAGCAATGAAAAGGTTGCATCCGTAGGTTACGATTCAGTCGCAATTCGTCATCAATTACTAAGAACGGGCAAGTCGGCCACGCCGGAGGATTCGGACGATGAAACTTCCCTTGCGATGTGGAAATCACAGACTCTGACGTAAGGCGATTCTCCAATCCAAAAATGAATCGGAGCTTTACATCCGGCGGATGTCAAAAACCACCCTTCTCCAACATTCCCGCCGTGACCAGCTTCTTCTCAAGGTGCCGCTGCAGAATTTGGATCAGAAATTTCCGCAGGTCGGCGGCTTGCGATTTCGGCCACGGCATCGCAGCGAAATTTTCCACCGGAGCGCGAAACATTTGTGCGGCCAGCATTCGCGACTCGCTTGAAATCTCGGATGACGCCAGGCGCTTGTCGTCCGGGCACATGAGCCCATCTGCCAGCGCGTGGAAATAGGCGCTGCTGCCGTTCAGGCTGCGGCCGCAGACGATGCACTCCTTCAATTCAGGCAGAAAGCCGACCAGCCGCGTCAGCCACAATTCGAAATACGTGACCGGCATCCACACCTCGGCGCCCGTCAGAATGTGCAGTACCGAGAGCGTGAGCCGGAAGATGGCGTCATTGGCCTCGTGATCAGGCAGCAGTTCGTCGAGCAGTTCTGCAATGTGGCCCAGGGCTACCGCCCGCGCATAACTCACCTCCGACGCCATGGGAGATTCCAA
This sequence comes from uncultured Acidobacteriaceae bacterium, assembly GCA_963711275.1. GTDB lineage: Bacteria > Acidobacteriota > Terriglobia > Terriglobales > Acidobacteriaceae > Sulfotelmatobacter. Next base: position 10,461 of record CAVQDN010000002.1, on the reverse strand, counting down.
CACCTCGCAGGAATCAAGGCGCATCAATTCCTGCCCTTCGCGGAGGTCATAGAAGGCGCGCACGTAAGTCAGCGGCTCAAGAGCCCCGCCGAATCGCCGCTTCGACTTTTTCGCCGACCGAGCTACACCACGTACTTTGCCCTCTGCGCGCGTAAACAGCGTGACCAGCAGATCGGCCTCGCGCAACGGATAGCTGCGCAGCACGATCGCTTCTGACTCTCGCAAGGCCATGGGAGTTCGACCAGAATGATCGATTCTAGTGGAAGAGTCGCTTTCAGCCGTCAGCTATCTGCTTCGCCTTTAAGAATTTTTGGAACCGCAGGCCGCAACTCAAGTCTGGCTTTCGATATACTTTCAAGAACGTGAAAAGAATCATTCTTGTTATCCTCGTGATCCTAGGCCTCTGGTCGCTCGGCTTCGCCGAGGAGACTTCTTTCAGCCGGGTAGCCGCGCCCGACTCAAAGGGCAGACAAACCAAGGCTGTCCTGACTTTCAGTGACGATCACAAGGCGGTCGAAGTGCAGCCCGTCAAAGGTCCCAGCGTGAGCATTCCCTACGATGAGATCTACAAGTTTTCCTATGAGTACACCAAGAAGCATCGGGTCAACGAGGAATCGATCTTTTCGGCCGCAGTCGGTGTGGGCGCGATTGTCATGCTGACCAAGTCGAAGAGTCATTGGCTCGAAATCGACTACCGCGAGGGCGATGTCCCAAAGTCATTCGTGCTGCGGATGGACAAGCACGAGTATTTGCGGATTCTCGACGCCGTGAAGGCGCATACCGGCAAAGACCCTGAAGTTCTGGGAAACGCGAATAAGCGGTAGGACGGCAATCGAGCGAGATAACTGCGCTCAGACGCGACAAAGCGCGCGCCCCGCAAGCGAGCGCGCCGACATCCATCTAAGGCAAAAGATGAGGAGTTTCAAACGCTGCATTATCGCCCGAAATACTTGGCATTACGCTCAGTAAAAGAGTTCCACTTCTCGGGCAGATCGTCGAGCGCAAAGATGGCCGAAACCGGGCACACCGGCACACATGCGCCACAATCAATACATTCCACCGGATCGATATACAGCAACTCCTCCGTCGCGTAGGCGGGTTCGTCTTTCTTGGGATGAATGCAGTCCACCGGACACGCATCCACGCATGCAGTGTCTTTGGTGCCAACGCACGGTTCAGCAATCACGTAGGTCATAAAAGTATCGGTCTCCTGAGGGTCTCTGCGTCTATTTTACTACCGCGGCGTTTTTGTGACCGGACATTCTAACAAGAATAGGGACGGCAGGTATAGGGCGAAGACAACGTTGTGTTTTAGCTCCATAATTCTGTCACCCCCTAACGGCAACGTGAAAATGTCACCCCATGAGAGGAAGGACATTCGCGTTGAGTCAGAAGGAACTGCAACGAGTGAGCGTAATTTCCAGCTGCGTTAAGGGAGACATGGCGTGCGCCAGAGCCGCCGCACTGCTCTCGCTTAGCATCCGTCAGATCAAACGTCTTAAGAAACGTTATGCGGAGCAAGGGGAGGCGGCTCTGGCGCACGCCAACCGCGGACAGCCCAGCCCCCGCCGCCTGCCGGAACGGGTGCGCCAAACCGTCCTTCGTCTGGCCCGCACCGCCTATGCCGGCTTCAACGATCACCATCTCTGCGAAAAACTTTGCGAGGTCGAGGGCTTCTCCCTCAGTCGCGAAACCCTCCGCCGGCTGTTGCGCCAGGCCGGCACTCGGCTCGCCCAGAAAACGCCGCGCTCCCGCTCATCGCCAGCGCCGTGCTGCGCTCCGCCCGCGAAGGCGAACTGGTGCAACTCGACGGCTCGCCCCACGACTGGCTCGAAGGCCGCGGCCCCCGCCTCACCGCGCTCGGCCTGCAGGACGATGCCACCGGTAAAATCCTCGCCGCTCAGTTCTTTCCCTCCGAATCCGCCGCCGGCTATCTCACCCTGCTCCGCCAACTGCTGCGTCGCCGCGGTATCCCGCTCGCCTTCTACGGCGATCACAGCGGCATCTTCGTCCGCAACGACGACTTCTGGACCGTCGAAGAAGAACTCGCCGGCAAACGCCAGCCCACCCAGTTCGGCCGCGCCCTGGAGCAACTCGGCATCACCTTCATCGCCGCCCGCAGTCCCCAAGCCAAAGGCCGCGTCGAACGCCTCTGGGGCGTGCTCCAGGATCGCTTGTGCAGCGAGCTTCGCCTCGCTCAGGCTGGCGATCTGGACTCCGCCAATGCCGTGCTGCGCGTATTCATCGCCGACTACAACCGCCGCTTCGCCCGCCGCCCGCGCGAAATGCAAACCGCATGGCGTCCCGCTCCGGAAAATCTCGACCGCATCTGCTGCTTTGTCCATCAGCGCGTGGTCAGCAACGACAACATCGTGCAGTGGGAGGGCCAGCGTTTCCAGATCCCGCAGCAAGGTCAACGCTTCAGCTTTGCCGGAGCCAAAGTCCAGCTCTATCAAGCTCTCGATGGCCGCGTTTCGCTTTACTACGGCGACACCCGTCTGCAACACACCCTGGCTTCGCCAGGGTGACATTTTCATGTTGCCGTTAGGGTGACAAAATCACGTTGCTACAACAGGGCGAAGACAACGTTGTGCGGGTAAGCATCCACGACGGCGCCAACCCCTTCAATCTGATGTGCGCGTTGCGGAGCAACCAGAACAGCAGTACGGCAGTTTGCCTTTGCGGTGTGGGCTGGCGAATGCTCGGTCGTCATACATTGGGCATGGGCCTTGTACCGCGAATTCCACAAACCGGGGTTAAAACTCGTCAGTCAGCGGCAGGTGTTTTTCGATTTCACAAAGTCTGGCCCAATCCCAACAAACATCCGAGATCGCTCTTTTGACACTCGGTTAGACGACTGCTACTATCGAAAGTTCACCGGCGATCCTGCCTCCAGCGTCGTTCCCCGTCGTCTAGCCTGGCCTAGGACATCGCCCTTTCACGGCGGTAACACGGGTTCAAATCCCGTCGGGGACGCCAAATCTTATCAACGCTTTACACGGAAACCCCATCTGCATCGCGATACACAGAAAATACACGCTCTTTCGGCCGGATCATACCTACAACTTTGCTTTGCGCGGCCCGCTTGTCGGGCCCGAGAGCTTGGGTGTAGGTGTCCAGCGTCATCCTTGACGTTGAATGTCGCAACAACTCCTGCACTACTTTCACATCCTCACCATTGCCCTTGAGAATCGAGGAAAATGTGTGTCGAAAGGTATGCCACGACATCTTCTTCTGGATGCCCAACTTTCGGGCCATCGGCTGGATGTAGTCGCGCATCACCGTGCTTAGCCAGACGGGTTGCTTCCCGCGCTTGGCTCCAGCACGGTTGGCATCGGTGGCCCATACATAGTCGGACGGCTTCTTGTACGGTGTCACCGCGTGCCAGGCCAACAGTTCACGAGCCACGAACTCGTCGATCGGCATCAGCTTTCTTGAGGTTTCGGTTTTCACCGGGCCCACGTGCTGGTCAACCAGTGATCGGGTGACACTCACATGGAGCTTCTTGAAATCGAAGTCTTCCCACTTCAGCCCAGCCAGTTCGCCTCGGCGGAGCCCGGATGGCATGTCGAGAAACAGCATGGCCCTTTCCCGGATACCAAGAGCTGCCAGAAGCAATTGCATCTCTTGGATTTCGAGAATGTCAGGTGTACGTTCTCGTTTTGCGGAGACGCGCACTCCTGAACGCTTTGTCGGACCAGTGATGGGGTTCCGGTCGGTCAGTTCCCACCGGATCGCATGGTTGAAGATACTGCTCATTGCGTCGCGAATCTTCTCTCTCGTTCCGCCGGCAAGAGGTTTCGGCTTGCCGAACTTCGTTGTGACAAGCGTCTTGAGCCACTGCTCAACCGCGACGGTCTTGATGGCCCGCAACTCCACCTTCCCCCAGTGGGGAACAACCCACCGGCTCAGAAGCTGCGTCTTCCTAGAGCGGGTAGAGTAGGCTTTGCCTTCCGCGCCACAGTCCGCAAGTTCGTGGACGGTGTAATGATCCACTGCCTTCGCCATGGTGATCGAAGTCAACTCCGTTGGGCCATCAGTGTTAATGTTTACTCGCAATCTGGTCACTGCCTCGTGCAGTTTCTTGCTTTTTGTCGGATATTCTTCAACTGTTCCGATGACCTTGTTTCGCTCCCGCAACGTTCCGTCACTGCAACGCTCGCGCCAGCGAAAGAGCCATCTTTCCACTCCATCCTTTCTCCTAATTGTCGTGAGACAGCCATTTCGGAAACGTGCCAGCATTCATATCCTCCTTGAATTCTGGCACCGGTCGCAGCTCGAATTTACCTGACCCGGCGCCCAGGAGTCTACCCCGACTCGGAACACAGCGATTCCCCCGCTGTTAGGAGTCACAAGACGAACGGTGACGGACTTCTATTGCCGCACCAGACTGGCCTTGATGACTTGGGAACGAAGCCAATCGTCCAGTTCCGAGAGATAGAAGTGCCATCGCTTCCTATCCCTCCCAACTGGATGAGCTGGCAGTGTGCCCTCGCGAGCCTTGCGGAGGACGGTTTTGGGATGCATCCTCAGGAGGCGAGCAGCGTCTCGTGAACCGACGGGTATCTCCCTCACCGAATGCGGTGAATCAATGTGCGTTGAAATAAGCGGCGTGGTGGGACCTGGCTGGGTTGACATAGAATCCTCGTTAGCGGCGGGTATTCTCGATGCGAGATGGCGGCCCAGTTGGTCAAGACCGCTACGGGACCGGCGATGTTAACCAATTTGATTCATTCCTGCCGCCGTGTCCAATAACTTCTCGTATCGAGTTCATTCCTGCAGGTTATTAAAGACAGCACGAGCCCGATTCGTCACAGCCAATTCGTCGTTGGCAAAGCCACTTCGCGGATGGAGAACTTATTGAACAAGCGGGGCTTACAGAAGGAAAATCATTCGCCAAGAACGCCTGAGATTCATTGAGGCAGCGATAGGACTCGCCATCTCGCGGTGCTATTCAGGACAATCGCCACAGGTCGCCCGGAGCTATGCGAGGCAATCGAAGGTTGTACAAGCGACGATGAGATATGTCCTTTGTTGCAAGGTCGATGGAGCTTTTCTCATGCCGACCTCGACAACAAGTTCCATGCGTCGAATCACGCTACCTCTCGGACTCATAACCCCCAGGAATGAACTCGATCCGAAAAGTTATTGGACATCGTGATTGAGTGCGGTTAGGTTTGCGCTAAAAGCAGCCGCTTTAAGCCCCTGCCGGAGGTGCATATGCCACGTTGGTCCCAGATCCATTTCATCCGCCAAATCCAGCCCCTTCTTCGGTCGAAATGCGTGCGTCCAACCGCCGTTCTTCTTACCCTGCTTTTTCTCATGCCTATGGCTGCGATGGCACAGGGTTCACCGTTCGACACCGGCTTTAACGCCATCCAAAGCCTTTTCACCGGCACTATCGCGAAGGTTGCAAGTCTGGTTGCAATCGTGATCGGCGGCTACGGCTTCGCGCACGGCGAACCCGGTGCGAAAAAGGCGCTCGCCGGCGTTGCCGCCGGAACGGGCATTGCCGTTCTTGCGGTGAATGTCCTGAGTTGGCTCTGGGGCGTATAGCGGCCGTTTTCCTCTACCCGCGACCTTGCATGCCACGCTGAAACGAGGACGATATGCCAGACAAAGCACAGCAGAAGCACCGCACAAATCGAGTCTTCAAGAGCCTGCATAAGCCACTCACCTACTTGGGCGTGGAACGGACGCTGTTCTACTTCGTATGCGTCGGCGCGGTGGGGGCCTTCAATCTCTTCAATTCCATCCTCGCCGGTATCGCCGTCTTCATTGGCGGTTTTGCCTTCGGCCATTGGGTAACGAACAGCGATCCGGCATTCCTCCGCATCCTCGCAAAGTCCGAACGCTACAAGCTGCGCTATGACGCCGCGAAGCAGCAAGTTCCCCGCGTGGAGGTAGTGTGATGCTGCGTCTCGACAAGGTCATCAAGCCGTGGAAAGAGAGTGCGGCTCTCAACGACCACATCAACCTCTACGGCTTCTGGAATGAGACGGCCTTCCTTACCAAAAGCGGCGATCTAGGCATGGTTCTCAGCGTTCCCGGCGTGGACTACGAAAGTCTTGACCGCTCGGAGCAGGAGTATGCGGTGAAGCGGTTGGAGGCGGCGCTGAAAGCGTTTGGCCCAGGCTTCCATGTTTACCAATACCTCTTCAAATCGAACCGCCCCGACATACCGTTCGCAACATATGACGACCCTATTGTGGAAGCAGCGATCGACCAGCGGCGGAAGTTCTTTGAAGCGAAGCGCGACCATCTTTATCAGGTTGAAATCTTCTACTGCATCCTGCTCGAAGGCGCCCGGTCGAAGACCGGCGTCGGCACGGCGCTAGCTCGCCTCTTACGCGATCCAGAGGGCGCGATTGCCGAACTCAAATCGCAGTTCACCAACGACAGCATGAAGAAGTTGTTGCGGACGCATATCGAGCGCGATCTTCAACGGCTCGACCAGCACGTGCAGGCATTCGCTCGGCAGCTTGCGGATTTCATGCAAATCGAGGTCTTGAATCAGCAGGGGCAATTCAGCGTTTTTCCGCCGCTTGCTGAATTATGACGACTGGCGTGTTGCCGGCAGGCCGCAGTCCACGCAGTTTCTCGACTATCAGGTGGTCAACTCCGACATCGAAGCCGAACGCGATCATCTGCGGGTAGGCGATCACATCGTCCGTGTGCTGACGATGAAAGAGGCCATCACCGAAACGCGGCCCCTCGTGCTCGACGCACTGCTGAAGATTCCGGCCAACTTCTATGTCGTCACGGAGTGGACGCCGCTCCCCGCGGACAAGGCCCGCAAAGAAGTGAACAAGCGCCGCCGCCACTTCAATATGTCGAAGACAGGGTTCGTCTCGCAGATGGGCAACGATGCCACCAAGACGAACCCGCGCGATGTGCTGGTGGACGAGTCCAAGCAGGCCGACATCGAAAATCTTGGCGATTGCCTTCGCGCTCTGGGTGACGGTCAATCGCTCGGCGATTTCTCGCTCACGATTGTGCTGTATGGCCGGTCACGAACGGAACTCGATCAGCTCGTGGCGGAATTTACTGGCGTCTTCACCAACGCGGACGGCAATCTGTTTGCGGAAACCTACAACCAGCTGAACGCCTATTTCGCCACCGTGCCGGGCAACTATGCGCTCAACCTCCGCAAGCTGTATCTGCTGAACACGAACTACGCCGACCTGTCTTTTCTGTTTACGATCCTTCCTGGCGAGAAGACGAACGCGCATCTCGGCACGGAGTACCTGGCAGTCGTCGAAACCGACAACAGCACGCCCTACTTTCTCAACCTGCATACCCGCGACGTTGCCCATACCCTGATTCTCGGGATGACAGGCAGTGGCAAATCGTATCTTTGCGTTTTTCTGCTGCAGAACGCGCAGAAGTACAAGCCGCTGACTTTCATCTTTGATATCGGCGGCAGCTTCCAGTCGCTTACGACGATATTCGAGGGCTCGTATCTCAACGTGGGTCAGGAAGCGCGGGACTTCACCATCAACCCCTTCTCGCTGCCTCAGACCAAAGAGAACCTGCAGTTTCTCTTCAGCTTCTTCCGCGTGCTCATTGAGGGCAACGAGCAGCGTTACCGGCTGGACTTCAAGGAAGAACGCCGGCTGTGGGATGCGATCGAGCGCATCTACGTGCTGGAGCCCAACCAGCGCACGATCTCAAACTTCGGCAACATCATCGGCGAGTTGAAAGAACGCCTGCACCGCTGGACCCGCGGCGGACAGTACGGCTTCCTCTTCGACAACGCCGAGGACACGCTTTCGTTCAACAGCTTTCAGACGTTCAATTTCCACGGCTGGAACGATGCGCCGGAAGTCTTGGAACCACTGCTATTTTATGTTTTGCATCGAGCATCGAATGAGATCACTGACCCGAAGAACCTCGGCACGCTCCAAGTTCTTCCTGCTCGATGAGGCGTGGCTCTTCATCAAGAACGAGACCATTCGCAATTATGTAGTGCAGGCGCAGAAGACCTGGCGCAAGCACCATAGCCGCGATGATCCTGGCGACGCAATCCATCAAAGAACTTGAGGAATCGGGGATGCTGGCGATAGTGGCCGAGAGTTGCCCGACAAAGATCTTCCTCGCCAACCCGGACATGAACCGGGAAGTTTACCGTGAGGCATTTCATCTGAACGATACCGAACTGGACCTTATCGACGGCCTTGTTCCGCCAGGCCAAATGCTGATTCGGAAGGCGCAGACCTCCAAGAAAATACATTTGAACGTGGATTCGGTCTCGCACTGGATGGCGACCAACAACGCCCGTGACAACCTCAAGAAGCAAAAGTATTTCGACCGCCACGGTTTTGCGGATGGCCTCCGTCATCTCGCGGAAGAGTGGCCATTCCAGCCGCGCACGCTGGCCGTGTCAACTTCGAACAACAACCGCTAAGGAGAGCTCTATGCGGCACCTGAAATTCGTCGTCAATTGCGCTTTGGTTTTTTCTTCCATCGGTGCTTTCGCCCAAGACTCTGCGCGCACTGTGCAGTATCACTCGCAGGACATCATCCCGATCCGCGCAAAGTTGAAATATACGACCCTTATCGAACTGCCCACGACTGAGAAAATCATGGAAGCCGCCACTGGCGACAAGGAGTTCTGGATCGTGGATGTGGTCGGCAACTTTTGCTTTGTACATCCGGCGAAGCAGGGCATCAACTCCAACCTGAATCTCATTACGGACAAGGGAAACATCTACAGTTTCACCCTCCAGGACATATCTGGGCCCAACTCTACCGCGCCTGATCTGAAGGTGATCGTCGAGCCCGCCGACCGCTCAGCGATTGTGGCCGCCAGCGGCCCCCCGCAGTTCGTACCCGCCGCCCAACTCGAACAATCGCGGCAGCAGCTTGCCGCTCTGCAATCGCACGTCGAGCAAGCGGTGGATGAGTACAAAAGCGCCTATCCAACACAGCTCAAGTTCGACTATGCCTATAAGGCGAATGAAGCCCCCTTCGACATCCAGTCGATCTACCACGATGACAGGTTCACCTACATCAAGACCAATGCGCGTGAAAAGTTCAGCGTGTACGAAATGAAGGACGGCAAGCCCAACCTCGTCACCTACGACCTCCGGGAAGGGACGTACATCATCCCGAAGATCATGGACAACGGATATGTAGAACTCGGCAAAAAGAAAATGGAATTCACGCGCAAGGGATCACCGTCATGACCGAGAACGTCTTTACTCCGCACACAGAGCCGCAGGCCGAACCGACGTTGCGGCGCAACCTGGAACTGCCGAAAGGTGTCTTGCAGAAGAACCTCAAGACCTTTGTTTATCTGGGGGCGGTATTGCTCGTGATTGTGGCGGCGCTCTTCAGTTCCTCCGGCAAGAAGACCCCCGCGCAACAGGCCAGCGCGAAAGGCCAACCACCGCAACCAGCCTTGCAGGACAACACCGACAGCAACGTGCAGGAGTTGAAGAACCAGCTTCAGGCTGAACGTCAGAAAGAACAGCAGGCGACAATGGCCGCCGCTGCGATGGGAGATTCAGCGCTCGCGTCTGCGACTCCCCAGCAGCGGGCTGCAGCCGCGGCCTATGGACCGACCGGCGTTGCCGTGCCCTGTATTCCGGGCCAGCCCTGCCCGCAAGCGCAGCAGGGCAACATGCAGATGCAACTCACGCCTGTGCAACAGCAGGCACAGTTGATCGCTGCGAAAGAACGCGAACGGGCTGACAACTCCCGTTTCGCTTCCAATCTTGTGTACTCCCGCTCTGCCGATCCGCCGCAACAACAACAGCAAGGCCAGACGATGCCGACCCAATATGGCCCCGCCGAACGGCAGACGAACAGCAGTCTCGTCTCCCCACCAGCCGAACGAAAACAGGAGGACACACCCGCAGGCTATAAACGCCCACTGGAGGCCAATGTTGATTCAGCCGTCGGTCAGCCCTATCTCGTCTACGAGGGTTCGGTTCTCGACACCGTTCTCATGAATCGTCTGGATGGAGACGCCGTAGGGCCGGTTAAAGTCCTGGTCTCAAATCCGCTGTATTCGCACGATCATCAACACGTTATCGTTCCTGAGGGAACTGTCGTTTTCGGCGAAGCCAGGAAGATTGGCGCGGTAGGTTTCGGTCAACAGCGCCGCATGGCGGTGGTCTTCCATCGCATGATCATGCCAGACGGCTATAGCGTTGATCTGATCAGTTTCATGGCCTGGATCAGATCGGCGAGGAAGGGCTGAAAGACAAAGTAAATAACCATTACTTCCAGATTTTCGGCACTTCGATTGCTTTAGGTGTGATTGCTGGGCAAGCCAGATCGAACAGGGTGGCGGAACCCTTACAGGGAGTGGTTCCCAGGCATTCGCCACCGGCGCTGCCGCCAGCGTTTCGGAGTCTGCCACCACGATCCTCAACCGCTTTATACAGATCCCGCCCACCATCACGATCCGAGAAGGGCACCGGGTGAAGGTGTATTTCACGCAGGACTTGCTTC
>CAVQDN010000001.1:0-28679 GCA_963711275.1 uncultured Acidobacteriaceae bacterium | reverse complement strand
GCCGGAACCATTTGCTTCGACCGTCTTAGCATTGGCGCGCTTCGCCATCATGCGCTCCTGTTTCGGATTGATCGACCGGTCTGAGCTGGCCACCATGTACCAGGTTGGCTTGGTCTTCCAGGCGGGATTCGTGACCTTGTGGGTGAACGAGTCGGTGGAGATCGGCACCTGCGATATAGCCATGTACCGGGACTCGGCGGGGGGAACATCCGCTGCGAAGTCGGCGGCGAAATGGTCCTGTTCGATCCACCAGTTTCCGTTGCTATCCGGCTTGAATGCCTTGGACGCTTGCGGCACCGCCTGTTCGATCGACGCGCAGCTCTCACCTTCATCGAGCGCAAATGCGGCAATCTAGACCAGCGCCGCAACATTTGGATCGATTGCCGGCTTCGCTGATAATGGACCCGCCGTAGCTGTGGCCGACCAGGACGACCGGCCCGCCCATGGCGTCGATTGCGGCTTTCGTGTATTTTTGGTCGTCGGCGTACGAGGTCTCTGGGGGTTGCGCAACCGATACCGTGTAGCCATCCTTCTCGAGGATCTTTGCGACGGCTTCCCAGCCGGAGCCATCGGCGAATGCACCATGCACCAGAACCACGTTTTTGATGCCAGTGGGCGCAGGACCCGCTGCGGCAGCGTTCAGAGTCGCACCCATCAGCATAGAAGCGAGTGCAGCAACGGCATAAAGCTTCGTCATGACGTTTCTACAGTTAGGTTTCATTTTGTTCTCCTTTTCTCCTTTCACGCACATCGGCTTCTATGAAGCGATCGGGTATTCATACCTCATTGAGGTCAATCGCCCCTGTTACCGCTCTGGCCGACTTCGTTCTCGCAACATCCATTCCCTGATGTAAGGCGAACAGTGCAACACCGAAATGTCCTTCGCTTCACACGCGTTGAGGAAGCGAACACCTTCGACATCTACGAGGTCCAATTCCTCCAAATCCAAAACTGCTGGTGATTCGCAAAGCTCGATTTCGGCTTTAACCTGATCCAGGTGTTCAGAGCGAAACTCTCCGCTCAGCCGAATCCGCGATCGGATGCGTTCAATCTTGAGCGTCATGAAATCGCGGCTCCGGAGTGCACGAATGCGAATGCAACGCAAGGTCCGGTCAGACTCCATTGAAAAGGTGGGACTTAGAATCGCCGGCGATGCTCGTTCTTGAGCAAACGCTGTTTAATGAGCAAATGCGCTTGCTCCCTGTAGTGAACTACCAATTAAAACACTTTTTGCCGTTCGCTAAAAATTGCTCTACCAGCGAAGCGAGTTTACCGCACACTGACCCCGGTTGGTGAAGCGGAGGCGAGCTCTGGTGGAGACCACCCCGCCAAGGAATAGCCAAGTGAAACTCATCGAGGCCGATGAGTGCCGGGGGCAGGCTCGAACTCCTGCTCCCGGCGTTTTACTGCCCAGACATCGGATCGATAGATTTCCCATGCCTCAGAAAACTCATAAAGAAAGCTGACGCGCAGCGGCCTCCTGATTCTTCCTTGCCAGTTGCGCCTCGAACTCGACTGGCGGCACATAGCCCAGCGCGGAGTGTAGGCGTTTCTGGTTATAGACCTTTTCCAAGAAAGTGCCGATCGAGGCGCGGGCCTCGACCAGGTCTCGATACTCGTTGCGGTATACCTCCTCGTACTTCAGCGTCTTCATGAAGGACTCGCAGGCCGCGTTGTCCCAGGGATTTCCCCTGCGCGACATGCTGCTGCGAATCTGGTTCGCCTGCAGCAACTCCGTGTAGGCGCGGCTAGCGTACTGCGAGCCGCGGTCGGAGTGATGCACCAGTCCCGGCAGCGGTGTGCGGCGGGCCAGCGTTAAGAGAATCGCGCCTAACGTCAGTTGCTCGTCCAGACTGCGGTCCAGCGCCCAGCCAATCACCCGGCGGGAGAAGGCATCCAGGATGGCCGCCAGGACCACGAACTCCTGCAGCAGCACGATATAAGTGGAATCCGCAATCCAGAGCTGGTTTACGCCGGTCAACCGCTGCGCGCGGGCCAGGTTGGGATAAATCTTGCGCTCGTGATTGGAGTCGGTGGTGACGACGAACTTCCGCCGCCGCACACACAGCAGGTTGTCCGCACGCAGCAAGCGATAAACCCGCTTCGGGTTCACCGTCCATCCCCGGCGGCGTAACTCGGCGGTGATGCGCGGCCGGCCGTAGCTGGGCATCTCCAGGGCGATGCGCTGGATGGCGTCGCGCAACTCCATGTCCCGATCCGGGCCCGGCTGGCCCTCCCGATAGGAGCGATAGAAGCTGGACCAGCTAGCCCGGCCCAACTCTTTTTTTTTTTTTTTTTTTTTTTTTTTTTTTTTTTTTTTTTTTTTTTTTTTTTTTTTTTTTTTTTTTTTTTTTTTTTTTTTTTTTTTTTTTTTTTTTTTTTTTTTTTTTTTTTTTTTTTTTTTTTTTTTTTTTTTTTTTTTTTTTTTTTTTTTTTTTTTTTTTTTTTTTTTTTTTTTTTTTTTTTTTTTTTTTTAAAAAAAAAAAAAAAAAAAAAAAAAAAAAAAAAAAAAAAAAAAAAAAAAAAAAAAAAAAAAAAAAAAAAAAAAAAAAAAAAAAAAAAAAAAAAAAAAAAAAAAAAAAAAAAAAAAAAAAAAAAAAAAAAAAAAAAAAAAAAATAATGGGATTTTACGTAGTCAGGCAGGAGTCAGCTGGACCGTCGGACCTTAAACCGGTACTTGTCGATTCCCAATCGCTTAATTTTCGCGTCAAGGGTTGGTCTTGGAAGCCCCAATTTGGTTGCCGCACCATCTGGACCCGAGACGCGGCCCCGAGCTTCTGCTAGGGCGGCCTCAATCATTTCTTTTTCCTGCCGTTGCAGCGCGCTATTAAGTCGGACTGCCGGAGCAGCGAATTCTGGCGCTTGCCGTTTGAGCCACGTTTCGTCCACGCAAAAAATGTCGCCGTCGCTCAGGATCACAGCTCTTTCAATTACGTTTTGTAATTCGCGAACGTTGCCTGGCCATTGGTAGGATTTGAACAGTTCGACTGTTTTTTTCTCAATAGTTCTGAACTTCTTTCCAGCCTTTTTCCCGAAACGACCGACAAAGTAGTCAACAAGCAAAGTAATATCATCCGTGCGCTCGCGTAACGAAGGCATCTGAATAGGCACGACACTTAGCCTGTAAAGAAGGTCTTGGCGAAACTTTCCTTCGGCGACGAGGGTGTCCAGATCGTGATGCGTCGCGGCCAGCACTCTCACGTCCACGGGAATGGCTTTGTTGCTTCCGACGCGTTCGATTTCACGTTCCTGTAGCACCCGTAACAACGCGATTTGAATTTCGGGGGGCAAGTCACCCACTTCATCCAGAAAAATCGTCCCGCCATTCGCCGATTCAAAACGGCCCAGGCGCCGTTGCGTAGCGCCGGTAAACGCGCCCTTCTCGTGACCGAAGAGCTCAGAAGCAATCAGAGACGCTGGAATTGCGGCACAATTTACGCCGAAAAACGCGCGCGCCGCCCGGTTGGATCGCTTATGGATGGCGCGAGCTATCAACTCCTTTCCGGTACCGGTTTCGCCCAGAATCAAAACCGTGGAATCGGAAGGTGCCACCTTGGCAACCTGGCGTAGCACTTTACGCAGTGCTTCCGAGGAGCCGACAATATCCTCGAACATCGAATCACGATCGATTTGCTCTCGCAAGGCTAGATTTTCGTTGCGTGTCCTCTCTTCGGCCCTGACACGGTCATCGATGTCAGTTCCCGTCGCGTACCAGCGAATCACCTGCCCCCGCTCGTTTCGGAACGGGTTGTATCGAATCAGAAACCAACGGTACTGGCCATCCCTCCGAAGGGCTCGTTGTTCGATCTCGAACGGAAGCCCCCGTGCCAACGCAGCCTTTCGCTCGTCCCGTAATCTTTCCAAGTCGTCCGGATGGAAGATTCGTTCTCGGAAGCCCGGACTAACGATATCGTCGAGCGTGAGCCCCGTATAATCGAGCGTTGTTTGGTTTGCGTAGAGCGGAATGCCGCTCGGATCCTGAACCACAATGGCCTGCGGGATTACGTCGGTAATACGGCGAAGCTCGCATTCATCTTCCCGCAGTTTCTCTTCGGTTTGCTTAAGCGCTTCGATGTCAGTGCTTGTTCCGTACCATCGGATGATCTTGCCGGTTTCGTCGCGGAACGGCTCGACACGAATCAGAAACCGTCGAAAGACCCCATCCCGCCGGCGAAGACGGGCCTCGATCTCACCTGGTTCTCCTGAGACCAACAGCTCGCTCCATTTTTCCATTACCGACGGCAAGTCCTCCGGATGGAACGCAGCTTGCCAGCCCCAGCCATGCGACTCTTCAGGAGAAAGCCCTGTGTACTCATGCCATCGTTTGTTGAGGAACTCGTTTGGACCATCCGCCAGATTGCACCAGGCCAGTGTGGGAATCGTATCAATCACCTGCCGAAGTTTGGTCTCTGATGTGCGGATCTCGTCTAGGGCGCTTGTGAGAGCTTCCTGTGATCGTTGGCGCTCGACGGTGATGCTTGCGATGTGTGTGAACTGGTCGATTATGGCCTGGTCCAGTGGTGTGGGCATTCTGGGTTCCGGGTAATAGATCGCGAACGCGCCTAGGACGTTGCCCGCCGAGGACGAGATCGGCGTTGACCAACATGCTCGTACCCCGTGCGCCAAAGCCATAGGGCACCACTCGTCCGCTGCCCATCGTGTCTCCGTCGTGAGGTCAGCCGCAATGACTTGTTCGTTCAGGTACGCGGCCATCGCGCACGGACCCGAATCGGCGTTTAGGGGTCTGCCAACAATGGAGGTGACGAAGCTGTCCGGAAGGCTCGGAGCCGCTCCGTGTTCAAGACGCGTGCCGCTCGGATCGACCAACACAACGCTGCAGTAACACCTACCGGTCATGCTTTCGACAAACTGACAGAGCGCTTCGAGTATTCCCTGCATCGAATGGCCGCTCGTCACCATTTCCAGGAGCCGCTTCTCGCCAGCCGCCAAGTCCTCCGCGCGCTTGCGGTCGTCGATGTCGGTAGCTGTTGCGAACCAACGGACAATCTCCCCGTCATCACTAACTATCGGCTTGTACCGAAAGAGGAACCACCGGAACTGGCCATCTGTACCTAGAAGTCGTTTTTCCGACTCGAACGGAACTCCTCTTGAGAAACCGGCGCTTCGTTCGCTCTGAACTCTTTCCAAATCGTCCGGATGAACGTCTCTTTTCATCCGCTGTTGATCTCCTCCACCCTTCATTTCTTCGAGCGTGAAGCCTTTATAGTCGAGCATCGTCTGGTTGGCCTGAAGCAGTTTTCCTTGCCTGTCCAGGACAAGAACGTGCTGAGGAAGGAGATCTATGAGCTGCCGCAACTCACGCTCATCCTGCCGAAGTTTATTCTCGGCCTGCTTGCGATCCTCGATATCCGTGCCCGTCGCGTACCACCGAATGACGTTTCCTCTCTCATCGAGTAAAGGGTTGTACCGGATCAGAAACCACCGATACTTACCGTCTTTCCCCCGAGCGCGCTGCTCGTTTTCGAACGGAACCGAGCCAGAGCGACCTCTCTGCCGCTCTTCGCAAAGTCTCTGAACGTCTTCTGGATGGAACACGCGATCCCGGAAGTTATCGGCGCGCACTTCGTCCAGAGATAGCCCCGTGTACTCAAGTGCCACGCGATTTGCGAAAATGGCCTTGCCGTCGCGACCCAAAACCACGATTGTTTGCGGAATAAGGTCAATAATTCGCCGCAGCTCTTGTTCGTCGGGAAGGAGTTTGGGCTCAGTGAGCTTTACGTCACCAGCACAGACAGCAGTTGCCAGTTCCTGAGGTGTGGCACCGCGGGTAGGTGTGGGGTTCCGCTCACCACGCTCTTGCTGCACGTCAACTTGTCGACTGTCTGGCGGCATATGTATGCCTCCGTGCATTGTAGTGAGATTTCTGTGGAAGGCCAAAGGATTCGAACAGGGCGTCCTAGGCCGACCAAACCCTTACGGGATTTATGGAAGGGTTGCCCGTGATTCGGAAAGAACTGGTAGCCGCAACCGCGGATCGCTTCCCGCAAGTCGACTTGTCAGGATTTGCGGGCTTCGAATTCCTTGGGAAGAATACTTTGAACATACCGCCGCTTGCGATCCATTCAGTATCCAATGGTGAGAAGGCTGTTGAAGTACTTGTGATTTGAAGGAGAGAACAATGCTCGACCATATGATTCTGACTGTCAGCAAAGTCGAACGTTCGTTGGCGTTCTATGAGGCGGCCTTGAAGCCTCTTAATATCAAGTTCTTCCTACCCTACAAGGGCGAAGGCGATCATCCTGATCTCTGGGGATTTGGTGACGGCAAGAGGGCGTTCTTCTGGATCAAACAAGGGAAGCCTGATCCAGCGTCCATTCACTGGGGGTTCATGGCCGAAAACAATGGTAAGGTCGATGAATTCTACAGGGCGGCAATGTCCGCTGGTGCCAGGGACAATATTTCACCGCGGGCACGAGTGGAATACTATCCGGGATACTACGCCGCCGATGTATTTGACCCGGACGGGTATTCGTTCGAAGTCGTCCATAAAAGCTAGGAATGAAACCACACATCGCCAAGACACTCAAATCACGACAACAGTGGTTGCCTAAAGGCAAGGATGCTGAGTCGGTAGAAACGCAGGAACATGCGAACAGCAGCAGCCTGGCGCTCTACGCATAAAGCTAAAGATAGCCACGACGGGAGATTTCTGGAGCATTAACCGAGATCTCCCGTTCTCGTCGCTCGATACTTGTCGCGGTAGGGACGACCATCGCTGATCGCCCCCCGGCCGGTTGAGGTATTCCCCGTGGTCGTCATGCGACTTTTTCTCTCCGAGCGAGAGATTCATTCTTGGCTCGCATTGATTTGACGAGGTCGGCCGACGACGCTCCTTCGAGCGACAATCCGTAGCCAACTTCTCGCACGATGCGCTCCTTCAGCGGTTGAATGAAGTGGATGCGTGTGTTGCGGCGCGTCACTTCCGGGGCCTTCAGGTACAGCTCGGCCAATTCCCGCGCCCGGGTGAGCGCCTTACCGTTCGGCACAACTTCGGCTACCACTCCCCATTCGTGTGCAGTATGCGCCGGCAGCGGTTGTGGGTTCAGCAGGAACGCCTCCGCTCGCCCCGCTCCAGCGCGATAACTCCAGGTGGTAAAGATTCCGTCACCGGGTGCAACGCCCGCGGAGAAGTGGGCCACATCCTGGAAAGTCGCACCATCCGCCGCCACAATCACACTGGCAAGCAGCGCGTAATCTGAGTGCACATGGGCACGTCCCTCGATTGCCGCGATGACCGGGACGCGTATGTTGGCTATATTTTCCAACACCTGAACGCCTTCGTCGTGAACCTGGCTCCAGACGCCGGGATCGGAGACATCGCCGAAAGAGGACCAATCGACATCAGTAATGAATTCCCCACCGGCACCCGTGAGGATTACGATCTTGTTCGCTCGATCTTGCGAAATCCGGTAGAAGGCCTCGACAAATTCTGTGTGAGCTGGCGCGCTCATGATGAACGCACCGCCATTGTTATGAAACTCTGCAACCAGCACACCTTTGTCGTCTCGTGTCAGCTTGAGGTTGTGATAAGCGGTGAAGTAGTCAGCTTGAAGTTGCATCGTATTCTCCTCTCTAGTTTTGTGGCCTGGCCGTGAATCGTTCTTGCTAGTCTGCCGCGGCCGCACTCAGCGTCCGCAATTGCCTTAGCGTTTCCGAAGGCTCTGGACGAATCGTGTAATCCGCGTTTACATTGGCTGCGCGGATCGTGCCAGCTTTATCGATGATGTAGCGTGCAGGCATCGGCAACCGATATTCCGGTTCATCGTTGAATCTGTCCAGAGTGCTTCCAAAGGACTTGTAAAGGTCGCGCAAATAATCGGGCAGTGTGAAAACGAGCCGAAACTGCTCCGCGACCTTCAGGTGAAGATCCGTCAGAATATCGAACGACAAGTTCAGCTTTTTGTGCAGAGCCCGCGTATACCGTTCGAGCTCAGGAGTGATTACAACAATCCGTGCACCCAGCGCTCGCACCTCGGAATGGATCTGCTGTAGAGCCTCCAGCTCCATATTGCAGTAGGGTCACCAGTGCCCTCGGAAGAAGCTGACGACCAGCGGCCCCTGGCGGAGGAGATCGGTCGAGTCTACCTGTACGTGATCCTGATTGAATAAGGTGAAATTGGGAGCACGGTCCTCAACCTTCAACGCTCGCCCTTCAATCCCCGTAGCCTTGAGCTCGGCCGTGGCGCGATGCATGGTTTCGATCACTTCGTGCGGCGCCTTGTATGGCGGAGCTCCGGATTCAAATGATTTCTTAAATTCATCCAGTCGTTCCTGAAGACTTGCCATTGCGTTTCCCCTCCTGCGGCTCGGAACTGAAGATTGAAAACTTTAGAGAAGCAGCTAGCTGCTCCAGACCCTCGCCCATCGCATCCGTACCTTCTGTGCGCGTGGGCCCAGGGCTCACGGCAGAGACGGTTGGAGCACTACCTGAAACTTGGCTTCGGCGGCGCGCACACCGACTCGAACCAGCGACTGATGTACACCTCGGCATGAGCTTCACCGCAGTAATGCCTGGCTCCGGGCGCATTGGCGGTTTCAGAATTCCACCGGCACACAGTAAGCTCGGAATCTCCGCATCGAATCACGAACCAGTGGGTGGGGCTGGTGGTCACCAGTCCACAGACTTCACATCTAAATTCCTGCAGAGGGGCCATACGTTCCTTTGCGGCAGTAGCTTGTCATCTTCACTCCGCGATCGAGGCCGGTCGCAGACTGGGTGTCACGATCGTCAGTTCGCCGACTTGCTCCCTCTTCACGGTACCACGCAGGTGGGCGGCGTGATCCATCATCCAAACCTCGGGAATAATTTCGCCGACCAATTGTCCATGACAGAAAAGCCGTACCACCGAACTCTCCGAGACCACAATTCCCACGGCTTTCGTAACTGCGCTCATGTTGGCGGCGGCGATGTGACGGCTACCCAGTCCCAACGGCACGTCCACTTGTGCGGCCACGGCATCGAGATAGCGGCACGCCGAAAGGACAAATCCGTCGCAACTCACCACAAACCCGCCGTCCAACTGCGCCAATTCCTTGATGGTTCCGCGGAGATTGAGATTGGTGATGTGCCGCGAAGACTCCGGATGCCCCAGCAACGGATCCAAAATCAACGGTCGGGATTTGGCGAGCACCGCCTTCTCATCCCCGAGTGTAAATAGCGTGCCAACTCGTCTTCCCTCCCGACCCTCGCGAGCAATTTCGACTGCGAGCCCAATCAGGGACTCTAGAACCTCAGGATCATATTCCGTGACCTGGCAGAGAATGCTCTCAAACATCCATCGGGCTCCTCGCTTCTGGTATACATTGCGGATACACCTTCTGCTTTGGATGAAAGACCCCCAAGGAGGATTCAGACGGCAATCGCGTCGCGAATGTTTTCGAGTCTTGGAATACCAGTGGAACTTTTCCCCGCGGTCAGGCCAACGGCGCTCAGCTTACCGCGCCGCCGCTCCATTATTCGGCGAAATCCACCGCCACAGCGGAGGGTTTACGAACGGTGATTGTCCGGTGAGGAAGATTAAGAAGCCTTGAAGCGGTGCCGGTTTATGCCCAGCTTCCTTATTTTGGAGTCGAGCGTCTGTCGCGGAATGCCCAGTTTAACGGCGGCGCCGGTTGGACCCCCAACCACGCCTTCGGATTCCCGGAGAGCGGCTTCGAGGATCTCTCTTTCGTGCTCAACAAGGTCATCAACCAGCGGAGCGGTCGTCGCCGCCCGTTTGGGAGTCACGTGCGTGAGCCAGGTCTCGTCTACGAAGAAAGTCTCCCCTTCAGACAGAATTACCGCCCGCTCGACTACATTTTGCAGCTCGCGGATGTTGCCCGGCCAATCGTATGCGTGGAAGAGTTCGATCGTCTTCTTGTCTATGTTTCGAATCTTCTTGCCCAATTTCTTGGCGTAGCGATCGATCAAGTATCCGACCAACAAGGAAATATCGCTAATACGCTCGCGCAATGCTGGCAATCGAATCGGAACAACGTTGAGGCGATAATACAAGTCCTGACGGAACATGCCTTCAGCTACCGCCTTAGTCAGGTCTCGATTCGTGGCCGCTATCACCCGTACGTCAACCGAAACCGATTGAGTGCCGCCTACTCGTTCAAATTCACGCTCCTGAAGAACTCGCAGCAGTGCGACCTGTGTCTCTGGCGGAAGATCGCCTACTTCATCGAGGAATATCGTTCCACCGTCGGCCGATTCGAAACGCCCGAGCCGGCGCTGAGTGGCCCCTGTAAAGGAACCTTTTTCGTGGCCGAACAGTTCGGAAGCAATCAGCGACTGGGGAATCGCCGCGCAATTCACTCGAATGAAAGCACGGTGTGAACGCTTGGACCCGTTATGAATTGCGCGAGCAATCAGTTCCTTTCCTGTTCCGGTCTCACCTAAGACCAAGACTGTGGAATCCGTCGGAGCCACCTTGGAAACTTGAACCAGCACACGACGTAATGGCTCGGAGGAACCGACGATTTCTTCGAACATGGATGAGCGTACGATGTCTTCGCGCAACGCGACGTTTTCGTTTCGTGTTCTGTCTTCGGCGCGTTTGCGATCATCGATGTCGGTTCCGGTCGCATACCAGCGCACCAGGCGTCCCTGTTCGTCGCGGAACGGGTTGAGACGAATAAGGAACCAGCGATACTGGCCGTCCTTCCGACGCGTTCGTTGTTCGATTTCAAACGGCAGCCCGCGGGCATAGGCGGCCTGACGCTCCTCCCGCACCTTCTCTACGTCTTCCGGATGAAACATTCGGGCACGAAACTCAGAACTGAGCACTTCTTGCATGGTCAGGCCGGTATATTCCAGCACTGCCTGATTCGCGTAGAGGGGATCGCCGCTCGGATCCAGGACGACAATGGTTTGCGGTATAGCATCGGTAATCCGGCGAAACTCACGCTCGTCTTCGAGGAGTTTCGTCTCCGCTCTTTTTCGATCTTCGATGTCGGTATCGCTTCCTAACCACCTGACGACGTTGCCCTCAGCGTCGAATTCTGGAAGGACACGTATAAGGAACCATCGGTATTCTCCGTCATATCGCCGGATGCGGGTTTCCAGTTCGCCTGGTTTGGGGTCATTCAGCAAGGCAAGCCATTCACGAATGAGTCGATCCAAGTCATCGGGGTGAACGACCACCTTCCAACCCCAACCTTTCCCCTGTTCAAAGGTCAGGCCGGTGTACTCGTACCAACGTCGGTTTAGAAATTCCTTGGATCCATCAGGGAAGCTCGTCCACAAGAAAGACGGAACCGTGTCGATGAGGGTCTGGAGCCGGGCAGCCTCCTGGCCGAGCTTTTCGAGAGCATCGCTTAGTTCGTGGCTTTCCGAATCTTGGGTCAACTCACTCATATTCACTCAGGCTGCCGGAGTGTCAGAACCGATATCAACGATTCTAAATCAAGATTCAAAGCCAAGATCAGCCGGATGGCTTCACGCTGAATTTTCGGCAAAAGCTGAAATTACAGCCTTAGTTCAAAAGCTAAACACCGACGACTCAATTGATTACGAGTGGCGCCGGGATTGCCATCTGTTAGGCGTGAATCGTTCGACAGTTCGAACATGACCTTGAAAATTGAGAAGTACGCTGACGAGTACAGCACGACTATTCGACTGATAGGTCGAATGCAAGCGGAACATTTGCCGGATTTGGAGAAGCAGATTCAAGGAGAGCGAATCGAAGATCGTGCTGGACTTGGAGGAATTGAACCTGGTCGATGTTGAGGTCGTTCGATTTCTCGGGAGCTGTGAACTAGCGGGTGTCACGCTTGTCAACTGCTGCCCCTACATACGCGACTGGATCGGCAAAGAACGCGATTAGAGCGAAAAGTCAGGATCTGCGTCCATGACCGCCACGTCAACTGAAAGGAGCATTTATGTCAGACCAAGTAGTTTTGATTACGGGAGCGCTGACGGGAATCGGTCGCTCCGCCGCAATCATCTTTGCGCAAGAAGGGGCACGAATTGTTGTGTCTGGCCGTCGAGACAAAGA
Organism: uncultured Acidobacteriaceae bacterium; assembly: GCA_963711275.1. Classification (GTDB taxonomy): domain Bacteria; phylum Acidobacteriota; class Terriglobia; order Terriglobales; family Acidobacteriaceae; genus Sulfotelmatobacter. The sequence goes on along the minus strand of CAVQDN010000001.1, from coordinate 16,677 downwards.
AGGACAAGCGTTGGTTGCCGAGCTGCAAGGGCTCGGAGCAGAGGCCATTTTTGTTCGTACGGATGTCCGCAAGGATGAGGACGTGCGCAACCTCGTGGATCAAACGGTCAAGCGTTTCGGACGTCTGGATATTGCGGTCAACAATGCTGGAACCGAAGGCACACCCGGCCCGGTGACGGAGCAGACTGCAGAAAGCTACGCCGCAACCTTCGACACAAACGTCCTAGGAACACTGCTCAGCATGAAACACGAATTGAGGGTGATGCTGGCACAGGGGAGCGGGAGCATCGTCAATGTCTCGTCGGCCTATGGAAGCGTCGGGGCTGCCAGAGCGTCCGTTTATGTGGCTAGCAAACATGCAATAGAGGGCCTGACAAAATCCGCTGCACTGGAAGTCGCGGGCACCGGAGTGCGGGTAAACGTAGTTGCTCCAGGCACTACGGACACCGGTATGCTTACGCGCTTCACCAGCACAGATGAAAATAAGGCGGCGCTCGTCTCGACAGTACCTGTCAAACGAATGGCGACATCGGAGGAGATCGCTCATGTGATCGCCTTTGTCGCTTCGGCACACGCGTCTTACATGACCGGTGCATCGATCCCGGTGGATGGAGGAATGCTGGCTGCCTAATTCTTCGGATAAGCACGGCACCTTATTCCTGTGGGAAACGAGGTTTCTCATCTAGCTCTGGGGCGGAAGGAATGGAAGGCGCAAAGTGAAAAGGCGGATAAGCAGGAGACGCCCGGCAACATCGCAAGAATCCGGGTTGAAACAAGTCAGTTAACTGACTGATCAGCAGCCATTGGCTGCCGAACAATAGTGTCCGAAGTGTTCGGAAGCCGGGCGTCTTGATTAGAGCGGAGTATTTAATTATGAAACTCACGAGCAATACGATTTTGATCACCGGCGGTGGCAGCGGCATCGGTTACGAACTCACCAAACAACTCACGGCACTTGGTAACACGATTCTTATCACGGGCCGCGATCAAGCTAAGATGGACCGTGCGAAAGCGGCCTTTCCAAGAATTAACACCTTTCGAAGCGACGTTTCCGATCCGAAAGCGATCGCCACTCTTTACGAACAGGTCACCAAGCAATTTCCCGAACTCAACATTTTAATCAACAACGCCGGCATCATGCGTGAGATCAATGTTCACGACAAAGCTGGAAGCCTCGAAGACCTGACTCGAGAGATTGAAATCAATTTGAGCGGGCCGATTCGCATGGTGAAACAATTCTTGCCCCATTTAAAAACAAAATCAGGGGCCGCAATCATGAACATTTCATCGGGATTGGCATTTGTTCCATTGCCCATTTCACCGGTGTATTGCGCCACCAAGGCCGGTCTGCACTCGTTCACCGAGTCTCTTCGTGTGCAACTGAAGAACACCAAAGTGAAGGTATTTGAGCTAGCACCGCCGGCGACACAAACCGAACTCTTGGATGCCTTTAATTCTGAAGACATGAAAGGCGTTTCTATCATGAAGGTGGAAGACATGGTTAAAGTCGCCGTCAAAGGAATGCAAGCCGACCGATTTGAAATACGTCCAGGGCAGGCGAATCAGCTAAAAATGATGAGTCGCGTGGCGCCTGGATTTATTTTGAAACAAATGAGCCGATCGGTCGACCGTATGCTCAGAACACAGAATTAATTCGAAGTATTGCGAAAAAATGTGCTTCATAGAGCGGGACCGCCCTTTGAAGCAAGTACCTTGGCGTTGTTCGCGTCACCTGAGTCTCGCTGGTCTAACGCCGTTGAAGGCGCGGTCGGTGAGTTACTAGGCAAGTGCTCGACACTGCTGGCGGATTGGCGTCCTAGAGTGAAAGCGAATAGATAGGTCCTCAGATCAGAAACGAGAATCGAGTTTTTATGAAAATTGTTTTGATTGGTGCAAACGGAAAGATCGGCGAACTGGTTCAAAAGGCATTAGCGGGTGCTGGCCATGAGATAGTCAAGGTCGGACGCAAATCGGGCGATTTCCGAGTCGAAATCGAGAACCGCGAATGTGTCAGGAAGCTTTATCAAGCCGTCGGCTCGTTTGATGCCGTGGCCATTGCAGCAGGTGAAGTTGCATTTGCTCCGCTTTCGGAACTCACCGCTGAAAAATGGCAGTTCTCGTTGGGAAGCAAGCTCATGGGTCAGATCAGCCTGGTTCAGGAGGCGATCCCGTTCATCAAGGAAAATGGATCATTCACTTTGGTTTCGGGCGTTCTTAATGACGAACCGATCTTCGCCGGTGTCGCGGCTTCAACCGTCTCGGGCGCATTGGAAGGTTTTGTTCGGGCTGCCGCAATCGAACTTCCCAAGGGATTGCGTATCAATTTGGTGAATCCTACGATCCTAGAAGAATCCGTACCTAGTATGGGTTCGTTCTTTCACGGCGTGATTCCGGTCGAAGGATGGAAAGTTGCACAAGCCTACAAACGCGCAATCCTGGGGGTGCAAACCGGCCGCGTTTACAGAGTGGATTGAGCTTACCCAGTGTTTATTCGAAGACCGCCCGGCAGGTTGCGCATGTTTGCGGGCGAGGATTCCCGGAAACAGCTTCTGAAGATTGCCGATGCGGAGATCTGTCATGAATGGAACGGCCTCTAAGAAAAAAGACTTGTCCAAGCGCGGGGAGAAACCGAGTGCTTACCGTCGTGTCGTCACGGGAAATGTTAAGGGGAAATCCGTCGTGCAAAGCGACGAACCGTTGCTGGCCTATGAGTTCAACTCCGTTCCCGGCTACGAGCACACGCTCATCTGGGTCAACCCAGCGACCCCGGATCTCAGCAAGGAGCAGAAGTTCGACCGCTATCCCGACTCCGTCGTTCCTGGGCCCGGGGGTACGAGTCTGCACTTTGTGACTTTTCCGCCCGATTCGGTCTTCGCGGATCCGTCCTTCGATGCCCACGCCGCACAAAAAGAAGCGTTGGTTCGTCTACGAGGATTAGCCGATCACTTCGAAAAGGAAGATCCAGGGATGCACAAAACGAGAACGGTCGACTACTCGGTTGTCTACGATGGAGAGATTTGGCTGGAGTTGGACGATGGCGAGACTCTGCATTTGAGGCGCGGCGATGTGGTCGTGCAAAACGGTACGCGCCACGCATGGCGAAACAAAGGCGCCAAGCCGGTCACGATGCTCTTTTTCTTTAACGGGGCAAAAGCATGAAGAACGTTTTAGAGCTTGCGCTTGAAGCGCATGGTGGTCTGACGCGGTGGTCGCAGCTGAAGACCGTAACGGCTGATCTCTCGGTGACCGGTGCTCTATGGCAAATAAAAGGCCACGCTCCGGAATTGCAACAAATTCGTATCGAAGCAGAACTGCATCGCCAGGAGCTAACGACGCACTTCCGCGACCAGGACAAACGCACAACCTTCACTCCGAATTCCGTAACGGTCGAGACTGAAGGTGGAAGACTGCTTCAGAGCCGCGAAAATCCTCGTTCTTCATTTGACGGCCAACTCCTGAACTCCCCCTGGGATGAACTGCACGTAGCCTACTTCAACAGCTACGCTCTCTGGACATACTTGACGGTCCCGTTTCTCTACACGTTTCCTGGTTTTGAAACGGAGGAGTTGTCACCGTGGCACGAAGATGGAGAGATGTGGAGACCGCTGCGTGTGAGCTTCCCACATGGCATCGCGAGTCATAGCCGGGAACAGATTTCATACTTCGGGCCGGACGGCTTGCTCCGGCGGCACGAGTACAGAGTCGATGTGCTGGGCGGAGCACCCGGGCTGAACTATGCGCATGAGTTTCGCGAGGTTGACGGAATCATGGTCGCTATGCAGCGTCGGGTCTATTCCTTCGATACGGATAAACGCAAGATAGCGGAACCAGTGCTGGTCGCCATCGATATCCACGACATCGCTTTTATGGCCCGTATGGGAGGTACGTAAAATGGCTGCGCTTCAAGACAAAACTGCGTTAGTGACGGGCGCGTCGCGGGGAATTGGTCGCGCCACCGCATCGGCGATCGCTGAGGCCGGCGCGCATGTCCTGGTTCACTACGGCCGTTCTGCGCAGGAGGCAGAATCGTTAGTCGCCGGCATCCGCGCAAAAGGGGGCCGCGCGGATGCGATTAAGGCGGATTTGGGAACTCCAGAGGGAGCAACACTGCTGGCGAGGGAAGTTCGGTCGATTGTTGGGGAGCGATTGGATGTGCTCGTGTCCAACGCTGGTATCAGCAAGGCTGCAACCATCAAGGATCATACGGTGGAGGATTTTGACAATCTCTTTGCAACCAATGTGCGCAGCCCGTTCTTCCTGGTGCAGCAGCTCATACCCATCCTTGGTGAAGGCTCGAACATCATTGTGATCTCTTCGATCGGGGCGCGGGCCGTAGTTGGGAAGCCCGGCGTGGACAACCCTTCGCTGCTGGCTTACGCCTCGACCAAAGGAGCATTAGAAACTTTGGTCAAGAACTGGGCTGCGATTCTTGGGCCGCAAGGTATTCGCGTCAATGCAGTCGCGCCAGGCGTGATCGATACGGACATGTCGAACTTTGCGAAGACCGAAGCGGGTCGCGAGGTGACATTGGGAATGCAAGCGCTGAAACGAATCGGCAAGCCGGAAGATGTCGCGGACGTCGTCGCTTTCCTGGCGTCAGACGCGGCCCGCTGGATCACGGGAGCCAGCATCCCCGTCGATGGCGGGTCGAAGCTTTAAGGAGTTGATGCCTTGCTGGCGTCAGCTGCAATCGCTCGGAGGAATGAGGAGGGTCGGCAGATGGCAAAAACAAAAATGGCAAGTGAGACGATCGAATCCAAGAATAAGGCGTTCGTTCTAGAAGCCTTCGACACACTGTTTAACAAGCGTGACTACGTTGCGGCGGAACGCTTCTGGTCACCGAACTACATTCAGCACAGCGCACACATAGCACCGGGCCGCGAAGGTCTGTTCAATCTCGTCCGCTCAGTGCCGGAGACGTTGCACTATGAGAACCAGCTCATCATCGCAGAGGGCGATTACGTCATAGCGCATGGCCGCTTCACTGGGATGGGCAGGCCCGCCGCCTGGATCGCCGCCGACGTTGTCCGGTTCGAAGACGGTCTTCTCAAAGAGCATTGGGACGTTTTACAGGACGAGGCGACCAAGGCCGAATCTGTGAGCGGCCTTCCCATGTTCGGCGACACATTCCCGAAGTGAGGGCCGAAGACAACGCATCGCCCTGAAGGCGTTCGACACCCTTTTACAAGACGAAGGAGGCTAGTAACTATGACGTCATCCGTTGTTTCGAATGAAATGTATGTGATTTTAGGAGCGAGCGGGAACACCGGCTCGATCATCGCCAATTCTCTGCTGTCAGCGGGCAAAAAGGTACGCGTCGTGGGACGCGACTCGGGGCGACTACAGCGCTTTGTGGACAAAGGCGCGGAAGCGTTCACGGCTGATATGAGCGATGCCGCTGCGCTCGCTAAAGCTTTCAGCGGAGCGCGCGCCGCATATCTGATGTTGCCGCCGGCGAAATCCCGGGAGGAGCAGGAGCGAGATAGCGACGGGATCGCGAAAGCCGTAAAAGAGTCCGGCCTGCGCTACGCGGTGCATTTGAGCAGTTACGGGGCGCAGGTTCCGGAAGGTGCCGGGCCAGTCTCGGGACTGCATTCTTCGGAGCAAAAACTGAACGCCATCGAGGGTTTAAACGTTCTGCACCTGCGCGCCGCGTATTTCATGGAGAACAATCTGGCGGCGATCGGAATGATTCAGGCGATGGGAATCTTCGGAAATGCGCTGCTACCCGACCTGAAGATTCCCATGGCCGCGACGCGCGACGTTGGTGACTACGCCGCGCAGCGCCTCCTGCACCTGGATTTTTCCGGCAAACAAACGCGCGAATTGCTTGGGGAGCGCGACCTCTCGATGACGGAAGCTACCGCAGTGATTGCGCGCGGCATCGGTAAACCGGATCTGCGTTACGAGCAGTTCCCGTATGACCAAGTGCAGCAGGCATTGACGCAATTGGGTGTTCCGCCGAAGGGAGCTGCCATGTACATCGAGATGTACAAAGCCATCAACGCAGGAGTCCTCGTTCCGCTGGAGCCGCGCTCGCGGGAGAACACTACACCGACTTCGTTTGAACGATTTGTGCAGGAAGTTTTTGCGGCTGCGTATCACGGGAAGGCTCAAAGCGCTTAGCCCCGGGCCGGCACCGGTTGCGCCTGTTTGCAGGCGAGGGTTCTGGAGGAATCAATGACAACGATAAAGGCGATGCGGCTGGCTTCGGTGGTCACGGCAATCGATGTCCTGGTCGCGAGCGGCTTTTCCATCGTGGGGATCATCCGTCCGCAATACCTGGTCCCTGCGGGATCCGTTCCAACGCAGGCGTCGTTGATATTGGCGATGTACGCGGCGGCACGCACAATTCCTCTGGCTTTGTTCGCGTTGTGGGCGATCTACAAGCAGGCGGCACCTGCGTTGGTGCTCATGGGTGCGCTCGCCGGCGCCATGCAATTGCTGGATGCCGGAATCGGTCTGTTTGAGCATGATCTTGGGAAATGCGCTGGGCCGCTCTTTATTGCTGTCCTCCAATTCCTCGTGGTGTATCTGCTTCACAGATCCGTGCGGATCACGCCGCAAACCAAACGCGGACAGGCTCAGCCCTGATGCAGTAGGGGCTGCGGCTGATTGCAGACGAGGGTTCCCCGAACCCTATAGACAATACCGACTAACTGATTGTCAGAGACAGGAGAATATCATATGAAAAACGCCAAGGAACTCATGCTTGAATACACCGCCTTCTCGTTCAGAGAACCGAAGAAGGCGGCGGAGATGTTTGCCGAAGATGGCGCCTTTGAGCTGCCGTATCTTGCGACGTTCGGACTTCCTACGCAGTACACGGGCCGAGACGCGATTGCCGGCTTTTTCCAATCCGTGCTCGACATCTATCCCGGTTTCAAATTCGAGAATACGAAGGTGCTGATCGATACTCCTGACCAAGTCTTTGCAGAATTCGAGGCCACTGCGGTGTCAAGCAAAACGGGACGAACTGTTCATCAACTCTTCTTTTCGCGGCTGGTTGCCGAGAATGGAAAGATCAAGTTGTTTAGAGAAGCTCTGAATACTTTCGAAGTGGCCCGGGCCAATGTACAGGATAGCGCGGGCTTGTTTTGAAAAGGATTCGTTGGGTCGTGACGGGTGCCTCCATCCCAGCGGATAGAAATGATCGCCGACTGCGACGGCTCGAATCAAATTGCCACGAATGGGTGTGGCGCGCCTTCTGGAAAAGATGGCAGTCGTTGAGAGGAGAAGGAACCATGGGAAACGAAGGCTCTTATACAGCTCTCGGGCTGAAAGCATGGAAAGCCCAAGTCGATCGGGCGGACAAGCTTTTTGGAGCCCTCTCGCCCGAGCAGGTTCTGCAGGAAATAGCGCCTGGCAGAAACAGGCTGCTCTACTTGTGGGGACATCTGACAGCCATTCACGACGCGATGCTGCCGCTGCTGGGGCTGGGAAAACGAATTTATCCCGAGTTTGACGTTGCCTTCGTCATTAATCCTGACAAGTCGCAGACCGTCACTCCTTCGCACGAAGAGATTCGCCGAGCATGGATTACCGTAAACGGAGAATTGTCGAAAGGGTTCGAAAAAATGTCGCCGTCCGACTGGCTCCAGCGTCACTCTGCCGTGTCGGAGAAAGAGTTTGCGAAAGATCCCTCGCGTAATCGCTTCTCCATCCTGCTCAGCCGCACCAATCATCTCTCTTATCACCTCGGCCAGGCGGTGCTTGGACTCAAGTGATTGAACGTGAAGCATCGGAGCTGGAGGGTTTCAGCCCAGTAACAACGGAGAAAAGCGATGACTAAAAAGCTCGAAGGCAAGACCGCCGTCATCACCGGCGGAACAGAAGGGATTGGGTTCGCTACGGCAAAACTTTTCGTCGAAGAAGGTGCCTATGTCTTCATAACGGGCCGTCGCCAGAAGGAGCTCGACGAGGCCGTGAAGGCAATCGGCACCAACGTTTCTGGAGTTCAGGGCGACGTCTCACAGGTGGCCGACCTTGATCGTCTTTACGAGACCGTCTCTAAGGTGACCGCGGCGAAATTCTTTTCGATCTCGGCGACACCAACATCCCTTTCTTCGTCATCCTTTCCGGCAGCATGGAAGTTGTGCAGCCGGGCCTTGACGGCGAACGCCCCATCACCGTCCATCGTGCGGGCGGCTTTACCGGCGAACTCACCATGATTTCCGGCCGCCGCATCTTCGTTCGCGGACGCGTCATCGAACCCGGCGATTTCGTCGCACTCACTGGCGACGCCCTCCGCTCGCTCATCGCGAAAGACGCCGAGCTCAGCGAAATTTTCATGCGCGCTTTCATCCTCCGCCGCCTCGAACTCATCAGCCGCGGCTACGGGAGCCTCATCCTTCTCGGCTCCCGCCACTCCGCACAGACCCTCCGCTTGCGCGAATTTCTCACTCGCAACGGCCATCCGTACACGTATATCGATCTCGATACCGACAAAGCCTCACAGGAGCTCCTCGATCGCTTCAACGTCAAGCTTGACGAAATTCCCGTCATAATCTGCGGCCAAGGCTCTGTCCTCCGCAATCCCACAATTCAGAAACTCGCCGACTGCCTCGGCTTCAACGCCGACATTGACGCCGCGCAACTCCGCGACCTCATCATTGTTGGCGCCGGTCCCTCTGGACTCGCCGCCGCCGTTTACGCCGCCTCCGAAGGTCTCGACGTCCTTCTTGTCGAGACCGAATCGCCCGGCGGACAGGCCGCATCCAGCTCCAAAATCGAAAACTATCTCGGTTTTCCCTACGGCCTTTCCGGCCAGGAACTCGCCAATCGAGCCATCACCCAAGCCGAAAAATTCGGCGCCAAGATGATGATCGCACGCAACGTGGTGCGCCTCGAATGCGCCCGGCGACCCTACAAAGTCGTGCTCGATAACGGCGTCGAACTGGCCGCGCGCTCGGTCGTCATCGCCACCGGCGCGCAGTACAACAAACCGCGCATCGCTAATCTCGCACTTTTCGAAGGACAGGGCGTCTATTACGGTGCCACCTTCATGGAAGCCCAGCTCTGCGGCGACGACGACATTATCGTCGTCGGCGGAGGCAATTCCGCCGGCCAGGCCGCCGTTTACATGTCGCAGACTCAGCGCAAGGTCCACATACTCGTGCGCTCCGGCCAGCTTTCAGACACGATGTCCCGCTACCTCATCCAGCGCATCGAGCAGAACCCCAACATCGAAATTCATTACCGCACCGAAATCATCTCGCTCGAAGGCGATTCGCACCTCAAGCACGTCACATGGCGCAATAACCAGACCGGCGAAATGGCCACAGTCCCCATTCGACACGTTTTCATCATGGCTGGCGCATCGCCTCGAATCGAATGGCTGAAGGGTTGTGTCGCGCTCGACACCAAAGGATTCATTCTCACGGGACGCGATCTCGACGGTTCCACTGACCAACCCGCGTGGCCGCTGGCCCGCAGTGCGCAGATGCTGGAAACGAGTCTTCCGGGCGTATTCGCCGTGGGCGATGTTCGGTCGGGGAACGTAAAGCGAGTCGCTTCGGCGGTCGGCGAAGGTGCAATCGCTATTCATCTCGTCCACCGAGCGCTTGCTGAACTGTAGCAGCCACAAAGGCGATACACGCCTGTTTAAGGAACCCGATTGGCGATCGACACAGCAAAAGATTCAACGACACGAGAGCCGGCAGGCTTAGGGCGGCCACTTCGGGTTCCGGTATTTCGCAATCTGCTGATAGCAGATCTTGTCTCCGATATTGGCACTTTCATGCAGAACGTTGGCGCCGCGTGGTTGATGGTTTCGCTGCACGCTGGCCCGGGTTATGTCGCTCTTATCCAAACTGCGGCTTCCCTCCCTTACTTTTTACTCGCACTACCGGCGGGTTCCGCTGGAGACATCTTCGATCGCCGCAGACTCGTTCTATTTACCGAAGTCTGGATGATGGCAGTGGCGCTGATTTTGGCTGTTCTCACCATGAGCGGCATTACCTCACCCTGGCTGCTGCTCGCGCTGACATTTGCCCTGTCCGCTGGAGACGCGTTCGAGACTCCAACGTGGCGCGCCATCCTTCCTGAATTGGTATCCAGGGACGACCTGCCGGCTGCGTCCGCCTTGAACGGCATCGAATTCAATCTTGCCAGAGCCGTAGGGCCCGCGGCGGCAGGTATGCTGATCGCGGTTGCAGGTGTCACCACCGCCTTTGCCGCGAACGTCATATCGTTTTGCGGGGTTATTCTCGTTGTCGCCAGATGGAAAAGACCAATTCGAAAGCAGACAACGCCGGCCGAAACCATGACAGGAGCTACGGTCGCTGCGGTTCGCTACGTCCGCAATTCCCCTGCGATACTAACGGTCCTAGTCCGAACGGGGACCATTCTGTTTTTTTCAAGTTCTCTGTTTGCGCTGCTACCTTCGGTGGCCAGAAGTGTGGATGAGAGGGCGATCGGGTATGGGCTGTTACTGGGTTGCTTTGGGGCGGGCGCGATAGGAGGGGCCCTCCTCATGCAGACGTTACGCGCCCGCTTCTCCACAGAAATGATCGTCTCGGCAGGCGTCGTGATCTTGGGTACAGGGATCGTGGCGATCACGTTGTTGCACCGGTTGAGCACTCTTGCGCTCGATATTTTCGTGACCGGCGCGGCATGGGTTCTCTTTATCTCTCTTATCAACGCCTTGGTGCAGAACCTCGCTCCAGATTGGATTCGAGCGCGAGTGTTGGCAATTTTCACGCTTGTATATATGGGGAGTTTCGCCCTCGGAAGTGCTGCCTGGGGCGGGGTCGCCCAGCATCGGAGTGTTCAGTTGGCTCTAGTTTATTCGGGGGTTGGGACTATCGGGAGCGCGATCATTGCCCTGTGGGCTAGGCTCCCGGATTCCACGGCTGATCTCAGTCCGTGGAATCATTGGCGCACGCCGGTCATCGTCAAAGAGGTTGGCGATGAACTTCTTGATGGCCCGGTGTTGGTCACGATCGAATATTCCGTCGTTGCAGAGCAGGAATCGAAGTTCGTAAGGACGATGCGGCAATATGCCCGCGTTCGGCGTCGTGATGGCGCGTATAGATGGGGGATCTATCGCGATATCGAGGTAGCAAATCGGTTTGTAGAAATATTTCTGGTCCATTCGTGGGCGGAACATCTGCGTCAACACGAGCGGCAGACAAAAGCGGATCGTCACCTGGAGCAACTGGTCTACAGTTACGTCGCCGGTGAGCCAAAAGTGCGACATCTTCTCTACGCGGATTCCACCAAACTATATAGCCCGTCCACGGTACAACAGAACGACCCAAGGCTTATCAATCCTATCGAAACCCACCCCAAAAGAACCTAGAGTGCCAAGTGAGGGAGAGGATTTCTGACGCGCCAGCCCCGTCCAGCCACTGCCGCGACAAGGCAGAGGCCCGGAGAAATAGACTTCACTCCTGCAATACCCAACCTTATTAATATGCTAATGGCAGACGCCAAGCCCTTCTGGTCTGCTCTCTACCACTCGTTAACCCTAACGGACAGAGAGGATTATGAATATCGAACAGGATCGATTTACAAGAATATCAGCGCGATGTATCGGATTAAGGATGAGAGTTAAACTATTGAAGACCAATGATTTGGTGGCCAGGGAGGGAGTTGAACCCCCGACGCCAGCCTTTTCAGGGCTGCGTACTACCAGCTTATCCGCCTGGTTATTCAACAACTTAATTATGCAGAGTGGCCCCAGTTTTGTGACCATTCTGTGACCAGCGCCCATGTTCGCCTAAGCGTCGGCGTAGAAAATGTTCAGGATTGAAAGTCAATAGAACGGGGTTAGTGGAACTGCGGCCTCTGCTGTGACAGGGCATAGGAAAGTCGTAACTTTCTATGGCGCACATGAGAATCTCGAAGGGCCTGTCACCGAAGGAACAGTACTCATGGAATTTCTGGCCTGGCTAACGCTACGTCGGCATCGCCGCCGGCTCAGCTTTTCTTCGGCGCACGTCCCGCCGTCAGCGCCTTCCGCTCTGCAATCACCCGCTTGCGCTCGCGCACCGGCATCGCAAGCACATCGCGCGTCCGCTTCGGTAGCTTCGCCGAGATGATTGCGTGCGCCGCCTCCATCTCGCTCTGCCACTCCGCCTGCCGAAACACATCCCAGCGCTCCACCTGCACCCATTGCGACCGCGGAAATTCAACAGAAGGCGACACGCCCTCCCGCTCCAGCAGCTCGGCGTACCGCTCCGGCCCGGCTGCATAAGTGATCACACCGTTCGTCTCATTCACCGGATTCATCATCGCGAACAGCTTTCCGCCGATCGATTTATCCGCCGCCCAGAACAGAAGGTACGTGCTCCACGCCACTGTCTCCGCCACATGCGGCAGCTTCAACATCATTGCGCGCATCCGCTCAGCGTCCATGGTTGCCCCCAAACTGAGAGCATCGCCGCCACCCTCGATGCGTATGTTCTCTCAAATCCCTGGCTTTACCGCTTGCGCCGAATACCACAAGACCGCCGGGTTCACACGGTCGGGATATATCGCAATCATCTCGTTGTAGAGCTCAAGCGCGGTCTTGGTCTGGGAAGCAATCTTGTCGAAATCGCGAATGTATTGTCGCGTCGCTTCGATGTTGTTTGGGGTGTCTGGCGCGTCGGGTCTTTTGTGTCCAGCAATCGCGGCCACAGGCTTGAGCGACTCTATCGTATCGAGTGCGGCGATCCACTCCTTGCGGCCTTCGGCATCTGATTCGCCAAGATGAAGATGGACATCGTTGTAGAGGGCATCGCCGCAAACGGCCAGCCTGATCGAGGGGACGTGAAGGCACGTCGTGCTCTCCGTATCGGTATGCCCGAGAGGAACGCTGACGAGCTGTTCTCCTTCGAGTTCGAGAACGCCTTCCACGAGCTCATCCGCGATCACCAGGGTCGAATCGATCTGGCCGGGGAACCGTGGTTCCCAATATGCGCTGACGACGGGAACCGATGCCTGCTTTCGCATGACCTCAATAGCCTCCCGCGTCGCAACGAAACGCGCGTTTGGAAATCGCTTCTGGATTCTGTTCACACCAAAGAAATGATCGCCGTGGCCGTGAGTCGCATAGATCGCCGTCAAATTCTTGCCGCTGCTCACGATCCAATCGACAAGTTTCAGGTTTTGGTCGACCGTGATCGGCGTATCTACGAGCACGGCATCACGCTTACCTGAAATAAGCGTGGAAGAAATCGGCGACCATTTCATTTCGGTTGCACCGGGCGGAAGGTCGTTGGTGACGACCGGAATCTGACCGCTGACAAAAACTTCCCACTTCAAGCGATTGCTCATCACTCTTCTCACTTTTTCGGTACGCCGAGATCGCCGAGTACCTCAGGCCAATTCTTTTCAAACGTGGTGTCGCTTTGCAGTCCGCGTTCAAGCACGGCTTTTACGCGGTTCTGGGCCGCAGGCCAGCCGAGTGCTGTTCCAAATGATGTGAAGGCGGCGAGGAGCCGGTCGAGCGGCGGCAACGAGACTTCGTTGACGAGATTTTTTGCCGCAACGAGAGCCGCGCCGATCGAAGGAGCCGATCCGGCGCGCAAGGGCATCGACGAAGCCGTCCAGTTCGGCGTCCGGAAATGATCGGTTGACATAGCCATATCGTTCCGCCGTGTCGCCATCGAAGTCGTTGGCGCTCAGAACGATTTCAAGTGCCCGCCCGCGTCCGACCAGATGGGGAAGTCGCTCTGTGCCTCCGCCGCCGGGATGCAGCCCGACCCCGAGTTCGGGGTGACCCAGCTTCAGTGTTCTCCCGCGAGGCGAAACGCATGTCGCAGGCAAGAACGAACTCGCTGCTTACGCCACGCACGCAGCCCCTGATTCTTGCGAGGCTGACGACCGGCACCTTCGTTAGCCGCACGAAAGTGTCCATCAGAATGGGCAAGCCCGTGGGGCCGATACCCGTCATGACGTTTCCGAGCTTGCCCGTCAGATCGAAATGCGACAAGTAGAAGTCGGGAAGCGCACTTTCGAAAACAACCACACGCAGACTCTCAGCTCGTCTCCATCCGGACAAGAAGGTCCTGGAGGGCCTGGAAGACATCCCCATCGACGACATTGAAGGGCGGATAGTCGAACACGGCTCTCCAGTACCCAGGCGTTTCCTCGATCACCCGTATAGGTGACGCATTCGGTTTTGCCATGATTCATCCTCCTTTAAGCTTCAAGCGAGCGGGACGGGTCTGTGATCTTCTTTGCTTCGTAAGAGCGCATGCGCGCCAGGCCTGGTCGGAGACGCACAATCTCATGAAGAGATTTCGCTCAAGAGCCAGTCCTTCAGCGAGAGGGGTATCGATCGCACTGCGGACGAGACGCTTGATATAGCCGAGCGATTCCGGTGTATGCGAGCAGAACCGTTTTGCGATCTCCATCGCGCGATCGATGGCCTTGCCGCTGACGGTTTCGTGCACAAGGCCCTTCTTTTCGGCGTCTCGCGGATTGAGCGGGCGCCCCATAAGGATGTGCATGAGGGCCGCCGCTGGTCCGATCGTGCGGGGCAGCCTCTGTGTGCCACTGGCGCCCGGCAGTAGCCCGAGTTCGGTCTCGGGCAGACCGATCAGATAGTCGCCGTCCTCAGCGATGCGAATGTCGCACGCAAGCGTGAACTCGAAGGCCCCGGCAAGAGCGGTCCCGGAAATCGCGGCGATGACAGGCTTCGGCATGGTCTCGCACAGCGCCATGGCCTTGTCGAAGAATCCGCCATGGTAGGCTGCGTTGTCCGGCCATTGGCGCCCCGAGGCGCGTACGGCCTCCGCGAATTCGATAAGGGCCGGAATGCTGAAATGGCGGTTAAAATATCCCGGAGTACCACCTGTCACGATCACGACGCGAATGTTGGGATCGCCCGCGAATTCTTGCAAGCTCTCTGTTAGCGCGTCGCCCATTTCGGCGTCGAAATACATGCGCTTCGCGCTACCTAAGGTGATAACGGCAATTCCTTCAGTAACTTTGGTCGACAAGACATCCGCGTTCATCGTGATCTCCCTGCGGTTTGAGATGTTCCGACGAATCGTAGCTTCGTCGCTCAAAGGATATGAAACCGCTTGGCCAGCGGTATTGCTTCTTTAAACCAAGATTGCTCACTACTACCAAGAAAGACCTTAACGCAACGGACCGTAATCATTCGTGTTTGACCGAGGATTGTCGAAGGGCTGTCCACGCCCCGGTACTCCAAAGCGCCCAGGCGACCAGAACAGGCTGAAAGAAAAGTCGGACAAGTCGAGCCGTGTCCGTGTCCAACCCAAATGCCGCGCGGTGTTCTGTGTATTGAGCGATGTTGCCAGGGAAAACCGCTACAAAGAACAGAGCGGCAGTGATGCCGACGTACGCCTTGCGTCGATAGAGGGCCATGAGGGAAAGCCCAAGTATGATCTCTACACAGCCTGAGAGCACTACGACAAGATCCGGGTTTAGCGGAACCCAAGGCGGTACTTGGGCCTGAAATGGCTCTCGCAAATAGGTTAGGTGAGACACACCAGAGCTGACGAGCATCAGTCCAAGCAAAATGCGGCCAAGCAGTTGCGCTTTTGATGTTTTCGGTGCTGCGTCAAGCATATGTAGTCCGTCCTAATTCGGTCCTTAGCTCTCCACTCCTGGGTTGCTTTGAAGCTATCCTCAATACTTTTTCCGAAGAGCAATACTCATTTCGAACAAGTTTGGAAATTCAATGTGCATCGGCGACCGCCCTCATGAGTTCTTCATAGCGGAAACACTCAACGAGATGATCGTTCACTAAACCAGCCGACTGCATGTACGCATAAATGACCATAGGTCCGACGAAACTGAATCCCCGCCGTTTCAGGTCCTTGCTAAACGCCTCGGATTCCTTAGAGGTCGCAGGTATCTGAGTGTTCGCCCTCCAATGATTGAACTTGGGCCGCCCGTCGACAAACCTCCAGCAATAGGAATCAAAACTGCCAAACTCTTCACGAACCTTGAGGAACGCACGGGCATTGGTCACCGCGGATTTGATCTTCATCCGGTTACGAATGATCTCCGGATTACCGATGAGACCGCGAATTCGCTTGTCGGAGTAGCGAGCGATCTTTTCTGGGTCGAATTTGTCGAAGGCACGTCGATATCCATCGCGTTTTTTCAAAACGAGCGACCAGTTCAAGCCGGCTTGCACGCCTGAGAGCACCAGGATTTCGAAATGCTTTTTGTCGCCGTGAGCAGGGACGCCCCATTCTTGATCGTGATATTTCAGCAATAATGGATCGTCTTCATTGACCCAGGAACACCGTTTACGTGTCGTAGGTGCAACGCGCATAAGGAGGTTCCTCCCCGAGTACGAAGCAGAAATCTTTGATGCAGCTCTACTTCTTCCCGAGAGCTGCGTCTTCGATCACCTTTGCAACTTCTTTAGGATGGGAGAGCATGGCGACATGGCTTGACGCCAGAACAGTAGTCGTCGCGTTCATCTGCTTCGCCATACTCTTCTCTTGCTCTGGTGCGATCATCCGATCATTGCTGGAAACGACGTACCACGTCGCCTTGTTATGCCATGCCGCTGCGGTAGGCTTCGCGCCAAAGATTGCGCCGGCGGTCTGGGGCTGAACCGCAAGGACGAGTGCCTTTTCTTCCTTGGTCAGGTCCTGAGCGAATGCCGTCTCGATGCCTTCAGGCGTGAGCAGAATGAACCCATCAGTTAGCGGCTTCACCATGCTTAGGCCGGGAGGCGGAGGGAAAGGCTTGCTGATCTCT